>CAVTCB010000025.1:0-44453 GCA_963733105.1 uncultured Gemmatimonadales bacterium | reverse complement strand
CAGGGTTACGTGGCCGAGGAGCTGGTGCTGCTCCGGCAGGCGGTCGCCATCCAGACCAACGCGCAGGCGGTCGCCGACGCCCAGCGCTTCCAGAGGGAGATGCAGGAGCAGGTCGTCCTGGAGCGGCTGCTCCGCAACACGCTGAACCGCCCACGCACGGTGTCGCCCGGCTTCGACGGGCGCTGGAGGCGGCCGTGAGGCCGCCAGGACGGGAGATCCGGAACGGGACGGGCAGTGCGGTCCCGAGCGCGATCGGCACGGCCCGGGCCCGGTTCCTCGGCCGGGCAGCGGTGCTGACGCTCGCCGCGGTCCTGGTGGCGGGGGCCGCCACCGCCCAGGAGCCCGGGATTCTGGACCGGACCACTCTGACCTATAAGCAGGCGAGCTTCACCTGGATGGACCGCCTGCACCCCCTGGCAGTCCGCTCGTTCATCCCCCTCGCCGGGATCGAGTTCGCCATCAGCGGGCTCATGTGGGTCCTCAACGACAAGGAGGGCGTGGACGACGTGGCCGGTCAGTTCGTCCGCAAGTTCGCGGTCCTCTCCTTCTGGTTCACCATCCTCTTCGGCTGGGAGCTGTGGATCCCTACATCCTGGACGGGTTCCGGCACGCGGGGGTGACGGCTTCCGGACGCACCACGCTGAACCCCTCGGAGATCGTGGACATCGGGATCGACCTCCAGGCGGCGGTCGGGACCGCGGCGGCGGACTGGGCGCGCTTCAACCCGCTCTCCGGCTTCACGGTCCAGGTGGCGGCGCTCCTCGTGCTGGTGGCGTTCATCTCCGCGGCCGTCGCCGTGAGCTACACTCTGGTCCAGAGCTACCTCGTCCTCGGCGCCGGCGTCCTGTTCCTGGGCTTCGCGGGGTGGCGCTCGACCGCGCAGCTCACCGACAACTACCTCAACCTGGTGCTCTACGTCGGGATCAAGCTGATGGTGCTCTTCCTCCTGGTCGGCCTCGGCACCACCATCGGCGCCGACATGGTGCAGATCACGGCCCGGGTCCGGTGGACGGACCTGAGCCCCGCGGGGGAGATCTTCTACACGTCCCTCCTCTTCCTGGGCCTGGTCCTCGGGCTCCCGGTCATGATCGCACGCCACGTCACCCAGGGGCAGAGCTTCGGACTCGTGAACGCCCTCCGGGCCAAGTAGCGCCGGGCGACTTCACCAGCACCAGGGAGGAAGAGATGCAACCCGATGCAGAGCACCGGGCCGGCGAGATCAGGCACATCGCCGACGCAGCCCGAAGGAGGACCGGGGACCGGATCGAGAGCGCGAAGCGGGAGGGGCGGGCGTGGAGAGCCGCGTGGTGGGGCACGTTCGCGCTCCTGGCGGCAGCGGTGGGCGCGCTGGTCCACGCCGGCCTCCAGCCGCGGTTCGTCCCCTTCACCGTCGCGGTGGACCGCCACGGCGTGGGCCTCCCCGTGGGGCCCGCCGTGAGAACGACGGCCGACGACCCGGACCTGATCCGTTCGGAGCTGACGCGCTTCATCGTCAGCGCACGGGGGGTCTCGTCCGACCCGTGGGCACAGCGGGAGATGGTGGAGCGGGCCTACGCCTACGCGGCCCCCGCCACGGCCAACGTCCTGAACGCCTATTTCCGCGATCCCCAGAACGACGCGCGCGTCGTGGCGGAGCGGGCCGTCCGCCTGGTCAGGGTGCTGCGGACCACGCCGCTCCCGGCGCCACGGAAGGGAACGTGGAACGTGCTGTGGCAGGAAACGGAGATCGAGCACGGGAGCGAGGCACGCACCGTCGAGACGTGGGAAGCGTACCTGACCGTCCGCCGGGTCGTCCGGCCCGCCGGAGAGGACCGCCGCACGGAGAAGCAGGTCAGCTACAACCCCTTCGGAGTGTACGTCACGGGACTCTCGTGGTCCCCGATCTCCGCTCCGTCCCCCGAGACCGAGAGGCATTGATGCGAACCACGACCATGCTGCTGGCGGCGGGGCTCCTCGCCGCCGCGCCGGCACCGGCAAGCTCGCAGGACCCCGGAAGGGGCGCGCCGCCACGGCTGCCGGGCGTGGCGGCCCCGCGCCCGGCGACGCGGCTGGAAGACGCCCTCCGGGAGTTCAGGGCCACGGGCGAGGCGGCCATCATCCCCCCGGCCCGGCCGGGTGAGTTCACCGCCTTCCCGTACGGGTATGCGCAGCCGTACCTGCGGTGCGCCGCGCTGAAGGTGTGCCAGGTGGAGCTGCAGCCCGGCGAGGCGCTGACGGACGATCCCATCCCAGGCGACCGGGAACGGTGGGACGTGGACCGGACGGCGCGCGGCAACACGACGGTCGTGCTGGTGAAGCCGAAGGAGTGCGACGTGAGCACCAACCTCGTGATCCCCACCGACCGCCGCGGCTACGTCGTGGACCTGGAGGCGCCACCCTGCACGGGGACGAACCCGCGCGGCGCGTACATGGCGGGAATCCGCTTCTGGTATCCGGACGAGGCGGTGCGAGCCCAGCCCACGCCCGCCGTCCGGGAGTCAGGGCGTCCGCAGCTGACGGCGGTGAACACCCGCTACACGTGGACCCCCAGCGCGGGGGTGAGCTGGAACCCGGCGCGGGTCTTCGACGACGGGAAGCGGACGGTCGTCCAGTTCGCGCCTGCGGCTCGTGACGGCGCACTTCCCGTGTTCTACGCATTGGCCGATGACGGCTCGCGCGAGCAGGTCAACACGGTGGTCCGGCCCGATCCCGCTGGGGACCTCCTGGTCACGGACCGTGTGGTGAGGCGCGCGGTGCTGGTGCTCCGCGACGGCCGGCACGAGCGCAGGGTGGAGATCGTGAACCGTTCCACCGAGGGGAGGTGAGCGATGAAACAGGCGTCCAGACAGGGAGGAGCGCCGCCCTCCCCCGTCCTACCTTCAGAGCGGGAGCGGCAGGTGACGATGTTCAACCGCAAGGCGGTTGTCGTCCTCGCCGGGATCGCGGCCATGACGGTCATGGTGATCACGTTCGCGCTGAACACGCCTCCGCGGGGTGCCGAGCCCGACGCGGTCCCGGCCGAACAGGCGGGCCACGACGCGGCCCGGCCGAACTACCTGGCTTCGCCGCCGGACACAGGGCGCACGCGTGGGCTGCGTCCGCCCGCCAGCTCACCGGAGCACCCGTCACTACAACCCGGGGCTCCGGCCGTCCCGCCGCCGCCGGAACCGGCTCAGGCTCCCGTCCCCGGGGCCGGGTTGGACCCGTACGCCGGCGCGACCTTCGCGAGCGGCCCACCCGTGCAGCCGGCCGCTCCGGCGCCGCGGCAGTCCACCCCGCGAGAGGAGTCGTTCCTGCGGGCCATGCGCTGCGGCATCCGGAGCTGCGCCGCGAGCGCCGTCCCGGACGAGCCCGCGGGTGGCCCCGCCGACTGGAGTTCGGAGGCGCAACCGATCCCGCCCGGCAACATGGTCCAGGCCGACGGTGCTCTACCCCAGGCGGCAGGACCGGCAGCATCGGGAACTGCGCCCGGCTCGCCCTCAGCCACCGGTAGCGGTGCGGCGGGCGAGCGGGATAATGGGCCTCGCGTCGCCGCGCGGATCGAGCGCCCGGGGTCTCCCTTCCAGATCATGGCCGGGACGCTGATCCCCGTCACGCTCGTCACAGCGCTGAACAGCGACCTCCCCGGCGAAGTGGTCGCGCAGGTGACGCGCAACGTGTACGACACGCAGCAACGCCACCTCCTGATCCCCGCGGGATCGAGGGTCCTCGGCAGGGTCGATGGGCAGGTGCAGGCGGGCCAGGCACGGGTCGATGTCGCCTGGCACCGCATCGTCTTTCCGAACAGCAACAGCGTGACCCTCCCGGGGTTCAGGGGCGTGGACGGCCAGGGGGCGTCCGGCATCCGGGACCGGGTGAACAACCACTACGGGCGGACGTACCTGAACGCCGCTCTCCTCTCGGCGATCACGGCAGGGGCGCAGCTCAGCCAGCCCAGGACCGGCGGGAGCGAGTCCGCGCCGGCCGCGGGCCAGGTGGCGGCCGGCGCGCTGGGGCAGCAGATGGGGGAGGTGTCCGGCGAGATGATCCGCCGCAACATGCAGGCGGGCCCGACGCTGGAGGTCCGGCCCGGGTTCCAGTTCTCGGTGTTCGTGAGCCGGGACCTGGTGCTGGAGCCCTACGACCACTACGGGATGCGCTGAGCGCGAGCGACACCGGCCGGGGCGATTCTAGGTGGAATCGCCCCGCTCTTCCTGGAGGACCGCATGGGAGCACCACGGCTGACGCAGACGGCCCGATCCACGTCCCCGGGAGCGGGACGTGTCTTCATGCTGGCGGCGGGCCTCTGCCTCCTCTTCGGGAGCTGGTGCGCGGGGGAGTTCGCGGCGTACCGGCTGGACTTCCACCCGCTCCTCGGCGCGCCCGCGTTCGTGCTCCCCCCGGACCTGCACATCTACGCCCGGGCGGGGATCTCCCTCTGTCTCGGCGCGGCCGTCCTGCTCCTCCTCTTCTCGGCCGGTCGCCGCTTCTGTCCGCTGCTCCTGGTGGCGGGGGGCGCGCTGTACGTCCTGGCCCGGTGGCCGGTCTACGGCCCGGTGCACTTCCTCCTCTGGAGCCTGGCGCACGGGGACCGGCCGGAGTTCGCGGACGCGCTCGCGGCGGGTCGGATCGCTTTCGGGGTGGGGAGCTTCGCGGCGGCGGTGGCCGTCACGCCCCTGCGCGGGACGGGACGGAAGCGCAGCCCCTCCGGGGCCTTCGGGACCGCCCGCTGGGGGGACGGCGCCCGCCTGGCGGGCGCGGCGGAGGGCGTGGAGTTGGGGCGGCGGCTGGAGGACGGGGCGACGCTCCGCTACCCCTCGGACGGGCACCTCATCACCCTCGTGCCAACGGGCGGCGGGAAGGGCGTCAGCTCGGTGGTCCCCACGCTCCTGCACTACCCCGGCTCGATCATCGTCCCTGACGTGAAGCCAGAGCTGTACGCCATGACCGCGCGGCGGCGCCGGGAGATGGGGCAGAAGGTGGTCTGCATCGACGCGTGGAACGAGGTCGGCGGAACGGACGGGATCAACCCGATGGACTTCATCGACCCGGACAGCCCGGACGCCCTGGACGACGCGGAGATGGTGGCCGACATGCTGGTGGCGGTCGGGGAGCAGAGCGCGAAGGACAAGCACTGGAACGAGGAGGGGCTGGCCCTCCTCACGGGCCTGGTGCTCCACGCCAAGACCGCCGCGCCGCCGGATCTCCAGAACCTCCCGCACGTGCGCAAGCTGCTGATGCTCCCGCGCGGCTCCGCGGAGGAGCCGGGCCCCTTCGAGCAGATGCTGGCGGAGATGCTGGAGAACTCGGCCATCTACAACCTGATCTCGCAGAAGGCGGCGGCGCTCACGCAGAAAGGGGAGGCGGAGCGGTCCGGCGTGGTCTCCGCGGCGCAGTCGCACACGCACTTCCTGGACAGCCCCCGCATCCAGAAGGTGCTCTCCCGGACCAGCTTCGACCTGGGGGAGCTGAAGACCGGGCGCATGACGGTCTACGTGGTGATCCCGGCCCGGCGTCTGTCGCGCTACAACCGCCTCTTCCGCCTGGTGCTGGGGAGCGCGCTGACGCGAATCAGCTCGATCCCCGGGAAGCCCCGGCACAAGGTACTGGTGCTGCTGGAGGAGTTCACCCAGCTCAAGCGGCTGGGGCCTGTGGAGGACGCCTTCCGGCTGCTGCGCGGCTTCGGCGTGCAGTTCTGGCTCTTCATTCAGGACCTGGCTGCCTTCGAGGAGGTGTACCCGAAGACGTGGCGCAGCTTCCTCGCGAACGCCGGGGTGCTGCAAGCCTTCAACGTCAACGACTGGTACACGGCGGAGGAGCTGAGCAAGCGGGCCGGGGAGACGACGGTGTTCGTGGAGTCGGAGAACCAGTCCCGGGGGATCAGCCGCGGCAAGCTGGACAACGTGCAAGAGGGCGCGGGACAGAGCACGTCGGAGAAGGGGCGGCGCTTGATCTTCGCGCACGAGATCCTGACGCTGGACCCGGAGGAGGAGCTACAGTTCCTCTTCGTCCAGGGTAACGACCCGATCCTGGCCCGGCGCCTCATCTACTACAAGGACGCGGCTTTCCAGGGGCAGCACGACCCCAACCCGCAGGGGGAGGATGTAGCCGCGTGAAGGGCTCTTCTTCTGAGGCCGTTAATAGCCGAACTCGCGGAAGCTGTTCGCCGCACGCTTTCAGCCTCTTGACAGTTTGATCGGTCCGCATTCACCTTGTGAAGCCAGGTGACACAGCGCTCTGATTGCCGCGAACTCCCCTGTCTGCTAGCCATATCTCATCCCGAGATCTTTACGTTCCCGCCAAGTGTGGTGCCTGCAACCTCGCCCATTCAGACGAGGCTTTAAGGCGGGTAAGGGTTGAACTCACATCGGTGCTGGCGTCGTACAGCATGGGGACGGGCGAGGACTCTTCGATCTCTTGCCACGACCCGTCACAATCATTCCGGCCTACGAGGCTCGACATGCCGCTGGCTATGATCTCTCCCGATGTCCACTGTCGTCTGTGTGTCAGACGCGCGTCCGACCAAGGCGAGAAGCGACTGCGACACCGGAATTTGGGACGAACGATCGTACTAGGTCTGTTCACCCTGTCCGGCTGTGGGATAGGAACCGGTGTGGCAAAGGCCGGTCAGAGCGTAGAATCTCTTGGTAAAAGTGTAGAAAGATCTTCTGCCGAGTTGGCCAAGGGCTTGAGGGGTTTGGATCCCGTTGCGCTGAACAAGCTCCTCAATGAGAACGCAGAGTTACGGAAGCAGCTGCTGGAAGTGCGCAACCGGATCGATGGAAGGAGTTTGGGTACAGGAAATATCGTTCTTAAGGACAATCGCCTACTCATTCAGGTCACCGACTACCGGGGCACATTCCGAATTGACGGATGGGTCGATGAGCCCGACACTTGGTTCTGGCAGAACCGGACTTTGGCCGAACGGAATCCAGAGCTGCCGTTTAACTTCGGGGGTGTTTCCAATCGGCTGTTCCAAAAGTGGCGCGATGCGGCACTGTCGGTAGCCCCCCCTACGGTTAATCGTGCCCAATTTGCTGAGAGTGCTGTATGGGCGACGCTGCGCGCGAACCCCGAACAACTGTACACACACCTCACCAGGCATGCAAACACTGTTGCGACTAATTATCTAAGGGCGAGCAAGGCAGTGGAATTGGCTGGAGCTCCCTCTGTTGACCTGCAGAGTCAGATAGGTGATTCGGGGACACATGTGATCGGGGTGCGCATTACTCCCATTGCACTTGACGTGACCGGAAAATGGGGACTGCGAGGGCAGTTACTTAGTATCGCTCCTTCGGGAGCGACTCAGGTCCTAAAAGAGTTCGATGTTTCGAGCGACCAAACACCGGGAGCTACACTCAACGCTCCTCTAGGGGATATCCTCATGAAGGTCACTGTCCAAGCCACTGCCACCCCGTAGTACGCCCAAGACGTAGAGATCGCAAGCTATAGTGAGGAACGAGGAATTACGGCGAAGTCATGGAAACGTTACCGCGAAATTCGAGGCGGCTGCGCCTGGCCCGTGTGAACCTGGCCGTGCTCCGGGAGGTCTGCCGCGAGCGGTGGTTGCGGATCGCGCTCCTAGGGGTGGCGCTCCTGGGCGCCGGGGCACTGGCGGGCTTCCGGGTGAACGTGACGCGCTCCTACCCCCTGGGCCTGTACCGGGTGGGGGGGGATGCCTCGGCGGTGGAGCGGGGATCTGTCGTTATCGTCTGCTTACCGCCGGAGTGGGCACGCTTCGCGCTACGCAGGGAAATCCTGGGGCCGGGGCATTGCGAAGGTGGGAGCTACGGCCTGGGGAAGATGGTACTCGCAATGGGCGGGGACCAAGTGGAGTTGCGGCGGGATGGGCTGGCGGTGAACAGGGCGCCGGTGCCCAACGGCAGGACCCTGGAGCGGGACTCGCGCGGCCAGCGGATGCCGCATTACCCCTGGGGGCGCTACACGCTGCGGCCGGGGGAGGTCTGGCTTTACTCGCCATACCATCCGGGCGCCTTCGACTCGCGGTACTTCGGCCCGGTCACCGTCACGCGCATTCAGGCAGTGATTCGGCCCGTGTGGACGGATGCCTCGCCGCACCACCTACTACCTTGCCGGATATCGTGTAGGATCAGCACACTCTCCAGAATTATCTCCCGATAACGACGGGCGAGTCCGGCTCCAGCCGTAGCAAAACATTCTATCGGGGCGAGATGAAGCCGTGTGCGAGCGCTTCGGGGCGCGGGGGGCCTTCGACTGCTCGGGCATCGCGGTCTCCGATCAATCGCGTGGGTATTGGAACGGGGGCGCCCCTCGGCGGGGCGCCCCCGGTCTCCCAATGCTACTCCCGTTTCACTCCCCATCGTGAAATCGGTCGGAGTAGAGTAGGTACCCATGATCGTGCTACCTTTAGCCCCCTGCCCAGCAACTTAGCGCCACGCGCAGTCCAACAAACTACGGGCTGTACCTCGCGGATAAACCACTTACCAATGATTACAAGTTCTACAACCGAAAGCACAGTGCTTACCACCGGATCGTGGACCGATGCTTTTGCTAACTCTGCCCCTGCAATCGCGGCAGTTAGCAGAATATGCAATATGATCTTACCGATTAGCTCTACTGTCTCCGATGATTTCCGAACGACTTCAATACACAGCCCGACAAACAAATCTTTCAGAGACATCTTTGGCACCCAGATTCGCAAACCAAGCCGAATCGAATGCCAATATAGGAATCAGACACAAAGCTAGCATCGAGGACGATACATCCACCGGGAGGCCAGATAGACTTAAGCATGATTCTCTCCTAGCGAAGGGCTCTAGCTATTGGGCCGGGATTGACCCAAGAAAACGATAATCGCAAACGGCTGGGAATTCAAGGCTATGAACCCAATTTTCCCGGCGCTCCTTAAGGAGAAGGGGGTTCGCCCGGAACAATCGCTGGAGCACCTGCCGGCTGGTGCTCTACCGCGTATATGCGGAGATGTTGGTCCGCTGGCAAAGAGAGCTTGCGGACACAGGTGATTGAACCTGGGTACATGAAGCCGTCGAGAGCCTTGATGAATGTTGGGGAGCGGCCCTGAAGACTCTCCGCGCCGATCGCAAGCGTCTGGCCCGGGGCGAGGTCGAAGAAGCGGTCCAGGCCGTGCCTGGGTTTACGCAGGTAGTCGGCCATTCCTGCATCGGTGCTGCGCCACGTCGATTGAGCGTAGGCCAAACGGAACAGGTCCCGGAAGATTCCGCCCGCGAGCTGCGGCTTCAGTTGAGTGGCAGTCGCGACGCGGTGGTATTTGAACTCTAGGATCAACACCCTCCGTCCGCTCCTATTGTAGACCACCGTATCGATACGACGCCCGCCATGATGGGGAAGTGGCTCCTCAAGCGTAACCGCATTCGGGCTGTAGCCCTCCGCGATCGAGGCGTGGAAAAACGTGTAGCGGATTGAATCCTCGCTGGTAAAAATTCCCTCCGCGAGTCGCTCAAGCAGTAGCATCACAAAGCGGTCCAACACAGGGAGGAACATCGCGTGACTCACGGTCCAAGGTGAGTTCTGGGGAAGCACCCCCTGATGCTCTCGCTAGGTGAGCCGACCGGACCGGCGACTCCAGACGAGTTGGCCGATCGCCTTGAACTTGCTCACGCTCAGCGCACCCCGTTCATTCCTCGCCTTCGAACCTGGGCTCAGCAGAGCGTCGGTGATTTCTGGTCGCCCCGCCTCGTAAATCTCCGTCGGCTCGAAATCGTTGTCGAGAAGGACCAAGAGCACTGCATCCCATTCCCTGTCGAGTTTGATCGTCCCAAGACGCTGGCCCGGTTTCGACTTGTCGAGGATGCAGCGCGATTTGACCTGAATCCTACAAGCATCCGGTCCCTCGCCTCGAATAGCGTCATAACCGGACTGACGCACATCAGCCAATCGGACTCCAAGCAGTCGCGCCGCTTCAAACTCCGCCACCTCACCAGTGATACCGAGCGGACGGCCAGTCAGCTCATAGTACCGCTTCGCCAGCGCTTTGGCGGTGGAGATGAGTTCCGCGAGGTCCTGTTGACCTATGGGTTCCGGATTCACGAAGGGCTGAGTTTTAAGGGTGTCTCAATGTTCCGCGGACCAGCGGCGGCGTCCAGCTACCCCAATGGGCGCCGGTTAGCACTCGTATCTGCCGAGGTTTGCAGGAGCAGGCGATCAAGCTCCCGCGGAGTCAATCGGGCGCCGAATTCGCGCTCA
The DNA here is from genome assembly GCA_963733105.1 of uncultured Gemmatimonadales bacterium. Classification (GTDB taxonomy): domain Bacteria; phylum Gemmatimonadota; class Gemmatimonadetes; order Longimicrobiales; family Longimicrobiaceae; genus JAFAYN01. Next base: position 34,292 of record CAVTCB010000025.1, on the reverse strand, counting down.
ACGTCATCTCGCAGGTTCAGGAGGAGCAGAGCGAAACGTGCATAGGTGGCGTCCACATCTCCAAGCGAGGAATACTTGACTCGGCGCCGGGGCATGAGTTGCGAGAGCCTTCCTGCCGCGATGCTATCGTAGATCGGGACCTGAGCGGGTGCGTGGAAGTGAAGGTACTTGGAGGCGAGGGAGCGCTTGCTCTGGTTCACCAACCTCTGCATGATGGCGACGAGATGGTGATGCGCATCCAAGACGAGCGGTAGACTCTGGACAGAGAACTCTGGGTGTTGCTGGATCTGCCGGAGCTTGCTGTCGATTTTCGAGGCGATCAGGGCTGGTGCCACGTAAAGCTCGTAAAACGCATCAGTAGCTATCCGATCGCTCGCGCTAGGTATCACGCGCCGCTCCACCGCAGCGGCGTACGACCGACCAATAAGCAACATCTTGCCCGCGACGACGCTAACCTCCTCGTGCGCTGGGTACTCCTGGCACATCCGGTACAGCATACGGTTGCCGAACGTCCACACGTCAGTCGCGTCTGACTGCGCACGCTCGATCTGGGAAGGGTGCAGTCGCACTTAGGCCGGGCCTCCAGACTCGGGACCACGCAAAGTAACTGTACCAGGATGAGGGCCCTCAAGAGCCGTGAGGACCTGTTCGATTCCAGATGGAATCGCCGCCCTCGACCTTAGCGGCTCTCCCGGGTGGGCCAAGAGCGTCGCAGAATTCATCTAACTGAGGGCTGGTCATAAATCCTCAGGCTGCCCTGAGGAAGGACTTCAGACCCGCGTTCAAGGCGAGGCCGTGCTCGTGTCGGTACAGCAAAGCGATCTGGTAGACGAGTACGGCGCCCAGGGCGAAGCGCGCTGTCGCGGCTTGCCCCTTCGTCGGGACGGGGCGATGCACGTCGAAGATGGCCTTGAAGTGCTCGTTGAAGTTCTCGATCGAGATGCTGCGCAGCTTGTGGAAGATGCGGCGCACCTCCACCCCGTCGTCCGTATGCGGATACGCTCCCCGTCGTGTGGTCACCAGCAGGCGCTCGGGTTCGCAGACCTCGCGCACGTGGGGGCGTTGTAGTGCATGTCGCCCAGGACGAAGCGTGCCTCCGGCGGCAGGTCTTCGATCAGCTCGGGAGCGATCACGTTGTCCCCGACGTTGGCCGGTGTCAGCCGCGCTGCAAGCGGAATCCAGACCGCAGCCACCGTGGTGGCCAGGTGGAGCTTCCAGCCGTAGACCCAGCCGTGCCAGCCCGACTTCGTCCACCCAGCCTCCGTGTCGATCGAGGTGTGGGGGACGACGCCGGCCTCGCGGTGCTTGCGGTGCCACTGCCCCCCCCGAGGCGCGCAGCGCGGTGCTGTCGAGAGCAACAGCCCGTCCGCAGTGGTCCCACGGGCGCAGCAAACTCACCAGGTGCGTTCCCAGCGCAGCGATCTGCGCCGGCAGGCGCTCAGGCAAGCGCTTGAGCCGTCGCTCGAAGGTGCGACGACTCGGAAAACGCCCGTCTTCGCAGAGCAAGGCGCGCAGGCGCACCATCTCTGGAGTGGGCTCCTGGAGGACCGAGAGCAACTCGTGCACCTTGTGCAGGTGGCGCACGATCATGATCAGCAGGACCTTCAGGAAGAGCTTCTCCGAGTAGACCAGCGGACGACCTCGCCCGCACACCAGCGGGGGCGGCTCGGGAATGCGGTCCACGAGCCGAACCAGTTGCACCAGAAGCCCATCTTCGGCTATCATGGCAGTGCCTCCGAGAACGGCGTGCTTCGACACCACCCATTCTCGGAGGTAAGCCGCGCTCGGGCCAGTCCCGGCGCGGCTTTCTATTTATGACCAGCCCTCATCTAACTTCTTTCTTTGCGACTAGGATAAGCTCATTGTTCACCCAAACCTCGCGTCCTGTAGACGGGTCCAGTGCTGGCTCCCACCCTCTTCGTACCTTTTTCCGTCCCGATTGCTCAACCGAAGCAGGTGGGTCTTGTAACCACGGTCCTGGTAATACTGGGAGACGGTTGTGACCAGGGAGCTGTCTATGCGTTCCGAACGCAGAGGTTCGAGCGTTCGGAAGAACGTTTCCAAGTCGCTGCGAAGTGCCACGGTGTTCTTCGTACCTCGGCGAAACCACACCTGACCCTCGTAGAGCACGCCTCCAACACTCTGGGCAACGACATGGGGGGCACGACTATCCGGGAATACCTCGAAGATACCGATCGGCGACTCATCGAGATCCAGCAAGGAAAACTCGAACCTCAGTGGAGGATCAAAGGTGTTCTCCGACCACGACTGAAAATCTGCGTCATCCCACCGGCCGCGTAGCCCGACCACCCTCCGGGAGGTGCCTAGATCCTTGACTCCATAGACGAGGTAAGCAGATCCCACAGACGGGCTATTCGCAAGCGCGCAGAGATCCCTCAGCACCGTTCCCTTCCCTTTTTCCCAATCCGGATGCTTCCGGTCACGCTCAAGACCACCTGGGAACGCGGCCTTCCACTCCAGCGATTGCGACTCCGGCTGTCGGAGCAAGACTTCCAGTGCTAAGCGATCCATAACACCAGGGGCGGAGGTTGGCAAAGCGGAGGAGGTGCGGAAACACGGACCACTTACCGTCCGGACCGCTGTTCCAGGCTATCCCGGTACAGGAGCTGAATGAGCTTGTGCAGCGAGGTCTGCGGCTGGACCCGCTTCTTCCCGGTCCACAGCTCCGAGACATACCCTTGCTTGAGCCCGAGAGCTTCCGCCGCCTCCGTCTGCGTGCGGAACCCGAGCGCCTTGAACAGCGCGTGAAAGTCCTCGGTGGGGATCTCCTCGTCGTCCCGGATCTCAATCACGGAAGCGGCCCCCGTCGCGGTTCGTCTTGGCATCGCACATCGCTTTCCCAGCCTCCAAATGTAATTTTTCGGGTGGTCCCGGACCACTCTACATCATACCAGCGGGGCGCACCCGATTCCAGGCGGAATCACCACGGCGCCGCCCCAACCTCCCCCGGCGGGCGAGCGGGGGGCTTGTCCCCCCCGAGCCCGCCACGGTCGGATTTTGGGGATCTGCCCTGCGCCCTCTCCGTGCGGCGGGGGAGCGGGGAGCTTGCCTCCCCCGAGTCCGCCGCAACGCCAACGCCAGGGGCCCGGCCGAGTGGCCGGGCCCCTGGGGCGGCGCTCAGGCTGCGGCGCCGTTCCCCTTCCCGTGGCTCCCCCTCCTCTGCTTGCCGCGCCGGCGCGGGGTCAGCTCGTCGGCCGGGGCCTCCGCGGCCGGAGCCGGCGCCGCCTCCGGCACGGGCGCCCCCTCCGAAGCGCCCTCCGTCTCCACCGCAGCCGGCTCGCGCTCGCCCGCGGGCTGCTCGTCCGTATCAGGGCCCCCCTGCCCCACCTCGTCCGGCGCGGCCTCCTCGCCGAACCGCGCCGCGTACGCCGCGGCCAGCGCCTCGAACAGGGTGCACTCGGCCGAGCAGTCCACCGCGTCCGGGTCCACCCCCTCGGCCAGTGCATCGGCCTGGACCGCCTCCATGTCGTCCACGATCTCCTGGAGCGTCTGCACCAGTTCCCCCGCGCTCTCCGACAGGTCGCCGCTCTGGACGATCCCGGCATCCGCGACCGGGTAGGCGGCGTGGAAGCGGTCCACCAGCGCGGCCATACGCTCGGCGGGCGACGTGCCGGGGATCTGCACCGCGGCGCAGAGGGCTTCCAGGCGGGCGCCGTACACCTCCAGCAGCCGCCGGGTGGCCTCGGCTTCCACCGGGTCCCGGTGGCTCTCGAAGTTGCCCGCGCGGATGCGCAGGACGACGATGCGGGCGAACAGTTGAAGCTCCTTCTTCCCGACCGCGAGCCAGTGCGTCCGCTCGATGCTGTTCTGCGGAAGCTGGACGTTGTGCTGGTCCGCGATCCGGTGCAGGGCGTAGTCCGTCACCTTGGGGAGCGCGGTCAGCAGGTCCGCGATCACCTCCGGGTGCCGGAGGTCGAGCCGGGCCGCGTCCTCCCGCTCCTGGGAGTTGCGCTCCTCGGTGAGCCGCCGCAGCACGTCCAGCCGGGTCTGCGACGCCGACAGCTTGGCCTTGTTCACCGCGTCCCGGTCGATGCAGATCAGGCTGTACCGGGCCCGCCCTGCCTCATAATTCTCGACCACGCGGAGGGAGTCCACCGGGATCTGCTCCGGGTCCAGCAGGGTCCGCAGCTCCCGGAAATCGCTGGCGGAGTCCGTCAGAACCTCGGTGAAGGCGTACAGGGTCCGCGCCTCCTCGGCCGCGACGGGCGCGGCCGGGGCCTCCCCCGCCCTCCCGGCCTGCTCGGCCTCGGCGCGGCGCCGCTCCACTTCGGCCCGGCGCTCCTCCTCGGCGCGCAACTGCGCCTCGCGGGCCTCCGCCTGCTTCCCGCTCCACCACGCGGCGTTGAAGCACCGGCGCTGCGGGTTGCCCCAATTGCGGTAGTTCCACACCGGACCGTTGCACCCGCACTCGGCGTCGTGCCCCTTGGGATCGAACAGGGGGCGCTCCTCCGTGTGCTCGGCGTCCGCGGCGCTGAGCGGCCTGGACCACTTCACCGCCGCCCGCCCCACCACCTCCTTGAGGCGGGCCAGGTTTAGGCGCTCGCCGGGGTTGTCGCGGGAGTGCTCCCGGACCCGCGTCTGCACGGTGTCGAACACCTTCACGCGCACGTCCTCGGGGATACCGGCGAAGGGCACGAAGGCGTCCCGGGCCTGGGTGGCGGTCACCAGCTCGTCCTCCACCAGCTTCTGCGTTCCGGCGGGGAGCCGGAGGAGCGCCAGGCGGTTGGCGATGTACGGCTGAGACTTCCCGATCCGCTCCGCGAGCGTGTAGGTGCTGTCCCCGTCGTGCGTGTCCAGCCAGCGCCGGAAGCCGCGCGCCTCCTCGATGGGGGTCAGGTCGCTGCGCTGGATGTTCTCGATCAGCGCCAGTTCGAACGCCTCCGCCTCGGTGAAGGTCCCCACCACGGCCGGGAGCATGCGCCCGGTGTTCTGGCAGGACCGCCAGCGCCGTTCCCCGATCACCAGGAAATGCGGCCCCTCCTCCCGCAGGTGGACCACCGCCGGCTGCCGCACCCCGCTGCGGCGCACGGAGTCGTCCAGTTCCGCCTGCTGGTCCGGGTCGAAGTGGGTCCGGGGGTTCAGGCCGGGCCAGGGCACCACCTCGTCCGGGCGGAACATGCGGACCTCGGGCGCCTCCTCCTGGACCACCGCCACGGCGGCGGACTGCTCGGCCTCCTGGGCCGGCGCCCCCTCGCGGGCCTGCTCAGGCTCGGCGGCGGTCGGCACCCCGGCCGCAGGCGCTTCGGCGGTGACGGCGGCGGGCGCCTCGGCGGCGTCGGCGGTCAGCTTGCGGCTCCGGTTCTTGCGCATGGTCGTTCTCCTGTGTGCTTGATTCCATTCGGAATCAGGGTGAAGGGGGAGCGCCGGGGTGCGCCCCCCGGCTCGATCACGCCGCGGCGCTCAGCGCGGGCGCGTCGCTCTCCTCCTCCGCCATTTCGGACGCTGGCGGGACCGCTCCCAGGTACTCCGCCGCCTGCCGCGCCTGGCTCGCGGCCCGGAAGATCGCCTTCTTGTCCTCGCGCAGGACGCCGAGCCAGTGGCCCACGTACTCCGGGTGCTGGAGCTGCCCGCGGATGCTCAGCGCCGCGCAGAGGAAGGCCGCGCCCATCTCCGCCACCAGCTCCTCCCGCGCGTAGGCCGGCGAGCCGAAGCCGCCCGACTGGTCCCGCTCCAGGCGCGAAGGGTGGCCGGTCCAGTGCACCAGTTCGTGCAGGAGCGTGGCGTAGTAGCTGCCGGGCTGCGCGAAGTCCTCCAGCGCCGGGACCCGCACCACGTCGGCGGACGGGCTGTAGCTGGCAACCGATCCGCCCACGATCGCGCGTGCCCCGGAGTCCCGGACGAACGCCTCCGCCTCCTCGATCCGCTCCCAATCGTGGCGCGGGGCCTCGTCCGGCGAGGCGGGAAGCCCCTCGATCTGCTGCCGGTTGAAGACGGTGAAGTGCCGCAGCAGGGGAATCCCCCGGGTGCTCTGCTCGCCGCCGGCCTCCTCCTCGCGGGGGTGCAGCACCTTCCAGAAGGTGACGAGGGTCCCCCGCTCCCCCGCGCGCACGTGCCCGCCCGCATCCTGCGCCTGCTTGAAGGTGAACCACTCCTGCGACCGATAACCGCGCTCCTCGGCGGTGAGCCAGAGAAGAAAGACGTTGATCCCGTGATAGGGGCGCCCCGTCCGTCCGTTGCGGGGGAACCCGAACCCGGCGCTCCACGGCCGGACCCAGGGCGCAACCCCCTGCTCCAGCGCGGCGATGATCCGGTCGGTAACTTCCTGGTACAGGTCCCGGGGTTGCTGGCTCGGCTTGCGCATAAGGGCTGCTCCTGCTGGGGTGGACCGTCTCTCAACCTGTATATAATATAGCTCAGCTATAGCCTCAAGACAATAGCTGAGCTATAATTGTTGCAGTTTAGAGCACCTTAATATTTGCCTTACCAGTACTTCGCCCACCTCGCCCCGGAGCCCGCCGGAGCGGCTCCCCAGCCCGCCCACGCACCATCACCCCCTGCGATGCCAAGACGTGGGGGCGTGGGGGGCGCTGCCCCCCACACGTGCCGCCGCAGGCGACCTACCCGCCGGAGCGAGCTTGCGAGCGCAGGTGATAGCGAGCTTGCGAGCGTAGCCTACAGAGCTTGCCTGCCCGGGAGAGCCGAGTAGCGGCGGGCGACTTTTCGCCGCCGGTGTGTGGGTTGGAGGAGGGGATGGAGGAGGCGGGAGCGTGCTGTTGGCGGCGTGCCCGGCCCCGCCGGGCACGGTGCCGTGGTCGTTGGGCGCGTCGGCGCCGCAGGCGCGGTCGCTCGGAGGGGAGGGGCCCGGATGCCGCGGCCTGCAGGGCGCCCGACCGGCACACCGGTGCTCTCCCTGCCCTTCCCCAAAGCATGTTGCGGAGGGAGACCCCGCAGCGTCGGCACAGCCGTACCGTGCCGACCGAGGAGGCTCCCGGAGCCGGAGCGGAGACCCGGGGGCAGTTTCCCGGGGCTCCGCGACCGCCGTAGAAGACCGCGCAGCGGGCTCCGGAGGCGCCCCCCAACCTGACGATTCCCTTTCGTTTGCGGCGGAAACACGGCACTATGCAGGTACAATCAGAAGGTAGGCATGGACCCTCGCTTGTGGCAGCACCAGCCGACAGATGCGGGCCTGCCGGTCCCCCCGCCCGTCAGCCCGTGGCAGGGCATCGTGAGCATCGCGCTCGTGGTGCTCGTCGTGATGGCGTTCACCCTCTACGCGCGCCGCCAGCTCCGAGCCCCCTACCCCCACGGGCGACGTCCCCTCCTCACCGGCGGAAGGGACCTGCTGGGGCTGATCGGGGCGGTCGTCCGCGGCGCCTTCTACCTGGCGTTCAGCTTCCTCCTGCTCGGCAGGCTCCTCTTCTGGCCGCAGGGCCGGCGCTGGTAGCAACGGGGCAGACCGATTCCAGGTGGAATCACGGCCGAAACGAACCGGGCCGGGGAGTTTATCCCCGGCCCGGTGTACTTTCGCGTCCGGCACAGCAGCGTGGAGCTACTGGCTTTCTCTCTCCATCCCGCGGTCCTGCATCAGCCCCTTGAACGCCTGAATCGCGCGGGTGGGGAGCTGCCGGTGCGGAGCCCGTACCCACTGCGCCAGTTCGCGGACGTGCTCCGGCGCCATCTTCCCCACCGCCCGCTGCATCTCCGTGGCGAGTTGCCGGTGCGGGGCGGTGACCCAGCGGTGCAGGTCGTTCACCTCGCGCGGGAGGAGCTGCTGCATGGAGACGCCGATCCGCGCGCGGGCGTGGGTGGTATCGGGGCCCCGCTCCAGCATCCGGCCGAGCCGCCGCACGCGCCCCTCGGCGTGCCGCACCGCCGCGCTCGCGCGACTCAGCTCCGCAGGGCGTGGCAGCGCCGCGGCGGCGGCCGACGCCTCCCGTCCCAGCTCGGCGGCGTTGCCGGCGCGCTCCCTCGCCTGCGTGGCGTCCAGGGTGCGCGCGAGCCCGAAGAAGCGCCGCTGCTCCACCTCCTGGAGGTGACCGAACTGCTCGGGGCGTTCCCGCAGCTCCCGGGCGGCGTGGTCCGCGCCCTTCCCGCGGGCCAGTTCGTCGTATGCCTGGCGCGCCTTCGCCGGATCCCGGTACACCTCGGCCAGCGCTCGGTCGAAGCCGCGGGACGCCTGCTCGGCACGCTCCCTCCGCCACTGGTGGTCCGCCGCCCGCGCCCGCTCCGCCTCCAGGTCGCGCGTCGCCCGTGCCAGGTCCTCCTTCAGCCACTGGCGCCGGTCCAGGGCGTGCAGGTCGCCCGCCACCTCGCGCACACCGGGGCTCGCCCCCTCGTACTCGCGCCGCTGGACGCCGCGCTCAGCCAGCCTCATCCCGAAACGCTTCTCCAGCTTCGAGCGGGAGGCTTCGCGGTCCACGCTGGACGCCTTCACGTGCCGTCTGCCGTCCGTGACGACCATCCCGGCGCCCCTCGCCTCGACGCGGAGCCCGTGGCGCTCCAGGCGACGCTCCAGCTCCTCCCAGGACCGGGCCTCCCGGAAGTCGCGGCCGGCCGCGGCCCGGACCTTCTCCAGGAAGGTGCCGCCCTCCCCTTCCCTTCCCTCCCGGCCGGCCTGCGCCGCCACCTCGCGGGCCTCCCAGCGGGGCGCCATCTCCCGGGCGTCCCTCCGCGTCCGCGGGGGGTACTCGGGGCGCTGCTGCCGCTCCCACCCCTGGCGCCGGGCCTCGCGGGTCTGCGCCTTCTTCAACTCGTGCTCCCGCTCGTCGCGGCCCATCTCGCGGGAATAGATGCGATTCCAGGTGGAATCGAGCCCGCGGTGCTGCTGCTTCGAGAGCTGAACCTTCTTGCCGTCCACCTGGCGGGCCTCGATCCACACGTGCACGTGGGTCTGGCCGGTGTCGCGGTGGACGGTGGCGAAGCCGCGCGCCCTGGGGAACTCGCGCTCCAGCCACTCCCGCGCCATCCCCAGCGCCTTCTCGCTGCTCACGTCGCGCTCGAAGCCGAGCGTGACCCGGTAGTGCGTGCGGGGCTCGCCGCGCGCCTTGTGGCCGGCGATCTCCAGCTCTTCGCGCACCCCAGCGTGGGCGGCCAGATTCTCGCGCAGTTGGTCGTAGTCGCGCGCCGTGGCGACCTCGGCCGGCATGTTGTGGAGGACGATCCCCTGCTCGCGGTCCACCACCGCCCGCTCGCGGGTGATGTACCCGACGTGCCGGGCGGAGGCCCCCACGGTGCCGCTGCGGAACCGGATGAAGGTCCCGCCCCGGGCGCCCGCCGCGGGGCTCATACCAGCCGGTCCCGGATCAGGCGGACGGTCTCCTCAACCGCCCGCGCGGCCTCCGTCAGCTCGGCATCCGTAGGGGGCTCGGCTTGGCCGCCTACGTCGGCGGAGTTCTCCCGGTGGGCGAGCTGGTTGAGGTTGATCCCCACCTTGCGGAGCTGGTACATCAGCCCCTCCAGCACCTCCACGTCCCTACCGGACGGGAGGGGCGGGAAGCCGCTCGGCGGCGTCCTCCCGCGCGCCCAGCTCGGCCAGGAACCGGGTGGCCGGGCGCCCCGCCCGCTCGGCGTTGCGCCTGATCCGGCGCCCCTCCTCCTCGGTCGCCCGCACGAAGAACGGGACCGGGTACCGCCCCGCCAAGCGGCGCCTCTTCCGCTTCTCCAGGTCGTCCGACATACGCCTTCGCCTCCGCAACAAGGTGCCGTCTTCCCCCTTGAGCGCGCAGCGCGAATGGGCAGGGTGGCCGCCGCGCCAGCGGCGGGGCCGGTATCGTGCTAGCACGATACGTATCCTGCATTCGCATTTCTCCTCCCAGGCGGAAGTACCTTGCGATGCGGCGGTGCGTTCTACGCTGGCCTCGGCTATGGGTCCATGATGCGGGGGATGACTCGGTGCGGCCCGGATACCGGCCTCCGGCACGGGAACTCCCGTCCGGCCGCTCATCCGGTCAGGTGCACCTCGCCCAGGCCGAACGTGGTATGCCTCCCCAGGTGGACGAGAGACGCTGCACGGAGGAGCGCGATCCAGGGGGCCGGCGATCCCCGGTACGCGACGCGACCCGTCCACCCCGCGAAGCCGCTCTCGAACCCCATCCGCCTGCCCTGGCGCCGCGAGAAGCGGGGCACCTCCGCCCAGCTCACCACCTCGTCGTCCGTCGCCACCTCCGCCGCGGCCCGTGCGAGCGCAAGCTCTTCCTCGCGGGTGTAGACCGCTCCGTCCCCGTACGCCAGGGAGAACAGCGAGACGCGCTTGAGCAGCTCGTCCACCACGTCGCGGAAGGACAGCGCGCCTCGGGGCTCGCCGCGGCGGCGGATGAAGGTGGGGGTGCGAAGCTCCAGGGTGAACCGGCCCGGCGACGGCGGGGGTGGCGCGGCGAAGTCGTCAGGGAAGCGCCAGGGGAGGACGACGGGGCGGAACCGGCCGTCGGGAGTGACGACGGCGGCGGTGTCGCGCGGGCCGAGGGCGTCCACGCGCTCCAGCTCGAAGCGGCCGTCGGTGGCGGAGCCCTCGCGCCTGGCGCCGATGCCCACGTGCCCGAGCGCGACGAGGGCGCGGACCACGGGGAGGAGGTGCACGCCCGCGCTCCCCACCAGCGTCATCTCGAACTCCAGGGCGGAGCCGGGGGCGTAGGTGCCCGCGCCGAACTGCGGGCGGAGGGTGACGGGACGCGGCGGGTCGGCGAAGCGCTTGTGCGGGAGCGCGGCGGGCGGCTCGAAGAGGAGGGCGTGCACCTCCCGCGAGTCGCCCAGGGCGCCGCGCAGCGCGGGGCCGGGGAAGCCGGGGAAGCAGAGGGACCCGAGGGCCCGCAGGCGAAAGCGGTAGACGTGGAGATGCACGCAGTCACACCTCGCCCGCGCCTGCATGGTGGAGATCGTACTCCCATCCCTCGTGAGCTGCGCCGGTGCCGACGCACCTGAGGGTGAAGGCGGCGCTCAGGGCCATGACCGCATCCGCGATACTGGTGGGCTTCATCCGGATGAAACGTCGATCACCTGGGACAGGGGCGTGAAAGGAGTACGCGCGTCAACCCGCACTGCCGCGCGCTGGCTCCCCGTGTGACTCGTTGGAGGAACCGCATACCTTCCGTCCCCTCATCGTCGGGGACACCTCCTCAACTTCGAGCTCGGTGACCCTGGGTCAGGTCCGTCGCCTTCGGTCCCCTCATCGTCGGGGACACCTCCTCAACGCACCCGTTCGGCCCGTACAAGCACATGGTCCTTCGGTCCCCTCATCGTCGGGGACACCTCCTCAACGTGTACTCCCTGAGCTTCTGGAGGACTACCTACGGGACCTTCGGTCCCCTCATCGTCGGGGACACCTCCTCAACCCGTTACGCCCTTGCGGCCGCCCTCGCCTTCCCTTCGGTCCCCTCATCGTCGGGGACACCTCCTCAACTGCACCCCTCGAACAGCAAGCAACCACGCGGGTTTCCAGGGGCGTTTTGAGAAACCCCCACCGGGAATTGCCCTCCAACCCGTGAAAACCACGCTTTCTGCGTGGCAGCGCGCACGCAATCTTACCTCCTGCTTTCAGTTAGCGGTTTTGAGAAACCTCCCGGGGTTTTCAGGGTGCGGGAGGTTTCTCGACGGATGCCGTGATCCATCCGCAGCGGTGGGGACCACCCCCTTGCAACTCACCGCGACGTGTGGTCGAAGACGGGCACCTCTCCCGCTTCCGGAGCCCGGTACGCCAGAGTCCGCGCCACTCCGTGCAGCGCGTGCGCGATGCGCAGGTACAGCCAGATCGGCCCGCGGCCCGTAAGCACCACGTCGGCTCCCTCACCCGCCAACTCGCATGCCAGGCGCTCGTACTCCGGCAGGTGCTCCTGCCGCGCCGTCTCCCCGAAGCGCCGGTACAGCGCCTCCACGTCGATCTCCACCGGGGAGGCGGTCCTCGGCACCGAGCTCACTCGCCGCCTCCAGGCACCGGAGCAGGCTGCGGGGCAGCCGGGCGCCTGGAAAACAGTTGCACGAGCGCGTCAGCCACGGCTCCCGACGGATCGGCGGCAACCTCCCCGCGCTTCGTCTCGGAGAGGGGGAACCAGCACTCGTAGCCCGTCTTGTCGTTGCGGTGGTAGACGTGCACCGCGCCCCAGTTGGTGAGCAGGCTCCCGGCGACACACCCGAAGGCCACCGTGCTCCGCATGAAGAGGTGGATCTCCGTGTATCCCTCCAGCTTCAGCCACCGCTCGATCGCCCGCAGGCGCTGGAGGTCGGCGTGCGCCACGTCGGGGTCGAGGTCACCCGAGTGGTGGAACTCGACCAGCGGGAACCTGCCCGGACCGGGATTCGGATCGGCGGCTCCGGCGGGAAGGACGAAGAAGTCGTGCGCGGGATACGTTCCGCGCAGGAACCGCATCACGTCGGAGTCGATCCGGCTGCCCGCGAAGCAGACGAGCAGTGCCACCGGCTTGCCCGCGCGCCCGCCCGCGATCTCCGCCTGGACCCGCACCAGGCGCTGCTTGCGGCGGACGCTGAGGAAGACCTTGTAGAACGCGACCGCGATCGTGCCCAGCACGGCGAAGCTGAGGAGGATGCCGATCCGGTCCACCACCAGCCAGCAGGTGGAGTCCGGGTCCATCCACCCGCATGCAGCGATACCTGCCATTGTATGCTCCTCGTCCGAGTCGGGCCATGAATCAGCGGGCAGCACTAATCATCATCGGGGACACCTCCTCAACTTGTCTGGTGCCTCATCCTGGGACTGGCCGGCTGCCTTCGGTCCCCTCGTCATCCGGGACACCTTCTAAACCTCCGCGTCTGCTGCGGAGAGCACGACGGCTACGAGCTCATTCGGTCCCCTCGTCATCGGGGACACCTCCTCAACGAGCAGACCTGGATCCCCCAGTGCAGGGGCGACCAGACGTACCTTCGGTCCCCTCATCATCGGGGACACATCCTCAACCGCCAAGGCGGAGTCCAGCGTGCTGGCCCTTCGGTCCCCTCATCATCGGGGACACATCCTCAACGGTGGAGACGCTCCTGGAGGAGACCCGCAGCCTCGCCCCTTCGGTCCCCTCATCATCGGGGACACATCCTCAACGGTGGAGACGCTCCTGGAGGAGACCCGCAGCCTCGCCCCTTCGGTCCCCTCATCATCGGGGACACATCCTCAACTGTACCCCTCAAACAGCAAGCAACCACGCGGGTTTCCGGGGGTGTTTTGAGAAACCCCTTCCAGAAAGGACGCTCCGAAGGGCGGATCTCGCGTTTTCAGAGCATCCACAGACATGCAAATACGCATTTGACAGATAGTTACTGAATTTGAGAAACCTCCAGGGGTTTTCCGCACTCAGGAGGTTTCTCACACAACTGCCCCGGGAGCGGCTACCGTCCCCACGAACCGCAACGCCGTGCCACGCTCCAGCAGGTGCCTGAGTGCGGAGGCATGGCACACCGCACCATCCGCTAGCACCACCGCGCGCAGGTCCGCGGCCAGCGCCGTGGAGGTGCCATCGACGCGCACCACCCGACAGCCGCCCCCCTCCAGCGCCAGCACCTCACCCCGCCCGGCCACCGCCACGTCGGCCCGCTCGTCGGCGCCCTCCAGCGGGATGCGGTAGGCGTACCCCTCCACGGACGGCGGGGGCGGCGGCTGGAACACCCGGCGCCCGGAGGCGGACAGCGACTCCAGCCCGGCAAGCTCCAGGCTGCGCGGGTGAGGGCGCTCCTCCGCCCACATGCGCAGCGTGGCCTCGCGCACTCGCTCCTCCAGCCAGGCGTCCAGGTCCCGGAACTGCTCGCGCGGGATGCCCACCCGGTAGTAGGCGCGCCATCCGCGGATCATCCGGTTCAGCAGCGCGATGCGGCGGCGCATGGAGCCGGCGCGCGGCTCCTCCAGCACGGCCAGCGCGTGGCGGCGGAACTCCAGGATCTTGGTGGGCGCCACGCGCACCTGGCCCCCGCGCAGCTCGAACCCCAGGAACTCGAACCCCTGCTCCCAGGAGCGCACCGGGTCGGGCTTGCGGTTCAGCTCCAGCCCGAGCGGCCGGAGCCCCGCCTCCATGGCCGCGAGGGCGTTGCGCGCTTCGTGCTCGGTTCGCGCCGCGGCGGCGACGTCGTCCACGTAGCGGACGGCCTGGACGCCTTCGAACTCCAGGTGCTCGTCGAACGGCGTCAGGTAGAAGTTGGCGAGCAGCGGAGAGGTGGAGGTGCCCTGCGGCACGCCGCGGGTGATGCGGAAGTGGTCTGCGCCGTCGATGACCCGAGTGCGCGTCCAGAGGAGGAGCAGGCGCCGGACCTCCCAGGGAAGCACGCCGCGCAGCCGGGCGAAGAGCTGGTGCTGGTCGATGCGGTCGAAGAACTCGTCCACGTCCGCGCGGGCGATCCAGCGTGCGCCCTGGTCCCGAAGGCGCAGCAGGCGCCGGAGCGCGGCCAGGGTGCCGCGGCTGCGTCGGAAACCGAAGCTGGAGCGTGGTACAGGGGCTCGAAGACGTGCTCCAGCACCTGGTGCGCGGCGCCCGCGGCCACCCGGTCGCGCACCGCGGGGATGGCGAGTGAACGGAACTCGTCTTCCTTGCCCCGCTTGCGGACCCACACGCGGCGCAGCGCGCGCGGACGGTAGCGGCGGGCAGGGATCTCCTCGGCCAGCCGCCCGATCTCCCTGGCCGCATCACGCCCGAAAGCCTTCACGGACACCCCGTCCACACCCGGCGCTCCCCGCGCCAGGCGCACCTCGTCCCACGCCGTCCACAGCGCTTCCTCGGACGCGATGCGCTGCAGCAGGTCCGGATGCTTCACTCGACAACTCCTGTTGCGGGAGCATAGGCCCGGCGGTTCCCGTCTCGTGCGCTCATCATCGAGGAAGTCTCTCAACCGAGATGGCGTTCTTCCCGGAACCCCTGCTGATCCTTCGGCCCCCTCTTCATCGGGGAAGTCTCTCAACAGACGCAGGTCATAGAGCCGGACCCGTCCTGGCTTCGGTCCCCTCTTCATCGGGGAAGTCTCTCAACCTAGGGACCACAGGGTTCCTCGAAAGCATGAACTTCGGTTCCCTCTTCATCGGGGAAGTCTCTCAACCCTGCGCGTGCAGGGAGGGGAGGTCACATGCCTTCGGTCCCCTCTTCATCGGGGAAGTCTCTCAACTGGCACCCGAAGCGCGGCTGGAACAACCAGGCCCCTTCGGTCCCTCTTCATCGGGGAAGTCTCTCAACCTCTATGGTGTCCGACTAGCAGGGCCTGCAGCCTTCGGTCCCCTCTTCATCGGGGAAGTCTCTCAACTCCCAGGCTCTGCTTCGAGAGATAGTGAATAGGTCCCTTCGGTCCCCTCTTCATCGGGGAAGTCTCTCAACAGCGGCCCTCAAACGTCCAGCATTGGCGCGGGTTTCTGGAGGTCGTTTGAGAAACCCCCTACGCCCACACCCGCTCCGGCGACGTTTTCCGCATCCTACCGCTTGTACGACCTTCGCAAATACGCATCTGGCCTCAGCTTACGAGTTTTGAGAAACCTCAGGGGGTTTTTCGACCTCGGGAGGTTTCTCGACGCCCCGCCTATGCGATCACGAACGCAGGGTCCGGGGCGGGAGGCTCCCGGCCCAGCCGCAGGACCCGCCTCTCACAGGGCCGGCACAGCAGGTAGAACGACACCGTGTCCTCCAGCGGGTCGATCCGCTGCCGCAGCAGGGCCACCAGCTCGCGGCGCTGCGCCCGGTTCAGGGCGCACTCGAACACACTGTACTGCACCCGCACGCCGAAATCCAGCAGCGTACGCGCCACCCGCTCCCGCCGCCGGTCCTCGGCCACGTCGTAGGCCACCACCAGCAGCGCGCGCCGCCCACCGGCGCTATGGATAGTCGAAGGGCACATAGGTTGTCCCCTCCCGCACCGTTTCCGCGAGCGCCCCTGCCTGCCCACGGATCATGTCGCGCAGCGTCGTCGTCCCGCCGCCGCGCGGCACGAAGGGCTTCGCCATCCGCTGCTCGTACGCCTCCAGGAACCGCCTCCGCGCGGGAGCCCGCATCCGCGTTCCGCCGTCACGGGCGGCGAAGGCCTCCGGACGGACCGTTCGCCACCCCGTGACCTGGAGCACCAGCGCATCCGCGGCCGGCGCCCGGAACTCCTCCACCAGGTCCAGGGCCAGGGCGGGCCTGCCTCCGCGCACGCGATGGTAGAGTCCCAGCGCCGGCTCCAGGCCCGCCGCACATACCGCCGCCGTGGACTCGGCAGTCAGCAGCGTATACGCGAAGCTCAGCAGCGCGTTGACCGGATCGCGGGGCGGGCGGCGGTTCCTCGTGCGGAAGCCGTACTCCGGGTTCAGGAGCGACCGGAGCGCGCGGAAGTAGTGGGCTGAGGCGTGGCCTTCCAGCCCCCGCAGCACCGGCTCCGTCCCGGCGGTCTCCACCCCCGCCAGCACCCGCTCCATCGCCGTGCGCGCCTCGGCCACGGAAGGGTCGCGGGCTCCCGCCGACCGGCCGAGCAGGCGCCGCTGGTTGCGTACCTTGCCACGCACAACGGCCCGCGCCCACTCCAGGCAGAACGCGGGGTCTGCGGCCCGCCGGTGCTGCGCTCCTCGCAGCTCCATGCCCGCCTCGGACGCGCCCAGCCTCGCCAGCCCTCGTCCTCCACGCACCATGACCACCAGCTCCACCTGCTCGCTGGCGCACAGGGCCAGCGCTGCGCTGGTCAGGTGCGCCGGGGCGAGCACCGCCACCCGCTGGAGCCCCAGCACCGGCACCCGGGCGCGCGTCGCCGCCCCGTGCCGCACGACCAGGGTGCGCGAGCGGGCGGCAAGGGTGGTACCGGGCTCCGTGAGGTAGAGTACGGTCATGCTGTGGTCTGTGATCGTTCGTGCCGATCCCGGTTCACGGCCGCCCAGTCCCGGGAACACCTCCTGAGCGTGCCGAGATCAATCCGCACCTGCTCGCCAGCCTTTGTCCCCCATCATCGGGGACACCTCCTCAACAGAGGAAGAACCGCCGTGAGAAGATCGCGGGCTACCTCGGGCAGTCCAGGGGCCTTCGGTCCCGTCATCGTCGGGGACACCTCCTCAACGCTGCTTTTGCTGGCGCTTCTTGGCGCTTGCGCCCCCCTTCGGTCCCCTCGTCGTCGGGGACACCTCCTCAACTCACTGTTGAGCGTATTTCGTCGATTCGCCTTCGGTCCCCTCGTCGTCGGGGACACCTCCTCAACTGCACCCCTCGAAAAACAAGCAACCACGCGGGGTTCCGGGGGTGTTTTGAGAAACCCCCTTCCGTAAAGCACCCTCCGAGCCGCAGATCTCGCGCATTCAGCATGTCCGCACACACGTAACCATGCCTCCTGCTTGCAGTTGCCGGCTTTGAGAAACCTCCCGGGGTTTTCAAGGTGCGGGAGGTTTCTCAACGCCCGCCATGAACCGCCCCCCGGGCGCTGGTGGACTCACTGTACGGAGTGACGAGCCCGTATACTTCGGCCTGCCGTCCGCGCGTCATCGCCACAGACGTTCGAGCCCGGACCGCTTGCATCGCCCCGGAGAGCTACGGCTCCGCCGGGTCGTACGGCAGCCCGGGATCGTCGGCAGCGAACCCCAACCACACTCCCTTCCCCGCCGGGGCACGGTCGTAGCTCCGCCCGTTGTTCACCACGAACCAGTGGAAGCTCTCGGGTCGAGCGTCGTCGTTCAGCGACGGGTACTCAACCGGGAGGCGCGAGCCCGCGGGCTCCTTGCGAAGCAGCGCGCGGAGATCCTTCACGTTCACCAGGTCGGCGAAGGAGCCGCCGTGGCGTCGGGCCATGGCCGTGCGGAACCGTTCGACCAGGTGCTCCACCCCACGGCGTGGCTCGTCCGGCGGCCGGCCGGCGTCCGCGCCCTTCCCGGCGTACCGGTCCGGTCCGTGGATCACCAGGTCCTTCACCTTCACCTCCACGGAACCGAGCCCCAGCGGCTTTCCGTACCCGACGCGGTGCACCCAGCCGGGCTGCAGCTCGAGCGCCCAGAGCAGGGCGCCCAGCTCCACCGGCGCCAGGCACTCGAACGCCACCTCGAACCCGGCCGTCTCGCCGGCCTTCAGCCAGTCCACGACCGTGCGGTTCTGGTCCGAGTTCTCCTCGGGCGGGTGGAGGGCCACCTCCCGCCGTGGCCGGTAGAACTTGCGCCCCCGCACCGCGACCCGGCCGCTCTCGTAGTCGATCCGCGTCTGGTCGCGCTCCGGGCGAAGGTCGCTCGTCTTCGCGGCACCCACGGGCGCCAGGTAGAACCGGACCGTGGTCGGCTTCGGCGCGGAGAGGATGTCCAGGCTCCGCCGCGTCAGGTCCAGCGGGTCCGGGCCGGTGAAGCGCGCGCCTCCGAAGCGCACGCGCGAGCGGTAGGTGCGCGAGCTCCGCTTCCCCTCCTCCCCGGTCGGCACCCACCCGAAGACCCGGCACGCGGGACAGAGGCGCAGCGGACCGCTCCCGGGGTCCAATTCCGCGCAGGGCTCCACCCCCTCCGGGAACCGGTCCCGGATCGACTTCCCGTAGAAGATCCGCGGCACCGACACCGGGGCGAGGTCCTTGACCCGCAGCCCGCCCGTCCCCGCCTCCAGCCGGGCGTACACCAGCTCCCCGTCGCACCCCTCCTCCGACGCCGGCCCGCCGACCACGAACCGGCTGGGGCGCGGTCCCGTTCCCGTGTGTCCCGGGCGCCGCTCGTCCCTGCGCCGGTGGTTCTCCCGGTAGTCCTCCAGGAGTGCCAGGAAGCGCCGGACCTGGTCCCGATCGACGGGGATCGGCGGAGGAGCTTCCGGGCCCGCGTTGAAGAAGACCCGCTCGTCGTGCTTGTGGCCGATGTTGAACCCGGTCTCGCAGTACACCCCCTGCACCACCCGGTCGTCCGGTGCGGCGTGCGGCTCCACGGCAGATCGCGAGTCGCCCAGCGCCTCCACGTTCCAGAAGTCGAACCGGTTCCTCCAGTCGTGTTGCGTCAGCCGGATGCGGGCCCAGCACGGGGTGCCGTGCGCCAGGCCCGGGGGGAGCCGGGGGAAGCCGCGCGCCGCGTACGGCTGCACGTCCTTCCCATCCCACTGCGAGGGCCTCGGCTGGATCGGGCGGCCGCCGTGGACGTAGCGCGCGACCCACGCGGCGTACAGCGGCTCGCCGTGATGGACGGGCCCGTCCGGGAGGAATCCCGTCGTCCCGAAGAACGGGTCCAGCCACCACCCCCCGTCCTCGTCCCGCCGGAGCCGCCCCGGCGCCAGTCCGGCCGCCACGCCGGTCGCGAGGCGGCGGCTGAGGTGCCGGTCGGCCACGTGCCCCCAGCAGGAACTGGTGACCGCCTCGAACACCGACCGCACCACCCCGCGCAGCGAGGAGCCGGGGATCGCGGGCACCCCGTCCGGGTCGCGGAAGAAGCGGTAGACGCGGTGGACCTTGCCCCCCGCCGTGGTGTGGGCCTCCACCCCGTAGGAGTCCGAGACGAAGGTGGGCGTGACGGTGGTCAGCTCGCACACGATCCGCCCGGTCAGGCCCACGTACCGGTGCAGCGGCGGCGGCGGGCAGCGCCCGAGCAGCCTCGTCTCCGGCTCCGCGCCCTCCCCGGAAGGGGGCGGGAGCGGGCGCACGAAGTTGTAGGGGTTGTAGAACCGCGTCGGGGGGGCGGCCACGGGAGCGGCGGCACCGGCGCCCGGCCGGCGGAGCAGGCGGACCTCCCGGGCCTTGCGTCCCCGCCTGTCGGGGAGGTAGGTGACCCTCGTCCCCCTCGCGGGGAAGCCCCTGGCTACCCGCCTCCCAGTCGTTCACGGTGAACTCCAGCTCCCTCGCGCCGTCCTTGGACCGGAGGACGCAGAAGGCCGGCCGCACGGCCGTGACCGTGCCGTGCATCCGCTCGCCGTCACCCGCCATGGACCCCCTCCTTTCGCTCGCGCGTCCCCCCCTCCGTGAGCCCCTCGATCCGCCGGTACCGCACCGCGGCCACCACCCCGCGGTCGTAGTACGGGGTGTAGCGCACCTGCTGCCGGCCGGGTGCGTCGGCGAGGTACTTCAGCGTCTCCGGGTCGGCCGTGGCGACCCGCGCGTCGCGCGCGTCCCAGAGCAGCCCCACCCGGTCCCCGCCCGGGCGCAGCACCCGTGGCGACCCGTCGTCCCCCGCCCCGACGAAGTAGTCCTCGTGCTCCACCCCCGGCGGGGGGCGGACCTCCGCGTCCCCCAGGAACCGCCAGCCGAATCGCTCCCCCTCGCGCCATAGCTCCAGGTCGCCCGCCCCCCCGAACCAGCGCGCCCACACCAGCCGCGGGAGGTCGTCCGGCACGCCGGGCCCCGCCTCCTCCAGCCGGACCCGGTCCGTCCACTCCGCGCACCGCCACCAGCGAGCCTCCGGCTCCCCCTCCACCCGGAGCCCGCGGAGCCAGGCGAGGACCGGGGCCAGCGACTCCGCCGCGGCGTCCACGCGCCCGGCCACCAGCGTCATCCCGCCGCCGTCCAGCGGCCCGGGGAGCGCGGCGAGCCCGCGCTCCGTGCTCTCAGCGCCCAAGGAGCACCTCCTCCAGCTCCGCGCGGCTCCCGATCGGGCGGTACAGGTCCTCCGCCTCGCTCCCGAAGCCGGCGTCCGCCAGCGCCGCCCCCTCCAGGAAGGGACGGCGCACCTCGGCGCACGCCCGCACGAACTCCCCCACCCACCCCGCGCCCCTCGCCGCCTCCACCAGCCCCGCCGCCGTCCCGGTCCACTCCCGCACCCCGAACACCCCGCTCGCCGGCGCGTCCTCCATCCCCGCCAGCTCCGGCGCGCCCCCGTGCACCCGCCCCACCCGCAGGCGGACCCCCTCCACCGCCGCGCGCCCGAACCCCTTGCTCCCGTGCGCCCCCAGCGTCGCCAGCCCCTCGTGCAGGTCGCGGAGGGCCAGGGCGAGCGCCCCCAGCTCCCCGGGCCTCGCGTTCCAGAGGAGGAGGCACGCCCCGAAGCGGGCCCCGTAGAGCGGGAGCGCGTCGAACTTCGCCCCGTCCAGCGCGCCGCCCGTGAAGCGGTCGATGGCAACGAAGTCCCGCAGCCGGTACGTGGGCGGGCCGTTGCAGAGCGGAGCGTCCTCGATCCAGAGCCGGCTCCCCTGCCGGGTGCTCCCGAACAGCGCACAGGCGGCGCAGTCCCGGGGCGGCTCCGCCCCGGCCTTCTCCCGCGCCTCCGCCAGCTCCGCGCACGACCGGAGGGCGGAGCCCTCGTCCCGGTCGAACGGGTCGCAGGCCGGGCAGAGGACCGCGACGTCCGCCCCGCGGGAGTGCGCGGCGAGGGTGCGGGCGATCCGCTCCACCTGGGCCCGCAGCACCCCGCGCAGCGACGAGCCCGGGAGCACCGGGTCCGTCCACCCCGGGCCGGCCACCACCGGGGCGAAGCTCACCCCGTGCGCCAGCGCCCCGGCGGGGTCGTTGACCAGCACCGGCCCCGCGAAGGTCAGCTCGAAGGAAAGCTCCGCGAAGTGCCCGGCCGCGGCTTCCGGGAGCGGCGTCTCCCCGGCACCGCCCGCCGCGCGAGGGGCGACGGCGGCGTGCAGCGCCTCCATCCGCCGTTCCAGCCACCCCGGCTCCTCCTCCCCGCGCTCCCGCGTCGAGGGCGCGCGCAGGAAGTCCAGGAGCCCGTCCGCGGAGTCCAGCGACGCCCGCCGGAACGTCCTCGCCTCCAGCGAGAGCGCGCCCCCTCCGCGCGCCGCGCCGCCGCCGACGCGCCCGCGACCCGCCGCCCACTCCGAGAGCGCCAGCGCCAGCGTCTCCTCCGCCTCCGGGGGCGCGCCCCGGGCCAGCTCCAGCCTCAGCCCGAACGCCGTCCCGGCGGGAATCCACTCCGCGTCGTAGAGCGCCCCCGCCTCCGCGGCCGGTCCCCCCGAGCGCCGGTCGATCCCCACCCCGTCGCGCACCAGCGACGCGCGCGTGCCCCCTCCCTCAAGCGGGGCGTCGAAGCACCAGAGCGCCGAGACGACGGGCTCCGGGTCCCCCTCCTCCAGCTTCTGCCCTCGGCTGCCGAAGAGCGCGCACACCCGGCAGGTGCAGGTGGACCGGCGCGCCGCCGCCCCGTCCAGCGCCGTGCAGGGGTCCCACCCGAGCGCCGGGGCGAGGCGGGCGGCGGTCTCCCGCAGCCGTCCCGCGACCTGGGTCCCGGGCAGGTACCAGCGCCCCTCCGCGTCGCGGTTCAGGGGGAGGTCGGTGGCGAGCCCCGCGTCGCCGGCCCCCATGTGCAGCGGGGACCGGGCGACCAGGCGCGCGGTGAAGGCGCGGTCGTTCATCCGACCTCCTTTCCGGGGTGATCCCGCGCGCCAGGGCGTCCGCCAGCGCGCGCGTGCGCCGGGCCCGCTCCGGCGGGGCGACGTCCGCGTGGGCGGCCCTCTCCAGGACCGGGCGCAGCGCCTCCCACGCCGGCTTCCCGGCCTTGTCGCGCAGGAACGACTTCGCTTCCCGCCCGGGGCCGACGCGGCCGAACTCCTCCGCCGGGGGCCCGCCCCCTCCCTCCAGGGCCGCGGCGAGCGTGCCGGCCTCCTCCCCGGCGCGCGCGTACAGCAGCCGCGCGACCAGGCGCCACTCGTCGCCCGACGGCTTCACCCCCGCCGCCTCCAGCTCCGCGGCGTACCGCTCCACCCGCCGCTCGTCGGCCCGGCGCCCCAGCGGGTCCTCCGTGCCGGGCGCGGCGGGGCGGCGCACCGCCTCCGGGAGGGGAGCGGCTCCGCAGGGCCGGCCCCGGCGGGCGCGCCCGGGACCCAGCCGTACGGGAACGGTGCCACCGCCAGGCGCCCGAACCCCTCCGCGGTCCGCTCCCCCAGCGCGCGCCCGTGCGCCAGGCGCGCCAGGTACTCCGCGAGCGGGGCGCCGTCCGGCGCCTCCACGGCGGCGGGGTCCAGGTGCAGGACGCTCCCCGCCTGGAGCACGTGCTCGCGGCGGCGCGGGAGCCCCACGTGCCGCGAGAACCCGCCGGCCACCGTGGACGACACGGCGCACGTCGGCCGCCCCGCCGTCCCGCCCCTCCACCGCAGCCCCAGGTCCTCCGGGGCGAGCGTCTGGCGCGTCCGCCCGAACGCGTCGCGGAGGAGGAGCCGGGAGGCGAGGACCACCGGCACCGCCCCCGCCGCGGAGACCCACCCCTCCACCGCCTTGCGGGTGCGGTCCAGCGCCGCCCCGGCCTCGCCGGGCGGGACCGCTTCCCACGCCAGGGTCGCGCGCCCGTAGCCGCGCCCGTGCCGCTTCCCCAGCCGCAGCTCCACGACACCGCGGTCGCCGTCCAGCACCCCGCGCTCCCGCAGGACCCCCAGCGCGCCGGGGGCGGCGAGCAGGACCCCGCTGAGCAGCGTCCCCGCGGGGAGGAGCTGGCGGTGGTAGAGCGCCCCGTCCCCCACCCGCCCGCTCGCGGGGTCCACCTGGATCTTGGTCTCCTCGCGCCCCGGCGGCTCCACGCGGTAGCGCGCCTCGCCCTCCGCGGCGAAGCCGGCGCCGCCCGGGAACAGGTACCCGTCCAGCCTGCGGGGCTTGAGCGCCGCGCCGCACTTTGGGCACCCCGCGGGCCCCACGCCCAGCTCCGCGAGCACCGGGGACCAGACCCCGTGCCCGCCGTATGACGCGGGGCCGGGGTGGAGCGGACAGGTGAACAGGTCGCGCGGGGCCGGAAGGGTCGGGTGGGCCAGGCCGTCCGCCTCGGCCGCCGGGAGGAGGTCGGGGAAGACGACGGCCCCGGCGCGGAAGGCGCGGAGGAAGCGCTCCTCGCCGACGCCGCCCCCGGCGAGCACCCGCCCGGCCAGCGCACCCAGGAGGAGGGTGCCGGGGAGGAAGGTCTCCCCCTCCAGGAGGTTCCCGGTGAGGGGGAGCGCCCCCGCGGCCACCGGCTCCTCCAGGCGGAGGAAGAGGCGCACCTCCTCGGGCGGGTGCGCCGGGTCCGGGGCGGCCCAGACGGCGGGGGACACCGTCACCGCCGCGAAGGACGCGGCGCGGCGGGGGAGGCGGTACGCCCCGGCGCGGGGCGCGTCCCCGAGCCACGCCGCCGCGAAGCGCTCCACGAGCGGGTCCGTCCCGGTGTCCAGCTCCGCTCCCTCGACCCCGTCCATCACCACCGCGCACTGGCCCCGTCCCCGACGGCGGTCCGCCCCGAGGGCGGGGACGCATCGCGCCGCCATCGCCAGCAGCGCCAGCTCGTCCGCCGCCGAGTCCGCATCGTCCCCCGGGGCACGGGCGGCCTCGAACCCGAACGACAGGGGCGCGCCCAGCTCCTCCGAGAAGAGCGTCCGGTCGGCGGCCCTGCGGCTGGGGAGGTCCACGCTGGTCCGGGAGACCACGCGCGCGGCCCGCCCGCCGGGGGCGGCTGCGCCCGCGCGCGGACGCATGGTGGAGAAGTCCCAGGGCGAGGGATGGGCGGGGCTGCCGAAGATCCGGCAGAGGGGACAGGGCGCGCGGTCCCGCTCGAAGGCGCAGAAGTGGTCGGCCGGACGGCCGGGCTCGCCGGAGCGCCCGCAGCGTCGCCACGCCGCCATCGCGCCGGTCTGGAGCAGGTCGTAGACCGCCTGTCGCAGGACGCCGTGGGCGTAGCGGATCGCGGGCTCCTCGCGGGCTCCCTCCCCGTCGGTGAAGAGGGCGGAGTCGAGGGAGGTGCCGCGCCCGTGCCCCGCCCCGACGTGGTACTCCCGCGCGAAGTCCACCCGGAAGGCGGCGCGCAGCGTCGGCCCGCTCATCGGGCCACCTCCGCCGCGCCCGGCGTCCGCAGGTAGTCCCACAGGTGGAGGAGGTCCACCACCGGCGTGGCGGCGCCGTCCGCCTCGGCGTCGAGCCGGTCCAGCACCTCCCGGAGCACGGGGTCGCCGCTGCGGCCGATCACCCACTCCCGTCGCAGGCGCCACGCCTCGCTCCCCCGCTCCGGGCTCCCGTACAGGGCCTCCACCTGGTGCCGCCGCTTCCCGGGGAGCGGGTCCAGCTCGGCGCGCGCCCGCAGCAGCCCGGCGAGCGAGGCACGCGGCGCCGGCGCGTCCCCCACGGCGAAGTCGGCGTACGCCCCCGGCGGCCCCAGCCTGCCCTCGTGGACGGTGGCCCGCACCTCCACGCCCCGGACCACGGACAGGGAGCCGTCGGGACCCTTCGCGGTGCGCTTGGCCTCGCGGAGCGCCCGCTCGCCCACCCGGTGCGCGAAGCGGTACGGGAACGTCGCCTTGCAGAAGACGAGCGCGCAGGCGAGCGTGGCCGGCCGCCCGTCCAGGAGGCCGCGGACGGTGTCGTCCTCCGCGAAGCGGCGGGTGAAGGCGTCCGCGAACGTCCGGGCGAAGCTGAACGCCCAGGGCGCGGGGAGGAGCGCGAAGACGTCGTCGCCCCCGGTGATCAGGGGGAGGACGGGGGTGGCGAGGTCCCGTCCGGGTGCGTCGCGGGGGTCCCGCCGCCGGAGGGCCGCGCCCGGGTGCGCTTCCAGCAGGGCGAGCGTCGCCGCGGCGAGGGCTCCCCCGCCGGCGGCGGCCACGGCCGAGGAGAGACGCCTCAGGGTGGCGAAGCCGTCGTTCCGCCGGGCGGCCTCGGCGAAGAGCACCCCGAAGCCGTTGCCGTCGGCCAGCAGGTAGGCCACCCGGCTCCGTCCGTCCAGCGTGCCCACGTGGTCGGCGTCCTCGGGGAGGTCTCCGATGCGGTCCACCAGCGCGCCGAGGCCGGCGGAGCCGCTCGCCGCCGCGTGGGCCAGCCCGCCGAGGAACCGGTCCCGGTACTCGTCGCGGAGGTCCCGCCGCGCCGCACACACCTCGCACAGCTCCTCCACCTCCCCGCCTCCGACGGGGACGGGGCGTGCGGCGGGGGCGCGGGCGCACGAGTCGCAGGGCTGGAGGAACGGGAGCGAGAGGGCGGCGGCCGGCGGGTCCCCCTGGGCCTTGGCGCGCCCGACGACGCGGGCCGCGCCCTCCGCGAGGTCGCCGTCCGGCGCCCCGTCGCCGCACGTGGCGACCTCGGAGGTGAGGAGCCCCCCAACCTCGACGGCGTATGCGTCCTGGAGGAAGCGGCCGAAGTCCCGGGCGCTCGACTCTCCCCCCTCGCCGCCGAACACCGCGCGGAAGCTGCCGCCCGCGCTCACCGGCACCTCGGCGCCACGCTCGGCGGCGACCACGGCCGCCCTCCTCCAGAACTGCTCCAGGGCGAAGCTCCCCCCGGTGACTTCGCGCAGGCGCGAGGACCGGAACACGAGATCCTGGATGCGATCCGCCTCTACGGCCAGGAGCGCACGCGGCATGACCGACCTCCCCGGGATGTAAGTCGGTGAAAGGGATTCCGCCTGCGGGCCGGACCATGACGGACCGGGCGGGATCGAGGTGTGTCCGTGTGGAGCAGCAGGGATGCGAGCGACGGTCCGGCGGTGCATTTGCCGGGCCCATGGTTAATGACGCCGGCAAGGGAAGTCAAGATAGCAGCGGCTCACCGGGCCCACAAAGTGGCTCCGGAGGCGGAAGCGGGCGGAGCACCTGGCGGAGGTGGTCGGAGGAGGGCACCAGTCGGGTGGGACAGGCGGAGGAGGTGGCACGGTGCGTGAGCGCGGCGCGCGCCGTGTCGCGCGCCCGCGGGCGTTCACCCCGGGTGCGGAGGGCGGTGCCGGGGCCGCCGCCCGGCAGGGCGGGTCCGCAGGGGGAACCAGCGGGTTTCCCGTCGGTTCTCCGCTCCGCACCGCTGGCGGGCAGCATGCCGCTGCAGGGCCACGGACGAGCTATCAAGGGAGCGGTCCACTACCGGGGAGAGGGCACCGCAGGGTCGGGGCATCTCGTGGTCACTCCCCGCTGCCATGCCACTTCAGTGGGCACCACCGACATGCCCTCCGGTGTCGCACGGTACAGGAGCACCGGCCGCTGCCTCCACTCGTACTCCGCCCCGAACCTCTGCGCGTAGCCGGCGCGGACCAGCCACTGCATGTCCTCGGTGGAGAACCCCAAGGGGCCCGTGGGCAGTGGGCGCTCCGGCCGTGCCCGCCACGGGGGAGGGTCGTTCCACTCGTCCGGGTCGTCCAGCTCCATGTCCACCTTCCACTCCGGCCGGTCGTCGGGAACCCGGATCAGGGCGTCCAGCTCCTCCGCCGTGCGCCACCCCCGTTCTCCGGGGAAGTGTGGGGACGGCTGCGGGTCCTCCATCGCGAGCCGGAGCGCCCGCAGGGCCACGACGGACCCGGGAGGGACGTAGACCGCGGTCTCGGCCTCACCCCGGGCGTGCTCGCGGAGCGGGCGCGGCCGGTAGGCCGCGCCCTCCCACTCTGCCACCCGACGGGCGCCGCTCTCCGAGACCCGGTAGATCCACACGGGACGGGACCGCTTCGGCGGCCGTACGTCGGCGCGGACCAGCAGCCGCCGGCCGCGGAGGTACGGCAGGCGCTCCGGCAGGCGCTCCCCCGTCTCCCGCTCGACGTCGGCGGTGAGCGCCCAGCCCCGCACGCCGTACCGCTCGTAGCCGCCTCCCCGTGCCTCCAGGCGGCACAGGAAGGAGAGGGCGGCTTCGTCCTTCTCCCGCATGCGCTACCCTCCGCAGAGGATCAGGCGCCGGGACGAGAACAGGCGCGGCGGAGGGGATTGGGGAGGCGGTGGAGGGGACGGGGGAGCCGGGCCCGCCACGGGAGGGGGGGAGCCGCGGGTCATCGCTCCAGCTCCTCGGCAACCCACGACGGCAGTTCCGCCCCGGCCTCCCGGTAGGCGGCGGCCAGCTCGCGAGCCAGTCCCCTGCGCAGCCGCAGCCGGGCGCCCGCGGGCATGTCGCCGGCCAGGATCGCCAGCGCGATCGCTCCGAGCGGGGGGCGGACCTCCGGACGGTCCGCCGCCCAGTCGCGGATCTTGTCGAGGTTCTGGGGGGTGGGAAGGCTCCGCATCTCCACGAACTTGCGCAGCGTGCCGCGGCAGATGCCGATCTGCCGGGCGAGTGCGCGCTGCCCGCCGTACACGCGCAGCTCACGGCACAGGGCCAGGCGCAGCGACTCGATGGCATGGGCATCCGCGAAGTGGTCGAAGTCCAGGGGCCGCAGGGCATCCCGCCGTGCAAGCGCACCGTGTTTCATGGCTCCCTCCAGATGGTGACTGCGTCAGGCGTTTTGGACAACTATAGTTGTCATTATCACAGACAACTATAGTTGCCATCGTCGGACGTGCCAAGTGGCATCGCCATACAGAGCCTGTAGCGGTTCCGTGGCGGGTGTGGAGCCGGCGACAGGAGCGGGCCCCACCAGACAAAAATGGACAAAATGGACAAATGGGCCCATTTTCTCGGCCCTTGAAGCCCGGTTCGGGGTGCTCCCGGCCGCAGTTCACGCCCCGTCGCGATAGGGTCCGTGCACGCTGGGGCCCGCTTCGGGCTGGAGGAGGATCAGGAGGGAGTGGCGTGGGCCCCGAGGAGGAGGGGATTGGGCCCCGTGCGTGGGCTCGCCGGAGCGATCAGGCGATGTGCTTCTCGGCGGCGGAGATCAGCTCAGAAGCCGACCTCCCGAGCGCCCGCGCGAGTGATGCGACGGCGTCCAGCGAGGGCGTCTTCTCGCCGCGCTCGATCTCCCCGACGTAGACTCGGCTCAGCTTGGCGAGGAAGCCGAGCCGTTCCTGCGACAGGCTCGCCTCCTCGCGCAGTTCCCGAACGACTTGCCCGAAGGCGACGGAGAGAGCGGACCGTTCTCGCATACGACGATTCTCGCCGGAACGGCGTGTGCGAGTCTACCAACTATTGTTGTCTTCACGGGTCGGCCGCGGAATGTCAGCGGGCTGGGGCGCGCCCACAAGGTCCCGGTTCGGAACGGTCATGATTCCACCTGGAATCGCGGGAACGCGCCGCTCCGGCTGCCATTCGGCCACGGATGGGGTATCTTAGTTGCAGCCCATCGGGGCAGGCAGGCGGTGGGAGGTCAGGAACCGAGCGCGCGAAAGGGGAGCATGACGACCAAGGAACGGGCCATCCAGGTGATCGAGCGGCTTCCCGCGGACGCGACGCTGGGCCAGATCGTGGACACGCTTCAGCACATGGAGCCGGAAACCACGGCCAAGCCCTCGGCGGAGTCGCCTCCGGCTCTCCCGGAAGGGGGAGTGTGGGACCTCCTCGAACAGGCCGCTGGGACGGTGGAGATGCCCGCCGACTGGGCGAGCGAGCACGACCACTACCTGTACAGCACGCCGAAGCGGTCCTCCACACCTTGATCTCTCCCGCCTCCGGCGCCCGGCTCTTCCTCGACACCTTCTACGTCCAGGCGCTCCTCAACCCGCGGGACACCCACCACGCGCGCGGCCTGGCGCTCCTTCCGCAGGTGAGGCAGGCTGCGGAGGTGGTGACGACCGAAGCCGTGTTCGCGGAGGTCGGGAACGCACTGAGCGACACCCCTCGGCTGCGGCAGCTCGCGGCGGCGTTCATCCGGCGCTGCTACACGGAGCCGAACATGGCCGTCGTGCCGGTGGACACCGCGCTCCTCACGCGCGCTCTGGAGGTGTTCGAGAGCCACGCGGACAAAGACTGGGGGCTCACCGACTGCATCTCGTTCGTCGTGATGCGCGACCGAGGGCTGGTGGGTGCGGCCACCGGGGACCGACACTTCCAGCAGGCGGGCTTCCGGCCGCTCATGGCCGGCACCGGCGCGTAGCACTCGATCGGCGCGGCCCGGCAGAACGGCGCCGCCCTGCGCGTGGTACTTCCCTTATGCGGGTCGCACGACGCGACGAGAGCCGCCGCATGCCACGAAAGGGGAGTTGCCCATGCCTGACCTGGAGCGGCTGATCCGGTTCGTGAACGAGGCCCCGGCCGGAACCATGGTCCCGGTCGATTCGCTCCGCGCACTGCTGACGGAGGACACACCCCCGCGCGGGCTGGAAGAGGAGCGGAGGCTCACCCCGGCGGAAGCCGCCGAGTGGATGCATCACCACCTGGGCGGCCGGAAGCGCAGCGCCGCGGCCATCCGCAAGGTGATGCGGACGGGCTTCCGGGGCGTGGTGTTGAAGTCGTACCCGTACGGCCGCGAGCGCCGCACCACCGAGTCGGACCTGCGGCACTTCGTTGCGGAGATCGGCGCCGTTCCGCTGCCGGGCACGCCGGAGCGGATCGCGCTCCCGGTCCTGCCGCAGGCCGCTACGAGTCTCGCCGTGGAAACCCACCTGGACCCGGCGGACGAGATCGCCGCAGCGCAGGAGCGCTTCCGGCGGCGCAGGACCGCGCCGCCCAACCGCCCGCCTCGCCAGAGGCGCGCGGTCGGAGGAGCATGAACGTGGGGGCGGCTCGACAGAGCCGCCCCCGCCACGGCTCACCGAGGAAGGTTGTTCTCAGCCGAAGGCCGGAAACCGCACGATAGCAGCCGTCATGGTAGGGGTGGACAGTGAAACGATACCCTCAGCCACTTATATCAACAGGTGGACGGGGTGTATCCACCAGCTTGGCTGGGGGTACCCGCGCTTGAGAGCCCATGCTTCGCCCACCAACCGAGGCGCACTTCGCTGCCGGCGCGGGTGATGGCGTGGGAAGCGGGTGTGCATCGGTGCTACTCCCCCCGGCCGAAGCGGCGCTTGAGCCGCCGCAGGATCTCCGCGCTGTGCACCACGACACCTCCCTTCTCGACATCCTTCACGGAGATGACGCCGGGGATGATCGCCTCGGTGTCCTCCCCTACTCCAGCGGCAGCCCCTCCAAGGCCGATCGCCCGCACCTCTCCGGTGGCCTGCTGCTGGAGGAGGAAGTTGGCGAGTTGGAGAGCTTCGATCCGATCGGCCTGCGCGAGAATCCGCTCGTTTCTTGCCTCCAGCACGTCCTGCTGGAACTCCACCCGGTCGCGCAGGTGCCGCACAACGGCTTTCAGCTCCCACACGGCCGGGTCCTGCCCGCTGGAGGGCACGAGGGCGAGTGATGGGTCGGTGGGCAGGTGAAGGTATGCATCCAGCGCCTCGCGGACACGCTCCAGCACCTCACGTCCATCCGCGGGGGTTACCCGGAATAGGACTTCAGCGGCCTTATGCTGCACCTCGGCCTCGGCCTGGATGCCCAGGTCAGCCAAGAACTGGACGAAGTACTCCAGGTATTGGGTGCAGGCGGTGGCGATCGCCGGGGGGAAGTGGAACGTCTCGACCAGCGAATTGGCGTGCTGTGCCGCCAAAAGATGGGCCGTGGCCTCCTCATGGATGGAGCGGATGATCTCCGTCCAGTGGGCGATCTCCTCCCCCAGGGTGTGGTCGAACGACCGAGCCCGAGACGTAAAGTGAAAGCTCGTCACTTGCCCCCTCGGAATCCTGAAGGTCAGCCCAGGGACCCCTCTCGCCAAAGTCAAATGCTGCAACGTCTCGGAATGCTCGCGTGGACTCCACGGCCGATTCCATTCTGCAAGATCGGGTGAGAGCTGGAACGAAAAACTCGGCTCAGCGTCGGCAGACTCCCAAGGGCCCATAAACTGGAGGAGCACCTCGATCTCCTGACATAGTCCGGTCATCAACGCCCTGCCTACAGCTGTGATCGACTTGAACTCCACGCGGAGAGCATCCAGCGTGTACGCCTCCAGACATTGTTGGACGTCACGATCGAAGGTATACAGGGTCAGATGCCCTGGACTCTTGCCGATCCTCCGGGGGCGATAAGCCACATGGTCGTTGACGAGGATCGCGATCAGCCTGTAATCCTCGTCATCGGGATCGAGATAGTAGATATCGGGGTAGCGCGACCTATCCCCCCGAAATCCTTCAATCCGTATTGGATCCATGCTCATTCCAGTCCTGGGTCGTGGACGCACCGGGGGCTGGGAGACGATGCGGCTGCTGGCCGAGGGACGAACCCACTGCCGAGAGAGCGGCAGGATCTGCGGGCCTAGAACTACGGGGTGCTTCACGCCTCTCGCGCGCGAGAAACAGAATAGTCCTCGCACGAGCGGGTGACAATACTCACACGCATCTCCGGCTGCCTGTCACCTCCCAACCAGGTATTGCCTGCTGTTCCTGCATAGAACGGCAACGCTCTCGCCGCGGTACTTCCCTTGTGCCGGTCGCAGCAAGTCTATCGCGACCTGCAGGTCACACACCGGGGGGGAGTCATGCCGAACTTCGAGCGACTCATTCAGTTCGTAAATAACGCGCCTGCAGGTACGCTGGTCCCGGTCGATTCACTTCGCGAACTGCTGGTAGAGGACGTGCCCGAATCTGCGCCCGAAGAAGAGCCCCGGCTGACACCTGCTGATGCTGCGGAGTGGCTGCACCGTCACCCCGGCGGTCGGAAGCGCAGCGCCGCCGCCGTCTGGAAGGTGATGCGAACGGGGTTTCGGGGCGTGGTGCTGAAGTTATATCCGTACGGGCGCGAGCGCCGCACAACGGAATCGGATCTGCGGCAGTTCGTGGCGGAGATCGGCGCGGTCCCCCTTCCCTCGCCACCGGAGCAGATCGAATTGCCGGCACTCGCGTCCCCGTCAGCGACGGGGGGACTCCCAGCGGAAACCCGCCTGGACCCGGCGGACGAGATCGCCGCAGCGCAGGAGCGCTTCCGGCGGCACAGGACCGCGCCGCCCAGCCGCCCGCTTCGCCAGCGGCGCGCGGGCGGAGGAGGATGAACGCGGGGGCGGCTCGACAGAGCCGCCCCCGCCGCATTGGAGGGACACTAGGCCGCGCTGCGCTCCTCCTCCTCGCCAAGCGCCTCGACCCGCCGGAAGGGTGCACCCCTCCCTGCCCCGAACCGCCGGACATACCCTCTCTCCACGAGAACGTCCCGACAGTAGTAGAACGTCCCCACGGGAAGCCCCGAGGCGACCTCCCACTCCTTCGCGGAAAGTCCTTCCGAGGGGAGCAGCGCGAGCACGGCGCGCAGCTTGGGCGACAGCTCCCCGCTCATGCCGCGGGCGCCCTGCCCCAGCCGGTCACCGTACTTCCCGGACCAGTCGCTCCAGCGGTATTCGAGCTGCGGACGCGCGGCGCGGAGCCGGGTGTGGCGGAAGTAGCGGCGCTCGATCATCTGGAACGACCCATGCCCCATCTCCGCCTGGAGCTTCACGGCGGTCATGGGCTGGCCGTGCTCGTCCACCGTGTACGCGCGATGCGAGCAGTAGGTGACGCGCAGGCGCCGCGTCCGGATCTCGCCCGGCTGATAGCCGCAGTAGACCGCGATGCGGTCCAGCTGCTTGCGCCAGTCACCGACAGGCACGGTCCCGTCGCTCCCGAGGGCGGGGAACAGGAGCGGGCCGGGAGGCGCGTACGGGCCGCTCAGGTACTCGCCCAGGATCTCCGCGAGCTGCGGGTGCAGCGGGATGATCCGCTCGCGGTACTCGGTCTTGAGCCGGTCCCGCGTATCCTCGCCGCGCACGGCGGCGTTCGGCCGGATGATGATTGCTCCTTTAGGGAACTCCGGGTCGCCGGGGAACCGCACGTCCGGCACGGTGACACCCTCCCTCTCCGATTCGATCACGCCCGTCAGGAGGTAGAACGCCAGGAGCGGGTAGATTGGAGGGCTCTTCCTGTGGGCGGGGTAGAGGCGGCGCGCCGCCTCCAGGAGCAGCGCCGCCTCCCACAGCTCCAGGTGCCTGGTCGGGCTCGGATCGACGGCCGGAAGGTCGGTCCGCTCGTAGACCCAATTGGTCGCGATCCGGCCCTCGGCGACGGCGGCCTGCAACAGCTCCCCCAGCGTGTCGAGATAGCGGCGCTGAGTCGTCGGCGAGAGCACGTCCCCGCGGCAGCGCCCGACCCTCCGGTTCTTGCTGGGCGGCGCGACGGTCCGCAGTTCCTTCATGTACTCGCGGATGTCCGCCGCCTCCAGCTCCCGCAGAAGCTCCTTGCCGCGCTTCTTCGCGAAGAACCGGGCAGCGTGAGCGAGCTTCTGTCGCTGGTCCTCCAGGTGGCGCCTGGTGACGCGCTTGCGCCCGGGCGCGCCTCCTTCTCGGCCAGGTACCACCCGGCGAACGTGGCAATGCGGTCCAGCTCCTCGACGGCCGGCTCGCTCTCCTCCGCTGGCCGGGGCAACCCGTCCGGGTGCTCGGCGCGAAACGCGCGGAGCTGCGCAAGCCGGCGGGCGAACAGGATCGCGCCCTGCACGGCATCCTTGGTGGCGCCCCGCTCGCCGGGAACCACCAGCGCCTCCAGCTTGCCCCCCCACGAGGCCCAGGCGCGCGCGTCGATGTAGGCGCGCCCATCCTTCCAGTACAGCCGCGCGTGCGGCTCCTGCGCCGCATCCGGGGCGGACCTGCCCGCCCCTGCTCCCCTGGTGGTGACCTTCGGCATACGACGGCTCCCTTGCCGGGCAGGTACAGGTGCGGGCCTCCGTATGGAAGTACCTCGCGACCGGCCGGGTCCGTTCTGGCCTTGTTACTGGAGACCTGTTACTGGCGCACGACCTGAGCTAAAACGAAAGCCCGCAGGCGGCGAAAAGTGCCGTCCTACGGGCTTTTTCTCAGGGTCCCCAGCGCAAGCTCGAACCTGGGACCTCCGACTTAGGAATCTGGTGCTCTATCCGACTGAGCTACGAGGGCGGCCTCGAAAGCGCCCAAATTTAGCCGCATT
>CAVTCB010000024.1:0-652891 GCA_963733105.1 uncultured Gemmatimonadales bacterium | reverse complement strand
AGCCGCGCGCCACCCCGGCGCCGCCCGCGAACAGCTCGCCCGGGACGCCGACCGGGACCGGCCCCAGGTACGCGTCCAGCAGGTAGACGCGCACGTTGGCGACGGGCCGCCCGATCCCGACGCGCTCCGCCCCGTCCACCCGCGCCGCCGTCGTGTTGACCGTCGCTTCCGTCGGGCCGTAGTGGTTCCAGACCGCCGCGCCGGGGAAGAGCGCCCGCGTCCGCTCCACCAGCCCGTCCGGCAGCGCCTCGCCGCCCAGCAGCACCGCCTCCAGCCCTCGCGGCTTCGGCCCCTCCCCCGAGCGGACCCGCTCCACCATGGCGCTCCACAGCGACGGCACCCCGCCGAACGACACCCTCTCCCGCCCGGAGAGCGCCTCCAGCAGCCGCGCCGGGTCGGCGACGGTCTCCTCCGGGAGCACCCACACGGCCTCGCCGCGCAGGAGCGGCGGAAAGAGCTGGCGGACGTGCGCGTCGAACGAGAGACGGCTGACCAGCGGGAGGTCGAAGCCCTCTTCGCCGAGCACCTCCCGGTCGAACCAGGCCAGGTAGTTGGAGAGTCCCCGGTGGGCCACCAGCACTCCCTTGGGGGCGCCGGTGGAGCCGGAGGTGTAGACGACGTAGGCCAAGTTGTCGGGGGAGACGGGCGGCCGGAGCCGCTCCGGAGGCACGAGGTCCGCCTCCTCGGGCCGGTCCAGGCACTCGGCCACGCCTCCGAAGCCGCCGATCCGCCCCGCCAGGGCGGAGTCGGTCAGGACGACGCGCGCGCCCGCGTCCTCCAGCACGAAGAGCAGCCGCTCGTCCGGATGGGACGGGTCCAGCGCGACGTAGGCGCCGCCGGCCTTGAGGACGGCCAGCACGGCGGCGACCATCTCCACGCCGCGCTCCAGGAGCACCCCGACGCGCGCCTCCGGGCGGACGCCCAGCGCGTGGAGGCGGACGGCCAGCGCGTCGGCGCGTCGGTCGAGCGCCGCGTAGGAGAGCGTCCGGCCGCCGTAGACCACCGCGGCGGCGTCCGGCGTGAGCCGCGCCTGCTCCTCGAACCGCTCGTGCGCGCAGAGGAGCGGGAAGCCCGCCTCGGTGGCGTTCCACTCCTCCAGCACCCGCTCCCTCTCCGCCGGCGCGAGGAGGGGGAGGTCCGACACGCGCGTGCCGGGGCCCGTCGCCGCGACCCCTTCCAGGAGCACCCGCCAGTGCCCGAGCATCCGCTCGACGGTGGAGGCGTCCCAGAGGTCCGGGCGGAACCGGAGCACGCCCTGGAGGCCGTCGTCCAGCTCGTCGATCCCGAAGGTGAGGTCGAACTTCGCCGTGCGCGTCTCCAGCGGCACCGGCTCCAGCTCCGCGTCCCCCAGCCGCAGCTCGCCGGGCTCCACGTTCTCGAGGGCGAACATCACCTGGAACAGCGGGGAGTGCCCGAGCGAGCGGTCCACGCGCAGCTCGTCCACCAGCCGCTCGAAGGGGAGGTCCTGGTGCGCGTACGCGCCCAGAGCGGCCTCGCGGGTGCACCCCAGCAGCTCGCGGAAGGTGCGGTCGCCCGACAGGTCGCCGCGCAGGACCAGGGTGTTGACGAAGAAGCCGATCAGCCCCTCCACCTCGGGCCGGGTACGCCCCGCGACGGCCGTGCCCACGCACAGGTCGTCCTGCCCCGACCAGCGGGCGAGGAGAAGCTGCCATGCGGAGAGCAGCGTCATGAACAGCGTCGCCCCCTCCTTCTGCGCCAGGGCACGGAGCGGCCGGGTGACCTCCGGGGGGAGGAGGAAGGCGAGACCTGCGCCGCGGCTGCCGGCCACGGCCGGGCGGGGCCGGTCGGTGGGAAGCTCCAGGAGGGGGGGAGCCCCCGCCAGGCGCTCGCGCCACCAGGCGAGCTGCGCCTCCAGGGGCTCCCCCGAGAGCCACGCCCGCTGCCACACGGCGAAGTCCGCGTACTGCACCGGGAGCGGGGGAAGCCCGGGCTCCCCGCCGCGCGCGTGCGCCTCGTACAGCGCCGTGACCTCGCCGACCAGCACGCCCATGCTCCACCCGTCGCTGACCACGTGGTGCAGCGTGAAGAGCACGACGTGCTCGTCGTCCGCCACGCGGAGCAGGGTGGCGCGGAACACCGGTCCGCGGAGCAGGTCGAAGGGGCGGGCCGCCTCCGCCAGGGCCAGGGCGCGCACCTCCGCCTCGCGTGCCTCCCGGGGCGCTCCCCGCAGGTCCACCAGGGGGAGCGGGACGGGTCCGGGCTCCCGGACCTCCTGCACGGGATCGCCGTCCACCACGGGGAAGACGGTGCGCAGCGCCTCGTGCCGCCGCACCACCCCCTCCAGCGCCCGCTCCAGGGCGCGCACGTCCAGGCGCCCCCGCACCCGGAAGGGGGAGAGATGGTTGTACGCGCCGCTGGAGGGGTCCATCTGGTGGATCACCCAGAGGCGCTGCTGCCCGAAGGAGAGCGGGAGGGGGCGGTCGCGTGGGACCCGCTCCAGGGGGGGAGCGCCGCCCCGCCCCGGTCCCGCAGCGCCTCCTCCGCGCGCGCGGCCAGCTCCGCGACCGTGGGCCCCTCGAAGACGTGGCGGATCGCCAGATCGACGCCGAGCACCGCCCGCGCGCGCGACACCATCCGCGTGGCGGTCAGGGAGTGCCCCCCCAGCGCGAAGAAGCTGTCGTGCACGCCGATCCGCTCCTCCCGCAGCAGCTCCCGCCAGATCCCCGCGAGCAGCTCCTCCACGGGGGAGCGAGGCGCGACGTGGACCGCTTCCGCGCCCCCCCCGGCCTCCGGCGCGGGGAGCGCCCGCCGGTCCACCTTGCCGTTGGGGGAGAGAGGGAGCGCCTCCAGCGTCACGAAGGCGGAGGGGACCATGTGCTCCGGGAGGATGCCCCGCAGGTGCTCGCGCAGCCCGGCGGCCGGGGGCGCCTCCGCCCCCCCGGCCGCGACCACGTAGGCCACCAGCCGCCGCTCGCCGTGGGCGTCCTCGCGCACCGCGACCACGGCGTCGCGCACCGCCGCGTGGCGCGCCAGCGCGGCCTCCACCTCGCCGGGCTCCACGCGGAAGCCGCGCACCTTGACCTGGTGGTCCAGGCGCCCCAGGAACTCCAGCGTCCCCTCCTCCGTCCAGCGCGCGCGATCGCCGGAGCGGTACATCCGCGCCCCCGGCTCCGCGGCGAAGGGGTCCGGGACGAAGCGCTCCGCGGTGAGGTCCGCCCGCCCCAGGTAGCCGCGAGCCACCCCCGGCCCGCCGACGCACAGCTCCCCCGCCACCCCGGCGGGGGCCGGAGCGTCCGCGGCGCCGAGCACGTGGAGCGCGGCCCCGGGGAGCGGCCTCCCGACGGGGTTGCGCGCCGGCACGGGCCCCCCGGCGAGCGCGTGCCGGGCGCAGACCACGGCGGCCTCGGTGGGGCCGTAGAGGACGGACACGGAGGCGGAGGGGAACGCCGCGCGCATCTGCGCCAGGAGCGCGGGGGGAACGGCGTCGCCCCCCACGAAGGCGTGCCGCAGGCGCGGGAGGCCGGCCCCCGCAGCGCACGCGTCCACCACCTGGCGCATCAGCGCCGGAACCGCGTGGAGCACCGTGGCGTCGTCCAGCTCGCGGAGCAGGGCGTCGGAGTCGAGCACCCGCTCACGCGCGACCGTCCGCACCCGGCCCCCCGCGAGGAGCGGGAGCACGCTCTCGAAGAGCCAGATGTCGAAGGCGAAGCCGGAGAGGCCGGGCGACACGTCCCCCGGCCCGAAGCCGAGCGCCTCGCGGGCGCCCAGGAGCGTCCCCGCCAGGCTCGCGTGCTCGACGAGCACTCCCTTGGGGCGGCCGGTGGACCCCGAGGTGTAGATCACGTACGCCAGCTCGCGCGGCGACAGCGCGATCCCCGGGGTCCCGTCCGGCCCGGCGTCGACGCGCGCGGCGCCGTCGTCCAAGGCCAGGACCTCCGCCCCTCCCCCGAGAACCCTTCCGGCCAGCTCCGAGCGGGTGACGATCACCGGAACGGCCGCGTCCGCCGCCACGTACTCCAGCCGCTCCGCGGGATGCTCCGGGTCCAGGGGGACGTACGCCGCGCCCGCCTTCCACGCTCCGAGCACCG
This sequence comes from uncultured Gemmatimonadales bacterium, assembly GCA_963733105.1. Taxonomy (GTDB): domain Bacteria; phylum Gemmatimonadota; class Gemmatimonadetes; order Longimicrobiales; family Longimicrobiaceae; genus JAFAYN01. Next base: position 648,842 of record CAVTCB010000024.1, on the reverse strand, counting down.
CCACCAGCACCTCCGGGCCGGCTTCCAGGCACACGCCCACCCTGCCCCCGCGGCCCACCCCCCGCCCGAGGAGAGCGTGCGCGAGCCGGTTCGCCCGGCGGTCCAGCTCGGCGTAGGTCAGGGACCCGCCGTCGTGCTCCACCGCCACGGCGCCGGGCGTCCGCCGCGCCCACGACTCGAACACCTCGTGCGCCAGCCCCTCCGCCGGCGGAGCCTCGGGGCCGGCGCTCCACCGCCGCAGGCGATCCCGCTCGCCCGGTGCGAGGACGGACACCTCGCCCAGGCACGCCTCCGGGTGCGCGGCGAAGGAGTCCAGCACGGCGGCCAGGTGCTCCAGGAGCCGGCGCACGGCCGCGGGGGCGAAGCGGGAGGGAGCGTACAGGGCGTGGAGCGACAGCTCGCTCCCGCTCAGCTCGGCGCTCAGGGTGAGCGGGTGGTTGGTCTCCGACCTCCCCCACAGCCCCTCCACGCGGAGGCCGGGGACGGCCGCCGTGGAGGAGTCCACCGGGAAGTTCTGGAAGGAGAGGAAGCTCTCGAAGAGGGGACGGCCGCGGGGGATCTCGCTCCATTCCTGCACCCGCACCAGGGGCGTGTGCTCGTGCTCGCGCATCTCGGCCTGGTGCTCCTGGAGCGCGCGGAGCCAGGGGAGCGTCCGCGCCTCCGGCGTGACCCGGGCGCGGATGGGGAGAGCGTTGATGAACAGCCCCACCATCTCCTCCGCCCCGTCCAGCTCCGCCGGGCGCCCGGAGACGGTGGTCCCGAAGAGGACGTCCTCCTCCCCCGAGTAGCGCGACAGGAGGAGCGCCCACGCCCCCTGCACCAGGGTGCTGGTCGTCAGCCCGTTCCCGCGCGCCAGCGCATCCAGCGCCGCGGTGCGGTCCGGCAGGAGGACGATCGCGGCCTCCGCCGCTCCGGGGCTCCCGGGGGGGGCCTCCCGGGTGTCGATCCCCAGCGGGGTGGGCTCGGTGACCCCCGCCAGCGCGGAGCGCCAGAACCGCTCGGCACGGTCCGGGTCGCGCCCTCCGAGCCAGGCGACGTAGTCGCGGTAGGGGCGGGCGTCGGACGGGGGGGGCTCGCGCCCTTCCACCCGCGCCCGGTACAGCGCGACCACGTCGCGGTAGACGAGACCGAGGCTCCACCCGTCCACGATCAGGTGGTGGTGCGTCCACACCATGTCGTGGGTCGCCTCCCCGACCCGGAACAGCGCCACCCGCATCAACGGCCCGCGCGCCAGGTCGAAGCCCTGCGCGCGGTCGGCCTCGAGGTAGGCGGCGAGCCGCGACTCCCGCTCGGGCTCCGGGAGGCCGCGCCAGTCCTCCCGGAGCACCGGGAGCACGGCCTCCCGCCGCACCACCTGGAGCGGCTTCTCCACCCGCTCCCACGCGAACACGGTCCGGAGCGCCGGGTGCCGGTCCATCACGCCCTGCCAGGCCGCCGCGAACGCGTCCGCGTCCAGCTCCCCCGCCAGCGTGAAGCCGAACTGGCTCACGTACGCGCGCGAGCCGGTCTCGTAGAGCGCGTGGAACAGCATCCCCTCCTGCATGGGCGAGAGGGGATACAGGTCCTCGATGGGGCTCTTCCTGCTCATCCGCTCCTTCTTGTCCGATTGAGTGCGACATGGAGGATAACCCCGCCCTCTCGACGCCCGCAACGGACGCCCCCGTTGCGCTCGCGCGCTTCCGTGCCGACCTTGTGCGGAGTCGACACGGCTCCCGTCCTCCACCCGGACCCACGATGCGAAGAATCGCCCTGCTCGCCTGCCTCCTCCTGTCCCCGCTCGCCACGGCCGCGGCCCAGGGAACGCCGCGCTTCACCCGCGCGGACACGCTGCGCGGCTCCATCACCCCCCAGCGCGCCTGGTGGGACGTCGTCTTCTACGACCTGGACGTGCGCGTCAGCCCCGCGGACAGCAGCATCCGCGGGAGCACGGGGATCACCTACCGCGTGCTCGGGCCCGCGCGGGAGATGCAGATCGACCTGCAGACGCCGCTGGTGGTGGACAGCATGGTGCAGGACGGGCGGAAGCTGAGGTACCGCCGCGAGGGCCACGTCTTCTTCGCGACGCTCGCCGCGCCGCAGCCCGTGGGCGAGCGCAAGACGGTGACGGTGCACTACGGGGGCAGGCCGCGCGCGGCGCAGAACGCGCCCTGGGACGGCGGCTTCGTGTGGGCGCGGGACTCCCTGGGGAACCCCTGGGTGGCGACCGCGGTGCAGGGGCTGGGCGCCAGCGCCTGGTGGCCCAACAAGGACACGCAGACCGACGAGCCGGACAGCCAGCGCATCGCCATCACCGTCCCGAGCACCATGACGAACGTGTCCAACGGGCGGCTCCGGAGCACCACGCGCAACCCCGACGGGACCACCACCTACGAGTGGTTCGTCACCAGCCCCATCAACAACTACGACGTGGCGGTCAACGCCGGGCAGTACGCCCACTTCAGCGAAGAGTACCAGGGCGAGGGGGGTCGGCTGACGCTGGACTTCTGGCCGCTGGCCCAGAACCTGGAGCGCGCTCGGGTGCAGTTCCAGCAGGTCAGGCCGATGCTCCAGTGCTTCGAGCGCTGGTTCGGCCCGTTCCCCTGGTACGAGGACGGCTTCAAGCTGGTGGAGACGCCGCACCTGGGGATGGAGCACCAGAGCGCGGTGGCCTACGGCAACAAGTACCAGAACGGCTACCTGGGGCGCGACCTGTCGGGGACGGGGCACGGGATGCAGTGGGACTTCATCATCATCCACGAGAGCGGGCACGAGTGGTTCGGGAACAACATCACCACGCGTGACATCGCGGACATGTGGGTGCACGAGGGGTTCACCAACTACTCCGAGGGCCTCTACACCGAGTGCCAGCAGGGGAAGGAGGCGGGGGCCCGCTACGTGATCGGCACGCGGAGCAACGTGGAGAACGACCGTCCCATCATCGGCCGCTACGGCGTGCACAACGAGGGGTCGGGCGACATGTACTACAAGACCGGGAACATGCTCCACACCATCCGCCAGATCATCGGCGACGACGAGAAGTGGCGGAGCATCCTGCGCGGGCTGAACATCGACTTCCGGCGCCAGGTGGTCACCGGGGACCAGGTGCAGCGCTACGTCAGCCGGCGCGCCGGGATCGACCTGAGCCGCGTCTTCCAGCAGTACCTCACCACCACCAGGATCCCGGTGCTGGAGTACCGCGTCCAGGGCTCCACCCTCCGCTACCGCTGGGCCAACGTGGTCCCCGGCTTCGACATGCCGGTGAAGGCGACGCTGTCCGGGAGCGGGATGCTCGACCCTCCGCCCCACGACGGCGTGGAAGACGGCGACGATCTCCGTCCCCGCGAGCGCCTTCCGCGTGGACGAGAACTTCTACGTGGAGACGCGGAACGTCGGCGCGCCGCGGTAGGCGCCGGACCGGGAGGGGTGAACGGACAGGGCCCGCGAGCGCATTCGCTCGCGGGCCCTGCTTCGTTCTGCCTTCATCCTGCGAACGGCGCGGCCGTCAGGGGTTGGCGGGGGCGGGCGCCGCCGCGGCGCCGCTGCGCAGCTGCTGGAGCCGGGCCACCAGCGCCTGCGCCTCGGGGTCGATCTGGTTCATCTTGGTGAACAGCGCCTGGACGTAGGCCTGGCGCTTCTGCTGCACGTCGGGGAGCGCCAGCGTGCGCGGCTGCATCTGCGCGAAGTACGCCTGCAGCTCCGTGGCCTCCGCGGCCAGGGCGTTCAGCTTCGTGTTGTCGTTGGCGGCACGGGCGGCCTCGACGTCCGTCTTGATCGACTCGGCACGCGCCCGCTTCCCTGCCGCCGCCGGGTCCAGGCGGTTCATCGCCTCGGCGACGTACGCGTCGAACGCCTGCTCCTGCGCCCTGACCGCGGAGTCTTGCGCCGCCTGCTGCTGCAGCGCGCCGAGGCGCTGCTGGATGCGCGCGATCTCGTCCTGCGCGGAGGCCTGGGTGGGCGCCGGGGCCGGGGCGGGCGTTGTCTGCTGGGCGGCGGCGGCGGCCGGGAGCGCGAGCGCGGCGGCGGCCAGGAGCGCGATTCGGATGGTCTTCTGCACGATGCTTCTCCGGCATGGAGCGGACACGGGCCGCCGCGCTCTCCGCCCGGGAGTGGCGCGGCGGCGTGGACAGGGATCGTACAAACACCTGACGCGTCCCGTGGGTTCCGCGGGACCGCACCGAATCCGTCAGCCGTCGCTCACCAGCCCAGCTCCTCTTCGGCGGAGAGCTGCTCCAGGAGGCGATCCATCTCCTCCTCCGAGAGCCCGTCCACCCCCGCCAGCACCTCCTCCACGTTCCCCTGCGTGACCATGGGAGCCGGAGCGGGCGCCGCCGACTCCGCCACGCGGACCACCTCCGCGGCGAACGCGGCGAGCGTGGGCTCCGCGAACAGGGCCCGCAGCGGGACCTCCACGCCCATCGCGTCGCGCACGCGGGAGACGACGCGCGTGGCGCGCAGCGAGTGCCCTCCCAGGGCGAAGAAGTCGTCCTCCGCGCCCACGCGCTCCACTCCCAGCACCTCCTCCCAGATCCGCGCCACCCGCTCCTCTGCGGGCGTGCGCGGAGCCACGTACCCGCGCCGCTCGACTCCCGCGCCGGCCGGGAGGGCGCGGCGGTCCGTCTTGCCGTTCGGGGTGAGGGGGAGCGCGTCGAGAGGGACCAGCGCGGCGGGGACCATGTGCTCCGGGAGCCGCTCCCGCAGCCACCCCCTCAGCTCCGCCGCGTCCGCCCCGCCCTCGCGCGCGACGAAGAAGCCGACCAGCCGCCGCTCCCCCGCGGCGTCCTCCCGCACCGCGACGGCCGCGTCCCGCACCCCGGGGTGCGCGGCGAGCACGGCCTCCACCTCGCCGGGCTCCACGCGGAAGCCGCGCACCTTGACCTGCTCGTCCATCCGCCCCAGGAAGTCCAGCTCCCCGTCCGGGAGGCGGCGCACCCGGTCGCCGGTGCGGTACGCCCTCGCGCCCGGCTCCGCCGGGAAGGGGTCGGGGACGAAGCGCTCCGCCGTCAGCTCCGCCCTCCCCAGGTAGCCGCGCGCCACCCCCGCTCCGGCGACGTACAGCTCGCCGGGAACCCCGACGGGCGACGGCTCCCCCGCGGGGTCGAGCACGTACAGCCGGGTGTTGGCGATCGCGCGGCCGATGGGGACGGAGCCCGAAGGGTACCCCTCCGGCCGGGCGCGGTGGACCGCGCAGCCGACCGTCGTCTCGGTGGGCCCGTACTCGTTGACGATCCCGATCCCCGGCGCGAGCCGCGCCCAGGCGGCGACGGTCTCCGCCGGGAGCGCCTCCCCGCCGACCACGAAGAGCCGCGCGCACCGGGCGGCCTCCTCCGGGGTGAGCTGCCCGGCGAGCAGCTCCAGGTGCGCCGGGGTCAGCTTCACCACCCCGAACCCGCCCTCCGCCCGCAGGACGGCCGCGAGCGCCTCCACCGGCTCCGTTTCCGGCGCCAGGACCACGCGCTCCCCCGCGGCGAGCGGGGCCCAGAGGCTGGTGACGGTGAGGTCGAAGGCGAGCGGGGAGTGCACCGGCGCCCCCGCCCCCCCACCCGGCAGGTAGGCGCGCCGCGCCCACTCCAGGTAGTTGACCACCGCGCGGTGGGGGACGGCGACGCCCTTGGGGGTGCCCGTGGAGCCGGAGGTGTAGACGACGTACGCCAGGTTGTCGGGGGAGACGGCGACCTCCGGCGCGTCCCCGGCGCCCCCCGCCCCGCCGAAGCCTTCCCCGTCCAGCTCCACCACGGCGGCTGCGTGGGGGGGAAGACGCTCCGCGAGCCCCCGGTGCGACAGGAGCACGGCGGCACCGGAGTCCTCCAGCATGAAGCCCAGCCGGGCGGCGGGGTACGACGGGTCGAGCGGGACGTAGGCGCCCCCCGCCCCGAGCACGGCCAGGAGCGCGACGACGGTCTCCGGCACCCGCTCCATCAGCACCGCCACGCGCACGTCCGGGCCGACCCCGAGCCGCCGCAGGCGTCCCGCCAGGCGGCCCGCACGCGCCTCCAGCCCGCCAAAGGTGACGGCCTCGCCCCCGCCCGCGGCGACGACGGCGACCGCGTCCGGGTGCGCCGCAGCCCGCGCGGACACCAGCCCGTGCAGGGTGGCGCCGGCGGGATACGGCTCCGCCGTGTCGTCCCGGCTCTCCGTCAGCGCCCGCCTCTCCGCCGCGGTCAGCAGGGGGAGATGGTCGCAGCGGGCGTCCGGCCCGGCCGCGGCGGCTTCCAGGAGGACGCGGAAGTGCCCCGTCATCCGCTCCACGGTGGCGGCGTCCCACAGCTCCGCGCGGTAGGAGAGGGTGCCGCCCAGCCGCTCCCCGTCCTCCCCCATGGCGAGCGTGAGGTCGAACTTGGCGGCCCCCTCGCCGCCCGCGTCCAGCGGCTCCACCTCCAGGCCGCCCATCCGCAGCTCGCCACGCTCGTTGTTCTGCAGCGCGAGCATCACCTGGAAGAGCGGCGTGTGGGCCAGGGTGCGCTGCGGCGCCAGCTCCTCCACCAGCCGCTCGAAGGGGATCTCCTGGTGCTGGTAGGCGCCCAGCGTCGTCTCCCGCACGCGCTCCAGCAGCCCGCGGAAGCTCAGGCTCCCCTCCGGCTCCGTCCGCAGCACCAGCGTGTTCACGAAGAAGCCGATCAGCGGCTCGGTCTCGACGCGTCCGCGCCCGGCGATGGGCGTGCCGACGCTGACGTCCTCCGTCCCCGCCCAGCGCGCCAGGAGGAGCTGCCAGGCCGCGAGCAGCGTCATGAACAGCGTCGCCCCCCCGGCGCGCGACAGGGCACGGAGCCCCCGCGACGTTTCCGGCGGAAGCTCGAAGGCCACCCTGCCGCCGCGCGCGCCCTGCACCCGCGGACGCGGGCGGTCCGTGGGGAGCTCCAGGAGCGGCGGCGCGCCGGTCAGCCGGTCGCGCCACCAGCCGAGCTGCCGGTCGAGGACTCCACCGCTCAGCCACTCGCGCTGCCAGACGGCGTAGTCCGCGTACTGCACCGGGAGGGACGGGAGCACGGGCTCCCGTCCCTCCGTGAGGGCGGTGTACAGCTCCGACACCTCGGCGACGAGCACGCCGGTGGACCACCCGTCGCTGACGACGTGGTGCAGCGTGAAGAGGAGCGCCCACTCCTCCTCGTCCAGGCGCAGGAGCGCGGCCCGCAGGAGCGGACCCTCCCCGAGGTCGAAGGGCCTCGCCGCCTCGGCCGCCGCGAGCCGCCGCGCCTCCCCGTCGCGCCGGTCCTCCGGGAAGGCGCGCAGGTCGGTGACGGCGATCCGCACCGGGGCCGGCTCGCGGACGGTCTGCACCGGCTCCCCGTCGGTCTCGCCGAAGACGGTGCGGAGCGTCTCGTGGCGGCGCACCACCTCCGCCAGGCTCCGCTCCAGCGCCGCCACGTCCAGCGCCCCACGGACCCGGAGGGCGGCGGGTACGTTGTACGCGGCGCTCCCCGGCTGGAGCCGGTCGATGAGCCACAGCCGCTGCTGCGCGAACGACAGCGGGAGCGCCCCGTCCCGCGGGGTCGGAACGAGCGGCGGGGCCGCCACGCCGGCTCCTTCGCGGAGGAGCGTGTCCACCCGCTCCGCCACCCCCGCCGCCGTGGGCGCCTCGAACAGCGCCCGCAGCGGCAGCTCCACGCCGAGCGCGCTCCGGATGCGCGCCACCACCCGCGTGGCGAGCAGCGAGTGCCCGCCGAGCGCGAAGAAGTCCTGGTCCACCCCGACGCGCTCCGCCCGCAGCACCTCCGCGAACGCCCCGGCCACGATCTCCTCCGCCGGCGTCCGCGGCGCGGCGTGCCCCGCCCCGTCCGGTGCGAGCTCCGGCGCCGGGAGCGCCCTGCGGTCGACCTTCCCGTTGGGAGTGAGAGGAAGCGTCTCCAGCACGACGACGGCGGAGGGCACCATGTACTCCGGGAGCCGCTCCGCCAGGTGGCCGCGCAGCTCCGGGGGCGAGGCCACGGCGCCGCTCTCCGCGACGACGTAGCCCAGCAGCCGCTCCTCCCGTACCACCACCACGGCTTCGCGGACCGCCGGGTGTCGCTCCAGCACGGCCTCGATCTCGCCGGGCTCGACGCGGAACCCGCGCACCTTCACCTGCTCGTCCACGCGCCCGGCGTACTCCAGCCGGCCCTGCGCCAGCCAGCGCACCCGGTCCCCCGAGCGGTACATCCGCGCCCCCGGCTCCCCCGCGAACGGGTCGGGGACGAAGCGCTCCGCCGTCAGCTCCGGCCTCCCCAGGTAGCCGCGGGCAACCCCGGCGCCGCCGACGTACAGCTCGCCCGGGACGCCCACCGGTACCGGCCCCCCGTTCACGTCCAGCAGGTAGACGCGAACGTTGGCGATGGGACGGCCGATGTCGACGCGCTCCGCCCCGTCCACCCGCGCGGCGGTGGTGTTGACCGTCGCCTCGGTGGGGCCGTAGTGGTTCCAGACCGCCGCGTCCGGGAACAGCGCCCGCGTCCGCTCCACCAGCTCGTCCGACAGCGCCTCGCCGCCGAGCAGCACCGCCTTCACCCCCTCCGGCCGGGGCGCCTCGCCGGAGCGGACCCGCTCCACCATCGCGCTCCACAGCGAGGGCACCCCGCCGAAGGACGTGCGCCCGCGCCCGGAGAGCTCCGCCAGCAGTGCCCCGGGGTCGGTGACCGTCTCCTCCGGGAGCACCCGGACGGCCTCGCCGCGCAGCAGCGGCGGGAAGAGCTGCCGCACGTGCGCGTCGAACGAGAGCCGGGAGACCAGCGGCAGCTCGAAGCCCTCCCCTCCGAGCACCTCCCGGTCGAACCAGGACAGGTAGTTGACCACGCCCCGGTGGGTGACCAGCACGCCCTTGGGGGTGCCGGTGGAGCCGGAGGTGTAGACGACGTAGGCCAGGTTGTCGGGGGAGACGGCGCCCCCACCCGGCTCGCCTCGGGCTCGCCACCCTCCCCCGTTCCGGGGGAGGGGCATCTCCACGCTTCGATCCTCACCTTCCACACCGTCGTGCTCCCCCTCTCCCAGAATTGGGAGAGGGGGCAGGGGGGTGAGGGCCTCCGGACCCACCCCATCGGACTGAACTGCCGGATTTCTGGGAGATGCCCCTCCCCCACTCGTGGGGGAGGGTGGCGGCTCTAAGGCCGCCGGGTGGGGGCCCTCGGAGCCCGCCGGAGCAACCATCACCACCACCCCCCCGAACCCGCCCACCCGCTCCGCGAGCCCCTCCGCCGTCACCACCGCGGACGCGCCCGCGTCCTCCAGGACGAAGCGCAGACGCTCGTCCGGGTACGTGGGGTCGAGGGCGACGTAGGCGGCGCCGGCCTTGAGGATGCCGAGCACCGCCACCACCAGCGCCTCGCTCCGCTCCAGCAGGATCCCCACGCGCCCGTCCACGCCGACGCCGGTGGCGCGGAGGCGGCCCGCCAGCTCGTCCGCGCGCCGGTCCAGCGCGGCGTAGGTGAGGGAGCGGTCGCGGAAGACCACGGCGGGGGCGTCCGGCGTCCGCGCGGCCTGGGCCTCGAAGAGCTGGTGGACGCAGCGGTCCTCCGGGAACGGCGTGGCGGTGCGGTTCCACTCCAGCAGGACGCGCGCGCGCTCGGCGGGCGGGAGGAAGTCCACCGTGGCCACGGGCCGGTCCGGGTCCGCGGCGACCGCTTCCAGGAGCGCGGCGTAGTGCCCCAGCACCCGCTCCGCCGTGGCGGCGTCGAACAGCTCCGCGCGGAAGGCGAGCGCGCCCGCGATCCGCTCCCCGTCGTCGGCGAGCGAGAGGCTCAGGTCGAAGCGGACCGTGGCACCGGCCGCGCCCAGCGGCTCCGCCTCCACCCCCCCCAGCCGCAGCGCGCCCCCGCCTGCGCTCTGCAGGGAGAACACGACCTGGAAGAGCGGCGAGTGGGCGAGGCTGCGCTCGGGGGCCAGCTCCTCCACCAGCCGCTCGAAGGGGACGTCCTGGTGCCCGAAGGCGCCCAGCGTCGCCTCCCGCACGCGGCCGAGCACTTCGCGGAAGCCGGGCCCGCCGGAGAGGTCGCCGCGCAGGGCGAGCGTGTTGACGAAGAAGCCGATCAGCGGCTCCGTCTCCACGCGCGTGCGCCCGGCGACGGGGGTGCCGACCACCACGTCGGCCTGCCCGGCGTAACGCCCCAGCAGGAGCTGCCAGGCGGCCAGGAGCGCCATGAACGGCGTCGCCCCCGCGCTGCGGGCGAGCGAGCGCAGCGCGGCCGCGACCTCCGGCGCGAGCACGAGCGGAACCGATCCCCCGCGCGGGCCCTGGACGGTGGGGCGCGGGCGGTCCGTGGGCAGCTCCAGCAACGGCGGCGCGCCCGCCAGCCGCTCCCGCCACCAGCCGAGCTGCCGCTCCAGCACCTCTCCCGTGAGCCAGCTCCGCTGCCAGACGGCGTAGTCGGCGTACTGCACCGGGAGGTGCGGGAGACGCGGCTCGCGCCCCTCCATCAGGGCGCCGTACGCCTCCGACACCTCGCGCACCAGCAGCTCCATGGACCAGCCGTCGCCGACGGCGTGGTGCAGGGTGAAGAGCAGCGCCCACTCGTCGTCCGCCAGGCGGAGGAGCGTGGAGCGCAGCAGCGGACCGGCGGCCAGGTCGAAGGGACGCAGCGCCTCCTCCTCCGCCCGCCGGAGCGCCTCGGCCCCGGGGTCCGGGAGGCCGCGGAGGTCGGCCGTGAGTACGGCGACGGGAACGGCTTCGAGGACGACCTGCACCGGCTCGCCGTCCACGGTCGCGAAGACGGTGCGGAGCGCCTCGTGGCGCCGCACCACCACCGCCAGCGCCCGCTCCAGCAGCGCCGGCTCCAGCCGCGCCGCGGAGCCGCAGCGCGAAGGGCATGTTGTAGGCGGGGCTCCCGGGCTGGAGGCGGTCCACCAGCCAGAGGCGACGCTGCGCGAAGGAGAGCGGGAGCGGCCCGTCGCGCGGCACCGGGACGAGCGGCGGCGCCTCCTCCCTCTCTCCCCCGGCCAGCAGCGCGTCGACCCGCGCGGCCAGCGCCTGCACCGTGGGCGCCTCGAAGAGCGCGCGGAGCGGCGGCTCCACGCCCAGCGCCTCGCGGACGCGCGACGCCACGCGGGCGGCCAGGAGCGAGTGGCCGCCCAGCTCGAAGAAATCGTCGTGCGCGCCGACGCGCCCGGTCCCCAGCACCTCCGCCCAGATCCCGGCCACGATCTCCTCCGTCGGCGTCCGCGGCGCGCGATACGCCTCGCCGGCCGGCGCCTCCGGCGCGGGGAGCGCCCGCCGGTCGGTCTTCCCGCCGGGGGTGAGCGGGAAGCGGTCGAGGACGACCACGGCGGAGGGGACCATGTACTCCGGGAGGTGCGCCGCCGCGTGCGCCCGCAGCTCCGCAGCGGAGACGTCCGCCCCCGTCACGTACGCGACGATGCGCCGGTCCCCCGGACGGTCCTCGCGGACCACGGCGACCGCGTCCCGCACGGAGGGATGACCTCCGAGCACGTCCTCGATCTCCCCCGGCTCGATGCGGAAGCCCCGCACCTTCACCTGGAAGTCGGTGCGCCCGAAGTACTCCAGCTCCCCGCCCGCCGTCCAGCGCACCCGGTCCTGCACCCGGTACATCCGCGACCCCGCCGCCCCGAACGGGTCCGGGAGGAAGCGCTCGGCGGTGAGGTCAGGCCGGTTCGCGTACCCGCGCGCCAGCCCGTCGCCCGCCAGGTACAGCTCGCCGACCACGCCAACGGGTACCGGCTGGAGACGCGCGTCCAGCACGTACGCCCGGGTGTTCGCCACGGGCCGGCCGACCCGGACCCGCTCCGCTTCGCGCTCGACGGCCGAGTACGTGGAGTAGGTGGTGTCCTCCGTCGGGCCGTACAGGTTGCCGACCCGCTCGACCGTTCCGAGCGCGTAGAGCGCCTGCGCCAGCGGGTTCGGGAGCGCCTCGCCGCCCAGGTTCAGCGTCCGCACGCTCGCGGGGATGCCGCCCGTGCGCAGCAGCTCCGCCGCGGCGGTGGGGACCATGCTGGCGTACACGACGGGCTCCTCCACCCTCGCCAGCTCCAGGGCGTTCTCCACCAGCACCAGCTTCCCGCCCCAGGAGAGTGTTCCGAACACCTCCGCCACCGAGACGTCGAAGCTGACCGACGTGGAGAAGAGCACCGAGGAGCGCTCCTCGTCCGTGACGCTCTCCCGCAGCCAGTGCAGCAGCACCACCGTGGAGGCGTGGCGGATCATCACCCCCTTCGGCCGGCCGGTCGATCCCGAGGTGAAGATGACGTGCGACAGGTTGCCGGGGAGGACGCCGCTCTCCGGAGCCACGTCGGGCTCTCCCGACGCGGCGTCCGCGAACAGGAGAGGCGTGGACTCCGGGAGCCGGTCCGCCAGCGCCGGGCCCGGTGAGCACCAGGGAGACGCGCGCGTCCTCCAGCATCCACCCCAGGCGCTCCCGCGGGTACGCCGGGTCCAGCGGGACGTACGCTCCGCCCGCCCGGAGGACGCCCAGCATGGCCGCCACCAGCTCCGGCGTGCGCCCCATGCAGATCCCCACGCGGGTCTCGGGGCCCACGCCGCGCCGCCGCAGCGCGTTCGCCAGGCGGGCCGACTGGTGGTCCAGCTCCGCGTAGGTGACGGCCTCACCCCGGTGGGAGAGCGCGGGCGCGCCGGGGGTACGGCGCGCCTGGGCGGCGAAGAGGTCGTGGACGCGCAGCCCCGCGGGGTACGCGCGGCCGGTGGCGTTCCACTCCTCCAGGAGCCGCGTCCGCTCGGAGGCGCCCAGGATCGGCGCCTCCAGCGCCGGGCGGTCGGGGTCCGCCGCGACGGACGCCAGCAGCGTCCCCAGCTGCCCCAGCATCCGCTCCACCGTGGCGCGCTCCCACAGCTCCGAGCGGTAGTGGAGCGTGCCGCGGAGCTCCCCCGCCGCCTCCGCCAGCTCCAGGCTCAGGTCGAACTTGGCCGGCGGGTCCACCGCCCCCAGCGCCTCCACCTCCAGCTCCCCGAGCCGCAGGTCGCCGGTATCGGTGTTCTGGAGCGCGAACATCACCTGGAAGAGCGGGGCGTGGCCCAGGCTGCGCTCCGGCGCCAGCTCCTCCACCAGCTTCTCGAACGGCACCTCCTGGTGGTGGTAGGCGCCCAACGTCGTCTCCCGCACCTGCGCCAGCAGCCCGCGGAACGACGGCTCTCCCGACAGCTCCGCGCGCAGCACCAGCGTGTTCACGAAGAAGCCGATCAGCCCCTCCGTCTCCACCCGGGTACGGCCGGCCACCGGGGTGCCCACGACGACGTCGTCCTGCCCGGACCAGCGGGCCAGCAGGAGCTGCCACCCCGCGAGGAGCGCCATGAACAGCGTCGCCCCCTCGCGGCGGGCCAGGGAGCGCAGCGCCCGCTCCGTCTCGGCCGGGACGGTGAAGGCCACCGCCCCCCCTGCCCCGCCCTGCGTGGGAGGGCGCGGCCGGTCGGCCGGGAGCTCCAGCAGCGGCGGCGCCCCGGCCAGCCGCCCGCGCCACCACGCCACCCGCTCGTCCAGCGCCTCCCCCGAGAGCCACGCCCGCTGCCACGCCGCGAAGTCCGCGTACTGCACCGGGAGCGGCGGAAGCGGCTCACCGGCGTAGAGCGCGGACACCTCGCGGACCAGGACGCCGATGCTCCACCCGTCGGAGACGGCGTGGTGCATGGTGAAGAGGAGCGCCCACTCCTCCCCGTCCAGCCGGAGGAGCGCCGCGCGCAGGAGCGGCCCGGCCGCCAGGTCGAACGGGCGCAGCGCCTCCTCCGTTGCGAGCCGCAGCGCCTCGCGCTCGCGCGCCTCCGCGGGGAGGTGGCGCAGGTCGGCGACGGGGACGGCGGCGGGGGCGGGCTCGTGGACGGTCTGCACCGGCTCGCCGCCGACCTCGGCGAACGTGGTGCGCAGCGCCTCGTGCCGCCGGACGGTCTCGCCCAGGGCGCGCTCCAGCGCGCGCACGTCCAGCGCCCCGCGGAGGCGGAGCGCGGCGGGGAGGTTGTAGGCGGCGCTCCCCGGCTCCATCCGGTCGATGAGCCAGAGCCTCCGCTGCGCGAACGACGCCGGGAGCGGCCCGTTCCGGGGCACCGGGACCAGCGGCGGCGCGGCGATGCCCGCCCCGTCGCTCCGCAGCGCGTCCACCCGCGCCGCCAGCCCCGCCACCGTGGGCTCCTCGAACATCTCCCGCACCGGCAGCTCCACGCCGAGCACGGAGCGCACCCGCGACACCACGCGCGTGGCCAGCAGCGAGTGCCCGCCGAGCGCGAAGAAGTCGTCCCCCGCCCCGATCCCCTCCACCCCCAGCACCTCGGCGAAGATCCCGGCCACGATCTCCTCCGTCGGCGTCCGCGGGGCGGCATATGCGTCCTCGTCCGCCGCCTGCTCGGGGACCGGGAGGGAGAGCCGGTCGATCTTGCCGCTGGGCGTCAGCGGAAAGGCGTCGAGAACGACCACGGCGGAGGGGACCATGTACTCCGGGAGCCGATCGCCCACGTGCGCGCGCAGCTCCTCCGCCGTCACGGCTTCGCCCACGACGTACCCCACCAGCCTGTCCTCCCGCACCACGGCCACCGCCTCCCGCACCGCCGGGTGCCGCTCCAGCACCGCCTCGATCTCCCCCGGCTCGATGCGGAACCCGCGCACCTTCACCTGCGTGTCCGCCCGCCCCAGGAACTCCAGCTCCCCCGACGCCAGCCACCTCGCCCGGTCCCCCGTCCGGTACGCCCGCGCCCCCGCCTCCCCGCGAGTGCGCGTCCGGCATGAACCTCTCCGCCGTCAGCTCCGGCCGCCCCAGGTACCCCCGCGCCAGGCACGCTCCTCCCAGGTACAGCTCCCCCGGCACCCCCACCGGCGCCGGCTCCCCCCGCGCATCCAGCACGTAGCAGCGCGCGTTCGCCACCGGCCGCCCGATCGGCGGCAGCAGCGGCCACTCCTCCGGCGCTCCCTCCAGCGAGTGCGCCGTCGCCACGTGCGTCTCCGACGGCCCGTACTGGTTGCTCAGCGTCGCCCCCGTTCCCCCCAGCCACCGCCGGATCGCCTCCGTCACCCGCAGCTGCTCCCCCGCCGTCTGCACCTCCCGCAGCGCCGACGGGTAGACGCCCCGCTCCACCCCCTGCTCCGCCAGGTGCTGCAGCGCCACGTAGGGGAGGAAGAGCCGCTCCACCTTCGCGCGCTCCAGCCGCTCCAGCACCGCCCCCAGGTCGCGCCGCTCCTCCTCGTCCAGCAGCACCAGCCGCCCCCCCGACATCCAGCAGGAGAAGATCTCCTGGAACGACACGTCGAAGCCGACGGTGGTGAACTGGAGCGTGGCCGCGGCCCCCGGGTGCCTCCACTCCCCCGCCTGCCAGCGCAGCAGGTTGACCAGCGCCCGCTGCGTCAGCGCGACGCCCTTGGGGGTGCCGGTGGAGCCGGAGGTGTAGATGACGTACGCCAGGTTGTCGGGGAGGACGCCCCCACCCGGCTCGCCTCGGGCTCGCCACCCTCCCCCGTTCCGGGGGAGGGGCATCTCCACGCTTCGATCCTCCCCCTCCACAGCGCCGTGCTCCCCCTCTCCCAGCATTGGGAGAGGGGGCAGGGGGGTGAGAGCCTCCGGACTCACCCCATCGGACTGAACTGCCGGTTTTCTGGGAGATGCCCCTCCCCCACTCGTGGGGGAGGGTGGCGGCTCTAAGGCCGCCGGGTGGGGGCGCGCGGAGGCCACCTCCAGCACCACCACCTCCCCCCCGAAATCCCCGAACCGCCCCGACAGCCCCTCCCGCGTCAGCAGCACCCGCGCGGCGCTGTCTCGGAGCATGAAGGCCAGGCGCCCGGCCGGGTAGGCGGGGTCCAGGGGGACGTAGGCGCCGCCGGCCCGGAGCACGGCGAGGAGCGCCACCATCAGCTCCGGTGAGCGCTCCAGGCAGAGCCCCACGCGCACGTCCGGTCCCACTCCCCGGGCGGCGAGGCGCCGGGCGAGGTCGCTCGATGCCCGGTCCAGCTCCGCATAGGTGAGCGGGCCCGCGGCGGAGTCCACGGCCACGGCGTCCGGCGTGCGCGCCGCCGCGGCGGCGAACAGGTGGTGGACGCACTCCCCGGCCGGGAGGTCGCGGCGGGTGTCGTTCCACGCGTGCAGCACCCGCGCTCGCTCGCCGGGGCCCAGCAGGTCGAGTGCGTCCAGCGGCGCGTCCGGGTCGGCGGAGACGGCGTCCAGGAGGCGGAGGTAGGCGGCGGCCATCCGCTCCGCGGTCTCCGGTAGGTACAGGCCGGCGTCGTACTCCAGCGCCCCCACCACGCCGTCGTCCCAATCCTCCAGCGCCCAGTGCAGGTCCACCCCCGCGCCGCCCCCGACGACCGGGAGGATCTCCCCGTGCACCCCGGGGAGCTCCAGGACGGCCGGGGCCGCGCGGGGGACGTTGAAGGCGGTGCGGATCAGCGGCGTGCGCCCGGGCTCGCGCACGGGCTGCAGCTCCTCCACCAGGCGCTCGAAGGGAAGCTCCTGGTGTCCCTGGGCGGCGAGCACCGTGGCGCGCACCTGGCGCAGGAGGTCGCGGAAGCTCCCCCCCTCTCCCAGGCGGAAGCGGAGCGCCAGCGTGTTGGCCAGGCTCCCCACCAGCCGCTCCGTCTCCGTGCGGGTGCGGTTGGCGACGTAGGTGCCCACCACCAGGTCGTCCTCGCCGGTCCAGCCGCGCAGGAAGACCAGGTAGGCGGCCAGGAGGACCGTGAACAGCGTCCCGCTCTCCTCGCGCGCCACGCGGCGGAGCGCCTCCACGTCCTCCGGGGGGATGTGCACCGGGAGCTGCACCGGGCGGAGCGGGCGGGAGCCGCGGGGGTGGTCGGGGGCGGGGCTCGGGGAGGGGGGAGCCCCCTCCAGGTGCTCCTTCCAGAAGGCGAGGAGCGGGTCCAGCGCATCCCCGCCCAGCCGCTCCAGCTGCCAGACGGCGAAGTCCGCGTACTGGATGCGCGGCTCCGGGAGGGGCGAGGGCGCGCCGGCGGCGAAGGAGCGGTACAGGGCGGCCAGCTCCCCCATCAGCAGCCCCGACGACCAGCGGTCCTGCGCGACGTGGTGCAGCGTCGTGCACAGCACGTGCTCGCGCGTCCCCAGGCGCAGGAGCAGCGTCCGGAAGGGCGGGTCCACCGCAAGGTCGAAGGGGGTGTCCGCCTCCACGCGGGCGAGGCGGAGCGCCTCCGCCGCCGGGTCGGCCGCGCCGGACAGGTCGGCCACGGCGAAGCGGGCCCCCGCGTCGGCGGGGCCCACCACCTGCATGGGGCCCTCGTCGCGCAGCTGGAACGTGGTCCGCAGCAGCTCGTGGCGGCGCACGATCTCGTCCAGCACGCGGCGGATCAGGGCCGGGTCCAGCTCCCCGGTGAGCCGCAGCGCCAGGGGGACGTTGAAGAGCGTCCCGGGGTCCACCTGGTGCTGGAGCCAGATCTGCCGCTGCGCGAAGGAGAGCGGGGCCGGGCCCGTGCCCGGGCGGCGCGGGATCCCCTGCGCGGCGGCGGCGCCGCCCCGCAGCTCGGCCATGCGGGCCTGGAGGCGCTGGAGCTGCTCCGGGGTGAGGTCGTCGAGCGAGATCGGGCTCATGCCGGCACGGGCGCCTGGAGCGCCCGGAGCAGGAGGTCCGGCTGCATGGGCGCGAGGCCGTGGACGCTTTCTACGTTCTCCATCGTACGTCCGGGGCGGGCTCGCCTGCGCTCGGATCTTCTTCGGGGAGGTGGACGGGACCGAAAAGGTCCCGCAAGATCGAAGAGCCCCCCGGCCAAGTCAAGACTTGAATTACGCGTGGACCTCGCTCTCGCGCGTCCCGACGGGACGCGGAAAGGACCCCGGGGAAGCCGCTCCCCGGGGTCCTCCGGACACCCGCGGCTGGAAGGCTAGCGGATGGTGACGAACCGCTCCAGCCGCGCGACCTCCGCCTCGTCCACGTACTTGCCGATCTCGCGGCGGAACTGCTCGATGTTGCGGTAGGGCCGGTACTCCTCGAACTCGTGCGCCATCCGGTTCCCCACGCCGGGGACCAGGAGGATCTCCTCGCGGCTGGCGGAGTTGAGGTCCAGCGGCTTCCACATGCGGGTGTAGACGCTGTCCCGCTGCGCCTCGCTCAGCTTCCCGGCGAGCACGCGGTCCACGGCGGTCATGTCCTTGAAGGGCCGCCCGGCGACCACGGCGTCCGCGAGCTGCGCGTCCATCCCGGGGATGGCGAGGAGCTGCTCGCGCGTGGCGGCGTCCGGGTCCACGAACGCGCCGCCCGCGGGCGCGGGCGCAGCCGGGGCCGCGGCGGGCGCGGGCTCCGGGGCCGGCGCCGTGGCGGCGGCGCCGGCGGCCGGCGCCGCGTCGGGGTTCGGGCTGTCCTGCGAGGCGTCGCGGCAGGCGCCGAGCGCGGCGAGAAGGGCCGCCGCGCCGAGGAGCGAGCGCATGGGAAGTCGGTTCATCGGGTCTCCGTCGGTCGGGTTGAGGATGGGGAAACGGCCCGGCGCAGCGCCGGGTGGCGGTAGGTGCACACCAGCCCCAGCAGCCCGAGCTGCGCCAGGGCGCCGGGCGCGAGCGCGGGGGTGGCGCCCTTCAGCGCCTCCCACAGGAGCGCGAGCCCGCCGAGGGACGGGTCCCCCTCCAGCTCGAACTCCACGTTGCCCTTCAGGTGCAGGTACACGCCGAGGAGCCCGGCGGCGACGCACAGCGCCGTCACGCCCTGGAAGACGCGGACCGTGCCGCGCGCGGGCCGCGCCGCCACCGCGCACCCCAGGACGAGCACGGCGCCGAGGAGGACGAGCGGGACCCACTGCCACGCCGATTCGGTGTGCTCCAGCAGCACCAGCTCGGCGGCCAGCCCCACTGCGCCCAGCAGCAGCAATCCCAGCAGCATCCGCCGGAGGAGGCCCCCCTCGCCGCTTCCCTGGTCCCGCGTGTCCGTCACGATCCGCGCCTCTCCGGTGAGCGTGTTCCGGGAAAGCTAGCCGCCCGGCCGGCGCGCGCCAGGGGGGACACGCCCACCCCCGCCGTTCCGTCCGCCCGGGAGCCTCACGCCACCACGAACCGGCGCAGCTGCTCCGCCGCCCGCAGCGCCGCCCCGCTCGGCACGGCGCCGCTCCCGAGCTTCTGGATCAGCGCCTCGTCCCGTTCGTACAGGTCGTTCCCGAAGCGGAGGCTTCCGTTCCGGATGTAGGCGGTGAAGTAGGCGATGTACACCGGCACCTTGCGCGGGAGGTTCACCCGCCGGTCGTCCGGCCCCTGTTGCATGGCCTGCCGCACGCGGTCGGCGGGCCACCCCAGCACGAACTGCCCCAGGAGCTCCGGCTTCTCCAGGCGGATGCAGCCGTGGCTGAAGGCGCGCACGTCCTCCTTGAAGAGCGAGTCCGCCGGGGTGTCGTGCAGGTAGATGTTGTACTCGTTGGGGAAGATGTACTTCACCAGCCCCAGCGAGTTCTTGGGCCCCGGCTTCTGCCGCACGCGCGTCTTCCCCGCCTCCTGGAAGAGCTCGTACCGGTTCTGGGCCAGGTACCCGGGGTCGGCCTGGGCCTTGGGGAAGACCTCCTTGGTGGCGATGTCGTCGGTGACCATCCAGTACGGACGGAACACGGCGTACTCCATGGAGTCGCTGAACACCGGGGTGATGCGGTCCTCGTACTCCTCGCCCACGATCACCCTCATCTCCAGCGCCTTCTTCCCCCCGTCGAAGGCCTCCAGCCGGAAGGCGGGGACGTTCACCAGGATGTAGCGCGAGCCGAGATCGCGCGGGAGCCAGCGGTAGCGCTCCAGGTTCCCGGCGATCTGCCAGAGCCGGTTGGCGGCGGGGACGTTGAGCGACTCCACCGTCCCCTTCCCCAGGACGCTGTCGCTCTCGATGGCGTGGCGGGCCTGGTACTCGGCCACGGCGCCGGCCAGCGCGCGGTCGTATACCCCCGTCTGCGCCGACTGCGCGGCGGCGGCGGGGAGGAGCCCCTCGGCGGCGAGCCGGCGGGCCAGGGCGCCCAGGCGCGCGGGGGAGTCCCGCTGGCCCGGCTTGAGGTCCTTCCCGGCGGGGACGGCCCCCCATCCGCCGCCGGCGGCGAGCTGCCGGTAGCGCTGCAGCTCGCGCTGCAGGCCGGCGTAGTCCTCGTCCTGCGGGCGCATCCGGGCGATGGAGCGGTCCAGCGTCTCCTCCCGCAGCGCGCGGGTGAGGGCGCTGTCCACCTGCTCCTCCTGCGGATCGACGAACCAGGCCTTGGACACTTCGCGCGGGTTGACCTGCCCGGTGAGGAGGTCCTCCCCCAGCGCCGCGTACGCCGCGGTGAGCATCACGTCGGCCTCGGCGAGCTGCTGCGCGCTGGGGCGCTGCGCGTCCTTGACCGCGCCCAGGGCCCGCGCCAGGTCGTCGAGCGGATAGGCGTCGAGGCGGAGGGCGTCGGTGTGCGCGTTGACCAGCGCCTTGAGGAGCGCCCCGGCGCGCTTTTCGTCCAGCCCGCCGCTCGCCAGCCAGAGCGGCCCCCCGCCGTAGCGGCCGTAGAGCCGCTGGGCGGCCTTCCACTGGCGCTCCTCCAGCGGCGCCGGGCGCGCGGCGCCGAGCCGCTGCCGGATGGCCCCCCGGAGCTGCGCCACGGGGACGCCCCTGACCTCGGTGACGGACCCCGGGTTCCAGGAGGCGGCGGGGGCGGCGGGCGCCTCCGCCGCGGGGGCCTTCTCCCCACCGCCCCTGTCGCAGGCGGGCGCGAGCGCCAGGAGGGGAAGCAGGAGGGCGACGTGCCCGATCCGCAGCGTGTTCTTCATCTCGGGTCTCCGGGGCGTTGGACGGTTCGTGTGCTGGCCCGGGGGCGAAAAACGGGCCAGGCCCGGAGACACGGTTGCGCGGCACGGCGCGCGAGCGCACTATCTGTTCACCGAACCGACCCACACCCGGAGGTGGCCCCGATGCACCCACGTCTTCGTCCTGCCGTCCCCGTGCTGCTGGCGCTCCTCGCCGCCTGCTCGCAGGAGCTCCCCACCCGTCCGCCCGTGGCCCCGTCCAGCGCCCCGGCCGCGCGCAACGTGCTGGAGCCCTACGCGGGGAAGATCCGCATCGGCGTGGTGCCCTCGGCGGCGTCGGTGAAGGTGGGCGCCACGGCCGCTTTCGACGTGCGCGAGAAGGGATCGAGCGCGTACCTCGTCTCCGGCCTGGCGAACGAGCAGGTGACCGTCACCTGGAGCGCCTCCGTACCGGTGTCGACCAACAACCGCCGGCTGCAGGTGGTGTGCACCGCCAGCACCGCGGACCGCGACCAGCGCGTGGCGGCGGGGACGGCGGCGGGCTTCCCGTCGGCGTGGGAGTACGTGTCCACGGCCTCCTGCTGGCGCGTGTACGTGGGCGAGCGGCCGCTCCCCGCCGACACCGCGGCGGAGCGCGTCTACAAGCAGAGCGTCGTCGCCGCCGGGCTGGCGACCTCCGCCGCGCTCTGGAAGACGGTGAGCGGGACGGTCAGCGAGCCGCGCTACGTCACCACCAAGACCACCGGCACGTCCGCCAGCTCGCGCAACCCGCCGCGCGTCTCCGCCGCCGCGACGGCGCGCGTGCTGATCGGGGGCGCGCAGTACCGCGGCGCGGCGGAGGTGATGCGGAACGCGTCGGGCGCGCTGGCGGGGATCAACGAGCTCCCCGTCGAGGAGTACCTGTACGGAGTGCTCCCGCGGGAGCTGTCCCCCGTGAGCTACCCGGAAGCGGAAGCGCAGAAGGCGCAGGCGGTGGCCGCGCGCACCTACGCCCACGCCAACCTGGGGAAGCACTGGAACAACGGGTACGACCTGGGCGCCACCGTGGCCGACCAGGTGTACGGGGGCGCCGGCGCGGAGCACGCGGTGAGCACCGCCGCCGTGAACGCCACGGCCGGGATCGTGGCCACGTACAACGGCGCCATGATCAACGCGCTCTTCTACGCCACCAGCGGCGGCCGCACCTCCAACAGCGAGGACGTGTTCCCGGCGGCCGAGCCGTACCTCCGCGGCGTGTGGGACGCGCCGCCGGGGCAGGAGCTCCCGTCCACCGCCGCGCTCCTGGCCGACCTCCGCACCCCCGCCTGGACCGGCGCGTACGGCGGTTTCCACGGCTACCACCGCTGGAACTACCGCTGGACCATGGCGCAGATCAGCTGCGTGGTCGGCGACTTCGCCAACAAGCCGGTGGGGAAGGTGAACGCCATCAACGTCCTGGGGCGCTCGGCCACCGGGCGCGTCACGCAGATCGAGTACGTGACCGACGCGGGCACCTTCGTCGACAACCGGGGCGCCATCCGCTCGTCGCTGGCCTACGTCAACGCCTCCGGCGTCCCCACCCTGCTCCCCAGCAACCTGTTCGTGGTGGAGCGGGTGACGGACGCCTCGGGGGCGCTGACCGGCTACGCGGTGTACGGCGGCGGGAACGGGCACGGCGCGGGGCTGGCGCAGACCGGGGCCGTGGGGATGGCCCGCGCCGGGCACAGCTACGACCAGATCCTGAAGAAGTACTACACGGGGATCGCGCTGGAGACGAAGACGGGGACCCGGCGCAGCGGCACGTCGCCCACCTCCGCCACCGCCGTCGACCCGTACGACTGCGCCTCGGCGTAGGCGGGCGGTCAGGAGCCCGGCGGCGGGTCCACCACGGCCCGGAACACCCGCCGCCGGAGCTTCTGCATGTCCACCTCCGCGCGCTCCAGGTAGGTGCGATTGGTGAGCAGCACCACCCAGGTGCGGCTCACCGGGTCGACCCAGAGCGACGTCCCCGTCACCCCCGTGTGTCCGAAGGCGAGCACCTCCTCGCACGGCTGGTGGTCGGGGACGATCCCCTCCCGGCAGTACACCTCCCACCCCAGCGCCCGCGTCCCCGTCCCCCGCTGCGGCCGGGTGAAGGCGCGCACCGTGGAGCGCCGGAACACCCGCACCTCCCCCAGCCGCCCCTCGTTGGCGACCATCGCCGCGAAGCGGGCCAGGTCGGCCCCGGTGGAGAAGGCGCCCGCGTTCCCCGTGACCCCGTCCAGCCGGCGCGCCACCTCGTCGTAGGAGCCGCCGCGGTACGGCTCGTCCTCCTCCTCCAGGTACAGCGTCGGGGCGCAGCGCCCGCACCCGCCGGGAACGCCCACCCGGGTGGACGTCATCCCCAGCGGCTCCCAGACCCGGCGGCGCAGGTAGCGCGGGAGCGGCTCCCCCGCCGCGCGCTCCGCCACCCTCCAGAGCACCACGAACCCCAGGTCCGAGTACAGCACCTCCTTCCCCGGCTCCAGCGCCAGCGGGAGCCCCATCAGGAAGCGCCGGACCTCCCCCGGCGTATCCCCTGCCAGGTTGTTCGCCCCCGCCCGCAGCCCCGAGGTGTGGGTGAGGAGCTGGCGGACGGTGACCCGGTCGCGGTCCCCGCCCGAGAACTCCGGGAGGTAGGCGCGCACCGGCGCGTCCACCTCCAGCCGGCCGTCCTCCACCAGCGCCATCACCGCCGCCGTGGTCGCCACCACCTTGGTGAGCGAGGCCAGGTCGTAGAGCGTGGAGTCCGGATGGGGCGCGGGAGCGCCGTCCCCCCACTCCGTCCGCCCGAACGCCGCCACCCGCTGCACCAGCGAGCGGTTCCCCACCGCCAGCACCGCCCCGGGAAAGGCCTCGCGCGCCACCTGCCGCCGCACCAGCGAGTCGACCCGCGCGACCGCCGCCGGGGGCACGGGCGCCGGCGGCGGCGTCAGGTACCGCTCCACCGGGCCGGGCGGGCGCCGCCCCGGGAGGTCCAGCACCGGGAGCACGTCGCTCCCCACCACCCCACCCACGACCACGCCCAGCGCCGCACAGGCGAGGACGAGACGTTCCCTGGTCCGCTTCCGGAGCATGCTCCCCCTGGTGCCGGTGGACGACCGCGACCCGCGGCCGGCGCACTTGCACGTACCCTGCCGCGGCCCGCCGCCGCCCGTGAGATCCGGCGAGGATGTTGCGGTCCGCGTCCGCGCGGGACAGCCGCCGACCCGAGAGGAGGTGCGCCATGCCGTCCAACGCCCCCGAGGGCACGGAAGGGTTCCTGAGCCGGCGCGGCTTCGTCGCCGTGGCCGCCGGCTCCGCCGCATCCGCGCTGCTGAGTGCCTGCGCCGTGCGCACCTTCGCCCCCCCGGCCCTGGGCCGCCACCCCGCCCCCCCGGCCGTGACTCCGTTCGTCACGCCGAACGAGGAGTTCTTCATGGTGGCCGTCGACCCCGCGTACCGCCCCCCCTTCGGCCCCGGCACCGTGGGCGGGTGGTCGCTGGAGCTGGCCGGGCGCGGGGGGAGCCGGCGCGTGGGGTACGCCGAGCTGGACGGCCGCGCCCGGCACCGGGTGCACCACACCCTGGAGTGCATCGGCAACCCCGTGGGCGGCACCCTCATCGGCAACGCCGAGTGGCGCGTGGCCCCGCTCCGGGAGCTGCTGGCTACCGTCCCGGGAGGGACGGCAGGGGCGCGCACGGTGATGTTCCAGGCCATGGACGGCTTCTACTCCAGCGTCGCCCTGGAGCGCGCCACCGACGGCCACGCCTTCGTCGCCGTGGAGATGAACGGGGTGCCGCTCCCGGCCGAGCACGGCTTCCCCGCGCGCGTCCTCCTCCCCGACCTGTACGGGAAGAAGCAGCCGCGCTGGCTGTCGCGGATCGTCCTCCAGGAGACCGCCGACACCACCTCCTACTGGGAGCGGCGCTTCTGGAAGGGGGGTGTCCCGGTGAAGACCACCGCGCGCCTCGACCCCCCGGCGTCGCGCCCCGACGGGGGAGCGGTGGAGCTGACCGGGATGGCCTACGCCGGAGCGCGCGGCGTCCGCGCCGTGGAGGTCTCGCTGGACGGCGGGGCGCACTGGGTCCCCTGCGAGCTCGCCACCCCGACGCGCCCCCACGCCTGGACCCTCTGGCGCTACGACTGGCGCCGGCCCACCCCCGGCCGCCACACGCTCCTGGTCCGCGCCACCGACGGGAACGGGGTTCCCCAGATCGCTGAGCCGCACGGCCGCTGGCCCAGCGGGGCGACCGGGTACCACCGCGTGCAGATCCTACTGTAAACGGCGAAAATGGGGTCGGGCTGCGGCTCCGTAAGCCCGCCGGGAAGCGGGAGCGGCGGCCGAGGACCCTTGCGCGCAGTAATATTTAGAGTATTCTAATTCAGTGTTTGGTATTTTCTAATATGAATTTGTGATTGTGCATACACCGGAGAGGACTCCATGAAGCGAGGAACCTGGCTGCTGGTCCTGGGACTGTTATCGTCCGTCTCTCCGGGCGAGGCGCAGCAGGGCCGCCCGGTGGTGACGGGCGTGGTGCGCGACGAGGACGGCTCGGCGCTGGCGCGCGCGCAGGTGGTGGTGGAGGCCGGAGCGCGGGCCGCGGTGACCGGCGAGGATGGCCGCTTCTCGCTGCACGGGCTGCGGCCGGGAAGGCACCGGCTGGACGTGTCGCTCGTCGGCTACGCCCCGGCGAGCCGCGAGGTGGTGGTGGAAGGCGCCGGGGAGGGGGTGGCGGTGGAGATGAAGCTGCGGCGCACCGTCCTGGCGCTCCCGGGGATCCAGGTCACCGCCACGCCCACCGGGGGAGACGTACGGGCGGTGACGCAGGGGACCAGCCAGCTCAGCGGGAGGGCGCTGGAGCGGGAGATGTCGGGCACCCTCGCGCAGACGCTCAAGTACCAGCCCGGGATCGCGGTGCGCTCCATGGGCCCCGCCGCCTCGGCCCCGATCATCCGGGGGCTCACCGGAGACCGGGTGCTGGTGCTCCAGGACGGCCAGCGCACCGCCGACCTGTCCGGCTCCGCCGACGACCACGGGGTGACCATCGACCCGCTCACCGCCCAGCGGGTGGAGGTGGTCCGCGGCCCGGCCACCCTGCTGTACGGCAACAACGCCGTGGGCGGCGTGGTGAACGTGATCTCCGGCGACCTCCCCACCCACGTCGCCCCGCGCGCCGAGTGGACGGTGTCCATGCAGTCGGAGTCGGCGCACCCCGGCGGGTCGGGGACCGTGCGGGGGAGCCTCCCGCTCGGCGGCGACTGGACGGTCAGCCTGCGCGCCGGGGGGCGGAGAGCCGGCGACGTCCGCATCCCCGAAGACCCCGTCCTCGGCGACCGGCTGGACAACACGCGCTCGCGGAGCTGGAACGGCGCCCTGGGGGTGGGGCACGTGGGGGAGCGGGTGGTGGCCGGAGGCACCCTCAAGGCGTACGACTTCTCCTACGGGCTCCCGGTGCCCCCCGGGAGCGCCGCGGTGAGCCTGGCGGGGCGGCGGTACGAGGCCACGGGGCGGGCCGAGCTGACGCTGGGGGCGGGCCCCTTCCGCTCGCTCCGCCTGGACGCCACCGGGCAGGACTACGGGCACGACGAGCTGGACGGCGCGGGAGCCGTGCAGCAGGCGTTCGCACTGGACACCCGGACCCTCAGCCTCCTCCTGCGCCAGGGCGCGCTCGGGCCGTTCACGGAGGGGGCGTGGGGCGTGGCCGGGCTGTTCAAGGGCTACGCGGCCACCGGCCCGGCCGCGCTCACCCCGGCCGCCGACTCGCGGGGGCTGGGGGTGTTCGGCTTCCAGGAAGCGGCGCTCGGGCGGGGCGTGGCGCTCCAGGCCGGCGCCCGATTCGACCACTACGCCATCGCCTCCAGGGACAGCCCCAAGTTCGGGGCGGGGCGGGAGCGGGAGTTCCGAGCCCTGTCGGGCTCGGTGGGAGTGCGGGTGCCGCTGGCGGAGGGGGTCTCGGCGGGGATGAACGTGGCGCGCTCGTTCCGCGCGCCGACGGTGGAGGAGATGTTCTCCGGCGCCCCCCACGCGGGCACCGGCTCGATGGAGCTGGGGAACCCGGAGCTGCGGGCCGAGCGAGGGCGCTCGGTGGAGGGCGTGCTCCAGGTGCGGACCGGCCGCTGGAACGGCCAGGTGGCCGCCTTCCGCAACGCCATCGCCGACTACGTCCACCTGGTCTCCCGCGGCGACACGACCGTCGGCGGGACGACGCTCCCGGTGTTCACCTACGCGCAGGACGACGCGACGCTCCGGGGGGTGGAGGGGCAGCTGGAGTGGGCGGCGCGGCGCGACCTGGTGCTCGGCGCGACGGGCGACCTGCTGCACGCCCGGCAGGACGACGGCACGCCGCTCTCGTTCATGCCCCCCGCCCGGCTGGGGGGCTCGATCCGCTGGGAGCGGGGCGTGCTGTCCCTGGGCGGCGACGTGCACCACGAGTTCCGGCAGGACCGCGTCGGCGCCGCGGACGAGCTCCCCACCGACGCCCACACGCTGTTCCGGGTGATGGCGGGGGTGCGCTGGACGCGGCGCGGCGTGGTGCACTCCGTCACCCTGCGCGGGGAGAACCTGGGGAACGTGCTCCACCGCGAGTCCACCAGCCGGGTCAAGGACTTCGCCCCCGGCCCGGGCCGCAACGTGGCGCTCCTCTACCGGCTCTACTTCTGAGCCGGGCCGTACCCCTCACCCCCCGGCCCCCTCTCCCACAAGGGGAGAGGGGGAGCACGACAACCGCAACTACGGGTGCATTCGGCAGCCCGACCCCCGCGCCAGCATGCGGGCGAGCACGTTGGCGGCCGCGTAAGCCGCCAGGCAGGCGAGCGGCAGCCCCCGGTGCCACGCGGGCGAGCCCGCGCCGCACTGAGCTCCCACCCTCCCCGCGTCCGGCGTCTTCGGCATGGCGGTGCTCCGAGCGGGTGTCGGGGCCGGGCTCCACGTCCCGGCGCCGCTGCCTCAAGGAATGGCGAATCGTGTGCCCGGGATGCGGGCACCAGAGAAGTGGAGAGTGGGTGTGGGTCGGTTCACGGCGAACGGAGGATTCGCCGGAGGAGCGGGCTACCGCGCGTCGAAGGCAGCGACGTGCCCCTGGCCGGCGTAGTGGAGGATCTCCTCGTCGCAGGTGACCAGGATCGCGTTCAGGCGGCGGGTGGTGGTGACGATGAACCTGTCGGCGGGATCGCGGTGCTCCTTCTTGTCACTCCTTCGAGTCCAGAGCGGAAGCGTGGTGCAGTCAATGGCGAGGCGGGAATCGACCGGCATCACGCGCACTCCCGGGTATCGCTCCTGGTCCCGGACCCACTCGTGGAGGTCGCCCGAGACGAGCGCCTTTCCGCGCTCCGCCTTCAACGCCATCTCCCATACCGAAGCGGAGGAGACGAAAAGCTCACGGCGCTCCGCTGCAGCCTCGATCGCCGGGAGCGCCGCGGCCCCGATCTGCCCGGGTCCACCCGCCTCGCCGCTGACCCACACCCAGATGTGGGTGTCCATCACCAGCCGATCGGCCCCGGTGAGATCAGAGATCAGCATCGACCTCCCAGTCTTCGGCCATGGGGGCCAGAAGATCCTCGCGTGTCGCCGAGATCACGCCGCGCGACCGCCCGACGAAAGGTCGCAGCTCCTCGCCCTTTACCGGGGCGAGCTTCGCCACCGGCCGGTTGTGCTTGGTGATGATGATCTCCTCACCCGTCTCCTGTACCTGGTCCATCAGCTTGAGGCAGGTGGCCTTGAACTCACCGGCCCGAACGTGCTTGCGATGATCGCGCTTTCCCATGAGCCCCTCCTTGTGACCATGAAATCTGGTCATCGAAAAGCGAGAACGCAAGCCATCGAGTCGGCTCACCCCGTCTCCTCCCACCACTGGCGGAGGAGGTTGCCGGCCACGCGCAGCCGGTACTCCGCCGTAGAGCGCACGTCGTCGATCGGGCGGATCTCGCCCGCGAGCACGCGCTGGGCCTCCTCGATGGAGCCGCCGGCGGCCAGGCACCGCTCCGTCTCCGGGACGCGCACCACCGTCGCCGCCACGCTCCCGAAGGCCACCCGCGGCTCGGGGCCGCGGACCGCCGCCACCACCACCTTGGAGATGGCCTGCGCCGCCCGCGTCCCCACCTTGCGGAACCACTGCGTCCCCTCCACCGGCGGCACCTCCACGGCCACGATCAGCTCGTCCGGGCGGATCACCGTGGCGCGGTAGCCGGTGTACAGCTCCGTCACGGGAACGCGCCGCTCCCCCCCGGCGCTCCGCAGCACCACCCGCGCGCCGACGACGGCGAGGACGGGGAGGGTGTCCGCCGCGGGGGAGCCGTTCGCCACGTTCCCGGCGAGCGTGCCGCGGTTCTGGATCTGCGCGCCGCCCACCTCGCGCGAGGCCGCCGCCAGCGCGGGGAGCCACCCGTTCACCGCCTCCGAGCGGATCAGCTCCGTGTACGTGGTGAGCGCCCCGATGCGCAGCACCCCGCCGTCGGCGGAGACGCCGCGCAGCTCGTCCAGCGGCCACAGGTTCAGGAAGCGCCGCGCCGGGGTGGTGCCGAAGTGGAGGTTCACGAGCACGTCCGTGCACCCGGCCAGCGGCACTCGCGGGCCGTCCTCGGCCAGGATGCGCAGCGCCTCGTCCAGCGTCCGCGGCTCGCGCAGGTCAAGGGTCGTCGTCGCGGTCCTCATGCGTCCCGGATGGCGCGGTAGATGGCCTCGTAGCCGGTGCAGCGGCACAGGTTCCCGGCCAGCCCGGTGCGGACCTCCTCCAGCGACGGGTCGGGCCCCAGCGCCACCGCGGCCAGGATCATCCCCGGCGTGCAGATCCCGCACTGCGCCCCGCTGAGCTCCGCGAAGGCGCGCTGGTAGGGATGGGTCCCGCCCAGCCCCTCGATGGTGACGACCTCCGCGCCGCGCGCCTGCGCGAACGGCACCAGGCAGGAGACCACCGCCTCCCCGTCCAGGAGCACCGTGCAGGCGCCGCACTCCCCCTCCCCGCACCCCTCCTTGGTGCCGGTGAGCCCGCACTCCTCGCGGAGCACGTCCAGCAGGCGCCTCATCGGGTGCGCCTCCACCTCCGTCTCGGCGCCGTTCAGCGTGAAGCGCATGCCGCCTCCATGAGGATCTCGGGCGTGGCGGGGATGGAGCGGACGTCCAGCCCCAGGTGGCGGATGGCGTTGACCAGCGCCGGCGCGGGGCCGTCGATCGGCATCTCCCCCACGCCCTTGGCGCCGAAGGGGCCGTATCCGCTCGGGTTCTCCAGCACCACCACGTCCATCCGCGGGGTGTCCAGCGTGGTGGGGATGGTGTAGTTGGTGAGCGTGGGGTTGGCCATCCCCCCGCCCTGCATCACCACGTTCTCGTTGAGCGCCCACCCCACCCCCTGCGCGGTGCCGCCCTCGATCTGCCCCACCACCATGGAGGGGTGGATCGCCTTCCCCACCTCGTGCACGATGGTCAGGTGGAGCGGGCGCGCCTGGTAGGTGACCGGGTCCAGCTCCACCTCGGCCACGTCGCACCCCCAGCCGTAGGCCGCGTAGGCGTCGCCCGTGTACTCGGTGTCGTCCCAGGAGATCTCCTCGGGCTTCTCGTACTGCCGGGTGACGACCAGCGGCCCGTGCTCGCGCACGTACTCGCCGGGGGTGAGGCCGCCCAGCCGCTCGCGCATCTCCTCCGCGCAGCGCTGCAGGATCTTCCCCACCACCATGCAGGTGCGCGACGCCACCGTGGGGCCGCTGTCGGGCACCTCGCGCGTGTCCGGCTGCGCCACCTCCACCTGCTCGTAGGGAATGCCCAGCGCGTCGGCCACGATCTGCGCGTGCATGGTGCGCGTCCCCTGCCCCATCTCCACGCTCGCCACGCGGACGCGGGCGCCGGTCTCCGTGGCCTCCAGCGTCGCCTTGGAGGCCAGGTAGATCTCGCCGCTCCCGGTGAAGCCGGAGCCGTGGAAGAAGAGCGACACGCCGATCCCGCGGCGGGTCCCCGCGTACTCCGCGCGCTTGCGGTGGTAGTCGGAGCGCTCCACCCCGGCGCGCAGCGCCTCCAGCGCGCTGCAGTCCTCCCCCATGGTCTGCCCGGTGGCGGTGGTGTCGCCGGGGCGGAGGGCGTTGATCTCGCGCAGCCGCACCGGGTCCATCCCCAGCGCCTCGGCCACGCGGTCCATGTGCACCTCGGTGGCGAACTGCGTCTGCGGGGCGCCGAAGCCGCGGAAGGCGCCGTTGGGGGGGGTGTTGGTCATCACCACGCGCCCGGTGATGCGCGTGTGGTCGCAGCGGTAGGGCCCGGCGGCGTGGATGCACCCGCGCGACAGCACCACGGGGCTGAGGGTGACGTAGGCGCCGCCGTCCATCAGCACGTCGATCTCCATCGCCACCAGCCGCCCGTCGCGCGTGACGCCGGTGCGGTGGCGGACGACGGAGGGGTGCCGCTTGGTGGTGGCGAGCATGTCCTCGGTGCGGTCGTACACCATCTTCACCGGCCGCCCCGACTTGCGCGCCAGGAGCGCCGCGTGCCCGGCCAGGATGTTGGGGTACTCCTCCTTCCCCCCGAACCCGCCGCCCGTCTCCGTCTGCACCACGCGCACGCGGTCGTCGGGGAGCTGGAGGAGGTGCTTGATGGCCTTGTGGACGTAGTAGGGACACTGCATGGAGCCGTGGATGGTCATCCCCCCGGCCTCCGGCACGGCGATGACGCCGTTGGTCTCGATGTAGACGTGCTCCTGGAGCCCGGTGCGGTACGTCCCCTCCACCACCCGATCGGCGCCCGCCATCGCCGCGTCCACGTCGCCCTTGCGGATGCGGATCTCCTTGAAGACCGTGGGCGAGCGCTCGGGGTCGAGCACCGGCTCGGCGGCCTCGTACTCGATGCGCACCGTGGCCGCCGCCAGCCGCTCGCGGTCGGCGTGCGCCAGGAGGAGGACGGGCTCGGCGAGGTGGTTGACCTCCTCCTTCACCAGGAACGGCTGGTCGTCCTCGATGAGCGCGACGAAGTTGCAGCGCGGACCGGGGATGTCGCGCCAGTCCACCACCGTGAACCCCTCGGGGGCGAAGTCCAGGTGGATGGAGAGGATGCGGCCCTTCGGGATGGTGGCGCGGACGGTCCGCCCGTACAGCATCCCCGGGAAGCTGAGGTCGTCCACGTACCGCGCGGCGCCCGTGGTCTTGGGCATCCCGTCCTTGCGTGAGACGCTCCGGCCGACGGCAGGGGTCATGCGGGCCCAGTGTGTGTGGGGAGGGTGGAAGACGGCGGCTCCTGGAACAGATAAGGATTTTTCGGCGGAGCGCAATCGGGCGCGGGCCTCGCTTGTCGCCACGGGGCCGGGCGGCTATGGTACGGGAGCGCAGTCCACCGCCCCCTCCACGCCCCCCGGACATGCAGATCCCCCCCCTCCGCATCGACTACCCCGACTGGGTGGAGACCCTGGTCGACTGGGACCGCCGCTACGCCACGGACGAGGAGCGGATGCGCCTCGCCATCGAGCTGTCGCGCGAGAACGTGGTGCGCGGCACGGGGGGCCCCTTCGGCGCGGCGGTCTTCGAGGCGGAGACGGGGGCGCTGGTGGCGGTGGGGATGAACAGCGTGGTGCGGCTGAACAACTGCACGCTGCACGGCGAGATGGTGGCGTTCATGATGGCGCAGGCGCGGCTGGGGTCCTTCTCGCTGCGCTCGGAGGGCGGCCCCGGCTACGAGCTGGTGACCTCGTGCGAGCCGTGCGCCATGTGCCTGGGGGCGACGCTCTGGAGCGGGGTGCGGCGGGTGGTGTGCGGCGCGCACCGCGACGACGCGCGCCGGCTGAACTTCGAGGAGGGCCCGGTCTTCCCGGAGTCGCACGCGTACCTGGAGGCGCGCGGGATCGAGATCGTGCACGGGGTGCTCCGCGAGGAGGCCAACGCGGTGCTGGAGCTGTACCGCACGAGCCGGGGGATCATCTACAACGGGTGAGCGGAGACGACATGGACCCGGTCCGATCCCTCGACGACGCGGCACTGGAAGAAGCCGCGGCGCGGCTGCGGCCGGCGAACCTGGCGTTCGCGGCGCGCTACCCGGGCGAGTCGGCGCTCCGGCAGCCGGTGCACACGGTGTACACGGGCGCGCAGCACTTCCGGCACGACTCGGCGCCCGCGCACGGGGAGGCGGCGCTGCGGGCGCTGCGCGACCATGCCCCGGCGCCGGACGACTTCGCGCGTGCGCTCGGCATCCCCGCGGACGACGCGGCGGAGGCGCTGTACGGGCGGGTGGTGGAGAAGCTGGGGCGCGAGCCGGTGGAGGACCTGCGGCTGGACTTCGAGGACGGGTACGGCGTCCGCCCCGACGCGGAGGAGGACGCGACGGCCGTTTCCGCGGCGGAGGAGACGGCCCGGGGGATGGAGGCGGGGACGCTCCCGGCGTACGTGGGGCTGCGCCTGAAGCCGCTGAACGAGGAGATGCGCGGGCGCAGCGTCCGCACGCTGGACCTGTTCACGACGCGGCTGCTGGAGGCGACGGGGGGCCGGCTCCCGCCCGGGCTCGTGCTGACGGTGCCCAAGGTGACGGTGCCGGAGCAGGCGGCGTTCTTCGCGGACGTGCTGGAGCTGCTGGAGGCGCGGCGCGGGCTGGCGGAGGGGACGCTCCGCTTCGAGCTGATGGTGGAGGTGCCGCAGGCGACCATCGGCGCGGACGGGCGCACGCCGCTCCCGGCCTTCGTGGACGCGGCGCGCGGGCGCCTGACGGGGGCGCACTTCGGCACCTACGACTACACGTCGGGGGTGGGGATCACGGCCGCGCACCAGCGCATGCGCCACCGGGCGTGCGACTTCGCGCGGCACGTGATGCAGGTGGCGCTCGCGGGGACGGGGATCTGGCTCTCGGACGGCTCCACGGCCGTCCTCCCCGTCCCGGTGCACGAGGGGGCGCAGCTCACGGACGCCCAGCGGCGGGAGAACCGGGAGGCGGTGCACGGCGCCTGGAGGATGCACTTCGAGGACGTGGGGCACTCGCTCGTCCACGGCTTCTACCAGGGGTGGGACCTGCACCCGGCGCAGCTCCCCACGCGCTTCGCCGCCGTGTTCGCGTTCTTCCTGGCCGGGCAGGGCGCGGCGGCCCGGCGCCTCCGCGGCTTCCTGGACAGGGCCGCGCAGGCCGGCGACGCCTTCGACGACCCGCACGCCGGGCAGGCGCTGCTGAACTACTTCCTCCGGGGGATCGCCTGCGGCGCCTTCGACGAGGCGGAGGTGCGGGAGGGGACGGGGCTGACGCGGGAGGAGCTGGAGGGGCGCTCGTTCCTGCGCGTGCTCGCGTCACGGCAGGAGCGGGTCGGACGGCCCCCCGACGTCTGACCGTCCGGAACGAAGCCTCCTTCCTCCTACGTCTTCCGGCCCGCCTCGACCAGCCTCGCGAGCTTCCCGAGCACGATCCGCCAGCCGGCCTCGTTGTCGGCGGGCGTGACGCCGGGCAGCGCGTTCTCGTGCACGGCGAGCACGTCCGTGCCGCCGTCCGCGTCGAGGAGCGTGAACGCGACCCTCATCTCGTTGCGCATCGCGGGATTGTCCGTCTCGAACTCCAGCTCCTCCTCCACCCGCTCGTCCGGCACCAGCTCGACGAAGCGGCCGAGGTACGTGTCGGTGTGCATGGTGGTCTTCCCCGTCCCGGTGGGCGAGGCGTACGTGAGCGATACGCGGAACCGGCCGCCTTCGCGGGCGTCGAACTCGTGCACGTGGCCGGTCATCCCGGCCGGCACCATCCAGTTCGTGACCGCCCGCGCGTCGAGGAGCGCGCGGTAGATGTCCGCGCGGGACGCTTCGACGTACCAGATGATACGGGTGATGGAAGCGACCATGGATCGGACCTCCGTGGATCGATATCGGCCTTCATCGTTCGAGAGGCCTCTCCGCCACAATATAATGTCCGAATAGTGCTGCGCCAGAAAAACGATTCGCCCCTGCGATCCTGCCTGCGAGAGCTCCCTCACCACCCCCTGAAACGCATCCGCCGCAGGATCTCCCCCCGGTACCACCGCGTGTTCGCGGGGGTGCGCTGGCGCGGGTTGGGAAGGAGCGCGGCCAGTCCGGCGGCCTGCGTACGCGTGAGCTTCCGGGCGCCCACGTCGTAGTGGTGCCGCGCCGCGGCGTCGATCCCGAACACGCCGGGACCCCACTCCACCTGGTTCAGGTACAGCTCCAGGATGCGCTCCTTCCCCAGGATCAGCTCCGCCGCCGGCGTCAGCGCCAGGTCGTAGAGCTTGCGCACCGGGTTGCGGCAGGTGCACCCGAAGAGGTTCTTCATCAGCTGCTGCGTGAGGGTGGACGCGCCGCGCATCCGCCCGCCCCCCTTCGCGTCCTCCCCCGCGCTCCGCATCTCCTCCCAGTCGAAGCCGTCGTGGTTCCAGAAGTCCCCGTCCTCCGCCGCCACCACCGCGCGCCACACGTGCCGCGGCAGGTCGTCGAAGGCCACGAACTCCTTCCTCGGCTCGTACTCCTCCCCCCCGATCCACGCCCCCACCCTGCGCTCCACCTGCACCCCCGTCGTCGGCGGGGGGACGAAGCGGTACACCACCAGCAGCACCAGGCAGAGCACGTAGTACCCCAGGAGGACGAGCAGCGCCGCCCTCGCCAGGCGCCAGGCGACGCCCCGCTTCTTCCGGGGCCGCTCCTCCGCTGCCGGAGGAGCGGTCTGCGGCTGCGGCCCCTCCCAGAGCAGCGTCCGGTCGTCGTCCGGCTCCGGACGGGGCGGGTCGCGACGCCAGATCGCCACGGCTCAGGGAGCGCTCTTCGCGGTCTCCGCGCGCAGCTCCTCCAGGTTGCGCTGCACCCGCTCCAGCATCTGCTCGTAGCGAGGGCTGGGCGCCGCCAGGATCAGGTCCGAGAGCGCCGCCTCCGCCTGCTCGTGGGCGGCCACGGCCTTGCTCAGGTCGATCTTCTTGTTCTCGTGCGGCTCCATCGTGAACCCTCCGTTGGTGAGATGTACGGCTCAGGCGTCGTCCAGGGGAACGGTGAAGGAGAACGTCGTCCCCTCGCCCACGGCGCTCTCCACCCCGATCCCGCCCCCGTGCGCTTCCACGATCCCCCGCGCGATGGCGAGCCCCAGGCCTGCGCCGTGCCGGCCCGCGCCGCTCGCCTGCCAGAACTGCTCGAACACGTGCGGGAGCTGCGCCGCAGGAATCCCCGGCCCGGTGTCCGCCACCGAGAACCGCGCCTCCCCCTCCCCCGCCTCCAGGCTCACGGTGACCGTGCCGCCCTCCGGGGTGAACTTGAACGCGTTCCCCGCCAGGTTGGACAGCACCTGCTGGATGCGGTCGCCGTCCACCCGCACCGGGAGCGCGCCCGCCGCCGCGCGGGCCTCCAGGCGGAGCCCCTTCTCCCGCGCCAGGGGCTGCAGCGTCTCGCACGCCGCCCGCAGCAGCGCCCCCGCGTCCTGCGGGTACCGCTCCAGCGACAGGTGGCCGGACGCGATCCCCGCCACGTCGAGCAGGTCGCGGATCAGGCGGTCCATCTGGTCCGCCGCCCGGCGGATGATCCCGAGCTGCTTCCGCACCGGCTCCTCCTCCCCGCCCTCCGGGAGGACGTCCAGCAGGAAGCCCGCGCTGAGCGACACCGTGTGCACCGGGTTCCGCAGGTCGTGCGAGACGATCCCCAGCACCTCGTCGCGCAGGCGCACCGCCCGGTGGAGCGCCTCCTCCACCCGCATGCGCTCCGCGATGTCCATCCGCAGCTCGATCTCCGTGCTCACCGAAGCGGCCAGGTCGGCCAGGCTGGACACCTGCTCCTCCGTCCAGTCGCGCGTCACGAAATCCATCACGCACAGCGTGCCGAGCGCGTACCCGTCCGTGGTGAGGAGCGGGATCCCCGCGTACGCCAGCACCCCCATCCCCTCGATCGCCGGGTTGTCGCCCACGACGGGGTGCCCGCGGGTGTCGGCGACGACGAGCGGCTTCCCGAGCACCACCGTGTGCCTGCAGAACGACATCTCCAGCGGGGTCTCCCGCGCGCTGGCGAGCGGCTCGGGGACGCCGGCGCAGCTCACGTAGAACTGCCGGTCCACGTCCACCAGCGTCACCGTGGCGACCGGCGCGTCCAGCAGCCGGGAGGCCAGCCGCGTCAGCCGGTCGAACGCGCCGTCCGCCGGCGCGTCCAGCAGCGCGGTGGCCCGCAGTCGGGCGAGGCGCTCCGGGTCGCGGATCGGGTCGAGGGCGTTCTGGGTCATGGGACCACCCGGAACGCAGGATGCATGCGCGGCCCGCGCCTACTCCAGCGGCGCACCCTGCGCGATCCAGCGCCCCAGCAGCGCGCGCTCCTCCGGCGTCATGAACGTCTTGTTGGCCGGCGGCATGGTGCCGGTGTCCACCGCGCGGGCGCGGATGCGGTCCACCCGGGCGCGGATCTGCTCCGGCGTGTCGAACGCCACCCCCGCCGGCGCCACGCCGAAGGTGCGGTCCGCCGCGTCCGCCGAGTGGCACACCGCGCACCGCTTCTGGATCACCGCGTTCGCCTCGGCGAAGCCCACCCGGCCGCCGCCCGCGGTGCCGGCCGCCGCGCGCGGGGACGGGCGCACCGTGAGCAGGGCGAGCGCCGCCAGCGACGCCGCGAAGGTCGCCGCCAGCGCGGGCTTCCAGCGCGGGAAGGTGAAGCGGACGTTGAGGACGTGGCGCACCGCCGCGCCGGAGAGCACCAGCACCCCCAGCACCAGCCAGGCCAGCCGCCCCCCGTACAGCCCCGGGAAGTGGCTGCTCAGCATCAGCGCGATGACCGGGAAGGTCATGTAGTTGTTGTGGATCGACCGCTCCTTGGCGCGCTTCGCCGGCTCCGGGTCCGGCCGCTCCCCGCGCTCCACGGCGGCCACCAGCAGCCGCTGCGAGGGCATGATGACGCGGAACACGTTCCCCGCCATCAACGTCCCCAGCATCGCCCCCACGTGCAGGAACGCCGCGCGCCCGCTCAGGAGCTGCGTCAGCCCGAAGCCCACCCCCAGCACCAGCGCGAAGCCCGCCGCCCCCCCCGCCCGCCCCGTGCGCGCGATCGCCCGGCCGAGGAAGAGGTCGTACGCCAGCCACGCCCCCACGATGGTCCCCGCGCCCACCGCCACGGCGGCGGCCGGGGTGAGGTCGCGGACCGCCGGGTCCACCATCAGCGCCCCGCCGCTCGCGTAGTACACCACCCCCAGGAGCGCCGCGCCCGTGAGCCAGGTGGTGTACGCCTGCCACTTGAACCAGTGCAGCGGCCGGTCGCGGTCCCACCCGCCGAGGTCCTTCTCCATGAAGTAGAAGGCCCCGCTGTGCAGCAGCCAGATCTCCCCCGCCACGTCCTCCTTCCCCGCCTTCGAGGGGAGGAGGTTGCGGTCGATCCAGTTCCACAGCAGCGAGTTGCCGATCCACATGATCCCCGCGACCACGTGCATCCAGCGGAGCACCAGGTCCAGCAGCTCCCCCACGGGTCAGCTCCCCCGGTAGGTGGAGTAGCCGAACGGGCTCAGCAGGAGCGGGACGTGGTGGTGCTGCGCGCCGTCGCGGACCTCGAAGTCGACGGCCACCTGCGGGTAGAACGCCTCCGTCCCCTGCGCCGCGAAGTAGGCTCCCGTGTCGAACACCAGGCGGTACGCTCCCGGCTCCAGCGGCTCGCCGGCGGGGAGGAGGTCGCGCAGGCGGCCGTCGTCGTCGGTGGCACCGCTCCCCAGCACCCGGGCATCGCGCTCCAGGCGGATGGCGACCCCGGCGGCCGGGCGTCCCCGGGCGGTGTCCAGCACGTGCGTCGTGATCGCGCTCATTCGTCTGGCGGGTCTCGAGGGTTCGGGCGTGCCCCCCGCTGGCGCGGGGGTCGGGCTGCGGCTCCGTAAAGCACGATACAACCGTGCTTAACGGAGTCGAGCCCCCGCAAACTGCGCGGGGTCTCGCCCCTTCGGGCTCGCATCCCTCACGCAACTGCTTGCCGTATCCGCAGTTGCCGTGCTCCCCTCCCCCCTTGTGGGGGAGGGGCCGGGGGTGGGGGGTGCCTCACCCCAGCAGCTTCTCCAGCCGCAGCCGGGTGATCCGGCGCTGCTCCTCCGCCGCGGCGCGGATCTCGGCGGCGGGGTCGTTCTGCAGGCGGCGCTCCAGCAGCTCCAGCATCTCGTCCGCGCTCTTCCCCGTCGCGCAGACGATGTAGATCCAGCCGAAGCGGGCCTCGTACGCCCGGTTCCCCTCGGCGAGCGCCCGCTGCGTCGCCTCCGCGGCGGAGAGCATCCCCGCCTGCTCCCCCGCGGACCAGGCGCGCTCGCGGTCGGTCTGCCCCGCCTCCGCCTTCCTCTCGCCGATCCTGGGGTGG
The DNA here is from genome assembly GCA_963733105.1 of uncultured Gemmatimonadales bacterium. Lineage (GTDB taxonomy): Bacteria > Gemmatimonadota > Gemmatimonadetes > Longimicrobiales > Longimicrobiaceae > JAFAYN01. Next base: position 610,079 of record CAVTCB010000024.1, on the reverse strand, counting down.
CTGCGGAACGCCTCGCGCCACTCCGCCTCGTCCAGCGCCCACCAGACGGCGTCCGCGCGCTCCAGGAGCGCCAGCACGGAGGCGAAGGGGCGCGCCGCGGCCACCCTGCGCGCCCACTCCCGCGATCCGCAGCAGGTGAGCAGCTCCCGCTCCGCCTCCTCCGGCGGGAGCGCGTTCAGGCGCTCCAGGCCGCTCACGGGAGGGCGGAGAGGAGGGTGCCGAAGATCCGCAGCCGAGCGATCCCGCCGCACGGGAAGATGCGCAGCCGCACGTGCGTCAGGGGACCGACCGAGGCCACCTCGTCCTCGAAGCGGTGCCGGGCGTGGGGGTGGAGCCGGGTCTCCGGGAGGAGCGGAGCCCAGGGCGCGGAGGGGTCTTCCAGGGCCGCGGCGTCCGCGCCCGGGAGGTGGACGCCCTCCAGCGTGCAGCGCTCCGGCGCGTTCCCCTTGAAGTGGTCCGTGTCGATCTCCACCCGGTGGACCGAGCCGGGCGCGGCCAGGCGGACGACGCTCCAGTCGTGGCCGGGGCCGCGGCGGCGGCGCGTCTCCCAGCCGTCGCCCATGAAGAGCGAGCGCCCGGGGAGGATCAGGTTCTGCCGGTGGCCGAAGAACATGTCGCTGCACGACACCACCCACCCCCCGTTTTCCAGCGCCGCCAGGTCCACCTCGCCCCCGTCGCGCGCGAAGCGGGTCCACTCCGGCACCACCTCGCCGTGCACCCGCAGGCGCGCCACCCCGCCGTCGGGGAAGATGTTGAGGCGGAGGTGCGTGGCGCGCCCGCCGTGCTCCACCGGGAAGAGGTTGCGGTGGTCCCCCCGGAGCGGCGAGCGGGGGAGGATCTCCGTCCACTCCGCCCCCGCCAGCTCCTCCGCCGAGAGGGTCCCGGGGAGGGAGCAGGCCTCCACCGAGCACGCCTCGGGGAAGTTGCCGCGGAACCAGGAGGTGTCCACCACCAGTCCCCGGACGATCCCCGGGGCTCCCAGCCGCACCAGCGCCCAGTCGTGGTCCGGGGAGTGGCGGCGGGTCTCCCACCCGTCCATCCACTTCCCGCGCTCCGTGTACTCGCCCTCGCGCCACTCGGCGGGGGCGGGCTTCAGCAGCCCCTCCTTGGGCGCGAAGAACTCGTCGCTGGCGGCCAGCACGGCGCCGCCCAGGCGCTCCGACGCCAGGTCGGGGAGGTCCAGGAAGTCGGTCATCGGGGGTCGCGGAGGAGGATGCGGCCGGCCGGCTCCGCCGGGAACCGGCCGCGGTCGTACACCAGGGTCCCACGAACGTACGTCGCCAGCACCTCGCCGGCAAAGACGCCGCCCGCGTACGGCGTGAGCGCGTGCCGGTGGTGGAGCGCCGCGGGGTCCACGCGCGTCTCCCCGTCCGGGTCCCACACCACCAGGTCGGCGTCGCGGCCGGGGGCGATGGCGCCCTTGCGCCGCTCCAGCCCCGCGAGCCGCGCCGGCGCCGCGCCCATCCACTCCGCGATCCGCTCCGGCCCCATGCCCCGCGCCCGCGCGCCGGTCCACGTCACCGGGAGCCCCAGCTGGAGAGAGGCGATCCCGCCCCAGGCGTCGAACCAGTCCCCGCTTCCCCGCTCCTTCATCTCCGGCGGGCACGGCGAGTGGTCGGAGGCCACCAGCTCCAGGTCGCCCGCGGCGAGCGCCTCCCAGAGGCCTTCACGCTCGGCCCGGCCGCGGATGGGCGGCGCGCACTTCCACTCCGTGGCCCCGTCGGCGATCTCCTCCGCGGCGAAGTGGAGGTAGTGCGGGCAGGTCTCGGCCGTGACCGGGAGCCCGTCGGCCCGCGCCGCGCGCAGCAGCGGGACCGCCGCGGCGGTGGCGACGTGGACCACGTGCACCCGCGTCCCGTACTCGCGGCACAGGCGGAGCAGCAGCTCCACCGCCTCCGTCTCCGCCTCGGGCGGGCGGGAGCGGAGCCAGGTGGCGTAGGCGCGCCGGTCGCGGCCCTCCACCTCCGCGGCGGCGCGCTCCAGCGCCTCCGGGAGCTCGGCGTGCACCAGGAGCGGCGCGCCCAGGCGCGCCAGCACGGGCATGGCCCGGCGCAGGTCGGCCTCGCCCACGTGCTCGAACTCGTCCACGCCCGAGGGCGACCAGGAAGCACTTGAAGCCGAGCACGCCCGCCTCCCACAGCCGGGGCAGCTCCGCCGGCGTTGCCGGGGACCACGCCGCCCCAGAAGCCCACGTCCACGCTGCACTTCCCCGCCGCGGCCTCCAGCTTGGCGCGGAAGCCCCGCAGCGTGGTGGTGGCGGGGACGGCGTTGAGCGGCATCTCCACCAGCGTGGTGACGCCGCCGGCCGCCGCGGCGCGCGTCGCCGGTCTCGAACCCCTCCCACTCCGTGCGCCCGGGCTCGTTGAGGTGGACGTGCGTGTCCACCAGCCCCGGCATCAGCACCGCGTCCCCGAGGTCCACCAGCGGCGCGCCGCCCGCCTGGTCGTAGCCGCCCACGGAGGCGATCCGGCCATTCGCGACGTGGACGCTCGCGGGGCGGACCCCGTCCGGGAGCACCACGCGGCGGGCGCGGAGGACCAGGTCGGGGGGAGGGGTCACGGGATCGGAGGCGGAGGTGGACGCGGGGAGGGTGGCCGTCACCAAGGTAGCGCGCCCGCTCCCGGCGCGGAACGGATTCCGCCCGGAAACAGTTTTTCTTGGAGCCGCGGTCGGCGGCAGGTACTATTCGGCCGCGAGAAGCTTCCCGCCCCGCACCTCCTCCCGACCTCTTCCCATCCTCGCGACCATGACGACATCCGGCCCCACCCGCTCCCTGGCGCTCGCGGGCGCCCTCACCCTCCTCGCCGCCTGCGCCTCGGCCGCCGGACCGGCTTCCGGGTCCCCGCCCCCGTCGTGCGCCTCCGCCGCCCTCCCGGCGGACGACGCGGGCCTCGCCGCGGCATTCGACTCGCTGCACACCCTCCGCGTGCGCGGCCGGGCCGCGGACAGCCTGGTGCTGACGCCGTACGACACCCCTCCGAGGCTCGACAACCGCAGCGAGGTCGCCCGGCTCTTCAAGACGCTGTATCCCGGCGCGCTGCGTGACGCGGGCGTGGGCGGAACGGCCGAAGTGGCGGCCCTGATCGACACGTCGGGGACCATGGGCAATATACGGCTGGTTCGCGGGTCCACCTACCACGAGCTCGACCTCGCCACCTACACCGTGGTCAGGGGGATGCGCTTCCGCCCGGCGCGGCAGGGGGGCTGCCCGGTGCCGTACTTCATGTCGGTCCCGATCACCTGGGAGATGGAGAGAGCGCAGCGGGGATGAACGAAGCCCCCGGGAGACTCGCTCCCGGGGGCTTCATCCGATCCGATTCCGCGCCGCCACGGCTACGTAGATCTCCCCACCGAACGCGGAGGGGCGCCTCGCCACCACCTCCGGCGGCGACAGCCCCGCAGCGGCGGCCAGGTCGCGGAAGCGCGCGGCGGAGACCGGGTACGGCGTCCACGGCCCCGGCCGCCGCCCCTCGTACTCGATCAGCACCAGGCGCCCGCCCGGCCGCAGGTACGACGACGCGAGCGCCAGGGAGGGCTCCGCGTCGCGCACGAAGTGGAGCACGTTCGCCATGACCACGCCGTCCAGCGGCGGCAGCTCCAGCGGACCCGTGACGTCCGCGTGGACGACCGTGACGGCGGTAGCGCCGTGGGCCGTCGCGGCCCAGGCGCGGACGGCGTCGAGCGCCCCGCCGTCGGCGTCCACCGCGAAGACGCGCCCCTCCGGCCCCAGCAGCGCCGTGAGCGCTCGCGTGAAGGTACCGGTACCCGCACCCAGGTCCGCCCACGTCTCGCCCTCCGCCGAGGACACTGCGGCCCGGAGCAGGGCGACCGCGTCGCGGTGCGTCAAAGCCGCCTCACCCGGCCCGGCGGAGCCGCTCCGTCCGTGGACTCGGCTGCTGGAGCCATGGAGCCCGGCGGACCCGATCAGGGAGTATCGGTGGGGCAATGATCCTTGCGCTCCGCGCTTGGGGTGCGCAGCTTCCGTCCGGCTTATCGACCAGCACGGCAGTACATGACCGCGTCCCGCACGCCCTCCGACCGATCACCCCGCCACGCACACCCTGCCGATTCACCGCCGGGCTCGGTATTCGGCGAGCACGTCGGAGAGTGAGACATGAGTAGAAAGTGGATCTGGCTGTCCGCCTTCGGCTTGAGTATCGGGGTGACTCGGGTCGTCCAGTTGTGGATCCGTCCCTGGGCGTATGTACACGCCGTGCCGGGCAGAAGCGTTCTCGACTGGACGCCAAGCTTCCTTGCCGCCTTCGCGCTCGTCTGCATGATGGCGGCCTGGGCGGAGCCGGGCTCGGGCAGCTTCCGTGGTGGGTGCCTGGCCGTTCTCGGGGGGCAGCTGCTGCGCGAGATCGAGCAGGATCGCGGACAAGGACACTACTTCGACTGGCACGATGTAGCGGGGATCGTGGCCGGAGCCGCCCTGGCATTCATGGCGGCCGAGCTCGTTCCGCGCAGGCGGCGGAGGGACCCCGGCCTTCGTCCTCCCGGACGGCCTTAGCTTCCCCGCCTCCGAACCGAGAGTCGGACCCAGCCGTGGAGTGCCGCGGCCCCGCCCCCCCGTCACCCCACCGGCTCCGTCTTCCGCCCCTTCCTGTCCTCGCGCTTCGCCTTGAGCACCACCGTGTCCGCGTCCAGGTGGTCGTCGCCGCAGGCGTGGACGTACTCCTCGTAGGTGCCCATGTAGTCGCGGATCCCCGAGGGACTGATCTCCAGCACCCGCGTGGCGAGCTGGCCCACGAACCACCGGTCGTGCGACACCAGGATCAGCGTCCCCTCGTAGTTCCGCAGCCCCGCCACCAGCGCCTCGATCGACTCCAGGTCCAGGTGGTTGGTGGGCTCGTCCAGCACCAGCACGTTGGGCTGCTCCAGCGCCAGCCGGCTGAACACCAGCCGCGCCGCCTCGCCCCCCGAGAGGGCCGAGAGGCGCTTCTCGCCGTCGTCGCCCGAGAAGAGCATCAGCCCCAGGTGCCAGCGCACGAAGCCGCGGTCCTTCCCCGGGCAGAAGTTCCAGAGCCACTGCTCCGCCGTACCCCCCAGGTCGCCCAGCTGCTCGTGGTGGTCCTGCGCGAAGTAGCCCCGGTGCGCCTCGTACCCCCACTCCACCTCCCCCGCGTCGGGCTGCAGCTCGCCCATGATGATCTTGAGGAGCGTGGACTTGCCGATCCCGTTGGGCCCCATGATCACCAGACGGTCGCCCCGGCGGACGTGGAGGTCCACCCCGGGAAGCACCTCCTTCTCCCCGAACGCCTTCCTGATCCCCTTGATCTTGAGCACGTCGCGCCCGCTCTCGCGCCGCTGCTCGAAGCGGAACTTGGGGTAGCGCCGCGAGCTCCCGGGGAGCTCCTCCAGCTCCTCCGCCTTGCGCTCGATCATGCGCAGCTTGCTCTGCGCCTGCCGGGCCTTGCTCGCCTTGGCCTTGAAGCGGTCCACGAACTTCTGGTGGTGGGCGATCTCCTTCTGCCGCCCCTCGATCTCCTTCTCCTTCCGCTCCCGGTCCTCCACCTTCTGCTCCAGGAAGGAGGTGTAGTTCCCCCGGTAGAGCGTGGCCGTCTGGTAGTCCACGTCCAGGATGTGAGTGGCCACGTTGTCCAGGAAGCGGTGGTCGTGCGAGATCACCGCGACCGGGCCCTCGAAGTCCTGGAGGAACAGCTCCAGCCAGCGGATGGAGAGGATGTCCAGGTGGTTGGTGGGCTCGTCCAGGAGGAGCACGTCCGGGGCGCCCGCCAGCACCTGGGCCAGGAGCACCCGGAGCTTGAAGCCGCCGGAGAGGGTGGAGAGCGGCTTGCGGTGCACCTCCGCGGGGAGGCCGAGCCCCTCCAGGATGGTGGCGGCGCGGGCCTCGGCGGTGTAGCCGTCGTGCCGCTGCACCGTCTCCTCCAGCTCCGAGAAGCGGTCGGCGTCGAAGTGCTCGTGGGCCCGGGCGAGGAGCGCCTCCTTCTCCACCATGGCGTCCCACAGCTCCGGGTTCCCCATCAGCGCCACGCCCAGGACCTCCTGGTCCTCGTAGAGGAACTGGTCCTGGCGCAGCACTCCCAGCCGCGCCGACTTCGGTATGGAGACGGTGCCGCCGCTGGCCGGGGCGTCGCCGCTCAGGATGCTGAGGAGCGTGGTCTTGCCCGACCCGTTGGCGCCCACGATGCCGTAGCGCTCTCCCGGATTGAGCTGGAACGATGCGTCGGCGAACAGGACCCGGTCGCCGAACTCTTTCGATAGGTTGGATACGGAGATCATCCCACAATATAATAGCGCGGAGGCGGTCCGCCGATCCCCCGCACCTCGCCCACGGACGCATGCAGCACTCCATCTGCGCCACCTGCGGCACCCAGTTCGCCGCGTCGGCCGCCGTGCCGGCCGCCTGCCCGGTCTGCGAGGACGAGCGGCAGTGGGTCCCCCCGGAGGGGCAGCGGTGGACCACGCTGGAAGCGCTCCGGCGGACGCACCGCAACGTGGTCCAGCGCATCGAGCCGGACCTCTACGGGATCGGCACGGAGCCGAGCTTCGCGATCGGCCAGCGCGCCCTCCTGGTGCGCACACCCGGCGGGAACGTGCTCTGGGACTGCATCGCGCTGCTGGACGACGGCACCGCGGACGTGGTCCGCGCGCTCGGCGGGCTCCGGGCCGTCGCGATCTCGCACCCGCACTACTACACGACCATGGTGGAGTGGGCGCGCGAGCTCGGGTGCCCGGTTCTCCTCCACGCCGACGACCGGGAGTGGGTGATGCGCCCCGACCCGGCGGTCCGCTTCTGGGAGGGGGAGACGCGCGGCCTGGACGACCTGGGGCTGGAGGAGGTGAGGCTGGTGCGCTGCGGCGGGCACTTCGAGGGGGGGACGGTGCTGCACTGGCCCGCCGGCGCGGAGGGGCGCGGCGCGCTCCTCACCGGCGACGTGATCCAGGTGGTGCCCGACCGGCGTCACGTCAGCTTCATGCGCAGCTACCCCAACCTGATCCCGCTGGACGCGGCGAGCGTGGCGCGGATCGTCGCCGCGACGGAGCCGCTGGAGTACGACCGCGTATACGGGGCCTGGTGGGACCTGCACGTGGAGCGGGACGCCAAGGCCGCCATGGCGCGCTCGGCCGCGCGCTACCTGGCCGCCATCGCGGGGCGGTGAGCGAGTACTACGGGCGCTCGAACAGCCACCGGTACGCGGCCGGGAACTCGCGACGCCAGAACCACTCGGCGTGCTCCCCGTCCTCCGGGGCCGACGCGTGGACGTCCGTGCCGACCCGGAGCCCCGCCGCCGCGAGCGCGTCGACCATCCGCTGCTGGTCGCGGACCACCACGCCCGGTTCCGCCGGCGCCCCCTCCCGCCCACCGCTGGCGAAGTACCACCGCTGGCCGGCGCGCGCCGAGTGGACGCCCTCGTACACGGAATCGCTGAACCAGAGCGAGGGCGAGAGCACCCCCACCCGCCCGAACACGTCGGGGCGCCGGAGCGCGGCGTGGAGCGAGATCAGCCCGCCCATGCTGGACCCCATCACCCCGGTGGCCTCACTGCCGGGGAGGGTGCGAAAGCGCCGGTCGATCCAGGGCTTGAGCGTCTCCGCGAGGAAGTCCACGTACCGGTCCCCCTCGCCGCCCCCGTGCCGCGGGTGCGCCCACGGGGAGTACTCGTCGATGCGGCTCTGCTGGCCGTTGTCCACGGCCACCACGATGACGCCCGGGTCCCCCGCGGCGTGCAGGGAGTCGAGCGCCTCGTCCACGCCCCACTCGCCGGCGTAGCTGGTGGCGGCGTCGAACACGTTCTGCCCGTCCTGCATGTAGAGCACGGGGTAGCGCCGGTCCGACGCGGCGTAGCCGGGGGGGAGATAGATCCACACGCGGCGCGTCCGTCCGAGCTGCGGGATCGCGAACGCGGCGTCCAGCACCGACACCGACGGCGAGGCGGTGGACGCGGGGCGCGGCGCCGTCGCCGGGTCGCGCCACGCCGCGACGCTCCCGGTGTAGGCGGCCGCCCCGGCGGCCGGCGCGGTGAAGGCGCGGTTCGCGACGGCGCCGCCCGAGGCGTCCGTCTCCACCGTATCCCACGACCCCAGCGTGAACTTGAACTCCACCGGCCCGCGGACGGAGTCGGGGAGCGCGAGGGCGTACCCCCTGCCCCGCGCCGCCAGCCGGTAGGCCGGGTCGGCGGGGTTCCAGCGATTGAAGGTGCCCGCCACGTAGACGGCGGCGCCCGCGGGGGTGCCGGCGGGGACGCCGTCGAGGCGGAGGGTGAGATGCGCGCCCGCGGGGACGGACCCCAGCAGGAGGAGCGAGAGCGTGCCCACGCCGGCGCGGGACGCGGCGGCGGCGTGGAGGGAGGGACGGGGATCGATCATGGAACGCGGGAAAGGGGCGGGCTAGATCACGATCAGGTCGTTCTGGTAGTCGCCGGGGGTGACGTCCAGGCCGTCGGCGCGGGCGTGGCAGTTCACCTCGCTGCGCACCCCGATCTCCCCGGGGACGTAGATGCCCGGCTCCACGGAGAAGCCCACGCCCGGGAGGACGAGCCGCAGGTCGAAGCTTTCCGTGTCGTCGATGGTGGGGCCGAAGCCGTGCAGCCCCATGCGGTCGATGGAGTGGCCGGTGCGGCCCAGGATGCGGCCGGCGTGGCCGGCTCCGGCGATCACCGCGCGCGCCGCCCGGTCGGCCTCGGCGCCGTGGACCGGCTCGCCCGCCGCCAGCCGGGCGCGCAGCAGGTCGAGCGCGGCGTCGCGGGCGTCGCGCACCACGGTCCACAGCTCCACGGCCCGCTCCGAGGGGGGGCCGACGGAGGCCATCCACGTCTGGTCGGCGTAGACCCCCCCGGGCTCCCTGGCCCACAGGTCCAGGAGGAGGAGCGCGCCGGGGACGATGGGCGCGGAGCCCTCCGCCGTGGCCTCGTAGTGGACGCGCGCGGCGTTGGCCCCGTACGACACGCTGGGGGACGACTCGGTCACCAGCCCGGCGCGGTCGAACGCGTCCAGCACCCACGCGGTCAGCTCGTGCTCGGTGGCGGGCTCCGCGGTGCGCGCCCGCTCCCCCGCGAGGGAGAGCGCGCCGCGCGCGATGGCGGCGACCGCCTCGGCGGCGCGGAGGTGGCTGGCCAGGTCGTCCTCCGTCCACACCGAGCAGACGCGCGTCACCAGCTCGGTGGAGGACGCCGGGGTGGCGCCGGCGGCGCGCACCATCTCCAGGATGCCGCCGGGGACGTAGTCGCCGTACGGAACGTCGCCGCGGGGGGAGTACTCCATGGCCACCGTCCGCCCGCCGACCAGCGCGGCCAGCTCGCGGGCCAGCTCGTCGCGGTGCACCCACACGATCCTGCGCCAGGCCGCCGGCCACGCGGCCCACAGCTCCGCGTCCACGGAGTGCACCAGCGCGGTCGGGTCGCCCTCGCGCGGGACGAAGACGAAGGCGCGGCGCGACCCCACCACCTCGGGCCCGACCAGGGCGGCCATGATCGGGTTGATGCCGCGGAAGTCGAAGAGCAGCCAGCCGTCCACGGGCTCCGCCAGCCGGGGAAAGGCGGCGTGCAGCGCGGACAGCGATGCGGGTGAAAGCATGGTAGGATTCTAACCCGGAGGGGAGGGTCCGGCCAGTGCGCTCTCCACGGCCGTGGCGGGAGGGAGAACGGAGGGAGCCGGTCCGCGGGGGCGGACCGGCGCCGGTCCGCTAGAACGGCTGGATCGTGATCTGCTGCGGAGACGACAGGTACCCCTTGGGACCGTTGCGGACGTAGACGCTGTACGTGCCGGCGATGCTGTAGGCGACGTTGCCGACCACCTGCGTCGAGGTCCTCGTGCTGTAGTTGGTGCCGGGGATCACGCACTCCGTGGGGCAGCTCGACATGCTCGAGCCCTTGAACACGATCTCCGCCGAAGCCGGGTTGAACCCCGATCCCGTGGCGGTGGTCGTGAAGGAGAGATACTGCCTGGGCGGGGAGGGGTTCGTGCCGATGCTGGTCAGCGTGGGCGCCGCGGGAGACGGGTAGACGGTCCGCATGGCGAGCAGGTCGTTGGAGCTGAAGCTCGACCAGGAGGTCCCACCGGTCCCGCCGTTCATCACCGAGGACCCGTCGGTCTGAGGCGTCCCGCTGACCTGGTTGGCGCCGAGGTTGATCCCGCAGTCCACGCACTCGCCGCGCGCCTGCCAGTTGGTGTGGCGGAACCCGATGGTGTGGCCCAGCTCGTGGACCATGACGAACACCTTCTGGGAGCTGTTGCCCCACGTCGAGTAGTCGGAGTCGATGGTCACCGTGCCGCCCGGGTCCGCGCCGGAGGTCGGGAAAAGGGCCTCCGCGATCGGGTTGTCCTGCACCTGGGCCATGGAGACCACGATGTTGGCGGGGGTCATCTCCACGAACCGCACCGCCGTGCCCGTCACGTTGCTCCAGTGGTTGATGGCCGCCCGGGTGGCGGAGCCCCAGTCGTTGGGCACGGACGGATCGATGTACACGTTGATGTTGCTGACCTTGGACGCGCCGACCAGGTTGTTCGACACCCACTGGTACCGGGCGGGGGTCGCCCGGACGGCCGGCGGTCCTCTGCGCCCCTGCCATGCGCTTCTGCAGGTCCGCCTTCAGGATCTTGATGTCTCCCTCGACCAGGAAGTGGTTCTCGAACTCGACGATCATGTCGGGGCGGAAGCCCATGTCCACGACCTCCTGTGCGAGCTCGCTCCGCACCGTCCCGACGGGCTCGCTGCCGTCGCAGCCGGGGAGCACGGCCGCGGCCAGGAGCAGCACTGCGAGGCCGGGGCGAATCGCTTCTCGTTTCATCGGGCACCTCCGCGAGTCACAGGGAAACGCTCACTTCCTGTCGGGAAAGTAGCTGTAAAAAGAAGTGGCGTCAAGCGGCTGGCCCGTTCGAGCCAGCCGTACTCGCGGCGTCCGCTCAGGCCACCTGGGGAGCCACGAACAGGGGGGCGACCACCAGCGCCGACGCGCCGCGCAGCCGCAGGTAGCTGTCGCCGGCCTCCACCACGACGGGGGTGGCGGCCGAGGCGGCGGTGAGGGTGCGCTCCCGGACGGATTCCTGGACGGCGGGCTCGATCAGGTCCCACGCCGCGGTGATCTCGCCGCCCACCACCAGCCGGGCCGGGCTGATGGAGTTGATGATGTTGGCGATCCCCACCCCCAGGTAGCGCCCGGTCTCCCGCAGCGCCGCCGCCGCCGCCGCGTCGCCGGAGCGCGCCCGCGCGATGATGTCGGTGATCTCCAGCCCGCCGCCCCGCAGCTGCTCGTACGCTTCGCGGGACGACAGCTCCCGGCCCAGGTAGCGCGCGATGGTGGCGGGGTTGGAGGCGTACGCCTCCAGGCACCCCCGCGAGCCGCACGCGCACCGGGGCCCGTCCATGCTCAGGGTGACGTGCCCGAACTCGCCGGCGGTGCTCCGTTGACCGCGCACCACCTGCCCGTTGATCACCAGGCTGGTCCCCACGCCGTCGGAGACGGTCAGGTACACGAAGTTGTCCACGCCGTCGCCGCCGGCCTGGCTCAGCCACATGTGGGCGAGCGCGCACGCCACCGCGTCGCGGTCGATGTGGACGGGGAGCTTCATGGCGGCGGCCAGGGCCCCCCGCAGGTCCACGTCGCGCCAGCCGAGGGTGGGCGCGTTCAGCACCAGGGAGGTGGAGCGGTCCACCATCCCCGGCACCACCAGCCCCACCCCCTCCACCTCGCCCACCTCCCCGTGGGTCTCCACCAGGCGGGTGATGCGGCGGACCAGCTCCGCCACCAGCTCCGGGGGCGAGAGGGGGGTGCCGAACGTCTCCACCGCGATCTCCCGCCCGCCGAAGTCGCTCAGGATCACGGAGGTCCGGCTGGAACGGACGTCCACCCCGATCGCCAGCCGGTCGCGGGTCCGCACGTACAGGAGCGTCGGCTTCCGCCCGCGCGAGGTGTCCCCCATGGACCCCTCGTAGATGAGCCCGTCGGCGAGCAGCTCCTTGACCAGGGGGGTCACCGAGCCCCGGGCCACCTCCATCCGCCGGGCCAGCTCGGCGCGCGAGATCGGCTGGTGCTCGCGCACCAGGTTGAGGACGATCTGCCGGTTGACCTCGCGGGCGGTGGAGCGCGTCGCGAGCCGGAAGCTCCGCGTGTTGATCTTTCGCATTGCGCCGGCGTCGGAGGGAGGCAGGCGGCTCGTACGGCCTGCTCGGGGTGAAGCTTAGGCCTCCGGCGGATCGCCGGGCAAGGCTTTCGGGAATACGCTCACAAACTCGACTGGCCGCTTGCGGAACTGGCCGTTGCCCCACATCGTTCGTCGGAATCCAACCGGTCCGTTTCAGCCTTTCACTTCCACAGGAGATTCGTCATGCCCGCCACCCCCGTACTGAAGAGAAAGCTGGTCCTCGCCCGGGAGACCGTCCGCTCGCTGGGCGGAGCGCAGGACGCCGCCGCAACGTCCTCTCCGTGCTTCCCCCCCAGCCTGCTGATCAGCGGGTGCGACTGTTACACGTCACGCTACACCTGCGCCTGCTAGGACCCTGACCGCCGGCTGACCTGCGGCGCCACCGGCTCACCCCGGGCGCGTGACGAGCACCGGGCGCATCGCCGCGGTCGAGGGCGCGAAGAGCGCCAGCTGGTCGGCGTCGGCGAAGACCGCGGCGAAGTCGGCCGGCGTGAGCGCGCGCGCGAGCCGCGTCGCGAAGGCGCTGCGCAGCACGCGCGCGTAGTGCTCCACGTCGTAGTCGCGCGGGTCGGCGTCCGCGGCGGCTTCCTCGGGGGTGGACGCGACCACGGCGGCCCCGCCGCCCTGCGTGCGGTACACCCGCACCCGCTCGCCCACGCGCCATGCCGTGCGCCCGCTCGCCAGCACCGCCTCGTACGGCAGCTCGCGCCGCGCCGCGCGCGTCTCGGCGTAGCGGCGCGGGCGACTTGGTCAGCCGCACGCGCGACGACACGTCGTAGGTGGGGAGCTCGCGGCGGCGGAGCGCGTCCAGCGTCGCCGACGTACGCCTCGCGCACCCCGGCCACGTCGCCGTCGAGCAGCCTGCGCGAGCGCGTCGCGCAGGAACGCCTCGCCGAACGGCTCGGCGCGGCTCGAGCGGAAGGCGACGCCCGCGCAGCATCAGCGTGCCGTCGTAGCCGAGCAGCGCGTAGTTCTTCGGCTCGTGCGACAGCATCGCCGCGTAGCGCCCCTCGAACTCGAGCTGCACCAGCGGCGGCAGCAGCGCGGCCACCTCCGCCACCACGCGCCGCTCGTCCGCCTCGCTCCACGCCCTCCGGGACGGCGAAGTAGACGCCGTCGGTGTCCGCCTCGAGCAGCGTCACGCCGCGCGCGGCCAGCTCGCGGCACATCAGCGTCGAGCGTCTCGCGGCCGCGGCGCGTCACCTCGTTGGCGGCGTGGACGTCGGCGAAGCGCGTCAGCTCGCCCGCCGCCGCGAGGTAGCCGTAGGCGGAGTTCACCACGATCTTCATCGCCGCCGACGAGCGCCTCGTGCGTGTGGCGCTCCGCCGAGCCGGGCGGCGCCGCCCGCGCGCTCGGCCTTGGCGGCGAGCCGCAGCTCGACCAGCCGGTCGACCAGCGCGAGCAGCGCGCCGAGGCGGTCGCGCGCCGGGCCGATGCGGTAGCGCGCGCATGAGCGACGGGTACAGGCTCGCGACGTCGGCCTTCACCACGCGCCGCGCGACGCCGGTCGCGAACAGGTGCAGCGCCGCGCCGCTGTGCGGCGTGCCGTCGCCGGCGCCGGTGCGCGGGGAGCGCCGCGCCCGCGCGCAGGTAGGCGCGCACCAGCAGCGGGTCGATGCACGCCCGTGGCCGGCGCCGGCGTCGGCCAGCCGCTCGTAGCGGCGCGGCGCCATGCGCGCCAGCGCGAACGCCGCGCCGCCCAGGAGGCGGGCGAGCGCGGCGACCTCCTCCACGTCGTCGCTCGCGTAGCGCCGCACGCGCTCCGGGATCGCGCCGATAGACGGTCGTGGATCTGCGCCCCGGGAACGTACTCGCGGTCCGGCGCCGGCGACGCCGAAGTGCCGCGCCACCGCCTTGAGCCCGTGGCCCGGGCAGCTCGCGCGCCGAGAAGTCGTAGCGGCAGCACCGCGTCGAGCGTGTCGATCAGCTCGCGCCCCGGCGCCACGAAGCGCACCCGGCCGCCGGCGTCGCCGCCGCACGCTCCCGCGCCGCGCCGCGCGCTCGCGCAGCCCCAGGTGCCCGAGCCGCCCGAGCGCGAGCGGCACGCCGTAGCGGCGCGCCCGCTCGGCGAGGAAGGGCAGGTCGAAGCCGTGCAGGTTGTGGTTCTCGATCACGTCCGGGTCGGCCTCCCGCACCGCGCTCGCACCAGCCGCCGGATCAGGTCGGCCTCGGCCGCGTCGCCGTCGCCCGTCCGCCTCGAGCACCTCGCGTCTCGCCCGACGGGCCGCGCACCGCGACCATGAAGATGCGGTCGCGCGCGGCGTCGAGCCCGGTGGTCTCCAGGTCGAACTGCAGCCGGTGCAGCTCGTCGAAGGCGAGGCCGCGGAAGTACGTCCGCCCGGTGGCCACCAGGTACTGCTCCTCGGGCGGGAGGGCGAGCACCTGGTCGGCGCCGAGCTCGCGCAGGTGCGGGACGGGGCGGCCCAGGCGGCGCGACGCGCCCCGCAGCACCGCCGACGCCAGCGCCGCGCCGTCCGCGGCGGAGACCCGAAAGCGCAGCTCGCCGGCCCCCTCCAGCTCGCGCCACCACACCCGCGCCCCGGGCTCGCCCTCCGGCCCGAGCCCCTCGCCGAGGTGGCGGAGGTCGTCCAGGCGGTCCAGGAGGAGCCAGGGGCGGTAGCGCTCGTCCTCGCGCACCAGCTCGCCCGTCTCCGCGATCCTGCGCCACACCACGGCGCGGCCGTCCGGCTCGGCCCACACCGACACGATCCCCGGCGTGGGGTCCCACCCCCACAGCCACTCGTCCTCGATCGCGCTCACCGGCCTCTTCCGGCGGGCTCCACCTCCGCCAGGTTGTCGTCGCGCTCCCGCTGGATCAGCTTCCCGTACGGGTCGATCCCCGCCCGCGCCGGCTCCCGCGGGACCGTCACCACGAGGGTCTGCGCGCCGCCGCGGACGCGGTGCCGCCGCAGGTAGAGCGGCTCGCCCGGGCCCCCGCCGCTCCCCCCGTCCGCGAAGACGCCCACCTCCACCCACTCGTCCATCGGCACCTCCGTCTCCCTCCCCAGGCTGTCGGCCCTCGCCTTCCGCGCGTGGACGGCCAGCGTCACGCGGAAGGCGCCGGTGCCGGTGGGCTCCGCGCGCGCCCGCTCGGTCCGCACGTCCCAGAGCGTGATCTCCTCGAACAGGTCCCGCAGCAGCGGGTGCAGCGAGTCGGGGGTGGCGGCCCGCAGCTCCGCGTACAGCTCCAGCGAGGAGGGGTACGGCGGCCCGGCGTCGCGGTGCTTCTCCAGGTAGCGGCGCAGCGCGGCGTTCACCCGCTCCTCGCCCACCTGCTCGCGCAGGGTGTACATGGCCACCGCGCCCTTGTGGTAGTACAGGTACGACTGCCCCTCCACCTCCAGGAGCGGCACCTCCCGGTTGGCAAAGACGCGCCGGCCGCGGAGGTAGTTGTCCATCTCGTAGTCGTAGAAGCGGCGGACCTGCTCCCGCCCGAGCGTCTTCTCCATCACCATCATCGCGCTGTACTGCGCCAGCGTCTCCGAGAGGAGCGACCGGCCCTTCACCTCGCCGCCCATCACCTGCCCGCCCCACCACTGGTGCGCGGTCTCGTGCGCGGTCACGAAGAAGGGGCGGTCCACGTCGCCCTCCCCCACGCGCGTGAGGAAGCTGCTCCCCTCCGAGTACGCGATGGTGTGCGGGTGCGCGCGGGCGAAGCTGGCGTAGCGCGGGAACTCCACGATCCTCAGCTCCCGGAACTGGTAGGGGCCGAAGTGGCGCGAGTTGTAGTCCAGCGAGGCCTTCATGCTCCGGACCATCCGGTCCACGTTGACGGTGTGCGTGGGGTGGTGGAAGACCCGGAGCGCCACGTCGTTCCACCGGTCCCGGCGCACCGCGTACCGGGCGGAGAGGATGGGAGACCCGAACGAGAGCGGCGCCTCCGTCCGGTAGTGGAAGTAGCGCCGGCCGTTCTCCCTCCACTCCCGGAGCAGCGTGCCGGACGTGACCACCGTCTGGTCCCCGTCCGTCCCGACGACCACGTCGACCTCCACCAGGTCGGCGTCGCGGAGTCCGGACCGGTAGCGCCGCGCCGCCAGGTCGCCGGCGGGGGGGGTGGGGGGCCGCGGCCCGAGGCCCTGCTCCCGCCGCTCCTCCTCGTCCATCAGCTCCTGGCCCGGCTGGTAGCCGACCACGGGGAGCCAGCGGCGGTCGAAGTAGGCCCCGTTCCGCGCCACCGAGGTGGGGACGCCGTCGTTGGGGAAGCCGCGCGGCCGGTAGGCCACGTCGAAGACGAGGCGCAGCGAGTCGCCCGGCGCGAGCGGCCGCTCCAGGGCGTGGATGGAGTACTGGAGCCGCCGGTCCTCCAGCACCGGGCGCGCCGGCCGGTCGAACCGGATGGAGCGGGCCCGGACGTCGGGGTGGACGATCAGGTGGACGGAGTCGACCGCCGCGCCGCTCCGGTTCACCAGGAGATAGGTGCCGCCGAGGTCCACGGCGCGCTCCCCCGGGTGGATCTCCACGCGCAGCTTCGCGCCGACGATGCTCGGCTGCGGCGCGTCCTCGTACCGCTTGTAGCGCCGCTCGTACTCGGCCCGCAGCGCCGCCGACTCGCGGGGCGTGCGGTAGTCGTTCAGGACGTTGGTGTTGTAGAAGATGAAGCCGCCCAGCGCCAGCACCAGCGCCGCCGCGGTCCCGGCCGCGCGCGCCGCCGCGCCCGTGAAGCGCTCGCGCGCCAGGCCGATCCGCCCGCGCAGGCCGCCCTCCCTCCCCCGGACGCGGAAGAGGCTCGCGGCCACCGCCAGGAGGAGCGCCCACGCCGCCCAGTACAGCTTGAACCAGACGAACGGGGCCACGAACGGGCCGAAGCCGTTCATGTCCGAGTAGATCCACCCCGGGTCGGAGCCGTAGACCAGCAGGTTGTGCCGGATGCCGAAGAACGAGCCGGCGACCCGGGTGAAGAGGATGAAGAGCACCACGACGAGGTGGCCCATGGCCTTCTGGTCCACGACCAGGTGCACCGCCATGGCGAGGGCGGCGAACAGGACGTAGTCGGCCAGCTTGATCCCGAACAGGATGCGCAGGTACAGCCCGATCTCGTAGCGGTGGTAGCCCTGGAGCGCCTGCAGGAGCACCCCCGCCGCCATGAGCACCGCCTGGAGCGCCACGATCATCACGAGCAGCGCCAGGAAGCGCCCCAGGAGCAGCGCCCGGTCCGGGACCGGGGCGGCCTCGGCGATCTCGCTCACCCGCACGTCGCGGTCCCTCCACACCAGCTCGCCGGCGAAGACGGCGATGAGCACGGACACGAGGACGGAGGTCGGGCCGCTCAGCACCGTCCCGGCGATCAGGTGGGTGACGGGCCAGGTGGAGGTGCCGAAGACCTCGCCCCCCACGTCCCAGCCGAAGGCGAAGGCCAGGAAGAGCGCGGCGCCCAGGATCACCAGGAAGGGGCGGCTCCGCGCGATCTCCCCCAGCGAGCGGCGGGCGACGGCCACGGTCTGCCACGCCTCGGTCCGGGGGCCGAAGCTCCGCGCGACGGGCGGGACCGCCACCGGGCCGGTCCGCCCGCGCTCCGGCTCCACCACCCGTCCACCCTCCTTCCGCGGCCGGCGGGCCCCGGGGTCCGCGAAGCGGAAGCGGAGGCGGAGCAGCGCGAGCATGGCCGCGCCCGCCGAGATCCAGAGAAGGCGGTTCCACAGCAGGAGCGCGGGGAAGCCGATCAGGCGCGTGTCGAGCTCCGCCGGCGTCCAGTACCGCGTCAGCGCGTTCAGGGGGGCGACGCCGAAGGGGTCCGCCAGCGCCGCCGCCGCGCGCACCGCGCCGCCCTCCGCGTCGGGGACCAGCAGGTAGAAGACGACGAGGCCGACGGCGGCTAGGTACGTCGGGAGCATCTGCCGGCTGAGGGCCGCGACCGTGAAGAAGAGCGCGCCGGTGAAGAGCAGGGTGGGGAGGAGGAGGAGGAGGTACGGCTGCACGTACGCGCCCGCCTGGAACGGGCCGAACATCCGGGCGTCCTGGTAGGGCATCTGCGATCCGGCCGCGAGCCCCAGCGGGATCCCGACCAGGAGGAGCGCGTTGACCACCAGCGTGCCGAGGAAGCGGCCGCCGAGGTACTCCGCCTCGCGCAGCGGCGAGGCGTAGACCAGCGGGTGCATCCCCGTCTGGACGTCGCGGGTGGCCGCGTCGCCGAACAGCGCCGCCGACACCACCATCCCCAGCACCCCCAGCACGCCCGAGGCGAGCGCCACCATCTCCGGGGCGTTGAGGTGGCGGCTGCTCCCGTTGATGGCGTGCATCATCAGGAACGGCACCCCCACGAGCAGGGCCGCGTACACCCAGGTGGAGGCGTTGCGCAGGCGGTATGCGATCTCGAAGCGGAACACCTCCCGGAGCGCGCGGGAGGGCGTCCGGGACGGGAGATGGGCGACGGGCTGCATGGAGAGGGATTCGGGGACGGGGGGAGCGCGGCGGCGCGGGAGTCGGGTGTCCGGAGCCCTACGCGCCGACGCCGGTGCAGGTTTCCCCTGGCTCCCCGCCGCCCAGGGCCGCGAGGACCCGCGCGGCGCGCTCCTGGAGCGGGCCCGTCACGAGCAGGAAGGGCGTGCCCCGGGCGGCCAGCTCCCGGAGGTACCACTCGTGCTGGAGGTCGCGGAACGCCCCTCCCTGCCGGGTGCCGTCCTGCACGAAGCCGAAGTCGGGCGCGCAGAGCACCGTGAGGTCGTACCCGCGCTCCGCCAGCCGCTCCAGCGCCGGCGAGGCGCGGCCGAACAGGCGCAGGCTGTAGAAGAGCGTGGTCAGCGGCGAGGTGTCGCAGAAGACGAAGCGGCTCGCCCGCCGCGCGGCCTCCTCCTCGCTCGCCACCTGGACGCGTCCGATCCGCTCCATGTCTTCGAAGTCCAGCCGCCCCCCCTTCTCCACCCACACCTCGCGCCCGAACTCGGGGACCCACTCCGTGCCGAGCTCCCGGGCGAGCGCCTCGCACAGCGTCGTCTTCCCCGTCGACTCGCCGCCGAGCAGGCAGACCCGCCGGACGAACGAAGCGTAGACCGGGGGCGACAGCCACTCCCGGTGCGCGTGGACGTCGCCGCGCAGCAGGGTCCCCGACACCGGCACCTCGCGCCGGGCCCGGTCCACCATGACGTGGGTGACCGGGGGCGCGTCCGGCTCCCGCTCCCGGAAGTAGCGGGTCAGCTCCTCCGCGAAGCCGTCCCCGTAGTCCTCGCTCGTGAAGACCGCGTCCACCGTGGCGCCCAGCACCTGCCGGCAGAGGAAGCCGCAGAACCGGCGGTCGTCGATCTCGGGCCCGCCGTTGGCCGGGACCTCCGTGGGACCGGCGCCGGGGGGCACCCACTCCCGCAGGCGCTCGCCGGTCACCACCAGGCTGCGCACCCCGGGAAAGAGCGCTTCGAGCCAGCGCTCCCGCAGCTCGGCCGGGTACCCGGGGAGCTCGGGGTTGGAGTAGCTGACGACCACCACCTCGTCGCACTCGGCCAGGGCGCGCCGGATGACCAGCTCGTGCCCGCGGTGCAGGGGCGCGAACTTGCCGACCACCAGGCCGCGGCGGAACCGCCGGATCACGCCGGCTGCACCAGCTTCCGCCAGCGCACCAGCGCCACGACCGCGTTCACCCAGAACGCGGCGTAGAGGACGGCGGTGACGGCGAGGCCGCGCGACAGGTAGAGCGGGACGGAGAGGGTGTTGACCAGGAGCCAGAACCACCACGACTCGTAGCGGCGGCGCATGAGGAGGAGCTGCGCGAGGACGCTGAAGGCGAGCACGGCCGAGTCCACGAAGGGAGCGTAGGCATCGGTGAAGCGGTGCAGCAGCCACCCGTAGCCGGCGGCGACCAGGACGCCGGCCGCGAGCATCCCGGCCAGCGCGCGCGCCGGCGTGCGCCGGACCGGGAGGGGGACCGCGCGGGTCCTGTCGCTCCAGTTCCACCAGCCGACGACGCCGGTCGCCAGGAAGAACGCCTGCAGCGTAACGTCGGCGTAGAGCCGGGCCTCGTAGAAGACCCAGCCGAAGAGCACGCAGGAGACGATCCCCACCCACCAGGTGTGGACCCGGTTGAGGGCGGCCAGCAGGACCGACGCGGCGCTGAAGACGTTGGCGGCGACCTCCACGCCCACGGCCACCCCCTACCGCTCCCGGTGGTACATCCGCATCGCGATCGGCGCGAACACCGCGGTCACCACCGCCGACGCCGCGAGCACCCAGAGGATGTCCGACGCCGCCGCGTTCCCGTGCATCAGCCCGCGCGACGCGTTCGCGAGGTGGGTCACCGGATTCACGGCCACGAGGGACTGCAGCAGGCCCGGCATGGTGCGCGGGTCGACGAAGATGTTGCTCGCCATCGTGAGCGGGAACAGCAGCAGGAAGCTCGACGTCATCACCGACTCCGGCGACGTCACCTTCATCCCGACGATGATCCAGATCCACGAGAGCGAGAGCGCGAACACCTCGATCAGCAGCACCGCCGCGACCACGCCGAGCACCCCGCCCTGCGGCCGGAAGCCCATGACCAGGCCGAGCGTGATCACCATCAGCGCCGCGAGCGAGTAGCGGAACAGGTCGCCCAGGAGCGCGCCGAAGATGGGCGCGGGCTGCCAGATGGGGACCGACCGGAAGCGGTCGAACAGCCCCTTGGAGATGTCCGCGTTGAGGCCGACCCCCGTGTAGACCGTGATGAACACGATGGTCTGCACGACGATCCCCGGGATGAGGAACTGCACGTAGCTCTTCACGCTCCCCGCCAGCGCGCCGCCGAACAGGTAGGTGAACATCAGCGTCATCATCAGCGGGAACGCCGTCACGTCGAAGAGCTGGAAGGGCACGTGCTTGATCTTGAGCATCGCGCGCCAGCCGAGCGTGAGCGTCGCCGCCCACGCGCTCGCGGCGGGCGGGCGCTGCGTCGTCGCGAGCATGCTCATGCGACCGCCTCTTCGGTGGTGGTGAGGATGGGCTCGCCGGCGGCGGGCTCCCCCGCCCGGCCCGTCAGCGCGAAGAACACGTCGTCGAGGCTCGGCTGGCCGAGGTTGAGCTCCGCCACCCCGACGCGCGCCAGCGCGAGCGCCGACAGCGCCTCGGCCACCCGGTCGTCGGTCTCCACGCGCGCGGTGAGCGTGTCGTCCTCCGCACCCGGGTGCACGCCCGCGCCGAGCGCCTGCCGCAGGATCCCCGCGGCCTCGTCCCGCCGCGCCGCGTCGTGGAGCCGCACGTGCAGCGTGACGCTGCCGACGGAGCGCTTCAGCTCGCGGCTCGTCCCCTCGGCGATGAGCCGCCCGTGGTCGATGACGGCGAGGCGGTCCGCGAGCCGGTCGGCCTCCTCCAGGTACTGCGTCGTCAGCAGCACCGTGGTGCCCCCCGCGGCGATCGAGCGCACGATGTCCCACACCTGGTTGCGGCTGCGCGGGTCGAGGCCCGTCGTCGGCTCGTCGAGGAAGAGCAGCTCCGGGGTGACGACGAGGCTCGCGGCGACGTCGAGCCGCCGCCGCATCCCGCCGGAGTAGGTGCGCACCTGCTTCGCCGCCGCCTCGGCGAGGTCGAACGCGGCGAGCAGCTCGTCGGCCCGCGCGCGCGCCGCCTTCCAGCCGTAGCCGAAGAGGCGCGAGACGAGCACGAGGTTCTCGTGGCCGGTGAGGTCCTCGTCCACCGAGGCGAACTGCCCCGTGAGGCTCACCTTGGCGCGGACCGTCGCGGGCTCGCGCGCGACGTCGTGCCCCAGGACGCGGGCGGTGCCGCCGTCCGGGCGGAGGAGCGTCGCGAGCAGGCGGATGGTGGTGGTCTTCCCCGCCCCGTTGGGGCCGAGGAGACCGTAGACCGCGCCGCGCTCCACGGCCAGGTCGATCCCGTCCAGGGCCCGCGTCTTCCCGAAGCTCTTGGCGAGACCCGAGGTCTCGATCGCCAGTGTCATGTGCCGTCCCGGTTCACCCGAAGTGGAGCCGCCACGAGCCTCCGGGCTCGTGCGCGCCGCTCAATGTGCGTGGTCTTCGCGCCGCTGAACAGTGGGGGCGTGGAGCCCGTGGACAAGGGGGCCGCGAAATCTCCACCCGCACCGCACGCTCTCCTTGACAACTTAGGAGAGCCCGGGCAATACTCCCCTATGCAACTGAGGAGAGAGCCTCCCCCACCCCCCGGAGAGCCGAGATGAAGGGCTTTTTCGCACGTGCGCGGTCGTTCTGGCGCGGGCTCCGGCGCCCCGACCGCCTCGCGGCGGAGATGGAGGAGGAGATGCGCTTCCACGTGGAGATGGAGGCGGAGCGGCTCGCGCGCGAGCGGGGGCTGGACGCGCGGGAGGCGCGCCGGCAGGCGGCGATCCTCTTCGGGGGGGCGGAGAAGCACAAGGAGCAGGGGCGCGACGCGCGGGGGCTGACCCGCGTCACCGGGATGTCGCTGGACTTCAAGCTGGGGCTGCGCATGCTGGCCCGCCATCCCGGCCTCACGGTCATCGCCGTGGTCGCCATGGCGTTCGGGATCGCGACGGGGGCCGTGGCCTTCGAGCTCGTGAAGGACCAGGTGCTTCCTCCCCTTCCCTACCGCGAAGCGGAGCGGATCGTGGAGATCCGGAACGTGAGCACGCGGACGGCGAGCCCCGAGCCCCGCGCGCTCCACGACTTCTTCACCTGGCGGGAGGAGCTCCGGACCGTCGAGCACCTGAGCGCCCTCCACCTGCGCCAGCGCGACCTCTCGCTGGACGGGTCGGCCGGGGCGCCGGTGTCCGAGGCCTCCGTCAGCGCGGCCGCCTTCGGCCTGGTCCGGCCGGCTCCGCTCCTGGGCCGTCCGCTGCTTACCGCGGACGAAGCCCCCGGAGCACCCGCCGTCGCCGTGATCGGACACCGGCTGTGGCGGGAGCGCTTCGCCGGCGACCGCGGCGTGGTGGGGCGGGTGGTGCGGCTGGGCGGCGAGCAGACCGTCGTCGTCGGCGTGATGCCGGAGCACTTCTCGTTCTTCGTTCCCGCGGAGAGGTTCGACCTTCCCGCCCCCCAGGACCTCTGGACCCCGTTCCGGCTGAGCCCGCTGGACCACCCGCGCGGCGAAGGGCCCGCGGTCGCGGTTTTCGGCCGGCTGGCTCCGGGCGCCACGGCGGAGGGAGCCCGGGCGGAGCTGACCGCGCTGGCGGCGGGCGCGGCCGGCGAGCGGCCCGACACCGGCGGCCGGCTGAAGCCGCAGGTCCTGACGTTCGCGCGCCCCTTCGCCGACGGCCAGGGGCTGGTCCCGTCGGGCGTGCTCTCCCTGAGCGCCCTCTTCCTCGTGGTGCTCATGGTGATCCTCTGCGCGAACGTGGCGCTCCTGCTCTTCGCGAGGGCGGCGACGCGGGAGGGCGAGATGGCCGTCCGCAGCGCCCTGGGGGCCAGCCGCGGCAGGATCGTCTTCCAGCTCTTCGCCGAGGCGCTGGTGCTGGCCGGGCTGGCCGTCGTCGTCGGGCTGGCGGGCGCCTCGGTGGGGCTGAGGTGGGTGATCCGGGTGATGGGATCGATGCTGCAGGCGTACGGGGTGACGCTGCCGTCCTGGATCGCCGACACCCTGTCGCCCACGACGATCGCCTACGCCGCGGGCCTCGGGGTGGTGGGCGCCGTGGTGGCCGGCGTGCTCCCGGGGCTCAGGGTGACGGGCCGGCGTCCGCAGGCGAGCCTCCAGCGGCTGGCCGGGCGAGGGTCGGGAGTCCGGCTGGGGCGTCTCTGGACCGGGATCATCGTGACCCAGGTGGCGCTGACGGTGATCTTCGTGCCGATCGCGGTGGTGCTCGGGCTGCAGACGTCGGAGCTCCGGGCGGTGGAGGGCACCCTCCCGGACGGCGCGCACCTGTCGGTGCAGCTGGAGGCGGAGGGCGACGCGGGGCTCTCCGTCCCGGCGGGAGCCCCCGGACGCGGCGAGGCCCTGGCGCGCTTCGAGGAGGGCTACCGGGCACTGGAGCGACGCCTGGCCGGGGAGCCGGGGGTCACCGGGGTGACGCTCGCGGGACAGCTCCCCGGGAGCTGGCACGGGCGACCGCAGGTGGAGGTGGAGGCACCCGCCGGTGCCGGCGGCTCCGCCACGGGAGGCCAGGCCCAGGTCGCGTCCGTCGATCCGGACTTCTTCGAGGTCATGGGCGCGCCGATCCTCTCCGGCCGCGCCTTCGGCGCCGCGGACGTGGGCGCCGGCCGGCGCGTGGTGGTGGTGAACGAGTCGTTCGTCCGCGAGGTCCTGGGCGGCCGGAGCGCCGTGGGGCGGCGGGTGCGGTACGGGGCTCCCGCGGACAGCGGGGAACCGGCCCCCTGGCACGAGATCGTGGGGGTGGTGCGGGACCTGGCCATGACCATCGATCCCACCCTGCCCCACAACGCCGGGATCTACCGGCCCCTCCTCCCGGGCGAGGTCTACCCGGTGCGGATGGCGGTGCGCGTCGCCAGCGACCCGGGGGCGTTCACGGTGCGGCTGCGCGAGCTGGCCGCGGACGCGGCTCCCGTGCTGCGGCTCGTCCGCCCGCTCCCCCTGGACCAGGCGGCGCGGGGGATGCTCGTCGCCCAGGACGCCTGGTTCCGCGTGGTCGTGCTGGGGGGAGCGATGGCCCTCCTCCTCACCAACGCGGGGATCTACGCCGTCATCTCGTTCACCGTCTCGCGTCGGACGCGGGAGATCGGCGTGCGGGTGGCGCTCGGGGCGAACCCGCGGCGGGTCGTGGCGGCCATCCTCTCCCGGACGGCCCGCCACGTGGGGGCCGGGGTGCTGGTCGGCGGCCTCCTCAGCATCGTCGCCGTGCTGGCCCTCTCGGAAGGGTCCTGGGGGGTGTCGATGCTCCGGAGCGGGGGGCTGCTGGCGGCGTACATGGCCGTGATGATGGGCGTCTGCATGCTCGCCAGCGTGGTCCCGACGCGCCGGGCGCTGCGGATCGAGCCCATGGAGGCGCTGAGCGCGGAATAAGTCACCTCGGGCGGAGGCAGCTCCGTGAGGTACTCGGGGCACATCTCCGCAGTAGAACTCGCGCGCGAGCGGGTCCTTGATCGGCAGCAGTGCGAGGAAGTGTGTCCAGGTCAATTCTTGTATCAGCGATACAAGAATTGCTTCGTCCGGGAACAGCTCCGCGAACCGCGCCATCCGTGTCAGGGACGAGTAGCTGAACCCTCGGCCGAAATCCACTTCTAATTGTTGCGACAGCGTCGCAAGAATCCGCCGGCCGTACTCGCCCCGCCCACCTGTCCAGGCAGAGAGCAGCGGACCGGGACAAACGTCCGGTGAGTGGCACGATCCCCGGGCTGGGGATCGTGCCACTCGCGCTCCGGCGCCTACGCGCGCAGCGCGACCGCGGGGTCCACCCGTGTGGCCCGGCGCACCGGCACGAACAGCGCGACCGCGGCGCACGCGGCGAGCAGCGCCACCGCCAGCCCGAGCGCCAGCGGGTCGTACGGCGCCACCCCGAAGAGCAGGTCGCGCAGCACCCGCACCACCAGCACCATCCCCAGCAGGCCCCCGGCCAGCCCCGCCGCCATCCAGACGGCGCCCTGGCGCAGCACCAGCGCGGCGACCGATCCCCGGCTCGATCCCAGGGCCATGCGGATTCCGAACTCCCGCTCGCGCGACGCCGCCATGGCCGCGAACATGGCGTACACCCCCACCGACGCGAGCAGGAGCGCCAGCACCCCGAACGCCGTCATCAGGACCGCCGGGAGCCTCCGGCCGGCCAGCCCCTCGCCGAGCACCTCGCGGAGCGTCGCCGCCCGCTGCACCGGGAGCCCCGGGTCCACCTCCGCCAGCTGGCGCTCCACCGGCCGCACCAGGGCGGTCGGATCGCCCTCCGCGCGCAGCAGGAAGCTCGCGAGGGGCCACGGCGCCTGACGCGTCGACCGGTACGCCATGGGCTCCGCGTCCCGCCGCGCCGGATCGTTCCGCACGTCGCCCACGATCCCCACCACCTCCAGGAGCGGGGCCTCCGGGTCCGGTCCCAGCCGGATGCGCGAGCCGAGCGCGTCGCCGCCCGGCCAGTAGCGCCGCGCCAGGCTCTCGCTGACCACCACCACCGGGGGCGCCCCAGCATGGTCGCCGGCGCCGAAGACGCGGCCCCGCCGGAGGGGGATGCGGAGCGTGCGGAAGTAGTCGTCCGACACCCCGGCGTAGAGGACGAACGGCTGCGCGTCGGCCGGCGGCGGCGGCTTCCCCTCGACGGTGAGCCCCATCCGGCTCTGGACCGCCGTGGGGGGCATGGTGACGCTCGCCACCGCGCCCACGCCCGGGAGGCCGCGCAGGCGCTCCTCGAGCTCCTGGTGGAAGCGGACCAGCGCCTCCTCCGTCCCGTATTCGGCCGGCGGGAGCTGGAGCGACACCGCCAGCACCCCGTCGGGATCGAAGCCGAGCGGCGTGTGGGTCAGCGCCCACAGGCTGCGCGCCAGCAGCCCGGTGCCGGCCAGGAGGCTGACGCAGAGCGCGATCTGACCCGCCACCAGGACCCCGCGCAGTCGGCGCGACCGGCGGCCCTCGCTCGCCCCGCGCGTCTCCTCCCGCAGCGTGTCCTGCGGGTCCACCCGCCCCACCGAGACCGCCGGCGCCACGCCGAAGGCCACCCCGGTGCACAGCGCCAGCAGCGCGGTCGCCAGCACGGCCCCGCCGTCCAGCGACAGCTCCGCGTGCCCCGGGAGCGCCGGGAGGGCGAGGTCGCGCAGCACGCCGAGCCCCACGAACGCCAGCAGGAGGCCGGCCACCCCCCCGGCCGCGGCCAGGACCACGCTCTCGGTGAGGAGCTGCCGGACCAGGCGCCCGCGCCCCGCCCCGAGCGACACGCGGACCGCGAGCTCCTTCCGGCGCGCGAGGGTGCGCGAGAGCAGCGCCCCAGCCAGGTTGGCGCAGGCGATCAGGAGCACCAGGGCGGCGCTCGCCATCAGCACCAGCAGCGGCGTCCGCGTGTCGCCCGTCATCGCCTCGCGCAGCGGCATCGCCGTCAGCACGATGCTGCCGTTGTCGTCCGGGTACTGGCGGGCCAGCTCCACGCCGATCGCGGCGGCCTCGCGCCGCGCGGCCTCGTGGGAGACGCCCGGCTTCAGGCGCCCCACCAGGCCGAGCCAGTGCGAGCGCCGCGCGCTGACCGGGTCGCGGAGCGTCGGGCCCAGGTCGAGCGGGAAGTAGAAGTCGGGCTCGGCCGCCGCGCCGCCCGGGTGGACGAAGCCGCGCGGGAGGACGCCCACCACCGTGCGCGGGATGCCGTCGATCCTCACCTCGCGGCCGAGCACCCCCGGGTCGCCGGCGAACAGCCGCTGCCAGATGGAGTGGGAGAGCAGGATCACGCGGGCGGTGTCGGCCAGGGCGTCCTCCGGCGTGAAGGGGCGCCCCAGCGCGGGAGCCACGCCCAGGGTCGGGAAGAAGCGGGGCTCCGTCCAGGCCACCCTCCCCACCCGCGCCCCGCTCTCGTCGCCGTACACCGCCTCCTGCGGAGCCGCGGTGAAGGCCGCGACGCTCTCGAACGAGCGCTGCCGCCGGGCGAGGTCGTCGATGGTCCCCGCGCTCAGCGACCCGCGCTCCACCGTGCCGTCCAGGAAGCGCCCGTACACGCGCACCAGGCGGCCGGAGTCCGCGTACGGAAGGGCGTCGAGGAGCACCGACTTCACCACGCTGAACACCGCCGCGTTGGCCCCGATCCCCAGCGCCAGCGTGAGCACCGCGAGGGCGGAGAACACCGGCGCGCGGAGCGCGGAGCGGAGCCCGAAGCGCACGTCCTGCAGGAGCGACTCCCACCCGTGCGCCCGCTTCTCGCGCCGCAGCCGCCTGCGCCCGATCTCCCGCATCTCGCCCCGGATGCGGTCCACGTCCCCGAACTCCCGCTCCGCCTTCCTCCGCGCGTCCGCCTCCGGGAGCCCGCCCCGCATCAGGTCCTCCACCCGCATCGCGAAGTGGAACTCCAGCTCGTCGTCCACGTCCCCGGCCGGGTCGCTGCCGAGGAAGCGCAGGTAGCGCCGCCAGTACGAAGTCTCTCGCATCGCTCCCTCCTCACGCCCCCGCGGGGGTGGCTTCCAGCACCCGCTCCACCGCCCGGGTGAAGCGGCTCCAGCTCCGTACGCGCTCGGCCAGCTCCGCCCTCCCCTCCGCCGTCAGCTGGTAGAACTTGGCGCGCCGGTTGTTCTCCGAGAGCCCCCACTCCGCCCGCACCCAGCCGCGGTCCTCCAGGCGGTGGAGCGCCGGGTACAGCGTCCCCTCCTCCACCTGGAGCTCCTCTCCCGAGGTATCGAAGATCCACCGGGCGACGGCGTAGCCGTGCATCTCGCCCCAGGAGAGCGTCTTCAGGATCAGGAAGTCGAGCGTTCCCTGCACCGAGTCGATGATGTTGCGTGGCATGCGGCGTCTATTGCGGGGGTTTCCCTTGCTTCACCAGGGGAGAAGATGCACAGGCTCCCCTTGGGTTGGCAAGGGGTACGTGCCGGGCACCGGCCGGTCACGGCCCGTCGGCGCGCCGGGCCACGAAGATGGTGTGCCAGGGCCCCCCTCCCGGATGCGCCCGCACCCGGGTCGCCTCCACGGCCAGCCCCGCGCGCCGCAGCGCCTTCTCGAACCCCGGATCTTCCTCCGCCGACCAGTACGCCAGCCGCCCGCCCGGGCGGAGCGCCGCCGCCGCGCGCCGGATTCCCTCCGCGCGGTACAGGCCGGCGTTCCCCCGCACCGTCAGCGGAGCCGCGCCGTTGTCCACGTCCAGCATGATCGCGTCGAACCCGCCATGGCCCTCCCGGAGGACGTCGGCGACGTCGTCGTGGCGCAGCTCCACGCGCGGGTCGGCCAGCGCGTCGGCGGCGAGGCCGTAGTCGGGGTTCCGGTTCCAGCGGATGACCTCTTCCACGATCTCCGCCACCACCACCCGGGCGTCGGGCGCCAGCGAGCGCAGCGCCGCCCGGAGCGTGAAGCCCAGCCCCAGCCCGCCGATCAGCACGCGCGCCGCCTCGCGCCCGCGCAGCGGCGCGCACGCCAGCTCCGCGAGCGCGTCCTCGGAATGGTGCCGGCGGGTGGACATCAGGTCCTGGCCGCCCACACGGATGACGTAGGCCCCGTCGTGGCGGGTGAGCACCAGCACGGTGCCGTCCGGTGCCACGGCCTCGCCGAGGCGCTCGACCCGTTTCACGCGTGTGCCTGCTCTGGTGGTCCCGTGGGGTGCGCGCGCCTCGCCCGGTTGCGCGTCTTCTCCTCGTACATCGCGCGGTCGGCCCGCTCGATGGCGGCCGGGAGGTCCTCCGTGCCGGAGAACGCCGCGGCGCCCAGGCTCACCTCCAGCTCCGCCACCGCGCCGATCGCGTCGCGCACCCGCGGCACCACCTCCTCCGGGAGCGCGGCCGGGAAGAGCAGGAGGAACTCGTCCCCTCCCCACCGGTACACCCGGTCCAGCGGGCGGACGCAGCCGCGCACCGTCTCCACCAGGCGCCGGAGGAGCGCGTCCCCGGCGGCGTGCCCGCGGGTGTCGTTCACCACCTTGAGGTTGTCCATGTCCAGCATCAGCGCCGTGCCGTAGCGGGCGCCGAGCGCCTCCAGCGCCGCCCCCTCCTCGTAGGCGCGCCGGTTCATCGCCCCGGTCACCGGGTCGTACAGGGAGAGCTGCTTGAGACGGTCGTGCGCCATGGCGAGCTGGCTCCGGGCGTCCGCGTTCTCCCGCCCCACGTCCTCCAGGAGGAGCACGACCATCCCGTACCCCAGCAGCATCTGGAGGAGGAGGTCGAAGAAGCTGTTGTAGCGGAGGATGAAGAAGAGGCGGCCGTCCGGAGGGCGCCACGCCGGGACTCCCTCGAAGGCGATGGCGACGGCGTACAGGCTCCAGAGCGCCGCGATGGCCACGAACACGATCCCCGTGGTGCGGCTTCCCAGGGTGCTGCGCGAGCCGGGGAGACGGAGCAGGAGCCAGGCGCAGGCGAGGAACGGCCCCACCACCAGCGGTGTCTGGAGGAGCATCACCGCGTTCAGGAACGGTCCCGCCAGGACGGTGCTGACCAGGGCGTAGACCAGCGCGGCGGGGACCGCCCAGCGCAGGAAGGCGCGCCGGCTCCCGCGCACGTAGTTCAGGGTGCCGGCGAGCAGGTGGGCGACGAAGAGGAGCTTTCCCGCCTGGTAGACCAGGTTCGCCGCGCGGGGGGCGAGCGGCTCGGCGGCCATCACCTGCGGAAAGGCGTACTGCGCCCCCACGCCCCCCAGCGCCACGACGAGCGCCACCCACCCCCGCGTCCACTGGCGGAAGTACGACTGCGGGCGCGGGTGGCTGCGCAGGAGCGCCGCGAAGAGGCACACCAGGAGGAGAGCGCCGCAGGACTGGCTCACGAGGCCGATCACGGCGACCAGCGCGCCGATCTCGTCGGGGGTCATAGGGGGAGCCGGAAGATGCGCGGTGAGGCGGGACCGGGCGGGCCACCGGAGCATATCGCCCCGGTGGCGGTCCGACAAGACGAGCCCTCCTCCGCGTGAAGCGCGGGAACGTCGTGTCTCGCAGGTCGCCGCTCCTGAACGCCGTGCTCTCCGTGATCCTGTGAGGAGCCCTTGCCGAGCGGGTTAAGAGGGCGAAGCCGATCCCCAGTTCCTCCAGCGTTGGCAGGATCTCCACCTCCGCCTCACAGCCAGGCTCGGGCGAGACGCCCTACCGCTGGAAATTCCACGGAGAACGGTCGCAACTTCGCAGTGTCTTTTCGATGCCCGGGGCCTCACCAACGACCCGGCCTCAACCTGCGCCTCGCGCTCGCTGGCGTCGGCCTGGCCCTGGCGCGGGAGGACGTCGTCCGGCCCCCCTGTCGAGCGGGGGGAGCTCGTTTCGCTGCTGGAGGAGTTCTCCACCCCGTTTCCCGGGTTCTACCTCTACTACCCGGCGCGGCGGCAGGCCTCGCCGGTGCTCCGCGCGCTCATTGACTACCTGCTTCAACTGAGACAAGCGCGGTGAGCCTGGAGTTCGCGATTTGGTGTGTGTGACGGTCTAGAAGCGCGGCGCGGTCGAGATGGTACGCAGGCTCGTAGCTCGAAGGAAGGATTACCGCAGCAGCTGTGATGACGTCAGCTGCGGCTGCTGAGGAGCCACGTCCTGGACATGGTGGAGGCCGATCTCCAAGCGGGCGACATCCTAGTCACGCCTCTACACGGCCCCCCAGATGGAACCCCCTATTTGTCGGAGCAAGGGCTTGGTGGCGGAGGTGGGGGCCTGATGACCCATAGCGCAGTGATGCACCGGATTCCGGCTTGCCGGCCGTCGTGGGGGCGGAGCATGCCAACGCGACTGATCCGGAACGGGCAGTGAATCGGCGTGCATGGCAGTGGTCCACCGTGAGGACGATGGGCGCTTCGCGGCGCGCACGGGTGGTCTGCAGTCAGGTACCATCAAGACCTCCATCAGGGGGTCTCGCCGACCAGTTCCTGTCACAGCGGCGCGTGTGGTCGGCTACACTATGGTGTTGGAATCCTATGTATTCGGCCCAATTGGCTGGATCATCATTGTTTCTTCTGAACATTTTCGGCATTCAAATGCTTATCAAAGAACGGCTTTAGCACAGGACTGATTGTGCCATGTTCAGAAAAACCGCTAATCGTCGGATAGTGGTCTTTTTCTGCTTTGATGATCCACTCACCGCCATGGTCAGCTTTTCCAACGCGACGTATTACACCGACTCTGACCAGATGCTCGACAAATTGCCGAGCAAACTCCCGATACGAATGGTCGATACCCTTAACGAGGCTCAGATCTTGGTGTGTACCGGCAATTCGCTTTTCAAGCGTGCGCATAACTTCACGCGCAGCCTCATACCACGGCCGGCCAAGAAACGGATTCAGGTCATCCGTTCTAGACACTGTTGCGCCACGCGACCAGAGCCACTGCCGAGCATCGCGACCACGCAGCATGGCGGTTGTCCGTTTATCATACGTATCATAGGCGTATATGGAGTCTAATTGGGCCGTTGAGAAATTGGCATTCTGAAGCCTGGCTCCGTCGAACATTGTTCCCGCAATGATGCTGTTGCCAAAGGTGGCATTCCTGAGATCGGCATTGCGCAAATCAGTGTCACCGATTATAGAGTTCTGCAAGTTCGAACCACGCAAATCCCACCCAGAAAGATCCCGATTGCAGAGATCTACTTCGGATAGGTTCGGGGGGGTACCAAGCAATTCCATGCGTGAGGCTTGGCGTCGGATGAGTTCGAAGCAGAGTGTGAACAATACCTCATGAAGTTTTGAATTCAATCGCTCACTGTACGCCATACGAGCTGCGTCATATAGAGCCGGCTCGTAAAAAGCCAGATCGTCGAAAAATCCACCTACCGTCTCCGTTATAACGACCTCCTCCAAGCCAGGGTAGGTAGTCCCGTGTAGGAGATAATCCGCTAACGCATCCGCGACAAGGAACTCTCGGATGCTGTTATGTGAGAAGCCAACTCGAGAATCGGTATCTCGTTCGTCGACGGGAGAATCAATTCTACCGGAGGTGTCCTGAAATTGGCCTTCAGTTGTCAGGCCAGAGTGTCGGCGGCAGGTGCGATAATAGTTCTCGAGAAGTTGCTGGGGTGTATCAGTGCTCCGCAAATAATTTGCAAAAAGCACTTCTACTAGCCTGCGTACCTCATTCGTTTCAGCAAAGAAACTTCTGCCGCGCCCTTGTAAATGAACCGCGAATGCCCGTAGCCACCGCATGCGGTCGGAGGTGGTGAGTAGTCCAATATTAAGATCCCGTTGAAGCAGATTGTGAACGACGATCTGGAAAATCTTTCCTTCGTTGAGGCTATCGACATCGTTCGGAAGAAGCGTGCCCCCGTCCGAACTAGATGCGGCAAGCGTCTCAGCAACCGTCGTAAGCAAACGTGCAATAACAGCTTTTTGAGAGATCGTTTCTAGGTTCTGAAAACGCTTGAATAGATCGGTGAGCTTATCGTAAGCCGCAGGTTTACCTGCTAGTACGGTTTTGAATAATGCTAATCGCTGTTCCGTTGTAAGATCATTCAATCGAGCAAACTTTGACTGATCGAGTCGGGTGGTAATGAAGCGCGAAAGCGCAGTTTCGGTCTGGTGTTCTTGTGCGTCCAATGGATGCCACACCAATGCCCCTTCTTGTTCGACTACAATGAGCCGCTCGGCACGGCTTTCAAAGTAGGTGGGACGGGACGTCATGATCGCCCGTGAGTTGTTTGATACACCTGCCAGCAGTTCGCGTAAGTTTGAACGGATCGTCTCTGCTCGGAGCATCTGAGCCATTTCATCGAAGGAGTCTAGCAAAAAAACTACTCTGCCGGCGTTCGCTAAGTACTCGAAGGCGGGATAATGCACTCCCCCGAGCTGGTATTTCTGAAAAGTGGCAAGAATGAGGTTGGGATAATCAAAAGCTTTGGTGAATTGTTGGAGGGGAACAAAAAATGGGAGAGGATGATTCGCCGGATCCTGCTTGTACGTTTCCAACAAGTGAAAAAGGTACCGTTTTAGCATCCATGATTTTCCTACGCCATAATCTCCCATAATCGTCAGCCAAGGAATCTCCAACTCCAACCAGTGGTCAAGGAACTGAACAGCCGCTCGTGCGGTACTGGGCTCTCCGTCGTAATGGATCTTAGTAGGCTGGTACTCGCGCAAAATCACCTCGCGAACGGGATCCTGCTCAATTGCTTCAATGTATGGAGCGAAATTGATCAAACGATTCGACAACTCTGAAAACGTTAGAATATCTAATCCATGTTCGAAGGCATAACCCTCTGCATGTTGTGAGTACCCAGATCGAGAGATGTGCATTAGCACGGCCTTATGGCCGAGTTTCTCTTTCGCTACGGATAGCTTCTGGAAGTCAGCAGTTATTTTCTCTATACCTACAGGACTTGCGTAGTCGGCACACTCGATTAGGACCGTCTTTCGCACAAGCCCCTGCTGTTCCTCCGCCACAACATCGATCTCTCGATGATTAATCTGAACACTTGTTCTTGTCTTGTAGCCGGTGAGGCTAAATAGTTCAGATACTCGCTGGACGAGATCGGTCTTATCCACGTGTTACCAACCTGTTGGAGTGTGAAGAGTCGAGATGCTGTCTGGAGTTACGAGTCATTCGTTCTATACGCGAGACCCACCGAGATCGACAACATACGGCTGTTGTCGTGGACTTGCTACCGTTGCTCTAAGTGCACGAGTTCAGTTTCATGGTAGATGTCAGAGGAGCGCGCGCCGCACCTCGTTGCAAAATTCGCGCAGTCGTTCCCCGCACCGCTCGAGCGCTGCGGCTAGATTTCTAAGCTCTCGGGGCGAGGCGTGCGACGATCCGTCGCCCCGGAGCGGATCGCATCATAGCTGATACCAGCCTCATCGGCGAGTTGCCACATCGAGAGCGGCGCCTAGTTAAGAACTCGCTGGATCAGGCTCCGCAGCAATGTGGGATCGAATTCACTGGTGGGAAAAAAGGCAAGGCTGGCCGTCTCCTGCCAAGAAGAATGCGGCCAGCCTCACACGCGAACCGACCTGAAGGCCGCCTGCTCGCCAAAGCTGCCCTGCTAGACGGGCGGGGTCAAGAGGATTGGAGGTCATGATGGACAGGAAGCAGCAGGACAACGCGCCCACGCAGCCCGCGTACACCGTCGTCAAGCACAAGTGCGACCACTGGTTGGGAAGTGTACTAGCTAGACTAGCCGAAGAGTGGGCTGATGTGCGTGACGGTCTACGACGCAGTGCGGGCGAGGCGGGACCGCGGTTCGCAGCGTGACCTCGTGGCTTCCCGAAGAAGTCGGGCAAATTCTACCAGAACGATTGCAGCCTGGTGTCATGGCTGCGGTCGTTCTGTTGCTGGTACCGGCGCGTCCGGCGCCATCGACTACGTGCTCTGGATGAGACAGGCGAAGTGAGCCGGCCGCTGGCGGATGGATCTCACGAAGAAGCGGGGTCGTGGCGCGCCGTCGCAACCACGACCCCGCTCTCACGAGGGTAGACCTCGCGCTTCACCGCCCAGCCCTCCCCTTCATCGACTCCGGTGAGTCCGCCCCCTCCGGTTCAGCTCTCCTCGAGGAGGCGCATGACCTCCTCGTCGGAGAGCTCCGCCAGCAGGGAGGTCACCTCGTCGACTTCCCACTCCTCGAGGCCCGCTCCGGGATCGTTCTCCTCCACCCACGCCGCCAGCAGCGCGACGGTGGGCCGCTCGAAGAGGGTGCGCATCGGCACCTCCACCCCCAGCGCCTCCCGTACGTTCGAGACCACCCGGGTGGCGACCAGCGAGTGTCCGCCCAGGTCGAAGAAGTTGTCGTGGACCCCCACCCGCTCGATCGGCGTTTCCCGGCGGGAGCTCAGCACGTCGAGCCAGATCCCGCAGAGCAGCTCCTCCACCGGGGTGCGGGGAGCCACGTACGCGTCGCCCTGCCGCGCGCCGGGGGCCGGGAGGGCGCGGCGGTCGAGCTTCCCGCTCGGGGTGAGCGGGAGCGCCTCCAGCACCACGACCGCCGACGGCACCATGTATTCCGGGAGGCGCTCTCCCAGGAAGCCCCGCAGCCCGGACGCGCTCGACGCGTCCGCCCCGGGCTCGGGGACGACGTACCCCACCAGCCGGCGCTCGCCCGGCGAATCCTCCCACGCGTGGACCAGCGCCTGGCGAACCGCGGGGTGGGACTCCAGCGCGGCTTCCACCTCCCCGGGCTCGACGCGGAAGCCGCGCACCTTGACCTGCTGGTCCACGCGGCCGAGGAACTCCACCCCGCCGCCCGGCAGCCAGCGCGCCCGGTCCCCGGTCCGGTACAGCCGCCCGCCGGGCTCCGCGCCGAACGGGTCCGGGACGAACCGGTCCGCCGTCAGCCCGGGGCGGCCCAGGTAGCCGCGAGCCAGGCTGTCGCCGCCCACGTACAGCTCGCCCGGGACCCCCGGGGGCGAGGGGTGGAGCGCCGGGTCCAGCACGTACAGCCGCGTGTTGGAGATCGGCGCGCCGATCCCGGGGAGCGCCGGCCACTCCGCCGGCTCCCCCGCCAGCTTCAGCGACGAGACCACGTGCGTCTCCGACGGACCGTACTGGTTGACCAGCTCGCACCCGGGGATCGCCGCCAGCCACTCCCGGATCGGCCCGGTGACGCGGAGCTGCTCGCCCGCCGTCACCACCTCGCGCAGGGAGGCCGGGAAGATCCCCTCCTCCAGCGCCGCTTCGGCCAGGTGCTGGAGCGCGACGAAGGGGAGGAAGACGCGCTCGATCCGCTCCCGCTCCACCAGCCGGACCAGCG
This sequence comes from uncultured Gemmatimonadales bacterium, assembly GCA_963733105.1. GTDB lineage: Bacteria > Gemmatimonadota > Gemmatimonadetes > Longimicrobiales > Longimicrobiaceae > JAFAYN01. The sequence continues at coordinate 573,902 of CAVTCB010000024.1, read as the reverse complement.
CCGACACGTCGGCGCGCGCCTCCTCGGGGACCACCACCAGCGTGCCGCCGGAGGCCCAGGTGGAGAACATCTCCTGGAAGGAGACGTCGAAGCTGACGGAGGCGTACTGGAGGATCCGCGCCGCCGGACGGCCGCTCCACTCGCGGAGCTGCCAGGCGATCAGGTTCAGCAGGGGCCGCTGCGTCATCGCCACCCCCTTGGGGCGCCCCGTCGAGCCCGAGGTGTAGACGACGTACGCCAGGCTCTCGGGGGAGCCCGCGAGCGGCGGCGCCTCGTCCCCGGAGCCGTCGTCCGGGAGCCGGTCCAGGCACACCACCTCCGCCCCGGACGCCGGGAGCCGCCCCCGGAGCCGCTCCTGCGTCAGCAGCACGCCGCAGGCCGAGTCCTCCACCATGTACTCCAGCCGCCCGGCGGGATACGCCGGGTCCAGCGGGACGTAGGCCGCGCCGGCCCGGAGGGTGGCCAGCACCCCCACCACCATCTCCAGCGAGCGCTCCACGCACACCCCCACCCGCGCGTCCGGCCCGGCGCCGAGGGCGCGCAGGCGGCCGGCGAGCCGGTCCGTCTCCCGCAGCAGCTCGGCGTAGGTCAGCGACCGCTCCCCGAAGACCAGGGCCGGGGCGTGCGGCGTGCGCTCCGCCTGCGCGTCGAAGAGGGCCGCGAGGCCGCCCTCCGTCGCGTACGGCCGTCCGGTCGCGTTCCAGCTCTCCAGCACCTGGACGCGCTCGGCTTCCCGCAGCATCGGCACCTCGCCGATCCGGAGCGCCGGCCCCGACGCCATGGCGTCCAGGAGCACCTCCAGGTGCCCGGCCATGCGCGCGGCCGTCCCCTCGTCGAAGAGCGCCGTCCGGTAGCCGAGCGATCCCTCCAGCGCGTCTCCGCCGTCCGTGATGGTCAGCTCCAGGTCGAACATGGCGACCTTCCCGTCGCCCCCGAACGGCTCCACCCCCAGCTCCCCCAGCCGCAGCCGCTCGCCGCGCCCCGCGTCCTCGTGCAGCGCGAACGAGACCTGGAAGAGCGGCGTGTGGGTCAGGCTGCGCTCCACCACCAGCTCCTCCACCAGTCGCTCGAAGGGGACCTCCTGGTGCGCGTACGCGCCCAGCGCCGCCTCCCGCACCCGCCCCAGCAGCCCGGTCCAGGTGGGGTCGCCGGCCAGGTCGGCGCGCAGCACGAGCGTGTTGACGAAGAAGCCGATCAGCCCCTCGACCTCGTGCCGGGTCCGCCCCGCGATGGGGCTTCCCACCACCACGTCGTCCGTGCCGGCGTAGCGCCCCAGAAGCGCCTGCCAGCCGGCGAGGGCGGTCATGAAGAGGGTGGTCCCCTCCCGCCGGGACAGCTCCCGAAGCGCGCGCGAGGTAGCCGGGGAAAGGGCGAAGCGCAGGCTCCCGCCGCGCGCGCCCTGCCCCGCGCCGCGCGGACGGTCGGTCGGCAGCTCCAGGAGCGGGGGGGCGCCGCGCAGCGCCTCCCTCCAGTAGCCGATCTGCTCTTCCAGGAGCTCGCCGCCGAGCCGGTCCCGCTGCCACACGGCGTAGTCGGCGTACTGCACCGGCAGCTCCGGCAGCCGCGGCTCCTCGCCCCGGCTGAAGGCCGTGTACAGCGCCGAGACCTCGCGCACCAGCACCTGCGTGCTCCACGCGTCGCCGACGACGTGGTGCAGCGTGAAGCACAGCACGTGGTCGTCCTCCGCCAGCCGCAGCAGCGTGCTCCGCAGCAGCGGTCCGCGCGCCAGGTCGAAGGGGCGCAGCGCCTCGACGCCCGCCAGGAGGCGCGCCTCCCGCTCCGCGCCCGCCACGCGCCGCAGGTCCACCGTCACCACCGGCACCGGCGCGGGGGCGTGGACCACCTGCACCGGCTCGCCGCCGGCTCCGGCGGCCTCCCGGAAGGTCGTGCGCAGCGCCTCGTGCCGCCGCACCAGCTCGCCGAGGCTCCTGCGCAGCACCTCCACGTCCAGCGTCCCGCGCAGGCGCAGCGCGAAGGGCATGTTGTAGACGGGGGTGCCCGGCTCCAGCCGGTCCACCAGCCAGAGCCGCTGCTGCGCGAAGGAGAGGGGGAGCGGGCCCGTCCGCGGCACCGGCCGGACGGGGGCGGTCCGCGGCTCCGCCCCTGTGCGGAGCTCCTCCACCCGGGCCGCCATCCCCGCGACCGTGGGAGCCTCGAACACCGCGCTCAGGGAAACGTCCGCGTGGAGCTCGGCCTGGATGCGCGCGACCAGGTGCGTGGCCATGAGCGAGTGGCCGCCGAGCGAGAAGAAGTCGTCGTGCGCGCCGATCCCCTCGAAGCCGAGCAGGTCCTGCCAGAGCGCCGCCATGCGCTCCTCGGTCCCGGCGGCGGGGGCGACGTAGCGGGTGCCGGTCTCCGGCCGCGGGCGCAGCCCCGCGAACGTGCCGGCTCCGTTCCCCGCCGGGGACGGGGACGTGCCTCCGTCCGCGCCCCGGCTCCCGGGCCCCGCCCGGTCCGGAGCTTCCCCGCCCTTCCGGCGCGGGCGGCGGCGGCGGCGGCGCCGATCCACCCAGTACGCCTGCCGCTCGAACGGGTACGTCGGCAGCAGCGTCCTCCTGCGCCGCTCCCCGGACACGAAGCCGTCCCACTCCACCGGCACCCCCGCCATCCACAGCCGTCCCAGCGTTTCCAGCAGGTACGCCTGGTCCGGCTGCCGCGTGTACGCGTGCCGCAGCGAGGCGAAGACGGCCGACTCCGCGGCTCCCCCGTGCAGCGCGAACGTCCCGAGCGTCCGCCCCGGCCCCACCTCCAGCAGCACCCGGCTCCCCTCCCGCAGCAGCTCGGCCATCCCCTCCGCGAACCTCACCGTCCCGCACAGGTGCCGCGCCCAGTGCTCCGGGTCCGTCGCCTCCTCGGCGCGGATCCACGTCCCCGTCACGTTGGACACGAACGGGGTCTCCGGCGCGCGCAGCCGCATCTCCCGCAGCCGGTCCGCGAGCCGCGCGGCCACCGGCTCCATCTCCGCCGAGTGGAAGGCGTGCCCGGCGTTCAGCCGCCGGCAGGCGACGCCCTCGCCCAGCAGCTCCGCCTCCAGCGCGGCCACCTCCGCGGCCGGGCCGGAGACGGTGCACAGCCCCGGCGCGTTGTGCGCGGCCAGCGCCAGCCCGCCGCGCAGCCGCGGCCCCAGCGCCGCCGGGTCCAGCGGCACGGCGAGCATCGCCCCGGCCGGGAGCTCCGAGATCAGCCGGGCCCGCTCGGCCAGGAGCGCCAGCGCGTCCTCCAGCGTGAACACGCCCGCCACCGTGGCGGCCACGTACTCGCCCAGCGAGTGGCCGATCATGGCGTCCGGGAGCACGCCCCAGCTCATCCACAGCCGCGCCAGCGCGTACTCCACCACGAACACGGCCGGGTGCGCCCGCTCCGTGCGCGAGAGCGGGTCCGCCGCCGCCGCGCCGCGCCCCAGCATCCCGCGCAGGTCGACGGACGCGCCCGCCTCCGCCGCACGGCGCCGCCGGCGGCCTGCTCCGGGGCGGGGTCGCCGGGGAAGAGCGTCGCGCGCACGTCGTCGCCGGTGTGGCCCGCCAGGATGGCGGCGCAGCGGTCCACCTCCGCGCGGAAGACGGGCTCGGCCTCGTACAGCCCGCGCGCCATCTGCGCGTAGTGGTCGCCGACGCCGGGGAAGAGGAAGGCGACGGGGCGCTCGTCGCGCGACTGGGCCACCTCCAGCAGCCGCCGCGGGTCGCGCGACTCCAGGACGGCCACGGCGTCCTCGCGGCCGCGGCACACCAGCACGCGCCGCCGCTCGAAGCGCCGCCGCCCCGCGCGCAGCGTGTGCGCCACGTCGGCGAACGGCTGCTCCGGGTGCTCGCGCAGGTGCGCGGCGAGCCGGTCGGTGGCGGCCTCCAGGGCGGCGGGGGTGCGCGCACTCAGCACCAGGAGCTGCCAGGGGCGCGAGGGACCGGAGGGCGCCTGCTCGGGCGCCTCCTCCAGCACCACGTGCACGTTGGTCCCCCCGATCCCGAAGGAGGAGACCCCCGCCCGGCGCGGCTCCCCGCCGCGCGGCCAGGGGCGCAGCTCCGGGCTCACGTAGAAGGGGGAGCGGTCGAAGGGGATGCGGGGGTTGGGCTCGCGGAAGTACGGCGCGGGCGGGATCTCCCCGTTCTCCAGCGCCAGCACCGTCTTGATGAGCCCCACGATCCCGGCCGCCGCGTCCAGGTGCCCCACGCTGGACTTGACCGCGCCCAGGGCGACCGTCCCCGGCCTCCCCTCCCCGAAGACCGTGGCGAGCGCCGCCACCTCGATGGGGTCGCCCATCTCGGTCCCGGAGCCGTGCGCCTCCACGTACGAGACCGACGCCGGCTCCACGCCGGCCGCCTCCAGCGCCTCCGCGATGGCGGCCGCCTGCCCCTCGCGCCGCGGCGCCGTGAACCCCACCTTCCGCGCCCCGTCGTTGTTCATGGCGGAGCCCCGGATCACGGCCAGCACCCGGTCGCCGTCCGCGAGCGCGTCGTCCAGCCGCTTCAGCACCACCACCCCCACGCCGCTCCCCCCCACGGTGCCGCGCGCCCCCGCGTCGAAGGGGTTGCACTCCCCCGTGGGCGAGGCGATCCCCCCCGGCACGTAGTGGTAGCCTTCGTGCTGCGGCACGCCGATGCGCACCCCGCCGGCCAGCGCCACGTCCGCCTCGCCGTCGAGGAGGCTCCGGCACGCCAGGTGGACGGCGACCAGCGAGGAGGAGCACGCCGTCTGCACGTTGAGGCTGGGGCCCTCCAGGTCCAGCTTGAACGACGCCAGCGTGGACACGGCGACGGTGTTGGACTGCATCACCTGCGCGCTCCCCACCGCGCTCACCAGCTCCGGCCGGGACATGACGTTGAGCACGTACGCGTTGTTCGCCTCGGAGGCGAACACGCCGATGCGCCCGGAGTGGTAGCCCGCCCGCTCCAGCGCCTCCCACGCGCACTCCAGGAACACCCGCTTCTGCGGGTTCATCACCAGCGCCTCGCGCGGGGTGACGTCGAAGAAGGACGGGTCGAACAGCTCCACCCCCTCCAGGTCCCCGCCGGCCGGGACGTAGCCGGGCGACTCGCGGTCGCGGCGCGGGACGCCGGCGGCCCTGAGCTCCTCGTCGCTGAAGCGCCGGACGGAGCGGACGCCCGCGCGGAGGTTGCGCCAGAACTCGTCCAGGTCGCGCGCTCCGGGAAAGCGCCCCGCCATCCCGATCACGGCCACCTCGCGCCCGCCCCGCGGCCCCGCCGGGGACCTCCTCCGCGCCGCGGCCCGGGCCGCCGGAGCGGGGCTCCGCGCGGCCCGCTCCGCCCGGCGCCGGTCCAGCCGGGCGGCGAGCGCCCCCAGCGTGCGGTGCTCGAACAGCTCGATCAGCTCCACCCCGCCGCCGAAGAGCGCCTGCAGCCGGGAGTGCACCTGCACCAGGAGGAGCGAGTGCCCGCCCAGGTCGAAGACGTTGTCGCCGACGCCGACGTCCGACACGCCCAGGATCTCCTCCCAGATCGCGGCCACCGCGCGCTCGGTGGGGGTGGAGGGGGCCCCGCCCTCGCGCCCCCCGCCGGCGCGCTCGGGCGCGGGGAGGGCCCGCCGGTCCACCTTGCCGCTGGCGGTCAGCGGTAGGCGGTCCAGGACCACGAAGGCGCCCGGCACCATGTGCTCCGGGAGGCGCGCCCGCAGCCCGGACCGCAGCTCCGCGGGGGTGGGCGCCGCGCCCCCTTCCGCCACCACGTACCCCACCAGGAGCTGGTCGCCCGGGGCGCGCTCCCGCACCACGGCCACCGCGTCGCGCACCCCCGCCTGCGCCCGCAGCGCCGCCTCGACCTCCCCCAGCTCGATCCGGAAGCCCCGCAGCTTCACCTGGTGGTCCGTCCGCCCCAGGTATTCCAGCGTCCCGTCCGGGCGCCACCGGGCGCGGTCCCCCGTCCGGTACAGGCGCGCGCCCGGCCCGCTCCCGAAGGCGTCGGGGACGAAGCGCTCCGCCGTCAGCCCGGGGCGCCCCGGGTACCCGCGCGCCACCCCCTCGCCGCCCACGTACAGCTCTCCGGGGAGCCCCGCCGGCACCGGCTCCAGTCCGCCGTCCAGGAGGTAGACCCGGGTGTTGGCGATGGGCCTGCCGATGGGCACCGCGCCCTCCCCGGGCTCCACGCGCACGGCGGCGGACCAGATGGTCGTCTCGGTGGGCCCGTACAGGTTCCACAGCTCGCCGCAGCGCGGGAGGAGCCGGTCGGCCAGCTCGCGCGGGAGCGCCTCGCCCCCGCACAGCACCTTGAGGCCGGAGCTCCCCTCCCACCCCGCCTCCAGAAGCATCCGCCACGTGGCCGGGGTGGCCTGCATGACGGTGGCCCCGCTCGCCGCGACGGCGTCCCGCAGCCGCGCCCCGTCGGAGGCGGTCGCCCGGTCCGCGACCGCCACCCGCGCCCCCACCGCCAGCGGCAGCAGCAGCTCCAGCGCGGAGATGTCGAAGGCGAGCGTCGTCACCGCCAGCAGCGTGTCTCCGGCGGCGAGCCCCGGCGCCGCGCGCATGGACTCCAGGAAGTTCACCACGGCCCGGTGCGGTACGGCCACGCCCTTGGGCGTCCCGGTGGAGCCCGAGGTGTAGATGACGTACGCGGCAGAGAGGGGACAGGGAACAGGGGACAGGGGACAGCCTGCAACGGCGCCCTGGACCTCGGCCGTGTCGAGCGCGACGATCTCGCCCCCGAAGCCCTGGAACAGGCCGGCCAGGCTCTCCTGCGTCAGGAGCACGGACGCGCCCGAGTCGGCCAGCATGTAGGCCAGGCGATCGGGCGGGTGGGTGGGATCCAGCGGCAGGTAGGCGCCGCCGGCCCGGAGGACGGCGAGCAGCGCGACGACCATCTCCGGGCCGCGCTCCACGCACAGCCCCACGCGACTCTCCGGGCCCACGCCGAGCCCGGCCAGGCGCCGCGCCAGGAGGGCGGAGCGGCGCTCCAGCTCGGCGTAGGTCAGCACGGCGCCGCCGGCCACGACGGCCACCGCGTCCGGGGTGCGCGCCGCCTGCCCGGTGAACAGCTCGTGGACGCAGCGCTCGCGGGGGAAGCCGGCGGCGGTGGCGTTCCACCCCTCCAGCACCCGGGCGCGCTCGGCGCCGCGCAGCAGCGAGAGCTCGGAAAGGCGCCGCGCGGGCCCGGCCGCCATGGCTTCCAGGAGCACTTCCAGGTGCCCCGCCATGCGCGCGATCGTCGCCGCCTCGAAGAGGGCCGCCCGGTACGTCAGCGTCCCGTGCAGCGCCGCCCCGTCGTCCGACACCGCCAGGTCCAGGTCGAACCTGGCGACTCCCTCCCCGCCCCGGAACGGCTCCATCTCCACCGCGCCCAGCGGCGCGCCCACGCCCCGGTCGCCGTGGCTCAGCGCGAACGCCGCCTGGAACAGGGGCGTGTGCGTGAGGCTGCGCTCCACCGCCAGCTCCTCCACCAGACGCTCGAAGGGGAGATCCTGGTGCGAGTACGCCCCCAGCGCCGTTTCCCGCACCCGCCCCAGCAGCTCCCGCCAGGTGGGGTCGCCGCCGAGGTCCGCGCGCAGCACGAGCATGTTGACGAAGAAGCCGATCAGCCCCTCCAGCTCGCGCCGGGTCCGCCCCGCGACGGGGGTGCCCACCACCACGTCGTCCTGCGCGGCCCAGCGGCCCAGCAGCGCCTGCCAGCCGGCCAGCACGGTCATGAACAGCGTCGCTCCCTCCCGCCGCGCCAGCGCCCGAAGCCCGCCGGCCACGGCGGGCGGGAGCGTGAAGGCGTGGAGCCCCGCCCGCGCGCTCTCCCCCACCCTGCGCGGACCGTCCGTCGGGACCTCCAGGAGCGGGGGCGCGCCGGCCAGCTTCTCCTTCCAGAAGCCCACCTGCGCATCCAGCGTCTCCCCCGAGAGCCAGGCGCGCTGCCACACGGCGAAGTCCGCGTACTGCACCGGCAGCTCCGGGAGCGGCGAAGGCTCGCCGCGGCTGAAGGCGGCGTACAGGGCGGACACCTCGCGCACCAGCACCCGCATGCTCCAGCCGTCGCTCACCACGTGGTGCAGGGTCAGGAGGAGCACGTGGTCGTCCTCGTCCAGCCGGAGCAGCGTGCTCCGCAGCAGCGGCCCGCGCGCCAGGTCGAAGGGGCGCAGCGCCTCCTCGTCGGCCAGGCGCCGCGCCTCCTCCACGGCGTCCCGGAGGCCCCGGAGGTCGACGGTCCGCAGCGCCGCCGGGGCGGCCGGGAGGATCACCTGCACGGGCACGCCGCCGCGCTCCCCGAAGACCGTGCGCAGGGTCTCGTGCCGGCGGGCCAGCTCGCCGATGCTCGCCCGCAGCGCCGCGGCGTCCAGCTCGCCGCGCAGGCGCAGCGCGAAGGGCATGTTGTAGGCGGCGCTCCCCGGCTCGATCCGGTCCACCACCCACAGCCGCTGCTGCGCGAACGACAGGGGGAGCGCCCCTTCGCGCGGGGCCGGCTCGATCGGCGGGGCGGCCGCGCCGCCCCGGCTCCGCAGGGCGTCGACGCGCCCGGCGAGGGCGGCCGGCGTGGGCGCCTCGAACAGCGTCCGCAGCGGCACCTCCACCCCGAACGCCTGGCGGGCGCGAGAGACCACCTGCGCGGCCAGGAGCGAGTGCCCTCCCAACTCGAAGAAGTCGGACTCCACCCCCACGCGCTCCACGCCCAGCACCTCGGCCCAGATCCCCGCCAGCACCTCCTCGGTCGCCGTCCCCGGCACGGCGTCCTCCGCGCCCGCGCCCGGCTCCGGCGCGGGGAGCGCCCGCCGGTCGGTCTTGCCGGCGACCGTGAGCGGGAGCTGCTCCAGCACCACGAAGGCGCCCGGCACCATGTGCTCCGGGAGCCGCGCCGAGAGCCGCGCCCGCAGCTCCCCGGTCCCGGGCTCCGCCCCGTCCGCGGGGACGACGTAGGCCACCAGCCGCGCTCTTCCCGGCGCGTCCTCCCGCACGACGACCACCGCCTCGCGCACCTCCGGCGCCTCCAGCAGGGCCGCCTCGACCTCGCCCGGCTCGATGCGGAAGCCGCGGAGCTTGACCTGCGCGTCGATGCGGCCCAGGAACTCCAGCTCGCCGCGCGCGTTCCATCGCACGCGGTCACCCGTGCGGTACAGCCGCTCCCCCTCGCCGCCGAACGGGTCGGGGACGAACTTCTCCGCCGTCAGCGCCGCCCGCCCCAGGTAGCCGCGCGCCACCCCCGCGCCCCCGACGTACAGCTCCCCCGGCGCTCCCAAGGGGGCCGGCTCCCCCCACGCGTCCAGCACGTAGACGCGCGCGTTGGCCACGGGACGCCCGATCGGCGGCGCCTCCGCCGCGCCCGGCGCGCACTCGTGCGTCGTCGCGAAGACGGTGATCTCCGTGGGGCCGTACATGTTGACCAGCCGCCGGCCGGCGGACCACCGAGCCGCCGTCTCCCCCGAGCAGCGCTCCCCCCCCACGCTGATGGTGCCGAGGAGCGGGAAGTCGGTGTCCGGGAGGGCGTCCAGGAGCGCGGGGGTGGGCATCCACAGGTCGATCTCCCGCTCCCGCAGCAGCCCCGCCAGCCGCTCCGGCGAGAGCACCGCTTCGCGGTCGGCCACGTGCAGCGCCGCCCCGGAGAGCAGCGCCACGAAGATCTCCAGCACCGAGGCGTCGAAGCTCATGGAGGCCGTCTGGAGCACGCGCCCCCCGGGCGCCGCCCCGAAGGACCGGCCGGCGCGCGGCAGCAGGTTGGCCGCCCCGGCGTGCGTGACCACGACTCCCTTGGGCCGCCCGGTGGAGCCGGAGGTGTAGATCACGTACGCCGCGTTCTCCGGCGACACCCCGCTCGCGGGGGGGGTTCCCGCGTCCCCCTCGCCGTCCTCCAGCCGGAGCCGCGCCCCCGCGAAGGCGGGGAGGACGTCCGGGGCGGCGGACTCCACCAGCAGCACGGCGGCGCCGGAATCGGCAGGCCATGAACTCCAGGCGCTCGTCCGGGTAGGCGGGGTCCAGCGGGACGTAGACGCCGCCGGCCTTGAGGATGCCCAGCAGGCCGGCGACCATCCCGGGCGAGCGCCGCGCGCACACCCCCACGCAGCTCTCCGGGCCCACGCCCAGGCGGCGGAGGGAGTGCGCCAGGCGGTTGGCGCTCCGCTCCAGCTCGCCGTAGGTGAGGGCGCGGCCCTCGCCGACCACGGCGGGGGCGTCGGGGGTGCGCCGCGCCTGCTCGGCGAACAGCTCGTGGACGCAGGCGCGCGGCGGCTCGGCACCGGTGGCGTTCCACGCCTCCAGCACCCGGGCGCGCTCCGCCCCGCGCAGCAGCGACAGCTCCGAGAGGCGGCGCTCCGGCTCCGCGGCCAGCGCCTCCAGCACGGCCTCCAGGTGCCCCGCCATGCGCGCGATGGTGGCGGCCTCGAAGAGCGCCACCCGGTAGTCCAGCGTCGCGGCGAGCGTCTCCTCCCCGTCCGCCATCGCCAGGCCCAGGTCGAACTTCGCGACCCGGGCCCCGCCGCCGAACGGCTCCACCGCCAGGCCGCCCAGCGACGGCCGCTCCTGCTCGCCGGGGCGGTTCAGGGCGAAGGTGGCCTGGAAGACCGGCGTGTGCGCGAGGCTGCGCTCCACGCCCAGCTCCTCCACCAGCCGCTCGAAGGACAGCTCCTGGTGGTCGTACGCCCCCAGCGCCGTCTCGCGGGTCCGCTCCAGCAGCTCGCGCCAGGTGGGGTCGCCGGCAAGGTCGGCGCGCAGGGGGAGCATGTTCGCGAAGAAGCCGATCAGCCCCTCCGTCTCCGCCCGCGTCCGCCCCGCGACGGGGCTCCCCACCACCACGTCCTCCTCCCCGGCGTAGCGGCCCAGCAGCCCCTGCCAGCCGGCGAGCAGCGTCATGAACAGCGTCGCTCCCTCCCGGCGCGCGCGCTCCCGCAGGCCCCGCGAGAGCCCGGCCGGGAGGGTGAAGGCGTGGCTCCCCGCGCGCGCGCCCCGTCCCGCCCCGCGCGGGTGGTCCGTGGGGATCTCCAGCAGCGGCGGAGCGTCCGCCAGGCGCGCCTTCCAGTACGACAGGTGCGTCTCCAGGACCGGGCCGCCGAGTCGGGCGCGCTGCCACACGGCGAAGTCGGCGTACTGCACCGGGAGCTCGGCGAGCGGCGAGGGCTCGCCGCGGCTGAAGGCGCCGTAGAGCGCGGACACCTCGCGCACCAGCACCTGCATGCTCCACCCGTCGCTGACGACGTGGTGCAGGGTGAAGAGGAGCACGTGGTCCTCCCCGCCCAGGCGAAGCAGCGCGCTCCGCAGCAGCGGCCCGCGCGCCAGGTCGAAGGGGCGCATCGCCTCCTCCTCCGCCAGCCGCTCCGCCTCCGGCACCCGCGCCCCGGCCGGGAGACGGGCGAGGTCCAGGACCGGGAGCACGGCCGGCGCCGGCGGGTGGACCACCTGCACGGGCGCGCCCGCGCGCTCCTCGAACGTCGTGCGCAGCGCCTCGTGCCGCCGGGTCAGCTCGCCGATGCTCGCCCGCAGCGCCGCGGCGTCGAGCGCGCCGCGCAGGCGCAGCGCGTAGGGCATGTTGTAGGCGGGGCTCCCCGGCTCGATCCGGTCCACCAGCCACAGCCGCTGCTGCGCGAACGACAGCGGCGGCGCCTCCGCGCGCGGAACGGGGACGATGGGGGGAGCCGCCGCTTCCCCGCCGGTCCGCAGGGCGTCCACGCGTCCGGCCAGCCCCGCGACGGTGGGGGCCTCGAACACGGCTCGCAGCGGCACCTCCACCCCGAGCGCCTGCCGCGCCCGCGAGACCACCTGCGCCGCCAGCAGGGAGTGCCCCCCCAGCTCGAAGAAGCTTGCCTCCACCCCCACCCGCTCCACGCCCAGGATCTCCGCCCAGATCCCGCTCAGCACTTCCTCCGTGGCCGTGCGCGGCGCGAGGTGCTCCGCGCCGGTCTCCCGCCCCGGCGCCGGGAGCGCCCGCCGGTCGGTCTTCCCGTTGGGGGTCAGGGGGAGCCGCTCCAGCACGACGAAGGCTCCCGGCACCATGTGCTCCGGGAGCAGCGCCGCCAGGCGCGCCCGCAGCTCGGCCGGCGCGACGGCGGCGCCGTCCGCCGGCACCACGTAGCCCACGAGGCGCCGGTTCCCCGGCACGTCCTCGCGCACCGTCACGGCCGCCTCCCTCACCTCTTCCAGCCCCATCAGCACCGCCTCCACCTCTCCCGGCTCGATCCGGAACCCGCGGATCTTCACCTGCTGGTCCATCCGCCCCAGGTACTCGATCTCCCCCCGCGCGCTCCACCTCACCCGGTCGCCCGTGCGGTACAGCCGCTCCCCCGCCGCCCCGAAGGCGTCCGGCACGAAGCGCTCGGCCGTGAGCGCCGCCTGCCCCAGGTAGCCGCGCGCCACCCCCGGGCCCCCGATGTACAGCTCGCCCGGCACCCCGGCCGGCAGCGCCTCGCCCCCGCCGTCGAGCACGTAGAGCGTGGTGTTGCCCAGCGGACCCCCGATCGGCACCGTCGCCGCGCCGGGCTCCACTTCGCGCACCAACTGCCAGCTGGAGTACGTGGTCGCTTCCGTGGGCCCGTACACGTGGAGCAGCCGCCCGGGTGCGCCGCTCTCCAGCACGCGCCGCACGCTCGGCGGGTCCACCGCCTCTCCGCCGAAGAGGAGGTGCCGCAGCGTGGCGAACGCGCCCGGCTCCTCGTGCGCCACCCGGTTGAAGAGCGCGGTGGTCACGAACAGCGCGCTGACCTCGCCCCGGCGCAGCGCGGCGCCCAGGGCGGCCGGCGAGAGCGTGGTCTCGCGCTCGATCACCACCACGGAGCCGCCGTTCAGCAGGGCGCCCCAGACCTCGAAGGTGGCCGCGTCGAAGGCCAGGTTGGAGGCGTGCGCGATACGCTCCTCCGGACCGAAGGGCACGTAGCCGGTGCTCCGCACCAGGCGCACCACGGAGGCGTGCGCCACGGCCACGCCCTTGGGGCGTCCGGTGGAGCCCGAGGTGTAGACGACGTACGCCAGCTGCGCGGGGTCGGAGGCGGCCCCGGGGGCGCTCTCCGGCAGGGCTTCCAGCTCGGCGGCGGTCTCCGGCGCGCTCAGACGGAGCGGCTCCACCGAGTCGGGGAGCTGCGCCCCGGAGGCGGCGTCCGTCAGCACGAGCGACACGCCGGCGTCGGCGAAGACCTCGCGCAGACGCTCGGTGGGGTCGGAGGGGGCCAGGGGGACGTAGGCCCCGCCGGCCTTGAGGACGGCCAGCATGGAGAGCACGGACGGGATGCCGCGCTCCAGGCAGATGCCCACGCGGGACTCCGGGCCCACGCCGCGGCCGCGCAGCAGGTGGGCGAGGCGGTTGGCGCGGCGCTCCAGCTCCGCGTACGAGAGCGCCTCGCCGCCATGGAGGACGGCCTGCGCGTGGGGGGTGCGGGCGGCCTCCCCGGCGAAGAGCTCGTGGACGCCGGCGCGGGGGAGCTCGGCCGCGGTGTCGTTCCACTCCCCCAGCACCTGCGCGCGCTCGGCGCCGCGCAGCAGCGACAGCTCGGAGAGGCGCCGCGCCGGGTCGGCGGCCATCGTCTCCAGCACGGCCTCCAGGTGTCCCGCCATGCGCGCGACGGTGCCGGCCTCGAACAGCGCGGCGCGGTAGCCGACGACGCCGTGGAGCGCGCCGCCCCCGTCCGTCATGGTCAGCTCGAGGTCGAACTTGGCGACCCCTTCCCCCGCCTCGAACCTCGCCAGCGCCACCGCTCCCAGCGACGGCTCCTCGCGGGCGGACGCCGCCCGCTCCAGGGCGAACGTCGCCTGGAAGACCGGCGCGTGCGCGAGGCTGCGCTCCACGCCCAGCTCCTCCACCAGGCGCTCGAAGGGGAGGTCCTGGTGGGCGTACGCCCCCAGCGCCGTCTCCCGCACCCTCTCCAGCAGCCCCGCGAAGGTGAGCTCCCCGCGCGGCTCCGCCCGCAGCGCGAGCATGTTGACGAAGAAGCCGATCAGCTCCTCCAGCTCCACCCGGGTCCGCCCCGCGACCGGGGTGCCCACGACCACGTCCTCCCGGCCGGCGTAGCGCGCCAGGAGCGCCTGCCACCCGGCCAGCAGGGTCATGAACAGCGTCGTCCTTCCCCGCCGCGAGAGCGCCCGCAGTCCGTCCGACACCCCGGGCGTCAGGGCGAACCGGTGGCTCGCCGCGCGCGGGCTCTGCCCCGCGGCGCGCTGGCGGTCGACCGGGACCTCCAGCAGCGGCGGCGCGCCCGAGAGGCGCTCCTTCCAGTAGCCGAGCTGCTCCTCCAGCACCCCACCGCGGAGCCAGGCGCGCTGCCAGACGGCGAAGTCGGCGTACTGCACCGGCAGCTCCGGGAGCGGGGACGGCTCGCCCCGCCCGAAGGCGGCGTAGAGCGCGGCTACCTCGCGCACCAGCACCCGCATGCTCCAGCCGTCGCTCGCCACGTGGTGGAGCGTGAGGCAGAGGACGTGGTCCTCGTCGTCCAGGCGCAGCAGCAGGCTCCGCAGCAGCGGCCCGCGCGCGAGGTCGAACGGCCGCAGCGCCTCCGTCTCCGCCAGCCGCTCCGCCGCGCCTTCCCGCGACGGCGCCGGGACGCCGCGAAGGTCCACCCGCGGGAGCGCCGCCGGATCGGGGGAGAGCACCACCTGCTCCGGCTCGCCCCCGCGCTCCCGGAACACCGTGCGCAGCGTCTCGTGGCGCCGGACCAGCTCGCCGAGCGCGCGCTCCAGCGCCCCCGCGTCCAGGGCGCCCCGCAGGCGCAGCGCGTAGGGCATGTTGTACGCGGCGCTCTCCGGCTCCATCCGGTGCATCAGCCAGAGCCGCTGCTGCGCGAAGGAGAGCGGGAGCGATCCCCCGCGGTCCGCCCGCACGATGGCCGGAGCCGTCCCGGAGCCGGCGCCCCGGAGCGCCCCGACGCGGACGGCCAGCCCGGACACGGTGGGCGCCTCCAGGAGCGCCCGGAGCGGCAGCTCCACCCCGAACGCCTCCCGGACGCGCGAGACCACCCGCGCCGCGAGGAGCGAGTGGCCGCCGAGCGCGAAGAAGTCCTCGCCGGCCCCCACGCGCTCCAGCCCCAGCACCTCCGCCCAGATCCCGCAGAGGATCTCCTCCGCCGGCGTGCGCGGCGCTGCGTACGCCCTCCCGCCGCCAGCCTCCTCCGGGGCCGGGAGCGTCCGCCGGTCGGTCTTCCCGTTCGCGCCCAGCGGGAGCGACTCCAGCCGCACGAAGACCGCGGGCACCATGTGCTCCGGGAGGCGCGCCGCCAGCCAGCTCCGCAGCTCCGCGTCACCGACCGGGGCCCCGCTCCCGGCCACGAAGTACCCCACCAGCCGCCCCCCGCGGACCGCGGCGGCGGCGGAGCGCACCTCCGGGTGGCTCTCCAGCGCCGCCTCCACCTCCCCCGGCTCGACGCGGAAGCCGCGCACCTTGACCTGGTCGTCGGTCCGCCCCGCGTACTCCAGCGCCCCGTCGGCGCGCCACCGCGCCCGGTCTCCCGTGCGGTACGTCCGCGCCCCCGGCTCCCCCCCGAACGGGTCCGGGAGGCACTTCTCCGCCGTGAGCTCCGGCCGCCCCAGGTACCCGCGCGCCACGCCCACGCCGCCCACGTACAGCTCCCCCGGCACGCCCACCGGGACGGGCTCCCCGTGCGCGTCCAGGAGGTAGACGCGCGCGTTGGCGATCGGCCCGCCGATGGTGACGCGCTCCCCCGGGCGCACCCGCGCGGCGGTGGTGTTTACCGTCGCCTCCGTGGGCCCGTAGTGGTTCCAGAGCGCCACGTCCGGGAACTCGGCGAAGGTCCTTTCCGCCAGCTCCGCCGGGAGGGCCTCCCCCCCCAGGAGCACCGCCACCAGCCCCTCCGGCCTGGGCCCCTCGCCCGAGCGCACCAGCTCCAGCATCGCGCTCCACAGCGAGGGCACCCCGCCGAAGGAGACGCGCTCGCGCGTGCACAGCGCGTCCAGGAGCGCCCGCGGGTCGGAGACCGTCTCCTCCGGGAGCACCCACACGGCCTCGCCCCGCAGCAGCGGCGGGAAGAGCTGCCGCACGTGCGCGTCGAAGGTGAGCCGGCTCACCAGCGGGAGCGCGAAGCCCTCGGGCCCCAGCACCGTCCGGTCGAACCAGGCCAGGTAGCTGGAGAGCCCCCGGTGCTCCAGGAGGACGCCCCTGGGCGTGCCGGTGGAGCCGGAGGTGTAGACGACGTACGCCAGGTTCCGCGGGGAGACGCGGACGTCCGGCGCCGTCTCCGGGCGCGCGGAGATCGCCTCCGCGTCGGCGTCCAGGCGCGCGACGGAGCCGCCGAAGCCGGCAAGGCGCTCCGCGAGCGCTCCCCGGGAGACCACCACGCGCACCCCCGCGTCGGCGAGGGTGAAGCCGAGGCGCTCGCCGGGCCAGGCGGGATCGAGCGCGACGTAGGCGGCGCCGGCCTTGAGGACGGCGAGCACCGTGACCACGGCGTCGGCCCCACGCTCCAGGAGGAGGCCGACGCGCGTGTCGGGGCCGGCGCCCAGGTCGCGCAGGTGGTGCGCCAGGCGGTTGGCCCGCCGCTCCAGCTCCGCGTACGTCAGCGTGTCCACGGAGGAGACCAGGGCGGGCGCGTCCGGCGTCCGCGCCGCCTGCGCCGACACGCGCTCGTGGACGCACGACTCCGGGTACCCGGCCGCGGTGGCGTTCCAGTCCCGGAGGAGCTGCGCCCGCTCCCCGTCGCCCAGGAGCGGCGTCCCGGCCAGGCGGCGCGCGGGATCGTCCACCATCGCCCGCAGCAGCGTCCGGAAGTGGCCCACCATCCGCGCCGCGGTCTCCGGGCCGAAGAGGTCCTCCCGGTAGACCAGCGCCCCGGTCAGCACCTCGCCCTCCTCCACCAGGGTGAGCTTCAGGTCGAACTTGGCGGTCCCTTCGCTCCCCGCGAGCCTCTCCGTCTCCACCGCGCCCAGCGAGAGCCTCCCTTCGCTCCCGGCGGCGCGCTCCAGGGCGAACACGGCCTGGAACACCGGCGCGTGCGCGAGGCTGCGCTCCCCCGCCAGCTCCTCCACCAGGCGCTCGAAGGGGAGCTCCTGGTGGGCGTACGCCCCCAGCGCGCCCTCGCGGACGCGGCCCAGCAGCTCGCGCCACGTCGGGTCGCCGCCGAGGCGGGCGCGGAGCGGGAGCAGGTTGACGAAGAAGCCGATCAGCCCCTCCAGCTCGACCCGCGGGCGCCCCGCCACCGGGCTCCCCACCACGACGTCGTCCTGCCCGGCGTGGCGCCCGAGCAGCGCCTGCCACGCCGCCAGCACCGTCATGAAGAGCGTGGCTCCCTCGCTCCGCCCCAGCGCCCGGAGCCCGCGGGTGAGCTCCGGGTCGAGGGCGAAGCCGTGAACCCCGGCCCGCGCGCCCCGCCCCGGCGCGCGCGGCCGGTCGGTGGGCACCTCCAGCAGCGGCGGCGCCCCGGCCAGCTGCTGGCGCCAGTACGACAGCTGCGCCTCCTGTGCGCGGGGGCCGAGACGCTCCCGCTGCCAGACGGCGTAGTCCGCGTACTGCACCGGAAGCTCCGGGAGGGGGGACGGCTCGCCCCGGCCGAAGGCGGCGTGGAGCGCCGAGACCTCGCGCACCAGCACCTCCATGCTCCACCCGTCGCAGACGATGTGGTGCAGGGTGAAGCAGAGCACGTGCTCGTCGTCGCGCAGGCGCAGAAGGGTGCTCCGCAGCAGCGGGCCGCGCGCCAGGTCGAAGGGGCGCGACGCCTCCTCCTCCGCCAGCCTCCGGGCCTCCGCTCCCGCGTCCCGCACGCGGCGCAGGTCCACCGTGGGGAGCGCCGCCGGCGCGGGCGGGCGGACGACCTGCACGGGCTCCCCTCCGTCCTCGGCGAAGACGGTGCGCAGCGTCTCGTGCCGGCGCACCAGCTCGTCCAGGCTCGCCCGCAGCGCGGCCGCGTCCAGCGCACCGCGCAGGCGCAGCGCGTAGGGCATGTTGTACGCGGCGCTCCCCGGCTCCATCCGGTCCACCAGCCAGAGCCGCTGCTGCGCGAACGACAGCGGGAGCGATCCTTCCCGCGAGGCCCGCTCGATCGGCGGCGCGGCCCCGGCGCCCCGGAGGGCATCGACCCGCCCGGACAGCTCCGCCACCGTGGGCGCCTCGAAGAGGTCGCGGAGCGGCAGCTCCACGGCGAACGTCCGCCGTACCCGCGAGACCACCCGCGTCGCCAGCAGCGAGTGCCCGCCGAGCGCGAAGAAGTCCTCGCCGGTCCCCACCCGCTCCAGCTCCAGCACCTCCGCCCAGATCCCGCAGAGGATCTCCTCCGTCACCGTACGCGGCGCCGCGTACGCCCTCCCGCCGCCACCCTCCTCCGGGGCCGGGAGCGCGCGCCGGTCGGTCTTCCCGTTGGCGCCCAGCGGAAGTGACTCCAGCCGCACGTACGCGTCCGGGACCATGTACTCCGGGAGGCGCGCCGCCAGCCAGCTTCGCAGCTCCGCAGCTCCGGCGGAGGCCCCGCTCCCGGCGACGAGGTACCCCACCAGTCGTCCGCCGTGGACCGCGACGGCGGCGGAGCGCACCTCCGGGTGGCTCTCCAGCGCCGCCTCGACTTCCCCCGGCTCGACGCGGAAGCCGCGCACCTTCACCTGGTCGTCGGTCCGCCCCGCGTACTCCAGCGCCCCGTCGGCGCGCCACCGCGCCCGGTCTCCCGTGCGGTACGTCCGCGCCCCCGGCTCCCCCCCGAACGGGTCCGGGAGGTACCTCTCCGCCGTCAGCTCCGGCCGCCCCAGGTACCCGCGCGCCACGCCCGCGCCGCCCGCGTACAGCTCCCCCGGCACGCCCACCGGGACCGGCTCCCCGTGCGCGTCCAGGAGGTAGACGCGCGCGTTGGCGATCGGCCCGCCGATGGTGACGCGCTCCCCCGGCCGCACCCGCGCGGCGGTGGTGTTGACCGTCGCCTCCGTGGGACCGTAGTGGTTCCAGAGCGCCGCGTCCGGGAAGGCCGCGAAGGTCCTTTCCGCCAGCTCCGCCGGGAGGGCCTCCCCCCCCAGGAGCACCGCCACCAGCCCCGCCGGCCTGGGCCCCTCGCCCGAGCGCACCAGCTCCAGCATCGCGCTCCACAGCGAGGGCACCCCGCCGAAGGAGACGCGCCCGCGCGTGCACAGCGCGTCCAGGAGCGCTCGGGGGTCGGAGACCGTCTCCTCCGGGAGCACCCACACGGCCTCGCCCCGCAGCAGCGGCGGGAAGAGCTGCCGCACGTGCGCGTCGAAGGTGAGCCGGCTCACCAGCGGGAGCGCGAAGCCCTCCTCCCCCAGCACCGCGCGGTCGAACCAGGCCAGGTAGCTGGAGAGCCCCCGGTGCTCCAGGAGGACGCCCTTGGGCGTACCGGTGGAGCCGGAGGTGTAGACGACGTACGCCAGGCTCTCCGGCCCGGCGCCGCTCCCGGGCGCCGTCGCCGGACGGGAGGAGATGGCGGCCGCATCGGCGTCCAGGCGCACGACGGAGCCGCCGAAGCCCGCCAGGCGGGCGGCGAGCGCTCCCGCGGGAGACCACCACGCGCACCCCCGCGTCGGCGAGGGTGAAGCCGAGGCGCTCGCCGGGCCAGGCGGGATCGAGCGCGACGTAGGCGGCGCCGGCCTTGAGGACGGCGAGCACCGTGACCACGGTGTCGGCCCCGCGCTCCAGGAGGAGGCCGACGCGCGCGTCGGGGCCGGCGCCCAGGTCGCGCAGGTGGTGCGCCAGGCGGTTGGCGCGCCGCTCCAGCTCCGCGTAGCCGAGGGTCCCGTCCCACGAGACCACGGCGGGCGCATCCGGAGTCCGCGCCGCCTGCTCCGCGAAGAGGTCGTGGACAGGGGCGCGGGGGAAGTCGGCCGCGGTGGCGTTCCACTCCCCGAGCACCCGGGCGCGCTCGCGCCCGTGCAGCAGCGACACCCCGGAAAGGCGGCGGGCCGGGTCCGCGGCCACGGCCTCCAGCAGCACCTGCAGGTGGCCGAGCATCCGCTCCGCCGTCCCGGCGTCGAAGAGCGCCTCGCGGTAGATCAGCGTCCCGGACAGCGTCTCGTCGCCGTCCTCCATCGCCAGGTACAGGTCGAACTTGGCGACCCCGGAGCCGCCGCCGAAGCGCTCCATCTCCACCGCGCCGAGGGCGAGGCGCGGGTCGCTCCCCGACGTCCGCTCCAGCGCGAACGCCGCCTGGAAGACGGGGGCGTGCGCCAGGCTCCGCTCGGGCGCAACCTCCTCCACCAGGCGCTCGAAGGGGAGCTCCTGGTGGGCGTACGCCCCCAGCACCTCCTCGCGGACCCGCGCCAGCAGCTCCGCGAAGGTGGGATCGCCGCCCAGCTCTCCGCGGAGCGCGAGCATGTTGACGAAGAAGCCGATCAGCCCCTCCAGCTCCACGCGCGTGCGACCCGCGACCGGGCTGCCGACCACCACGTCGTCCTGCCCCGCGTAGCGGCCCAGGAGCGCCTGCCACGCGGCCAGCACCGTCATGAACGGCGTGGCGCCCTGGCGGCGGCTCAGCTCCCGCACCCCCTCGGCCGTCTTCCGCGGGAGCGTGAACGGGACGCTCCCGGCGCGGGCGCCCGTCCCGGCGGCGCGCGGACGGTCGGTGGGGACTTCCAGCAGCGGGGGGGCCCCCGCCAGGCGCGCCTTCCACCAGCCGAGCTGCTCCTCCAGCACCCGCCCCGTCAGCCGCTCCCGCTGCCAGACCGCGTAGTCCACGTACCGCACCGGGAGCTCCGGGAGCTCCGCGCTCCCGCCGCGCACCGAAGCCGCGTAGAGGGCGGAGACCTCGCGCACCAGCACGTCCATGCTCCACCCGTCGCTGACGATGTGGTGCAGCGTGAACAGCAGCACGTGGTCCTCCTCGCCCAGCCGCAGCAGGGTGCTCCGCAGGAGCGGGCCGCGCGCCAGGTCGAAGGGGCGGAGCGCCTCCTCCTCCGCCAGACGCTCCACCTCCTCCTCGCCCGCGACCTCCACCACCTCCAGCGCCACCGGCGCGTCCGCGTGGATCACCTGTACCGGCTCGCCGCCCGCTTCCGCGAAGACCGTGCGCAGCGTCTCGTGCCGCTCCACCAGTGCGTCCAGGCTCGCCCGCAGCGCGTCCGCGTCCAGCGCGCCGCGCAGGCGCAGCGCGTGGGGCATGTTGTAGGCGGCGCTCCCCGGCTCCAGCCGGTCCACCAGCCACAGCCGCTGCTGCGCGAACGACAGCGGGAACGGCCCGTCCCCGGAGGTCCGTCCGATCGTCGGGCCCCCCTCCGGGCGTCCGGCGCGGAGGGCGTCCACGCGGGCGGCCAGCGCGCCCAGCGTGGGAGCCTCGAACAGGGTGCGGAGCGGCACCTCCACGCCCGCCTCCCGGCGGACGCGGGAGATGATCTGCATGGCCAGGAGCGAGTGGCCGCCGAGCGCGAAGAAGCCGTCGTGCGTCCCCACCCGCTCCACGCGCAGCACCTCCGCCCACACCGCGGCCAGCATCCGCTCGGTGCCGGTCCGCGGCTCCGAGTACTCCCCGGCGCCCGCGGCGTCCGGGGCCGGGAGCGCGCGCCGGTCGGTCTTGCCGTTGGCGTTCAGCGGCAGCCGCTCCAGGAGGACGAAGGCGGACGGCACCATGTACTCCGGGAGCCGCTCGCGGAGCCCCGCCCGCAGCTCCGCGCCCGTGAGCACGGCTCCCTCCGCGGGCGCCGCGTACGCGACCAGGCGCACCTCGCCGGGGACGTCCTCGCGGGCCACCACGGCCGCCTCCCGCACCCGCCCGTCGGCGAGGAGCGCGGCCTCCACCTCCCCCGGCTCGATGCGGTAGCCGCGCACCTTGACCTGCTGGTCCACGCGCCCCAGGAACTCCAGCTCCCCCGCCTCCAGCCACCGCGCCCGGTCCCCGGTCCGGTACACCCTCCCGCCGGGGACCCTCCCGAACGGGTCGGGGACGAACCGCTCCGCGGTCAGCTCCGGCTGCCCCAGGTAGCCCCGCGCCAGCTCCGCCCCGCCGATGCACAGCTCCCCGGGCACTCCCACCGGCGCGGGCTCCCCGTACGCGTCCAGCACGTACGCGGTCCGCCCTCCCACCGGCCGACCGATCGGGACCGCGGCGGACCCCACGCCGGCGCGGCCGGCGGGCACCTCGAACAGCGTCGCGGTCACCACCGCTTCGGTCGGCCCGTAGCCGTTGACCAGCGTCACGGGCCCGCCCGGGACCTCCTCCCACGCGCGCACCGTCGCGGGCTGGAGCGCCTCGCCGCCGACGATCATCAGCCGCAGGCGCGCCTTCAGCCCGGCCACCGCGGCGCGGTCGCGCACGAGCTGGCTCCAGTACGCGGTCGGCAGGTTCATCGCCGTCACCCCGAGGGCGCGGACGCGCTCCGCCAGCTCCGCGGGGGTCCAGACCTCGGGGTCGCGCACGACCACCGACGCGCCCGCCACCAGCGGCGCCAGGAGGTCTTCCAGCGACTGGTCGAAGGTGAGCGAGGCGAAGGCCAGCACCCGGTCCGCGGGCGTGTGCCCGTACGCGCGCGCGACCGCCCCGAGGTGGGCCGCGGCGGCCCCGTGCGGGACCAGCACTCCCTTGGGGAGGCCGGTGGAGCCGGAGGTGTAGACGAGGTAGGCCGCGGAGTCCGTGAAGGCGAACGGGGGGAGCGGCGGGAGCGGAGCCTCGTCGTCCCGGTCCGGCTCCAGGGGGAGGACGCGGGGCCCGCCGGAGGGGAGCCGCCCCTCCAGGCCGGGCTGCGCCAGCACCAGGGCCGCGCGGGCGTCCCCCAGCACGTACGCCAGGCGCTCGGGCGGCGCGCCGGGATCGAGGGGGAGGTAGACGCCCCCGGCCCCGAGGACCGCGAGCAGGGCGGTCACCACCTCGGCCGAGTGCTCGGCCAGCACCGCGACCACGGTCTCCGCCCCGACGCCGTGGGCGAGCAGCCGACCGGCGAGCCGGCGGCTCGCGCGGTCCAGCTCGCGGAAGGTGAGCGTCCCGCCGGCGGAGACCAGCGCGGCCGCCTCGGGCGTGCGCTCCGCCTGCGCCCGGAAGATCTCGTGCACGCACGCACGGGGGGTCTCCGCCGGGGCCGGGTTCCACTCCTCCAGCACCCGCGCCCGCTCCGCCCGAGTCAGGAGGGGCACCTCCGCCAGCCTCCGCCCGGGGACCGCCAGCCCTTCCAGTACGGTTTCCAGGTGCCTCACCATCCGCCCCGCCGCCCCGGCGCCGATCCGGCGGCGGTCGTACTCGAGGTAGAGATCCAGCTCCTCCTCCGGAAGGACGATCAGCGCCAGCGGGTAGTGGCTCCGTCCCAGCTCCCTCCACCCCTCCACCTCGAACCCGTTCTCGCCGCCGCCGACCGGGATGAAGACGGGGTGGTTCTCGAAGACGAGGATGCTCTCGAAGAGCGGGAGCTCCGCGGGGACCTCGCTCCAGGCGTGCACGCGGGAGAGCGGGGCCTGCTCGTGCGCGCGCGACTCCACCTGCCGCGCCTGGAGCCGGCCGAGCCACTCCTCCACGCCGGCCTCCGGCTCCACCCGCAGCCGCAGGGGGAGGGTGTTGATGAAGAGCCCCACCATCTCGTCCACGCTCTGGAGCTCCGGCGGCCGGCCCGACGCCGTGACGCCGAACACCACCTCGTCCTCGCCCGAGTACCGCGACAGCAGCAGCGCCCACGCGCCCTGCACCACCGTGTTCAGCGTCACCCGGCTCTGCCGCGCCAGCGAGCGCAGGCTCGACGTGGCCTGCGGGGAGAGCCTGTGCTCCACGCGGTCGAACGGCGCCCCGTCGTCCGGCGCGCCCTCCCCGGCGCGGTCCACGCCGAGCGGGGTGGGCGCCGTGAGCCCCGCGAGGGCGTCCCGCCAGAACGCCTCGGCGGCGGCGAGGTCCTGCCGCTGCAGCCGCGCCACGTGGTCGCGGAAGGGGCGCCGCCGGGGGAGGGCCGGCTCCCGCCCCTGGAGGATCGCCTCGTACGCGGTGAAGACGTCCTGCAGCACCAGCGAGAGCGACCACCCGTCCAGGAGGAGGTGATGGTAGGTCCAGACCAGCTCGAACCGGTCGTCCGCGAGCTGCGCCAGCCCGAGCCTCATCAGGGGGGCCCGCAGGAGGTCGAAGTCCCGCTCCCGCTGCGCCTCCAGGTACGCCTCCAGCCGCTCCCGCTGCTCGGCGCCTGGGCTTCCCCGCCAGTCGAGCGCCTCCCAGGGGAGCGGCGCGGAGCGGCGGACCAGCTGCAGCGGCCGGTCCATCCCCTCCCACGCGAACACGGTACGGAGCACCGGCCGGCGCTCGACCACCTTCTCCCAGGCCCGGCGCAGGGCCGCGGCGTCGAGCCTGCCGCGCAGGGAGATGACGTACTGGCTCAGGTACGCCTGCGACCCGGGCTCCAGGACGGTGTGGAAGAGCATCCCCTCCTGCACCGGGGTGAGCGGGTAGATGTCCTCGATCGCCCTGAAGAGCTCGTCCGTGTGCTCGGTTCGTTCGGCCATTCCTGAGAAGACTCTCGGGTGTAGGAGGTGCGGCGGTCCGGGGGCGCCCTTCCCGAAGGAGGGGGAGCCCCGAGCGGTCACCTTCGTTTTTCGTAGTTCGTGTCCAAATTTAAACTATACACGGATCGGGAGCCACGACCGGCCGGCAGCCGCCAATGAAAACCGGGCCCCCTCGTCACGCGAGGAGGCCCGGCTTCCCGTCTATACAGCAAGGGGGGAGGGGAGCACGACACTGCAACTACGGGCGCAGTGGGGAGTTGCGTGAGGGATGCGAGCCCGAAGGGGCGAGACCCGCGCGCAGTTTGCGCGGGGCTCGACTCCGTTAGCCGGCGTTGTTTGCCGGCTTACGGAGCCGCAGCCCGACCCCGCGCCAGCGGGGGCACGCCCGAACCTAGCTCTTCATCAAAGCCCCAGACCCCTGAGCTCCTGCGCCCGCGCCCTGCTGACCGGAACCCGCCGCCCGTCGGCCAGCTCGGCCTCCAGGTTCCCGCGGGGGTCCCGCCTGAACGCCCGGACGTGGTCGAGGTTCACCACGTGCGCGCGGTGCACCCGCACGAAGCGCTGCGGATCGAGCCGCGCCTCGAGGCGGCTCAGCGGGAGGTGCAGCACGTGGCGCGTGCGCCCGGTGTGGGCGGTCACGTAGTCGCCGTCGGCCTCGAGCCACCAGACCTCCGCGACCGGGAGCGGAACGAGGCTGCCCCCCGTCCGGACGAAGAGGCGGCTGATCGGCCCGCCCGCCAGCGCGCCGGCCAGCCGCTCGAGCGCGCCGACGCCGGCGGGCTCGCCGATGGCCGAGCGGATGCGCTCCATCGCCGCGGCAAGGCGCGCGGGGCCGAACGGCTTCAGCAGGTAGTCCACCGCGCCGAGCTCGAAGGCGCCGACCGCGTGCTGCGAGAAGGCGGTGGTGAAGATGACGAACGGCTGCCGCTCGATGCGCTGCAGGACGTCGGTGCCGAGCAGCCCCGGCATCTGCACGTCCAGGAAGACCAGCTCCGGCCGCAGGCGGTCGATCGCCTCCACGGCCGCCACGCCGTCGGCCGCCTCCCCCACCACCTCCACCCAGTCGAACGCCGCGAGCATGGCGCGGAGCCCCGCGCGCGCGACCGGCTCGTCGTCGACGACGAGGGTCCTGACCTTCACGGCTCCCTCCGCCCGCGCGGGACCACGACGACCGCCTCGAAGCCGCCCCCCTCGACCGCGCCGCACGTCAGCCGCGCCGCGCCGCCGTAGAGGGCCGCGAGCCGCTCGCGGAGACGCGCCAGCCCCGTCCCCGTGGCGCTCCTCAGCGGGTCGGGGGGGAGAGGGTCGCCCGTGTTCCGCACCGTGAGCGTCAGCCCGGACGCGCTCCCGGCGGCGGCCACCACGACCTCCGTCGGGGCGACGCGCGGCGCTGCGCCGTGCTGCACCGCGTTCTCCACCAGCGTCTGCAGCGCGAAGGCGGGGACGCGCTCGTCGAGCAGGCTCTCCGGGATGTCGTCGCGCACCACCAGCCGGTCGCCGAAGCGGATCCGCTCGAGCGCCAGGTAGCGCGAGACGAAGCGCCATTCGTCGTCGAGCGAGACCTCGTCGCGCTGCTCCTCCAGGGTGGCGCGCAGCAGCTCCGCGACGAGCTCCGCCGCCTCGGACGCGCGCGCCGGATCGACGGGAATGAGCTGCACGACGGTGTGCAGCGCGTTGAAGAGGAAGTGCGGGTGGATCTGCGCCCGCAGCGCGGCGAGCTGCGTGCGCGCCGCCGCGGCCTCGGCGCGGGAGGCGCGGGCGCTCGACTCCACGGCGTAGAAGATCCCCGCCAGGAGCGCGTACAGGAACACCCCGACGATCAGGCTCTCCTCCCAGCGCTCGGCCACCCGCGCGGCGAACGACCCGCCCAGGACCAGCGCCGCGAGCGCGTTCGACGCCGCGCCCCACGCGCCGGCGAGCAGCGGCGCGGCCGCCAGGTGCAGGGCGAGGAAGCGGAGACGGAACGGCCGCGGCCACGGCACCCGGCGGACCAGGCGGTGGACGAGGAGCGCGGCGGCGACGCCGACGAGGGGCCGGATCACGGCGGACGCCACCTCGTCGGGCGACCACACCTGTGCTCTTGTCTGGACGATCGCCGGGAGGATCAGGTGCAGTGGGACCACGTGCGCATCTCTGGATCGGGGTGAGGGTGGGGCTCACCGATGATGATAGGGCCCTCTCCCGATGCCAGCTACGGCTCGCGCCGCCATTCGGCGGTGCCGATCTGCCGTTCGGCGAAACACGCCTGCCGGGGCGCCGCGCCGCCCCACATGTTTGGTCCGGTCGCCCCTGCTTCGCCGACACTCCCATCCCGCCGAAACCGATGCTGAACCTCCACGACGTCAGCCACGTCTACCCCAACGGGACGCGCGCCCTGGACCACGTCACCCTGTCGATCCCGCGCGGGATGTACGGCCTCCTGGGCCCCAACGGCGCCGGCAAGTCCACCCTGATGCGGACGGTCGCGACGCTGCAGACGCCGACGGAGGGGACGATCCGCTTCGGCGGCGTGGACGTGGTGGCCGAGCCGGAGAAGCTGCGGCGCACCCTCGGCTACCTCCCCCAGGACTTCGGCGTGTACCCGCGCGTCTCCGCCTGCGAGATGCTCGACCACATGGCGGTGCTGAAGGGCGTCGCGTCCGCGGCCGACCGCCGGACGACGGTGGAGACGCTCCTCCACCAGACCAACCTGTGGAGCGTGCGGAAGAAGGCGCTCTCCGGCTTCTCCGGCGGGATGCGGCAGCGCTTCGGGATCGCGCAGGCGCTGATCGGCAACCCGGAGCTGATCATCGTCGACGAGCCCACGGCGGGGCTGGACCCGGAGGAGCGGAACCGCTTCCTGAACCTGCTCGCCGAGATCGGCGAGAGCGTGGTGGTGATCCTCTCCACCCACATCGTGGAGGACGTGTCGGACCTGTGCCCGCGCATGGCGGTGCTGGCCGGGGGGCGCGTGCAGCTGGAGGGCGCGCCGCTGGAGCTCATCGCGGCGACGCGCGGCCGGATCTGGATGAAGACGGTCGACCGGGGCGAGCTCGCCGCGTGCCGCGAGCGGTACGAGGTGCTCTCGACGCGCCTGTTCGCGGGACGGACGGTGGTGCACGTCCTTGCCGAGGGTGACCCGGGGAACGGCTTCGCCGCGGTCGACGCGGGGCTGCAGGACGTCTACTTCTCGACGCTCGCGCACGCGCGGCGCGCGGCCTGAGGGGGACGAGAGACATGCTCCTCCAAGTCGCGCGCTTCGAGCTCCGCTACCTGCTCCGGAACCCGCTGCTGTGGGTGACGGCCGCGGTCACCTTCGGGGTGTTCTTCGTCGCGGTCAGCGGAGGTCTCGGGCTGGTGGCCGAGGGCGGCATCCTCGGGAACGCGGCCTTCGCCACGCTGCGGAGCTACGTGATGGTCTCGCTCTCGTTCATGTTCGTGACGACGGCGTTCGTCGCGAGCGCGGTCGTCCGCGACGACGAGACGGGATACGGCCCGATCGTCCGCTCGACGCCGGTCACGAAGCTCGAGTACCTGACCGGCCGCTTCCTGGGCGCGTTCGCGGTCGCCGCGCTCTGCCTCCTGCTCCTCCCGCTCGGCATCGTGCTCGGCTCGGTGATGCCGTGGACCGATCCCGCGACCGTGGGTCCGAACCGGCTCGCGGACCACCTGTACGGCTACTTCCTGGTCGCGCTCCCGAACCTCTTCGTCCACTCGGCCGTCTTCTTCGCGCTGGCGACGATCACGCGGTCGATGATGGCGACGTACCTCGGCGTGGTCGCCTTCGTCTCCGGCTTCTTCGTCCTGCAGGGTGCGCTCGAGGACCGGCCGCAGCTGGAGGCGGCGGTCGCGCTGGCCGACCCGTTCGCGTCGCGCACGCTCGACGACGCCACGCGGTACTGGACGGTGGCGGAGCGCAACGTCCTGCTCCCGGAGCTCACCGGGACGCTGCTCCTCAACCGGCTGCTGTGGGTCGGCGTCGCGGTCCTGTGCCTGGCGCTCGCCCACCGCGCCTACCGCTTCGCCGACCGGGGGATCTCGAAGCGCGAGCGGAAGAAGCAGGAGCTCGCCGGGCGTGCCGCGGCGCCCGCGCCGGCGGAGGGGGTGGGTGGGGCGGCGGCGCTCCCGGCCCCGCGGCACGGCTCCGCGGCGCTACGCGCGCTGCTCTGGATGCGCACGCGCTTCGAGGTCAGGCAGGTGGTGCTGCACCCGGCGTTCGCCGTGCTCATGGCGTGGACGGCGTACATCACGGGCCTGGTCCTGCTCACGCAGCGCGACCCGGACGGCCGGCCGACGTACCCGACGACCCGGTCGCTGATCCCGGAGATCGACGAGCCGATGTCGACCATCCTCCCCATCATCGCGATCTACTACGCCGGCGAGCTGGTGTGGCGCGAGCGAGACCGGAGGATGGACCCGATCGTCGACGCGACGCCGATGCCGGGGTGGGCGTACGTGGTGCCGAAGACGCTGGCGATGGCGCTCGTCCTGGTGGCCGTCCTGCTGGGGAGCGTCGTGGCGGCGGTCGCCGTCCAGCTCTCGCTCGGCTTCACCGACCTGGAGCCGGGGAAGTACCTCCTCTGGTTCGTCGCGCCGAAGGCGTGGGACCTGCTGCTGCTGGCGGCGCTGGCGGTGTTCGTCCAGGCGCTCAGCCCGCACAAGGCCGTGGGCTGGGGGATCATGGTGCTGTTCATGGTCGGGGAGCAGCTGAACACGGCGGTCGACCACAACCTCCTGCTCTACGGCGGGACGCCGGGCGTTCCGCTCAGCGACATGAGCGGCGGGGGCTGGTTCTGGGCGGGCGCGTGGACCTTCCGCGTGTACTGGGGCGCGTTCGCCGTCCTGCTGCTCGTCGCGGCGCACCTCCTGTGGCGGCGCGGCACCGACGTCCGGCTGAGGCCGCGCCTCGCTCTCGCGCGCCGGAGGCTGGCGGGCGCGCCGGGACGGGTGGCCGGCGCGGCGCTGCTGACGTTCGTCGCGGCGGGCGCGTACGCGTACTACAACACCAACGTCCTCAACCGGTACCTCACGCAGGGCGCGAGCGAGGAGAGGGCGGCCGCCTACGAGAGGAAGTACGGGAAGTACGCCGACCTCGCGCAGCCGCGGATCGCGGCGCTCGTGCTCGACGTCGCCCTCTACCCGGAAGAGCGGCGCGCGGTGACGAAGGGCAGGCTCCGCCTCCGCAACTTCACGGCGCACCCCATCCCGGACGTCCACGTCCGCGTGCTCGGAGACGACCTGGAGCTCACCCGCGCCGCCCTCACCGGGGCACGGCTGGTCGCCGACGACGCCGTGTACGGCTACCGCATCTACCGCCTCGACCGGCCGATGCAGCCGGGCGAGGAGCGCGACCTGGCGTTCGAGACGCGGCTCCGGCTCCGCGGCTTCCGCAACCAGCCGACGAGCACGAGGCTGGTCGAGAACGGCACCTTCCTCACCGAAGCGCACCTCGTGCCGCTCATCGGGCTCGCGCGCGCCGGGATGCTGCAGGACCCCGAGGCGCGGCGCAGGCACGGCCTCCCGGAGGCGCCCGGGATCGCGAAGCTGGAAGACTCCGCGGCGACCGCGAGCTCCACGTACGGGCGGGGATGGGCGACGGCGGCGGACATCACGGTGTCCACGTCGCCGGACCAGGTGCCGGTCGCGCCCGGGAGCAAGGTGTCGGACGTCGTGCGCGGCGGGAGGCGCGTCGCGCGCTTCGTGTCGAGCGTGCCGATCCACCCGCGCTTCTCGATCCAGTCGGCGCGCTACGCGGAGAAGCACCGCACGCACGCCGGGGTCGACCTGGCCGTCTACCACCACCCGGCGCACGCGTGGAACGTCGACCGCATGCTCGACGCGCTCGCGGCGGCGCTCGACTACTACCGGGCGAGCTTCGGCCCGTATCCGTTCGACCACGCGAGGATCGTGGAGTTTCCGGGATACCTGGACTTCGCGCAGGCGTTCCCCGGCACCATCCCGTACTCGGAGGACGTGGGCTTCGTCTCCGACTACGCCGAGCCGGAGACGATGGACTACGTCACCTACCTCACGGCGCACGAGCTGGCGCACCAGTACTGGGCGCACCAGGTGGTCGGGGCGGACGTGGAGGGGAGGGAGCTGCTGTCCGAGACGCTCGCCCAGTATTCGGCGCAGATGGTGGTGAAGAAGCTCCGCGGCGAGGACTACATGCGCCGCTACCTGCAGTTCGAGCTCGACCGCTACCTGGAAGGGCGGAGCGATTCGGGGGAGGAGGAGCCGACGCTCACGCGCGTCGCCGGGCCAGGACCACGTCACGTACCGCAAGGGCGCGCTGGCGATGTACCTGCTGCAGGTGCGCCTCGGCGAGGACGCGGTCAACCGCGCGCTGCGGTCGCTGGTGGACAGGTACAGGTTCAGGGGCGCGCCGTACCCCCGCTCGCTCGACCTGGTCGCGGCGCTGCGCGCCGAGGCGAGGACGGCGGAGGAGCAGGCGCTGATCACCGACCTCTTCGAGCGGGTCACCCTCTACGACCTGAAGGTCGGCCGGCCCACGGCCGTGCGCCGCGCCGACGGGAGGTGGGACGTGACGGTGCCGGTGGAGGCGAAGAAGCTCTACGTCGACGGCAAGGGCGTGCGAGACGGAGGCGCCGCTCGCCGAGCGCATCGAGGTCGGCCTCTTCACCGCCGAGCCGGGGCGCGACGCCTTCGACGCGAGGAACGTGATCGTCATGGAGCGCCGGCCCGTTCGCTCGGGAGCGCAGGTGCTCACCTTCGTGACGGACCGGAAGCCGACGCACGCCGGCGTCGATCCCTACAACTACTACATCGACCGCAACTCGGCGGACAACGTGCTACGCCTGGCGGCCCCCGACTAGGTGCGCCGCGGGCGGGAGAGCACTGCGCTCGCCTCGGCGGCCTCCGACTTCTGCTGCTTTTCCCTCAGCATCCGGTGCTTCGCCTTCGGGGTGAGCGAGCGGAGCTTGAGGACGGCCGCCGCCACCTGCTCCGTCTGCCCGGGGCCGCTCTCGCGGGCCGTCATCTCCCGGACGAACGCCTCCAGCGTGGAGGTCTGGAAGAAGAGCCGCACCGGGACGTCCAGCCTCATCGCCCTGAGCCGCGAGGATACGGTCATGGCCATGAGCGAGTGCCCCCCGAGGTCGAAGAAGCCGTCGCCCGCCCCTACGCGCTCCACCCCCAGGACGTCCGCCCACACCTCCGCCACCAGCTCCTCCGCCGGGGTGCGGGGGGGCACGTAGTCCCGGCTTTCGCCGGCGGAGGGTGCGGGGAGCGCCCTCCGGTCGGTCTTGCCCGTGGAGGTCAGCGGGATCCGGTCCAGCGCCACCAGGGCGGCCGGGACCATGTGGTCGGGGAGCCGCTCCCGCAGGTGCGCGCGGAGCGCGGGGAGGACCTCGGCGCCTTCCGCCGGGACCACGTACCCCACCAGACGGCGCACCCCCGGGACGTCCTCACGCACCACGACCACGGCCTCCCGCACCTCCGGGTGCGCGGCGAGCGCCGCCTCCACCTCGCCGGGCTCGATGCGGAAGCCCCGGATCTTCGCCTGCTGGTCGAAACGTCCCAGGAACTCCAGCTCTCCCGCGGCCAGCCATCGGACCCGGTCCCCCGTGCGGTAGAGACGGCCCCCGGAATCCCCCCCGAACGGATCGGGTACGAACCCTTCCGCCGTGAGCTCCGGCCGGCCCAGGTACCCTCGGGCCACCCCGGCCCCACCCAGGTACAGCTCGCCGGGGACGCCGACCGGCACCGGGTTCCCGTGCGGGTCCAGGACGTACGCCCGGGCGTTCGGCACGGGCCTCCCGATGGGGGGCGCCGAGTCCGATCCCGCCGCGCACTCGTGGATCGTCGCGAAGACGGTGGCCTCGGTGGGCCCGTACACGTTCAGCAGCCGCCGATTCCGTGACCAGCGGGCGGCCACCTCCCCGGAGCAGCGCTCGCCGCCCGTGCTCACCGTCCGGAGAGCGGGGCAGTCCGTGTCAGCCACCCGTTCCAGCAGCGCGGGGGTGCTGATCCAGATGTCGATGCGCCTTTCCCGCAGCAGGGTGCGAAGCCCCTCCGGCGACAGGAGGGTGTCCCGGTCCACCACGTGCAGCGTCGCCCCCGAAAGCAGGGCGAGGAAGATCTCCAGCACCGAGGCGTCGAAGCTCAGCGACGCGGTCTGGGGCAGGCTGCCCCCCTCCCCCACCCCGAACACCTCCATCGCCGCGGCGATGCGCGCGGCCACGGCGCCATGCGGGACCACGACGCCCTTGGGGGTCCCGGTGGACCCGGAGGTGTAGATCACGTACGCCGCGTTGTCGGGGGACGGCGAGCGCCCTCCTCCACCGGTCCGCGGGGAGGGGACCCCGTCCAGGAACACCACCGCGCCCCCGAGCTCCGGATGCCGCTCCCGCACACCCTGCTGCGTGACGAGCACACCCGCGCCGGAGTCGCCCAGCATGTACGCCAGCCGCTCCCGCGGGTACGCCGGGTCCAGCGGGACGTACGCGCCCCCGGCCTTGAGGATGCCGAGGACGCCGACGACCATCTCCAGCGAGCGGTCGACGCACAGCCCGACGCAGGTCTCCGGCCCGACGCCGCGGTCGCGGAGGACGCGAGCGAGGTCGCCCGAGCGCACGTCCAGCTCCGCGTAGGTGAGGGAGTCGGATCCGAACGTGACGGCGACGGTACGGGGAGTCCGCCGCGCCTGTTCCGCGAACAGCTCGTGCAGGCACTTCAGGGGGTGGTCCGTACCGGTCCGGTTCCACTCCGAGACCACCTGAGCGTGCTCCTCGCCGCCCATCACCCGCAGCTCGGACAGACGGCGCTCTCCGGCTCCCACCTCTTCCAGCAGCCGCAGGAAGTGGCCCCGCAGCCTCTCCATGCTCGCCGCCTCCCACAGGTCCGTCCGGCACGTCAGCATCCCCGGCAGGTGCTCCCCACCCTCCAGCACCGTCAGTCCCAGCTCCGTGCGCGCCGCGTCCACGTCCGTCGGGAACGGCTCCAGGCGCAGCCCGCGCAGGCGGAGCGCGGTCCGTTCGTGGTTCTGCACCGCGAACGTCACCTGAAAGAGCGGCGAGTGGCTCAGGCTCCGCTCCACCCCCACCTCCTCCACCAGCTTCTCGAAGGGCACGTCCTGGTGCTGGTAGGCCCCCAGCGTGGTCTCGCGCACGCGGCGCAGGAGCTCCCCGAAGGTGGGATCCTCCGAGAGGTCGCCGCGAAGGGCGAGGGTGTTCACGAAGAAGCCCACGAGAGGCTCCACCTCCGTACGCCTGCGCCCGGCGATGGGCGCGCCCACCACCACGTCCGCCTGACCGGCATACCTCGACAACAGCGCCTGCCAGGCGGCCAGGAGCGCCATGAACAGCGTGGCTCCCTCCTTCCTCGCGAGGGAATGGAGCCCGCGCGCCACCTCCCCGGGAACGACGAAGCGCAGGCGTGCGGCATGCGTTCCCGGCGCCGCAGGCCGGGGGAAGTCCGTGGGCAGCTCCAGCAGGGGCGGCGCCCCCGCGAGCCGCTCCTTCCACCAGGCGACCTGTTCCCGCAGCACCTCGCCGGCCAGCCACTCCCGCTGCCAGACGGCGTAGTCGCCGTACTGGAAGGCGAGCTCCGGGAGCGACGACACCCGCCCCGCGGCGTAGTCGTCGTACAGGGTGGAGACCTCCAGGTTGAACACCCCCGTGGACCACCCGTCGAAGACGATGTGGTGCACGGTGAGCAGGAGGACCCAGTCGTCGTCGGCGAGCCGCAGCAGGGCGACGCGGAGGAGCGGCCCGCGCCCCGGGTCGAAGCCGTGGCGGACCTCCGCCCCGGCGAGGCGACTGGCCTCGCGCCCGCGAGCTTCCGCCGGGAGGGCCCGCAGGTCCGCCAGCGGAACCGGGACCGGGGCGGGAGGGTCGACCACCTGCACCGGCCGGCTCTCCACCTCCACGAAGCGCGTGCGCAGCACCTCGTGACGGCGCACCACCTCGCCGATGCTGCGGGCCAGGGCGCGCACGTCCAGCACCCCGCGCAGGCGGAAGGCGAACGGCAGGTTGTAGAGCACGGCCTCCGGGTCGAGCTGCTCGATGAACCAGAGGCGCTGCTGCGCGAAGGAGAGGGGGAGAGGCTCCCCGCGCGGGGCGTGGACCAGCGGCGGGAGCACCCTCCCCGCGCCTTCCTGCATCAGCGACTCGATCCGCTCCGCCAGGGCGGCCAGCCGCGGCGCCTCGAACACCGCGCGGAGCGGCACCTCCACCCCGAACGCGCCCCGCACCCGCGAGATCATTCCCGTGGCGGCCAGGGAGTGGCCGCCGAGGGCGAAGAAGTCCGCGTCGGCACCGACGCGCTCCACTCCCAGGCACTCGCTCCAGATCCCGGCAAGGATCTCCTCCGCCGGGGTGCGCGGGGCGACGTGCCACTCGCCCTCTCCGGCAGGGCCGGGCTCCGGGAGCGCCCGCCGGTCCACCTTGCCGTTGGGGGTGAGCGGGAGACGCTCCAGCACCACGATCGCCGCGGGCACCATGTACTCCGGAAGGCTCTCCCGCAGCTGCGCCCGCACCCCCGTTCCCTCCACTTCCCCGGTCACGTACGCAACCAGGCGCTGCTCCGCGCCCTCCCCCCGCACCACCACCACCGCCTCGCGTACCCCCTCCTGCGCCAGCACCACGGCCTCGACTTCGCCGGGCTCGATGCGGAAGCCGCGCACCTTCACCTGCCGGTCCACCCGGCCCAGGTACTCCAGCTCCCCGGAAGCGAGCCAGCGCACGCGGTCTCCCGAGCGGTACAGGCGCGCGCCCGGCTCGCCGGAGAAGGGATCGGGGAGGAACCTCTCCGCCGTCAGATCCGGCCGGCCCAGGTAGCCGCGCGACACGCCGGTGCCGCCCACGTACAGCTCGCCCGCTACGCCGACGGGGACGGTGCCGCCGTGGGCGTCCAGCAGGTAGACCCGCGCGTTGGCGATGGGCCGGCCCAGGGTGATGCGCTGCGGGTCGTCCACGCGCGCCACGGCGGTGTTCACCGTGGCCTCCGTGGGGCCGTAGTGGTTCCAGATCCGCACCCCCGGAAAGCGGGCGAGGGTGCGCCGGACCAGCTCCGCGGACAGGGCCTCGCCGCCCAGCAGCACCGCCCGCAGGTCGCGCGGGGCGGGGCGCCCCCCGGACTCCACGGCGTCCAGGACGGCTCCCCAGAGGGAGGGGACCCCCCCGAAGGAGACGCGGTCGCGGCTCCCGAGCGCCTCCAGGACCCGGACCGGGTCGGTGGCGACTTCCTCCGGGAGCACCCAGACCGGCTCTCCGCGCAGCAGCGGCGGATAGAGCTGCCGCACGTGCGCGTCGAAGGAAAGGCGGCTCACCAGAGGGAGGGAGAAGCCCTCCTCCCCCAGGATCTCCCGGTCGAAGAACGCCAGGTAGTTGGAGAGCCCCCGGTGCTCCACCAGCACGCCCTTCGGCGCCCCGGTGGAGCCGGAGGTGTAGATCACGTACGCCAGGCTCTCCGGCGCGACCTCCACCCGGGGCGCCCCGGCGCTCTCCCGCCCGATGGCGTCCGCATCCTCGTCCAGGCGCACCGTCGCACCGCCCCACCCGGCGACCCGCTCCGCGAGCGGGGCGCGGGTGACCAGCGCGCCCGAGCCGGCGTCGCGCAGCATGAAGCGGAGCCGCTCGTCGGGACAGGACGGGTCCAGCGCGACGTAGGCCGCGCCGGCCCTGAGGATACCCAGCACCCCGACCACCGTCTCCGCGCTGCGCTCCAGGAAGAGCCCCACGCGCGCATCCGGGCCGACGCCCAGCCCCCGCAGGTGGCGCGCGAGGCGGTTCGCGCGGGCATCCAGCTCCGCGAAGGTGAGCGTCTCCGCGCCGGAGACCACCGCCACCGCGTCCGGTGTGCGGGCGGCCCGCGCGGCGATCCGCTCGTGGACGGGGAGCGACGGGAACCCGGCGGCGGTGTCGTTCCACTCGCCGAGCACCCGCCGCCGCTCCTCCTCGCCGAGAAGAGGGATCTCCGACAGGCGCCGGGAGGGATCGGCCGCCGCCTGCTCCAGCAGGCGCGCCAGGCCGTCCAGCATCCGCTGGACCGTCTCCCCGTCCCACAGGTCGGCACGGTAGGTGATCCCGCCGTGGACCTCCTCCCCGTCCTCCTGCAGCGCCAGCACCAGGTCGAAGCGGGCGGTCACCGCCTCCGCGGCCAGCGGCTCGACCCGCACGTCGCCCAGCCACGGCTCCGGCCGGTCGGTGTTCCGGAGCGAGAGCACCGCCTGGAAGAGCGGCGTGTGCGTCAGGGAGCGCTCCACGCGCATCTCCTCCACCAGCTTCTCGAAGGGGAGGTCCTGGTGCTGGTACGCCCCCAGCGTGGTCTCGCGCGCCCGGCGCAGGACCTCCCCGAACGGCGGGTCTCCGGAAAGGTCGGTGCGGAGCGCGAGGGTGTTGGCGAAGAAGCCGATCAGCCCCTCCAGCTCCAGGTGCGTACGGCCGGCGATGGGGGAGCCCACCACCACGTCCTCCGTCCCGCCGTGCTTCGCCAGCAGCGCCTGCCAGGCGGCCAGGAAGGTCATGAAGAGGGTCGCCCCCTCGCGCCGCGACAGCGCGCGGAGCCCCCGCGAGGTCGCCGCGGGAAGGGCGAAGAGCCGCCGCCCCCCGCGCGCGTTCCGCACCGCGGAGCGCGGCCGGTCGGTCGGCAGCTCCAGCAGGGGCGGCGCCCCGGCGAGCTGCTCCTTCCACCAGGCGATCTGCCGCTCCAGCATCTCGCCCCTGAGCCACCCCCGCTGCCAGACGGCGAAGTCGGCGTACTGGAACGGGAGCTCCGGGAGCGGCGATCCCCGCCGTTGCGCGTACGCCCCGTACAGCGCCGACAGCTCCCGCGTGAGGACCCCGATGCTCCATCCGTCGGAGACGGCGTGGTGCATGGCGAGCAGGAGCGCCGCCTCGTCCCGGTGCACGCGCAGCAGGGTGGCGCGGAAGAGCGGCCCGCGCTCCAGGTCGAAGGGACGCAGCGCGTCCGCGTCGGCCAGGCGCAGGCACTCCGTCTCCGCCACTTCCCCTGGCAGCGTGGAGAGATCCACTTCCGCCAGCACCCCACCCGTGGCCGCGGAGACCACCTGCACCGGCCCCTCGGGCGCGGCGGCGAACGTCGTGCGGAGCGCCTCGTGCCGGAGCACCGTATCGTCCAGCGCGCGTCCGAGAGCCGCGGCGTCCACCCGCCCGCGGAGCCGGAGCGGCACGGAGAGGGTGTAGGCGGCGGTCCCCGGCTCCACCTGCTCCACGAGCCACAGGCGCTGCTGCGCGAAGGAGAGCGGGAGCGGCCGGTCCCGCGGCACGGGGACGAGCGGCGGGGCATGGACGCGGGCTTCCGCCCGGAGCAGGACCTCGATGCGCTCCGCGAGCTCCGCGGCGGAGGGCGCCTCGAACAGGGCGCGCAGCGGCAGCTCCACTCCGAAGGCTTCGCGGATCCGCGACACCACCCGCGTGGCCAGGAGGGAGTGCCCACCCAGACAGAAGAAGTTCTCCCGCACCCCCGGCCGCCGCTCCGTCCCGAGCACCTGCGCCCAGATCCCGGTCACCACCTCTTCGACGGGGGTCCGCGGTGCGGCCCCGGCCTCCGGGCCGGTGAGCTCCGGCGCAGGGAGCGCACGGCGGTCCAGCTTCCCGTTCGGCGTGATCGGCAGTGCCTCCAGGAGCACGAAGGCGGAAGGGACCAGGTACTCCGGCAGTCTCTCCCTCAGGTGCCTGCGCAGGTCGTCCGGGGAGAGCGCCCCGGCGGCCTCCTCCACCACGTATGCCACCAGCCGCTTCTCGCCCGCGACGTCCCCACTCGCCAGGACCGCGGCCCCACGCACCTGCGGATGCTCCGCGAGCACCGCCTCCACCTCCCCCGGCTCGACGCGGAAGCCCCGAACCTTCACCTGCGCGTCCAGGCGGCCCAGGAACTCCATCGTCCCCCCCGCCCGCCACCGCACCCGGTCTCCCGTCCGGTACAGCCGCGCGCCGGGCTCCGGGGTGAACGGGTCCGGCACGAACCGCTCCGCCGTCAGGGCCGCCCGATCCAGGTACCCTCGCGCCAGCTGCCCCCCTCCGACGTAGAGCTCCCCCGGCACTCCGGCCGGGCACGGCGACATCCGTCCGTCCAGCACGTAGACGACCGTGCCCGGCGCGGGACGGCCGATCGGAACGCCGCCGGCCGTGGCCTCACGCGCCTTCAGGGTGTGGATGCAGCAGCCGACGGTCGTCTCCGTGGGGCCGTACTCGTTGGTGACCTCCGCCTCCGGGGCCACCTCCGACCAGCGCACCAGCACCTCGCCCGGCAGGCTCTCCCCGCCGACGACGAACCGGCCTGTCGCCGCCGCCGCCTCGCCCGCCGTCAGTTGCGCCAGCAGGAGCGAGAGGTGGCCGGGCGTGAGCTTGACGAAGCCGAACGGCCCGGAAGAGCGGAGCACCGCGCCGAGCGCTTCCACCCCCGTGTCCGGGCCGAGCACGGCGGCCTCACCCGCGAGGAGGGGAACGAAGAGGCTGGTGACCGTCAGGTCGAAGGAGAGGGAGGAGTGCACCGGGGAGCCCTGCCCGCTCCCGGATCCGTACGCCGCGACGGCCCACGTGAGGTACTGCACGAGGCCGCCGTGCGGGATCGCGACGCCCTTGGGGCGCCCCGTGGATCCCGAGGTGTAGATCACGTACGCCAGGTTCCGCGGCTCCACTCCGCTGCCCGGCGCATGCGCCGGCTCCCGTGCGATCGCGCTCCGGTCCGCGTCCAGCCGCACCACGCGCGCGCCATGCTCCGGGAGCCCCTGCTCCAGCGAGGCCTGCGTCAGCAGCACCGGCACGCCCGCGTCCCGGAGCATGAAGCCCAGCCGCTCCGACGGGTAGCCCGGGTCCAGCGGCACGTAGGCCCCGCCCGCCTTGACGACGCCGAGCAGCCCCACGACCATCGCCGGGCTCCGCTCCACGCAGAGCCCTACCCGCACCTCCGGCCCCACGCCGAGCCCGCGCAGGTGGTGCGCCAGCTGGTTCGCGCGCCGGTCCAGCTCTCCGTACGTCAGCCGCTCCCCCTCGAAGGCCACCGCCACGGCATCCGGCGTGCGCTCCACCTGCTCCGCGAAGAGCTCGTGCACGCAGCGGCCGGGAGGACGCACCGGACCCCGGCCGCTCCACTCCTCCAGGATCCGGCTCCGCTCCGCCGGCGCGAGCAGGGGGAGGTCGGCGACGCGCCGCCCGGGATCGGCCGCGACGGCGTCCAGCAGGAGGGCGTAGGCCCCCAGGACCCCCTCCAGGGTGGAGGCGTCCCACAGCTCCTCCCGGTACGTGAGAGCCAGGTGCAGCCCGTCCCCGGAATCCCGGACGGAGACCACCAGGTCGAACTTGACCGCCCGTTCGCCGGCCGGGCAATGCTCGGCCTGCACCCCGCCCAGGGGACGAGGGGCGACGCCCTGGCCCTCCACCGTGAACATCACCTGGAAGAGCGGGGTGTGGCTCAGGCTCCGCTCCACCCCCAGTTCCTCCACCAGCTTCTCGAAAGGGAGGTCCTGGTGCTGGTACGCACCGAGCGTCGTCTCGCGCACCCGGGCCAGGAGCTCGCGGAAAGGCGGGTCTCCCGAGACGTCGGTCCGCAGCGCCAGCGTGTTGACGAAGAAGCCGATCAGTCCCTCCGTCTCCCGGCGCGTACGCCCCGCGATGGGCGTTCCCACCACGACGTCCTCCTCCCCCGACCACCGGGCGAGCAGGAGGTCCAGGACGGCGAGGAGCACCATGTAGAGCGTGGCTCCCTCCGCGCGGGCAAGCCTCCGCAGCCGCTCCGCCACTTCCGGCGGCAGGGAGCGGGAAACGCTCGCGGCGCGCTCCCCCGGCGCCGCCCGCCGCAGGCGGTCGGTGGGGATCTCCAGCACTGCGGGCGCTCCCTCCAGGTGCTGAGCCGCAGCAGGTTCGTGCGCAGCAGCGGCCCGCGGCACAGGTCGAAGGAGCGCCGCGCGTCCTCCTGGAAGAGCCGCAGCGCCGCGGGCTCCCGCGCGCCGGGGGGAAGGTGCGAGAGGTCCGTCAGGCCGAGACGGGACGGACCGGCGGGGTGCACCACCTGCACGGGCTCTCCGTCCACCTCGCCGAAGACGGTGCGGAGCGCCTCGTGCCTCCGGACCACTTCGGCGATCGTGCGCCCGAGGACCGCCGCGTCCAGCGGCCCGCGGAGCCGCAGCGCCAGGGGGATGTTGTAGGCGCTGCCGCCGGGGTCCAGCCGGTCGATGAACCAGAGCCGCTGCTGCGCGAACGAGAGCGGCAACGGCGAGCCGTCGCGCGGCACCGGCACGATCGGCGGCGCCAGCGCGTACGATCCGTCCTCGATCAGCGCCGCCACGTGCCTGCTCAATCGGGCGACGGTGGGCGCTTCGAAGAAGGTCCGGACGGGGACCTCCACCTGGAAAGCCTCTCGCAGGCGCGACGCCAGACGGGTCGCGAGGAGCGAGTGCCCGCCCATCTCGAAGAAGTCGTCGTGGATCCCCACCCGCTCCCGCCGCAGCACCTCCGCCCACGTCCCGCACAGGATGTCCTCCAGCGGGGTACGGGGCGCGACGTACCCCGCCTTCCCCTCGCTTCCGTCCCGTTCCGGCGACGGCAGCGCCCTGCGATCGACCTTGCCGTTGGGGGTGCGGGGAAGCCTCTCCACCCCCACGAAAGCGGCCGGTACCATGTGCTCCGGCAAGCTCCGCCGCAGGTGCGACCGCAGCGCCTCCGCCTCCGCCCCGCCGGCCACGTACGCCACGAGCCGCTTGTCGTCGGGCCCGTCCTCCCGAACCGCCACCACCGCCTCGCGCACGTCCGCGTGGCACAGCAGGGCGGCCTCTATCTCGCCCGGCTCGATGCGGAAGCCGCGGATCTTGACCTGCTCGTCCAGGCGCCCCAGGAACTCCATCTCCCCGTCCGCGCGCCATCGCGCCCGGTCTCCGGTGCGGTACAGCCGCGCGCCCGGCTCCGGCGAGAACGGGTCGGGGACGAACTTCTCCGCGGTCGGCCCGGCGAGCCCCAGGTAGCCGCGCGCCACTCCCGCGCCGCCCACGTACAGCTCACCCGGGACGCCGGGGGGTACCGGCTCCCCCGCCCGGCCCAGCACGTACACCCGCGCCCCGCGGACCGGCCGGCCGACGGGGACGCGCCGCGCCACGTCGCCCTCCCGGCACGCGTGCACGGTGCACCAGACCGTTCCTTCCGTGGGCCCGTACTCGTTGTAGAGCGCGGTGCCGGGGAGGAGCCGCCGGTGGCGCTCCACCAGGTCGCGCGGGCATTCCTCGCCCGCGACGATGGCGGCCGAGGGGCTCCACCCCGGGCGCCGCTCCACCTCCGCCAGCAGCGCCGAATACAACGAGGGGACGCAGAGCACGTGAGAGATGCGCTCGCGCGCAGCGGTCTCCGTCAGGCGGGCGGGATCTCGCAGGCGTCGGTCCCGGGGAGGTGCAGCGTCCCGCCCGAACAGAGTGTCCAGAAGATTCCCGCGACCGAGCTGTCGAACGAGGCGGAA
Source organism: uncultured Gemmatimonadales bacterium (assembly GCA_963733105.1). GTDB lineage: Bacteria > Gemmatimonadota > Gemmatimonadetes > Longimicrobiales > Longimicrobiaceae > JAFAYN01. Next base: position 532,266 of record CAVTCB010000024.1, on the reverse strand, counting down.
GAGAGCAGCAGGAAGCCGCGCACCGGCTCCGCGTAGCGCGCGAAGCGGGCCGCCGTGGAGGCTGCCAGGTTGCGGTGGCTCACCTGCACGCCCTTGGGACGCCCCGTGGACCCCGAGGTGTAGATCACGTACGCCAGGTTCCGCGGCTCCACGTCCGCTGCCCGGCGCATGCGCCGGCTCCCGTGCGATCGCGCTCCGGTCCGCGTCCAGCCGCACCACGCGCGCGCCATGCTCCGGGAGCCCCTGCTCCAGCGAGGCCTGCGTCAGCAGCACCGGCACGCCGGCGTCCTCGCAGCATGAAGGCCAGCCGCTCCGCGGGTAGCGCCGGGTCCAGCGGCACGTAGGCCCCGCCCGCCTTGAGGACGCCGAGCAGCGCCACGACCATCGTCGGGCGAGCGCTCCACGCAGAGCGCCACCGCGCACGTCCGGCCCCACGCCGAGCCCGCGCAGGTGGTGCGCCAGCCGGTTGGCGCGCCGGTCCAGCTCGCCGTAGGTCAGCTGCTCGCCCCTCGAAGACCACCGCCACCGCATCCGGCGTGCGCTCCACCTGCTGCCTCGAAGAGCTCGTGCACGCAGCGCTGCGGGTACTCCGCGCCGCGTGTCGTTCCACGTCGACCAGCAGCCGCTGCCGCTCGTCGCCGCCCAGCAGCGGCAGCTCGCTGACGCGCCGCCCCGGGTCCGCGGCGATCCCCTCCAGCAGCGCCCGAAGTGCGCCAGCATCCGCGCGACCGTCGCCGCGTCGAACAGCTCCGTGCTGTACTCCAGCACGGCCCGGAGCCCCGCCTCGCCCTCCGTCATGGAGAGCGTCAGGTCGAACTTCGCCGTCACCGTACCGCTCCCCAGCCGGCTCCGCCTCCAGGTCGCCGCAGGTGAAGCTCCGCTCGCGGCGTTGTTCTGCAGGACGAACATCACCTGGAAGAGCGGGGTGTGGCTCGAGGCTCGCGCTCCGGGCTCAGCTCCTCCACCAGCTTCTCGAAGGGCAGGTCCTGGTGCGCGTAGGCGTCCAGCGTCGTCTCCCGCACCCGCGCCAGCAGCTCGCGGAAGGACGGATCGCCCGAGAGGTCCGACGCGCAGCACCAGCGTGTTGACGAAGAAGCCGATCAGCCCCTCCAGCTCGGCGCGCGTCGCGCCCGGCGATCGGGCGTGCCCACGACGATGTCCTCCTGCCCGCTGTAGCGCGACAGCAGCACCTGGAAGGCCGCCAGCAACGTCATGAACAGAGCGTCGTCGCCCTCCCGCCGCGCCAGTCGCCTGCAGCGCCTCCGTCAGCCGCGCGCCGGACCACGTCCACGCAGGAGCCGCGCCCCGGAAGCTCGCGACGCGCCGGACGCGGCCGGTCGGTGGGCAGCTCCAGCAGCGCGCGGAGCTCCGCCGAGCTGCTCCCTCCAGTACGGCAGCTGCGCCTCCAGCACCTCGCCCACGCAGCCACGCGCGCTGCCACACCGCGTAGTCGGCGTACTGCACCGGCAGCTCCGGCAGCGGCGATCGCTGCCCCCCGCGGAACGCCGCGTACAGCGTCGGACAGCTCACGGAAGAGCACGCCCAGTCGACCAGCCGTCGCGCGGCGATGTGGTGCATGCACAGCAGCAGCACGTGCTCCCGCGCGCCCAGCCGCACCAGCTCCGCCCGCAGCAGCGGACCCTCCGCCAGGTCGAACGGCCGCTGCGCGTTCTCCCGCATCCGCTCCCGCAGCGCCTCTTCCGGTCTCCTGCCGGCAGTGCCGCCAGCTCCACCACGCCCGGCACGTACCGCTGCGCCATGGGCAGGATCACCTGCACCGGCCCGCCCGCCGCGCCGGCGCGGAACACCGTGCGCAGCGACTCGTGCCGCCGGACGATCTCCCCCACGCTCCGCTCCAGCACCCCCACCTCCAGGACACCGCGCAGCCGCAGCGCCACGGGGACGTTGTAAAGGGCGCTCCCCGGCTCGTAGCGGTCCAGGAACCAGAGGCGCTGCTGCGCGAACGACAGCGCGAGCGCCTCGTCGCGGCTCACCCTCCCCAGGGGTACGACCACCCGCGTCGTCCCTTCACGCCGCAGCCGCTCCACCTCCTCCGCCAGCCCCCGCACGTCCGGATGGCTGAAGAGCGCCCGCGGCGGCACCTCCACCCCCAGCACCTGCCGCACCCGCGAGATCACCCGCGTGGCCAGCAGGGAGTGCCCACCCAGCTCGAAGAAGTTCTCGTGCACCCCGACCCGCTCCAGCCCCAGCACGTCCGCCCAGATCCCACAGAGGATCTCCTCCATGGGGGTGCGCGGCGCCACGTACGCTGCCCCGTGCCCCGTGCCCGGCTCCGGCGCCGGGAGGCCCCCGCGATCCACCTTGCCGTTCGGGGTGAGAGGGAGCCTCTCCAGCACCACGAACGCACTCGGTACCATGTGCTCCGGCAGCCGCTCCTCGAGGTACCGCCGGAGCGTGGGAGCCAGTCCCGCCGGGCGTGGAGCGCGGAGGGGATCGTTGGCGTACTCGCTCCAGCGGCGGGACCGGGAGGAAAGGCCATAGACGCGTGGAAGCGGCGGCACGGCGGTCGGCGAATGGAACACCACGTCGTAGTCCGCTCCACCGCTCCCCCGGTACATGCGCACGGCGTAACCAAGCTCTTCGGCGAGCTCCCGGAGCACCTCGGGATGCACCCCCGGCGGCAGCCGCTCGACCTCGGCCCCGAGGTCCGCGACGGAGCTCGTACCCTCCGCGCTCGCCAGGAGGCGCGCAGCGTTCACGTCGGCGATCACGCGCGCGTCGGGGACTCCCCGGATGGGAAGGACGTCGCGTCCGGTCTCCAGCAGCCGGCGGACCGACGAGGTCGTCCACTCCGTCTCCCACTCCAGCCAGGGGATCGCCTCCGCGGCGCCCACCGCGTCGCCGGCGGCACGCTTGCGGAGAACCACGTCGTAGCGGAAGCGGACGAAGCTCGTTCCCCCCGTGGCCACGCTTCGGGAGGACCTCCACCCCGTCGAGGTCGGGGAGGTGCTCGCCGAGGACGTGGAAGAGGGCCGGGTCGATGACCAGCTCGGTCTCCTTCCCCGCCCGCTCCCGCACCCGCCGGCGCAGCTCGGCGAGGGAGAGTGCGGGGTCGGCGCGGTGCAGCTCCACCGAGGTGTGGAAGGCCTCCAGGAGCGGGAGGCTGCGCACGTCGCCCACGAACAGGGAGCCCCCCGGGGCGAGCGCCCGGAAGGCGCCCTCCAGCACGCGCAGCAGGTAGTGGACACCGGGGAAGTACTGGACCACCGAGTTCATCACCACGGTGTCGAAGGCGCCCTCCCCCACTCCGCGGAAGTCGTCGGCCTTCCGCTCCTCCAGGACGACTCCGGGAAGGCCCCCCGCCTCGACGCGCCGACGGAGGCTCCGCAGGACGGCGGGCGAGAGGTCGGTCCCGTGGTAGAGGGCGCAGCGCGGAGCGACCCGGAACAGCAGGAGCCCCGTCCCACAGCCGATCTCCAGCACGCGCCGCGGGTGGAGCCCGAGGATGCGCTCGGAGGTGCGCTCGGCCCACTCGCGCATCTCGTCGGCCGGGATCGGCTGGCCGGTGTAGCTGCTGTTCCAGCCGGTCAGGTCCAGGGCGGGGTCCCCCGCCGCGGCCTCGGCGTAGACGTCGTCGTGGGTCGTCTTCCAGTGCTCCACCTTCTCCGACTCCAGGGCGGCGGCCGGCGCGCCGTGGAATCCGGCCTGGCTCCCGGACTCCACGTACGCCACCAGCCGCCGGTCGCCCGGACGGTCCTCGCGCACCACCACCGCCGCGCTTCCTACGCGCGGGTGCCGGCAGAGCGCATCCTCGATCTCGCCCGGCTCGATGCGGAAGCCCCGGACCTTCACCTGCTGGTCGGCCCGCCCGAGAAACTCCAGGGCACCGTCCGCGCGCCACCGGACCCGGTCACCCGTCCGGTACAGCCGCGCCCCGGGACCACCCCCGAACGGGTCGGGGAGGAAGCGCCCGGCGGTGAGGTCCGGGCGGCCGAGGTATCCGCGCGCCAACCCCGCACCGCCCAGGTACAGCTCGCCGGAGACGCCCACCGGCGCCGGCTCGCCGGTGGGGTCCAGCACGTACGCCGTGGTGTTGGCGATCGGCGCTCCGATGGCGGGCGGACGGTCGCCCGGGGTGCACAGGGCGGCGGTGGCCCAGACGGTAGCCTCGGTGGGCCCGTAGAGGTTGAAGAACCGGCGGCCGGGGGCCCACCGTGCCACCAGGTCGGAGGTACAGGCCTCACCCGCGGTGAAGAGGGTCCGCAGGGCAGGGATCTCCTCCAGCGGGAGCGCGGCGAGCGCCGACGGGGGAAGGGTGGCGGCGGTGACCCCCGCTCGCGCAGGAACCGCGCGAGGTCCGGGCCGGGAAGCAGGGCGTGCCGCGGACCCATGCACAGCGCCGCCCCCGAGGCGAGGGCCATCACCACCTCGAAGACCGAGGCGTCGAAGCTGGAGGCGGAGAACTGCAGGATGCGGTCGCCGGAGGTGATCCCGAGATCGCGTACCTGGGCGTGGGCCAGGTTGGGGAGCCCGCGATGGGTGACCATCACCCCTTTGGGGGCGCCGGTGGAGCCGGACGTGTAGATGACGTAAGCGAGGTTGTCGGGTGTCACGACGCTGCGGAGCGTGCTCCTGGGCTCGCCTGCGATCTCCTCCCGGTCCGCGTCCAGGCGCAGCACCTTCGCCCGGTGCTCCGGCAGGCGCGCCTCCAGGGAGGCCTGCGTCAGCAGCACCCGCACGCCGGAGTCCTCGAGCATGAAGGCCAGCCGCCGGGTGGGATAGGCGGGGTCCAGCGGCACGTAGGCGCCTCCGGCCTTGAGCACCCCCAGCAGCCCCACCACCATCTCCGGGCTCCGCTCCACGCACAGACCCACCCGCACCTCCGGCCCCACCCCCCGCCCGCGCAGCGCGTGCGCGAGCTGGTCGGCCCTGGCGTGCAGTTCCGCGTACGTCAGCTCCTCACCCTCGAACACCACGGCCACCGCCCCGGGCGTGCGCTCCGCCTGCTCCTCGAACAGCTCGTGGATGCAGCGCTCCGGGAATGCCGCCGCGGTGGCGTTCCAGCCTTCCAGCAGCTGGCGCCGCTCCGCCTCCGTGAGCAGCGTCAGCTCGCCGATGCGCCGATGCGGACCCACCGCGATCTGCTCCAGCAGCACCCGCAGGTGCCCCAGCATCCGCCCGATCGTCTCCCTCTCGAACAGCTCCGTGCTGTACTCCACCCGCCCCTCCAGCCCCGACTCCCCTTCCCTCATCGACAGCGCCAGGTCGAACTTCGCGGCCCCCGTCCAGCTCCCCGGCTCGTCCACCTTCGTCTCCAGCCCCTGCAGGCGAAGCCTCGCTTCCCCGGTGTCCTGCAGCGCGAACACCACCTGGACGAGCGGACCGTGGCTCAGGCTCCGATCCGGGCTCAGCTCCTCAACCAGCCTCTCGAACGGCAGCTCCTGGTGCGCGTGGCCCTCCAGCGTCGCCTCCCGCACCCGCCCCAGCACCTCCCGGAACGTCGGCTCCCCCGACAGATCCGTCCGCAGCGCCAGCGTGTTCGCGAAGAAGCCGATGAGCCCCTCCAGCTCCGGCCGCGTCCGCCCCGCGACGGGGCTCCCCACCACAACGTCCTCCACCCCCGCGTATCGCCCCAGCAGCACCTGGAACGCCGCCAGCAGCACCATGTACAGCGTCGCCCCCTCTCCCCGCGCCAGCCCGCGCAGCCCCTCCTGAAGCGCTCCCTCGAACACCTCGCTCCGCTGCGCCCCCCGGTGGCTCCGCACCGCCGGGCGCGCCCGGTCCGTCGGCAGCTCCAGCAGCGCCGGAGCTCCCCCGAGTTGCTCCCTCCAGTACGAAAGCTGCGCCTCCAGCACGTCCCCACGCAGCCACGCCCGCTGCCCCACCGCGAAGTCGGCGTACTGCACCGGCAGCTCCGACAGCGGCGATCCCTCCCCCCCGCGGTACGCCGCGTACAGCTCGGACAGCTCACGGAAGAGCACGCCCAGGCTCCACCCGTCGCTGACGATGTGGTGCATGCACAGCAGCAGCACGTGCTCCCGCGCGCCCAGCCGCACCAGCTCCGCCCGCAGCAGCGGACCCTCCGCCAGGTCGAACGGCCGCTGCGCGTTCTCCCGCATCCGCTCCCGCAGCGCCTCCTCCCGATCTCTTTCCCGCAGCTCCACCAGGTCTACCAGGCGGAGTGCGTACCGCTGCGACACCGGCAGGATCACCTGCACCGGCTCGCCCGCCGTGCCGCCCCGGAACACGGTGCGCAGCACCTCGTGCCGCCGGACGACCTCCCCCATGCTCCGCTCCAGCGCCCCCACCTCCAGAGCGCCCCGCAGCCGCACGGCCACCGGGATGTTGTGGACCGCGCTCTCCCGTGCGTGCCGGTCGGCAGCCCACAGATGGTGCTGCCCGAGCGACAGCTCCGGCCTTCCGTCTGGCTTCATGGGATCAAGGACGGAGATTGGCATCGACGAGGGCGCGGATGTGTCCCGCCAGCACCACGGCGTGCTCACCCGTCGCCATGGTGCCGTGGCTCCCCGGAACCACCCGCGTCAGCGGAGACTTCGGACCAAGCTGCCCCTGGCATTTCTGCCAAGGCAAAGATATCTCATCAATGAGATTGTACGGAGCGAGTCCGCGCCGGCGGCTGGGGTCTATCCCCCCTCCAGCACCACGGCCGCCGCCGCGTCCAGCGCCCGGGCCCCCCGGCGCCAGCGGCGGGACCGCTCCCGCAGCCGGCACGCGGCCTCCCCCCACCCCGCCCGCAGCTCCGCCAGCGCGCGACGCAGGGAGGGCTCCCCGGGGCCGCCGCCGTACGCCGCCGCCGCCGCCACGGCGGCGGGGTCCAGCCACTCCGCGTCCACCGCCACCCCGTGCTCGCGGAAGCAGCGCTCCGCCGCGACGCCCAGCGGCTCCCCGCCCTCGCCGGCCGACGTCACCATCTCGCCCACCCGGTGGTGCGCCTGCCGGAAGGAGAGCCCCGCGTCCAGCACCAGCCGGTTGGCCAGCTCCGTCGCCGGGGTGAACCCCTCCACCGCCCGCCGCCGCATCGCCTCCGCCCGCGGCTCGGCGCCGGCGACGCACAGCCGCGCCAGCACCACGGCCTCCGTCACCTGCTCCAGCGCGCTCCACGTCGGCTTCACCCCCTCGGTCCCCACCGCGACCGAGTTGCTGAACGGGGTGGCGTGCATGGCCATGGCGGCGGCGGTGAAGGCGCCCAGGGGCGCGCCGGCGCGCCCCTGCACGTGCTCCAGCAGGAAGGCGTTGCGCTTCTGGGGCATCATGGAGCTGGAGCCCACCAGCTCGTCGGGAAAGGCGACCAGGCCGAACTCCGCCGTGCTCCACAGCTGCAGGTCCGTGGCGAGCCGGCTGAGCGTGACCCCCAGCACCGCGGCCGCGCCCAGCAGCCGCAGCACCAGGTCGCGCGAGGCCACGGCGTCCAGCGAGTGCAGCACGCCCCGCGCGAACCCCAGCAGCTGCGCCGTCCGCTCCGGGTCGATGGGAACGGTGGTGCCCCCCGCCGCGCCCGCGCCCAGCGGGCAGCGCTCCAGCTCCACGGCCGCCGCCTCGATCCCCGCCAGGTCGCGGAGCAGCGCCAGCGCCACGCCCGACAGGTAGTGCCCGTAGGTGATGGGGAGCGCCGCCTGGTGGTGCGTGTAGACGGGCATCGCCAGCTCCGCGTGCCGCTCCGCGCCCCGCGCGAGCACGGCGACCAGCCGCAGCACCTCGCGCGCGAGGCGCTGGTGGACGGCGCGCAGCCGCAGCCGCAGCACGGTGGCGTTGATGTCGTTGCGCGAGCGCGCCAGGTGCACCGCGCCGCCCACCTCGCTCCCCAGCCGCTCGATCAGGTGGTTCTCGTACAGCAGGTAGAGCCCGCGGGGCGCGGACCGCCCCCGCAGGGGCGCGAAGTCGTCCGCCGCCAGCTCGTCCATCAGGGCCAGCAGGCGGCGACCGGACGCGGCGGGGAGGATCCCCCGCTCCACCAGCATCACCAGGTGCGCCCGGTCCACCTGCACGTAGAACGGCAGCTCGTCGCGGATGGCCTCGTCCACGTGGTCGCCGAAGACGATCTGCCGGGCGCGGGGGTCCAGCGGCCTGCGGATGCGTCCCGTGTCCTCCATCACCCCCCTCCCCGCGCCGCGCCGGCCGGCTCGCCCACGACCACGCGGACCGCGTCCCGCGCGCGCTCCGCGGCCTCGCAGGCGTCCCCGAAGCCGTCCGCGCAGGCGATCACGTGCCCGATGCGGTCGCGGAAGTCGCCCCGGACGGCCAGCACGTCGCCGGGAGCCCGGTAGAGGGTCGCGTCCACCACCCCCGGCAGCCCGCGCGCGCCGTCCAGCCCCTCCACCGCCGCCAGGGGCCCCTCTCCGGGAGAGAAGAGGAAGCGGATGGACGCGTGCCGTCCGCGGACGGGCTCCAGCTCCGGCGTCTGCCCCGTGACCAGGCGGAGCGTCTCGCGGATCAGGTCGATCCCCTGCGCGTGGCGCACCAGCTCGGGGATGAAGCCGCCCGCCAGCCGCGGGTTGACCTCGATGGCGACCGCCTCCGCGCCGCGCATCCGCAGCTCCCAGTGCAGCGGCCCCCAGCCCAGGCCCAGCAGCGCCGTCGCGCGCACGACGGTGTCTTCCAGCGCCCGCGCCACCCCTGCGGGAGCGGCCGCGGGGTAGTCGTGGCCCGCCTCCACGAACGCGGGGGGGGCTCCCAGGTGCTTGCGGGTGATGCCGACCACCCGGCCGGAGAAGACCTCCACCGAGTACTCGGGCCCGTCCACCAGCGCCTCCACCAGCACCCGCGCCGCCTCGCCGGCGGCCTCCGCCTCCGCCAGGAGCGCGGCCGCGTGGGCGCCGGCCTCCGCCGCGTCGGCACAGGCCCGGACTCCGACGCTCCCGCTCCCGGCCACCGGCTTGACCACCACGGGAGCGCCGATCTCCCGCGCCGCGTCCACGGCCTCCGCGGCCGACGTGGCCACGCGGAAGGCGGGAGCCGGGAGGCCGGCCTCGGAGAGGACCCGGCGCTGCCACGACTTGTCGCGCGCGGCGCGGACGGCGGAGGCATCCGGCCCCGGGAGCCCGAAGAGCGCCGCCAGCGCGGCCGCCGTGCCGATGGAGTACTCGGAGCTGGAGGTGATCCCCGCGATCCCCGCCCCCCCGTCGAAGCGCCCGTGGAGCAGCGGAGCCAGCGCGTCCTCGTCCGTCCGCGGCACCGCGAGCACCTCCGGCGCGTCCGCCTCTGCCAGGAACGCGTACTTCTCCGGCCGCGCGGTGACCAGCACGGGCTCGAAGCCCATCTCCCGGGCCGTGCGGACGAACAGCCGGCCGGTGCCGCTGGTGTTGCTCTCGACGAACAGCAGCGCGGCGCGGCTCATGCCTGCACCAGCTCCAGGGTGGGGGTCGGCTCGCCCATCACCTCCTCGTACCGGCGCCGGTTCCAGCGGAAGCACGACCAGGGGTCGTCCCCGTCGTGCGGCCGCTCCCACTCCACCGGCTCGCGCGGCGGCACGTCCCGGCGCAGGCCGTGCTCCTCCAGCCAGGCGTCGTCGTAGACCGTGTCCTGGTAGCGGTAGCCCTCGTCCGGGAGGACCACCGCCGTCAGCGCGTCGGGGTGCCGGCGCGCCCACCAGTCGGCCACCAGGTACGCCGCACCGCTGGTGGGACCCATGAACAGCGCGTGGTCGCGGTGCAGCTCGCGGGTGGCGCGGAACGCCTCGGCGGCACCCACCCAGTGCACCCAGTCGAACGCGGTGTGGTCCACGTTGGGCGGCATCAGGCTGTTCCCCAGGCCGCGCAGCATCCTCCCGCTCCCCGCGTCCGACTGGCCGAAGATCACGCTGCGGTGCGTGTCCACCCCCACCACCGTCAGCTCGGGGACGAGCAGCCGCAGGTACGACGAGAGGCCGCACATGGACCCGCCGGAGCCCACCGAGCCGACCAGGCAGTCGATGGCGCCCGCCGCGTGCGCCAGCTGCTCGGCGCAGGGGGCGTAGCTCCCCGGGTTGTGCGGGTTGCTGTACTGGCGCGGGCAGAAGCTGCCGGGGGTGGACTCGAGGACCTGCTGCAGCACCTTCAGGCGTGCCTGCTGGAAGCCGCCGGAGGGCCCCGGCTCGCGCACGATGTGCACGGTGGCCCCCAGGTCCTCCAGCCGGCGGCGCAGCGGCGCGTCGACCGCGGGGTCGCCCACCAGCGTCAGCGGGTGGCCGCCCAGCCGGGCGACCATGGCCAGCGCCAGCCCGAAGGTGCCGGAGGTGGTCTCGGCGATCAGACCGCCGGGGCGCAGCTCGCCCTCCTCCAGCGCCTTGCGGACGATGTAGCGCGCCGGGAGCAGCTTCATCAGCGGGAACGCGAGCCCGATGAGGTTGGGGCGCAGCCACACGATGCGGGGGAGCGCGAGGGCGTCCACGAAGTTGGCGTTGATCACTGCGGCGCTCACGGCAGGGCTTCCGGTTGCAGGGCGGAATCGGTGGAGAACTCCCAGCTGCGGTCCACCCCCAGCTGTCGCAGGCCGGTGCGCGCGTGCTCCACGTGCCGCGCCGCGCCCGCCCCGGGCTCGAAGAGGAAGCCGGCGACGGTGCCGCTGTGCGCCACCTGCACCCCCAGCGCGCCCGCCTCACGGGCCAGCCGCAGCAGCTGGGGCATGGCCCGCTTGGGACGGTGGCGCTGCATGACGAGGGTGCTGGCCGTGGCTACCCGGCCCAGCAGGGCGGGGTCCTGGTGGTCCACCGCGCGGCGCAGCAGCCCCAGGATGGGCCGGAAGGCCTCCACCTCCCACGCGGAGTACTGGCAGGGCGGCAGCGACAGCGTCTCCACTCCGCGGTCCACCTCGGTGTTGAAGCCCAGCACCCGCACCACGGGGAGCGGCGCGCCCAGGTCCTGGAGCACGCACCCGCGGCGCTGGGCGAAGAGCACGGCGCGCTCGGGTCCGTACATCAGCGAGTCCGAGGCGCTCTCCGCCGCCACCGCGATCCGGGCGACCCACTCCCGCGGCAGCACGGCGTCGAACGCGTCCGCCACGGCAAAGATGGTGGACAGCACGTCGGTGGTGGACGAGCCGCACCCCCAGCGCAGCGGCACGTTGCCCTCGATGCGCAGCGCCCCGCCCCACCCCGTGTACCCCAGCGCGTCCAGCGTCATGCGCGCCGCCGTCCGCGCCCGGGAACGGTCGGACGGCTCCACGGTGAGGGGGCCCGTGGGGCGGGCGTGGAAGCGGGCGCGGGTGCCGAACAGCGGACAGGGCAGCGTCACCAGTCCGTGCTCGAGCGTGTCGTCGGCGGAATAGAAGACGCCCTGGACGATCTCGCCGTGGTGCGCGCGCACCTCGGATCTCCCCACGCGGGGTGGCGGAGCGGCCCCCACGCGCGCTCCCGGGTCCCCTCCGGAGACAGGTGTCTGTACGGCGATCTGCATCATCACGTCGCGAAACGGGTTTCCAACGGTGCGTGGCGGTCCTGCGGGGGGCGGGTCAAAGGCCGCCGTTCACGGCGCCCGCGCCGCACCACTCCATCACCGACATCGCACTGAACATCTTGTGCTGCGCCTGCACCCAGGCCAGGCTGCGCGGCCCGTCCAGAACCTCGTCGTCCACGTCCTCGTTGCGCACGGCGGGGAGGTCGTGCATGAACACCGCCCCCTCGCCCCCCACGCGCTCCATCAGCGCCCGCGTCACGCGGAAGGGGGCGAAGCGCGTCTTCCACTCCGGGTCCGGCTTGCCGACGCCCATCTCCTGCCAGCGGCTGGTGTAGACCACGTCGAAGCCGGGCTCCACCCCGTCGAGGTCGTGCGTCTGCTCGACGGCGGCGCCACAGGACGCGGCCAGCGACCGCGCGGTGGCCAGCACCCGGGGATCGAGACCGTAGCCGTCCGGCGTCGCCAGGACCAGGCGCATCCCGGGGACGCGGCTCATGGCCAGCGCCAGCGAGGCCGCCGTCTTGTTCCCCTCGCCGCAGTACAGGACGGAGACCCCCTCCAGCCGCCCGAAGTGCTCCAGCATCGTCGCCAGGTCGGTGAGCGCCTGCGTGGGGTGCTCGTCGGAGCTGAGCGCGTTCACCACCGACATCCCCGGGTGCGCGGCGAAGGTCTTCATCTCCTCCACGCTCTCGTTGGTCCGCATCACCAGCACGTCCAGGTAGCCGGCCAGGGTGCGGGCGGTGTCCTCCAGCGTCTCGCCCGTGTTGGTCTGCAGGTCGCCGGGGCCGAAGTAGACGGTCGTGGCGCCCAGACGGCCGGCGCCCACCATGAAGCCGGTGCGGGTGCGCGTGGAGGTCTTGCGGAAGTACACGCCCACCGTGCGGCCGCGCAGCGTCTGCGGGTCTTCCCGCGCGTGCTTGAGCGCCACGGCCCGGCGGCAGAGGTACAGGACCTCTTCGGGCGACAGGTCCAGGATCGACAGGACGTGCCTGCGTACCACCCCCGGCTCGCGCACGGCAACGTCCGGAAGCGACCTGCGGAGCTCGTCAGAGGACAGGAGAGAGGACACGATTGGGAAGGAAGACGTAGAGAGTGGATTCCCCGGGAGATGCACGCCACGCCCGCGCTCGCTGGCGTTTCGTGGCGTATAATGCGGGGTCGCTGGACGAAAGGAGCCCCAGCGCGGAACGGAAGAAGTCAGAATTCCGCATGCCAGAATAATCCCACGCGCAGGGCGACGCAAGACGTTTCCGGGACGGCGAGCCGTCCCGGAACAGGCTCCGCTCAGATCCTCAGCGCGTAGCCGAGCTTGACGAAGAAGGTGCGGCCCGTGCGCGTGAGGCTGACGTCCTGGAGCCCCAGCTGGTTGTCCGTGTACCCCACGAACAGCACCGTCTGCGGGTTCACCTTGTGCGCGAACATCAGCTGGCTGAACAGCGTGTTGGTCTCCGGCCGCACCGGGCGCCCGAAGAGCGTCGGGTCCTGGTTCAGCCCCTGGTGCTGCAGGATGGCCCGCACGAAGGTCCGCACCCCGAAGTGGTACACCGCACGCCCCTCCGTCAGCCGCGCGTCCAGGATCTCCAGCTCCGGGCGCGGATCGCTCGACTGCGTGTCCAGCCGCCGGATGGCGTGGTCCAGCTCCAGGTACAGGCTCCGCCCCACCCGAAGCTCCACCCCCGGCGCGATCTGGAACAGGTTGGCCTTGCGCGCGTTCGCCACGTCGATGTCCTCCCCGAAGCGCCCGGCCAGCGAGAACGCCACCCGCGCGCTGGGGCGGATCTCGAAGGAGGGGCGCACGTCCAGCATCTCGAACGTCTTCCCCGCGAACAGCTTCCGGTTGTACCCCAGCCCCACGCTCGCCGACGTCTGCCGCGGGCCCTGGTAGCTCCCCACCAGGGCGGCCCCCAGGTCGGTCTCCTCCCCCTCGTGGTTCCCCAGCCACTCCAGGAACCCCAGCACCCCCAGCCGGTTGTACCACTTCTGCGGACCACCCCAGAAGATCCGCTCCGCCTGCGTGGTGAAGCCCCGGATGTCGGCCCGCGGGAGGAAGCCCGCGTCGGCGCGGAAGTCCTGCCCGATGTCGCGGAAGAGCGCGCTGGCGAACCAGTTGCGGCTGCGGTGCAGGAGCTCCGCGTGCAGCACCACGCCCCCCAGCACCTCGTCCGACTGGCGGAACGCCCGCACCACCGTGTCCGGGTACTCCGTGCCCGAGAAGGCCACCTGCGCGCGCACGAAGTTCGACGGGCTCAGCCGGAGGAAGCCGTCCACGGCGCCCACGTGGTTGAAGTACCCCTCGCCCACGCGCCCGGTGTAGGTGGCCCCCACGGTGGAGGAGCGCCCGATGTCGCGCCGGTAGCGCGCCACCCCGGTGTGCACCTCCTCCTGCAGGAGCCCCTGCGCGCTCCCCTGGTTCGAGGGGATCAGGAGCGAGGTGACGCGGTCCGACGCCGCGAAGACGCCGAAGACGTTCTTCCCCTCCTTCCCCGACAGCTTCAGCCCCCCGACGGGGTCGACGATGGAGCGGGTGAAGACCAGCCGCGTCGGCGTCTGGAACAGGTCGGCCCCCTCCAGGAAGAAGGCGCGCTTCTCCGGGTAGGAGAGGGCGAAGCGCTCGTTGACCTCCAGCTGCGCCACGTCGGCCTCGACCTGCGAGAAGTCGGGGTTGAGCGTGGCGTTGAGCTTGACGTTGGGCGTGATCCCCCAGCGCCCGCTGAGGCCGAACTCGGGGTCCACGTCGCCCGACTGCATCCCGCCGCGGGGGAAGTCCAGGCGCACGTCGGAGCGGCGCGTGGTCAGCGTCGGGGTCAGCTCCAGGTCGCGCCCGGGCTCGACGCCCTGGAAGCCCACCAGCTTGTCGGCCTGGCAGAGGAGGCAGGCCTGGTTGCGGTTGATGTTGATGGAGCGCAGCTGGAAGCGCGAGCCGCGCGGGTACAGGCGCGAGACCAGGAAGCCCCAGGTCTGCACCGCGCCCGTGTTGGGGAAGCGCAGCGAGCTGAAGGGGATGGCGGCCTCGACGACGAAGCCCTCGGGGGTGATGCGCCCGGCCGACTTCCAGATGGCGTCCCAGGTGAAGTCCTCCACCCCGTCGACCTCGCTGAAGGTGGCGTCCATCTGCACGCCCAGCGGGTTGAGGCCGAACTCGAAGGCGCGGCGCTGGTCGTTGAAGGGGTCGACCACCAGGAAGATGTGGTCGTCCTCGCGCGGGGTGTCGCGGTCGGCGTAGCGGGCGCGGATGCGGGAGGGCTCGGGGTCGTGGGCGACGCACCCCAGGTACAGGTTGGCGTCGTCGAAGGCGATGCGGCAGTCGGTCCGCACCGGCGCGGGGGAGCCGTCGGCGGGGAAGAACTTGTAGGGGACGTCCACGGCCTGCGCGCCCTCCCAGAGCGCCTCGTCCAGCACGGCGTCCACCCGGACGGGGGTCTCCACGGCGGCGACCTGGAAGGTGCGCGCGCCGGCGCGCGGCGGCGCCGCGGGAGCGGCGGGCGCGTCCTGCGCCGCGGCGCTCCCGGGGAGGGCCGCCAGGGGGACGGCGGCCACGGCGAGCGCCAGGAGCGGCCGCAGGATCGCAGAGCGAGGGGTCATCGTGGTTTTCCGTGGGTAAGGAGGACGTCGGGGGGCGTCCCCGGACGTCAACGTGCCACCTGCACCCCTGCCGCCGCGGGAGCGGCGACCTGGACCGGGCCCGCGCCGCTCTCCTCCTCCACGCGGCGGAGGTGGGGGTTGAGGTACCCCACCGTCGCGACCCCGACCGAGACCAGCCCCGAGATCATGAACATCAGCGCCACCCCCCTCCCCTCCCCCACCCCGATCAGCCCGCCCACGCTTCCGGACAGCGCGCCCCCGGGAGCCATCAGCGGCTCGAACACGTAGTCCGCGAGCGGCCCGGCCGAGATGTAGGCGAGCGGCACGGCGGCCTGCAGCAGGATCCGCATGGCCGCGAACACGCGCCCCTGCACGTCCCCCGGGACCTGGGCCTGCAGGATCGCCATGGTGGAGCCGGACATCAGCGGGATGGTGAACAGAAAGGCCGGGGCCACGAAGGCGATCAGGAGCGGGGAGGGGGCGAGCCCGTGGAGGAAGAGGAAGATCCCGCCCAGGAACATGAAGCCCAGCACCCCGTGGACGCGGCGCTTCGGCCCGCCCCAGGTGCCCATGACCAGGCTCCCCGCCAGCATCCCGCTCCCCCCGGCCATCATCAGCTTCCCCAGCGTCCCCACCGACGAGAAGGAGAGGATGAGCGGCTGAACCATCACCGAGGCCAGGCCGATGAAGAAGTTGGAGACCCCCAGCAGCGCCACCAGCCACATGAGCCCGCTCCGCCCGGCCAGGTAGCGCCAGCCGTAGCCGGCCCGCCGCAGGAGCGAGCCCTGCGCCGCCGCCGCGCCGTGGCCGGTCGCAGCCGGCCGTGGAATGCGCACCAGGAGCAGCGTCCCCGTGGCGAAGAGGAAGGTGGCGAAGTCGATCGCGATGACCCCGGAGACGCCGACGGTGGCGATCAGCGCGGCGGCCAGCGCCGGGGCGATGATCGCGGCGGAGCGCTCCACCATCACCAGGCCGTTCACCCGCCCCAGCTGCTCGCGGGGAACCAGGAGGGGGATGGAGGCGGCGTACGCCGGGCCCTGGAAGGCGCCGCAGAGCGCGTTGGCGGCGGTGGTGAGGTAGATGTGCCACACCTCCAGCCGTCCGCTGAAGAAGAGGAGGAAGACCACGATCGTGCTGAGGGCCGCTCCGCAGTCCGCCGCGATCATCACCCGGCGCCGGTCGTGCCGGTCCACCACCTCCCCGGCCAGCGGGGCGATGAGCACGCCGGGGATGGTGGCGGACGCGAAGATCAGGGCGAACTGGGTCGCCGAGCCGGTGTTCTGGTAGACCCAGACGCCGAGGACGAAGGAGGTGAGCCCGGAGCCCACCAGCGAGACCACCTGCCCGATCCAGATCAGCAGGAACGTGCGGATCCCGGGATCGCTCCACGACCACCGCCCGGCCGGGACCTGTGCGTTCGGGGTCATCGGGGGACTTCCACGTTGGGGTGATGCGAACGGAGAGGCGCCCAATATACCGAGGGTATTATGCGCATGCAATCGGACTCGAAGAGAGGGACGTCAGCCGTCTGCGCGCCGCGCGACGAAGAGGGTGAAGCTCGACCCCGCGACCGGCTTCATCACGGGCGGCTCGAAGCCGCTCCCCGTCAGCCACCCCGCGATCGTCTCCTCGGAGTAGAGCTGCCCCCCCATGAGGTGGAACAGGTTCAGGCTGAACATCTGCAGGAACGCCTGGCGCAGGACCGTGTCGTCGGGGCGCCCCTCCGTCACCTGCTCGGCGACGATCACCACGCCGCCCGGGTTCAGCGCGTCGCGGACCCGGCCCAGCAGACGCGCGTTGTCCTCCGGGAGGAGGCAGTGCACCACGCTCGCCAGGAGGACGGCGTCGTAGCCGGTGCCGAAGTCGTCGCTCAGCAGGTCGCCCCCCTGGAAGTGGATCCGGCCCTCCAGCCCCGCGTCCGCCAGGATCTCCCGCCCGGCCTCCAGCGCCTCCGGGAGGTCGAAGAGGGTGGCGTGGAGCTCGGGGTGGCGGGTGCAGAAGGCGGCGGCGTAGATGCCGTGCCCTCCCCCCAGGTCCAGGAGGCGCCGGGCCGTCTCCGGGAGGTCGGCCAGCTCCACCACCTTGTCCCGCAGCCCGCGGGCGCCCGCGCTCAGGAAGCGCTGGAACTGGCGGAGGGTGTCCGGGTGCTCGGCCAGCCAGCGGAAGTAGTCGCGCGGCGGCGTGCCGCTGCGGACGGAGGTCTCGAGGTCCGCCCACAGGTGCACCAGCAGGGTGTCGTAGAAGGTCATCATCTCCACGATCCCCGGCTCCGCCAGCAGGAACTTCTCCGCCATGGCGTTGACGGAGTACCGCTCCCCGTCCCGGTCCAGGTAGCCCCCGGCGGCGAGGCCGCTCAGCAGCAGCCCGAGCCCGCGCTCGTCCACCTCCAGGCGGCCGGCGGCCTCGGCGGCGGAGCAGGGACCCTCCCGGAGCAGCTCGAACACGCCCAGCCTCAGCGCCGTGCTCGCCATGCGGAACACGTAGGCGCTCACCATGTCGAGCAGCGGGGCCGCGGCCTCGTTGGTCTCGAACAGCTTCTGGCGCTCTTCCTCCCGCAGCTTCAGCGGCATCCCGTCTCCTCGGTGTCTGAATGGTCGGCGGCCAGCGGATCACGGCCGCCCCGATGGGGGTCCAGAAGCCCGGCGAGCGCGGCGGCGTGCGGCTCCCGGACCATGGTGAAGTGGCTCCCCGGGACGACGTGGAGCTCCACGCCGCCCCGCGCGATCCGCTCCCACCCGGCGCTCTCCGGCTCGGCCGGGTCGCGCTCCGCGGCGCGAAGCAGGAGCACCGCCCCCCCGTAGGGCTTCGCCGGGTAGGCGTGCAGGGCGGCCAGGTTGTTCCCGAAGACCGTGTACAGCCGCTCCAGCCGCCCGGCGTCCACGTCGGCCGGGAGGAGCCCGGCGGCGTGCGCGCTCTCCAGCACGCGGTGTAGGTACGAGCCGCCGCCCTCCTCCGCGGGGAGCTCCAGCGCCCCGGGCGGGAGCCCCAGGTCGGCGGCGAAGGTGCGCACCCGCACCCGCTCGTCCACGGGGGCGTCCCGGCCGTGCAGCGCGGGGAGGTGCGCGTCGATGAGCGCGAGCGTCGCCACCGGCTCGCCGGCCGCCTCCAGCTGGCGCGCCATCTCGAAGGCCACCACCCCGCCCATGGACCACCCGCCGATCCGGTACGGCCCGGCAGGCTGCACCTCGCGCAGGGCGCGCAGGTAGTCGGCGGCCATCTCCTCCACCGTCCCGGCGGGCTCCTCGCCGTCGGCGAGCCCCCGGGAGCGCAGGGCGTACACCGGCTGCTCGGGGCCCAGGTGCCGCGCCAGGGCGGCGTAGGCGAGCACGTTGCCGCCCACCGGGTGCACCAGGAAGAGCGGCGTGCGGCTCCCTCCCGGCCGGATGGGCACCAGCGGCGAGCGCTCCCCCGGAACCTGGCCGCGGCGCAGCTCCGTGGCCAGGCCCTCCACCGTCGAGGCGGTGAAGAGGAGCGCCAGCGGGAGCCGGACGCCCGTGGCCCGCTCCACCTGCGCCATGAGGCGCACGGCCAGGAGCGAGTGCCCACCGAGCGCGAAGAAGTCGTCGCGCACCCCCACCGGGGCGACCCCCAGCACCTCCTCCCAGATGCGCACCAGCGCCAGCTCCAGCTCGTCGCGCGGGGCCAGGGGCTCTCCCTCCCCTCCCGCGGCCGACCCGGGGGCGGGGAGCGCGCGGCGGTCGGTCTTGCCGTTGGGCGTGAGGGGGAGGGCGTCCAGCACCACGACGGCCGAGGGCACCATGTACTCCGGGAGGTGAGCCGCCGCGTGCGCCCGCAGCTCCGCAGGGGACGCGTCCTCCCCCGTGACGTACGCCACGATGCGCCGGTCTCCCGGCACGTCCTCCCGCACCACGGCGACGGCTTCCCGCACGCCCGCGTGCCGCCCCAGCACGGCCTCGACCTCTCCCAGCTCGATGCGGAAGCCGCGCACCTTGACCTGGAAGTCGGTGCGCCCGAAGTACTCCAGCACCCCGTCGGCGCGCCAGCGCACCCGGTCCATCACCCGGTACATCCGGCTCCCGGGCGCGCCGAACGGGTCCGGGAGCCACCGCTCGGCGGTCGAGTCCGGCCGCCCGGCGTAGCCGCGCGCCAGCCCGTCGCCGGCCAGGTACAGCTCGCCGACCACCCCGACGGGCTGCGGGCCCAGCTCCGCGTCCAGCACGTACGCCCGCGTGTTCGCCACCGGGCGCCCCACGTGGACGCGGTCTCCGCCCGCGCTCGACGACCGAGTAGGTGGAGTACGTGGTGTCCTCGGTCGGGCCGTACAGGTTCCCCACCTTCTCCACGTGGCCCAGCGCGTAGAGGTCCTGCGCCAGCGCGGCGGGGAGCGCCTCGCCGCCCAGGTTCAGCGTCCGCACGCTCGCCGGGATGCCCGCCGCCCTCAGCAGCTCCGCAGCCGCGCTGGGGACCATGCTGGCGTAGACGACCGGCTCCTCCACCGTCGCCAGCTCCAGGGCGTTCTCCACCAGCACCAGCTTCCCGCCCCAGCAGAGGGTGCCGAAGATCTCCGCCACCGACACGTCGAAGTTGATCGACGTCGAGAACAGCACCGAGGAGCGCTCCTCGTCCGACACGTTCTCCCGCAGCCAGTGCAGCAGCACGACCGTCGAGGCAGTGCCGGATCATCACCCCCTTCGGACGCCCGTGGAGCCGGAGGTAAAGATCACGTGCGACAGGTTCTCCGGCAGCACTCCGCTCTCCGGCGACGATTTCGGACTCCTCCGAAGCGTCGGCGAAGACAACTCCGGCCCCGCTCTCCGGCAGCCGATCGACGAGACCCGGCTCGGTGAGGACCCGGTCGACGCGTGCGTCCTCCAGCATGTAGCCCAGCCGCTCGCGCGGGTACGCCGGGTCCAGCGGCACGTACGCGCCGCCCGCGCGCAGCACGCCGAGCAGGGCCACCAGCAGCTCCGGCGTACGCCGCATGCAGACGCCGACGCGGCTCTCCGGTCCGACGCCCCGCCTGCGCAGCGCGTTCGCCAGCCGGGCGGAGCGGCGGTCCAGCTCCGCGTACGTCACCCGCTCGGTCCCGTGCACCACCGCGACCGCGTCCGGCGTGCGGCGCGCCTGGGCCGCGAAGAGTTCGTGCACGCACACGCCGGCCGGCTGCTCGCGCTCCGTCGCGTTCCACTCCTCCAGCACCCGCGCGCGCTCGGCGGCGTCCAGCAGCGGCAGCTCCGGGACGCGCCGCTCCGGCTCGCGGGCCAGCCCCTCCAGCAGCGCCGCGAGGTGCCCCGCCATCCGCTCGATGGTGGCGCCTTCCCACAGCTCCGCGCGGTAGGAGATCCCCCCCGCCAGCCGCTCCCCGTCGAAGCCCATCCCCAGCGTCAGGTCGAACTTCTCCCGCCCGCTCCGCGTCCCCAGCGCCTCCACCTCCACCCCGCCCAGCCGCGCCCCTTCCCCCGCTCCCGCGGAGTCGAAGGTGAACATCGCCTGGAAGAGCGGCGCGTGGGCCCGCGTGCGCTCCACGCGCAGCTCCTCCACCAGGCGCTCGAAGGGGAGGTCCTGGTGCGCGTGCGCCTCCAGCACCCGCTCCCGGGCCTGCGCCACCAGCGCCCGCCCCGTGGAGGCGGCGGCAAGCTCGGCGCGGATCACCAGCGTGTTGACGAAGAAGCCGATCAGCCCCTCCGTCTCCAGCCGGTCGCGGCCGGCCACGGCCGTGCCCACCGGCACGTCCGCGCTCCCCGCGTAGCGGGAGAGGAGCGCCTGGAAGCCGGCCAGGAGCACGGTGAAGAGCGTCGCGCCCTCGCGCCGGGCGAGCGAGCGCAGGGCCCGCGTGACCCCGGGGGAGAGGGGGAGCCCGACCACGCCGCCGCGGTCGCCGGCGACGGCCGGGCGGGGGCGATCGGTGGGCAGCTCCAGCAGGGGGGGCATCCCCGCCAGGCGCTCGCGCCAGTAGCGGGACTGGGTCCGCAGCACGTCGTCCGTCAGCCAGGCCCGCTGCCAGACGGCGTAGTCGGCGTACTGCACCGGCAGCTCGGGGAGGCGGGAGCCGGCGTACAGCGCCGAGAGCTCGCGGAAGAAGACGCCCATGCTCCACCCGTCGCTGACGATGTGGTGCAGGCTCACCAGCAGCGCGTGCTCCCCCTCTCCCGCGCGGACCAGCGTCGTCCGCAGGAGCGGCCCGCGGGCCAGGTCGAACGGACGGGCCGCGTCTTCCGCCGCCAGCCGCCTCGCCTCGGCCTCCCGTGCTCCCTCCGGCAGCGCGCCGAGGTCCACGACGGGAAGGGGGACGGGGGCGGCGGGGAGGACGACCTGCACCGGCTCGCCGTCCTCGGCGGCGAAGACGGTGCGCAGCGACTCGTGCCGCCGCGCCAGCTCGGTGAGCGCCCCCGAGAGAGCCCGCGCGTCCAGCGCGCCGCGCAGCCGCAGCGGGAAGGCCATGTTGTAGGCGGCGCTCCCCGGCTCCAGCCGGTCGATGAACCAGAGCCGCGCCTGCGCGAACGACAGCGGCAGCGGCGATCCGTCCCGTGGCACCCGCACGATCGGCGGGACCTGCACCCCGGCGCCCCCGCGGAGCGCGGCCTCCGCGCGCCCGGCCAGCCCGGCGACGGTGGGCGCCTCGAAGAGCGCCCGCAGCGGGATCTCCGTCCCCAGCGCCGCCTGCGCCCGCGCCACCACCCGCGTCGCCAGCAGAGAGTGCCCGCCCAGGTCGAAGAAGTTCTCCCCCACCCCCACCCGCTCCACTCCCAGCACCTCCGCCCAGATCCCCGCCAGCACCTCCTCCGTGACGGTGCGCGGCGCCACGTACGCCTCCTCCGCCCCGCCCCACTCCGGCGCCGGCAGCGCCTTCCGGTCCAGCTTCCCGTTCGGCGTCAGCGGCAGCGCGCTCCAGCACCACGAACGCGCCCGGCACCATGTAGGCCGGCAGCTCGGCGCGGAGCTGCTCCCGCAGCGCACCCGCGTCGACGTCACCGACGACGTACGCGACCAGCTGCCGCTCGTCCTCCTCCTCCCGCGCCACCACCACGCACTCGCGCGCACCCTCGTGCCGCAGCAGCGCCGCCTCGATCTCCCCCAGCTCGATCCGGAAGCCCCGCACCTTCACCTGCGTGTCGATGCGGCCCTGGTATTCCAGCACGCCCTCCGCCCGCCACCGCACCCGGTCTCCCGTCCGGTACAGCCGCGCTCCCGGCTTCCCGCCGAACGGGTCCGGCACGAAGCGCTCCGCCGTCAGCTCCGGCCGCCCCAGGTACCCCCGCGCCACCCCCGCGCCTCCCAGGTACAGCTCCCCCGGCACCCCCACCGGCGCCGGCTCCAGGCGTCCGTCCGCGACGTACACGCGCGCGTTGGCGATCGGCCGCCCGATGCTGACCCGCTCCGCGCCGCGCTCGACCTCCGCGGCCGTGGCGTAGACCGTGTCCTCGGTGGGCCCGTACACGTTGAACACGCGCTCCACCCCTGCCTCGTAGAGCGCCTGCGCGAGCGCCGCGGGCAGCGCCTCCCCCGCCAGGTACAGCGTGCTCACCCCGCGCGGCAGGGCTCCCGCGCGCAGCAGCTCGGCCGCGACGCTGGGCACCATGTACGACAGGCGCACGCCCGCTTCCTCGGGGACGCTCGCCAGAGCCAGCGCGTTCTCCACCAGCTCCAGGCGCCCGCCCCAGCACAGCGTGCCGAAGATCTCGGCCACCGAGACGTCGAAGCTGAACGAGGTCGAGCCCAGGACGCAGGACAGCTCCGCGTCGGAGGTGACCGAGCGCAGCCAGTGCAGCAGCGAGACCACACCCCCGTGCTCGACCATCACGCCCTTGGGCCGACCCGTGGAGCCCGAGGTGTAGATCACGTACGCCAGGTCCCGGGGAGTGGCCCCGCTCGCGGGATTCTCCGCGGGTTCGCCCGCGACCTCCGCCCCGCTCACCACCCGCACCCCCTCCGGCGCGGGGAGGGCGCCGCGCAGCTCCTCCTGCGTCAGGAGCACCGGCGCCCCGCAGTCGGCCAGCATGTACGCCAGCCGCTCGGCCGGGTAGCCGGGGTCCAGCGGCACGTACGCACCGCCGGCCTTGAGGATGCCCAGCAGCCCCACGACCATCTCCAGGCTCCGCTCCACGCAGATCGCCACCCGCACCTCCGGCCCCACCCCCAGGCCGCGCAGGTGGTGCGCGAGCCGGTTGGCCCGCGCGTTCAGCGCCCCGTAGCTCAGCGACTCCTCCTCGAAGACCACCGCCACCGCCTCGGGCGTGCGCGCCGCCTGCGCCTCGAACATCTGGTGGAGGCAGCGGTCGGAGGGATACCCGGCCTCCGTCCGGTTCCACTCCTCCACCACCTGCGCCCGCTCCGCCTCCCCCAGCAGCTCCACCCCGGAGAGCCGCACCTCCGCGTCCCGCGCCACCTGCTCCAGCACCCGCTCCAGGTGCCCCACCATCCGCGCGATGGTGCCGCGCTCGAACAGCTCCGTGCTGTAGCTCACGTCCCCGAGCAGACCCTGCGGGGTCGTCGCCAGCCCCAGCGACAGGTCGAACTTCGCGCTCTCCTGCTCGGCGCCCAACCCCTGCAGCCGCAGCCCGGGGAGCGTGCCTTCCGCACCCCCGGCGTTCTGCAGCGCGAACATCACCTGGAAGAGCGGCGAGTGGCTCAGGCTGCGCTCCGGCTGGAGCTCGGCCACCAGCTTCTCGAACGGCACCTCCTGGTGCTCGTACGCACCCAGCGTCCCCTCCCGCACCCGCCGCAGCACCTCCCGGAAGCCCGGGTCCCCCGACAGGTCGGTCCGCAGCACCAGCGTGTTGACGAAGAAGCCGATCAGCCCCTCCACCTCCCCCCGCGTCCGCCCCGCGATCGGGCTCCCCACCACCACGTCCTCGCTCCCGGCGTACTTCGACAGCAGCACCTGGAACGCGCCCAGCAGCACCATGTACAGCGTCACCCCCTCGCGCCGCGCCAGCGCCTCCAGGCGCTCCAGCAGCTCGCCCGGGAGCGCGACCGGCTCGGTGGCCCCGCGGTACGTCTGCACCGCCGGCCGCGGGTGGTCCGTCGGCAGCTCCAGGAGCTCCGGCGCCCCCGCCAGCCGCTCCTTCCAGTAGCCGATCTGCCGCTCCAGCGCCTCCCCTTCCAGCTGCTCCCGCTGCCACGCCGCGTAGTCCGCGTACTGCACCGCCAGCTCCGGCAGCGGCGACTCCGCTCCTTCGCGGTACGCCCCGTACAGCGCCGACAGCTCGCCGAAGAGCACGCCCATGCTCCACCCGTCGCTGACGACGTGGTGCACGCACAGGAGCAGAACGTGCTCCTCCGCGTTCAGCCGCAGCAGCGCCGCCCGGAAGAGCGGCCCGCGCTCCAGGTCGAACGGGCGCGCCGCGTGCTCCGTGACGCGGCGCTTCACCACCGCCGCGCGCTCGCCATCCTCCAGCCCCGAGAGGTCCTCCACCGGGAGCGCGAAGCCCCCGAACGGCACGACCACCTGCGCGGCTACACCCTCCACCTCCGCGAACGTGGTCCGCAGCGCCTCGTGCCGCCGCACGATCTCCCCCAGCGCCCCCTCCAGCGCCCGCGGGGCCAGCTCTCCCTCGAGCCTCAGCGCGCGCGGGATGTTGTAGAACCCGCTCCCCGGCTGCAGCCGGTCCAGGAACCAGAGCCGCTCCTGCGCGAAGGAGAGCGGTAGCGCTCCCCTGCGCTCCACCGGGAGCACCGGCGGCAGCACCGGCTGCCCCGCGCGCCGCAGCGCCTCCACCCGCTCCGCCAGCCCCGCCACCACGGGCTCCTCGAAGAGCGTCCGCAGCGGCAGCTCCACGGACAGCACCTCCCGGATGCGCGAGACCACCCGCGTCGCCAGCAGCGAGTGTCCGCCCAGGTCGAAGAAGTTCTCCCCCACCCCCACCCGCTCCACCCCCAGAACCTCCGCCCAGATCCCCGCCAGCACCTCCTCCACCGCGGTGCGCGGGGCGACGTACTCCTCCGCGTCCGTCCATTCCGGCGCGGGAAGCGCCCGCCGGTCGATCTTGTTGTTCGGCGTCACCGGCAGCCGGTCCAGCACCACGTACGCGCGCGGCACCATGTAGTCCGGCGCCTGCTCCGCCACGTGCTCCCGCAGCTCCGCCGCCGTCGGCCCGGCGCCGTCCTCCCCCGTCACGTACGCCACCAGCCGCTGCTGTCCCGGCACGTCCTCCCGCAGCAGCACCACCGCTTCCTTCACCCGGGCGTGCGCGCGCAGCATCGCCTCGATCTCCCCCAGCTCCACCCGGTAGCCCCGCACCTTGACCTGGTGGTCCGTCCGCCCCAGGAAGTCGATCTCGCCGTCCGCGCGCCGCCGCCCCACGTCCCCCGTCCGGTACAGCCGCGCCCCCGGCACCCCGCGGTGCGGGTCGGGGAGGAAGCGCTCGGCCGTCAGGTCGGGCCGGCCCAGGTAGCCGCGCACCACCCCCACGCCGCCGATGTACAGCTCCCCCGCCACGCCCACCGGCGCCGGCTCCAGCCAGCGGTCCAGCACGTACAGCTGCGTGTTCGGCACCGGGTGGCCGACCGGCGGGTCCCTGCCGTCCTCGCACGTGTAGGCGGTGGCGGCCATGCGGATGCTCGCCTCCGTCGCTCCGTACCCGCTGAGGAAGCGCCGGCCCGCTCCCCAGCGCCGCACCACCTCGGCCGGGAGCATCTCGCCCCCGGTGCCGATGCTCCTCAGCTCCGGGAGCGGCTCCACGGGCGTGACCGCCAGCGCCGAGGGCATGGTCTTGACGTGGGTGATCCGCTCCTCGCGCAGCGTCCGCAGCAGGTCCTCGCCCGGCAGGACGTCCTCGCGCCGGGTCACCACCAGCTCCGCGCCGTTGACCAGCGCCACGAACATCTCGGCCACCGAGGAGTCGAAGTGCAGCGGCGCGAAGAGGAGGTTGCGGTCTCCGGGGCCGACGCCGTAGACGCGCCCCAGCTCCAGGAGGGTGTTGCCCACTCCGCGGTGCGCGACCAGCACCCCCTTGGGACGGCCGGTCGAGCCCGAGGTGTAGATGACGTAGGCCAGGTTGTCCGGGCCGACGCCGCTCTCCGGCGCCCGGTCGCTCTCCTGCGCGATGCTCCCGGCTTCGGCGTCGACGCACAGCAGCGGCACGCCGGTGTCGGCGAGACGCTCGGCGAAGCCGGCCTGCGTCAGGAGCAGCGCGGGCGCGGCGTCGTGGAGCATGTAGGCACGGCGCTCGGACGGCAGGTCGGGGTCGAGCGGGAGGTAGGCGCCGCCGGCCAGGAGGACGCCCAGCACGGAGACGATCATCTCCGGGGCCGGCTCCATGCAGATCCCCACGCGCGTCTCGGGACCGACGCCCTCCCGGCGCAGCCGCCGGGCGAGCCGGGAGGCGCCGTGGTAGAGCGCCGCGTAGCTGAGGGTCCGCCCATGGAAGCTCAGGGCGGGCGCGTCGGGGTTGCGCAGCACCTGGACGTGGAAGAGCTCGTGGATGCAGAGCTCGCCCGTGTAGCCGGTGTCGGCTCCGTTCCAGGCGTGCAGGAGCTGGGCGCGCTCGGCTCCGCGCAGCAGCGGGACTTCCGAGAGCCGCCGCTCCGGGTTCGCCGCCAGACCCTCCAGGAGCACCTCCAGGTGCGTGGCCATGCGCACGACCATCGCCGCGTCGAAGAGCGCTTCCCGGTAGAGGATCGCCGAGAAGAGACCCTCCTCTCCCTCCACCATGTTGAGGGTCAGGTCGACCTTGGCGACGTGCTCGCCTCCGCCGGACGGCTCCGCCTGCGCCTCGCCCAGGGACAGCCGCTCGTCCCCGCCCGGCTTCTGCAGCGCGAAGACCACCTGGAAGAGGGGGGCGTGCATGAGGCTGCGCTCCACGTCCAGCTCGTCGACCAGGCGCTCGAAAGGCACGTCCTGGTGCGCGTACGCCCCCAGCGCCGCCCTGCGGGTCCGCCCCAGCATCTCCGCCCAGGTGGGGTCGCCCCCCAGGTCGGCGCGCATCGCCAGCATGTTGACGAAGAAGCCGATCAGCCCCTCCAGCTCGGTCCGCGTGCGCCCCGCGATCGGCGTGCCCACGACCACGTCCTCCTGCCTCGCGTACCGCCCCAGCAGCGCCTGCCAGGCGGCGAGCACGGTCATGAACAGCGTCGCCCCCTCCCGCCGCGAGAGCGCCCGCAGCCCCCGCGTCGCCTCCGGCGACACGGTGAAGGGGTGCGCCCCGCCGCGCGCGCTCTGCCCCGGGGCGCGCGGCCGGTCCGTGGGGATCTCCAGCAGCGGGGGGGCGCCTCGCAGCTGTTCCTTCCAGAAGCCGAGCTGTCCCTCCAGCGCCTCCTCCGAGAGCCAGGCGCGCTGCCACACGGCGTAGTCCGCGTACTGCACCGGCAGCTCCGCCAGGGGCGAGGGACGACCCTCCGCGAACGCCTCGTACAGCGCCGAGAGCTCGCGGAAGAAGATCTCCAGGCTCCACCCGTCGCTGACGATGTGGTGCATGTTCACCAGCAGCGCGAGCTCGCCCTCTCCCGACCGGACCAGCGTCGTGCGCAGCAGCGGCCCGC
Organism: uncultured Gemmatimonadales bacterium; assembly: GCA_963733105.1. Classification (GTDB taxonomy): domain Bacteria; phylum Gemmatimonadota; class Gemmatimonadetes; order Longimicrobiales; family Longimicrobiaceae; genus JAFAYN01. Next base: position 504,892 of record CAVTCB010000024.1, on the reverse strand, counting down.
GCGCGAGGTCGAACGGCCGCGCCGCATCCTCCGCCGCGAGCCGTCCCGTCTCGATCTCCCGCGCTTCCGGGGACAGCGCCCGGAGGTCGACCGTCGGGAGGGCGACGGGAGCGGCGGGGAGGACCACCTGCACCGGCTCGCCCCCGGCCACCCGGAAGACGGTGCGCAGCGGCTCGTGCCGCCGCGCCAGCTCCGAGAGCGCGGCGGCCAGCGCCCGCGCGTCCACGGCCCCGCGCACCCGAAGCGGGACGGGGACGTTGTAGGCGGCGCTCCCGGGCTGCAGCTGGTCGATGAACCAGAGCCGCGCCTGCGCGAACGACAGCGGCAGCGGCGATCCGTCCCGGGGGACGCGTACGATCGCCGGGGCCTGCACCCCGGCGCCCTCTCGAAGCGCGACCTCCGCCTGCTCGGCCAGCCCCGCGACCGTGGGCGTCTCGAAGATCGCCCGCAGCGGGATCTCCGCCCCCAGCGCCGCCTGCGCCCGCGCCATCACCCGCGTGGCCAGCAGCGAGTGCCCGCCCAGGTCGAAGAAGTTCTCCCCCACCCCCACCCGCTCCACCCCCAGCACCTCCGCCCAGATCCCCGCCAGCACCTCCTCCGTGACGGTGCGCGGCGCCACGTACGCCTCCCCGCGCACTCCCCACTCCGGCTCCGGCAGAGCCTTCCGGTCCAGCTTCCCGTTCGGCGTCAGCGGCAGCTTCTCCAGCACCACAACCGCCGCCGGGACCATGTGCTCCGGGAGACGCTCGCGCGCTCCCTCCCGCACCCCGGCCACCTCCACCTCCCCCGTCACGTACGCCACCAGCCGTCTGCTCCGCCCCCTCCCCGCGCACCACCACCACCGCCTCGCGCACCCCCTCCTGCGCCAGCAGCGCCGCCTCGACCTCGCCCGGCTCGATCCGGAAGCCCCGCACCTTGACCTGCTGGTCGGCACGGCCCAGGTACTCCAGCTCCCCGTCCGCCCGGTAGCGCGCCAGGTCCCCCGAGCGGTACACCCGCTCCCCCTCCCGGATCGGGTCCGCCAGGAAGCGCTCGCGGGTGAGGTCGTCGCGGTTCAGGTAGCCGCGCGCCACTCCCGCCCCGCCCACGTACATCTCCCCCGCAACCCCCACCGGCACCGGCTGCCCGTGCGGGTCCAGCAGGTAGATGCGAAGGTCCGGGATCGCACGCCCGATCACGCTCCCGCGCCCCGCTTCCAGGTCCGCCCGGGTGATGGGGCGGTAGGTCACGTGCACGGTGGTCTCGGTGATCCCGTACATGTTCACCAGCCGCGGCCGCTCCTCCCCGTGACGTTCCATCCACGGCCGCAGGCTCTCCAGCTCCAGCGCCTCCCCCCCGAAGACCACGAGGCGCAGCGCCAGCTCCTCCCCGCTCTCCACCGCTGCCAGCTGCCGGAACGCCGAGGGCGTCTGGTTCAGCACCGTGACTCGCTCGTCGGCAAGGAGCCGGTGGAAGGCATCGGGGTCGCGGCTCGTCTCCCACGGCACCACGACCAACCGCCCTCCGTACAGCAGCGCGCCCCAGATCTCCCACACCGAGAAGTCGAACGCGTACGAGTGGAACAGCGTCCACACGTCCTCCGCCCCGAAGCCGAACCACGCCTCGGTCGCGCGGAACAGGCGCACCACGTTGGCGTGCGTGACCAGGACGCCCTTGGGACGCCCCGTCGAGCCCGACGTGTAGATGACGTACGCCAGGCTCTCCGGCGTCGCCTCCTCCCCGGGAGCCCGGTCGCTCTCGCGCTCGATCTCCGCCCGGTCGCGGTCCAGGCACACCGTCGCGCACGCGTGCTCCGGGAGCGCCTCCAGCAGCCGCTCCTGCGTCACCAGCACCGCCGCCCCGCAGTCGGCCAGCACGTACGCCAGACGCTCCGCCGGGTACGCCGGGTCCAGCGGCACGTACGCCCCCCCCGCCTTGAGAATCCCCAGCACTCCCACCAGCATCTCCGGCGAGCGCTCCACGCACAGCCCCACGCGCGCCTCCGGCCCCACCCCCAGCCGCCGCAGCCGCTGCGCCAGCTGGTTGGACCGCCGCTCCAGCTCCCCGTAGCTCAGCCGCTCCCCCTCGTACGACACCGCCTCCGCCTCCGGCGCGCGCGCCGCGGCTTCCGCGAAGAGTCCGTGCAGCGTCCGCTCCGCGGCGTACACCGCCTCCACCTGGTTCCACTCCTCCAGCAGCTGCCGACGCTCGGCGGCGCTCAGGATCTCCACCTCGCCGGGCCGCCTCCGCGGGTCGGCCACCACGCCGTCGAGGAGGGCCAGGAAGTGCCCCGCCATGCGCTCGACGGTGGCGGCCTCGAACAGCTCGGTCCGGTACACGAGCCCGCCCGCGCAGCGCTCGCCCGCGTCCTCCAGGTACAGCGCGAGGTCGAACTTGGCCGCCTCGCTCCCGCCCACGAGCGGCTCGGCCGCCGCCTCTCCCAGCCGGGGCTCCGCGTCGTCCCGCGGCTGGAGCGAGAACAGCACCTGGAAGAGCGGCGTGTGGCCGAGCGAGCGCTCCGGCGCCAGCTCCTCCACCAGCCGCTCGAACGGCAGCTCCTGGTGCGCGAAGGCACCCAGCACCACCTCCCGCACCCGGCCGAGCAGCCCCCGGAAGTCGGGCGCCCCCGACAGGTCCGCCCGGAGCACCAGGGTGTTGGCGAAGAAGCCGATCAGCGGCTCCACCTCGGCGCGCGTGCGCCCGGCGATGGGCGTGCCCACCACCACGTCGTCCTGCCCCGCGTAGCGCCCCAGCAGCGCCTGCCAGGCGGCGAGCAGCGCCATGAACGGCGTCGCGCCCTCCTGGCGTGCCACCCCGCGCAGCGCGCGCGTCGTCTCGGCCGGGAGCGCGATCCCGAGGCTCGCCGCGTGATTGCCCTGTACCTGCGGGCGCGGCCGATCCGTGGGGATCTCCAGCAGCGGGGGGGCGCCGACCAGGCGCTCGCGCCAGTAGCCGACCTGCGCATCCAGCGTCTCCCCCGAGAGCCAGGCGCGCTGCCAGACGGCGAAGTCCGCGTACTGCACCGGCAGCTCCGCCAGCGGCGACGATGCCCCGGCCGCGAGCGCCTCGTACAGAGCCGACAGCTCGCGGAAGAAGATCCCCATGCTCCACCCGTCGCTGACGATGTGGTGCAGGCTCACCAGCAGCGCGTGCTCCCACTCTCCCGCGTGGACGAGCACCGTACGCAGCAGCGGCCCGCGCGCGAGGTCGAACGGACGCGCCGAATCCTCCGCCGCGAGCCGTGTCGTCTCGATCTCCCGCATTTCCGGGGACAGCGCCCGGAGGTCGACCGTCGGGAGACGGACGGGAGCGGCGGGGAGGACCACCTGCACCGGCTCGCCCCCGGCAGCCCGGAAGACGGTGCGCAGCGCCTCGTGCCGCCGCGTCAGCTCCGTCAGAGCGGCGGCCAGCGCGCGTGCGTCCACGACCCCGCGCAGCCGCAGCGGGAAGTGCATGTTGTAGGTGGTGCTCCCCGGCTCCAGCTGGTCGATGAACCAGAGCCGCGCCTGCGCGAACGACAGCGGCAGCGGCGTGCCGTCCCGCGGGACCGCTACGATCGGCGGGACCTGCACCCCCGCGCCCTCGCGGAGCGCCGCCTCCACCCACCCCGCCAGCTCGGCCACCGTGGGCGCCTCGAAGAGCACCCGCAGCGGGATCTCCGTCCCCAGCGCCGCCTGCGCCCGCGCCACCACCCGCGTCGCCAGCAGCGAGTGACCCCCCAGGTCGAAGAAGTTCTCCCCCACCCCCACCCGCTCCACTCCCAGCACCTCCCCCCAGATCCCCGCCAGCACCTCCTCCGTGACGGTCCGCGGCGCCACGTACGCCTCCGCCGCCCCTCCGTACTCCGGCGCCGGCAGCGCCTTCCGGTCCAGCTTTCCGTTCGGGGTAAGAGGAATGCTCTCCAGCACCACGATCGCGCCAGGCACCATGTACGCCGGGAGGTGCGCCGACGCGTGCGCCCGCAGCTCTGCCGCGGAAGCGCCCGTCCCCATCACGTACGCCACGATCCGACGGTCCCCCGGCGCGTCCTCCCGCACCACCGCCACCACCTCCTGCACCAGCGGGTGGCGCCCCAGCACCACCTCTATCTCCCCCAGCTCGATGCGGAAGCCACGCACCTTGACCTGGAAGTCCGTCCGTCCGAAGTACTCCAGCTCCCCGTCCGCACGCCACCGCACCCGGTCCAGCACCCGGTACATCCGCGCTCCGGGCGTGAACGGATCGGGGAGATACCGCTCGGCCGTCAGCTCCGGCCGGTTGGCGTACCCGCGCGCCAACCCGTCGCCTGCCAGGTACAGCTCCCCGACCACGCCGACGGGCACCGGCTGAAGGTGCCGGTCCAGGACGTACGCCCGCGTGTTCGCCACCGGACGCCCCACGTAGACCCGGTCTCCCCCCTGCTCGACCAGCGAATACGTCGAGTACGTCGTGTCCTCGGTCGGCCCGTAGAGGTTCCCGACCTTCTCGACCGTGCCGAGAGCGTAGAGGTCCTGCGCCAGCGAGTTCGGCAGCGCCTCGCCCCCCAGGTTCAGCGTCCGGACCGAAGCCGGGATGCCCCCCATCCGCAGCAGCTCCGCCGCCGCGCTCGGGACCATGCTCGCGTAGACCACCGGCTCCTCCACCGAAGCCAGCTCCAGCGCGTTCTCCACCAGCACCAGCTTTCCGCCCCAGCAGAGCGCCCCGAAGATCTCCGCCACCGACACGTCGAAGCTGATCGACGTGGAGAACAGCACGGACGACATCTCCTCGTGCGATACGCTCTCCCGCAGCCAGTGCAGCAGGACGACGGTAGAGGAGTGGCGGATCATCACCCCCTTCGCCCTGCCCGTAGAGCCCGAGGTGAAGATCACGTGTGACAGGTTCTCCGGGAGCACCCCGCTCTCCGGAACCTCGTCCGGCTCGCCCGAAGCGGCGTCGGCGAAGAGCAGCTCGGCCCCGCTCTCCGGGAGCCGCCCGACGAGCCCCGGCTCGGTGAGTATCACGCCGACCCCTGCGTCCTCCAGCATGGAGCCCAGACGCTCCCGCGGGTACGCCGAATCCAGCGGCACGTACGCCCCGCCCGCGCGGAGCACGGCGAGCAGGGCCGTCAGCAGCTCCGGCGTACGGCTCATGCAGACACCGACGCGATGCTCGGGGCCGACGCCGCGACTCCGCAGCAGGTTCGCCAACCGAGCCGACCGGCGATCCAGCTCCGCGTAGGTGAGCCGCGCATCCCGGTGGACGACCGCGACCGCCTCCGGCGTGCGCCGCACCTGGGCCGCGAAGAGGTCGTGGACCCGCAGCCCGGCAGGGTACCCGCGCTCCGTCGCGTTCCACTCCTCCAGCAGCTGCCGACGCTCGGCGGCGCCCAGGGTCTCCACCTCCGGGAGGGGCCGGTCCGGGTCGGCGGTCACCGCGTCCACCAGCGCGACGAAGTGCCCCACCATCCGCTCGACGGTGGCGGCCTCGAACAGCTCGCGCCGGTACACCAGTCCGCCCGCGTAGCGCTCGCCCGCGTCCTCCAGGTGCAGCGCGAGGTCGAACTTGGCCGCCTCCCTCCCACGCGCGAGTGGCTCGACCGCCACGGATCCAAGCCCGGGCTCCGCGTCGTCCTGCGGCTGCAGCGAGAACAGCACCTGGAAGAGCGGCGTGTGGCCGAGCGAGCGCTCCGGCGCCAGCTCCTCCACCAACCGCTCGAACGGCAGCTCCTGGTGCGCGAACGCACCCAGCACCCCCTCCCGCACCCGCCCGAGCAGCCCCCGGAAGTCGGGCGCCCCCGACAGCTCCGCCCGGAGCACCAGGGTGTTGGCGAAGAAGCCGATCAGCGGCTCCACCTCGGCCCGTGTGCGCCCCGCGATGGGCGTGCCCACCACCACGTCCTCCTGCCCCGCGTACCTCCCCAGCAGCACCTGCCAGGCGGCGAGCAGCGCCATGAACGGCGTCGCGCCCTCCTGGCGCGCCACCCTGCGCAGCGCGCGCGTCGTCTCCACCGGGAGCGAGATCCCGAGGCTCGCCGCGTGATTGCCCTGGATCTGAGGGCGCGGCCGATCGAGGGGCAGCTCCAGCAGCGGGGGGGCGCCTCGCAGCTGTTCGCGCCAGAAGCCGACCTGCGTCTCCAGCGTCCCGCCCGAGAGCCAGGCGCGCTGCCACACCGCGAAGTCGGCGTACTGCACCGCCAACTCCGCCAACGGCGAGCGGCGGCCCTCCGCGAACGCTTCGTACAGCGTGGACAGCTCGCCGAAGAAGATCCCCATGCTCCACCCGTCGCTGACGATGTGGTGCAGGCTCACCAGCAGCGCGTGCTCGCCCTCCCCCACGTGAACAAGCGTCGTGCGCAGCAGCGGCCCGCGCGCCAGGTCGAACGGCCGCGCCGCGTCCTCCGACGCGAGCCACTTCGTTTCGATCTCCCGCGCCTCGGGGGACAGCGCCCGCAAGTCGACCATAGGAAGGGGGACGGGCGCCGCGGGGAGGACCTCCTGCACCGGCTCACCCCCGATCGCCCGGAAGACGGTCCGCAGCGTCTCGTGCCGGCGCGCCAGCTCCGACAGCGCGGCGGCCAGCGCCCGCGCGTCCACGGACCCACGCAGCCGCAGCGGGAAGGCCATGTTGTACGTCGTGCTCCCGGGCTGCAGCTGGTCGATGAACCACAGCCGCGCCTGTGCGAACGACGGTGGCAGCGGCGAGCCGTCCCGCGGCACCCGCACGATCGGCGGGACCTGCACCCCGGCGCCCTCGCGAAGCGCCGCCTCAACGCGCTCGGCCAGCCCGGCCACCGTGGACGTCTCGAAGAGCGCCCGCAGCGGGATCTCCGTGCCCAGCGCCGCCTGCGCCCGCGCCACCACCCGCGTCGCCAGCAGCGAGTGTCCGCCCAGGTCGAAGAAGTTCTCCCCCACCCCCACCCGCTCCACTCCCAGCACTTCCGCCCAGATCCCCGCCAGCACCTCCTCCGTGACGGTCCGCGGCGCCACGTACGCCTCCTCCGCCCCCCCGTACTCCGGCGCCGGCAACGCCTTCCGGTCCAGCTTCCCCACGGGCGTCAGCGGCAGCCGCTCCAGCACCACGACGGCCGACGGCACCATGTACTCCGGGAGGCTCTCCCGGAGCTGTGCCCGCAGCTCCGCACCCTCCACCTCCCCCACCACGTACGCCACCAGACGCTTTTCCCCCGGCTCGTCCTCCCGCACGACCACCCGCGCCTCGCGCACCCCCGCCTGCGCCGCCACCAAGCTCTCCACCTCCCCCGGCTCGATCCGGAACCCCCGGATCTTGACCTGCTCGTCCAGACGCCCGATGAACTCCAGCGTCCCGTCCGCCTTCCACCTCAGCTTGTCCCCGGTCCGGTACATCCGTGTCCCCGGCTCCACCGCGTACGGGTCGGGGACGAAGCGCTCCGCCGTCAGCCCGGGACGGTCCAGGTACCCGCGCACCACCCCCGCACCCCCGACGTACGCTTCCCCCGGAACCCCCACCGGCACCGGCTGCAGCGCCCGGTCCAGGATGTAGATCCGCTGGTTCCCCGTCGGGCGGCCCACCCCCACCGTCAGCGCGCCCTCCGCGACTTCCTCCACCTCCGCCCACGAGCACCACGCCGTCGTCTCCGTCGGGCCGTACATGTGCAGCAGCCGCCGCGGCCCCCCGGCCCGCAGCACGCGCCGCACGCTGTCCGCGTCCACCGCCTGCCCGCCGAAGAGCACCTCACGCACCGGGGAGAAGATGTCCGGTTCCTCGCGCGAGAGCTGGTTCAGCAGCGCCGTGGTCTGGTACAGCGTCGTGATCCCCTCCTCCCGCAGCACCGCCCGCAGCGCGACCGGGGAGAGCAGCTCGTCACGCCCGATCCCCACCAGCGTCGCTCCGTTGAGCAGCGCGCCCCACGTCTCGAACGCCAGCGCGTCGAAGCTCGCGTTCGACGCCTGCGCCACCCGGTCGCCCGGCCCCAGCCGCACGTAGTCCGTCTCCACCACCAGCTGCACCACGTGCCCGTGCCCCACCATGACTCCCTTGGGCCGCCCGGTGCTTCCGCTCGTGTAGACGATGTACGCCAGGTTCTCCGCCGCCGCCCCGCTGCGCGGCGCCTCCGCCGGCCGCGACGCCACGGCGTCGGCCTCCTCGTCCAGGCGCACCACGCGCAGCCCGCCGCCCGCGGCGAGCGCGTCGGCGCGGCCGTCGCGGCTCAGGAGCACGCGCGCGTCGCTGTCGGCCAGCATCAGCGCCAGGCGCTCGTCCGGGTAGCCCGGGTCCAGCGGGACGTAGCAGCCGCCGGCCTTGAGGATGGCCAGGACGGAGACGATCAGCTCCAGGCCCCGCTCCAGCAGCACGCCCACGCGGCTCTCCGGCCCCACGCCCTGGGCGCCCAGGTGGTGCGCCAGACGGTTGGCCCGCGCGTCCAGCTCGGCGTAGCTCAGCCGCTCCTCCCCCCACACCAGCGCCGGCGCGTCGGGCCGCGCCCGCACCTGCGCCTCGAACAGCTCGTGGATGCAGACCTCCCGCGGGAAGGGCCGCTCCGTCCGGTTCCACGCCTCCACCACCTCCGCGCACTCGGCCGCGGAGAGGAGCGACACCTCCGAGACGCGCGCGCCAGGAGCGCCCGACAGCGCCTCCAGCACCCGCCCCAGGCGCTCGGCCATCCGCGCGACCGTCGCCGGCTCGAACAGCGCCGCGGCGTAGGTGAGCCCGCCCGCCAGCGCCTCCCCGTCATCGACCAGGCTCAGGGCCAGGTCGTACTTCGCCACCGCTCCCCCCACCCCGAGCGGCCCCACCCCCAGCGGCCCCAGCCGCGGCCGCTCCTCCTCGGCACGGTCCAGCGCGAACGTCACCTGGAAGAGCGGCGTGTGCGTGAGGCTCCGCTCGGGCGCCAGCTCGTCGACCAGCCGCTCGAACGGCACGTCCTGGTGCGCGTACGCCCCCAGCGCCGCCCCGCGCGTCCGCCCCACCAGCTCCGCCCAGGTGGGCTCGCCCCCCAGGTCGGCGCGCAGCGCCAGCATGTTGACGAAGAAGCCGACCAACCCCTCCACCTCGGCACGCGTGCGCCCCGCGATCGGCGTGCCCACCACCACGTCCTCCTGCCCCGCGTACCTCCCCAGCAGCGCCTGCCAGCCGGCGAGCACGCTCATGAACAGCGTCGCCCCCTCCCGCCGCGAGAGCGCCCGCAGCCCCTGAGTCGCCTCCGCGGACACCGTGAAGGGGTGGCTCCCCCCGCGCGCGCTCTGCCCCGGCACGCGCGGACGGTCCGTGGGGATCTCCAGCAGCGGCGGCGCACCCGCCAAGCGCTCCCTCCAGAAGCCGACCTGCGCCTCCAGCGTCTCGCCCGAGAGCCAGGCCCGCTGCCACATCGCGTAGTCCGCGTACTGCACCGCCAGCTCCCCCAGCGGCGACGGCGCCCCGGCTGCGAACGCCTCGTACAGCGCCGAGAGCTCGCCGAAGAAGATCCCGATGCTCCACCCGTCGCTGACGATGTGGTGCATGTTCACCAGCAGCGCGTCCTCCCCCTCGCTCACCCGGAGCAGCGCGACCCGCAGAAGCGGCCCGCACGCGAGGTCGTACGGACGCGCCGCGTCCTCCGCCGCCAGCCGCCCCGTCTCGACCTCGCGCGCTTCCGGGGACAGCGCCCGCAGATCGACGGTCGGGAGGGAGACGGGGGCGGCGGGGAGGACCACCTGCACCGGCTCGCCCCCGCTCGCCCGGAAGACGGTGCGCAGCGTCTCGTGCCGCCGCACCAGCTCCGACAGCGCAGCGGCCAGCGCGCGCGCGTCCATGACCCCGCCCACCCGCAGCGGGAAGGGCATGTTGTAGGTGATGCTCCCCGGCTCCAGCTGGTCGACGAACCAGAGCCGCGCCTGCGCGAACGACAGCGGCAGCGGCGAGCCGTCCCGCGGCACCCGCACGATCGGCGGGGCCTGCACCCCCGCGCCCTCGCGGAGCGCCGCCTCCACCCACCCCGCCAGCCCGGCCACCGTGGGCGTCTCGAAGAGCGCCCGCAGCGGGATCTCCGCCCCCAGCGCCGCCTGCGCCCGCGCCACCACCCGCGTCGCCAGCAGCGAGTGGCCCCCCAGCTCGAAGAAGTTCTCGTCCACCCCCACCCGCTCCACTCCCAGCACCTCCGCCCAGATCCCCGCCAGCACCTCTTCCGTCGGCGGTCCGCGGCGCCACGTACGCCTCCGCCGCCCCGCCCCACTCCGGCGCCGGCAGCGCCCGCCGGTCCACCTTCCCGTTGGGCGTCAGCGGGAGCGCGTCCAGCCGCACCAACGCGGCGGGCACCATGTGCTCCGGCACGCGCCCGCCCAGGTACGCCCGCAGCTCCGCCGACGGTCAGCTCGCTCCCCTGCCTCGGCCACCACGTACGCCACGACCTGTGCCTCCCCGCGCGCGGTCCTCCCGCGTCACCACCGCCGCGGCCCGAACCCGCGCGTGTTCCAGCAGCACGGCCTCGATCTCTCCCGGCTCGATGCGGAAGCCTCGCACCTTGACCTGCTGGTCGACACGCCCCAGGTACTCCAGCTCCCCATCCGGCCAGCCACCGGACCCGGTCGCCGGTCCGGTACAGCCGAGCGCCCCGCTCTCCAGAAAAGGAATCGGGGACGAACCGCTCCGCCGTCAGCTCCGGCCGCCCCAGGTAGCCCCGCGCCAGCCCCGCCCCGCCCAGGTACAGCTCCCCCACCACTCCCACCGGCACCGGCTCCAGCGCCGCGCCGAGCACGTACGCCTGCGTGTTCGCCATCGGCCGGCCGATCGGCACCCACGTGCCGCCGCCCGCGAATACCGCGGCGGTGGCGTCGATGCACGCCTCCGTGGGTCCGTACAGGTTCACCACCTCCGCACCCAGCGCCGCGCCGCAGCGCGCCGCCAGCCCCGCCGGCGAGCGCCTCGCCCGCCGGAGAAGACCCGCCGCACCGACGCGACCGCACCCAGGTCCTCCTCCAGCAGCGCGGCTAGCGAGCGAGGGGACGAACTGAACGGTCGTGACCCCTTCCTCCGCCATGGTGCGTGCCAGCTGCGCAGGGTCCCGGTGCGCCTCCGGCCCGGCCATCACCAGCGTCGCCCCGGCCAGCAGCGGCGCCCAGAACTCCCAGACCGAGGCGTCGAAGCCGAACGGCGTCGTCTGCAGCACGCGGTCGTCGGACGCGAGCGGGAAGGCGCCCTGCATCCACCGCATGTGGTTGGCGAGCGCGCCGTGGGGATCACCACGCCCTTGGGGCGCCCCGTCGAGCCGGAGGTGTAGATGACGTAGGCCAGGTTCTCCGGCAGCATCGTCCGCCGCGCCAGCTGCGGCCGCTCGGCCTCCGTCTCGGCCGTGAGCGCCGTCGAGCGCAGTCGACCGCGGCCGCCGGTGCCCGGGAAGCGGCCGACGCAGGGCGTCCTGCGTCAGCGACGCACCGGCAGCGCGGAGTCCTCCAGCAGGAACGCGACGCGCTCGGCCGGGTAGGCCGGATCCAGCGGCACGTAGGCGCCGCCGGCCTTGAGGACCCCCAGCAGCGCCACCACCAGCTCGAGGCGAGCGCTCGGCGCAGATCCCCACCCGCGCCTCCGGCCCGACGCCCCGGCGGCGCAGCGCGGCGGCCAGGCCGGTCGGACGCGGCGCTCCAGCTCCGCGTAGGTCAGGCGCTCCGCCCCACTCACCAGCGCCGTGGCGTCGGGCGTGCGCGCGGCCTGCTCCACGAACAGCTCGTGCACGGCAGCGCGGCGGGTAGCTCTTCGAGCGTGGCGTTCCACTCCGCGCAGCACCTGCTGCGCGCTCCGTCGACCGCCAGGAGCGGCAGCTCGGACAGCCGACGCTCCGGCCCGGCGGCCATCGCTTCCAGCACGCCGCCCCAAGTGGCTCGGCCATCCGCGCGACCGTCGCCGGCTCGAACAGGTCGCGGCGTAGCTCGAGCCGCGCCCGCCAGCGCCTCCCCGTCTCGACCAGGCTCAGGGTCAGGTCGAACTTCGCCACCGCTCCCGCCCACGCCCGAGCGGCCCCACGCCCAGCGGCCCCGAGCCGCGGCCGCTCCTCCTCGGCGACGTTCTGCAGCGCGAACATCACCTGGAAGAGCGGCGTGTGCGCGAGGCTCCGCTCGGGCGCCAGCTCGTCGACCAGCCGCTCGAACGGCACGTCCTGGTGCGCGTAGGCCGCCAGCGCCGTCTCGCGCGCCCGGCCGAGCAGCTCCGCCGAAGGTGGGCTCGCCCGACAGGTCGGCGCGCAGCACCAGCGTGTTGACGAAGAAGCCGATCAGCCCCTCGATCTCGGCCCGCGTGCGGCCGGCGATCGGCGTGCCCACCACCACGTCCTCCTGCCCGCTGTAGCCGCGCCAGCAGCGCCTGGAAGCCGGCGAGCAGCGCTCATGAACAGCGTCGCCCCCTCGCGCCGGGCGAGCGCCCGCAGCGCCGCTGAGTCGCCGCCGGCGGCAGCACCGTGAAGCGGTGGCGCGCCCGCGGACGCTCTGCGCCGGCGGCGCGCGGACGGTCGGTGGGCAGCTCCAGCAGCGGCGGCGCACCCGCCGAGCTGCTCGCCGCCAGTAAGCCGAGCTGCGCCTCCAGCGTCTCGCCCGAGAGCCAGGCCCGCTGCCAGACCGCGTAGTCCGCGTACTGCACCGGCAGCTCCGGCAGCGGCGACGGCCGCCCCGGCTGCGAACGCCGCGTAGAGCGCCGAGAGCTCGCCGACCAGAAGATCCCGATGCGACCAGCCGTCGCTGACGATGTGGTGCATGGTCACCAGCAGCGCGTGCTCCCCCTCGCTCAGCCGGAGCAGCGCGCACCCGCAGCAGCGGCCCGCGCGCGAGGTCGAACGGACGCGCCGCGTCCTCCGCCGCCAGCCGCCGCCGTCTCGACCTCGCGCGCTTCCGGGGACAGCGCCCGCAGATCGACGGTCGGGAGCGGAGACGGGGGCGGCGGGGAGGACCACCTGCACCGGCTCGCCCCCGCTCGCCCGGAAGACGGTGCGCAGCGTCTCGTGCCGCCGCACCAGCTCCGACAGCGCAGCGGCCAGCGCGCGCGCGTCCAGACGCCCGCCCAGCCGCAGCGGCGAAGGGCATGTTGTAGGCGGTGCTCCCCGGCTCCAGCTGGTCGAGGAACCAGAGCCGCTGCCTGCGCGAACGACAGCGGCAGCGGCGCGCCGTCCCGCGGCACCGCGCACGATCGGCGGGGCCTGCACGCCCGCGCCCTCGCGGAGCGCCGCCTCCACCCGCCCCGCCAGCCCGGCCACCGTCGGCGTCTCGAAGAGCGCCCGCAGCGGCAGCTCGACCCCGAGCGCCGCCTGCGCACCGCGACACCACCTGCGTCGCCAGCAGCGAGTGGCCGCCCAGCTCGAAGAAGTTGTCGTCCGACCCCCACCCGCTCCACGCCCAGCACCTCCGCCCAGATCCCGGCCAGCACCTCTTCCGCTGGCGGTCCGCGGCGCCACGTACGCCTCCGCCGCCCCGCCCCACTCCGGCGCCGGCAGCGCCTTCCGGTCCACCTTGCCGTTCGGGGTCAGCGGCAGCGCTCGCCAGCACCACGAACGCGCGCCGGCACCATGTAGTCCGGCAGCCGCTCCCGCACGTGCTCGCCGCAGCGCCGCCGCACCTCCGCCTCCGCCGCGTCACGTAGGCCACCAGGCGCTGCTCCGCCCCCTCCCCGCGCGCCACCACCACCGCCTCGCGCACGCCCGGCTGCGCCAGCAGCGCCGCCTCGATCTCCCCCAGCTCGATCCGGAAGCCGCGGATCTTCACCTGCTGGTCGACCCGCCCCAGGTACTCCAGCTCCCCGTCCGGCCGGTAGCGCGCCAGGTCGCCCGTGCGGTACAGCCGCTCCCCCGCCCGCGAACGGGTCCGGCACGAACCGCTCCGCGGTCAGCTCCGGCCGGTTCAGATAGCCCGCGCGCCACCCCCGCGCCGCCCACGTACATCTCCCCCGCCACCCCGACCGGCACCGGCCTGCCCGTGCGCGTCCAGCAGGTAGATGCGACAGGTCCGGGATCGGCACGCCCGATCACGCTCCCGCGCCCCGCCTCCAGGTCCGCCGCGGGTGAGCGGGCGGTAGGTCACGTGCACGGTCGTCTCGGTGATCCCGTACATGTTGACCAGCCGCGGCCGCTCGTCCCCGTGCCGCTCGAACCACGGCCGCAGGCTCGCCAGCTCCAGCGCCTCGCCGCCGAAGACCACCAGGCGCAGCGCCAGCGCCCCGGCCTCCGCGTCCACGGCGCATGAGCTGCCGGAACGCCGACGGCGTCTGGTTCAGCACCGTCACCCCCTCCGCCACCAGCAGCTCGTGGAACGCCTCCGGCGAGCGGCTCGTCAGGTACGGCACCACCACCAGCCGCCCGCCGTAGCAGCAGCGCCCCCCAGATCTCCCACACCGAGAAGTCGAAGGCGTACGAGTGGAACAGCGTCCACACGTCCTCCGCGCCGAAGCCGAACCACGCCTCGCGTCGCGCGCGAACAGCCGCACCACGTTGCGCGTGCGTGACCAGCACCCCCTTGGGCCGGCCCGTCGAGCCCGAGGTGTAGATCACGTACGCCAGGCTCTCCGGCGTCGCCTCCTCCCCGGGAGCCCGGTCGCTCTCGCGCTCGATCTCCGCGCGGTCGCGGTCCAGGCACACCGTCGCGCACGCGTGCTCCGGGAGCACCGGCAGCAGCCGCTCCTGCGTCACCAGCACCGCCGCCCCGCAGTCGCCCAGCATGAACGCCAGCCGCTCCGCCGGGTACGCCGGGTCGAGCGGCACGTACGCCGCCGCCCGCCTTGAGGATCGCCCAGCATCGCCACCACCATCTCCAGCGAGCGCTCCAGGCACAGCCCCACGCGCGCCTCCGGCCCCACCCCCAGCCGCCGCAGCCGGTGCGCGAGCTGGTTGGCCCGCCGCTCCAGCTCCCCGTAGCTCAGCCGCTCCGCCCTCGCACGCCACCGCCACTGCCTTCGGCGCGCGCGCCGCGGCCTGCCGCGAAGAGTCCGTGCAGCGTGCCGCTCCGCGGCGTACACCGCCTCCACCTGGTTCCACTCCTCCAGCAGCTGCCGGCGCTCGGCGGCGCTCAAGATCGGCAGCTCCGCGAGCGGACCGGTCCGGGTCGGCGGCCACCGCGTCCACGAGCGCGACGAAGTGGCCGACCAGCCGCTCGATCGTGGCCGCGTCGAACAGGTCGCGCCGGTACACGAGCCCGCCCGCGTAGCGCTCGCCCGCGTCCTCCAGGTGCAGCGCGAGGTCGAACTTGGCCGTCTCGCTCCCGCGCACGAGCGGCTCGGCCGCCGCCTCACCGAGCCGGGGCTCCGCGTCGTCCTGCGGCTGGAGCGAGAACAGCACCTGGAACAGCGGCGTGTGGCCGAGCGAGCGCTCCGGCGCCAGCTCCTCCACCAGCCGCTCGAACGGCAGCTCCTGGTGGGCGAAGGCGCCGAGCGCCACCTCCCGCACCCGCCCGAGCAGCCCCCGGAAGCCGGGCGCCCCCGACAGGTCCGCCCGCAGCACCAGCGTGTTGACGAAGAAGCCGATCAGCGGCTCCACCTCGGCGCGCGTGCGCCCGGCGATGGGCGTGCCCACCACCACGTCGTCCTGCCCCGCGTAGCGCCCCAGCAGCGCCTGCCAGGCGGCGAGCAGCGCCATGAACGGCGTCGCGCTCTCCTGGCGCGCCACCCTGCGCAGCGCGCGCGTCGTCTCCGTCGGGAGCGCGATCTCGCAGCCTGCCCCGTGGCTGCCCTGGGCCTGCGGCCGCGGCCGATCGAGGGGCAGCTCCAGCAGCGGGGGGGCGCCAGCCAGCTTCTCCTTCCAGTAGCCGAGCTGCCCGTCCAGCGCCTCGCCCGAGAGCCAGGCGCGCTGCCAGACGGCGAAGTCCGCGTACTGCACCGGCAGCTCCGGCAGCGGCGACGGCGCCCCGGCCGCGAGCGCCTCGTACAGCGCCGAGAGCTCGCGGAAGAAGACGCCCATGCGACCAGCCGTCGCTGACGATGTGGTGCATGTTCACCAGCAGCGCGTGCTCGCCCTCCGCCGCGTGGACCAGGGTCGCGCGCAGCAGCGGCCCGCGGGCGAGGTCGAACGGACGGGCCGCGTCCTCCGCCGCGAGGCGCCTCGCCTCGATCTCCCGCGCCCCGGGGGAGAGCGCCCGGAGGTCGACCGAAGGGAGGGGGACGGGGGCGGCGGGGAGGACGACCTGCACCGGCTCGCCCCCGGCCGCCCGGAAGACGGTGCGCAGCGACTCGTGCCGCCGAGCCAGCTCGGTGAGCGCCCCGCCGAGCGCGCGCGCGTCCAGCGCCCCGCGCAGCCACAACGGTACGGGGATGCTGTACGTCGTGCTCCCCGGCTCCAGCTGGTCGATGAACCAGAGCCGCTCCTGCGCGAACGACAGCGGCAGCGGCGTCCCGTCCCGCGGGGTCGGCACGATCGGCGGGACCTGCACCCCCGCGCCCTCGCGGAGCGCCGCCTCCACGCGCCCGGCCAGCCCGGCCACCGTGGGCGCCTCGAAGAGCACCCGCAGCGGGATCTCCGTCCCCAGCGCCGCCTGCGCCCGCGCCACCACCCGCGTCGCCAGCAGCGAGTGCCCACCCAGGTCGAAGAAGTTCTCCTCCACCCCCACCCGCTCCACTCCCAGCACCTCCCCCCAGATCCCCGCCAGCACCTCTTCCGTGACGGTCCGCGGCGCCTCGTACGCCTCCTCCGTCCCACCGTACTCCGGCGCCGGCAGCGCCCTGCGGTCCACCTTGCCGTGCGGGGTCAGCGGCAGCGACTCCAGCACCAGGAGCGAGCCCGGCACCATGTACCCCGGCAGCCGCTCCCCCAGCCAGGCGCGCAGCTCCGCCGCATCGCAGCTCTCCCCCTCCGCGGCCGTGACGTAGCCCACCAGCCGGCCGCCCCCCGCGCCCTCCTTCACCATCACCACGGCTTCGCGCACCGCCGGGTGCGCGGCGAGCATGGCTTCCACCTCGCCCGGCTCCACGCGGAAGCCCCGCACCTTGACCTGGAAGTCCTCGCGCCCGACGAACTCCAGCAGCCCGTCCGCGCGCCACTTCACCCGGTCTCCCGACCGGTACATCCGCGCCCCGGGCTCACCCGAGAACGGGTCGGGGACGAAGCGCTCCGCCGTCAGCTCGGGCCGTCCCAGGTATCCCCGCGCCACCGCCGGTCCACCCACGAACAGCCCGCCGGGCACGCCCACCGGCACCGGGCCCAGGTCGCGGTCCAGCAGGTATACGCGCCGGTCGCCCACCGGCCTTCCGATCGGGAGCGCGGGTGCGTCGAAAACCGCCGGGACCACGTGGCAGGAGGTGAAGACCGTGCACTCGCTGGGGCCGTACCCGTTGACGATCCTCAGTCCCGGGTACAGCTCCTGCGCCCGCCGCACGTGCGGGATCGACACCGCCTCGCCCCCGATCATCGCCAGCTCCAGCCCCGCCAGCACCTCCGGCGTGGTTTCGACGATGGAGTTGAAGTACGCCGACGAGATCCAGGTCGCCGTCACCCCGTGCTCCCGGACCTGCTCCCCCAGCAGCGCCGGATCGGACACTTGCGCCGGGAGCAGCACGCAGGTGCCGCCCTTCAGCAGCGCCGGCCACAGCTCCAGGGTGAGCGCGTCCCACGAGGTGGAGGAGTGCTGGAGCAGCACGGTGCGCTGGTCGAAGCGCGCGTACTCCACGTCCCAGAAGAAGCCGGGGATGGCGCGGTGCGGGACCTCGGTTCCCTTCGGCTGGCCCGTGGAGCCGGAGGTGTAGATGACGTAGGCCAGGTGGTCGGGGGTGACGCCGCTCTCCCCTCCCCCGCAGGCGGGGGGGACGGCCTCCGCGAATTCCAGCACCACGACCTCCCCCCCGAACTCGGGGAGCCGCTCCAGCATCCGCTCCTGCGCCAGGAGCACCGGCACCCGCGCGTCGGACAGCATGTACGCCAGGCGCTCCGCGGGGTAGCCCGGGTCGAGCGGGACGTAGGCGCCGCCCGCCTTGAGGATCGCCAGGAGCCCCACCACCAGCTCCGGCGAACGCTCGGCGCAGATCCCCACCCGCACGTCCGGACCCACGCCGCGGGTGGACAGCACGCGCGCGAGGGCGTCCGAGCGCCGGTCCAGCCCGGAGTAGGTGACCCGCTCCTCGCCGAAGACCAGTGCCACCGCGTCCGGCGTGCGTGCGGCCTGCTCCGCGAACAGCTCGTGCACGCACCGGTCGGACGGCGCGCGCGACTGCGCGGCGCTCCACTCCTCCAGCACCTGCCGCCGCTCGGAGGCGCTCAGCATCGGCAGCCCGGAGACGCGGCACCCCGGGTCCTCCGCGACCCCGTTCAGGAGCGTGCGGAGGTGCCCCCGCATCCGCTCCACCGTGGCCGCCTCGAACAGGTCGGTGGCGAACTCCAGGTAGCCGTGCAGGGTCGAGGCCTCCTCCTGCAGCACCAGCGACAGGTCGAACTTCGAGGTCCCGGAATCCGCCGGATAGGGAAACGCCCGCACGCCGCCGAACTCGAAGGGGCGGGCGAGGCCCTGCATGGAGAGCATCACCTGGAAGACGGGGGTGTGGCTGAGGCTGCGCTCCACCTGCAGCTCCTCCACCAGCTTGTCGAAGGGGAGCTCCTGGTGCGCGTGCGCCCTCAGCAGGGTCTCGCGCACCCGCCCCACCAGCTCCGGGAAGGTCGGGTCCCCCGACAGGTCGATGCGCAGCGGCAGCGTGTTGATGAAGAGGCCGACCAGCCCCTCCGTCTCCCGCCTCGTCCGTCCGGAGATGGGGGTGCCCACCACCACGTCCTCCGTCCCCGCGTAGCGCGCGAGCAGCACCGCGAAGCCCGCCAGCAGGCTCATGAAGAGAGTGCCCCCCTCCCGCCGCGCCACTCCGTGCAGCTTCTGCGTCAGCCCGGCGCCGAGCGCCACCGGGAGCCCCGACCCGCGGAAGCTCTGCGCGGCCGGGCGCGGCCGGTCCGCCGGCAGCTCCAGCACCGCGGGCGCCCCGTCCAGCTGCTCCCGCCAGAAGGCGAGGTGCGGCTCCAGGGCGGGGCCGCTCAGCCGCTCCCGCTGCCAGACGGCGAAGTCGGCGTACTGGATCGGGAGCTCCGCCAGCGGCGAGGGCTCCCCCCGCAGGAACGCCGTGTAGACGGCGTCCAGCTCGCGATAGAGCACCTCCATCGACCAGCCGTCGCTGGCGATGTGGTGCAGGGCCACGAAGAGCAGGTGCTCCTCCGGGCCGGTGCGCAGGAGGAGGGCGCGGAAGAGCGGCCCCGCAGCCAGGTCGAAGGGGCGCACCGCCTCGGCCTGCACCCGCCGCTGCACCTCGGCCTCGCGCTCCTCCTCGCCCAGCCCGCCGAGGTCCTCGATCTCCATCCGCCACGACCCGGCGGGCGTGACCACCTGCACCGGCTCTCCCTCCTCCGCGGCGAAGACCGTGCGCAACACTTCGTGTCGCTTAACGATCTCCGCAAAGGCGCGCTCCAGCACGCCCGCGTCCAGCGAGCCCCGCAGCCAGGACGCCGAGAACATGTTGTACAGCGGGCTGGCCGGGTCCAGCTGGTGCAGGAACCAGAGCCGCTGCTGCGCGAAGGAGAGCGGGAAACGGGTCGCGCGTGCCGCCTTCTGCTGGAGGATCTGCGCCAGGAGACGGCGCTTCTCCTCCACCGAGAGACCCTGGCCGGCCGGATCGAGGGTGCTGCTCATCGACTCAGTTCTCTCCTTTCGCCCGGAACCGGGCACTGGTTACGCTCATCGGCTCACCCCGCGCCCGGAGCCAGCCCGCCCAGGAGGCGCTCGATCTCCGCCTCGGAGAGCTGGTCGAGATCCGCCAGGAGCCGCTCGGCGGCGCCCCGGCCGATGATCCCCGCCTCCTCCTCCCCCGTCCCGTCCGCGACGGCTTCGGCCAGCCCCGCCACCGTGGGGCGCTCGAAGAGCATCCGCAGCGAGATCTCCACCCCCAGCGCCTCGCGGGCCTGGAAGATGAACTGCGTCGCGATCAGGGAGTGCCCGCCCAGGTCGAAGAAGTCGTCGTCCACGCCCACCCGCTCCACTCCCAGCACCCGGCTCCAGATGTCGCAGAGCACTTCCTCGTTGCGGTTGCGGGGCGCCACGTACTCGCGGGCGGCCGCTCCCCAGTTCGGGTCGGGGAGCGCCTTCCGGTCCACCTTGCCGTTGGGGGTGAGCGGGAGGGCGTCCAGCGCCACGAACGCGGCCGGCACCATGTACGCGGGGAGCCGCTCGCCCACCGCGACCCGCAGCCGCGCCACGTCCGCCGCGCCCTCGCCCACCACGTAGGCCACCAGGCGCTGCTCGGCGCCCTCCCCGCGCACCACCACCACCGCCTCGCGCACCCCTTCCTGCCCCAGGAGCACGGCCTCGATCTCGCCGGGCTCGATGCGGAACCCGCGCACCTTGACCTGGTGGTCCGTCCGCCCCAGGAACTCCAGCTCGCCGCCCGCCAGCCAGCGGACGCGGTCCCCCGTGCGGTACATGCGCGCCCCGGCCGTTGCCTGGCTCGCGAAGGGGTCCGGGGGAAACTTCTCCGCCGTCAGCTCCGGCCGCCCCAGGTATCCGCGCGTCACCCCGACCCCGCCCACGTACAGCTCCCCGGGACCCCCACCGGGACCGGGTGGAGCCGGCCGTCCAGCACGTACACCCGCGTGTTCAGGATGGGGCGCCCCAGCGGGACGGTCGCCGGCCCGTCGCCGTCGACCGGGTGGAGCGTGGACCAGATGGTGGTCTCGGTGGGGCCGTACAGGTTCCACAGCTCCCGGGAGCGCGCGCGGAGCTCGACGGCCAGCTCCCGGGGGAGCGCTTCGCCCCCGCAGATCACCCGCAGCGCGCGACGCCCCATCCACCCCGACTGGACGAGCATCCGCCAGGTGGCGGGCGTGGCCTGCACGACGGTGGCTCCGCAGCGCTCCATCAGCTCCGCCAGCGCGATCCCGTCCGAGGCCTGCTCGCGCGTCGCGACCACCAGGCGGGCCCCGGTGGTGAGGGGGAGGAAGAGCTCCAGCGCGGCGATGTCGAAGGAGAGCGTGGTGACGGCGACGAGGACGTCTCCGGCGTCGAGCCCGGGGGCGCGGCGCATGGAGCGGAGGAAGCTCGCCACCCCGGCGTGCGGGACCATGACGCCCTTGGGGCGACCGGTGGAGCCCGAGGTGTAGATGACGTAGGCCAGTCCGGACGGATCGACGCCGTCCGGGGGAGCCTCGTCCGGTTGGCGGGCGATGGCCGGCGCGTCCGCGTCCAGCCGCACCACGACTCCCCCGAACTCCGGGAGCGCTTCCCGGAGCCGCTCCTGGGTGACCAGCACCGCCGCTCCGGAGTCGGCCAGCATGTACCCGAGGCGCTCCGGCGGATACGCCGGGTCCAGCGGGAGGTACGCGCCCCCGGCCTTGAGGATGCCGAGCACGGCGGCCACCATCTCCGCCGAGCGCTCCACGCAGATCCCCACCGGTGCCTCGGGCCCCACGCCCAGCCCCCGCAGGTGGTGCGCGAGCCGGTTCGACCTCCGCTCCAGCTCCTCGTAGCTCCAGCGCTGGCCGCCGCACTCCACCGCGACGCGGTCGGGGTCCTCCCCCGCCCGCTCCGCGAAGAGCGCGTGCAGCGTCCGCTCCGGAGCCGGCGCCCACTCGGTCCGGCTCCACTCCTCCAGCAGCTGCCGCCGCTCGGGAAGGCTCAGCAGCGGCAGCTCCGAGACGCGCCGCTCCGGCCCCGCCAGGATCCCCTCCAGCAGCGTCCGGAGGTGCTCCGTCATCCGCGCCGCCGTGGCGCGGTCGAAGAGGTCGGTGGCGTACTCCAGGAGCCCCGTGATCGCCCCGGCCTCCTCCTGCAGCACCAGCCACAGGTCGAACTTGGCGGTCTCCGTCTCTCCCGGTATCGGGACGGCCGGCACCCCGCCCAGGTCGAAGGCGCGGGGGATCCCCTCCATGGAGACGAGGACCTGGAAGACGGGGGCGTGGCTGAGGCTGCGCTCCGCGTGCAGCTCTCCCACCAGCTTCTCGAAGGGGAGCTCCTGGTGCGCCTGCGCCTCCAGCAGCCCCTCCTTGACGCGCGCGAGCAGCCCGGTGAAGGCGGGGTCGCCCGACAGGTCGGCGCGCAGGGCCAGGGTGTTGATGAAGAGGCCGATCAGCGCCTCCGTCTCCTGCCGCGTGCGTCCGGCGACGGGGGTGCCCACCACCACGTCCTCCGTCCCCGCGTAGCGCGACAGCAGGAGCTGGGAGGCGGCCAGCAGCAGCATGAAGAGGGTGGCCCCCTCCCGCCGCGCCAGCGCCTGCAGCCGCTGCGTCGTCGCGGCCTCCAGCGCGAAGGGCACCATCGAGCCGCGGAAGCTCTGCGCGGCCGGGCGCGGCCGGTCCGTCGGCAGCTCCAGCACCGCCGGTGCGTCCCGCAGCTGCTCCTTCCAGTACTCCAGCTGCCGCTCCAGGAGGGGGCCGCGCAGCCGCTCGCGCTGCCACAGCGTGAAGTCGGCGTACTGGATCGGCAGCTCCGGGAGCGGCGAGGGCTCGCCGCGCAGGTACGCCCCGTAGAGCGCGCCCATCTCCCGGAAGAGCACCTGCATCGACCAGCCGTCGCTGACGATGTGGTGCACGCAGAGGAGGAGCACGTGCTCCTCCGGCCCGCAGCGCAGCAGGGCGGCGCGCAGCGGCGGCCCCGCCGCCAGGTCGAACGGGCGCAGCACGTCCGCCCGCACGCGCCGCCGGACCTCGGCCTCGCGCTCCGCCCCGCCGAGCCCGGAGAGGTCCTCGGCCTCCAGGCGCCAGGGGCCCGGCGGCGCGATCACCTGCACCGGCTCGCCCGCCACCGCCTGGAACGTGGTGCGCAGGATCTCGTGCCGGCGCACGACCTCCTCCAGCGTGCGCTCCAGCGCCTCCACCCGCAGCGGCCCGCTCAGCCGGAGCGCCACCGGGAGGTTGTAGAGCGGGCTCGCCGGGTCGAACTGGTACAGGAACCAGAGCCGGTGCTGGGCGAAGGAGAGCGGGAAGCGGGTGGCGCGCGTCGCCTTCTGCTTCAGCAGCTGCTCGAGGCGGCGGCGCTTCTCTTCCGCGGAGGAGGCCTCGCCGATGGTGTTGCTCATGGGATCATACCCCGGTGGGCCGCGAGCATGTACACGTCCGAGAGAAGGACGCGCCGGTGTCAGGGTGCTGAAGAGGGAGTCGCACGGGCCCGAGCGGAGGAAGACGGCGGGCGGGGGCCGCCGGGAGGAAGGCGTCCCCGCGGTGGACGAGAAGGAGCTGTCGCGAACGGAGTCCTACATCACCTGTCCGTTGCAACCCTTGCAGAATGCGCCACGAATTCGAGTAAACATACAGGTTATCCGGAATCAACATTCGACGCAAGGTGACCAGGAGGCGGATTGACGACATCCCGGGCGCGGAGCAACTTTCCCGCATCCGCGCGGCTGCACGGTTGACGTCCACGCAAAGGGCCTTCGATGGAGCTCGACCTCACGACGGTGACGCAGGCACCGGAGCGCGCTCCGCGGGTGTTGCGCGCGTGGCTGTCCGCGCTGACGCTGGCCCTGCTCCCCTGCGGCGCGGCGGCGCTCGCCGCGCAGGGCGCCGAAGGCACCGATTCGGCGTTCATCGCCGAGCACTACGTCAAGCGCGAGGAGCGCATCCCCATGCGCGACGGGGTGCGCCTGTTCACCGTGCTGTACGTGCCCAGGGACGCGGCGCCCGGGCGCCGCTACCCGGTCCTGCTGCAGCGCACTCCGTTCTCGGTGGGGCCGTACGGTCCCGGCGCGTACCCCCGGACGCTGGGCCCGTCCACCTTCGCGCTCCGGGACGGGTACGTCTTCGTCAACCAGGAGGTGCGTGGCCGGTACCTTTCGGAGGGCACCTTCGAGAACGTCCGGCCGCTGCTGGACGATTCCGTGCGGCTGCGCGACCCGCGCGCGGCGGACGAGGCCACGGACGCGTTCGACACCATCGAGTGGCTCGTCCGCAACCTCCCCGGGCACGACGGGCGGGTGGGGCTGCTGGGGGTGAGCTACGGGGGCTACTACGCCGCGGCGGCCGCGCTCTCCGGACACCCGGCCATCGTGGCCTCGTCGCTCCAGGCCCCGGTGATGGACTTCTTCTTCGAGGACTTCCACCACAACGGCGCGCTCCTCCAGGGGCACTTCTACGCCTACCCGGTCTTCGGCGTTCCGCGCCCGGAGCCGACCGCGTCGCACTGGTGGCTCCCCGAGTTCCAGCGCGTCGCGGCGCACGGGATGGGGGACGACTACGCCTACCAGCTGGGGCTGGGTCCGCTCCGGAACGTCACCGCCCGGATCTACCCGGAGAACCTGTGGTGGCGGGAGATGGCCGCGCATCCCGACTACGACGAGTTCTGGCGGGCGCGCGCCATGGCCCCGCGCCTGTCCCGCGTCACGCACCCCGTCCTGGTCGTCGGGGGGTGGTTCGACGCCGAGAACCTGTGGGGAACGCTGGCGGCGTACCGGTCGCTGCGCGCGAACGGCGGCGCGAAGGCATCGCTGGTGATGGGGCCGTTCGGGCACCGGGGGTGGGCCGCGCGCGGGGTGACGCATACGACGCACGGCGACCTGTACTTCGGCGACTCGCTGGAGACGGCGTACCAGCGGGACGTGGAGGCGGCGTTCTTTCGCGCGCACCTGAAGGGCGCGGGCGCGGCACCGGCCGGCGCACTGATGTTCGACACGGGACGTAGGGCGTGGGTCCGGTTCGACGGCTGGCCGGCGCCGGAGGCGGCGCGGCGGGACTACTTCCTTCGCGGCGACGGCGCGCTGTCCGCGTCGCCCCCCGCGGGCGGCCCGGCGTTCGTGGAGTACGAGAGCGACCCGAACCGTCCGGTCCCGGCCCGGTGCTCGGGGCAGACGATCGAGGAGGGCGCGCTGTTCGGCTACATGAGCGACGATCAGCGCTGCTTCGCGTCGCGGCCGGACGTCGCCGTGTTCCGGACCGGTGCGCTGCGGGAAGACGTCACCTTCGCCGGCGAGATCACCGCCCGCCTGTGGGTGAGCACGACGGGCACCGACGCGGACTTCGTGGTGAAGCTGATCGACGTGTACCCGCCCGACGGGCCGGGCGGACCCCCTCCGCCAGACTCCACGGTGCGGCTGGGCGGCTACCAGCAGCTCGTCCGCGGCGAGATCATGCGAGGGCGCTTCCGCCGGTCCTTCGGCGACCCGGTCCCGTTCCAGCCGAACCAGGTGACCGAGGTGGCGTTCCGCCTCCCGGACGTGTTCCACACCTTCCGGAAGGGGCACCGCCTCATGGTGCAGGTGCAGAGCAGCTGGTTTCCGCTCTTCGACCGCAACCCGCAGCGGTACGTGCCCAGCATCTACGAGGCCCGCGAGGACGACTTCGTCCGTGCGGCCCACCGCATCTGGGTGAGCCCGGAGGCGGCGAGCCGCCTGGAGGCACGGGTGCTTCCGCAGGGCGCCGCGACGCCCGGACGGCCCTGATCCGCCGGCTACGGCTCTTCCAGCATCCGCCGCACCTCCTCGTCCGAGAGGCCGGCGAGCCGCTCCTCCTCCTCCCGCACTTCCCACGCGTCCAGCCGGTCCTCCGGGCGGTTCGCCTCCACCCACTCCGCGAGCCGCGCCACGGTGGGCGCCTCGAAGAGCGTCCGCAGCGGGAGCTCCACCCCGAAGGCCTGCCTCACGCGCGAGACCACGCGCGTAGCCAGCAGCGAGTGCCCGCCCACGTCGAAGAAGCTGTCCTCCACTCCGACGCGGTCCAGGCGCAGCACCTCGCCCCAAATCCCCGCGAGGACCTCCTCCGTCCCGGTGCGGGGATCGACGCGCGCATCCTCGCCCCCCGCCCTCCACCCGGGCGCCGGAAGCGCCCGGTGGTCCACCTTGAGGTTGGCCGTCAGCGGAATCGATTCCAGCGCCACCACGGCGGCGGGCACCATGTACTCCGGCAGCCGGTCCCTGAGCCACGTCCGCACGTCGGCCGGCGAGACCGTCCGGCCCGGCTCCGCCACCACGTACGCCACCAGCCGCCGCTCGTCCCCATGCTCCCGCGCGACGACGGTCGCCTCCCGCACCCCCGGCATCCCCGACAGGGCCGCCTCCACCTCTCCCGGCTCGATCCGGAAGCCCCGCACCTTCACCTGCGCGTCCGTCCGCCCCAGGTACTCCAGCTCCCCCGTGGCGAGCCACCTCACCCGGTCCCCGCTCCGGTACATCCGCCCCCCCGCCTCCCCCGAGAACGGGTCGGGCCAGAAGCGCTCCGCCGTCAGCTCCGGCCGCCCCAGGTAGCCGCGCGCCACTCCCGCCCCCCCGATCCACAGCTCGCCCGGCACGCCCACCGGCGCCGGGACGCCCGAAGGCTCCAGCACGTACGCCTTCACGTTCCCCACCGGCGCCCCGATGGTGAGCTTCCCTCCGTCCACGCGGCCCAGTGTCGCGGCCACCGTCGCTTCCGTCGGTCCGTAGCCGTTGACCAGCGCGGCCGCGTTCCCCACGCTGCGGCGCCACTGCGCCACCCGCTCCGCGAGCATCCGCTCGCTCCCGACCACCACGAGGCGCACGCACGCGGGGAGGCGCGCCTCCCCGGCATCCAGCGCCGCCGCCAGCTCGTGCCAGTACGACGTCGGCAGGTCCAGCACGGTGACGCCCCACTCCGCGCACCGATCGAGGAACCTCGCCGCGCTCCCCAGCATCTCCTCGCTGCGCAGCACCAGCGTCGCCCCGGCGAGCAGCGTGGGATAGATCTCGTCCGCGCTGACGTCGAAGCTGAGCGAGTTGAACTGGAGCACCCGGTCCGCGGGCGTGATCCCGTAGAACCCGCGTACCACGTGGGCGTAGCTGGCCAGCGACGCGTGCTCCACCCCCACGCCCTTGGGCATCCCGGTGGACCCGGAGGTATAGATGACGTAGGCGAGGTTGCGCGCCGACGCAGCCTGCACGCGGGCGGAGAGCCCGGAGTGCGCCTCCTCCCCGTCGACCAGCGCCAGCCTCCCCCCGAAGGCCGCGAAGCGCCCGGCCAGCGAGGACTGCGTCACCACCACCTGCACCCCGGAGTCCTCCAGCAGGTAGGCGACGCGCTCCGCGGGATGGACGGGGTCGATGGGGACGTAGGCGCCGCCCGCGGCGAGCGTCGCCAGCACCGCGGCGATCATTGCCGGGCTGCGCTCCAGGCAGATCCCCACGCGCACCTCGGGGCCGACCCCGAGGCCGCCCAGGCGCAGGGCGAGCCGGCTCACGAGCGCGGCGAGCTCGGCGTAGGTCAGCCGCTCGGCGCCGTGCACCAGCGCCACGGCACCCGGGGTGCGCGCCGCCTGTTCGGCGAAGCGCTCGTGCACGCACCCCGGCGGCACCGGAACGGCGGTGGCGTTCCAGGCTTCCAGCACCCGGGCGCGCTCGGCGCCGCGCAGCAGCGGTCGTTCACGGACGCCCTGCCCCGGGTCGCCCGCCATCGCCTCCAGGAGGACCTCCAGGTGCTCGGCCATCCGCGCGGCCGTCGCATCCTCGAACAGCGCTTCGCTGTAGACGATCGCCCCGCTCAGCGCCTCTCCCGCGTCGGCGAGCACCAGGTCCAGGTCGAACCTGGCGACGCTCCCGCCTCCGCCGAAGGGCTCCAGGCCGAGATCCCCCAGCACCAGCCGGTCGTCGTCCCCGCGGGACACGACCAGGGCGAAGGTGGTCTGGAAGAGGGCCGAGTGCGCCAGGCTGCGCTCCGTCGACAGCTCCTCCACCAGCCGCTCGAAGGGGAGCTCCTGGTGTGCGTACGCGCCCAGCGCCGTCTCCCGCGTCCGGCCCAGCAGCTCGCTCCAGGTGGGGTCTCCCGCCAGGTCGGCGCGCAGGGGGAGCATGTTGACGAAGAAGCCGATCAGCCCCTCCGTCTCGCGCCGGGTTCGCCCCGCGACGGGGGTGCCCACCACCACGTCCTCCTCCCCCGACCAGCGGCCCAGCAGCGCCTGCCAGGCGGCCAGCAGCGTCATGAACAGCGTGGTGCCTTCGCGCGCCGAGATCTCGCGCAGCCCGTCCGACAGCCCGGGCGACAGGCGGAAGCCGTGACTCGCCGCGCGCGGGCTCCGGCCCGCGGCGCGCGGGCGGTCGACCGGGACCTCCAGCAGGGGGGGGGCGCCGGCGAGCTTCTCCTTCCAGTAGCCGACCTGCTCCTCCAGCACCCCGCCGCCGAGCCAGCTGCGCTGCCAGGCGGCGTAGTCGGCATACTGCACCGGCAGCTCGGCGAGCGGCGACGGCTCGCCCTGCCCGAAGGCGCCGTACAGGGCCGAGACCTCGCGCACCAGCACCTCCATGGACCATCCGTCGCTGACGACGTGGTGCATCGTGAAGCACAGCACGTGATCGTCGTCCGCGATGCGCAGAAGCGTGCTCCGCAGCAGGGGGCCCGCGGCCAGGTCGAACGGCCGCGCGCCTTCCTCGGAGGCGAGGCGGAGGGCCTCCGCTTCGCGCGATTGCGCCGGCAGGCCGCGCAGGTCCGTGACCGGCAGGGCGACCGGAGCCGCGTCCCGGATCACCTGCGCCGGCTCGCCGTCCACCTCCCGGAACACGGTGCGCAGCGTCTCGTGGCGCCGCACGATCTCCGTGACCGCCCGCTCCAGCACGGCGGGGTCGAAGCGGCCCCGCAGGCGCAGCGCGTAGGGCATGTTGTACGCGGCGCTCCCCGGCTCCAGCCGGTCGATGAACCAGAGCCGCTGCTGCGCGAACGAGAGCGGGAGCGGCGATCCGTCGCGCGGCAGGGGCACCAGCGGCGGCGCCTGCGTGCCTTCCCCGCCCGCGAGGAGCGCCTCGATGCGCCGCGCGAGCCGCGCCACGACCGGCGCCTCGAAGAGCGCCCGCAGCGGGAGCTCCACTCCGAAGGCCTGCCGCACCCGCGACACCACCCGCGTGGCCAGCAGCGAGTGCCCTCCCAGCTCGAAGAAGTCGTCCTCCGTCCCCACCCGCTCCACCCGCAGCACGTCCGCGACGATCCCCGCCAGCACCTCCTCCACCGGCGTGCGCGGCGCCGCGTACGTGGCGCCCCCGCTCCACTCCGGGGCGGGGAGCGCCTCGCGGTCGAGCTTACCGTTCGGAGTCAGCGGGAGCGCCTCCAGCGACACGATCGCCGCGGGCATCATGTACTCCGGGAGGCACCGCTTCAGGTGCGCGCGCACCTCCTCCACTCCCACCTCTCCCACCACGTACGCCACCAGCCGGAGCTCCCCCGGCACGTCCTCCCGCACCACGACCCGCGCTTCGCGCACCGCCGCGTGCGCCGACACCGCGCTCTCCACCTCCCCCGGCTCGATCCGGAACCCCCGGATCTTGACCTGCTCGTCCACTCGCCCCATGAACTCCAGCTTCCCCTCCCCCCGCCACCGCAGCCGGTCCCCCGTGCGGTACATCCGCGCCCCCGGCTCGGCGCTGAACGGGTCGGGGACGAACCTCTCGGCCGTCAGCCCCGGCCGCTCCAGGTAGCCCCGCACCACCCCCGCGCCCCCCACGTACGCCTCCCCCGGCACCCCCACCGGCACCGGCTCCAGCGCCGCGTCCAGCAGGTACACGCGCTGGTTCCCCGTCGCGCGGCCCACCGACACGGTCGGCGCGTCCTCCGCCACCTGCTCCACCTGCTCGTACGAGCACCAGGCGGTGGTCTCCGTGGGACCGTACATGTGCAGCAGCCGCTGCGGCTTCCCCGTCTTCAGGAGGCGCCGCACGCTGTCCGCGTCCGCCGCCTGCCCGCCGAAGAGCACCTCGCGCAGCGGCGCGAAGATGTCGGGCTGCTCGCGCGCCAGCTGGTTGAGCAGCGCCGTGGTCTGGTAGAGCGTCGTGATCCCCTGGCTCCGCAGCGTGTCGCGGAAGGCGGGGGGGAGAGGAGCACGTCGCGGGGGATCCCCACGAGGGTGGCGCCGTTCAGGAGCGCGCCCCAGACCTCGAACGTCAGCGCGTCGAAGCTCGCGCTCGACGCCTGCGCCACCCGGTCGCCGGGGCGCAGCCGCACGTAGTCCGTCTCCACCACCAGCTGCACCACCTCGCGGTGGCCCACCATGACGCCCTTGGGGCGCCCCGTGCTCCCGCTGGTGTAGACGACGTACGCCAGGTTCTGCGCCCCCGCCCCGCTGCGCGGCGGCTCCGCAGGCTCGCGCGCGAGCGCTCCGGCGGCCGTGTCCAGGCACACCACGCGCGGGCCGCTCCCGGCCGGCGCCGCCGCGAGCCCGCTCCGGCTCAGCAGCACGCACGCGCCGCTGTCGGCCAGCATCAGCTCCAGGCGCTCGGCCGGGTAGCCGGGGTCCAGCGGCACGTAGCAGCCGCCGGCCTTGAGGACGGCGAGGATGGAGACGATCAGCTCCGGGCCCCGCTCCAGCAGCACTCCCACGCGGTGCTCCGGCCCCACGCCGAGACCGGCCAGCCGGTGCGCCAGCCGGTTCGCCCGGGCGTCCAGCTCCGCGTACGTCAGCTCCACGCCGTCCCAGGCCAGCGCCGCCGCAGCGGGCCTCTGGTGCACCTGCGCCTCGAACAGCTCGTGGATGCAGGCCTCGCGCGGGTACGGCCGCTCCGTCCGGTTCCACTCCTCCAGCACCCGCGCGCGCTCCTCCGCGCCCAGGAGGGCGGCTCCGCCCACCGGGCGGGCGGGGTCCGCGACGAGCGCCGCCACCAGGCGGGCGAAGTGCCCGGCCATGCGCTCCAGGGTCGCGCGCTCCCACAGCTGCGCGCGATAGGAGAGCGCGCCGGCGAAGCCCTGCCCGTCCTCGGCGAGGGCGAGCGTCAGGTCGAACTTGGCGACCTCCCCGCCGCCGCCCGCCAGGGGCTCCACCTCCAGGTCGCCCATGCGCAGCTCGCCCCGCTCGTCGTTCTGCAGGACGAACATCGCCTGGAAGAGCGGCGTGTGCGCCAGGCTGCGCTGCGGCGCCAGCTCCTCCACCAGGCGCTCGAAGGGGACCTCCTGGTGCTGGTACGCCCCGAGCGTCGTCTCCCGCACCCGCCCCAGCAGCTCGCGGAAGCTCACCTGCCCCGGGAGCCGGGTGCGCAGGACGAGGGTGTTGACGAAGAAGCCGATGAGCGGCTCCGTCTCCAGGCGCGTGCGCCCGGCCACCGGCGTGCCCACCACCACGTCCTCCTGCCCCGCGTAGCGGGAGAGCAGGAGCTGCCACGCCGCCAGCAGCGTCATGAACACCGTCGCGCCCTCCCGCCGGGAGAGCGCGCGCAGCTCGCGCGAGACGTCCGGGGCAAGGCGGACGCCGACGCTGCCGCCGCGCGCGTCCTGCACCTGCGGGCGCGGACGGTCCGTGGGCAATTCCAGGACGGGGGGGGAGCTTCGCAGCTCGTCGCGCCAGAAATCCAGCCGCGACTCCAGCACCTCCCCCGTGAGCCACGCGCGCTGCCAGACCGCGTAGTCGGCGTACTGCACCGGGAGCGCCGGAAGGGGCTCTCCGGCGTGGAGCGCCGAGACCTCGCGGATCAGGACGTCCATGGACCAGCCGTCGGAGACGACGTGGTGCATCGTGAAGAGCACCGCCCACTCCGCCTCCGCCAGCCGCACCGCCGTGACCCGCAGCAGCGGACCCGCGGCCAGGTCGAACGGCCGCGCCGCCTCTTCCCGCGCCAGGCGCCGCGCCTCGGCCTCGCGGGACTCGCTCGGCAGGCCCCGCAGGTCCGCGACCGGCACGGCGACCGGGGCCGCGTCGAGGAGCACCTGCACCGGCTCGCCGTCTACCTCCTGGAAGACGGTGCGCAGCGTCTCGTGCCGGCGCACGACCTCCGTGAGGCTGCGCTCCAGCAAGGCCGGCCCGAACCGCCCCCGCAGGCGCAGCGCCACGGGGATGTTGTAGGCGGCGCTCCCCGGCTCCAGCCGGTCGACGAGCCACAGGCGCCGCTGCGCGAAGGAGAGCGGGAGCGGCGAGCCGTCGCGCTCCACCGGCGCCAGCGGCGGCGCCTGCACGTCCTCGCCGCCGGCCCGGAGCGCGTCGATACGGGCGGCCAGGGCTGCCACCGTGGGTGCCTCGAAGAGAGCGCGCAGCGGCAGCTCCACGCCGAACGCCCGCCGCACCCGCGACGCCACGCGGGTCGCCAGGAGCGAGTGCCCGCCCAGCTCGAAGAACTCGTCCCCGGAGCCGACCCGCTCCACCCCCAGCACGTCGCTCCAGATCCCGGCCAGCACCTCCTCCGTCGGGGTCCGCGGGGCCGTGTACGCCGCCGCGGTCTCCTGCTCCGGGGCCGGGAGCGCGCGCCGGTCGGTCTTGCCGTGTGCGGTGAGCGGCAGCCTCTCCAGGACCACGAGCGCGGAGGGGACCATGTGCTCCGGGAGCCGCTCCTGGAGGTACGCCCGCAGCTCCGCGGACGTGGGCTCTTCCTCCGACACCACGTAGGCGACCAGGCGCCGGTCGCCCGGCACGTCCTCGCGCACGGCCACCAGCGCCTCCCGCACGGCGGGGTGGCGCCCCAGCACGGCCTCGATCTCCCCCGGCTCGATGCGGAACCCGCGGATCTTGACCTGCTCGTCCAGGCGCCCCAGGTACTCCATCCCTCCCGCCGCGCTCCACCGTACCCGGTCGCCCGTGCGGTACAGCCGCGCACCCGCCTCCGCGCCGAACGGGTCCGGGACGAAGCGCTCCGCGGTCAGCTCCGGACGGCCCAGGTAGCCCCGCGCCACTCCGGCGCCTCCCACGTACAGCTCTCCCGGCACTCCCGCCGGCACCGGGTCGCCCCACCGGTCCAGCACCCGCACGCCCAGGTCCGGGATCGGCACGCCCACCGGGCTCCCCTCCCCCGCCTCCACCTCCGCCCGCCCGATGGGACGGCAGGTGACGTGCACGGTGGTCTCGGTGATCCCGTACATGTTCACCAGGCGCGGCTCCTCCTCGCCGTGCCGCTCCATCCACCCCCGCAGGGTGCGCGGCTCCAGCGCCTCGCCCCCGAAGACCACCAGGCGCAGCGCCAGCTCCGGCGCGGCGCCGCGCGCCTCCTCCGCCCGGTCCAGCTGCCGGAAGGCCGAGGGCGTCTGGCTCAGCACGGTCACCCCCTCGCGCACCAGCAGGTCGTAGAACGCCTCCGGCGAGCGGCTCGTCTCCCAGGGCACCACGACCAGGCGTCCGCCGTACAGGAGCGCCCCCCAGATCTCCCAGACGGAGAAGTCGAAGGCGTACGAGTGGAACAGCGTCCACACGTCGTCCGGGCCGAAGCCGAACCACTCCTCGGTGGCCTGGAAGAGGCGCACGACGCTGGCGTGCGTGACCACGACGCCCTTGGGCCGGCCGGTGGAGCCGGAGGTGTAGATGACGTACGCGGCGTTCTCCGGGCTCACCTCCGCCGCGGACACGCCCTCCTCCCCGCCGGAGGCGTCGGCCAGCGCGTCCTCCAGGGAGATCACGGCCGCACCGGTGGAGGGGAGGCGCGGGCGCAGCGCCTCCTGCACCAGGACGGCGGCGCAGCCGGAGTCCTCCAGGAGGTAGGCCATGCGCTCGGCCGGGTAGGCGGGGTCCACGGGGACGTAGGCGCCGCCGGCGCGCAGGATGCCGAGGATGGCCACCACCAGATCGGCGGAGCGCTCGGCGCACAGCGCCACGCGGGTCTCGGGGCCGACGCCCAGGCGGCGCAGGTGGCTCGCGAGCCGGCCGGCCCTGCGCTCCAGCTCGGCGTACGTCAGCGACTCGCCCTCGAAGACGACCGCGGTCGCCCCGGGCGTGCGCCGCGCCCGGGCGGAGACCCGCTCGTGCACGCAGGCCCGCGGGTACGCGGGGGCGGTCGCGCTCCACGCCTCCAGCAGCTGCGCCCGCTCGCTCCCCCGCAGCAGCGACACCGCCCCCAGGGGCTGCCCGGCGTCCGCCGCAATGGCCTCCAGCACGGTCTCCAGCTGCCCCAGCATCGCCTCGGCCGCTCCCGCCTCCACCCGTCCCCGGTCGTAGCGCAGCTCGGCCCGCAGCCCGGCGTCCGCCTGCGCCACCAGCACCAGCGGGTAGCTGGCCTGCTCGCGCCCCAGGCTGCGCCGCACCCGCACCCCTCCCAGCCTTCCCTGCGCCTCCCCCAGCGCGCGGTCCACGGGATAGTTCTCGAACACCACCAGGCTCTCGAACAGCGACTCCCCGGCGGGCACCTCGCTCCAGCGCTGGACGTCCGCCAGCGGCGCGTGCTCGTGCTCGCGCGCCTCCACCTGCTCCCTCTGGAGCTGCGCCAGCCACTCCCCCACCCCCGTCTCCGGCCGCAGCCGCACCCGCACCGGGAGCGTGTTGATGAACATCCCCACCGTCTCCTCCGCTCCCGCCAGCTCCGCGGGACGCCCCGAAACCGTGGCCCCGAAGACCACGTCCTCCTCCCCCCCCGCGTAGCGCGACAGCAGGAGCGCCCACGCCCCCTGCACGACGGTGTTCAGCGTCACGCCCCGGCGCCGCACCTCCTCCCGCAGCGCCTCCGTCCGCTCCGCGGAGAGCCGCAGCCCCGCCACTCCGTGCCCCTTCTCCCCGCTCCGCGCCGGGCGCACGCCGGGGAGGGGCGTGGGCGCCTCGAAGCCGGCCAGCGCCTCCCGCCAGTAGCGCTCCGCGCGCGAGCGGTCCTGGCGCTCCAGCCACGCCACGTACTCCCGGTACCGCCGCGCCGCGCCCGGGCGGGGCGACTCCCCCCGCGCGTACGCCGCGTAGAGCGCCAGCACGTCGCCGAACAGCAGCGACAGGCTCCACCCGTCGAGGACCAGGTGGTGGTGCGTCCACACCAGATGGTGCGCCTCCTCCTCCAGCCGGAACAGCCCCAGCCGCATCAGCGGCCCCCGCTCCAGCTCGAATCCACGCTTCCGGTCCTCCTCCAGGTAGCGCTCCAGCCGCTCCTCCCGCTCCGCCTCCCCCACTCCCCGCCAGTCCTCCTCCCGGAGCGGGAGCTTCGCCTCGCGGCGGATCACCTGCACCGGACGGGGCACCCCTTCCCACGCGAAGCCCGCCCGCAGCGCCTCGTGCCGGTCCACCGCGCCCTGCCACGCCCGCTCCAGCGCCCGCGCGTCCAGCGGCCCCTCCAGCACGAAGCCGAGCTGCCCCACGTACACGCCGGACCCCGGCGCGTAGAGCGTGTGGAAGAGCATCCCCTCCTGGAGCGGGGTCAGCGGGTAGACGTCCTCCACCCCCCGCTCGCTCCCAAGCACCGCGTCCACCCCGGCCTGGTCCAGCCCCGCCAGCGGGAAGTCGGAGGGCGTGTAGCCGCCCGCCTCCACGCCGCGGCAGTGCGCGACCAGCTCCCGCAGCTCCGCGGCGTACCCCTCCGCCAGGCGCTCCACCGTCGCCCGGCGGTGCACCGCCCCCGAGTAGCCGACCTGGAGCTCCAGGCACCCCTCGCGCACGGCGCCGCTCACCGCCAGGAGGTGGCTGCGGGGCGTGCGCGGGTCCAGCGACGCGCCCGCCGACTCCGGCGCGAACGCGAAGAACGCCCCTGCCGAGACCGTCGGGTCGAACTGTCCCAGGTAGTTGAACACCACCTCCGCCTCCGGGGCGCGCGCCAGCTCCGCGCCCGCTTCGCTCCCGCTCAGCCAGCGCAGCAGCCCGTAGCCCGTCCCCTTCCCCGGCACCGCACGCAGCTGCTCCTTGACCGCCTTCAGCGACGCACCCGCGTCCCCACTCCCGGGCAGCTCCAGCACGACGGGGTACACGCTCGTGAACCACCCCACGGTGCGCGACAGGTCCGCTCCCTCCACCCGCTCCTCCGCGCGCCCGTGCCCCTCCAGCTCCACCCGGATGCGCCGCGTCGCCGTCCACCGCGAGAGCGCCCGGGTCAGGCCGCACAGCAGCACGTCGTCCACCTGCGTCCGGTACGCCCGGGGCACCTCGCGCAGGAGCGCTTCCGTATCCTCCGCGCTCAGCCGCACCGCCGCGACGCGCGCCTCCGCCACGGTGTTCTCCCCCTCCGCATGGTCCACCGGGAGCGGCTCCACCACCTTCGCGGCCTGCGCCGTCCAGTACGCCGCCTCCTCCGCCACCGGCGCGGACCGGGCGTGCTCGGCCAGGCGCTCCGCCCACGCCCGCCACGAGGTGGTCTTCGCCGGGAGGCGCACGGCCTCGCCGCGCGCGAGCTGCGCGTAGGCCGTCTCCAGGTCCTCCAGGAGGATGCGCCAGCTCACCCCGTCGACCACCAGGTGGTGGACCACCAGCAGGAGCCGCTGCCCACCTCCGCCCAGGTCGAAGAGCGCCGCCCGCAGCAGCGGTCCACGAGCCAGGTCCAGGCTCCGCTGCACCTGCCCGGCCGCCGTCTCCAGCGCGCGCCTCCGCTCTTCCCCGGAGAGGTGCGCCAGGTCGAGGACCCCCGACGGGGTGCGGTCCCCGATCGCCGCGTGCACCTGCGTCCAGGCGCCCGCCTCCTCCCGCCCGAAGCGGAGGCGCAGCGCGTCGTGGTGCGCCTCCAGGGCGGCCATCGCGCCATCCAGCCGCAGCGGTTCCAGCGTGTCGCGCGGCGTGAGCAGGAGGGCCTGGTTGAAGTGGTGCGGCGCGGGCTGCTCCCGGGCGAGGAACCAGTGCTGGATCGGCGTCAGCGGAGCCCGCCCCGCGACGGGGCCCTCCGCCGCGCCGGTCCCGGCCCCCACCGGCTCCACGACCTCCGCCAGCCGCGCGATCGTGGGGAACTCGAAGAGCTGCCGCGGCGCCACCTTCAGCCCGTGCCGGCGGGCGCGGGAAACCACCTGGATGGCGAGGATGGAGTCGCCGCCCAGGTCGAAGAAGTTGTCCGCCACCCCCACGCGCTCCACCCCCAGCATCTCCGTCCAGATCCGGCACAGGAGGCTCTCGACGACGGTCGTCGGCCCGGCGTACGTCGCCGCGTCGCCTCCCCACCTCGGGGCCGGGAGCGCGCGCCGGTCCACCTTGCCGTGCGGCGTGAGCGGGAGCGCCTCCAGCGGCACGATGGCCGCCGGCACCATGTACTCCGGGAGCCGCCTCCTCAGCTCCTCCCGGAGCTCGGCGGCCGAGGTCCCCGCGTCCCCCACCACGTACGCCACCAGCCGCTTCTCCCCCCCGTGCTCCCGCACCACCACGGTCGCTTCGCGCACCCGCTCCTGCTCCAGGAGCACCGCCTCCACCTCCCCCGGCTCGATCCGGAACCCGCGGATCTTCACCTGCGCGTCGGCACGGCCCAGGAACTCGATCTCTCCCCTCCGGTTCCACCGCACCCGGTCTCCCGTCCGGTACAGGCGCGCCCCCGCCTCCCTCGAGTACGCGTCCGGGACGAAGCGCTCCGCCGTGAGATCCGCGCGCCCCAGGTACCCCCGCGCCACTCCCAGCCCTCCGACGTACAGCTCCCCCGCGATCCCCGCCGGCACCGCCTCCCCGTCGCCGTCCAGCACGTACAGGGTGGTGTTTCCCAGCGCCGCCCCGATCGGCACCGTCGCCGCTCCGGCCTCCACCCTCCGCACCCGGTGCCACGCCGCGAACGTCGTCGTTTCCGTGGGCCCGTACACGTGCAGCAGCCGCTCCGGGGCCCCGCTCTCGAGGACCCGGCGCACGCTCTCCGGATCGACCGCTTCCCCGCCGAAGAGCAGGTGCCGCAGCGTCGAGAACGCGTCCGGCGCATCGTGCGAGACCCGGTTGAACAGCGCCGTCGTCAGGAAGAGCGTGCTCACGCGCCGCTCGCGCAGCTCCGCGGCGAGCTCGGCCGGGGCGAGCGCCGCGTCGCGCCCGACGACGACCACGCACCCCCCATTGAGGAGCGCGCCCCAGATCTCGAACGTCGCCGCGTCGAAGGCCGGGTTGGACGCGTGCGCGATGCGCTCCCCGGGTCCGAAGGCGACGTAGTCGGTGCCGCGCACCAGGCGCACGACGGCCCGGTGGGGGACGGCCACGCCCTTGGGGCGTCCGGTGGAGCCGGACGTGTAGACCACGTACGCCAGCTGCCGCGGATCGGTCAGGGTGGGGGGCGCATCCGGGGGCATCACGGCCAGGGCCGCGACGGTCCCGGGCGTGTCCAGCCGCACCACGACGGCGCCGGCCGGGAGGTGCGCGCCGGCGCCGTCGGCGGTGAGCACCACGGTGACGCCCGCGTCGGCGAGGATCTCCCGCAGCCGCTCCTCCGGGTGGGAGGGGTCGAGCGGAACGTAGGCGGCGCCGGCCTTGAGGACGCCCAGGACGCCGACGACCAGCTGGGGGCCGCGCTCCAGGCACACCCCCACGCCCTCCTCGGGGGCGACGCCCAGGCGGAGGAGGTGATGCGCCAGCCGGTTCGCGCGGCGGTCGAGCTCGGCGTAGGTGAGCGACTCGTCGCGGAAGACGACCGCGACGGCGTCGGGAGCGCGCGCCGCCTGCTCGGCGAAGAGCTCGTGCACGGCGGCGTGGGGGATCTCCGTGGGGGCGGGGTTCCACCCCTCCAGGAGCTGCGCCCGCTCCGCCCCGCGCAGCAGCGACGCCGCGGAGAGGCGCCGGGCCGGGTCCACCGCCATTGCCTCCAGCAGCACCTCCAGGTGTCCCGCCATCCGCGCGACCGTCGCCGGCTCGAAGAGCGCCTTCCGGTACAGGAGCGCTCCGTCGAGGATGTCTCCCGTGTCGGACAGGGAGAGGTACAGGTCGAACTTGGCGGCCTCCTCGACCACGCCGACGGCCTCCAGCTCCACGCCGCCCAGCGACAGCCTCTCGATCCCGACCGCCCGCGCGAGGGAGTACGCCACCTGGACGAGAGGCGCGTGCGCGAGGGTGCGCTCGTCCACCACCTCGTCCACCAGGCGCTCGAAGGGGAGGTCCTGGTGCGCGTACGCGCCCAGGGCCTCCTCCCGCACCCGCCCCAGCAGCGTCCCCCAGGTCGGGTCTCCGCGCAGCTCCACCCGCAGCGGGAGGAGGTTGACGAAGAAGCCGATCAGCCCCTCCACCTCCACCCGCGAGCGCCCCGCGACCGGCGTCCCCACCACCACGTCGTCCTCCCCGGCGTAGCGGCCCAGCAGCGCCTGCCATCCGGCGAGGGCCGTCATGAAGAGGGTGGCGCCCTCGCGCCGGCTCAGCTCCCGCAGCCGACGGGTCAGCCCCACTCCCAGGGGAAAGGCGTGGCGCTCCGCCCGCGCGTCCTGCCCCACCCCGCGCGGCCGGTCCGTCGGGATCTCCAGCAGGGGCGGCGCGCCGGCCATGCGCTCCTTCCACCAGGCGAGCTGCGCCTCCAGCACGTCGCCCCGGAGCCACCCGCGCTGCCAGACCGCGTAGTCCGCGTACTGCACCGGGAGCGCCGGAAGCTCCGGCGCCTCCCCCCGGGCGAGGGCGCCGTACAGCGCCGCGACCTCCCGCACCAGCACGCCCGTGCTCCACCCGTCGCTGACGATGTGGTGCAGCGTGAAGCAGAGCAGGTGCTCCCGCTCGTCCAGCCGCAGCAGCGTGCTCCGCAGCAGCGGCCCGCGCGACAGGTCGAACGGCCGCAGCGCCTCCTCCCCGGCGAGCCGGCGCGCCGCACCCTCGCGCGCCTCCGCCGGGAGGCGCCGGAGGTCGACCGTCCCCAGCCCGACCGGGGCGGCGGCGCGCACCACCTGCACCGGTACGCCGTCCTCCTCCGCGAAGACGGTGCGGAGCGCCTCGTGCCGCCGCACCAGCGCGTCGAAGCTCCGCCGCAGCACCGCCGCGTCGAGCACGCCCCGGAGCCGCAGCGCGTACGGCATGTTGTACGCGGCGCTCCCCGGCTCCAGCCGGTCCACGGTCCACAGCCGCTGCTGCGCGAAGGAGAGCGGCAGCGGCTGCCCGCGGGAGGCGCGCTCCAGCGGAGGCGCCGCGTCGGGAGCCCCGGCGTGCCGGAGCGTCTCGACGCGCTCCGCCAGACCGGCCACCGTGGGCGCCTCGAAGAGCGCCCGCAGCGGGACCTCCACTCCGAAGACCCGGCGCACGCGGGAGACGACCTGCGTCGCGAGGAGCGAGTGGCCGCCCAGCTCGAAGAAGTGGTCCCGCGTCCCGACCCGCTCGCTCCCCAGCACCTCCGCCCAGATCCCGCAGAGCAGCTCCTGCGTGGCGGTGGAGGGCGCCTCGTACGCCTCCTCGCCCTCCCACCGCGGAGCCGGGAGGGCGCGGCGGTCCAGCTTCCCGTTGGGGTTGAGGGGGAACCGCTCCAGGACCACGTACGCGCCGGGAACCATGTATTCCGGGAGCCTGGCCCCCAGCAGCTCGCGCAGCTCCGGGGTGGCGACGCGCGCACCCTCCTCCGGGACCACGTACGCTACCAGGCGGGGATCGTGGCCCGCGTCGCCGCGCAGCAGCACCACGGCTTCCCGCACGGCAGCGTGCGCGCGCAGCGTGGCCTCGATCTCTCCCGGCTCCACGCGGTACCCGCGCACCTTGACCTGGAAGTCCACCCGCCCCAGGAACTCCACCTCTCCGTCCGGGCGGCGGCGCCCCTTGTCTCCCGTCCGGTACAGCCGTGCCCCCGCGATCCCACCGTGCGGGTCCGGGAGGAACCGCTCGGCCGTCAGCTCCGGCCGGTTCAGGTACCCGCGCACCACTCCCGCGCCGCCGATGCAGATCTCCCCCGCCACTCCGAACGGCACCGGCTCCAGCACCCCGTCCAGCACGTAGAGCCGGGTGTTCGGCGCCGGGTGCCCGATGGGCGGGTCCCGCTCCGGGTCCGTGTAGCGCGTGCTCGTCGTGCGGATGCTCGCCTCGGTCGCCCCGTACCCGTTGAAGAAGCTGCGCTCCTGCCCCCAGGTGCGGATCAGCTCCGCCGTGCACACCTCCCCGCCGGTGACGATGCTGCGCAGCTCCGGGAGCGGTCCCCACGGCAGGGCCGCCAGCGCCGAGGAGGTGGTCTTCAGGTGCGTGATCCGCTCCTCCCGCAGCACCCGCAGCAGCCCTTCCTCCCCGGGAAGCATCGCGTCGCGCCGCGCCACCACCAGCGTCGCTCCGCTGCAGAGCGCCAGGAAGATGTCGCCCGCCGAGGAGTCGAAGTGCAGCGGCGCGAAGAGGAGGTGGCGGTCTCCCGGGCGGGAGCCGTAGACGCGGCCCAGCTCCAGGACGGTGTTCCCCACCCCCGCATGCTCCACCGCGACGCCCTTGGGGGTGCCGGTGGAGCCGGAGGTGTAGATGACGTACGCCAGGTTGCGCGGATCCACCCCGCTCGCCGGCACGGCCGCGCTCCGCCGGCCGATGCGCTCCGCCCCGGCGTCCACGCACAGCACCGGCACGCCGCAGCCCGCCAGGCGCCCGGCCAGCGCCGTCTGCGTCAGCAGCAGGACGGGACCGCCGTCGTCGATCACGAAGTCCCGCCGCTCGGAGGGAAGCTCCGGGTCGATGGGGAGGTACGCGCCCCCGGCCAGGAGCACGCCCAGGACGGAGACGATCATCTCCGGTGCCGGCTCCATGCAGATGGCAACTCGCCGCTCGGGGCCGATCCCCCGCTCCCGGAGGAGGTGCGCGAACCGGCAGGCGCGCCGGTAGAGCGCCTCGTAGCCGAGGCTCTCCCCCTCGAAGCGCAGCGCCGGAGCCTCCGGCGTCCGCCGTACCTGTGCGTGCACCAGCTCGTGCAGGCAGCGGTCGCCCGCATACCCGGTGTCCGCCCCGTTCCACGAGCGCAGCAGGCGCTCCCGCTCCTCCGCCCCCAGGAGCGGCGACTCCGAGAGCCTCCGGCCGGGCTCGGCCACCATCCCTTCCAGCAGGGTCTCCAGGTGGCGCGCCATCCGCTCCACGGTGGCCGCGTCGAAGAGGGCTTCCCGGTAGACCAGCCGCCCCGCCAGCGCTCCGCCTTCGTCGGTCAGCGTCAGGCTCAGGTCGAAGCGGACCACACCCCTCCCCGTGTCGAAGGGCTCCAGTCCCACCCCGCCCAGCGAGAGCCGCTCGCCACGGGGAAGCGCCC
The DNA here is from genome assembly GCA_963733105.1 of uncultured Gemmatimonadales bacterium. Classification (GTDB taxonomy): domain Bacteria; phylum Gemmatimonadota; class Gemmatimonadetes; order Longimicrobiales; family Longimicrobiaceae; genus JAFAYN01. Next base: position 463,390 of record CAVTCB010000024.1, on the reverse strand, counting down.
GCTCCAGCGCGAAGACCACCTGGAACAGCGGCGCGTGCGTCAGGCTCCGGTCGGTGACCAGCTCCTCCACCAGCTGCTCGAAAGGCACGTCCTGGTGGCCGTACGCCCCCAGCGCCCCCTCGCGGACCCGCGCCAGGAGCTCCTCCCAGCACGGATCGCCGCCCAGGTCGGTGCGCAGGGGGAGCATGTTGACGAAGAACCCGATCAGGCCTTCCACCTCGCGCCGGCTCCGCCCCGCAACGGGGCTGCCCACGACCACGTCCTCCTGCCCCGAGTACTTCGAGAGCAGCGCCTGCCACCCCGCCAGCACGGTCATGAACAGCGTCGCTCCGCCGCGGCGGGAAAGCTCCCACAGTCCCCGTGTCACCGCTGCCGGGAGCGCGAACCGGTGGGTTCCCCCGCGCGCGCCCGGGGGCGCGGAGCGCGGTCGGTCGACCGGGATCTCCAGCAGCGGCGGGGCTCCGGCCAGGCGGGTGCGCCAGAAATCCAGCTGCGCCTCCAGGGTCGCCCCGCTGAGCCAGCCGCGCTGCCAGACGGCGTAGTCGGCGTACTGCACCGGGAGCTCGGGGAGCGGCGACGGCTCGCCCCGGCGGAAGGCGGCGTAGAGGGTGGTGACCTCGCGCACCAGCACGTCCACGCTCCAGCCGTCGCCGACGACGTGGTGCAGGGTGAAGCACAGCACGTGGTCGCTCTCGCCCAGGCGCAGCAGGGTGCCGCGCAGCAGCGGCCCGCGCGCCAGGTCGAACGGCCGCAGCGCCTCCGCCCGGGCCAGCCGCTCCGCCTCCCGCTCCCGCACTCCGGCGGGGAGGCGTCCCAGCTCCACGGTCGGCAGAGGCACCCGGGACGGCGGGCCGATCACCTGCACGGGTACGCCGCCACGCTCCTGGAAGACCGTGCGCAGCACCTCGTGGCGCCGCACCAGCTCGCGGAGGCCGGCCCGCAGCGCCCCCGGGTGCAGCTCGCCACGCATGCGCAGCGCGGCGGGCATGTTGTACGTGGAGCTCCCGGGCTCCAGCCGGTCCACCAGCCACAGCCGCTGCTGCGCGAACGACAGCGGGAGCGGACCCTCGCGCGGGACCCGCTCGATCGGGGGCGCGAGCGGGGTCCCGGTGCTCAGCAGCTCGTCGATCCGTCCGGCCAGCGCGCCCAGGGTGGGCGCCTCGAAGAGCATCCGCAGCGGCACCTCGACGCCGAACGCCTGCCGCGCCCGCGAGACGACCTGCGTGGCCAGGAGCGAGTGCCCGCCGAGGTCGAAGAAGCCGTCCTCCACGCCCACCCGCTCCACTCCCAGCACCGTCGCCCAGATCCCGCCCAGCACCTCCTCGACCGCGGTCCGCGGGGCCCGGTATCCCCCGTCCGGCACCACGGCCTCCGGCGCCGGGAGGGCGCGGCGGTCGACCTTGCCGCTGGGAGTCAGGGGGAGCGTCTCCAGCACCACCAGCGCCCCCGGCACCATGTGCTCCGGCAGCCGCTCCCCGAGCCAGGCGCGCAGCTCCGCGAGGAGCCGGCGGCTCCGCCGGCTCGCCAGCGGGTCGCTGGCGTACGTGCTCCAGGGGAGCGGCTCCGCGGTCTCCTCCAGGAGCGCCCCCGCGCCGCGCGCCAGCAGCACGTCGTACTCGCCGGGACCGCCGTGCGCCGACGGGCGGGCCTGCGTGCGGTAGCCGCGCGCCTCCGCCAGCTCGCGGAACGCCTCCGGGTCGGGGGCGCGCCCCTCCCGCTCCGCCGCCAGCGCGCGCAGCTCCGCCACGCTCACCGGCTCCGCGTCCCCGCCCAGCGCCTCCAGGACCGCCAGGGCCCCGGCCACGCGCGGGTTCGGCACCCCCGAGACCGCCAGCGCCTCCGGGGCCTCGTCGTCCAACACCCGGCACACCGCGTCCAGCCCGCCCGGCTCGTCCCAGCGGCGCCACCGGGGAGCGGCCCGGGGCACCTCCGCCTCCACGTGCAGCAGAACGTCGTAGCGGAAGCGCGTCATCTCGTTGGCGTGGCGGCCGTGCTTGAGCCGCATCTCCACGCCGGAGATGCGCGGCAGCCGACGCGGCAGCGCACGGAAGAAGGCGGGGTCCAGCAGCAGCTCCTCGTCCCGCAGGGTCCGCATGCGGGTGCGCTCGCGAAGCGCCGGAGCGGAGACCGCGTCGTCGGCCTGCGCCAGCTCCACCGAGGCGTGGAAGGCCTCCTGCAGGGGGAGGCTGCGAAGGTCGCCCAGCCAGAGCTTCCCCCCGGGGGCGAGCGCCGCGACGGCGCCGTCCACCACCTTCAGCAGGTACTCCAGCCCGGGGAGGTACTGCACGACGGAGTTGACCACCACCAGGTCGAACCGGCCCCCGGGGATGCCGGCGAAGTCGTCGGCGGGGCGCTGCAGGAGTCGCACGCCCGGGATCTCACGGCCGGGGCGGGCCAGCTGCGCCTCGAGGTACGAGATGGCGGCGGGAGAGAGGTCGCACCCCCAGTACTCCTCGCACTCCGGAGCGAGGCGAAAGAGCAGGAGGCCCGTGCCGCACCCGATCTCCAGCACGCGGCGGGGACGCAGCGCGCGAAGGCAGGCGACCGTGTCCTCCACCCACTCGCGCATCTCGTCGGCGGGGATGGGCTCGCCGGTGTAGCTGCTGTTCCAGCCGACGACGTTGAAGGCGGGGTCCTCGTCCGCGGCCTCCGCCGAGTAGGTGGTGCCGAAGACCGACTCCCACTCCCGGACGACCCCCGCCTGGAGCTCCGTCCCGGGGGCGCCGGACGGCTCCCGGCCCGGGACCACGTAGGCCACCAGGCGCGGGTCGCCGGACACGTCCTCGCGCACGGTCACCGCCGCCTCCCGCACCCCGGGGTGCTCGGCGAGGACGGCCTCCACCTCGCCGGGCTCGATGCGGAACCCGCGGATCTTGACCTGCTGGTCCACGCGCCCGAGGTACTCCAGCTCTCCGTGCGCGGTCCAGCGCGCCCGGTCTCCCGAGCGGTACAGCCGCGCTCCCGGCTCCCCCGAGAGCCCGTCCGGGACGAAGCGCTCCGCCGTCAGCTCGGGGCGGCCCAGGTACCCCCGCGCCACCCCCGCCCCGCCCACGTACATCTCACCGGGCACGCCGATCGGCGCCGGCTCCCCGGCCGCGCTCAGGACGTAGACGCGCAGGTCCGGGAGGGGACCGCCCACGAGGCTCGGCGCGCCCCCCTCCACCTCCTCGGGCCCGAGGGGCCGGCAGGTGACGTGCACGGTGGTCTCGGTGATCCCGTACATGTTCACCAGCCGCGGCCGCTCGTAGCCGTGCCTGCGGGCCCACGTCCGCAGGCTGGCCGGCTCCAGCGCCTCGCCCCCGAAGACGACGTACCGCAGGGCCAGTCCGGCCCCGTCCTCTACCCGCTCGTCCGCGGCGGCGAGCTGGCGGAAGGCCGACGGCGTCTGGTTGAGCACGGTGACGCGCTCGCGCTCCAGGAGCGCGCGGAAGGCGTCGGGGTCGCGGGCGGTCTCCAGCGGGACGACCACCAGGCGCCCGCCGTGGAGGAGCGCGCCCCAGATCTCCCAGACGGAGAAGTCGAAGGCGTACGAGTGGAACAGCGTCCACACGTCCCGCTCGTCGAAGCCGAACCACGCCTCGGTGGCGGCGAAGAGCCGCGCCACCTGCGCGTGGGGGACGAGCACGCCCTTGGGGCGGCCGGTGGAGCCGGAGGTGTAGATGACGTAGGCGAGGCTGCCGGGGTCGACGTCCACGGCGGGCGGATGGTCCGGCTGCGCGTCGAGCAGGACGGCGTCCCCGTCCAGGCAGAGGACGCGCGCGCCGCTCCCGGGGAGGGCGTCCAGGTGGCGCTCCAGGGTGACCAGCACCGGAGCGCCGCAGTCGGCCACGGTGTAGGCCAGGCGCTCCGCGGGGTAGGCCGGGTCCAGCGGCACGTACGCGCCGCCGGCCTTGAGGACGCCCAGCACGGCGACCACCAGCTCGGCCGAGCGCTCCAGGCACAGGGCGACCGGCACCTCGGGGCCGACGCCGAGGCCGGCCAGGGCGTGGGCCAGGTGGTTGGCGCGCCGGTCCAGCTCGGCGTAGCTCAGCGTCTCGCCCCCGAAGGTCACGGCGGGGGCGTCGGGCGTCCTCGCCGCCTGCGCGGCGAACCGCTCGTGCACGCACTCCCCCGGAGGCGCGGCCGCCTCCGCCCCGCTCCAGCGGGCGACGATCCGCTCGCGCTCGGCCGCCGTCAGGAGCGGGAGCGTGCCGACCCGGCGGTCCGGGTCCGCCACGGCCGACTCCAGCAGAAGGCGGAAGTGCTCCGCCATGCGCTCGATGGTGGCGCCCTCGAACAGGTCGGCGCGGTAGATGAGCTGGCCCTCGATCCGCTCCCCCACCTCGGTGAGCGTCACCCGCAGGTCGAACTTCGCCCCGGCGTCGCCGGCGCCCAGCGGCTCCATCTCCAGCTCGCCCAGATCGAGCCTCCCCACCTCCACGTTCTGCAGGGTGAACATCACCTGGAAGAGCGGGTTGTGCGCTGAGACTCCGCTCCGGGGCCAGCTCCTCCACCAGCTTCTCGAAGGGGAGGTCCTGGTGCGCGAAGGCTCCCAGCGCCGTTTCCCGGACCCGCCCCAGCAGGCCGCGGAAGCCGGGGTCGCCGGACAGGTCGCCGCGCAGCGCCAGCGAGTTGACGAAGAAGCCGATGAGCCCCTCCAGCTCCGCGCGCATGCGGTTGGCGACCGCGGTGCCGACGACCAGGTCGTCCTGCCCGGACCAGCGCCACAGCAGCGTCTGCCAGCCGGCCATCAGCGCCATGAACAGCGTCGCGCTCTCACGCCGGCCCAGGGCGCGCAGCCCCTGCGTGGTCCCGGCGGAGAGCGCGAACGTCCGGCCCGTTTCCACCGCGCCGAGCGCGCTGCGCCGCGGATGGTCCGTGGGGAGCTCCAGCACCGCCGGGGCTCCTTCCAGCTTCTCGCGCCAGTAGCGGAGCTGCGCCTCCAGCACCTCGCCCGTGAGCCACTCCCGCTGCCAGGCGGCGAAGTCGGCGTACTGCACCGGCAGCTCCGGGAGCGGTGAGCCGGCGTAGAGGGCGGAGACCTCGCGCACGAGCACGCCCATGCTCCACCCGTCGCTGACCACGTGGTGCATGGTGAAGCAGAGCGTCCACTCCTCCTCCGCCAGCCGCACCAGCAGCACGCGCAGGAGCGGTCCGCGGGCCAGGTCGAAGGGGAGCTGCCCCTCCTCGGCGACCCGGCGCGCCGCCTCCGCGCCGCGGGACTCCCCGGGGAGCCCGGCGAGGTCGAGCACGGCGAAAGGGACCTTCACTCGGGGGAGGATCACCTGCACGGGCTCGCCGCCCCGGTCCACGAACACGGTGCGGACCGCCTCGTGGCGGCGCACCACCCCGGCGATGCTCCTGCGCAGCGCGCCCACGTCCGGCGCGCCGCGAAGCCGCAGCGCGAACGGCATGTTGTAGGTGCTGCTGCGGGGGTCGAGCTGGTGGATGAACCAGAGCCGCTGCTGCGCGAACGACAGCGGCGAGGGACCGGCCCCGGCGCGGCGGGGAATGCGCGCGACGACCGGTGCGCTCCAGGCCCAGGAGGGCCTCCACGCGCCCGGCGAGCGCGGCCACGGTGGGCGCCTCGAACAACGCGCGCAGCGGCAGCTCGACCCCGAAGGCGTCGCGAAGGCGCGCGACCACCCGGGTCCCCAGCAGAGAGTGTCCGCCCAGGGCGAAGAAGTCGTCGTGGGCTCCGACGCGCTCCGTCCCCAGCACCGCGGCCCAGATCCCCGCCAGGATCTCCTCGGTGGGGGTGGAGGGTGCGGCGGTCTCCGCCGCGCCGGCGTCTCCCGGCTCCGGGAGCGCGCGGCGGTCGACCTTGCCGCTGGGGGTTAGCGGAAGGGCGTCCAGCACCACGAACGCCGAGGGGACCATGTGCTCGGGGAGGGTGCCGCGCAGCCAGGCGCGCAGCTCCCCGGCGGAGGGCGGAACACCTTCCGCGGGGACGACGTACGCAACCAGCCGCTTCCCCCCCGCGCGGTCGTCGCGGGCCGCCACCACGGCGCGCTGCACGGCCGGGTGCCGGAGCAGGACGCTCTCCACCTCGCCGGGCTCGACGCGGAAGCCGCGCACCTTGACCTGCTCGTCGGCGCGTCCCAGGTGCTCGATCCGCCCGTCGGCGAGGAAGCGGGCGCGGTCGCCCGTGTCGTACAGGCGCTCCCCCGGCTCCCGCCCGAACGGGTCGGGAACGAAGCGCCCGGCCGTCAGCTCCGGGCGGTCCAGGTACCCGCGCGCCACGCCGCTCCCGCCGATGAAGAGTGCTCCCGGCACCCCCGCCGGCACCGGGAGGCCGTGGCGGTCCAGGACGTGGACGCGCGTGTTGCCGAGCGGGTGCCCCACGGTCACCGGCCCGCCGTCATCGTCGATCCGCGCGGCGGTCGACCAGATGGTCGTCTCGGTGGGGCCGTAGACGTTCCAGAGCGCCGCGCCGCGCCGGCGCAGCCGCGCCGCCAGCCCGGGGGGGAGCGCCTCTCCCCCGCAGAGCAGCGTCAACCCCGGCGTCCCCTCCCAGCCGGCTTCCAGCAGCATCTGCCAGGTCGCGGGAGTAGCCTGCATCACGCTGGGGCGGATCTCCGCCAGGGCGTCGCGCAGGCGCGCGCCGTCGGACGCGGTCGCGGTGTCCGCCAGCACCACCGTGCCGCCCACGCTCAGCGGGAGGAACAGCTCCAGGGCGGAGATGTCGAAGGAGAGCGGGGTGACCGCCAGCAGCTCGTCCGCCGGGCCCAGGGAGAGCCGACGCTGCATGGCGGCGAGGAGGTTCACCACGGCCGCGTGCTCCACCACCACGCCCTTGGGCCGGCCGGTGGAGCCGGAGGTGTAGATCACGTACGCAGAGTTCCGCGGATCGGCGGCTGGCCCCTCGCCGTCAGCGTCGGTGCCGTCGAGGAGCACGGTCTCCGCCCTGTGCTCGGGGAGGGTGGAGGCGAGCCCCTCCTCGGTGAGGAGCACCGGCACCCGGGCGTCGGCCAGCATGTACGCGAGCCGCTCCCGCGGGTACGACGGGTCCAGCGGCACGTACGCCCCCCCGGCGCGGAGCACACCGAGCAGGCCGACCAGCAGCCCGGGCCCCCGCTCCAGGCAGACCCCGACGCTCACCTCGGGGCCCACCCCGCGCGCCCGCAGCCGCCGGGCGAGCGCGCCCGAGCGCCGCTCCAGCTCGGCGTAGCCGAGCGTCGCCCCGCCCCAGGTCACCGCGACCGCCTCCGGCGCGCGCGCCGCCTGCGCGACGAAGAGGTCGTGCACGCACACCTCCGGCACGTCGGCGGCGGTGGCGTTCCACGCCTCCAGCACCTGCTCGCGCTCCGCCCCGCGCAGCAGCGACAGCGCCGAGCATCGCTCCCCGGGCGCGGCCGCCATGGCCTCCAGGACGGTCTCCAGGTGACCGGCCATCCGCTCGACGGTTCCCGCGTCGAAGAGCGCACGGCGGAAGAGGAGCTCGCCGCGCAGCCCCTCGTCCTCCTCCGACAGCGTCAGCTCCAGGTCGAACTTGGCGACCCTGGCCTCCGTCCCGAACGGCTCGACCGCCACCTCTCCGAGCGCGAGCCCGTCGTGCGCGGCGGAGCGCTCGAGCGCGAACGTCACCTGGAAGAGCGGGGTGTGGGTGAGGCTGCGCTCCACCCCGAGGGTCTCCACCAGGCGCTCGAAGGGGAGGTCCTGGTGCGCGTACGCGCCCAGCGCCGCCTCGCGGGTCCGCCCGACCAGCTCCGCCCAGGTGCGGTCGCCCGACAGGTCGGCGCGCAGCGCCAGCAGGTTGACGAAGAACCCGACCACCCCTTCCGTCTCCCTCCGCGTCCGCCCCGCCACCGGGCTCCCCACCACCACGTCCTCCTGCCCCGCCCAGCGGTCCAGCAGCGCCTGCCAGCCGGTGAGCAGCGTCATGAACAGCGTCGCCCCCTCGCGCCGCCCGAGCGCCCGCAGCGCACGGGTGGTCTCCGGGGCGAGGGCGAGCCGGTGGGTCCCCGCGCGCGCGTCCGGGCCCGGCGTCCGCGGCCGGTCGGTGGGGACCTCCAGCAGCGGCGGGGCTCCGGCCAGCCGCTCGCGCCACCAGGCCAGCTGCGCCTCCAGCACCTCGCCGCTCAGCCGGCCCCGCTGCCAGACGGCGAAGTCCGCGTACTGGACCGGCAATTCCGGCAGGCGCGCTCCGGCGTAGACGGCCGAGAGCTCGCGCACCAGCACCCGCAGGCTCCAGCCGTCGGCGACGATGTGGTGCAGGGTGAAGCAGAGGACGTGGTCGTCCTCCGCCAGGCGCAGGAGCGTGGCGCGCAGGAGCGGGCCCCGCGCCAGGTCGAAGGGGCGCAGCGCCTCCTCGCCGGCCAGGCGCTCCGCCTCCCGGAGCGGGTCCGCGACGCCGCGCAGGTCGAGCATGGAGAGCGCGACGGGCGCGGGCTCGCGGATCACCTGCACGGGCTCGCCGTCCCGCTCGGCGAACGTGGTGCGCAGCGTCTCGTGCCGCTCCACCAGCGCGTCCAGACCGGCCCGCAGCGCCGCGGCGTCCAGCGGGCCGCGCAGGCGCAGCGCCCCCGCCATGTTGTAGGCGGCGCTCCCGGGCTCCAGCCGGTCCACCAGCCAGAGCCGCTGCTGCGCGAACGACAGCGGGAGCGATGCCCCGCGCGGCACCGGCACGATCGGCGGCTCGGCGCCCGCGCCGCCCAGCGCCTCGACGCGCGCGGACAGCGCGGCCACCGTGGGAGCCTGGAAGAGGGACCGCAGCGGCACCTCCACCCCGAATGCCTGCCGCACCCGCGAGACCACCTGCATGGCCAGCAGCGAGTGGCCGCCCAGGTCGAAGAAGCTCTCCTCCACCCCCACCCGCTCCAGCCCCAGCACCTCCGCCCAGATCCCGCTCAGCACCTCCTCCGTCCCCGTCCGCGGCGCCACGAACGCCGCGGCGTCCTGCTCCGGCTCGGGGAGCGCGCGGCGGTCGGTCTTGCCGCTGGGGGTGAGCGGAAGCGCGTCCAGCGCCACGAACGCGGAGGGGACCATGTGCTCGGGAAGGACCAGCCGCAGCCAGGCGCGCAGCTCCCCGGCGGTCGGTGGCGCGTCGTCCGCCGCGACCACGTACGCCACCAGACGCTTATCGTCCCGGGCGGCCACCACGGCGTGGCGCACCGCGGGGTGCTGGAGGAGGGCACTCTCCACCTCGGCGGGCTCGATGCGGAAGCCGCGCACCTTGACCTGCTGGTCGATCCGGCCCAGGTACTCCAGCTCCCCGTCCGCCCGCCAGCGGGTGCGGTCGCCGGTGCGGTACATCCGCGCGCCCGGCACGGCCGAGAACGGATCGGGGACGAACCGCTCCGCCGTCAGGTCGGGACGGCCGTGATAGCCGCGCGCGGTGCCGGCTCCGCCCAGGCACAGCTCCCCGGCGACCCCTACCGGAGCGGGGTTCCCGGCCGGGTCGAGCACGTACGCCCACGAGCCGGGAACGGGGCGCCCGATGCGCACCCGCTCGGCGCCCCGCTCCACCTCGCTCCAGGTGGAGTAGACGGTGTCCTCGGTGGGGCCGTACAGGTTGAGCACCCGCTCGGTCCCCGGGAGGGCGTACAGCTCCCGCGCCAGCGAGGCGGGGAGCGCCTCGCCGGCCAGGTCGAAGGCCCGTACGCTCTCCGGGATGCCGCCGACGCGCAGCAGCTCCGCCACGGCGCTGGGGACGGTCACCACCAGCCTCACGCCCTCGTCCGCCACTCGCGGCAGCTCCAGGACGCTCTCCACCAGCACCAGCGTCCCGCCCCAGCAGATCGTCCCGAAGATCTCCCCCACCGACACGTCGAAGGAGACGGAGGTGGAGCCCAGCACGGCGGCGCGGTCCTCCGGACGCACCACGTCGCGGAGGAAGTGCACGACCTGCGAGGCGCTGCGGTGCTCCACCTGCACCCCCTTGGGGCGGCCCGTGGAGCCCGAGGTGTACAGCACGTACGCCAGGCTTCCGGGCTCCGCCGCGCCCTCGGGAGCCGTGTCGGGGTGCGCGGCGATGCGCTCCGCCTCCGCGTCCAGGAGAAGGCGCGGGACGCCGGGCGGGAGGCGCTCCGCCAGGTGCGCCTGCGACACCACCACTGCCGCGCCCGCGTCCTCCAGCATGTACTCCAGGCGCTCGGCCGGATACGCGGGGTCCAGCGGGACGTAGGCGCCGCCCGCCTTGAGCACGCCCAGCATCGCCGCCACCATCTCCGGGGTCCGCTCCACGCAGAGCCCCACGCGCGCCTCGGGGCCGACGCCGAGCGCGCGGAGGTGGTGGGCCAGCCGGTTCGCGCTCCGATCCAGCTCCGCGTACGAGGTCGACCGGCCCTCGAAGCGCAGCGCCGCGGCGTCCGGGGTGCGGGCCGCCTGCTCCGCGAACAGCTCGTGCAGGGAGCGCTCCGGGCAGGCACGCCCGGTGGCGGTCCATTCCTCCAGCAGCTGCGCGCGCTCCGCCGGGAGGAGGAGCGGGACCTCCGCCACTGCGCGATCCGGGTCGGCGGCCACGGCGCGCAGCACCTGGACCAGGTGCGCGGCCATGCGCTCGATGGTGCCCGCCTCGAACAGGTCGGCCGCGTACTCCAGCCCCGCATCCAGCCCACCGTCGCTCCGCTCCCAGGTGTAGAGAGTGAGGTCGAGGATCGCGGCGCCCGCGTCCAGCGGCTCGGGGACCAGGGTCGCTCCCGGGAGCTCCACCGGCTCCAGCGCGGTGTTCTGCGGCGCGAGCATCACCTGGAAGAGCGGGTTCCGGCTCAGGTCGCGCTCGGGCTGCACCTCCTCCACCAGCCGCTCGAAGGGCAGGTCCCGCCGGTCGAAGGCCTCCAGCGCCGTCGTGCGCGCACGCGCCAGGAGCGCGCGGAAGCCCTCCTCCGGCACCACCTCCACCCGCAGCACCAGGGTGTCGACGAAGAGGCCGACGAGTCCGGCGACCCCGGCCCGGTCGCGGCTGGAGACGGCGGTCCCCACCGCCACGTCGCCCTCCCCGGAGTAGCGCGAGAGCAGGAGGTCCCACGCGGCCAGGAGCGTCATGAAGAGCGTCGCTCCCTCGCTGCGGGCGAGGGAGCGCATGCCGTCCATCACCGCGCCGGGGACCTCGAAGCGGTGGGTCGCGCCCCGGAAGCTCTGCACCGGCGGACGCGGCCGGTCGGTCGGGAGCGGGAGCGGCGCCACCCCGCGCAGGCGCTCCCTCCAGTAGGCGAGCTGCGCCTCCAGCGCCCTGTCGCGCAGCCCCGCGCGCTGCCGCAGCGCCCAGTCGGCGTACCGTGTGGGGAGCGGCGGCAGGAGGGAGCGCCCTCCGCCGAGCAGCGCCGGGTAGAGGGCGCCCAGCTCGCGCACCAGCACCCCGGCCGACCACCCGTCGCCGGCGATGTGGTGCAGCCCCAGCACCAGCAGGGACTCGTCGGCCGCCAGCCGCAGCAGCCGCGCCCGGAACGGCGGTCCCGCCTCCAGGTCGAACGGCGTGCGCGCCACCTCCTCCGCCGTGCGCCGCGCCACCTCCTCCCGCCGCTCCGGGGGCATGCGCGACAGCTCCACCTCCGGCAGCGGGAACGCCCCGGCGGGGAGGACCCGCTGCACGAGCCGCCCCTCCACTTCCGCGAATACGGTGCGCAGGGTCTCGTGCCGGCGCACGATCTCCTCCAGGCTCCGCCGCAGCGCGGACACGTCCAGGGCGCCCCGCAGGCGCAGTCCCCCGGCCAGGTTGTACGCCGCGCTCCCTGGCCGCAGCCGCTCCAGGAACCAGAGCCGCTCCTGCGCGAACGAGAGCGGAGCGTCTCCCTCCACCGTTTCCACGGGCACGGCGGCGTCCGTGAGGAACACCTCCTGGAGGAGGTCCGCCGCCAGCCGGTCGATCCGCGTGTCGTCCAGCAACGAAGAGATGGATACCGGCGCGCCCAGACTCGTCTCCAGCGCGCCCTTCAGCTCCATCGCGCGCAGCGAGTCCATACCCAGCGCCACCAGCGGCTGCTCCCGGTCCACCCGCGCGGGGTCCACCCCCAGCACCCGCGCCGCCTGCTCCACCAGGAGATCCTCCAGCAGAGCCTGCCGCTCCCCGGGCCCCGCAGCCTCCAGGGCCTCCCGCGTGATTCCCACCGGGTCCGGGCGCCGGACGCCCTCCGCCTCCTCCCGCACGCTCACCCCCACCAGCGGCAGCTCCCCGGCCAGGAACCTCGCCCGGCACTCCCTCCGCTGCACCTTCCCGCTCGTGGTCTTCGGTACGCCCCCCGGGCGCACCACCGCCACCGCGTGCACCTGCACCCCGTGCTCGCTCGCGACCGCCCGCCGGATCGCCGACGCCACCTCCTCCACGTCCACTCCGGCCGCCGCCTGGCGCGAGACCTCCTGCACCACCACCAGGCGCTCCTCCCCGTCCCGGTCCACGCTGAACGCCGCCCCGCTCCCCGCGCGCAGTCCCGGGTGGCTGCGCAGCGCCGTCTGCTCGACGTCCTGCGGGTAGTGGTTGCGCCCGCGGATGACGATCAGGTCCTTGAGGCGCCCGGTGATAAAGAGCTCCCCCCCGTCCAGGAACCCCAGGTCCCCTGTGCGCAGGAAGGGCCCTTCCCCGCTCCCCGCCTCGTACGCGGAGAAGGTCTCGGCCGTCTCCTCCGTGCGCCCCCAGTACCCGTGCGCCACGCTCGGGCCCGACACCCACACCTCCCCCACCCGGTCGGCCGGGCACTCGCGCAGCGTCGCCGGGTCCACGACGATCACCCGCTGCGACGCCGCGCTCCGCCCGCTGCTCACCAGGCGGTAGCGCCCCTCCGCCTCGCGAACCTTGCCCTCCCCCAGCGCCTCCAGGTCTACCGCGCGCTCCATCGGAACCTCCGCCGGGCGGCTCCCGGTGACCATCAGCGTCGCCTCGGCCAGCCCGTAGCACGGGTAGAACGCGCTCTCCCGGAACCCGCACTCCGCGAACGTCTCCGCGAAGGCCCGCAGCGTCTCGGCCCGCACCGGCTCGGCCCCGTTGAAGGCGATCTCCCACCGGCTCAGGTCCAGCCCCGCCCGCTCCTCGTCGCGCACCGCGTGCACGCACAGCTCGTAGGCGAAGTTGGGCCCGCCGCTGCTGGTGGCCCGGTAGCGCGAGACGGCCTCCAGCCAACGCGCCGGGCGCTGGATGAAGGCCACGGGGGAGAAGAGCGCCGCCCAGTACCCGGTGAAGAGCGGCTGGAGGATGCCGCCGATCAGCCCCATGTCGTGGTACGGCGGGAGCCAGATCACCGAGCGGGTCTCGGGCGTGTAGCCGCAGAACGCCTCGATCAGCGCGAAGTTGTGCAGCAGGTTGCCGTGCGAGACCATCACCCCCTTGGGCGCGGCCGTCGAGCCCGAGGTGTACTGGAGGAAGGCCAGCGTCTCGCCGCGCGCCTGCGGGTCCCGCCACCCCTCCGCCTCCCCGTCGGGGACATCTTCCGTCGCCATCCAGCGCAGGCCGGCCAGCTCCGGCGTATGCGCGCACAGCCGCTCCGCCTCGCTCAGCAGCTCCCGGGTGGTGAGCGCCAGCGTGGGCCGGCAGTCGGCGACGATGCTCTGCAGACGGGGATCGGTCCGGTTGCGGCGCGGAGGGTAGGCGGGAACGGCGACCACCCCGGCGTAGAAGCAGCCGAAGAGGGCGGCGACGTACTCCAGCCCCGGCGGGTAGAGGAGGAGCGCGCGCTCCCCCCGGGCGCCGAGCGCCTGGAGCCGGGCGGCGACGGCGCGGGCGCGCAGGTCGAGCCCGCCGTAGGTGAGGTGCCCCTCCTCCGTCTCCCCGTTGAGCAGGAAGGTGTAGGCGACCCGGGCCGGGTCGTCGTCCGCCCGCAGGCGGAGCAGCTCTCCGAGCGTGGATGCTTGGCGCGGATTCGGCATCGGTACGGAGGCCGTGTGGTGTGAGGCGGTCTCCGGATGCGAGCCGCACCCGAGAACCAGCGCTCCGGCTGGTTTTACTCTTTATTAGTCTGGAAATAAGCGCTCCCGGGAGGACGCCTAAATCCATCTAAGTATACGATACTCAGGGAGTTGGTTCAAGCTTCGCCCGGCCGCCAGGACAGGGCGTCGATGCGGAGTGCTTGCACGGTCCGTTGCCCGCGCGTAGCCTGTCCGGCGAACGTTTGGTTGCCGCCGCCCCGCCCCGCCGAGGAGACGATGTTCCCAGGACCGCTGCGGCTCGCCGTTCTTTCCGTGCTGCTCTGCGCCTGCGTGCCCACCAGGCCCGTTCAGCAGCCGGTGCCGGAGCCCGGCGTCGTCGAGCGTACGCTGCGGGCGGCCGCGGGGGGCGCGGAGATCCCCGCGGACCTGGTGGTGACGTACAGCGACATGCACGGGATGCACGGCGGCACCACGATCTCGCTGACGGCGCACGGCACGGTGCAGTCGAGAACCGTCGATCCCCGCACCGGCTTTTCGGAGCGGCGGGGAACGATCCCCCCCGACTCGGTACGGGCCGTCATCCAGCTGCTGGTGGAGCTTGCCGCCTGGGAGCAGCGCACCCCGCCCAGGCCGCCCGTGCCGGACGAAAGCGCCTCGGGGCTCACCATCCGGGCGGGGGGCGAGGAGGTGCGCATCTGGGAGTGGTACAACGACATGGGCACCAACGCGCGCCTGATCCGCGTGCTCGGCAGGCTGCGCTCCTTCGCGACGGACGATCCCTCTGCGCCGCCGCCGCCGGGTTGAGGAGGGCGCCGCTTACCGGCGGCGCACCTAGCCGGGGTCTGCGAGCGGCCGCACGTTGTCGCCCGAGTTCCGGTCGATGTAGTAGTTGTAGGGATCGATGCCGGCGTGGGTCGGCCTCCGGTCGGTCACGAACCTCAGGACCTGCGCTCCGGAGCGGATGGACCGGCGCTCCATGACGATCACGTGCTTCGCGCCGAAGGCGTCGAGGCCCGGGTGCTCGGTGAAGAGGCCCACCTCGATGCGCTCGGCGAGCGCCGTCTCCGTCTCGGCGCCGCGTCGGTCGACGGAGTACTTCTTCGCCTCGACCGGCACCGTGACGTCCCACTTGCCGTCCGCGCGCCGGACGGCGGTGGGCTCGGCGACCTTCAGGTCGTAGAGGACGACCCGCTCGAAGAGGTCGGTGATCAGGTTCTGCTCCTCGGTCGTCCTGGCCTCGGCGCGCAGCGCCTCGACGAGGTCGAGCGAGCGGGGGTACGGCGCGCCCTTGAACCGGTAGCGCTGCAGCAGGGTCCTCAGCGCCCGGTTGACCCGCTCCTCGCCCATGCGCTCCTGCAGCAGGTGCATCGCGAGCGCTCCCTTCTGGTAGCCGATCCATGCCTCGCTCTCGACGCGCGCGAGGGGCGGCTCGTTCACGGACCCGGCCGAGCGCCATGCGAGGTAGCGGTCGAGCATGTACCGGAGCCCCTGACGCATCTGGTCCTCGCCGCCGAGCTTCCGCAGCATCATCATCGCGGAGTAGTTGGCGAGCGTCTCGGACAGCACCATCGAGCCCTCCATGTCGGCTCCCGTCACCTGGTGCGCCCAGTACTGGTGCGCCAGCTCGTGCGCGGTCGTCGCCGTGACGTGGTCGACGGTCTTCGGGTCCCGGAAGTCGGCGATGAACCCGTACGTCTCCGAATAGGGGATGGTGCCGGCGAAGGCCTGCGCGAAGTTCGCGTACCCCGGATACTCGAGGATCCGCAGGTGGTCGAACTGGTACGGGCCGAAGCTCGCCTGGTAATAGTCGAGCGACGGCGCCAGCGCGTCGAGCATCCGGTCGACGTTCCACGCGTGCGCGGGGTGGTAGTAGACGGCGAAATCGACTCCGGCGTGCCGGCGATGCTTCTCCGCGTAGCGCGCCGACTGGACGGAGAATCTCTCGCGGATCGGCGCCTCCGACACGAAGCGGGCGATGCGCCTGCCTCCGCGCGTGACGTCCGAGACCTTCCGGCCCGGAGCGATCGGGGTCTGGTCCGCCGTCGTCGACAGCGTGATGTCCGCCGTCGTCCATCCACCGTGGTCGCCAGCCGTCGCGGTCGCGGAGCGGTCCTCCAGCTTCGCCCTCCCGCCGCGTTCGGGCAACCGGAAGTAGCGACGCGCGGTGGCATCCTCCAGCGTGCCCGCGCGACTCATCCCGATGACGGGCGTGAGCTCGTCCTTGGCCAGGAAGGTGCCGTTCTCGACCAGCCTCGTGTTGGGAGGCCCGTTGCGAAAGCCGCGATGCCAGCGCCGCGTCTCGAAGGTCAGGACACGCTCCTCGCCCGGCCGCATGGGCGAGTCGAGGCGGAAGATGCGATAGGCGTGCTCACGGTCGTCGAGCACCAGTCGCGCGGCGTCGACCGCCGCGCCGGTGAGCTCCAGGTCGTCGGGCATCAGCCGCAGGTGGATGTCGCTGATCGGCTGCGCCGACTCGTTGCGGAGCAGGTAGCGTCCCCTGGTCACCGCCCGCCGCTCCTCGGGATACAGGTCGATGGACACGGTCATGCGCGCGATCGAGGGCTGCGGAAGGTCGTGGTACTTCCAGTATTTTCTCTCCAGCTCTGCCTGCCGCCTCAGATTGGCGAGCGGGGAGCGGTAATCGTTCAGAATGTTGATGTTGTAGAACGCGTACGCGCCGGTGCCGGCGAAGACCACGAGCGTCGCGGCCGCGACCCGGCCCGCCGCTCCCCTCAGCCGCCGCCGCACCGCGGCGAGCCTCGGCCGCAGCCGGATCTCGGTGCCTCGCCTCCAGAGGAGGTGCGCGGCCAGGAGCAGCAGGACGGCGAACGCTCCCCAGTAGACGCGGACCGTCCACGCACCCCACCAGAACGAGCCGGCGCCGTTCATGTCGCTGAGCGGCATGCCGGGGGTCGCACCGTAGTTCAGCAGGTTGTGATCGACCGCCTTGTTCAGCGCTTTCCAGAGCAGGAACCCAACCATGACGGCCCAGCCGATGATCTTGTGAGGGCTGAGCGCCTGAACGAAGACGGCCAGCGCCGCCAGGAGGAGCATGTCCCAGGTCGCCGGCAGCACGTACCATAGCAGATACTTTCCGAGCTCGACCCGGGTGAATCCCGAAGAGAGCTGGAAGACGATCGACGCGGCGACGTTGGTCAGCACCACCGCCACCAGCACGATCCCCATCGCCACCGTCTTCGGCACCACGTACGCCCAGGTCGGCATCGGTGTGGCGTCGACGATCTCGTGGATTCGCCGGTCGCGCTCGCGCCACACGACCTCGCCCGCGTAGAAGATGGCGATGACCAGCAGGATCTGCGCGAATGCATCGGCGATGTGCGGGATCAGCGTCAACGTCGTCGGGTAGGTCGGCCGTCCGGCATCATCCCGCGAGGACAAGGCGTAGAACGTGGTGATGATTCCCCACGCCAGGACCACGACCAGGGCCGGGCTCAGAACGACCTGCCTGACCTCGAACCGGGTGCGCATCCAGAGCAGCGCGCGCAACGCCCTGGACCCGTGTCCGGGAGCTGGGAGAGAGAGGGCCGCGAAGGCGCGATCCGCCTCCGCGCCCGACAACCGTGTGAGCTTGAATCGCTTTCGCTCGCGTTTCGACATCCCCCGATCGGCGAAGCGGTAGGCGGTGCAGCCCAGCGCAAGGCAGAGAAGGGCGATCCCGCTCCAGAGAAGTCGATTGTAGAGCAGACTCCCGGTGACTTCCGGGAGCATCACGTTCCGCTCGGCGACGGTCCAGTATCGGACGGCGTCCTTGAGCGCGCGCCCGGCGAACGGCTCGGCGATCGCCACGGTCATCCGCCCCTGGGACCCCTCCTGCAGGATGAAGAAGCCGGCGACGAAGCCGACGACGCCGAGGTAGCCCGCCATCATCGAGCGGGTGAGTGTCGCCAGCGCGAAGAAGATGGCGCCGTGGATGAACAGGTTCGGAAGCGCGACCAGAAAGTAGCCGTAGAGATGGTCGACCAGCCGGTTGGGTCCGAGCTGCGCGGCAGGCGCCCATGGCATCACCGATCCGAGCAGTGCCGCGAGCGGCAGAGCGAGCATGCAGATGGCCGCGACCGCGAAGGCGCCGAGGAAGCGTCCGAGCACGTATTCGAGCTTCGTGATCCCGGTCGAACGGATGATCGGGCCGAACCCCGTCTCGTCGTCGCGGAGAACGGCGCTGGCGACGAACGCGGTCGTCACCAACATGTAGAAGACCGAAACGACCACGTAGTTGCGCAGGGTCGCATAGGCCGCGTTCTTCAACAGGCCGCCCTCGTTGCCGAGGTCGAATCCGTCGACGCTCATCCCGGCGAAGAGCAGCGCGAAGGTCGCGATGGCCGTCACCCACAACAGCGGGTTGCGAAGGACATAGCGCGCCTCGAATCGAGCAATCTGAGTCAGCATCGCTTCTGCCTCAGGCGGCGCGCCGCGCGCGGAGCAGGGTCGAGAAGTACACGTCTTCGAGGCCGCCTTCGACGCACGCAAAGCCGTCGCCCGGGTCGCGGTCGGAAAGGACGTGCAGGATCGTGTTCCCGGCGAAGAGCCGGGTGGAAAGGATCTCGTACCGCTCCCGATGCTGCGGGAGGGCGCTGCGTTCTATCGTCTTCATCCAGATCCTTCCCCGGGTGGCGCCGATCAGCTCGAGCGGCGCCCCCTCGAGCTGGACGCGGCCGTCGACCAGCACGGCCATCCGGGTGCAGAGGTCCGAAACATCTTCGACGATGTGGGTCGAGAGGATCACGACGACGTTCTCGCCGATCTCGGCGAGCAGGTTCAGGAAGCGGTTCCGCTCCTCCGGATCGAGGCCGGCGGTGGGCTCGTCGACGATGATCAGCCCGGGGTTTCCGATGAGCGCCTGCGCGATGCCGAAGCGCTGGCGCATGCCGCCGGAGAACCCGACGAGCGCCTTCTTCCGGACGTCCCAGAGGTTCACCTGGTGGAGGAGCGTCTCGACGGTCGTCCTGCGGTCGGCCGGCGTGGCGATCCCCTTGAGCACCGCCAGGTGGTCGAGCATGTCGTACGCGGAGATGCGCGGGTAGACGCCGAAGTCCTGCGGCAGGTAGCCGAGCGTGCGCCGCAGCTTCTCCGGCTCGGCGACCACGTCGACGTCGCCGAAGCGGATCGTGCCCTCGGTCGGAGTCTGCAGCGTCGCGATGGTCCGCATCAGCGTCGACTTGCCGGCACCGTTGGGCCCGAGGAGGCCGTACATGCCGCGCGGGATCGACAGCGTGACGTGATCCAGGGCGCGCGTGCCGTTGGCGTAGACGTGGCTGACGTCCTGAAGGCTCAGCACTTTTGTTGTCTCCTGTTGTTGGCATCGGGCTCGTCGTTCAGGGCATGGTAAGTCGTCGCCTGAAGACAGGAGAGCGCATTTCCGGCGAACGGTAGATCCGGCACCCTGAACGGAGAGCCGGGTCACTCCCGCTGCGGCCTCGATCCCCGCATAATGTTCGTAGGGACTCCCGCGCCTTTTCCGCATGCCGGCAACGGCACCCTCGACAGACGGATTCTCCTTGGCTCCGTACGCATTCATGTTCCAGGCTCCGCGATTTCTCGGGCAGTGGTACCCGGGGGAGCTGGCCGCCGCCGTGAGCCAGCTGACGACGGGTGCGCTCGCGGCCTTCCTTCTCTACCGTTTCGTGCGCCGGACGCCGTGGCCGCGGCCGTTCCGCTACAGCTTCGTCCTCCTGCACGTGGTCGTAGCGGTGGCCTTCGGTGTTCTGTGGACCCTTCTCACGATCGCGGTCGAAAGCCTGTTCACCGGGAGCCTGCTGCACACCCGCACCGCGTGGCGCCTGGTGGAGCTTCCATCGGAGCTTCCCTCGATCAGCCTTCTGCTGTACGCGGTCGTAGTGGGGATCGGATACTCGGTGGAAGGACGGGCCCGGACCGCGCGCATCGAGGCCGACGCGGTGCGAGCGCAGCTGGCGGCCCTGCGGGCGCAGCTCCACCCGCACTTTCTCTTCAACGCACTGCACGCGGTGGTGCAGCTCATCCCGCTGGATCCCGCGCGCGCAGAAGAGGCCGCAGAGCTGATCGCCTCCCTCCTCCGGACGGCGCTCGAGGAGGAGCGCGACGAGGTGACGCTCGACGACGAATGGAGCTTCGTTTCGCGCTACCTGGAGGTCGAGCGCATCCGCTTCGGCGACAGGCTATCGGTCAGCGCCGACGTGGATCAGGACTTCCTCGACGAGCGCGTTCCGCCGTTCGCACTGCAGACACTCGTCGAGAACGCGGTCCGTCACGGAGCGTCCCGGCGCGCCGCACCGACGGAGATCGTCGTCACCGCTGCACGCACGACTTCTCAGTTATCACTCTCCGTGCGCAACATGAGCGGCCCCAAACGGCCTGGCAGGCTGGACAACGAGACTGGCACGGGGCTGTCGCGCCTGCGCGAGCGTCTCAAGCTGCTGTATGGAGATGCAGCGCGACTGACGTGCAGCGCGCGGGAAGACGGAAGCTACGAGGCGGTGCTCGTAGTCCCACGCGCGCAGGTCAAGGCATGAAAGTTCGAACGCTGGTCGTGGACGACGAGCCGCTCGCGCGCGAAGGGCTTCGCGCGATGCTCACTGCGTTCGAGTGGGTGGAGGTGGTGGGTGAAGCGGCAGACGGAGACGTCGCGGTGGAGGAAATCAATCGCCTGCGGCCGGAGCTCGTCTTTCTCGACGTGCAGATGCCGGGGCTGCTCGGCACCGAGGTCGTGCCGCGCCTCGAGCATCAGCCGTTCATCATCTTCACGACTGCGTTCTCGCAGCACGCGGTCAGCGCATTCGAGCTGGGCGCGGTGGACTACCTGCTGAAACCCTTTGGTCGCTCCCGGCTGTCGGCGGCGATGGAGCGCGTTCGCGCGGCGATCGGCGAACCGGTCGGCGTCGGCGCGCTCGAGCGGCTGACGAGCGCGCTCGCCAGCGGGCCGATCAGCCGCCTGTTCGTCCGCACGGGAGGCAGCCTCGTACCTCTGCTGATCACGGAGGTTGCGTGGTTCGAGGCGGACAGTGATTACGTGATCGCCCATACCACGCGCGCGCGCCACCCGTTGAGCCTTTCGCTGAGTCGGCTCGAAGAGCGACTCGATCCCAAGCGTTTCGTTCGCGTCCATCGCGCACACATCGTGAATCTCGACCACGTCCGCGCGTTCAAGCGGGACTCTCGTGGGAGGCTCGAGGCTGAGCTCGTCAACGGGCGGCGGGTGCCGGTGAGCCGCGCTCGGGCGCAGGAGCTCAGGAGCCTGGGATGCTGATCACTCGCAGCGCATGGTAGGCCGGTATACCTGCATGGCGTTGGTGCCGGAATTTCCTCCCAGCGTGATCCCGCCGCCCGGCAGGAAGATCCGGCCGCCGATCACCGCGGTACCCTTGAGGCCGTGGACGGCGATGGGGAGATCCGGCAGCGCGGTCCAGCGGTCGGCGCGGGGATCGTAGCCGTAGACGGTGGGCGTCAGCCCCAGCACGTGGGTCCGCTCGCCCTCGCCGCCGAAGACGAACATGCAGCCTGCCTGGGCCGCGCCGGTGATCCCCCCCCGGGGCGCCGGAAGCGGCGCGCCCCGCGTCCAGCGGCGGGTCGCGGGATCGTAGATCTCGACCACGTCGGTCCGCTCGGCGCCGGCGCCCGGGCCGAAGCGGCCGCCGGCGACGATGATCTTCCCGTTCAGCGCGACCATCGCCAGGTGATTGCGCTGGGTCGGCAGATCCGGAAGCTTCTCCCACGTGTCGGTCGCCGGGTCGTAGACCTCGAAGGCGGAGCCCCCGGGCGGGCGCCCGCCGGCCACGTAGATCTTGCCGTCGATCACCGCCTTGCCGCCGCCGCTCCGCGCGGTCGGCATCGGCGCGCGCGCCACCCAGCCGCCGACCGCCGGATCGTGGACCCACGTGTTCGCCACGAACGTCTCCGGCCGTCCCGTGCTCGCGCCGTCGATCTCGCCGCCGATCACGTAGAGCTTGCCGCCCACGGCCGCGGCGTGGGTATGGTGGATCGGCCGGGGCAGGCGCGGGCCGAGCGACCAGCGGCTCGTGGCCGGATCGTAGACCTGGACGAGGTCGGAGGGGAGCCGCCCGGGCGGATAGCCGCCGAGCACCCACACCTTGCCGCCCATCTCCGCGACCGCATGCTCGGACCGGGCGAGGGGCATGGCGGCGCCCATGCTCCATCCGTCGAACTCCCCGAAGGCGCCTACCGGAGGACCTTGGCTCACCCGGTCGTTCCAGGTCTCGCGAAGCTCGTTCGCCTGGACGGGGGTGGACCGGTCGGGGGGCGGCGCGCCTCCCGGACCCTGCTGCGCCCTCGCGGCCGTGGCGAGCAGCAGCGCCGCCGCGGTGCCGAGGAGTGGGAGCGCGGCAAGGCCGCGGCGAACCCTGTGCTGGTCGATCATCCGGATCTCCGCCTTCGTCGTTTTCATCTGCCGGCCTCCTTAGGGACGGGTTCAGTGGGGTGAGGCTGCCGTGCATAGTGCCTCCTCAGCAGATCACCTCCGAAATCGTTCTCCAGGTCGCGCCAGACGGTGTGGATGTGGTTCGCGCCGCCCTGCGAGTTGTCGTACTCCACCAGTACGGTAGGCCCGTGGATGCGGTAGTAGTGGGGCCGGCGGGGCTGGTGCGCACCAGCCCAGGCGAAGTGCAGGCGCTCGAACCCGGCATCGTCGATTCGCCGCAGCTGCCCGCGTGCCGACGAGTCGGACATCCGTCCGGCGTACACTCCGAGCAGCCGACGCAGTTGCCGCTGCTGGGCAATTGTCATCTCGCCCGCGGGCAGGCCGGCGAAGGCCATCGGTCTCACCGTGGGATCGCTGCGGGTGACGACGTCCCCGAATGGCTGCGCGGCGATGGTGGCGCGGGCGCGCTGGTGCGGATCGAGCATGTGCAGCAGCTCGAAGGCGAGGTCCTCTTCCGCCGCGAGCAGTCGAAGCCCTTCACCGGGGCCGCTGGGGACGCGCGCCGGGTTCGCGCCCATGAACAGTGGGGCGACGATCTGGCCGTGCGGGCCGAGATCCGTGACGTTCACCGAGAGGTGATGGCCCTCGAATCGCCAGCCCCAGGGGGGCGCACCACCGGGCCCGACGAAGAGTGCCAGGTAGTAGAGCTCCGGATCGCGCCGAGGCCCGACGAGACGACTCACCGCTCCTTCCAGCTCACGGAGGGTGCCTTCGAGCTCGATGACGCCGTGCGCGAGCCTGGTGCCGCGCTCACTCAGACCGGTGCCCAGCAGCCCGAACGCTGCTGCACGTTGCTCGGCATTCAGCGCCCGCAGCGGGATGCCGGCGTGCTCCTGCGGCACGTACGCCCACCGGGTACGCTCCGGATCATCGAACGGAAATGAGACGACGGCGCGCTGCCTGGCGTCGAGCGTCGAGAGGAACGCCCGTGCGGCGACGGGCGATGCAGATGTGTCGGCGCCGGGTGCTCCGGCCGCGTCCGCGTGCGGCTGGGCACCGCAGCCAAGCAGCGCCACGGACAGGGCGGCGAGGAACCGACCCGCCAGTGTGGACCGGACGTACGCGACGGAATTCGCCATGGCACCCCGACGGCAGCGGCTCGTGGGCACGATCAGTACTTCACGTCGCAGCCGTAGGGCTGCGTCTGCGCGACCGCGATGGGGCGCCCCGCGAGGCCGGCGTCGAGCGCGGCGCGGACGTAGTTCGTCGCCCCCGCGATGTCCTTGACCCTGGAAGACTGCCTGTCGTCGATGGCGCCCGCGTACCGAAGCACCCCCTGCGGGTCGATGATCGCGTACTGCGGCGTGTTCCGCGCGCCGTAGAGCCGCCCGAGCGTGCCGGCCGTGTCGCGGACGACGGCGGTCGGCGCCGCCCCCTTCTCGCGCGTCAGCTCGTCCGCCTCCTCCGCCGTCGTGAAGCCCTGCTTTCCGGGCGCGGAGGAGACGACCGAGAGCCACACGACGCGCCTCGCGTAGTCGCGCTGCATCGCCTGCGTGTTGCCGGGACGGCCGTCGACGGAGGCGTAGTGCTTCTTCGTGTACGGGCACTCGTGGTTGACCCACTCGAGCACCACCCACCGGCCGCGGTAGGCCGCGAGCGAGTGCGAGGCGCCGCGCGTGTCGACCGCGGTGAACGCCGGAGCGGCTGTGCCGACCTTCGGCGCCGCGCTCAGTTCAGCGGCCGTCAGCTTGACTTCGGGTTCCAGGTGCGGGGCGACGAACACCGCCCCGGCGAGTGCGATGACGATGACGGCGAGGCCGGCGAGGAGAAGCGAGAGCTTGCGACGTTTCGAGAGAGACATGGTGCGGCTCCTGGGCGAGGGGATGAAGGGGTGGAGTCGGGCGCGGCCGCGGCGGTCAGCGCGCGGCCGCGGCGGAAAGAGCGGGCGCGCGGCCGGCCGCGTCCAGCGCGCGCGTGACGATCCCCGGCGTGAGGAGCGTCGGGAGGACGACCGGCGCCGCGGCGCGGTCGCGGCCGTAGAGCACGACGAACGGCACGCTGTTGCGATCGAACGCCGCGAGGGCGCGCGTGACCGAGGGGTCGCGCGTCGTCCAGTCGGCGCGGAGGAGCGCGACGTCGTGCGCGCGCAGCGACGCGCGCACGGTTTCCGAGCCGAAGGCGACGCGCTCGTTCACCTTGCAGGTGAGACACCAGTCGGCCGTGAAGTCGAGCAGCACGACGCGACCGCTGTCGCGCAGCGCCTCGAGCGCCGCCGGGCTGTACGGCCGCCAGGGGAGCTCGCCCGCGGCCTGGCCCGGCGGGCTCGTTGCGTCCGCCGCCGCGGCGCGCGGCGGCGCCGAGCTCGCGCCGGCGATCACGAGCGCCAGCGCTCCCGCGCCGGCCGCGAGGGCGACGCCCCGGGCGGCGCGGCGGCGGCCGGCCGACGCGACGAGCGTCCCGAAGCGGCCGAGCGCCCAGAGGCCGAACGCCAGCAGGACCAGCGCGGCGAGCAGCGCCGCCACCGCGTCGGTCCCGGCCTGCCGGCCGAGCACCCACGCGAGCCACACCACGGTCGCGAGCAGCGGGAAGGCGAGCACCTGTCGCAGCGTCACCATCCACGCACCGGGCCTCGGCAGCCACCGGCGCACGCGAGGCACCGCGGCCACGAGCGCGAGCGGCCACACCAGGCCGAGGCCGAGCGCGGTGAAGACGACGACGGCGGTCGCCGCCCCGCCCGCGATCCCGTACGCCACCGCGGCGGCGAGGAACGGCGCGGAGCAGGGCGTCGCGAGCGCGGTGACGAGGACCCCGCTCAGGAACGCCTCGGCGGCCGGCGGCGTGCGCCCCGCGGCGACCGAGAGCGTGCCGCCCACCGGCGCGAGCTCGAAGACGCCGGCCATGTTGAGCGCGGCGGCGAACACGAGCAGCGCGAGCGCGCCCACCATGGCGGGGCTCTGGAGCTGGTAGCCCCACCCGACCTCGGCGCCGGCCGCCCGCAGGGCGAGGAGCACGCCCACAAGCGCCCACATCGACGCGAGCACGCCCGCGGCGAAGAGCAGCGTGTGGCGCCGCGCGGTCCGTCCGTCGTGCGCCGCCGCCTCGGCGACGCCGAGCGCCTTGATCGACAGCACGGGGAGGACGCACGGCATCAGGTTGAGCAGCGTGCCGCCGAGGAGCGCGAGCAGTCCGGCGGTCGCGAGCGCGAGCCACCCGCCGCTCGCACCCGTGGGCCCGTCGGCCGGCGCGAGCTGCGCCATCCCCACCACCGGCGCGTCCACCTCGACCGCGAGCCCCTCGTCACCGCTGCCCCGGCCCGCGAGCGCGAGCACTCCCGTCAGCCGGGTCGGGGTCCCGCCGGCGTACTGCGAGCGCGCGAGCCGGAGCTCCAGCGCGTCGCCGTCCACGCGCACCGCGGCCGGCGCGGCGTGGTCGATGACGCCGGCCGAGTCCACGAAGAACCGGACGCGCGGCGTGCCGCCGCCCGCGAGCAGGCCCGACCCCTCGGGCGGGCGAACGCGGAGCACGACCGCCCCCTCGTCCACCGCCGAGCGGAACACCCAGTCGGCGCGGCGCACCGGGACGCGCGCGTCCTCCGCCATGAACGCGCGCGCGGCGGCGGTGTCGGCCACCGGGGCCGCGGCCACGGGGAGCGTCAGGGCGAGGTCCACGTCGGCGGAGAAGCACTCCTCCTTGCACACCACCCACGTGACGGTCCCCGTGAGCGTCGCGGTCGACCCGACGCGCGCGGTGCGCGGGACGTGGACGGCACCGAGCAGGTGCACCTCGCGCTCGTAGCCGTAGCTGGCGAGCGGCGGCGACGCGATCAGCTCCGGCGCCGGCCAGCGGAGCGGGGCCGCCGTGAACCCCTCGGGGAGCCGCCACTCCACGGAGGGCGGGCTCCCCACGTCGCCCGCGTGCCGCCAGTACGCGTGCCACCCGGGCTCCGGGCGGAGCCGGATCGCGACGGCCGCCGTATCGCCCGGCACGAGCACGCGCGCGGCGCTCCGCAGCTCGATCTCGACGGGCCGGTCGGCGGTGGCCCGCGCGACGGCGCTCGCCCGCCGGGAAGCCGACTGGGCACCCGCCGTCGCCGGTGTCCCGGCGACGACGATCGCGCCGACGAAGAGGAGCGTCCCTCGTATGATGCGCTCTTTCATGCTGCTGATCCTCATGGATTGGATACTACACCACGTAGTAACAAAGGGCCGACAGGAGCCTCTCCGCCGCGGGCGGTCTGCGGGTGCTGCTACCGCCGCGTCGGGACGAGCGGGGGCGCGGTCTCGCGAAGCTGGGCGCGCAGCTCGGAGCTCACCTCGGAGCTGTGGTAGCTCCAGAGGAACAGGGAGGTCCACAGCAGCGCCGCAGCGGTCAGCGTCCGGCGCGCCGTGGTGAGCCAGGCGCGGCGCGGGTCGGGCCGATAATCCATCAGGCGGCGGACGCGCGCCTCGACGCTCGGACGGCTCCGGAGCAGGGGGTGGGCATGGACCCAGCGCGTCCCCGGCCGGCGGGGGAGCGCTCTCTGGAGGCGCCACACCTGCACCAGCGACGCGGCGACCACCAGCGAGTCCTGCAGCGCCTCCACCACCCGGTCGTCGCAGGAGAGCTCGCGCCCGAAGACCACCCTCGGCCAGACGACGGACCGGAAGGTCCAGAGCAGGGCGAGCACCGCCGCGGCGAGCAGGCCGGCGTGCTCGAAGCCGAAGCGCAGCTCCATCTGGAAGAACATCACGTAGAGCGCGGCGGCCTGCAGCACCACCACCAGCGCGCCGACGGGGAGGAGGCTGCCGAGCAGGGCGCGCAGGTTGTCGCGCTGCCGCACGTGGACGAGCTCGTGCACCAGCACCGCGCGAAGCTCGTCCGTTCCGAGCGAGCGGATCACGGCGGGTGCCAGGAAGACGGCGGGCCGGAAGCACCCCGTGGTGAATGCCAGCGGGCCCTGGTCCGCGTGCCGGTGCAGCGGCGGCAGGCGTTTCAGCCCGACCCGCGCTCCGGCCTCGCGGTAGAGGTCGTACAGCCCGGAGAACTCGTCCGGGCCGTAGACCGGAGACCGGCGGCGCAGGCGCCGGTCGGCGACGCAGTTGGCCCAGATCCGCGCGACCGCGGCCGCGCAGAGGAGCAGCGTGAGGGCGCGGGCCACGTCCACGGGCGCGGCGCAGGTGCCCGGAACGGCCAGCAGGGCCTCCACGCCCCAGAGGAGCCTGGAGTACGGCTCGAAGAACCACTCAAACATCGGCATCCGCTCGCCTCCGCTTCTCTTCGATCGCCTTCGCCAGCGCCTCGATGGCCGCTTCGTCCTGCTCGCCCATGAACTCGACGAACTGGCTCATCGCGGGGGCGGTGAAGTCGTCCAGGAGCTCGCTCAGCACCGTGCCGACGGTGCGCCTGGTGAATTCCTCCTTGCTCGCGGCGGGCCTGTACACGTACGCCGCGCCATCCTTCCACTTCTCCAGCAGCCCCTTGTCCGCCAGGCGCGACATCACCGTCATGACCGTCGTGTACGCGAGCTCCCGGTCCGCGGCGAGCCGCTCGTGGACGTCGTGGACCGTGGCCCGGCCGCGCGCCCAGATCACCTCCATGACGTCCGCCTCGAGGTCGCCGAGGATCTTGCGCAACCCCTTCTTCTGCGGATCGAAGGTGAAATGGTATCGATTCAGGGGCATGGGACCGGAGAGACATGGGTTTCTACGACATCGTGTAGTACACTAGTGCCGCCGCGATGTCTCGTCAAGATTCACGTTACCGAAGACCGGGGCCCCCGCCTCGTCCGGCTCTTTCCGGGAGGGAAGCTACTCCCCCTGCTTGACCCTCAGCATCTGCCGGCGCGCCTCCGGCGAGAGCGAGCTGAGGCGGAGGACCAGCTCGGCTACCTGCTCCATCTGGCCGGGGCGGGCCTCCCGTGCCACCATCTCGCGGGCCAACCCCTCCACCGTGGGCGCCTGGAAGATCGTGCGCACCGGCACCTTCAGCTTTACCGCGTGCAGCCGCGAGACCACCTGCGTCGCCAGGAGGGAGTGGCCGCCCAGGTCGAAGAAGCTGTCCCGCACCCCCACCCGCTCCACCCCCAGCACCTCCGTCCAGACCCCGGCCAGCAGCTCCTCCAGCTTGCTGCGTGGCGCCACGTACGCCCTTGCCGCCGTGGCGAAGTCCGGCGCCGGGCAGCGCCTGCCGGTCCAGCTTGCCGTTGGGCGTGAGCGGCAGGGATTCCAGCACCACGAAGACGCTCGGCACCATGTATCCCGGCAGGCTCTTCCGCAGCTTCGCGCGCAGCTCCTCCGCTCCCGTCTCGCCCACCACGTACGCCACCAGCCGCTTCTCCCCCGGCTCGTCCTCGCGAGCCACGACGACACAGTCGGCCACTCCCTCGCTCTGCCGCAGCAAACTCTCGATCTCCCCCAGCTCGATGCGGAAGCCGCGGATCTTCACCTGCTCGTCCAGGCGCCCCAGGTACTCCAGCACGCCGTCCCGGCGCCACCGCGCCCGGTCCCCCGTGCGGTACATGCGCGAGCCCTCGCCCGCGAACGGATCGGGGAGGAAGCGCTCCGTCGTCAGCCCCGGCCGGTCCAGGTAGCCGCGCGTCACCCCGTCGCCCGCGACGTACAGCTCGCCCGGAACGCCCACCGGCTGCGGGCGGAGGTCGCCGTCCAGCACGTAGACCCGCGTGTTCGCGATCGGCCGCCCGATGGGGACGATGCCCTCCACGCCCGTGAGGGCGTGCGTGGCCGACCAGACCGTCGTCTCCGTGGGCCCGTACATGTTGACCAGGCCGTCCGGGAGCACGGCGCGGACCTGCGCGGCCAGGCCGGCCGGCAGCGCCTCGCCCCCCAGGAACATGCGCTCCAGCCCGGACAGCGCCTCCGCGCCGGACTCCGCCATGACGATCGCGGCCAGCGACGGCGTGCACTGCAGGTGCGTGACCCCGTGCCGCCGGATCGAGCGCGCCAGCGCCCCGTCCGCCCCCGCCTGCTCCACGTCCGGGTGCACGACCACCCGGAAGCCGCGCGCGAGCGTCCAGAGCAGCTCCAGCACGTGGATGTCGAACCCGATGCGTGTCACCGCCAGCCACGTCCCCGGGACTGGGCCGCCGACGACCCCGTCCATCCCCGCGAAGAACGCCGCCGCGTTGGCGTGCGTGACCACCACCCCCTTGGGACGGCCGGTCGAGCCGGAGGTGTAGATGACGTACGCCGCGTTCTCCGGCGCGGCCGCCGTCCGCGGCGCCACGTCCGGCTCCGCCGCGATCTCCGCCGCGTCCGCGTCCACCCGCACGATCCGCACGCCCTCCGCCGGGAGGAGGCCGCGGAGCGAGGCCTGCGTCACCAGCACCCGCGCGCCCGAGTCGGCCAGCATGTACGCCAGCCGCTCGGCCGGGTAGGCGGGGTCCAGGGGGAGGTACGCCGCGCCCGCCTTGAGCACGGCCAGCAGCGCCACCACCATCCCGGCCGAGCGCTCCAGGCAGATGCCGACGCGGGCCTCCGGCCCGGCCCCCAGCCCCACGAGGTGACACGCCAGCCGGTTGGCGCGCGCGTCCAGCTCGGCGTAGGTGTGCGCGTCGTCCTCGAAGACCACGGCCACCGCGTCCGGCGTCCGCTCCGCCTGCGCCGCGATCAGCTCGTGGATGCAGACCCCGCGCGGGTACGGCCGCTCCGTCCGGTTCCACTCCTCCACGACCTGGCGGCGCTCGGCCCCGTCCAGCAGCGCGATGTCCGCCAGGCGCACGTCCGCGTCGGCCGCGACCTGCTCCATGACTCGACCGAAGTGGACGAGGAGCCGCTGCATGGTCGCGGCCTCCCACAGGTCCGTGCTGTAGATCAAACCGCCGCGCAGGCCGTGGGAGGTCGCCGCCAGGCTCAGCGACAGGTCGAACTTGGCGAACTCGAACTCCGCCTCGACGCCCCCGATGCTCAACCCCGCCAGACCCTCTCCCGGACCCTCGTCGTCTTCCAGCGTGAACGACACCTGGAAGAGCGGAGAATGGCCGAGGCTGCGCTCCGGCTGCAGCTCCGCCACCAGCTTCTCGAAGGGAAGCTCCTGGTGCTCGTATGCGCCCAGCGTGGCCGCGCGCACCCGCCCCAGCAGCTCACGGAAGCTCGGATCTCCAGATACGTTGGTGCGCAGCACCAGCGTGTTGACGAAGAAGCCGATCAGCCCCTCCACCTCGCCGCGCCCGCGCCCCGCGATCGGGCTGCCGACGACCACGTCGTCGCTCCCGGCGTAGCGGGAGAGCAGCACCTGGAAGGCCCCCAGCACCACCATGTACAGCGTCGCTCCCTCCCGCCGGCCCAGCGCCCGGAGGTGCTCCAGCAGCCCGCCGGGGAGCTCGATCCGCTCGGACGCCCCGCGGAAGCTCTGCTCCGCAGGGCGGGGATGGTCGGTGGGCAGCTCCAGCAGCTCCGGCGTTCCCGCGAGCCGCTCCTTCCAGTAGCCGAGCTGCCGCTCCAGCGCTTCGCCGCGCAGCTGCTCGCGCTGCCAGACGGCGTAGTCGGCGTACTGCACCGGCAGCTCCGCCAGCGGCGACTCCCGCCCCTCCCGGTACGCCGCGTACAGAGCCGACAGCTCGCGGAAGAGCACCCCCATGCTCCACCCGTCGCTGACGATGTGGTGCATGCACAGCAGCAGCGCGTGCTCCTCCGCCCGCAGCCGCAGCAGCACCGCCCGGAACAGCGGTCCGGCCGACAGGTCGAAGGGGCGCGAGGCCTCCTCGCTGGCGCGCCTCTTCACCTGCGCCTCCCGCTCCGCCTCGCCGAGACCGGAGAGGTCCTCCACCGGGAGCGCGAGGCCCGTGAACGGCGCGATCGCCTGCACGGGTGAGCCGTCCTCCTCGCGGAAGGTCGTTCGCAGCGCCTCGTGACGCCGCACGATCTCGCTCAAGCTCCGCTCCAGCGCCGCCTCGTCCAGCGCACCCCCCAGGCGCCATGCCACGGGGATGTTGTAGACGGCGCTTCCCGGCTCCAGCCGGTCGATGAACCAGAGCCGCTCCTGCGCGAAGGACAGCGGCAGCGCCCCACCGCGCTCCACCGGAAGCACCGGCGGCAGCACCGGAAGTCCCGCGCGCCGGATCTCCTCCACGCGCCCGGCGAGTTCCGCCACCGTAGGTCCCTCGAAGAGCGTCCGCAGCGGCACCTCCACCCCGAACACCTGCCGCACCCGCGAGACCACGCGCGCGGCCAGCAGAGAGTGCCCGCCCAGCGCGAAGAAGCTCTCCGTCACTCCCACCCGCTCCAGGCGCAGCGTCTCCGCCCAGATCTCCGCCAGCACCTCCTCCGTCGGCGTGCGCGGCGTCACGTAGCGCCCCTCTGCCGAGGCGAAGTCCGGCGCCGGCAGCGCCCTGCGGTCCAGCTTCCCGCTCGGAGTCAGCGGAAGCCCCTCCAGCGGGACGAAAGCCGCCGGCACCATGTACTCCGGCAGCGCCCGGAGCAGGTGCTCGCGCAGGACTCCCGCCTCCACGCCGCCCACGACGTACGCTACCAGCCGCTTTTCCCCGGGCACGTCCTCGCGGGCCACGACCACACAGTCGGCGACTCCCTCGCTCCGACGCAGCGCGCCCTCGATCTCCCCCAGCTCGATGCGGAAGCCGCGCACCTTGACCTGCTCGTCCAGGCGGTCCAGGTACTCCAGCGTCCCGTCCCCACGCCACCTCACCCGGTCGCCCGTGCGGTACATGCGCGCCCCCCCCTCGCCCGGGAACGGGTCGGGGACGAAGCGCTCGCGCCGTCAGTGCGGGTCGTTCCAGGTAGCCTCGCGCCACCCCCGCGCCGCCCACGTACAGCTCGCCCGGCACACCGATCGGCGCGGGCTCGCCCCACGCGTCCAGCACGTACACCCGCGCGCCCTCCACCGGCCGCCCGATCGGCGGCGCCTCCGCCACCCCCGGCGCGCACTCGTGCGCCGTGGTGTAGATGGTCGTCTCCGTCGGCCCGTACATGTTCACCAGCCGCCGCCCCCGCGACCACCGCGCCGCCGTCTCCGCCGGGCACCGCTCCCCGCCCGTGCTGACCGTGCGCAGCGCCGGGAAGTCCGCCCCCGGCAGGGTGTCCAGCAGCGCGGGGGTGCTCACCCACACCCCGATCTCCCGCTCCCGCAGCAGCGCGGCCAGCCGCTCCGGCGCGAGCACGGTCTCGCGATCGGCCACGTGCAGCGCCGCCCCGGAGAGCAGCGCCACGAAGACCTCCAGCAGCGAAGCGTCGAAGCTCATGGACGCCGTCTGGAGCACGGCGCCCCCCGCTTCCGCCCCGAAGGTCCTCACCGCGCGCGGCAGCAGGCTCGCCGCGTTGGCGTGCGTGACCACCACCCCCTTGGGGCGGCCGGTCGAGCCGGAGGTGTAGATGACGTACGCCGCGTTCTCCAGGGCGACCGCCGGACGTGGCGCCACGTCCGGCTCCGCCGCGACCTCCGCCGCGTCCGCGTCCACCCGCACGGTCCGCACGCCCTCCGCCGGGAGGAGGCCACGGAGCGAGGCCTGCGTCACCAGGACCCGCGCGCCGGAGTCGGCCAGCATGTACGCCAGGCGGTCGGCCGGATAGGCGGGGTCCAGGGGGAGGTACGCGGCGCCCGCCTTGAGCACGGCCAGCAGCGCCACCACCATCCCGGCCGAGCGCTCCAGGCAGACGCCGACGCGGACCTCCGGCCCGGCCCCCAGCCCCGCAAGGCGGCGCGCCAGCCGGTCGGCGCGCGCGTCCAGCTCGCGGTAGGTGAGCGCGTCCTCCCCGCAGACCACGGCCAGGGCCTCCGGCGTGCGCTCCGCCTGGGCTGCGACCCGCTCGTGGATGCAGGCACCCGTGGGGTACTCCACGGCCGTGCGGTTCCACTCCTCCACCACCTGCCGGCGCTCCGCCTCGTTCAGCAGCGTCACCTGCGAGATGCGCACGTCCGGGTCGGCGACCGCCTGTTCCACCAGGCGCGTAAAGTGGCCCACGAGCCGCTGCATGGTCGCGGCCTCCCACAGGTCCGTGCTGTAGGTCAGCCCCCCGCGCAGCCCGTCGGAGCCCGCCGTCAGGCTCAGAGACAGGTCGAACTTGGCGACCTCGAGATCCGCGCCGACTCCCTCCACGCTCAGCCCCGCGAGCCCGCCTCCCGTACCCTCGGCGTTGTCCAGTGTGAACGCCACCTGGAAGAGCGGCGAGTGGCTCAAGGACCGCTCCGGGCTCAGCTCCGCCACGAGCCTTTCGAAGGGCACCTCCTGGTGCTCGTACGCCCCCAGCGCCACCTCGCGTACCCGCCCCACCAGCTCGCGGAAGCTCGGGTCGCCCGACAGGTCGGTGCGCAGCACCAGCGTGTTGACGAAGAAGCCGATCAGCTCCTCCACCTCCCTGCGCCCCCGCCCCGCGACGGGGCTGCCGACGACCACGTCCTCGCTCCCGCTGTACCGGGACAGCAGCGCCTGGAAGGCGCCCAGCACCACCATGTGCGGCGTCGCCTCCTCCCGCCGGCCCAGCTCGCGCAGCCGCTCCAGCAGCGCGGCGGGCAGCTCCATCCGCTCGCTGGCGCCGCGGAAGGACTGCACCGGCGGACGGGCGTGGTCGGTGGGCAGCTCCAGCAGCGCCGGCGCGTCCGCGAGCCGCTCCCTCCAGTAGCCGAGCTGCCGCTCCAGGGTCTCGCCCCGCAGCTGCTCGCGCTGCCAGACCGCGTAGTCGGCGTACTGCACCGCCAGCTCCGCCAGCGGCGACTCCCGCCCCTCGCGATACGCCGCGTACAGCGCCGACAGCTCGCGGAAGAGCACACCCATGCTCCACCCGTCGCTGACGACGTGGTGCATGCACAGCAGCAGCACGTGCTCCTCCACTCCCACCCGCAGCAGCACCGCCCGGAAGAGCGGACCCGCCGACAGGTCGAAGGGCCGCGCCGCCTCCTCCGCCGCGCGCCGCTCCGCCTGGTCCGGCCCGGCGAGATCCTCCAGGGGAAGCGCGAAGCCGGCGAACGGCGCGACCACCTGGACCGGCGAGCCCGCGTCCGTCTCGCGGAAGACCGTGCGCAGCGCCTCGTGCCGCCGTACGATCTCCCCCAGCGCGCGCTCCAGCGCCTGCGCGTCGAGCGATCCCTCCAGCCTCAGTGAGACGGGGATGTTGTAGAGTGCGCTCTCCGGCTGCATCCGGTCGATGAACCAGAGGCGCTCCTGCGCGAAGGACAGCGGTAGCGCCCCCGTGCGCTCCACCGGCACCACCGGCGGCAGCACCGGCAGTCCCCTGTGGCGCTCCCGCTCCACCGCTTTCGCCAGCCCGGCCACCGTGGGACCCTCGAAGAGCACCCGCAGCGGCAGCTCCACCCGGAAGACCTCACCGACGCGCGAGACCACCCGGGTGGCCAGGAGCGAGTGCCCGCCCAGCTCGAAGAAGCTGTCGTGCACCCCCACCCGCTCCAGCCGCAGCACCTCCGCCCAGATCCCGCACAGGATCTCCTCCAGCGGCGTCCGCGGCGCCACGTACCCTTCCTCGCCCTGCCCCGCGCCCCGCTCCGGCGCCGGGAGCGCCCCGCGGTCCACCTTGCCGTTCGGAGTGAGCGGAAGCCTCTCCAGCACCACGATCGCCCCCGGGACCATGTACTCCGGCAGCTTCGCCCTCAGACGCTCCCGCAGCCGCGCCACCTCCGGCACCCCCTTCCCCGCAACGTACGCCACCAGCCGCCTGCCGGTCTCCTCCTCCCGGGCCACCACCACCGCCTGCTCCACCGCCGCGTCCTCCCCCAGCACGCTCTCGATCTCCCCCGGCTCGATCCGGAAGCCGCGCACCTTCACCTGCTGGTCGATGCGCCCCAGGAACTCCAGCTCGCCGGTGGAGAGCCGGCGCACCCGGTCCCCCGTCCGGTACAGCCGCTCACCCGCGCTCCCCGAGAACGGGTCCGGCACGAACTTTCCCGCCGTCAGCCCCGGGGCCTCCAGGTACCCTCGCGCCAGCTGCACTCCGCCCAGGTGCAGCTCCCCGGGCACGCCCTCCGGGCACAGGCGCCCGCTCCCGTCCAGCACGTACGCGCGGGTGTTGGCCACGGGGCGGCCGATCGGCGCCGTCCGCTCCCCGCGGACCTGGACCGGCACGTCGTAGAGCGTGGAGCAGATCGTCGCTTCCGTGGGTCCGTACCCGTTGACGACCCGCACCCCCGGCACGCTCCGCCGGATGCCGGCCAGGAGCGACTCGGATAGCGGCTCCACTCCCACCAGGAGCCGACCCAGGCACGCGCGCTCCGCGTGCTCCTCCACCCACCGGCGGTACTCCGGCAGGAGGAACGGCGGCAGGTAGGCGCCCCGGATCCGCTCCTCGGCCAGCCACTCCAGGTAGGCGCCGCCGTGCAGGCGCAGCTCCTCCGTCGGCACGTACAGGCTCGCCCCCGCCAGCAGGGGCGAGAAGATCTCGTAGACGCACACGTCGAAGCCCAGGCTCGTCCACACGCTGCAGCGGTCGCCCGGCTCCAGCGGGGCGCGCGCCTGGAAGTCCGCCAGGAGGTTGAGCACGCCGCGGTGCTCGACCACCACCCCCTTGGGCCTCCCCGTGCTCCCCGAAGTATAGATGACGTACGCCGGGTTCCGGGGCGAAGCCAGGCGCGCGGGCGCATGGTCCGGCTCCGGCGCGATGGAGCCCCAGTCGGCGTCCAGGCGCAGCACCCGGGCCGCGTGCTGCGGCAGGCGCGCCTCCAGACGGGCCTGCGTCAGCAGCACCGGCACGGCGGAGTCCTCCAGCAGGAAGGCCAGCCGCTCGGCCGGGTAGCCCGGGTCCAGCGGCACGTAGGCTCCGCCGGCCTTGAGCACGCCCAGGATGGCGACCACCATCTCCGCGCTCCGCTCCACGCACAGACCCACCCGCACCTCCGGCCCCACCCCCCGCCTCCGCAGCGCGTGCGCGAGCCGGTTCGCCCGCTCGTTCAGCTCGGCGTAGCTCAGCGCCTCCCCTTCGAAGACCACGGCCACCGCGTCGGGCGTGCGCTCCACCTGCTCCTCGAAGCGCTCGTGGATGCACCGCTCCGCGGGAAGCTCCGCCCCCGTCCGGTTCCACTCCTCCACGACCCGGCGGCGCTCCTCCAGGCTCAGCAGCTCGATCCCGGAGAGCCGCACGTCCGGGTCCTCCGCCACTTGCTCCAGGACCCGCTCCAGGTGCCGCAGCATCCGCCGGACGGTGCCGGGCTCGAACAGCTCCGTCCCGTACGTCAGCACCCCCTGCAGCCCCTGCGCGTGCGCCCCCATGCCCAGCATCAGGTCGTACTTCGCGCTCGCCGGCTCCGCCTCCACCCTCCGCGTCTCCAGCCCCGCCAGGCTCTCCCCCGCCTCGCCCCCGTCCTGCAGCGTGAACGTCACCTGGAACAGCGGCGAGTGGCTCAGGCTCCGCTCCGGCTGGAGCTCCGCCACCAGCTTCTCGAACGGCACCTCCTGGTGCTCGTACGCCCCCAGCGTCGCCTCCCGCACCCGCCCCACCAGCTCGCGGAAGCTCGGGTCGCCCGACAGGTCGGTGCGCAGCACCAGCGTGTTGACGAAGAAGCCGATCAGCTCCTCCACCTCCCTGCGCCCCCGCCCCGCGACGGGGCTCCCCACCACCACGTCCTCGCTCCCGGCATACCGGGAGAGGAGCACCTGGAACGCGCCCAGCACCACCATGTACAGCGTCGCGCCCTCCCGCCGGCCCAGCTCGCGCAGCCGCTCCAGCAGCGCGGCCGGCAGCTCCATCCGCTCACTGGCGCCGCGGAAGGACTGCACCGGCGGACGGGCGCGGTCGGTGGGCAGCTCCAGCAGCGCCGGCGCGTCCGCGAGCCGCTCCCTCCAGTAGCCGAGCTGCCGCTCCAGCGTCTCGCCCCGCAGCTGCTCGCGCTGCCAGACCGCGTAGTCGGCGTACTGCACCGGCAGCTCCGCCAGCGGCGACTCCCGCCCCTCGCGATACGCCGCGTACAGCGCCGACAGCTCGCGGAAGAGCACACCCATGCTCCACCCGTCGCTGACGACGTGGTGCATGCACAGCAGCAGCACGTGCTCCTCCACTCCCACCCGCAGCAGCACCGCCCGGAAGAGCGGACCCGCCGACAGGTCGAAGGGCCGCGCGGCCTCCTCCGCCGCGCGCCGCTCCGCCTG
The DNA here is from genome assembly GCA_963733105.1 of uncultured Gemmatimonadales bacterium. Classification (GTDB taxonomy): domain Bacteria; phylum Gemmatimonadota; class Gemmatimonadetes; order Longimicrobiales; family Longimicrobiaceae; genus JAFAYN01. The sequence continues at coordinate 426,203 of CAVTCB010000024.1, read as the reverse complement.
GTCCGGCCCGGCGAGATCCTCCAGGGGAAGCGCGAAGCCGGCGAACGGCGCGACCACCTGGACCGGACCCGCGTCCGTCTCGCGGAAGACCGTGCGCAGCGCTTCGTGCCGCCGCACGATCTCCCCCAGCGCGCGCTCCAGCGCCGCGGCGTCCAGCGCGCCCCTGAGCCGCAGCGCCCGCGGGACGTTGTAGAGCACGCTCCCCGGCTCCAGGCGGTCCAGGAACCAGAGCCGCTCCTGCGCGAAGGACAGCGGCAGCGGCCTCGCGCGGTCCACCGGCACCACCGGTGGCAGCACCGGCAGTTCCCTGTGGCGCTCCCGCTCCACCGCTTTCGCCAGCTCGGCCACCGTGGGCCCTTCGAAGAGCACCCGCAGCGGCAGCTCCACCCGGAAGACCTCGCGGACGCGAGAGACCACGCGCGTGGCCAGCAGCGAGTGTCCGCCCAGCGCGAAGAAGCCGTCGTGCACTCCCACCGCCTCCAGGCGCAGCACCTCCGCCCAGATCCCCGCCAGCGCCTCCTCCACCGGCGTCCGCGGCGCCACCCGGGCCTCCACGGACCCGTACTCCGGGGCCGGCAGGGCCTTGGGGTCGAGCTTCCCGTTGGGAGTCAGCGGGAGCGCTCCCAGCAGCACGATCGCCGCCGGCACCATGTACTCCGGCAGCCTCTCCCGGAGGTGCCCGCTCAGCTCGTGCGCGTTCACCTCGCCCACGACGTACGCCACCAGCCGGTGCTCGCCGGGCTCGTCCTCGCGCACGATCACGCGGACCTCGTCCACCCGGGGGTGGCTCCCCAGGACGCTCTCCACCTCCCCCGGCTCGATCCGGAACCCCCGGATCTTGGCCTGCTCGTCCAGGCGCCCCACGAACTCCAGCTTCCCCTCCGCCCGCCACCGCAGCCGGTCCCCCGTGCGGTACATCCGCGCACCCGGCTCCCTCGCGAACGGGTCGGGGAGGAAGCGCTCCGCCGTCAGCCCCGGTCGCCCCAGGTAGCCGCGCACCACGCCCGCTCCTCCCACGTACGCCTCTCCGGGCACCCCCACCGGCACCGGGTTCAGGGCGGGGTCGAGGAGGTAGATGCGCTGGTTGCCGGTGGCGCGCCCCACCGGGACGGTCCGCGCGCCTTCGGCCACCTCCTCCACGTTCTCGTACGAGCACCAGGCGGTCGTCTCCGTCGGCCCGTACATGTGCAGCAGGCGCCGGGGCTTCCCCGCCCCGAGCACCCTGCGCACGCTGTCGGCGTCCGCTGCCTGCCCGCCGAAGAGCACCTCGCGCAGCGAGGCGAAGATGTCCGGCTGCTCGCGCGAGAGCTGGTTCAGCAGCGCCGTCGTCTGGTACAGCGTGGTGATCCCCTGCTCGCGCAGCACCTGGCGGAACGCGGCGGGAGAGAGGAGCACCTCGCGGGGGATGCCGACCAGGGCGGCGCCGTTCATCAGCGCGCCCCACGCCTCGAAGGTCAGCGCGTCGAAGCTGGCGTTGGAGGCCTGCGCGACGCGGTCGCCCGGCGCGAAGCGGACGTAGTCGGTCTCCACGGCGAGCTGCACGACGTGGCGGTGGGCGACCATGACGCCCTTGGGTCGGCCCGTGCTCCCGCTGGTGTAGACGATGTAGGCCAGGTTCTCCGCCGTGGCCCTGCCGCGCGGTGCCTCCACGGGCTCGCGGGCGAGCGCGTCCGCGGCCTCGTCCAGCAGGACGACGGGCCGGTCCCCGGCCTCCGCCGCGAAGGCGACGTCGCTGCGGCTGAGGAGCACGCGCACGCCGCTGTCCTCCAGCATCAGGCGCAGGCGCTCGGCGGGGTACCCGGGGTCCAGCGGGACGTAGCAGCCGCCGGCCTTGAGCACGGCGAGGATGGAGACGACCAGGTCGACGCCGCGCTCCAGCAGCACGCCCACGCGGCCGTCCGGCCCCACGCCCAGGCGGACGAGGTGGTGCGCCAGTCGGTCGGCGCGCGCGTTCAGCTCGGCGTAGCTCAGCTCCACGTCGCCCCAGACGAGCGCCGGCGCGCCGGGCCACCGGGCGGCCTGGAGCTCGAACAGCTCGTGGATGCACGCCTCGCGCGGGTACGCCCGCTCGGTGCGGTTCCACTCCTCCACCACCTGCCGGCGCTCCGCCTCGTCCAGCAGCGCTACCTCCGAGATGCGCACGTCCGCCCCGGCGGCCACCTGCTCCAGCACCCGCTCCAGGTGCCGCACCATGCGCTCCATGGTGCCGCGCTCCCACAGGTCCGCGTCGTAGGTCAGGCTACCGCGCAGGCCGTGGGAGCTCGCCGCCAGGCTCAGCGACAGGTCGAACTTGGCGTAGTCGAGCTCCGCCTCGACCTCCTGGACGGTCAGCCCCGCGAGACCGCCGCCCGGGCCCTCGGCGGTGTCCAGCGAGAACGTCACCTGGAACAGGGGCGAGTGGCCGAGGCTGCGCTCCGGCTGAAGCTCCGCCACCAGCTTCTCGAACGGCACCTCCTGGTGCTCGTACGCCCCCAGCGTCACCTCGCGTACCCGCCCCACCAGCTCGCGGAAGCTCGGATCGCCCGACAGGTCGGTGCGCAGCACCAGGGTGTTGACGAAGAAGCCGATCAGCTCCTCCACCTCCCTGCGCGTGCGGCCCGCGACGGGGCTGCCGACGACCACGTCCTCGCCCGCGCCGTACCGGGAGAGCAGCGCCTGGAAGGCACCCAGCACCACCATGTACAGCGTCGCGCCTTCCTGCTGCCCCAGTCCCCGCAGTTTCTCCAGCACCTCCACCGGGAGCTGGACGCGCTCGTTCACCCCCCGGAAGCTCTGCACCGCCGGGCGGGGATGGTCCGTGGGAAGCTCCAGCAGCTCGGGGGCGCCGCGCAGCTTTTCCCGCCAGTAGCCGAGCTGCCGCTCAAGCATCTCCCCCTGCAGCTGCTCGCGCTGCCAGACCGCGTAGTCGGCGTACTGCACCGGCAGCTCCGCCAGCGGCGAATCCAGCCCCTCGCGATACGCCGCGTACAGGGCCGACAGCTCGCGGAAGAGCACGCCCCTGCTCCACCCGTCGCTGACGACGTGGTGCATCGAGACCAGCAGCACGTGCTCCTCCACTCCCACCCACAGCAGCACCGCCCGGAAGAGCGGGCCCGCCGCGAGGTCGAAGGGCCGCCCCGCCTCCTCGCGCGTGCGCCGGCTCGCCTCCGCCTCGCGCGTCTCCGCGTCCGGCCCGGAGAGATCGGCGATCGGGAGCACGAAGCCGGCGAAGGGCGCGACCACCTGCACCGGGGAGCCGTCCACCTCGCCGAAGACCGTGCGCAGCGCCTCGTGGCGCCGGACGATCTCGCCCAGGGCGCGCTCCAGCGCCCCCGCATCCAGCACTCCCGCCAGGCGCAGCGCGACGGGAACGTTGTACGCGGCGCTCCCCGGCTCCATGCGGTCGATGAACCAGAGCCGCTCCTGCGCGAAGGAGAGCGGCAGGGCACCCGTGCGCCCCGTCGGCACCACCGGCGGCGGCGCCGGGATCCCCGCGCGCCGCAGCGCCTCCACGCGCTCCGCCACCTCCGCGACCGTGGGCGCCTGGAACAGGGATCGCAGCGGCAGCTCCACGCCGAAGACCTCGCGGATGCGTGAGACCGCACGGGTGGCCAGGAGCGAGTGCCCGCCCAGCTCGAAGAAGCTCTCCCTTATCCCCACCCGCTCCAGGCGCAGGGTCTCCGCCCACACTCCGCTGAGAATCGCCTCGACGGGCGTCCTCGGCGCCGCGTAGGCCTCTTCCGCCGCCACGTGGTCCGGAGCCGGCAGCCCGCGCCGGTCCAGCTTCCCGTTCGCGTTCAGCGGGAGGCGCTCCAGCACCACGAAGGCGCTCGGCACCATGTACTCCGGCAGGCGGCTTTGCAGCTCCCTCCGCAGCTCTGCGGCCGAGGCTTCCTCCCCCGCCTCCGGCACCACGTACCCCACCAGCCGCTTCTGCCCGGGAGCGTCCTCGCGGGCCACGACCGCCGCCTCGCGCACCTGCGGCAGACTCACCAGCGCCGCCTCGACCTCCCCCGGCTCGATGCGGAACCCACGGATCTTGACCTGGTCGTCCATCCGGCCCAGGAACTCCACCTCTCCCCGCCCGTTCCACCGTACCCGGTCTCCACTCCGGTACAGCCGCCCCCCCGCCTCTCCTCCGAACGCGTCCGGGACGAACCGCTCCGCCGTCAGATCCGGCCGCCCCAGGTAGCCGCGCGTCACCCCCGCTCCACCGATGTACAGCTCCCCGGCGACTCCGACCGGCACCGGGCTCCCCCATCCGTCCAGCACGTAGAGCCGCACGTTCGCGACCGGGCGTCCGATCGGCGGCGGGCGGGTCCCGTCGGCAGTCTCCTGCACGGTCACCCGCACGCTGGCCTCCGTGGGCCCGTACCCGTTGAGGAACCGTCGCCCCGGCGCCCAGCGCGCCACCACCTCGGCGCTGCACGCTTCCCCGGTCGAGATCACCGTCTTCAGCTCCGGCAGCTCCGCCCAGGGAGTCGCCGCCAGCGCCGAGGGAGTGAACTTGGCGTGCGTGACCCGCTCGCTGCGCAGCAGAGCGAGGAGATCCTCACCGGGCATCAATGCTTCGCGCGAGGCGACCACCAGGGTGGCCCCGCTGCACAGTGCGGTGAAGATGTCCAGCACGGAGGCGTCGAAGTGCAGAGGTGCGAAGAAGAGCACCCGCGCCTCCCCGTCGATGCGGTACGCGGCAGAGAAGGCCCGGATGGAGTTGCACACGCCCCGGTGCTGGACCATGACGCCCTTGGGCCGCCCCGTGGAGCCCGACGTGTAGATCACGTAGCAGAGGTGCTCGGGCGTGAAGTCCGCGCGGGACGGGTTGGTCCCTGGCATGGTCGCCCACGCCGCCTCGTCGGCGTCGACCTCGACGACCCGCACGGTGCCCTTCCGGAGCAGCTCTTCCCGGACCCGGGTCAGGCCGGCCTGGGTCAGCAGAGCCGCGGGGGCGCTGTCCTCCAGCATCATGCTCAGCCGGGCCGCCGGAGAGGCGGGATCGAGGGGTACGTACGCACCGCCCGCCTTGAGAACGGCGAGCAGCCCCACGACCATCTCCAGGCCGGGCTCCATGCAGATGCCCACCCGGACCTCCGGCCCCACGCCCCGCGCGACGAGGTAGTGCGCCAGCCGGTTCGCCCGTCCGTTGAGCTCCGCGTAGCTCAGCGTCCTCCCTTCGAAGCTTGCCGCCACCGCGCCCGGGGTGCGCTCCACCTGTGCCTCGAACAGGTCGTGGATGCACGCGCCGCGGGGATGCTCCGCGGCCGTCGCGTTCCACTCCTCCACCACCTGCCGGCGCTCCGCCTCGCCGAGCACCTCCAGCTCCGAGTAGCGTAGATCGGGGTCCGAGGCGATCCGTTCCAGCACCCGGGCCAGGTGCGCCAGCATTCGCCGCGCCGTGCTCCGGTCGAACAGCTCCGTGCGGTATCCCACGACCACCGACAGGCCGTCGGGACGCTCGGAGAACGCCAGGTGGAGATCGAACTTGACGGTGTCGGGATCGCAGTCGAGCGGGTGCAGGCGCAGGCCGGGCAACCGGAGTCCGGAGCCTTCCTGGTCCCGCTGCGAGAACATCACCTGAAAGAGAGGCGAGTGGCCGAGGCTCCGCTCGGGCTGCAGCTCCGCCACGAGCCGGTCGAACGGCATCTCCTGGTGCTCGTAGGCGCCCAGCGTAACCTCGCGCACGCGCCGCAGGACGTCACGCAGGCAGGGATCTCCGGAGAGATCCGTCCGCAGCACCAGCGTGTTCACGAAGAAGCCGATCAGCTCCTCGACCTCGCGCCGTGTCCGGCCGGCGATCGCGCTTCCCACTACCACGTCCTCGCTCCCGCTGTACTTCGAGAGCAGCACCTGGAACGCGCTGAGCACCACCATGTAGAGCGTCGCGCCTTCCCACTGGCCCAGGGTCTTCAGCCGCTCCAGCAGGTCGTGGGGAAGCCTCGCCTGCTCGTGAGCGCCCCGGTTCGACTGCACCTGCGGGCGTGTACGGTCCGTCGGCAGCTCCAGGAGCGCGGGAGCTCCGGAGAGCCGGGCCTTCCAGTAGCGGAGCTGCCGCTCCAGCGCATCGCCCCGCAGCTGCTCGCGCTGCCAGGCCGCGTAGTCGGCGTACTGCACCGCCAGCTCCGCCAGCGGCGACTCCCGCCCCTCGCGATACGCCGCGTACAGCGCCGACAGCTCGCGGAAGAGCACGCCCATGCTCCACCCGTCGCTGACGACGTGGTGCATGCCCAGCAGCAGCACGTGCTCCTCCGCTCCCACCCGCAGCAGCACCGCCCGGAAGAGCGGACCCGCCGACAGGTCGAAGGGCCGCGCGGCCTCCTCCGCCGCGCGCCGCTCCGCCTGGTCCAGCCCGGCGAGCTCCTCCACGGGAAGCGCGAAGCCGGCGAACGGCGCGACCACCTGGACCGGACCCGCGTCCGTCTCGCGGAAGACCGTGCGCAGCGCCTCGTGCCGCCGCACGATCTCCCCCAGCGCGCGCTCCAGCGCCGTGGCGTCCAGCGCGCCCCTGAGCCGCAGCGCCTGCGGGACGTTGTAGAGCGCGCTCCCCGGCTCCAGGCGGTCCAGGAACCAGAGCCGCTCCTGCGCGAAGGACAGCGGCAGCGCCCTCGTGCGGTCCACCGGCACCACCGGCGGCAGCGCGGGTGCCCCCGCGCGCCGGATCTCCTCCACCCGCCCGGCCAGCTCCGCCACCGTGGGCCCCTCGAAGAGCACCCGCAGCGGCAGCTCCACCCGGAAGACCTCGCGGACGCGAGAGACCACGCGCGTGGCCAGCAGCGAGTGTCCGCCCAGCGCGAAGAAGCCGTCGTGCACTCCCACCGCCTCCAGGCGCAGCACCTCCGCCCAGATCCCCGCCAGCGCCTCCTCCACCGGCGTCCGCGGCGCCACCCGGGCCTCCACGGACCCGTACTCCGGGGCCGGCAGGGCCTTGGGGTCGAGCTTCCCGTTGGGAGTCAGCGGGAGCGCTCCCAGCAGCACGATCGCCGCCGGCACCATGTACTCCGGCAGCCTCTCCCGGAGGTGCCCGCTCAGCTCGTGCGTGTTCACCTCGCCCACGACGTACGCCACCAGCCGGTGCTCGCCGGGCTCGTCCTCGCGCACGATCACGCGGACCTCGTCCACCCGGGGGTGGCTCCCCAGGACGCTCTCCACCTCCCCCGGCTCGATCCGGAACCCCCGGATCTTGGCCTGCTCGTCCAGGCGCCCCACGAACTCCAGCTTCCCCTCCGCCCGCCACCGCAGCCGGTCCCCCGTGCGGTACATCCGCGCACCCGGCTCCCTCGCGAACGGGTCGGGGAGGAAGCGCTCCGCCGTCAGCCCCGGTCGCCCCAGGTAGCCGCGCACCACCCCCGCTCCTCCCACGTACGCCTCTCCGGGCACCCCCACCGGCACCGGGTTCAGGGCGGGGTCGAGGAGGTAGATGCGCTGGTTGCCGGTGGCGCGCCCCACCGGGACGGTCCGCGCGCCTTCGGCCACCTCCTCCACGTTCTCGTACGAGCACCAGGCGGTCGTCTCCGTCGGCCCGTACATGTGCAGCAGGCGCCGGGGCTTCCCCGCCCCGAGCACCCTGCGCACGCTGTCGGCGTCCGCTGCCTGCCCGCCGAAGAGCACCTCGCGCAGCGGGGCGAAGATGTCCGGCTGCTCGCGCGCGAGCTGGTTCAGCAGCGCGGTCGTCTGGTACAGCGTGGTGATCCCCTGCTCGCGCAGCACCTGGCGGAACGCGGCGGGAGAGAGGAGCACGTCGCGGGGGATGCCGACCAGGGTGGCGCCGTTCATCAGCGCGCCCCACGCCTCGAAGGTCAGCGCGTCGAAGCTGGCGCTGGAGGCCTGCGCGACGCGGTCGCCCGGCGCGAAGCGGACGTAGTCGGTCTCCACGGCGAGCTGCACGACGTGGCGGTGGGCGACCATGACGCCCTTGGGTCGGCCCGTGCTCCCGCTGGTGTAGACGATGTAGGCCAGGTTCTCCGCCGTGGCCCTGCCGCGCGGTGCCTCCACGGGCTCGCGGGCGAGCGCGTCCGCGGCCTCGTCCAGCAGGACGACGGGCCGGTCCCCGGCCTCCGCCGCGAAGGCGACGTCGCTGCGGCTGAGGAGCACGCGCACGCCGCTGTCCTCCAGCATCAGGCGCAGGCGCTCGGCGGGGTACCCGGGGTCCAGCGGGACGTAGCAGCCGCCGGCCTTGAGCACGGCGAGGATGGAGACGACCAGGTCGACGCCGCGCTCCAGCAGCACGCCCACGCGGCCGTCCGGCCCCACGCCCAGGCGGACGAGGTGGTGCGCCAGTCGGTCGGCGCGCGCGTTCAGCTCGGCGTAGCTCAGCTCCACGTCGCCCCAGACGAGCGCCGGCGCGCCGGGCCACCGGGCGGCCTGGAGCTCGAACAGCTCGTGGATGCACGCCTCGCGCGGGTACGCCCGCTCAGTGCGGTTCCACTCCTCCACGACCTGCCGGCGCTCCGCCTCGCCGAGCACCTCCAGCTCCGAGAAGCGCAGATCGGGGTCCGAGGCGATCTGTTCCAGCACCCGGGCCAGGTGCGCCAGCATTCGCCGCGCCGTGCTCCGCTCGAACAGCTCCGTGCGGTATCCTACGACCATCGACAGGCCGTCGGGACGCTCGGAGAACGCCAGGTGGAGATCGAACTTGACGGTGTCGGGATCGCAGTCCAGCGGGTGCAGGCGCAGGCCGGGCAACCGGAGTCCGGAGCCTTCCTGGTCCCGCTGCGAGAACATCACCTGAAAGAGAGGCGAGTGGCCGAGGCTCCGCTCGGGCTGCAGCTCCGCCACGAGCCGGTCGAACGGCATCTCCTGGTGCTCGTAGGCGCCCAGCGTAACCTCGCGCACGCGCCGCAGGACGTCACGCAGGCAGGGATCTCCGGAGAGATCCGTCCGCAGGACCAGCGTGTTCACGAAGAAGCCGATCAGCTCCTCGACCTCGCGCCGTGTCCGGCCGGCGATCGCGCTTCCCACTACCACGTCCTCGCTCCCGCTGTACTTCGAGAGCAGCACCTGGAACGCGCTGAGCACCACCATGTAGAGCGTCGCGCCTTCCCACTGGCCCAGGGTCTTCAGCCGCTCCAGCAGGTCGTGGGGAAGCCTCGCCTGCTCGTGAGCGCCCCGGTTCGACTGCACCTGCGGGCGTGTACGGTCCGTCGGCAGCTCCAGGAGCGCGGGAGCTCCGGAGAGCCGGGCCTTCCAGTAACCGAGCTGCCGCTCCAGCGCATCACCGCGCAGCTGCTCGCGCTGGTGGACCACGTAGTCCGCGTACCGCACCGACGGCTCGGGGAGCGGCGATCCCCGCCCCTCGCGGAACGCCTCGTAGAGGGTCGACAGCTCGCGGAAGAGCACCCCCATGCTCCACTCGTCGGTGACGACGTGGTGGATGCCCAGCAGCAGCACGTGATCCACGTCACCCGACCGCAGCAGTCCCGCCCTGAAGAGCGGGCCCGCCGCAAGGTCGAAGGGCCGACTCACCCAGCGGGAGGCCTGTCTCTGCACCTCCGCCTCGCGCGCCGCCTGGTGGACGCCGGAGAGATCCTGTACCGGCAGCGCAAAGCCCCTGAAGGGGAGGATCACCTGCACGGGAGCCCCTTCGCGCTCCTGGAGCGTGGTCCGCAGCGGCTCGTGCCGCCGGACGATCTCCCCCAACGCGCGCTCCAGTGCCGGACCGTCCAGCGCACCATGCAGCCGGAATGCGTAGGCCAGGTTGTAGAAGGCGCTCCCCGGATGCAGGCGGTCCAGGAACCAGAGCCGCTCCTGCGCGAACGACACCGGCTCGGTGCGCGGCTGGCTGATCCTCTCGAACAGCATCTTCCGGAGGAGCTGCTGTTTTTCGCTCATCGCCTGCTCGCCGGCCCCGATCGAGAGGCCGCCGGATCGGCCGTCCACCAGGAGCTCTGCGAGCCCCTCGATGGTGGGGGCGTCGAGGATCGCGCGCACGGTGAGCCCGACGCCGAAGGCCTCACGGACGCGCGAGACCACGCGGGTGGCCAGGAGCGAGTGGCCGCCCAGCTCGAAGAAGTTGTCGTGGACCCCCACCCGCCCCAGGTGCAGCACCTCCGCCCAGATCCTCGCCAGGGTCTCCTCCCCGGGCGTCCTCGGCGCCACGAAGCGCTCCCCCGCGGACGCGTACTCCGGCGCCGGCAGCGCCTGCCTGTCCAGCTTTCCGTTCGGGGTGAGCGGAAGCCTCTCCAGCCGCACGCACGCGCCGGGCACCATGTGCTCCGGCAGGCTGCGCCGCAGGTGCTCGCGCACCCCGTCCGTCTCCACCTCGCCCACCACGTACGCCACCAGCCGCCTCTCCCCCGGCACGTCCTCGCGCGCCGCCACCACGCACTCGGAGACGCCGGGATACCGCCGCAGCACGGCCTCGACCTCCCCCGGCTCGACGCGGAACCCCCGGATCTTCACCTGGTGGTCCGCGCGTCCCAGGAAGTCCAGCGTGCCCTCCGGCAGCCACCGGACCCGGTCGCCCGTGCGATACAGGCGTGCTCCGGGCGTGCCGCCGAACGGATCGGGGACGAACCGCTCCGCCGTCAGCCCGGGGCGGTTCAGGTACCCCCGGGCCAGGCAGGCTCCGCCCGCGTAAAGCTCCCCCGGCACCCCCTCCGGGACGGGGGCGAGATCCCGGTCGAGGACGTACACCCGCGTGTTCGCGATCGGGCTCCCGATGGACGGGAGCAGGGGCCAGGCGTCCGCGGCTCCGCCGAGGGTGAAGGAGGTGACGACGTGCGTTTCCGAGGGCCCGTAGTGGTTGTGCAGCGGGACCCCCAGCGCGCCGAGCCACCGGCGGATCGGCCCGGTGATCCGCAGCTGCTCGCCGGCCGTCTGCACCTCCCGCACGCGCAGGGGCGGGAGTCCGCGCGCCTCGGCGTGCCCGGCCAGCTGCTGCAGCATCACCCAGGGGAGCGAGAGTCGCTCCACCTCCTCCCGCTCCACGAGGTCCAGGAGGGCGGAGGGATCGTGCCGCGCCTCCTCCGCGGCGACCACCAGCCGCCCCCCCGTGCTCCAGGTGGTGAAGATCTCCTGGAACGAGACGTCGAAGCTGATGGTGGTGAACTGGAGCGTGACGGCCGCCTGCGGCCGTTCCCGGTCCGGCTCCTGCCAGGCCACGAGGTTGACGAGCGGACGATGCGGCATCGCCACGCCCTTGGGTCGGCCCGTCGACCCGGAGGTGTAGATCACGTAGCACAGGTTCTCGGGGGTGAGGCCCGCGCCGCCGGGGTTCGTCCGCGGATGGTCCGCCCACGCCGGGGCCTCCGCTCCGAGGTCGACGAGCGGCACGCCGCTCCCCTCGAACCGCTCCCCCGCCACCCCGTACGTCAGCAGCAACACCGGAGCACTGTCCACCAGCATGTAGCGCAGGCGCTCCACCGGATATGCCGGATCGAGCGGCACGCAGGCCCCTCCCGCCTTGAGAACGGCGAGCAGACCCACCATCATCTCCGGACCGCGCTCCGCACAGATCCCCACTCTCGCATCCGGCCCCACCCCGCGCTCCCTCAGCCAGTGCGCCAGCCGGTTCGCCCGGGCGTTGAGCTCCGCGTAGCTCAGCCGCTCCTCCCGGTAGACGACCGCCACCGCGTCGGGCGTGCGCTCCACCTGCGCCTCGAAGAGCGCGTGGCTGCACACTTCCCGTGGGTACGGCCGCCCGGTCCGGTTCCACTCCTCCACTACCTGGCGCCGCTCCGCCGCGCCCAGTGCGTCGAGCTCACCCAGACGGCGCCCGGGATCCGCTGCGATCTCCTCCAGCAGGCGCGCGAGGTGGCACAGCATCCGGTCCGCCGCGGAAGCGTCCCAGAGCCCGGCGTCGTACTCCAGCCTCACCTGGAGCGGAGCGGCGCCCGAGACCGCCACCGACAGCGGGTACCCGCTGCGCTGGAGCATGCGGAAGCTCCGCTTCCTCCACCTGTCTCCCACGCCCTGGAGCTCCTGCTCGAAGAACTCCGGCCGATAGTTCAGGATGGTGTCGAAGAGCGGCACGCCGCCCGGCAGGCCGCCCCAGCGTACGATGTCCGGAAGGGCGGCGTGCTCGTGGAGGCGGAGGGCCGCGTTCCCCTCGGCGATCCCCTTCAGCCACTCGCCCACACGGGCTTCCACGGGGAGGGGCACGCGAACGGGAACGGTGTTGACGAGCAGCCCGAGCATCCCCTCCGCTCCCTGGACTCCGGCGGCTCGCCCCCCCCGCACCAGCCCGAACACCACCTCGTCGCGTCCCGTGTAGCGGCCCAGCAGGAGTGCCCAGGCTCCCTGGACCAGGACGTTCAGCTTCACCCCCCGCTCGCGCTTGAACGTGCGAAGCGCGGCGTCTCCCGCGGGAGACAGCCGGGCCTCGCATTCGCCGTAGGAGGGCTCCGCTTCCGGGTCGCGTGGTGCGCGTGGGCTGCTACCGAGGGGGGTTGGTGCCTCCACGCCCCGCAGGTGGGTGGTCCAGTATGCCTCGTCGGCCGCGGGATCGCGCTCGCGCAGCCACACGACGTGTTCACGGAAGGGGCGGCGGACGGGGAGGTCCACCTCCACTCCGTCCAGGTCGGCGTCGTACAGCGCGAACACCTCGCGCAGCACGGCAACCATCGACCCGGCGTCGAGCAGGACGTGGTGGAAGCTCCACACCAGCACGTGCTCGTCCGGGGCGTGCCGGAAGAGCGCGAGGCGCATCGCCGGCGCCTCCGCCAGGTCGAAGCCACGGGCACGGTCTGCCTCCATGTACCGCCGCAGCCGCGCTTCACGGTCGGAGGGTGCGAGTCCCTCGTGGTCGCAGCGGTCGATCTCCAGTCGCACCTCGTGGAGGACCTCCTGCCGAGGCTCCGCGACGCCCTCCCAGCGAAAGCGCGTCCGCAGGACGGCGTGCCGCTGCGCCACCCGCGACCATGCACGCTCCAGAAGATCCGTATCCACCGGCTCATCGAGCCGGCAGACTGCCTGCTGGATGTTCACCCCCGATGCCGGCGCGAGCAGGCCCTGGAAGAGCATCCCGTGCTGCAGCGGTGTCAGGGGGTACCCGTCCTGAACGCGACGACTCGCAGGGAAGGCAGTGTCTGTGGCCATTCGGCTCCCTTTTCTTGAAGCTGCGCAACCCCAAACACAAACAATTTTTCCCGCCGGGATCGTTTATGTAGTCGTATACTATACGCAAGTCAAGGAGCATTGAGCACCTGCTGTTGCCGGCTCCTCCCGAGAGGGAAGCTACTCCCCCTGCTTGACCCTCAGCATCTGCCGGCGCGCCTCCGGCGAGAGCGAGCTGAGGCGGAGGACCAGCGCGGCCACCTGCTCCATCTGGCCGGGGCGGGCCTCCCGGGCGACCATCTCGCGGGCCAGCCCCTCCACCGTGGGCGCCTGGAAGATCGTGCGCACCGGCACCTTCAGCTTCACCGCGTGCAGCCGCGAGACCACCTGCGTCGCCAGGAGGGAGTGGCCGCCCAGGTCGAAGAAGCTGTCCCGGACCCCCACCCGCTCCACCCCCAGCACCTCCGCCCAGACCGAGGCCAGCAGCTCCTCCAGCTTGCTGCGTGGCGCCACGTACCCCTCGGCCGCCGTCCCGAACTCCGGCGCCGGGAGCGCCTTCCGGTCCAGCTTGCCGTTGGGGGTGAGCGGCAGCGGGTCCAGCGCCACGAAGGCGGCCGGCACCATGTACTCCGGCAGGCTCTGCCGCAGGTGCGCGCGCAGCTCCTCGGCCCCGGCCTCCCCGACCACGTACGCCACCAGCCGCTTCTCTCCCGGCTCGTCCTCGCGCACCACCACCGCGCAGTCGGCCACGCCCGGGGACCGCCGCAGCACGCCCTCGATCTCGCCCGGCTCGATGCGGAACCCGCGGATCTTGACCTGCTCGTCCAGCCGGCCCAGGTACTCCAGCGTCCCGTCGGCCAGCCACCGCACCCGGTCTCCCGTGCGGTACAGCCGCCCCTCGCCGAAGGGGCTCCGGGTGAAGCGCTCCGCCGTCAGCTCCGGCCGGTTCAGGTAGCCACGCGCCACGCCGCCGCCGCCCACGTACAGCTCGCCCGGCACCCCCACCGGGAGCGGGTTGCGCGCCGGGTCCAGCACGTACAGCCGCAGGTCGGGGATGCGCACGCCGATGGGGCTTCCCGTCGCCCTGAACACGTCCTCCCGGGACAGCGGCCGGTAGGTGACGTGCACGGTCGTCTCGGTGATCCCGTACATGTTCACCAGGCGCGGCCGCTCCACCCCCCGGCGCTCCACCCACTCGCGCAGGCTGGCCGGCTCCAGCGCCTCGCCGCCGAAGACCACCTCGCGCAGCGCCAGCTCGCCACCGCGCCCGGCATCCGCCCGGATGAACTGGCGGAAGGCCGAGGGCGTCTGGTTGAGCACGGTGACGCCCTCGCGCTGCACCAGGGCGTGGAACGCCCCCGGGTCGCGGCTGGTCTCCAGCGGCACCACGACCAGGCGCCCGCCGTGGAGGAGCGCGCCCCAGAGCTCCCAGACGGAGAAGTCGAAGGCGTAGGAGTGGAAGAGCGTCCACACGTCCGTCTCACCGAAGCCGAACCAGGCGTCGGTGGCGGAGAACAGGCGCGCCACGTTCCGGTGCTCGATCAGCGCGCCCTTCGGCCTGCCCGTGGAGCCGGAGGTGTAGATGACGTAGGCCAGGCTCTCCGGCCCGGCGCCGGAGACGGGATCGTCCGCGGGCTGCCGCTCGATCTCGTCCCGCTGCGCGTCCAGGCTTACCACGGCGACGCCCTCCGGCACCGGGAGCGAGCGGCATTCCCGCTCCGCGGTCACCAGCACCGGCACGCCGGAGTCCTCCAGCATGTAGGCCAGGCGCTCGGCCGGGTGGCCGGGGTCGAGCGGCACGTAGGCGCCGCCGGCCTTGAGCACGGCCAGGATGGCGACGACCATCTCCGGACCGCGCTCCAGGCAGATCCCCACCCGCGTCTCGGGGCCCACGCCCAGGCCCTGGAGGTGGTGGGCCAGCCGGTTGGCCCGGGCGTTCAGCGCGGCGTAGGTGAGCGACGCGCCCTCGAACGTCACCGCGGGGGCGTCGGGCACGCGCTCCACCTGCGCCTCGAAGAGCTCGTGGATGCAGACCCCGCCCGGGTACGGCCGCTCCATCCGGTTCCACTCCTCCACCACCTGCCGGCGCTCCGCCTCCGGGAGCACCTCGATGCTCTCCAGCGGCCGCTCCGGCGCCGCGTCCAGCGCCTCGACCAGCCCCTCCAGCGCCCGGTTCATCAGCGCGCACACCCGCTCCGCTCCGACCGGGCCCTGCACCTGCGCCGAGAGGAGGAACCCGTCTCCCAGGTCGTCCACCGCGAGGGTGAGCGGGTAGTTCGACCGCTCCACCGGGCGGATGCCCTCGCCGCCTCCACGGGGGGGCGGCCGGACCGGATCCCGCACGCCGTGCCGGTAGTTGAAGAGCGCCGAGAACAGCGGCGCCGGCGGCTCCACCCCGCTGCACTGCTGCGCCAGCGCCAGCGGCGCGTGCTCGTGCCGCACCAGGCTCGCCAGCAGCACCTGCGTTCGCCTCACGCTCGCCAGCGCTCCCTCCTCCCCCACCCGGATGCGCACCGGCAGCGTGTTGATGAACGGCCCCAGCACCCGGTCCGCTCCCTCCCCTCCCTGCATCCGCCCGAAGAGCACCGTCCCGAACACCACGTCCCGCCGCCCCGACGCCCGCGCCAGCACCTGCCCCCACGCCACGTGGCACACGCTCGCCACGCTCACCCCCAGCGCCCGCGCCCGCGCCCGCAGCCGCGCACCCAACCCCGCCTCCACCTCCAGCCGCGCCTCCTCCAGCTCCGCGCCGTCCCCGTGCACGTCCAGCAGCCCGAACGGCGCCGTCGGCTCCTCCACGTCCCCCAGCAGCTCGCGGAAGAACGCCTCGTGCTCCGCCCGGCTCACCCCCAGCCGCGCCTGCGCCACGAAGTTGCGGAACGGCAGAGGTGCCGGGAGCCGCTCCGCGTGCCCCGCGAGGTGCGCCTCCACCTCCGCCCGGAGCACCTCCCACGTGGTGTGGTCGCTCGCCATGTGGTGCAGCAGCAGCAGCAGCACCCAGTGCTCCGCGGCCGCGTCGTGCGTGACGTAGGCGCGCAGCATCGGCGCCCGCCGCAGGTCGATGCGGTGGTGCCGCGTGTCGAAGCGCTCGCACAGCCACTTCCCCGCGTCGCCCGCGGACGGGTCGGCCTGCACCTCCTCGACCGGGAGCGGGGCGTGGCGCCAGACCACCTGCACCGGCTCCGAGAGCCCCTCCCACACGATGGCCGTGCGCAGGATGTCGTGCCGCGCGATCATCGCCTGCAGGGCGGCCAGGTGGGCGTCCAGCCGCTCCCGGGTCCGGAAGGCGAACGGCATGGAGAGCAGGTAGGGATCTCCCTCCCGGGCGAGCAGGTGGTGGAAGAGCATCCCCTCCTGCACGGGGGCCAGCGGGTAGACGTCCTGCACGTTCGCCGCGCCGCCCGGCACCCCGTCCACGATCCCCTCGATCTCCGCCTGCGTGAGCTCCACCAGCGGGAGCATCTCCGGCGTGACGGCCTCGCAGCCGCCCGGGATCCGGTTCGGCGGGACCTGCACCTCGAGGGTGGCGCCCCCCACGGCGGCGGCGAGCTCCGCGAGGGTGGGGGTGACGAAGAGGGCGCGCACGTCCGCGTGGAGACCGCAGCGGCGCATGCGCTCGACGAGGGTGACCGCCAGGAGGGAGTGCCCCCCCAGGGCGAAGAAGTTGTCGTGCACCCCCACCCGCTCGATCTTCAGCACCTCGGCCCAGATCCCGGCCAGCACCTCCTCGGCCGGCGTCCGTGGAGCGACGTAGCGCTCCTCCGCCGAGGCGAAGCTCCGGCGCCGGCAGCGCCTTCCGGTCCAGCTTGCCGTTGGGGGTGAGCGGCAGCGGGTCCAGCGCCACGAAGGCGGCCGGCACCATGTACTCCGGCAGGCTCTGCCGCAGGTGCGCGCGCAGCTCCTCGGCCCCGACCTCCCCGACCACGTACGCCACCAGCCGCTTCTCTCCCGGCTCGTCCTCGCGCACCACCACCGCGCAGTCGGCCACGCCCGGGGACCGCCGCAGCACGCCCTCGATCTCGCCCGGCTCGATGCGGAACCCGCGGATCTTGACCTGCTCGTCCAGCCGGCCCAGGTACTCCAGCGTCCCGTCGGCCAGCCACCGCACCCGGTCTCCCGTGCGGTACAGCCGCCCCTCGCCGAAGGGGCTCCGGGTGAAGCGCTCCGCCGTCAGCTCCGGCCGGTTCAGGTAGCCACGCGCCACGCCGCCGCCGCCCACGTACAGCTCGCCCGGCACCCCCACCGGGAGCGGGTTGCGCGCCGGGTCCAGCACGTACAGCCGCAGGTCGGGGATGCGCACGCCGATGGGGCTTCCCGTCGCCCTGAACACGTCCTCCCGGGACAGCACGCGGTAGGTGACGTGCACGGTGGTCTCGGTGATCCCGTACATGTTCACCAGGCGCGGCCGCTCCACCCCCCGGCGCTCCACCCACTCGCGCAGGCTGGCCGGCTCCAGCGCCTCGCCGCCGAAGACCACCTCGCGCAGCGCCAGCTCGCCACCGCGCTCGGCATCCGCCCGGATGAACTGGCGGAAGGCCGAGGGCGTCTGGTTGAGCACGGTGACGCCCTCGCGCTGCACCAGGGCGTGGAACGCCCCCGGGTCGCGGCTGGTCTCCAGCGGCACCACGACCAGGCGCCCGCCGTGGAGGAGCGCGCCCCAGAGCTCCCAGACGGAGAAGTCGAAGGCGTAGGAGTGGAAGAGCGTCCACACGTCCGTCTCACCGAAGCCGAACCAGGCGTCGGTGGCGGAGAACAGGCGCGCCACGTTCCGGTGCTCGATCAGCGCGCCCTTCGGCCTGCCCGTGGAGCCGGAGGTGTAGATGACGTAGGCCAGGCTCTCCGGCCCGGCGCCGGAGACGGGATCGTCCGCGGGCTGCCGCTCGATCTCGTCCCGCTGCGCGTCCAGGCTTACCACGGCGACGCCCTCCGGCACCGGGAGCGAGCGGCATTCCCGCTCCGCGGTCACCAGCACCGGCACGCCGGAGTCCTCCAGCATGTAGGCCAGGCGCTCGGCCGGGTGGCCGGGGTCGAGCGGCACGTAGGCGCCGCCGGCCTTGAGCACGGCCAGGATGGCGACGACCATCTCCGGGCCGCGCTCCAGGCAGATCCCCACCCGCGTCTCGGGGCCCACGCCCAGGCCCTGGAGGTGGTGGGCCAGCCGGTTGGCCCGGGCGTTCAGCGCGGCGTAGGTGAGCGACGCGCCCTCGAACGTCACCGCGGGGGCGTCGGGCACGCGCTCCACCTGCGCCTCGAAGAGCTCGTGGATGCAGACCCCGCCCGGGTACGGCCGCTCCATCCGGTTCCACTCCTCCACCACCTGCCGGCGCTCCACCTCCCCCAGCAGCGCGACCTCCGAGAGGCACGCGTCCGGATCGGCGGCCACCTGCTCCACCAGGCGCGTGAAGTGGCCGAGGAGCCGCTGCATGGTCGCGGCCTCCCACAGCTCCGTGCCGTAGGTCAGCCCCCCGCGCAGCCCCTGCGGGCTCGCCACCAGGCTCAGCGACAGGTCGAACTTGGCGAACCCGAGCTCCGCGCCCACTCCGCTCACGCTCAGCCCCGCGAGACCGCCGCCCCCGCCCCCGGCGGTGTCCAGCGCGAACGACACCTGGAAGAGCGGCGAGTGGCTCAGGCTGCGCTCCGGGCTCAGCTCGGCCACCAGCCTCTCGAACGGCACCTCCTGGTGCTCGTACGCCCCCAGCGTCACCTCCCGCACCCGGCGCACCAGATCGCGGAAGCTCGGGTCCCCCGAGAGGTCGGTGCGCAGCACCAGCGTGTTGACGAAGAAGCCGATCAGCTCCTCCACCTCGCCCCGCCCGCGCCCGGCGACCGGGCTGCCGACGACCACGTCCTCGCCCGCGCCGTACCGGGAGAGCAGCGCCTGGAAGGCGCCCAGCACCACCATGTACAGCGTCGCGCCCTCCTGCCGCCCCAGCGCGCGCAGCTTCTCCAGCACCTCCGCCGGGAGCTGGACGCGCTCGCTCGCGCCCCGGAAGCTCTGCACCGCCGGCCGCGGGATGGTCCGTGGGCAGCTCCAGCAGCTCGGGGGCGCCGCGCAGCTTTTCCCGCCAGTAGCCGAGCTGCCGCTCCAGCACCTCGCCCTCCAGCTGCTCGCGCTGCCAGACGGCGTAGTCGGCGTACTGCACCGCCGGCTCCGCCAGCGGCGACTCCCGACCCTCCCGATAGGCTTCGTACAGCACCTCGACCTCGCGGAAGAGCACGCCCATGCTCCAGCCGTCGCTGACGACGTGGTGCATGCACAGCAGCAGCACGTGCTCCTCCGCGCCCAGCCGCAGCAGCGACGCCCGGAACAGCGGCCCGGCCGCAAGGTCGAACGGCCGCGAAGCCTCCTCGCTCGCGCGCCGCTCCACCTCCGCCTCACCCATCCCGGCAAGGTCCTCCACCGGGAGCGCAAAGCCCGTGAACGGCCGGATCACCTGCACGGGCGCACCGTCCGCCTCGCTGAAGACGGTACGCAGCGCCTCGTGGCGCCGCACGACCTCCCCCAGCGCGCGCTCCAGCGCCCCGGTGTCCAGCGCGCCCCCGAGCCGCAGCGCCGAGTAGACGTTGTAGAGCGCGCTCCCCGGCTGGAGCCGGTCCAGGAACCAGAGACGCTCCTGCGCGAAGGAAAGCGGCAGCGGCCCCGTGCGCCCGGTCGGCACCACCGGCGGCAGCGCGGGCACCCCGGCGCGCCGGATCTCATCCGCCCGCCCGGCCAGCTCCGCCACCGTCGGCCCTTCGAAGAGCGCCCGCAGCGGCACTTCCACCCCGAACACCTGCCGCACCCGCGAGACCACGTGCGTGGCCAGCAGCGAGTGCCCGCCCAGGTCGAAGAAGCTCTCCGTCACCCCCACCCGCTCCAGGCGCAGCGCCTCCGTCCAGATCTCCGCCAGCACCTCCTCCGTCGGCGTCCGAGGAGCCACGTAGCGCTCCTCCGCCGGGGCGAAGTCCGGCGCCGGCAGCGCCTTGCGGTCCAGCTTGCCGTTGGGAGTCAGCGGAAGCCGCTCCAGCGCCACGAACGCGCTCGGCACCATGTACTCCGGGAGCTCCCGGAGCAGGTGCTCGCGCAGGACCCCCGTCTCCACGTCGCCCACCACGTACGCCACCAGCCGCTTCTCCCCGGGCACGTCCTCGCGGGCCACGACCACGCAGTCGGCGACTCCCTCGCTCCGCCGCAGCGCGCCCTCGATCTCGCCCGGCTCGATGCGGAAGCCGCGCACCTTGACCTGCCGGTTCAGCCGCCCCAGGAACTCCAGCTCGCCCGAGGCCAGCCACCTCACCCGGTCGCCCGTGCGGTACATCCGCGCGCCCGGCCCGCGCGAACGGGTCCGGCACGAAGCTCTCCGCCGTCAGCTCCGCGCGCCCCAGGTACCCGCGCGCCACCTGCGCCCCGCCCACGCACAGCTCCCCCGGCACCCCCACCGGCACCGGCTCCAGCCGCCGGTCCAGCACGTACGCCCGCACGTTGTGGATGGGCCGGCCGATCCCCGGCGCGCGCCCGCTCCCATGCCCCGCGCCCACCACGCCGGACGTGGCCACGACCGTGTTCTCCGTCGGCCCGTAGTTGTTGACCAGCGCGAACGGCAGCTCCGCGCGCGGACGGCCGCGCAGCGCGTCGCCGCCCGTGAGCAGCAGGCGCAGAGGCGCCTCCGCCGGCCACTCCAGCGCGAGCAGCGCCTCCGCCAGCGGCGTCGGCGCGAACGCGACGGTGACCCGCCGGCCGAGCAGGAACGACCGCAGCGCCGCGGGCGAGGTGCGCGTCTCCTCGTCGGCGACCAGGTGCACGGCCGCACCGGAGGCGAGGTACGGCCACAGCTCCCAGACGGACGCGTCGAAGCCCAGCCCGGCGAGCTGCGTCGCCCGGTCCGCCTGGGTGACCGCGAAGGCCGCGCGGTGCCAGTGGACGAGGTTGAGCAGGGCCCCGTGCGTGACCTCCACGCCCTTGGGCGTGCCGGTCGAGCCGGAGGTGTAGATGACGTACGCCGCGTTCTCCGGTGCGACCGCCGGACGTGGCGCCACGTCCGGCTCCGCCGCGGACCACGCCGCGTCCGCGTCCACCCGTACGGTCCGCACGCCCTCCGCCGGGAGGAGGCCGCGCAGCGAGGCCTGCGTCACCAGCACCCGCGCGCCGGAGTCGGCCAGCATGTACGCCAGGCGCTCGGCCGGATAGGCGGGATCCAGGGGGAGATAGGCCGCGCCCGCCTTGAGCACGGCCAGCAGCGCCACGACCATCCCGGCCGAGCGCTCCAGGCAGATGCCGACGCGGACCTCCGGCCCGGCGCCCAGCCCCGCGAGGCGGCGCGCCAGCCGGTTGGCGCGCGCGTCCAGCTCGCGGTAGGTCAGCGTCTCGTCCTCGAAGACCACGGCCACCGCCTCCGGCGTCCGCTCCGCCTGGGCCTCGAACAGCTCGTGGATGCAGAGCCCCCCTGGGTACGGCCGCTCCGTCCGGTTCCACTCCTCCACCACCAGCCGGCGCTCCGCCTCCCCCAGCAGCGCGACCTCCGAGAGGCGCGCGTCCGGATCGCCGGCCACCTGCTCCACCAGGCGCGCGAAGTGGACGAGGAGCCGCTGCATGGTCGCGGCCTCCCACAGCTCCGTGCCGTAGGTCAGCCCCCCGCGCAGCCCCTGCGGGCTCGCCACCAGGCTCAGCGACAGGTCGAACTTGGCGAACCCGAGCTCCGCGCCCACTCCGCTCACGCTCAGCCCCGCGAGACCGCCGCCCGTGCCCCCGGCGGTGTCCAGCGCGAACGACACCTGGAAGAGCGGCGAGTGGCTCAGGCTGCGCTCCGGGCTCAGCTCCGCCACCAGCCTCTCGAACGGCACCTCCTGGTGCTCGTACGCCCCCAGCGTCACCTCCCGCACCCGGCGCACCAGCGCACGGAAGCTCGGGTCCCCCGACAGGTCCGTGCGCAGCACCAGCGTGTTGACGAAGAAGCCGATCAGCTCCTCCACCTCGCCCCGCCCGCGCCCGGCGACCGGGCTGCCGACGACCACGTCCTCGCCCGCGCCGTACCGGGAGAGCAGCGCCTGGAAGGCGCCCAGCACCACCATGTACAGAGTCGCGCCCTCCTGCCGCCCCAGCGCGCGCAGCTTCTCCAGCACCTCCGCCGGGAGCTGGACGCGCTCGTTCGCGCCCCGGAAGCTCTGCACCGCCGGGCGCGGGATGGTCCGTGGGCAGCTCCAGCAGCTCGGGGGCGCCGCGCAGCTTTTCCCGCCAGTAGCCGAGCTGCCGCTCCAGCACCTCGCCCTCCAGCTGCTCGCGCTGCCACACGGCGTAGTCGGCGTACTGCACCGCCGGCTCCGGCAGCGGCGACGCCCGCCCCTCCCGATACGCCTCGTACAGCACCTCGACCTCGCGGAAGAGCACGCCCATGCTCCACCCGTCGCTGACGACGTGGTGCATGCACAGCAGCAGCACGTGCTCCTCCGCCCCCAACCGCAGCAGCCGGGCTCGAAAGAGCGGCCCGGCCGCAAGGTCGAACGGCCGCGAAGCCTCCTCGCTCGCGCGCCGCTCCACCTCCGCCTCACCTATCCCGGCAAGGTCCTCCACCGGGAGCGCGAAGTCCGTGAACGGCTGGATCACCTGCACGGGCGCACCGTCCGCCTCGCGGAAGACCGTGCGCAGCGCCTCGTGCCGCCGCACGACCTCCCCCAGCGCGCGCTCCAGCGCCCGCACCTCCAGCACCCCCCCGAGCCGCAGCGCCGCGAAGACGTTGTAGAACGCGCTCCCCGGCTGCAGGCGGTCCAGGAACCAGAGCCGCTCCTGCGCGAAGGACAGCGGCAGCGGCCCCGTGCGCCCGGTAGGCACCACCGGCGGCAGCGCGGGCTCTCCCGGCGCGCCGGATCTCCTCCACGCGCCCCGCCAGCTCCGCCGCCGTCGGGCCCTCGAACAGCGCCCGCAGCGGCACCTCCACCCCGAACACCCGCCTGACCCGGGAGATCACGCGCGTGGCCAGCAGGGAATGCCCGCCCAGCTCGAAGAAGCTCTCCGTCACCCCCACCCGCTCCAGGCGCAGCGTCTCCGCCCAGATCTCCGCCACCACCTCCTCCGTGGGCGTGCGCGGCGCCACGTAGCGCCCCTCCGCCGAGGCCCGGTCCGGGGCGGGAAGGGCCTTCACGTCCAGCTTGCCGTTGGGGGTCAGCGGGAGGACGTCCAGCACCACGAACGCGCCCGGCACCATGTACTCCGGGAGGCTCTGCCGCAGGTGCCCGCGCATGGCGTCCGCGTCCACCCGGCCCACCACGTACGCCACCAGGCGCTGCTCGCCGGGCTCGTCCTCGCGTACGATCACCCTCGCCTCGCGCACCTCCGCGTGCGCCGAGAGGGTCGCTTCGATCTCCCCCGGCTCGATTCGGAAGCCGCGCACCTTGACCTGCTCGTCCACCCGCCCGACGAACTCCAGCCGCCCGTCCGCTTTCCAGCGCAGCCGGTCGCCCGTGCGGTACATCCGCGTCCCCGGCTCGCCGGCGAACGGGTCCGGGAGGAAGCGCTCCGCGGTCAGCCCCGGCCGGTCCAGGTAGCCGCGGACCACGCCGTCCCCGCCCACGTACGCCTCCCCCGGCACGCCCACCGGCACCGGGTTCAGCGCGGCATCGAGGAGATGGATGCGCTGGTTCCCGGTCGGACCGCCGATGGAGACGGTCAGCGCGTCGTCGGCCACCTCCTCCACGTTCTCGTACGAGCACCAGGCGGTCGTCTCCGTGGGCCCGTACATGTGAAGGAGCCGCCGCGGCTTGCCGGCCTTCAGCAGCCTGCGCACGCTGTCGGCGTCCACCGCCTGCCCTCCGAAGAGCACCTCGCGCAGGGGGGAGAAGATGTCCGGCTGCTCGCGCGCGAGCTGGTTCAGCAGCGCGGTGGTCTGGTACAGCGTGGTGATCCGCTGCGCGCGCAGCGTGTCGCGGAAGGCGGCCGGCGAGAGGAGCACGTCGCGGGGAATGCCGACCAGGGTGGCGCCGTTCATCAGCGCGCCCCAGGCCTCGAAGGTCAGCGCGTCGAAGCTGGCGTTCGAGGCCTGGGCGACGCGGTCGCCGGGTCCGAAGCGGACGTAGTCCGTCTCCACGGCCAGCTGGACGACGTGGCGGTGGGCGACCATGACGCCCTTGGGGCGGCCCGTGCTCCCGCTGGTGTATACGATGTAGGCCAGGTTCTCCGCCGTGGCCCCGCTGCGCGGCGCGTCGGCGGGGTGTGCGGCGAGGGCGTCGGCCGCTTCGTCCAGCAGGACGACGGACGGGTCGCCGGCCCCGGCGGCATAGGGGACGTCGGAGCGGCTGAGGAGCACGCGAACGCCGCTGTCGTCCAGCATCAGCGCCAAGCGCTCGGCCGGGTAGCCGGGGTCGAGGGGGACGTAGGCGCCGCCGGCCTTGAGGACGGCCAGGATGGAGACGACCAGCTCCACGCCACGCTCCAGCAGCACGCCCACGCGGCTCTCCGGCCCCACGCCCAGGCGGCTCAGGTGGTGCGCCAGCCGGTTGGCCCGCGCGTCCAGCTCCGCGTAGCTCAGCTCCACGCCGCCCCAGACCAGCGCCACCGCCTCGGGCCGCCGGCGCACCCGGGCCTCGAAGAGCTCGTGGATGCAGACCCCGCGCGGGTACGGCCGCTCCGTCCGGTTCCACTCCTCCACCAGCAGCCGGCGCTCCGCCTCCCCCAGCAGCGCGACCTCCGAGAGGCGCGCGTCCGGATCGGCGGCCACCTGCTCCACCAGGCGAGCGAAGTGGCCCACGAGCCGCTGCATGGTCGCGGCCTCCCACAGCTCCGTGCCGTAGGTCAGCCCCCCGCGCAGCCCCTGCGGGCTCGCTACCAGGCTCAGCGACAGGTCGAACTTGGCGAACTCGAGCTCCGCGCCCACTCCGCTCACGCTCAGCCCCGCGAGACCGCCGCCCCCGCCCCCGGCGGTGTCCAGCGCGAACGACACCTGGAAGAGCGGCGAGTGGCTCAGGCTGCGCTCCGGGCTCAGCTCGGCCACCAGCCTCTCGAACGGCACCTCCTGGTGCTCGTACGCCCCCAGCGTCACCTCGCGCACCCGGCGCACCAGCTCGCGGAAGCTCGGGTCCCCCGACAGCTCCGTGCGCAGCACCAGCGTGTTGACGAAGAAGCCGATCAGCTCCTCCACCTCGCCCCGCCCGCGCCCCGCGACCGGGCTGCCGACGACCACGTCCTCGCCCGCGCCGTACCGGGAGAGCAGCGCCTGGAACGCGCCCAGCACCACCATGTACAGCGTCGCGCCCTCCTGCCGCCCCAGCGCGCGAAGCTTCTCCAGCACCTCCGCCGGGAGCTGGACGTGCTCGCTCGCGCCCCGGAAGCTCTGCACCGCCGGGCGGGGATGGTCCGTGGGCAGCTCCAGCAGCTCGGGGGCGCCGCGCAGCTTTTCCCGCCAGTAGCCGAGCTGCCGCTCCAGCACCTCGCCCTCCAGATGCTCGCGCTGCCACACGGCGTAGTCGGCGTACTGCACCGCCGGCTCCGGCAGCGGCGACTCCCGCCCCTCCCGATAGGCTTCGTACAGCACCTCGACCTCGCGGAAGAGCACGCCCATGCTCCACCCGTCGCTGACGACGTGGTGCATGCACAGCAGCAGCACGTGCTCCTCCGCCCCCAACCGCAGCAGCCGGCGCTCGGAAGAGCGGCCCGGCCGCAAGGTCGAACGGCCGCGAAGCCTCCTCGCTCGCGCGCCGCTCCACCTCCGCCTCACCTATCCCGGCAAGGTCCTCCACCGGGAGCGCGAAGTCCGTGAACGGCTGGATCACCTGCACGGGCGCAGCCGTCCACCTCGCGGAAGACCGTGCGCAGCGCCTCATGCCGCCGCACGACCTCCCCCAGCGCGCGCTCCAGCGCCCGCACCGTCCAGCGCCCCCCCGAGCCGCAGCGCCGCGAAGACGTTGTAGAACGCGCTCCCCGGCTGCAGGCGGTCCAGGAACCAGAGCCGCTCCTGCGCGAAGGACAGCGGCAGCGGCCCCGTGCGCCCGGTAGGCACCACCGGCGGCAGCGCGGGCTCCCCGGCGCGCCGGACCTCCTCCACGCGCCCGGCCAGCTCCGCCACCGTGGGTCCCTCGAACAGCGCCCGCAGCGGCACCTCCACCCCGAACACCCGCCTGACCCGGGAGATCACGCGCGTGGCCAGCAGGGAATGCCCGCCCAGCTCGAAGAAGCTCTCCGTCACCCCCACCCGCTCCAGGCGCAGCGTCTCCGCCCAGATCTCCGCCAGCACCTCCTCCGTCGGCGCGCGCGGCGCCACGTAGCGCTCGGCCCCCGACCCGAGCTCCGGCGCCGGCAGGGCCCGCCTGTCCAGCTTGCCGTTGGGAGTCAGCGGAAGGCTCTCCAGCGCCACGAAGACGCTCGGCACCATGTACTCCGGCAGGCGGCTCGCCAGGTGCGCTCTCAGCTCCGCGGCCTCGACCGCCGCCGCCTGCTCCGCCACCACGTACGCCACCAGGCGCCGGTCGCCCGTCGCGTCCTCCCGCGCCACCACGACCGACTCGCGGAGCTGCGGGTGCGTCGCCAGCGCCGCCTCGACTTCACCCGGCTCGATGCGGAAGCCGCGCACCTTCACCTGCTCGTCCAGGCGCCCCAGGTACTCCAGCACGCCGTCCCGGCGCCACCGCGCCCGGTCCCCCGTGCGGTACATGCGCGAGCCTGCCTCGCCCGCGAACGGGTCGGGGAGGAAGCGCTCCGCCGTCAGCCCCGGCCGGTCCAGGTAGCCGCGCGTCACCCCGTCGCCCGCGACGTACAGCTCGCCCGGCACGCCGACGGGGTGCGGGCGGAGCCCGTCGTCCAGCACGTAGACCCGAGTGTTCGCGATCGGCCGCCCGATGGGGACGATGCCCTCCACGCCCGTGAGGGCGTGCGTGGCCGACCAGACCGTCGTCTCCGTGGGCCCGTACATGTTGACCAGACCGTCCGGGAGCACGGCGTGGATCTGCGCGGCAAGGCCGGCCGGCAGCGCCTCGCCCCCCAGGAACACGCGCTCCAGCCCGGACAGCGCCTCCACGCCGGACTCCGCCACGACGATCGCGGCCAGCGACGGCGTGCACTGCAGGTGCGTGACCCCGTGCCGCCGGATCGAGCGCGCCAGCGCCCCGTCCGCCCCCGCCTGCTCCACGTCCGGGTGCACGACCACCCGGAAGCCGCGCGCGAGCGTCCAGAGCAGCTCCAGCACGTGGATGTCGAACCCGATGCGTGTCACCGCCAGCCACGTCCCCGGGGCCGGTCCGCCGACGACCCCGTCCATCCCCGCGAAGAAGGCCGCCGCGTTGGCGTGCGTGACCACCACCCCCTTGGGACGGCCGGTCGAGCCGGAGGTGTAGATGACGTACGCCGCGTTCTCCGGCGCGACCGCCGTCCGCGGCGCCACGTCCGGCTCCGCCGCGACCTCCGCCGCGTCCGCGTCCACCCGCACGGTCCGCACGCCCTCCGCCGGGAGGAGGCCGCGGAGCGAGGCCTGCGTCACCAGCACCCGCGCGCCGGAGTCGGCCAGCATGTACGCCAGGCGGTCGGCCGGATAGGCGGGGTCCAGGGGGAGGTACGCCGCGCCCGCCTTGAGCACGGCCAGCATCGCCACCACCATCCCCGCCGAGCGCTCCAGGCAGATGCCGACGCGGACCTCCGGCCCGGCGCCCAGCCCCGCGAGGCGGCGCGCCAGCCGGTCGGCGCGCGCGTCCAGCTCACGGTAGGTGAGCGCGTCGTCCTCGAAGACCACGGCCACGGCCTCCGGCGTCCGCTCCGCCTGCGCCGCGAACAGCTCGTGGATGCAGAGCCCCCGCGGGTACGGCCGCTCCGTCCGGTTCCACTCCTCCACCACCAGCCGGCGCTCCGCCTCCGGGAGCACCTCGATGCCCTCCAGCGGCCGCTCCGGCGCCGCGTCCAGCGCCTCGGCCAGCCCCTCCAGCGCCCGGTTCATCAGCGCGCACACCCGCTCCGCTCCGACCGAGCCCTGCACCTGCGCCGTCAGGAAGAACCCGTCTCCCAGGTCGTCCACCGAGAGGGTGAGCGGGTAGTTCGACCGCTCCACCGGGCGGATGTCCTGGCCGGCTCCACGGGGGGGCGGCCGGACCGGATCCCGCACGCCGTGCCGGTAGTTGAAGAGCGCCGAGAACAGCGGCGCCGGCGGCTCCACCCCGCTGCACTGCTGCGCCAGCGCGAGCGGCGCGTGCTCGTGACGCACCAGGCTCGCCAGCAGCACCTGCGTTCGCCTCACGCTCGCCAGCGCTCCCTCCTCCCCCACCCGGATGCGCACCGGAAGCGTGTTGATGAACGGCCCCAGCACCCGGTCCGCTCCCTCCCCTCCCTGCATCCGCCCGAAGAGCACCGTCCCGAACACCACGTCCCGCCGCCCCGACGCCCGCGCCAGCACCTGCCCCCACGCCACGTGGCACACGCTCGCCACGCTCACCCCCAGCGCCCGCGCCCGCGCCCGCAGCCGCGCACCCAGCCCCGCCTCCACCTCCAGCCGCGCCTCCTCCAGCCCCGCGCCGTCCCCGTGCACGTCCAGCAGCCCGAACGGCGCCGTCGGCTCCTCCACGTCCCCCAGCAGCTCGCGGAAGAACGCCTCGTGCTCCGCCCGGCTCACCCCCAGCCGCGCCTGCGCCACGAAGTTGCGGAACGGCAGAGGTGCCGGGAGCCGGTCCGCGTGCCCCGCCAGGTGCGCCTCCACCTCCGCCCGGAGCACCTCCCACGTGGTGTGGTCGCTCGCCATGTGGTGCAGCAGAAGCAGCAGCACCCAGTGCTCCGCGGCCGCGTCGTGCGTGACGCAGGCGCGCAGCATCGGCGCCCGCCGCAGGTCGATGCGGTGGTGCCGCGTGTCGAAGCGCTCGTACAGCCACTTCCCCGCGTCGCCCGCGGACGGGTCGGCCTGCACCTCCTCGACCGGGAGCGGGGCGTGGCGCCACACCACCTGCACCGGCTCCGAGAGCCCCTCCCACACGATGGCCGTGCGCAGGATGTCGTGCCGCGCAACCACCGCCTGCAGGGCGGCCAGGTGGGCGTCCAGCCGCTCCCGGGTCCGGAAGGCGAACGGCATGGAGAGCAGGTAGGGATCTCCCTCCCGGGCGAGCAGGTGGTGGAAGAGGATCCCCTCCTGCAGGGGAGCCAGCGGGTAGACGTCCTGCACGTTCGCCGCGCCGCCCGGCACCCCGTCCACGATCCCCTCGATCTCCGCCTGCGTGAGCTCCACCAGCGGGAGCATCTCCGGCGTGACGGCCTCGCAGCCGGCCGGGATCCGGTTCGGCGGGACCTGCACCTCGAGGGTGGCGCCCCCCACGGCGGCGGCGAGCTCCGCGAGGGTGGGGGTGACGAAGAGGGCGCGCACGTCCGCGTGGAGGCCGCAGCGGCGCATGCGCTCGACGAGGGTGACCGCCAGGAGGGAGTGCCCCCCCAGGGCGAAGAAGTTGTCGTGCACCCCCACCCGCTCCACCTTCAGCACCTCGGCCCAGATCCCGGCCAGCACCTCCTCCGCCGGCGTCCGTGGAGCGACGTAGCGCTCCTCCGCCGGGGCGAAGTCCGGCGCCGGGAGCGCCTTCCGGTCCAGCTTGCCGTTGGGGGTGAGCGGCAGCGGGTCCAGCGCCACGAAGGCGCCCGGCACCATGTACTCCGGCAGGCTCTGCCGCAGGTGCGCGCGCAGTTCCTCGGTCCCGGCTTCCCCGACCACGTACGCCACCAGGCGCTTCTCGCCGGGCTCGTCCTCGCGCACGACCACGCGCGCTTCCCGCACGCCCGGATGTGCCGCGAGCGCGCTCTCCACCTCCCCCGGCTCGATGCGGAAACCGCGGATCTTGACCTGCTCGTCCAGCCGGCCCATGATACTCCAGCGTCCCGTCGGCCCGCCAGCGCACCCGGTCTCCCGTGCGATACATCCGCGGGCCCGGACGCTCCGTGCTCGCGAACGGGTCGGGGACGAAGCGCTCCGCCGTCAGCTCCGGCCGACCCAGGTAGCCCCGTGCCACGCCCGCCCCCCCGATGCACAGCTCGCCCGGCACGCCGAGCGGCGCCGGCTCCCCCGCCCCGCCCAGGACGTACAGCGGCGCGTTCCCCAGCGGCCGCCCCAGCAGGTGCCGCCCGGGCGACTCGCCGCCGGCGAGGTGCGCGGCGCAGATGATCGTCCCCTCCGTGGGGCCGTAGAGCACCCGCACCTCCGCCGCGGGAAAGACGCTCCGCATGGCGCCGAGCAGGTCCGCCGGCACTGCGTCGCCCCCCACGAACACCCGCCGCAGCCCCGGCAGGGTGCCCCGCGCCGCGGCGGCCTCGTCCACCACCCGGCGCATCAGCGCGGGGACCGCGTGCAGGGTCGTGGCGCCCTCGATCTCCTGCACCAGCGCCGCCACGTCCATCACCTGCTCGCGCGGCATCACCCGCACGCTCCCGCCCGAGAGCAGCGGGAGGAGCGCCTCGAAGAGCCAGATGTCGAAGGCGAAGCTCGCCAGCGACGGCATCACGTCGCCCGGCGCGAAGCCGAACGCCTCCCGCGCCGTGAGCAGCGTGCTCGCCAGCGCCCCGTGCGTGACGGCCACGCCCTTGGGGGTGCCGGTGGAGCCGGAGGTGTAGATGACGTACGCCAGGTGCTCGGGAGAAGGTGAGTGCCAACGTGCGCCCTCCTCGTGCTCCCCCTCTGAGCCGTCCAGCCACAGCGTCTCGCCCGCGAAGCCCGCCAGCCTGTCTCCCGCCGCTCCGTCGGTCAGCAGCAGGCGGGCGCCGGAGTCCGCGAGCATGAAGGCCAGGCGCTCGGTTGGGTACTGCGGGTCCAGCGGGACGAACACCCCGCCGGCCTTGAGGATGCCGAGCACGGCGGCCACCATCTCCGCCGAGCGCTCCACGCACAGCCCGACCGCCGTCTCCGGCCGGACGCCGCGCTCCCGGAGCGCCCGGGCCAGGACGTCCGAGCGGTGGTCCAGCTCCGCGTAGGTGAGGGCGGCGCTCCCGCACGCCACCGCGGCGGCGCCCGGGGTGCGGGCGGCGGCTTCCGCGAACAGCTCGTGGACGCACCGGAGCGGCGCCTCGCGCAGAGGCGGGTTCCACTCCGCGAGGAGCTGCGCGCGCTCGTCGTCGTCCAGGAGGCGCAGCTCGGAGAGGCGCAGCTCCGGGTCGGCCGCCGCCCCCTCCAGGAGTCGCCCGAAGTGGCCCACGAGCCGCCGCATGGTCGCGGCTTCCCACAGATCCGTGCTGTAGGTCAGCCCTCCGCGCAGCCCGTCGGAGCCCGCAACCAGCCCCAGCGACAGGTCGAACTTGGCGAACTCGAGCTCCGTTCCGACTCCCTGCACGCCGAGCCCCGCGAGTTCGCCGCCGGTGTCCTGGGCGTTGTGCAGCGAGAACGCCACCTGGAAGAGCGGCGAGTGGCTCAAGCTGCGCTCCGGCCGCAGCTCCGCCACGAGCCTTTCGAAGGGCACCTCCTGGTGCTCGTACGCGCCCAGCGTCACCTCGCGCACCCGCCCCACCAGCGCACGGAAGCTCGGGTCCCCCGACAGGTCCGTGCGCAGCACCAGCGTGTTGACGAAGAAGCCGATCAGCTCCTCCACTTCGCCCCGCCCGCGCCCGGCGACCGGGCTGCCGACGACCACGTCCTCGCTCCCGCTGTACCGGGACAGCAGCGTCTGGAAGGCGCCCAGCGCGACCATGTACAGCGTCACGCCCTCCTGCCGGCCCAGCGCGCGCAGCCTCTCCAGCACCTCCGCCGGGAGCTGGACGTGCTCGCTCGCGCCCCGGAAGCTCTGCACCGCCGGCCGGGGATGGTCCGTGGGCAGCTCCAGCAGCTCGGGGGCGCCGCGCAGCTTTTCCCGCCAGTAGCCGAGCTGCCGCTCCAGCGCCTCGCCCCGCAACTGCTCGCGCTGCCACACGGCATAGTCCGCGTACTGCACCGGCAGCTCCGCCAAAGGCGACTCCCGCCCCTCGCGATACGCTGCGTACAGCGCCGACAGCTCGCGGAAGAGCACGCCCATGCTCCAGCCGTCGCTGACGACGTGGTGCATGCACAGCAGCAGCACGTGCTCCTCCACCTCCAGCCGCAGCAGCCCGGCACGGAAGAGCGGCCCGGCCGACAGGTCGAAGGGCCGCGAGGCATCCTCCCCTGCGAGCCGCTTCACTTCCTCCTCCCGCTCCCCCTCGCCCAGCCCGGCGAGGTCCCGCACGGCGAGCACGAAGCCGGCGAACGGCGCGATCACCTGGACCGGACCCGCGTCCGTCTCGCGGAAGACGGTGCGCAGCGCCTCGTGGCGCCGCACGATCTCCCCCAGCGCGCGCTCCAGCGCCGCGGTGTCCAGCGCGCCGTCCAGCCGCCAGGCGAGGGGGATGTTGTAGACGGCGCTCCCCGGCTCCAGGCGGTCCAGGAACCAGAGCCGCTCCTGCGCGAAGGACAGCGGCAGCGGCCCCGCGCGCCCGGCCGGCACCACCGGCGGCAGCGCGGGCGCTCCCGCGCGCCGCATCTCCTCCACGCGCCCGGCCAGCTCCGCCACCGTGGGGCCTTCGAACAGCGCGCGCAGCGGCACCTCCACCCCGAACACCTGCCGCACGCGCGAGACCGCGCGGGTGGCGAGCAGGGAGTGGCCGCCCAGCTCGAAGAAGTTGTCGCGCGCGCCCACCCGCTCCACACCCAGCACCCCGGCGAAGATCCCCGCCACCACCTCCTCCGTCGGCGTGCGGGGCTCCACGCCCCCCGCATCGCCGTCCAGCTCCGGCGCCGGGAGCGCCTTCCGGTCCAGCTTGCCGTTGGGAGTGAGGGGAAGGCCCTCGAGCACCACCAGCGCGGAGGGCACCATGTACTCCGGCAGGCGCGCCCCGAGGTGATCCCGGAGCGCGGCGGGGGAAACGGCCCCGCCCTCCGCCGCGACCACGTAGCCCACCAGGCGGCGGTCTCCCGCGCCGGAGGCACCGCCCTGCGCCACGACCACGGCCGAGCGGACGGACGGGTGCGCCTCCAGTGCCGCCTCCACCTCCCCGGGCTCGATCCGGAAGCCGCGCACCTTGACCTGCTCGTCGGTCCGGCCCAGGCACTCCAGCGTGGCGTCCGCGCGCCAGCGGGCGCGGTCGCCGGTGCGGTACATCCGCGCGCCCGGGGTCCCGCCGAGCGCGTCCGGGAGGAAGCGCTCCGCCGTCAGCTCCGGCCGCCCCTGGTAGCCGCGCGCCACCTGCGCGCCGCCGATGTACAGCTCCCCGACGGCCCCGGGGACGACCGGCTGGAGGTGCCGGTCCAGCACGTACAGGCGGGTGTCGGGAGCGGGGCGGCCGATGGGGACGATTCCGCCGTCCGCGCTCGCCGCCTCCACCCTCTGGACGCAGCACCCCACCGCCGCCTCCGTGGGACCGTACTCGTTCACCACCAGCGCCCCCGGCGCCCACTCCCGCAGCCGCGCCGCCAGCTCCGCGGGGAGGTTCTCGCCGCCGAGCACCCACACCCGCGCGGCGGACCGGATCCCCTCCGGCCCCAGCTGCTCGGCGAGCACCGCCAGGTGGCCGGGCGTCAGCTTCACCATCCCGAAGCCCGGCCCCTCGCGCAACGCGCGGGCGAGCGGCTCCGCGCCCACGCCCTCCTCCAGAACCGCGACCGCGCGCCCGGCCAGCAGGGGGAGGAAGAGGCTGGTGACCGTCAGGTCGAAGGAGAGCGAGCTGTGCAGCGGCGCGCCCGCCCCGTCGCCCAGGGGGTACGCCTCCGCCGCCCACTCCAGGTAGCGGGAGAGCCCCCGGTGGGGCATCATCACGCCCTTGGGAGTGCCGGTGGAGCCGGAGGTGTAGATCACGTACGCCAGGGCATCGGGCGGGACGTCGGTCGCGGGCGCCTCCGCCGGCTCGCGCGCCACCTCCTCCCACTGCGAGTCCAGCGCGACCACGGCGGCCCCGTGCTCCGGGAGGCCGCCGCGGAGCCGCTCCTGCGTGAGGAGCACCGGCGCCGCGCAGTCCCGGAGCATGTAGGCGATGCGCTCCCGCGGGTACGCCGGGTCCACGGGGACGTAGGCCGCCCCGGCCCGGAGCACCCCCAGCAGCGCCACCACCGCCTCGGGGGAGCGCTCCAGGCACACGGCCACGCGCGACTCCAGGCCGACCCCGCGGCGCCGGAGGAAGCGGGCCAGCCGGCTGGCGGCCGCGTCCAGCTCCGCGAAGGTGAGCGACCCGCCCTGCGCGGCCACCGCCAGGGCGCCGGGGGTACGCGCCGCCTGCGCGGCTACCCGCACGTGCACGGGCTCCGTCGCATGCTCCTGGACGCTGCCGCTCCACTCCAGCAGCCGGTTCCGCTCCGCGGGGTCCAGCAGGTCGATCTCCCAGACCCTCCGGTCCGGGCCGGCGGCGACCTGCTCCAGGAGCAGGCCGAACCGCTCCAGCATCCGCTCCACCGTGGAGCGGTCCCACAGGTCCGCCCGGTAGACCAGCCCCCCGTCCAGCGCTCCGCCCCGGCCCCACAGGGTCAGCGCCAGGTCGAACTTGGCCGACGCGCTCGCCACCTGCAGCGGCTCCACTTCCAGGGGGCCCAGGCGAGGCTCCCGCGCCGCCATCTGCCCCTCGTCCAGCGAGAACATCACCTGGAACAGCGGCGCGTGGGTGAGCGAGCGCTCGATCCCCAGCGCCTCCACCAGGCGCTCGAACGGGAGGTCCTGGTGCTGGTACGCCCCCAGCGTCTCCGCCCGCACCCCGCGCAGCACCTCCCGGAAGGTCGCCCCGTCCGGGAGCCGGGTCCGCACCGCGAGGGTGTTGACGAAGAAGCCGATGATCCCCTCCAGCTCCACCCGCGTCCGCCCGGCGATGGGCGTCCCCACCACCACCTCCTCCTGCCCGGCGTGGCGCGCGAGGAGGAGCTGCCACGCGGCAAGCAGCGTCATGAACGGCGTGGCCTCCTCCTCCCCCGACAGCCTGCGCAGCGCCGCGGCCACCCCGCCCGGCACCCGCATCTCCACCGCGCCGGAGCGGGTCCCCCGCAACGCCGTCCGCGGGCGGTCGGTGGGGAGCTCCAGGAGCGGGGGCGCCCCGGCCAGCCGCCCGGTCCACCAGGCGAGCTCCCCGGCCAGGACGTCGCCGGAGAGCCAGCCGTGCTGCCACACCGCGTAGTCCGCATACTGGAGCGGCGGCTCCGGGAGCGGGGAGGGCCGCCCTGCGGCGAAGGCGCCGTAGAGCGCCGACAGCTCGCGGTCGAACACTCCCGTGCTCCACCCGTCCGAGACGACGTGGTGCTGGGAAACGAGCAGGGCGTGCTCCTCCTCGCCCGGCCGCACCAGGAGGGCGCGCAGCAGCGGCCCCCGCGCCAGGTCGAACGGGCGCCCGCCCTCCTCCAGGACGAGCCGCCGGAGCTCGCGCTCGCGGTCCGCCTCCGCCAGCCCGCGCAGCTCCACCACCGGGAGCGGCACGGGGCCGGGCGAGGCGATCACCTGCACCGGCTCGCTGCCGACCACGGCGAAGACGGTGCGCAGCCCCTCGTGCCGGCGTACGACCTCGGCGAGGGCGCGCCGCAGCGCCCGGGGGTCCAGCCGGCCGCGCAGCCGCTGGAAGTGGGGGAGGTTGTAGGCGGGGTTGCCGGGCTCGAGCTGGTCCAGGAACCAGAGCCGCTGCTGCGCGAAGGACAGCGGCGCCGGGCCGCCGCCCGGCCGCGGCCGGACCTCCCGGGGATCCCTGCGGGCGCCCGCCTTCTCCAGGAGGATCCGCTGGAGGGCGGCGCGGCGCTCGGGGGAGAGCTGCGCTAGACGGGCGGAGACGTCGCTCATCGGGCGCCCTCCGTCCGGGGGGAGGGTGCCTGCGCGCGGGACGGGGGGTGATGCATCAGAGATCCTCGGTGAGCCGCTTGATGTCCTCGTCGGAGAGCCCTTCCAGGGTCTCGAGCGCTTCCTCCAGCTCCCTCTCGTCCGTGCTCGCCCGTACTTCGGCGTCCACCCACTCCGCCAGCTCCGCCAGGGTGCGGGTCTCGAACAGGGCGCGCACCGGCACGTCGACCCCGCAGGCCGCCCGCACCCGCGACGCGACCCGGGTCGCCAGCAGGGAGTGGCCGCCCAGCTCGAAGAAGCCGTCGTCGGCGCTCACGCGCTCCGGCGCCAGCCCCAGCACCTCCGCCCAGATCCCGGCCAGCATCGCCTCCGCGGCAGTGCTCGGCGGGACGAGCTCCCGCGCGGCACCGGCCCCGTCCGGCGCGGGGAGCGCCGCCCGGTCCACCTTGCCGTTGCGGGTGAGCGGCAGCTCGTCCAGGGCCACGATCGCGGACGGGACCATGTGCTCCGGAAGCCGTGCCCGCAGGTGCTCCCGCAACGTGTCGGGGAGCGAGCGTGCCGGTTCCTCCCGCACCGCCGCCTCGCCGTCGGCGAAGAGCCGCCGGTAGAAGGGACTCGCCCGGAACTCCGGCGCGTGGTGCACGGACACGAACTCGAACGGCACCTCCCCGCCGCCCGCGCGGACCAGCGCGCCGCGCACGCCGTAGTCCGGCGCCACGCCGCCCTCCGGCAGCTCCGCGAAGCACTCCAGCCGCAGCCGGTCGCCCGGCGCGACCTCCACGCCCGGGTCGAAGAGCGGGAAGTAGACCGGGAACCAGGCGGTCTCCTCCTCCAGGATGTCCAACACCTCGCCCTCGGCCAGCTCCATCCGCAGCCAGAGCAGGAGCCCGTCCAGCCGCCCCGCCCGCTCCACCGTCAGCTCCTCGTGGCGGACGTACTCCGCGGCGGCCGGCCCCGCGGCGAAGTCCAGCTCCTCGTACGTCGCCGCGGTGGAAAGGACGTGGTCCGCCGGGAAGCCGCGGATGCAGAGGCGCAGGTCGAACGGGTGCCCCACCTGCTCGAAGATGCGACGCACGTAGTGCGCGGCGGTGCGGGGGAAGGCGGGGTCGCCGCGGACCTCCTCCGGCAGCGTCACCGCGGCCACGCGCGTCCACGCCCGGCCGGGGATCATGGTCGCGCCCGGGGCCAGCAGCCGCCGCGCGTGGTCCAGGATCAGCGCCGCGCCCTCGCCGCCGGCGATGGACTCCACGATCTCCGAGACGCACACGTCGGCCGGCTCGGGAAGCTCCACGAAGCGCGCGTCGCCGTGGACGACGGTGACGCGGTCCTCCAGCCCCAGCTCGCGGATCCGCGCGCGCGCCGAGAGGAAGGAGCGCTCCAGCAGCTCCACCGCGTAGACGTGGCGCGCGCCGGCCTCCACCGCGAGCCGCGCCAGGATGGCGTCCGCGCCGGTCCCCACGTCCAGCACGACCCTGCCGGGCGCGTGGCGTCGCAGGGCGCGCAGGTAGCGCTGGTTGCGCAGGGTGTCGTGGGTGAGCCCCTGGTAGATCAGCTCGTCGTAGACGAAGTACTCGCCGATGGACGGCCACAGCTCCGCGCCGCCCGCCTCCGCCGGGACGACGTACGCCACCAGCCGCCGGTCCCCCTCCCCGCCGGAGGCGCCGCCCTGCGCCACCACCACCGCCTCGCGGACGCGCGGGTGGGCCGCGAGCGCCGCTTCGACCTCGCCCGGCTCGATGCGGAAGCCGCGCACCTTGACCTGCGCGTCGGTCCGTCCCAGGAACTCCAGCACGCCGCCGGCGTCCCGGCGCGCCCGGTCCCCGGTACGGTACATCCGCGCGCCCGCCTCCGGGGAGAACGGGTCGGGGACGAACCGCTCGCCCGTCAGCTCCGGCCGCCCCGGGTACCCCCGCGCCACGCTCGCCCCGCCGATGCACAGCTCGCCCGGCACGCCGAGCGGCGCCGGCTCCCCCGCGCCGTCCAGGACGTACAGCGGCGCGTTCCCCAGCGGCCGCCCCAGCAGGTGCCGCCCGGGCGACTCGCCGCCGGCGAGGTGGGCGGCGCAGATGATCGCCCCCTCGGTGGGGCCGTAGAGGATCCGCACCTCCGCGCCCGGGAACGCCTCCCGCATCGCGCCCGGCAGATCCGGCGGCACGGCGTCGCCCCCGACGAACGCCCGCCGCAGCCCCGGCAGGGTGCCGCGCCCCGCGGCGACCTCGTCCACCAGCTGCCTCATCAGCGCGGGAACGGCGTGCAGCAGCGTCGCGTGCGCGACCTCCTCCGCCAGCGCGGCCACGTCCACCACCCGCTCGCGCGGCACCATCCGGACGGTCGCGCCGCAGGCCAGCGGGAGGAGTGTCTCGAAGAGCCAGATGTCGAAGGCGAAGCTCGCCAGCGACGGCATGGTGTCGCCCGGCCCGAAGCCGAACGCCTCCCGCGCCGCCAGGAACGTGCTCGCCAGCGCGCCGTGCGTGACGGCCACGCCCTTGGGCGTGCCGGTGGAGCCGGAGGTGTAGATGACGTACGCCAGAGATAGGGAACAGGGGACAGGGAACAGGGAACAGCCTGCAACAGAAGCCTGGTCCTCGATGCCTTCGTGCTCCCGTAGGGTGTCGAGCCGCACGGTCTCCCCCGCGAAGCCCGCGAACGCGTCGCCGGCCGCGCCGTCCGTCAGCAGCAGGCGGGCGCCGGAGTCCGCGAGCATGAAGGCCAGCCGCTCGGCCGGACCCTGCGGGTCCAGCGGGACGAACACCCCGCCGGCCTTGAGGATGCCGAGCACGGCGGCCACCATCTCCACCGAGCGCTCCACGCACAGCCCGACCGCCGTCTCCGGCCGGACGCCGCGCTCCCGGAGCGCCCGGGCCAGGACATCCGAGCGGTGGTCCAGCTCGGCGTAGGTGACGGAGGCGCTTCCGGAGACCAGCGCGGCGGCGTCCGGCGTCCGGGCGGCGGCTTCCGCGAACAGCTCGTGGACGCACGTCCGCGGCGCCACGCGCGGGGGCGGGTTCCACCCCGCGAGGAGCTGCGCGCGCTCGTCGCCGCCCAGGAGGCGCAGCGCGGAAAGGCGGCGCCCCGGCGCGGCCGCGGCCTCCGCGAGGAGGCGCGTGTAGTGCCCCGCGAGCCGCCGCATCGTGGCGGCCTCCCACAGGTCGGTGCGGTACACGAGGACGCCCGCCAGGGCTTCGCCGTCATCCACGACGGTGAGAGCCAGCTCGACGCGCGCGGCGTCCTCCTCCACCGGAAAGGGCTCCAGGCGCAGGCCGCCCAGCCGCGGCGCGCCGCCCCGGTGGTCCTGCACGCCGAACATGTTCTGGAACACCGGCGACCGGCTGAGCGAGCGCGGCACGGCCAGCTCCTCCACCAGCCGTTCGAAGGGGACGTCCTGGTGCTGGTACGCCCCCAGCGTCGCCTCCCGCACCCGCCCCAGCAGCTCCGCGAACGCCGGGTCGCCCGACAGGTCGGTGCGCAGCGCCAGCGTGTTCACGAAGAAGCCGATCATCGGCTCCAGCTCGGGGCGGCGGCGGCCGGCGACCGGCGCGCCGCTCACCACCTGGTCCTCCCCGGCGTAGCGGGCCAGGAGCGTCTGCCACGCGGCGAGCAGCGTCATGAAGAGCGTGGCGCCCTCCCCCCGGGCCAGGGCGCGGAGCCCGCGCGCGCACTCCTCCGGCACCGCGAAGTGGAGGCGCGCCGCCGCCGTGCCGGGGACCGCCGGGCGGGGGAAGTCGACCGGCAGCTCCAGGAGCGGAGGCGCACCCGCCAGCCGCTCGCGCCACCAGGCGAGCTGCGCCTCCAGAGCCTCGCCGTCCAGCCACGCGCGCTGCCAGGCGGCGTAGTCGGCGTACTGGAAGGGCAGCTCCGCCAGCGGCGGCGCCTCGCCTCGCAAAAGCGCCGGGTAGCGGGCGGCCAGCTCCTCCACGAACACGCCGGTGGACCAGCCGTCCCAGACGGCGTGGTGCGCGGTGGCGAGGAGCACCCACTCGTCCTCCGCGAGCCGCACCAGGGCGGCGCGGAAGAGCGGGCCGGCGCGCAGGTCGAAGCCGTGGCGGGTCTCGGCGCCCGCCAGGCGCGCGGCCTCGCGGCTACGCGCACCATCGGCGATGGCGCGCAGGTCCACCAGCGGAAGGGCGATGCGCACGGACGGGTCGACGACCTGCACCGGCTCGCCGCCCCCGTCCGCGAAGCGGGTGCGCAGCGTCTCGTGCCGGCGCGCCACCTCGTCGATCGACTGGCGCAGCACCGCGGGATCGAGGTCCCCGCGGACGCGGAAGGCGACGGCCAGGTTGTACAGGCTCGCGCCGGGGTTCAGCTGCTCGATGAACCACAGGCGCTGCTGCGCGAACGAGAGCGGGAGCGGGCGGTCGCGCGGAGCGCGCTCCAGCGGCGGGAGCACGCTCCCGCCGCCCTCCCGCACCAGCGCGTCGATCCGCTCCGCCAGCGACCGGAGCACGGGCGCCTCGAACACCGCGCGGAGCGGCACCTCCACCCCGAAGGCGGCCCGCACCCGCGAGAGCATGCTGGTGGCGCCGAGCGAGTGGCCGCCCAGCGCGAAGTAGTCCGCCCCGGCGCCGACGCGCTCCACGCCCAGCGACCGGCTCCAGATCGCCGCGAGAATCTCCCCGGTGGGCGTGAGCGCCGCGTCCGGGGCGCCCTCGCCGCCCTCGGCGGGCTCGGGGAGCGCGCGCCGGTCGACCTTGCCGTTGGGAGTCAGCGGAAGCCTTGCCAGCGCCGTCAGCGTGGCCGGCACCATGTACTCGGGGAGCCGGGCGCGGAGGAAGGCCCGCAGCTCCGCCGGGTCCGGCGCCGAAGCCGTGGGCACCACGTACCCCGCCAGGCGCTTCTCTCCCCCGTCCTCGAACACGGCGACGACGGCCTCGCGGACGGCCGGGTGCTCCGCCAGCGTGGCCTCGACCTCGCCGGGCTCCACGCGGAAGCCGCGGATCTTGACCTGCGCGTCGGCGCGGCCCAGCGGCTCCACCACGCCGTCGGGGCGGTAGCGGCCCAGGTCGCCGGTGCGGTACACCCGCCCGCCCGGGGGCGCGCCCGGCGCGTCGGCCAGGAAGCGCTCCGCCGTGGACGCGGGGTCGTCCAGGTAGCCCAGCGCCACGTGCGGGCTGCGCAGGTGGATCTCCCCCACCTCTCCCACCCCGGCCAGCTCCCCCCCGGCGCTCAGCACCAGGAGCTGCACGTCGCGGATCCCCCGCCCCAGGGGGACCACCTCCCGGGTGGTCGACTCCACGAAATCGGCGGGGACCGGGAACCAGCCCACGGCGCGCTGCGTCTCGGTGGAGCCGTAGTAGTTGACCACCTGGACGGACGGGGCCAGCCCCTGGAGGCGGGCCACGTCGGCGCGCGTCAGGGCCTCTCCCACCAGGAAGACGAGGCGGAGCGAGTCCGCGGTCTCGCCCGGCGCACTCGGTGACCAGCTTCCCCATCGCCGGGGTGAGGTGGGCGACGGTGGCGCGCGACTCCCGCAGCCAGCGGGCGAGGCCGCCGGGCTCCCCGAACGCGCGCTCGGGGGGGATGCAGACGGAGGCGCCCAGCTGCAGCGGGGTGAAGACGTCGCGCTGCAGCGGGTCGTGGGCAAGCCCGGAAAGGAGGGTGAAGCGGTCGGAGGCGTCCAGCCCGAAGGTCTCGCGCAGCCAGGGGAGGAAGTGGGTGAGCGAGCCGTGCCGCCCCATCACGGCCCGGGGGGTCCCCGTGGTCCCCGAGGTGAAGGACAGGTACGCCAGGGAGTCGGCGTGGACGGGGACGCGCACCTCGCCCGCCGGATGCTCCTCCGGCACCTCGGAGCGCGCCGGGAGCGTGAGGGCGCAGCGGGCGGTCGCCGCCGCGGCCTCCTCCACCGCCTCCGGCGCCGCTCCGGCCGCGGCGATCCGCAGCCACCCCGCGGGCCGGGCGATGCGCAGGAAGGTGCGCAGGCGGTGCGCGGGGTACGCCGGGTCGAGGACCAGGAACGCCGCCCCGGCGCGGAGGATACCCAGCAGCGCCCACACCAGGGAGGCGCTGCGGTGCCCGTACACGGCGACCACGTCGCCGGGCCCCACCCCGTGGCGGGCCAGGTGGTGGGCGAGCCGGCTGCTGGCGGCGTCCAGCTCGCCGTAGCTCCAGCGCTCCTCCCCGTCCTCCACCGCCAGGCGCTCCGGCGCGCGCCGGGCGTGCGCCGCGAAGACCGCGGGCACCGAGCCGAGCCACTCCTCGCCCAGCGGGAGGGCGGGATCGGGGAGGTGCCGCCGCGCGGAGGGGGTGACCAGCGAGTACGAGCCGGGCGCCGCCTCGGGGGCGGCAACGGCCTGCTCCAGCAGCAGGAGGTACTGCTCCAGCATCTCCGCCGCTCGCTCCGCGCCGAAC
The DNA here is from genome assembly GCA_963733105.1 of uncultured Gemmatimonadales bacterium. Classification (GTDB taxonomy): domain Bacteria; phylum Gemmatimonadota; class Gemmatimonadetes; order Longimicrobiales; family Longimicrobiaceae; genus JAFAYN01. The sequence continues at coordinate 384,230 of CAVTCB010000024.1, read as the reverse complement.
AGGTCGGCGTCGTACAGCAGGCTCATCCGGGTCCCGTCCTCCCCCGGGACCACGTACATCGTCAGGTCGAACTTGGCCTGCTCCTCCCCCCCGCTCTCCAGGGGCTCCACCGTCACCCCGGGGAGCCGGACGGAGCCCTCCTCGAAGTTGAAGAGGTTGAAGAACACCTGGAACAGCGGCGCGTGGCTCAGGCTCCGCTCCGGCCGGACCGCGTCCAGCACCTGCTCGAAGGGGAGGTCCTGGTGGGTGTACGCCCCCAGCGTGGTCTCCCGCACCCGCCCCAGCAGCTCGCGGAAGCTGGGCGCGCCCTCCAGGTCGGTGCGCAGCGCCAGCGTGTTGACGAAGAAGCCGACCAGCCCCTCCGCCTCCGTGCGCGTGCGGTTCGCCACCGGGGTGCCGACGACCACGTCCTCCTCCCCGGCCAGCCGGGCGAGCAGGAGCTTCCAGGCCGCCAGCAGGGTCATGAACAGCGTGGCCCCCTCGCGCCGCGAGAGCGCCTGCACCCCGTCGGCGAGCGGCCGCGGCAGGAGCAGCGAGCACCGCAGCCCCCGGTGCCCCTGGACCGCCGGGCGCCGCGCGTCCGTGGGCAGCTCGAGCAGGGAAGGCGCCCCCGCCAGCTTCCCGCGCCAGAACTCCGTCTGCCGCTCCAGCGCCTCGCCGCGCAGCCAGGCGCGCTGCCAGGCCGCGTAGTCGCCGTACTGGAACGGCAGCTCCGCGAGCGGCGACGGCTCCCCGCGCGAGAACGCGGCGTACAGCGCAGACAGCTCTCGCTCGATCACGCCCATGCTCCACCCGTCGGACACCACGTGGTGCACGGACAGGAGCAGCACCGCGTCCTCCGGGGCGGCGCGCACCAGCGCGGCGCGGAAGAGCGGGCCGCGCTCCAGGTCGAACGGGCGCACCCTCTCGGCGTCGGCGATGCGCCGGGCCTCGGCCGCCGCGGCGGCCGGCGCGAGCCCGGACAGCTCCACGACGGACAGCACGCCGCGCCCTGCCGGGCGGACGGCCTGCACCGGCTCGCCGTCCACGACGGCGAACGCGGTGCGCAGCGCCTCGTGGCGCCGCACGGTCTCGTCCAGCGCCCGGCCCAGCGCCGCCGTGTGCGTCGGGCCGCGCAGCCACAGCGGCCTTGCGAGCACGTACGCGGCCGTCCCGGGCTCCAGCTGCTCGATGAACCAGAGCCGCTGCTGCGCGAACGACAGCGGCAGCGGCCCGTCCCGCGGGACGCGGACCAGCGGCGGCGCGTCCGGGGCGGCGCCGCTCCCCAGCAGGGCGTCCACGCGCGCGGCCAGCCCGGCGACGGTGGGTGCCTCGAAGAGCGCCCGCAACGGCAGCTCCACGCCGAACGCCCCGCGGACGCGCGCGACCACGCGCGTCGCCAGGAGCGAGTGCCCCCCCAGCTCGAAGAACCCGGCGTCCCGGCCCACCTCGCCCAGTCCCAGCACCGTCGCCCAGATCCCGGCCAGCACCTCTTCCGTGGCCGTGCGCGGGGCGGCGTGCTCCCCCGCGGCCGCGGCGGGCTCCGGCGGCGGGAGCGCGCGGCGGTCCGTCTTGCCGCCGGCGGTGACGGGGAGCGCGTCCAGGGCGACGAAGGCGGCGGGGACCATGTAGTCGGGGAGGGTCCTCCGCAGGGCCTCCCGCAGCGCGCCCGCCTCCGGCGCCGTCCCCGCCTCCGGGACCACGTACGCCACCAGCCGCCGCTCGCCCGGGGCGTCCTCCCGCACCGTCACGAGCGCCTCCCGCACCTCCGGGTGCCGGAGCAGGGCCGCCTCGACCTCGCCCGGCTCGATGCGGAGGCCGCGCAGCTTGACCTGCTCGTCCGTCCGTCCCAGGAACTCCAGCTCTCCGGAGGCCGTCCAGCGCGCCCGGTCGCCCGTCCGGTACATCCGCGCCCCGGGCCCGCCGAAGGGGTCGGGGACGAAGCGCTCGGCGGTGAGCCCGGGCCGCCCCAGGTACCCGCGCGCCACCCCGCCCCCGCCCACGTACAGCTCTCCCGGCATCCCGGCGGGGACCGGCTGGAGGGCGGCGTCCAGGACGAAGCCGCGCGATCCGGCCGCGGGCCTCCCGATGGGGGGCGCCTCCGCCGCGCCCGGCCGGCACGGGTGCCAGGCCGTGTAGATGGTGGTCTCCGTGGGGCCGTACATGTTCATCAGCCGCCGCCCGCGCGACCACCGGGCGGCCAGCTCGCCGGAGCACCGCTCGCCGCCCGTGCTGACCGTGCGGAGCGCCGGGAAGTCCGCGTCCGCGAGCGACTCCAGCAGCGGCGGGGTGCCGACCCACACGTCGATCCCGCGCTCCCGCAGCAGCGCCCCCAGCGCCTCGCCGGAGAGCACGGTGTCGCGGTCCGCCACGTGGAGCGCCGCCCCCGCGAGAAGGGCGACGAACACCTCCAGGAGCGATGCGTCGAAGCTCAGCGACGCGGTCTGCACCACGCGGCTCCCCGGCCCCGCGCCGAAGGTCTCGACCGCCTGCGACAGCACGCTGGCCGCGGAGGCGTGGCTGACCATCACCCCCTTGGGCGTCCCGGTGGAGCCGGAGGTGTAGACGATCCAGGCGAGGTTGTCGGGAGACGGCGAGCGCGGAGGTGCGGAAGTGCGGGAGCGCGGAGCCGCACCGTCCAGGAGCACGACCCCGCCCGCGAGCTCCGGGAGGCGGTCGGCGAAGCGGGCGGCGGTGAGGACGATGCGCGCGCCGGAGTCGGCCAGCATGAAGGCGAGGCGGTCGGCCGGGTACGCGGGGTCCAGCGGGAGGTAGACGCCCCCGGCCCCGAGGACGGCGAGGAGCGCGGCCACGGCGTCCGCGCCGCGCTCCAGGCAGACGCCCACCGGCACCTCCGGCCCCACGCCCCGCGCGCGCAGCTCCGCGGCGAGCGCGTCGGCCCGCGCGTCCAGCCCGGCGTAGGTGAGGACCTCGCCGCCGTGGACCACGGCGGGGGCGTCGGGCGTGCGCGCCGCCTGCGCGGCGAACAGCTCGTGCACCGGGCGGAGCGGAGACGGCGCCGCGGGGCCCGGGCTCCACTCGCGCAGCACGCGCTCGCGCTCGGCCTCCGACGCGAGCGGCAGCTCCGGCACCCGCCGGCCGGGATCGGCCGCGGCGGCTTCCAGCAGCCGGACGCAGGCGTCGAGGACGCGCTCCATGGTGGCCGCGTCCCACAGCTCCGCGCGGAAGGAGATCTCCAGCCCCAGCCCGTCCTCCCGGTCGGTGGCCACGAGCTCCAGGTCGAACTTGACGGTGCTCCCGTGCGCCGGGTACGGCGCCGCTTCGACCCCGGCCAGGGGCCGGAGGGGCCCCTCGCCGGCGTCCAGGGCCAGGACCACCTGGAAGAGAGGGGTGTGGCTGAGGCTGCGCTCCACGCCCAGCTCTTCCACCAGCTTCTCGAACGGCACGTCCTGGTGGGAGTACGCCCCCAGCGTGGTCTCCCGCACCCGCTCCAGCAGCTCCCGGAACGGGGGGCCGCCCGACACGTCGGTCCGCAGCGCCAGCGTGTTGACGAAGAAGCCGATCACCCCCTCGGTCTCGCGGCGGTTGCGGTTGGCGATGGGGGTGCCCACCACCACGTCGTCCTCGCCCGACCAGCGCGCGAGCAGCACGTCCACCGCGGCGAGAAGCACCATGAACAGCGTCGCCCCTTCGCCCCGCGCCAGCGCCCGCAGCCGCTCCGCCGTGTCGCCGGGGAGCACGCGGAACACGGTCGCCCCCCGCGCGTCCGGCGCCGCCCGGCGGGGACGGTCGGTGGGCACGCCCAGCACGGGGGGCGCCCCGGCGAGCCGCTCCCTCCACCAGGCGAGCTCCCGCTCCAGCGCCTCCCCGGCGAGCCAGGCGCGCTGCCACACGGCGAAGTCCGCGTACTGCACCGGGAGCTCCGGCAGCGGCGACGGCTCCCCCGCGAGGTGCGCCCCGTACAGCGCGGACAGCTCGCCGAAGAGCACGCCCATGCTCCACCCGTCCGCGACGACGTGGTGAACGGCCAGCGCCAGCACGTGGTCGTCCGCCGCGAGCCGCAGCAGCCCGACGCGGAGGAGGGGGCCGCGGCGCAGGTCGAAGGGACGACGCGCATCGTCCCGGACCAGCCGGCCCGACTCCGCCTCGCGGGCCTCCGCCGGCAGCCCGGACAGGTCGCAGACGGGGAGCGGGAGCGCGCCCGCGGGGCGCACGGTCTGCACCGGCTCGCCGTCCACCTCGTCGAAGACGGTGCGCAGCGCCTCGTGGCGCCGCACGACCTCCCCGATCGCGCGCTCCAGCGTCCGCGCGTCCAGGGCGCCTCGCAGCCGCAGCGGCAGCGGGACGTTGTAGGCCGTGCTCCCCGGCTCCAGCCGGTCGATGAACCAGAGCCGCCGCTGCGCGAACGACGGCGGCAGCGGCCCCTCGCGGGGGACCCGAACCAGCGGCGGCGGGGCCGGGGCCGTCCCGGCGCGCCGCTCCGCGTCCACGTGCGCGGCCAGCTCCGCCACGGTCTGCGCCTCGAACACCGCGCGCAGCGGCAGCTCCACCCCGAAGGCCGGCTGCACCCGCGAGACGACCCGGGTGGCCAGCAGCGAGTGGCCGCCCAGCTCGAAGAAGTTGTCGTGCACGCCCACCCGCGCGGCCCCCAGCACCTCGCCGAAGATCCCCGCCAGCACCTCCTCGGTCGGCGTGCGCGGCGCCGTGGACCCCGCCGTCTCCGACACCTCCGGCGCGGGGAGCGCCCGCCGGTCCGTCTTGCCGTTGGGGGTGAGCGGAAGCGTCTCCAGCACCACGAACGAGGAGGGGAGCATGTACTCCGGGAGGCGCGCCGCCAGGTGCGCCCGCAGCTCCGCGGCGGCCGGGGCGGTGCCGTCCGCCGCGCCGGCCACGTACGCCACCAGCCGCCGGTCTCCGGCCGCGCCGGGGGCGTCGTCCCGCACGACGGCGACGGCGTCGCGCACCGCGGGATGGGAGCGCAGCGCCGCCTCGATCTCCCCCGGCTCGACGCGGAAGCCGCGCACCTTCACCTGGAAGTCGATCCGCCCCAGGTACTCCAGCTCCCCGTCCGCCCGCCGGCGCACCCGGTCCATGACGCGGTACAGCCGCGATCCCGGGGGGCCGAACGGGTTGGGGAGGAAGCGCTCCGCGGTCAGCTCCGGCAGGCCGGCGTAGCCGCGCGCCAGCCCGTCGCCGCCCAGGTACAGCTCGCCCGGCATCCCCGTCGGGACCGGCTGGAGCCCCGCGTCCAGCACCAGCGCCTGCGTGCCGTCGACCGGCCGGCCGACGAAGACCTGCTCCGCGCCCCTCCGCACGACGGAGTACGTGGAGTAGGTCGTGTCCTCCGTGGGGCCGTACAGGTTCCCCACCTTCTCCACCGTCGGGAGCGCGTAGAGCGCCTGCGCGAGGTCGCTCGGGAGCGCTTCGCCGCCCAGGTTGAGCGTCCGCACGCTCCCGGGGATGGCGCCGGCGCGCAGCAGCTCGGCCGCGGCGGTGGGCACCATGCTGGCGTGGACGACGGGCTCGGCGACGCTCGCCAGCTCCAGCGCGTTCTCCACCAGCACCAGCTTCCCGCCCCAGCAGAGCGTGCCGAAGACCTCGGCGACGGAGACGTCGAAGTTGACGGAGGTGGAGAAGAGCGCCGCGCTCCTCTCCTCGTCCGTGACGGCCCCCTGCAGCCAGCGGAGGAGGACCACGACGGAGGAGTGCCGGATCATCACGCCCTTGGGGCGCCCCGTGGAGCCCGAGGTGAAGATGACGTGCGACAGGTTCTCCGGCCCGGCCACGCTCCCGGGGGCGTCCCCGGGCTCCGCCTCCACGTCGGCGCGGACGGCGTCCAGGGCGAGCGAGCGCGTCCCGGCGGGGAGCACCCCGGCGAGCCGCGTGGAGGTGAGGACGAGCGAGACCCCCGCGTCCTCCTGCATCCACCCCAGCCGCTCGCGCGGATACGCCGGGTCGAGGGGGACGTAGGCGCCGCCGGCCCTGAGCACGGCGAGCATGGCGACCACCAGCCCGGGCTCGCGCTCCATGCAGATGCCGACGCGCGTCTCCGGGCCGACGCCGAGCCGGCGGAGGTACGCGGCGAGCCGGGCGGAGCGGAGGTCCAGCTGGGCGTAGGTGAGGACCGCGCCCGCGTGGACCAGGGCGGGCGCGCCGGGCGTGCGCGCCGCCTGCGCGGCGAAGAGGTCGTGGACGCACGCCTCCCCGGGACCCTGGCGCCGGCCGGCACCCCACCCGGCCGCGAGCCGCTCCCGTTCCGCCCGGTCCACGAGCGGGAGGTCGAGCACCCGCCGCGCCGGGTCCGCCGCGGCGGCCTCGAGGAGGACGGCGAAGGCGCCGGCGACGTGCTCCACCGTGGAGGCGTCCCACAGCTCCTCCCGGTACGTAAAGCCCAGGACGAGCCCCTCCCCGGCTTCCTCCACCCGGACGGCCAGGTCGAACTTGGCCGCCTCGGCACCGGCCGGGTACGGCTCGGTCCGCAGACCGGCGAGGGGCGGGGCCGCGCCGCCGCCGTCGTCGAGGGAGAACACCACCTGGAAGAGCGGCGTGTGCGCCAGGCTCCGCTCCACGGCCAGCTCCTCCACCAGCCGCTCGAAGGGCACGTCCTGGTGCGCGTACGCCCCCAGCGCCGTCTCCCGCACCCGCCCCAGGAGCTCCCGGAGCTCCGGGTTCCCCGTCAGCTCCGTGCGCAGCGCCAGCGTGTTGACGAAGAAGCCGACCACTCCCTCCGTCTCCCGGCGCGTCCGGCCCGCGATGGGCGTCCCCACCACCACGTCCTCCTCCCCCGACCAGCGCGCCAGCAGCACGTCCAGCGCCGCGAGCAGGACCATGAACAGCGTCGCCCCCTCGTCCCGCGCCAGCGCCCGCAGCCGCTCCGCCGTTCCGCGCGGGAGCACCCGCGCCGCCGTGGCCGCCCGCGAGCCCGGCAGCGCCCGCCGGGGGTGGTCGGTGGGGACCTCCAGCACGGCGGGAGCGCCCGCGAGCCGCTCCCGCCACCAGGCGAGCTGCCGCTCCAGGGTCTCGCCCGCGAGCCAGGCGCGCTGCCACACCGCGAAGTCGGCGTACTGCACCGGCGGCTCCGGCAGCGGCGAAGCCCCACCGCGGGAGAACGCCTCGTAGAGCACCGCCATCTCCCGGAAGAGCACCCCCGTGCTCCACCCGTCCGAGACGATGTGGTGCATGCAGAGCAGCAGCACGTGCTCCTCCGCGCCCAGCCGCAGCAGCCCGGCGCGCAGGAGCGGGCCCTCGCGCAGGTCGAACGGCCGCCGCGCCTCGTCCCCGGCGAGCCGGGTCGCCTCCGCGTCGCGGCGGTGCGCCGGAAGCCCCCCGAGGTCCACCACCGGGACCGGCACCGCGCGCGCGGCGTGCACCCGCTGCACCGGCTCGCCGCCCACCTCTCCGAACGTCGTGCGCAGCGTCTCGTGGCGCCGGACCAGCTCCCCCGTGGTGCGCGCCAGCGCCGGGAGGTCCAGGCCGCCGCGCAGCCGCAGCGGGAGGGGGATGTTGTAGGCCGCGCTCCCCGGCTCCAGCCGGTCGATGAACCACAGCCTCCGCTGCGCGAACGACAGAGGCAGCGCTCCTTCCCGGGAGACCCGCACCAGCGGCGGACCGCCGGCGTCCGGGGCCGCGTCGGCGGGGATCGCCTCCACGCGCCGGGACAGCTCCGCCACGGTGGGGGCCTCGAAGAGCCCGCGGAGCGGCAGCTCCGTCCGGAACGCCTCGCGCACCCGCGACGCCACCTGTGTCGCCAGGAGCGAGTGGCCGCCCAGCTCGAAGAAGCTGTCCTCCACCCCCACCCGCTCCAGCCCCAGCACCTCCGCCCAGATCCCCGCCATCCGCTCCTCGGCCGGCGTGCGCGGGGCCACGTACGCGCCCCGCCGCGCTCCCGCCGGGTCGGGCGCGGGAAGAGCGGCACGGTCCACCTTCCCGTTGGGAGTGACCGGAAGCGATTCCAGCACGACGAAGGAGGAGGGGACCATGTGCTCCGGCACGCGGGCGCGGAGCGCGGCCGGGTCCGGCGCGGCCCCGACGACGTACGCGACCAGCCTCTTCTCGCCGGGCCGATCCTCCCGCGCCACGACGACCGCCTCCCTCACGCCCGGCTGCCCGCGCAGCGCGGCCTCGATCTCGCCCGGCTCGATGCGGAACCCCCGGACCTTGACCTGCTCGTCGGTCCGGCCGAGGAACTCCAGCACGCCGTCGGGGCGCCAGCGCGCGCGGTCCCCCGTGCGGTAGGCGCGCTCGCCGCCGATCTCCGCGAAGCGCTCCGCCGTCAGCTCCGGCCGGCCCAGGTAGCCGCGCGCGACGCCTCCGCCCGCGATCCAGATCTCGCCGGGAACGCCGGTCGGCGCCGTCTCGCCGCGCGGCCCGCGGACGTGCAGCCGCACGCCCGGGAGCGGGCGTCCCAGCGGGTGTCCCTCGACCGGGCCCTCCCCCGGGACGGCGTACGCCGCGCAGATGACGGTCCCCTCCGTCGGCCCGTAGAGCACGTGCGTCCGCGCCGCCGGGAAGGTCTCGCGCATCTCCTCCAGCAGGTCGGGCGCGACCGTGTCTCCGCCGACCAGCAGGAGGCGGAGGGCGGGCAGCGTCCGGCCGCCGCGCGCCGCCGCGACGACCTGCCGCATCAGCGCGGGCACGGCGTGCAGCACGGTGACGTCCGCCGCGGCATCCGCCAGCTCCTCCGCGTCCACGGCCAGGTCTCGCGGGACGATGCGCGTCGCGGCGCCCACCAAGAGCGGCCCCACCAGCTCCAGGAGCGAGATGTCGAAGGCCACCGAGGCGAGCGCCGACACCACGTCGCCCGGACCGAAGCCCAGCACACCCAGGGCGCCGCGCAGCGTGTGCGCGAGCTGCCGGTGCTCCACCATCACCGCCTTGGGGGTACCGGTGGAGCCCGAGGTGTAGATCAGGTATGCCAGGTCCCGGGGAGAAGCAGGACCGCCGCTCTCCCAGCCGCCGTTCTCGGTGCCGCCGTCCACCAGCACGACCTCGCCCCCGAGCTCCGGGAGCGAGGCGGCGAGGCCCGGCTCCGTGAGGACCAGCCGCGCGCCCGAGTCGCGCAGCATCAAGGACAGGCGCTCCGCCGGGTACGCCGGGTCGAGCGGGAGGTAGACGCACCCCGCCTTCCAGACCGCCAGCAGCGCCACGAGCACCTGCGGCCCCCGCTCCACGCACACCGCCACCGTCGTCCCCGGGGCGGCGCCGCGCTCGCCCAGGTGCCGGGCGGCGCGGGCGGCCCGCTCGTCCAGCTCCGCGTAGGTGAGCGACCCGCCCTCGAACAGGACCGCCGCCGCGTCCGGCGTCCGGGCCGCCTGCTCGGCGAAGAGCCGTGGGACGGGGACGCTCTCCGCCGGGCGGTGGGCCGGGCCGCTCCCGTACTCCGCGAGGCGCCGGGCCTCCCCTTCCGCGAGCAGGGGGAGCCGGGAGATCCGCCGCTCGCGCGAGGCGCCGACCCCGTCGAGGAGCGTGCGGAGCTGCGCCCCCATCCGCTCCATGGTCGCGGCTTCGAAGAGGTCCGTCCGGAAGCGCAGGCTCCCGGACAGCTCCTCGCCCGCCTCCCACAGCTCCAGCTCCAGGTCGAAGAGCGCCGTCCCCGAGTCCACGGGAAACGCCTCCCGCCGCGGCCCGCCGGACGTCGCCCCGGCGGCGCCGGAGCCCTGGAGCGCGAACATCACCTGGAAGAGCGGCGTGTGCGACAGGCCGCGCTCCGGGGCGATCTCCTGGACCAGGCGCTCGAAGGGGAGGTCCTGGTGCGCGTAGGCGCCCAGCGCCGCCTCCCGGACCCGCCCCAGCAGCTCCCCCCACGACGGGTCCCCGGCGAGGTCGGTGCGGAGCGCCAGGGTGTTGACGAAGAAGCCGACCACGTCGTGCAGCTCCGCCCGCCTGCGGTTCGCGATCGGGGAGCCGACGACGAGGTCCTCCTGTCCGGACCAGCGGGACAGCAGGACGGCGGCGGCCGCACGGAGCACCATGTAGAGCGTCGCCCCCTCGCGGCGGGCGAGGGCGCGCAGCGCGCGCGTGGTCTCCGCGCCGACACGGAAGGCGTGCACCGCTCCCCGCCCGCCGGCCACGGCGCGGCGGGGACGGTCGGTCGGGAGCTCCAGCGCGGGGGGCGAGCCGCTCAGGTGCTCCCGCCACCAGTCGAGCTGGCGGCGGAGCACGTCGCCCGCCAGCCAGCCACGCTGCCACAGGGCGAAGTCCGCGTACTGCACCGGGAGCGGCGGCAGCGGCGACGGCTCCCCCCGCGAGAACGCCCCGTACAGCGCGAAGAGGTCGCGGAAGAGCACCTCCGTGCTCCACCCGTCGGTGGCGATGTGGTGGATCGTCAGCAGCAGGACGTGCTCCTCCTCCGCGAGCCGCACCAGGCCGACGCGAAGGACCGGTCCGCGCGCCAGGTCGAAGGGGCGCGCGGCGTCCTCGCGCGCCAGCCGCCGCGCCTCGCGGGCGCGGGCCTCCGGCGCGAGGCCGGACAGGTCGACGGAGGGGAGGCGCACGGGCGCGTCCGGGTGCACCGTCTGCACGGCGCCCCCGGGGGAGGAGTGGAAGACGGTGCGCAGCGGCTCGTGCCTGCGCACCAGGCCGCGGAGCGCCCGCTCCAGCGCGGCGGCGTCCAGCCTCCCCGCCAGGCGCGCCGGCGAAGCCACGTTGTACCCGGTCCCGTCCGGCTCCAGCCGGTGCAGGAACCAGAGCCGCTCCTGCGCGAAGGAGAGCGGGAGCCGCGCGGCGCCGCTCCGCCCGGCGCAGGCGAGGGGCGGGAGAGCGTCCTCCCCGCTCCCCCGCCCGGTGTCCAGGCGCGCCGCCAGGATCTCGACCGTGCGCGCCTCGAAGAGCGCCCTCACCGGCAGCTCCACCCGCAGCGTCTCGCGGACGCGGGCCACCACCTGCATGGCCAGGAGCGAGTGGCCGCCCAGCGCGAAGAAGTCGTCGCGCACTCCCACGCGCTCCAGCCCGAGCACCGCGGCCCAGGCGGCCGCGAGCAGCTCCTCCGTGGGGGTGCGCGGTGCGGCGTACTCCCCCGCCCCGACCCCGCGGCCGGGGTCGGGCGCCGGGAGCGCCTTCCGGTCCACCTTTCCGTTGGGGGTCAGCGGAAGCCCCTCCAGCAGCACGAACGCCGCGGGCACCATGTACTCCGGGAGGCGCTCGCCGAGCGAGGACCGCAGCGCCGGCACCAGCTCCCGGAGCTGGCGGCCGTACCGGGGATCGCTGGCGTACGCCGCCCACGGGAGCGGCTCCGCGTCGCCCGCGGGGAACGCGGCCTCGCCGCCGTCCGCGGGGCCGAAGAGCGCGTCGATGCTCCCCGCCGCGCCGGGCCGGAGCTCCACGGTGCGGCCCAGCGCCTCCCCCAGCGCCCAGAGCGCCTCGGGATCGACGCCGGCCGGCCCCGCCGGGAGCGCCCGGCGCAGCTCCGCGACGTCGGTGTGCCCGCCCCGGCGGCCCAGCAGGTCGAGCAGGCGCAGGTCGCCGGACACGCGCGCGTCCGGCACGCCCGGGACCGCGAGCGCTCCAGGCGACGACGCCAGCCGCTCGCGCACGCCCGCGACGCCGCCGGCCTCGCTCCACGCGCACACCTCCGCCGCCGGGGCCGCGGGTGCGTCCAGGTGCAGGACGACGTCGTAGCGATAGCGCGCGACCTCGTTGTCGTGCTCGCCGCGCTTGACCTGCATGGACACGCGGCCGATGCGCGGCACCCGCGCCCGCAGCGCTTCCCAGAAGGCGGGATCGACCACCAGCTCCTGCTCTTCCCGGACGCCGGCGCGGATGCGGGCGTCCAGGTGCTCCGCGGCGAGCTCGCCGGGGGCGCGGAACAGCTCCACGGAGGCGTGGAACGCGGGGAGGAGCGGCAGGCTGCGCAGGTCGCCGACGAAGACGCGCCCGCCGGGACGGACGACGGACACCGCCCCCTCCAGGACGCGCACCAGGTAGTCGACGCCCGGGAAGTACTGCGCGACGGAGTTCAGCACGACGGTGTCGAACCCCTCGCCGCCGAGACCCTCCAGCCGGTCCGCCGCACGCCGTGAGAGCCGCACCTGCGGGAGCGCGCCGGCGTGCCGGCTCACCAGCGCCAGGGCGGCGGCGGAAAGGTCCGTCCCGTGGTACAGCCCGGTGTGGGGGGCCACCCTGAAGAGGAGGAGCCCCGTCCCGCAGCCGATCTCCAGGACCCGCTCCGGCCGGGGCGCGAGGATGCGCTCCACGGTGCGCTCCACCCACTCGCGCATCTCCTCGCGCGGGATCGGCTCGCCCGTGTAGCTGCTGTTCCACCCGACCAGGTTGAGCGTCGGGTCCTCCACCTGCCCCTCCACGGCCCCCGCGTAGGTGTCCTCGAACACCGTCTCCCAGGCGGCGAGCTGCCCGGCGACATCCTCCGCACCCGCCGGCGTCCTGCCCTCCGGGAGGAGGTAGGCGACCAGGCGCCTCTCGCCGGGCCGGTCCTCCCGCGCCAGGACCACGGCCTCGCGGACGCCCGGCTGCTCGCGCAGCACGACCTCGATCTCCCCCGGCTCGATCCGGAAGCCCCGGATCTTCACCTGGTGGTCGATCCGTCCGAGGTACTCCAGCGTCCCCGGGCCCAGCTCGCGCACGCCGTCCCCCGTGCGGTAGAGCCGCGCTCCCGGCTCCCCCGAGAACGGGTCGGGGACGAAGCGCTCCGCCGTCAGCTCCGGCCGGCCCAGGTAGCCGCGCGCCACCTGCACGCCGCCCAGGTACAGCTCGCCGGTGCCACCACCCGCCGCGAGCGCGCCCCCCTCGTCCACCACGTAGGTCCGCACCCGGTCCACCGCCCGCCCGATCGGCACGGTCGCGCCCGTCTCGCCGGCGAACACGTGCGCCGTGGCGTAGATGGTCGCCTCCGTGGGGCCGTACAGGTTCACCACCTGCGCGCCCACCGCCGCCCCGGCCCTCCCCGCCAGCTCGGCCCCCAGCGCCTCGCCCCCACAGAAGAGACGGCGGAGGGTGCCGCACGCCTCCTCCAGACCCGGCTGCTCCAGCAGCGGGTGGAGCAGCGAGGGAACGACCTGGAGGACGGTGATCCGCTCCCGCTCCAGCACCCGCAGCAGCTCGGCGGGGTCGCGCTGTGCCTCGGGCGGGGACACGACCAGCGTCGCGCCCGCGAGCAGCGGCGCCCAGAACTCCCACACCGACGCGTCGAAGCCCGCCGAGGCCCTCTGCAGCACGCGGTCCCCGGCCGCGAGCGGAAAGGCGCGCTGCATCCATGCCAGGTAGCTGGAGAGCGCCCGGTGCGGAACGGCCACGCCCTTGGGCGTGCCGGTGGAGCCGGAGGTGTAGATGACGTACGCCAGCTGGTCGGGGTCCACCTCCACGCCCGGAGGGTCGGCGCTCCCGGCGGCGATCCGCTCCCGCTCCGCTTCCAGGTCGACCACCTCCCCCCGCCACCCGACGAAGCGGCCGGCGAGGCCGCTCGTCGTCAGCAGCACGGGGGCACCGCTGTCCGCCAGCGTCCGGGTCAGGCGCTCCGCGGGGTAGGCCGGGTCCAGGGGAACGTAGGCCGCGCCCGCACGCAGGGTCGCCAGCAGCGCGACCGGCAGCTCCGCCGTGCGCTCCAGGCACACGCCGACGCGGGTCTCGGCGCCCACCCCCCGTGCGCGGAGGAAGCGGGCGAGCCGGTCGGCGGCGGCGACCAGCTCCGCGTAGCTCAGCGCCCGGCCGTCCGCGGACACCGCCGTGGCGCCGGGGGTGCGTTCCGCCTGCTCCGCGACCAGGTCGTGGACGAGCCGGCGGCGCGCCTCTCCGGCGTCCTCGACGGTGGCTCCACAAAGGTCCGCAGGATTCGCCATCGGAGGGGGGCGGGGGGAATGGCTCGGGGTGTCTCAGTACGGAACCGCGGGTGGGAGGGTCCGTGACACCCGGACGAGGCGGCCCGGGCCGCCACGCGCCGCGCAGCTGCAGTCAGGACGCTCGTCGTATACGCATTTGTTCCGTATATTTCCCGCCCAACGTAGGACTCTATCCGAGCCACGTCAACGAACGCGGAGCATGATCGACGGGATGCAAGCGAGGCCCCTATCGAGCGCCGTCTCCGTGCCGATCCGCGGCATTCAGCCGGACGCGCGTCGAGGAGCGTGCGCCAGGGCCTCCGAAATGAGGACGGCGAGCTCGTGGACGCGAGGCTCCTGGACCAGGGTGAAGTGGTCGCCGGGGACGGTCGCGCCCCTCACGGTCCCGGCGGTGAGCGCCTCCCACCGCGCCGACTCCGTGGCGGCCGGCACTGCCCGGTCGTCGGCGAGCACCAGCAGCAGGTCGGACGCGCAGGGTCCCGGCCGGTAGGCGGCGGCGGCGCTCGTGTTGGCGTGGAAGACGTTCCACAGCCTCTCGAAGCGGGCGAGATCCAGGTCGTCGGGAACCGCGTCCGCGGCCCGGGCGACTTCCCAGGCCCGCCGCAGCCGCTCGCCGGGGGTGAGCGCGGCGATCCCGTCCGCGGCACGGGAGATCCGCTCCCCGGAGACCCCCAGGTGGAGCAGGAACCCGGCGAGGAGGCCGGGGTCGTCCGGGTCGGAGGAGGACGGGGAAGCGTACCCCGGGGCCCGGGAGTCGAGCAGCGCCACGAGATCCACCTCCTCCCCCGCCGCCTCCAGCAGGCGCGCCATCTCGAACGCGACCAGGCCGCCCATGGACCACCCGCCCAGGCGGTACGGCCCCTCCTCCTGCACCGTGCGGAGCTGCGCCAGGTAGTCGGCCGCCATGTCCTCCACGCGGGCGTGAGGGTGCTCCTCCCCCTCCAGTCCCCTGGACTGCAGGCCGAAGACGGGCTGGCGGGGGCCCAGGTGCCGGGCCAGCGCGGCGAACGAGACGACGTTGCCCCCCGCGGCGTGGACCAGGAAGAGCGGAGGCTCGTCTCCGGCCGGCTGGATGGGGACGAGCGGACCGGCCGCCGAGAGCGCGCTCTCGCCCCGAACCGCCAGAGCCAGCCGCTCCACGGTGGGCCCGGCGAGCAGCGTCGCCAGGGGAACCCTCCGGCCGGAGATCCGCTCCACCGTGGCAAGGAGGCGCAGGGCGAGGAGGGAGTGTCCCCCCAGCGCGAAGAAGTCGTCCCGAGCTCCCACCGGCCCGGCACCCAGCAGCTCTTCCCAGGCCTGCGCGAGCCGCAGCTCCAGGGCGTCGCGCGGCGCCAGGAACGAGTCCCGGTCTCGCACGGTCCCGGGCGCGGGGAGCGCCCGCCGGTCGACCTTGCCGTTCGCCGTCACCGGCAGGCGTTCCAGGGTCACGTACACGGCCGGCACCATGTACTCCGGGAGCCGTTCCCGGAGCCGCGCCCGCAGCTCCGCGGAGGAAAGCTCCGCTCCCTCCGCGCCGGCCACGTACGCCACCAGCGCCTGCCGGCCGGGCGCGTCCTCCCGCAGCACCACCACGGCTTCCCGGACCCGGTCCTGCGCGCGCAGGGCCGCCTCGATCTCCCCCAGCTCCACGCGGAAGCCCCGCACCTTCACCTGGTGGTCCCTCCGCCCCAGGAACTCCACCTCTCCGTCCGCCCGCCGGCGCCCCACGTCGCCCGTCCGGTACAGCCTCGCCCCCGCCACCCCCCGGTGCGGGTCCGGGACGAAGCGCTCGGCCGTCAGGTCGGGCCGCCCCAGGTAGCCGCGCGCGGCCCCCACGCCCCCGATGTACAGCTCGCCCGCCACCCCCACCGGTACCGGCTCGAGTCCGGCGTCCAGCACGTGGAGCTGCGTGTTCGCGATCGGCCGTCCCAGCGGCGGGTCTCCCTCCCCGGCCGTGTACGCGCTGGAGGTCATGCGGATTCCCGCCTCCGTGGCCCCGTACCCGTTGAAGAAGCGGCGCCCCGCTCCCCAGCGCCGCACCTGCTCCGCCGGGCAGACCTCGCCCCCGGTGACGATCGTCCTCAGCTCGGGGAGCGGCTCCACGGGCGTGACCGCCAGCGCCGAGGGCATGGTCTTGAGGTGCGTGATCCGCTCCTCCCGGAGGGTCCGCAGCAGGTTCTCCCCGGGAAGCATCGCCTCGCGCCGCGCCAGCACCAGCTCCGCCCCGCTGCACAGCGCCACGAAGAGGTCGGCCACCGAGGCGTCGAAGTGCAGCGGCGCGTAGGCCAGGCTGCGCTCGCCGGGACGGGCGCCATAAACCCTGCCCAGCTCCAGGAAGGTGTTGCCGACGCCCCGGTGCTCCACCAGCACGCCCTTGGGAGTGCCCGTGGAGCCGGAGGTGTAGATGACGTACGCCAGGTTGTCGGGGCCGACGCCGCTGGCCGGCGGCTCCGCGCACGCCTCCGCGGCGCACGGGGCTTCCGCGTCCACGCAGAGCAGCGGCACGCCGCAGTCCTCCAGGCGCGGGGCCAGGGCCGTCTGCGTGAGCAGGAGGACCGGGGCAGCGTCGCGGAGCATGTAGGCCCGCCGCTCTGCGGGCAGCTCCGGGTCCAGCGGCAGGTACGCCCCGCCGGCCAGGAGGACGCCGAGGACGGAGACGACCATCTCCGGCGCCGGCTCCATGCAGATCCCCACCCTCACCTCCGGGCCGACACCCTCGCGGCGCAGCACGTTTGCGAGGCGGCAGGAGCGCCGGAAGAGCTCCGCGTAGCCGAGGCTCTCCCCCTCGAAGCGGAGCGCGGGCGCGTCGGGGGTGCGCAGGACCTGCGCGCGCACCAGCTCGTGGATGCACAGCTCACCCGTATAGCCCGTCTCGGCCCCGCTCCAGGCGTGCAGGAGCTGCTCGCGCTCCGACCCGCGCAGCAGCGACACCTCGGAGAGGCGCCGCTCCGGGGCCGTGGACATGGCCTCCAGCAGGATCTCCAGGTGCCCCGCCATGCGCGCGGCCGTCGCCGCCTCGAAGAGCGCGGTCCGGTAGGCCAGCACCGCGCCGAGCCCCTCCTCCGCCTCCAGCACCGTCAGCCCCAGGTCGAACCTCACCGCCGCCGTCTCCTCCTCCCCGAACGGCTCCAGGCGCACCTCCCCCAGCGACAGCCCCTCGCCGGAGCCCTGCCGCTGCACCGCGAAGATCGCCTGGAACAGCGGCGTGTGCGCCAGGCTGCGCTCCACCCCCAGCTCGTCCACCAGCCGCTCGAAGGGAAGATCCTGGTGGTCGTACGCCCCCAGCGCCGCCGCCCGCACCCGCCCCAGCAGCCCGGCCCAGGTGGGGTCTCCCGACAGGTCGGCGCGCAGCGCCAGCATGTTGACGAAGAACCCGATCAGCCCCTCCGTCTCCCGCCGCGTCCGCCCCGCGATCGGGCTCCCCACCACCACGTCCTCCTCCCCCGAGTACCGCGACAGCAGCGCCTGCCACCCGGCCAGCGCCGTCATGAACAGCGTCGCCCCCTCCCGGCGCGCGAGCGCCCGCAGCCCCTGCCCCACCGCCGCCGGGAGCACGAACCGGTGGCTCCCGCCGCGCGGGCCCTGCCCGGCGGCGCGCGGACGGTCCGTGGGCACCTCCAGCAGCGGTGGAGCCCCGCGGAGCGTTTCCTTCCAGTACTCGATCTGCTCCGCCAGCACCCCGGAGCCCAGCCACTCGCGCTGCCAGACGGCGTAGTCCGCGTACTGCACCGGCAGCTCCGGCAGGCGCGGCTCCTCCCCGCGGCTGAAGGCGGCGTAGAGGGCAGAGACCTCGCGCACCAGCACCTGCATGCTCCAGCCGTCGCTGACCACGTGGTGCAGCGTGAAGCAGAGCACGTGGTCGTGCTCGTCCAGGCGCAGCAGCAGGGCCCGCAGCAGGGGCCCGCGCGCCAGGTCGAAGGGCCGCAGCGCCTCCGCCCGGACCCGCTCCCGCGCCTCCCTGCGCGCGTCCGCGGCGGAGAGGCCGCCCAGGTCCGGGGCCGGGAGCGGGACCGGGGCGGGCGGGTGGACCACCTGCACGGGCACGCCGTCGACTTCGGCGAAGAGCGTGCGCAGCGTCTCGTGCCGCCGCACCAGCGCGTCCAGGCTGGCCTGCAGCGCGCCCCGGTGCAGCCTTCCGCGCAGCCGCAGCACGTACGGCATGTTGTAGGCGGGGCTCTCCGGCTCCAGGCGGCTCACGTACCAGAGGCGCTGCTGCGCGAAGGAGAGCGGGAGCCCCCGCGCGCCGTCGCGCGGGACCCGCCCGACCGGCGGCGCGGCGGCGGCCGCCGCGCCCCGCAGCGCCTCGATGCGCTCCGCCAGCCCGGCGAGGGTGGGCGCCTCGAACACCGCCCTCAGCGGAAGCTCGGCCCCGAGCACCTGCCGGACCCGCGAGACCACCTGCGTCGCCAGCAGGGAGTGCCCGCCCAGCTCGAAGAAACTCTCCTCCACCCCCACCCGCTCCAGCCCCAGCAGCTCGGCCCAGATCCCCGCCAGCAGCTCCTCGGCCGCCGTCCGCGGCCCCGCGAGCTCCTCCTCCGCCGCGCGCGGCGGCGCGGGGAGCGCCCGCCGGTCGACCTTGCCGCTGGCCGTCACCGGGAGCCGCTCCAGCACCACGAAGGCCGCGGGCACCATGTACTCCGGGAGCCGCTCCCGGAGCCGCATCCGCAGCTCCGCGGGGGAGACTTCCGCTCCCTCCGTGCCGGTCACGTACGCCACCAGCGCCTGCCGGCCGGGCACGTCCTCGCGCAGCAGCACCACGGCTTCGCGGACCCCGTCCTGCGCGCGCAGGACCGCCTCGATCTCCCCCGGCTCCACGCGGAAGCCCCGTACCTTGACCTGCGCGTCCGTCCGCCCCAGGTACTCCAGCTCCCCGCGCGCACTCCACCGCGCCCGGTCTCCCGAGCGGTACATGCGCGCGCCCGCCCCGGCGGCGAACGGGTCGGGCAGGTACTTCTCCGCCGTCAGCTGCGCCCGCTCCAGGTAGCCGCGCGACACCCCGATGCCGCCCACGTACAGCTCGCCCGGCACGCCCACCGGCACCGGCTCCCCCTGTCCGTCCAGCAGGTAGACCCGCACGTTCGCGATCGGCCGCCCGATGGTGACCTTCTCCCCCGGCGCCACCCGGGCGGCCGTGGTGTTGACGGTGGCCTCGGTGGGCCCGTAGTGGTTCCACAGCGCCACGTCGGGGAACTCGGCGAAGGTGCGCTCCGCCAGCTCCGGCGGCAGCGCCTCGCCGCCCAGAAGCACCGCCCGCAGCCCCGCCGGCCCGGGCATCTCCCCCGAGCGGATCAGCTCCAGGACCGCGCTCCACAGCGAGGGCACCCCACCGAAGCCGACCCGTTCGCGCGTGGAGAGCGCCTCCAGGAGGGCGCGCGGATCGCCGACGACGGACCCGGGGAGGACCCAGACGGCCTCGCCGCGCAGCAGCGGCGGGAAGAGCTGCCGCACGTGCGCGTCGAAGCTCGTCCGGCTGACCAGGGGGAGCGCGAAGCCGTCCGGCCCCAGCACGGTGCGGTCGAACCAGGCCAGGTAGTTGGCGAGCCCCCGGTGCTCGACCAGCACGCCCTTGGGAGTGCCCGTGGAGCCGGAAGTGTAGATGACGTACGCCAGGTTGTCGGGGCCGACGCCGCCGGCCGGCGGCTCCGCGCACGCCTCCGCGGCGCACGAGGCTTCCGCGTCCACGCAGAGCAGCGGCACGCCGCACCCCTCCAGGCGCCCGGCCAGGGCCGCCTGGGTCAGCAGCAGTGCCGGTGCGGCGTCGCGGAGCACGTAGGCGCGCCGCGCCGCGGGGAGCTCCGGGTCCAGCGGCAGGTAGGCCCCGCCGGCCAGGAGGACGCCCAGCACGGAGACGATCATCTCCGGCGCCGGCTCCATGCAGATCCCCACCCTCACCTCCGGACCGACGCCTTCGCGCCGGAGTCGGTGGGCGAGCCGGCAGGAGCGCCGGAAGAGCTCCGCGTAGCCGACGCTCTCCCCCTCGAAGCGCAGCGCGGGCGCGTCGGGGGTGCGCAGGACCTGCGCGTGCACCAGCTCGTGGATGCACAGCTCACCGGTGTAGCCGGTGTCGGCCCCGCTCCAGGCGTGCAGGAGCTGCTCGCGCTCCGACCCGCGCAGCAGCGACACCTCGGAGAGGCGCCGCTCCGGAGCCGTGGCCATGGCCTCCAGCAGGACCTCCAGGTGCCCCGCCATGCGCGCGGCCGTCGCCGCCTCGAAGAGCGCGGTCCGGTAGGCCAGCGTCGCGCCGAGCCCCTCCTCCGCCTCCAGCACGGTCAGGCCGAGGTCGAACTTCACCGACACCGCCTCCTCCCCGAACGGCTCCAGCCGCACCTCCCCCAGCGACAGCCCCTCGTCGGGACCCTGCCGCTGCACCGCGAAGATCGCCTGGAACAGCGGCGTGTGCGCCAGGCTGCGCTCCACCCCCAGCTCGTCCACCAGCCGCTCGAAGGGAAGATCCTGGTGGTCGTACGCCCCCAGCGCCGCCGCCCGCACCCGCCCCAGCAGCCCGGCCCAGGTGGGGTCTCCCGACAGGTCGGCCCGCAGCGCCAGCATGTTGACGAAGAACCCGATCAGCCCCTCCGTCTCCCGCCGCGTCCGCCCCGCGATCGGGCTCCCCACCACCACGTCCTCCTCCCCCGAGTACCGCGACAGCAGCGCCTGCCACCCGGCCAGCGCCGTCATGAACAGCGTCGCCCCCTCCCGGCGCGCGAGCGCCCGCAGCCCCTGCCCCACCGCCGCCGGGAGCACGAACCGGTGGCTCCCGCCGCGCGGGCCCTGCCCGGCGGCGCGCGGCCGGTCCGTGGGCACCTCCAGCAGCGGGGGGGCCCCGCGGAGCGCGTCCTTCCAGTACTCGATCTGCTCCGCCAGCACCCCGGAGCCCAGCCACTCGCGCTGCCAGACGGCGTAGTCCGCGTACTGCACCGGCAGCTCCGGCAGGCGCGGCTCCTCCCCGCGGCTGAAGGCGGCGTACAGCGCCGAGACCTCGCGGGTCAGCACCTGCATGCTCCAGCCGTCGCTGACCACGTGGTGCAGCGTGAAGCAGAGCACGTGGTCGTGCTCGTCCAGGCGCAGCAGCAGGGCCCGCAGCAGGGGCCCGCGCGCCAGGTCGAAGGGCCGCAGCGCCTCCGCCCGGACCCGCTCCCGCGCCCCCCTGCGCGCGTCGGCGGCGGAGAGGCCGCCCAGGTCCGGGGCCGGGAGCGGGACCGGGGCCGGCGGGTGGACCACCTGCACGGGCACGCCGTCGGTCTCGGCGAAGAGCGTGCGCAGCGTCTCGTGCCGCCGCACCAGCGCGTCCAGGCTGGCCCGCAGCGCACCCTGGTGCAGCCTCCCGCGCAGCCGCAGCACGTACGGCATGTTGTAGGCGGGGCTCTCCGGCTCCAGACGGCTCACGTACCAGAGGCGCTGCTGCGCGAAGGAGAGCGGGAGCCCCCGCGCGCCGTCGCGCGGGACCCGCTGAACCGGGGGCGCCACGGCGGCCGCCGCGCCCCGCAGCGCCTCGATGCGCTCCGCCAGCCCGGCGAGCGTGGGGGCCTCGAAAAGGGTGCGCACCGGCACCTCCACCCCGAACACCTGGCGCGCCCGCGAGACCACCTGGGTGGCGAGCAGGGAGTGGCCCCCCAGCTCGAAGAAGTTCTGCTCCGTCCCCACCCGCTCCATCCCCAGCAGCTCGGCCCAGATCCCCGCCAGCACCTCCTCCGCCGCGGTCCGCGGCGCCTGGAAGTCCTCGTCCTCCCCGGCGGACTCGGGCGCGGGGAGCGCCCTGCGGTCGACCTTGCCGTTGGGAGTCAGCGGGAACGAATCCAGCATCACCAGCGACGCCGGCACCATGTACTCCGGGAGCCGCTCCCTGAGCCAGGCGCGCAGCTCCGGCAGCA
This sequence comes from uncultured Gemmatimonadales bacterium, assembly GCA_963733105.1. Lineage (GTDB taxonomy): Bacteria > Gemmatimonadota > Gemmatimonadetes > Longimicrobiales > Longimicrobiaceae > JAFAYN01. Next base: position 362,650 of record CAVTCB010000024.1, on the reverse strand, counting down.
GCCGGCGGCCCCGCCGGCTCGCCAGCGGGTTGCTGGCCCAGGCGCTCCACGGGAGCGGCGCCGGGGCCTCCTCCAGGAGCGCCGCCGCCCCCCCGTCGCGGACCAGCAGCACGTCGTACTCGCCGGGCCCGCCGACCGCCGACCCGCGGGCGCGGGCGCGGTAGCCGAGGGACTCCGCGAGCTCGCGGAGATCGTCGGGGTCCGGGGCGCCGTCCTCGCGCTCCGCCGCGAGGACGCGCAGCTCGTCCACGCTCCCGGGCCCGGAGTATCCCGAGAGCGCCCCGAGCACGGCCAGCGCCCCGGCCACGCGCGGGTTCGGCACGCGCGCCACCGCCAGGGCTTCCGGCACCTCCTCGGCGAGCGCCCGGCGCACCGCCTCCATCCCGCCCTCGGACTCCCAGCGGAGCCACGCGGGCGGGGCGGGAGGCGCCTCCGATTCCACGTGCAGCAGAGCGTCGTAGCGGAAGCGCGCCATCTCGGTCGCGCGGCGGCCCCGCTTGAGCCGCAGCTCCACCCCGCTGACGCGCGGCAGCCGGTGAGGGAGCGCCCGGAAGAGGTCCGGGTCCACCAGCAGCTCCTTGTCGCGCGCGACGCGCCTGCGGACGCGGTCGCGCAGCGCGGGGCCGGGGAGCCCGTCCGGCGCCCGGGCCAGCTCCACCGAGGCGTGGAACGCCTCCAGCAGGGGGAGGCTGCGCACGTCCCCCACCCACACCCTCCCCCCGGGGGCGAGCGCCGACACCGCGCCCTCCAGCACGCGCAGCAGGTAGTCGACGCCGGGGAAGTACTGCACCACGGAGTTGACGACCACCAGGTCGAAGTGGCCCTCCGGGATCCCGGTGAAGTCGTCGGCCGGGCGCTCCAGGAGCGTCACTCCCGCCGTCTCCCGGCCGGGGCGCGCCAGCTGCTCCCGCAGGTACGCCAGGGCGGCCGGGGAGAAGTCGGCGCCCCAGTACTCGTCGCACTCCGGCGCCAGGCGGAAGAGGAGGAGCCCGGTGCCGCAGCCGATCTCCAGCACGCGGCGCGGGCGCAGCGCGCGCAGGGAGCGCACCGTGTCCTCCACCCACTCGCGCATCGCCTCCGCGGGGATGGGCTCGCCGGTGTAGCTGCTGTTCCACCCGGCCACGTTGAAGGCCGGGTCCCCGTCCGCGGCCCCGCCGGAATAGGTGTCGCCGAAGAGCGATTCCCACTCCTGCACGTACTCCGTCTGGATCTCCTCCCGGGCGTCGCCCTCCGCCTCTCCGCCGGGGACCACGTACGCCACCAGGCGCCGGTCGCCGGGCGCGCCCGACGGCGCGTCGAGCACCAGCGCCACCGCCTCGCGCACCCCCGGGTGCTCGGCGAGCACGGCCTCCACCTCTCCGGGCTCGATGCGGAAGCCGCGGATCTTGACCTGCTGGTCGATGCGCCCCAGGAACTCCAGCTCCCCGGCGGCGCTCCAGCGCACCCGGTCGCCCGAGCGGTACATGCGCGCCCCGGGAAGCGCGGAGAAGGGGTCGGGGACGAAGCGCTCCGCCGTCAGCGCGGGACGGCCCGCGTAGCCCCGGGCCACTGCCGGCCCCCCGACGCACAGCTCTCCCGCCACGCCCACCGGGACCGGCTCGAAGTCCCGGTCCAGCAGGTACACGCGGCGGTCGCCCACCGGCCTCCCGATGGGGAGCGCGGGCGCATCGAAGCCCGCCGGGACGGGCCAGCAGGCGGCGAAGACGGTGCACTCGCTGGGCCCGTAGCCGTTGACCAGACGCATCTCCGGGAAGAGCTGCAGGACGCGGCGGGCGTGCGGGACGGAGACGGCCTCGCCGCCCACCATCACCTGCGACACCCCGGCCAGCGTCTCCGGGGCGGTGTCCACGACCAGGTTGAAGAAGGCCGAGGTGAGCCAGAGCGTGGTCACTCCGTGCGCGCGGAGCTGCTCCGCCAGCATCCCGGGCTCCGGGGTGCGCCCGGGGTACAGCACGGTCCTCGCCCCGGTGAGGAGCGCCGGCCACAGCTCGAGCGTCAGCACGTCCCACGACGGCGAGGCGTACTGGAGGAAGACCTGGTCCGCGTCGAAGCGGACGTAGTCCACGCCCCGGAAGAAGCCGGGGATCGCCCGGTGCGGCACCTCGGTGCCCTTGGGGCGGCCGGTGGAGCCGGAGGTGTAGATGACGTACGCCAGGTGCTCCGGCGTGACGGCCACCGCGGGCGGGTGGAGGTCGCCGTGCCGCTCCCCGGCGGCGGGGACGGCGTCCAGGAGCAGCACCTCCGCGCCGTGGACGGGGAGCCGGTCCAGCAGGTGCTCCTGGGCGAGCAGCACCGGGACGGCGGAGTCGGCCAGCATGAAGGCCAGCCGCTCGGGCGGGTAGGCGGGATCGAGCGGGACGTAGGCACCGCCGGCCTTGAGGATCGCCAGCAGCCCCACCACCATCTCGGGGGAGCGCTCGGCGCAGATCCCCACGCGCACGTCGGGCCCGACCCCGACGTCCGCCAGGCGGTGGGCGAGGCGGTTCGCGAGCCGGTCCAGCTCGGCGTAGGTGAGCGTCCGCTCGCCGTGGACCAGCGCCACGGCGTGCGGCGTCCTCGCCGCCTGGGCGGCGAACGTCTCGTGGACGCACCCCTCCGGGGCCGGGGCCGCGCCCGACGCGCTCCAGCGGGCCACCACCCGCTCGCGCTCGGCGGCGCGCACGAGGGGAAGCGAGCGGAGCCGGCGCTCCGGGTCCGCCACCACGGCCTCCAGGAGCAGGCGGAAGTGCTCCGCCATGCGCTCGATGGTGGAGCCGTCGAACAGGTCGGTCCGGTAATCGATGCTCCCGACGAGCCGCTCGCCGTCCTCGAACAGCATGACCCCGATGTCGAACTTCGCGCCGGGATCGGCGCGGCCCAGCGGCTCCGTCTCCAGCTCCCCGAGGGCGAGCGTCCCCCTGTCCATGTTCTGGAGGGCGAACATCACCTGGAAGAGCGGGTTGTGCGCCAGGCTCCGCTCCGGCACCAGCTCCTCCACCAGCCGCTCGAAGGGGAGGTCCTGGTGCGCGAACGCCCCCAGCGTCGTTTCCCGGACGCGTCCCAGCAGCTCGCGGAAGCCGGGGTCGCCGCCCAGGTCGGCGCGCATCACCAGCGAGTTGACGAAGAAGCCGATCAGCCCCTCCAGCTCCGCGCGCGTGCGGTTGGCGATCGCGGTCCCCACCACCACGTCGTCCTCTCCGGTGTAGCGCCCCAGCAGCGTCTGCCAGGCGGCGAGCAGCGTCATGAAGAGGGTGGCGCTCCCGCGCTGCCCCAGCTCGCGCAGCCCGCGCGTGGTCGCCGCCGGGAGCACGAAGGGCCGGCCCTTCTCGGTGACGCCGAGCGCGCTGCGGCGCGGTCGGTCGGTGGGGAGATCCAGGAGCCGGGGGGCACCCACCAGCCGTTCGCGCCAGAAGCGGAGCTGCGCCTCCAGCACCTCTCCCGTGAGCCACCGCCGCTGCCACGCGGCGAAGTCCGCGTACTGCACCTCCAGCTCGGGGAGCGGCGACTCCTGTCCGCGTGAGTAGGCCCCGTACAGGGCGGAGACCTCGCGGGTCAGCACGCCCATGCTCCAGCCGTCGCTGACGATGTGGTGCATGGTGAAGCAGAGCGCCCACTCCTCCGCCGCGAGCTTCACCAGGAGCACGCGCAGCAGCGGACCCCGCTCCAGGTCGAAGGGGCGCTCCCCCTCCTCGGCCACCCGGAGGAGCGCCTCCGCGCGGCGGCGCTCCCCGGGGAGCCCGGACAGGTCGAGCACAGGGAAGGGCACCGGCGCAGCGGGGAGGACCACCTGCACGGCTTCCCCGCCCTCCTCCACGAGGGCGGTGCGCACCGCTTCGTGGCGGCGCACCAGCTCCGTGAGGCTGCGGCGCAGCGCCCTCACGTCCAGCACCCCGCGCAGCGCCAGCCCGAAGGGCATGTTGTACGCGCTGCTCGCGGGGTCGAGCCGGTGGATGAACCAGAGCCGCTGCTGCGCGAACGACAGCGGCGCGGGGCCGCCGCCCGCGCGGCGGGTGATCCGCCCGGAGGCGGAGCGGGCCGCTTCCACCTCCCCGGCGAGCCCCGCCACGGTGGGCGACTCGAAGAGCGCCCGCAGGGGCACGTCCACGCCCAGCTCCCCGCGCACCCCGGAGATCACGCGCGTGGCCATCAGCGAGTGCCCCCCGAGCTCGAAGAAGTCGTCGTGGATCCCCACTCCCTCGCGGCCCAGCACCTCCGCGAAGACCCGCGCCAGGACGGCCTCGGTCGGGCTCCGCGGCGGCACGCGCTCCGCCCCCGCCGGCCCGCCGCCGGGCGCGGGGAGCGCGCGCATGTCCAGCTTGCCGCTGGGGGTGAGCGGAAGCCGGTCCAGCGCCACGAACGCGGAGGGCACCATGTGCTCCGGGAGCCGCTCCCGCAGGAGGGCGCGCAGCTCCGCCACCTCCACGGGCCGCTCGCCGGCGGGGACGTGGTAGCCCACCAGGAGCCGCTGTCCCGCGCGGGGCTCGCGCACGGCCACGACCGCCGCGCGCACGCCGGGGTGGGCGCGCATGGCGGCCTCGATCTCGCCGGGCTCGATGCGGAAGCCGCGCACCTTGACCTGGTGGTCCAGCCGCCCCAGGTACTCCAGCTCGCCCGACGCCAGCCGGCGCGCCCGGTCGCCCGTGCGGTACAGCCGCTCCCCCGCCGGCCCGAACGGGTCCGGTACGAAGCGCTCCGCGGTCAGCCCCGGCCGGCCCAGGTAGCCGCGCGCCACTCCCGCCCCGCCGACGTACAGCTCGCCCGGGACGCCGGCCGGGAGCGGCCCACCCCACGCGTCCAGCACGTGGGCGCGCGTGTTGGCCACCGGCCGCCCGATCGGCGGCGACTCCGGCGCACCCGGCGCGCACACGTGGGCCGTGGTGTAGATGGTCGTCTCGGTGGGCCCGTACATGTTCACCAGCCGCCGGCCCCGCGACCAGCGCGCCGCCATCTCGGCCGAGAAGCGCTCCCCGCCGAGCCCGATGGCGCGCAGGGCCGGGAAGTCCGCCTCCGGCACGGTGTCCAGCAGCGCGGGGGTGGTGATGATCACGTCGATCTCCCGCTCCCGCAGGAGCGCCGCCAGCCGCTCCGGGAGGAGGACCACCTCCCGCTCCACCACGTGCAGCGCGGCCCCGGAGAGCAGCGCGACGAAGACCTCCAGGAGCGAGGCGTCGAAGCCCGGGGAGGCGGTCAGCGGCACGTTGCTCCCCGGCGCCGCCCCGAGGATGCGGATCGCGCCCGGCAGCAGGTTCGTCGCGCTGGCGTGCGACACCACCACCCCCTTGGGCGCCCCCGTGGAGCCGGAGGTGTAGATGACGTACGCCGCGTTTTCCGGCGAGGCGGCGCACGGGGGCGGCTCGCGGCTCTCCGCGGCGAAGGCGGCGCCGGCCGGGTCCAGCGCCAGGCGCTCGCCGGAGTACCCGGGGACGGGGTCCCCGGAGAGCGCCCCGGTCAGCAGCAGCGGGGCGCCCGCGTCGGCGAGCATGAATGCCAGGCGCTCGGCGGGATGGGCGGGGTCGAGCGGCAGGTACGCCCCGCCGGCCTTGAGGATCGCCAGGAGGGCGAGGACCAGCTCGGGCGAGCGCTCCATGCACACGCCCACCGGCACCTCCGGCCCCACGCCACGACGCCGCAGGTGATGGGCGAGCTGGTTGGCGCGCCGCTCCAGCTCGGCGTAGGCGAGCGTCCGGGGGCCCGCGACCACCGCGGTGAGGCCGGGCGTCCGCGCCGCCTGCCCGGCGAACATCTGGTGGAGGAGGAGGGGGGTTCGCTCGGCCGCCGTGGCGTTCCACGCCTCCAGGAGCTGCGCGCGCTCGGCGTCGCGCAGGAGCGGCGTCTCGGAGAGACGCCGGGCCGGCCGGGCCGCCATCGCCTCCAGCAGCGTCTCCACCTGCCCGGCCAGCCGCTCCGCCGCCTCCGCCTCCACCCGGCCGCGGTCGTAGTGGAGATCCACCTTCAGCCGCGCGACGGCGTGCGCCACCACGGCCAGCGGGTAGCTGGCCTGCTCGCGCCCGAAGTTGCTCCGCACCCGCACCCCTTCGACGCCGCCCGCCCGCTCCCCGAGAGCCTGGTCCACGGGGTAGTTCTCGAAGACCACCAGGGTCTCGAAGAGCGCCTCGCCGGCCGGCACCTCGCTCCACCTCTGCACCTCCGCCAGCGGCGCGTAGTCGTGCTCGCGCGCCTCCACCTGCTCCCTCTGCAGCCCCGCCAGCCACTCCCCCAGCGGCGCCCGCCCCTCCAGGCGCACGCGCACGGGGAGGGTGTTGATGAACAGCCCCACCGTCTCCTCCACCCCGGCCAGCTCCGCCGGCCGCCCGGAGACGGTGGCCCCGAACACCACGTCCTCCTCCCCCGCGTACCGCGAGAGCAGGAGGGCCCACGCGCCCTGCACCAGCGTGCTCAGCGTCACGCCCCAGCGCCGCGCCTGCTCCCGGAGCGCGCCCGTCCGCTCCTCCGACAGCAGCAGCGCCGCCGTGCCGCTCCCCTCCCCCGGGCTCCCCGGCGCACGCGACGCCGGGAGCGGGGTGGGCGCGTCGAAGCCGGCCAGCGCCTCCCTCCAGAAGCGCTCGGCGCGGGAGCGGTCCTGCCGCTCCAGCCAGGCCACGTACTCCCGGTAGCGCAGCCCGCGGGCGGGCGGCGCCGCCACGCCGCGCACGTGCGCGGCGTAGGCGGCCAGCACGCCGCCCAGGACGAGCGACAGGCTCCACCCGTCCATCACCATGTGGTGGTGGGTCCACACCAGCTGGTGCTCCCCGTCCCCCAGCCGGAAGAGCGCCAGCCGCATCAGCGGCGCCCGGCCGGGGTGGAACCCCGCCGCCCGGTCCGCCTCCAGGTAGTGCTCCAGCCGCGCCCGCCGCTCGGCCGCGTCGAGCCCGCGCCAGTCCTCCGCCCGGAGGGGGAGCTCCGCCTCGCGCCGGACGACCTGCACCGGCCGGGGGAGGCCCGCCCAGGCGAAGCCCGCCCGCAGCGCCTCGTGCCGGTCCACCGCGTCCTGCCACGCCCGCTCCAGCGCCCGCGCGTCGAGCGCCCCCTCCAGCAGCAGGCCGAACTGTCCCACGTACACCCCCGAGTCCGGGGCGTAGAGCGAGTGGAAGAGCATCCCCTCCTGCATGGGGCTCAGCGGGTAGACGTCCTCCACCCCGCGGTCGCTCCCCAGCAGCGCGTCGAGCGCCGCCTGGCCCAGCCCCGCCAGCGGGAAGTCGCTCGGGGTGTAGCCGCCCGCGCCGGCGCCGCGGCAGTGCGCGATCAGCCCGCGCAGCTCCCCGGCGTACCCGGCGGCGACGCGCTCGACGGTCTCCGCCCGGTGGACCGCCGCGCCGTAGGCGAAGGTCGTGGAGAGCCGGCCTCCGCTCACCACGCCGTCCACCTCCAGGCGGTGGCTCCGGGCGCGCCGCGGGTCCTGCGACGCGCCGGCCGGCTCGGGCGCCAGCCGGAAGAAGGTGTGCTCCGCGAGCGTCGCGTCCACCTGCCCCAGGTAGTTGAACACCACCTCGGCCCGCGGCGCCGCCGCCAGCTCCGCGCCGGCCCCGCTCCCCCAGCGCAGCAGCCCGTAGCCGAGCCCCCGGCCGGGGACGCCGCGAAGCTGCTCCTTGACCGCCCTGAGCGCCTCGCCCGGGCCGCCGCCTTCCGGGAGCTCCAGCACCACCGGGTACAGGGTGGTGAACCACCCCACGGTCCGCGACACGTCGACGCCCCCGACGCGCCCCTCCTCCCGGCCGTGCCCTTCCAGGTCGACCCGCAGCCGCCGGCCACCGGTCCAGCGCCCCAGGGCGCGGGCCAGCGCGCAGAGGAGCACCTCGTCGATGCGCGTGCGGTACGCGGCGGGGACGTCCCGCAGCAGCGAGGCCGTCTCGTCCGGCTCCAGCGTCACCGTGACCGTGCGCACGCGCCCGGCGGTGTCCTCGCCGTCGGGGTCGTCCAGCGGGAGCGCCGCCGCGCCCAGGCGCGCCTGCGAGGTCCAGTACGGGACTTCCGCCGCCGTCTCCGGGGCGTGGGCGTGCTCCATCAGCCGCTCCGCCCACGCCTTCCAGGGGGTGGTCCTGGGGGGGAGCCGCACCGCCTCGCCCCGCTCCGCCTCCCCGTACTCGGTCTCCAGGTCCTCCAGCAGGATGCGCCAGCTCACCCCGTCCACGGCCAGGTGGTGGACCACCAGCAGGAGCCGTCCGGGACCGTCCTGGCCCAGGTGGAACCAGGCCGCCCGGGCCAGGGGCCCCCGGGCCAGCTCCAGCCCCGCCTGCACGCGGTCCGCCGCCGCGGCGAGCGCTCCGCCGCGGGCCGCCTCGTCCAGCCGCGACAGGTCGATCCCCACCAGCGGCACGCCCTGGCCGACGGGCGCGTGGAACTGCGTCCAGCCCACCGGGTCGCGATGGAAGCGCAGGCGCAGCGCGTCGTGGTGCTCCGCCAGCGCCGCGAGCGCCCGCTCCAGGTGCCGCAGGTCGAGGGCCCGCGCCGGGACCAGGAGGAGCGCCTGGTTGTAGTGGTGCGGGGCCGCGGACTCCTCCGCGAGGAAGGCGCGCTGGATGGGGGTCAGCGGCGCCGGGCCGGTCACCGGCCCCTGCCCGGACGGGGCGGCGGCGCCGTTCCCGGCCACCCGCGCCAGCTCGGCGACGGTGGGGTGCTCGAAGAGCTGCCGGGGGAGGAGCGTCAGCCCCGCCCTGCGCGCGGCCGTGGCGACCCGGATGGCGAGGATGGAGTCGCCGCCCAGCTCGAAGAAGCGCTCGTGGATCCCCACCCGCGGCACCCCCAGCACCTCGCTCCAGATCTCCACGAGCGCCCGCTCCGCCGGGGTCCGCGGGGGCTCGTGCTCCCGCCCGTCGGCACGCGCCGCCTCCGGCACCGGGAGCGCGGCCCGGTCCACCTTCCCGTTGGGAGTCAGGGGAAGCCTCTCCAGCGCCACGAGCGCGGAAGGCACCATGTGCTCCGGGAGCGACTCGCGGAGCCGCGACCGCAGCTCCTCGACATCGGGGAGGGCAGCACCGGCCAGGTAGCCCACGATCCGCCGCTCGCCCGCGGCGTCGGCGCGCGCCACCACCACGCACTCCCGCACCCGCGGGTCGCGCAGCAGGACGCTCTCGATCTCGCCGGGCTCGATGCGGAAGCCGCGCACCTTGACCTGGTGGTCCATGCGCCCCAGGAACTCCAGCTCCCCGGAGGCGAGCCAGCGCGCCCGGTCGCCGGTGGCGTACATGCGCCCCCCCGCCTCCCCGAACGGGGAGGGGAGGAAGCGCTCGGCGGTCAGCTCCGGCCGCCCCAGGTAGCCGCGCGCCAGCCCCTCGCCGGCGAGGTGGAGCGCCCCCGGGACCCCCGCGGGGGCCGGGTTCAGCTCCCCGTCCAGCACGTACGCCCGCGTCCCCCCCACCGGCCGCCCGATGGAGACCGCCTCCGCGCCCGCGGGGATGCGCGCGCAGGTGGAGTACACGGTGTCCTCCGTGGGGCCGTACAGGTTGCGCAGCCGCACGCTCCCCCGCGCGTGGACCTCCGCCGCCAGCCGCGGCGCGAGGGGCTCCCCGGCCAGGTTGACGGCCCGCACCCCGGGCGGCAGCTCTCCCGCGCGCACCAGCTCCGCCATGGCGGAGGGAACGGTGTTGACCAGCGTGACCGCCCCCGCGTCCATCTCCGGCAGCTCCAGCGCGTTCGCGGCGAGCACCGTCGTCCCCCCCAGGCAGAGGGGGACGAACAGCTCGAACACGGACAGGTCGAAGCACACCGAGGTGGACGCGAGCACCCCCGCCAGCTCGCGCGGCGTGAACTCGTCCTCGGCCCAGCGCACCAGTGCCAGGATGCTCCCGTGCGTGACCGCCACTCCCTTGGGCGTGCCGGTGGAGCCGGAGGTGTAGATCACGTACGCCAGGCTCTCCGGCGTGGAGAAGGCTTCCCCGGCGGCTTCCGCCGCGGCCCCGGCGTCGATCCGCTCCCGGTCCCCGTCCACCCGCAGGACGGCCGCACCGGTGCGCGGGAGCCGGTCCGCCAGCGAGTCCTGGGTGACCACCGCCACCGCCCGCGAGTCCTCCAGCATCAGCGCCAGGCGCTCCGGCGGGTACGCCGGGTCGAGCGGCACGTAGGCGGCGCCCGCCCGGAGCACGCCCAGGAGGACGGCCACGAGCTCCGGCGTGCGCTCCAGGAACACCCCCACCCGGGCCTCCGGGCCCACGCCCATGCGGCGCAGGGCCGCCGCCACCCGGCTCGCCCGCGCTTCCAGCTCGGCGTAGCCGACCCGCTCCGCCCCCCGCGCCACCGCCACCGAGTCCGGGGTGCGCGCCGCCTGCGCCGAGAAGGCGGCGTGGAGGCTGCGCCGCTCCGGGGGGAGCGCCGCGGGGCTTGCCCACTCCTCGACGAGCTGGCGGCGCTCCCCCGGCGGAAGCAGGGGGATCTCGGCCAGCGGCGTCTCCGGGGCGTCGGCGACCGCGGAAAGGAGGATGCGGAAGTGCTCCAGGAAGCGGTCCGCGGTGGCGGGGTCGAAGATGTCGCTGTTGTACTCCGCCGCCGCCGAGGGGACGGGGCCCTCGTCCACGAGAACCGACAGGTCGAACTTGGAGGTGCCGCTGTCGCCGATCGGGACGATGCTGTCCTCCAGCCTGTGCATCGACACCCCCGAGGCGTCCTCCGGCGGGCGGCCGTGGTCGCCGGGGGCCTGGATCCCGAGCATCACCTGGACCAGCGGGTTGCGGCTGGAATCGCGCTCCGGCCGCACCTCGTCCAGGATCATCTGGAACGGCACCTCCGCGTGCTCGTACGCCGCCGCCATCCACGTCCTGACCTGCTCCAGGAGCTCCGTGAAGGGGAGGCGGGCGGTGGGACGGGCGCGGACGGGGAGGGTGTTGACGAAGAAGCCGATGAGCCGCGGCGTCCCGGGGTGCAGGCGGTTGGCGGCCAGCGAGCCCACGGCGAAGTCCTCCTGCCCGGTGTAGCGGAAGCAGAGCGCCTGGAAGGCCGCCGCCACGACCAGGTGGAGGGTGGTGCGCTCGCGGTGCGCCAGGGCGCGGACGCGCTCCATGAGGTCGGGCTCCAGCGCCGTGCCGCGCAGCCCGCCCCGGTAGCTCTGCACCGGGGGGTGCGGCCGGTCGGTGGGGAGCTCCAGCACCGGCGGCACCCCGCGCAGGCTCTCCCGCCAGAAGGCCAGGTGCCGCTCCAGGCGCTCGCCCGAGAGCTGCTCCCGCTGCCAGGCCGCGTAGTCCGCGTACTGGAAGGGGAGCTCCGGGAGCGGCGAGGGCTTCCCGGCCGCGAAGGCCTCGTACAGCACCCCCCACTCGTAGGAGAAGACCCCGCCGGACCAGCCGTCCATGACGATGTGGTGGGTGGTCACCAGCAGGGCGTGCAGCTCGGGCTCGAAGCGGAGGAGCCGCACCCGCATGACGGGCCCGGCGGCCAGCTCCATGGGGCGCCGCGCCTCCCCGGTGAGCGCGGCGCGGACGGCGGCCAGGCGCTCCGCGGCCGGGACGGCGGAGAGGTCGTCCACCGGGAGGGGGACGTCGAGGTGCGGGAGGACGACCTGCGCGGGGCCGGCGTCGGTCTCCGCGTACACGGTCCGGTAGACCTCGTGCCTGCGGACGATCTCGGCGAGCGCCCGCCGCGCGGCGGCCACGTCCAGCGGCCCCCGCAGCCAGCTCCCCACCGGCACGTTGTACAGGGGGCTCCCGGGCTCCATCCGGTCCAGGACCCAGAGCCGCTCCTGGTGGAAGGAGAGCGGAAGCGGCCCGGTGCGCGGCACCGGGCGGATCGCGGCGGTCTGCTCCGCGTGCGCGCCCTCGCGGAGGGTGGCGACCTTGCGCGCCATCCCGGCCACGGTGGGGTCGTCGAACACCGCGTTCAGCGACACGTCGACCCCGAACTCCCCCTGCACGCGGGCGATCAGCTGCGTGGCCATCAGCGAGTGCCCGCCGAGCGAGAAGAAGTCGTCGTGCGCGCCGATCCCCTGGAAGCCGGTCAGCTCCTGCCAGAGCTCCGCCATCCGCTCCTGCAGCTCGCCCTCAGGGGCCGCGTACCGGGTGCCGGTCTCCGGCCGCGGCTGGAGCGCCTCCGGCTTCCCGGCGGCGGGGTCGGGCGGCGTGGGCTCCGCGAGGCCCGGGACGGCGGGAGCTGCGGCGCGGCGGCGGCGGCGGCTGCGGCGGCGCTCCACCCAGTACGGCTGCCGCTCGAACGGGTAGGTGGGGAGGAGCGTACGCAGCCGTTGCTCCCCGGCCGCGAAGCCGTCCCAGTCCACCCGCACCCCCGCCATCCACAGCCGCCCGAGCGTGTCCAGCAGGTGCGCCTGGTCGGGCTGCCGCGTGTACGCGTGCCGCAGCGAGGCGAAGACGGCCGACTCCGCCGCGCCCCCGTGCAGCGCGAAGGTCCCCAGAGTCCTCCCCGGCCCCACCTCCAGGAGCACCCGGCTCCCGTCGCGCAGCAGCTCGGCCATCCCTTCGGCGAAGCGCACGGTGCCGCACAGGTGCCTCGCCCAGTGCTCCGGGTCCGTCGCCTCCTCCGCCGTGATCCACGTTCCCGTCACGTTGGAGACGAACGGGATCTCCGGCGCCGACAGGCACATGGACCGCAGCCGCTCGGCCAGGCGCCCGGACACGGGCTCCATTTCCGCCGAGTGGAAGGCGTGCTCCGCGTTCAGCCGCCGGCACGCCGCTCCCTCCCCCCGCAGCTCCGCCTCCAGCGCGGCGACGGCTTCCGCCGGCCCCGAGACGGTGCACAGTCCCGGCGCGTTGTGCGCGGCCAGCGCGAGCCCGCCGCGCAGCCGCGGCCGGAGCTCCGCCGGGTCCAGCGGCACGGCGAGCATCGCCCCCGCGGGGAGCCCGGAGATCAGGCGCGCCCGGTGGGCCAGCAGCGCCAGCGCGTCCTCCAGGGTGAAGACGCCCGCCACCGCGGCGGCCACGTACTCGCCGAGCGAGTGCCCGATCATCGCGTCCGGGAGCACGCCCCAGCTCATCCACAGCCGCGCCAGAGCGTACTCCACCACGAAAGTCGCGGGGTGCGCCGCGTCCGTACGCCCCAGCGGGTCGCCGCCCCCCGCCGCGCCCCGCCCCAGCATCCCGCGCAGGTCGATCGACGCGTCCGCGTCCGCCGCGGCGCCCCCGGCGGCCTGCTCCGCGGGAGGATCGCCGGGGAAGAGGGCGGCGCGCACGTCGCTTCCCGTGTGCGCCCGGAGGATCCCGGCGCAGCGGTCCACCTCGGCACGGAAGACGGGCTCGGCCTCGTACAGCCCGCGCGCCATCTGCGCGTAGTGGTCGCCCACGCCGGGGAAGAGGAACGCCACCGGGCGCCCGTCCCGCTCCTGCGCCCCTTCCAGCACCCGCCGCGCGTCGCGCGCCTCCAGCGCCGCGGCTGCGTCCTCGCGGCCGCGGCACACCAGCACGCGGCGGTGGGCGAAGCGCCGCCTCCCCACCCGCAGCGTGTGGGCGACGTCGGCGAGCTTCTGCTCCGCGTGGCCGCGGAGGTGCTCCGCGAGCCGGTCGGTGGCCGCCTCCAAGGCGGCGGGGGTGCGCGCGCTCAGGACGAGGAGCTGCCAGGGCCGCGAGGGCCCGGACGGCTGGGCCGGCGGCGCCTCCTCCAGCACCACGTGCGCGTTGGTCCCGCCCATCCCGAACGAGCTCACCCCGGCGCGGCGCGGCACGGCGCTCCGCGCCCACGGCCGCAGCTCCGGGTTGACGTAGAAGGGCGAGCGCTCCAGGTCGATCCTGGGGTTCGGCCTGCGGAAGTACGGCGAGGGCGGGATCTCCTCGTTCTCCAGCGCCAGCACGGCCTTGATGAGCCCCACCACCCCGGCCGCCGCGTCCAGGTGCCCGATGCTCGACTTCACCGCCCCCAGCGCGCAGCTCCCCGGGCTCCCCCGGCCGAACACGGCCGCCAGCGCCGCCACCTCGATGGGGTCGCCCACCTCGGTCCCGGAGCCGTGCGCCTCCACGTAGGAGATCTCCGCCGGGTCCACCCCCGCCACCTCCAGCGCATCCCGGATCGCCTCCGCCTGGCCCTCCCAGCGCGGGGCCGTGAACCCCACCTTCTCGTCGCCGTCGTTGTTGACCGCCGAGCCGCGGATCACGGCATGGATCAGGTCCCCGTCCGCCAGCGCGTCCTCCAGGCGCTTCAGCACCACCACTCCCGTCCCGCTCCCCGCCACCGAGCCGCGCGCCTCCGCGTCGAAGGGAGTGCACTCCCCCGTGGGCGACAGGATGCCCCCCGGCTGGTAGTGGTAGCCCCGGCGCTGCGGCACGCTGATCCGCACCCCACCCGCCAGCGCCACGTCGGTCTCGCCGCACCGCAGCGCCTGGCACGCCAGGTGGACGGCGACCAGCGACGAGGAGCACGCCGTCTGCACGCTCATGCTGGGGCCCTTCAGTCCCAGCTTGTACGACGCCAGCGTCGCCACGGAGGCGGTATTGGAAAGCATCACCTGGAGCTCGCCCACCGCCTGCACCAGCTCCCGCCGGGCGAGCACGTCCAGCATGTACCGGTTCTGCCCCTCCGTGGCGTACACCCCGATGCGCCCCCCGTACGTCCTGGACGCGTAGCCCGCGCGCTCCAGCGCCTCCCAGGCGCACTCCAGGAACACGCGCTGCTGCGGGTTCATCACCATGGCCTCGCGCGGCGTGAGGCCGAAGAAGGCGGTGTCGAACAGCTCCGCGCCTTCCAGCATCCCGCCGGCGGGGACGTAGCCGGGCGAGCGGGCCTCGCGCCGCGAGACCCCGGCCGCGGCCAGCTCCTCCTCCGTGAAGCGGCGGATGGAGCGGGCGCCGGAGCGGAGGTTGCGCCAGAATTCCTCGACGTCGCGTGCCCCGGGGAACCGCCCCGCCATCCCGACGATGGCCACTTCCCTTCCGCTGAAGGACCGGGTCGAGCTGCTCATCGGTGGCTCGGATCGGGGGTGGGGGTCCGCTCCGACGCGCACGGGGACCGGCGGGGCTTCCGGCGGGGCCGGTGCCGCGCGGCGGTCCACCTGCGCGGCCAGCGTCCCCAGGGTGCGGTGGGTGAACAGGTCGACCAGCGCGACCCGGTCGGGGAAGCGCTCCTGCAGGCGGGAATGGACCCGGGCCAGGAGGAGCGAGTGCCCCCCGAGGTCGAAGAAGTTGTCGCCGATGGCGACGCGGTCCACGCCGAGTACCTCTTCCCAGATGGCGGCCAGGGCGCGCTCGGTCGCGCTGAGCGGCGCGCCCGGCTCGCCCCTTCCGCCGCCGCGCCCGGGCGCGGGGAGCGCCCGGCGGTCCACCCTCCCGTCGGGGGAGAGGGGGAGCGAGTCCAGGAGGACGAAGGCGGACGGCACCATGGGCTCCGGGAGGTGGCCGCGGAGGTGGCTCCGCAGCTCTTCCGCGAGGGCGGCCCCCGCCTCGCCCGGGGCCGGGACCAGGTACGCGACGAGCAGGGCTTCCCCGGGGGCGTCCTCCCGCACCGTCACGAGCGACTCGTCCACCCCGGGGTGCCCGGCGAGGACGGCCTCGACCTCGCCCGTGTCGACGCGGAGGCCGCGGAGCCTGACCTGCGCACCGGTCCGGCCCAGGAGCTCCAGCTCGCCGTCCGCGCCCCGGCGCACCCGGTCCCCCGTGCGGTACATGCGCGCGCCGGGGACGGCGGCGAACGGATCGGGTACGAACTTCTCCGCCGTCAGCTCCGGCCGGCCCAGGTAGTCGCGCGCCACACCCACCCCGCCGATGCACAGCTCGCCGGGGACGCCCGCGGGAACCGGCCGGAAAGCCGGGTCGAGCACGTGCAGCGAGGCGCTCCCCAGCGGCCGGCCCACCCACCGACGGCGCGCTCCGCCCTCGCGCGCCGTGTGCGACGCGCAGGCGACCGCCCCCTCCGCGGGACCGTAGAGGACGTGCACGGCGGCCGCGGGAAAGACCTCCCGCATCTCCTCCAGGAGGCCGGGCGCGACGGCGTCGCCGCCCACGAGCGCCCGCCGCACCCCGGGGAGGACCCGCCCGGCCGACCGCAGCGTCCTCACCACCCGGCGCATCAGCGCGGGGGCGGCGTGCAGGGAAGTGCAGCCGGCCAGCTCCTCCACCAGGCGCTCCGTCTCCGGCACCTCCTCGCTAGCGACCCTGCGCACGGCGCCGCCCGCCAGCAGCGGGAGCACGGACTCGAAGAGCCAGGCGCCGGTGGCGAAGCTCGCCAGGCCGGCCGTCACCTCCCCCGCCGCGAAGCCGAACGCTTCCCACGAGGCGAGCATCGCGTGCAGCAGGGCACGGTGGGTGACGCGCGCCCCCCGGGACCGGTCCGCGGAGCCGGACGCGTAGACCACGTACGCCAGCCCGCTCCCGTCGACCTCCGGGAGGGGCGCTCCGCTTCCCAGGGCGGCGATGAGCGCGGCATCCCCGTCCAGCAGGAGCACCTCGGCGCCGTGCGGCGGGAGCGCGGCGCGCAGCCGCTCCTGCGTGAGGAGCACGGGGACGGCGGCGTCGCGCAGCACGTGCTCCAGCCGCTCCGCCGGGTACGCGGGGTCCAGCGGCACGCAGGCGCCCCCGGCCCTCCAGACGCCCAGGACCGCCTCCAGGAGCCACGGCCCGGGCTCCAGCAGGACGCCCACGGGCGTCTCGGGCCCCACGCCCAGGCCCCGCAGCGCGTGCGCGAGCCGGCCGGAGCGCGCCTCCAGCTCGGCGTAGGTCAGCGTCCGGCCCCCGCCCAGGACGGCGGGCGCGCCGGGGGTGCGCCCCGCCTGCTCCGTGAAGAGCCGCGGAACCATCGCGTCGTCCGGGTACGTCCGCGGGACGTTCCACTCCGCCAGGAGCCGGCGCTCCTCCGCCGCGCTCATCAGGCGAAGCCCGGAGACAGGGCGTCCCGGGTCGGCGGCCGCGTCTTCCAGCAGGGTCCGGAAGTGCTCCACCATCCGCTCGATGGTCGAGCCGTCGAACAGGTCGGTGCGGTAGTCGATGCGCCCTTGCAGGCGCTCCCCGTCCTCGAAGAGCGTCATCCCCAGGTCGACCTTCGCCCCCACCCGGCCGCCGCCCAGCGGCTCCATCTCCACGTCGCCCAGCGCCAGCGTGCCGTGCTCCGCGGCCTGCAGCGCGAACATCACCTGGAAGAGCGGGTTGTGCGTGACACTCCGCTCCGGCGCCAGCTCCTCCACCAGCTTCTCGAAGGGGAGGTCCTGGTGCGCGAAGGCCTCCAGCGTCGTCTCCCGCACCCGGCCCAGCAGCTCGCGGAAGCGGGGGTCGCCCGACAGGTCGGTGCGCACGACCAGCGTGTTGACGAAGAAGCCGATCAGCCCCTCGGTCTCCACGCGCGTGCGGTTGGCGATCGGGGTGCCCACCACCACGTCCTCCTGGCCGGCGTAGCGTCCCAGGAGGGTCTGCCAGGCCGCCAGCAGCGTCATGAACAGCGTGGCGCCCTCGCGCCGTCCCAGCTCCCGCAGCGCCCGCGACGCCTCCACGGAGACGTCGAAGCGCCGCCCCGCCTCCGTGGCGCCCAGCGCGCTGCGGCGCGGGTGGTCGACCGGGAGCTCCAGGAGCGGCGGAGCGCCCTGCAGCGTCTCGCGCCAGTAGCGCAGCTGGCCCTCCAGCACCTCCCCCGTGAGCCACTCCCGCTGCCAGGCGGCGAAGTCCGCGTACTGCAGCTCGGGCTCGGGGAGCGGCGACTCCCGCCCCTGCGAGTAGGCCGCGTAGAGGGCGGAGACCTCGCGCACCAGGACGCCGATGCTCCACCCGTCGCCGACGACGTGGTGCATGTTGAAGCAGAGCGCCCACTCCTCGTCCGCCATGCGCGCGAGCAGCACGCGCAGCAGCGGCCCGCGCCCCAGGTCGAAGGGGCGCCGACCCTCCTCCGCGACCCGGCGCAGCGCCTCCGCCCGGCGGGGCTCCGGCGGGAGCCCCGCGAGGTCCAGGACGGGGACGACGACCGGCGCCGCCGGGAGCACCCGCTGCATGGCCTCGCCGCCCGCGTCCACGACGATGGAGCGCACGGCCTCGTGGCGGCGGACCAGCTCCGTCAGGCTGCGGCGCAGCGCCCGCACGTCCAGCGTGCCGCGCAGCCGCAGCGCGTGCGGCATGTTGTAGGCGCTGCTCTCCGGGTCGAGCCGGTGGAGGAACCAGAGCCTCTGCTGCGCCAGGGAGAGCGGCGAGGGACCGTCCCCCGCGCGCCGCGGGATGCGCGCGGCGGCGGTCCCCGCCGGGGCCGGGGCGGCCTCCACGCGCTCCGCGAGCGCCGCCACCGTGGGCGCCTCGAAGAGCGCGCGCAGCGGCACCTCCACGCCCAGCTCCTCCCGCACCCGGGAAGCCACGCGCGTGGCGAGCAGCGAGTGGCCCCCGAGCTCGAAGAAGCCGTCGTCCACTCCCACGCGACCGGCGTTCAGCACCTCGGCGAAGATCCTCGCCAGCCGCTCCTCGACGGGGGTGCGCGGCGCCACGTACGCCCGCTCCCCGGCCGCGTCCCCGGGGGCGGGGAGGGCGCGCCGGTCCAGCTTCCCGCCGGGGGTCAGGGGGAGCGTCTCCAGCGTGACCAGGGCGGAGGGCACCATGTACCCGGGGAGACGCTCGCGGAGGTGGGCCCGCAGCTCGGCGGACCCCGGCGCGGCCGCGCCTTCCTCCGCCACCAGGTAGGCCACCAGCGCTCGCTCCCCGGGAGTGTCCTCGCGCACCACGGCCACGGCCTCGCGCACCGCCGGATGCGCCCGCAGCGCCGTCTCGACCTCCCCCGGCTCCACGCGGAAGCCGCGCACCTTGACCTGGAAGTCCGTGCGCCCGAAGTACTCCAGCTCTCCCTCCGGGCGCCAGCGGACGCGGTCCATCACCCGGTACATCCGCGACCCCGGCGCGCCGAACGGGTTGGGGAGGTAGCGCTCCGCCGTGAGCTCCGGCCGGGCCGCGTACCCCCGGGCCAGCCCGTCGCCGGCCAGGTACAGCTCGCCGGCCACGCCCACCGGGACCGGCTCCAGCGCCGCGTCCAGCACCAGCGCCTGCGTGTTCGCGATCGGCCGGCCGACGAGGACCCGGTCCGCGCCGAGCGGCACCAGCGAATAGGTGGAGTAGGTGGTGTCCTCGGTGGGCCCGTACAGGTTCCCCACCTTCTCGACCGTCGAGAGCGCGTAGAGCGCCCGGGCCAGGTCGGCGGGGAGGGGCTCGCCGCCCAGGTTCAGCGTCCTTACCGAGGCCGGGACGGCTCCCATGCGCAGCAGCTCCGCCGCGGCGGTGGGGACCATGCTGGCGTGGACCACCGGCTCGGCGAGGCCCGCCAGCTCCAGCGCGTTCTCCACCAGCACCAGCTTCCCCCCCAGGCCAGCGTGCCGAACACCTCGGCCACCGACACGTCGAAGTTGACGGAGGTGGAGAAGAGGACGGACGAGCGCTCCTCGTCCGTGACGGCCCCGCGCAGCCAGTGCAGGAGGACGACGGTCGACGAGTGGCGGATCATCACTCCCCTGGGTCTCCCCGTGGAGCCCGAGGTGAAGATGACGTGCGACAGGTTCTCGGGAAGGACGCCGCTCTCCGGCGCTTCGGGGGACTCGGCCTCGACGGCGGCGCGCGCGGCGTCGAGCGCGAGCGCGCGGGTGCCCCCGGGGAGCGCGTCCGCCAGGGCGCTGGAGGTGAGGACGAGCGAGACGGCGGCATCCTCCTGCATCCAGCCCAGCCGCTCGCGCGGATACGCGGGGTCCAGCGGCACGTAGGCCCCCCCGGCCTTGAGCACGGCCAGCATGGCGACCACCAGCTCCGGGGTGCGCTCCAGGCACACGCCCACGCGGGTCTCGGGGCCCACGCCCAGCCGCCGCAGGTGGTTGGCGAGCCGGTTCGCGCGGCGCTCCAGCGCGGCGTAGCCGAGCCGCTCGCCCGCGAAGACCACCGCCGCCGCGCCGGGAGTCCGTGCGGCCTGCGCCGCGACCAGCTCGTGCACGCAGCCCCCGGGGTACGGGGCCGCGGTGGCGTTCCACGTCTCCAGCACCTGCGTGCGCTCGCTCCCGCGCAGGAGGGGCACCTCCCCGGGCCGGCCCGTCGGCTCGGCGGTCATGGCCTCGAGGAGGACCTCCAGGTGCCCCGCCAGCCGCGCGAGGGTCGCCGCCTCGAACAGCACCGCCCGGGAGGTGAGCGCCCCCGCGAGCGCTTCCCCGTCTTCCCGGAGAGTGAGGTCCAGGTCGAACTTGGCGACTCCCGTCCCGTCCCCGAACAGCTCGACCGCCACCTCCCCGAGCGCGAGCCCGTCGTGCGCGGCGGAGCGCTCGAGCGCGAACGTCGCCTGGAAGACCGGCGTGTGCGCGAGGCTGCGCTCCACGTCCAGCTCCTCCACCAGGCGCTCGAACGGCAGCTCCTGGTGGTCGTACGCCCCCAGGGCCCCCTCGCGGACCCGCCCCAGCAGCTCGCGCCAGTCGGGCTCCCCGGCGAGGTCGGCGCGCAGGGCGAGCATGTTGACGAAGAAGCCGACCAGCCCCTCCGTCTCCGCCCGCGTGCGTCCCGCCACCGGGCTCCCCACCACCACGTCGTCCTGCCCCGACCAGCGGCCCAGCAGCGCCTGCCAGGCGGCGAGCGCGGACATGAACAGCGTCGCGCCCTCGCGCCGCGAGAGCGCACGCAGCCGGCGCGCCACCCCGGGCGGGAGCGAGAAGCGGTGGCGCTCCGCGCGCGCGGGCAGCCCGGTGGTGCGCGGACGGTCCGTGGGGAGATCCAGCAGCGGGGGGGCGCCCCGCAGCTCTTCCTTCCAGTAGCGGAGCTGCTCCTCCAGCACTTCGCCCGTGAGCCACTCCCGCTGCCACACGGCGTAGTCGGCGTACTGCACCGGAAGCTCCGGGAGCGGCGAGCCCGCGTACAGGGCCGGGATCTCGCGCAGGAGCACGCCCAGGCTCCACCCGTCGCCGACGACATGGTGCAGCGTGAAGAGCAGCACGTGGTCCCGGGCGCCCAGGCGCAGCAGCGTGCAGCGCAGCAGCGGCCCGCGCTCCAGGTCGAACGGCCGCATCGCCTCCGCGACGGCCAGCCGCCCGGCTTCACGCTCCCGCTCCGCCCCGGGGAGGCCCCGCAGGTCCAGCTCCCGGAGCGGCACCGGCGCGGCCGGCCGGACGACCTGCACGGGCGCTCCGGCGCGCTCCTCGAAGATCGTCCGCAGCGTCTCGTGCCGCCGCGCCAGCGCGTCCAGGCTGGCCCGCAGCGCGAGCGTGTCCAGCGAGCCCCGCAGGCGCAGGGCGCCGGGCATGTTGTAGGCGGGGCTCCCCGGCTCCAGCCGGTCCACCAGCCAGAGCCGCTGCTGCGCGAAGGAGAGCGGGAGCGCTCGTTCCCGGGACGCGGGCACGATCGGCGGCGCCGCCCGCGCGCCGGTGCTCCGCAGCGCCTCGACGCGCCGGGCCAGCCCGGCCACCGTCCGCGCCTCGAAGAACGCCCGCAGCGGCACCTCCACGCCGAACGCCCCGCGGACCCGGGCAACCACCTGCATCGCCAGCAGGGAGTGCCCCCCCCGCTCGAAGAAGCCGTCCTCCGCTCCGACGGGCCCGGTGCCCAGCACCTCCGCCCAGATCCCGCTCAGCACCTCCTCCACCGGCGTGCGCGGCGCCACGTACGCCCCCTCCCGCACGGGGCCGGGCGCCGGAAGCGCCCGGCGGTCCAGCTTGCCGTTGGCGTTCCGCGGAAGCCGCTCCAGCACGACGAACTCCGCCGGGACCATGTGCTCCGGCAGTCGCTCGCGAATCCCCTCGCGCAGCTCGGCACCCACGACTTCCTCTCCCGGCTCCGGCACCACGTAGGCCACCAGGCGCTCGCCGCGCGCCAGCACCACCGCGTCGGCGACGCCCCCGGCGCCGCGCAGCGCCGCCTCCACCTCCCCCGGCTCGACGCGGAAGCCGCGCACCTTGACCTGGTGGTCGATGCGGCCCAGGTACTCCAGCTCCCCGCCGGCCAGCCACCGGGCCCGGTCCCCGCTGCGGTACATCCGCGCGCCGGACCCGGGTGCGAAGGGGTCGGGGACGAACTTTTCCGCGGTCAGGTCGGGGCGGCCGTGGTAGCCGCGCGCGGTGCCGGCCCCGCCCAGGCACAGCTCCCCGGCGACCCCGACGGGCGCCGGGCTCCCCGCGGGGTCCAGCACGTACGCCCGGGAGCCGGCCACGGGGCGCCCGATGCGCACCCGCTCGGCCGCGCGCTCCACCTCGCTCCAGGTGGAGTAGACGGTGTCCTCGGTGGGGCCGTACAGGTTGAGCACCCGCTCCACGTGCGGAAGCGCGTACAGCTCCCGCGCCAGCGACGCGGGGAGCGCTTCCCCGGCCAGGTCGAAGGCGCGCACGCTCTCCGGGATCCCGTCCGCGCGGAGCAGCTCGGCCACGGCACCGGGGACGCTCACCACGAGCCGCACCCCCTCCTCCGCCACGCGCGGCAGCTCCAGCACGCTCTCCACCAGGACCAGCGTCCCGCCCCAGCAGAGGGTGCCGAAGATCTCCCCCACCGACACGTCGAAGGAGACGGAGGTGGAGCCCAGCACGGCGGCGCGGTCCTCCGGGCGCACCGCGTCGCGGAGGAAGTGCACGATCCGCGAGGCGCTGCGGTGCTCCACCTGCACGCCCTTGGGGCGGCCGGTGGAGCCGGAGGTGTACAGCACGTAGGCGAGGTTGCCGGGCCCGGCGGCGCTCGCGGGTGCGGTGTCCGGCTGCGCGGCGACGCGCTCCGCATCGGAGTCCAGCAGCACGCGGGGAACGCCGGCCGGGAGCCGCTCCGCCAGGCTCGCCTGCGACACCACCAGGGCGGCGCCCGAGTCGCCCAGCATGTACTCCAGGCGCTCCGCCGGGTAGGCGGGATCGAGCGGGACGTACGCGGCGCCCGCCCTGAGGATGCCCAGCATCGCGGCCACCATCGCGGGAGCGCGCTCCACGCAGAGCCCCACGCGCGCCTCGGGACCGAGGCCGAGCGAGCGGAGGTGGCGGGCCAGGCGGTTCGCGCTGCGCTCCAGCTCGGCGTACGTGGTCGTGCGGCCCTCGAAGCGGATCGCCGCGGCGTCCGGCGTACGGGCCGCCTGCTCCGCGAACAGCTCGTGGAGGCAGCGCTCCGGATAGCCGGCGGCGGTCTCGTTCCACTCCTGGAGAAGCTGGACGCGCTCGGCCGGAAGGAGGAGCGGGACCTCCGCCACGGCGAGATCCGGGTCCGCCGCCA
The DNA here is from genome assembly GCA_963733105.1 of uncultured Gemmatimonadales bacterium. GTDB lineage: Bacteria > Gemmatimonadota > Gemmatimonadetes > Longimicrobiales > Longimicrobiaceae > JAFAYN01. The sequence goes on along the minus strand of CAVTCB010000024.1, from coordinate 339,650 downwards.
CGGCGCGCAGCACCTGGACCAGGTGCGCGGCCATGCGCTCGATGGTGGCGGCCTCGAACAGGTCGGCCGCGTACTCCAGCGAGGCCGCGAGCGTCCCTCCGCTCCGCTCCCAGGTGTAGAGGGTGAGGTCCAGGATCGCCGCGCCCCCGTCCAGCGGCTCGGGGATCAGCGTCGCCCCCGGGAGCTCCACCGGCTCCGGCGCGGCGCTCTGCGGCGCGAGCATCACCTGGAAGAGCGGGTTCCGGCTCAGGTCCCGCTCGGGCTGCACCTCCTCCACCAGCCGCTCGAAGGGAACGTCCCGGCGCGCGAAGGCCTCCAGCGCCGCGGCGCGCGCCCGCGCCAGGAGCGCGCGGAAGCCCTCCTCCGGCACCACTTCCACCCGCAGCACCAGGGTGTCGACGAACAGCCCCACGAGCCCGGCGAGCTCGGCCCGGTCGCGGCTGGAGACGGGGGTCCCCACCGCCACGTCGCCCCCGCCGGAGTAGCGGGCCAGGAGGAGGTCCCAGGCGGCCAGCAGCACCATGAAGAGCGTCGCCCCCTCGCCGTGGGCGAGAGCGCGCACGCCCTGCATCACCTCCACGGGGACCTCGAAGCGGTGGGTCGCCCCCCGGAAGCTCTGCACGGCCGGGCGCGGGTGGTCCGTGGGGAGCTCCAGCGCGGCGAGACCCGCCAGGCGCTCGCGCCAGTAGGCGAGCTGCTCCTCCACCACGTCGCCGCGCACCCCGTCGCGCTGCCGCAGCGCCCAGTCGGCGTACTGCGCGGGGAGCGGAGGGAGCGGCGAGGGCTCTCCGGCGAGCATCGCCGGGTAGAGGGCGCCCACTTCCCGGATCAGCACCCCGCCCGACCACCCGTCGCCGACGATGTGGTGCAGGGCGAGCACCAGCAGGTGCTCGTCGGCCCCCAGCCGCAGAAGCCGCGCGCGGAACGGCGGTCCCGTTTCCAGGTCGAACGGCGCTCGCGCCGCCGCCTCCGCCGCGCGCCGCGCCGTGCCCTCCCGCACCCCCGGGTCCAGGCGCGACAGGTCCACCGCGGGGAGCGGCACCGTCCCGGCGGCGAGGACCCGCTGCACGGGCCGACCCTCCACTTCCGCGAAGACGGTGCGCAAGGTCTCGTGCCGGCGCACGATCTCCTCCAGGCTCCGCCGCAGCGTCGCGGTGTCCACCTCTCCGCGCAGGCGCAGCGCCCCGGACAGGTTGTACGCCGCGCTCCCCGGCATCAGCCGGTCCAGGAACCACAGCCGCTCCTGCGCGAAGGACAGCGGGGCCTCCCCCTCCGCCGGGGTGCCGGGCTCGGCTGCCCCGGCCAGGAACACCTCCTGGAGGAGATCCGCCGCCAGGCGCTCGATCCGGGTGTCGTCCAGCAGCGAGGATACCGGCACCGGAACGCCCAGGCTCGTCTCCAGCGCGCCCTTCAGCTCCATGGCCCGGAGCGAGTCCAGCCCCAGCGCCACCAGCGGCTGCTCCCGGTCCACCCCGGCCGGGTCCACGCCCAGCACCCGCGCCGACAACGCCACCAGCAGCTCCTCCAGCAGCGCCTGCCGCTCCCCCGCCGCCGCGGCCTCCAGCGCCTCCCGCGTGATCCCCGCCGAGTCCGAGCGCCGGACACCCTCCGCCTCCTCCCGCACGCTCACGCCCACCAGGGGGAGATCTCCCGCCAGGAACCTCGCCCGGCACTCCCGGCGCTGCACCTTCCCGCTCGTCGTCTTCGGAACCCCGCCGGGGCGTACCACCGCCACCGCGTGCACCTGCACCCCGTGCTCGCTCGCCACCGCCCGCCGGATCGCTCCCGCCACCTCCTCCACGTCCACCCCGGCCGCCGCCTGGCGCGAGACCTCCTGCACCACCACCAGGCGCTCCTCCCCTCCTTCCTCCACGCTGAACGCCGCCCCGCTCCCCGCGCGCAGCCCCTCGTGGCTGCGCAGCGCCGTCTGCTCGACGTCCTGCGGGTAGTGGTTGCGCCCGCGGATGACGATCAGGTCCTTGAGGCGCCCGGTGACGAACAGCTCGCCCCCGTCCAGGAACCCCAGGTCGCCCGTGCGCAGGAAGGGGCCCTCGCCGGTTCCGGCCTCGATCGGCGCCGAAGGTCTCGGCCGTCTCCTCCGCGCGCCCCCAGTACCCATGCGCCACGCTGGGCCCGGCCACCCACACCTCGCCCACCCGGTCGGGCCCACACTCGCGCAGCGTCGCCGGGTCCACGACGATCACCCGCTGCGACGGTGCGCTCCGTCCGCTGCTCACCAGCCGGTAGCTCCCCTCCGCCTCGCGCACGTCGTCCTCCCCGAGGGCCTCCGGGTCCACGGCGCGCTCCATGGGAACCTCCTCCGGCCGGCTCCCCGTCACCATCAGCGTGGCTTCGGCCAACCCGTAGCACGGGTAGAACGCGCTCCTCCGGAAGCCGCACTCCGCGAACGTCTCCGCGAAGGCGCGCAGCGTCTCGGCGCGGACGGGCTCGGCCCCGTTGAAGGCGATCTCCCACCGGCTCAGGTCCAGCCCCGCCCGCTCCTCCTCGCGCACCGCGTGCACGCACAGCTCGTAGGCGAAGTTGGGCCCGCCGCTGCTGGTGGCCCGGTAGCGCGAGACGGCCTCCAGCCAGCGCGCAGGCCGCTGGATGAAGGCCACCGGCGAGAAGAGCGCCGCCCAGTACCCGGTGAAGAGCGGCTGGAGGATGCCGCCGATCAGCCCCATGTCGTGGTACGGCGGGAGCCAGATCACCGAGCGGGTCTCCGGCGTGTAGCCGGCCAGCTGCTCGATGAGCGCGGAGTTGTGAAGCAGGTTCCCGTGGCTGACCATCACGCCCTTGGGCGCGGCCGTCGAGCCCGACGTGTACTGGAGGAAGGCCAGCGTCTCTCCGCGCGCCTGCGGGTCCTGCCACCCCTCCGCCTCCTCCGCGGGGACGTCTTCCGTGGCCATCCAGCGCAGGCCGGCCAGCTCCGGGGTGTGCGCGCACAGCCGCTCCGCCTCGCCCAGCAGCTCGCGGGTGGTCAGCGCCAGGGTAGGCCGGCAGTCGGCCACGATGCTCTGCAGGCGGAGATCCGCCTTGTTGCGGCGCGGCGGGTAGGCCGGCACCGCGGTCACCCCGGCGTAGAAGCAGCCGAAGAGGGCGGCGATGTATTCCAGGCCCGGCGGGTAGAGAAGGAGAGCGCGCTCCCCCCGGGCGCCGAGCGCCTGGAGCCGGGCGGCGACGGCGCGGGCGCGCAGGTCGAGCTCGCCGTAGGTGAGGTGCCCCTCCTCCGTCTCCCCGTTGAGCAGGAAGGTGTAGGCGACCCGGTCCGGGTCGTCGTCCGCCCGCAGGCGGAGCAGCTCTCCGAGCGTGGATGCTTCGTGCGGATTCGGCATCGGTACGGAGACTGTGGTGTGGGCGATTGGTGCGCGCACTGGCCTCGACACCCGGCGACCGCACCCCGATGAGTTTTTACTTTATCAGTCTGAAAATAAGCGCTTATAGCGGGACGCCCTTCCCGACCTGAGTATACGGCACCTTGAGATTTAGTCAACCTTCGCTGGAGCACGCTACGCGCCCGAGAGCGCCGACTGCTGCGATGGTAGCGGGCCAGGCTCATGTAGCGCGGGGTCAACGCCATCCGTAGCTTCTCGAGTTCGGAAGCGCGCGCGAGTCGGCGGCGGAAGCATCCTCCTCGGAGAAGGATCTCGCGACATGGCTGAAGAGCAACGGAACCGCCGGTTCTGGCTGGAAACCGCGCTCATCTTCGCTGCATGGGCGGTCTTCGGACTGATCTCGGCGAACCAGTACTACACGCAGTCCGAGCTGATCGGACGTCCGGAGCCGTGGGGGAAGGTCCTGACAAGCGCCCTGTTCGAGATGTTTCTCTGGGCGCTCGCCACCCGCGTCATCTTCTCCCTGGCACGCCGCTTCCCGCTCGACCGCGGGCGCATGCGCCGGGGCGCCGCGGTTCATCTCGTCGGCGCGGTCGTCCTCTCGCTGGCGCGAGTCGCCGTCCTGGTCGAGGTCGGCCACCGGGTGGAATGGCTCGACGATCGCTCCTTCGATCAGCTGTTCTGGCGAGCGTTCCACTCGTACGTCCTGTACTACGTGCTTCTGCTCGGCATCGCGCACGCGGTGCTCTACTACGAACGCTATCGTGAGCGCGAGCGGGCGGCGGAGCGGCTGGCGGCCCACCTGACCGAGGCACGGCTGCAGGCGCTCAAGATGCAGCTGCAACCGCACTTCCTCTTCAACACCCTGAACGCGATCTCGGCGCTCATCCCCGCCGAGGCGAAGCCCGCCCGGCGAATGGTCGCCCGCCTCGGCGACCTCCTGCGCATCGCCCTCGAGCACGAAGAGACGCAGGAGGTCACGCTGCGCGAGGAGCTCGCCTTTCTCGAGCCATATCTGGAGATCGAGCAGGCGCGCCTAGAGGACCGGCTCACGGTCGTGATGGAGATCGCTCCCGAGACGCTGGATGCACGCGTCCCCCATCTGCTCCTGCAGCCGCTGGTGGAGAACGCCATCCGCCATGGCATCGCGCCGCGAATCGAGCCGGGGAGGGTGGAGATCTCCGCTACCCGCGGAGCAGACGACCGCGTCCTGCACCTGGAAGTGCGGGATGATGGGCCTGGAGTGGATCGGCACAACCAGGTCGGGACCCGGAAGGGGGTGGGGCTGACCAACATCAGGTCCCGGCTGGAACAGCTCTACGACGGCGAGCACCGCTTCGAGCTCGAGAATCACCCCGAGGGTGGAGTGGTCGTGAGAATCGCTCTCCCCTTTCGCCGCGCCGATCACGGGGCGGCAACGGAGGAGAGGTCCGCCCGATGACGATCCGCGCCGTGATCGTGGACGACGAGCCGCTGGCGCGTCGGCGCATACGGGGCCTGCTCGTGGAAGCCGAGGACGTCGAGGTCGTCGCCGAGTGCGCGAACGGCAGGGAAGCGATCCGGGCCATCGAGGAGTCGCCGCCGGACCTGCTCTTCCTGGACATCCAGATGCCCGAGATCGACGGCTTCGACGTGCTGCGGGCGATCGGCGTCGGTCGTGTGCCCGTGGTGATCTTCGTCACCGCCTACGACCAGTTCGCCCTGCGCGCCTTCGAGGCGCATGCGCTGGACTACCTGCTGAAGCCGTTCGACGACGAGCGCTTCGAGGCGGCGCTGCAGCGCGCGCGCGAGCGGATCCGCCAGCAAGCGGGAGGCGATCTGGACCGCCGGCTGCGGGCGCTGCTGGAGGAGGTGCGCGGGGGGCGCGGCTACCTGCAGCGGCTGGTGGTGCCCACGGGCAACCGCAGCGTCTTCGTCCGAACGGAGGAGATCGACTGGATCGAGGCCGAGCGCAACTACATACGTCTGCACGCGGGGGGGCGGGCCTACCTGTTGCGCGAGAACCTGGGCCGCATCGAGTCCGCGCTGGATCCGACGAGGTTCTGCCGGATCCACCGCTCCACCATCGTGAACGTCGACCGGATCCAGGCCGTCGAATCGCTCCTGGGTGGCGAGTACCTGGTGGTGCTTCACGATGGAACGAAGCTGACCTCGGGCCGCAGCTACCGCCGCAACCTGCACGTCCTCATGGGAAGGGAGAGCTGAGCCGGGACGTTCGTACCCCTCCCGGCGTCGTTCGTACTCATGGATCGGCGAGTGGGACCAAGCTCGTTGTTCGGAGCGGACGCCGGCCGATATTTCGGCCCGGCGCTTTTTTTCCCGACGAGCAAGGAGCTTCGCATGCGGATCGGCGGCAGGTTCGGCTGCGCATTCCTGAGAGTCGCGGCTCTCGTACTGGGCTACGCGTTCCCGGGCGTGGAGGTGGCATCGAGCCAGGGGAGCGCCGCGGTCGCCGCCGAACGCACCTCTCCCGTTCGCATCGATGGGGGGCTGGACGACGCGGCCTGGCGGGCCGCGGTGCCGGTGGCCGGCTTCGTCCAGGCGGAGCCCGTCGAGGGCGCGCCGGTGGACCAGCCGACGGAGGTGCGGATCCTCTTCGACGAGGAAGCCGTGTACATCGGGGCGCGGATGTACGACGCCTCGCCCGCCACCATCGCCCGGCAGCTGGTGCGGCGCGACGAGTTGGGACAGTACGACTACTTCGAGGTGTCTCTCGATCCCGACCTCGACCGGCGCACGGGATACCGCTTCCGGGTCACGGCAGCGGGGGTGCAGATCGACGATTACCTCTTCGACGACGTCAAGGAGGACCGCTCCTGGGACGCCGTGTGGCAGTCCGGGGTACGGCGCGACGACCAGGGCTGGACCGCGGAGATGCGCATCCCGCTCTCCCAGATCCGCTTCCAGCCCTCGGCGAGCCCGCGGGAGTGGGGGGTCAACTTCGGGCGCCGCCGCCTCGCCAGTAACGAGCTGAGCTTCTTCGCGCTGGAGTCTCGCCGCACGCATGGCCGGGTGAGCGTCTTCCGGAGGCTGTCCGGACTGGTCCTCCCGCACGGCGTGCGACGGCTCGAGGCCCGCCCCTACACGCTCGCGCGCAGCCTTGCGGGGCCGACGGAGCCCGGGAACCCGTTCTTCGACGGCCGCGAGGAGAGCGCGGGCGCCGGGCTCGACCTCCGCTACGGGATCGGCTCCACCTTCACCCTGGACGCGACCTTCAATCCCGACTTCGGCCAGGTGGAGGTGGACCCGGCGGTGATCAACCTCTCCGCCTTCGAGACGATCTACCCGGAGCGGCGCCCGTTCTTCGTGGAGGACGCTCGCGTCTTCGACTTCAAGAACATCTCCGGGAACAACCTCTTCTACAGCCGCCGGATCGGGCGCCAGCCGCAGCGCTCGGCTCTCCCGGGATCGAGCTTCGTGAACGCCGCCGAGGAGACCTCCATCCTGGGGGCGGCGAAGCTGACGGGGCGCACCAGCCGCGGGCTCTCCCTGGGGGTGCTCGCGGCGGTGACCGGGCGGGAGGAGGCGGAGGCATACTTCGCGGAGGGCGACAGCATGGCGATCTTCCTCGCGGAGCCGCGCTCCGAGTACGGGGTCGTCAGGGCCCTGCAGGAGCTGCGGGGCGGACGGACCGTGGTGGGCGGCATCGCCACGCTGATGCGCCGGAACCTCCCCAGCGACGGCTCCTTCGACTTCCTCCCCTCGTCCGCGATGAGTGCGGGGGTGAACTTCGAGCACACCTGGAACGACCGGGCCTGGGCGCTGTGGGGTTTCCTGTCCGGGAGCCAGGTACGCGGCTCGGAGGAGGCGCTGATCCGCCTGCAGCACTCCCCCACCCACTACTTCCAGCGGCCGGACGCGTACAGGCTGCAGGTGGACTCCTCCGCGAACTCCATGACCGGCGCCGAGTGGGGTCTGCGGCTCGACCGGCGCAGTGGTCGCTGGACCGGCGCGCTCTGGGCCGCGCAGCGCAGCCCGGGGTTCGAAGTGAACGACCTGGGAGAGGTCGGCGAAGGGGAGCGCCTGGACGGCGGAGCGCGGCTCACCTTCCGTGACATCACCCCGGGCAAGCTCTTCCGGGATTACAGCGTGGGCTTCACCACCTTCCACAACTTCCGGCAGGAGGTCCTGCGCGATCCCGTCTCCTGGAGTGAATGGGGGCGCGCCCACTCGGAGGGGATGTTCGGTCTCACCGGGTCCGCCACCCTCCTCAACTACTGGGGCCTCAACGCCACCCTCCAGTACGATCCGGAGAACTTCGACAGCGAGGTCGCCCGCGGCGGCCCCCTGGTGCTCGACCCGGCCGCCTGGGTCTTCAACCTCCGCGGAAACACCGACCGGCGCGACAAGCTGAGCTTCGAACCCTCTTTCGGGGTGGACAACGGCGGCGCGTTCGGCTGGGGGTGGAAGGGCGGAATGAAGGTCTCGTACCGCCCGTCGTCGCGGGTGCAGATCGAAGCCGAGCCGAGCTACCAGAGCCAGCCGGACGCCGCGCAGTACGTGGCCACCACGGGTGACGTGGGGTACGCCCCGACCTACGGACCGCGCTACCTCTTCGCCGACCTGGACCGCCGCACCTTCTCCCTGCCTACCCGCCTCAACGTCACCTTCTCCCGGAGCCTGACGCTCCAGCTCTTCGCACAGCCCCTCCTCTCGGTGGGCGACTTCACCGTCTACAAGCAGCTCGCCCGGGCGGAGAGCTTCGACTTCGACCGCTTCGAAGAGGGCGTCGCGGCGACCGGCCCCGGCGCGGTCTCCTGCGTCGGCGGGCGCACCTGCCGGAGCGGGAACCAGCGCCTGGTGGACTTCGACGGCGACGGAGGGACGGACTTCTCCTTCCGCGAGAAGGACTTCCGTGTCCGCTCGCTGCGCGGCAACGCGGTGCTGCGCTGGGAGTACCGCCCCGGCTCCACCCTCTTCTTCGTGTGGCAGCAGCGCCGCTCGTACCAGGACCTGGAGGCGAACACCTTCCGTCTGGGTGGAGAAGCGCTCGACCTGCTCACCGACCGGCCGACCAACGTGTTCATCATCAAGGCGAACTACTGGCTGTCGCTGTAACGCCGATCGTGGCGCTGATGGGAACGCTCGGCACATGAGGGGGGGTGAAGCCGGTGTGAGCTCCTTCGTCAGCCCCTGAGTGCGAGGGCGATCTCCTCGCGCACCCAGGCGTCCTCCTCTCCTCCCTCCTTCCCCCGTAGCGCCTGCATCGCCTCCGCCGTCCCGATCCGCCCCAGCGCCCACGCCGCGTGCCCGCGCACCAGCGGCTCCTCGTCGGCGAGCGCCGCCGCCAGCACCGGCACCGCCTCCGACGAGCCCCAGTTCCCCAGCGCGACGGCAACGTTGCGCAGCAGCCCCCGCCGCTTCGTCCGCTTCACCGCCGAGCCTTTGAACCTGCGGAAGAATCCCTCCTGGCTCAGCCCCATCAGCTCCACCAGCTCCGCCCCGTGCACCCCCTCCCGCGGGAGGAGCGCCGCCTCGCCCGTGGGCTCCGAGAACGAGTTCCACGGGCACACCTCCTGGCAGATGTGTCGACTTTCCCGTTTCTCGATCCCGCTCTCGACAGGACGGCGGACGGCGCGAGCCAAGGTCCAGGGGCCTCTCGTCCACGGACGCGGTCCTCCGCCAAGTTCATTTCTGGCGAATGCGGCTGATCCGTTTGCGACTTGTGGCGAGCGCCTGCTCAGGGACGATCATCTTGCTCGCGAAGCGCCGGACCTGGAGATTGCTAGACAATGGAGCAGAACCAGTCCTGCGGTTGAGCCGTTCCGTTCGCCAAGCCGAGGGGGGAATGGGATACGCCGAAGCAATCTCGCTGCCGCCAAACGTATGGGGGTTCCTCGAATGGATGACGGGCGTGATCCGGATCAACGCCACGGTGGAGGAGCTGCAGCGACTGAGCGAGGTCAAGGAGCGCGTCAGGCTTGCCTACGAAGAAACCATTACACACGAGTTCTTCCATTGCGCTCAGATCTGCGCGGCCGGGTACCCGCACCACTATGCGGCGTCGGTGACAAAGGAGCTCTTCCCGGTGCTGTACCCCTACCTGCTAGCCTTCTCCTCCCATACGGACCTCGAAGAAGCGGTCGCGCGGCTCGCCGAGGCCCCGCCATCGATCCCCCACCAGGCCGTGGCTCTGCTGGACCGCCTGGACGAACCCGGCAGCGACGGGATCACCCCGCGTGCGATCGTGGAAAGCGCGGCGTACCTGGTACAGAAACGAACCCATCAGGGGGATCTGGACGCCCCGGGCTACGGTCACATGCTGCATTTTGCCCCGGCCCCGGAGTACCGGTCGACCTTTCTCGTCGCGGAGTCGATCCTCGGTGCCCGGGCGTTCGAGCTCTTCCCCGCCCTCTCCTTTCTCTCCCTGTGCTTCTTGCGCCCCCAGGACGTGTTCACCAATCTCTGCCGAGCAGCCCGCCGCCTGCCGGATGGTGACGCCCGGGGGCTGATGCGCATCGCCGAAGAGATCTCCCGGGCCCACCGGTGGCTCGGCACCTCTTTCAACTACTCCAAAGACTTCAGCAACGGGAGCTTCAATCCCTTTTACCGGAGCTACGCGCGCACGCTCGTCGGCATCGGACGCTGGAAACGGGTGGATCTCGTCGCCCTCATGTCCACGCCCCACGAGTGGATCACGGAGTTCAGGAGACGTCTGAAGATGCCGGTGATCCTGAACCCGGACGACATCGCTGTTTTCCGGGTCCGACACGCTCGCGCAGAGCCACCCGAGCTCTGGATGAAGGTGCAGTGCATCGCAGCCACCTACTGCCTCGTGATGATGAACGGAGAGCTGGGGCCGCATTACCTGCGCTCCAAAGCCGGCAGAGAGCCGTGAGCTCCGCGCGGGAATCCGCCGGGGTGCCGTATCCTTCCTGCCCGACCGGGGCAGATTCTCCCCCCACGACACGCGCATGCCTCCCCGTTCATCCATCTCCCAGAGCTTTCTGCTGCTCGGCAGCCTTCGCACCGTGCACCAGGCCCGCCGGCTACTGGGCACCCTGACGCCCCGTTACCTGGTGGTGGAGGCGGACGGGAGCTATCACCTGTTCGCTGCGCGCGACTTCGAAGAACGCGTGGAGGGAGCCGCGCCTTCGGCTTCGCTGCGCGACAGCGGCCTGCTGGTGGGAAGCACTGCGGTCTCGGTGCGCACCCCGGCCGAGGCGGCCACGCTGGAGGCCGGGGAGCCGTGCCTGGTCGCGCGGGGCGGCGTGCTGGTGGGCGTGCTGTCCAGGCGCCACGGCGGCCGGACAGGCGTGCTTCTGCTCGATCGGCCGCGCTGGGCGGATGACCAGGGTGGGGATCCGGCGGACGAGGCCGCGCGCTACGTGAGCGCCGTGCTGCCGGAGGAGGTGTTCGCGGGAGAACGCGTGCGGCTCACGGTACAGGTAGGCTCCGGGGAGTCGTCGCTCCCCCTGTCCGTGTCCGGCGGAGCCGTCGTCGAACTGGTGGTCCAGGCGTGCGAGGCGCTGGCGGTGGAGGGAATCGCGGCCGCGTCCCTGCGGGTTCCCGGCGACGGCATGGTGGCCCGCGCCGAGTTCTGGCTGCGCGCCAGCGCACCCGGGACGGGCACCGTTCGGGTCTACGTCTTCCACGACAACGCCCCTGCCGGCTCGCTCGAGCTCCACCCGCGCATCCTGCCGCGGCCGGGAGAGACCGGGCGCGACCTGCCCGCACCACCCCTGGTGCAGGTGGCTACCCTGGATGCGGCCGCTCTCTCCGCCGCGGACCTGTCGCTTCTGATCTTCGAGGAGGAGGCGGGCGGCCGGCCCGTGCTGCGCATCCGGGTGGCCGCGCAAGACCCGTCGCTGGAGCTCAACTTCCGGGAGTTCGAGCCCGTTCCCCTGCGGCTGCCGCCCGTGGAGTATTTCCGCGAGTTCTTCTCGGACCTGCAGGCGCTGGGAAGTGGCGAGGCGGATCTCGTCGGGCGCAAGCTGGAGGTGCGGGGCGCGCGCCTGTTCGAGACCCTGTTTCCCGAGGCGCTGCAGGACCTGCTGTGGAACCTTCGGGATCGTGTGACGTCCCTGCAGATCCACTCACAGGAGGCGTGGATTCCCTGGGAGTTGTGCCGCCTGGTGGGAAGCGAGCGTGAGAACGTCGTCACGGGCCCCTTCTTTTGCGAAGCGTTCGAGATCACGCGCTGGATCCCGGGAATCGCCCGCCGCCCCCGCCTTACGCTCAACAACCTGGCGGTGGTCGCCCCCCGCGACAGCGCTCTCTCCGCAGTTGATGGCGAGGTAGCCTTTCTGCGCTCCCTGGCGGCGGAGGGCCGCTCGGTGCGCGAAGTGCCAGCCCGGTTCGCGGAGGTGTGGGAGGCGCTGGCCACTGGGGAATTCGACGGGTTTCACTTCAGCGGCCACGGCATCAATGTCACGGGAGGAGACGCGGACCGCGCCACCATCCGCCTGGAAAATGCGGAACAGCTGCGAGCGGAAGAAATCTGCGGCGAGCTTCGAAACCTGGGCCGGTCGCGGCCCTTGATGTTCCTCAACGCCTGCCACGGCGCCAGTGGCGGGATTTCGCTGGTGGAGACGGGCGGGTGGGCGCGCCGCTGCCTGATGGCCGGCGCGGGTGCGTTTGTCGGCGCCTACTGGGCCGTCCAGGATGAGTCCGCAGCCGGCTTCGCCCGTGCGTTCTACCGAGAGGTGCGCGCCGGGCGGACGCTGGGTGCGGCGGTTCGGGCGGCGCGGCTGGCGATCCGCTCCCCCGGCGACCCCACCTGGCTGGCCTACACGGTCTACAGCGATCCCAACGCGGTTGTGGGCGCGTAGGATGCGCAATGCAGGGCCCTGGCAGTGCACCCCCGGAGCATGGCTGTGAAAGATCGACCGACGGGTCCCTCAAAGTGAGATGCAGATGCAGGCAATTCGTGGACTGATTCACCGTGATCCGGTTCTCACCATGACCTCGCGCTCCGGCCGGCCGCTCCGATGACGCAGCCGACGCCTCCCTCTCCCAATCCGGATGGTGTGAGCGCCCGCTTCGTGCGGCTGGCGGGCGGCCCGTCGGGGCTCCGCCTGGAGTGGCGCGGCGCGAACGGCGCACTGCTCGGCGAGCGCCCCGTGGATGGCGAGGAGTTCGAAACGCTCGTGCAGTCGGCCGACGCGGAACTCGCCAGCCCCGCCCCCGACCTGGCCCGGGTGGGCGACCAGCTGTTCCAGTGGCTCGACGGCCCGGAGCGGTGGCTGGCGGACGTGCGCGCCGCACCCGGCGGGGTGGCTCTCTTGGTGGGAGGGCTGGCCTCCATGCGCGCCCTCCCCTGGGAGTTGCTGCGGAGCGGCGGCGCGTTTCTCTGCACGGGCGGATTGCACCCCATCACTCCAATCCGCGTCTCGTCACCCGCGCGCGGGCACACACCGCCCGCCTCGAGGCCGCTCAACATCCTGTTCATGGCGTGCTCGCCCCATGGCGTGGAGCCGGTGCTGCGCTTCGAGGAGGAAGAGGCCCTGATCCTCGCGGCTACCCGCGCCGCGGCCGCCGGCGTGCGGGTGGAGGAGAGCGGCAGCCTGGAGGGGCTGCACGAGGCAGCGGCCGCCGCCTCGACTGGCTACGACGTCCTGCACCTCACCGGGCACGCGGGCGTCGTGGACGGCCGGCCCGGGTTCCTGATGGAGGACGAAGTGGGTGAGCCGCGCCTCGCCACGGCCGCAGAGCTGAGCAGGGCGTTGGGCGGCGCATGGCCGCGGCTGGTGTTCCTCTCCGGCTGCCGTACGGGCGAGGAGCCCACGGAGGGCGCCTCGCTGTGCGAGGCGCTGGTGGCAGCGGGTGCCCCGGCCGTGCTCGGCTGGTCGCTCCCCGTGGGCGACGAGGCCGCCAGCGTGGCCGCCGCCGCGCTCTACGGCCGGCTGGCGGCGGGCGCCACGGTGTCGAACGCCGTGGCCGCGGCCCGCCAGGCGCTGCGGCAGGAGCGCAGCCCGTACTGGCATCTGCTGCGGCTGTATGGCGACGCCACGCTTCCCACCCAGGTCGTGCTTGCGCCGGACGAACACGCCGACACCTCCGCTTCCGATGCACTACAGGGATCCGGGCGAGGACGGTTCGTGGGACGGCGCCGCGCCATCCAGCGCTGCCTGCGGACACTGCGCGGTGCGCCGGGCGAGCCAGGCATGGCCGCCGGGGTGCTCCTGCACGGGATGGGCGGCATGGGAAAGAGCGCCCTGGCGACTCGCCTGTGCGAGCGCATGTCCGGCCATGCGTGCGTGCAGCTGCCCGGCGCGCCGGACGCCGACGTACTGCTGAACGCGCTGGGCGATCGGAGCGACCGTGGCGCAACGGAAACGTCTCTCCCCCTTCGCGACCAAATCGCCCGGCGGCTGCGGAACTCCCCGCGGCCCCTGCTGCTGGTGCTCAACGGGATCGAGCCCGGCCTCGAGCGGGCCTCGGACGGACTCCCCGCCACGGACGAGCAGGGCTTCGCGCTCCTCACCGCGCCCGCCGCGGAAGTGCTGGGGGCTCTGATGGCGGCGATCCGGGAGTCGGGCTCGGCCTCGCGGGTGATCGTCACCTGCCGCTACCGTGTCCGCTTTGCCGGGGATGCCGGGGACGGGGTGATCGCGGAACCCCTGGAACGGCTGCGGGGAGCGGACCTGGAGAAGAAGGTATCGGCGCTTTCCGGCTTCCTGCGCGCCGCGGGGGAGAACGCCGCCCTGTATCGCTCCGCCCTGCACCACGCCGCCGGCAACCCGCGCCTGCTAGAGGCGGTGGACGCGGCGCTCGCGTCAGGTGAGGATGGTGTGGAGGGACGGGTGCGCGCCGCGGTTGCCGACGCGGTGCGCGCGAACGCTCTCCACGCCTTGCTGGGGCGCGAAGCGCCGGCGTTCCGGCGGTTCGTGGCGCTGGCATCCGTCTACGACCTGCCCGTCGACGAAGCGGCGCTCGCTCAGGCCGCCGGTGGGTTTCCCGGGCCGTACCTGGAGCGCGCTGTGGCGCTGGGGGTGATGGAGGAGCAGCGGACGCCTGGCGCACCACCCCGCTTCGCGGTCTCGCCCCTGGCGGCCGCGGTGCTCGCCGACGAGGTCGGCGCGGAGGAGCGGGTGGACGCCTGTGCGGCCGCCGCGCTCCACCTGGGGGGGCGCCTCCCTGTCTCCGACCGCACGCCGGACGAGGCGTGGCTGGAGGTACACCGGCTGGCCATGGAGGGGCGGGTGGACGCCCACGCCCGCGACGTCTGCGGCTACCTGGCGTCACGGTGGCTCGGACGCTCCCGCTACGCTGACATCGAGCGGCTCTGCGCGGCCACCTTGGAGCGGCTGGACGACGCGGCCATCCACCACCGCATCGGCTATGCGCGGTGGATGCTGGGGAAGTCCCGCCAGGCCCAGGCGCACCTGGAGCACGCGCTGGCCCTCTGCATGGGCCAAGCCGGCGACGACCTGCGCCAGGGGAACGAGTCGCTGCACGCGGCCGTCGCGGCGGACCTCGCCACCCTGGTCATGCAGCACGGGGACCCCACCCGGGCGGTCGACCAGCTGCGCGATGTCCTCGCCGGGCTCGATCCCGGACGCATGCCGGGGCCGCGCGCCTCGACGCTGCAGCACCTGGGCGGCGTCCTCAGCATGCTGGGCCGGCTGGACGACGCGCTGAGGTGTTTCTACGAATCGCTTTCCCTGGGGAAACAGATCGGCGAGGAAGTGGTCGTGGTCGGCGCGCTGCACGGGGCAAGCCGCGTCCTCTTCCTGCTTGGAGACCTCGCCCGCGCGGAAGACGCCCTGCGCGAGGCGCTGGGGATCGCACGGGAGGCGGGAGCCCTCCAGGCGTCCGCAGGGTTGCTGTTGGATCTGGGCAAGGTCTGGGCGTATGTCGGGAACCCGGCCGGCGCCCTGGAGCTGTACGGCCAGGCCTGCGACCTCCTCCTGCAGCTGGACACTCCCCAACTGCTCGGCGCCGCGCTCTTCGAGAGGGGGCAGCTGCAGATGGCCCTGGGCAACCTGCCGGCGGCGGAGGAACTCCATGCCCGCTCCCGCGAAGCCGCCGAGCAGGCCGACGACCAGCCCGGCATCGCGGCGTCGGTGAGTGCCCTTGCCCTACTGCATCGGGAGCGCGGGGATCTCGACCGCGCCCTGGAGCTACTGGGCGAAGCGCACGAGCTGAACGCGCGGCTGGGGCTGGGCCCCGCGGCGGCGGCCAACCTTCACCATATGGCACAGATCCACCGCGCCCAGGGCCAGAAGGACCGGGCCCTTGCCCTGTACCGGGAGTCGCTGGAGCGTGACGAGCGAATGGGCCACGCGCAGGGAGTCGCGGCGACCCTGCACGACATGGCGGCCCTGTACGGCGAGCAGGAGGCATACGAGACGGCCCGGGGCCTGTTCCGGCGCTCCCTGGAGGTCGCCGAACAAGCGGGGCTGGGGCGCGCGCGTGCCATGGCGCTCATGGGCCTTTCGACGCTCGCACGGCGCGAGGGCGACGCCCCGCGCGCCAGACTGGCGGCGCTGGAGGCCGCCGCCGCGTTGGCAGGGGTCCAGGAGTGGGCCGAGATGTTCCCCTTGCTGATCTACCTGGGCGAGAGCGAGGGGGCGGACGCGACGGGGTACCTGGCCCAGGCCGTTCTCCTGGCCGTGCGGGTGGAGGCCGAGCTGCACGGGGTCGGCGCCGCGGCCATGCTGGCCGGACGCCTGGGTCGTGAGAGCGAGGCAACGCTCCAGCTGCTGGCCGCGCTCGCCTGGAGGCTGCTGCCGCGGTCCGAACGCTCGCCGTTCCACGAAAGCCAGTCAGACCTGGCGCTGTCCATGCTCGCGGCGTGGGGAAGCCGGCGGGGGGTACCGGCCGACCGGCTCCACGGATGGGTGATTGGCCGACTGGAAGCAGCGCGCGAGAACCCCGTGAGGCTCGAAGATTTCCTGGCGTCCATCATCCCCCACGGCAGCTGGTTCTTCGACCCTCATCAGCTCCCGGCGGAGAGTGACCCGCTACCTGTGCCGGCGGATCGCTGAGGTAGCGAACGAGCCCTTCACGCGCCCTTGGCGCACGCCCGATAGAGATGTGACGGTGGGCGGGGACAGTCACCAGCTTTGGTGCGATTGCCGGCGAAGAGTAACGCAGACGTTTCAGCCTTCATCAAGCGCCGACGCGATCTCCTCCCGCACCCATGCGTCCTCCTCCACCTCCGCCCTCCCCCGTAGCGCCTGCCGCGCCGCCTCCGTGCCGATGCGCCCCAGCGCCCACGCCGCGTGGCCGCGCACCAGCGGCTCCTCGTCGGCGAGCGACGCCGCCAGCACCGGCACCGCCTCCGGCGAGCCCCAGTTCCCCAGCGCCACCGCCACGTTGCGCAGCAGCCCCCGCCGCTTCGTCCGCTTCACCGCCGAGCCTTTGAACCTGCGGGAGAATCCCTCCTGGCTCAGCCCCATCAGCTCCACCAGCTCCGCCCCGTGCACCCCCTCGCGCGGGAGGAACGCCGCCTCGCCCGTGGCCTCGGAGAACGAGTTCCACGGGCACACCTCCTGGCAGATGTCGCAGCCGTAGACCCGGTTCCCGATCAGCGGCCGCAGCTCCCGCGGGATGGGCCCTCGCAGCTCGATGGTCAGGTACGAGATGCACCGCCGGGCGTCCATCACCGGCGCGCCGGCCGCGTCGCGCCCCAGAAGCGCCCCCGTGGGACACGCGGACACGCACGCCGAGCAGCTCCCGCAGCGGTCCGCCGCGAACGGCTCGTCGTACGCCAGCTCCACGTCCAGCAGGATCACGCCTAAAAAGAAGTACGACCCCCGCCCCGGCTGCACGAGCATCGTGTTCCGCCCCGCCCACCCCAGCCCCGCCCGCTGCGCCAGCTCCCGCTCCAGCACCGCCCCCGTGTCCACGTACGCCCGCCCCCCCACGGGAAGCAGCTCCGCCGAGATCCAGTCCTGGAGCGCGATCAGCCGCTCCTTCATCATCTCGTGGTAGTCCTCGTTCCGCGCGTAGCGGGCGAACACGGCGCGCGACGCGTCCTCCCCTCCGGCCGCGCCCTGCTCGTCCGGTGCGTAGTTGAGCGCCACCACCACGGCCGACCTCGCCCCCGGCACCAGGACGGCCGGGTCGCGCCGCTTCGCCACCGCGTCCTCGCGCGCCAGGTACCCCATCTCCCCGTGCATCCCCTCCCCCACCCAGCGGGCGTACGCCTCCCCGTGGGCGCTCGGCCCCGCGGGGGCGATCCCCACGGCGTCGAAACCCACCTCGAGCGCACGGGCGCGGATGCGGTCGGAGAGATCAGCGGGGGAGAGGACGGCGGCGGACATGCGGCCTGCTACACCCCGGCGCCGGAGCCGTGCCGCGCTTGACTCGCCCGCGCGCGCGGCGTCTATTTGCGGCTCCACCCGAGCCGGGAGCGGCGATGTCCGACAGACTGGAAGAGTTCCGGAAGTTCCGGGAGCGGATGAACGAGCGCATCCTGGAAGCCGGGAACCTGGAGATAAAGCGCTTCTTCGCGCTCGACACCCGCACCTACGAGGAGGGCGCGCTCCCCGTCCGCACCAAGGAGCTGCTGGGGCTGGTGGCCTCCCTGGTGCTCCGCTGCGACGACTGCGTCACCTACCACCTGGTGCGCTGCAAGGAGGAGGGCGTCACCGACGAGGAGCTGTTCGAGACCTTCTCCGTCGGGCTGGTGGTGGGCGGCTCCATCGTCATCCCGCACCTGCGCCGCGCCGTCGACACCCTCGACCGCCTCAACTCCGGGAGCACCGAATGAGCAGCGTCCCGCACCCCGAGCTGGAGGCGTGGCGGACCGAGTTCCCCATCCTCCAGACCCGCACCTACCTCAACTCCTGCTCGCTGGGGGCGCTCTCCCGGCGCTCCATGGGCTACCTGGGCGAGTACCAGGCGCTCTGGAACACCATGGGCGCCTCCGCCTGGTACGAGCTGTGGATGGGGCGCATCGCCGACCTGCGCCGCTCCGTCTGCCACCTGTGGAGCGCCCGCGACGCCGAGGTGGCGCTGTCGCCGAGCGTGTCCGCCGCGCTCTCCTCCGTCGCCTCCGCGATGGACTTCACGAAGCGCAACCGCGTGGTGATCGCCGAGCTGGACTTCCCCACCCTGGCCTACCAGTGGCTCGCCCGCCCCGGCGTGGAGGTGGTGCGCGTCCCCAGCGACGACGGCGTGGGCATCCCCCCCGAGCGGTGGGCCGAGTACGTGGACGAGCGGACCGCGCTGGTGGCGACCAGCCACGTCTTCTACGGCACCGGCTACGTGCAGGAGCTGGAGCCCATCTCGCGCATCGCGCACGACGCCGGCGCCCTCTTCCTGGTGGACGGCTACCAGGCCGTGGGGCAGATCCCCGTGGACCCGCGCGCCTCCGGGGCCGACGTGTACGTGGGCGGGCCGCTCAAGTGGCTCCTGGGCGGGCCGGGGCTCGCCTTCCTCTGGGTGCGCGAGGAGCGCCTCCCCGAGCTGGTCCCCACCTCGGTGTCCTGGTTCGGCGCGGAGGACCAGTTCTCCTTCCGCGTGGACGCCTTCGAGCCCCGCGCCGACGCCGGCCGCTTCTCCATGGGCACCCCCGCCGTCCCCACCGTCTACACCGCGCTGGGGGGGCTGGAGATCATCCTGGAGGTGGGGATGGAGCGCGTCCGCGACCGCATCGACGCCCTCACCGAGGACCTGGTGGGGCGGCTCCGCGGGGACGGCCACGAGATGCGGATCAGCGGCGAGCGGGAGCGGCGCTCCGGGATCGTCATGGTGCGCGTGGACGACTCGGCGGCCACCGTGGGCGCCCTCGCAGCGCGCGGGATCATCGTGGACAAGCGCGGCGAGTACGTGCGCGTCTCCCCGCACTTCTACAACACGGTCGCGGAGAACGAGCTCGTCGTCGCGGCGCTCCGGGGCGCCTGAGCCCGGTTTTCCATTGCAGAACGCCGCCCCGGCCGCGTTCTGCACGGGGGGTCACGGAGCGGCGCGTTCCCGTTCGGGAACACGCCGCTTCCCCTTTTCGCCGGTGAATTCTCAAGTGGTTGTTTTGCAGGCACTTGCGGGACAGTTGATCCTTTTTCCGGCTGCTGTACATTATCTCGACACCGTAAAGAACGGTGACTGTGGGGTGCGGCGACGGTCTCCCGAACCGCTTGGCACCCGTCGTTGACGCGAACCCGACACGGAGACACGCACATGAAGAAGACCGTCCTCGCCCTGACCGCCGCCGCTTGCCTCGCCATCCCCGCCATGGCCAGCGCGCAGAGCCAGACCGCGACCATCAACGCCACCGCCAAGATCCAGTCCGCCGTCACCTTCAGCAACCCGACGAACCTGGACTTCGGCGCGGCGATCACCCCGGGCACCGGCGCGACCGTGACCCCCGCCAACGGCGGCAAGATCATGGCGTCGTACAACACCCCGACCACCATCACCGTGGCCGGGACCGCGCTGAACCGCGCCGGCGGCGGGAGCCTCGCCGTCACCTACAGCTGCGCCCAGGCCGCCACCGGCACCGCCACCACGCCGACCGCCTTCGCCGGCACCTGCGCCGCGGGGTACACCACCACCCTCACGGGGAACGCCCGCACCGACCACTGGCTCTACGTCGGCGGCGACATCGCGGCTGCCGCGACCACCACGGCGCCCGCGGGCAACTACACCGGCACCATCACCTTCACCGCGACCTACACCACCTTCTGATCGTGGTGAGGGGCGGTAGGGCGAGCGCCGCTCCGGCGGCATCACCCGGAAGTGGATTGAAGGCATGACCATGAGAAGCGCGAGAGTGCACCGGATGCTTTGGCAGGCGGGGACTCTCGCGCTCCTCATTCTCGCCGCGGGCGCGGGGCGGGCCGGGGCGCAGGCCTCGCTCACCTCCATGCAGGCGCTGGACTTCGGGCAGATCCTCCCCGGCCTCGCGGAGACGGTCACGGTCGGCGACGCCTGGCGGCGCGCGGAGGTCCGCCTGGAAGGCGGAGGCAGCTTCGACGTGCGGCTCGTCCTCCCGCAGGCGCTGGTCTCCCGCGAGGGAGCCCGGATCCCGCTGGTCTTCCGCGACGGCGACGCCGCGATCCAGGTCAAGAACAGGACCCGGGTCACCTTCAACCCCAACCAGTCGCAGCGGGTCCACATCCCCCCCGGGCAGGGCGAAGCCCTGGTGTACCTGGGAGGGACGGCGGCGACAACCTCCGGCCAGCTTGCGGGACAGTACTCGGCCACGGTCGTGGTCGTCGTCTCCAACACGGCCCTGTGACGTACATGCGGTACGAGGTGCAAACATGAAGGACATGCTCATCGGCTTCGTCCGGCGGCACCAGAGCCGGCTCCGGACCATGGGCGCCGCGGTCGCCCTCCTGCTCGGCTGGGCTGGGAGCGCGGCGGCGGTGACGGTCAGCCCCAACGCCGTCTACATCGACCACCGGACCCGCTCGGGAACGCTCACCCTGTACAACCAGGGGACCCTCCCGGAGGAGATCGAGCTCTCCTTCGCGTTCGGCTACCCCCGGTCCGACGAGGCGGGCAACATCTCCGTCCAGCTGGACAGCGTGGCCCCCGCGGGCGAGCCCTCGGTGGTACCCTGGCTGCGGGCCTTCCCGCGCCGGCTCCGGCTGGAGCCCGGGCAGCGGCAGGTGGTGCGCATCATGGTGTCTCCCCCGGCCGGCCTGGCCGAGGGAGAGTACTGGGGACGCATCCGCATCCACGCCACCGGCGGGCAGCCGCCCATCGAGCAGGCGCTCGACGCCAACATCACCACCTCCGTGAGCGTGGCGATGGAGATCGTGGCCCCGGTGAACTACCGCAACGGCACCATGCGCACCGGCGTGCAGGTGGCCGGGAGCCGGGCGCGCGCCACCGCCGAGGGCGCCGAGCTGGTGCTGGACATGGAGCGCCAGGGGAACGCCGCCTTCGTGGGGCAGGTGCGGGCACGGCTCCTCGACCCGTCCGGCAGGGTGGTCGCGGAGGTGAACGACGGCGTCGCGGTGTACCGGAAGCTGCGCAAGGTGATGCGGCTCCCGGCGAGCGTCCCGGGGGGCCTGCGCGGCTACCGGGTCGAGTACACCGTCGACACCGAGCGTCCCGACGTCCCACCGGAGAGCATACTCCCGGCTTCGACGATCTCCGACACGGTGACCATCCAGTAGACAGGATTATGCGAGATTTTCGGTGGGTGACCGGAATCCTCCTGGCCCTCGGGTCCGTGGCCGCGTCGGCGAGCATCGCCGACGCGCAGACGCAGACGTCCACCGTGCAGGCCCTCGCCGTCCTGGAGCAGGCCCTCTCCGGCGCGGCCATGCGCGACCTGGAGTTCGGCACCATTGCCCCGGGCGCGTCGCAGACCGTCGCCCCGCAGAACGCCCAGGCCTGCGCCGGGTGCGCCTCGGGGCTGTGGCAGTTCACCAACCTCGCGAGCAACAACGGCGTCCCCTTCCGGTACGTCCGTGTCACCTTCCTCTCCCTCCCCGCTTCGCTCTCCGGGCCGGGCGGGGCCACGCTCCCCCTGAACTGGACCAACGCAGCCCGCGGGTGCGTGGTCCGCAACGGGACGGAGCTGGGATGCGAGCAGGGGACGCCTGTGAACGGGGCAGCGTACAGCTACCCCATCAACGGTCCCGCCGCCCCCGCCGCGATCCAGCCGGGGACCAGCGGACGAGACCTCCTCCTCTACCTGGGGGGGACCGCGACCCCCGCGGCCAGCCAGCGCGCCGGCAACTACTCGGGCACCGTCACCATCCGCTTCGAGTACAGCAGCTTCTGAGTAGCGCACCCGGCCCGCTTCCCCTTATCTTCGTTCGGCCTCGACGTACCCGCTCCCCCCGGCCTCCGGGAACCGCAGCCCCCCGCTCCGCATAGCGACGCTGCCGACGCCGTCCATCGCCACCGCCGCACGTCCGGTCCGGTCCGCCATCAGGGCGGCCGGGCTTTTCGCGTTTCCCGCGCTCCTGCTGGCGCTGCTCGCCGGCCCCGCTGCCGCGCAGGAGGTCCCTGCCGGGTACGACCAGGGACTCTTCGAGCTCCGCATCCCCCGCCTCTTCTCCGCCACCGTCCCCGCCCTGGTGGACACCTCGGGCGCGGTGCTGGTCCCCGTCGTCCCGCTGCTGGAGGCCACCGGGCTCCCCCTGGAGCGGTCCCGCGGGGACTCGCTGCTCTCCCTCCCGCACCTGGGCGCCGGGGGAGGACGGAACGTCCTGGACCTGCGGGCGCGCCAGCTCCGCCGGCCCGACGGGGTCTTCCCCGTGGGGGCGCGCGAAGCGCAGGTGGTGGCGGGGGAGGTGTACCTGGCCACGGCGCGCATCGCGGAGCTGCTGCAGGCGGCGGTCGTGGTCGACGCATCCGCCCTCGCCGTCACCGTCACCCGCACCCCGCCCTTCCCCGCCGAGCAGGAGGCGGGCACCGAGGCGCGGCGCGCGCGCGCCCGGTCCGCGCGCCCCGCCGGCCCGGCTCTCCCGCGCGTCCCCTACCTCGCCCGCTCCGGGGGAGCGGTGCTCGACTGGGGGATCACCACCTCCGGACCCGACCCCACCCGCGGCACCTCCGCGCCGCGCGGAGCTGGGCCTCGCCGTGCTCGGCGGCGACCTGGCGGTGGGGGGATCGCTCGCCCCCGGCGGCATCGGCGCGGTGACGCAGTCCGACTGGAACTGGAGCTACCGGCGCGGCTTCCCCAACTCCCGCCTGGTGCGCCAGGTCCAGGTGGGCGACATCGTGATCGGGGCGGCCCTCCTCCGCTCGGTGCACGGCGCCAGCATCACCAACAGCACCATCGTGCGCGAGCCGTACTTCGCCCAGGTGCTGCTCACGCCCGACATCCCCCAGGGGTGGGAGTACGAGGTCTACCAGAGCGGGGAGCTCCTCGGCTTCTCCGAGGCCGGGGCGCGCACCCCGGTGTCCGTCCCGCTCCGCTACGGGAGCACCCCGATCCAGGTGCGGATGTTCAGCCCCGCGGGGGAGGAGGTCGTCTCGGAGGTGCTGTACCAGATCCCCCCCACCCAGCTCCGCCCCGGACGGGTGGAGTACTCCGCGGGAGCCGGCGTCTGCCCCCGGGAGGCGTGCGACTACCTGGCGTACGCCACCGTGGACGCGGGCCTCACCCCCTGGCTCACCGTGGGGGGAGGGGTGGAGGCCACCTCCGACTCCCTCCGCCGCGCCCTCCTCCCGCAGGGGTCCGTGAACATGGCCTGGCTCACCGGGTGGTCCGCGCAGCTCCAGGCCGCGCGCTCCGCCTTCGTGCGCGGGAGCCTCGCCTACTTCGGCACCTCCCCGGTGACCGGGGCCGTCACCGGGGGGATCAACTATCCCGGCTCCGGGCAGCTCTCCTTCGTCCCGGCCACCACCCCGCGCTGGTACGCCGAGTCGGCGGTCTCCATGCGGCTCCCGCTCCGGGTCCGCTCCGTGCGCCTGGAGACGCGCGCCGAGGGCCCCACGGAGGGCCGCCCCGACCGCTGGCGCGCCCACGGCTCCTTCGACCTCCCGCGCGCGACGGCCGAGACGTCGTACGAGTACGAGCGCGCCCAGGGAGGCGGGCTCCTCACCGTGGGCGGGCTGGTCCTGACCTCCCCCACCCGGGGCCCCGGGTGGCTCCGCAACCGCCCGGTGGGCGCCAGCGTCGGCTGGGGCGAGGACGGGCTCCAGCTCCTGCAGACCACCTTCACGCTCCAGCCGCAGCGCACCGGGTACCTGGCCCTCGCCGCCCGCTGGGACCTGCGCCGCAGCGCCCCCTCCTTCTCCCTCACCTACAGCTCCGCGCTGCGCGGGGCGCGCACGCAGGCGAGGGTCGCCACCACCCCGGAGGGCGGCGTCCTGGCGACCGCCGCGCTGAGCGGCGCCGTCAGCTACGACCGGCGCCAGGGAGTCATCCCCCTGATGTACGGCGGGGTGCGGGACGCGGGGGTGAGCGGCACCGTCTTCTACGACGAGAACGGGAACGGGCGGCTGGACGGGGGGGACCGGCCGGTGCCGGGGGTGGACGTGCGGGTGGGGAGCAACCGGGCGCGCACCGACACGGCCGGCCGGTACCGGACCTGGAACGTCGTCCCCTACGACCTCGCCGAGGTGAGCGTGGACACGCTGCACGGGATCGACCCCAGCTGGATCCCGCTGAAGCGGCCGGCCTACGTCCGCCCCACGCCCCACATGTACAACCCCGTGGACTTCCCGCTGGTGCGGACGCGGGAGCTGGCGGGGAGGCTGGAAGCCGGCCAAGGCATCTTCACCGTGGCCGGCGTCACGCTGGAGCTGCGGGAAACGGGGACGGGGAGGACGGAGTCCGTGGTGTCGTTCAGCGACGGGGAGTTCTACGTGAGCCGCGTCCGCCCCGGGGAGTACGAGCTGCGCGTGTCCGAGGCCTCGCTGCGCGCGCTGCGGGCGCGCGCCGAGCCCGCGGTGGTCCGCTTCCGGGTCCCCGCCGAGGGGACCGAGGTGCTGGTGGAGATCCCCCCCGTCCGGCTGGAGCGCGCGCCCGCGTAGCCCCCGCCACCGTCCGGTTTCCTTACACCCGCCGTAAAACGTTGCGCCGGCGCCACATGGGCGCCGGCGCGCTCGTTTCCTGTCCGGTTCTCTTACACCACCCCTCCGCCCGGCATATCCGCAAACCATGATCTAGCAAGCACTTGAGCCGATCGCGAAGCGGGCCCGGTCTTCGCCTCTGTCCGGGGCGTCCAGAGGATCTGGAGCTTCCCCGAACCGGACGCGATCGTGACCAGGCCCGCCCTCGCCCTCCTCGCCCTGCTGGGGCTCTGCGCCGCCGCCGCCCCCGCGGCCGCGCAGACCCGCAGCGCCTCCATCCGGGTCGGCGCCACCATCGCGGAGCCGATCCGGATGCCCGAGACGCCGTCCGTGAAGCTGGAGCTCCGCGAGGGGAAGTACCTGGACGTCACCGCGAGCGGCGCGGCCGCCGGCCCGGTCCCGTACCTGACCCGGGTCGTGGTGTCCTCCCCGTCCGGCACGGGCCCGGATGCGGCGCGGGGGAGGCCGCTCCCCTCGGCCGGGGGCGAGGCGCGCTACCGGCTGGAGCTGGAGGGCCGCTCTCCCGCGCCGGACGGCGCCGTGCAGGTGACGTACGTGATCGCCTCCAACCTTTGATACGGAAAAGGTTCGGGCGTGCCCCCGCTGGCGCGGGGTCGGGCTGCGGCTCCGTAGGGAACGATACGACCGTTCCCAACGGAGTCGAGCCCCGCGCAAACAGCCGCGCGGGTCTCGCCCCTTCGGGCTCGCATCCCTCACGCAACTACTTTCCACGCATGTAGTTGTCGTGCTCCCCTCCCCCCTTGTGGGGGAGGGGCCGGGGGTGGGGGGTGGAAGGAGCACCCCGCCGACGACCCTCGCTCGATATCCTCTACGGCCGGCTCTCCAGCAGCCCCAGCCGCTTCCTGCGCTGCCAGAGCACCTTCCGCGAGACCCCGAGCCGGGCCGCCGCCGCGGAGACGTTCCCCCCCAGCTCCTCCAGCGTGGCCTCGATGTACAGCCGCTCCACCTCCTCCAGCGTCAGCCCGCGGGGGACGCTCAGCCCCGTCGCGGAGGCCGCGGGCGTCTCCACCGAGCCCACGAACGCGCTCACCCGCAGCTCCGAGTCGCGCGAGAAGATCATCGACCGCTCGACGATGTTGCGCAGCTCCCGGGCGTTTCCCGGCCAGGGGTAGCCGGCCAGCCGCTCCAGGTCCTCCGTGTCCAGCGCGGGGACCGGCTTCCCGAAGTAGGCGGCGGCCCGCACCACGAAGTGGTGCGCCAGCGCGGGGATGTCGGAGCGGACCTCGCGCAGCGGCGGGAGGACGTGGGAGGCCACGTTGAGGCGGTAGTACAGGTCCTTCCGGAAGCGCCCGGTGGCCACCTCGGCGGCGAGGTCCGCGTGCGTCGCCGCGATGATGCGGAGGCTGGACGACATCTCGCGCGAGGAGCCCAGGCGGCGGAACCCGTGCCCCTCCAGGTATCCCAGCAGCTTGCCCTGGATCTCCAGGGGCATCTTCCCCACGTCGTCCAGGAAGAGCGTCCCCCCGTCCGCCAGCTCCAGGAGCCCCCGCTTGGTCTGGCGGGCCTCGGGGAAGGCGCCCTTCTCGTAGCCGAAGAGCTCCGCCTCCATGGCGTGCCCCGGGAGCGAGGCGCAGTTCAGCTCGGCGAAGCGGGAGCGGAGCCCCACCCCGGCGTCGTGGATGGCGCGGGCCACCAGGTTCTTCCCCGTCCCCGACTCCCCCAGGAGGAGCGCGGAGACGTGCGGCACCGAGGCCACGTTGCGCACGAAGCGGCGGGCCTCCTCCACCCGCGGGTGCGAGCCCACGATCCGGTTGGGCTCGTACTCCTCGCCCCCGGTGGGGCGCAGGTGGCGCTCGGGGGTCTCCTCCAGGCTCCGGATGATCCGCGTCACCAGCGACGCGGGCTCCACGGGCTTGAGGACGAAGTCGGTGGCCCCGGCCGCCAGGCACCGCTCGGCGTCCCCCACGGCGGAGCGCGCCGTGGCGATGATGACGGGGATGCCCCGGTAGCTCTTCCGCACCCGGCGCGTCAGCTCCACCCCGTCCATGGACGGCATCACCAGGTCGCACACCACCGCGTCCGGGGGGTCGGTCTCCATGGCCTCCAGCGCCGCCTCCGCGGAGGTGTACCCCTGCGTGCTGAAGCGGCGGAACCGCTCCAGCTGCGCGGTGATCAGCGCGAGCTGCACCGGGTCATCGTCGATGATGTAGACGACTGGCTGCATCGGCGGGGGGGTGGCGGTGGGAAGGAGGGGTCAGTCCTTCCGCTCCCAGCGGTCCGCGTCGCGGACGCGGTACTTGGCGAGGGTGCGGTCCAGCGCCTCGGGGAGGTCGATCTCCATCTGGTTGGCCAGGACGATCAGGACGAAGAGGATGTCCGCCAGCTCCAGGGCGACGTCCCCCTCCGGCTCGTCCGCCTTCTTGGTCTTGGGCCCGTAGCGGTGGTTCAGCTCGCGCGCCAGCTCCCCCACCTCCTCGGTGAGGCGGGCCAGGTTCACCAGCGGGGGGAAGTACCCTTCCTTGAACTGCGAGATGTACGCGTGAACCTGCGCCTGTGCCTCGCGGAGATCCATGGAGCTGCGGTGTGCGGGGGAGCGGTGGGCCTGGAGCCAACATAGGGAGAGCGCCGGGACGCGGCAAGGCGCGTTGCCCCCCCCGGAGCCGCCCCGTACATTTGCGGCGCGGAGCGGAGGAGCCGCGCCGCAGCACACCCTGGACCCGGGAGGGGACGTCTTGAGCCAGCCGCGCGTGGGGATCATCATGGGGAGCCGCTCCGACCGGGAGACCATGCAGGAGGCCGCGCGGGTCCTGGACGAGCTGGGGATCGCGTACGAGATGGAGATCGTCTCCGCGCACCGCACCCCGGACCGGATGTTCGCCTACGCCGAGTCCGCGGAGGGGCGCGGGATCGAGGTGATCGTCGCGGGGGCGGGCGGGGCGGCCCACCTCCCCGGGATGACGGCGGCCAAGACCGTCCTCCCGGTGATCGGCGTCCCCGTGCTCTCCTCGGCGCTGAACGGGCTGGACTCGCTCCTCTCCATCGTGCAGATGCCGAAGGGGGTGCCGGTGGCCACGGTGGCGATCGGCAAGGCGGGGGCGGCCAACGCGGGGCTCCTGGCCGCCCGCATCCTGGGGAGCCGCGACCCGGAGCTGCGGGCGCGCCTGCACGCCTACCGCGAGCGGATGGCGGAGGACGCGCTCCGCCCGGAGCCCCCGGCCGGGGAGGCACGGTGAGCCGCGGGCCGGTCCTCCCCGGCGCCACGGTCGGGGTCGTCGGCGGGGGGCAGCTGGGGCGGATGCTGGCGATGGAGGCGCGCCGCATGGGGTACCGCACGCTGGTGCTGGACCCCGCGCACGACGCCCCCGCCGCCCCCGTGGCGGACGGGCAGCTCCGCGCCGCGCTGGACGACCCGGAGGCGATCCGGGAGCTGGCCCGCCGCTCGGACGTGGTGACGCTGGAGTGGGAGAACGCGGACGTGGACGCGCTGCGCGCCCTCCCGGAGGGGGTGCGCCTCCACCCGGGCCCGCACGTGCTGGAGGTGGCGCAGCACCGCGTGCGCGAGAAGGACGCCGCCCGGCGCCTGGGCCTCCCCACGGCCGACTACCGCGCGGTGAGCTCGCTGGACGACCTGCGGGCCGCCCTGCGGGAGATCGGCGTCCCCGCGGTGCTCAAGACGGCGCGCTGGGGATACGACGGCAAGGGCCAGTACGTGCTTCGCGCCCCCGACGACGCGGAAGCCGCCTTCGCCGCTGTGGGCGGGGACGGGACGGAGCTGATCCTGGAGGCGTTCGTCCGCTTCACCCTGGAGGTCTCCGTGGTCTGCGCGCGCACGGAGGCGGGCGAGGTGGCCGCGTTCCCCATCGCGGAGAACGCGCACGAGCGCGGCATCCTGGACGTGAGCGTGGTCCCCGCGCGCGTGCCGGAGACGGTGGCGCGCGAGGCCCGGCGGATCGCGGAAGCGATGGCCGAGGGGCTGGGGGTGGTGGGGCTGCTGGCGGTGGAGATGTTCGTGGAGGAGGACGGGACGGTGCGGGTGAACGAGGTGGCCCCGCGCCCCCACAACTCCGGCCACTACACCTGGGAGGCGTGCGCCGTCTCGCAGTTCGAGCAGCAGCTCCGCGCGGTGTGCGGCCTCCCCCTGGGCTCCCCCGCCCTGCTCCGCCCCGCCGCCATGGTGAACCTCCTGGGCGAGCACGTGGGCAACGGCGAGGGCCTCCCCGGCTGGGCCGACGCGCTCCGCGACCCCACCCTCGCCGTGCACCTGTACGGCAAGCGCGAGGGCCGCCCCGGCCGCAAGATGGGCCACCTCACGGTGCTCGCCGACACCCCCGACGACGCCGAGCGGCGGGCTCTGGAGGCGAGGCGGAGGCTGATGGGGGAGTAAAGAAGGGGACAGGGAACAGGGAACAGGGAACAGCCTGCAACGGCGGGCCCCCACCCGGCGGCCTTAGAGCCGCCACCCTCCCCCGTTCCGGGGGAGGGGCATCTCCACGCTTCGATCCTCACCTCCGACGTGTCGTGGCAGTGCTCCCCTCCCCCCTTGTGGGGGAGGGGCCGGGGGTGGGGGGTACACCCCGCGCGGCGAACCACGGGAACACCGCGAGCCCTTCCGCTGTACCCATGAAAAGAGGCTCGGCGGGGCTCGCTCCGGAGCGGCCCACGAGCGCGGAACGGCATGTGACGCCGCGCCTCCGAACGCCGTCCTTGCGCGGGGGCCGAGGAAACATCACTTTCTTTTCAGCACCCCGTGGGACGCTACACCCACCGTCCCGATTCCCGGACACCCACACCGGCGCGGACCGCCCAGCCTCCAGGCATTCCGCGTCGTGATTTCCGCGGCGAACGCCGCACCCTGCCGATACTTCCGGTGTAAGAAACCGGGGTGCCGCGCGGGACGTAGTTCTGGCCCGGCGATTGCTTTCACCAGCCGGTAGAACTCAGCCATGGAGGTCCCGTGATCCTGCACTGCAACTTCGAGGAGCTCCGAGCCCTGGCCTTCGGCGCCGAGATGGTGCTGACCGGCCAGGCCGCCGCTCAGGAAGCCGCGGTAGCAGCTCCGGCCGAGGCGGTCACCCTGGTCGAGCAGCTCCTCCCCCGCCTCACCGGCGACATCACCATCACGACGCTCGCCGAGCAGCACCAGGTGCGCAAGGCGATCAGCGTGATCTGCGGGGGCTTCCGCGAGCTGATGGACGACAAGATCCTGGAGTACAACCCCGCGGCCGAGGAAGCCGTGGCGACGTACTTCGACTACGCGCACTCCCGCACCGTGCTGGACCGCGTGGACCGGATCGGGGCCGAGATGGACGCCATCATCGAGCTGATCACCGGGGCCCCCGCCACCGAGCAGACCGCGGCGTCGATCACCTTCCAGGACTGATCGCCAGCGGGACGAAACGAAGGCCCCCCCTCCGACGTGGAGCGGGGGCCTTCGCGCGTCGGTATGCCCCCCACCCCCGCCCCTCCCCCGCAGGCGGGGGAAGGGAGAACTACAGGTGCGGCAAGCAGTTGCGTGAGGGATGCGAGCCCGGAGGGGCGAGACCCGGCGTAGTTTGCCGGGGCTCGACTCCGTTAGCGAGCGTTGTTTGCTCGCTTACGGAGCCGCAGCCCGACCCCGGCGCAGCCGGGGGCACGCCCAAACCCCGCCCTTCAGCGCCTCTACAGGATGTACTTCCTCAGGTCCTCGTCCTCCACGATGGCCTTGAGGCGCGCCGACACGATGTCCGCGTCGATCACGATCTGCTTCTCCTCCATGTCCGGGAGGTCGAACAGGATCTCCTCCAGGAGCGTGGTCAGCACGGTGTGCAGCCGCCGCGCGCCGATGTTCTCCATCCGGGCGTTCACCGTGGCGGCGGTCCGCGCGATGGCGTCCACCCCGTCGTCCGTGAACTCCAGCGTCGCCCCCTCGGCCGCCACCAGCGCGGCGTACTGCGTAAGCAGGGCGTTCTTGGGCTCGCGGAGGATGCGCACGAAGTCGGCCTCGCCCAGGTTCTTGAGCTCCACCCGGATGGGGAAGCGCCCCTGCAGCTCGGGGATCAGGTCGGAGGGCTTGGAGACGTGGAAGGCCCCGGCCGCGATGAAGAGCATGTGGTCGGTGCGGACGATCCCGTACTTGGTGGTGCACCGTGGACCCCTCCACCACGGGGAGGAGGTCGCGCTGCACCCCCTCGCGCGACACGTCGGGCCCGGCGGCGCCGCCCCGCTCCCCGGCGATCTTGTCGATCTCGTCCAGGAAGACGATCCCCATCTGCTCGGCGCGGTCCAGCGCCTCGTCCACCACCTCGTCCATGTTGACCAGCTTGTCCAGCTCGTCCTGGTTGAGGATGCGGCGCGCCTCGGCCACGGTCACCCGGCGCCGCTTGGTCCGCTTGGGGAGGAAGTCCTGGAGCATCTCGGAGAGGTTGTCCATCCCCTCCATCCCGCCGCAGCGGGACCATCATGTTCTCCATGGGGAAGCTCTGGCTGACCTCCACCTCCACCTCGCGGTCCTCCAGCTTCCCGTCGCGGAGCAGGGCGCGGAACTTCTCGCGGGTGCGCTCCCGCCGCTGCCGCGCCTCGTCGTCCTCGCCCCCCTTCCCGGGTGCCGGGACGGGCTTCTCCTCCTTCTTCTCCTCCTCGGTGCGACGGTCCTCCACCTGCCCGGTGGAGGAGACCACGAAGGCGCGGAGCCGCTCCTCCAGGGTGTCCTTCCCGGCGTCGGCGCCGCTCCCGTCCGACACGGGGGGGATGAGGAGGTCCAGGAGCCGCTCCTCGACCCGCTTCTCCGCCTCCTCCTGCACCTCGTCCTCGCGCTCGGTGCGGACCATGTTGACGGACATGTCCACCAGGTCGCGGATCATGGACTCGACGTCGCGGCCCACGTACCCCACCTCGGTGAACTTGGAGGCCTCCACCTTGACGAAGGGGGCCCCCGCCAGCCGCGCCAGGCGCCGGGCGATCTCGGTCTTCCCCACGCCGGTGGGGCCGATCATGATGATGTTGTTGGGGGCGATCTCCTCGCGGAGGTCCTCGTCCACGCGCTGGCGCCGCCAGCGGTTGCGGAGCGCGATGGCGACGGCCTTCTTGGCGGCGTCCTGCCCCACGATGTACTTGTCCAGCTCCGCGACGATCTGCCGCGGGGTCATCTCGTCCAGCCAGACCTCGGCGGCGGCCTCGGCCGGGGGATCGGCGTGCTGCGTGGCTTCCTCGCTCATGTCTTCCGTCAGTCCTCCAGCTCGAGGACGGTGATGTTCCGGTTGGTGTAGATGCAGATGTCGCCGGCGATCTCCAGCCCGCGGCGCACGATCTCGGGGGCGGGAAGCGGGGAGTGCTCCTTGAGCGCCCGCGCCGCGGCCAGGGCGTAGGAGCCGCCGGAGCCGATGGCGACGATCTCGTCGTCGGGCTCGATCACGTCGCCGGTGCCGGAGAGGAGGTACATGTGCTCCCGGTCGGCCACGGCGAGGAGCGCCTCCAGCCGGCGGAGGTAGCGGTCGGAGCGCCACTCCTTGGCCAGCTCGACGGCGGCGCGGCTCAGGTTGCCGGGGTAGCGCTCCAGCTTCTCCTCGAACTTCTCGAACAGGGTGAAGGCGTCGGCCACGGAGCCGGCGAACCCCGCCAGGATCCTCCCGTCGCGGAGCTTGCGGACCTTCTGGGCGGTCCCCTTCATCACCGTGTCGCCCATGGTGACCTGCCCGTCGCCGCCGAGCGCGAGCCTGCCGTCGCGCCGGACGGCCAGGATGGTGGTGGCGTGGAACTGGGTGATTGCCATTCCCTTGCTGTAGTGAGAGGGAACAGGGTACAGGGAACAGGGGACAGCCTGCAACTGCAACTGCTTTTTCTTGCTGTCCCCTGTTCCCTGTCCGCTATCCCCTGCCGTTCAAGCTCTCGGATGCGCCTGCCGGTACACGGCCTTCAGGCGCTCCTTGGAGGTGTGCGTGTAGATCTGCGTGGTGCTCAGGCTCGCGTGGCCGAGCAGCTCCTTGACCGCCACCAGGTCCGCGCCCGCGTCCACCAGGTGGGTGGCGAAGGTGTGGCGGAGGGTATGGGTGGAGGCGCCGGAGCCCTCGGCCACGCGGTCCAGGTGGCCGGTGACCACCTTCTGGATCTGGCGCACGGAGAGGCGCCGCCCCCGCTGGCTCACGAACACGGCGCGCGGGTCGGCGCCGGGGACGTGGAGCACGTACGGGTCACGCTCGGCGTACCAGCGGCGGAGCGCGGCCACGGCCATCCGCCCCAGCGGGACGATCCGCTCCTTGCGCCCCTTCCCCAGCACCCGCGCCCGCTCCGACACCAGGTCCAGGTCGCCCAGGTCGAGCCCCTGCAGCTCGGCGAGGCGCATCCCGGTGCCGTAGAACAGCTCCATCATCGCCAGGTTCCGCACGGCCAGGAAGCCGCCCGTGTCGGTGCGCTCCTCGGCGTCGCGGAAGATGGCCTCCATCTGGTCGCCTGTCAAAAAGGCGGGGAGGCTCCGCTCCCGCTTGGGGCTCCGCACGGAGCGCGCGGGGTTGGCTTCCAGGCGCCCCTCCACGTGCAGGAAGCGGAAGAAGGAGCGCGCTGCGGAGAGCTTGCGCGCCACGGAGCGCCGGGCGAGCCCCCGCCGGGCGACGCAGTCCCCCATGAAGGAGCGGAGCGCCAGGCGGTCCAGCCCGGCCCAGCTCCACCCCGGGTCGCCGTAGTAGCCGTCCAGGAACGCCTGCAGCTCCCGCAGGTCGTCCGTGTAGGCGCGGAGCGTCCGGGGGGAGAGCTGGCGCTCGTGCTCCACGTAGCGCAGGAAAGCGGCGACCGCCTCGCCCCGCTCCGGGGGCGCGGCGGTCTCGCCGGCGTGCGCGTCCGCCGCCGCGGCTCCCGCGGGGGCCTTCCGCCCGCGCTTCACCCCACCGCCGCGGCCACCGCCGCGATCCCGTGCGCCTCCATCCAGGCGGCGAAGTCGGCCCGGGCGCGCTCGGAGAGCAGCTCGCGCTTGCGCTGCTTGTCGCGGACGTGCTCGGCGAGCGGGTCCAGCAGGCCGAAGTTGGAGTTCATCGGCTGGAAGTGCCTGGGCTCGGTGTCGCGCAGGTAGCGCATCAGCCCGCCCAGCATGGTGGTGGGCGGCGGGACGGCCGGCTCCAGCCCGCGGACCAGGCGGTCCAGGTTCACGGCGGCCAGGATGCCGACGGCGGTGGACTCGGTGTACCCCTCCACCCCGGTGACCTGCCCGGCGAAGAGGAGCTCCGGCCGGTCGCGGAGCGAGCCGTGCGCGGTGAGCCGCCCGGGGAAGTTGAGGTAGGTGTTGCGGTGGATGGAGCCCCAGCGCAGGAACTCCGCCTCCTCCAGCCCGGGGATCATCCGGAAGACGCGCTTCTGCTCGGGGACCCGGAGGCGGGTCTGGAAGCCCACCAGGTTCCACATGTTCCCCGCGCGGTCCTCGCGGCGGAGCTGCACCACGGCCCAGGCTCGCTTCCCGTCCCACTGCGGGACGGGGAGCCCCACCGGCTTCATGGGGCCGAAGCGGAGGGTGTCGGCGCCGCGGTGGGCCATGACCTCGATGGGGAGGCACCCCTCGAAGTAGGGGACGTTCTCCCAGTCGTGGCCGGCGTGCTCCTCCCCCGTCTTCAGCGCCTCGACGAAGGCCTCGTACTGCTCCTTCGTCATGGGGGCGTTGAGGTAGTCGCCCTCGGCCTCGTCCCCCTTCCCCCACCGCGAGGCGGAGAACACCACGTCGCGGTCGATGGAGTCGGCGGCCACCACGGGGGCGATGGCGTCGAAGAAGGCCAGCCCCTCGTCGCCCAGGGCGGCGCGGATGGAGGCGGAGAGCGCGTCGGAGGTGAGCGGCCCGGTGGCGACGATGGCGGGGCCCTCGGGGAGCGCGACCACCTCCTCGCGGGCGACGGCGATGCGGGGGTGCGCCTCGATGGCCGCGGTCATCCGCTGCGAGAACTCGCGGCGGTCCACGGTGAGCGCCGTCCCGCCGGGGATGCGCGACTCGCGGGCGCACGCCAGGAGGAGGGAGCCGCCGGCCCCCAGGGCGTCCATCTCCAGCTTGAGGAGCCCGTGGGCGTTCTGCGGGTCCTCCGACTTGAAGGTGTTGGAGCAGACGATCTCGCCCAGGTGGTCCGTCTGGTGCGCGGGGGTCCCGCGCACGGGCCGCATCTCGTACAGCGTCACGTCGTGGCCGCGCTCGGCGAGCTGGTA
This sequence comes from uncultured Gemmatimonadales bacterium, assembly GCA_963733105.1. Classification (GTDB taxonomy): domain Bacteria; phylum Gemmatimonadota; class Gemmatimonadetes; order Longimicrobiales; family Longimicrobiaceae; genus JAFAYN01. The sequence continues at coordinate 304,827 of CAVTCB010000024.1, read as the reverse complement.
CGCCGCCTCCGACCCCGAGAGCCCGCCCCCGACCACCGTCACCTTCGCCATCGTCCCTCTCCTCTCCCTCCGGTTGGACTACTTCGCCGGGCGCCGCGTGCTCTTCTTCGCCGCGGACTTCGCGGGCGACTTGGCGGCCGCCTTCTTCGGCGTGGACTTCTTCGCGGCGGTCTTTTGGGTAGCCGTCTTCTTGGCCGCGGTCTTCTTCGCGGGCGCCGACTTGGCGGCGGCCTTGCGGGCCCCGCCGCGCGCCGGCTTCTTCGCCGTGGCGGCCCGCTCGCGGAGCAGCTCCACCGCCTGCTCCATGAGCACCTCGTCCACCTCTACACCCTTGGGGAGGGATGCGTTCGTGGAGCCGTGCTTGACGTAGGGGCCGTAGCGCCCCTCCATGATCACCACCGGCTCCCCGTCCGCCGGGTGCGGCCCCAGCTCGCGAAGCGGCGCGGCGGCGGTGCGCTTGCCGGCCTTGGGCTGCGCCAGGATCTCCAGCGCGCGCTCCAGGCCGATGTCGTACACGTCCTCGCCCTTGGGGATGGAGCGGAAGTCGCCCTCGTGCACCACGTACGGGCCGAAGCGGCCCACGTTGGCCTGCACCTCCCTGCCGCTCTCCGGGTGCGTCCCCAGCGTCCGGGGGAGCGCCAGGAGCCGCACCGCCAGCTCCAGCGTGGCCCGGTCGGGGCTCATCCCCTTGGGGAGCGAGGCGCGCTTGGGCTTGGGGTTGTCGTCGGTCGCCAGCCCCAGCTGCACGTACGGCCCGAAGCGCCCGTTCATCACGTAGATCGGCTCGCCGCTCCTGGGGTGGGTCCCCAGGCTGTCCGGCCCCTCCGTCTTGGCGCGCACCAGCGACTGCACCTGCGCCTCCGAAAGGTCCGCGGGGGCCAGCCCCTCGGGGAGGGTGGCGGTCACCGAGGCGTCGCCGTCGCCCGACTCGATGAACGCGCCGAACTTGCCAATGCGCACCCGGGCCTCCAGGTCCTGGAGCCGCACCGTGGAAGCTTCGCGCGGGTCGATGCTCTCCTGCCCCGCCCGCACCTTCTCCTCCAGCCCCTCGGGGCCGCTGAAGAACTCGCGCAGGTAGGGGAGCCAGGCGGCGTCGCCCTCGGCGATCTCGTCCAGCTGCTCCTCCATCCGCGCGGTGAAGCGGGTGTCCACCAGCGTGGGGAAGTGCCGCTCCAGGAGCTCGGTGACCGCGAAGGCGGTGAAGGTGGGGACGAGCTGGTTCTCCTTCCGCTCGGAGTAGCCGCGGTCCACGATGGTGCCGATGATGCTGGCGTAGGTGCTGGGGCGGCCGATCCCCTCGGCCTCCAGCGTCTTCACCAGGGTGGCCTCGGTGTAGCGCGCGGGGGGCTGCGTCTCGTGCCCCGCCGCCTCCAGCTCGTGGAGGCGGAGCGCGTCGCCGCGGCGCAGGTGCGGGAGCGGCTCCTCCCGGTCCTCCAGCGCGGCCTCGGGGTCGTCGGAGCCCTCCACGTAGGCGCGGAAGAAGCCGGGGAAGTCGATCCGCCGGCCGGAGGCGCGGAAGGTGGCGTCCTCCGCCTGGATCTGGACGTTGAGGTAGGTGAGGCGCGCGTCGGCCATCTGGCTGGCGACGGTGCGCTTCCAGATCAGGTCGTACAGGCGCGCCTCCTGCCCGGTGAGGCGCAGCTCGTCGGCGGTGCGCATCTCCGTCCCCGCGGGGCGGATGGCCTCGTGCGCCTCCTGCGCCCCCTTGCTCTTGGTGGTGAACTGCCGCGGCTGCGGCGACAGGTACTCCTCCCCGTAGCTCCCCCGGATACGCCCCCGCGCGGCCTTGATCGCCTGCTCCGACAGGTGGACCGAGTCGGTCCGCATGTAGGTGATGTACCCCTCCTCGTACAGGCGCTGGGCCACGCGCATGGCGTCGCGGGCGGAGAGGCGGAGCTTGCGGTTGGCCTCCTGCTGGAGCGTGGAGGTGGTGAAGGGCGGGTACGGCCGCCGGATGGTGGGCTTCTCCTCCGTGTCGGTGACCGCCCAGGGGGCGCCCAGCAGCCGCTCGCGGAGCGCGCGGGCGGCCTCCCCGTCCAGGAGGACCACGTCGCGGTCGGCGCGGAGGCGCCCGGTGGTCTCGTCGAAGTCCTTGCCGGTGGCCAGGCGCTTCCCGGCCAGCGCCGTGAGGGTGGCGGAGAAGACCGCCCCCTCCTTCCCGAGGGTGGCCTTGAGGTCCCAGTAGGTGGCGGAGCGGAAGGCGCGGCGCTCGCGCTCGCGCTGCACCAGGAGCCGCACGGCCACGGACTGCACCCGGCCGGCGGAGAGCCCGCCCGCGATCTTCTTCCACAGGAGCGGCGAGAGGGTGTAGCCCACCAGCCGGTCCAGGATGCGCCGCGTCTCCTGCGCCCGCACCAGGTGCTCGTCGATCTGCCGCGGGGAGCGGATCGCCTCCTGGATCGCCTCCGGGGTGATCTCGTGGAAGACGATGCGGGTGACGGGGACGCGCGGGGCGAGCACCTGCACCAGGTGCCAGCCGATGCTCTCCCCCTCGCGGTCCTCGTCGGTGGCGACCACCAGCTCGTCGACGCCCCGGAGGAGCGCCCGCAGCTCACCCACCACCTTCTTCTTGGAGCCGGGGACCACGTAGAGAGGCTCGAAGTCGTTCTCCACGTCCACGCCCAGGCGCGCCCAGTCCTTCCCCTTCACCGACGGGGGGATCTCGCTGGCCGACTCGGGGAGGTCGCGCACGTGCCCCATGGACGCGGCGACGTGGTACCCGGGCGGGAGGAAGCCCCGGATCGTCTTCGCCTTGGTGGGCGACTCCACCACCACCAGCCGTTTCTTCTGCGTCGATGCCATTTCGTAGGGTCGGTCGTCGGGCGTCACCCCGGAAGGGCGGCGCCGCGCGTTCGGATCTCGTGCTCGATCAGGGAAGCCACGGTGGCGGCGTCCGTGCCGTCCGTGGGGACGGCGAGGGCGGCGCGCCGGTAGAGCGGCTCGCGCTCGGCGAGGAGCCGCCGGATCGTCGGGAGGGGGTCCGGGACGTCGAGGAGGGGGCGCTCGCCGCGCCGGGGGCCCAGGCGCTCCAGCACCGCCTCGGGGGACACCCGGAGCCACACGGAGAGCGTCCCGGGGCCGAGCCGGTCCAGGAGGGCGGGGTTGGTGATCCACCCGCCGCCGGGGGTGAGGACCATCCCGCTGCGCCCCGCCAGCTCGGCGGTCAGCTCCGCCTCCCGCGCCCGGAAGCGCGCCTCGCCGGACTCGCGGAAAACCTCCGCCACCGTGCACCCCTCGCGGGCCTCGATCTCCCGGTCCAGGTCCAGGTGCTCCCACCCCAGCCTGCGGGCAAGCTCCGCGCCCACGCTGCTCTTCCCGGAGGCCATGAAGCCCACCAGCACCACCCGCTCCACCCGCGGGGACGGCTCACCCGGCGAAGGCACCCCGCTCCCGGATCTGCTCCAGGTACCCCCGGTGGTTGCGGAGCAGCTCGGCCAGGGAGTCCCCCCCGAACTTCTCCAGCACCGCCCCCGCGAGCACCACGGCCACCATGGCCTCCGCCACCACCCCGGCCGCGGGGACGGCGCACACGTCGGAGCGCTCGCGCACCGCCTCGGCGGCCTCACCGCTGCGCAGGTCCACGGTGCGCAGGGGGCGCATCAGGGTGGAGATGGGCTTCATCGCCACCCGGACCACCAGCGGCGCGCCGGTGGTGATCCCCCCCTCCAGCCCCCCGGCGCGGTTGGAGGCACGCCCGAAGCCGCCCCCGTCCCCCTGCTCCGCGTCGCGGACGATCTCGTCGTGCACGCGGGAGCCGGGCCGCATGGCGGCCTCGAAGCCGAGCCCCACCTCCACCCCCTTGATGGCCTGGATGGACATCAGCGCCCCGGCCAGCCGCCCGTCCAGCTTGCGGTCCCACGACACGTGCGAGCCCAGCCCGGCGGGGACGCCCCGCGCCACCACCTCCACCACGCCGCCCAGGGTGTCGCCCTCGCGCTTCGCGGCGTCGATGGCGTCGATCATCCACCCCTCCGCCTCCGGGTCCAGGCAGCGCACCGGGGAGGGGTCGGAGGCGGCGTTGAGGTCGTGGGGGAGCTCCTCCGGGACCCGGGCCACGATCCCGCCCAGCGCCGCCACGTGGCTCCCCACGGTGATCCCCAGCTCGGCCAGGAGGCGCCGGGCGACGGCGCCGGCCGCCACCCGGACCGCGGTCTCGCGGGCGGAGGCGCGCTCCAGCACGTCGCGGGCGTCGCCGCGCCCGTACTTGAGCGCCCCCACCAGGTCGGCGTGCCCGGGGCGCGGGAGGTGGACGCGGCGGAGCGCCTCGTCGTCCGCGGGCCCGGAGAGCGGGGCCGCGGACATCGCCACGGTCCAGTTCGCCCAGTCGCGGTTCCGCACCAGGAGCGCCACCGGGGAGCCGAGCGTCTCCCCGTGCCGGACGCCGGAGAGGATCTCCGCGCGGTCCGACTCGATCCGCATCCGCCCCCCGCGCCCGTACCCCCCCTGCCTCCGCTGCAGCTCCCGGTCGACGTCCTCCGCCTCCAGCCGCAGCCCCGCGGGGACCCCTTCCACCACCGCGACCAGCGCCGGGCCGTGCGACTCCCCGGCCGTCGTGAATCGGAACATGGTCATTCCACAATAAAACACCGGGGGCCCGGCACGCGCCAGGCCCCACGGATGCTGCTTCCCCGCGCCCGCCGCGCCGCCTATTGCAGGTCGGCCTGCGTCAGGTCGATGGAGACGACGCCCGAAGCGGTGATGGCGTACAGCTTCAGCACCACCCCCCCGGCGCCCGAGGCCGGGACCGCGATGAGGGTGCCGGTCACCGCGTTGCGGATGTAGATCCGCTTCACCACCTGGAAGTGGAAGGTGTCCACCACGTCGATGAAGGGGCGGCCCGCCTCGTCCTGCCCCGACACGAAGGCCAGGTTGGTACCCGGGTGGTCGGGGTGGAGCGCCACCCCGCCGGTGGGCGTCCCGGTCACCACCCGGTCGCCCAGCTTGCGCAGGTCACGGCGGAAGAAGTAGGTGGACTGTCCGCGCGCCACCCCCAGGGTGCCGTCCCGGTTCAGCGCCAGGCCGATCACCCGGTCGGAGGCGTTGTTCACCAGGTCGCGGGTGTTCCCCACCATGGCGACGTTCCCCGCCGCGTCCTCCCCGAAGGCCAGGACCCGCCCGACGACCCGCTGCCCCTCGCCCACGGCGATGGTGCGAAGGTCCTTGCTCACCGCCAGGAAGGTGGTGTCGCTCAGCCCCACCGCGCCCGGGTCCACCGCGAAGTCGAGCACGGCGTCCGACCCGTTGGCCGTGAGCGAGTCCTGGATCTGCTGGAAGCTGAGGGTGTCGCTGGTGCGGCGCGGGAAGCACAGGCTCCCCCGCGGCTGGTTCGGGCGATGGTCGCAGACCACCAGCTGGTCCGTGGCCTCCGACCCCGACCCGCGGATGAACTTGCTCACCACGTCGGCGCGGCGCACCACGAACTGGTCCTCCACGAAGCCGCGGGCGTACTCCACGAACAGGTCGGTGGTGGGCTCCGCCGCGTTGGGGTTGTAGTCCTGCACCGTCCCGTCCGGCGCGGAGGCCGTGGGCACGGTGGAGTAGATGATCCGCCCCGACGCGGTCTGCGCCAGGAACTGCGGCCGGTCGGAGTAGTCGCGGTCGGTGATGGTCAGGTTGATCCGGCCCGCGTCGTCGATGGTGAAGCGGACCACGAACAGCACCACGTTCTCCGTGACGATCCGGCTCCCGGTGTCCTCGCTCCCCACGCCGCCCGCGGAGATGGGGACGCGCGAGATGCTCCCGGCGCCGCCGCTGTTGGCCACCAGGAGGGTGGAGGTGTCGCGGCTCAGCGCCAGCCCCCAGGGCTGCGACCCCACCAGCACCGACCCGGAGAACCGGGTGGTCCCGACCGGGAGGATCTCCACCCGGTTGCGGGTCTTGTTGGAGGCGTACACCCGCGTCCGGTCGGAGATCAGGTCGGCAATGACGTCGCCCGCGTTGGGCGGGAGGACCGTCTGCCCCCGCACGATGGCGGCGTTGGAGGTGGCCCCCGGGCCGTCGGACACCGTCGAGCCGGCGAGCCCGGTGCGGCAGGGGAGCGACTGCACGGTGTTCTGCGTGGTGGCCGTCGCGCAGTTCCCCGCCGCGTCCCTGGCGAAGGCGATCACCTCGAACGCCACGGTCAGGGTGTCGAGCCCGCTCAGGCGGAGCGGGTCCAGCGTGAAGCGGAAGGTCCGCTGGTTGGTGGGCGGCGAGACGCCCACGCGCTGGGTCAGCACCCCCAGGGTGTCGTCGCGGACGGCGCCGCGGCGGATGGCCAGGATGGTGGCCCCGATGCTGTCCACCCGGGTCTCGTCCGTCGCGGTGACGGTGACGGTGAGGGTGTCGGTGACCTCCAGGCGCGCCGGCACCGTGGCCGTGAAGGAGACCCGCGGAGCCACGTTGTCGGCCGCGGCCGGGAGGATGCGCACCCGCACCGGGCGCGCCGTCCCCTCGATCCGCTGCAGCGAGATGGCCGTGGCGTCGATCTGCAGGTCGCCCTGCGCCCCCGCGGGGATGGGGATCACCACCACCGTGTCCACCCGCTGCGCCGGGGTGCGGAGCGTGAGCGTGGTGTCGCGGGCGAACGCGCCGCTGGTGCGCACCCGGATGGCGCTCACCTGGTCGGAGCGGTCCTCGGCGGAGAGGCGCACGGTCAGCAGCGACCCGGCCCGGAAGGTGGAGTCCTGGGCGGGGCTGGTGATCTGCACCCGCGGCCCGCCGATGGCGATGGCCACGGTGTCGGAGGAGACGGCGCCGGAGGTGTCCTGGGCCGTCGCGACGATGTAGACCGTCCTCTCCGGGAGCGAGTCGCGGGTGGAGAGGAGGTAGCGGGTGATCGTGGTGTCCCGGATCGCCCGCCCCAGGGAGTCGAGCCGGACCGTCTTGGGCTCGAAGCGGGGGACGACCGTCTGGGTCCCGAGCGCCGGGTCGCCGCGGAGCGAGTACCCTGCGATCTGGACCAGGCGGAGCGGCCGGGTGCCCTGCACCCGCACCCGGGTGAAGACCGAGTCCAGCGGGGCGACGATCGTCCCCGGCGTCGGGAACTGGATGTCCACCGTGGGGGCGGCGCGCGTCCCGCCGATGGCGATGGTGACGGTGTCGGCCGCCACGTTGCCGGCGGTGTCCTTCGCCGTCGCGACGATGTAGACCGTCCGGTCCTGGGCGGTGTCGCGGACCGCGGTGAGGAAGCGGGTGACCGTGGTGTCCTTCACCACCCGCGAGAGCGAGTCGAGCGTCACCGTCTTGGTGACGAAGCGCGCCACCGTGGTCTGCGTCCCCAGCGCGGGGTCGCCGCGCACGGCGAACCCGGAGATCTCCAGCGACTCCAGGGCCCGGTTGTCCTGCACCCGGACGCGGGTGAAGACCGAGTCCAGCGGGGTGAGGAGGGCCCCCGGCGTCGGGAGCTCGATGGTCACGGTCGGGAGCGCCCGGTCCGTCCCGAGCTGCTGCGTCGGGTCGGGCTGGAAGAGGTTGCTCCCGTCACACCCCACGACGAGGGCGGCCAGGGCGAGCGCGCCGGCCACCGTCCCGCGGGGGCGGGATCGGAGGCGGCGCGTGAGCGGTCCGACGAGGAGGGAGATCACTGATCGTCCACGATGTGCGGAGTTACCATGATGAGGAGGTCGCGCTTCTGCTCCTGGCGCCGCGAGGTGCGGAAGAGCGCGCCCACGTAGGGGATGTCCATGAGGAAGGGGATTCCCGACCGGGTGCTGGTGACCTCGGTGACGGTGAGGCCGCCGATGACGGCGGTCTCGCCGTCGCGCACCATCAGCCGGGTGTCGCCCTGCTGGGTCTGGAAGGCGACGCCGATGTCGCCGGCCGCCGGGACCGCGCCCGAGCGCTCCGCGTGGAGCTGCATCAGGATGCGCCGGTCGGCGGTGATGGTGGGGGTCACGCGGAGCCGGATCCCGGTCTCCACCAGCTGCGCCGACGCGCGCGGGGCGGAGTTCCCGCCCCCGCCGCCGGCGTCGCCGCCGCCGCCCTGGGTCCCCACGTCCACCACGCGGATCGGGGTCCGCTCGCCCACCCAGATCTCCGCTTCCTGGTTGTCCAGGGTGGTGATGAGGGGGGCGGCCTGCACGTCGGAGAGCTGCGCCGTCTGGAGCGCGTCCAGGAAGGAGATCAGCGTGTAGCGGCCGAGCACCAGGGAGATGACGGTCTCCAGGGAGGGGCCCACCACGCGGGTGTTCGCGTTGCCGAGCGCGGCGATGGAGTTGCCGCCCAGGAGCACCAGGTCGTCGCGGGTGACCTCGCCGGTGAGCTCGCCCGTGCGCAGGTCCCGCTCGGGGACGCCCACCAGCCGGTTGAACGAGTTCCCGCGCGAGTCCTTGAGGTCGTAGGTGACCCCCAGCTCCTCCACGTCGGAGCGGTTGACGAAGATGATCTTGGTCTGGATCGCCACCTGCGGGGTGCGGACGTCGAGCTGCCCCACCAGCGAGGCGATGTTGTTGACCACCGTCCCCACGTCCGTGACGATCAGCATGTTGGTGGTGGGGTTGGCCGCCACCGACCCGCGCTGCGACTTGAGCGGGGTGAGCGTGGTGACCAGCTCCGCCACCGGGACGTAGTTGATCTTGAAGGTCTGCGTGACCAGCGGCTCCTGCTCGCGCCGCGCCGCCAGCGCCTCGATCTTGTCCACCCGGATGATCCCCGTGGGGAGCTCCTCGTAGGCCAGGCCGTTGGCGCGGAGGATGGTCTCCAGCGCCACGTCCCAGGGCTGGTTGTTGATCTCCGCGGTGACGCGGATCCCCTCCACTCCCGTCCCGGCCACGATGGAGCGCCCGGCGAACTCGGCGATGCTGGCCAGCACGTCGCGGATGTCCGCCTCGTAGAAGCTCACCGTCATCCGGCGCCCCTGCTGCCGCTCCTGCGGGGCCGGGGCGGTCTGCGCCTGCCGCCGCGGCTCCGCGCGGGCGGCCAGGGGGGCGCCGCTGCTCCAGGGCTGGAACGAGGTCCCGTCGGAAGCCAGCGAAAGGCGGATCCCCTCGGGGACGCGCGTCACCTCGTAGCGGGAGGCCCGCTGCAGGTCGATCACCACGCGCACCGTGCCGGCGTCCTGCTGGCTGGTGCGGACCGCGGCCACCCCGCCCCGGTCGATCCCGGCGAAGCGGGCGGCGGAAAGGGCGCTCCGGGCGCCGCTGATGTCCACCACCACGCGGGGCGGGTCGGAGAGCGTGAAGTCGGTCCAGCGGAACTCGCCGCCGGACACCTCGATGGTCAGCTCGGTCCGCCCGGCGCGCGGCTCCAGGCGGAGCGTGGTCACGCTCCCGTCGTCGGCGCGGGCGGGGGACGCCGCCCCGGCGAGCGCGGCGAGGAGGAGTGCCAGTGCCGGCAAGCGCTTCATCGTTGACTCCTGTTGGGGACCGCCGGCCTCGTGGGCACCGCCCCGGAGGGCGGAGGAGACCCTTGCTGTGGCTGCTGGACCTGCGGCTGCATGGGGGCGGGCTGCGCCTCCCCGGACTGTATCGGCTCCGGCCGGTGGAGCAGGAGCGTCTCGCGGCGGACCACGCCGAACTCGTTGACGACCACGTCCACGCGCCGCGGGTAGATGGCCGCGATGGTGATCCCCCCGATCCGCTCGCCGACGTGGAGGCGGAACCGCTTCTTGGTGGCCGTCTCGCTCAGCACCGCCACCGACAGGCGGGAGTTGGGGCTGTAGATCACCCCGGTGAGCTGCACGTCCTGCACGCGGTACCCCAGCTCCTCCGGGGTGACCAGGGAGCGGAACGGGTCGGGGCGCCCGGCGCGCGGGTACTGGAAGACCTCGCGCCGGTACACCACGGGGGGAGCGTCGCTGGCCTGCGCCCGGACGGACCAGGCCGCGGAGCCCAGGCCGGCCACGAACAGGGCGAGCAGGGCCGCCCTACTCGGAATTCGCCTCATCTGCTGCGTTCCCGGTGGGAGAGAATACGTAGGTCTCGACGGAGAAGCGCGCCTCCAGGCGCCCGCCGGGCTCGCCGCCCTCGGCGCCCCCCGCCTGGGGGCGGGCGGCCAGCGTCAGGTCCACGGGGGTGACGATGCGCGGGAGCGAGGAGATCCGGGCGAGGAACTCCCCCACCGCGTGGTACGACCCCAGGACCGCCACGTCGTACACGCGGCGCGTGTAGAACGCCTCCTCCTCCGCCCCCGTCGGCTGGATCAGGGTGACCTCCACGCCGGTGCGCTGCGCCTCGGCGGAGATCGCGTCCAGGAGGTCGGGGAGCTCCTCGGAGGAGGGGATCAGCCCCTCCACGGTCTGGAGCTGCTCGCGGTAGAGCGCCAGGCGGCGCTCGATCTCGGCGGTCCCGGCGCCGCTGCTCAGCGCCTTGGCCACGCTGTTCTGCTCCTGGAGCGACTCCAGGCGGGTCCGGAGCGCCGCCACCTCCTCCGCCTTGGGGGAGTAGAGGTAGCTGTGCACGAGGTATCCCAGCCCCATGACCAGGACCAGCCCCAGGAGGAGCTTCTGCCGCTGCTGCGGGTCGATCGGCGGGAGCGCCATGGATTACCTGACGGGGATGACGACGGGGACCGTCTCGATGAACGAGGAGTCCGGGGCCTCGTAGCGGGCCTCCAGCGTGAACTTCTGGAAGCTGCGCCCCTCGGCGGTCGCCTGCTCGCTGGTCACCAGCGTGACGTCGCGGATGAAGGGGGAGGCCTCCAGGCTCTTCATGAAGCGCGTCAGCGCCTGGGTGGACCCGGTGCTCCCCTCCAGGTTGAACGCCGGCCCCACCGGCTCCGCGGGGGCGGCCGCCGCGGCCGCGGCCGCCGTGGTGTCACCCTCGGCGGGGGGCGCGGGAGGCGGGGCCTCCGCGGCGTCCGACTCCACCGCCGCCACCTTGGTGAGCCAGGTGTAGGGGGGAAGCGCCCGGCCGATCTCGTCCAGGAGGTGCGGCCACACGTAGCGCCGCTCGTCCACCGAGCGGATCAGGTCGATCTTGCTCTCGATGGTGTCCTGCCGGGCCTTGTGCGCTTCCACCAGCTGGATGGTGGAGGCGTAGCGGATGGAGTCGTTCACCGCCGCCTCCAGCCTGGACTGCGCGTCGCGCCCCGCCGCGTCGGCCCGCCAGTACAGGAAGCCGAGCCCGGCGAGCACGGCCAGCCCGAGCGCCCCCAGGCCGGCCGTGTACGGGTCGCCCGAGTACTTGGGGAGGGTCGGGAGCCGGCGCGCGCCACCGCCCGACCTGCCCGCGGGACGGCGCTTCTTCTCCCCTGCGGGGAGGAGATTGATCTCGATCAAGGGATGGGTTCCTGAATCAGGCGGCGGTCCGCAGGGCCAGGCCCACGGGGAGCATCAGCATCGGGGCGAGCTCGTCCACCGGGAAGAGCGCGGTGACGCCCGGCTTCACCTTGAGCCGCTGGAGCGGGTTGGCGACCTCGGTGCGGGTGCGGAGGTGCGACGACACCACCTCCAGCAGCCCCGGGATGCGGGCGCTGCCCCCCGAGAGGTAGATGCGCCCCAGCCCCTGCCCCGAGGGGTCGCCGATGGAGAGGAAGGCGACGGCGCGCTCGATCCCCATGGCCAGCTCCTCGCACCCCTCCTGCAGGAGCTGCCGGAACTCCCCGGTCCGGGGAGACCTCCCCTGGAGCACCCCCTCGGCGTCCTCGGCGGTGAGGCCGTGGATGCGGCGCAGGTCCTCGCGGAGGCGCCTCGACCCGAAGGGGATGTCGCGGGTGAGCACCGGGGTCCCCTCCTGGAGGACGTTCACGGTGGAGATCTCGTGCCCCACGTTGACCAGCGCCAGCGTCCCCTCGCGGGCCTCGGGGTAGTTGTACTCGAAGGCGTTGAACAGCGCGAAGGCGTCCACGTCCACCACGGAGGGGGCGATCCCGGCGTCGCGCAGGAGCCCCACCTTCTGGTCCACCAGGTCGCGCTTGGCGGCCACCAGGAGGACGCTCATCTGGAGCCCGTCGTCCAGGGGGTCCAGGATCTGGAAGTCGAGCTGCACGTTCTCCATGTCGAAGGGGACGTACTGCTCGGCCTCCCAGCGGATCACCTCGCGGGCGTCGGCCTCCTTCATCCGGTCCATCTGGATCTTCTTGACCATGACGTCGCGTCCCCCCACGGAGATCACCACGTTCCGGGCCTTGATCCCGGAGGTCTCGAAGATGGAGCGGACCGTCTCGGCCACGAGCTGGGGGTCCATGATCTCGCCCTCTACGATGGCGTCGGCGATCAGCGGGACGTGCGAGACGTGGGTCAGCTCCGGCTCGCTCCCGGAGTGGTCCACGACCGCCACCTTGATGAAGCCGCTCCCGATGTCGAGGCCGACCGTGCTCTTGCCGCGGCGGAGAAAGGAGGCCATGCGTGACGTGAAGGGGTTACGGAACGGAAGGGCGGCGGACCGCCTGCGCCTGCGAGAGGCCGGCGGCGGCCGTGCGGCCGCCGCCTACTGTTTGGATGGTGTCGCCCAAGGATACGCGTCCCGGTGGGGAGCGTCAAGGAGCAAAGTGGCGGAACAGCTTGTCAGCGCACCACCTCGAACCACGCCAGGTTCTGCCCGGTGAACGTCTGGGTGCCGTTTCGGGCCTGCGCGCCGTTGAAGGCGTTGACCGCGGCGTTGACGTTGCAGCGGTTGAACTTGACCAGCGCGCCGCCCATCATGTCGTACGATTCCCCGTCGTTGTCCTTCTGCTGGAGGAGCTGGTCGCCCAGCGCCACCAGGGCACCGTAGATGTTGGTGCCGCCGTTGATGCGCACGTCGCCCAGCACGATCACGATCCCGTTGTACTTGAATTGCGAGTTCAGCAGCGCATCCCCCAGCACGATGAGGAACCCCTGTCCCTCGCCGTCCAGGTGGACGGTGGTGGAGGACTGGATGGCGACCACCGGGAAGTAGTCCCGGTCGGGATCGCTGACGCACGAGGACACCAGCGAGGCGGGGCACCCCCAGTTCAGCCCGGTGCTGCGCGCTTTGGAGCCGCTGGAGGTCCCCCCGCCCCAGGGGCCGAACCCGCCGCTGAGCCCCCACTTGACGTCCGCGAAGGTGGCCATCTCGGTCGGCGAGCGCCCGTCCAGGAGGTAGCTGGCGAACTGCGCCTTGGTGTAGGTGGAGCGCTGGAGCGGGGGCTGGCCCTCGATGTTCCCCTTGATGTTCTCGCCGCTCACGTCGGCGGCCAGCGAGATCCCGGCCACGTTCCCGGTCTTGCAGGCGCTGGTGTCCACCCCGCTGATGGTGGCGTTGGGCTGGATCTTGATGACGTCCGAGGCGATGGAGGCGCCGGAGTTGATGTTGGTGGTCAGCGTCTGCGCCGCCGCGCGGGTGGCGGTGAGGAGGAGCCCCACGCTCCGCCCCCGCTTGTCCCCGGGCTCGACCACCACGGAGTACGTCTCGTTCACCGTCTGCCCCTGTGTGGTCGCGCCCAGCCGGTTCACGGTGACGTTGTACGACTTCCCGTCGGCGTCGGTGAAGGTGGTGTCCACGTTCCGGAAGACGCTGGTGCCCACCACCGTGGAGCGCTGCTGCAGGTACTGCGAGAGCGCGCCGTCGGAGGCGTACAGCGCCCTCACTCCGTCCTGGTGCGCGGAGCTGAGGGCGAACTCGGTGGTGGAGGTGAGGATGGCGGTGGTCACCAGGAGCGTGACCACGACCAGCCCCAGGAGGGCCAGCGGCATCGCGATCCCGCGGCGGTCGGCCAGGCGCTCGCGGAGCGGGCGGAGTGGGTTCACGGGCATGCGAGCGCGGGGGTGGGGTTGTTCCGGAGGTGCACCGTCATGGAGTCGACTTCCTGCTGACGGGAGCGGGAGTCCTGCGTGACCTTGTTGCGGCTCTGCATCGCCACCACCACCCGTACCCGGTTGATGCTCCGCAGGTTGAGCCCCACGGCGAGCTGCAGCGCGGTGAGCGGGGTGTTGTTGCAGAGGTAGGTGAACTTGAGCGCGTTGCCGTTGAGGGTCCCGTCCGCGTTGCGCAGGAGCGGCCCGGCGAGCGGCTCCGGCGTCCCCGTCCCACTGCGGCGGCGGATCCAGTGCTGGTCGGCCGTCCCTTCCGCGGCGTCGTAGCGCACGAGCTGGTACACGAACACGCGCGTCTGCGGCGTGGCCGTGGCGAGCAGCGGGAAGCCGGTGATGGTGAGCTGGCGGATGTCGACCGAGTCCGCGCTGATCCCCAGGCTGGCGGCGCAGTTCCCCGCGGCGGTGCTGGTCGAGGTGATGGTGGCGGTCGAGTACGCCCCGCTCCCGGTGGAGACCGCCAGCCCCCACGCCGCCCGCTGCTCGGTGGTCAGGTTCCCCGAGGGGAGGTCCGCGGGGGCGAGGCCCCGGGGGAACACCACCCCGACGGTCCCGTTGGGGAGGGCGTCGCAGAGCACGCCCCAGGCGCGGGGGAGGCGGAACTCGAGCTCCGTGGCCGACGCGGAGGCGATGGCGCCCCCGGGGATGGTGCGCAGCTCGCTGGTGATGAGGTCCAGGGCGCCGCGGGCGTTCTGCTGCACTTCCTGGCGCGCGTTCTGGAGGCCGGCGAAGCGCCCCTGCCCCTGCATGAGCTGGAACATGATGGTGGCCAGGATCCCGGTGAGGACGATGGCCACCAGCACCTCGACGACGGTGAAGCCGGCGCTCCGCCGGCGGCGGTCAGTTCTGGCGGAAGACATTGCCGGTGACGCGGAGGCTGTCGGAGCGGCGGAAGCCGGAGGCGCTGGGCGAGGGGACCACGGTGACGCTGACGGTGCGGATGCTGGTGTTGAACCCGGTGACCCGGACGCGGACGGTGTCGCGGCTCGCCGCGTTGTCGCCGGTGAGGTACGAGAAGGAGGTGTCGCGCACGGTGGTGGCGTTCGGAGCCGCGCGGATGCGCCCCATGATCCTCTCCAGGGTGTCGCTGGCGGCGACGGCGAAGGCGCTCTGGCGCTCGGACCGGTGCACCAGGCGCGTGGCGCTGATGCCCAGCGCCTCCATGGCCAGGAGGCCCACGGCCAGGATCACCATGGCGAAGAGGACCTCGATCAGGGTGAAGCCCCCGTCGCTGCGGCGGGGGGGGGAGTCAGTAGTCACGGTAGGTTCGACCGATGGACGAGATCTGCACGGAGTCGCGGGCGGTGCCCCGGGTGGCCTTGACCCGGGTGAAGTCCTGCGTCCGCAGGAGGCCGCGGGTGTTGAAGGTGAGCTTCCCGGTGGCGGGGGTGAGCTGCACGCCCGCGTAGTCGTCCTGCAGGCGCACCGTCTTCACCACCTTGGGCGCCGCCGCGGAGGTGTCCACCGTCACCTGGTAGGTGGTGGCGGAGGTGATCTTCACCGAGGCGGGGAACCCTTCGCGGACGGCGTAGGTGCGGGCCAGGGTGATGTCGGCGGTGAGCTGGTCGATGGCGCCCCGCGTCCCCTGCCCGGCGATCACGCCGTTCAGCCTGGGCGCGGCGATGGTGGTCGCCAGCAGGATCACGGTGAGGACCACCAGGATCTCGAGCAGCGTGAAGCCTCCCTGGCGGGAGCGGACGGGGGCAAAATGTGGGGTCATGCCGCATCCCCCAGGCGAGATGCGTGCCCGCGCGAAGATCGTTGCGCCGCAACGATTTTTTCGCCGACCCGGCCCCATTTCGGCGGAAAGCTTTCCGCTGAGGGAAAAGTTTTCACGGCACCCCCCCACCCCCGGCCCCTCCCCCGCAAGGGGGGAGGGGTGCACGGCAACGGCCCCCCCACCCCCGACCCCTCCCCCGCAAGCGGGAGAGGGGAGAACGACGAAAGACGAGGCACGGAAAGCAGTTGCGTGAGGGATGCGAGCCCGAAGGGGCGAGACCCGACGGCAGTTTCGTCGGGGCTCGACTCCGTTGGGCAGCGTTGTTTGCTGCCCTACGGAGCCGCAGCCCGACCCCGCGCCAGCGGGGGCACGCCCGAACCCGGACCCGGCTCCGGACCCGGAAGTCAGTACGCCCGCATCACCCGCCCCAGCCGCGAGAGCGTGAGAGAATCGGCAATCGGCCCCCGCCGCACGAACACCTTGCGGTTGTTGACTCCCGAGGGAAGCCCCCGCGAGTTGAACGACACGGAGTCCACCCGCCCGGCGTCGAAGCACCAGGCGGGGCCCAGATCCAGGTCGGTGGCGCGGGCGACTCGCTCCGGGTCGGAGCGCACCACCAGGGAGTACGAGGGGGCGTGGCAATCCGGGAGGTCGGGGCGGCGGGTGAAGCGGAGCACGGTGGGGTGCCCCTCCCGCGCGGCCAGGGCGCGGGCGTGGTACAGGTCGGCGGTCAGCTGGTCCAGGGCGGCGCGCGTCCGCAGCCGGGCGACCACGCCGTCCAGGCGGGGCACCGCGACTCCGGCGGCGATGGCGAGCACGACGACGACCAGCAGCATCTCGTACAGCGTGTACCCGGAGCGGCTCCGGGGCGCGGACGGGACGGGCATGGGCCTCCGGCGGGGCTGGCGTGCGCACGGTACCGCAGGAAAGTGCACATTGTAAACGCCGCCCGGAGAACATGCAATGTCCTTATGGTGCGGTCAGTCCAGCCCGTAGTCCTGGATCTTGTAGGAGAGGGCGCGCACCGACAGCTCCAGGAGGTCCGCGGCGCGGGTGCGGTTCCCCTGGGTGCGCTGGAGCGCGCGGGCGATCAGCTCCCGCTCCAGGGAGGGGAGGCGGCGCTTCACCGACAGGTCGGCGTCGTCGGGGGCGATGTGGAAGGGGTGCGTCCCGCTGCGCACGTGCGCGGGGAGGTGCTCCTCGCGGATGTCGCCCCCGGAGAGGATCAGCGCCCGCTCCACCACGTTCTCCAGCTCGCGGACGTTCCCCGGCCAGGTGTAGGCGGCCAGGAGGGGGATGAGCGTCCCCGGGAACTCGCGGAAGGGGATGCCGAAGCGCGCGGCGTGCCGGCGGAGGAAGTGGTCGGCGAGGAGGGGGATGTCCTCGGGGCGGGCGCGCAGGGGGGGGAGGTGGATCTGCACCACGTTGACGCGATAGAACAGGTCGTCGCGGAAGCGCCCCTCCTGCACCTCCTCCACCAGGTCGCGGGAGGTGGCGGCCAGCACGCGCACGTCCACGGCCATCTCCACCGAGCCGCCCACGCGGCGCACCTTCCGCTCCTGGAGGACGCGGAGGAGCTTGACCTGGAGCGGGAGCGGGAGCTCCCCGATCTCGTCCAGGAAGAGCGTCCCCGCGCTGGCCTCGGCGAACAATCCCTCGCGCGTGCGGTCGGCGCCGGTGAAGGCGCCGCGCTCGTGCCCGAACAGCTCGGACTCCAGCAGGTTCTCGGGGATGGCGCCGCAGTTGACGGCCACGAAGGGCCCGTCGCTGCGGGGGGAGGCGCGGTGGATGGCGCGCGCGATGGCCTCCTTCCCCGTCCCGCTCTCCCCGGTGATGAGCACGGTGGAGGGGTACGGGGCGACGCGGGCGGCCAGGTCGAGCGCCTCGCGCATGACCTGCGAGCGCCCCACCACCTCCTCGAAGCCCTCCATCTCCCCCACCCGCTTGCGCAGGCGGTCCACCTCGCGGCGGAGCTGCTCGCGCTCCTCGGCCTTGCGGAGGGTGAGGAGGACCTCGTCGGCGTTGAAGGGCTTGGAGATGTAGTCGTACGCCCCGCGCCGCATGGCCTCGACGGCGGTCTCCAGGGAGCCGTAGGCGCTCATCACCACCACCAGGGCGGTCCCCCCCGCCTCGGCGTACTTCTCCAGGAACTGGAGCCCGTCCAGCCGGGGCATCCGCACGTCGCAGAGCACCAGGTCGGGGGGGTCGGCGAGGGCGGTGCGGAGCCCCGCCTCCCCGTCCTCGGCGGTGCTCACCTCGTATCCCTCCTCGCGCAGGAGGAGGGTGAGGGTGTGGCGGAGCCCCGCCTCGTCGTCGATCACCAGGATGCGGCCGGATCTCACGATGGTTCCCTGCCGGTGGGAAAGGAAAGGGTGAACACCGCCCCGCCGCCGCCCGCGGCGGAGGACGCCTCCACCCGGCCGCCGAACTCGGTCACGGTGCTGGCCACGATGGCCAGCCCGAGGCCGGTGCCCTGGCCGGGGGGGCGGGTGGTGAAGAAGGGGTCGAAGACGGCCTCCACGTTCTCCGGGGGGATCCCCGGGCCGGTGTCGGCCACCACCACCTGCACGATCTCGTCCCCGGGCTCCAGGCGGTTGGCGTCGCGGTGCGAGGCGTGCCGCGGGCGCCGCAGGTGCGAGTAGTCCACTTCCGGGGGGTCGTCGGCGCGGCGCGGGGCGATGCGCCGCGCGGGCTCGAAGCGCTGCACGGCGGTGTGGACGGTGAGCCGCCCCCGCCCCTCCATGGCCTTCTCGGCGTTGGTGAACAGGTTGAGGAACACCTGGTCCACGTCGTGGGCGGCGGCCCGGATCGGCGGCACGTCGGGGGCCAGCCGGAGCAGCACCTCCACCCCGTCGAGCCGCCCCTGCTCCCGCAGCAGCTCCACCACGCGGCGGATGGACTGGTTGAGGTCCACCTGCTCCAGGGGAACGGCGTGGGGGCGGGCGTACTGGAGGAGGCTGCGGACGATGCGGTCGATGCGGCGCGCCTCGCGCTCCACGCCGCCCAGCAGCTCGGGGTCGCCGCCGCGGCGGTGGAGGAGCCCGGCGTACCCCAGGAGCGCGCCCAGCGGGTTCCCCACCTCGTGCGCCACCCCGGCGGCGAGCCGGCCGATGGAGGCCAGCTTCTCGGCCTGCACCAGGTCTCGCTGGGTGGCGACCAGGAGCCGGTTGGTCTCGTCGAGGGAGCGGACGTTCTCGGCGAGCCGGGTCTGGTTGTGCAGGAGCTGGTCGGTCAGGCGGTTCAGCGCGCCGGCCAGGGCGTCGATCTCGCGGGTCTCGCCGGGGGCGACGCGCCGCTCGTAGTCGCCGTCGGCGATGGCGACGGCCGCGGCGGCGGCCCCGGAGAGCGGCCTCACCACCAGCCGTCCCACCAGGTGGCTCACCAGCGCCGCGAACACGGCCACGTCGACGGCGACGAGCGCGGCGAGGGCCCACAGGTGGCGCCGCCCGCCCAGCGGGGTGATCTCCAGGACGGAGGCGGCGGAGAGGGCGAGGACGACTGCGGCGAGGGCGAGGAAGGAGAGGTTGAACAGGAGCTCGGCACGGAGGGAGCCCCGGGGCTTCCCGGGGCTCCCTGCCGAAGGCTGCGTCGGCTCCAAGACGCGGGGCGGCGGAGGGCTACTCCTCGGTCTCCGCCTCCTCGACGCCGGGCTCCGGCCCGGCTCCCACGCCGGCGGTGGCCCGCGCGCGGCGCGCGGCCTCGCGGCCGTTGGGCTTCTTGGCGGTGAACGCCCCCTTCTCCATCTCGTGCCAGATGCGGTCCACCACGGCCCCCGTGGGCTCGCTCCACTGCAGCAGACCTTCCTCCTGAACGCGCTCCAGGGCGCGGCGAAGTGCGTGCTTGCTGACGGGCTTCCTCATGCGGCCTCCTTTTGACACGGGTACGTCGAGGGATCACCGGCCACCGGCGCCCGCCCCGCCCGGGGCGCGACGCGCGGCCCATGCTAGTGTAACACCCTTGCGCGGGACGCGCGACCCTTCGGGGCGGCGAGGAAAAAAACGGGCACCCCCCGTCCGGGGACCGGGCGGGGGGTGCGGGAGCGCGGGGCCGGCCGGCTAGCGGCGGCGCTTGGCGCGGTTGTCCTCGACGCGGATCATCAGCAGGCACATGCCGTACACCGCCAGGGTGACGAGACCGAAGATGGCGGCGTTGCGGAGGACCAGAAGTGTGGGATCGGACACGTTGCGCTTCCTGTTTCTCGGGGAGGGTCCGGTCGTTCGGCGGCCAATCTACAGCGCCGTGCGGCTTCAGGCCAGCCGGGGAGGCTTACCCCCACCCCCGGCCCCTCCCCCACAAGGGGGGAGGGGAGCACGACGGTGTGGGCGGTGGGTTCCGTGCGCCCGTCGGACCCCCCTCCCCCGACCCCTCCCCCGCAAGGGGGGAGGGGAGCACGGCAACTACAGGTGCAACAACGAGTTGCGTGAGTTGCGTGAGGGATGCGAGCCCGAAGGGGCGAGACCCCGCGCAGTTTGCGGGGGCTCGACTCCGTTGGGAACGGTCGTATCGTTCCCTACGGAGCCGCAGCCCGACCCCGGCGCAGCCGGGGGCACGCCCAAATCCTGCCCTTCAGAGTCAGAGACGTATGGAGATGCGGCCGTCCACGGCCACGCCTCCCTCGGGGAAGGCGAGCCAGGGGTTGACGTCCAGCTCGCGGATGGCGTCGTGGTCGCCCAACAGGCGGGAGACGCGCTGGACGACCTCCTCCACGGCGGCCAGGTCGGAGGCGGGCTCGCCGCGCACGCCCTCCAGGAGCCGGACGCCGCGGATGGAGCGGACCATCTCGCGCGCGTCGACGTCGGAGACGGGGTGGACGCGGAAGACGACGTCGCCCAGCGCCTCCACGTAGATCCCCCCGAGCCCGAACATCAGGAGCGGGCCGAACTGCGGGTCGGAGTGCATCCCCACGATGGTCTCCTTCCCTCCCGAGACCATCTTCTGCACCAGCACCCCGTCCACCTCTCCCGCCCCGATCCCCGCCCGCTCCGGGACCTCCGTCGTGAGCCGGGCGAAGGCGGCGCGCGCCTCCGCGGCGTCCTCCACGCCCACGACCACGCCGCCCACGTCGGACTTGTGGACGATGCGGGGGGAGAGGACCTTCATCACCACCGGCCAGCCGATGGACCCGGCGGCCTCCACGGCCTCGTCGGCGGTGCGGGCGACGCGGTAGGGGGCGACGGGGATGCCGTACGCCTCCAGCACCCGCATCACCTCGGTCTCGGAGAGCTTCTCGCGCCCCTCGCCCTGCGCGCGGGCGACGATCTCCGCGACGGCGGCGCGGTCCACGGCGAAGTCGGGGAAGGTGCCGACGGGGCGCTCCAGCCAGCGGCGGTGCCGGTACATGGCGGCGAGGGCGCGGGCGGCGGCGGTCGGGAATGTAGCCGGGGAGGGGCCGCGGCGCGAAGCCGGCGCGCCCCCCACCCCCGCCCCTCCCCCGCAGGCGGGGGAGGGGAGAACTGCCCGGGTTCGAACTCCGGGGGAAGGACCTGCCGGAGGTGCCCTCCGCGCGCCCCCACCCGGCGGCCTTAGAGCCGCCACCCTCCCCCATTCTGGGGGAGGGGCAGCTCCGTGTCTGTCGGGAGCTGCCGGACGGTGCTGTGGGGCGGCACCCGCGGGGGTACCCCCGCGCCGGGCGAATGAATTCGCTGCAACGACGGCACGAAGTCCGCCTTCGCGGACTGGCGGGCTCCGCCCGCGCGCTCCGCGCTCCCCGCCAGTAGGATCTTCGCCGTTCTCCCCTCCCCCGCCTGCGGGGGAGGGGCCGGGGGGGGGGGGCACCACGCCCGCCGACCACGAAAAAGCCGGGACCTCACAAGAGATCCCGGCCGTTCGCAGTCGCAGTTCCGCAGTACCCGTATGATCCTGTTCGGAGGGAGACCCGCCGGCAGTTTGGCGGGGCTCACTCCGGGGCGGGGAGACTCGCGCCGTTTGCGAGGCTCACCGCCCCCGCGCAGGAGACCGGCCGCTGTTTGGCCGGGCTCCGGAGCGGCCCCGCCGCAACGCCTTAGAACAGCAGCAGCGCCGACCCCGGATACCGCAGCGCGTACATGCACACCCCCGCCCACGCCACCACCGTAAGCGCCAGCGGCACGTCGGTCCACAGCGTCTCGGAAGGCGCCTCCCCGGCACCGCGCCGCTCCACCAGGAACCAGTAGCGGAAGATCCCGAACAGCACCAGCGGCATGGTGACCACCAGCTCGGGCCGCACCTGGAGGATGAAGAGCCCGTAGAAGAGCAGCGCCCCCACGGCGCTCATCTCGGCGTAGCGGTCCAGGAGCGCGACGGAGTACGAGTCCAGCACCGAGCGCCCGGCGCTCCCCCGCGTCGCCAGCTCGGTGCGGCGCTTGAGCGCGGCGAGGTAGAGCGCCAGGCAGAGCGTGGTGACCAGCATCCACGAGGAGAGCGGCACCCGCACGGCCACGGCCCCGGCCAGCACGCGCAGCACGAAGCCGGTGGCGATGCAGAACAGGTCCACGATGGCGACGTGCTTGAGCCGCAGCGAGTACGCGGCGTTGACGGCCAGGTAGGCGAGGAGGACGGCCCCCACGCGCGGCCACGCGGCCGCGACGCCCAGCAGGACGACGCCCAGGAGCGCCAGCACCCCCTTCGCCGCGGAGGGCGAGACGGTCCCGGCGGCCAGGGGGCGGGAGAAGCGCTTGACCGGGTGGGCGCGGTCGCGCTCCAGGTCGAGCAGGTCGTTGGCGACGTACACCGCGGAGGAGGCGGCGCAGAAGGCGAGCACGGCGGCGAGGGCGCGCGCCACCTGGGGCCCGTCGGCGAAGAGCCCGGCGAAGATGACCGGGGCCAGCACGAACCCGTTCTTGACCCACTGCTGCGGCCGCAGGAGCCGCAGGTACGGGAGACGCCCGCCCGCCGCACCCGCGCCCGCATCGGGGGCGAGGACGGTGAGCGCGGGTGCGTCGGCGCGGGCGGTGGAGGCTGCGTCCATGGAGATCGCGGGAAGGTGGGCGGCGGCTCAGAGCCGCAGGCGCTTGAACACGGGCTCGGGGACGGCGCGGATGATCCACATCACGGGACGCCAGAACCAGGGGAGGTAGACGGTGCCGCCGGAGCGCGTGGCGGCGCGGTACAGGCCGCGCGCCACGGCGTCGGGGGAGGCCACCAGGAACATCCCGGGCTTGCCGTAGGTCATCCCCGTGTCCACGAAGCCGGGCTTGACGGTGACCACCCGCACGCCGGCGTGGAAGAGCCGGTTGCGGAGACCCTGGAGGTAGACGGTGAGCCCGGCCTTGGCGGCGCCGTACAGGTAGTTGCTCTGCCGGCCGCGGTCGCCGGCCACGGAGGAGAGGGCGGCGATCCACCCGCTCCCCCGGCGCTCCATCCGGTTGGCGACGCCGTTCAGCAGGGCGGCGCAGGCGGTGAAGTTGGTGTCCAGGATGCGGCGGGCCTCCTCCGCGTCTCCCCGGGCGGCGACGGGGTCGCCCAGGTAGCCGACGAAGAGCACGACGCCCTCCACGCCCTCGGGCCCGGCGGCGGCCCAGCAGCGCTCCAGCGCGGCCTCGTGGGCGGCGAAGTCCAGGGCGTCCAGCGGCACGGCGTCGGCGGGGACGCCGAAGCGGAGGGCAAGGTCGGCGGCGGTGGCGGCGGCCTCCTCGGCGTCGCGCGCGGCCAGCACCAGCCCGTGCCCGTGCCGCGCGAACTCGGCGGCGGCGGCGCGGGCGATCCCGGAGGTGGCGCCCAGGAGGAGGACGCGCCCCACGCGGCTCACCGCGCCTCCGCGAGCCCGACGCGCCGGGCCAGCGAGGAGGAGAGCCGCCCCTCGGGGTCCACGCGGCGCCGCACGGCGCGGAAGCGGTCGGCCTCCGGGTACATCCGCTCGAAGCCGGCCCGGTCCAGGGCGGAGTCCTTGGCCAGGTAGACGCGCCCGCCGTGGTCCAGGACGACGCGGTGCACCTCGGCCAGGGTGGCCGGGAGGGCGTCGCGGAAGGGGAGGTCGAGCGCCAGGGTGTACCCCGGCCGCGGGAAGGAGAGGAGCCCCGGCCCGGCGGCGCCGAAGCGCTTGAGCACGGCGAGGAAGGAGGGGAGCCCGGCCTCGCGGAGGCGGCGCAGGATGGCGCCCAGCCCCTCCAGGGCGCCGTCGGCGGGGACCACCACCTGGAGCTGCGCGAAGCCGCGGCGGCCGTAGAGGCGGTTCCACTCCAGGAGGGAGTCGAGCGGGTAGAAGTACGACTCCAGCTCCACCACGCGGCGCCCGGGGCGCTGCACGCCGTGGTACACGGCGTTGAAGGCGCCGACGGTGAGGCGGTTGAGCGCGCCGTCGGGGAGGTCGAAGGGGAGGCGGCGGGCCGCCCGGCGGGGGAGCGCGAGCGGGTCGCGCACGCCGCGCGGGAGGGCGTCCGGCGGCGCGTGGTCCCCCTCCATCAGCACCCCCCGCCCCGCGGCGTCGCCGGGGGCGAGGGTGTCCACCCAGGCGACGGAGTAGCGGTGGCGGTCGTCCCCGGCGAAGGCCTCCAGCGTCTCGGCCAGGCCGCGCGTCCTGCGGTGCTCCGCCACGATCCAGGCGCTCTCCACCGGGCGGAGGCGGAGCCGCACGCGGAGGATGGAGCCGGTGAGCCCCATCCCCCCGGCGGTGGCGTGGAAGAGCTCGGGGTCGTCCGTCCGCGAGCAGGTCACGACGTCGCCGGTGGGGAGGAGGAGCTCCAGGCTCTCCACGAACCCGGTGAAGGTGCCGTCGCGGTGGTGGTTCTTGCCGTGCACGTCGCTGGCGACGGCGCCGCCCACGGTGACGAAGCGCGTCCCGGGGGTGACGGGGAGGAACCAGCCGCGCGGGAGGAAGACGCGGACGACGTCGGCCAGGGAGGCGCCGCCCTCGCACTCCAGCACCCCCGTGCCGGGGTCGAAGGCCAGAAGGCGGTCCAGGCGGAGGTGGGAGACCACGCCGCCCCCGGCGTTCAGCGCGGCGTCGCCGTAGCTCCGCCCCAGGCCGCGGGGGACGTAGTCGGGCTCGGCGCCGGAGGCGAGCACCCGCGCCACCTCGCTCCGCTTCTCGGGGCGGTAGACGGTGCAGCTCTCGACGGGGCGGCGGCCCCAGCCGGAGAGCGTCTCGGTGCGGGACG
Source organism: uncultured Gemmatimonadales bacterium (assembly GCA_963733105.1). Classification (GTDB taxonomy): domain Bacteria; phylum Gemmatimonadota; class Gemmatimonadetes; order Longimicrobiales; family Longimicrobiaceae; genus JAFAYN01. Next base: position 280,343 of record CAVTCB010000024.1, on the reverse strand, counting down.
GGAGCACGCGGTTCGGGCGGGAGGTGGAGGTACGGGCCGGCGCGACGGGAGCGCGCGGAAACATAAGCCCCGGCACGGCCGGACGGAAGGCGCTGCCGCCCAAGGCGTTGCGCGGGCCCCTGGCCGGACGTAGACTGTCGCTCCCCACGGATTCCGCTCTCTTCCCTTCCCCGCCCCGATGCCCACCGTCGTTTCGCGCGACCGATCCCTCTTCGCCAGGGCCGGCCTGGCCTTCTACCTCCTCCTCGCCTCCACCGGCGTGGTGGGGAAGTACCTGGGCACGCCGGGGATGGTGGCCTACGCGGCGGCGGTGCTCCTGGCGGTGGGGGCGGGGCTGGACCCGCGGACGCTGGAGTGGGCGAGGCGGCGGATCGGGCGGCGGGCGGCGTGGACGCTGTTCGCGCTCTCCATGGCCGGGCTGGCGGCGGCGTTCGCGACCGTGTTCCCCTGGGCGGACGGGGGGGGGATGGGCGGGGGGAGCGACCGGGACGAGGCGCTGGACCTGGCGGTGCGGGCGCTGCTGCGCGGCGACTTCCCGTACCACCAGCGCACCTACCTGGGCGGGGCGATCACCCCGCTCCCCGGCGCCTTCCTCCTGGCGGCGCCCTTCGTGGTGATCTGGTCGAGCGCGCTCCAGAACCTGTTCTGGGTGGGGGCGCTCTTCGCGGCGGCGGCGCGGGCGGCGCGGAGCGCGGCGGCGGCGCTCCCCTTCTGGTGGATCGCGGTGGGGCTCTCGCCGGTGGCGCTGCAGGAGGTGGTGGTGGGGGGCGACTTCCTGACCAACGCGCTGTACGTGGCGCTCTTCACCCTGGCGGCGGCAGCGGCGACGACGGACCCGGGCGCGCCGCGCTGGCTGAAGCTGGCGGCCTCGGTGGGGGTGGGGGTGGCGGTGGCGTCGCGGCTGAACTACGGGGTGACGCTGGCGCTCCTGGCCGGCTTCCAGGCGCGCCGGCTGGGGGTGCGCGGGGCGGCGCCGTACGTGGGGGCGAGCGCGGGGGCGGCGGCGGCGGTGTTCCTCCCCTTCTACCTGTACGACCCGGGGATGCTGCAGCCCACCTCCATCCTGGCCGACCTGGACTGGGTGGTGTACGGCGCCAGCCGGGCGGTCCCGGCGCTGGCCGCGCTCCTGGCGGTGGGGCTGGCGTTGGGGCGGCGCACGGCGCGCCTCCCGACGCTGCTGTGGGACTGCGCGGCGGCGCAGTCGGTGCTGGTGCTGGCGCCCCTCCTCTTCGGCCTGTCGCCGCGCTACCCGCACAACACCGACCTGCGCGGCTCGGGGCTGGTGTGCCTGGGGTTCGCCGTGCTGGCGGCGTGGCTGGAGCTGTGCGGGGCGGACGGGGCGCGCCCTCCCGGCGCGGGGGCGCCGCCGCTGGCCCGGAGCCGCGTCCGTGCGCTAGATTTGCGGCCTCGCGCCGGCCGAACGCCGTGAACCGACCCGGAGGATCGATGCGCAGGTCCCTTCTCGCCACCCCGCTGCTCGCGCTGGCCGCGTGCGGCTCCCCGTCCGAGCCGCAGCCGGGGGAGGGATGGGACGTCTTCCTCCTGGTGGGGCAGTCGAACATGGCGGGGATGGGGCCGCTGGCCGGGTACACGGCCCCGGAGCTGGGGGGGCGCGCCTGGGTGCTGCAGGGCGGGGCGTGGAAGCCGGCGGCGGAGCCGCTGGGCGAGGGGGGCGGGGTGGGACCGGGGGTGGCGTTCGCGCGGCGGCTCCTGGAGCTGGACCCGGGGCGCACGGTGGGGCTGGTCCCCTGCGCGCGCGGCGGCTCCACGCTCCGGCAGTGGCAGCCGCGCGACCCCGCGGCGCTCTACCGCAGCTGCCTGGCGCTGGCGCGCGCGGCGCAGCCCAAGGGGCGGATCGCCGGGGTGCTGGTGCTGCAGGGGGAGAGCGAGGGGCTGGGCGAGGGGCGCGCGGACCGGTGGGAGCAGATGTTCGGGAACGTGGCGGCCTCGTTCCGCTTCGACCTGCGGCGCCTGGACCTCCCCGTGATCGTGGGGCAGATCGGCGACGTGCCGCGCGGCCGCGAGGCGACGGCGGCGGCGTGGGCGACGGTGCAGCGGGAGCAGGAGGAGGCCGCGGCTTCGCTCCCCAATGCGGCGCTGGTGCGCACGGCCGGGCTCCCCACGCAGGACGGCATCCACTTCACCACGCCGGCGTACCTGGAGGTGGGGCGCCGCTTCGCGGACGCGTACTGGGGGCTGACCGGCGGGAGGTAGCCCCTCCCGGCGCGGGGTGGACGAGCGGAGGGCTCCCGGCGCGCGGGAGCCCTCCGTCTTTTCTCTGGCACGCCTTTTCCCGCCGCCCCCGCGGCCCCCGGCTCCCGCTCCCGTCATCCAGCCGCCCCGAATGCGCTCTGTCCTCCTCGCCGCCCTCCTGCTCGCCCTCCCCCGCCCCGCCGCGGCGCAGGCGCCGGACACCGCGCCCCTCCCGCGCGTCGTGGAGGTGCGCTTCGCCGGGGTGGCGGCGCTGGACGTGCGCCTGCTGGAGACCTCGGTCGCCACGCGGGAGCCGCCCTGCCGCGGGTCGGTGCTGGGCGCGTGCCTGGGGGGGAGGGAGCCCGCGGCGCTCCTGGACACGGTGCAGCTGCGCCGGGACGAGGAGCGCGTCCGCGCGCTGTACGACGCCTGGGGGTACCCGGAGGCGTCGGTGCGGGCGGAGGCCGTGCCCGCGGGCGACGGGGAGGTGGAGGTGGTGTTCCGGGTGGCGGAGGGGGCGCCGCTGGTGGTCCGCTCGGTCGGGGTGCGCGGGGTGGAGGCGGTCCCGGGGGCGCGGCTCCCGGAGCTGCCGCTGCGGGCGGGGGAGCCCTACGCGCTCCCCCGGCTGGAGGCGGCGCAGCGGCTGATCGCGGGGGTGCTGGCGGAGCGGGGGTACGCCTTCGCCCAGGTGGAGGTCTCGGGGGAGGTGTCGCGGGAGGCGCGCACGGCGGACGTGGTGCTGACCGCGGTCCCGGGGCGGCGCGCGACCTTCGGGAGCACGACGTTCCGCGTGGAGCGCCCGCTGACGGAGGAGGTGGTGGGGCGCCGGCTGGCCTTCCGCCCGGGGGACGCGTTCTCCACCTCGGCGCTGGAGAGGACGCAGGAGCGGCTGTACGCGCTCCCGGTGGTGGACACGGCGACGGTGGAGCTCGCGCCGGAGGCGGGGAGCGACAGCGTGGTCGCGACGCGCGTGACCGTGTCGGCGGGACGCGTGCGGGCCGTGCAGGGGGACGGGACCTTCTCCTCCAGCTCCTGCCTGGAGGGCCGCGCCTGGTGGGCCAGCCGCCACTTCCTGGGGGAGCCGCGGGTGGTCTCCCTCACGGCGGGCGCCTCCAACCTCCTGGCGCGGCAGCTCCCGGGGCTGTGCGCGGGGGGCGGCGACGACGAGGGCGGCCTGGCGGACCCGGACTTCTTCGTGCGCACGGAGTGGCGCGAGCCGGTGGGCGGGCGCACCTGGCTCCTGCTGGAGCTGGAGGCCAGCCGCGAGACGGCGCAGCGCGCCTACGTCCGCCGGGGGGTGCGCGCGCGGGTGGGGCTTTCCCGCGAGATGGCGCGCGGGGTGGAGGGGGTCGCGGCCTTCGCTCCGGAGCGGAGCGACTACGCGGGGAGCGCGTACTTCTTCTGCGGGGTGCACGGGGTGTGCGGCGGCGCCCGGCTGGAGGAGCTGACCGGGGCCGCGACGCTGGCGCCGGTGGAGCTGGCGCTGGGGTGGACCTCCCCGGCGGCGCGCGGGGCGGTGCCGGGGCCGCGCACGGGGCCGGAGTGGCTGCGCGCGCTGGAGCCCGGCTGGCTCTCCACGGCGCGCCTGGCGCTCTCGGGCGCGGGGACGCCCACGGGCTCGGAGATCGGCTTCCTGCGCGCGGACGCGCGGGGGTCGCTCACCCGCTTCCTGGGGAGCCGGGGGGAGCTGGCGGTCCGCGCCCGCGCCGGGCTGCTGGCGGGCGGGGACGAGGCCCTGCCACCCTCGCTGCGGCTGTACGGCGGGGGGCCGCTGGGGGTGCGCGGGGTCGCCGCGAACCTGCTGGGGCCGAAGCTGCTGCTGGCGCGCACGGCGGACAGCGCGGCGCTGGGGTGCGCGCCGCGCGCGGGCGGGTGCGAGGGGGCGCGGATCGACCCGGGGCGGGTGCGGCTGCGCCCGGCCGGCGGGGAGGCGCTGCTGGAAGCGACGCTGGAGGGGCGGGTGTGGGTGGGGCCGGCGCTGCAGCTGGCGGGGTTCGTGGACTTCGGGGCGGTGCGGAGCGGGGGGGAGGGCGCGGGGTCGGAGTCCGTCGTCACGCCGGGGATCGGGGCGCGGCTCCTGCGCCCGTTTCCGTTCCGCCTGGACCTGGCGTACGACCCCTCGCCGGCACGGCGCTACCCGCTCCTGCTGCGGGAGGACGACGGGGCCGGCTACGTCCCGCTCGGCGAGGTGGTGTACGACCCGTACGAGGGGCGCGGCTTCCGGCGCCGGCTGCGGGTGCAGCTCTCCGCGGGGACGACGTTCTGACGCGGCGGACCTGGAGTCGGTAGAGCTACCCGGCGGGAGCGTCCGGAAGGCCGTCCGCGATCGCGGCGATCTCCTCGGCTTCGCGCCACGCCGCCTCCAGCGCGCTCAGCTCCCCCTCGAAGGCCTTACGCTCACTCTCCTCGTGGAGCGCCATCTCCAGCGCCAGGGCATGCGCGGCGGAGAGCTTCGGGGGCTCGAACCGCGCCTCGCGCCGCTGCCCTTTCGCCCGCCCGAGCACCTCGCCCCAGCTCCAGGAGGCAAGCCCGAGGTCCGGCATGCCCAGCCCCACGACCTGGCGCGCCGTCTCCCGCAGGTAATCCTCGGCCAGGGGCGAGCGGCCTAGGGCAGCCAGTGCGTCTTTCATGTTCCGGCCGGAGGCGCCCGCGGCGTTCACGTCTACCAGGGCGCGCGCGAGCACGCGGCGCGCGCTGCCGCCCCGGAGGAGCAGCGACGGGGCGCGCCAGCGGTTGCCGTCCCGCTCGGCCGGTAGGACCTCGGGAACGTGGAGGCCGAGATCCCCTTCCTCGTCGAGCTGGAGCCAGGCGCGGCTCACGTGGCCGCGGCGGACCAGGATCTCCCGCCCGGCCGGTGAAGACTCCGCGGGAATGCGGTGCAGAACCGAGCGGCCATGAGCCACTCGCGCCAGACCGACGGCGGCATGCGAGAGGGGCCAGGCACACAGGTCCACGGCGACCCTCAGAAGGAACCCTCCCACCGCCACTGGTGCGTGCCGCCAGCGGCGCAGATGCAGCTCCCGGCCGTATCTCCAGGCGGCGACCTCACCGGGCAGCGCGCGTCCGACGCGGATCAGACGCGTGCCGTCCGCGAGCTGCGCCAGTCCGACGTTCTCGGAGTGGACGCGCAGGCGAGTGTCGGCGAACTGCCGCTCCGCCCCTTCGACGGCTTCCCAGCGCTCCTCCAGGGGCGCCAGGTTCCAGCGGGCACAGCGGGGACAGACCGCCCACAGACGCCCTTTCCAGGGGTCGAAGGCGAGGGTACTGCCGACGGTGAACTGCTCGACCGCCTCGTTCCGCCCCAGGGGTCCCGTACAGAAGATGCAGGTGCGATACACACGCCCTCCAGGAGAAGCCCGGGGTCGCGGGAGCTCAACCCAGCTACCGCTGGACGTGGTCTACGAAAGTACGGGGGGGACGGTTTCCGGTGGGCGGCTGCGGGTGCAGCTCTCGGCGGGGACGACGTTCTGACGGCGTACGAAACGATCAGGCGGGCACCAGCTCCAGGGTCGTGCGCATCCGGTGCGGCTCGGCGAACCCGACCACCCACTTCTCCGACGCCTTCGTGGGGTACTTCGCGGCGTAGGCGCGGGTGACGGCGTGCAGCAGCCGCTCGCTCCGCGTGTGCCGGGCACGCACGGCTACCTCGCGCTCCGCGACCTGCATGCTCCCCAGGGGCTGGTCGCGGAAGGCGCGGAACCAGCCCCGCGGGCCGTCGCTCCAGGAGCGGACGAAGACCCTCCCCTCGACCACCACGACCCACACCCCGGTGTACCGGTGCTCGCCGCCGGCGCGCACGCCGAGGATCTTCGCCCGGTCCACCGCCTCCAGCACCGGGTCCGGGAAGCGCCGCGGAGTGGTCATGTCACCGGTCCGAGGCGGCTAGCGGATGAACCAGACGTTCTGGATCCTGCCGTCCCGGACCTGGTACACGGCCACGGCCTGGATGCGGGCGCCCCCGGGGAGCCCGGTGACGGTCTCGTGGTCGATGACGTGGTCTCCCTGCACGATCCTCCGGGACACGGTCGCGCGCAGCCCGGGGGCGGCGGCGAAGAACTCGGCGTACGTCTGCCGGAGCTGGTCCACGCCCGACATCCGGAGCCGGTCCGGGTGGTCGTAGATCCGCACGTCCGGGGCGTAGGTCGCGGCGAAGGCGTCGACGTCCCGCCGGTTGTACGCTTCCAGCTGGGCCTGGACCACCGCCTCCGCCGCGGACACGGCCGACGCGGAGGGCGCGGGCGCGGCGGTGCTCCCCGCCGTCGGTGCGGCGCAGGCGGACAGGAGGAGGAGAAGACCGATCGGGATCAGGCGCATGGTGCACCAGGGGCGGAGGGTGAGCCTTCCACGAGCTTCCGGCGAATCCGCAGGGATGCGGAGCCGGTGCGTCACCGGTCCCGTGCCTTCCGGCTCCTGCCGGCCAGGTAGAGGCACGTCCCCGTCGCGATCACCAGGCTCCCCACCGCGACGAGCCCGACATCGGCCTTCCCGTCCTGCAGGTAGTCCAGCAGCGTCAGCAGCAGTATCGGATCACCGGCCAGCAAGGTTCTGGCCGATCCGATCTCCCACCTCCTCCGCGATCTGCCGGCCCAGGCCACTGCCGGCTTCGGAGGCCGCGTACCGGGTCGCCTGCCCGCTGATGGAGAGCGTGACGGCGCTGTGGCCCAGCCCCTTCAGGCCGTTCCGCCAGAGCACCTCTCCCGTGTGCACGTCGAGGCAGAACACGTGTCCCTTGCAGCCGGCGAATACGCGCCCGCCGTGCTCCAGTACGCACACGTCGTCCGGCCCGGGTCCCGACCAGCCGCCATCGAGCGGTGCCCTCCAGACCTCGCCTCCATCGTCGGGGTGGATGGCGACCACGTATCCGTCGGTGCCGATGTACAGCAACCCCGTCCACTCGGGGCCGCCCGACACCGCGGCCTCGTCCCGGCCTGCCCACACGGGGTATGGTGCTCCACAGCATGGACAGGACGCCGCCTCGGAGCTGACGGTGCTCTCGCATTCCCTGCACGTCTGAAGGCTCACGGCTCGGTCCTCCCGGGATCATTCCCGCAAGGCGGAAGTTGGAAAGGAACGCTCGGCGAGGAGCGCCGTGCCCACGGACGACGCTTCCTCGGGCGCCGGCGATGGTCGTCGATCCCGGGAGCGATCTGCCCGGCAATGGCGCTCGTCGACATTGACGATCGTGTTGGCGGTACGGGAGTTGAACGGCCCGACAGTGTGGCCGATACCCGGGGCGGAAACCCGGGGGACACCGTCGCTGAGGAGGATGCCGCGGGAGAGGAGAAGAGGTGACACTCGAAGAACAGCACGCAGACGGCCCTTTGAGCGATCCTTGACGGACAATATGAACATCGCCGGTGTGCGGCGCAAGGATTGTCGAGATCGCACCTATTGCACAAAAGGACGGCGGCACCCGCGGCTGTCCTCCGCCTCCGGGGGCTGCTACGTTGGAGCGTCCGCGCAGACCCGCGAAACCCTCACCTCCACCGAAGCCTGACCATGAGAACACGCCTCCTCCTCGCCGGCCTCGTGCTGCTCGCCGCCGTCCCCGCCCGCGCCCAGACGGCCGCCGACTCCGCGGCCATCCGCCGGACCGCCCTGGACTACCTGGAGGGCTGGTACGCGGCCGACCCCGAGCGCATGGCCCGGTCGCTCCACCCGGAGCTGGTCAAGCGCATCGTGCTGACCGACCCGCAGGGGATCAGCGAAATCCACATGATGGGAGCCTCGGAGCTGGTGTCACAGACGCGGCGCGGCGGCGGGAAGGAGCATCCGCCGGAGCGGCAGAGGAAGGAAGTGCGCATCCTGGACGTCTTCGGCGACAACGCCAGCGTCCGGGCGGACGCGGTCACCTGGATCGACTACATGCAGATGGCGAAGGTGGATGGGCGCTGGCAGATCGTGAACGTGCTGTGGGCCGAGCGCCCCGAGTCCCAGCCCCGGTAGACCGCTCACCCCGCCGGGGGAGGCGTCCTCGGCAGGGCCAGGGTGAAGGTGGAGCCCTCCCCGGGGACGCTCTCGACGGCGAGGTCGCCGCCCATGGCCCGCGCCAGGTCGCGGCTGATCGACAGCCCCAGCCCCGTCCCCCCCGCCTCGCGCGTCAGCCCCGGGTTCACCTGGACGAACGGGTCGAAGATGTCCTGGAGCTTGTCCGCGGGGATGCCGACCCCCGTGTCGCGGACCCGCACCCGCACCGTCTCCGGCTCCACCTCCCACCCGGTGGCCACCGTTCCCCCCTCGGGCGTGAACTTGACCGCGTTGGAGAGGAGGTTGAGCAGGATCTGCCGCACCTTCTCGGGGTCCGCCCACGCCGTCACCGCCGGGTCGCCGGGCGGGCACTCGCACGCGAGCCCCCGGGCCGCGAACTGCGGCTCCATCATCGCCACCACCCCGTCCAGGATGGCCTGCACGGGGGCGTCCTGCGCGGCGAACTCGATGTGGCCGCTCTCCAGCCGGGCGAAGTTGAGGACGTCGTTGATGATCCCCAGCAGGTGCTCCTGGCCGAAGCGGATGCGCCGCAGCGCCTCCCGCTGCGCGTCGGTGACGGGGCCGTGGATCTCCATCTCCATCAGCTCGGCGTAGCCGCCGATGGCGTTGAGCGGGGTGCGCAGCTCGTGGCTCATCAGCGCCAGGAACTCGCTCTTGGCGAGGTTGGCCGCTTCCGCCTCCGCCCGCGCCGTCTCCGCGTCGGCGATGGCGACGAGGAGCTCCTCGTTGGAGGACTCCAGCTCCGCGGCGGTGGCCTCCAGCTCCTGCGCCTGCTCCTCCAGCATCTCCCGGGCTTCCCGCGCCTCCCGGTAGAGCCGCGCGTTGTCGATGGCCGCCCCGGCGCGCCGCCCCAGGTCGCGGGCGAGGGCCAGGTCCTGCGCGCCGTAGCCGCGCCCCGACTCCGCCGAGACCAGGGTGAGCGCCCCGATCGGCCTCCCCTCCGCCAGCAGCGGCACCACCATCGCCGAGCGGAAGCCCACCCGGCGCATGATCTCCAGGTGCTCCTCGTCCAGGGCGCCCGCCACCAGCATCTCGTCCGTGACCTCCGGGTAGAACTCGGCCTCCCCGGTGCGCAGCACGGCGGGGACGCCGGTGGACGCGTCCGGGTCGGGCGGGTAGCGCCGCTGGATCTCGTACGCCCACTCCACCCGGGTCGGGTCCTGGTGGGCCACGGCCAGCCGCCGGACGGAGCCGTCCGCCCCGGCCAGGTCCACGGCGCACCAGTCCCCCAGCCGCGGCACGGCCAGCCGCGCCAGCTCCGCCAGCGTCGCCTCGTAGTCGAGGGTGCGGTTCAGCAGCTCGCTCGCCTCGGCCAGGAGCGCCAGCGACTCCTCCGCCCGCCTGTGGGCGGCCTCCGCCTCCCTGCGCCGGGTGACGTCGCGGAAGTAGACCGACAGCCCCTCGGGGGAGGGGTAGGCGCTCACCTCGTACCAGCGCCCCCGCTGGCCCAGCGCCTCGAACACCACCGTCTCCGTCCCCGCCATGGCCCGCCGGAGCGGCTCCTCGAACGCCGATCCCACCGTCCCGGGGAAGGCGTCCCAGAGCCGCGTCCCCACCACGTCGGCCGGGACGCCCTCCGTCCCCCGGAACAGCTCGGCCGCCCGGGCGCCCACGTAGGTGAAGCGCCACTCCCGGTCGTACGCCACGAAGGCGTCGCCGATGCTCTCCAGGATGGTCACCGCGCGGGCGCGGGCCGCCTCCGCCTCCCGGGCGCGGTCCTGGAGCTCGCGCTGCCGCCGCATCCGCTCGGTGACGTCGTGGAAGACGTTGATGGCCATCACCACGGAGCCGTCCTCGCCGCGCACCGGGGAGGCCCGCACGATGGACCAGCGCTCGTCCCCGCTCCCCCGCTCGCGCCAGCAGAGCGTCGCCTCCGCCTCCACGCCGTCCCGGAGCGCGACGCGCCCGGGGAGCCGGTCCGCCGGGACCGGCGCGCCGCTCTCGTCCCGGACCTCGTAGCGGGCCAGCACCTCCTCTACGGGGGCGGCGAGGAACGCCTCCCCCGAGGGGTAGCCCACCACCCGCGCCGCGGCGTCGTTGGCGTACAGGAGCCGCCCGGCGGCGTCCTGGGCGGTGACGCCGTCGGCGATGTGGGCGAGCACCCGCGCGAGCGGGTCCTGGCGGGCGGACGGGAAGCCGGCCGGGCCCGGAGCCGTTTCTGCGTCCATGGACCTCCGCGGAAGGGGACGGAGGAGGCGCGGGCGGCGCCCCCTCCCCGGGTGGACTGCGTTTATCGGGCCGCCAGCTCCGCGGTGGGGAGGAAGCGGGGCGGCCGGCGGTGCCGGGTGGCCTGCTCGTAGGCGTAGGCCAGGCGGATCAGCGTGGGCTCGCTCCAGGCCCCGCCGACGAAGGAGATCCCCACCGGGAGCCCGAAGGCGTACCCGGCCGGCACGGTCACGTGCGGGTACCCCGCTACGGCCGCCATGCTGGAGCCCCCGCCCAGGAAGTGGTCGCCGTTGACCAGGTCGATCACGTGCGGCGGGTGCCCCGTGGGGAACACCAGCGCGTCCAGCCGGTGCCGGCGCATCACCGCGTCGATCCCCTCCGTGCGCGACAGGCGGTGGTTCTGCGCCAGCGCGTCCACGTACTCCTTCTCCGTGAGCGGCCCCTTCTCCTGCGCCATGAGCATGATCTCCTGGCCGAAGTAGGGCATCTCGCGGTCGCGGCTCCGCTCGTTGAAGCCGATCACGTCCCCGAGGGAGCGGACGCGCGCCCCCGGCCCGGCGGAGGCCAGGTAGCGGTCCAGGCCGGCCTTGAACTCGTAGAGGAGGACGGTGAACTCGGAGTCGTCGTAGTGCCCGAGGTGCGGGACGTCGGCGGGGTCCACGAGGACCGCGCCCTCGCGCCGCAGGACCTCGAGGGCCGCCTCCGCGACGCGGTCCGCCTCCTCGCTGTACCCGAACAGCTCGGCCCGCGGCACCCCGATGCGGGCGCCCCGCAGCCCGGCGGGGTCCAGGAAGCGGGTGTAGTCGGCCGCGGCGCGCCCGCGCCCGGCCGCGGTGGCCTCGTCGCGCGGGTCCGCGCCGGCCAGCACCCCCAGCAGGACCGCGGCGTCCGCCACGGTGCGCGCCATGGGGCCGGCGGTGTCCTGCGAGTGGGAGATGGGGATGATCCCGGAGCGGCTCACCAGCCCCAGGGTGGGCTTGATCCCCACCAGCGAATTGGCGGAGGCGGGGCAGACGATGGAGCCGTCCGTCTCCGTCCCCACCGCCACGGCCGCGTAGCTCGCGGCGACGGCGCCCCCGCTCCCGGAGGAGGAGCCGCAGGGGGAGCGGTCCAGCGCGTACGGGTTCCGCCCCTGCCCTCCCCGCGCGCTCCACCCGCTGGAGGAGCGCGTGGAGCGGAAGTTGGCCCACTCGCTCAGGTTGGTCTTCCCCAGGATGACCGCCCCGGCCTCGCGGAGCCGCGCGGCCACGAAGGAGTCGCGCGGGGCGACGTTCCCCTCCAGCGCCAGCGACCCGGCGGTGGTGGTCATCCGGTCGGCGGTGTCCACGTTGTCCTTGACCAGCACGGGGACGCCGTGCAGCGGCCCCCGAACGCGCCCGGCCTTCCGCTCGGCGTCCAGCCGCGCCGCGACGGCGAGCGCCTCGGGGTTGGTCTCGATGACGTGGCGCAGCGCGGGCCCCTCCCGGTCCAGCGCCTCGATCCGCCCCAGGTACGCCTCGACGAGCGAGCGCGAGGTGTGCCGCCCGGAGCGCATCCACGCCCCGAGCTGTGCGACGGTGGCCTCCTCCAGCTCGAAGTCCGCCACCCGGTGCCCGGCGGCCCCCGGCGCGGCGGGCGACGCCCCGAGCGGACGCGGGTCGGCGGCGGCGGCCAGCCCGGCCGCGGCGGCGGCGTGGAGGAAGCTCCTGCGGTCGATCTCGGTCATTCGTGTGCCGGGGGGGTGGGGGAGTCGTGCTCGTGCCCGTGCGTGGCGGCGTAGGCCCAGATCACGCAGACGGGCCACGCCAGGAACAGCCCGATCCCCATGGTGAAGAACCCGGCCACCACGGTGACGAAGGTCATCAGCAGCCCCGCGAAGGCGGACACGTAGAACAGCCCCAACGGGCCGAAGAAGAGCGCCAGCAGCACGGCGGTGCGCACGCTCTTCGGCCCGCGGCGGCGGCTCGGGGGCGGGGGGGAGGTCCATGAAGGGGGGCAGCGTGCTCATCGGCTCGGCGTAGGGCGGTTGCGGGGAACGGGAGCATGATGGATACTCCCTCCGCCGCCGGATCTCAAGACCCGGCGGACCGGCGCGCCCGCGCCGCCCACGCCACCCAGCCCATCAGCAGGGGCTGGAGCGGGAGGCGGAGCCAGAGGAGGGCCTGGTGGGCCGGGGGCGCTCCCGCGGCGCGGGCGTCCAGCGCCATCTCCAGGTTGGCGGGCCACACGGCGAGGAGGAGGAGCACCAGCCCGGCGGCGGCGACCCGGCGCGTGCGCGGGTGGAGGAGCCCGATCCCGCCCGCGAGCTCGAAGAAGCCGCTGGCGTACACCAGCGCGCGCGGCGCGGGGAGCCACGGCGGCACGATGCGCGCGTACGCCCCGGGGAAGAGGAAGTGCAGCGTCCCGGCCGCGGCGAAGCCCGCGGCCAGGACGCACAGGGAGATCCGCCGCCCGTCCACTCTCAACAGGGAAAGTCCGTGAAGCTCTGGATCGACGCGGACGCCGCGCCGCGCGACGTCAAGGAGATCGCCTTCCGCGCCGCGAAGCGGCTGGAGCTGGAGACGGTGCTGGTGGCCAACCAGCGGCTCCAGGTGCCGCCCGGAAACCCGTTCGTCACGGCGGTGCGGGTGGAGGGGGGCCCGGACGTGGCCGACCGCCACATCGCGGAGAACGCGGAGCCGGGGGACGTGGCCGTGACGGCGGACATCCCCCTGGCGTCGGCGCTGGTGGAGAAGCGGGTGGCGGTGATCGACCCGCGGGGGGAGGAGTACACGGCGGACAACGTGGGGGAGCGGCTCGCCGTGCGCGACTTCATGGACGGGCTGCGGGGGGCGGGGGTGGAGACGGGGGGCGCGCGTCCCTGGGGCGCGAAGGAGAAGCAGGCGTTCGCGGGGGCGCTGGACCGGGTGCTCACCCGGGCGCTGCGGGGACGCTGAGGGCTCAGATCATGGAGGGCGACTTCCCCTGGGCGAAGGCCGCCTTGAGCTTGTCGTAGTCCTTCGGGGTGAGCACGCGGGGGTTGGCGCCCTGGTGCAGCCCCGCGAACTTCATGATCCCCGTCATGTTGATGTTCCTGCGGTTCCCGCGCGAGGTGTTGCAGGTGCCGCAGAGCACGCGGCCGTTCTTCAGCCTCCCCTTCCCCCCCTTGGACTTGGCCCGGATGTGGTCGATGTGGAAGCCCCCGTCGCCCACCCTCCGCTTCTGGATCTTCTTGCTCGCCCGCAGCAGGTACGAGCGGTGCTCGTGCTGGAAGCCGCAGGCGCCGTTGCTGCACGTGTAGTACTTGCCCCCGCTGGCGGTCTTGTTCGCCTCGAAGATCTTGTCCTTGGTGTCCTGGTCGAAGGCGCCTCCGACCCGCTGGATCGTCGCGGCCTCGCCGGATACGGCGGGGACGGGCCGCCTGGCGCCCGGGGGAACGGTGAGAGCGGCGGCGAGCGGCGCCCGCTGCACCGGGGCCGCGCCCGGAACCTCCACCGCGCCGAAGCGGAAGCCGTGGCGCTCGTCGGCGCCGGGCGGGTGGTGCGAGGGCGGCGCTTCGCCGAACGGGCGCGGCCGGAAGGCGGCGGGCGCGGGCGAGCCCCCGCGCACCGGCGGACGGAGCCGCTGGAAGCTCGGCACGGGGAGCTACGCCTCCTCTTCCCCGAGACCGGGCTTGTCGGGCTGCGGGTCCCCGTACTCCCACTCCGCCTCCGTGCGCTCCAGGGCGTCGAGCACGGGGTCCAGCTCCACCTCGGGGGGGACGTCGACGGCCAGGAGCATGGGCTCGAAGCCCTCGTAGGCGCACCCCAGGCGCTCCAGCTCGGCGGCCAGGGCGCGGGCGGCGGCGCCCTCCACCCCCCCCTGCTCCTCCGGGAACGCGACGCGGAGGGTGCGGTGCCCTCCCTTCTCCACCAGGGCCGTGGGACGGAGCAGTTCTCCGTCGGAGGACGCCTCCACCACGTCGCCGGCGGAGACGTTGTAGGCAAAGAACGGGATGCTGTCGATCCGGTAGCGGCCGCCCCCCAGGGGCTCCGCCCAGACCGTCTCGGTGTCGTCCCCGGCCGTCAGGACGAGCTTGATCGGTTCACTTGACAAGGGGTTTCCAGTTGTTCTTCCGCTTCCACTTGGCCCTGCGCTTGTTGTAGTACGCGAGGCTCATGGTATGTGTCTTCTTTCCCATGTCCAGCCCCCGGAACTTCGCGTATCCGGTGGAGCCGAACTTGTTCCGGTTCCCCCGCGAGGTGTTGCAGGTGCCGCAGAGGACGCGCCCGTTGCTCAGCTTTCCCTGCCCGCCCTTGGAGAAGGGCTTGATGTGGTCCACCTGGAACCCGCCGTCGCCCACGGACTTCTTCCCGGCCACCTTGAGGTAGGTCTTCTGCGCGTGCTGGAAGTTGCAGTTGGTGCAGGTGTGAAAGCCGGCGTTCGCCTTCCTGTTGGCGGAGAGGACCTGCTTCTTCACCTTGGCCGGGAACGGCGTCCCCACCTGCTTGACCCTCTGGATCGGCGCTCCGGCGGCGGCCGCGCGCGAGCCCGTGCCGGGGGGAGCAGTGAGGGCGGCGGCGAGCGGCGCGGCCATGCGCTGCACGGGCGCGGACGACGCGGGGTCGGCGGCGGCGGGGACCTTCACCCGGTCGAAGCGGAAGCCCAGGCGCGCGGAGTCCGGGGCGGCGGGCCCATGCCCGACGGGCGCCGCGGCGACGGGGCGCGTCTGGAAGGCGGGGGCGGGTACGGCCGTACGACCCGGGCGCACCCGGGACAGGAATCCCTGCAGTCTCCCCATGGAGGTCCGGATCTCCTGGCCGGTCCGGGCGGACCGCCGGCAGGGTGCGGGAAGGGAACCTCGCGGTCCTGCACCAATACGGCGCGGCGGTCCGGATGTCAACCGTCCGCCGGGACTCGCTCGCACCCGGTCATTGCCCGCCGCACGCGAGCGAGCCCCCGCCGTGGGCACGGCGGGGGCTCTGCCTGGGACGGGACGAGCCGCTCCTCAGTGCTGTACGCTGGGCTCCCCCGGCGAGGGCACCCCGGCGGCGGCCTCGCGGGCGGCGGCGCCTTCGCGCTCGCCCCGCAGCCGCGACTGCCGGGTGTACTCGTTCTCGAAGAGCGAGGTGAGCATGCCGAGCAGGCCGCTGCCGGACTTGCCCTGGAGCGCCCGCTGGTAGGCCGTGTCGTAGGCTTGCTTGTTTCCGCTCATCGTTCCTCCTGGGTCCTCGTGGTGTTTCCGGCCGGGGGGCCCCCCGGCCGGATCGTGCTCCGACCCGTCAACCTCACACGTTAACACGTTGACGTAAAATGTCCTAGCATTTTGTTTCCCTTCGTGGCCGGGAGCGGCGTCCGTCAGGGAGACGGAGACGGGGACGGAGACGGGGCTTTCCAGGACTTCACCTGCTTGTCGACGTACTTGAAGCGCTGCGGGCACTTGGCCTGGAGCGTCGCGGGCTCCAGGAAGTAGAACATGGTCGCCTCGGCGAGGTCCTCCGAGGCGCTCTTGTCGCCGTACGGGGTGATGGGGGCCTCCGCGCCGGCGTTGCCCGACCGGGTGGTCGGGTCGGTCCAGTACGCGGGGCTCATGGCTGCGATGTAGGTGTCCGGCCCACCCATGATGGCGTGCGCCAGCTCGTGGACCAGCGTGCCGGTGAGCGCCTTGGTCTTGTCCTGGAGCGGAGTGGCGGCCCCCGAGGCCGCGTCGAACAGGGTGATGCTGCTCTTGCCGCCGTGGTTCTGGCCCAGGACCTTGGGATCGCGCGCGTCTCCCGCGTCGTTGATCCCGACGTTCACCCGGCCGAAGGCGAAGCCGGCCATCCCCCTGGGGAGCCCGCCGATCCTGGTGTCGAAGAAGGCCATCGACTCCTTGAGCGCGCGGAGCTGCGGCAGGTCCCACGCCGAGGTGGTGATCACGTCCTTGAGCGGGCGGGGAGGCCTGTTCAGGAGGGCCTCGTCCATGTTCACCGCCCTGTCCATCGGATCGCCCTTGATGGTGGACTGGACGGCGTCGAGGCTCTTCTTGGAGTCGAGCCTGACCTCGTACCGGAACTGCAGGTGCTGGATGATGTCCCTGGCCTCCTTCTCCTCCGCCGCCGAAGCCACCTTCACGGAGACGGTGGACTCGATGGTGCTTCCGCCGATCGCCGTCGTCTTGACCGTCAGGTCGGCGACGCCCGGGTACTTCTGCGGCTGGCGGTGCACCCGGACCGGGGCGCGGGTCAGGGCGGGAGCCATGGAGGGCGGACGCGCCGAGCCCCGGGCGACGGCCGACCCGGCGGCGGCGGCCTCGCGCTCGGCGCCGGAATCGGCGGGGGCCAGGGACAGCGTCCCGCCCCGGCGGCTCCCCGACTGCTGGACCACGTGCGCCAGCTCGTGCGCGAGCAGCCTGTGGCCCTCCACGGTGCCCGGCGCGAACGTCCCCCGCGCGAACACGACGTCGCTCCCCACCGTGTAGGCGTCGGCGCCCACGGCCGCGGCGGACTCCCCGGCGCGCGCGTCCGTGTGCACCCGCACCTGTCCGAAGTCGCGCCCGAAGCCGCGCTCCATGGTGGCGCGCGCCTCCGGGTCGAGCCGCGCGCCCGGCGAGCGCAGGACCTCGTGCACGATGGACGGGGCCGCATGCTCACCGGCAGCGTCGGCCCCGTGCTCCGATGCCCCTCCCGCGGACGTGGCGCGGCGGCGCTGGATGGCCCCGAGCGCCAGGGTGTACAGCGGGATCCAGGCGGCGTCGCGGGCGGGCGTCGCCGCGGCGGGTGCCGCGGGGCGCCCCGGCGCCGGTTTCTTCGCCTTCTCCAGCCTTGCCGCGAAAGCGGGCACGGGCAGTCTCTTCGTTCGAGGGGCGAGCGTCGGTCGTGCAGCAAGTAGGCGGGATCTCGTCCGGGATGCAAGCTTCTTGGCATGCCGGCGGACGAGCAGCATCACTTGCAGGAGTGCTCTGCCCGCCGCGCGACAGATTTGGCAGTTCTCGCCCGTGACGGGCATGCGGAAGCCGGCGACGTTGCTCGTTTAGCCCAAGGTACGTATCATCCGTATGCCTCACGAATTTTCCGCCGGACATCTACTTTATCTATTCTCTCCAACCAGCCTTCCAATGACTGACGACTTCCGCGCCCGCCTCATCACGCATGCCCAAACCGCCCTCGACCGTGCGGGACGCGCACAGAGCGAAGCTGCGACAAATCAGTACCTCGTTCTCCCATTCTTCCAACTGCTCGGCTATGACCCGCTGAACCCTGACGAGATCATTCCCGAGGCACACGCCTCGTTCTCGGAAAAGTTCAAGAACCGGGTAGACTTCGCGATCTGCAAGGACAAGGAGCCGGTGATCGCGGTCGAGTGCAAGAAGGTCGGAACGCTGTCCGAAGCGAATCGTGGCGAGCTGAAGGGCTACTACAACGCCGTCCCGTCGGTGAAGCTCGGCATTCTCACGGATGGAATCCGTTTCGAGCTGTACACGGACACGGGGCTGGAGAACATGATGGACGACGAACCGTTCGTCCGTGTGGATCTTTCCGAAGTGGCGCAGGAGCAGGTCAGCGGCAGCGTGCTGGACGCATTACTGAAGCTGCGGCGTGAGTCGTTCAACCCGGCGGACGTGGGCGCGGATGCGCGCCGCAAGCTCTACATGGCCAGCTACGTGGACGTGCTGGAGCGCAGCCTGGACGCACCGCCCGAGTCGATGGTTCGCTTCTTCATGGACATGGCGCACATCGACGGTCGCCGCACCACTCGGTTGGTGGAGGAACACACTCCCATCTTCACCGCCGCTATCCAGACGGTGCTCGACCGGCGTCTTCTGGAGCGGGTGGGCTTCGCGGATCGGCAGGATCTGGTGCGTGTTCGCGCTGCCGCCACACCGGCACCCGCCGAACCGGTGGTGGAACCGACACCGGCGCCAGAGGTCAAGGTCGAAGAGAGCGGGGTGGTGACAACGGACGCGGAGCGGGCGGTGTTCGATTACGTCCGCACCCGGCTAGCCTTCCTCCTAGCCGGAGACGAGGAGGCGTACAGCCGGCTCAAGCACCTGTACCCGGTTGATCGAAAGACGGTCTTTTCCGTCTGCTACAAACAGGAGCGCAAGGGGCGGCTCTTCAACTTCTGGGAAGGGAATGGTCCGAAATATCGCTTCGAGTTTGCCGGGGGCGAGTACATCACGACCGATAATCTCACCGAGATCGATTCGCAGCTCCTCGCTGCGTACCGCGCTCGCATCACGGAACTCGGCTGACACTGGCGGACGAACTGCCTAGCCCGCCTTCATTGACCTCACAGGAACTCATGATCCCCGCCATTGGCATCATGGTCGCAGCATATACCTTGGTTCGTCTCGCAGAGCTGATCTCGCGCACGGACCGCCATATAGCCATCAAGATTCTCGCAGGAGTCGGCATGCTCGTCATTATTCTGATGGCGATGGACCTTGTCTCGGCTGGTACGAAGCAAGAGGTAAGTCCTCCGTTCTCAACGGGGCTCTGACCAGGACAGAGATTCGACTCGATTGATGACAAAGCTTCCGGGTGGGCGGGAGCGCTAAGAAGGCGTTTCCCCTTCGACTGGCTCCTCAACCGGGCCCACTCTTAACAGGGAACAGGCGTGGTAGGGCTATGGTTCGGATAAACGTCCGCAGTTGGCATTGGGGTAAGATCGCGCTTCTGTGGTTCGGTATATTGCTCTGGACCGAAATATTGAGGAAGACCGCACATTATGGTAACGGTCCATTTGGAATGGGAGGGGGACGCCTTCTGCTGCTTTTCCTGCCAGCGCTCCTCTTGGTCGCTGGTCTGACTTGGAGGTGGCTTGGCGGAAAGGAGCATCGGTGACGGACCCAGGACAAACAAGTTGATCGTAACAAAAGAAACGGGTGCCCCGCGCGCCCGACGCGAACAGGCCCCCGCCGTAGCTCACGACGGGGGCCTGTTCTGCAATGGGTCGGGTGGGACTCGAACCCACGACCAATCGGTTAAAAGCCGAGTGCTCTACCAGCTGAGCTACCGACCCGGTCCAGCGGCGCGCCAAAGATAACGCCCCGCCGGCCCCCTCTCAAGCAAGCCCGTCCTCAGTGGTACCACTCCGCGATCTCGTCCACCACCCACCGCCCGCCCTCCCGCCGCCACTTCACCCAGGTGCTGGACCCCTCGTCCGAGCCGTCCGGGACGAACCGGCCGCCGTCCAGGAGCTTCCACGATGCCCCCTGCTCCGCCACGAAGCCCACGCTCCCCACCCCGCGGTTCCCGGGATCGAGGAAGTACGAGTGGTACTCCCCCTTCGTCTCCAGGTCGCGGCGGAGGCGCTCCGGCGCCACCTCCGTCACCTGCCGCGAGGCGTGCACCGTGTCCGGACTGGCGATCTCCACGTTGAGCACGTAGCGCCAGGGCCGCTCGCGGGAGAACATCCTCGCGAACGCCGCCGCGTCCTCCCCGCGCACCGCCTCCAGGAAGGCGTCCATCCGCCCCCGCAGCTCCGCGCGCGCCGAGGTGTCCGCCGGAGCGGACGCGACCGCCTGGGCCCCCGGCCCGGCCGAGCGGCTCCCCGTCTCGCACCCGGCGAGCGCGAGCAACGCGACGAGCGTCGCGACCAGCGAACGGAACGTCATCCGGATTCTCCCCGCGTGAGAGTCTACTTCCGCGTGATCCGCATCCCGTTCGGCGCGAAGCCGGGCTTCGCCTCCGGGGGCGCCGGCTTCGGCGCGGGCTTCGCGGCCGGCTTCGGGTCGCGCCGCCCGCCCCCTCCCCTCCCCGTCCCGCTCCCCGACTTCATGCTCAGCGCGATCCGGTTGCGCGGCACGTCCACCGAGAGCACCCGCACCGTCACCCGGTCCCCCACCTTCGCCACCTCGTTGGGGTCCTTCACGAAGCGGTCCGACAGCTCCGACACGTGCACCAGCCCGTCCTGGTGCACCCCCACGTCCACGAACGCCCCGAACGCCACCACGTTGGTGATCGTCCCCTGGAGCACCATCCCCTCCTTCAGGTCGGCCACCGTCTGCACGTCGTCGCGGAAGGCCGGCGCCTCGAAGGCCTGGCGCGGGTCGCGTCCCGGCTTGCGCAGCTCCGCCAGGATGTCCTCCAGCGTCGGGAGCCCCACCCCGTCCCCCACGTAGCGGCGCGGCTCCACCCGGCGGATGGCCTCCTCGTTCCCCACCAGCGACTCCAGCCCCACCCCGATGTCGCGCGCGATCGCCTCCACCAGCGCGTAGCGCTCCGGGTGCACCGCCGAGGCGTCCAGCGGGTGCGCCCCGCCGCGGACGCGGAGGAACCCCGCCGCCTGCTCGAACGTCTTCGGCCCCAGCCCCGACACGGAGAGCACGTCCTTGCGGGAGCGGAAGGCCCCGCGCGCGTCGCGCTGCTCCACGATGCGCTGCGCCAGCGACGGCCCGATCCCCGCCACGTACGAGAGGAGCGAGGGCGAGGCCGTGTTCACCTCCACCCCCACCCGGTTCACGCAGCTCTCCACCGTCTCGTCCAGCCGCCGCTTCAGCCGCGTCTGCGACACGTCGTGCTGGTACTGCCCCACCCCGATGGACTTGGGGTCGATCTTGACCAGCTCCGCCAGCGGGTCCTGCAGCCGCCGGGCGATGGAGACCGCCGAGCGGAGCGTCAGGTCCAGCTCCGGGAGCTCCTCGCGCGCCAGGTCCGACGCCGAGTAGACCGAGGCCCCCGCCTCGTTCACCATCACCACGGTGGGGCGGCGCTCCGCCGGGAGGTCGCGCACCACGGCGCGCACCAGCGCGTCCGTCTCGCGGCTCGCCGTGCCGTTCCCCACCGCCACCAGCTCCACGGAATGCTCCGTCATCAGCCGGGCCAGGTCGCGCTTCGCGCGGTCCTCCTGGTGCAGGTAGACCTGCCCCGTGGTCACCAGGGCGCCGGTGCGGCTCACCACCGCCAGCTTGCACCCCGTCCGGTACCCCGGGTCCACTCCCAGCACCGTCTTCTCCCCCGCCGGAGAGGACAGGAGGAGCGCCTCCAGGTTCTGCCCGAAGATGGCGATGGCCTCCTCGTCCGCGCGCGTCTTCAGCTCCATCCGCACCTCCACCTCCGCCGAGGGCGAGACCAGGCGGCGGTACGCGTCCTCCGCCGCCAGGCGCATCTGCTCCGGCGCGCGCGAGGGCGCGGCGAAGCGGCGGTGCAGCCCGGCCACGATCTCCTCGTCCGGGGCCACGATCCGCGCCGACAGGAACTCCTCCGCCTCCCCGCGGCGGATGGCCAGGATGCGGTGGCCGGGGAGGTCCTTCACCGGCTGCGCAAAGTCGTAGTAGTCCTGGAACTTGGAGGTGGCCCCCTCCTTGCCGCGCGCCGCCCGGCTCTCCAGCACCCCGCGCTCGCGCACCGTCTCGCGCACCCAGGCGCGCACGGCCGCGTCGTCCGCGATCCGCTCCGCCACCACGTCGCGCGCTCCGGCCAGCGCCTCCTCCACCGAGGCCACGCCCCGCTCCGCGTCCACGTACGCCGCCGCGGCCGCCGCCAGCTCCGCGTCGGAGGTGGCGCCGGCCCAGAGCAGCTCGGCCAGCGGCCCCAGCCCGCGCTCCTGCGCGATGGTGGCGCGCGTGCGGCGCTTCGGCTTGAAGGGGAGGTACAGGTCCTCCAGCGCCTGCTTGGTCTCGGCGCGCTCCAGGGCGGCGCGCAGCTCGGGGGTCAGCTTCCCCTGCTCGTCCACCGACTTGAGGATGGCGGCGCGGCGGTCGTCCAGCTCGGCCAGGTACTCGTGGCGGTCGCGGACGTCGCGGAGCTGCACCTCGTCCAGCTCGCCGGTGGCCTCCTTGCGGTAGCGGGCCACGAAGGGGAGGGTGTTCCCGGCCAGGAGCAGCTCCAGCGCGGCGCGCACCTGCGGGACGCGGAGCCCCAGCTCCGCGGCGATCTTTTCTGCGTACATCGGGGGAATGCGGGAGTCGAGAGTACGAAGGTGCGAGAGTGCGCGGGGAGGGCGTCCCCGGCTTCAGTCCTCGGCGGCGGTGTTCAGGGCGTGGTGCCGGGTGCCGTACCAGGCGCCCCCGACGGCCGCGGCGATCTGGAGGAGGAGGACGCCGGCGGTGACGGTGGGACTCAGCGCGGACCACTCGGCGAAGCCGAACAGCTGGGCCAGGAGGTTGGCGAGGAACCAGACCACCAGCGAGAAGAGGCCGATCCCCACGCCGTGGAGCACGGGGGCCGCGCCGGTGCGCCACCCCACCAGCCACCCGCCGCTGAAGAAGCCCACGGCCGCGGCCAGGAGCACCCACCCGCCGCCGGACTCGGCGTGCGAGGGGACCAGCCCCACGGAGATCAGCGCCACCAGCGCCAGCCCGGCCACCGCCGCGGCGGCGAACCAGCCGAAGGCGACCCAGGAGGGGCGGACGTTCTGCAGGTGCTCGGTGTGCATCCGTGTCAGGTCCCGTCGAGGGTGAGCTGCACCGGCGCGAAGGAGCGGCGGTGGTGCGGCGTGGGCCCGAAGCGCGCCAGCGCCTCCAGGTGCTCCGGCGTCCCGTATCCCTTGTTGCGCTCCCAGCCGTACTGCGGGTAGCGCAGCGCCAGGCGGGTCATCAGCCGGTCGCGCACCACCTTGGCCAGGATGGACGCGCAGGAGATGCAGTGCACCCGATGGTCGCCCTCCACCACCGCCGTGTGCGTGTCGGCGCCCAGCTCGGGGACGGGGAGGCCGTCCACCAGGAGGTGGTCCGGTCGCACGGGGAGCCGGGCTACCGCGCGCTGCATGGCGAGTGCCGTGGCGCGGCGGATGTTGAGCAGGTCGATCTCGCGCGCGGAGGCCGCCCCCACCCCGAAGGCGGCGCACTCCGAGCAGATCTCCTCCACCAGCGCCTCCCGGTGCGCGGCGGTGAGGCGCTTGCTGTCGTCCGCCCCCGCCACGCACCGCTCCGGGGGGAGGATCACCGCCGCCGCCACCACCGGCCCGGCCAGCGGCCCGCGCCCGGCCTCGTCCACCCCGGCCAGCACGGAAACGCCGCGGCTCCAGAACCCGCGCTCGATGGAGAGCGGGTCCCGGAGCCGTTCGTCGTCCCGTACGGGAGCCTTCCTGCGGTTCACGGCAAGCCGTTCACCGGCGCCGGCTAGCGCGTGCGGCGCTCCTTGATCCGCGCGGCCTTGCCGCGGAGAGCGCGGAGGTAGTACAGCTTCGCGCGGCGGACGCGGCCCTGACGGACCACCTCCACGGAGGCGATCATCGGGGAGTGCAGCGGGAAGGTGCGCTCCACGCCGACGCCGCCGGAGATCTTGCGGACCTTGAAGGTCTCGGAGATCCCGCCGTGCTTGCGGCCGATGCAGACGCCCTCGAACGCCTGGATGCGCTCCTTGTCGCCCTCGCGCACGCGCACGTTGACGCGGAGGGTGTCGCCCGGGCGGAAGGACGGGAGGTCCGTCCGCATGTATTCCTGCTGGGTCTCGGTGAACGCGTGCATCTTGGTGCCCTCAGGTCGTTGGTAGTGGAGAGGTTGAGCCGGCCTCGCCGAAAGCCGGGCGCGAGCCCAACGTCAACTGTGTTCCAGGCGCTCCCACAGGTCGGGGCGCCGCTCGCGCGTCAGGCGCTCGGCCTGCTCGCGCCGCCAGGCCGCGATCCTGGCGTGGTCCCCCGAGAGCAGCACCGGGGGTACCTGCATCCCGCGGATCTCCGCGGGACGCGTGTACGAGGGAGGGCTGAGCATCCCCTCGTAGAACGAATCGGTGGACGCGGACTCGTGGTCCGAGATGGCGCCCGGGAGGAGCCGGACCACGGCGTCGATCACCGCCAGCGCCGGGACCTCCCCGCCGGAGACGATGAAGTCCCCCAGCGAGACCTCCTCCGCCCCCAGCGCCTCCGGGACCCGCTGGTCCACGTCCTTGTAGTGCCCGCAGAGCAGCGTCACCTGCGGCTGCACGGCCAGGCGGACCGCGTCCTCGTGCGTGAAGCGCTTCCCCCGCGCCGACATCAGGAGGATCGGCCCGTCGGGGCGGTCCCGCCCCTCGGGAGCCAGCGACTCCACGGCTTCGAGGAACGGGGCCGGCTTCATCACCATCCCCGCCCCGCCGCCGAACGGGTAGTCGTCCACGGTCTGGTGCCGGTCGTGGGTGAAGTCCCGCAGCTGCACCAGGTTGTACGACACCAGCCCCGCGGCCGCCGCGCGCCCCGGGATGCTGAGCCCGAGCGGCCCCCGGAAGAAGTCCGGGAAGAGCGTGACGACGTTGATCCTCACAGCTCCAGCAGCCCCGCGGGCGGGTCGATCTCCAGCGTGCGCCCCTCCACGTCCAGCCGGCGGATCATCTCCGCCACGAAGGGGAGCATCAGCTCGGGCCGGCCGGGACGGCGCACCGCGAGGAGGTGCCCGCCGGGCGCCTCGTACACGTCGTGCACCGTCCCCACCACCTCCTCGCCGGCCACGACCCGCATCCCCACCAGCTGGTGGACGAAGACCTCCCCCTCGTCCAGCGGGGCGGCCTCGGAGGCGGGGATCAGGAGGGAGAGCCCCCGCATCTCCTCCACCTCGGGGGTGCGCCCGCCCAGCCCGGCCGCCTTGAGCAGGAGCCCGCCCTTGAAGGCGCGGGCCCGCTCCACGGTCAGCGAGCCGCCGGTGGGGCGCCCCGAGGCGTCGGCCAGGAGGAGGACGCGTCCCGCGGCGAAGACCGCCTCGGGGCGGTCCGTCTCCAGCCGCACGTACAGCTCGCCCTTGATCCCGTGCGGCTTCTGGACCGTCCCCACCACCAGGTAACCGGCGTCGTCCCCGGCCATCGGCGGGCGCTGCGCGGGCGTCGGGGTCAGCCCTGCGCCTCGTCCGCCGGTGCCTCGGCGGCCGGAGCCTCCTCGGCGGCGGGTCTCCTCGGCCGGAGCCTCGGCGGCCGGGGCCTCCTCGGCGGGAGCCTCGGCGGCGCGGGGCTCCTCGGCGGCGGGGGCCTCGGCGGCGCGCGTCGGGGCCGGTGACGCGGTCCACCACCGCCCCGGCCGCCTCGCGGACCGTCTCCACCACGCTGGAAGCCACGCCGGCCACCGCGCTCACCGCGCCGGAGGCAGCCGCGGCCACGCCGCGAACGGCGCCCGCAGCCGCGGAGGCCGCGCCCGCCACGGCGGAAGCCGCGCCCTCGACGGCGGTGGGCTCCTTGTAGACGCCGGCCTTCTTGAAGAGCGTCTGCACGGTCTCGGTGGGGATGGCGCCCTTGCCGAGCCAGGAGAGCGCCTTGTCGCGGTCGACCACGAGGGTGGTCGGCTTGGTGGTCGGGTTGTAGTGCCCGATGGTGGCGACGAAGCGGCCGTCGCGCGGCATGCTGCTCTCGGCGATCACGATGCGGTAGTGCGGGGCCTTCTTGCGGCCCATCCGGCGAAGACGGATCCTGAGTGCCATCGATTCCTCGTGGTGGCGCGGTGGCGTCCAGCACCGGCCGGCCCCTCTGGCCGGCTTCTACGGTGCGGACGATCGTAACGGCAGGGAACAGTCGACAGGGGACAGGGGACAGCCGGCGAACCGCAGTTGCAGGCTGTGCCCTGTTCCCTGTTCCCTGTCCCCTCCCCTACCGTCCGAACGGCATTCCGCCGCCGAACGGCATCTTCGGCATCCCTCCCTTGGGCATCATCCCCTGGAGGGACTTCATCTGCTTCATCAGCTTCTGCATGTCCTTGAACTGCGCCAGGAGCCGGTTGATCTCCGCCACGGGGCGGCCGGAGCCGCGGGAGATGCGGACGCGGCGGGAGCCGTTGAGCATCTCCGGGCGCTTCCGCTCCTGCGGGCGTCATGGACAGGATGATCGCCTCGACGTGCTTCATCCGCTTGCGGGTCCACCTTGACGTTCTTCAGCATCTTGCTGTTGACGCCGGGGAGGAGCTTGAGGAAGTTCTCCAGCGGACCCAGGTTCTGGAGCTGGCGCATGGCGACCAGGAAGTCGTCCAGGTCGAAGCGCCCGCTCGCCCATCATCTTGCGCTCCAGCTTCGCCGCCTCGTCGGCGTCGAAGTTGCGCCTGCGCCTTCTCCACCAGCGCGAGCACGTCGCCCTGCTGGAGGATGCGCCCGGCCATGCGCTCGGGGTGGAACTCCTCCAGCCCGTCCAGCTTCTCGCCGACGCCCAGGAACTTGATGGGCTTCCCGGTGACGCCGAAGATGGAGAGCGCGGCGCCGCCGCGGGCGTCGCCGTCCATCTTGGTGAGCACCACGCCGCTGACGTCCAGGGCCTCGTTGAACCCCTGGGCGATCTTCACCGCCTCCTGCCCGGTCATCCCGTCGGCGACGAAGAGGATCTCGTGCGGCTTCAGCGCCTCCTTGAGGCGCTTCAGCTCGTCCATCATCTCCTCGTCGATCTGGAGCCGGCCGGCGGTGTCGAAGATCACCACCCGGTCGCGCTCGCGGGTGGCGGTCTCCAGCGCGCGGCGCGCGATCCCCAGCACGTCCGTGCGAGCCGGGCTCGGCGTAGACGGGGACGCCCACCTGCTCGCCCAGCGTCTGGAGCTGCTCGACGGCGGCGGGGCGGTACACGTCGCAGGCCACCAGGCGGGTCTGCCGCATCTCGCGCTTCATCTTGCGCGCGATCTTCCCGGCGGTGGTGGTCTTACCCGACCCCTGCAGCCCCACCATCATGATGACGGTGGGCGGCGTGGGGGCGATGGCCAGGGCCGAGCGCTTCTCGCCCAGCATGGCCGTCAGCTCCTCGTGCACCACCTTGACGAGCTGCTGCCCGGGGGTGACCGACTTGAGCACGCGCTCGCCGAGCGCCTGCTCCTCCACGCGCTTCATGAAGTCGCGCGTGATCTGGTAGTTGACGTCGGCCTCCAGGAGGACGCGCCGGATCTCCCGCAGCCCCTCGCGGATCATGGGCTCGGTGAGGACCCCCCGCTGGCGGAGGCCGGCAAGTACGCCTTCGAGCTTGTCGCTGAGCTGGTCGAACACGGCTCCCGTCGCAACGCTGGGCGAATAACGCGAAAAGCCGGCGCCACCTTCCCTTCCCGTGGCGGCGCCGACGGATAGCCTTGTAATATAGGCGAGCCCCCCGGTCCGGACAACCCTGCGCGCCCCCACTGTCCGGTTGCGGGACGGGGAGTCCCGCAACCGGGCACTCCCGCGCCCGGCGCCCGCTTCCCCGGAGGACCGTAAACAGGCGCACGGAAACCACTTGCCCAGATTTTCCGCCGGGGCACGGGGGATGCCTGAGGGGGAGCGCTCCCCCGCAGCAGAAGACCCACTCCGCGGACGACATCCCATGAGCGCTAGGATCTCCTGGCTGGACGCCCGGCTGGGCGTACGGATGCTGGTCAAGCACCCCACCCTGACGCTGGTGGGCGGGCTGGGGCTGGCGCTCGGCATCGCGATCAGCGTCGGCTTCTTCTCCGTGGCGGCGTCGCTCGTCTACCCGGAGCTCCCGCTGGAGGAGGGCGGGCGCATCGTGGCGCTCGAGAACCGCGACGTGGCGGTGAACGACGAGGAGCGCCGGTCGCTGCACGACTTCCTGGCCTGGCGCGCGGAGCTGCGGTCGGTGCGGGAGCTGGGCGCCTTCCGGACCGTCGACCGCAACCTGGTCACGGGCGACGGGCCGCCCGAGCCGGTGCGGGTGGCGGAGATGACCGCCGCCGGGTTCGGGGTGGCCCGCGTCCCGCCGCGGCTGGGGCGGTACCTGGTCCCGGCGGACGAGGAGCCGGGTGCGGCGCCGGTGCTGGTGATCGGCCACGACGTGTGGCTGAGCCGCTTCGCGGGCGACCCCGCCGTGGTGGGGCGGGACGTCCGGCTCGGGAGCACGGTGCACACGGTGGTGGGGGTGATGCCGGAGGGCTTCGCCTTCCCCATGAGCCACAGCTGGTGGACTTCCCTGCGGACGGACGCCTCGGGGTACGCGCGGCGCGAGGGGCCGGAGATCTTCGTGTTCGGGCGCCTGGCGCCCGGGGCGACGATGGAGGGGGCGCAGGCCGAGCTGGCGGCGCTCGGGCGGCGCTCGGCGGCGGCCTTCCCGGAGACGCACGCGACGCTCCGCCCCGTGGTGATGCCGTACACGCGCTCGCTGACCGACATGCAGGGCGGGGTCCCGTTCTGGAGCCTGGCCCGGATGCAGCTGCTGACGTGCCTGCTGCTGGTCGTGGTGGCGCTGAACGTGGCGGTCCTGGTGTACGCCCGCACCGCCATGCGGCAGGGGGAGATCGCGGTGCGGAGCGCGCTCGGCGCGAGCCGGCGGCGCATCGTGGCGCAGCTCTTCGTGGAGGCGCTCGTGCTCTCCCTGGGGGCGGCGGCGGCGGGGTTCGCGCTCGCGCAGTACGCGGTGCGGGTGGGACTGCGCCTCTTCTACGTGTCGGAGACGGAGTCGGCACGGGCTCCCTTCTGGCTGGACTACGGCCTCCGCCCCTCCGCCGTCCTCTTCACCCTGGCGCTCGCCGTGGTCGCGGCGGTGATCGTGGGGGTCCTCCCCGCGCTCCAGGTGACGGGGCGGCTGCGCTCCCGGCTGGGGGAGCTGGGCGGCGGCCCGGGGCTGCGGCTGGGGAGGACGTGGACGGCGCTGATCGTGGCCCAGGTGGCGATCTCGGTGGCCGTGCTCCCCGCGACGGTGAGCCTGGGCTGGTTCGCCATCCGCTCGTCGGCGACGCGGCCGACCTTCCCGGCGGAGGAGTTCGTGGCGGCCCGGCTGGAGCTGGACCCGGAGTCCGCCCCGGGCGGGGGGACCGCCCGCTCCGGGAACCGGCTGGAGGAGCTGATGCGCAGGCTGGCGGCGGAGCCCGCGGTGGCGGGCGTGACCTACCGGGCGCACCTCCCCGGCCGCGGGGGAACGGTGCGGGTGGAGGGCGTGCCGGCGCCGGCGGATTCGCCCGACGGCCACGACGTCGCCCCCACGGGGGTGCACCCGGGGTACTTCGACGTCTTCGGCGCGCGCCTGCTGACCGGGCGGCGGTTCGAGCCGGGCGACCTGGGGGAGGAGGCGACGGCGGTGGTCGTGAGCGAGGCGTTCGTGCGGCAGGTGCTGGGGGGCGGCGGCGCGCTCGGGCGCCGCGTCCGCCACGTCGTCCCGGAGGAGGGGGAGGGGTCGGGCCGGGCGGGGCCGTGGTACGAGGTGGTGGGGGTGGTGGAGGACCCGGCGTCCAACGCGGCGGACCCGGAGCTGGTCACGCCCCGCGTGTACTATCCCGTGGCGCCGGCCCGGGTGCAGGAGGTGACGCTCACGGTGCGGCTGCGCGGAGGCGCGCCGGCGGACTTCACCAACCGGCTGCGCGAGGTGGCCGCGTCCGTGGACCCGTCGCTCCGCCTGGGGGAGGTGCGGTCCATGGCCGGGGGCGACCTGGTGGACCGGGTCACCGGCCGCGGGGTGGGCGTGGTGGTGGTGCTGGTCCTGCTGAGCGTCTTCCTCCTCTCGGCGGCCGGCGTCTACGCGCTCATGTCCTTCACCGTGACGCAGCGCCGCAAGGAGATCGGGATCCGCACGGCGCTGGGCGCGCACCCGCGGCAGGTGGTGCGGAGCATCTGCGCCCGCGCGGCGGGGCAGATCGGGGTGGGGCTGGCGGTGGGGGTCGCGGCGGCCGCGGCGCTGGAGGGGCTCACGGGAGGCGGTCTGATGGACGGGCGGGGCGCCACGATCCTTCCGGCGCTCGCGGCGGTCATGGCGGTGGTGGGCCTCCTCGCGGCGCTCGGCCCCGTGCGCCGCGCCCTCCGCATCGCCCCCACCGAAGCGCTCCGGGCGGACGCGTAGCACCCCCCTCCCCCGGCCCCTCCCCCGCAAGGGGGGAGGGGTGCACAGCAGCTACAACTACAGGTGTGTAAAGCAGTTGCGTGAGGGATGCGAGCCCGAAGGGGCGAGACCCCGCGCAGTTTGCGGGGGCTCGACTCCGTTAGCCGGCGTTGTTTGCCGGCTTACGGAGCCGCAGCCCGACCCCGGCGCCAGCCGGGGGCACGCCCAAAACCAACCTTCGTCACGCAGGAACGGCTTCCGACGCGCCCCTCCAACCAGGAATCGCCTCGAACACCCGCAGCGCCAGCGGCACCTTGCCGAACGGCGCGCTCACCTGCACCCCCTGGATCTCGGGAAGCGCCTCGCGGAGCATCTCCTGCGCGATGGCGATCCCCTCGTCCACGGCGGCCTCCTTCCCCACGGCGCTCGCCCGGCGCATCCGCTCGATCACCGCCTCGGGGACGATCACCCCCGGGACCTCGTTGGCCAGGAACTCGGCGTTGCGCGCGCTGACCAGCGGCCAGATCCCCGCCACCACGGGGATGCGGATCCCCTCGCGGTCGATCCGCTCCAGGAAGCGGAAGAGCTGCTGCACGTCGAACACGGGCTGCGTGATGGCGTACTCGGCCCCCGCCTCCACCTTCCAGTAGAAGCGCTTCAGCTCGTGGTCCAGGTCCTCCGCGCCGGGGTTCACCCCCACGCCGATGGTGAAGGCGGTGCGGTCGCCCAGCGCGTTCCCCCCGGGGTCGAGCCCGCGGTTCAGGCGCGACACCAGGTTGGTGAGGCCGATGGCGTCGATGTCGAAGACCGCGGTGGCGTCGGGGTACGGCCCCATCTTGGGCGGGTCGCCGGTGATGAGGAGGAGGTTGCGCAGCCCCAGCGCCTGCGCCCCCAGGAGGTCGGAGAGCATCCCCAGGAGGTTGCGGTCGCGGCAGGCGTAGTGGATCACCGGCTCGATCCCCACCCGCTGCTGGATCAGGAGCGCGGTCGCCAGCGCGCCCATCCGGCTCTGCGCGCGGGGGCCGTCGGGGACGTTCACCCCGTCCACCCCGGCGGCCCGGAGGAGGCGCACCCCCTCCAGCATGGCCTCGGGGTTGACCCCGCGCGGCGGGACGATCTCCACGGTGGTGACGAACTCGCCGCGGGCGATCTTGGCGCCCCACGCCGAGCGCTCCTCCAGCGGCACGGGGTCCAGCCCCGTGGAGGCCTGCTCCGGCTGCGCGGCGCTCTCGCGGACGACGCCCGGGGCGAGCATGCGGATGGCCCCGGACATCTGCGCCACGTGGTCGGGGGTGGTCCCGCAGCACCCGCCGATGAAGCGCACGCCCCTGCGGATGAGGCGCGCGGCGTAGGTGGCCATGTACTCGGGCGAGGCCATGTAGATGGTGCGCCCGTCCACCTCGCGCGGGAGCCCGGCGTTGGGCTGGATGGAGAGGGGGCGGTCGGTGGCCGGGAGCATCCGCTCCACCGCCTGGAGCATGGCGCTGGGGCCCACGCTGCAGTTGAGCCCCACCACGTCGGCGCCCCACTCGGTGAGGCGCTCGGTGAAGACGGCGGCGTCGGTCCCGAAGGGGGTGCGCCCGTCCTCGCGGATCACCATCTGCGCCACCACCGGGAGGTCGCAGAGCGCGCGGACGGCCAGGAGCGCCTGGCGGATCTCGTCCAGGTCGCTGAAGGTCTCCAGGATGAACAGGTCCACCCCGCCCTCCAGGAGCGCGGCGGCCTGCTCGGCGAACAGGGCGCGCGCCTCGGCCGCGGAGGTGGGGCCGTACGGCTCGATGCGCAGCCCCAGCGGCCCGACGGCCCCGGCCACGCACGCCCGCTCGCCCGCGGCGCTCCGCGCGATCTCGGCGGCGCGGCGGTTGATGTCGGCGAGGCGGTCCTCCAGCCCGTACTTGGCGAGCTTGAGCCGGTTGGCGCCGTAGGAGTTGGTCTCCAGCACCTCCGCCCCCGCCTTGACGTAGGCGCGGTGGACGTCGCGCACCAGGTCGGGCTGGACCAGGTTCAGCTCGTCGTAGGAGCGGTTGATGTAGACGCCCCGGGCGTACAGCATCGTCCCCATGGCCCCGTCGAAGAGGTGGGGGCGCCCGTCCGCCAGGAGCTCGCGAAAGTCGGCCATTCCGGACCTTTTGTAGCCTGATTCAGGTTCACGTCCCGGCGGGGAGGTACCCCGCCGGCACCTCCACCGGCCGGTGCCCCGTGACCGGGACGTACCAGAGCACGCGGCGCCGCCGGTCGATCCCCACCTCGGTGGACCCCGCCGCGGGGACGCACCCGGCGCGTCCGCCCTCCTTGAGCGGGTAGACCCAGCGCTCCGCCGTCTCCCGCTGCATCCGGGCGATGGCCTGCTCCATCGCCGCCGGGGCGGTCCCCACGGGGAAGCGGGTGCGCAGGTGGTCGAGCGACCCCGGGGGGCAGGTGTCCGCGGGGGGGCCCAGGACGCCGGCCAGCCGCGCGGCGTCGGTCCCCACCGCCACCTTCCGCATCTCGCGGGCGCGGCGGCGCTCCGGCGTGAGGAGCGCGTAGGCGACCGCGGCGATCCCCAGGAGGAGGATGATCGCGGTGACCCGCCGCACGCCGCGCCTGCGGACCCCGAGGGCGTTGTCCAGGTGTCTGTCTCGCGTAGCGATGGCTCCCTCCTGGCTGGGGGTGTGGGCGTAACCCCGTCCGTGTTTGCAGGAAGCCCGCCAGGGCCCCCGCGGCGCCGTCAGCTCGTGGTGGAGAAGTACTTGGCGGCCGGGTGGTGCACCACCAGCGCGGCCGTGGACTGCTCCGGGTCGAGCTGGAAGCCGCTGGTGAGCCCCACCCCGATCTTCTCCGCCACGGGGAGGATGCGGAAGAGCGTCCCGTGCTGCTCCACGTCCGGGCACGCGGGGTACCCCCAGGAGTAGCGGAGCCCGCGCTCCCCCTCGATCCCCAGCTCCTGGCGGACGCGGCGGTTGACGTACTCGGCCGTCCCCTCCGCGGTCTGCACCGAGAAGCCGTGCAGGAAGTACCCCTCGCTGTAGTCCCCGCCCCCGGTGCGCGAGGCGATGAACTCCGCGGCGCGGTCGCCGCTGGTCACCACCTGGAGCGGGAGCACGTCCTCGGGGCCGCTCCCGTTCAGCGGGCGGAAGTAGTCGGCCAGGCAGAGCTGCTCCCGGTCCTCCTGCCGCGGGAAGGAGAAGCGCCCGATCTCGCGGGTGCGGTCCTGCGGGTCGAACACCACCACGTCGTCGCCGTCGCGCCCGGCCGGGAAGTAGCCGTAGATGGCGCGGGGGCGGAGCCACCCCTGGGTGCGCGCCTCCGTGGTGTAGCGCCGCAGCCGCGGCTCGAAGTCCTCGCGGACGATGCGGTCCCACTCCTCGCCCTTGAGGTTGCGGGCGCCCCACTGCATCCGGTACAGGGTGTTGCGGTCGATGCACTCCACCACCGCGTCCACGGGGATGGGGTCCAGCACCTTCCACCCCCAGAAGGGGGGCTTCGGGGCGTCGATGACGGGGACGCCCGGGTCCTGCCGCGAGCCGGGGCGCAGCTCCTTGGCCTTCGCCTTGTTCTGCGCGTACTCCGCGCTGCGGCGCAGCATCTCCTCGTTGTGCGCGCGGACGAAGTCCCCGCCGTCGTCGGCCATGAGGCGGTCCATCACGGACAGCCCCTCGAAGGCGTCCTTGCAGTAGAACATCCCCGGCCCGTACGGCGCGCCCTCCCCCACCAGCGCCGCGCTGCGGACGAAGGAGGGGTTGATGGCCGCGCCGCCCACCAGGAGCGGGTACCGGAGGCCGCGCCGCTCCAGCTCCTGCGCGCAGAGCGGCATCTGCTTGGAGGTGGACACCAGGAGCGCGGAAAGGCCGATGGCGTCGGCCCCCACCTCCTCGGCCTTTTCCAGGATGGTGTTGACGGGGACCTGCTTCCCCAGGTCGAACACGGTGTAGCCGTTGTTGGTGAGGATGGTGTTCACCAGCGACTTGCCGATGTCGTGCACGTCGCCGTACACGGTGGCGAGCACCACCTTCCCCTTGGTCTGCCCCTCGGCCTTCTCCAGGTAGTTCTCCAGCCGCGCCACGGCCTTCTTCATCACCTCGGCGCTCTGCAGCACGAAGGGGAGGATCAGCTCCCCGGCGCCGAACTTGTCCCCCACCTCCTTCATGGCGGGGAGGAGGACGTCGTTGAGGACGGGGACGGCGCCCTGGCGCTCCACGGCGCGGTCGATCAGCTCCTCCACGCCGTCCTTCTTGCGGTGCAGGATCTTCCAGTGCAGCGCCGCCTCCGGCTCCATCTCGGCCGTGGGGTCCACGGTGGACTCGGTCTCGCCCGACTTCCCCTCGTAGAAGGCGATGAAGGCGGCGAGCGGGTCGTGCGTCTCGGTGCGGCGGTCCCAGATCAGGTCGTCGGCCAGCCTGCGCTCCTCCTCGGCCATCTCGAAGTACGGCTTGACGTGCGCCGGGTTGATGATGGCCGTGTCCAGCCCGGCCTGCACGCAGTGGTGCAGGAAGACGGAGTTGAGCACGGCGCGCGCGTGCGGCGCCAGCCCGAAGCTCACGTTGGAGACGCCGAGGGTGGTGAGCACCCCGGGGAGCTCGCTCTTGATGGCGCGGATCCCCTCGATGGTCTCCACCGCGGAGCGGCGGAACTCCTCGTCGCCGGTGGCCAGGGTGAAGGTGAGCGCGTCGAAGATCAGCGCGTCGGGCTGGAGCCCGAACTCGCCCACGGCGATGTCGTACATCTTGCGGGCGGCCTCCAGCTTGGTCTCGGCCGTCTTGCACATCCCGCCCAGGTCGCGGTCGATGGTGAGCGCGATCACGGCGGCCCCGTGCGCGGCCACGGCCGGGAGCACGGCGTCGATGCGCTCGCGCCCGTTCTCCAGGTTGATGGAGTTGACCACGGCGCGCCCGGGGGACTGCTTGAGCGCCGCCTCGATGGTGGGCGCCTCGGTGGAGTCGATGCAGAGCGGGGCCTCCACTCCCTGGGAGAGGAGCTTGACCACGGTCCGCATCTGCACGTCCTCGTCCTGCCGCTCGGTGAGCGCCACGCACACGTCCAGGACGTGCGCGCCGCTCTCGGTCTGCTCGCGGGCCACCTCCAGCACGCCGTCGTAGTCGTCGGCCAGGAGGAAGCGCTTGACCTTGCGCGAGCCCTGCGCGTTGACCCGCTCGCCGATCATGGTGGGCGCGGGGAGCTGCACCAGGTCGGTGGCGCGGATGCCGGAGGAGAGGCGGGGGACGTACTCCACCTCGCGCTCCTTCGGGGGGTGGCCGCCCACGCGCGCCACCAGCTCGCGGATGTGGTCGGGGGTGGTGCCGCAGCACCCGCCCACCACGCTCACCCCGAGCTCCTTCACGAACTCCTCGAGCTGCACCGCGAAGGGCTCGGGCGTCATGGGGTAGACGGCGACGCCCCCCTCGTTGTGGGGGATGCCGGCGTTGGGGATGACGGAGATGGGGAGGCGCGAGCTCTCCGCGAGGAAGCGGATGGGCTGGCGCATGTGCTCGGGGCCGGTGGAGCAGTTGAGCCCCAGCACGTCCACCCGCAGCGCTTCCAGCGTCACCATGGCGGCGCCGATGTCGGTGCCCAGGAGCATCCGCCCGGAGGTGTCCAGCGTCACCTGCACCTGGAGGGCGACGGGGCGCCCGGCCTCGGCGATGGCCTCGCGGCACCCGAACACGGCGGCCTTGACCTCCAGGATGTCCTGCGAGGTCTCCACCAGGAGCACGTCCACGCCGCCCTCGACCAGCGCCCGCGCCTGCTCGGCGAACACGGGGACCAGCTCGTCGAAGGTGACGTTCCCGAGCGTGGGGTCGGAGGCGGAGGGGAGGAAGCCGGAGGGCCCGATGGAGCCGGCGACGAAGCGCGGCTTCTCGGGGGTGGCGAAGCGGTCGGCGACGCGGCGCGCCAGGGAGGCGGCGGCCACGTTGATCTCGCGCACCCGGTCGCCGAGCCCGTACTCGCCCAGGGTGAGGCGGTTGGAGCGGAAGGTGTCCGTCTCCAGCACGTCCGCGCCGGCCTCCAGGTAGGAGGCGTGGATCTCCTCGATGACCTCGGGCTTGGAGATCACCAGGTAGTCGTTGCACCCCTCCAGCTTCTCCCCCCCGAAGTCGGCGGCGGAGAGGTCGTAGCGCTGGATGGAGGTCCCCATGGCGCCGTCGAAGACGAGGACGCGGGTGCGGAGGGCTTCCAGGAACGGCGAGCGAGTGCTGGACATTGGCATTCGGAAAACGAAAAAGCCCCGCGACTTCTGGAGTGCGGGGCGTTGCGTACCGGGGAACGGGATCTCCTGCCGGTTCTCAATTCCCGACTCTTTAGCGTTTTTTTTAGGTGGTCGCAAGCGGTCGCGCTCAAATCCATCCACCGTGACCCGATGGCCACGCGACCAAGGTAAACACCGGGCGGAGAGCGCGCAAGAGGGTGGTTCATCCAGAAATCCGGATGAACGGGTGAACGAGATCCTTGCCACCGCATAGAATCCGACGCATCGTAACACACCCTCTTCGCGCGCCCTGTCGCGACGCGCTCTTCACCGCTTCGGAAGGCCGACCATGAGCTCACGCCGCCGCCCCCGCGCCACCGCGCTCCTCCTCCTCGTCCTGGGCCTGGGCGCCTGCGCCGACCCCGGCGGCGGCGCCCCGCTGGCCCCGGCCGGGCCCCCGGCGGCCGACGTGACCGCGGCGGCGGTCACGGGCACGCTGGTGCTGGCCGGCGGCGGGGCGGAGGGCGACGTGGGCGACACCTCGTCGTGGTCGTACCGGCTGTACAGGAAGCTGGTGGAGAACGGGGACACGGACGGCGACGGCGTGATCCGCGTGGCGGTGCTCACCGCGAGCTCCTCCACCTCGTTCATCTCGGACTACTTCAACTGGATCGGGACCACGCTGGGGAAGAACGTGGTCACCACCATCTACCTGGTGCCCACGCGCGCGGACGCGAACAACGCGGCGCTGGTGGGGCCGGTGGCGAACGCGGACGCGGTGTTCATCAAGGGCGGCGACCAGGGGGTGTACTACGACCAGTGGAACGGGACGCTGCTGGAGACGCACCTCCGCACCGTGGCGGAGACGCGCGGCGGGGCGATCGGGGGGACGAGCGCGGGGGCGATGAGCGTCCCGCAGTTCTGCTTCTGCGGCGGGTCGGACCTGATCTCGGCCGACGTGATGTCCGACTCCCACACGTCGTACCTGAACGACACCAGCGACGGCGGGTCGGCGGTCCACACCGACTTCCTCGGCTTCCTGGGGAACGTGACGGTGGACACGCACTTCACGGAGCGCGGGCGCTTCGGGCGGCTCCTGGGGATCATGGCGAAGGCGGGGGCGGACAACGCCGCGCCGGGGATGCTGGGGATCGGGATCGAGCGGCAGACGGGGCTCTCGATCCGCGGGGCGGCGGCGGAGGTGATCGGGATCGGTGAGGTGTCGTTCGTCCAGCAGACGGCGGCGACCACGAGGATCCGCAACCCCGGGAAGCCGCTGGTCTACACCCACCTGCGTGTGGACCGGCTGACGGAGGGGTGGACGTACGACCTGGCCACCAAGGCGCCGGTGACCGCCGCCGCCGGCGTGCTCGCCGTGACCTACCCGGGGGACGGGGCGGCCAACTCGGGGGCGCTGACCATCGCCGGGCGCACGGAGAAGGACAACGCCAAGTTCGAGCGGGTGGCGACCTACTCGTCCAAGGACTACTCGCTGGGCACCACCTCGGCGAGCGTCTTCGTGCGCAGCGCGGTGGGCTTCACGGACGCGGGGAACTCGACCAACCGCGGATTCAAGCAGGAGACGGTGTTCCGCGCGCTGTACGACGTCCCCTCGCACACGGGGTTCCTCCTCTTCTCGGGCGGGACGGCCACCCGGGCCTCCGGGAGCCCGGACGTGCTCTCCTTCACCGGGCCCTCCACGGTGGTGCTGGACGGGAAGACGGTGACGCGGCGGGGCCTCTCGCCCCACAAGTCGTACCAGGCGACCTCGTCGGGGACGCTGAAGGCGGCGGCGCTCACCGGCCTCACGGTGCACGTGCTGGCGGAGTCGTCCGTGAACGGGGTGCGCTACAACACCCGGACGCACGCGGTGGTGCCGTAGCCGGTGGTCGGGCGTGTGACGGCGGCGCAGGGCCGCTCGTCCACGCCCTGACAGCATCGGCCGTTCCCGTTCCTCACCGGAGAGTGCCTATGAGAAGAAGCTTCGTGCTCGCATCCCTGGCGGCGCTCGTGCCGCTGCTGACCGCCTGCCCCGAGAACCCCATCGGGGGGTACGTCTGCACCACCGACATCCGCCCCGCCGTAATGGTGAGGCTCGCCGACGCGCGCACCGGCGCCGCGCTGGAGGCGAACGGGGCGACGCTGACGGTGCGGGACGGGGCCTTCGTGGACTCGGTGCATGTCGGCCACCAGTTCCCGGAGCACGTCATGGGGGGCGTGGCGTGGGAGCGCCCGGGCCGGTACGACGTGACGGTGCGCAAGCCGGGATACCGGGAGTGGGAGGCGCGCGGCGTGCGCGTGCAGAAGGACGAGTGCCACGTGCGGACCGTGACGCTGGAGGCCCGCCTGGAGCCGGCGCAGTAGGAGGGCGCCCGCGACGATGACGTCCCTGCTCGAGCGGATCGGCATCGGGCTGCCGATCTTCCAGGCCCCCATGGCGGGCGTGTCCACGCCGGCGCTCGCCGCGGCCGTCTCGAACGCCGGGGCGCTCGGTGCCATCGGCGTGGGCGCGGCCGGCGCCGCCGGCGCCGGGACGATGATCGCGGAGCTGCGCGCGGCGACCGACCGACCGTTCCACGTCAACGTCTTCGTGCATCCCCCGGCGCGGGCCGACGCACGGCGCGAGGCGGCGTGGCTGGCCGGGCTCGCGCCCGCCTTCCGCGCGTACGGGGCGGAGCCGCCCGCGTCGCTGCGGACGATCTACCGCGGCTTCGACGAGGACGACGCGATGCTGGCCGCGCTGGTCGGCGCGGCACCCCCGGTGGTCAGCTTCCACTTCGGGCTCCCCGACCCGGCGCGCGTGGCGGCGCTCCGGGAGACGGGCGCGGTCCTGCTGGCCTCCGCCACCACCCTGGCCGAGGGGCGGGCGGCGGAGGCGGCCGGAATGGACGCCGTGGTGGCGCAGGGGTACGAGGCGGGGGGGCACCGCGGGGTGTTCGACACGGCGGCGCCCGACGAGCAGCTCGGAACGCTGGCGCTCACCCGGCTCCTCGCGCGGCGTCTCGGGGTGCCGGTGGTCGCGGCGGGGGGGATCATGGACGGCGCCGGGATCGCCGCCGCCCTGCGCCTGGGCGCCGCCGCCGCGCAGCTCGGCACCGCGTTCGTCGCCTGTCCCGAGTCGAGCCGCGAGCCCGGCCTACCGGGCGGCGCTGCTGCGCGGAGACGCCGTGCGCACCGTGATGACGGCGGGGATCTCGGGCCGGCCCGCGCGGTGCCTGGCGAACCGGTTCACCGCGCTGGCCGGGGAGCTCGCCGCGCTGACGCCGCCCGACTACCCCATCGCGTACGATGCCGGCAAGGCGCTGCACGCGGCGGCGGCGGCGCACGGGGAGCACGGCTACGGCGCGCAGTGGGCGGGACAGGGCGCGCCCCTCGCCCGCGCGCTCCCCGCGCGCGAGCTGGTCGAGACCCTCGCGCGCGAGCTGCGGGCTGCCGGGGACGGAGCGTAGAGGCCCGCGGGTACGAAACTCGCCTGGCGGCGGGGCATGACGAATCTACATGGAACGGGCCGCGCGGCCGCGCTGGGCGCGGTGGCCGCGGCTGCTGCGGCCGGGTTCGGCGCGCTCGCCGCCGCCGCGGCGCGCCGCGACACCGCCCCCGTCGACGAGGCGGTGCGGGAGGCCACCGCCCCCCGCCCCGGGCACCCCGCCCGCCGGGTGGCCGACGCGGTCTCGCCGGTGGGCAAGTGGTACACGTACGTCCCGGCGGCGCTGGCCGCGGCGGCGTGGGTGCTCGCCGCGCCCGGGCCGCGGGACCGCGGCGCGCGAAGGTCGCGCGCCGTGGGGGCGGGCGCGGTGCTCCTGGCGGGGACGGCGGCCACCGCGCTGAACCGTGTGTTCGACGAAGTGCTCCCGCAGCCGCCGGCGCCCCCCGGCCACCCCTCGCGCAGCAAGCCGGTCTTCCCCAGCGGGCACGCGTTCGGGCCCTCCGCGGTCTCCCTGGCCGCCGCGTACGTGGCGGCCCGCGAGGGGCTCGCCCGCCCCGGCGTGGCCTTCCCGGCGGCGCTGGCGGTGCCGCTCCTCACGGCGGGGGGCCGGGTGATCGAGGAGAAGCACTGGGCCTCGGACGTGCTCGGCGGCTACCTGGGCGGGATCACCGTGGCCGCGGCGTGCCTGACGGCGTACGAGGCCGCGCGCCGGGGGTAGACGGGCAGGCCCTCACCCGCTCGCTTAGGCTCGCACCCTCTCCCAATTCTGGGAGAGGGTTGATGCACGCGGAAGCACCGCAGTTCTCCCCTCCCCCCTTGTGGGGGAGGGGCCGGGGGTGGGGGGGCCGCCGAGGATGCGCTCCTGTGCCCGGAAATGCGTCACCCCCTCTCCCAGCATTGGGAGAGGGGGCCGGGGGGTGAGGGCCTGCAGTTCCGCAGTACCCCTCGAATCCCTGACGGAGGGAGACAGCCGGGCCGTTTCGGCTGGCTCACTCCGGGGCGGGGAGACTCGCGCGGTTTG
The DNA here is from genome assembly GCA_963733105.1 of uncultured Gemmatimonadales bacterium. GTDB lineage: Bacteria > Gemmatimonadota > Gemmatimonadetes > Longimicrobiales > Longimicrobiaceae > JAFAYN01. Next base: position 239,859 of record CAVTCB010000024.1, on the reverse strand, counting down.
CGAGGCTCACCGCCCCCGCGCAGGAGACCGGCCGCTGTTTGGCCGGGCTCCGGAGCGGCCCCACGCGATCAGCCAGCCACACCCGCGAGCCTCGCCACCAGGCGCTCCCGGCGGCGCGCGGCCCACATGGCGTTCGCGGCCATGGCCGGCCCCACCAGCATGTACGTGAGCCCCGCGTACATGGCGTACCGGGCCCCCCCCACCAGCGCGATCCCGATGGACAGCCCGCCGATCCCCACGTTCAGCAGCCCCTCGCGCACGTTGTCCACGGTCTCGAACCGCTCCACCTCGCTCAGCTCCAGCGCGTCGCGCCGCCGCCAGGCGTGCAGGTGCAGGAGCGCGAACACGGCGAACACGGCCACGTACCCCAGCCCGTACACCAGCATCATGAGCGCGGTGTCCTCGCCCCGCACCACCGGCACCACGGAGCCGTCGGCCAGCACGGTCATGGGGACCTCGCCGCTCGCGTACAGCTCCATGACGAAGGTGAGGACGAACTTGAGCGGGTAGACGAAGAAGAGGACCACGAACAGGAGGGCGGCGTTCAGCGCGAGGGTGGGCCCGTCCTGCAGGCCGTAGCGCCGGAAGAAGCGGTACTGCGAGAGCCAGATCCAGAACAGGATGGCGAAGGAGGCCGCGAAGGCCGCGAACCCCTCCATGGCCGCCATCATCTCCCCGAAGGTGCGGGGCACCTCCAGCGACACCACCAGGAGGGTGATGGCGAAGCCGAAGACGGCGTCGCTCAGCCCCTCCAGGCGGGACACCTCCTTCCCCCGCGTGCGGAAGCCGCCCCCCGCCCCCACGCCCCGCTCGATCATCGCGCTCCGGACCATCCCGCCTCCACGCGCAGAAGGTGAAGCCGCGCTATCCCCCCCGCCCCACCCAGGGCCTCGATCTCGTCCGGGTCCACGGGGACGCCGCGGGTGAGCACCTCGTTCCCCCCGGCGGTGACGGCCACGTTGTCCTCGATGCGGACGCCGATGCCGCGGAGCGCGGCGGGGACGTCGTCGGCGCTCTCGGGGACGTAGATCCCGGGCTCGATGGTGAGCACCATCCCCGGCTCCAGCCGCACGGAGGCGCCCCCCTCGCGGTAGGGGCCGACGTCGTGCACGTCCATCCCCAGCCAGTGCGAGGTCTGGTGCATGTAGAAGCGGCGGTGCTTGTCCGCGGCCACCAGCTCCTCGGGGTCGCCGGCCAGGAGGCCGAGATCCACCATCCCGCGGGCGAGGACGCGCACGGCGGCCTCGTGCACCTCGGCGACGGTGGCGCCGGGGCGCGCGGCGGCGATGGCGGCCTCCTCGGCCTCCAGCACCACGTCGTACACGGCGCGCTGCACGCCGGTGAAGCGGCCGGAGACGGGGAAGGTGCGGGTGATGTCCCCGGCGTACATCCCGAACTCGGCGCCGGCGTCGATCAGCACCAGGTCGCCGTCGCGGGTGCGCCGGTCGTTGGAGACGTGGTGCAGGACGGTGGCGTTGGGGCCGGAGGCCACGATGCTGGGGTAGGCGGGGCCGGTCCCCCCGGCCACGCGGAAGCTCCCCTCCAGCACCATCTCCAGCTCCCACTCGCCGATCCCGGGGCGCGCGGCGGCCATGGCGGCCAGGTGCGCCTCGGCGGAGACGTCGCAGGCCAGGCGGATACGGTCCAGCTCGTCGGGCTCCTTGAGCAGCCGCATCCCGGCGAGGACGGTGTCGGGGTCGCGGACCGTCAGCGGCCCCTTCCCGGAGCGGGGGCGGGAGCGCCGGAACCCGGCGACCAGCTCCACGACGCGGCGGTCCATGGCGGCGTCGCGGCCCAGGGCGTACACGACCTCGTCGGCGGGCTCCAGGAGGGCGCGGAGGTGCGCGTCCAGCTCGTCCAGCGGGTAGGCGGCGTCGGCGCCGAAGCGCTCCCGCGCCCCCTCCACGCCGGCGCGCGGGCCGGCCCACGCCTCGCGCTCGGGGTCGCGCGGGCGGACGAAGAGGGTGAAGCGCCGCTCGGGGTCGTGCGGGGTGAGGACGGCGACGGCGCCGGGCTCGGGGAAGCCGGTGAGGTAGAAGAAGTCGCTGTCCTGGCGGTAGCGCACCTCGGTGTCGCGCGACCGGAACAGCTCGGGCGCGGCGGGGAGCACGGCGACGGCGCCGCCGGCGCGCGCCAGGAATCGCTCGCGGCGGGCGCGGAAGGTCTCCGGCGGGAAGGTGCGGACTTCGTGGCCTGCGGCCATGGGGAGCGGACGGGTTCCGGGTGTGGGCGGACGCGCCTCAGAGCGCGTCGCGGAGGGCGGCCTGGACGAGGGGCGCCAGCTCGGCCCAGGACGCCTCCGGGGCCTTGGTGACGGTGACGAAGTCGGCGACGACGAACACGGCGCGCACCCCCTCCAGGGCGAAAAGGCGCGACGCCAGGGGGTCGGCGGCGGCGCCCGCGGCGGAGTCGTACGACCGGCCGCGCCGCCCCTCCACCAGCGTCCGCCCGACGGTGAACTTCCCCGCGTCGGGGTTGGGGGTGGGGTCGAACCTGACCTTCGTCCTGGGCTTTGTCATGCCGCAAGGATACGGGCGCGGCGGGGCCGGTGCAACTCTCCGGGACGGCGGGGGGTACACGGGGCTTCCCTTGAGGACGGAACCCGCTGCGGTTATACTGGTTGCACCGCAGACGACCCGCTGTCCCGGTTTCCCCGCACACGCTCCCGTCGCATGACCCGCAGCGCCCGCGTCCTGCTCGCCCTGCTCCTGCTCCCCGTGGCGGCCCCCGCCGCCGCGCAGACCCCGCGCGCCCCCGCGGCGCCGGACCTGACGGACTGCACCCGGACCGACTTCGCCCGGCTGAAGCGCGCCCCCACGGCGGGGGAGCTGCGCTGCCGCTACGGGATCTTCGGGCCCGGGCGCTTCGGGCTGGCCTCGTACATGGACGTCCCGGTGTACCAGCCGGCGAACCCGCTCCCGGGTACGCACGTGGTGGGGGTGCCGGGGCTCCCGCAGCCGCGGCGCGGGGAGAGCTGGGAGGAGTGGGAGTGGCGCGTGCTGCGCACGAGCTACGGCCCGGAGGGGCGTCGGGTGCACCGCGGGATGGAGGTGCTGGACCCGGCCTTCGCGTCGCGCCTGGAGCGGCTGGAGCGGGCGCTGGCGGAGCGCGGGGTGCGGGCGCACCGGCGGGAGACGTGGCGGGCGCCGGAGCGGCAGGCGTTCCTGTTCCAGCAGGGGCGCTCGCGGCCGGGCCCGTTCGCCACCAGCACGCTGACCTCGTGGCACTCGCGCGTGGACGCGCAGGGGCGGCCGGCGGGGCGGGCGGCGGACTACGACGTGCCGGGGGCGCACATGCGGCGCTTCCACGAGGCGGTGCGGTCGGTGGGGCTGGAGAGCTACGGGGCCGACTCCAACGACCCGGGGCACGTCTTCCTGTCGGGGGGGGAGACCGTCCCGCTGTCGGAGGTGCGGCTCCTCCGCTTCCTCCCGCCGGTCCCGGTGGTGACGCTGGCGACGGGGCGGCCGGAGCCGGAGAACGCCACCCGCGCGGCGATCGCGGAGTTCCGGCAGAGCGTGCAGGAGTTCCTCCGCATGCCGTTCGCGTCGCCCCGGCTGGAGGCGGTGCGCTCGCTGCGGCACTCCCCGGCGGTGCGGAGCGCGGCGCTTCCCGCTCCTCCGGCTCCGCCGCGGCCGGCGCCCGCCCCGGCGAAGAACGCGCGCCGCCGCGCCTCGCGCTAGCCCCCCGGGAGCTGCCGGGTGTGGTGCTCGACGTGGACGGCCAGGAAGCGAAGCCCCCTCACCGGGCGCACCTGCCCGAAGTAGGGGTGGGTGATCCCCCCGCCCCCCGCGCGGTACGCCGCCTCCAGCGCGCGCTCGAAGCGCTCCGTGACCTCCGCCAGCCGCCGCAGCGCCTCCGCCCGGTCCGCCGGCGAGTCTGACGGCCGCATCTCCCGCGGCGACCTCGCCCTGAGCGGGAGGGTGCGGTGGTACAGGATGTGGGGGAGGAGGACCCAGCGCAGGAGGGTGCTCCGCCAGGCGGGGAGCGGCATCCGCATGGCCCCCTCGCCGGCGAGCTCCCGAAGCAGCGCCTCGTAGCCCAGGACCAGGTGCTCGGCGATCTGCGCGGGGGACCACTTCCCCTCGGCGCGCGGCGCGGTCCAGAGCGCCGGGTCGAGCGATCCGGCCCGCTCGGAGAAGTGCCGGAGCGCAGTGCGGTGCTCGGCGGCGGCGTGGTCCCACCGGGTGTCGGTCAACGGCCCCCCTCGTGTGCAGGCCCCTTTCCCGGAAGCGGGGGAGGGGCTTTTCTGTGCGTGGAATCCGGGGGCCCCCACCCGGCTCGCCTCGGGCTCGCCACCCTCCCCCGTTCCGGGGGAGGGGCATCTCCATGCTTCGGTCCTCACCTTCCACAGTGTCGTGCTCCCCCTCTCCCGCTTGCGGGGGAGGGGGTCGGGGGGAGGGGGCCGCCCCCCCGAAAACAGAAGCGGAGGAGACTCGCCGGCGGTTTGGCGAGGCTCCTCCGCGCGGAGGGAGACAGCCGGGCTGTTTCGGCTGGCTCCCGGAGCCCGCGTAGAAGACCGGCGCTGTTTGCCGGGCTTCGGAGCGGCTCCCTACACGAACGTCAACGCCCCCCGGCCAGCTCCGCGTTCGGCCCGCGCAGCACGATGACGTCCGCGGGAACCTGCCGACCCACCGGCACCATCCCGTCCACGGCCATGGCGCAGAACAGCAGCGCCAGGTACAGCAGCGAGTTGCGGTACAGCGTCCACGCCGGCTGCGTGAGGCTCTCGGAGCGCATGAGCCGGAGCACGTCGCGCAGGATCCACCCGCCCAGCGCCACCGCGGCCACGCCGTACACCGCCCCCAGCCCGCCGTACGTGACCGGCGCCAGCGTGACGGCGATGAGGATGCCGGTGTAGACCAGCATCTGCCGCATGGTCTCCCGCTCGCCCCACACGTTGGGCGCCATGGGGACGCCCACGCGGCCGTAGTCCTTCTGCTTGACCAGCGCCAGCGCCCAGAAGTGCGGCGGGGTCCAGAAGAACACGATGAGGAACATGTAGACGGCGGTGAGCGTCACCTCCCCCGTGGCGGCGGCCCACCCCACCAGCGGCGGGAAGGCCCCGGCGGCGCCGCCGATGACGATGTTCTGCGGGGAGGTGCGCTTGAGCCAGCGGGTGTAGACGAAGACGTAGAAGAGGAGCCCGCCCAGCGCCAGCCAGGCGCTCAGCACGTTCACCAGCCCCGCGAAGAGCGCGAAGGCGGCGGCGCCCAGCACGATCCCGAAGGCCAGGACGTGCCCGGGGGACATCCGCCCGCTGGGGATGGGGCGCAGGGCGGTGCGCGGCATCCGGGCGTCGATGTCGCGGTCCATGTACATGTTGATGGCGTTGGCCCCGCCCGCCATGAGGTAGCCGCCCAGCATGGTCCAGAGGAGCTTCCACCCGCCCGGCCACCCCCCGGCGGCGATCACCATGGGCGCGGCGGTGGTCACCAGGAGGAGCGAGATGATGCGCGGCTTGGTGAGCGTGACGTAGTCGCGCAGCCGCTGCCGGAAGCCGCCGCTCCGCCCCGCGCGCCAGGCGGCGACCCCGGCGCGCTGCGTCCCGGTGGTGAGCCCGTCCGCGGCGTTCGCGGCGGCGCCGGCCGGGGTCAGCGGCTCGGCGCCGGGGAGGATCTCGCTCACGCTGGGAGCGGCGACGACTTCTGGCATTCCGCGATATGCTGGCAAGGGCCCCCGCCGGCCACCCCGCGGGGCGGCCCGAAGCCGGGAAATATACAGGCCGCCGCGCTTTGAGCCAAGCTGGGGGAAACACCGGAGGAGGTCGCCCGACGCGGCCGTGGGGAGATCCCCCACACGTGCGCGCGGGCGCTTGCCGCGGGCGGGGGGAAGCGCTTTATTACCAGCCCCGTACGCGGCCCCGGCCGCGCCCCGGCGACACCCCCGCTCCCGCGCCATGAAGCCCGACGCCTTCGCCCGGTACGTCCGCGGCGTGCTCGCCTACACCCTGCTGGTGGTGCTGTGGGGCGCCTACGTGCGCGCCAGCGGCTCGGGCGCGGGGTGCGGCGCCCACTGGCCGAAGTGCGACGGCCGGGTGATCCCCCGGCTGGCGAGCGCGGAGCAGGTGGTGGAGTTCACCCACCGCCTGACCAGCGGGGCGGCGGGGCTCCTGGTGCTGGGGATGCTGGTGTGGGCCTTCCGCGCGTACGCGAAGGGGCACCCCGTGCGGCGCGGCGCGGTGCTCTCCACGGCCTTCATGGTGCTGGAGGCGCTGCTGGGGGCGGCGCTGGTCCGCTTCGAGCTGGTGGCGGACGACGACTCGGCGTTCCGCGCCTTCTCCATGGTGGCGCACCTGGTGAACACCTTCCTCCTCCTGGCGGCGCTGGCGCTCACGGCGTGGTGGGCGTCGGGGAAGCCCGACGTGCGCCTTCGAGGGCAGGGCGCCGTGGCGGCGCTGCTGGGGGTGGGGGTGCTCGGAGTGCTGGCGATCGGCGCGACGGGGGCGGTGGCGGCGCTGGGGGATACGCTCTTCCCCTCCGCCTCGCTGGCCGAGGGGATCCGCCGGGACTTCTCGCCCACGGCGCACTTCCTCCTCCGCCTCCGCGTCTTCCACCCCGCCGCGGCGGTGCTGGTGGGGGCGTACCTGGTGCTGGCGGGGCGCGCCGTGGCCCGGCTCCGCCCCGCGCCGGAGACGCGCCGGCTGGGCGGAGCGCTGGGCGTGCTGTTCGGGGTGCAGCTCGCGGCGGGGGCGCTGAACGTGGTGCTGATGGCGCCGGTCCCCATGCAGCTCCTGCACCTCCTGCTGGCGGACGGGGTGTGGATCGCCCTGGTCCTCCTGTCGGCTTCCGCGCTCGCCGCGCCCTCCGGCGCGGCGGCGCCGCCTTCCTCCCCGCGCGGCGCCGGGCCGCGGGGCGTGCTCGCCGGGCGCGGCTGACCGCCGTGCTCCTCCCTTCCACCCGACCGACCCCCGAATGACCGAGACCAACGTCCTTCTTCGCCCGCGCGCGGCGCGGGCGGGAGCCGTGCTGGCGCTGGCCGCGCTGGCCGCCTGCGCCGCCCCGGCCGGCTCCCCGGCGCCCGCCCCGGCGCCCGCGTCCGCTCCCGCCGCGCAGGGGGCGACGGGCTTCGCCGCCCGCACGGCGGGGATGCAGCGGCAGGACGGCTACTTCCCCTTCTGGTGGGACGCCCGCGGAGGGAAGCTCCTCCTGGAGGTGCCGCGCGTGGGGGAGGACTTCCTGTACCTCAACTCGCTGGCGACGGGGGTGGGCTCCAACGCGCTGGGGCTGGACCGGGGGAGCATCGGGAACGCGGTGGTGGTGCGCTTCGAGCGGCACGGCCCCAGGCTCCTCCTGGTGCAGCAGAACACCGGCTTCCGGGCGACCGCGGCCGCGAGCGCGGCGGAGACGCGGGCGGTGGAGGAGTCGTTCCCCACCTCGGTGCGCGCGGCCTTCCCGGTGCTGGCGGAGGAGGGCGGGCGCTTCCTGGTGGACGCCACGGACTTCTTCCTCCAGGACGCGTACGGGGTGGCCGCGCAGATCCGCCGCGGGAACCAGGGCGACTTCCGCCTGGACCGCGACCGGAGCACCGTCTACCTCCCCCGGACGAAGGCGTTCCCCAAGAACACGGAGGTGGAGACGCTGCTCACCTGGGCCAGCGACAACCCGGGGCCGGAGATCCAGCGGCACACGCCGGACGGCCGCTCGCTCTCGCTGCGGCAGCACCACTCGTTCGTGGAGCTCCCTCCGCCGGGTTACCGCCCGCGCGCCTTCGACCCGCGCGTGGGGGTGAACCCGCTGACCTTCTACGACTTCAGCCAGCCCTTCGACCGCTCCTTCCAGCAGCGCTGGATCTCCCGCTGGCGCCTTGAAAAGAAGGACCCGCGCGCGGCGATGTCGGAGCCGGTGAAGCCGATCGTCTACTACCTGGATCCCGGGATCCCGGAGCCGTACCGCACGGCGTTCCGGCAGGGGGCCTCGTGGTGGAACCGGGTGTTCGAGGCCGCGGGGTTCATCGACGCCTTCCAGGTGGCGGACCTCCCGGAGGGGGTGGACCCGATGGACGCGCGCTACAACGTGGTGCAGTGGGTGCACCGGACGGACCCGGGCTTCTCCATCGGCCCGTCGTTCCGCGACCCGCGCACGGGGGAGATCATCAAGGCGGCGGTGAAGATGGACACGTACCGCTCGCTGACCGACTACAACATCTTCGCCGGGACGCTCCCCGCCACGGAGACGGAGGCGGACTGGATGGCGGGGCTGGACCCGGCCGCGGACGCGGAGGAGTTCACCATGTCGCGCCGGCGGCAGCACGTGGCGCACGAGATCGGGCACACGCTGGGGCTGGCGCACAACTTCATCACCTCCACCTACGGCCGCGCCTCGGTGATGGACTACCCGGGGCCGCTGATCCGCCTGCGGAACGGGAGGATCGACCTGTCGGAGGCGTACCGCGCGGGGCCGGGGGCGTACGACACGCTGGCGATCCGCTACGCCTACGAGCAGTTCGCCACGCCGGAGGAGGAGGCGCGGGGGCTGGCGGCGATCGTCGGGGACGGGATGCGGCGCGGTATCCGCTTCATGAGCGACCGCGAGGCGGACGAGCTGGGGGGGATGTCGGCGGAGGTGACGCGCTGGGCCAACGGGAGCGACCGGGTGGCGGAGCTGGAGCGCACCATGGAGGTGCGGCGCCACCTCCTGGACCGCTTCGGCGTGGTGGCGATCCGCCCCGGCGCGCCGATGCACCAGCTCAACGAGCGGCTGGCCCCGGTGTACCTGCACCACCGCTACGCGCTGGAGGCGGCGTGGAAGGCGGTGGGGGGGCTGGACTTCACCTTCGCGCTGGCGGGCGACGGGCAGGTCCCGGCGCGCGTGGCGGACCCGGCGATGCAGCGGCGTGCGCTGGAGCTGCTGGTGCGCGCCATCCAGCCGGAGGAGCTGGCGATCCCGGAGCGGGTGGCGGCGCTGATCCCGCCCCCGCCCTTCGGGTACGGCTCCGGCCCGTGGGGGTTCGCCTCCCCGGCGGGGGGCGCCTTCGACCCGCTGGCGGCGGCGCAGGTGCTGTCGACGGCGGTGGTGGAGGGGGTGCTGCACCGCGAGCGCGCGGCGCGGCTGGTCTCCTTCCACGCCCGCGACGCGCGGGCGCCGTCGCTGGACGAGGTGATCGGGCGCCTGGTGGACGGCACCTGGGGGCAGCCGACGCCGGCGAGCCCGCGCGACGCGGCGCTGCGCCGCGTGGCGCAGCGCGCGGTGGTGGACCGGCTGATCGCGCTGGCCTCCGACCGGCAGGCGACGCCGCAGGCCCGCGCGGCGGCGGAGTACCGCCTGGCCCGCCTGGCGGAGCGCCTCCAGGGGCGCTCCGGCGGCGGCGCCGAGCAGCGCGCGCACGAGGAGCTGGCGATGCGCGACGTCCGCCGCTTCCTGGAGCGCCGCGCCGCCCCGACGGAGCCCACGCAGCCCCTCCCGATCCCCCCCGGCACGCCGATCGGCAGCACGGGAGGGTAGGTACCCCCCACCCCCGGCCCCTCCCCCACAAGGGGGGAGGGGAGCACGGCAACGGCATAACCACAGTCAGGGCAAGCAGTTGCGTGAGGGATGCGAGCCCGAAGGGGCGAGACCCGCGCGGCTGTTTGCGCGGGGCTCGACTCCGTTAGCGAGCGTCGTTTGCTCGCTTACGGAGCCGCAGCCCGACCCCGGCGCCAGCCGGGGGCACGCCCGACCCCCTCCCTTCAGCCCCCCGCCCGCGGAAGCGTCAGCGCAAACTCGCTCCCCACCCCCACCAGGCTCTCGGCGGTGAGATCGCCCCCCATCCCTCGCGCCAGGTCGCGGCTGATGGTGAGCCCGAGCCCCGTGCCCTCGGCCGTGCGCGCGAGGTCGGCGCGCACCTGCACGAACGGCTCGAAGATGCGGCCCAGCTGGTCGGCCGGGATCCCGATCCCGGTGTCGCGCACGGTGATCCGCACCCGGCCTTCCTCCGCCTCGCACGCCAGCTCGACGCGCCCGCCGGGGTCGGTGAACTTGACCGCGTTGGAGAGGAGGTTGAGGAGCACCTGCCGGAGCTTGTCGGCGTCGGCGCGGACGGCCAGCTCCGGAGGGCAGGGCGCCACCTCGAGCGCGAGCCCGCGGGCGCCCGCCTGCGGGGCGACGAGCGCGGTCGCCGCGGCGAGGGCCTCGCCGAGGGGGACGTCCTCCGGGTCGAAGCGCACCGAGCCCGCTTCCAGCTTGGCGTAGTTGAGCACCTCGTTGATGAGCCCCAGGAGGTGCCGCTGGCTCTGCCGGATGCGGTGCAGGTCCTCCAGCTGCGCCTCGGTGAGGGGGCCGTGGATGCCGAGCCGCAGGATGTCGACGTAGCCGCTGATGGCGTTGAGGGGGGTGCGGAGCTCGTGGCTCATCACGGCGAGGAACTCGCCCTTGGAGCGGTTCGCGGCCTCCGCTTCGCCCCGGGCCGCCTCGGCGGCCTCGCGCGCGAGCTCCACCTCCCGCCGCGCCCGCACCTGCTCGGTGACGTCCACCACCAGGCTGGCGACGGCGTACACGGCGCCCGCGGCGTCGCGAAGCGCGGTGTAGTGCACGGTGAAGGCGCCGTCCGCGACGGGCGCTTCGTGGACGGTGAGGGACTCGCCCGTGGCGTACACCTCCCGGTGGGCGCGGTCGAAGGCGGAGCCCCGCATCCCGGGGAGGGCGTCGAGGAAGGCGCGCCCGGAGAGCGGGCCGACGCCCGCCCACGCTTCGTAGGCGGGGCTGACCAGCGTGCAGACGTGGTCGGGCCCCTCGAGGACGGCGAGCGCGGCGGGGCCCTGCTCCACGATGGCGCGGTAGCGGGCCTCGCTCGCGCGCAGCCGCGCCTCGCTCGTGCGCAGGGCTTCCTGCGCCCGGTGCTCGGCGGTGACGTCGCGGTTGGTCCCCACCAGCCGGACGGGCCGCCCCTCCTCGTCGGCGAGGACGCGCGCCCGGGAGGCGACGTGGTGGACGCTCCCGTCGGGGTGGAGGGTGCGGTAGGCGAGGCTGAAGGCGCCTCCGCCCGCGATCCCCGCGGCCACCTCGCCCTCGACCCGGGCGAGGTCGTCGGGGTGGATGCTCGCGAGCTGCGCCTCCGCCACGCTGCCGAGGGACCCGGGGGGAAGCCCGACGATCTCGGCCCCGCGCTCGTCCAGGTCGCCGTCGCCGGTGGCGAGGTCCCACGCCCACGTCCCCAGGCCGGCGATGTCCAGGGCGAGGCGGAGCCGCTCCTCGCTCTCGCGCATCTCGCCGCCGCCTGCGGGCCAGGGATGGATTGCGCTCATCTGGAGTCGGAGGGTGGGTCGATCGGTGGTCGCCGAGGGGCGAAGATAGCGGGTCGGCGCGCTCGGGGCCAATCCCGGCGGCACCTCCCGTGAGGCGCCGCCCGCGTGTATCTTGGGGCCTTTTGCCCCCTCCCGGAGGAGAACCCGTCGTGAAGCCGTCCGCCGTTCCCATGGTGCTGGCCCTGCTCCCGCTCGCCTCCGCGCTGGCCGCGCAGCGGCCGGGCGGCGTCCTGGACACCCTGGAGGTGCGCGTGGGGTCGCGCGCCTCCCCCGCCCTCCCGGTCGCCACGCGCGCGGTGGAGATCGTGACCGCGGAGCAGCTCCGCGCGGCGCCGGTGTCGTCCGTGGCGGAGGCGCTCGCCTGGGCCATGGGGGTGGAGCTGATGGCCCGCTCCCCCGCGCAGGCGGACGTGGCGCTGCGCGGCTCCAGCTTCGAGCAGGTGCTGGTGCTGGTGGACGGGGTCCGCGCGAGCGACGCGCAGAGCGGGCACTTCGACCTGGACCTGGCGGTCCCTCTGGAGCAGGTGGAGCGGATCGAGGTGCTGCGCGGGGCCGCGTCGGCGCTGTACGGGGCGGACGCGGTGGGCGGCGTGGTCAACGTGGTGACCCGGCGCGGCGGTCCGGGGCTCGCGGCGCGGGCGCAGGGAGGCACCTTCGGCACGGGGGCGCTGGCGGTGGCGGGGCGCGCGGGCTCCGCGGGGGGGCTACGCGCCGACCTGGCGGCGGAGGCGAGCCGCTCCGAGGGGCACCGCCCGGGGACGGACCACCGCTCGCTCCAGCTCCGCGGCGAGCTGGCGGCGCCGCTGGCGGGGCGCACCCTCCGCGCGGACGCGGGATGGGGGAGCCGCGACTTCGGCGCGGACGGCTTCTACGGGCCGTACCCGTCGTACGAGGAGACCCGGGTGGCGACGGCGTCGCTGGCCTGGGCGGGGGGCGCGGGGACGGGGACGGCGGTGGAGCCGCGCCTGAGCGTGCGCCGCCACGACGACGACTACGTGCTCCGGCGCGAGGAGCCGGACGGCTACCGCAACCGGCACACCTCCTGGCAGTCGGGCGGGGAGCTGGTGGTGCGCCGCGCGGCGGGGCCGGGGGTGCGCGCGGCGGCGGGGGCGGAGGCGTACCGGGACGTGCTGCGGAGCGCGAACCTGGGCGACCGCGCCGAGACGCGCGCCGCGGGGTTCGCGGAGCTGGCGGCGGGGCGGACGGGCGCGGCGACGGCGAGCGCGGGGGCGCGGGCCGACTGGCACTCGGCGTACGGCACCTTCCTCTCCCCCTCGCTGGCGGGGGCGTGGTGGCCGCGGAGCGCGCTCCGCCTGCGCGCCTCGCTGGGGCGCGCCTTCCGCGCGCCCACCTGGACGGAGCGCTTCTACCGGAGCCCGGCCAACCTGGGGACCCCGGGTCTGGACCCGGAGCGCGCCTGGAGCGCGGAGGCGGGCGCGGACTGGACGCCGGCGCCGGGGGCGCGGCTGGCGGTGGGCGGGTGGGCGCGCCGCACGGAGGCGCTGATCGACTGGGCGCGTCCGGCGGGGTCGCCGGAGAGCGAGCCCTGGCGCACGCGGAACGTGAAGGACGCGGTGTTCCGCGGCGTGGAGGTGGAGGCGGGGGCGGAGCTGGCCGGGGCGCGCTGGACGGCGCAGGCCACGGCGCTCTCGGTGCGCGCGGAGGACGCGGAGGGGTGGGTGTCCAAGTACGCCCTCCGCCCGCTGGCGGAGAGCGCCTCGCTGGCGGTGGAGCGCCCGCTGGGGGGCGGCCTCTCGGTGGCGGCGCGGGGGCGCCGCGTCCGCCGCACGGGCGAGGAAGCGCACCTCCTGGCCGACGCGCGCCTCCGCCTGGACGCCGGACGCGCGGGGGTCTTCCTGGACGTGTCCAACCTCCTGGACGAGGCGTACCCGGACGTGGTGGGGAGGCCGGCGCCGGGGCGGGCGCTCCTGGTGGGGGTGCGCTGGGGAGGGGCGCGGTAGGGGCGCGGGCACACCCGGCGCGGGCGCGCTCCTCTGCTCCCCCGGGAACACCTCTTGCACCCGCGCCGCGGCTCCGCGAAGAGGACCCCCGGAGAAAGGCGGCCATGGAAAGAGAGCGTCCCGTCGCGGGGGACCCCTCGTGAAGGCGGTGCTCTGGTACCTGCTCGCCGGCGTGCTGCTGGTGATGATGGCGGTCGCGGGGTCGGTGCTGAAGCGGCTCCCGCTCTCGGCGGGGATGCTGTACCTGGGCGCGGGGGTGCTCCTGGGCCCCGCCGTGCTCGGCCTGTTCCACGTGGACCCGGTCCGCGACTCCGCGCTCCTGGAGCGCATCACCGAGGTCGCGGTGATCGTCTCGCTCTTCTCCGCCGGCCTCAAGCTCCGCCCCTCCCTGCGCGACCCGCGCTGGCGCGTCCCCGTCCGCCTGGCCTCCCTCTCCATGACGGTCACCGTGGGGCTGATCGCGGCGGTGGGGGTGGTGGGGCTGGGGCTCTCCCCCGGCGCGGCGGTCCTCCTGGGCGCGGTGCTCGCCCCGACCGACCCGGTGCTCGCCTCGGACGTGCAGGTGGAGCACGCCGCCGACCGCGACCGCCTGCGCTTCAGCCTCACCGGCGAGGCGGGGCTGAACGACGGGACGGCCTTCCCCTTCGTGATGCTGGGGCTGGGGCTGCTGGGGCTGCACGAGCTGGGGGAGCTGGGGTGGCGCTGGCTGGCGGTGGACGTGGCGTGGGCGGTGGCCGGGGGGCTGGCGGTGGGGACGCTGCTGGGGATGGCGGTGGGGCGCTTCATCCTGTTCCTGCGGCGGGAGCACCGGGAGGCGGTGGGGCTGGACGACTTCCTGGCGCTGGGGCTGATCGCCCTCTCCTACGGCGCGGCGCTCCTGCTCCACACGTACGGCTTCCTGGCCGTGTTCGCGGCCGGGCTGGCGCTGCGCCGCATCGAGCGGAGGCACTCGGGGGAGGACGACGCCCCGGCCGACGTGCGCGCCGCCGGGGAGGGCTCGAGCGCGGAGGAGATCGCCACCGACCCGGACAGGGCGCCGGCGTACATGGCCCAGGCGGTGCTCGCCTTCAGCGAGCAGCTGGAGCGGATCGGGACGGTCGGGGTGGTGATCCTCCTGGGGGGGATGCTGTCGCAGAGCCGCTTCACCGCCGACGCCCTCTGGTTCGTCCCGCTCCTCTTCCTGGTGATCCGGCCGCTGGCCGTGGTCGTGGGGCTGGCCGGCGCGGAGCGGTCGTCCCTGCGGCGGAGGCTGGTGGCGTGGTTCGGCATCCGGGGGATCGGGTCGGTCTACTACCTGGCCTACGCGATCGAGCACGGCATGCCGCCGGAGACGGCGGAGCGGCTCACCTCGCTGATGCTCGCGGTGGTGGTGGCCTCCATCGTGGTGCACGGGATCACCGTGACGCCCCTGATGCGGCGCTACACCCGCGCGGAGGGGTGAACGGCGAAGGGCCCGCCGCGCGGCGGGCCCTTCGCGTCGTGCCGCCTGCCGGTCCGGTCACAGGCAGATGCACTGGTACTGGCGGTAGATGCAGCCGGGTCCGCAGGCCGCGTCCCGGTCGGTCCCGGTGGACGGGGAGGCGAACGCCTGGGTCGCTCCGAACCCGAGCGTGCAGGCGAGGACGGCGGCGAAGAGAAACCGGGCGGTGCGGGCCATGGTGGATTCTCCTGCCGGGGTGAAAGGCGGGCGAGTACGGCCGCCAGTTTTCGGACATTCCACCCTACTCCGCGCGCCCGGTCCCCGCAAGTGTTTCGATGCGCCGCTTCGCCGGCATGTTATGTTGTCGGCCGGACCCCACGAGCACACGGGCACACGCAGGAGAGGGATTCATGGCCGAGTACACGTTCGTCGCGGACAGGACGGGGGAGCTGCGGCTCTCCGCGGAGGCAAAGGCGGAGCGCTACCGGACGGTCCGGGCGCAGGTCGAGGCGACGATCGAGGGGGAGGCGGACCTGCTGGCGTGCATGACCAGCGTGGTGTGCCTGCTGCACAACGCCTTCCCCTACTACTTCTGGACGGGCTTCTACCGCCGCGTCTCGGCGGACGAGCTGCTGGTGGGGCCGTACCAGGGGACGCTGGGGTGCCTGCGCATCCGCTTCGGGCGGGGGGTGTGCGGCGCCTGCGCGGCCGAGCGGCGCACCGTGGTCATCCCGGACGTGCACGCCTTCCCCGGCCACATCGCCTGCGACGCGGCCTCCGCGTCGGAGATCGTGGTTCCCGTCCTCGACGCGCGCGGGGGAGCTGATCGCGGTGCTGGACGTGGACAGCACGATCCCCGCCGCCTTCGACGACACGGACCGGGAGCAGCTGGAGGCGATCGTCGCCCTGCTCGCCGACCGCGAGCCGCGCCCGGTGGTGGCGACGGCGTAGCGGGCACGGAGCGTGCTCCGGCTGGGCGCCCCCGGGACCCGGGCCCGGCGCCTGCGGGGGGCGGCGGAACGACGAACGTGGAACGGAGAGGACCATGGGGGACAAGAGCATCCACAAGGTGAGCTCGGCGAATTCGCCGCGCGGCGAGATGGGGCAGAAGTACCTGGCGGCGGGCGTGGGGATCTCCATGCGGATGTGGGACGGCCAGGAGCCCGGCGACCCCAAGCCCGAGACGGCGCGCGACTACGAGACCGTGGGCTACGTGATCTCCGGCCGCGCGGAGCTCCACCTGGAGGGGCAGATGGTCCTCCTGGAGCCGGGCGACTCCTGGACGGTGGCGAAGGGCGCCTCGCACACCTACAAGATCCTGGAGGCCTTCACCGCCGTGGAGGCCACGCACCCGCCCGCCTCCGCGCACGGGCGGGACGACCCGAAGGGGGGGAGCGCGGGCGCAGAGGCCTGACCGCGGGGCCCTCACCCCCCGGCCCCCTCTCCCAATGCTGGGAGAGGGGGTGACGCATTCCTGGACTTCGGTGCGCGTCGTCGGTACCCCCCACCCCCGGCCCCTCCCCCACAAGGGGGGAGGGGAGAACTGCGACGTTTCCTGGCTTTTTCAACCCTCTCCCAGAATTGGGAGAGGGTGCGAGCCTAAGCGAGCGGGTGAGGGCCTGCGGAGCCCGCCTGCACGAAAAAGCGACGGGGCGGCTCCTCGCGGAGCCGCCCCGTCGTGCATGGGGGCTTGTCTACACAGCCCGACCTCCCTCACCAGTCCTTCTGCTCGCCCTCCTCTTCCTCCTCGCCCGACGGCCGGGCAGCCGCCGCCTGCTGCTCCGGGGTCGGCACCGGGCGCGCGGCGTCCACCGGCGGGAGGCGGCGGGCACGGAGCCGCGCGTTGAACGCGGCCACGTCCGAAGAGATCACCTGCCGCAGGCGCCCCAGCTCCACGTCCAGCCGCCCGGACAGCTCCTCGAACACCGTCACCGTCTGCTCCGTGGGCCGGGCCTCGGCGCTCTCGATGACACCCAGCAGCGCCGCCAGCTTGTTGTTCAGGCGGATCGGGTAGTTGAGCGGGTCCTGGTTGCTCTGCAGCCGCACCTGGTAGACGGCTTCCTCCACCGACGCCAGCCGCGCCCGGAGCGAGTCGGCCGCCGCGGCGATCCCGGGGTCGCTCGCGCGCTTCACGCGGTCGTCGATCTGCGCGCGGAGGTCGCGGACGCGGAGCACCACGCTGTTGGCCTCGCTGGTCCGGTCGCGCACCCGGAGCGCCAGCTCGTGCTGCGCCCGGAGGTCGGCCTCGGTCACGCCGGTGAGCCGCGGGTGCATGCGCACGTTGAAGTCCTGCGTCTGCACCACGCCGTCCGCCGTGAGGCGCACCCGGTAGGCGCCCGGCGGCACCCGCGGCCCGTTGCTCCCCGCGGCCCACAGCACCATCCCCGGGAAGGTGGCGGGGCCGGGGACGCGCAGGTTCCAGACGAAGCGGTTCAGCCCCGCCTTGGCGGGCGCCTTCGGGTCCGCCGGGGTGGCGGGGGCGTCGTCGTCGTCGTCACCGCCGCCCGCGGCGGGGCGGGCTGCGGAGTCGGCCGAGCTCCCGCGGAAGGTGCGCACCACGCGCCCCTGCGCGTCCAGGAACTCCAGCGTCACCTGCCGTGCCGGCCGGGCCAGGTGGTAGTAGACCGCCACCCCCTGCCCCACGGCGCGGACCGGGTCGGTGGGGCGGTACAGGTGCGCCGCGGCGCGCGCCACCCGCGCGTCGAGCTGCCGCAGCGGGGCGATGTCGTCCATCACCCAGAACGAGCGCCCGTGCGTGCCCACCACCAGGTCGTTGGCCTCCACCACGATGTCGGCCACCTGGGTGACGGGGAGGTTGGCGCGCAGCGGCTGCCAGTGCGCCCCGTCGTCCCACGACACGTACAGCCCGTTCTCCGTCCCGGCGTAGAGCAGACCGGCGCGCGCGGGGTCCTCCCGCACGGCGCGGAGGAAGTCGCCGTCGGCGATGCCGTCGGTGATCCGGGTCCACGTCTTCCCGAAATCCTCGGTGCGGAAGAGGTACGGGGCGCGGTCGTCCTGCTGGTAGCGGTTGGCGGCCAGGTAGGCCCGGCCGGGGGCGTGCGGCGACGCCTCGATCAGCGAGATCCGCGAGAGCTCGGGGAGCCCGGCGGGGGTCACCCGCTCCCAGGTGGCGCCGCCGTCGCGGGTGATGCTGGCCACCCCGTCGTCGGAGCCCACCCAGATCGTCCCCGCCTCGTGGCGCGAGGGGGCCACGGTGAAGAGGGTGGCGTACGTCTCCACCCCGGTCTGGTCCAGGGTGATGGGCCCGCCGGAGGGGCCCAGCGTGCGGGGGTCGGAGCGCGTCAGGTTCGGGGAGATCCGCTCCCAGCTCTGCCCCTCGCTGGTGGTGCGCCACAGGTGCTGCGAGCCGGTGTAGATCACCCGCGGGTCGTGCGGGGAGAAGACGATGGGGAAGGTCCACTGGAAGCGCTCGCGGATGTCCTGGCCGGAGTGCCCCATGGGGTTCTCGGGCCACACCTGGATGTTGCGGCGCTGGTTGGTGGAGCGGTCGAAGCGGGTCAGCAGCCCGCCGTAGCTCCCGGCGTAGAACACGTCGGTGTTCCGCGGGTCGGGGGCGATGTACCCGCTCTCCCCGCCGCCCACGGCGTACATCTGGCTCCCGTTGCCGTCGCTGGGGACGCACACGGTGGAGTTGTCCTGCTGCGCGCCGCAGACGTGGTAGGGGAAGTGCTTGGTGGTGACCACGTGGTACATCTGCGCGGTCGGGTAGTCCTGCTCGGTCCAGCTCTCCCCCCCGTTGACGCTGACGTTCCCGCCCCCGTCGTTCCCCTGCACCATCCGCTTCGGGTTGGCGGGGTCGATCCACAGGTCGTGGTTGTCGCTGTGCGGGGTGCGGATGGCGGTGAAGGTCTTCCCCCCGTCCACCGACTTCCAGAAGGCCACGTTGAGGACGTAGACGGTCTCCTTGTCCTGCGGGTCGGCGTAGACGCGGGTGTAGTAGAAGGCGCGCTGGCGGAGCTTGCGCTCGTCGTTGACGCGGGTCCAGGTGGCGCCCGCGTCGTCGGAGCGGAAGACGCCGCCGGAGTCGGCCTCCACGATGGCGTACAGCCGGTTGGAGTCGGCGGGGGACACCGAGATCCCCACCTTCCCCAGGATGCTCCGCGGGAGCCCCGGGTTGCGGGTCAGCTCGGTCCAGCTCTCCCCGCCGTCGGTGGATTTGAAGATCCCGCTCCCGGGGCCGCCGCTGGAGAGCGACCAGGGGGTGCGGTTCACCTCCCAGGTGGAGGCGTACAGGGTCTGCGGGTTCTTGGCGTCCAGGACCAGGTCCACGGCGCCGGTGCGCTCGTCGCGGAACAGCGTCTTGGTCCACGTCTTCCCCCCGTCCGTGGTGCGGAAGACGCCGCGGTCGGGGTGCGGGGCGTAGGGGTGCCCCAGCGCGGCCACGTACACGCGGTCGCAGTCGGTGGGGTGCACGCGCACCCGGCCGATGGCCTGCGTCTGCGCGAGGCCGGCGTGGGTCCACGTCTTCCCGCCGTCGGCGCTGCGGTACAGGCCGTCGCCCTGCATGATGTTGCCGCGGAGCTGCACCTCGCCCATCCCGGCGTACACCACGTCGGGGTTGGCCTCGCACACGGCGAGCGCGCCCACGGAGGAGGAGCGGAAGCCCCGGTCGGAGACGGCGCGCCAGGTGGTCCCCCCGTCGGTGGTCTTCCACACCCCGCCGCCGGTGGCGCCGAAGTAGTACTCCAGCGGCCGCCGGGAGCTGCCGGCGACGGCGATGGAGCGCCCGCCCCGGTTGGGGCCGATGTTGCGCCAGCGGAGCGCGGAGAACAGGGAGGTGTCGTACGCCGCCGTGGCGGCGGGGGCGGCGGCGGTGCGCCCCCCGCCCTGGGCGTGGAGGAGCGGGTCGGGCGCGCACGCCAGCAGGGCGAGCGCCGCGGCGCCCGCCCACCGCGGGGCGTACCTCCGGACTTGAGGCATGTCGGTTTCCGGTTGGTGTGGGTTGGGAAGGGGTCCCGTCCGAGCTTCTACTCGATGCGCAGCTCCAGGCGCAGCGTCCGTCCCGGCTGCGGGAGGCCGCACTGGTCGTAGACCGCGGCGTCCGCGGCGTTGTCCAGCGACACGAAGGCGCGCAGCGTCCGTGCGAGCGCACCGGCCCCGCGCAGCCCCCAGGCGCGCCCGGCGCGGAGGTCGGCGCGGGCGGAGGGGGCGATGGACACCTCCCCGCCCTGCTCCGGGTGGACGCACCACTGGCGGCCGGTCCCCTTCAGCCCGGCCTCCGCGACGATCCCCAGCGCCAGCGGGAGGGCCAGGTCGACGCCGCCCACGGCGGCGGGCTGGTACTCGGGACGCCGCGAGCCCTCGGCCACCGAGGGGTCGAGCACGCGGACGCGCTGCAGCGTGAGGCTCCCGGTGAGGGCGGCCGCCCCGCCCCGCCAGTCGGCCAGGAGCTCCACCCCGGTGCTGCGCACCTCGTCGCGGTTCTCGCGGCGGAAGCGCCCGCCCCCCGCGCTCGCCCGCACGATGGCGTCCTCCAGCCGGTGGTGGAAGCCGACGGCCTGGAGCTGGAGGGGACCGAGCTGCGCCGTGCCCCCCGCTTCGGCGGCCAGGAGCGCCTCGGCGCGGAGGTCGGGGTTGGGGGCGAAGCGGCCCAGCGCGCCGGAGTACAGCTCGCGCAGCGAGGGGAAGCGGACGCGGCGGCTGGCGCCCGCGTGCAGCCGGGCGTCGGCGCCCAGGGCCAGGGTGGCGCCCAGGCGCGCGCCCCAGTCGCGGAGCGCGCCCAGCGGCGGCTTGTCGGAGGTCTCGGGGGTGTCGGCGCCGTCGGCGCTGGCGCCCGCGGTCACCGTCAGCCGGGGGACGCCGCCCGCGGCGAGGAAGCGGCGCTCCGCCTCGGCGCCGGCGCTCCACAGCCGCTGCCGGTAGCGCGCCTCGCTCCCGGGCTCCAGCCGCTCCAGGTGGCGCACGTCGGCCAGGGTGAGGGCGGCGCGCAGGTCGGCGGCCCCGCCCAGGGTGTGGTCGCCCAGGAGCCGGAGGGAGAGGGTGCGGTCGTCGCCCTCCTCGCGCCCGGCGACCTCCTCGTAGGCGCGGCTCCGGAAGCTCTCGATGCGGGTGCGCCCCTCGTCCCACCCGAAGGAGGCCTCCAGGTCGCCCTCGCCCAGCGGGGTGCGGCGCATCCCCGTCCCGGCGGAGGCGGCGGCCAGCCAGCGGTCGGCCGCGGGGTAGCGCCAGAAGCGCGGGGCGGCCAGGTGCAGCTCGGGCGGGGTCCCCCGCTCGGCGCGCGAGCCGAAGCCGGAGAAGGAGGCCCACGCCCCGCCCGGCGCGCGGTGGCGCAGGGCGAGGAAGGCGTCGGCCCGGTCCAGGTCGCTGTTGTCGCGGAGCCCGTCGTCGGCGCCGGGGTCGGCCACGCCGCCGGGGAGGGGGACGCCGGAGCGCGAGGCGTACCCGCCCCCGGCGCGCACCGTGGTCTCCCCCGCGCCCAGCGCCAGCGGCGCCGCCACGCTCGCCGCCAGGGAGCGCCCGCCGTGGTGGTCCACCCCCGCGCTCACCCGGAGCGACTCCCGCTCCGGGCCGGAGGGGGCGCGCCCCACCCCCACCTCCACCACCCCGCCCAGGACGTTGGGCCCGTGCAGGACGGAGGGGACGCCGCGCACCAGGGTGAGCCCCTCGGCCCCGGTCATGGGGACCAGCGACAGGTCGGCGCGGTCGTCCCACCCCAGCGTCAGAGGGACGCCGTCCACCAGCACCGCCACCTGGCGCGAGTCGGAGCCGCGCAGCGACAGCTCCACCTCGCCGCGGGAGTTGTCGCGGACGCGGACGAAGGGGGTCTCGCGGAGAACCTGGTCCAGCCGCGGCGCGGGGGGGACGGGGAGCGAGTCCACGCGCAGGCGCACGGCCCCCGCGCCCCCGACCACGGCGGCGGAGCGCGCGGCGCGGACGACCACGCCCTCCAGGCGCACGGCGCCGCTGTCGGCCCGCGCGGTGTCGGCGGGGGTCTGCGCGGCGGCGGGGAGGGCGGCGCCCGCGGACGCGGCGGCGGCGAGGAGGAGCAGGGCGCGGACGGGGCCGGCGGACGGACGTTCGTACATCGGGTCGTCTGGGGAACGGGGTGTCCCGTATTCTGGAGACATCCGTGTGCGCCGTGCAAGGGCCGCCTCGCTTGAGCCGCGGCGCGCGGGAGGGTAGCTTGCTCCGCATGACCGATCCCCCTCCCGACGCGCGGGCGCGCCGCCCGCCCCTCCCCCCGCTGGTGCGGGCGCTCCTCCGCGTCCCCCTCTTCTACAAGATCCTCATCGCCAACGCGCTGATCGTGGCGCTGGGGACGGTGGCGGGGACGTGGGTGACGGCGAGCTACGTGCGCGCCTCGCCGGAGCGCTCCACGCTGGAGCTGGTGGGGGTGCTGGTGCTGGGGGGGCTGGTGCTGAGCGTGCTGGTGAACGCGCTGATCCTGCGCCTGGCGCTCTCCCCGCTGGAGCTGCTGGAGCGGACGGCGGCGCGGGTGCAGGCGGGGAACCTGGACGCCCGCGCGCCGCGCTCGCCGGTGGCGGACCGGGAGCTGGACCGCCTGACGCGCACCTTCAACGGGATGCTGGACACGGCGGCGGCGTACCGCCAGCGGCTGCGCGACGTGGCGGTGCGGGCGCTCCAGGCGGCGGAGGAGGAGCGGAAGCGGATCGCGCGGGAGCTGCACGACGAGACGGCGCAGCTCCTGGCGGCGCTCCTGATCCGGGTGCGGATCGTCCGCAACTCGCAGGACCCGCAGGCGCTGGACGCGCTGCTGGAGGACATGCGCCGCGAGATCGGGGAGTCGCTGGAGGGGGTCCGCCGCTTCGCGCGGGGCCTCCGCCCCCCGGCGCTGGACGAGCTGGGGCTGGGGCCGGCGGTGGAGCAGCACGCGCGCAACCTGTCGGAGAGCGTGGGGATCGCCATCCGGGTGGAGGCGGACCCGCTGGACGACGTGCTGACGCCGGAGGCGGAGCTGGCGGTGTACCGCATCGTGCAGGAGGCGCTCTCCAACGTGGTGCGCCACGCCCACGCGGGCCGTGCGACGGTGCGCCTCCGCCGCGGCCCGGAGAGCGTGACCGCGGAGGTGGAGGACGACGGCGCGGGCTTCGACGTCCCCGCGGTGCTGGCCGGGGACCGCCGCGGCCTGGGGCTCTTCGGGATGCAGGAGCGCGCCGCCTACCTGGGCGGCCGGGTGGACGTGGACAGCCGCCCCGGCGCGGGCACCCGCGTGCGCGCCGAGATCCCCACCGGCGAGGCCCCGGAGACGACGGACCCGGGGGAGGAGGACTGAGGGAGGCTCGCCCGGCGGGATCCCCCTCACCCCCCGGCCCCCTCCCCCGCAAGCGGGAGAGGGGGAGAACGACGAGGTGAACGGTGGGCTCGGCGCGCCCGTCGGACCCCCCTCCCCCGACCCCTCCCCCACAAGGGGGGAGGGGAGAACGGCACGGCGAGGAGCGGGTAGCAAGGGGGTGAGGGGCGGCGTTATACTTGCCCCGCGCAGGAGCAGTTCGCCGTACCCATAAAAGATTGTGCGGAGGGAGACAGCCGGGCCGTTTCGGCTGGCTCACTCCGGGACGGGGAGACTCGCGGGCTGTTTCGCGAGGCTCACCGTCCCCGCGGAGGAGACCGGCCGCAGTCTGGCCGGGCTCCGGAGCGGCCCCAAACGCCAAAACACGACCTCGAAAACAACGATGCCGGAACGCAAGCGCGAAACCCTCGTGATCATCGGCTCCGGCCCCGCCGCCTGGACCGCCGCGGTCTACGCCGCACGCGCCAACCTGGACCCGCGTGGTCTACGAGGGCGAGCCCTCCCGGGAGATGATCCCCGGCGGCCAGCTCATGTGGACCACCGACATCGAGAACTTCCCCGGCTTCCCCGAGGGCGTCGGCGGCCAGGAGCTGATGGACCGGATGAAGGAGCAGGCCGTCCGCTTCGGCACCCGCGTGGTGATGGAGAACATCGCCTCGGTGGACTTCAGCCAGTACCCGCTGCGCCTCAAGCCCACCTGGTCGGACGAGATCGAGGCGCTGGCGGTGATCGTGGCCACCGGGGCCCGCGCCAACTGGATCGGCCTCCCCAACGAGCTCCGCCTGGCCCAGACCGGAGGCGGCGTCTCGGCGTGCGCGGTGTGCGACGGCGCCCTCCCCTTCTTCCGCGGCAAGACGCTCGCGGTGGTCGGCGGCGGCGACTCGGCGATGGAGGAGGCCACCTACCTCACCAAGTTCGCCGGCCAGGTGGTCCTCGTCCACCGCCGCGACGAGTTCCGCGCCTCCAAGGTGATGGTGGACCGCGCCCTGGCCCACGACAAGATCCGCGTGGAGTGGAACACCCGCGTGGTGGACGTGCTGGGCGACGACGAGATCACCGGCCTCCTGCTGGAGGACACCCGGACGGGGGAGCGCCGGGAGATGGCGGTGGGCGGGCTGTTCGTGGCCATCGGGCACACCCCCAACACGGACTTCCTCAAGGGGCAGCTCGAGCTGAGCGAGCGCGGCTGGATCCGGGTCCCCACGCCCTGGCGCACCTGCACCAGCGTGGAGGGGGTCTACGCCGCCGGCGACGTGATGGACGACTACTACCGGCAGGCCATCAGCGCGGCCGGCACGGGGTGCATGGCCGCCCTGGAGGCGGAGCGCTGGCTGGCGGAGCACGGCGTCGACGCGGCCGAGGCGCCGGTGCTGGAGACGGCGGAGAGCACGGTGGGCCAGGCCGGCGCGGTCTAGCGGCCGCGCGCGGGCTCCCACGGAAGCTCATGATCGAAGACGTCCAGCGGCCGGGCCCACTCTCCGATCCGGCGCTCTCCGGCGGCGGCGGGATGGGCGCGCTCATGCGCGCGCACGAGTGGTCGTCCACGCCGCTCGGCCCGGTGGAGAGCTGGCCGCAGAGCCTGCGCTCGGCGCTGGGGATCTGCCTCAACTCGCGCTACCCGATCGCCCTCTACTGGGGCCCGGAGCTCGCCCTCCTCTACAACGACGCGTGGAGTCCGATCCCCGGCGCCAAGCACCCCTGGGCGCTGGGTCGCCCCGGACGCGAGGTCTGGCCCGAGATCTGGGACACGATCGGCCCGCTCTTCGAGCACGTCTTCGCGACCGGCGAGGGGATCTGGCAGGAGGACGAGCTGCTCCCCATGCACCGGCATGGCTACACGGAGGAGTGCTACTTCAACTTCACCTTCAGCCCGATCCTGGGAGAGGGCGGCCGCGTCGAGGGGATCTTCAACGCGGTGGTGGAGACCACCTTCCGCGTGGTCGGGGAGCGGAGGACGCGCGTGCTGCGCGGGCTCGCCGAGCGTGCGGCGGGAGCGCAGTCCGCGGAGGAGGCCTGCCGGCTCGCGGCCGACGCGCTCGGAACGGCTTCGGCGGACGTGCCGTTCTGCCTCCTCTACCTGCTCGACACGGAGAGCGGAGACCCGCTCGCGCGGCTCACGGGCGCCGCCGGCGTCACACCCGACGGTCCGGCCGGCTCCGCCGCGGTGCGCGTGGCGGACGCCGGCGCGCCGTGGCCCTTCGCCTCCGTCCTGGAGACCGGCCGGGCCGAGCTCGTCGAGGGCGCCGCGGAGCGGTTCACGGCGCCGCCGCCGGGGGGGCCGTGGCCCGAGCCGACCGAGCGGGCGCTGGTCGTGCCGATCACCCTCGCGACCCGCCTGGGGAGCCCGGCCGGCTTCCTGGTGGCGGGGATCAGCCCGCGCCGCGCCCTCGACGAGGAGTACCGCGCGTTCTTCGAGCGTGCCGCCGACCACATCGCCACGTCGATCGCCAACGCGCGGGCGTACGAGGAGGAGAGGCGGCGTGCGCAGGCGCTGTCGGAGCTGGACCTGGCGAAGACGGCCTTCTTCAGCAACATCTCCCACGAGTTCCGCACCCCGCTCACCCTGATCGCCGCGCCCGCGGAGGAAGCCCTCTCCGACCCCGCGCTCTCCGAGGACGACCGCGCGCGCTGGGACACGGTGCAGCGCAACGGGCTGCGGCTCCAGAAGCTGGTCAACACCCTGCTGGAGTTCTCCCGCATCGAGGCGGGCCGGGTGCAGGCGTCCTTCGAGCCGGTGGACCTCGCCGCGTACACGCGCGACCTGGCCAGCCTCTTCCGCTCGGCGATGGAGCGCGCGGGCCTGCGCCTGGCGCTCGACTTCCCGCCGCTCCCGGAGCCGGTGTACGTGGACCGGGACATGTGGGAGAAGATCGTCCTCAACCTCCTTTCCAACGCCTTCAAGCACACCTTCGTGGGCGAGGTGTCCGTCTCCCTGGCCCCGGCCGGCGGCCAGGTGGAGCTGAGGGTGCGGGACACGGGGACCGGGATTCCGGAGGGGGAGCTCCCGCACGTCTTCGACCGCTTCCACCGCGTCAGGGGCGCGCGCTCGCGCACGCAGGAGGGGACGGGGATCGGCCTCGCGCTGGTGCAGGAGCTGGTGGCGCTGCACGGGGGCGCCATCGCGGTGCACAGCGCGGAGGGCGAGGGCACGGTCTTCACCGTGCGCCTCCCCACCGGGTCCCGCCACCTCCCCGGGGAGCGGATCGCGAGGGCGCAGCCGCTGGAGGCCGGGACGCGGAGCGCCTCCGCCTTCGTGGAGGAGGCCCTCCGCTGGATTCCCGGGGAGGACGCGCCGCCGTCCTCCGCGGTCCCGGACGGGATCGCTCCCGGGGCCGCGCCGGCCGCGGCAGCACCGCGGGAGCGCGCCACGGTGCTGCTCGCGGACGACAACGCGGACATGCGCGGCTACCTCAAGCGCCTCCTCGGCCAGCGGTGGAACGTCGTGGCCGTCCCCGACGGGACCGCCGCGCTCGCCACCGCCCTGGAGCGCCGGCCGGACCTGGTGCTCTCCGACGTGATGATGCCCGGGCTGGACGGGTTCGAGCTGCTCCAGGCGCTCCGCGCGGACCCCCGCACGCGCGAGGTCCCCGTCCTCCTCCTCTCCGCCCGCGCGGGGGAGGAGTCGCGGATCGAGGGGATGCAGGCGGGCGCCGACGACTACCTGGTCAAGCCCTTCTCCGCCCGGGAGCTGCTGGCCAAGGTCGGCGCCCACCTGGAGCTGTCGCGGGTGCGCCGCGAGGCGGCCGAGGAGATCTCGCGCCACTACCACGAGGCGCTGGAGGCCAAGGAGCAGCTGCAGGAGCAGGCGACGGAGCTGGAGATGCAGACGGAGGAGCTCCAGACCCAGGCCGCCCACCTGGAGGCGGTGCAGGCGGAGCTGGAGAGCGCGTACGACGAGCTGCAGCGCGCCAACGAGGAGCTGCGGGAGAGCGAGGAGCGGTTCCGCAACATGGCGGACAACGCCCCGGTCATGATCTGGGTGACGGACCCCTCCGGACACTGCGTCTACCTGAACCGGCAGTGGTACGACTTCACCGGCCAGACGCCCGAGACGGCGCTGGGGTTCGGGTGGGTCGACGCCACGCACCCCGGGGACCAGCGGCGCGCGCACGACGTCTTCGCCGCCGCCAACGAGCGGCGGGAGGCCTTCGGCCTGGAGTACCGCCTGCGGCGGCGGGACGGCGAGTACCGGTGGGCGATCGACGCCGCGGCGCCGCGCTTCGGCACCGCGGGCGAGTTCCTGGGCTACGTCGGCTCCGTCATCGACATCACCGAGCGCAGGGAGGCGGAGGTGGAGCGCGAGCAGCTCCTCGCCGAGGCCGAGAGCGCGCGCGACCTGGCGGAGGAGGCGAACCGCGCCAAGAGCGAGTTCCTGGCCAGCATGAGCCACGAGCTCCGCACGCCGCTCAACGCCATCGCCGGCTACGTGGAGCTGCTGAGCATGGGGATCCACGGCACCGTCACGGACGACCAGCAGGCGGCGCTCGGGCGGGTCAAGCGCAACCAGGAGGTCCTCCTCTCGCTGATCAACGACGTGCTCAACTTCGCCAAGCTGGAGGCGGGGCGGCTGGAGATCGAGTCCGCCGAGGTCCCGGTCTCGAGGCTCCTGGAAGCGGTGGAGCCGCTCATCGCCCCGCAGGTGAGCGCCAAGGAGCTCGTCTTCCGGTGCGAGGCGTGCGCGCCCGGGCTGGCCGCCCTGGGCGACCCCGAGCGCATCCAGCAGATCCTCATCAACCTCCTCACCAACGCGGTGAAGTTCACCCCGCGCGGGGGGCGGATCACCGTCGCCGCCCAGGCCGACGGCGACCGGGTGCACGTCCGCGTCTCGGACACGGGGCGCGGCATCCCGGCCGACAAGCTGGAGGTGATCTTCGACCCGTTCGTGCAGGTGGACCGCCGCGGGGGGCTGGCGGAGGGGAGCCAGCAGGGGGTGGGGCTGGGGCTGGCCATCAGCCGCGAGCTGGCCCGCGCCATGTCGGGGGAGCTGACGGCGCGGAGCACGCCCGGGGAAGCGTCCACCTTCACGCTCACCCTCCCCCGCGCCCGCGACGGGACGGCGGGGACGCCCTGAGCGGAACCGCCCCGGCGCGCCAGCGAGCGCGCCGGGGCGGTTCTGTTCCCGGCACCGACTTTGCCAGCGGTTTCCGGGATTTCAGCCTCGGACCAAACTCAGCCGGAGACGCGCGTGGACATCAGGGTGCTGCCGGGGAGACGCTCCCCGCTGGGGGCGACGTGGGACGGCGAGGGCGTCAACTTCGCCCTCTTCTCGGAGAACGCCACCGGCGTGGAGCTGTGCCTGTTCGACTCCGACGACCCCACGAAGGAGACCGCGCGGACGCGGCTCCGGGAGGTGACCGCGCACGTCTGGCACGGCTACGTCCCGGGGCTCGGGCCCGGCCAGCTCTACGGCTTCCGCGTGGACGGGCCGTACGAGCCGGAGCGGGGGCTGCGCTTCCACCCCGCCAAGCTGGTGCTGGACCCCTACGCCCGCGCCGTGGCCGGGAAGACGGACTGGTCCCAGCCCGTCTTCTCGTACGCGCTGGGGCACGACGCGGGCGACCTGGCGCGCGACGACCGGGACAGCGCCGCGGGGGTCCCCAAGGGCGTGGTGGTGGACCCCGCGTACGACTGGGAGGGAGACCGCCCGCTGCGCACCCCCTGGCACCGCACCGTGATCTACGAGGCGCACGTCAAGGGGCTCACCATGCGGCACCCGGAGGTACCCGAGGAGCTGCGGGGGACCTACGCCGGGCTGGCGCACCCGGCGGTGGTGGAGCACCTGCGCTCCATCGGGGTAACCGCGCTGGAGCTCCTCCCCGTGCACGACTTCGTGGACGACTCGTACCTGGCGGACAAGGGGCTCACCAACTACTGGGGGTACAACACCCTCAACTTCTTCGCCCCCGACGCGCGCTACTCCGGGAGCGGCGACCGCGGCGGCCAGGTGCGCGAGTTCCGCGACATGGTCAAGGCCATGCACCGCGCGGGGATCGAGGTGATCCTGGACGTGGTCTACAACCACACCGCCGAGGGGAACCACCTGGGGCCCTTCCTCTCGCTCAAGGGGATCGACAACCCGGTCTACTACCGGCTGGTCCCCGACGCCCCCCGCTACTACATGGACTACACGGGGACCGGGAACTCGCTGAACGCCCGGCACCCCCAGGTCGTCAAGCTGGTGAACGACTCGCTCCGCTACTGGGTGCAGGAGATGCACGTGGACGGCTTCCGCTTCGACCTGGCCTCCACCCTGGCGCGCGAGGAGCACGGGGTGGACCGGCTCTCCTCCTTCTTCGACACCATCCACCAGGACCCGGTGCTCTCGGAGGTGAAGCTGATCGCCGAGCCGTGGGACGTGGGCGAGGGCGGGTACCAGGTGGGGAACTTCCCCGTGCTCTGGACGGAGTGGAACGGCAAGTACCGCGACGACGTGCGCGCCTACTGGAAGAGCGATCCCGGGCGGGTGAACGAGCTGGCCTACCGCCTCACCGGCTCCAGCGACCTGTACGCCGAGGACGGCCGCAAGCCCAACGCCAGCATCAACTTCGTGGTGGCGCACGACGGCTTCACCCTGCACGACCTGGTGTCGTACGAGGAGAAGCACAACGAGGCCAACGGGGAGGAGAACCGCGACGGGGCCAACGACAACCAGTCGTACAACTTCGGGGTGGAGGGGCCCACCGACGACCCCGAGGTGAACCGCCAGCGCGAGAAGCAGAAGCGCAACTTCCTGGCGACGCTCCTCCTGTCGCAGGGGGTCCCCATGATCTGCGGGGGCGACGAGATGGGGCGCACCCAGGGCGGGAACAACAACGCCTACTGCCAGGACAACGAGATCTCCTGGTTCGACTGGGAGCTGGACGGGCCCCGCCGCGACCTCCTGGAGTTCACGCGCCGGGTGGCGGCGCTCCGCCGGGAGCACCCCATCTTCCGCCGCCGCAAGTTCTTCCAGGGGCAGAAGATCCGCGGCTCCGAGCTGGAGGACGTGAAGTGGCTCCGCCCCGACGGGAAGGAGATGGACGACGACGACTGGGAGACGGCGTTCGTCCGCTCCTTCGGGATGCTCCTGGGCGGGGACGCCATGATGGAGTGGAACGACGAGGGGGAGCGCGTCTTCGACGACACCTTCCTCCTCCTCTTCAACGCCGCCCCGGAGCCGGTGGAGTTCACCGTCCCGGCGACGCCCCGCCCCGCCGTCTGGGAGGAGGTGCTGGACACGCGCGTCCCCCTGGCCGAGCAGCGGCCGGCCATCCACGAGGTCGGCGCCGCGGTGGAGCTGGCGGGGCGCTCGCTCCTGGTGCTGCGGCGCGCGGCCACGGACGGGGCCCCCGACGTGGGCTCGGAATGAGCGTGCGCGAGCCGTGAAGGGGAACCGGGTCCCGGGCCGGGTGGCCGGCGCGCGCGCCGGGGCGGAGGACGCCCCGGAGGAGCTGCGCCGCGCCCTGGAAGACCTCCAGGTGCAGCGCGAGATGCTGGACACCCTGCGGCGCGAGGTGGAGGCCGAGCGCGAGCAGCTCCGCGAGCTGTTCCAGCTCGCTCCCGAGGCGTACCTGGTCACGGACGCGCAGGGGACCATCCTGGAGTCCAACCGCGCGGCGTCCATGCTGCTGGCAGAGCCGGAGACGGCGCTCGCCGGCCGGGCGCTGGGAGACTTCCTGGCGGGCCCGCGCCGGGCCGCCCTCCAGCGGAAGCTCGCCGCGCTCGCCCGCCGGGAGCCTCAGGAGGAGTGGGAGACGCGGATCACCCCCGCCGAGGGCTCCCCCGTGGACGTGGTGGTGACCGTGGCCCCCGCCACGGACGGCGAGCGCGTGGTGGGGCTCCGCTGGCTCCTGCGCGACGTGACGGCACGGAAGCGCGCCGAGATCGCCACCCGCCGCCTCCTGGAGGAGCAGGCGGCGCGGGTGCACGCCCAGGTGGCCGAGCGCCGCAACGCCTTCCTGGCCGAGGCCAGCGAGATCCTGGCGGGCTCGCTGGAGTACGCGACCACGCTCGCCAGCGTCGCGCGCCTCGCCGTGCCGCGGGTGGCCGACTCGTGCATCGTCTACGTGGTGGAGGAGGACGGGCGCGTGGAGCGCCCCGGCGTGGCGCACGCCGACGCCGCCCGCGAGGCCGCGCTCCGCGCCTACCTGGAGGACCGCCCCTTCGACCCGGGCTCGCTCACCGGCCCCGTCGCGCGCGCCCTGCGCACCGGCCGGCCCGAGCTGATCCCCGAGACCGGCGAGATCGACGACCCCGGCGACTGGGCCGACGCCGAGCTGGCCCCCCGCTCGCTGATGGTGGTCCCGCTCCGCGTCCGCGAGCGGGTGATGGGAGCGCTCAGCCTGGGGTGGGACGAGCCGGGGAAGTACACCCCGGACGACCTGTGGCTGGCGCGCAAGCTCGCCGACCAGGCGGCGCTCGCCATCGAGAACGCCCGCCTGCACCGCGAGGCCCGGGAGGCGAGCGAGGTCAAGTCGGAGTTCCTGGCGGCCATGTCGCACGAGTTCCGCACCCCGCTCACCGCCATCCTGGCCTTCGCCGAGCTGATGGTGGACGGGATCCCCGAGCCCATCACCGGCGCGCCGAAGAGGCACGCGGAGCAGATCCTGGGCGCGGCGAAGCACATGGCCGCGCTGGTGGACCAGGTGCTCAACCTGTCGCGCCTGGACGCGGAGCGGGAGCGGGTGAAGTCCGAGCCGGTCGACCTGGGCGTACTGACCCGGGAGACCGCCGCGCTCATCGAGCCGCTGGCCGTGCAGAAGGGGCTGGGCTTCCGGGTGGAGGGGCCCGAGACCGGGCCCGTCGTGGAGACCGACCCCAACAAGCTGCGCCAGGTGCTCTTCAACCTCCTGGGGAACGCGGTCAAGTTCACCGAGAGCGGGGAGGTGTGCCTGGTCCTGCGCGTGGAGGAGGAGCGCGTCGTGTTCGAGGTGTGCGACACCGGCCTCGGGATCACCCCCGAGAACCTGGACCGGATCTGGGAGCCGTTCTGGCAGGCGGGGAGCACGCGGGGCGGGACGGGGCTGGGGCTGGGGATCGTGCGGCGGCTGGTGCGCCTGATGGGCGGGGAGGTCCGCGCGCGGAGCGAGGCGGGCCGGGGGAGCGTGTTCGAGGTGGAGCTGAGGACCGGCCGAGAGGCCACGTAGGGGAATCCACCCAGGGGAGTGGCGGAATGGGCGACGAGACGAGGGCCGAGGGTACGGAGCAGATGACCACCGGGGTCCCGGGGCTGGACCGGCTCCTGGGCGGCGGCCTGCGCAGGCGCGGGCTCAACGTGGTGCTGGGCGGCCCCGGCGCGGGGAAGAGCGTGCTGGCGCACCAGATCGGCGCGCACCTGATCCGCGGGGGCGGCAAGGTGCTCTACCTGACCGCGCTGGTGGAGACCCACCAGACGCTGATCTCCCAGGCCCGCACCTTCCGCTTCTTCGACCCCTCGGTCGTGCCGGGCTCGTTCTACTACGCCAGCCTGTACCCGGTCCTGGCGAAGAGCGGGCTGCAGGGCGCCCGGGAGGAGATCAGCCGGCTCGTCGTGCACCACGGGCCCGACCTGGTGATCCTGGACGGGGTGCACGCCCTCAAGGTCTCCGCCGAGTCGAAGCTGGAGTACCAGCGCTTCATGCACGAGATGGAGGCGCAGTCCGCCGTCTCCGGCGTCACCACCCTCCTCCTCACCCACCCCGACGAGGGGATGGCCGCCGACCCCACCTTCACCATCGCGGACGGGATCTTCCACCTGCGCAGCGAGGACGTGGGGCTGCGGAAGGTGCGGATGTTCTCGGTGGAGAAGCTGCGCGGGGTGGCCCACATCCGCGGCTGGCACACCTTCGAGATCACCGGCGACGGGCTGCAGCTGTATCCCCGGCTGGAGTCGCTCACCGCGGGGCGGAGGGTGGACGTGGTGGGGAAGACGCCCGACCTCGCCGACGAGCCCCTCGCCGGGCTGGCCGTCGAGGGGCTCGACGAGATGCTGGGCGGGGGCCTGAGCAAGGGCTCCTCGACTCTCGTCATCGGGACGCCGGGATCGGGGAAGACGCTGCTGGGGCTCGCCTTCCTGAGCGCGGGCGCGGAGGCCGGGGAGCCCGGGCTCCTCCTCAGCTTCCACGAGCCGCCCGACGCCCTCCTGAGCAAGGCCGACGGCGTGGGCCTCCCGCTCCGGAAGGGGGTGGAGCAGGGGACGGTCCACCTCCACTGGCAGGCCCCCTCGGAGCTGCTGGCCGACGATGTCGCCGAGCGGATGCTCGCGGTGGTCGAGGAGCACCGCATCAGGCGGCTGGTGATCGACGCACTGGAGGACGTGCGCCACGCCGTCATCCCCCGGGAGCGGGAGATCCCCTTCGTCGCCTCGCTCGCCAACCTTCTCCGGGAGCGGGAAGTCACCACGATCCTGCTGCAGGACCTCCCGCGCGTCGCGGGGATCAACTTCGACATGCCGATGGAGGACCTGTCGGCCATCATGGACAACGTGCTCCACCTCCGCTACGTGGAGCAGAGGGGCGAGCTCACCCGCCTCGTCGCCGTCCTCAAGGTCCGCGCGCGGATGCACGACCACTCGCTGCGGCACCTCCGGATCACCGGCGAAGGGATGAGCGTGGGGAAGGCGTTCACCCACTCCGAGATGCTGCTCACCGGCCTGGGGCACTCCCGTTGAGCGCTCGGGACCCGGCGGCGAAGCGCGTCCTGGTCGCGGACGACGAGCACGCCATCACGGCGCTCGTCTCCGACATGCTCACCTACGCCGGCTTCCAGGTGCTGCGGGCGCACGGGGGGGTGGAGGCGATCGCCCTCGCCCGCGCCGAGCGCCCCGACCTGGTGCTGATGGACGTGATGATGCCCGACCTGGACGGTCGCGACGCCTGCCGCGCCCTGAAGATGGACCTGGAGCTGGAGGGCGTCCCGGTGGTGCTCTTCAGCTCCGCGGACGAGCAGGACGTGCACTGGCGCGGCGCCGGCGCCGACGCCTTCCTCCCCAAGCCCTTCGACATCCGCCGCCTCCCGGACTTCGTGCGCTTCGTGCTGGAGGCCCGCCGATGAGCGCCCCCCCGCCCTCCCCCGCCGGCTTCGCGGACGACCTGCGCGTCCGCGGCGCCCGCGCGCTCCGCGGCCCCAACGCGTGGCGCCCGGCCCCCGTGGTGGCGTGCGAGGTGGAGCTGGGCCGCCTCGCGCCCTCCACCTCCGCGGAGGCGGAGGGGTTCGCGGACCGGCTCCTCCAGGCGCTTCCCGGCCTGCGCGAGCGCTCCGGCGGCGAGCTGGAGCGGGGAGCCGCGTGGCCGCGCGTCCTGGAGCACGTCGCGCTGGAGCTGCAGACGCTGGCCGGGTGCGCCGTCTCCTTCAGCGCCTCCGCGCACCGGGACGGGGACGTGTGGATGCTGGCGGTCGACTACGAGGAGGAGGAGCCGGGCGTCGAGAGCGTCTACGAGGCCGCGGCGCTGGTGCGCCGCTCCCTGCGCGGCGAGGACCCGGAGACCGGGCGCGTGGTGGCGATGCTCCGCGAGGTGTACCGCGCCTCCCGCCCCGGCCCCACGGCCATGGTGATGATGGAGGCGGCGCGGCGGCGGGGAATCCCGGTGCGCCGCTTCCCCGGCGACTCCGTGGTGCAGCTCGGCCTGGGGCGCGGGCTGCGGCGGCTGGACGCCACCATGACCGACCTCACCAGCGTCATCGCCACCGACGTCACCTCCGACAAGGACCGCACCAAGCGCGTCCTGGAGCGCGCCGGCCTCCCCGTCCCCGAGGGCGGCGTGGCCGGCACCCCGGAGGAAGCGCTGGAGATCGCCGCCGACCTGGGCTTCCCCGTGCTGGTGAAGCCGCTGGACGCCAACGACGGCCGGGGTGTCTCCGGGCGGCTGGACGACGCCGACGCCGTGCGCGCCGCCTGGCCCGTGGCCGCGGCCGAGCACCCCAGGGTGGTGGTGGAGCGGTACGTGGAGGGGCGCGACCACCGGGTGCTGGTGGTGGACGGGCGGGTGGTGGCGGTGGCGGAGCGCGTCCCCGTGCACGTGGTGGGCGACGGCCGCCGCACCCTCCGCGAGCTGGCGGAGGAGGTGAACCTCGACCCCAGGCGCGACCCCTACAACCCCGGCGCCACCCTGCGCCCCGTCCCCCTGGACGACGCGACGGAGCGCTTCCTGGCGCGCAGCGGCCGGACGCTGGACACCGTCCCCCCCGCGGGCGAGCGGGTCCCGCTCCGCGCCACCGCCAACATCTCCACCGGCGGCACCTCCGTGGACCGCACCGACGAGATCCACCCCCGCAACCGGATGCTGTGCGAGCTGGCGGCGGGGGCCGTGGGGCTGGACGTGGCCGGGCTGGACGTGCTCACCCCCGACGTCGCCGTCCCCTTCGACGAGAACGGCGCCGTGGTCATCGAGGTGAACGCCTCCCCCGGCATCCGGATGCACACGCACCCGGACGAGGGGACCCCGCGCGACGTCCCCGGCGCCATCCTGGACATGCTCTACCCGCCGGGGAGCGAGGCCACGGTCCCGGTGATCGCCGTCACCGGCACCAACGGGAAGACCACCACCACGCGCCTGATCGCCCACCTCTTCCGCCGGAGCGGGAAGCGGGTGGGGTTCACCACCACCGACGGGGTCTACTTCGAGGAGCACCGCATCCTGGAAGGGGACCTCACCGGCCCGTTCGCCGCCGGGATCGTCCTCTCGCACCCGAAGGTGGAGGTGGCGGTGCTGGAAACGGCGCGCGGGGGGATCCTGCGCTCCGGGCTCGGCTACGATGCCTGCGACGTGGGCGTGGTGCTCAACGTCAGCGCGGACCACCTGGGGCAGAAGGGGATCCACACCGTGGAGCAGCTCGCCGCGGTCAAGGCGGTGATCCCCTCCGTCGTGAAGCCCGGCGGCCACGCCGTCCTCAACGCCGACCAGCCCCTCGTCCTCGCCATGCGCGAGCGGACGCCCGGTACTGTGGTGCTGACCTCCCTGCGGGTGGAGCGGAACCCGGCCGTGGCGGAGCACCTGGCCGCGGGCGGAGTCGCCGTGGTGGTGGAGGAGGTGGACGGGCGCGAAGCCTTCGTGGTCCGCCGCGGCGCGGAGCGCGTCCCCGTGGCGGCGGTGGCGGACGTGCCGCTCACGCTGGGGGGCGCCGCGCGCTTCCAGGTGGAGAACGTCCTGGCCGCGGTCGCCGCGGCGTATTCCCGGGGGATGCCGGTGGACACCGTCCGCGACGGGCTCCTCTCCTTCTTTCCCTCCGCCGCTTCCACCCCCGGGCGGATGAACGTGCTGCGGACCGTCCGCGGGACGGTGGTGGTGGACTACGCGCACAACCCGGCGGCGGTGCGCGCGATCGTGGACTTCGCGCTCCGGCTCCCCGCGCGGCGGCGGGTGGGCGTGGTCACCATGCCCGGCGACCGCCGCGACGAGGACCTGCGCGAGCTGGGCGGGATCGCGGCCGGGCTGGACCACGTCGTCGTGAAGGAGCACGACCGCTACCGCCGCGGGAGGGCGGCCGGGGAGGTGTCGCGGCTGATCGGCGAGGGGCTGGAGGCCGGCGGGCTCCCCGCCGACCGGTGGGAAATCGTGCTCCGCGAGCCCGAGGCCGTGGCCCGCGCGCTCGACCTGGTGGAGGAAGGGGACCTGCTGGTGATCCTGGCGGACGACACGGCGGACGTGCTCGCGCAGCTCCGGCCGCTGGTGGTGGAGGGCGCGTGACCGCGGACCGGAAGACACGAACGCCCCCGCGCTGACAGCAGCACGGGGGCGTTCGGACGTATAGCGGGGGCGGGATTCGAACCCGCGACCTTCGGGTTATGAGCCCGACGAGCTACCAGGCTGCTCCACCCCGCGACGAGGACATACCGGAGAGCGTGTTTGAAGCCAGATACGTGGGTATCGGTGGGTGGCATCCCTCCAGCTTCCGCGATGTCCCTCTAGGACTCCACGTCCACTTTCGGCTCAGCCCCCGGCTTCAAAACTATCGGCTCAAACATGAAGCTCTCCGCCATGTCGTGCAACCAATCTAGCACGCCCATAAGGTCTTGTCAACGGCCATCTTATACGAGATTCAGCTGAATAGGGCGTAGGAGCGGAGTTCAGGCGTGCCCCCGCTGGCGCGGGGTCGGGCTGCGGCTCCGTAGGACACGATACAACCGTGTCCAACGGAGTCGAGCCCCGCGCAAACAGCGCGCGGGTCTCGCCCCTTCGGGCTCGCATCCCTCACGCAATCGCTTACCGTACCTGTAGTTACCGTGCGTGATGCCCCCCGGAGGAGGTTGGGTGCTTCTGAAAGGAGTGTCCCGAACGGCTCTGTGCGATCAGCAGGCGGTTGAACGGGTCTCGATGGAGTACTCGCGGAAGTCGTCCATCGGAGCGTCGAAGTCGTCCGGAACGGTGAACAGTCCCTTCGCGCTCCCCGGCACCCGGTCCGGGACAGCCTCCACGCTTGCGGCAACGAGCCGCGCCACCGGCTCGCCGTCGCGTGTAATGACCACCTCGGCACCGGCCCCGACCTCCTGGACCAGCCTCGCGAGCTGGGCTTCGGCCTGAGCGAGCTCGATGGCGAACCTCACCACGGGGCACCTCCTTGAGTGTCAATCACCACGCACGAATATAGCGGCACGGAAGCTCGCAGCCAGAGTACTCTCTGCGTCCCGTCCGCTCACCTGGCCCGCGCCCGCGCCTCCCCCCACGCCTCCAGCGCCGTCTGCTCCGAGCGGTCCATCAGCCGGAGGAGGATGCCGAGAGCTTCCTCCACGTCGGTCTCCGGGCGCGCGGACCACTCGCGCCGGACCAGCGCCTCCACCTCGTCCCGCAGCATGCGGTACTCGCGGCGGATCTCGTCCTCGCTCCACCCCAGGCGGGCCCGCTGCTCGCCGTGCCGCACCGAGATCAGGCGCCGGATCTCCATCCCGGCGCGGAGCAGCTCGGGCTCGGCGCCCCCCTGCTCCAGGGTGACCAGGGCCTTCCCCAGGTCGGTGAGGAAGGTGGCGATGTGGTCCTCGAGCTGCGCGTCGTCCAGCGCGCTCGCGCCGGGGACGGCCGGGTCCGCGCGCAGGCGGCCGCCGAGCGCCCGCACCAGCTCGCCCGAGCGCTCCCCCACGAGGCGCCCCAGCTCCGCGAGCCCCGGCACCTCGCCCACGCCGGCGTGCCACGGCTCCGGGGCGGGGCGCGGCTCCTCCGGGTCCGGCGCGGCGGGGAGCCAGAGCGTGAAGCAGGAGCCCCGGCCCGGGGCGCTCTTCACGGTGAGGTCGCCCCCCATCATCCGCGCGAAGCGGCGGGAGATGGTGAGCCCCAGCCCGGTCCCTCCCCGCGTGCGGGTGTGCCCCTCCTCCACCTGCACGAACGGCTCGAACACCCGCGCGAGCTGCTCCGGGGCGATCCCGATCCCCGTGTCCTGCACCTCCATCACCACCCAGGGCCCCTCCCCGCGGGGGGCCTCCGGGCCGTCGGGAGGGGCCACCCGGCAGGCCACGGTGACGCTCCCGCCCGGCTCCGTGAACTTGACGGCGTTGGAAAGGAGGTTGGCCAGGATCTGCCGCACCCGGTCCCCGTCCCCCAGGAAGGCCGCGTCCGGCCGGCAGTCCGAGGTGTCGGACAGGTCGATGGCCCGGGCCTCGGCCTGCGGGACCACCAGCGCCAGCGCGCCCGCGGCCGTGGCGCAGGCCGGCACCTCCTCCCGCACCACGGTCATCTCGCCCGCCTCCACCTTGGACAGGTCGAGGATGTCGTTCACCAGCCCCAGGAGGTGCTCGCTGCTGGCCTTGATGCGCCCGAGCTGCGCGCGCTGCTTCTCCGTGAGCGGCCCCGAGAGCCCCATCTCCAGCAGGTCGGTGTAGCCCACGATGGCGTTGATGGGGGTGCGGATCTCGTGGCTCATGTTGGCCAGGAAGTGGCTCTTGGCCCGGTTCGCCGCGTCGGCCGCCCGGCGCTCCCCCTCGGCCTGCGCCAGGGCCTCCTCCAGCTCGGCCGTCTGCTCCTCCAGCAGGGTGTTCAGCTCCGCCGTCTCGGCGGCCCGCGCGTGCGCCACCTCCCACGCGGCGCGCAGCTCCGCGGCGGCGCGGCGCTCGGCGGCCGCGGCGGCAGCCTCGCGCGCCAGGCGCTCCACCTCCCGCGTCTTGGCGAACAGGTCGGCGAAGACGGCCACCTTGGCGCGGAGCACGTCGGGGTGGAACGGCTTGGAGACGAAGTCCGCGCCGCCGGCGGCGTAGGCCTGGTGGATGCGCTCCGGGCCGGTGTCGATGGCGGTGAGGAAGAGGATGGGGACGGCGCGCGACCGCTCGCGCTGCTTGATGAGCCGGGCGGTCTCGAAGCCGTCCAGTCCGGGCATCTGCACGTCCAGCAGGATGACGGCGAAGTCCCGTTCCAGGACGCGCCGCAGCGCCTCCTCGCCCGACCCGGCCCGCACCAGATCCAGCTCGAGCGGGGCGAGCACCTCCTCCAGGGCGAGCAGGTTGACGGGGCGGTCGTCCACCAGCAGAACCGCGGGGCTCGGCGTGTACATGCCCCGGCGCGTTTGCACGAACGCGGCCACGCCGCTTCGCGGGCCTACCGCGGCGGGAACGGCGGGGGCTCGCGCTCGGGGCGGGGCTCCTCCTCGCGCCCGCCCAGCCAGTCCCCCAGCCCCCGCGCCATCCGCTGGATCCACCCGTCCACCCCGTCGTCCGGGTGGAGGGGACAGCTCTCCGCGGGCTCCGTCCCGGCGAGGAAGTACTCGAACGAGACCTGCTCGCCCGGGCAGGTGACGGTGGCCAGCTTCCCCGTCTCCCGGTCGATCCGCACCGGGACCACGTCGACCGGGGGCGCCCAGCGCGCGGGGACCGGGTTGCGCGTGTAGTAGTCGGCCATCACGCGCCCCCACACCGGGGCGGCCAGCCCGCCGCCGGAAGCCCCGGACAGGATGCGCTGCGGGCGGTCGAAGCCGAGCCACACCCCCGCCACCACGTCCGGCGTCACCCCCACGAACCAGACGTCCGCCGCGTCGTTGGTGGTCCCCGTCTTCCCCGCCGCGGGGACGTCGTACGACAGCCCGGCCCGGCGCACCCCCGACCCGGTGCCCTGGTTCACCACCTCCTCCATCAGCGAGGTGGTGAGGTACGCCACCCCCGGCGCCAGCACCGGCTGCCGGCGCACCGGGGCCTCCCACACCACGCGGCCCCGCGCGTCCTCCACCCGGGTGATCGTCCGGGGCCGGACCAGCGTCCCCCCCGTAGCGAAGGCGGAGTACGCCGCCACCAGCTCCAGCGGGATGACGTCCGCCGCGCCCAGGAAGGTGGAGGGGTACTCCTTGATGGGGGTGGTGAGCCCCAGGTCGTGCGCCGTCTGCACCACCCGCGTCACCCCCACCTGCTCCCCCAGCGCCACCGCGGCCCGGTTGGAAGAGAGGCGGAGCGCCCCGCGCATGTCCAGCGAGAGCGTGTCCCCCACCGCGTCCGCGGGACGGTACCCGCCCGTGGTGTCGGAGCGGAGCGGGGCCGCGGCCGGGCCCACCAGCGGCGTGGAGACGGGGATCCCCTTGGCGATGGCCGCGGCGTACACGAACGGCTTGAACGCGGAGCCCGCCTGGCGGCGCGCCTGCGTCACCCGGTCGAACTGCGAGACGCCGAAGTCGCGCCCCCCCACCAGGGCCAGCACGTCCCCGGTCCGCGCGTCCATGGACACGAACAGCCCCTGGAGGCAGCTCTTCCCGTCCCCCACCACCCGCTCCGCGCAGGAGCGGCGGCGGAAGCGGCCGTGCTCCCCGCTCTCCACGGCCCGGATCTGCGCGAGCAGCTCGCGCTCGGCCGACGCCTGCATCCGCGTGTCCAGCGTGGTGTACACGCGCAGCCCCATGCGGTCCGCCTCCGGCCCGAAGCGCTCGCGGAGCGCCTGCCGGATCCCGGCCACGAAGTACGGGGCCGTCCCGCGCGCCTCCAGCGGGGGTGCCAGGCGGACCGGGTCCAGCCTCGCGCCCTCGGCGTCTTCGCGGGAGGCCACCCCCTGCTCCGCCATGAGCCCCAGAACCAGGTCGCGCCGCCGCATCGCCGCGTCGGGGTTGCGGCGCGGGCCGTAGTGCGTGGGCGCCTTGGGGACCGCCGCCAGGAGCGCCGCCTCGGCCAGCGTCAGCTCCG
The DNA here is from genome assembly GCA_963733105.1 of uncultured Gemmatimonadales bacterium. GTDB lineage: Bacteria > Gemmatimonadota > Gemmatimonadetes > Longimicrobiales > Longimicrobiaceae > JAFAYN01. Next base: position 198,951 of record CAVTCB010000024.1, on the reverse strand, counting down.
CGGCCGGCTTCCCGAAGTAGCCGCGCGCCGCCGCCTCGACCCCGTAGAGCCCCTCCCCCAGGTAGATCTGGTTGAGGTACATCTCCAGGATCTCGTTCTTGGTGAAGGAGCGCTCGATGTCGCGCGCCAGCACCACCTCCCACAGCTTGCGGCGCAGCGTCTTCTCCCGCGACAGGTGCTCCGGGAAGACGTTGCGGGCCAGCTGCATGGTCAGGGTGCTGAACCCCTGGTCGTAGTCGAACGAGCGGAGGTTGCGCGCCAGGGCGCCGGCGACGCGCCGGTAGTCCACCCCGCCGTGCCGGTAGAAGCGCTTGTCCTCCACCGCCAGGAAGGCCCCGGAGACGTGCTCGGGAATGCGCTCCAGCGGCACCACGATGCGCCGCTCGGGGGCCAGGTGCGCCAGGAGCGTCCCCTTGCGGTCGTACACGCGGCTGGCCTGCGGGGGGGTGTAGTCGCGGAGCGACTCCACGGACGGGCACCCGGCGCCCGAGCACCGCGGCCAGAGCCAGAGCAGCGCCCCGCCCGCGCCCACGGCGCCGAGCAGGAGGACGAAGAGGAGGACCTGGAGGACCCGCTTCCCCGCGGAGCCCCCGGAGGGGGCCCGGCCGCGGCGGCGGGACTTGCGCTTGCGAGACATCCTGCGGAGCTGCCGGGGAGAGCGGGGCCCCGCTCGGGGGCCGGAGGGGTAGTCGTACCGGCGGGAAGCGGGGTTGTTCCGGGAGCGGGGTCAGCTCCGCAGGATGCGGCCGCCGTCCACCACCAGGACCTGGCCGGTGACGAAGTCGGCGCGGAGGAGGTAGAGGAGGGCCTGGAGCACGTCGTCGGGGGAGCCGTTGCGGCGCAGCGGCGCCCGCGCGGCGAGCTTCCGCACCTCCTCCTCGGGGAAGTCCTCGGGGGGGAGGACGGTGCCGGGGGCGATGGCGTTGACGCGGACGTCGGGGGCCAGGGCGCGGGCGGCCACCCGGGTGAAGTGAGCCAGCCCCGCCTTGGAGATCCCGTGCGCGGCGTACCCCTCCCACGACTGGAGCCCGGCCAGGTCGGTGACGTTGACCACGCACGCCCCGCCCCGCTTCCGCATCCCCGGGGCGAGCCGCTGCGTCAGGAAGAAGGGGGCCCTGAGGTTGACGCCCATGGTCCGCTCCCAGCTCTCCTCGTCCGTCTCCTCGAACCCCTCCGCGGGGAAGACGGAGGCGTTGTTGACCAGGACGTCGATCCCGCCGAACGCGGCTTCCGCCCCGTCCGCCAGCCGACGCACCTCCTCCGGCCGCGACAGGTCGGCGCCGACGGCGGCGGCCTCTCCCCCGCCCCGCCGGATCTCCTCCACCACCTCCCGCGCGGGTCCCTCGGACGCGCCGTAGCCCACGATCACGCGCATCCCCTCCCGCGCCAGCCCGAGCGAGAGGGCGCGGCCCACGCGGACCGCGCCCCCCGTGACGAGCGCGACTCTCCCGCTTAACTGCATGAGGGGACAGGGAACAGGGGACAGGGGACAGCCTGCAACGACATCAGCGCAGGCGGTTGCGCAGGGACGTGAGCATCTTGCTGATCTCGGTCACCAGGTGGAGCGTCGGGGTAGCGGTGTCTTCGGAGAGATATCCGAGACGTACTGAAAGCATCAGGAACGTCTCTGTCTCCATAAGGGAGCCCTTGGCGATCGACAGGAAGTTTGCGAAGTCGCGGGAAGTGGAGCGCGCATGCCCCTCCGCGATGTTCGCCGGGACCGATGCCGCCGCCCGCGTGATCTGCGCCGTGAGGCGATATGTCTCCTCTCTCGGGAATGCCGCAGACAGTCGATACACCTGCACTACCAGGTCCATGGCCTTCTGCCAGACCACCAAGTCACGATGCGAGGTGACACCCGGCCGAGCATCCATGCAGTTGCTCGCTGTCCCCTGTCCCCTGTCCCCTGTTCCCTCCCTGTCCCCTATTCTTCCCCGCCCTCCTCCTGGGAGAAGACCTTGAGGTTGGTGGAGTGGCCCGGATTGACGCGGGCCTTGGGGTTCAGGTAGTGCACGGCGTTGTTGACGGCGACGGCGGCCTCGCCGTAGCCGGTGGCGATCAGCTCCAGCTTCCCGGGATAGTGGACCACGTCGCCCGCGGCGTACACGCCGGGGACGTTGGTCTCCATGACCTGCGACACCCGGATGGAGTTCTTCTCCAGCTCCAGCCCCCAGCTCCCGATGGGGCCCAGGTCGGGCTTGAAGCCGAGGAGGGCCACCACGGCCTCCACGTCCAGCACCCGGTCCTCGCTGGTGGTGTTGTCGTAGATGGTGGCCCGGCGCACGCACCCGTCCTCCCCCTCCAGCGAGCGCACCTCGTACGGGGTGAGGATGGTGAGCTTCCCCGCCGCCTCCAGCGCGCGCATCTCGCGGACGCTGGCGCTGTGGGCCCGGAACTCCGGGCGGCGGTGGATCAGCGTCACCTCGCGCGCGATCCCCTGGAGGCCGAGCGCCCAGTCCACGGCGGAGTCGCCGCCCCCCACCAGGAGGACGCCGCGCCCGCGGAACTCCTCCGGCTGGTGCACGTGCGTGTACACGCCGGAGCGGGCGCGGTACAGCTCCTCCCACCCCGGGCACTCCAGCACCCGCGGGGTGAGCGCCCCCTTCCCGGCGGTGATCACCACCGTCCGGGTGAGCAGGTCGCCCTTCGGCGTGCCCAGGCGGATGTGGCCGTCCTCCCGCGACAGCGACTGCACCTCCGTCTCCAGCACCACCTCCGGCCCGAACTGCGTCCCCTGCTCGATCATGTTCTTCGCCAGGTCCTTGGCGAGGATCTTGGGGAGGCCGCCCACGTCGAAGATGTACTTCTCCGGGTACAGGGCCATGAGCTGCCCCCCGAGCTGCGGGAGGGCGTCGACGACCCGGCAGGAGACGCCGCGCAGGCCGGCGTAGAAAGCGGCGAAGAGCCCCGTGGGGCCTCCACCGATGATGGTCACGTCCTTGATGTTCGCGTCGCTCACGCGGGCTCGCTCCGTGGTGGTTTCGGTCCGGCGGTCCGGCTTCCATATAGGCCGGCGGGGGGTGCGGCGCAAGGCCGGTCCGCGTACACCGGGCCACCCTTGCACTGTGCAAGGGATCTTGCATCATGGCGCGGCACGGGCCCACCCCGGCGACCGGCACTCAGAACGCAAAACATGCCTTTTCAATGACTTGCATCCTCGTCCCCCGGATGGTACACCCGTTGCCCTATGAAGCGGCCAGCAGCACGGGAAGTGCTGGCAGCGGAACCCCACTCACCCCACCCGGGAGCATCACCATGCGGAACCTTCGCAACAGCAAGGGCTTCACCCTGATCGAGCTCATGATCGTGGTCGTCATCATCGGCATCCTCGCCGCGATCGCGATCCCCAAGTTCAGCAACGTCTCCAAGGGCGCCAAGCAGTCCGAGGCCGAGTCCATCGTCAAGCAGATCTGGGGCCTGGAGCAGCAGTACAAGCAGAAGAAGGACACCTACACGGCCAACCTCGCCACGCCGGCCAACGCCGACTTCCTGGTCGGCTGGGAGGACCCGCAGGCCGAGTACTTCACCTTCTCGGTGACGGGGACCAGCGCGACGGCCATGTGCGCCGTGGCGACGCCGAACACGAAGGGCACCGCGGCCGGCCTGGAGGGGCGCGCCATGGACGCCTCGCGCAACATGTACAAGGGCACCGCCTGCTCCGGCACGCCGCTGAGCGGCCCGAATGCCGGCGCCGCCTCCTCCTGACCTGACGGCCGGTCCGCCGGCCTGAGGCTGGCCTGAGGTCAAGTGGACAGGGGGAGCCGGAGCCTGGCCCCGGCTCCCCCTGCTCGTTCCCTTCCCTACACAAACCCGAGAGTGACATGACCACCCGACGCGCCGCGCGGTGCCGCGAGGGCTTCACGCTCATCGAGCTGATGATCGTAGTGGTGATCGTGGGCATCCTCGCGGCGATCGCGCTCCCCCGGTTCGGCAACACCACGAAGGCCGCCAAGGAAGCGGAGGCGCTCCCCATCCTGCGCCAGCTCCACACGCTCCAGGGCCGCTACAAGCAGAAGACGGACGAGTTCGCCAGCGACGTCAACGAGCTGGAAGGCGGAGCGGAGACGGTCACGGGGGCCCAGTACTACGACTTCACCGTCACCAGCGCAGCGGTAACGCAGTTCTGCGCGACCGCGACGCCCAAGGCCACCCTCCCCGCGGGGACGGTGAGCGCACGCAGCATCGACCAGGACCGCAAGGTCTACGCGGAAGCGGGCTGCACCGGCGCGGTCCTCTCCGGGCCGGGAAGCTGAGCCGTCGCACCGCGGCGGAGTAGACGCAACACCCTCGCCCACGGGCGAGTCACAGCCTGGCCCCGGGTGTGGTTCACCGGCCGTCCCGGGCAAGTCCGGAGGCACATCGCCGCCGACAGCAGGTCCCACACCCATTCGGGAGCATCACCATGCGGAACCTTCGCAACAGCAAGGGCTTCACCCTGATCGAGCTCATGATCGTGGTCGTCATCATCGGCATCCTCGCCGCGATCGCGATCCCCAAGTTCAGCAACGTCTCCAAGGGCGCCAAGCAGTCCGAGGCCGAGTCCATCGTCAAGCAGATCTGGGGCCTGGAGCAGCAGTACAAGCAGAAGAAGGACACCTACACGGCCAACCTCGCCACTCCCGCCAACGCCGACTACCTCAACGGCTGGGAGGACCCGCAGGCCGAGTACTTCACCTTCTCGGTGACGGGGACCAGCGCGACGGCCATGTGCGCCGTGGCGACGCCGAACACGAAGGGCACCGCGGCCGGCCTGGAGGGGCGCGCCATGGACGCCTCGCGCAACATGTACAAGGGCACCGCCTGCTCCGGCACGCCGCTGAGCGGCCCGAATGCCGGCGCCGCCTCCTCCTGACCTGACGGCCGGTCCGCCGGCCTGAGGCTGGCCTGAGGTCAAGCGGCAGGGGGAGCCGGAGCCTGGCTCCGGCTCCCCCTGCCCGTTCCTTTTCCACCACGCAACCTCGAGAGCGAGATGAGCAGCCGACGCGACGCGCGATGCCGCCAGGGCTCCACGCTCGGGCGAGCGGACGAGCGCGCATGATGGAGATGGAGGCGGCCCGCACGGCGCCGCTCGTGCCGGCGTGGCCGCGCCTGCACGGAGCGCGCGCGGCCACGTCCGCCGTCCGGGGCATGCTCCACGAGCACGCCCCGTTCCTGTGGGTGGTGGGAGCGCACGTGGCGGTGGGGACGCTGCTGGGGCACCCGCCCCGCCCGGACACCCTCCAGGGGATGGCGGACGCGGCGCGGTACCCGCTGCTGGCGGGCCTGCTCTGGCTGCTCGGAGCGTACCTGTGGTTCCGCCGGGGGGCGCACGGAAGAGACGCGGGGGTGGCACGGACCTGGGGTGACTTCCGCGCATCGGTCCTGACCGACGGGCGGATCGGCAGGCTCGCCCTGGCATCCCTGGCCTTCCTCCTGCTGAACGCCCAGTACGTGGGCCTCAAGTCCGGGATGGCGGAGTACGCGCCCTTCGCCTGGGACACGCGCTTCGCGGCGCTGGACCGGCTGGCCCACTTCGGGCGCGACCCCTGGACCATCCTCCACCCCTGGCTGGCGACTCCGCACGTCACCTACGCGCTGGACGTGCTCTACTACCTCTGGTTCCCGCTCAAGGTGGCCGTGGTCGTCTTCCTGGCCCTGGGCGGCTCGCGGAGGCTGCGGCTGCAGGGGCTCCTGTGCTACGCGCTGGTCCTCGCCCTCCTCGGGAACGGTCTCGCGGCCCTTCTCTCGTCCGCGGGCCCGGTGTACTACGCCCGCGTCACGGGGCTCCCCGACCCGTACCGCCCCCTCTTCGACTACCTGCAGTCGGTGCTCGTCCACCACGACCTGCTCAGCCTGGACGCGCAGGCCGCGCTCTGGTCCGCGTACACGGGACAGCACCCCTTCCCCTTCTCGGGGATCTCCGCGGCGCCCAGCGTGCACGTGGCGCTCGCCGTGCTGTTCGCGCTGGTGGGGTGGCGGGCGAGCCGCTGGCTGGGCGGGGCGCTCGCCGTCTACGCGGTGTGCATCTTCCTGGGGTCCGTGCACCTGGGGTGGCACTACGCCCTGGACGGCTACCTCAGCGCGCTCCTGACGCTGGCGCTCTGGAAGGGGGCGGGGCTCTGGACGGACCGGCACTTCCGCCCGCCGGTCCCGTCCGGCCCGCTCAGGGGGTGAGGCCGCCCTCCGGCCCCGCGTAGTCCACGTAGAAGCCCTCCTCCTCGTGCAGGCGGAGCCTCGCCAGCCGGGACTTCCCCAGGCGCGGGGCGATCCGGTCCCACAGGAGGACGAGGATGTTCTCGGTAGTGGGGACCTTCCCCCCTTCGCCGAACTCCGGGACGGCGTGGTTCAGGTGCCGGTGGTCCAGCCGGTCGGTCACCTCCTCCTTCAGCACCCGGTCCAGGGTCACCAGGTCCACGGAGAAGCCGGTGTCCGGGTCCACCTCCCCCCGCACCCTCACCTCCAGCAGGTAGTTGTGCCCGTGGCCGTGCGGGTTGGCGCAGGGGCCGAACACCTCGCGGTTGCGCTCCTCGCTCCACTCGGGGCGGAAGTAGCGGTGCGCGGCGGAGAAGCGGAGCTTGCGGGTCAGCAGCGCGGTCGGCATGGACGGGGTCGGTGCGGGTCGGGGGGTGGCATGGAGCGTGAACGTACCCGGCGCATCCGCGGGGGCACAAGGCGGCGGCCGGTGGGCACACGTCTTGCGTCCCGAAAGGACAGCCGCAGCAACGGGGCCTTTCCATCTTCCTGCGCGGAACTCCATCCGTGACCCATGCCGCCATCTCTGCACCCCCTCGCGTCCGCGTGGCCGCTCCCCGCGTTCCCGGCAGCGACGCACCCGCGAGCCGCGACGTGACCCCGCCCGACCCGGGTCCGGGCCCCGAGCCCCGGGCCGTCGTGCTGGTGGCCGAGGACCACCCGGACAGCCGCGACGCGCTCTGCACGCTCCTGGACGCGCTGGGCTACCGGGTGGAGACGGCCGTCAACGGGCGCGAGGCGGTGCAGGCGGCGCTCTCGCTGGGCCCGGACCTGATCCTGATGGACGTGATGATGCCGGAGATGGACGGCTTCGAGGCGACGCGGGTGCTGCGGGCGGCCCCGGGGTTCCGCCAGGTGCCGATCATCGCCCTCACGGCCATGGAGGGGGCGCGCGAGAAGGTGCTCGCCGCGGGGTGCGACGACTACGTGCCCAAGCCCATCGACGTGCGCACCTTCCTGGAGCGCGTGGACGGCTGGGCCCGCAGCGGCCGCGCCGGCCGGGCATAGCAGGGCTTTACGAAGAAGAGCGGGGGCAGCCGTCATCGGACGGCTGCCCCCGCTCTCTTTTTGGCTGTGTCGCGCGGGGTCGTCGGCGGGGCGCTCCCTCCGGAATCCGCCAACTCGCTTCGCTCAGACAGTGCGGATTCCTCCGGGAGCACCCCACCTCCTCCCGTGGGTGGATCCTACTGCAACCAACCGTACACCAAGCAGTTGCGTGAGGGATACGAGCCCGAAGGGGCGAGACCCCGCGCAGTTTGCGGGGGCTCGACTCCGTTAAGCACGGTTGTATCGTGCTTTACGGAGCCGCAGCCCGACCCCGGCGCCAGCCGGGGGCACGCCCGAACCCTCCCCTTCGATCAAGACCGAGGAAAATTGGGGTTGTTGAGCCGCTCCACGTTGGGAAGCGGGAGGCACGTGGTGCTCCCGTAGGTGCCGCCCTTGGGGAAGGCCGTCCCGGTGGCCGGGGTGAGCGCCAGGCTGTAGCGGATGACGTCGCCCAGGTGGTGCCCCTCCAGGAACAGCTCGCGCCGCCGCTCCTCGATCACCTGGCTCCGGATGGCCGCGGCGTCGGTGCTGGCGAAGACCGGGAGCCCGGCGCGGGTGTGGAACAGGTTGATGATCCCCACCGCGGTCTGCCCGCCCTCGGCCTCGGCGATGATGAGCTGCGCCTCGTCCCAGGTGGCGATGGGGATGGCGGTGGCCAGCCCGGAGTACTTGTTCTGGGCCCAGATCCGGTTCCCGTCGGTGGCGTTCCGGCCGGTGTCGGTGACCCGGACGCGCGGGTCGGCCACCCCGCCGAAGGTCAGGTTCCGGTAGGCGGGCCCGATGGTGACGGCCTGCGCCTGGTTGTTCTGCTCGAACACCCGGTTCTCGCGGCGGGAGGCGAGGGTGGAGGCGGTGGCGTTCTTGACGTAGTTGGCGGCCACCAGCCGGGCGTCGGCGGCGGCGCCCGCCCGGTCGCCCAGGTCCAGCCGGGCGCGCGCGCGCCCCACGAGCGCCATGTTGAGGATGTCCGCGTTGGACGCGGCCTGCGCCGTGGTGATCGCCAGGCCGAAGCGGTCCACGGCGCGGCCCAGGACGTCCGCCCGGGTGGCCTCGCCCCCGGGGACGAGGCTCCCGTCCAGGAGGACGCCGCTGCAGAAGCCCTCCCCCAGGAGGAGGTGGGCGTACCCGGAGTACGCGGCGGCGGTGGCGATCAGCCCCGCGCGGCCGGCGACCTGCGCGTCGGTCCACCCCTGGAGCTTGGCGAGGACGCTCTCCGTGGTCCAGCGGGCGGTGGAGAGCGGGGTGTAGACGCCGAGCGCGGTGCACCCGAACTCGCCGTAGCGCCGGTCGGTGGGCTGCACGTCCCGGCGGTCGTACGGCCAGCGGTCGGCGGTCTGGGTGGCGTCCACCAGCTCGTCCCCCACCATCCCGCCCATGACCACGTAGCTCCCCAGGGCGCACTCGAACTCGCCGATGGCGCCGTTCAGGAGGAGCGGGGCGGTGGCCGGGTCGTCCAGCGCCTCGGCGGGGATCCGGCTGGGGGCCTCCACGTCCAGCAGGGAGCCGCAGGCGCCTGCCAGGAGCACGGCGGCCAGCGCCGGCAGCGCGCGCCGGGGGCCGCTCCCGCGGCCTCTTCCCGGGGTGTCTCTGTATGGGGTTCATGCGTCGCACCTGTTCGGGTTCGGGGCTCAGAAGGTGACGTTCAGAGTGGTCACGAACTGCTGGAGCTGGGGCGTGACGTTCTGCTCCCACTGGGCGCTCCCCGTGCCGCGGGTGCCGCCCAGGAACGACGCCTCGGGCTCCAGCCCCTCGTAGTCGGTCCAGGTCCACAGGTTGCGCCCCGCGACGGTGAGCGACGCCCGCCGCGCGCCGAGACGGCCCGCCCAGGCGTCCGGGAGGGTGTAGGTGGCGGACAGCTCGCGGAAGCGCGCGAAGCCGGAGTCCTTGATGAGCCGGTCGGAGAAGGCGCCGCCGCGCTGCGCGGTGGCCAGCCAGGCGGGGTCGGTGGCGACGTACTCGGTCGGGTAGAAGTTCTCCCGGCAGCGGAAGAAGAGGACGCAGCGCACCCGGAGGTTGCCGTCCAGCTTGTGGAACCCCTGCTTGAAGTCGACCATCCCGCCGATCCGCAGGTTCCCGAACAGGGTCAGCGTGGAATTGAGCGACCCCTCGCGGCTGGGGGTGGGCCGGCCCAGGAAGAGCGTGGGCGCCTGGGCGCAGGGGACCTCGCCCCCCTTGCCGTCGTCGCACGTCTCGGAGTTGGCGATCAGCCGCCCCGTCGCGTCGAAGCGCGCGTTGCGGATCACCCGGTCGAACCAGGAGCCCACCGGGTACCCCTCCCGGTGCTGGGTCAGGGACCCCGCGGAAACGAAGGTGAGGCCCTCGATCCCCAGGTCCACGATCTCGTTCTCGTTGGTGGCCAGGGAGGCGGTGAGGTCGAGCTGGACGCGGCGGCCGTTCAGGGCGTTGGCGCGGGCGAGGACCTCGAACCCGGAGTTGCGGATCTCGCCGGCGTTGATGTACTGCTGCCCCGGGAGGGTGACGCTCCCGGTGTTCCCCCCGAACCCGGTGGACGGGGCCACGTCGCGGAGGAGGATGGCGTCCCGGGTGCGGCGGTTGTAGTAGGTGAGCTCCAGCCCCAGGCGGTCGTCCAGGAGGCCGGCGTCGAAGCCGAGCTCCACCTCGCCGCTCCGCTCGGGCCCGAGGTCGGGGTTGCCGAGCGACTGGGGGGTCACGGCGGGCTGGTCACCCGTCCCGGTGATGGGGAAGAAGGTGCGCAGCGCGGCGAAGCTCTGCGGCTGCTGTCCCGACTCCCCGTAGGCGGCGCGGAGCTTGAGCGTGTTGAGGAAGGGGACGCTCCAGAAGGGCTCCTCGCTGACCACCCAGGTGGCGCTCAGCTTGGGGTAGCGGACCAGGTCGAAGTCCTCGCCGAAGGCGCTGTTGTCGTCCAGGCGGACGGCGCCGGTCAGGAAGAGGCGGTCGTCCCGGAACCCGAGCTGCTCCTGCACGAACACACCCACCGTGGAGTTCTCCACGTAGTCCTCGGCGTTGCGCCGCTCGCCGGTGGTGGCGTCGATGGCGCGGAGGCCGCGCGCGGGGAACTCGTTCCCGCGGGCGTACACGAACTCGGAGAAGCGCCGGTAGTACTGGGCCCCCACGGAGGTGTTGCTGGTGATCCCGGGGAGGGGGGCGAGCTCGGCCGTGGCGCTGTAGTCCACCGTGTTGTAGTAGACGTTGCGCCGCGTCATGTCCTTGTAGCCGCGGATCTCGGTGGGGGTGAAGAAGAACTGCATCTCCGCGTCCGCGATCCGCTCCACCAGCTCCACGTCGTCCTGGTTGGTGAAGTCGGTCCCCAGCGCCGCGCGGTGCGTGAACCACCCGAAGGGGCGGTGCGTGAGCTGGAGGCTCCCGGTGAAGCGGTCCACGTCCTGCCAGTCCTGGTAGGCGTAGTAGTACGCCTCGGGGGTGGCGCTGTGGAAGCCGTTCCGCGGGGTGTTCAGGTTGTTTGGGTTGGCGAACAGGGTGGTCCAGAAGAGGCCGCCGCCGCCCGCCTCCAGCGGGAGGGTGGTGCGCCCGCTGACGAAGCCGGTGCTGGCGTTGATGTCCACCTTCCCCGCGGTGGCGGAGACGTTGGCGCGCGCGTTGTACTTCTGCGCCACGTTGTTGGGCTCCACGCCCTGGTTCCGCTCGTACCCGCCGCCCACGTAGTAGCGCAGCCCCGCGGAGCCGCCGCTGACGCTGACGTCGTACTCCTGCAGCCGCCCGGTGCCGAAGATGTCGCCGTTCAGCTCGCGGAGGGTGGCGTAGTCGATGGTCTGGATGGGCGCGGTGGCGTTGAGCTGCCCGTAGTTGAGCGGGAGGCGCCCCGCCGGGTCGGCGAACCAGTTGGCGCCCTGCTTGATGCTGGCGGTGAAGCGGGGGGCGCCCTCCACCCCCTTCTTGGTGATGATCTGGATGACCCCGTTGGAGGCCTCGGTCCCGTACAGGGTGGCGGCCGCGGGCCCCTTGATGATCTCGATGCTCTCGATCTCCTCGGGGTTGAAGTCGTTCCAGCGGGAGATGGTGCTGGAGCCGAAGCCCTGGTTGACGGGGCCGGTGGCCTGGGCGTTGTTGACCCGCACCCCGTCCACGTAGATGAGCGGCTCCTGCGCGAGCGAGAGGCTGGAGATGCCGCGGACGCGGATGCGGGCGCCGCTCCCCGCGGTCCCGGAGCCGGGGATGATCACCACGCCGGGGGCGCGGCCGTTGATCAGCTCCTGGATGCTGTTCACCGGGGTGGTCTCCACCACTTCGGCGGCCTGGATCTGCGCCACCGAGGTGCCGACGGCGCGCCGCTGGGTCCCCCCGGCGGTCCCGGTGACCACCAGCGCGTCCAGCGCCAGCGCCGTCTGCCCCATCTCGAAGTCGGCCGCGACGGAGCCGCCGGACGGGACGGTGACGCGCCGCTCCAGCGCCGAGAAGCCGAGCAGCTCCACCCGCACGGTCTGCGCGCCGCCGGGGACGCCCGCGAGCGAGTACTCGCCGCCGGTGCCGGTGACGGCGCGGCGGCCCGTGCCGGGGACGCTCACCTGCGCGCCGGTGAGGGGGCGCCGGCTCCCGGACTCGGTGACGCGGCCGCTGACGGTGCCGGTGGCCTGCGCCTGCGCCGGGAGTGCGCCGAGGCCCAGCATCGCCGCGAACATGGCGGCGACCAGCCCCAGCTTCATACGTGGGACGTGGACCATCTCTCTACCTCCTGGGTGCGGACTGCGGTGAACTGCGGGGGTCGGGATCGGAACGGAACGGCGGGGAACGATCTCCTGTCTGGTGGTGAACACCGTAACCGCCGGGGAAAGCGGTGTCAACGGCGTTGCCGGCGCCTCAGCGCACCCCCGCCAGGGTAGCGAGGAAGAGCACGGCCCAGCGGGTGCCGAGCTGGCTGTCGCGGGTGTCGAACCACTCGTCCAGGGAGTGCGCTCCCCCGCCGCTCCCGCCCCCGTCGATGGTGACGGAGGGGATGCCCAGGGCCATGGGGATGTTGGCGTCGGTGCTGGAGGCGCCGGTGGGCGCCTGGAAGCCGAGCGCCTTCCCCGCGTCCACGGCGGCGCGGACGATGGGGGCGTCCTCGGCCTGGCGGCCGGCGGGGCGCACGCCGACGGTGTCCACCTTGACGGTGAGCCGCGTCTGGCCCGGCCAGCGCGCGTTCTCCTCCGCCAGGGCGTCGCGCACGGCCCCCTGGAACTGCGCGTCCAGCCGGCCCAGGGCGGCGGGGTCCACGGAGCGCATGTCCATGAGGAAGGAGGCGGTGCGGGCGATGGAGTTCACCGAGGTGCCGCCCTCCACCACCCCGACGCTGAAGGTGACCCGCGGATCGGCGGGGACCTGGAAGTCGGACACCTTCGCGATGGCGCGCCCCAGGGCGTGCATGGGGTTGGGCATCCCGAAGTCGCCGTAGCTGTGCCCGCCGGGGCCCTGGAAGGTGACGCGGTAGCGGTGGCTCCCCACGGCGTCGCGCACCACCCCCAGCCCGGTGCCGTCCACGGAGACGAAGTAGCTCACCCGGTCCTTGAGCTCCTTCTCGAACAGGTGCCGCACGCCGCGCAGGTTCCCCTCCCCCTCCTCGCCCACGGTGCCGACGAAGAGGAGGGTCCCCCGCGTCCGCACCCGGCCCGCGTCCAGCGCGCGCGCCGCCGCCAGCACCAGGGCCAGCCCGCGGCAGTCGTCGCCGATCCCCGGCCCGCGCAGGATGGTCCCCTCGCGCTTCACCGTCACGTCGGTGCCCTCGGGGAAGACGGTGTCCAGGTGCCCGGAGATCACCACCACGGGCCCGCCCGGCTCCCCGGGGCGCTCGCCGATCACGTTCCCCTCGGCGTCGATGCGCACGTTCCGCAGCCCCAGCGCCTCCAGCCGCCGGCGGAAGTCCTCCGCCCGCCGCGCCTCCTTGAACGGCGGCGCCGGGATCTGGCACAGGGCGATCTGCTCCTCGACGGTCTGCGGCTCGGTGCGCTCCGCGAAGGCGAGCGCCTCCCGCACCCGCGGGTGCGCGGCGGGTACCGGGAGCGCCCTCCCGCCGGGGCGGGCCTGCGCGTCCAGGGCGGCGGGGAGCGCGAGGAGTGCGGCGAGGGAAGCGGCGGCGACCGCGGTGGAGGTGCGCGTCACGGGATTCTCTCGGGGATGCGGGTTCCGGGGATGACGGGGCAAGGTAGCCGGGGAGGGCCGGGGGCGAAAGGACGGGGAGGGAACTTTCGAACGTCCCGAAACGTACAGGCAAATCGCGCCGCTCCGTCCGAACTCCTCCCACCGCGCCGCCCCGATGACGCTCCCCGGCCGACTTCTCGTCCTGCTGCTCCTCTCCCTCGCCGTCCTCCCCGTCCGCGCCGCCGCGCAGGACGCGGCACCCGGAGAGGTCCGCGGCACCGTGGCCGACACGGCGGGGAGGCCGCTGGCGGCCGCGGCGGTGACGGTGCGGAGCGGGGCGGACTCGGCGGTGGCGGGGCGCGCGGCGACGGGGGCGGACGGGACGTTCCGGGTGGGCGGGCTCGTCCCCGGCCGCTACCGGGTGGAGGTGAGCCGCCCCGGCTTCGCCCGGCAGACCCGCGGCGCGGCGGTGAGCGCGGCGGCGCTCGTCGCCGACCTGGGCACGGTCCGCCTGGCGCCGGCCGCGGTGGCGCTGGAGGGGCTGGAGGTGAGGACGGAGCGCTCCCCGGTGTCGGTGGCGGTGGACCGCACCCTCTACAGCACCCGGGACATGCCGGTGGCGGCCGGGGGGACGGCCACGGACGTGATGCGCAACGTGCCGGAGCTGGAGGTGGACATCAACGGGCGGGTGAGCCTGCGCGGGAGCACGGGGGTGACCATCCACCTCAACGGGCGTCCCGCCCCGGTCCGGGGGGAGGGGCTCGCCACCTTCCTGCAGCAGTTCCCGGCCAACCGGATCGAGCGCATCGAGGTGATCCCCAACCCCTCGGCCCGGTACGACCCGGACGGGACCGCGGGGATCGTCAACATCGTCCTCAAGGAGAACATGGACCTGGGGCTCAGCGGGAACGTGTCGCTGAACGCCGGGACGGTGGGGACCACGGGCGTGGGGGGACGGCTGGCGTACCAGCGCGGGCGCCTGACGCTGTTCGGCGGCGGGAACATGAACTGGTCGCGCCGCAGCAGCACCAGCTACGACCTCCGGCAGAACCTGGCCGCGAGCCCGGTGACCTTTTTGGAGCAGGACGGCCGCTACCGGAACGACGGGCACTTCGGGATGATGGACGGGAGCGCGGAGGTGAAGACGGGGAAGCGCACCACCGCCTGGTCGACGCTGTCGGTCTACCTGAACGGCTCCGACAGCGAGGGGACCACGGCGTACCTCCTCATGGACGCGGCGCGCGCCCCCACGGAGCGGTACGACCGCGTCACCTCCAGCGGGTGGAGCGGGGTGAGCGCGGACGCCGGGGTGGGGGTGCGCTACCAGATCGAGCCGCAGCGGCACGAGCTGACGGTGGAGGCGCGGCGCAACGGGGGGAGGAGCGACAGCGACGGCCGCTTCCTGCGGCACGCGCTGGGGCTGGACGGGGGCCCCGTGGACGCGCCGGCGGAGCTGACCGTCAACGAGTCCGAGGACCTGAGCGGGGACCTGACGCTGCAGGCGGACTACACCCGGCCGCTGGGGAAGAACGGGAAGGTGGAGGCGGGATACCGGGGGACGCTCCGCGACACCGAGGACGACGACCGGCTGAGCGTGTTCCCCTCGGAGGGCGCCCCCGTCCCGGCGCGGAGCACCGGGAGCGGCTACCTCTACGAGGAGGACTTCCACTCGCTGTACGTCACCCTGGGGCACAGGCTCGGGAAGCTGGGGGTGCAGGCGGGGGTGCGGGCGGAGCAGGCGGACACGCGCTTCGAGCTGCGCCCCACGGGGGAGCGCTTCGACAACGACTACGGCAGCGTCTTCCCCTCGGCCAACCTTTCGTACGACTTCGGCGGGGGGCGGCAGGCGCGGCTCAACTACTCCAAGCGGATCGAGCGGCCCTGGCCCTTCTTCCTGAACCCCTACGTCCCCTCCGCCGACCCGCTGAACCGGTCGGTGGGGAACCCGTCGCTGAAGCCCAAGTACACGCACTCCCTCAGCCTGGACGCCAGCTGGACGGGCCCGGCGGGGACGCTGCGCGTGTCCCCGTACTACCGGCAGACCGTGGACAACTGGGAGCAGATCCGCAAGGTGGACTCGGCGGGGGTGTCCACGCAGACCTGGGAGAACGTGGCCTCCACGGAGAGCTACGGGAGCACCTTCTCGGCGTCGCTGCGCCCCGGGGGGCGCCTGGGCGGGTTCGCGAGCGTGAGCGCGTACCGCGAGCTGCGCGAGGCCGGCGCGCTGGGGGAATTCTACTCGGCCGACGTGATCCGCTGGTCGGCGAGCGCCAACGCCACGGTGAAGGTGAACGCCCGGCTCAACCTGCAGGCCATGGCGCGCTACCAGCCGCCGCGCGACGTCCCGCAGGGGCGCTACTCCTCCACCTTCCTGAACAGCTTCGGGCTGCGCCAGCAGCTCCTGGGGAACAAGGCGTCGCTGAACTTCTCGGTGCAGGACCCGCTCGACGTGTGGCGCTCCACCTTCGAGGCCCGCGACCCCACCTACGTGCAGACCAGCCGCAACCGCTGGACGATGCGGCAGGCCACGCTGAGCTTCACCTGGTCGTTCGGGCGCCCGCCGCAGGAAGCGCGGCGCCGCTCCGAGCCCGCCGCGGCCCCGCCGCAGCCCGAGGGCGGCCCCCCGGGGAGCTAGGGCTCCTCCAGGAACTTGCGGAGCGCCCCCGCCACCAGCGGCGCCACCGGGGCGATCCGCAGCGCGAGAGGGCCGTCCGCCGGGACGGGGACGGTGTCGGTGACGCACACCTCCTCGATCCCCGCCTCCGCCAGCCGCTCGCGCGCCCCGCCCAGGAGGAGCCCGTGGGTGGCGGCCACGCGGAACCCCGCCGCGCCCCCCTCCCGCAGCGCCCGCACGCTCTCCACCAGCGTCCCCCCGGTGGAGATCATGTCGTCCACCAGCAGACAGCTCCGCCCTTCCACCTCCCCCACCAGGTGCGTGGCCTCGGTGCGCGACCCGCTCTCCCGCCGCTTGTGCAGCACGGCGAGCGGCACCCCCAGCCGGTGCGCGTACTCGGTGGCCAGCTGCACCCGTCCGGCGTCCGGCGACACGACCACGGTGTTCCCCGGGAGCCCGTCGCGGAGCGCGTCGCACAGGACCCCCACGGCGGAGAGGGTGTCCACGGGGACGGAGAAGAACCCCTCGATCTGCGGGGTGTGCAGGTCCACGGTGACCACGTGGCCCAGCCCGGCGGCCTGCATCAGGGTGGCCACCAGGGAGGCGGTGATCGGCTCGCGCCGCCGGTTGCGCCGGTCGGCGCGGGCGTAGCCGAAGTACGGGACCACGGCGGTCACCCGCCCCGCGGCCGAGCGGCGCGCGGCATCGGCGAAGGCCAGGAGCTCCACCAGGTGGTCGTTGACGGGCGGGGAGGTGGGCTGCACCACGAACACCTCGCGGCCGCGCACGGACTCGTGCAGGCGGACGGTGAGCTCGCCGTCGGGGAAGCGCTCTACGGAGCAGTCGCCGAGCCGGGTGCCCAGCTCGCGCGCGATCGCTGCGGCCAGGGGAGGGTTGGCGGTGCCGGCGAAGATCAGGGGCTCGTGGTGGGTCACGTTTTCTCTCGCTCCTGGGGTGAGGTGTGCCGGGGCGGGCGCAGAGAGCGTGCCGGTTCTTCTTGCATGCAGGTGATGCGGGCCGTTCCGGAGCCCGGCGATACTGCTGCCGGTCTCCTGCACGGGGCCGGTGAGCCTCGCAAACCGCGCGAGTCTCCCCGGCCGCGGAGTGAGCCAGCCAAACCGCCGGCTGTCTCCCTCCGCAAAAGATCATGTGGGTACTGCGAAACTGCTGAACGGCAAAACCCCTCTCCCGGAATCGGAAGAGGGGTGGCGAGCCGGGTCGAGTCGGCAGGCACGATCCTCGACGAAGAGGATCATCCTCCTCCTTTTCCCCGGCCTTTCTCCAGTTCGTCCATGAGCTCGTCCACGCTGGGTGTCCCGAGGATCGCCGGACGCTCGGCCGTGTAGTCGCCCTGGCCGGTCTCATAGAGTTGAAGGAAGCGGGCAAGGCCCACGGGACCCAGAGCGCGGGCGATCGCGGCCAGGCCTGCCTGCCGGATCTCGGCCGGGGTAGCTTCGAAGACGTCGATCATGGCGCCAACCCTTCCTCTCTGAGCCACGTAACCGGATTCAAGGCACGAACCCGGAGCCGGGGAGCATGACGACCCGTCCGCTTCACCAGCGCATCATCCGTCGTGAGCAGGACGTCGACGCCTGCGCGGCAAGAGCCGCAACCCACCGCCGCCGCTCCGGGTTGGGATTCCGCGCGATCTCCAGTGCGACCACCTGGCTGCTCACCCACCGCCACCGTCCGGTGGCACTTCCCTGGATGATCAAAGATATCGCGGCGGTCTCCAGCTTTATGCGGCCCTGTGTCTGGTCGTCGAACGGCCGGTTCAGACAGCAGGTGTCGAGGTAGATCGTCTGCAAGAGATTCACCACCCCATGAAGATAGGGTCATGCAACCGGTCAGCGGCGGCCTGAATGATATCTTTTCCGATGTCCGCATGACAGAGGCAGCGGACTGCCGTTTCCGCGCTACCCCCCACCCCCGGCCCCTCCCCCGCAAGCGGGAGAGGGGAGAACTACAAAAAGCAAGACACGGCAAGCAGTTGCGTGAGGGATGCGAGCCCGAAGGGGCGAGACCCGGCGCAGTTTGCCGGGGCTCGACTCCGTTGGGAACGGTTGTATCGTTCCCTACGGAGCCGCAGCCCGACCCCCGCGCCAGCGGGGGGCACGCCCGAACCCACCCCCTCAGCACTACGTCCAGGGAGAAGACGCGCCCCGGACGCACGAAGCCCCTCCCCCGCGTCGCGGAGGAGGGGCTTCGACCTCGTTGCCGGCTGTCCCCTATCCCCTGTCCCCTGTCCCCTGCCGTTCAGGCCGCCGCCACCTTGAGCCCTTCGGGGATCGGCCCGCCCTCGCGGCACCAGCGCACGAAGATCCGCTGGCACTCCAGCAGGTCGGGGGACACCAGGTCCCAGCGCGAGGGCTCCATCGGCACTCCGTGCAGCGTCATCCCGGCCTCCTCGGGGGTGCGCCCGCCCTTGCGGTTGTTGCACTCCAGGCAGGCCAGGGCCAGGTTCTCGTAGCGGTGCGCGTCCCTGGGCGTGCGGAACCTCCACCGGGGGACGATGTGGTCCATGGTGAAGAAGTTCCACGACTCCAGCTCGTCCCCGGTGCGGAGGCAGTAGAGGCAGCGGGCGTTGTCGCGCTTGACCAGCGCCGGGAGGTTCGGGGTCCCCGTGGGGATGTTGTGCAGGTCGAAGAGCGGGGAGTGCATCCGGCGCAGCGCCACCACCAGCGGCACCGGGAACTCCTCGCGGACGCTCCGCCACACCTTCATGTGGTCGGGGATCTCCCCGGTGGACACCTCCAGCGCGTTGAGCACCACGTCGATCTTCCCCACCCCGCCCCCCACCTCGTCGTCCTCGAAGCACAGGGAGAAGGCGCGCTCGACGGGGATCACCGCGCGCGGCTGGAAGTTGGCGTTCAGGAGGAGGGTGCGCAGCTTCCTCATGGCGCCCTCCCCCGCGCTGCCCGGACCGGCGACCGTCTGACGGAAGTCTCAGCCATACGCGAGCGCCCTTTCGGTGGTTGCGGGCCCCGGTGCCTCGCGGAGCCCCGCCGGGGGACTTTCAAGGATCGTGCGAGCCGGTCGGAAAAGAACGGAGCCCACGTGCGCAGAATCGGCACGTGGGCTCCTGTTCATCCGGCGCGGGGAACGCTGCTCCCGGGCGCGCTCCCGGTACTGGCGATGCTCGGCCAGGACCACCCCCTGCGAGGGGAGCGGCGCGAGGCCGGGCAGGGGCTGTACGGAGCGGGCGGCGGGAGCATGGGCGCTCTTCTCGCTTCACCGGGCACGAGCGCGCCGGAACACCCGGTGCGCCACAGGTAAGATACCACGCGCCCGCGCAACGGTCAAATCGCTCCCTGGACCGGTCCGGGGCTCCCGCGTAGCTTGCCGCATGAGCACCAGCCTGTCGATCGCCGCGCTGTGGCGCTACCCCGTGAAGTCCATGCGGAGCGAGGAGGTCGCGGAGGCGGCGTGCCCGCGCGGCTTCTCTGACCTCTAGATCCGCTCCAGGAAGTCGAGCACACGCCGGAGCATCCGCTCCGCCGACTCGTGGTGGTAGTCGGGGAGGTCGGGGTCGGCGAAGAGGTGCCCGGAGCCGGGGTAGTCGTACGCCTCCAGCGGGGCGCCGGAGGCGCGTACGGCCGCCGTGAAGGCATCCGTGGCCGCCTGCTCGCGGAACGGGTCGTCGACGGCTTCGTGCAGCTGGACCGGCACCCCGGAGGGCCACGCCTCCACGCCGAACGCCTCCTCCAGGGGGAGGGCGCCGTGCATCAGCACCGCGCCGCGGGCGCCGGGGCGGACGGCCGCGAGCAGCTCCGCGGACGCGGCCCCGTTGGAGAACCCGGCGTAGACCAGCTCCGCCGGGAGGTGCGCCACCACCGCCTGCGTGCGCTCGACGAGCGCCGGGATGCCGCCGATGGCCTCCATCTTGGCGAAGCCGTCCTCCATGCGGTCGAAGTACTCGCCGTCGTACAGGTCGGGGGTGTGGACCGTGTGCCCCGCCTCCCGCAGCCGCTCCGCCCAGCGGAGCACCCCCGGCCGCAGGCCGAGCACGGAGTGGAAGACGACGACCTCGCAGGCTGGACGTGCTGGCATGGCTCCCTCCCGGTTGTTATTGTACAGCGTACAGCATCCGGCGTTAATTGTACATCGTACAATTGGGACCGTCAACCTTCTTCCGCCGCCATGCCTCCACCGCGTGAGAAGCCGCCCCGCACGGCGGGGCAGCGCGCCGGCGTCACCCGCGACGCGGTACTGGACGCCGCCCTCGCCCTCGCCGAGCGCGATGGGCTGGAGCAGGTGACCATGCGCCGGCTCGCCGCGGAGCTGGGCGTGACGCCCAACTCGCTCTACACCTACTTCCCCAACAAGACGGCGATCCTGGACGCGGTGCTGGACGCCGTGCTGGGCGGGCTGCGCCCCCCGGACCCGGACACCGCCGACTGGCGGGAGGGCGCCGCGGAGCTGATGCGCGCCTCCCGCCGGCTCCTGCTGGCCCACCCGCACCTGATCCCCCTCTTCATCTCGCGCCCGGGCGGCGCCAACGCGGTGCGGCTGGGCGAGCTCACCCTGCGGTTCCTGGAGCGGGGCGGCGTGCGGGGGAGGAAGGCGGTCGGGGCGCTGCGGGCGCTCCTGGCGTACACCATGGGCTCGGTGGCCATCGAGGCGCCGCGCGCGGCGGACCCGGAGAGTGCGGAGCGACTCGCCCGGGCCGGGGAGCTGATCCGGAGCTTCCCGGACGGGGAGGTCCCGGCCATGCGGGAGGCCGCGGAGGAGCTCGCCACCCACCCGGGGGACGAGGACTTCGAGGCGGGGCTGGGGTGGCTGCTGGAGGGGATCGCGCGCGGAGCTTAGATTCCGCCGCCCGGTCCCGTCGTCCCGCTCCCGGAGGCATGCCGGCGTGATTCGTCGCACCCCCCTACTCCTGCTCTGCGTCCCGCTCGGCGCCCTGGCAGCCGCGTACGCGGCGCTGTCCGGCTTCGCCCGGCGGCCGCTGGGCCCGTCGGAGTTCGCCGTCTTCGCCGCCGCGGTGCTGAGGGCCACCCCCGCGCACCTGGGCGGCGGCGATCCCGTGGAGACGCTCCGGCTCGGCGGCGCGGCGTTCGGCTCGCCCGCCGACACGGTGGTCCTCCCGGCGGACGGGCGTGCGTACGCGGTCGCCCTGCCGCCCCGCACCGCGCGCGCGGAGTCCACCCATCCGCCGGCACGGCGCTTCGTCACCTTCGCCACGGCGGAGGAGCTGCACGAGTACCTGCGCTCCACCCTGCCGCGGGCGGGGTGGAGCTACCGGGAGCAGCTCGGCAGCATGCACGCCTTCGAGCGCGGGGACCTGCTCCTGTCGGTGCAGAGCCGCTTTCACGCGGGCACCCGCGTGAGGGCGCTGAGCATCGGCCTGCGGACGCGGGCGACAGGCGCTGAGCGTTCCGTCGTCTTGGCCGGGCCGGCGGAAGCTCGGGCGCACGGATACCTCGATGGCCTTCGTCCTCCCCCGGCCGTGACCCGGAGGCGGGAGCCTTGACCGTGGGACGCCCGGCCGGCACGATAAAAAGGGGACCACGCGCGGCGCCTCTTCTCCCAGGAGCCCTTCCGATGAAGCCCCTCTCTGCTGCTGCTCCGCGTCTCGCTGGGCCTCCTGATGCTCCTGTGGGGCCTGGACAAGCTCGTCAACGTGGAGCACGGGCTCCTCGTCTCGCAGGCCTTCTACTTCGGGCTGTTCGGCTCCGCGACGCTCCTGAAGGCCTTCGGGGTCGTGCAGTGCGCGCTCGGGATCCTGGTGGTCGCGGGCTTCCTGCGGCGGCTCACCTACCCGGCGCTGCTCGCCGTCACCGCCGTGACGCTGATCGGCGTGTGGCGCTCCGTCGTGGACCCGTGGGGCTGGTACCTGGAGGGAAGCAACGTGCTGTTCTTCCCGTCGCTGATCATCTTCGCCGGGGCGCTCGTCCTGCACGCCTTCCGCGACGACGACGTGCTCTCCCTGGACGCGCGCCTCCCGGGCCGCGCGGCCGGGACCCGGGTGCCGGCCTGAGCACCCCCCCCGGCCTTCCAAAGCCGGGGGGAGAGGACGAGGCTCCGACCGCACCTGCGCGGTCGGAGCCTCGTTCTTCCCGGCGGGGTGCCGGACCGCTCAGACCGGAGCCGCCGCGAGCACCTCTTCCTCCAGCCGCACGTAGCTCCGCTCCATTCCGTCCGTCATCCCGGTGCCGAGCACCATGTCGCGCACCTCGGCGCTCGGGTAGGTGACGACGAGGGTCATCAGCGTCCCGGCCTCGTGGGGCGTGAGCGTCATCTCGTTGACGACGCCGGGCCCCTCCATGCCGATCATCCGCTCGGTCGTCACGGCGCGGTGCGGCGGCTCGGACTCGAGCAGCTCGCCCTCGAAGCCGAAGCGCTGGGAGCCGTCCTCCTTCTCCCACTCGTAGCGGTACGGGTCCCCCACCCCGGACGCCACCTCGCACACGGGCATCGTCCAGCCGTCGGGCCCGAGCAGCCACCGCTTCATGAGCTCGGGGTCGTGGTGCGCGCGCCACACCTGGTCGACCGTCCCGCGGATGACGCGGCTGATGCGCACCCGGGTGTCGCTGAGGATCTGCGTGCTCGTGGCGCGGCCCGCGGCGAAGGAGGCGAGGTCGGCCAGCACGTCGTCCATCTGCCCGAGCGCCGACTTCATCCCCTCGACCATCCCCATCTCCACCAGCCGCTCCATCGCCTCGACGTCCGGGAAGCGGGTGACGCCCGTGAAGCGGGAGCCGGTGGAGGTGGGCTCGAAGGTGAAGACCATCCGCATGGTCGGCATCTCCTCGTTCGGGCGGCCGTCGTCGTGCGCGAAGCCGTCCTCCACCTCGAAGCTGCGCACCGGCTCGACCGCCAGGAAGCGCCACCACCCCCGCGACGTGCCGCCGTCCGGTCCGGTCATGTGGTACTGGGAGAGGCCGCCGGGCGCCATGTCGTGGCGGGTGAAGGTGGCGGGCCAGGTCTCCGGGCCCCAGAACTTCTCCAGCTGCCGCGGGTCGGCCCACGCCTCCCACAGGCGCTCGACGGGCACCGGGTAGTCGCCGACGACGGTGAGGGTGAGGGCTTCGGGATTGGAGGTGACGGACGTGATCGGCATGGCTCTACTCCGGGTTGGTGGGTGGGTCGAGTACCGCGTCGAGCTGGCTGAAGCGGGCCCTCCACAGCCCCTCGAGCTGCGCGAGGAGGTCGCGGGCCCGGGCGACGCGCTCCGGGTTGCCGCGGACGATGCGCTCGCGCCCCTGCGGGTGCTTGGTCACGAGCCCGGCTTCTTCCAGCACTGCCACGTGCTTCTGGACCGCCGCGAACGACATGTCGTACCGGGCCGCGAGCGCGGAGACCGACATCGGCTCCCCGCTCAGGAGGCGGGCGACGATGTCCCGGCGCGTCGCATCGGCGAGCGCGCGAAAGATGCGATCCAGCTCCGCATCGCTGAGAGAGAGACGTACAACCATATGGTTGTATATTAGGGCGTCGGATCGCCGGGCGCAAGGGCTTCGTCGAGCTTAGGGAGGTGTAGGTAAAGCGGCCCTGCGCCACGATGGGCGCAGGGCCGCTTTACTGCCTGAAGTGCCTCAGTCCAAACAGGCGGGGTTCAAGCACTCCGCTCCCCACGGAACGCAGTAGTAGCTTCCATTGCAGGGGCACCGCGTCTCGTATATTTCGCAACGGATCTGGCGAGCCGGGCCGGTCTGGGGCTCCGCGAACGCCTGTGTGGCCCCGAAGCCAAACACGATTGCGCAGGAGGTGCCGCACAGCGCCCGGCGCAGGTAGATGAACGAACGGCTCATAGCGTCCTCCGGTGAAGCAGTAGACCCGCGAGTGATGCCGGGCGCGAGAGGGAGCGAGCACGTTAAGCGCCAATCAGATGAACGTCAACGATCATATGCGCTGCACCCGCCGGGCTCGGTTTCGTCAAGTACATACTTCCGAAGTAGAATTGCTTCACCGCCGGTTACAAGAGGGCGCGGCGGGTGGTAAGGGCAGCCACCTCAAGCCGGAGATGTGAACCGCACC
Source organism: uncultured Gemmatimonadales bacterium (assembly GCA_963733105.1). Classification (GTDB taxonomy): domain Bacteria; phylum Gemmatimonadota; class Gemmatimonadetes; order Longimicrobiales; family Longimicrobiaceae; genus JAFAYN01. The sequence goes on along the minus strand of CAVTCB010000024.1, from coordinate 175,025 downwards.
TCCCGACTCTCCGCGTCCTCCGCGACGAAGGCGAGCAGCCGCGCCCCCTCCTCGGCCAGCGCGTCGCGATCCGCCGCTGCGAGCGGCACCAGCGGCTGCACCCGCAGTGTCGCCGCGCGTTTCTCCCGCTCGATCCGGTAGCTCCCCGCGACCACGCCGTCCACGAGGTACGTGGAGAGCAGCCCGTTCCCGGTGAAGATCCGCCGGCGGTGCTCGTCGGAGATGACGCGCGTGCGGTCGGCGTGCGAGAGGATCAGGTTGTCGTAGTCGGCCAGGAAGCGCGGCGGGGCGGGCGTGTCGGCGTCGGGGCGGGGCGCGTCGGGGAGGTCGAACAGCTCGGCGCCCCCCTCGCCGCGGAAGGTGAAGAGGCGCGGACGCAGCCGCTCGAAGGTCTCGCGCAGCCGCGTCAGCCCCGACCACGCCTGCGCGTCGTTCACCGTGGCCGGACCGAACCCGGCCAGGTAGCGCAGCACCATCTCGTCGAGGGAGGGCTCCGCGTCGAGCGGGCGTCCCAGCCACGCCTCCACCGTGGTGTGCATGGCGAGCCCGCCGCGCCCCCACACGCCGCGCGGCGGCACCTGCACCAGCGGGAGGAGGGTGCGCGCCAGCTGTGCCAGGGCGTCGGGGTCGGGATGGGGGAACCGCTCGGCCAGGAGGGCGCCCAGGGCCTGGAAGGTGAGCGGGCGCTCCTCCAGCAGGGTCCGGGCGGCGGAGACCACCGCTTCCCGGTCCACGCCGCCGAGGCGCTTCCCGTAGGCCCCCTGGTAACCGCGCTCCAGCACCCGCTGCACCAGCGGGCGCAGGAGAAGCAGTCGCGGGCCGTGACCAGGTGGATGGTGGAGCGCATCAGCGCGATCCGCACCACCGAGCGGTCCTCCACGAGCGCCGACAGCGCCTCCGGGCGGAACCCCTCCAGCCGCGACCACAGCCCCACGTACGGCGAGGTGGGCACCTGCGCCTGCATCCCCACCAGCCGTTCCACCGCCTCCGCAGCGGACGTCTCGACCCGCGCCAGCAGCATCTGCCGCGCGAGCAGCGCGCGACCGAGCGCGCGCCTCCCGAGCACCTCCCCCGCCCCGCTCACGCGGAGCCTGCGTGAGGGATGCGAGCCCGAAGGGGCGAGACCCGCGCGTAGTTTGCGCGGGGCTCGACTCCGTTAAGCACGGTCGTACCGTGCTTTACGGAGCCGCAGCCCGACCCCCGCGCCAGCGGGGGGCACGCCCGAACCCCGCCCTTCGACACGAGCGTCACAGCAAAGACACCGGGTCGCGGTCCACGGCCACGCGCAGGTCCAGCTTCCCCTTGGGCACGTCGAAGCGCTCGTAGAAGAAGCGGGACACCTCCCCCAGCAGCTTGGCGCTGTCCGAGCGGAGGAGGAGGTGCCAGCGCCAGCGCCCCCGGATGCGGTCGATGGGACACGGCGCCGGCCCGAGCACCGACACCCCCTCCAGCCGACGCGACGCCAGCAGCCCGTCGATCCACGCCGCGGCGCGGACGGCGGCCTCCTGCGTCCCCGCCTCCTCCAGCCCGCTCACCACCACGTTCACCAGCCGGGAGAAGGGCGGGTAGCGCGGCTCGCGGCGCGCCTCCGTCTCGCGGGCGGCGAAGCCCACGAAGTCGTGCTCCGTGGCGCAGCGGACGGCGTAGTGCTCCGGGAGCGCCGTCTGGATGTACACCTCCCCGCCCTTGGGCCCGCGCCCGGCGCGCCCCGCCACCTGCGTGAGGAGCTGGAAGGTGCGCTCCGTGGCGCGGAAGTCGGGGAGGTTGATCCCCACGTCCGCGTTGATCACCCCCACCAGGGTGACGTTGGGGAAGTCCAGCCCCTTGGCGATCATCTGCGTCCCCAGCAGGACGTCCACCTCGCCGCGCTCCACCCGCCCCAGGATCTCGTGGTGCGCCCACTTCCCCGAGGTGGTGTCCACGTCCATCCGCGCGATCCGCGCCGAGGGGAAGGTCTCCCCCACCGTGCGCTCCACCTGCTCGGTCCCCACCCCGCGGAAGCTGAGGTCGGACGACCCGCACGCCGAGCAGCGCGAGGGCGACGGCTCCTCGTGCAGGCAGTAGTGGCAGGTGAGGCGCCCGCGGCGGCGGTGGTAGGTGAGGGAGACGTTGCACTGCGGACAGTGCCACACCTGCCCGCACTCGCGGCACTGGACGAAGGTGGCGTAGCCGCGCCGGTTGAGGAGGAGGATGGTCTGCTCCCCGCGCGACAGGCGGGCGCGCACCGCGTCGGCCAGGGTGTCGGAGATCACCACCGGCCCCTTCTCCGCGCCCTGCAGCGGGCCGGTGCTGGCCTGCTGGCGCTTCCGCTCGGCGCGCAGGTCCACGATGCGGATGGGGGGGAGCGGGCGCCCGCCCACCCGGTCGGGGAGCTCCAGGAGGCGGAACTTCCCCGACTCCGCGGCCGACCAGCTCTCCAGCGAGGGGGTGGCGGAGCCCAGGAGGCAGAGCGCCCCCTCCGTGCGCGCCCGCACCACGGCCACCTCGCGGGCGTGGTAGCGCGGCGCCTCGGCCTGCTTGTAGGAGCCCTCGTGCTCCTCGTCCACCACGATGGCGCCCAGGTTGGCCAGGGGGGCGAAGACGGCGGAGCGGGCGCCCACCACGATCTGCTTCTCCCCCGCGCGCAGCGAGCGCCACTCGTCGTAGCGCTCCCCGTCGGAGAGGGCGGAGTGGAGCACGGCCACCCGGTCGCCGAACACGGCCTTGAAGCGCCCCACGGTCTGGGGGGTGAGCGCGATCTCGGGGACCAGGACGATGGCGGTGCGCCCCTGCCGCTCCACCACCTCGCGGAGGAGCTCGATGTACACCAGCGTCTTCCCCGACCCGGTGACGCCGCGCAGGAGGAAGGTACCCGGCCCGGGGGTGCGGCTGGCGGCGACCAGCGCGTCGATGGCGTCCCGCTGCTGCGGCGTGGGGCGGAGGACGGGGGCGTCGGGGGTCGCCATCCCGGCGTAGGGGTCGCGGGAGAACTCCTCCTCCACCACCGCGGCGAGCCCCTTCTCCACCAGCGCGTTGACCACGGGGTAGGAGAAGCCGAGAGGGCCGGCCAGGTGCGGGACCTCGGCCGAGCCGCCCATGGACTCCACCAGCTCGAAGCACTCCCGCTGCCGCTTCGCCCGCCCGAAGACGCGCTCGCGCTCGACCAGGCTGGGGAGGTCGGCCACCAGCTTCAGGACGCGCCGGGTGCGCACCGCGGGCTCCAGCCGCGGCGCCTCGGTGACCACGCGCACGAAGCCCATCTCCTCCAGCCGGCGGATGGCGGGCCACCACACCCGGTCGCCGGCCTCGCGGCGCAGCCGGGACACGGCCTGGGGCCCCTCCTTGCCGCGCAGCCAGTCCAGGAGCCGCTCCTCGGCCTGAGAGGCGCTCTCGGGGAGCCCGGCCCCCTCGCGCCCCGGGACCAGCTCCACGTAGTCGGTGGACGAGTCGCAGAGCGCGGCGGGGAGGGCGGTGCGGAGCACCTGCCCCAGGGGGGCCACGTAGTAGTCGCCGATCCAGCGGCAGAGCTTGAGGAGCGGGAGGTTGACGCTGGGGGCCTCGTCCAGCACGCCGTGCAGGGGGAGCGTGCGCCCGCCGGAGGGCGCCTCGGCCACCCGGTCGATCCACCCGATGCGCTCCTTGCGCCCGAAGGGGACGAGGACGCGCGCCCCCGGCACCGCGGCCGCCCGCAGCGCTTCGGGGACGGCGTAGGTGAAGGTGTGGAGGACGGGGAGCGGGAGCGCGACCTCGACGAACACTTACGGCAGGGGACAGGGGACAGGGGACAGGGGACAGCCGGCAACGGCACGACGGGACGGGGCCATGGCGCTCACGAGGGCTGCGCGCGGGCGACGCCGAGGCCGGGCTCGTCGTTGAAGCGGAGGCGGCCGTCGGCCTCCATCCCGGGGCCGGTGAAGGGGTCGTCGGCGAGGAGGGCGGCGCCGTCCAGGTCCACGTAGTCCATGAGCGGGGCGAGCTGGACGGAGGCGGCGATCCCCAGCGTCGACTCGATCATGCACCCCAGCATGACGCTCATCCCGTGGGCGCGGGCGGCGTGCACGATGCGGACGCCCTCGCGCAGGCTCCCGCACTTGGCGAGCTTGACGTTCACCCCGTCCACGGCGCCGGCGGCGGCGAGCTTCGCCACGTCGGCGGAGGTCTCGCACGACTCGTCGGCGATGACGGGGAGCCGGGAGGCCTTGCGGACGCGCTTGAGCCCCTCCAGGTCGTGCTTGGGGAGGGGCTGCTCGACGAAGGCGACGCCGAAGTCGGCGAGCATGGGGAGGGCGCGGACGGCCTCCTTGGCGGTCCAGGCGGTGTTGGCGTCCACGTACAGCGTCTTGGCGGGGGCCTCGTCGCGGATCATGCGGAGGATCTCCTCGTCGCGCGGGGTCCCCACCTTGATCTTGAGGATGGGGTAGGAGGCGGCCTCGCGCACCTTGGCGCGCATGGTCTCCAGCTCGTCGATCCCGATGGTGAAGGAGGAGAGCGGCGCGGCGGCGGGGTCCAGCCCCCACAGCTTCCACACGGGGAGCCCGAGCCGCTTCCCCACCAGGTCGTGCAGCGCGGCGGAGACGGCCACCTTGGCCGCGGGGTTCCGCCCGATGGCGGCGCCCAGGGCCTCCTCGATGCGCTCCAGCGCGAACGGGTTTCCGTCGGCGACGCGCGCGAGGGTCTCGCCCAGCAGCGGGAGCACGGCGGTGACGGTGTCGGCGGTCTCGCCGTAGAAGGGGGTGGCGGGGGCCTCGCCCCACCCCTCGTACCCGTCGGCGTCGCGCACCCGCACCCACACGTCCCGCCGCGCCGGGGGGTCGGCCTGCCGCGCGATGTTGAACGCGTGCCGGGTGCGGAGGGGGAGGATCTCGAACTCGAGTCGCATGGTCCGGACGGTAAGGGGAACGGGTCGGGGACGCGGGAAAGATGGCCGGGGCGTCAATCCCCGAACCGCACCCGCACGAAGTCGTACGGCGGCCACGGACCCGTGGAGTCCAGCGTCAGCTCCGGGTGCGCGCGCCCCAGCTCCTCCACCCGCTCCAGGAACCCCCGCGTCCCCACCCGGTCCACCAGGAACGCGGAGCTGAACGACCGCGGGTCGCGGCGCGGAAAGGGGATGGCGGCGTGCGCCAGCCTGCGCAGCTCGGCGTACACGTGCGTGGCCAGGTCCAGCGCCAGCGCCTCGGAGAAGTCCTGCGTCCCCGGGGCCACGTGCAGCCGGAACTCCCAGCGCCCCTCCATGAACACCAGCGCGTCCCCCAGCTCCGTGTACTGGTCGCGGAGGAAGCGCACCACTTCCTTGGGCCCCCGGAAGGAGACGCCGTAGGGGGCGGGGACCACGGTCTCCCGCTGGAGGAGCCCCTCCAGCCGCCGGTGGTGGGCGAGCACCTCCTCGCGGTCCACCTCGGGCACCCGCAGGAGCCCCGGGTACACCAGCGCGGACAGGTCGCGGTGCCGCACGGGCTCGGCTTCGGAGCGGGCGGCGGCGCCGGGCGGGCCCTCCCACACGGGGCTGCGGCGGCGCTCGCTGTGGACGACGCCCAGGAGCCGCAGCCCCCGGAGGTCGGGGTCCTCGGGGACGCGGGGTGCGGCGCGCCGGTCGGCCATCAGGGCGCGGGCTCCCCGGCGAGGAGGGCGTACACCTCGCGCTGCGGGGCCGGCGTGGTGACCTCGGGGCCGTCCGGGCCCATGAACACGTCGATCTCGGTGCGGAAGCCCACGTCGCCGGGGAGGTAGATCCCGGGCTCGATGGAGAAGCCGACGCCGGGGATGAGGCGGCGGGTGTCGCGGGTCTCCAGGTTGTCGATGTTGGGGCCGGAGCCGTGCAGCTCGCGGTCGATGGAGTGCCCGGTGCGGTGGATGAAGTACTCGCCCAGGCCGCGCTCCTCGATGACGCCGCGGGAGGCGTCGTCCACCTCCCAGCCGTGCACGGGCTCGCCGGCCTCCCAGCGGGCGCGCAGCAGGGCGACGGCGGCCTCGCGGGCGTCGCGCCCGGCGGCGAAGATCTCGCGCAGCCGCTCGGGGACCTCCTCGCCCACGTACCCCATCCAGGTCTGGTCGGCGTACACGGACTCGTCCGACTCCTTCCCCCACAGGTCGATGAGCACCAGGTCGCCGCGCCGGATCTCGACGGGCTCGGTGGCGCTGGGGGCGTAGTGGGGGTTGGCGGCGCCGGCGTTCACGGCGACGATGGAGTCGGCGCCCACGAGCAGCCCGCGCCGGGCGAGCTCGCCCTGGATCCACTCGCGCACGCCCCACTCGGTGACGCTCTCGCCGGCGCGGACGGCGTCGGCGATGCGGCGGAAGGCGGCGTGGGCGGTCTCCTGCACCACCACGGCGGCGCGGCGGTGGGAGGCCTCGCCTTCGGGGCTCCAGCGCGCGTAGAAGGTGCTCACCAGGTCGCCGGAGGAGGCCACCTCGACGCCGGTGCCGCGGACCAGCTCCAGGACGCCGGCGGGGACGCGGTCCACGTAGGGGACGCCGTCGCCCTCGGCGTACTCCATGGCCACGCGACCCACCCCGCCGAGCAGCCCGGCGAGGAGGGCGTCCAGCTCGCGCCAGCTGGAGTAGGGGCGGTTCTCGCCGATCCACCCGCGCCAGGGGCCCTGCTCGATGCGGTGCGTGAGCGCGACGGGCGCGCCCTCCGCGGGGACGAGGACGAAGTAGCGGCGGGTGAGCGCGGGAATCCCCAGGAGGTCGGAGACGATGGGGTTGTTGCCGCGGAAGTTGTACAGGAGCCACCCGTCCAGCCCGTGCGCGGCCAGCTCCTCCTGGACGGCCCGGACGGTCTCGGGGGCGAGCGATACGGTCTCTTCGACGACGGCCATGGGGCGGATGCTCGGTCGGGTTACGGGTTCGGGGCGGCGGCGGGGCCGTCGCCCCCGTCGGCGGTCCAGCGGGTCCCCTTGATCAGGGAAAGCCCCAGGACGCGCTCGCGGGTGAGGAGCTCGTGGATCTCGCGCTCGCGGAAGAGCCCGCCGCGCACGCCGCGCCACCCCCAGCGGCGGAGGGCGCGCCAGAAGATGCGCAGCTTCTGGCGCACGGTGAAGATCTCGGCGAAGTCCGGGAAGGGGGCGGCGGCGGGGCGGAAGGGGGAGGGCTTGTCGGACCAGTCCTCCACGTGCAGCTCCACCACGCCGGCCTCGCGGAGGAGCTGCTTCCACTCCACCAGGATCAGGGGGCGGGCGCCCAGGTGCCGAACCAGGATCTCGCGCCGCTCGGGGTCCACGTTCCCGGTCCAGATGAGCTGCACCAGGACCACGCACCCCAGGGGCTTGGTGACGCGCACCAGCTCGCGGATGGCGCGGGCGGGGTCCACGGAGGCGGCCAGGCCGATCTCCCCGATGGTGACGTCGAAGATCCCGTCGCGGTAGGGGAGGTCGTCCAGCGGCGCGGCCTGGAAGATGACGCGCAGCTCCTCCCCCTCCCCCTCGCGCGCGCGGGCGCGGCGCTCGGCCTCGCGGATCACGGTCTCGTCGGCGTCCACGCCGGTGGCCTCGACGCCGTAGTTGGCGGCCAGGAAGACGGTGGAGACGCCCCGCCCGCACGCCACGTCCAGCACCTCCCGCCCCTCCTGGAGCTCCGTGAGCCGCGCGATGCTGCGGTACAGCTCCTCCCCCCCGGGAGGGAAGACCAGCGCGGGGCTGAGACGCACCAGGTCCAGCATGGAGGGGCCGCCCGGTGCGTCGGAGGCACGGAAGAAGGACATGTGGAAAGTATAGGGGCTCGCCGGGGGAACCCGCTACCCTGGCCGGGCGCGGGCGGGGGTTCCGCTCAGGCGGGGGGGAGGCCGGCGAGGGCGCGGAGGTGCTGGACCACGGCCTTCCCGGTGGCGGCCGCGTCGTACCCGCCCTCCAGGACGCTGACCAGCCGCCCGTCGCAGGCGCGGTCGGCGGCCTCGCGCACCTGGAGGGTGAGGTCGTGCACGTCGCGCGGCTGCACGGCGAGCCCGCCCATGGGGTCGCCGGCGAGGACGTCCAGCCCCAGGGAAAGGAGGACGAAGGCGGGCTTCCAGCGCTCGGTGGCCTCTTCCAGCCCGCGCGCGAGCGCCGCGCCGAAGCCGGCGCCGTCGGTGCCCGGAGCCACCTCCACCGCGTGCAGGTGGGGCGGCGCGGCGCCGGCGGGCTCCTCCGGGCCGGGAGAGACCAGGGCGGGAACGGGGTGCTGGTGGACGGAAAGGACACGCACGCCGCGGTCGTGGGCGAGCACCCGGCCGGTGCCCCGCGGGGCCCGGGCGCCCCAGTCCACCACCAGGACGCGCGCCAGCCCGCGGCGCTCGCGGAGGTGGCGGACGGCGACGGCGACGTTGTTGAACAGGGAGTGCCCGCCGGGCCCGCCGGCGGCGGCGTCGCGCCCGGGGGGGCGCGCGGAGCAGAAGGCGTTGCGGGCCTCGCCCGCGAGCACCACCTCGGTCCCGGTGACGGCGGAGCCCACCGCCGCGAGCGCGGCGTCCCAGGTGGCGGGGGAGACCACGACGTCCTCCCGGAAGGGGAGCGGGCGCCCCTCGTGGCAGGAGCCCTCCACGGCGGCGCGGACGGACTCCACGTACTCCGGGTCGTGCACCAGGAGCAGGTCCTCCTCGGAGGCGGGGTGGGCCTCCACCTCCACCAGGTGCCCGTGGAGGGTGAGCATGTCCTTGTAGACGGCGCGCACCAGGGCCGGGAGGCGCCCCTGGTGGTCCGGGTGCAGCCACCCCGTGTCGTGCCGGGAGCAGTCGTGGTGGTTGACGAAGGCGGTGGTCACGTGCTCCGGGCCGCGGGTAGAAGTGGCGTGATACGCACGCAATCTACACCGCGCCACTGCACGGGGCACGCCCGATGTTTCCGTCACGCCCGGCCGCGGAGCCGGCGGACCGTCCATTCCACGACAGCGAGCACGGCGGCGGCGGCCAAGAGCATGTGGCGCAGCGGGATGCGCGGCCCGCCACCGCGCGGGAGCGCTCCCTCGCGGCGGGACATCTCGGCGCGGAAGGCGTCCGCGGGGAGGGCGCCCCCCCCGGAGCGGGCGGCCAGGAGCGCCAGCCGGGCCCACGGCTGCGCGGCCCCGCCCTCCCGCTCCGCGGCGAAGCCGGCGGCGGGCGCGCCGTCCCCCACGCCGAGCGCGTGCACCCCGGGCGCGGCGGGGACGAACACGGCGCGCAGCGTCCCCGGACGGGCGGGGTCGGGCCGCAGGGGGAGGCGCTCCCGCGCGCCGCCGGGGCGGACGAGCGACAGCGACGCGGGCGCTTCCCCGCTCCCGGGGAAGACGCGCACCTCCACCGGCACCCCGGTGGCGCCCCCGGCCCGCGGCAGCTCGACGGCCGCGCCGCCGCGGGGAGCGGAGGCGAGCCAGTCCACCAGCGAGCGCCAGAACTCGCGGTGCTCGGCGACGCGCCCGGCCTCCATGCGCCACCGCCAGCTCTCCTCCAGCGCGAGCGCGGCGGCCCGCCCCCGCCCCGCGGCGCGCAGCGCGAGCAGGGTGCCCTCGGCGGACGAGGCCCCCGCGACGGCGCCGGGGACGAGGGCGCGCAGGGGCGCGGCGGAGGAGCGGACCGCGGCGGAGGGGAGCGGCGCCAGCTCGGCCGGGAGGCGCCAGCGGACGCGGTCGCCGGCCACCCCGGCGTCGCCTCCGGCCGCGCCGACGCGGAGCGCCCCCGCGCCCCCCGCCCCGGCGACGAGCACGCCGCCCCCCAGCCGGGAGGCGTACTCCGCGAGCGCCGCCCCCTGCCCCGCCGACACCTCCGCGCCGTCCAGCACCAGCACGGCGTCGAAGCGCGCCAGCGCCGCGGCGCCGGCCGGGAGCCCTCCCCCGCCCTGCCGCACCGCCAACCCGCGCCCCAGCGGCTGCACCGTCTCCACGGCGGCCCCGGACTCCTCCAGCGCCCGCACCACGAACCTGGCCTCCCACGAGGGGGCGCCGGCGACGACGAGCACGCGCGGCGGGCTCCCGGGGGCGACCCAGGCGCCGGTCCGGGCGACGGCCCGCCCCGCCTCGACGCTCCACTCCCGCCACCCCTCGCGCGGCGGCCGGACGCGGAAGGCGCCCTCCGCGGCCCCGTCGGCCCCCGGGAGCACGCGCACGGAGTCGAGCACCCCCGCGCCGTCTCGCAGCCGCACCAGGACGGAGTCGCGCGAGGGGACTCGCAGGCGGAAGGAGATGGCGGCGGCGCGCCCGGCGACGGGCCGCTGCGGCGCGCGGGCCTCGAGGGTGGTGACCTCGCCGGGGAGGCGCACCAGGAGCGGGGAGCGCTCCGCCGCCGCGGCGAGCCAGTCCAGCTCCGCGGCCCCCGGCGGCTCGTCCGACGCGCGCACCAGCAGCGCGGGCGCCGTCCCCGCCAGCACGGAGTCGAAGTCCGCCGGGTCCCACCCCCTCTCCGGGAACCGGACGACGCGCGGTGCGGACGCGGGCGCGGGCGGGCGGTCCGGCGCGAGGAGCGCGGCGGCGAGGAGGGCGAGGACGGCGGCCCGGAGGAGGGCGGTCACGCGGGGATACCCCCCACCCCCGGCCCCTCCCCCACAAGGGGGGAGGGGAGAACGACAACGACGCCCCCACCCGGCTCGCTTCGGGCTCGCCACCCTCCCCCGTTCCGGGGGAGGGGCATCTCCGTGCCGGCCCGGACTCCACCCTGTCGTGGCAGGCCCCCTCCCCCGACCCCTCCCCCGCAAGCAGGGGAGGGGAGCACGGCAGAACGGTCCGCAAACCGGAGCCCCGCGTGAGGGATACGCGCCCGGCAGGGTCGAGACCCCGGGGGTAGTTTCCCGGGGGCTCGACGCCGTTGGACACGGTCGTATCGTGTCCTACGGCGCGCGTAGCCCGGCCCCCCGCCAGGGGGGACACGCCCAACCCCGTCGTTCCAGGAAGCCGTCATCGGGTGAGCGCGTACACCACGATGTTCACCCCGAACCGCGTGTTGTCGATGGACTGCAGGCGCTTGCTCTGCGGGTGGTAGTTCCACTCGGACGAGTAGTCCTTGTTGGAGTACAGCACCCCGATCCGCCCGTCCACCTGAACCGCGAGCAGCTGCTCGTGCACCAGGTTGTCCCCCCACCCGTTCAGCTCGTGGCTGGTGGTCGGGGGCCCGTCGGGGAAGCGGAAGAACGCCCGGTACAGCTCGTGGTCGTTGGGGAGCGGCTTCAGCGCCCCCGCCCCGAAGACGCGCGCGATCTCGGCGACGGCGGTCCTGTGGAAGGCGCCGTCCACGTCGTGGTTGTGGTCGTCCACGAAGACGAATCCGCCCCGCTCCACGAACGCCCGGAGGTTGCGGCTCTCGCGCGCGTCGAAGCGCACGGGGAGGTGCCCGGTGAGGTAGACGAAGGGGTAGCGGAACAGCTCGGGGCCGCCCAGATCCACCACCACCCCCCGCGGCGCCACGGGGATGGAGGTGTACTGCGCGACGGAGTGCACCAGGTTGGCCGGGACCAGCGGCGCCGAGTCCCAGTCGCCCGACCCGTACCGGAGCGTGGCCCAGGTGAACGGCTCGGGGCGGCGGAAGGCGGCGGAGGGGCCGACCAGGAGGAGGAGCAGCAGCCCGAGGAGGACGGGCGAATGAATTCGCTGCAACAAGGGCACGAAGTCCGCCTTCGCGGACTGAACTGCCTGCACGCCGGCACTGTCGTTCTCCCCTCCCCCCTTGTGGGGGAGGGGTCGGGGGTGGGGGGTACGTCCGGGCCGGAGACGAAACCTCACGGCGCACCCAGCCTGCGGAAGTACTCCGCCGCGGCGGGATCGGCGGTGGAGGGGAGCGGCGGGGCGGCGCCCGCGGGCGTGCCCGGGGCCAGGACGCCGCGGGCGCGGGCCAGGAGCGCGCGCGCCTCCTCCGCCCTCCCCCGCCCCGCGGCCTCGGCGGCGCGGGCCAGGAGCGGCGCGGCGCGGGGGTCGGCGCCGGGCGCGGCGAGGGCCTGGGCGGCGAGGGCGGAGAGCTCCAGCGCGGCCTCGCGGGCAGGGAGGGCGCGGAGGCGGCCGGCGGCGCGGTCCACCCCGGCCAGGAGGGGGAGCGCGGAGGGGGCGGCGGGGCCGGCGCGGCGGTCGGCGGGGGCGGCCTCGTCCAGCTTCCCCGTGCCGCGGGCGGCGGGGACGTCCACCGGGTCCACGCGCACGGTGCCGCGCACGAAGCGGCGCTCCCCCTGCTGCGCCTCCTTGATGCGCCGCAGAGCCTCGTACTGGTGCGGGAGGGAGGCGGCGGGATCGCCCTGGTTCAGCTCGCGCTCGGCGGCGTACATGGCGTTGTAGATGGCGAGGAGCGCCTGGTTGACGGCGATCACGGGGCCCTCGTCGTGGCGGTGCCCCAGCTCCTCCAGGGTCCCCCGCCCCGTCGCGGCGGAGGCGGCGGCCAGGGTCTCCTCGGGGGTGCGCGGCTTCCCAGCCTCCCCGGCGTGCCCGCCCGGGTGCGCGTGGGGGGCGCCGCCCTCCTCCTGGAACGAGGCGGGGGCGTCCGGGGACTGGAGCCCCGCGGTGGAGCGGGTGAAGATCTGCTCGCCCACGCGGTCGCGCAGCCGCCCCTGCTCGTGGCCGATCTCGGTGGACTCCTCCAGGACCGCGGCGCGGCCGAGGCGCGGGGCGCGGTCGCGCAGCCGCTCGGTCATCAGGATCAGCATCCGCTGGCTGAGCACGGGGTTCTCCTCCAGCTCGGGCGGCATCCCCACCACGGTGTTGACCTGGTCCAGCTCCTCGGGGCGGGCGACGCGGATCACCCGCGTGGGGGAGACGCTCTCGCCGGGCCCGGTCACGTCGTTGCGGTCGCGGGCCACGGCGCGGAGGTGGATCATGTCCCCCGGGCGGAGCCCGAGCGCGGCGAGGTCGAGGACGTGCTCGCCGGAGACGGTCTTCCCCGCGCGCTCCACGCGCCCCCACGCCCACTCGCCCTCCTCGAAGGTGAAGGACTCGCCGCTCCCCCGCGAGCGGATCCAGGTGAGCCGGAAGTCCGCGACGCCGTGGTCGTCCGACGCCCGAGCGCGCACCGGGATGCGTCCGGTGGCGGAGGCCACCACCAGGTCGTGCGCGGGCTCGCGGAGGGCCACCTCGGGCGGCTGGTCGGCCAGGACGGCGACGGGGACGACGCGCCGGTCCACCACCTCGCCCCCGGCGACGGCTTCCAGTGCGACGCCCTTCGCGCCGCCCTGCGTCCACTCCACGGACCACTCCCCCCCGCCGCGCCGCACCGGGAGCGCGCCCCCGCCGACCAGCTCCGCGCGGACGGCGGACCACCGCCCCGGGAAGCGGCTGCGCAGCCGCACGCGCGTCCCGGGGAGGAGCGCCAGACCCTCGGCGCCGCGCGCCTCGCGCTCGGGGAGCCCGGTGTACGCCGGGGGGCGGACGCGCCAGCGGAGCTCGTCGAAGCCGGGGACGGGCTGCGGCGGGACGACCGGGAGGACGTCCGCCCGCGTCTCCCTCCAGGCGGACTCGTACGCGTCCACGGGGCGCGCCCAGCGGCCCCACGCCTCGCGCGCCGCGGCCGGGAAGGCGAAGCCGAGCCCCACGCCCACCATGGCGGAGGTGGCGAGGAGGAGGGCGGGGCCGCGGAGCCGGAGCGGGGCGACGGGGCGCAGGTCCACGGCGGCGAGGCGCGCGGCCAGGTCGGCGCGGAAGGCGCGCACGACGGGATTCGCGTCGTCGTCCCCGGGCCCCAGGTCGAGCGCGGTGGCCAGCCGGTGCCCGAGCGACGGGACGCGCTCCTCGGCCAGCAGGGCCAGCCGCCGGTCGTCGGGGGGGCGGACGGCGCGCAGCAGGGCCCGCCCGGCGACGCCCGCGAGGAGGCATGGCGGGACCCAGCGGAGCGCTTCCCGCGCCGCGGCGTGGAGCGGGAGGAGCAGGTCGAGGAGGACGAGGAGGAGCGCGGCGGAGACCGCGAGCGCGGGGCCGAGCACCCCCGCGCGCGCCAGCAGCGCGCGGCGCCACCGGGCGCGCACGCGACCCAGCAGCGGGCGCACGCCGGGCGCGTCCGCGCGGGACGGCGGAGGGGGGGGCAGGACGGTGCTCACGGGAGTGTCCGAGGCCCCCACCCGGCTCGCCTCGGGCTCGCCACCCTCCCCCGTTCCGGGGGAGGGGCATCTCCGTGCAGGTCCGGCAGTTCAGTCCGCGAAGGCGGACTTTGTGCCGTTGTTGCAGCGAATTCATTCGCCCGCGGCGCGCGTCGAGTCATGCGGCTCTCCTCCGCCCGTAGGCGAGCAGCGTCTCCACGAGGGCTATCAGGAGCGCGGCTCCCAGGACCCAGCGCCCGAGGGGAATTCCGCCCCCGGTCGCGCCGAGGGCGGAGACCGGGACGGCGGAGGGGAGGCCGTCGCCGCGGAGGACGGAGAGAGCGCCCGCGTCCAGGGGAACGGCGCCGCCCGTCGGGGCGTCCGGCTCGCAGCCGCGGAGGAGGCGGTCCACCGCCCGGGGATACGCGGCCGAGAGAGGGAGGCTCCCCCCCTCCAGCGCCGTGGCGACGGCGACGACGCACCCCCGCCCGACGCGCGACGCGGCGGCGGCGGGGCGACCGTCCTCCCAGGCGGCGAGGACCGCAGCGCCCGCTCGGGGCCCGCCCCCGGAGCGCCGTGCGGCGCCCGGCAGCTCCAGCCCGTCGGAGAAGACCATCGTCCCTCCCGCATCGCCGGTCCCGGCGGCCGGCTCCCACGGCGACACGTCCCGGAGCGCGGCGGGGGCGTCGCCCGACACCAGCAGCGTCGCCCCGCGGCGGACGGCGGCGAGCAGCCGGTCCGCGTCCGGGGCGCCGCCGAGGACGACGTGGGCCGCGGCGGAGTCCGCTCCGGACCCGACCCGCCACCCGGTGGCGCCGAGCGCCGCCGCGACGTAGCGGCCGCCCCCCGGCGGGGCGAGGACCGCCGCCGTTCCGCGGGGAGCCGGCGCCCGCGGCGGGCCCTCCGCCGGCGGGGAGAGCGGCGGCGTCCGGAGCGCGCCGGGCCAGGCGGCGCGCCGGAGCCGCGCCAGCCCCGGCGACCATCCCTCCCCGCGCGGGGCGGAGAGGAGCGTGACGCGCACGGAGTCCGCCCCGCGCAGCCCGCGCGCCGCGGAGGGGACCGCCCGGAGCGCGGCGGCGTAGCGGGAAGGCGCGCTCCCGGGACCCGCCCCCGCCAGCGAGTCGAACAGCGCCGGGGAGAGCCGGTCCCGCGCTACCGGCACGGCCGCCGTGTCGAAGAGCACCAGCTCCCCGCGAGCCCCGGCCCCCGGGTCCAGCAGCGTCCGCCGCGCGGCGTCCACGGCCGCGCGCCAGGGCTCCCCCCGCATCCCCGCGCCGCGGTCCAGGAGCACCAGCTCCGCCGTCCCCGCCTGGCGCGGGATCCACGCGGGCCCCGCCGCCGCGGCGCCGAGCAGGGCGAGCAGGAGCATGCGGAGCGCCAGCAGGAGCGGGTCCGTGGGGCGGCGGCGGACGCGCACCGAGGTGCGCGGGTCGGGGGCGAGGAAGCGCGCGGTGGGGAGGGCGGCGCGCTCCGGCGGGCGCCGCGCGATCAGGTGCAGCGCCAGCGGGACGAGCGAGGCCAGGAGGCCCGCGACGAGGAGCCCGGGACGGGCGAGGTCGAGCACGGCGCTACCCCCCGCGCGAGCGGAGCCAGCGGATCAGCCCGCGCTCCACGGGCTCCGCGGTGGAGAGCGCGGCGTACTCCGCCCCGCGCTCCCGCAGCCGCGCCGCCAGCGAGTCGTAGTACGCCGCCACCCGCGCCGCGTACCCGGGGTCCTCCGCGGGTGCGGCGGGGAAGGCGCGCGCCGGGCGCTCCGGGTCGAAGAAGAGCCCCGGCCCCGGCGCGCGCGTCCCCTCCTCCGCCGGGGTCAGCACGCGCAGCACCACCACCTCGTCCCCGCGCGCCCGCAGGCGCCCCGCCGCCGAGGCCAGCGCCTCCCCCCCGTCCTCCTCCAGGAGGTCCGAGACCAGGACCACGCGCCCCGGCCGGCGCAGGCGCTCCCCCACCCGCTCCAGCGCCGCGGCCGCGGGGGCGTCCCCCTCCGCGCGCAGGCGCTCCAGGCGGGCGAGGAGGTCGTGCAGCTGGCCCCGCCGCGTGCGCGGCGGGAGGAGGAGCTCCGGCGCCGTGCCGAACGCCGCGAGGCCCGCCGCGTCGCCCCCGCCGAGCATCAGGTGCGCGAGCGCCGCGGCCACGTAGGCCGCGTAGCGCAGCTTGGGCACCCCCCCCGGCTCCGCGAAGCCCATGGAGGCCGTGGCGTCCACCACCAGGTAGGACTGCAGGTTGGAGCGCTCCCGGTACTCCCGCACGTACAGCCGGTCCGTGCGCCCGTACACCTTCCAGTCCAGGTGGCGCACGTCGTCGCCCTGGCGGTACTCCCGGTGCTTGTCGAACTCCTCCCCCGAGCCGCGCAGCGGGGAGCGGTGCAGCCCCGCCACGAAGCCGTGCACCACCGTCCGGGCGATCACGTCCAGCCCCCCCAGCCGCTCCAGGAGCCCCGGGGGGAGGAAGCCCGGCCCCGTCCCCGCCCGCGGCTCCGTCACAGCCCGCTGCGCGGGGGCGCCACCGTCTCCAGGAGCCGCGCCACCAGGGCGTCCGGCGTCACCCCCTCCGCCTCCGCGCTGAAGTTCACCAGCACCCGGTGCCGCAGCACGGGCGCGGCCACGCGGCGCACGTCGTCCGGGGTGGCGTGGAAGCGCCCGGCCAGGAGCGCGCGCGCCCGGGCCCCCAGCACCAGCGCCTGCCCCGCGCGCGGCCCCGCCCCCCAGCGCACCCAGCGCGTCACCTCCTCCGCCGCGCCCGGCGTCCCCGGGCGGGTGGCGCGCACCAGGCGGGCCGCGTACTCCAGCACGTTCCCCGCCACCGGCACCTCGCGCACCCGGCGCTGCAGGAGGAGGATGCGCTCCGCGTCCAGCACCCGCTCCACCGCCGGCTCCTCCACCCCCGTGGTGGAGCGGAGGATCTCCACCTCCTCCGCCTCGTCGGGGTAGTCCAGCCGGATGTCGAACATGAAGCGGTCGAGCTGCGCCTCCGGGAGGGGGTACGTCCCCTCCTGCTCCAGCGGGTTCTGCGTCGCCAGCACGAAGAAGGGGCGCGGGAGGAGGAGGTCCTCCCCCCACCGTCACCCGCCCCTCCTGCATCGCCTCCAGGAGCGCCGCCTGCGTCTTGGGCGGGGTGCGGTTGATCTCGTCCGCCAGGAGCACCTGCGTGAAGACCGGGCCGCGGATGAAGCGCGCCTCCCGCCGGCCCGTGGAGCGGTCCTCCTCGATCACCTCCGTCCCCGTGATGTCCGTGGGCATCAGGTCCGGGGTGAACTGCACCCGCCGGAAGTCCAGCTCCAGCGCCTCCGCCAGCGTCCGCACCAGGAGCGTCTTCGCCAGCCCCGGCACCCCCACCAGGAGCGCGTGCCCCCCGCACAGGAGGCAGAGGAGCACCTCCTCCAGCACCGCCTCCTGGCCGACGATGCGGCGCCGGACCTGCGCCCGGAGCGCCGCCGCGCCCGCCAGGAGCGTCTCGATCTCGTTCTCCGACGTACCCAGGATCTCCCCCCGCGTGGGATGGACGTTCGTTCGGCCGTACATCATACCCCGGGCGCTCCCCGGCCGGAAGAGGAGCTCCCGGGTCGGTCCACCCATGGCTCCGGGCCGTGGAGCGCGTTATACTCGGTACGACCCCCGGTGAGGCGAGACCCCGCCCGCTCCTCACGCCGATGCCCCGCGCCCGCTCCCGTCCCCTCTCCGCCGCCCTGCTGGCCGCCCTCCTGGCCGCGTGCGCCCCGCCCGGCGTCCCCCCGGCGCAGGCGGGCGCGGGCCCGTCGCTCACGGCCGGGTTCGCCTTCTGGGACGCGGTCAAGGAGCTGGAGCTGGCGCGCGCCACCCGGATCGCGCCGGGCCGCGAGCACGCCGACTTCGCGCGGGGGATGCGGCTGGTGCTGGACGGGCGGATGGACGACGCCGAGGAGCGCTTCACCCCCCTCGCCGCGAGCGCGGCCGACTCCCTGGTGCGCACCGCGTCGCGGGTGGCGCTCTCCAGCGTCCTGGGCTTCGACGGGAAGTGGGAGGCGCTCCACCAGCTCGCCGCCGCCGTCCCCTTCGTGCCCGGGGGCGGAAACGACCGGCGGGCGGGGATCGACGCCTGGTCGGCCACCATGCGGCTGGCGCCGGCGCCGCGGTACCGCTTCGACTCCTTCACCGCCGCCCTCCCCTTCGTCACCACCGGCACCGGCACCCCGCTCCTGGCCGTGCGGATCAACGGCGTCGAGCGCTACTTCTGGCTCGACACCGGCACCAGCCTCACCCTCATCTCCGCGGCGGTCGCGCGGGAGGTGGGGCTGGTCCCGCTCCGCCCCGACACCCTGGAGATCGTCACCTCCGTGGGGCGCATCCCGGCGCTCCCCGCCGTGGTCCGCCGGCTGGAGCTGGGCCCCCTGGTGGCCGAGGACCACCCCGTCGCCGTCGTCCCCGACCGCGAGCTCACCATCCTGGACGCCCTGGGGGGCGAGCGGAAGCAGCTGGTCCGGATCGAGGGGGTGATCGGGATGGACCTGATGCGCCGCCTCAACGTGGTGGTGGACTTCCCCACCGGGATCGCCATCCTCTCCGAGCCGCGCCCCGAGCGCGACCGGAAGCGCGAGCGCAACCTGTTCTGGCTGGGGTACCCGGTGGTGCGGGCCGAGGGCCCGCGGGGCGTGCCGCTCTGGTTCGGGCTGGACACCGGGGCCGACTCCACCTACGTCACCCGGAACCTGGTCCGCAAGCTCCCCAGCCGGCTCCTGGCCCGGCAGACGCGCTGGATCGCCGGGTTCGGCGGCGACACCCTCATCCGCACCCCCGCCCTCGCCGGCCTGCGGCTCACCGCCGCCGGGCGCGACTTCACCCTCCGCGAGGTGGCCGTCCGCGACGCCCGCCGGCTGATGCTGTTCGACCTGGACGGGGTGCTCGCCTCCGACCTGGGGGCCGGGCACCGCGTCCGCATCGACATGACCAACGGGATCTTCGAGATCGGCACCCCGCCCTGACCCCTCCCCGGCGGCTCAGGCCGTCCACCACATCCGCGCCGCCACCACCACCAGGAACGCCGCGAAGAGCCGCTTCAGCATCACCGGCTCCAGCCCCTGCGCGACCCGGGCGCCGAACCAAGCCCCCGCCGCCAGCCCCAGCGCCAGGAGGAGCGAGGCGCGCAGGTCCACGTTGCCGTTCCGGTGGTACTCCCACACCCCCAGGATCCCCACCGGGAGGAGGAGCGCCCCCAGCGACGTCCCCGTCGCCATGATCGGCTTCATCCCCGCGATCAGGATGAGCGCCGGGACGATCACCACGCCGCCGCCGATCCCGAAGAGCCCCGAGAGCACCCCCGCGCCGACGCCGATCGCCAGAAGCAGCCAGACCATCGTTCCCTCCCGTTGAGGTATTGTGAAGGGCAGGGTTCGGGCGTGCCCCCGGCTGCGCCGGGGTCGGGCTGCGGCTCCGTAGGGCAGCAAACAACGCTGCCCAACGGAGTCGAGCCCCGCGCAAACAGCCGCGCGGGTCTCGCCCCTCCGGGCTCGCATCCCTCACGCAACCGCTTCCCGTGCCTTTGGTTTGTCGTTGTCGTGCTCCCCTCCCCCCTTGTGGGGGAGGGGCCGGGGGTGGGGGGTCCCCTCCCGGCGCCACCATAACCCCCGCGGGGGGGCGCGCGAAAGGGCACCGCGGCGGCGCCGCGGTGCCCTCGTGCCGTGCTCACTGCTTCTACGACGGGCGGGCCAGCTCGCCGCGGGGGCGGGGGCGGAGCTCCGCGGCGCCGGGGCCCACCTCGAAGTCGAAGATGGCCCTGGGGAGCGCCACCGTGCAGCAGACGCTGGGGTGCTCCAGCATGCAGGAGATCCGCCCCTGCACCGGAGCCGCGGCCAGCAGGACGTACGCCTGCTCCCCCGCGTACCCGAACCGCTCCAGGTGCCGGATGGCGTGGCGGCACGCCATGCGGTACGCCATCCAGGGGTCCAGGTAGTGCTGCACGTCGTCCTCGTCCACCGACACCCCCTGGAAGGTGACGTACTCCCCGTAGCCGCGCTCCACCGGCCCCGGCTCCAGCACGGCGGCGCCGATCCCGAACCGCTGCATCCCGTCGCGCACCAGCTCCACGTGCAGGTCGATCCACCCCGCCATCTTGATCCCGCCGAACCCCGTGATCTTGCCGTCCCCCTGCGAGAACTGGAGGTCGCCGATGGAGAGGTTGGCCCCGGGAACGTAGACCGGGAGGTAGACGCGGGAGCCCCGCGACAGCTCCTTGACCTCCATGTTCCCCCCGTTCTCCCGCGCCGGCCAGGTGCGCGCCGCCTCCCGCGCCACCCGGGCGGCCTCCGCCGCCGGGAGGTGCCCCAGGAGCGCCCCCTCCGGGCCGGGGAGGAGCGCCTCCTCCACCAGCCGCCCCGGGCGGCCCCGCAGCGCCTCCCGCTCGCGCCGGCTCCAGCGCGCCAGGCGCTCGGCCGAGGGCGCGCAGCCGATCACACCCGGGTGCGGGAGCCCCACGAAGCGGACCCCCTCCACGTGCCGCGAGCTGGCGTAGATCCCGTTCAGGTCCCAGATGGCCTTGCGCGCCTCCGGGTGCTCCTCGGCCAGGAGCCCCGTCCCGGCGGAGGCGTCCAGGATGGCCGTGTACCCCCACTCCGCCCCGGAGAGCGGGCCGATGTCGAGCACGTCCACCACCAGCAGGTCGCCGGGGCGGGCGCCGTTGACCGCCACCGGTCCGCTCAGGTAGTGGAGCTGTGCCAGGTCCAGCTCGCGGACGTCGTCCGCGGAGTCGCTGTTGAGCACCTGCCCGCCGGTGAGGTCCAGGCACTCCATGCGGAACACGGTCCCCGGGTCCACCGCCACCACCGGGGGGACGTCGGGGTGCCAGCGGTTGTGGGGCCGGGGGTTCTGCTCCTCCGGCGGGAGCCGGAGGTCGACGGAGATCAGCGTGTTGGGCAAGGTCGCACCTGGACCGGGACGGGCCGTGGAGGCTGGATGGCCGAAGGAGCGTCCGTGAGGGGAAGGTCCGTCAGCCCTGGCGGGTCGGGATTCCGGGCGAGGGCTCCTCGCCCGCGGGGTCCGGGGACGGGGGCACCCCCGGCCCGAAGCGCCGCGTCATCTGCTCCAGGCAGCGCGCCATGTACGCGGCGGCGTCCTGGGCGCCGGCCAGGTACGGGTCGGTGCCGCGGCGCCGCTCCAGGTCGCGGGGGCCCTCCCCCGTCAGCAGCCAGTGGCCGTTGACGCGGACGGCGAGCGGGAGGCGCAGCATCACGTCGCCGTTGGGGACGCGCCCGCGCGTGAACCACTCGCTCACGGTGGCCACCCCCACCCCCAGCTCGCGGGCGAGGTCGGCCTGCGACATGCCCCGGTCGTCCAGCACCTGGCGCAGGCGCTCGAAGAAGGCGGAAAGCTCGACCGCCTTGCGGCGTGTCGACCCGGAGCTCGGCTCGGCAGTCAGAACGGCCACTCCAGACGCGGTGATCCGTCGCGGGAACAGAGCCGCGGACCGATGCAAGTTGTCTGCCGGAGATGGTTTGCGGACTTTCCGCGGCCCGCCGCGGGGACCCGTTCGTTCGGTCCGCCGAAACCCGTTTGACATGTCGAACCAAGGGTAGCAGATTGTCCGCGCCGCGGCAAGTGCGATCCGCCGCCCCTCCGCACCGACCCTGCACCGGGACCTCCATGGCCGCATCCACGATCCTCCTGGTGGAGGACAACGAGGACAACCGCACCGTCTACCGACTCCTGCTGGAGCATTACGGCTACCGGGTGGTGGAGGCTACGGACGGGGAGGAAGGGGTCCGCCGGGCCCGCGAGGAGCGGCCCGCGCTGGTGCTGATGGACATCTCCATCCCCATTATAGACGGCTGGGAGGCCACGCGCATCCTCAAGGCCGACCCCGACACCGCCTCCATCCCCGTGATCGCCCTCACCGCCCACGCCCTCCCCGCCGACCGCGCCCGCGCCATGGAGGTGGGGTGCGACGGCTACCTCGCCAAGCCGATCGAGCCCCGCCGCGTGGTGGAAGAGGTGCGGAGGCATCTCGGGCACGACGGCACCGGCGCCTGACCGCGCGCTCCCACGAACCAGGAGGGACGAGGAGCGGTGCCGGTGCAGCTTCCACTGAGCCGGATGCGCTCCCGAAGCGGTCGACTCCATTGACTCGTACACAACGAGACGCATAATATGCGACAGCGCTTCCGTGAACGCGGGGCGCGAATCGGGTAACCTTCTTTCCGGAGGCCGTGATGAGCCGCTCGTTCACCCACCTGCGCCGGGCACTGCTCGGCGTCTCCTGCGCGATCACGTTCGGGTTCGGTGCCTCCGAAGTGCTCGCCAGGCCGCGGCCCGCCGCCGCCCCGCCCGTCTGCCAGAAGCAACACCAGCTGTGCAGGAACTGCGTCGGGCAGTGGTACTGCGCCCCGTCCGATTATCCGTGCCCGCCCTGCGAGGTGGTGGAATCGAGGTAAGGGAAGCAGTCGGACGATTGCTGGAAACAGGGGGCGCCCGCGGGCGCCCCCTGTTTTTCTCTGGAATTATTTGTCCTTATTGACTCGCATAGGACGATTCCGCTACTATTCGTCAGCGCTGCCGCGTTTGCGGGCGCGGTCGGGAACTCGCTTCCGGAGAACGTCATGAGCCGTTCGTTCACCCACCTGCGCCGTGCGCTGCTCGGCGTCTCCTGCGCCGTCACCTTCGGGTTCGGGGTCTCCGAGGCGCTCGCGAAGCCCCGGCCGGCCGCGCCCCCGCCCCAGTGCAACGCCGGGTACATGCTGTGCAAGACCTGCTTCGGACAGTGGTACTGCGCCCCGTCGGCGCCCCAGTGCCCGCCCTGCGAGGAAGCTAGGTAAGGCAGCGGCCGGGCCTCGTCCGGCAGAGGCGAAGTGAGAGGGGGGAGGCGCCGGCCGGCGCCTCCCCCCTGCGCTTCGACATCCTTGATGGGCCGGCGCTCGCCGCGTATTTTGGCGCACAGGTGCGGCATTCGCGCCAATCCAGTCCCACTCACCAGGAGGGGGTCCCATGCGCAAGATCGGAAGGATCGGCCGGGGGTTGTTCGGCATCGCGGTGCTGAGCGCGCTGGGCGTGGGCGTCACGCAGGCGTTCGCCGAGGCGCCGGCAGCGGCGAGGAGGGAGTGCAGGCCCATCCGCTGCACGTGGGAATGCAGCGGCAAGGGCTCGGACGTCCACGGGGAGTGCATCGACGGCACCTGCGTCTGCGTCCGTACTCCCTGACGGGGCGGTCGGGACGAATGCTGGAAACAGGGGGCGCCCACGGGCGCCCCCTGTTCTTCTCCGGAGCCATTTGTCCTTATTGACTCGCTCATGATCAGTCCGCTAATATGCGTCAGCGCTGCCGCGTCCGCGGGGCGCGGTCGAGAACCTGGCTTCCGGAGGACGTCATGAGCCGTTCGTTCACCCACCTGCGCCGGGCGCTGCTCGGCGTCTCCTGCGCCGTCACCTTCGGGTTCGGTGTCTCCGAGGCGCTCGCGAAGCCGCAGCCGGCCGCGGCCATCCCCTTCTGCCAGTCGGGCTACCGGCTGTGCCGCACCTGCACGGGGCAGTACTACTGCACGACGGCGATGTGCACGGCCTACCCCTGCCCGCTGGACGAGAAGTAGGCGCACGGAGGGGAGGCGCCGGCCGGCGCCTCCCCTCTCGTTCTTCACCGCAGAAGCCCAGCTTCCGATTTCACGTCCCGCGCCGGTCCTGGAGGATCAGCTCGATGGCGGACGCAAGGCTCTCCAGCGACTCCTCCCGGCTCCGCCCCTGCCCGTTCGCACCCGGGATCTCCGGGCACCACGCGACGAACCACTCTCCGTCGCGCTCGATCACCGCCGTGAACTCGTTGTGCATCTCGCCTCCAGGACAGACGTGGGCCTCCGTATACCCATCGCGACGGGTCGGGTGCCCGGCGCTACCTCCTGACCGCCTGCTCCGATGCGACGTACGTGGGGTTCGGATGGGCTCGGTGGCACCTTCGGCAACGGCTACCGCGAGAGCGGCGGGCCTCCCAGCCTCTCCTCCGCGTACCGGTCCGCCGCGCGCTCGGGGGTGATCCCCAGCCTTTCCGCGCTCCGCAGCACCGCGAGCATGGTTTCGTAGATCCCCTCCACCCGCGCGGCCGACACCTCCGGGGCGGCTCCCCGCATGTCACCCACGCCCGCGATGACGCCGCCCCCGTTTGCCACGTAGTCGGGGGCGTACAGGACGCCGCGCTCCGCCAGCGCCTCGCCGTGGCGCGGCTCCAGGAGCTGGTTGTTGGCCCCGCCGCAGACGACGCGCGCCGCCAGCCGGGGGATGGTGTCGTCGTTCAGGACGCCGCCGAGCGCGCAGGGGGCGAACACGTCCGCGGGCACGGCGTAGATCTCGTCCGCTCCCACGACCGTCGCCCCGCACTCCGCCGCGACCCGCTCCGCCCGCTCGGGGTCCACGTCCGCGCACACCAGCCGGGCCCCCGCGCCGCGGAGGAGGAGCGCGAGGTGGCGGCCCACGTTGCCGCACCCCTGCAGCGCCACCGTGAGCCCCGCCAGTTCCGGGCGTCCCCGTGCGGTGCTCCACCGCCGCCCGCATGGCGCGGAACACGCCGCGGGCGGTGTGCGGCGAGGGGTCGCCCAGCCGGTGGGCCAGCCCGCCGACGTGCTCCGTCTCCTCGTGGATGAAGGCCATGTCCTCCGGCCCGGTCCCCACGTCCTCCCCGGTGGCGAACGACCCGCCGAACGCCTCGACGAACCGCCCGTGCGCGCGGAAGAGCGCCCGCCGGTCGGGGATCTCCTCGGGGGCCAGGATCACCGCCTTCCCGCCGCCGGCGTCCAGCCCCGCCACCGCGTTCTTGTACGTCATCCCCCGCGCCAGCCGCAGCGCGTCCGCGAGCGCCTCGTCGAAGCTCTCGTAGCGCCAGAGCCGCGTCCCGCCCACCGCCGGCCCGAGCACGGTGCTGTGCACGGCGATGATCGCGCGGTAGCCGGCCGCCGGGTCCTCGGCGTACGCGACACGTTCGTACCCAGGGACAGGAATCTCCCGTTGGATGTCTCTTAGATTGCGCATAATACTTGACAGAGGAGAAACATCGCGTATGCTCAGTCGTGGGACTTCATGCAGTTGGAGGGTTCCGGCGGCATCCCCGCGGCCACACCCTCCGGTTCACCCCCCCGACCGGGAGGACGCATGCGGCACATCTTCACCCTCTCCATCACGGCGCTCACCCTCGCGCTGGCAGCCTGCGCGGATGCTCCGACGCTCCCCGCGTCGCCGGCGCGGGAGGCGGCGTCCACGGTCCGCCTGCTCCCCGGGAACACGGACACCATAGATCCCACGGATCCAGGTGACCCGACCGATCCCACGGATCCGACCGATCCCACCGGCCCAACCGGACCCCATCCCCCCGGATCCGACCACCCCGATCGAGCCTTCCCCGCTGAGCATCACCTCCCTGCACTGTGAGGACTCGGGCGGAGGGAGCTACGCCTACACCACCACCGCCTGCAGGGCGTGGGTGGCGGGTGGCACGGGCGAGAACACGTACCACTGGAACGTCATCCAGACCTCTCGACAGGACGGCCCGTCCTTCTCGGAGATCACCGGGGTGTGCAACCGGGGCACCAACCTGACCGTCACCTTCACCGTGACCGACAACTCGGGGGGAACCGCCGCGGCCAGCACCACGTTCCACTGCTACTGGATTCTACCCTGAAGCCCGCTTCAGGATAGGACCGAGAACGGAGCGGCTCCCCCGTCGAGATGGGGGAGCCGCTCCGCCGTTTCAGGAGCCCCTGACGGCGCGCCGAGCCCCGCGTGAGGGATGCGCGCCCGGCAGGGCCGAGACCCAACAGCAGTATCGTTGGGGCTCGGCGGAGTTAGGCGGCGTTGTTTGCCGCCTTACTCCGCGCGCAGCCCGGCCCCCCGCCAGGGGGGACACGCCCGAACCCGGCAGTCGTAGTTCAAACCCCCACCGCCCGAGCCAGCCCCGCCGTCCGCTCCTGGATGCTGCGGACCTCGCGCGTGCGGCTTCGCAACGCGCTGATGGCGTCCACGGCGGCCGTGGCGGCGGACATGGTGGTGATGTACGGGACCTTGTAGGCGATGGCCGCGCGGCGGGCCGTGTAGTCGTCGTACTGGCTCTGCTTCCCCAGCGGCGTGTTGATGAGCAGCGCCACCTCGCCCGAGATGATGTGGTCCGCCATGTTGGGGCGCCCCTCGTTCACCTTGAACACCACGTCGCAGGGGATGCCTCGCTGCTTGAAGTAGCGCGCGGTGCCCCCCGTGGCCTGGATGCGGAAGCCCATGTCGTGCAGCCGCCGCGCGATGGGCGTGGCGGTGCGCTTGTCGCGGTCGTTCACGGTGATGATGACGTTCCCCTGCGACGGCAGCTCCATCCCCGCCGAGCTCTGCGCCTTGGCGAACGCCATCCCGAAGGAGTCGTCGAAGCCCATGGCCTCGCCCGTGGAGCGCATCTCCGGCCCCAGCAGGGTGTCGCCCTCCAGCTTGTTGAAGGGGAAGACGGACTCCTTCACCGCCACCCCGCCCACCGGGATCTCGTCCGGGAGCCGGAAGTCCGCCAGCCGCTCCCCCACCATCAGCCGCGCGGCGATCCGCGCCAGCGGCACCCCCGTGGCCTTGCTGACGAACGGCACGGTGCGCGAGGCGCGCGGGTTCACCTCGATCACGTACACCTGCCCCTCGAACACCGCGTACTGCACGTTGATCAGCCCGACGACGCCCAGCTCCAGCGCGAAGCTGCGGGTGTGCTCGCGCATCTCCTCCACCTCGCGGTCGCCCAGGAGGTAGGGCGGGAGCACCTGGGCGCTGTCGCCGGAGTGGATCCCGGCCTCCTCGATGTGCTGCATCACCCCGCCGATCACCACCGTCTCGCCGTCGCACAGCGCGTCCACGTCCGCCTCGAAGGCGTCCTCCAGGAAGCGGTCGATGAGCACGGGGCGCTCGTGGCTCACCCGCGCCGCCGTCTCGAAGTAGTGGCGCAGCTGCGGCTCGTCGTACACGATCACCATCCCCCGCCCGCCCAGCACGTAGCTGGGGCGCACGAGCACCGGGTAGCCGATGCGGGACGCGATCTCCGCCGCCTGCTCCATGCTGGTGGCCAGCCCGTTGGGGGGCTGGCGGACGCCCAGCTTGCGCACCACCTGCTCGAAGCGCTCGCGGTCCTCCGCCCGGTCGATGGCCTCCACGGGGGTGCCGAGGATCTTCACCCCCAGGCGCTCCAGCGGCTGCGCCAGCTTGAGCGGGGTCTGCCCGCCCATCTGCAGGATGACCCCCTCGGGCTGCTCCAGGCGGACGATCTCGATGACGTCCTCCAGCGTCAGCGGCTCGAAGTACAGCTTGTCGCTGACGTCGAAGTCGGTGGAGTTGGTCTCGGGGTTGGAGTTGATCATGATGGTCTCGAACCCGGCGTCGCGCAGGGCCAGCGCGGCCTGCACGCAGCAGTAGTCGAACTCCACCCCCTGCCCGATGCGGATGGGCCCGGAGCCCAGGATGACCACCTTGCGCCGGTCCGACCGCTCGGACTCGTTCTCCTCGGCGTAGGTGGAGTACAGGTACGGGGTGAGCGCGGGGAACTCGCCGGCGCAGGTGTCCACGCGGTTGTAGACGGGGTGCAGCTCCATCCCCCAGCGCCGCTCGCGGACGGCGTCCTCGGTCTCGCCGCGCAGCCGCGCGAGCTGCGCGTCGCTGAAGCCCAGGCGCTTCATCCGCAGCAGGGCGTCCCGATCGACCTCCGCCAGCGCCGCGTACTCGCGCTCGGCATCCACCAGCTGCTGCAGCTGCGCGACGAACCACGGGTCGATGAAGGTGAGCTCCGCCACCTCCTCGATGGAGAAGCCCGTCTCCAGCGCGCGCTTCATCTGGTAGTAGCGCTCCGGGGTGGGGCGGCGCAGGGCGCGGCGCAGGGTCTCGGCGCCGTCGTCGTCCAGCCGGTCGTCCTTGAGGGAGCCGGTCTCCCACCCGCTGCGGCCCGCTTCGAGGGCGCGGATCGCCTTCTGCCACGCCTGCTTGAAGGTGCGGCCGATGGCCATGGACTCGCCCACGGCCTTCATCTGCACGCCCAGCGTGGGGTCGGCGGCGGGGAACTTCTCGAAGGCGAAGCGCGGGAACTTGACCACCACGTAGTCGAGGACGGGCTCGAAGGAGGCCGGGGTGCTCTGCGTGATGGCGTTGGGGAGCTCGTCCAGGGTGTACCCCACGGCCAGCTTGGCGCCGATGCGGGCGATGGGGTAGCCGGTGGCCTTGGAAGCGAGAGCCGACGAGCGGGACACGCGCGGGTTCATCTCCACCACCAGCATCTCGCCGTTGGCGGGGTTGAGCGCGAACTGCACGTTGCACCCGCCCGCCTCCACGCCGATCTCGCGGATGATGGCGATGGCGGCGTCGCGCATGGTCTGGTACTCCACGTCGGAGAGCGTCTGCGCGGGCGCCACGGTGACGGAGTCGCCGGTGTGCACGCCCATGGCGTCCACGTTCTCGATGGAGCAGATGATGACGACGTTGTCGGCCCCGTCGCGCATCACCTCCAGCTCGTACTCCTTCCACCCGATGACGGAGCGATCGATGAGCACCTCGTGCACGGGGGAGAGGTCCAGCCCGCGCCGCACCTGCTCCTCGAACTCCTCGCGGTTGTAGGCGATCCCGCCGCCGGTGCCGCCCAGGGTGAAGGAGGGGCGGATGATGGCGGGGTACCCGGTGTCCTCGACGATGCGGAAGGCGTCCTCCAGCGACTTGGCGAACCCGCCGTGCGGGACGCTGAGCCCGATGCGCTCCATGGCCTGCGCGAACTCGCTGCGGTCCTCGGCCATGCGGATGGCGCGCGCGTCGGCGCCGATCAGCTCCACGCCGTACTTCTCCAGCGTCCCCTCGTCGTACAGCTGCAGGGCGACGTTGAGCGCGGTCTGGCCGCCCATGGTGGGGAGGACGGCGTCGGGCTTCTCCTTGGCGATGACCCGCTCCACCCACTCGGGGGTGATGGGCTCGATGTAGGTGGCGTCGGCCAGGTCGGGGTCGGTCATGATCGTGGCCGGGTTGCTGTTGACCAGGATCACGCGGTACCCCTCCTCGCGGAGGGCGCGGACCGCCTGCGTGCCGCTGTAGTCGAACTCGGCGGCCTGCCCGATGACGATGGGGCCGGAGCCGAGGATCAGGATGCTCTGGAGGTCGGTGCGCTTGGGCATCTATGTCGCTCGGTCGTGCGTGCGCGAGCGCCGGCCCTGTCCGCGGTCGGACGGGCCGGCGCGTGGAGCCGGACGGGTTGTCGGTCGGGGCGGGAATATAGGACGCGGGGGGGCGGGGGGAAAGGCGCCCGTGGCCGGGTGACCGGCCTGTCGGATGCAGGCCACGGGGGAGGGGCCGCGCAACGACTGTCCCTTTCGCTCCTGCCGAGGTAGGTTTGGCTTTCGTACGTGCCGGACAGCAGCCTCCCCTCCCTCCCGCGTCACCTCCCCTCACCGCGCACGCGCCCCATGGCACTCCCGGAAGACTGGAACGTGGTGGACTGGCGGCCTTCCGTGGTCCTGCTTCCCGAGGTCACGGAAGGGATCCGGACGCAGCCGCTGAACCGCGACAAGTTCCCGGAGCACGGCCGGGCGTACTTCATGATGGCGACACGTGACGAGACGGGGCCGCTCGTGTACTACAACGCGGCGGAGGTGGGCTCGGCGGGCAACCTCACCTCGCAGTTCGTCTTCTGGCACGAGATGGGGCACTTCCACCTGGGGCACATCCCGGGCGTCCCCGCGGCCGGGAACATCTTCCCCATCCACACCACCAACCGGGAGACCGACGCCGACCGCTACGCCTTCAATCACTGGATCGGCAAGCGGAACCAGCACGGGGTGGAGGTGATCGAGGCGGTGATCGGCTACCTGAGGGGGATGGGGGATGCTCCCGGAGACGCGGAGCACCCCGCGCCCGGGACGCGGGCGCTGCTCCTGGAGACGTACCTGGAGTTTCATCCGTGGAAGGTCGTCCTGTACAACGACAACACCACGGACCCCGCGTTCGTCCGCGGCTTCCTGATGGACTCCTTCAAGATGGACCGGGTGTCCGCCGACAACTTCATGCGTCGCGTGGAGCGGGAGGGCTCGGGGCAGATCACGTCCCGGGGTCGCTTCGACATGCGGCGGACGGACGTGCAGCTCCACGCCTTCGACATCGCGTTCAATGCAAAGTTGAAGGGGCACAACGACCTCCGCTTCTCCGTGCTTCCCCGCTGACGGCACTCGTTGACCCACCCGCCCCCGCGGAGTACGTTGAACGGAGATCCTCAGCGACCCTCCCGTCCCTTCCCCGGCCCCCCCTCCGTCGCACGGCGCACCATGAGAACTCTCCGAAGCGCGGTCCTCCTCGCCGCCGCCACGCTCGCGCTCGCGGCGTGCGCCACCCAGCAGAGCGGGCTCCGGCCCGCGGCGCGCGGCTCCAGCCGCGGCGGCGGCCCCATCACCCACGCGGACGTCGTGGCCTCCGGTGCCGCCAACGCGTACGAGCTGGTGCAGACGCTGCGCCCCGTGTGGCTGCGGCGGAGAGGCGCCACCAGCGTCAACGACCTCTACGAGGGGATCGTGGTGTACCTCGACAACGGGCGCCTGGGCGGCATAGAAAGCCTGCGGGAGATCGCCGCCGCCTCCGTGGGGACGGTGCGCTTCTTCGACCCCGCCGCCGCCAACTACCGCTTCGGCCAGGGACACGTGAGCGGCGCCATCCAGGTGGTCACCGCCACCCCCGACGGGATGGCGCGGAGCCGCTGACGCCCCGGCCCCGCCGGGTCGCACGACGAGGAGGAGGCCCGGCGGGCCTCCTCCTCGCTTCATCCCCTTCCTCCCACCCGTGCAGGCCATGAGCGAACAACCCCTGGTCGCAGCCGCCTCCACCCTGCTGGACGACACCGCCACCCCCGCGGGGCTCCCCGAGCCCGCCGCCGAGGGGCCGCGCCGGGAGCACGGCACCCTGGGCCGCATCGGCCTGGCGCTGTCGGGCGGCGGGTACCGCGCCGCCGGGTTCCACCTGGGGGTGCTGCGCCTGCTGGAGCGCGTGCGGCTGCTGGACGACGTGGTGGCCATCTCCACCGTGTCCGGGGGCACCATCTTCGGGGCCGCCTGGGTGAAGAGCCTCCTGGACGGAGAGTCGTTCGCGGGGTTCGCCCGCGACTTCTCCGCCTTCCTGCGGCGCACCAACGTCATCCGCGACGCCCTGCAGAAGCTGGCCGACAGCCGCCCGCGCCACCGCACCTCCACCCCCAGCCTGATCCGCTCCGCCGCCGACGTCTACGCGGCGCCGGAGATGTTCGGGGAGCGCCGCCTCGGGGAGGTGCTGGACAGCCCCACGCTCCAACTGGACGAGGTGATCTTCAACAGCACCGAGTTCCACGACGGCGTGGACTTCCGCTTCCGCCGCAGCGCCAACCCGCGCGCGGTCATCGGCAACGGCGACTTCCGCGTCCCGCGCGAGGTCGCCGCCCGGGCGCGCCTGGCCGACGTGGTCGCGGCCTCGTCGTGCTTCCCCAGCGCCTTCGAGCCGCTGGTGTTCCCCCAGCAGTTCCGCTGGCCGGACGACTTCCCGCTGGAGAGCGTGCAGCGGGAGCTGGAGAAGGGCCCCCAAAAGGACGCGTGGAGCCGCGGGCTCCCGCTGATGGACGGCGGCGTCTACGACAACCAGGGGCTCGGGAGCCTCCTCCTCTGCTACCGCGAGACCGCCGACCCTCCCCTCCTCCTGGTGTCCGACACCAGCCCCCCCGACCCCGAGCTCTACCGCGAGCCCGCCCCCGGGAGCCGCGGGTGGCTGACGCTGGGCGAGCTCCGCGTGCTGGGGTGGATCGTCTTCCTGGCCGCGGCGGCGTCCCTGGTCGCGGTGGCCGCGGCCGCGGCGGCCGACCCGGAGCGGCTGAGCATGCGCGGGCTCCTGGTGTACGGGATGCCGCTCCTGTTCTCGGCGGGCGTGGCCGGGGCGCTCCTCTGGGTGCGCACCCTCTCCCGCCACCTGGGGAAGGTGCTGCGGACGGACGTGCAGGTCCGCCACGCCTGGGGCGACCTGCGGCGGCTCACCGTGCGCGAGGCCCTGCACCTGGTGGAGCTCCGCGCCGGGCCGCTGCTCGCGCTGACCTCCAGCGTGTTCATGAAGCGCATCCGCGGCCTGGTGTACGGCGCCGCCTACGCGGACGACACCTTCCGGAACCGCCTGGCCCCGGTGCTGGTCTACTCGCTCACCCTGCATTCCAGCCTGTTCGAGACGCACCCGTGGCTCCGCCCCGGGCCGGGGCTGCGCGCGCTGGCGGGCAACGCCTGCAAGGTGCAGACGGCGCTCTGGCTGACCGACGACGCCGAGCTGGACACGCTGACGGACGCGGGCGAGGCTACCGCCTGCTTCGAGCTGCTGAAGTACGTGCTGCGCGACGCCGACGGCCGCCTCGCAGCGGGCGACGCCGGGCGGACGGAGCTGCTGGAGCGGCTGAGGGAGGCGTGGGCGGAGATCCGGCGGAAGGCGGGAGACGCCGCGTAGGCATCCACCCGAGCCGGGCCGGTGAATGTACGAGGGGGAGGCCCGCGCCGGGCCTCCCCCTTCCACGTCACCGCCGCGGAGCGGCCGGCGGGCGGACCGTCACATCCGCACCAGCCCCAGCTTCTGCGCGCCCTCCAGGTACTGCATCACCGCCTCGGGGGTCACGGTGCCGTAGTAGAAGTCCCCCGCCTCGCGCGCCTCCGCGGCGACCTCGCGGTACACGTCCAGCGCGCTCCGCCGCCCGTCCACGAAGTTCAGCACCTCGAACGCCATCAGGTTGTGCAGCCCCGGCACGCCCGGGATCTGCCCGCGCTTGTCCAGGAACTCCTTGGGCCCGGCCGCCAGCGCGGGGCGCATCCCCGCCAGGCGCGCCTCCGCCGGGGTGCGGGGCGCCGCGCCGGGCGCCGCCTGCCCCGTCAGCACCCGGTACTTCGCCGCCAGCTCGCGGAGCGCCTGCTCCTCCCGCGCGTCCAGCATGGACTGGAGCTGGGGGACCATCGCCCGCGCCGCCGGGGAGATCTCCCCCAGCGAGGCCGTCGCGCGGCGCTCGCGGGCCGCCGCGTAGCGCACCTGGTCCACTGCGCGATGGTACGCCGCGGCGCGGTCCGTCTCCGTCGCCACCCAGGAGAGCCCCAGCGCAAGGTTCCGCTCGATGCGCTGCGCCGCGCGCCCCGTCGTCTCCGCCGCCAGCGCCGGCGCCGTGCGGTCGTCCGCCGAGGCCATGGCGTAGGCGATCATCGCCACCGCCGCCGCGTTCCGGCCCAGCTGCGTGCGGTCGATGTTCCAGAGGTCGTCGTCGGAGGTGTGGATGTAGTTGTCCGGCATGTTGGTGAAGCTCACCCCCGGGACCCCGATGGGCGCCTCGTTGAACGGCATGTGGTCGGTGTTGTTGTGGAACCAGATCATCTTGGCGTTGAAGCGGTGCCGCGTCCCCAGGTGCGCGAAGTGCGGCCGGGTGTAGAGCGGGAACCCGTTCTGCGCCTGGGCCAGCTCGTAGTTGTTGGTCGCCACCATGTACTCCACCACCGCCTCCGTCACGTCGTTCAGGAAGTGGAAGCGCGAGGCGGGGACCCGGGTCACGTTCTGCACCCGCATGATGTCCTGCGCCTGGTTGGCGCCCACCATGTCCTGGTTCACGTTCACCCACATGCGGCGGTGGGCGTCCGGGTTGTCGGCGAAGTACTGCCGCTGGCTGGAGATCTCCGTGAGCCACCAGAAGCGCAGGTCGCGGCGCGGACGCGGGAGCCGCCCCTCGTCGATCAGCTTGTCGAGGGAGCGGGCGATCTCCAGGATGCTGCCGATCCCGCTCCCGTCGTCGTTGGCGGAGTTCTTCCCCTCCTGCAGGTGCGCCGTGAGCATCACGTCCTGCGCCAGCCCCGGCTCCGTCCCGCGGATGAACCCCTCCACCATCACCTGCCAGGGCTCCTCCCCCTGCCCCGAGGTGAAGCCCGCGTCCACCCGGGCGCGCACCCGCAGCGGCGCGGCGGCCGCGGCCAGGCGGCTCCGCAGCGCCACGCCCTGCCGCAGCGACAGGACGAAGGCGAAGGTCCCCGGCTTCCCGCTGGCGGTCTGCACGGGGAGCGTCGACCAGTTCACCTGGTCCGGGTACGACAGGTTGCGGTCCACGGCGGGGTCGGGGAACCAGACCACCCCCGCCGCCCCCCGCTTCGCCACCGCCTCGTCCATCACCGCCCCCAGGGAGCCGTGGGCCAGCACCACCTTCCCCGCCACCTCCTTCCCCGCGTAGTCGGCCTCGCGCGCGCCCGCGCCCACGTCCACCAGATCCGCGGTCACGTCCGCCGCGCGCGAGTTGTCGGCCAGGTGCAGCGGGGTCTGGAGGAGGGTGGCGAGCCGCTCCGGCGCCGCCCCGGCGATCCAGAGCTCGGCCGAGCGGGCGTTCCAGGGGCGGGTGCTCGACGCCTGCCGGATCAGCCGAACGTCCGCCAGCCCCGCCTCGCGCGCCTTCTGCTCGAAGTAGCGCGCCACCTCCCACAGCCCGTCGGAGCCGCCGCGCGGCTTGTGGAACTGCGTGTGGAAGCGGATGTGCTCGTACGCGGCGTCGCCGGACACCTCCTGCGAGATGGCCTGCACGTACTCCGGGCGGAGCACGGGGAGGCTCTGCGCGGCGAGCGGCGGCGCGGCGAGGGCGAGCAGCAGGGCGGCGAGTCTGCGCCTCATTCGGAAATCTCCTCGGATCGGTGGACTGGGGCGTGGAACGACGGGACGGACGGCGGACGTCAGGGGGTCACCCGCACCACCCGCATCCGGCGGAGGTTGGCCCCGGGGAAGCGGCCGGTGGCACGCACGCGCTCCAGGAAGGCGAGCGCCGCGGCGCGCGTCTCCCCCGCGTACACGGCGAGGAAGCCGACGCGGGGATCGACGGCGGTGTAGGTGACGTTGTTCTCCACGTCGCCGCCGCACTCGAAGCGCGCGGAGAACACCTTGCTGCGCGGGAACGCCGCCTGCGCGGCGGCGCGCTCCGCCTCCGGGATGGCGCACGGCGCCGAGCTCCGGAGCAGCACCGCGTAGAAGGGCGCGGAACGGTGCTCGGGGCGCACCGGGCCGCCCGCGGGGAGGACGAAGGACAGGTCGTGCGCCCGGAACCCCGCGCAGGGGCGCGCCGGGTCGGGGCACACCCGGCCCTGCGAGGCGGCGGGCGTGGCCGCGGCCAGGAGCAGGGCGGCGGTGGCGCAGGTGCCGGTGGAGAGGGTTCTCACGGGAGGCGCCTCGGTGGGGGGATCGCGGGTCCCCGTTAGTCTAGGCGCTCCCGGCCGGGCCGCAAGGGCGCGGCGGCGCTCCGGCGGCTTGACGGCGCGGCCCGGGGGCCGCAACGTGCCCGCGTTCTCCCTTCTCCCCCCTGCCCCGCCGCGCCTCATGGAGATCCACAGCGTCGAGCCGTTCCTGGCCTACTTCGAGAGCGTCCGCGGGCGCACCGAGCGGGTGGTGGCCTGCATCCCGCCGGAGCACCTGGAGTGGACGTACCGCCCCGGCGCCTTCACGCTGGGCGACCAGGTGCGCCACGTGGCGGCCACGGAGCGCTGGATGTTCGCGGAGAACGTCCGCGGCGCCCCCAGCCGCTACCCGGGGTGCGGGCGCGAGCTGGCGGACGGCCCCGAAGCCGTGCTCGCCTACCTGCGGCGGATGCACGCGGAGTCGCTGGAGATCTTCCGCGCCCTGGCGCCGGAGGAGCTGGAGCGCCGCGTCAGCACCCCCGCGGGGACGCCGATCACCGCCTGGAAGTGGATGCGCGCGATGGTGGAGCACGAGATCCACCACCGCGCGCACGTCTACATGATGCTGGGGATGCTGGGAGTGCCGACCCCGCCCATCTACGGCCTCACCTCGGAGGAGGTGAAGGAGCGGAGCGCGGATCCGGGGGAGGCGTAGGCGCGCGCGGCGAAGAGGACTATCTTGTTTCCACCGCAAAGACTCCTCACACCGCTCCAACGGAGGTAGCCCCGATGAAGACCCGTGTCCTGCTCGCGCTTCTCGCCGTCTCGCTGACCGTCGCCTGCACCGGCGGCGCGGGCCCGACCGCCCCGGAGCGCCCGAGCCCGGAGAGCAGCCCGTACATGGGCTCCGGCCACTGAGGGGTCCGGCCGAACGGCCCCACGGTTGATGAGCGGCCGCGTCCCTAGGTGGTGGACGCGGCCGCTCTCTGTTTCCGGAGCGCCTCCACGAACCGCGAGGTCAGGGTGTCCCGGGACCCGGCGTGCTCCCCGGCGGCGGGAGCGCCGCCCGGCATGGACGCGAGCACCGACTCGGCCTCCAGCAGCACCCGGGCCTCCCCCCGCTGCCCGGCGATCTCGACCGCTCTCCGGGCCGCCCGCCCGGCCCGCTCGCGCTCCCCCCGCTCCGCGGCCCCGTGCGCCAGGTCCAGGAACACCCTGGCCGAGACGCTTCCGGCCGGCTCGGCGAGGGCGGCCCACGCCTCGGACCAGGCCCGCTCGAAGGCGTCCCCGTCGCCCGCTCCCCCGGCCGCCCTGGCCACGGCCGCCAGGACGAGCACGCGGTCCGCCGCGCTCCCGAACGACGGCAGGCACTCCTGCAGGAGGACCAGCGCCGGTCCGTAGCGCCGCTGGTCCACCCACCGGTAGGCCAGGTCGAAGGCGAGCCGGGGGAGGCCCCGGCTGTCCCGGGGATACGCCTCCAGCGCCTGCACCGCGAAGGTCTCCGCCTCGTCGAACCGGCCTCCCTCGCAGGTGAGCGCGAAGAGGTTGTGGAAGGCCGCGCCCGCCATCTCGTGCAGCGAGCGGCGGCGCGCCTGGCGCAGGCAGCGCAGGTGGTACTGCTTCGCCCGGGGGAAGTTGCCCTTCTGCACGTACAGGTTGCCCAGCCCGGCGTAGGCCTCGGTGTACGCCTGCCAGTCCCCGGAGTGCCGGGCGAGCACCACCGCGTGCTCCAGCCACCCCTCCGCCTGTCCGTACTCCGCGCGCATCCTCGCCAGCCGACCCACCAGCACCGCGGCGGACGCGCTCTCCGGGTCCGCCGCGGCCGCCGCCTGCGCGAAGGCCACCGCCGTCGCCGGCTTCCCGCTCCGCTCCGCCCACGCGGCCGCGCGCCGGCACGCCTCCACCACCTCCGCGGCGTCCGCCGCGCACGGGCTCTCCAGGATCACGGAGACGCGCTCCAGCGCTTCGCGCAGCTCCGGGTCCAGCCCGGCGGCCTCCAGCCGCGCCCGGCGGATCGTCGCCGCCCCCGGGGCGAACAGCTCCGGCAGCGGCCCCGGGGCGCCCCACAGCTCCACGCCGCGGACCGCCTGCCAGAGGAGCATGGCCGCCTCCCCCTCGTGCTCGTCCAGGATCTCCAGCCCCGCGAAGCAGGAGCGGCCGGAGGGGCGCGCGGCGGAGCGCGGGACGCGGAGGAGGCGCGCGGTGGACCTGGTAGACATGGCGGCGGCGTGGATGGAGGGGCGAAAAGGAGCTCACCAAGTGCATACGATACCGTCCCACCCACCCCGACACAAGGTTTGTCCTGAAACACACTCACGCCGACGGCCACACGAAGCTTGCGGCGCGGCCATGATCCCTGCACCCTTGTCGGGTGGTACATACCGGTTTTCCAGATCTTTGACGATCGATGCAGGGGACGGCTCGAAGAAAGTAGACCCCCACCAAGGCGGAGACACTGCGATCTCCCGCGCGACACTCCCGTCCCTCCCCGTGCTCCACCCGCAGGCGCGGGTGGAGGCGCCCGGCGTCCTTCGCGGCCGCGGCCCTCCTCTTCCACGCGCTGGCGTCCGGCGCCGGCGCCGGCGGGCACCTCGGCCGCCGTGTTCGCCCCCGTATGGTCGTTCTGGAAGGCCACCAGCCGCGAGGAGTTCGAGGAGCGGGACGCGCTGCTCTGGACGGGACGGACGGCCACGCACTGCCCGGGATCGAGCGTGGAGGGCGTCGCGCAGCACGTCCCGGAGCGCCAGGTGCCGGCGGGGCTCCCCCTGGCCACCAACTTCGACCAGGGGCAGGGAAAGCGCTTCTGGGTGGAGGGCCGGCCGGGCTCGTCGAGGGGGTGGAGCAACCTGAGCCTGCAGGGGCTGCTCCCCACCTGGCGCTTCTGCGCGCCGTCCGGGGCGGGGCCGTTCACGGCGGGGTGGGACCAGGCCGCCGCGTTCGACGGGGGGACGTCGCTGCGGATCTCGGCCCGGGGCGCCACCGGCCAGGAGGAGGTCGTGTACCGCCTCTTCGCGGCCCACGCGGCCGAGTCCACCCGTCCCGCGGGGAACGGCTGGCGGACTTCCACCTGCGGGGTCGGGGCACTCCCGGCCGGGACAACGCTGGCGAGGGTGGACGTCCTGGTCGGACCGTCGGATCACGCCGTGGTCCCGGTGGACTACGGGGTACGGATCGGGGCGCTCTCCGTGACGCCGCAGCCCTGGCCGGCACCGGTCTCCGTGCAGGGCCTCACCCCGCGGGCCGCGAGCTGGACCGGCAACCTGGTCACCCTCTACCTGCTGTGGAGCTACGCCGCGAACGCCGCGCGCTACTACGACGTGTGGCAGCTGCACACCGACGGGAG
Organism: uncultured Gemmatimonadales bacterium; assembly: GCA_963733105.1. Taxonomy (GTDB): domain Bacteria; phylum Gemmatimonadota; class Gemmatimonadetes; order Longimicrobiales; family Longimicrobiaceae; genus JAFAYN01. Next base: position 136,684 of record CAVTCB010000024.1, on the reverse strand, counting down.
CGCCACCTGGCTGGTGCGGGCCGCCTGCAACGCCGCCTGGCTGGACGGCGTCGCGTCGGCGCCCGGCGACGAGGTGGTGGTGACGATCGCGGTGCAGCCGGTGGACTACGCGGGGGTGCGCCAGCCGCTGGATCAGGCCGCCACCATCCAGCTCAGGCCGGGGGCGCCGGGGTAGGAGCGGGATTTGGGCGTGCCCCCCGCTGGCGCGGGGGTCGGGCTGCGGCTCCGTAGGGAACGATACAACCGTTCCCAACGGAGTCGAGCCCCGGCAAACTGCGCCGGGTCTCGCCCCTTCGGGCTCGCATCCCTCACGCAACTACAGGCGCATACGGCAGTTGCAGTAGGAGCCACCTTCGGGAGGAGGTGGGGTGCTCCCGGAGGAAAGCGAGCTGTCTGAGCGAAGCGAGTTCTCGCTTTCCGGAGGGAGCGCCCCGCCGACGACCCACGCGCAAATGCCAGCCGGCGCCGGGACTACTCCCCGGCCAGCCCCAGCTCCGGGGCGACGGCGCGCATCGCCTCGATCACGAACTGGGTGTGCTCCTTCAGGTCCACGCCCAGCAGCTCCGCCGCGTGCTGCACCTCCTCGCGGTTGACGCCCGGCGGCGAACTGGCGGTCCTTGAACTTCTTCATCACCGACTTCGCCTCCAGGTCCATCACCGACTTCGAGGGGCGCACCAGAGCCGCGGCGGTCACCAGCCCGGTGATCTCGTCGCACGCGCAGAGGGTGCGGTCCAGCCGCGTCTCCGGCTGCACGCCGGTGCGGACGGCGTAGTGGGCGAGCACGGCGTGCACCAGCTCCTCCGGGTAGCCGCGCTCGCGCAGGATCGCGGCCCCGGGCAGGGGGTGCTCCTCGGGGAACTTCTCGTAGTCGAAGTCGTGCACCAGGCCGGCGATCCCGTACAGCTCCTCGTCCTCGCCGAACCGGCGGGCGTAGGCGCGGCAGGCCGCCTCCACGGAGTACATGTGGCGGCGGAGGGACTCGCTCTCGACGTGCTCGTGGACCAGCGCAAGGGCCTGCTCGCGCGAGGGAAGGCTCGACATCGGGACGGGGGATGCGGGTGACCGGCTCCGCCGGGGCATCCGGTCCCCGGCACGGGCGGGGAATCTACGGGGGCGGCGGCCCGGTGGAAACGGCCGGGGCGGGCGGAGCCGGGACCGGGGGGCGGAGGTGGTTCCCCTGCGCGTCGCGGATCTCGCGGACCTCGCCCCCGCTCTCCACGAAGCCGATCAGCACCGGCTGGCCGACGTTGCGCCCCACCCGGTAGGGCGCGCGGGTGAGGGGCATGCGGATGAACCACCGGTCCACGATCCACGCGCCGTTGGGGAGCCGCTCGAACTCCACCCTCCCGCCCACCAGCCGGTGGTCCTCGACGAGGGGGAGCCGGGTGTAGCGATAGTCCAGGTGGCGCAGCTCGCGGGTGCGGCGGTCGATCCAGAGCGTCCCCTGCACGTCGGGGACGGAGCGCCTCCCCGCCGGGGCGAACGCCAGCCCCACCAGCCCCTCCTCGGCCCCCCGGCCGACGACCGCGCGGAAGCAGTGCGTGTCCAGGAAGGCGTCGGAGAGGAGCGTGTTCGCGTCGGGGGCGAAGTACCACGTCTCGTTGCGCCGGACCTGCCGGTAGCCGTCGCGGGCCAGCTGCTCCGCCGGGGCGCTGGCGAACGGGGTCCGGCTGGGCCCCTCCTCCGACCCCGTGAGCTGCTCCGACACCACCTTCCCCTGCCCGTCCAGCTGGCGCCTGAACTGCACCAGCGCCACCCGCACCCTGTCCTCCTCGCCGGCCCACGCGGAGACGGAGAGCGCCTTGCGCGCCTCCTCCCAGAGCGCCGCGGCGGCCACGCCCTGCGCCGGCCGCACGTCGCACCGGCTCCCCGCGGAGACGGTGATCCCCTCCAGCGTCACCGCGGCGCCCGAGGCCCGCATCCGGTAGTCGAGGGTGTCCCCCGCCGACAGGCGGAGCGGGGGCGACACGGCCGTCCCGTAGCCGATGCGCTCCGCGCGCAGGGTGTACACCCCCGGCCCCGGCGCCGGGAGCAGGAAGCGCCCGTCCGCCCGCGAGAGCGCCCGCCGCGCGGGCGCCCCCGCGGAGTCGTGCAGGATGACGAACGCCGCCCCCACCGGGCGCCCCCGGTCGTCCACCAGCTCCCCCCGCACGGCCTGCGCGGACAGGGGAGGGGCGCCGGCGCAGAGGAGGAACGGCAGGGCGCGCAGGAGGTGCTTCATGGCGGAACGGGGCGGTGAGGGAGGGGAGCGGCGTGGGGGGTCGGTCCGGTGCGCCCGTCGGACCCCCCTCCCCCGGCCCCTCCCCCACAAGGGGGGAGGGGAGAAAGACAACGACAGAACTACAGGTAGGGGAAGCAGTTGCGTGAGGGATGCGAGCCCGAAGGGGCGAGACCCGGCGCGGTTTGCCGGGGCTCGACTCCGTTGGGAACGGTCGTATCGTTCCCTACGGAGCCGCAGCCCGACCCCGCGCCAGCGGGGGCACGCCCGAACCCCGCCGTTCAGAACTCGGCGCTCCCCGGGGTGCGCGGGTACGGGATCACGTCGCGGATGTTGGTCATCCCCGTGGCGTACATGATGGTGCGCTCGAAGCCCAGGCCGAACCCGGCGTGCGGGACCGTCCCGTAGCGGCGCAGGTCGCGGTACCACCAGTACGGCTCCTTCTCCAGCCCCAGCTCGTCCATGCGCTGGTCCAGCACCTCCAGCCGCTCCTCGCGCTGCGAGCCGCCGATGATCTCGCCGATCCCGGGGGCCAGCACGTCCATGGCCGCCACGGTGCGCCCGTCCTCGTTGACGCGCATGTAGAAGGACTTGATGTCCTCGCGGGTAGTCCATCACCACCACGGGGCGGCCGACGTGCTCCTCGGTGAGCCAGCGCTCGTGCTCGGACTGGAGGTCCAGCCCCCACTCCACCGGGAACTCGAACTTCTTCCCCGACCTCTTCAGCGCGTCCACCGCCTCGGTGTAGCTCATCCGCTCGAAGGAGGCGTCCACGAAGCGCTCCAGCCGCTCCAGCACGCCCTTCTCGATGCGGTCGTCGAAGAACTGGCAGGTCGTCCTGGCGCTCCTCCAGCACCGCGCGGAAGATGTAGCGGAGGAAGTCCTCGGCCAGGTCGGCGTTGGCGTGGAGGTCGGCGAAGGCGATCTCCGGCTCGATCATCCAGAACTCGGCCAGGTGGCGCGAGGTGTTGGAGTTCTCGGCGCGGAAGGTGGGGCCGAAGGTGTACACGTTGCTCATGGAGAGGCAGTACGCCTCCACGTTGAGCTGCCCGGACACGGTGAGGCTGGCCGGGCGCCGAAGAAGTCGGCGGCGAAGTCCACCTCGCCCCCGGCGGTGCGCGGGAGGTTCACCAGGTCCAGGGTGGAGACGCGGAACATCTCCCCGGCCCCCTCGGCGTCGGAGGTGGTGATGATCGGGGGTGTGGATCCAGAAGAAGCGCCGCTCGTGGAAGAAGCGGTGCACGGCCATGGCGAGGGCGTGCCGCACCCGCGTGACCGCGCCGAAGGTGTTGGTGCGCGGGCGGAGGTGCGCCACCTCGCGCAGGAACTCGAAGGAGTGCTGCTTGGGCTGGATGGGGTACGTCTCGGGGTCGTCCACCCACCCCAGCACCTCCAGGGAGGTGGCCTTGATCTCCACCGGCTGTGGCCGCCCGGGGGTGGGGACCAGCTCGCCGGTGACCGCCACGGAGCACCCGGTGGTGAGGCGCTGCACCTCGCCGGCGTAGTTGGGGAGGTCGCCCCCGGCCACCACCTGGATGGCGTCGAAGCACGACCCGTCGTGGACGTTGACGAAGGAGATCCCGGCCTTGGAGTCGCGGCGGGTGCGCACCCACCCCTTGACGGTGACTTCCTGCCCGGGCTCGACCCTGCCCTGGAGCAGGTCTGCGATCATGGAGCGTGACGGCATCTGTCGTAGTTGTAGTTGCGGTTCCGCAGTACCCGTAAAAAGATGTTCGAAGGGAGACACCGGGGCTGTTTCCGGTGGCTCACTCCGGGGCGGGGAGACTCGCGGCGGTTCGCGGGGCTCGCCGCCCCCGCGCAGGAGACCGGCCGCTGTTTGGCCGGGCTCCGGAGCGGCCCGCCGAAGCACCAGAACCCACATGCTCCGGGTGCGGCGCGGACGGGCACACCTCGGCCAGCGTGCAGCGCTCGCAGAAGGCCCGGCGCGCGGTGCACACGGCACGCCCGTGGTCGATGACCCGGTGCGTGAAGACGACGCGCGCCTCGGGGGGGAGGAGCGGGAGGAGGTCGCGCTCCACCCGGTCCGGCTCCTCCTCGCGGGTGAGCCCCAGCCGCGCGGCGATCCGCTTGACGTGCGTGTCCACCACCACCCCGTCTGCCTCGCCGAAGGCGATCCCCCGCACCACGTTGGCGGTCTTGCGGCCCACGCCGGGGAGGGCGGTGAGCGCCTCCATCCCGCGCGGGACCTCGCCGCCGTGCAGCTCCACCAGGGCACGCCCCAGCCCGATCAGCGCCCGCGCCTTGTTGCGGTAGAAGTTGATGGCGCGGACGTCCTGCTCCATCTCCTCCTGCGAGGCGGCGGCCAGGTCGGCGGCGGTGCGGTACTTGGCGAACAGGGCGGGCGTGACCCGGTTCACCATGGCGTCGGTGCACTGCGCCGACAGCACGGTGGCCACCAGGAGCTGCAGCGGGGTCTCGTGGTCCAGCGAGCAGCGGCTCTCGGGGTACAGCTCGGCCAGCCCATCCAGGATGCGCGCCGTGCGCTCACGGCGCGCGGCCTTGCTTTCTCTGGGCAAAGAACTCCTCCACCTCTTCCAGTTCCCAGGCGTTCAGCACCTGCCGCGGGCCGAGCCACCCCTTGCGGGCGACGCCCACGCCGAACGCCACGTTGTCCAGCCCCCGCACCGAGTGCGCGTCCGGGTTCACGGGGACGAGCACCCCGCGCTCGGCGGCGTAGCGCACGTGCCGCCAGTCCAGGTCCAGCCGGTGCGGGTCGGCGTTGATCTCCACGCACACGCCGCGCGCCGCGGCGGCGTCGATGACGGCGCGCACGTCGATGGCGTACCCCTCGCGCGTCAGCAGGAGCCGCCCGGTGGGGTGCCCCAGGATGGTGAGGTGCGGGTTCTCCAGGGCGCGCAGCACCCGGTCGGTCATGGCGCGCTCCCCCAGCCCGAAGGAGGAGTGCACCGACGCCACCACGTAGTCGAACCCGGCCAGGACGTCGTCCGGGTAGTCCAGCGTCCCGTCGGGGAGGATGTCCGCCTCGGTGCCCTGGAAGACGCGGAAGCGCCCGGCCCCCTCCCCGCCGTGCTCGCGGTTCCAGGCGTCCACCTCGCGGCGCTGCTTGCGCACCGCGGCCACGGAGAGCCCGCCCGCGTACCCGGCGGAGCGCGAGTGGTCGGCGATGCCAAGATACCGCCACCCGCGCGCGCGCGCACCCTCGGCCATCTCGGCCAGGGTGGCCTTGCCGTCGGAGTAGGTGGTGTGGCAGTGGAAGGTGCCCCGCAGGTCGCCGGGCTCCACCAGCACGGGGACGCGCCCCTCGGCGGCGGCGGCCACCTCGCCGGTCCCCTCCCGCAGCTCGGGGGGAAGGTACGCCAGCCCCAGCGCGGCGTACAGGGCCTCCTCGTCGGCCAGGGGGAGGGGCTCGCCGCCCTCGTGCAGCCCGTCGGGGTCCAGGCGGAGCCCCCGCTCCTCGGCGCGGGCGGCCAGCCCGGCGAGGTGGGCGCCGCTCCCCGTCTCCCACACCATGGCGCCCACGAAGCGCCCGGGGGGGACGCAGCGGAGCCGCACCGTGAGCCCGTCGCGCATGCGGAGCGAGGCGCGCCCCTCGTCGCCGCTCTGCACGATGTCGCCCAGCCCGTACAGCTCCAGGAAGCGCTCCACCACCGCCACGGGTTGCGCGGAGACGGCCACCAGGTCGATGGCCTCCACGGTCTCCAGGCGGCGGCGCAGGTCGCCGGCGATCTCGGCGGCCTCCACGCCGGGGTGGAAGCGCAGCCCCTCCAGGAGGCGGACGGCGGTCTCCAGCGCCTCGGGGTAGCGGCGCCGGCCGGCGGAGGCGCGCACGAAGCCCATCCCCTCGCGCACCCGGTCGGCGGTCTTGGCGCCGAAGCCGGGGAGCCGCGCCACCTCGCCGGAGCGGAGCGCGCTCTCCAGGCGGTCCAGCGAGTCGATCCCCAGCCCCGAGTACAGGGTGTGGACGCGCTTGGTCCCCAGACCGGGGATGTTGAGCAGGTCGTACAGCCCCACGGGGGTGGTGGCGCGCAGCGTCTCGTGCTCGGAGGAGCGCCCGGTCTCCACCAGCTCGCGGAGCGTCTCGGCGATGGCGGGGCCCACGCCGGGGAGGGTGGTCAGCTCCCCCGCGGCGGCGAGCGCGGCCAGGTCGGCCGTGGAGCCCTCCAGGTTGCGGGCGGCGACGGCGTAGGCGCGGGTGCGGTACGGGTTCTCCCCGGCCAGCTCGCCCAGCATGGCGATCTCGGCCAGGACGGCGGAGGCTTCGCGCGGGGTCACGAGGCGTCCGCGGCGGCCTCCCCGTCGCCGGCGTGCAGGGAGACGCGGTGGAAGGAGAGGTGCGAGAAGGGGACGGACCCGGCCCGGTCGCTGGAGCGGCGCTCGGCGGCGCCGTGGGCGGAGACGTGCACGGGGTGCTGGTCGACGTACCAGAGGGAGCGCGCGATCAGCTTGAGCGCCTCGGGGACGGTGAGGATGGAGTAGAGCCCGGCCATCTCCCCGCCGGGGAGGACGCTCTCGAAGTCGCGCCCCTCGTCGCGCGCGGGGCCCTCCGTCCAGGTGGCGGCGATCCCGGGCCCGATCTCGGTGTCGAAGTGGATCAGGCTGAACCCGGCACGGTCGCGGCGCACGCCCATCACCATCAGCACCTCCAGCGTCTGGAACTCGTCCCCGCGCGCGTCGCGGGCGTCCACGCAGCACACGAAGAAGCCGTCCACGGGCTCGGGGGGCATCTCGGGGGAGACGCTGGCCCAGAACAGGTTGGCGGGGAGCTGCACGTACACGGAGGTCTGGGGGAGGCTCAGCTCCCACCCGCGCAGGTCGGGGGAGGCCTCCACCAGGAAGCGGGCGACGGCGGGGTCGAGCACGTACAGCCGCTTCCCGAAGCGCCAGAAGTTGAAGGCGTGGTACAGGAAGAGCCGGTACTCGTCCAGCGAGTCCGGCGGCGCCTCGGTGGGGACCACTTCGCGGATGGCCTCGGCGGCCACGGTGAGGAAGGCGAAGCGGTCCGGGTGCGCGGGGTCGATCCCCTGCTGCTCGGCCTCGGCCTGGATGCGCGGGAAGACGCGGTTCTCGAACCCCATCTCCCCGAAGGCGATCTCGTAGGGGGTCAGCCTCGCCTTCCCCGCGAACCGGTTCGCCGTCCCCGGCGTCGGGTGCCCTTCCGTGTCCGCCAACTCCGTACCTCCGGTCTTCCTCGTGGTCCGCCATGCCTGTCCCGGCGGGTGTCTGCAAATGCGGCGCCGGGAACGGCAGGGGACAGGGAACAGGGGACAGGGGACAGCGTGCAACGGCGGCCCTCACCCGCTCGCTTAGGCTCGCACCCTCTCCCAATTCTGGGAGAGGGTTGAACAGCCAGGGAGCCTTTGCCGTTCTCCCCTCCCCCCTTGTGGGGGAGGGGCCGGGGGTGGGGGGCTGCCGGGGATGCGCTCCTGTGCTCGGAAATGAGTCACCCCCTCTCCCAGCATTGGGAGAGGGGGCCGGGGGGTGAGGGCCCTACGCCTCCTCCGCGGTGACGAGGGATTCCAGCACCTCGGGCTTCCGTCCCCCGAGCGCGTGGCGCAGCGACTCCCACACGCCGCGGCGGCGCACCAGGACGGCCACCAGCTCGCCGCGCGGGCCGGGGACGCCCTCCAGGGTGGCGAAGTGCACGTCGCCCAGGGGGGAAGGCGCGGGGAAGCGGAAGACGCGCTCCTTCCACTCCACCTCCACCGGCTCGCCCGGAGCGGACACCGCGCGCTCCAGGAAGACGTCGCCGTCCACGGTCCAGGCGCCGGGGCCGGCCGGCTCCCCGGAGCGGTGGAAGAAGGGGTCGAACTCCAGCCCCTCGCGGCGGGCGAAGTTCTGGTCGTCCGCGTAGTCGCGCACCTCCAGGTCGTCCTCCAGCGCCAGCGACTCCAGGTGGTGCCGGATCTCGTGGGTGACGGTCTCCCAGATCTCCTCCTCCCAGTCCCACTCCTCCTCCATCCGCGACAGCCGGAGGAAGGAGCCGTAGTACAGCACCACGAAGGAGCGCACCTCCCCCGCCCCGCCGTACTCGGTGGGGTAGGTCTCGGTGAGGCACTCGCCCAGGGTGTACACCTCGGGGAGGGTGGGGTGGCGCTCGGCCTTGCGCTCCACCCGCAGCCCGTCCACCCCCTCGCGGAAGTCGGGCGGGACCTCCTCGAACACCTCCTCCGCCCGCCGCTCGAACTCCTCGTACGTCATCGCACCAGGCGCGCGATCCAGAGCCCGGAGTTCGCGTCGGAGGCGAACACCATCCCGTTGTGCACCTGAACCCCGTGGGCGAAGGGGAGGTCGGGGATGAGAGCGCGCGCGTCGGTGGTGGAGAAGGAGGCGAGGGCGCGCCGCTGGCGGCGGAGGTCGCCGCGCAGCTCGCCGGACACGTCCACCGCGTGCACGCCGCCGCCGGTGTGCGCCGTGTAGAGCACGTCGTCCTGCACCCACAGCCCCTGCACCGCGGCGTTGGGGACGTCGAAGCGCGCCACCTCCTCCGGCTTCTCCGGGCGGCTCACGTCCAGCACGTGCACGTAGCCGGCGCCCCGCACCGGGCGGTCGAAGTCGGCGCGGTCGGGGAAGATGCGGTCGCCCACGAACAGGTACGCCTTCCCGGCGCGGTTGGTGTAGGCCACGGCCGTGTGGGTGCTCCCGTACTCCCGCCCGTTCCAGGTGGAGCGCGGGCGGAGCTGCGCCACCAGCTCCGGCTTCTGCGGCGTGCCGCCGCGCGTCCCCTTCCCCACGTCCAGGATCACCACGCCGTCGTCCCAGTACGCCAGGTACGCCATCCCGTCGCGCACCGACACGCCGCGCAGCGAGCGCTCCACGCCGCGCTCCGGCGGGAGCCCCCAGCGCCCCACCTCGCGCGGGTCGCGCGGGTCCGCCAGGTCGATCACGTGCACCGCCCGGGTCCCCGTGTTGACCGCGTACGCCAGGCTCCCGTCCAGCGCCACGCCGCCCACCCCGGCGATCAGCGTCTCGAAGTAGTCCGCCGCCACCGTGGGGTGCGCGGGAGTCGCCAGGTCCAGCACCACGATCCCGTTGCGGCGGCTCGCCGCCCTCTCGCGCGTGGCCACCGCCAGCGTCCCCGCCGCGTTCACCTGCACGTCGGCCACCGCCTCCGCGTCCACCGTCACCGAGTCGGTGAGCGCCGGATTCGCGGGGTCGGTCACGTCCCACACGTACACCCGGTTCCCGTAGCACCCGCGGCACCCGCCCGTGGTGCCGGTGAGCGCGTAGTCGCGCCCGTCCACGCCGCGGAACACGGCCAGGTCGGTGGTGCGCGTGCGGGTGACGGGTCCGCGCCCCACCACCTCGAAGCGGGCGGCGGAGCCCTGCGCGTGCGCGGGGGCGGCCGCCAGTGCCAGGGCAAGGAGCGGAAGGAGTCGTGCAGGACGGTGCATGGGAGCCTCGCGGCTGGAGTGGGGGCGGGGAGGCGATTTTCGAAACATAATACCGGGTGCGCTTGGAACGCGATGCAGGGCGGGGTTCGGGCGTGCCCCCGCTGGCGCGGGGTCGGGCTGCGGCTCCGTAGGGAACGATACGACCGTTCCCAACGGAGTCGAGCCCCGGCAAACCGCGCCGGGTCTCGCCCCTTCGGGCTCGCATCCCTCACGCAACTGCTTCCCGTACCTGCAGTTCTCCCCTCCCCTGCTTGCGGGGGAGGGGTCGGGGGTGGGGGCCTGCCACGACACCGTGGAAGGTGAGAATCGAAGCGTGGAGATGCCCCTCCCCCGGAACGGGGGAGGGTGGCGGCTCTAAGGCCGCCGGGTGGGGGCGCCCCGGGGCGCCCGACCGCCACGCACGGAGGCCCGGGCGCCTGCGACGGCGCCCGGGCCTCCGGGAGAAGCGGCGGATGCGGGCTTCAGCCGATCCGCTCGCGCAGCACCTCCACGAGCCGGTCCTCGGGGATGCGCACCTGCTCCATGGTGTCGCGGTCGCGCAGGGTGACCGTCCCCTCGCTCATGGTCTCCCCGTCGATGGTGATCCCGAACGGCGTCCCCGCCTCGTCCTGCCGGCGGTAGCGCCGCCCGATGGCGCCCGACTCGTCGTAGAAGGTGGGGATGCCGCGGCGGCGCAGGTCCTCGTGGATCGCCGTGGCGCGCTCCGACATCCCGTCCTTCTTCACCAGCGGGAAGATCCCCGCCTTGATCGGGGCCAGCGACGGCTTGATCCCCAGCACCACGCGCGTCTCCCCCTCCACCTCCTCCTCGCGGTAGGCGTCGAAGAGCACCGCCAGCGTGATGCGGTCCGCCCCCACCGAGGTCTCGATGATGTAGGGGAGGTAGCGCTCCCCCTTGGCCGCGTCGATGTACTCCAGCCGCTTCCCCGAGAACTCCTGGTGCCGCCGCAGGTCGAAGTCGGTGCGGTTGTGGATCCCCTCCACCTCGCCCCACCCCCCCTCGCCGATGGTCCCGCCGAAGTGGAACTCCACGTCCCCCGCCGCGCTCGCGTAGTGCGCCAGCTTCTCGTGCGGGTGGTAGCGCAGCCGGTCCGGGGCGAGCCCCAGCACCTCCGTGTGCCAGCGGAAGCGGCGCTCCTTCCAGTACTCGAACCACTTCTCGTCCTCGCCCGGCTTGACGAAGTACTGCATCTCCATCTGCTCGAACTCGCGCGTCCGGAAGGTGAAGTTCCCGGGCGTGATCTCGTTGCGGAACGCCTTCCCGATCTGCGCGATCCCGAAGGGGACCTTCTGCCGCGCCGACGTCTGCACGTTGAGGAAGTTGACGAAGATCCCCTGCGCCGTCTCCGGGCGCAGGTACACCGTCGCCGCCCCGTCCTCCGTGGGGCCCATGAACGTCTTGAACATCAGGTTGAACTGCCGCGGCTCCGACCACTTCCCCGTCACCCCGCAGGAGGGGCACTGCAGCCGGTCCGGCTCCTTCGTCCCCGCCTGCTCCTGGAGCGTGTCCTCGCGGAAGCGGCGGTGGCAGTTGAGGCACTCCACCAGCGGGTCGCTGAACTCCGCCACGTGGCCCGAGGCCTCCCACACGCGCGGGTGCATGAGGATGGCCGCGTCCAGCCCCTCGATGTCGTCCCGCTCGTGCACCATGGCCTTCCACCAGGCGTCCTTGACGTTGCGCTTCAGCTCCACGCCGAGGGGGCCGTAGTCCCAGACGGAGCCGGTGCCGCCGTAGATCTCGGAGGACTGGAAAACGTAGCCCCGCCGCTTGGCGAGCGAGACCAGCTTGTCCATCAGTTCGGTGTCGGCCATTGACGTGCTTGTATTTCGGAGCGGGGAGCCTGGAGTCGATTTGGTCACAATTCGTGACCAATGGCGGGGATATTAGCGGGGGGTCCCCCCGGAGGCAAATCCAGGCTCCGCCGCCTACCGCGAGGGCGCTCCGATGTCCACCACGATCCCGCGCCACCGCCCCTGGTTGAAGCGCGCCACGCTCAGCACGCAGCGGGTCACGTGCCCCACCAGGATGGCCACCCACACGTCGATCGGGTCCAGCGTCCCGGTCTGCTGGACGACGAAGCAGATCCCCAGCGGCACCGCCACCTGCGAGACGATGGAGATGTAGAGCGGGCTCCGGGTGTCGCCCGTCCCCTGCAGGCCGCCCGTGTAGGTGAGCGCGGCGGCGATGAAGAGCCCCGACACGCTGAGCACCCGCAGGAGCTGCGCGCCGATCTCCGCCACCGCGGGCTCGTCCATCCCGAACACCGCGAGCAGGTAGGTGGGGAAGAGGAAGAAGACCGTCCCGAGGAGGGCCGCGCCCGCCACCCCGATCCCCGCGGCCACCCGCACCGCCTCCACCGCGCGCTCCGGCTTCCCGGCGCCGAGGTTCTGCCCCGCCATGGCCGCCGCCGCGCCCATCAGCCCCATCGCCGTCCAGGTGACCAGCGAGAAGATCTGCGAGTAGCCCACGGCGAACGCGGCCTGCGCCGCGGCGCTCTGCGCCAGCGAGCCGATGAAGGCCAGCATCAGCACCCCGCCCACGTTCATGGCGATCCCCTGGATCCCCGTGGGGAGGCCGAAGCGGAAGAGCGAGCGGATGACGGCCCAGTCCGGCCCCAGCGCGTGCCGCGGGAAGCGCACCACCCATCCGCCGTTCCACAGCTTCCACAGCGAGTACACCGCCACCAGCCCGGAGGCGATCACCGTCCCCATCGCCGAGCCCACGGTGCCGAAGGCGGGGATCGGCCCCAGCCCGCGGATCAGGACCACGTTGAGCACCAGGTTCAGCACCGTCATGCGCGATCCCCAGCACCATCGGGGTCCGCGCGTCCCCCGCCGAGCGCAGCGCCCCGCTCAGCATGAAGAAGAGGAGCATCCCCGTGCTGAACATGAACATCACCCGCAGGAAGGGGAGCGCCTCCGCCTTCACCGCGGGCGAGGCGTTCACCAGGTCCAGCAGCCAGGGCGAGAGGAAGTACCCCACCGGCGCCATCACGAACAGGGAGATCCCCAGCGCCGTCAGGAACGCCTGGTACACGGTGCGGTCCACCTTCTCCTCCTCGTCCGCCCCGGCGAAGCGGGCCACGAGCACGCTCATCCCCGTGAACAGCGAGGAGATGAAGACGATGACGACGAGGAAGATCTGCCAGGCCACGCCGATGGCGGCGTTCCCCGCGAACCCCACCAGGTGCCCCACCAGCGCGTGGTCGACCATCCCCTGCATGCCGCCGATGACGTTGGTGAGCATGGTGGGCCACGCCAGCTTCCAGACCGTCTGGCGCAGCGGCCCGTCGACGATGGAGCGGTCGTACCGCCGCGCGGCCCGCGGGGGCGCCGCGGGCGGGGCCGGATCGGACGCGGCGGCCTGCGCGGCCTCCGTCGGGGGAGCGCTCACGCGCTCGCCCTGCGCGCGGCCAGCCACTCGTCGCGGGAGACGGTCTTCGGGAGTTGCATGGTCGTGGTGGGAGTCATCGTTCCGTCTTCGCTGGGAGGTGGGTCGGAGGGAGAGTCTCAGGATTCACGCGCGCCCGTTCCACGCCGCGCGCAGCTCGTCGGCGAAGCGCACGAGCAGGTACTCCGTCCTGGGCGTCACGCGGCACGCGTCGTTGCCGCACGCGATCCGGACGCTCTCCCCCTGCCAGGGGTCCGGCTCCAGCCTCGCCCCGCCGCCGCAGAAGGGACAGGGGAGGAGGAGGCCCACCTCGACCTGCGGCAGAGTCAGAGTCACTGTGCTCCCGGTCACGATGAGCGCTCCTCGGGTGGAAGTTGGGGGGAACCGCCCGGATTCGCCATGGCGGCGGCGACGGTGGCGTCGAAGCGGTCGCGCAGCTCCGCCGCTTCCGCCGCGCCCAGGGCGGCGACCACCCCCTCGTGCGCCCGCGTCCAGAGCGGGAGAGCCTCCTCCACCCGCCGCTCCCCGTCGCGCGTGAGCCGCGCCACCCGCACGCGCCCGTCGGCGGGGTGCCGGCCGACGCGCACGAGCCCCGCCTTCTCCAGCGGCTTCAGGTTGCGCGAGAGCGTCGTCTGGTCCATGGCCAGGACGTCGGCCAGCCGGCCCATGGTCGCGCGGTCGCCGCACATGGCGACCGCGTTCAGGAGGGTGAGCTGCGTCGCCTGTATCCCCAGCGGACGGAGCGCCTCGTCGTACATCCGCGTCAGCGCCCGGGACACCCGGCGGGCGCGGAAGCAGAGGCAGTCGGCGGTCATCGCCTGGGCGGCGCTGCGGTGGGTCGTCATGGGATGCATGTATATGCATGTTTCAGCCGCGCCACAAGGCCGGCCGTGTAACGACGAGGGGGAGGGGAGTCCGCGGGACCCCCCTCCCCCGACCCCTTGACCCCCCACCCCCGGCCCCTCCCCCACAAGGGGGGAGGGGAGCACGGCAACGGCAGAACCACAGACACGAACAGCAGTTGCGTGAGGGATGCGAGCCCGAAGGGGCGAGACCCGCGCGGCTGTTTGCGCGGGGCTCGACTCCGTTGGACACGGTCGTATCGTGTCCTACGGAGCCGCAGCCCGACCCCCGCGCCAGCGGGGGGCACGCCCGAACCCCGCCCTCAAGACGACTCCTCCGCCCACCTCACCGCACGGCGCGCCCTCGGATGCACGCCCAATCGACGTGCCCAGGCGCGGAACTCCCGCCCGTGGTCCGGCTTCTTCCCCGCCGCGTGCTGCCACAGGTGGATCATCTCGTGCCGGAGCGTCTGCTCCGACTCGCCCGGCTGCGCGTCGCGGCACAGGCGGCGCGAGATCACGATCTCCAGCGGGTGCGTGGAGAAGTGCCCGTTGCGGCTGCGCATCCGCCCGCTCAGGTGGAGCGGCACCTCCGGGAGCGCCCCGCCGAAGAAGTCGCGGTTCACCCGCTCGAACTCGGCGCGGAGGCGCTCCAGGTGCGGGCGGTCCGCGGCGGGGGTGCGGCGCGCGCGGCGGGCCGGGCCGGGCCGGGGGACCGTCGCCAGGAAGTCGCGGACCGCGCGGCGGGCCGCGTTGCGCTCCCGCCCCGCGCGCGGCGCGAACAGGCGCCCGAGCGCCGCCAGCACGGCGTCCGGCGCCGTGGCGAAGCAGCGGTGCAGGCGGAGCGTGCTCCCGCCCCCCACCACCGACGCCATGATGCGGCGGTTGCCGGTGAACACCACCCCGCGCACCGTCGCCCCCGCCGCGCGCACCGCCGCCAGCACCTCCGCCTCGGTCCGTCCGGCGGGCTCCGCGGCGGCTGCGGGCTTCGGCTTCGCCTTCGGCGGCTCGGGCTCCGCGGCCCCTCCCCCGCCGAACAGGTCCAGGAGCGCGTCCTTCCAGCTCAAGGGCGCGCCGGGCTCAGGCGGGCGCCAGCTCCGCCGGGCGCTCCGCCCGGCGGTACTCCACCTCGAACCCCAGCGAGCGGGGGATCGCCAGCAGGCGCTCCAGGTCCAGGTCCACCCGGGCGCCCGCCTTCTGCGTCACCTCGTCCTCCACGGGGAGGTCGAAGTCGTCCGCGCCGAACTCCAGCCCGCGGAAGGCGTCCTCGTTCAGCGTGAGCACCGAGGTGCGGACGTGGCGCACGTTGTCCAGGAAGATCCGGGAGAGCGCCAGGTGCCTCCAGTACTCGCGCGGCTCGATCTCGCGCCCGGCCAGCGCCGTCCCGTACGGCTTGTACGTCCAGCAGAGGAAGGAGAACAGTCCCGGGAGCCCGTCGCGCAGGCACCCGTCCTGGAAGTCGCGCGTGCGCTCCAGGTGCTCCAGCCGCTCCTCCAGCGTCTCGTCGAAGCCGATCACCATGGTGGCCGTGGTGCGGAGCCCGCTCTCCACCACCGCGCGCTGCGCCTCGAAGTACTCCCGCACCGTGTACTTGAACTTGGCGTGGCGCTTCCGGAAGTCCTCGGTGAGGATCTCCGAGCCGCCCCCCGTCACCCAGAACACCCCCGCGTCGCGCAGCCGCGCCGCCGTCTCGTGGTGGGAGAGCCCCGCGCGGTCGGCCAGGTACATGAACTCGGCGATGGTGAGCGCGTAGAACTCCACCCGGTCGCCGTAGCGCTCCCGCACCGCCGCGAACAGGTCGCAGTAGTAGTGCAGCGGGAGCTTGGGGTTGAAGCCGCCGTTGAACCCCACCAGGTCGCCGCCCAGCTCCAGCAGCTCGTCGATCTTGGCGAACACGTCGTCGCGCGTCAGCACGTACCCGCCCTCCCGGTTGGGGAGGACGTAGAACGCGCAGTAGTCGCACTGCGCCACGCAGACGTTGGTGTAGTTGATGATCCGCATCACCATGTAGGTGGCGCGGTCGGGGCGGTGGAAGCGGGCGCGCGCGATCCCGGCGAGGCGCTTCAGCTCCTCGTCGCCGGCGTGCTCCCAGAGCACGGCGGCGTCTGCGGGGGTGATGCGCGTGCCGCTCTCCACCTTCGCGGCGACGTCGCGGACGGCCTCGTTCATGGCGGTTCCTTCGGGACTGCGAGGACGGTTTCCGGGCGGTCTTCACGGGCTCCTGAAGGTCGCTCCGGAGGGGGGAAAACGCAAGCCGCCAGCGAGGTTTCGGAGTCCCGGCACGGGGCTCGCTGAGGGATGGTGGGAAGGGTTCGGGCGTGCCCCCGCAAACAGCCGCGGGGTCTCGCCCCTTCGGGCTCGCATCCCTCACGCAACTGCCTTTCGTACCTGTAGTTCCGTCTTTGCCGTGCTCCCCTCCCCCCTTGTGGGGGAGGGGCCGGGGGTGGGGGGTACCCCGGCTTCCACACCACACCATGCATCCCTTGCCTCCTCTCCACCGCCGCTTCGCCCCCGCGCTGCTCGCCGCGCTCGCTGTCGCCGGGTGCGGACCGGGCGCGGGCGCGCAGTCCGCCGCGCGCCCGTACGCCTGCGCCGCGGCGGCCGCCCCCGACCCGGCCGCCGCGCTGGCGCGGGTGCGGCGCGACTACGCGGCGTGGAAGGCGCGCTACGTCACCCGCGAGGGCGCCGGGCGCGACCTGCGCGTGCGGATGCCCGGGTACGGCAGGGACGCCACCTCGTCCGAGGCCATGGGGTACGGGATGCTCCTGGCCGCCCACCTGGACGACCGCGCGGCCTTCGACGCGCTCTGGCGCTTCGCCCGGCGGCACCACAACCGCAACGGGCTGATGTCGTGGGAGGTCCGGCCGGACGGGCGCGTCCCCGATCCCAACGCCGCCACCGACGGGGACCAGGACATGGCCTTCGCCCTGGTGGCCGCCGACGCCCGCTGGGGCGGCTACCGGGAGGACGCCCGCGCCCTGCTGCGGAATCTCCTGGCGCACGCCGTGGAGCCCGGCACCTTCGTGCTGAAGCCGGGCGACACCTGGGGGGGCTCCGCCGTGACCAACCCCTCGTACTTCGCCCCCGCCTATTACCGCGTCTTCGCCGCCTACACCGGCGACCCCCGCTGGCTCCGCGTCGCCGACGCCTCCTACGCCGTGCTGGACCGCATCGCCGCGCGCCGCGGGCGGGGGACCGGGCTCCTCCCCGGGTGGGCCGCCGCCTCCGGCGACTCCGCCCGGGGCGGCGACTTCGCCTTCGCGTACGACTTCGGCGCCGCGCGCATCCCCTGGCGCCTGGCCATGGACGCCGCCTGGCACTGCGACCGCCGCGCCCGGCGCCACCTGGAGCGCATCAACGGCTTCTTCCGCCGCGTCGGCCCGCGCGAGATCCGCGAGGGGTACACGCTCGAAGGGCGCCCCCTGGGGAGCGCCCACAGCGTCGTCTTCGTGGCCCCCGCCGCCGCCGGGGCGCTGCTCTCGGCCGACCCCGCGTACCGGCGGGCCATGTGGGAGGAGACGGTCCGGCTCCACGACGGGCACTACTACGGCGACTCCCTCCGCCTCCTCGCCCTCCTCTTCGCCGGCGGCCACATGCCCCCGCCGCGGACGGGGAGCGGCTCAGGCGTCCCGGGCCGGCAGCCCCCGCCGTAGGGCCGACGCCCCGGCGCGCGCGAAGTACACCAGCCAGGTGGCGATCCCCAGCAGCTTCGCGCCGTCCTCCAGGAGCAGGTTCTCCCGGTCGCGCGCGTCGGCCAGCACCGACACGGCGAAGCAGCCCAGCGCCAGCGCCAGGAGGGCGGGCTCCGTCCGCAGCGCCACCCCCCGGAAGCGGACCAGCCAGAACAGGGTGAGCGCCCCGTAGCCGGCCAGCACCGCCTTCTCCGGGACCCCCGTCCACCCCGGGAGCAGCTCCTCGTGCAGGAGGAAGAGGTCGTCGGCCAGGAGCATGCAGGTCAGCAGCCCCGAGCAGAGCAGGAAGCGCCGCAGCGCGGCGTCCCCCGTCCCCCGCCCCAGCACCGCCCCGCTGAACAGGCACGCCGTGGCCGCCCCCGACCAGAGCAGCACCCCCACGTTGGAGAGGAGCCCCGTGTAGGACGCGCCCGCCCCCGCCAGCGGGTCCCGGGCGAGCTTCGCGAAGGGGACGCCGTACACCCGCTCCGCCAGCACCGCCAGCCCCAGCAGGGCCAGCACCCCCGTCCAGGCGGGCGCCGCCGTCCGCAGGGCGGCGAGCGCCGGGGGGAGGGCGGCGTGCCCGGACGCGGACGCGCTCCGGAGCGGGGCGAGCGTGAAGGGGACGGGCATGGGACCTCCTCGCAGGGAGTTTTCTACTCGCTCCGCGGCACCAGCGCGGCCCTCGCCGCGCGGCGGGAGCGGGCCAGGTCGCGCGCCAGGTGCGGGAGGAGGAACCAGGGCTCCACCAGGTAGCGCCGCCACACCCGGCGCGGGTGCGAGCACAGGCGGTACAGCCACTCCATCCCGATCTGCCCCACCCACCGCGGGGGGATCTTCAGCTCCCCCGCCAGCAGCTCCATCAGCGCGCCCAGGTTGAACACCGCGTTCGCCTCCAGCCGGTCCAGGTGGTCCACCACCCAGTGCTCCTGGCGCGGCATCCCCATGCACACGCAGAGCACGTGCGGCGCCCACCCGCGCACCTCCGCCAGCACCGCCTCCGCCTCCGGGCTCCCCGGAGTCGCGTCGAAGAAGCCGTGGTGGGTGCGGACCCGCAGCCCGGGGAAGCGCGCCCGGAGCCGCTCGCCCGCCAGCTCCGCCACCCGCGGCTCCGCCCCCAGGAAGAACACCCGCCACCCCCGCTCCGCCGCCCGCTCCAGGAGCGAGGGCATCCAGTCGATGGGCGCGTGGCGGTGCTCCCGCCGCGCGGGGAAGCCCAGCGCCCGGGCCGTCCACACCAGCGGCATCCCGTCCAGGAAGATGCGCTCCGCCGCCTCGTAGAAGCGCCGCATCTTGGGATCGCGGTGGTACAGGTAGACGCTGTGCATGTTGTGCCCGCCGACCACGCAGCGGCGCCCCGACGCCACCGCCGCCTCCACCAGCCGGGGGATGGACGCCGCCGTCATCAGGTCGAAGCGCACCCCCAGCATCTCCGCGGACCCGCGGTCGTCCATCGCAGCCTCGTGCCGTGGTCAGTTGCCCTCCCGGCGCACCGCGCCTCACGCCGGCGCGGTCGAGCAATTTCCGTGCTTCCGCGCTACAGATGATTCCGTCCGGCTGGCGCGGCGCTTGCTTCTGCGGAGGGGATACGCGGAGGCCTCTTCCCGCCCCCGCGGCGAACGACCCTTCTGCCTCGCTTCGAGGTGTGACATGCCCATGCCCCAATTCGCCGCCCGGGCGCTCCTCCCCGGCGTGCTCTGCCTCGCCGCCGGCCTCGTCCTGGCCGGCTGCAAGGACTCCCCCATCGCCCCGCCCAAGGACCCGGAGCTCCGCTGCGAAGGGGGCTCGGTGGTCGCGGACGGCAAGGCCATCGCGGTGGCCCCCGGCGGCTTCGCCACCGTGGGGAACAAGATCGTCAGCGCCGCCACCTGCAAGCCGTTCCGCTTCGTCGGCGTGTCGCGCCCGGCGCTCTCGTTCAGCCCCGACGGCGGGCGGCTGGGGGTGGACTCCACCACCGTGAACGACTTCGCCGCCATCCGCTCCTGGAAGGCGAACACGGTGCGCATCGAGCTGGCCCAGTACTACTGGGTGAGCACCTCGCGCCACCACGACCCCGGCTACGCCGCCCGGGTGGACCGGGTGGTGAAGGCCGCGCGGGCCGCGGGGCTGTACGTGATCCTGGCGCTCCAGGCCAGCGACCGCGGCGACCCCAACCACCCGCTCGACGGCACCGAGATGCACCAGCCCATGGCGGACGTGAACCACTCCCTCCCCTTCTGGAGGGACGTGGCCGCCCGCTACAAGGGCGACGGCGGGGTCCTCTTCGAGCTGTACGGCGAGCCCTTCCCGCTGGGCGGGCAGGGCGGCTTCTCCAACTGGGAGCTGTGGCTGAACGGCGGGCTGCACCCCGCCGACAACGTGTACGGGCCGCGGCCGCCCTTCCAGGCCGCGGGGATGCAGCAGCTCTACGACGCCGTACGCGGCGCCGGGGCCAACAACCTGGTCATCGCCGGCGGGACGCAGTGGGGGTACTTCCTGAACGGCGTCGCCGACCACCGCATCAAGGGCTTCAACATCGCCTACGCCACCCACCCGTGGGAGGACACCCCCGACTCCCGCCAGCCCTCCGCGTGGGACCGGGACTGGGCCTCCCTGGCCGCCACCGACCCGGTGATGATCACCGAGTTCGGCGACTACGACTGCACCGAGCGCTACGTCAAGGCGGTGCTCGACAAGGCCGACCAGCTCGGGCTCTCCTGGACGGCGTGGATGTGGGTGGCTCCCAACGCCGCCGAGTCGCGGAGGCAGGAGAACGAGCAGGACCCCATCTGCAACCGCTCGCTGCTGATCCTCGACTGGTCCGGGACCCCCAGCAAGCCGGGGCAGCTCATCAAGGACCGCCTGGCGAGCTACTGACGGATGCCGGCACCGGACGACCGCACCGTCCTGCTGTTCTACAGGGAGTACGAGGTGGACAAGTGGGTGCCGGGCGACCGCTACCTCAAGCGCGTCGTCCGCCCCCTCCACGCCCGCCTCACCGGGCGGCGGCACCGGGTGAGCGGGTTCCGCGTCGCCTTCGACCTCCTGGTGGAGGCGCTCCGGCGCCGCGGGTGCGACGTGCGCGTCAACGACCGGCGCACGGCCCGCCGCCACCCCGAGCACCCCGTGGGGCTCTTCGGCTACCCGTCGCTGCTGGAGGGGTGGGACCTCCCCAACCCCGCCGTGCTCGGACCCGGCCTGTACGACCACCCCTCCTTGGCTCCCGACCTGATGCGCGACCCGCGCCACCGCGCCTACCTGGTCTCGTGCGAGTGGATGCGGCGGATGTTCGCCCGCTGGTACGGGGAGGAGGCCTGCCGGGTCTGGTTCGCGGGGATCGACGTGGCGAGGTGGCCGGACGTCCGCGGGCGGGCCAAGGACGTGGACGTCCTGGTGTACGACAAGGTCTATTTCGACCGCGACCGCCGGGAGGCGGAGCTGCTGGGGCCCGTCCGCGAGCGGCTGGCGGCGCGCGGGCTCCGGACGCACGCGCTCCGCTACGGCTTCTACGACCGCGACGAGTACCGGGAGGCGCTCGCGCGCTCGCGCTGCATGCTCTTCCTGAGCGCCAACGAGACGCAGGGCCTCGCCTGCCAGGAGGCCATGGCCTCCGGCGTCCCCGTGCTGGCCTGGGACCAGGGCTTCTGGGACGACGGGCCCCGCTTCGAGCCGGAGCCGGTCCCCGCCTCCTCCGTCCCCTACTTCGCTCCCGAGTGCGGCGAGCGCTTCCGCGACCTGGCCGGGTTCGACCCCGCGCTGGACCGGCTCCTGTCGGGGCTGGACGGCTACGACCCCCGCGGGTACGTGGAGCGCGAGCTGTCGCTGGAGCGCTCCGCCGACGCGTACCTCGCCTGCTACGCGCAGGCGGCGCCCAGCCCCGTCCCGGCGTGACGGACCGCACCGTCCTCCTCTTCTTCCGCGACTTCGAGACGGACCGCTTCCTCCCCGGCGACCGCTACCTGAAGCGCGTGGTGCGGCCGCTGTACGACCGCCTGCACCGGGGGCAGAAGGTCACCGGCTTCCAGGAAGCGTTCCGGCTCCTGGCGCGGGCGCTGGAGCGGCGCGGGTGCGACGTGCGCGTCAACGACCGCCGCTTCGCCCGCCGCCACCCCGGGCACCCGGTGGGGCTCTTCGGCTACCCGCACCTGCTGGAGGGGTGGGACCTCCCCAACCCCGCCGTCCTGGGGCCGGGGCTGTACGACCACCCCTCCCTGGCCTCCGGCCTGATGCGCGACCCGCGCAACCGCGCGTACCTGGTGTGCTCCGACTGGATGCGGCGGATGTTCGCCCGCTGGTACGGCGACGCGTGCCGGGTCTGGTTCAACGGGATCGACCTGGACGAGTGGCCGGACACGCGCGGGGAGGCCAAGGACGTGGACGTGCTGGTGTACGACAAGGTCCGCTGGGACCGGGAGCGGTGGGAGCCCGGGCTGGTCCGGCCGGTGCTGGAGGGGCTGGCGCGCCGGGGGCTGCGGGTGGAAACGGTGCGCTACAAGGAGTACGACCACGCCGCGTACCGGGCGCTGCTGCGCCGCTCGCGCGCCATGGTGTTCCTGTGCGAGCACGAGACGCAGGGGCTCGCCTACCAGGAGGCGCTCGCCTCGGGCGTCCCCGTGCTGGCCTGGGACCAGGGCTTCTGGCTGGATCCCAACCGGGAGAAGTTCGAGCCGGAGCCGGTCCCGGCCTCGTCGGTGCCGTACTTCTCCGAGGAGTGCGGGGCGAGGTTCCGCGGCGCGGGTGACTTCGACGCGGCGCTCGACGACTTCCTGTCGCGCCTGGAGGGATACGACCCGCGGCGCTACGTGGCGCGCGAGCTGTCGCTGGAGCGCTCCGCCGACCTGTACCTCAGCTGCTACGACGCGGCACGGCCGGGGTGACGGGAGGACGCCCACGGGCCAGCTGCCGCAGCAGGAGGCCCGCGAAGCGCGTGTGGGAGACCGCGTAGCGCCGCCACAGGCGCCGGGGCTCCACCGCCAGGCGGAACACCCACTCCAGCCCCCACCGCTGCATCCAGGGCGGCGCCCGCCGCACCTGCCCCGCCACGAAGTCGAACGCCGCGCCGATCCCCACCGACACCGGGACGCCCAGCCGCTCGCGGTGCGCGTGCATCCACTCCTCCTGCTTGGGCGCGCCCAGCGCCACGAAGAGCACGTGCGGCGCCGCCTCCCGCACCGCCCGCGCGGCCCGCTCCGCCTCCTCCGGGTCCCGCTCGAATCCCTGCGGCGGGCAGTGCGTCCCGGCGACGACCAGTCCGGGGTGCCGCGCCCGCATCACCCGCGCGGCCTCCTCCGCCGCGCCCGGGCGCCCGCCCAGGAGGAAGACCCCGAGACCCGTCCCGGCCAGCGCCGCGCAGGTGGCCTCGAACAGGTCGATCCCGCTCACCTTCCCGGGGAGCGGCGCGCCCAGGAGGCGCGACGCCCACACCAGCGACATCCCGTCGGCCACGGAGAGCCACGCCTCCGCGTAGATCCGGCGGAAGCGCTCCGAGTCGCGCAGGAGGGCCACGTGCTGCGTGTTCGGCGTGACCACGTAGCCGGGGGGGCCGCCCGCGCGGGCGCGCTCCACGATCCGCTCCGCGGCCTCCGCCAGCGTGCAGGGGTCCACCGGGGCCCCGCACACGTCCACGCGCCCCGCGGCGGCCCGGCTCATCCCGCGGGCGCGGCGGCGGGAGCCGCCGCGGCGCCGGACGCGGACCGCGCGCGGACGATCCGGTCGATCCCCGTGTGCTTCCGCTGGAAGGCGCCCCACAGCCGCGCGAAGGCCGGGCGCGGCGCCAGCAGGCACCCCGTCCAGAAGGTCACCAGGAGCGCCTGGTCGCGCGGGCGGAACCCCGGGTCGGCCAGGGTGGCGCGCAGGAGGCGGCGCCAGGCGCGGAGCTGCGCCCCCGCCCCGCCCGCCAGCTTCTCCAGCGCGAAGGCGTTGCGGGCGAAGTAGGCGTTCATCTCCGCCGCCCCCTCCAGCCCGAAGTGGCGGGCGATCGCGGTCTCCAGCTCCACCGTGTAGCGCAGCCCCTCCGCCGTGGCGAAGCGCTTCAGGTAGTTCCCCTCCGCGTGCATCCGGTACTCCGCCAGCGGCTCCTGCAGCGCCCGCACCGGGGCGAGGAGGCTGGCGCCCAGGGTGAGGTAGGCGTCGGCCGCGTCGCGAAAGCCGCGCGTCGCCATGGGGACGAGCCGGCGGAACACGTCCGCCCGGACGAGCACGCCCGAGGTCGCGGGGGCCACGTGGCGCGTGGTGCGGCGCACCTGCTCGCGCAGGTCGCCCTCCGAGAGGCGGGCGCGCATGGGGCGCACGTCCCCGGTGCGCCGCCCGTCGGAGTCGATCACCAGGAGCGGGTGCACCAGCATCCCCGCCTCCGCGTCCGACTCCGCCAGGCGCCGCGCGGCCTCCAGCTTCCCCGGGAGCCAGCGGTCGTCCGAGTCCAGCAGCGCGATCCACCTCCCCCGGCACAGACCGAAGCCGTGCTCCATGGCCGCGGACTGGCCGCCGTTCTCCGTGGAGACCAGGACCGCCCGGTTGGGGCGGACCTCCGCGGAGCGCCGCATCCACTCCGCCACCACCTGCGCCGTGTCGTCGACGGAGCCGTCGTCCACCACCACCAGCTCCCAGTCGGCGCACCCCTGCGCGGCCACCGAGTCCAGCGTCTCGACGACGTACGCGGCGTGGTTGTACACGGCCACCAGCACCGAGAAGAGCGGCGGCTCCCCGCCGGCTCCGACCTCCACCACCGTCCTCATCGCGCCACCTCGGGCTCCGGGCGGGAGGCGGACACGGCCACGTACAGCACCCAGAAGATGCTGTTTGCCGACAGGAGCATGGTCTCGGTGAAGTTGTACATCACCAGGAAGGCCAGGAAGAGCGCCGGCCAGAGCCCGTCCGCCGTGCGGGTGGCGCGCACCGTCCGGAGCGCCCGCGCCCCCGCCGCGGCCAGCCCGGCGAGGAAGACCAGGAGCCCGACCCCCCCCACCTGCAGTGCCAGGTCCAGGTACCCGTTGTGGGCCCCCGGGGTGTCCCAGCCGATCGCCTCCAGCGCCTCGGCGGACGGCCCCTCGCGCCCCAGCCAGAAGGCGGCGTACCCGTGGCCCAGGACGGGGCGGTCCGCGATGCTCGCCACGATCACCTCCCACATCGAGGTGCGCCCGGTCAGCGTCGGGTCCTTCCCCATCGCCGTGAGCACCACGTCCAGGTTCTCCGCCATCCACGCCGCCGCGCTCCCCCCCACCAGCACGAATCCGATCGCCAGGGGGACCGCCAGCGTCACGCTCAGCCGCAGCGCCCGCAGCAGGAGCGTCAGGAGGCCGAGCGCCACCAGCACGGCCAGCGCAGTTCCGGCGGTGGAGAGGAGGACCAGCGCCGCGGAGAGCCCCGCCCCGGCCGTCGCCACCCACCGCCGCCGCGCCAGCCGCCGGAGGAGGACGAAAACCACGGTCCCCACCACCATCATCTGCCCGAGGGTGTTCTTCTCGGTATAGATCCCCTGCCACGCCCCCACGTGCACCACCTGGTCGCGCCCCCACCCGGGGAGCGCCACCGCGAGTGCGAAGCTCATCACCGCCGCCACCCCGAGCGCCGCGGCGAGGAGACGCAGCTGGGAGCGCGTGTCCCAGCGCGCGGCCAGGTAGATCCCGAACGCGGTGGTCCCCAGGAACGCGAAGCTCCGGCGCAGCGTGATGTCCGGCGCCGCCGACCACGCCACCGACGCCACGGCCAGCCCCACCAGGAGGAGCGACGACGGGGTGCGGAGCGCCGCGGCGAGCCCCGCCCTCCAGTGCACCAGGAGGAGCAGGAGGGTGACGGCGTGGATGGAGACGAACATGGCCCGCAGCACGGCGTTCCCCACGTACGCGCCCTCCACGTAAGGGGCGTTCCCCTCCAGGATCAGCGGGACCAGAGCCTGCGAGAAGAGGAAGAGGGAGACCACCACGAAGAGAAGCTCCGCGCGGGCGAGCAGAGCCCCGGCCGCGCGCTGCAGCGCGGCGCGGCGCGGGGGGAGGGCTCTCGCGGCGCTCCAGCCGGGGAGCGCCCCGGCCGCCGGCCGTTCCCGGATCAGCTCAGCTTCCATGCGTCGTGCGATACTCCTGGTAGCGGAGCCCGGTGAGCCCCGTCAGGTTCCCCGCCCCGAAGCAGACGTACCAGAGCGAGCGGACCACCATGTGCCGCCCGAACACCGGGGACACCGGGAGGAGCGCCAGCCCGTAGGCGATCCGCGCCACCCCCTTGGCCACCCGCAGCGCGAGCGCCCGCGGCTCGGGGCGCAGCTCGCGCTCGCAGGCGCTCCAGGTGTTGGCCGTGCGGTAGACGCGCCGCAGGATCCACCCCGCGCGGGTCCGGGCGGGCGGGGTCCACTCGTACGCCAGCGCGTCGTCCGCCCACACCATCCGGCACCCGGCCCGCGCCAGGCGCAGGAAGAGGTGCGTGTCCTCCCCCCCCGTGAGGGAGAAGCGCTCGTCGAACGGCGCCTCCATCCCCGCCAGGACCGCCGTCCGGATCAGCACGTTCCCGGCGCCCGGGTCCTCGCGGACCGCCCCGGTGGGAAGGCGCCTGACGTCGAAGAAGCGCCCCCGCTCCACCCACTCCGGCACCTCCCCCTCGAAGCGCTGCACCACCGGCCCGGAGACCACGTCCGCGTCGTACGCAGCCTGCACGCGGAGCAGCTCCTCCAGCCAGGTGGGCTCCGGGACCTCGTCGTCGTCGATGAAGGCGATGAAGCCCGCCCCGCGGGCCGCGTCCACGGCCCGGTTCCGCGCGGAGGAGACGCCCCGGCGGGGCTCGTGCTCGTAGCGCAGGGGCCAGCGCAGGCCCGGAGCCTCCTCGCGGCAGACAGCGGCGGCGGAGCCCTCCGGGTCGTTGTCCACCACCACCACCTCCAGCTCCGGCGCCCCGCCGCGGTCGAAGCGGAGCCCGTCCAGCGCGCGGAGGAGCCGCTCCAGCCCCTGCGGGCGCAGGTAGGTGACCACGCAGACGGCCACCTTCACCGGGAGCCTCCCGCCGCCTGCACCTCGCGCAGCCGGGAGATGCGGCGGCGCTGCGGGGTCATCATCCCGTAGCGCGCCAGCGCCTGCACCAGCCGCTCCTTGCGCTCCAGCCCGAAGACCATCTCCAGCGCCCGCCCCACCGGCTTCGGCGAGACGATGCGCCGCCCCGCCAGCGCCCTCCCCGTGCGCAGGCACTCGCGCGCCAGCGCCAGGTGCCCGCTCTGGAAGCCCAGGAGCGCGGCGTGCTGGTAGGCGGTCCCCAGCGCCTCCGCGAAGGCGTCGGTCCTCCCCTCCCCCTCCAGGAGCGCGCGCAGCTTGTCCAGGACGCGCACCTGCGAGCGGAGCTTGTCCTCCCGGAGGAAGCTCTGGCTCACCGACACGCGCGCCGCGTCGTGCCAGCGGTACAGCGCCCCCCCGCCCACCGCCTGGGCGATCCGCGTCCCGCCGGCGAGCGCGCGCATCATCAGGTCGCCGTCGTCGTTCAGCGTCAGCGACTCGTCCCATCCGCCCGTGGCCTCGTACGCCTCCCGCCGCCAGAGCACCGCGCACGGCGGGGCCCAGGCGCTCCCGTTCATCCAGCCGCGCAGCGCCTCGTCGGGGTCGGAGGAGGGGAGCGGCGCGTCCGCGGGGCCGGTCCCCCACTCCCCGTCCGGGCCGCGCCGCAGCCGCTCCCAGCGGCACACGGCCACCCCGGCGGCCGGGTCCCGCAGCGCGGCCACCAGCGCCGAGACCGCGCCCGGCTCCAGCACGTCGTCCGCGTCCAGGAACATCAGCAGCTCCCCGCGCGCCTCCGCCGCGCCCCGGTTGCGGGCGTGGCTCCCCCCGCGGTTGGCGTCCAGCCGGAAGGCGCGGACCCGCCCCGGCCAGCGGTCGGCGAACCGCTCGGCCACCTCCGCCGAGCCGTCCCGCGACCCGTCGTCCACCACCACGTGCTCCACGGCCGGGTAGCTCTGCGCCAGCACCGACTCCATGGTCTCCCCCACGAACGCCTCGGCGTCGTGGCAGGGCGTCACCACCGTGACCAGCGGATGATTCTCGTCCATCGCTCTCTCCTTACGCGCCGGGCGCCGCCGCGCGCAGCGTCCGCTCCTCGCGGAGCGCCCTGCGGCGGGCGGGGGTGGTGAGCCCGAGGCCGGCCAGGCTCCGCGCCAGCGCTTCCTTGCGCTCCAGCCCCAGGAGGCGCTCCAGCAGCCGCCCGGCCGGGGTGACGGAGGCGAGCGTGTCTCGGGACAGCGCCTCCCCCTTCCGCTGGCTCGCCCGCGCCAGGTCGCGGAACCCCGCCTGGAAGCCGTACAGCGCCGCCTTGCGGTACGAGCGGGCCAGGAGCCCCGCGTACTCCGGGAGCCGGCCGATCCCCTCCAGCTCGGCCGCCAGCTTGTCCAGCACCCGCACCGAGGCGCGGAAGCGGGCCTCCGATATCCCGCTGCTCACCGAGGCGCGCGTCCCGTCGAAGCTCCGGTAGTAGCCGGTCCCGCCCTCCGCGCGCACCAGCGCCGCCCCCCGCGCGTGGGCGCGCAGGAGGAGGTCCGTGTCCTCGTCGCGCACCATCTCCTCGTCGTAGCCGCCCGTCGCGTCGTACACGTCGCGCCGCCAGAGGGTGGAGCAGGTGGGGGGCCAGGCCGTGTGCAGCAGGAAGGCGCGGAACAGGTCCTCCCCCGGCTCCGGGACGGGGACCTTGTGCGGCGCGCTCACCCACCGCCCCTCCGCGTCGCGCTTCAGCGCCAGGCACTCGCAGTAGCCCACCGTCCCGGGACGGTCGCGCACCGCCTCCACCAGCCGCTCCAGCGCGTCGGGGGAGACCACGTCGTCGGCGTCCAGGAACATCACGAGCTCCCCGCGGGCCAGCTCCATCCCGCGGTTGCGGGCGTGCGAGGGGCCGCGGTTCTCCTCCAGGCGCAGCGCGCGCACGCGCTCCGGCCGGCGCTCCGCGTAGCCCGCGATCACCTCCCACGAGCCGTCCGTGGAGGCGTCGTCCACCAGCACCTGCTCCACCGCCGGGTACGTCTGCGCGAGGACGGACTCGATGGTCTCGGCCACGTAAGGGGCCGCGTCGTGGCAGGGCGTCACCACCGTCACCAGGGGAGCGGTCTCTCGCGTCATGAAGGTGCCGGCACGTGTTCGTGGGGAAGGCGCATCACCGTCCGGACCGGGAGACGCACGGCGCTCGGGAGGCGCGCCACCGCCGGGCTCAGGCTGCGGAACAGCTCGTTCGGCCGCACCCCCGGGGGAAGGAGGTAGAGGCCGGCCGGGACGGCCAGGGCGCAGGTGAGGATGACGGCCGCCAGGATCGCGCCGCTCTCCGCCCCCCGCCCCTCCAGCGCCAGGCGCACCCCGAGCGCGGCTCCGCCCACCCACGTCCCCACCAGGACCCCCGGGAGCTGCGCGCCGAAGAAGTCGCGCCAGCGCGCCCCGGTGATCCGGACGGCGAGCTGGGCCATGGCGAAGTACATGAACACCACCGCCAGGGCGGTCCCCACCGCCACCCCGGTGATCCCCCAGGGCTTCCCTGCCAGCGCCGCGGCCACCAGGAGCAGGGCGTAGGCCGCCTGGCGCCGGAACTCGGCGTACACCTCGCCGAAGGCGTGCGTCAGCGCGCTGGTGGCGCCGTAGACCGTCCGCAGCAGCCCCACGGCGCACAGCACCTGCATAGCCGACGTGGCCCCGATCCACCTCGCGCCGTACAGCCCCACCACCAGGTGCGGCCCGGCCGCCACCATCCCGGCCATCACCGGGGCCACCAGGAGCGAGCCGAGCTGGATCCCCCGGAGGTACGCGCTCGCCGCCCGCGTCCGGTCCGTCTGCAGCCGGGAGTACGCCGCGAAGAGCACCCCCACGGTGATGCTCCCCAGGTGCGACAGCGGGAGCATCATGAGCTGGAAGGCCCGGCTGTACAGCCCCAGGGCGTACGAGCCGAGCCAGCGCCCCACCACGAAGTTGTCGCCGTTGTACGACAGGTAGACCACAGTCCGGTTCAGGGTCACCCCGAAGCCGAAGCCGAGCAGGTCGCGCAGCTCGCGCCGGGCGAGGAGGGGGCGCACGGAGTGGCGGGTCACCGCGTGCGCCACCACGCAGGCGACCGCCCCCTGCACCAGCGTGCCGGACACCAGGCTCCACACCCCGAACCCGAGCAGCGCCATGGAGACCGCCACCAGGGCGTACCCCGCCACGTAGCTGGCGAGGTCGACCAGGAAGAGGCCCCGGAAGTCGAGCCTCCGCTCCAGGAGCGCGCGCGAGGTGGCCGTCAGCCCCGAGAAGACGAAGAGCGCCGCCAGCCAGCGCAGCACGGGCGTGACCGCCTCGTTCCGCATGAGCGCCGCCAGCAGCGGCGCGGCGGCCGCCAGGGCGAGCGCCATGCACACCCCCATCAGCACCGTGGTGGTGAAGCAGACGCGGACGTGCCGTCCGGTGAGCTCGCGGAACTGCACCATCGCCGGGCCCAGCCCCATGTCCAGGAACATGTCGGCCAGGTTGATGGCGATGAGCGCCAGCGCCACCAGGCCGAACTCCTCCGGCGCGAGGAGGCGGGCGAGCAGGATGCTCACCCCGAACTGGAGCACGCCCTTGACCACGGACGAGGCGAGCTTCCACTGCCCGGCCACCACGGTCCGCTCCCCCAGCGTGGAATCGGGACCGTCCACCTCGGCGCCAGCGGTCACGGGGAGGACTCCGTGGCCAGGCGCTCCAGCTCGCTCAGGTACGCGCCGCTGAGGAGGCCGGGGAGGTTGCTGCGCGCGCGTCCCACCGACGGCGGCGGGTCCGCGAGCATCCGGTTCACCATGAAGTCCTCGTCGGGCATGAGCGACCCGGTCCCGAAGAGCGGGCCGACGTAGGGGTGCCGGGAGAGGAGGTCGCGCAGGAAGGCCCGGTCCACCCCGTTCGCGTCGTACGGGAAGGCGAAGGGGACGCGCTCCGCGCCCGTGATCTCGCCCACCACCCGGCACGACTCCACGATCTCCTCCTCCACCCGCTCCAGCCCGCGCGTGGAGCCCAGGTGCGGGTGGAACTTGGTGTGCCCCCCCACGGCGAAGCCGTCCCGGACCAGCTGCCGGACCTGGTCCCCGGTCAGGTACGGGCGCTCGGCGCGCAGGAACGCCTCCACGTCCACCCCGAGCCGCGCGCGCATCCGCTCGATCACCGCTTCGGCCCGGGAGTCCGGGTCGCGGACCGCCCGCCGCACCCAGAGCGCGAACGCCGCGACGTCCGGGAGCGGCTCGCCGCCCGCGTCCTCCGCCTCGCGCAGCGCCGCGGCCACCTCCCCGCCGTCCGCGCGCTTCAGGGCGTCCAGGCAGAGCGAGATGCGGTTGAAGCCGAGCATCGCCCGGTTGTCCAGGACGTCGGTGTTGACGAAGAAGGTGCAGGGGACGCCGTGCTTCAGGAGGAGCGGCCGGACCACCGAGAAGCACTCGGCGTAGCCGTCGTCGAAGGTGACGTGCACGGCGTTGGGCCCCACCCCGCGCCCCGACTCCCACCCCTCCAGGATCTCCGCGTGGGAGACCAGCCGGAAGCGGCGCTTGAGCCAGACCAGGTCGGCCTCGAACTGCGCCGCCGACTTGTACTGGTACAGGTGCCGCACGTGCGGGAGCGCGCGGTCCGACACCACGTGGTAGCAGAAGCCGATCACCTCCCGGGGGACGATGCGCCCGTAGAGCTTCATCGGGAGGAGCCGCATCAGGTACGTCCCTGCGCGACGCGCGATCATGGTTTCCCTCACGTCGGGTTTCGTTCCTAGGAGGCGGCGTTGGGCTCGGTGCCGGCGAAGGCCCTCCGCACCCGGACCGCCTGCGCGCGCTCCGGGGTCGCGATCCCGTAGCGCGCCAGCGCCTGCACCAGCCGCTCCTTTCTCTCCAGCCCCAGGAAGCGCTCCAGCGCGCGCCCCACCGGCTTCGGGGAGAGGATGCGCCGCCCGGCCAGGGCCTCGCCGCGACGCAGGCACTCCCGCGCCAGCGCCACGTGTCCCTGCTGGAAGCCGCGGAGGGCGAGCTGGTGGTACACGTTCCCCACCAGGGAGGCCAGCTCCTCCGTCCTACCCGCCCGCTCCATCTCGGCGGCGAGCTTCTCCACCACGCGCACCGACGAGCGGAGCTTGTCCTCCGCGACGCCCCTGGTGACCGACAGGGTGAGCGTCTCGTGGAGCCGGTAGTACGCCAGCCCCCCGTCCGCGATCACCAGGCGCGAGCCCAGCGCGTAGGCCCGGAGCATGACGTCGTCGTCCTGCTCGCGCGCCAGCTCCTCGTCCCACCCGCCGACGCGCTCGTACACGTCGCGCCGCCAGAGCACCGCGCAGGTCGGCGCCCACGCCGAGCCCTCCAGCCACACGCGGAACAGGTCCGCGCCCGCCTCCGGGAGGGGAAGCGACGCGGGGGTCTCCCGCCACTCGCCGCCGACCTTCTCCAGGTGCAGCCAGGGACAGGCGGCGATCCCGTCCGGCCGGTCGCGCACGGCCTCCACCAGCGCGGCCACGGTGTCGGGCCGGATCGCGTCGTCGGCGTCCAGGAACATCAGGAACTCGCCCCGCGCCGACTTCG
This sequence comes from uncultured Gemmatimonadales bacterium, assembly GCA_963733105.1. Lineage (GTDB taxonomy): Bacteria > Gemmatimonadota > Gemmatimonadetes > Longimicrobiales > Longimicrobiaceae > JAFAYN01. Next base: position 104,713 of record CAVTCB010000024.1, on the reverse strand, counting down.
GCGCCGCGGTTGCGGGCGTGGCATCCGCCCCGGTTCCGCTCCATCCACAGCGTCCGGACCCGGCCCGGGTGGCGCTCCGCGACGGCGCTCACCGCCTCCCGGCTCCCGTCCGTGGAGGCGTCGTCCACCACCACCAGCTCCAGCGGCGCGTACGTCTGCGCCAGCGCCGACTCCATGGCCTCGGCCACGAACGGCGCCGCGTTGTAGCAGGGCATCACCACCGACACGAGGGGACGGCTCATGGAGCCACGGGGGCGGCGGGGGCGAGGCGGAGGACGCGGCTCATGGCGCCCTGCAGCGGCCGGGGGAGGCGGAGCACCGCCGGGCCGAGCAGCGCGAGCAGCGCCGTCGGTCGGAGCCGGGCGGGGAGGAGGTACACGGCCGCCGGTAGCGACGCGGCGCACGCCGCCAGCACGGCGGCGAAGGTCGCGCCGCTCCCGAAGCCCTCCAGCTCCATCCCCACCCGGACGCAGAGCGCGGCGGCGCCCACCATCACCCCCACCGCGAGCCCGGGCGCCTGGGCGGCCAGGAAGTCCCGCCAGCTCCGCCCCACGATCCCCAGCGCCAGCGAGGCCATGGCGACGTACATGTAGACGATGGCGAGCGTCACCGCCGCCGCCACCCCCTCGATCCCCCAGCGGCTCGCCAGCACGGCGCCCGCCGCGACCAGCGCCGCGTAGACGACCTGCCGCTTCAGCTCGGCGTAGACCCGCCCCGCCGCGTAGGTGACCGCCCCCGCGACGTGGTAGACCGCCCGGAAGGCCCCCGCCGCGCAGAGGCACTGGAGGGGGAGCACCATCCCCGTCCAGGCCGGTCCGTACAGCGCCGCCACCATGTGCGGGGCGGCCACCGCCATCCCTGCCATGACCGGCGCCGCGGCCAGCGCCGAGAGCTGCACCGCCGTGAGGTAGGCCCGCCCCAGGCGCTCCCGGTCGTGCTGGATCTCCGACATCGCCGGGAAGAGCACCTGGTGCGTCGCCGCGCCCAGGTAGGTGAGCGGGAGCGTCATCAGGTTGTAGGCGCGGCCGTACAGCCCCAGCGCCGCCGCTCCCAGCCACCGCCCCACCACCAGGTTGTCGCCGTTGCGCGCGGCGTAGTTGACCACGTTGTTCAGGCTCACTCCCGCGCCGAACCCCAGGAGCTCGCGCACCTCCGCGCGGCCCAGGAGGGGGCGCACCGGGGGGCGCACCAGCCCCAGGACCAGCGCCGCCTCGAGCGCCGCCTGCGCGAGCGAGCCCCACACCAGGCTCCACACCCCGAACCCCGCGAAGGCGAGCGTCGTGACCACCCCCGCGTAGCCCACCAGGAAGCTGGCCGACCCGGTCCAGAACAGCGCACGGAAGCGGAGCCGGCGGCGCAGGAGCGCGCGCGACGTCCCGCCGAGCGCGCCGACGACGAAGAGGAGCGCGAGCGCCCGCAGCACGTCCGGGAGGACCGGGGCGCGGAGCAGCGCCCCGGACAGGGGGGCCAGCAGCACGAGCGTCCCGCTGAGGACGAGCCCCAGCAGGACGGAAGCCGTGAAGGCCGTGCGGAGATGGCGCTCCGACAGGTCGCGGCGCTGGATCACCGCCGCCTCCAGCCCCAGGTCGGACACCGCGCCGGCCAGGCCGATCACCGCCAGCGCCAGCGCCACCACCCCGAAGTCCGCCGGGGGGAGGATGCGGGCCAGGAAGACCCCGATCCCGAACTGGAGCCCCCCCTGCACCACCGTCGCCACCAGCCGCCACTTCGCGGCCGACATCGTCCGCTCCGCCAGCGTGCCGCTCATGTCGCTCACCTTCGCTCTGGAGAGCGGACTAGGAGGCGCCGACTCCGCGCACCACCACCGGGACGGTCCTGGCCAGGATGCGCAGGTCGAGGGCGAGCGACCACTCGTCGATGTACTTGAGGTCGAGCGTGACCCAGTCGTCGAAGCCCAGGTTGCTCCGCCCGCTCACCTGCCACAGCCCCGTCATCCCCGGGGGGGCGCTGAAGCGGCGCATGAACCAGGCCTGGTCGAAGAGCTGGACGTCGCGCACCGCCATGGGGCGCGGCCCCACCAGCGACATCTCCCCCATGATCACGTTGAAGAGCTGCGGGAGCTCGTCCAGCGAGGTCTTGCGCAGGAAGCGCCCCACCGGCGTCACCCGCGGGTCGTTGCGGATCTTGAACACCGGCCCGATCGCCTCGTTCTGCCCCTCCAGCGTCGCCTGGAGCGCCTCCGCGTTGACCACCATCGTGCGGAACTTGAACATCCGGAAGCGCCGCTTGTTCAGCCCGTACCGCTCCTGCCGGAAGAACACCGGCCCGGGGCTGGAGAGCTTGACGGCCAGCGCGATCGCCAGCATCAGCGGGGCGAGGGCCACCAGCCCCGCCGCCGCCGCCACCAGGTCGACCATCCGCTTCACCGACACCCGGTAGTCGTCGCAGAACACCTTGTTCGCCACCACCGGGAAGCGCTCCCCGTGCTCGTAGCGCGGCCGGGCCACCGAGACCTCGAACAGGTCGGCCAGGTACTTGGACTCCGTCCCCGTCCGCTCGCACATCCGGATGGCGTGCTGGATCTGCGCGTACTGCGACTTGATGGGGAGGGCGATCAGCACCTCGTCCACCACATGGTGCATCAGCAGGTTCTCCAGCTCCTCCAGCGTGCCCAGCTTGGGCACCCCCATGCTCCCGGAGAAGGCGTGGTCGTCCGAGTCCACGAACCCCATCAGCTCGCACTCGCCCCCGGGGCGGCCCTGGATCTCGCGGGCCACCTTCAGCGCGCGCGGGCCGCTCCCCACCACCAGCACCCTCCGCGGCGTGCGCACCAGGGCCGAGGTGGTGAAGGAGCGGACGGGGAGGCGGACCGCCAGCGTCAGCGCGATGGACCCGGCCCAGAAGTACGCCAGGGAGACCGTGCGGAACGATCCGCTGATGCTGGTCAGCGGGAAGGCGAAGGCGAGGATGCTCCCGGCCGTGCACGCCACCAGGGCCCGGATCACCCGGTCGCGCCCCGGGGCCGTGCGCGGGTCGTAGAGCCCGGCCAGCGACAGGACCCGCGGCCAGAGGAGGACGAAGCCGCCCACCAGGATGGCGTTCTTCATCGTCACGCGCTGCGCCAGGAAGCCGTCCAGCCCCCCGGAGGTCTGGTGCAGGTTCAGCCCGAGCCAGATTGCGAACAGGAGGGCGAGCGCGCCGGCCGTGTCGAGGGCCTGCACCAGCTCCGCCTGGAGCATCTTCCCCGCGGGAGCCGAAGGGACGGAATGCGTGGGAGAGAGCGAGGACCCGCTGATCGCGGGCCTGAAGATGGGCGGACTCTGGGTCTGCAGAGTCGCGCCTTCCACTGCTACCGTGCTGTTCATGATTCTCACCTTCGGCGGCTGGGCCGTCTCGGCGGGATCGCTCCCGTAAGACCCCTGGCTCTGCGGCCCCGCCTCGCGGCGGGTGTGCTCTTCTCGGGTGTTGCGTGAAGGGCCGGGCGGGTGATTCCGCCGACCGTTTGCCTGCCTGGGCGGGAGTGCGAAAACCGTACCAGCCCCATCGCCTGTTTCCACGCTATCTGGTTGCATCCACACGAATTCGAAAAAGCGTTGCACGCCTGCGCGCGGCGTTCCCCGCCCCCGCCTGGAAAAACGGGAAGCGGGGGGTGCGGAGTTCCGCCGGAATGTTCGGGAAGGGGCCCCGCGCTCAGCGGAGCGCCGCCTGCGGGTAGTACGACCGCGCGTACTCGTACCAGCGGTACGCCGCGTCGTACTCCTGGTCCCGCTCGGGGTCGATGTCGTTGAGCACCGTCCCCACCACCGGGAGCTTGGCGCGGCGGCACTGCTCCGCGGCGTACACCAGCGCCTCGAAGGGCGTCACCCCGGCGCGGGCCACCAGCACCACCGCCTCCGCGTGCTCCCCCAGGATCGCCGCGTCGGGGAAGACGTTGAGCGGCGGGCAGTCCAGCACCACCAGGAAGTACTTCTCCTTGAGCCACTCGAAGAGCGCCGCCCCGCGCGTGGAGCCCAGGAGCCGCGTCGGGTCGGACGGGAGCGCCCCCGAGGGGAGGTAGTGGAGCGTGTTCCCGCCGCCCACGTCGAGCGTGCGGACGACCTGGCCGAAGGGGACGCTCCCGGCCAGCACGTCCGAGAGCCCCGCCTCGCGCGGGCTCCCCAGCGCGGCGCTCAGCGCCCCGCGCCGCAGGTCCGCGTCCACCAGGAGCACCTTGAGCCCCCGCCGGGCCAGCGTCACCGCCATCCCCGCCGCGCTCGTGGTCTTCCCGTCGCCGGGGAGCGGGCTGGTGAAGATCATCGCCCGGGTCTCCGCGTCGGGGCGGGCGAAGGACAGGTTGCGGTGGAGCCACTCGTACGCGTCGGAGGCCGGCGTCGGCGCCGCCTCCCCGGTCCCCAGGAGCTGGAGGGAGACCGTCCCGCTCGCGCCGGGGAGGAGCGCGCGCCCCCGGAAGCGGGGCGCCGCCAGCATCCGGCGCAGCCCGGCCCGGAGCGTCCGCCCCTCCCCCTCGCCCATCCGCGGGATCCAGCCGAGCACCGGGAAGCCGGTGGCCGCCTCCAGGTCCTCGCGGCTGCGCACCGAGCCGTCCCGGTACTCGCGGACGAAGCTCAGCGCCACCCCCACCAGGAGCCCGAACAGTCCCGAGAAGCCCACCAGGAGCTTGCCCCGCGGGTTCACCGGGGAGGAGGGGAGCCGCGCGGCGTCCATCATCCGCACGCTCGGGTCCTGCACCGCCTGGGCGATCTCCGCTTCCTTGAGCCGGGTCTGGAGCAGCTTGTACATCCCGTCCAGCACCGTGGTCTGCCGGGTGAGCCGGGCCATCTCCAGCTCCTTGGCGGGGATGCGGTCCATCCGCCGCTCGAACCTGCCGAGCGTCCCGTCGATCGCCGCCACCTGCCCGGTGAGCCCCTGCTGGTAGGTGGTCACCATCCCCGCGAGCTGGCCCTCCAGCTCCTCGATGCGGCGGGTGAGCACCTGCACCTCCGGGTCGTTGGGCTTGCGGCGGGTGAGGATCGCCGCGCGCTCGTCCTCCACCTTCGCCAGCGAGGCCAGGATCCCCGTGGTCGCGTCGTTCCGCAGCAGCGTCGGGAAGGCCACCAGCCTGCGGTACGGCGAGGGGGCGCCCGGCTCGCGGGCGCTGGCCCGGGCCTGCGCCAGCAGCGACCCCAGCGCGGCCCGCTCCGCGTCCAGCGCGCTCCGCTCCGTCTCCATCTGCGCCTGCCGAGTCACCTGGGCGCTGGCCTCCACCGGGAGGTCCACCACCTGCTCCCGCTCGCGGAAGCTCTGGAGGCGGCCCTCCGCCGAGGAAAGCTGCAGGCGCAGGGTGTCCAGCTGCTGCCGGAGGAACTCCGCCGTCTTCCGCGCCTCGGAGGTGCGCAGGTCGCGCCGCAGCGCCACGAACCGCGCCGCCAGGACGTTGGGGACGTCGCGCACCAGCTCGGGGTCCGTCCCCTGGTAGCTCACCAGGATCACGTCGGCGTCGCGGCTGGCCGGCGCCACCCGGAGGGTGGAGGCGAGCTTCCCCGTGGCCCCGTCGCGGGTGTCCACCGTCACCTCGAACGCCGGCTGGAGCGCGGCCGTGGGGGCAAGCACCACCTCCGCCTGGTGCAGCGAAATCCGCTCCCCCGGGGCGAAGGTGCCCAGCGCCGCTTCGTTCCGCGCATCCGTCACCAGGAAGCGCCCCCCGCTCGTCCGCACGAAGCGGTACCGGGCCGGGCGCGCCTCGGGCGACACCCGGACCCCGGAGAAGAGGTCGCGGCGCACCGCGTCGCTCGGATCGGTCACCTCCAGCTGGAGCTGGAGCGAGTCCACCACCGCCGCGGCCAGCCCGCTGCTCTGCAGCACCTCGATCTCGGTGCCGATCCGCTTCTCGTCCTGCACCGGGTCCGGGCCGGCGAGCCCGTCCATCCCGATCGCGCTGCGGCGGCCGTCCACCAGGATCTTGGCCGAGGCCTCGTACATCGGCTGGAGGCGCCGGGCGAACGCCGCCCCCACCACCAGGCTCAGGGCGAAGCAGGCCAGGATCAGCCAGCGTCCGCGGCGAACCACCTTCCATATCTCTCCGGCCCCCACCCGGTCGGCGGCGACCGTCGGCTGCGCGAACCTCGCGTCTTCCATGGTGCCTCTAGCGAAGAAGGGAGACCAGGATGCTCACCGCCCCGGTCACCGCGGCCACCGCGATCCCCGGGTTGCGGCTCAGCCACCCCCGCTGGGGGACGAAGAGCTGGTCGCCGGAGCGGACGGCGGAGCCCGCGATGCGCGTGTCCGCGGAGAGCTTGACGGGGATGCGCTTCCCCCGCGGATCAGCTCCACCCGGTCGGGGCTCCCGTCCCCGGTGGTCCCTCCCGCGAGCGCCAGCGCGTCCGAGATGGTCATGGTGGCGTCCACCGGGTAGAGCCCCGGGTTGCGGACCGCGCCCAGCACCTGCACCCGCCGGAGGAAGGTGACGTCGATGGAGTTGTGCTGGATGAACTCCCCGTAGGCCGCCGCCACCCTCTGCTGCACCCGCATCGGCGGCTCCCCGCCCACCCGCACCGGCCCGATCTTGGGGAAGACCACCATCCCCGCCTCGTCCACGGGGAAGTCGCCCGACAGGTCCGGCTCCCGCCAGATGCGCAGCCGGACCACGTCGCCGGGTCGGAGCGGGTCGTCCGCCGGGGCCTGGGTGCGGGCCGCGCCCGGGGCGAGGAGCGCGGCAAGGAGGACGAATCCGGCGGCGAGGCACCGGTAGGTTCGCAGCATGTTGGATTTAAACTGTTGTTTGTGGAAGACGCGACTGCGCTCCCGATCTCCGGGTGTGTGCTTCCTCCGGAGTCGATGCCGGGCACTGCTCGGCCCTTTCAGGGGTTGCAAGGGCGGTGCCAAACGGACGTCGCACCGGTGCGAGGCTCGGCCGGAAGGGCGATGGCCCGCGTTGTGCAGATGTTTCCGTGGGTTCGTGGACGGATCGCCGGGCTCCCCGCCCGGTCCGCGCTCCCCTGTCGACTATTCCCAGACGCAGTTCCAAACATTACCCGGAAGCAACCCATGGCCCAGTCCACCCGCTCCCAGATCGACAGGTTGCAGAAGCAGTACGCCGAGAACCCGGGGAGCCGGGTCTTCGTCTACCTGGCCGAGGCGTACCGCAAGGCGGGAGAGCTGGGACGGGCGCACGAGGTGCTGTCCCAGGGGCTCGAGAAGCACAGGAACTACCTGAGCGGGATGGTGGTTCTCGCGCGGGTGTACGGAGACCAGGGGGAGGACGCCAAGGCCGAGGCCGTGTGGCGCGACGTGGTGAAGCTGGACCCGGAGAACGTGGTCGCCCTCCGCGCCCTGGGGGACATCGCGGAGGCCTCGGGGCACCGCGAGGAAGCGATGGAGCTGTACCGCCGGGTGGTGCGGCTGGAGAACGCCGAGCCCGTCGCCGTGGACTCGGACGACGCCTGGGAGACGGAGGCGCTCCCCGCCCCCTTCGTCCCGGAGCCGGCCGCCTCCTCCTGGGAAGATGACTCGCTGACGTTCTCCGTCCCGGAGGAGCCGGTGGTGGTGGAGCCCTCCGGGTGGTCGCCGGAGTCGTTCCACGACCTGGACGCCGGGGCGCCGGCGCCGTGGGCCGGGCCGGCCGCGAAGGAGGAAGGGGCAAAGCGGAGGAAGAGGAGTACGGAGGTCGAGGCGGCGGCCCCCGCGGACGTGCCCGAGGCCGCGGCGGAGCCCGTCCCGGAGGAGCCAGAAGAGGAGCCGGCCGACCTCTACGTGATGGAGGCCGCGGGCTTGGAGGAGGAGGAGGCAGCCCCTGAACCCGTGGCGGAGGCTGTGGACGAGCCCGAGATGCTCGCCGAGCCGGAGGCCGAGGAGGAAGAGGAGGAGGAGCCCGCGCCCGAGCCGGCGGTGGCACGGGCGGAGGCGCCGGAGCCCCTGGCCGGCTACGGGAGCCGTCCGCTCCGCCTGTGGGCCGCGGAGCGGATGCCGGACCCGGTGGAGGGGATGGACGGGGACGGGGGGTGGGGGAGCGCCGCGGCGCTCGCGGAGATGCTGGTGCGCCTCCTGGAAAAGGACGGGCAGGTCTTCCAGGCCCGGAGCAGCCTCCGGCGTCTCCTGGCGCTGGGGATCGGGAGGGAGCTGGACCTGGACGCCGCCCGGCTGGACGCGCTGGCGCTCGCCTCGGTGCTCGGGAGCCTGGGCGAGCTGCGCTCCGGCGACGGCGCGCGGGGCACGCGGCTGGACGTGACGATGCAGCTCCTTTCCGGGGCGGCGCTCCCGGGCGGCGTCCGCGAGGCGGTGGCCGCGCAGCACGAGCGCTGGGACGGCACCGGCCCGGGGGGGCTGCGCGAGGACGACATCCCGCTCCTCGCCCGCGTCCTGGCCGTGGCGTCCGCGGCCGCCACCCGGCTCGCCGCCACGCCCGACGTGGGCGCCGCGCTGGACGAGCTGCAGAGGGAGGCGGGCTCCGCCTTCGACCCGGTGGTGGTCAGCGTCGTGCGCCGCGTCTTCACGCACCGCGAGCTCCACGGGATCGGGTACGGCTGGGGCGGGCGCGTCGCCGTGGCCCACCCGCAGGAGCTGCGCGCGCTGGACCTGGCGTCGCACCTGCACGGGAACGGCTACACGGTGGAGACGGCCGGGACCGCGCAGGCGCTCAAGGAGTCCCTGCGCAGGGCCGCGCCCCAGGCGCTGGTGCTCGGGGCGGAGCTGCCCGACGCCGACGCGGCCGCGCTGATCCGCGAGGTGCGCAGCGTCCCCGCGCTCCTCGCCCTCCCGGTGGTGGTGGTCGACGCCGTGGACCCGCAGCGCCGGGTGGCGCTGCTCGGCGCGGGGGCGGACCTGTGCTTCGGGCCCGAGGTGGACTTCCCGGAGTTCAAGGCCTCCGTGGACGCCCTGCTCCGCCGCTACGAGGCGGCCCTGGCCCGCGCCCGCCCGGCGCGGCGGCTCCTCCCCGCGCAGACCGCCGACAACGCCTGACGTCGCCCGGCGGCGCGGCCCCTCCCGGGGCCGCGCCGCCTTGCATTTCCCTTCCCCCTCTGCAAATTGCCGCCCCCCCCACCCGGACGGCAAATCTTCCCCGAACCATAAAACCTTCCTGCAAAGCCACTTGCGGATCGACGCGCGGAAGGAACGGAGCCTGCTCTAGCGTGCCACCGTTCGCCTGCCCGTCGTCCTCCGTGACCGGGCTCTTCCGACAACGGCAAACCCGTCGAAAGGCGGGGACGCAAAGCTACGAGGCTACCGCCGGGCTCCGCCCGGCCACGCCAGTCGAGCCGCCGAAGAAGGTGCCGCGCCATGAAGTCCTCCCCGCGCCCGTCCGCGCTCGCGTACCTCCTCCCGCTCGCGGCGGTCCTCCTCGCCGCCTGCCAGGACTCCCCCACCGGGATCGCCACGGAGCCCAGCGACGCCACCCAGCCGCCGGCCGCCGCCGTGTCGCGTAGCTTCTTCAGCGGCGCCTACCTGGGCGACGAGGCCAGCACCCCCGAGCGCATCGGCGGCGCGATCCGCGACTTCGCCGGGATGACGGGGAAGCAGCCGGCGCTGGTGAAGACCTTCCACGACCTCGCCTGCGACTTCTCCGCCGCGGGGTGGTGCGGCCGGGTGCTGCGCGAGGTGGCCGCGGCGGGCTCCACCAACTACGTGGCCCTGGACCTCCGCTGGGCCGGCGGCCCCCGGAGCGGCGTCCTGGGCCCCATCGCCGAAGGGCGCGCCGACGCCGAGCTGGCCCGCGCCGCCCGGCAGCTCGCCTCGGTGGGGTCGCTGGTCCTGGTGGAGCCGGCGTGGGAGATGAACGGCAACTGGGACTACGCCTGGCAGGGGGTCACCAACGGCGGGGACGCCGGCGCCCCCGCCCGGTACCGGGCGGCGTGGCGGCGGGTGGCGGAGGTGTTCCGCCGCGAGGGCGCCACCAACGTGCGCTGGGTGTTCAACCCCAACGTCGGGAACCCGCTCACGCACCAGGCCACCGGCTCTTCGCACTGGAACTGGTACGCCAACTACTATCCCGGCGACGAGTACGTGGACTACGTGGGCGCCCACGGCTTCAACGCCCCCCGCCTCTGGGGCGGCTCCTGGGACGACCCGGCCACCATGTTCGACGGCGCCTCCGCCGACCGCATGCTCTCCGACCTGGCCCGTCGCTACCCCACCAAGCCGATCATCATCGGCGAGTTCGCCTCGGACGAGGGCTCGGGCGACGCCAAGGCCCGCTGGATCCGCGACGCCTACGCCCACCTCCGCGCGCACCCCAACGTGGTGGGCGCCGTCTGGTTCCACATGAACAAGGAGGCGGACTGGCGGGTGAGCTCCACCCCGGCCGCCCTCCAGGCCTACCGCGACGCCGTCCGCGACGACGCCGTCCAGGTGGCCTTCCGCGACGTGGCCCCCACCCGCTCCGCGAAGCTCGCCGCCCGCTGAGAGCCCGGCGTACCCCCCACCCCCGACCCCTCCCCCACAAGGGGGGAGGGGAGCACGACAGCTACACCCACAGGTACACGAAGAAGTTGCGTGAGGGATGCGAGCCCGAAGGGGCGAGACCCGCGCGTGGTTTGCGCGGGGCTCGACTCCGTTAAGCACGGTTGTATCGTGCTTTACGGAGCCGCAGCCCGACCCCGGCGCCAGCCGGGGGCACGCCCGAACAATCCCCTTTCCCCCGCCCTCAGCGCCGCACCACCAGGTAGTTCGCCGCCCCCTCCACCCAGTACACGTCCGCGTTGTTCAGCGCGTACCCGAAGCGATATTGCGCGGTGACCTGCCACGACTTCTCGTCGTGCACCGTGGCGAAGACCCGGAAGGCCAGGAGCCGGTTGTCGCCCTCGGAGCGCGGCTCCTCGATCCCCATCTGCATGGGGGTGACCAGGATGTTCCACTGGTCCACGGTGCCGTAGGGCACGGTCACGAACTCCCCGTGCGACACCGTCCCCGCCCGGGACTGCGGGAGGCGGCTCCGCGTGGCCGGGATGCACGAGGCGCAGAGGAGCAGCAGCGCGAGCGGAAGCGACGAGCGGATGCGCATGGACAGGGCTCTCCGGTGCGGAGGGGGTCAGGGACGCGGGGACGCGGCGGACTCCAGGAGCGGGCGTCCGGTCTCGCGGAAGAGCGCCGCCTCCAGGATCACCGCCGCGGTGTTCAGGTTCAGGCTCCCCGTGGGGCGGCCGCTCTCCTCGTACACGCCGGAGCTCCACCCGCGCCCCGCGTGCCGGGCCCGGGCCACCGTCTCCACGGCCAGCCGGGTGTAGTCGCTGGGGAGGAGCGCGTGCCACCCGAACGCCGCCTTGGCGCTCACCCAGGGCCGGGCGCTCGCCTTGGCGCGGGGGTTCTGGGCGCTCACGGCGAAGGGACGGCCGTTCAGGTTCACCGAGTAGTAGTAGAAGTAGTGCGGCGGGGTGGGGAGCGCGTCCTCGCTCACCACCGTCACCTTCCCGGTGCGGCGGTGCCGCTCCCGCTGCACCTCCAGCACCCGCACCGCCACCTCCCGCATCTCCGGGGGCCACCCCAGCTCCAGCCCCTGCAGCACGAACGCCTCGCTGGTGAGGTGGTCGTTGCCGCGCCGGTCGGCCACCAGGGGGACGTCCATCAGCGTGATGGGGAAGGCGTTCTCCTTGAGGTCCAGCGCCTTCTCCGCCCGGTGGCCCCAGAGGGCGAAGCCGGCGGCGGCGTACTGCTCGTAGGGGATGCGCCCCTCGTCGTAGCGGAAGGGCCGCCCCCTGCGCCCCACGGTCTCTCCGCGCAGGTAGCCGCCCTGCACCAGGCGCCCGAACTCCAGCCGCTCCACGATGGGGTCGATCTCCGGCGCGAGGCCGGGGTCGCCCACGCGCAGGATGCGGAGCCAGACCAGGAGGCGCCCGATGTCCAGGGCCGACCACCCGTACCCCCGGGCGCTGGCGCCCCGGTCGCGGTCGTCCCGCCCGGCGATGGCCCCGGTCCGCGTGGAGTAGTTCTTGTTGAAGGCGGCGCCGTCGTAGAAGCGCATCTCCCGCACCGTCCGCAGCGCGCGCCGCACCCGCCGCCCGTACTCCGCGTCGTCCAGCAGCCCCAGCCGGTGGGCGGAGTGGAGCGCCGCCAGCCCGCTCGCTACGTCCCAGACGGTGGCGTACGGGTAGGAGGCCACCGAGTTGACCAGCCCCGTGGCGGGCTGGTACTCGCGCTCCACGTACGCCCAGGCCACCCGGGCCGCGTCCTGGAAGACGCGCCGCTCGTCCGGGAGCGAGTCCGGCCGGAACGCGGGCTGCGGGACGCGCCGCACCTCGCGCAGCGGCGCGGCCACCCGGGGCTTCACCGGCGGCGACAGGTACTCCAGCTCCGGGTCCGCGTCGGCCGGCTCGCTGGCGCGCGGAAAGAAGACGAAGGCGCCGAAGGCGCCCAGGAGGACGATCGAGGCGGAGAGGATGGGGTTCCTCAAGATCCAGGAGCTCATGGTTCGGGGTCGGAGGGGCGCCCGCGCGGCGGCCCGAATCGTGAACGGAACCGTGGGCGATGAGGAGAACGCTCTTCGCCGCGATCTGCCTGCTGGCGGGCACTCCGCCACTCCGAGCGCAGGGGCCGTGCCCCGGCGGCGGCTTCGGCGCGTCCGTGCCGGAAGCGCGGGCGCTGGCCAAGTTCACGCCGGCCGCCGCGGCGGAGGGCGTGACCGTCCACGGCTGGCTCGACACGGGGCGGACGCCCGCCGAGGGGCACCTGGTGGTGCAGAACGCGAGCCCCCACCCGGTGGCCGTGCGCTTCCGCGTGGAGCTGCGCGGGAGCGGGGGGGCGATGGAGGCGGGCGAGCGGTGCGTCATGGTCCGCGCCCGCCAGTTCGTCCTGGACCGGGACCGGAACACCGTCTTCGCCTACCCCCCCGGCACCCTCTGGGGGGTGCACGTGTCCGGGGTGCGCGTGTCCGCGCTCGCCCTCCCGGAGGAGGAGCGCCCCGCCCCCGCACCCGCACCGCCCGCGGCGGCGGCTCCGCAGCCGGCTCCCGACACGGCCGCCGCGAGCGCCGCGCCCCCGGCTCCCCCCCCTCCCGCCTCCGAGACGGCGCGGGCCCCGGCGCGCGACACCGTGGCCTCCGCCACTCCGGCGCCCGGGACCGACACCCTTCCCGCCGCGGCGGCTCCCGACTCCCTCCCCCGCACCGTCACGGCCGCGCCGGCGCCGCCCCCGCGCCCCGCGCGGCGCCCGCCCGCGGCCGAGCGGCCGCCGCGGGACGGGACGGCGCCCGGGATGCACCTGGTGGGCGGGGTCCTCCGGCTGGCCTTCGGGGCCGTGCTCACGCTCGCGGGCGCAGCGCTCGGCGTGGCCGTCCTGGCCGCGCTCTACCTCCTGGTCGGTCTCGGGACGGCGCACCTTTTCGGGCGCCTGCGCCCGCGCCGGGGCGGCGGCGGCGGCGGCGGAGCCGCATGACGCCCCTCCGGCTGCACGATACGGACCGGCCGGAGCCGGGAACAGGTTTTTGCCGCGGCAGGGTTCTTGCGACTCCCCGGGTGGATTCCGGGCGGCCGCTCGCGGCCGTCTTCCATGCTCTCCCGGACCGGTGACCCTGTAGTCACCGGACCGTGAGCCGTGCCCGGACCCGCTCCCGCAACCCGCAACACCCTGCTCCAGAGGCGCCATGGCCAGCTCCACTCGTAAGGTGATCGTCAAGCTCGAGGATGAAGTCGTGGACGCGGACGCGGCGGGCGAGCCCGCGGCTGCTGCGGAGTCGCTGGCGGCGGACGCCGCTCCCGCGCCGGCGGAGGCGCCCGGGGGCGCCGCCGCGCTGGCCGAGATGCTGGTGCGCCTCCTGGAGCAGGACGGCGCCGTGGTGCACGCCCAGAGCAGCCTGCGGCGGCTCCTGGTGCTCGCCATCGGGAGGGAGCTGGAGCTCCCGGCGGGGCAGCTCGACGCCCTGGCCCTGGCGGCCCTGCTGAGCGGCCTGGGCGAGGTGTCGCTGTCCGGCCCCGGCGCGCCCTCGGGCGACCCGGCGCGCCCGCTCTCCGTGACGCTGCAGCTCCTGAGCGCGGTGCCTCTCCCGGCCGGCGTCCGCGAAGCGGTGGCCGCGCAGCACGAGCGCTGGGACGGCGCCGGCCCCGAGGGGCTCAGCGAGGAGCAGATCCCGCTCCTCGCCCGCGTCCTCGCCGTGGGCCGCGCCGCCGCCGCGCTCCTCGCCTCGGAGCCGGACGCCGCCGCCGCCACGGCCGAGCTGCAGAAGCAGGCCGGCTCCGCCTTCGACCCGGTGGTGGTCAGCGTGCTGCGCCGCGTGTTCGCGCAGCGCGAGCGCCACGGGATCGGCTACGGCTGGGGCGGCCGGGTCGCCGTGGCCCACCCGGAGGAGCTCCGCGCCCTGGACCTGTCGGCGCGCCTGCACGCCAACGGCTACGCGGTGGAGACGGCCGGGACGGCCCGGGCCCTCAAGGACGGCCTGCGCGAGTCCGCGCCCCAGGCGCTGGTGCTCGGGGCGGAGCTGCCCGACGCCGACGCGGCCACGCTGATCCGCGAGGTGCGCAGCGTCCCCGCGCTCGCCGGGCTCCCGGTGGTGGTGATCGACGCCTCGGAGCCGATGCGCAGGGTGGCCCTCCTTGCCGCCGGGGCGGACCTGTGCTTCGGCCCGGAGGTCGGCTACCCGGAGTTCAAGGCCTCGCTGGACGCCCTGCTGCGCCGCTTCGAGTCGGCGTTCCCGCGCGAGGAGACGCTCCAGGTGGTGAGCCTGTAGTCCAGTGAAGGAAAGCCCGGAGCCCCGGGCACCCACGAGGAACGCAGTGAACCGAACCGAGATCCTAGACCCAGGCGGGGCCGCGCTCCACTCGCTCTTCGCGGGCCGCGCGGCCACCGCGTCCGCCCTCCTCCTCCTCGCGGGGGAGCGGGCGGACGCGTCCGGGTGGGGGGCGCGCGCGGCGGTGGAGGTGGCCGCCGCCGCCGCCCGCCTGCGCCGTCCGGTCGTCCTGGCCGACCTGAACTTCGACGCCCCCGCGCTCCACGAGGAGCTGGGCCTCCCGGACGAGCCGGGCGTGGGCGACGTCCTCCTCTTCGGCACCTCCGTGCGGCGCGCGGCGCGGCCGGTGGAGGGGCGCGGCTTCGCGCTCCTTCCCGCCGGGCTCGTGGCCGACGATCCCGCCGAGGTGCTGGCGCACCCCCACTGGGACGTGGTCCTGGCCGAGGTGGCGCGCGCCGGGGGGCTCCTCCTGCTCTACCTCCCCGCCGGCACGCCCGGCCTGGCCGACCTGGCGGCGCGCGTCCCCGGCGCGCTCCTCCTGGCCGAGGCGGGCGAGTCCGGGCCGCCGCTCCCCGCCGGGTGCGAGCTGCTCGCCGTCCTCCCCGCCCCGGCGCCGGAAGGCCCGGAGGAGGAGGAAGAGCCCGCCGCCGACGCCGCTCCCGAAGCCGTGGAGCCGGAGGTCGTCTTCGAGACCGTCCCCGAGCCCGTCGCCGTCGTCGGGACGCCGGTGGAGCGCCTCCCCGTGCCGTTCCGGGAGGAGCTCCCCGCCGCCGCCATGGAGGCCGCCGCGGCCCCGGGAGCCGGGGCGCCGCAGCTCCCGCACTCCCGGTACTCCGTCCCCAACCTCCCCGCGTGGCAGGAGGCGGTGATCCGGACGGTCGCGGTCCTGACGCTGCTGTACGGCACGTACTACATCGGGTGGCGGTGGACCTCCACGCTGAACCCGGACGCCCTCTGGTTCTCCGTCCCGCTGGCGCTGGCGGAGACCTGGGGGCTGCTGACCGCGTTCATCATGGTCCACTCCGTCTGGAGGCTGAAGCACCGGCACCCGGCGGAGCCCCCGGCCGACCTTTCCGTGGACGTGTTCATCACCGCCTACGACGAGCCGCTGGAGGTGATCCGGCGGACCGCCGTGGGCGCCGCCGGCATCCGCTACCCGCACCGCACCTGGCTCCTGGACGACGGCAAGCGCGACGAGGTGCGGGCCGTGGCCGAGGAGCTGGGGATCGGCTACCTGCGCCGCGAGGGGAACGAGCACGCCAAGGCCGGGAACCTGAACCATGCCCTGGCGAACACCCGGGGCGACTTCATCCTGCAGCTCGACGCCGACCACGTCCCGCTCCCGCACATCCTCGACCGCCTGCTCGGCTTCTTCGAGGACCCGAAGCTGGCGTTCGTGCAGTCGCCGCAGGACTTCTACAACACCGACGGCTTCACCTACGACCTCAACGAGGAGTGGCAGCGGATCTGGGAGGAGCAGCGGCTCTTCTTCTCCGTCATCCAGCCGGGGAAGGACTCGCTGAACTGCGCCTTCTTCTGCGGCTCCTGCGCCCTGTTCCGGCGCGAGGCGCTGGACAGCGTCGGCGGGTTCTCCACGCACACCGTCACCGAGGACATCGAGACCTCGCTCCGCCTGCACGCGGCGGGGTGGCGCTCCGCGTACTACGGCGAGAGCCTGGCGTACGGGCTGGCGGCCGGCTCGGCCACCGCCTTCCACGTCCAGCACCTCCGCTGGGGACAGGGGGCCATGCAGGTGCTGCGCAGGTTCAACCCGCTCACCCACCCGGGGCTCAGCTTCGCGCAGCGGGTCTCCTACTTCGGGTCGCTGACCGCGTACGTGGGCGGGGTGCAGAAGCTGGTGTTCTACTCGGCGCCGCTGGTGTTCTTCCTCACCGGCGCGCTCCCCATCCGGGCCATCGACCGCGACTTCCTGGTCCGCTTCCTCCCCTTCCTGGCCCTCTCCTTCCTGCTCTCGGAGATGGTGTCACGGGGGACGGCGAGCACCTGGATCTCCGAGCGGTACCACATGGCGAAGTTCTGGACCTACACCCGGGCCTGCGCCTCCATCTTCCGCCGCAGGCCGGGGCGCTTCAACGTCACCCCCAAGGGGCCGGGGCACGTCCCCTTCGGCACCTACGCCCCGCACGTGGCGCTGATGGCGCTCACCGCGGTGGCCGTGGTGTGGGCCACGCTGGCCTTCCGCGAGGGGTGGATCGAGTACGGCGTGGACGGGTGGAGCTCCGCGGCCTTCCGGGCCAACTTCCTCTGGGCGGGGCTCAACTTCCTCCTGGCCGCCTCGGTGGTGGACCTGAGCCTCCGGGTGCGCCAGCAGCGCTCCGACCACCGCTTCCGCGACCGCTTCGCCATGCACGTGCGGGTGGCGGGGCCGGACGACGACCGCGGCCGGACGTACCTGGCGCTCTCCGAGAACCTGAACCCGGGCGGGATCGGCTTCCGCGTCAACCGCCCGCTCGACCCCGGCACCCGCGTCCGCCTCGTCCTCCCCCTGGTGACCGGGACCTTCGAGGTGGACGGGGAGGTGGTGCACTCCCAGCAGATCGAGGATCCCTCGCTCCCCATGTTCCGGTGCGGGGTGCGCTTCCACGACGTCCCCTTCGCCGTGCGGGACGCCATCGAGCTGCACTGCACCCAGCACGCCGTGCCGCTGGAGCACTCCCGCTACCGGAGCACCCTGCGCCTCCTGGCCCGCACCACGGGGTGGATGCGCGACTCGCGGAGCGAGCGCCGCCGCCCGGTGCGCCTCCCCGCGCGGGTGCTCACCGCGGGCACCCGGGACGCGCCCGGGGGGAAGCGGACGGCCTTCCTGGAGGAGATCAGCGAGGGAGGGGCCCGTCTGGTGATGGACGAGCCGGTGGCGCCCGGCACACCCATCCGCTTCCGCGTCCCCGGGACCTCCATCCGGGGCCGCGGGCACGCCGTCTTCTCCCGCGCCACCGAGACCCCGATTGGTGTACGTTTTGCCATCGGCGTCGCACGACTGACCGAAGTTAGACTGCAACCCGAGCCGGAGCGTAAGATGCGATTTCCCCTGGTGTTGAGGAGGGCGAGCGGGTTGTTGTGCGCAGCTCTGGGACTGCTGGCCGCCGCGCCCGCCGCGGTGCAGGCGCAGCTCCAGCCCGTGGTGTACGGGGCGGCGGAGGTGGACACGGAGGAGCTGGCCATCTTCCTCCTCGGCGCCTCGGTGAACACCACCAACCCGGGGCTCGGGTTCGTGGGCGGGGTGATGGGCTACTCCCTCACCATCCCCTCCGGCGTGGACGAGACCTCCAGCCTCCTGGGCTTCCAGCCGTACGCCGGCCCCCGCTGGGGGTGGGCGACGGGCGCGGTGCAGGCCACGGCCGGGTACCTGTTCCTGCAGCAGGACGAGGAGGACGAAGGCGAGGGCGGCGGGTTCGGCGGGCCGAGCGGGAACGAGGAGGGGCTGGTCACCTCGCTCCAGGCCAACTACTGGGGAACCGGCGCGCAGACCGGGCAGGCGATTGCCAGCTACAACTGGGGCGCGGAGTACTTCTGGGGGCAGCTCCGGGGGCTCCAGCGGATGGGGGCGGGGCCGTTCCGCTTCGGGGCCGAGGTGGTGGGGCAGACCGGGGGGACCGGCCCCGGCGACGACTACCAGGCCATCCAGTTCGGGCCGGTGGCGGAGTACGAGTTCTCGCCGGCGTTCCGGCTGGCGGGGTCGATCGGGGCCAAGAGCGACAACCGCCCGCAGTCGTCGCAGTTCTTTCCGTACTTCAAGGTGGACTTCGTGCTGGTTCCCTGAAGCTTGGTGGTTGCGGGCCGCTCCGGAGCCCGGCAAACGGCGCCGGTCTCCTGCGCGGGGGTGGTGAGCCTCGCAAACCGCGCGAGTCTCCCCACCCCGGAGTGAGCCACCGGAAACCGCCCCGGTGTCTCCCTCCGACAGGATCATACGGGTACGGCGGGAACTGCAACTGCAACGACACGACGGGGCGGCACCATCGCGGTGCCGCCCCGTCTTCTTGCTGTCCCCTGTTCCCTGTTCCCTGTCCCCTGCGGTCCCCTACTCCTCGTCCTCCTCCAGCGGCGGCGCGATCGGGGTCACGGCGGCTTCGCGGACGCCGTGGCCCTCCACGGTCACCACCTCGAAGCGGACGTCGTCGTAGACCACGGCGTCGCCCACCGTGGGGGGGCGGTCCAGGATGGAGAGGACCAGGCCGCTCACCGTGTCCACCTCCTCGTGCTCCAGCACCAGCCCCAGCTCCTCCCCCACCTCGTCCAGCCGCACCGTCCCGGCCACGTGGAGGGTGCCGTCCGGGGCGCGGTGCACGTCCGGGCGGTGGACGGCCGAGCCCTCCTCGATCTCCCCCACCACCTCCTCGAACAGGTCCTCCAGGGTGATCACCCCCGCCGTGCCGCCGTGCTCGTCCATCACCACCGCCAGCTGGCTGCGCGCCTCCCGCATCGCGGACAGCACCGTCTCGATCAGCGCCGTCTCCGGGACGTAGGGGACGCTGCGGGCGTCGTTCTCGTGCACCGAGCGGCGGTTGCGCAGGCGGCGGAACAGGTCCTTGATGTGGATCATCCCGACGATGTCGTCCAGGCTCCCGCGGTAGATGGGGTAGCGCGTGTGCGGCGAGCCGCGCACGATCTCCCGCACCTCCGTGAAGGACGCCCCCACCGGGATCCCGGTGATCCGCACCCGCGGCACCATCACCTCCCCCGCCGTCAGGTCGCCCCACTCCAGGAGCTCCTGCACCACCTCCGCCGACTCCTTGCGCAGGAGCCCCCCCGCCTGGCTCTCGCGGACGATGAACTGCAGCTCCTCCGGCGTGCGGTAGTGCTCGCCCGTCCCCTCCTGGCGGTCGATCCCCACCAGCCGCAGGAGCCCGTTCCCCAGCGCGTTCAGCGCCAGGATCGCGGGGTAGACGGCCATCTGCATCCACAGGATGGGGCGCGTCACCCACATCGCCGTGCGCTCCGGCTGCTGGAGCGCCAGCGACTTGGGCACCATCTCCCCGATCACGATGTGGAAGTAGGTCAGGATCGCCACCGCCAGGACGCTCGCCACCGTATGCGCCGCCACCCAGCGGAGGTCCCCCAGCCCCGCCGACACCAGGGCGTGGCCGATCCACTCGGCCAGCACGTGCTCGCCGTACATCCCCAGCCCCAGGCTGGCCACCGTGATCCCCAGCTGCGCGGTGGCGATGTAGCGGTCCTGGCGCACCGGGTCGCGCAGGATGTGCAGCACCGTCCTCGCGACCCGGTCCCCCGCGGCGGCCCTCCGCTCCACCGACACCCGCGGCACTCCCACGATGGCGAACTCCGCCGCCACGAAGAGGGCGTTGAGGAGGAGGAGCACCACGATCACGGCCACGGTGACCATGCTATTCGTCCTCCCCGTCGTCGGAGGCGGGGGGGGTGGCGATGACGGAGGCGACCGCGTGGTTGCTCACCACCTCCACCTCCAGGAGCACCCCGCCGACGACCACCCGCTCTCCCGCCTCCGGGAGGTGGCCCAGCTCCTCCACCACCCGCCCGCCGATGGTGTCCGCCTCCCCCTCCAGGTACCTCCCGATCCAGGGCGCCGCCTCGTCCAGCCGCAGGAAGCCCGGGAGCCGCACCCGGCCGTCGTCCAGGCGCTCCGGCCGCGGGTCCGCCGACTTGAACTCGTCGGCCACCTCCCCCATCACCTCGGTCAGCACGTCCTCCAGCGTCACCAGCCCCGCCACCCCGCCGAACTCGTCCGCCACGATGGCCTGGTGGCTGCGCCGCTCCCTCATCAGGGTGAGGAGCCGGTCGGCGGTGACGCTCTCGTGCACGATCAGGATGGGGCGGATCAGCTCCTCCAGCGTGGCCGGGCGACCCTCCAGGTAGCGGGTGAGGAGGTCGCGCGTGTGCAGCATCCCCACCACGCTGTCGATTCCGCCCCGGTACACGGGGAGGCGGGTGTACGGGCTCTCGGAGACGATCCGCACCACCTCCGCCATGGGCGTGGCGATCTCCAGCGCCTCGATCTGCGGACGGGGGACCATCAGGTGCCGCGCGGGGCGGACGCCCAGCTGGAGCGCCCGGTGCAGCCGGCGCTGCTCGTCCGGCTCCAGGAGCCCACCGTCGCGGCTCTCCACGATCAGCAGGTCGATCTCCTCCGGGGAGTGGATGTGGCGGTGCCCCACCTGCCGCATCCCCAGCATGCGGAGGATCAGCGCCCCGCTCCCGTTCAGCAGGCGGATGGACACCGAGAAGAGCGCCAGCGACCACTTCATGGGGAGGACCGTCGCCAGCGCGGTCCGGGTGGGGTACTGGAGCGCGAGCGACTTGGGAACCAGCTCCCCGAGCACCATGGAGAAGATGGTGAGGACCACCAGCACCACCACCGTGGCGGTGGACCGGGCCGCGGCGGGGCCGAGCCCGCCCACCTGCTCGAAGAGGGGGCGGAGCTGCACGGCGATGGTGGCCTGCGAGTACGCCCCCACCACCAGGGAGGTGAGGGTGATCCCCACCTGGCTCACGGCGATGTAGTCGTCGAGCCGGCGCCCGTCGTCCAGGATGGGGAGGAGCCGGCGGGCCTGCGCGTCGCCCTGCTCCGCGCGCTGGCGGATGCGGCTGCGGCGTACGCTCACCGCCGCGAACTCGGCCGCCACGTACAGCCCCGTCAGCGCGACCAGGACCGCGATCACGATCCAGGGTAGGACCGTCACCCCGCCCTCCGGTGCGCGACGTCGTCTGCTTCGGTCAATCCGCCCGTCCTGTGGTGAGTCACGCCCCCCGCGGATGCAGGGAGCACGCCACCCCCTCCCGCCGTGGACGGCAGGGAGCGGCTCCCGCTGAGGGTACACGCCGCCCCCGCGCACCGCAAGGAGCGGCCGGAGGCGGGGGGCTTGCCGGCCGGGCACACTTCCCGCAGCGTTCCCCCGCCTGCTCCCGGTGCCGACCCAGGGCGGTACGGGGGCGGGAATCGAGCCGGGAACGTCCGCACACACGCGAATGGCCAGCCAACCCGACCTCACCGGACGCATCCGCGACCGCATCCTCAACGCCCTCCACGTGGGGAGCCTCCACCCGGGCGACCGGCTCCCGAGCATCCGGGAGGTATCCCGCGACACGGGGACGGACCACCGCGCGGTGGCCGCGGCGTACCGCCGGCTCCAGGGGGAGGGGCTGGTGGACGTGCGGGGCCGCTCCGGGGTGTACGTGGCCGACCAGGAGCGGCTGGGGGGGGAGCTGCTGGCCGAGACGGCGCACTGGCTGGCCGGGGTGCTCACCGACGCCTGGCGGCGCCAGATCCCCCTCGCCGACCTCCCGGAGCTGCTGCGGCGCTGCACCGTGCAGACCCACCTCCGGGCCGCCTGCGTGGAGTCCACCGAGGACCAGCTCACGGCGTACACCGCGGAGCTGCGGGAGCTGTTCGGGGTGGAGTGCCTCCCGGTCCGCGTCCCCACGCGGGAGGGGAGGAAGGAGGACCTGCTGCGCCTGCAGCAGCGCATCCGCGAGGCGGACTTCGTGGTGACCACGCGCTTCCACGCGCACGCGGTGCACCGCGCGGCGCAGCCCCTGGGGAAGCCGGTGGTGGTGCTCACGGTGAACCCGGTGATCGTGGAGGCGATCCGCCGGGAGCTGGACGCGGGCGAGCTGGTGGTGGTGGCGACGGACGCCGAGTTCGGGGAGCGCATCCGGGCCATGCACGCGGAGCGGGCGGAGGAGGAGGGGGCCGAGATCCGCGTCATCCTGGCGGACGACCGGGCCGCGGTGGCCGCGCTCGGCCCGGAGCGGACCGTCCTCCTCACCCGCGCCGCGCGGGCCCGCCTGGAGGGGGTGCCGCTCCCCCGCGCCATCCCCCACTCCCCCACCATCTCGCCGCAGGCGGCGCGCGAGATCTCCGAGACCATCATCCGACTGAACATGCGGGCGGAGCGGCCGCACGCCCCCCGGCGCCCCGTCGACCCCCCATGAAGAAAGCGCCCCCGCTCCCGGAGGAGCGGAGGCGCTTGCGTCCTGCGCGGTGGCCCGGCTCAGTAGTCGTACACCACGCGGCGCGACTTGTCCACGTTGTTGCCGATCACCGCGCCCGCGATGCCGCCGACCGCCGCGCCGATCACGGCGCCCTTGACCCGGTGGCGGGGTCCGCCGGCCACGGCGCCGATCACGCCGCCCGCGGCCGCTCCGATGACGGCGTCACGCTTGGTGTGCTTGACCTCCACGGTGCGCGCCCTCGGCGCGGGCGCGGAGTAGACCTCGCCGCCGCCGCCCGAGCCCGACGATCCCGAGCTGGCGCGGCGGGTCCGCCGGGCGGTGGAGCGGGTGCTGGTGGAGCGCGGCTCCGGCTTCTCCACCTCGGCGGGCTCCTCGCGGGTGGCGACCCTGGCCACCTCGGCCGACGAGTCGTGGGGGGTGTGCAGCAGCCCCAGCTCCACCGGGGAGACCACGGCCTGCGCCGGCGGCGTCCTGAGGTTGACCGTGTCGAGCCAGCTCAGGTCTTCGGCCGCGGGCCGCTTCGACTCGCTTCCGCAGGCGGCGGTGCCCACCAGGGCGGACAGCACGAGAACGCTTTTGAGGACACGCATACACCCACTCCTGCTGAATGCCAGTCTCGCGAGCCTCGCCCCGGAAGGAGAAAACCCTTTGTTTCCGCGGGTTTTCCGCCTCCGGGCCCTCCGGTCTCGCCACGAACGTGGCCCGGTATAGTGCAGGGTCCGGGCCAGACTTCTCACGACTCACATAACTCTCTGTGACGCAACAATATAACACCCAAAGCGAGTGTTTTGCAGGGGGGCCTCGTCTGCCTCGTCCGAAGCAGATGCGAACGGCGGCGGCGTCAGGAATCCTGACGCCGCCGCCGTTTGACTTTCATGGAGCGTATCGGGTTCGAACCGATGACCTTCCGCTTGCAAAGCGGATGCTCTCCCAGCTGAGCTAACGCCCCTCGCAGGCCGCAAATATAACGGACCCGCGGCGCCTCCTCAAGGTATCAGGGAACACCCGGAGGCAGGGGCGGAAGCGCGGACGAGAGGCCCGCCCCGGCTTGCCTCGAACGCCCGTTCGGTCCATCTTACCGCAGCCGCCGAATCGCACACAGGACACAGGTTTTTTCGATGATTCCCTCGCTGCTCACGCGCACGATCGAGAAGCTCCCGCCCGAGGTCCGCCTCGAAGGCCGCATCCTCTTCCTGGTGGACGACCCGGAGCTGGTCCGGCGCCAGCTGGAGGGCGAGGACGTGGAGCTGACCGACGAGGTGCGCTCCCTGCTCCGGGACAACATCTCCACCGACGAGATCACCCCGGCGTACATCTGCTACTACTTCGACGAGACCCTGGGCGAGTTCCCCTACCTGGGGCTCAAGGCCGGGAGCGAGTTCCCCATCAAGCAGGGGAGCGTCAAGAAGGGCGGCTTCGTCGCCTCCGTGTCCGGGAAGCGGCGCGGCAAGGGAAGCTCGCGCGAGCAGAGCCCCTACGCCGAGATGATGGCCGGGGTGCGCGTGGTGATCGCCGAGAACATCGAGCGCATCTACCGCGAGAACTGCCAGAACCTGGGCGTCCTCACCTCCACCAACTTCGAGCTGATCGACCGCATCCGCAGCGGCGAGACCATCCCGCTCACGGAGTTCACGGAGGGCGCGGACGAGATCACCCGGGGGATCATCGAGCACGGCGGACTGTTCAACTACAACGTGGCGCGTCTGCAGGGAGCGGTGCGCACCCCGCCCGTCTCCTGCCACCGACGACCGCCCCGGCACCGCGAGCCCGGACGCCGAGGACGTGCGGGCGCTGCGCGGGAGCGGCGCGGGGAACGCCCCCGGGCCCGGGCCGGGCACGGGCGTGGACTACGCCGCGGCCCAGTTCGTCGCCACCTCCACCTCCAACGTGGGCAGCGACAACCTGGGCGCCCCCGAAGGGACGCGGCACGCCGGCCGCCGGCCCATGACCATCGCCGAGAAGATCTTCGCCCGGCACTGGGTCACCGACCTGTCCCGGGGCGAGATCGGCGTGCCCTGGGTGCAGCCCGGCGACTCCGGCTTCGTGCAGACCGACATCCGCTTCTCGCACGAGTACGTCACGCCGATGTCGGCCATCTTCTTCGAGACGCTGGTCGGCCCGGACGAGCGGGTGCTGGAGCCCGAGTCGATGCTCTTCTTCCGCGACCACCTCACCTTCCTCAAGGACGTCATGCCGCCCGAGCGCGTGCAGCTCGGGCTGCTGGACGTGGCCAACCAGCTGGAGGTGAAGCAGCGCGAGTTCGCCGAGAAGCAGGGGATCACGCCTGTACGGCGAGCTGCGGGCGCGGCACGTCACGGCTCCGAGGCCATCTGCCACTCCAAGATCCTGGAGAGCTACGCGCTTCCGGGGCACGTCATCATCGGCTCCGACTCGCACACGCCGCACGCGGGCGCCATCGGGCGCGGTGGCGTTCGGCGTGGGCACCACGGCCATCTTCAACTCCTGGATCACCAAGGACGTGCGCGTGGAGGTGCCGCGGTCGTTCCAGGTGATCGTGCACGGCGAGAAGCCGGACAACGTGACGGCCAAGGACTTCATGCTGGAGATCCTGCGCCACCCGTACATCAAGGACGGGCACGCCATCGGGCAGATCATCGAGTACGCCGGCCCGGCGGTGGAGGCGCTCTCCGTGGACGAGCGCGCCACCATGACCAACATGGCCGCCGAGGTGGGCGCCTTCACCGGGATCGTGGCGCCGGACGCCAAGGCGGTGGAGTACCTGGTGGGGCAGCGCGGGATGAGCCGCGAGGAGGCGGAGGCGCTGGTGGACGGGCTGTACTCGGACGAGGGCGCGGAGTACGTGATGATCATCGAGATCGACGCCTCCGCGCTCCGGCCCATGATCGCCCTCCCGGGCGACCCGGGGAACGGGATGTACGTGGACGAGCTGGGCGAGACGGTGCGCATCGACATCGCCTACGCGGGCTCGTGCACGGCGGGCAAGAAGGAGGACATGGACATGTACGCCCGCGTGCTCCGGGAGTACGCGCGAGCGCGGCGAGCGGAAGCCGGAGCACGTGCAGCTCTTCATCCAGTGCGGCTCGCAGGAGGTCTACGCGCTACTGCCAGGAGCAGGGATACGACCGGGTGTTCGAGGCGGTGGGCGCCACCTTCATCGAGCCCTCCTGCGGCGCCTGCATCAACGCGGGCCCGGGGGTGTCGCGCAGGCCCACGGACGTCACCATCAGCGCCATCAACCGCAACTTCCCGGGCCGCTCCGGGCCGGGGCAGCTGTACCTGGCCTCCCCCTACACCGTGGCCGCCTCGGCCATGGCCGGGGAGATCGTGGCCTACGAGCCGCAGGGGGAGCCGGTGGGGGCGTAGAGCTCCGGACGAAAAGCCTTGCGTCCCGGGTGTTTACGGCGTATACTTTCGGGAGGTTTTCGGGTACCCTTCGAAACGGGCTTCCACGCGTGGACACCAAGGACGAAGCGCTCCGGCTCCTGAACTCGCTCCCCGACGACGCCTCCTGGGAAGACGTGCTCCAGGTGGTGTACGCCCGGGCGGAGAGGGAGGGAGGAGCCGCACGGAGGGTGCGCGAGCTTCAGGCGCCGTACGGCCCCGCCGCGGAGGCGGGCCCGCACCCAACGGGGGGAGGGACGGAGATGGGATACCAGGAGCGGATCACCATCGAGCCCGGGAAGCGCGGCGGGAAGCCGTGCGTACGCGGGCTGCGGATCACCGTGTACGACGTGCTGGCCTACCTGGCTTCCGGGATGTCGGAGGACGAGCTCCTCGCCGACTTCCCCGACCTGGAGCCGGGGGACGTGCGCGCGTGCCTGGCCTTCGCGGCCGACCGGGAGAGCCGGATCTCATGGGCGGGGGCGTGAGGCTCCTCCTGGACGAGAACCTCTCGCCCCGCCTGGTGGGGCTCCTGGCGGACGCCTTCCCCGGCTCGACGCACGTGCGCGACGCGGGGCTCGCCAGCGCGGACGACGAGGCGGTGTGGCGGCACGCGCGGGAGCACGGGCTGGCGGTGGTGTCGCGCGACTCGGACTTCAACGACCGGGCGGCGCTGCGCGGCCCCCCTCCCAAGGTGGTGTGGGTGCGGCGGGGGAACTGCTCCACCCGCGACGTGGAGGCCCTGCTCCGCCGCCACCGCCCCGCCCTGGAGCGCTTCGCCGCCGACCCGCACGCCGCGGTGCTGGCGCTGTCGTAGGCCCACGGAGAGAAAGAAACAAAGCGCCCCGGCGGACCTCCGCCGGGGCGCTTCGTTTTGGACGGCGGGCCCCCCACCCCCGGCCCCTCCCCCACAAGGGGGGAGGGGAGCACGACAACGACAACTACACGTACAGCAAGCAGTTGCGTGAGGGATGCGAGCCCGAAGGGGCGAGACCCCGCGTAGTTTGCGGGGGCTCGACTCCGTTGGACACGGTCGTATCGTGTCCTACGGAGCCGCAGCCCGACCCCGCGCCAGCGGGGGCACGCCCAAACCTCGCCCTTCCGAAGCTCAGGCCGTCCCGTGACCGCTCAGCTGCCGCCCACCCAGGACGTGGAAGTGCAGGTGCGGCACGGTCTGCCCCCCCTCCTCGCCGGTGTTCACCACCACGCGGTAGCCGCGCTCCGCCAGCCCCTCCTGCTGGGCCACCTTCTTCACGGCCAGGAGGATGCGCCCGGCCAGTTCCAGGTCGCCCTCGCCCAGCTCGGCCAGGGAGGGGACCGGCTTGCGGGGGATCACCAGGACGTGGACGGGGGCCGCGGGATTGATGTCGCGGATGGCGACCACGTGCTCGTCCTGGTACACGAACTTCCCGGGGATCTCCCCGTCGATGATGCGGCTGAACAGCGTCTTCTCGGCCATGTGCACGCGGATGGTGGGGGTCTCAGGGACGGGCCACGGGTACCAGCAGGGCGCTCCACCACTCCTCCTCCTCGTCGGTCCGCTCCACGCGGAGACCGGCGGCCCCGGCGTCGCGCACCACGTCGGCGTGCTCGGCGCGGAGGATGCCGCTGACGATGAGGCGCCCCTCCGGCGAGCCGCCCAGGGCGTCGCGGAAGGCGGGGAGGAGGGGGCGGATGACGCTGCTGAGGATGTTGGCCAGGAGGAGGTCGAAGCGCCCCAGCTCCGCCAGCAGGGCGGGGACGGCGAGGGCCTCCACGATGCGGACGTGCCCCTCGACGCCGTTCAGCTCCAGGTTCTCGCGGGCGTTGAGGTTGGCGTCGGGGTCGTACTCCACGGCGATGGTCTCGCCGGCGCCCAGCCGCGCGGCGGCGATGGCCAGGATGGCGGAGCCGGAGCCCACGTCGAGCACCCGGTCGCCGGGGCGGAGGGCGCCGTCCAGGAGGCGGAGGCACCCGCGGGTGGTGGCGTGCTCGCCGGTGCCGAACGCCATCTGCGGGTCGATGTCGATGACCGTCTCGCCGCCCGAGGCGTCCCACCCGGTCCAGGTGGGCTTCACCACCAGCCGGTCGGTCACCTTCCGGGGACGGAGGCCCTCCTTCCACTTGCGGGCCCAGTCCTCGTGGTCCCGCCACTCCCAGGACAGCTCGGGGGCGGCGCCGTCCGGGAGCCACTCGGCCAGGCGGGCGCGGGCCCCGGCGAGGAGCGCTTCGGGGTCGTCGGGCGGGGGGAGGTAGGTGACCAGGGCATCGCCCTTCTCCTCCAGGGCGGCGCCCCCCAGCGCGAGCATCCCCTCGGCGGCCAGCGGAAGGAGGTCGGCCGAGGGGAGGCGCACGGTCAGTACCAGCCAGCGGTCGGGGGCGGTCAAGCGGCGAACGCCCCCTTCACCTTGTCCCAGAACCCCTGCCGCTTCCCGTCCCCGCCGGGGATGGGGCCCTCCAGCTCGGCGAGCCGGCGGAACAGCTCCTCCTGCTCGGCGGTGAGCGCGGTGGGGGTCCAGACGTGGACGCGGACGTGCTGGTCGCCCTTGCCGCCGCCGCCCAGGTGGGGGAGCCCCTTGCCGCGCAGGGTGATGACGTTCCCGCTCTGCACCCCGGCGGGGACGCGTACCGGCTCGGCCCCGAGCACGGTGGGGACCTCCACCTCGGCGCCGAGGGCGGCCTGGCTGAAGGTGACGGGGAGGTCGAACACCAGGTCGCTCCCCTGGCGGGTGAAGCGCGGGTCGTCCTCCACCTCGATCACCACGACCACGTCGCCGCGGGGGCCGTTGCGGGGGCCGGCGTTCCCCTGCCCGCGGAGCGTCATGTAGTTGTCGGAGGAGACGCCCATGGGGATCTCCACCTCGATGGTGCGGTCGGCCCGCTGGCGGCCGTCGCCCTGGCAGGTCTTGCACGGCGTCTTGATGCGCCGCCCCTCGCCCGCGCAGGTGGGGCACACGGAGGCGCTGACGAACTGCCCGAAGACGCTGCGCTGCACCCGGCGGATCTCCCCGGCGCCCTGGCAGCTGTCGCAGATCTCGGCGGGGGTGCCGCTGGCGGAACCGGTGCCGGCGCAGGTGCCGCAGGCGTCGAGCACCTTGAGCTTGAGGGTGCGCTTCACCCCGGTGGCCACCTCGGCCAGCGATACGTCCAGCTTGACGCGCAGGTCCTTGCCGCGCTGCTGGCCGGAGCCGCGGCGCCGCCCACCGCCGAACAGGTCCTCGAAGCCGCCGAAGCCCCCGAAGTCGCGCATGAAGATGTTCAGCGCCTCCTCGAAGCCCACGCCGCCGCGCCCGTACCCGGCCCCCGCCTGTCCCTTGACGCCGGCGTGGCCGTAGCGGTCGTAGGCGGCGCGCTTGTCGGCGTCGCGGAGCACCTCGTACGCCTCGGTGGCCTCCTTGAACTTGTCCTCGGCCTCCTTGTCCCCTCCGTTGCGGTCGGGGTGGTACTGGAGGGCGAGCTTGCGGTATGCCTTCTTGATGGTCTCGGCGTCGGCGTCCTTCGCGACGGCGAGGATCTCGTAGTAGTCTCTCATCTCCACAATGGAACGACGATGGGAACGGCGTCAGGCCAGGATCTCGGAAACCAGGGCCGAGGTCTCCTCCACGAAGGCGAGCACCCGGTCGTACGGCATGCGCGTGGGGCCGATCACCCCGATGACGCCCTTGAGGCCGCCGACGTGGTACTCGGAGGTGACCACGGTGAACCCGGCGAGGGCGGGGTTGCCGTGCTCCTCGCCGATGGTGACGTGCAGCCCCTGAGCGCCGATGCGCTCGCCCAGGACGCTCTTGAGCAGGTCGCGGTGCTCGATCAGCTCGATGAGCCCGCGCAGCCGCTCCCCGCTGGCGAACTCCGGCTGGTCGGCGAGCACGGAGGCGCGCCCCAGGTGCAGGTCGGCGTCGCCGCGGACGGGGGAGCCGAACCACTCCTCCCCGGACTGCAGGAAGATGTTCAGCAGCTCGGAGGCCGGGTCGGCGCCGGCGACGGCGTCGCGGAGGCGCTGCGGGAGGGTGGCGCGGATCTCCCGCAGCGTCAGCCCGCCCAGGCGCTCGTTCAGCACTCCCGCCACCACGGCCAGGGCGGCGGGGGGGACGGTGCTGGGGACGTCCACGTACACGGTGCGCACGCCGCCGGCGCGGAGCGCCAGCACCAGGAGCACCTTCCCCTCGGTCACGTGGATGAGGTCCAGCCGCTCCAGCACGGCGGCGTCCAGCCGCGGCGCGACGGCGATCCCCAGCTCCTGGGTGAGGAGCCCGAGGACCTGGGCGGCGCGCCCCACCAGCCGCTCCACCCCGGCGCGCTCGGCGCCGCCCTCCAGCTCCAGGCGGATGGCGTCCAGCTCGGCCCCGGTGAGCTGCGGGCGCCCGATGAGCGAGTCCACGAAGAACCGGTACGCCCGGTCGGTGGGGACGCGCCCCGCGGAGGTGTGCGGGTGGTACAGGTACCCCTTCTCCTCCAGGTCGCTCATGGTGTTCCGCACCGTGGCCGCGGAGACGCCGAGCGGGAACCGCCGGGTGAGCATGCGGCTCCCGGCGGGCTCGGCGGTCTCGACGTAGGTGCGGATCACCGCGTCCAGGACGTGGTGCTCGCGGTCGGAAAGGGGTTCCCCCTGCATGATCGGTCCGGCGAGCGGGTCGGGGAGAAAAGCTGGCTAAATGTGCCCGGAAGCGGGCGTGGCGTCAAGCGATAGCGGGGCCCGGAGGCCCCGCGGGGAGACGGACGTTCCGGCCGGCGGGTCACTCCCCCGCCCCGGCGAGCTCCACGGCCAGCCGGTCCAGGAGGAGCCACCCCTCGGCGGTGAGGCGGAGGGCGCCGCCGTCCTCGCGCGCCCAGCCGTGGCGCGCCCACTGTGCGGCCAGCCGGAGCTGGGCGTCGGTGGCCCCGGCGAGGGGATGGCCGCGGTCGGTGCGGAGCCCCAGCCAGACGCGCTCCAGCGCCGCCTCGCCGCCCTCGACGGTCTCCTCGTCCTCGACGGGGAGGCGCCCGGCGAGGCAGGCCTCTCTGTACGCGCTCCACCCCCGCAGGTTCCAGCGCCGGGTGGCGCCGTAGAGGGCGTGCGCGCCGGGGCCGAGGGCGGCGTAGGGGGCGCCGGTCCAGTACACGGAGTTGTGGCGCGAGGCGCGCCCGGGGAGCCCGAAGTTGGAGACCTCGTAGTGGACGAAGCCGGCGCCGGTGAGGACGCGGTGCGCCAGGAGGTACTCGTCGGCGTAGCGGTCCTCGTCGGCCAGGGTCTCGCGCCCCTCTCGCACCCAGCGCCCCAGCGGGGCGCCGGCTTCGGCGGTGAGGCCGTACAGGGAGACGTGCTGGGGCTCCAGCTCGAGCGCCCTCTCCAGGTCGGCGCCCCAGTCGCGCTCCAGCCGCTCGGGGAAGCCGAAGATGAGGTCCACGCTGACGTCGTCGAACCCGGCGGCGCGCGCGGCGCGCATGGCGCGCGCGGGGCCTTCGGGCCCGTGCAGCCGACCCATCCAGCGGAGGGCGGCGGGGTCGAAGGTCTGCGCGCCCAGGGAGATGCGGTTCACCCCGGCGGCCCGCCAGTCGTCGGCCAGCCCGGGGGTGAAGCTCTCGGGGTTGGCCTCGCACGTCCACTCCACGCGGGCGGGGTCCCACGCGGCGAAGGGGCGGAGGCGCTCGGCGAGGGCAGCCATGGCGCCGACCCCCAGGAGCGAGGGGGTCCCCCCGCCCACGTACAGGGTGTCCAGCTCCAGCGGCTCGGTCCACCCGCGCTCCGCGGCGAGGAGGCGCATCTCGACGGCCACGGCGTCCAGCCACTCCTCCGTGGGCGCGACGCGGGTGGCCTGCACGGCGAAGTCGCAGTAGGCGCAGCGGCGGGCGCAGAAGGGGACGTGCACGTACAGGGCGCGCGGCCTCGCCGCGGGAGGCGCGCCTGCGCCGCCCGTATGCCTCTGCTCCAGGATCTCCGTCGCTCCGCCCACTGGTGCCGCGTCCGCTGCTGGTGTGTCGCCGGTTCCGGCTACACGACACCGCAGGCGCCGATGCGTTCCCCGGTCAGGCGCGGCGGTACTGCTTGCCGGGGAGGGCTTCGACGGCGCCGCGCAGCTCCAGCCCCAGGAGGGCGGCGAGGGCGCTCCCGGTCGCCATCTCGGCGGCGCGGGCCAGGTCGTCCACGTGGAGGGGCTCGGGGCGGAGGGCGGCCCAGAGGCGCGCCTCCTCGGGGGAGAGGTCCGCGGGCTCGGCGGGGGCCGGGGGGGCGATGGCGGTGGCGGGGCCCACCTGCACGCGCGCCCGGGGGGGCGCGGCGGCGGCGGCGCGGCCGACGCCGCGCAGCTCCTCCAGGATGTCCTGGGCGGAGGTGACCAGGCGGGCGCCGTCCTTGAGGAGCTGGTTGGTTCCTTCGCTGGCGGGCGACCCGACGGGACCGGGGACGGCGAACACGTCCTTCCCCTGCTCCAGCGCGTAGCCGACGGTGTGCTGGGCGCCGCTGCGGGCGCCCATCTCCACCACCAGGACGCCCTCGGCGAGGGCGGCGATGAGCCGGTTGCGGCGCGGGAAGTTGCCGGCCTTGGGCTCCTCGCCGGGCGGGAGCTCGGTGAGGAGGAGCCCGCGCTCCCGCACGGCCTGGAAGAGGCGGGCGTTCTCCCGCGGGTAGACCAGGTCGATCCCGTGCCCCAGGACGCCGACGGTGTCTCCGCCCGCCTCGAGCGCGGCCGTGTGGGCCGCGGCGTCGATCCCCTTCGCCATCCCGCTCACCACCACGTACCCCGCCCCGGTCAGCTCCGCCGCCAGGCGTCGGGTGGTCTCGCGCCCGTACTCGGTGGGCTCGCGCGTCCCGACGATCGCCATGCCGGGAGGGCCCAGCAGCTCCAGCCGCCCGAGGGCGAAGAGGAGGAAGGGCGAGTCGGCGAGGGCGCGGAAGGCGTCGGGGTACGCCCGGTCGTCGGGGGTGATGGCGACGGCGCCCAGCTTCTCCAGCCGCTCCATGGCCCGCCGCGCGCGCTCCCGCCCCTCCTTCTGCCCACCGGCCGCCATGCGGCGCACCATCTCCGTCCCGAACCCAGGGAGCCGCGCGACCTCTGCGGACGGCGCGTCGAGCGCCCGCTCCGCGGAGCCGAAGTGGCGCAGCAGGGTGGTGATGCGCGAGGGACCGACTCCCGGGACCATGGCGAGCCGCAGGACCGGCTCCAGTGCGGACGAGGAGAGGGGCATGGGGATTGGCTGGAGAAGAGTGGTTTAGGGGACAGGGTACAGGGAACAGGGGACAGCCTGCAACAACGCGCTCTGGGGCCAAGGCCACCGGGGGTATGGAAACCCCCGGCTACGAACGGCAGCCGTCC
This sequence comes from uncultured Gemmatimonadales bacterium, assembly GCA_963733105.1. Taxonomy (GTDB): domain Bacteria; phylum Gemmatimonadota; class Gemmatimonadetes; order Longimicrobiales; family Longimicrobiaceae; genus JAFAYN01. The sequence continues at coordinate 71,545 of CAVTCB010000024.1, read as the reverse complement.
TGGCGGACGGAACCGCGGGCGCGCGCCGTTCGGCAGTTCCGTCGTACCCGTATGATCTTCAACGGAGGGAGACAGCCGGGCGGTTTCGGCTGGCTCACTCCGGGGCGGCCCGCCGCCACCCGCTACGGCCGCCACCCCTCCTCGGCCTCGTCGTCCTCCCCCCGCTCCTCGGCGATGGCGACCGCAGCGTGCGTCCACAGCCCCTCCAGAAGCGGCTCAAGACCACGTCGCGCCACGGACGAGATCAGGAACTGCCCCCACGCCCCCGGAGCCTCCACGCGCGGCGCCGGCCACTCGGGAGGAAGCAGGTCGGCCTTGGTGAACACCACGCAGTGCGGCTTCTCCGCCAGCTCCTGCGAGTAGCTCCGCAGCTCGGCCACCAGCCGGTCGTACTCCTCCTGCGGCTCCAGCGCGTCCGCCGGGATCATGACCGCCAGCGTGCGTGTGCGCTCGATGTGGCGCAGGAACTGGTGACCCAGCCCCTTCCCCTCGTGCGCCCCCTCGATGATCCCCGGGATGTCGGCCACCACGAAGGTGCGCCCCTCGGAGAGCTGCACCACGCCCAGGTTGGGGGTGAGGGTGGTGAACGGGTAGTCGGCCACCTTGGGGGTGGCGGCGGAGATGGAGGCGAGGAGGGTGGACTTCCCCGCGTTGGGCTCCCCCACCAGCCCGACGTCGGCGATCAGCTTCAGCTCCAGCTCCACCTCGCGCGCCTCCCCCTCCTCGCCGGGGTCGGTGCGGCGCGGCGCCTGGTTGGTGGCGGTGGCGAAGCGGGCGTTCCCGCGCCCGCCGCGCCCCCCGCGCGCGGCGACCACCTCGTCACCGGGCTCGATCAGCTCGCCCAGGACCTCGCCCGTCTCCCGGTCGCGCACCACGGTGCCGGGGGGAACGCCCAGGACCAGGTCCTCGCCGCTCCGGCCGGTCCGGTTGCTCCCCTGCCCCTTCTGACCCGGCTCGGCCTTGTACTGGGTCCGGTAGCGGTAGTCGAGGAGGGTGTTGAGCTGGGGGTCGGCGCGGAACACCACGTCGCCCCCCTTCCCGCCGTCGCCCCCGTCGGGCCCGCCGAAGGGGATGAACGACTCGCGCCGGAAGGAGCTGGCGCCCTCGCCGCCCTTCCCCGCGCTGATCTGGATCACTGCATGGTCGAGAAACATCGCTCCCTCTCCGGTCCTTCTCCGCTCGCTCAGGCGCCCGCTCGGGCCCGCACCTCTCCCCACAGCTCCCGCACCCGCGCCGCGGCGGCGGGGTCCACGAATCCGCACGACACCTCCACCGCCCGCTCCACCTCCTCCACCCCGGCGCCGGCGTTGAGCGCCCCCCGCAGGTGCGAGTGGAGCTGCCGCGGGGTGTTCCAGACGGCCAGCAGCGCGAGGATGCACAGCTCGCGCGTGGCCAGGTCCAGCCCGGGGCGCCCCAGGACGCGCCCGTAGCCGCCCTCCACCATCCAGCGGTCCATCTCGGGGTGGGTCGCGGCGACGTTGGCGCGGAGCTTGGGGTAGTTGGCCCCGTACACCCGGGCGCACACCCGCTCGCCGCGCTCCGCCCAGGCCGCGCACTCCTCCCCCAGCGCGGCCGGCGCCGGCCTCCCGCTGGCCTCGCGCCAGAGCGCCAGGGCGGCGAGCGCGTCGGGGAAGCCCACGAACAGGTGCGCCTGGAGGAGCACCTCCTCGGCGGCGTCGGGGTCGGCTTCGGCGGCGGCGCGCCGGACGGCGGCCTCCACGACCTCCCGGTCGCGCGTGGCGAGGGCGGCGGAGAGGGCGACCAGCGCCTCCCGCGCCGCGCCCAGCGCCCCTGCGTCAGGCATCCGGGGCGCGGAGGCGGACCGAGGGGCGGAGCTGGCCGGTGACCTCGCCGCGGGTGTTCACCACGTCGGGGTACACCTGGGCGTGCATGGCCCCGAAGTCGTCCTCGGAGATCAGGTCCAGCTCGCGCAGCACCCCCAGGATGGCGGGGGCCACGGCGCGGGTGGAGCCGTCCTCCACCTTGACGGCGACGCCCAGCTCGGCGCCGGTGACGCCGACGCAGTACACGCCCTCGGCACCGATCTTGGCGAACACCCGCCCCTCGGTGCGGCGCATCAGCTCGGTGCAGAGCCGCCCCTTCCCGGCGACCATCTCCGGGTGCCCGGTCATGGCGGCCACGACGCGGGCGGGGCCGGGCTCTCCCTGGCGCGCGGCGCGGGCCAGCCCGGCGAAGGCGAGCGCCATGTTGCGGAGCGGGAGCCCGAAGCACACCACCCCGCACCCGTCGTTCCCCAGGGCGATGGCCTCGCCGGGGAGGCGGGCCCAGCGGGCCACCTCGGTGAGCATCCGCCACTGCACGGGGTGGTCGGGGTGCTGGTACTCCTGCGTCTCCCAGCCGCGGGCGCGGGCCAGGGCCAGCATCCCGGCGTGCTTCCCGGAGCAGTTGTTGTGCAGCCGCACCGGCTCCAGCCCGGCTTCCTGCAGCTCGCGCCGGGTGAGCGGGTCGAAGGGGGGGTGCGGACCGCAGGCCAGCGCCTCGGCGTCCAGCCCCAGCTTGGCCAGGATGGACTCGGCGGTGGAGGTGTGCACCGGGGCGCCCGCGTGCGAGCCGCACACCAGCGCCACCTCGCGGTCGGTCAGCCCGAAGCGGTCGGCGGCCCCGTCCTCCACCATGGCGAGCGCCTGGAAGGGCTTGGCGGCGGAGCGGATGAAGGTGACGAGCTCGGGGTCGCCGGCGAAGGCCCGGAGCTGCCCTTCCGCGTCCACCACCGCGGCGTGCACGCGGTGGCGCGACTCCACCACGCTCCCGCGGACGACGTCCACCGTGCAGCAGTCGGTCTCGTTCATCTATCTCCTCGCCATTCCCAGTACGATGCCAAGAAGGATCAGCGCCCCGCCCGCGAGGGCTTCGGGGGGCGGGGTCTCCGCGATGGCCGGGAGGAGCCAGGCGATCAGCGTCGCCCCCACGGGCTCCCCCAGCAGCGACAGGTTCACCACGTACGCGGGAAGGTAGCGCAGCGCCCAGTTCTGCCCGGTGTGGCCGATCATCATGGGCCCGGCGGCCAGCCCGGCGAACACCGCCCAGTCGGTGGGGGCGTACCCGGTGAAGGGGACCCCCGCCACCGGGAGCGCCACCAGGAGGGTGAGCGCGGCGCACCCGTACACCACCATCACGTACGGCCAGAGGTCGAGCCGGGCGCGCAGGCTCCGCCCGATCACGTAGTAGGCGGCCACCAGCACCGCCCCGGCCAGCGCCAGGAGGTCGCCCCGCAGCGGGTCGCTCCCGCCGCGGAAGTCGCCCCACCCGATCCAGGCCGCTCCCGCCACCGCCAGCCCGATCCCCGCCCACTGCCGCCCTCCCGGGCGCTCGCGCAGGAAGGCCGCGGAGAGGAGCGCGACGAACACGGGCGCGGTGTCCACGAGCACGACCGATGCCGCGACGCTGGTGAGCCCGATGGAGGCGATCCAGGTGGCGAAGTGCCCCGCCAGGAGCACGCCCGCCACCGCGGCGGTCGCCAGGTCGCGGCGCCCCAGGCGGCGCAGCGCCCCCCACTCCCGCCGCGCGGTGAGCACCCCCGCGATCAGCAGGACCGAGAACGCCAGCCGCCAGAAGGAGACGGCCAGCGCGGGGGCCTGGCTGAAGCGGACCAGCGGCGCCGCCCAGCTGATGGCCAGCACGGAGAGGAGGAGGATCAGCGCCGGAGGCACCTCCGGGCGCGCGGGCACCCCGGTCGTGGCAGTCGTGTCCGTCATCTCCGCGCCTGGCTCCCCGGGCTTGCGAAAGGCGCGGAATATAAGCCGCACCCCGCGCGGGGGCAAAAAAAGGAGGAGAGGCACACCGGGTGCCTCTCCTCCGACCGCCGCCGGCCCGGCGACGTCCGCATGCGTCAGCGGTTGCGGGCCGCCTCCGCCGAGCGGGTCTGCGACTGCGGCTGCGGGCGGACGGGCGCCAGCCGGATCAGCGACTGCGGATCGCTGGCGCGCTTCAGGAGGCCGTACGCCTCCATCACGGCCTGGTCGTCGGCGACGCCGCGCTGGGCGGCCGCGTTCGCCCCCAGCTTGTGCTGCAGGATCTCCTGGGCCACGCGGCGGTTCAGGAAGTCGCGCGCACCCTCGAACTGCTCCCAGGTCAGGTTCAGCCGGGCGGCGCGGAGGCGGTCGTAGAACTCGCGCCGCATGGCCGGCGTCACCTGCACGTCCTGCCCGAGGGTCGGGTTCTCGCGGCCGTACTCGAGGGCGTAGCGGAAGAGCACGTCGTTGAAGATGGCCCCGCCCTTGGCCGCCGTCCGGAAGAAGTCCTGCTCCGCCGCGGTGGCCGTGTCCGGGCGGATGACCACGTCGGGGACGATCCCGCCGCCGCCGTACACGATCCGGCCGCTGTCGGTGCGGTACGGCTTGGTGGTGTCCGCCGCCGCCGCCGCGATCGGGTTCCCCTCCGCGTCCACCGTGGAGGCGGCGAGGGTGGCCCGCGCGTCCTGCGGCCGCGGGTCCTTCTGGATGGAGCGCCCGACCGGGGTGAACCACTTGGCGGTGGTCACCTTCAGGAAGTTCCCGCCGGAGAGCGGGAAGAGGTCCTGCACCGAGCCCTTGCCGTAGCTGCGGGCCCCCACCACCAGGGCGCGGTCGTGGTCCTGGAGCGCGCCGGCCACGATCTCGGCGGCGCTGGCGCTGTACTCGTTCACCAGCACCACCACCGGGACGCCGGGGATGATCTCCCCGCCCCGCGCGACGGCGGTGGTGTTGTCGGCGGCGGTGCGGCCGCGGGTGTCCACCACGGCGGCGCCGGGCTTCAGGAAGAGCTGCGCCACCCCGACGCCCTGGTCCAGGAGCCCGCCCGGGTTCTCGCGCAGGTCGAAGATCAGCTTGCGCATCCCCTGCCCGCGCAGCTTCTCGATGGCCTCGCGCACCTCGCGGGAGGAGGCCTCGCTGAAGATGGACAGGTTCAGGTACCCCACCCCGTCGCCGATCATGAAGGCGTAGGGGACGGAGCTGAGGTGGATCTCCTCGCGGGCCATCCGGAAGTTGATCGGCTCCTCCACGCCCACGCGGACCACCCGGAGGTTGATCTGCGACCCGCGGGCGCCGCGCAGGATCTTGACCGCCGCGTCGCTGTCCATCCCCTTGGTGGGGCGGCCGTCGATCTCGATGATCCGGTCGCCGGCGCGCAGCCCCGCGCGCTCGGAGGGGGTCCCCGGGAGGGGGGCGAGCACGGTCACCCACCCGTCGCGGTCGACGATCTGCGCGCCGATCCCGGCGTACTCCCCCGACATGTTCGTGTAGAACTCGTTGAACTCCTCGGGGGTGAGGAAGGTCGTGTGGGGGTCGCCGAGCTCCCGGATCATCCCCTCCGTCGCCATCTGGTACAGCTCGGTGGCCGGTGGCTGGTCCACGAACCGGTCCGACAGGAGGCTCATCACCTCGTCGAAGATGCGGGCCTGCTCGTAGACGTTCTTCTGCTCGGAGACCCCCTGCTGCAGGAGCCATCCGCCGGAGACCAGGGCCACGCCGGCGACGAGCGCGGGGGCGACGACGGTGCGCTTGAGCTTCATTCAACCCTCCGAAGGTCCGGAAACCGGGTGCGGCGACGCCCCCGGGGCGGGGACTGCATCCGGCTTGATAAACCCACTCCCGGGGAAAGTTTCGGGGAAGAGCGCCGCCAGCGCGTCCCACACGCGGCGCCGCACCTCCTCCGTGCTCCCCCGGGCGTCCACACGAACGATTCCCTCCACTTCACGCGCCAGCCCGCGGTACCCGGCGGCCACCCGGGCGTGGAACCCGGCCTCCTCGCGCTCCATCCGGTCGCGGGCCTTTCCCTCGGCGGCCTGGCGCCGCGCCCCCTCCTCCGGGTCCAGGTCCAGGAAGACGGTGGCGTGGGGCCGCGTCCCGCCGGTGGCGAAGCGGTTGCACTCCCGTACCTCCGCCAGGGGGAGCCCCCGCCCCGCGCCCTGGTAGGCCAGGGTGGAGAGCTCGAACCGGTCGGCGATCACCACCCGCTCCGCCTCCAGCCCGGGGAGGACCACCTGCTCCACGAAGGCGGCCCGCGCCGCGAGCATCAGGAACAGCTCGCTCCGGGCGGGGACGCGCAGCTCCAGGTCGGCCAGGACGGTCTCGCGCACGCGCTCGCCCAGGGGGGTGGAGCCCGGCTCGCGGGCCACGGTCACCTCGCGCCCGTGGGCGCGGAGGGCCTCGGCCAGGAGGCGGACCTGGGTGGTCTTCCCCGCTCCCTCCACGCCCTCGAAGGCAAGGAACAGGCCGCGCCGGGGGGCGCCGGAAGGGTCGCTCACGCGGCGGGCGCGGCGGGAAGGACGAAGTGGAAGGCGCTCCCCGCCCCCTCGCCGCTCTGCACCCAGATGCGCCCGCCGTGGGCTTCCACGGCGAGCTTGCAGAAGGTGAGCCCGAGCCCGGACGACTCCCCCGCCCCGGGCGCGCTCCCGTACTTGCGGAAGATCACCTCCTGGTACTCCGGGGGAATCCCCACCCCGTCGTCGGCGACGGTGAAGCGCACCCCCTCCTCCGCGTCGGGGGCGGCGAAGAGGCGGATGCGGATCCCCGACCCGCCGTGCCGCACCGCGTTCCCGATCAGGTTGGCGAAGACGCGGCGCAGGAGCTGCTCGTCGGCCCGCACGCGGAGCGGGGGCGCCGGCTCGGCCACCAGGGTGGCGCCGCGCTGCTCGGTGGGGACCCGCCACTCGTCGGCCACTTCGCCCAGGAACCGCGGCACCTCCAGCTCCCCCAGCTGGAGCCGCACCTCCGACTCCTCCAGCCGGGACACCTCCAGGAGGTCGTCGATCATGCGGAGCATGTCGGCCCCGCGGTCGCGCCCGTCGGCGAAGAGGCTGCGCTGCTCGGGGGTGAGGGGGCCCAGGTCCCCGTCCACGGCCAGCTCCAGGGTGCCCAGGAGGGCGGTGAGCGGGGACTTGAGGTCGTGCACCATCATCCGCGTCAGGTCGTCCCGCAGCCGCTCCAGCTCCTGGAGCCGGGCGTACGCCCGGCCCAGCTCGTCGCGGGCGGCCTTGAGGCGGAGGAGGGAGCGGATGCGCGCCACCAGGACGGGGCGGTTGAACGGCTTGGTGAGGAAGTCGTCCCCCCCGGCCTCGATGGCCTGGAGCTTGTCCTCGGCGTCGGAGAGCGCGGTGACGAAGACCACCGGGATGCCGGCGGTGGCCGGATCGGCCCGGAGGCGCCGGCACACCTCGATCCCGTTCATCCCGGGCATCATCACGTCCAGGAGGATCAGGTCGGGCGAGCTCTCCCGGGCCAGCTCCAGCGCCTCCGGCCCGCGGAGCGCGCCCAGCGTCCGGAAGTCCAGCGACTCCAGGAGGTCGCGGAGCAGCTCCACGTTGACCGGCTCGTCGTCCACGACGAGCAGGAGCGGGGGCCCGCCCGCTCCGGTCACCGACCCAGGAGGGTGAGGGAAAGGGACAGCCTCCAGTACGACTCGTCCAGGGTGGCGGAGCCCCCCCCGCGCCAGCCGCGCTCCCCCGCCAGGTCCACCAGCGCGGCTCCGCCGGCCAGGCGCGCGCCGAGCCCCGCGGTCACGGCGCGCTCGGCGGGGAACTCGCTCGCGGCCGCCCCCGTCCCCCAGCGGAAGGGGAGCGCGGAGTAGCGCGCGCCGACCCGGAGGGGGAAGGAGCGCCGGTCCTGCCGCGCCGCGTCGAACTCCACCCCCCCGGAGACCGTCCAGGAGTCGCGGGCCCCGCCCACGGCGGCCAGCTCGTCGTCGGCGGTGGACCACCCCGCCCAGCGGCCGGCCAGCGCCAGGGTGGCGCCCTGGGTCACCCGGCCGCTCGCCCCCACGTCGAAGGTGAGGGGGAGGGTGTAGTCCTTCCCGACCAGGGCGGAGCCCACCGAGTCGGCGTCGCCGATGGGGCGGGCGCGGAGCTTCGCCCCGCCGGAGACGGCGGCGCCCAGGCTGAGGGCGTCGGTGGGGACCCAGCGGACCCCGAGCGAGCCCCCCAGCCCCTGGTAGCCCCACTCCGCTTCGTAGCTGGAGGATACGGGGATGCTGATCCCGGTCACCACCGTGTCCGGGCGCTCGAACACCCGGGTCAGGGTGTCGCGGACGGAGCCGGTGAACAGGTCCGCCGACACGCCCACGGAGAGGCGCTCGGAGAAGCTGTACGCGCCGCTGGCCCGGAGCCTCGTGACCCCGCCGTGCGAGGCGAAGCGGTCGGTCACCGCCAGCGTCCGCCCGGGGAGCCGGAGCGAGTCGGCGTGCTCCACGGCCCAGGTCTGGTCCAGGTACGCCCCGTACGCGAAGGCCGCCGTCCAGCGCCCCAGCGGGAACGCGGCGTGGAGGAGCGGGAAGCGGGCGGTGGTGCCGTCGCTGTCGGTGCCGCCGGCGCGGCTGGAGTAGAAGTCGGGCTGGAAGGTGAGGCTGATGGCCGGCGCCGGGAGCGCGGCGATCCCGGCCGGGTTCACCAGCGACAGCTCCCCGCCGGGGAGTCCCAGCCCCACGCCCCCCAGCCCCTGGGCGCGGGCGTCCAGCGGCTGGATGGGGTATCCCAGCCCGCGGCTGGCGAGGAGCGACTGCGCCCCCGCGGGGCGCGCGCCCCCGCCGAGGCAGGCGGCGCCGAGGGCGGCGAGCGCGGCGGCGCCGCGCAGGGTGGTCAGGGTTCTCATCGAAGGGACGGCCGCTCCGGGAGCGTGTAGACGATGCGGAGTCGCGGGTTGGGCGCGAACCACGCCGTCCCGAAGGTGATGGCCTGCGGGTCGCCCAGGATGGTCCCCGGGTCGCTGAGCAGGGCGAGCGAGAAGGAGCTGGTGTCCCCCGCCGCCATCCGCGCGGCGAAGGTGGTGATGGGGACGGTGTACAGCGTGTCGCCGAAGGCGTAGCGCGTCCCGCCGTAGATCACGGTGCGGCTGGCGGGGTCGATCCCCACGATCTCGTTGGCCACTTCGCCGAGCGGGGCACGCCGGCCCAGCCCGGGCTCCGCCACCCGCCGGACCAGGAGCGGTACCGCCCCCGCGGGCCGGAAACCGCCCGCCACGGGCGCGGGGCGGAACAGGAGCGAGGCCTCGTTCACCGTCAGGTCACGGAGCGGGACGCGGGTGCACGTCCCCTGCCGGCAGACGGGGAGGGTGGCGGGGAGCGTGGCGCGGAAGAGGGTGCGCGCGGAGCGTATCCCGCCGGCCTGGAAGACCCCGGCCGCGCCGGTGGGCTGCTCGGGGTTGAAGACGAAGGTCTGCAGCGACGCGTTGCCCACGTTCACCGCGATCAGGGTGTCGGGGGAGGCGCTACGCGGGTGCACCCCCGTGCGGAGCGAGATGGGGGCGAACTGCACGTACCCCTGCGCCCCCGTGGCGGTGACCAGCAGCCCCGGCGAGCCGGCGCGGGCCATCCGCTGCACCGCGAGCGAGTCGAGCTGGAAGATCACCGAGTCGCCGGGGTTCCGGGCGTTGGTGAGCAGGGTGGCGCGCCCCAGGAGCGTCCCGCGCGTCCCGCCGGGCTCGCGCCAGGCGGTCCGCTCGCCCGTGGTGTCCACGGCCAGGGTCCAGGTGGCGGAGGCGGGGTCGAACGCCTGCCCCACTTCCCAGAGCTGCAGCTCCATCGGCCCCGAGGAGGTGGACTGGAGCGTGTCCACGCGCGCCACCACCGTCCCCCGCCCGTAGGTGAAGACGCTGTCCGTCCGCGCGGTCCCCCCCTGCGTGAAGGTGACGGTGGTCGGGAAGTCGGTGAAGCGGGCCAGGAGGTGCGCGTCCAGCGCCCCCTCGAAGCGGTTGGCCACCGACAGGTAGCGGACGTCCGCCGGCCCGGTGTAGCCGCTGAAGGCGCCGAGGTTCTGGACGAAGCTGTCGGCGGGGACGGTCACCTCGAAGGTGAGCGGGAGTGCCCCGTTGGGGAAGAGGTCCTCCCCGGCTGCGGTGGGGGGCTCGTCCGTGCAGGCGACCACCGGGAGGCAGGCCAGGACGGCGGCCGCCAGCGACCTCCCGAGGCTGAGACGACGTCGCATCAATCCATCCGATCTAGGGTTCTCGCGCGCCGGACCGCGGGTCCGCGGCGCGCCCGGTGTCCGGGAAGTCGTCCAGGTACACCCGTGGGAGGCGGGGGGTGAGCCCGGTCAGGATCTCGTAGGAGATGGTGCCGCACCGCGCGGCCACCTCGTCCAGCAGGATCTCCTCCGGGCCGTCCCGGCCGATGAAGGTGGCCACCTCCCCCGCGCGCACGTCCGGGACGCGGGACAGGTTTAACACCGTCACGTCCATGGAGATCCTTCCGACGATCGGGACGCGCGCTCCGCGGACGATCGCCTCCCCCCCGGCGGGGGCCAGCGCGCGGCGCAGCCCGTCGCCGTAGCCGATGGCCGCCGTCCCCCACACCTCGGTCCCGGAGGCGGTGTAGGTGGCGCCGTAGCCCACGGTGGTGCCGGCGGGGACCTCCCGCACCAGGGAGATGCGCGCGCGCACCGAGGCCACCGGGTCGGGGAGCACCTCCGCGCCCGCGGAGCCCCCGTACAGGAAGATCCCCGGGCGAACCAGGTCGCACCCGTACCCGGAGCGGCGCAGGGCGGCGGCGCTGTTGGAGGTGTGGATCACGCGGGGGGGGGCTCCCTCGCCGTGCGGAAGGAGGGCGAGGGCCTGCCGGAACCGCTCCCACTGCTCGTCGGTGGGAGCCAGGTCGGGCTCGTCGGCCGAGTGGAAGTGGGTGAAGGTCCCCTCCCAGCGGAGCCGGCCCGCGGCGTGCCCGGCCACCGCCGGCCCCCACTCCCCCACCCGGTCCCAGGGGAGGCCGGCGCGCCCCATCCCGGTGTCCACCTCCAGGTGGAAGGGGAGGGTCCGCCCCGCCCCTTCCGCCTCCTGCGCCCAGCGCTCCACCGCTTCCACCTCCGAGAAGCAGAGGGCGAGGCCGGCGCGGGCGGCGCGCCCGTACTCCCCCGGGGGCGCCGGCGCGAACACCACGACCCGCCCCTCCCACCCCGCGTCCCGCAGCGCCTCCCCCTCGGCGACGGCGGCCACGCCGAAGGCCCACGGCCGCTCCCGCGCCAGCGCCGCCGCGGCGTCCCGCAGCCCGGTCCCGTAGGCGTCCGCCTTGACCATGGGGACCATTCCGGTCCCGGGGGGCGCGGCTTCGCGCACGCGGCGGAGGTTGGCGCGGAGGGCGGCCAGGTCTACTTCGACCCAGGCGCGGGACCGGAGGGCGGTTGACGGGCTGGACACAAGCCGAGTAGTATAGGCCGACCGTGGAACGCTCGCAAGCCGAAAACCCGCCCCCCCTCGCCCCGTCCGGAGGCGTCCTCGACCGCGCGATGGCGCTGGTCGGGTTCCTCCGCGCCCGCTGTCCGTGGGACGCGGCGCAGACCGCCGCGTCGCTGGCCCCCGGGCTGGTGGAGGAGGCCCACGAGACGGCGGAGGCCGTCGCCGCGGGGGACGAGGACGCGCTCCGCGAGGAGCTGGGAGACCTCCTCTTCAACGTCGCCTTCCAGGTGGCGCTCGCGGAGGAGCGGGGGGCGTTCGGCCGGGAAGAAGTCGTGCGCGGCCTGGAGCAAAAGATGCGCCGACGCCATCCCCACCTGTACGGCTTGGGGGAGGCGGAGCCGTGGGATGCGCTCAAGGCGAGGGAGCGCCGCGGCCCCGCGGGGGAGCCCGGGGTGCTGGACGGGCTGTCGGGCGGGATGGACCCGCTCCTGCGCGCCTTCCGCATCCAGGAGCGGGTGGCGGGGGTGGGGTTCGACTGGGCCGACGCGTCGGGCGCCTTCGCCAAGGTGCGCGAGGAGGTGGAGGAGGTGGGCGTGGAGATGGCGGCGGGGGACGCGGGGAAGCTGGAGGAGGAGATGGGTGACCTGTTCTTCGCGGTGGTGAACCTGTCGCGGCTGGCGGGGGTGCACCCCTCCACGGCGCTGTCGCGCGCGAACGCCAAGTTCGCGCGCCGCTTCGCGGGAGTGGAGGAGCTGGCCCGCGGACGCGGGCTGGTGATGGGGGAAGCGACGCTGGAGGAGCTCGACGTGCTCTGGGACGAGGTCAAGCGCCGCGAGCGGGCGGACGGGGGTGCCGCGTGAGGCTGAGGCTCCGGATCGTCCTCACCCTGCTCGCCATCACCTGCATCCTGGTGGCGCCCGCGGTCTACGGCGCCACCAAGCTGGGCGAGCTGCAGAGCATCGCGCGCGGCCTGCGGACGCGGGACGCCATCGGGTCGCTGGAGCTGGGGCGGCTCCAGTCGGCGCTGGGCGACGTGGAGTTCGCCGAGCGGACCTACCTGTCGCTGATCCGCGTGGCGCCGGACGCGGCGGTGGAGGCGCGCCGGAACGCGGAGGTCGGGATGGACAGCGTGGCAGGGCACCTGGACCACCTGCGGCGGGCGGGGTACGGCGGCGCGGCGGCCCCGGCGCAGCGTGCCTGGACCGACCTGTCGGCGGCGGTGCGGGAGGTGCACGCCCACGTGGCGGCGGGGCGGATCGAGGAGGCGGACGAGTCCCGCGCCACGGTGCTGGACCCCGGCTTCGCCCGGATGAACGCGGCCCTGAACCCGATCGGCGCGGCGATCAACCAGGGCGGGGCGGAGCAGGTGCAGCGCGCGCAGGAGGTGGCCCAGCAGGCCGCGGCCACCACGGGGCTGGCGCTGGCGGCGGCGCTCGCGCTCACGGTGATCATCGGCGCCTGGCTGACGCGCACGCTCCTCCGGCCCATCCACGAGCTGCGCCGGGGAATGGCGGTGGTGGCGGAGGGCGACTTCGACCCGAAGGTGCGGGTGAGCCCGAGCCGCCAGGACGAGCTGGGGGACCTGGCGCGCTCCTTCGGCTCCATGACGCGGCAGCTCACGGAGCTGGACCGGCTCAAGGCGGAGTTCGTCTCGGTGGCCTCGCACGAGATCAAGACGCCGCTCAGCGTGATCCGCGGGTACGTCTCGCTCCTCCTGGACGGGATCTACGGGGACGTCACCGACACGCAGCGGAAGACGCTCTCCTCCATCTCGGACCAGACGGAGCGCCTCACCCGCCTGGTGCAGCGCCTGCTGGACGTGTCGCGCTTCGAGGCGGGGGGCGGGCGGCTGGAGCTGCGGGAGATCCCTCTCCGCTACTTCCTGTCGGACCTGGCGCACGGCTTCGACGCGCTGGCCTTCCAGAGCGAGATCGATTTCGCGCTGGAGACGGACGAGGACCTCCCGGCCACGCTGACGGGCGACCCGGACCGGCTGAACGAGGTGCTGGGGAACCTGCTCTCCAACGCCTTCAAGTTCACGCAGAAGGGGGGGCGCATCCGGCTGGTGGCGTGCGCCGCGAAGGACGGGGTGGAGATCGAGGTGCGCGACACGGGGATCGGCATCCCCCCGGACAAGCTCCCCAAGATCTTCGAGAAGTTCTTCCAGGTGGAGAACGAGGCGCAGCCCCGCTCGGTGGGGTCGGGACTGGGGCTGGCGATCGCGCGGGAGATCGTGGAGGCCCACGGGGGCACGATCGGTGCAGAGAGCCAGCCGGGCCGGGGAACGACCTTCCGGGTGTTGCTCCCCACGCGCCCGCCGGTCTCGCAGCCCGCCTGACCGGCCTTTCCAGGCTGACGTCGAGATGAAACGGTTCCACGCGCTCGCCGTTCTTTCCTTCGCGCTCTTCCTTCCCGCCTGCGCCTCCCTTGCCCGGGGATCGGGAGGGGACCGGGACGGTCTGTGGACGCAGGCGCAGAGGGCGCTCCTGGCCGGGAGCTTCCGCACGGCGGACTCCGCCTTCAGCCGTCTCGCCACGGAACACGTGGGGACGGTGGAGGGCCGGGAAGCGGTCTTCTTCCTGGGGGCCATCCGGATCGACCCGCGCAACCCGGGCTTCACCTCCCGCGGAGCGTCGGACTACCTGCGCCGCTACCTGGCCTCTCCCGATTCCGGCCGCAACGGGAAGGACCTCTATCGCAAGCCCGAGGCGCAGACGCTGCTGAGCCTGGCGGAGCAGCTCAACCTCGCCCCCGCGGAGCGGATCGCCTCCCTCCAGGGCGACCAGTCGGTGCGGACGGTGACGGTCCCCGGCCCCACGCGCACGGTGACGGCGGAGGGCTCGCAGGCGGAGGTGGAGCGGCTGCGCGGCGAGATCCGCGAGCGCGACGAGACCATCCGCGAGCTTCGCGAGGAGCTGACCCGCATCCGGAACACGCTCGCCCCGCCGAGCCGAAGGCCCTGAAGGCCAGGGGACGGCCTGCAACGGCGGAGACCCGCCCCGGGCGACTAAGGTCCGCTGCAACGACGGCACGAAGTCGGAAGAGGCGTAGGCGAGACTCACCGTGAGGAGCAGCTTGAGACGGCTGTCCCAGAACCACAGTCGCCCTCCGATGAACGTGGCCCATCGAAGGTTGCTGCTTCATCTCACGCGCCATCCCTAAAATTCGGGATGACTCATGTTGCTGTAAGCCCGGGTCACTGCGGTTGCACCAGATCGACCCGATGGCTACGAGACGTTTATGGTAAAGCTGTCCTAATCAGTGTTCGATCTCCATGGCGGAGTTGTTCTGGTTCACGAAATTGTTCTGCTCGATGTAGTCATACCTCACCCCATTCCACAGCACCCGCTCGTCCCAAAGGTGTGAGGCAGGTCCAACGCGGTCTACCATCTCCGAATGCGCCCACGAACGATCCGGCGGGTACTTGCCTTTGTTCCGTTGGTAGAGGTAGTCCACGTGATTCTCATATTTTTTCATGGCCGCTTGCACCTTTCCAAGATCCAGCATAGTCGTGTTCCTGCTCCACTTTGTTCCGCATTTGGACTGGCTGTATTGGACCTGGAAACTGACTTTGTGGACGGAATGGCGCCAGAGCAGGGCTTCCGGCTGGGGACTCGCGATCCACGGGTCTACCACGACCGCATCATCGGGAACGTCTTGTTGTACGTTTATCTGGCAGTTGGCGTCGGTAACCAGGCAGTACCAATGAGGACCTCGGCCGTTTACGTAGTGGACCGCATCCTGACCGCAGAGGTTCTCCCGTAGCAGCAGATACGTGACGCTCGCGAACTCCTGGCAGTTCCCTACACGGAAGTGCAGAGCGATACCCGCGACCCGCTGCGGGCGGGTTAAGTTGGTATGGCCCGCGCTGATGTCGCGCGTCATGTCCAGTTCCGTGGTCTTTTGGGGATTGAGCCACGTCGGTTTGTGCACCGCCAGCCGGTGCCATCCTTCACTGACCGCCGAATACGCGTCCTGTATCGCGGCATTATGGGTTTGCGCATGCCAATGATCATGGGGATTCTGACCATTCCCGTTCACTTGGTTCGCCTGTCCCATGATAAGAAGTTTACCGACCCGCTGAATGACCGCGTTGCTGACGTCCAGCCGCTGCTTTACGTCACTGCTGACCGGATGGGAGGGCATGCGTACTCGCTTGAAGATTAGGAGGGATGCCGCAGAGGAGCATGATCCCGCGCGGAGTGCATAACATATTATATTGCTTAAAGATGCGAAACTTCGCGACTTAACGCAAGGTGTCGCGATATGGTGTCGTGCATGCGAGTCGGGACCTCCCGGCTCCGCTTTCCCGTTCTCGGCAGGACCTCTCCAGGAAGGCCTCTCGTAGCGGCTTCAAGTCGGGATCGAGCAGGCGCAGCAGGAAGGCGCAGAGAAGGCTGCAACGAGGAGCAGATTGAGCCGGTTTTCCCAGAACCGAAGGCGGGGGCTCTCCATGATCAGCTCGCCCTTGCCGAATCGCCACGCCATCTCGATCTATCTCGGAGGGAGACCCGCCGCGGTCTGGAAGCTCGCTCTGGAGCGGGGAGACTCGCGCGTATCGTCTGGGCTCCGGAGCGCCCGCCACACCTCCCGAGCCCATTCCCTACCCGACGTGGAACAGGCGCGCCCGCTCCCCGTAGCGCGTCTCCATGGCCTGCCGCAGCGACGGGTGCTTCGCCAGCTCCGGGTCCACGTCCACGATGGCCCGCGCCTCGCCCCGGGCACGCGACAGAAGCGCCTCGTCCTTCTCGAGGTCCGCGTACCGGAAGTCGGGAACCCCCGACTGCCTCGCCCCGAACAGGTCCCCCTGCCCCCGCAGGCGCATGTCCGCCTCGGCGATCCGGAACCCGTCCTCGGTGGACGCGAAGATCCGCAGCCGCTCCGCGGCCTCGGCGCCGGACGCCAGCAGGATGCAGAAGCTCTCCGCCGCCCCCCGCCCCACCCGCCCCCGGAGCTGGTGGAGCTGCGACAACCCGAACCGCTCGGCGTGCTCGATCACCATCACCGTGGCGTTGGGCACGTCGATCCCCACCTCGATCACCGTGGTGGCCACCAGCACGTCCACCTCGCCCGCGGCGAAGGCACGCATGGTGGCGTCCTTCTCCTCGCCGGCCATCTGCCCGTGCACCAGCCCCACGCGCAGGTCGGGGAACACCTCGGCGCGCAGCCGCTCGCACTCCTCCACGGCAGACTTGAGCTCCACCTTCTCCGACTCCTCCACCAGCGGGTACACCAGGTACGCCTGCCGACCCTCGGCCACCTGCTCGCGGATGAACTTCAGCACCTTCGGCCGCGCGGACTCGTCCCGCAGCGCGGTGCGCACCGGCTGGCGGCCGGGCGGGCGCTCGTCCAGGATGGACACGTCCAGGTCGCCGTAGAGTGTCAGCGCCAGGGAGCGGGGGATGGGCGTGGCGGACATCACCAGCACGTCGGTGTTGGCGCCCATCTCGGACAGGGCCATCCGCTGCTTCACCCCGAAGCGGTGCTGCTCGTCCACCACCACCAGCCCCAGCCGCGCGAACTCCACCCGCTCCTGGATGAGCGCGTGGGTGCCGACCACGATCCCGGCCTCGCCGGAGGCGATCCGGTAGCCCACCTCGCGCGCCTGCCGAGTCCCCATCCGCCCGGTGAGGAGGGTGACGCCCACGGGGACGTCGCCCAGGAGCTTGATGAGGGTGCGCGCGTGCTGCTCGGCCAGGATCTCGGTGGGCGCCATGAAGGCGGCCTGGTAGCCGTTCTCCACCGCGCGCAGCATGGCGAACAGGGCCACCACCGTCTTCCCGGACCCCACGTCGCCCTGGAGGAGCCGGTTCATCCGCCGGGGGGAGCCCATGTCCTCCCCGATCTCCTTGAGCACGCGCTTCTGCGCCCCGGTGAGCGCGAAGGGGAGCGCCGCGTAGAAGGGGCGCACCAGGGTGTCGTTGCGGGGAAAGACGATCCCCGGGCGCTCCACGGTGGCGAGGTGGCGGGCCTGGGCGTGCAGGAGCTGGAGGAAGAACAGCTCCTCGAAGGCGAGCCGGCGCCTCCCCTGCTCCACCTCGGTGAGGGAGGCGGGGCGGTGCAGCAGCTCCAGGGCGCGCGGGAGGGGGGGAGGTCGTGCCGCCGGAGCATCTCCGGGTCCAGCATCTCCTCCTCCGCGACTTCCTTGAGGAGGCCGTCCAGGTTCTCCGCGATCAGGATGCGGAGCTGGCGGTGGCTGAGCCCCTCGGTGGTGGGGTAGATGGGGAAGACGGTGCCCGTCTCCTCGGAGGCCTCCTCCCCCTCGCGGGCCAGGGTGGTGTGCTCGCGCGGGAGGAGCTGGCGGCCGTGGAAGAACTTGACGGTGCCGGAGAGGAGGAGGAGGTCGCCCTTCTGGATGACGCGGTCCAGGAAGGGCTGTCCGGGCCAGGAGCACTCGATGAGCCCGCTGGAGTCGCGCACCACCGCCTGGAAGATGCGCAGCCCTTTGCGGGTGGGAAGCACCCCCTTGGACACCACGCGGCCGATGACGTTGGCCTCCATCCCCGGCTCCAGCGCGGCGATCCGCTGCACGCTGGACGCGTCCTCGTAGCGCCGCGGGACGTGGTACAGGACGTCGCGCGCGGTGAGGAGCCCCATCCGCTGGAGGATCCCCGCGCGGCGCGGCCCGACCTGCTTGAGGAACTGGACCGGGCGGTCCAGACCGGAATAGGCGGTGGTCATGCGCCGGGAGCTTCGTCCCGCGCCAGGGACTCCACGGCCGACTTCAAGGGAGGCAGATCCCGGTGGATGATCTCCCAGACCAGCTCGAGGTCAGTCCCGAGGTAATCGTGCACCATGACGTTGCGGAACGCTGCGATCTGGCGCCACTCGATGCCCGGTCGCCGCGCTTTCGCTGAGTCCGAAAGCCGCTGCGAGGACTCAGCCATCGTCTGCAGGTTCCGCAGCACCGCGTCCTGCAGCAGATGAGAACCGAAGAACTCCTCCCGTCCATCCGCCGTGTTCGACTCGATCCTGCGGATGCATTCGAGGATGTGCGCGAGGTAGACGGCGTCGTCTCTCACAGAGGGCGCGCGTCGCGGAGGACGTACGGACGCAGCGCGGGACGGAGCGCGCGCTCCGTGACCACGTCCACGCGTCGCCCCAGCAGCTCCTCCAGGTCCAGGACCAGCCCGGCAGGGAACCAGGAGCTGGTCTTTTCCCCCACGTCGATGAGCAGGTCCACGTCGCTGTCGGGGCCGGCCTCGCCGCGCGCGACGGAGCCGAAGACGCGCACGTTGTACGCGCCGTGCTTCTCCGCGATGCGGCGGATCTCGTTCCGCTTCTGATAGACGATCTCCTCGATGCTCACGGCTTCCTCCGTGTTGCTTGCGTCCTACGCCGTCGATGCGGTCGGAGGTAGGCAACGGCGGACCGACCGGTACCGCGGTCCTACCGAAGCGGCATCTTACCCCGACGACCTGCCGATCCGACCCCTGATCCGCCTCATGCGCCGGGGGCTTGGTCCCGCACCAGGGACTCCACGGCGACCTTGAGCGCCGGCAGGTCGCGGTGGATGATCTCCCAGACGCGCACAAGGTTCACGCCCAGGTAGTCGTGGGCGAGCACGTTGCGGAACGCCGCGACCTGCCTCCACTCCACCTGCGGGTGCTTCGCCTTCACGACGGCGGTGAGGCGCTGCGTGGACTCGGCCATGGTCTGAAGGTTCCGCAGCACCGCGTCCTGCAGTGTGGTCGAGTCGAGAAACGCCTCCCACCCATCCGCCGTGTTGTTCTCGATCCGGCGGATGCACTCCAGGATGTGGTCCAGGTAGACGGCGTCGTCCTTCACAGCGGGCGCGCGTCGCGGAGAACGTACGGGCGGAGCGCGGGCCGGAGGGCCTCCTCCTCCACCACGTCGACGCGGCGGCCGAGCAGTTCCTCGAGGTCGAGGATCAACCCGGCGGGGAACCAGGAGCTGGTCTTCTCCCCCGCGTTGACGAGCAGGTCCACGTCGCTGTCCGGCCCGGCCTCGCCGCGCGCGACGGAGCCGAAGACGCGCACGTTGTACGCGCCGTGCTTCTCCGCGATGCGGCGGATCTCGTTGCGTTTCTGGTAGACGATCTCCTCGATGCTCACGATCCCCTCCCGGTCTCCCGCAGTTGCAGGCTATTCCCTGTCCCCTGTTCCCTGTTCCCTACGCCGTCAGGACCTCCTCCGCGAAGGCCTTGACCTCGAAGGGCTCCAGGTCGTCGACCGCCTCGCCCACGCCGATGAACTTCACCGGGAGGTCGAACTCCTCCTTGAGGGCCACCACGATCCCGCCGCGGGCGGTGCCGTCCATCTTGGTGAGGACGATCCCGGTGAGGGGGAGCTCCTCGCCGAAGGTGCGGATCTGCGCCATGGCGTTCTGCCCCACGGTGGAGTCCAGCACGATCAGCGTCTCGTGCGGCGCGCCGGGGTGCTTCTTGGCGATCACGCGGTGCACCTTCTCCAGCTCCTTCATCAGCCCGCTCTGCGTGTGCAGGCGGCCGGCGGTGTCGATGATGACCACGTCGGAGCCCAGGCGCTCCGCCTCCTCCAGGGCGTCGAAGGCCACGGCGGCGGGGTCGCGGCCGGGCTCGCTCCCCACGAAGTCGCACCCCACGCGCTCCGACCAGCGGCGCAGCTGCTCGATGGCGCCGGCGCGGAAGGTGTCGCCGGCGGCGATGAGCACCTTGCGGCCGGAGCGGGTGAGCCGGTGCGCCAGCTTGCCGATGCTGGTGGTCTTCCCCACCCCGTTGACGCCCACCACCAGGAACACCGTGGGGCCGCCCTCGAAGTTGAAGCGGAGCGCCGTGTCGGAGCGCCCCTTGGACAGGATGGCCTCGATCTCCTCCTGCACCGCCTGGAGGAAGTCCTGCTGGGTGCGGACCATCCCGCGCTGGGCGAGCGTCTCCACCGCGGCGACCATCTTCAGGGTGGCGGGGACGCCGAAGTCGGCGGCGATCAGCACCTCCTCCAGCCGCTCCAGGGAGCCCTCGTCCATCCCCTTGACCAGCACCGTCACGTCGGTCAGGGCGAAGTCGACGATCTTGTCCCAGATGGACTTGCGGTTCTCTTCCTTCTTTCTGAAAAGACGGGCCATTGGATTCGGTCTTCGGGTTCTGTGCCGGTCGTGGCTTCGCGCGGGTCCTGTACACCGGACGGCGGGGATGGAGCCGGTCCCCCGAACGGCGACCGCACCGGACGCGCGTGCGGCCGGTGCGGTAAAAGAAAGCCTTCCGGGGCCTCCCGGCAAGCCGCGTGTCAGCCCGCGGCCGCGATCCTCCGCAGCGCGTCGGCGACGTCCATGCGGCCCTCGTAGATGGCCTTGCCGACGATCACCCCCTCCAGCGGGGCGCCACCCTTCGCCGCGGCGGCGACGGCTTCCACGTCCTCCGCGCCGCGCATCCCCCCGGAGACCACCACGCGGGTCCCGGTGCGCTCCGCCAGCTCCACGGAGAGGGGGAGGTTGGGACCCATCATCATCCCGTCGCGCTCGATGTCCGTGTAGATCAGGGTGCGCACGCCGAGGTCCGCCATGCGGCTCCCGATCTCGAACAGGTCGGCGCCGCTCTCCTCCGTCCACCCGCGCGTCGCGGGGCGGCGGCCGCGCGCGTCCAGCCCCACGGCGATGCGCTCGGCGCCCCAGCGCTCCACGGCGCGGCGCACCAGCTCCGGGTTCTCCACGGCGGCGGTGCCGATCACGGCGCGGGCCACCCCGGCGTCCATCACCTCCTGCAGGTCCTCCTCGCTGCGCAGCCCGCCGCCGGTCTGCACCCTCAGTCCCGACAGGGCGGCCAGCTCGTGGATCAGGAGCGCGGTTGGAGCCGTCCCCGAAGGCGGCGTCCAGGTCCACCACGTGCACCCACTCCGAGCCCGCGGCCGCGAAGCCCGCGGCCACCGCGCGGGGGTCGTCGCCGTACGCCGTCTCCCGGTCCGCCTCGCCCTTCTCCAGCCGCACGCAGCGCCCGCGCCGCAGGTCGATCGCGGGGAAGAGGATCACGCCGGGCGTCACTCGGCGGAGGCGGAGCGCGGGGCGGCGGCGCCGCGCTCCAGGGCCGAGAGCTGCGCCGCCACCATCCCGCGGAAGCGGGAGCGCGCGGAGCCGGGGATGGGCTCGCCGGTGATGTACCTGATGGAGGCCGGGTTCACCGGGCGCCCCCCCATGTGGAACTCGTAGTGGAGGTGCGGCCCGGTGGACATCCCCGTGGAGCCCACGTAGCCGATCACGTCCCCCTGGCGGACGCGGGCGCCGGCGCGGAGCCCGGGGGTGAAGCCGCGCAGGTGCGCGTAGCGGCTGGCGTAGCCGCTCCGGTGGCGGATCTCCACCACGTTGCCGTAGCCGCCGCCCCACCCGGCCCTGCCCGACCACCCCGTCCCCCACGGCGTGGACCGGGGTCCCGGACGACGCCGCGTAGTCGATCCCGTGGTGCGCGCGGGCGCGCCGCAGGACGGGGTGGAAGCGGCTGGTGGAGAAGGCCGAGGAGATGCGCCGGAACTCCAGCGGGGCGCGCAGGAAGGCGCGGCGCAGCGACTCGCCCTCGCGGTCGTAGAAGTCCTCGAAGCCGTCGGCGGTGCGGAAGCGGAAGGCCGAGTACTCCTTCCCGTGCAGGTCGAACAGGGCGCCCAGGAGGCGCCAGGAGCGCGCGGAGCCGTCGGGGCGCACCTCGCGCTCGTACAGGATGCGGTAGCTGTCGCCGGGCTGCAGGTCGCGCGAGAAGTCGATCTGCCAGGCGAACACCTTGTCCGCGATCAGGTCCACGATCCGCTGCCGCTCCTCGCGCGGGAGGTCGGCGCCCCGGCCGTCCAGCACGGCCTGGTAGAGCGACGAGCGCACCTCGCCCGTGAGGGCGGCGGTGTCCACGCGGACCGGGACCTCCTCCACCTCCGCGTCCCACTCCCCCCCGTCGCGCTTCACGCGCAGGGTGCGGTCGGCGTCCAGCGACATCTCCATCCCCCGCACCTCGCCGCTCGCGAAGCGCTTGCGGTAGGAGACCACCGCGCCGGGGCGGAGCCCGCGCGGGTCCTGATGCTCCCCCAGCTCCGCCAGGAGCGCCGCCGCGTCCGCGGCGTCCAGCCGCGAGCGCTCCAGCAGCTCGGAAAGGGTCTCCCCCGGGCGGAGGGTGTCCTGGAAGGCCAGCTCCGCCGGGCTCGCGTACGCCGCGGGGAGGAGCGCCGGGGGCGGCGCGGGCGGGTCCCTGGGGGCGGGGACGTTCACGAACGTCGCCATCCCCGCCAGGCCGACGGCCGCGAAGACGCCGGCGGAGACGATCCGGTACGGTTTCGCCATCTCTCTCGGAAGCTCGGGTCACCGAAAAAAGCGGGCGGCGCGGCCCGCCAGGGGGCCGCGCCGTCCGCTTCCCGCTTCAGTCCATCTGCCGGCGGATGAAGGTCGGGATCTCGAGGTCGTTGGGGAGCGGACGCTCCGCGGGGCGCGCGGGCCAGCGCAGCGGCGTGGCCTGCGGCGGCTGGGCCTGCGGCGCCGGTGCCGGCTCGGGGAGCGGCTCCGCGCGCGGCGGGTACGTGGTGGTCGTGGTGGTGTTCAGCAGCGGGCGCGGCTCGGAGGAGCGCGGCGGCGCGGAGCGGAAGTTGGGACGGATGATCCCGTCCGTCCGCTCCATCGGGGAATCCTTCTCGAACCCCGTGGCGATCACCGTGACCCGGACCTCCTCCTTCATGGTGCTGTCGTGCACGGCGCCGAAGATGATCTCGGCCTCGTCCCCGGCGGCGTCCTGGATGATGGAGGAGATGGTGGTGACCTCGTCGATCGCCAGGTCCATCCCGCCGGTGATGTTGATGAGCACCCCGGCCGCGCCCTGGATGGAGATGTTGTCCAGGAGCGGCGAGGAGATGGCCTCCTGGGCCGCCTCCACCGCGCGGTTCTCCCCCGGCCGAAGCCGGTCCCCATCAGCGCCGCGCCGCGGTTGGACATGATGGTGCGCACGTCGGCGAAGTCCACGTTCACCTCGCCGGTCACGCGGATCAGGTCCGAGATCCCCTGCGTGGCGTGCAGGAGCACCTCGTCCGCCTTCTTGAGGGCGTCCTTGAACGAGGTCCCCTTCCCCACCACGGCCAGGAGCCGCTCGTTGGGCACCACGATCATGGTGTCCACGGCGCGCTTCAGCTCGGCCAGCCCCTGCTCGGCCTGCTTCATCCGCTTCTTCCCCTCGAAGAGGAAGGGACGGGTGACGATGGCGATGGTGAGCGCCCCCATCTCCCGGGCCATCTCCCCGATCAGCGGGGCGGCGCCGGTCCCGGTCCCGCCGCCCATCCCGGCGGTGATGAAGACCAGGTCGGTGCCCTCCAGCACCTTGCGCACCTCGTCGGCGTTCTCCTCCATCGCCCCGCGCCCGATCTCGGGGCGGGCCCCGGCGCCCAGGCCTCGGGTCAGCTTCTTCCCGATCTGGATCTTGATGTTGGACTTGGAGAACTTGAGCGCCTGCGCGTCGGTGTTCACCGAGATGAACTCGACGCCCTCCAGGTCCTCGTCGATCATCCGGTTCACCGCGTTTCCGCCGCCCCCGCCCACGCCCACCACCTTCATGCGGGCGTTCTGAAGGGCGGACTCCTCGTACTCGAAAATCATCTCGGCTTCCTCCACGAGAGGAGAGTTGCAGCAACCACGTGAGGTTCGGTTTCGGTCCTGGTCGTATCGAGGGGGCCGCGGCTTCTCAGAAGAAGTCCGCCAGCCAGTCCTTCACCCAGCGGATCGCCCCGCCCACGGAGGGCGCGGAGCCCGATGCGCTCCCCGAGTGCTCCGGGACCAGCCGTCGGGCTCCGTAGAGCACCAGTCCGGTCGCGGTGGCGAACTTGGGGCGGCGCACCGAGTCGGAGAGCCCGCCCAGGTCGTCGCCCGGGACGCCGAGGCGCACCGGGGACGCGAAGGTCCGCTCCGCCAGCTCCATCATCCCCTGGAGCGAGGCCCCGCCGCCGCTGAGGACGATCCCGCCGCCCAGGCGGTCGGCGAAGCCGCTCCGCCGGACCTGGTCGTCCACCAGCGCCAGGATCTCGTCCATCCGCTGCTCGATCACGTGCGCCAGGAGCTCCCGCGCGATGTAGCGCGTCTGCCCCGCGGCGGCGGCCGCGATCTCGAAGGTCTCGTTGGGGTCCACCAGGTCGGCGCGGGCCACGCCCCACCGCTCCTTGGCCCGCACGGCCTCCGCGTAGGGGAGGGAGAGCCCCTTGGCGATGTCGCTGGTCACCGTGGACCCGCCCCAGGGGAGGGTGGCCAGGTGGCGGATCTTGCGCTCGTGGAAGATCACCACGTCCGTGGTCCCCCCGCCCAGCTCCACCAGCGCGACGCCGATCTCCTTCTCGTCCTCGGAGAGCACGGCCAGCGAGGAGGCCACGGGCTCCAGGACCAGCTCGGCCACCTGGTACCCGGCGCGCGACACCGACTTGCGGATGTTCTGCGCGGCGGACACGGCGCCGGTCACCAGGAAGACCTCGGCCTCCAGCCGGGTCCCCGCCATCCCGGCGGGGTCGCGGATCCCGCCCTGCCCGTCCACCAGGTACTCCTGCGGGAAGGCGTGGAGCAGCTCGCGGTCGGCGGGGATGGGGACGGCGCGGGCCACCTCGTGCACGCGCTCCACGTCCCCCGCCCCGATCTCCTGCCTCCCGCCGACGGCCACCACCCCGTGCGAGGCGTGGGCGTGGATGTGCTCCCCGGCGATCCCGGTGAAGAGGCGGTCCACGGTGACGCCCGCCATGAGCTCGGCTTCCTTGACCGCCTTGCGGACCGACTCGGTGGTGGCCTCGATGTCGGTGACGATCTCGCGGCGGATCCCCCCGTCCGGGCCTGCCCGACGCCCAGCACCCGGACCTGGGCCCGGTGGTGCGCGTCGGCCGCGACCTCCGCGATGACCACGGCGGTCTTGCTCGATCCGATGTCGAGGCCGGCAACCAGAGTAGGACGCATGTACGAGGGCTACGCGCGATTCGGGAAGCGGACCACCACCTGGTCCTGGAAACGGAGGTCCACGCGGACCGGACCCGCAGCGGCGGCGACGCGGTCGAGCGCGGCCCGGAGCTGCCGGAGCCGGTCGGGCGCCGCCCCGACGGGGAGGAGCACCCGCGCGTCGGGCCCGGAGAGGACGAGGAGCAGGGTCCCGCGCCCGGCCCACCCCACCTCGGAGACCCGGGCCAGGAGCCCGGGGTCCAGCTCGCCCAGCCGCCCCACCTCGGCCGCCATGGCCCGGGTGGACCCGGAGGGCGTCCGCAGGAGCGGGAGGTCCACCGGGACGCGGGCCGGGTCCACCGGGAGGACCTCGCCCGCCGCGGTGACGGGATGCAGGCTCCCGCGCTCCACCAGCCCCACCGGGCGCTTCTCCCGCACCTCGATCCGCAGCGTCGCCGGGAGGCGGCGCACCACGCGCGCGTCCTCGATCCCCGGGTGGCGGCGCAGCGCGGCGAGCCAGGGCTCCGGGCGGCGCCAGACGCTCTCTCCCCGGACGATCCCCGAGGCGGCGAGCACCTCGTGCGGGGCCAGGATGCGGACCCCCGACACCTCCACCCGCTGCACCCGGAACCAGGGGGTCCGCTCCAGCACCCGCGGCCCGTAGAGGGGCGCGGCCAGCAGCACCGGGAGGGCGGCGGCCAGGGCGGCGAGGCGGACTCTGCGCACCGGGGTCACGCGGGCGACGGAGCCCCGCGGAGGAGGCCGAGCATCTCGCGCGCGGCGGCGTCCAGGTTCCCCGCGCCGAGGGTGACGCACAGGTCGCCCGCGGCCAGCTCCTCGGCCACCCGCGAGGGGAGGCTCTCCCGGTCGGGGTGGTAGACCACCTCCGCGCCCGCGGCGGCGGCGGCGTCCGCCACCATCTCCCCGGTCACGCCGGGGATGGGGAGCTCGCGGGCGGCGTACACGTCGGTGACGTAGGCGCGGTCGGCGAGGGCGAGGGCCCGCCCGAACTCCGCGGCGAAGTCGCGGGTGCGGGAGTAGAGGTGCGGCTGGAACACGGCCACCAGCCGGCGGTCGGGGTAGGAGGCGCGCGCGGCGTGCATCGTGGCCTCCAGCTCCGTGGGGTGGTGGGCGTAGTCGTCCACGAACAGGACGTCGCCGGCCTCGCCCACCCGCTCGAAGCGGCGGTCCACACCGGAGAACTCGGCCAGCCCCTCCGCCACGTCGCGCCACTCCGCCCCCAGCTCGCGCGCCACGGCCACCGCGGCCAGCGCGTTGCGGACGTTGTGCAGCCCCGGGATGCGGAGCCGGGCCTCGCCCAGGCGGACGCCGCGCTCGCGCACGGCGAAGCGGGTCTCCCCCGCCTCGCTCCGCACCGCCTCGGCGCGCACCACGGAGCCCGCGGAGGTGCCGTAGGACACCACCCGCCGCCCCTCGCCGCCCACGCGGGCCAGGAGCCGCGCCGCGCCGTGGTCGTCGGCGCACCCGGCGACCACGCCGTCCGCGGGGACGGAGCCGACGAAGGCGAGGAAGGCCTCCTCGATGGCGTCGAGCGACCCGTAGATGTCCAGGTGGTCGGCCTCGAGGGTGGTCACGACGGCGATGCGGGGGCGGAGCGTCAGGAACGAGCGGTCGTATTCGTCGGCCTCCACCACGTAGAGGCGGTCGCTTCCCGGGCGGAGGTTGGCGCCCCACGCCGGGACCCGGGCCCCGACGACCCCGGTGGGGTCCATCCCCGCCGCGGCCAGGACCGTGGTCGCCAGCGTGGTGGTGGTGGTCTTGCCGTGCGTCCCGGCGATCCCCACCACCGTCCCGCGGTTCACCACGGCCCCCAGCGCCTGCGCGCGCTTCAGCACGGGGATGCCGCGGGCCCGGGCGGCCAGGATCTCGGGGTGGTCTTGGGGGACTGCGGCGGTCACCACCAGCGCGGAGCACCCCTCCACGTGGGTGGGGTCGTGCCCCGCGAGCACCGCGGCGCCCGCCTCGCGGAGCGCCAGCGCCGCGGCCCCGGGGTGCGCGTCGCACCCGGTGACCCTCGCGCCGGCGCGAAGGAAGAGCTCGGCCAGGGGAGCCATCCCGGCGCCGCCGATCCCCATGAAGTGGACCGGACCCGCACCGGCCAGCTCCAGCGGTTCGAAGGGGCTCAATATAGTGCCCGGGTGGAGGGTGGAAAAGGGAGCCGGGTCATCGCGGCGGGCCACCCGCCAGCGCGGCCAGCCGCTCGGCGATGCGGTCCGCGGCGTCGGGGCGCCCGCGCTCCCGCGCCCGCGCCGCCAGCGCCTCGCGGCGCGCTGGGTCGCCCGCCAGCCCCACCAGCTCGCCCCAGAGCCGGCCGCCCGCCAGCTCGCTCTCCTGCACCATGGCCGCGGCGCCGGCCTCGTGCAGCGCCACCGCGTTGTGGTACTGGTGGTTGGCCGCGGCGGTGGGGAGCGGGACCAGGACGCTGGGAATCCCCCAGGCGCACAGCTCCGCCAGCGCCATGGCCCCCGCGCGCGACACCGCCAGGTCGGCGGCGGCCAGCGCCTTCGGCATCTGCTGGATGTAGGGGACGGCGTGCACCCAGGGGAGCCCCAGCTCCGCCAGCCGGGCGGCGATCCCCTCGTGGTGCGCGGGTCCGGTGGCCCACAGGATCTCCACCCCCTCGGGGCGCGGGGGGAGCCGCCCCTCCGCCACCCCGCGGAGGTCGGCCAGCAGCGCCTCGTTGACGGCGCGCGCGCCCTGGCTCCCGCCCACCACCAGCGCCACGGTACCCCCGCCCAGCCCGAAGAAGGAGCGCGCCTCCGCGCGGTCGATGGACGGGTCCGGCGGGGCGATGGGGTTCCCGAACTCGGTCACTTCGGTGCGCGCGCCGGGCTTCAGGTAGCGCCGCGCCTCGGGGAACGCCAGGTGGATCTGGCGGACGCGCCCGGCCAGGAGGCGGGTGGTGAGCCCCGGGAAGGAGTTCTGCTCCTGGAGTGCGGCGGGGACCCCGCGGGCGATCCCCGCGAACACCGCCGGGCCGCTGGCGTACCCCCCCGTCCCCACCACCAGGTCGGGGCGGAAGTCGCGGTACACCCGCCCCAGCCCCGAGAAGGAGCGGAAGAGCGCCGGGACCAGGCGCCAGTTCTCCCAGGGGCGGGCGCGGCGGATCGGCTCGAAGGGGAGGAGGAGGTGCGGGACCCCGCGCTCGGGGAGGACCCGCGCCTCCACCCCGCGCAGGGCGCCCACGAAGAACACCTCGGTCCGCGGGTCGCGGGCCCGCAGCGCCTCGGCCAGGGCGAGCGCCGGGTACAGGTGGCCGCCCGTGCCGCCGCCCGCGAAGAGGACGCGGGGGGCGCTCATCGGGCTCCCTCCCGCCCGGCGCGGGCCACGCTGAGGAGCACCCCCACCGCCACGAAGGAGGTCAGCAGCGCGCTCCGCCCGTACGACATGAAGGGGAGCGCGACGCCCGTGGTGGGGAGGAGAGCCAGGGCCACCCCCATGTTCAGGAAGGCGGACACCGCGATCAGGTTGGTCATTCCCACGGCCAGGAGGTAGCCGAAGCGGTCCGGCGCCCGGGCGGCGATCCGGTACCCCACGGCGGCGAACCCCGCGAACAGCACCACCACGAAGGCGATCCCCAGCAGCCCCCACTCCTCCGCCATCATGGAGAAGATGAAGTCGTTGTGCGGCTCCGGGAGGAAGCCGAACTTCTGCCGGCTCTCCCCGAACCCCACCCCGCCGATCCCCCCGGACCCCACCGCGATCAGCGACTGGCGGATCTGGTAGCTCACCCCCGCCGGGTCGGCGTTGGGGTCGAGGAAGGCGATGATCCGCTTCATCCGGTAGCCGGCGTCCTGGATCTGCCCCCACACCACCGGGACGGCCAGGAGCCCCAGGACGATGAAGTGACCGATCCGCGCCCCCCCGGCGAACAGCACCAGCGCCGACAGGAGCACCAGGAGGAGCGCCGCCGACAGGTTGGGCTGGAGGACGATCAGGACGGAGGTGATCATCCACACCACCAGGAAGGGGAGGAGCCCCTTGCTGAGCGAGTGGAGGCGGTCCTGCTTCTTCACCGCGAGCGCCGCGGTCCAGACGATCAGCGCCAGCTTGGCGAACTCCGAGGGCTGGAACTGGACGCCCAGGTCGATCCAGCGGCGCGCCCCGTTCACCCGCGGCGCGATCGCCTCCGTTCCCGGGAGGATCACCAGCAGGAGGGCGAGGAGGACGCCGCCCAGGAGCGGCCACGCCAGCAGCTGGAGGCGCCGGTGGTCCACCCGCGACACCAGCGCCGCCAGGACCGCCCCCGCCAGCACGCCCTGCGCCTGGTTCAGGGCGTAGAAGTGCCCCGGCCGCCCCTCGGACTGGGCCAGGAAGGCGCTGGCGCTGTACAGCTCCACCACCCCGAAGCACAGGGCGAGCAGCGTGAGCAGGACCAGCGCACCGGCCTCCCATCCCTCGGGGCCCCGGGCCCGGCCCGCGGGCGCCGGCGCGTACGCCGACCCCGCGGCGGGGGCGGAGAGCGCCCCGTGCGCGGCCGCGGCCACGCGGCTCCGGGCCTTAGCGAGCGTCCGCATCGATCCCCCCGGTGACGAGCTCCACGAACCTGCGTCCCCTTTCCTCGTAGTTCCTGAACATGTCGAAGCTGGAGCAGGCGGGGGAGAGGAGGACGGCGTCCCCCGGGCGCGCCACCTGCCGCGCGCGCTCCACCACGGCCTCGAAGGGGCCGTCCACCCGCTCCACCGGGACCCGCCCCGCCAGGTCGCCCTCGATCAGCGGCGCCGCCTCGCCGAAGGCGATCACGGCCCGGAGCGCGGCGACGTCCCCCTCCCCGTCGGCGAGCAGCTCCGTGTACGGCTCCCCCTTGTGCTTCCCGCCCAGCAGGAGCACCGTCGGCCGGTTCATCCCCCGCACGGCCACGCGGGTGGAGGCGACGTTGGTGGCCTTGCTGTCGTTGACCCAGAGCACGCCGCCCCGCTCCATCACCGGCTGCAGGCGGTGCGGCGGCGCCTCGAAGGTGCGCAGCCCGGCCCCGATCGACTCCGCGTCCGCCCCGGCGAGCCGCGCCGCCAGCGCCGCCGCGAGCGCGTTGGCGACGTTGTGCGGCCCCAGGATGCGCAGCTCGAAGGCGGGCGCCAGCGGCTCCTCGCGCTCCCCGTCCATCCGCAGCGTGAGCCACCCGTCCGGGGTCACGAAGCCGCCGCGCTCCCCCTCCTCCGGCTCGGTGACCGCCCGGAAGAAGTACCGGCTCCCCGGCGCTCCGCCGATCAGGACGCGCGCGCGGGCGTCCTCGGCGTTCAGGACCCAGCGGCTCTCCGGGCGGGCGTTGCGGAAGAGGCGCGCCTTGTCGGCGTAGTACGCCTCCACGTCCGGGTACCAGTCCAGGTGGTCGGGGGCCAGGTTGGTGAGCACCCCGATCTCCGGCGCGAACTCGCGGATCCCGGCGAGCTGGAACGAGCTGGTCTCCACCACCGCCCACGCCGGCTGCGGCTCGCGCAGCGCCAGCTCGGAGAGCGCCGTCCCGATGTTCCCCCCCGCCACGGCGTCGATCCCCGCCGCGCGGAGCAGGTGCTCGATCAGCGCGGTGACCGTGGTCTTCCCGTTGGTCCCGGTGATGGCGATCACCCGCGACTCCAGGAGCCCGAAGGCGAACTCCACCTCGGGGACCACCGGGACCCCGGCGATGGCCGGGTCGCGGAGCACCGGGGCGGTGGGCGGGATGCCGGGGCTGAGGACGACGAGGCCGCAGCGCGCCAGCTTCGCCGTGTCGTGGCCTCCCGTCTCCGCGTCGCCCCCCAGGGCGCGCACCTGCTCCGCCGCCTCCCGGGCCGCGGGGCCGTCGCCGGCATCGCTGGCGTACACCCCCGCCCCGCGCGCCAGCGCCAGGCGCGCCGCGGCCAGCCCGCTCCGGGCCAGCCCCAGCACCCCGACCGTCTCGCCGGCGAGGGAGCGGGTCATCGGATCTTGAGCGTGGCGAAGGCGGCCAGGGCGAACATCACCCCCAGGATCCAGAAGCGGATGATGACCCGGTTCTCGTGCCAGCCGATCTGCTCGAAGTGGTGGTGCAGCGGGGCCATGCGGAAGATCCTCCGCCCGGTCCCGGTGCGCCTCTTGGTCCACTTGTAGTAGATCGTCTGCGCGGCCACCGAGGAGGCCTCCAGCACGAACACCCCGCCCACGATGGCCAGGAGGAACTCGGCCTTGAGGAGCACCGAGACCACCCCCAGCGCCCCGCCGATGGCGAGCGACCCGGTGTCCCCCATGAACACCTCGGCCGGGTGGGCGTTGAACCAGAGGAAGCCCATGCACCCCCCTGCCAGCGCGACGCAGAAGATGGACAGCTCCCCCGACCCCGGGAGGTAGAACAGGTTCAGGTAGTCGGAGGCGTCCACCCGCCCCAGGAAGTAGGCGAAGATCCCCACGGTCACGGCCGCGATGGCCGCGAGCCCCGACGCCAGCCCGTCCAGCCCGTCCGTGAGGTTCACCGCGTTGGAGAAGGCGGTGATGATGAACACCACGAACAGGACGTACGCCACCGGGTGGAAGGCGACGTGCCAGGTCTTGAAGAAGGGGATCTGCGTCCAGGTGGCGGGGACGTCGCTGAAGTAGGCGGGGAAGAGGATCAGCGCCAGCCCCACCAGCACCCCGATCCCCACCTGCCCGACGATCTTGTACCGCCCCTTGAGCCCCTCCGTCTTCTTGCGCGCGATCTTGAGGTAGTCGTCCAGGAACCCCACCGTCCCCAGCCACAGGATCACCACGACGGCGGTGATGGTGTAGGGGTTGTCCAGCTCGGCCCAGAGGAGGGTGGGGATCACCGTCGCCATCACGATCAGCACCCCGCCCATGGTGGGGGTCCCGGCCTTCCCCAGGTGCGCCTTGGGCCCGTCCGTGCGCACCACCTGCCCCACCTTGAGGATGCGCAGCCGGCGGATGATCCCCGGCCCGAAGTAGAAGGCCACCAGGAACGCCGTCACCACCGCCCCCGCCGCCCGGAACGTCTGGTAGCGGAAGAGGTTGAAGACGATGTTGTACTCGGCGAGCGGGACCAGGAGGTGGTATAGCACCGTTGCCTTGGGCGTTGAGTGTTTGGACGGCAGGGGACAGTAGACAGGGGACAGGGAACAGCCTGCAACCGCAGGAGCCCGGTCCCGGACCCGTCGTTATCCCGCTGTCCCCTGTCCCCTGTTCCCTGTCCCCTCTGCCGTTCCCTCTGCCGTTCCCCAGTCCCGCTCCAGGAGCGGGAGCCAGCGCTCCAGCTGCTCGCCGCGCGAGCCCTTGAGGAGGATGGTCTCGCTCCCCACGAGCCCGGCGGCGCGGTACGCCTCCAGGGGGTCGGCCACGGCCACCAGCCGCTCTCCCAGCTCCGCGGCCAGCGGGGCGAAGGCCCCGGCGAACTCGCCGGTGGCGACCACCCGGTCGATCCCCTTCCCCACCCGGGCGGCGATCTGCTCCGCGGCGCGCCGGTGGAGCGCGGGGGTCTGCTCCCCCAGCTCGCGCATGGTCCCCACCACGGCCACCTTGGCGCCCTCCGCGGGGAGGGAGGCCAGGGTGTCGATGGCGGCGGCGAGGCTGGGCGGGTTGGAGTTGTAGCAGTCGGCCAGGACGCGCACCCCGCCGATGCGGTGCCACTCGTTGCGCAGCTTGGGCCGGGGCACCTTCATCAGCCCCCGGACGGCGGCCTCGCGGGAGATCCCCATCTCGCGCGCCAGCCCCAGCGCGATCAGGGCGTTGCGGACGTTGTGGCGCCCGGGGAGGGGGAGCTCCACGGGGAGCCCCTCCCAGCTCCAGCGGGTGGTCCCGTCGGGGAGCACCTCGATCCCCCCCTCGCCCCCGTCGGGGTGGACGTCCGCCCCCTCGGAGAGCCCGACCACGCGGACGCGGGACCCACCCAGGGCGGCGCGGGAGCGCTGCGGGAGCGCCGGGGGGTCCTCGGCCACCAGCGCCACGGCGCCCATGCGGAGCCCTTCCACCAGCGCCAGCTCCTCCTCCAGCACCCCCTCCAGGCTCACCAGCTTCTCCAGGTGCTCCTCGCCGATGGAGGTGACCACGGCGAAGTCGGGCTCCACGATGGCGGTGAGGACGGCGATCTCGCCCGGCTCGTTGGTCCCCATCTCCACCACGATGACCTCGGCCTCGTCGGGCGCGGCCAGGAGGGTGAGGGGGACGCCGACCTGGTTGTTGAGGTTCCCCTCGGTGGCGTGGACGCGGAAGCGGGCGGTGAGCGCGGCGCGGACCAGGTCCTTGGTGGTGGTCTTCCCGTTGCTCCCCCCGATCCCCACCACCTGCGCGCGGTGCTGGCGGCGGCGGTGGCGGGCCAGGCGCCCCAGGGCGCGGCGGGTGTCGTCCACCTCGAAGAGGCGCAGCCCCGGCGGAACGCCCTCCGGCACCCGCGAGACCACGGCGCCCGCGGCTCCGGCCTCCGCGGCCCGGGCCAGGAAGTCGTGGGCGTCGAAGCGCTCCCCGACCAGCGCCACGAAGAGCGACCCCGCGCCCACCTTCCGGGTGTCGGTGGAGACCCCGGTGAACTCCTGCCCGTCGTCCCCCTCGGGCGCCTCGACGCCGCTGCGCACCCAGGCGCGGAGCATCTCGTCCTCGAGCGCCGCCCGCACCTCCCCCGCCGTCCACCTGAACCCGCTCAAGCCGCACCTCCGCTGACGGAAAACGTTTCGTCCGAGGCAAGAAGTTCCCGGATCACGGCGCGCTCGTCGAACGGCCGCGTCTCGGTTCCCCACACCTGGTAGGTCTCGTGCCCCTTCCCCGCGAGGAGGACGACGTCCCCCTCGCGGACCTCCGCGAGGGCCCGCCGGATCGCTTCGCGGCGGTCGAGGAGCCGCAGGCGGGGAGCATCTCCCATGCCACTCTCCACGTCGTCCGCGATCCGCTCCGGGTCCTCGGTGCGCGGGTTGTCGGAAGTGACCACGGACAGGTCGGCCAGGCGGGCGGCGACGGCCCCCATCTCGGGGCGCTTCCCCCGGTCGCGGTCGCCGCCGGCGCCGAACACCACGATCAGCCGCCCCGGGGTGAGGGGGCGGAGCGCCCGCAGCGCGGTCTCCAGGGCGTCGGGGGTGTGGGCGTAGTCGATCAGCACCGTCCCGGCCACGCCGGGGGTGGGGACGCGCTCCAGCCGCCCCGGGACCTGGGGGAGCGACTCCAGCCCGGCGACCAGCTCCTCCAGCGGCCACCCCAGCCCCCAGAGCGCCGCGGCCACGCCCAGGGCGTTGGCGACGTTGAACTCCCCCCAGAGCGGGAGGCGCACCCGGCGCGACCCGTCCGGGGTGCGCAGCGTCCACTCCATCCCCCCCGGGCCGGCGGACACCTCCTCCGCGCGGACCTCGGCCTCGCGGCGGATGCCGAAGCGGACCGTCCGCCCCGACGGCGCGCGGACCCCGTCCCACGCCGGATCGTCGGCGTTGAGCGCGGCCACGCCGCCGGGCTCGAGGAGATCCAGGAGGCGCAGCTTGGCCGCCCGGTACTCCTCCATGGTCTCGTGGTAGTCCAGGTGGTCGCGGGTGAGGTTGGTGAACACGGCGGCGTCGAAGCGCGCCGCGGCCGCCCGCCCCTGGTGCAGGGCGTGGGAGGACACCTCCATCGCCACCCCCGCCACCCCGTCGTCGGCCAGGCGCCGCAGCCACTCCGCGGTCTCCACGGGACCGGGGGTGGTGAGCCCCTCGGTCCCCGGGATCACCCGCCCGTCGGCGCCGACGGCGCCCAGCGTCCCGATGGAGGCGGCGGGACCGCGGAGCGAGAGGAGGTGGCGGAACAGGGCGGCGCTGGTGGTCTTGCCGTTGGTCCCGGTGATCCCCACCAGCACGAGCCCGCTCCAGGGGTCGCCGTGGAAGGCGGCGGCGGCGTGCGCGGCGGCCAGCCGCCCGTCCGACACCACCAGCTGCCGGGAGGGAAAGGGCGGGGTCCGGGCGCTCCACCAGCGCGGCGGCCGCGCCGCGCGCGGCCACGTCGGCCAGGAAGCGGTGCCCGTCGCCGCTGGTCCCGGAGACGGCGCAGAAGAGGAAGCCCGGCTCCACCTTCCGCGAGTCGGTGGCGACGCCGCGCAGCTCCACGCCGCCCGGTGCTTCGTGGCCCGCCAGGAGCCCCCGCTCCGAGAGGCGGGCGGCGACCCGCTCCAGGGGCACGGTCCGCCCGCTCACCGCCCCCTCCCCACCAGCGTCAGCGTGTCGCCCGCGCGCACCGGGGCGCCGGCCGCGGGCTCGGTGCCCGCGACGGGCCCCGTCCCCCGCAGGCGCACGCGGAGCCCCAGGGCGTGCGCGCGGCGGGCCGCGTCGCGGAGCGGGAGCCCGGCCAGCGCGGGGACGGCCACGGGGGCGCGGCGCGGGCCGCGCGCCGCCGGGACCCCCTCGGCCAGGTTGAACACGTACGTCCCCCCGGCGTCCCCGGCCGCCGCCGGGCCGTCCACGGGGGCCGGCGCGGCGGCGGGGCGCGGCGGCTCCGCACCGGCGCGGCGGTTGGCGGCGAGCCCGGCCCCGTCCAGCGCGGGGGAGCGGGCGGCCAGCACCGCCTGGAGCATCTCGCGGGTGACCGGGGCCGCGGTGAGGCCGCCGTAGTAGGCACCCCGCGGACGGTTCAGCTTGACGAAGATGGCGAGCTGCGGCGAGCGCGCCGGGAAGAAGCCCACGAAGGTGGAGGCGTACTCCCCGGACACGTAGCGCCCGGAGGCGCCGGTGAGGCGCGCCGTCCCCGTCTTCCCCGCCACGTCGAAGGTGGAGAGAGAGGCGCGCTGCGCCGTCCCCTCGTCCACCACCGCCACCAGCACGTCGCGGAGCTGGTCGGTCACGGAGGCCGGGACCACGCGGCGCACGGCGCGCGGCTCCCAGCGACGCTCCACCCCGCCCTCCGGGCCGCGGACCTCGCGCACCAGGCGCGGCTCCATCAGCGTCCCCCCGTTGGCAAGGGCGCCGTACGCCATGAGGAGCTGGAGGGGGGTGACCGCCACCTCGTAGCCGATGGACAGGCTCCCCTGGCTGAGCCGCGACCAGCGGGCCGGGCGCCAGAGCCGCCCCCCCGCCTCGGACGGGTACTCCACCCCGGTGGGGGTCCCCAGCCCGAAGCCCCGGAGGTAGTCGTACTGCTCGGTGGGGCGGAGGCGGGAGGAGAGCTTCCCCATCACCACGTTGCTGGACTCCCGCAGCCCCTCGCGCACGGTCACCGCCCCGGCCGCGTGCACGTCGTTGAAGACGCGCCCGTTGGGATCGGTCCAGCGGCCGTTCTCGGCGAACACCGTCTCGTCCAGCGAGACGCGCCCGGCGGCGAGGAGGGAGGCCATGAAGAGCGGCTTCAGGGTGGAGCCGGGCTCGTACGGCTCGGTCACCCCGCCCAGGGTGCGCTCCCCGCCCGGGCGGCGGGAGACGGCGGCCAGCACCTCGCCGGTTCGCGGGTCGGCCAGGAGGAGGTCGCCGCCGTCGGCGCCGGTGGTGCGGACGGCCTCGCGGAGGGCGCCGTCGGCGATCTCCTGGAGGTCGAAGTCGATGGACAGGTACACGTCCGACCCGTCGCGCGGGGCCACCACCGGGAGGGAGAGCGTGGGCTCGGAGCGGCCGCGCGCGTCGCGCCGCAGGAGGGCGGAGCCGTCCGTCCCGGCGAGCACGGCGTCCATCTCCTGCTCGATCCCCCCCAGCGCCCGCCCGTCGGCGGAGACGGTGCCGAGCACCTCGCGGCCCACGTCGCCCTGCGGGTAGAAGCGCTCCAGCCTGCGCTCGAAGTGCACCCCGCGCACCCCGTCCAGCGCCTTGCGCTGCCCGGCGGTGAAGCGCCCGGGGAGGACCACCCAGGCCCGCCGCGGGTCGGTGGCGCGCCGGGCGGCGGCCGGGGCGAGTCCCAGCGCGGAGCGGAGCGCGGCCCGCGCCGCTTCCCGGTCGGCCAGCTCGCGCGGGGCGACGGCGATGCGGAACGTCTCGTAGCTGAGCGCCAGCGGGGTCCCGTCGCGGTCGTAGATCCCCCCCCGGCGGGCGGGGACGGGGACGCGCGACTGCTGCTGGCCGTCGGCCACGGCCTTCCACTCCTTCCCCTCCAGCGCCTGGAGCTGGAAGGCGCGCCCCAGCACCAGCACGGCGGCCACGCCGATGGAGCCCAGGAGGAGGCGCCGGCGGAAGACCAGGCCGTCCGCGCCCCCCTTCCTCGCGCCGCCGCGGGAGCGCGCGCTCACCGTCCCCCCTCCGGCGGGAGCGGCACCAGCACCACCTCGCTGTCGGCGGGGAGGTGCATCCCCAGGCGGTCGCGTGCGGCGGGGACCACCCGGGCGCGGCTCTGCAGCCCCTGGATGCGGGTGGCCAGCTCCAGCCGCTCGGTCTCGGCGATGGCGCGCTCCCCCTCCAGCGCGCGGATCTCCCGCTGGAGCGCCACCCCCTGCGTCTGCCGCCACACCACCAGCGAGAGCGCGGCCAGGAGGAGGGCGAGGAGCCCCGCCAGGCGGAGCACCCCCCGCCCTGCCCCGGAGGACTTCCCCGGGCCGGCGGGGATGGTGGCCCCCGAGGGGGTGCGGCGCATCCGCTCCCCCTTCACGCGCGCCTCCAGGCG
Organism: uncultured Gemmatimonadales bacterium; assembly: GCA_963733105.1. Lineage (GTDB taxonomy): Bacteria > Gemmatimonadota > Gemmatimonadetes > Longimicrobiales > Longimicrobiaceae > JAFAYN01. Next base: position 34,097 of record CAVTCB010000024.1, on the reverse strand, counting down.
CGCAGGCGTGCGCTGCGGGCGCGGGGGTTGGCGGCGGTCTCCTCGGGGGAGGCCGTCACCGACCTGCGGGTCAGCGTCTCGCCCAGCGCCACGCCGCCGCACAGGCAGACGGGGAGCCGGGGCGGGCAGGTGCAGGCGGTGCTCCAGTCTCGGAAGGCGTTCTTGACCACCCGGTCTTCCAGGGAGTGGTAGGACATGACGGCGAGGACCCCGCCCGGGGCGAGGGCCTCGCGGAAGCGCGGGAGCGCCTGCTCCAGCGACTCGATCTCGCGGTTCACGGCGATGCGCAGCGCCTGGAAGATCCGGGCGCGGTCCCCCGCGTCGGAGCGGGGGCCGAGGGTGCGGCCGACGGCCTCCAGGAGCTGGTCGCTGGTGAGGATCGGCTCCCTTTCCCGCATCTCCACCAGGATGCGGGCCAGCTTCCGCGAGCGGCGCTCCTCCCCGAAGTGGTAGAAGACGTCGGCCAGCGCCTCCTCCGAGGCGGTGTTGAGGAAGTCGGCGGCGCTCTCCTCCCCGGCCGACCCGCCGGCCATCCGCATGTCCAGCGGGGCCCCGGGGCGGAAGGTGAAGCCGCGCCGGTCGGCGTCGATCTGGTGCGAGGAGATCCCCAGGTCCAGGAGGACCCCGGCGAGGGTGCCGGGCCCGATCCCCGCCGCCTCCACGGCGTCGGCGAAGTTGGACCGCACGGCCCGGAAGCGGTCGCCGAAGCGGGCCAGCCGCGCGCCGGCCTCGGCCAGCGCCTCGGGGTCGCGGTCCACGCCCACCACGCGGATCTCCGGGAAGCGCTCCAGCAGCGCCTCGGAGTGCCCGCCGCCGCCCAGCGTCCCGTCCAGGTAGACGCCCCCGCGCTCGGGGCGCAGGAGGGCGACCGCCTCCTCGACCAGGACGGGGACGTGGTACCCGGACGCGTGGGGCATCGGGTGGTCAGGCAAAGATCTGGTGGGTGAAGCGGTCGAAGTCGTCGCTCCGGGCCGGCACGGCGGCACCGAAGCGCTCGGGGTCCCACAGCTCGATGCGGTCGATGGCTCCCACGACCAGGGCGGCTCCCCGGATCCCCACCGCCTCCTGGAGGCGCTGGGGGACCAGGATTCGCCCCTGCCTGTCGGGGACCACTTCCACGGCGTTGGCGGTGACGCTGAGCACGTACGGCCGGGCCTGCGGCTGGAGCCGGAGCAGCTCGCGCAGGCGTCCCTCGACTTCGGCCCAGGCGGGCTCGGGGTACAGGGTGAGGGCGTCCGGGAAGACGTGCACCAGGACCAGGGGGCGGTCCGGGGTGTCGCGCCGGAACGGAGCGGGGAGGTTGAGGCGCCCCTTGTCGTCGACCTGGTGAAGGTAGCTGCCGAGGAACCCGCTCATCCGCCTCCCAGAGTGTACGGGCGCCAGGCCGACCCACAGTCAACCCACACTGCCCCACTTTCCCCCACCGGGCTCCAAGCTAACGCCGGGGCGGCCGAAGTCAAGAGCGACGCGGAGGGCCCGCAACCGCCTGGTGGCGGGGTTTTTGCGCTCTTCGGCACCCGTTCGGTGAAACCGTGAAATCCCCTTCCTCCGACGACCGCTCCGTGCGCATCGACCTGGTCATCAACCCTTCCTCCCCGGACGCCGTGGAGGCGATCCGCGAGGCGGTGGGAGAGCTGCGCGCGGCGGGGCACGTGGTGCACCCCCGCATCACCTTCGAGAAGGGGGACGCGGGGCGCTTCGCGCTGGAGGCGGCGCGCGGCGGGGCGGGGCTGGTGATCGCGGCGGGGGGGGACGGGACGCTGAACGAGGTGGGGGGAGGGCTGCACGCCTTCCTGGAGGAGCGGGCCCGGAGCGGGGGGGCGGGGCCGGAGCCGCCGCGGATGGGGATCGTGCCGCTGGGGACGGCGAACGACCTGGCGGGGGCGCTGGAGATCCCGGCGGAGGTGCGGGCGGCGGTGCAGGTGGCGGTGGAGGGGCGGCCGCACGCGCTGGACGTGGGGCTGCTGAACGGGGCGGCCTTCCTGAACGTGTCCACCGGCGGCTTCGGCGCGGAGGCGACGGAGGAGACGTCGGACGAGGTGAAGCGGATGCTGGGCCCGCTGGCCTACTTCATCACGGGGGTGAAGAAGTTCGTGGCGCTGGCCACGTCGACGGCCTCGTTCTCGGACGGGGAGACGCTGTACGAGGGCCCGTTCCTGATCTTCGCGGTGGGGAACTCGCGCCGGACGGGGGGCGGCAACTGGCTGACGCCCCGCGCGGACCTGGCGGACGGCCTGCTGGACGTGTGCATCGTGAAGGAGATCCCGCGGCGGGACCTGCTGGGGCTCCTCCCGGACCTGCGGGCGGGGCGCCACCTGGACCACCCGGCGGTGGTCTACAAGCAGGTGCGGGAGCTGCGGGTGGAGTCCGAGGAGGAGCTGAGCGTGAACGTGGACGGGGAGCCGCTGGGGGGGAGGTCGCTGCACTACACCATCAGCCCCCACCGGCTGGTGCTGAGCCTCCCCTGAGCCGCGTCACATCGGGACCAGGGGGCGCGGCCACTCGCGGGTGAGCGCCATGAGGATCAGCGTCCCCAGCAGGAGCGCGCACACCACCGCGAGCACGGTGAGGCACCCGCCCACGCCGCAGCCGCATCCTCCCGGGGCGCGCATCTCCGAGGGGTCCACCTCGCGCATCGCCGGCGTCGTCTCGTCCATGCTGTTTTGCTTCCCGTCGATAAGATAGGGTTCGGGCGTGCCCCCGGCTGGCGCCGGGGTCGGGCTGCGGCTCCGTAAAGCACGATACAACCGTGCTTAACGGAGTCGAGCCCCGCGCAAACTGCGCGCGGGTCTCGCCCCTTCGGGCTCGCATCCCTCACGCGGGGATCTCCTCGCACCCGTGGAGATCCCCTGTGGAGGCGGCCTCCGCGCGCCCCCACCCGGCTCGCCTCGGGCTCGCCACCCTCCCCCGTTCCGGGGGAGGGGCATCTCCACGCTTCGATCCTCACCCGCCACGATGTCGTGCTCCCCCTCTCCCGCTTGCGGGGGAGGGGGCCGGGGGTGGGGGCTGCCCGGGATGCGCTCCGGAACCCCCGGACGCGTCGTTCAGCCGTTCCGCAGTACCCGTAAGAAGATGTTCGGAGGGAGACACCGGGGCTGTTTCCGGTGGCTCACTCCGGGGCGGGGAGACTCGCGCGGTTTGCGAGGCTCACCGCCCCCGCGCAGGAGACCGGCAGCAGTATCGCCGGGCTCCGGAGCGGCCCCACCCGACCCGGAAGCTCAATCCCCCAACGGAAGCCACAAAGTGAACACGGACCCCGCCCCCACACGGCTCTCCAGCGTGATGTCCCCGTCCATGTCCCGCGCCAGCTGCCGCGAGATCGCCAGCCCCAGCCCCGTCCCCCCCCGCGTGCGCGTGTGCCCCGTCTCGCCCTGCACGAACGGCTCGAAGATGGACTCCGCCTGCGCGGGCGGCACCCCCCGCCCCGTGTCCTCCACCCGCACGCACGTCCACGGCCCCGGCCCCGCCAGGCGGGCCCCGGGCTGCGGCCCCTCGGCCACGCCGCAGCTCACCGTCACCTTCCCCCCCGGGTCGGTGAACTTGACGGCGTTGGAAAGGAGGTTCACCAGGATCTGCCGCACCCGGTCGGGGTCGCCCACGTAGCGGAGGCCGCACTCCCCCTCCACCCCGTTCTCCACCGCGAGCCCCCCCGCGGCGGCCTGCGGCGCCACCAGCGCCAGCGCCCCGGCCACGGCCTCGGCGATGCTCCCGGACTCGCGCACGGTGACCATCTGCCCGGACTCGATCTTGGCGAAGTCCAGGACGTCGTTGACCAGCCCCAGGAGGTGCCGGCTGCTGACGCGGACGCGCTCCAGCTGCGCGCGCTGCTCGTCGCTCACCGTGCCGCCGATCCCCATGTCCAGGAGGTCGGTGTAGCCGATGATGGCGTTGATGGGGGTGCGGATCTCGTGGCTCATGTTGGCCAGGAAGCCGCTCTTGGCCCGGTTGGCCTCCTCGGCCTCCTCGCGCGCCCGCTCGGCCTCGCGCAGCGCCCGGTCGCGCTCCTCCCCGGCGCGCTTCCGCTCGGTGACGTCGGCGCCGCCGCCCACCCACTCCCGGACCCCGCCGCCGCCGTCCGGGACGGGGACGGCGCGCAGGGTGAGGTCGCGGTACTCCCCGTCCGCCCGGCGCACCCGGGCCTCGGCGTGGAAGGCGCGCGGCCCCGCCACGGCGGAGTCCCACGCGGCGGCGGTCCGCGCCCGGTCGTCGGGGTGCACGGCGTCCAGCCACCCCCGCCCGCGGCACTCCTCCGCCCCCTGCCCGGTGAAGTCGCACCAGGAGGGCTGCGCGTCCACCACGTCGCCCGGCGGGGTCGGTGGACCAGGTGACCTGGGAGGTGGCCTCCACCAGGGAGCGGAAGCGCTCCTCGCTCTCCCGCACGGCGCGCTCCACGTAGCGCGCCCGCAGCAGGGCGTGCGCGGTGGCCACCAGCTCCCGCGGCTCCACGGGCTGCTTGAGGTAGGCGTCGGCGCCCATCTCCAGCCCCAGGATGCGGTGCTCGGTGTCGTAGTACAGCGCCGACAGGTAGAGGATGGGGATCCCCTCGGTGAGGGGGTCGGCGCGGAGCTGGCGGCACACCTCGAAGCCGTCCACGTCGGGGAGGTTGACGTCCAGCACCACCAGGTCGGGGAGGCGCGCGGCCATGCGCAGCGCCTCGGTCCCGGTGGCGGCCTCCACCACGTCGAAGCCGGCCTGGCGGAGGACGCGGCTGGTGGCGTAGCGCCCGGCCTCGTAGTCGTCCACGTTGAGGACGACGATGCGGTCCTCGCGCACTCCGTCGCTCATCCCCGCGCCTCCTCCTCCCCGGCCGGCTCCCGGTACTCGGCGGGCACCTCCAGCGTGAACGCGGAGCCCTCGCCCGGGGTGCTGGCGACGGTGAGCGTCCCCCCCAGCAGCTCGGCCAGCTTGCGGGAGAGGGGGAGCCCCAGGCCGGTCCCCTTCACCCGGCGCTGCATGGGGCTCTCGACCTGGGTGAAGTCCAGAAAGATCCGCTCCTGGTCCGCGGGGGCCAGCCCCACGCCGGTATCGGCCACGCGGAAGGCGACCCACCCCTCCCGCTCCGCGGCGGCGGAGACGCGCACCTCGCCCCTCTCGGTGAACTTGAGGGCGTTGGACACCAGGTTGCGCAGGACCTGCGACACCTTGGCCTCGTCGGTCCGGAGCGCGGGGAGGTCCCCCGGCTCGACGAACGCCAGCGCCACCTCGTCGCGGGTGCGGAGGGGGCGGAGGGTGGCCTGGAGGGCGCGGAACAGGTCGGCGACGGTGAAGAGCGTGGGGCGGACGGTCACCTGCCCGGCGTCCACGCGCGCGGTGTCCAGGAGGTCGTCCACCAGGTTCAGGAGGTCGCGCGCGGAGCGCTGCACGTACCCCACCTGCTTCTCCTGCTCGCCGGTGAGCTCCCCGTCCACCCGCGCCAGGAGGAGCCCGGTGAGGGCGATCATGGAGTCGAGCGGGGTGCGGAACTCGTGGCTCATGTACGACAGGAACTGGGCGCGCAGGGCGCCGGAGCGGCGGAGCCGCTCCACGCTCTCGTCCAGCTCGGCGTAGAGCGCCACCACGCCGCGGTTGGTGTCCTCCAGCTCCTGGTTGAGGCGGAGGAGGTCCTGCTCGCGGGCGCGCAGGGCGTCCAGCGCCTCCAGGAGCTCGCGGTTCTGCCGCTCCACCTCCTGGGTGGCGCTCTCGGGGCCGGGGCGCGCCAGCTCGGCGGCGACGCGCGCCAGCTCGGACGGGGCCATCCCGCCGCGGCCGGGGAGCGGCTTCCCGAACTCCACCTCGGTCCCCCCGCCGTCGCGGGGCGCGACGCGGAAGTGGTCCATGAGCCGGCGCGTCCCGGCGATCCCCATCCCCATCCCGGTGGAGGAGCGGTAGCGCCCCTCCAGCACGGCGGGGAGATCGGCGATCCCGGGGCCCCGGTCGGCGACGCGCACCCGGAGCGCCTGCCGGGGCGGGTCGCCCTCCACGCGGAACTCCACCTCGCCGCCCCCGGCGTAGCGGAAGGCGTTGCGGGCGATCTCGGAGACGGCGGTGGCGATGCGGACCTGCTCCTGGGGGTCGAAGCCGAGGAGCTCGGCGGCGCGGCGCGCCCGCTGCCGGGCGACCACCACGTCCTGCTCGCGGCGGAGCGGGAGGACCAGGAGCGGGGCGCTCACGGCGCGGGGGCGCGGAGGACGGCCACGGTGGCGTCGTCGGTCCCGCGGGCGAAGTCGCGGAGGAGGACGCCGGCCACCAGGAGCGGGTCGCGCGCGGCGAGGCCGGGGTAGCGGTCCAGCGTCCAGCGGGTCCCCACCCCGTCGGAGCAGAGCACCAGGAGGGCGCCGGGGGGGAAGCGGTACTCGAACTCCTGCACCTTGCGCATCTCGTGGCCCACGATCCCGTTGTGCGACACCAGGCTCTGCGACGCCCCGCCGCTCACGACGGCCGCGGCGACGTTCCCCACCCCGGCGAAGCGCACGACGCCGCGGGCGGGGTCCACCTCGGCCACGGACGCGGCGGCGCCGCGGGTGCCGCGAAGGGCGCCGTGCATCCGCTCCAGCGCGTCGGCGGGGGTGGAGGGGACGGCAGCGGCGAACACCCGCACCGCCTCGCCGGAGGCCTCGGCCGCCTGGGGGCCGTGGCCCAGCCCGTCGGCCACCAGGAGCCACACCCGTCCCGCCTCGCCCGGGCGCGCCACCCAGGCGTCGCCGCACGCCTCCTGCCCCGGCTTGGGGAGGGCGACGCCCCCCACGGGGAGCGGCTCCGACGGCCCGGGGCGCCCCCCCGCCCAGACGCGGGCCAGGACGGCGGTGCCCACGCCGGAGGCGGAGTGCAGGTCGAAGTGGTCGGCCACGCGCGACACGGCGCCGAGACCCGTCCCCGGGGTGCCGGCGGTGGAGAAGCCGTCGCGCAGCGCCTGGGCCACGTTGCCGATCCCGGGCCCCCCGTCCAGCGCGACGAGCTCGATCCCCGCCCGTCCCTCCTCCCGGGCGGGCTGCGCCAGGAGGTGCCCGCCGCCGGCGGCGTGCTTGACCAGGTTCCCGGCCAGCTCGGTGGCGACCAGGGCGGCGCGGCCGGTGTCGGTCTCGTCCAGTCCCAGGGCGCGGGCCAGGCGCGCCACCTCGCGGCGCGCCTCGCCCGCCTGGCTGGACTCGGTGACGGCGATGTACAGGGTGCGGCTCACTTCCATTTCACCACCGTCACCCGCGTCCCCTCGCCGGGGCGGGACACCACCTCGAACTCGTTGACCAGCCGCCGCGACCCGCCGAGCCCCAGCCCCAGCCCGTTCCCGGAGGTGAAGCCGTCGCGGAGCGCCTGCTCCACGTCGGCGATCCCGGGCCCCCGGTCCTCGAACACCAGGCGTATCCCGCGGCGCGCGCCGTCGCGCACGACCTCCAGGCGCACCTCGCCGCCCCCGCCGTAGATGAGGGTGTTGCGGGCCAGCTCGCTGGCGGCGGTGACCAGCTTGGTCTGGTCGATCAGGGAGAAGCCGCCCTCCACCGCCCAGGCGCGGACGGTCTGCCGCACGGCTACCACGTCCGAGTCGGAGCGGACGGGCCGGGTCTCATTCCTCTCCGTCTGCATCGTCCGCCAGGTCGGGGCCCACGGCGGCGCGGAGCATCTCCATCCCCCGCTCCACGTCGAGCGCGGTGCGGACGCCGGGGAGGGAGAGCCCCAGCTCCACCAGGGTGATGGCGACGGCGGGGCGCATCCCCACCACCACGGTCACCGCGTCCAGGACGCGCGACATGGCGGCGATGTCGGCGAGCACGCGGCCGATGAAGGAGTCCACGATCTCCAGCGCGGAGATGTCGATGAGGACGCCCCGCGCCCCGGTGGCGGAGATCCGCTCGGTGAGGTCGTCCTGCAGGGAGAGGGCGAGCCGGTCGTGCATGTCCACCTGGATGGTCACCAGGAGGAAGCGCCCGAGCTTGAGGATGGGGATGCGCTCCATGGCTCAGGCGCGCGGGGCGGCGCGCGTGATGGCGTACCCGGTCATGGACAGGGCGAGCGAGATGGCGTCGGCGAGGGTGGACTTGGTGTAGACGTTCTCCAGGACGATCCCCAGGTGGACGATGGTCTGGGCGATCTGCGGGCGGATGCCGCTGATGATGCACTCGGCGCCCATCAGCCGCGCGGCGGCGACGGTCTTGATGAGGTGCTGGGCCACCAGGGTGTCCACGGTGGGGACGCCGGTGATGTCGATGATGGCGACGCTGGCGGAGCTGCGCACGATCTCCTCCAGCAGGCTCTCCATGACGATCTGGGTGCGGTTGCTGTCCAGGGTGCCGATGAGCGGGACGGCGACGATCCCCTTCCAGATCTTGACCACGGGGGTGGACAGCTCCAGCAGCTCCTGCTGCTGCCGCCGGATGACGTCCTCGCGGCTGGCCTGGTGCACCTCGGTGGTGTACAGCCCCAGCCGGTCCAGGAGGGAGGTGGCCCGCCAGGTCTCGCCGGCGAGGCTCGCCGGGTCGGAGGCCAGCTCCTGCCGCAGCCGGTCGAAGAGCGGCTGCTTGAGGGAGAAGATGAAGGTGGCGGTCTCGATGGGGGAGAACCCCTGGAGCGCGCGCCCCCGCGACAGGTCGGCCAGGAGGTCGCGCACCGGCTCCCAGGCCGGGTCGGAGGGGTCGTCCGTGGCGGCGGACCCGGCGGCTTCCTGGAACCGCCGCAGGAACTCGCCGGACTGGCGGCGCACCTCGGCCTCGGAGACGATGTCCACCCGGAAGGTGGGGGACCGGAGCTGCACGGCCACCCATTCCTCGAGGAGGGCGGAGGCGTGGGTCGCGAGGATGGAGGCGATGACGCGGTCGGCCATGAAGGCGGCTCCTGTGGGGTGTCGGGCGTCCGGGTCCGGTTCCGCGGATCGAACGGGATTCGGCCAGCCAAGGTACGCCGCGGAGGGGTGCAGGGGCAACCGCGGGGGGCTACCCGCCGGAGGCGGCCTCGCGCCAGCTCTCCAGGCTGATCCGCTCGGCGCTGCCGAGGAACTCCGCCAGCGCCTCGATGGCCTCCTCCACTTCGGCTGCGCGCTCGCGGTGCACGCGCCGCCGCACGACGGCGGCCAGCTCCTCGCGCAGGATGGCGTGCTCGCGCCGCAGCTCGTCCTCGCTCCACCCCAGCCGGAAGCGCTGCCTCCCGTGCCGCTCGGAGATGGTGCGCTGGATGGCGGTGCCGTCGCGGAGCGCCCCGGACCCGGGGCCGGCGGCCAGGTCGAGCCCGCCCAGGGTGTGCGCCAGGTCGGAAAGGAAGGAGGCGAGGTGGTCCTCCAGCTCGGCCTCGCCGACGGCGTGGGCGCTGGGGACGGCGGGGTCGCTGCGGAGCCGCGCCAGGAAGGAGTACAGGACGCGCTCCATCTCGGCGAGGAGGGCGTCGCGGACGTCGTGCAGGATCCCCGGGACGGGCGCCACCCGCTCCCCCTCCCCCACCGGCGTGGAGGCGATGGTCTCCTCGGTGGCGGCGGGGAGCCAGAGGAAGAAGGAGGAGCCCGCCCCCACCTCGCTCCGCGCGGTGAGGTCGCCCCCCATGAGCCGCGCGAGGCGCCGGCTGATGGCGAGCCCCAGCCCGGTGCCCCCGTGCTGGCGGGTGTGGGTCATGTCCACCTGCACGAAGGGCTCGAACACGGCGGCCAGCCGCTCGGGGGGAATCCCCTGCCCGGTGTCCTCCACGCGGACGTAGGCCCACGGGCCGGGCCCTTCCAGGGCGGTGCCCGCGGGGGGGGTCGCGGCGGTCCCGGCGCTCACGGTGATCCGCCCGCCGGCCCCGGTGAACTTGACGGCGTTGGAGAGGAGGTTCACCAGGATCTGCCGGACCCGCTCCTCGTCGCCCCAGTAGGGGACTTCGGCGGCGTAGCCGGAGACCACGTCGTACAGCTCGACGCCCCGCGCCACGGCCTGGGGCTGGACCAGGGAGAGCGCGCCTTCGACGGCCCGGCCGACCCTCCCGGCGGCGCGGTCGACGGTGATGCGCCCGGCCTCGGCGCGGGAAAAGTCCAGCACCTCGTCCACGATCCCCAGGAGGTGCATGCTGCTGGTGCGGATGCGCCCGAGCTGCCCCTGCTGCTGCTCGTTGACGGGCCCGGCCAGCTCCATCTGCAGGAGGTCGGTGTACGCCATGATGGCGTTGAGCGGGGTGCGGATCTCGTGGCTGATGGTGGCCAGGAAGAGGCTCTTGGCGCGGGAGGCCTCCTCGGCGAAGCGCCGCGCCTCCTCGGCGGACTCGTGGGCGGCCTTGAGGGCGGCCTCGGCGGCCCGGCGCGCGGTCATGTCGCGGGTCACCTTGGCGAAGCCCAGGAGGGTGCCGTCGTCGTCGCGCAGGGCGGTGAGGGTGATGCCGGCCCAGAAGGTGGAGCCGTCGCTACGCACGCGGTGCCCCTCGCTGGAGCATTCGCCGGACTCGGCGGCCTCGCACGAGGTGCTCCTCGGCGGTGCCGTCCTCGGAGCCGCCGTCGGGATACAGGAGGCGGAGGTGGCCGCCCTCGGTCTGCTCGCGGGTCCACCACTTGATGAGGCGGGCGCCCTCGCCCCAGAAGGTGATGACGCCGTCGGGGTCCATCAGGAAGATGGCGTAGTCGCGGACGCTCTCGGCGAGGGCGGCGAAGGCGCGCTCGGCGACGTGCGCGCGGGCGAGCCCGGTGTACGGGTCGCGCGGGGGCTCGGTGCCGGCGGCGAGGCGCCGGGCGGCTTCCTCGCCGCGCCGGTACGCGGCTTCGCGCTCGCGGGTCTCGCGGCCCGGGTCGCCGGGGTGGTCGCCGGGGATTCCCTCGGGCGAGCCGGTGGCGTCGGGGTCGGGCGCTGTCCTTCGGTCGCCCTGTCGTTCGGACCCGCCTCCGTGCGGGCCGTGCTGGTGGTCTTCGAGCATGCCCGCCGTTTTGCAGGTCGCGGGCCAGCGCTGCGAAAACGTTTGTCGAAGGCGCGCGGGCTACGGGTCCCGCCCGCGAGCGGCGGAGCGCCCGCCCGCGGAGTCGTCCAGCTCGGGCATCCGCCGGAACCCCACCTGGACGGTCACCTCGAAGGCGCGCCCGGCGAAGTCGTAGCCGTAGCTCTCCAGGTCGGTCCCGCCGCACAGGGTCTCGATGGCTTCCACCAGGTCGAGGGGGCCGGTGAACCAGCGCTCGCCCATCCGCAGCGGGTACAGGGGCGTCTCGGTGGGCGCGCGGAACGCCACGTCGGGGTAGACCCTCCCCACGGGGAGGTCGGCGAAGTTCTTCTCGGCGACGGCGGCGGCGATCCGGGCGGCGACCTGCTCGGCCACGCGCAGCATCCGCGCGGGGGACAGGTCCACGCGGTGCTCGACCTCCACGCTGACTTCGAGGATGCTCTCCGGCGGGTCGCGCTTCGGGTCGCTCCCCATGCGGAGCGGGTGCACTGTGCTCAAGCGGTCCTCCCGTGGGTGGTGTGCGGACGGCCGGCGGCGCGGCTCCTGGCTGCCGCGGGTGACGGTACGCACCCCGCGCACTCATCTCAACCCTTTTCGGGCCAAAACACACGACCCCGCCAGGACGGGAGATTCAGCGGCCCCGCGGCGTACCCCCACGGGTGGCGGATCAGGAGCGCTGCCCCGCGGATGCGGACGGCCCGGCCACGAAGCGTGGTGCGGCTGATCGATTTCATACAACCGTTGCTGGCGTATAGAGTGCGCCATACTTTTGGCTGTCCACTTTGTATTCATCTCACGGGAGGAAATCATGCGGAGAACTGGACTTGTGCTGGCTGCGGGCGTGCTGGGGCTGGGGCTGGGGCTGGCGGCCTGCGACGGAGGTACGCTGACGGAGCCGGAGATGCGCGCTCCGTCCATGAACACGATCGCCGCCCCGGGGGACGGCGGTGTGACCACGCAGTCGGGAACGCTCAACGGCAGCGGTCACCGCTCGTGCGACGACCTGAGCGGGAGTGTGAATGGTTCCGGCCACCTCGCCTGTGATGCGACGACCCAGAACAGCGGCGGGACCTACGGCAGTGGCGGTCGTTTGAGCACCAACGTTTCAGCAATGGATGGGGGCAGTGCCATCGGAAGCGGCCATCGCTCCTGCGACGACCTGAGCGGCGGAACGGTCGGTGGGGGCTACTACGTCTGCGGTGTGACGACCCAGGGCAGTGGCGGACTTAACGGCAGTGGCTATCGCTCGTGCGATGACCTCAGCGGCGGGACCAGCGGTTCAGGCTACTATGTCTGCGGTGTGACGACTCAGGGGAGTGGCGGCATCATCGGCAGCGGCTACCGTCTGAGCCCGGGCACACGGGGAAGGATGGACGCGGGCAGCGGCTCCGGGAGTGGTCATCGTGTAGCGCTATCGGATAGTTCATCGGTCGGCGAGGTAACAACGCGAGAGACTGGTAGTGGCTATGGTAGTGGACATCGGCTCTGCGACCCTGCTGTTACAACCTGCTAGTAGAACTTAGCCGGTGGGGTAACGTTCGGGGAATAGCACCGTCCTGGGGTCAATCGTTCCCGGGACGGTTGCCTTCCGTAGCTTTCTGAGAACTTTCGAAGTGACTCGATCGACAGCCCCTCCCTCATCGGGCACTACATCCAAATCACCTGCCTCTCTGACCGAGAGCTTCTGCAGCAGACAGTTGGCGAGGTCGAGAATGGATTGGTCACCGCGTGCTCGGGCGTATTCCGTAGCGCGTAATGCAAGCTCTTCTGCACGTTCCCACTGCTCGAAAGACCTGGCACCTTCCGCAAGATGATAAAGAGTTGCCGGTGTTCTTGAATCCTCAGGTGTGGTCATCTGGAGGAGGCGTCCAACCAACCGTTCGTATCTCACTTTGTCCCGAACGGCTGCTGCTGCCCGCGCAAGATAGGCAAGACCGTTCATCGGATCACCTTCAATCCACGGAAGTGCATTTGTAAAAAGGTACATTGAGCTTGAGAAATGGCCGAACCGCAACCATAAATGGCCGATGTCGAATGCGAGGAACGGAATCCGGGGATGCTTCACCGGATATAAGTCGATTGCATGCTCTGCGTGCTCAGCAGCCTTGGACAGTTTGTCTACGTCTATGTAGAGCATCAGCAGGTTATGATGGGATGCAGCCGCCAGCGATCTGCGTCCACTCCTCAGCGCGGCTCGTCCCGCTCTACAGTAGTGTTTTTCAGCGAGTGTTGCCTTGCCACGATTCTGCTCGAGAACTCCCCAACCAAGATGAGCGTTCGCAAAGTCGATGTTCGATGGAGGGCTTGCACGCTTCGCCAGGCGCTCGGCTCGGCGGAACCAGATCACGCTCCGTTCATAATCCGCTGCACGTCGACAAAGTCTCCCTGCCGAGAATGACCGCGACGACGACTTCGGCTCCAGCTTCGCAGCCGCCTCGGCGAACTGGAGGGCCGTACCGCGCATCCCCCGCTCCTCCGCCCACATCCACACCGCCTCGCACGCCGCCGCGACCCGCGCCGCGTCCGCCGACTCCGGGACGGCCGAGAGCTGCGCCAGGTCGCGGAGCGCGTCCGCCAGCTCCGGCGCCGCCGCGATCGCACGCGCCAGCAGGTCCTGCTGCGCGGCGTGCAGCGGCCGGAATAGTCCTCGCCTCTCCTGAGGGTCCGTATCGTTCCAGAGCAGCACGTCGCGCAGCGCCTGCCAGAGCGTGAGCCCGAGCGCGCCGGTCTGCTCGTCCAGGATCTCCCACTCGGACCGCACCCAGCGCGGCGGCGGCGGAACGGGCGGGAACCGGCCGTGCCCCGGCGGCGCGCCGATGCGCCTGCGCGGAGCTTCTGCAATGAGGGTGGCTTCGCTCACGAACGGGAGGAGTTGTAGAGGGGGCGAAGAAATGGCTTTCGAAGCGGACTGCGGTGGGTAAAGTGTGACAAAGTGGACACCCGCGCAAGAGTCTGTCGGCAACTATGTTCGCAGGTACACGGCACGAAACGAGGGCCCCGCCCGGAGTAGCCGGAGCCCCCGTTGTGACAGGGACAAGGAAGTAAGCAGCGCGTGGCCGCCTGCTGGCGCCGTCCGACAGGTCGTAATCGCCGCTCCCTACGCATTCCCTCGCAGACACACAGCACGAAATGAGTGTCCCGGAGCCCCCGCGTCAGGGCTCCACCCCCACCTCGGTCTCCGCCAGCGCGGTCTCCACCTGCCCGACAGCTCGACCCACCGCCTCCGCGCGCTTCTCCTCCGGCAGCGTGTGCCACGCGCTCAGCTCGCCGATGGCCGCGGTGAAGCAGCCGGCGATCTCCCGGTGGCGGACGTAGCCGATCCCGTGCAGCTGCCGGCCCAGGTGGTCGATCCGGGTCGCGGCGCGGTTCACGTGCACGTGCGAGTGGGCGTCCTGGCGCAGCCAGCCCGCGATCTCGCGCAGCTCTTCGGAAAAGGACGACGGACCGTCCATGGGGTTCACCTTCGTACGGGTTCGGGTAGTGCGGCGTCGGTCACCGTCCGTGCACGGCCCGGACCACGAACCGGAACAGAATTCCTCGTTCCGTCAAGACTGTCCCTCATGCACATGACGGGCACGAACTATGCTGCCCCGGCGGCCCCCGATCCGGCGGGGGCGGTTCGGCAGCAGGCCACGCATCAAAGGTGGAGGGAAACATGAACACGGTGACGACCGGGCCCGGCTCACGGGCATTCAGAATCGAGGACGCGCCACACCTCGGCACCGGGACCGAGACGCCCGGGTGGGACCCCGCCACCGAGCGCCGCGCCGGCGACGGCGAAGCGCTCGCCGGAGGGCTCGGGTGGTTCAGCATCGCCCTGGGGCTGTCCGAGGCCGTCGCCCCCGAGAAGATCGCGGGCGAGCTGGGGCTGGAGGACCGCAAGGAGCTCGTCCGGCTCTTCGGCTTCCGCGAGATCGCCACCGGCGTCGGCCTCCTCTCCAACCCCCGGGCCGCCGGGTGGGTGTGGGGCCGCGTGGCCGGCGACGTCCTGGACCTCGCCACCCTCGCCTCCGGCCTCGGCCGCGACAACCCCAAACGCGACAACGTGCTCAAGGCCATCAGCGCCGTGGTGGGCGTCACCGTGGTGGACGTGGTCTGCGCGCAGCGGCTCAGCGCCGCGAACAAGGAAGCGAAGGAGCTGCGCGAGCGGCAGCACTGACCCGACCTGCACGGGTCCGCCGGACGGGCGGACCCGGATTCCACCCGAGCGCGGGAGAGGACCGATGAAGGCACTGAGCTGGCACGGGCGGTCGGACGTACGCTGCGACGACGTCCCCGACCCCACCATCGTGGACCCCACGGACGCCATCGTGCGGATCACCTCCACGGCGATCTGCGGCTCCGACCTGCACCTCTACGACGGGTTCAACCCGTTCATGGAGCCCGGCGACATCCTGGGGCACGAGCCCATGGGGATCGTGGAGGAGGTGGGGAGCGCCGTGAAGCGGATCAAGAAGGGCGACCGCGTGGTGGTCCCCTTCACCATCTCCTGCGGCGCCTGCTGGTTCTGCCAGAAGACGCTCTTCTCCCTGTGCGAGACCACCAACCGCAACGCCGACCTCGCCCGCAAGATCATGGGGCACACCACCGCCGGGCTGTTCGGCTACTCGCACCTCACGGGCGGCTACGCCGGCGGGCAGGCGCAGTACCTCCGCGTCCCGTACGCCGACGTCGGGCCGCTCCGCATCGACTCCGACCTCCCGGACGAGCAGGTGCTCTTCCTCTCCGACATCTTCCCCACGGGGTGGATGGCCGCCATCAACGCGGAGATCGAGCCGGGGGACACGGTGGCGGTGTGGGGGTGCGGGCCGGTGGGGCAGTTCACCATCCAGAGCGCCTGGATGCTGGGGGCGGGGCGGGTGATCGCCATCGACAACGTCCCCGAGCGCCTGGCCATGGCCGAGAAGCACGGTCGGGCCGAGACCATCAACTTCCAGGAGGTGGGGGTCTACGACCGCCTCATGGAGATGACCGGCGGGCGCGGGCCGGACCGGTGCGTGGACGCGGTGGGCGCGGAGGCGCACTCCACCGGCTCGCTGGACGCGCTGTACGACAAGGCCAAGACCCTGGTGATGCAGGAGACCGACCGGCCGCACGTGTTCCGCGAGGCCATCATGTGCTGCCGCCCCGGGGGCACCATCTCCATGCCCGGCGTCTACCTGGGCGTGGTGGACAAGATCCCCCTGGGCCCGTTCATGAACAAGGCGCTCACCCTGAAGACGGGGCAGACCCACGTCCCCCGCTACCACGACGAGCTCCTGCGGCGCGTGGAGTCGGGGGAGATCGACCCCTCGTTCGTCATCACCCACACGGTGCCGATCGACAAGGGCCCGGAGATGTACAAGACCTTCCGGGACAAGGAGGACGGCTGCATCAAGGTGGTGCTCAAGCCCTGGGACTGACGGCCCGGACATACGAGCAACGGGGCTCCGTCGGCCTGGCCGGCGGAGCCCCGTCCTTACCCCCCACCCCCGGCCCCTCCCCCACAAGGGGGGAGGGGAGAACGGCCGGGGCTCGTGAGTCGTTGTCGTCAGTCCGCGAAGGCGGACTTCGTGCCTTTGTTGCAGCGACTTCAGTCGCCCGTGCTCGCCTGCTCCCGGAGCCAGCGCTCCAGCGCGGCGAGAACGTGCCGCGTCTCCTCCTCGCCGAGCGCCCGCCCCGCCGGGATGCGGTGCCACTTCTCCAGGCACCCGCGGCAGCAGGTGGCCGTGGCGTGCTGGGCCAGGAAGACGGGGTGCCCCCGCATCGGCGTCTGCTTCCCGTCGTTGGCGGGGTCCGCGGGCGCCAGCCGCTTCGCCACGAAGTCCGCCGCGTGCCCCATCACGGTGTCCATCCCCCGCGAGCGCAGGTACTCCGCCTCGCGCGCCCCCAGCCGGAACCGCCGCCGGAACGCCGAGGTCCGCAGCCGTGTGAAGACGTCGTCCAGGTCACGCATGGAGCCAGCCGTTGCCGTTCCGCAGTACCCGTAAAAAGATGTTCGGAGGGAGACACCGGGGCTGTTTCCGGTGGCTCACTCCGGGACGGGGAGACTCGCGGGCCGTTTCGCGAGGCTCACCGGCCCCGCGGAGGAGACCGGCGCAGTTTGCCGGGCTCCGGAGCGGCCCCGAAGACTCAAGCCCCCGAAGACGCAGGACCGTAGGAATCGTCCGGGAACCCCTTCTCCGCCGCGCGCCGGAACGCCTCCACCACCGCCGGGTCGAACTGCGTCCCCGCGCACCGGGCGATCTCCTCCAGCGCCACCCGGTCCGACCGCCCCTCCCGGTACGAGCGCGTGCTCACGATGGCGTCGAAGGTGTCCACCACCGCGATGATCCGCCCCTGCAGCGAGATCGCCTCGCCCGAGAGCCCGGCCGGGTACCCCCGCCCGTCCCACCGCTCCTGGTGGTGCAGCACCGCGGGCATGGCCGGGCGCAGGAAGGCGCTCCGCTCCATGATCTGCGCCCCGATCTGCGGGTGGCGCTTGATCACCTCGTACTCCTCCTCCGTCAGCTTCCCCGGCTTGCGGAGGATCTGGTCGGGCACCGCGATCTTCCCCACGTCGTGCAGCAGCGCCCCCACCCACAGGTGGCGCAGCTCCTCCCCCTGCAGCCCCATCTCGCGCCCCGTGGACATGGCGTAGCGGGCCACCCGCTCCACGTGGTTCCCCGTGTAGTTGTCGCGCGCCTCCACCGCGTTGGCCAGCGACAGGAGCGCGTCCACGAACAGGGTCTCCAGCTGCCGCGCCTGCTCCGCCACCCGCTCCTCCAGGTGGCGCTGGTAGAAGCGGTTCTCCCGCACCAGCCGGCGGTGGCCGAGGGCCCGCTCCACCGCGAAGGACACCTCCTCCAGGTTGAACGGCTTGAGCAGGTAGTCGTCCGCCTGCAGGCGCAGCGCCCCCACGGCGTCCTCGATGGTCCCCGCCCCGGTGAGGATGATGAACCCCACCGTGTCGTCCGCCGCCTTGAAGCGCTGCAGCAGCTCCAGCCCCCCGATCCCGGGCATCTGGAGGTCGGAAAGGACCAGGTCGGCCCCGTCGCGCTCGAACACCTCCGTGGCCTCCTCCCCGCTCGCCGCCTCGCGCAGGTCGTATCCGTCGGCCAGCACGCGCGTCAGCACCAGGCGCACGCCCGCGTCGTCGTCCACCACCAGGACGCGCGGGCGCCCGTCGGGCGCGCTCACGGCGAATCCTCCGCGGCCCCGGCCCCCGGCGCCGCCTCGAAGCCCGAGAAGGCGAGCTGGACGCCGTGCGCCACCCGCAGCCCCGGGACCCCGCGGACGTCCAGCTCGGCGGCGGGGACGCGCGCCACCTCCGTCCCGTTCACCCGGAACTCGGCCTCCCGCTCTCCCACCCGCACCTCCAGCTGGTTGGGGCGCCCCTCCCCGTCCACGTCGCGCCGGATGGCGGGGGAGGCGGACCAGGGGCGCACCACCGGGGCATCCGGCCCGGCGCGGCGCTTGATGAGCCAGCTCCCGTCGCCGCGCACCATGAAGTAGGTGTACGCCTGCCCCGCCTCCGGCCCCTCCAGCGAGCGTCCGCCGAAGACGATCCCGTACCCCTCGGCCAGCCGGCCGTGCAGCTTGCGCATCCGCACCCGCACCGTGTACGGCGGGGCGAGCGGGCCCTGCCCCGCCGGCCAGAGCACGGTGTGCGGACCCGTCTCCACCACCACGGTGTCGCCGCCGCGCAGCGCCACCCCCTCCGCGGGGGCGCTGCGCCAGCGCGCCGGGGCGTGCGCGGGAGCCGGCGGCGGGGCGGCGGCGGAGTCCCGTGCGGCTGCGCGCGGCTCCGGCCCGGGGCGGTCGGGCGCGCACGCCGCCAGGGCCAGGGTGGAGAGGAGGAGAGCCGGCAGAGGTCGCATCGTCATCGGGGTTCGAGGGCCTTCCGCAGCGCGTCCAGCGGGAGGTCGCGCACCCGCACCTCCAGCGGGACCACGAGCTCGTCGTCGGTCCGGGTGCGGAGCCGGAAGTTGTGCCGCACGTGCAGCGGGACGTCCGTCCGGATGGGGACCACGGTCTTGATGGGGATGGTCACCGCGTGGGTGCCGAACGGCGTCCGCAGCGGCACGTTCACGCGCGTGTCGATGGGGAGCCGCGTGTTCAGCTTCACCACGAGCCGCTCGTCCACCGGGATGTCCAGCCGGAGCGGCGTCCCCGCGGGGAGGCGGATGCGGTACTGGAGCCGGGCGTCCTCCGCGGCCAGCCGGTCGAGCGCCTCGCGCGCCGAGCGCAGCGCCCGCTCCTCGGCCCCGCCCAGGCGCCAGAGCAGGTACCCGCTGGTCCCCAGCGCCAGCAGCGCCACCGCCATCGCCGCCAGGGCGATGGCCGGCGCGCGGGCGCGGACCACCGCCCCCAGTCCTCCGCCCGGCTCACCGTTCAACGCGTTCCCTCCCTCGCTGGCGCTCCGTGCTCCCCCGGACTCGCGGAGGTGCGCAAGATAACAGCCCACGGCGGCTCGCCGCGACCCCCGGGAGACCCCGACGTACGGAGGGCCCCGGAGCGCTTCCGCCCCGGGGCCCTCCCGACCTCCGTCCCGCCGGACGGCTCAGTGCACGACCTTGCGGACCTCCTCGGCCAGCCTCGGGACGATCTCGAACAGGTCGCCCACGATCCCGTAGTCGGCCACCTTGAAGATGGGGGCCTCGGGGTCCTTGTTGATCGCCACGATGAAGCGGGAGGAGCGCATCCCGGCCAGGTGCTGGATGGCCCCGGAGATCCCCACGGCGATGTAGAGCGTGGGGGCAACCGTCTTCCCCGTCTGCCCCACCTGCTCCGCGTGCGGGCGCCACCCGGCGTCCACCACCGCGCGCGACGCGCCCACCGCCGCCTTGCCGCCGAACGCCGCGGCCAGATCCTCCAGGATCGCGAACTTCTCGGGGGAGCCCAGCCCGCGCCCGCCGGAGACGATCACCGGCGCCTCGGACACGTCCAGCTTCCCGCCCGCGGCGGCCCGGATCTCCCGCACCACCGCCCCGAAGTCCGCGCCGTCCAGCGACACGTCCAGCTTCTGCACCTCCCCGCCCTTGGCGTTCTCCTGGGGCGTGAAGGTGTTGGGGCGGAGCGAGAGCACCACCGGCTTCTGCGCCACGGCCACCCGGGCGTTCAGCTTCCCGGCGTACTTGGGGCGGGACACCACCACCTCCCCCCCCTCGGCGGAGAGCCCCGTCACCTCGCTCTGGTACTCCACCCCCAGGCGCGCGGCCACCCGCGGCGCCAGGTCGCGCCCCAGCGAGGTGGCCGGGAAGAGCGCCACGTCGCACCCGTGCTCCTTGATGAAGTTCACGACCACGGTCGTGAACCCCTCCGCCGAGTAGTTGGCGAACGCCGCCGTCTCCCCCACGAACACCTTGTCGGCGCCGAAGCGCCCCAGCTCCGCCCCGGCGGCGCCCGTCCCCTCGCCGCCCAGGAGGACCGCGTGCACCTCGGTCCCCAGCGCGTCGGCCAGGGAGCGGGCGGCCGTCACCACCTCGTGCGCGACCTTGCGGAGCTGCCCGTCGCGGGCCTCCGCGAACGCGAAAATGCCTGGCATGTATTTGGACTCCTCAGTCGGTTGAACGGAAAGGGGACAGTAGACAGGGGACAGGGGACAGCCTGCAACGGCAACTGCTGTTTTCTTGCTGTCCCCTGTACCCTGTTCCCTGTCCCCTACAGCACCTTGGCTTCCTCGCGGAGCAGCCGGACCAGCTCCGGCACCGCGTCGGCGCCCTGGCCCACGATGCGGCCGGCCTTGCGCTCCGGGGGATAGGAGAGCTGCTGCGCCGCGGCCCCGCCGGCGGAAGCCGCGGCGGGCTTCTCCTCCAGCGGCTTCTTCTTGGCCGCCATGATCCCCTTGAGCGAGGCGTAGCGCGGCTCGTAGGCGCCCTTGGTGAGGGTCAGCGCGCAGGGGAGCTTCAGCTCCACCACCTCGGTTCCCCCCTCCACCTCGCGCTGCGCGGTCACCTTCCCGCCCTCCACCGAGAACTCCGTCACCGCGCTCGCCGCGGGAATCCCCAGCAGCTCGGCGGTCATGGGGCCCACGGCCTGGAGGTCGTCGTCCACGGCGCGCAGCCCGAAGAGGAGCAGGTCGTACTCGCGCCCGCGGATCTCCTCCGCCAGCGCCCGCGCCACGGCCAGCCCCTCCAGCGGCCCGCCCGTCTTGAGGAGGAGGGCGTTGTCGGCGCCCATGGCCAGCGCGGTGCGCAGCGTCTCCGCGCTCTCCGAGCCCCCCACGGTCACCACCGTCACCTCCCCGCTCCCCGCCGCCTCCTTGTGCTTGAGCGCGGCCTCCACGGCGAACTCGTCGTACGGGTTGAGGACGTACTTGACCCCGGCCGTCTCGATCGAGCTCCCGTCACCCGCAATGCGAACGCGCGTCTCCGTGTCCGGGACGCGCTTCACGCAAACGATGCTCTTCACGCGCAGCTCCTCCGCATCTGTGTGTCGCGCAGCCGCCGGGAGGCTCCCCGGCGGCGGTATGATAGCGGCCCGCCCCGCCGCTGTCCAGCGAGCCCGGAGCGGCCGAAGCCGGCCCCCGGCGCGCCTTTACGGCGTGGCCGGCGGCGGCGCCGTGTCGGCCGCGGGCTCGGGGGGGAGCCCGTTCACCCGGGCGAGGATGCTGTCGTCGGACGACAGGCTCTCCACGTGGATGGTGGTGTCGATGATCCCGCGCCGCATGGCCTCCTCCTGCGACATGGGCTGGGCCTGGGCCTCGATCTGCTGCGTGGAGAGGCCGTCCAGGGCGCCGGCGTTGGTGGTGTCGACCGCGGCGCTTTCCGCCGCGGCGCCCTTGTCCGCGCCCCGGCCCCCGCACCCCGCGAGCGCCAGGACGCCCAGGAGCGCCGGCGCCGCGAGGGCGCCCGCACGGCTTCGCTTCATCTCAGTGCTCCGGAAAAGGCGGTGCGGGCGGGACCGGGAGGCCCCGCCCGGAAGACCGGCGCGGACCGGTCAGGTGGAGGCCACGGCGGCGCCTTCCTCCACCCGCGCGAGGAAGTCGCGGATCCGCTCGAAAACGTCCCCGGCGCGCTCCCAGTGCGGGAGGCCGCCGGTCTGCATCGGGACGATCTCCACCCCCGGGCGGCCTTCCAGCTCGGGGAGCGCGGTGAACGACTCCATCCGCCGCTCCTCCACCGTCCCGTACACCACCAGGAGGGGCTGGCGCAGGCGCCGGAACGACTCCCGCGCGTAGTCCGGGAAGAGGCGCCCGCTCAGGAACTCGTCCAGCGGGCGCGAGGCCCCCTCCACCCGCGCGGTCTCCGCCCCGTACTCCACGTACTCCTCGGGGACCCCGAACTCCGGGGTGAACAGGTTGTCGCGCGCGAAGCGGTAGAGCGCCTCCGGCTTCGTGAGCCGGTCGTAGAAGGCCTGCTGCACCCCCGGGAGGGTGAAGAGGAGGCGCGACCACACCCGCCCGATCTCCGCCGGGTCGTCCCCCAGCCCCGCGGGCTCGATGGCCACCAGCGAGCGGACCAGGTCGGGGCGGCGGCGCGCCACCTCGGCCGCGTAGGTGGCCCCCAGCGAGAGCCCCACCACGTCGACGCCCCCCGCGAAGGGGACCACCTGCCCCAGCCAGTGCTCCAGCTGGTCCTCCAGGAGCGCGGGGGTGTACTCCACGTCCGGGCGGTCGCTGTGCCCGAAGCCCATCCACTCCAGAGCCAGGAGCGGGCGGTCGCTCTCCCGCTGGAAGCGCTGCACCAGCGGGCGCATCTCGTGCGCCGACGCCACCGCGTTGATGGAGTGCAGAAAGACCAGCGGGCGCCCCTTCCCCCGGCGGGAGTAGTAGGCGTAGTGCAGCTCGTCCTCCCAGGGGACGTAGTCCAGCCGCAGGTTGAGCGCGTTGGGGAGCTCGGTCACCGGGCGCCGCCGCGCGCGGGAGGTGCCCAGCAGGTACACCCCGTACGCGGCCAGCGCCGCCGCGGTGAACCCCGCCGCCGCCTTGCCGGCCTTGCCCAGCCGCCCCTTCCCCTCGTCCCCGTCCCCGCCTTTGTCCCGGTCGCGCTGCTTCATCGCTGTCCCCTTTTCCGTTCCCCGTGCGAAGCCCGTACCGCCCTCACGCAAGCTGCATGCAACGAGGAGGGCCCGGCCTCGCGCCGGGCCCTCCTGTCGCGCCCCGCGGCCCCGCCCCGGCTACGGGTTGAACCCGTAGAGCGGGGCCTGGGGAGCGGGGGTGAGCGACGCCGCGCTCTCCCGCGCCCAGGCGAGCGGCCCGCCCGGCCGGCCGTCGCGCTCCCACGAGGCGCCGAAGAAGAGGAGGAGCACCAGCGCCGCCGCGGCCCCCAGCGCGAAGCGCGCCGCCCCGGGGACGGGGGCCGGCGCCTCCACTCCGGCGCGGGAGGGCTGCATGTACATCACCACGATCACGCGCAGGTAGTAGAAGTACGACACCAGCGAGGCCAGCACCAGGATCACCGCCAGCACCTGGAGCCCGCCCTCGATGGCCGCGCGCAGGATGAACAGCTTCCCCAGGAACCCGGCCGTCAGCGGGAAGCCGGCCAGGGAAAGGAGGAAGATCGAGAAGGCCGCCCCCAGGAGCGGGTGCCGCCACCCGAAGCCCGCGAAGTCCTCCAGCGTGACCCACTCCTCCGTCCCGCGCCCGTTGGCGATCAGCACCCCGAAGGCGCCCGCCGTCATGAGCGTGTACACCAGGAGGTAGAAGAGGAAGGCCGCCGCGCCCCCCGTCTGCGCCGCCATGAGCGCCACCAGGAGGTAGCCCGCGTGCGCGATGGAGGAGTAGGCCAGCATCCGCTTCAGGCTCCCCTGCGTGGCCGCCACCAGGTTCGCCACCACCATGGTGATGGCCGCCAGCCAGAAGACCACCGTGGCCCAGTGCTCGTACATCCCCGCGAACGCCACCCCGAACACCCGGAAGAAGGCCGCGAACGCCGCCGCCTTGACCCCGGTGGACATCAGCGCCGTCACCGGGGTGGGGGCGCCGTCGTAGGCGTCCGGCGTCCACATGTGGAACGGCATGGCCGCCACCTTGAACCCCAGCCCCACCATCACCAGCGCCGCCCCCGCCAGGAGCATCAGGCTCCCCGAGCGCACCCCCTCCGCCACCCCCGGCCCGATCACCCCCAGGTTGGTGGAGCCCGTGGCCCCGAAGGTGAGCGCGATCCCGTACAGGAAGAAGGCGCTGGAGAACGCCCCCAGGAGGAAGTACTTGAGCGACCCCTCCGAGGAGCGCGGGTCCATCCGGTCGAAGCCCACCAGCACGTAGATGGACACCGACATCACCTCCAGCGCGACGAACATCATCATCAGGTCGCGCGCCCCGCCCATCAGCATCATCCCCACCGTGGCGAAGAGCACCAGGACGTGGAACTCGCCCCGGTTGATCCCCTTCCGGTCCAGGTACCCCATGGACACGAAGAGGGAGAGCGCCGCCGCCAGGAGGAAGATGAAGTTGGAGAACACCCGGAAGGTGTCCACCGCGATCAGCCCCGGCTCCCCGCTCTCCCGGAAGCCCAGGAGCATGGCGTTCGCCACCGCCGTCACGGCCAGCCCGGCGATGGAGAGCCAGGGGATCATGGGACGGGAGGGCTCCGACCGGTTCCCCTTCTGGAACACGTCCACCAGGAGCACCCCCATCGCCCACAGGGAGAGCACGATCTCCGGGAGGAGCGCCCAGAAGTAGTCGGACTGCCGGCTCAGGTCGAGCACGCGTTCAGCAAACATGGATCACCGGCTCGGGTTCAGCGGGGCGCGGAGGCCACGTCCCCCACCGAGGGGGGCATGGCCACGTACGCGGCGCGGGCCTGCTCCATCCCGTCGGCCAGGCGCTGCGCGGCGGGGTGCATCCGGTCCAGGACCGGCTTCGGGTACACGCCCAGCCAGAGGATCAGCAGCACCAGCGGCGCCAGCACCAGGATCTCCCGGGCGTTCAGGTCGGGGATGTGGCGGTTGGCCGGGGAGCGGAGCGCGTTGAAGACGATCCGCTGCACCATGGGGAGCATGTAGTACGCGGCGAAGATCACCCCGGTCGCCGCGATCAGCGCCGCGATCGGGTGGGAGCGGAAGGTCCCCAGGAGCACCAGGAACTCCGACAGGAAGCCCACCGTCCCCGGGAGCCCCACCGAGGCCATGGCCGCGAACACCAGCATCGCCGCGAACACCGGGACCGAGGCCGCCAGCCCGCCGAAGTCGTCGATCTCGTACGAGTGCCGGCGCTCGTACAGCATCCCCAGCAGGAAGAAGAGCATGGGCGTGGAGAGCCCGTGCCCGATCATCACCAGGAGCGCGCCCTGGATCCCCTGCAGGTTGAAGGCGAAGATCCCCAGGATCACGAAGCCCAGGTGCGCCACCGAGGTGTAGGCCACCAGCTTCTTGGCGTTGGGCTGCACCGCCGCCACCATGGCCGCGTAGATCACCCCGATGATCCCCAGCGCCATCGCCAGGCCGATGGCGGTGTCGCTGGCGGCGGCCATGGGGAAGAGCGGGAGCGCGAAGCGGAGGAAGCCGTACGTCCCCATCTTCAGGAGCACCCCGGCCAGGATCACCGAGCCGGCGGTGGGCGCCTGCACGTGCGCGTGCGGGAGCCAGGTGTGGAACGGGAAGACCGGGACCTTGATGGCGAACGCCAGCGCGAAGGCGACGAACAGGAGCCCCTGCTCGCGCGGCGTCATCAGCGTGGCGAGCTGCTGGAAGTCGAAGTACGAGAAGGTGGGCGTCCCGAAGAGCGCCTGCGCCTTGAAGAACATGTACAGGATCGCCACCAGCATCAGGAGCGACCCGAAAGCGGTATATAAAAAGAACTTGACCGCCGCGTACACGCGCTCCTTCCCGCCCCAGATCCCGATGAGGAAGTACATCGGGATCAGCATGATCTCCCAGAACACGTAGAACAGGAACATGTCCACGGCCACGAACACCCCCACCACCCCGCTGGTCAGCGCCAGGAGCATGGCGTAGAACCACCGCTGCCGCTCGCGGATGTAGGTCCACGAGCCCAGCACCATCAGCGGGAGGAGGAGGGTGGTCAGGAGCACCATGAAGAGCGAGATCCCGTCCATCCCCAGCCGGTAGTCGATCCCCCACTCGGGGAGCCACCGGGCCGCGACGCAGTTCTGCATCGCCACGTCCACCAGCTCCGGCGTGGTCAGCCCGCCGCGCGTGCTCGGCTGCTGGCAGCTCCCCGTCTGGTCGAAGGTCCAGAAGAGCGGGAGCGAGACCAGGAACTCCACGATCCCCACCCACAGCGCCACCATGCGCGAGCCGCGGTCGCCCGCGGCGTACGTGGCCACGGCGCCCAGCAGCGGGAAGAAGATCAGGAAGGTGAGAATCCAGTGGCTGTCGTAGAACCCTTGGAGATTCATTGCCGTCCGCTGTCCGTCAGAGTGCCACGAAGGTGCCGAGGACCACCAGCACCCCGACGATGATGACGAAGGCGTAGGTGTTCAGCTGGCCGGTCTGGAGGCGCCCCGCCGCCAGCCCCACCCCCTGCGACATCCGCCCCATGAAGTCCACCAGCCCGTCGATCACGTAGCGGTCGAAGCCCGCCTGGAAGCGCGACAGCGCCCCGACCGGCCGGACCACCACGCGGTCGTACAGCTCGTCCACGTAGTACTTGTGGTAGAGCACCCGCTCCGGCGCGTTGCGGTAGTTCAGCTCCGTCTCCGCGGTCCCCAGGCGGCGCCGCGACAGCAGCGCCCACGCGAGCGCCAGCCCGCCCAGCCCGATGACGATGGCCAGGACGATGGGCCACCAGGCGTGGTGCGGCTCCGCGATCTCGCCCAGGTTGGAGCGGACCACGTCCTCCGACCCGGCGATCACCGGGTGCAGCCAGTGGTGCAGCGCCGCCCCCTGCCCGAAGTCGAACCACTTCACGATCGGCACCTCCTCCTCGACGTTGAGGAAGCCGCCCAGGGTGGAGAGCGCCGCCAGCACGATCAGGGGCACCGTAAGCGTCCAGCTCCCCTCGTGGAGGTGCCGCCGCTCCGCCTCGCCCGTGCGGTTCTCGCCGAAGAAGGTGTAGATCATCATGCGGCCCATGTAGAAGGCCGTCATGAACGCCGCGAGGGTGAGCGTCCCGCCGATCAGCCCCATCCAGACCGTCCCGGAGATCCCGAACAGCTCCGCCCGCGAGAACTGCGAGTGCCCCTCCGCGCCCAGCCAGGCCGCGCCGATGATCTCGTCCTTGGAGAAGAAGCCCGCGAAGGGCGGGACGCCCGCGATGGCGAGCGTCGCGATCCCCATGGTGGCGAAGGTGACCGGGAGGTACTTCGGCGCAGCCCGCCCATGTTGCGCATGTCCTGCGCGTCGGCGTGCGAGTGCGTGGAGTGCAGGGCGTGGTGCATGGAGTGGATCACCGCGCCCGACCCCAGGAAGAGGCAGGCCTTGAAGAAGGCGTGCGTCATCAGGTGAAACACGCCGGCCACGTACGCCCCCATCCCCACCGCCGCGAACATGAAGCCGAGCTGCGACACGGTGGAGTACGCCAGCACCTTCTTGATGTCCCACTGCTTGAGGCCGATGGAGGCGGCGAAGATCGCCGTCAGCGTTCGGGATGGGGATCGACAAGGCCAACGTTCGCCTCGGTCTGGCACTGGGCGATCCCGACCCAGCGTCGAGGCCTACTACCAGGAGGCGGGCCGCGCCGGGCTGGATGGGATCCCGGCTCGCGAGATCCTGCTGGCCGGAACGGTCGGATCTCGGCCGGCTGGTGCGCTTCATCAAGCAGCGAAGAGGTCGATCCCCAGGAGCGTGACCCGCCTACGTCCGCAGGCTGCAGGCTGCCGCGGATCCCGAGTCCGGCGCCGTCGAGATGGACAACCCGCGCGACGAGGCGGAGCGGATCCGGCTCGCGATCGCGGAGCGCGAGGGGATGCTGCGAGCTGGAGCCGGCGCCGGGCGGGCGGCTGCTGGTCAAGGTGGGGGTGCGCCCTCCTGACCCCGGCGCGGACGACCGCAGCCTCTGCCGGGTCGCCCCAGGACCGGGGCTGGCGCGCCTACCGGGCCGTCGAGGCGTTCAGCTTCTCCGATCGCTGCCGCCGGCGTGCGCTGCTCGACCACTTCGGAGACTCGACCCCCCCGCGCTGAAGCCGCTGCTGCGACGTCTGCGAGGGCGGGACCGCGTTGCCGGATCCGGCGACCCTCGCCACCAGGAGTAAGGGCTCGAAGCGGAAGACAGCTCCGCCCGCGGAGCTCGCCGAGGCCGATTCCGGCCTCTTCGAGCGGCTCAAGCAGTGGCGGCTGGAGGCCGCCGGCGGCAAGCCCGCCTACACCGGCAACTGCTCGCCAACAACCGGACCCTGACCGCGATCGCGACCACCCGGCCCCGCGACCCCGACGCGCTCGCCGCACTGCACGGCGTGGGCCCAGCCTTCATCAAGAGGTATGCCGAAGCGGTGCTCGAGCTGGTCGCCTCGGAGCCGGCGCCTAGCGATGGCCCCCCGGCGGGCGCCACATCAGCCACAGCGGGGGGGAGTCGGGCAGCTTGACCTCGGCGGTCTCCTCGAAGCCGAAGCGCCGGTAGAAGGGGACGTTCGACCTGCGTTGGGTCTCGAGGTAGGCGCCGAGGCCGTCGCGATCCGCGCCCGCGAGACCGGGTCCCATCAGCGCCGTCCCCACCCCGCCGCGCTGGGCGGCCGGATCGACCGAGAGCACGTTCAGGTACCAATGCGGCTCCTTGGGCCGGTTGTCGTGCACCAGCTGATCGAAGCGCGCCGCGCGCCCCATGCTGCTCAGAGCGCGGGGCATCATCGAGCCGATCTCCCAGAAGCGCTCGCTGAGGGTGAGGTCGAGGGTCCCGGGCGGGTACCAGAAGGCCCCGCCCAGGTGACGGTAGTGGACCAGGCCGACCCGGCGGTGACGTAGATGTGGCGGACGCATCGCCCGGTAGTGGCGGGGGAGCACCCGGCGAACGCGCTTCTCGCCATTGAGCATCCAGACCCAGATCTCGTTGTCGGCGAAGCCGCTCGCCACCGCATCGGCGGCGTCATCGACGAGTTCCGGCGTGATCGGCACGACCCTGTGATCCACGGCCCGGCAGACTAGCCACGGTTTGACCGAGCCCGTCAACATCGCCGACCTCGAGGCGCCGCAGCCGAGGCCCTCGAGCCGGGCGCCCACGGCTACTACGCGGGCGGCGCCGGCGACGAGCGGACCGTGCGCCGCAACGCGAGGCCTTCGGCGAGTGGGAGCTGCGGCCGCGGGTGTTGGTCGACGTGTCCGAGGTCACCACCCGGGCCACCGTGCTCGGCGCCGAGGTCGACGACGCCGATCCTGGTGGCGCCCGTCGCCTTCCAGCGCCTCGCCCACCCCGACGGCGAGGCGGGATGGCGACGCCGCACGCGAGCCGCCGGGACCGTCATCTGCCTCTCGACCCTCGCGACGGCTACCCCAACCGAGGTCGGCGAGGCCGCGCCCGGAGGCCGGCTCTTCATGCAGCTCTACTGCTTCCGCGACCGAGGGGTGACGAGCGCCCTGCTCGACGAGGCGACCGAGCGCGGGGTTCGAGGCGATCCTGCTGACGGTGGACGCCCCGTATGCGGGCCGCCGCGAACGCGACCTCCGCACGGGCTTCGAGATCCCCGCCGACGTCCGCACCCCGGCGATGAGGCCGCTGTCGGGAGGGAGCGCTGACCGTCTCCGACGTGTTCGGGCTGATCGACCCGTCACTCACGTGGACCGACCTGTCCGAGACCCTTATCGTGGACACAGAGCTGCCGGTGCTGGTCAAGGGGCTCGATGACCGCCGAGGACGCCGCGCTGGCGGTAGAGCACGGCGCGGCCGGCGTCGTTGTCTCCAACCACGGCGGTCGCCAGCTCGACGCGGCGCCCGCCCCATCGACGTGCTCGACGAGGTCGTCGACGCGGTCGATGGCCGAGGCGAGGTCCTGATGGACGGCGGCGTCCGCCGCGGCACCGACGTCGCCGTCGCGCTGGCGATCGGGC
Source organism: uncultured Gemmatimonadales bacterium (assembly GCA_963733105.1). Classification (GTDB taxonomy): domain Bacteria; phylum Gemmatimonadota; class Gemmatimonadetes; order Longimicrobiales; family Longimicrobiaceae; genus JAFAYN01. The sequence goes on along the minus strand of CAVTCB010000024.1, from coordinate 4,403 downwards.
GCCAACGCGGTGCTGTGTCGGGCGGCGGCCCTGTGGGGCCTCGCCGCCAACGGCCAGGCCGGTGTCGAGCGGGCCCTCGGCGTTCCTGCGACCGACGAGCTGCGAGCTGGCCCTGGCGCTGCTCGGCGTGCCCTCCCCGGCCGACCTCGACCGCCGCTCACGTCCGCAAGCGACCATGAGCCGCGCTCCCCTGCTCGTCATCGACACGCCGTACCTGCTCTTCCGCGGCTTCTACGGGCTGCCAAAGTCGATCACCGACGGTGCGAAACGCCCGGTAAACGCCCTTCTCAGCACCGCGAACACGGTGCTGGCGATCGTGGCGGAGTGGGATCCCGCGCGCGGTCGTCCTCTGCATGGGGCCGGACGCCGCCGCGTACCGCGTCGAGCTCTACCCCGGCTACCACGCAGACCGTTCCGAGCCGCTACCCGGCGCGCTCGACTGGCAGTTCGAAGAGGTTCCTGCCTTCTTCGAGCCATTCGGCTGGAGGATCGCGCACTCCGAGATGGAGGCGGACGATCTGCTCTACACATATGCGGGGTCCGAAGACAAAGCAGGCGGGCGGACACTGATCCTCACGGGCGACCGCGACCTCTTCCAGTGCGCCAGCGAATCGGTGACCGTGCTCTGGCTGCGTGGCGGTGCCAGGGGAGCGGAGGTCATCGGGCCGGCCGAGGTCGAGCGCCGCTACGGCATCCCGCCCGAGCTCGTTCCCGACTTCATCGCGTTGCGCGGAGATCCCTCCGACGGCCTGCCCGGCGCCAAAGGCATCGGCGAGAAGACCGCCGCCGAGCTGCTCCGCGCACGGCTCGCTCGAGTCGGTGCTGGAGAACGCGATCCGCGAGCCCCGGGAGAGCCTGCGCCTCGCGCTCACCGGGTCCCGCGAGGACCTGCTCGCCTTCAAGGAGATCGCGACACTGCAGCCGGCGAAGATCCGTCGTCCGCGCGACAAGCGGACCAACTGGCAGGGGCGCCGCCAAGGCGGCACGGGAGCGGGGAATGAACAGGCTCGCCGAGCGACTCGAGGAGCGCAATACTTGACGGCATGAGTAGGCGCTCGATCATGGTCGCCTTGCTCATCACGACAACGGCGACCCTCGCCGCTCCTGGGGGAACGGCGGCCCACCACGGCGGCGACGAAGCCTCGCCGGCCGAGACGACGGTGAGTCTGCGGATCGGCGGCGAGATGCGCCGCTTCCAGACCCACGCCGACCCGCTCCCCTCTGCGCGGAAGCGCCGCCGCGTTCAGGCCCGATCCCGCTCAGCAGCCCCGACGCGACCTGCGCGGGCGTGGCCCGTTTGACCGACAACACGGCCGACCAGTACACGCCCCCGCCGCACGTCAAGGTCGTCTACGCCCGTCCCTCGGACCGCACCAACCGCTTCACCACCTACGCACCCGTGATCCAGGCGGGCGTGCGAGCGACGAGCGACTACTTCCTGCTGGAGGCGAGCGACCGGTCGATCCGATTCGACCTCGGGACCACCGAGGGCGACTCCTGCGTCGACATCCAGACCGTGAACCTGCCCGGGACCCAGTCCCACTATCAGAGCCCGCCCGGCGCCTGCGGCGGCCTGCTCTCGCCCGGCGACTGCACCTTCGTCACCCTGCTCGAGGATGTCCAGGACCGGCTCGACGACGCCGGGCCGCTCGGGAACCGGAACTTCCTCGTCTACGCAGACTGGGTGACGCGGCCGGACGCTGGAGGACAGGCGATCCGCCTCGACGATGACGATCCCGGTGGCGCGGCCCACAACGGCGGCGGGCTTTTCGCCGTCGTCTACGGATTCGGGGGCACGGACTTCCAGGGCTCCGCCCAGGCCTTCCCGGAGGGACTGACCAGCTACTTCCACACGAGAACCGTGATCCACGAGATCACCCACACGCTGGGCGCGGTCCAGAACAGCGCCCCGCGCGCGACCGACTTCGCCCACTGCTTCGACGAATGGGACCTGATGTGTTACGCCGACGGCGGGCCATTCGGCGGCCCCGAGGACCTGACCTTCCCCTGCGCCGCCTCGCCGTACTCGTCCACCCACGAAGCCCTCGATTGCGGCCGCAACGACTACATGAGCCCGAGCCCGGCGTCCTCCAGCTACCTCGACACCCACTGGAACACCTACGACTCGGTCTTCCTCTGCGCCTTCTTCGGGACGCCGGGCTGCGCGCCGGAGGACACCGACGACCCCGACACCCGGATCTACTCGCCGGGCGGGCCGACCAGCGACCCGACCCCCACCTTCGTCTTCGGTCCGGTCGGCGAGCCGGCCGCGAGCTTCACCTGCTCGATCGACGGCCCGACCGGGAGCAGCTGCACCTCGCCCTGGACGACCCCGCCCCTCGAGGACGGCCCGCACACCCTCCGGGTGCGCGCGTTCGACACCAGCAACAACGTCGACCCGTCCCCGGCCCTGCTCGAGTTCTCCGTCGACACCGTCGCACCGAACACCACCGTGGCGGGGCGGCGCCGGTACCGGACGCGTAAGCCCAGGAGGGCCGTGCGGTTCGCGCTGGCCTCGAACGAGTCGGGGGCGAGGTTCTCCTGCCGGGTCGACTCCGGCGCCTGGTTCCGCTGCCCGCCCTCGTTCCTGACACCAAGGCTTCGGCGCGGTCGCCACACCGTGTCGGCACGGGCGATCGATGGGGTCGGGTTGACCGATCCCACCCCGGCCACGCTCAACTTCAGGATCGTTCGCCGCAAGAAGCGACGCTAGCGGCTCAGGCCAGCTCGGGAATGTGCTGCTCGAGGTGCGTCGCGATCGTCTGCGCCACCCAGCGCCGGGTTTCGTCGTCGGCCATGCGAAAGCGGCCGACCAGCATCTTCTGGTCGATCCAGCGGCAGCCCGGCGATTTCCCAGTTGACCGCGAGGCGCTCGAACAGGATCTCGTTGCGCCGCCGCCAGACGTCGTCGGTGGAGTCGGCCGCTCGCTGTCGGCCCTCGCCGATCTTGCGGATGGTGCCCGCGCTGAGCGAGCAGCGCAGCGTCAGCACGTTGCCCTCGGGATCCGTGTAGTCGGCCGTCTCCACCGGCGCCTTGTCGCGGCGCTTGCGTCTGCGCTTCGCCATCGATCCTGATTATCGATGCCCCCAGAACGACGACGAGGGCCCGGAGGCCCTCGTCGCTGCGGTTGCGCGGGATCGTGCCTAGTGCTTCTTGTAGCGCTTGCCGATTCCCTCGAGCAGCAGCCAGCAACCGTCATCCGCGTCGGGCGGTGCGAACAGGGCACCGAGCGCGAGCGGAGGCGTCCAGATGAGCGAGTTGGGCCCACCGGAGCTGCAACGCACCAGGGAAGTGCTCGACGTCTTGATGCCGAGGCGCTGCCCCTTCTTGATCGGGATGTTGGTGCGGAAGGACTCGATCACGTAGGGATCGTCCAATCCGCGTTGTCAGGCTGACCGTCGTAGTTGACGACCCGACCGTTCCTGACCACCTTGGCGTCACCGTTGGCCGCGAACTTCAGGATCTGCAGCCGGAAGGTGCCGGGCACCTGGGCGATCAGGCGAATGCTCTGAGCCGGCCCTTGTACGGCGACTTCTCGCCACCGTCGGGACGCCCGTAGGCCTCGCCCATTCCCCATGTGCAGACACCGGGGTTCGAAACACACTCGTGACCGTCGCCCGCGTTCGAGGGCTGGGTCTCGCCGGTGAGCTCAGAACCGAATCGGAAGGCCATGCTGGAGCTCGGGGCGACGAGGATGGCCCCCATCGCAACGATCATGGCGATCGGCAGAAACCTGCGGATCCGGTGACTCGTGGTGCTGGTGTTGGTGCTGTTCACTGTCGTTTCCTCCTGAATCGAGTGTTTCGATTGACAGGAGCAGCATCGATTCTGGGCGAGGCCCGGACCGTGCCTTTCGTGGCCCGGTCGGTTCCTCGAATGGCCTGAAGCTCAGCCCGGCTGGCCGACGCCCCAGGCGTCGAGCCCGCCGTCCACGACCACGCTGGTCCCGCTCACGTAGCCGCCCCCGCCGGTGGCGAGAAAGGCGATCGTCTCCCCGACCTCCTCCGGGCGGCCCAGCCGGCCCAGCGGCACCTGCTTCCGCGAAGCCTCGAGCGCGTCCGGCCCGTAGCCCTCCAGGCCCTCGGTCTCGATGTTGCCCGGGACGACGCAGACCGAGCGGATCGAATGTTTCCCCCACTCCAGGGCGAGACCCGCCGCGAGGTTCTCGAGCGCGGCGCGAGCGGCCGCCGCGGGCGCGAACCTGGTATCCCGCGGCGCGGCGAGAACCCGATGAAGACGATCAGCCCGCCGGCGCCCGGAATCATCGAGCGGGTGGCCACCTGTTGGGTCAGATCCCAGGCGGCGTCGACCGCGAGGCGGTGGATCGCACGCCAGCCCTTCAGGTCGATCTCCTCGGCCGGCGCCACGAACTGGCCGCCGGCGTTGTTGACGAGCACGTTGG
>CAVTCB010000023.1:0-626541 GCA_963733105.1 uncultured Gemmatimonadales bacterium | reverse complement strand
GCGAAGACCTCGAAGGCCCAGATGTCGAAGGCGTAGCTCGCCGTGGCCGGGAACCGCCGCCGCCGGCGCCGGGCCCGAAGGCCTCCGGGTGCCGAGCAGCATGTTCGCCAGGCCGGCGTGCTCCAGCGACCACTCCCTTGGGACGGCCGGTGGAGCCGGAGGTGTAGACGACGTACGCGGCGTTGCGCGCGTCCACCCCGCTCCGCGGTGCCCCGTCCGGCTCGCGCGCGACCGTTCCCGTCCGCGTCCAGGCGGACAACCTCCCCCGCGAAGGCGGGGAGCGCGTCCAGGAGCGCCGAGCGCGTGAGGAGGACCGAGGCGCCGGAGTCGGAGAGGGTGTAGGCCAGCCGCTCGGCGGGATACGCCGGGTCCAGCGGCACGTAGGCGCCGCCGGCCTTGAGGATCGCCAGCACGGCGACGACGAGCTCCGCGCCGGGCTCCAGGCAGACGCCCACGCGGGTCTCCGGCCCGACGCCGCGCCGCCGCAGGTGGTGGGCGAGCCGGTTGGCGCCGGCGCTCCAGCTCCGCGTAGGTGAGCGCCCCGCCGTGGCCCGCGACCGCCGTCAGGTCGGGCGTGGCCGCGGCCTGCGCCGAGAACAGCTCGTGCACGCACGCCGACGGTGCCGGACGGCTTCCGCCCTCGACCCGGCCAGGAGCTGCGCCCGCTCGCCGTCGCGCAGCAGCGACAGCTCCGACAGCGCCGCCTCGGCCCGGACGCCACCCCCTCCAGGAGCGTCTCCAGGTGCCCCGCCATGCGCGCGATGGTGGCCGCTTCGAAGAGCGCCGCGCGGTAGGAGAGCGCGCCCGCGAGCGCTTCGCCGTCGTCCCGGCAGGGTCAGGTCCAGGTCGAACTTGGCCTCGGCGGGGCCGCTCCCGAACGGCTCCGTCTCCACGTCGCCCAGGCGCAGCCGCGCGGTCCGCGGCGACGCGGTCCGAGGGCGAAGGTCGCCTGGAAGACGGGCGCGTGGGTGAGGCTCCGCTCCACGTCCAGCTCCTCCACCAGCCGCTCGAAGGGGAGCTCCTGGTGGTCGTACGCGCCGAGCGCCGTCTCCCGCACCCGGGCCAGCAGCTCGACCCAGGCGGGGTCGTCCGACAGGTCGGCGCGCAGGGCGAGCATGTTGACGAAGAAGCCGATCAGCCCCTCCATCTCCGCGCCGGGTCCGCCCCGCGACGGGGCTCCCCACGACCACGTCCTCCTGCCCCGCGTAGCGCCCCAGGAGCGTCTGCCAGGCGGCGAGCACGGTCATGAACAGCGTCGCTCCCTCCTGCCGGGAGAGCGCCCGCAGCGCGCCGGCGGTCTCCGCGGAGAGCTCGAAGAGGTGCCTGTCCGCGCGCGGGCTCTGCCCCGCCGGCCGCGGACGGTCCGTGGACAGCTCCAGGAGCGCGGGGCGCCGCCAGCTGCTCGCGCCAGAAGCCGATCTGCGCCTCCAGCACCTCGCCGGCAGCCAGCGGCGCTGCCAGACGGCGTAGTCGGCGTACTGCACCGGGAGCTCCGGGAGCGGCTCGCCGGCGTAGAGGGCGGAGACCTCGCGCACCAGCACCTGCATGCTCCAGCCGTCGCTGACGACGTGGTGCAGGGTGAAGAGGAGCACGTGGTCGTCCCGCCCAGGCGCAGCAGCGTGCTCCGCAGAAGCGGGCCGTGCGCCAGGTCGAACGGGCGCAGCGCTTCCTCCGCGGCCAGGCGTCCGGCCTCCCGGAGCGCGTCCGCCGCATCCCGCAGGTCGACGACCCGGAGCGGGACCGGAGCGGGCGGACCGATCACCTGCACGGGGCCGCCGTCGCCCTCGGCGAAGACCGTGCGCAGCGTCTCGTGCCGCCGCACCAGCGCGTCCAGGGCGGCCCGCAGCGCCGACGTGTCCAGCGGGCCGAGCAGGCGCAGCGCGACACGGCATGTTGTAGGCGGGGCTCCCCGGCTCCAGCCGGTCCACGATCCACAGCCGCTGCTGCGCGAAGGAGAGCGGCAGCGAAGGTCGCGCGGGACGCGCTCCAGCGGCGGTGCGGCCGCGGCGCCCGAGCCCGGAGGATCTCGACGCGCTCGGCCAGCGCGGCGACGGTGGGCGCCTCGAAGAGCGCCCGCAGCGGCACCTCCACCCCGAGCGCCTGCCGCGCGCGGGAGACCACCTGCGTGGCCAGCAGCGAGTGGCCGCCCCGCTCGAAGAAGCCGTCCTCCACCCCTACCCGCTCCAGCCCCAGCACCTCGGCCCAGATCCCGCTCAGCACCTCCTCGGTCGCCGTGCGCGGGGCCACGTACGCACCCCCGGCCCCCCACTCCGGCGCCGGGAGCGCCCGCCGGTCGGTCTTCCCGTTGGCGGTCAGCGGGAGCCGCTCCAGCACCACCAGCGCCGACGGCACCATGTGCTCCGGCAGGTGCTCCCGCAGCTCCGCGCGCAGCGCCGACGGCGACACCTCCACGCCCGCTTCCGGCACCACGTACCCCACCAGGCGACGGTCGCCGGACGCGTCCTCGCGCGCCACGGCCACCGCCTCGCGCACCTGCGCCAGGGCGCACAGCGCCGCCTCGACCTCCCCCAGCTCGATGCGGAAGCCCCGCACCTTGACCTGGTGGTCGGTGCGACCCAGGTACTCCAGCTCCCCGTCCGCCCGCCACCGCACCCGGTCCCCCGTCCGGTACAGGCGCGCCCCCGGCACGGAGGAGAAGCCGTCGGGGACGAAGCGCTCCGCCGTCAGCTCCGGCCGCCCCAGGTAGCCGCGCGCCACCCCGTCTCCCCCGATGTACAGCTCTCCGGCCACGCCCACCGGCGCCGGCTCCAGGCTCCCGTCCAGCACGTAGGCCTGCGTGTTGGCGATCGGCGCCCCGATGGGCACCGCCCCCGCCCCGGGCTCCACGCGCCGGGCGACCGACCAGATGGTCGTCTCCGTGGGCCCGTAGAGGTTCCACAGCTCGCCGCAGCGCGCCCCCAGCCGCTCCGCCAGCTCCCGCGGGAGCGCCTCGCCTCCGCAGAGCGCCTTCAGCCCCGGCGTCCCCTCCCACCCCGCCTCCAGCAGCATCCGCCAGCTCGCCGGGGTCGCCTGCATGGCCGTCGCCCCGCTCGCCGCCAGCGCGTCGCGCAGCCGCTCCCCGTCGGAGGCGGTCTCCCGGTCGGCGACCACCACCCGCGCGCCGGTCGTCAGCGGCAGGAACAGCTCCAGCGCCGCGATGTCGAAGGAGAGCGTCGTCACCGCCAGCAGGGTGTCCCCCGCCGAGAGCCCCGGCCGCGCACGCATGGACTCGAGGAAGTTCACGACGGCGCGGTGCGGGACGGCCACTCCCTTGGGCTGCCCCGTGGAGCCCGAGGTGTAGATCACGTACGCGGCAGAGAGGGGACAGGGAACAGGGGACAGGGGACAGCCTGCAACGGCGCCCTGGACCTCGGCCGTGTCGAGCGCGACGATCTCGCCCCCGAAGCCTTGGAACAGGCCGGCCAGGCTCTCCTGCGTCAGGAGCACGGACGCGCCCGAGTCGGCCAGCATGTAGGCGAGCCGCTCGGCCGGGTAGGACGGGTCCAGCGGCAGGTAGGCGCCGCCGGCCTTGAGGACGCCCAGCAGCGCCACCACCATCTCCACGCCGCGGTCCAGGCAGAGCCCCACGCGGCTCTCCGGCCCCACGCCCAGCCCGACCAGCCGGTGCGCCAGCCGGTCGGAGCGGCGCTCCAGCTCGGCGTAGGTCAGCGCTCCGTCCACGCAGACGACCGCCACCGCCTCCGGCGTGCGGCTCGCCTGCGCGGCGAACAGGTGGTGGATGCAGCGCTCGCGGGGGTATGCGGCGGCGGTGGCGTTCCACGCCTCCAGCACCTGCGCGCGCTCGGCCCCGCGCAGCAGCGACAGCTCCGAGAGGCGCCGCCGCGGGTCGGCGGCCATCGCCTCCAGCACGCTCTCCAGGTGCCCGGCCAGGCGCGCCATGGTCGCGGCCTCGAAGAGCGCCGGACGGTAGACGAGCGCTCCTCCCAGCGCCTCCCCCGCCTCGCTCACCGTCAGCTCCAGGTCGAACTGGGCGACGCGCCCGCCGCCTCCGAACGGCTCCAGCGCCACGCCGTCCAGGCGCAGCCCGTCGTCCCCGCCGGCGCGGTGCAGCGCGAAGGTGGTCTGGAAGAGCGGCGCGTGCGTCAGGCTGCGCTCCACGCCCACTTCCTCCACCAGGCGCTCGAACGGCAGCTCCTGGTGGTCGTACGCTCCGAGCGCCGTCTCCCGCACCCGCCCCAGCAGCTCGGCCCAGGCGGGGTCGTCCGACAGGTCGGCCCGCAGGGCGAGCATGTTGACGAAGAAGCCGATCAGCCCCTCCACTTCGCGCCGGGTCCGGCCCGCGACGGGGCTCCCCACGACCACGTCCTCCTGCCCCGCGTAGCGCCCCAGGAGCGCCTGCCAGGCGGCCAGCACGGTCATGAACAGCGTCGCCCCCTCGCGGCGGGACAGCTCCCGCAGCCCGCGCGACAGCTCGGGCGAGAGGCCGAAGGCGTAGATCTCCGCGCCCGGGCTCTGCCCCGGGGCGCGCGGCCGGTCGACCGGGATCTCCAGCACCGGGGGAGCGCCGGCCAGGCGCTCCTTCCACCAGCCGATCTGCTCCTCCAGGACCTCGCCGCGGAGCCACTCGCGCTGCCAGACGGCGTAGTCGGCGTACTGCACCGGAAGCTCCGGGAGGGGCTCGCCGGCGTAGAGCGCCGAGACCTCGCGCACCAGCACTCCCATGCTCCAGCCGTCGCTCACCACGTGGTGCAGCGTGAAGAGGAGCACGTGGTCCTCTTCGCCCAGGCGGAGCAGCGTGCCGCGCAGCAGCGGACCGCGCGCCAGGTCGAACGGCCGCAGCGCTTCCCCGTCCGCGAGGCGCTCCGCCTCCCGGAGCGCTTCGGCGGCGCTCCCGAGATCGACGACCCGGAGCGGCACGGGGGCGGGGGGATGGATCACCTGCACGGGCGCGCCGCCCTGCTCCGCGAACGTGGTGCGCAGCGTCTCGTGCCGCCGCACCAGCGCGTCCAGGCTGGCCCGCAGCGACTCCACGTCCAGGGGCCCGCGCAGCCGCAGCGCCACGGGGACGTTGTAGGCGGCGCTCCCCGGATCGATCCGGTCCACCAGCCAGAGCCGCTGCTGCGCGAACGAGAGCGGGAGCGGCTCCTCGCGCGAGACCCGCCGCACGGGGAGGGTCGCGGCGCCCGGGCCCCGCAGCGCCTCCACGCGCGCGGCCAGCCCGGCCACTGTGGGCGCCTCGAAGAGCGCCTTCAGCGGCACCTCCGCCCCGAGCGCCTGCCGCACCCGCGACACCACCTGCGTCGCCAGCAGGGAGTGCCCCCCCAGCTCGAAGAAGCCGGTCTCCACCCCCACCCGCTCCAGCCCCAGCACCTCCGCCCAGATCCCCGCCAGCACCTCCTCCGTCGCCGTGCGGGGCGCGACGTACGCCTCCCCGGCGCCCTCCGGCGGCGCGGGGAGCGCCCGCCGGTCGACCTTGCCGTTGGCGCTCAGCGGGAGCCGGGCCAGCACCACGAACGCACCCGGCACCATGTACTCCGGGAGCCGGCCCGACAGCCGCTCGCGCAGCCCCGCCCCGGAAAGCTCCGCTCCCTCCTCCGCCACCACGTAGCCCACCAGGCGCTTCTGCCCCGGCGCGTCCTCCCGCACCGCCACCACCGCCTCCCGCACGCCGTCCTGCTCCAGGAGGGCGGCCTCCACCTCCCCGGGCTCGATCCGGAACCCGCGGATCTTGACCTGCGCGTCCATCCGCCCCAGGTACTCCAGCTCCCCCGTGGCGAGCCAGCGGGCACGGTCTCCCGTGCGGTACAGCCGGGCGCCGGGCTCTTCCCCGAGGGCGTCGGGGACGAGCTTCTCCGCCGTCAGCTCCGGGCGCCCCAGGTAGCCGCGCGCCACCCCGGGCCCGCCGACGTACAGCTCCCCCGGCATCCCCACCGGCACCGGCTCCCCCCACCCGTCCAGCACGTACACCCGCCGGTCCCCCACGGGGCGCCCGATCGGCACCTCCCCCGCCCCGACCTCCTCCCCCACCACGTGGCAGCTCACGAACACCGTGCACTCGCTCGGCCCGTACCCGTTCACCAGCCGCAGGTGCGGGTGCAGCTCCCGCGCGCGCCTCAGGTGCGCCGCCGAGACCGCCTCGCCCCCGGTCAGCACCTGGCGCACCCCCGCCAGCATCTCCGGCCGGGTGTCCACCACCAGGTTGAAGAGCGCCGCCGTCAGCCACAGCGTCGTCACCCCGTGCCGCTCCACCTCCCGCGCCAGCCCCTCCGGGTCCAGGCTCCGCCCCGGGTACAGCACGCAGCGGCCCCCGGTCAGCAGCGCCGGCCACAGCTCCAGCGTCAGCGCGTCCCACGAGACGGAGGAGTGCTGCAGCAGCGTCTCGCCCGCGTCGAAGCGCGCGTACTCCGCGTCCCGGAAGAAGCCGGCGACGGCCCGGTGCGGGACCTCGGTGCCCTTGGGCGTGCCCGTGGAGCCGGAGGTGTAGATGACGTAGCAGAGGTGCTCGGGCGTGACCTCCACCGCGGGCGGGGTGGACAGCTCGCGGGAGAGGAGGTCCCGCTGCGTGTCCAGGCAGAGCACGTCCACGTCCTCGGGGAGGCGCTCGCGCAGCGGCGCGCGGCTCAGCACCAGGGGCGCGGCGAGGTCGGCCACCAGGAGGGCCAGGCGCGCGGGGGGGAGCTCCGGGTCGAGGCAGGCGTAGGCGCCGCCGGCCTTGAGGACGGCCAGGAGGGCGACGACCAGCTCCGGGCTCCGCTCCAGGCACACGGCCACCCGCACGTCGGGCCCGACGCCGCGCCGGCGCAGGAGGTGGGCGAGCCGGTTGGCGCGCGCGTCCAGCTCGGCGTAGCCGAGGACCTCCTTGCCGAAGAGAAGGGCCGGCGCGTCGGGGGTGCGGGCCGCCTGCGCGGCAAAGGCCTCGTGGACGCACTCGTGGGGGAGCCCGGCCGCGGGGGCGTTCCACGCCTCCAGCACCCGGGCGCGCTCGGCGCCGCGCAGCAGCGAGGCCTCCGACAGGCGCCGCCGCGGGTCGGCGGCCATCGCCTCCAGCAGGGTCTCCAGGTGCCCCGCCATCCGCGCGACGGTCTCCGCCTCGAAGAGCCCGGCGCGGTAGGTGAGCGCGCCCGCGAGCGCTTCCCCGTCGTCCCGGAAGGCCAGGTCCAGCTCGAACCGGGCGACTCCCGCTCCCGCCCCGAACGGCTCCAGCCCCACCTCGCCCAGCGAGAGGCGCTCGTCCGCGCCCGGCGTCTGCAGCGCGAAGGTCGCCTGGAAGAGCGGCGTGTGCAGGAGGCTCCGCTCCACGGCCAGCTCGTCCACCAGGCGCTCGAAGGGGACGTCCTGGTGGTCGTAGGCGCCCAGCGCCGTCTCACGCACCCGGCCCAGCAGCTCGCGCCAGGTGGGGTCTCCCGCCAGGTCGGCGCGCAGGGGGAGCATGTTGACGAAGAAGCCGATCAGCCCCTCCACCTCGCGCCGGTTCCGCCCCGAGATCGGGGTGCCGACCACCACGTCCTCCTCCCCGGCGTACTTCGACAGCAGCGCCTGCCAGGCGGCCAGCAGCGTCATGAACAGCGTCGTCCCCTCACGCCGGGAGAGCGCCCTCAGCTCCCGCGACACCGCGGCCGGGAGCGCGATCTCGTGGCTCCCCCCCCGCGCGCCCAGCCCCGCGGAGCGCGGGCGGTCCGTGGGGATCTCCAGGAGCGGCGGCGCCCCGGCCAGGTGGTCCCTCCAGAAGCCGACCTGTGCCTCCAGCACGTCGCCGCGCAGCCAGGCGCGCTGCCACACCGCGAAGTCGGCGTACTGCACCGGGAGCTCCGGGAGCGGCTCGCCGGCGTAGAGCGCGGAGACCTCGCGCACCAGCACGTCCATGCTCCAGCCGTCGCTCACCACGTGGTGCAGCGTGAAGCAGAGCACGTGCTCGTCCTCGCCCAGGCGCAGCAGCGTGCCGCGCGCCAGGGGCCCCCGCGCCAGGTCGAAGGGACGGAGCGCCTCCTCCGCCGCCAGGCGCTCCGCCTCCCGCTCCGGGTCGGGGAGGCCGCGCAGGTCCAGCTCCGCCAGGGCGGCGGGCGCGGGCGGACCGATCACCTGCACGGGGCCGCCGCCCTGCTCCGCGAACGTGGTGCGCAGCGTCTCGTGCCGCTCCACCAGCGCGTCCAGGGCGGCCCGCAGCGCGCCGGTGTCCAGCGTGCCGCGCAGGCGCAGCGCGAAGGGCATGTTGTAGGCGGGGCTCCCCGGCTCCAGCCGGTCCACCAGCCACAGCCGCTGCTGCGCGAAGGAGAGCGGGAGCGGCGCCTCGCGCGGGACCCGCTCCACCGGCGGCGCGGGCGCGGCGCCGGTGCCGCGCAGCGCCTCCACGCGCCCGGCGAGCGCGGCCACCGTGGGCGCCTCGAAGAGCGTGCGGAGCGGCACCTCCACCCCGAACGCCTCCCGGATGCGCGACATCGCCCGCGTCGCCAGCAGGGAGTGCCCTCCCAGCGCGAAGAAGCCGTCCCGCGCCCCCACCCGCTCCAGGCCGAGCACCCCGGCGTAGATCCCCGCCAGCACCTCTTCCGCGGGAGTCCGCGGCGCGGCGTACGCCTCGCCGTCCGGCGCGTCCGGCGCCGGGAGGGCGCGGCGGTCGATCTTCCCGCTCGGGGTCGTCGGGAAGGCTTCCAGCACCACGAACGCCCCCGGCACCATGTGCTCCGGGAGGCGCTCCCCGAGGAAGCTCCGCAGCTCCGACGCGGCCGGCGCCCCGGTCCCCTCTTCCGGGACGACGTAGCCCACCAGCCGCCGGTCGCCCGGGGCGTGCTCGCGCGCGTCCACCAGCGCCCGGCGCACCGCCGGGTGCCCTTCCAGCGCCGCCTCCACCTCGCCGGGCTCGATCCGGAAGCCGCGCACCTTGACCTGCTGGTCCACGCGTCCCAGGAACTCCACCTCCCCGCCCGCCCGCCAGCGCGCGCGGTCGCCCGAGCGGTACATCCGCGCTCCCGCCCGGCCGAAGGGGTCCGGGACGAACCGCTCCGCCGTCGCGTCGGGGCGGCCCAGGTACCCGCGCGCCACGTTGTCGCCGCCCAGGAAGAGCTCCCCGGGGACGCCCAGCGGCGCCGGCCGGAGCGACGCGTCCAGCACGTACAGCTGCGTGTTCGAGATCGGCAGGCCGATGCTGGGGAGCGCCGGCCACCCCGCCGGCTCTCCCGACAGCCTGAGCGCCGAGACGACGTGCGTCTCCGAGGGTCCGTACAGGTTGACCAGCTCGCACTCCGGCACGGCCTCCAGCCAGCGGCGGATCTGCTCCGTCACCCGCAGCTGCTCGCCCGCCGTCATCAGCTCGCGGAGCGCGTCCGGGACGATCCCCTGCTCCAGCGCCGCCTCGGCCAGGTGCTGGAGGGCGATGAACGGGAGGAAGATCCGCTCGATCCGCTCCCGGTGGACCAGCCGGGCCAGCGCCGCCATGTCGACGCGCGTCTCCTCGGAGACCACCACCAGCGTGCCCCCGGAGCCCCAGGTGGAGAGCATCTCCTGGAAGGAGGCGTCGAAGCTGATGGAGGAGAACTGGAGCGTGCGCGCCGCCGGGCGGTGGCTCCACTCCCGGAGCTGCCAGGCGATCAGGTTGAGCAGGGGCCGCTGCGTCATCGCGACGCCCTTGGGGCGTCCGGTGGAGCCCGAGGTGTAGATGACGTACGCCAGGTCGTCGGGGGAGACCGCGACGCGCGGCGCACCGGCCGGGACCTCTCCCTCCAGGGGCCGGTCGAGGCGGACGGTCCGCGCCCCGTGCGCGGGGAGCCGGCCGAGGAGCCGCTCCTGCGTCAGGAGCACCCGGGAGCCGGAGTCCTCCAGCATGTACGCCAGGCGCTCGGCGGGGTACGCCGGGTCGAGGGGGACGTACGCCGCGCCGGCCTTGAGAACGGCCAGCACGCCCACGACCATCTCCAGCGAGCGCTCCACGCACAGCCCCACCCGCGCGTCCGGGCCGACGCCCAGGGCGAGGAGGTGGCGGGCGAGGCGGTTCGCCTCCCGCTCCAGCTCGGCGTAGCTCAGCGACCGGTCCAGGAAGACGACCGCGGGGGCGTCCGGTGTCCGGGCGGCCTGCGCCTCGAAGAGGGCGGCGAGGCCGCCCTCGACCGGGTACTCGGTCTCCGTCGCGTTCCAGGCGTGGAGCACCTGCGCGCGCTCCGCCCCGTCCAGCAGCTCCAGCCCGGAGATCCGCGTCTCCGGCTCCGCGGCCATCCCCCGGAGCACCGCCTCCAGGTGCCGCACCATGCGCTCGACGGTCGAGCGCTCCCAGAGCGACGTCCGGTACTCCACGCTCCCGGCGATGCGCTCCCCGGGCGCTACCGAGAAGGTCAGGTCGAACTTGGCCGTGTCGCGCCCCGTCTCCACCGGCTCCATCTCCACGGGCCCGAGGCGCAGCTCCCCCGCCGCCGCGTTCTGCAGGGCGAAGAGCACCTGGAACAGGGGGGAGTGCGCCAGGCTGCGCTCCGGCGCCAGCTCCTCCACCAGCCGCTCGAAGGGGAGGTCCTGGTGCTGGTACGCCCCCAGCGCCGCCGCGCGCACCCGGCCCAGCAGCCCGCGCACGGTCGGGTCGCCGGCGAGGTCGGTGCGCATCACCAGCGTGTTGACGAAGAAGCCGATCAGCGGCTCCGTCTCCGCGCGCGTCCGGTTGGCGATGGGGGAGCCGACGAGGACGTCCTCCTCCCCCGAGTAGCGGGCCAGGAGAAGCTGCACCCCGGCCAGGAGGGTCATGAAGAGCGTCACCCCCTCCCGCCGCGACAGGGCCTCGAGGGTCCGCGACAGCTCCGGGGGGAGCGCGATCGGGACGATCCCTCCGCGCGCGTCCTGCACCTGGGGCCGCGGGTGGTCCGTCGGCAGCTCCAGCAGCGGCGGGGCCCCGGCGAGGCGCTCCCGCCACCAGGCGAGCTGCGCCTCCAGCACGTCGCCCGTGAGCCAGGAGCGCTGCCAGGCGGCGTAGTCGGCGTACTGCACCGGGAGCTCCGGGAGCCGGGGCTCGCGCCCCTCGTGCAGCGCCCCGTACAGCTCCGACACCTCCCCCACCAGCACCCCCATGGACCAGCCGTCGGAGACGATGTGGTGCATGGTGAAGAGCACCACCCACTCCTGCCCGCCGAGCCGCGCCGCGGCGGCGCGCAGCAGCGGGCCGGCCGCCAGGTCGAAGGGGCGCGCGGACTCCCCGGCGGCCAGGCGCAGCGCCTCGGCCTCGCGCGCCTCCTCCGGGAGGTGCCGCAGGTCGGCCACGGGGACGCCGACTGGCCCGGGAGCGCGGACCACCTGCACGGGCTCGCCGCCGGCGGAGGCGAACACGGTCCGCAGCGCCTCGTGCCGGCGGATGACCGCGGCGAGGACCCGCTCCAGCGCCGCGGGGCGCAGCTCGCCGCGGACCCGCAGCGCGACCGGCATGTTGTAGGTGGGGCTCCCGGGGTCGAGCTGGTCGATGAACCAGAGCCTCTGCTGCGCGAACGAGAGCGGCGAGGGGCCGTCCTCCGCGCGGCGGGGGATGCGCGTGGAGGCGGGGCGCTCCGAGCCCAGGGCGGCCTCCACGTGCCCGGCCAGCGCCGCCACGGTCGGCGTCTCGAAGAGGGCGCGCAGCGGCACCTCCACGCCCAGCTCCTCGCGGAGGCGCGAGACCACGCGCGTCGCCAGCAGCGAGTGTCCGCCCAGCTCGAAGAAGCCCTGCTCCACCCCCACCCGCTCCACGCCCAGCACGGCCGACCAGATCCCGGCCACGATCTCCTCGGCCGCCGTGCGCGGCGCCAGGTACGCCTCGTCCGCTCCCCACTGCGGCGAGGGGAGGGCGCGGCGGTCCACCTTGCCGTTGGCGTTCAGCGGGAGGCGGTCGAGCACCACGAGCGCGCCCGGCACCATGTGCTCCGGGAGGCGGCCCAGCAGCTCCGCCCTCAGCTCCGCGGGCGAGGCTTCCGCCCCCTCCTCCGCCACCACGTACCCCACCAGGCGCTTCTCCCCGGGCGCGTCCTCGCGCACCGCCACCACCGCCTCGCGCACCTGCGGCAGGGCGGCCAGCACGGCCTCGACCTCCCCGGGCTCGATGCGGAAGCCGCGCACCTTCACCTGCGCGTCCGTCCGCCCCAGGAACTCCAGCTCGCCGTCGGCCCTGCGCCGCACCCGGTCCCCGCTCCGGTACAGCCGCGCGCCCGCCTCGTCCCCGAAGGCGTCGGGGACGAAGCGCTCCGCCGTCAGCTCCGCCCGTCCCAGGTAGCCGCGCGCCACCCCGGCGCCCCCGATCCACAGCTCCCCGGGCACCCCCGCCGGCTGCAGGCTCCCGCTCCCGTCCACCACGTACAGCCCCTCCCCCGGGAGCGCCCGCCCCATCCCCCCTCCGCCCGACCCTGCCTTCCCCCGCCCCGACGTCGCGGCGCTGACGATCGTCGCCTCCGTCGGCCCGTACAGCGTCCACACCTCCGCCGCGGGGAACGCCGTCTTCATCTGCTCCACCAGCTCCGCCGGGACCGCGTCGCCCCCGACGAAGGCGCGCCGCATCCGCGGCAGCGTACCCGCCCCGGCACGCACCCGCTGCACCACCTCGCGCATCAGCGCCGGCACCGCGTGCACCGCGTCCACGTCCTCCAGCTCCCCGACCAGGCGCTCCACGTCGCGCACGGTCCCGGGCGCCACCAGCCGGACCTCCCCGCCCGCCAGGAGCGGGGCGAACACCTCGAAGCCCCAGATGTCGAACGCGGGGCTCGCCAGCGCCGTCATCACCTCCCCGGCGGCGAGCCCGAAGGCGTCGCGCATGCTCAGCAGCGTGCGCGCGAAGCCGGCGTGCTCCACCACCACGCCCTTGGGCCTTCCCGTGGAACCGGAGGTGTAGACGACGTACGCCGCGCTCCGCGCCTCCGCCCCGCTCTCCGGGGCGTCGTCCGCCTCCCCGGCGATCGCCTCGCGGTCCTCGTCCAGGCGCAGCACCTCCCCCGCGAAGGGGGGAAGGCGCTCCAGGAGGGAGGCCCGCGTCAGGAGCACGGAGGCGCCGCAGTCGGCGAGGGTGTAGGCCAGGCGCTCGGCCGGGTACGCCGGGTCGAGCGGGACGTAGGCGCCGCCCGCCTTGAGCACACCCAGCACGGCCACCGGGAGCTCGACGCCCCGCTCGACGCAGAGGCCGACCCGGGTCTCGGGGCCGACGCCGCGGCGGCGCAGCGCGCGCGCCAGCCGGTTGGCGCGGCGCTCCAGCTCCGCGTAGCTCAGCGCTTCCCCGCCGGAGGAGACGGCCACGGCGTCCGGGGTGCGCGCCGCCTGCCGCGCGAACAGCTCGTGCACGCCCGCCCGGGCGGGCTCGACGGGCGCGGGGCGGGAGGCTTCCCGAAGCTGCGCGCGCTCCGCCTCCCGCAGCAGCGACGTCCCGGAGAGACGCCGCCCCGGGTCGGCCGCCAGCGCCTCCAGGACCGCCTCCAGGTGCCCGGCCATGCGCGCGACGGTCTCCGCCTCGAAGAGCGCCGCGCGGTAGGAGAGCGCTCCCTCCAGCGCTTCCCCGTCGTCCCGGAGCACCAGGTCGAGGTCGAACTTGGCGGCGCCCGCCCCTTCCGCGAGCGGCTCCACCTCCACCCCGCCGAGCGACACCCCCTCGCGCCCGCTCGCCTCGTGCAGCGCGAAGCTCACCTGGAAGACGGGGGAGTGCGCGAGGCTGCGCTCCGGCTCCAGCTCCTCCACCAGGCGCTCGAACGGCAGCTCCTGGTGGTCGTAGGCCCCGGTCGCCCCGTCGCGCACGCGGCCGAGCAGCTCGCTCCAGGTGGGGTCGCCGCCCAGGTCGGCGCGCAGGGCCAGCATGTTGACGAAGAAGCCGATGAGCCCCTCCAGCTCCACCCGCGGGCGGCCGGCGACCGGGGTGCCCACCACCACGTCGTCCGCCCCCGCGTAGCGGCCCAGCAGCACCTGCCAGGCGGCGAGGGCCGTCATGAACAGCGTCGCGCCTTGATCCTGCGCGACGCTCCGCAGCCGCGCCGTCAGACCGGCCGGGAGCGCGAAGGCGTGCCTGCCGGCGAGGGTCCCCTGCCCCGCGGCGCGCGCGCGGTCGGTGGGAAGCTCCAGGAGCGGCGGCGCGTCCCGGAGCGCCCTCTTCCAGTAGCCGACCTGCTCCGCCAGGAAGTCCCCGCTCAGCCGGTCCCGCTGCCAGACGGCGTAGTCGGCGTACTGCACCGGGAGCTCCGGGAGCGGCTCGCCGGCGTAGAGCGCGGAGGCCTCGCGCACCAGGACGTCCATGCTCCAGCCGTCGCTGACCACGTGGTGCATCGTGAAGCAGAGCACGTGCTCGTCCGCGCCCAGGCGCAGCAGCGTGCTCCGCAGCAGCGGTCCGCGCGCCAGGTCGAAGGGGCGCAGCGCCTCCTCCGCGGCCAGCCGCCCGGCCTCGGCTTCCCGCGCCGCCTCCGGCAGCGCCCGCAGGTCCAGCACGGGGAGCGGCACCGGCGCGCTCGGGTGGATCACCTGCACGGGCCCGCCGTCCCGCTCCGCGAGCGTGGTGCGCAGCGTCTCGTGCCGCCGCACCAGCGCGTCCAGGCCGGCCCGCAGCGCCGCGACGTCCAGCGACCCGCGCAGCCGCAGCGCGGCGGGCATGTTGTAGGCGGAGCTGTCCGGGTCGATCCGGTCCACCAGCCAGAGCCGCTGCTGGGCGAAGGAGAGCGGGAGCGGCGCCTCCCGGGAGACCCGCTCGATCGGCGGCGCCGTGGAGGTCCCGGCGCTCCGCAGCGCCTCGACGACACCCGCCATCCCCGCCACCGTGGGCGCCTCGAAGAGCGCCCGCAGCGGCACCTCCACCCCCAGCGCCTGCCGCACCCGCGAGACCACCTGCATGGCCAGGAGGGAGTGCCCTCCCAGCTCGAAGAAGCTGTTCTCGACGCCGACCCGCTCCACCCCCAGCACCGCGGCCCAGATCCCGGCCAGCGCCTCCTCCGCCGCGGTCCGGGGCGCGACGTGCTCCGCGCCGGAGGAGCCGGCCTCCGGCGCGGGGAGCGCCCGCCGGTCGACCTTGCCGTGGGCGTTCAGGGGGAGCCGGTCCAGCACCACGAAGGCGGAAGGGACCATGTACTCCGGGAGCCGCCCGCGCAGCGCGGCCCGCAGCTCCGGGACGGGGAGCTCCCCCGCGCCCGCGGCGGCCACGTACGCCACCAGGCGCCGCTCGCCGGGGGCGTCCTCGCGGACCACCACCGCCGCCTCCCGCACCCGCGCGTCCGCGAGGAGCGCGGCCTCCACCTCCCCGGGCTCGATGCGGAAGCCGCGCACCTTGACCTGCTGGTCGGTGCGGCCCAGGAACTCGAGGTCGCCCGACTCCAGCCACCTCACCCGGTCCCCGGTCCGGTACAGCCGCCCGCCCGGCTCCTCCCCGAACGCGTCGGGGACGAACTTCGCGGCGGTCAGCTCCGGCCGGCCCAGGTACCCCCGCGCCACCTCCACCCCGCCGATGCACAGCTCCCCGGGCACTCCGGTCGGCGCCGGCTCGCCCGCGGCGTCCAGCACGTACGCGGCGCGCCCGCCCACCGGGCGGCCGATCGGCACCCCCGCGCCCCACCCGGCCGAGTGGCCGGGCGGGACGTCGAAGACGGTCGCGGTCACCACCGTCTCCGTGGGGCCGTAGCCGTTCAGCAGCCGCACGGACCCGCCCGGGACCGCGTCCCAGGCGCGCACCGCCGCGGCGGTGAGGGCCTCGCCCCCGGCGACGATCACCTGGACGTGCTCCTTGAGCGCCCTCGCGGCCGGGCGGTCGCCGGCGATCTGGCTCCAGTACGCCGTCGACAGGTTCATCTGCGTGATCCCCAGCGCGCCGACGCGCTCCGCCAGCTCGGCCGGGGTCCACGGGGCCGGGTCGCGCACCACCACCGACGCCCCCACGGCCAGCGGCGCCAGGATGTCCTCGATCGACTGGTCGAAGGTGAGCGCGGCGAACGCCAGCACCCGGTCCGCGGGCGTGTGCCCGTACGCGCGCGCGACCTGGCGGAGGTGGGCGGCCGCAGCCCCGTGCGGGACCACCACCCCCTTGGGCGTTCCGGTGGAGCCGGAGGTGTAGATGACGTACGCCGCGTTGTCCGGCGAGACGGACGGGAGGGGCGGCCCGTCCTCCGCCCCGGCGCCCGGGGTGGTCCAGGACGCGTCGAGCGGGAGGACCGGGGGGGCCCCGGCGGGGAGGCGCGCCTCCAGCCCGGGCTGCGCCAGCACCAGCGCCGCGCGGGCGTCCCGCAGCACGTGTCCCAGGCGCCCGGCCGGGGCGGCGGGGTCGAGCGGGAGGTAGACGCCCCCGGCCCGGAGGACTCCGAGCAGGACGGCCACGACGTCGGGGGAGTGCTCCGTCAGCACCGCGACGAGGGTCTCGGGCCCCACGCCGTGGGCGCGGAGCCGGCGCGCGATCCGCTCGCTCGCGCGCTCCAGCCCCGCGAAGGTGAGCGTCCCGCCCGCGGCGACCACCGCCGGCGCGTCCGGCGTGCGCGCGGCCTGCTCCGTGAACAGCTCGTGGATGCACGCCCTCGGGAGCCCGGCCGCTGCGGCCCTCCCGTGCTCCAGCACCCGGGCGCGCTCCTCGCCCCGCAGCAGCGGCACTTCCGAGAGGCGCCGCGCCGGGTCGGCCGCCAGCCCCTCCAGCACCGTCTCCAGGTGCCCCGCCATCCGCTCCGCCGCCGCCCGGTCGATCCTCCGGCGGTCGTACTCCACGCGCAGGCTCGCCCTTTCCCCGGGGAGCACGACCAGCGTCAGCGGGTAGTGGCTCAGCCCCAGGTGGTCCCAGCCCTCCACCCGGAAGCCGTTCTCCCCCCCGCCCACCTCGTTCCAGACGGGGTGGTTCTCGAAGACCACGATGCTCTCCAGGAGCGGCGTCCCGGCCGGGAGCCCGCTCCACTGCTGCACCTGCGGGAAGGGGGTGAAGTCGTACCTCCGCGCCTCCGCCTGCTGCGCCTGCAGGCGCCCGAGGAGCTCGCCCACCCGCGCCTCTCCCCGCGGCTCCAGCCGCACGGGGAGGGTGTTGATGAAGAGCCCGACCATCTCGTCCATCCCCTCCGGCCCCGTCTCCCTCCCCGACACGGTCGCCCCGAAGACCACGTCCTCCTCGCCCGAGTAGCGCGACAGCAGCACCCCCCACGCGCCCTGCCAGAGCGTGCTGGGCGTCACCCTCTGCCCCCGGGCGAACGAGAGGAGCGTGGACGTGGTCGCGGCGGACAGCTCCCGGTCGACGTGGTCGTAGGCGGCGGCCCCGTCCGGCTCGCCCCCCGGGGACCGGTCGATCCCCAGCGGAGTCGGGGCCGTGAACCGCTCCAGCGTCCGGCGCCAGAACGCCTCGGCCGCGGACAGCTCCTGCCGCTGCAGCCAGGCGACGTAGTCGCGGTAGGGCCGGCTCCGGGGGAGAGCCGGCCTGCTCCCGCGCAGCTCCGCCTCGTAGAAGCCGAACACGTCGCGCAGGATCAGCCCCATCGACCAGCCGTCGAAGAGCAGGTGGTGGTAGCTCCAGACCAGCTCCCACTCGTCGTCGGCCGTCCGGAGCAGCGACACCCGCATCAGCGGCGGCGCGGCGAGGTCGAAGCCCCGCTCCCGGTCCGCCTCCAGGTACGCCTCCCGCCGCGCCCGCCGCTCGTCCCGCGGGAGGGCCCGCCAGTCGTGCGCCTCCCAGGGGAGCGCAGACGCGCGATACACCACCTGCAGCGGCCGGTCCAGCCCCTCCCACACGAACGAGGTCCGCAGCACCGGGTGCCGGTCCACCACGCCCTGCCACCCCCGCTGCAGCGCCGCCGCGTCCGGGCTCCCCCGCAGGGAAAAGACGTACTGGTTGACGTAGACCTGCGAGTCCGGGGCGTACAGCGTGTGGAAGAGCATCCCCGCCTGCGACGGCGTGAGCGGGTAGACGTCCTCGACCGCGAGGGGGATCTGGTCGGCTTGCTCGCTGGACTGGGCCATGCTCTGTGGAAAAAGACGGGTGGTCTGTCCGGCCTCGCGCCTCCCCCCCCCCCACGCGGGGGAGCGGGGGACGCCGACGGGTGGAGGAGGTGTGGCGGTGGGAGACGAACGGAGGGAGATCCGCGTACGACCACGTCCTGCCGACGGCCGAACCGGGCGGGCTGTTCGCTCCGGCTGGCAGAAAAGGTGTGGCCCCCGCGCGATTCCCACAAGCCCTTGCGGACTCCGGGAGACGCGTGTTCAGGGCACGAAAAGAGCGGGCGGATGCAGCGTGGCCATGCGGTGGAAGGGCGCCTCGTTGAACGAGGCGAGGATGCGCGCGTCGTCCAGGACCAGGGTGCGGACGCCCGCGACGGGAAGCGCCCCCGCGGGGGCGAGCTCCGCGCCGGTCCTGCGCGCGGCGTGGAGCGAGCCCCGCACGTCGATCCCCACCGCCCACTCCCCGTCCGGGGAGAGCGCCCCGCCCACCCAGGCGCCCGGCCACCGCGTGGAGGCCCAGGACGCCGTGTCCCACAGGAGCGCCGTGCCGTCGGTGCCCACGGTGAGGAGCCAGGCCTCGTCGCGGCTGGCGGAGACGGAGACGACCCCGCCCCCCTCGTGCGCGGGGCGGGCCGCGCGCTCCCCGGCGGCGTCCCACACCCGCAGCTCCCGGCCGATCCCCACGACGGCCGTGTCCGAGACCCACACCGCCGCCGCGCCCGGGTCCGCAGCGACCCGCGACCCGCCGCCGTCGGCGCGGCGCTCCACCAGGAGCGACGAGGGCCCCCCCCCGCCCCCCGGCGTCCGGGGCCCGTCCACCAGGAGGGCCACGCGGCATCCGTCGCGGCTCCAGGCGGAGGCGCGGACGCCGCCGTGCACCGTCGGCGCGGGCGCGGGGAGCGCGGTCCAGCGCCCCTCCTCGATCCACCCCGGCCCGAAGTGCAGGCGGCCGCCCACGAAGCGGGCAATCCCCGCCGGGCCGCCCTCCAGGTGGACGGAGGCGGCGACCCGGTCCCCTTCCCAGACCACGGCCCGGGTGCCGGAGAGGGACGCGGAGAGCGCCCCGGAGGCGGCGAGCGTGTCGCCGACCCCGCCGGGGAGCGGGGTCCAATCGCCGAGGGTCATCCCGCGGGTCACGTGATGGTGGTGCGGTAGACGTACCCGACGGCGCCCACGTTCCCGCGCCAGCGGTCCGAGTACTCCACCGCCGCCCAGTCGTGCACCCACCCCAGCACCCGGACGGTGTCGCCCCTCCGGAACCAGTGGACGGGGGTGCCCGACGTCGACGGCCGGTTGCGGACGTTCACCGCGTGGCTCACCACCGTCGCCGTCCCCGCCGGGGGCTCGATGCGCACGTCGTTGGTGGCGTCGGTGGCGCCGCCGAGCCGCGCGTTGGCCGGGTCGGTGGCGCCGGTCGTCGGCGGCCCGACGGGCGCCAGGGAGCCGGCGGCGCCGAGCCCCAGGCGCTCCAGGACGGCCTGCTCGGACGCGAAGCCCGCGAGCAGGGGGAGCGCGGCGGGCGGGAGGTGCCGCGTGGGGGCCGCCAGCGCGTGGAGGAACTGCAGCTCCTGGGGGTCGCCCGCGCCCGGAGCGGTGGCCCGGGTCGGGTGCCCCATGGCGAGGATCAGCGAGAGCAGCCACTGCCCCCGCGTGGGCACCGCCGGCGGCGGCACGGGGAGGAGCGTGGCGAGCCTCGGGCGCACCAGGGCGGCGTTGATGATCGGCGCCACGTCCGCGCACACCACCGGCCGGGGCGGCGGCGCGGGCCCCGGGCCGGGACCCGCCGGGCCCGTGGGGAGCGCCATGGCGTCGAGCTCCGCCAGGAAGGCGCCGGTCTGGGTCGGCTCGATGAACGCCCACGCCTCCCGCACCACGATGCGCATCCGGGGGGTCTCTCCCGGATACAGGGTCTGGGGAGTCGCGGCGAGCATCAGCGGGAACAGGAACGCCGCGTCCGCCGCGGAGAAGCGTGAGAGCGGGACCAGCTTGTCCTGGGGCATCCACAGCGACAGGAACGCGTGCCCGGCGACGGCTTCGAGCTGGTGGACCCGGCCGAGGTCGCTCGCCGCGACCGCGGGCGCGGCCAGCGCCGCCATGTGCCGCGCCATGACGTCCCACCACGGGTCGGCGTCCGCCCGCAGCGGCGTC
Source organism: uncultured Gemmatimonadales bacterium (assembly GCA_963733105.1). GTDB lineage: Bacteria > Gemmatimonadota > Gemmatimonadetes > Longimicrobiales > Longimicrobiaceae > JAFAYN01. The sequence goes on along the minus strand of CAVTCB010000023.1, from coordinate 606,582 downwards.
CCCACCCGGGTGGCGACGCTCGCCTGGGCGAGGATGGGGTTGCGCACCATCAGCTCGCGTATGGCGCGCAGGAGGCCGGTCGGCTCGCGCCCGTTGAGGATGTAGTCGTTCGCGGTCTGGAAGGCGGCCGGGTCGAAGTCGTACCGGATGGCGGCGCGGCCCCCGGCGTCGACGATGCTCGTGGGAGCGCCCGTGTCCGCACGGGCGCCGGTCACGAAGCTCCCCCCGAAGCCGGCGAGCCCGAGCGCCCCCGGCCGCGCGTTCAGCCATTCCGCCATCGGGACGCGGCCGGGGTCGGCGTAGAAGCCGCGGATCTCCGCGTCCGTGGGCGCCCGCACCAGGCCGGTGACCGTGTCCCTCACCTCCTGCGGCACCGAGGTGGTTCCCACCAGGCACCCCGTGAACACCACCCGCGCGGTGGCCGGGTCCATGGCGCGCAGCAGCGCGTCGAAGAACGCCTCGGTGGCCGGCGTGGTCAGCGCGCCGGGACCCAGGTCGAGCGGCTGCTCCCCGGGATACCGGGTGAATCCCCCGCCCCGGATCGGAGCGCCCGCCCCGGCGAAGCCGATCTGGCGGCTCTCGCCGTGTCCGACGATGGTCACGTCCTGGATGGCGCCGAAGCTCGCGCGCAGCCCCGACACCACTCCCGTGGCCGCGAGAATCGTCTCGGGTCCCTCGTAGATGAGGAGCCGGAACCGCGTCTCGGCCGGGACCGCCAGCGGGGGGAGCACGTTCTCGTCCGTCGGCGCGAACGCGTTGTTCCAGTCGTGGCCGCTCTGCAGGACCAGCTTCACCGGCGGGCTCATGGTTCCCGCGGTCCCCCACAGCCGGACCTGGTCGACGAGGAGCGCCCGGGGGAAGCGGTGCAGGTTGCGGATGCGCCCCACCAGCCCGAGGAGGGGCCCGATCCCGGCCGGGTCGGTGAGCAGGCGCCGCAGCCGCGCGTTCTCCGACGTGGGGTCGGGGACGGGGCGTCGGTCCGCGCTCTCCAGGAAGGGGTGGAAGTTGGTGACGTACGTCTGGAGGTTGGTCCAGGCGGCGGCGTTCCCCGCGTAGAAGAGGAAGTCCGCCTCGGGCATCGCCTCGCGCAGCGCCGCGCCCCCGAGGGCCGCCACCAGCCACGCCATCCGCTCCCCCAGGTCGATGGCGGTGGCGAGGGAGGCCGTGGGCGTGGACGAGGCCCACCGTGTCCTCGGTCGCCACGAAGCCGCGCGAGTAGGCGCGCAGCGCGTCCATGTGCGCGGCGTTCGCCAGCTCCGGCCGCAGCGCGGCGACCGTGAAGGCACCCAGGCCGGCGCGGATGTGGGACCCCTCCCGGAGGAGCGCGTGGAGCTGCCACAGGTCGAGCCGCAGCGCCTCCGAGAGCCCGGCGAACCAGTCCGGCTGGGCGTCCGACCAGTCCTGGAAGTCGCCCAGCGTCATGGGCCCCGCCGATCCCCCGCCGCTCGTGGCCGGGTTGCGGCCGCCGGCCAGGATCTCGGCCTCGCTCCAGCGCACGGAGGTGGTGCGGATGACCGGGTGGCGCAGCGCCGTGCCGGGGGCCGCGCGCAGCCGGGGGGCGGAGCGGCCGGCGGCGAGCGCGTGCGCCGCGCGCTCCAGGGGGGAGTCGGCGGCCGCGACGCGGTCGATGCGCCGGGGCGCGTCGGGAGCCGCCTGCGCGACGTGGGCGAGCTCGTGCCGGAGGAGCCGGTCCCCCGTGGGCGTGCCGGCGCGGGGGGCGCCCGCGCCGAAGTACACGTCGCGCCCCACGGTGACCGCCTCGGCGTGGAGCAGCCGGGCCACCTCGCCGGCGGCCGGGTCGCGGTGCAGGCGCGCCTCGCCGTGGCGGGCGGAGACGGAGGAGCGGGCCAGCGCCGCCGAGGCGTCCGCCGTGGAGACCGCCGCCGGCGGGCCGTCGCCGGGAGGCGGAGGGGGCGGCCGCGCGCCGCGCGCCCCCAGCGCCAGCGCGAACGCCGCCGCGCCCGGCTGGGGCTCGGCGGCGCGGGACTTCTCCGGGCCGGACCCCTTCTCGCCGGACTTGGCGGCGCCGGGCTCCGGGGCCGTGCTGGTCTTCATCGCGGTCGGGGGGTGGACTCGGGAGGCGGGGACCCGCGGCGCCTTCCAACTTAGGCCCGCCCTCCGGCGCCCACAAGAAAACATTAAGCGGGGGGCGGGTATCTGCGTCCCACCTGGGGACTTCGTGTCCCATCTCGCGCCCTGCGGCGGCCGGCCGCGGGATCCGCCCCCGGACGGGAATCCGCGCCGCAGCAGGGCTCCGCGGGCACGCCGGGCGGAGCGCCGCACCGGTACGTGGCTTGCCGTCACGCTCTCTTCGCGACGCTTTCCCCGCACCCGCCCTCACCTCCCCGCAGGACCCCATGTCCAGAGCAGACCTCACCGCCAGCATCGAGGCGGAGATCAACGGCAGCGTCAGCGGCCAGGTGGCCGTGGGCAGCCACATCCTGCAGATCGGCTCGGTACACGGAGGCGTGGTGAACGTGGCGGTGCCGGGCCAGGCGCCCGTTCCCCGGGCGCGCCCCCTCCCCGTCCTGCTCCGCCCCCGTCCCTTCCCGGGACTGGTGGGGCGCGCGGAGGAGGTGGAATCCGCGGTGGCCGCCCTGCGCTCCGCCCGGCCGGTGCAGCTCTCCGGGGAGCCGGGCGCCGGGAAGACGGCGCTCCTCCGCCACCTCGCGTACCACCCGGCCGCCGCGTCCTTCCCCGCGGGAGTGGCCTATCTCTCCGCCCTGCGGCAGCCCGCCGACGACCTCCTCCACTCCCTCTTCGAGGCGTTCTACCAGGCCGACGCCCCGCTGAAGCCCAGCTTCACCGAGCTCTGCCACCTGCTCCAGGGGGTGCAGGCGCTGGTGGTGCTGGACGACGTGGAGCTGGGGCGCGAGGAGGTGGAGCGCATCCAGAACGCCGCGCCGGGCTGCACCTTCCTCTGGTCGGCGCCCGAGCGGCAGGGGTGGGGCGAGGTGCGGGCGCTCCCCCTGCCGGGACTCGCCCCGGAGGAGGCGCGCACGCTCGTGGAGCAGGCGCTCGAGCGCCCGCTCGCCGCGGACGAGCAGGCCGGGCTGGACGAGCTGTGCCGGGCGACCGGCGGCTACCCCCTCCCGCTGCTCCAGGCGGCGGCGCGGGTGCGCGAGGACGGGGTCCCGCTGCGCGAGGTGGTCGCGCAGCTGCGCGCCGCTTCCTCGCCGGGCGAGGCCGGGGTGGACACCGTGGCGAAGCTCCCGGAGGCGGGCCGGAACCTGATGGTCCTGCTGGCCGCGCTGGGCGGTGCCCTGCTCCATCCACGGCACGCCGCGGCGATCGCGGGAGTCCCCGCCGCCGGGGAGGAGCTGGAGCGGCTGGAGCGCTGCGGCCTGGCGCAGCGCCAGGGGGAGCGCTACCGCGTCCTGGAGCCGCTCGCGGCGGCGACGCTGCGGGCGTGGGACGCCGCCCCCTGGCGCGAGCGGGCGCTCGCCTACTTCGTCTCCTGGACCGAGCAGCAGTGGAACGCGCCCGGCGCCATCGTGGAGGAGAGCGACGTGCTGATGCTCCTGCTGGCGCAGGCCGTGGACGCGGGGGCCTGGCCGGAGGTGCTCCGCCTGGGACGGCGGGTGGAGGGCGCCCTCGCCCTGGCCGGACGGTGGGACGCGTGGAAGCAGGTGGTGGAATGGCTGCGTCTGGCCGCGGAGGCCCGCGAGGACCGCCGCGGGGCGGCCTGGGCGCTGCACCAGCTGGGCACCCTGGCGCTCTGCGCCGGGAACCGGGCGGCCGCGCAGGGTGCGCTCACGCAGGCGCTCCGGCTGCGCGAGTCGGCCGGGGACCGCGAGGGCGCCCGCGTCACCCGGCACAACCTGGATCTTCTCCTGGGCGTCCCCTCCGGGCCGGGGGACCGGGGCGGCGAGCGCTGGCGCGGGGCCCTCCGCGCGGCGCGGAAGCCTGTCGTGGCCGCGGCCGTGGTGGCGGTGGTCGGGGCGGTGGGCGTCGTCTCGCTGGTGAGCCGGGAGACAGCGCCCCCCGTGCCGCGGGTGGACTCCGCTCCGCTCGCGCAGGATTTCAGGGAGGCGCCGGTGGACTCCGCGCCGCGGGCCGACAGCGCCGCCGTCGACACCGCCGTTGCCGACACCGCCGCTGCCGACACCGCCGAAAGCCCGCGGCCCGCGCCTCCTCCCCCCGCCCGCGTACGGGCGGACCGCACCGCGGTGGACTTCGGCTCCCACCCCGTCGGCGCGCCGGGCGGGGAGCGCCGGGTGGGGGTGACCAACGAGGGCGGGAGCTCCACGCGGATCGCCGGGGTCCGCCTGGAAGGAGGAGCCCGCGACTTCCGGCTGGCGGGGAGCGGCTGCGAGGGTGCCGTGCTGGCTCCCGGCGAAGGCTGCTCGGTGTCCGTCCGCTTCACCCCCGCCGCCTCCGGCCGGCGCACGGCCACCCTGGTCCTGGAGCCCGGAGCGCAGGGGAGCCGGCTCCGCGTGGGGCTGCGGGGAGAGGGGGAGGAGACGCCGCCCCCGCGGCGCGTGGCCGGCGTGGTCGTCTCTCCGGCCGGGGGGGTGGACTTCGGGGAGCACGAGGTGGGGGCGCCGCCGCGTGTGCTCCGGGTGACCCTGGCCAGCCGCGGCACTGCCCCGCTGGCGCTGCGGGGGCTCTCGGTGGAGGGCGCCGCCGCCCGCGACTTCACCGTGGACGCACCCTGTGTGGGCGCGGAGGTCGCGCCCGGGGTCGCCTGCTCCGTGGCGGTGCGCTTCTCACCCACGGCCCCCGGCCGGCGCACCGCCGAGCTGCTGGTGCGCAGCAACGACCCCGCCGGCCCGCAGCGCGTGCCGCTCGGAGGGACCGGAGCCGCGCGGGTCGTGGCGGCTCCCGCCGACGCCCAGCTCAGCGCGGCGTCGCTGGAGCTGGGAGAGCGCCCGGTGGGAGCGGTGGGCGACCTGGGAGGGTTCGTGGACGCCCTGGTCAACGGCGCCCGCATCCTGACCATCCGGAGCACCGGGCAGGCGCCCCTGCAGGTGAGCGCGGTGAGGATCGAGGGAGCCGATGCCGGCGACTTCAGCGTGGGGAGCCGCCCCTGCCGGAGCCCGGTCCCGCCGAAGAGGAGCTGCAGCTTCCGCGTCAACTTCAACCCCGGCGCGACGGGCAGCCGGCGCGCGGTGCTGGTCATCGAGGACAACACCGCCGCGTCTCCCCGCAGGGTCGGGCTCAGCGGGGTGGGCGTGGAGCCGCGGGACAGGGCGGCACCCCCCACGCCCCAGCCCCGCGGCATCGGGAGCCCCGACGTGAACCAGGCGACGACGCAGTGCCAGGCTCCGCTGCACCTCGCCTGGTCGCCGGTCTCCGACCCCAGCGCCCCGGTGACGTACCGGGTGACCTTCCAGGTGGGGCCCACGGGCGGCACCCCCGGCGAGCACTTCCTGGACACCACGGACACCTCGCGGACGGTGCCGGCGCTCGGGCCGGGGCAGAGCCTCCGCTGGAGCGTGCGTGCCCGCGACGCGGCGGGGAACGAGGGCCGTCCTTCCAGGTGGCTGCACGTCGTGTGTCCACCCGTTTCCGTCATTCGATGAAGAAGGAGCGATGATGAAAGAGCCTGGGCAGGGTGGTGGCGACCGCATCACGGTCGGCGACGTCAGCGGGCAGGTGGCCATCGGGTCCGACATCCGGCAGAGCTGGACGGTGGGCGCGCCCCCGGAGCGGCCCACGGAAGCCGAGCTGGCCGACTTCCGGCGGATGCTGGAGGAGCTGCGGGCGAAGGTCTCGGCGGCGGCCCCGGCCCCCGGGGTGGAGGCGGCCGCCACCGAGCGGGTGAAGGAGCTGGAGGCGGCGGTCGTCGCCGAGGGGGGGACGCCGGACCTGACCACCATGGAGTACGTCAGGAACTGGTTCCTGAAGAACCTCCCGTCGCTCGGCGAGGCGGTGGCGAGCGTGTTCGTGCACCCCGTGGTGGGGAAGCTGGTGGGAGCCGCGGGGGACGCCGCGGTGGCGGAGTTCAACCGCCGCTTCGGCAAACGGGCCTAGGGGGCGTCTCCCGCGGCGAGGACGCGGCGCGCCTCCGCGGCCAGGTCGGAGTCGCGGCCGCCCGCCAGCGAGGCGAGGACGTCCCGGGCCCCGGGGAGCGGAATGCGGCCCAGGGCGCCCACGGCGGCGAGCTTCAGCTTGAGGAGGCGCCTCCCGGAGAAGAGCTGCCTGCGGCTCAGCACCGAGGTGAGCACCGGGAGCGTCTCGGGCGTGCCGATGCGGCCCAGCGAGGCGACGGCTTCCAGCTGCAGCTCCTCGTCGCCCGACTCGTTGAGGAGGCGGGCCAGGAAGGGGACCGCCGCGGGCTCGGCCAGCGACCCCAGCCCGTGCGCGGCGGCGCGCCGGACGGCGAGGTCGGCGTCGCCCAGCAGCTCCACCACGATGCGCATCCCCCTCCGCCCGCCCAGGCGCGTGGCCAGGCGCACCACGTCCGCGCGCACCGAGGCGTCCGGGTGGCGCATGGTCCGCTCCAGCCAGCGCAGCGTCAGCGCGGGATCGAGGTCCGGGAGCGCGGCCAGCTCCAGGAGGGCGCGCGCGCGGCCCGCCACCGGCTCGGTCATGACCCGCTCCAGCAGCCGGGTGTTCTCCGGGTCCACCTCCAGCATGGCCCGGAACACGGCTTCCCGAAGCGACGCGTCGGTGGCCCGGAAGAGCACGGCCTCCAGCACGGAGACCGCCTCCCCGCGCACGAAGAGGAAGACGCGCAGCACCTGCTCGCGGAGCTCGCCGCCCGCCGGGAGGAGCTCCGCGAGCGCGTTCAGGAGCGGCTCCGTGGCCACCCTGCGGAGCGCGCCCTGGGCGCTGTCGCGGAAGACGCGGGAGCGGTCCGCCCGGCCGGACTCCGCCGCGAGGGCGTCCAGGAGGCCGAGCGCGCGCAGGGAGTCCCCCGCGTCGAGGAGCCGGGGGATGGCCGCGACGGCGGACTGCGCCGCCTCGTCGAAGCGCATCACCGTCTGCGCCGTGCGGAGCGACTCCGCCAGGGCCTCCGCCTCCTGCTCGGGAGGGCGCCCCCCGCTGCTGGTGCGGAAGAAGTGGTACAGGTCGTCCGCCCCCGGCTCGTCCCGGACCGGGGCGGGAGGCGCCGACGGCCCCCCCTCCCCCGCGTCCGGCGGGAGGCTCGGGGCCTGGTCCAGCAGCTCGAACTCCTGCAGCTCGATGATGCTGTCCGCCACCACGATCCCCTCCAGCATCCGGGACGGGGCCTCCGCCGGGATCTCGGTCCGGGGCGCGGCGGGCGGCTCCGCCGCCGCGGGGCGGTACACCTCGCCCGCGGAGGTGCCGAGGTAGATCCCCCGGGGCGCGGCCTCGGCGACCCGCGCGACCAGGCGGTCCGCGGGGAGCTCGGCGGCGGGACGGGAGAGGAGGTCCAGGAGGGCGCGGAGGTCGTCCACCTCCGCGTCGGCGGTGAAGCCCAGGCGGTTTACGCGCAGCACGATGAGCTGCGCGGCGGCGCGGACGAAGACGGGGTGCACCCCGCCCACCTGCTCCCCGCGCCGCGCGAAGCCGGTGAACTGGACCTCCAGCACCAGGCTCTTCTGCGTGGCGAGGGCGGCCCGGAGCGCGGCGTGGGCGGCGGCCGCGACCCCTTCCCCGCCCTCGCGGAGGACCCCCGCGGCGAGCGCGCGGACGAAGCGTACCTCTGGCGCGGTCTCGGCCATGGAGTGCTGCCTGTGTGCCGGAGGGGGACGGAAGGGGCTACAGCCGGTTGAACAGGGCCAGGAAGCGCAGGCGCCACACCCGCCAGATCGCCTCGCGGACGATCCCCCCGGACATCTTGCTCTCGCCGACGTCGCGGTCCACGAACATGATGGGGATCTCCCCCAGGCGGAACCCCTTCTTCCAGGCCCGGAAGCTCATCTCGATCTGGAAGGAGTAGCCGTTGGACTCCACGCGGTCGAGCGGGATGGCCGCCAGCACCTCGCGCCGGAAGCACTTGAACCCGCCCGTGGCGTCGGCGATGGGGAGGCCGGTGACCCAGCGGGCGTAGACGTTGGCGTAGTAGCTGAGGAGGAGCCGGCCGATGGGCCAGTTCACCACCGTCACCCGGCCGTGCAGGTAGCGCGAGCCCAGGACGACGTCGTAGTGCTCCACCGCCTCCAGGAACTGCGGGAGGTGGGCGGGGTCGTGGGAGAAGTCCGCGTCCATCTCGAACAGCGCCTCGTACCCGCGCTCCAGCCCCCAGCGGAACCCCGCGAGGTAGGCCGTGCCGAGCCCGAGCTTGCCGCTGCGGTGCAGGACGTGGACGCGCGGCTCCTCGGCCGCCATCTGGTCGGCGAGCGCCCCCGTCCCGTCCGGCGACCCGTCGTCCACCACCAGGATCTCCAGGCGGGGATCCTTGGCGAGGATGGACGGGATGAGCCGGGGGAGGTTTTCGCGCTCATTGTAGGTCGGGACGACGACGAGGGCGCGCTGCACGGGACCGGCCGTGGAGATCCTTGAAACGGGGTGATCCGGGTGGTATTTTTGCCAAACTTTTAACATACCTCCGCCCCCCGCGGCCGACAAGTGAAAGCGCTCTACCTCGTCACCGCCTACCCGCGGAGCCCCACCGACGTCATCACGCCCTGGCTGGTGGAGACCATCCGCCGCCTGGGCGAGCGCGGGGTGGAGGTGGAGGTGCTCGCCCCCTCGTACCGGGGGCTGGGGAGCCAGACGGTGGAAGGGGTGCGGGTGCACCGCTTCCGCTACGCCCCCGCGCCCTGGGAGACGCTGACGCACGACCAGACGGCGCCGGACCGCATCCGCGAGCGCCCCTGGTTCGCCGGGCTGGTACCCGGGTACGTGGCCGCCGGGTCCCGCGCCGCGGCCCGCCTGGCGCGCTCCGGCGCGTTCGACCTGGTGCACGCCTTCTGGCCCCTCCCCCACGGTCTCCTGGGGCTGGCGGCCAGGCGCGCCTCCGGGGTCCCGCTGGTCTGCACCTTCTTCGGGGTGGAGCTCACCTGGATGGAGGCGCAGCTCCCCTTCCTGGCCCCGGTGCTGAAGCGGATCGTGCGCGGGTCGGACGCGGTGACGGTGATCTCCACCTACACCGGGGACCGGCTGCGCCGCACCGTCCCCGAGGCGCGGCCCACGGTGATCCCCTTCGGCGCCACGGTGGAGCCCCCCGCGCTCTCCTCCTCCCCCGCCCCGCCCCCGGACGACCCCGCGCGCCCCTTCGAGCTCCTGTTCGTGGGGCGGCTGGTGGAGCGCAAGGGGGTGCACGTGCTCCTGGACGCGCTGGCGCGGATCGACGCCGCGCGGCCGCTCCGTTTCCGCGTGATCGGCGACGGGCCGGAGCGGGAGGCGCTGCGCGCGCGCGCCGGACGGCTGGGGCTGGGGGAGCGCGTCCTCTTCGAGGGCTTCGTGTCCAAGGAGGAGCTGGCGGAGCGCTTCGCCGGGTGCGACGCCTTCGTCCTCCCCGCGGTGGTGGACGCCAAGGGGGACACGGAGGGGCTGGGGGTGGTGCTGCTGGAGGCGATGGTGTACGGGAAGCCGGTGATCGCCAGCGCGGCGGGGGGGATCGTGGACATCGTGCGGGACGGGCGCAACGGCTTCCTGGTCCCGCCGGGGGACGTGGAAGCGCTGGCCGGGGCGGTCCGGGCGTGCATGGACGACCCGGAGCGGCGCCGCCGGCTGGGGGAGAACGGGAGGCGGGACGTGGAGGAGGGGTTCTCCTGGCCGGTGATCATCGACCGGCTGGTGGAGCTGTACGGGGAGGTGGCCGCGCGCCGCCTCGCACGGGCGTAGGCACGTGGAGAACCGGGACGGGAGCGACATGGCCGGAGACGGAGTGGCGGAGCCGCGGTACCTCGCGCTGCTGGAGGAGGACCGCGAGCGCTGGTGGCAGTCGGAGAACTTCGACAAGTGGAAGAGCCACTACGTCAGCGAGTATCCGCGGGGGCGCTTCATCCTGGAGACGCTGCGGCGCTACGTGCCGGGGTGGGACGCGCGCGGGGTGGACGTGCTGGACGTGGGGTGCGGGGACGCGGGGGTGCTGATCGCCCTGGCGGAGGCGGGAGCGAGGGCGAGCGGGATCGAGCCGTACGAGCGGAGCGTGGAGCGCGGACGGGTGCGCGCGGAGGAGCACGGCGTCTCCATGGACCTGCGCGCCGGCTTCGCGGAGTCGCTCCCCTGGGCCGACGGGAGCTTCGACCTGGTGGTGCTGGACAACGTGCTGGAGCACGTGCAGGACCGCGAGCGCACCCTGGCCGAGATCCGCCGCGTCCTCCGCCCGGAGGGCATCCTCTACCTGGTGACGCCCAAGCCTTTCGCGCTCTACAGCCTGGTGAGCGACCCGCACTACTCCATGGCCGGGCTGGTGCTGATGCCGCGCCCGGTGCAGGTGTGGTACTTCGAGAGGGTGCGCGGCGGGGGCGAGGGGTCGTACGGGGTGGGGGTGATCCCCACGCGGCGGGGGGTGCTGCGGATGCTGCGCCGGCACGGCTTCCGCTCGCTGGTCTCCCCGCGCGAGCTGTGGATCAACTACCTGCGCCGCAAGATCGGCCGCCCGGAGGAGATCAGCACCGGCCTCAAGCGCCGCGTGGCCGGATGGGTGGTCCGCAACCGCTGGGTGACGGAGAACCCGCTGGCGCGCGCCGCCTGGGACGTGAGCGTCGGCTCCAACTTCTTCATCGCCCGCCGGCTCCCCTGACGATGCTGCGGGTCCTCCACTGCATCTACGACGACCCCTCCAACCCCTGGGTGGGGGGCGGAGGGTCGCTGCGGGTGTGGGAGATCTACCGCCGGCTGGCCGGGCGGGTGGAGGCGACGGTGGCGACGGGAAGCTTCCCCGGCGCGCGGGACGAGACCCGCGAGGGGGTGCGCTACCTGCGCCTGGGCGCCCGCTCGCCCTACCCGTGGAGCCGCTGGACGTACTCGCGCGCGGCGACGGCGCTCCTGGCGCGCGGCGGGTACGACGCGGCGGTCCTCGACTTCTCGGTGTACACGCCGGTCCGCCTCCCCGCCTCCGGCCCCGTGGGGACCGTGGTGCACATGCTCCACGGCCCCAGCGCGCGCGACCGCTGGGGCGGCGCGCTGGGCGGGGTGCTGGACGCGGCGGAGCGCCGCTCCCTGGGCCGGGCTCGCCGGGTGAGCACCACCTCGCGCTGGATGCTGGACCGGCTCCGCCCCATCCTCGCCCCGGGCGCGCAGACGGAGCTGATCGGGAGCGGGGTGCCGGACGAGTTCGCGCGGGTGGAGCGGCGCGAGGGGGGGTACCTCCTCTACTACGGCCGCTTCGACCTCTTCCAGAAGGGGCTGGATACGCTGCTGCGGGCCTACGCGCGGATTGCGCGGGAGCACCCGGAGGTAGAGCTGCGCGTGGCCGGCCGCGGCAAGGACGAGGAGCGGGTGCGGGAGCTGGCGCGCGAGCTGGGCGTGGCGGACCGGGTCCGCCTGTACCCCAACGTGGAGCGCCCGCAGGTGCTGGAGCTGTTCTCCGGCGCGCTCGCGCTCCTGATGCCCTCGCGGCTGGAGGGGCTCCCCATGGCGCCGGCGGAGGCCATGGCCGCGGGGGTGCCGGTGGTGGCCGCCTCGGTGGGCGCCGTCCCCGAGGTGATCGACCCGCCGCGCGGCGGGACGCTGGTCCCGCCGGACGACCCGGACGCGCTGGCCGACGCCGTCCTCGCGCTCCTGGACGACCCGGGGCGCCGCGCGGCGCTCTCCGCCTCGGCCCGCGACTCCGCCCGGCGCTTCTCCTGGGACGCCGTCGCCGACCGGCACCTGCAGTGGCTGCACTCGATCGCGGCCGGGGGCCGCGGCTCTCCACCTTCCCCACAGGCTGAATGAACACGACCCGCAGGGCGGGGACGCCCCCCGCCCGCTCCGACGCCCGTCCCGACGCGCCCGCCGAGCCGGGGATCTCGCTGGGGGCGGCCTCGCTGGTGTACTTCGGGCTCGCCCTGCTCTACTTCCTCCCCGCCTTCCTCCCGGACCGGCACATCTACGGGACGGACTACCTGGTGGGGGGGTACTTCTTCCACGAGTTCATCTCGGAGTCGTTCGCCGCGGGGCGCATCCCCCGCTGGGTGCCGTACGTGTACGGCGGGCTCCCGCTCTACGCCAACCCGGGGAGCACCTGGTACCCGTTCCGCTTCCTGGCCGACTGGATCTTCCCGGTGTCGCGGATCTGGCCCACGCTCTTCGTGATCCACTTCGGGCTGGCGGGGGTGGGGACGTACCTGCTGGGGCGGGAGCTGGGGGCGCGGCGCTGGGTGGCGTTCGTGGGGGGGCTGGCCTTCCAGTTCACCGGGATCACCATGTCCTGGGTGCTGGCGGGGCACGAGGGGCGCATCATCGTGGCGACGCTGGCGCCGCTCACCTTCTTCTTCCTGCACCGGGGGGTCCGCACGGGCGCCGTGGCGCCGTTCGCGGGGGTGGCGGCGAGCGTGGGCTTCGCGCTGCTCACCTTCCAGATCCAGAGCTCGTACTACCTGCTGGTGGCGGCGCTGGTCTGGGGCGTCTTCCTCCTCTGGCACTTCGGCCTCTTCCGCCGTCCCCCGGCGCTGGCCCGCGCGACGCTGCTGGCGGTGGCGGCGGTGGGGTTCGGCTTCGCGCTGGCGTCGGTCAACTTCCTCCCCTTCAACCGCTACGTGGCGGAGTCGCCGCGCGGGATGGCGGGGGGGCGCGGGTACGAGTACTCCACCTCCTACTCCATGCCGGCGGCGGAGGTGGCGGCGGTGGCGGTGCCGGAGCTTTCCGGCTACCTGGAGAGCTACCGCGGCACCAACCCCTTCAAGCTGCACGTGGAGTACGTGGGCGCGACGGTGATCGCGCTGGTGGCGCTGGGCTTCTACTACGCGCGCCGGAACCGCTACTGGTGGTTCTTCGTGGGGCTGGGGCTCTTCTTCCTGACCCTCTCGCTGGGCGGGAACACGCCGCTCTACCGGCTCTACTACGAGCTCCTCCCCGCGACCAAGCGCTTCCGGGCGCCGTCCATCTCCTTCTTCGTGGTCTCCCTGTCGCTGGTGATGATGGCGACGCTGGCGCTGGAGGCGATGGCGGCGCGCCTGGACGAGCACCGGGCGGCCCGCCCCGTCCGCGTGCGCCCGGGCGCGGAGGAGCCGGCGCCGGACGCGCGCGCCGCCACCTGGATCCTGGCCGCGGTGGTGGGGGTGGCGGTGCTGCTGGGGGGGATGGCCTCGACCATGGCGGGGCCGGACGGGCTCCCCACGGGCGCGCCTGCCTTCCGCTTCGCCCTGTTCGCCGTGGCCGTCGCGGCGGTGCTCTGGCTCTGGGTGCGCGCGAGGCTGGCGGCGTGGCCCGTGGTGGCGATGCTGGCGGTGCTGACGGTGGCGGACCTGTGGGTGGTGGACCGCAAGTTCTTCCAGACGGTGGAGCCGCCGGAGGACATGTTCGCCTCGGACGACGTGGCGGACTTCCTCCGCTCGCAGCCGCAGCCGTTCCGCGCCTGGGTGCTCCCGGTTCCCCCCGGGCAGGTGTACCGGGGGAACGCGGGGAACTACCTGATGCACTTCGACATCGACCAGGCGGGCGGGGAGCACGGGAACCAGCTCCAGCGCTGGAACCAGTACGTGGGTGCGGGGCGGGAGACGATGGTGGACTGGCACAACTTCCTGGGTAACCCGGTCTTCATGAACGCGGCCAACGTCCGCTACCTCGTGTCGGGGGTGCAGTTCGACGACCCGCGCTTCCGCGAGGTGCACCGGGGGAGCGCGCTGGTCTACGAGAACGTGGGGGCGCTCCCCCGCGCCTACCTGGTGGGGCAGACGGTGGCGACGGACCGGCCGGAGGGGGCGCTGGAGATCATGGCGCGCGAGGGCTTCGACCCGCGGACGACGGCGGTGGTGGCCTCGCCGGTGCGGCTCCCGTCGGGCCCGCTCCAGGGCGGGGCGACGGTGGAGGAGTACACGCCCGACCGGGTGGCGGTGCGCACGCAGGCGAGCCGCGAGGCGCTCCTGGTGCTGGCGGACAACTGGTACGAGGACTGGAAGGCGGAGGTGGACGGGCGGCCGGCGGAGGTCGTCCGCGCCAACCACACGATGCGCGGGGTGGTGGTGGGGCCGGGGACGCACCGGGTGGTGTTCACCTTCGAGCCCCGGGGGCTGGACGCGGGGGTCCGCATCCACCTGGCGGGGATGGCGCTGCTGGGGGCGTACGGGCTCTGGCTCCTGGCGGCGCACTTCCGGAGGCGCCGGGTGCCGGCGGCGGAATGAAGCTTTCCCCCGGGGTGAGGCGGCTGCTGACGGGGCTGCTCGTCGCGGCCGCCTTCGTCTTCCTGGGGTGGGAGGTGTGGCGCAACGCGGACCAGCTGCGGAGCTTCCGCTGGGAGGTGCGGCCGTGGCTCCTCCTCCTCTCGGTGCTCCTCCTCTCGCTGGTGCTGCTCTGGGGGGTGGTGGTGTGGCAGCTCCTGCTGCGCAGGTGCGGGGTGCGGGTGCCGTTCCGGCCGCTGGCCCGGGCCTGGTTCCTGGCGAACCTGAGCCGCTACATCCCGGGGGTGGTGTGGCAGTTCGTGTCGCTGGCGCAGCTCGGCCCCTCGGTGGGGCTCACCCCGGCGGTGACGGTGACGTCGCTGCTGGTGCAGATGGGGTTCCTCCTGTTGTCGGCGGGGGCGCTGGGGGTGTGGCTCCTCCCCGCCCCGCTGGCCGGTCCGCTCGGCCCGTTCCTCGTGGTCCTGCGGTGGCTGGCGCCGCTCGTGGTGGTCGCGGTGCACCCGCGCGTGATCCGCGCTTCGCTCGCGCTGTTCTCGCGGGTGACGCGGCGGAGCGTGCTGGACTGGACGGGGAGCTGGCTGGACGGGCTCCTCCTGCTCGCCCTCTCCGCGCTCTCCTGGTGCCTGTACGGGGCCGCCTTCCACCTCTTCCTGGCCTCGTTCGTCGCCCTCCCCCTCTCCGCGCTCCCCGCGGTGACGGCGATGAACGCGCTGGCCTTCATCGTGGGCTACGTGGTGGTGATCGCGCCGGGCGGTGCGGGGTTCAAGGAGGGGGCGCTGGCGATCCTCCTCGCCGGACTGGTTCCCGGCGGGGTGGCGGCGGCGCTGGCGATCGTGTCGCGCCTCTGGACCATCGCGGGGGAGGTGCTCCCGGCCGCCGCTCTGGCCGCGGCGCACCGGTCCGGCAGTGAGTCACCCCCGTAAAGGCTTCCTCGCGACGGTGACGGTGTCGTAGGCGGCCTCCACGGGGAACTTCACCACGGCGTTCAGCATCCCGATGACGCCGGACAGGCGCTGGAACACCTGCTGCTTGCGGACCAGCCGCGGGGAGCGCCGCTCCACGCCCTGCATCTCCATGCTCCCCCACTCGGAGAGCACCACCTCCAGCCCGGCGTCCTCGCTGAGGGCGCGCATCCCCTCGGGGTAGATCCGCCAGCAGTCCACGGGCGACTCGTGGTAGTGCCAGCTCACCGGGTTGATGGTGATCACCACGCCGCCCGGCCTGCAGACCCGCGCCAGCTCGGGCATCCAACGCCAGATCTTGCGCACGTGCTCGATGACCTGCGCCGAGAACACCACGTCGTACGCGTCGTCGGGGACGGGGAAGGCGTACTCGGACTCGGCCAGGTAGGTGAGCGGGACGTCGGTGCGGGGGAAGGCGTCCAGCGTGTCCCAGGCGGCGAACTCCGCGTCCAGTAGGGCGCGGTAGGTGGAGGGGTGGCGGTCGGGGCCGATCTCCAGCACCCGTGCCCCGGGGGTGAAGAAGGGGCTGGCGTGCTTCTGGAAGACGAGCCGGCTGTTCTTGTGCATCGGTCGCGCTGCGCGGGGACGGGGTGCTCCCTTCCGGAGCGCGTCAGAATAACGGCTCGGGGAGGAAAAGACCAACCGCGGCGGAGTCGCTGGCGCGATCCCCGGCGGCGCTGTTACATTGTTCGGAGTCACTGGTGCGCCCCGCAGCCTGCTGGGCGCACGTTTACGTTTTCCCCCGTGCGGACATGCTGGAAGACCTCAAGGCCAGGCTCGGCGAGGAGATCGAGAGCCTCACCCACGAGCTGCAGGTGACCCTCCCCCGGGCGATCCAGAAGGCGGTGGAGCACGGCGACCTGCGCGAGAACTCGGAGTACAAGTCGGCGCTGGAGCGCCAGCAGTTCGTCCAGGCGCGTCTCAACCACCTGACGCAGCGCTACGGCGAGCTCTCCAAGATCGACCTGTCGCAGGTCCCGACGGACCGGGTGGGCTTCGGCTCGCGCGTGACGGTGGTGGACACGCGCACCAAGGAGAAGGAGACGTACACCCTGGTGTTCGGCGACTACATCGACATCGACGGCGGGCAGATCTCGATGGCTTCCCCGATCGGGCAGGCGCTGATGGGGAAGAAGGTGGGGGAGACGGTGCTCCTCTCCCTCCCCCGCGGCGAGCGCAAGCTCAAGATCAAGGAGCTGAAGACGCTCTCCGAGCAGGTGGACGACAAGAAGTAGCCGCCATCTCCGGCGGACGAACGGAGCCCCCGGCGCCTCGCAGGCGCCGGGGGCTTCTGATACCCCCCACCCCCGACCCCTCCCCCGCAAGCGGGAGAGGGGAGAACCACAAGTACGGGCAGCAGTTGCGTGAGGGATGCGAGCCCGAAGGGGCGAGACCCGCGCGCAGTTTGCGCGGGGCTCGACTCCGTTAGCGAGCGTTGTTTGCTCGCTTACGGAGCCGCAGCCCGACCCCGCGGCAGCGGGGGCACGCCCGAACCCTGCTCCGTCTACGGCTCCCGCGCCCGCAGCTGGTCCACCTCCGCCCGCAGCGTGGCGATCAGCTCGGCGATGAAGCCGAAGCCGAACAGCAGGAACCCCACCGTCTCCATCAGCACCACCAGCGTCAGCAGCGGCCGGAAGCCGAACGGCGGCATCAGCCCCGCGATCCGCAGCGCCACCGTCACCAGCCCCACCAGCAGCCCCAGCGCGATCAGCACCAGCCCCGAGCCGCCGAAGAACTGCATCGGCTTCTCGCTGAACTTGAGGTAGAACCACACCACCAGCAGGTCGCCGACGCCGACCAGCACCCGCCGCCGCCCGGAGTACTTGGCCACCCCCGCGCGGCGCGGGAACAGCTCGATGTCGATCTCCGATGACGGTGTACCCCCGGGCGTGCGCCAGCACCACGAAGAAGCGGTGCCAGTCGTGCCGGAGCGGGACCTCGCGGAGGATCTCCGTCCGGAACGCCTTCATGCGAGTTGAGGTCGCGGACCGGGACGTCGAAGAGCCCCTGCGACAGGCGGTTGTACACCGAGCTGACGCCCCGCTTCTCGTACGCCCCCACCTTGCGGCCGGTGACGATGTCCCACCCCTCCCCCAGCTTCGCCAGGAAGCGCGGGATCTCCTCCGGGGAGTGCTGCAGGTCGGCGTCGAAGAGGACCAGGTACTCGGCCTCGGCGGCGTGCGCGCCCGGTGACCATCGCCTCCGTCTTGCCGCGGTTGCGGCGGTGGCGGAGCACCTTGACCCGCTCCATCCCCCGCGACTCGCGGAGCGCGGCCTCGTAGGTGCCGTCGCGTGGAGCCGTCGTCCACCAGGATGATCTCGCCCGAGAGCCCGTGCCGCTCGAAGGTGGCGCGCAGCTCGCGCGAAGAGCGCGGGGACGTTGTCCACCTCGTCGAAGGCGGGGACCAGGACGGCGAAGTTGCTCGCGCAGCGCCGTCCGGGACGGCCGGGAGCGCCGCGGAGCCCGGGACCACGCCGGCGGCGGGGTCGAGCGGCGAGCGTGGTGCTCACACCCGCTTCCGCATGCGGGCGGAGAGGATCGCCCAGCTGGTCGCGGTACTTGGCGACGGTGCGCCGGGCGATCTGGATCCCCTCCTCCTTGAGGATGTTGACGATGGCCTGGTCGGTGAGCGGGTGCGCCGGCTCCTCCTCCGACACCAGCTTCTCGATCTGCGCCTTGATGCCGCGCGCCGACACGTCCTCGCCCGAGGTGGTGGAGAGCCCCGACGAGAAGAAGAACTTGAGCGGGAAGCACGCCGCGCGGCGTCTGCACGAACTTCTCGTTGGTCACGCGCGAGACGGTGGACTCGTGCATGTCGATCACCTCGGCCACCTCGCGCAGGGTGAGCGGCTTGAGGTACTGCACGCCCCGCTCGAAGAAGTCGCGCTGCCGGTCCACGATGAAGTTCATCACCTTGAGCATCGTCTGCCGGCGCTGCTCGATGGCCTGGATCATCCAGTTGGCCGAGTTCAGCTTGTTGGAGATGAACTCCTTGTTCTCGCCCACGAACTTCTTCTTGTCCTTGGCGATGTCGCGGTAGGTGCGCGACAGCTTGAGGCGCGGGAGCGATGGTGTCGTTGAGGAAGACCAGGTACTCGCCGTCGATCTTCTCCACGATCAGGTCGGGGACGATGTAGTTGTCCCCGTGGTTGCCGAGTACTTCAGCCCCGGCTTGGGGTCCAGCTTCGCCACCTCGTCCGCGGCGTCCTGCACGTCGCGCGGGGTGATGGAGAGCTCCTTGGAGATCTCCGACCAGCGGTGGTTGATGAGCTGGTCGAAGTAGTCCCTCGACGATCTTGTGCGCCAGGTTGTCGGTCAGCCAGCCGCGCACGTCCTCGTCCTCGGGCTCCCCGCCGCCGTTGCGCTTGGCGAGGTCCTGGACGGCGCAGTCGCGGAGCTGGAGGAGGATGCACTCGCGAAGGTCGCGCGCGCCGATCCCCGGCGGGTCGAAGGCCTGGATGGTCCGCAGCATCCGCTCGGCCTCGTCCAGGGTGAACGGGCGCTTCTCGGCGGCGCTCCCCGCCCACTCGTCCCCGCTGTCCTGGAGGAACTCGTTGAGGGCGCGGACCACCTCCTCCAGCGGGCACACCAGGTACCCCTCGTCCCCGATGTTGCCGATGATCTCCTCGCCCAGGAGCAGCTCGCGCGGGGAGAGGCGGAGCAGCGTGAGCTGGTCGTGCAGGTGGTCGCCCAGGTCGCGGGCGGCCACGGACACGGGCTCGTAGTACTCGCGCTCCTCGTACTCCTCGCGGCGGCCGCCGGTCTCGAAGCCGTTGAGGAGGATCTCCTCCCAGTCGATCTCGTCCTCGTCCTTCTTCTCCTTCTCCTCGGGCTCCGCCTCCTCCACCTCGCCCTCGACCATGTCGAGGAAGGGGTTGTTGAGGAGCTCCTGCTTCAGGTGCGCCTGGAGGTCGAGGAGGGGCATGTACAGGAGATCCATCGCCTGGTAGAGGCGAGGATTGATCTTCATCTCCTGCTTGAGCGCAGTACCCTGGTAGAGACCCGTCTTCATTCGGCGTCTTCCTTTGCAGGAATGGGATATCTCTCTCTCATTCGTGCGGTCAGCGTCGGACCCAGGTAGATCTCCGCGACCTCTTCGTTCCACACCAGCTCCGACACCGTGCCGGATACCCTGACGCGCCCGTCGTACATGATATAGGCGCGGTCCACGATGTCCAGCGTCTGCTCCACGTTGTGGTCGCTGATCAGCACCCCGATCCCGCGCTTCCGCAGGTCCCCGACGATCTGCTGGATGTCGTGCACCGCGATGGGGTCCACCCCGGCGAACGGCTCGTCCAGGAGCATGAACTTGGGCCGCCCCACCAGCGCCCGGGTGATCTCCAGCCGGCGCCGCTCCCCCCCGGAGAGGGCGTACGCCTTGGTGGTGCGCAGGTGCTTGATGTGCAGCTCGTCGAGGAGCTCCTCCAGCCGCCGGCGCTGCTCGGCCCGCTTGAGGTCCATCATCTGGAGCACGGCGAGGATGTTCTCCTCCACCGTGAGCCTCCGGAAGATGGAGGGCTCCTGCGCCAGGTAGCCGATCCCGCGGCGCGCCCGGCGGTACATGGGGACGCCGGTGATGTCGTCGCGCCCCAGGTAGACCCGCCCGGAGTCGGGGGAGATCAGCCCCACCATCATGTAGAAGGTGGTGGTCTTCCCCGCCCCGTTGGGCCCCAGGAGACCCACGATCTCCCCCTGCGTGACCCCGACGTCCACCTGGTTCACCACGCGCCGCTTGCGGTACGTCTTCACCAGCCCCTCGGCGCGGAGGGTGTCTCCGGCGGGGGGCGGCGGGGCCGCCGCCACCGCGGCCTCCTCCTCCGGGCCGGGGTCCCAGCGCTCCTCGTTCTCCGTCTCCGTCATGGCCTCCGCGTCCCCTGCGGGGTGGTGGTCTGCGCCGGTGCCTGCCCCGGCGGCGCGGGCGGCTGCGCGTCGGGGTCCAGGTAGACGCCGCGCTGGAGCCCCTGGGCCTCGGCCAGGTCCAGCTCGCCGTCCTTCATCTTCAGGTCGATCACCGCGGCCACCAGGTAGTTGAGCCCGGGGGTGGCGGTGGGCGGCTTGTCCTTCTCCTGCACGCGGTACAGCGAGCGCGCGGCGCCCTTCGCCACCACCCGCTGCAGCTCCACGTCCTCCTCGGGGGAGCGCGCGGTGTCGCGGGCGGCGGTCCGGGGCCGCGCCGCGGCGGAGTCGCGCGGGGCGAAGAAGCCGGTGATGGTGTCGCCGACCACCCAGTCGCGGTCGCGCACCAGCCCGGTGGCGGCGGAGGGGCGCTCGCCCCGGGCCATGCGCGCGCGCGGGTCGGAGGGGCGCCCCCCCTGCCCCGTGGTGTCGACGGTCTCCCCGTGCGCCCTCCCGATGGCGACCACCCGCTCCAGCTTCTGCCCGGGGAGGATGGCCTCCAGCGAGTCGGCCTCCATGCGGAGCCCGGTGGCGGTCACCAGCGGGCGGTCGCCGGCCGTCGGGGCGGCGGGGTCGCGCCGGGAGACCAGCCTCTGGAGCAGGTCGTCCTGGAAGTACAGCTGCACCTCGGGGCCGTCCACGCGCAGCTTCTCGCTCACCAGCTCGGCGTTCCGCTTCGCCACCACGCGCTCCAGCCGGTTCCCGGGCATCGCCGCGTCCACCGTCTCCCCGGACAGGTCGAAGCGCTCGCCGCGGACCCGGGCGTCGCCGCGGAGCTGGAGCGTCTGCGCCGCGCCGTCGTGGAGCGCCTCGGCGGCGGTGGCGTCCAGGTCGCTGCGGTGGATCACCACGTTCCCGGAGGCGGAGAAGTAGTTCTCCCCCACCCCGGTGATGCGGTCGCCGTCCACCTCCAGCGGCTCGCGGTTGGTGTTGGCGCGGCCGCCCGTCCCCCGCTCGGTGGGGACCACCGTGAGGTGCGGGCGCTGCGTGGCGATCACCTGCGCCTGCGGCCGCCCCTCCATGACGCGGTAGTACTCCAGCTCCGGGCCGCGGAGGGTGGAGCCGCGCGTGACGTCGGTGAAGACCACGTTCCCGGTGGCGTACAGCCGCCCCGTCGCCGAGGAGTAGGTGGCGTTGGCGGAGGTCAGCGTGCGCGTGGGGTCGCGGTAGTCCACGCGCCCGAAGAGGTGCACCTCGTTGGTGGCCTCGTACACCGCGGCGCTGTCGGCGCGGAGCGTGGTCCCGCCCGCGCACTCCACCCGGAGCGGCCCCGCCACCGAGATCAGCGCGAAGCCGCCCATGTCCTGGCGGTTCACGAAGCGGTTCTCCACGAGCACGCACGACCCCGCCTGCGCCGCCGCGCCCGCGGGGGCGCAGAGGAGGAGGAGCGCGGGGAGGAGGAGACGGCGCATCAGAACCGCACCTGCCCGCCCTGCCCGGCCGGGTTGGGGCCGGACACCTTGGCGCTCTGCACGGTCACGTTCTGGAAGCGGGTGTCGGAGGTGAAGCTGTTCCCCCGCACCTCGCGGCCGCCCTCCTTCATCACCGTGGGCTTGTCGCTCCACACCCGGTCGCCCTGCACGTCGTAGTGCAGCTCCTCCGAGACGATGGTGCGGCTCGGGGGCCCCTGGAGCGCCAGCACCGCGCTCCCCCGGGCGATCATCGACCCGGTGCGCATGTCGTACTCGCCGGTGCGCGAGGTGAGCGTCCCCGAGGTGGCGCCGGTGGTCTCGTTGAAGAACTCCAGCTTCACGCCCCGCAGGTCCACGCGCGAGTCGGTGTCGCGGAAGTACGCGCTGTCGCCGCGCAGGAGGGCCTTGCGGACCCCCTTGGTGGTGACCACGTGCTCCAGCCCGTAGAGGACCTGGTCCACGTTCTTCTCGGCCAGGAGGTCCTTCTGCGTGGGGACGGTGCTCTCCTCGGCGCAGCCGGCGAGGAGGGCGAGGCCCAGCGCGAGGAGGGGGAGGTTCGGTCGCGGCATCAGACGGCTCCGGCCCGCATCAGGTCGTGTAGGTGGACCATCCCGACGACGCGCCCCTCCTCCGACACCACGGGGAGGGCCATGACGCCGTGGCGCTCCATCACGCCCACGGCGGCGGCGGCGAGCCCGTCGGGCTCGGCGGTCTTGGGACTCGTTGTCATCACTTCGGATACGACGATCCCGAAGAAGTGTTCCTCTCGCTCCAGCAGGCGCGTCAGGTCGCCGGAGGTGACCACCCCCAGGAGGGTGCCCGATTCGTCCACCACGGCCACCGTGCCGCGCTTCTCGGCCAGGAGGACGGTGCACTCCCGCATGGTGGCCGAGGGCGGGAGGAGCGGGAGATCGTCCGTCACCATGGCGTCGCGCACCCGCAGCAGGAGGCGCCGCCCCAGAGCCCCGCCCGGGTGGAAGCGGGCGAAGTCCTCCCGACCGAAGCCGCGCCGCAGGAGGAGGGCGACGGCGAGCGCGTCCCCCATGGCCAGCGCGGCGGTGGTGGAGCAGGTGGGCGCCAGGTCGTGCGGGCACGCCTCCTCGGCCACCGAGCAGTCCAGCACCCAGTCCGCGTGGCGCGCCAGCGACGAGTCCGGCCGCCCGGTCATGGCCGCCACCCGCACCCCGCTCCGCCCCAGGTACTCCAGGAGCCCGCGCAGCTCCTCCGACTCCCCGCTCTTGGAGAGGAGGAGGGCGACGTCGTCGCGCCCCACCATCCCCAGGTCGCCGTGCAGCGCCTCCACGGGGTGGAGGAAGACCGCCTGCGTCCCGGTGGAGGTGAGCGTCGCGGCCACCTTGCGCCCCACGATCCCCGACTTCCCGATCCCGGAGACGATCACCCGCCCCGGGGCGCCGAGCACCGCCTCCACCACCTCGCCGAACTCGTCCCCGATCCGCCCCTCCAGCGCGGCCACCGCCTCCGCCTCCATGCGGATCACGCGGCGGGCGCGCTCCAGCGTCTCGGCCGGGGAGAGCCCGTTCACAGACCCGGCCTCCCGGTCGCGCACGTACGCCTCCACGCGCGTCGGCCCACTCGCCGCGGGCCGTCAGCAGCGCCTCCGTGAACTCCCGCACCGCGCCGTGCCCGCCGTGCCGCGTCCCGTGCCACACGGCGCAGGCGCGGGCGTCCGCGGTGGCGTTCCCCACCACCGCCGGGAGCCCCACGCGGCGCAGGATCGCCAGGTCCGGGAGATCGTCGCCCAGGAACGCAGTCTCGGCCCACGACACGCCGGTCCGCTCCAGGAGCGCCTCCACGATGCGCAGCTTGGCGGCGCCCGGGTCCTGGTGGCACTCCACGATCCCCAGCTCCTCCGCGCGCAGCCGCACCGAGTGCGACTCCCGCCCGGTGACGATGGCGCAGGCGATCCCCGCCTCCTGCACCAGCCGGATCCCCAGCCCGTCCTGCACGTCGTAGCGCTTCAGCTCCACCCGCTCGCCCGAGTCCGTGGCGCCCAGGTACAGGCCGCCGTCGGTCATCACCCCGTCCACGTCGAACACCACCAGGCGGACGCGCCGGGCCAGCTCCGCGGGGATCGCCCCCGCCGCCGTCTCAGCCACGCTCCCCCTCGTCCACGAGCACGGAGTCCAGCGCCGCCCGGATCGCCAGCACCTCCTCCAGGAGGGGGCGGAGCCGGTCCAGGGGGAGCATGTTGGTGGTGTCCGAGAGCCCCTTCGCCGGCTCGGGGTGCGTCTCCAGGAAGAGGGCGTCGCACCCCGCGGCCACCGCGGCGCGCACCAGGTGCGGGATGAAGCGCGGCTCCCCGCCGCTCACCCCCCCGCCCTCCCCCGGGCGCTGCACCGAGTGCGTCCCGTCGAACACCGCCGGGGCGTCGCACGCCTCCCGCATCAGCGCGAAGGAGCGCATGTCCACCACCAGGTTGCCGTAGCCGAAGAAGGTGCCCCGCTCGGTCACCGCCACCCCGGGGGCCCCCGCGCCGCGGAGCTTGGCGACGGCGCCGCGCATCTCGTGCGGCCCCATCCACTGCCCCTTCTTCACGTTCACCGGGCGCCCCGTGGCCCCCGCCGCCACCAGGAGGTCGGTCTGGCGGCAGAGGAAGGCCGGGATCTGCAGCGCGTCCGCCACCTCGGCCACCGCCGCGCACTGCGCCGGCTCGTGCACGTCGGTGAGGAGCGGGAGCCCCGTGGCGCGCTTGACCTGCGCCAGCAGCTCCAGCCCCGCGTCCAGCCCCGGCCCGCGCGGCGAGCCCGCGGAGGAGCGGTTGGCCTTGTCGAACGACGCCTTGAACACCACCGGGAGCCCCAGCTCCTCCCCGATCCGCGCCAGCGCCTCCGCGATCCCCACGTTGAGCGCGCTCGTCCTCCAGCACGCACGGCCCGGAAATCAAAAAGAACGGCGCGTCGGGGCGGAAGAGCCCCGCCACCGTGTCGGACCGGGCGTCCGTCCGCGGCGCGACTCCGCTCACCCCGCGACCTCCGCCACGCGGGCCGGCTCGTCCCGGAACATGGGCGCGGCCTCCGCCTCGCGGCGGCGCAGCGCGGCGCCCACGAAGGCGGCGAAGAGCGGGTGCGGGTGGTCCGGGCGCGACTTCAGCTCCGGGTGCGCCTGCGTGGCCACGAACCAGGGGTGGTCCGGGAGCTCCACCATCTCCACCAGGTTGCCGTCCGGGGAGACGCCGCTCACCCGCATCCCCCGCTCCGCCAGCACGTCGCGGTAGGCGTTGTTCACCTCGTAGCGGTGCCGGTGCCGCTCGCTGATCTCCTGCGAGCCGTAGATCTCCGCCGCCCGCGACCCCGCCTTGAGGCGCGCCGTCATGGCCCCGAGCCGCTGCGTCCCGCCCATGTCCGTGATCTCGCGCTGCGAGTTCATCAGGCAGATGACCGGGTCGGCGGTGTCGCGGTCCCACTCGGTGGAGTGCGCGCCGGGGATCCCGCACACCGAGCGCGAGAACTCGATGACCGCCGTCTGCAGCCCCAGGCAGATCCCGAAGAAGGGGAGCCCGTTCTCGCGCGCCCACCCGATGGCCGACAGCATCCCCTCCACCCCGCGCACGCCGAAGCCGCCGGGGATCAGGAGCCCGTGGTAGCCGGAGAGCTTCTCCGCGCCCTGGCCGTTCTCGAAGTCCTCCGAGGAGAGCCAGTCGATCTCCACCCCCACGTCGTTGGCGATCCCGCCGTGGATCAGCGCCTCCTGCACCGACTTGTACGAGTCCACCAGGGCCACGTACTTCCCCACCACGGCGATCTTCACCGCGCCCTGGCGGGGCTCCTTGATGCGCTGCACCAGCGACCTCCACTCGGTGAGGTCCGGGCGCTCCGTCTCCAGCCCCAGCTTCTGGCAGACCAGGTCGTCCAGGCGCTGCCGGGCGTACTCCAGCGGCACCTCGTAGATGGTCTCCACGTCGCGGGCCTCGATCACCGCCGCCACGTCCACGTTGCAGAACAGCGCGATCTTGCGGCGCACGTCCGACTCGATGGCGCGGTCGCTCCGGCAGAGGAGGATGTCGGGCTGGATCCCGATCTCCATCAGCTCGCGCACCGAGTGCTGCGTGGGCTTGGTCTTCACCTCGCCCGCCGCGGCGATGTACGGGAGGAGCGTGAGGTGGATGAAGAGCGTGTGCTCCCGTCCCACCTCCTGCCGGTACTGGCGGATGGCCTCCAGGAAGGGGAGGCTCTCGATGTCGCCCACCGTCCCGCCGATCTCGGTGATCACCACGTCGTGGTTGGGGGCCAGCCGGCGGATGGCCCCCTTGATGGCGTCCGTGATGTGCGGGATCACCTGCACCGTGGCGCCCAGGTACTCGCCCCGGCGCTCCCGGGTGATGACGTCCTGGTAGATCCGCCCCGTGGTGATGGAGTTGGACTGGGTCAGGCTCTCGCCCACGAAGCGCTCGTAGTGGCCCAGGTCCAGGTCGGTCTCGGCGCCGTCGTCGGTGACGAACACCTCCCCGTGCTGGAACGGGGAGAGCGTCCCCGGGTCCACGTTGATGTAGGGGTCGAACTTCTGGATGGTGACGCGGAGCCCGCGCTCCACGAGGAGCCGACCGATCGAGGCCGCGGAGATCCCCTTCCCCAGGGAGGAGACCACGCCGCCGGTGACGAAGATGTACTTGGTCGGGACGTTTTTCTGATCGGTCATTCGCTCGCCCTTGCGGCGTTGGTTCGTTGCTCTCTCAGGATGCGCTCCGCGCGCCGGAGGTCGTCCGGGGTGTCGATCCCGCCCTCGCCCGGCGCCGCGATCCCCACCCCGATGCGGATTCCCGCGGCCAGGGGGCGGAGCTGCTCCAGCCGCTCCGTCCGCTCCAGCGCCGACTCGGGGAGCGCCACCCAGCGCAGCAGCGCGTCGCGCCGGTAGGCGTAGATCCCCAGGTGGCGGAGGAAGAGGCCGCTCGCCAGCTCCTCCGGGCCCGGCTCCCCGTCGCGCAGGAACGGGATCGGGGCGCGGGAGAAGAGGAGGGCTCCTCCGTCCGCGCCCCGCACCACCTTGACCACCGAGGGCTCGCGCCACTCCTCGGCGGAGGCCAGGGGGACCGCCGCGGTCCCCACCTCGAAGCCGCCGTCGCGCACGCACGCCAGCGCCGCCTCCACCTGGTCGCGCCGGAGGAACGGCTCGTCCCCCTGCACGTTCACCAGCACCGGGAACTCCGCGTACGCCGGCCGCCCCGCCACCTCCGCCACCCGGTCGGTCCCCGAGGGGTGGTCCTCCGCCGTCAGCTCCACCGCGGCCCCGAACGCGCGCGCGGCCTCCGCGACCTCCTCGCTGTCCGTGGCGATGACCACGTCGTCCAGCAGGTCCATCGCAACGACGCCGCGCCAGACGTGCTCGATCAGAGGCCGTCCGGCAAGGGGGAGGAGCGGTTTTCGGGGGAGGCGGGACGAGCCGATCCGGGCGGGGATGATCCCGAGAACGGGGAGGCTCATCGGAGGGATCACCGACGGGAGTTGGGCGACGCGATAGCAATAATCACGCCATGCAAGATATCGATGTGGGGTGGGTTTGTCAAAACAAGCGGCCGTGGGTTCGGGCGTGCCCCCCGCTGGCGCGGGGGTCGGGCTGCGGCTCCGTAGGGCAGCAAACAACGCTGCCCAACGGAGTCGAGCCCCCGCAAACAGCCGCGGGGTCTCGCCCCTTCGGGCTCGCATCCCTCACGCAACTGCTTGCCGTGCTTGTGGTTGTATCCGCCGAGGGGCTGCGTCGGGCGAATGAATTCGCTGCAACAACGGCACGAAGTCCGCCTTCGCGGACTGAACTGCCGGACGTCAGCGTGGACATGCCCCTCCCCCGGAACGGGGGAGGGTGGCGGCTCTAAGGCCGCCGGGTGGGGGCGCGCGGAGGCCGCCCCCGGCAGAGTCTCCCGGAGCTTCCATCGGGTGTCGTGCTCCCCTCCCCCCTTGTGGGGGAGGGGCCGGGGGTGGGGGGCGCCACCTCAGAAGAACGGCAGCTCGGCGGAGAGGCTGAGCGTGGGGTCGAGGCCGTCCGCGGCGGGGTCGACGAAGACGCCGGCGCGGACCAGGGAGAACACCAGCTCCACGCCCAGGTTCTGGGCCCAGTCGGGCATGGGCCGCCCGGTCTGCCACGCCGTCCCCGTGACGTGGGTGAGCTGGACCGTGGGGAAGCCGAGCACCGGGAGCACCACGCGCGGGATGGGGATGCCGTAGCCGGAGCGCACGTAGGCCAGGCGGTCGCCGCGCAGCTCGGCGGTCTCCAGGGTGGGGAGGGTGCTCGGCCCCCCCAGGAAGCTCCAGCGCTGGCGCAGGGCGGGCTCCCCGCCCCACGTCCCCATCCCCCGGAAGCGGACGGTGATCGCGTGGCGGTGGAGGGCCTGCATGGTCCAGAGGCCGTCCACCGTCCACTGCGTGAAGTCGAAGTCCCCCGCGAAGGGGAGCGCCTGCTCCACCTGCGCGTCGCCGGCGAAGGAGGTGGTTCCCCCCTGCCAGCGGAACGCCGCTCCCAGCGCGGCGGAGGTCCAGCTCACCTCGCTGACGGGGAGGTTGGGGCGGTCCAGGTCGCCGAAGAGCGACCACGGGTCGCGCGCCTCCAGGGCGCGGTCGCGGAAGGCGCCCGCGGAGAGCCGGGGCTCGAAGGCGTACTCCCCCGCGATCAGCGGCTCCTCGTGCACGCGCGTCAGCGTGAGCGTCGCGCGGTCGGAGTCGTAGTAGTCGCGCTGGTCGCTCCCGATGGAGAGCGAGGCCAGGGTGTTCACCAGGTCGCCCCGGTGCCAGCGCTCGTTGGTCTGCCACCCGCGCTCCGCGCGCGCCTCGGCGCGGATGCCCGCCCCGAGCGGCGTGCGCGCGGAGACGCCCCCGCCGAAGTCGCCCCGCGCCGTGTGGTACGACACCCACCCGTCCACCCGCGGACCCCCTTCCCTCCCGGTGAACAGGAAGGCGGGGCCGGCGGTGAGGGTGAAGCCGTTCACCCGGTCGTAGCTGGGGAGCCGCAGGCCGCCGATCCCCGGGAGGGCCAGCCGCGGCCCCTCGCCCGGCGGCGGGACGAGGGTCACCGTCGCCGCTGTCCCGGCCCCGGCCGTGTCGAACGCCACCGCCACCTGCCGCGGGAGCGAGTCCTCCACGATCTCCCCCACCGTGGCGAGGCCGGAGGGGTACACCTCCCCCCCCACGTTGGCGATGGTCCCGCCGACGCGCGCCCCCGGCCTTATGTACAGCACCCCCCCGAGCACCGCGATCCTCCCCTCCACCGTCCCCTCCAGCCGCACGTCGGCGTCCACCACCACCAGGTCCCCGGCGCGGCGGAAGTCGGGGGGGAGGACGGTGTCGCGGTCCATGCGCAGGTAGTTCCCCGCGGCCAGGACCTCCCGCGCCAGGCGCACCGCGCGGCTGTCGCCGCGCCCCTCCAGCCGCACCTCCTGCGCGCGGAGGGGGGCGGCGAGCGCGAGGAGGAGCAGGAGGGAGGGGAGCGTCCGGGGGAGGGTCATCGCTGTTCCAGGAAGTTGCGGAGGATGTCGTGCCCGTGCTCGCTGGCGATGGACTCCGGGTGGAACTGGACCCCCCACACCGGGTGCTCGCGGTGCCGGACGGCCTGGATCTCGTCCTCGCTCCCCGGCTCGTCGGTGGTGGCGATCACCTCCAGCTCCGCGGGGAGGGTGGAGGGCTCGATCACCAGCGAGTGGTAGCGCGCCACCCGCAGCGGCGACGGGATGCCGCGGAAGAGCCCCTCGCCGGCATGGCGGATGGGGGAGGTCTTGCCGTGCATCACCCTCGCGGCGCGCACCACCTCCCCGCCGTACGCCGCGCCGATGCTCTGGTGCCCCAGGCACACGCCCAGGATGGGGGTGGTGGGACCCAGTCGGCGGATGGTCTCCACGGACACCCCCGCCTCGGCGGGGGTGCACGGCCCGGGAGAGATCACGATCCGCTCCGGCGCCAGCGCCTCGATCTCGTCCACCGACAGCTCGTCGTTGCGGCGCACCACCGGATCAGTTCCCAGCTCCCCGAGATACTGTACCAGATTCCAGGTGAAGCTGTCGTAGTTATCGATAACCAGGATCATGGTTTATATGGAATAACGTCATGTGGTTTGGAGCCCGCCCCCACCCGGCTCGCCTCGGGCTCGCCACCCTCCCCCGTTCCGGGGGAGGGGCATCTCCACGCTTCGATCCTCACCTCCCGGTGTGTCGTGCTCCCCCTCTCCCAGCATTGGGAGAGGGGGCCGGGGGGTGAGGGCCGCCCCCGATGCGCGCCGGAGCCGCCGCCGGGGGTATGGAAACCCCCGGCTCGAAACGGCAGCCGTCCTGGCGGACGGAACGGCCCGCCGCGGTGTGTTGCCGTTCCCCCACATGCAAGCGGAGGGAGACCCGCCGGCTGTTTGGCGGGGCTCCCGCAGCCGGAGCGGAGACAGCCGGGCCGTTTCGGCTGGCTCCGCGACCCGCGCAGGAGACCGGCGCCGTTTGCCGGGCTCCGGAGCGGCCCCAACACGAACCCTCATGCACGAGGATGGAAGCTACGGTGCACCTCGGCCAGATATCGCCGGTCCACGTGCGTGTACACCTGCGTGGTGGAGATGTCCGCGTGCCCCAGCATCTCCTGCACGGCCACCAGGTCCGCCCCCCCCTCCAGCAGGTGCGTGGCGAACGAGTGCCGCAGCGTGTGCGGGCTCACGTGCTTCTCGATCCCTGCCGCCTCCACGTGCCCGCGGAGGATCTTCCATACCCCCATGCGGGTGAGCGGCGCTCCGCGCGCGTTCAGGAAGACGCGCCCCTCCCCTTTCCCCCGCTCCAGCCGCGGCCGCGTCTCGCGCAGGTAGATGGAGAGCGCGCCCACGGCCCGCCGCCCGATGGGGACCAGCCGCTCCTTGCCACCCTTCCCGAACACCAGAGCCAGCTCCTCGTCCAGCGCCAGGTTGCGGAGCTGCAGGTCGATCAGCTCCGAGACGCGCACCCCGCTGGCGTAGGCGAACTCCAGCATGGCCCGGTCGCGGAAGGCGAGCGGCTGCGCCAGGTCGGGCGTCTCCAGCAGCTTCTCCACCTCCGCGACGGAGAGCACGTCGGGGAGCGTCCTCCACGCCTTGGGCGGCTCGATCCGCTCGCTCGGGTCGGACACCACCAGGCTCTCCGCCAGGAGGAAGCCGAAGAAGGTGCGCACCGCCGAGATGTTGCGCGAGATGGAGGCGGGGGCGAGCCCCACGTCCTTGAGCAGGAAGACGAACTGACGCAGGTCCTGCGTGGTCACCTCCCCCGGGGTGATGCGGTCCAGCGTCCGGCAGAAGGAGGCCAGGCGGGCCACGTCGTGCTCGTACGCCTCCACCGTCCGCTCGGAGAGGCCGCGCTCGAAGCGCAGGTGGTCCACGAAGCGCGCGAGGTGGAACTCGCGGCGGATGGACTCGTGGCCGACCGGCTCGGTTCCGGACTCCACGGGCGCGGCTACGGGTGCCGCGGGGCCCGGCTCCGGCTGCGCCACCAGAGCCACACCACCCCGGCGGCCAGCACCAGCGCGACCAGGTAGATCCACCGCCCGGCGGACTCCAGCGCGGCGCGGATGGCGTCCCAGTTCTCCCCGGCGGTGGCGCCGAAGTACACCACCAGCCCGTACCAGAGGCCGGAGGCGACCACGATGGGGACGCCGGCCCGGAACGCGCCGATCCCGCTCATCCCGGCGAAGGCGGGGACCACGGCGCGGAACATGGGGAGGAAGCGGGAGATGAAGATGACCGGGAGCCCGCGCCTGCGGTAGAAGGCGTCCAGCTTCTCGATCTGCTCGGGCTGGAGGATCAGGCGCCCGAAGCGGGTGCGGAAGAAGCGCTCGCCGTAGTGGTGGCCGATCCAGTACACCAGGAGCGCGCCGGCCACGTTGGCGATCCACACCACCAGGAACACCACCCAGGGGTTGGCGGCGCCGTTCCCCGCCAGGAAGCCGCCGAACAGGGCCACCACGTCGGCGGGGACGGGGGGGAAGACGTTCTCGATGGCGGCGAACACGCCGACGACGAGGTAGACCAGCGCCTCCGGGAGCGTCGACATGCGCTGGAGGAGCGCGTCGATGAAGCCGCCCATCAGCCGGTCTCCCGCTGGCGGGCGAGGAAGGCGTCCATGTCCTCCATGCGGTCCAGGAGCGCGACGGCGAAGACGGCGATCCCCTCCCCCCGCCCGATCCACCCCAGCCCCTCGTTGGACTTCCCCTTCACGGAGACGCTGTCGGGGGAGATCCCCAGGACGCCGGCCAGGCGCTCGCGCATGGCGTCCGCGTGCGGCCCGATCCGGGGGGCCTCCGCCACCACGGTGACGTCCACGTTCACGGGCTGGTAGTTGCGCCCCTCCAGGAGGCGGACCACGCGGGCCAGGAGCTGCATGGAGTCGGCGTCCTTGTACTCCGGGTCGGACGGGGGGAAGTGGCGCCCGATGTCGCCCATCCCGGCGGCGCCCAGGAGGGCGTCGGTGACGGCGTGCGCCACGGCGTCCGCGTCGGAGTGCCCGTCCAGCCCCAGCGGGTGCGGGATCTCCACGCCGCCCAGGACCAGCCGCCGCCCCTCGGCGAAGCGGTGTGAGTCGTATCCGTTCCCGATCCGCATCCCGTGTGCTCCTCGTCGTACCGGAAGACCGCGGCCCCCGGTGCGTGCGCCGTCCGGGGGCCGAGAGGGGCAAGGTAATCCGCACGGCGGGTGCCAGCAACGGGCGCGCGAGCGCCGCCGGTCTACGGGTCCCGGCGGCGCAGCGTCACGACGGTGACTTCCGGGAGCGCGCCGATCCGGAAGGGGATCCCCCAGAAGTTCGTGCCCGGGCTGATGTACAGGACCGAGCCTCCCCGGCGGTGCACGCCCATGGCGAGGTCCAGGAATACGGAGGCCATGCTCCACCCCAGCCGGGGGACGGCGAGCTGGCCGTGGTGCGTGTGCCCGCTCAGCGTCAGCTCCACGCCGCGGGAGGCGAGCTCGGGCCAGAGCGCGGGGTTGTGCGCCAGCGCGAGCGTGAACGCCCCCCGCGGCACGGAGGCGAGCGTGCGCTCCACGTCGGGCGCCACGGCGGGGTTCCTCCCCGTGGGTCCCCCGCGTCCCGCCGGGTCTCCCGTGCCCGCCACCCAGAAGCGGGCGCCGCCCCGCTCCAGGGGCACGGCCTCGTTCACCAGCACCCGCCAGCCGAGGCGCTCCATCCCCTGCCGCACCGCGGCCCAGCCGGCGTAGACGTCGTGGTTCCCCGCGACGGCGACCACGCCGAGCGGCGCGGCGAGCCCGCCGAGGGCACGGCCGAGCGGCTCCACGTCGCGCGCGTAGTCGTCCACCTGGTCGCCGGTGAGGACGACCAGGTCGGGCCGGGCGCTCCGGACGGCCTCCGCGACGCGCGCCAGGTGCCGCCGCGAGGTGTGGGGGCCGACGTGCAGGTCGGAGAGCTGCACGATCCGCATCCCCTCCAGCCCCGGGGGGAGGTGCGGGAAGCCCACCTCCAGCGGCCGCACGGCCAGGCGCCGGGTTCCCGCGTAGCCCCAGGCCGCGGCCGCGGCGAGCACCAGGCCCACCGCCCCCACCGCCCGGCGGCCGGCCTGCTGCGGCGCGCCGAAGGGAAGCCCCGCGAGCAGCCCCAGCAGACCCGCGGCGGCGAGGAGCGGGAGGAAGAGCTGCGCGTACCAGAACGGCCGGTACACCCAGACGCGGGTGAAGGCGGAAGGGTACGCCCCCCCGGCGAAGCCCCGGACCAGGAGCGCCAGGGGGAGGAGGAGCAGGACGGCCAGCGCCGGCACGGTGAGCCATCCCCCCGGGGCCAGCGGGGCGAAGAGCCAGCCGAGCACCAGCCAGAGGGCACCGTTCCACGCCAGCAGGACCAGCAAAAAGATCCGGAACGTCGACACGTGTCCTTCCACGTCGGGTGAAACGGCCTTCTACACCGCACCACCGGAAACGGGGCCCTTCAGCTCGCGCGTCATCTCGATCATCGTGCGCCGGAACCCGGCCCGGGCGAACAGGCGCTGCGCGGACTCGTTCCGCTCCGCCGTGGAGAGCACGACCCGGGGGGCGCCCCGGGCCTCGAGCGCCGCCAGCGTGGCGTCGAGCAGCATCCGGCCGACGCCGTGCCCGCGGTGGGCGGGGTCGACCACGATGTCGTGCAGCACGCCCGCCGGCCCGCGCAGCGCCATGTAGTCGTTCCCTTCGACGGCCGCGTACGCGTAGCCGAGCACCTCGCCCCCGCGCTCGGCGACGAGGACGACGACGTCCGGCTCCTCCATCTGCTTCCCGAGGAACGAGGCGTACAGCTGCTCGGCGCGCGGCGGGGGCTCGATGAAGCGCGCCGGGTCGAACCCGTGGTGCACCCGCATGAGGTGCGCGCCGAGCCGGCCGACGGACGGGAGGTCGGCGGGCGCCGCGGTCCGGACGGTGACGGCCGGAGCGTCGGACGGCTGCACGGGAAGGCCTACTCCCGGGTCAGGAGGGGGGCGGGGCGGCGGGCGCCGCGCGTCCGGCGCCGCGCCGGTACTGGTCTTCGCGGACGTGCTCCATCCACTCGACGGCCCTGCCGTCGAGCGCTTCGTTGATGGCGACGTGCTGCATGGCCGTGGTCGCCGACGCGCCGTGCCAGTGCTTCTCGCCGGGCTCGAACCAGACCACGTCGCCGGGCCGGATCTCCTCGATGGCGCCTCCCTCGCGCTGCGCCCACCCGAGGCCGAAGGTGACGATCAGCGTCTGGCCGAGGGGATGGGTGTGCCACGCGGTGCGCGCGCCGGGCTCGAAGGTGACGGCGTTTCCGGCGGCCCGCGCCGGTTCCTCGGCGCTGAACAGGGGGTCGATCCGGACGGTGCCGGTGAACCACTCCGCCGGTCCCCTGGCCGACGGCCGCGAGCCGCTGCGGTCGATCTTCATCTCTCGTCCTCCCGGGTTCTGGTGCCGCGTGGACCGGTGGGTCTTCAGCCTGCCCGTGCTGCGCACGTAGAGGGCCAGCCGCGCGTCGGTCGGGCTGCTGGACTCCACCCGCAACCGGCCTCACCAGGGCTTGGCCGGACCCACTGCGCCTACAGCTCCTGGCTCGTGGGACGGAACAGGATCTCGTTGATGTCCAGCTCGTCCGGCTGGCTGATCGCGAAGGCGACGACCCGCGCGAAGGAATCGGCCGGAACCCCGACCTGTCCGACATAGTCCTGGTTCGCCTTCTGGATGTCCGTCTCGCTGATGTGGTCGAGAAGCTCCGTCTTGACCGCACCAGGCGAGATGATCGTGGTGCGGATGTTGTAGGGCTTCACTTCCTGCCGCAGCCCCTCGGACAGGGCCCGCACGCCGAACTTCGTCGCCGAGTAGACGGCGGAGCCGCCGAAGAGCTTGTGGCCCGCGACCGACGAGAGGTTGATGATGTGCCCCGACTTCTGCTCCTTCATGTGAGGGAGCGCCGCGGCAATGCCGTAAAGCACTCCCTTGAGGTTGACGTCGATCATCCGATCCCATTCGTCGACCTTCAGTCGCTCCAGGGGCGAGAGCGGCATGACGCCGGCGTTGTTGATGAGCACGTCGATCCGGCCGTAGGTCTCGACGGCCGCGTCCACCAGGCGCTGTACCTGTCCGCGGTCCGTGACGTCGGTCTCCACGGCGAGCGCCTTCCCTCCGGTGGCCGTGATCTCCTCCACCAGCGCCTGCAGGCGCTCGATCCGACGCGCGCCCAGCACGACGGCGGCGCCCTGCGCGGAAAGGTGCCGGGCAGCCGCCTCTCCCATCCCGCTGCTGGCACCCGTGATCACGACGACCTTCCCTTCGATGTCGTTGCTCATGCTCATCCTCATGGTCATGGTGTTCTCCTTGATCCCCCTTTCGGAGAACGAAGTTACGCGAAAGATTGCAGCCGATAAATCGGACAGTGATTCACACCCTGATGCCCGCAGGTTCGCAATGGCTGACATCACGGAGGGGGTCTCGGACTTTGTCGCGGTGGTGGAAGCGGGGGGATTCCGCGCCGCCGGGCGGCAGCTGGGGGTGAGCGGGACGGCGCTGAGCAAGGCGCTGCGCCGGCTGGAGGAGCGGCTGGGCGTCACCCTCCTGCTGCGGACCACGCGCAGCGTGCGGCTCACCGAGGCGGGGGAACGGTTCTACGCGGCGTCGCGCCAGGCGCTGGACGGGCTGCGGGCCGCCGCGGAGGCGGTGGGAGAGCTGGCGGACGCGCCCCGGGGGACGATCCGGCTGAACATCAGCGCCGGGGCGGAGGGGTTCCTGCGCGGTCCCGCGCTCGCGGGGTTCCTGCAGGCGTACCCCGAGGTCCGGCTCGACATCATCGTCGACGAGGACGCGGGCGACATCGTGGCGGCCGGCTACGACGCCGGCATCCGGCTGGGCGAGGTGATCGAGCAGGACATGGTCGCCGTGCCCGCGTCCGGCCCGCAGCGGATGGTGGTGGTGGGATCGCCTGCGTACTTCGCGAGGCACCCCCGGCCGGGGCACCCGCGCGACCTGGCCGGGCACGCGTGCATCAACTGGCGGCCGGGTCCGGCCGCCCCGCCGTACCGCTGGGAGTTCACGGAGCCCGGCGGCGAGGACTTCTCCGTCGCGGTCCCGGGCCGGGTGGTCGCCAACGACTTCTCCCTGATGATGCGGCTGGTGACGGCGGGGCTGGGGCTGACCATGGGGATGGGGGACGGGGTGCGGCCGTACCTGGAGCGCGGCGAGGTGGTCGCCGTGCTGGAGGGTTTCTGCCCGCCGTTTCCCGGCTACTACCTGTACTATCCCCAGCGCCGGCAGGCCTCGCCGGCGCTCCGCGCGCTCATCGACTACCTGCTCCGCGTCCGCCAGGCGGGATGAGCCGAGGACAAGGCGACCACTCTTGACTACTCGTGTAGGCACGCATATCATACTCCTGTGACGACACGTGTAGGTAGCCGTGTCGCGGACCCCCTGACGACAACTGTAGACACCATGGACCCTGAATCCACCATCGGCGACCAGGAGCTGGCCCTGGTCCGGCACATCGCCGACCGCGGCAGCGCCAGCGTCGCGGAGGCCGTCGACGAGTTCGGCACCAGCCGCGGGCTCGCGCGGTCGACCGTGCTGACGATGATGGAGCGGCTGCGGAAGAAGGGGTACCTGTCCCGCCAGGTGGCGGACGGCGTCTTTCGCTATCGCGCCTGTGCCTCGTCCGCGGACCTGCTCAAGAACGCGGTGCAGCGGTTCGTGGAGCGGAGCCTGGACGGGTCCGTCTCGCCGTTCCTGGCCTACCTGTCCGAGGCGCCCGAGCTCTCCGACAGGGAGCGGCAGGACCTGGAGCGCATCGTCGCGCGCCTGGACGCCGCACAGCGAAAGGACGGCTGATGCTCCCCCTCCTCGTCCGTGCGTCGCTCGAAGGGGCGGTGCTCGCCGCCGGAGTCTGGCTGGTCTGCCGGGCGCTGCCGCGGCTGTCGCCCGGCGTCCGGGCCCTCCTGTGGTGGTGCGTGGCCGCGAAGTTCGTCGTCTCGCTCGTCTGGCTCTCGCCGATCGGGGTGCCC
This sequence comes from uncultured Gemmatimonadales bacterium, assembly GCA_963733105.1. Taxonomy (GTDB): domain Bacteria; phylum Gemmatimonadota; class Gemmatimonadetes; order Longimicrobiales; family Longimicrobiaceae; genus JAFAYN01. The sequence goes on along the minus strand of CAVTCB010000023.1, from coordinate 569,772 downwards.
GTGCTTCCCCGCCCCGCGGCGGACGCATCGGGCGTCCCGGCGGGCGTGACGGCCGCTCCGCCCCTCTCGCCCGGGCAGGCCGACGACCACGCCCGCCCCGCCTCCCCGCCGGCCCGCGATCCCGGCGCGCCGGAGATCCCCTGGACCGCCCTCGTGGTCGGCGCGTGGGCGCTGGGGCTGGGCCTCTCGCTGCTGCGGACGGCGCAGAGCTGGCGGCGCACGCGGGCGGTGGTCTCGCGATCCCTCCCCGGGGACGAGGGACTGCACGCGATCGTTCGCGAGCTCTCGGGCCGGCTCGCCCTGCGCCGAACGGCGGACGTCAGGGTGTCGGCGGAGGTCGGGACGCCGCTGGTCATCGGCGGGCGCCGGCCGGTGATCCTGGTGCCGGCCGACGGCTTCGCCGCGCTCCCGGCCGACCAGCAGCGCATGGCGCTCTGCCACGAGCTCGCGCACCTCAAGCGCGGCGACGTGTGGCTCGGCTGCGTGCCGGCGGCCGCCGAGCGCTGCTTCTTCTTCCATCCCCTCGCCCGCCTCGCCGCCCGCGAGTACGCGTTCTGGCGCGAAGCCGCCTGCGACGAGGCCGTTCTCACCACGCTGGGCGCATCCCCGCGGGACTACGGCCGCATGCTGCTGGCGCTGGGGGTGTCACGCCGGACCGCCGCGTTCTCCGCCGCGGGAGCAGCGTGGTCGTTCCAGAACCTCAAACGGAGACTCACCATGCTCGACCGCACCTCCTCGCCGTCGCTCCGCGGCCGCGCGCTCGCCGCCGGCGCGGTGGCCCTCGCCGTGCTCGCGATCGTCCCCATCCGGGTCGTGGCGCGCTCCGCCGCGCCCGCGGCGCCTTTCCCGTCGCAGGCCGCCGGGGCCACGCCGTCGCTTCCGGCGGTCGCGGCTACGCGTGCGGCGTCGCCGGCCGCGCGCGCCGATGCGCCGGCGGCCGTCGCGGAACACGACGAGCAGCGCTCGCAGGAGGAGCTGCAGTTCGTGCTCTTTCGCGATGACCAGAACACCACGATGAACGGGAGCACGAGAGACATCGAGCGTGCGCGGCGCCACCGCCGGCCGGGCGAGCGGCTGCTCTGGTTCCGGTATGGCGGCCGGGAGTACGTCGTCCGCGATCCGGGCGTGCTGCGCGAGATCGAGGAGCTGTGGGAGCCGATGGACCGCATCGGCAAGGAACAGGGCAGGCTCGGCGCGCAGCAGGGGGAGATCGGCGAAGCACAGGGCCGGATCGGCATGCAGCAGGGCGAGATCGGCGCGCAGCAGGGAAGGCTCGGCGCCCGCCAGGGCGCCGTCGGTGCGCGCCTCGCGCTCCTGGCGGCCCGGGAGGCGGCCGGAGTCTCGGCGTCCGAGCGCCGCGAGATCGAGCGAGAGCGCAAGGAGCTGGAAGTGCAGTCGAGCGAGCTCGGGCGTGAGATGGAGGCGCTGGGCCGGCAGATGCGCGAGGCGAGCGAGCCGATGCGCGACCGCGGCGAAGAGATGGCGGCGCTCGGGCGGGAGATGGAGGCGCTCGGCGACCGGATGCGGGAAGCCGCGGAGCGCGCCAACGCCGGCATGCTGACGCTGGTCCGTCGGGCGATCCAGAACGGCACGGCGGTATCCGTCGACTAGTCGATCAGCAGAGCACGAAGCGGACGCCCCGGCGAAAGCCGGGGCGTCCGGCGTTTGTGCTGCTGTTCGGGCCCGCGGATTACGGCGGAGCGATTCTTGTTGGCAGCACCAGGCCCGGTGCGATCCTCCTCGCGAACCAATGAAACCAGGAATGGCCGATGTCTCACAGCCGCCGCGACTTCCTCGCCACCTCCGCCGCCGTGACGCTCGGCGCCCTCCTCGGGCGACCGCTCCATGCGCTCGCATCCTCCCGGGTGCAGACGGCGCAGGGGGTGTTCACGCCGGTCCGCCGCAACGTCGGCACGTTCACCATGCGCGGCGGCACGGTGGGCTGGCTGGTGAACGCCCGTGGCGTGGCCGTGGTGGACACGCAGTTCCCCGCCGAGGCGCGGGCACTGCTCGCCGGGCTGCAGGAGCGGTCGCGAAACCGCGGCGTCGACGTGCTGCTCAACACGCACCATCACGGCGACCACACGGGCGGCAACGGCGTCTTTCGTGGGATCGCGCGGCGCGTCGTGGCGCACGGGATGGCAGACCAGCACATGCGGCGCGCGCCGCAGCCGCCCCAGCAGGCGCAGCCCGCGCCGCAGCAGCAGCCGACTCAACCGCCCGCTCCGGCGCCGCTGTACCCGGACACGACGTTCACGCACCGCTGGTCCACCGGGGTGGGGGACGAGCGGATCGTCGCCCGGCACCACGGGCGTGGGCACACGAGCGGTGACGCGGTCATCACCTTCGAGCGCGCGAACGTGGTGCACATGGGCGACCTCGCATTCCACCGGCGCCACCCGGTCGTGGACCGCGCGGCCGGCGCCTCCATGCGCAACTGGATGCGCGTCCTGGAGCAGGTCGTGAACGGGCACGCGCCCGACACCATCTACATCTTCGGGCATGCGGGCGAGGGGCTCCCCGTCACCGGGAGCTCGGCCGAGCTGCTGCAGTTCCGGGACTATCTCGGCGCCGTGCTGGCGTTCGCGGAGCGGCACGTCGCGGCAGGCCGCCCGCGCGAGGAGATCCTCGCCATGCGCGCGCCGCTTGCCGGCTTCGAGGCGTGGGGCCCGTTCGGGCAGGCGGGCGCACGCGACCCCCTCACCGTCGCCTACGAGGAGGTGACGACCGGAGCGTAGCCCCCGCACCGCCGGCTGAGGCTCTTCCGCGACACGTCGTGCCCCGCGCTCCTGGCGTTTTCTCCTACTCTGCTTCGTCGAGCGCGAGCGACGACGAGAGTTCGCGGTACGCGTCGATCTGGGCCTGGAGGTCGGCGATCACCTGCTCGGCGGTGGCGACGGCGTCTGCACCGGCGATGAAGCGGCGCGGCGGCTGCGCTTCGCTCGCGATGGTGAGGAGCGCCTGCGCGAGCTTCGCCGGGTCGCCGGACTGCCGGCCGTTCTGGGACTTCCAGTACGCGAGCAGCGGCTCCCGGCGCTCGTCGTAGTCCGCCACGGACGGCTCGGCGTAGCTCGTCGACTGCTCGGTGAGGAGCTCCGTGCGGAAGAACCCCGGGTTGACGAGGGTGGTGTGGATGCCGAACGGCGCGACCTCGGCCTGCAGCGACTCCATCCACCCCTCCACGCCGAACTTGGACGCGGCGTAGGCGGAGCCGAACTCGAAGCCGACGAGGCCCGCGCTCGACGAGATCGTGACGACGTGCCCCGAGCGCTGCCCGCGCATGACCGGCAGGACGGCGCGGGTGACGTTCATCGGCCCGATGAGCGTCGTCGCCAGCTGCTGCTCGAACTGCTCGGGCGTCAGCTCCTCGAAGTACCCGGCGTGGAAGCTGGCGGCGTTGTTGACCAGCACGTCGATGCGGCCGAACCGCTCGACGGCGGCCTTCACGGCTGCCTCGGCGTCGCCGCGCTTCGTGACGTCCAGCTCGACCGCCAGCAGGTCGTCCGACGCGCCGACGGACCCGGGCCACGGCGTCGGGGTTCCGGCCGGTCGCCACGACCGAGTGCCCGGCGGCCAGGGCGGCCCGCGCGAAGTCGGCGCCCATGCCGCGGCCGGCGCCCGTGATGAACCATACCTTGCTCATTTCTGCTTCCTTTCTCCGTGTGGTCGGTTTTCTGTCCGCGTGAGAAAGGTAACGGACCCTCCCTTCCGGGAAGCTGCCCGATCGTGGCCGATGCTTGCCCATTCCTCCACGCCTCTGGAAGCGCGCACGGAAAAGACGTATCGTCCGGACGATCAAACGGCGCGTCTCCGACGAGGGAGGTGGCAGTGACGACGTTCAACGCCGGTGGAACCGATCCGGCCGCGCTCGCGGAGTGAGCTCGTGGGGCTCCTGGAGCGCCGGACGGGCTCGGACGGGCGGCACGAGACGGCGATCCCGGAGCTGAAGCTCTACCGGTTCTCGCACCCGACCGAGCCGGCGCCCGTCCTCCAGGAGCCGGCGGTGTACGTGGTGGTCCAGGGCCGGAAGCAGGTGACGGTCGGCGACGAGACGTACGTCTACGACCGCTCGCAGTACCTCGCCGTCTCGGTGGAGCTGCCTGTCGTCGGGAACGTCCTCGAGGCGAGCCCGGAGGAGCCGTACCTCTGCATGACGCTCACCGTGGACCCGCGCGAGCTCGCGGCGCTGATCGTGGAGACGGGCCGGCAGGCGCCCCGCGACGATCACGACGGGCGGGCGCTCTACGTGAGCCCCCTGCGGGCGCCGCTCCTCGACGCGTTCCTCCGGCTGGTGCGGCTCCTGGACGCGCCGGAAGACCTCCCGGTGCTGGCGCCGCTCGTCCTGCGGGAGCTCCACTACCGGCTGCTGCAGGGCGAGCAGTTCGGGCGGCTGGCCCAGATGGCGATCGGAGACGGCCGCCTGCGCCGGGTCTCGGGGGCGATCGCCTGGATCAAGGAGCACTTCGCGGAGCCGCTGCAGGTCGAGGCGCTCGCCAAGCGGGTCCACATGAGCCCATCGGCGCTGCACCAGCCACTTCAAGGCGGCCACGGCGATGAGCCCGATCCAGTACCAGAAGCGGCTGCGGCTGCAGGAGGCTCGTCGCCTCCTGCTGTCGGGAGCGCCGAGCGCGGACGCGGTGGCGTACGAGGTGGGGTACGCGAGCGCGTCGCAGTTCAGCCGCGAATACGCCCGGCTCTTCGGTCAGCCACCGCGCCGCGACGCCGAGCGCGCGCGCGGCGCCGCGGCGGGTGGAGCCCCGGTCCCCTGACGGAGACGGGAGAGCCGGGGGTGCACCGGGTCTGACGGAGGGACGAAGGGGAGGAATCGGGCGTGCCCCCGCTGGCGCGGGGTCGGGCTGCGGCTCCGTAGGGCAGCAAACGACGCTGCCCAACGGAGTCGAGCCCCGCGCAAACTACCGCGCGGGTCTCGCCCCTTCGGGCTCGCATCCCTCACGCAACTGCTGGCTGTACCTGTAGTTCGTAGTTGTCGTGCACCCCTCCCCCCTTGCGGGGGAGGGGCCGGGGGAGGGGGGTACGACGGGCGCCGGGAAGCCGCCGCTCGCGTCACCCCCTCTCCCCTTGTGGGAGAGGGGGCCGGGGGGTGAGGGGTGCTCGCGGGAGAGCGGCGGCTCAGCGCGCCGGGGCGTCTCCCGGGGCCTGCGCGTCCTCCGGCGGGGCCGCGTCCTCCGGCGGCGCGAAGAGCGCGAGCGCGGGCACCCGGTCCGGGGCCACGTCCTCCGCGGGCGCCTCCTCCTCCCCCCCGGCCGCGTCGGGGGAGTCGGTGAAGGGGTCGCTGGTGGGCATCACCAGCGCGGTGAGGTGCCTGAGGTGCGCCGCCACCCGCTCCGGAGGAGCACCGGCCGCGATCTGCGCCTGCACGTCCACCAGCCTCCCCGCCACCGTCATCCGCGCCTGCGACAGCTCCTCGGCGGCGCGGGCGGCGGCGCTCTTCTCCGCGGCGTTCACCTGCTCCTTCGCCCCGCCGCTGAACACCGACTCCAGCGCCTCCACCATCCGCGTCAGGATGCGGTACACGGCCATGGCCGAGAACCCGCCCAGCAGCGCGATGGTGGGCGCGGCGAGCGCCTCGGCGCCGTTGCTGCTGGGGTCGGGCGCGGCGTTCGCGGGGCCGAGGGGCACCAGCGCCACCAGGATGAACCCCGCCACCACGCCCAGGAAGAACTTCACCCAGTACGACGCCGCCTCGTCGGGGTCGTAGGTGCGGGCCACGATGGCGTCGTTGAGCTGGAACAGCATGGCGAACGAGGCCCCGATCCCGGCCGCCGACAGCCAGAACACCCGCTCCAGGACGATGTGCGCGGACAGGTAGCGGTCGTCGAACAGCCCGACCTTGCCGTGCACCACCTGCACCACGCTCAGCACGATGAACACGGCCACGCACGCCACGGCCACGCGCACCAGGTCACGCACCAGCCGCACCGGCCCCAGGATGCCGCTGCCCTCCTTCCGGGACGCCTCGTCCAGCAGGAGGAGCGTGCCGGGCTTGGCCGGCGCCACCATGCGCGACAGCCGCTCATGCGTGCCGGCCAGCGCGGCCATGTCGATCGGCCGGCCGTCATGCAGCGCCGTCTGGAACCGGTCGACGGCCTGCACCACCAGCGCCGGCACGCGGGCGCCGTTGGTGGAGAGGTGGCGCACCATGGAGCACGATTCGCCTACGAGCTGCGCCCTGAGCGACGTCGAGGGCGCGGGAGCGGAGGTCTGAGGCATGGCGGTTCCCGGAAGAATGGAAGAGGGGGAGGTACGGAGGGGAGGCCGCGCGGCCGGGGAGACCGGCAGCCGGGTCGCAGGATAGGTCGGACCGGGAACGGCGTCAAGAAAAAAACGCGCCGGCTCAGCGCGCCACCTGAGCTGCGGGAGCTCGATGGATTCGGATACAGTACGGGGGCGCTCCGGCTACCGGAGCGCCCCCGTACGAATCCGCCGCCGCGGCGGCCTCGCTACCCGTCGAACCGGCGGAACGCCAGGCAGACGTTGTGGCCGCCGAAGCCGAAGGAGTTGCTGAGCGCCAGCCCCACCTCCCGCTCCGTCCTGCCGCCGGTCCCGTAGTTCAGGTCGCAGTCGGGGTCCGGAGTGGAGTAGTTGATGGTGGGCGGGATCACGCCCTCGCGGCACACCAGCGCCGAGATCACGCCCTCCAGCCCGCCCGCCGCGCCCAGCGTGTGCCCCGTCATCGACTTGGTGGAGCCCACCACGATCCGGTCCGCGTGCCCGCCGAGCACGGTGCGGATCGCCATGCGTCTCGTTGCGGTCGTTGGCCGGGGTGGAGGTGCCGTGGGCGTTGACGTAGCCCACCTCCTCCGGGGCCGCGCCCGCGTCCGCCAGCGCGATCCGCATCGCCCGCACCGCGCCCTCGCCGCCCTCCGCGGGGGCGGTGATGTGGTACGCGTCCGCCGTCTGCCCGTAGCCGGCCAGCTCCGCGACGATGGTGGCGCCGCGGCGGCGGGCGTGCTCCAGCTCCTCCAGCACCACCACGCCCGCGCCCTCGCCGATCACGAAGCCGTCGCGCTCCGCGTCGAAGGGGCGCGAGGCCGTCTCCGGGGAGTCGTTCCGCTCCGAGAGCGCCTTCATGGAGGCGAAGCCCGCCACCGCCATGGGCGACACCGACGCCTCCGTGCCGCCGGCGATCATCACGTCCGCCTCGCCCGAGCGGATCAGGCGCATGGCGTTCCCCAGGGCGTGCGCCCCCGAGGCGCAGGCGGACACCGTCGCGTAGTTGGGCCCCTTGGCGCCGTAGCGGATGGAGACCAGCCCCGCCGCGATGTCCGTGATGAACATGGGGACGAAGAAGGGCGACACCCGGTCGGGCCCCTTCTCCAGGAGCCGCCTGTGCTGCTCCTCGAAGGTGGACATCCCGCCGATCCCGCTGGCCATGATCACGCCGAAGCGCTCCGGGTCCACGCCCTCGCGGGACTCGTCCAGCCCGGCCTCGCGCATGGCCTGCACCGAGGCGGCGATGGCGAACTGCGAGAAGCGGTCCGTCCGCTTCACTTCCTTGCGGTCGACGTACTCCGCGGGGTCGAAGCCCTTGACCTCGCACGCGAAGCGCACGGGGTACTCGGCGGCGTCGAAGTGTGTGATGGGACCTGCGCCACTACGCCCGTCGAGGAGGGCCGTCCAGGAGCTACGGACGTCCAGCCCGACGGGCGTAACCAGCCCGGTCCCGGTGATGACGACACGGCGATTCATCGGCCGCTCCGGGGATTCGGGTAAGATCTTCTGTCAACGGAAACGGCGCAGACCCGGACCCCTGGGGCGTCCGGGCCTGCGCCGGCGGGGCCGCTCAGCCCTGGTTCTCCGTGATGTACTTGATGGCGTCGCCGACGGTCTGGAGCTTCTCGGCGGCCTCGTCCGGGATCTCCATCCCGAACTCCTCCTCGAAGGCCATCACCAGCTCCACGGTGTCCAGCGAGTCGGCGCCCAGGTCCTCCACGAAGGAAGCCTCGGGGGTCACCTTGTCGGCGTCCACGCCCAGCTCGTTGATGATGATGTCCCGGACCTTCTGCTCGATGTCGGCCATCGCGGTATCTCCTCGGTAGTTGCAGTGACGTTGCAGAACTCTCGGCGGGGCGCGCCCTCCCCCCCGTCCCTTCCCTCCTCCCTACATCACCATCCCGCCGTCCACCACCAGCACCTGGCCGGTCATGTACGCCGCGCCCGGCCCCGCCAGGAAGCGGACCACCGGGGCGATGTCCTCCGGCTTCCCCAGCCGGCCCAGCGCGATCTGCGACGACAGCGCCTCGCGGGCCGCCTCGGGGAGATCCGAGGTCATGTCGGTCTCGATATATCCCGGCGCGACCGCGTTGACAAGGACCCCGCGCGAGGCGAGCTCCTTGGCCACCGACTTGGTCAGCCCGATCAGCCCGGCCTTGGAGGCGGCGTAGTTGGCCTGCCCCTTGTTCCCGGTGATCCCCACCACGCTGCTCACGTTGATCACCCGGCCGGCGCGGCGCTTCATCATCCCGCGCGACGCCGCGCGGATGGTGTTGAAGGCCCCGCGCAGGTTGGTGTCCAGCACGGCGTCCCAGTCCTCGTCCTTGATGCGCATCAGGACGTTGTCGCGGGTGACGCCCGCGTTGTTCACCAGCACGTCCAGGCTCCCCAGCTCCTCCTCCACGCGCTTGACCAGCGCGTTCACCGCCCCGGAGTCGGCCACGTCGCACCCGTACCCGCGGTGCCCCTCCCCCGGGAGGCCCTGCGCGGCGGCCTGCGCCCGCGCCTCGTCGCGCGCCACCACGGCCACCCTCGCCCCCGCGGAGGCGAGCTCCGTGGCGACCGCAAGTCCGATTCCACGCGAGCCGCCGGTGACCAGCGCCACCTGTCCCTGTAGCTCCACGGTCATTCCCCCGACTGAAGGTACGCTTCGATCGCCTCGGCCGTCCCCAGCGCGGTTCCCCGCCCCGCGGCGGCCGGGTCGATCCGCTTGAGCATCCCGGTGAGCACCTTCCCCGGCCCCACCTCCAGGAAGCGGGTCGTCCCCAGCTGGAGCATGGTGCGCACGGAGTCGGTCCAGCGCACCGCGGAGGTGAGCTGCCGGACCAGGAGGAGGCGCGCCTCGGCGGCCTCGCCGACCGGGGAGGCCGTGACGTTGGAGACCACGGCGAACGCGGGGTCGCGGAAGGCGATCCCGTCGAGCTGCGCCTGGAGGCCGTCCTCGGCCGGGGCCATCAGCGGGGAGTGGAAGGCGCCGGAGACGTTGAGCCCCGTCACCTTCTTGGCCCCGGCGGAGACCAGGAGCGCGCCCGCGCGCTCCACGGCGGCCACGTCGCCCGAGACCACCACCTGGCCGGGGGAGTTGAAGTTGGCGGGGACCACCACGCCCTCCTCCCCGCTCGCCTCCGTGCACACCCCCTCCACCACCGCGTCGTCCAGCCCCAGCACGGCGGCCATGGTCCCGGGGCGCGCCTGCCCGGCCTCGAACATCAGCTCCCCGCGGCGGCGCACCGTGCGCAGCGCGTCCGCGAAGTCCAGGCTCCCGGCGGCGAAGTAGGCGCTGAACTCGCCGAGCGAGTGCCCGGCCGCGCACACCGCCTCCACCCCGTTCGCCGCCAGCACGCGCCACACCGCGGCGCTGTGCGCCAGCAGCGCCGGCTGCGCGTTGCGGGTCAGCGTCAGCTCCTCGTCGGGACCTTCCCAGCAGAGCCGGGAGAGCGCGAAGCCCAGCGCCTCGTCCGCCTCCTCGAAGGTCGCGCGCGCCTCGGGGAAGCGCTCCGCCAGCTCCCGCCCCATCCCCACCGCCTGCGACCCCTGCCCGGGGAAGAGCAGGCCGATCCTGGTCTCCTCCATGCTCACATCCGCACCACGTTGGCGGCCCAGGTGAAGCCGGCGCCGAAGGCCACCATCAGCACCAGCGACCCGTCCTCGGCGCGCCCCTGCTCCCGCGCCTCGTCCAGCGCCACGGGGACGGAGGCGCTGCTCATGTTCCCGTAGCGGTCCACGTTGACGAACACCTTGTCCATCGGGATCCCCGCGTACTTGGCCGTGGCCTCGATGATCCGGTTGTTGGCCTGGTGCGGGACCAGGAGGTCGATCTCGTCCGCGGTGACGCCGGCGCGCTGCAGCGCGCTCTCGGCGGCCTCGCACATGGAGCGCACGGCGGCCTTGAACACCTCGGGCCCCGCCATCTTGACCAGGTGCGACCTCTCGTCCAGCACCGAGATGTCGATGGGGATCTTGGCGCCGCCCGCCGGGCGGTAGAGGAGCTCGGCGAGCGTCCCGTCGGCCTTCATGAAGCTGGACAGGATGCCGCGCCCGTCGCCGGTGGCGGGGCGCACCACCGCGGCCCCGGCGCCGTCGCCGAAGAGGACGCAGGTGGCGCGGTCCGTCCAGTCCACGATGGAGCTCATCCGCTCCGTGGCGATCACCAGGACGTTCTCGGCCTGCCCGGCGGCGATGTGCCCCTCGGCCATGGAGAGCCCGTACAGGAACCCGGAGCAGGCGGTGGCGAAGTCGTACGCCCCCGCGTTGCGGGTCCCCAGGAGCGCCTGGATGTCGCAGGCGGTCGAGGGGAGGAGCCGGTCCGGGGTGGCGGTGGAGACCAGGAGCATGTCCACGTCCGACGGCTCCAGCCCGGCGCGCTCCAGCGCCACGCGCGCGGCGGCGGCGCCCATGTCGGCGGCCCCGGTATCGGGGTCGGCCAGGCGGCGCTCGCGGATCCCGGTGCGGGTGCGGATCCACTCGTCCGAGGTGTCCACCAGCTTCTCCAGCTCCGCGTTGGGGACCACGCGGGGCGGGTTGAAGCGCCCGGTGGAGACCACCCGGGCGCGCGGGGCGCCGTTCTTCTGCGTCATTGGCTCAGGGAGGCTTCCGCCCGGCGGGCGAGCTGGCGCTCGATGTGGGCGACCATGTGCCGGTCCACCGCCTGCACGGCGACCCGGATCGCGTTGCGGATGGCCCGCGGGGGCGAGCCGCCGTGGCAGATGATGGTGACGCCGTTCACCCCCAGGAGGGGGGCGCCGCCGTACTCGGTGTAGTCCAGGGTGCGGAAGAGGGGGCGGAGGTCCAGCTCCACGTTGTGCTCCGTCATCTCCTTGCGGAGGAGGCCGAGCATGAAGCCGGCGACCGACTCGTAGAACTTGAGGAGGACGTTCCCCACGAAGCCGTCGCACACCAGGACGTCGCACTTGCCGTGGATGACGTCCCGCCCCTCGACGTTGCCGACGAAGTTCAGGTCGTCCAGCGCCGCCAGGAGGCGGTGCGTCTCCACCGCGCGCTCGTCGCCCTTCTCGGGCTCCTCGCCGATGTTGAGGAGGCCGACGCGCGGATGCTCCACGCCCATCAGGTCGCGGGCGTAGGTGGAGCCCAGGTAGGCGAACTGGACCAGGTGGTGGGGGCGGGTGTCCACGTTGGCCCCGCCGTCGATCATCAGCGTGTGCCCCGACGCCGTGGGGAGCACCGTCCCGATCGCCGGGCGGTCCACGCCGGGGAGGACGCCCAGGAGGATCGCCGAGCCGGCCATGGCCGCCCCGGTGGAGCCGGCGCTGATAAAAGCATCGACCTCGCCCCGCTTGAGCAGGTTGAGGCCGACCACGATGGACGAGTCCTGCTTGCGGCGGATCGCCTGCGCGGGAGACTCCCCCATCTCGATGCGGGTGGAGGCGTGCACCAGGTCGATGCGGTCGCGCGGGGCGTCGGGGTGACGCGCCAGCTCGGCCTCCAGCACCTCCGTGTTCCCCACCAGCACGACCCGGAAGTCCCCTTCCAGCTCACGCAAAGCTCCGACCGCGCCCTCGATCTCCACCGACGGGGCACGGTCGGAGCCCATCGCGTCAAGCGCGATCCGCATCTGTGGACTTTCCGCTCGACTAGAACTCTTCCACTTCGACGCGCTGCTCGTTGCGGTAGTAGCCGCAGTTCGAACAGACGCGGTGCGGGACGTGCGGGTCGCCGCACTGGGGGCACTTGCCGAAGGTCGGCATCTCGGCCTTGACGTGCGTGCGGCGCTTGCGCTGGCGCTGCTTGGACTGGCGCTTCTTGGGTACGGCCATCGGAATCCCCCCGGGTGCTATGGGTCAGTCGAACTTGATCTTGTTGAGCGCGCTCCACGGCGAGACGGGCTCGTCGGGGGCGCAGTCGCACGGCGCGGTGTTCAGGTCGGCGCCGCACTTCGGGCAGAGCCCGCGGCAATCCTCGCGGCAGAGGACGTACTGCGGGACGCGGAGGAGGACCTGCTCGCGGACCGCGTCCGTGAGGTCGACCTCGTCCCCGCGCGCCGGGAGGGGGTAGACCTCGCCCTCCGCCTCCTCCTCGTCTTCCTTCAGCTCGTCGAACAGGAAGTCCACCGTCTCGTCCAGCTCCCGCACGGTGTCCTCCAGGCAGCGGCGGCAGGCCATGCGCACCGTGCCGCGGAGCGTGCCGCGCACGAACACCCCGTCGCCCACCGGGCGCGCCGTGAGGTCCACCTGGAGCGGAGTGGCGAGCGACACGCCGGTCTCCGCGAACATCGGGTGGTCCGCCGGGACTTCCTCCCGAACGCGGGCTTCCCCGCGCGAAACCGCCAGCAAGCTGAGTTTCAGCATAAACCGTAAAGCTATGCGAAAATCCGCGGAGTGTCAATGAAACGCCGGGTCCCGCCTACTCCAGCGGGCTCACCAGCACCTTGTCCACCCGGTTCCCGTCCATGTCCACCACCTCCACGCGGAACCCGTCGGCCTCGAAGGCGTCGCCGGGAGCGGGGATGCGCCCCAGGCGCGTGACCACGAAGCCGCCCACGGTGCGGTACTCGCCCCGCTCCTCCTCCCGCCTCTCCGGGAGGTCCAGGCTTTCCCGGAGCTCCTCCATCGCCAGGGAGCCGTCCACCAGCCAGGAGCCGTCGTCGCGGCGCACGGCCCGCGGCTCGTCCTGGCCCAGGTCCCCCGCGATCCCCTCCAGCACGTCGTTCAGGGTGACCACCCCCTCCACCCCGCCGTACTCGTCCACCACCACCGCCATCCGCGCCCCGGTGTCCCGGAACAGCTCCAGCACCCGGAGCGCCCGCGTGCTCTCGGGGACGAAGAGCGGCTCCCCGAGGGCGGCGCGCAGGTCCACCGGCCGCCCCAGCAGCGTCTCGGCCCAGAGGTCCTTGACCTCCACCATCCCCACCACGCGGTCCAGCGTCCCCTCGCACACCGGGAAGCGGGAGTGGCGGTGGCGCGCCATGGTGGCCAGCGACACCTCCTGCGGGTCCTCCAGGTCCAGCCACGCCACCTGGAGGCGGGGGGTCATCAGCGAGCCGACGCGCTGGTCCCCCATCCAGAAGACGCGCTCCACCAGGTCCTGCTCGGCCGCCTCGAACACCCCGGCCTGCGTCCCCTGCTCCATCAGCACCGCGATCTCCGCCTCGGTCACCGGCGGCTCGTCGGTGCGGCGGACGCCGAGCAGGCGGACCAGCCCCTCCGTGGAGGCCATCAGGAGCCAGACCAGCGGCGCCGCGACCCGGGAAAGCACCTGCATGGGCCCTGCCACCAGCGAGGCGATCCGCTCCGGGGAGTTCAGCCCGATCCGCTTGGGGACCAGCTCCCCCACCACCAGCGACAGGTAGGTGATGGCGAGCACCACCACGCCCAGCCCGATCCCGTGGGCGTAGGGACCGACCACGGGGCGGCCCTCCAGCGCCGCGGAGATCTTGGCCGCCACCGTGGCCCCGCCGAAGGCGCCCGCCAGGATCCCCACCAGGGTGATCCCGATCTGCACGGTGGACAGGAACCGGGTGGGGTCCTCGGCCAGCTCCAGCGCGTGGCGCGCGCCCGCGTCGCCGGAGTCCGCCCGCTGCTGGAGGCGCGCCTTGCGCGCGGAGACCACCGAGATCTCCGACATGGCGAAGACGCCGTTCAGCACCAGGAGGACCACGATCAGCAGGACCTCCCCCCCGATTCCGCCCATCCGCTACCCCCCGGCTCCCGGCGCCGCCGGCTCGGCGACGTAGGGGTCGTGGAGGCGCACCGGCCGGTCCTTCTTGCCGCGCACCCGCAGGTTCAGGAGCTCCACGAACACCGAGAAGCCCATGGCGAAGTAGATGTACCCCTTGGAGATGTGCTGCTCGAAGCCGTCCGCGATCAGCGTCATCCCGATCAGGAGGAGGAAGGAGAGCGCCAGCATCTTCACCGTGGGGTGCCGGTCCACGAAGTCGCTGATGCGGCCGGCGAACGCAAGCATGAACGCCATGGCGAGGATCACGGCCGCGATCATGATCTCGATGCGGTCCACCATCCCCACGGCGGTGATCACCGAGTCCAGCGAGAACACGATGTCCAGCAGCAGGATCTGGAAGATCACGCTGGCGAACGAGGGCGCCACGCGCTCCGACGACTCCCCGTCGTGCCCCTCCAGGCGCTGGTGCATCTCGTGGGTGCTCTTCCCGATCAGGAAGAGCCCGCCGGCGATCAGGATCAGGTCGCGCCCCGAGATGCCCTGCCCGAAGAGCGGGAAGAGCGGCGCCGTGAGGCGCACGATCCAGGCGAGCGAGAACAGGAGCAGGATGCGCGTGATCAGGGCGAGCGAGAGCCCGAGGGTGCGGGCCCGCGCCCGCTGCTCCTCGGGGAGCTTCCCCGCCAGGATCGAGATGAACACCACGTTGTCCACCCCGAGGACGATCTCCAGCGCGAGCAGGGTGCCCAGCGCGAGCCAGGCCTGCGGGTCGGTGAGCAGCTCCGTCATGTCCGGCCCTCCCGGCTACGCGGCCGCCGCCAGCCGGCGGAGGCGCTCGACGCGCTCCTCGGTGGGCGGGTGCGTGGAGAACAGCTTGGAGAGCCCCCCGCCGTGCGCGGCGAGCGGGTTCACCTGCGCGAGCGGCGCCGCCGCGGGGGACACCTGCATGGGGATGCGCCGGGCGTACGCGTCCAGCTTCTGCAGCGCCCCGGCGAGCGCCAGCGGCCGGCCGCAGATCTCCGCGCCCACCGCGTCGGCCTTGAACTCCCGCTGGCGGCTGATGGCCATCTGGATCACCGTGGCGGCGATCGGCGCCACCAGCGCCATCACCAGCCCCCCCGCCCCGCCCTCGTCGTCGTCGCGGCTCCCGCCCAGCATGGCGCCCCACATCGCCATCTGCCCCAGGCTGGAGATGGCCCCGGCCAGGGTGGCGGTCACGGTCTGCAGGAGCATGTCGCGGTTCTTGACGTGCGCCAGCTCGTGGGCGATCACCCCCTCCAGCTCCTCCCGGTCGATCACCCGCATCAGCCCCGCCGTGACGCACACCACGGCGTGCTCCGGGTCGCGCCCGGTGGCGAAGGCGTTGGGCTGCTCCTGCGGCGCCACGGCCACCGTGGGCATGGGGAGCCCGGCGCGCTGCCGCAGCCGGTCCACCATGTCGTACAGCTCGGGCGCCTGCGCCCGGTCGATCTTCTGCGCCCCGTACATGCGGAGCACCATCCCGGCCGAGCCCCAGTACATGAAGAGGTTCATCCCGGCCGCCATGACCAGGGCGATCGCCATCCCGCCCCTCCCCCCACCGCGCCGCCCACCAGGGCCAGCAGCGCGGTGAGGCCGGCCATGAGGCCGAACACCTTGACGTTGTTCATCGTTCCGTGATCTCCGGCGTAGCGTTGGCTCCGCCGCGGCCGGACGGCCGCGGCGCACGTGAGTCGTGGGTCAGGCTACGCGGGAGGGCCGCGCGGGTACTCGGCGCGGGGAGCGGCAC
Source organism: uncultured Gemmatimonadales bacterium (assembly GCA_963733105.1). Classification (GTDB taxonomy): domain Bacteria; phylum Gemmatimonadota; class Gemmatimonadetes; order Longimicrobiales; family Longimicrobiaceae; genus JAFAYN01. Next base: position 554,138 of record CAVTCB010000023.1, on the reverse strand, counting down.
GGGCCGGGAGGTGGGCGGAGCGCGGCGCGGGAGCCGCCTCGGCGGCGCACGATTCCCCCGCCGCGGGCTCGAAGCCCGCGGCCGGGAGCATGGCGTCCGCCGGCGGGTCGATGCACGGGCGCCCGCCGGGGTGGCGCGCGCCGTGGACGCGCACCACCGCGGTGGGGGACTTGGACTCGCCCCGGGCCTCCTCGGCCAGCGCCGCCGCCTGCCCCGCGAACAGGGACAGGAGGAAGAGCCAGACCAGGAGCCGGAGCGGGGCGGACGGGGACGGGTCTCTCACGCCCTCAATCTACCGGCGAATCCCCGTGGGCTCAACGCCGGTCGTCGTCGTCCGTGAGGAGCATGGAGAGGAGGTACGAGACCACGCTGATCACCACCGAGCCCACCAGCGCGGGGACGAAGCCGTCCACCCGGAAGTCGTAGCCCAGCGACTGCGCCAGGATCTCCGTGAGGAGGAGCATGACCGCGTTGATCACCAGGAGGAAGAGCCCCAGGGTGAGCGCGATCACCGCGCACGCCATCATCTTCAGGAGCGGGCGCACCAGCGCGTTCGCCAGCCCCAGGATGAGGGCGACCACCAGGAAGGTCTCGACGCCGCCCCCCACGTGGATGCCGGGGACGAAGCGGGTCGCCACCCAGACCGCGGCGGCGGAGGCGAGCCAGCGGATGAGGAGTTTCATGCCGGATTCGGTTGAAGAAAGGTTTGGGCGTGCCCCCGGCTGCGCCGGGGTCGGGCTGCGGCTCCGTAGGGAACGATACAACCGTTCCCAACGGAGTCGAGCCCCCGCAAACTACGCGGGGTCTCGCCGCTTCGCGCTCGCATCCCTCACGCGGGGCTCTCTCCGCGCCTCGTAGTGCACCCCTCCCCCCTTGCGGGGGAGGGGCCGGGGGAGGGGGGTCCCATGGGCGCGCCGAACCCGACGTCCACACCGTCGTGCTCCCCTCCCCCCTTGTGGGGGAGGGGCCGGGGGTGGGGGGTGCCCCAACGCGAAGGGGGACGCGGCCGGCGGCCGCGTCCCCCTGTCGCTGCGGGCGGTGCGGCTCAGCGGGCGTTCGGGAGGTCGTCGCCGAAGAAGAAGCGGATCTCCGCGGCGGCGTTCTCGTCCGAGTCGGAGCCGTGGACGGCGTTCCGCCCCTTGGACTCCGCGTACAGCTTGCGGATGGTACCCTCCGCCGCCTCGGCGGGGTCCGTGGCGCCGATGGTGGTGCGGTACAGCGTCACCGCGTCCTCGGCCTCCAGGGCGAGCGGGATCGCCGGGCCCGAGGTCATGAACTCCACCAGCTCCCCGTAGAAGGGGCGCTCGCGGTGCACGGCGTAGAACTCGCCGGCCTGCTCCTGCGACAGGTGCACCATCTTCATGGCGAGGATGCGGAAGCCGGCGCCCTCGATGTGGGCGATGATCTTCCCGGCGTTCCCGGCCTGGACGGCGTCGGGCTTGATGATGGCGAGCGTGCGTGACATCGGTCGTCTATCTCTCAGGTTGAATCGTTCAGAAGGAGCGGAACCCGAACAGCTTGCGGAGGATGTCCCCCCGGGTGAGGAAGCCGGTGAGCTTGCCGTCGCTCACCACCGGGAGACGCTCCACGTCCTTGGACACCATCACGGACGCCACCTCGGCGAGCCCCTGGTCCTCGGAGATGCACATCACCGAGCGCGTCATGATGTCGCGCACCCGCAGGTCCTCCGGCGACCCACCCTCGTCGGCGCCTCCCCCGCCCTCCCGGGAGCGAAGCGCCCGCGGGAGGAGGTGGCGGAGGAGGTCGCGGTCGGTCACCATCCCCAGCACCTCCCGGTCGTCCCCCACCACCGGGACGGCGCGGAGCCGGTGCGCGCTCACCAGCTCCAGGAGGTCGCGCACCGAGGCGTCCGGCGAGACGCGGTACACGCGCGGCGTCATCACGTCGCGCACCAGGAGCCGCGGCTGGATGGCCAGCCCGCCGATCTCCTCCACCGCGAGCACCTCCTCCGGCGAGCGGGCCGCCGCCAGGCGGGCCACGGTATCCTCGTGCCGGAGGACGCGGGCCAGCGAGGCCACCGTCTGGAGGTACAGGTCGTTGGCCGCCGGGGGCGCCAGCACCAGCACCACCACCTGCGCGCTCCCCACCCGGTCGCGGGGGCCGGCGGGGAGCGGGCGCGGCGCCACGCCGAGCGCCACCACCAGCCGCGGGACCGCGTCCGTCCGCAGGTGCGGGAGGAGGACGCGGTCGCCCACGTGGATGACGTCGCGGATGCGGTTCTCGGCGAAGAGCACCTCCAGCTTCGCCGGGTCCGTCACGAACCCCGTCTCCTCCAGCCGCCGCGCCAGCGCGGCGACGGCGGCGTGGACGGTGTCCGCTTCCAGCGGGGCGAGCACGTGCTCCGGCCGGAGCAGCTCCGTCAGCCGGACCTCGCGCCCGCCCTTCCCGCCCTCGCTCAGAGAGCCTCCCGGATCAGGCCCACGACGTCGAGCGGCCGCTGGGCCACGCCGATGCCGTTGTCGCGGAAGGCCCCGATCTTCTCCTCCGCCGTCCCCGCGCGAGCCGGAGATGATGGCGCCCGCGTGGCCCATGCGGCGCCCCGGGGGCGCCGTCTGCCCGGCGATGAAGCCCACCACCGGCTTGGTGACGTGGGCCTTGACGTAGGCCGCGGCCTCCTGCTCGTCCGTCCCGCCGATCTCGCCCAGCATCACGATGGCCTTGGTGTCCGGGTCGGCCTCGAACGCCGCCAGGCAGTCGATGAACGACGTGCCGCTCACCGGGTCGCCGCCGATCCCCACGCAGGTGGTGGTGCCGATCCCCGCGCCCTTGAGCTTGTAGACCACCTCGTAGGTCAGCGTCCCCGACTTCGACACCAGGCCGACCGGGCCGGGCTCCGTGATGTGCCCCGGGATGATCCCCACCTTGCTCTTCCCGGCGGAAAGGAGCCCCGGGCAGTTGGCGCCGAGCAGCCGCGCGCCCTTCTCCTTCACGTACGGGTAGACGCGGGTCATGTCCAGCACCGGGCACGCCCTCGGTGATGCAGACGATGAAGCCCACCCCCGCGTCGGCGGCCTCGAACATGGCGTCCGCGGCGAAGGCGGGCGGCACGTAGATGACGGAGGAGTTGGCGCCGGTGGCGTCCATCGCCTCCTGCACCGTGTTGAAGATGGGGACCGAGCCCTCGAAGGTCTGTCCGCCCTTCCCCGGGGTGACGCCGGCGACCACCTGGGTGCCGTACTCCATCATCTGCTTCGCGTGGAACGAGCCGTCGCGGCCCGTGATCCCCTGCACGATGAGCCTGGTGCTCTGATCGATGAAGATGCTCACTGGGCCTCCCCCTTTGCCAGCGCGACGGCCTTCTTCACGGCCTCGTCCATGTCGGTCATGGCCGTGAACCCCGCGTCGGCCAGGATCTTCACCGCGATCTCCTCGTTGGTGCCCGTGAGGCGGATGACGATCGGCACCTGGATGTCGATCATCTTCGTGGCCGTCACGATCCCGTTCGCCACGTCGTCCGTGCGGGTGATCCCGCCGAAGATGTTGAACAGGATCGCCTTCACGTTCGGCGTCGCCCGTGATGATCTTGAGCGCGTTCACCACCTTCTCCGGGTTGGACGAGCCGCCGATGTCCAGGAAGTTGGCCGGCTCGCCGCCGTAGTACTTCACCAGGTCCATCGTCGCCATGGCCAGCCCGGCGCCGTTGACCACGCAGCCCACGTCGCCGTCCAGCTTGATGAAGGTGAGGTTGGCCTCGCGCGCCGTCACCTCGGCCGGGTCCTCCGAGCTCTCGTCGCGCAGCGCCTCGACCTCGGGGCGGCGGAAGAGCTCGTTGTCGTCGATGTTGAACTTGGCGTCGATGGCCTTCACCTCGCCCGAGGGCGTGGTGATGAGCGGGTTGATCTCCGCCAGCGAGGCGCCCGCCTCGACGAACGCCGTGTACAGCTGCTGCAGGATCTTGGCGGCCGCGCGCTGCTGCCTGGGGTCCGTGTAGAGCTTGGTCGCGAGCAGGTACGCCTGGTGCGGGAGGAAGCCGTAGCGCGTGTCCACCGGGAGCTTGGTGATCTTGTCGGGGTCCGTGTGGGCCACCTCCTCGATGTCGATCCCGCCCGCGGCGGAGACCATCCAGACCGGGGCCTTGCTGGCGCGGTCCATGATGATCCCCACGTACGCCTCGCTGGCGATGTCCTCCGCCGGGGCGATGAGCACCTTCTCCACCGTCAGCCCCTTGATGTCCATCCCCAGGATGGCCTGGGCCTTTTCGCGGGCCTCCTCGGGCGTCTTGGCCAGCTTCACGCCGCCGGCCTTGCCGCGTCCCCCGGTGTGCACCTGCGCCTTGACGACCACGGCGCCGCCCAGCTGCCGGGCGATCTGCTCCGCCTGCTCGGGCGTCGTCGCCACCTCGCCCATGGGGACGGGAATCCCCTGCGCGGCCAGGAGCTCCTTGGCCTGGTATTCGTGTATGTTCACCGCGTCGGTCCGGTTCGGGTGATTGGAACTATCCTGCCACGATCTCCGTGCCCGCCTCTCCCGCCACCGCCTCGCGCCCCTGGTCCAGCCGGGCGATGATGGCGCGCTTCCCGCCCTGGCGCACGAACTCCATGGCGGCCTCCACCTTGGGGGCCATGCTCCCGGTCCCCAGCTCGCTCCCCGCCAGCAGCGCCTCCGCCTCGGCCACCGTGAGGCGCCGCAGGGCGCGCTGCGAGGGGGTGCCGTAGTCGAGGTAGACGCACTCGACGTCGGTGAGGATGACCAGGACCTCGGCGGCGATGTCGCGCCCCAGGATGGCGGCGGCGCGGTCCTTGTCCACCACCGCGTCCACCCCCTCCAGCCCCCAGCGCCCGTCCACGTACACGGGGCACCCGCCCCCGCCCGCGGCGATCACCAGGTGCCCCTGCTCCACCAGGGAGCGGATCATGGGGCGCTCCACGATCCCCGTCGGGCGCGGACTGGGCACCACGCGCCGCCACCCGCCCTTGGCCTCCGCCACGTCGCCGCCCAGCTCGGCGGCCAGCTCGCGGGCGGTGGCCTCGTCCAGGGTGCGCCCTATGGGCTTGGAGGGGCGCGACATCTCGGGGTCGTCCGGGTCCACCAGCACCTGGGTGACCAGGGTCACCACCTGGCGCTCCACGCCGGCCCTGCGCAGCGCGTTCTGGAGCGACTGCTGGATCATGTAGCCGATCCACCCCTCGGTGGCCGCCACCAGCACCCCCAGCGGGAGCGGGGGGACGAGGCGCCGCGACTGCTCGTTGCGGATCAGCTCGTTCCCCACCTGCGGCCCGTTGCCGTGGACGATGGCGATGCGCCACCCCTCCCGCGCCAGCTCCACCACGGCGCCCAGGCTCTCCCGGGTGTGGCGGAACTGCTCGGTGATGGTCCCCTCCTCGCCCGGCTGCGCCAGGGCGTTCCCCCCCAGCGCGACGACGATGGTGCGTGCCGTCAAGCCCCTACCCCCCTGGCGGGCCGAATGATAGCCGGGGCCTTCCCCGGCTGCAAGCGCGCTGCGCTCCTCAGGCGCGGGCGGCGACGGGGAAGGTTCGTGCCAGCTCTCTCGCCTCGTCCTCGCGCCCCGGCGGCACGGGGACGCGGACCTCCTCGGTCGCGGCGCCGCCGCGGGTGCTCCACTCCACGGCGAACTCCAGGAGCGGCGTCGCCCCCGCGTCCAGGTAGCGGACGGAGCGGAGGTGGTACTCGTCGTTCCGCAGCACGTGGTAGCGGCCGTTCAGCACCACCGCGTCCGGCGAGATGATCGCCTCGCCGCGGGCGGTGGCGGCGTTGGAGTCGTGCGCGGCGCGGGCCTGGAGGTAGCGCCCCGCGAAGACCATGATGCCGACGAAGGCGCTGGACTGGAACGCGTGCCCCAGCGAGATGTCGTCCCCCAGCGAGAGGAAGACCGTCCCCAGCGCCGTGATGCCGGCCGCCTGGTACACCGCCTCGCGCTTCCGGAAGGCGATCTCCGTCCCCGTGTACGTCGTCCACTGCCCGGGCCCGTACGTCCAGTGCGCCAGGACCCGCGCTTCCGGTACGTCCGGCGCTTCCGCCTCCCGCGGGGCGGAGGCCGGGGGAGAGACGGCCGCGGCCAGCGCCGCCCGGTGCACGGTCTCCGCGGCCTCCGCCCGGCGCCACTTCACGAAGGCCCACACCCCGCTCCCCATGAGGAGCAGCGACGACAGCGCCATCATTCCCCAGACCGGCCGCATGGGCCCGGCGTCGGCGAACACGCCGGCGAAGCCGATCGGCGCGACCATCAGCCCGCAGCAGAACTGCAGGACGGCGGAGAGCACGTGCAGCGGGCTGGACGACCTCGGCATGGGGCGCCTCCGGGTGGGGGACCGGGCCGGAACGGAGACCGGCGGCCCCGTCGGGAGACGGGACCGCCGGCCGCGCGGTGCTTCAGTGCGTGGAGGAGCCGCCCACCGTCTGCACGCCGGCGGCTTCCAGCCACCCCTCCATGGTGCCGCGGATCTCCTGGAGGCGCTCCGCGGTGCGGGCCTCGTAGCGGGCCACCAGCACCGGCTCGGTGTTCGAGGCGCGGATCAGCCCCCACCCGTCGCCGAAGAGGACGCGGGCCCCGTCCACGTCGATCACCTCGTGGTCCTTCTGGAAGTGCTCGGTGGCGCGGGCCACGATGCCGAACTTGGTCTCCTCCGTGGCCGGGTAGCGCAGCTCGGGGGTGGAGACGAACACCGGGAACTCGGCGATCCACTCGGAGAGCGGGCGCCCCTGGCGGGCCACGGCGTCGATCAGGAGGCAGGCGCCGTAGAGGGCGTCGTCGTAGCCGTAGTAGTCGTCGCCGAACATGATGTGCCCCGACAGCTCGCCGGAGAGGAGCGACCCCTCCTCCTTCATCCGCTTCTTGATGAGCGAGTGCCCGGTGGCGTTCATGATGGGGACGCCGCCGGCCTTTTCCAGCACCTCGGGGAGCTGCTGCGAGCACTTCACGTCGAACACCACCTTCTGCCCCGGGCCGCGCTTCTGCAGCAGGTCCAGCCCGTAGAGGAGGAGGAGCGTGTCCCCGCGCACGATCTCGCCGCGGTCGTCGATGGCGCCGATCCGGTCCGCGTCCCCGTCGAAGGCCACGCCCAGGTCGGCGCCGGTCTCCTTCACCCTGGCGATGATGTCCACCAGGTTCCTGTCCACCACCGGGTCGGGGTGGTGGTTGGGGAAGGTGGGGTCGGAGTCGCAGAAGAGGGGGATCACCTCCACGTTGGGCCCGAGGGCGCGGAGCAGCTCCACGGCCACGATGGACCCGGTCCCGTTGCCGCAGTCGGCCACCACCTTGAGGGGGCGCCCGACGCTGAACTTGCCGGAGACGAAGCGGACGTACTCGTCCAGGAGGTCGCGGTTCTCGACGGAGCCCTCGCCGGAGGCGTAGTCGCCGGCCTCGATGGACTGGCGGATCTCCTGGATGGCGCCGCCGTACAGCGAGCCGCCCTGGAGCGTCATCTTGAAGCCGTTGTACTGCGGCGGGTTGTGCGACCCGGTGACCTGGAGGCCGCCGTCCAGCCCCAGGTGGAAGACGGCGAAGGAGTGCACGGGGGTGGGGACGAGCCCCACGTCCACCACGTTGGCGCCCGCGGCGGTCATCCCGCGGCGCACCCCGGCGGCCAGCTCCTCGGAGGAGACGCGGTTGTCCCGCCCCAGCGCGAGGGTGGGATTCTCCTTCCCCAGCCGGCGGCGGGCGAGGGTGGCGAAGGCGCGGCCGATCCCCTCGGCGACCTCGGCCGTCAGGTCGGGGCCGACGACGCCGCGGATGTCGTACTGCCGGAAGATGTGCGGATTCGGGTTGGCCATGGAAGAAGCGGAGTCCGTTGGTTGTCGGGTCATGAAAAAGCAAACGGCGCGGGCCCGGACGATCCCGGGCCCGCGCCGCGGCGGGGTCAGCCGCCGACGACGGCGACGGCCTCGATCTCCACCCGCGCGTTGCGCGGGAGCCCCGCGGCCGCCACGGTGGAGCGGGCCGGGGCGTGGTCGCCGAACCAGCGGCCGTACACCTCGTTCATCGCCGCGAAGTCGCCCATGTCGGCCAGGAAGACGGTGGTCTTCACCACCGAGGCCAGGGAGGCGCCGGCGGCTTCCAGGACGGCGCTCAGGTTCTGCAAGACGCGCTCCGTCTGCGCGGCCACGTCGCCCTCGACCATCTGCATGGTGCCGGGGTCGAGCGGGATCTGCCCGGCGGTGAACACCAGCCCGCCGTGGACGATGGCCTGCGAGTAGGGGCCGATCGCGGCGGGGGCGTCGTCGGTCTGTACCTTCCGGAGATCGGGCATGGTCGTGTGTTCCTCGGTGTCAGTGGCGGTGCGCGGCCACGGCGGCGCGCACCTCGTCCGGGGTGACGACGGCCACCCCGTGCTTCCCCACCTCGACGCCCGCGGCGAAGTTGGCGAGGACGGCGGCCTCCTCGGTGGTGGCGCCGGCGGCGAGGGCGACGGCCAGGAAGGCGGTGACGGTGTCGCCCGCCCCGGACACGTCGTAGACCTCGCGCGCGACGGTGGGGACGCGCAGCGTCTCGCCCGACTCGCAGCGCAGCACCATCCCCTCCTCGCCCAGGGTGAGGAGGAGGTGGCGGGCGCCGGTGCGGGCGCGGGCGTCCTCCAGCCAGGCGTCGTCGTCGGGGCGGATGCGCTCGCCGAGCGCGGTCCCCAGCTCCACGGCGTTGGGCTTGAAGACGGTGGCGCCGCGGTAGTCCCAGAAGTGGCGGAACTTGGGGTCGATGACGCTGGGGATGCCGGCCTCGGCCGCGGCCTCCAGCGCGGTGCGGATCACGGCGGGGACCAGGACGCCCTTGTTGTAGTCCTCCAGCACCAGCGCGTGGGAGGCGGCCACGGACTCGCGGATGGCGGCGCACATCTCGTCCACGCAGTCGTCCGGGAGGTCGTCGTCGCGCTCGCGGTCGAAGCGGATGACGTGGTGCTTGCGCGCCATCACCCGCGTCTTGGTGGTGGTGGGGCGGTCGGCCCGCTCCACCAGCCGGGAGCGCAGCGTCCCCCCGCCCTGCTCGGAGAGCGCGGCGCGCAGGCGCAGCCCGGACTCGTCGGCGCCCACGTAGCCGTGCAGGTCGCAGTCGGCGCCGAGCGCGGCGATGTTGGCGGCCACGTTGGCGGCGCCGCCCAGGGCGACGCGCTCCTCGGTGACGTTGACCACGGGGACGGGAGCCTCGGGGGAGATGCGGGTGACGCTCCCCTCCAGGTACACGTCGAGCATCACGTCGCCGACCACGGCCACGCGTAGGCTTCCCGCCCGGCCGAGGATCTCCTCCAGGCGGGCGGGGGTGAGGCGGCTCATCCCTTCGGGCTGCTGCTGCTGCTGCGCTTCGGTCACGGGCTGGGCGGTGCGTGCTCCGGGTCCGGGAAAACGAGCGGGGAATGTACCGGGGGAGAGGGGGCGTGTAAAGTTTCTGAAGTCGTCGGGTGGGGCCGCTCCGGAGCCCGGCAAACGGCGCCGGTCTCCTGCGCGGGGGCGGTGAGCCTCGCGAAACAGCCCGCGAGTCTCCCCGCCCCGGAGTGAGCCACCGGAAACAGCCCCGGTGTCTCCCTCCGAGAAGATCATACGGGTACTGCGAAGACACCCCCCACCCCCGGCCCCTCCCCCACAAGGGGGGAGGGGAGAACTGCCGGGGCTCGTGCGTCGTTGTAGTCAGTCCGCGCAGGCGGACTTCGTGCCGTTGTTGCAGCGAATTCATTCGCCCGCCGCCAGGGCTACCCCCCGGCGTCCGTCCTCGCCTGCGTCCTGAGCCCGCGGCGCTCCATCGCGCCCCGGCCGGGGCAGCTCAGCCCGCAGCCATGGCGAAGTCGGCCGCGGCTGCCGCAGATTGTGCATTCCGTGCGGGGACAGGAGCTTCCCGCCGGGAGCCACTCATCACGCAATCGGACGTCATGCCACGTGGTGCGCGAAAGGACCCGCTCTTCCGGAAGGTGAACACGCAGACGCACGGCGTGCATCACGGGACGGGGGGCGACCACCGGACCCGGCGGAAGGCGCTGGATGAATCCGACACCAGCCGGGGCGCCATGCACGGCAAGAGCAGGCGGGGACTCGACTACACGCCCCTGTTCAGGTTTCTCCTCTCCAGGGTGGGCTCGGAGTGGAACGGCGTGTACCGTGAGGCGATCGCTCGGCTCGATCGTCCCGATCCCATCTTCTGGCTCGTCGCACGGCACGAGCACGAGAGGCGTGAGATGGTGCGCGTGGGAGAGTCGACCTACTACAGCGGCCTGTACGTCGACGAAGCCGGAGTTCTTCAGGTCGTCAACCCCGATCTCCGGGCGGAAGACCTGGCCCCTTATTGTAGCTGCTGCACACACACCCTCGACGGCGTGCGTTTCGGCTCTCGAGAGTAGACGTCCGCGGGATATCGGTGAAGGGAGGGGCTGCAAGGCGAGTCAGAGATTGTTAGCTTGCAACGGGCGTGGAGTTTCCAGGACGGCCGGGACGCCTGCCAACTGCCGATCGGAGAGCCAGATGCTGTCAGGAAGATGCCTCGTCACCGCACTCGCCGTCGTCTTGTGCATCTCCGGGTGTCGGGACGCCACTGCACCCGATGCGGACGTTCCGGGCCGCTCCCCCAGCGCGAGCCTGGTGGGAAGCGGTCAGCCCGGCGACGTGGTCAACGGGACGAGCGAGTGTTCGGCGGACCCGTCCGAGGGCTGCCACATCGTCGCTCCGGGGCCCGGAGGGACACTGCCCGAAGACCCGTGCCTGCAGGCTCGTACCTGCGGCGACGGCGGTGGCGGTACGGATCCAGGCAACGATCCGGCGACTCCCGGGACCGGGGGGAACACTCCGTGCGCGGATTGCTCGCCCGACGGGACCTGGGAGCCGGACCCCGCCGGTACCTGCAACGCCTCAGCCGGGACGGCCACGTCCTGGCCCGATGGAGCCTCGGCAGGTTGCGCCCAATCGGGGGGGCCGTTCATGCTGGCATCCGTGAAGCTGAAAGAGTGTCCCCCCACCGCCAGCGGTCCTGCCGACCCGGTCAACAGCGGTGGGGTGACGAGCTACAGTCTCACCCGTGTCGGTGAGGTCCGGGCGAAGTCGTGGGGAGGAGTCGTTCGCTACGACGTCGCCTTCTACAGGGGAACGGCGACGACGACGCAGGGTGCCACCCTGGCCGTGGGGGGCGACGTCTGGTGCCAGGCCGGGGTCGGCATTCTCTCGTTCCGGTAATCGGCCGCCGCGGGTACCCACCCGCGGGAGGTCACGATCTCACAGGAGAGTTACGGCATGTTCTCGGCCCCTGATCGTTCCGACGATGCCGAAGTGCAGGCGGCTCGCGGGGTCCTCCTGACCCTGAAGGCCGCGCTGCCCTGTGGCGACGCGGTGGACCGGTTCCTGGTCGACCCCGGCGGCGAACCGGAACCGGCCGAGGAGGCGGCGGTCCGGCTGGCGGCGATGCCCAAGCCGCTGCGCTGTGGGGCCAGACACGTCTCCGGGCGGCTTCTGGAGGTCGTGTGCGCCGACGGCTCGACGGTGGAGAGGTCGGTGTGGGACGACGCCGGCTCCGGCCAGCTGGCGCATTCACTCCGTGCAGGGGCCGGCGGCGTCCTGCTGACGGCGGGCGGCGAATCGCTGCACCTGTCGCGGAGAGCGGTCGAGGTCTGGGTGCGGGACTACCTCATCGACGTCCCGTACGGGACCTCCGGGACCGAGCCTACGGAAGAGCAGAGGAAACGGGGAGTCTCACGGGTGATCCGGATTGAGCAGGCAGCGATCTCCACCACGTCCGTGGACGACCTGAACCTTCCGGAGCCGCTCCGGAGCATCATCGCGGGGGAATTCGAGCGTGTCGTCCGGGAGCACGAGGCGGCGCGCCCGGACGGGGAGTCGCCGCCGTGAACCGCAGGGGTCGACGTCGCCTTCTTTCCGTGTCTACGCCTTCGGCTGCGTCTTGAACCCCCGCCGCTCCATCGCCCCCCAGTCCGTCTTCCCGCGCAGGTACTTCTCCAGGCCCCGCAGCCGCCAGAGCACCGTCAGCTGGCGGTAGCCCACGTTCTCCAGCAGCGCCCAGAGCACCAGGAGCACGCGGTCGCGGAAGCGGTCGTAGCGGTGGAAGCTCATCTCCTCCAGCACCAGCGTCATCACGGTCAGCACCGCCCCCAGGCCGTACGCCACCAGGAAGAACAGGATGGCGAAGGGAACGTCGATGGCGCCGATCACGACCCCCAGGAGGAGCCCCAGCAGCCCCACCAGCTCCACCACCGGTGCCAGCAGCTCCACGAAGAAGAAGTAGGGGAACACCAGCATCCCCATCCACCCGTAGCGCGGGTTGAAGAGGAGCCCGCGGTGGCGCCAGAGCACGTCCGCCAGCCCCCGGTGCCAGCGGTCGCGCTGGCGCCCCAGCACGCGCAGCGTCTCCGGCGCCTCCGTCCACGCCACCGGGTCCGGGACGAACTCGATCCGGGTGGGGCCCCCGTTCTCGTACCCGCGGCGGCGGAGGCGGAGCACCAGCTCCATGTCCTCCCCCACCGTGTCGTGCAGGTACCCCCCCGCGTCCAGCACCGCGTCGCGGCGGAAGAGGCCGAAGGCGCCCGAGATGATCAGGTTCCCCCCCAGCAGGTTCCATCCCAGCCGCCCGAACAGGAAGGCGCGCAGGTACTCCACCACCTGGAACCCCGCCACCGGCCGCCCCGGGACCCGCGCCTCCACCACCCGCCCCCCCTGCACCACCGAGCCGTTGGCGATGCGGATGGTCCCCCCCGCCGCCAGCACCCCCGAGCCGCGCAGGAAGGGGCGCACCATCCGCTGCAGCGCGTCCGCCTCGATCAGCGTGTCCGCGTCGATGGCGCACACCAGCTCCCCCCCGCCAGGTTCAGCCCCGCGTTCAGCGCGTCCGCCTTGCCGCCGTTCTCCTTGTCCACCACCAGCAGGTTGGCGTGCGTGCGCGAGCGGTAGAGCCCCACCACCGGCTTGCAGGGGATGCGGCGCTGGAAGACGGGGTGGATGGGGACCAGGTCGAAGTGCGCGCGCAGCTCCTCCATGGTGGCGTCCTTGGAGCCGTCGTTGACGACCACCACCTCCAGGCTGGGATAGTAGAGCGCCAGGAGCCCGCGCACGCTCTCGTGGATGGTGGCCGCCTCGTTGTAGGCCGGGGCCAGCACGCTGATGCGCGGCGCCACGCGCGAGCCCAGGATGCGCCAGCGGCTCTCCCCCCGCACCGCGAGCACGTACTCGCGCATCTCCAGCACGGCGCTGAAGAGGAGGATGAGGTACCAGCCGTTGACCGCCAGGAAGTAGAACAGGATGGCCCACTCCAGGCGTACCAGCACCAGGTGCGCGATCTCGGAGGCGCTCACCGGGCGGTGTCCCCGGCGGCGCCGCCGGGAAGGTCCAGCACCTGGCGCGCCATGTCGGCGGCGAAGGGGTCCGCGTCGTCCAGGGCGCGGCGGAGGAAGAGGAGCCCCGGGCTCCCCACCGCGCGCAGCGCCAGCCCCGCCTCGCGCCGGACGATCCAGGCGGAGTCGCGCAGCCGCAGGGCCAGCCCCGACGCGGCGGGCCAGTGCCGGAGCGCCCCCAGCGCCCGGGTCGCCGCCGCGCGCACCCGGGCGTCCGGGTCGTCCAGCAGGGCGGCGAGGAGCTCCGTCCCCTCCCCTCCCCCGATGGCCCCCACCAGCTCCGCCGCGCAGGCGCGCACCGCCGGGTCCGCGTCGCCGCACAGGCGCACCGCCACGGGGAAGAAGCGCACGTCCGCCAGCCCCGCGGCCACCTCCAGCGCCGGGCGCGCGTCCTCCCCCGAGCGGGTCTCCAGGTGGCGCAGGAGCGGCTCCGAGGCCGCCGAGCCCATCCGCAGCAGCGAGTCCTGCACCGAGAAGCGGGCCAGCGAGGAAGGATCGTCCAGGTGGGCCAGGAGGCGGTCGAGCACCGCGGGCCCGGGGTGGGCCGCGGCCCACTCCGCCGCGTCGGCGCGGACCACGGGGTGGGGGTCGTCCAGGAGCGGGGGGACGGCGTCCACCCCCGCGTCCACTGCGGCCAGGAGGCGGATGCCGCGCAGGCGGCGCCACCAGAGCCAGCTCCGGCAGAGCCGCTCCGCAGACTCGGTGAGCCCCATCTCCTCCGCCAGCCGGGACAGCCGCACCCGCTGCGTCCCCGCCACGCTGGTGGCCAGCTCCACCACCAGGCGCACCCGGAGGCGGACCGGGAGGGCCCGGAGCGCCCGCATCTCCTCCGGGGGGACGGCGGTGCCGTCCATCAGGGCGTGCAGCACGGCGCGCCCGCGGGCCAGCCGCGGGGCGCTCCAGCGGCGGCGGGCGGCGAGCTGGAGCCCGTGCCCGAAGATGAGGAGGAGGGCTCCGGCGAAGGCCGCTCCGAGCACCCCCAGGACGCGGGCCAGGAGCGCGGGGTCGATCACCGCGCCCGCTCGCCGTCCATCGCGCGGCGGATGCGCTGCAGGAGGACGGGGACGCTGAAGGGCTTGGCCACGTGGTCCGCGGCGCCCAGCTCCAGCGCCTGCACCGTCTCCGCCTCGCCGGCGCGCGCGGTGAGCACGATCACCCGGGTGCGCTGCACGGCGCGCTCCCCGCGCAGCGCGCGGAGCACCCCCAGGCCGTCCAGCCCCGGGAGGTCCACGTCCAGCAGCACCACCCGCGCGCGCAGCGCCGGGCTCTCCCCCGAGAGCGCCTCCACGGCCGCCTGGCCGTCCTGGAGCCAGTGGGTGCGGTAGCCGCGCGTCTCCAGGGCGTGCAGGAGGAGCCCGGCGAGGGCGGGGTCGTCGTCCACCAGGAGCACGTCCACCGTGCGGACGTCGCGCGCCTGCTCCGGGCTCCACCCCGCGGCCACCACCCGGTTGCGCCCCTCCTCCTTGGCGCGGTACATGGCCTCGTCGGCGGCGCGGTAGAGCGCGGGGAGGTCCTCGCCGTCGCGCGGGAACTCCGCGATCCCGGCGCTGAACGTCACCCCCGAGAACTCCGCCCCCGGCTCCCCGAAGCGCTCCTCGCGGACGCGGGCGAGCACCTGGTCCAGCCGCTGCACCCCGTCCCCCTTCTCCGCCCCGAACATCCCCACCACGAACTCCTCCCCGCCCCACCGGGCCACCACGTCCTCCGCCCGGAAGGCGCGGACCAGGACGCGGGCCACGCGCTGCAGCACCTCGTCCCCGGCGGCGTGCCCGCGGCGGTCGTTCACGTCCTTGAACAGGTCCAGGTCGAGCACCGCCAGGGAGAACGGCTGCTTCTGGCGCGCGGCCAGGTGGAGGAAGTGGACCACCACCTCCTCCGACTTGCGCCGGTTCGCCACCCCGGTGAGCGGGTCGGTCTCCGCCCGGGTGCGGTGCAGGTGGACGCGGTCCAGCCGGTTCACGATGCGGGTGACCAGCTCCGGACCCACGAAGGGCTTGGCCACGTAGTCGTCCGCCCCGGCCGCGAAGACGCGGTGGATGCTGTGCGGGTCCGAGCGCGCGGTGAGGAAGAGGACCGGGGTGCCGCTCCAGCGCGCGTCGTTGCGGACCACGCGGCACAGCTCGATCCCGTTCAGGTGCGGCATGTCCACGTCCAGCACCAGGAGGTCGGGGCTGGCCTCCTCCAGCACGTCCCAGAAGCGGAGCGGGTCGTCCAGCGTGGTGACCTGCACCCCGCGCGGCTCCAGGAGCGCGCGGAGCGCCTGCAGCACGTGCGGGTCGTCGTCCACGGCCAGCACCCGCGTGTCGGCGGGGATGCTCCGCTGCAGCACCTGCTGCGCGGCGTCGATCACCTGCGCCGGGGGGGTGGGCTTCTGGATGAAGCCGCGCGCCCCGCGCCGGGCCGCCTCCACCCGGTCGGAGAAGCCCCCGCGCGCCGTGAGCACCACCACGGGGACGGGGGGAACGCGGCCGGACAGCTCCGAGAGGAGGTCCAGCCCGGTCTCCACCTCCTCTTCCTCGTCGAAGGACAGGTCCAGGAGGACCACGTCCGGGCGGTGCCGGATCAGGGCGCGCCGGGCGTCCGTGACGCGCGCCGCCACCTCGGTGCGGAACTGCCGCCCCGCCGCCTCGATCACGAGCCTCTCGGCCAGCTCCCGGTCGTCGTCCACCACCAGGAGGAGGGGGCGGTCGTCGGACATGCGGGCGGCGGGCGCCTCCTGCGGGGGCGCCGGGCGCTCCAGCTCGGCCCGGAGCGCCACCGCCAGCTCGCTCAGGCGGAGCGCCTGCGTCGCCCCCAGCGGCGCCGTCCCCTCCAGCAGCCCCTCGGCCTCGCGCGCGAGCCTCGACCCCTCGGTGAACCCGAAGGTCCCCACGGCGCCGGTGAGCTTGTGCGCCTCGCGCTCCCCGCGGCGCCGCAGCTCCTCGTCCAGCGTCCCCTCCAGCACGGCGAGGGCGCACTCCTCCACCACGGAGACGCGCTCCAGCACCGAGCCCCGGAAGCGCTCCCACAGCTCGCCCACCGCCCCGGAGAGCCGGGCGCGCGACGCCTCGGGGACGTCCTCGGCCACGGGAGTGGCGGCGAGCGCGGCCACGTGCCGGAGCAGCTCGTCGCGGTCCACCGGGTGGAGGAGGAGGTGGGTCACGCCCAGCTTCCCCACCAGGAACTGCCCGGTGGCGGCGTCCACCCGCTCGCGGGAGCAGTAGACCACCGGGACGGAGCGGCCCTCGGGGAGGGAGCGGAGGGCGCGGAGCGCGTCGGTCGGGGGGAGGTCGGGGAGGGGGGTGTCGAGCACCACCACGGCCCAGCTCCGCGCGGCGAGGGCGCGGAGGAGGGCGCGCCCGTCGCCGGCCGCCTCCACCGTCGCTTCGGGGAGGCGCCGCGCGAGCCAGCCGACCGTGTCCGCGGGGAGCCCCGCGGTCAGGATGCCCGTCACCGGGGAAGCGGAGCGGTCAGGCGTCCCACCCCAGCACGGCGGAGATGTCGCGGGCCAGGGTGAGCGGGTCGAAGGGCTTGGAGAGGACCCCGGCCACGCCCAGGTCGGAGAAGCGCTCCCGGTCGGTGGAGCGCACCTTGGCCGTGAGGAGGAGGACGGGGATCTCCCGCGTCGCGGGGTCGGCCTGGAGCTGGCGGAAGGTGGTGGGGCCGTCCATCTCCGGCATCATCACGTCCAGGAGGATGGCGTCGGGGCGCTCCTCCCCCGCGCGGCGGATCCCCTCCTCGCCGGAGCGTGCGGTGAGCACCTCCCACCCGCCCACCATCTCCAGGGAGAGCTGGGCCACCTCGCGGATGTCGTCCTCGTCGTCCACCAGCAGGATTCGCTTCGCTGCCACGGTCTCTTCTCGGTCTCCCGGTACATGCCCTTCCGGACCCCTCTGTGGGCCGGGAAAGCCGCAAAAGATAGCCGCCCGGTGCGGGGAGTCAACTTACAGTGTCGTAATGGGCGGGGGGGTTCGGGCGTGCCCCCGCTGGCGCGGGGTCGGGCTGCGGCTCCGTAGGGCAGCAAACAACGCTGCCCAACGGAGTCGAGCCCCGCGCAAACTGCGCGCGGGTCTCGCCCCTTCGGGCTCGCATCCCTCACGCAACTTCTTGCCGTACCTGTAGTTCTGTCGTTGTCGTGCACCCCTCCCCCCTTGTGGGGGAGGGGCCGGGGGTGGGGGGTGCTTCACCCGAGCAGACGCCGGAGCGCGGCCGCGTCGGTCTTGGAGGCGTGGCGGGGGTCGCGGGGGATGCGGGCGAGCACGCGCAGCTCGTCCACCGGGACCGGGGCCAGGCGCTCCAGCAGCGCCGCGCGCTCCGCGCCGCCCATCCGGCCGCCCTCCGTCTCCACCGCCAGCACCGCCCGTCCGCCGACCGGGAGGTACGCCGCGTGGCGCACCCCCGGCGCCTCCAGCGCGCGTACCTCGGCGGGGGTGCTCCACCACGTCGCGCCCGCGCGCTCCACGCGCTGCGAGAGGCGCCCCATCAGCCGGAGGCGCCCCTCCGCGTCCAGGCGGGCGGCGTCGCCGGTGCGGTGCCAGACGCGCTCCCCGTCGCGGACCTTGCCGGCGCGGTCGGCCGCCGGGTCGTCCAGGTACCCGCGCTGCACGTGCTCCCCCGTCACCACGATCTCTCCCACCCCGCCGGGCTCCGCCTCCCACTCCGCCCACCCGGCCGGACCCAGCTCCACCGGCCCGTCGTGCGGGCGGAGGAGGCGCAGCTCCACCTCGGGGACCGGCCGCCCCACGCAGATCCCCTCCCCGCCCAGCTCCATGGCGGCGAGCATCTCGCGCGCCCCGATCCCGGCGACCGGCTCGGCCTCGGTGCTCCCGTAGACCACGTGCGCCTCCCCCTCCACCGTGTCCGCGAGGAGGCGGGCGAGCGGCGGGTACACGGGGGCGCCCCCGGTGAAGAGCGCGCGCAGGGGGATCTTCTTCCCCCGCGCCGCGCACCAGGCGGCCAGGCGCTCGTAGAAGGCCGGGGAGCCGCTGGAGGTGGTGACCCCCTCCGCCTCCATCTGCCGGAGGATCGCGGCCGGGTCGATCTCCGCCGGGCGGCGCGGATCGAAGTCGGGGATCACGCTCGGGGTCCCCGCCGCCAGGTTGTTGAGGACGAACACGGGGAGGGTGGGCATGTCCACGTCGTCCTCGCGCAGGCGCAGGTGCGCGGCGAGGGCCCGGTGCTGCGCCCACAGGAAGGCGTGCGAGCGCGCGGCCCCCTTGGGCGCGCCGGTGCTCCCGGTGGTGAAGGTGACCAGCGCCGGGTCCTCCGGGGCGACGCGCGCCGCCTCCGGCGTCCCGCCGCGGCGCTCATGGCGGTCCAGGCGCATCCTGCGCCGGCCGGCCACCCACTTCACGGGGACGGCGCGCAGCGCCGGGCTGAGGAGGCGGAGGAGGTGGGCGCGCGGGGAGCCGACGAACGCCTTCGGGCGCGCGGCGGCGACGGCGGCGTCCAGGCGTGCGCGCCCGGCCCAGGCGTCCAGGAACACGGCCGTGGCCCCGGCGTGCAGCGTCGCCAGGAGCGCCACGTACAGGTCGATGGACATGGGGACGAAGAGGAGCACCCGGTCCCCCGCCCCGATCCCCGCCTCCCGCATCCCCGCCCCCAGCGCCGCCACCCGCTCCGCCAGCCCCCCGAAGGTCACGCGGCTCGCGCGCCCCCCCGCGTACTCCACGATCGCGATCCGCTCCGGGTGGAGCGCGGCGCGCTCCGCGAGGCGCGCGGCGACGTTCACCGCCCCCCTCCCCCGCCCCTCCCCCGCAAGCGGGAGAGGGGAGAACGACAGGGGCCTAGCCGACGGGGGCGCGGAGCGCGCGGGCGCAGCCCGCCAGTCGGCGAAGGCCGACTTCGTGCCCTTGTTGCAGCGAATTCATTCGCCCGGGAGTGCTGCCTCACCCTTGGGGGCTCCAGCCGTACAGCGCGTAGCGGCGGAAGGGCTCGCCGTGGTGGCGGCCGGAGATGCGGGTGGAGGTGTTGTCCACGCTCATCAGCGCGTGGATCACCGAAGGGGCGCCGCGGTCGAAGGCGATGCGGTGCACGTCGGCGGTGAGGCGGCTCCCGACGCCCATCCCGCGCGCGTCCGGGGAGGTGGCGAGCGTCTTCAGCACCACGCGGGGGTGGCCGCCGCCTTCGCGGTCGAGGGGGTCCGGGAAGGCGAAGACGAACCCCAGGAGCCGCCCGTCGGCGGCGCGCGCCAGGCGCACCAGCTCCGGGTCCAGCAGGGGGCGCATCTTCCGGTACGACGCGGCGAACTCGTCGAAGCCGATGGGCCGGTAGAACCGGTTCTCCGCGAAGGCGGCCAGGCTCAGCTCGAAGGCGTCGCGCAGCTCGTCGTCGAAGCGGTCCGGGTCCAGCGGGCGCACGTCGAAGGCGGCGGGAGCGGCCGGGGCGCCCGCGCTCCACTCCGCCGGGCGGGGGGCCGCGCGCGTCTCGTACTCCGCCACCACGGCGAAGCCCGCGTCGGCGAAGTGCCCCGGGTACTCCGGCGGGTTGACGGGCTCCGTCAGGAACGCCGTGGGGACGTGCTCCCCCGCCTCCGGGCCCAGGGCGAGGCGGTAGCGCTTCCAGGCGCTCCCGTTCATCGGCCCCAGCACGCGCGCGGCGCCGCGCTCCGCCAGCGTCTCCCGCGCCCGCACCAGGAGCGCCGTCCCCGCGTCCCGGTCCGTCGCCTCGTACCACCCCACCACGCCCGACGGGCCCGGCGCGCCGTGCAGGTCGGCGGCCGTCAGGAAGGCGAGGCGCGCGACGGGCTCGCCGCCGTCGTAGGCCACCAGGCACTCCGCGTCCGCCGGCACCTCGTCCTCCGGCGCCGGGTAGCCGATCCGCCCGCGGACGAAGGCGAAGTCGGCCGTGGGCGCGCCGCCGGGGGCGAACCGCTCGATGTCGTAGGTCATCCGGGAGGGGTCGTGTCTGCGGGAGCGGTTGAGATGCGGAAGACGGTCTTCTTCGGCGGAGCGGGCGAGATACCCTTCGCTATTTCCGTCAGCTTGGACTGCCCGAAGAACTCGTCCGCCGTGTGACATTCATGGATCTCTCTCCATAATGTGTTGGCAGAGCGCACGTTCACGAAGAAGAACCATGCCGGCACCAAATGTATGACGCCGACGACGATCCGCACCTTCATCTACTCCTCCTTGAGGTTGAACACGGGGATCTCCAGCCCCCACAGGATCGCCGCGAAGCGCAGCGCCATGACCGTGACCATCCCGGCCAGCGCGGCCGGGTCGCGCGCGAGCCCCGCCCACTCCAGGAGGAGGTACACCGTGGAGCCCACCACGCAGGTGGTGGCGTACAGCTTCCCGCCGCGGAAGATCAGCGGGACCTCCGCCGAGAGCACGTCGCGGATCACCCCCCCGGCCACCCCCGTGATGGTCCCCATCAGCACCGCCACCACCCCGCCCACCCCGGCCTGCTCCGCGATCTGCACCCCGCCGATGGTGAAGAACCCCAGCCCCAGCGCGTCCACGATCGCCAGCGTGTTCTCCGGCGGGCGGCGCCTGCGGGTGTAGAGGAGCGTCGCCACCACGGCCACGATGCTCGCCACCAGGTACGCCGGGTCGGCGATCCAGAAGGGCTGGCGGTCCAGGAGGAGGTCGCGGATGGTCCCCCCGCCGACGGCGGTGACGACGGCGAGCACCACCACGCCGATCAGGTCCATCCGCCGGCGCCCGGCCGCGATGGCGCCGCTGGCCGCGAACACGGCGACGCCCAGGATCTGGAGGGTGTAGATCATCCGTCTTCTACCGGGGGAGGAGGAGCTGTGCGGGGACCACCACGGCGAGCGCCAGGAGCGACGAGGCGGCCTGGAGGCGCAGCTCCCACAACGCCGAGCGCGGCACCTCCCGCCGCCAGCGCAGCGCCGCGTACGCGCAGAACGCCACCCCCGCCACCGCCGCCGCGGCGATCCCGGCCTCCGCGCGGTCGCCCGCCGTCCACACGGCGAGGCCGGCGGGGAGCACCCAGAGGAGGCCCACGCCGAGGGCGCGCGCGCGGGAGGCCGGGCTCGCCGCCTCCGGCCCCGGCTCCAGCCAGGTCATCCGCAGCATCGCCAGGTGCCCGGCCAGGACGCCCAGGTACGCCGGGTAGAGCGGGTCCGCGCCCAGCGTGCGCCCCCCGGCCACCAGCGTCTCCAGCGCGTTGTTGGCGGCGAACAGGCCGGCCGCGGGGACGGTGCTGTAGAACACCGCCGCCACCTGGTAGTCGCCCCGTGGCGCGGGGCCGGAGCGCAGGCCGGGGAGGAAGAAGGTGACCAGCGCCAGCAGCCCCAGCGCCGGCGCCACCGTCCATTCCGGCCCGCCCAGGGCGAAGGCCCCGTAGAACAGGAGCGTCGCCCCGATGGCCCCGCTCACGGAGAGGACGCGCGTGCGGAGCGCCACCCACGACACCGCGGCCACCAGCGCGAGCTGCGCGGTCAGCTGCCCGGCGATGAACTCCGCCGAGCGCGGCGTCATCTTCACCAGGAGGAAGTAGGTAGCCAGCGGGACGACCAGGTTGTCGCTCCCGTGCAGGCACACCGCCTCGAAGAAGGTGACGATCAGCGCCACCTGCACCGCCACCAGGACGCTGGCCGCCCGGTCCGTGTCGGTGAGGAGGAGGAGCGGGAGGTGGACCACCAGGAATGTCGCCAGAAAGAACACGGCCGACCCCTCCAGGCTGCGCCGGTCCTCCGCCTCCACGGCGTAGGTGATCCGCCCGTATGCGGTCCCCACCAGCGCCGCCACCGTGTCGGACACCACCAGCGCCAGGATGGCGACCAGGTAGAAGGCCGGTTCTCGCGCCGCCACCAGGAACACCAGGTAGATGGCGAGCGGGTAGTACAGCCCCCCCTCCGACCGGCGCGCCACCCCGTGAACGCTCTGCAGCAGGCCCAGCCGCCGCGTCCCCCACAGGATCGCCGCGAAGGCGGCCCCCAGGGCGAGCACCGTCCAGTGCGAGGCGAAGAACCAGGGGAAGGCCGCGGCCACCACCCCGCCCCCGGTGTGCACCGCCTTGCGGGTCCACTCCACCGGCGGGTCGCCCAGGCGGCGCCACGCCTCCGCCCCCGCGAAGAGGAGGAGGAAGAGCGGGGCCACCATCGCGGCGCGCGCCGCCTCCCCCGCGAAGGTCCCGGCGGGCGGGAGCGCGGCGAGGAGCTGCGCCGCCGCGGTCACGGCGCGGCCACCTCGTCCACGTGGAAGGCGCCGTAGAACCAGGCCCGGTCGCGCGCGTGCAGCCCGTCCGCCAGGGCGTCGAGCGCGCGGACGCGCCCCGCCTGCGACTCCGGGCGCGCGCGGGGGACCACCATGTTCCAGTACGCCAGCCGCGCCCCGGGGCGCGCCCGGTCCACCAGCGCGGCGTAGACGCGCTCCGCCTCGGCCGGGGTCATGTACTCGAACACGTCCGACAGGTTGAAGCCGTCGAAAGGCCCCTCCACGGTTTCCACCGCGGCGCGCACCGTCCGGACGCGGTCCAGCCGGGCGCGGATCGCCTCGTGGTGCTCCGGGCGCAGCCAGCGCGGGAGCGCCCCGGGCGGGTACGTCCCCGTCATGATGTACGCCAGGTACGGGTTGGAGTCCGTGGGGAGCTCCACCAGGGCGTGGCGGGTGCGCCGGAGGATGCGCTCTCCCACGGAGGCGCCCCCGGCGTGGTCGAAGAGCGCCGGGTCGCGCCCCAGCCGCCCCATCACCGCCCGCCCGAAGAAGACGCGGAACACCGCCCGCCAGCGCCAGCTGTCCCATTCGCGCGCGTAGAACGCCGCCCGCTCCTCCGGGGAGCGGGGCGCCATCAGCCGGCCGATGGTGCGCCGCGAGTGCACCAGGGGGAGGACGAAGCGGCGGAAGGAGCGCAGGTAGCGCTCGAACTTCCCCGCGTGGACCACGCCGCGAGAGACAGCCTCCGGGTGCGCGTCCCAGAAGGCGCGCGCCTCCGGCGGGAGCCCGCCCCGCAGGCGGGCGTAGGTCGCCGCGCGGTCCGCGGCCTCCGCGACGCCCAGGAAGGCGAGCAGGGGCGCGTGGTCCAGCGCGCGGAAGGCGGCGAGGCGCAGCTCCACGCAGGCGAGCTGCGCCGGGTTCAGGTCCGCCGCGACCACCTCCGCGGGGTCCAGCGTCAGGAGCGCGAGGGCGTTGTCCCCCGCGGAGGCGATGGAGAGGAGGCGCCCGCCGGCCGCCGCGGGGGCCAGCGCCTCGCACAGCACGTCGGCGTCCTCCCACACCGCGGCGTAGCGGACGAAGTCCCACGCCGCCCGGTCGCGCCCCGAGACCTCAGCCGGCATCCGCCTCCGGCAGGGCTTCCAGGCGGCGGACCACCCCCGTGGCCCCGTCCATCTCCACCACCTCGCCGTCGCGAAGCGTGGTCATCAGCTCCGGGATGCTCACGATGCAGGGGAGCCCCACCTCCCGCGCCACGATGGCCGAGTGGGAGAGCAGGCTTCCCCGCTGCACCAGGAGCCCCGCTGAGGGGGGGAAGAGGAGCGTCCACCCCGGGTCGGTGCGCTCGGCCACCAGGATGCGCCCCTCCAGGTCGCCCGCGTCGCGCGGGTCCAGCACGATGCGCACGGGGGCGCGCACCACCCCCGGGCAGCACCCCGTCCCCCGGAGCGTCCCGGGGCCGGGGCCCCGCTCCGCGGCGGACGGCGCCGGCGCCGGCGCCGGGATCGGCGCCGCGGGGGGGCCGGAGGTCTCGAAGCGCTCGGGAGGGGCGGGCTCGCGCTCGAACGCCGCGAACTCCGCCCGGCGCAGCTCGGCCAGCGCGCGGAGGTCCGCCGTGGCGCCGGTGCCGTCCAGCGCTCCGAACACCTCCTCCACGGTGAGCCAGAACACGTCGCGCGGCTCCCGCAGCCGGTCCCGCGCCGCCAGCCGGGTGCCGACGGCGACGAAGATGCGGCGCACCACGCCGAAGACGCGGGTGCGCTCGAAGCGCAGGTTCTCGCGGTCGCGCACCCGCTCGCGCGTGCGCCGCAGCACCCCCATGAACACGGCGCGGCGCGGCCCGCGCAGCTCCGCGCGGACGCGCGCCTCGGCCGCGCGGCGGATCTCCCGCTCGCGCTCGCGGCCGGCGTCCGGGTCGGTCATCCCGGCGCGGAGGTAGGCGCGCACCGTCTGCACCAGCTGGTCGGGCTGCTCGCCCAGGGTGACCGTCTCCAGCTTCAGCTCGTTGGCGCAGCGGTCGCCGAAGCGGTCCAGGTACGCCTGCATCTCGTCGCGCAGCGGGCGGAGCGCCTCGTCGGAGGCGACGCGGCGCCAGAGCGCGGCGTCGTCCCGCTCCCCCTCGAACGCCTCGCGGAGCGCGGGGGAGGCGGCCACCCGGCCGGCCAGCCCCATGACGCGCCGCGCGGGCTCGGTGGAGACGATCCCCCCCTCCCCCGCCAGCAGGTCGTTGACCAGCGTCGGCGGGGCGCCGGGGAGCCACCTCTCCACCAGCCGGCCCAGCACGCCGAACCAGATCATGGCGAAGAAGTCGTTCACCAGCGGCGTCTGCCAGTGGCGCAGCAGCTCGTCCTCCAGCCGGCGGTACAGCGCCAGGAGGTCGTCGGCGTCGCGGGCGCGCAGGTCCTCCCGCGCGAGCGGGGCGAGGGCGGCGTCCACGCGGGCGTGGAAGGCGGGGACCTCGCGCTCCAGCCCCCGGCTGGCCGCCGTGAGCTTGCGCAGCATCCGCGCGACCCGGAGCGCGTCCGCGGCGGGGGAGGCGGAGCGCGGCGGGTCGGGGGGGCTCTCCAGCTTCTCGCGCACCCCCATCATCCGCTCCATGAAGGCGCGGTTCAGCGAGAACCCGGGGAGGAGGGCGAGGACGCGGTACCAGTTGAGGAGGTTGTAGTAGACGCGCCCGCGCACCAGCCCCAGCATCCCCGCGAAGACGTGCCGGTGCCGCTCGATCAGCGCCTCCTCCACCCCCACCATCCGGCAGAACTGCCGGTACA
Source organism: uncultured Gemmatimonadales bacterium (assembly GCA_963733105.1). Lineage (GTDB taxonomy): Bacteria > Gemmatimonadota > Gemmatimonadetes > Longimicrobiales > Longimicrobiaceae > JAFAYN01. The sequence goes on along the minus strand of CAVTCB010000023.1, from coordinate 528,980 downwards.
CGTCCTCGTAGACCGCGCGGGCGAAGGAGAAGGTGAGCGGGGTGGTGACCCCCGCGTAGCTCTCCACGATGTTGCTGTTGTCCCAGATGCGCCGCTCGCCGGAGAGCGCGGCGGGCTCCCGGGCCAGCGTGGTGACGGGGCGCGCCTGGAGGAGGAACAGGGCGCGCGGCTCGCCCTCCGCGGGGGCCAGCGCCCACTCCACGTCCTGCGGCGCCCCGAAGGCGCGCTCCAGCTCCCGGACCGCCGCGGCCACCCGGCGCACCTCGGCGTCGGAGAGCGCGGGGGCGTCGCGGAGGCCCTCGTCCACCGGGAGGAGCGCCGTCCCCCCGTCGGGGAGGGGGCGCACGGCGCGGTCCTTGTGCGCGAGCGCGGCGCGGACCTCGTCCTCCCCGGCGGCGTGGAAGGTGTCCGCGTCCAGCTCCCCGCTCACCAGCCCCTCCCCCAGGCCGAGCACGGCGCTCACCACGGCCGTGTCGCGGCGCCCGGTCACCGGGTCGGCGGAGAAGGCGACGCCGGACACCTCCGCGTCCACCATCCGCTGCACCACCACCGCCATCCGCACGGGGCCGGCGCCCTCCCCGCCCGCGGCGTACGCGAGCGCGTGCGGGTTGAAGGCGGAGGCCCAGACGGCGCGGACCGCCTCCGCCACCGCCGCGGGGTCGCTCCCCCGCACGCCGAGCACCGAGTCGAACTGCCCGGCGAACGACGCCGCCGCGCCGTCCTCGGCCGCGGCGGAGGAGCGCACGGCGAGCCGGCCGCCCCGCAGCCCGGCCGCGCGCAGCGCCTCCGCCAGCTCCGCGGCCACCTCCTCCGGGAGCCCGTCGGCGAGCACCCGCGCGCGGATCCCTTCCGCTTCCTCCGCGGTGGCGGGGAACGGCTGGCCGTCCAGCACGAAGCGCTCGAACGCCTGCGTCCGCACCACCACCCAGGGGGGGACGCGCGCCCCCGCCGCGACGAGCCGCGCCAGGTTGAACGCCTTGCCGCCCACCGCCGAGGGGTCCGCCCCCGCCGCCTCGTCCGGGCCCAGCACCCAGCGGGCCGCCAGGGCGCTATCCACGGGCCCCCCCGATCCAGCGCGCCACGAACGGCCCCGCCCCCAGGAGGAGGTACATGGCGACCGTCCAGGCGCCGGAGGCGGTCTCGATCCCCTTCCCCGCCGCGGGGGTGGGGCGGCGGAGGAAGCCGAGCGCCGGGAGCGAGGCCGCGAGCGCCATCAGCGCCAGGAGCGCCGCGGCCACGCCGCCGATCCCGACGTGCCGCGCCGCGAGCCAGGCCGTGGCCCCGGTGGCCGCCAGCGTCGCCAGCCAGACGGCGGGCGCCGCCTTCACGCCCCAGGCCTTCGTATAGGTGTCCACACCCTCGCGCTCCCCCTCCGGCGCCCTGACCTTGCGCCCCACCTCGATCACCACGCCGTTGAGAAAGGTCACCCCGAGGAAGAGCCAGAGCCCGGAGGGCGCCCGGGCGCCCTCCGCCAGCCAGTCCAGGCCGGTGGTGTACCCGTCGATCATCGGCATGACGGCCATGTGGGTGACCAGGTAGGCGGCGGGGTGGGCGCGGAGCCACTCCGGGACGAAGAACTCCTTGGTCATCAGCGCCGCCCAGGCGGCCACCGCCAGGCAGGCCCAGAGGAGGACCGGGGCGACCCAGGCGTTGAGGAGGAGGACCCCTGCGAGCGCCCCGCCCCCCACCCGGCGCAGCTCCGCGAGCGACACCAGCCCGCGGGGAACGGGGAGCTCGGGGCGGAAGCGGCGGTCCACGTCGGCGTCCTTGTGCTCGTCCAGCACGCGGAGCCCGAAGAAGAAGACCAGCGCCGTCAGCGCTCCCACCGCGAAGCGCTCCGGCGGCACGAAGCCGGGGGCGCCGCGCGCCAGGCGCGAGTACGCGGCGGCGGAGAAGGTGAAGACGGCGATCAGCGGGACGTACCCGGCCAGGGGGAAGCGCTCCCGCTGGTAGACGGCCAGGCGCGACGCGAGCGAGGGGGCGCTCACCCGCCCTCCTTGGCGGCGCGCCCCAGGCGCTCGTGCGCCGAGGCGAAGTCGCCGGCGCAGAGCGCGCCCACGATGGAGATCTCCCCCCCGAGCGCCACCGCCGCGCAGATCTCCGCGAAGCGGGAGGCTCGCCCCTCCCCCAGGCAGTCCATCATCGCCAGGCACTCCCGCGCGGTGGGGAGGCGCGTCCCCCCGCCCACGGTCCCCACGATCAGGTTGGGGAGGGTGACGGCGCAGTACAGGTCGCCCCCTTCCGTCAGCTCCATCCGCGTCACCCCCACGGCGGCCTCGCTGACGCACGCCATGTCCTGCCCGCACGCCAGGAAGATCGCCGCGATCCCGTTGGCCACGTGGCCGCTCACCCCGATGGACCCGGTCTGCACCCCGCCGACGAAGGAGAGGCGCCAGTAGTCGCACATCCGCTCCGGGGTGGTGTGCAGCCCGCGCCGCACCAGCGCCCGCGGGATCACCGTCTCCGCCATGGCGTTGCGCCCGCGCGTCTGGAGGAAGGAGAGAGCGGTGGCCTTCTTGTCCCCGGACATGTTGCTCTCCAGGAACCAGTAGCGCGGCTGCACCGGGGTGCTCGCCAGGATCTCCTCGCACACGGCGGCGGTGCAGAAGGTCACCATGTTCTGCCCGGCCGCGTCCCCCGTGTGGAAGGCGAAGATCAGGTAGACGTGGTTGGCCTCCACGTGCGTCATCACGTCCAGGAGGCGGCCGTGCGCGGTGCGGGTGGCGGCCACCTCGCGGAAGCGCTCCACCCGCCCCACCGCCCACGCCGCGAAGAGCGCCGCCTCCGCGATGGTGGAGAAGACGAAGGCCGGGGCGCGCTGCACGTGCTCGGTGGTGACCATGGCCGCCGCGCCGCCGGCCAGCGTCATCAGCCGGGCGCCGCGGGCGTAGCTCGCCACCAGCGCCCCCTCGGAGGTGGCCAGGGGGACGTAGAAGTCGCCGTGCGCGTGCAGCCCGTTCACCCGCAGCGGCCCGATCACCCCGGTGGGGATCTGCGTCATCCCCACGAAGTGCTCCACGCTGCCGCGGAGCGAGGCGGGGTCGGGCGGGCCCTCGCGCCCGGCGAGCGCGTCCAGCCGGGCCCCGCGCTCCTCCAGGAAGGCCACGCGCGCGTCCCGCGCCTCCGCGCTCCAGTCCAGCGGGCGCGGGGGTGCGGGGGGGACCGGTCTCTCGGAGGGGGGAACGGGGGCGAGGCGCCCCTGGAGGGCGTCGGGGGAGGCGCCGCGGCTCAGGCGCTCTGCGATCTCCCGGGCACGCTCGGTGGAAATCGGCATCGGAAGAGGGTCTCGCGGGTGCCCCGGAAGGGGGCGGGTCGGCGGAGAGCGGAAGCTAACCCGGAGCGCCCGGAAGCGCCACGGGCCGGCGGGATCGCTCCCATCGGCCCGTGTTCCCGCGTGCCCGACGGCCGTGGCCGTCAGCTCTGGAGCTTGCGCTCCACCAGGTCCAGCCCGGCCTGGGTGATCCGGTACTGCTTCCGGGCCTGCTTGGTGCTCCCCATCTTCTTCTCCTGCGTCATCAGCGGGCGGTCGGGGCGCATGTTGGCCTCGATGGCGCGCGTGATGTTGCTGATGGCGAGCCCGTTCCGCTTCAGCTCGGAGTTGATGGCCTGGCTGGTGACCGTGTCGTCGCCGCGGACGCGGGTGAGGTAGTAGGCGCCCAGGAGCGCCTTGTCGGACATGGTGGTGGGCGACCAGCGCGACAGGAGCGAGGCGAGGTCGGGACCCTCCTCCCCTTCGGCGTCGTCGCGCCGCCCGCGGACGCGCGCGCGGGCCGGCTGGGCGGAGGAGGGGGCGGAGGCGGAGCCGCGGAACGCGCGCTGCAGGAGGATGTCGAGGGCCTTCTCCTTCATCACGGGGTCGTACTGCGAGATCGTGCGGTTGATCTCGTCCAGCAACTCCTTCGCCTCCCTGAGGTCGCTCATTGCACTCTCCTTGCGGATCCTCCTCCCGGTGGCGGACGCAGGGTGCACCGGGGCGGGGACCCGTCGAAAACGGGGTGAGAAAGCGAACTGCTTTTTGTGGTGTTCAGTTCATATACACGTTTCCGAGAGCGCCGTCAAGTACGATTGACGCACGTCCGCTCCGAACGCGACGAGCACGACCCGCTCCAGGGAGGCGTCTCCCTCCAGGAACGCCCTCACCTCGCGCACGGCGATGCGGGCCGCGCGGTCGGGCGGGAAGCGGTACACGCCGGTGCTGATGGCCGGGAAGGCGATGCTGCGCACGCCGCTGCGCACCGCCAGCTCCAGCGACCCGCGCCAGCACCTCGCCAGCAGCTCGTCCTCCCCCGCCCCGCCGCCCTGCCACACGGGGCCCACGGTGTGGATCACGTGCTTCGCGGGGAGACGGTGCCCGCCGGTGATCTTCGCCTCGCCCACCCGGCACCCGTGGAGCATGCGGCACTCCTCCAGGAGCCCGGGGCCGGCGGCGCGGTGGATGGCCCCGTCCACGCCGCCGCCTCCCAGGAGCGAGGTGTTGGCGGCGTTGACGACGGCGTCCACCTCCAGCTCGGTGATGTCGCCCTCGACGAGCTCGATGCGGTCGCAGGGCGGAGGAAGGGAAGGCATCGGCTCACTCCTCCGGGAGCGCCGCCCGCAGACGGGCGAGCGCCTCCTCCGTGGTCGCGTCGTCCGGGACCGGGCCGCCGGTGAGCTGCTCGTACTCGTCCCACATCGCCTGGGTGAGGAAGTGGGCGCGGTCCAGGACGGCGCGGGTGAGATCGGTGTCGCGGATGCTCTCCACCCGGTCGTCGCGGACCACGACCTCGGCCCAGCTTCCCCTGCCGCAGACGGGGCAGCTCCACGACTCGAGCGCGCGGAGCTGCCCGTCCGGCTCCGGGTCGGCGAGCTTGACGTACTCCGCTTCCCAGTGGCGGAGCCTGGCGCCCACCTCGTGCCCCACGCCGATCTCCACGATCCCGGGGTCGGGGAGGAGATGGCTGGACATCCCGGTGGTGAAGTCGGCCGGGGACACGCTCCCGCAGTGGGGGCAGGCCAGGGCCGCGACGAAGAAGGTCAGCGACATGGTGGGGCTTTCAGTCGGCTACGGGGATCACGAGCATCCGGCGTCCGCGCACGTTCACCTCGAAGCCCGCGCGGTTCTCGGCGGCGATCATCCTGAAGTACTTCTCCCCCGGGAGCTGCGCACGGACCCGCAGGGCGTGCGGTCCGGTGGTGACGCCGAAGCGATTCGCCAGGCGTCCGTAGATGTTGCCGTCGGCGCTCACGAAGGTGGGGAGGGCCCCGCCCGTGGTGCTGGTGACGAGCGCGTCGGCGACCAGGGCGCGGTCCGCGTTCCCCGCCGGGCCTCCGATCTCCTGGCCCGGCTTGGTCCCCCGGAGGTCGGCAAGGATGGCCTCGTACGCCGGGTCGGTGCGGGGGACCGTCACCTCCACCCCGCCGCCCAGGATCCGGGCGTCGGCCCCGCCCTCGGCGATCACCGTGTTCGGCGCCCGCAGGTCCAGTCCGGGGACCAGCGTCCCGATGTCCGCGGGGATGGGGTCGCCGGGTCCGAGCGGGGGATGGCCGCGCAGGGCCCGCAGGCGGTTGATGGACGCCTGCTCGGCCGGGAAGAGCCCCACGTCCGTCTTCAGGGGGCCGGTCCGGACCCAGGGCTGCCTCCGGATGATGAGCTTCTCGAGCGCGATGTACGTGTTGGAGTCGATCACCACCGAGTTGGGACCGAGCGGGCCGGAGCCCAGGATCAGCGCGCGCGCGGCGTGCAGGTTGTCCGCGAACTCGACCAGCCGGGGGAGGTTCCCCCCCATGTGCTGCTCGCACAGCGCCCGTGCCGTCCTGGGGCCGAGCATCTCCACGATGGTGCCCAGCCGCGTCCCGTTCAGCGTGGGGGAGACGGTGTTGAGCACGTTGCGGCCCAGGTCGGTCAGCAGCCTCCGGGCCGCGGCCGCGTCCACGTCGCGGAGGCCGGCCAGCGCGGGGCCCGTCAGGTCGGTGAGGAGGGCCCGTGCGTCCGTCCCGCTCAGAGCTGCCGCCCAGCGCACGCTCTCCGTGCCGTGCGTGGCGAGGAAGCCCTGCAGCTCCACGGCGGTGCTCCCCTGGAGGAGCCGTGCCAGCGCCTCGTTCCCCAGCTCGTCCACCAGCCCGGTGAGGCCCTGGTTGCCGAACAGGGCCTCCACGTCGCTGGCCGCGCGCTCCCCCGCCGCGGCGGCCAGCCCCTCGCGCGCCCACCCGTCGTAGGTGAGGCCGGGGTTCGCCCTCCGCGCGGCCTCGAAGCGCGCCTCGTTGGCCGCGACGATGTCCCGGGCGGAGGCGACCTCGGCCTGGAGCCCGGCCTCGTCCAGGGTGCGGAAACGATAGATGTCGCGGGCGCGCTGGTCCAGGAGGGCGCCCCGACGGGTGGCCTCGGCGGCCTGCGTGGCGTCGCCCGCCGCCAGCGGCTCGATCCGCGTCAGGGTGCGGTCCAGGTCGGGGCGGTCCGCGAGCAGCTCCTCGTGGGTCTCGCGGAACAGCTTGCAGTCGAAGGAGCAGCGCTCCAGCGAGCGGCCCCGGACGCGGACCTCGTGCTGGCCGTCGGGGGTGGGCTCGACGGCCCGGACCGGCTCCTCCGGGACCACGTCCGGGGGCGGGCGCTCGGGCTCGCGGGGAGGCGCGGTCTCGGCCGGAGGGGCGGGCTCCGTCGGGCGCGGCTCCCCCGCCACCTCGGCTTCCAGCGCGGCGGCGTCGTCCCCCAGCCGCTCGGCGTCGTCGGTGGCGGACTGCACCGCCGCGTCGGCGTCCTCCGGGGCCCTCCCCTGGGCGGCGTTCTCCTCCAGCTCGCGGACGCCGTCGTCCAGCTCGCGGTGGCGCGCGCCCTGGCGCTCGGAGGTGGCGCGCCAGCGCTCGCGGTGGTTGGCCCACCACTCCCGCTCGCTTTCCACCGTGTCGACGACGTACTCCCGCCCGCGGCGGTACACGTAGCGCCAGTACTGCTCCCGCTCCGCGGCCACGGTGACGGCGGTGAGCTGCGCGCGCACCCGCGACAGGACGATCCTCGGAGTACGGAGCTGGGTGGCGATCTCGCCGGCGCGCGCGGCGCTCACCGCGACGAACCTGCGGACGGCGGTCGCGGCCTCCCCCGACACCTGCGCGATGGCGCGCCCCAGTCCCACCGAGCGGGCCAGGGCGGCGAACTCGCGCGCGGCCTGGAGCCCGGAGAGCCCCGCCTTCACCGCCCCGTAGCCGGCGACGAAGAGCAGGACGATGTTGACGATCACGTAGACGAACTTGCGGACGATGAACTCGGCCTGGCGGCACGGCGTCAGCGGGCCCTCGATGGTCCTGAACTCCAGGACGGTGTCCTCCCACATCCGGTCGAACACGGCGCCGGGGTTGGTGAACAGGTGCCCGATCCCGACGAAGAACTGCTTCACCGCCAGCCACTCCGCGCTCCCCGCGGCGCCGCCGGAGAAGAGGTAGACCAGGGAGCCCAGGAGGTCCCACACCGCGACCAGGATGTCCGCCACCAGGACCACCAGGTCCCATATCACGGCCAGGACGCCGGTGACGATCCCCGCGACCCCGCAGAGGCCCCACTGCGCCAGGGTGAAGGCCCAGTCCACCCCCCACGCGAGCCATTCCCCCACCTGCTCCAGGGTCGAGGGGAGCCGGTCGTAGGGGCGGAGGGCGACCCCCTCCATGGCGCGCAGACGATTGTAGTCCGCCTGCGCCAGGTCCTCCATCAGCGAGTCCTCGGCGCTCTGGCTCCGCTCGGCGACGCACTTCTCGTCCAGGACGGAGAGCACCCCCCGGCGGAGGGGGACGGGGACCACCTCGATGTTGCGGACGACGGCGGCGCTGTCGGAGAGGCTGGTGAAGCCGGCGATCAGGTCGTACGTCTTGTCCACCGTCCACCCGGTGGCGTAGTCCAGCGCGCGCGTGCCCCCGGAGTTGTACAGGTGCTCCCCCAGCCGCCACCCGTTGGCGCGGTCCATGTCCCCGAAGAGCCAGCCGCGCATCCCGGCCATGTCCATCTCCGCCTTCCGCTCCATCGCCGCCAGGAGGCGGTCCAGCTCGCCGCCGGTGAACGGGGTGATGGCGGAGACGATCTCGCGTGAGTCGTTCTCGCTGGTCCAGCCGCTCAGCCGGCCCACCAGGTCCTCGGCCACCAGCTCCAGGATGTTGGCGACGGCGCGGTTCTGGATGAGGAGGGTGCGGAGGGCGCGGCCATCCTCCTCGGTCATGTCCGTGAACATCCAGGACACGTTCCCGGCGCCGCGTCGCTCCAGCTCGGCCGTGATGGCCGCCATGGTGGCGGCGCTGCGGCCGGTGAACTGGGCCAGGATCGCGGTACTGTCCGCGCCGGAGGTGTACCCCTCCAGCCGGTCCAGGATGGTGTCCACGGCCGTGCCGACCGCGCCCGCGTCCACCGCGGGCGCGCCCTCGTGCTGCCGGGCCAGGGGCGGCGCGGCGGCGCCCGGGACGGGGACCGGCCCGCCGGAGACCACGGCGTCTGCCACGCGGTCGGCCTCGCGCTCGGCGGGGTCGCCGGGACGGTCCACGCGGAAGCCGCGGACCACGCTCCCCGTCCCGGAGCCCTCGCGCGGCTGCAGGGTGTGGGTGAGCTCGTGGGCCAGGAGGCGCTTCCCCTCCCGCGTGTCCGGGGCGTAGTGCCCGGCACGGAAGGCGACGTGGTCGCCGACGGTGTAGGCCAGGGCGTTCATGGCGCGCGCGGAGGCGTCGGCGCTGGGACCGTCGTGCACGCGCACCGCGCCCATGCCGCGCCCGAAGCGTCCCTCGAAGTAGGCGCGCGTGGCCGGGTCCAGCGCCCTCCCACCCCCGGAGAGGGTGTCGGCCACCCGGTCGGCCGCCCGGCCGGCGTCGCACGAGCAGCCGCCGGGAGCGGGGCGCCCGTCGGCGAGCGCGGCCTCGCAGGCGGCGCAGCGGCGGAGCGCCGGGCCGCGGCCGTTCAGCTCGTCTTCGGGGAGGGAGCCCCCGCAGGAGGCACACTTGCGGCGCAGCGGGCGTCCGGCGGTGGCGAGGCGGAGGGAGTCCTCGGACTGTTCCCGCTCCGGGGCCTGGACGCCCCCGGGGGCTCGCGCCTGCGGGGGGCGCTTTTTCTCCCCTTCTCGGGGAGTGGCGGCGGGGACCGGGGACGAGGACAAGCTCAGCGCTTCAGGGCGGCGCGGAACCGTTCCGTCAGGCGCTCCATCTCCCGCTCCGTGGCCGGGGAGTCGGCGTCCGCCAGCGAGGGCGACACCACCAGGAGGAGGCCGCGGTCGCCGCGCCGCTCCACCCGGTGGGCTTCCAGCCCGCGCAGCTTCGCCGGGTCGAACAGCTCCAGGTGCCCGGGGCCCAGGAAGTCGGCCCAGAACACCCCCGCGAACATGGGGGCGATGGTAACCGGGACCTCGTACAGGTCGGCGCGCAGCGTGGTCCACCGCCGCGCGGGGTGGATGCAGGCCCACTCGGTGTCGTCCGGCCCGTGCGTCCGCGCGAAGGCGTCCGCCAGCTCCGCCGAGCGCGCCTCGGGGGCGAACGGCGCGCGGGGGAACTCCAGGTTCACCATCCCGTACCCCTCCCCTCCGCGTCCCACGGGGGGACCAGGACGGAGACGCTCCAGGGGTGCGGGCGGGTCCCGCCCGCGCGCAGGTGGCGCGTCCCGCGGGGGCCGGGGGGGGCGGCGAAGAGCGCCTCCGCCAGCTCCACGGCGCTCTCGCCGCGGGCGGGCTCGCGCGTCCCGTCGGGGCTCCCCGCCAGCTTCCACTCCGCGGGGCCCAGGGCGTCCAGCCCCTCCGCCTCGCGGAGCATGCGCAGGGGGAGCGCACCGTCCGTCCAGTCGTGGACGCGGGAGGCGGCGCTCCAGGCGGCGAGGTCGGGCTTCGCGTCGGGCATGGGTCAGAGAATCTTGAGGGCGTTGGTCCCGGCCTCGATGAAGTACACGTTGAACTTGTACGTGGACTTCAGGTACTCGCTGGCCTTGGCGGCCGCTTCCGTGGGGAAGACGTAGTTGATCGACGTCACCTTGGTCTCGGCCGACGCCGCCAGGATCTTGGCGTAGTCCGCCGCCTGGTCCGCGGGGACCTTGGACATGCTGTGCTTCATGTCCCACAGCTCGCCCGTGGCCTCCACGAAGGCGTCGGCCGTCCGGGTGGCGGCGAGCTTGTACTTCTTGGCGTCGAAGGCGACGCGGGAGAACTGCTTCCCGCCCAGCCGGGGGATGTTGAGCTTGGCGAACTGCTCGAACATGGGCCCCTTGAGCGCCGCCCCCTGCCGCGGGCTCACCTCGACCATCGCCTCCACGATCTCGTTGAACAGCTTGAGGTCGCCGCGCACCTTGACCGGGACCACGTTGGTCAGGTAGCGCGTGAAGGTGCGGTACACCGTGGCCGGGTTCTTCCGCTCCACGTCGCTGAGGAAGTCCAGGATCTTGGCCATGTCCAGGTCGGTCAGCTCCGCCTTCTGGATGACCTTGAGGAGCCCGGGGTGCTTCTGCAGCTTGGCGCGCAGCAGCGTCAGCCCCTCCGCGGGGACCTTGATCGCGGCCAGCACGTCGTCGATGGTGAGGAGCTTCTTCGCGTTGGCGGCGGCCTTGGGGGCGATCGCCAGGAGGAACTTCTCGATCTCCGCCAGGTCCACCTTGCACGGCGAGGCGCACCCCAGGCACTTCTTCATGGCGGAGTGGGAAAGGTCGCCGAAGACCTCCACCGCCCACGAGGAGAGCTTCTTGAGCCGCTCCGCCGCCTCCTCCGAGATCCAGATCAGGATGTCGGCGGGGATGCGGAGCCGCTTGGCCACCCACTGGTGCGCCACGCTCAGCCCCTTGACCGCCTTGGCGTGCATGGCCTCCCTGAGCTTGGCGACGGCCTTGGCGTCCTTGAACGCCTCCGCCCGCTTGGCGAGCCGGGCCAGCGCCGGGAGCTTCTCCAGGAGCTTCGCCACCTTGGCGCTCTTCCCCACCCACTTCACCGCGGTCGCCAGCCCGCCCGTGAAGAAGGTGGTGATGATCTCCATGGCGATGTACCCGATCAGCCACCCGCGGAAGTGCCACCGGTCCCACGTGCTGTCGGCGTTCCACTTCTTGTCCAGCGAGTCGCTCACCGCGTCGAACACCTCGGAGAGCTTGAGGTTGCTGAGGTCGTCCCAGAGCTTCTTGGCGTCGCTGATCAGCTCGCCCTGGAAGAGGCTCTTGAGGATGTCCCAGATCATCACGACCAGGTCCTTGAGCCCCACCAGGATGTCCCAGAGCGACTCCAGCGCCCCGTGCAGGATCCCGGCGACGAAGGCGATGCTCCCCACCAGGAACTCGCCCACGGCGGAGACGGCGCCCTTGACGGTCTGCCACGCCTCGTAGGTGAAGGAGCCGGAGGAGACCTTCCCCTTGAGCGACTTGACGTAGCCCTCCCCGGGAATCCAGATCTGCCGCCCCGCCTCCGTCGTGGTGGTGTCCCAGTCCGCGTCCAGAGACGGCTTGCGGATCCCGTTCCGCTTCGCCTCGTGGTTGACGAAGGCGAGCACGTTGACGTAGAAGCGCTCGTCCTGCCCCCAGGTGAAGTCCTTGTAGAACTGCTTGACGATCTTCTGCGCCGACATCCCGGGCTCGATGCGGTAGAGCTTGGCCTCGGGGTCGGGGAGCGAGGTGTTGACCCCCGTGGCGTCCACGTAGCCGTAGTCGCCGTTCTCCAGGATGACGAAGAGCCACCCGTTGGGGAGGGTGCGGTCCACCACCACCCGGGTGTTCAGCGAGAGGTCGCGGACGGAGATCCTGGACTTGTCGGGGGCGTTGTACATCACGATCCCCAGGTCCTCCTGCACCAGCCCGATCAGCGACGTGCTCTCCCCGGCCTGCCACGACTCCTGCGCGCCCCGGTCGGCGGCGGAGGCGGCCAGCTTCTTCCGCCGCTCCGCCCGCTCCTTGGTCATCAGCTTCAGGTTGTCGTCCACCGCGGCCCAGAGGACGTCCGGCATCCCGTGCGTGGCGAGCCACTTCTCCGCCTTCCTGATGTTCGTCTCCAGGTCCGCGTCGGCCATGGCCGCGACGAACTTGGGGTCGAGGGTCTCGGCGGTGGGGTCGGCCAGGCGCTGGAGGGCGCGCGCGGGGGCGCTCCCCACCGGCGCGGCGGGGCCGGCGCCCGCGGCGGGCGGGGCGTGCCCCTGCTGGGCGACGTGCGCCAGCTCGTGGGCCAGGAGGGTGCGCCCCTCGGCGCTCCCGGGGCGGAAGTACCCTTCCCGGAACACCACGCTGGGCCCGACCGTGTAGGCCAGGGCCCGGACGGAGCGCGCGGACTCGTCGGCGCGCGGGCCGGTGTGGATGCGCACGGCGGCGAGGTCGCGCCCCAGGCGCGGCTCGAACCAGGAGCGGGTGCCCGCGTCGAGGGGGCTCCCGCCGGAGGGGTGGAGGACGGAGTCCGGGTCGGGTGCCACGGCGGCGGGGGATGCGTCCCCGTCCTCGCGGCGCTGCACGGAGGCGAGGCGCTCCTCCTCCTGGCACCGGGCGCACCCGCCCCCGCCGCAGGCGCAGCGCTGCACGGCGCCGCCCGCCCGTCCCACGGGGATGGGCGCCACGGCGGGGGCGTCGGCGCGGACGACGCGCTCGGCCACGCGGTCGGCCTCGCGCTCCAGCGGGTCGTCCGCGCGCCCGGTGCGCGTGGCGAGCCGGAAGGCGAGCGTGGGCGCCCCCCCCGCGGGAGCCTGCGGGGGCTTCGCGGGGGCGGAGGGCTTGGGAGCCTTGGGCTTCTCGGCGCGCGCGGGGGTGGCGGACAAGGCTCGTCAGACCGTGATGGTGTCGGGATTCGTGCCGTACTTCCCCAGGTGCCACGCCTTGAACCGCGCTTCCAGCGCGTACGCGTGGAACTCGTGGGGGCTGCTCTTCATGGGGTTGACCGGCGTGCCGGCGAGCCAGCCCGCCGCGATGGTGGCCGCGCTCATCCCGAAGTAGCTGATCAGGAAGGGGACGTTGCCCAGGATCCCGTACTGCGCGACGTGGGTCATCTCGTGCGCGTAGGTGGAGAGGCTGAGCGGGCCCCGCACGAAGATGTAGTGGTCGAGCGTCATCGCGCCCGCGGCCGGCTGCGTGTGAAGGATCGCCCCGTTGCGGTAGAAGCTGGGGAAGCGGGAGAGCGCTTTCAGCAGGAACGGGCCGTCCATGAGGGAGGTGCTCGCGTACTCCGCGAGCCGACCCATCCAGTTCCACGGGATGGAGATCCCGGTGGCGGTGGCCAGGCTCGTCCTGATGACGTTCTGGAATACGAGGTTCAGCGGCAGCGCCGCGAGGTCCGCCGGGTGGGGGGGAGGAGGTTCTCCCGGAGGACCGAGCCCGCGACGTCCAGCAGGTCGCGCTGGACCACCCCACGCGGGGCGCCGCCGCCGGTCTGCTGGGCCACGTGGGTCAGCTCGTGCGCGATCAGCCGCCGCCCCCGGGCGCTGGACGGGTTGTACTGCCCCACCCCGAAATGGACGTCGCTCCCGAGCGTGAAGGCCCGGGCGCCCAGCGACCGCGCCGCCCCCGCCGCCCGGCCGTCGGCGTGCACGCGCACGTCCGAGAGGTCGCGGCCGAACCGGGGCTCGAAGTACGCCCGCACCGGCGCGGGGAGCTCCTCCCCGCCTCCGCGCGTGGAGCTCACGTACGACTCCGCCGCCGGGGGGAGCTCCACCCCGGGCGCGCCGGCTCCCCCGGCGGAGAGGCGGCGGACCGCGGGCGGGCTCCCGGCGGCCACGGCCGCGGGTCCGGCTCCGGGGGCGCGGGTGACCTCGTCGGACACCCGCTCCGCCTCCCGCTCGTAGGCGTCGTCGGGAGCGCCTACCACCAGCTGCGCCTGCGCCCGGACGCCCCCGCGGGCGCGGGTCGCCACGCGCAGCGACGCCTCGCTCTGCCGCGCGCCGGGAGCGGGCGAGGCGGGCTCCACCGGCTCCGGCGGCCGCCGGAAGGCATCGCGCAGCGCCGTCTTCACCGCGGCCGAACCTCCTCGACCGGGCTCAGGCACGGGGAGACGATCTGCGCCACCGGCTCGGGCGCCTCGGGCGCCTCCGCGTGAAGCAGGCCGACCACCTCCACCTCCCGACCGGTGAAGCGCTCGCGCTCCTCCGCCGGGCGGATCGCCGCGTCCGACCAGGACGGCTCCAGCCACACCTCGCCCCCGTCGGCCAGGCGTACCGCGGCGTGCCCCTCGTACTCGGGAGGGGGCTCCGGGAGCATCCGGGCGTCCATCTGCACGTACGTCCCCACCACCGCCACCCGGCGGCCGTCCAGCCGGCCGACGTCCTCCGTCGTCTCGCATCGCTCCATCGTGTCTCCCCCGGCTCCGGTCTACCGCTTCATCACCGTCATGGTGGTGGGCATGTCGCCGTGCTGCTTGGTGGCGAGGTGCTGCTCGTGGAAGGTCTGCCCCAGCTTGCTGGGCGGACCGTACATCTGGAAGCGCCACTTGGTGTTCTGCACCATGGGCCGGCTCACCGAGTAGTTCTCCAGGGTCACGCGGTCGCTCCCCGAGGTGAGCACCACGCCCGCCCAGTGGAAGTTCCACGTCCGCTGCCCCGCGTAGTTGTTCCCCCCCGAGCTCATGGTCCACCCCTCGCCGGTCCTCGGGGCCGCGTACTTGTTGATCTTGGCCTTGGCGTCGAAGGCGTCGCGGGCGGCCGGGGTCATCGCCTTGTACTTGGCCCACGCCTCGGCGGTGGTGCCCCCCAGCAGCCGCACCATGATCTCGTTCTTCATGGCCTCCGGCCCCGAGGCGGAGGTCGAGTATTCCTCGGTGGCGGGCGGCTTGGTCCCGTCCCACCACTCCCGTGCGGCGTCGGTCCATCCCGGGACGTAGTCGGCGGTGCAGACCCCCTTCATGTCGCCGTAGTTCTCCCCCGACCCTTCGCCCGCCCCCATCACGTCGCGTCCCGCCTTGCCGCAGTCCGCCCACAGCTCCATGGAGTCGCCCTTGGTCGCCGTCTCCACGTTCTCGGGCTCCACCTTCACCAGCTTCCGGAGCCCGGTGCGGTCCGGGGAGCTCCCTTCCAGCGTCCCCGACGCCTTGCGCAGGCGGATCACCGACCCGACGCTCTTCAGCACCATGTTGGCGAGGACGAGGAGCGGCTCCCACGCCCAGAAGTCGTGCGACCCGCTTCCCCCGCCGGGGCTTACGGCCGCGAAGCCGTTGTCCGCGACGCGGAGGTCCACTCCCGCGTCCCAGTCGCCGGGCTTCTGGCTGGCGACGGGCATCTCCGTGTAGTTCCGCACCCCGGAGGGCACGGCGCTCCCGTGCTCCCCGACCAGCCCGCGCGCGGAGAGTCCCCCCTCCACCGCGTGGGAGACGGCGCCCGCGTGCCCCTCGGCGCCCAGCCCGGCGTCGCGGGTGGCGCCGGTGTGCTGCAGGACGTGCGCGGCCTCGTGCGCCGCCACCCGCAGCGCGGGCTCGCGGTGCGCGAAGAACGAGGTGCCCCCGTCCGTGAAGGCGGGGACACCTCGCCGGGCGCACGCCTCGGGGTCGTGCACCGCCGCGCCGCGCACCTCGCGGCCCGTCGAGCGCTCGACGGCGCGGGCGTGCGGGAAGGCGGGGAGGGGCTCCCTCCCCCTCCCCGCCGAGTACGCCAGCGACGCCGAGGCTCCGCCCGGCCCGCGGCCGTGCCCCTCCCCGGCCTTGGGGGTGGCCCGCGCCGGGACCGGCTCCGGCGCGGGCCGGTGGGCGGCCGCCAGGCTCCTCACTGCTTCCCGCCGGCGGTCGCGGTGTACTTGTCGATGGTGACCAGGACGGTCGCCGCCGGGCACCCGGTGAGCGCCTTCTGGAGGAAGATGCTGTAGCGCTCCGCGGTCGGGAAGTCGAGCGCCTCGACCACCTGCTTGCTCCGCTCCGGCTGGAGACCGGCCTCGGGGTCGCTGGTGAGAAGGAGCGTGGTGACCTGCTCCACGGCGTCGAAGCCGTCGGCCGACCACCAGTCCCGGATGTCCTGCCCGGGCGTGGCCAGCGTCGTGGTGCCCGGGTTGAACTGGACGACGCCCAGCTCGGTCACGTGCTCCAGCGCGAAAGCGGCGTCGTAGTTCCCCTCCTGGATCAGGTCCCGGAAGCGGTCGAACGTCAGGTAGCCGTCGTTCCGGTACCAGTTGTCGACCCGGTACAGCGTGTGGCACACCGTGGGCGCGACCCGCTGCGTCGGCTCCAGGATCAGGATTCCCTGCACGTCGCCGAAGAGGTTCTCGGAGGTGGCCGTGTGTCCCTCGGTGAGCGTTCCCATCAGCGCGGTGGCGACGGCCCCGCCCTGCGCGGTCGCGTCCGTGGCCGAGCCCCCGTTGCTGGGGATGACCGCCAGGGCGCGGGCGACGTTCTTGTCGCCGAGGAACGCGTGGGCCCTCCAGCCCTGCACCACCGCGGCCAGGGTCCCGTCCGTGGGCGTGGTGGTCCCCGACTGGAAGGTCACCTTCCCCAGGTCGATGTTCTGCTGGAGCTCCGCGCCCAGCGTGTTCTGCGGGATCTGCTGCTTGATCCAGTTCATCATCCCCTGGTCGCGCAGCCCGTACACCCGGTACGTCGCCGTCTGCGGCTGGGGGTCGCGGGTGATCAGCAGGATCACCCCGTCCACCCCGCCGTCGGAGAGCTGGAGCGGGACGGTGTCCAGCACGTCGTACACGGCGCGCGGGTCGGGCGTCAGGTCGTCCGCGATGCTGCTGACCCGGTCCAGGCGGGCGGCCTGCACCGCGTCCGGATCGGCCGCGGCGCTCCCCGCCCCGGCGACGGCGCCGTAGATGATCTCGCCGCCCCGGTCCAGCTCCCGCCACGCTTCCAGCACCTGGGTGCGCGGGGTGGTGAGCGTGGCCGTGTCCGCCGCGAACACCGGGACCACGCCCACCGTCTCCAGGCCGGGGATGTCCTCGGTGCCGCGGAGCGCCTTGCGGATCTCCGCGGTCGTCACGGGCCCCGTGGCCTTGACGTGGTAGACGCGGTAGCGGCGCGGCGGCGCGACCACCGCGGGCGTGCCGCAGCAGTCGCACGAGGTGGGGCGCCTGCGGTGGAAGAGCACCCAGTCGCGGGTGGCGCGGACCACCTGCTCCGCCGACCGCGGCTGGGCCGGCGGGAAGAGGAGGCGCTCCCCGGCCTCGCGGAAGCCGGGCTCGTCCAGCGCCTTCTCGATGGTGGCCAGCGCCTGCACCGCCTGCTGGTGGTACGGGCTCTCCACCCTCGCCACCTCGGCGCTCTCCCGCAGGTCGGCGCGGGCGAACTCCACCGAGCGGAGCTGCGGGTTCTTCTGCTCGTACTGGGTGATCAGCTCGTTGGCCTGGGCGATCTTCTGCGGGTCGGTCCCCGCCGCCTTGAGCAGGAGCGTGGAGAGCAGCTCGATCGCGTCCAGCGTGGCGACGCTCTCCGCCAGGATCGGCGTCCCCTTCCAGGAGGTGGTGATGGTGAACTCGAAGCCCTGGCTCAGCCGGAAGGTCAGGGTGAGCGAGGTGCCGCCGCCGGCCAGCGTCGCCAGGTCCAGCTGCACCGAGGCGCTGAACTGCTTGGGGGCGTTGGGCTCGTCGTCGTTCGTGGCGCTCAGCGTGACCCACCCCTTGGCGCGCCCCTTGAGCGTGGTGGAGCCGTCGCCCCCCTGGTCGCACCAGAGGTCGCCGCGGAGGGCCACCTCGCCGCCCACCCGCTCCTGGTCCTTCTGCACGCCCACGGCCAGGTCGGCGCGGAAGGCGGTGGTCTCCCCCACGGCGAGCGCCAGAGGGTTGCGCTCGCAGCGGAGCGCCGCCCACAGCGAGGGCGCCACACCCGACTCGACGGACGGGAGGTCGATCTTGGTGGAGCCCCCGTCCGTGGTCGGCGGCGGGGGAGGAGGCGGCGCGGTGGTGGCGCGGGCCGACCGCTCCGCCCCCGCCGACCCGCGGAACATGCGGCGCAGCACGTCTCCCACGGTGGGGATGCGGGGGATCTCCAGCCCCGGCTCCTGCGGGGGCGGAGCCGCGGCGGCCTCCTTCTGCGTCCTGGACGACTTCTTCGAGCGCTTCGCGGTCGGGGCCTCCGCCTCGGCGATCTGCATCTCGGCGGGTGCCTGCGGCCGGTACACCGGCGCTGCCGGCGCGGGGTAGCTGTACTCCGGGGCCGCCGGCTGCGCGACGACCTGCGGGGTTTCCGCGGCCGGGGTGGTGGTGGTTCCCCCGATCCCCGCGAAGTAGAAGGCGCCGCCCCCGGTGGGGAGCGCCTCGGCGCGGGCGGCGCCGCGGAACACCAGGCCGGTCGCGTCGTCGTCGTCGTCCGTGCTCCCCTCGCTGCTGCTCAGCTCGTCTCTTCCCTTGACCCGGGTCGAGTCGTCGAACTTGAGGCCCTCGCCGCCCAGGCGGATCTTGGCCTCGAAGAGGTGGCCGGCCACCTGCTTCTCCGTCTCCAGCAGCTCCCCCTCCGGGACCAGCACGTCCACCTCCTGGCGCTTCTCCGGGTCGTCCAGTCCCCCCAGGAGGCAGATCCGCTCCAGGTGCTGCGCCTCCTCCAGCGCGTGCGCCACGTAGTCGGGGCGCACGATGCAGAAGCGGAGGTCCACCCCCTCGCCCAGGAGGCGGCGCACCTGCGTGTTCACGGAGACGCCGCCCGGGACCACCGGGAGGTAGCCGGCCGGGGGGAGCTCCACGATCCCGCCCGAGATCAGCACCCGCGTCTCCGTGGAGACCTGCTGCTCGGTGAGCGCCGCGGCCACCTCGCCGCGCAGGTCGGTGATGCGCGTGAGGTACTCGGGGCGGTAGGTGTCCGTCGCGTTCCCCGCGGCGGCGAGCCGCTTCTCCATCTCCTCCAGGAGGGACTGCGTCTCCCGGAGCAGGTCGCGCTGCCGGGAGCAGGGGTCCTCCTCCCCGCCGTCGTCGGGCGTCCCGGCCAGCTGGTCGTTGAGCTGGCACTGGAACTGGAGGAGCTGGGCCATGTACACGGCCCAGGGGCGCATCATCATCTGCCACGCCCAGTAGCGCCGGGGCGAGGTCTCCATCTTCTCGCGCCGGGCGATCCACCCGTCCACCCACTCCAGCGCTCCGCCGTTCAGCGACATCACCCCCAGGGGGACGGCGTCGCCGGTCTCGGCGGTGGCGCCGAAGCACCAGACGGCGGTCTTCAGCCGGGAGCCCGAGATGTCGTGCCCCAGCGTGGCGCGCTCCATGGCGAAGTACGCCGAGGCGGCCTGCGAGCGCCGGTGCTTGCGGGTGAGCCAGGCCGCGGTGCAGAGCGCGCTCCCGGGGTCGATGGGGACGGCGCGGAGCACCACGCCCTCGCGGCGGGAGGGGCGGTCGGTCCCGGTGACGCACGCCTCCTCGCACAGCTTTCCGAGCACCTCCTCCTGGCCGCAGAGCGCCTCCGCGTGCGAGGCGAGGATCAGGTACAGGTCGGCGCCGAAGGCGGGGGTGGTGGTGACCGGGGGGGCCGTGTCCGCCTCGCACGCCGCGAACCCCGGTACGGCGTCGCTCGCCGGCGCCTTGCTCCCGGAGGACGAGCCGGCGGAGGAGGCGGCGGACTTCGCCACCAGCTCGGCGACGCTCACCTCCGTGTCGAAGGGGAGATAGAGGACGCGCCCCCGGGGGTCGATGGCGAGGCCGGAGGAGAGCTCCAGCTTCCCGGAGGCGCCGGGGTGCACGTCGAGGCCGTACACCACCCCGGAGCCGCCGGCCCGGTTGGAGTACTCCACCAGGGAGCGGAGGTACGCCTGCTCCCGGTTCATGTCGTCGGCGCGGAGGAACTTGCCGTCGAAGTAGTTCAGCCGGGTCAGCGCCGTGGAGGCGGGGATCAGGGTCACCCCGTTGTTCGCCCCCACCAGGACGAGCGTCGCCTCGGACTGGGTGTCGGTCTGGCTCACGTCTCACTCCTTTTCAGCATGAGGACGAAGTCGACGCCGTCTTCCGTGTTCCCGGGGGGGCCGCCGGGGGCGCCCGCCAGCGGGACGCCGTTGGTCCCCAGGAGCGGGGTGGGCCCGGTGCCGCGGGCGATGATGCGCACCAGGTTCCCGCCGAAGCCGGTGTTCAGCTCCAGCCGGATCCGCGTGCCGCCGCGGTCCACCGTGGCCTGGCGGATCTCCACCACGTGCCACCCGTCGCGGTTGTCGTAGGCGGATATGGAGAAGCCCCGCGCGGCGACGCTGGCGCGCGACAGGCGCGAGGTGGCGGTCATGGTCACCGCCTCCCCCTCCAGGCGCACCGAGGCCGGGTCGATCCGCGGCCCCCCCGCGTCGGCGGGCGGGAGCGGGATCGGGTCGCTCTCCGGCGTGTCCCCCTCCTCCACGGGGGGCGGCATCAGCCCCCCCGCCCGGAAGAGCGGCCCGCAGAGCAGCTCCTGGATGGTGGAGGTGGCCACGTGCGAGGGGCGGACGGTGACGTCCACCGCCGCCTCGCCGAGGACGAGCGCGCCGTTCTCGCCGGGGACCAGGAGGATGCGTACCTGGGCCAGCGGGACGCAGGTGTCGTCGTTGGCCGGGAAGAGGGTGGACCCCTCCCCGTCCGGCGTGGCGGCCGGGCGGAGGTCGATCTCGTCCAGCGCCGCGAAGCGGCGGAAGGCGGCCAGGTACGCGGCCGGCTGCTGCTGCGCGGGGAGGGCGAGGATGTCGCTGCGCGCGGCGATCACCTCCTGGTCGGCCGGGACCGTGTCGCCGTCGTCGGTGACCGGCCCCTCCAGCCCGAAGAGGAGGCGGAGCCGGTGGTAGGGGCGCACGGGCTGCGGCGCCGGCCCGGGGACCAGGTGCAGGTCCACCGTCTCGTGCGCCCGGGAGTAGGCCACGTCGCCCCCGGTGCCGTTGCACGGCTCGGAGATGGCGGGGACCTGGCGCGTGAGGCAGGCGCGGAAGCAGGCCCTCACGTGCGCGGTGAAGCGGACGCTCCCCGCCGGGTCCTCCGCGGCGTCGGGGTCGCGGCTCCCGGCGTCCACGGCGTCCCGCACCTCGGGGTCGTCGCGGTGGGCCTGGTACCAGGCGGCCACGCCCAGGCAGGCGAGGTCGTCCAGGTGCAGCTCGCGCCCGGCGGCGTCCAGCGCGAATCCGGGGTGCACGCGGAGCTCGCCGCGCAGCGTCCCGGGGGCGTCTTCGCGGTCCGGGGCGTCCACCCCGAAGCCCCAAACCACGCCGTCGCGGTGCAGCCAGGCGTTGTGAAGGCGGCTCTTGCCGCGGTGGTAGGCCTGCTCGGTCTCGAAGTCGTCCACCCCGAGGAGCATCCCGAAGTGATAGCGCGGGGCGTAGAACGGGCTGGCCGGGAGGAGCGCGCTCCCCGATCCCGCCAGGGCCGCGCCGGTCCCGCTGCAGTAGCGTGCTTCCGAGGTGATGGGCACCGGTTCCTCCTTGTCAGACGTCGCCGCGGGCGGAGCTGAGCAGCCGCGCCTGCAGTGCTCCGCGCGACTCGTCGAGCCGCGCCTCGCGAAGGGTGATCTGCTCTTCCAGGAACGCGACGGTGATCGCGCTCCGCTCTGCGTCGGCGAGCGCGCCCGCCAGGGCCTCCTCGGCCGCCTCCAAGGCGGCCACCCGGGCCGCGCCGTCGGGGGTGCCGGCGTCGCTCAGCTCCTCCAGGATGGCCTCCGCCTCCACGAACCCCAGCACCTTGCGCCAGACGCCGTCGGAGACGGCCGAGGCCCAGCCGGTGAAGTCGGCCTCGTCGGTGCCGTAGGCGGCCTGTGCCGTCACCAGCTCGCCCTCCGCCGTGTCCAGGGCGTCCTGCGCGTCCGAGACCTCCTGCACCGCCGTGACGTCGGCCAGGGGGTCGGGGGCCCGGGCGGCGAGGGTGGCGTTCTCCAGGTCGGCCTCGGCCTCCAGGGCGGCCTGGCGCTTCTCCTCGCGCGTGACCCGCAGCTCGGCGGCGGGCTCCCCCAGGTCCACCGTGTCCTGGTCGGCCAGGTGGGCGGCCTCGGCCGCGGTGAACAGCCCGTCGCCCACCAGGACCGCGGTGAGGAGGTCGGCGGCGCGCCGCAGCCGCTGCGGCCCCCCGGTCACCCACTCGCGGAGGTCGGCCTCGGCGCGGTCGAACGCCAGCCTCTGCTTCACCACCGTCCCGTCCAGCCCGCCGGAGGTTTCGAGCTCGTCCGCCAGGAGGTCCTGTGCGGCGTTCAGCGACGCCTCCAGGCGGGCTACCCGGGCGTTCTCCGCGGCCACGCTGGCGCGGGCCGACTCCAGGAGCTTCTCCGGGACGTCGGCCTCCACGCGCGTCTTGGCGGTGGTGTACGGCGGATCGGTGAGGGCGTCCGCCGCGTCGGCCCGGAGGGTGGCGGCGGGGCCGGCGGTGGCCGCGGCCTTGAGCGTGTCGAGCTGCGCCGACTCGGCCACCACGGCCTCGAAGTCGGCCTCGGCCGCCGCCAGCTCCGCGGCGGCCCGGCTCAGGGTGGCGTTGGCGGCGGCCAGCTCCGCCTCGGCGTGCGCGACCGCGGTGCGGTCGTCCAGGACCAGCGCCTGGATGGCGCGCGCCTGCGTCTGGAGGGAGGTGATCTCGGCCAGGAGCGCTTCCGCGTTGGCGGGGACCTCGGTGGCGGCCAGCTCGGCGCGCTTGGCGGCGATCTCCTTCTGCGCCGCGGCGAGGTCCTCCGAGTGCGCCTTCTGGGAGTCGCGAGCCGCGCCGAGCGCCGTCTGCGCGTCGGCCACGGCCGTCTGCGCGGCGGTGCGCGTGGCGGCGTAGGTGGTCCGGACGGCTTGCGCGAATTCCGGCAGGGTGGTGGGGTTCGCCATGGGTCCTCTCGGGGGTTCAGGCCATCCCGGCCGGGTGGCCGGGGAAGGCGCGGCCGGACTTGTCGTACTCTCGCCGGATGGCGCGCACGAGGTGGCTGCGGGTGATGGACGTGCCCTCGGCGGCGGCGAGGAACCCCGCCGCGACGGCCGCGTTGCGGATGAACCCGCCCACCACCGGGTAGAGCGAGGCCAGCTCCCGCAGGTTCACGTCGCCCGCCAGCGGGGCGTCGGCGGGGAGGTGGCACCTCCAGAGCGCTGCCCTCTCCGCCGGGCCGGGCTCCTCGAACTCCAGGACGAACTCCAGCCTGCGCAGGAAGGCGTGGTCGATGTTCTGCCGCAGGTTGGTGGAGAGGATCGCCAGCCCCTCGAAGCGCTCCAGGCGGGTGAGGAGGTAGGCGGTCTCCAGGTTGGCGTAGCGGTCGTGCGCGTCGCTGACCTCGGTGCGCTTCCCGAACAGGGCGTCGGCCTCGTCGAAGAAGAGGACGGCCTGCGCGCTCTCGGCCACGTCGAACACCTCGGACAGGTTCTTCTCGGTCTCCCCGATCCACTTGGAGACCACGCGGGAGATGTCCACCAGGAGGAGGTCCACCCCCAGCGCGCCGGCCATCACCTCGGCGGAAAGGGTCTTCCCCGTCCCCGAGGCCCCGGCGAAGAGCATGCGGACCCCGCGCGCCCCCGCCCTCCCCTCCAGGAACCGCCAGTCGTCCAGCACCCGCGGCTGGTGGAGGAGGCGGTCCAGCGCCTCGCGGAGCTGCGCCTTGCGGTCGGGCGGGAGGACCAGGTGGTCCCACTCCGCGGCGGGGCGCACCAGGCGGATCCCGCCGGAGAGCGCCAGCCCGGCGCGGGTGCGGACGGCGCGGGCCACGTCGTCGGCGTCCGGCGCGCGTCCCTCCAGAGCGGCGAGGGAGCGGGCGTCCTCGGCGGCGGCAGCGGCGGTGTCCGGCTCCACGGAGTAGCGCGCGGCCAGCGCGGGGGCGTGCTCCGCCAGCTCCGGGAGGAGCTCGCCCCACATCTCGGCGCGCCCCGTGGCGGTGAGGCGGCCGGCGGGGATCTCCGCCACCGCCCTCCCGCCCCGCACCCGCATCCCCCCCGCCCGCCCGCACACCACCACCGGCCCGGGGTGCGCCTCGAAGGCGGGGACGTGGGCGCCGCCGGGGCCCTCGCCCGGCGCCACGCGGACCACCGGGACCAGGCCCCGGGCCACGCAGTGCACGGAGACCAGCCGCTCCAGCTCGGCCCCCGCCGTGGCGGGGAGGAGGACGCGGGCGGGCTCCTCCCCCGCGGCGGCCACCAGGGCGGAGGCGCGCTGCGCGGCGGCCTCGTCGCTGTCGCCGGTGACCAGGAGGGTGTGGGCCCCGCCGGCGCGCAGCAGCGCCAGGGCGCGCCCCGCGGCGGTGCTCGCCAGCCAGCCGCGCGTCCCGGCGGCGACCGCCGCCCCCTCCGTACGCGGCGCCGCGTCGGGCCAGGCGTCCACGCCGTGCAGCACGGACCAGAGCGCTTCCGGGAGGAGGATGGAGCGCTCCCAGAAGGGGCCCTCCTCCCCCAGCCGGACGACCCCCGCGCGGACGGCCGGCCCGGTCTCCAGCGCGGCGCGGAGGAGCCTGCGCTCGTCCGCGGAGGCGCACAGGAGCTGCGCGGCCAGCCCGGCGGTGGGGCGCGGCTCGCTCCGGGGATGGAGGGTGCGGAGGACGCCCGCGTACCCCTCGTGCTCCTCGGGGAGGCCGGCCAGGAGGAGGAGGTCCACCTCCACGCGCGACAGCCCGAACCCGAGCGCCAGCCGGTCCAGCGGGTGGACGCCCTGCGGGCCGGCCCACCCCGCGGTCCCGGGCTCCTCCTCCGCGTCGGCGGCCATGGCCCGCAGGAACTCGCGCGCCGGGCTCTGCTCGCCCCCGGCGGGGAGCGCCTGGTCCAGGAGGTCGGCGAGGCGCCCGGCCAGCGCGGCGGTCTCGCGGGCGAGGCGCGCGCCGGGGTGCTCGGGGGCGGCGCCCGGGAACGGGAGGGGGTGGGCGCTACTCATACACGAACCTCACGACGACTCCCAGCCACGCGACCCACCCCGGGTCCAGGTCGAGCATGGCGCGGCGCACCTCCACCGACACCTCCTCCAGCGAGAGCCGCACGTCGATCCACCCCGGGTCCGCGTCGATCCGGGCCGAGCGGCGGCAGGTCTCGCGCAGGAGGAGCGCGGCGAGGCGCGGGTCGGCGGGCTCGCCGGGGCGGAGCCGCTCGCGCAGCCGGGCGGCGAGCCCGGCGGCCAGCTCCGCCAGCGCGGCGGCCTCGTCCCGGGTGGGCGGCTCCTCGCCGCGGGAGGGCGGGTCGCGGTCCGGCCCCAGACCGGCGAAGGCGAGCGCCGCGGGGTCCCGCTCGTCCAGCGCGAGCAGCTCCATCCCCAGCCGGTGCATGCACCACCGCACGGAGCGCCCGGCGAGCGGGCCGTCGAACGGCCCCTCCGACACGTCCAGCAGGTGGAGGAGGAAGAGGAGCCCGCCCCAGCGCGTCTCCCCGCTCCGCCGCACCTCGGGGAGCGGACGCTCCTCGCCGGGATCGGGGTCCTCCGGGGTCTGCCCGGACGCTTCGAGCTCGAGAGAGGGGCGGTCGGCGCGGCGCGGCTCCGGGGCCTCGTCGGCCTCGTCTCCCACCATGGCGCGGCGGCGGGGCTCGGCGGGCGCATCGGGCGCGCTCCGGTCGAGCGGGGCGCGGGGCGTCGAGCGCACGTCAGCCTCAAGGTCGTCGTCGCCGTGTCCCGGCCGCCGGGGCTCGTCCTCGGCACGTTCCCGCCGCGGCGTCCCGCTCCTCGCCACGGGGGCCGTCCTCGCCAGCGTCTCGCCGACGGCCTCGCGCTCCACTTCCGCGACCAGCGCGGTGGTGTCGCCGGCCCCGCGGCGCACGGCCGTGGGCTCCGCCTCCAGCAGCGCCAGCACGGCGAGCGCGCGCCGGGTGTCGCGCGGGAGGGCAACGGCGGCGTCCGCGGCCCCGGCCTCCTCCAGCGCCCGGGCGAGACGGGAGTCGCGCACGACCCGCAGGGCGAGCGGCGAGGGGCGGCGCCCGTCCGGCGCTCCGGGCGCGGAGGCGGCTCCGGCGGGCTCCCGCTCCGCGCCGGCATCCGCCGCACCGGCCGCTTCCCCGCCCCGCCCGCCCGGGACCGTCCCGGGACCCTCCGCCGCGAAGTCGAACAGGCGCGAGGCGAGCCCGGCCGGCGCCCCGGCGGCCTGCAGCGCCGTCCGCGCCAGCGCCACCCAGGCGGCCGGCCGGACCCTCGCGGCCAGCGCGGGGAGCGCTCCGGCTCGGGCGGCGGCGGCCAGCGCGGCGACCACCGACTCGGGGCTCGCCAGGAGGGCGCGCGCGGCCTCCTCCGCCGCGGCCTCCCCGGACGGCTCCTCGCCCGCGGGCCAGAGCCCCACCTGCCGCCAGGCCCAGGCGCGGCGGAGGTCCCCCGCGGCCACCCCGGTCAGCAGGTCCACCAGGGCGTGGGCGCGGGAGCCGTAGCGCACCACGTCCGGCCCCCCGCCCCGGATGGCGGCGCGGATCGCCTCGGCCAGCGCCATGCTCCACTCGGCCGTGAGGGTGGAGTCGGGGGCGCCCAGGCGGAGCCGCGCGGGGGCGTGCACGTGGCGGATGCACACCTCCTCGTGCGTGGCGACCCCGGCGCGCGACAGCGCGTGCTCCAGCGCCTCCTCCACCACGTCGCGGAGGACGCGGTCCAGGCGCTCTCTCGCGTCCGTCTCCCCCGCGGGGAGGCGGTAGCGGGCCCGGAGCCGGGACACGTGCAGGGCGTCCACGCTCAACCCACCCGCGTGTCGGAGCCCAGCCGCGAGGCGCCGGGGAGCGTCCCCGCCTCCGGGCGGCCCACGATCCCCCCGCGCCCGAGCGCCGCGGCGCCGAGCTGGAAGGTGGAGAACCCGCCGGTGCGCCCCACCGCCGAGGAGATCCCCAGGTGGAGGCCGCGCCCCACCCGCATCCCCGTCCCCACGGTGCACACCTCCACCAGCGTGTGCGCGGGGCGATGCACGTCCAGGACGTGCTGCACCACGTCCAGCTGCTCCTGCGTGAGCGCCCCCCGCACCAGCACGGCGAAGCGGTGCGCGTGCGTCTCGAAGGCGTCCTCCGGGGTCCCGGAGAGAGGGGACTGCTGGGGGTCGCCGATGGCGCCGCCCACGCGGAAGCCGGAGCCCAGCACCGCGCGCGACTCCACCGGGCCGCGCTCCCCCAGGACGCCCCCGCCCATCCCCCGCAGCCGGAACTGCTCCAGGATGACCACCGGCTGCTCCAGGTAGATCTCCAGGAAGCGGCGCAGCCCGGCCACGGTGCCGCGGAAGCGGAAGAGCCACGCGGCCTCGGACACCAGGGTGCGCCGGGAGTGCACGGGCCAGCGGTCGTCCAGCGTGAGCCCCAGGAAGCTCGCCAGCCAGGGGAGCATGTCCTCGGGGGTGCCGTGCGGGTCCAGGAGGAGGTCGCGCGCGGCGGCCCGGCTCTCCAGCTCGTGCAGCAGCCCGTCGAACAGCGCCAGGTAGCGGCGGAGGAAGTCGGCGTCCGGGGCCTCGCGGGCGAAGGTGCGCGGGAGGCGGCGGAGGAGGTCGTGCCCGGGGTGCTCCACGCGGAGCGAGCGGAAGCGCGGGGAGACGGCGCTGGTCCCGCGCAGCTCCAGCGTCACCCAGAGGTAGCGGCCGGGCTCCGCCAGGACGGGGGCCTCGTAGGTGACGAAGGCGTCCCCGCGCTCCGGCTGCACCCAGGGGAGCTCGCGCCCGGTCTCGCGCCGGTGGAGCGGGCGCCACTCCGGCGCCTCCGGGAGGAGGGAGAGGGGAGGCATCGGCGGGGACAGCTCCGGCCTGCGCGGCGTGGCCGTCACCAGCCCGCCGGGCGCGCCGCGCTGCAGCTTCTGCCCCTCCAGCTCCTCGTCCGTGGTGAGGCAGGCGACGCGCACCGAGGTCCCGGAGGGGATGCAGGCGTCCAAAAAGATCCGCCCCCACTGCGTCTGGAAGTCGCCGGAGTCCAGGCGGAAGGTGGTCACCGTCCCGTTCTGGAGGTAGCGGACGCGGGCCACGGGCGCGGTGCGGAAGCCGGCGGCGGTGTGGAAGCCGATCCGCCCGTCCGGGGTGCGGACGATCCCCGTCCCGTCGTAGCCGCGCGCCGCCAGCGGCCGCAGCTCCTCCACGGCGCCGTGGGTGAAGCGGAAGCGGAGCAGGTTCTCCCCCGGGCGCCGCGCCACCACCAGCGTGTCCTCCGACTCCCACTCCAGGTCGCCGGCCCAGGCCAGGTGCAGGGCGTCGCGCGGGCGGTCCACGTGCACCACCGTGGCGTCCGCGGTCCCGGCGGCCACCAGCACCGCCACCGCGCCGGCGGGGGACACGGCCACGCGGTCGGGGGCCGGCGCCTCGGGGGGGAGGGGGAAGGGCTCCAGGTCGTCGCGGGCGCCGAGGCGGAGGAGGTGGGGGAGCCCCTCCACCGCGGCCAGGACCACCCGTCCGAAGGCGGCCAGGTCGAGCGGCCGCGTCCCGGGGCCGGTGGGGACCGTCCGCAGCAGGCGGCGGCTCCACAGGTCGAACACCAGGATGCGCCCGGAGCCCGACTCGGCCACGTACAGGCGGTCGTCCTCGTCCACGGCCAGGCCGCGCGGCGCGCGCAGCGGCCCCCCGGCGGGCGCCGCGGGGGCGAAGTCGCCCCCCGGGGCCTCGGGCTCGGGCTCGAACAGCTCCACGGGGTCGGGGGCGCCGCGCCCCATCCCCCACAGGGTGCGCTCCACCTGCCCCGCGGCGGGGTCGCTGCGGTACAGGCGGCACCCGGAGTCGAACGCCATCCCGGCCGCGGCGCGCGCGGGCCCGGACGCGGCCGGCTCCGGCGTGGTCCAGTCCAGCTCCACGACGCCGCTCTCCAGGTCGAGCGAGGTGTCGCGGTGCGCGGCCCGGAGCCAGGCGTCGCCGCCCTGCACCAGGGCGAACGGGCGGGAGGTGCTCATCGGCTCAGCACTCGTCGCGGAGGGTGGGGATCGGCACCGGGAGCGGCGGCGTCCCGGTGCCGCCGCCGACCACCACCGGGGGCGGCGGCTCCAGGACGGCCCCCGGCTCTTCCGGGGTCCCCTCCACCACGGTGATCTCCGTGAGCTCCGGGACCTCGTACGGCTCCAGCTCCACCGTCTCCTCCACCCACTCGTCGGTCCCGTCGGCCCCGGTGCGGGCCCAGGAGACGCGCAGCCCCTCCAGGTACTCCACCCCCTCCACCTGGAGCGCGGCGGCCTCCAGCTCCGGCCCGTGCACGCGCCGGCCGAGCGGCCACCCGCCGCCGTCCGGGCCGAAGGGGGGGAGCGGCGCCAGGTACTGGCGGATCACCAGCTCCACCCAGGCGCGCACCGCCTCCACCCCGAAGCCGGGCTTGGCCACCAGCCCCACCGACACGGCCACCCTGCGGTAGGTGGGGGGGACCACGTACAGCTCGGTGGTCACCAGGCGGCGCGCGTCCAGCCAGGAGCAGACGCAGCGGAGGAGGTCGCGGTCGGGCATGGGGGCGCTGGGGCGCGCGGCGTCCTCCGACGGCCACACCACCACCGTCACCACCCCCGCGGCCTCCTCGTCCGGGAGCCCGGGGTGGAAGCGGGGGAGCACCTCGGCCCGCCCGACCCCCGCGCCGGGGGTGGCCCTGGCCAGCTCGCGGAAGTCCTCCGCGGTCACGGCGCGGTCGCGGCGGCGCAGCTCCGCGGGGATGCGCTCCACGGCGTCGCCCACCTCCTCCGCGTCCGCCCCGCCGAAGGCCGGGCGGGGGTTGGAGGCCTTGACCCCCGCGACCCCGCTCACCTTGGTGATCGCCTTGGCGGCCACGTTCCCGGCGGAGCCGCCGCCGTAGCGGTACTCGCGGGCGCGGATGCGCTCCCCGATCTGCGGGACGCGCCCGCGGGTCCCGTCGCCGAACCGGACCGTCCCGGCCTCCGCGTCCACCACGAAGACGCGGTCGCTCCTCCCGGCCCCGGAGAAGTCGTCCGCCTCCGTCCACGGGGTCCACCCGCCGGGCTCCTCCACCTCCAGCGTCAGCGAGCCGTCCACCACCGGGGCGTGCGCCAGGGCGAAGCTCTGCCCCGCTCCGCCGCTCCCCGTCCCCACCAGCTCGGCGCGCGCGGTCCGCACCTGGAGCGCCTCGGCGGCGTTGGCGCCCACCCAGAGGACGCGCCCCAGCGGGCGGCCGGCGCGGCGCCGGTAGGCGCGGATCCAGAAGAGGAGGGCGTCGGCCAGCTCCTCGTCCTCCAGCACCGGGGGGAAGTTCCCGGTCCCCTGCAGCGCCTCCTCCACGTCCGGGAGCCCGGGGAGGGTGACGTCGGCGGGGAGGCGGAGGCGCACCACGCCCTGCTGCGAGAGGCCGCGGGTGGTGTCGCCCACCACCTGGAGGGTGCGGTACACCGGCTCGTCGTCGCGCAGGGTGGTGGTGGAGACCTCCCACACCACCTCGTCCGTCCCCTCCTCGGCGCCCGCGCCGGGGCACCCCTCCACCTCCTCCATGGCAAGGATGACCGGGTCGGGGACGAAGCCCAGGTTGACCACGGCGCTCGACAGGCGCGACACGTCGGTGGCCTTCTCCTTCAGCACCGCCACCCAGAGCACCCCGTCCACGGTGGCGCCGAAGTCCTGCGCCGCGAAGCCGGGGACCGAGGGATCGTCGCCCAGCACCTCGGTCACGTAGTAGTCGGCGTCGTCCTCGCCGATCCCGCGGGCGTCCAGCGCCACGGCGGCGTACATCCCGGCCTCGCTGTCGTCGTCGGGCTTGAGCGTGCGGCGGCGGGACACGGCGCGCGCCGAGAGCGGCCAGGCGCACACCTCGTCCTGCGTCTCGAAGGGAGTGCTCCCCGCGCGCGCCTCCGTCCCCATGGGGACCAGGACCTCCTGCGCGCCGCTCACCGTCAGTGCCACCATGGCCCGCGCGGGGGTCGCGGCGCGCATCGGCACCTGGAGGAGGCGGAGGAACTCCAGCCGCGTGGCTTCCGGGATCTGGTTGAAGCGGAAGAGGAGGTTCTCGCCCAGGAAGGCGAACAGCTCCAGGAGGGTGATCCCCGGGTCGCTCGGGTTGTGGTCCGTCCACTCCGGCGCGTACACCGGGATGCGGCGGACCAGCTCGTCGCGGAGCTGCTGCCAGGAGCGGTCGTCCAGGATCGGGGTCGGGAGCGGCATGCGGCTCTACTCCAAGTAGAACGGGTAGACCAGGTTCCCCGGTCTCCCGTCGCGGACGTGGGTGTAGGCGACGTGGATCAGCACCAGCGAGGGGTCCTCCCCCGGCGACACCGTCACCGAGGAGACGGAGACCCGCGGCTCCCAGGTGGCCAGCGCGAGGGAGACGTCGCGCTGGATCAGCGCCCGGACGGCGGAGGAGTTGGGCTTCATCAGGTAGCGCCGCAGCCCGCACCCGAAGGTGGGGCGCATCACCCGCTCGCCCGGCTCGGTGTCCAGGACGATCCAGATGGACTGGCGCACCTTGTCCGCGCCCTCCGCGTACTCCAGGTCGCCGTCCCGCGGGGCCAGGGGGAAGCGCCACCCCCTCCCGAGATGCGCGGCGGACCTCATGCGAGCACCACCGCGGCGTCCACGCGCTCCTCGTACTCCGGCCCGGTGCCCAGGCCGAGCCCGGCCTCCTCGGCGCTGACCGTCCCGGAGAGGCGGGCGTTGAGCCCGGCCAGGAGGTTGTTGGAGAACCCGGCCTGGGCCTGCGCCTCCCCGTCCACCTTGACCTCGTAGCCGGCAAGGAGCTTGTGGGCGGGGGAGTCGGCGTTCACGGCGAAGGTGCTCCCTTCCAGAGTGGGGACCTCGCCGTCGAACTGGAGGCTGGCCGAGCCGCCCAGGTCGCCGGTGAGGGCCAGGTTGAGGCTCACCCCCAGCGCGTCTCCGAGCTCGACGTCGGCGTCGATGTCGATGGAGGCGGCCACGTCCAGCTCGGCCTGGAGCGCCACGTTGAGGTCGGCGTCCAGCTGGAGGCTCGCGCCCGCGGAGAAGGAGATGCTGGGCGGGATGCAGAACTTGAGTCCCAGGAGGAACCAGAGGTTGAAGATGAACACCACGATCGGGAGGAAGAGCGTCAGCACGAAGGTGGCGATGATCGTGATGAGCGGGATCGAGAAGTAGCAGATCTGGAAGCCCGCCCCCATCTCCCCCGACCCCGGCTCGGGGAGCGACCCGTCGTCCGGCGCGTTGAACTTCATGGACGACCCCGGCGGGGAGATCATCTGCACCGGGAGCTTGGCGTCGGTCATGGCCGCCAGCGCCGGGATGTCCGGGAGCGTGATCACCACCGGGTGGTTGGCCGTCCCCACGGGGTCGAAGTGCGGGGCGAGCTGGTACACCTCGGTCGGCTCGCTCCACACCAGCTCCCCCCGCAGTCGTTCCGCTCCCCGGTCTTGGGGCAGTCGCACCGGTGGCGGCGGACGAAGCAGCGGGCGGTGTAGCGGGTGCGGTCGTCGAAGCGCGCGCCCCCCACGGTGTCCACCGTCCGCCCGCCCGTGGGGATCATCCCGTAGTAGAGCGTCCGCCCGGAGGCGTCGTGGGTGGCGTCGCGCGGGTCGGGGATCAGCGGGTAGAGCGGGTGGATCTCCTCCACGATCTCCGCGGGGGTCTCCTCCACCGGCTGCCACGACCCCACGCTCTCGAACCCCGTGGGGAGCCACCCCTCCGTCACGGTGACGGCGCCGGAGTCGGTCTTCCACTTCAGCAGCTCGCGGCGCACGTCGGCCAGCTCCGCCTCCAGCGCTTCCCGCTTCGCCTGGGCCTCGGCGCTCAGCGCCTCGCGGACGGTGGAGCGCACCTGCGTGGCCGCCCCGGCCACCGCCCCCACCACCCCGCGCCCGGTGAAGGCGTGGCGCTTCTGGAGCACCCGCTTCCGCTCCCCCCGGTCGATGCGGGAGATCTGCGCGGAGAGCTCGGTGGCCCGGGCCAGGAGCCCGGCGGCCTGCGCCTGGTGCTGCGGCGCGTAGCTCATCACCTGCCGCCGCACCACCATCCCCGCCTCGCACACCTTGTCGCGGCCCACGGCCGGGAGCCCGCGGCGGTCGCAGTGGAGCTCGCACACCACCAGGTAGAAGCGCTTGTGCGAGGGGAGGAAGAGCTTGCGCACCCCGGTGGACTGCAGCTCGTAGTCGGAGAAGCGGGTCCGCTTCCCGCCCGCGGTGAGCCCGCCCGGCACCTTGGTGAGCTTCTGGACCTCGTCCTCCGCCCCGTAGACCAGGGAGAGCTGCGGGTCCTTGAGGAAGGCGCTGACCGGGTCGGAGCTCTCGTACTTCTGGATCACCGGGCGCGTCTGCCGCGGCCGGCGGCCCAGCTCGTCGAGCTGCCGCTGCCAGCGCCACCAGGGGGCGATCAGCTTCCAGGGGTGGTCGTCACACACGGTTCACCACACGTTCCCGGCGCCGGGGGTGTACGAGGGGGAGACCACCCCCGTGCTCGCCACCAGCGTCTGGCAGTTGATCACGCCGTCGAAGTTGGCGATCGGCGCGTGGACGTTGAGGACCGAGGCGGTGATGTCCACCGTGGAGTTGGCCTGGATCTGCACCTGCCCCCCGGCGGTCATGGTCACGGTGCAGCCGTTGGAGTGAGAGAAGGTCACCTGCTGCGCGGCGTCGTCCAGCACCAGCTTGTGCCCGCTGCTCATGGAGAGCGTCACCTTGGCCGCCCCCTCCTTGTCGTCGAACTCCAGCAGGCTCCCGGAGCGGGTCTTGATGAGCCGCTTGTCGTTGGGGGCCGCGGGGCCGTCGGGGAGCGCCTCCCGCCCGTTCCAGGCGGAGCCCACGATGTAGGGGCGCCGCAGGTCGCCCGCCTCGAACCCCACCACCACCTGCGTGTCCACCGCCGGGAGGAACTGGAAGCCCTGGTCGTCGTCGGCGTAGGGGGTGAGGAGCGTGGCCCAGGCGCGCACCTCCGCCCCGTCGGTCCCCAGCCAGGGGAACTTGACCTCGATGCGGCCCAGGTTCTTCTCGTCGACGATGTCGGTGACGATCGCCGGGAAGAGCCCGTAGTGGCCGTGCGGCCCGTCCGTCCGCGGTCCTCCCGTCATGCGCCCTCGTTCACGGTGGCCCGCTCCGCCTCGAAGTGGGTGCGGAAGGCGTCCTTGCGGTCGAAGGTGTGGTGCACGCGGGTGACGTAGTAGCCGCCGCCGTTGAAAGGGGCCCCCACCCGCTCCAGCGAGACCCGGCTCCCCACCACCATGTCGGCGGTGCCGGAGGTGGTCCCCACCGCGGTCACGAAGCCGCGGCTCCGCCGCAGCATCTCCGCGCGCGCCCAGTCGGTGGCCTCCCCGTCGGTGAGCGGCACGGAGCGCGTCCCGTAGCTCACCCGCTCGCCGAAGGCCCGTTGCAGCACGGCGGGCCCGGTGAGCCCCCCGGAGATCTCGGCCTCGATGGCGTCGCTCCCCGCCTCCTGGTCGATGGCGTCCCGCTCGGCCGCGTCGTAGCCGGTCACCCGCACCGCGGTGCGCTGGTGGGCCAGGTCGGCGCGGAGCTGCACGTCGCGGAGCTGGTTCCCGTGCACCAGCGCGAGCTCGGTCCCGGTGCGGCTCTCTCTCGTCTTGAAGTGCAGCGTGTCGTCCAGCACCCAGACCTCCGCGCCCACGCGCGCCGCACGCTCCCGCAGGAAGGCCAGGTCGCTCTGGTTCCACTGCTGCACCACGTCGTACGAGGGCCCGCCCGCGGAGGCGTCCACGGTGATCCCGTGCTCGGAGCCGATCTCCTCGGCGATCTGCGCGTCGGTGGACTCCTCGTACGTCTTGAAGCGGCGCGTCATGCGGAGCGTCATCAGCCGGTCCTCGGCGAAGATCACCACCTCGGGCTCCTTGCCCCGGGCGTACACGGCCTCGATGGCGCTCACGTTCCCCCGGAACACCGTGCGGTCCCCCCCCGTGGGGCCGATGGTGACGACGAGCTCCTTGCCGAAGTCCAGGAGGCTCCCGTCCAGGTACAGCTCCGGCCGCTCCGGGTTGTCGGGGTGCGCGGGGGTCCCCGCCAGGCGCGCGGTGAGCGTCTTGAGCCCCTGCGTGGTCTCCACGATGTCCAGGCGGAGGAGGTCCCGGGTCAGCTCGCCCCGGACCTGCCCGTCCACCTTGAAGACAGGCTCCGACGAGTAGAGGAGCGGCTCAGTCATCGTACCCGGAGGCCCGCGTCCTCAGCTCGTCCCGGGCGACGCGCGCCTGCGCGGCGGCCACCTGCTCGCGCTCCTTCCAGTCGGACCCCTCGCGGGCGCGCTCCGCGGAGCCGGCGGGCTCGGCCGACACCTCGGTGGTGAGCGAGTCCACGCGCACCGTCACCGGGCACCTCCCTTCGGACCGCACCCGCAGCCGCACCCGGTGCGGCCGCCGGCCTGCCCGGACGCGCCCTTCCCCGACGCCGTGCCTCCGACGGTCCCCTTCTTCGGCGCGGAGGTGGCGGGGAGCTGCACCCAGGGGGGCGTGGTGGGGTCGCGGGCCACCGGGGTGTCGCGCGACACCGAGTAGGGGCGGAGCGCCACCACCCCGGCCGAGGCCTGCGCCGCGCCCTCGTTGCGCGGGCGGAGCGGGACGCCGAAGCCGTAGCCGACCGCGCGCGGGTCGGCGCGCGGCGGGGCGTAGGCGGAGGGGACGGCGCTGGTGGCGTCCGCGGGGGAGACGGAGGGGGTGGTGGTCCCCGTGACCACCGTCGCGGCGGCGGCGCCCTGCGAGGCGGCGCCGGAGTACGCGGCCGCCGCCCCGGACGCGGCGCCCGCCGCCGTCGAGGTGGCGGCGGGGAGGAAGCCGGCGGCGCGCCCCGCGGCCACGGTGGAGCCGCCCCCGGTGGGGAGCGCGGCGGAGGCGGAGACCCCGGTGGCGCCGAAGGCGGCGATGGAGGCGCCCGCGGCCGCCTGGGCCTTTGCGATCCGCACCGTCTCCACGGAGGCCTGCACCCCGCCGGCCGCGCTCAGCGCGAACCCGGCGGAGGCGGAGGCCCCCGCGGACACCCCGGCCGAGACCCCGACGCTGGCCTGCAGCCCCAGCGACGCCTCCAGCGAGATCCCCAGGTCCGCCTCGAACCCGGCCGAGATCCCGATCCCGGCGCTCAGGGAGAGCGAGGCGTCGAAGTCGATCTCCAGCCCCGCCGAGAGCGAGAGCGTCCCCTCCAGCCCGGCGGAGAGCCCGCGCCAGGCGCCGGCGTCCAGCCCCATCCGCACGGCGAAGTCGGCGGCGCTCTCCCCGCCCAGTGCGATCCCGGTGCGGTTGGTGGAGGGGGCGGAGGCCCCGCCCCCCGAGGAGCCGGGGGCCGCGGGGGTGGCGGCCCCGGGGTTGGGGGCGTTGGCCTCGGTGGCGGAGCCGGGGCCGGACTGGAGGAGGGCGTACTTGGGGTCCTGCTCCTTGATGGTCACCGACATCTTCGCCCGGAGCGGCTTGCCGTCCTCGGCGAAGAAGTCGAAGTCGATGGAGAGGGAGGAGATGGTCCCCTGGAGGGTGAGCCCGCCCCACTCGAACTCCACCCGCGGGGGCGACTGGCGGCTCCCGCCGCTCTCCGCCGGGAGGACGAACTGCTCGATCTTCCCCGTCTTCTCGCGCACCGAGCGCGCGCCGCCGTCGGCCCCGACCTCGTCCGCGGTGTCGAACACCAGGTCGAAGGCCAGCTCGGTCGCGGAGTTCCCCGTGTACTGCGTGTTGGGGCGCCCGCGCGACTGCCCCTCGTCGCTCTGGGCCGTGAGGCTCAGCTTCAGCGACGCGGGGTTGAACTGGACGGGGATCTCCTCCTCCCGGGTGGGAGTGCTCCCCGTGCTCAGCCGGTACAGCATGGCCTTGGTGAGTCCGCTCATCGGTCAGATCGCCAGTTTCAGCCCTTCGTGGGCGATGTGCAGCTCCTCGATCGCCACGTCCCCGCTCTTGGCGTTGAGCTGCGGGCCCGACACCTTGGAGGGGAGCCCCCGGGAAAAGGTCCAGGTGGCCATCACGGTGGCGCCGTCGGCGCCGAGCACCTGGATGACCCCGTCGTAGCGCGGGACCGGGCGCGTCCCGGTCAGGATTCCCTGGAGCCACCCCCAGAGCGCGGTGTTGACGCGGTTCCCGCCCCCGGCGTAGAACATCCCGCGCTTGAGGACGATGTTGCTGTACTTCCCCCGCCCCACGCGGCGGATCACGCCGTCGTTGCGCCCGCCCTCCTGCAGCTCCTGCACGTCCATCTCGATGTCCAGCCCCGAGCACTCCTGGAAGCCGCCGTCGCAGAGCGCCTCCCCGGGCGAGCTCCCCGCGGCGGGGTCGGCGGCCGTCCCGGCGAGCCCCGACTCGGCGGTGGCGCTGCGCCGCAGCGACACCACGAAGTTGAAGGTGCCCAGGAGCTTGCGGTCGTCTTCGAGGGCCATCACTCCTCCGTCAGAAGCGTTCCGTCGCCCTCGCGGGCGAGGCGCAGGACGATGAACTCCAGGGGCTCCGCCGGGGCGATCCCCACGTGGCAGACGAGCTGCCCGGCGTCCAGCACCTGCGGCGGGTTCAGCTCCTCGTCGCAGCGGACGAAGAAGGCCTCGTCCGGGGTGCGCCCGCGGAAGGCGTTGGCGCGGAAGAGCTGCCCCAGGTACCCTTCCAGCATGCGGCGCAGCTCGTCGCGGAGGCGGGCGTCGTTGGGCTCGAACACGGTCCACTGCATCTGCCGCAGGAGGACGCGCCGGAGCATGGTGACCAGCCGGCGCACGCTGAGCTGCCGCCAGACGGGGTCGCGGGACAGGGTGCGCCCGGCGGTGAGCCGGATCCCGTCGCGCTCGGCCAGGTACACGTTGATCCCGGACTGGTGCAGCTCGTCGTGGCGGGCGGGGGAGACGCGGTCCGTGAGCGACACCGGCCCCACGGCCAGGACGTTGGCGGGGCCGTGCTGCACCCCGAAGGCGCCCTCCTGCCGCGCCACGATCCCTGCCGCGAACGCCGCCGGCCCCACCTCCACCAGGGGGGAGCGCGCGTCGTCCGGGCGGCTGACGCGGAGCCAGGGGTGGTACGCGGCGGCCCACGCGGTGCCGAAGCGGGCCCGCCACTCCAGCGCCTCCCGCTGGTGCAGCCCCGGGGGGACGTCCAGGAGGACGATCCACGACTGGAGCATCTCGGCCAGCTCCACCACCGCGAGCTGCCGGTCCACGATCTCCTCCCGCTCGGCCGGGTCGGCGGGGTCCAGGCGGAGCCCGTCGAGCCCCTCGTCCGAGCCGTCCCCCTCCTCCTCCGGGGGCGCGGCGGGGGCCGGCTCCAGGCAGGTCTCGAAGGCGGCGCCCGCGGTCGTGACGTCCTCCTCCTCCTCGGGCTCCACCAGCGCCTTCGGGGAGTACAGGTCGGGGACCACCACCAGCGACAGGTCCTCCACCTCCACCAGCGCGTGCACCCCGTCGCGGAGGAGCTCGTCGCCGGGTCCCCAGTCGGCGTCGAAGAAGTCCGCGCGCTCGATCGCCGCGTAGCGGTCGGTTCCTCCGGAGAACTGCGGAGCGGGCGGCTCGGCCGGGGTGCGCAGCTCGGGGTCGGCGACGGCCAGCTCCTCCCCGATCCACGCGGCGTCCGGGTACACCAGCGCCGAGTCGCGGTACAGCGCCAGCGCCAGCCACCGCGGGTGGAGCGGGTGGAGCCCCAGCCCCTCGTGCAGCTCCAGGCGCTCCACGCCGTCCCGCGCGGTGTCCGTCACCGCCACCGAGGCCTCCACGCTCTCCACCCCCTCCACCGCCTTCGCCGCCTCGACGGGGTCCACGGTCGATCCCGCCGGCGGGGTCAGGGTGGCCCGCCGCACCCGCAGCGGCCGGTCCGCCCGCCACTCGTCCCACACGGCGGTGACGAAGCGGAGCGCGAAGGTCCCCCCTTCCAGCCGGAGGCGGAGGAGCGTCCCCGCCGGGAGGAGGGTGTCCAGGGGGAGGGTGAGCGCCGACTGCGCGGGCGCGGTGGAGGTGTCGACCGCGACCGGGCGGGTGCGCCACGACAGGGTGGCGCGCAGCGCGTTCCCCCAGCTCCCCTCGTTGCGGGCCCGGAGCGTCACCGGGTCGCCCCCCGCACGCGCCACCCCGGGGAGCGCCCCCGAGGCCGTGCCCTCGTCGTTGCGCGGGTCGCCCGACCCGAAGTCGTGGACTACCCGCACCACGTACGCGCGCCGCCCTCCCTGCTCGAAGAAGGCGGCCACGGAGTACGGGAGGAGCCCCGGCCCCTCGAACCCCCCGAAGAGCCGGCGGTACGCGTCCCAGCTCTCCACCGGCACCGCCACCGACCGGAGCGACTCGGAGGGCGCCGCCGCGCCGCGCGGC
Source organism: uncultured Gemmatimonadales bacterium (assembly GCA_963733105.1). GTDB lineage: Bacteria > Gemmatimonadota > Gemmatimonadetes > Longimicrobiales > Longimicrobiaceae > JAFAYN01. Next base: position 490,215 of record CAVTCB010000023.1, on the reverse strand, counting down.
GGCACGGCCCACGACGCCTGGAACGCGGGGAGCCGCGCCGGGCCGCGCGGCGCGACGCCCACGAAGGCCGCCACGTCCATGCGGACCCCGGTGAGCGCGCGCACCGGCTCCTCCGGCACCGGATAAACCCCCGGCGCCCCCAGCTGCAGTCGTTCCCGCATCGCGTGATAAGCGTCCAGGATAACGGTTCGGGGAGACCCCCCACCCCCGGCCCCTCCCCCACAAGGGGGGAGGGGAAACCAGCAACGGCTCCGGCAGTTCAGCCGTTGCGAAGTTGCGAAAGCGATCGTGACCCGAAGGGCGGAGACCCGGCGGTGGTTTGCCGGGGCTCCGTTCGCGCAGCGGCGGTAGTATCGCCGCTACGCGAATAGAGCGCGGTCCCGGCGCCAGCCGGGATTCGCCCAAACCCGGCTTACGAGACCTCCAGCCCCTCGTGCACCAGGTGCAGCTCCTCCATCGCCACCTCGCCCCCACCCTTGGCGGCGAGTGTCGGCCCGCTCCACTTCTTCGGCTGCGCGTTCCGGAGCGACCAGGTCACCACCGGGTTGCGTGCCTCGTCCAGGAGCATCACCGTGACGTTGCGCGGCGAGGGGGTGCCGTCGCGCACCTCCTTGAGCCAGGCCCACAGGTCGTCCGAGCCCACCACCCCGCGCTTCAGGGTGACGTCGTCCACCTTGTGGGTGTTGGGGATCTTGCGGACGGTGTTGAACCGCTCGTTCCCGTTGCGGTACTCCGAGTAGTTGACGTCCGTCCCCAGACCGCTGACGTCGGAGAACCCGCCGATGATGGACCCCTCGCCCCCGTCCCCCTGGGCGTCGCCCAGGGAGACGATGAAGTTGAAGGCGCCGTAGGGGCTTTCGCGGTAAGTCGGCATGGCTCCCTCTTCAGCTCGTCGGTGAGGTCACGGCGTCCCCGGTCCACTGCCCGATGCGGAAGATCACGTACTCCGCGGGCTTCACCGGGGACACGCCGATCAGGCAGATCATCCGCCCGTTGTCCAGGTCGTTCTGGGTCATGGTGGTGCGGTCGCAGCGGACGAAGTACGCCTTCTCGGGCTTCTCGCCCAGGAGCGCCCCGTTCTTCCACTGCACCAGGAGGAAGTCCTCCACGGTGCGCCGGATGTTGGCCCAGAGGCGGTCTCCGTTGGGCTCGAACACGGCCCACTGCGTGGCCTTGTCGATGGAGTGCTCCAGGTAGATGAAGAGCCGGCGGACGTTGACGTACTTCCACTCGGGGTCGCTGCTCATGGTGCGGGCGCCCCACACCCGGTTGCCGCGCCCCTCGAAGAAGCGCAGGGCGTTGATCCCCTCGGGGTTCAGGACGTCCTGGCGCGCCTTGTTGATGTTGATCTCGAAGCTGGTCAGCCCGCGCACCGTCTCGTTGGCGGGCGCCTTGTGCACGCCGCGCTCGATGTCGGTGCGGGCGTAGATCCCGCACACGAACCCGGAGGGCGGGAGGAGGATCTTCCGCGGCGGGGCCCCCTGCGCGGCCCGCTCCAGCGGGTCGAGCGTGACGATCCAGGGGTGGTACAGCGCGGCGTACTTGCTGTCGAACTGCCCGCGGAACTCGCGGATCTGGTTCATGGACGACTCCGGCGGCCCGTCCACCACGGCGATCCGGTAGCGCAGGCTCTCGGCGTGCGCGATCAGGTAGCCGGTGGCCAGGATCACGGAAGCGGGGTCGGCCAGGGTGGAGGCGTCGGGCGCCGCCACGATGGCGATGTCGTCCACCTCGCCCAGCGCGTACAGCCCGGTGGCCTTCTTGGTGGCGATGTCGGGGTCGGACTCCTCGCCCATCAGGTCGTCCGGCGAGATCAGCACGCCGTCGGCGCCGTCCTCCAGCCGCCCGCCCACCAGCCCGGCCGCCAGCTCGATGGCGGACTGCATCCGGAAGGCCTCGGTCTTCCCCAGGAAGTCGGGGTCCCAGTCCAGGAAGACCACGGCGTTCTCGTCCGCCGGGTCGTCGAAGTCCAGGATGCGGCCGATGAACCGCTTGTGGTCCGGGTAGAAGGAGAGCTCGGGGTAGAAGTCGGTGCGCTCCCCGTTGACGATCACGTTGACGCTCACCTCCACCACCTGCACGACGGAGCCGGTGGCGGGATCCTCGGGCATCCCGTCGGCCTTGATGAAGCTCTGCGTCCCGTCGCCGGCCACCTGCACCACGCGCAGCGCGCCGGGAGCGACCGGGTCGTTGGGCTTGGGGAGGGTGGCGCCGGAGGCGTACACCTCCACGACGGTCCCCGTCCGCACCCGCTTGGCCTGCACCGTGGTGCCCACGTCGAACGCCACGTTGCCGCTGCGCTGCACCGTCACCTGCACGTACACGTTCCCGAACGACCCGGGCCAGCGGGCCCGCCAGAACCCGGTCTGGTTGTCGGTGGGGAACACGAGCTCCGCGATCCCGTCCGTGGCCCCCTCGGTGTAGACGCGCGACACGTACAGCCGCTTCCCCCCGTTGAGGAAGAAGGCGCGCGCGGCGTGCGCCAGGTACGGGATGCGCTCCTCGTTGCCGTCCAGCTGCAGCGGCTCCAGCCCGCCGTAGACGCGCTCGAACTCGGTGAAGCTGGTGATCAGCCGCGGCTCCGAGGTGGTGGGGCCGTCCTGCCGCCACACCGGCCCGTACCGCGTCATCCCGGCGAAGCCGGTGGTACTGGTGGGCACCCCCTCGATGCTCTTCGAGCGGAAGCTCACCTCCTCGACGTAGACCCCTGGTGCCAGGTATTCGGGCATCGTCTCGCTCCTTGCCTGCGCGCGCGGGCGCTATGAAAAGTCGAACTCCTCTCGGCCGAGCCCGTCGAGGCCCAGCTCCACCTCGCGGTCGCTCCCGGCCCGGCTCGCGTAGCCATCGGGAAGCTCCGTCCCCGCCAGCACCCCGTCCGCGGCGGGGCCGAGCGGTACCTTCTCCACCGGCAGGTCCCAGAGCGGGTCCACGTCGGACCCGGGGAAGTCGTCGGGGTCGAGCGGGTCGTCGGGACCGGAGACGACCACCCTCACCCGGATGGGGAGCACCAGCTCCGCCCCCATCACCGCCTCCGGGTCCAGCAGGAGCACGAACTCCCCGTGCTGGTCCCCGTGGGCCCACCCCACCGGCACGTCGTCCTCCGTGCGCCGGGCCTCCGCCCGGGCCCACCGCAGGGGCGCGCCGTCCCTCGTGATCCGGCCCCGCAGCCCCACCGCCCCCGCCGGGACGTCGTACGCGGCGCCGGGGAAGAGCGCCGGGCGGCACACCCGCCCCTGCTCGATCGGGTCGGGGAGCGCCACCTCCAGCCGCCGCGGGGCGAAGCGCTGGCCCCGGTCCTGGAAGCGGAGCGTCACCAGCGGCTTGGCTCCCGGCTTCCAGAGCAGCACGTAGCGGCAGGTGTCCTTGCGCCCGATGCGGCGGAGCGCGTCCGTGGGCACCCAGGGCGAGGCGCCCGGGACCCGGCGGGTGCGCGGGAGGGGGTGCGGCACCCCGTCCACCGCCACCTCCACCCCCGGGAGCCCGATCCGCGAGCGGCGCATCGGGTCGCGGGGCTCCAGCCCCAGCGCCAGGTTGTGGATGCGCTCGTCCCAGAGCGAGGGGAGCCGCAGGTTCACGGGACCGCCTCCGCCGTGATCCCCACCACCGCCTCCACCACGTCGGGCGCCATGCGGACGGGCGGGGAGTCCAGCCGGACCACGCGCGCCACGTAGGGGACGCTCAGCTTGTAGTCGTGCGGGAGCGAGTCGAAGGTGCGCATCACCGCCTCGGTGGTGATCTCCTCCAGGACGACCTGGACGGAGTCCCCCGGCGCCCAGTCCGCTCCCGGGTAGAGGAGCGGCCCGCTCAGGCTGGGGTGCTGCTCCAGGCACTGCATGGCGCGGCCGAGGATGCGCATCTCGTACTCCGCGTTCCCCGCCCACGGGGTGAGCAGGAAGTGCAGGTCCAGGGGGAGGTACGCGCGCCCCTCCATGCTCCCCACCGCCGACCACCCCGCGCGCATCGCCTTGTTGAAGTCCACCCGGTACAGGAAGATGGAGAGGGCGGGCTGCTGGATGGCGCTGTCCGTGCTCCCCGGCGCCTCGAAGTCCTCCGAGCGGATCAGCACCGCCTTGGGGCGCGTGGGGGAGGCGGGGATGGGGTCCGTCTCCTTGAAGGCGGCGTTGAGGAGCCGCTCGATGCTCTTCCCCGTGGCCGCGATGCACGCGAAGTTCGCCATCTCAGCCCTCCGCCCCGTCGGCGCGCGCGGCGCCGCGGATCGCGGCCACCAGGCCGTCCGGCGACACGTCCACCAGGAGCCTGCGGCGCGGCATCAGCCGGTAGAGCGCGGCGCGTCGGCCGTCGGGAGAGATGGTCAGCAGCTTGAGTCGCGGGTGACGGTACATCAGCCCCAGGTGTCGGTCGGAGAGCTCCTGCCCGGCGTCCTCGGTGACCAGCACGTCGGCGCGGCTCCGGGCCACGCTCTCGGCGAGGTCTTCCCCCGCCGTCTCCCTCACCACCTCCACCCCGTGCACGTCCGCCAGTGCGTCGCGGATGATGTCGCTCAGGATGGGAGGCACGGCGGCGAGGAGGAGTCGGGTGTGCGGCACGTGGGGCGGCGGGTGGGGTGCGCAGGCACGCAACAAGGGATACCTGTGCGCCCTCTTCGGACCAATGGGCCGGAAGGTCCAGGACGGATCTATTCGGGGATCTAGATCCACGTGTGCGGGCCGCTCCGGAGCCCGGCCAAACAGCGGCCGGTCTCCTGCGCGGGGGCGGGGAGCCTCGCAAACCGCGCGAGTCTCCCCGCCCCGGAGTGAGCCAGCCGAAACAGCCCGGCTGTCTCCCTCCGCAAAGGATTTCATGGGTACTGCGGAACTGCCGGCCCCCTCCCCCGCAAGCGGGAGAGGGGGAGCACGACGGCGTGGAGCGTGAGGATCGAAGCGTGGAGATGCCCCTCCCCCGGAACGGGGGAGGGTGGCGGCTCTAAGGCCGCCGGGTGGGGGCGCGCGGAGGGTCGGGAACGAAAAAGCCCCTCTCCCGCTTGCGGGGGAGGGGTTTGGGAGGGGGCCTGGATGGATCTAGATCTACCTCCGCAGGCAGGCGGCGGCGGCGCCGCGGCGGGAGACGTGGAGCTTCTCCAGCAGGTTGTGGACGTGGTTCTTGACCGTGGACAGCTCGATGTGCAGGCGGCGGGAGATCTCCTTGTTGGAGAGTCCCTGGTCGATCAGCCCCAGGATCTCGCGCTCGCGCGGGGTCAGCACGGCGGCGGGCGAGGCCTCGCGGCGCTCGGAGAGCGCGGCCACGCGGCGGAAGAGCGAGCCGGCGATGTGCGGGGAGCACACCAGCTCGCCGCGCGCCACGCTCCGCAGCGCCCCCACCAGGTCGTCCAGCGACGCCCCGCGCGACACGTACCCCGACACCCCCGCCTCCGCGCACGCCAGCACCACGTCCTCCGTCTCCACGATCGCCAGCGCCACCACCTCCACCCCCGGCGCGGCCTCCCGCGCGTCGCGCACGATCCCCGCGGCGTCGGGAGTCCCCATGTCCAGGAGCACCACGTCCGGACGGAGGACGCGGACCAGGCCGGCCGCCTCCGGGCGCGCCGAGGCGGTCCCCACCACCTCCGCCTCCCCGCGCCGGGCCAGGCTCTGCGCGAGCCCTTCGCGGTACAGGCAGACCTCCGCCACGACCAGGAGGCGGAGGGGGGCGGGTGCGGGGTGGGCCATCAGGGCCGAAATGTGCACGAAGGTTGGCCGTGGGGCGAAAAGGCGTCGGCGCAGCACGCGGGGGACGTATCATCTGCTCCCAATCAGGGCGGCATGTAGCATGCCCGCGCGCCCGTTTTCCGACACGGTTCGTCCGATCCTGCGAGCCCGCATCGGGTTTGCCGTGCCGCCGCCAACCAGATGGCGGCCCCCTTCCGGGTCCCGGATGTGGCACGTGCGGTACACTTTGCTGGGGCAGGGATGCCGCAGGTGGCCGTTCCCACCGGGCCGTCCCCGGCCCGGGATGTGCGACGGGGAGTGCCTCCACGTGCCGAGACCACGACCGAGACACGCCACGCCTACGGGATGAGCACCACCACCTTCGCCGGCGCCAGCGAGATGCACGCGCGCGTCGCCGCGCACGACTGGGCGTCCACCCCCGTGGGCCCGCCGGATCGCTGGCCGCAGAGCCTCCGCGCCACGGTCCGGATGCTCCTCTCGTCGAGCTACCCCATGGTGCTCACCTGGGGGCCCCGCTTCACCCAGTTCTACAACGACGCCTACTCCGCGCTCATCGGGGACAAGCACCCGGCCGCGCTCGGCATCGACATCCGCGTCACCCTGGCCGAGGCGTGGGAGACGCTGGGCCCCATGATCGAGCGGGTCATGTCCACCGGCGTGGCCAACTGGACCCCCGCCCTCCCCCTCCTCATGGAGCGCTCCGGCTACCGGGAGGAGGCGTACTTCAGCGTCTCCCACGCGCCGGCCGAGGACGACGAGGGGCGGATCGTGGGGATGCTGGCGGTGTGCAGCGAGGTCACGCAGCAGGTGGTGGGGGAGCGGCGGCTCCGCCTGCTCCGCGACCTGGCCTCCCGCGCGGGCGAGACCCGCACCGTGGCGAGGACCTGCCGCGACGTGGTGGAGGCGCTGGGGGCCCACCCCCTGGACGTCCCCTTCGCCCTGCTCTACCTGCGCGACCCGGACGGCCGCGCCCTCCGGCTGTGCGGCGCGGTGGGGGTGGAGGACGGCCACCCCGCCGCCCCGCCAGAGGTGGCGCCGGACGGGGAGGACGCGCCGTGGCCGCTCCGCCGCGCGGCGGAGGGGGAGACGGTGACGGTGGACGACGTGGAGCGGCGCCTCGCCCTGACGGGCGGGACGTGGGGCGACCCGGTCCGTTCCGCGCGGGTGATCCCGATCGGGCTTGCCGGGCAGTCCGCCCCCGCGGGGGTGCTGGTGGCCGGGGTGAGCCCCAGCCGGGGGCTGGACGAGGGGTACGCCTCCTTCTACGAGCTGCTCGCCGGGCAGCTCTCCGTGGCGCTGGGGAACGCGCAGGCGCACGAGGAGGAGCGGCGGCGCACGGAGGCGCTGGCGGAGCTGGACCGGGCCAAGACCGCCTTCTTCTCCAACGTCTCGCACGAGTTCCGCACCCCGCTCACCCTGATGCTCGCCCCGCTGGAGGACGCGCTGGGACGCCCCGGGCTCGCTCCGGAGGTGCGCGGGGAGCTGGACGTGGCGCACCGCAACGCGCTCCGCCTGCAGAAGCTGGTGAACACGCTCCTCGACTTCTCGCGCATCGAGGCGGGGCGCGCGCAGGCCGTGTACGAGCCCGTGGAGCTGGGCGCCTTCACCGCCGAGCTGGCCAGCACCTTCCGCTCCGCCTTCGAGCGCGCCGGCGTCCGCCTGGTGGTGGACTCCCCCCCGCTGGCCGGACCGGTGCACGTGGACCGCGAGATGTGGGAGAAGACCGTCCTCAACCTCCTGTCCAACGCCTTCAAGCACACCTTCGCGGGGGAGGTGGCCGTCTCGCTCCGCCCGGTACCCGGCGCCGTGGAGCTGGAGGTGCGCGACACCGGCGAGGGGATCCCGCCCGACGAGCTGCCGCACGTGTTCGAGCGCTTCCACCGGGTGCGCGGGACGCGGAGCCGCACGCACGAGGGCTCCGGGATCGGGCTGACGCTGGTGCGCGAGCTGGTGCGGCTGCACGGGGGCGAGGTCCGCGCGGAGAGCGTGGTGGGCGAGGGGACGGTCTTCACCGTCTCCCTCCCCACCGGCACGGCGCACCTCCCCGCCGACCGCCTGGCCGCCGCGGGCGGGGGCTCCGCCTCGCGGAGCGGCCGGCTCTTCGTGGACGAGGCGCTGCGCTGGCTCCCGGCCGGCGGCCCCGACCCGGAGACCGCGCCCGGCGCCGGCGCGGGCACGGCGGGAGGGCGCGTGCTCCTGGCCGACGACAACGCCGACATGCGCGACTACGTCGCCCGGCTGCTGCGGGAGGCGGGATGGGAGGTGGAGGCGGTGCCGGACGGGGTGGCGGCGCTCGCGGCTGCGCGGGAGCGGGCGCCCGACCTGGTGCTGAGCGACGTGATGATGCCGGGGCTGGACGGCTTCGGGCTCCTCCGCGAGCTGCGCGCCTCCCCCGCCACCGCCACCCTCCCGGTGGTGCTCCTCTCGGCGCGCGCCGGGGAGGAGTCGCGGGTGGAGGGGCTGGACGCGGGGGCGGACGACTACCTGGTGAAGCCGTTCTCCGCCCGCGAGCTGCGGGCGCGCGTGCGCGTCCACCTGGAGCTGTCGCGCCTGCGCCGCGACGCCGCGGAGCGCGACCGGAGGCTGGCGGTGAGCGAGGCCCGGAGCCGCTTCCTCTCCACCATGTCGCACGAGCTGCGCACCCCGCTGAACGCCATCGCCGGCTACGTGGAGCTGCTGGAGATGGAGGTGCGCGGCCCCGTGAACGACGCCCAGCGCGCCGACCTGGAGCGCATCCGCCGCAGCCAGGCCCACCTCCTGGGGCTGGTGGACCAGGTGCTCGACTTCTCCCGGGTGCAGAGCGGGGACGCGGAGTACGCGCCCGCCGACGTGTCGCTGGCGCGGCTCCTCGCGGAGCTGGAGCCGACGCTCGCGCCGCGGCTCGCCGCGGCGGAGCTGTCCTGGGAGGCGCGCGCCGCCTGCGTCGTCCGCGCCGACCCCGAGCGCCTCCGCCAGCTCCTCCTCCACCTCCTTTCCAACGCGGTCAAGTTCACCCCGCGCGGCGGGCGCGTCTCCGTCGCGTGCGAGCCGTCCGGCGGGGGGATGGTGGCCGTCCGCGTGGCGGACACCGGGGTCGGCATCCCGCCCGGGCGGCTGGAGGAGGTGTTCGAGCCCTTCTCGCAGCCCGACCGCACCCTGGCGACCCCGGTGGAGGGAACGGGGCTGGGCCTTTCCGTCAGCCGCGCCCTGGCCCGCGCCATGGGCGGCGACCTCACCGTGGAGAGCACCCCCGGCGAGGGGACCACGTTCACCCTGCTGCTCCCCGCGGCCGGGGCGTAGCTTTCACCCTCCCACCGTCGTCATGGCTCCCGGGGTGTGTCGAGAGTCGAGCGGATGGCCCGTCCGAGCGCGGGGAGCTCGAACGGCTTGTGGATGTGCTGCGACACGGCGCCGTCGGGAACCCGGATGCCGGCCTGCTGCTCGCTGTACCCGGAGGTCGTGACGATGCGCAGCGACGGGCGCCGCTCGAGGGTGTGCAGGATGAGCTCCGCTCCGCTCATCCCCGGCATCGTCAGGTCGGTCAGCATGAGGTCGATGCGGTGCGACGGGTCGCCGACGTGCCGCAGCGCGTCGGCGCCGTTCCCCGCGGTGACTACGGTGTAGCCGAGGCGGGACAGGTAGCGTTCCACCGCCAGCCGGACCGCGTCCTCGTCGTCGACGACGAGAACGACTTCGTGTGCCCGCGCCCGACCCTCACCGTCGGTCACGGTCGAGCTCCGCGCCTCGCCCGGCGCGACCGCTTCCGTGCCGTCGGCGAGCGGCAGCACGACCTCGAACGTCGTCCCGGCGTCCGGCGCGCTCTGCACGGACACGGTCCCGCCGATCCGGTCCACGATCGCGAACACCGTCGAGAGCCCGAGGCCGGTGCCGGAGCCGCGCGGCTTGGTCGTGTAGAAGGGCTCGAAGATGCGCGACCGGACCTCCGCCGACATGCCGCGCCCCGAATCCCGCACCGTCAGCACGGCGTGGCGGCTCACGCCGCCACCCGCGTGCGCCGCCGGCGCCTCGCGCGTCGCGACGGAGACCTCGACGCGGCCGCCGGGCGGCGTCGCGTCGCGCGCGTTGATCGCGAGGTTCAGCACGACCTGCTCGATCTGCCCGCGGTCGCCCAGCACGGGGACCTCGTGGTCGGGAGCCGCGACCTCGAGGTGGAGGCTTCCCGCCACGAGGCGCTGCAGCATTCCCCGCATGGCGAGGACGGCGTCCCGCAGGTCGAGCCGCTGCACCTGGATCGAATCGCGCCGCCCGAACGCGAGGAGCTGCCGCGCGAGCGAGACGCCCCGGTCGACCGCCGCCCTGATCTCCCGCACCTCCAGCGCTCGCGAGGCCGGCTCGTCCCCCGTCGCCTCGAGCAGGTCGGTGCTGGCCCGGATCGCCGCGAGGACGTTGTTGAAGTCGTGGGCGATGCCGCCGGCGAGCAGTCCGACCGCCTCCAGCTTCTGCACCTGGTGGAGCTGCATCTCGAGCGCGGCCTGCTCGGTGACGTCGCGCGTGTTCAGCACGACGCCGCCGACGGCGGGGACGTGCGAGAGGTCCGCCACGATGCTCTCGAGCGCGCGCTCCGTCCCCGCCGGATGGTGGGAACGCCACCGCAGTGGAGACGGCGTGGCGGTGCTCCCGGCGATCGCGTCCGAGACCCGCTCGCGGTCGTCCGGATGCGCGAGCTCCGCGAGCGGACGACCGCACAGGCGGTCCGGGGGCTCGCCGAAAGCGACGCGCGTGTTCCCCGTCTGGTGGAGGATCGTGCTGTCGCGCGCGGTGATCGTCGTCAGGTCGGTGGCGTGCTCGATGAGCGAGCGGAACCGGATGTCGTTCGCGCGCTCGAACCGGGCGATGAGCTCGACGTGCCGCCGCGCGATGAGCTGGCGCGACATGATCAGCACCATGAGGAGCGTCGCGCCGAACACGAGGCGTCCCAGCAGGTCGTTCTCGTGCCGCACGACCTCCAGCAGCACGACGAGCACGACGGCCGAGACGGCGGCGTAGGGCAGGAGGCTCGACCGGAGCACGAGGCTGTCCGGCCGTGCGCCGTCGACGGGTCCCGGACGCTCGCGCTGCAGCTGCGGCGCGGCGACGGCGAGGAGGGACGCCAGCATGTACAGCGGGTCGTACCAGTTGCCGCCGCGGTGCGCGCCGATGAGCGCGGTCCGCCCGTACCCCAGGTCCGCGACCACGGTGAGGGCGACGCTCGCGGCCAGCAGCCCGACCGCCCACGTCGACACGCCGTGCGCGGGGCGCAGCACCACCACCATCGCGGCGAAGATGACGGCGCCGTTCAGGGCGGGGACCCCGACCGTGGTGATCGCCGACAGCACGGAGTCCAGCGAGCTGTCGCCGGGGGTGCGCGAGAACACGAACAGCAGGACGAGGATCCCGGAGACGAACACCGTGGCCGCGTCGAGCCAGAACGCCGCGCGTTCGAGGCCCGTCTCCACCGCCTGGTGCAGGCGGGTGAGCGCGGCGAACATGAGGACGTACCAGGCCGCCTGGAGCGCCAGCCCCATCCAGGGTGTCCGGAGCGCCGGAACGTAGTGCTGGCCGACCAGGAACAGCAGGTTGTTCAGGCCGAGGACGGCGCTGGCGGCCGCGACGGTGCGCCACGCCTCGCGGCCGCGACCGTCGAGCCTCGCCGTCCCCGCGGTCCGCCAGGCGAGCAGCGCCGCCAGCGGGTGGAGGGGGAGGAAGAAGGCGGCGTAGAGGGCGCTCGGTGATTGGCCCATGCCGACCCGGCGGGCCCATACGGCCATGAACACGCCGACGAGGAGGACCGCGCCGCCGACGGCGGCGCGCCCGGCCAGCAGGGCGATCCTCCGGGAGTCTCCAGTGGCGGTGTCGGACATGGCGGGGCTTCAGAAATGTCTGTTCCGGATCTCTCGCGGGCGAAGGACGCAAGAACTGCGCGCTGCCCCGGGACGGGCTCCCGTCGGTGATCGACGCACGGCAGCTCTTCCGCCCGGTTCTTGCAGCGCGTCGGCCGGTCCGCACTATTCCCGATACGGAGGCCGTATGCGACTGCTGACGAAGATCTTCCTGGTGGCCGTGCTCGCGTGCGCGGGCCTCGCGGCGTGCCGGCCCGCGGGCGGCGCGGCGACTCCCGGCCCCACGCCCTCCGCTTCCGCGTCGCTGCTGGACACGGAGTGGACGCTGGTGGAGCTGGGGGGCCGCCCCGCCCCGCCGGGCGCCGAGGGGCGGCCCGGCACCCTCCGCCTGACCCAGACCGGGGCGAGCGGCTTCGCCGGCTGCAACCGCTTCTCCGCGGGCTACCAGATGGACGGCGCCGCGCTCCGCTTCTCCGCGGCGATCCTCACGCGCATGGCGTGCGCGGCGGGGATGGAGCTGGAGCGCGACTACACCACCGCGCTGGAGGACGTGCGCTCCTACCGCCTGACCGCGCAGGGGCTGGAGCTGCGCGGGGAGAACGGCGTGCTGGCCCGCTTCGCCGCCCGGTAGCCGCCAGGTGCATCCATGGTGGACCTGCCGTTACAGGAAGTGAGCCGCCTGGTGGCCGCCGCGAACTCGGAGGAGCCGGGCGCGGCCGACGCCGAACGGCGGCTCGACGCCCTCTTCCGCACCCGCCATGTCCTGGCCGTGTACGGCACCCTCGCCCCTGGGCGATCCAACCACCACGTCGTCGCCCCCCTGGGCGGGGAGTGGACGGACGGGGTGGTCGAGGGCGACCTCTTTCCCGTGGGATGGGGCGCGACGCTCGGCTACCCCGCCTTCCTCCCCCGCGCCGGGGGACCCGCCGTCGCGGTGCAGCTGCTGACCACCCCGATGCTGGCCGGCGCCTGGCCCGACCTGGACCGCTTCGAGGGTCCGGGGTACCGGCGCATCCTGGTGCCCGTGTTCAGCCCCGGCCCGGCGGACGAGCGCCGGCTGCTCACGGTTGCCAACCTGTACGCGGCCGCCGCGTGATGGCACCCCCCTCCCCCGCACCCCTCCCCCGCAAGGGGGGAGGGGAGCACGACAACTGCGCCGCCGCCTGGACGGCGGCCCGTGGGCACCCCTCGGCGCGCCCCCACCCGGCGGCCTTAGAGCCGCCACCCTCCCCCGTTCCGGGGGAGGGGCATCTCCACGCTGACGTCCGGCAGTTCAGTCCGCGCAGGCGGACTTCGTGCCGTTGTTGCAGCGAATTCATTCGCCCGGTGCGGGCCTCACCGGAGTTAGGCGGCGTTGTTTGCCGCCTTACTCCGCGCGAAGCCCGGCCCCCGCAGGGGGGACACGCCCAAACCTGTCTGTTGGGAACACGAAAAAAGCCGGACCAGGCATTACGCCCGGTCCGGCTCTCTTCGTCGATATGGAGATGAGGGGAGTCGAACCCCTGTCCGCCCACAGATCCCCCGCGACATCTACGTGCGTATTCCACCGTTCTTTTCTCCTCGCCTGCTCATCGGCCGATGGAAGGCCCGTCGCAAGCCAGTCGTGTAGATCTCGTCCGCCCTGCCACGACACTCGGGTGGACCAGCCTGAATTTGATGACGCCCGTTGACCCGCCTCAGGCGGGGCTGATCAACGGCCGGGCGGCAAGGATTCCCCGAAGGGATTCTACTTACGCAGCCAGAGCGAAGTTATCGTTCGCGGTTACTAGTTTTCCAGAGGCTTATCGAGGTATCTGGAACCTCGGCACGCAGCCACGGCTTCACCGTACACGTCGAAGCCTGTCATCCCCATGACCCATGTTTTCAAACACGCAGTGAATCTACAAGCGGCGCCGCTCCACGTCAACCCCCGGCGCGCGCAAGTCGTTGAGAACCCGGAAATTACGGCCCTTCCGGCCGCTTCGCCCCCCGCCCCACCGACCCGCCGCCCGGGGGCGCCGCCGTGGTGCGGTTGCGCCCCGCGTCCTTGGAGCGGTAGAGCGCCGCGTCCGCGGCCCCCAGCAGCTCGTCGGGCGCCGGGATGGAGTCCGGGCACGTCGCCACCCCCAGCGACACCGTCACCGAGAGCGGGCGACCGTTCCACACCACCGGCTTCGCGGCGATCACCTTCCGCACCCGCTCCGCCACCTCCACCGCCGACATCAGCGGCGTCTCCGGGAGGAGCACCACGAACTCCTCGCCCCCCAGCCGCGCAGGGAGGTCCACCTCGCGCACCGTGGTGCGGATCAGCTCCGACACGTGCTGGAGCACCCGGTCCCCCGCCTCGTGCCCCCAGGTGTCGTTGAACTTCTTGAAGTGGTCCACGTCCAGCACCACCAGCGAGAACGGGCGCTGGTAGCGCTCGTACAGGCTGGCGGTGGCGGCCAGGCGCGCCTCGAAGGTGCGGCGGTTGGGGAGGCCGGTGAGCGCGTCCTCCGAGGCGCGGCGGTCCAGCGCCTCGTACTGGCGGGCGCTGCGCAGCGGGAGCGGGGCCAGCACCGCCAGGAGGCGGAGGAACTCCAGCTCCGTTTCCCCGATGAGCCCCGGGCGCGGGTCCCACGCCGCCACCACCCCGATGGTGCGCCCGTCCGCCGTCAGGGGGACCACCGCCGCCGAGCGCGGCGCCTCGCCCCAGCGCTCCCCCGCCACGCAGAGCGGGAGGCGCTCCCGCTCGCGCTTCAGGTCGTCGTACACCAGCGCCACCCCGTGCTTGGCGGCCAGCCCCAGCCGCGACTCCCCCTCGGCGAAGGTGTGCCCCGGCCCCACCCGCTCCGGCGCCGCCCCCGCCACCCGCAGCACCTTCCCCGTCCCCGCCTCCGCGTCCCAGAGCGCCACCACCGCCCCCGCCGCGTCCGTGCTCCGCCGCACCGCCTCGGACAGGTCCTCCGAGAAGCGGTCCAGGTCCAGCTCCCCCGGGAGGGTGCGCACCGCGTCCGAGAGCGCGCGCATCCGCTCCTCCGTACGCGCCGCCCCGGCGCGCACGTGCAGGAGAGAGAGGAGGGTGCCCAGCTGCGTGCTCGCGGCCAGGGCGTTGGCCTCCGCCCCGGGGGGCACGCTCCCGGTGTAGGAGAGCGCCAGGAGCCCGTCCGGGGCGTCCACCGGCACCAGGAGCATCTCCGCCGCCCAGGAGGTGGGGAGCTCCTTGCGGCCTCGCTCCAGGCGGACGTGCACCCGCTCCCCCATCGCCCACCCGAAGGGGTGCCCGTTCAGCGGCACACCCTCCCGCTCCGGCGCGTACCCCGGGAGCGCCGACCACCCCAGGAGCCAGGCCGCCTCGCCGTCGGCCGAGGCCTGCCAGAGGGCCGCCTCGTGCGCGTCCGTGGCCAGGCGCACCACCTCCAGCTCGCGCGACAGCACCTCCTCGTCGCTCGACGCGTCGCCGTCCTCGCGCTCCCGCTTCGCCGGGGGGCCCTCCGCCGCGCGCGCCGCGCCGCGGGCCCCGGGGAGGACGATGGCCGGCGCCAGCGCCGCCACCGCCAGGAGGAGCACCAGGCGGGTCGCGCCCCACCCGTCCGGCGCCGTCCCGGTCCACCAGGGCACCCCCGCCACCAGGAGCGCCGCCGCCGCCGCCGCGATCCACCCCACGCGCCGGTCGGCGAGCCCCGCCAGGAAGGTCCAGGCCACGGCGAGCGCCAGGAAGGGCGAGTCCGTGGAGCCGGTGGCGAGCAGGATGAGGTGGACGGCGGGCCAGACGGAGAGCGTGGTGAGGAGGAGCGTCCCCCCCAGCCAGCGCACCCCCGCGGCCAGCACCAGCGCGAGCGCCGCGCCGCCGGCGAGGAGGGGCGCGGTCCAGAACTGCGGGAGGAGGAGGAGCCCCGCGTACACGGCCACCGCGGCGAAGGCGGTGGGCCACGGCTGGCGGGGGGAGGAGGGGGCGGGGATCGTCAGTCCGGGGGCAGGAGGTTGATGCGCGAGGCGGCGGCCGCCGCGCCGAAGCCGTTGTCGATGTTCACCACCGTGACGCCGGAGGCGCAGGAGTTCAGCATCCCCAGGAGCGCCGCCACCCCGCCGAACGCCGCGCCGTACCCCACGCTGGTGGGGACCGCGATCACCGGGACGGAGACCAGCCCCCCCACCACCGAGGGGAGCGCCCCCTCCATCCCCGCCACCACGATCACCACCGAGGCGCCGAGCAGGGCGTCGCGCGCGGCCAGGATGCGGTGCAGCCCCGCCACCCCCACGTCGGTCAGCCGCTCCACCGGGTTCCCGAAGGCGCGGGCCGTGGCCACCGCCTCCTCCCCCACCGGGAGGTCGCTGGTCCCCGCCGTCACCACGAGCACCGGCCCCCGCACGCGCCGCGCCAGCGGCTCGTCGGGGGCCAGCCACGCGGTGCGCCCCAGCTCGTTCAGCTCGATCCCGGGGAGCTCCTCCGCCAGCATCTCCGCCGTCTCGGGGGAGACGCGCGTCACCAGCACCCCCTCTCCGCGCGCCGCGATCCGCCGCGCGATCTCCGCCGTCTGCGCCGGCGTCTTCCCCGCCCCGAACACCACCTCCGGGAACCCCTGCCGGAGCGCGCGGTGGTGGTCCACCGTGGCGAACGACGCGTCCTCCATGGGGGCCCAGGCCAGCGTCCGCTCCGCCTCCGCCGGGGCGATCCGCCCCTCCGCCACCCCCGTCAGGAGGGCCCGCAGCCGCTCCGGCGTCAAACCGCCGCTCCCTCGTGCTCCTCCAGGTACTGCTCCAGCAGCATCCGCGCCTCCTCCAGCCGCGTCACCGCGAACAGTTCCTGGCGCAGCGTCTTCCCGTTGGGGAGCCCCTTGGTGTACCACCCCAGGTGCTTGCGGAACTCGATCATCGCCTTGGTCTCGTCCGGCTCCCAGGCCAGCGCCAGGCGCGCGTGCTCCAGCACCACGCGGAAGCGCTCCGCCGCGTCCGGGTCCGCGGGCTCCGGGAGGCCGTCCAGCGCCGCGCGGGCGTGCGCGAAGATCCAGGGCGCCCCGTGCGAGCCCCGGGCGATCATGATCCCGTCGCATCCCGTGTGGTCGCGCATCCGCTTGGCGTCCGCCCCCGTCCACACGTCCCCGTTCCCCACCACCGGGATCTCCAGCGCCGCCTTCACCGCCGCGATCTCGTCCCACCACGCCGTGCCGCTGTACATCTGCGTGCGCGTGCGGGCGTGCAGCGTCAGCACCTCCGCCCCCGCGTCCTGGCAGCGCAGCGCGATCTCCACCGGGTTGCGCGTCTCCTCGCTCCACCCGCTGCGGATCTTGACCGTGGTGGGGATGGAGATGGCGCCCTTCACCGCGCGGATGATCCCCTCCACCAGGTCCAGGTCGCGGAGGCACCCCGAGCCGCCGTTGCGGCTCACCACCTTCTTCACCGGGCACCCGAAGTTGATGTCCAGGAAGTCGGGCGCGTACACCTCCTCCACCAGCGCCGCCGCGTCGGCCATGGCCTGCGGCTCCGCGCCGAAGATCTGGATGCCGATGGGGCGCTCCTCGTCGTGGAAGCGCAGGTAGTCGTGCGTCCGGCGGTCGTGGCGGCGGATTCCCTCCGCCGAGACGAACTCGGACACGACCACGTCCGCCCCGAAGCCGCGGCAGAGCCGGCGGAAGGGGGACTCGCTGACTCCCGCCTGGGGAGCCAGGTACAGCGGCACGCGGCCGCTCCTCAGAAGATCCACGACATTCGCAAACATGCCTGAAATATACCCTTTTCGCGCCCTCGCTTCAACCGTGCGCGCGGCCCGGAGCTCGGAAGTCCTTCGTTTTTGACAGGGTAGCGTGTGGCACTTACATTGCCTCGCTCACGCAGCCCGTACGCGTTCGGGAAACATACGAGAGGAAACAGCCACATGGAACTTCGGGAGTTCTTCACCGAGGACTCGATCAGCCTTGATCTCAAGGGAGAGAGCAAGGACGAGATATTGAAGGAGCTGATCGCCCTGCTGGGACTGGACGACAAGTCGCAGGGAATCCTGTACAAGATGCTGAAGCGGCGCGAGAACCTGGGCTCCACCGGGATCGGCAAGGGGATCGCCATCCCGCACTGCCGCTCGCTGGTGGTGAACCGGCTGCGCGTGGCCTTCGCGCGCAAGCGCAACGGGGTGGACTTCAAGGCCATCGACGAGCAGCCCGTGTACAACTTCTTCCTGATCATCGCGCCGCCGCTGGAGGTGTCCAACCAGTACCTCCCCGTGCTCGGCAGGATCGCGCAGTTCTCCAAGGACCCGGACGTCGCCGGCCGCCTGGAGCAGCTCACCTCTCCCCAGGAGTTCCTGTCGCTCCTGGCGGAGAAGGGCGTCTAGGGGAGGAGCCGACACCATGCATCCCGACCTTGAGATCCTCCTGGAGATCCAGGACCTGAAGACCCAGCGCAAGGAGCTGGAGGGCATGACCACCGAGCGCCAGGTGGAGGAGGAGGTCTTCAACATCACCATCGAGGACGCCCTCCTGCAGCTGGACGAGAAGATCGGGGAGATGGAGGGCTCGCTCTCCCCCCCGTGCGGGGCCGGTACACGCGGCTGTCGGGGCGGCGGCCTCGCGTGGTGGTTCCGGTGATCGGGGGCACCTGCTACGGGTGCTTCGTCTCCGTCCCCACGGCCCTGGCCTCCGACGCGGACCGGAACGAGGAGATCCGGAACTGCGAGGGGTGCGGACGGTTCCTGTACCTGATCGACTAGCGGTTGCTGTCGTAGCGGGCCGCTGCGGAGCCCGGCAAACTGCGCCGGTCTCCTCCGCGGGCTCCGGGAGCCTCGCAAACCGCGCGAGTCTCCCTGCGCCGGAGGGAACCCCGCCAAACGGCCGGCGGGTTTCCCTCCGAACTTTTTTGGGGGAACGGCGGGCCCCCTCCCCCCGGCCCCCTCCCCCGCAAGCGGGAGAGGGGGTGACGCATTCCTGATCTCCGGAGCGCGTCGTCGGTACCCCCCACCCCCGGCCCCTCCCCCACAAGGGGGGAGGGGTGCACTGCAACTACAGGCACGATCGGCAGTTGCGTGAGGGATGCGAGCCCGAAGGGGCGAGACCCGCGCGCAGTTTGCGCGGGGCTCGACTCCGTTAGCCGGCGTTGTTTGCCGGCTTACGGAGCCGCAGCCCGACCCCCGCGCCAGCGGGGGGCACGCCCAAAACTCGCCCCCAAAAAAGAGACCGGTCCGAGAGCGAAAAGATCACTCGGACCGGCCCCTGTCTCCGAACCAGGGAATTGGGATTCTGGACCTTCTCCTCGGATTGACGATGATCTTCTTCATCTGCGGGGGCTGGTCGTTCACCACCATCTGAAGGTAGTAGACCCCCGAGGGGACTCGTCGTCCCTGCGTGTCCCTGCCGTCCCAGCGGGCCACCTTCCGGCCGGCCTCCGTGTAGGGGAGGTTCTGCACCGGGAGGTTCTTCCCCCGCGGGTGGTCCGGCGCGCGCGGCACCGCCACCAGCTGGTTCAGCAGGTTGTAGATCTGGATGGTGACCAGGCGCGTGTCGGTTCTCTGAAAAAGGCTCTCCTCCAGTACGAACGGTATCCAGGTCTCCCCGTCCACGGGGTTGGGGTTGTTCTGCTCCAGGCGGAAGCCCTGCGCCTGCCGGACCGCCGGCGGCTCCGCCGGGATCTGCTGCGCGGGCAGACAGGGAGGGGAGAGAAAGCCGTAGATCACCAGCAGGATGAGCAGAACAGCAGGGGCGCGTCGCATCGGCACCTCGCTGTTCGATGTGATCTCAGGTCACGCTTTCCTCCCGGATGGGGGACCGCTGGTGGACAGTGTGTGCGCCCAAGTTAGGCACGCGCTCTCGCACGGGTCAACTCGGCGCGGGACCGGACGCCGGGGGCGCGTCTCCGCCCCCGGTCTGCTGGAGGAACAGCTCCAGCGAGCGGAGCGGCCGCTCCTCCGAGAGCTGGGCCGCCAGGTACGCGCGCAGCAGCGCGCGCTGCATGGACGGGTCCGCGAACGGCGCCCCGGGGACCCACCCCTGCAGCATCCGCTGCAGCTCCGCGCGGGAGGCCGGGTCGAGGATGCGGCCGCTGAGCCGGCAGTCGCGGCAGGCGGCGCCGCCCCCCTCCGCGTCGAAGCGGGAGGGCTCCTCCGGGTCCAGCGGGCGCCCGCAGACGACGCAGGCGTCCGTCTGCGGCGCAAAGCCCAGCAGCGAGACCACCTGCCACACCGCCGCGAAGGCGGCCCGCTCCTTTCCCGCGCCCTCCGCGGCCAGGATGGCGTCCAGCATCTCCTCCACCCCGTCGTACAGCGCCGGGTGCGGCTCCTCCGTGGCGTAGCGCAGCACCAGCTCCGCCACCAGCGAGGCCCCGGCGAAGCCCGCCAGGTCGCGCCCCAGCCCCTGCCGCGGGCGGATCAGGTCGAAGCCGCTCAGGGTGTGCAGGTCGCGCCCCTCCTTGAGGTAGAACTGCGCGGTCCCCTCCGTGAACGGCTCCAGCACCCCGCCGAAGCGGCTCCTCGGCTTCTGCGCCCCCTTGGCGATCACCGAGCGCACCCCCAGCTCGCGCGTGAAGAGCCGGAGGATCTTGCTCGTCTCGCTGTACGGGAACGACTGGAGGACCAGCGCGCGGACCGAGACCAGGGGCACGGGCCCGCCCCGGCTACGCGGCCCCGGAGCGCGGGGAGCGCCGCAGGGCGAGCCCCGCCCCGGCCGTGAGCACCAGCCCCGTCACCACCACCGCCGCGACCCGCGGGTCCACCGGGGGCGGGCCGGCGCGCTTCCACTCCATCACCACCTCGCGCGCGGCCGGGGCCGCCGCGGTGAAGCGCAGGTACGTCTCCCCCTCCGTCTCCACCGCCACGGGCGCGGAGAAGCCCGGCACCCGCACCTCCACCGAGGGCTGGCGCACGAACAGGCTCATGCTGTCCGGGCGCGACGGGAGCGGGAAGACGGTGCGCGTGGCGCCGCGCCGCAGGCGGTAGCGCACGAACAGGTCGCGCTCCCCCGGCGGGAGCGGGGCAGTCACCAGCACGCGGTCGCCCCGGCGCACCACCTCCTGCGGGGTGATGTCGCTCTCCCCCACCTCGAACGCCGCCACCCCCTCCGGGAGGCGGAACTCCCAGGTCGAGCTCCCCGACCCCACCACCACCGTGCGGTCCGCGGAGTTCCCCAGGCGGATCACCTCGTTCACCTCGGCGCCCCCGTCCTCCTCGGGGATGATCACCACGTCGCGCTTCGCCAGCCGGACCCTCCCCGCGGCGGCCGCGGCGGAGACGGTGTCGTACACCGGGACGGCGTACGCCGCCGGCGCGTCGTCCGGGTGGATGGGCGGGCCGAAGTAGCGCACCCCCCGGAACTCGGCGGTCACGAAGAACACGCTGAACCCCTCCCCCTCCGCGCCGCGGGCGAGGGGGAGGTCGAAGGCGCCGCCGGGGCCGGTGACGGCCGTGGCGACCGCGCCCGAGGTGTCGCGGGCCACGCGGTGCAGCGTCACCGGGACGCCCTCCACCCCCGCTTTCCCCAGCGCCACCGTGCCCCGGAGCCGCTGGGCGGCGGCGGGGGCGGCGGCGAGGAGGGCCGGCAGGAGCAGGAGGAGGAGCGCCCGGGCGGGGCCGCGGAGAAGGGGTGCGCTCAAGGGTTGAAGCGCCCCAGGTCTTCGGGGTTCATCTTCTTCAGGTACTCCTGGAGCTGCTCGGGGGTCAGCTTGTGCTCCTCGGCGAGCGACTCCGGCGACGGGAGGAAGGTCCCGGAGATCTCCGTCCCCAGCTCCGCCTCGCTCTCCGCGTCGGGGTCCGAGAACTGGATGGTGGTCCCCGAGAGGAGCTCCTCGCTGGTGAACAGGTCGGCCTGGAGCCGGAGCGCGATGGCGATGGAGTCCGAAGGGCGGGCGTCCACCGTGAACACCTCGTCGCCGCGGCGGATCACCATCTCGGCGTAGTAGGTGTTGTCCTCCACGCGGGTGATCAGGACACGGGTGAGCGTTCCCCCCAGCCCGCGGATCAGCGCGGGGAAGAGGTCGTGCGTGAGCGGCCGGGCGAACTTCATCCCCGCCAGCTCCATGGCGATGGCGCTCGCCTCCGCCGGCCCGATCCAGATGGGGAGGATGCGCGTCCCGCCCGCCTCCTGGAGGATCACCACCGGCGTCTTGGAGGTCTGGTCGAGACCGAGGCTCTGTACTCGTACCTGGATCATGGCTCCTGCCTTCAAGGACGAAGGTGGACGGCGCCGGGGCATCCCTCCCCGGCGGCCCTCCACCTCCGCGTTGGACTCCGTTCAGCGCCGCGGACCGGACCCTCCCGGCTCCGCGGACCCGCGCCTCAGGCCTTGGCAGCGGCGCGCAGGTCGTCCGCCCGGTCGGTGCGCTCCCAGGGGAAGAGGCGCACCTCCACCCCCTCGCGCCCGTTGGAGCGCGTCTCCGGGGTCCGGCCGAAGTGGCCGTACGCCGCCGTCGGCTGGTAGATGGGGGAGCGGAGGACCAGCGCCTCGATGATCTCCTCGGGCCGGAAGTCGAATACCTCCCGGACCGCCGCGGAGATCCGCTCGTCGTCCACCGTCCCGGTCCCGAAGGTGTCCACCCGCACCGAGACCGGCTCCGCCACGCCGATGGCGTAGGCCAGCTGGATCTCGCAGCGGCGCGCCAGCCCGGCGGCCACCACGCCCTTGGCGGCCCAGCGGGCGGCGTACGCCCCGGAGCGGTCCACCTTGGTGGGGTCCTTGCCGCTGAACGCCCCTCCGCCGTGGCGCCCCATCCCGCCGTAAGTGTCGACGATGATCTTCCGCCCCGTGAGCCCCGCGTCCCCGTGCGGCCCGCCGATCACGAAGCGTCCCGTGGGGTTGATGTGGAAGGTGCACCGGTCGCGGTCGAACAGCTCCGGCGGCATCTCCGGGACGATCACCCGCTCGATGACCTCCTCGCGGATCTGCTCCGGGCCCACCTCCGGGCCGTGCTGCGTGCTGATCACGACGGTGTCGATCCGCACCGGGCGGTCGCCCTCGTACTCCACCGTCACCTGCGACTTCCCGTCCGGGCGGAGCCACCCCATCTTCCCGCTCTTCCGCATGTCCGCCAGCCGCTGGGTGAGCCGGTGGGCCAGGAGGATCGGGGTGGGCATCAGCGCGTCGTTCTCGTCGCTGGCGTACCCGAACATCATCCCCTGGTCGCCCGCGCCCCCGGTGTTCACCCCCTGGGCGATGTCCGGGGACTGCTGGTCGATGGTGGTCATCACCGCGCAGGTGTCCCCGTCGATCCCGTACGAGGCGTCCGTGTAGCCGATCCCCTTGAGCGTCCCGCGGACGATGGAGGGGATGTCCACGTAGGTGCTGGTGGTGATCTCACCCGCGATCACGGCCAGGCCGGTGGTCACCAGGGTCTCGCACGCCACGCGGCCGCGCGGGTCGGCTTCCAGGATGGCGTCCAGGACGGCGTCGGAGATCTGGTCGGCGATCTTGTCCGGGTGCCCCTCGGTGACCGATTCCGAGGTGAAGAGCTGGCGCTGCGCCACGGGCGCTTCCTCGTCGAAAGTGTTGCGTAGCCTGCGGGAACGGCCCCGAAGATACCACCTCAGGCGGAGGCGGACAAGCGCCAGGAGGCCATGAAGCGGGTGAGCTCGATCCAGTCCCCGGCGTGGCGGGTGAGGGCCTCCGTGGCCTCGGCCGGGCTGGATGCGCGGAGCGCCTCCCGCACCGCTTCCTCGGCGTCGGCGCGGGAGATGGAGCGGATCACCTTCTTGATCTCGGCCAGGGCGGAGGGGCCCACGCTCAGCGAGTGCACCCCCATCCCGATGAGCGCGTAGGCCCCCAGCGGGTGCGAGGCCATCTCCCCGCACACCCCCACCTCGATCCCCGCCTCCCGCCCCGCCCGCGCGACCCCGTCGATGAGCCGGAGCACCGCCGGGTGGAAGGGGTTGTAGAGCTTGGAAAGGCGCGAGTTCCCCCGGTCCACCGCCAGGGTGTACTGGACCAGGTCGTTGGTCCCCACCGAGAAGAAGTCCACGTGCCGGGCCAGCTCCGGGGCCACCATCGCCGCGGCCGGGGTCTCCACCATCGCCCCCAGCGAGTAGCGCTCCGGCACCGCGTACCCTTCGGCGCGCAGCTCGGCCATGCTCTCGTCCAGGAGGACGCGCGTGGCCTCGATCTCCGCCACCTCGTTCACCAGCGGGATCATGATCCGCACGTCGGCCAGCGCCGCGCTGCGCAGCAGGGCGCGGAGCTGCGCGCGGAACATCACCGGCTCGTCCAGGCACACGCGGATGGCGCGCCACCCCAGGAAGGGGTTCTCCTCCGGGGCCATGTGCAGGAAGGCCGGGAACTTGTCCCCGCCCAGGTCGTAGGTGCGGATGATCACCGGCGCGCGGGGGAAGGCGTCGGCCACCTGCATGTACGAGCGGAACTGCTCCTCCTCCCCGGGAGCCGAGCTGCGCCCCACCACCAGGAACTCGGTCCGGTAGAGCCCCACCCCCTCGGCGCCGTGCGCGCGCGCGGAGGGCGCCTCCCCCGGGAGGTCGATGTTGGCGCGGAGGGCGACCCGGTACCCGTCGCGGGTGGCCGACTCCAGGTGGGCCAGGAGGAGGAGCTCCTGCTCCCACTCGCGGATCTGGAAGTCGCGCTCCCGGTACGTCTCCTTGTCCTCCTCGGTGGGGGACACCACCACCCGCCCGGCGCGCCCGTCCAGGATGATCTCGTCCCCGTCGCGCACCTGGTCCGACAGGTCGCCCAGCGAGACCACCGCGGGGATGTCCAGGGAGCGCGCCAGGATGGAGTTGTGGGAGGCCCGCGTCCCCGAGTCGGTGGCGATCCCCACCACGCGGCGGGGGTCGAGCTGGGCGGTCAGGCTGGGCGTCAGGTCGTGCGCCACCAGCACCACCTTGTCGTCCCCCGGGCGGGCGCCCAGCTCCGGCTCGGGGAGGTCGAGGAGGCGGCGCAGGACGCGGTTCTGCACGTCCGCCAGGTCGTTCAGCTTGTCCAGCACCATGGGGTGGGAGGTGTGCGACCACTGCGACTCCCACTCCAGCACCCGCCACTCGAAGGCCCGCTCGGCCGTCAGGTGGTTCTCGCGGATGGTCCCGACCGTCCCCTCGATCAGGTCCGCGTCCTCCAGCATCAGCACCTGGGGCTCGAAGATCTGCGCCTCCACGTGCCCCAGCTGCTCCTCGGTGCGGCGCTGCAGGTCGCGGATGCGCTCCTTGGCCCACCCCACCGCGTCGCGGAAGCGCGTCACCTCGGTCTCCACCTGGTCCGCGGGGACGACGCCCCCGTGCGGGACGCGCGGCGCCTCCCAGCGGAGGACGCGCGCCCGCGCGATGACGATCCCCGGCGAGGCCGGGATCCCGTCGCGGACCAGGCTCACCGGCTCACTCCTCCCCGAACCGGTCGGCGACGAGCTGCGCCAGCGCCTGCACGGCGTCCTGCGCGTCGTCCCCGCTGGCGCGGATGTCCACCCGGGAGCCGCGCTCGGCGGCCAGCATCATCACCCCCATGATGCTCTTCCCGTTCACCTCCACCTCGTCCTTGGACACCCACACCTCCGCGGCGAAGCGGTTGGCGAGCTTCACGAACTCCGCCGCGGGACGCGCGTGGAGCCCGTACTTGTTCAGGATCGTCACCTGCGTGCTGTGTTCCATCCGGGATCGGTTCAAGTGGTGGCGACGACGACCGCGTCGACGAGCCAGACCAGCAACAGGGCGGCCCAGACCGCGCGGCGGATGAGGAGGAGCCCCAGCCAGAGCCCCGCGCCCGCGGCGGCGAAGCCGAGCGCGTACTCCTCCGGGGCTCGGAAGGCGAAGCCCAGGGCGAGCATCGCGGCCAGCCCGGCGAGCATCGCCCCCACGTCGGAGGCGCGCTCACCGAGCCGCTCGAAGGGCGCCTCGCGGAGCGCCTTCCCCACCCCGAGCCCGTCGCGCAGCCCGGTCCGCAGCCCCCAGACGCGGAGCCAGAGGTGCAGCGCGTTGTAGACGAGGAGGAAGACGGACACGCCCGCCCACCAGGGGGCCCCGGCCAGGAGGAGCGCGACGGCCAGGAGCGCGCAGGCGGGACGCCACGCCTGCCAGACCAGCCGGTCGCCGATGGAGCCCAGCGACCCGCGGAGCGCGCTCTTGAAGCGCCGGATCGTCTCCGGGGGGACGCCGTCCTCCTCCAGCCGGGCCACCGCGCCGGCCGCGACCGTCACCAGGTACGGGTGGCTGTTGAACAGCTCGGCGTGGCGCGCCACGGCGGCGCGCAGCCCCTCCTCGTCCCCGCGGAAGCGGCGGCGCAGGGCCGGGAGGAGGACGAACGCGAAACCCGTGCCGATCAGGGTCTGGTAGTTCCACGACCCCTGCACGGCGAAGGAGCGCAGGAGGAGCGCCGCCCGGGTCCGGCGCGGGAACCCCGTCACGCCAGCCACAGGAGGAGGGCGCCGACGCCCGCCCCGGCCAGGAAGAGGGGGAGCCGCGCCAGCCCGAAGAGCCGGAGCGAGGCCGCCAGCGAGGCCGCCAGCACCGCGCCCAGCGCCGAGCCGCGCCACCGATCCGTGCGGGAGGAGGAACATCCCGTGCGTGAGCAGCGCGCCCATCAGCACGGTCCCGGCCCCGGCGAGCGCCGCCCCGCGCGCGAAGTCCACCCCCACGGCCAGCAGGTGCCGGCGGGCCAGGAGCCCGCCGCGCAGCTGCTCGGCCCCGGGCGGGGGGGAGAGCCGGACGTTGTAGTGCCGCATCCGCTGCACCGTGGCCCCGCCGAGCCGCTCCCAGACCAGCGCCACGATCAGCACCACCAGGAGCGCGGAGAAGGAGTGGGAGGTCCCGGCGTAGGCCCCCGCCGCGGCCACCGCGGTGGGGCCGCCCTCCGGGTAGCGGGCCGCGCCCACCGGGAGGACGGTGAGGTGGAAGGCCTCCATGAAGAGCCCCACCAGCACCCCGTGCTCCGGGTTCCCGGCGATGCACCCGGCCAGCGTGGCCGCCACCACCGGGCGCGACACCATGAACTGGCCCAGCGAGGTCCCGTCCACGGCCACCACCCCGCCGAGGAGGACCAGGAGCGCGAGCACGCCGGGGGCGGGGACCATCTAGCCGCCGCCCAGGAGCTCTTCCAGCGGGACGCTGCGCGACCCCGGGAGGTCGCGCGCGGCGATGCGGACGCCGTGCGCGGCCAGCCCGCGGAGGTCGTCCCGCTCGGCCGGGCTGAGGAAGAGGTAGGGGAGCACCCGCTCGCGCCCCACCGCGTGGTGGATCCCGCCCAGGTTCACCTCCTCGCCGCGGAGGTGGTCGCCCTCCGCGATCCGCCCGGTCGTGGCGACGTCGCGCACCAGGACCACCGTGCGCCGCGGCGCGGTGCGCCAGGCGGGGAGGAGGCGCCGGGCCTCCTCCACCGCGACGAAGCCGGCCTCGATCTCCGGGGGGACGCCCAGGCAGTACAGCTCCTGCTCCCAGGGGCTGGCCGCGATCTCGTCGTCCACCACCACGATGCGGTCGGCGTGGAGGGGGCCGCCCCACCCCACCACCACCTGCCCGTGGATCAGCCGCTCGTCAACGCGAAAGCAGCACGATCGGCATGCGCCGCACCCTCCTTGTACGTCCCGCTGATCCCCGCCCTTCCCTTCTCCACCAGCCGCTCCACCAGCTGCGGGAGGGGGAGGTCGCGGTGGAAGACGAAGTCCAGGAGCATGGCCAGGTTGACGCCGCAGATCAGCCCCGTGTCCGGGCGGGAGATGCACAGCTTGCGGGCCGCGAAGGCGCAGCTCCCGCTGGGGAGGTCGGTGAAGATCGATGGCCGGGGCGTCGCCGATCTCCCGGTTCACCGCCTCGATCAGGGCCTCGGGCCCCTTCCCCTCGTTGGTGAGCGGGCGAGAGGACGTCCTCACCGGCGCCCGAGATCTGGCGCACCGCGGCGACCAGCCCCTGCGCCAGGGAGGAGTGGGCCACCACCAGGCCGCGGACCGCTTCACTCATAGTCTTCCTCCAGGTACTCCATCAGCCCGCTCATCCGGTTCTGCAGGCGCGGCGTTGAAGAGCGCCGCGGAGTCCACCCCGGAGTACTTCAGCAGGTGGTTCATGGCGACCACCTCGGCCACCACCGTGATGTTCTTCCCCGGGACCAGGGGGACGATCACCTTGGGGATGGAGACCCCCAGGATGTCCAGCGACTGCGGGTCGAGCCCGGTCCGGTCGTACTGCGCCTTCTCGTCCCACACCTCCAGCTGCACCACCACCTCCACCCGCTTCTGCTGGCGGATGGCGCGGATGCCGAAGAGCTCGCGGACGTCGATGATCCCCACCCCGCGGATCTCCATGTGGTGGCGCTGCAGCTCGTGCCCGCGCCCGATCAGCACCTCGTTGCCGCGGCGGGAGATGATCACCATGTCGTCCGCCACCAGCCGGTGCCCGCGCTCCACCAGGTCCAGCACCGTCTCGCTCTTCCCGATCCCGCTCTCGCCCCACGAAGAGCAGCCCCACCCCGTACACGTCGGCCAGCGAGCCGTGCATGGTGGTGGTGGGGGCGAAGCGGTCCTCCAGGAAGGGCTTGATCCGGGAGTAGAACTCCGCGGTCTTGAGCTGCGTGCGGATCACCGGGGTGCCGCGGTCGTTGGCCACCTGCACCAGCGGCTCGGGCGGGTCCTGCCCCTTGGTGACGAAGACCACGGGGAGGCTGAAGGAGAAGAACACCTCGATGGCCTGCCTGCGCCGCTCCTCGTCCAGCGACTCCAGGAACGCCACCTCGGTCTCGCCGAGCACCTGCATCCGCTCCGCGGGGAAGCGCTCGGTGTAGCCGGTCAGCACCAGCCCCGGGCTGGAGATGTCGGGGCCGCCGATGGTGCGGCCCAGCCCGCGCTCGTCGGTGAGCAGCTCCAGGGCGAGCGCGTCCCGCTTGAGGCGGAGGAGCTCCTCGACGGTCAGCGGGCGCATCGGGTACGGGCTCGGTTCATTCCGCTCCTTCGGTGTCGGCGGCCACGGAGAGGAGGTGAGCCTCGGTCTCGTCGGCCGTGCGGTCCCAGGTGAAGCCCTGCGCGAAGTCGAGCGCCGCGCGCCCCAGCTCCGCCACCCGCTCCGGCGCCGCGGCCAGCCCTCCCAGGGCGTCGGCCAGCGCCTCCACGCTCCCGTGGGGGACCAGGACGCCGGTCCGCCCGTCCATCACCGACTCGCGCAGCCCGGGGGCGTCGCTCGCCACCGTGGGGGTGCCGCAGGCGGCGGCCTCCACGTTGGTGATCCCCCACCCCTCCTTGGGCGAGGGGAAGACGTTGGCCCACGCGGTCCGGAACAGCTCCCGCTTCCGCTCCTCGCTCACGAAGCCCTGGAACTTCACCCGGTCCTCCACGCGGAGCTCCGCGGCCAGCCGGCGCAGCTCGGGCTCGTACTCGCCCCTTCCCGCCCACCCGCAGGCGGACCCGCGTCGCCCCGGTCGCGCAGCGCGGCCACGGCGCGGATGACCGGCTCGCACGCCCTTGTACCGGCGCAGCCGCCCCAGGTACAGAAAGGTGGGCTCGGCCGCGCGCGGGACCGCCGGGTCGGGCGTGTAGAAGCCCAGGTCCACGCCGGGTAGATCACCCGGAGGTCGGAGGGGTGCAGCCCGCGCTCCACCAGGTCGTCCGCGGTGCTCTCGCGAGATGGCCTGCGCCGGGCGGCCGCGGTACACCCGGCCGATGGGGCGCTCCAGGAGCCAGGTGGCCGCCGCGACCGGGACCGAGGCCTCCCGGAACGCCGTCGCGCCGAACAGGTGGTGCACCAGGAGGACGCACGGCCGCCCCGCCCAGAGCGGGGTGAAGAGGGGGACCTTGTTCAGCGTCCTCCACCACCACGTCGAAGCGCTCCCGCGGCCAGGTGCCGGCGGTAGTACGCCGGGCGCGCGGGCGTTGAAGGTGTGGCGCCCCCCGACCCGGTGGACCTCGCATCCCGTCCAGCCGCTCCCGCTGCGGCGCGCCCTTCCACCCGGAGGCCAGGCAGCGTCACCTGGTGCCCGCGCGCGGCGAGCCGCCCGAAGATCTCGTGGAGGTGGATCTCGGCGCCGCCCGACTGCGGGTTGGCCGGTCCTGCCAGTTGACGACCAGGAGCTTCACCGCGCGTCCGCGCCCTCTCCCGGCGCCGAAGCCTCCCGGGCGCCACCACGCGCATCACGGCGTCGAGCACGCCGTTCACGAAGCGGGGGCTCTCGTGCGTGCCGTACTTCTCCGCCAGGCGCACCATCTCGCGGATGGTGAGCCGCGGGGGGACGTCGTCCACGAAGAGCATCTCGGCCACGCCCAGGCGCAGCACGTTGCGGTCGATCACCGAGAGCCGCTCCAGGCGCCAGTTGGTGAGCGCGTCCTCGATGGAGCGGTCGATCCGCTGCAGGTTGACCCCCACCAGGCGGACCAGCACCTCGGCGTAGGGGCGGTTCTGCGGCGAGACGCGGAGGTTGCGCGAACAGGTCCTGAGCAGGGTGCGCACCGCGGCCTCCGGCGTCGGCGCCGCGCGTGCTCCCAGGCGTAGAGCGCCTGGAGCGCCCAGGCCGCGCGCCCGGCTACGCGATCCGCACCCGGCCCCTCCCCGTCCAGGCGCGCGTACAGGTCGGCCATCTCCAGGGCGGCGAGCGCCGCGTCCCACCCCTTGTTCCCGGCCTTGGTCCCCGCCCGCTCGATCGCCTGCTCGATGCTGTCCGTGGTGAGCACCCCGAACACGACCGGGACGTCCGCCTCGGCCGCCCACGGCGGCGACGCCGGCGGCGGCCTGCCCGGCCACGTAGTCGAAGTGCGGCGTCGCCCCGCGGATCACGGCAGCCCAGCGCGATCAGCGCGTCGAAGCGCCCGCGCGCGCGCGAGTCGGCGGAGCGCGCCGGGGATCTCCCACGCGCCCGGGACCCACACCGCCTCGATGGCGTCGTCCGACACCCCGTGGCGCACCAGGCAGTCGCGCGCCCCCGCCAGGAGCTGCCGGGTCACCAGGTCGTTGAAGCGCCTGACGACGATCCCGAACCGCCGCCCGTCCCCGCCGCAGCATCCCCGTGTGCTCTGATCATCCTCGCTCCGTGTTCGGCCGCTCCCCGCCCTCAGGCGGGGAGGAGGTGGCCCAGCTTGTCGCGCTTGGTGTCGCAGGTACGCCCGGTTGTGCGGGTTCGGTGCCACGCGCAGGGGAACCTGCTCCTCGACCGAGAGCCCGTACCCGTCCAGCCCCACGATCTTCTTGGGGTTGTTGGTCAGGATGCGGATGGAGGAGAGCCCCAGGTCGAGCAGGATCTGCGCGCCGATGCCGTAGTCGCGCAGGTCGGGCTGGAAGCCCAGCGCCTCGTTGGCCTCGCACCGTGTCCATCCCCTCGTCCTGCAGGGCGTACGCGCGCAGCTTGTGCACCAGCCCGATCCCCCGCCCCTCCTGCCGCAGGTAGACGATCACGCCGGCGCCCTCCTCCTCGATGTGCCCGCATGGCGGCGTCCAGCTGCTCGCCGCAGTCGCAGCGCAGGGAGTGGAACACGTCCCCCGTGAGGCACTCCGAGTGCATGCGCACCAGTCACCCCTCCCGGTCCTCCACGTCGCCCTTGACCATGGCCACGTGCTCGAGCTGGTCCACCTCGTTGCGGTAGGCGATGATCCGCCAGTCGCCGCGCGGGGTGGGGATGTTGGCCTCCGCCTCGCGCGCGCACCAGCCGCTCGCGCTGGAGCCGGTACGCGACGATCTGCGCCACGGTGATGAAGCGGAGGCCGTGCTCGCCGGGCGAACACCTCCAGCTCCGGGCGGCGCGCCATGGTGCCGTCGTCGTTCAGGATCTCGCAGATCACGCCCGCGGGGGGGAGCCCGGCCAGGCGCGCGAGGTCCACCGAGGCCTCGGTCTGCCCCACGCGGCGCAGCACGCCGCCCGGGCGCGCGCGCAGGGGGAAGACGTGGCCGGGGCGGCGCAGGTCGGCGGGCTTCGCGTCCGGGTCCAGGCACACCTCGATGGTCTTGGCCCGGTCCCAGGCGCTGATCCCCGTGGTCACCCCGTACTTGGCCGCGGCGTCCACCGACACGGTGAAGGCCGTCCCCTGCGCCTCGGTGTTGAACTCGCTCATGGGGCGCAGGTCCAGCTCGTCCGCGCGCTCGCTGGTGAGCGCCAGGCAGATGAGCCCGCGGCCGTGCATCGCCATGAAGTTGATGATCTCCGGCGTGACGGCGGAGGCGGCGCAGACGAGGTCGCCCTCGTTCTCGCGGTCCTCGTCGTCCGCGACGATCACCATCTTCCCGTCGCGGATGTCCTGTATAGCGTCTTCGACGCGGTCGAATGGCATGGCTCGTCACGGCTGATAAAGAAGTCGCCGCCGGGAAGATAGGTCCCCCGGCGGCTTCTTTCTAGTACCCCCTAGTACCCCGCTGCGCCCGGGAGGTCCGGCGCGGGGCGCCGCGCCAGCCGCCGCACGTACTTCCCGATCAGGTCCCCCTCCAGGTTCACCCGCGCGCCCGGCCGCAGGCCGGCGAAGGTGGTGTGCTCCCGGGTGTAGGGGATGATGGACACCTGGGCCGTTCCGGGCGCGGGAAGGGCGTTCACCGTGAGGCTGACGCCGTCCACGGTGATGGAGCCGTGCAGGATGGTGACCTCGTCCACCTCCTCCGGGAGGGTGAAGTCCACCAGCACCAGCTCGTCGCGCGGGACCACGGAGAGGACCTCCCCCACGCCGTCCACGTGCCCCTGCACCAGGTGCCCTCCCAGCCGGGTCCCCAGCGCCACGGCGCGCTCCAGGTTCACCCTCCGCCCCGGCGCGAGATCGCCCAGCGTGGTCCGCTCCAGCGTGGTGGCGACCGCCTGGACGGTGTAGGAGTCCTCCGTGAACGACACGGCCGTCAGGCAGACGCCGTCCACGGCGATGCTGTCCCCGTGGGCGATCCCCTCCAGGACCTTCCTCGCGTGGATGTCGATCTCCACGCCATTTCCCGCCGGCGCGGACCGCGTCCACGGTCCCCACCTCTTCCACGATCCCGGTGAACACCGCCTACTCCCGCGCCAGGGTGACCAGGGTGTCGGGCCCGAACGCCTCCGTGCGCAGGTGCCGCCAGCGCGGCGCCTCGCCGATGGGGGGGCTGTCCAGCCGCCCGAAGGGGCTCTCGGCCTCGGGGCCCAGGAGGAGCGGGGCGTAGAAGAGCTGCAGCCGGTCCACCAGCCCCGCCTCCAGGAGCGACCCGGTCAGGAGCGCGCCCCCCTCGCAGAGGAGCGAGGCGATCCCCGCTTCGCGGAGGGCGCGCAGCCCCGCCCGCAGCCCGTCGGCCAGGAGGACGCGCACGCCGAGCGCTTCCAGCGCCTCGCGGCGCTCCGCGGGGGCGTCCCCGGCGCCCACCACCACCACCGGGGCCTCGCGCGCGGTCCGCGCCAGGTACCCGTCGCGGGGGAGGCGGAGGCGGCGGTCGAAGACCACCCGCGCGGGGGGGACGCGCGGCTCCGCGGGGCCGCGGACGGTCAGCTTCGGGTCGTCGGCGAGCGCCGTCCCGATCCCCACCGCCACGGCGTCGAACCCGGCGCGCATCCGGTGCACCTCGGCGCGGGCGGCCTCCCCGGTGATCCAGGCGGAGCGCCCCTCGCGGTCGGCTACCCGGCCGTCCAGCGAGAGCGCCAGCTTGAGCTCGGTCCAGGGGCGCTCGGCGCCCGCGGGGGCGTGCGCGTGGAAGAAGGCGCCGTTCAGGTCCAGCGCGGCGCGCTCCTCCACTCCCGCCGCCACCTCCACCCCCGCGGCGCGGAGCACCTCGCCCCCGCCCGCGGCCTTCGGGTTGGGGTCGGAGGCCGCGAAGACGACGCGCCGCACGCCGGCCGCGAGGATCGCGTCGGTGCACGGCGGCGTCTTCCCCGTGTGGGCGCAGGGCTCCAGCGTCACGTACAGGGTGCTCCCGCGGGCGGCCTCGCCGGCGGCGCGGAGCGCTTCCACCTCGGCGTGGGGGCGCCCGTACTCCGCGTGGAACCCCTCGCCGACGGACCGTCCGTCGCGGACCACGACGGCCCCCACCAGCGGGTTGGGCGCAACCCGCCCCCACCCCCCCGCGGCGAGCGCGAGCGCCCGTCGCATCCACTCCGCGTCGGACACGCTACAGCGCGAGCCGGACGCCGACGCTCCCGAAGAAGGTACCCTTCTTCGGGTCGAAGTCGCTCGCCAGCTCGTCGAAGGCGGGGAGCGGCTCGGTCCCCTGCAGCCACCCCAGCTCCACGGCCAGCGTGGCGAAGAGCGCGGTGAAGGAGCCGTCCACGAACCCCGACCAGCGGTCGGCGTCGACCTCCAGGTCGGAGAAGCGGGCGTAGCATCCCTGGGCGCCCGCCGAGAGGCACGGGGTGCGGAGCCCGAAGCCCACGTCGCTCGCGAAGCGGTCGTACCCCACTCCCGCCGTGAGGCCCAGGCCGAAGAGCCGCTTGCTGACGGCGGCGCGGGTGCTCCAGTCGGTCAGGTCGAGCCGGAACTCGCCGGGGTCGCCGTCGACGGTGCAGAAGCCGCCCTCGGCGGTGTAGCCGTCCCCCTCCGCGGGCTGCAGCACCGGCGCGGGGCGCTCGCACACGTCGCCGTAGGACAGCTCGTC
This sequence comes from uncultured Gemmatimonadales bacterium, assembly GCA_963733105.1. Classification (GTDB taxonomy): domain Bacteria; phylum Gemmatimonadota; class Gemmatimonadetes; order Longimicrobiales; family Longimicrobiaceae; genus JAFAYN01. Next base: position 456,369 of record CAVTCB010000023.1, on the reverse strand, counting down.
CAGCTTCCGGTACATCAGCGAGACGGAGATCCCCGGCATGGTGAACGACTCGCGCAGGATCCCGACGCGCGCCCCGATCCCGTAGGCGAAGTCGGGGACGCTCCCCGCGCTGAAGCCCTCGGTGTCGAAGGTCGCCAGCGGGAGCCAGGTGGCGCTCCCCAGCAGGTCCACGGCGCCGATCCCCCCGATGGTGGGAGCGACGCTCACCCCCGGGAAGACGCCCAGGGAGACGGTTCCCGAGAGCGCGGGCGCCGGGATTCCCGTGGCGTCGTTGAGCCGCTGCACGGCGCCCCCGGCGCTTTCCGCCAGGATGTCCGGGAGGCGGATGAACACCAGGTTGGCCTTGGCCGAGGCGCTCACGCGCGGGAGCACTCCCAGGCGGATGCCGCCGGTGCTGGCCGTGCCCAGGGTGGGGTTGCCGCCCGCCAGCAGGATGCCGAGCTGCGGCTGCGCCGACTCCACCGCCTGCGCCACGACCACGCAGTTCTCCCGCGCCCCGGCGGGGACGCGCGGGTCGCCGCACGGGGCGGCCAGCCCCTGCGAAAGGGCCGGCGCGGCTGCGAGCGCCACCCCGGCCAGGACCATTCCGATCCGCTTCGTCGTCGTCATCGTCTTCCCTTCCCCTCCTCGTCAGGCCAGGACGACCCGGCGGTCTCCCGGCACCACCTCGCCGGCGATCCAGGCGGTCTCCCCGGCTCCGTTCAGCTCCCGCACCACGCCGTCCGCGGCGTCCGCCGCGACCACGGCCACCATCCCCACCCCCATGTTGAAGGCGCGGAACATCTCGTCCCGCTCCACCCCGCCCTCCCGCTGGAGGACGCGGAAGAGCTCCGGTACCGTCCCAGGAGGACAGGTCGAAGCGCGCGTCCACCCCCTCCGGGAGGACGCGCGGCACGTTGTCGACGAGCCCGCCGCCCGTGACGTGCGCCAGCCCGCGGATCTCGCCGCGCTCCAGCAGGGGGCGGAGCGGCCGGAGGTAGGAGCGGTGCACGCGCAGCAGCACGTCGGCCACGCTCCCGTCCTCGCCCGGGAAGGGGTCGTCCACCGTCGAGCCCCATCCGCTCGAAGACGATCCGCCGGGCCAGGGAGTAGCCGTTGGTGTGCAGCCCGGAGGAGGCGAGCGCCACCAGGGCGTCCCCGGCGCGGACGGCGCGGCCGTCCAGGACCCGCTCCTCGTCCACGATCCCCACGATGGTCCCGGCGATGTCGTACTCCCCCGCGGCGTAGAAGTCCGGCATCTCCGCCGTCTCCCCGCCCAGGAGCGCGCACCCGTTGGCGCGGCACCCGCGGGCCACCCCCTCCACCACCGCCTCCACCGTCCCCGGCTCCAGCTTCCCCACCCCCACGTAGTCCAGGAAGAAGAGGGGGCGGGCGCCCTGCACCAGGATGTCGTTGACGCAGTGGTTCACCAGGTCCTCCCCCACCGTGCCGTGCCGGCCGGCCAGGAAGGCGATCTTCAGCTTGGTCCCCACCCCGTCCGTGCTGGCCACCAGCACGGGGCTGCCGCACGTCCCCCGGCACCCGGTACAGCCCGCCGAAGGAGCCCAGCTCCGAGAGGGTGTCCGGGGTGGCCGTGGAGCGCACCAGCTCCGCCACCCCGCGCATGGCGCGGTGCGCCGCGTCGATGTCGACGCCGGCGTCCCGGTAGGAGAGCCCCGTCTCAGACACCGGCGCCGGCGGCCACCGGGAGCTCGAAGGACGGTCATCTCGCGGAAGTGCCGCACCCGCTCCTCCACCTCCTCCGAGGTGAGGTCCTTGAGGCGCTCCACCGAGAAGCGCTCGCACGGCGAACGACCCCATCACCGAGCCGTAGATCACGGCGCGGCGCAGGTCGGCGTCCTCCATGCGCCCGCACTGGGCCAGGTGCCCCATGAACCCGCCCGCGAAGCAGTCGCCCGCCCCGGTGGGGTCGAACACCTCCTCCAGCGGGTAGCCCGGCGCGAAGAACACCGAGTTGCGGGGTGAAGAGGATGGCCCCGTGCTCCCCCTTCTTGATGATCAGGTAGCGCGGGCCGCGCGACTGGATCCACCGCGCGGCGCGGGCCAGGTTGTGGTCGCCGGAGAGCTGCCGCGCCTCGGCGTCGTTGACCAGGAGGAGGTCCACCCGCGCGAGCAGGTCGAGGAGCCGGTCGCGCTTGATGTCGATCCACAGGTTCATGGTGTCGCACGCCACGAACTTCGGCGTGCGCACCTGGTCCAGCACCTCGAGCTGCAGCTCCGGGTCGATGTTCCCCAGGAACACCCACTCCGCGTCGCGGAACTCCCCGGGGATCTTGGGGGCGAAGTCGGCGAAGACGCCCAGGCGGGTCTCCAGCGTCTCGCGGGAGTTCAGGTCGTAGCTGTAGACGCCCGACCAGCGGAAGCTCTCGCCCTGCGCCTGCTCCAGCCCGCGGAGGTCCACCCCGCGCTCGGAGAGGAAGCCGAGCGCCTCCGTGGGGTAGTCGTCGCCGACCACGCCGACGAGCTGCACCGGGCAGAAGCAGGGAGGCCGCGGCGGAGAAGAAGGTTGCGGAGCCGCCCAGGGCGTCGTCCGCGCGGCCGAAGGGCGTCTCGACGGTGTCGAGCGCCACGCTGCCGACGACGAGAAGTGACATGGATGGGGGATCAGGTGTCGGATTCGGCGCGCTCCATCCGCTCGGGAGCCGTGATCCCGAGGAGGGCGAGCCCGTTGCGGAGGACGATCTGGACGGCGCGCGCCAGCACCAGCCGCGCGCGGGACAGCTCTTCGGGGACGCCGACCACGCGCAGCGCGGGGTCGAGGTTCCCGGCGTGGTACCACGAGTTGACGGCGCCCGCCACCTCTTCCAGGTAGGCGCAGACGGCGTGCGGCGCGTGCCCCTCGGCCGCCGAGCCCACCTCCTCCGGGAAGCGGAGGAGGAGCTTGACCAGCCCGGTCTCGGAGTCGTGCGCCAGGAGCCCCGGGTCGGCGGCCGCGGCGTCGATCTCCGCCGCCTCCACCCCGGCGCGCCGGAAGATGGAGGACATGCGGGCGTGGGCGTACTGGACCTTGTAGACCGGGTTGCGGTCGGACTGCTCCAGCGCCAGGTCCAGGTCGAAGGTGAGCTGCGACTCGGGCGCGGCGCATCAGGAAGAAGTAGCGCGTCACGTCCACGCCCGCCTCCTCGTACAGGTCGCGGAGCGTGGAGTACCCCCCGGCCCGCTTGGAGAACTTGACCTCCTGGCCGCCCCGCATCACCAGCACCATCTGGTGCAGCACGTACTCCGGGTAGCCGGCGGGGAGCCCCAGCGCCTGCACCCCGGCGCGCACCCGCGCGATGGTGCCGTGGTGGTCGGCGCCCTGCACGTTGATGGCCCGGTGGAACCCCCGCTCCCACTTGGACACGTGGTAGGCCACGTCGGGGAGGAAGTAGGTGGGGTGGCCGGTGCTCTTGACCATCACCCGGTCCTTGTCGTCCCCGTACTCCGTGGTGCGGAGCCAGGTCGCGCCGTCCAGGTCGTAGGCCAGCCCGGTCGCGCGGAGCCGGCGGATGGTGTCCTCCACCCCGCCCCCCGTGTACAGCGACGACTCCAGGAAGTACTCGTCGAAGCGGACGCGGAACTCGTGCAGGTCGCGCTCGATCTCCCCCATCAGCCGCCCCACGGCGAAGCGCCGCATGGCGTCGAAGGCCTCGGGGGAGTCGTCGCCGGCCCAGCGCTCGCCCTCCTCGCCCTGCAGCGCGCGGGCGATCTCGGTCACGTACTCGCCGTGGTAGCCGTCCTCCGGGAAGGGGACGTCGCGGCCGCACGCCTGCTGGTAGCGCGCCCAGACGCTGCGGGCCAGCTTCCCGATCTGCTCCCCGGCGTCGTTGTAGTAGTACTCGCGGTGCACCTTCCACCCGGTCCACGCCATCAGCTCGGAGACGGCGTCTCCCAGCGCGGCCTGCCTTCCGTGGCCGATGTGGAGCGGTCCGGTGGGGTTGGCGGAGACGAACTCCACCACCACCGGCTGTCCCTGCCCGGCGTCGGAGCGCCCGTAGGCGGCGTCCTTCGCCAGGATCTCGGCGAGCCCCTGGTGGAGGTAGTCCTGCACCAGGCGGAAGTTGATGAACCCCGGCCCCGCCACCTCGGCCCCGCTCACCCCCGCCGCGCCGCGGTCCATGCGCTGCACGATCTCCTCGGCCACCTGCCGCGGGGGGCGCCCCAGCCGCTTGGCGAGGGCCATGGCGACGTTGCTGGCGAAGTCCCCGTGCTCCGGGTTGCGCGGCCGGTCCAGCCCGATGGGTCCCGGATCGTCCACCCCCATCCCCCGGAGCACCCGGGCGATCTCGCCGCGCAGCTTGTCGGCGGGCATCTACTCGGCGCTCTTGGCCCCGGACGAGGACCCGCCGGACGGCTTGGAGTCGGAGGACGACGGCTTGGACTCCGACCCGCCGGAGGAGGAGCCTCCCCCCTCGGCGGAGGCGGCCTTCTTGTAGCTGTCGCTGCGGTAGTCGGTGATGTAGAAGCCGGAGCCCTTGAACAGGAGCCCGGCGCCGCCGGAGAGCCTGCGCTCGGAGGCGGCGCCGCAGCTCGGGCACTCGGCCACGGGCTCGTCGGACATCCGCTGGAACTTCTCGAACTCGCTCCCGCAGGACGGGCAGCGGTACTCGTACGTGGGCATGGTTTACGGCTGCGTTTTCTGCCTGGACAGGACGGCGTCTCGATTCGGACACAAACCCGCGTAACATAACCCGCCGCTCCCATGGGGGCAACGGCGGGGGTGGGGGAGCCGGGAGAGTCCGGGGACTACCCTTCAGGGTGTGCGCGCGACGGGTCGGGAGGACGATCCCGTCACCAGTCGCTCCCCCGGGTCCGGAACCCCTTCCGGTCGGAGAGGATCTGGGAGGCCGGCTGCTGGATCGCGAGCGGCAGGCGTTGCCACTGCTCCCGGGTGAGCGCGCCGCGGAGGGCCTGTCCCGCGGCGTCGAGCACGGCCTGCGCATCGCGCGCCAGCACCGCCTTGCGCGTACGGGCCTCCCTCGCGGCCCGGGGGTCCGACGAGGTCTCGTCGGCCTCGACGGCGGCGGCCAGGGAGTCGACGACCGGTGCGAGGCGGACGCCGAAGGAGTCGGCCTGTGCCCGGAGGCGCTCCTTCTGGTCCTCGCTCAGGCCGAGGCGGAGCGTGTCGTCCAGCGCCAGCACCTGCGCGGCGAGGTTGGGAACCGTCCTCGCCAGCTCGGTGCGTACCTCGCGCGCGGTCCGGCCGGTCGCCCTCATCCCGGCCACCCGGCTCAGGAGCGGCTGTCGCACGGGATCGGTACCGAAGGTCCACCGGGCCTGCAGGGTGAGCGTGAACGGCTGCCCGAAGAGGAGCTCGCCGTCGGCCGCGCCGCCGAAGTTGCGGTTCACCTCGTACCGGAAGGCCCGGCTCCCGGGCTCGAAGCCGCGGACGTACAGCAGAACGGGATCCGGGTACCGCATCCGTCCCCACCCGCGCAGGCCGGACGGCCCGTGCAGCGTGCGGTCCAGCCCCGCGAGCAGGTTGGAGGCGTCGACCGAAAGGGTCAGCCGGCGCGAGACGCGCTCCTGGCGCGGCCAGAAGCTGGCCTGCACGTCGAAGTCCGCCGTCCAGGGCCCGCGGCAGCTGTTCCGCGCGGCGATGCGCCGGAGCTGCTCGCGCAGGCAGCTCCGGACGTCCGATGAGCCGGAGAGCAGCCCTTCCAGGCCGGCCCGGAGCGTGGAGTCGCGCACCGCGCCGGGATCGAACACGAAGGCGGGATCGTTGGCCAGGCCGTCCCCGTTCACGTCCCGGTCGACCTGAGGGGTGTACGGCTGACCGGAAGCGAGGCGGGCGACGATCCCCACCTCGCCGGGCCAGCGGCGGAACGGCTGGGTGTACTGCGCCTGGAGCAGGTGCCGCCGCTCCAGGTCGCTCACGCCGCGGACCACACCGCCCGGAACGCCCGGGGAGAGCGGCGCGGAGAACTGCCAGGGGGCGGACATCTCCCCCACCTCGTCCCTGGCCCGGGTGTACGTGTAGTTCAGGTAGACCAGCCTCAGCCCGCTGGTCCACAGGTACGCGGTCAGCTTGAAGTCGGCCACGGTGGAGCGGCCCCTGCCGCTCACCAGCCGCACCGTTCCCTGCGTCGGGTCCAGGCGGGAGGGCGCGAGGCCGATGCTCCCGGAGGCGGGGTCGATCCCGGACGCGGGGACGTACACCGCCCGGCCGGCTTCGTCGGGGAGCGAGAAGCCGGCGAGCGCCGCGAAGTTCCGGTCGCGGGCGAGCGGCTGGGAGAGCCCGCGGGCCCACCCCGCCTCCGCGTTCAGCCCGAGGTAGCCGACGGGGAGCGCGCCGCTCCAGTTCCAGGACAGCTGGGCACGCCAGGTACGTGGCGCTCCCAGGCCGTTCTCGAACAGGGTGGTCCGGGGGAGGTTGCTGGCGAGGTACGCCTGTCCGTCCGAGCAGGCCTCGGGGATCTCTCCGGGGCTGGCGAGGAAACGGTCCCAGTCCGGGCGGGGAGCCGCCGCTCCGAGGCAGAGGAGCCGGGTGGCGCCGGGCGTCCCGCTCTCGCCCCGGGCGTCGGCGAGAGCGCTGACCGGGAGCTTCCCCCGGAACTCGCCCACCCCGCCGCGCAGGTCCCATTTCGCCCCCGGCGGATCGTAGGAGAAGCCGACGCGCGGACTGACGCCCCATTCGGAGGGAATCGAGCCCGGGACCAGGCCGAACAGGGGAGCGGGGTCGCTCCCGTCCTCCCCGGGCCGCGGATAGCGGCGCCCCTCGACCCGGAGCCCGTAGATCATCCTCAGGTCGCCGCGCGGCTGCCAGAGGTGCCCCGCGAAGAGCGCCAGGTATTCCGACTCGGCCCGGCCGGTCCTCTGCCCGAGAGTCCTCGAGAAGGCGCTCGGGCGGCCGGCCTCCAGGTCCGCGAGGCTGGCGAAGCTGAACGTGCCGGAGGTGTTCGCGGCGCCGCTGCGCGCGGCGCTCTCGCGGTTCGCCAGGAAGCCGAGCTTCACCCGGTGCCGCTCCCCGATGGAGAACGCGAGCTCGTCCGAAGCCTCGAGGAGGGAGGAGCTCGAGGTCCCCTCTCCGAAGGTGCCGGGTCCGAAGCGAAGGCGGGTGCTCCCGCTCTCGCCGCCCTCCCCGGCCAGCCGCACCAGCACCTCCCCCGTGGGCGTCGAGAGGTAGGGGGTCCGGTCCTGGCCGCTCTCCCGCGCCGAGAGGCGCAGCTCGTTGCGCGCGTCGCCGAAGAAAGAGGTCAGCTGCGCCAGCGCGCCGCCCGACCGGTCGCGGAGCTCGACGCCGCTCCCGCTGAGCGCGAAGGGCTGCTCCCCCACGCTCCCGGCCACCCTGCTCCGGAAGTCGCCCCGGACCATCAGCACGTGATCGTCGTGCGCCAGGTAGTCCAGCCGCAGGAGGCCGGTCGCGAGGTCCTGGTGCCGCTTCGCGCCGGGAAGCTCGGGCCGGCGGGGATAGCTCCCCACGATCCCGCGCAGGCGCTGCGCCGCGCCGGCGTCGATCCCGAGCTCGCGCATCGCCCCGGAATCGGCGTTGTCCAGGGTGAGCAGGGGGTCCCATCGCCGCGTGACCTCGCCGGCACCGTACCAGAAGAAACGGTCGGGGACCAGCGCGCCGCCCGCGCCGCCCGAGGCGCCGAGGAGGCCGGTTTCCTGGGAGGGGACGGCGGCCTGCAGAGCCGGGTCGCTGAAGCGGAAGCGGGCGGCGCCTCCGAACAGGTTGGTCCCGCTCAGCGTCGTCGCCGCGATCTGCCCACCCGAGAACTGACCCCGCGCGGGATCGAAGGTGCTCGTGATCACGGCCGCGCTGGCGAGAGCTTCCGACGGGAGCGAAGTCGCCCCGTAGCTCGCACCGTCCAGTGTCGTGCTGCTCTGTGACGGGGGCTGCCCTCCCATCACCACCCCCCGGTCCCCGCCGAGTGAGAAGACTCCAGGATGGAGCGCGGCGACGCCGTTCAGGTCCCCCGGCTGCACGGGGAGGTTGAGGAGGAGCGCCGCGTGCTCCGCCAGGTCCTGGCCGCCCGGCGTCCGGGGGGCCAGCGGGCGCCCGACCGGCCTGACGGTCCTCACCTCCAGGGGAGCGATCGCGACCGCCGAAGGGGTCAGGCGCAGGTCCTGCTCGACGTGGAGAGCACCGGGAGGGAACGCCACCTCGACGACGAGCGCGTAGTACCCGATGCGGCGAACCCGGAGCTCGTGACGCTCACCCCCCGGGGCGGCGAAGGAATATCGTCCGTCCCCCGTGGTCACCGTGCTCCCCACGGCACCGGTGGCCACGGAGGTCATCGTCACCGTGACTCCCGGGATCGGGGCGCCCCGCTCGTCCAGGACACGTCCGGCGACCTGCCTGTCTCCCTGGCCCCCCTGCGCCCCGGCTCCGGGTGGAGAGGCCAGGACCGCAGCAAGGAAGATCGCGAGAAGGGCGGCGGCGGTCCTGGCGCCACGTGGTCGGAAGGCGGGGAATGCGAACAACGGGGCTCTCCGGGGGCGAAGGGGCGCCAGTCGGTACGGGTCCGCGGGGTGCCTGCGGGTGGTTCCGGCGGGAAAACGCAGATGTGTTGACGGTAACGCAATCGCAAGTAAAAACAAGACTTTCGTGATTTACGCACCCCCTGGAGGACAAACGTTGACATTTGAAGTTGCGGGAACTATGCTGCTTCTGCGTGCGCTGCCCACGCCGGACCGTCGAACGATCCGATCCCGCCTTTTCCTCATTTCACGCCACTTCGGAGCACCTCATGCCCAGAACCCGATTCCTCGTGTCCACCACCTCGGTCCTCACCATCCTGGGCGGCGCCCTGCTGCTCACCACTCCGCAGCCCGCGTCGGCCTCGTTCGCCGGCTGCCCCACCTCTTCGGTCAAGGCGGCGATCTCGGACCTCGGCGACATCTGCAGCGGCTCCGGCAGTGGCGTGATCAACTGCTACAGCGACGGCACCTGGGACTGGGCCAGCGTCAGCTGCGGCTAGTCCTTCTCGTGAAGTAACCGATCCGGGGCGGGTAGCGCGCTCCGGGCGTCAGCAGAGATCTCAGAACTCCCCGGAGGCCGTCATGAAGTTCGCCTTTCCACTCCTTGGCCTGCTGCTCGTCGGCGCTGCGGCGCAGCCCGTTCTTCCGTCCGGCCTGTCCGCCCAGCAGGTAGTCAGCACACCGGGTTCGGGGAGGGGCCTGGATCCCGGCTTCTCCTTCAAGTGGGAGACCGGCCTGGTCCGCACTCCGTCGGGCTGGGTTGCACGTGACTACCCGAAGGTCGCAGCGCTCGTCGAGGGCTCGCCCGCCGCGCGCGCGGGGATACGCGCGGGTGACGTGATCGTTTCCGTGAACGGCCGCGACGGCCGGCGCTCCCCTCTTTTCCGTGACGTCCAGCCCGGCTCCAGGGTCGTGATGCGGGTGCGGCGCGGCGATGAGGAACGGGAGATCCGGTACGAGATCGGCAAGTAGCCGGCTCCGGCGGACGCAGGACAAAGACCCGCTTCCGTCGTGCAGGCGCCCGGCCCCCTACGCCGGGCGGCGTCAGCGCTTCAGCCGGCGGCGGAGCTGGTCGAGCAAGGCTTCGACGGAGGCGGGCACCGCGAGGCGGTCGGCGATGGCGGCGATCTCCTCCGCGGTCCGCCAGCGGCGCTCCAGCTCGGCGAGCTCGCCCTCCATGGCGCGGCGCTCGGAGTCCTCGTGGACGGCCATCTCCATGGCCAGGCGGATCTCGTGCGGCAGCTTCCAGAGGTCGCGGTCGCCCCGGCCCGTCTTCCGGGCGTCCTTCGCGACCTCCTTCATGCACCGCTCCGGGCCGCCCGCGGCTTCGAGGTGCGCCACCGCGGCCTGCACGCCTCGCCGGGACGCGCCCCACGCGTTGGCGTGGGCCAGGATCACCGAGGCGGCCTGCATCGCGGCGGGGCCGACGAGCCGGTGTTGCCTGCGCCCGCCGGCGGCGGTCAGAAAGCGGTCGGTCCTCACCTCCAGCTGCCACCCGGCGCGGTTCTCCGCGTCCGGCAGGACGCGGGCGCCCTGGACCGTCTCGTCCCGGTGGCGGAGCAGCGGCTTGCCGTCGTTCCGCAGCAGCGTCCGGTACGCCCCCGAAGCGCGTCTCCACGGGCGAAAGTGAAAGTCTCCCCACACCAGCAGGAGCAGGAGCGCGAGGGGCGCCCCCGCGAGCAGCATGGGGTTGGCGAGGAGCGCGGGTCCCGCCGCCGCCGCTCCCAGCCCGCCCGCGGCGATCCCGCGTATCCACGTCCTCCGCGCGCGCGCTCCGAACCGGTCGCCGTAGCGCCACGCCGCGAACTCCGGCCGCTGCGGCCGGCCGATGCGCACCAGCTCGGTTCCCTCCGGCAGCCGCGCCAGCCCGATGTTGTCCGTCGAAGCGCGCATCCGCGTGCCGCGGAAGCTGCGCTCGCAGGCCTCCACCGCCTCCCAGCGCGTCTCCAGCGGCGACAGGTTCCACCGCTCGCACGCGCGGCAGACCACCCAGAGCCGCCCCTTCTCCGCGTCGAAGGCGAGCCTCCGTCCCACCGGGAACTCCTCGATGGCCTCGTTGGCGCCGAGCCGCGCGTTGCAGAAGATGCAGGTGGAGTACATGGTGGCGTCAGCGCTTCCGGCGGTGGCGGAGCTGGTCGAGGCGGGTCTCGACTCCGGGAGGGACCGCCAGGCGGTCGGCGATGGCGGCGATCTCTTCGGCTTCGCGCCAGCGGTGCTCCAGGTCGGCCAGCTCGCCCTCCATGGCGGCGCGCTCGGCGTCCTCGTGCGCGGCCATCTCCAGAGCGAGGCGCACCGGGACGGGCATGTTCCACACGTCCTGGTGGCCCCACCCCATCCGCCGCGCTTCGCTCTCGGCCAGGGCGAAGTAGCGGGCCGAGTCGCCCGCGCGGGAGATGCGCTGGACGGCGTCCTGCACCAGGCCGCGCGAGCCCCCGGAGGCGTTCGCCCGGGCCAGGAACATCGCCACCGCGTGGACCCCGGCGCCCCCGGAGACGAGGTGCTCCCGCTCGTCCGCCCAGCAGTTCGTATCCGTGTCGTATACCCCCGAGGTGACGCGGAGCGTCCACCCCCGCCCGATCTCCGGCCCGGCGCGCAGGCGCGCCGTCAGCAGGGCCCGGTTGCCCTGGACGATAAGCTCGCCCGCGTCGTCGCGGAGGCCGCGCACCCCGGCCCGGTGCTCCCAAAACGACGCCCCGCGGGGGAGCCTCGCCTTCGCCGCCCGGGCCGCGGCCCAGACGGGGAGCCCCGCGAGGGCGAGGGCCGGGAGGCCGGTGGCGAGCGCTCCCGCCACGCCCAGCGAGACCCCGGCGGCCGACGCGAGGTTCAGCAGCGCGCGCCGCTCCCTCCCGCCGAACTGGGCGCCGTAGCGCCACGCCGCGAACTCCGGGCGCAGCGGGCGCCCCACGCGGATCAGCTCCGTCCCCTCCGCGAGCCGGGCCAGGCCGACCTGCTCCGTGGAGACCCGCACCCGCGTGTCCCGGAAGCTCCGCTCGCACTCCTCGATCGCCTCCCACCGCTGCTCCAGCGGCGACAGGTTCCACCGGCCGCAGGTGGGGCACACCACCCACAGCCGTCCCTTCTCCGCGTCGAAGGCGAGCTTCCGCCCCACCGGGAAGCTCTCGACCGCCTCGTTGGCGCCGAGCGGGTGCCGGCAGAAGATGCAGGTGGAGTACAAGGGCTCTCCGCGCCGTCAGGGCCGGTCGGGGGCATCGTCTACCATCAGCCGCCGGAGCCAGGCGACGAGCCGCAGCGCGTCCGGGGCATCGGCTCGGAGGTTTCCCTGCCCGATCGCCTGGCCCATCGGAGAGCCGGGCTTCTCCTGCCACGCGAGCCAGGTGTGGATGAGCGCCTTGGACCGGTGAGTGTCCGTGAAGCGGCGGTGCTCATCGGGGATGCCGTCGACGACTTCCGCGGCGTGGGCCCACAGGAAGTCGCCCGCAGGAACCAGGAGAGCCGCGAAGTCCTCCAGCATCCCGGGGCTCGTGTTGTCGGGCATCAGCCACGCGCCGAAGCGCGGGCGATCCGGAGGAGAAGCGAGTACGAGGCCGCCAGGAGCCAGGTGTTCCGGCACGTCCTCATATCCTACGTTCAGGAGGGTGTCCCTGATGGAAGCCCATCGGGCGGGTACACCTCCATTCGCGTCCACCACCACCCCGAAGCACTCTAGGCGACGGCTACGGATCTCGACGCTGAGTCCCTCACGGATGTTGTCGATACCTTCCTTGTTTTCGACCTGGAAGACCTCGGGAACTCGGTGCCTTTTGCAAAGACTCTGAACAACTGCGTCGTCGTCTTTTCCTTCAACCCAGAGAACCCGTTGCAGGGAAGTGTTCCTGGTCTCCATCAACGGACCTCGATCCGTTGCCTGGCAGCGATCTCCGCGTCCCTTTCGGAATAGGCTGTGGACAGGATGCTTCCGTCCTTCCTGCGCTCCAGACGATACAGCATCCCTTCCGCCGCGCTGAGGTTGGCGGCGTACTGGAAACCGACGATCGCGTCCCAGCTGTGGGTCGTCGCGAAGACCTGCACGTCGAGCTGCTCCGCGAGCCGGAAGATCGCGAGCCAGACGTTGTCCTGAACGCTGACGTGGAGCCCGTTCTCCACCTCGTCCACGAAGAGAAAGCCACCCCGGGCGTTTGCCAGCGCGAGCGCTATTCCGAGGAGACGGCTCATCCCGTCCCCGAGGCTGCGCAGGCGTACCGGCTTCCGTGATCCGGGCACCTTGACGAGCGGCTTGCGCTCGCCCCTTCCGTCGTAGTCACCCACCAGTGACAGACGTTCGACCGGAGCGATGATCCGGAGAGCGTCCAGAACGGATTCCTCCTGTTCCGTGAGGGCGATCCTGTCCCAAAGCTCGGCCACCATCGCGGCATCAAGGCCATTCGCGCTTACGTACACGGAGGGGACTTGATCAGGCCACGGCACCTCGCGGAGAAAGGAGGTCAGACCCTGGAGCGGTACGACACGCTTCTGCGCCGTGCTCCCGATCTGGAGCGCACGCCGCGGTCCACCCATCAGGTCGACGTTGCTCAACTGCGTGACGAACCGCTGCGGTTCATCAAGCGTGACTCGGACGATCCATCCACGCTCGACTGTCGTTCGTTCTCCCCGGACCGGTCCGGTCGAGATCTCCCGAACCGTGTTGTCGGGGTCGGAACGGTGGAAGAGCTGTGACAGAGCGGCTGTCAGGATCTCGATGTCCTCTTCGCTCAGCGTCAGAGTCCGGGGCGACATCTCGTCACGCGAGGCGAGGATGTCCATGAGAGTGCCCGGCGATCCGCCGCTCGCGTACAGGCGCAACGCTTCTAGGAGCGAGCTCTTACCGGCACTGTTCGGCCCGACGAACAGGTTCACGCGCCCGAGCCGCGGAATCACTAGGCGGTCGAATGCCCGGAATCCGGACACTTCCAGGTCGGGAAGCCGGAGCCTCCCTGGAGTCTCCGTCGGTGCTCGCATCGTGCTCATGTGCCCCTCCGTTTCAGGCCGGCCGGTACATGCCCCACTCCTGCCGGAGCGCGTCGCTGATCTCGCCGAGCGTGACCATCGCCTTCACGGCGTCGATCATGTGCGGCATCAGGTTGTCGGTGCCGCGGGCGGCGGAGCGGATGGCCTCCAGGCGGGCGCGCACCTCGGCGTCGTCGCGCGAGCCCTTGATCTCCGCGAGCTGGCGGCGCTGCGACTGCTCCAGGGCGGAGAAGTCGGGCTGCCCCAGCTCCACCGGCGCGTCCTCCGTGACGAAGCGGTTCACCCCCACGATGGTCCGGTCCCCGTTCTCCACCGCGATCTGGTGCTCGTACGCCGCGCGGTGGATCTCCTCCTGCATGTAGGCGATGGCCTCCGCCGCGCCCCCCATACCGTCGATCTTCTCCAGGTACTCGCGCGCCTTCTCCTCCACCGCCGTGGTCAGCGACTCCACGAAGTAGGAGCCCGCCAGCGGGTCCACCGTGTCCGCCGCGCCCGACTCGTACGCCAGCACCTGCTGCGTGCGCAGCGCCAGCGTGGCGGCCTGCGCGGTGGGGAGCGACAGCGCCTCGTCGTAGCCGTTGGTGTGCAGCGACTGGGTGCCGCCGAGGACCGCCGCGAGCGCCTGCACCGTCACGCGCACCACGTTGTTGAGCGGCTGCTGGGCCTGGAGGGTCACCCCGCCGGTCTGCGTGTGGAAGCGGAGCTTGGCGCTCTCGTCCGAGGCGCCGAAGCGCTCGCGCATCAGCCGCGCCCAGAGGCGGCGGGCGGCGCGGAACTTGGCCACCTCCTCGAACAGGTCGTTGTGCGAGGCGAAGAAGAAGGAGAGGCGCGGCGCGAAGCGGTCCACCTCCAGCCCGGCGTCCATCGCCCGCTTCACGTACTCCACCGCGTCGGCGAAGGTGAAGGCGATCTCCTGCGCGGCGGTGGCGCCGGCCTCGCGGATGTGGTAGCCGGAGATGGAGATGGTGTTCCACTTGGGCACCTCCGCGTTGCAGAACGCGAAGATGTCGGTGATCAGCCGGAGGCTGGGCTCCACGGGGAAGATGTACGTCCCCCGGGCGATGTACTCCTTGAGGATGTCGTTCTGGATGGTCCCGGAGAGCTTGCCGCGCGGGATGCCCCGCTCGTCCGCCACGGCGATGTACAGCGCCAGGAGCGTGGACGCCGTGGCGTTGATGGTCATGGAGGTGGAGACGCGGTCCAGCGGGATCCCGTCCAGCAGCTTCCGCATGTCGGCCAGCGTGTCGATGGCCACGCCCACGCGCCCCACCTCGCCCAGAGCCATCCCGTGGTCCGAGTCGTACCCCATCTGCGTGGGGAGGTCGAAGGCGGTGGAGAGCCCCGTCTGCCCGGCGTCCAGGAGGAGCTTGAAGCGCGTGTTGGTCTCCTCCGCCGTCCCGAACCCCGCGTACTGCCGCATGGTCCAGAAGCGGCCGCGGTACATGGTGGGCTGGATGCCGCGGGTGAAGGGGAACTCGCCCGGGTACCCCAGGTCGCGCCCGTAGTCCAGCCCCCCCGCGTCCTCCGGCGCGTACAGGCGCTCCACCTCCACCCCGCTGGTGGCGACGAACCGCTCGCGCCGCTCCGGGTGCTTGGCCAGCGCGGGGCTCACCGCGCGCTCCGTCCACGCGGCCTTGCCGTCCGCCGCCGTGCCGGAGTCCTCGCCGATGTTCGGGATCGCCTGCGTGTCGCTCATGTCCAGGGAGTGCGAAGGTGCGAGAGTTGAGAAGGTGCGCGCGGACAAGATAACGCCGACGGACGCGCGTGGCATCCGTCGGCGTTCTTCGTGGCGATCTGCCCTTCGGACGGTCAGTTCAGCCCTTCGATGTCGCGGGCGGCCCGCTCCAGGATCTCCTGCGCCCGGCGCACCCACTCCTCGTTCCCCTGGCGGCGCATCCCCCCGCTGAAGGTGGCGCGCGCCAGGTTGCCGAAGGCCTTGCCCAGGCCGTGCATGGCGGGCCCGAAGAGGAACGACGCCGCCTCGTCCACCCGGCCGAAGATGTCGTCCACCGTGGAGCGGTTCTCCTCCAGGTGGCGGCGGCCCTCGTCCGTGATCTCGTAGACCTTGCGGTTCCCCTCCTCGGTGCGCGCGGTGGCGTACCCCAGGTCCTCCAGGAGCGAGAGCGTGGGGTAGACGGTCCCGGGGCTGGGGGAGTACGCGCCGCCCACCCGGTCCTCCAGCTCCTTGATGATCTCGTAGCCGTGGCGGGGCTTTTCGGCCAGCAGGCTGAGGATGACCAGCTTCAGGTCGCCGTGGCCGAACACCCGCCCCCGCCCCGGTCCTCCCCTCCCCCACGGCGGCCCGCCCGGCCCGCCGCCGAAGCCCATCGCGCCCGGGTCGAACCCGAACCCCCACCCGCCCCCGCGGCGTCCCCGCGGCCCGCAGTCGAATGGACCGAACATCGCTCTCTCCTGGTGCCGGTGTCGAGCCTCTCTCCGTACGATTGAGATATATCTTACGATAGGTCGTGCTGTCAAGATATATCTTGAGATGGGTCGGAAAAAAGAAAGCGCCGGCGGACCCGGGGGTCCGCCGGCGTGGAGTGCCGCCGCCGCGGCGGCTCACTTCTGGGGGGGCATCCCGAAGGCGGCCCACTCCTCGCGGGCCGGGCCATAGCAACCGGGGACCACCAGCCCCGCCTGGCGCATCAGCACGGTGAGCTGGGCGCGGTGGTGCGCCTGGTGGAGGATCAGCACGTCGAGCACCTTCCCGCGCCTCCACTTCTCCCCGTACATGGGGACCTCGTCCAGCAGGGCGCGGTCGTTCCACTTGGAGGTCACCACCACCAGCGCGTCGGCGGCCACCTCCTCGTACGCGTCGGCGATCCGGGCGGCGACGGCGGGCTCCTCCGTCTCGTCGGGGGGGCCGTCCACGCTCAGCCCGGCGTGCGTCAGCATCTCGGCGACGCTGGCGGTGAGGTGCCACGCCAGGCGGCCGGTGCTGCGCCCCTCGGGCGTCACCCGCCGGTCCAGCGAGGCGTCCGTGAGGCCGCGGAGGACCCGGAGCGTCATCTCGCTCTCGTACTGCCAGTCCTCGCGGAAGTCCTCGATGGCTCGGTACATGGCGCTTCTCCCCGGGGTGGCCTGCGTCTATTCCAGGACGAGCAGCGTGGCGCCCTTCTCCACGGTCTGCCCGGGCTGCACCTCGATGCGGGCCACGACCCCGTCCGCGGGTGCCTTGAGCTCGTTCTCCATCTTCATGGCCTCCACCACCACCACCCCCTGCCCCGCGCGGACCTGCTGCCCCACCTCCACCTCCACCTTCACCACCAGCCCGGGCATCGGCGCGACGACGGTCTTCTCGGTCTCGGCGTCGGCGCCGCCGGTCATCTCGCGGATGGCGCGGGTGCGCTCGTCCACCGCCTCCACCTGGAAGCGCGTCCCCCCCAGGCTGATCTCCCAGCGCCCGCGGCGCTCGGAGGGGCGGGCGACGAACGCGTGCGAGCGGCCGTCCACCAGGAGGTGCCGGACGGGGGTGCCGGGGAGGGCGACCATCTCGGCGTGCACGGGGGTGCCGTCCACGACGGGGGTGGTCCCGGTGAGGTCCACCTCCATCTCTCGGTCGCCGACGGTGACGAAGTAGCGCATCGGGGCGGTCAGGGCTCCGGTGAGGACAGCGACACGACGGTCTCGACGTGCGCCGTCTGGGGAAACAGGTCGAAGCAGCGGACGCTCTCCACGCGGAAGCTCTCTCCCAGCCGCTTCAGGTCGCGCGCGAGCGTCGCGGGGTTGCACGACACGTAGACGATCCGCCGCGGGGGCGAGGCCGCCAGCGCCTCCGCGACCTCGGCGGCCACGCCGGCGCGCGGCGGGTTCAGGATCACCAGGTCGGCGGGGAGGTGCGCGGGGAGGAGCGCCTCCACCGGCCCCTCCTCGAACGCGGCGCCCTCGGGGGCGCTCCGCCGCGCCTCGGCCACGGCTTCCGGGTCCAGCTCGATCCCGACCACGGCGGCCCCGGCCCGGGCGAGGCGCCGCGCGTGCAGCCCGACGCCGCAGTAGGCGTCCACCACGCGCAGTCCGGCCGGGTCGCCGATCCGCTCCACGACGTGGGCCTCCAGGAGCGCGGCGGCGCCGCGGTTCACCTGCAGGAAGGCGGTGCCGCTCAGCTCCACCGTCTCGTCGCCCCACGTCTCGGGGAGCCCGGGCGCGCCCCCTACCAGCTCGGCCGGGGCGGTCCCGGGGCGGTGCCACACGGCCACCAGCCCGGGGACGCGGTCGATCAGCTCCTGCGGCCGCCCGGGGGAGAAGCCGCCCTCCACCAGGAGCGACACCTCGCCCCCGGCGCTGGCGCGCAGCGTCAGGCGGAGCGCGTCGCCGGAGGGGAGGCGGGACGCGTCCTGCCCCCACTGCGCCCGGAGCGCGTCCCAGACGCGGGCGATCGGCTCCTCGGGGAGGAGGCAGCTCCCGTCCAGCTCCACGATGCGGTCCGGGTCGCCCAGGGCGTGGAAGCCCGCGACCACCTGGCCGCGCGCGCGGCGCCGCAGCGCGAAGGAGACGCGGTTGCGGTAGCGGTGCTCCGACGGCGAGGGGACCACCTCCGGCGGCTCCGTGGGGAGCCCGCCGATGCGGGTGAGCGCGTCGGCGACGATGCGCGCCTTGGCCCGGAGCTGCGCCTCGTAGGTCATGTGCTCCAGGGTGCACCCGCCGCACTCCGCGTAGAAGCGGCAGGGCGGCTCGCGCCGCTCCGGCGAGGGCTCCAGCACGCGGAGGAGGCGCCCGCGGGTCCAGCGGTCGCGGCGCTCGGTGAGCGCCACCTCGGCCAGGTCGCCGGGGGCGGTGCGGTGAACGAAGGTCACCCGCCCGTCGGGGAGGTGCCCCACCCCCTCGCCCCCCGCGGCGATGGACTCGATCCGCACCCGGACCGCCGGGGCGCGGCGGTCGCCCCCCTGCGGGCGCTTGGGACCCCTGCGGCGCCCCTTCCCCTCCCTGCGCTCGGGCACCCTTATCTCCAGCCGGTGCTCCGCCAGCGGCTCCCGCCCCCGGCGGCGGCCGACTGCACGCGCCCGGTGGTGCGGCGGGAGCGGGTCTCCTCCTCCAGGAGCGCGGCGGCCAGGGCGGCGACGCGGAGGGCGTCCTCGTCGGGGGCGGCGCCCAGCAGCTCCTCCTCGTGCTCCTCCAGGTACTTGATGTGGAGCTTCCCGGCGCGGAAGTCCGGCTCGTCCATCACCCGCAGGTGGAAGGGGACGCTGGTGTCCACCCCCACCACGCGCAGCTCCCCGAGCGCGCGCTTCATCCGCTCGATGGCCTCGAGTCGGGTGGGCGCGTGGACGATCAGCTTGGCGAGCATGGGGTCGTAGAAGAGCCCCACCTCGTACCCCGGCGCGATCCCGCCCTCCCAGCGCACGCCGGGTCCGGCGGGGATCTCCAGCATCTGGATGCGACCGGTGGAGGGGAGGAAGGAGTTGGCCGGGTCCTCGGAGGTGATGCGGCACTCGATGGCGTGCCCGGTGAAGGTGACGTCCTCCTGCCGGAACGGGAGCGCCTCCCCCGCGGCGACGCGGATCTGCCACTGCACCAGGTCGATCCCGGTGACCAGCTCGGTGACGGGGTGCTCCACCTGGATGCGGGTGTTCATCTCCAGGAAAAAGAACTCGCCGTCCTGGTACAGGAACTCCACGGTCCCCGCGCCCTCGTAGCCCACCGCCTTCGCGGCGGCGACGGCGGTGGCGCCCATGGCGGCGCGCTCCTCGGGGGTGAGGACGGCGCTGGGGGCCTCCTCGATCAGCTTCTGGTGGCGGCGCTGGATGGAGCACTCGCGCTCGCCGAGGTGGAGGGTGTTCCCGTGCCGGTCGGCGAGGAGCTGGATCTCGATGTGGCGCGGCCCGTCCAGGTACTTCTCGATGTACACGGAGCGGTCGCCGAACGCGGCCTGCGCCTCGTTCCCGGCGGCCTCGAAGGCGCGCTCGATCTCGTCCTCGCCGCGGACGATGCGCATCCCCTTCCCGCCCCCGCCGGCGGCGGCCTTGAGGAGCACGGGGTAGCCGATCCCGCCGGCCACGCGCCGCGCCTCGACCGCGTCCACCAGCGCCTCCTTGGTGCCGGGTACCACGGGCACTCCCGCGTCGATGACGCGGCGGCGGGCGGCGGTCTTGTCGCCCATCTCGGTGACCGCCTCGGGCGAGGGGCCGATGAAGACGAGCCCGGCGTCGCGCACGGCCTGGATGAAGGGGGCGCGCTCGGAGAGGAAGCCGTAGCCGGGGTGGATAGCCTCGGCGCCCGACTTCTTCGCCACCTCGATCAGCACGTCGGCGCGGAGGTAGCTCTGCGCGCTCGGCGCCGGGCCGATGAGGTACGCCTCGTCGGCGGCGAGCACGTGCGGCGCGAGGCGGTCGGCCTCGGAGTACACGGCGACGGCCTGCACGCCCAGCTCGTGGGCGGCGCGGATGACGCGGAGGGCGATCTCGCCCCGGTTGGCTACCAGGATCTTCTTGAACACGCTTTCTCGCTCGGGCGGTTTCCGTTTCCTTCCGCCGGTTCGCTGTTCGGAGCCGGATCGAGATCACCCAAAGTACAACCGGCCCGCCGAAATGGCGAGCCGATGCGGATGTCGTGTTGGGAAAGGAGCCGGAGAATCAAGCCGCGGCGTCCGGTGCCGGGTACGATCGTGTCCGCCCGGAGGGCCTTGGCGGCGAAGGCGAGCGCCACCGAGATGGCTTCTCTCGTGAGTCGCGGGTGCGAGCTCACGATCTCGTCCGGAGTCTCTCCCGCTGCCAGCTTCTCAAGGATCAGCTCCACCGTGATCCTCGTACCCGCGACGACGGGCTTACCCATCATCACCGCGGGATCGGAAACGATCTGCGGTTGATCCAACTCTACCTCCAGAGCGAGGTGTCGGGGCGGAATCACGACGCGGCAAGCCCGCGGCGGCAGATCGACTTTGGATGGACGGCGCTTCAGGCCACTGCGGGCGCGACCGTTTCCCTCAGCGAGCCGGTGTCGATAGATCTCGCGCACGCGTGAGATCTGTCCGTCGCGGAAGGTGAAGAGCTGCATCCAGTGGATGTCGTAGGGCCGGCTGGTGGTCTGAACGCGGACCGTGAAGCACATTTATCTCGCCAATTGTTCCAGTCGAGTGATACATCGAGCAAGGCTATCGGAGCGCTCGGCTGCCGCTCGTGGGTCCCAAAGGCCAGTAACGTATTCAATTATCCGCGTAGTATAGCCCGACCCTATCTCCATCGAACTTCCTTCGCGTGGAACTAGATCCTCGCGGATGAAGCGCTTGCGCGATCTGCGCGCTAATCCACCAAGGTACGCTTAGGGCGTGGAAGCGTCTCAGGACCCGACGGCACGACCGCGGGCGAGATACCAAGGAAGTGCGCGATGTTATCCCTGTCCGCGAGAAGCCACGCTTCTACAGTGGGCACCGCGATGCGCAAGTATATCTGCGGGGCCGGAGCGGGTAGCAGTTGTGAACGGAGCGAAGGAGCACACGCCGCGTCCGTATCAAGATCACGCAAGACGAGCCACGGCCGATAGCGGGCAGAATGGTTAAAGCCCACAAGACGTGCGTCGAGCTTCGGTTTACCACCGGAAATAAAGACGCTGTCAATTTCCACCCCTGTCAGGCCACAGAGGCGACGGACGACTGCCTCGTCGCTAATCCCTTCGACGGCAACAGAAAGCATCGGATGCGTGTCACTCCCCGAAGAGCGCCAACTGTGCTGCTTCCCGCGGAGCAGTTCGCGGGAGGACCGCGTCCCCGACGGTGAGTCCCCCTTCGATCAACTCACGAACCTGTTGTATCTCGGCAGCAGGGACAGCCCTGGTCCCCTCGCCCGAAGGTTCCAACAGCACGACCTCCTCAGGGCTGATGCTTGGGTCCGAGAGTAGATCCAGTGAGTGGGTGCTCACGATGATCTGTCGGGAAGACTTTCTTCCGGCACGGATCATCATGGAAGGGATGTATCGGACAACGGCAGAATGCAGCGAAAGCTCGGGTTCTTCAAGCAGTAACGGAGCGCTTCCGTCCAGGAAGGCCCATAAGAGACCTAATAATCGAAGCGTCCCATCCGAAAAATGCTCCTCCGTCTGCCAGCCAGCGTTCGGACGCCAATGTTCGTAGCGCCCCGTCAGGTGTGGTACCCCACGATCATCGCGCTCGAGTTTGAGTTCTCGAAGCTGAGGAACCGCCACTTGCAATGCCTGGTTGATCCGCTTCAAGCGCGAACTCAGCGTTCGCGTCGGAGTCTTCGCAATCTGCTCTAGGAAATCGCTCCCAAAAGGGTCCTGCGACCGGGGAATCATACGGTCCGATTCTCGAATCAGCTGCGGGACCACGTGTAGGTAACGGACCTGGGCCAGGAAATCGGCAATTTCGCGAAAGCTCTTGTTCGCGTTCACCTGTTCCAGATGCGTCTGCGTGAGACGGTTGGGATCACTCTCATCGGACTTGTCCGGTCGCTGGAGAATCACGGTGCCATCCCGGGCGACCTCTTCCCGCTTCACCAGAGGACGCCGTTGATTGTCCTGGGCGAATTCGAGCCGGTACACCCAGCTAGACTCATCAAGCTGCAGGGTTACTTCGATTGCGACATTGGCCTGTTGCCTCGCGTGGAGGCACCGCAGCTGTGAAACACCACCACGTGATTTCACGGCACGCTGGAAACCACCCTCCGGGTCGGCGATGTCGCGCAGGAATCGGAAGGCGTCCAGGAGATTGGACTTTCCGGCTGCATTTGGGCCTACAATAAAGACACGCCTCTGGAGCGACAGGTCGACTGCCCGGAAGTTCTTCCAGTTGTCCAGCTTCAAATGCAGAATCCGCATGACCAGCCTACCGAGGTTTCGCGTAAATGGGAGCAAACAGCGTTAGATAGGTACCGAGCCTTGGCTCATTCCGGAAGAGGGTAAGTACTCCCGGACCATGCGCTGCCAGCGAACGGGGTCGTCGAACCTGCGGTAGACTCCGAGACTGCCGAGGTCTTCCAGCGCCTCGGCCATGCGTACCCCGTCGCTCCGCGCGACACCGAGGATCGGTGGGTCGTGCACGATCACTTCCACGGGCGTCGCCTCTGTTTGTGCCGGCTTTGCTCCCAGCCAGTCGAGGCGGTCTCCGGTCAGGATCGCTCTGTAGGTGTTCGGCATCATCTCCTCCCATGAAAGCGCCCGGTGAGTCCACTGGACCCTCACCGGCCCTTGAACCGCTCCATCAGATCAGCCATGACCACGTCATGGTCCCGCACCAGTCCAGCCTCGACCTGCCTCTCGGCTTCAGCGATGCCCTTGAGAAGATCGATGGTGTCGAGCATCTCCTCGTACTCCTCCACGTCGAGGAGTACCGCCGCACCCTGCCCGTGCTGCGTGAGCAGGAGCGGGCGCTTGGTCTCGCGCACCTGCCGGACGAACTTCGCGGCGTTCGCGCGGAACTCCGACACCGGCTGCACGTCCTCGTCGAGCCTGGTCCTGCGCATCGTCCCTCCCGGTTGGTACGTTTTTTTGTACCATCCAGTGTACCCGCCGCGCCCCTGAAAGGCAAGCTCCGCATACGACTCGGCGGCGGCGAGATGGCTTCCGCCACCCCGCCGCCGCCGTGGTCCTCGCCCGGAACCGCGCCGCTACGGCTTCCGCGGCTCCGCGGCGGGAGCGAGGAGCGCCTCCAGGCGCGCGAGCCGCTCCTCCAGCGCCGCGTTGCGTGCCTCCAGCTCCGCGATGCGCTCCTGCTGGCGCACGGAGCGCGCGTCCAGCGCCTTGACGCCGGCGAGGTTGACGCCGTCGATGTCCACCGTGTTGATCAGCAGCTCGCTCTCCCCCAGGCCGAAGGCCGCGCGGAAGTCCTGCGCCACGGGGCCCATGTGGCGGATGCTGCGGTCCTGGGTCCGGTAGTTCCAGGTGGTCACGGGGACGCCCCGCAGACGCCTGAGCACCTCCTCGCCGTCCATGGCCAGGAAGTTCTCCTTGCGGTTGCGGTCCGAGATGCTGCTCCACGAGCCGCCGCCCGCCGCCACCTCCACGCCGGACGAGAGGTTCTGCGTGGTGAAGAACCGGATCCCGCCGCAGCCGCGGGCCACGAACTGGTTGTTCGCCGTGGGATACACCGAGTCCGAGGAGAACCCGGCGCAGCCGTCGCCGAGCACCACGGAGCCCTGCCGGTTGGCGGTGCGGGCGTTCTTCCCGATCGCCACCGAGAACTGGCCGCTCGCGCTGTTCTGCAGCCCGATGGCCACGCCGAAGTTGCCGTTGGCGATGCTGGGGCCGAGCACGATGGAGGCCAGTCCGCCGGCGATGGAGCTGGGCCCCATGGCGATGGCGTCGTCGTTGGTGGCCTGCGCGCCGGAGCCGATGGCCACCGCTCCCACGGCGGAGGCCGTGCCGTTGAAGGCGAGGCTGCGCTCGCCGCTGGAGGTGCCGCTGTTGCCCAGAGCCACCGACTCGTTGCCGCTGGCGTTGGTGGTGAGCCCCATCGCGAAGGAGTTGTTGCCCGAGGCGCGCGTGTTCTCGCCGAACGCGGCCGAGCCGAAGCCGACGCTGCTCAGGTCCCAGTAGGCGCTGCCGAAGCTCTCCACCTTTCCGGCGCGGAACGCCCAGCGGCCGGGAAACCACATCATCCGCACGCCGGCGCCCGTCGCGGGGATGTCGCCGGTGTTCGCCGTGCCGCGGACCACGAAGCCCGCGTCGGTGTTCAGGCGGAGGAGGTTGGTGCCGCCGCTGCTGACGGCGAAGATGGAGTCGGACTGCGCGCCCAGGGCGGGGGCGGCGGCGGCGGAGAGCACGGCCGCGACGAGGAGGGCACGGGTGAGGGCGGTCATCGTGGTATGGCTTCGGACGGGTGGAGCCCGGCGCGTCGGCGCGCCGGACCTGTGGGATGCCCGCTCCCCGGAAGGAGCGGGCACGGCCCCGCTACAGCGGGATGTTGGCGTGCTTCTTGGGCGGGTTGGAGTCCCGCTTGTTGCGCAGCATGTCGAGCGCGCTGACCACGCGGGCGCGCGTCTCCCGCGGGTCGATCACGTCGTCCACGTAGCCGCGGGCGGCGGCGGCGAACGGGTTGGCGAAGCGCCCGGCGTACTCGTCCTGCTTCGTCGCGGCCGCGGCGGCGGGGTCCTCGGCGGAGGCGATGTCGCGGCGGTACAGGATCTCCACCGCACCCTTGGCTCCCATCACCGCGATCTCGGCCGTGGGCCAGGCGTAGTTGATGTCGCCGCGGATGTGCTTGGAGCTCATCACGTCGTAGGCCCCGCCGTACGCCTTGCGGGTGATGACGGTGACCTTGGGGACGGTGGCCTCGCAGAAGGCGAAGAGGAGCTTGGCCCCGTGCCGGATGATCCCGCCGTGCTCCTGCGTGACTCCGGGGAGGAAGCCCGGCACGTCCTCGAAGGTGAGGATCGGTACGTTGAAGCAGTCGCAGAAGCGGACGAAGCGCGCCGCCTTCACCGAGGCGTCGATGTCCAGCACCCCGGCCAGCACGGCGGGCTGGTTCGCCACGATCCCCACCGAGTGCCCGCCGACGTGCGCGAACCCGCAGAGGATGTTCCCCGCGTAGTCGGCGTGCACCTCGTAGAAGTCGCCGTCGTCCACCACGCGCCGGATGACGTCGCGCATGTCGTACGGCTTGTTGGGGTTGTCGGGGACGATGTCGAGCAGCTCCTCGTCGCGCGCGGTCGAACGGGTCGTCGGTGGGGCGGCGCGGCGGGTCCTCGGCGTTGTTCTGCGGGACGTACTCGAAGAGCTTGCGGATGCCGTGGAGGCACTCCACCTCGGTCTTCACCGCGAAGTGGGCGACGCCGGACTTCGCCGCGTGGGTGGCGGCGCCGCCCAGCTCCTCCATGGTGACGTCCTCGTGGGTGACCGTCTTCACCACGTTGGGGCCGGTGACGAACATGTAGCTCGACCCCTGCACCATGTAGATGAAGTCGGTGATGGCCGGGGAGTACACCGCCCCGCCCGCGCAGGGGCCCAGGATGGCGGAGATCTGCGGGACCACGCCCGACGCCAGGGTGTTGCGGAGGAAGATGTCCGCGTAGCCGCCCAGGGAGACGACGCCCTCCTGGATGCGCGCGCCGCCGGAGTCGTTGAGGCCGATCACGGGGGCGCCGTTCTTGAGCGCCAGGTCCATGATCTTGACGATCTTCTCCGCGTGCGCCTCGGAGAGGGAGCCGCCGAAGACGGTGAAGTCCTGGGAGAAGACGTAGACCAGGCGCCCGTGGATGGCGCCGTACCCGGTGACCACGCCGTCGCCCAGGTACTTCTCCCGGTCCAGACCGAAGTCGGTGGCCCGGTGCACGACGAAGCGGTCCAGCTCCACGAAGGAGCCCTCGTCCAGGAGCACGTCCAGCCGCTCGCGCGCGGTCAGCTTGCCGCGCTCGTGCTGCTGCTTGATGCGCTTCTCGCCGCCGCCCAGCTCCGCCTCGCGGCGCATGGCCTCCAGCTGCTCCAGCTTCTCCCGCATCGACATCGCGCGTCGCCCGTGTTTTGAGAAGGGACAGAGATCCGCCTGTACGAAAGGCGGAAAAATAACAGGCGGGGCGCGTTCCCGCACCCCGCCCCTCACGTGCCGTTTCGGAGCCGCCCTTCAGCGTCCCTCGCGGGGGCGGGAATTTTCCTCCGAGCGTCCATCTACCGAATGTGAAGGAGGTTTCCGGGCGAGCGGACCTCCTCTCGCCGACACTCCCACCTAAGGGTTAACGCCATGAGTAGCTGCTGTGATCAGAACGGGCTGTGCATGATCTCCCCGAGTCCCGAGCTCCGCATGCGCATGAAGGACGATCTGTCCCGGCTCAGCGGGACGCTTTCGGTCACGGGCCCCGGACTCGGCTTCCGGCAGCCCCGACGTCCGGGGCTCAACGACGGGCTCACCATTCCCGGGAGCTACTTCCCTCTCGGCACGTCGCTGGAAGCGGCGGTCAGGAGCGCCGCGGCGCAGCGGGCGCCGCTCCGCGGCCCCGTACGCATCGTCGTCGTCCTGGCCGACTTCGCCGACCGGCAGATGAGCCCGGGCCATGATCGGCAGTACTTCGAGAATCTATTCTTCTCGCGCCGGGTGTTGCCCAAGGGGAGCGTCCGGGAGTACTACGATGAAGTCACCCATGGTCTGGTGGACATCGTCGGTGAGGTGGTTGGCCCGTATCGCATGCCGCTCACGCTGGCACAGTACGCGAACGGGCAGTCGGGAATGTCGGATTTCGCGCCGAACGCCCGCACCCTCGCCCGCGACGCCGCGGAGGCGGCGAACCGGAACGTGGACTTCGCGCCGTACGACAACGACGGGAACGGCTTCGTCGACGCGTTCATCGTGATCCACGCCGGGGGCGGGGCCGAGGTGACCGGGAGCGCGGGCGACATCTGGTCGCACAAGTGGGTGCTCGCGAACGGCGAGTACAACGCCGATGGGACCAAGATCTTCGCGTATCTCACCGTCCCCGAGGACGCCAGGATCGGCGTGTGCTGCCACGAGCTGGGGCACCTGCTCTTCGGCTGGCCGGACCTGTACGATACGGACTACTCCTCCGAAGGGCTGGGGAACTGGTGCCTCATGGCGGGTGGCAGCTGGAACGGGAACGGAGACCGTCCCGCGCATCCTTCCGCCTGGTGCAAGGCGCAGCAGGGATGGGTGTCGGTGGTCAACCAGACCGGCAACGGAACGGTGACAGTCGAGGAAGTCATCACCTCGCACACCGTGCACCGATTCTGGAAGGACGGGGCCCAGGGGAAGGAGTACTTCCTGGTGGAGAACCGGCAGAGGCGGCAGTACGACGACATGCTTCCCGGCGACGGTCTGCTCGTGTACCACGTGGACGACGCCGTGGACTCGAACGCGGACGAGCGTCACCCGAGGGTGGCGCTGCTGCAGGCGGACGGGAAGACGGACCTCGAGCGTGGGATCAACCGGGGGGACGGCGGGGACCCGTATCCGGGAGCGATGGGGAACACTGCGCTCACGGCGAACAGCACCCCGAACTCCAGATCGTACGGCAGCCTCAGCACGGATGTGACGCTGACGCAGATCAGCCCTTCCGGTCCGGTGATGACGGCGCACGCTACCGTGCGCTCTCCCTCGCCGTCCCGGCCCCTCCACGCGCACGGCACGGCATCCGACGGCACCGGGAACGAGAGGGTACACCGCCTGCTCGAGGTGCTGGCGAGAATCCTCCTTGCGGGTGAGGACGGCACGGAGGGGAAGTCCCCGGCGCCGTACGACGGGGGCTGGCCCGAGTCGGTAGATCGGCGGCTCGCGGTGCTGGAAGCAGCCACGGTCCTCTCCCGTACGGTGGACGCGCAGCTCCCGGCACCGGTCTTCACCCGGGGCGCCGAGAACGGCCTGGGTGCCACCTCAACACCGTACTGAGGCGGGCTCCCGCCGCGGCACCATACCAGACGAGCCAGGATGGTACAGATCGTCGAGAATTGGGCGGACATCCGGGGTGAGGTCGAGAGCCTGGAGGGAGGGCGCCTCAGGGTACGGGTACTCGCCGCGGAGCCGGTCGAGGGCTTTCCGAACCTGCTGGCGGACACTCCGGGAGCATCCATGACCCTGGAGGGAGATCGGGAAGGATTGCCGGTGGCACTCCGGCTCGGCTCCAGGATACGCTGCCGGGTCCGGAAGGCCGCCATCAACCGCTACATCTGGCTCGCCGGCTCCCTGATCGTCGAGGCAAGCGGGTGAAGACGCCAGCCGCCGAACGAACGGGAACGGGTGCGGAGCCGAAGCTCCGCACCCGTTCAGACTTCCGTCGAGCCCTCTGTTCCCCGTGTCTACGGGCAGAAGACCCAGTCGTAGCCGTACGCCGTCGCCCCGCTGCTGTCCTTGACCGTGGCCACCACCCCGAGCATCCCGCCGGAGACGCAGTACGGGCTCCAGGACGCGGTGCTCCAGGCCCCTCCGAAGTCGGACCACTCCTCGGCTCCGGACCACTCCCAGCTCACGTATTCTCCCGTCCCGCCCTGCGCGCCCGCGTTGCAGATGCCCGACGTGTCGCAGAACACCGAGGCCGAGAGGGGCGCCCTGCGCGCGGTGGCGGCGCTCGCCGACCCGGAGCCTGCCGTGGCCGGTGCGTAGGCGGAGCCGGCCACGAATGCGGCGACGGCGAGGGTGGCGAGCGCGCGAATCGCTGTCCGTTCCATGTTGCTCCTCCTTCACGGGGTGGACGGGCCGGCAGTCGCCAGAAACACTGCCGCTGAAAGGAGGTTAGCGTTTCGTGGCGGAAAGTACAAGGTGGATTGCCGGACAGGAAAGAGGGCCCGGAGCCATGCGGCTCCGGGCCCTCCTCTTCAGTCCCGCGGGACCGGCGCGAGGCTTACGCCTCGTCGCCGCCCTCCGCCGGAGCCGGCTCCTCGGTGGGAGCGGACTCCTCGGCAGCGGGAGCGGACTCCTCGGCCGAAGCCTCGGGAGCCTCGGTCTCCTCCTCGGCGGCCGGAGCCGCCGGGATCACCGGGACGCCGCCCTCCTCGAACTTCGGCACCCGGCTCACCGCCAGCACGATCCGCCGGTTGGAGGTGTCCACCTCGGTGATGTACATCTCCAGCTCGTCGCCCTCGGCGAACACGTCGGCCGGGTTCTGCACCCCCGTCACGCCGATCTGCGACACCGGGACGAAG
This sequence comes from uncultured Gemmatimonadales bacterium, assembly GCA_963733105.1. Lineage (GTDB taxonomy): Bacteria > Gemmatimonadota > Gemmatimonadetes > Longimicrobiales > Longimicrobiaceae > JAFAYN01. The sequence goes on along the minus strand of CAVTCB010000023.1, from coordinate 427,470 downwards.
CCCTCCATGTCCATCCCCAGGTCCACCGCCACGCCCTTGTCCTGCAGGCGGGTGATCTTCCCGGTGATCTCCTGGCCCACGGAGTAGTTCGTGGCGAGGTCGTCCCACGGGTCGTCCTGGGTCTGCTTGAGGCCCAGCGAGATCCGCTTGTTGTCCGCGTCCACGCCCAGGATCACCACCTCGACCTCGTCGCCCTTGCGGACCACCTCGGACGGGTGCTGGATGCGCTTGGTCCAGCTCATGTCGGAGATGTGCACCAGCCCGTCGATCCCCGGCTCGATCTCCACGAAGGCGCCGAAGGAGGTCAGGTTGCGCACCTTCCCCGTCAGCCGCGTCCCCACCGGGTACTTCAGCGGGAGCGCGTGCCAGGGGTCCTCCTCGATCTGCTTCATCCCCAGGGAGATCTTCTCGCCCTCGACGTCCACCTTCAGGATCACGGCCTCGATCTCGTCACCCAGCGTGACGATCTTGGACGGGTGGCGGACGTTGCGCGTCCAGCTCATCTCGGAGATGTGGACCAGGCCCTCGACCCCCTTCTCCAGCTCCACGAAGGCGCCGTAGTTGGTGATGGAGACCACGCGGCCGCGGACGCGGGAGCCGACCGGGTACTTCTTGTCGACGTCCTTCCAGGGGTAGTCCTGGAGCTGCTTGAGGCCCAGCGAGAGGCGCTCGCGCTCCCAGTCGATGTCCAGGATCTTCACGTCCAGCTCGGCGCCGATGCTCACCACCTCGCTGGGGTGCCCGACGCGGCCCCAGCTCATGTCGGTGATGTGCAGCAGGCCGTCCATCCCGCCCAGGTCGATGAACGCGCCGAAGTCGGTGATGTTCTTGACCACGCCGTGGCGCACCTGGCCCACCTCGAGCTCCTTCTTGAGCTTGTCGCGCTTGATCTCGCGGTCGGCCTCGAGGAGCACGCGGCGCGACACCACGATGTTGCGCCGGCGCTTGTTGAGCTTGATGATCTTGAAGTCGTACGTCTCGCCGATCAGGTCCTCGATGTTCGGGACGCGGCGGAGCGCGATCTGCGAGCCCGGGAGGAACGCGTCCACGCCCATGAGGTCGACGGTGACGCCGCCCTTGATCTTGCGGGTGAGCGTCCCCTGGACCGGGGCCTCGTTCTCGTAGGCCTCCTTGATCTTCTCCCAGACGCGGAGGAAGTCGGCCTTCTTCTTGGAGAGGACGACCACGCCGTCCTCGTCCTCCAGGTTCTCCAGGAAGACCTCGACCTCGTCCCCGACCTGCAGCCCGTCCGGGTCCTTGAACTCGTCGCGGGCGACGGAGCCTTCGCTCTTGAACCCGAGGTCGAGGATCACCGACTTCTCGGTGACGCGCAGGATCTTCGCCTTGACGATCTCACCCTCCTCGATGTTCGAGAGGGTGTCCTCGTACATGGCGAGCAGCTCCTCGTACTCCTCGGAGGTGTACTCGTCTTCGTCGAAGAGATCGGCGCGGATGTTGACGGCACGCGCACGCTCGGCGATCTGCTGAGTCGTCAGCTGGCTGCCGGCGCCCTTCTCGGCGACGGCGACACCGCCCTCGTCGCCGTCGAAGTCGTCGGACGGGTTCGCGAGCTGGTCCACAGGGGTGTTTTCGAACATGAAGCGGAAGGCTCCTCACGTCTCGCGGCGCTCCGGGCGGGCGCGGCGTGGCGATTGGTTAGGGGGTGAACGATCTGTCCGGGACGCTCCCGGGCGAAGCAGGAAAAGTTAGCAAAATGGCCCGGAACGGTCAACCCCCGCCCCGCTCCCGCGCGAGCCGCACGATGGCCTCCACCTGCTCGTCGAAGCCGAGGCGGGTGGTGTCCAGGAGCACGGCGTCGGCGGCGCGGAGCAGCGGGGCCACGGCGCGGGTGGAGTCGATCTCGTCGCGCCCGGCGAGCCGCTCCGCCTCGGCGCGGACGGCGTCCTCGCCGAGGTCGTCGGAGCCCTGCTCGCGGAGCCTGCGGCGCGCCCGCTCCTCGGGCTCGCACACCAGGAACACCTTGAGCTCGGCGTCGGGGAACACCACGGTGCCGATGTCGCGCCCGTCGGCTACCAGCCCGCCGCGCGCGCCCGCTTCCCGCAGGGCGTCCATGAGCCACCCGCGCACGGCGGGGACGGCGGCCATGGGGGAGACGTGGGCGTTCACCTCGGGGGTGCGGATGGCGGCGGAGACGTCCTCGCCCCGCAGCGTCATCCGGTAGCCGCGCTCGTCGGGGACGGCCTCCACGCCGAAGGCGTCCAGCTCGGCGGCGGAAAGGGCGCTCCAGCGCTCGGGGGGGATGCCGGCGCGGAGGGCGGCCAGGGTGAGGGCGCGGTAGAAGGCGCCGGAGTCCAGGTGCCGGTAGCCGAGCGCGGCGGCGGCGGCGCGGGCGGTGGAGCTCTTCCCCGAGCCGGCGGGCCCGTCGATGGCCACCACGATCCCGTCGGGGTGGGGCGCGGCGCGCCCGGAGGGTCCGGAGGCCGTGGCCCGCTCCAGCACCTCCCGGAAGCCGGGGAAGCTCACGGAGGCGCACTCCCGGTCGTCCACGCGGACGCGGGCACCGGGGAGCGCGGCGAGCACCCCGAAGGCCATGGCGATGCGGTGGTCGCCCCCGGTGCGGACCTCGCCCTCGGGGGGGCGGTCGGTCCCGCACACCACCATCCCGTCGGGGAGCTCCTCGGCCTCCACGCCGAGCGCGCGGAGGTTGTGGACCAGGGAGGAGATCCGGTCGCTCTCCTTGACGCGCAGCTCCCCCGCCCCGGTGATGCGCGTCTCCCCCTCGGCGCGCGCGGCCAGGACGGCGAGGACGGGGACCTCGTCCACCAGGGAGGGGATCTCCGCCCCGTCGACCTCGATGGCCCGGAGGCGCGCGGGGCGCACCAGGAGGTCGGCGACCGGCTCGCCCCCCTCCATGCGCTCGTCGTGCAGCTCCACGAAGCCGCCCATGCGGGCGAGGGCGCGGAAGAAGCCGGTGCGGGTAGGGTTGGTGCAGACGCCGGGGAGGCGCAGCTCCCCCTCGTCGGCGAGGAGGGCGAGGGCGACGAGGAAGGCGGCGGAGGAGGGGTCGCCGGGGACGCGCAGGTCGAGCGGGGGGAGCGCGCCCTCCCACGCGGGGAGGACGACGGTCCACCCGCCGTCGGCGCCGGCCGTCTCCACCGGGAGGCCGAGGCCGCGGAGCATCCGCTCGGTGTGGTCGCGGGAGAGGAGGGGCTCGTGCACCGTGACCGGGACGCCCCCGGAGAGCCCGGCGAGGAGGAGGGCGCTCTTGACCTGCGCGCTGGCCTGCTCGGAGTGGTGCACCACCGGAGACAGGGGTCCGCCGCACACCCGGACGGGGAGGCGGCCGTCGCCCTGCGGGAGGTGGAGGCGGGCGCCCATCCGCGACAGCGGCTCGGTGACGCGCCGCATGGGGCGGCGGCGGAGGGAGTCGTCGCCGGTGAGGGTGCTGCAGAAGGGGCGCCCGGCGAGGAGCCCCAGCATCAGGCGCGCGGTGGTCCCGCTGTTCCCGCAGTCCAGCTCGGCGGACGGCTCGGTCCACGCTTCCAGCCCGCGCCCGACCACGCGCACCTCGCCCCCGTCGGGGGGGAGGTCGGGGACGGCGGCGCCCAGGACCCGGAGGACGGAGGCGGTGCTCCGGCAGTCGGCTCCCGGGAGGAGCCCGCGGAGCCTGCTCTCCCCGCGCGCGGCGGCGGCGAGCATGAGCGCGCGGTGGGTGATCGACTTGTCGCCGGGGACGGTGACTTCGCCGGAAACGCGGAGCTTCATGGGCATCGCCGAAGGGGGTGCGGGGCCACGGACGGGCGCCCAAGCTACTCCCTCGCGGCGCCCTCTCGCAACCTGCGTGGCGGGTATGCGGCTTGCCCGCCCACTCCTGCGCTTCCCGTCGTCCACCCCTCTGCACAGGAACGGACCCCCATGCCACTCCGCCGCAGCTCCGCAGCAACGCAAGTCGTTCTCAGGATTGCAGGTCGCCCGCTCGCCGCCGCGGTCGCGGCGCTGTGCCTGGCGGGGGCGCCTCTGGCCGCCCAGGAGGCGCAGGAGCCCGCGCGTGTCACCCTGCAGGGACAGGTGATCGACCACAACACGGGACAGCCGATCGTGGGGGCGGTGGTGGAGGTGGAGAAGCTGCACTTCCGGGCGGTGACGGACCGGGAGGGGCGCTTCACGCTGAGGAAGGTCCACCCCGGCGAGCAGGAGTTCGTGGTGAGCCGCCTGGGGTACCAGGAGGAGGTGCGGGCCGTGTCGATCGCGCCGGGGGCGGAGAGCGTGGCCTTCCAGCTCCTCCCGGACCCGGTGGTGCTGGAGGGGCTCACGGTGAAGATGAACCTCCTGGAGCGCCGGCACCGGCAGGTGGCCGTCGCCTCGCGGTCGTTCGACCGGGCGGTCCTGGGCACCAGCGCGGCGCCCACCGTCCTGGACTTCGTGCAGACCCACGGCGGCGTGTACGGCGTGGAGTGCGGCCGCCGCTCCCCGGAGCGCGACTGCACCTACAGCCGCGGCACGCTGGTCCGCCCCGCCGTGTTCGTGGACGAGATGCCGGCCTTCGGGCTGGAGGGGCTGCGGACGGTGCGCCCGCAGGAGGTGGAGCGGGTGGAGGTGTACCAGGGCGGGCGCCACATCCGCGTCTACACCTCGCACTTCCTGGAGATGGCGGCCCGCGGGAACCGGTACATCGCCCCGGTCCTCTTCTGACGACGGGCTGCAGCGAGCGAGGCCCCCTCGTGTGTGTGCGCCTGCATCCGGCCGTACCCCCCACCCCCGGCCCCTCCCCCACAAGGGGGGAGGGGAGAACGGCAACTACAGGTACGACAGGTAGTTGCGTGAGGGATGCGAGCCCGGAGGGGCGAGACCCCGCGCAGTTTGCGGGGGCTCGACTCCGTTAGCCGGCGTTGTTTGCCGGCTTACGGAGCCGCAGCCCGACCCCCGCGCCCGCGGGGGGCACGCCCGAACCCCGCCCTCAATCCCCCCACTCCACGTCGACACCCGTGAGCCAGAGCCGCCCCAGCGTGCCCAGGAAGAACGCCTCGTCCGACTGCCGGTCGTAGCGCCCCCGCACGGAGGGGAGCACCACCTGCCGCGTGAGACCGGACTGCCGCGCGAAGCCGCCCAGCGCCTGCCCGGGACCCACCTCCAGGAGCACCGTGCCGGGGTCGCCGGCCAGCGCCAGGACGCCCTGGGCGAAGCGCACCGTCCCCCGCAGGTGGCGCACCCAGTACTCCGGGTCGGTGGCCTCCTCGGGGCGGACCCGGCTCCCGGTGACGTTGGAGACGTACGGGATGCGCGGCGGGGACAGGCGCGCGGCGGACAGGCGCTCCCGGAGGCGCGGGACCACGGGGTCCATCATCCGGGAGTGGAAGGCGTGCGTGGTGGCGAGGCGCCGCGTGGTCTGCCCTTCCGCGGCGAGCCGGGCCTCCAGCGCGGCGACCGCCCCGGTGGGGCCGGAGACGACGCAGGTGGCGGGGGCGTTGACGGCGGCCACGTCCAGCCCGCCGCCCAGGAGGGGGAGGGCGTCGGCCTCGGAGAGCGGGAGGGCGAGCATGGAGCCGCCGGGGAGCTCCGCCATCATCCGCGCCCGCTCGGCCACCAGGGCGAGGGCGTCCTCCAGCGGGAGCACCCCGGCGACGCAGGCGGCGGCGTACTCGCCCAGCGAGTGGCCGATCACGGCGGCGGGGCGCACCCCGGCCGACTCCCACAGCCGGGCCAGCGCCCAGTCCAGGGCGAACACGGCGGGCTGCGCGAGCTCGGTGCGGTTCAGGCGGTCGGCGGCGGCGTCCGGCTTCGCGGCGGCGGGGCCGCGCCCCAGCATCCTGCGCAGGTCGAAGCCGCCGCCCGCGGGGGCGGCGGCCGGCGCGGCCTCCTCCTCGGGGGGGAAGAGGATCTCGCGGAGGTCGGCGCCCAGGAGGGGGAGGAGGATCTCGGCGCAGCGGTCGACCTCGGCGCGGAAGACGGGCTCGGCGCGGTACAGCCCGAGGCCCATCCCGGGGTACTGCTCGCCCAGCCCGGGAAACATGAAGACCACCGGCCGGCCGGCCTCGACTCCGCGGGCGGTGAGGACGCGGCGCGGGTCGCGGGCGCGGAGCGCGGCCAGGGCGTCGTCCCGGTCGCGCGCCGCCAGGACGCGGCGGAAGGCGCCGGCGGGGGCGGCGCGCAGCCCGCGGGCGACGTCGGCCAGGGGACGGGAGGCGTCGGCCTCCAGGGCGTCGGCGAGGGCTGCGGTGGCCGCGTCCAGCCCGGCCTCGTCGGGGGCGGCGAGGACGAGCAGCTCCCACCCCTCGCGCCCCGGTGCGGGGGGGCTCATGCGCGCGGGGTCAGCACGGGGGGATCGGCGGGCTCGGGCTCGGGCTCCGCCGCCTGCGGCGGGGGCGCGCCGGCGTGCGCCTCGTCCACCAGCTCGTCCTCCACGAAGCGGAGGCGCGGGAGGCGCGAGGCCACGGCGGTGACGGCCAGCACGAAGACGCCCAGCCCCACGTAGAGCAGCCCGATCCCCCGCCCCGGGCCGGTGCCCAGGTACGGGCCGAAGACGTCGGCCAGGGCGCCGCCCGGCCGCATCAGCGGCTCGAAGAGGAAGTCGGCCAGGGGCCCGGCGGCGAGCAGGGCCAGCGGCGCCGAGGACTCCGCGATCATGGTGATGGTGGAGAACACCCGGCCCTGGAGCGGGAGCGGCGTCTTGGCCTGCCAGAGCGCGTTGAAGGACGCGGTCATGACGGGAGCGGCGAGCATGATGCAGAACGCCCCCGCGGCGATGGACACCGGGTGGGCGCGGACCCCGGCCACGATCACCCCCACCCCCAGGACCACCGCCGACCCCATGATCCCGTGGAAGCGGCGCCGGGGCCCTCCCCAGGTGCTCATCAGGAGCCCGCCCAGGAGCGCCCCGGCCCCGCTCGCGGACATGATGGAGGCCAGCGTCACCTCGTCGGCGAAGCGGAGGACCAGCGGGGTCAGCAGCACCAGGCAGACGGCGGGCGCGATCCCGATGGTGGCGAAGTAGACCAGGAGCCCGAAGATCCCCGGCCGCTCGCGGACGTAGCGCCACCCGGTGCCCACGTCGCTCCGGAGCGAGCGGGGAGGGTGCGCGAGCGGGTGCGCGGGGGGCGGCGGGATGTGCACGTACAGGAGGATTCCGAGCGCCACCAGGAAGGTGGCGAGGTCGATCATGAGGACGCCCCCCGTGTCCACCACCCCCAGCAGCACCCCGGCGAGCATGGGCGCCAGGATGCGGATTCCCGCCATGCCGAAGTGCATCATCCCCGTGGCCCGGCCGAAGTGCCGGGGGGGGATCAGCACGGTGGTGGCGGCCATGGAGGCCGGACGCTGCACCACCATCGACAGCGACATGACGACGGAGGTCACGTACAGGTGCCAGATCTCCAGCCGGCCGGCGAGGAGGAGGAGGGCGACGGCCGAGGTGACGGCGATGGATACGACGGTGCACCACACCATGGTGAGCCGCCGGTCCCAGCGGTCCGCGAGCGCCCCGCCCACCGGGGACAGCACGATGGCGGGGACCATGGCGGCGACCGGGACCAGGGCGTACAGGGTGGCGGAGCCGGTCTCCTTGAACGCCCACACCCCCAGCACGAAGCCGGTGAGCGCGCTCCCCAGCATGGAGACGGTGCCCCCCAGCCAGACCAGGAAGAAGGTGCGCATCCCCTGGTGCGGCTGCGCGGCGGCGGCGGCGGGCGTCACGGGACCGGGACGGCCGCGCCGCGCCCGTCCGGCTCCCCGGCCCACTCCGCGCCGTCGGGGGAGGCGGCGGGGGGCGCGGGGAGGAAGCCGGTGCGGACGAAGTGCTCGAAGTAGCGGTGCAGGAGCCGGTCGTCCAGCGGCGGGCAGGCGACGCCGGTCCCCTCCAGCCCGCGGAGCACGTGGGTGCAGTCGTAGCGCGGCGGCCGGACGTCCTCGTGCTCGCCGCGGCGCTCCGGGTCGTCCGCGCCGGGGGGCGGCCCGAACATGGTCATGAACTGGCGGAGGGGGTGCTCCTCGGAGGCCTGCGCGGCCTCCAGCATCCGGTCCGCCCAGCGGCGCATGGCGACCGGCTCCAGCGTCCAGCCGAAGCGCCGCGCCGAGTCCCACACCTGGCTCCAGAGCGCCCCGTCGGGGTGCGTCAGGTTGAAGGTCCTCCCCAGCGACTCCGGGCGGAGCGAGAGGGCGACGATGGCGCCGCTCACGAAGTCGATGGGGGTGGCGTCCGTCCCGCCGTCCATGGCGGGGACCTCGGCCATCTCCACGCAGGCGCGGGTGAAGCGCCAGATGAAGTCGTGCGTGGGGCAGATCCCCGACCGCGAGTCGCCGGTGACGATCCCCGGGCGGTAGATGGCCACCGGGAGCCCGCGCGCGGCGGCGAGCCGCACCGTCTGCTCGGCGACCCACTTGCTCTGCGCGTAGCCGGTGAGGGTGCGCCACTCGTCCACGGCGTCGTCCTCCCACAGCACCTCGCGCCGGGGCTCGCCGCGCAGGCGCGGGGCGTACACGGCGATGCTGGAGAGGAAGTGCACCGGCTTGGCCGCGCCGGTGCAGGCCAGGCGGAGCACCTCGCGCGTCCCCTCCACGTTGGCGGCGCGGAGGGCGCCGTAGGGGAAGGTGTGGTTGACCTGCGCGCCGTTGTGGTAGACCACGTCCACCGCCTCGGCCAGGGCGGCGAAGGCGGCGGCGTCCAGCCCCAGCCCCGGCTTCGCCAGGTCGCCGGGGACGGGGACGATGCGCGCGCGGTCCCGCTCCTCCCACAGGCCGTACGACTCCAGCTTGCGGCGGATGCGCTCCACGCCCTCGGCGGGGTCGGCGGCGCGCACCAGGCAGTGCACGCGGGCGTCGGTGCGCCGCAGCAGCTCGTGGAGGAGGTAGGCGCCCAGGAACCCGGTGGCGCCGGTGAGGAGCGCCGCGCGGGGCGCTCCCTCCCGGGGGGGGATGCGCGGCTCGACCCCGGGGTCGAGGGCGACCTCGTCCCACAGGTCGGCGTCGCGCGCGGCGGGGACCGGGGCGGCCTCCCCGTCGCCCAGGAGGGCGGCGAGGTCGGCGACGGTGGGGGCCCCGTAGAGGGCGTTCAGCGGCACGTCCCTGTCCAGCAGCTCGCGGAGCCGGAAGACCAGCCGCGGCGCCATGAGCGACGTCCCCCCCAGCTCGTAGAACGAGTCGTGGATCCCCACCTCGCGGATGCCGAACACCTCGCGCCAGGCGGAGGCGATCCGCTCCTCCGTGCCGCTGCGCGGGGGGACGTACTCCACCTGGAGCTGCGGGCGGTCGTGCGCCGTCTCCTCCGCGGCCGGCGGCGGCTCCGCGGCCGGGACCGGCTCCGCGCTCGCCGCGCGCCGCTTCGGCTTCCCGCCCAGCCAGTAGAACTGCCGCTCGAACGGGTAGGTGGGGAGGACGGTCCGGCGGCGTCCCCACCCCTGGTGGTAGGCGCTCCAGTCCACCCGCACTCCGGACGCCCACAGGAAGCCGAGCACCCCGGCGAGGAGCTCGGAGGCGGCGCCCGGCGCGTCGGCGTCGGGGAGCGAGGGGAGGACGGGGCGCTCCGCGTCGCCCGTGGCCTCCGCCAGCCGCTCGGCCGTCCCGGCACCCGGGCCGACCTCCAGCACCACGCGCTCCGTCCCCGCGGTCAGCGCCCGCAGTGCGTCGGCGGAGCGCGCGGGCTCGGCCAGGAGACCCAGCCAGTGCCGCGGGTCCTTCACGGCGTCCGCGCCCACCTCGCCGCCGGTGGCGGCGGAAAGGAGCGGGACGGCGGGGGCGGCGGGCGCCTGGGCCCGGATCTGCTGCGCCAGGGCGCGCATCTCCGCGTCGGTGGGGGCGCCCGCGGCGCGGGCCTCCAGGAGCCGGCCCCGGGCGAGGGTGAAGGCCAGCGCCTCGTCCAGCGTCAGGACCCCGGCGGCGCAGGCGGCGACGGCCTCCCCCACCCCCTCGCCCAGCACGGCCTCGGGGCGGAGCCCCCAGCGCGTCCAGAGCTGCGCCAGGGCGTGCTCCACGGCGAACAGGGCGCACCCGGCGAGGGCGGGCGACTCCGGGAGGCGCGCGGCCTCCGCGCGCCGCTCCTCGGGCGCGCAGAGCAGGTCGCGGAGGTCGGCGCCCAGCCCCGGGAGGAGACGGTCCGCGCAGGCGTCGAGCGCCTCCCGGAAGGCGGGCTCGTCGCGGTACAGCCCGGCCGCGGCCCCGGCGGCCACGGGGGCGCTCCCCGGGAACACCCAGGCGACGGGGCGCGCCCCGGGCTCGCCGGAGAAGGCCAGCGCGCGGGGGACGCCGGGCTCGCGCAGCGCCTCCAGCGCGTCGGCGGCGTCGGTCGCGGCCAGGAGGCGGCGGTGGCGGAAGGCGCGGCGCCCCACCTGGAGGGTGAAGGCCACGTCCGCGAGCGGGGCGTCGGGGTGGTCGGCGAGCCAGGCGGCCAGGCCGGCGGTGGCGCGCTCCAGGGCGCTCTCGGTGCGCGCGGAGAGGGGGAGGAGGTGCAGCGGGCGCCCCGGCGCGGCGGGCGCGGGGGCCGGCGGCTCCTCCAGGATCACGTGCGCGTTGGTCCCGCCGATCCCGAAGGAGGAGACCCCGGCGCGCCGCGGGTGCCCCGCGGTCTCCCAGCGGCGCAGCCCGGCGTTGACGAAGAAGGGGGAGCCGTCGAAGTCGATCTCCGGGTTGGGGGCGCGGAAGTGGAGGGAGGGGGGGATCTCCCCCTCCCTCACCGCCATCACGGCCTTGACCAGCCCCGCGATCCCGGCGGCGGCGTCCAGGTGCCCGATGTTGGTCTTGACCCCGCCGAGCGCGCAGAAGCCGCGGCGCCGGGTGCGGGCGCGGTACGCCTGGGTGAGCGCCGCCACCTCGATGGGGTCGCCCAGCGGGGTGGCGGTCCCGTGGCACTCCACGTACCCCACCGTCTCCGGGTCCACGCGGGAGAGCGCCAGCGCCTCGGAGATCACGGCCGCCTGCCCGGCGACGCCGGGCGCAGTGAAGCCCACCTTGGCCGAGCCGTCGTTGTTGATGGCCGAGGCGCGGATCACGGCGTGGACCACGTCGCCGTCGGCCAGCGCGTCCTCCATCCGCTTGAGCACCACCACCCCCACCCCGCTCCCGTCCACCGTCCCCGCGGCCTCGGCGTCGAAGGCGCGGCAGTGCCCGTCGGGGGAGAGGATGCTCCCCTCCTCCCAGAAGTAGCCGCGCCGCTGCGGGACCTGGATGGAGGCCCCGCCCGCCAGCGCCATGGCGCACTCACCGGCGAGCAGGCTCTGCACGGCCAGGTGCACCGCGACCAGCGAGGTGGAGCACGCGGTCTGGACGTTGATGCTCGGCCCGCGCAGCCCCAGGCGGTACGAGGTCCAGGTGGTGAGGAAGTTCTGGTTGAGGATCCCGCTCTGGATCCCGCCGACGCGGGCCATGACCGCGGGGTCGCCCTGCGCGGCGGCGTGCAGGTAGCCGTTCAGCGACGCCCCGCCGAAGACGCCCACCGCGCCCGGGTAGCTCTCGGAGTCGTACCCGGCGCGCTCCATGGCCTCCCAGGCGCTCTCCAGGAAGAGGCGCACCTGCGGGTCCATCAGCTCGGCCTCGCGGGGCGAGAAGCCGAAGAAGGCGGCGTCGAACCACTCCGCCCGGTCCACCACGCCGTGCGCGGGGACGTGGGCGGGGTGGCGCACCACGCGGGGGTCTCCCCCCGCTTCTTCGAGCTCGTCCACGGAGAAGAAGGAGACGGACTCCACGCCGCCGCGCAGGTTGCTCCAGAACTCCTCGACCGTGGCGGCGCCGGGGAAGCGCCCCGCCATCCCGATCACCGCGACGGCGTCCTCGTAGCCGGGACTTCCCGCCCCGCTCCTGCTCTCGGTCATTCTCTCGCTCCGTGGGATTCTTCAGGCTGGACCGGTCCGCGCGCGCGGAGCGCGGTCCGCTCCTCGGCGGACATCCCCTTCACCTTCTTCAGGATTCCCGCGATGGTCTCCGTGCGCCCGGGGACCTCCTCGCGGGCCAGGATCGCGCGGGCCAGCTCCTCCACCGTGGGGGCGTCGAACACCGCCCGCAGGGGGAGTCGCACCTTGAGCAGCTCCAGGCGGGCGAGCACCTGGGTGGCCATGACGGAGTGCGCGCCCAGGTCGATCACGCTCTCGCGCACCCCCACGCGCTCCACCCCCAGCACCTCGGCCCAGGTGGCCGCCAGCACCTCCTCCAGCGCCGTGCGCGGCGCGACGTACTCGGTCCCCGTCCGGAGCCGCGCGGCCCGCTCCGGCGCGGGGAGGGCGCGGCGGTCGGTCTTGCCGTTGGGGGTGAGCGGGAAGGCGTCCAGCTCCACGAAGGCGGCGGGGACCATGTACTCCGGGAGGGTCTCGCCGAGGGCGGCGCGAAGCTCGCCCACGGTGGGGAGCGCGCCCTCCGCGGCGAGGAGGTACGCCACCAGCCGCTTCTCCCCCGGCGCGTCCTCGCGGGCGACGACCACGGCCTGGCGCACCCCGGGGAGGCGGACCAGGGCGGCCTCGATCTCCCCCAGCTCGATGCGGAAGCCCCGCACCTTGACCTGGTGGTCGATGCGCCCCAGGTACTCCAGCGCACCGTCGCGGTCGATGCGGGCCAGGTCGCCGGTGCGGTACGTCCGGGCGCCGGCCGGGCCGGGCGCCGGCTCGGGGACGAAGCGCTCCGCGGTCAGCTCCGGCCGCCCCAGGTAGCCGCGCGCCACGCCGTCCCCGGCGATGTACAGCTCCCCCTCGACGCCCTGGGGGACCGGGTCGCCGGCCGGGTCCAGGAGGTAGACGCGGGTGTTCCCGACCGGGCGGCCCACGGGCGGGGCGGCGGAGACGTCCCCCACCCGCTGCACGGTGGACCAGATGGTGGTCTCCGTGGGTCCGTACAGGTTCCACAGCTCCCCCACCAGCGGCCGGAGCCGGCGCGCCAGCTCGCCGTCCAGCGCCTCGCCGCCGCAGAGGGCGCGGAGCCCGGGCTTGCCGGTCCACCCGGCCGTGAGGAGCATCCGCCAGGTGGCGGGGGTGGCCTGCATCACGGTGGCGCCGCAGGCGGCGGCGCGCTCCGCCAGGAGCCGGGCGTCCGCCGCCGTGTCGCGCGATGCCACCACCACCCGCGCCCCCACGACCAGCGGGAGCCACAGCTCCAGCCCGGCGATGTCGAAGGAGAGCGTGGTGACCGCCAGGAGCACGTCGTCCGCGGAGAGCCCGGGACGCTCGCGCATGGTCGCGAGGAAGTTGACCACGGCGCGGTGCGGGACGACGACGCCCTTGGGCTTCCCCGTGGACCCCGAGGTGTAGATGGCGTACGCGGCGTTCTCGGGGGACACGGCGACGGCGTCCGGTCCCCCGGCACCTTCGGCGGCCGCCTCGTCCACCCGCACGACCTCCGCCCCGTGCGCCGGGAGCGCGTCCGCGAGCGAGGCCTGGGTCAGGATGGCGCGGGCGCCGGCGTCCTCCAGGACGTAGGCGATCCGGTCCGGCGGGTAGACCGGGTCGAGGGGGAGGTAGGCGCCGCCCGTCTTGAGCACGGCCAGGAGGGCGACCACCATCTCCGCCGAGCGCTCCAGGAAGATCCCCACGCGCGCCTCGGGGCCCACGCCCAGCGCGGCGAGGCGCGCGGCCAGAAGGGCGGCGCGGCGGTCCAGCTCGGCGTAGGTGAGCGTGCCGGCGTCGTCCTCCACCGCCGGGGCGTCCGGGGTGCGCGCGGCCTGCGCCTCCACCAGCCGGTGCAGGCAGGCGTCGCGCGGAAAGTCCATCTCCGTGCGGTTCCACTCCGCCATGCGGGCGGGCGCCACGCCGGGGACGGCCACGTGCCCCGGCTCCGTTGCAGTCTCCATCATCTCTCCACTTCCGCGGTCGCGCGCCCCTGCAGGAGCTGCCGGCGCGCCTCGGGGTCCAGGGTCCGTATCCGCAGCACCGCCGCCGCCACCGTCTCGGCCTGGCCGGGGCGCGCCTCGGCCTCCGTGACGGCGCGGGCCAGCGCCTCCACCGTGGGGTGCTGGAAGATCCAGCGCACCGGGAAGGCGATCCGCAGCGCCCTCGCCCGCGCGGCCACCTGCGTGGCGAGGAGCGAGTGTCCGCCCAGGTCGAAGAAGCGGTCGCGCGCCCCGACGCGCTCCACCCCCAGCACCTCGGCCCAGATCCCGGCGAGCACCCGCTCCAGCGCGGTCCGGGGCTCCACGTGCTCCTCCGCCGAGGGGGCGAGGGCCGGGGCCGGGAGGGCTCGCGCGTCCAGCTTCCCGTTGGGGGTCCGGGGAATCCGCTCCAGGACCACGAAGGCGGAGGGTACCATGTGCTCCGGGAGCTCGGCCGCGAGGGCGGCGCGGAGCTCGCGGACCGACCCGCCGGTGCCTTCCTGCGGGACCAGGTACGCCACCAGGCGGACGTCGCCGGGGGCGTCCTCGCGGGCGACGACCACCGCTTCCCGGAGCCCGCCCGCGCGCAGGATGGCGGCCTCCACCTCGCCCGGCTCCACGCGGAAGCCGCGCACCTTGACCTGCGCGTCGGCGCGGCCCAGGAAGTCGAGCGCGCCGTCGGGGCGCCAGCGGGCCAGGTCGCCGGTGCGGTACAGCCGCGCCCCCGCCTCCCCGGAGAACGGGTCGGGGACGAAGCGCTCGGCGGTCAGCTCCGGCTGCCCCAGGTACCCCCGCGCCACCCCCGCCCCGCCGATGCACAGCTCGCCGGGGACGCCCGGCGCCACCGGGTCCAGCGTCGGGCCGCACACGTACGCCCGCGCGTTGGGGAGCGGCGTCCCGATCGGGTGGCGCCCCACCTCCCCCTCCGGCGGGACGCGGAAGCGGGTCGCCAGGACGGTGGCCTCGGTGGGGCCGTAGAGCACCCACGCCTCCGCGTCGGGGAACGTGTCGCGCAGCTCCCGCAGCAGGGCGGGCGGGACGCGGTCGCCGCCGGTGAAGACGCGGCGCAGCCGGGGGAGGCCGGCGTCCCCCGCCGCGTCCAGGACGACCCGCATCAGCGCGGGGACGGCGTGGAGCACGGTGGCGTCCGCGAGGTCCCGCACCAGCTCCCCGGGCTCGGTGACCCGCTCCGCCGGGAGGAGGCGCACCGTGCCGCCGGCCAGCAGCGGCGCGAGGACCTCGAAGCCCCAGATGTCGAAGGCGGAGGAGGCGAGCGACGGGACCACGTCGCCGGGCCCGAAGCCGAACGCCTCGCGGGCGCCGAGGAGGAGGCCGGCGAGGGAGCGATGCTCCACCACCACGCCCTTGGGCTCCCCCGTGGAGCCGGAGGTGTAGACCACGTACGCCGCCGCTTCCGGCGGCGGAGCGTCCTCCAGCCGCCCGTCGCCCTCCCCGGTCTCCGCGTCCGGCCGGACGACCTCCACGCCCGCCGTGGGGAGCGCGTCCGCCGCGGAGCCGGCGGCCACCAGCACGGCCGCGGCCGAGTCGCGGAGCAGGCGGGCGAGCCGGGCGGCGGGGTACGCGGGGTCCAGGGGGACGTACGCGCCCCCGGCCTTGAGCGCCGCCAGCACCGCGACCGGGAGCTCCGGCGAGCGCTCCAGGCACACCGCCACCCGCGTCTCGGGCCCGACCCCCAGCGCGCGCAGCCGGCGCGCCAGGCGGCTCGCCCGCCGGTCCAGCTCGCGGTAGGTGAGCGCCTCCCCCTCGAACACGATCGCCGGGGCGTCCGGGGAACGGTCCGCCTGCTCCTCGAAGAGGCGCCCCACCGGGACGTCCGAGCGGAGGGGGAGCCCGGTGGCGTTCCACTCGCCGAGGACGCGCGCCCGGTCGGCCTCGGGGAGCGCGGCCAGCGCGGCGAGGCGGAGCTCCGGGTCGGCGGCGGCGCGGGCCAGGAGCGACTCGTAGCCGCGCGCCATGCGGGCCGCGGTGGCCGGCTCGAACAGGTCGGCGCTGTAGCTCCACACCCCCGACGCCCCGTCCGCGTGGGCGGAGGCGGCAAGCCCCAGGTCGAACGCCACCGACCCCACGTCCGCGTGCAGCGGCCGGAAGACCGGCCCCTCCTCCCGTTCCGGCGGTGCTCCCGGGGCGCCCTCGGCGTAGGAGAACATCACCTGGAAGACCGGCGCGTGGCTCAGGCTCCGCTCGATCTTCAGCTCGTCCACCAGCTTCTCGAACTGCACCTCCTGGTGGGCGAAGGCCGCCGCGGTCTCGGCGCGCACGCGCCGCACGGCCTCCCGGAACGACGGGTTCCCCTCCAGCGGGACGCGGACGGGGAGCGTGTTCAAAAAGATCCCGACCAGCTCCTCCAGCTCCGGGCGCGCCCGGGCGTCCACGGGGACGCCGACCACCACCTCGTCCTGGCGCGCCCAGATCCCCAGGTGCGCGGCCAGGGCGGCGAGGAGGACGGTGAACACGGTGGTCCCCTCCTCCCGCGCCAGGGCGCGCAGCCGGCCGGCGACCGCGGCCGGGACGGCCAGGCGCTCCGTGCCGCCGCGGTGCCCGCCGACGGGGGGACGGGGCCGGTCGGCGGGGAGCTCCAGGAGAGGGGGGGCGCCGCGCAGCTTCTCCGTCCAGAAGGCGAGCTGCTTCTCGAAGGCGGCGCCCTGCAGCCGGTTCCGCTGCCACGCGGCGAAGTCGCCGTACTGCACCCGCGGCTCCGGGAGCGGCGAGGGGAGCCCGCGCGCGAACGCGCCGTAGAGAGCCTCCACCTCGCGCGCCATGAGCCGGGTGGAGAAGCCGTCGCCCACCACGTGGTGCACGGTCATCACCAGCACGTGGTCCGCGTCGCCGATGCGCAGCAGCGCGGCGCGGAAGAGCGGGCCGGCGGCCAGGTCGAAGGGGCGCCGCACCTCCGCCTCCACGCGGCGGCGCAGCTCGGCCTCGCGCTCCGCCTCCGGCACCCCGCGCAGGTCGTCCACGGGGAGGCGGAGCTCCGGCGGGGGGAGGACGCGCTGCGTCGGGTGCCCCGACGCGTCCGTGGCGACCACGGTGCGCAGCGCCTCCTGGCGCCGGACCATCTCCGCGAGGGCGCGCTCCAGCGCCGCCGGGTCGAGCGGCCCCTCGACGCGGAGCGGCGCCGGGACGTTGTACGAGGGGTCGCCGGGCCCGAGCTGGTCCACGAACCAGAGCCGCTGCTGCGCGAACGAGAGCGGCGCGCGCTCCCGGTCGGGGCGGCGCGGGACGGCGGCCGCCGCGCCCGTGCCCGGCCCCGCCCCCTGGATGCGCTTCTTCAGCAGGGCCTGGCGGGCCGCGGCGAGGGCGGCTTCCCTCGACCCGGACGTGTTCTCCGGCATGGCGGCAGGTTCTCGTGGATGCGGGGTGCGGCGGACGCGAAATCTATCCGGGGAGGTGAATTCGCGCCACGGATCGCACGCGGTCAGCCCGGGCCCAGCAGCTCGTCCTCGCTCATGGCCTCGATCTCGGCCAGCAGCGCGGCCTCGATCAGCGCCGCCAGGTCGGCCACGGTGGGCGCCGCGTACAGCGCGTCCGGGGGGAGCTCCACCCCGAAGTGCTCCCGCAGCCGCGCCAGGACGCGGATCCCCAGCAGGGAGTGCCCGCCCAGCTCCAGGAAGGCGTCGTAGACCCCGACGCCGTCGATCCCCAGCAGCTCCTCCCACACCGCGGCGACCTTGTCCTCCAGCTCGTTCCGCGGCGGCGCGTACTCGGTGAGCACGTTGGGGCGCGGGCCCCTGCGGACGGGGGCCGAGTCCGGCTCCGGGGCACGGGCCGCGGCGGGGAGGCGCGGGTGCACCCAGTAGGAGCGGCGCTCGAAGGGGTAGGTGGGGAGCGGGACGCGCCGCCGGTCCTCCCCGGCGTGCAGCGCCGCCCAGTCGGCCTCCGCCCCGGCGGTCCAGGCGCGCCCCAGCGCCTCCAGCTCCCGCGCCTCCGCGTCCTCCGGCTCGCGGTCGCGCTCCCCCGCCAGGGCGCGGAGCGCGTCCGCGCGGTCGCGGCACACCGCGGCGAAGCGGTGCTCGAACCGGGCGCGCCCCACCTGGAGGGTCCACGCCACGTCGGCCAGCTCCAGCTCCGGGTGGGCCTCGAGGTGGGCGCGGAGGCGCTCGCGCATGGCCCGCAGCGCCGACCCGCTCCGGGCGCTCAGCACCAGGAGCCGCCCCCGGCGCGCGGGGGCGGAGGGAGCGAGGGCGGGGGGCTCCTCCAGCACCAGGTGCGCGTTGGTCCCGCCCAGTCCGAAGGAGGACACCCCCGCGCGCCGCGGCCCGGGAACCTTCCAGGGAGCGGGGGCCGCGTTGACGTAGAGGGGGGTGGAGTCCAGCTCCAGCTTGGGGTCCGCGGCGCGGAAGTGGACCGTGGGGGGGACCACGCCCTCGCGCACCGCGAGAACCGCCTTGAGGAGCCCGGCGACGCCCGCGGCGGCGTTGCAGTGCCCCAGGTTGCTCTTGGCGGAGCCGAGCGCGCACGTCCCCGCCCCGCGCGACCCGTCTGCGAACACCTCCCGGAGCGCGGCGATCTCGATGGAGTCCCCCAGCGGCGTCCCGGAGCCGTGCCCCTCCACGAAGCCGACGGAGGCGGGCTCCACCCCGGCCATGGCCAGGGCGTCGGAGATCACGCGGAGCTGCCCCTCCACGCCCGGCGCGGTGAAGCCGATCTTGCGCGCGCCGTCGTTGTTGACGGCGCTCCCCCGGACCACGGCGTGGATGGTGTCCCCGTCCGCGAGCGCGTCCTCCAGCCGCTTGAGGACCACGACGCCCGCGCCGGAGGAAGCCACCGAGCCGCGCGCCTCCGCGTCGAAGGAGCGGCAGCGGCCGTCGGGGGAGGAGATCCCCCCCTCGGCGTAGCGGTAGCCGACGGTGGGGTGGACGATGGAGACGGCCCCCGCGAGCGCCAGGTCGCACTCGCCGCCCAGGAGGGAGCGGCAGGCGACGTGCGCGGCCACCAGGCCGGTGGAGCAGGCGGTGCGCACCCCGATGCTGGGGCCGCGCAGGTCCAGCCGGTAGGAGACGCGGGTGGTGAGGAAGTCGGGCTCGTTGGCGAGCGCCACCTCCGTCTCCCCCGCGAGCGCCACCAGCTCGGGGTTGCTGGCCAGGTTGTGCGCCAGGTAGCGGCTGGAGGCGGAGCCGGCGAAGACGCCGACCTGCCCCGGGTAGCGCGCGGGGTCGTACCCGGCCGACTCCAGCGCCTCCCAGGCGCACTCCAGGAGGACGCGCTGCTGCGGGTCGGTGACCAGCGCCTCGCGCTCGGTGAAGCCGAAGAACTCGGCGTCGAAGAGGTCCGGGTGGGGAATGGTCCCCCCGGCCGGGACGAAGGCGGGGTCGTCCAGCGCCTCGCGGGGGACGCCGGCCCGCGCCAGCTCCTCCGCCCCGAAGCGGGCAACGCACTCCACGCCCCCCAGCAGGTTGCGCCAGAAGGCGTCCAGGTCGGGCGCGCCGGGAAAGCGCCCCGCCATCCCGACCACGGCCACCTCGGCGCCGGTCAGGCGCGACTCGTACTCCGGGTCCAGCAGCGTTCGGCTCACGTTCATCCCCCGGTGATGGGCCTGCGCTTCAGTAGCCTGCCGAGACGGTCCCTCCCCTTCGCGATCTCCGCGGCGCGCGCCGGGGCGGGCTCCTCCTCCGCGTCCCCGGAGAGGTGGCGCGCGAGCGCGGCGACGGTGGAGTGCCGGAACAGGTCGACGGCCGCGACCGGGCGGCCGAGCGCGGCCTCCAGGGCGGACGCCGCGCGCACCACCAGGAGCGAGTTCCCGCCCAGGTCGAAGAAGCTCCGCCCCGTGCCGACGCCCCGCACCCCCAGCACCTCCTCCCACACCCGCGCCACGGCTTGCTCCATCTCCGTCCGCGGCCCGGCTCCGGCGTCGTCGGCCGTGCCCTCCGGCGCGGGGAGGGCGCGGCGGTCGGTCTTGCCGCTCGGGGTGAGCGGGAGCCGGTCGAGCGCCACGAAGGCGGCGGGGACCATGTGCTCCGGGAGGCGCGCCCGGAGCCAGCTCCGCAGCTCGTCGCCGGAGGCGCCGCCGCTCCCGGGAACCACGTAGGCGACGATCCTCCGGTCCCCCGGCGCGTCCTCCCGCACCGCCACGGCCGCCTCGCGCACGCCGGGGTGCGACCCGAGCACGGCCTCGATCTCCCCCGGCTCGACGCGGAAGCCGCGCACCTTGGCCTGCCGGTCGACGCGCCCCAGGAACTCCAGCTGTCCGTCCGGGCCCCAGCGCACCCGGTCTCCCGTGCGGTAGAGGCGCGCGCCCGGACGCCCGGAGAAGGGGTCCGGGACGAAGGCCGCCCCGGTCAGGTCCGGGCTTCCCACGTAGCCGCGCGCCACCCCCGCCCCGCCGATGCGCAGCTCGCCGGGGACGCCGGCCGGGACCGGCTCGCCTCCCTCGTCGCAGACGTGGAGCGTCGCGCCCGCCAGCGGGCCGCCGATGAGGCTGCGCTCCGGGAGCGTGCCGCCGACGCGGTACCCGGACGCGGCCACGGTCGCCTCGGTGGGGCCGTACATCACGACCATTCCCGCGGCCGGGAACGCCTCGCGCGCCTCGCGCATCAGCTCCGGCGACACCACGTCGCCGCCGGAGAAGAGCTGCCGCATCCGCGGGAGCGTCCCCCCGGTCCCGGCGCGGACGGCCGCCGCGGCCTGGCGCAGGAGCGCGGGGACGGTGAAGAGCGTCGTCACCCCTTCCAGCTCCTCCGCCAGCCGCCCCGGGTCGACCACGTGCTCGTACGGGACCGGGCGCACCTCGCCCCCCGCCGCGAGCGGGCACAGGACCTCGATCACCCAGATGTCGAAGGCGAAGGAGGAGAGCGCCGGGGTGACGTCGTCCGGGCCGAGCCCCAGCGCCTCGACGGCCGCGGCCACGAAGGCGGCGAGCCCTCCGTGCGTGACCATCACTCCCTTGGGGCGGCCGGTGGAGCCGGAGGTGTAGACGACGTAGGCCAGGGAGTCGGGGGAGACTCGATGCTCCGGCTCGACGGGAAGACCGGGCGTCGGCGAGGGGCGCCTCCACCAGCACGATGCTCCCCCCCGAACTCCGGCAGCCTCCCGACCAGCCGCTCCTCCGTCAGCAGCACCGACACGCCCGCGTCCTCCAGCATGAAAGCCAGCCGCTCCGCCGGGTACGACGGGTCCAGCGGGACGTACGCCCCCCCCGCCTCGAGCGTCGCGAGCACGGCCACGGCCCGCTCCGGCCCGCGGTCCAGCGCCACTCCCACGCGCGCCTCCGGGCCGACTCCCAGCCCGCGCAGCCGGCCCGCGAGGCGGCCGGCGAGGCGGTCCAGGTCGGCGTAGGTGAGCACCTCGCCGCCGGAGCGCACGGCCACGGCGCCGGGAGCGCGCCGGGCGTTCTCCTCGACGAGACGGTGGACAGGGGTGCGCGCGGGCTCCCGCCCCGTGGCGCTCCACGCCTCCAGCTGCGCGCGCTCGGCCCCGTCCAGCAGGGAGACGGAGGAGACGCGCGCGTCCGGCGCGGCGGCGACGCGCTCCAGGAGGAGGACGAAGCGCGCCGCCATCCGCTCGATCGTGGCCGCGTCGAACCGCTCCGCGTCGTGCTCCAAGCCGGCGAGGAGCCCCTCCGGCGTCTCCGCCGCGCTCAGCGTCAGGTCGAACTTGGCGGTCCGGGTGGCGGTCTCCACCGGGGACAGGGTGAGGCCGGGGAGGCGCAGCTCTCCCGACGGGAGGTTCTGGAGCGAGAACATCACCTGGAACACCGGGGCGTGCGTCAGGTCGCGCTCCGGACGGATCTCGTCCACCAGCTTCTCGAAGGGGAGGTCGGCGTGGGCGTAGGCGCCCAGCGTGGTCTCGCGCACGCGTCCCAGCAGCTCGCGGAAGGTGGGGTCGCCGCCGATCCCGGTCCGAAGCGCCAGCGTGTTCACGAAGAATCCGACGGTTCCCTCCAGCGCCTCGTGCCCCCGCCCGGCGATCGGCGTGCCGACCACGACGTCCTCCTCCCCTGCGTGCTTCGCCAGGAGGAGCTTGAAGGCGGCGAGGAGCGCCATGAACGGCGTCGCCCCCTCGCGCCGGCCGAGCGCGCGCAGGGCGTCGAGCACCTCGCGCGGAACGCGGAAGGCGTGGTGCGCCGCGGGGGGGCTCCGGCGGGCGCGGCGCGGGCGGTCCGTGGGAAGGTCCAGGAGCGCGGGGGCGCCGGCCAGGCGCTCGCGCCAGTACGCCACCTGCCGCTCCAGCGTCTCTCCCGCCAGCCAGCCGCGCTGCCACGCCGCGTAGTCCGCGTACTGCACCGGGAGCGGGGGGAGGTCCGGCTCCCGGCCTTCCGCGAAGGCGCCGTAGAGCGCGGCCAGCTCGCGGAGGAGGACCCCCACCGACCACCCGTCGCTCACCACGTGGTGCTGCGCGAGCACCAGGACGTGGTCGTCGTCGGCGACGCGCAGGAGCGCCGCCCGGAAGAGCGGCCCCTCCGCCAGGTCGAAGGGGCGCCACGCCTCCTCCTGCGCCCGGCGCAGCGCCCCGGCCTCGCCGTCCGCCGCCTCCACGGGCAGGGGGAGAGGCGCCGCGGGGAGGACGGTCTGCACCGGGCGCCCGTCCACGGCGGGGAGGACGGTGCGGAGCGACTCGTGCCGCTCCACCAGCGCCTCCAGTGCGGCGCGGAGGGCGTCCACGTCCAGCTTCCCGCGCATCCGCAGGAGGACGGGAAGGTTGTAGGCCGCGCTCCCGGGGTCCAGCCGGTCGATCACCCAGAGCCGCTCCTGCGCGAACGAGAGCGGGAGGGGGCCGCCGCGGGGGATCGGGACCAGCGGCGGGAGGGAGATCCCCTGCCCCGCGCGCACCGCCGCGTCCACGCGCTCCGCCAGCCCCGCCACGGTGGGCGCCTCGAACAGCGCGCGCACCGGGACGTCCACCCGGAACGCGGCGCGCACGCGGGCGACGACCTGGGTCGCCAGGAGCGAGTGCCCGCCCAGGTCGAAGAACCCGTCGTGCGCGCCGACGCGCGGGAGGCGCAGGACCTCCGCCCAGATCCCCGCCACCACCTCCTCGGTGGGGGTGCGGGGCGCGCCGGAGCCGCCGTCCCGGCCGGCCGGGAGGGCGCCGGGCGCGGGGAGGGCGCGGCGGTCGGTCTTCCCCGTCGGGGTGAGCGGGAAGGCGTCCAGCACCAGCACCTCGGCGGGGACCAGGTGCTCCGGGAGCCGCTCGCGGAGCCAGGCGCGCGCCTCCGCGCCGGTGATCCCGGCGCCCTGCCCGGGCGTCACGTACCCCACCAGCCGCGTCTCCCCCGGAGCGTCCTCCCGCGCGACCACGGCGGCGTCCCGCACCCCCGGGCACCCGGCGAGCGCGCTCTCCACCTCGCCGGGCTCCACGCGGAAGCCGCGGACCTTGACCTGCCGGTCCGTCCGCCCCATCCACTCCAGCGTCCCGTCGGCCAGGCGGCGGGCCCGGTCCCCGGTGCGGTACAGCCGCGCGCCCGGCCCGCCGCCGAAGGGATCGGGGACGAAGCGCTCCGCGGTCAGCTCCGGCCGCCGGAGGTAGTCGCGCGCCACCCCCGCGCCGCCCACGTACAGCTCGCCGGGGACGCCCGTCGGGACCGGCTCCCCCGCCCCGTCCAGGACGTACGCCCGCGCGTTCGCCAGCGGCGCGCCGACGAGGTTGCGGTCCACGGTCTCGTCCGGCGCCACCCGGTGCGCCGCGCAGAAGATCGCCGCCTCGGTGGGGCCGTACAGGACGTGGATCCCGGCGCTCGGAAACGCGGCGCGAATCTCGGGGACCAGGTCGGGGGGCACGGCGTCCCCCCCGACGAAGACGCGCCGCATCCGCGGGAGCCCGCCCCGCGCGCGCGCCGCCGCGGCCACCTGCCGCATCAGCGCCGGCACGGCGTGCACCACGCTGACGCCCTCCAGCTCCTCCACCAGCCCCTCCGGGTCCAGCACGCGCTCGCGCGGCACGATCCGCAGCATCCCCCCCAGGGTCAGGGGGAGGAGCGCCTCGAACGCCCAGATGTCGAAGGCGTACGAGGCGACCACCGCCGTCACGTCGCACGCCTCGAGGCCGAACGCCTCCCGCGCGGAGAGCAGCGTGTTCGCCAGGCTCCGGTGCTCCACGCGCACGCCCTTGGGTGCGCCGGTGGAGCCGGAGGTGTAGACGACGTAGGCCAGGTTGTCGGGAGATACATCTACAGGCGCCGGTTCCGGCGCGCCCCTCGTACCCCCCACCCCCGGCCCCTCCCCCACAAGGGGGGAGGGGAGAACAGCATCGTGCTCGGAATACACGGAGCTGGCGTCCGTGGCGGCGCCCCCACCCGGCTCGCTCGGGCTCGCCACCCTCCCCCAATTCTGGGGGAGGGCTTCTGGGTCGTTGCCGTCAGTCCGCGAAGGCGGACTTTGTGCCGTCGTTGCAGCGAATTCATTCGCCCGGCTCGGGGCCGAGCTGCGCTCTTTGACGTCGTTGTCGTGCTCCCCTCCCCCCTTGTGGGGGAGGGGCCGGGGGTGGGGGGGGCCGAGGTACACGACGGTGCCCCCGAACCCCTCCACCCGCCCCGCCGATCCCTCCTCCGTCACCAGCACCCGCACCCCCGCGTCCTCCAGCACGAAGCGCAGGCGCTCGGCCGGGTACTCCGGGTCGAGGGGAACGTAGGCGCCGCCGGCCTTCAGCACGCCGAGCACGGCCGCCAGCATGTCGGGCCCGCGCTCCAGGCAGACGCCGACGGGGACCTCGGGGCCGACGCCCGCGGCGCGGAGGCGGGCGGCGAGGCGCGAGGCGCGGGCGTCCAGCCCGGCGTAGGTGAGGTGCGCGTCGCCGGCAACGAGGGCGACGGCGTGCGGGGTGGCCGCGGCCTGGGCGGCGACCAGCTCGTGCACCGGGCGCACGGAGTACGGGCGCGCGGTGTCGTTCCACTCCACGAGCAGGCGGCGTCGCTCGGCCCCCGGGAGGACGGCGAGGCGCGACAGGCGGGCGTCCGGGTCGGCGGCGGCGGACTCCAGCAGGACGCCCAGGTGCTCCACCATCCGGCCGGCGGTGGCGTCGTCGAAAAGGTCCGCGGCGTACCCCAGGACGCCCTGCATCCCGCCCGGGTGCTCCCACAGCGACAGCTCCAGGTCGAACCGGGCGGTCTCCACCGGGGCGCGGAGCGCGGCGGTCCGCAGCCCGGTCATCGCGGGCGCCCCCGCGGCGCCGCTCTGCAGCGTGAACATCACCTGGAAGAGCGGGGAGTGGCTCAGGCTCCGCTCCACTCGCAGCTCCTCCACCAGCTTCTCGAACGGAACGTCCTGGTGCGAGAAGGCGCCCAGCGTCGCCTCGCGCGTGCGGCGGAGCAGCTCGCGGAAGGGGGGATCGCCCGACAGGTCGGCGCGGAGCGCGAGGGTGTTCACGAAGAAGCCGATCAGCCCCTCCAGCTCCGGCCGCGTCCGCCCCGCCACGGGAGTCCCCACCACCAGCTCCTCCTCCCCCGTCCAGCGCGCCAGGAGCGCCCCGAAGGCGGCGAGGACGACCATGAAGAGCGTGGCGCCCTCCCCGTGCGCCAGCGCGCGCAGGCGGTCCGTGAGCGCGGCCGGGACGGTCACCGGGCGGTGCCCGCCGCGCTGCGAGGGGACGGGAGGACGCGGGCGGTCCGTGGGGAGGTGGAGGAGCGCGGGGGCGCCGGCCAGCGTCTCCCTCCACCAGGCGAGCTGCCGCTCCAGCGCCTCCCCGGCGAGGTGCTTCCGCTGCCAGGCGGCGTAGTCCGGGTACTGGACGGGGAGCGGGGGGAGGGCGGCGTCGAGCCCCGCGACGGCCGCGTCGTAGAGCGCGGCCAGCTCCCCGAAGAGCACCCCCATCGACCACCCGTCGGTGACGACGTGGTGCATGGCGACGGAGAGGGCGTGCTCCTCCTCCGACACCCGCAGAAGCGTCGCGCGCACCAGCGGTCCGCGGGCCAGGTCGAAGGGGCGCGCGGCCTCCGCGGCCAGCCGGTCGAGGACGCGCTCCCTCCGCTCCTCCTCCGGGAACGCCGACAGGTCCTCGAAGGCCAGGGGAAGGTCCCCCGCCGGAGCCACCACCTGCACCGGCTCGCCGCCCACCGTGGAGAAGGTGGTCCGCAGCGAGGCGTGGCGGGCCGCCAGGGCGCGGAGCGCGCCCTCCAGCGCGTCCCGGCGCAGCCGTCCCTCCAGGCGGAGGGCGCTCACCAGGACGTAGGCGGCGCTCTCGGGCTCCATCCGGTCCAGGAACCAGAGCCGCTGCTGCGCGAACGAAAGCGGGTACGAGCGCGACTCCCCCGCCCGCCTGCGGAGCATCTCCTCCAGGATGCGCCGCTTCTCCTCGGTGGACTTCACGGCCGCGCTCGTCTTCGGGTCGGTCATCCGGCTCCGTTCACTCCGGGGAAAGCTCTGCGAGGAGGCGCTCCATCTCGGCGTCGGACAGCTCGTCCAGTCGCCCCAGCAGCTCCTCCTCCACGCTCGGCGCGGCGGCGTGGATCGCCTCCGTCGGGGCGGCCTCGACGGTCGCCGGGAGGAGCCGCGCCAGCTCGGCGACGGTGGGGCCCTCGAAGACCGTCCTCAGCGGCACCTCCACGCCCCACTGCTCGCGGATGCGCGAGACCACGCGGGTGGCCAGGAGCGAGTGCCCGCCCAGCTCGAAGAAGCCGTCGTGCACCCCCACGCGCGCGGCCCCCAGCACCGACGCCCAGATCTCCGCCAGCCGCTCCTCGTTCGGGTCGCGGGGGGCGACGTACCCCGCCTCCACCCGGGCCTCCGGCGCGGGGAGCGTCCGCCGGTCCACCTTCCCGTTCGGGAGCCGCGGGAGCGCGTCCAGCGTCACCCACGCGGTGGGGACCATGTGCTCGGGCAGCTCCGCCTTGAGGTGCGCCCGCAGCTCCGCCGCGTCCGCCCTGCCCGCCGGGACCACGTAGGCGACCAGGCGCGCGCGCCCGGGCTCGTCCTCGCGCGCCACGACGACCGCTTCGCGGACGCCCGGGTGGCGCAGGAGGACGCCCTCCACCTCGCCGGGCTCCACGCGGAAGCCGCGCACCTTGACCTGGTCGTCCGCGCGCCCCGCGTACTCCAGCTCCCCGTCGCGCCGCCAGCGCGCCACGTCGCCCGTGCGGTACACCCGCGCGCCCGGCTCGCCGGAGAACGGGTCGGGGAGGAAGCGCTCCGCCGTCAGCTCCGGCCGCCCCAGGTAGCCCCGCGCCACCCCCGCCCCGCCGACGTACAGCTCGCCGCGCACGCCGACGGGGAGCAGGCGGAGATCCGCGTCCAGCACGTGGGCGCGCCCGTTCGGCACCGGGCGGCCGATGGAGACGGTCCCGCCCCCCAGCTCCGCGAGCGTGGCGACGACGGTCGTCTCCGTGGGGCCGTAGGTGTCGACCAGCCGCACAGAGCTGCCGACGAGCCGGCGCCAGGCGGCCACCCGCTCCGGGAGCACCCGCTCCCCGCCGACGATCACCAGGCGCACGCAGGGGGGCACCTCCGCCGCGCCGCGCTCCAGCTCCGCCACCAGCTCGTGCCAGTACGCGGTGGGCAGGTCCAGCACCGTGACGCCCCAGGCCCGCACCCGGTCGAAGAACGCCGCCAGCATCGCCTCGGTCCGCAGCACCAGGCGCGCCCCGCCCAGGAGCGCGGGGAAGATCTCCTCCGCGCTGGTGTCGAAGCTGAGCGAGGCGAACTGGAGGACCCGGTCGGCGGGAGTGATCCCGTAGAGCTCCACCGCGGCGGCGGCGTAGTGGGCGAGCGCGCGGTGGGGGACCACGACGCCCTTGGGCCTGCCGGTGGAGCCGGAGGTGTAGATGACGTAGGCGGCGTTGTCGGGGTCGAGCACGACGGCAGGCGGGGCGTCGGCCTCCCCGGAATCCTCGATGAAGAGCAGCTTCGTCGGAGGGAGCGCGTCCGCGAGGCGCCGCCCGGTCACGACCACCCGCGCGCCGCTGTCCTCCAGCATGTACGCCAGCCGGTCCGCGGGATACGCGGGATCGAGCGGGACGTAGACGCCGCCGGCCCGGAGCGTTCCCAGCACCGCGACGATCATCTCCGGCGAGCGCTCCAGGCAGATCCCCACGCGCGTCTCGGGGCCGACGCCCATCCGGAGCAGCGCGTGCGCCACGCCGTTGGCGCGCCGCTCCAGCTCCGCGTACGTGAGCGCCTCCGCCCCCTCCTGCTCCACGGCCACCGCGTCGCGGACGCGGACGAGCCCGTGCACCAGTGCGGGGGCGAAGGCGCGCGCCGGAGGGTTCCAGGCGAGGAGCTGCGCACGCTCGCCGTCCAGCAGCGGCGTGACCTCCGACAGGCGTCGCGCGGGGTCCGCGCCGGCGTCCTCCAGCACCCGCGTCCAGTAAGCGGCCATCGCCTCCACGGTGGCGGCGTCGAAGAGGTCGGCGGCGTACACGGCGGAGGCCGTGATGCCCCCGTCCGGGTCCTCCCGGAGCGCGAGCGCCAGGTCGAACGCCGCGGAGCGCGCCCGCGCGTCCAGCGGGGTCATGCTCACCCCGGGGAGGTCGAGCGGCTCCGCCACGGTGTTGTGGAGCGTGAGCGCCACCTGGTACACGGCGGGGTGGCTGAGCGAGCGCTCCGTGTCCAGCTCCTCCAGCAGGCGCTCGAAGGGGACGTCCTGGTGCGCGTAGGCGCCGAGCGTCGTCTCCCTCACCCGCGCCAGCAGCTCGCCGAGCGAGGGGTCGCCCGACAGGTCGGTGCGGAGCGCGAGCATGTTCACGAAGAAGCCGATCATCCCCTCCGTCTCGCCGCGCGTCCTCCCCGCGATCGGCGTTCCCACCACCACGTCGTCCTGCCCGGACCAGCGCCGCAGCACGACGGCGAGCGCGGCGAGGAGCGCCATGAACAGCGTGGCTCCCGCGCGCCGGTTCAGTGCGTGCAGCCGGGCCGCCGTCTCCGGCGGGACGCGGAAGTCGTGGATCCCGGCACGGTGCGTCTGCACGGCGGGGCGCGGCCGGTCGGTGGGGAGCGCCAGGAGCGCGGGGGCGCCGGAAAGACGGCCGCGCCAGTAGGCCACCTGCCTCTCCAGCGTCTCGCCGACGAGCCAGGCGCGCTGCCACACGGCGAAGTCCGCGTACTGGAGCGCCGGCTCCGGGAGCGGCGACGGCTCCCCCCGCGCGAAGGCCCGGTACAGCGCGGAAAGCTCGCGGAACAGGACCCCGAACGACCAGGCGTCGCTGACGGCGTGGTGGACCATCAGGAGGAGGACGTGCTCGTCGGCGCCCGTGCGCAGCAGGCGGACGCGGAGCAGGGGCCCGGCCGCCAGGTCCACCGGCCTCCGCGCCTCCTCCAGCGCGAGCCGCGTCACCTCCGCGTCGCGCTCCGCCCCCGCGAGGCGCGACAGCTCCTCCGGCTCGAGGGCGAAGGACGCGGGCGGGTGGATCACCTGCACCGGCTCGCTCCCCGCCGTCCCGAAGACCGTGCGCAGCGACTCGTGGCGCCCGACCAGCGCCTCGAACGCCCGCCGCAGCGTTGCCGCGTCCAGCGGCCCGGCGAGGCGCAGCGTCACGCTGAGGTTGTGGTGCGCGTTGACCGGCTCCAGCCGGTCCAGGAACCAGAGCCGCTCCTGGGCGAAGGAGAGCGGGAGCGGGAGCGACCGGTCCGCCGGGAGGATCGGCGGACTCCCGTCGCCCTTCAGGGTCCGCACCGCCTCCGCCAGCCCGGCCACGGTGGGGTGCTCGAAGACCGCGCGCAGCGGCAGCTCCACGCCCAGCGTCTCCCGGACGCGGGAGACCAGGCGCGTCGCGAGGAGCGAGTGGCCGCCCAGCTCGAAGAAGCCGTCGTGCGCGCCCACCCGGTCCACGCGGAGCAGCTCCGCCCAGACCGCCGCCAGCAGCTCCTCGACGTCGTCGCGCGGGGCGACGTACCTCGCCTCCGCCCGGGTCTCCGGCGCCGGGAGCGCCCGCCGGTCCGCCTTCCCGCTGGGGAGGCGCGGGAGCGCCTCCAGCGTCACCCACGCGATCGGGACCATGTGCTCCGGCAGCTCCGCCTTCAGGTGCGCCCGCAGCTCCGCCGTGTCCGTCCCGCCCGCCGGGACCACGTAGGCCACCAGGCGCGCGCGCCCCGGCTCGTCCTCGCGCGCCACGACGGCCGCTTCGCGCACGCCCGGGTGGCGCAGGAGGACGCCCTCCACCTCGCCCGGCTCCACGCGGAAGCCGCGCACCTTGACCTGGTCGTCCGCGCGCCCCGCGTACTCCAGCTCCCCGTCGCGCCGCCAGCGCGCCACGTCGCCCGTGCGGTAGACCCGCGCGCCCGGCTCGCCGGAGAACGGGTCGGGGAGGAAGCGCTCCGCCGTCAGCTCCGGCCGGCCCAGGTACCCCCGCGCCACCCCCGCGCCTCCCACGTACAGCTCGCCGCGCACGCCGACGGGGAGCAGGCGGAGATCCGCGTCCAGCACGTGGCGCGCCCGTTCGGCACCGGGCGGCCGATGGACACGGCCCCGCCCCCCAGCTCCGCGAGCGTGGCGACGACGGTCGTCTCCGTGGGGCCGTAGGTGTCGACCAGCCGCACGGAGCTGCCGACGAGCCGGCGCCAGGCGGCCACCCGCTCCGGGAGCACCCGCTCCCCGCCGACGATCACCAGCCGCACGCAGGGGGGCACCTCCGCCGCGCCGCGCTCCAGCTCCGCCACCAGCTCGTGCCAGTACGCCGTCGGCAGGTCCAGCACCGTGACGCCACAGGCCCGCACCCGGTCGAAGAACGCCGCCAGCATCGCCTCGGTCCGCAGCACCAGGCACGCCCCGCCCAGGAGCGCGGGGAAGATCTCCTCCGCGCTGGTGTCGAAGCTGAGCGAGGCGAACTGGAGGACCCGGTCGGCGGGAGTGATCCCGTAGAGCTCCACCGCGGCGGCCGCGTAGTGGGCGAGCGCGCGGTGGGGGACCACGACGCCCTTGGGCCTGCCGGTGGAGCCGGAGGTGTAGATGACGTAGGCCGCGTTGTCGGGATCGAGCACGACGGCCGGCGGGGCGTCGGCCTCCCCGGAATCCTCGGTGAAGAGCAGCTTCGTCGGAGGGAGCGCGTCCGCGAGGCGCCGCTCCGTCACGACCACCCGCGCGCCGCTGTCCTCCAGCATGTACGCGAGCCGGTCCGCGGGATACGCGGGGTCGAGCGGGACGTAGACGCCGCCGGCCCTGAGCGTCCCCAGCACCGCGACGATCATCTCCGGCGAGCGCTCCAGGCAGATCCCCACGCGCGTCTCGGGGCCGACGCCCATCCGGAGCAGCGCGTGCGCCACGCCGTTGGCGCGCCGCTCCAGCTCCGCGTACGTCAGCGCCTCCGCCCCCTCCTGCTCCACGGCCACCGCGTCGCCGACGCGGACGAGCTGGTGGACCGGGGCGCGGGGAAGCTCGCGCGCGGCGCCGGTCCCGGCGTCGGCCAGCAGGCGGCGCTCGGACGGGAGGAGCGGGGCGAGGTCCCCGATGCGGCGCTCCGGGTCCGCGGCGGCCTCCTCCAGCACGGCGGCGAGGTACGACGCGACCGCCTCGATCGTGGCGGGGTCGAACAGCTCCGCGGCGTAGGTGATGGAGGCGTCCAGCCCGTGCGGGCGCTCGATCACCCCCAGCCCCAGGTCGAACACCGTGGCCGGCGGGTGCAGCTCCAGCGGCGCCGCCTCCACCCCCTCCAGCTCCAGCGGGACCGCGGCGTTGTTGTGGAGGACGATCACCGCCTGGTAGACCGCGGCGTGGCGGAGCGTCCGCTCCACCCGCAGCTCCTCCAGCAGCCGCTCGAAGGGGACGTCCTGGTGCGCGTAGGCGCCGAGCGTACCCTCGCGCACCCGCGCCAGCAGCTCCGTGAACGGGGGGTCGCCCGACAGGTCGGTGCGGAGCGCGAGCATGTTGAGGAAGAAGCCGACCAGCCCCTCCGTCTCCGCGCGCGTGCGCCCCGCGATCGGGGTCCCCACCACCACGTCCCCCGCCCCCGCGTAGCGCCCCAGCACGGTCGCGTACGCCGCCTGGAGGACCATGAAGAGCGTCGCCCCCTCGTGCCGGGCGAGCGCCTTGAGCGCCGCGACGGTCGCGGCGGGGACGGCGAAGCGGTGGATGCCGGCGCGGTGCGTCTGCACCGGCGGCCGCGGGCGGTCGGTGGGGAGGTCCAGGAGCGCGGGGGCCCCGGCCAGGCGCTCCCGCCAGTACGCGACCTGCCTCTCCAGCGTCTCGCCCCGGAGCCACCCCCGCTGCCACGCCGCGAAGTCGGCGTACTGCACCGGGAGCGGCGGGAGCGGCGAGGGCTCGTCCCGGAGCGCCGCGGCGTACAGGCGCGAGGTCTCGCGGTGGAGCACGCCGAACGACCACCCGTCGCCCACGACGTGGTGCAGGGTGAGGAGGAGGACGTGCTCCCCGCGGTCCAGGCGCGCCAGGCGGGCGCGGAAGAGCGGCCCCCGCTCCAGGTCGAAGGGCCGCGCTCCCTCCTCCGCGGCGAGCCGGCGCACCTCGTCCTCGCGCCGGTCCTCCGGGAGGGCGGACAGGTCGTGCAGCGGGAGGAGGAGGCGCGTGGGCGGGAGGACCACCTGCGCGGGCGCGCCGCCGGTCTCCGCGAACACGGTGCGGAGCGCCTCGTGGCGCCGCACCACTCCCTCCAGCGCGCGCTCCAGCGCCCCCGCGTCGAGCGGCCCGCGCAGCCGCAGGGCGGCGGGGACGTTGTGGTGGGGGGTCCCCGGCTCCATCCGTTCCAGGAACCAGAGCCGCTCCTGCGAGAACGACAGGGGGAGCGGACGGGAGCGGTCCGCGGGGAGGAGCGGCGGCGCGTCGCTCCTCTCCCCCTCCCCCAGCACCGCGGCCAGGCCGGCCACCGTGGGGTGCTCGAAGAGGGCGCGCAGCGGGAGCTCCACCCCGAACGCCTCGCGGACGCGGGAGACCACGCGCGTCGCCAGCAGGGAGTGGCCTCCGCGCTCGAAGAAGTGGTCGTGGACCCCCACCCGCTCCACCCCCAGCACGCCCGCCCATATCTCCGCCAGCACCTCCTCCCCGGGTGTCCGGGGGGCGGTGTGCTCCTCGGCTTCTACGGCCTCCGGCGCCGGGAGGGCGCGGACGTCGATCTTCCCCGTCGCGGTCAGCGGGAGCGCGTCCAGCACGACGAAGGCGGAGGGGACCATCGGCTCCGGGAGGCGCTCCCGCAGGAACGCCCGCAGCCCCGCCGCGCCCTCCCCCACCACGTACGCCACCAGCCGCCGCTCCCCGGGCGCGTCCTCCCGCGCGACCACCACGGCCTGCCGCACCCCGGGCGCCCGGGCCAGCACCGCCTCGACCTCGCCCGTCTCGATGCGGACGCCCCGGATCTTGACCTGCCGGTCCATCCGTCCCAGGAACTCCAGCTCCCCCTCCCGGAGGCGGCGCACCCGGTCGCCCGTGCGGTACAGGCGCGCGCCCGGCTCCCCCGCGAACGGATCGGGGACGAACCTCTCTGCCGTCAGCTCCGGGCGGCCCAGGTAGCCGCGCGACACTCCCGGGCCCCCCGCCCACAGCTCGCCCGGCACCCCGTCCGGGGACAGCTCCCCCGCCGCGTCGCAGACGTACAGCGCCGCGTTCCCCAGCGGCCGCCCGATCAGGCTCCGCGTCTCGGTGCCGTCGACCCGGTGCCCGGCGCAGATGACCGTGGCCTCCGTGGGCCCGTACAGCACCCACGCCTCCGCCGCGGGGAACGTCCGCTTCATCTCCCCCAGCAGCTCCGCCGGGACCACGTCGCCGCCGACGAAGGCGCGCCGCATCCGCGGGAACGTCGCCCCCGAGCCGACGAGCTGTCGCATCAGCGCCGGGACCGCGTGCACCGTCGTCGCCTCCGCGACCTCCTCCACCAGGCGCTCCACCTCCAGCACCCGCTCGCGCGGGACCAGCCGCACCGTGCCCCCCGAGGCGAGCGGCACCAGCACCTCGAAGACCCAGATGTCGAAGGCGGAGGAGGCCATCGACGGCGTCACGTCGTCCGGCCCCATCCCGAACGTGGCGCACCCGGTGAGGACCAGGTCCACGGCGCTGCTGTGCTCCACCAGCACTCCCTTGGGACGCCCCGTGGAGCCTGAGGTGTAGACGACGTAGGCCAGGTTCGAGGGAGTGGCGTCGTGCTCCCCTCCCCTGCTTGCGGGGGAGGGGCCGGGGGTGGGGGCCTGCCGGTCGAGCGACACCACCACCACCGCCGAACCCGGACACCCGCCCCTCCATCCCCTCCCCCGTCACCACCACGCGCGCCCCCGAGTCCTCCAGCATCCAGGCCAGGCGCTCCGCCGGGTGCTCCGGGTCCAGGGGGACGTAGGCCCCGCCCGCGCGCAGCACGCCGAGCACCGCGACGGCCAGCTCCGGCGTCCGCCCGGCCAGCACGCCCACGCGCGCCTCCGGGCCGACGCCGAGGTGCCGGAGATGCCAGGCCAGGGCGGCGGAGCGCGCGTCCAGCTCCGCGTACGTCGTCTCCCCGCCGGGCCAGGCCACCGCCACCGCGCCGGGCGTGCGCGCCGCCTGGGCCGTGAACAGGTCGTGCAGGAGGAAGTGGCGGGCGTGCGGGAGGGGAGGCCCGTGGGCGGCGGCCAGGAGCCGCGCGCGCTCCCCGGGCCCGACCGGGGAGATCTCGGAGAGGCGGGCGTCCGGGTGCGCGGCGGCGCGCTCCAGCAGGACGCACAGGTGCCCCGCCATCCGCTCCACCGTGGCCGCGTCGAACAGGTCGGTGGCGTAGGAGATCTCCGCGTCCAGCGCGTCGCCGAGCTGCGTGACGGAGAGCGCGAGGTCGAACTTGGCGGTCCCGCTCCCCGACGCGAGCGGGCTCACCGCCACCCCCGGAAGCTCCAGCGTGTCGCCGGGGACGTTCTGCAGCGCGAACGCTACCTGGAAGAGGGGGTTGCGCCCGGGGACGCGCTCCGGCGCCAGCTCCTCCACCAGCTTCTCGAACGGCACGTCCTGGTGCGCGAAGGCGCCCAGCGCCGTATCCCGGACGCGGCGCAGCAGCCCCGCGAAGCCCGGGTCGCCCGACAGGTCGGTCCGGAGGGGGAGCGTGTTCACGAAGAACCCCACCAGCCCCTCCAGCTCCGCGTGCGTCCGCCCCGCGACCGGGGTCCCCACCACCACGTCCTCCTCCCCCGCGTACTTCGCCAGGAGCGCCTGGAAGGCGGCGAGGAGCGCCATGTAGAGCGTCGCCCCCTCGCGCCGGGCGAGCGCGTGCAGCGCCGCGCCCACGCCGGCCGGGAGGGGGAAGAGGTGCGCCGCCCCCTCGCCGCTCCGGGCCACCGGGCGCGGCCGGTCGGCGGGGATCTCCAGCACGGGGGGCGCCCCGGCCAGCCGCTCCCGCCACCATGCGAGCTGTCTCGCCAGGGTCTCCCCGGCGAGCCATTCCCGCTGCCAGGCCGCGTAGTCCGCGTACCGGAGCCCCGGCGCCGCAGGGAGGGGCGCCTCGCCACGCGCGAAGGCGCCGTAGAGAGCGCCCAGCTCGCGGAAGATCACGCCCAGGCTCCACCCGTCGGCCACCGCGTGGTGCAGCCCGAGGAGGAGGACGTGCTCGTCCTCCGCGAGCCCGAGGAGCGCGGCGCGGAACAGCGGGCCCCGCTCCAGGTCGAAGGGACGGCGCGCCTCCGCGCGCGCCCTCGCCTCCGCCGCGGCGAGGCGCTCGCCCTCCGGGAGCCCGGACAGCTCCTCCTCGGCGAGCTCCACCGGGGCCGCGGGGAGGACGCGCTGCACCGGGCGCCCGTCCACGGCCGGGAGGACGGTGCGCAGCGACTCGTGCCGCTCCACGAGCGCGTCCAGCGAGGCGCGGAGCGAGGCCCGGTCCAGCCCCCCGCTCAGGTGGAAGGCGAACGGCATGTGGTAGGCCCGGGTCTCCGGGTCCAGCCGCTGGATCAGCCAGAGCCGCTCCTGCGCGAAGGAGGGGACGGCGTCCCCCCTGTGCGGGAGCGGGCGGAGCGGCGGAGGCGCCGTGCCGCCGTCGCGGGCCGCGGCGTCCACCCGCTCCGCCAGGGCGGCGAGCGCCGGCGCCTCGAACACGGCCCGGAGCGGGAGCTCCACCCCGAACGCCGCGCGCACCCGGGCAACGACGCGCGTCGCCAGGAGCGAGTGCCCGCCCAGGTCGAAGAAGCCGTCCGTCGCCCCCACCCGCGCCACCCCCAGCACGTCCTCCCAGATCGCCGCCAGCACCTCCTCGGTGGGGGTGCGGGGCGCGGTGTGCTCCTCCGCCTCCATGGCCTCCGGCGCAGGGAGGGCGCGGAGGTCGGTCTTCCCCGTCGGGGTCAGCGGGAGCGCGTCCAGCACGACGAAGGCGGAGGGGACCATCGGCTCCGGGAGGCGCTCCCGGAGGAACGCCCGCAGCCCCGCCGTGCCCTCCCCCACCACGTACGCCACCAGCCGCCGCTCCCCGGGCGCGTCCTCCCGCGCGACCACCACGGCCTGCCGCACCCCGGGCGCCCGCGCCAGCACCGCCTCGACCTCGCCCGTCTCGATGCGGAAACCCCGGATCTTGACCTGCCGGTCCATCCGTCCCAGGAACTCCAGCTCTCCGCCCGCGAGGCGGCGCACCCGGTCCCCCGTGCGGTACAGGCGCGCGCCCGGCTCCCCCGAGAACGGGTCGGGCACGTACTTCTCCGCCGTCAGATCCGGGCGGCCCAGGTAGCCGCGCGAGACGCCGGGGCCACCCACCCACAGCTCGCCCGGCACCCCGTCCGGGGACAGCTCCCCCGCCGCGTCGCAGACGTACAGCGCCGCGTTCCCCAGCGGCCGCCCGACCAGGCTCCGCGTCTCGCTGCCGTCGACCCGGTGCCCGGCGCAGATGACCGTGGCCTCCGTGGGCCCGTACAGCACCCACGCCTCCGCCGCGGGGAACGTCCGCTTCATCTCCCCCAGCAGCTCCGCCGGGACCGCGTCGCCGCCGACGAAGGCGCGCCGCATCCGCGGGAAGGTCGCCCCCGAGCCGACGAGCTGCCGCATCAGCGCGGGGACGGTGTGCACCGTCGTCGCCTCCGCGACCTCCTCCACCAGGCGCTCCGCGTCCAGCACCCGCTCGCGCGGGACCAGCCGCACCGTGCCTCCCGAGGCGAGCGGGACCAGCACCTCGAAGACGCCGATGTCGAAGGCGAAGGAGGCCATCGCCGGCGTCACGTCGTCCGGCCCCATCCCGAACACGGCGCACCCGCTCAGCACCAGGTCCACCGCGCTGCGGTGCTCCACCCCCACGCCCTTGGGACGCCCCGTGGAGCCGGAGGTGTAGACGACGTAGGCCAGGTTCGAGGGGGTGACGTCGGGCTCCGGCGTGTCCGTCGTACCCCCGTCATCGCCCACCTCCCACCACCTCCCCGCCGAACCCGGACAACCGCCCTTCCATCCCCTCTCCCGCCATCACCACCCGCGCCCCCGAGTCCTCCAGCATCCAGGCCAGGCGCTCCGCCGGGTGCTCCGGGTCCAGGGGGACGTAGGCCCCGCCCGCGCGCAGCACGCCGAGCACCGCGACGGCCAGCTCCGGCGTCCGCCCGGCCAGCACGCCCACGCGCGCCTCCGGCCCGACGCCGAGTCCCCGGAGATGCGAGGCCAGGGCGGCGGAGCGCGCGTCCAGCTCCGCGTACGTCGTCTCCCCGCCGGGCCAGGCCACCGCCACCGCGTCCGGCGCGCGCGCCGCCTGGCAGGCGAACAGGTCGTGCAGGCGGAGACCGGGCGGGTGCGGGAGGGGGGCGCCGCGCGCGGACGCGAGGAGGCGCGCGCGCTCCCCAGGTCCGACCGGGGAGAGCGCGGAGAGGGGGGCGTCCGGGCGCGCGGAGGCGCGCTCCAGCAGGACGCACAGGTGGCCGGCCATCCGCTCCGCCGTGGCCGCGTCGAACCGGTCCAGGGCGTACACGATCTCCGCGTCCAGCGCGTCGCCGCGCCGCGTCACCGACAGCCCCAGGTCGAACTTGGCGGTCCCGGCGTCCACCGGGAGCGGGCTCGCCTCCACGCCGGGAAGCGCCAGGGCTTCGCCGTCGCCTTCCTGGAGGGCGAAGATCACCTGGAAGAGCGGGTTGCGGCCGGGGACGCGCTCCGGCGCCAGCTCCTCCACCACCCGGTCGAAAGGGACCTCCTGGCGCGCGAAGGCCTCCAGCGTGGTCGCCCGCACCCGGCGCAGCAGCTCCCGGAAGGTGGGGTCGCCCGACAGGTCGCCGCGGAGCACGACGGTGTTCACGAAGAAGCCCACGACCCCCTCCAGCTCCTCGCGCCCGCGGGCGGCCACCGCGGTCCCCACGGGGACGTCCTCCGTGTCCGCGTAGCGCGACAGCAGGAGCTGGAAGCCCGCCAGCAGCGCCATGAAGAGCGTGGCGCCCTCGCCCCGGGCCAGGGCGCCGAGGGCGCGCGCCGCCCCGGCGGGGAGGCGGAATGCGTGCCTCGCGCCGCGGAAGCCCGGCGCGGCGGGGCGCGGCCGGTCCGCCGGGAGGTCCAGCGCCGCGGGCGCTCCCGCCAGCCGCTCCCGCCACCACTCCAGCTGCGCCCGCGCCTCCGCCCCGCCCAGCCACTCCCGCTGCCAGGCGGCGAAGTCCGCGTACTGCAGCGCGGGGGCGGGGAGCGCCGCGGGCTCGCCCGCCCGCTCGGCCGCGTAGAGCGCCCCCAGCTCGCGGTACAGGACGCGCTGCGACCACCCGTCGCTCACCGCGTGGTGCACCGCGAGGGCGAGGGTCCACTCCTCCTCCCCCGTCCGCGCCAGCAGGGCGCGCGCGGGCGGGCCCGCCTCCAGGTCGAAGCGGGCCCGCAGCCAGGCGTTCAGCAACACCGCGGCCCGGGGGCCGCGGTCTTCGGGGGGGAGCCGGCGGAGGTCCGCCGAGGCGAGGGGGAAGCGGGGCTCGGGGCGGACCGCCTGTACCGGGTCGCCGTCGGCCGGGGGGAACACGGTGCGGAGCGCCTCGTGGCGGGCGGCCAGGGCGCGCAGCGCCCGCCCCAGCGCCGCCGGGTCCAGCGCGCCGCGGAGCCGGTGCGCGGCGTACACCGTGTACAGCCCCGGGCGCGCCTCCATCCGCTCCAGGAACCAGAGCCTCTCCTGCCCCGGCGACAGCGGGGCCGGCCCGGCGCCGCCGCGGGGGCGGACGGCGGGCGCGGCGGACGGGGCCGCGCCGCCCTGCCGCGCGAGCCTCTCCAGGAGGGCCCGCTTGGCGGGGGAGAGCTGCTCCAGCCGCTGGGAAAGGTCTGCCATGGATCGACAATACGTGTGAGCGGGGGCGGAATCCGCCCCCGCTCCGTCGTTGCTACGGGTGCGCCGGACTCAGGCCCGGCCGGACCGCATCACCCGGCCGAGGGCCGCCATCCCCGACGCGATCTCCTCCCGCGAGGGGAAGGAGAAGTTGAGGCGCATGCAGTTGCGCGCGTAGCGGCTCCCGTCGCAGGTGAAGGCGTGCCCGGGGACGTACGCCACCCGCTCCGTCTCCACCGCCGTCGGCAGGAGGGCCCCGCAGTCCGTCCCCTCCGGCAGCTCCGCCCAGATCAGCGCCCCGTGGTCCGGCACCTTCCAGCGCGTCCCCTCGGGGAAGTGCTCGCGGAGCGCCAGGTCCATCAGGTCGCGGCGCGCCTGGTACTCCCGGCGGAGCATCTCCAGGTGCCCCTCCAGGTGGCCGTCCTCGATGAAGGCCGAGACGGTGCGCTGCGAGAAGTTGTTCATGTCCAGGTCGCAGGCGTCCTTGCACCCCGAGATCACCGGCACCAG
The DNA here is from genome assembly GCA_963733105.1 of uncultured Gemmatimonadales bacterium. Classification (GTDB taxonomy): domain Bacteria; phylum Gemmatimonadota; class Gemmatimonadetes; order Longimicrobiales; family Longimicrobiaceae; genus JAFAYN01. Next base: position 388,207 of record CAVTCB010000023.1, on the reverse strand, counting down.
CTCCCGCGGGGCGATGATCCAGCCCACCCGCGCCGACGGGGCGAGGATCTTGGAGAAGGAGCCCACGTAGAAGATCCAGCGGTCGTCGTGCGCCCGCATGGGGGGGATGGCGCTCCCCTCCTCCCCGTAGTGCAGCATCCCGTAGGCGTCGTCCTCCACGATGGGCACCCCGTAGCGGCCGGCCAGCTCCACCAGCCGCTCGCGGCTCTCCCGGGAGATGGACACCCCGAGCGGGTTGTGCCCGTCGCTCACCACGTAGATGAAGGCCGGCGTCGCACCGCCCTCCAGGTACGCCTCCACCGCGTCCACGTCGATCCCGTGGTCCAGCCCGGTGGGGACCACCAGCAGCTCCGGCCGGAAGGGCTCGATCACCTGCTGGAACCCCGTGTACGCCAGCCGCTCCAGCATCACCTGCCCGCCGCTGTCCAGGAGGAAGCGGGAGAGGATGCTGAGCGCCTGCTGCGCCCCCGAGGTGAGGACCACCTGCTCCGGCACGCACTCCACCCCGCGCCGCCGCATCAGCTCCACCACCTGCGCCTTGAGCGGGGCGTAGGAGGGCCCGTACTGGAGCGCCCGCCGGTCCGTCGCCAGCACCCGCTCCCCCGCCCGGGCGTACGCCTCGGTGGGGAACAGCTCCGGCGCCGGGAGCCCCAGCGCGAACGAGGTGAGCCCCGGCCGCGCCGTCAGCGCGAGCATCTCGTTGATGGTGGAGGGGCGGATGGTCCGCGCCCAGGTGGCGACCCGCATCCGTGCAGGGGGAGCTGCCGTCAGCATCGGTTCTCCGGGGTGGTGGGGTCGCCGCGGTTCTCGGCGGCCCCAGGAAAGGCGGCCTTTCGCGGCGTCATGTGAGCTGCGGGAGGAGGGCCGGGAGAGAGCTTAATTCCCGACTGCTAAGAGATAGGCAGTCCCCGTCCGCCCGTCAAGGGGACGCGGGGCCGGAGGAGGTGCCGCTACCGCGCCAGGAAGACCAGGAGGAGCCCCGCGTCGGTGACCGCCCACGCGCGGAGCGCGGCGTACATCCCGCGCTTGTGCTCCGCCGGGGGTCATCCGGTCGCGGCGGAGGTACCAGGGGACCAGCACCACCCCCCAGGCGAGGAGCGACACCGCCAGCGCCGCCCACCCGGCCGGCCCCGCGTCCGCCCGGGCCACCCCCGCCGCGAACAGGGCGAAGGCCGCCAGCGCCGCCCCGATCGCCAGCAGCAGCGAGCGCCGCATCCCCAGCACCAGCGCCAGCGTGCGGTCGCCGCGCGCCCGGTCCTCCTCGAACTGGTAGAGCTGCGTCAGCGGGTAGAGCGCCGTGAAGAGCGGGGCGAAGCCGAGCAGGAGGAGGACGCCCCACTCCGTGAGCGGCCGCCCGGTGGCCGCCCACCCCGCCAGCGGCGTCAGCGTCCCGAAGCCCACCGCGTTGATGGCCAGGTCCAGCCCCGCCACCGCCTTCCAGCGCAGCGGCGGGACGGAGTACGCCAGCGACATCGCCACGCAGGCGGCGTAGGCGCCCGTGAACAGGGGCGGGAGGAGGAGCGCGGAGAGCGCCCCTCCGGCCCCCATCAGCGCCAGCGAGAAGGCCAGCAGGTGGCGCGGCGGCGGCGGCGGCGCGTCCAGGTACCCCACGTCCCCCTCGTCGCGGTCGAAGACCGAGTTGAGGGCCAGCGTACCGCCGTTCAGGAAGAGCGTCCAGAGCGCCACCGCCCCCGCGAGCCGTCCCCACCCGCCTCCCGCCTCCACCGCGGCGCCCGTCGCCAGGAGGAAGCCGAGCGCGGTGTGGGCCGCCACGATCGGCCACTCGCGCGGGCGGAGGTGGAGCAGGTAGGAGAAGCCGTCCCCCGGGAGGAGCCGGTACCCCCAGCGGCGCGGGGCGCTGAGCGTGCGGGGGTCGCGGGGCGCGCTCACGGCTCGCCGGGGGCGACGGGGCGCACCGTCCCCGAGGTTACCGGCCGCAGCACCCCGCCCGGGGTGCGGAGGAGGAGCGCGCCCTCCGGGTTGATCCCCAGCGCCGTTCCCGTGAGCGGCGGGCCGCCGGTGACGCGGACCTCGCGCCCGCGGAGCGCGTCGCGCCCCTCCAGCCCCGCGCACTCCGCCGCGTCCAGCGCCGCCGCGAAGGCGCGCAGCCCGGCGACCGCGCGCACCAGCGCCCCCGCCACCTCCGCCCGGTCGGGGCGGGCGCCCGAGGCGACGCGCAGCGACGTGGCGTGCGGGCGGAGCTCCTCCGGGAAGTCCTCCGGCGCGTGCCCCGCGTTGACCCCGATCCCCACCACCACGAAGGCGGGCGCCGCCCCCTCCCAGCTCCCCTCGCAGAGGATGCCGCCCAGCTTCCGTCCCTCCACCTGGAGGTCGTTGGGCCACTTCACCTCCACCCGCCCCGGGCGCGCGAAGGCGTCCAGCGCCTCCGCCGCGGCCAGCCCCACCCGCAGCGGGAGGAGCCCTGGCGCCGGGAGCGCCGGGGGGCGCAGCACCACCGAGAGCCACACCCCCAGCCCCGGCGGCGAGGCCCACGACTTCCCCCCCCTCCCCCGCCCCGCAGTCTGCTCCTCCGCCAGCACCGCCGTCCCCGCCGGCGCGCCCCCCTCCGCCAGCGCCCGCGCCGCGTCGTTGGTGGAGCCCGCGCGCGCGAACAGGTGCACCGCCGGCACCCCCCACGCCGCCGCCAGCTCCTCCGCCCCCCGCCCCTCCCAGCGCTCCGCGCGGACGTCGGTCATCGGATCGGCGCTCCCCGCGCCGGCAGTTCCGGCCCCCCCACCCCCGGCCCCTCCCCCGCAAGGGGGGAGGGGAGCACGACAACTACAACTACGGGCGCCGTCAGCAGTTGCGTGAGGGATGCGAGCCCGAAGGGGCGAGACCCGGCGCAGTTTGCCGGGGCTCGACTCCGTTGGGCAGCGTTGTTTGCTGCCCTACGGAGCCGCAGCCCGACCCCCGCGCCAGCGGGGGGCACGCCCGAACCCTCACCCGATCGCATACGACGTCACAGCTGCCGCAGGCGCAGCGACAGGTCCAGCGCCGGGGCCGAGTGCGTCAGCGCCCCCACCGAGACGAAGTCCACCCCCGTCTCCGCCACCGCGCGGATGGTGTCCAGCGTGATCCCCCCCGACGCCTCCGTCTCCGGCCGTCCCGCACCCAGGGCGTGGACGCGCTCCACCATCCGCGCCAGGAGCGGGACCGGCATGTTGTCGAACATCACCCGGTCCACCCCGGCGGCCAGCGCCTCCTCCACCTCCTCCGGCGTGGTGGTCTCCACCTCCACCTTCAGCCCCCGGTCGTTGCGCGCGCGGACCGCCTCCACCGCCGCCGCGATCCCCCCCGCCGCCGCGATGTGGTTGTCCTTGACCAGCACCATGTCGTGCAGCCCCACCCGGTGGTTGGCCCCGCCCCCCGCGCGCACCGCCGCCTTCTCCAGCATCCGCATCCCCGGCGTCGTCTTCCGCGTGTCGATCACCCGCGCCCCCGTCCCCGCCACCGCCTCCACGTAGCGCCGCGTCGCCGTCGCCACCCCCGAGAGCTGCTGCAGGAAGTTGAGCGCCGTCCGCTCCGCCGTGAGGACGGAGCCCGCCGACCCCCGCGCGCGCAGCACCTCGTCCCCGGGCTCCACCGCGTTGCCGTCGCCCCGCAGCGGCTCCACCTCCAGCCCCGCGTCCACCGCGTGGAACGCCGCCACGCACACCTCCATCCCCGCGATCACTCCCGGCGCCTTGGCCACGATCACGGCCTCCCCCCGCGTCCCGGGCGGCACCGTCCAGAGCGTGGTGAAGTCGCCCGGGCCCACGTCCTCCGCCAGCGCCGCCTCCAGCAGCGCCCGCGCCTCCGCGGCCAGCCCCGTCACGCGCCCCCCGCCGCCGCCAGGCCCGTCGCCGGCGCGCCCGCCAGCACCCGCTCGTAGTAGCGCTCGTACATGGGGACGATCACGTGGGCCCCGAAGCGCTCGCGCGCCACCACCCCCGCCGCCCGGCTGAACTCCCGGCAGCGGTCCGGGTCGCGGAGCAGCGACACCGCCGCCTCCGCCATCTCCTCCGTGGCCCCCACCGGGCGGAGGTACCCCGTCACCCCGTCCTCCACCACCTCCGGGAGCCCGCCCGTGGCCGAGGCCACCACCGGGACCCCCGCGGCCATGGCCTCCAGCGCCACCAGCCCGAACGACTCCGACTGCGAGGGGAGGAGGAGGAGGTCCGCGCAGGCCAGCAGCTCCGCCACCGACTCCTGCTTCCCCAGGAACATCACCCGGTCCGCCACGCCCAGCGACTGCGCCTCCTCCAGCGCGTCGGGGCGCTCCGGACCGTCGCCCACGAACACCAGCCGCGAGGGGGTCTCGCGCTGGATGCCGGCGAAGATCCGCACCACGTCGCGCACCCGCTTCACCGGGCGGAAGTTGGAGACGTGCATCACCAGCTTCTCGCTCTCGTCCATCAGCATCCGCTTCCGGCAGGGGGAGCGGCCGCGGCTCGTAGAGCGACGCGTCCACGAAGTTGGGGATCACCTCGATGGCGTCGGGCGAGACGCGGAAGTGGTCCACGGTCTCCTGCTTCAGGTAGTCCGACACCGCCGTGATCCCGTCCGACTTGGCGATGGAGAAGCGGGTGATCTCCCAGAACGAGCGCTCCTGCCCCACCAGCGTGATGTCCGTGCCGTGCAGCGTGGTGATGATCTTGAGCGGGTGCCCGTCGCCCAGCATCTCCTTGGCGATCCAGGCCGAGGTGGCGTGGGGGATGGCGTAGTGCACGTGCAGCAGGTCCAGCTCCTCGCGGATCGCCACCTCGTGCATCGCCACCGCCAGCGTGAGCGGGTAGGGCGAGTACTCGAAGAGCGGGTAGCGCGGGTTCATCTCCACCTCGTGGAAGAACACGCCGCGCATGAAGTGCGGGAGCCGGAAGGGCTGCGCGTAGGAGATGAAGTGGATCTCGTGGCCGCGCTGGGCGAGCTCCATTCCCAGCTCCGTGGCGATGGCGCCGGAGCCGCCGTACGTGGGGTAGCAGGTGATGCCGATCTTCACTCGGTCAGCTCTCCATTTTGAACGGCTTCTACGACTACGGCTACGGCTTGGGCGTGTCCCCCCGCAGGCGGGGGGCCGGGCTTCGCGCGGAGTAAGGCACGATACGACCGTGCCTAACTCCGTCGAGCCCCCGCAAACAGCCGCGGGGTCTCGACCCTGCCGGGCGCGAATCCCTCACGCGGGGCTCTCCGCCGCGACTCGGCCTGCCGGACGCCAGCGTGGAGATGCCCCTCCCCCGGAACGGGGGAGGGTGGCGAGCCTAAGGCGAGCCGGGTGGGGGCGCCTCCCACCTCGCCGCGATCTCCTCCGCCAGCTCCTCGGGCGGCCGCGTGGCGTCCAGCCAGACGGCGCCGGGGGGGAGCTGGGTGCGGAACCAGGTATACTGGCGCTTGGTGTAGGCGCGGGTGTTCTTGCGCACCAGCGCCAGCGCCTCCTCCAGCGTGCGCTCCCCGCGCAGGTGGGGGATCAGCTCCGCGTAGCCGTGGGCGTTCAGCCCCGGCGCCTCCTCGCCGTAGCGCTCCACCAGGCGGCGCACCTCCTCCACCAGCCCGGCCTCCGCCATCCGGTCCACGCGGCGGTCCACCCCGGCCAGCAGGCGCTCGCGCGGCACCTCCAGCACGAACACCAGGGGTCGGAGCGGCGTCTCCTCGGGCGGGGAGTGCTCGTGCCACCAGGCCAGCGTCCGCCCGGTCAGCAGCGGCACCTCCAGCGCGCGCATCACCCGCTGCCGCCCGCCCCAGGCGGCGAAGCGCTCCGCCGCCGCGGGGTCCACCTCGCGCAGGCGGTCCAGGAGCGCCGCGTCGTCCTCGCGCGACAGCTCCGCGCGCAGGCGCTCGCGCGCCTCCGGGTCCATCTCCGGCTCCCTGAAGATAGGGTGGGTCAGCGCCCGGAGGAAGAAACCGCTCCCCCCCACCAGCATCGGCACCCGCCCCCGGGCGCGGATCTCCGCGATCCGCTCCCGCGCGTAGCGCGCGAAGTGCGCCGCGCTGAAGCGCTCGTGCGGCTCCACCAGGTCGATCCCGTGGTGCGGCACCTCCCCGCGCTCCTCCGGCGTCGGCTTCGCCGTCCCCACGTCCATCCCGCGGTACACCGACCGCGAGTCCATGGAGACCACCTCCCCGTCCAGGCGGCGCGCCACGCGCAGCGAGAGCGCCGTCTTCCCCGACGAGGTGGGGCCGACGAGCGCGAGCGCGTCCCGCCCGGGCGGGAGGTCAGCCGCGTCAGGCACCGGCGGCCCCCACCCCCGACTCCTCCCCCGCATGCGGGAGAGGGGAGAACGACGGACCGAGCTCCGGGGTGAGGACCGAGCGGGACGCACCCTCCGCGCGCCCCCACCCGGCGGCCTGAGAGCCGCCACCCTCCCCCGTTCCGGGGGAGGGGCATCTCCACGCTGGCGTCCGGCAGTTCAGTCCGCGAAGGCGGACTTCGTGCCGTTGTTGCAGCGAATTCATTCGCCCGACTCGGGCCTCGCCCGACGGTCGGTGCCCCCCTCCCCCGCAAGCGGGAGAGGGGAGAACGACGGAAAATCGAGGCCCGGGAAGCAGTTGCGTGAGGGATGCGAGCCCGAAGGGGCGAGACCCGCGTAGTTTGCGGGGCTCGACTCCGTTAGCCGGCGTTGTTTGCCGGCTTACGGAGCCGCAGCCCGACCCCGCGCCAGCGGGGGCACGCCCGAACCCGCCGTTCACACCCCTCCCCGCCCGAACCGGTTGTGCAGCTCCTTCAGCGACAGCTGGATCACGGTCGGCCGCCCGTGGATGTCGTGGTACGGCAGCTCCGTCGCGAACAGGCGGTCGAACAGCTCCCGCATCTCCTCCTGCGACAGCTTCTGCCCCGCCTTGATCGCCCCCTTGCACGCGAACGACAGCGCGATCCGCTGCCCCTGGCTCCGCGCCGTGTCCACCAGCTCCGACCCCCCCGTCAGCTCCGCGATCATCTCGCGGAGGCAGCGCTCCGCGTCGAAGTGCGCGTGCGGGTTCGGCACCCCGTGCACGATCACCGCCCGCCCCCCGAACGGCTCGATCTCGAACCCCGCCCGCAGCAGCACGCCCGAGACCTCCTGCACCATCCCGTACTCCGCCGGGGAGAGCCGCAGCGTCAGCGGGAAGAGGAGGCGCTGGCTGGCGCGCTCCCCCCGCTCCATCCCGCGCACCAGCTCCTCGTACAGCACCCGCTCGTGCGCCGAGTGCTGGTCCACCAGGATCAGCCCGGTGCGCGTCTCGGCCAGGATGTAGGTGTTGTGCACCTGCCACATCACCGGGGGGGCCGCCGGCACCTCCGGCGCCGCCTCGCGCGCGGCGTCCTCGTCCCCGGGCGCCCCCTCCGCCGCCGGCGCGCCCGAGAAGAAGAGCGCCATCTGCGGCTCCTCCCGCGGCGGGGCCGGCCGGGGCGCGGCCGCGGAGTACCCGGGCACCCCGAACCCCGCCCCGCCGAAGGAGGGCCTCGCCGCGGCGGCGCCGCCCGCCTCCCGCCGCGGCTCCCAGGCGGGGGCCTCCCGCGTCATCCCCACCGGGGAGGCGCCGCGCGAGTAGGTGGGGACCGCCTCCAGCGGGTCGCGCCGGCCGATGGCGGGGGTGCTCTCCAGCCCCGAGAGCGCGGAGCGGACCGCCTCCTCCACCAGGCGCTCCACCGCGCCGCGGTCGCGGAAGCGCACCTCGGCCTTGGCGGGGTGGACGTTGACGTCCACCTCCCCGTCCGGGACCTCCAGGAAGAGGAAGAGCGAGGGGTGCACCCCCTCGGGGATGGTGGTGCGGTAGCCGCGGTCGGCGGCGCGCACCAGGAGGCGCTCGGAGAAGGGGCGCCCGTTCACGAAGAGGAAGGCGCGCCGCCCGCCGGGGGTGGCGGAGTGGGGGCGCTGCACCAGGCCGGTGAGCGCGGCCGGGCCGTCGCGGTGGGCCACGGGCATCAGCTCGTCCGCCATGTCGCTCCCCCAGATCCCCGCCACGCGCGCGGCCAGCGTGTGCACCGCGGGGAGCGACAGCACCTCCCGGTCGTTGGACTCCAGGGTGAAGGCCACCTCCGGGTGCGAGAGCGCCAGCACCGTCACCACCTCGCTGACGGCGCGGCTCTCCGCCGCGGCGGAGCGGAGGAACTTGGCGCGCGCGGGGACGTTGAAGAACAGGCTCCGCACCGAGATGGTGGTCCCCCGCCGCCGGGCGCACCCCTCCACCCCCTGCGTCTGCCCCCCGCTCACCACCACCCGGGTCCCGTCCCCCTCCCGCTCCGCCGTCTCCACCACCAGCCGCGACACCGAGGCGATGGAGGGGAGCGCCTCCCCCCGGAACCCCAGGGTGCGGATGCGCGCCAGGTCGGCCGGGTCGCGGAGCTTGCTGGTGGCGTGGCGGTCCAGGGAGAGGAGGGCGTCGTCGCGCCCCATCCCGTGCCCGTCGTCGGAGACGCGGATCTCCGTCTTCCCCCCGTTGCGGATGCACACGTCCACCCGCGAGGCGCCCGCGTCCAGCGCGTTCTCCACCAGCTCCTTGACCACCGACGCGGGGCGCTCCACCACCTCCCCGGCGGCGATCTGGTTGGCGAGCTTCTCGGGGAGGACGTGGATCCTGCGGGGCATCGGCTTCGACCTTTCTTCGGGTGCGCTTCGGGCGGGGAAGCTACCGCTTCCGGGGCCGCACCGTCAACCGGGGCGCATGGCTTGTGTGCGGCGGTAGCGGGACGCAGATTGCGGCCTCCTTCGTATAAGGAGATTGGCGATTTGCCGGCCAGACAACTACAGCTTTCTTGGGGGTGCAACTATGAAGTGCCCGGTTTGCCGTGAACCCGACCTCCTGATGACGAGTCGCGAAGGCATCGAGATCGATTACTGCCCTCAGTGCCGAGGCGTCTGGCTCGATCGGGGTGAGCTCGACAAGATCGTTGAGCGATCGGCGCAGACCGCGCCGAAGCAGGAGTATCGCGAAGAGAAGTACCGCGACCACGGCGATGCGGACTACCGCCGCCACAAGCAGAAGAACGTGTGGAAGGATCTGTTCGACTTCTAGTGATGTCCGGAACGTCCAACTCGGAGTAAACTCGCATGGGACTTCTAACCTTCAGCCTCAACGTCACCCTGGACGGCTGCGTCGACCACCAGGAGGGAATCGCCGACGACGAGACACACGCTTTCTTCACCCGCCTCATGGACGAGGGCGGGGCGATGCTTTGGGGCCGCGTCACCTACGAGATGATGGAGGGCTACTGGCCGGCGGTCGCTCGCGGCGACGAGGAGGCGCCGCCGGCGATGCGCGAGTGGGCGGTCAAGCTGGAGGCCAAGCCGAAGTACGTGGTGTCGTCGACGCGAACGGACTTCCCGTGGACCAACAGCCACCACATCGCCGGCGACTTGCGCACGAGCGTGCAGAAACTCAAGGATGCGACCCCTGCCGGCGTGCTCCTCGGTAGCGGCAAGCTCGCGACCGAGCTGGACCGGCTGGATCTGATCGACGAGTACAAGTTCCTCGTCCACCCCAGGATCGCCGGTCACGGCCCGACCCTTTACCAGAGCGGGCTACCCAGCACGCGACGGCTCGAGCTGGTCTCGTCGACGCCGCTCCGCAACGGCGCAGTCGCTATGCACTACCGGCGCGTGCGCGGCTAGGCGGCGCCCGCGCCACCGCAGCTCGCTCACCCCCACGCCCAGCACGATCAGCGCGGCGCCGCCCACGGTGCTCCCGGTCATCGCCTCGCCCGCGAGCGCGCCCACCACTCCGCCCCACACCGGCTCCATCGCGTAGATCACCGTGGCCCGCGTGGGCGGGACGGTGCGCTGGGCCCAGTTCATCGCGCCCATCACGAACGCCGTCGCCACCACCCCCAGCCCCACCGCCGCCCCCAGGGCGAAGCGGGAGAGCACCGGGGCTCCCTCGCCCGACACCGGGAGCGCCGCCCAGGAGAGCGCCGCCACCGAGACCAGCTGCACGAAGGCGAGGCGGATCGGGTCCGCCGCGGGCGCCCAGCGGCCCACCAGGACGATCTGGAGCGCCGAAGCCAGCGCGGCGGCGAGCGTCAGCCAGTCGCCCCGGCCGAGCGCCAGGTCGAAGCCCCCGCGCGCGGAGAGGAGCACGAGCCCCGCGAAGGAGAGGGCGATCCCCGCCCAGGCGGAGGCGCGCGGCGCCCTGCGCAGGAGCACGAGCTGGAGGAGCGGGACCACCGGGACGTACATCGCCACCAGGAAGGCGGAGCGGCTGCTGGGCACGTAGCGCAGGCCGCTGGTCTGGAGCGCGTACGCGGCGAAGGTCACCACCCCGATCGCCACTCCCGCCCTCGCCTCGGCCGCGGTGCAGGCGCGGACGCGGCGCCCGAAGAGGAGGAGGAGCGCGGCCGCGGCCACGGTGAAGCGGACGGCGAGGAGCGAGAACGGACCGGTCTCGCGGAGCGCGAGCTGGCTCACCAGGAAGGTGCCGCCCCACACCAGGGTGACGAGCACCAGCACCGCCTCGGGGAGCCGCCCCCGGATGCCCGGGACGGCGGGCTCCTCGGGGACGAGGTCGTGGGTGGAGCCGGACATCACCCCAGCCGGTAGAAGGCGCGCGTGTTGGCGACCGTGGCCGCGGCGAAGGCCTCCGGGTCCTCCCCGCGCATCTCCGCGGCCCTGCGCGCGGTGTGCGTCACGTACGCGGGCTCGTTGGTCTTCCCGCGGTGTGGCATGGGGGCCAGGTAGGGCGCGTCGGTCTCCACCAGGATGCGGTCCGCCGGGACCATGCGGACCAGGTCGGCGTCCTCGTACTTGCGGAAGGTGATCAGCCCCGAGAAGGAGGCGTACCACCCCGCCTCCAGCGCCCGCTCCAGGAGGGCCCGCCCGCTGCTGAAGCAGTGCAGCACCCCGGTCACGCCGGCCGCGTCGGCCAGGATGTCGGCCGTGTCGTCGTCGGCGCTGCGGGTGTGCACCACCACCGGGAGCCCCGTCTCCCGCGCCATCTCCAGGTGGCGGAGGAAAGAGCGGCGCTGGTCGGCCCGGGGGGAGTTGTCGTAGTGGTAGTCCAGCCCCGTCTCGCCGATCCCCACCACCCGCGGGTGGCGAAGCAGCTCGCGGACCTCCGCGAGCGCCTCCTCCGTGGCGCCGTCCGCGGAGTGGGGGTGGATCCCCACGGTGGCGTACACCCCGGGGAGGCGCTCCGCCAGCGCCACCGCCTCGCGGCTCCCGTCCGGGTGCGTCCCGATGGTGACGAGGGTCTCCACGCCCGCGGCGCGGGCGCGCTCCACCACCGCGTCCACCTCCGGGAAGAGGCGCGCGTCGGTAAGGTGGCAGTGGGAGTCGATCAGCGGGAGCCGTTCCATGGTGCGGGCGCGTCGGGTGTACGGTTCGGGGAGAAACGAGCGAGCCGCCGCGGGGACTCCGCGGCGGCTCGCTCCTTCCCGGCTGCGGGGTCGGTCAGACGGCGGAGCCGACCCGGCGCGGAGCGGAGCTGGACGCGGGCGTCCTCCCCTTGGAGTCGTGCTTCGGCGACCTCCGCTCGATCTCGTACAGCGCCGGGGACGCCACGAAGATGGAGGAGAAGGTCCCGATCACGATCCCCAGGATGAGCACCAGCGCGAAGTCCTGGATCACCGCGCCGCCCAGGAAGTACAGCGCCAGCAGCGTCGCCAGCGTGGAGCCGCCGGTGAGCACCGTCCGCGACAGCGTCTCGTTGATGGAGCGGTCGAGGAGCTGCATGTAGCTCACCCCCGCGCGCCGCGGCTTGTTCAGGTTCTCGCGGATGCGGTCGAACACCACGATGGTGTCGTTCAGCGAGTAGCCCACGATGGTGAGCAGCGCCGCCACGCTGGAGAGCGAGATCTCCGTGCGGGTCACGGCCAGGAACCCGAGGGTGATCAGGATGTCGTGCGCCGTCGCGACGATGGCCGCCAGCCCGAAGCGCCACTCGAAGCGGAACCCCAGGTAGAGCAGCGTCGCCGCGAAGGAGGCCAGGATGGCCAGCAGGGCGCGCTGCTGCAGCTCGTTCCCCACCTTGGGACCCACCGCCTCGGTGCGCACCACGGTGAAGTCGCGCGGCGTGTAGCGCGAGGAGAGCGCCGAGGTCACCCGCGCCGCCGCGTCGCGCCCCGCCTCCTGCCCGAAGGAGGGCATGCGGATGACGAACTCGTCGCGCCCCTCGAAGCGGGCGATCTCCCAGTCGTCGTGCCCCCCGCGGGCGGCGGTGGAGCGGATCTCGTCCACCGTGGTGGGGCTCTTGAACGCCACCTGGACGATGGTCCCGCCGGTGAAGTCCACGCCGTACCTCATCCACGAGCCGATGCTCACGGTGTTGTAGATCATCGCCCCGATCCCGATGGCGAGCAGGACGGCCGTGACCAGGTAGGCACGGGTCCGCCACGCCATGAACGGGTACTTCGCGTTCTCGAACAGTCTCATGGTGGAGGCCTCGTCCTGCGGGTCAGATGGAGATGCCCTGCGCGGCCGTCCGACGCTCGACGTAGAGCATGAACAGGGTGCGCGTGACGAAGATGGCGGTGAACATGGAGGCCACGATGCCGATGGCCAGCGTCACCGCGAAGCCCCGGATCGGGCCGGTCCCGATGTAGTACAGGATGCCCGCCGTGATCAGGGTGGTGAGGTTGGAGTCCACGATCGCGGAGAGGGCGTTCTGGAACCCCTCGTTCACCGCGGTGCGCGGGTTCCGCCCGGCCGCCAGCTCCTCGCGGATGCGCTCGAAGACGAGCACGTTGGAGTCCACGGCCATCCCGACGGAGAGGATCAGCCCCGCGATCCCCGGGAAGGTGAGCGCGGCGTCCAGCCCGGCCAGCGCGCCCATCACCAGGAGGACGTACACGGCCAGCCCCAGCACGGCCAGGATCCCGGAGAAGTGGTAGTAGGCGATCACCATCAGCACCACCGCGGCGATCCCGACCGCGCCCGCGATCTTCCCCTTGTCCACGGAGTCGGCGCCGAGCGAGGGACCCACGGTGCGCTCCTCCACGATGTGGAGCGGGGCCGGGAGCGCGCCCGCCCGGAGCACCAGGGCCAGGTCGCTGGCCTCGTCCAGGGTGGAGCCGCCCAGCTCGATCTGCCCGCTGTTGCCGATCTGCGACTGGATCACCGGGGCGCTGTACACCCGGTCGTCCAGCACGATGGCCATGTAGCGGCCGATGTTCTCGCCCGTGGCCTTCTCGAAGATCCGCCCGCCGCGCCGGCTCAGGTCGAAGCGCACGATGGGCTGCATGGAGGTGGGGTCGCTCTGCGCCTGCGCCTGCTCCAGGTGCTCGCCCGTCATCATGGCGCGCTGCTCCACCAGGTACAGCAGGCGGGGCGCGTCGGCGGGGGCCTCGCGCTCCGGCATCCCCCAGAGCAGCTCGGTGCCGCGGGGGAGGAGGCGGCGCACCGACGGGTTCGCCAGGTAGCGCTCCACGGTCTTCGCGTCGGCCGGGGCCACGGTGAACACCCCGTCGCCCGCCGGGGCCAGCTTGCTGGAGAACGGCGTGGAGGTGGGGAGCGAGTCGGCGGCGCCGGGCTGCGTCTTGAACAGCCCGCCCGCGGGGGCCTGCGCCGGGGCGGCCCCGCCCGCCGCGGGGAACGCGGCGGCCACGGCCCGGTCGATCTGCGCGAGGGCCGGCTGCAGGTCGGCCGTCGGGCGGAGGAGCTGGAACTGGAGGAACGCGGTCTTCTGCAGGACCTCCTTGGCGCGGGTCTGGTTCCCCAGCCCCGGGAGCTCCACGATGATCCGGTTCGCGCCGGCCTTCTGCACCACCGGCTCGGCGGTCCCCATGGCGTCCACGCGGGTGCGGACCACCTTGAGGGCGCGGTCGATGGCGTCGGCGCGCTGCTCGGAGTTGAGCTTGATCCGGGACTCGTCGATCTCCATGGCGAAGTGGCTGCCGCCCTGCAGGTCCAGCCCCCAGGTGATCCCGCGGGTGGCGAGCAGTGCGCCGGCCGCCGCGATCACGGCGACGATCAGGAGAATGCGGACTTTCAGGTTCTGGAGCATTGGAGAGGCCGGACTCCAACGAGAAGGGAAAAGGAAGCGCGGACCGCGAGGGGAGGGCCGTGGCGGTTCAAGGGAACCCGCAAAGCTATCCTCCCCGCGCCGCGCCGTCAACCACCCGGACGCCGTCCGGCCCGCGGGCCGGTGCCCGGGGTAACCGGGCCCGGGGCAAACCGTTAGCCGCCGCGGCCCGTGTTGATCACGTTGATCCCGCGGACCCGCGTCGGGACGCATCCGTGCGACACCGCGTTGGACTGCGAGGGCTGCCCCTTGCCGTCGTTGAACGAGCCGCCGACGAAGTAGGTGCTCTTACCCCCGATCCCGTCCACCGCGTTCCAGAACTCGGGGGTGCGCATCTGGTAGGCGACGTCCTTGAGCATCCCCCCCACCCTGCCGTTCCTGATCTCGTGGAACACCTGCCCGCCGAACTGCGCGTTGTAGCGCTGCTGGTCGATGGAGTACGAGCCGCGCCCCTCGATCATGATCCCGTCCTTGACGTCCGCCACCAGCTCGTCCAGCGACACGTCGCGCTCGGGGTTCGGGCGCAGGTTCACGTTGGGCATGCGCTGGAACTGCACGTCGGCCCAGCTTTCCGCGTAGGAGTTGCCGTGGCTCCGCACCGGCTTCCCCGACGCGCGGTACCAGTCGGCCAGCATGGGGGCCTGCTCGCGGGTGGTCTGCAGGTCGTCCAGCACCCCGTTCTTCACGATCAGGTACTCGTCCGGCTTCACCCCCTCGTCGTCCCACCCCACGGTGGCCAGCGACCCGGGGGCGGAGCGCTCCCCCTCGAAGCTCAGGATCTCCGGCCCCAGGCGGAACTTGCCCAGGAACCGCTCGGGGGGGGACATGAAGGAGGTCCCCGCGAAGTTGGCCTCGTACCCCAGGATGCGGTCCAGCTCGGTGGGGTGGGCGACGCTCTCGTGGATGGTGAGGAAGAGGTGCGAGGGGAGGAGCACCAGGTCGTACCGCCCCGGCTGCACCGGCCTGGCCGTGAGCTTCTTCACCGCGTCCTCGGCCCACACGGGGGCGCTCTCCACCAGCCGGGAGCCCGTCACGTGCTCGTACCCCAGCCCCATCGGCTGCACGGGGGTGGAGTTGCGCACCTGGAAGTCGCGCCCCCCCGGGTCCACCGCCGTCACGCTCATCTGCGGGTACGAGCGGTAGATGGTCTGCCGGGTGAAGGTGCCCTCGGTGGAGGCGAAGGTCTTCTCCTCGCGCACGAAGAACATGGAGGAGGTGACGAAGCGCGTCCCCTTCACCCCCAGCGCCGCCTCGTTGGCGGCGAGGAGGAGCGCCACCTTGTCCTCGATGGGGACCTCGAAGGGGTCGGTGCGGATGGGGGAGCGCCAGACGCCGTCCGGGTAGCTCGCCGTGGGCGCCAGCACGACCGGGCGCGCCATGGCGAGCGCGTTCGCCTTGGCCTGCGCCACCGCCTGCCGCGCCACGCGGTCCACCTCCGGGAGGGTCAGCTCGCGGCTGGCCGCGAAGCCCCACGCCCCGCTCGCCAGCACCCGCACCCCGAAGCCGAAGGTCTCGGAGTCCTCGAAGCCGGTGATCTGCCGCTCGCGGGTGGAGACGGACTGGTTGCGGTTGCGGGTGACGCGCACGTCGGCGTACCCGGCCCCGGCGAGCCGGGCGGCGTCCAGCGCGCGCATCGCCAGCTCGCGCACGGCCGGGTCGTCGGCGAAGCCGGCGGTGGAGGCTTCGGCGCGGGGGACGAGGCCGGGAAAGGCCGTGGCGCCCGCGGCCAGGGCGGCGCTGCGGACGAGGAACTCTCGGCGGTCCATGGGGGATCTCCGCTCTCTCGGGTGTACGGGAGGCCGGGAAGCTATCCCGGACGGGCGTTCGGAGCAACCGGCCTATTCCGGCGCGGTCCGGGTCCCGCCGTGTGGGTCCGCGAGCCCCAGGGTCTCCGCGGCGACCCGCGACATGTCGCGCCGGATTCCGAAGGAGGTGAACGCGTAGCGGATGACGGCCAGCGCCAGCTCCCGCTCCCCCACCACGGCGCGCCCCACGCCGGCCTTCTCCAGGTGCGCGCGCTCCTCGTCGCTGTGGGTGCGGACCACGGTGTCGATGTCCGGGTTCACCCGGCGGGCGTGGTCGAGGATGGTGCGGGCCTGGAAGGCGTCCGGCGCCGAGACGATGAGGAGGCGGGCCTCCTCCAGCCGCGCGTGCCCGAGGATCCCCGGCCGGGACGCGTCCCCCCAGATGGCCGGGAGGCCGCGGGCCTGGAGGGCTTCGACCGTTTCCCGGTTCGACTCGACGACCACGTACGGGATCCCCTGCTGCTCCAGCGCCGCCGCGACGGGAGCGCCGACCCGCCCGTACCCGATCAGCACCGCGTGGTCCCGCAGGCTCCCGGCGTGGTGGGACGGGGGGAGCTCGGCGAGCTCCCCCGCCGGCCGCTCCAGCAGGTCGGCCAGCCGGGGCCGCGCGCGCACCCAGCGGTCGATGGGGGTGATGGTGGCGAAGACCAGCGGGTTGAGCGTGATCGACAGCATCGCGCCCGCCAGGATCAGGCTCTGCCCCTCCGGCCGGAGCAGCCCCAGCGACCGCCCGAGCCCCGCGAGGATGAAGGAGAACTCGCCGATCTGCGCGAGGCTCGCGGCCACCACCAGCGCGATGCGGAACGGGTAGCGGAAGACGAGCACGATGACGAGCGCCGCCACCGACTTCCCCACGAGGATGATGGCCAGCACGCCGAGCACCTGGAGCGGCTGGCGCACCAGGACGGAGGGGTCGAAGAGCATCCCCACCGACACGAAGAAGAGCACCGCGAAGGCGTCCTGGAACGGGAGGGCGTCGGCGGCGGCCTGGTGGCTCAGGTCCGACTCGCTGATCACCACGCCGGCGAAGAAGGCTCCCAGGGCGAAGGACACGCCGAACAGCGAGGCGGCCCCCACCGCGATCCCCACGGCGGCGGCCAGCACGGCCAGCGTGAACAGCTCCCGCGAGCCGGTGCGCGCCACCTGCCCGAGCAGCCAGGGAACGGCCCGCCGGCCCACCACGAACATCACCGCCAGGAAGGCGCCGACCTTGGCCAGCGTGAGGCCCACGGCGGCGGCGACGCTCTCCCCCGCGCCTTCCGGGGCGGCACCCCCCAGGGTGGGGGCGAGCGCGGGGAGGAGGACCAGCGCGAGCACCATGGCGAGGTCCTCCACGATGAGCCACCCCACCGAGATCCGCCCCTCGACGGAGTCGAGGATTCCCCGCGCCTCCAGCGCCCGCAGCAGCACCACGGTGCTGGCCACCGACAGCGAGAGCCCGAAGATCAGCCCCTCGCCCCACGACCACCCCCAGAAGCGCACCAGCGCGGCGCCCATGGCGGTGGCGGCCGCGATCTGCACCACCGCGCCGGGGAGGGAGATCTTCCGCACCGCCAGCAGGTCGCCGATGGAGAAGTGCAGCCCCACCCCGAACATCAGCAGGATGACGCCGATCTCGGCGAACTGCGAGGCGAGCCCGGAATCCGCCACGTAGCCGGGGGTGAAGGGCCCCAGCGCGATCCCGGCCACCAGGTAGCCCACCAGGGGCGGGAGGCGCAGCCGGAGCGCCAGGAATCCGAAGATGAAGGCCAGGCCGAAGCCGGCCGCGATCATCACGATCAGGTCGGAATGATGGGGCATGCGTCCTCTCCGTTCGGGCGTGAGTCGTCGCTCCGCCCCGGGGTGGGGCGGGCGCGCGGTCCTACGCCGAGGGCGGAGGCGGGACGCCGTTGCTGCGGGAGGAGAGGGTGCCGTCGCGCTGCGCGGCGAGCGTGCGCGCGGAGACCGGGGGGCGGAGCGGGGTTGGTCCCGGGGACGGGTGGATCACGCCCGGCGCGCCGGGAGCGGCGCCGCCGTTCGCGCGGCCGGTCTCCGGGCCGGTGGACAGGCGCCGCGCGGCCGGGGCGACGGAGGCGGGGACCCGCGCGTGGAGGACGGCGCCGGGCGCGGGGTCGGCCGGGTCCGCGTGGACGCCGGACGCCGGGGGCGGGGGGACGACTCCATCGCGGCCGCGCCCGCACCCGCGAGCACGGCGACCAGGAGCGCGAAGAGGAGTCGAAAGGGCGTCATCGGACCCCACTACCCCGCTCCCGGTGCGCGGTGCCCCTTCCCCGCTTGTCAAACCCGCCCCGACGTGGCGATATTCCGGGTCCGCTGGCCGAAGTCGAACCGCCGCAAGCACCTGCACTCCCTCCCCACCCCGATTCCGACCATGGCCGTACGCGAAGGACGCTGGGACTGCCCCACCTGCGGCACCACGGGTGTCCGCGGCCGCTTCACCGTGTGCCAGAGCTGCGGCACCCCCCGCCCCGAAGGCGTCCGCTTCTACCTCCCCGGGGACGAGCCGGAGGTGACCGAGGCCGAGCTGCTGCGGCAGGCCGGCGCGGGGGCCGACTGGATCTGCGAGCACTGCGGCTCCAGCACGCGGGCCCTGGAGGAGGCGTGCTCCGGGTGCGGCGCCCCCCGCGGCTCCAGCCCGGAGCAGGACACGCACGAGTACGGCCTGGACGACGTGCCCCGCTCGGGCGAGGTCCCGCGCCCCGCCGCCGCGCTCGCCCCGCCTCCCTCCACCTCGCTCCCCCGGCGCTGGATCGGGAAGGCGTTCCGCTGGGGGCTGGGCGTGGGCGTGGTCGCGGCGGGGGTGGCCGTGGCGGTGCCGAACAAGGTGCCCGTCACCGTCACCGGGAAGACGTGGGAGCGCACCGTACAGGTGGAGCGCGAGCGGACGGTGCGCGAGGAGGACTGGAGCGTCCCGTCCGGGGGGCGCGAGGTCCGCCACTGGCGGGCCGTGCACCACTACGACCGGGTGCTGGACCACTACGAGACGCGAACCCGCCAGGTATCCGACCGTGTACAGACGGGGACGGAGACGTACACCTGCGGCACGGTGGACAACGGCAACGGCTACTTCTCCGACAAGACCTGCACCCGCCCCACCTACGAGACGGTCTACCGCACCGAGACGTACGAGGACCCCGTCTACCGTCAGGAGCCCCGGTACCAGACCAAGTACGCCTACGACGTCGAGCGGTGGCTCCCGGAGCGCGTCGCCCGGGCGGCGGGGTCGGAGGGCGCGGAGCCGGAGTGGCCCGGGACCGGGCTGAAGCGGAAGGAGCGCGAGGGGGCGCGGAAGGAGGTCTACACCCTCACCTTCCGCGACGAGGAGGGGAAGAGCTACTCCAAGGAGATCCCCCGCGCGCAGTGGGACCGCCACCGGCCGGGGGAGACGGTGACGCTCAAGGTGTTCACCGCGAGCAACTTCGAGATCGTGGAGCCGGACACCGCCGCCGCGGCGGCGCCGTAGCGGAACTCCCTGCCCGGTCCCGCAACCATTTCCCTCCCCCGCGATGCGCGCCGTCCCCCCGGACGGCGCGCATCCGCGTGTCTACCCCCCGCCCCGCAACGACTTGCGCCTTCTCCGGGCCCGTCCGGGCGAGCCGGTGCCGCGCGGCACGGGGGGTGCTCCGTGGGCGGGCTCCGCACCGCCCTCGCAGGCGCCCGCTCCTCGCCCTCCCGACTGACCCATGACTCCTTCCGTGCTCCTCCGGCGCATCCTGCCGTCCATGCTCGTCCTCGCCCTGGCGGCCTGCGTCGGCGACGCCACCGGCCCGCGGGGTGAGGAGGCTCCCCCGCCTCCCACCAACCGCTGGTCCGACCCGGCGAGCTGGCCCGAAGGCGTGGTCCCGCAGGCCGGCGCCGTGGTGGTGATCCCCCGCGACCGGGCCCTCCTCCTGGACGTGAGCCCCCCGCCGCTCCGCAGCCTGCAGATCGAAGGGTCGCTGGTGTTCGACGACCGCGACCTGGCGCTCACGGCCGACTGGGTCATGGTGCACGGGACGCTGCGCATCGGCTCGGAGCGCACGCCCTACCGCCACCGCGCCACGATCACGCTCACCGGGAGCGACCCCGCGCAGGAGGTGATGGGGATGGGGACCAAGGTGCTGGGGGTGATGGGGGGGACGCTGGAGGTGCACGGCGAGCCCCGCACCCCCTGGCTGCGCCTGGGCGCGACGGCGGCGAAGGGCGCCACGCAGCTGGTCCTGGAGCGCGCCCCCGACTGGAGGCCCGGCGACCGGCTGGCGGTGGCGTCGACCGACTACGACCCGGCGCAGGCGGAGGAGGTGACGGTGCGCTCCGTGTCGGGGAAGACGGTGACGCTGGAGCAGCCGCTGCGCTTCACCCACTGGGGGACGATGCAGAGCTACGCCGGGCGTCCGCTGGACGAGCGCGCGGAGGTGGGGCTCCTCACCCGCAACGTGACGGTCCGCGGCGACGACGGCTCGGCCGTGACCGGCTTCGGGGGGCACCTGATGATCATGCCCGGGAGCACGGCGCACGTGGAGGGGGTGGAGCTGTTCCTGATGGGTCAGAAGGGGAAGGTGGCGCGCTACCCCTTCCACTGGCACATGGCCGGGAGCGTGGAGGGGAGCTACCTGCGGGGGAGCAGCGTGTGGCGCAGCTTCAACCGCTGCGTCACCGTGCACGGGTCGCACAGGGCGGTGGTGGAGGACAACGTCTGCTACGACCACCTGGGCCACGGCTACTTCCTGGAGGACGGGGTGGAGACGGGGAACCTGTTCTCGGGGAACCTGGGGCTCCGCAGCCGCGCCCCGGCGGCCTCCGAGGCCGTCCTCCCCTCCGACACGCGCCCGGCCACCTTCTGGATCACCAACCCGGCCAACGCCTACCGGGGGAACGTCGCCGCGGGGTCGCAGGGGTTCGGGTTCTGGTACGCCCTCCCCGAGCACCCCACCGGCTTCTCCACCGACGCCTCGGTGTGGCCGCGGCGCACCCCGCTGGGGGAGTTCTCCGGGAACGTGGCGCACTCCAACCGCAGCGCTGCCCTCAACGTGGACGACGGCCCCCGCCCCGACGGGACCACCGAGACCACCAGTTACCGCCCTCGGCAGACGCCCGGCGCCGAGAGCCCCGCCGTGGTGGCCGAGTTCCGCGACTTCACCGGCTACAAGAACTCGGGGCGCGCGGTCTGGCTGCGGGGGAGCAGCCAGCTGCTGACGGGCGCCATGCTGGCGGACAACGCCATCGGCGCCACCTTCGCCGCGTCGGAGACGTTCTTCCGGGACGGCGTGGTGGTGGGGGAGAGCGAGAACCGCACGGCGCCTCCCAATGCCGCCTTCCCCATCCGCGGCTTCGAGTTCTACGACGGGCGCGTGGGGGCGGAGCGGGTGACGTTCGTGAGCTTCCGCCCGACGGCGCAGCGCCAGGCGAGCGCGCTGGGGTTCAACCGCGCCAACGGCTTCCCGGTGAGCACCGGGAACTACGCGGGGGAGATCCGCCTGGTGGACGCCAACGCGGTGTTCCTGGAGACCCCGCGCGCCGACAAGGACGGCGACAGGGCGGCGGTCTTCCTGGACGAGGACGGCTCGCTCACGGGTACGGCGGGCGCCTTCGTGGCCGCGAACGCCCCGCTCCTGGTGACCCCCGCCTGCACCCTGCGGAGCGAGTGGAACGCCTACGCCTGCCGCTCCCGCTTCGTGGACCTGCGGGTGGCCAGCTCGGGGACGGAGGCGGTGGCCCCGCTGGAGATCCGCCGCGACGACGGAGTGGCCGCCTCCATGGTCGGCGTCCCCGGGAACCCGAAGAGCGTGGCGATGTCGGTGGTCCCCGGCCGCACCTACGCGCTCCGCCCCCCCTCCGCCGCCTCGAAGCCGCGCGTCTCCCTGGCCCGCCTGGCCGCCGGCGAGTGGGTCCGGGTCTCCCTCCCCTACCCCGCCGCGCGCTTCGCCGTGGTCCGCGACTACGACACCGCGCGCCCCCTCGCCGCCGCCGCCTCGCTGGCCGATCTGGACGCCTCCGCCGGCGACCGCTACTTCCACGACGCCGCCACCGGCACGCTGCACCTGAAGCTGGTGCCCCGCGCCGGGAACACCACCGCGACGGTGGCGGTGGAGCCGAGGTAAGGAACCGCAGGGAACAGCAAGCGACGACGGGGCGGCACCGCGATGGTGCCGCCCCGTCGTCGTTAAGTCGTTTTCCCGAGTCTTACCGGGACAGCCAGTACGTCGCCTTGATCAGGAACACGTTCCGGGCCGGCTCGTCGAACAGCCCCCCGAAGTCGCGCCCGGCGTCGAAGTCGCCGACCAGCCCCTGCCCCGCCCGCTCCTGCTGCCAGACGAAGAAGACCGTGGAGCCCGGCCGGTACTCCCAGCGGAGCACCGCGTTCCCCCGCAGCGAGCGGAGCCGGAAGTCGCCCTGCTGGTTGACCCCGGAGTTGGCCGGCTGCCCGAAGGTCATGGCCCGCGCCGGCCCCGTCCCGTCCGGATCCGCGGTGAAGGTGCCGTTCGCGTTCTCCTGGATGGTCCCGCGGTCCCGGCCGTACACCTCGAAGTCGAAGGTGCGCGCCCGGGCGAACTCCTTGTAGTCGGAGTAGTCGGCCGCGCTGATGAAGGGCTGCGCGTAGAGCTGCAGGCTGAGCGTCGGCGTGAACGTCCAGTCCACGCGCGTCCCCATCGACACCGTCTTCTGGTCCACCGTCGCGAACACGTAGCGCCGGCCGAACGTCTCGGTGGCGAGCGGGTCCACGCGCACGGTGACGTACTGGTACAGGTCGTGGCCGATGTCCAGCGTCGGGCTCAGCCCGATGCGGAAGTTGCTGGTGGGGCGCGCGTTGATGCCGTACGACATCCCCCAGTTCCACGCCCCCAGCTCGTCGCGCGAGTAGTAGGTGCTCCCGCTGGCGTTGACCTTCTTGCGCGGGTCGGAGGCGACGAGGATGTCGGCGGCGTAGCTGGAGGTGAAGCGGACCAGCGGGCCGCCGCGCGTCAGCCGGTCGTTCCAGGCGCGGGGCGAGTAGGAGACGGTGCTCTGGCCGTTCCACAGGTTGTTCAGCGTGGCCGTGCCCCGCAGCGAGTACGCGTTGAAGGTCCGGTCTCCGCCGAAGTTCCACTGGTTGGTGCCGAACGCCCGGATGAAGTAGTCGCGGAAGGTCTTCCCCGGCCGGCTCCGGCGGTAGCCGTACAGGACGTTCAGGTTGCGCTGGTCGGCGCGGGTCTGGTAGCCCACGTCGTTGGTCTCGAAGCCCGGGGAGATCTCCTGGTAGTACAGCGAGCCGCGCCAGTCACCCACCTTGCGGAAGGCGAACGCGGCGGAGTACCCCTGGAACGAGGTCCGGGTGGAGTCGAACTCCAGGTGGTCGGCGTCCGGGCGCAGGAAGTAGCGGGCGCTCGACAGCTGGGTCCGGGTGATGGCGCCCCGGGAGCCGTTGAGGGCCGAGCCGGCGAAGTACCCGCTGAGCGAGTAGGTGCGGTTCTTCCACGAGTGCTCCGCGTCGACCCCGCCCACGTAGGCGCTGGAGCGGAGGATCGGGTCGAACACCTCGTCGCTCATGTCGCGGTGGGTGGCGGTGGCGATCCCGCCGACGACCGTGTTCCCGCGGTTGAAGTCGCGGCGCACCCGCCCCACGAAGTAGTTGGTCAGGGGCTCGATGGGGGTGGTGCCGCGCTGCCCCGAGAGGTCGGTGAAGCGCGCCTCCTCCTCCCCCGTGATCGCCTCCACCACCCCCACGGACCACCCGCGCACCCGGCCGCTCACCTTGGCGGCGCCCAGGATGGTGGACTGGTTGGGGGCGTCGAAGAAGGCGAGGTTGGGGACGGTGAACACGCTCCCCTGCGGCGGGCGCCCGACGCGGCGGGTGTAGAAGTAGGGCGCGTACCCCGGGCTGATGAACGAGAGCAGGTTCCCGAAGCGGAAGATGTCCACGCCCTCCACGAAGAAGGGCCGGTTCTCCGGGAGGAGCGTCTCGAAGGCGGAGAGGTTGACCACCGCGGGGTCCACCTCCACCTGGCCGAAGTCGGGGTTGATGGTGGCCGTGAGCGTGAGCCCCGAGGTGATCCCCGCCTTGACGTCGGCGCCCACCGAGCCGTTCAGCCGGTTGGAGTCGTAGTACGGGTCCTCGTCGACTCCGGGCTCGCGGGTGAGCCGGGCGCTGGTGTACGGCTGGATCTCCAGCCGCCGCGGCGTCCCGATCCCCGTCAGCCCGGTGAGCTGCCCGGAGCGGGAGACCAGCCCCACGTAGTTCTGCGGGATCGGCGACCAGTAGGAGAACTCGTCCTTGCGCGCGATGATGCGGCCGAAGTTGACTCCCCAGGTCCGCTCGGAGCTCACCGCCCCCCGCGCGAAGCGGAGCTGCGTGAACGGGATGCGGAACTCGGCGGTCCACCCCAGCGAGTCGACCAGGGTCTCCACCTCCCAGACGGCGTCCCACGAGAGGTCCTCGTTGGCGTCGTTGGACTGGTAGATGTCGCGCTTCACCCCGCGCGGGTTCACGATGAAGCGGAAGCCGGTCCGCTGGTCGTTGTAGCTGTCCACCAGGACCTCGATCCAGTCCGAGTAGATGCTCCCGTCGCGGCGGACGAGCGGCGCGGCGATGGAGTCCGGGCTGGAGTCGAACATCCGGGCCGCCACGTAGAGCGCGGCCTCGTCGTACAGCACGCGCACCTCGGTGCGCTGGCTGGCCGGGGAGCCGTAGCTGGGGGCACGCTGCACGAAGTCCGAGGCCGGCTCGGCGGTGCTCCACGCCGCGTCGTCGAGACGTCCGTCGACGCGGATGGGCCCGGTCGCACGCACGGCGCGCAGCGACGGCGTGGGCAGGTCCGCCTGGGCCTGCCGGGGCGCGGGGGCACCCGTGGGCTGCTGGGCGTGCGCCGTGCCGGCGAGGAGGGCCGCGCAGAGGAAGAGCCCGAGCCTGGCGCCGGGGAGATTTCGGGACATCGGATTCCGTGCGAGGGTGGAGGATGCTGGCGGGTGTCTCGTATTTTACCCGACAGGGGGTGATGCGACAAGCCCCGCGGGGGGCGCGCCGGCGGCCCCGGCCGGGGCCAGCCCGCGCGCGATGGCGAGGAACGGGTCGACGCACGCCACGCCGCCACGCCGCGCGCGGAGGTGCTTGGCGAGGATGTGCACCTCGGAGCAGCCGGCGATGAACCCGTCGGCGCCGTACTTCTCCATGGCGCGGTCCAGGATGGGCGCCAGCGCGTCCAGGTCGACGGGGCGCTTCATCGGGTAGATCAGGTCGCGGTGGATGACGGCCTGGTCTTCCGCGTCCGGGAGGAGTACGCGGTCGGCCGCCTCCTCCCAGAGGGGGTGCCGCTCCAGGAGCCGGAATGCCCGCGTCCCGCTGGAGCACACCAGCAGGTGCCGCCCCTCCGTCTCCAGCAGCTCCCGGAGGATCAGCTCCGGGAGGGGGATCACCCGCTCCCGCAGCTCTTCCGGGAGGCGGGGGAGGAGGTGGTGCACGGTCATGCAGCACATCACCGTCCGGGTGGCGCCCATCGCGTGCAGGGTGCGGAGCGCCGCCTCCAGCGGCTGCAGCACCGTGTCGTCCTCGCCGGCCAGGAAGGCCGTGGTGCGGTCCGGGAACGAAGGGTCGGAGTACATCAGCACCGCGGGCGAGTCCTGCTCGCGCTCGCCGAGCGTGCACTCGTACAGGGTCCGCAGGAACTCCGCGGAGGAGAGCGGACCCATCCCTCCCAGCACCCCCAGCACCTCGCGCTCCATCGGCCGAGGCCTCACGCGGAGAGCGGCCAGCGGACGTACTCCCCGCGCGGGATACGGAGGACGTCGCGCTCCACCAGCAGGTATCCCTGTGCCTCGGAGAGCCCTCCCTCCGCCCGCCGCCGCTCGTCCATCCGGCTCCGGTGGAACTCGCGCAGATCCCGGTCGAAGGGGAGGCTCCCGAAGGCCAGGAAGCGGACCGCGCCCTCGGTGTCGCGCGCCGTCGCCACCTCGCCGCGGTTGTGGAGGCTGGGGGCGAACGGGATGTCCAGGATCCCGCGCCGGAACGCCTCCACGATCCCCTCCGCCACGCTCCCCCGCCCGCAGAGGACCACGGCGTCCAGGATGGACTCCACCTCCCGCCGGATCACGGCGCTCTCCGCCTGCACCGCCGCCTCGTCCACCCGCTCCTCCGCCGCGGCGGCGATCCCCCGCATCACCAGCCCCAGGGCGTTCACGTTGTCGGCGAGGGAGGGGATGCGGTACGCCTCCACGGGCGTCTTCGCGATCACGCGGGTGGCGCCGGAGAGCTTGGCCGTGACCGCGGAGTTGAAGATCAGCTCCTCGGCGCGCTCCGGGTCGTTCGGGAAGGCGGCCATGTACTGGTGGAACACCGTGTTCACCTGGACGCCCTCGTGCCCCAGGTTGCGGAGCGTCTCCTCCGCCATGGCGCGCAGGGTCCGGACGGCCGCCACGTCCTGGGTCCGGTTCCCGCACTCGGCGTAGCCCAGGCTGACGCACTTCACCCCCTGCTGCACCGCCAGGATCGCCTCCAGGATCCCGGTGGAGATCGCCAGGCAGGGGGGGACCAGGGTCGCGGTGAGGGTGCCGAAGTACTCCCGGTCCAGGACGATCCCGAAGCGGTCGTGGTACACCCCGGTCAGGTGGTCGACGTAGCGCCAGTTGCGGATGGACTCGGCGAGCGAGTAGTCCTTGTAGTAGGGCACGTTGTAGGAGATGGGCCCTCCCTCGAAGGAGGTCGCGCCCCCCGCGTACGACACCTCCGCCAGGAGGCGCGGGTCACGCGTGCTGTGGCGCACCTGGAGGGGGACACCCGCGTCGGCCGCGACGCGGCGGAGCACGGGAACGCCGTGGTTGACGACCGGGAAGCCGTTCAGCGTCGCCACCCCGGTGGCCCGGCTCTCCCGGACGCCCTCCTCGGCGCCCTCGTAGTTGCCGTTGCGGGTCAGCGAGTCCACCTGGTAGGAGAGCACCCCCGCCCCCGCCGCGCGGAAGGCGCGGAAGAGGCGGACCTGGTCGTCCACCAGCGGCACCCCGCAACGGGGCTGGATCAGCATCTCTCGCCGGCCCTCGTTGGAAGCCGCCTGGAGCGCGGCGAAGGAGGGCTGGCGGGCCAGGAACTCCGCGTTCTCCTCCAGGTGCCGCGCCCTCTCCCCGGTCTTCCACCCCTGGAGCACCTCGCGGCGGGCGCGCTCGAACTCCTCGCCGTCGAAGCGCTCGTCCGAGCCGGCGTCCGGGAGCGGGGTCCCCACGGGCGCGGCGCTCCCGAAGAGCGCCTCCGCGTGGGCCACGGGCTCGCGGGCGTGGAGGTCGGCCTGGAGCACCTGCAGCACCTGGCGGAGGTCGGCGAACTTCACGAACACCCGGTCGAACCCCATCTCCCGGAAGATCCCCTCGTACCCCAGCGCGTCCCCGATGGTCAGGTTCCCCCCCAGGTACCAGAGGGGGGAGTGCGCCTGGTACTTCCGCATCAGCTCGGGGAACTCCTTGAGGTAGTAGCGGGTGTGGCCGTCCATGCTGGAGATCATCACCACGTTGCAGAGCGAGGCCGAGCGGAAGAAGTCCTCCAGCCGGTTCTGCGTCCCCAGGTACCGCACCCGGTAGCCGCTCTTGGAGAGCGCCTGCCGGAGAATGGTGAGTCCGACCGAGTGGGAGTCGCCGCCGACGCCCCCCAGCAGGATGGTGTGGCCGATGCCGTTTTGCATGTGGGCTCGCGGAGGTCGGGTGCCGCCCGGGGGGTGCGGAGGGGGCCGTGGGAGTCCGCCCGCGGGCGCGCGGGACGCGGACGGGAGAGGTCTATTCCGTGTGAAACGATAGGGCAAGCCTTGCGTCCGGGCAAGGGGTGTCGCATGATATGCGCTGCTCCGTCCCGCTACCCCATTCCCCTTCCGTCAACCGGTCCCCGGAAGCCCATGAAAGCCGCCATCCTGCTCCTCGCGCTCGCCCTCCCCACGGCCCTCCCGGCCCAGGGGCCCGTCCGCTACGAGGTGTCCTTCCCCAACGCCCGGCACCACGAAGCGGAGGTGTCCGTCACCTTCCCGGACGTCCCCCGCAGGCCGCTGGAGGTGCGGATGAGCCGCTCCTCCCCCGGGAGGTACTCGGTCCACGAGTTCGCCAAGAACGTGTACAACCTGCGCGCCTTCGACGGGCGGGGCCGGCCGCTGGCCGTGACCCGCGCCGCGCCGCAGCGATGGGAGGTGGCCGGGCACGACGGGACGGTGCGGGTCACCTACACGCTGTTCGGGAACCTCATGGACGGGACGTACACGCACGTGGACGCTTCGCACGCCCACCTGAACGCCCCCGCCACCTTCCTGTGGTCCAGGGAGACCGAGCGGCGCCCGGTGCGGATCACCTTCCAGCGCCCGGACACCGCGTGGCGCATCGCCACGCAGCTCGTCCCCGTCGACGGCGAGCCCGACACCTACACGGCGCCCGACTTCCGGTACTTGATGGATTCACCGGTGGAGATCGCTCCGCTGGAGACGCGGAGCTGGCAGGTGACCTCCGGCGGGAAGACCCAGACCTTCCGGCTCGCGGTGCACCACCGGGGCACCCCCGCCGAGGTGGACCGCTTCGCCGCGATGCTCCGCGCCCTGGTGGAGGAAGAGATCGGCGTGTACGGCGAGCTCCCCGCCTTCGACTTCGGGACGTACACCTTCATCGCCGACTACTTCCCGTGGATCGGGGAGGACGCGATGGAGCACCGCAACTCTTCGTACCTGATGGGTCCCCTGGGGCTGGACAACGGCGCGGTGCCGAACGCGGCCCTCGCCTCGCACGAGCTCTTCCACGCCTGGAACGCGGAGCGGCTCCGCCCGCGCTCGCTGGAGCCCTTCGACTTCACGGACGCCAACCTGTCGGGGGAGCTCTGGTTCGTGGAGGGGTTCACCAGCTACTACGACGACCTCTTCCCCGCCCGCGCGGGGCTCACGGGGCTGGACCAGTTCGTCGCGTCCATGAGCGACGCCCTCAACACCGTCCTCAGCTCCCCCGCCCTCCGGGTGCACTCCCCGGTGGAGATGAGCCAGCTGGCGCCGTACGCGGACGCCGCCGTGTTCGCCGACCCCACCAACCAGACCAACACCTACGTGTCCCACTACGAGATGGGGACGGTGCTGGGGCTGGGGCTGGACATGATGCTCCGCGCCCGCTCGCCGGAGGTGACGCTGGACGACTACATGCGCGCCCTCTGGCAGGACTTCGGGCGCTTCCAGAACCCGCGGACGTACTCGCCCGAGCGGCCGTACACCCTGGCGGACCTCCGCACCACGCTGGCGAAGGTGACGGGCGACCAGGCCTTCGCGGACGACTTCTTCCGGCGGCACATCGAGGGGCGCGAGCCCATCGACTTCGAGAAGGTGCTGGCCCCCGCCGGCCTCCTCCTCCGCAAGGCGGCGCCGGGGCGGGCGGCCATCGGCGCCGGGCTCAGCTACGAGGGGGGGCAGGCGGTGATCCTCACACCCACGGTTGCGGGGCGGGCGGCGTACGAGGCGGGGCTGGAGCAGGGGGACCGGATCGTGACCCTGAACGGGAGGGAGCTCACCAGCGCGGCGGACGCGGCCGCGGCCATGCAGGGGCGCCAGGTGGGAGACACGGTGGTGGCGGAAGTGGAGCGCAACGGGACGCGCTGGCGGGCGAGCCTGGTGCTGCGCGAGAACCCGCGGATGGAGCTGGTGACGTACGAGACGGCGCGGATGCCGGTGACCGACGAGATCCGGGCCTTCCGGGAGCGGCTCCTCGCGTCGCGGGCGCGGCGCCCGTAAGCGTCCGGAGCGGTACGGCGGATCGAACGATCGCGGGGCGGCGCCTGGGGTGCCGCCCCGCGATCGTTCGGCGACCGTGAGTCGCCGCGCGCGTAAGCTCCCGCACGGAGAGGGCTTGCGGCGCCGCGAATTCCACCCGCGCGCTGTGCCCTGCTCCGCTCAGACCCCCCGGAGCGGGCCGGACCCGTCCGCGCCGGAGGGCCAGGGACGCTCCAGCCCGCCGACCACGGCTTCGAGCTCCTCGTCGGTCAGCTCCACGTCCCCGCCGCCCCGGAGGGTTGGAGCGGGCGCGTCACCAGGTGCAGGAGTCCGTGTCTCCGCCACCGGCGACCTGGTCCAGGTCGTCGTCGTCGAGCTCTTCATCGGGCTTCTTCATGTCGGGGAGGACGATCAGCGCGTCGAGGTCGGACGGCTTCTCGACGAAGCGGACGCGGAAGTCGGGAGGGACGGTGACGCCGAAGGTGGCGTGGATCGCCCCGGCCGGGTCGGAGAGCAGGCGGTTCCGGAACGCCAGGTCCCAGGTGGCCCGGGAGACGATCTGCTGCAGGAGGTGGTTGCTTCCGCTGTGCGCTTCGAACATGTTTTCTCCGCGGAGTGGGCTCGTCGATCCAACCGGACAGCGGCAATCCCCATGCCCTGCCCTGGAGACAGGAAAAGCGCGTGGACACTGGGCTTTCCTCCGCCCTTCCCACCGTACCGGAGCCCGGGTGGCGTCCCGTCTCCAGTGAATAGAGCCAGGCTTCTACCGTGGACGCCTGGAGGCGAGCAGATAGGCCTTCGCCTGCAGGCGCCCCGGGTCGTCGTACAGCAGCTTGACACAGTTCACCCGCCGTACCAGGAGACTCGGCCACAGCTCGTGCGGCAGGACGGCGCGGGCGCGACCGGGCCATTCCCCGAGCGCCTCCCGCTTCGCCCTCCCCGACAGCCCGCTCTCCACCAGCCCGTCCAGGAACTCCGCCTCCGCCAGCACGCCCCGGAGCTGGGGCCGCCGCAGGAGCGCGTACTCGATCCCCACGCGCGGCAGCACCTCCCCCGCCACGTCCACGTGGACCATGCTGATGCGCGGCCTCCCGCTCCCCGTCCGCGACACCGCTTCCATGAGCCGGCGGGTGGAGGCGGGCCACCCGATCCCCTCCAGCAGCCCCGGCACCCCCCCCTCCGGCACCCCGGCGAAGTACACGCGCACGACGCCGCCGGGACGAGCGAGCATGAACCCGAGGTACGGAGTGCGGACTCCCGGAGGGCTCGCGGCGAGGACGCGGCGGAGCGCCCTCGCCGTCTCCGGGTCCAACCCTCCGGGGAGGAGGCGCTCCGCCAGCTCTTCCAGCAGGAGTGTCCACCCCGCCGCGGACGTCCGGGGCTCCAGGCCGACGAAGACGGATGGCGCCGGGGGCCCTCCGCCGTGCGGATCGAGATCGAACTCGATCCAGAGGTGGTCGACGCCGCGCATGGCGCCGAGCCCGTCCATCCACGCTCCGCAGACGTTCGCTACCCCGGCCCACGCCGGGTGGGTGGAGAGCGGCTCCGGGAGCGAGATGGCCGGGTTGCGCCCCGCGAGGACCGCCGCGCCCTCGCGCTCCACCCGGAGGATGACGTCCACCTGCCCGGCGCCGGGCGCGAGGCGGCACTCCAGGTAGACGCCCGACGCCAGCGCCGCGGGAAGGCCGCCCACCGTGGATTCCACCTCCCGCCAGGCCGCGTCCGCCACCAGGGCGCGAGGGACGCTCGCCTGCAGCGCGCCGAGCGTCCCGGCCAGGGGAGCGTACGGGGGGCGAGGAGCCGGGGGGAGCGGCTCATTCCCGGAAGAGCACGGAGGGGAGGAGGCCGGGGAAGCGGAGGCGGAGCAGCCCGTAGCCGATCCCGGACACCCCTTCCATGAACCCCGGGGTGAGCACG
Source organism: uncultured Gemmatimonadales bacterium (assembly GCA_963733105.1). GTDB lineage: Bacteria > Gemmatimonadota > Gemmatimonadetes > Longimicrobiales > Longimicrobiaceae > JAFAYN01. The sequence continues at coordinate 356,919 of CAVTCB010000023.1, read as the reverse complement.
TCCCGCGTCCCGGTGGCGAAGGAGCCGCGCCGTGCCGCTCGCTGCACGACCTCATTCGCCAGACGCAGTGCCGCGTCCCGCAGTTCCGGGCGGCCGAGCCGCTCCGAGCCCACCAGCAGGGCTTCGACGGTGCCCAGGTTCCCTCGGAGCGGCGGGTCGAAGCGCCCGAGCGGGGCCTGCGCGAGGTCCTCCAGCGCCTCCGGGGCGTTCGGCGCCAAGCGGCCGAGGCCCGGCTCGTCGGGCTCCCCTGGCTCGTCCAGCAGGAGGGGGATTCCCCGGAGCACCTTGGAAGCGGCCCGGAGGGCGAAGTCCCGGTCGGCGCGGCTCCCGGTGGCCCGCGCGAGCGCCGCCAGGAAGAGGGCGATTCCGCCGTTCCCGTGCTCCAGCGACGCGTCCAGCCGGCCGAACCGGGGGGGGTGCCCGAGCACGCCGACCCAGCTCACCCCGTCCCGTGCGGGGAGCGCCGTCGCCCGCAGCCCGTCCGCGATCGTCCGTACCGCGGACATCAGCGCATCGTCCCCGCCCCGCCCCGTTCCGTCACCCGGGGGAACAGCCCGGGGAGGGGCGAGCCCGAGGCGGATCAGCTGCTTCTGGACGTCCAGGTCGTCGGTGTCCATTCCGCGGATGCGGCGCACGGCCTCTTCCAGCCCCGTGCCCGCGCGGAGGTCTCCCACCTCACGTCCCTCCGAGTCGCGCACCCGCGTCCCGTCCCCCCTCGCCGTGAACACGGGCACGTCCATCCGGGCGAGGTCCCGCCGCTCGGCCCGGAGCAGCGGCGCCGCCAGCGCGTCGATCCCGGCAGCCCATGCGGTCTCGCTGCAGAGGTAACGCGGGTGCAGCATCCGCTCCAGGAGTGTGGCGTACCGGCGGGTGTCGCGGAGCACCACGCGTGTCTCCCGCCGCGCCAGCTCCTCCAGGGGGCCGTCCGCCGCCGTCAGCGCTTCGCGGCATCGGACCAGGGTCCGGTACGCCCGCTCGAACCCGGCGAGGAGCGCCTCCAGGTGGCGCTCGTCCCCGGGCCACGCGCGCGGCCGCGCCCTCCACCCGGGGAGCAGGTGCGTCCGGACGACGGAGGCCCAGGCGGCCCTCTGCACGGCGGACGGGTCCGCCGGGTGGGCGGGCGGGGCTCCCAGCATCACCTCGGCGTCCACCAGCACCGGGTCCGCGCCGCAGCGGAGCACGTTCCCCGGGTGCAGGTCCCCGCCCCCGAAGACGTACGCGAGGCAGAGGAGCGCGCCCAGCCGCTCGTGGTACCCCGCCTCCTCGAGCGGCCCGGTCGGCTCCGCCCACTCCATCCAGCCATGGGTCCCGCGGTCCAGCACGCGCAGGGTCCGGAGCCGGCACGCGGGGTCCCGCTCGCCGAGCCAGGCCAGGAGCCGCTGCCAGGCCGCGTCGATCCCCAGACCCCGCGGCTTGTACACGACCCGGAGGCCCGAGGCGAACTCCACGACGGCCACGGTGCGCCCCTCCCGGTGCGGGTCCGAGAGCCCCCACTCGACCGAGGTGACGCGCCCGAGCGGCGCGCCGCCCGCGAGCTCCCGGCGGAGGAGCCGGCGGTCCGCAGCCAGGCGCTCCAGCAACTCCGCCGCGGCGGCAGCCCACTGCTCGACCACCGTCTCCACCAGCCCTGCGAGCACCGGCAGGCGCTCGAGGAGGTCGAGGAGCCCGCCCCGGCCCATCCATTCGGTGAAGTCCCCATGGGGATGCAGTGCGCCGTACGCGGCGCTCTCGACCTCCAGCGCCGGGGTGCAGAGGGCGCAGAGGCGCCGCAGCAGCTCCCGCTCCATCCCGGCGCGGGCGCGCGGAGCCAGGCGGCTCACGCCGGCCCCAGCCAGGCGCGTCCGGGCGGCCCGGACAAGGGGGAGCAGGAGCCGCGCGAACCGGGGGGGTGCCCCTCCATACGTAAGTTCTTCGTGAGGCTCAGGATCGGCTACACTCGTCCGGAGCCACTTGACGGAAGGACCCGGGTTCTTTATCTTGCCTGTGATAATAGACGTGAAACAACCGTGTTCCAAAAGCCATTGCTGGGGACCTGTTCCCTGATTCTCTTTCCGGCGTCTCCTTCCTGCCGCCGGGCAATCCCATCCCCAGGAGTGAGGTCCCATGCTCCGGATGCCGGCCCCCGCCTTCGGTGAAGAGACGGACTTTGCCCGCCACGTGCGCCTCCTCTCCACCGAGCAGTGGGGGGAGAGTCGCGGGGTCTCGCTGGTGGGACACCACCCCTCGATGCTCGCGTCGCAGGAGAAGGTGCTCCGGTTCGCGCAGACCGACGCACCGGTGCTCATCGTGGGCGAGACCGGGACGGGAAAGGAGATCTTCGCCCGGGCGCTGTACCTCCTGAGCGGCCGCCGCTCGAAGCCCTTCCTGAGCGTCAACTGCGCGCAGTACAGCAACGAGCAGCTGATCGCCAGCGAGCTGTTCGGGCACAAGCGCGGCAGTTTCACCGGGGCGGTCTCCGACCACCGTGGGGTCTTCGAGGAGGCGGATGGAGGGGTGGTGTTCCTGGACGAGGTCGGCGAGCTGCCGCCGGCTGCCCAGGCGATGCTCCTCCGCACCCTCGGCGAGGGGGAGATCATCCCGATCGGCTGCACGCGGGCACGGGCGGTGAACGTCCGCGTCATCGCCGCCACCAACCGCGACCTCCGCGCCATGGTGGCCGAGGGGAAGTTCCGCGAGGACCTGCTCTACCGCCTCTCCTTCCTCCAACTCGGCATCTCCGCCCTGCGCGACCGCGGCGACGACTGGCGGCTGATGCTGGACTTCTACGTCCGCCGCCTCAACGCGTCCACCGGCGCAGCCAAGCGCTTCTCGGAAGACTCCCTCCAGCGCCTCGCCCTCTACGGCTGGCCGGGAAACGTGCGGGAGCTGCGTGGCGTGGTGGAGATGGGCCACTGCCTCTGCAACGGGAGCGGGGTCATCGAGCCCGTCCTCTTCGAGGAGAGGCTGGGCGACGCCAGGACTCGCCGAACCGGAGCAGCACCGGCTCGACGGGGCCGGCTTCCGCGCCGGAGTGCCGAGAGCGAACGGATCTCCCGGATGACGCAGGGAGACGGGTCGTTCTGGGACCTCGTCTACGAGCCGTTCATGGACCGGGAGCTCAACCGGCGCGAGGTCCAGGCGATCATCGCGGAGGGGCTGCGGCGGAGCAACTGGAGCTACAAGCGCTCCCTCCGCGTCTTCGGGATCGCCCCCGAAGAATACCTGAAGTTCATGGACTTCCTCCGCCACCACCGGCTGAAGCCGGAGCGCTGACGCTCCTCAGTAGCATCAAGGCTGTCACTTATCGGCTTACGCTGAAGGACACCCCCGTGCAACAGAAGACGAGTCGCGCCCTTAGAGCCGTCGTCGCCGCAGACGATCCCCAAGTGGTCCGCCGCATCGCAGCGGGATTCGACGCTCTCGCGCTCTCCTACGGCATCTTCAAGGCTAACCCGTCGGAGCTGCTCGCCGGCCCTCAGGGGGCGATCTACTGCCTGGGAGCCCGCATCGCTGCCGATCTCCCGTACTTCCGCGGCCCGACCATCGTCGTGCTCCACGGCGCACAGCTGACGGACAAGGCACTGCTGAGGTTCCAGGGCCGGCGCCTGAGCTCTCTCCATCTCGACGGGTTCACACCTGCATCCCTGCTCCGCGCCATCGTCTCCGCACGGATCGGAAGCGAGCCCGACAGCCTGGCGGAGCTGCTCCACCACCTCAGGAAGTTCGATCGGGTCTCGGACGCGTTGCTCGCCGCGTTCGTACGGGACCCGGCCGGAATGACGCGTCTCGCAGACCTGCGCAGGGCGCTCGGACCGCTCTCCCGGGAGAGCGCACAGAAGCTGGTGAGGTCCACCGGCTTCACGCGGGCGGAGCACCTGTTCACGGCTCTCCGGTGGGCGGCCTGGGCTCTCCTCCGGCGGGAAGGGCTGCACCGCAAGGAGGTGGAGCAGTACTTGGGCATCGCAGATCGTACGTCCTTCCGTCGGGCCTGCCGGAGAGCCGGGGTGCCGCCATTGCACGAGGGCCTCTGCCCCGAAGAATCCGATCCCCAGACCATGGGACCGAACTAGGCCATCGCCGTCGGCGCCGCGTGGACCGGGAGGTCGCGAGGCGCGCCCACCCTGGGGGTCACGATCCGCTCGACAAGGCTCGCAGCTCGACGGAACGACTTCGCTCGGGCGAATGCGTCGCGTACACGTCGGCACCCGGACTCCAGCGCGCTCCCGGCGAGCACCTCTTCCACCGCGCCTCTCAGCATCCCGGCGACGAGGCTTTCGGCCGGGATGCTGAGGGCACATCCGGCACGCACCAGCTTTTCCGCCACGTCGGGAGTTTCTCCGCCGGTGGGTACCACCACGCCAGGGAGGCCGTGCGCGAGCGTGGCGAGGACGGTCGAGGTGTGCCCCCCGCACACCACCGCCCGTGCATGCCGCAGGACGACCCCCGGGGGGACGTATTCACGCACCAGGAAGTTCGGCGGCACCGCACCGGGGTCCTCGTCCATCCGGCCCGTCGCAGCCACGACCTGCACCTCGCGGTCGGCCAGGTCCTCCACGAGCTGCCGCCAGAAGCTGGGTCCCCCGAAGGTCCGTCCCTGCTGCACGTACAGCAACGGGGCATCCGGCACCGCGAACCGTGAGCGGAGCTCCGCCCACGTGGCGTCCTCGTCCACCTCCGGCTCCCACAGGCACGGCCCCACGGCGTGCACCTGCGGGGGGAGGCCCGGGAGCTCCGGCTCTAGCTCCGGCACGGTGCGGAGCATGAACAGGTCGCCCAGCAGCGGCAGGTCGGCCGCGTCCGGCGCGACGGCGGGCATCCTGAACAGCGCGCGGGCTTCGTTGAAGGTCCGGACGGCGTCGTTCAGCCTCCAGCGGCGCATCGCTTCCACGTGCTCCGAGAGCGTGGGAGGGATGGAAGGGCGCGGGGGCGGCCAGAGATACGAGAACATCCCCAATACGCTCACGGGGATTCCCCCCCGCTCCCGGACCAGGAGCGGCGCCTGGCAGAGCTGGTGGGTGACCAGGGCATCGGGCGCGAACCGCTCGACCGCGTGCTCGACGTGCTTCACGTCGATCGCGGTCTTCAGGGGAGAGCCCCACGTCTTCAACTGAAAGCTTTCACCCTCCTCGTTCCCCCGCCCGATACGCTCCAGCCCGGCCGCATCCAGTGTCCCCCGGGTCGGAAGCCCGGACGCGAACGCGACCTCGTGCCCCCTCCCCCGCAGCTCGAGCGCGAGCCCGACCATCGGATGCAGGTATCCGGTACTCTCGAAGGAGCAGAAGAGGAATCGCATGCTCGAATCGTGGCGAGGGGGCTCCGGAAGACGGTGCACTGACTGGCCGGCAGGGTGTTCCCTGCTGGCCAGCCAGTGCGTTCACCGTCTACCCTGCGCTGGGCAGCGACTCCGAGTCATGCTGGATCGTGTAGCCGTTGCACGTGAAGCCGGTGCATCCGCCCGCCACTTCGTCGAGCGCCGCATCATCCAGCTCCCCGACGTCGAGGTCGTCGGCATTGAGGCTGGTCAGTTCTTCGCCGTTGCTCATGGACCGTTCTCCGTTCTGGTTGGGAGGGGATCGATACACGCGCGAGCGCGCATACCGCGACGGCATCTGTGGATGCCGGTGTCGTCCGCTCTACGAGACCGGACATGCGGCGGGGGCCGGGCGAGCCAGGGCCCGCGAGCGGGGGCCGCACTGCCGCACCGCGTCTCCGGACGAGCTGTGGTCCGCATGTGCAGGCCTCAGAGGTCGCAGACGCGTACCTGCTCCACCACCTCCGTGCCGGCGACGAAGTCGCTGTAGGCTTGGGCGACCGAATGGCGGAACCGGTCGCCGAATCCGTCGCAGTAGTTGGTGTAGAACTTCCCCTTGTGCCTCTCGGCCAGCACCGCACACCCGCCGCCGCAGTGGAAGGCGTACCGGCATTTGCGGCACGTCGGGTTGGTGGCGGGCGTACGGCTCCGCCACATCTTCGTGAGCCCCTGGTTCATCTCCACCTCACCGTCGTCGAGCACCCGCCCGATGCGGACCCGCTCGTCCCCGGTGAGCTCCCAGCAGGCGTAGATGTCGCCGAACGGGTCGAAGATGTACATGCCCGTGTGCGCTCCGCAGAAGCTGGTCTTGAACTGCGACATACCCTGCTTCCGGCTTTCGAACAGCATGCGGGCCCGGTACTCCATACCATCGTCGGGTCGGCCGATGACGCGCATGATCGGGTGGAGTTCGCGAAGCTCGTCGAGCGCCTCGTCCAGTTCCCAGGTGGTCGTGAAGGTGGATTTCATGGAGGTCTGCTCGTTGGCCGGCACGATGCGGGCGGTGTAGACGACGAGCCCCCGGCGCTTGTCCCATCCCCTGGAAACGAATTCCTCCGCCACGCGGGGCAGATGCTGGATGTTGTTGCGGTCTATGTTCATCCGGATCTGCACCTGCGTTCCGCGATCGAGGCACATGTCGATATTGCGGGCAATTCGGGCGAAGGAGCCGGAGCCGTCCGCGTGGATGCGCCGCTTGTCGTGCTCGTCCGGCGGACCGTCGATGGTGACCTGGATGCTCGCGATCCCTTCGGGGCCCAGCAGGTCCTCGTAGGCCTCGAGCTGCGTCGCGTTACTGACGGCCCAGAAGGAGGTGGGGCCGAGGCCCCGCATTCGCTCCATGATGTACTCGATGATCTGCCGGTTCTCGGCCAGGAACGGCTCGCCCCCGTAGAATCCCAGCCTGCGGGTGAACTCCTCCCCTTCCTCGATGTCGTGGTCACGCTCGATGGTCGGAAGGGCGGCAAGGATCCGGTTCACCATCTCGGGCGTGATCGTCCGGAGGAGGTGCCCGAACTCAGGCTTGGTCCTCATGTGGTCCTGGAAGCAGTACGGGCACCGGAGGTTGCACTGGTAGGTGGGCATGAGGATGTAATCGGGTCCCTGCCCCCAGACCTGCCGGTGCAGCCTCTTGGCGGTGCGCGCGAAGTGCCCCTCCTCCTCTTCGAGGGTCATGCCGGTCAGGTATCCCCGCCGCTGCAGCAACTCCAGCGTCCGGTCCGACGGCGGCTGGACGTCCCCGCCCCGCTGCAGCGCCGGCTCCGACGCCCACTGGCCATGGAGGGGCTGGTGAATGGGTCCCGCCTCCAGCGCCAACAGGTACTGAGCCACGCTGCGCGAGACCTTGTCGTATGCCCCGCTGTACCCGTGCACCAACAGCATCTCCTCGGTCGTCTCGGGTAGCTCGACGTAGATCGTGTAGCTGCTCGTCCGAAGCATGTCACCCTCCAAGGCTGATTCAACGGAGAACGGAGACGGGCGGAACTCGGAATGGACGTCGGGGCGCAATCGAGCCGGTATTTCGTCATACTCCGACGCAGACTGCAAACCGGGGGTACCCAGCGCCCACTGCTCATTCACAAGATAGGCTCATCGAGAAAGGCCTCAAGGTACCGTTCGAACGGAAACAGGTACCGAACGAACGCCAGCAGGTATGGTGAGAGAACCGGATGCAGCACTGAACAGCGCCTGTACGCCGGAGAACCTTACTGGAACAGCCGCTCCCTCAACTGCTCTTCCTCACCCACCGATCCAAGATGCTCCAACACCAGTCCAATCGACGCGAACATGATGCGAGCTGAGCCCTCGCGGCAATCGAGAAGCTCGTCTGCCGGCTGACCCGCAGCCTCGAGCTTCCGCGCGGCATTGCGCACGAGTGACTGGAGTACCTTGAACGCACCATCCGAAAGCGGCGGCTTGCCCCGGTAGTTCTCCAGCCGCCCCCCGGCCCGGTAGCGCCCCTCCTCCTCCAGCCCCATGAAGCGGAGGAACCAGTCCGCCCGGAACCGCCCCGCCGCGGCCGTGATCCCCGCCCAGTCGGCGATCAGCTCGTCCAGGAGCGAGTTGCGCATGGAGCCGAAGACGCGCCGCGTGAAGTAGTGCGCGCACTCGTGCTCCAGCCGGATGACGAGCGAGACCCGCAGCCACTCGTCTTCACTGAGAGCCCCAGCTCCGCGGCGGGGACGCCGCTGTACGGGCCGGAGCTGAGCAGGACGAAGCGGTCCTGGTACATCTCCTTCCGCTCGCGGACGGCGCGGAACGCCTCGCTCCAGTCGGAAGCCCCCTCCGCCACCGGCTCGCCGCGCTCGAAGCGCTCCCGCAGTCGCGCGACTCGATCCCAGTTGTTGTATCCGGCGACGATGCACGCGCCCATCGACACCGGGATCGCTTCCGGCTCGTTGCGGCGGGCGAGGGACTGAACCAGCGAGACGAAGTCCGCACGGTGGCGGCACACGACGACGGGGAGACGCCCGGCCGCGCGTGGGGTGCAGGAAGAGGCGGATGCCCTCCGGGTCGGCGGGAACCCAGCCCTCCCCCGCCCCTGTTTCCGGCACGACGCCCCTGCGCGTGGCTGCCTGGTATGCCTCCGTCGCGCTGATCCCCTCGCGCACGGGGAAGCGGAGCTGCACCAGCCGCTCCCGCAGCACCGCCGCCGCGCCGCGCTCCTCCACCTCGGCGGCGTACTCCTCCCATGCCTCCGCGAAGGGCTCGTCCGGGAGGGGAAAGCGCAGCTCCTCCGTGGGGGCCACGAACGCGCTTTCGCCGTAGGCCAGCAGCTCTTCCACCTCCGCCGGTCCGGCGCCGAAGGACCGCAGGACCTCCGCGCGGAATGTGGCGGACGCGCTCACTGCCCGCTCGTCTCGTCCAGCGGGTGGAAGGCCCCGCCGCGCACCACCACCTTGCGCACCGGCATGTCCACCAGGTTCCCCGCCCGGTCGAAGGTGAACGTCCCCGTGACCGCCTTCCACCCCTTCACGGAGTGCAGTGCCTTCGCCACGTCGTCCGGGCTCACCGAGCCCGCCTCCCGCATGGCGTGCCCCAGCACGCGCACCGCGTCGTACCCGAGCGCCGCGCCGGTGTCCGGCTCCCTGCCGTACTTCTTCCGGAACGCCGCGGTGAAGCGCTGCGCCTCCGGGCTCGGGTCCGCCGGGTGGAAGGGGCTGGCGATCACCGTTCCCTCCACCGCCGCGCCCCCCCGGCGGAGGAAGCCGGGCGTGGCGACCGCGTCGCTCCCCAGGACGGGAGCGCCCACGCCGGCGCGCCGCAGCTCCGTCACCAGGAGCGCCGCCTGCTCGTCCTGGCCGGCGACGAAGACAGCGTCGAAGTCGAGCGCCTTCCAGGCGGCGGCCGTGTTCCCGGCGTCGAGCGGGTTCGCGGCGACGCCGGGGTCGTACGACTGCCGGTCCACCACCCGCCCGCCCCGGCGGACCGTCTCCTCCTCGAAGGCGTTCGCCAGCTCTCGGCCGTACTCGTTGCGCGCGTAGTAGATCGCCACGCGGCGGAACTCCCGGCGCGCGGCGTACTCCGCCATTCCCCGCCCCACCTCCACGTCGTCGAAGATGGTGCGGAAGACGCGCGGGTACCCCTTGCTGGTAAGCTCCGGGCTGGTGGAGGTGGCGGAGAGCATCACCAGCCCGGAGAGGTCGTAGATGGCCGCCGCGGGGACGGTCACGTACGACTGGAGGTGGCCGATCACCGCCACCACTTCCGGGTTGCGCCCCAGCTCCTGCGCCACCATGCGGCCCTGGTCGATGGACTCCCCGTCGTCCGCGCGGAGGAGGCGGAGGCGCCGCCCGCCGACCCCGCCCTCCGTGTTCAGCTCGTCCGCGGCGAGCTGCATCCCCTGCCAGTAGAGGAGGTCGCCGTACGCTTCCCAGGGCCAGGCGGCGCCGATCACCACGTCGCCGGTGCGGCTCGCGGCGTTCTCCGCGCGCTCGGCCACCGGGTCGGGTGGCCCGCCGCAGCCGGCGACGACCAGGAACAGTGCGAGGGTAAGGAGCGTGCGCATGGCTTGGGAGGGAGTGTGGGTCATGCCAGCTGCCGCCGGGCCATCCGTGCGAAGACGCCGTCGCGGGCCAGGAGGTCCTCGTAGCGGCCCGTCTCCACCACGCTTCCTCCCTGGAGGACGTAGATGCGGTCGGCGCCCACGATGGTGCTCAGCCGGTGCGCCACCACGATGCGGGTGGCCTTGAGCCGGTCCAGGCTCCGGGTGACGACGGCCTGGGTGCGGTTGTCCAGGGCGCTGGTGGCCTCGTCGAAGAGGAGGATGCGGGGCCGGTGCACCACCGCGCGCGCGATCATCAGCCGCTGGCGCTGGCCGCCGGAGAAGGTGCTCCCCCCCTCGCTGACCATGGTGTGCATCCCCATCGGCATCTGGCGGATGTCCTCGTCCAGGCCGGCCATGGCCGCCGCCTCCCACGCCTGCTCCAGCGTCGCCGGCGAGGCGCCGACGATGTTGGTGAAGACGTCGCCCGCCATGAGCCGCCCGCTCTGGAGCACCACCCCCATCTGGCGGCGCACCGCCTCGATGTCCAGCCCCGCCAGGTCCTGCTCGTCGTAGGAGACGGTCCCCACCTCCGGGACCTCGAACCCCAGGAGGAGGCGCAGCAGGGTGGACTTCCCGGAGCCCGAAGGGCCCACCAGGGCCACGAACTCCCCGGGCCGTGCGCGGATGGAGATGTCGCGGAGGACCGGGGGGCCGTCCGCCTGGTAGCGGAAGCCGACGTGCTGCAGCTCCACCGCGCCCGCCAGTTCCCCCGGGTCGCGGCGCGCCGGGTTCACCTCGGGGACGGTGTGCAGGATGGGGATGGCCTGCTCGTACAGCGGGAGCGCGGCCAGCACGTTGATGACGGCGCCGCTCGCGGAGAGGGTGCTCGCCAGGCACAGGTTGAAGGCGGCCAGGAAGCCCAGGAACACGCCGGTGGTGAGGGCGTCCGGGCCGGTGAGGCGCGGGGCGGCGGCCGCGAAGATCGCGAGCGAGCAGACCACCGGGTAGGCGGAGTGGAAGACGACCAGCCAGTTCCGGAGGGAGCGCGCACGGAACTGGAGCGCCCGCTGGTCGCTGAAGAGGCGCGCCCAGAGGCCGAAGGCCTGCGGCTCGGCGGCCACCATCTTCAACTTGGCGATCCCGGCGAGGAGCTGGAGGACGACGCCGGAGATGCGCGAGCGCAGCTTCAGGATCTCCCGCTGCCCGCGGAGCTGGAGCCAGCTCATCGCGAGCGACACCGCCACCGCGACCGCCACCAGCCCCGTCGCCAGGAGGGCCAGGGAGCCGTCGTACCAGAACAGGAGGGCGAAGTAGAAGACGGAGAGCACCCCGCCGAGGAGCCCGGTGACCACCGCCCCGGAGAGGGCGCGCCTCAGCTCGTCCACGCTCATGGCGCGCACGGCGAGGTCGCCGGCCGTGTACTCGCGGAAGAAGGGGAGCGGGAGGGCGATCAGGCGGTCCCACACGGCGGCCTGGATGGCGTTCCCCGCGTGCGACTCGATGCGCAGCAGGGCGATCCCGCGCACCACCTGGAAGACGGCCGCCGCCACGGCGGCGGTCAGGAGGAGGACGGTGAGCTGGAGCAGCTCGCCCCGCTCGGCCCCGGGGATCACGGAGTCGAAGAGCACCCCCACGGCGAGCGGGGTCATGGAGGCCAGCACCCCCATGGCCCCGGCCAGCCCGGCCACGGTCAGCAGGTCGCGGCCGCACCCCCGCAGCCCGAAGCGGAGCACCGGCCACACCCGGAGGGGCTCGGCCGGGAAGGGACGGTACAGCGTGTAGCCGAAGGGCTCCAGGGTGGCGGCGGCTTCCGCGTCCACCGGGCGCTGCGTGCGGGAGTGCGGGTCGCACAGGTCGTACCCGCCGCGGGGCCGGGGGAGGATCGCCACGGGGCGCCGCTCCCCGGCGGTGAGGGCGAGGAGGGGGCCGTTCTCCCGGCGCCACCACTGGTCCCGGAGCGCCACCCGCCGGGTGCGCAGCCGGTGGGCGCGCGCCAGCGCGTCGAGCGGGTCGCGCGGCCGTCCACCCCCGGCGTGCTCCGGGGGCTGGCGCGCTTCGATCCCCTGCGCTCCGGCCACCATCCGGAAGGCCGCGAAGAGGGTGTCCTCCTCGCCCCGTCCGTCCTCGCGCAGGCGCAGGCGGACGCCCGAGCGCGCCGCGCCCGGCCGCATGGCGGCCGCGAGGCGCGCGAGCGCGGCCGACATCATGTCCCGGCTCGCGCCGCGCTGGCGGCGCAGGCGCTCGCGCTGCTCCGCAGCGGCTTCCCGCACCTGTCCGGCCACCGTGTCCAGCACGCAGCGGTGCAGCCGCTCCAGGGCCGGCCAGGGACCCTCCCCGGCGAAGAGGACCGCCGGGTCCAGGACGCGGACGCGGGAGGCGCCCTCGCCCTCCACCCATCCCTCCCGGGCGACGGGGACGACTTCACCCTCGCGGAGCACGCACTCCGCCCGGCCCAGGAGCCGCGAGGTGCCTTCCGCCTGCTCCACCCACGCCACCTTCGCCGTGGGGCGAGCGCACGTCCCCGCTTCGAGGGCCAGATCGCCGCCGGGCTCCAGGTCGCGGTGCGCGCGCGGCCGGCCCGAGGCGGTGATCCCCCCGTAGAGCGAGACCGCCCAGACGTGGAGGAGGTCCAGGAGCGGCGCGTGGAACTCCGCGTGTCCTCCCAGGGCCCGCAGGTAGCCCGCGTCCAGCTCGGCGAGCACGGTCCCGGTGGTCCCCACCGCCAGGAGCGCGGTGGCGTGCTCCGGATGGGCGCCCACGCCCAGGAGCGGCCCGCCCGCCTCCACCCGGAAGAGGTGCGTGCGGGGACCCGCGGGCTCGCCGTCCCGCAGCTCGACGGCGAACACGTCGATGCGGCCGGAGCGGACCAGCCAGGCCCGCCCCTCCCGGAGGAGGAGCGGCCGGTCGCCCCCGGCCTCGCGGAGGAGGCACTCGCCCCCGAACAGCCCCTGGAGCCCGAGCGTCTTCATGCGGCTACTCCTGCGGCGATGAGCTCGGCGTACGGTCCGGGGACGTCCTTCATCTCGTCGTGGGTCCCGCGCTGCACGACGCGGCCCCGCTCCAGCACCACGATCTCGTCGCAGTCGCGGATGGTGCTGAGCCGGTGCGCCACGATCAGGCAGGTGCACCCGCGGCGGCGCAGGTTGTCGTCGATCTCCTGCTCGGTGGCCGGGTCGAGGGCGCTGGTGGCCTCGTCCAGCACCAGCACCGTGGGGTTGTTCACCAGCGCGCGGGCGATCTCCATCCGCTGCCGCTGCCCGCCGCTGAAGTTCCGGCCGCCTTCCTCCAGGCGGGCGGCGTAGCCGCCGGAGCGGGCGCCCACGTCGTCGTGGATGCAGGCGTCGCGGGCCGCGCGGACCAGGTCGGTCTCGGGAACGGTGGGGTCCCACAGCGTGAGGTTGTCGCGCACGGTCCCCTCGAACAGGAACGACGTCCTGGTCGACCACGGCCATGCTGGCGGTGAGGACGGAGCGCGGGAGGCGGCCCCGCGGGACGCCGTCGAGGAGCACCTCCCCCGCCCACGGCTCGTAGAGGCCGCTCACCAGCCGCGACACGGTGGTCTTCCCGCTCCCGGAGCCGCCCACCAGCGCCACGCGGCTCCCGGGCCGGAGAGTCAGGGTGAAGTCCTCGATCAGCGCGGGCTCCAGCCGGTTGTAGCCGAACGAGATCCGCCGCAGCTCCAGGCTCCCGGAGAGCCGGACCGGAGCACCCTCGCCGGGCTCCTCCCCGTCCGTCGGGACCCGCGCCCTCGGCCGGGGAGCGGAGCACGTCGTCCAGGCGGCTCATGTCCCCCTTCACCTCCTGCAGCCGTGCTCCCCAGTGCCATGAGGTCGTTGACGGGACCCAGGAAGGCGAGCATCAGCGCCTGGAAGGCGACGAGCATCCCCATGCTCATCTCGCCGTCCATCACCCGCATCCCGCCGATCCCCAGGACCAGCGCGGTGCCGACGGCCAGGAGGAAGGGCGGGAGGGCGGAGAGGAGCGTAGGTCGAGGAGCCCCAGCTCCTGCTGCGAGTTCACCGTCTTGGCGTAGTAGCCGGCCCAGCGCGCGAAGAAGTCCGACTCGGAGCCGGTGGCCTTGAGGGTCTCGACGTTCATCAGCCCGCCCATCGCGGTCCCCATCGCCTTGCCGCGGTCCTGGAGGAGGCGGAGGTTGACGTCCGTCCTCCGCTCGGCCACCAGGCGCAGCGCCAGGAAGTTGAGCGCCCCGACCCCCATCACCAGGAGGGTGAGCACGACGTCGTAGCGGAGCATCAGGGCGGCGTAGAAGACGATCACCACCACGCGCAGCACCGTGGTGGCCAGGTCGCCGGAGAGGAGCTGCGCCACCCGGTCGTTGATCCCCACCCGCGACGCGATCTCGCCGGGGAAGCGCTGGGTGAAGAAGTGCATGGGCAGGTGCAGCACGTGCCAGAGGAAGCGCGTGGAGGTGCCCAGGGCCAGCCGCGTCTCCAGCCGCAGGAGGTAGAACTGCTGCAGCGCGGTGAGCGCCGCCAGGCAGAGCGCCGTCCCCGCCATCAGGGCCAGGAGGGGTCCCGTCCAGTCGCTCATCCCCCGTACCAGCACGTCGTCCACGAAGACGCGCGAGAAGGTGGGGACCGCGAGCCCGGGGACCACCAGGAGCGAGCCCGGCGAGGACCACGTACGCGAGCGCCAGGTGCGACCCCGCCAGGCGCCTGCGGAGCGCCTCCGCCATGCTCTCCCCGCCGCCGCCGGGGCGCAGCTCCGGGGTGGGCTCGAAGGTGAGCGCCACGCCGGTGAACGACTGGTCGAACTCCTCCTCCGTGACCCGGCGGCGGCCGTAGCCCGGGTCGTTCAGGTAGCGCGTGCCCCCCCGCGAACCCCTCCAGCACCACGAAGTGGTTGAAGTTCCAGTGCACGATCATGGGGAGGGGCATCCTCCGCAGGTCTGCGCGGCTCCTTCTTGAACCCCTTGGCCGCGAGGCCGTAGGCGCGCGCCGCCTTGACGATGTTGCTGGCCTTGCTGCCGTCGCGGGAGACGCCGCACGCCACGCGCACCTCCTCCAGCGGGACCCGGTTCCCGAAGTGGGCCAGGACCATGGCGAGGGCGGCGGCGCCGCACTCCACCGCCTCCATCTGGAGCACCGTGGGTACGCGCACGCGGCGCGGCGGGGCGGGAGCGGTGGCCACGGGTGTCACGGCGGGGCCGTCCCGCCGGTGTGCCTGCGGAGCTGCGGGATCACCATCACGATCGGCCGGCGGCGCTCCAGCACCACGTTGGCGCTGGCGAGCGTCCCGCTCTGGATGCGGATGGGCGGCCCGCCGGAGGAGGACCAGCGGTAGCGGCTCAGGCTGCCGGGATCCGGGAGGAGGTCGGCGTGCACCTCGTAGGGGGCGTCCTCCCCGGAGAGGGCGGTGACGAGCTGCGGGTTCTTGAGGATGCGCTGCATCCCCTGCGGCGTGGCGGGGAAGTCGGAGACGTAGGTGACCCTCCCCAGGAGGTAGCCGTACTCCTCCTTGCGCACCGTGGAGGGGGCGATCTGGATCTCCATCCCCGGCTTCACCTTCTTGCCGTGCACGGAGGGGACGTAGACCACGGCCTCCAGGTTCTTGACGGCCTTGCCGCTGAGGTCCACGGTGAGGATGGCGACGCCGCGGTCCACCACGCTCCCCTGCTCCGTCATCACCTCCAGCACGCGTCCGGTGTAGGGGCTGGTGACCTGGGAGTTGCGCTCCAGCTCGCTCTCCAGCCGCGCCAGCTCCCGGCGCCCCTCGGACAGCTCGAAGAGGCTGACCTGGGCGTCCGCTTCGGCCTTGGCGCGCAGCTGCTCCCCCTGCACGCGGAGCTGGGCCAGGTCGCTCCGCGCGGCGCGCACCTTCTCCCGGAACTGCTCGTGCTCCTGTACCGTGGCGAGGAGGGTCTGGCGGGTGACCAGCCCCTGCTTCACCAGCTGCTCCTCGTTCTCCATCCGCTGCCGGAGCGCCCCCAGCGTCGTCTCGGCCGCGGCGATGGACTGCTCCAGGTTGGCGCGCTGCTGGGCCAGGTGGACGGCCTGCAGCTCCACGTCGCGCGAGGCGAAGGCGGTGACCTGGCGGTGCTTCGCCTCCAGCTCCGCCACCCGCGCCCGCGCCTGCTGCACCTGGTCCACCGTCTCCTGCTGGGAGAGGCGGGCCACCACCTGCCCCTCGGTGATGGCGTCGCCCACCCGGACGGACAGGTCGGTGACCCTCCCCCCGCTCTGCGACACCACCTCGAAGACGCCGCCGCTGCGGATCAGCATCCCCTGCCCGCTCACCCTCTCGGGGATGCTCCCGAAGACGCTCCAGGCCACCGCCGCCGCGAGCAGCCCGCCCATGGCGAGCAGGGCGAGCCACCCCCGGGGGGTGGTCACCTGCATGAGCTGGTCGAGCTGCTCCGGCGAGGCCAGCCGGTCGAGCGCCACCTTGCGGAAGATGTCGTTGCGCATGGCTCCCCGGGGTTCGTCGCGCGGCCCCTCAGCGCGGGGCCGCGCCCTCCCACGAAACGAGCGGGGGGACCGGGGCCCGGTCCCCCGCCTCGCCCGCCACCAGCTCGCCGGTCTCGAAGCGGAGCTGGGCCAGCGCCTCCAGCGCCCGCTGCCTTCCCTCGATCTCCCCCAGGGTGGCGCCGGTGAGCGCGTCCTCGGCGTAGATCACGTCGAACAGGGTGGAGGTGCCCAGCCGCAGCTTCCGGGTCTCCCCCTCCAGCGCCGCGGCGTAGAGGCGCACCGCCTCCGCCGACTGCTCCAGCTGCGCGAGGGCGCTGCGGAGCGTCTCCACCGCGGCGGCGGCGTCCAGCTCGATGGCGCGGGCCAGCTCGGCCACGGCCAGCTCGGCCTGCCGGTCGGCGGCGTCGCTCTGCAGCGCCTGCCCGGCGGCAAGGCGGTTGCCGACGGGGAGCCCGTAGGAGAGCTGGAGCTGCGCGAAGTACCCGCCGTGCTGGTTGGAGAAGGGGCTCACCAGCTTTCCCAGCTCCCCCCCGCCCTCGATCCCGGTGTAGCCGAGCCGCACCCCCACGTCGAGCTGCGGGAGGAGCTCGCGCCGCGCGCCGCGCAGGAGCCCCTGCGCCGCGTCCCGCCGGGTGCGGGCGGCGGCCAGGTCGGCCCGCTGCCGGAGCGCCCGCTCCACGGCCGGCGCGGGGTCCGCGGGGCCGGCGTCCGGGCCGGGGCGCAGCGGGGGGAGGAGGGTGTCCGGGAGGGGGAGGGCGCGCAGGGCGTCCGCGGAGACGCCCATGGCCAGCCCCAGCGAGCGGCGGGCGGCGATCACCCCCTGCTCCCCGGCGATGCGGGTGGCCCGCTTGGCGGCCAGGTTGGCCGTGACGGTGATGGAGTCCACGGCGGGGCGCGCGTCGGCGGCGATCAGGGTGCGCGTCTCGTCCACCAGGCGCCGCGCGCGCTCCTCGGCGCCGCGGAGCACCGCGAGCCTCCGCAGCGCGGCCGCGTACTGCCAGTACGCGCCCACCGCCCGGAGGACGCTCTGCGCCCGGCGGTGGCGGAGGTCGTGCGTGGCGGCGCGGTGCGTGGTGGCGGCCGCTCGCTCGCCGGCCGCCGTCAGCCCGCCGCCGCGCCCGCGCAGGAGCGGGAGCGCCAGCTCCAGGCTGGCCGTGGCGGCGTTCCGTGCCGCGAGCGCGGAGGGGTCGTCGCGCGTGAAGGAGAGCTGCGGCGACACCACGAGGCCGGAGCGGAAGCGCCGGTCCAGCCCCAGCGCGTAGGCCAGGCGGTCGGAGAGGGCGAGGCGGAGCGGGTCCTGCTGCGTGGGGGAGACGACCTTCTCCCGGTCGGTGGTGACCCGGGCGAACAGCTGCGGGTCGAAGGCGCCGCGGGCCTGCTCCAGGGCGCCCTGCTGCGCCCGCACGGCCCACTCCCCGGAGCGCACCTCCGCGCTGGAGGCGAGGGTGACGCGCACCACGTCGTCCAGGGTGAGGGGCGCCTGCGCCGGCGCTCCGGTGGCGCGGAGGAGCGCGCACGCCGCGAGGGCGGCCGCGGTCCTCATCGGCGCTCCGCGTCACGAACCAGGTCGGGGAGGACCACCAGGAGGTCCAGGTGGCGCCCCTTCTCGATGAACTTGAGGCGGAGCCCGGGGGACACCTCCACCCCGAAGGTCTCGCGGATGGCGCGGCGCGGGTCGCGGAGGAGCCGCCTCCGGAACTCCCGGTCCACGGCCGCCCGCAGAGTCACCATCGCGAGCCCGGAGCGGCCCTCTCCGGGGAAGAGATCCTGGGACATGTCGCTCCTGGGGCGCTGCGGGAGGTGCCGGGGCGGACGGACCTCTCCCGTTCAGGGCAAGCGACATACCCGCCGACGGTACGAGCTAAACACTTACTGGAAAACGACCTGCCTCCGATCCAGGGACAGGCCGTGGGGCGGAGGCTCCATCCGGTAGAGGCGGGGCTCTACGGGAGCGGCGTCTATCTCCCGAAACGCTCGACGAAGCGCCGCTCGGCCTCGGTGGTGCCGATCAGGATCAGCTCGGCGGCCGCGGGGAGGGGCGCGTCGGGGGGTGGGTTGATGAGCGCGACGCCGTCCGTCTCCAGCGCCACCACGCTGCACCCCGTCTGCTCGCGGATCCCCGTGCGGGCCAGCGGGCGCCCGGCCAGCGACGGGGGAACGGGGTGGCGGAACACGTCCAGCCCCTCGGCCAGCATCACCACGTCGCCCCGCTCCAGGACGTTGAACACCGCGTTCGCCCCCATGGAGGCGTACGACATCACGAAGTCGGCCCCGGCGCGGTGCAGCGTCGCCACGTTGCGCTCCAGCGTGGCGCGGCTCACGATCTGGATCTCCGGCCGCAGGCGGCGGACGTAGAGCGTCAGGTAGATGTTGGTGGCGTCGTCGTTGGTGGTGACCACCGCCGCGGCGGCCTCGCCGATCCCGGCGCGCTCCAGGGTGGCCCGGTCGGCGGCCGTCCCCAGCACGTAGCGGTCGGGGTCGCGGACCATGGCGGGGTTCTGCTCCACGATGCGCCACGGCACCTCGCGCTCCTCCAGCGCCTGCGCCACCGACCGTCCCACCCGGCCGCCCCCCACGATCACCACGGGGGCGTCCGGCGTGCTGTAGATCACCATCAGCTCCGAGAAGCGCGCCAGCTGCTCGTCCGAGCCGGCCAGCACCAGCGCGGTGGAGGGGCCCAGCACCGTGTCGGGGCCCGGCGGCTCGAAGCGGCCCCGCTCCCACACGCCCACCACGGTGAGCCCCGTGGCCTGGCGGAGGCGGCTGTCGGCGAGCCGCGCGCCCATCAGCGGCGTCCCCGCGACGGGAGCCTCCGCGATCAGGAGGTCGCCGAAGCGGCCGATCACGCTGGCCCGCACGTCGCCGCCCAGGGTACGGCGGGCCAGGGCGCGCCCCAGCATCTCGGGGACGTGCAGCACGTGCGACGAGCCGGCCAGCTCCAGGATGTCCACCGAGTCCGCCGAGCGCACCACCGACACGATGGGCACGCCGGCGCACGCCTCGCGGGCGGTGAAGACGATGTTGGTGTTGACGTAGTCGTCTCCGGTGGCCACCACCAGCGCCGCCCGGTCCACCCGGAGCGCGTGGTACGTCTCCACCTTGTCGCGCTCGCCCACCACCACCCGGACCCCGGCGTCGTGCAGGTCCATGGCCGTCTTCACGTCCGGCTCCAGCACCCAGTACGGCCGGCCGTGGTAGGCCAGGCGCTGCGTGAGCGAGATGGCGATGGGGTCGTAGTGGGTGACGATGACGTGTCCCTCGGCATCGTCGGGCACCCGGCGCGGGGTGCGCATGGCCGAGCGCGCCTCCAGCCACGGAGCGAAGAAGAGCTGGATGAAGGCGAAGGGAAGGACGATCAGGAGGAAGACGACGCCGGAGACCAGCACCACGATGGAGAACAGCCGCCCCGCGTCGCTCCGGAAGGTGATGTCGCCGAACCCCAGCGTGCTCATCACCGTGAGCGTCCAGTAGAAGCCGGTGAGCCAGGAGTGCTCCTGCCCCTCGGCCGCCATCAGCGCGTGGAAGGCGACGCTGTACGCCACCACCATCGCCAGCATCATCAGGACGTAGCCCCGCAGCGCCCGCAGGTTCCGGCGGGCGGTTCCCATCTGCAGGTACGCGGCGAGCTGGGCGGGGATGAACTTCATGACGGCGGCGTCGTCCGTGAAGGTGTGGTCCGGGGGTCACGGCAAGGAGCACGCCGGTCACGGGCCGCCGGTCCGCTCCACCGCGCGCGCGTTGTCCGCGCGCTCCGCCTCCACCCGCCGCACGAAGGGGTCGACGGCGACGCGGGCGGGCCTCCGGTCCACGACGAGGACGACCTCGGAGGTGCCGCCGCGGAGGCGGTGCTTCCCGGCGTGCAGCGGCGGTCCCTCCGCGCCCGCGAGGACGGCCACGTCGATCTCCTCGTCCATCGGCAGCGGA
The DNA here is from genome assembly GCA_963733105.1 of uncultured Gemmatimonadales bacterium. Classification (GTDB taxonomy): domain Bacteria; phylum Gemmatimonadota; class Gemmatimonadetes; order Longimicrobiales; family Longimicrobiaceae; genus JAFAYN01. Next base: position 336,791 of record CAVTCB010000023.1, on the reverse strand, counting down.
ACGTCGGCGCCGCCGCGGCGGGCCGTCTTCCCGGCGCGGATGCGCGCGGCCACGCGCCAGCGCCCGTCCGGGAGCGGCCGGGCGGCGGCGGACTCCACCGCCAGGTCGTACGTCACCACCTCGCTCACCCACTGGTCGACGAGGGCGCGCCGCTCCGGCGGCGCCTCCGCCCGCAGCGCGGCCACCAGGTCGCGGGGGGTGGGAGCCGGACGGGGATGGGCGTGCTCGCGCACGAAGCGGCCGAGCGCCCGGTCCAGCGCGGCCTCGCCCAGGAGGTCGCGCAGGCCGGCCATCACCACGGCGCCCTTGCCGTAGTAGAGCCAGGGCTGGTCCGTGGCCCGGTCCAGCGGAGGCTCCGCCTCCCTCTCCTGCGCCCGCCCCAGCCGGTAGCGCTCCAGGTCCAGCTCCAGGAGCCGCGTGACCTGTCCCTCGCCGCGCAGCTCCCGCAGCACCCGCTGCTCGGCGTACTTCGCCAGCGACTCCACGATCATCGTCGCCCCCGGCCCGTCGCCGGGGTTCACCTGGTGCGGCCACCACTGGTGCCCCACCTCGTGCGCCACGCGCCGGGTCACCAGGTCCAGGCGGGTGGAGTCGCGCGCGTCGGTGAGGAAGCCCCGGTCCTCCGGGAAGTAGGTGACCCCGGGCATGGCGAAGGCGCCGAAGCCCCAGTACGGCGGGACCTCCACGACGCGGAGGTGCCGGTGCGGATAGGGTCCGAAGGCGCGGCCGAAGACGTCGAGCGAGACCGTGGCCGCCCGCAGCACGCGGTCCACGTTGCGGGGGTGCCCGGGGTGGAAGTACACCTCCACCGAGACGCCGCGGTGCACGACGCGGCGCACCGCATAGCGTGCCGAGACGAACGCGAACTGCCGGCTCACGGGACCCGCGGTCGCGTAGCGGAAGTACCTCCGCCCCCCCCGTGTCCAGCTCCCCAGCAGCTCGCCGGGCCCCACGGCCACCTGGTCGGCGCTCGTGGAGACGGTGGTCTCGATGGCGGCGCGGTCCCCCGCGTCCTCCCCCGCGGCCGCGGCCTCCTCGCGCGGCGGGAGCCCGTGGCGGCGGCGCTCCGCGGGGTCCGACAGCTCGTAGCTCCTCCGGTAGCCCAGCGACGGGAAGGCGCGCCCGTGGGTGAGGAACGAACCGTTCTCCACCACCGAAAGGTCGAACCCGGAGGTGCGGACGCCGCGCTGCGCCGCCGAGACGCGGTACGACAGATCCACGCGCGCCCCCGGGGCCAGCGGCCGGCGCATCCGGAAGCCGTGCATCCCGTGGCGCCGGTCGCTCGCGAACCGGTCGGCTCCCTCCAGCGCCAGCTCCACCCCGTCCAGGTCGCGGCGCACCGCCACCCACACCGTGTCGACGGGGCGCCCGGTGCGGTTCTCCAGGCGGTAGGTGCCCGCCACCCGGAAGCGCCGCTCTCCCGGGAAGAGCTCCACCTCCGCCCGCACCGCCGCCACGCTGGGCTGCGGCATGGCGGCGAAGCGGCGGTACGCCCTCTCGTACCCGGCCCTCCACGCCACCCCCTGCGCCTCCGTCTCGTAGCGGTTCAGCACGTTCGTGCCGTAGAAGATCCACCCGCCGGCGCCCAGGAAAAGGAGGAGGCACCCCGCCGCCGCCCCCCTCCCGCGCCCCCCCAGCCGCCGGGGAATGCCTGCCAGCCTCGCGCGGAGCGAGGACGCGGTGCCGCGCCGCCACGCCGCGCCCGTCGCCAGGGCCAGAAGCGCGGCCAGCGCCGTCCAGTACAGCAGGAAGGCGCGGAGCGACGCCTCCACCTGCCCGCCCGGCGCCATGTCCGAGTGCGGCGCCCGCGGCCCGGCGGCGTAGCGCGCCAGGTGGTGCTCCAGCCCGAGCGCATCCCCCCGCTGCGCCACCAGGGCCAGGAGGAGCGCCGCCACCATCCCCACGTAGCGGTTGGGGCTGAGCGTCTGCGCCAGGAGCGCGGCCACGGCGAAGAGGACGAGCGGGAGGGCGGCGGAGGCGAAGAAGGCTAGGTGGAGCCCCGGCTCCGGGTGCGCGTAGCCGCGGGCGAGCTGGAACGCCACCGCCACGGCGCTGGTGGCCGCCGTCATCACCGCCACCACGAGGGCCAGCGCCGCCAGCCGCGACAGGTAGAACACCCGGCTGGCGGTGGGGGAGGCGTCCAGGATCTCCGAGAAGTGCGCCGAGCGCTCGCGCCAGGCCAGCTCGGCGCCGAAGTAGACGAGGACGATGGTGGCCAGCTCGGCGAGCGGCGCCCTCGCGATGCCGAGCAGGATCCCGGTGGTGGGGTACAGGCGCGAGCCGTACTCCGCGGCGTCGGAGGCGGACAGGTTGGCCCACGCCACCACCCCCCACAGCGCCATGAGCGCCAGGAACGGACGGCTGCGCAGCACGTACCCCGCCTGCACGCGGGTGGCGGAGACCAGCGCGCGCCACTGCGCCCCCTTCCCTCCGACCGCCACCGGGCGGTAGACGGGGGCGGACGCGGAGGTCTCCTCCGCGTCGGCGGCGGCGCGGGCGCGCCTCGCTCCGGTGGCGACGCGCAGGGCGAAGAAGCGGTGCACCCCCGCCAGCGTCGCGGCGGAGACCGCCAGCCAGAGCAGGCGGTTCGCCAGGAAGCGGCCCTCCAGCGCCAGCCAGCGCGTGTCGCGCGCGGCGGGCGTCCAGTAGCGCGTCTGCTCGGCGAACGCCGACAGCCCGAACGGGTCCACCAGCGCCGCGCGCGCCATGGCCTCGGACGAGGCGGGCGCGGCGCCCGCCAGGAGCGGGGAGTCCACCAGGACGGCGCAGAGGAAGTAGAGCGCGTACACGAACACGCCCCCCACGTAGCTGGCCAGCGTGCTCCGCGTGAGCGCCGCCACCGCGAACACCACCGTCCCGGCGAAGACCAGGTTGGGGAGCCCCATCACCAGGAGCGCCCACAGGTAGGCCCCCGCGTCCACGCGCCCCAGCCGCTCCGGCTCCACCACCACCAGCATCGGCGCCAGGAGCATCCCCAGCACGGCCGCGGAAAACACGGTGGCGCAGACCAGGAGCGCCCCGCCGAAGCGCCCGAGCAGGTAGCGCGCCTTCCCGACGGAGGTGCCGTAGACGATCTCGGCCATCCGGTGCTCGGTGTCGCGCTGCACCGCGCCGGTGCAGAAGATGGTGAGGAGGAAGATGGCGGGGAGCGAGAGGAGCCCCGTCGCCTGCATCACCACGTAGGGCGAGTTGACGTTCACCTCGTCCGGGCCGTACCCGGTGGCCACCAGGGCGAAGCCCATGAGGAGGAAGGCCGCCGCGGCCGCGGCGAAGACGGCCTGGCGCGTCGCGTAGCGCCACTCGAAGCCGATGATCCCGGTGAGCATGCGCCTACGCCCGGCCGGCGGAGAGGGTGGAGAAGTACACGTCCTCCAGGTCCGGCTCCACCGGCTCGAAGCCCGCCTCCGGGCGCTCGTCCGCCAGCACGTGCACGAGCGTCCTCCCCTCGTAGAGCTGCGTGGAGAGCACCTCCAGCGAGGCTCGGTAGGCGGCCACCGCTCCCTTCTCCACCGTCCTGCGCCACACGCGCCCCGCCAGCTCCGCCACCAGGTGCCGCGGCGCCCCCTCGCGCAGCACCCGCCCGCCGGCCAGGATCGCCATGCGCGGGCAGAGCTGCCGCACGTCCTCCACGATGTGCGTGGAGAGGATCACCACGACCTGCTCTCCCACCTCGGCCAGCAGGTTGTGGAAGCGGTTGCGCTCCTCCGGGTCCAGCCCCGCGGTGGGCTCGTCCACGATGACCAGCCGCGGGTCGCCGAGCAGCGCCTGCGCGATGCCGAAGCGCTGGCGCATCCCGCCGCTGTAGCCGCTCACCGCCTTCCTGCGGTGCTCCCACAGGTTGGTCCGGTGCAGCAGCGCCTCCACCTGCTCGCGCCGGTCCCGCCGGTCGGACACGCCCTTGAGGAGAGCCAGGTGGTCCAGCAGGTCGACCGCGGAGACGCCGGGGTAGACGCCGAAGTCCTGCGGGAGATAACCCAGGTGCCGCCGGTGCGCCTCGGGGCTCCGCAGCACGTCCACGCCGTCGAAGACGATGGCCCCGGCGTCGGGCTCCTGCAGGGTGGCGAGGGTGCGCATGAGCGTGCTCTTCCCCGCCCCGTTGGGGCCCAGCAGCCCGAACATCCCCCGGCCGATGGAAAGGTCCACGCCGCGGAGCGCGTGCACCCCGTTGGAGTAGGTCTTGGAGAGGTTGGCGACGGTAAGCATGGTGTCGGGGATGGTGCGGAGAGGAGTGGGCTTCGGCGGGAAACGGATGACGTCCGTCCGGGGTGGTACGGGCGCCCGGGAGGCGGGGTTTCAGGGAAAGGAAAATCCCCGGGGCGCATTCCTGCGCCCCGGGGACGGGTGGACCCGGCCAGGGTCCGGACTACTCCGTCGGTTCTCCCTGCCTGTCCCGCAGCATCCGCTGCCGCGCTTCCGGGGAGAGCGCGCGCAGCTTCAGCACCGTCGCGGCCACCTTCTCCGACTGGCCCGGGCGCGGCTCGCGCGCCGCGACCTCCCGCGCCAGCGCCTCCACCGTGGGGGCCGAGAAGAGCAGCCGCACCGGGGCGTCCAGCTTCATCGCCTTCAGCCGCGACGACACCTGCGTCGCCAGCAGCGAGTGTCCGCCCAGCTCGAAGAAGTGGTCGCGGACCCCCACCCGCTCCAGTCCCAGCACCTCCGCCCACACCGACGCCACCAGCTCCTCCAGCGCGGTCCGCGGCGCCACGTAGCGCTCCTCGTCCGGCGCGCGCTCCGGGTCGGGGAGCGCCCGCCGGTCCACCTTGCCGTTCGGGGTCAGCGGAAGCGCGTCCAGCACGACGAAGAGGGTCGGCACCATGTACTCCGGGAGGCTCGCCCGCAGGTGCTCCCGCAGCTCGCCCGACGTGGCCGTGCCGACCACGTACGCCACCAGGCTCCCGTCCCGCGCGCCCACCGCCGCCTCGCGGAGCTGCGGGTGCGCGGCGAGCACGCCCTCCACCTCGCCCGGCTCCACGCGGAAGCCGCGGATCTTGACCTGGAAGTCGGTGCGCCCCACGAACTCCAGCACCCCGTCCGCCCGCCACCGCGCCCGGTCTCCCGAGCGGTACAGGCGCGCCCCCGGCTCCCCGAACGGGTCCGGGACGAAGCGCTCCGCCGTCAGCTCCGGCCGTCCCAGGTAGCCGCGCGCGACGGAGGGACCGCCCACGAACAGCTCTCCCGCCACCCCCACCGGCACCGGGTTGGAGTACCGGTCCAGCAGGTACACGCGCCGGTCGCCCACCGGCCTGCCGATGGGAATGACCGGCGCGTCGAAGTCCGCCGGGACCGGGTAGCAGCTGGTGAAGACCGTGCACTCGCTCGGTCCGTACCCGTTGACGATCCGCAGCTCCGGATGCAGCGCCTGCGCGCGCCGCACGTGCGGCGCGCTCACCGCCTCGCCGCCGATCATCACCTGCCGGAGCCCGGAGAGCACTTCCGGAGTGGTGTCGACGATGGAGTTGAAGTACGCCGAGGAGATCCACGTCGCGGTGACGCCGTGCTCGCGGACCTGCTCGCCCAGCAGCGCGGGCTCCGAGGTCTGCGCCGGGAGCAGGACACAGCGGCCGCCGGAGAGGAGCGCCGGCCACAGCTCCAGCGTCAGCGCGTCCCACGAAGTGGAGGAGTGCTGCAGCAGGACGGTGCTCTCGTCGAAGCACGCGTACTCCACGTCCCAGAAGAACCCCGGGATGGCGCGGTGTGGCACCTCGGTCCCCTTGGGCTGCCCCGTAGAGCCCGAGGTGTAGATGACGTAGGCCAGGCTCTCGGGGGAGACCGGAGCCGTGGGCTTCGGCGCGACCCTCGCACCCCCCACCCCCGGCCCCTCCCCCACAAGGGGGGAGGGGAGAACTGCGAGTGCCCGCAGGTCGTTGCTGTTAGTCCGCGCAGGCGGACTTTGTGCCGTTGTTGCAGCGAATTCATTCGCCCGGCTCGGAGCCGCTTCACCCTCTTCCGCCGAGGAATGCGCCCCCCCCTCTCCCAGCATTGGGAGAGGGGGCCGGGGGGTGAGGGCCCCATCCACCAGCAGGATCTCGCCCCCGAACTCCGGGAGCCGGTCGCGCAGGCGCTCCTGCGTAAGCAGCACTCGCACGCCCGCGTCGGCGAGCATGAAGGCCAGGCGCTCGGCGGGGTAGGCGGGGTCGAGCGGGAGGTAGGCGCCGCCCGCCTTGAGGATGCCGAGGAGACCCACCACCATCTCCGGCGAGCGCTCCACGCAGATCCCGACGCGCGTCTCGGGGCCGACGCCGAGCGCGGCCAGGCGGCGCGCGAGCATGTCCGAGCGGCGGTCCAGCTCCGCGTAGGTGACGGACTCGCTCCCGAACGTCAGAGCGACCGCGTGCGGCGTGCGGGCCGCCTGCTCCGCGAACAGCTCGTGGACGGGGCGGTCGGAGGGGGCGTGGCCGCGCCCGCCGCTCCACTCCTCCACCAGCCGCGTCCGCTCCTCGTCCGCCATGAGCGGCAGCTCCAGGACGCGCCGGCCGGGATCGGCCGCGACGCTCTCCAGGAGGAGGGCGAAGGCGTCGAGGAGGCGCTCCATGGTGGGCGCGTCCCACAGCTCGGCACGGTACGAGATCCCCAGGCCAAGTCCATCCGCACCACCCACCGCGGAGATCCCCAGGTCGAACTTCATCGCCGCGTGGTCGGCGAAGTACGGCTCCGCCTCGATCCCGCGGAAGGGCTGCGGGCCGCCGGGGGCCTCCTCCGCCGAGAACATCACCTGGAAGAGCGGCGTGTGGCTCAGGGAGCGCTCCACGTCCAGCTCCTCCACCAGCTTTTCGAACGGCACGTCCTGGTGCTGGTAGGCGCCCAGCGTCGTCTCCCGCACGCGCCCGAGCAGCTCGCGGAAGACCGGGATTCCCGGAGACGTCGGTGCGCAGCGCCAGCGTGTTGACGAAGAAGCCGATCAGCCCCTCCGTCTCCCGCCGGTTCCGGTTCGCGATGGGGGTGCCGACCACCACGTCCTCCTGGCCCGACCAGCGCGCCAGGAGCACGTCCAGCGCCGCCAGCAGCACCATGTACAGCGTCGCCCCCTCGCGCCGGGCGAGCGAGCGCAGCCCCTCCGCGTGCTCCGGGGCGAGCGTGCGGAACGACGCTGGCTCCGCGATTCCCCGGCACCGCCGGGCGGGGATGGTCGACCGGGACCTCCAGCACGGCGGGCGCGCCCGTCCAGCCGCTCCCGCCACCAGGCGAGCTGCCGCTCCAGCACCTCCCCTGTCAGCCAGCCGCGCTGCCACGCCGCGAAGTCCGCGTACTGCACCTCCAGCTCCGGCAGCGGCGACGCCTCGCCCCGCCCGAACGCCTCGTACAGCGTGGCGAGCTCCCCGAAGAGCACGCCCATGCTCCACCCGTCGCTGACGATGTGGTGCATCGACAGCACCAGCACGTGCTCCTCCGCTCCCAGCCGCAGCAGCCCCGTCCGCAGTAGCGGCCCCCGCTCCAGGTCGAACGGCCGCCGCGCCTCCTCCTCCACCCAGCGGCGAGCCTCGCGCCTCCCGTCCGCCCTCCGCCAGCCCGGCCAGATCCACGACGGCCAGCGGCGCCGCGCCCGCGGCGTGCACGCTCTGCACCGGCTCGCCGGCCACCTCGCCGAAGTCCGTGCGCAGCGCCTCGTGGCGGCGCACGATCTCCGCCAGCACCCGCCCCAGCACCCCCGCGTCCAGCGCTCCCCGCAGCCGCAGCGCCCGCGGGACGTTGTACGCGGTGCTCCCCGGCTCCAGCCGGTCCAGGAACCAGAGCCGCTGCTGCGCGAAGGAGAGCGGGAGCGGACGGTCGCGCGGTACCGGGACCAGCGGCGGCGCGTCGGTTCCCGCGCCCTCCCGCAGCAGCGCGTCGATCCGCCCGGCCAGCCCCGCCACGGTGGGCGCCTCGAAGAGCGCCCGCAGCGGCACCTCCACCCGGAACGCCTCCCGGAGGCGCGAGACCACCCGCGTCGCCAGGAGCGAGTGCCCCCCCAGGGCGAAGAAGCCGGCGTCGCGGCCCACCCGCTCCACGCCCAGCACCTGCGCCCAGATCCCCGCCAGCACCTCCTCCGTCGGCGTGCGCGGCGCCGCGTACCCCTCGCCCGACGCCGGCTCCGGCGCCGGAAGCGCGCGACGGTCGATCTTGCCGTTGGAGGTCAGCGGCAGCCGGTCCAGCAGCACGATCGCGGAGGGGACCAGGTGCTCCGGGAGATGGGACTGCAGGTGCGTCCGCAGCGCGGCGGCGTCCGGCGCCGCCATCCCCTCGCGCGGGACGGCGTAGGCCGCCAGGTAGCGCTCCTCCGCCCGGTCGCCGCGCGCCACCACCACGGCGTCGCCGAGCGCGGGGTGCTCCAGCAGCGCGGCCTCCACCTCCCCCGGCTCGATGCGGTAGCCGCGGACCTTGAGCTGGAAGTCCACCCGCCCCACGAACTCCAGCGTCCCGTCCGCCAGCCAGCGCCCACGGTCCCCGGAGCGGTACATCCGCGCCCCCGGCTCCCCCGAGTGCGGGTCGGGGACGAAGCGCTCCGCCGTCAGCTCCGCCCGGTTCAGGTAGCCGCGCGTCACCCCCACCCCGGCCATGTACACCTCGCCCGCGACGCCGGTCGGCACCGGCTCCAGCCCCGCGTCCAGCACGTACAGCCGCGCGTTGGCGATGGGGCGACCCACCGGCGGCGGGCGCGTCGCGTCCGTGCACAGCTGCGCGGTGCAGCGCACGCTGTGCTCGGTGGCCCCGTAGCCGTTGAAGAAGCGCCGCCCGGGAGCCCAGGACGCCACCAGCTCCGCCCCGCACGTTTCCCCGCCCACCATGACGGCTTCGAGGTCCGGCAGCTCCGCGGGCGGGGTCACGGCCAGCGCGGAGGGGGTGATCTTGAGGTGCGTGACGCGCTCCCGGCGCAGCAGCCCGGTCAGCCCCTCGCCCGGCATCAGCTCGTCGCGCGAAGCGAGGACAAGCGTGGCTCCCGAGCAGAGCGCGGTGAAGACGTCCAGCACGGAGGCGTCGAAGTGCAGCGGCGCGAAGAGCAGCACCCGCGAGCCGGGCCCGATGCCGTAGACCCGCGCGTACGCCTCCGTCGAGTTGACCACGCCGCGGTGGGGGACGAGCACGCCCTTGGGACGGCCGGTGGAGCCGGAAGTGTAGATGACGTAGGCGAGATTGAGGGGACAGGGAACAGGGGACAGGGGATAGCCTGCAACGGCAGCCTCACCGTCGGCACCTCCACGTTCCCAGTCCAGCACCACCACCTCCGCTCCGCCCTCAGGGACCCGGTCGGCCAGTTCCGCCTGCGTCAGCACCAGGCGCGCGCCGCTGTCCGCCAGCGTCCACGCCAGGCGCTCCGCGGGACTCCCCGTGTCCAGGGGGACGTAGGCGCCGCCCGCCTTGAGCACGCCCAGCAGCGCCACCACCGTCTCCAGGCCGGGCTCCAGGAGGAGCGCCACGCGCGCCTCGGGGCCGACGCCGCGCGCGCGGAGGCCGCGGGCGAGGGCGGAGGCGCGGCGGTCCAGCTCCGCGTAGGTGAGCGTGCGCCCGCCGCAGGCGGCGGCGGGGGCGTCCGGGGCGCGGCGCGCCTGTGCCTCGATCAGCTCGTGCAGGCAGGCGCCGGCGGAGAACGGGGCCGCGGTCGCGTTGGGCGCGTGGAGCACCCGCTCGCGGTCGGCGGGGGCGAGCAGCGGGAGGGCGGAGAGGCGGCGGTCCGGGTCCGCGGCGATCCCCTCCAGCAGGCGCCGCAGGTGGTCCAGCATCCGCCCGGTCGTCTCCCCGTCCCACAGCTCCGCCCGGTAGGTGAGCGCTCCGTGGATCTCCTCCCCCTCCTCCATCAGCGCCAGCGTCAGGTCGAAGCGCACCGCCAGCGTCCCCCTTTCCAGCGGCTCGACGCGCGCCTCCCCCAGCCGCTCCTCCATCCGTTCCACGTTCTGCAGCGAAAGCACCGCCTGGAAGAGCGGCGAGTGCGTCAGGCTCCGCGGCACCTCCAGCTCCTCCACCAGACGCTCGAACGGCACGTCCTGGTGCTGGTACGCCCCCAGCGTCGTTTCCCGCACCCGCCGCAGCAGCTCCGCGAAGGTGGGGTCGCCCGAGAGGTCGGTGCGCAGCGCCAGCGTGTTGACGAAGAAGCCGATCAGCCCCTCAAGCTCCAGGTGCGTCCGCCCGGCGATCGGCGAGCCCACCACCACGTCCTCCTGCCCGGCGTGGCGCGCCAGCAGGAGCTGCCAGGCGGCCAGCAGCGTCATGAACAGCGTCGCCCCCTCGCGCCGGCTCAGCTCCCGCAGCGCCCGCGAGGTGTCCGCGGGAAGCGAGAAGAGCCGCACTCCGCCGCGCGCGTCCCGCACCGCGGTGCGCGGCCGGTCCGTCGGCAGCTCCAGCAGCGGCGGCGCTCCCGCGAGCTGTGCCTTCCACCAGGCGAGCTGCCGCTCCAGCGTCTCTCCGGAGAGCCACCCCCGCTGCCACGCCGCGAAGTCCGCGTACTGGAACGGGAGCTCGGGAAGCGGCGACGGCTCGCCGCGCGAGAACGCGCCGTACAGCACGGACAGCTCGCGCGTGAGCACGCCCATGCTCCACCCGTCGGAGACGATGTGGTGCATGGACAGGAGGAGCGCGGCGTCGTCCGGCGCCACGCGCACCAGGACCGCGCGGAAGAGCGGCCCCCGCTCCAGGTCGAACGGGCGCAGGCTCTCCGCGTCGGTCAGGCGCTGCACCTCCCGCGCGGCGGCCTCCGCCGGGAGCGCGGCAAGGTCCACCTCCGCCAGCACCCCCCGCGGGGCCTGGCGGACCACCTGCACCGGCTCGCCGTCCAGTCTGGCGAAGACCGTCCGCAGCGCCTCGTGCCGGCGCACGACCTCGTCCAGTGCGCGCCCCAGGACCCCCGCGTCCACGGGATCTCGCAGCCGCATGGGGACGGGGATGGCGTACGCCGACGTCCCCGGCTCCACCTGCTCCACGAACCAGAGCCGCTGCTGCGCGAAGGAGAGCGGGAGTGGCCGGTCCCGCGGGACGGGGACCACCGGCGGCACCTGCGTCCCGCCTCCGTCCCACAGCAGGGCGTCCACGCGCGCGGCGAGCCCCGCTACCGTGGGCGCCTCGAAGAGCGTCCGCAGCGGCAGCTCCACCCCGAAGGTCTCGCGCACCCGCGCGGCCACCCGGGTCGCCAGGAGCGAGTGGCCGCCCAGGTCGAAGAAGTCGTCGCCGGCGCCGACGCGCCCGACCCCCAGCACCCCGGCGAAGATCCCCGCCACCACCTCCTCCGCCGGCGTGCGCGGCGCCACGTAGCGCTCCTCGTCCGGCGTGCGCTCCGGGTCGGGGAGCGCCCGCCGGTCCACCTTGCCGTTCGGGGTCAGCGGAAGCGCGTCCAGCCCGACGAAGAGCGTCGGCACCATGTACTCCGGGAGGCTCGCCCGCAGGTGCTCGCGCAGCTCGCCCGACGTGGCCGTGCCGACCACGTATCCCACCAGGCTCCCGTCCCGCGCGACCACCGCCGCCTCGCGCACCTGCGGGTGCGCGGCGAGCACGCCCTCCACCTCGCCGGGCTCCACGCGGAAGCCGCGCACCTTGACCTGGAAGTCGGTGCGCCCCACGAACTCCAGCACGCCGTCCGCCCGCCAGCGCGCCCGGTCTCCCGAGCGGTACAGGCGCGCGCCCGGCTCCCCGAACGGGTCGGGGACGAAGCGCTCCGCCGTCAGCTCCGGCCGCCCCAGGTATCCCCGCGCCACCGCCGGCCCGCCTACGAACAGTTCGCCGGGGACGCCCACGGGGACCGGGACGAGGCCGCGGTCCAGCAGGTACACGCGCCGGTCGCCCACCGGACTGCCGATGGGCACGACGTCGCCCTCGAAGCCCGCCGGGACCGGCCAGCAGGAGGCGAAGACGGTGCACTCGCTGGGGCCGTACCCGTTGACGATCCGCAGCCCCGGGTGCAGCTCCAGAGCACGGCGCACGTGCGGCGCGCTCACCGCCTCGCCGCCGATCATCACCTGCGCGACGCCGGTCAGCACCTCCGGCGTGGTGTCGACGATCAGGTTGAAGTACGCAGCGGTCAGCCAGAGCGTGTCGGCCCCGTGCGCGCGGACCTGCTCACCCAGCAGGGCGGGCTCGGAGGCCTGCGCCGGGAGGAGGACGCAGCGGCCTCCGGAGAGGAGCGCCGGCCACAGCTCCAGCGTCAGCGCATCCCAGGAGGTCGACGAGTGCTGGAGGGTGACGGTGCCCTCGTCGAAGCGGGCGTAGTCCGCGCCCCGGAAGAAGCCGGGGATGGCGCGGTGCGGCACCTCGGTCCCCTTGGGAGTGCCCGTGGAGCCCGAGGTGTAGATGACGTATGCCAGGCTCTCGGGGGAGACCGGAACCGTGGGCTTCGGCGCGACCCTCGCACCCCCCACCCCCGGCCCCTCCCCCACAAGGGGGGAGGGGAGAACTGCGAGTGCCCGCAGGTCGTTGCCGTTAGTCCGCGAAGGCGGACTTTGTGCCGTTGTTGCAGCGAATTCATTCGCCCGGCTCGGGGCCGCCTCCCCCTCCTCCTCTCCCAGCATTCGGGGGGTGAGGGCCCCGTCCACCAGCAGGATCTCCCCCCCGAACTCCGGGAGCCGGCCGCGCAGGCGCTCCTGCGTCAGCAGCACCCGCGCGCCCGCGTCGGCGAGCATGAAGGCCAGGCGCTCGGCGGGATAGGCGGGGTCGAGCGGGACGTACGCGCCGCCCGCCTTGAGGATTCCCAGCAGACCCACCACCATCTCCGGCGAGCGCTCCACGCAGATCCCGACGCGCGTCTCGGGGCCGAGGCCGAGCGCGGCCAGGTGGCGCGCGAGGGCGTCCGAGCGGCGGTCCAGCTCCGCGTAGGTGACGGACTCGCTCCCGAACGTCAGAGCGATCGCAGCCGGCGTGCGGGCCGCCTGCTCCGCGAAGATCTCGTGGACGGTGCGGTCGGAGGGGGCTTGGCCGCGCCCGCCGCTCCACTCCTCCACCAGGAGTTGCCTCTCCTGGGGCGCCATGAGCGGCAGCTCCAGGACGCGCCGGCCGGGGTCGGCCGCGACGCTCTCCAGGAGGAGAGCGAAGGCGTCCAGGAGGCGCTCCATGGTGGACTCGTCCCACAGCTCGGCCCGGTAGGCGATCCCCAGGCCAAGTCCATCCGCACCGCCCACCGCGGAGATCCCCAGGTCGAACTTGACGACCTCGTGGTCGGCGAAGTACGGCTCCGCCTCGATCCCGCGGAAGGGCTGCGAGCCGCCGGAGTCCTCCTCCACCAGGAAGATCACCTGGAAGAGCGGCGTGTGGCTCAGGGAGCGCTCCACGTCCAGCTCCTCCACCAGCTTTTCGAACGGCACGTCCTGGTGCTGGTAGGCGCCCAGCGTGGTCTCCCGCACGCGCCCGAGCAGCTCGCGGAAGGTCGGGTCGCCGGAGACGTCGGTGCGCAGCGCCAAGGTGTTGACGAAGAAGCCGATCAGCCCCTCCGTCTCCCGACGGTTCCGGTTCGCGATGGGGGTGCCCACCACCACGTCCTCCTGGCCCGACCAGCGCGCCAGGAGCACGTCCAGCACCGCCAGCAGCACCATGTACAGCGTCGCACCCTCGCTCCGGGCGAGCGCGCGCAGCCGCTCCGCGTGCTCCGGCGCCAGCGTGCGGAACACGCCGGCCCCGCGGTCCCCCGGCACGGCGCGGCGGGGGTGGTCCGTCGGAATCTCCAGCACGGCGGGCGCGCCCTCCAGGCGCTCCCGCCACCAGGCCAGCTGCCGCTCCAGCACCTCCCCCGTCAGCCAGCCGCGCTGCCACGCCGCGAAGTCCGCGTACTGCACCTCCAGCTCCGGCAGCGGCGACGCCTCGCCCCGCCCGAACGCTTCGTACAGCGTGGCGAGCTCGCCGAAGAGCACGCCCACGCTCCACCCGTCGCTGACGATGTGGTGCATCGACAGCACCAGCACGTGCTCCTCCGCTCCCAGCCGCAGCAGCGCCGTCCGCAGCAGCGGCCCCCGCTCCAGGTCGAACGGCCGCCGCGCCTCCTCCTCCACCCACCGCCGCGCTTCCGCCTCCCGTCCGCCCTCCGGCAGCCCGGCCAGATCCACGACGGCCAGCGGCGCCGCGCCCGCGGCGTGCACGCTCTGCACCGGCTCGCCGGCCACCTCGCCGAAGACCGTGCGCAGCGCCTCGTGGCGGCGCACGATCTCCGCCAGCACCCGCCCCAGCACCCCCGCGTCCAGCGCTCCCCGCAGCCGCAGCGCCCGCGGGACGTTGTACGCGGTGCTCCCCGGCTCCAGCCGGTCCAGGAACCAGAGCCGCTGCTGCGCGAAGGAGAGCGGGAGCGGACGGTCGCGCGGTACCGGGACCAGCGGCGGCGCGTCGGTTCCCGCGCCCTCCCGCAGCAGCGCGTCGATCCGCCCGGCCAGCCCCGCCACGGTGGGCGCCTCGAAGAGCGCCCGCAGCGGCACCTCCACCCGGAGCGCCTCCCGGAGGCGCGAGACCACCCGCGTCGCCAGGAGCGAGTGCCCCCCCAGGGCGAAGAAGCCGGCGTCGCGGCCCACCCGCTCCACGCCCAGCACCTGCGCCCAGATCCCCGCCAGCACCTCCTCCGTCGGCGTGCGCGGCGCCGCGTACTCCTCGCCCGACGCCGGCTCCGGCGCCGGGAGCGCGCGGCGGTCGACCTTGCCGTTGGGCGTCAGCGGCAGCTCCGGGAGGACGACGAGCGCGGCCGGCACCATGTACTCCGGGAGGCTCGCCGACAGGTGCGCCCGCAGCGCCCCGGCGGAGGGCGCCGCCCCCGGCTCCGCCGGGACGGCGTACCCCACCAGGCGCGCCTCCCCGGCCCCGTCCGCGCGGGCGACCACCACCGCGTCGCGCACGCCCGGGTGGCGCAGCAGCGCCGCCTCCACCTCCCCCGGCTCGATCCGGAAGCCCCGCACCTTCACCTGGAAGTCCACGCGCCCCAGGAACTCCGGGCTCCCGTCCGCCCGCCGGCGCACCCGGTCTCCCGAGCGGTACATCCGCGCCCCCGGCTCGTCCGAGTACGGGTCCGGGACGAAGCGCTCCGCCGTCAGCTCCGGCCGCCCCAGGTAGCCGCGCGCCACCCCCACCCCGGCCATGTACGCTTCGCCCGCGACCCCCTCCGGTACCGGCGCCAGCCCCGCGTCCAGCACGTACAGCCGCGCGTTGGCGATCGGTTGCCCCAGCGGCGGCGGACGCGTGGCGTTCGTGCACGGCTGCGCCGTGCAGCGCACGCTGTGCTCGGTGGCCCCGTAGCCGTTGAAGAAGCGCCGGCTCGGCGCCCAGCTCGCCACCAGCTCCGCCCCGCACGTCTCCCCGCCCACCATGACGGCTTCCAGCTCGGGCAGCTCCGCGGGCGGGGTCACCGCCAGCGCGGAGGGGGTGATCTTGAGGTGCGTGACGCGCTCCCGGCGCAGCAGCTCCACGAGCCCCTCGCCCGGCATCAGCTCGTCGCGCGAAGCGAGGACCAGCGTCGCTCCCGAGCAGAGCGCGGTGAAGACGTCCAGCACGGAGGCGTCGAAGTGCAGCGGCGCGAAGAGCAGCACCCGCGAGCCCGCGCCGATGCCGTAGACGCGCGTGAACGCCTCGACGCTGTTGCACACGCCCCGGTGCTCGACCAGCACGCCCTTGGGACGGCCCGTGGAGCCGGAGGTGTAGATGACGTAGGCCAGGTTGAGGGGATAGGGGACAGGGGACAGGGGACAGCCTGCAACGACGACTGCGCCGTCGGCGTCGTCGTGCTCCCTGTCCAGCACCACCACCTCGACGCCGGGCTCCGGGATGCGTCGGGCCAGCCCCGGCTCCGTCAGCAGAAGGCGCGCGCCGCTGTCCGCCAGCGTCCAGGCCAGCCGCTCCGGCGGGCTCGCCGGGTCGAGCGGGACGTAGGCGCCGCCCGCCTTGAGCACGGCCAGCAGGGACGCCACGGCCTCCACACCGGGCTCCAGCAGCAGCGCGACCCGCACCTCGGGGCCGACGCCCCGGGCGCGCAGCCGCGCGGGCGAGCCGGTCGGCGCGGCGGTCCAGCTCGGCGTAGGTCACCTCGGCGCCGCCGCCGGCCAGGGCGAGCGCGCCGGGGGTGCGCGCCGCCTGCGCCTCGAAGAGCCGGTGCAGGGAGGTGTCGTCGGAGAAGGGGCTGCGCGTGGCGCGCCACTCCGCCCGCAGCTGCTCCATCTCCGCGGGGCCGAGCAGCGGAAGCTCGTCCACGGGGCGGGCGGGGTCGGCGGCGGCGGCGTCCAGCAGGACGCGGAAGTGGCCGAGCATCCGCAGGGCGGTCGCGGCGTCCCAGAGCGCGGCCCGGTACAGCAGCACCCCCTCCAGTCCCTCGGGCGCCTCCGTCAGCACCAGGGTCAGGTCGAACTTGGCGGTCTCCGCGTCCAGCTCCAGCGGCTCCGCCCGCACCTTCTCCAGGCGCAGCTCTCCACTCCCCGCGGTCTGCAGGGAGAACATCGCCTGGAAGAGCGGCGTGTGCGTGAGGCTGCGCTCGGGGGCCAGCTCCTCCACCAGGCGGTCGAAGGGGAGGTCCTGGCGGGCGTACGCCCCCAGCGTCGTCTCGCCGACCCGGCCGAGCAGCTCGCGGAACGACGGGCCGCCGCCGAGATCCGCGCGCAGCGCCAGGGTGTTGACGAAGAAGCCGATCAGCCCCTCGGTCTCCAGGCGGTTGCGTCCCGCGATGGGGGAGCCGACCACCACGTCCTCCTGACCCGCGTACCGCCCCAGCAGCGCCTGCCAGGCGGCGAGAAGCGCCATGAACGGCGTGGCCCCCTCGCGCCGGGCGAGCGCCCGCAGCGCCCCGGCCGTCGCCGCCGGGAGCGCGAAGGCGAGGCGCCCGGCCCGCTGCTGCTCGCGCCCCGCGGCGCGCGGGCGGTCGGTGGGGAGCTCCAGCAGCGGGGGGGCCCCGGCCAGGTGCTCGCGCCACCACGCCAGCTGCCGCTCCAGCGCGTCGCCCGCGAGCCAGCCGCGCTGCCACACCGCGTAGTCCGCGTACTGCACCGGGAGCGGCGGCAGGGGCGATCCCTCGCCCCGGACGAAGGCGCCGTAGTGCGCCGACAGCTCGCGGGTGAGCACGCCCATGCTCCACCCGTCGGAGACGATGTGGTGCACCGCCAGCACCAGCACGTGATCGTCCTCCCCCAGCCGCAGCAGCCGCGCGCGCAGCAGCGGCCCCCGCTCCAGGTCGAACGGCCGCAGCGCCTCCTCGCGCACCCGCCGCAGCGCCTCTGCCTCCCGCGCCTCCCCCGCCAGCCCGGCGAGGTCGACCACGGGGAGCGGCGCCGCCCCCGCCGGGCGCACCACCTGCACGGGCTCGCCGCCCGCTTCCCGGAAGACGGTGCGCAGCGCCTCGTGCCGGCGCACGGTCTCGCCGAGGGTGCGCTCGAGCACCCGCGCGTCCAGCGGCCCGCGCAGGCGCAGCGCCAGGGGCAGGTTGTACGCGCTGCTCCCCGGCTCCAGCCGGTCGATGAACCAGAGCCGCTGCTGGGCGAACGACAGGGGGAGCGGGCGGTCCCGCGGGACGGGGACCAGCGGCGGGGCGTCCGTACCGCTCTCCCCTCCCAGCAGGCCGCGGACGTGCTCCGCGAGCCCCGCCACGGTAGGTGCCTCGAAGAGGGCGCGCACGGGAAGCTCCACGCCGAAGGCGTCGCGCACCCGCGACGTCACCTGCGTCGCCAGGAGGGAGTGGCCGCCCAGCTCGAAGAAGTCCGTCTCCACGCCCACCTGCCCCGCTCCCAGCACTTCGGCCCAGATCCCGGCCATCCGCTCCTCGACGACGGTCCGGGGGGCGACGTAGCTCCCGGTCCGGACTCCGTCGGGCGCGGGGAGGGCCCGGCGGTCCAGCTTGCCGGCGGGGGTGAGCGGGAGCGTCTCCAGCACCACGAAGGCGGAGGGGACCATGTACTCCGGGAGGCGGCCGCGCAGCGACGCGCGGAGCGCCGGGACCAGCTCGCGCCGGCGCCGCCCCCGCCGCGGGTCGTTGCCGTACGATTCCCAGGCGCGCGCCTCCGCGGGCGCTCCCGGGAGAGCGGCGGCCCGGGCCCCGCCGCGCGGCTGGAAGAGCACGTCCACGAGACCGGCCGCCGCGGGGCGGATCTCCACCTCGCGCTCCAGCCCCGCGGCCAGCGACCACAGCGCCTCCGGGTCCACTCCCGGGGCCCCGTGCTCCGCCAGCGCGGCGCGGAGCCCGCCCGCCGTGGCGGGGGCGTTCGGCGCGTCCAGCAGCTCCAGGAGGCGGACGTCCCCCGCCAGCCGCGCGTTCGGCACCCCGAGCACCGCCAGCGCCGATTCCGGCTCCGCTTCCAGCCGGGCGCGCAGCTCCGCCAGGGACGGCTCCTCTCCGCTCCGGACGAGCACGGGTGCCGCGGGGTGCGGCCCGGTGTCCAGGTGGAGGACCACGTCGTAGCGGAAGCGCGACACTTCCAGGGCGTGCGTCGCGCGCTTGGTCCGCACCGACACCCGTCCCACCCGGGGGATGCGTACCGGGAGCGCCGCGAACAGCTCCGGATCGATCCCCAGCTCCTGCTCCTCCGCGAGCGCGAGCCGGACGCGCGCCCGGAGCCGCTCCGTCGCGGTGTGGTCCGGGACGGGCGCCATCTCCACCCTGGCGTGGAACGCCCGGAGCAGCGGGAGGCTGGGCACGTCACCGACGAAGATCCTCCCTCCCGGCCGCGCGGCCGCCACGGCGCCCTCCAGCACGCGGAGCAGGTACTCGACGTCGGGGAAGTACTGCGCGACCGAGTTCAGGACCACCGTGTCGAAGCCGGCCCCCTCCAGCTCCGCCAGGTCGTCCGCGGCGCGCTGCGCCAGCCGCACCTGGGGGAGCCCGGCCGCGGTCCGGCGCAGCTCGTCCACCGCGACGGCGGAGATGTCGGTGGCGTGGTAGAGCCGGACGCGGGGGGCCACGCGGAAGAGGACGAGACCGGTGCCGCACCCGATCTCCAGCACGCGCTCCGGCTCCAGCGTCAGGAGGCTCTCGGCGGTGCGCTCCACCCACTCCCGCATCTCCCCCGGCATCTCCTCCGGGGCGAGGTGGGTGTTCCACCCCACCCGGCTGAAGTCCGGTCCGGCGGGTCCGGCCTCCTCGTAGGTCTCGTCCCACACTGCTTCCCACGCCGCCACCTGCTCCTCCCCGGCGGAGTCCTGCTCCGCGGGGACGACGTACCCCACCAGCGCCTTCCGCCCCGGCGCGTCCTCCCGCACCATCACCGCCGCCGCGCGCACTCCCGGGTGCTCCCGCAGCGCCGCCTCGATCTCCCCCGGCTCGATACGCAGCCCCCGCAGCTTGACCTGCTCGTCCACGCGCCCCAGGAACTCCAGCTCCCCCGACGCCAGCCACCTCACCCGGTCCCCCGTCCGGTACAGCCGCGCCCCCGCCTCCCCGGAATGCGCGTCCGGGACGAACCGCTCCGCCGTCAGCTCCGCCCGCCCCAGGTACCCCCGCGCCAGCCCAGCCCCGCCCACGCACAGCTCCCCCGGCACCCCCGCCGGCACCGGCTCGCCCCGCCGGTCCAGCACGTACGCCCGCGCGCCGACCACCGGCCGCCCGATCGGCGGCGCCTCCGCCGCTCCCTCGGCGCACAGGTGCCCGGTGGCGTAGATGGTGGTCTCGGTGGGACCGTACATGTTCAGCAGCCGCCGCCCCGCGGACCACCGCGCCGCCAGCTCCCCGGAGCACCGCTCCCCGCCCGTGCTCACCGTGCGCAGCGACGGGAAGTCGCGTGTCCGGGAGCGACTCCAGGAGCGGAGGCGTGCTCACCCAAACGTCGATCTCCCGCTCCCGCAGCAGCGCGCCCAGCGCCGTCCCCGAGAGGACCGTCTCCCGGTCGGCCACGTGCAGCTCCGCCCCGGAGAAGAGCGCCAGGAAGACCTCCAGCAGCGAGGCGTCGAAGCTCAGCGACGCCGTCTGCAGCACGCGGCTTCCCGCCTCCGCACCGAAGGTCTCCACCGCCTGCGAGAGCAGGTTGGAGGCGGCCCCGTGCGTGACCGCGACCCCCTTGGGCCGGCCCGTGGAGCCCGAGGTGTAGACGACGTACGCCAGGTTGTCGGGGGAGACGAGCGCGTGCGTCGGCTCCGGCGCACCCCTCGTACCCCCCACCCCCGACCCCTCCCCCACAAGGGGGGAGGGGAGAACAGCGGCGTGCTCCGGAGACGCCGGACCGGCGTCCGAGGCAGCGCCCCCACCCGGCTCGCTTAGGCTCGCCACCCTCCCCCAATTCTGGGGGAGGGCTTCTCCGTCGTTGTCGTCAGTCCGCGAAGGCGGACTTTGTGCCGTTGTTGCAGCGAATTCATTCGCCCGGCTCGGAGCCGGGTCATGCTCCATCGCCGAGGAATGCGCCCCCCCCTCTCCCAGCATTGACAGAGGGGGCCGGGGGGTGAGGGCCCCTTCCGGACGCGCTCCAGTCTCGTTTTGCTCCCCTCCCCCCTTGTGGGGGAGGGGCCGGGGGTGGGGGGTGTCGAGGCACACGACGGCGCCCCCGAACTCCGGCACCCGCCCTGCCAGGCGCTCCACGGTGAGCACGACGCGCGCCCCGGCGTCTGCCAGCATGTACTCCAGCCGGTCCGCCGGGTAGGCGGGATCGAGGGGGACGTAGACGCCGCCCGCCCTGAGCACGCCCAGCAGCGCCACGACGAGGTCCACGCCGCGCTCCAGGCAGACGCCGACCGGGACCTCGGGGCCGACGCCGCGCGCGCGCAGCTCGCCCGCCAGCGCTCCGGCGCGCGCGTCCAGCTCCGCGTAGGTGAGGCTCGCGCCGCAGTGGACCACGGCCGGCGAGTCGGGCGTGCGTGCGGCCTGCGCCGCGAAGAGGTCGTGGAGGCAGGCGGGGCGCCGGTGCCCGGGCGCGCCGACGCTCCACGCCTCCAGGACCTGCTCCCGCTCGCCGGGGGCGAGGAGGGAGAGAGCGGAGAGCGGGAGGTCCGGATGCGCGAGCATCCCCTCCAGCAGGCGCGTGAAGTGCCCCGCCATCCGCGCCACGGTGGCGTCGTCGAACAGCCCTGCGCGGAAGTCCACGTCGCCGGCCAGCCGGCCGTCCTCCTCCGTCACCACCAGCCCCAGGTCGAAGGCCGTCTCGCCGCCCGGGATCCACAGCTCCTCCACCTCCAGGCCGCCCAGCCCGGGCCGCTCCCGCCCGCGGGCGCCGGAGAGCGAGAACATCACCTGGAAGAGCGGCGTGTGGCTCAGGCTCCGCTCCACGCGCAG
The DNA here is from genome assembly GCA_963733105.1 of uncultured Gemmatimonadales bacterium. Taxonomy (GTDB): domain Bacteria; phylum Gemmatimonadota; class Gemmatimonadetes; order Longimicrobiales; family Longimicrobiaceae; genus JAFAYN01. Next base: position 315,694 of record CAVTCB010000023.1, on the reverse strand, counting down.
CTCCTCCACCAGGCGCTCGAACGGGACGTCCTGGTGCACCTGCGCCTCCAGCATCCGCTCCCGCGCCTGCGCCACCAGAGCGCGCCCGCCGGCGTCGTACGCCAGCTCCGCGCGGAGCACCAGGGTGTTCACGAAGAAGCCGACCATCCCCTCCACCTCGGCCCACTTCCGTCCCGCCACCGGGGTGCCGACCAGCACGTCGTCCTGCCCGGACCAGCGCGACAGGAGCGCCTGGAAGCCGGCCAGCACCGTCATGAACAGAGTCGCCCCCTCGCGGCGGGCGAGCGCGCGCACCCCCTCCGCAACCCCGTCCGGGAGGACGAACGCGTGCGTCGCGCGGCGGCCGCCGGACGACGAGCTCCGCGGACGGTCGGTGGGAAGCTCCAGGAGGGGCGGCGCCCCGGCCAGCCGCTCCCGCCAGTAGGCCACCTGGCGCTCCAGCGCCTCGCCCCGGAGCCAGCCCCGCTGCCAGAGGGCGTAGTCGGCGTACTGGAGAGCCGGCGCCGGCAGGGGCGACCGCTCCCCGCGGGAGAAGGCCCCGTACAGCGCGTCCAGCTCGCGGAGGAGGACGCCCTTGCTCCACTCGTCGGAGACCACGTGGTGGGTGGCCAGCGACAGGACGTGGTCGGCCCCGCCCAGGCGCAGCAGGGAGGCGCGGAAGAGCGGTCCGGTCCGGAGGTCGAAGGGGCGGCGGAGCGTCCCGTGCACCCGCCGGACGATCTCGTTCTCCCGCGCCGCGCCGTCCAGCCCCGACAGGTCCTCCACGGGGAGGGGAACGGGCGCGGGGGGGGCGACGTGCTGCACCGGCCGGCCGTCGGCCGTCGGGAACGAGGTCCGCAGCGACTCGTGCCGCTCCACCAGCGCGTCCAGCGCGCGGCGGAGGGCGGGCACGTCCAGCGGTCCGCACACCCGCAGGAAGACCGGCGTGTTGTACGCCACGCTCTCCGGCGCGAGGCGGTGCAGGAACCAGAGCCGCTCCTGCGCGAAGGAGAGAGGGAGGGGCCCGCCGCGGCCGGCGGGTACCAGGGGCGGCACCGCGACCCCCTCCTCCTCCCGCCGCTCCGCGTCCACCCGCGCGGCCAGCTCCGCCACGGTCTGCGCCTCGAACAGCGCGCGCAGCGGGATCTCCGCACGCAGCACGGCCCGCGCGCGGGACACCATCCGCGTGGCGATCAGGGAGTGGCCGCCCAGGTCGAAGAAGTTGTCGTGGACGCCCACGCGCTCCACGCCCAGAACCTCCGCCCAGACCCCCGCCAGCACCTCCTCGGTGAAGGTGCGGGGCGCGGCGTACGCCTCCGCCGCCCAGCCGAGGTCGGGCGCCGGGAGGCGCCGCCGGTCCACCTTGCCGTTGGCGGTGAGCGGGAGGGCGTCCATCCGCACGAAGGCGGCGGGGAGCATGTACTCCGGGAGCGAGCGGAGCAGGTGCTCCCGCAGCTCGTACGCGGAGAGGAGCGACTCCGCCGTGTGGTAGGCCACCAGCACCCGCTCCCCGGCCGCGTCGCCGCGGACCACCACCACCGACTCCCCGACGAGGGGATGCTGGCTCAGGACGGCCTCCACCTCGCCGGGCTCGATGCGGAAGCCCCGCACCTTGACCTGCTGGTCCAGGCGCCCCAGGAACTCCAGCGTCCCGTCGGCGCGCCACCGCCCCCGGTCGCCCGTGCGGTAGGCGCGCCCGCCCTCCGCGGGAACGAACCGGTCGGCCGACAGCTCCGGCCGTCCCAGGTACCCCCGGGCCACGCCGCCGCCGGAGACGACGATCTCCCCCGGGACGCCGACGGGAACCGGGCCTCCCAGGGCGTCGCAGACCCGCAGGCGGACGCCGGGGAGCGGGGCGCCGATCGGGTGCCCCTGCACCGCCCCCTCCGCGGGGAGCGGCCAGGTGGCGCAGATCACGGTGGCCTCGGTGGGGCCGTACAGCACCCGCGTTTCCGCGGCGGGGAAGACCCGGCGCATCTCCTCCAGCAGGTCGGGCGGGACCGTGTCGCCGCCCACCAGGAGGAGCCGCAGCCGCGGGAGCCCTCCCCCGCCCCGCGCCGCCTCCACCACCTGCCGCATCAGCGCCGGGACGGCGTGCAGCACGGTCACGTCGGCCGACGCCTCCACCAGCGCGCCGGGGTCCCGCGCCACGGCACGGGGAACGACGCGCACCGCCGCCCCGGCGAGGAGCGGCGCCACCAACTCCAGCAGCGAGATGTCGAAAGCCACGGAGGCGAGCGCCGCCACCACGTCGCCCGCGGCGAGCCCCAGCACCTCGACGGCGCCCCGCAGGGTGTGGGCGAGCTGCGCGTGGGCCACCATCACCCCCTTGGGCGTCCCGGTGGAGCCCGAGGTGTAGATCAGGTACGCCAGGTCGTCGGGGGAGACGTTCACGGGATCGGCGGATGTCTCCTCGCCCGGGGTCTCCACCAGCACGACCTCGCCCGCGAACTCCGGGAGGACCACCCCGGACTCGGTGAGAACCAGCGCCGCCCCCGAGTCGCGGAGCAGGAAGGCCAGCCGCTCCGCCGGGTAGGTGGGGTCCAGGGGGAGGTAGACGCCGCCGGCCTTCCAGACCGCCAGCATCGCGACCAGGACCCGCGGCCCCCGCTCCACGCACACCGCCACCGTCGTCCCGGGGGCGACGCCGCGGCGGCGCAGCTGCCCCGCGAGCCGGGCGGCGCGCGCGTCCAGCTCCGCGTAGCCGAGCCGCTCCTCCCCGGAAACGACGGCCGCCGCCTCCGGCGCGCGCGCCGCCCGCTCCTCGAAGAGCCGGTGGACGCACGCGTCCGGGGCCGCGGCCGCCGGGCCGGTGCCCCACGCCTCCAGCCGCCGGCGGTCCTCCGCCGCGGAGGAGCGGGAGGTCGAGCACCCTCCGCTCCGCGCCCTCCACGACGCCCTCCAGCAGGAAGTCGTACGCGTCCAGCATCCGCTCCACGGTGGACGCGTCGAACAGGTCGGTCCGGTAGTGGAGGAGGAGGCGGAGGCCGTCCGGGCGCTCCTGGACGCGTACGCCCAGGTCGAAGTCGCTCACCTCCTCGTCCAGGTACAGCTCGCCGACCTCGGTGCCGGGGAGCGCCACCGGGAGCACGGCCGCGTCCTCCGCCGAGAACACCACCTGGAAGACCGGGGTGTGGGCCAGGCTCCGCTCCGGCTGCAGCGCCTCCACCAGGCGCTCGAAGGGGAGGTCCTGGTGCGCGTGGGCCCCCAGCACGGTCTCCCGCACCCGCGCCAGCAGCTCCCGGAGCGCGGGGTTCCCCGCCACGTCGACCCGCAGGGCGAGGGTGTTCACGAAGAAGCCGATCAGCCCCTCCACCTCGCGGCGGCTGCGCCCCGCGGCGGGGGTGCCCACCACCACGTCCTCCTCCCCCGACCAGCGGGCCAGGAGCACGTCGAAGGCGGCCAGCAGCACCATGAACTGCGTCGCACCCTCGCGCCGGGCGACGGCCCGCAGCGCCTCCGCGCGCGCCGGGGGGAGCATCCGCGAGACCGTGGCGCCCCGGTGCGCGGGCGTCGGGGGGCGGGGACGGTCGACCGGGAGCTCCAGGACGGCGGGGGCGCCCTCCAGCCGCTCCGTCCAGTAGCGGAGCTGCGCGTCCAGCACCTCGCCGGTGAGCCACCCCTCCTGCCACAGGGCGAAGTCCGCGTACTGCACCTCCGGCTCGGGGAGCGGGGAGGGCCGCCCGGCGGAGAACGCCTCGTGGAGCGCGGCCAGCTCGCGGAAGAGCACCCCCATGCTCCACCCGTCGCTGACCACGTGGTGGATGCAGACCAGGAGCACGGCCTCGCGCTCGTCCAGGCGTGCCAGCAGCGCGCGGAAGAGCGGCCCGCGCGCCAGGTCGAAGGGGCGCGTGGCCTCCGCCGACACCCGCCGCAGCGCCTCCGCCTCCCGCTCCGCGGCGGGGAGGGAGGACAGGTCCAGCACCGGGAGCGGCACCGCGCCCGCCGGCTGGACCACCTGCACGGGCGAGCCCTCCACCTCGGCGAAGACGGTGCGCAGCGGCTCGTGCCGGCGGACGATCTCCGCCAGGGAGCGCTCCAGCACCGCGGCGTCCGCTCCCTCGTGGAAGCGGAGGGTCCGGGACAGGTTGTAGACGGGGTTCCCCGGCTCCAGCTGGTCGACGAACCAGAGCCGCCGCTGGGAGAAGGAAAGGGGGAGCGGCCGGTCGCGGGGGACGCGGCGCACCTCGGCCGCAGGTACCGCGTGGGCGGACTCCGCCCGGGCGCGCTCCACGCGCGCGGCCAGCCCCTCCACCGTGGGCGCCTCGAACAGGGCGCGCAGGGGGAGCTCGACGGCGAGCGCCTCGCGGACGCGCGAGACCACCTGCGTCCCCACCAGCGAGTGCCCGCCGAGCGCGAAGAAGTCGTCGCGCGCGCCGACGCGCTCCCGCTTCAGCACCCCGGCCCAGATCCCCGCCAGGATCTCCTCCGTGGGGGTGCGGGGAGGCGTCCAGCCGTCGCCGGGGTCCGCCCGGTCGGGCGCGGGGAGGGCGCGACGGTCCGTCTTCCCGCTGGGGGTCAGCGGGAGCGCGTCCAGCGCCACCACCGCGGAGGGGACCATGTACTCCGGGAGGCGCTCCCCGACGTGCGCGCGCAGCTCCGCCGCGGACGGCACCCCGCCCTCCGGCACCACGTAGGCCACCAGGCGCCGGTCCCCGGGCGCCTCCTCCCGCGCGACGACCACCACCTCCCGCACCGAGGGGTGCGTGCCGAGCACGGCCTCCACCTCGCCGGGCTCGATGCGGAAGCCCCGCACCTTGACCTGCGTGTCCGCGCGCCCCAGGAACTCGATCGTCCCGTCGGCCAGCCAGCGCACCCGGTCCCCCGTGCGGTACAGGCGCGCGCCGGGCTCCGCCGCGAAGGGGTCGGGGAGGAAGCGCTCGGCCGTCGCGTCCGGGCGGTCCAGGTACCCCCGCGCCAGGCTCACGCCGCCCACGTACAGCTCGCCGGGGACGCCGACCGGAGCCGGGCCCCCCGCCCCGTCCAGCACGTAGCACTGGGTGTTCGCGATGGGCCCCCCGATGGCGGGGAGCGGCGGCCACCCGGGCGGGTCCCCCTCCAGCGCGTGCGCGGTGACCACGTGCGTCTCGGAGGGGCCGTAGTGGTTGTGGAGCGGCGCGCCCAGCGCGGCGAGCCAGCGCCGGATGGGCTCGGTGACGCGCAGCGCCTCGCCCGCGGTCTGCACCTCGCGCAGGCGTGAGGGGACGGTCCCGCGCGCGTCGGCCGTCTCCGCCACGTGCTGCAGCGCCACGTAGGGGAGGAACATCCGCTCCACCCCCGCGCGCTCCACCAGCTCCAGCAGCGCCGCCGGGTCGCGCCGCACCTCCTCGGGGACCACCACCAGAGTCCCCCCCTCGGCCCAGCAGGAGAACGCCTCGTGGAAGGAGGCGTCGAAGGAGATGGTGGCGAACTGGAGCGTCACGGCGGGGCCCGGCCGCAGCCAGGCGCCCTCCTGCCAGGCCACCAGGTTCACCAGCGGGCGGTGGGTCATCGCCACCCCCTTGGGCCGTCCGGTGGAGCCCGAGGTGTAGATGACGAAGGCCAGGTTGTCGGGATGGACCGGAGTCGTGCCCGCGGCGACACTCCCCTCCCCCGGCCGCACCACCTCCACCCCCCCGAACGGCATCCTCTCCGCCGCCTCCGCGCCCGCCACCACCACCTGCGCACGGGAGTCCTCCAGCATGAAGGCCAGCCGCTCGGCCGGGTACTCCGGGTCCAGGGGGACGTAGGCGCCGCCCGCCTTGAGGATTCCCAGCACCCCGGTCCACATCTCCGCCGAGCGCTCCACGCACAGCCCCACCCGCGCGTCGGGCCCGACGCCGCGCGCGCGCAGCAGGGCCGCGAGCCGGTCCGCGCGGCGGTCCAGTTCCGCGTAGCTCAGGCGCTCCCCGCCGAACACCAGCGCCGGGGCGTCCGGCGTGCGCAGCGCCTGCGCCTCGAACAGGTGGTGGACGCACGCGCGCTCCGGGTACGCGAGCGCGGTCCCGTTCCACCCCTCCAGCACCTGCCGCCGCTCCGCCGCCGGGAGGAAGTCGATCGCACCGATCCCGGCCCCGGGATCGGCGGCCACACGCTCCAGGAGGACGCCGAAGTGCGCGGCCATCCGCTCCGCGGTGGCCGGGTCGAACAGGTCGGTGGAGTACTCCAGCGCGCACGCCAGGGCGTCCCCGCGCTCGACGGCCTCCAGGAGCAGGTCGAACTTGGCCGTCCCCGTCTCCGCCTCGAACGCGCGCAGGGTGAGCCCGGGGAGCCGCAGCTCCTCCGCCGGGGTGTTCTGCAGCACCAGCATCGCCTGGAAGAGCGGGTGCCACCCCAGGCTCCGCTCCAGGCGGAGCTCCTCCACCACCTTCTCGAAGGGGACGTCCTGGTGCGCGTACGCCCCCAGCACCTCCTCCCGGACCCGGCCCAGGAGCCCGCGGAAGTCCGGGGCACCCGACAGGTCGGCGCGCACGGCCAGGGTGTTGACGAAGAAGCCGACCATCTCCTCCAGCGCCGGGTCGGCCCGCCCGGCGACGGGGGTCCCCACCACCACGTCGTCCTGCCCGGACCAGCGCGACAGGAGGAGCTGCCACGCGGCCAGGAGCGCCATGAACGTCGTCGCCCCCTCGCGGCGCGACAGGGCGCGCAGGGCGGCGGCGGCGGGCTCCGGGACCTCGAAGCGCAGCGTCAGCCCCTCGCCGGTGCGGCCGGCGGGGCGTGGGCGGTCGGCGGGGAGCTCCAGGAGCGCGGGGGCGCCCGCCAGGCGGGCGCGCCAGTACGCGAGGCGGCGCTCCAGCGCTTCCCCGACCAGCCACTCCCGCTGCCAGAGGGCGTAGTCGACGTAGCGGACCGGGAGCGGCGGGAGAGCGGGCGCCTCCCCGGTGAGCGCGGCGGCGTAGAGCGCGCCCAGGTCGCGGAACACGACGGCCAGGCTCCACCCGTCGGTGACGACGTGGTGGGTGGCGAGGAGGAGGACGTGCTCGTCCCCCGCGAGGCGGAGGAGGAGGGCGCGCAGGAGCGGCTCGCGCGACAGGTCGAAGGGGCGGCGCGCCTCCTCCCGCGCGAGCCGCGGCACGGCCGCCTCGCGCTCCGCCTCCGGGAGCGCGGACAGGTCGGCGGCGGGGAGCGCGACGCCGCGCGCGGGGAGCACCCGCTGCACGGGGCGCCCCCCGACCGCGGGGAAGACGGTCCGCAGCGACTCGTGCCGCTCCGAGAGCGCGTCCAGCGCCCGCCGCAGGGCGCGCACCTCCAGCCGCCCGCGCATCCGGAAGCCGAGCAGCTTGTTGTACGCGGCGCCCCCGGCGTCCAGCACGTCCACCACCCAGAGCCGCTCCTGGGCGAAGGAGAGCGGCCCGTCCCCCTCGACCGCGCCGGGGAGCAGGGGCGGGACCTCGGCCTCCCCGCCGCGCGCCCGGTCCACCTCCCGCGCCAGCGCCTCCAGCGTGGGGGCGTCGAAGACCGCCCGGACGGGGATCTCCACCCCCAGGACGGCGCGGACGCGGGCGGCCACCCGCCCCGCCAGGAGCGAGTGCCCGCCCAGCTCGAAGAAGTCGTCCGCCGCGCCCACGCGCTCCGTCCCCAGCAGCTCCGCCCAGATCCCGGCCAGCACCTCCTCCGTCGGCGTGCGCGGCGCCACGTGCCCGCCGGCGGCCTCCGGGGCCGGGAGCGCCTTCCGGTCCACCTTCCCCGTGGGCCCGAGCGGAAGCGTCTCCAGCACCACCAGCGCGGAGGGGACCATGTGCTCCGGGAGCCGCTCCCCCAGCCACGCCCGCAGCTCCGCCGGGGAGGCGGGGCCCCCGCCCTCGGGGACGACGTACCCGACCAGCCGGGCGCCTCCCGCGTCCTCGCGGGCCACCACCGCGGCGTGCCGCACGGCCGGGTGGCCGGCCAGCACGCTCTCCACCTCGCCGGGCTCGATGCGGAATCCGCGGATCTTGACCTGCGCGTCCACGCGCCCCAGGAACTCCAGCGTCCCGTCCTGGCCCCGGCGCACCCGGTCGCCGGTGCGGTACGCCCGCGCCCCCGGCTCCGCGGAGGACGGGTCGGGGACGAAGCGCTCCGCCGTCAGCTCCGGCCGCCCCAGGTAGCCGCGCGCCACCCCGGGGCCGCCGATCCACAGCTCCCCCGCCTCGCCGTCCGGGAGAGGCTCGCCCCGCTCGCCGCGGACGTGCAGCGCCACGCCGGGGTGCGCGCGCCCCACCAGCCGCCGCTCCTCCCGCGCGCCCGGCGCGACGGGGACGCTGGCGCACAGGACGGCGGCCTCGGTGGGGCCGTACAGGACGTGCGTCCGCGCCCCCGGGAACGCCGAGCGCATGGCCTCCAGCAGCTCCGGGGGGACGGCGTCCCCGCCCACCAGCGCGCGGCGCAGCCGCGGGAGCGCGCCGGGGCGGTGCGCCGCGGCGGCGGCCACCTCGCGCATCAGCGCGGGCACCGCGTGCAGCACCGTCACGTCCTCCAGCTCCCCCACCAGCGCCTCCACGTCGCGCACCCGCCCGCGCGGGACCAGGCGAACGGTGCCCCCCGCCAGGAGGGGGGCGAAGGTCTCGAAGAGCCAGATGTCGAAGGCGAAGGAGGCCAGCGACGCCCCCGTGTCCTCCGGGCCGATCCCGAGCCGCGCCACGCTCCCCGACAGGGTATGGGCGAGGGAGCGGTGCTCCACCTGCACGCCCTTGGGGGTGCCCGTGGAGCCCGAGGTGTAGATGACGTACGCCAGGCTCTCCGGGTCCGCGTCGTCCACCGTCCCGAACGCCCCGTCCTCCTCCTCCGCGTCCAGGAAGAGCACCTCCGCCCCGTGCGGCGGGAGGAGCCCGGCCAGCTGCGGAAGCGTCAGAACCACCGGCGGCGCCACGTCCTCCAGCACGAAGCGCAGCCGCTCCGCGGGGTAGGCCGGGTCGAGCGGGACGAAGGCGCCGCCGGCCTTCCAGGTCCCCAGCACCCCCGCCACCAGCTCCGGCCCGTTCCCCGCGCAGAGCACCACCGGGGTCTCCGGCCCCACGCCCCGCGCGCGCAGCCGCCGCGCGATCCGCTCCGCCCGCGCGTCCAGCTCCGCGTAGGTCACCACCTCCGTCCCGGAGCGCAGCGCCACGGCTTCCGGCGCGAGCGCCGCCCACCCTGCGATGGCACCCGGCGCGCTCGCGTGCCCGGCCGTCTCGATCGTGTTGAACATGTAGAGCGAAGATCCTTTTGATTCAGAGATCTCAGGTCGCGCCGGGAACCGTCCCGCCCGCGCCCTGCTTCTGCAGCAGCAGCCGCTGCCGCGCCTCCGGAGCGAGGCCGCGCAGCTTCAGCACCGTCGCGGCCACCTTCTCCGACTGCCCCGCGCGCGCCTCGCGGGCCACGATCTCGCGGGCCAGCGCCTCCACCGTGGGGGTCTGGAAGAGGAGCCGCACCGGCACCTCCAGCTTCATCGACTTCAGCCGCGACGACACCTGCGTGGCGAGCAGCGAGTGCCCGCCCAGCTCGAAGAAGTGCTCGCGCACCCCCACGCGCTCCAGCCCCAGCACCTCCGCCCACACCGAGGCCACCAGCTCCTCCAGGGGCGTCCGCGGCGCCACGTGCCGCTCCTCGTCCGGCACCCGCTCCGGGGCCGGGAGCGCCCGCCGGTCCAGCTTCCCGCTCGGCATCCGCGGGAGCGCGTCGAGGACGACGAACGCGCCCGGGACCATGTGGTCGGGGAGCGTGGCGCCCAGGTGGTCGCGGAGGGCGCCGGGGACGGGCGCCTCTACGCCGTCCCCGGCCACGGGGACCACGTACCCCACCAGGCGCCGGCCGCCGGGAGAGTCCTCGCGCACCACCACGACGGCCTCCCGCACCCCGGGGTGCGCCGCGAGGGCGGCCTCGATCTCGCCGGGCTCGATGCGGAAGCCGCGCACCTTGACCTGCTGGTCGATCCGCCCCAGGAACTCCAGCGTGCCGTCCGCCAGCCACCGCGCCCGGTCCCCCGAGCGGTACATCCGCGCCCCCGGCCCGCCGGACGGGTCGGGGACGAAGCGCTCCGCCGTCAGCTCCGGCCGTCCCAGGTAGCCCCGCGCCACCCCGGCCCCGCCGATGCACAGCTCGCCCGGGATCCCCGCCGGGAGCACGCCGCCCGCCGGGTCGAGGACGTGGAGCACCGCGCCGGGAAGCGGAGCTCCGATCATCTGCCGCGTCACCGCGTCCCGGGGCCGGACCGGGAAGGACGCGCAGACGATGGTCCCCTCGGTGGGGCCGTACAGCACGTGGAGCCGGGCGGCCGGGAAGGCGGCCCGGATCTCCCGCAGCAGGTCGGGGGCGACCGCGTCGCCGCCCACGAACACCTGCCGCACGCGGGGAAAGCCGCCCTCCCCCTCCCGGGCCGCGCGGGCGACCTCGCGCATGAGCGCGGGGACCGCGTGCAGCAGGTCCGCCCCCCGGATCTCCCCGGCCAGGGAGGCGAGGTCCCGCACGCTCTCGCGGGGGAGGATGCGCACGGTCCCGCCCGCCGTCAGCGGGACGAGCGCCTCGAAGGCCCAGATGTCGAAGGCGGGGGAGGCGAGCACCGGGAACACCTCCCCCGGCCCGAAGCCGAACACCGCCCGCGCGGCCTGCACCGTGGCGGCCAGGTTCCGGTGCTCCACCAGCACGCCCTTGGGGGCGCCGGTGGAGCCGGAGGTGTAGATCACGTACGCCAGGTGGTCGAGGGAAACGTCGTTCTCCCCTCCCCTGCTTGCGGGGGAGGGGCCGGGGGTGGGGGCCTCCCCGTCCACAGGCACCACCTCGATCCCCTCCGCGGGGAGACGCTCCCGCAGCTCCTCCCGGGTCACCAGCACGCGCACGCCGGAGTCCGCCACCATGAAGGCCAGGCGAGCGTCGGGGTACGCGGGGTCGAGGGGGACGTAGGCGCCGCCCGCCTTCATCACGCCGAGCACGGCCACCACCGACTCGGGGGAGCGCTCCAGGCACACGCCGACGCGCACCTCGGGCCCCACCCCGAGCGCCCGGAGGCGCGCCGCCAGCCGCCCGGCGCGGGCGTCCAGCCCGGCGTAGGTGAGCGACCGCTCCCCGGAGGTGATCGCGGCCGCGTCCGGGGTGCGCGCCGCCTGCTCCGCCACCATCGCGTGCACGGGGCGCGACGGCGGCGGCGCGGCCGGTCCCGCGCTCCACCCCTCCAGCACGCGCGCGCGCTCCGCCTCCGACGCCAGCGGAAGGTCGAGGACCCGCCGCCCGGGGTCGGCCGCGAAGGCGGCGAGCAGGAGGACGTAGGCGTCGGCGGCGGCTTCCACGGTGGAGGCGTCCCACAGCTCCTCGCGCCAGCTGAAGCGGACGCCGAGCCCGCCGTCCCGGGAGGCGACGTCGACCTCCAGGTCGAACTTCACCCTCTCGCTCCCGGTGACGAGGCAGGGCTCCACGTCGATCCCGCGGAGGGGCCGCGGGGCCGCGGCCGGGTCGTCCATCGAGAGCACCACCTGGAACACCGGCGTGTGGGCCAGGCTGCGCTCCACGCCCAGCTCCTCCACCAGCTTCTCGAAGGGGAAGTCCTGGTGCTGGTACGCCCCGAGCGTCGTCTCCCGCACCCGCCCCAGCAGCTCCCGGAACGCCGGGTTCCCCGACACGTCCGTCCGCAGCGCCAGCGTGTTGACGAAGAAGCCGATCAGCCCCTCCGTCTCCGGCCGGCCGCGGTTCGCGACGGGGGTGCCCACCATCACGTCGTCCTCCCCCGACCAGCGCGCCAGCAGCACGTCGAGGACGGCGAGGAGCACCATGAACGGCGTCGCCCCCTCGCTCCGCGCGAGAGCGCGCAGCCGCTCCGCGTGCTCGCGGGGGAGCTGGCGGGAGACGCTGGCTCCGCGGCTCCCCGGCGCGGCGCGGCGGGGGTGGTCCGTCGGGATCTCCAGCACCGCGGGCGCGCCCGCCAGCCGCTCCCGCCACCAGGCGAGCTCCCGTTCCAGCGCCTCGCCGCCGAGCCGGCCCCGCTGCCACACCGCGAAGTCGGCGTACTGCACCGGAAGCTCCGGGAGCGGCGACGGTGCCCCGCGCGAGAAGGCGTCGTGGAGGGCGGCGAGGTCGCGGAAGAGCACGCCCATGCTCCACCCGTCCGAGACGATGTGGTGCATGGCGAGGACGAGGAGGTGGTCGTCCGGCGCCAGCCTCAGGAGCCTGGCGTGGAAGAGCGGACCCCGGCACAGGTCGAAGGGGCGGCGCTCCTCCTCCGCGGCCACCCGCAGCGCCTCCGCCTCCCGCGCCTCCGCCGGGAGCCCGGCGAGATCCGCGACGGGGAGTGGGAGGGGGCCGGCGGGGTGCACCACCTGCACGGGCTCGCCGCCCGCCTCGTCGAACGTGGTGCGCAGCGCCTCGTGCCTCCGCACCACCCCGGCGATGGCGCGCTCCAGCACGCGCGGCTCCAGGGCGCCCCGCAGCCGCAGCGGGAGCACCATGTTGTAGACGGCGCTCCCCGGGTCCAGGCGGTCGATGAACCAGAGCCGCTGCTGGCCGAACGAGAGCGGGACCGCCCCGCCGCGCTCCACCCGCACCGGCCCCGGGTCCTCCGCCACGCGGCGCTCCGCGTCCACCCGGGCCGCCAGCTCCGCCACGCTCTGGGCCTCGAAGACCGTGCGGACCGGGATCTCCACTCCCAGGACGGAGCGCGCGCGGGACACCAGCCGCATGGCGAGGAGCGAGTGCCCTCCCAGGTCGAAGAAGCCGTCGTGGATGGAGACGCGGCGGAGGCCGAGCAGCTCCGCCCAGATCGCCGCGAGCGCCTCCTCGGTCGGCGTCCGGGGAGCGGCGTGCTCCCCCGCGTCCCCCGCCGGGTCGGGGTCGGGGAGGGCGCGCCGGTCCGTCTTCCCGCTGGGGGTCAGCGGGAGCGCGTCCAGGACCACCACCGCGCCGGGAACCATGTACTCCGGGAGCGCGGCCCTGGCGCGGGCGCGGAGGTCCTCCGCCGCGACGCGGGCACCCTCCGCGGGCACCACGTACCCCACCAGCCGCCTCGCCGCCCCCTCGCCCCGCGCGACCACCACGGCCTCCCGCACGCCCGGGCACCCCTCCAGGACCGCCTCCACCTCGCCCGGCTCGACGCGGTACCCGCGCACCTTGACCTGCTGGTCCGCGCGCCCCAGGAACTCCAGCGTCCCGTCCGAGCGCCACCGCACCCGGTCGCCCGAGCGGTACGCCCGGGCGCCGGGCCGGAGGGAGTGCGGGGACGGGAGGAAGCGCTCGGCCGTGGGCCCCGGCCGGTCCAGGTACCCCCGCGCCAGGCACTCGCCCGCGAGGTACAGCTCCCCCGGCACTCCCACCGGGACGGGCCGCAGCCCGCCGTCCAGCACGAGGCAGGAGGTGTTCGCGACCGGCCCCCCGATGGAGGGGAGGACGGGCCACGCCTCCGGGTCGCCCCGGAGCGCGTGCGAGGTGACCACGTGCGTCTCGGACGGGCCGTAGTCGTTGTGCAGCGGGGCGCCGAGCGCGCCGAGCCACGCCCGGATCGCGGGGGTGACGCGGAGCTGCTCCCCGGCGGTCCTCACCTCCCGCAGCCGCGACGGCGCCGCCCCGCGCGCCCCTCCCTCCTCGGCCAGGTGCTGCAGCGCGACGCAGGGGAGGTGGAGCCGCTCCACCCCTTCGCGCTCCAGGAGGTCCAGCAGCTCCGCGGGGTCCCGCCTCGCCTCCTCCGGCGCCACCACCAGCCGCCCGCCCGCCGCCCAGCAGGCGAACGCCTCCTGGAAGGAGACGTCGAAGGAGATGCTGGCGAACTGCAGCGTCGTCGCCGGGGCCGCCCCGCCGTCCTGCCGCGCCTGCCAGGCGAGGAGGTTCGCCAGCGGGCCGTGCGGCATCGCCACCCCCTTGGGCCGTCCGGTGGAGCCGGAGGTGTAGATGACGTACGCCAGGTTGTCGGGATCGACCTCGACGTCGGGCGCCTCCGCGCGCTCCCCGGCGATCCGCTCCCGGTCGGCGTCCAGGAGGACGACTTCCGCCCTCCCCGCGGGGAGGGAAGCCGCGAGGCGCGCCGTGGTCAGGACCACCGCCGCGCCCGCGTCGTCCACCATCAGCGCCAGGCGCTCCGCCGGGTAGGCCGGGTCGAGCGGGACGTACGCCCCGCCGGCCTTGAGGACGCCGAGCACCGCCACCATCAGCTCCGCCGAGCGCTCCAGGCACACCCCGACGCGCACGTCCGGGCCGACACCGCGCCGCGCGAGGTGGCGCGCGAGGCGGTTGGCGCGGGCGTCCAGCTCGGCGTAGGTGAGCTGCTCGCCGCCGCAGGCGAGCGCCACCGCGCCGGGCGAGCGCCGGACCCGCGCCTCGACGAGCCGGTGCACGCCGACGCGCGGGTGCTCCGCGGCGGTGGCGTTCCACCCGTGGAGCACCCGCTCGCGCTCCTCCGGGGCGAGGAGCGCGACCTCGGAGAGGCGGCGCCCGGGAGCGGAGGCGACCTCCTCCAGCAGGAGGCGGAGGTGCCCCAGCATCCGCTCGGCGGTGGAGGCCTCCCACAGCCCGGCGCGGAAGGTGAGCACGCAGAGGAGGCTTTCCTCCCCCTCGTACACGTTGAGCAGCAGGTCCACGATCGCCGGCTCCACCCACAGCTCCAGCGTCTCGGCCGGGAGGCCGCCGAGGTGGAGGCGCTCCGGCTCGTGGCGGTGGACCGCGAGCATGGCCTGGAAGAGCGGGGTGTGCGAGAGGGAGCGCTCCACCCGCAGCTCCTCCACCAGCCTCTCGAACGGCACCTCCTGGTGCGCGTAGCCGTCCAGCGTGGTCTCCCGCACCCGGCCCAGCAGCTCGCGGTAGGCCGGGTCGCCCGACAGGTCGGTGCGGAAGGCGAGCGTGTTGACGAAGAAGCCGATCAGCGGCTCGATCTCCGAGCGCGTGCGCCCGGCTACCGGGGACCCCACCACCACGTCCTCCTCCCCGGAGTACCGGGCGAGGAGGAGCTGCCAGGCGGCGAGGAGCGTCATGAACAGGGTGGCGCCCTCCCGGCGCGCCAGCAGGCGCAGGGCCCCGGTGGCCTCCCGGGGGAGGACGAGCGAGCGGTTCACGCCGCGAGCCCCCGGCGTCGGAGGACGGGGCCGGTCGAGCGGGAGCTCCAGCGTGCGCGGCGCCCCGGCCAGGGCGGTCTTCCAGTAGGCGAGCTGCCGCTCCAGCTCGGGCCCGGAGAGCCGCTCCCGCTGCCACACCGCGAAGTCCGCGTACTGCACCGCCAGCTCCGGGAGCGGGGACTCCGCGCCGCTCGCGAACGCCCGGTACAGGGCGTCCAGCTCGCGGTGCAGGACCCCCGAGGACCACCCGTCGTACACCACGTGGTGGACGTTCAGCAGGAGCACCCAGTGGTCGGGGGCGAGCCGCAGGAGAGCCGCGCGCAGGAGGGGCCCGCGCGACAGGTCGAAGGGACGCGCCATCTCCCCGACGGCCAGGCGGATCGCGGCGGATTCGCGCACGGCCTCCGGGAGCCCCGCGAGGTCGGCCACGGGGAGCGGGAGCCGCGCGGGCGGCTCCACCACCTGGACGGGCTCGCCGCCGACCTCGAGGAAGCGGGTGCGCAGGACCTCGTGCCGGCGCGCCACCTCGTCCAGGGCCCGGCGGAGCGCCGCCGGCTCCAGGTGCCCGCGCAGCCGGAGCGGGTGGACGAGGTTGTACCGGCCGGCCCCGGGCTCCAGCTGCTCGATGAACCAGAGCCGCCGCTGCGCGAAGGAGAGCGGGAGAGGGCCGCCGCGCGGCGCGCGCGTGACCGGCGGCGCCTCCGCGGGGGCCGGCTCGGCGCGAGCCTCCTCCAGGCGCGCGGCCAGCCCCTCCACCGTGGGCGCCTCGAAGAGGGTGCGCAGCGGGAAGTCCACCCCGAAGTCCTCGCGGACGCGGGAGACCACCTGCGTCGCGAGGAGCGAGTGGCCGCCGAGCGCGAAGAAGTCGTCGCGCGTCCCCACTCGCTCTGCGCCCAGAACCTCCGCCCAGATGGCGGCGAGCAGCTCCTCGGCGGGGGTGCGCGCGGCGTGGAAGTCCCCCGCCCCGTCGCCGCGCCCCGGGTCGGGCACGGGGAGCGCCGCCCGGTCCACCTTGCCGTTCGCGGTGACCGGGAGGGCGTCCAGGACGACGTACGCGGCGGGGAGCATGTACTCCGGGAGCCGCTCGCGGAGCGAGGCCCGCAGCGCCGGCACCAGCTCCCGCATCCGCCGCCCCCGCTGCGGGTCGCTGGCGTACGCCTCCCACGGCCGCCCGGCGTCCGGAGACGGGGGGAGCGAGGCGTCTCCGAAGATCACGTCCACGGTGCCGGCGCGGCCCGGGCGGACTTCCGCCGCGCGCCCCGCCTCTTCCGCCAGCGACCGGAGCGTCCCGGGGTGGACGCCGGCCTCCTCCCCGGCCAGCGCGCCCCGGAGCTCCGCGGCGGTGCCCCGGCGGGCGCGGAGCAGCTCGGCCGCGCGCACGTCGCCGACGACGCGCGCGTCCGGCACGCCGAGCACGGCGAAGGGACCCGGCGGCTCCGCCAGCCGCGCGCGCAGCGCGTCCAGCCCCGCCCACGGGTACGCCGGCGCCTCCGCGGGCGGGTCCACGTCCAGGTGGAGCACCACGTCGTAGCGGAAGCGCGACACCTCGTTGTCGTGCGCCCCGCGCTTGACCTGCATCACGACCCGCCCGATCCGCGGAACGCGGCTCCGCAGCGCCTCGAAGAAGGCGGGATCGACCGCCAGCTCCTGCTCCTCCGCGACCCCGCGCCGCACCCGCGCCTCCAGGTGCTCCGCCGGGAGCCCGTCCGGCGCGCGGAACAGCTCCACCGAGGCGTGGAAGGCCGGCAGCAGCGGGAGGCTGCGCACGTCGCCCACGAAGATCCGCCCCCCCGGGCGCACGCGGGCGGCGGCGCCCGCGAGGACGTCGACGAGGTAGTCGACTCCCGGGAAGTACTGCGCGACGGAGTTGATCACCACCGTGTCGAACCCCTCGCCCTCCAGCCCGTCCAGCCGGTGCGCCGGGCGCCGCGAGAGCCGCACCTGCGGCAGCCGGCCCAGCTGCCCGCGTACGAAGTCGAGCGCGATCCGCGAGAAGTCGGTCCCGTGGTAGTGGGCCGTGTGCGGAGCCACCCGGAAGAGGAGGAGGCCGGTCCCGCACCCGATCTCCAGCACCCGCTGCGGCTCCAGCGCCAGGACGCGCTCCACGGTGCTCTCCACCCACTCCCGCATCTCCTCCTGCGGGATCGGCTCCCCCGTGTAGCTGCTGTTCCACCCGGTGAGGTTCAGCGTCGGGTCCTCCTCCGCCGCTCCCTGCGCGTAGGTGTCGTCGAACAGCGTCTCCCACGCCTCCACCTGCTCCCGGCCCTCCTCCTCGACGACGGCGGCGGCCCGCTCCGGGACCACATAGGCCACCAGGCGCTTCTCCCCCGGCGCGTCCTCGCGCGCGGCGACGACCGCCTCCCGGACGCCGGGCGCCTCGCGCAGCGCGGCCTCCACCTCGCCGGGCTCGATGCGGAAGCCGCGGACCTTGACCTGCTCGTCGGCGCGCCCCAGGAACTCCAGCACGCCGTCGGGGCGCCAGCGCGCCCGGTCCCCCGTGCGGTAGGCGGGCTCGCCGTCCACGGTGACGAACTTCTCCGCCGTCAGCTCCGGCCGACCCAGGTACCCCCGCGCCACGCCCCCGCCGGAGATCCACAGCTCGCCGGGAACGCCGACGGGGACCGGCTCTCCCCTCGCGCCGCGGACGCGGAGCCGCACCCCCGGGAGCGGGGCGCCGACGGGGTGGCCCGCGACCGGCCCCTCCGCCGGGACGGCGTACGTGGCGCAGATGATGGTCCCTTCAGTGGGCCCGTAGAGGACGTGCGTGCGGGCGTCCGGGAACGCCTCCCGCATCTCCTCCAGCAGGTCGGGCGGCACCGCGTCGCCGCCCACCAGGAGCATCCGCAGCCGCGGGAGGCCGCCCCGCCCGAGCTGGACGACCCGGCGCATCAGCGCGG
The DNA here is from genome assembly GCA_963733105.1 of uncultured Gemmatimonadales bacterium. GTDB lineage: Bacteria > Gemmatimonadota > Gemmatimonadetes > Longimicrobiales > Longimicrobiaceae > JAFAYN01. The sequence goes on along the minus strand of CAVTCB010000023.1, from coordinate 297,858 downwards.
GAACGGCGTGCAGCACCGTCGCCCCGCGCACCGTCTCCACCAGCGCCTCCACGTCCCTCACCCGCTCGCGCGGGACGATCCGCACCGTCGCGCCCGCCGCGAGCGGGGCGAGCAGCTCCAGCAGGGAGATGTCGAAGGCCACCGAGGCGAGCGCGGCCACCTCGTCCTCCGGGCGGAAGCCGAGCGCCGCCTGCGCGCCGGAGAGCGTGTGCGCGAGCTGCGCGTGCGCCACCACCACCGCCTTGGGAGTGCCGGTGGAGCCCGAGGTGTAGATCAGGTAGGCGGGGGATTCGGGGGAGACCTGGGCGGTACCCCCCACCCCCGACCCCTCCCCCACAAGGGGGGAGGGGAGAACTGCTCCCTCACCCGGCTCGCTTAGGCTCGCCACCCTCCCCCAATTCTGGGGGAGGGTTTTTTCATCCTTGTCGTTAGTCCGCGAAGGCGGACTTTGTGCCGTTGTTGCAGCGAATTCATTCGCCCGACCCGGAGCCGCTTCGTGCTCCGCCGTCGAGGAATGCGTCCCCCCCTCTCCCAGCATTGGGAGAGGGGGCCGGGGGGTGAGGGCCTCTTCCGGACGCGCTCCAACCCCGTTGTGCTCCCCTCCCCCCTTGTGGGGGAGGGGCCGGGGGTGGGGGGTGTCCACCAGCACCACCTCGCATTCGTGATCCGGCAGGACCACTCCCGGCTCGGTGAGCACCGTCTCCGCCCCGGAGTCGCGCAGCAGGAAGGCCAGGCGCTCCGCGGGGTAGCCGGGATCGAGCGGGAGGTAGACGGCGCCCGCCTTCCAGACCGCCAGGAGGGCCACCAGGACCCGCGGGCCGCGCTCCACGCACACGGCCACCGTCGTCCCCGCGCGCAGGCGGCCCGCGAGAGCGGAGGCGCGGGCGTCCAGCTCCGCGCAGGTGAGCGACTCGTCGCCGCAGACGACGGCCGTGGCGTCGGGCGTGCGCAGCGCCTGCGCGGCGATCCGGAGGTGGACGGGGAGGGCGCCGGGCTCCGCCGCCGGCCCGGTGCCGAACGCCAGGAGCTGCTCCATCTCGTCCTCAGGGAGGAGCGGGAGACGGGACAGGGCCGTCTCCGGGGCGGCGGCGATCCCGTCCAGCAGCGTCCGGTAGTGCGCGCCCATCCTCGCCACCGTCGCGCGGTCGAACAGGTCGGTGCGGTGGCGCAGGCTCCCCACCACCTCCTCGCCGTCCTCCACCAGCTCCAGCTCCAGGTCGAAGAGCGCGTCCGTGATCCCCAGGAAGCGGGCGGTCTGCAGCTCCTGGTGGAGGGGGCTCAGCCGCACTCCGGAGAGCGCCGGCGTCTCCTCCTCGCCCGGCGTGTTCTGGAGCGCGAACATCACCTGGAAGAGCGGCGCGTGGCTCAGGCCGCGCTCCGGCGCCACCTCCTCCACCAGCAGCTCGAAGGGGAGGTCCTGGTGCGCGTACGCACCCAGCGTCGTCTCCCGGACGGCGCCGAGGAGAGCGCGAAAGGACGGGTCGCCCGAGAGGTCCGCCCGGAGCGCGAGCGTGTTCACGAAGACGCCGATCAGCCCCTCCGTCTCGCGCCGCGTGCGGTTGGCGATGGGGGTGCCCACCACCAGCTCCTCCTGCCCCGACCAGCGGGCCAGGAGGACGTCGAAGGCGGCCAGCGCCACCATGTAGAGCGTGGCGCCCTCGCGCCGCGCCAGGGCGCGCAGCGCGCGGACGGTCCCCGCGGGGAGGCGGAAGCCGTGCACCGCCCCGCGCCCGCTCGCCACCGCGGGACGCGGCCGGTCGGTGGGGAGCTCCAGCACCGGCGGGGCTCCCCGGAGCCGTCCGCTCCACCACGCCAGGAGACGGCTCAGCGTCTCCCCGGTGAGCCGGGCGCGCTGCCAGGCGGCGAAGTCGGCGTACTGCACCGGGAGCGGCGGGAGCGGCGACGCCCCTCCCGCGGTGAAGGCGTCGTACAGCGCCGACAGCTCGCGGAAGAGGACGCCCGTGCTCCACCCGTCGGAGACGACGTGGTGCATGCACAGGAGGAGCGCGGCGTCGTCCGGCGCGAGACGCAGGAGCGCCGAGCGGAGGACCGGCCCGCGCTCCAGGTCGAAGGGGCGGGTGGCGTCCTCCCCCGCCAGGCGCTCCACCTCGCGCTCGCGGGCCGCGGGCGCGAGGGCGCCCAGCTCCACGACCGGGAGACGCGGGGACCCGGGAGGGAGGATCCTCTGCACCGCCCCCTCCGGCGTCCCGGCGAACACCGTGCGGAGCGTCTCGTGCCGCCGCACCAGCTCCCCCAGGGCGCGCTCCAGCGCCCGCGCGTCCAGCGCCCCGCGCAGGCGGAGCGGGAGGGGCATGTTGTACCCGCTCGTCGCCCGGTCCAGCTGCCAGAGGAACCAGAGGCGCTGCTGCGAGAAGGAGAGCGGGAGCGGCACGTCCCGGGGGACGGGGACGATCGGCGCCGCCGCGGCCCCCGCCCCGTCGCGCAGCAGCGTCTCCACCCGCTCCGCGAGGGCCGCGGGGGTGGGGGCCTCGAACACGGCGGGGAGCGGGAGATCCACCGCGAAGGCCTCGCGGAGGCGGGTCGCCAGGCGCGTGGCGCTGAGGGAGTGGCCGCCGAGCGCGAAGAAGTCGTCCTCCGCGCCCACCCGCTCCACGCCCAGCGTCGACGCGAAGAGCCCGGCGACGAGCTCCTCCGTCGGGGTGCGGGGCGCGACGTACGCCCCCGCCTCCACGGGCGCGGGGAGCGCGGCGCGGTCCACCTTTCCCGTGGGGGAGAGCGGGAGCGCGTCCAGCACCACCACCGCCGAGGGGACCAGGTGCTCGGGGAGGCGGCCGGCCAGGAGCGCCCGCAGCTCCGCGGCGGTCGGCTCCGCGCCCGGCGCCGGCACGGCGTACCCCACCAGGCGCGGCTCCCCCGCCCCGTCCTCGCGCGCCACCACGACGGCCTCGCGCACCCCCGGGCAGCCGGCCAGCGCCGCCTCCACCTCGCCGGGCTCGATGCGGAAGCCGCGCACCTTGACCTGCCGGTCGATGCGCCCCAGGAACTCCAGCACGCCGTCCCCGCCCCGGCGCACCCGGTCGCCCGTGCGGTACGCCCGCGCCCCCGGCTCGGTGGAGGACGGGTCGGGGACGAAGCGCTCCGCCGTCAGCTCCGGCCGTCCCAGGTAGCCGCGCGCCACCCCGGGGCCGCCGATCCACAGCTCCCCCGCCGCGCCGTCCGGGAGCGGCTCGCCCCCCTCGCCGCGGAGGTGCAGCGCCACGCCGGGGTGCGCGCGCCCCACCAGCCGCCGCTCCTCCCGCGCGCCCGGCGCGACGGGGACGCTGGCGCACAGGACGGCGGCCTCGGTGGGGCCGTACAGGACGTGCGTCCGCGCCTCCGGGAGCGCCGAGCGCATGGCCTCCAGCAGCTCCGGGGGGACGGCGTCCCCGCCCACCAGCGCCCGCCGCAGCCGCGGGAGCGCGCCCGGCCGGCGCGCCGCGGCCGCGGCCACCTCGCGCATCAGCGCGGGCACCGCGTGCAGCACCGTGACGTCCTCCAGCTCCCCCACCAGCGCCTCCACGTCCTTCACCCGCCCGCGCGGGACCAGCCGGACGGCGCCCCCCGCCAGGAGGGGGGCGAAGGTCTCGAAGAGCCAGATGTCGAAGGCGAAGGAGGCCAGCGACGCCCCCGTGTCCTCCGGACCGATCCCGATCGAGGCCAGAGTCCCCAGGAGGGTGTGGGCGAGGGAGCGGTGCTCCACCCGCACGCCCTTGGGGGTGCCCGTCGATCCGGACGTGTAGATGACGTACGCCAGGCTCTCCGGGTCGGCGTCGTCCGCCGTCCCGAACGCCCCGTCCTCCTCCTCCGCGTCCAGGAAGAGCACCTCGGCCCCGTGCGGCGGGAGAAGCCCCGCCAGGCGCGGGAGCGTCAGCACCACCGGCGGCGCCACGTCCTCCAGCACGAAGCGCAGCCGCTCCGCGGGATAGGCCGGGTCGAGCGGGACGAAGGCCCCTCCGGCCTTCCAGGTCCCCAGCACCCCCGCCACCAGCTCCGGCCCGTTCTCCGCGCAGAGCACCACCGGCGTCTCCGGCCCCACCCCGCGCGCGCGCAGGAGCCGCGCGATCCGCTCCGCCCGCGCGTCCAGCTCCGCGTAGGTCACCGCCTCCGTCCCGGAGCGCAGCGCCACGGCTTCCGGCGCGAGCACCGCCCACGCCGCGACGCGCTCGTGCACGGCGACGTCGTCCGCCCGCCACGTCCGCGCGCGCGAGAGCGCCTCGTCCACGGCGCGGCCGGGCCGGGCGGCTTGAAGATCCATCGGGTTCGGCATCAGGGACCTGGAAATCGGGGGGCGTCGCCTGAGCGCCGCGTAATTCGGCTCACTCAGTGCAATTTCGGTAGAAGAGGAAAGCATATTTTCCGCCCCAACGCTAGGAAGCCCGGCCCCCGGGGTCAAGCGCACGCCGGCCGGCCACCGGCTCACCCGTGGCGCATACAAGATCCCCGGAGCGTCTCGGAGGACGCTCCGGGGACCAGTATAGTGGGCTTCGAGGGTCGAGGAATGGGGAGAACGACCCAGGCGGGGGGTACAAGCTGTGGCCGTGGCGCCCCCCACCCCCGGCCCCTCCCCCACAAGGGGGGAGGGGTGCACGACCACTGCGAACTACAGGTACACAAAGCAGTTGCGTGAGGGATGCGAGCCCGAAGGGGCGAGACCCGCGCGGCTGTTTGCGCGGGGCTCGACTCCGTTGGGAACGGTTGTATCGTTCCCTACGGAGCCGCAGCCCGACCCCGCGCCAGCGGGGGCACGCCCGACCCTCGCCCTACGATCCGTCACGTCCCCGGCCGGTACACCCGCTCCGTGTGCCCCACCAGCTGCGACGGGTAGAAGTACACGTCGCGCAGGTTCCCCGCGGCGTACCGCTCCGCCTGGTCGTTGAAGTGCGGCGACCGCGGATCGCCGCTCTCCCCCCCGCGGAGACGGCCCGCGCCCGCACGCTGTCGCCGAACTCGACGACGGCCACGAAGCTGTTCCCGCTGGTGCCGTAGTAGCGCTTCGTCCCCGGCCAGCGGCGCGCGCCGAAGGAGGCCAGCGACCCCCACTGCGCCGAGGTGAAGCCCACCGGGATGCTCGGCGCCGCGTCGGCGAACGGCTGCACCAGGGCGCCGGTGAGCCGCTGGAAGCGGTTGATCTCCCCCCACGGCGTGCGCCAGCTCCCGAAGTCCTTTTCCAGCCGGTCGGAGGCCGCGGCGAGGGCCTGCAGCTTCTGCTCGGGGGTGGCGCGCGCGGCCATGTAGTCGTACACCGACACCCCCGCCCGCCGCGCCTCGGCCGCCACCCGCCCCCACAGCTCCTCGCCCCAGAACACGGCCAGCGACGTCGGCTCCGAGGCCACCGACGACCGGTAGTCCCACCCGCGCAGGAGCGCGACCTGCCCGGCCAGCTTCGCCTTCAGCGGGTCGGAGGCGGGGGTGCGGTCGTACGCCTCCAGCAGCGGGGGAATCAGCTGCGCGAAGGCGGTGAGGTAGGGGTCGTACGCGGCCGCGCGGAGCGACTCCAGGGTGAAGTCCTTCCGGCCCTCCAGCACCATGATGGCGTGGATGCCGCGCGGGTTCTCCCCGGCCGTGTCCATGTAGCGCGGGAAGCTCTCCCGCTTCGGGCTGTACGGGCCCGCCGCGGAGTAGGGCCAGTTGTTGGTGTTCTGGATCCAGCCGGTGGGCGGGTTCAGGAGGTGCGGCGTCTCGTCCACCGGGTGCAGCCCCTTCCAGTCGGTTGCGGGGTCGCTCCCGTCCACCGGGCGGGTGTAGTCGAAGCGGTCGTCGCGCCGGGGGACGAAGTGCGGGTGGAAGTAGGCGATGTTCCCCGCGGCGTCGGCGAAGATGGTGTTGTTGGACGAGTTGGCGCGCATCTCCTCGGCGACGCGGCGGAACGAGGCGTAGTCGCGCGCCTTGGTGCGCAGGAACGACTGGCTGAGCGCCTCGACCGGCCGCTGCATCAGCGCCACGCTCACCCACTTCCCGTCCACCTCGCGGACGACGGGGCCGTGGTGCGTCCGGTACACGGTGAAGGCGCGGCTCGCCAGGGTGCCGGCGGCGGTCCGGTACGGCACGGTCACCGTGGAGGCCACGACGGGGCGCTCCTCGCCGCCGTAGCGGTAGAACCAGCGCCCTTCCCTCTCCGTGACGGTCTCCAGGAACTCGTCGACCACGTCCACGCCGCTGGAGGTGTGCATCCACCCCGCGCGCTCGTTGAACCCCTGGTAGATGAAGAACTGCCCCCAGGTCACGGCGCCATAGGCGTTCAGCCCCTCGTCGCTGGTGGCCTGCAGCTCGGAGCGGAAGAAGAACGAGGTGTGCGGGTTGATCAGGAGGAGCGCGCGGCCGGCGGCCGTGTTCCGCGGCGCGACGGCGAAGCCGTTGGAGCCGGACGGCTCGCGGAAGCGCGTGTCGGGGGCCTCCGCCACCCGGGCGCGCTTCCCGTAGAACGCCTCCAGCTGGGGGACGGAGATGCGCTCGACGTCGCCGCCGATGCTCCCCTCGGTGAAGGAGAGCGCCATCCACGGCTCCCACCGCCGGATGACGCGCGGCGTGACCTGCGGGTGCGTGTGGAGGAAGTAGTTGAGCCCGTCGGCCCAGGCGTCCATCAGCGAGCGGAGCCAGGCGGGGCTGGCCGCGTACTGCGCCCGGAGGGAGTCCGGGTGGACGAACAGCTTCATCCGCAGGTCCTGGTAGACCGCGCCCTCCCCCTCGGCCTCGGCCAGCCGCCCCATGGCGTTGAGGTAGTTGGTCTCCACCCGGTTGAAGTCGTCCTCGGCCTGGGCGTAGATCACCCCGAACACGGCGTCGGCGTCGGTCCTCCCGCGGACGTGGGCGATCCCCCAGTCGTCGCGGGTGATGGTGACGCCCCGCGCCCGGCTCTCCCACCGGGCGGCCTCGCCCCCCGCGGGTGCGGGCTGCGGGGACGGGGGGGCGCAGGCGGCCAGGAGGAGGAGCGCGATCGCGAGCGCTCGCGGGGAGCCGTGCATCGAGGTGCGGGTCATCGGCGGAGTCGTCCTCGGGAGTCGTCGGCGTGCCGGGATGCGGGAATCTATCCGTTTCCGCCCGCCGGACAACCGGAGCCGCGGCCGAGGGCGTGCGCCACCTCCTCGCCGGACATGGCGCGGATGCGGTTGAAGACGATTGCGATCTTTTCCGCCTGGCCGGGGCGCGCCTCCCGCTCCACCAGGAGCGCCGACAGGGCGGCCACGGTGGGCGCCTCGAAGAAGGGGCGGATGGGGAGCTCGGTGCGGAACGACTCCTGTACGCGGGCCGCGGTGCGCACCAGGAGGATGGAGTGCCCGCCCAGCTCGAAGAAGTCGTCGTGGACGCCCACGCGCTCCACGCCCAGCACTTCCGCCCAGATGGCGGCGACGGCCTCCTCCACGGCGCCGCGCGGCGGCGCGAAGGGACGCTCCGCGTCGGCGCGTCGGGCGTCGAGGGTGGCCAGGGCCCGGCGGTCGGTCTTCCCGGTGGGGGAGAGCGGGAGCGCCGGGAGCGCCAGGTACTCGGCGGGGACCATGTGCTCGGGGAGGCGCTCGCGCAGCCAGGCGCGCAGCTCCGCGACGGCGGGCGCCTCCCCCTCCGGGACGACGCACGCACGCAGCCGCCGCTCCCCCGCGGCGTCGTCCAGGGCCAGGACGACCGCCTGGCGGACGCCGGGATGCCCGGCCAGCACGGCCTCGACCTCCCCCGGCTCCACGCGGTAGCCGCGGATCTTGACCTGGTGGTCGGTCCGCCCCAGGAACTCCAGGGCGCCGTCCGCCCCCCACCGGGCGCGGTCCCCGGTGCGGTAGAGCCGCGCCCCCGGCTCCCCCGAGAAGGGGTCGGGGACGAAGCGCTCAGCGGTCAGCTCCGGCCGGCGGTGGTACCCGCGCGCCACGCCCTCCCCGCCGACGTGCAGCTCCCCCGGGACGCCCGCCGGGACCGGGTGGCCGGCGGCGTCCAGGACGTAGAGCGCCGCGCCCGGCAGGGGCCGCCCGATCATCCGCCGCTCCCCTTCCCCGCCGGTGGCGGGGTGGCGGGCGCAGACGATGGTCCCCTCGGTGGGCCCGTACGCCACCGCGACTTCGGCCAGGGGGAAGACGGCCCGCAGCTCCGCGAGCAGCTCCGGCGGCACCGCCTCGCCCCCCACCAGGACGCGGCGCATCCGCGGGAGCGGCGCGCGCCCGGAGCGGCGCAGCTCGTCCACCAGCTGCCGCATGAGCGCGGGGACGGCGTGCACCACGGTGGCCTCGCCCAGCCCGGCGGCCAGCCGGTCCACTTCCAGCACCTCCTCGTGGGGAACCAGGCGCACCGCGGCTCCCGCGGCGAGGGGGAGGAGCGTCTCGTAGAGCCAGATGTCGAAGGCGAAGCTCGCCAGCGCGTGCACCTCGTCGCCCGGGCCGATCCCCACGTCGGCGAGACCCCGCGCGAGGGTGTGCGCGAGGCTGCGCTGCTCCACCTGCACCCCCTTGGGACGGCCGGTGGACCCCGAGGTGTAGATGACGTAGGCCAGGTCGCCGGGGGACGGCGCGTGCGGGTCCGTGCCCGCGCCCGGGGGAGCGTCGTCGCCGTCCAGCACCACCACCTCGACCCCGGGCTCCGGGAGGCGGCCGCGCAGCCGCTCCCGCGTGAGGAGGAGGCGGGCGCCGGAGTCCTCCAGCACGTACGCCAGCCGCTCGCGCGGGTAGGCGGGGTCGAGCGGGAGGTGCGCCCCGCCGGCGCGGTGCACGGCCAGCACGGAGACCACCTGGTCGATCCCGCGGTCCAGGTGGACGCCCACCACGGTCTCGCGCCCCACGCCCCGGCCGCGGAGGCGGCGAGCCAGCCGGTCGGTCCTCGCCTCCAGCTCCGCGTAGGAGAGGGTCTCGTCCCGGAAGCGCAGCGCCGGGGCGCCGGGCGTGCGCCGCGACTGCTCGGCGATCCGCTCGTGGAGGGGGCGCGTCTCCCCGCGGCTCGCGGAGGCGCGGCTCCACTCCGCCAGGAGCCGCCCGCGCTCCGCCTCCGTCAGGAGCGGGAGGTCGGAGACGGGGCGGTCGGGGTCGGCGGAGGCGGCCTCCAGGAGGGTGCGGTAGCAGCCGGCCATCCGCTCCACGGTGGCGGCGTCGAAGAGATCGGCGGCGTAGTCCCACACCGTCTCCATCCCCCCGTCTCCCTGGCGCACCGTCAGCGCCAGGTCGAAGAGCGCGTGGCGCCGCGCGGGGGGAGGGGGGTGCTCTCCACCCCCTCCAGGCGCGGCCCGGCGCCCCGCCGGTCCTCGAGGGTGAACATCACCTGGAAGACGGGGCTCCGGCCGGGGTCGCGCGGCACCTTCAGCTCCTCCACCAGCCGGTCGAAGGGGAGCTCCTGGTGCGCGTACGCCCCGAGCGCCCCTTCGCGGACGCGCCCCAGGAGCCCCCGGAAGGTGGGGTCACCGGCGAGGCCGGTCCGCAGCGCCAGGGTGTTGACGAAGAAGCCGACGACGCCGTGCACCTCCGCGCGGGTGCGCCCCGCCACCGGGGTGCCGACGGTCACGTCGTCCTGGCCGGACCAGCGGGCCAGGAGGACGTCGAGGGCGGCGAGCAGCGTCATGAACGGCGTGGCGCCGCTCGCGAGCCCGGCGGCGCGGAGCGCGTCCGCCAGCTCCCGCGGGAGGTCGAGGCGGTGCGTCGCGCCGCGGAAGCTCTGCACCGGGGGGCGGGGCCGGTCGGTGGGGAGCTCCAGCGCGGCCGGGGCTCCCGCGAGCCGCGCGGTCCACCAGGCGAGGTCCCGCTCCAGCGCCCCGCTCCGCAGCAGCTCCCGCTGCCAGGCGGCGTGGTCCGCGTAGCGCACGGGGAGCGCGGGGAGACGGGGCTCCTCGTCCCGGAGGAAGGCGCCGTAGAGCGCGCCCAGCTCGCGGAAGACGATCTCCATGGACCACCCGTCCGCCACGGCGTGGTGCATGGCGAGGACCAGCACGTGGTCGGCGGCGCCCAGCCGGAGGAGCCGGGCACGGAAGAGCGGCCCGCGCGCGAGGTCGAACGGCCGGCGCAGCTCCTCGCCCGCCAGGCGGCTCGCTTCCTCTGCGGAGACGCCGTCCAGCTCCTCCACCTCCAGGCGGAAGGCGTCCGCCGGGGCCACCGCCTGCACCGGGGCGTCCCCGCGCACGGGGAAGGAGGTGCGCAGCGCTTCGTGGCGGCGGACCAGGGCGTCCAGGGCGCGCTCCAGCGCCCCCGCGTCCAGCGTCCCCGACAGCCGCACGGCCGAGCCGAAGTTGTAGAGGGGGCGCCCCGGGTCCAGCCGGTCCAGGAACCAGAGCCGCTCCTGCGCGAAGGAGAGCGGCGCCGGGTCGTCCGCGGGGGCGAGCGGCGGAGCGGGCGGGGCGTCGCCGCGGAGCGCCGCGTCGATCCGCTCCGCCAGCCCGCGAGGACGGGGGCCTCGAAGAGCGCGGCGAGCGGGAGGTCGATCCCGAACACCTCGCGGATGCGCGCCGCCGCCCGGGTGGCGAGGAGCGAGTGTCCGCCCAGGGCGAAGAAGTCGTCCGCCCGGCCGACCCGCTCCACCCCCAGCAGCCCGCTCCAGATCCCGGCCAGGAGCTCTCCGGTCGGGGTGCGGGGCGCCCCGTCCTCCCCCGCCCCGCCCGCGGCCTCCGGCGCGGGAAGCGACCGCCGGTCCACCTTCCCCGTCGCGGTGAGCGGGAGCGCCTCCAGCACCACGACCGCCGCCGGCACCATGTGCTCCGGGAGCCTCCGCTTCAGCTCCCGCCGCACCTCGTCCGGCGCGGGCGCCTCCGCTCCCGGGACCACGTACGCCACCAGCCGCTCCTCCCGCGCCACCACCACCGCCTCGCGCACGCCGCCCAGCCCCAGCAGCGCCGCCTCCACCTCCCCCGGCTCGACGCGGAAGCCGCGCACCTTGACCTGCCCGTCGACGCGGCCCAGGTACTCCAGCTCCCCCGTGGAGAGCCAGCGCGCCCGGTCGCCCGTGCGGTACGCCCGCGCCCCCGGCTCGCCCGCGCGGGGGTCGGGGACGAACGCCGCCGCCGTCTGCTCCGGCCGGCCCAGGTACCCCCGCGCCAGGGACGCTCCCCCCAGGTACAGCTCCCCGGGCACCCCCGCCGGCACCGGCCGGCCGGCGGCGTCCAGCACGTACGTCCTCCGCCCCGGGAGCGCGCGCCCGATCGGCACTCCTCCCGGCGTGTCCGCGCCCGTGTCCGGCACCTCGTGCAGCGTGGCGGTGACGGTAGCCTCGGTGGGGCCGTACGCGTTGAGCAGCCGCACCCCGCCCAGCGGCCCGCGCCGCCAGAGCGCGGCCGACTCCGCCGGCATCCGCTCGCCCCCGGCGATCATCAGCCGCAGCCGGTGCGGCGGGAGCGGGGCGGCGCCGGCCCACTCGGCGGCCGCCTGCCGCCAGTACGCCGTCGGGAGGTTCGCCACCGTGACGCCCTGCTCCGCGATCCGGTCGAGCAGCTCGGCGGGGCTCCACGGCGCCTCGGGGCGCAGCACCACGGCGGCCCCGCAGCTCAGCGCCGGGAGGAGCTGCTCCAGGGAGGGATCGAAGACCGTCGCGGCGAAGTGCAGCACCCGGTCCTCGCCCGTGAGGCCGTACGCGGCGCGGGCGGCGAGCGTGTGCGCGGCCAGGGCGGCGTGGTCCACCACCACCCCCTTCGGGGCTCCCGTGGAGCCGGAGGTGTAGAGGACGTAGGCCGCGCCGGCGGGGGAGACGGCGGACTCCCGCGCGTCGGCGGGAGCACCCTCCGGTCCGTCCACCCGCACCACCTCCCCACCGAACTCCGGGATGCGCTCCGCCAGGCTCCCGGAGGTGAGGACGAGCCGCGCGCCGGAGTCCGCCAGCACGAAGGTGAGCCGCTCGGCCGGGTGGGCCGGGTCCAGGGGGAGGTAGACGCCCCCTGCCTCGAGCACGGCCAGGAGCGCGACCACGGCGTCGATCCCGCGCTCCAGGGCGACGCCGACGCGGGCCTCCGGGCCCACGCCGCGCCCGCGCAGCCCGCGGGCGAGCCGGCGGGTCCGGGCGCGCAGCTCCGCGTAGCTCAGCCGCTCGTCCCCGCAGACGAGGGCCACGGCCTCCGGCGTGCGCCCGGCCTGCGCCCCGATCCACTCGTGCACGCAGCCGTGCGCCTCCTCCGCCGCTCCCCCGCTCCCCCACTCCAGCACCCGCCGCTCCTCCTCCGCGTCCACCAGGGGGACCGACGAGAGGGGGCGGCCGGGGTCGCGCAGGGCCCCGTCCAGCAGGAGGCGGAAGTGCCCCGCCATGCGGGCGGCGGTCGCCCCGTCGAACAGCTCCGCGTCGTACTCCAGGAAGCCGCGGAGGCGCCCGTCCGCCTCCTCCAGCGACAGCGTGAGGTCGAACTTTGCGACGTCGGGGAGGAGCCTTTCCGGCCGCGCGCGCAGCGGACCGAACGCGGGCTCCTCCCCCGGCGCGCCCTGGAGCACGAGCATCACCTGGAAGAGCGGGTTGTGGCTGCGGCTGCGCTCCGGCCGGAGCGCCTCGACCACCCTGTCGAAGGGGACCTCCTGGTGCGCGAAGTCGAGGAGCGTGTCCCCGCGCACGCGCCGCAGGAGGTCGCGGAAGGAAGGGTCTCCGGACAGGTCGGTGCGCAGCGCCAGCGTGTTGACGAAGAACCCCACCAGCCCCTCCAGCTCCGGGCGCGTGCGCCCCGCCACCGGCGTCCCCACCACCACGTCGTCGCTCCCCGCGTAGCGCGCGAGCAGGACGTCGAAGGCGGCCAGGAGGGCCATGAACAGGGTGGCGCCCTCGGCGCGGGCCAGGGAGCGGAGCCGCTCCGTGGCGCCGGGCTCCACCTCGAAGGGGTGCGCGGCGCCGCGGCGCCCCGGCACGGCCGGGCGGGGCCGGTCGGTCGGCAGCTCCAGGACGGCCGGGGCTCCCGCCAGGCGCTCCCTCCACCAGGCGAGCTCCTCCTCCAGCGCGCCGCCGGCGAGCTGCTCCCGCTGCCACGCCGCGTAGTCCGCGTACCGCACGGGAAGCTCCGGGAGAGGCGACGGCTCGCCCCGGGCAAAGGCGCCGTAGAGCGCGCCCAGCTCGCGGTGCAGCACGTCGATGCTCCAGCCGTCGGCGACGGCGTGGTGCATCCCCAGGAGGAGGACGTGCTCCGCGGGGTCCAACCGCAGCAGCCGCGCGCGGAAGAGGGGCCCCGCCCGCAGGTCGAAGGGCTCGGCGGAGCGCGCGTACAGGCGGCGCCGCAGCTCGTCCTCCCGCTCGGCTTCCGGGAGCGCGCCCAGCTCCTCCCGGGGGAGCGCGACGGGCGCCTCCGGGAGGATCACCTGCACGCACCCGCCTTCCGTCTCCGCGAAGACCGTCCGCAGCGGCTCGTGGCGGCGGACGGCCTCCGCCAGCGCCCGCTCCAGCGCGGCCGTGTCCAGGCTCCCCTGCAGCCGCAGCGCGGCCCGCAGGTTGTACGTGGGGACGCCGGGCTCCATCCGGTCCAGGAACCAGAGCCGCTCCTGGGCGAACGAGGCCGGGACCGGCGGGTCCCCGTCGTCCCCCACCTCCCCGGCCTCCAGCAGCCCGAGCAGCTCCTCCAGCGACAGGCCGTCGCGCGGGACGCGGAGGATCTCCGCCGTGGAGTCCGCGCTCCCGCTCCGCGCCTCCACCCGCTCCGCCAGGTCGCCGAGGACGGGGGCGTCGAAGAGGGCGGAGAGCGGCAGCTCCACCCCGAGCGCTTCCCGGATGCGCGCGACCATCCGGGTCGCCAGCAGCGAGTGGCCACCCAGCGCGAAGAAGTCGTCGGTCACCCCGACGTCCGCCACGCCCAGCAGCCCGCTCCAGATCTCCGCCAGCCGCTCCTCGGTCGGCGTGCGGGGAGCGACGCGCTCCCGCGACTCCGCCTCCGGCGCGGGGAGCCTCCGGCGGTCGACCTTCCCCGTGGGGGTCAACGGGAGCGCGTCCAGGAGCACCACCGCGGCGGGGACCATGTACTCCGGGAGCCGCCGCCGGGCGGCTTCCCGCAGCTCCGCGCCGGAGACCCCGGGCTCCACGACGGCGTAGGCCACGAGCATCCGCCGCCCCGGCGCGTCCTCGCGCACGGCCACCGCGGCGGCGCGGACGCCGGGGTGGGCCAGGAGCGCCGCTTCGACCTCCCCGGGCTCGATGCGCAGCCCGCGGATCTTGACCTGCGCGTCCGCGCGTCCCAGGAACTCCAGCTCGCCGTCGGCCCGCCAGCGCACCCGGTCGCCGGTGCGGTACCTCCGCGCCCCCGGCTCGCCCCCGAAGGGATCGGGGACGAAGCTCTCCGCCGTGAGCTCCGGCCGGCCCAGGTACCCCCGCGCCACCCCCGCCCCGCCCACGTACAGCTCCCCGGGGACGCCGACGGGCGCCGGCTGGAGCGAGGCGTCCAGCACGTACGCGCGCGCCCCCGCCACCGGCCGGCCGATCGGCGGCGCCTCCGCGGAGCCCTCCGCGCAGAGGTGCCAGGTGGTGTAGACGACCGTTTCCGTCGGCCCGTACATGTTCATCAGCCGCCGGCCGCGCGACCACCGGGCGGCCAGCTCGCCCGGGCACCGGTCGCCGCCCGTGCTGACCGAGCGGAGCGCCGGGAGCTCCTCCTCCGCGAGGAGCTCCAGGAGCGGCGGGGTGCTCACCCACACGTCGACCTCCTGCTCCCGCAGCAGCGCGCCGAGCGCCTCGTCCGGAGAGCACGGTCTCCCGGTCCGCCACGTGGAGCGCCGCCCCGGAGAGGAGGGCGAGGAAGACCTCCAGGATCGAGGCGTCGAAGCTCAGAGACGCCGTGTGCGCCACCCGGCTCCCCGGCCGTGCGCCGAACGTCTCCACCGCCTGCGACAGCAGGTTGGCCGCCGCGCCGTGGGTGACCATCACCCCCTTGGGCGTCCCGGTGGAGCCGGAGGTGTAGACGACGTAGGCCAGGGAGTCGGGGGAGACGTCGTGCTCCCGCGCGTCGGCGGGAGGACCCTCCGGTCCGTCCACCCGCACCACCTCCCCCCCGAACTCCGGGAGGCGGTCCGCGAAGCGCGCGGAGGTGAGCACGATCCGCGCGCCGGAGTCCGCCAGCACGAAGGCCAGCCGGTCGGCGGGGTGCGCGGGGTCCAGGGGGAGGTAGACGCCCCCGGCCCTGAGCACGGCCAGGAGCGCGACCACGGCGTCGATCCCGCGCTCCAGTGCGACGCCGACGCGGGTCTCCGGGCCCACGCCGCGCCCTCGCAGCTGCCGCGCGAGCCGGCCGGCGCGGCGGTCCAGCTCCGCGTAGGTGAGCACGGCCCCGCCGTGCACGACCGCCGGCGCGTCCGGGGTGCGCCGCGCCTGCGCCTCGAACCGCCCGTGCAGGGACCCCTCGGCGCCGGCTCCCGCTCCCCCGCTCCCCCACTCCAGCACCCGCCGCCACTCCGCCCCGTCCAGGAGCGACACCTCCCGGAAGTCCGCCTCCGGGTCCGCCAGGAGCGCCTCCAGGAGCGCGTGGTAGTGGCGGACCATCCGCTCCACGGTGCCCCGGTCGAACAGGTCGGTGGCGTACTCCCACACCGCGTCCACCTCGTCCTCCGGCGCGCCGGGGCGCATCTCCGCCCGCGGCATGATCACCACGTGCAGGTCGAACTTCGCCGACCCGTTGTTCAGCGCCTCCACCACCTGCACCGCGAGGCCGGGGAGGTCCAGCTCCGGGTAGGGGGAGTCGTGCGCCCCGAAGCCGACCTGGTAGATGGGGAGCCGGCTCAGGCCGCGCTCCGGCTGGACCGCCTCCACCACCTGCCCGAAGTGCACGTCCTTGTGCGCGTACGCCTCCCGGGTGGTGTCCTTCACCCGCGCCACCAGCTCCCCGAAGCCGCGCACCCCGCCCAGCCGCGCCCGGATCGCCACGGTGTTGACGATCATCCCGATGAGCGGCTCCGTTGCCTGCCAGCTCCGGTTCGCCACGGCGCCGCCCAGGCAGAAGTCCTCCTGCCCCGTGTAGCGCTGCATCAGCGCCTCGAAGCCGGCGAGCAGCGTCATGTAGAGCGTGGCCCCGCTCCGGCGCCCGAAGTCGCGCGCGGCCCGCGCGACGCGCGGGGGGATGCGGGTGCGCACCGCGCTCCCGCGGAAGCTCATGGCGGGCGGGCGCGGACGGTCGGTGGGGAGCTCCAGCGCGGGGTCCGCCCCGGCGAGCGCCTCCTTCCAGTACTCCAGGTCGGCGCGCGCCCGCTCCCCGCGCATCACCTCCCGGTGCCACGCCGCGAAGTCGGCGAACTGGATCGGCAGCTCCGGGAGCGGGGACGGCGCCCCGCGCGCGAAGGCGGAGTAGAGCGCGGCCAGCTCGCGGAGGAAGACGCCGAACGACCACCCGTCGTGCACCAGGTGGTGCTCCACGTGCATCAGCCGGTGCTCGCTCCCGGAGAGCCGGACCAGCGTCCAGCGCACCAGCGGGAGGGCCGACAGGTCGAAGCGGCGCCGGAAGTCGCCGCGCATCCACGCCTCCACGGCTCCTTCCCGCTCCCCCGCCGGAAGGCCGGAGAAGTCGATGCAGGGGAGGCGGACCGCCCAGGGCGCGTGGACGCGCTGCACGGGCCCGGCGTCCACGGTGGGGAAGGTGGTGCGGAAGATCTCGTGGCGCCGGACGATCTCCGTGAGCGCGGCGTCCAGCGCGGGGACGTCCAGCTCGCCTCGGAGGACGAGCGCCGCCTGCGCGTGGTAGGCGAGGTTGTCGGGGGTGAGCTGCGTCAGGAACCAGACCTGCTCCTGCGGGAGCGACACCGGGAGGTCGCCCCCGCGCGGGAGCGGGAGGAGCGGCGGGAGAGCGGGTGCGGAGCCCTCCGCGCGGGCGGCTTCGAGCGCGCGCGCCACCTCCGCCACGGTGCCGCCGCCCAGCACGGCGGCGAGCGGCACCTCCACGCCGAGCCCCTGGCGGAAGCGGGCGACCACCTGCGTGGCCGCGAGCGAGTGGCCGCCCAGCTCGGAGAAGTCGTCCTCCGCGCCGATCCCGGCGATCCCCAGCACCTCCTCCCAGACGGCCGCCACCTCCCGCTCGGCCCCGGGCCGCGGCGCGACGTACGGCGCGGCGAGCGCCGGCCGGGTGGCGGGGGGCGCGGGGAGCGCGGCGCGGTCCAGCTTCCCGTTGGGGGTCAGCGGGAGCGTCGCCAGCGCCACGAAGGCGGAGGGGATCATGTGCTCCGGGAGCGTCCTCCCCAGGAAGCCGCGCAGCTCGCCCGCGGCGGGGAGCGCCTCGCCCCGCCTCACCACCAGGTACGCCACCAGGTGGAGCCCCCCGGCGCCGTCTTCGCGCGCCGCCACGGCCGCGTGCGCGAGCGCGGGGTGGGCGGCGAGGGCCGCGGCCACCTCGCCGGGCTCGATGCGGTGGCCGCGCACCTTGACCTGCTCGTCCACGCGCCCCACGAACTCCAGCGCCCCGCCGGGGAGGAGCCGCACCCGGTCGCCGGTGCGGTACAGCCGCGCGCCCGCTTCTCCGGAATACGGGTCGGGGAGGAAGCGCTCCGCCGTGAGCTCCGGCCGCCCCAGGTAGCCGCGCGCCACCCCCTCCCCGCCCACGAACAGCTCGCCCTCGCCCGCGGGCTCCATCGCCCCGTCCAGGACGTGGACCTCCGCGCCGGGGATGGCCGCGCCGATCGGCGGGGTGCGGCCGTCCGGCGCGCACTCCGCGGCGGTGGCGCAGATGGCCGCCTCGGTGGGTCCGTACGCGTTCACGAAGCGCCGCCCCGGCGCCCAGCGCCGCACCAGCTCCGCGGGGCACGCCTCCCCCGCGACGATCAGCGTCCCGAGCGCGGGGAGCTCCGCCTCCGGGAGGAGGGCCAGCACGGAGGGGGGGAGGATGGCGTGGGTGATCCCGCGCTCCGCCAGGAGCCCCGACAGCCCCGGCCCGGGGAGGAGCGCCTCGCGGGGGGCCAGGTGCAGCTCCGCCCCGGCCGCGAGCGCGACGGCGGCCTCGCACACGGATGCGTCGAAGCTGGGGGAGGCGAACTGGAGGAAGCGGTCCCCGGCGCCCACCCGGAGGAGCCCGCCGAAGGCGAGCGCGGTGTTGCACAGCCCCCGGTGGGTGACGCCGACGCCCTTGGGGCGCCCCGTGGAGCCGGAGGTGTAGATGACGTAGGCCAGGCCGTCGGGGGTGACGGCGGGCTCGGGCGCGTCCGTGACGCCCCCCTCCCCTGCCCCTCCCCCGCAGGCGGGGGAGGGGAGAACTGCGTCGAGTCGGACCAGGTCGCCGTCGAAGGACGGGAGGTGGTCCACGAAGCGCGTCGGTGGTCAGGACGATCCGCGCGCCGGAGTCCGCCAGCATGTACGCCAGCCGGTCGGCGGGGTACGCCGGGTCGAGCGGGACGTAGACGCCCCCCGCCTTCCAGACGGCCAGCATCGCGACGACCGTCTCCGGCGAGCGCTCCAGGCAGATCCCCACCCGCGTCTCCGCCCCCACCCCGAGCCCGCGCAGGCGCCGTGCGAGCCGCCCGGCCCGCCGGTCCAGCTCCGCGTACGTCAGCCGCTCCTCCCCGGCCACGACGGCCGCCGCGTCCGGCACCAGCCCGGCCCGCAGCTCGAAGAGGTGGTGGGCGCACCCCCGGACCCCGGAGATCGTTTCACTCCCAGCGCTCATGGAAAGCATATCTCTCGAAGCGTTGCCGGACGGTGGGTATGCGAGGTTGGCGGTCGGATGCCAGGGAAGATAGGAAGGCCAGCCGCGTTTGCCTATACTTCGCGCCACGAATTGACACATACCCGATTGGCCGCTTATACCTTCGGGACCCGCGTGAGGGATGCGAGCCCGAAGGGGCGAGACCCGCGCGGCTGTTTGCGCGGGTCTCGACTCCGTTAGCCAGCGTCGTTTGCTGGCTTACGGAGCCGCAGCCCGACCCCGCGCCAGCGGGGGCACGCCCGAGCCCTCGTCGGTCGAGCAGTAAAACTCCACCCTCCAGCGAAGAACCCGCATGCAGGCGAACCAGGTGGCGGACCGGACGGCGCTCCTCCTCCGCATGCTGGAGGAGGAGGGGATCGAGGTCGCGGCCGTCCCCGACATCCCGCGCCGGGAGGGGAGCGGCCCGGTGCCCGCCTCGTTCACGCAGCGGCGGCTCTGGTTCCTGGACCGGGTGGAGCCGGGGAGCACCGCCTACAACATCCCCCGCGCGACGCTCCTGGAGGGACCGCTGGACCCGGCCGCGCTCGCCCGCGCCCTGCGCGCCCTGGCCGACCGCCACGAGGCGCTGCGGACGACGTTCGCGGAGGCCGGGGGCGAGCCGGTGCAGGTGGTGGCCCCGCCCGGACGCGAGGTGCTGCGGACGGTGGAGCTGGGTCGGGTGGCGCCCGCGGAGCGGGAGCGGACGGCGCTGGCGGAGGCGCGGCGGCTGGCGCGCCTCCCCTTCGACCTCCAGCGGGGGCCGCTCTTCCGCGCGACGCTCCTGCGCCTGGCGGGGGACCGCCACGTCCTCCTCCTGGAAACCCACCACGTGGTGAGCGACGCCTGGTCGGCGGAGGTCATGGCGCGCGAGCTGGAGGCGCTGTACGCGGCGCTCGCCCGGGGAGCGGCGCCCGCCCTCCCGGAGCCGGCGGTGCAGTACCCCGACTTCGCGTCGTGGGAGCGCGGCGCGGCGGCGGCGGAGCGGTCGCGGGAGCAGCTGGCCTTCTGGGCGCGCCGGCTGGCGGGGGCCCCCCGCCTGGAGCTCCCGGCGGACCGGCCGCGCCCCCCGGTGCGGAGCGACGGCGGCGGCGCGGTGGTGCTGGAGCTGGACGAGGAGCTGGACTCCGTGGTCCGCCCCCTGGCGCGCCGCGAGGGGACGACGCCGTTCGTGGTCCTGCTGGCGGCGTTCTGCGTGCTGGCCTCGCGCTGGTCGCGGCAGGCGGACGTGGTGCTGGGGACGCCGGTCGCGGGGCGGACGCGGCCCTCGCTGCGGGAGGCGGTGGGCTTCTTCGCCAGCGTGCTCCCGCTGCGCGTGGAGCTGGACGGGGACCCGGGCTTCCGTCGGCTCCTGGGCCGGGTGCGGGAGGCGTCGCTGGAGGCGCAGTCCAACCAGGAGGTCCCCTTCGAGCGCATCCTGGAGGCGGTGGGAGCGGAGCGGACCCTGAGCCACACCCCGCTGGTGCAGGTGGTGTTCGGGTGGCAGGAGGCGTCGGCGGCGGGGCTGCGGCTCCCGGGGATCGCGGCGTCCGCGCTCCCGCTGGAGCGGACCACCTCGCAGTTCGACCTCACCCTCACCGTGGTGGAGGCGGAGGGGCGGCTCCGCGCGCAGTGCGTGTTCAGCACGGACCTGTTCGAGCGCGGCACGGTGGAGCGGCTGCTGGGCCACTACCGGGAGCTGCTGCGGGGGGTCGCGGCGGACCCGGACCGGCGCGTGGGCGAGCTCCCGCTGCTGGGCGCGGCGGAGCGCGCGGAGGTGCTGGCCCGCGGCCGCGCGCGCCGGGCGCACCCCGTGGGCGACACCCTGTACGCGCGCTTCGCGGCCCGGGCGGCGCGGACCCCCGGCGCGGTGGCCGTCTCCTTCGCGGGGGAGACGCTCACCTACGCCGAGCTGGCCGCGCGCGCCGGGCGGCTCGCGGCGGTGCTCCGGGGCGCGGGGGTGGGGCCGGAGACGAGGGTGGGGCTCTGCGTGGAGCGGTCGACGGACACGGTGGTCGGCATCCTGGGAATCCTGGGGGCCGGCGGCGCGTACGTCCCGCTCGACCCGGGGTATCCCGCGGAGCGGCTGGCGTACCTGCTGGAGGACTCGGGGGTGCGGACCCTGGTGGCGCAGTCGGGGGTCCTGGACCGTCTACCGGAATTCGGGGGGGTGGTGGTGACGCTCGACGGGGAGGCCCCCTCCCCCTCCCCCTCCCCCGTAGGCGGGAGAGGGGAGGACGACGACGTGGAGGCAGCCTCCGGCTCGCCGGGCGGCCCCCCCCTCCCCCAGCCCCTCCCCCACAAGGGGGGAGGGGAGCACGACGGTGCTGGAGTACGCGCAGACCAGTCCGCGAAGGCGGACTTCGTGCCGTCGTTGCAGCGACTTCAGTTGCCCGCCGAGGGCGTCGGCCCGGTGTCTCCCGACGGCGTAGTTCTCCCCTCCCCCCTTGTGGGGGAGGGGTCGGGGGTGGGGGGTATGCGGGGCGCGCCGGAGCCGGAGCCTCCCGCCGTCTCCCCCGACAACCTGGCCTACGTCATCTACACCTCCGGCTCCACCGGCACGCCCCAAGGGCGTCGCGGTGACGCACGCCAACGTGCTCCGCCTCTTCGACGCCACGGAGGCGGAATTCGGCTTCGGGGAGCGGGACGTGTGGACGCTCTTCCATTCCTTCGCCTTCGACTTCTCGGTCTGGGAGATCTGGGGCGCGCTCCTGCACGGGGGGCGCCTGGTGGTGGTGCCGTGGGAGACGAGCCGCGACCCGGAGGCGTTCCGGCGGCTCCTGGCGGAGGAGCGCGTCACCGTGCTGAGCCAGACGCCGTCGGCGTTCCGGCAGCTGGCGGCGGTGGAGGGCGGCGCGGCGCTCTCGCTGCGCTGCGTCGTCTTCGGGGGAGAGGCGCTGGAGCCGGCGGCGCTGCGCGCCTGGACGGAGCGGCACGGGGTGGAGCGGCCGCGGCTGGTGAACATGTACGGGATCACCGAGACCACCGTCCACGTCACCGTCCGCCCGCTGGGCCGCGAGGACGTGGAGGCCGGGGGGCGGAGCCCGGTGGGGGAGGCGCTCGGGGACCTGTCGCTGCACCTGCTGGACGCGGCGGGAGAGCCGGCGCCGCTCGGGGTGCCGGGGGAGCTGTGCGTGGGGGGCGCGGGGGTGGCGCGGGGGTACCTGGGGCGCCCGGGGCTCACGGCCGAGAGGTTCGTCCCCGACCCGTTCTCCGGCGAGCCCGGGGCGCGGCTGTACCGGAGCGGGGACCTGGGGCGGCGGCTCGCCGCGGGCGGGGTGGAGTACCTGGGGCGGATGGACCAGCAGGTCAAGGTGCGCGGCTTCCGCATCGAGCCGGGGGAGGTCGAGGCCGCGCTCGCCGCGGAGCCCGGCGTGCGGGAGGCCGTGGTGCTGGTGGAGGAGGAGGCGGGGGAGCGGAGGCTGGTGGCCTTCGTCGCCGCGGCGGAGGGGGAGCGGCCCACGGCGGCGGCGCTGCGGAGCCGGCTCCTGGAGCGGCTCCCGGAGCACATGGTCCCCGCCGCCTTCGAGCTGCTGGACGCGCTCCCGCTCACCGCCCACGGGAAGACGGACCGCGCGGCGCTCCTGGCGCGCCCGCGCTCCGGCGCCGGGACGGGGGGGGAGCACGTGGAGCCGCGCACCGCCGCGGAGCGGGCGCTGGCGGAGGTGTGGCGCGAGGTGCTGCGCGTGGAGCGGGTGGGCGTGCGCGACAACTTCTTCGCGCTGGGCGGCGACTCCATCCTCAGCCTCCGCGTGCTGGCCCGGGCGCGGGAGCGCGGCCTCGCCCTCTCGCTCCCGCAGCTCTTCCGGCACCAGACCGTCGAGGCGCTCGCCGCCGCCGTGGACGGGGCCCGGGCGGAGGAGGAGCCGGTTCCCTTCGTCCGCACGGAGCCCTTCTCCGGGGTCTCCGCGGAGGACCGCGCCCGGCTCCCGGACGACGTGGTGGACGCGTACCCGCTGGCCCGGCTGCAGGAGGGGATGCTCCTCCACATGGAGCTGACCCCGGAGCGGCCGCTCTACCACAACGTGGACACCTTCGCGCTCGCGAAGCCCTTCCGGCGCGGGGCGCTGGAGGAGGCCGTGCGGCGGACCGTCGCGCGCCACCCCATGCTCCGCACCGGCTTCCACCTGCGCGGCTTCGCCGGGCCGCTGCAGCTGGTGCACCGCGAGGCGCGCCTCCGCCTGACGGACGAGGACCTGCGCGGCCTCCCCGCCGCGGAGCGGGACGCAGCCGTGCGGGCGTACATGCGGGCGCAGGTCCACGAGCCCTTCGACCTCACCCGTCCGCCCCTCCTCCGCTTCCACGTGCAGGTGCTGGAGGAGGAGCGCTTCCAGCTCACCCTCACCGAGTGCCACGCCATCTTCGACGGGTGGAGCCTCACCACCACGCTGGGGGAGATCTTCACCCTGTACGGCGCCCTGCTGCGCGGGGAGGACCCGCCCGTGGCGCCGCCTCCCTCGACCCTCTACCGCGACTTCGTGGCGCTGGAGCGGCGCACGCTGGAGTCGGCGGCGGTCCGCGAGTGGTGGGAGCGGAGGCTGGCCGGGGTGACGCCGGAACGGCTCCCCCGCCTCGCCGCCCCCGCGCCCGGGACGCCCCCCCGCGTCGTCCTGCGGATGGTGGAGCTCCCGGAGGAGGTCGTGGAGGGGGTGCGGCGGCTGGAGGCGGCGGCCTCCGTCCCCCGCAAGACGGTGCTCCTGGCGGTGCACCTGCGGGTGCTGAGCCTCCTCTCCGGCTCGGCGGAGGTGGTGACGGGGCTCACCGCCAACGGCCGCCCGGAGACGGCGGACGGGGAGGAGGTGCGCGGCCTCTTCCTGAACACCCTCCCCTTCCGCCACCGCCTCCCGGAGGGGAGCTGGACGGAGCTGGCGCGCTCGGTCTTCGCCGCGGAAAGGGAGGTCCTCCCCTTCCGCCGCTACCCGCTCGCCGCCATCCAGGAGGCGCGCCGGGGCGAGCCGCTCCTGGAGAGCATGTTCAACTTCGTGCACTTCCACGGGCTGCAGGAGGCGCTCCGGGCGGAGCGGCTGGAGGGGGTGGCGGTGGAGGAGCACGCGGAGACCAACTTCACCCTGGTGACCACCTTCGCGGTGGGGACCGGGGGACGCGTGGGGCTGATGGTGGCGGGGGACGCGGCCGCGCTGGGGGACGAGCTGCTGGAGGCGATCCCCGGCCACTACCTGGAGG
Source organism: uncultured Gemmatimonadales bacterium (assembly GCA_963733105.1). GTDB lineage: Bacteria > Gemmatimonadota > Gemmatimonadetes > Longimicrobiales > Longimicrobiaceae > JAFAYN01. The sequence goes on along the minus strand of CAVTCB010000023.1, from coordinate 274,202 downwards.
CCTTCCGCGCCCTGGCGGAGGCGCCGGAGGCGCGCCACGACGCCCGCCCCCTCCTCCCGGAGACGACGCTGCGCCGGGTGCTCGGGGAGTGGAACGACACGGGAGGGGGCGGGCCGGAGGCGTGCGTCCACGAGCTGTTCGCGGCGCAGGCCGCCCGGACGCCGGACGCCCCGGCCCTCGCCCACCGCGGCGGGCGGACGACGTACGCCGAGCTGGAGCGGCGCGCGAACCGCCTGGCGCACGCGCTCCGCCGGCGCGGGGTGGGGCCGGAGACCCGGGTGGGCGTCTGCCTGGCGCGCACCCCGGAGCTGGCGGCCGCCCTGCTCGGCGTGCTCGGGGCGGGCGGGGCCTACGTCCCGCTCGACCCGGCGTACCCGGGGGAGCGCCTCCGCCGGGTGCTGGAGGACGGCGGGGTCCGGCTGGTCCTCACCGAGACGGCGCTCGCCGGGCGCCTCCCGGAGGGCGCCGCGGAGCTGCTCCTGCTGGACCGCGAGCGCGAGGCGCTGGCGCGGGAGCCGGAGCACGCGCCGGAGAGCGGCGTCCTCCCGGGGAACCTGGCGTACGTGATCTTCACCTCGGGCTCCACGGGGCGCCCCAAGGGGGTGATGGTCCGCCACGCCTCCGTGGCCGCCCGCGTCCGCTGGCTGGGGGAGAGCGTCGGCGACGACGAGCGCGCGGCGGCCCTGTTCTCCACCTCCGCCGCCTTCGACATCTCCGTCGCGGAGCTGTTCGGGACGCTGTGCAACGGGGGAATGCTGGTGGTGGCGGAGGACGCCCTGGAGCTGGCGCGGCTCCCGGCCGGGGAGGAGGTGGTGCTCGCCAGCCTGGTCCCCAGCGTGGCGGCCGGGCTCCTGCGCGCGGGCGGCGTCCCCCGGAGCGTGCGGGCGGTGAACCTGTGCGGCGAGGCGCTCCCCCTCTCGGTGGCCCGCTCGCTCCACGCGCTCGGCCACGTGGAGACGGTGCGGAACCTGTACGGCCCCACCGAGGACACCATCTACTCCACCTGCTCGGTGGTGGAGCCGGGCGCGGAGCGCGTGCTCGTGGGCCGGCCGCTGGCGGGGACGCGGGCGTACGTGCTGGACGCGGCGCTCCACCCGGCGCCGCCGGGGGTGACGGGCGAGCTGTACCTGGCGGGCGCCGGGGTGGCCCGCGGCTACGCGGGGAGGCCCGACCTCACGGCGGAGCGCTTCCTCCCGGACCCGTTCCCGGAGGCGCCGGGCGCGCGGATGTACCGCACGGGCGACCTGGCGCGCTGGCTCCCGTGCGGGGAGCTGGAGTACGCCGGGCGGGCCGACACGCAGGTCAAGGTGCGCGGCTTCCGCATCGAGCTGGGGGAGATCGAGGCCGCGCTGGGCCGGCACCCCGCGGTGCGCGACGCCGTGGCGGCGGTGCGGGAGGAGCGGATCGTCGCCTACGCCGTCCTCCGGGAGGGGGACGAGCCCGCCCCGGCGGAGCTGCGCGCGCACCTGGCCCGGCACCTCCCGGAGTACATGGTGCCCTCCGCCGTGGTCCCGGTGGAGCGCTTCCCCCTCTCCCCCAACGGGAAGCTGGACCGCGCCGCCCTCCCCGACCCGGAGCCCGCCCGCGAGAAGGCGTACGTACCCCCGCGCACCCCGGCGGAGGAGCGGATGGCGGGGATCTGGGCGGAGGTGCTGGGCGTGGAGCGGGTGGGGGCGGAGGACGCCTTCTTCGCGCTGGGCGGGCACTCGCTCCTGGCGACGCGCGCGGCGTCGCGGGTGCGCGAGGCGTTCGGGGTGGATCTCCCGCTGCGCGCGGTCTTCGAGGCGCCCACGCTGGCGGATCTCGTCCGCCGCGTCGAGGAGCTGCGGGCGGAGGGAGGCGCGGGCGGCGCCGTCCCGCCGCTGGTCCCCGTCCCGCGGGACGGCTCGCCCCTCCCGCTCTCCTTCGCCCAGCAGCGGCTCTGGTTCCTGGACCGGCTGGAGCCGGGGAGCGCCGCGTACAACATGCTCCTGGCGCTGCGCCTGCGCGGCCGCCTGGACGCGCGGGCGCTGGAGCGGGCGGTGGCGGAGACCGTCCGCCGCCACGAGGCGCTGCGCACCGTGTTCGTGGAGGTGGAGGGGGCACCCGCGCAGGTGGTGCGCCCCGCGGGCGCGGAGCCGCTCCCGGTGGCGGAGCTGGCCGCTCTCCCGGCGGAGGCGCGGGAGGCGGAGGTGCGGCGTCTGCTGCGCGACGAGGAGCGCCGCCCCTTCGACCTGCGTCGCGGCCCGCTCTTCCACGCGCGGCTCCTGCGGCTGGCCGCGGAGGAGCACGTGCTGGTGCTGGCGCTGCACCACGTGGTGGGCGACGCGTGGAGCATGGGGGTGCTCGCCCGCGAGGTGGCGGCGCTGTACGAGGCGTTCTCGCGCGGAGAAGCGTCGCCGCTCGCGGAGCTGCCGGTGCAGTACGCGGACTTCGCCGCCTGGCAGCGGGAGTGGCTCGCGGGCGAGACGCTGGAGCGGCAGCTCGCCTGGTGGCGCGAGAGCCTGGCGGGGGCGCCCGCGGTGCTGGAGATCCCCACGGACCACCCGCGCCGGGCGTCGCCCGGGGAGCGCGCCGCGACGGTGTCGCGGAGGCTCCCGCGCGAGGCGTCGGCAGGGCTGCGCGCCCTCGCCGGGGACGAGGGGGCCACGCCGTTCATGGTGCTGCTGGCCGCGCTGGACCTCCTCCTGGCGCGCTGGTCGGGGGAGGAGGACGTGGTGGTGGGGTCGCCCATCGCGGGACGGACCCGGCGGGAGACGGAGGGGCTGGTCGGCTTCTTCGTCAACACGCTGGTGCTGCGGACCGACGTCTCCGGGAACCCCACCTTCCGCGAGCTGCTGGCGCGGGTGCGCGAGGCCACGCTGGGCGCGTACCAGCACCAGGACCTCCCCTTCGAGCGGCTGGTGGAGGCGCTGGGCGTGGAGCGCTCCCTGGCGCGCACGCCGCTCTTCCAGGTGCTCCTCCTGCTGGACGACGGCGCCGTGGCTCCCCTCCCCTTCGGCGGGATGCGGGTGGAGCCGGTGCGGGGCGGCGGCGGGGCGGCCAAGTTCGACCTGGCGGTCTCCGTGGCGGAGGGCGAGGAGGGGCTCGGCGTCGGCTTCGTGTACCGCGAGGAGCTGTGGGACGCCTCCACGCTGGAGCGCGTCGCCGACGCCTTCGTCCTCCTGCTGGAGACCGCGGCCTCCGACCCGGGGCGGCGCGTCCTCGACTTCCCGCTCGCGACGGAGGCGGAGCGCGACCGCGTGCTGCGCGAGTGGAGCGCGGGCCCGGCCGCGCCCCCGTCCCCGCGCCTCGTGCACGAGCGGGTGGCGGAGCAGGCGGCGCGCACCCCGGAGGCGGTGGCGGTGGTCGCCGGCCCGGAGGCGCTCACCTACCGGGAGCTGGACGCGCGCGCCAACCGGCTCGCCCACGCCCTGCGGGCGCGCGGCGTGGGCCCCGAGACCCGCGTCGGGGTGTGCCTGGAGCGCACCCCGGAGCTGCCGGTGGCGCTCCTGGCGGTGCTCAGGGCGGGCGGCGCCTACCTCCCGCTCGACCCCGCCCACCCGCCCGACCGGCTGCGCTACCTCCTGGAGGACTCCGGCGCGGCGCTGGTGCTCACCTCGTCGGCGCTGGCGGAGCGCCTCCCCCCCGGCGTCCCGCGGTTGGAGCTGGACGCGGAGCGCGGCGCCGTCGCCGCGCACCCGCCCGCGCCCCCGGCGATCCGGGTCGATCCCGGGAGCCTGGCCTACGTGCTCTACACCTCGGGCTCCACGGGGCGGCCCAAGGGGGTGGGGGTGGAGCACCGCTCGCTGGCCGCCTTCCTCGACGCCATGCGCGGGAAGCCGGGGATCTCGGCGGACGACGTGCTCCTGGCGGTGACCACGCTCTCCTTCGACATCGCGGGGCTGGAGCTGTGGCTCCCGCTGGTGGCGGGAGCGCGCACCGTGCTCGCCGACCCCGCCACCGCGGCCGACCCGCTCCTCCTGGCCCGGGCGCTCGACGCGGCCGGCGCCACCGTGCTGCAGGCCACGCCGGCCACCTGGCGGATGCTCCTGGACGGGGGGTGGGAGGGGCGGCCCGGGCTGCGCGCGCTCTGCGGCGGCGAGGCTCTCTCTCCCGCGCTGGCGGAGCGGCTCCTCCCGCGCGTGGGCGAGCTGTGGAACCTGTACGGCCCCACGGAGACCACCGTCTGGTCCACCGCGCACCGCGTGGAGGCGGGCGGGGCGCCGCCGATCGGGCGACCGGTCGCGGGGACGCGGGTGTACGTGGCGGACGCGCGCGGGGAGCCGGTGCCGCCGGCGATGCCGGGGGAGCTGCGGATCGGCGGCGCGGGGGTGGCGCGGGGATACCCGGGGCGGCCGGAGCTGACGGCGGAGCGCTTCGTCCCCGACCCCTTCTCGGGGGAGCCGGGGGCGCGGGCGTACCGCACGGGCGACCGGGTGCGCTGGCGGCCGACGGGGGAGCTGGAGTACCTGGGGCGCATCGACCAGCAGGTCAAGGTGCGCGGCTTCCGCGTGGAGCCGGGGGAGGTGGAGGCGGTGCTGGAGGCGCACCCGGGGGTGCGGGAGGCGGCGGTGGTGGCGCGGGAGGACCGCCTGGTGGGGTACGTGGTCCCGGACGCCGGGGGAGCGGTGGAGGCGGCGGAGCTGCGCGATTGGGCGAGGGGACGGCTCCCGGAGTACATGGTCCCCTCGGCGGTGGTCGTGCTGGACGCGCTCCCGCTCACCTCCTCGGGGAAGCTGGACCGGAAGGCGCTCCCCGCGCCGGACCTGGCGCCGGCGACGGAGTACGTGGCGCCGCGCACGCGGGTGGAGGAGGTGGTGGCGGGGATCTGGGAGGAGGTGCTGGGAGCCGAGCGGGTGGGGGTGCACGACTCCTTCTTCGACCTGGGCGGGCACTCGCTGCTCGCCACGCGGCTGGTCGCGCGGATGCGGGTGCTGCGGGTGGAGGTCCCGGTGCGGCAGGTGTTCCGGACGCCGACGGTGGCCGGGCTCGCGGAGGCCGTCGTCGCCGGCGAGACGCGGCCGGGGGCGGCGGAGACCGTCGCCGGGATGCTGCTCAGGGTGCGGGGGATGTCGGCCGAGGAGCGGGCGGCGGCACTGCGGGCGATGAGGGGCGGAGGGGGATCGTGAATGGCCGGCGGCAGAAAGATTCCCGGGGCGCCGCTCACGCGGCGCCCCGGGGAATGATGGGCCCAGCAGGATTCGAACCTGCGACCAAGCGATTATGAGTCGCCTGCTCTAACCGCTGAGCTATGGGCCCCGCGCCGGCGCCGTGCGCTCCACGCCACGCCGGACGCGACCAAGATACGCCCTTCCCCGCCGGAGTTCAACCGAGCCACGCCCCCGCTGGACGATCCCCGCACGCCCGGCTTATCATTCGGCGCGCCCCTCTTCCGCGCGCTCCCCCGTCCACCCCCAACCGGGCCACGATGCGCGTCCACGGCACCGCCTACCGCACCGTCCGGATGGACGGCGCCACGGTCCACCTGATCGACCAGAACCGCCTCCCCTTCGCCTTCGCGGTGGAGGCCTGCCCCGACCACCGCGCGACCGCCGACGCCATCCGCCGCATGACGGTGCGCGGAGCGCCGGCCATCGGCGCGGCGGCGGCGTTCGCCCTGGCGCAGGCGTTCCTGGAGGGCGGCGCGAGGGACCCGTGGCCGCACGCGCGCGCCGCGCGCGCCACCATCGAGGCCACCCGCCCCACCGCCCGCGACCTCTTCCACGCCACGGAGCGCGTCTGGTCCGCCGCCGAAGCGGCCCCGGGGCCCGCCGCCGCGGTGGAGGCCGCCCTGGAAGCCGCCCGCGAGCTGGCGGAGGAGAGCGTGGCGAGCTGCCGCCGCATCGGCGAGCACGGCGCGTCGCTGGTGGGGCCGGGGGCGCGCGTCCTCACCCACTGCAACGCCGGGTGGCTGGCGACGGTGGACCACGGGACGGCGCTGGCGCCCGTCTACGCGGCCGCGGCGGCGGGACGGCGGCCGCACGTGTGGGTGGACGAGACGCGCCCCCGCGCCCAGGGAGCGAGGCTGACCGCCTGGGAGCTGGCCGGCGAGGGGGTGGCGCACGCCGTGATCGCCGACAACGCCGCCGCCTTCCTGATGAGCCGCGGCGAGGTGGACCTGGTGATCGTGGGCGCGGACCGGATCGCCGCCAACGGGGACGTGGTGAACAAGGTGGGGACGCTCGCCAAGGCGGTCTGCGCGCGGGAGTTCGGCATCCCCTTCTACGTCGCCGCGCCGCCCTCCACCTTCGACGCGGCGGTGCCCGACGGCGCGGCGGTGCCCATCGAGGAGCGCCCGGAGGAGGAGGTCCACTACCAGACCGGGCCCGACGAGACGGGGACGCTGCGCCGCGTCCGGGTGACGGCCCCCGGCTCGCCCGCCCGCAACCCGGCGTTCGACATGACGCCGGCGAGACTGGTGAGCGCCTACGTCACCGACCGGGGCGTCTTCGCCGGGGGCGCGCTCCCGGCCGCGTGCTTCCCCGCCCCGTCCCCCGTCCTCCTTCCCTGAGCCCGATGTCCGCGACCCTCGACCCCGCTCCCGACGCCGCCGTGCTCCCCGACGCCGGGGAGCCGCTGGACGCCCTCGTCCGCTTCTCGCGCCGGGTGGGCGCCGACCCCTCGCTGGTGCTGCGCGGCGGCGGCAACACCTCGCTCAAGACCGTGGAGACCGACGTGCTGGGGCGCCCGCTCGCGGTGCTGCGCGTCAAGGGGAGCGGCTCGGACCTGGCCACCATCCGCCGGGGCGACTTCGCGGGGGTGCGACTGGACGACGTGCTCCCGCTCTTCGGCCGCGGGGAGATGACGGACGAGGAGATGGTGGCGTACCTGGCGCGCTGCCTCACCGAGCCCGGCTCGCCGCGCCCCTCCATCGAGACGCTGCTGCACGCCTTCGTTCCCGCGGCCAGCGTGTTCCACTCGCACGCCGACGCGGTCCTGGCGCTGGTGAACACGCCCGACCCGGAGCGGGCGCTGCGGGAGGCCTTCGGCGACGAGGTGCTCCACGTGGCGTACCGCCGCCCCGGCTTCCTCCTCTCGCGCGAGGTGGGCGAGGCCGCGCGGGCCCGCCCGGACGCGCTCGGGCTGGTCCTCCTCAACCACGGCGCCGTCACCTGGGGGGACACGCCGGAGGAGGCGTACCGCCGGCACCTGGAGCTGGTGGCCCGCGCGCGGGAGCACGTGGAGGCGCGGTCGCGCGGGCCGGTCTTCACGGCGGACGCGCGGCTGCGGCTGGACGACGGCGCGCGCAGGCGCGCCGCGGCGGCGCTGGCGCCCGCCATCCGCGGCGCGCTGTGCGGCACGCGGCGCGTGGTGGCCCGGCTCACCGACACCCCGGAGGTGCTGGACTTCGTGGGCTCGCCGCGCGCGCGGGAGGCCTCGGCGGCGGGGGCGGCGACGCCGGACCACATCCTCACCACCAAGCGGCTCCCGCTCTGGGTGGAGGTGGACGACCCCGCCGACGCGGAGGGGACCGCCGCGCGCTTCCGGGAGGCGCTGGAGCGCTGGCGGGCGGACTACCTGGCGTACGTGGAGCGGTGGCGCACGGACGAGCCCGTGCTGGAGCCCGCGCCGCGGGTGGTGCTCGTCCCCGGGATCGGGATGTGGACCACGGGGCCGACCCCGCGCGCGGCGGAGCTGGCCCGCGACATCTACCTGCACACCATCGGGATCATGGCCGGCGCCGAGGGGCTGGGCGGCTACCGCTCCCTCCCGGAGGGGGAGGCGTTCCGGGCCGAGTACTGGCCGCTGGAGCTGTACAAGCTGACGCTCGCGCCGCCCGACCGGGAGCTGGCGGGGCGGGTGGCGCTGGTGACGGGGGCCGCCGGCGCGATCGGGCGGGCGGCGGCGCTGCGGCTGGCCGCCGCGGGTGCGCAGGTGGTGGTCACCGACCTCGGCGGGACGGAACTCGAGGCGCTGGCGGCGGAGATCGTGGAGCGGGAGGGCGCGGGGGCGGCGGTGGCGCACGCGCTGGACGTGACGCGGGAGCGCGAGGTGGAGGCGGCGCTGGAGCGCGCCTCCCTGGAGTACGGCGGGGTGGACCTGGTGGTGTCCAACGCGGGCGTCGCCCACTGCGCCCCCATCGAGTCGCTGGAGCTGGGCGACTGGGAGCGGAGCCTGGCCGTGAACGCCACCGGTCACTTCCTGGTGGCGCGCGCGGCGCTCCGCCTCTTCCGGCGGCAGGGCACGGGGGGCAACCTGGTGTTCGTCGCCACCAAGAACGTGACGGCGCCGGGGAAGGACTTCGCGGCCTACAGCGCCGCCAAGGCGGCGGAGGCGCAGCTGGCGCGCGTGGCGGCCATCGAGGGCGGCCCGCTCGGCGTGCGCGTCAACATGGTGAACCCCGACGCCGTCTTCGCGGGCTCCGGCCTCTGGGCCGACATCGCCCCGGAGCGCGCCCGCGCCCACGGGATCGACCCCGCGGGCCTGGGCGACTTCTACCGCTCGCGCACCCTGCTGGGGGTGGAGGTCCGCGCCGAGGACGTGGCCGAGGCCGTGCTCTTCCTCGCCTCCGACCGTTCGTCGCGCACGACGGGCTGCATGCTGCCGGTGGACGGCGGCGTCCGGGAAGCGTTCGTCAGATAGGGAACAGGGGACAGGGGACAGGGGACAGCCTGCAACGACACGACGGGGCGGCGCCGCGATGGCGCCGCCCCGTCTGACTCAACTACGGGCGCAGGAGGAAGTTGCGTGAGGGATGCGAGCCCGAAGGGGCGAGACCCGGCGCGGTTTGCCGGGGCTCGACTCCGTTGCCGGAACGGTTGTATCGTTCCCTACGGAGCCGCAGCCCGACCCCGCGTCAGCGGGGGCACGCCCGAAACCGGCGGTCAAAGCAACTACTTCGTCCCGAACAGCCGGTCCCCCGCGTCCCCCAGACCGGGAAGAATGTAGCCCACGTCGTTCAGCTCCCGGTCCAGCGCCGCCGCGAACACCTGCACGTCCGGGTGGTCCTCCTGCATCCGCCGCACCCCCTCCGGCGCCGCCACCAGGCACATGAAGCGCACGCGCGTGGCCCCCGCGCGCTTCAGCGACGTCACCGCCGCCGAGGCCGAGCCGCCCGTGGCGAGCATCGGGTCCAGGAGGATGAAGTCGCGCGACCCCGGCGCCGGCGGGATCTTGAAGTAGTAGTCCACCGGCTGCAGCGTGTCGTGGTCGCGGTACAGGCCGATGTGGCCCACGCGCACCGAGGGCATCAGCCGCAGCACCCCGTCCACCATCCCCAGCCCCGCGCGGAGGATGGGGACCAGCGTCAGCTTCTTCCCGCTGAGCGCCATCTGGGTGGTGGTCTCCAGCGGCGTCTCCACCTCCACCGGCGCCAGCGGGAGGTCGCGCGTCACCTCGTACGCCATGAGCATGGCGATCTCGTCCACCAGCTCCTTGAACTTCTTCTTCGAGGTGTCCTTGCGGCGCAGCACGGTGACCTTGTGCTGCACCAGCGGGTGGTCGATGACGGTCAGGTTGGGATAGTCGCTCACGGGGCTCTCCGGTGGTCGGTGCGGGGAGGATACTACCGCCCCCCCGCCGCTCCGGCAACCGCCTCCCCGCTTTGCGGCCTCCCTCCCGGGAGTGTACCTTTCCGACCGCGGCCCCACCCGCCCGAAACCGGGCTCCCCGCCGGCCCGTACGGTCGGTCTCCGGACCCGGCATCCTCACAATCCACGCTCCCCGATGCGACACGCCCTCCTGCTGGAGCACGTCTCCAAGCGGTACTCCGGCCACACGGCCGTGGACGACCTTTCCCTGGCGGTCCCGGAAGGGTCCATCTACGGCATCCTGGGCCCCAACGGCGCCGGGAAGTCCACCACCATCCGGATGGTGATGAACATCATCATCCGCGACTCCGGGAGCGTCTCGCTCCTGGGGAGCGACCCCGAGCGCGGGCGCGAGGTGCTGCGCCGCGTGGGCTACCTCCCCGAGGAGCGCGGGCTGTACCGCAAGATGAAGGTCCTGGACGTCATCGTCTTCTTCGCGCAGCTCAAGGGGATGGACGGCCGCGCCGCCCGCACCGAGGGCGCGCTCTGGATCGAGCGGATGGGGCTGGGCGACTGGCGCGCCGCCAAGGTGGAGACGCTCTCCAAGGGGATGCAGCAGAAGGTGCAGTTCATCACCACCGTGATCCACGACCCCGACCTGCTCATCCTGGACGAGCCCGCCTCCGGGCTGGACCCGGTGAACCAGGAGGTGCTCCGCGACACCATCCTGGACGTGCGCCGCCGGGGGAAGACGGTCATCTTCAGCACGCACAACATGGCGCAGGCCGAGGAGCTGTGCGAGCACGTCTGCATCATCGCGCAGGGGCGCAAGGTGCTGGACGGCCCGCTGCGCGAGGTCAAGCGCGCCAACCGGACCGACCGGTTCCGCTTCTCCTTCGACGAGCCCGCGCCGGGGCTGGAGGCGCTCCGCCGCGCCGGCCGCTTCGGGGAGCCGGTCCCCGTGGGCGACGCCTGGGAGGTGGAGCTGGCGCCCGGGCGCCGACGCGCGCGAGCTGGTGGCCGCGCTGAACGCGCTGGACGCCGCCGCTCGCCCGCTTCGAGCGGGTGCAGCCCTCGCTGCACGAGATCTTCGTCGCCCGCGTGGGCGACGCCGCCACCCCGCACCGCCTCCCGGAGACCGCGCGTGTCTGAGATGCTGATCGTCCTCAAGCGCGAGTTCATGGAGCGCGTCCGCTCGCGCGGCTTCGTCCTCAGCACCCTCCTCCTCCCCCTCTTCGTCGGCGGGCTGACGCTCCTTCCCGCCATGCTCGGCACGGGCGGCGGCACGCGCACGCTGGTGGTGGTGGACGAGGCCCCCGCCGGGATCGGCGAGCAGGTGGTGCGCGCCCTCTCCCGCCCCGCCCCCGCGAGCGACGACGACGCCTACACCTACCGCGTGGAGCGGGTGGCGGGCCCGCTCGCCGCCGCGCGCGAGGGGCTCAACCGGCGCGTGGTCGCCGAGGAGATCGACGCCTACGTGCACCTCGGCCCGGACGTGGTGCGGAGCAGCGCCATCGACTACCGGGCGCGCAACGTCTCCAACTTCCGCGTGGAGCGCGACATCCGCCGCGCCGTCACCGAGGCGGTGCAGGCGGCGCGCATGCGCGAGCAGGGGCTGGACGTCACCGAGGTGGCCACGCTCCTGCGCCCCGTGGAGGTCCGCGCCTCGCGCGTCACGGCGGAGGGCGAGCAGGCCGGGAGCGCCGAGTCCAGCTTCTTCCTGGGGTACATCCTGGGCTTCATGGTCTACATGCTGGTGATCCTGTACGGGATCAACGTCATGCGGAGCGTGCTGGAGGAGAAGACCAACCGCATCGTGGAGGTGATCGTCAGCTCCATGCGGGCCACGCACCTCATGGCGGGGAAGATCCTGGGCGTGGGCGCGGTGGCCATCCTCCAGGTCGGCATCTGGGCGCTGCTGGGGACGCTGGCCGCCACGCAGTCCGGGCGGGATCGCCAAGCGCCTGGGCCTCCCGGCCGACGCCATGGCGGAGTTCAGCGTGGACCCGTGGATGCTGGCCGCGGCGGTCGGTTTCTTTCTGCTCGGCTTCTTCCTGTACGCGGCGCTCTTCGCCGCCGTGGGCGCCGCGGTCAACAGCGAGCAGGAGGCGCAGCAGTTCCAGACGGTGGCGCTCCTCCCGCTGATCGCCCCCATGATCTTCATCGGCCAGGTGATCAGCGACCCGCTGGGGCGGACGGCCACGGTGCTGGGGATGATCCCCTTCACCGCCCCGGTCACCATGCCGATGCGGATGGCGGCGGCGGCGGTGCCCGCCTGGCAGATCGCCGGCTCGCTGGCGGGGACGCTGCTGGCGGTGCTGCTGGTGACCTGGGTGGCCGGGAAGATCTACCGGGTGGGGATCCTGAGCACCGGGAAGAAGCCCACGCTGCGGGAGCTGGCCCAGTGGCTGCGGGCTGCGTGAGGCCGTTTTCGGTTCGAGGGTTCGGGCGTGCCCCCCGCTGGCGCGGGGGTCGGGCTGCGGCTCCGTAGGGAACGATACAACCGTTCCCAACGGAGTCGAGCCCCGGCAAACTACGCCGGGTCTCGCCCCTCCGGGCTCGCATCCCTCACGCAACTGCTTACCCTACGGTGAGTTGTAGTAGAAGCCACACGCGGGAGGAGGTGGGGTGCTCCCGGAGGAATCCGCACTGTTTGAGCGAAGCGAGTTGGCGGATTCCGGAGGGAGCGCCCCGCCGACGACCCACACACGGATGCCGACGGAGCGATGCCATCGCGGCGCCGCCCCGTCGCTCGTTCACCAGTCCCGCACCGTCCTCGGCCGCGGCTGCGCCTTCCGCAGCTTCTCGCGCCGCACCTGGCGCTCCTCCTCCTCCGCTCCCTGCAGGATGCGCTCGGCCTGCGCGCGCGTCAGGCCGCCCGCGGCGGGCTCCGGGTCCTCCTCGGCACCGCCGCCCCCTCCGCCGCCGCCACCCCCTCCGCCCGCGGGCGGAGGAGGCGGCTTCCGCTCCAGCAGGCGGAGGGTGAGCTCCAGGTTCCACTTGGCATCCGCGTCGTCCGGGCGGAGGAGGAGGGCGCGCCGGTAGGCGCCGGCCGCGCGCTCCAGGCGGGCGCGCCGGACGGAGTCGGGCGCCTGCAGGCGGAAGACGGGCTCCAGGTCGGTGTTGCCGGCGTTGTAGAAGGCGCGCGGGCGGACGGCGCGGGCGCCGGACGCGGCGGCGGCCTCCAGCTGCGCGCGGGCCTCGTCGTGGCGCCCCAGGCGGTGCAGCGACGTCCCCAGGTCGTAGCGGAGCCGGGCGGAGTCGCCGCCGCGAGCCAGCTCCCGGCCGTACGCCTCCGCCGCCTCCGCGTACTCGCCCCGGCGGTAGTGCCGCGTCCCCGGGTCGCACCCCGCCAGGAGGAGCGCCGCGGCTGCCACGGGGAGGGCTCGTCGACGGCCGGGGGAGGCGAGCGCGGTGTCGAGCGCCAGGAGGAGCAGCGCCAGCCCCAGGGGCCACTCGTAGCCCGGGGGCGCCCCGGCTCCCGCGGCGCGCCCGGCTCCCGCGCGGGGCGCCAGGGCGCGGCGGAGGCGCTCCGGGGCGCCGGGGTCGGAGAGGGCGTAGTAGGCGCCCCCGCTCTCGCGGGCGACCTCCCGCAAGAGCGGCTCGTCCAGGCGGGAGACGGCCTCCGAGCCGTCCGGCTCCGTCTTGAAGCCGCGGCGCGCGCCCGTCACCGGGTCCACGTCCGGGACCCGCGCCCCCCCCGCCGTGCCGATCCCCACCGCGTGGACGGCGACTCCCAGGCGCCCGGCCTCGCGCGCCGCCTCCAGCACCTCCCCGCGCTCCTCCAGCGCCTCGCCGTCCGTCATCAGCACCAGCGCCCTCCCGCCGCGCGCGGAGTCGCCCAGGAGCGCCACGCCCTGGCGGATGGACGCGGCCAGCGAGGAGCCGCCCTGCGTCACGATCCCCGGCGAGAGGGCGTCCAGGTACAGCTCCAGCGCCCCCGCGTCCGAAGTGAGGGGAGAGAGGACGTACCCCCTCCCCGAGAAGGCCACCACCCCGATCCGGCTCCCCGGGAGGCCGCGCACCAGGGCGCGGGCGGCGGCGCGCTCGCGCTCCAGCCGGCTGGGCCGGACGTCCTCCGCCAGCATGGAGTTGGACGCGTCCAGCACCAGCGCCACCTCCGCCCCCCCCGCCGCGCCCCCGTCGCCTTCCTCCCCCCACCGCGGGTCCGCCGCGGCCACGCCGAGCGCCGCCGCCGCCGGGAGGAGGAGCGCCGCGCGCCACCACGGCCACGCGTGCGGGTCGCGGCCCGTCATCCGCGCCAGCAACGCCCGCTCCCCGAACGCCTCCGCCGCGCGGCGCCGGCGCCGCGCGGCCAGCGCCATCCCGGCGCCGACGGCCAGCGGGAGGAGGAGCGCCAGGACGAGGAGCCAGGGGTGTCCGAAGGTCACGCGGGCACCGCCCCCTTCCGCGAGCCGCGGGCCCCCCACTCCAGCGCCAGGAGGAGCGCCCCGGCCAGGAGGAAGGGGAGCCAGCGCTCGGTGTGGCGCACGCGGCGCCGCACCTCCACCGGGGTCTTCACCAGCCGGTCGATCTCCGCGAACACCCGCTGCAGCCCCTCCGGGTCGGTGGCGCGGAAGTACCGCCCCCCCGTGGCGCGGGCCACGTCGCCCAGGAGCGCCTCGTCGATGCGCACCGGGAGCTAGGCGTAGCGCAGCCCCGACGCGCTCCGCGCCACCGGGACGCGCGCCACCCCCCGCGAGCCCACCCCCACCGTGTAGACGCGCACGCCCAGCGCCGCCGCGGCGCGCGCCGCGTCCCGCGGGTCGATCTCCCCCGCGTTGTTCTCCCCGTCGCTCAGCAGGATCACCACCCGGGACTCCCCCGGGACGGCGCGGAGCCGGTTCACGGCCGTCGCCAGCCCCATCCCGATCGCCGTCCCGTCCTCCAGCACCCCCGGCTGCATCGCCTGGAGCGCGTCGAAGAGGAGCGGGTGGTCGGTGGTGGTGGGGACCTGCGTCAGCGCCTCCGCCGCGAACGCCACCAGCCCGATGCGGTCGTGCCGGCGCCCCCGGATGAAGCGCAGCGTGGTCCGCTTCGCCACCTCCAGCCGGTTGGCCGGGCGGAAGTCCTCCGCGAGCATGGACGACGACACGTCCATCGCCACCACGATGGAGATCCCCTCCGCGCGCTCCTCCCGCACCGAGGCGCCCGTGCGCGGGCGCGCCAGCGCCACCACCAGGAGCGCGAAGGCCAGGACGCGCAGGAGCTCCGGGAGCCGCGCCCACCGGACCGCCGCGCGCGACCGGAGGCGCGCCGGGCCGCCCGCGCCCGGGAGCGGGAGCGCGCGCGGCCGGGTCCGCCGCAGCCGGAGGAGGTGCACGGGAACGAGGAGGAGGAGCAGCAGCGCCCAGGGGTGGACCAGCTCCAGGCTCACGCGCCCACCTCCTCCGGGACGCGCTCCGCCGGCTCCGCGGCGGCCGGGGCGAAGGACCCCACCCACCGCCGCGCCCCCTCCCAGTGCTCCAGCGCCGCCCGCGGGTCCGACTCCCCCCGGGCGAACTTGACCCGGTCCGCCTCCCGCAGGAGCGCTTCCAGGTGCGACGCCTCGTCGGCGTCCACGCCGTCCTCCTCCAGCGCGCGCACGATCTCCCACGTGGTCAGGTCGGCCCCCCAGCGCGGCGAGAGCGCGCCCAGGTACTCGCGCAGCGCCCCGGAGGTGCGCGTGTGGAGCGCCCTCCACTCTCCCCTCTCCACGAGCGGCCTGGCGAGGTCCAGCGCCGCCAGGGCGCGTGCCCGCGGGTCGACCGGTCCCGGGACGCGCCTGCGGCGAATCCACCGGACCAGACGGGAGACGGCAACCCAGAGGAGGAGGAGCCCCGCGGCGGCGGCGAGGGCGATCAGCGCGAGGCGCGGGTCCCACCGCCGGCCGACCACATCCTTCGGGCCGCGCGGCTCGACGCCCGCGGTGTCGGCGGGGAGGACGGAGCGGACGAAGGGGACGCGCAGCGGGACGCGGAGGTCCTGGACCCGGCCGTCCCCGTAGGTGACGCGCGCGACCGCGTGCGGGGCGGCGAGCGCGCCCGGCCGCCACGCCACCATCGGGTACGCCACGGCGAGGTCGCGCGAGATCGGGCTGCTCCGGTTGATGGCCGGCCCCACGGACTGCACGTCGGACCCGCCCACCGGGCGCACCGACAGCACCACGCGCACGCCCGCAGGCACGCTCACCCGGACGACGGCCAGGAAGCGGTCGCCCACCGTGACCGTGTCCGGCCGTGCCGCGGACACGAAGGTCGGCGCGGCGGCGACCGCCTGCGCGGGAGCCGGGACGGAGGCGCAAAGGGCCGCCGCCAGGAGGGCGAGGACTCGCGCGGCGCTCATCTGCGCAGGCGGGTCTCCCGGCGGCGGAAGAAGGCCAGGAGCGCGGCGGTGTACGGCTCCCCCGGCCGGAGGGCCACCTCGTCCACCGCGAGCCGGCGGAAGAGCCGGCTCCCGCGCTCCCGCTCCTCCCCCGCGGCGCGCGCATACGCCTCCCGCACGTCCGCGCGGCCGGTGTCCAGCACCAGCTGCTCCCCCGTCTCCGGGTCGCGCACGCGCACGATCCCCAGGTCCGGGAGCGCCTCCTCGCGCGCGTCGGAGAGGCGCACCGCCACCACGTCGTGGCGCCGCGACGCGGTGCGCAGCGCGCGCTCGAAGCCCTCCCACTCCGCGCCGAAGCGGAAGTCGGAGAACAGGAACACCACCGAGCGCGAGCGGAGGACGCGCATGGCGTAGCCGAGCGCGTCCGGGGCGCCGTTCCCCCGCCCCGCCGGCTCGCACGACAGCAGCTCGCGGATCATCCGCAGCGCGTGGCGGCGCCCCTTGCGCGGGGGGAGGAAGAGCTCGACGCGGTCGGTGAAGATGAGCAGCCCCACGCGGTCGTTGTTGCGCACGGCGGACATGGCGAGCACCGCGGCCACCTCGGCCGCCAGCTCCGCCTTGAAGCGCTCCCGCGTCCCGAAACGCATGGAGGCGGAGAGGTCCACCAGCAGCAGCATGGTGAGCTCGCGCTCCTCCACGTAGCGCTTGACGTGCGGCTTCCCGGTGCGCGCGGAGACGTTCCAGTCGATGGTGCGCACGTCGTCGCCGGGGAGGTACTCGCGCACCTCCACGAACTCCAGCCCCTGCCCCTTGAACACCGACTGGTACTCGCCGCTGAAGTGCGAGTCCACCGCGCGGCGCGTGCGCAGCTCGATCCTGCGCACCTGGCGCAGCACCTCGGGCGGGACGGCGTGGGGGTGGGGATGCGCGGCGGCGGTGTCGGTCGGGGGCATCGGCTGCGACGCGGACGAGGGACCTCGGACGTGAGATCGGGGTCAGGCGGGAGGATGGCAGGAAGCGGGCCCCGGCGCCGGGCGAATGAATTCGCTGCAACGACGGCACGAAGTCCGCCTTCGCGGACTGAACTGCGGAACGGCTCCACCGGCAGGTCTTCACCCTTCCGGGTGCTCATGCGCAGTGTCGCCACGTGGCGTATTCGCGGCGGTGCTTCGCTTACGCGTATACCCTGCGAGAGAGCCGATGTGCTGTACAGTCTCTTCCCGCTGGTGGTCCTTGCTGGCGGATTGGGTGTGGTAGGGGTAACGTAGACGTTGTAAACGCTCCCGCTCACTCCCTCCACAGGACGGAACCATGAAGAACCTGCGCACCATCCTTGTCGTCTGCATCGTGGGTGCGGGCCTCGCCGCATGCAGCGACTCCGGGACGCTCGTCGCCCCGGAAGGGCCTCGTTACGACGGTGGCTCGCACACGGTCGGGTCCGGCAGTCGTTTCGGATCGGACAGCACTTCGGCCGTCACCCCCCTGACGGAGACGACGGCCGATGACGGTACTGCGAACCGCGGAGGCAGCCACACCGTGGGCTCCGGCAGCTAGGCCAATACGATCACTCAGTCACTTGCATGGGCGGGATCGGTCCCGGACTCGTCGGGGTCCGGGACCTTCAGGTTCCGTAGCCGAGCCGAAAAGCGGCGCGTCAGTATGCGCACGCTGTCGGGGTTCGGCGGAGTGGCGTCGCGGGGCGCAGGTTCCCGGGCGACCACCTTGTCCAGCAGTTCCAGCGCCTCACGCTCCAGCAGTGCCTCGTTCCGCTCCCGGGCAATTTCCAGGGCCTGCGCCAGGTACTGCTCGGCCTCCTCCCATGCGCCGCAGAGACGGGCGCCCTCCGCGAGATGGTACAAGGCACCGGGGGCAAACTCGTCGTAGGCCACGATGCGTCGTAGGACTTCTTCCTTCGCCTTCTGAAAGCGGTCTCGTCTGCCGGCTCCCGCTGCCGCCCATCCCAGCGTGGACCAGAACAGCATCTGGATCGCCGGCTTGTGAGCCCGCATTACGGCAAGCTCGAGGATAGGTACCGCGCAACTGTAGTGGTGAAAACGAATCAGGAGGTAGGCCCAGTCGTGCGCCAGGGCTGGGAGTTGTGGATCGTGAATCGGGTACAGATCCAGTGCATCCCTCGCATACGGCTCCCCCTCCTGGTAGGTCCCGACCTCTGCTGCGAAAGTCAGCAGGTCGTGCTTCGCCTTCGCAGCGTGCCTCCGGCGACCGGTTCGTTCTGCCCTCTTCGCAGCCTGTTCGTAGTATTGCTTTGCCTCTTCGAGCCGTCCCCAGGTCAGCAGGAGGGTCCCGTACCCGAGCAATGCTCGGAGGGATTCCTCGCGGCTCACGGTCTCCTGCCGGCCCCTGAGCCGGACCGCCAGCCCGAAGGCACGCAGGTACCAGATACCGGAACGCTCATCGACCGAAGCGCGTCGGCAGACGTACCCGGCGTTGTTCGCCAGGACCGGGTTCTCCGGGTCCACGATCGCGGCCGCCTCGGCGAAGTACACCGCAACCAGCATCATTGAACGTGCCTCCGCCCACTCGTAGACCTGCCGACACGCTTCTGCGATCTGTGTCGTGCTGATCTGGCCTGGTGAGCGGAGCAGGTAGGTAAAGGTTCCGAATGCTTCGACGAGCTGGGGTGCCGCAGCACATGCCCTTCCCAGCGCTTCCTGCGTGGCGGTCGTGGGGAGGTGGAACAGGTGCCGACGCGTCTCCGGGTCCGTTTCCGCCCAGAGGCGCACGTTCCGCAATGCACGCCAGAGGGACACCGCCAGGTCCCCGTCGGCGATGTCCCTGACTGCGCCGAACTCCTCCCGCCAGCTCGGAGCCGGCGGGATGGGGTGGAGTATGTGGCGTCTCCGTCGGGGCTCTGCTGAGATACCGCCAGGCGTGGGGTCGGACATTGAGGGCTCCCGCGGAAAGTAGCCAGAGAGTACACTATCCGACAGGATAACTCCGCCAGTGCGGCATGCGCCATACTTTAATGCTGCCTGTGCTCGAGGAGAGAGAAACGCGTCAAGTACAGGGATTCGGTTCTGCTGACCTCTCGGTGAGTTCGAGCATGTCTCTGTGGGGGACGGTCAGTTTCCTGCGGTCACGCTACACGCCACTTAGGCCGGTTGGGACAAATCGGTCCCATATTGGTGCGTCGCCGGAAAGGCATGGAAACCGGACATAAGACCTATATGTTTGAAGGCTCGGAAATCTCCCGAGCCTTCAACTCTCTTCAGGAGTTCTTCTATGCGCCATTCGTTTTATCTCCTCGCCCTCGCACTGGTTCTTCTTCCTGCCTGTAGCGCAGAGCCGACCGGGCCGCGGTATTCACCTGATTCTCCGTCGTCGAACGCAGGCTACATGCCTTCCGGGAACCGGACGGGCGATGGAGCAGGCGGGAGCGCGGGCGCTGATTCAGTCACTGCCCGCGGAGGTACTGGACACATGGGATCAGGCAACTAGCCCGTCTCCCCTCCTCCGCTCCGACGGCGCCCGCCGTAACCCGCCGTGTCCACTTCTTCCATGCGGTAGCCGAGCGCAGGCGCGACCGCTTCGATGCCCGGTTCCCAGTTCGCCCGCAACTCCACGTATTCGCGCGCGCCGGCCTCCGGGTCCTCGCGCGTCGGGATGCCCGCCTCGCGCAGCCGCAGCAGGGCCCGCTCGTAGCGCAGCCGCCCGCGTTCACGCGACTCCGGGCTGTCCGCGGAGGGCCCATGGCGCACCGGAAAGTTCTGGTTGAGGGTGCGCAGCAGCAGGGCGCCGGCCCGCTCGAGCTCGGCCAGGCCCGCGGATTTCTGCAGCCAGCCCAGCTCGCGCGGATCCAGCGCGGTGCGAATCAGGGCGGCCGCGTCGAGAGTGACCACCAGGATGCGCGAGGCCGCGTAGAAAGGTTCCTCGAAGCGGAAGTAGAACAGCACGGGATAGAAATGGTGCGTCTCCTTGATCGCCGCGACCTGGCCGGCCAGCGTGGACAGGTTGTTGTAGCCGCCGTCGAAGCGTCCCTCCGGGCCCCAGCGCGCGATCAGCTCCGCGGCGTCGCCGGTTTCGCCGCTCTGCGCCTGCACCATCAGCCCCAGCGTGTTGCGGCTGCGCAGGGCCGTGTAGACCTGCATCAGGTAGGTGAGCGTGAGCGAGGTCACCGACATGCCCACCAGCGAGTTGAACAGGAACAGCAGCTTGTAGCCCGGGGTGGTGGGGCCATAGTCGCTGGCCCCCACGATGGACATGCTGCTGCCTCCGACGAACAGCGCGGTGACGAAATCGGTTTCGGTGGCGCCGGAGCTGGACTTGACGCCTGTGCCGAGGGCGGGATGAATCACGAGGCCGGAGCCGAGCGCCAGCAGCACGCCCCACATCAGCACCAGCGCGACGAGCTGAACGGGACCGCAGTAAGTGAGGATGCGGGCGTGCCTTCCGCCGGACAGCCCGCGGAAGACGCGCCACACGCCCCGGGCAAGCCGCGGCGCGAGAATCCCGGTGCCCGCACGCGCGTACAGGACGGTGAGGAACACGTCCAGCAAGGTGATCGCGAGCACGATGCCGCCGGCGAGCGGCTCCAGCCAGTCCTGCATGGCCTGTCTCCCGAACGAGGCACCCGGCATACACCCGCGGTAGCCACCCGGCTAGCTCTGCCTCGCTGGCGTCCCGCAGTTGGCGTGCCAGCCAGCCCTCAGTGTTTCGCTAGCCGTGGGACATGGATGTCCCAACCGCGAATCACGGCTCGTTCAGGCATCCCCCGTCATCTGCGGCGATCCCACCCGCCGCAGGATGTCCGTCTCCTCGGCCGCGTGATACGCACGGCCACGCGGTCCGGCCGCTGCACGGTGACGTACTCCACCTCCATGGAGAGCCGGTTCCACGCCCGCACCAGCACCCGCACCCCCGGAGCCGCCTCGGTGGCCCCGTCCAGGAAGCGCAGCTCGCGCACGAACGGGTCCCACTCGGTGCGCAGGTAGTAGTCCTGCGTCAGGTCGAAGAGCGCCCCCTGCGGCGCCCGGATCTCGACGGTGCGTTCGACGACGGGCATGCTGCTCCTGAAATCGACTGTCGTTTATCAGTACCCCGAAAAATCAACGGAGGGAGACTCGCCGGCGGTTTGGCGAGGCTCCCTCCGGCGCAGGGAGACCCGGGGCTGTTTCCGGGGCTCCCGGAGCCCGCGGAGGAGACCGGCGCAGTTTGCCGGGCTCCGCAGCGGCCCCCCTACACGATCAAAAACCTAAGGCACCCGCACCGCCTCGAACACCCGCCGCACGATGTCGTCCGGCGTGACCTCCTCGGCCTCCGCCTCGTACGTGGTGATCACCCGGTGCCGCAGCACGTCCGCCCCGATCGCCTTCACGTCCTCCGGGGCCACGTACGCCCGCCCCCGCAGGAACGCGTGCGCACGCGAGCACACGGCCAGCGCGATGGTGGCCCGCGGCGACGCCCCGAACTCGATCAGCGGCTCCAGGTCTCCCAGCCCGAACCGCTTCGGCTCGCGCGTGGCGGTGACCAGGTCCAGGATGTACTCCCCCACCGCCTCGTCCAGGTACAGCCCCGCGATGGTCCGCCGCGCCGCCAGGATCTCCTCCGGCGTCACCACCGGCGACACCCGGATCTCGTCCGCGCCCGACATCCGCCGCAGGATCTCCTTCTCCTCCTCCCGCGTGGGGTATCCGACGCGCACCTTGAGCATGAAGCGGTCTACCTGCGCCTCCGGGAGCGGGTAGGTGCCCACCTGCTCGATGGGGTTCTGCGTGGCGAGCACCAGGAACGGCTGCGGGAGCGGGTAGGTGGACCCGCCGATGGTCACCTGCCGCTCCTGCATGGCCTCCAGGAGCGCGGCCTGCACCTTGGCGGGAGCGCGGTTGATCTCGTCCGCCAGGACGATGTTGGCGAAGATGGGCCCGGGGTGGGGGGTGAACTCCCCGGTGCGGACGTCGTAGATGGTGGTCCCCACCACGTCGGCGGGGAGGAGGTCGGGGGTGAACTGGATGCGTGAAAAGGAGGCGTGCACCGCCTCGGCCAGGGTGCGCACCGTGAGCGTCTTCGCCAGCCCGGGGAGCCCCTCGAAGAGGACGTGCCCCCCCGTGAGCAGCCCGATCAGGAGGCGCTCGATCATGTACTCCTGCCCCACCACGCGCCGGTGCACCTCGGCGGTGATGCGCGAGGCGAAGGCGGGGACGGGGGCGGAGTCGGGGAGCGGCGGGGCGCCGGGAGTCATCGCGCCTCGGGAACGGGAACGGGCTCGCCCCGGAGGGCGCGCTCCACCGCCTCGCGGACCTCGGGGGAGCGGTCGGCGGCCAGCTTCCGCAGCACCTCGCGCGCCCGGTCGCCGCCGATGGCGCCGAGCGCGCGGACGGCCTCCACCCGGGAGGCCGCGGAGCGCCGGGAGAGCCACCCCCCGCTCCCGGCACGCTCGGCCAGCGGAGGGACGGCGCGCGCGTCGCCGATGCGGGCCAGGGCGCGGACGATCTCGGTCTCGGCCTCGGCGTCCGGCTCCTGCGCCAGCCGCCCCAGGAGCGGGGCCACGGCGCCGGGGGCGTGGGAGAGCCCCAGCCCCAGCGCGGCGGCGCCGCGGATCCCGGCGTCGGGGTCGGCGAGGCCGCGCACCAGGAGCGGGACCGACTCCTCGCCTCCCAGCTTGGTGAGCGCCAGCACCGTCTCGCGCCGCACCCGGGCGTCCGAGTGGCGGATGGTGCGCTGGAACTGCTCCAGCGACTCGGCGCTCCGGATCTCCCCCAGGATGTTGACCATGTTGCGGACCACGAACCAGCGCTCGTCGCGGACCATGTCCTCCAGGAGGGGGATCCCCACGCGGTCCAGCGTCACCAGCGCGTCGCGGTAGGCGCGGCGCGCGGACACGTCGGCGGCGTCCGCCAGCGCGGCCACCAGGGGGGAGACCACGTCCGCGCCCACGTGCAGGAGGGTGGACTGGATCTCGCCGCGCTCCCCGTCCTCGCGTGCCTTCCCCAGGCGCGCCACCAGCTCGTCGATCACCGGGCGGGTGGCCACCTTCTGCAGCGCCAGCATCACGGGGCCGCGGTGCGCGGGGGCGCGCTTCGCCAGCTCCTCGGCGTCGGCGCGCATCCGGATCACCAGCGCCACCACCTCGCCCAGCCGGCCGTGCTCGGCGGTCCACTGCGCGGTCTGGCGGAGCCGCTCGGTCACCTGCACGCGGTCCGCGTCGGCGGAGGAGAGCAGCTCCTGCCGCAGCGCCTCCAGGTCTTCCGACTCGGCGCGCACGGCGGTCTGGCGCACCAGGTCGTAGATCTGCTGCGCGGACCAGAGGGCCACGTCCAGGTGGACCCCGCTCCCCTCCCGGGGCCCGGGCTTCTCCTCCCTCTCGGCCGGGACGGGGAGGATGCCGTTGACCAGGATGCCGCGCGTCCCCGCCGCGGCCAGGGCGCTCACGAAGCCGCCCACGGCGCGCACCACCTTCACCGGGAGCGCCGCGGCGGAGAGGAAGCGCCCCAGGTCGTCGGCGTGGGTCTCGTCCACCCGGAAGGTGATGGAGTGCACGCCGTGCCCCGCCAGCCGTGACGCGAAGCGGGCGACGTGCGGGGAGCGCCACGCCGCCCACTCCTTCCCCACCCGCAGCCCGCCGGGGTCCACCTCCACGCGCAGCTCCCCGCCCAGGGCGAGGAGGTCGCGCTCCAGCCGCTCCAGCGCCTGCTCCAGCGTGGGGTGCGTGAGCGGGTAGAACTCGCTCAGGGTGTACCCCTTGGCGAGCTCCCGGATCAGCGACGGCGGGACGGTGGCGGGCATGGGGCCTCAGCGCTTGATGCGTTCTCCCCGGTCCTCGTGGCGGAACACCCAGGCGGCCAGCGCGCCGGGGCGGATGCGGCGGGCGCGCTCCCAGGGCTCGGTGTCCCAGCGGGAGCCCACGCTGGCGTCGCCGCACGTCTCCAGCTTGGTCAGGATGGTCTCCACGCGCGCTCTCCAGCGCTCCCAGTTGGCGGGGCGCAGGTCCACCCACCCGTTCTCGGCGGCCCACTCCCACCCGGTCCCCTCCTCGGGCGGCACCTTGACGTCGGCGCCGCGGAGGAGGCGCTCCCCGTCGGGGAGGAGGATGGGGAGGCCGATGGAGAGGATGGAGGTGCGCAGCTCGGCGTCCTCGGTGACGAGCTGCTCCGCGCGCTCGGCGGCGGCCTCGGGGTCCATGACGTGGGTGGCGTCCAAGGCGCCGCCGGTGAGCCGCCCCAGGATGGCGGCCTCGAAGAGGAGCTTGGAGAGGCGGGGGGGCCCCAGCATCTCGTAGGCGACGCTCTCGAGCCCGTTCTCCTGCTCCAGCTCCTCCATGCGGGAGATGGCGGCCTGGCGCAGCACCCCGGCCCGGTAGGTGGGGCCGGAGGTGGAGGCGTCCAGCGCGGCCACCACGTCGCGCCCGGTGGGGTGCCCCTGCATCTCGCGCACGGCGTTCTGCGCGATCTCCTCCGGGGTGATGAACTCCATCAGCCCCAGCGCGGTCAGCACCTCGAACTCGGGCGGGGAGAAGAGCCCGTTCTCGCCGGCGTCCAGGTACACGCCGGTGAGCGCCTCGCCCGTGTCGCGCCACGCGGGCTCCGCGCCCGCCTCGCCCGTCTCCGCGAAGGCGCCCTGCACCGCCACCGGGGCCGTGGAGTCCACGCGGCGGATCGGCTTCCCGCCGCGGGTGATCTCCCCGAAGCCGATCCGCTTCCAGGAGATGGCCGCGGTGGGCTTGATCTCCTTCACGGCCGGGGCGCCCGGGGTGCGGGCCATCAGGTACAGGAGGAGGGTGTGCGCCCCCGCGATGGACGACTTGGCCAGGAGCATCCGCGAGGGGCGCTCCTCGGAGTGGGTGAAGGGGATGTTGAGCCCCATCCCCCCGGTCCCCGCGGTGCCGATCTTCATGTACAGGCGCGTCTCCGCCCGCCGCATCACCTCCAGCGCCAGCTGCACGTGCCGGATGAGCTGGGGGAGGTACATGGTGGCCATGTGCCGCTCCACCGCCTCCAGGTCCACGCTCCCTTCGGTCCGGGCCCGCTCGCGGAGCCGCGCCGCGCTCTCGAAGGTGTTCTGGTAGGCGAAGACCGTCGCCGTGTTGATGGTGTCGACGATCACCTGGGGACGGTGCCCCAGGAGCATCCGCCCCAGCGTGGAGCGCTCGATCAGGTCGTCGGTGAGCGGCCCCATCAGGTCGTCCAGGATCACCGAGCGCGCGGCCGGGTCGCCCACGATGTCCAGGCGGCGGCGGTCCTTGAGGTCGTGCGGGAGGAAGATGTCCCCCCACTCCCCCACCAGCTCCACCCCCTCGGCGTCGGGGTCGGCGCGCAGCTCCTCGAGCGCGCTCTCCACCTCCCCCTGCGTCAGGCCGGACACCACCACCAGCGCGGGCTTGAGCGGGAGGAGCTGGCGCGCCAGCGCCATCCCGACGAGCCCGGAACCACCCAGCAGAAGGATGCGTGAGCCTCGGATATCCATGAACGATCTGAAGTGGGGAAAGGGTTCGGTCTTGTCAGCGGTCGTCGCGGGAGACGCCGCGCAGCTCCGCGGGGGCGACGATGCGCCAGCGCCCGGAGGGGAGCTCGCCCAGCTCCACGGGGCCGAAGCGGCGGCGGATCAGGCGGCGCACGGGGTGCCCGATGGCGTCCATCATGCGGCGCACCTCGCGCTTCTTCCCCTCCTTGAGCACCACGCGGACGCGGTACGTGTCCAGGTCGGTCTGGTGCAGGCGCTCCACCGACTCGGCGCGCGCCATCCCGTCCTCCAGCTCCACGCCCGACACCAGCCGGCGCAGCTCCTCGGAGGTGGGGTGCCCCACCACGTCCACCAGGTACTCCTTGGTGGCGCCGAAGCGCGGGTGCAGGAAGCGGTTGGCGGTGGGGCCGTCGTTGGTGAGCAGGAGGAGCCCCTCGCTGTCGCGGTCCAGCCTCCCCACGTGGAAGAGGGTGTGGAAGCGGGGGGGGAGGAGGTCGTAGATGGTCTTCCGCCCGTACGGATCGGTGCGGGTGGTGACGTACCCCTTGGGCTTGTGCAGCGCCACCCAGGTGGTCTCGGAGACGGTCGCGACCATCTCCCCGTCCACCTCCACGCGGTCGCGCCCCGGCACCACCTTGGTGCCCGGCGCGGTCACGATCTCGCCGTTGACGAAGACGCGTCCCTGCGCGATCAGCTCCTCGGCCGCGCGACGCGACGCGAGCCCCGCCCGCGCGATGAACACCTGGAGCCGGACCGGCTCCCCGCCCGCGTTCCCGCCGCCACCCTGTCTACCCGCTCTACCCGCCATTCGCGCTCGTCTCCTCGCTTCTCCGCGACAGTACCACCGGAAGCTCCTCCGGCCTGGGAAGGTCGTCCACCGAGCGGAACCCGAAGTGCTCCAGGAAGCGCTTCGTGGTCCCGTACAGGAGCGGGCGACCCAGCCCCTCCCCCCGCCCCACCACCTCCACCAGCTCGCGGTCCTGGAGCGTCTTGAGCACGCCCCCCGCGCCCACGCCGCGGATCTCCTCGATCTCGGCGCGACCCACCGGCTGCCGGTAGGCGATGATCGCCAGCGTTTCCAGCGCCGGGGCGCTGAGCCGCGCGTTGGCCGGGACGCTGTCGAAGCGCTCCAGCACCGGCGCGAACTCCGGGCGGGTGAGGAGCTGGTACCCCCCCGCCACCTCGAACACCCCGAAGGCCCGCCCCTCGCGCTCGTACTCGGCGCGCAGCTCGGCGACGGCCTCCTCCACCCGCTCCTCGTCCAGCTCCTCCGCCGCGCGCGCCAGCTCCCCGGGGGAGAGCGGCGTCTGGGAGGCGAAGAGGACCGCCTCCACCACCCGGCTGGCGGGGATCACGCCGCTTCCTCCTCGCGCCTGCGGCGGTACACCCAGAGCGGGGTGAAGGGGCCGGCCTGGCGCACCCGCACCGCGCTCCGCTTGGCCAGCTCCAGGCAGGCCAGGAGCGAGACCACGGCGTGCATCCGCGTCCCCCACGGGGACACCAGCGTGGCGAACTCCACCCGACGGGCGTCCCGCAGCGCGCCCAGCACCAGCTCCATCTTCTCCTCGATGCGCACCGGTCGGCCGGTGAAGCGGTAGCCGGGCTCGGGCTCGGCGGCGCGCGCGGCGAAGCGGAGCACCGCCTCCCACACCTCGTCCCACCCGGTCTCCAGCGGGACGGAGGAGAGCGGCGGCGCGGGGCGGGCCTCCAGCCACCCGCGCTGCCAGCGCCGCGCCCGCTCGCGCTCGGCGTCCTCGAGGAGCCGCGCCGCCTCGCGGAAGTGCTCGTACTCCAGGAGGCGCCGCACCAGCTCGGCGCGGGGGTCCTCCTCCTCGCCGTCCTCGGTGCGGCGGGGGAAGAGCATCTGCGCCTTGATCCGCACCAGCGTGGCCGCCATCTCCAGGAACTCCCCCGCCCTCTCCAGCTCCAGCCGGTCCACCGCCCCGATGGCGGCCAGGAACTGCCGGGTGATCCGCGCGATGGGGATGTCGAAGATGTCGATGTCCTGGTTGCGGATCAGGTGCAGCAGGAGGTCCAGCGGCCCCTGGAAGCGGTCCAGCTCGACCTGGTACGGGTCGGGAGCGGCCGGCTCCGCCACGCCCGTCACGGGGCCGGAACCGGAAGCGGGATGGGCGGATATTGCATGCCGGGCAAGCTAGCGGGCACGCGCCCCCTTGTCAAAAGCGCGCGCCCGGCCGCTTGACACCCGCGCGCAGTTGCGATATTTTTCGGTCTTCCTGTTCCGAGCTCCCGGGAATCGGGGCTCCACGACACAACGCGATCCAACCGGAGGTCAGTTTGCCGAACGTCAAGTCCGCCGAGAAGCGGATGCGGACCAGCGCGGTCCGCGCCGAGCGCAACAAGGCCCGACGCTCCCGGCTTCGCAACGCGATCCGCAAGGTACGCCAGGCGGACAGCGCGGAGGCGGCGGGCACGGCGCTCAAGGATGCGATCTCCCTGCTCGACCGCGCCGCGGCCAAGCGCCTGATCCATCCCAACAAGGCCGCGCGGGACAAGTCCCGCCTGACCGCCCTGCTCGGCAAGCTCGGCTCCTGAGCGCACCGGAGCCGGCGATGTGAGAGGCCCGCGGAACCCACCGGTTCCGCGGGCCTCTTCGCGTACGCCCCCTTCGGCCGGCCTTACAGCTCCGACCCGCACACCTCGCAGTACCAGAGCTGCGGCTCGTTGATGGCGCCGCACTCCTTGCACAGCAGCATCCCGGCGCGGTCGGCGTCCAGGGTGCGGTCGGGGTCGGCGGGGCCCTCCCCCGGCTCGGACGAGGCGATGGCGCGGTCCAGCTCCTCCAGGAAGGCCAGATCGCCGGCGGCGGTGTCCTCCCCGTCCGCGGCGGGCGCGGCGTCGGGCGCGGGCGCCCCGGCCTCCGGGGCGGGCCCGCCGGACACCTGCTCCACCTCGTCCAGCCAGGACAGGTCGAAGCCGGTCGCCTCGTCGTCCCCGGCGGCGGCGGGCTCCGCTTCGCCGGGGAAGGCGTCGAACTCGGGGATGGTGTCGTCGGTGGCGTCGCGCTCGGGGAGCGCGGCGGCCGCCACGACCGGGGCCGCCGCGGCGGCCGCCACCACCACGGGGGCGGGCTCCGGCTCCCCCGCGTCGGCCGGGTCGGAGTCCAGCCCGCGCAGGAGGCCGTCCAGCCGCTCCACCTCGGAGCGCGCCCGCGCGGCCTCGGTCTCCGCGGTGGCCACCACCCCCTCCAGCCCGGGGCGGCGCGCCTCCCAGGCCGCGTCGTCCAGCTCGCCGATCATGTGGCGCAGCCGCACCTCCTCCAGGTCGTCGGCGGCGGCCGCGCGGCGCTCCTCGGCGTGGTCCATCTCGGCGCGGCGGGCGTCCAGGTCGGCGAGGATGGCGCCCCGGTGCGTGGAGAGCTCGGCGGTGACGGCGCGCAGGCGCTCCTCGTAGTCGCGGCGCACGCGCTCGGCCACGTGGCCGGGTACCTGCCCCTGCACGTCGCCCAGGCGGGAGATCCACCCCTGGAGCTGGTCGCGCTGGCGGAAGAGGGACTCCACGGGGGAGTCGGCCGGGGGAGTGGGAGTCGCTTTCATGTCGGTGTCACCCGCGGAACAGGTCGATCAGGACCTCGGCGGCCACCTCGGGGGACACCGGCTCCACCTCGGGAGCGCGGGCCAGCGAGGGGGGCGCCGGGTTGAAGAGGGCGCGGTCCAGGTGCCGGTCGAACGGGGTCCACCCGCCCTGCTCCACCCCGGCGAGGAGGGCGATGGCGGGGTTCATCTTGGAGTCCAGGTCGTCGGCGTAGTGCAGGACCAGCGCTTCCAGCATCTGCGGCACCTTGGGGCTGGCCCACTCCAGCCGCCCCTGGTGGGAGGCGATCAGGTGCTGCACCAGGAGGAGGCGCTCCGGCGCCAGCCCGGGGATGGCGTCGGCCTCGCGGGTGACGATCTGGAGCCCCAGGAGGATGTGCCCCAGGAGCTGCCCCTCCACGGTGTAGCCGAAGCCGCGATTGGCGCTCAGCTCCTGCACCTTGCCGATGTCGTGCAGCAGCGCCCCGGCCACCAGCAGGTCGCGGTCGATGCGCGCCCCCTGCCCGATGTAGTGCGCGGCCAGCCGGTCGCAGGTGAGCGCCACCGAGAGCGAGTGCTCCATCAGCCCGCCCAGGTAGGCGTGGTGGTTGCGCTTGGCGGCGGGGTGGGTGCGGAAGCTCCGCCCCAGCGTGGTGCGCTTCCCCAGGCAGCGCTGCAGCAGGGCGCGCAGC
This sequence comes from uncultured Gemmatimonadales bacterium, assembly GCA_963733105.1. Taxonomy (GTDB): domain Bacteria; phylum Gemmatimonadota; class Gemmatimonadetes; order Longimicrobiales; family Longimicrobiaceae; genus JAFAYN01. Next base: position 244,826 of record CAVTCB010000023.1, on the reverse strand, counting down.
GGCGCGTCCTCCACGGTGTTCACCAGGCGGTCCAGCTCGCGGGCCAGCGCCTCGCGGTCGCGCGGGCAGGCGGGGAGGAAGAACGCCAGGTCGTCGTCCCCCGCGTCCAGCAGCTCCAGCGACTGCACGGTCACCTGGAGCCGGTCGTTGTACGAGGAGACGCGCCCCCGCACCCCCACCACCTCCTCGGCGGCCACCAGCGCGTCCAGCCGCTCCGCGTCGTCCCACACCATGGCGGTGATGGTCCCGGTGCGGTCGCCCAGAGTGAGCTGGAGAAAGGGCTTGGCGGAGCGGGTCTCCCGGCGCTGCTTCTCGTGCACCAGGTAGCAGGCGGTCACCTCGCACCCGTCGGACAGCTCGGACACCATCCGCCAGGGAAAGGCGTCCCCGCAGAAGGCGCGCAGGTCGACCCGGCGCGCCAGCCGCGCGCCCAGCAGGCTCATCCCGGAAACGTTTCCCATACGGTCCTTCCTCCCACGATGGTGCGGATCGCCCTCCCGCGCAGCGTCCAGCCGCGGAAGGGGGTGTTGCGGCTCATGGACTCGAAGCGCGCGGCGTCCACCACCCACTCCAGCTCGGGGTGGAACACGGTAACGTCGGCGGCGGCGCCGCGCCGCAGCGTCCCGCCGGGGAGCCCCATGGCGCGGGCGGGGGCGCAGCTCATCCGCTCCACCAGTCCCGTGAGGTCGATGACGCCCTTGGCGACCAGCTCGGTGAGCACCAGGCCGAGCGCGGTCTCCAGCCCGACGATCCCGTTGGGGGCGTCCTCGAACGCCTGCTCCTTCTCGTCGTAGTGGTGCGGGGCGTGGTCGGTGGCGATCACGTCCAGCGTCCCGTCGCGCACCCCCTCGACCACGGCGTCGCGGTCGGCCTCGGAGCGGAGCGGCGGGTTCATCTTGGCGTCGGTGGCGTAGCGCTCCACCGCGGCGTCGGTGAGGGTGAAGTGGTGCGGGGTGGCCTCGGCGCTCACGCGCACGCCGCGGGCCCGCGCCGCCCGGATCATCTCCACGCCGGCCCGGGTGGAGACGTGCTGCACGTGCAGCCGCCCCCCGGTGAGCTGCGCGAGGAGGAGGTCGCGGGCGATCATCACGTCCTCGGCGGCGTTGGGAATGCCGGTGAGCCCCAGCCGGGTGGCGATGATCCCCTCGTTCATGGCGCCGCCGCGCGAGAGGGTCAGGTCCTCCTCGTGCACGGCGACGGGGAGGTCGAAGGTCTGCGCGTACTCCAGCGCCAGCCGCATGACGGCGGCGCTCATCACCGGGCGCCCGTCGTCGGTGATCGCCACCGCCCCGGCGTCCACCAGCTCGCCGATCTCGGTGAGCTGCTCGCCCTTCTGCCCCACGGTGATGCACCCGGTGGGGTAGACGCGCGCGGCCCCGGCCCGGACCCCCTCGGCGAGGACGAAGCCCACGGAGGCGGGGGAGTCGATGGGGGGGTCGGTGTTGGGCATGGCGACCACGGCGGTGAACCCGCCGGCCGCGGCGGCGCGCGCGCCGCTGGCGATGGTCTCCTTGTGCTCCTGCCCGGGCTCGCGGAGGTGCACGTGCACGTCGACGAGCCCGGGGCACACCACCATCCCGGAGGCGTCGAACACCTCGGCGCCCTCGGGGGCGTCCAGCCGCTCCCCCAGCTCGGCGACGGCGCCGTCCGTGCAGGAGCACGTCGAGCACGGCGTCCATGCGCTGCGACGGGTCCACCACGCGCCCGCCGCGGATCAGCATCGGCCTCATCCCTCTCCCCCTCCTCCCATCGCGGCCTTGGCGGTCTCGGGCACTCCCCCGGCCAGGAGGTAGAGCACGGCCATGCGGACGGCGACGCCGTTGGTCACCTGCTTCAGGATCACGGAGTGCGGCCCGTCGGCGACGTCGCTGTCGATCTCCACGCCCCGGTTCATGGGGCCGGGGTGGAGGACCAGGACGTCGCGCGGGGCCTGCTCCAGGCGCGCGGCTGGTCACCCCGAACACGCGGTTGTACTCGCGCAGCGAGGGGATGAAGCCGCCGGTCATGCGCTCCAGCTGGAGGCGGAGGACGTTGAGGGCGTCGGCCCACTCGATCGGCCTCCTCGATGCGCCGGAACACGGTGACGCCCAGCTCGCCCACGTCGCGCGGGAGGAGGGTGAGCGGCCCGCACACGGCCACCTCGGCGCCCAGCTTCCGCAGCCCCCACACGTTGGAGCGCGCGACGCGCGAGTGCAGCACGTCGCCCACGATGCACACCCTCAGGCCCTCGATGCGCCCGAAGTGGTCGCGGAGGGTGAGGAGGTCGAGGAGCCCCTGGGTGGGGTGCTCGTGCCGCCCGTCGCCGGCGTTGACGACGTTGGAGTCGATGCGCTCGGCGAGGAACCGGGCGGAGCCGGAGGCGCCGTGGCGGATGACCACCATGTCGATGCGCATGGCCTCCAGGTTCCGCGCGGTGTCCACCAGGGTCTCGCCCTTGGAGACGGAGGAGCCGCTGGCGGAGAAGTTGACCGTGTCGGCGGAGAGCCGCTTCTCGGCGAACTCGAAGGAGATGCGGGTGCGGGTGGAGTTCTCGAAGAAGGCGTTGACGATGGTCTTCCCCCGCAGGGTGGGGACCTTCTTGATCTGCCGCTCGGAGACTTCCTTGAAGGGCTCGGCGGTGTCGAGGATGGCGGTGATCTGCTCCGCGGACAGGTCTTCCAGCCCGAGGAGGTCCTTCCCGAAGGTGGGGCCGGTCGGGTGCGCCATCAAGCGCTCTCCCCTCCCACGACCTCGACGCCCAGCTCCCGGTCGATCTCGGGGACGAGCACCTCGACGCGGCCGCCCTCGGGGACGGTGACGCGCTCGCCGACGACGTCGGGCTGGATGGGGAGCTCGCGCCCGCCGCGGTCCACCAGGACGCAGAGGAGGGTGCGCGCGCGGGCGCCCGAAGTCGGCCAGCTCGTCCAGGGCGGCGCGCACGGTGCGCCCGGTGTAGAGCACGTCGTCCACGATCACCACCACGCGGCTCGTCGATCCCCCCGTCGGGGAGCACCGTCTGACCCACCACCGGGCGCGGCCCGATGGTCATCAGGTCGTCGCGGTAGAGGGTGATGTCGAGGGTGCCGGAGGGGACGGTGGCGCCGCTCGTGCGCTCGATCTCGGCGGCGAGGAGGCGGGCCAGGTGGACGCCGCGGCGGTGGATGCCGACGAGGGCGAGGCGCTCGGTGCCGCCGGCCAGCTCCAGGACCTCGGCGGCCATGCGCGCGAGGGCCTGCTCCACGGCGGGAGCGTCCATCATCGGTCGTCGGGAGTCGGGCATTCGGGCTCGGCGTCGGGGTGCGGGCGCGGCGGTGGGGGAACTTACAAGAGCGCGGAGGGGGGTGTCAACGAAGGGCACTTCGGTTGGGCGAGCGGCGGACTCGGCGTACCAGCTCACACAGATCCGGTATCATACGACCATGCCGACCCACCCACACAAGCGCGGTGGTTTCAACTCCCCCGAGGCTCTGCAGGAGATCCGCTTGCAGATGCAGGAGGTCCGGCTCCTGCCCGAGCATAATCCAGTAGATGCCGTCCGGGAACGCGCGCTGGACGCCTTCGTCGTGCGCCAGGGCCGCTGCCAGGACGCTCTTCCCGATCCCGCCCTGCCCTTGCAGTCCCACAGACGGAACCGCAGTGATGCCTATAGCGCTCCCCACTCCGCCGAGAAGGGTTTTGCGCAACCGATCCAGGTCTTCGCGTCGTGGAAGGTAGTGCTGGGGAAGCCTGGGAACACCATGGAGTTCGCCCGGCTGGCCCGATGGAGCAGCCACGACGGGAGTGGGAGGAGGATTCGTAGTGACGGGCGTCTGCACTGGAGGCGCAGGGATGGACAGGCGCGCCTCTGCTGCTTCAACGAGTGTTTCGGTGATCTCGACCAGCGCACGGTTGCGCTGAGGCACGTCAAGAAAATCCAGTGGCTCAGCGGGGTTCCGAGCCATCTGATAGCGACGTAGATCCGTCGCCTTCCAGCCGCTTGCGCTGATAGGAATGCAGAAGATCGTGAGTTCGTCGTCTTCTGCCGCCTTCAGCAGAGCCGGAACCTCCACGTCCATGATGAAGTCGGACGCGAGGCAGTCCGGGCTGACGAGCACCACGCCCACGGCCGCACGGTTGAGCGCCTTATCGATCTCCCGGCTCCAGAGATCCCCAACCTTGATGTACGGGTCCGCCCAGATCTCAAGCTGCCCCTGGCGCATGTATGGCTTCAGGAACTTCTGAAGCCGTTCGAGCCAGGCGGCGTCCTCGTGGCTGTAGCTGATGAAGACGAGATCGCGTGGCGACATGGAGGCGGACACGGGGCGGGAGAGGAACGACGTGCCGTGATCAATATGTCGCGTGACACGACAGGACAACAGCCGGTTACGCCACCCCGCCAGCAGAACGCCCCGCCCGCGCATTGCAGGTGGGGCCGGCTCGCACTGGCTCTCAAAGCCTCAGCCCGTCGCCGCCTCCTCGCGCCGGACCACCCCCAGGCGCAACAGGAGCAGCAGCACCCCGTCCAGCACGAACACGTACCCGTATCCGATCCCCACCGCGAACACCCCGATCCCGAAGAAGATGGCGCCGAGCACGTCCAGCGGGTTCCCCCTCCCGGCGATCAGGTTCCCGAGCGCGATGGGCGTCAGGAAGACCCAGAGGACGGCGGTGAACAGGAGGGGTGCCACCAGCGACAGGCGCACCAGCTCCTTCTCGCTCTCCTGCGCCATCCGGCGGCGCACCAGGAACAGGGCCACGAGGTACGGAACCAGCCCGAGCGCCGACCCCACCTCCAGGATGCGCATCTCCGAGTTCCTGACCCCGAACCCGAACTCCAGCACCGCCAGCACCAGCGGCACCGCCACCGGCACCAGCGCCACGCGACGATAGTAGTCGCGAATCGTCATCGCCGCCTCCTTTGCCTGTGCGAGGGAGAAGCCGAAGGAACGCCCGCACCGGACCCGCCTACGGTTCCAGACCGAGCGACGCCTTCCCGGTCTCCGGGTCGAACGGCACCGACTCGTGGTCGTGGACGAGCACCCACGCGCCGCCGACCCTGCGGAACCCCATCGTCGCCCGCACCCACATGCTCACCTTCCCCCCGTCCGTCCTCGTCCCGCTCACGTGGTACAGGAAGTGGCAGAACGCCACGTCCCCGCCCGCCGTGACGCTCAGGTCGCGGACCTCGTAGCCGATCGGGCCGTCGTACATCCCGAACCACGCCTCCACCCGCTCGCGCACCGCGTCCGATCCGCCGTAGCGCAGGGGCTCGATCACGTCGAACATCGCCACGTCCGGCGCGTGGCTCGCCATGGCTCCGTCCACGTCCTTCGCCCGCACCGCCCTGACCCGCTCCTCGATCAGCGCGCGGATCTCGCTCTCGTCGCTCATTCCGGCTCCTTTCCGACCTCGTGTCCGTCTCCGGCCCCCTGTTCGGCCGGAGCCCCGGGAACGCGCGCGCCGCTCCGCCGCCGCGCGCGGAAGAAGGCGCGCAGCACGTCCCCGCACTCCCGCTCCAGCACCCCCGCCACCAGCTCCACCCGGTGGTTCAGCCGCGGGTCCTGCACCAGGTTCTCCAGCGAGCCGCACATCCCCGCCTTGGGGTCGCGCGCCCCGTACACCAGGCGCGGGAGGCGGGCCAGCACGATCGCCCCCGAGCACATGGCGCACGGCTCCAGCGTCACGTAGAGCGTGCACTCCAGGAGGCGCCAGTGGCCCGTCGCCTCCGCCGCGCGGCGGATCGCCACCATCTCCGCGTGGGCCGAGGGGTCCTGCACCGTGTGCGTCAGGTTGTGGCCGCGCGCCACCACCTCCCCCCCCCGCACCACCACCGCCCCCACCGGCACCTCCCCCAGGCGCTCCGCCGCCGCCGCTTCCTCCAGCGCCAGCCGCATCCACCGCTCGTCCTCCGTCCCGCCCGGGCCCTCGAAAAGATCGGTCATTCCAGCGCGTCAGAAGAGAAACGGGACCCCGGCGGTGCTCCGCCGGGGTCCCGTGTGAAGTCCGCGAGGCCGGCGGTCAGGCACCGACCGTCGCCGTGTGCTCCGCCGTGAAGCGGCGAAAGAGCCCGCCCACCCGGCCCAGGATGTGGAAGTCCTCGAACTCGTTCACCAGGATGGGCGCGAAGTCCGTGTTGGCCGGCTCCAGCACCACCTTGCCTTCGTGCGCGAAGTAGCGCTTCACCGTGGCGTCGCCGCCCAGCCGCGCCGCCACCACGTCGCCGTTGCGGAGGTCGCCCTCGTCCAGCGGCTCCACCAGCACCATGTCGCCGTCCAGGATGCCGAGCCCCTGCATGCTGTCCCCCTTCACCTCCAGGAAGAAGGCGTCGGCCGAGGCCACCAGCTTGCGGTCCAGGCCGATCTCGTCCTGCACGTTGTCGCGGAGCAGCGCCGGACGCCCCGCCGCGATCTTGCCGTAGAAGGGGATGCTCACCAGCTCCGGAGCCAGGTTCATCCCCAGGATCTTCACCCCGCGCGAGCGCGACGCGTCCCTCTCGATGTACCCCTTGTCCGCCAGCGCCTGGAGGTGCTCCGAGACCGTCTTCGTGGACTTGATCCCGAAGCGCTTCCCGATCTCGCGGATGCTGGGCTGGTAGGTGTGCTGCTTCAGATACTCGACGAGGTAGTTGAGGATCCTTCTCTCGATTTTCGTCAGTGGTTCAGGCATGGACCGCCTCCCCGTAAGCGTAAACTATCTGTCGGACCCCCGTGTGACACGGGGCGGAAACGCCCTGCCGGTGCGCCCCGCCCCTCCGCACTGCTACGCGGAGACGGAGCAGAACGGCGCCCCGTGTTCCCGCGTAAACTCACTTATACCGCAACTTAGACCGCCTCGAGGGGCTTGTCAACGTTCTTGTTTGGCGGCTACTGGACGTAGTACGTGTACTCGTACTTCGGATACGTGCCGTGCACCCGGCAGTGCAGCCGGCGCCTGGCCACCACCTTGGTGGTGCTCGGGACGCGGATGTGGAACTCCCCGTGGTGCCAGTACTCCACGTAGTCGCCGAGCTGGAACGGCGAGAAGGAAGGCTCGTCGCGTCCCACGACGTGCCACTTCTTGAGGTCGATCTCGTGCGGACGATCCGTCTTGGCGAGCACGTCCGGCTTGTTGTCGTCGTCCTTGAGGAAGTGCCGGCTCTTGGGCATGGACCTCGGCACGCCCTTCACCTGCTTCGCGTAGAAGATCTCGATGTGCTGGTCGTTCCCCAGCCGCCACTCGAGGTCGTTCTTCTTCTTCGGCCCCTGCACGTCCCCCCAGAACGGGAGCGACGTCGACGTCTCCAGCTGGGTGACGACCTCGTGCTTCCGCGGGTTGTGCTTGAGCGTGGAGTCGAGCTCGGGGTCGCCGCCCAGGAAGTCCTTCTGCGCGTGCGTGCGGTTGAGGGTCCTCACCCAGGAGCCGCCGTATGCCCGGAGCTCCCCCCAGTTCGCGGGATCGTCGGACGCGAAGCGGACGTGGATGAAGACCTTCCACATCGCCTCCTTCGCGGTCGCGTCCTCGTGCTTCGCCGCGGACACCTCGAAACGCTTCAGGTCACACCGCATGTGCACCTCCCGTTCGGGTTCCCGCGGGAGCGCGGCGACGCCCGCCGCTTCCCTCCCCGGCGCCGCTTACGCCGGAGCCGACCGCAGCCGCGCCACCGCCGCGTCCAGCCGCCGCGCCACCCCCTCGCGCCCCATGGCCGCCGCCACCGCGTCGATCCCCGGGCTGGCCGACGTCCCCAGAAGCGCCAGGCGCAGCGGGTGCACCACCTTGCCGAAGGCGATCCCCTCCCGCTCCGCCACCGCGCGGAGCCCCGCCTCGATCGCCGCCGGCTCCCACGGCTCCACCCCCGCCAGCCCCTCCCGCACCGCCGCCAGGCGCGCCGCCGTCTCCTCCGGGTCCTTCCAGTGCTTGGCGGCCGCCTCCGCGTCGTACTCCACCTCCGGCGCCAGGTACGCGCGCGCCAGGTCGGCGATCTCCCCCACCGTGTGCCCGCGCGTCTTCAGCAGCGCCACCACCGGGAGGAAGCGGTCCGGCTCCGCCGCCACCTCCTCCTCCGTCGCGATCCCCCGCGCCGCCAGCTCCGGCGCCGCCAGCCGGAGCACCTCCTCCGTCGGCGTCAGCGAAAGGTGCCGGCCGTTCACCCAGAGCAGCTTGTCCGGGTCGAAGACCGCGCTCTTCTTGTTGATCCGCTCCAGCGAGAAGCGCCGCACCAGCTCCTCCGGGAGCATGATCTCCTCCTCGTCCCCCGGGTTCCAACCCAGGAGCGCCAGGAAGTTCACCATGGCCGTGGGGAGGATCCCCTGGTGGGCGTACTCCCCCACCGCGGTGGCGCCGTGGCGCTTGGAGAGCCGCTTCCCGTCCGCCCCCAGGATCATGGGGACGTGCGCGAACAGGGGCACCGCCGCGCCGAACGCCCGGTAGAGCAGGATCTGCTTGGGCGTGTTGGAGATGTGGTCGTCGCCGCGGATCACGTGCGTGATGCGCATCTCGACGTCGTCCGACACCACGGCCATGTTGTAGATGGGCGTGCCGTCGGAGCGGAGGATGATGAAGTCCTCGATGTCCTCGTTGCGGAAGCGCGTCGTCCCGTGCACCACGTCGTCCCACTCCGTCACCCCCTCCGGGACGATGAAGCGGACGGTGAACGCCTCCCCCGCCCCGGCGCGGCGCTCCGACTCCTCGCGCGGGAGCGCCCGGCACCTGCGGTCGTAGCGGTACGCGTCGTTGTCCGTGGCGCCCGCGGCCTCGCGGCGGGCCTTGAGCTCCTCCTGCGTGCAGAAGCAGCGGTACGCCTTCCCCTCCTCCAGCAGGCGGAGGCAGTCGGCGCGGTGCCGGTCGAAGCCGTCGGCCTGGTGGAACGGGCCCTCGTCCCAGTCCAGCCCCAGCCAGCGCATCCCGTCCAGGATGGCCTGCGTGTGCTCGTCGCTGGAGCGCTCGCGGTCGGTGTCCTCGATGCGCAGCACGAAGACGCCGCCCTGCTGGCGGGCGAAGAGCCAGTTGAAGAGCGCCGTTCTCGCTCCGCCGACGTGCAGGTAGCCGGTGGGGCTGGGGGCGAAGCGGACGCGCGGTGCGTCGGACATGTCGTGTCTCCTGAACTTGGAACGGCAGGGTTCGGGCGTGCCCCCGGCTGGCGCCGGGGTCGGGCTGCGGCTCCGTAAAGCACGATACAACCGTGCTTAACGGAGTCGAGCCCCCGCAAACAGCCGCGGGGTCTCGCCCCTTCGGGCTCGCATCCCTCACGCGGGTTCCGTCGATACGGGTACCGACGGGCTGGCGGAAGTCTAGCCGCGGGCGCCGATGGTCGCCAGGCGCGCGGGGTTAGGAATCGGTGAGGACCGCGCTGGCGGGGCGGGCGCGGGTGCGGAGGGCGCGGTCGGCGCGCCCGGTGAGGAGGCGCAGGTCGCGCGGGCGGGGCGCCGGCGATTCGGCGAGGCGCGCGGGGGTGATCCCCGCGGGGTCCAGACCGGCGCGGGCGGCGATGAGGAGCCCGAGGGCATAGCGGCTCAGCGCCTCGGGGCCCGCGAGGTGCCAGGCGCCCGCTCGCGCGTCCGCCGGGAGCGAAGCCAGCTCCCAGAGCTGCGCGGCCAGGTCGTCCGCCGCGATGGGGCAGCGCAGCTCGTCGGTGAAGAGGCGCACCGGGGCGCCCGAGCGGAGCCCGTCGAGCACCCAGCCGGTGGTGCGGTCCGGCGGGTCGGCGCGGAGGATCAGCGAGGTGCGGACGACCGCCGCGCCCGGAAGCGTACGGCGGACGATCTCTTCCGCTTCCGCCTTGCTCCGTCCGTACCCGGTCAGCGGCGCGGGAGGGTCGTCCTCCGAGTACGGCGCGCGTTCCCCGTCGAACACCATGTCCGTGCTGACGTGCACCATCCCGGCGCCCATACTCCGCGCACGCCTCCGCCACGTTCCGCGTCGCCTCCTCCACGTCCCGCTCCGGCGCCTCCGTGGAGTACGCCGTGTGGATCACCACGTCCGGGCGGACGCGCCGCCACGCGTCCGCCACCGCCGCGGCGTCCGCCAGCTCCACCGCGTGCGCCGCCGCCCCCGCGACCGGCGTCCGCCGCTGCGTCGCGTGAAGCTCCACCCCGGTGGGCGCGGCGCGGAGGAGGGCGCTCCCCAGGAGCCCCGCGCCCCCGGTCACCAGGACGCGCACACGGTCTCCCGTCCCGAGCCGTACAGTCGGCGAAGGCCGACTTCGTGCCGTTGTTGCAGCGAATTCATTCGCCCGGCGGCTCCGGTGCGAACACCTCGCGCAGGAAGTCGCCCGCCATGCGGCCGATCCCCGGCCGCTCGCCCTCGCGCGGCCCCGCCACGTTGAGCGTGCGGATCTCCCGGTCCGCGATCCAGCGGCGGACGTGCTCCGCGTCCCCCGCGGGGAGCTCCACCACCAGGAGCGGCCTGCGGAGGTCGTGCGCCGCCTGGATGGCCAGCGTGGTCCCGCCGGAGAGCGGTCCGGCGGTGAGCACCAGCGTCCCGTCCGAGTCGCGCACGTTCCAGGCGGTGCGCTCCGCCGGGTCGGCCGAAGGGGTCTCGCGCAGCGGGTAGCGGACGGGGACGGCGCCGTCCTCCGCCCGCCGCCCCGCCGGGCACCACCCGCCGCAGGCGATCCCCATCTCCGCCGCCGCGTCCAGCGCCGCGCGGTCCACCCCCGTCTGGCCGCCGGAGACCACCGTCTCCGGCACCCCGGCGGCGCTCACAGCCGGTACGCCGTGAAGAGGCGCTTCTCCCCCTCGCCCTCGATGTGGGCCTCCACCTCCAGGTAGGGCTCCAGCCCGCTCCCCGCCAGCTTCTCGCGGAGGAGCTGGTCCAGCTGGAACACCCCGGCGGAGTTGGACATCTCGATCCGCAGGCGGATCGGCTTCGGCTCGCCGGCCTCGATGTGCACCGCCTCCACCGCCGCGGCCGAGATGGAGTGGATGCTCATGGAGCCCCCCGCGATGGGGATGCGGGAGCGCCCCTTCGCCATGTCCAGCGCGTCCGCCACGCGCACGATCCCCGCCTCCAGCGTCAGCGGCTTCCCCCCGGAGCGGTGCGCGATGATGGCGTGCAGGACCTCCGAGCGGATCACCGTGGCCGTCGCCACGTCGTACACCTCCGCCAGCAGCTCGCGCAGCTTGGTCTGCGCCACGAACAGGGAGAACTCCTCGTGTCCGCTCCGGTGGATGGACATCCCCGTGTCGTGCAGCAGCGCCGCGAGCGCCACCACCACCTCCGCGTCCTCCACCCCCATCCCGTAGTTGGCCACCACCGCGGGCTTCACCCCGCTCTCCACCAGGAGGCGGAGCAGCTTGGCCGCGATGTTCATCACGATCTTCACGTGGACCGGGCCGTGGTCCGTCATCCCCAGCCGCTCCACCGCGTTCACGTTGGCCGCCGTCCACAGGGCGTACAGCTCGTCGTCCGCGTTGATGCGCTCGATCAGCGTGCGGAGCTTGGGGTTGCTGCGGCTGGGCACGTTCAGCGTCACCCGGTGCGCCAGGCGCTCCGGCACCGTGCGCCCGAACTCCGCAGCCTCCTCCGCCAGCGTCAGGTCTTCCGGCATGTATCCTCTCTCAGGTTCGTTCCCGCTCGGTCACCGCAGGGCGCAGCCTGCGAACCCCGTACCACCTCCACCTCCCGCGCCGCTCACCCCGGGAGGAGCCGGCCCGCCAGGAAGCGCGCGGCTTCCGCCTCGGCCCAGAACTCCGGCGCCCAGGGCGGCCCCGCCACGAAGCCCACGTGCCCGCCCCGCTCCGTGAAGGCCTCCGTCAGGGAGGGGTTGGCCCGCACCGCCGAGAGCGGGAGGGCCTCCGGGGGGAGGAACGGGTCGTCGCGGGAGTGCAGGAGGAGGGTGGGGACGCGGACGCGGTCCAGGAAGCCCGCGGAGCTGGAGCGGGCGTAGTACTCGGCCGCGCCGCGGAAGCCGTGCAGCGGCGCCGTGGCCGCGTCGTCGAACTCGCGGAAGGTGCGCGCGGCCCGCACCCGCCGGGCGTCGCAGGCGTCGCCCACCAGGGGGCGCTTGGCCTCGAACTTCCGCCGCAGCGAGCGCAGGAAGCTCCAGGTGTAGAGCCTCCCCATCCCCCGCTCCATCGCGGCCGCGCCGGCCGCCAGGTCGTAGGGGACGGAGACGGCCACGGCGGCCCGGACCCCCGCCTCCGCGCCGCACTCGCCCAGGTGCTTGAGGAGGACGTTGCCGCCCAGCGAGAAGCCCACGGCGCCCAGCGGCACCCCCGGGAAGCGCTCCGCCAGGAGGCCCAGCACGAAGGCCAGGTCCTCCGTCTCCCCCGAGTGGTAGAAGCGGGCCAGGCGGTTGGGCTCGCCGCCGCAGCTGCGGAAGTTGAGCGCCACGCCGCGGATGCCGCGCGCGGCCAGCTCCGCCAGAGTCCGCGCCACGTAGCCGGAGCGGGCGGAGCCCTCCAGCCCGTGCAGCACCACGGCCAGCGGGGCGGAGGCGTCCAGGCGCCCGCCGCCGGCGGGGGCGGCGAAGTCCAGGTCCAGGAAGTCGCCGTCCGGGGTGTCCACGCGCTCCCGGCGGAAGGGGACGGCGCCGCGGCGGCGCAGGTACCGCCCGCCGATGGTCTGCGCGTGCGGGCTCCGCAGCCACCACGCGGGGCGGAACGGGCGGGGCGTGAACTCGGTCATCGTGTCTGCGGTCCGTGCTCTCCCGGGCCGCCTCGCGCGGAAGCGGCCCCGCGTCTAGATTCGTGCGGGCGTCCAGTACACGGGCGCCGCCGCGGCGTGCCCTCCTCCTTCCGCCCCATGTGGCTCCTCCCCGTCTTCTCGCGCGTCTCCCGGCTCGCGCTGCGCACCTTCTACCGCCTGGAGGTCGCCGGCGGGCGCGTCCCCCCCGCGGGGCCCGTGCTCCTGGTGGCGAACCACCCCAACTCGCTCCTGGACCCCGCCATGGTGGTGGCCGTGGCGGGGCGCCCCGTGCGCTTCCTGGCCAAGGCGCCGCTCTTCGGCGACGCGCAGGTGGGGTGGCTGGTGCGCGGCGCCGGCGCCATCCCCGTGTACCGCGCCTCCGACGACCCCTCGAAGATGGGCGCCAACCAGGACGCCTTCCGCGCGGCGCACGCGTCGCTGGCGGAGGGGGACGCGGTGGGGATCTTCCCCGAGGGGACCAGCCACAGCGAGCCCTCCCTGGTGCCGCTCAAGACCGGGGCGGCGCGGATCGCGCTGGGAGCCGCGGCGCGGGTCGGGGGAGCTTCCCCGTGGTCCCGGTGGGGCTGGTGTTCCGGAGCAAGGAGCGCTTCCGCTCCGGAGCGCTGGCGGTGGTGGGGGAGCCGGTGCCCTGGGACGACCTGGCCGGCCGGGTCGACGGCTTCGAGGCCGCGCGCGAGCTGACCCGCCGCATCGACGAGGGGCTCCGCGAGGTGACGCTGAACCTGGAGCGGTGGGAGGACGCGCCGCTGGTGGAGTGGGCCGAGGAGGTGTACGCCGCCGAGCTGGGCGTGGAGGGCGGCGGGGCCGGCCGGGTGGGGCGCCTGGGGGAGGCCGCCGGGACGCTCGCCCGCCTTCGGCGCGACGACGGCGGCGAATGGCGATCCGTGGCGCGGGAGGTGTCGCGGCACGGGCGCGTCCTCCGCGCCCTGGGGCTCCGCCCCGCCGACCTGCACGCGGACGCGGGCGTCCCCACCGCCGCGCGCTGGGCGCGGCGCCGCCTCGCCTTCTTCCTCGGGGGCGTCCCGCTCGCGGCCGCGGGCGCCGTCGTGTTCTACCTTCCCTACCGGCTCACCGGCGTGCTGGAGCGCCGCGCCCGTCCCGCCCGCGACGTGCGCGCCACCTTCAAGCTCCTGGTGGGCTCGGCGCTGCACCTGGGGTGGACCCTCGCGCTGGCCGCCGCGGCGGGCGCGGCCCTCGGGTGGGAGGCCGGCGTGGCGGCGCTCCTCGTCCTCCCGCTCCTGGGCTTCCTCACCGTCGCCGTGCGCAACCGCTGGGACGAAGCCGCCGACGACGCGCGGCGCTTCTTCCGGCTCCGCCGCCGCGGCTATCTCCTCCCCCTGCTGCGCGCCCGCCAGCGCGAGCTGGCCGAGCGGCTGCGGGCGCTGCGCTAGGAAGCGGCCCCGGCCGGGAGCACCTCCACCTCCGCCTCCGCCGCGCGGGCGGCGCGCTGCCCCTCCTCCGTGTCCACCAGCGCCAGCAGCGCCGCCCCCACCACGAAGAACAGGATCACCGAGAGGATGCCGTAGCGGCTCGACCCCATCCGCCCGATCACCGCCGCGAAGAGGAGCGGGCCGAAGATCCCCGCGAACTTGGAGAACACGCTGAAGAAGCCGAAGAACTCCCCCGACTTGTGGCGCGGGATCATGGTGGAAAAGAGCGAGCGGCTGAGCGCCTGCGTCCCCCCCTGCACCATCCCCACCATGAACGCCAGGATGAAGAAGTCGCGCCCGGTCCGCACGTAGAACCCCACGATGCTGATGGCCACGTACACCAGGAGCCCCAGGAAGATGGAGCGCTTGGCCCCCAGCCGCGACGCCAGCGCCCCGAACCCGAAGGCGAAGGGAATCCCCACGAACTGCACCATCAGGATGGCCCCGATGGTCACCGACTGCGGGATGCCGATCTCCGTGGCGTAGGGCGCCGCCATCTTCTGGATGGTCGCGATCCCGTCGTTGTAGAGGAGGAAGGCCAGCAGGAAGAGGAAGGCGTTCTTGTAGCCGCGCAGCTCGTGGAAGGTCTGCACCAGGCGGGAGAACGCGCCCTTCACGGCGCCCGCGGAGGGCGTCTCGTCCGGCTGCACCGCGCGCGGCGGCTCCGGCACCCGGCGCATCACCGGGAGGGAGAACAGGAGCCACCACACCGCCACCGAGAGGAAGGAGAGCCGCACCGGGAGCGTCCCCGCCGGGATGCCGAACAGCTCCGGCTTCTGGATCCACGCCAGGTTCACCGCCAGCAGGATTCCCCCGCCCACGTACCCCAGCGCGTACCCCGCCGTGGACACCCGGTCCACCTCCTCCTCCCCCGCGATGTGCGGGAGGAGCGACTCGTAGAACACGTACGCCCCCGACGCCGACACCGAGGCCGCGAAGTACAGCGCCGTCGCCAGGAGGAGGTCGCCGCGCTGGATGAAGTACATCCCCGCCACCGCCGCGACCCCCAGCCCCGTGAACACCCCCAGGAAGCGCTTCTTGGACGCCGAGAAGTCCGCGATCGCCCCCAGCACCGGCGACAGGAGCGCCACGAAGGCGATGGCCGCGCTGTTGGCGTACCCCCACCACTGGCTGGCGGCCACCTCCGTCCCGCCCGCCCCCGCCACCTTGATGAAGTAGATGGGGAACACGGCCACCATGATGGTGGTCTGGAACGCCGACGCCGCCCAGTCGTACATGGCCCAGGCGCGCAGCTCCGGGCGGTCCAGCCCCAGCTTCGCGAGCACCCCGCGGCGCGGCGCCGCGGGAGGGGTGACGTGGTTCATGGGATTTGCGTGCGGGCGGGAAACGGGAGGAGAGCGGACCGGACGGCCACCAACATACCGCCGCCGCGCCCCCTCCGGCCAGACCGTCGCGGGACGGCCGGGCCGCGGCTATCTTCCCGCCGACACCCCCTGACCCGGAGAGCGAGCATGGACTGGCGGCGCACCCTCACCGACGTGGCGAACCGGCTGGAGAAGCACGTGGACCGCGCCCGGGAGCGCGCCGCCGGGGCCTTCGCCGAGGACCGCAACGACCTGCGGATCGACCCCTACCGCGGGTTCGGCACCCCCGGGCGCATGTACCTCAAGGGGCGCGTCCTGCGCGGGAGCGTCCTCCCCCCCGCCGGGGAGAGCGACCACGCCGTGATCAACCTGGCCAACATGATCCAGCGCTTCGAGAGCGACGAGGCGCCCGGAGTGCGGGTGACCGCGCGCTTCGGCGGCCGCGAGTGGGAGGCCACCAGCGACGAGGAGGGGTACTTCGAGCTGTGGCTGGAGCCCGACCCGCCCGCGCCCCCCGGGCAGCTCTGGCACGAGGTGGCGCTGGAGCTCCCCGGCCGCGTCGGGCGCGACGGGACCCCCGTGCGGGCCACCGGGCTGGTGGTGGTGCCGCCCCCCGAGAGCGCCTTCGGCCTCATCAGCGACCTGGACGACACCGTGGTGAAGACCGGGGCCACCACCCCCCTGCGCATGGCGCAGACGGTGCTCCTGGGGAACGCCCGCACCCGCACCCCCTTCCCCGGCGTCGCCGCCTTCTACCGCGCCCTCCAGCACGGCGCCGGCGCGTCCACCTTCAACCCGGTCTTCTACGTCTCCAGCTCCCCCTGGAACCTGTACGACCTGCTCACCGAGTTCCTGGACCTGCGCGGCATTCCCCTGGGGCCGCTGATGCTGCGCGACTGGGGCACCGCGTCCAGCGGGGAGCTCCCCACCGGGCACGCCTCGCACAAGCTGGCCGCCATCCGCCTGGTCATGGACACCTTCCCGGGGCTCCCGTTCATCCTGCTGGGCGACAGCGGGCAGGAGGACCCCGAGATCTACCACCGCGTGGTGCACGACCACCCGCGCCGCGTGCTGGCCGTGTACATCCGCGACGTGTCCCGCGCGCCGATGCGGAAGGAGGGGATCCGGAAGCTGGCCGCCGAGGTGGAGCGCGCCGGGAGCACGCTGCTCCTGGCCGACGACACCGCCGCCGCCGCCGAGCACGCCGCCTCCAACGGGTGGATTCCGTCGGCCGCTCTCGCCGAGATCAGGGCGGAGTGCGAGAGGGGATGAAAGGGAGGGTTCGGGCGTGCCCCCCGCTGGCGCGGGGGTCGGGCTGCGGCTCCGTAAGCCGGCAAACAACGCCGGCTAACGGAGTCGAGCCCCGGCAAACTGCGCCGGGTCTCGCCCCTTCGGGCTCGCATCCCTCACGCAACTGCTTACCATACGGTTAGTTGCAGTAGAAACCACACGGGAGGAGGTGGGGTGCTCCCGGAGGAAAGCGAGCTGTCTGAGCGAAGCGAGTTCTCGCTTTCCGGAGGGAGCGCCCCGCCGCCGACCCACGCGCGGATGCCACCGACACCGCCGAAAAGACGAAGCGCCCGGAGCGAGAAACTCGCTCCGGGCGCTCCGCTTCGTACCGTCCCTCCTACGGCCGCGCGCGGGCGGAGTCGGCGCGGGCTGTGGAGTCGGCGCGGGCGCCCTGCCCCCTGGGGAGCGAGCACCAGGTCCAGACGCCGCGCCGCGACGACGTCGTCATCATGCTGTCCATCCCGAAGCCGGTGCGGCGCGCGTTGGATCGCTGCGCCTGCTCGGAGCGGCGGCGGCGCTCGTCGGCCTCGCGCTGGTCCGGGCGCACCGCGCACGCCTCGCGCTGCTGCTCGGCCGTCAGCAGGGCGCGGACGCCCTCCTGCGCGCGGCGGTTGTTCTCGCGGATCTGGTCCGTCAGCGGGCGGCTCTGCTCCACCTGCTGCTGGCTGACGCGGCGGCGGAAGCCGCCGCCCGACTCCTGCAGCTCGCGCACCTGGTCGATCAGCGGCGAGTTCTGCGCCTGCAGCGCCACCCCGATCGAGTCCAGCGAGGTGACCTGCGCCGACGTCAGCTTCAGCCGCTCCCGGTCGCCGATCAGCGAATACACCGGCGGCGTCGGCACCCACGGCTGCAGCGGCTGCTGCGCGTCGGCGCGGCAGCCGGCTGCTGCGGTGCGCCGGAGCAGGCCGCCGCCGCGGCGAGGATGCCCAGCAGGCTCGCGAATCTCTTCATCGTCCAATCCCCTTGCATGGAAGCCCCCGGCCACGCGGCCGGCGCAGAAACATGTGTATTCGTCTTCGAGCCCGCTTGGTACCCGCGCGGCGTGCGCATGATCCGGGCCGGGTCGCCCGGACCCGCCCGTCACGTATCCGGGTAGTGTCCCTTCACCTCGCGGCCGAAATTCATGAATCCCGCCGCGATCTTCTTCGCGCGCTCCAGGGTGACCCCGCCCCGGCCGAACTCCGCCTCGATCTTCTCGCGCGCCGCGCGGAGACGCTCCTGGAAGTCGGTGCGGTGCTCGCTGTCCTCCTGGCCCGCCAGGAAGGTGCCGACGTTGTCCAGGCGGGTCATGATCTGCTCCCTGTGCTCGTCCGTCGCCATCCCGCCGCCGGGAGCACTCGACGTCGGCGACGTCACGGGCGGCGGCTTCTCCGGCTCCGGCGTCGGCGAGCTCACCGGCGTGGACGAGGGCGGCACCGGGAGCGGCCGGGCCGTGGGCTTCGGGAGCGGCCGCGTGAGCTTCTCCGCCGTGGAGACCGGCCCCCCGCGCGCCGACGTCGAGGGCGGCCCGAGCGTGGGCTTCCGGAGCGGGGTCGGAGAGGGCGCCTCCTCCTCCACGGCGGAGGGCGCCTCCGGGCGAGGCGGGGCCTTGCGCAGCACCGAGCGGAAGTCGAAGGGCGCGGGCGAGGCGTCGCGGTCCAGATCCTTCGGCGCCCCCTTCCTCTCCCTCGGCTCGCGGACCGGGAGGGGAGTTCCCCGCGGCATCCCCATCCCGAACGGCGTGGAGAAGTGGGGGGACGGAGTGTACGGCGAGGAGGGAGAGGACGACGAGTCCTCCTCCACCGGCGGCGGCTTCTTCGGCACGGGCCGGAGGCTCTTGACCATCGCCCCCATGTCCATCCCGCCCATCCCCATCGACGGGCCGGAGCCGGTGGGCGCCCGCACCATCCTCCGCTCCTCGACCGGCGCCCGCTCCTGCACCTCCACGTCCTGGCCGAGGTGTTCCGCCACCTTCCGGCGGATCAGCTCGTAGTGGCGCGCCCGGGGAGCGTTCTTGGGGTCGTTCATGATGCTCCCCTCGTCCACGTCCACCCCCTTGCGCGCCCTCTCCCCGGGGCCCGTGTACTGGTGCCCGTCGATCGTGTAGTACTCGTCCTGGTTCCCCAGCATGTGCCCCACCTCGTGGGGGACGTCCTCCACGTCCTCCGTCCCCCAGGTGGTCATGGAGCTCGTCCCCTTCCGCCCGCGCGAGGCCGAGAAGCCGGGGTCGGTCGGCTTCCGCGCCTCCACCCGGTAGTGCGCCGGCTTCTTCTTGGTGCCGCGCTTCAGCTTCACGGAGATCGGGTACTGCTCCGTCCCCCTCCCGGAGGGGTGCGGCATCGCCAGCGCGTACCGGTCGTTCCACTTGTGGGCGTTGGCCTGGTCCCAGTCGGTCAGCTCCGGGTCGGACGCGGCGGTGTCCAGGCGGATGGTGGCTCTGACGTGCTTCTTCCTCGGGTCCACCTTGACGTCGAACCTCGAGTCCCACCTGTGCTCGCCTCCCCACCTGGAGTCGCCGCCGGTGCCGGTCATCGTCTGGCTGCGCGGCTCGTTCACGGGGATGGTGACCGGCCGGGAGAGCGGCGAGGGCGCGGAAGGGGACGAGGGCGAAGGGGACGACGAGAACGAGGGGACGGAGAGCGGCGCGGTGCTGCGCGGAGCGAGCGAGGACGAGGGTGAGGGCGAAAGTGAGGTCGAAAGTGAGGGGGTGGGACTCGGGATCGGGCGGCTGCTGGGCAGCGACGGCGGCGTGCTCGACGGCGGCTTCGACAGCGGCTTCGACGGCGTGGAGGCGCCCCCCGACCTCGACCCCGTCGGCTGCGAAGGGGTCGGAGCTCCGATCCACGACCCCACCTCCGCGGCCAGGGTGCGCGCCTCGTCCGAGTCCTCCCGGGAGAGCAGCGCGTGGAGCTTCCGGACCTCGCCCAGCCAGAGCATGTTCGCGCCCATGTCGCTCGTGCTCGGCCGCTTGCCGAGCCGCTTGACCGCGTTCCTCTGCTCGTCGGTCACCCGCTGGATCACGCCCCCGGACCCCGGCGGCCCGGCCGGCACCGCCACCCGCGCGAAGTCGTGCCCCAGCCGCGCCGCCTCCGCCGCCTCCCCGCGCAGCTCGGGGGAGAGCGACGGACGGGCGGTGGCGAGGCGCGCGGCGGCTTCCGCGAGGGGGGCGGCGCGCGTGGCTCGTGCCTTCATCCGGGAGCGGGATTCGTGGGGGAGGACGGAAGTGCGACCGTATGTTGCACGCGCGGGGCGCGCCTGTCAAAGGCTACGGCGCCGCCACCGACGCGGCGATCAGCGGCCCGTGCAGCTTGCCGTTCTCGATGAAGATCTTGTTGGCGTCGTACCCCGCCGCCACCACCCCGGCCAGGTACACCCCCGGCACGTCCGTCTGCATGGTGCCCCGGTCGTGCGCCGGAATCCCCGTCCCCGGGTCGATGGACACCCCCAGCGAGCGCAGCAGGCGCGGGTCGGGGACGTACCCCGTCATCGCCAGCACCCAGTCGTTGGCGAGGGTGCGCCGCTCCCCCGTGTCCAGGCTCTCCACCACCACCTCGCGCCAGCGCACCTCCACCACGCGGTGCCTCCAGAGCGCGGGGATCGCCCCCTCCGCGATCCGGTTGTCGATGTCCGGCCGCACCCAGGGCTTCACCCCCCTGTCCAGCTCGTCGAAGAGGTGGACCACCGTCACCCGCCCCCCCTCGCGCCAGACGGTGAGCGCCGCGTCCGCCGCCGAGTTCCCCCCCCCCACCACGATCACGTCCTGGTCGAAGTACGGGTACGGCTCCCTGAAGTAGTGCACCACCTTGGGGAGGTCGCCCCCGGGGACGTCCAGGAGGCGCGGCGTGTCGTAGTAGCCGGTGGCGATCACCACGTTGCGGGCGCGGTGCTCCCGCGCCGAGCCGTCCAGGCGCCGGGTGCGGAGGCGGAAGCCGCCCCTCTCCCCCTCCACGGCCACCACGTCCTCGTACTGCCGCACGTCCACCCCGAAGTACGCCACCACCTTGCGGTAGTAGCGCAGCCCCTCGCGCCGCGTGGGCTTGTCCCCCGCCGTGGTGAACGGCACCCCCGCGATCTCCAGCTTCTCCGGGCCGCTGAAGTAGGTGGTGTAGGTGGGGTGGTCCATCATGGCCTGCGTCACCGCGCCGCGGTCGAAGAGCGCGCAGCTCAGCCCGCGCTCCCGCGCCGCCACCCCCACCGCGATCGCGCACGGACCCGCCCCCACCACCGCGATGTCCAGCGTCTGCTCCCCGTCCGCCATGCTCCTCCGTCGTCGCTCGACCCGTCCTCCGTCGCCGCCTACGATACCGACAACCGCGCGAACGCAAAAGAGGAGCCCCGCCGGGACGCGATCCCGGCGGGGCTCCCACCCCGCTTTCCCGGATCAGCAGGGGTTGGTGAGGTAGAAGGTGAAGCTGCCCACGGCGGTGGCGCCCGCGGAGTCCGTCACCCGCACCTCGATCTGGTCGCGGTCCAGGCCGCAGCTGCTGATGGACGCGTAGGTGTAGTTGGAGGAGCCGGTGCTGAACCAGCTCTGCCAGGAGCCCCAGAAGGACGCGGTGCCCTGCCGGGTCCGCCACTCGTAGGTGTACGGCGCCGACCCGCCCGACACGGAGGCCGTGTACGGGTTCGACTCGTAGCGGGGCACGTACATCTTGCCGCTCAGGCTCACCGACGGCGGCGTGGTCACCGTCACCGAGGTGCTCCCCCCCACTCCGCCGGAGACGGCGTAGACCGTCGCGGTCCCCGCCGCGTTCCCGGTCACCACCCCGGACGAGCTGACGCTCGCCACCGACGGGGCGGCGCTGGACCAGGTGAAGGAGACCCCGCTCATCGGGGCGCCGAACTCGTCGTACGCCGTGGCGCTGAGCTGGCGCGTGCTCCCCCGCGCCACCGTGACCGGCGACGGCGACACCACGATGCTGGTCAGCACGTTGGCGGAGGGGGACGCCCCCTCGGGGGAAAGGGTCGGGGCCTCCGCGCAGGCGGCCAGCCCGGCGAGAAGGGACAGGGCGACCGCGAATCTGCGGGTCTTCATGGGGCACACTCCTTATGTCGGGAAGTATATGGCGCGTGTCCCGAAGAATGCCCGAAACCCGAGGGATTGTCAACCCGGGGCCGCTACCCGCCCCGCGCCGCCTCCAGCGCCTGCGCCAGGTCCGCGACGATGTCCTCCGCGTCCTCGATCCCCAGGGAAACGCGGACGAAGCCGTCGCGGATCCCCAGCCGCTCCCGCTCCTCCGCCCCCACGTGCGCGTGCGAGGTGTGGCGCGGCTCCGAGACCAGCGTCTCCACCCCGCCCAGGGAGGGCGCCACGCTGCACATCCGCAGCGCGCGGACGAAGCGGGAAGCCCCTTCCCCGCCCCCCTCCACCTCGATCCCCACCATCCCCCCGAAGCCGTCCAGCACCCGGCTCGCCACGGCGTGGTCCGGGTGCGACGGGAGCCCCGGGTAGTGCACCCGCGCCACCCCCGGAGCGCGCTCCGCCCACTCCGCCACCGTCCGGCCGTTGCGCTCGTGGCGCTCCATCCGCAGGGGGAGCGTCTTGATCCCCCGCTCCAGGAGCCAGGCCGCGTGCGGGTCCAGCGCCGGCCCCCACACCTGCGCCCGCGCGCGCACCTCGGCCGCCAGCTCCCGGCTCCCCACCACCGCGCCCGCGGTGAGGTCGCTGTGCCCGCCCAGGTACTTGGTGGCGCTGTGCACCACCAGGTCCGCCCCGTGCTCCAGCGGACGGGCGTTCACCGGGGTGGCGAAGGTGGAGTCCACCACCAGCCGGGCCCCGTGCGCGCGTGCCGCCTCCGCCAGCGGGGCGAGGTCGGTCACCCGCAGGAGCGGGTTGGACACCGTCTCCGCCAGGAGGACGCGGGTGTTCGGGCGCAGCGCGTCCCGCCACCCGTCCGCGATGAAGTCCACGTACGTGGCCGCGATCCCCAGCCGCGACAGCTCGCGGTCCAGGAGGCCGCGCGTCCCCCCGTACAGCGCCTCCGCGGCGAGCACGTGGTCCCCCGCGCGGAGGGAGGCCAGGAGGGCGCACGCCATGGCCGCCATCCCGCTCCCCACCACCACGCAGTCCTCCCCGCCCTCCAGCGCGGCGATGCGCGCCTCCACCACCCGGTTGTTGGGGCCGTTCCCGTAGCGGGAGTAGAGCACCTCCCCCGCCCCGTCCGGGTCGCCGAAGAAGGTGGAGGTCTGGTAGACCGGGGTGCCCACGGGGCCGCCCACCGCGCGGTCGGGGCTGCCGGCGTGCACCGCGCGCGTGGAAAGTCCCGCCCCGCTGCCGGAGACGCTCATCTCATTCCTCGAGGAAGTGGGGGAGCGAGCAGAAGCTCCCGTCGCGGTAGGCGATCAGCACGCGCTGCGAGGCCAGCCCGGCCAGCACCTCGCCGGCCGCCGCCGGGGCGATCCCCGTGCGCTCGGTGACCGCCTCGGCGCGGGCGCGGCCCAGCCGCAGGATGGTCCCCCAGCACGCCCGCTGCTGGCGGTCGGCCCCGCCCAGGAGCTGGTAGCCGGAGCCCTCCACCTCGGCCACCAGGAGGAGGTCGTGCCGCTCCAGCACCTCCTCGATCGGCTCGCGGTGGTGCTCCTGGACGCCGCGGACCAGGAAGAACGCCTCCGCCGGGCGCTCCGGCCCCTGGTAGCGGAGGAGGAGCTTGGCGACGATCTCGTCCGCGCACGAGTAGTCCAGCACGCGGACCTGCGAGAAGTCCAGGATGGAGAGGCAGACGGCGTGGTCGCCGTCCAGCTCCGCGATCTGGCTCTCCACCCCCGTCCTGACGGCCCGCCCCGTGGGGCGGGTCACCAGGTTGCTGTAGAGCGAGGTGATGGAGCGCCGGTGAAGGAGCGTCAGGTCGATGGCGAGCGGCGAGACCTTGCGCTCGGGGAGCATCCTCAGGCGGCGTCGGAGTCCGACACGGTCACCTTCTCCATCACGTCGCCCTTGCGGAGCTGGGTGATGACGTCCAGCCCCTCCGTCACCTGCCCGAAGACGGTGTGCACGCCGTTCAGGTGGCGGGTGTTGGCCTCGCTCAGCACGATGAAGAACTGGCTCCCGCCCGTGTCCTTCCCCGCGTGGGCCATGGAGAGCGCGCCCACCTTGTGGGTGTGCGGGTTCCCCTGCGTCTCGCACTTGATCTTCCACCCCGGGCCGCCGGTCCCCACGGCGGGGTGGTCGATCCCCTTCTCCTTGGTGATGGGGTCGCCGCCCTGCACCACGAAGTCGGGGATCACGCGGTGGAAGATGATCCCGTCGTAGAACCCGGAGCCGGCCAGCTTCTCGAAGTTCTCGACGGTGACGGGGGCCTCGTTCGCGTACAGCTCGGCGGTGAAGGTGCCCTTGCTGGTCTGGAAGGTCGCGGTCTTCATGGGTGCGGATGTGCGGGTGTGCGAGAGTGCGGAGCGCGGGCCGTCAGCGCGGGCGCGACGGGGCGCGGCTCCGGGAGGAAGCCTCGGGCGCGGAGGCGGGCTGCGCCTCCTTGGCCGGGAGGACGATCAGGATCTGCGAGCCCGGGAAGGGCGCCAGGTCCTTCTCCAGCGGGTCGGCGTCGTCCCACTCGGGGACGTCGGCGATGCGGGCGGTGCCGCTGCGGATGGCGATCTTGCCGCCCCAGCGCCCCACCTTCTTGCGGATCTGCTTGAGCCCCTGCCCGCGGCCCGGGTCGCGGAAGCGGGTGATCCCGTGGATGAACGCCGCCTCCAGCGCGGTGGCGTCGCCCCAGCGGTCGCCGAAGCGGGCGGCGTGCTCCCGGGCCAGCGAGCCCCGGAACCCCACCCCCAGGTCCATCACCGCGATCACGGCCACCTTCCGCTCCAGGCGGCGCAGCTTGCTGTAGATCTGGATCCCCACCCAGCCGGGGGCGTCGGCGTGCTCGATGATGTTCTGGGACACCTCGGAGAGGAGCATGCTGAACCCGATGGCGTCGGCCCGCGAGTAGTTCAGGTGCTCCGAGAGGATGGTGCTGATGCGCCCCTCGTTGAGGACGTCGATCACCCCGTGCACGTCCTCGTGCGACTCCACCCGGGTGATCTCCAGGAGGACGCTGGAGCCCTTCCCGGCGCGCGGGCGCGGCGGGCGCGCGCATCTCGAAGACGCGCTCCGCCTCCTCCACGAAGCGCATCCGCGCCAGGTAGCTGAGCACGTCGGCCGACTGCGGCAGCTCCAGCTGCGGGCGGGCGCCGTCCCTCGCCAGCGTCTCCCCCAGCGCCAGCACGCCGATCATCCCGTACGGGTCGGCCCAGCGGACGTGGCGCGCGTCCAGCAGCACGCGCTCCTCGCCCGCCTGCGCGGCCTCGGCCACCAGGGCGTCGAAGGCCGCGTCGTCCAGCCTCTGGGGAACCACCAGCACACGCGTCATCGGGCGGAGCGGTCGGGGTGACGTTCGGAGCGGGAAGCTAACACGCCTCCGGCGGGGCTGAAAGGGCGCCGGCGGCGGCCGCCGCCGCCCCCTAGATGATCCCGTGCAGCGGCCCGCCGCGCTCCCCCAGCCGGTCCACGCGCCGCTCCACGGCGGGGTCGCGCTCCAGCGGCGGGGCGTGGTGGGGCTTGATGCGCGCGTCGATGACCAGCGGGCCCGCGCAGCCCCAGTGCTTGTGCTCCACGAGCTCCCCACCCCGTGCACGTCGTGCGCCGGGTTGCTGCGCGTGAAGGTCACCCACAGGAAGTTGTCCAGGCTCGCCGCGGTGAAGGCGCGTCGTCGCACAGCACCAGGAGCGGGAGCCCGCCCAGGTCGCGCCCCCGCAGCGCCTCGTCCAGCGCCCCCACCTCCCGCTCCGCCTGGTCGTAGCCGGTGAAGCGCGGCGCCTCCACCGCCAGCACGCCGGGCAGCACCGGCGCGTGCCGGCGAAGCCGGGCGGGAGCCGCAGCTCCGCGGGAAGCTCCCGCCACAGCTCGCGGCGCCGCTCCCCCGCCACCGCGACCACCAGCTTGGAGCCCTCGTTGAGCCCGGTGCCGGAGTAGTCGAGCGTGTCGATGGTGGTGCGGGTCTGGAAGTGCAGGTCGCGCCGCAGGTCGACCCGCTCCAGCACGTGCCGGAAGAAGCCCGCGCATGTCGTGGATGTCCAGCGCGGGGTCGTCCTCCTTCGCGCACGATCAACAGGTACTTGGCCAGCGACAGCTGCCCCTGCCCGAGGATGGCGTTGGCCAGCGTCAGCAGCTCCTGCGGGCGGCGCTCGCTCGGCGTAGGGGACGTAGCGCTCGCTGCCGATGGCCAGCAGCAGCGGGTGCACGCCGGCCGCGTCGACCGCGTGCACCGCGTGGACCCCCGGGATCACCGTGCGGGATCGCACTCGGCCCGGTCAGCTCGTGGATGAGCGCGCCGAAGCTGGTGTCCTCCTGCGGCGGGCGGCCGACCACGGTGAACGGCCAGATGGCGTTCGCGGCGGTGGTACACCCGCTCGACCCGCAGCACCGGGAAGTCGTGCGCCAGGCTGTAGTAGCCCAGGTGGTCGCCGAACGGGCCCTCGGGGCTGGGTCTCGTCGGGGATCGACCGTGCCGGTGATGACGAAGTCGGCGTCGGCCGAGACGCAGTGCCCCGCCTCGTCGTGGAAGTAGCGGAAGGCGCGGTCCGCCCAGCGCCCCGGCGAACGCCAGCTCCGGCAGCCCTTCCGGGCAGCGGCATCACCGCGGCCAGCGTCATGCGCCGGCGGGCCGCCGACGAAGACGTTCACCCGCAGCGGCTCCCCGGCGGCGCCGCCGGCGTGGTGCACGCCGATGCCGCGGTGGATCTGGTAGTGCAGCCCGACCTCGCGGTCCGGCGCGTACTCGTTCCCGGCCAGCTGGACGCGGTACATGCCCAGGTTCGACCCCATCACCCCCGGCCGGTCCGGGTCCTCGGTGTAGACCTGCGGCAGCGTGACGAACGGCCCGCCGTCCATCGGCCAGTTGACGATCTGCGGCAGCTCGCCCACGCGGGCGGTGCCGAAGCGCACCGGCGCGCCGCGGCGCTGCCTCCGCGGGAGCGCCGAGGTGGCGGTGCGGGCGGCCGGGAGGTAGCGGAGCGGGGCGCGCAGGGCGCGCATGGGGTCGTACTTGAGGTCCACCAGCGCCTTGACCCGCTCCAGCGTGTCGCGGAAGACGAAGCGGGAGCGCTCCAGCGTGCCGAACAGGTTGGACACGGCCGGGAAGCGCGAGCCCTTCACCCGCTCGAAGAAGACCGCGGGCCCGCCGTGCTCGAAGACGCGCAGGTGGATGGCCGCCATCTCCAGGTACGGGTCCACCTCCTCGCGGATGCGGACGAGGTGGCCGTGGCGCTCCAGGTCCAGGACGCACGCTTCCAGGCTCTTGTATCCCATCAGGATGTCGCTCGGGTGATCGGGGGCCGGGCCAGGTGCGGGTACAGCCCGGAGGCCCCGCGGTGCCCCATCTTCCGGGCCGCCACGAGGTGCGCCCCGTGGACCGCCTCCTCCACGGGGAGCCCGGCCAGGAGCCCGCAGAACGCCGCCACGCCCCACACGTCCCCCGCCCCCGTGGGGTCGCCGCCGCTCCGCGCCGGCGCGGGGACCACGCCGCGCCCGCCCCGGCGCGCGTACGCCGCCCCCTCCTCCCCCAGCGTGACCAGCACCAGCCCCGGGCCCGCGCGCAGCACCCGCTCCGCCGCCTCCGCGGGGTCGGGCGCGTCCGCGAGGGTCCCCAGCTCGCGCTCGTTGAGCTGCACGGTGTCGAAGCACGCGGCCCAGCGCTCCCACTCCGGGAGCGGGCGCATCTCTCGCGCGCCGCGGCCGGGGGGGCCCAGGAAGAGGGAGTGGAGGTCGGTGTAGAGGGGGCCCGGGAAGGCGCGGCGGAGCCGCTCGGCGTCGGGGAGACGCAGCTCGTGCCCGGAGATGAAGTTGACGTACAGGGCGTCCAGCCCCTCCACCGCGGGGGCCAGCTCCTCCCAGGGCCAGGGGCCGATCCCGCCGCTCATGTGCTCGTCGCGGTGCGCCGCGTCCGGTAGCGCAGCTCCACCCGGTTGTTGGGCTCGTCGACGACCCGGAGCGACGGCCCCACGCGGACGCCGGGGAGCGTCGCCAGGAAGGCGCGCGCCTCCTCCTCCACGTCGCGCCCCACCCGGCACACGGGGACCACCTCCCACCCCTCCGGCCGCACCGCGGCGGCCGCCGCGAGCGAGTAGGCGATCCCGCCCCACGAGCGGAACGGCGCGCCGCGGGCCTCGTCCTCCCGCGTGCGGATGGTGTCCAGGACGAAGGTGCCGAGGATGCCCAGGCGCTTCACGGGCGCCTCAGACGTGGCCGTAGGTCTCCCTCTTGAACACCGCGGCGGCGCCCACCACGCCGGCGGTGCCCGGGAGCTCCGCGGGGACGATGCGGCAGCACTCCTGGGCCGACTTGAAGGCGCGGCGGCGCACCTCGGCGCGGAGCGGATCGAAGAGCGTGTCCCCCGCGCGCGTCACCCCGCCGGCGATCACCACCATCTCGGGGTTGAGGATGTTGATGATGCTGGCGATCCCGGCGCCCAGGAACTTGGCCGTGTCCTTCATCACCTCGGTGGCGTAGGGGTCGCCCTGGACGGTGGCCTCGTACACGGTGGCGGCGGTGATGTCGTCCATCTTCCCGCCCACCATGTCCACCAGCACCGTCTCGGCCCCGGCCTCGATCCCCTCCACGGCGCGCAGCGCGATGGCCGGGCCGGAGGCGTACTGCTCCAGGCACCCGTAGTTGCCGCACTTGCACTTGCGGCCGTTGGAGTCGATGGTCATGTGGCCGATCTCCCCCGCCACGTCCGAGCAGCCGTGGTAGATCTCGCCGTCCAGCACGATCCCGCCGCCGATCCCCGTCCCCAGGGTGAACCCCACCAGCGCCCGGGTCCCCCGCCCCGCCCCCAGCCACCACTCGCCGTAGGTGGCGCAGTTGGCGTCGTTGTCCAGGGTGGCCGGGAGGTGCACCGCGTTGGAGATGAGGTCGCGGAGCGGGAAGTTGCGCCACCCCAGGTTGGGGGTGTTGATGACGGTCCCCGTCCTGCGGTCCAGCGGCCCCGGGGAGCCGATCCCCACGCCGGCCACCTGGTCGCGGGTGCCGCCGTGCTCGGCGAGCACCTCCTGGATGGCGTGCTCCACCATCCCCACGATCCGGTCCACCACGAACTTGGCGCCCCGCACGGAGTCCGTGGGCATGGAGCGCAGCCCCAGCACCTCTCCGCCCTCCAGGGGGAGGAGCCCGACCACGATGTTGGTCCCCCCCAGGTCCACCCCGACCACCCAGCGCTTGTCCATAGCTCCCCCGTTCAAGAGACTCCCCCTCCCCCCCCGGGTCCCGCGGCCAGCTCCGCGATCCCCCGCTCCGCCCGCGTCGTCCCCTCGCTGCGGATGCGGGCGCGGGCCTCGCGGTTCCGCTCCCACTTCACGGGGTCGGCGTAGGGCCGCTCGTGCCAGAGGTGCAGGCAGGGCGCGCGGAAGCGGACCTGCTTCCCCCGCACCCCCGCGTTCTCCAGCCGCTCCCCCAGCGCCCGGTCCAGCCCCCCGTACGCCATGTCCAGGTCGAACCCGTTCACCGCGACCAGCGCCTCCTTCCAGGTGGAGGCGTTGTGCCCGTTCCAGGTGGCCCGCGTCGGCGTGGCCGCGTCCAGCGCCCGCGCCACCGCCCCGCTGCGCACCAGCCGCAGCGCGTGCCTCCCCGCCCTCCACCCCCGCCCCCGCAGCCAGGCGGCGTCCGCCACCCTCCCCGACCGCACGTCGTCCACGGTGATGGCCTCGCTCACCTCCCGCGGGAGCTTGAGGTACCCCCCCGAGAGGAAGCGCCCCGCCTCCGCCAGCCGCAGGTGCGTCGCCACGAAGTCGTCCCGCGGGATGCAGTCGGCGTCCGAGAAGAGGAGGTACTCCCCCCCCGCCGCCAGGATGGCCCGGTTCAGGATCTCCGTCTTCCGGAACCCCCGGTCCTCGTGCCACACGTGCAGCACCTCCAGCCCCGCCTCCGAACGGACCCGCTCGAGGGTAGCCCGCGTCTCCGGTCCCGACCCGTCGTCGGCGACCACCACCTGGAACCCCCGCGCCGTCTGCACCGCGTACCCCCACAGCACCAGCTCCAGCGCCCGCGGCTGGTTGTAGGTCGTGAGAATCACGGAGCAGGAAGGCTCACCCATGAGCAGGCAGTTGCGAAAGCGATCGTGACCCGAAGGGCGGAGACCCGGCGCAGTTTGCCGGGGCTCCGTTCTGCTGGACACGGTCGTATCGTGTCCGGCAGAATAGAGCGCGGTCCCGGCGCCAGCCGGGATTCGCCCTAGTCCCCTACCTTCAGCACCGCCAAAAAAGCCTCCTGGGGAATCTCCACCGTCCCCACCTGCTTCATCCGCTTCTTCCCCTCCTTCTGCTTCTCCAGCAGCTTCCGCTTCCGCGAGATGTCGCCGCCGTAGCACTTGGCGGTCACGTTCTTCCGCATGGCCTTGATCGACTCGCGGGCGATGATCTTGTTCCCGATCGCCGCCTGGATCGCCACCTCGAACATCTGCCGGGGGATCAGCTCGCGCAGCTTCTCCGCGATGGTGCGCCCGTACTCGTACGCCTTGTCCCGGTGGATGATGACGCGAGAAGGCGTCCACCGGGTCCCCGTTGATCATCATGTCCAGCTTGACCAGCGGGTTGGCCCGGTACTCGGCCATCTCGTAGTCCAGCGAGGCGTACCCCCGCGTGGAGGACTTGAGCCGGTCGTAGAAGTCCAGCACGATCTCGGCGAGGGGGAGGTCGTAGCTCAGCTCCACCCGCTGCGGGTCGGGGTAGCTCATCCCCTTGAAGTCGCCGCGGCGCTCGTGGCACAGCTTCTGGACGCCGCCGATGTACTCGGCCGGGCACATGATGCGCGCGCGGACGTACGGCTCCTCGATCCGGTTGATGTGCGTCGGGTCGGGGAGGGTGCTGGGGCTCTCCACCCAGATCTCGTCGCCGTCCGTCATCACCACGTGGTACTTCACGTTGGGGACGGTGGTGATGAGGTCCAGGTCGAACTCGCGCTCCAGCCGCTCCTGGATGATCTCCATGTGCAGGAGCCCCAGGAAGCCGCAGCGGAACCCGAACCCCAGCGCCAGCGAGGTCTCCGGCTCGTAGGAGAGGGAGGCGTCGTTGAGCTTGAGCTTGGCGAGCGCGTCGCGCAGCTCCTCGTACTGCTCGGTGGCGGTGGTGTAGATCCCCGCGAACACCATCGGCTTCACCTCCTGGTACCCCGGGAGGAGCTCCGGCGCGGGGTTGGCCGAGTCCAGGATGGTGTCGCCGGAGCGGGTGTGGGCCACCTGCTTGATCCCGGCGATCACGTACCCCACCTCGCCCGGGCGCAGCTCCGGGGAGGGGTAGCGGCCGAGCTGGAGGTAGCCCACCTCGTCCACCGGGTACACGGAGTCGTGCGAGCCGAAGGCGATGCGCGTCCCCGGCTTCAGCACGCCGTCCACCACGCGGATGCTGGGGACGGCGCCCACGTACTTGTCGTAGTACGAGTCGAAGATCAGGGCGCGCAGCGGGGCGTCGGGGTCGCCCTCGGGGGGCGGGACGCGCGCCACCACCGCCTCCAGGATGTCGGTGATCCCGATCCCCGCCTTGGCCGACGCCAGGAGGACCTCGTCGGGGTCGATCCCCAGGAGGTCCACGATCTCGTCGCGGCGCCGCTCCGGCTCGGCGCCGGGGAGGTCGATCTTGTTGAGCACGGGGATGATCTCCAGCCCCGCCTCCATCGCCAGGAACAGGTTGGACAGCGTCTGGGCCTGCACCCCCTGGGAGGCGTCCACCACCAGGATGGCCCCCTCGCACGCGGCCAGGGAGCGCGACACCTCGTAGGTGAAGTCCACGTGCCCCGGGGTGTCGATCAGGTTCAGCTGGTACGTCCTGCCGTCGCGCGCGGCGTACTGCATCCGCACGGCGTTCAGCTTGATGGTGATCCCCCGCTCGCGCTCGATGTCCATGGAGTCCAGCACCTGCTCCTTCATCTCCCGGAGCTGGAAGGTGCGGGTGGACTCCAGGAGCCGGTCCGCCAGGGTGGACTTGCCGTGGTCGATGTGTGCGACGATGCAGAAGTTGCGGATGTTGTCGATGCGCAAAGCGAGGTCTCGCTGAAAAGTACGGATTCGGCCGGTCGGTCCCAAATCCCATAAAGATACCGAACCGTCCGGGTCCCTGAAAGCCCTCCGCCCCGCCGCTTGAGCCGGGCCCCCCCCGTGCCGACACTCCATCCCCGGCGGGCACGCGGTGCCCGGCCGCCGCGCCGTGCTGCCGCACGGTGCAAGGGCCCTGGCGATTTGCCGGGCGCCTCCCGCGGCGGCGGACGCGCCCTCCGCCGCGATTCTCCAGGCGGCGCCTGGGGAATCGCCGTGCCGGCCGGCCGGGCACCGCGGTTGCCTACATTTGTTTGTTTTCCTCCCCGGATGTTTCCACGGGGCCGACGTCCTCCACGTGTGAAGGTCGCAAGCGTCACATGAAGCACAACGTCCTCCCGGCGCTCGCCGTCTGCGCCGTCCTCGGGGCCTGCGCGCAGGCCGACCAGCAGCTCCCCTTCGAGTCCGCCGGCCAGGCGGTGACCCGCAGCGTCCCCGCCGCGGGCGGCACCGTCAGCACCGCCGCCGGGGCCTCGGTGCAGTTCCCCTCCGGCGCGCTGGGCGCGGCCACCTCGGTGACCGTGACCCCGGTGGAGAACCCCGCCGCCGCGCGCCCCAGCGGGAGCCCGGTGGGCGCCGCCGCCTTCCAGCTCACCCCCGCGGGGACGCAGCTCGCCCGCCCCGCGGTGGCGGAGCTGAGGTTCGACCGGGCGCAGGCCGGGAGCCGCGCCTGGCTGGCCTCGGTGGTCAACGTGACCCCCTCGGGCGTCCGCGAGCTGGGCGACACCCGGGTGGACCTGAGCACCGGGGTGGCCCGCGTGGGCGTCTCCACGCTGGGGACGCTGGCGGTGGTGGTCCCTGATCCGTCCGCGGTGTTCCAGGTGCGCCGCGCCTCCGCGCGCCCCTCGGCCTCGCTCGTCCCCGCCCCGTCGCTCGCGGCCTCCGCCGCGGTGGAGACGGACAGCGTGGTGACCCGGTGCGGCGACCCGTCCAACCGCTGCACCACGCTCACGGTGGAGGCCAGCGACAACCTGGTGGACCGGGTGGAGAACGCTGCCGCGGTGTACCCGCGCATCCAGGGCGTCCTCCGCGTCACCGGGGCCACGGCCACCGGGCGGGTGGAGATGAGCGCCGCCGTTCGCGCGCAGCTCGGCTCCGGCCAGACCGCCGAGAACGTGACCGTGGTCGGGGTGGTGGAGCCCACCGCCTCCACCGTGGTCACGGAGACCGCGACCGCGGTGGTGCTCAGCCACGTCCGCTTCCGCATCAGCGGGACCTCCGAGACCGGGGTCGGCCGGGTGCAGGAGACCGTCGGCACGCTCACCATCCCCTTCTCCGCCGCCTCGGGCTCGGTGACCATCACCCGCGAGTTCGAGATGCGCAACGCAGCCGGCCAGCTGGAGCCCGCCTGGGTCCGCCTGGTCTTCCCCGTCCAGCTCTTCCGCTGAAGGTGAGCGAGATGAACGGCATCAAGATCCTCCTGGCCGCGTCCGCGGCGGCGCTCGCCGCCGCGCCGGCCGCCGCGCAGGTCCCCCTGACCCCCCGGGCGCTGGGGATGGGCGGCGCGTACGTGGCCTCCGCGCGGGGGCACGAGGCGCTCTTCCTCAACCCCGCCAACCTGGGGCTCGCGGGGACGCCGCGCTGGTCCATCGCGCTCCCGCAGCTCGGGGTGGGGACCACGCTGGAGGGGCCCGCCTGGGCCGACCTCCCGGACATGGCCAACTACGACGACATCACGGACGCCCGCAAGCAGGAGCTGCTGGACGCCATCCCCCAGGGCGGGATGGAGCTGCGGGTGGACTCCCGCCTCCCCGTGTTCGCGCTGCAGACCGGCCGCCTGGCCGTGGGCGTCTCCTACGGGATGGTGGGGGAGCACTCCCTGGGGCGCGACCTGGTGGACCTGGTGTTCAACGGCTACGAGGACGGCCGCACCGACTACAGCGTGGGGCGCACGCAGGGCTCCCGCGCCACCTACCTGGACTTCGCCGCCGGGTACGGCCGCCGCGTCGGGCCGCTCAGCCTGGGCGTGACGGGGCACTACCTCCGCGGGCGCACGCTGATGCGCTCCCGGATGTTCGAGCCCCGCGTGGACGTGGCCGCGGAGGAGATCAGCGTGGAGTACGTGGGCGTGCTCGCCAACGGCGGGTCGGGGTACGCGGTGGACCTGGGCGCCGCGCTCCAGCCCGTCCGCGGGGTGACGCTGAGCGCCTCGGTCGCCAACGCCTTCGGCCGGATGAAGTGGTCGGACGACCTGCGGGTGCGGAGCATCACCCTGCACCGCGCCGACCTGGAGGGGATGGAGAACGACCCCTTCTGGATCCGCGACGAGTACGAGCTCAGCGACCGCGCGCTCGACCCGGGCGCGGCCACCTCGCAGGAGTACGAGACCGCGCGCGAGCTGTACAGCGAGGCCTACTTCCCCACCACCCTCCGGCTGGGCGCCGCCTGGGCCCCGGCCCGCGGGACGGAGCTGGGCGCGGCCTACCAGGGGAACCTCACCGAGGGACGCCTCTCCGGGTGGTGGGACCGCACGGCGAGCGTGGGCGTGCAGCAGAAGCTCCCGCTGGTGACGGTGCGCGCCGGCTACGCCACCAACCTGGAGGAGGGGCGGATGCTCACCGGCGGCCTGTCGCTGGGGCCCATCCAGCTCGGCGCCGCGCGCGTCGAGGACGGGCCGTCGCGCGCCGGCTACGTGATGACCTTCGGGGTGAGCACCCGCACCCCGGACGTGCTGAACTGAGCGCCGCCGGCTTGCCGCGGCGCACGGCGTCCCGATAGCTTCCCGCGCCCGGCGGCCCCGCGCCGCCGGGCGCGATCCGTTCCCGAAACCCGACTCCACCCCGATTCTCCCGATGAAGCGCAACTTCGCCGTCCTCCTCGGCGCCTCGCTCGCCGCCGCGGTCCCCGCGCACGCGCAGGTCCCGCTCACCCCGCGCGCCCTCGGCACCGCGGGAGCGTACCTCGGCGTGGCGCGCGGCCACGAGTCCGTGTACCTGAACCCGGCCAACCTGGGGCTTCCCGGCCGCCCGCTCTGGTCGGTGGGGCTCCCCAACGTCGCCGTGGGCTCCACCGTGCTGGGCCCGGAGGTGGGCGACCTCTCCGACTTCTTCAACTACGACGACCTGGACGAGTCCCGGAAGCAGGAGCTCCTGGCCGAGATCCCCGCCGGCGGGACGGCGCTGGAGGCCGACCTCCGCGCCCCGCTGCTCACCCTGCAGGTGGGGGGCATGGGGCTGGGCGTGGCGTACGCGCTCGCCGGGGAGCACACCGTGGGGAGGGACCTGGTGGACCTGTTCTTCAACGGGTACGACCCCAACCGCTTCGACTACCGGGTGGGGAACACCGCGGGGACGCGCGCCTCGTTCTGGGACTTCGCCGCCGGCTACGGGCGGAGCGTGGGCCCGGTGAGCGTGGGCGCCACGGCGCACTACTACCTGGGCCGCTCGCTGGTGCAGACCCGCGGCTTCGAGCCCCGCTACAACCCGCTGCTCCGCGACATCGAGGTGGACTACGTGGGGGTGCGCTCCGAGGGCGGGAGCGGCTTCGGGGTGGACGTGGGGGTGGCCGCGGAGCCGGTGCCGGGCCTCACGGTGAGCGCGGCGATCGCCAACGCGCTGCACTCCATGTCGTGGGACGAGGAGCTGGTGGGGCGCCGCCTCACCCTGAACCGCGCCGACTTCGAGTCGCAGGAGTTCCAGGGGATCCGCGACGCCTACGAGAACAGCGACCAGGCGCTGGGGAGCACCCCCACGGGTCAGTTCGCCACGGTGGCGGAGGGCCTCTTCGAGAACGCGGAGCTCCCCACCACGCTCCGCCTGGGCGCGGCGTGGGCGTTCCCCAGCCGCACCACGATCACCGGCGCGTTCAACAGCAACCTCACCGACGGGCGGCTGGCCGGGCGCTGGGAGAAGCTGGTGGGCGTCGGCGTGCAGCAGGGGCTCCCCTTCGCCACGCTGCGGGCGGGGTACTCCACCGACATGGACGCGGGGAGCCTCCTTTCCGGCGGGGTGACGCTGGGGCCGCTGGACCTGGGGATCGCGCGCTTCGACAACGGCGAGGTGGACGGGGCTTCGCGCAACGGGTGGGTGGCGAGCTTCGGGCTGAGCGTGCGGGACATGGGGTTCAGGCGTCGTTGATTTAGCCTGGGTGGGGCCGCTCCGGAGCCGGGCCAAACTGCGGCCCGTCTCCTGCGCGGGTCGCGGAGCCAGCCGAAACACCCGGCTGTCTCCGCTCCGGCTGCGGGAGCCTCGCACGATACCGCCGTGCGAGTCTCCCTCCGCAGAAGTGGTGGGAGAAAAAACGAAGGGCGAGGTCCTCGCGGATCTCGCCCTTCGTCGCTTCCTGTGGTTGACTGCCGAGAACACTCCCCCGGCTCCTTCCGCCGAAACAGTGCCCGGTTGAAAGAGCGCATACTTCCTGACACCAGAGCCTACCGGCTTCAGCATGTCGCTCATGTCCCCTTCGGAGCCATGCAAGCCAAAAATTCACAAACACTTACAGCACAGATTCCTCCGCAAGGCAAAGTATGGCGCGTCGAACACTGGCGCACTATGCTGTCGGGTAGCATGTGGCTTTCCTTCTAACGGGCAGAATCATGGCCGCCAGATCGTCCAGTGGATACCCTCATAGGCGCCTCCCGGCTAACGCGCACGCACACGATTGCGCCGGCTCCCGGCACTGCTGCCCTGGACGCGCGAAATTGCAATCTTGGAGGTGGTCGGCACCGAGCTCGCCGTCTCGCTCTGGACGATCCTTCGCAGAATCCGCCTGTGGATGGAGGCGGAACCCGAGAAGCGTACCGCCCTCTTTGAGATCGACAAGAAGACCGCTCGACAGCGCCTCGGGTCTGCGTGTGTGGACGCTCCGGATCTGGTGGAAGCATTCGGAACGTTCGCCCTGCTCATCCGGGTGCCGGACCGGATCGAGGCTCGTCAGGTCTGCGGAAGCCTGTCACCAGGTACGGGAATGGGCGGAGGAGCATTCCCTGACGGATGCTGCGATGCTCTTTGCCGAGGCGGCCGCCATGGTGGAGCCTGAAAGGGCAGCACACGCGAACATCGCGGGACGCTTGTGCCGCCGGTCCGCCCACGATGAAAGGTCTCGCACGTGGTATCAGCGTGCCTATCGGCTTGCGGCAAGGGCACGTGACCGGCGACGAACAGATCCGGGCCCTGCTCGGATACGCGGTCTCATGTACCACCTGGGCAACCACGCGGAGGCACGACGCTACAACGAGCAGGCTGTGGGAGTCGCGAGAAATTACGGGCGGCGCGCGAAGGCAGCAGAGGCGAAGCACGACATGCTTCTGATTGCAGCGGACAGCAGGAACCTACGGAGAAGGTGAGCGCCACGCCTTGCAGGCGTTGCAGTACTACCCGATGGATCACAGCCGAATCCCGTACCTCGTCCACGATGTAGCATTCTTCTACATCCGGAATCGCCTTTACTCGGCTGCACTTCCGCTGCTTCACCGCGTGCGGCGGCTGATTACGCAACAGGCAGAGCAGGCGCTGGTCTGGAGCAGCATCGCACGTGCTGCCGGCGGATCGGGCCAGAATCAGCTGTACCAGGAAGCCGCCGAAAAAGTGCTCCGCTGGCAGAGCTGTTCGAGGACCATGCTGCCCCCGCTCTGTGGAATATGGCTGAGGGCGCCTGGTACATGGGGGACTGGGAGCGAGCGGAGCGCGTTGCGAAGATGGCGGTGGAGATCGCACGTACTCGCAAGGAGGGTGAGCCGGAGCGTGGGGCGTTGGCTCTGCTGGTGCGAGTTGCGACGCGAGAGTCGCCGCCCGGAGAATCGGAAGCACCGCCCGGGAACCGCACCGAGCGCCTTTCCCGGGAATGCCTGGCGAAGCTGGAGCAATGGAAGGTCCGGGACCGCCGCCGTCGCCGGTCCCGGCGAAACGTAAACACCGATGGAGGGAACGCGCCGACAGATCAGGCCTAGTTGCCTGAACCGAAGCCGCCCCCTCCGCGTGCCGTGGTCGTACTGTCGGCGGATGTGGAGCGATTCCCCGAGCCGAAGCCGCCCCCGCTGTCGAAGCGAGGACCTTCCGGCGCGGAAGGTGTCGGAGAACCGCTGCACGCTGCGAGGCCAACGCACATCACGAAAGCCATCGAGAAGCTGCAGACCTTCTTCATGAGTTCCCTTCCGGTTAGGGTAAGCGGGTGAGGAGCCGCAATCTCTACGTTACCGGCTCCACAAGGTATCCGCCAGCAATCCCCAGCGCGCAAGAGAATCGAGAGTTACAGGGGTGAACACAACGAAGGGCGAGGTCCTCGCGGATCTCGCCCTTCGACGAAGGGCGAGGTCCTCGCGGATCTCGCCCTTCGTCGTCTTGCCGTGAGCCTCCCTCGCGGGACACTCAGGTCCGGGTCATCTCCGGCCGCGGATCTCCTGGAGCGCCGCGATCATGTCGTCGATCACCCGCTCCTGCCCCTGGCCGGCGGAAGGAGTGACCGGGTCCCGGTCCCCCCCCTCGCTCCGGTCCTTGGCCCTCTTCACGTCCCGGATGCCCTTGTCGGGAGCCATCCCCTCCCCCAGGGAGGGGTTCTCCGAGGCGTCCTTCACGGGCTTCTGGGGGTCCGGCTTCTCGAGGGCGACCTGCAGGTCGGCGGACTCCTCGCCGGGAGCGAGCTGGGCCACCAGGCTCCCCATGAGGTCCCGGAGGGCTTCCCGGTAGCTCTCGGGAGAGCCGCCCGGATCGGGCCCGGCGCCGGCGCCCCCCACCTCCAGCTCCGGACGGTCGTCCGGGCCGATGATCCCTCCGTCCTCGACACCGCGTGCAGCGTTCGGGTCCGACATGGTCACCTCGGTTCGCAGGGTTGGCAGAAGGCGGCACGACGGGCGCCGTGCCCCTCGTGCGGCGTGCGTTCGTGGCGCGTCAGACCTGGCCCCGGATCTCCTGGAGCGCCGCCACCAGCTCATCGATCAGCTCCGCCTGGCCCGTGCCGACGGACTCGGGGGTGATCCAGTCCTGGCCCAACGCGTCCGCGTGCGCCTTCGCCCGCTCGTTCGCCAGCTTGGTGAGGTGGTCCCGGATGGCGTTCACCTGGTTCATCTTGTCCAGGGGAAGGTGCGTGCCCGTGCTGGCGTTCGGGAAGCTCTGGGCCGAGAACCCCTCGTCGGCCAGGTAGTTCACCAGGTCGCCCATGAGATCCCGGAGCGCTTCACGGTAGCTCTCCGGGGAGCTGCCCGGATCGGGCGCCTCGCTGGCGCCGCCCGTCTCCAGCTCCGGACGGTCCTGGGAGCCGATGATCCCGCCGCTCCCGACGTTTCCCGTAGCGTTCGGATCCGACATGCTCACCTCCTCGATGCAGGTTGAGTGTTTCCGCTGTCGCGGTCCAGCCCCCCCACCGACGATCCTCGATGGCGGGAATTCGTCGTGCGATGAAGTCGTCGATCACCCTGCGGCTGCGTCCGGCCGGGTCGTTCCGCTGGCGCCCAGGTGCTCGCGCAGGGCGTCGGTGATGGGAAGCCCCGCGTGCCTCTCGTACCACTCGTAGCCCGGGCTGGTGTTCACCTCGAAGCAGTACCAGCGCCCCGACTCGTCCTCCAGCAGGTCGACCCCCGCGAAGTCCAGCGACAGCAGGGCGGCCAGGCGGACGCACGCCTCCTCCACCCGCTCCGGGAGCCGCGCGGCCGAGAAGCGGAGCGCGTGTCCGTGCGAGGCGGCGTAGCGGTAGTCCAGCGCCTCCGTCTCCATGCGGCAGGCGAGCGCGCGGCGCCCCACCACGTGCACCCGCACGTTGGTGCCCCGCAGCCGCGCCTGGAGCTGGTGCGGCGGGAGGAGCCCCTCCCTGTCCAGGCGGTCCAGCTCCGCGGCGGAGGGCTCCTTCACCACGGAGCGCTCCGAACTGGTGGACTTCACCACCAGGGGGCCGTGGCGCTCGCGGAACGCGTGGAGCGCCCCGCTCCCCCCGCCCGCCAGCGTCGGCGGCACGTCGAGGCCCACGTGGAGGATCGCCGCGTACTGGCAGGGCTTGGACAGGTTGCTCGCGGCGGAGGGGCGGTTGGTGACCGGACCCGGGAAGGTCTCCAGGAAGAGCCGGAGCGCTTCTCCGTCCCGGCCCGTGCCCCCGCCCGCCCCCGAGATCCCCAGCCGGTTGAAGACGCCGGTGACGGAATCCAGCTCCACCGACCAGGCGCCGTAGTCGATCCGTCCCGAGGGCCTCCCGTCCACGATCCGCAGGTCGAGCCTGGCCCGCGTCCCCAGATCGCGCTCGTCCAGGAAGTGGAAGTCGTCCCCGGCCGCCACGAGGTGCGCCAGGAACCACCGCAGCACCGGCTCGTCCGCCACCCCGCAGGCCAGGATCACGCGCCCCCCCGCGCCAGGTGCGCGGACACCGCCTCGCCGAGCTCGCGGCCGTGGCCCTCCGCGACCGCTTCCACCAGCCCCGGCGACATCCCCAGCCGCAGCGCGGTCCACCGTCCGCCCTCCGGGACGAGCAGCGCCTCCAGGTAGTCCAGCCCGCG
This sequence comes from uncultured Gemmatimonadales bacterium, assembly GCA_963733105.1. Taxonomy (GTDB): domain Bacteria; phylum Gemmatimonadota; class Gemmatimonadetes; order Longimicrobiales; family Longimicrobiaceae; genus JAFAYN01. The sequence goes on along the minus strand of CAVTCB010000023.1, from coordinate 204,745 downwards.
GCGCCCGCACACCGTCCGCAGGTCGGCGAGCAGCTCCGCCGGGACCTCGCAGCGCTCCATCGAGGGCTCCACCCGGAAGGTCAGCGCCTCCTCCCCCACCATCACGGCGAGGTGCAGGGGTCCGGGGCGCTCCACGCGCCAGAAGATCCGCGAGCCGTCCGGGGACTCCGCGGCGCTCCCGCCCGCCGCGGAGCGCGGCCACGGCCGCCACCCCGCCCCCGGCGGCTCCACGGCGAACGCCAGCTCCGGCGTGCGCAGCGCACCCAGCCCGCGCAGCTCCGTCAGCAGGAAGGGAAGCGGCTCCAGGGTCCAGACGGGGGACAGGAGATCGAAGCGGTTCCAGACGCGGGCGGGGCACTCCTGGAGAAACGCCCACGTGAGCGCCCGCCACTCGACGTGGAGGTACTCCGCCTGCGCGCCCGAGCCGCCGACGCGGACGGCCGGGAAGTCGAACGCCCAGAGGTGGTCGCCCCCGCCGAGACCTGCCTCCCCCTCCGGGAGCCACAGGTCGGCCACCCCGTCCCGGTCCTCGAGCCGGTACGCGGGAGCCGCGGCGCTTCCCCACTCGCCCCGGGCGACGGAGAGCAGCCGGAGACCCACCGAGCGGGCGGCGTCGGACACGATGGCGCCGAACCGGGGCGCCGCTTCCGCGCCGAGGAGCACGAAGCGCATGGACGAGCGTCGAGGGGAATCGTTCCGGAGCAGCGTCCGGACGGAGGTCCTGCGGAGAGCGGGGCGCGCGGGGAGAAGCCCCCGCGCGGCGCCAACATAGCGTCACGATACACCACCCGCCAGACCGCCGCGGCGCGCGCTGCGCCGCCGATCTTCACCCGGCGGCGTCGTAGGCGCGGCGCAGCACGGACAGCACCTCGGCGTCCACGTCCTCCGGCCGGGCCAGGGCGACCGTGTACTGGCACATCCCTCCGGGCTTCTGCGCCACGACGCGCTCGCTCGCCACGTCGTCCTTGAGGTTGATCCCCAGCTCGGCGCGCTCGGCCGTCTTCGGACCCAGCATGGCGAACTGCTTCTTCCGGCGCAGGGATACGTACCCCTTCTTCGGCGCCACCTCGAAGTCGCCCCACCCCTGGACGGCCGCCATCACGGCGTCGTGGACGGCGCGCAGGTGCGCCTTCTTCCCGGTGTAGACCTCGTCGAGCGGGTCGCCGCCGGCGGCGGGCGCGGAGGCGCCGCCCTTGTCGCCCGCCGTGTGGTGGGCGAGCGTGTTGGCGTCGCCGTAGCCCAGCCCGTACGTCTCCATCAGCCACGAGCGCACCTCCCCGTGCTTCGCCCTTCCGGACGCCGCGACCGCGGCGCGAAGGGAGGCGAGGTCCTGCCCGGTCTTCGCTTCGATGTTCCGCAGCTGCGTGGCGAGCGCCTGTTCGGGACTGCTCATCTCCACCTCTCGGGTAGGGGAAAGGAGACCTGCCGCCGCAGCATAGCGACGGCCCATCACGGGGGTCAAGCTCCAAAAGCAGAAGGGGCGCGGCACCACGCCACGCCCCCTCTTCATGCATCCGACCCAAAACTCACCGCACCATCGTCCGCACCTCGGCCAGCCCCTTGGGATCCCACTGGGGCCGCTGATCGGCGTTGGCGACCTCGTTCAGCAGGTAGTACATGAACCGCGACACCCGCGCCGCCTTGTCCTCGTCGATCTTGGACACCTCGTCCCCCACGCGGTGGTAGTCCTCGTGCACCCCGCTGAAGAAGAAGATCGCCGGGATCTCCTTGCGGACGAAGTTGAAGTGGTCCGAGCGGAAGAAGTAGCGCTCCTCCGGCCAGATGTCGTCCGCCGCGATCAGCCGCAGCTCCGGGTGCCGCTCGCGGATGGAGTTCACCAGCGGGCCCATGTCCGAGTACTGCTTGCCGAGCACCACGATGCTGTCCGGCGAGTTGCGGCCGATCATGTCCACGTTGATGTTGGCCACGATCTGCCGGAGCGGGAGCGTCGGGTGGTCCGAGTACCACTCGGAGCCCAGCAGCCCCTTCTCCTCCCCGCTCACGTTGAGGAACACCACCGAGCGCCGCGGGCGGGTGGGAAGCGAGGCGATCGCCTCCGCCACCTCCATCAGCCCCGCCGTCCCCGAGGCGTCGTCGTCCGCGCCGTTGTTGATGGAGTCGCCGTTCACCGGGCGGGCGCTCACCCCGATGTGGTCCATGTGCGAGGAGACGATCACGTACTCGTCGCGCAGCACCGGGTCGCTCCCGCGGAGCACCGCCACCACGTTGGGCGCCATGGCGGCGTCCACGTCGCGCACCGGCGCCGCGGCGCTCACCGTCACCCCCGCCAGCGGGAGCGGGCGGAAGTCCGCCGCGGCGGCTCCCGACAGCGACTGCTCGAAGCTCACGCTCCCCGCCGTGAAGAGGCGCCGGGCCACCGCCTGCGTCACGAAGAACTGCGGGAACGCCGTGGTCCCGCCCAGCACCCGGGAGGGCGCCGCCGCGGACTCGGCGTACTTGGACACGCTGTCCGCCGTCCAGCTCGCGTCCAGCACGTGCACCAGCGCCGTGGCGCCGGTCCGCCGGGCCTCCGCCGCCTGCCGGTTCCGCTCCGCGCGCCAGCGCGAGGTGTTGTTCCCGGGGAGCGACACCACCGCGATCCGCTCGCGCATGCTCCCGTCCGCGCCGAACTGCGCCCGCGTCCCGGTGCCCACGAACACCAGGGGGCCGGTCACCTGGGCCGTGGTCCCGCCGCGGGTGAAGAAGTCGCGCCCCAGCCGGAGCGACTCCCGCCCGCGCGAGGTGGCCACCTCCAGCCGGGTCTCCGACGGCACCAGGCCGCGCAGCGGGAACGGGTACCACTGGAAGTAGGTCCCGTTCTCCCCCGCCGGCTCCATCCCCAGGCGCCGGTAGTGGTCCGCCAGCATCTCCGCCACGATGTTCAGCTCGCGGCTGGGCGTGTCGCGCCCGCGCATGGCGTCCGAGGCCAGGAAGGTGATGCGCGACAGGATGTCGGCGGGGGTGATGGTGGCCGCCCCGCGCTCGACGGCGGAGCCGCCCTGCGCGGCGGGGGCCGCGGCGGCCGTCCCGGCCGGGGCCGGGGCCTGCGCCACGGGGACGCCGGAAGACGGAGCGGCGCACGCCACGAGGGCGAGCGCCGCGCCGAAGGAAAGCACCACGGACGTACGTCGGGTCATCAGGTCCTCGGGATCGGTGGGTGTGCAGGCCTCCCGGCCTACGGCTGACCCTCCGGGCGGACGCGCGCCTCCCCGGAGGGACGGGAACTCTCTCTCGGCTCCGAGCGGGGCTGCTCGCGCGGCGGCTCCCGCGGGGTCTCCCTCCGGGGCTCCCGCGGCGGCGCGGTCACGCGCGGGCGGGAGGTCTCGATCTCCCCGGGGCGGCGCTGCAGCACCGGCCTCGAGCGCTCGTCCTTGTCCTTGGCGGCCGGCCGCGAGCCCTGCGCGGGCTGCTGCTGCCCGTCGCGCTCCCAGCCCGAGGAGTACACGCCGGACCGGTCCAGCGGCTCCGGCCGGGTGCGCGACACCTCGCCGCTCCCGGCAGGGCGCGTGCCGGTCCGCAGCGGCGGCTCCGAGCGGCGGTCGCCGGCCGCGCTCCGCTCCTTGTAGCGGTGCAGCGGCGCGTCGCGGCGCGAGTCGGCTAGGTACCCCCGGCCGCGGTAGCCCTGGTAGGAGCGCGTATCATAATAGTTGGGGTGGTCCCGCAGCAAACCCCGCAGCCGGTCGCACGAGTCGTAGTACCCGCCCCAGAAGCCCGCCTCCGCGTAGCCGTCGTAGCAGGCGTAGCGAGGGTAGGAGGCGCGCCGCCCCACGTAGTAGCTGTACGCGTCCGTGCCGTAGCGCCCTTCCGGGGTCAGCATGTAGGCGATCCGGTCCAGGGCGTAGTACGGGTCGCCCCGCACCACCCGGCGGAACTCCCACCCGCGGGCGTACCGGTCCTGGAAGGCGCCGAAGTCGAGCGGCTCCTCCGAGGCCACGGCGAAGAAGTAGCCGATCCCCTCCGAGCCGCGGATGGTGACGTGGCGGGACCCGCTGGTCTGCGGGAGGGCGTAGCTGCGCCCGCCGCGGACGAGGCCGTCCTCCCACGGGCCGTTGGGGAAGAGGAACTCCACCTCCCCGTCGGACGTCAGGTGGACCACGGCCACGTAGGCGTCGCGGTCGGTGCGGAAGCTCAGGCGGACCCGCTCGCCGGAGCGGAACGAGTCGCGGTCGTTCTCCGCGAAGATGCGGACGCGGACGTCGGAATATCCCTGGACGGCGGACGCGGGCGGCTCCGGACGCGGCGCGGGCGCCGCGTGGGCGGTCCCGGCCGAGGCCAGGAGGGTGAGGACGAGGACGAGGTTGCGCATGGGGCGACTCCGGTTGGGTACGCGGGGGAGGCGCGGCAAGGCGCGTTCCGCGGGAGGTCCGGGATTCATCTGCTTGTCCGGCAGCGCCTTAGGGGGCGGGGCACGGGGCGGGCGGCGGGCCGTGCGTCCCGCGCGGTGGACAGCCCGTGTCCCCGGTGGGGACAGGGCGCCCGCGCCGGGGCACCGTTGACGCGCGGCGACCGGGGCGCTTACCTTGCGACGTTTACACCCTGGCGCGAGCCCCCGAGTCCGGCCCGAGGAGATCCGCGGTCCGCGCCTTCCCCCGGAGAGTACCGGATCGGAGGCGGGAGATCAACCTCCGTGTCGCCCCGGGCGCCCCGTCCCGAACCCGTCCCGCAGCCCGTCCGTCGTGCCGCACCCGCTCCTGATCGAGTCGTTCCGCTCCGTTCCGGCCTTCCGCGAGATGGCCGCCGGGCTCCCGCACCCAGGGGAGGCCGCGGTCGTGGAGGGGCTCTCCGGGGCCTCTCCCGCCGTCCTGGTGGGGGCGCTGCACCGGACCCGCCCGGAGCGGATCTGGGTGCTGGTGGCCTCCACCCCGGACGCCGCCGAGCAGACCGCGGCCGACCTGGAGGCGCTCCTCGGCGAGGGAGCCGTCTACCTGTACCCGCAGCGCGAGTCGCTCCCCTACGAGGAGGGGGAGCCGCACGTGGAGATCGGCGGGGCGCGGGTGGAGGCGCTGGAGGCGCTCCTGGGCGGGCGGGCGGCGCTCCTGGTCACCACCTCGCGCGCGGCGCAGGAGCTGTCCCCCGCCGTGGAGGGGCTGGACGACCTGCGGCTGGAGCTGCGCACCGGCGACGAGATCCGCCTCTCCGAGCTGAGCGCCCGGCTGGAGCAGATGGGCTTCGAGCGGGTGTCCACCGTGGAGGAGGTGGGGCAGTTCGCGCTGCGCGGCGGGATCGTGGACGTGTTCGGCTTCGGTACGCCGGAGCCCGCCCGCGTCGAGTTCTGGGGCGACCAGGTCGAGTCCATCCGCTACTTCGACCTCCTGACGCAGCTCTCCGTCCGGCCGGTGGACGCCATCCAGGTGCTCCCACTGGACCTGCGCCCCTCCGTCTCCGCGGGCGGGGGCCCTCGCCCCGCCGCCGCGGAGCGGAGCGACGCGCCGCGGCGCTCCCTGCTGGACTACCTCCCCGACGCCACCCTCCTGGTGCACCTGGGGGGGAACGCCACCCGCGGGGAGCTGGAGCGCACCTGGGCCGAGGTGCAGCGCCTGCACGAGGCGGAGGCGCAGCGCGGCGCGCGCCCCGAGCGCCCGGAGGCGCTCTTCCTCCCGGCGGCCGAGGCCGCGGACCGGATCGCCGCCTTCCCGCAGCTCTTCGTGGGACAGGGGCCGGAGGGAGCGCGCGCCTTCCGCTTCCGCGCCGCGCCGCCGGAGGCGATCGACCGGGACATGCAGCGCCTGGGGGAGACGCTGCGCGCCGGGGCCGCCCGCGGGGAGCGCACCCTGGTGCTGTGCGACAACCAGGGGCAGCTGGAGCGCCTCCAGGAGCTCCTGGACGAGCTGCGGGTGCGCGCCGACGTCTCCCTGGCGCTCGGCTCCATCTCCGGCGGCTTCATCCTGGCCGACTCCGACCCGCCGCTGCGGGTCCTCACCGACCACGAGATCTTCCGGCGCACCCGCCGCATCCGGCGGAAGCGGAGGTTCCGCGGGGGGGCGGCGCTGGAGAGCATCGCCGCGCTCAAGCCGGGGGAGTACGTGGTCCACATGGACCACGGCGTCGGGCAGTTCCGGAGGATGGAGCGGGTGCGGGTGGGGGAGGAAGAGTTCGAGACGCTGGTGATCGAGTACGCCGGCGGGGAGCTGCTCCGGGTTCCCGTGCACCGGGTGGACCTGATCGAGCGCTGGGTCTCCGACGCCGACGACGCCGCCCCGCCCCGGGTGCACAAGATCGGCGGGCGCGAGTGGACCCGCACCAAGCAGAAGACCAAGAAGGCCATCCAGGAGATGACGGCGGAGCTCCTGGAGCTGTACGCCGCCCGGGAGGCCGAGCAGGGGTACGCCTTCGGCGCCGACACCCGCTGGCAGCGGGAGATGGAGAGCGCCTTCCTCTTCGAGGACACGCCGGACCAGCGGCAGGCCACCGAGGACGTCAAGCGCGACATGGAGTCGCCGCGCCCCATGGACCGCCTGATCTGCGGCGACGTGGGGTACGGAAAGACGGAGATCGCCATCCGCGCGGCCTTCAAGGCGGTGCAGGACGGGAAGCAGGTGGCGGTGCTGGTCCCCACCACCATCCTGGCCGAGCAGCACCTCCACACCTTCTCGGAGCGGCTGGCCGACTTCCCGGTGCGGATCGAGGCGCTGTCGCGCTTCCGCACCGCCCGGGAGCAGGAGAAGGTGCTGGCGCGGCTGGAGGAGGGGACGGTGGACGTGATCGTGGGGACGCACCGGCTCCTCTCGCAGGACGTGAAGTTCCGGGAGCTGGGGCTGATCGTGGTGGACGAGGAGCAGCGCTTCGGGGTCAAGCACAAGGAGCGGCTCAAGCAGCTCCGCCGCACGGTGGACGTGCTGACGCTCACCGCCACCCCCATCCCCCGCACCCTGCACTTCTCGCTGCTGGGGCTGCGGGACATGACGCTGATCCAGACGCCCCCGCGCGACCGGCAGCCCATCATCACCCACGTCCTCCCCTGGGCCGACGCCGTGCTGGAGGACGCCATCCGCCGGGAGCTGGACCGCGGGGGCCAGGTGTTCTTCGTCCACAACCGGGTGGAGACCATCTCGGTGGTGGCCAAGCGGGTCCGCGACCTGGTCCCCGACGTCCGCGTGGGGGTGGCCCACGGCCAGATGAAGGAGAAGGAGCTGGAGGAGGTGATGACCCGGTTCCTCGAGGGGGAGGTGGACGTCCTGGTGGCCACGGCGATCATCGAGTCGGGGCTGGACGTCCCCCGCGCCAACACCCTGATCGTGAACCGGGCCGACCACTTCGGCCTGTCGCAGCTCTACCAGATCCGCGGCCGCGTGGGGCGCTCGCACCACCGCGCCTACTGCTACCTCCTGGTCCCGGACGAGGTGTCGGAGGACGCCGAGAAGCGCCTCCGCGTCCTGGAGCACTACACCGAGCTGGGGAGCGGCTACCGGATCGCCCTCAAGGACCTGGAGCTGCGGGGCGCGGGTAACATCCTGGGCTCGGAGCAGTCCGGCTTCGTCCACGCCGTGGGGTTCGACACCTACATGCGGCTGCTGGAGGAGACCGTCCGGCAGATGAAGGGCGACGGGAAGTCGGCGGCGAAGCAGGCCACCGACGTGTCCGTGGACGGGGTGGCGCTGATCCCCGACGAGTACGTCCCGGACGAGGCGCAGAAGCTCCACTTCTACCGGCGGCTGGCGCGCGAGGAGAACCCCGGGGCCATCGAGGGGATGCGCCGCGAGCTGCGCGACCGCTACGGCCCCGTCCCCCCCGAGGTGGAGGCGCTCCTGGCCACGGCCTCGCTCCGCCTCCTGGGGAGCGCCCTGGGGATCGAGCGCATCCTGGTGCGCCCCTGGGACGTGCGCATGAACTTCCGCCAGGGGGTGGTGCCGCGCATCGCCGTGCTGCAGCGCGTGCTGGCCGCCCGGCAGTTCGAGGTGGAGGTGCGCCGCCCCATCCCGCTCTCGCTCACCCTGCACCGCCGGGGGACCGAGCCCATCCTCGCCACTCTGGTGGAGGCGCTGCGGGAGCTGGAGAAGGAGCGGGCCACCGAGGTGTAGCACGGGCCGCCGGCCCCGCGGGTCCGCAGGACCACGAACGGCAGATCAACCCATTCACCCATTGCTGGAGACGCGCATGAAGCTGTCCCGTTGGGCGGTGCTGGCCGCCGCGCCCCTGATCGTCGGGGGGTGCGGAAAGCTGAGCAACGCCATGAGCGCCCACACCGACGTGGTCGCCAAGGCCGAGGGCAACGAGCTCAAGGTGGACGAGGCCGCGCGCCTCCTCGCCTCCAACCCGCAGATCCCCGCCTCGCCGGAGGTCATCCAGGAGCTGGCCAACATGTGGGTGGACTACACCCTCCTGGCCACCGCCTTCTCGGAGGACACCACCCTGGCGACGCTGGACCTGGACGCCCTGATCGCCCCGCAGCGCGAGCAGATCGTGATGGGCCGGCTGCGCGACCAGGTGATCCGCGTGGACACCACGTTCACCGAGCAGGAGATCCAGCAGAAGTGGGCCACCGAGGGCCCGGGCGCCGAGGTCCGCGCGCGCCACATCCTCCTCAGCGTCCCTGCCGAGGCCACCCCGCCGCAGCGCGACAGCGTGCGCAGGCTGGCGGAGTCGCTCCGCGCCCGCGCCGCGGGCGGCGAGGACTTCGCGGGGCTGGCCCGGCAGTTCTCCAAGGACCCGGGAAGCGCCGCGCAGGGCGGCGACCTGGGGTACTTCGGGCGCGGCCGGATGGTGGCGCCGTTCGAGGAGGCCGCCTTCAAGCTCCAGCCCGGCCAGGTGAGCCAGGTGGTGGAGTCGCCCTTCGGCTACCACGTGATCCGCGTGGAGGACCGCCGCCAGACGGCGCTGGGCGAGCAGCGCGCCGGCTTCGTGCAGTTCCTGGTGCAGAAGTCGCAGCAGGACGCGGAGACGGCCTACGTGGACTCGCTGACCAAGGCGGCCAGCGTGCAGGTCACCCCCGGGGTGGCCAAGATCGCCCGCGAGATCGCGGAGCAGGACGACCTGAAGCTGAGCGGGCGCGCCGCCTCGCGGACCATGGCCTCCTACAAGGGCGGCGAGCTGACCACCGGCGAGTTCGCCGAGCAGCTCCGCTCCCTCCCGCCGCAGGCCGTCTCCGGCTTCGCCCAGGCCACCGACCAGCAGGTGGAGGAGCTGGTGCAGCAGATGACGCGGCGCGAGCTCCTCCTCCGCGAGGCGGAGCGGCTGCGGATCGTGGCCACCCCGGCGCAGCTGGACACCCTGCGCCGCGGCGTCCGGCAGGCCCTCTCCCAGCTGGTGCAGGGGCTCGGCTTCACCCGCGCCAAGCTCCCCAGGGGCTCGGAGTCGGCCGTGCAGAGCACGGTCATGGAGCTGATCACGGGCGCCGTCAACCAGACCCGCCAGGCCCCGCAGATCGGGCCGCTGAGCCCCGCGCTCCGGGCCAAGTACGACTCGCAGATCAACGAGGGCACCTTCCCCAAGGTGGTCAAGTCCATCCAGACCATCCGGGGCCCGCAGCAGCCCCCGGCGCCGCAGCCCGGCGGCGCGGTCCCGCAGGGGCCTCCGCAGGGCCAGCCGGCCGGGCCTCCGGCCCAGGCGGCGCCCCCCGCGCAGGGCGCTCCGCAGGGGCCGCCCCAGGGCGGCGGCCGGTAGGTCGTGGTCCGGCGCGGGAACCCCGCGCCGGGGTAGGGATATAATGCGCGGGGTCATGCCGGGGCGGAGACGCTCCCGCATGGCCCCGCGGCTCTCCGGGCCCTTCCGGCCCGCGCTCCACGTCCCCGGACGGAAACCCGATCGTATGCGCACACCGCTCGCCTTCCTTCTGCTCCTCCTCGCCGCGCCCGCGCTCCGGGCCCAGGACCCCTCCCCGGCCCCCCGCGCGGGGGAGGTGCTGGTGGACCGCGTGGTCGCCGTGGTGGGCGACACCGTGCTCCTCTTCTCCGACGTCCAGGACGAGGTGAACCAGCTCCGCGCCGCCGGCCAGCCGGTCCCCGCCGACCCCGAGGAGCAGGCGGTGATGGTGCGCCAGATCGTCAACGCGCGGGTGGACGAGCTGGTGGCGCTCCAGGCCGCCAAGCTCGCCGCCATCGAGGTGAGCGAGAACGACGTGGCCCCCGCGGTGGACCAGGAGATCGCCCAGATCCGGGGGCGCTTCCCCACCGAGGCGGCCTTCCGGGAAGCGCTGGCGCAGTCCGGCTACACGCCGGAGGAGTTCCGCGCCTTCCGCATCGAGCAGAACCGGAACCGCGCCCTGGTGCAGCGCTACGTCGCCCAGCGGCGCACGCAGGTGGTCCGCCCGGCGGTCACGGAGGAGGAGATCCGCGCCCTGTTCGAGTCGCAGCGCTCGCGGCTGGGGCAGCGCCCCGCCACCGTCTCCTTCGAGCAGGTGGTGGTGGAGCCGGTGGCCTCCGACTCGGCCAAGGCGGAGGCCCGGCGCAAGCTGGAGCAGGCGCTCACGGAGCTGCGGGGCGGCGCCGACTTCGAGGTGCTGGCGCGGCGGTACTCGGAGGACTCCACCAAGGAGCGCGGCGGCGACCTGGGGTGGTTCCGCCAGGGGCAGATGGTGCGCCCCTTCGACCAGGTGGTGTTCGCGCTGCGCCCCGGCGACGTGAGCGGGATCGTGGAGACGGTGTTCGGCTACCACCTGATCAAGCTGGAGAAGGTGCGCAGCGGCGAGCGCCAGGCGCGCCACATCCTGGTCCGCCCGGTCGTCACCGATGCGGACCGCGAGCGGGCCCGGGAGCGCGCCGACTCGGTGGCCACCGCGGCGCGGGCCGGGGCCTCCATGGCGACGCTCGCCGCGCGCTACGACACCCCGGACGACCGGCGCTACGCGAGCGACGCCCCGCTGGACCGGCTCCCGCCCGCCTACGGGCCGGCGCTGGAGGGGGTGGCGGCGGGGACGGTGGCCGGTCCCTTCCAGGTGGAGGGCGGCGCCAACGGGGTGCAGTGGGCGGTGGTCAAGGTGACCGAGCGCCGCGAGGCCGGCGACTACACGCTGGAGGAGTTCCGCGACCAGATCCGCGAGAACATCCAGGAGCAGAAGGTCCAGCAGATGATCCTGGCCGAGCTGCGGCAGAAGACGTACGTGCGCATCAACCTCTGACCGGCGCGCCCGGATGGCCGAAGGGCTGCGCGTCGACGTCCTCCTGCACCGCCTCTGCCTCACCAAGAGCCGCAACGAGGCCAAGGGAGCGTGCGAGGCGGGGGCGGTGACGCTGAACGGGCGGAGCGCGCGCCCCAGCGACACGGTGCAGGCGGGGGCGCGGATCGAGGTCCGCTACCCCGCCCGGACGCTGGAGCTGGAGCTGGCGGAGCTCCCGGGGAAGAACGTCTCCAAGAAGGCGGCCCGGGAGCTCTACCGCGTCCTGCGGGACGAGCGCACCGGGGAGCGCTGGTGAGCCGGCGCCCGCGCGTGGCGATCACCCTGGGCGACCCGCGAGGGATCGGCCCCGAGGTGGTGCGCAAGGCGCTCTCCGACCCGGAGACCGCCGGGCTGGCGGAGTGGACGACCGTGGGCCCGGAGGGGTGGGACGGCCCCGGGACGCCGTGCCCGGTGGGGCGCTGGACCCCGGAGGACGGGGACGCCGCCGCCGGCCGGATCGCCGGGGAGGCCGTCCGCCGCGGGACGGAGCTGGCGCTGTCGGGCGAGGTGGACGCGCTGGTGACCGCCCCCATCGACAAGGCCGCCTTCCGCGCGGGCGGCTGGTGCTACCCCGGCCACACGGAGATGCTGGCCGAGCTGGCCGGCGTCCCCGCGGTGGCGATGATGATGGCCGCCGACCGCACCGCCCTGGGCGGTCCGCTGCGGGTGGTGCTCGCCACCACGCACCTGGCGCTTCGCGACGTCCCCGCCGCCCTCTCGGCCGACCTCCTGGTGACGCAGGCGGAGCTGACGGAGCACGCGCTCCGGGAGTGGTGGGGGATCGCGGAGCCCCGTCTGGCGCTCTGCGCGGTGAACCCCCACGCCTCCGACGGCGGCCTCTTCGGCGACGAGGAGGCGCGGCTGGTGGAGCCCGCCCTCCGCCGCCTCCGCGAGGCGGGCGTCCGCGCCGCGGGCCCCGTCCCCGCCGACACCGTCTTCACCCGCGCCGTGCGCGGGGAGTTCGACGCGGTGATCGCTCCCTACCACGACGTGGGGATGGCGGCCTTCAAGACGGCGGCCTTCGGGAGCGGGGTCAACGTCACCCTGGGGCTCCCCTTCCCCCGCACCTCCCCGGACCACGGCACCGCGCTGGACATCGCCGGGCGCGGCGTCGCCGACGCCTCCTCCACCCGGGAAGCGCTCCTCCTGGCCGTACGCCTCGCCTCCGGCCGGCTTTGACACCGCGGGAAAAGCGCGATAACTTCCTCCCGCACCGTCACATCCCCTTCCCGGCAGTATCCCAGTGATCAGGCTCACATCCGTACGCAAGGACTACCCGCGCTCCGGGCCGGCCCTCCGGGACGTCAGCTTCCACCTTCGCAAGGGGGAGTTCGCGTTCCTGACCGGGCACTCGGGCGCCGGGAAGTCCACCATCCTCCGCCTCCTGCAGATGGCGGAGCCCCCCACCTCGGGCGAGGTGCGGGTGTCGGGCTTCTCCTCGTCCACCATCCGCCGGCGCGAGATCCCGCACCTGCGGCGCAAGCTGGGGGTGGTGTTCCAGGACTTCCGGCTCCTGCGCGACCGCACGGCGGAGGAGAACGTGGCCTTCGCGCTGGAGGTGACCGGGGCCAAGCGCTCCGCCATCTCCACGCGGGTCAACCGGCTCCTGGCGCAGGTGGGGCTGGCCTCCAAGGCGCGCGGCTTCCCGGACGAGCTCTCCGGCGGGGAGCGGCAGCGGGTGGCGATCGCCCGCGCGCTGGCGAACGACCCGGTGGTCCTCCTGGCGGACGAGCCCACGGGGAACCTGGACGCCTGGGCGGCGCGGGGGGTGTTCGACCTGTTCCGCGAGATCAACTCCATGGGGATGACGGTGCTGATGGCCACCCACGACCTGGACCTGGTGCGCGCCCACCCGGAGTACCGGGTGATCGAGCTGAGCCAGGGCGCGGTGGTGTACGACTCGGCGGCGGTCCCCCAGGGAGAAAGGGAGCGGGTCTGAGATGCCGTACGCGCTCCGCGAGGCCCTCGCCGCCTTCCGCCGCACCCCGCTGCTGACGCTCCTCTCGGTGGTGGCGGTGGCCTTCTCGCTCTTCGTGGTGGGGCTGTTCGGGCTCACCGCCCACAACATCCGCCTGGCCCTCGAGAAGCTGGAGGAGCGGGTGGAGGTGGTGGCCTACCTGAGGGAGGACGCCACCGAGGAGCAGCTCCGCATCATGGAGCAGGAGGTCCGCCTCCTCCCGGAGGTGCTGGAGGTGCGCCACGTCTCCAAGACGGAGGCGCTCGCCACGGCGATGCGGGAGATGGAGGAGTTCCGAGACGTGTTCTCCGACCTGGACGTGAACCCGCTCCCCGCCTCCATGGAGATGCGCATGAAGCCCGGGAGCCGCACCCCCGAGGCGGTGGAGCGGGTGGCGCGGAGCCTCCGCGCCTACCCGTTCGTGGAGGACGTGCGCTTCGGGGGCGACTGGCTGGGGAAGATCGTCTTCCTGCGGCGGATCGCCGGGGGGGCGGCCACCATCATCGGGGGCGCCTTCGCGGCGGTGGCGGCCATCATCATCGCCACGGCGGTGCGGATCGCGGTGTTCGCGCGGCGCGAGGAGATCTCCATCATGCGGCTGGTGGGGGCCACGGACGGCTTCGTCCGCCGCCCCTTCCTCCTGGAGGGGCTGGCGACCGGGATCCTGGGCGGCTTCGTGGCCGCGGGGCTGGCGTACGCGGCGTTCCGGCTGGTGGACACGGTGCTCATCCGCGTCCAGTGGCTCCCCTTCGAGTGGGTGGTGGCGGGGGTGGCGGCGGGCGCGGCGTTCGGGCTCCTGTCCAGCAGCGTGGCGGTGCGCCGGCACCTGCGGGCCATCTGACGCGATGCGTCGCGCCCGGGTCCTCGCGCTCCTCCTCCCCGCCCTGCTGCTCGCCGTGCTCCCCGCCGGGGCCGCGGCGCAGGCGAGGACGAAGCAGAAGGCGGCTTCCCCGCCCCAGGAGCTGACCCAGAGCCAGCGCCGCCTCCGGGAGATCCGGGAGGAGCGCCAGGAGCTGGCGAACCACCTGAAGACGCTCCGCTCGCAGGTGCGCGACCTGTCGGGGGAGGCGCAGATCCTCCGCCGCCAGGTGACCGCCTCGGCGGGGGTCCTGAACGAGCTGGAGTTCCAGCTCACCCGCACGGAGTCGCAGATCTCCAGCACCACGCGGGAGCTGCTGGAGACGCAGGACCGGCTCGCGGAGCGGCGCGCCCTCCTGCACCGCCGCCTGCGCGACATCCACAAGCGAGGCCCGCTCCAGGCGGTGGAGGTGCTGCTGACGGCGGAAAGCTTCAGCGACCTGCTGAACCGCTACAAGTACCTGTACCTGGTGGCGCGCCACGACCGCGCCCTGCTGGAGGAGGTGCGGGAGCTGGAGGGGCAGCTGGTGCTCCGCGACCGGCAGCTCAAGCGGAGCCTGGCGGAGGTGCAGACGCTGCGCGGCGCGCGCGTGAACGAGCACCAGGTGCTGCAGCGCACCCAGGGCGAGCGGGCCCGCACCCTGGAGCTCCTGCGCCGGCAGGAGCAGCGGACGGCGGCCCGGGTGGCGCAGCTCGCCCGCGACGAGCGCCGCCTGTCGGGGCTGATCGCCACGCTGGAGCGCCGCCGCCGGGAGACGGAGCGCCGCGAGGCCGAGCGCGCCCGCGCCGCCGCGGCCGCCCCCGCCCGGGGCGCGGCCGGCTCCCGCACCGCCGCCGCACCGCCCCGCACCACCACCACCAGCACGACGGCGGCGCGGCTGACCACCGCCGACCTGGGCTCGCTGGGGTGGCCGGTGGAGGGGAGCCTCCTGTACCGCTTCGGCCGCACCACCACGCCCAACGGCACCACGCTGCGCTGGAACGGGATCGGGATCGGCGCCGCGCGCGGCACGGCGGTCCGCGCCGTGGAGGGCGGCACGGTCGCGCTGGCGCAGCCCTTCGAGGGGTACGGCCCCAGCGTGGTGGTGAGCCACGGCGGGGGCTACTACTCGCTCTACCTGTACCTGGACGAGGTCCGCGTGACCGAGGGCGCCCAGATCGCCCGCAACCAGGTGGTGGGCACCGTCGGCGGCGCCGGCACGCCGGAGGGCACCCACATCGAGTTCCAGATCCGCGCCCCCGGCGGCCAGGCCGTGGACCCGCTGGCCTGGCTCCAGAAGCGGAGCCGCTGAGGAGGGAACGGCAGGGGACAGGGGACAGGGGACAGGGAACAGGGGACAGCCTGCAACGGCGGCCCTCACCCGCTCGCCGAGGCTCGCACCCTCTCCCAATGCTGGGAGAGGGTTTTTCGTGGCGGGTGCCCTCCATCGCCGGGCGAGCCCGCGGGCGACTAAACGACTACCGGCTAAAGCCGGTAGGTTTGAGAGCCACTGAAAGTGGCAGAGTTCAGGCTGAAGCCTGCTGGAATGTCCCGGGGCTGTAAGCCCCCTGAAGCGGGGACTGAAACTCCCTCCGCATCTGCCTCATCCTGCATCGATCGTAAACTCCTCCGGCGGCGGCTCTTGATCGTGTTTCTCGATGTACTCCCGGATCTGCTCCGTCGTCACCTCTCCCACCGTGCTGCAGAAGTAGCCCCGCGCCCACAGATGCTGGCCCCAGTACCGCTTCCGCAGATGCGAGAACTCCTGTTGCAGCATCCGTGAGCTCCGCCCCTTCAGATACTGCACCACCTTCGCCGGACTCAGCACCGGTGGGCACGACAGCAGCAGATGCACGTGATCCTTCGCCACGTGCCCCTTCAGGATCTTGATCTCCCGGCTCATGCAGCTCTGCCGGATCAGCTCCCGCGCCCGCTCCGCCACTTCGCCTCGCATCACCGCGTAGCGGTACTTCGTCACCCACACCACGTGATACTGCACGTTGTAGACGGTGTGCGATCCTCTGCGGTACTCGCTCATCGCTCCTCTCCGGCGTTCGGTTCCGGAGCGAAAGTCTAGCTTCTACGGATTGCTAAAGCTATTCGCCTAAAGGCGAAGGTTTCCAACCTGGTGTATGGAAATGAATTCGCTGCAACAACGGCACGAAGTCCGCCTTCGCGGACTCACGACAACGACGAACAGCCCGTCGTTCTCCCCTCCCCCCTTGTGGGGGAGGGGCCGGGGGTGGGGTGCCCTCCCCCCCCCCTTGTGCGGAGGGAGACCCCCGGGGCAGTTTCCGGGGGTCTCCCGGAGCCGGAGCGGAGACAGCCGGGCCGTTTCGGCTGGCTCCGCGACCCGCGCAGGAGACCGGCGCCGTTTGCCGGGCTCCGGAGCGGCCCCACACTCGCAAACCCGACGTACAAAGGATGCCGATCCTCCCGCTCCAGGGACACCACGAGATGCGCGCCGCCCTCGCCAAGACGGTCCGGGCGGGCGAGCTGCCGCACTCCCTCCTGCTCCACGGCCCGGAGGGGATCGGCAAGGAGCGCTTCGGACTCTGGCTGGCCCAGCTCCTCGTGTGCGAAAAGGACCACACCGAGCCCTGCGGCGAATGCCTTCCATGCCGGCTGGTGGAGCGGCTGGAGCACCCGGACGTGCACTGGTTCTTCCCCCTCCCCCGCCCCGAGGGGGCCAGCCCGGAGCGGCTGCGCGACAAGCTGGAGGAGAGCCGCTTCGCGGAGCTGCAGGCCCGCCGCTCCGACCCGGTCCACCTCCCCTCCTACGACCGTGCGCCGGCCTACTTCCTGGCCGCCATCCGCGCGCTCCAGGAGATCGCCGGGAAGAGCCCGGCCATGGGGCGCCGCAAGGTGTTCGTGGTGGGGGACGCGGAGGCGATGGTGCCGCAGGAGTCGTCGCAGGAGGCGGCCAACGCCTTCCTCAAGCTGCTGGAGGAGCCCCCGGCGGACACCACGCTCGTCCTGACCTCCTCCGCCCCCGGCGCCCTCCTCCCCACCATCCGCTCGCGGGTGCTCCCGGTGCGCCTCCTCCCCATCGCGGCGGGGGAGGTGCGCGACTTCCTGGTGGAGCGCCGCGGGGTGGACCCGGAACGGGCGGAGACGGTGGCGGCGCTCTCGGGCGGGGCCATCGGGCGGGCGCTGCGGCTCCTCCCCTCGGGGGACGACCCGGGGCCGCTGGAGAGGCAGCGGCTGGCGGGGCGCGCCCTCCTCCTGGCCGCGGTGGCGGACTCGCCGGCGGCGCGGCTGGCGGCGGCCCACGCGGAGGCGCCCACGGGGGGGCGCGGGGACTTCACCGGGACGCTGGAGTCGCTCGCGGTCTGGCTGCGCGACCTCATGGCGGCCTCGGCGGGGGCCGGGGACCACCTGGTCAACGCGTCGGACGGGGAGATGCTGTCCCAGGTGGTGCGGAAGAGGGACATCCGCCCGCCGGCGGCGGCGAAGGCGCTGGAGCGGGTGTACGGGGCCGTGGACCTGGCGGGGGGGAACGTGAACCCGCAGCTCATCCTGGCCGACCTGCTGCGGGGCGTGCGGGCGGACCTCCTGGGGACTGTGTGACCCGGCGATGAGCGAGCCCGTCTTCACTCACCTGGACGCGGAGGGGCGCCCCCGGATGGTGGACGTGGGGGAGAAGTCCGTCACCCGCCGCGTGGCGGTGGCGGAAGGCTGCATCGTGACGGCGCCGGAGACGGCGCGCGCCATCCGGGAGGGGGCCACGCCCAAGGGGAGCGTCCTCCTGGTGTCCCAGCTCGCGGGAATCACGGGGGCCAAACGGACGGCGGAGCTGATCCCCCTGTGCCACCCGCTCCCGCTCACCTCGGTGGAGGTGGAGCTGGAGGTGGACGAGGAGCTGCCGGGGGTGCGGGCGCGGGCGACGGCCCGGGTGGACGGGAAGACGGGGGTGGAGATGGAAGCGCTTACGGCGGTTTCGGTTGCGCTGCTGACGGTCTACGACATGTGCAAGGCGGCGGACCGCGGGATGCGGATCGAGGGGGTCCGACTCCTCCGCAAGGAGGGGGGACGGAGCGGGACGTGGGAGGCTAAGTGACGGCGCCGGGCACACGGATTGCGAAGTTAGCCCGTCCGGAGACAACCTACACCCGGAGGCCGTATGCAGTCGCTTCTCCTCAAGCTGCAGGCGGACGTCGCTGCGCGTAAGCAGCCACGTACCGACTTCTGGCCGGCGCTTCGCGCCGGGATGCTCGGGCTCGCTCTCGTCCTGGTGGCGTTCCAGCTCGGGGCCCGGTCGGTGGAGTCGGACGGGTGGGCTACGGAGTGGCAGCAGCGCTTCCTGAGCGGGAGCGCCCGCATGGCGGCGCTGGAGGGGGAGATCGACCTGCAGAAGGTGCAGATCGACCGGATGAGCCGGATCGTCGGGAACTCCGCGAAGTACGGGATCCCGGCCGACCTGGCCGCCTCCATCGAGGAGATCGCGCTGGCGGAGAGGATCGACCCGAAGCTGGCCTTCGAGCTGGTGCGGGTGGAGAGCCGGTTCAACACGCGCGCGGTGAGCCCCGTGGGTGCCCTGGGCCTGACGCAGCTGATGCCGGAGACGGCGCGCCTCCTGAAGCCCGGCCTGTCGCGCGAGGACATCTTCAAGCCGGAGACCAACCTCCGCATCGGGTTCCGCTTCCTGCGCAGCCTGATCATCAAGTACGACGGGAACATCCACCTGGCCCTGCTGGCCTACAACCGCGGCCCCAGCCGCGTGGACCAGCTCATCAAGGCCGGGATCGACCCCAACAACGGCTACTCGTACCTGATCACGGGGAAGAAGAAGGCGAAGAAGTAGGAACGGCAGGGGACAGGGTACAGGGGACAGCCTGCAACGGCACGACGGGGCGGCACCGCGATGGTGCCGCCCCGTCGTCGTTCCGGAGCCGAACCTAGTTGCTCGTCGCCAGGTAGTTTCCCAGCACCCGGTTGGTGGCGTTGAGCACGGCGAGCGCCGCGGACCGGTGCGGGTTCTCCCGCGCCAGGGAGGCGCCGATGAGCGGGACCGCGTCGTGGTCGGCGTGGAGGAGCACGACGATCAGGTCGGTGTCGAAGGCGCGCAGGGCGCGGATCCCCACCAGCCGGAAGCGCACGGCGCCGCCGATGACCGCTTCCACGGTGCGGAGCGTCGCCAGGGCGGCGAGGCGCAGCTCCAGCGCGTCGCCGCTCTCCCCCTGCACCTCCTCCTCGAAGACCTCGCCCCCCCACTCCACGGAGACGGCGGCCACGGCCCGCCCCGCGGTCGGGCGCTCCAGGCGCGCCTGGACGAAGCGGACGCGGCGGGGCGGCTGCGGCGACGCCAGGAAGGAGACGTGGACCTCCACCCGGCTGGGATCGATCCCGTGGCGCGAGAGGGTGGCGCGGACCAGCATCTCGATGGGAGCGGGCTCGCTGCGCTGACAGACGAGCCAGACGACGGACGGAGGACCGTCGACGACGGCGCGGCGAACGCCTTCGAGCGCCTGAAGGTCGGCACACAGGCGCTCTCGCGCCTTCTTGTCCAGTGCGGCGGGAGGGGTCATCGCGGTGTGGTGGTGGGTGGGTGCGCACCAACGTATGCCGCCAGGAAACGGATTGTCAAGAAAAAAGGAGGCGCGGACCCGCGTCCGCGCCTCCTTTACGCTGCCGAAGCCACCTGTTTAGAAGCGGAGGAGGGCCCCCACGCCCTTGAGGTCGTCCACCTCGTTGGGCTCGGCGAAGGCGATGGACACCCCCTGCCCCTCGGCCATCCGCACCAGCTCCTCCACGGCGTCGACCCCCTCCAGCGTGTCGGAGCCGCAGTACGGGCAGCTGCTCATCTCGCGCGCGAAGACGAACGAGCACTGCTTGCACCGCGTCCCGTCGCGCTGCTGGTCGCGGGCGATGACCAGGGTGTCCACCTTCCCCTCCTGGAGGGCGGTGAGGGTGCCCTGGAACCCGGCCGTGGCCAGGTAGTCGTGGGCCACGCGGTCTCGCACGCGCTCCACGGTCTCCATCCGGTCCCGCTCCTCCACGGCCTGCAGGTACGGCTGGAGCCGCTGCAGGATCTCGCTGGAGGCGTCGTCCACCCAGGCCTGCCCGGTGTGGGCCACCATCCCCTGCAGCGGCTCGGGGAGGAACTCCATGAACTTGGCCACGTTCTCCTGCGTCCCCAGGACCACCAGGTCGTGGGGGCGGTAGCGGTCCACGAAGCTCTCCACCTCCTGCGAGAACTCCTTGAAGAAGTGCCGCATCTCCTCGGCCTTGCGCCGCTGGAAGCGGGCCTGCGAGTACCCCCCGGCCTGCACGTGGGAGGGGACGGGGAGCGGGTCGCCGTGCACCTCGAACTCGTCCAGCAGCGTCCCCAGGTAGACGCTGAGGATGCGGACGTGCTCGCGGTCCAGGAGGACGACGCCGTGGTGGTGGTAGCTCTCGATGACCTGCGCCAGCGGGGCCACCACGGGGCGCGGCCCGAGGACGGCGCGGCTCTGCACGGGGACGGGGAACTGGAGGGTCTCCATCCAGGAGCCGCCCAGCTCGGTGTAGACCACCACCCCCTTGTTGGCCTCGTCGTAGCCGTCGGAGAGCCAGCCGCGCACGCGGTCGAAGGCCTCCGCCACCGCCGGGGCCTGGCTCCCGTCCAGCTCCTCGAACTGCGCCTGCTTCTGGTTCAGGAAGACGGTGCTGTGGGTGCGCTTGTTGTCGGAGTTGACCGACATGTCCAGGAACAATGACAGGACGGGCCGTCCGCCGTCCGCCCGCTGCATCAGCCGCTCCAGGTCCTGTTTGTTGATCATGGCCTCGTGTGGTGAGTTGGGGAGGTTCGCGCGCCGCCCGGTCCCCTCGCGAACGTGCCGCCCGGCGCGGCTCGCAAGTTTCCTGCCCGCTCCCCCCGCGGCGCGGTGCGTGCGGAAGGAGCGGGGCGGACGGGACTCACGACTTCGGAAAGGCTCGCGCGACATGGCGGAACTGGACCACGGGACCTACTGGGAGAAGGGGCTCTCCTGGGAGCGCTACTTGGGGGAGGAGGTGCACAAGATCCGCGCGCTGTGGGAGGGGGTGAGCGCGCGGGCGCGGGTGCCGGAGTGGGCGCTGGAGCGGGTGCGGGCGGCCGGGGGGGAGTGGAAGCTGCTGGTGATCTCGGAGGACTGGTGCGGGGACGCCTCCAACACGGTGCCGGTGATGGCGAAGCTGGCGGAGGCGGCGCCGGAGCTGGAGATGCGGGTGGTGAAGCGGGACGAGAACCCGGAGCTGATGGACCTTTACCTCACCGGGACGGCGCGCTCCATCCCGCTGGTGATGGTGCTGGACGCGGAGCTCCGCCCGGTGGGGCGCTGGGGGCCGCGCCCGGCGGAGCTGCAGGAGTTCGTGCTGCGCGAGAAGGCGGCGGGCTCGCGGCCGGCGGAGGAGGTGTACCGCGACGTGCGGGCGTGGTACGCGCGGGACCGGGGGGAGAGCACGCTCCGGGAGCTGATCTCGGTGATCGAGGCTGCTTCTGCGCGTTCAGAGTCGTAGGGGCTGCTCCGGAGCCGGGCCAAACCGCGAACGATGACGATGGGGCGGCACCATCCCGGTTCCGCCCCGTCGTGTCGTTGCAGGCTGTTCCCTGTCCCCTGTTCCCTGTCCCCTGCCGTTCCTCACCCCCCCGCGAGCTGCACCAGTCTCGCCGCCATCCCCGAAAGGGGGAGCACCTCGCGCACGACGCCGGCGAGCACGGCCTCGCGGGGCATCCCGTAGATCACGCTGGACTCCTCGTCCTGGGCGAGCACCGTGGCGCCCGCGGCGTGGGCGTCGCGGAGGCCGGCGACGCCGTCGCTCCCCATCCCCGTGAGGATGGCGGCCGCCAGGGAAGGGCCGTAGGCGTGGGCGGCGGAGCGGAACAGGTGCGTGGCCGAGGGGCGGAACCCGTCCATCGCGGGACCGGTGGAGAGGGCCACGGTGCCGTCGGCGGCGACGCCCAGGTGCCGGTCGTCGGGGGCGAGGTAGACCGTCCCGGCGGCGAGGAGCTCCCCGTCCTCGGCGACCCGGACGCGGAGGCGGGTGCCGGAGTCGAGCCACTCCGCCAGCACGCCGATGAAGCCGCGGGACAGGTGCTGGGCCACCAGGACCGGGGCCGGGAACCCGGCGGGAAGGGAGGCCAGGATGGTCTGCAGCGCGACGGGGCCGCCGGTGGAGGCCGCGATCGCCACCACCCGCGCGCTCCCCGCCGCGCGTGGGCGGGGGGCGACGGGGAGCGGCTCCGTGCGGCGGCCGGTCCAGCGGCGCACCACCTTCACGTCGGCCATGGCCTTCACCACCGCCAGGAGCTCGCTCCGGTCCTCCTCGAAGCGGGGCGACCCGGGGTGGTCGGGCCGGGCGATGGCGGCCAGCGCCCCGGCGGCGGTCGCGCGGAGGGAGAGCGCGATGTCCTCGCGGCTCACGCTGGAGGACACCACCACGATGGGGGTGGGAGTGCGGACCATGATCTCCCGCGTCGCCTCGAACCCGTCCATCACCGGCATGTGGATGTCCATGGTGACCAGGTCGGGGCGGAGCCGCGCCGCCATCTCCACCGCCTCGGCCCCGTTGGCGGCCTCCCCCACCACCCGGATCGCCGGGTCGCTCTCCAGGATCGCCACCAGGAGCGCCCGCTGGGCCAGCGAGTCCTCGGCCACCAGCACGCGGATCACGGCGCCCTCACCCGACGAGCTGCCGGACGATGTCCAGGAGCGCCTCCTGGTCGAACCCCGACTTGCCGACGTAGGCGTCCGCCCCCGCCTCCAGCCCGCGGGCCCGGTGCTCCGCCGAGTCCAGCGAGGTCACCAGGACCACGGGGAGGGAGGCGAAGCGCCGGGAGGCCCGGATCGCCTCGCACAGCTCGAACCCGCTCATCCGCGGCATCTCCACGTCGCTCACCACCAGGTCCGCCCCGTCCTCCTGGAGCTTGCGCCACCCGTCGGCGCCGTCCACCGCGGTGGCCACCTCGTAGCCGGCGGCCTCCAGGGTGCTCTGCTCCAGGGTGCGGGTGGTGATGGAGTCGTCCACCACCAGCACGCGCCGCCGCGCCGGCCCGGCCGCGGGGCCCTCGGACGCCGCCAGCGGCGCGCCCCCGGCCAGCCCCAGCCCCGTCTCCACCAGCGCGGGGGGGTCCAGCACCAGCGCCACCTCCCCGGTCCCCAGGAGAGCGGCCCCGGCCAGGTGCGGGAGCGGGCCCTCCGGACGCTCCAGCGCGCGGACCACCACCTCCTCCTCGGCCAGCGGCTCGTCCACCAGGGCGGCGAGGCGGCGCTCCCCGGCGCGGAGCACCACGGCCACGGCGACCCCGCGGGCGGGGTCCTCCCGGAGCGGGGGGCCCAGGATGCGCGCCAGCGGGACCAGGGGGAGCGGCACCCCCCCGACGGCCACCACGTCGCGCCCCTCCGCCCGGCGGACCTCTCCGGGTCGGACGCGCACCAGGGCGTCCACGGAGGCGGTGGGGAGCGCCAGCACGTGGTCGCCCACCCGCACCAGGAGGGCGCGCAGGGTGGCGAGGGTGAGGGGGCACTCCAGTACGAAGACCGTCCCCGCCCCCTCGCGCCAGGCCACCTCCACCGTGCCGCGCACCCGCTCCACGGCGGCCCGGGCGGCGTCGAGACCCACGCCGCGCCCGGAGATGCGGGTGGCGTCGGAGCGGGTGGAGAGGCCGCCCGTGAAGACCGCGCGGGCCAGCTCCCGCTCGTCGGAGGGGACGGGGAGGCCGCGGCGCTCCAGCGCCTCGCGGATGGCGGGGAGGTCCAGCCCGCGCCCGTCGTCGGCCACCGTCACCGTCATCCGGTCGCTGTGCACCGCCGCGGCGACGGTGACGGTCCCGGCGGGCGGCTTCCCCGCGGCCTCGCGCGCATCGGGGGGCTCGATCCCGTGGTCCACCGCGTTGCGGACCAGGTGGAGGAGCGCCTCGCGCACCCCCTCGATCACCACCCGGTCGGCCTCCACGCCGCCCCCCTGCACCACCAGCCGCGCCTCCTTCCCGGAGCCGGCGGCCACGTCGCGCGCCACCCGCGGGAGCGCCTCGCAGGCGTCGGCGAAGGGGCGGAGGCGGAGCCCCCGCACCCGGCCGGCGAGCTCGTCCGCGGCGTGCTCCACCGCCCGGGCGTCGCCCACCACCGCCGAGGCGATCCGGGCGGCCTCGCGCGCGGCCCGCTGCAGGTCGGCCTCCACGGCGGCCAGGGCGTCGGCCACGGCCGGGGGCGCCCCGGCGCTCTCCAGCGCCGCGCGCACGCTGCGGGCGGCGCGGCGGTGCTGCGCCTCCACGCGCGCGCACAGGTCGCGCAGCGCCCGCACCTCGGGAGGGCGCGCGGCCACGCGCCCGCGGGCGATCACCAGCTGGCTGGCGGAGGCGAGCAGGGCGTCCAGCTTCTCCGCCTCCACGCGGAGCCGCGCGTCGCCGCGCTCGGCGGACGGGGAGGGCGCGGGAGCGGGCTCGAGCTCGGGGGGCGCGTCCGGGGCGGGCGCGGGGGGGGAGTCCCACCGCTCGCGCAGCAGCTCCGGGAGGCGCCCCACCTGCGCCCCGTCCAGCGGCTCGCCCGCGCGGAGGCGCTCCCCGGCCTCGCGCAGCGCGTCCACGGCGGCGAACAGGGCGCGGAACTGCGCCGGGCCCAGCCCCGTCCGGCCGTCGCGGGCGTCGGCGAGGCGCCCCTCCAGCACGTGGCACGCCTCCTCCACCGGGGGGAGGTTGGCGGCGCGCGCGGCCCCCTTGATGGTGTGGGCGGCGCGGAACAGCGACTTCAGGCGCTCCTCGTCGGCGGGGCGGCCCTCCAGGGCGATCAGGTCGGCGTCCATGGCGCGGACCTGCTCGTCCAGGTCCTCCAGGAACGCGGCCAGGAGCCGCGCGGCGAGGGAGCCGCGGTTCATCCGGCCCGCCCTCCGGGGCGCCGGTCGGACCCCACCAGCTCCAGCAGCACCCCCCCCATCCGGCTCAGCTCCTGGGCGGCGCGCTCGGTCTGCTGGGTGGCGGCCAGGTTCTGCTGCGTCGCGCCCTGGATGTCGCGCATGGCCTGGCGGATCTGCGACATCCCCGCGGCCTGCTGCCCGGCCGAGGCCAGGATCTGCGAGGCCACCTGCGCCGCGTCGCCGGTGGACTCGGCGAGGAGGCGGATGGTGTCCCCCGCCTCGGCCATCTGCCGCGCCCCCACCGCCACCTGCTTGGTCCCCTCCTCCGTGGTCATCACCGCGGCGCTGGTGGCCCGCTGGATCTCGCCCAGGATCTGCCGCACCTGCACGGTGGCGCCGCGCGACTGCTCCGCCAGGCTGCGGATCTCCGCCGCCACCACCGCGAAGCCGCGCCCGTACTCCCCGGCGCGGGAGGCCTCGATGGCGGCGTTCAGCGCCAGGAGGTTGGTCTGGCCGGCGATGTCGTCCACGGCGGCGATGATCTCGCCGATGGCCTGCGCCTGCTCGGCCAGCGCCAGGATGCTGGTGGCGATGGACTCCACCCGGGCGCGCACCTCGCCCATGGCGGCGGTCGAGTCCTCCACCGCCTTCCGCCCCGTCCGGGCCACCTCGGCGGTGCGGTGCGCCGAGTCGGAGACCGCGCGCGCGCGCTGGGCCGCCTGCTCCGAGGTCTGCGCCACCTCGTCCACCGTGGCGGCGGTCTCGGACACGGCGGCCATGGACTGGGTGGCCCCCGCCGCCTGCTCGCGGGTGGCGGCGAGGATCTGGGTGGCGCTGGAGGCCAGCACGCTCGTCGTCTCCCGCAGCGGCCCGCTGACGGCCCGGTTGAGCCGGTACGCGGAGCCGATCCCCAGCACCAGGGCGATCAGGGTGCCGACCCCCAGGAGGAAGGACATCCGCCGGGCGGAGTCGCGCGCGGCCCCGATGCGCGACTCGGTCTCGCGGCGCTCCGCCTCGATCCCGCGCTCCATGACGGCGCCGATCTGGTCCGCCAGGGGGAGGGCGCGCACGTCGCGGGCCCGGAGCGCCTCGTCGCGGCGCCCCTCCCCGGCCAGCGCCATGGAGGCCCGCGAAGCTTCGTCCCACTGCTGCACCACGCGCAGGGTCTCCCTCCAGCGGTCCTCCGCCTGCCGGGACGTGGCCGAGTCGCGGAGGGCCTCCAGGTACCGCGTCGCGTCGCGGAGGCGCTCGTCCCGCTCGCGGACCCAGCGGTCGCCGGGCTCCAGGAGGTAGCGGACGAACTGGAGGTTGGCGCTCTGGAACGACTTCTGGGCCGCGAGGATGGGAAGCTCGTGGCGCCGCTGCTGGTCCAGGGCGGCCCGGTACGCCTCGGTGGCGCGGTTCAGCGCGAGACTGGCCATCACCGCCACCACCACCAGCAGCCCGAGCGCGAGCGCGAACCCCGCCGCGATCCTGCGACTCACCGTCCAGTTCAAGAGGACCTCCTCATCCGTGCAGGTTCCAGAGCTCGATCGCGTCCAGCACCACCACCATCCCGCCGGTCACCCCCCGCACGAACCGCCGCCCCGACGCGTCGCCGCCGGCGTGCACCTCGGCCAGCGGGATGCGCAGGTGCTCGCCGACCGCCTCCACCAGGATGGCGAACGCGGGGCGGTCCTCGCCCACCACCAGGACGCTCACCCCCCGCGCCTCCCCCGCCTCCGCCACGGGGAGGCCGAGGAGCGGCCGGTAGTCGCGGATCAGGACCAGCTCCCCGCGCCAGGCGGCCACCCCGAACACGGTGGGGTCGGTCCCCGGGACGGTGGTGGGCCGGTCGATCCGCGCCACGGCGAGGAGGTACTGCGCCTCGATGGCGTACCGCTCCCCGGCCAGCTCGAAGGTCACCACCTCCAGGTCGGCCCCGGCTTCCGCCTCCGCCAGGGGGCGCGCCAGGAGCCGGGCGCGCTCCTCCAGCACGAGGCGGGCCCGCTCCGGCGGGTCCGGGCTCACGCCCCCTCCCCGCCGAGCACGCGGAGCTGCGCGCGGACGCCGGCCAGGAGCCGCCCCGCCGTCCCGCCGCCGGAGTCGGGGACGGCCTCGCCGGCCGGGAGCACGTCCAGGAGGGCGGCGGCGTTGCGGAGGGCGCGCCGGGCGCCCTCCGCGTCTCCCGCCTGCGTGAGGGCGCTCCCCAGCGCCAGGTGCGCGACGATCATGCTCCGGTCCAGGTACAGGGCGCGCCGGGCCGCGGCGGCGGCCTCGGCGAAGCGCCGCGCCTCCAGGAGGAGGACGGCGTGCAGGTAGAGCAGCTCCGCGGAGGCGCCGTGCCGGTCGAGCGCCGCCACGCAGACGTCGGCCGCCTCCCGCGTCCGCCCCTCGTCGGCGAGGGCGCGGACGCGGAGCACGGCCCCCTCCGCACCCTCGTCCGCGGCGGGCTCCGGGACCGGAGCCGGGGCCGCCGGCGCGGGAGCCACTCGTGCGGGAGCCGGCCGGTCGGGCTCCGGAGCCCGAGGGGCCGGGGGCGCCGCCGCGGCGACGGCCCGGCGGGGGCGGCGGTACGCCAGCCCCGCTTCGGTCTCCACCACCTCGCACCGGACCAGGTCGGAGAACGGGGGGTCGGACGCGCCCAGGAAGATCCACCCGTCGGGGCTCAGCGCCTCCATCAGCCGCTCCGCCACGTGGCGGACCGTGGCCGGGTCCAGGTAGATCAGCACGTTGCGGCACAGCACCAGGTCCATCCCCCACGCCCCCACCGCCACGTAGGCCGCCGTGGGATCGGCCAGGTTCAGCGCCCGGAACTCCACCGGGGCGCGCACCTCCGGGCGCACCTCGTAGCTCCCGCCGCGCGGCTCGAACCCGCGCGCCACGGCCTCCTCGGGCACGCCGCGCAGCGACCACCTCCCGTACCGCCCCCTCCGCGCCGTGTCCAGGCGGGCCCGGACCACGTCCGTCCCCAGCACCCGGTACCCGAGGCCGGGGGCGGACTCGCGCAGGAGCATGGAGAGCGTGTACGCCTCCTCCCCCGAGGCGCACCCCGCGCTCCAGCACCGCGCCGCGCCCCCGCGGCGCACCAGCCCGGGGAGGACGCGCTCGCGGACCGCGGCGAGCTGCTCCGGGTGGCGGAAGAAGTAGGTTTCCCCGACGGTCACCTCCGCCAGGAGCGGCTCCAGGACGGCGTCGTCCGCCGCGGCGAGCCGGGCCAGCGCCCCCGGCCCCCCCACCCGCGCCGCTGCGCGCCGCACCGCCGCCTCCACCTGCTCCCGCTGGTCGGGGCGGAAGACCAGCCCCGCGCGCTCCTCCAGGAGGCGGAGCACCCGGCCCACCTCCTCCCGGGTCCGCGGGCTCACGGCGCCGCCGGTCCGGCCCCGGCGGCGAGCGCCGCGTCCAGCTCGCCCGACTCGGCGTCGGAAAGGAAGGTGGCGAGGTCGTGGATCATCGCCACCCCGTCGGGGAGCCTCGCCACCCCGCCCACGTACCCGGGGCGCGCCACCACCGTGGAGGCGGGCTCCACCGCCGCGGGGTCCACGTCGGCCAGCCCCACCGCCACGTCCGCCCAGAGCGCCACCGCCCGCCCCGCCACCTCCGCCACCACGAACACGTCGTCGGGGTGGAGCGCCCTCCCCGGGAGCCCGAAGCGGCGCCGCAGGTCGAGCACCGGGACCGCGAGGCCGCGCAGGTTGATCACCCCCGCGACCACGGGGGGCGCGCCGGGGAGGGGAGCCACCGCCACGGCGCGGAGCACCTGCCGCACCTCCGCGGCCGGGAGCGCGCAGCCGACGCCGGCCACCTCGAAGCGCAGGATCTGCACGCGGCCCCCGGCTCCCTACTCCGCCCGCTCCAGGGGGACGGACACCACGAAGGTGGTCCCCTTCCCCGGCACCCCCTCCGACTCCACCCGCACCGTCCCCCCGTGCGCCTCCACGATCTCCTTGACGATCAGGAGGCCGAGCCCCGTCCCCTGGATGCCGCGCGTGGCCTCTCCGGGGACCCGGTGGTACTTGGTGAAGAGGGCGGAGAGCTGCTCCGGGGGAATCCCCCGGCCGTCGTCGCGGACGCGGAACACGGCGCACCCGCCGTGCGTCTCCAGCCCCACCTCCACGTTCCCCCCGTCCGGGGTGTACTTGATGGCGTTGGAGATCAGGTTGTCCAGCACCTGCTCCAGCCGCGCGGGGTCCACGCGCGCCGGCACGGGAGCGTCCGGGAGGGTGGCGGTGAGCGTCTGCTGGCGCACCTGCGCCTGCGGCTCGGCCTGGGCGACGCTGGCCTCCACCACCGCGCGCAGCTCCGCGTCGCGCGGCTCCAGCCGCAGGAAGCCCGCGTCGATCTTGGCGAAGTCCAGGTAGTCGTTGATGAGGCCCACCAGCTTGGTGGCCGAGGTCTGGGCGATGCCGAGGAGCTGCTCCTGCCGGGGCGTCAGCGGCCCGGCCTTCCCGGCCAGGAGCATCCGGATGACCCCCCACAGGTTCCCCGCGGGGTTGCGGAGGTCGTGCGTCACCATGGAGTAGAAGTCGGCCTTCATGTCCTGGAGCTGGCGCTGGGCCACGTGGCCGGCGCGGTGCTCCACCGCCTGCTGGAGGGCGTACAGGAAGGAGGCCTCGTCCCCCTCGGTGTCCAGGTGCTGCTTCTCGATGTAGCCGTCCGCTCCCTGCCGCACCGCCGCCGTCGCCGACTCGATCCCCCCCGCCCCCGTGAGCAGCACCACCGGGGTCTCCGCGTCCGACTCGCGGAGCCTGCGCAGCACCTCGATCCCGTCCATGTCCGGGAGGAGGAGGTCGAGCAGGATCAGGTCGTAGCTCCCCTCGGCGCACCGGTCCAGCGCCTCGCCCCCCGTGCCGGCCTCGTCCACGAGGGCGCCGTGCCGGGTCAGGACGTCCGACAGGAAGATGCGCACCGCCCGGGAGTCGTCCACGGTCAGCACGCGGGAGTTCTCGAAGCTGGTCCAGGTGGTCATAGTGGGACGAACCGCAGGGTCTGGGCGTGCCCCCGGCTGCGCCGGGGTCGGGCTGCGGCTCCGTAGGGCAGCAAACAACGCTGCCCAACGGAGTCGAGCCCCCGCAAACAGCCGCGGGGTCTCGCCCCTTCGGGCTCGCATCCCTCACGCAACCGCTTTCCGCACCTGTAGCTGTAGTCGTCGTGCTCCCCTCCCCCCTTGTGGGGGAGGGGCCGGGGGTGGGGGGTACCGCGCGGGTTCCGTGTCATTCGGCGGTTCGGGGGCCGGTTCTTGGCGGAAAAGTGGTGCAAGATCGCACCGGGCTCCGGGGATGACAAGGCCGGGGGATACAGATGCGAAGAAGCCCCGCCGCTGATGCGACGGGGCTTCTCGAAGATTCTCAGTGCGCCCGACAGGATTCGAACCTGTGACCTTTGCCTCCGGAGGGCAACGCTCTATCCAGCTGAGCTACGAGCGCGCAGAAACAGCGGGGAGACGGTGTAAGCCGAGTTCTGTTCTCCGCCGGAGCGGAGGAGGATCATTTCTCTGGGACCGACGTCGCCGCCGGCCTCGTGCAGCCTACCCGGGATTTCGACGGAGCGGGCCGCTCCTCATCCCCTATTTGGCCTTGCTTCGGGTGGGGTTTGCCATGCCGCGACCGTTGCCGGCCGCGCGGTGCGCTCTTACCGCACCCTTTCACCCTTGCCTGATCTCCGAAAGACCGGAGCCATCGGCGGTCTGCTCTCTGCTGCACTTTCCGTCGCCTTGCGGCGCCCGGCCGTTAGCCGGCACCCTGCCCTGCGAAGCTCGGACTTTCCTCGACACCCGGAGGTGCCGCGATCCTCACTCGCCTCCCGTGTTGTCAAACAGTGCCCAGGAGAGGACTCGAACCTCCACGCCGGTTAAGGCACCAGATCCTTAGTCTGGCCTGTCTACCAGTTTCAGCACCTGGGCGTCCTGCCCTTTCCTTCCCAGACCAAGCCGGCGGCGAACAGTGCTCCCGAGAGGACTCGAACCTCCACGGGCTTACGCCCACTAGATCCTGAATCTAGCGCGTCTACCAATTCCGCCACAGGAGCGCGCCGTTCGATCCGCCGACTTTTTTCACCCGCAGTGCGCCCGGAGAGATTCGAACTCCCGACCTTCTGATCCGTAGTCAGACGCTCTATCCAGCTGAGCTACGGGCGCAGGAACCAACTTTCTATGAAGTGCACCGAGTAGGAATCGAACCTACAACCTTGGGATTAAGAGTCCCCTGCTCTGCCAGTTGAGCTATCGGTGCGATGGCAATGAACAGAAGGGTGAATTTAGCCCTCACCCTCCGCCCTGTCAACCCCGGAACGGCCCTCGGCTCCGGGGGAACCCGCCGCCGCGCCCGGTGCGCGACGGCGGAAAAAGTAACACCCCGCCTGGGAATTCGCAACTGCAGGGGACAGGGTACAGGGAACAGGGGACAGCCTGCAACGGCACGACTGCAGATGCGCCGTTGTCGTTGCTTGCTGTCCCCTGTCTACTGTCCCCTGTTCCCTAGTACGCGGCGATCCCGGTGATGTCCTGTCCGAGGATCAGTCCGTGCACGTCGTGCGTCCCCTCGTAGGTGTACACGGATTCCAGGTTGGCCATGTGGCGCATGGACTGGTACTCCACCAGGATCCCGTTGCCGCCCAGGAGCCGCCGCGTCTCGCGGGCGCACTCGCACGCCATGTCGACGTTGTTGCGCTTGGCGAGGGAGACCTGCTCGGGGCGCATGGTCCCGGCCTCCTTGAGGGTGCCGAGCCGCCAGGCCAGGAGCTGCGCCTTGGTGATCTCGGTGAGCATCTCGGCCAGGCGGGTCTGCTGGATCTGCGTGCCGCCGATGGGGCGGTTGAACATCACCCGCTCCTTGGCGTAGCTCACCGCCTCGTCGTAGCACGCCATGGCCGCGCCGATGGCGCCCCAGGCGATCCCGTAGCGCGCCTGCGTGAGGCACATCAGCGGGCTCTTGAGCCCGCCCGACTTGGGGAGGAGCGCGGTGTCGGGGACGCGCACGTCCTGGAGCACCAGCTCCGAGGTGTCGGAGGCCAGGAGGGAGAGCTTCCCCTTCTGGTCGCGGGCGGTGAACCCCGGGGTGTCGGTGGGGACGACGAAGCCGCGGATGGACTTGGAGTCGTCCAGCTCGCCGGTCTTGGCCCAGATGATGGCGATGTGGGCGGTGGAGCCGTTGGTGATCCACATCTTGGCCCCGTTGATGACCCACCCGTCGTCGGTCTTCTGCGCGCGGGTGATCATCCCGCCGGGGTTGGAGCCGAAGTCGGGCTCGGTGAGACCGAAGCACCCGATCACCTCGCCGGCGGCCATCCGCGGGAGGTACTCGCGCTTCTGCTCCTCGGAGCCGAAGGCGTAGATGGGGTACATGCAGAGCGCGCCCTGGACGGACGCGAAGGAGCGGATGCCGCTGTCGCCGCGCTCCAGCTCCTGCATGATGAGGCCGTAGGAGATGTTGTCCAGCCCGGCGCAGCCGTACTCCTCCGGGAGGTTGGCGCCGAAGACGCCCAGCTCGGCCATCCCCGGGATGAGCTGCTTGGGGAGGTAGCGGCCGATGTAGGCGTCGTTGATGACCGGCATCAGGTTGTCGTCCACCCACTCGCGGACGGTGTCGCGGATCATCCGCTGCTCCTCGGTGAGGAGCTCGTCGATGTTGTAGTAGTCTACGCCCTGGAACTTGGCCATTTCAGCGGGACGGTTCGGGTTCTGGCTGGCACGACGGACCGGCGAAAGCCCGGAAGTATACGGGCCTTCGCCGGTTCGCGGCAACCTGCGGCATCCGTGCGTTGGCGGGATACCCCTCACCCCCCGGCCCCCTCTCCCACAAGGGGGAGAGGGGGTGACGCGAGCGGCGACTTCCGAGCGCCGAGGCGGTACCCCCCTCCCCCGGCTCCTCCCCCGCAAGGGGGGAGGGGTGCACTGCAACTACAGGTGCGGAAAGAGGTTGCGTGAGGGATGCGAGCCCGAAGGGGCGAGACCCGCGCGCGGTTTGCGCGGGGCTCGACTCCGTTAAGCACGGTTGTATCGTGCTTTACGGAGCCGCAGCCCGACCCCGCGCCAGCGGGGGCACGCCCAAATCCGGCACGCTACCCCTCCCGCGTGCGGATCTCCTCGATCTCCGTAGCCGAAACCCCCTGCACGTAGGTGCGGTTGACCATGGGGTGGTGGTCGTGCGTGGGGCCGAAGTCGCTGTCCGGGTGCCAGGCGAGCACGTCCAGCGCCTCGTCCCCGGTGAAGAAGGAGTGCAGGCACCCGGTGGGGATGCGCCACCCCATCCCGGGACGGAGCCGGAAGGTCCCTCCCGGCGTGCGGCACTCCCCGGAGCCGCGCACGATCACGCCGATGCGCTCGGAGGGGTGGGTGTGCGCGGTCTGGTCGGTGCCGGGGGGCATGTGCAGGTGGTTGAGGCACGGCTCGCCGAGGGCGGGCGGGCACACCAGGAGCGTGTCGGAGCACCCGTCGATGTAGCGCAGCCGCCCCGTGGGCTCCAGCGGGCCGCCCACCTGGAAGAGCCCGCGGTAGCCGAGCCGCGACACCACCAGTCCCGCGCCGCCGCGCACGCTCCCCTCCCCCGGCACCACCCAGAACATCCCGGCCCGGAGCGCGAAGCTCCCCGCCTCCGTCTCCAGGGCGCACTCCCCCTCCACCACCATCCCGTAGTGCGTGGCGCCGGCCTCCACCTCCAGACTCCCCTCCCTCCACCCGGAGACGCGCGTGGGGTACTCGTCGGCGCTCAGGTCCACCAGCGGCCCGTGCCCGATCTCCAGCGGTACGAAATCGCTCATCGTATCCTCATATTCGTTGACCCGCATCCACAGCTCCATCGTCAGCAGGAGCCAGATCCTGACGCCGCGCTTCGGGGCCCGAGGGGTGTCCAGCCACTCCCGCACGGTCGCGCGCTCGAAGTACGGGCGGGTGCGGGCGCGGCGGTCCAGCAGGAGGTCGCGGGCGTAGGCGCGCAGCTCGCCGGCGAACCAGCCCTGCACCGGGACCAGCATCCCGCTCTTGGGACGGTGGACGACCTCGTGCGGGAGGAGGTCGGCGACGGCGGCCTTGAGCACGGCCTTCTCCACGGTCCCCGCGAGCTTGTGCTCGGGCGGGATGGCGAAGCCGGCGTCGATCACCCGCCGGTCGGCGAGCGGGGAGCGGCCCAGGAGCCCGTTCGCGGTGGTGAGGTTGGCGACCTTGGTCAGGATGTGGTCCGCGCCCTTGAAGCGGACGTTGACGTCCAGGAGCCGGTTCAGGTAGTGCCGCATCCCCCCGTCCCCCAGCAGGCCGGCGAACCAGTGTCCGGCGGGGGGTCCGGCCTCCAGCTCGCGCCGGACTTCCGGGGTGAGGAGGCGGGGGAGGTCGTCGTAGCACTTCTCGAAGGAGCGGAGGTACGCGGCGACCAGCTCGTCCGGGGTCCCGTACAGGGCGTGCAGGAGCATCGGCGTGTTCTTGGGGCCGCCGAAGCTGGGGTCGCCCCCCTCGCCGTTGAGGATGACTTCCACGTCGCGCGCGGCGGCCCGGCCCAGGAGGAGGTTGGGCGTGGTCAGCGGGTCGCCGATGGGGTCGTCGAGCGCGGCGAGGCTCTCGGCCAGGTGCTCGCGGATGGTGGCGGCGGGGAGCTCCAGGACGTGGTGCACGGTGCCGCAGTGCTCGGCGACCATCCCGGAGAAGCGCAGCTCGTTGGGGTACCCGGCGCCGAAGTGCAGCGCGTAGCTGTGCACGGGGCCGGGCGCCTGGCGCGCGGCGAGCGCCGTCACCAGGCTGCTGTCCACGCCGCCGGAAAGGTAGACGCCGACGGGGCCGGAGCGCGGGAGCCGGACGCGGACGGCCTCCTCCAGCAGGGCGCGCAGGCGTGCGGCGTGCGCCTCCAGCGGGGCGTCGGGGTCCTCCACGCGCTCGCGCGGCTCCCAGAACACGTGCTCGCGCCCGTCGGGGAGGGCGAGCGCGGTCCCGGGGCGCAGCTCGCGCACGCCCTTCCACATCGTCCGCTCGCCGGGGACGAAGGCGCAGGTCAGGTAGTCGCGCAGCGCGACCGGGTCCACGTCGCCCGGGACGCCGGGGGCGCGGCGGAGCGCGCGCAGCCGCGCGGCGAAGGACCAGCCGTGCGCGGCGTCGCCGGCGAGGTACGCGGTCCGGGCCCCGGCGCCGTCGCGGAGGAGGAGGAGGCGTCGCTCCGCGGCGTCCCACACGGCGACGGCGTACATCCCCAGCGCGTGCGCCCCGGCGTCGGCGCCGTGGGCGCGGACCAGCTCGGCCAGGAGGGCGAGCGGGCCGGCGCCCGGGAGGCCGAGGGCGCGCCGCAGCTCCTCGGCGTTGTCCAGCACGGCGTCGCCGCACGCGGTCCACCGGCCGCTCCGGTCGGTCTCCACGGGCCCGCCGCCGAGCGCGACCCCCTCGCCGCGCCACGCGGGCTCGACGCCTAGGCGGCGGAGCGCCGCGGACGGGTCGGGCCCGCCCAGGACGCCCGCGAAGCCGCCGGCGCCGGCCGGGGCCGGCGCGGTGGCGGGCGCCCGCCGCGCGAACAGCTCCTTCAGCACGCGGCCCGCCTCAGCCGAAGCCGTCGGTCCCGGCCGAGTCCCCGCCGCCCCCGCCCATCCCGCCCACCCAGATGATCCCGCCGGGGCCCCACCCCCCGTCGGCGTAGCCGGGGTCGCCCGGGACGCCGACACGGCGGATCCCCTCGTAGGCGGCGCTCATGATCTGTGCGGGGCGGAGCGCCGACAGCTCGACGGTGTTCCCGGCGACGAGCCACTCCAGGTCCTCGGGGGGGAGCACCTCGTCCAGGCGGGGAGGGAGCCTGCGGACGGGGACGTGCACCACCGGGAGGCGGAGGCGGCGCGCGGTCTCGGGACGCAGCCCCAGGTCCACCACGCGGACGGACGGGTCGGGGAACCAGTCGGCCTCGCGCAGGGTGAGCGGGAGGAGGCACCCGTCCGGGGAGGCGTCGTGCAGGGCGAACACGGTGAGCTGCGGGTTGCGCCGCAGCATCTCCTTGACCGTGCCGGAGATCCCCTCCGGGAAGCCGTCCAGGCTGAGCACGGCGCAGTTGTGCTCGAAGTGGAAGCGGTTGGCCACCAGCATGGCGGCCACCTCCCAGCGGTCGGTGACCACCGCCCGGTCGAAGCTGAAGGCGGCCACGTCCGGCGCGACCTCGCGCGGCTCCGGGAGCGCCGCGGCGTCGCGCGGGGGGACCAGCCCGGCGACGGGGCCGTGCGCGCCGGCCCAGACGGCGAGGTAGTGCTGGCGGAAGCGGTCGAACGGGATCTTCGGGGGCCGGGCCGGGAGGGGGAAGCGCCGGTTGGCCTGGTGGTTCAGCCACGCCGCGGTGCCCACCCCGCCGGCGATGACCAGCGGGAAGAGGAGGGGGCTGAGCGCGAACGCGGCGGCGGCCGCCGCCCCGGAGCCGGCGGCGATCCAGCCGTAGGGGGCGCGCCAGAAGCGCGGGCGCATCCACTTGCGGTTGAACTCGTACCAGAGCTGCCGGTCGGTGAACGACACGCCGCCCTTCGGGGAGACCCGCTGGAGGGCTGCGTGGAACTGGCCGTCGGTGACCTGGTGCGGGTCCTTGAGCGGCTCGAAGGCGAAGCGGTGGCTGCAGACGGAGCAGCGCCCGCCGTTGGCGGTCCGGTCGCGGCCGCGGGTGTCGCTCCCGCAGTAGATGCACTTCATGGAATGGGCAGCTCCAGCGGGGGGTCCTGCACGTCCATCCAGACATGCAGCATGAGCAGGGTCCAGAGCTTCTCGCCGGCGCGGCGGCGGCGCGTCTCGCCCGGGTGGTCCTCGCCGCGGCGCAGTGCGGCGACGAAGGCGGGGTCGAACCACCCGTCGCGCCGCAGCCGGCGGGCGGCGAGGCGCCGGGCCACCTCGCGGCGGACGGGGCCGAGGAGGCCGGCCAGGGAGCCCCGGCACCACTCGGTGGCGGGGACGCCCATCCCGCGCTTGGGGCGCCACACCACCTCGGCGGGGAGGAGCGCCTCCGCGGCCACCTTGAGCAGGTGCTTCTCCTCGGCGCCGCGGAGGAAGAGCCCGGGCGGGAGGGTGAAGGTCCAGTCGGCCAGCGCGGGGTCCATGAAGGGGGCCCGGGCCTCCAGCCCGTGCGCCGCGGCGAGCTGGGTCATGCGCGGGGCGATGTTCTGCGCGCCCTTGAGGCGGAGGTTGGCGGCGCGCAGCCGGTGCAGGAGGCTGGGGAAGCCGTCGGCCCCGAGCGCGGGCCGGAGCCACGCCCCCGCGTCGGCGTCGCCCAGGAGCGCGCGGGCGCCGGGGGTGAGGAGCCGGTCCTCCTGGCCGTGGAAGCGGTGATAGGTGGCCAGGTAGGCGGCCTCGCGGGAGTATCCCGCCCCTCCGTACGCCTCCGCGGCGATCATCGGCTTGGTGGCCCACCCGCCGAAGAGCTGGTCGCCGCCCTCGCCGTTGAAGACCGTCCCCACGTGGCCGCGCGCGGCGGCCCCCAGGAGGAAGAGCGGCACCGTGACCGGGTCGCCGAAGGGCTGGTGCAGCGCGCGGGCGGTGGGCTCCAGAGCGGCGCGCACCTGCCGCGGGCGCGCGGGGACGCGGTGCAGCGGGCGCCCCAGGTGCGCGGCGACGCGCGCGGCGTGCTCCACCTCCACGTCCCACGGCGGGCCGAAGTCCAGGGTGAACAGGTGCACGCGCGCCCCCGCCTCCGCCAGGAGCGCGGCCACCAGCGAGGAGTCCAGCCCGCCGGACAGGTACACGCCCACGTCGCGCTCCGTCCCCAGCATCCGTGCCGTGGAGGCGCGCAGCAGCTCCAGGAGGCGGCGCGCGGCCTCCGCCTCGTCCACGGCCCCGGCCGGGGCCTCGCGCCAGGGCGCGGGGGCCTCCACCCGGCGGACGCCGGCGAAGAGCGTCCGCGGGGAGGGGGCGTGCGAGAAGCAGAGGTAGCCGTGGAGCGCGGCCGGGTCGAGCCCGCGAGGGGCGCCGGGGAGGCGCCGCAGCTCGCGCGGGTCGGCGGCGGCGTGCGTCCGGCCGTCCAGGCGCAGCTCGTACGCCGGGTGGACGCCGAACGGGTCGGGCGCCCCGGCGGACGGCTCCCGGACGCTACTCGATCCGGAGGTCGTCCACTTCGACGCGGCCGCGCGCATCCGGTGTGTTGAAGGGTTGGCCGACCTTGATGGAGACGCCGGTCACCCCGTCCGGGGTGCCGCCCCGCCGGCTCCGCCAGGGGGCGCCGGAGTGGTCGCGGGTCTGGTGCTCGAACTGGTCCAGGCGGAAGCGCACGGTGCTCCAGTCCCGCCCCACGGGGACGTCGGGGGAGCGCCAGCGCTCGGTGGGGCCGTTCTCCAGGAAGAGGCGGACGCGGGGGAGACCCCCGTCGCCGCGGACGCGCAGCGACACCTCGCGGTAGCCGTCCAGCGAGGCGGGAACGGCGGAGGTGTTCAGGTTGGCCCAGTAGCGCCCGTCCCCCTCCGCGACGAACCGCTCCACCTCCACCACGCCGCGCCCGCCCTCCGCCCGGAGGCGCGCCACCGTGAGGGGGTTGTGCTCGCCGACCCACCCCTGCGAGGCGCTGGCGAAGGTGTAGGCGGTGGGCTCGGGGGCGGGCGGGTTCAGCGCGCGGTACCCGGCCCCGGCGGCGAGGAGCGCCACGACGCCGGCGATCACGGCGTTGCGGATGCGCCGGCCGCGGCGCACCTCGGCGACGCGGCGGGCGTGCGCGTCGGCGGCGGCGCGGTCCAGGTGCTCGGGGGTGAGCCCCATCTCGGTGGCCGCCTCCTGCATGGCGGCGCGCTCCATCTCGCGCTCCTGCTCGCGCTCGCGGTCGCGGACCGCGCCGCGGAGCGCTTCCGGCATCTCGTCGGGCTCCAGGTCGTCGAATCGGCGCATGGTTCCTACTCCACGGTGTGCGAGCCGTCGGCCTCGCTCTCGGGGGTCCCCGGCCGGGCCTTGCGGGTGTCGGAGATGGCCCACCAGAGGAGGACGAGCCCGATCACGGTCCACACGGCGGAGAGGACGCTGAACCCGGAGAGGAGGCGCCCCACCCCCAGCCCGAGCGACACCCCGCCGAGGACGGCGACGAGCACGGGGAGCCAGGGAGAGCGCAGGAGGCCGTGCATGGCTACGCGGGGGTGCGGGGGGGGCGCGCGCGGACCAGGTCGAAGGCGACCCGCCGCGCCACCTTGAAGACCAGGAAGGCGAGGATCGCCCCCAGCGCCAGGAGGAACACCGCGAAGGTGGAGGCGAAGCCCCCCGCCCACCCCATGACGGCCAGGTACGCCGCCGCCGCCACGACCGCCGCCGCGTAGGCGGCGGGGGTGGCCCGGCGCACCACCTCGCCGCGGCACTCCGCGCACCACCCGAGGGAGTCCAGCTTCCCCTCCGCGGGCTCCCGGCCGCAGCGGCGGCAGGCGGTGGGCGGGTGCGCGGCGCTCACAGGCGGCGGAGGATGGCGTCGGTGAAGGAGACGGTGGTCCCGGTGCCGCCCAGGTCGGGGGTGAGGGAGTCGCCCTCGCGGATGGTGGTCTCCAGGGCGGTCTGGATGCGCCCGGCCTGGTCGTGCATCCCCAGGTGGCGGAGCATCATCACCGCGGCCAGCATCAGCGCGGCGGGGTTGGCGATCCCCTTGTCGGCGATGTCGGGGGCGGAGCCGTGCACGGCCTCGAAGATGGCGGCGTCCTTGCCGATGTTGGCGCCCGGCGCCAGCCCCAGCCCGCCCACCAGCCCGGCGATCTGGTCGGAGAGGATGTCGCCGAACATGTTCTCGCAGACGATGACGTCGAAGCGGTACGGGTCCATCACCAGCATCATGGCGGTGGCGTCGATGATCCGGTCCTCGAACTCCACCCGCCCTTCGTACTCCTTGGCCATCTCCCGGCCGATGTCCAGGAAGAGCCCCTGCGTGTACTTGAGGATGTTGGCCTTGTGGGCCAGCGTCACCTTCTTGCGCCCGTGCGAGAGGGCGTACTCGAAGGCGTAGCGGACGATGCGCTCCACGCCGAAGCGGGTGACCAGCATCACCGACTCGGCGGCGGCGCGCGGGTCGCTCCCGATGCCGACGTAGTGCTCGACGCCGCTGTACAGCCCCTCGGTGTTCTCGCGGATGAGGACGAGGTCGATGTCCTCGTAGCGCCCGCCGGGGACGATGGTGCGCGCCGGGCGGACGTTGGCGTACAGGTCGAACTCCTTGCGGAGGGCGACGTTGATGGAGCGGAACCCGGTCCCGGACGGGGTGGTGAGCGGCCCCTTGAGCGACACGCGGGTCTCCTTGATGGAGGCCAGGGTCTCGTCGGGGATGGGGGTGTTGTGGAGCTGGAGGGCGGCCACGCCGGCCTCCTTGCGGTCCCACCGGAGGTCGGCACCGGAGGCCTCGATCACGCGGACGGTGGCCTCGGTGATGGAGGGGCCGATCCCGTCGCCGGGGATCAGGGTTACGGTCTGTGACATGTAAACGGCTTCGGAGTTGTGCGTTTCGCCGCCGGGGACGCGTGCACCCGGCCGGAAAGGTGTGGGGCAAGCTGCGTTCCAGGCGTCACGGCGCCTGCGCCGAGAGCATCCGCGCGGCGAGCGCCGCGGCGGCGCTGGCGACGGCGGGGGTGTCGGCCGCGGGGCGCGGGTTCGCCCTCGGCCTCGCCCCACCAGACCACGTTGCCGGTGCGCGCGTCGATCATGGCGGCGGCCAGCCGGACGCGCCCCCCCTCCCCCGCCGCGCCGGGGACGAACGCCGCCGCCTGGGGGACGAGGACGAGCCGGGCGTCGGTGAGGGCGGAGTAGCGCCGCAGCTCCCCCGCCAGCGGCTCGACCGCCCTCCGCTCCCGGTGGTGCAGGAGCGGGTCGGCCGGGAGCGACCGCGGGTCGCCCGCGAACCCCGGCGAGCGCTGCACCGCCCGCTGCAGCTCCTCCGGCGACACCCAGGTGATCTTGGGCGCGCGCTCCCCCAGCGCGAACATCAGCTCCCCCCCCAGCCGCCCCTCCGCCTCCGCCGACAGCCCGCTGACGGCCTGCACGGGGAGCACGAGCACCTTCTGCCCCGTGACGCGCAGCGGCGGCGCGCTCGGCGCGAGCGCCGGCGTCGGAACGGGCGCGCCCGGTGGGGGAGGCGGCGGCGCGGAGGCGCAGGCGGCGAGGAGGAGGAAGAGCCCCGAGCCGGGCGAATGAATTCGCTGCAACAAAGGCACGAAGTCCGCCTGCGCGGACTGACGGCAACGGCGCAGCCGGGGCCGCCGTTGCCGTTCCCGTCGTACCCATGAAAAGCTGTGCGGAGGGAGACAGCCGGGCGGTTTCGGCTGGCTCACTCCGCGGGCGGGGAGACTCGCGGGCGGTTTCGCGAGGCTCACCGCCCCCGCGGAGGAGACCCGGCGCAGTTTGCCGGGGCTCCGGAGCGGTCCCAAAGCGCAGAGGAGCTCAAAGCAGGTGCCCCCCGTCCACCGGGATCACCGTCCCCGTGATGTGCCGCGCCAGCTCGGAGCACAGGAACACCACCACGTTCGCCACGTCCTGCGGATCGCCCAGCCGCCCCAGCACCGCCCGCTCCCGCGCGTCGTCCAGGATCTCCGCCGGGACCCCGTTGGTGAGCCGCGTGGTGCGGATGTACCCCGGCGCCACGGCGTT
Source organism: uncultured Gemmatimonadales bacterium (assembly GCA_963733105.1). GTDB lineage: Bacteria > Gemmatimonadota > Gemmatimonadetes > Longimicrobiales > Longimicrobiaceae > JAFAYN01. Next base: position 163,542 of record CAVTCB010000023.1, on the reverse strand, counting down.
CACGTTCACGTTGCTCCGCCCCAGCTCCAGCGCCGCGGAGCGCGTCAGCCCCAGCAGCCCCGCCTTGGAGGCGCAGTAGTTGGCCAGCCCGAACTCGCTGCGCAGCCCGTGCACGGAGGAGACGTTGACGATCTTCCCGTCGCTCTGACGGCGGAAGAGCGTGGACACCGCCCGGATCATGTTGAACGCCCCGGTGAGGTTGGTGTCCAGCACGGTGCGCCACTTCTCGTCGGTGAGGCGCCAGAGCGCGCCGTCGCGCCCGACGCCGGCGTTGTTCACCAGGATGTGCAGCACCCCGAAGCGCTCGGTCACCCCGTCCACGAAGCGCTGCACCGCGTGCGAGTCGCGCACGTCGCAGCTCTCGTGGTGCACCTTCACCTCCAGCTGCGCCGCCTCGCGCGCGGTCCGCTCGGCCTCGCGCGACATCTCCTCGCTGTCGTCGTACGAGTAGTAGTTGAAGGCGACGTGCACCCCGTGGCGGGCCAGCTCCAGGACGATGGCCCGGCCGATCCCGGTGGCCCCGCCGGTGACGATGGCGGTCTTCCCCCGCAGGGAGGAGCCGTAGAGGAGCGGGGAGGGCTGGGGCTCCTCGGTGACCTCCTCCAGGAGCATCTCCACCGGGTCCGCGATGACGATGTCCTGGAGCTGCGAGGGGGTGGGGTGGGACGCGACGGGATCGCCGCTCTCGGGATCACCGGGGGACGATCCGGGAGAACGCTGCATGGACGGTGCGGTTGCGGTGAAGGCGCCGACGGCGGAGCGCGGCGCGGCCGGGGATTGTACCCTTCCCCGCCGGGTCCGGCAAGCCGCGGAGCAGTCCTGGCGTTTCGGGAGAGCCGGGCCGCAACTTCTGCGCCCGCTCCTAGCGGACGCCGTCCTCCGCGTGGTGCTTGATGGTGCGCCCCTCCACCAGGAACACCACGTCCTCGGCGATGTTGGTGGCCAGGTCGGCGATGCGCTCCAGGTTGCGGCTCACCAGGAAGAGCGACATGGAGGGGCCGATGCGCCGCGGGTCCTCCATCATGTGGGTGAGGAGGATGCGGAAGAGCGACTCGTGCAGCGAGTCCACCCGGTCGTCGCGGCGGCACACCTCGCGCGCGGCCTGCGAGTCGCCGCGGACGAAGTCGTCCAGGGCGTCGGAGAGCATCTCGCGCGCGAGCCGGGCCATCTCCTCGATCTCGGGGAACTGCGCGAAGGGCTCGCCCAGGAGGTGGGGGACGGCCTCGGCGATGTTGACGGCGTGGTCGCCCACGCGCTCCAGGTCGTTGGAGATCTTCATCGCCATGGTGATCAGCCGGAGGTCGCGCGCCATGGGCTGCTGCAGGGCGAGGAGGTGGATGCAGGCGTCGTCCACCTCCATCTCCAGGGCGTCCAGCTCGGCGTCGCCCTGGATGACCGCCTGCGCCCGGGCGGGGTCCCGCTCCAGGAGCGCCTCCACGGCGTTGCGGACCAGCTCCTCGGCCAGGGCGGACATGTCCAGGAGCCGTCCCTTGAGGTGCGCCAGCTCCTCGTGGAAGTGGCGCACGCCGGCGGCGGGGGTCATCCGAACCTCCCGGTGATGTAGGCCTCGGTGCGCTCCTCGCGCGGGTTGGTGAAGATGTCGTCGGTGCGGCCGATCTCCACCAGGGAGCCCATGTAGAAGAAGGCCGTGAAGTCGGAGACGCGCGCCGCCTGCTGCATGTTGTGGGTCACGATGACGATGGTGTACTGGTCCTTGAGCTGGTAGATGAGCTCCTCGATCTTCTGCGTGGCGATGGGGTCGAGGGCGCTGGCGGGCTCGTCCATCAGGAGCACCTCGGGCTGCACGGCGAGCGCGCGGGCGATGCAGAGCCGCTGCTGCTGCCCCCCGGAGAGCCCCAGGGCGCTCCGGTCCAGCCGGTCGCTCACCTCGTCCCAGAGCGCGGCCTGCCGGAGCGAGCGCTCCACCAGTTCGTCCAGGTCGCGGCGGCCGCGGGCGAGCCCGTTGACGCGCGCCCCGTACGCCACGTTGTCGTAGATGGACTTGGGGAAGGGGTTGGACTTCTGGAACACCATCCCCACCCGCCTGCGCAGGTGCACCACGTCCAGCCCGGGGGCGTACGCGGACTCCCCGCGGATCAGGACCTCCCCCTCGTGGCGGGTGCCGGGGATCAGGTCGTTCATCCGGTTGATGGACCGGAGGAAGGTGGACTTGCCGCACCCGGAGGGCCCGATGAGCGCGGTGACCCGCCGCTCCGGGACGGTCAGGGTGATCCCCTGCAGCGCCTGCGCGGCCCCGTACCAGAAGGAGAAGTCGCGCGCCTCCACGGCGGGAGCGGGGACGGGCGCGCCGCTCCCCTGCGGCGCCGGGCGCTCGGGACGGGGCGCCGGGGTGTGCGACGAAGGCATGGACGACGCCTGGATGGACGTTTCGGGCATGCTACCGGTCCTTGAAGGGACTGCGGATGAGGAACCTGGCCGCGAGGCTCACGGCGAGCACCAGGCCGATGAGCACCAGGGCCGCGGCCCAGGCCAGGCGGTGCCACTCCTCGAACGGGCGAGGTGGCGTACTGGAAGATCTGCACGGGGAGGGCGGCGATCGGCTCGTTCAGCCGCCACCCCCAGTACGGGTTCACGAAGGCGGTGAAGAGGAGCGGCGCCGTCTCCCCGGCGATGCGGGCCAGCGACACCAGGACGCCGGTGAGAATGCCGCTCCGCGCCGCGGGGAGGACGACGCCCAGGGTGGTGCGCCAGCGCGTGAAGCCCAGCGCCAGGGCGCCCTCGCTCATCTCGCGCGGGACCAGGCGCACCATCTCCTCGGTGGTGCGGGTCACCATGGGGAGGAGCATGATGGCGAGCGCCAGCCCGCCGGCCAGCGCGGAGAAGTGCCCCATGGACACCACGACCCACGCCCACACGAAGATCCCGATCACGATGGACGGGATCCCGTTCATCACGTCGGTGAGGAAGCGGACGGCGTTCGCCAGGCGGCTCCCCTGCGCCTCGGCCAGGTAGAGCCCGGCGCCGACGGCGATGGGGAGCCCGAACAGGGCACGCCAGACCCACCAGGACCACGGTCCCCAGGATGGCGTTCCCCATCCCGCCCCCCGGCTCCCCCACCGGCGCCGGGAGGCGGGTGAAGAACTCCGGGTTGATGGAGGAGAGCCCGGCGGTGAGCAGGTGGTACAGGATCAGCACCAGGGGGACGACGGTGAGGAGCGCGGCCACCCCGGTGAGCGTGAGCATGGTCCCGTTGACGGCCCGCCGGCGCCGGTCGCGCCAGGCGAGCCCCCGCGCGGGGGCGCTCACCGGCCGGCCCTCCGCGCCACGCGCCACACCAGGAAGCGGGCGCAGGTGTTCACCACCACGGTGATCCCGAACAGGATCAGCGAGATCTCCATGAGCGCGGCCAGGTACAGGTCGCTGGAGGCCTCGCTGAACTCGTTGGCGAGGACGCTCGCCATGGTGTAGCCCGGGCGAGAAGAGCGAGGTGGGGATGTCGGGCCGGTTGCCGATGACCATGGTGACGGCCATGGTCTCCCCGAGGGCGCGCCCCAGCCCCAGGATGACGGCGCCGATGATCCCCGGGACGGCGTAGGGGAGCACCACCTGCCAGGTCATCTCCCAGCGGGTGGCGCCCAGCGCGAGCGCGCCCTCCCGCTGGACGCGCGGGACGGCGGCAAGCACCTCGCGCGAGACGGCGGAGATGAAGGGGACGATCATGATGGCGAGGATCACCCCGCCGGCCAGGATGCTCACCCCGTAGGCGGGGCCGCGGAAGAGCCCCACGGAGTCGCCCAGCGCGTTCGCGAGCGGCTCCTGCACCCAGGCGCGGAGCCAGGGGACCAGGACGAAGATCCCCCACAGCCCGTAGACCACGCTGGGGATGGCGGCCAGCAGCTCGGTGCCGAAGGCCACGGGGGCGGCGATCCAGCGCGGGGCCAGCTCGGTGAGGAAGAGCGCCAGCCCCACGGCCAGGGGGACGGCGATCAGCACGGCCAGGAGCGAGGAGGCCAGCGTCCCGAAGACGAAGGGGAGCGCCCCGAAGCGCCCCTCCACCGGGTTCCACTCGGTGCTGGTGAGGAACCCTCCGCCGAACTCCCGCACGGCGGGCCAGGCGGAGATCCCCACCCGCAGCAGGATGAACCCCAGGAGGAGGGGGATGACGAGCCCCATGGCCACCAGCACCGCCCCGTACACCCGGTCGGCCGGGTTGCCGCGGCCAGGGGCGGCGAGGGCGCCGGCCTCCTCGGGAACGGGCTGCATCGCCACGTCAGCCCGCCGCGGAGACGCTCTGGCGGCCGGGGCCGCAGGTGACGGTGCCCAGCTTCGCGAGCACCTGGGCGCGGACGGCCTCCGGGAGCGGCGCGTAGTGCAGCTCGCGCGCCTGCTGTCCGCCCTCCGTGAGCCCCCAGCGGACCACGTCCACCAGGGCGCGGGCCTTGGCGCAGTCGTCGATCTGCGGCGGGACCAGGAGGTAGGTCCAGGAGGCGATGGGGTAGGCCTGCGCCCCCTCGGCGTTCACCAGGGAAAGGCGGAAGTCGGAGCCGGGGCCCAGGCGGGCGGCGAGCCCCTCGGCCGCGGCGGTGGTGGCCTCCACGGAGGGCTCCACGAACTGGCCGGCGCGGTTCCGCACCGCGGCGGCGGGGAGGCCGGTCTGGCGGGCGTACGCCAGCTCCACGTAGCCCACGGCGCCGGGGGTCTGCTTGACCTGCCCGGCCACGCCCTCGTTCCCCTTGGCGCCCAGCCCGGTGGGCCACTGCACGGACTTCCCGGTCCCCACCCGCTGCTTCCACGCGGGGCTCACGGCGGAGAGGTAGTCGGTGAACACGTAGGTGGTCCCGCTCCCGTCGGTGCGGTACACCACCAGCACGTCGCGGTCGGGGAGGGCGACGCCGGGGTTGAGCCGCGCGATGCGCGGGTCGTTCCACTTCTTCACCTCCCCCAGGAAGACGGCGCCCAGCACGCCGCCGTCCAGGCGCACCGGCTGCCGGACCTCGGGGAGGTTGTAGGTGACGGCCACGGCGCCCAGCACGGTGGGGATGTGGAGCATCCCGGGAGCCTTGGCCAGCTCCTCCTCGTTCATGGGGGCGTCGGAGGCGCCGAAGTCCACCGTCTTCTCGGTGACCTGGCGGATGCCGCCGCCGGAGCCGATGGAGCCGTAGGTGACGCGCACGGGGTTCTGCGCCCCGTAGGTGCTGAACCACTTGGAGTAGATGGGATAGGGGAAGGTGGCCCCCGCCCCGGTGAGGGACACCGTCCCCTCCGGGGTCCCGGCGGCCTGCTTCATCCCGCCGGGGGGCGCTCGCGCCGCTCCCCCCGTCGCCGCCGCCGCACGCCGCCAGCCCGAGCGCACCCAGCAGAGCCGCGAAGCCCGCGATCCGCATCCGTGTCATGTCTTCCCTTGAGCGTCGAGGTTCACACCGTCTGGACGCCGGGAAGCTACCGGGGCGCCGTCACGGCGTTGTAACGGCACGCAACGGGCAGGGTAACGGTTCGGACCGCGCCGGAGAGGGGGCGGGGCCGACGCGAGGCTTTCGAATTCCCTGCCCCGGCTGTACTTTGGTCGCGCCTCGCACCGCCGTTACACGGAGCTCCGTGGCACGGGGAGCGCGGGCCGGACGGCGCCGGGGCCGGCCTCCGTCCGTTACACACCGGCTACATCCACGGAGCATCCGCATGGGTCTGATCCCGCGTGACGAGAAGTTCTTCGACCTGTTCGCGGCGCTCGCCCGCCGCCTCTGCGAGTGCGCGGACCTCATCCACCGCCTCTTCACCGAGCCGGAGCGGCTGGCCGAGCACGTGGCCGCCATCAAGGAGCTGGAGCACCAGGCGGACAACCTGACCCACGACGTGATCGACCGGATCGACCGCAGCTTCGTGACCCCGATCGACCGGGAGGACATCCACCTCCTGGCCTCGCGCCTGGACGACGTGATCGACCTGCTGGACGGCACGGCCCGCCGCGCGCAGATGTTCCACATCACGGAGAGCCGCGAGCCGGCGAAGCGCCTGTCGGAGGTGCTGCAGCGCGCGGGGGCGGCGATCGAGGCGGCGGTGCGCGACATGAAGAAGCCCAAGGTGGTGGCGGAGCGGGCCCGCGAGATGAAGCGGCTGGAGGAGGAGGGGGACGCCATCTACCACGCGGCCGTCGGCGAGCTGTTCCGGGGGACGCCGGACCCGCTGGAAGTGATCAAGTGGAAGGACCTGTACGAGCGGCTGGAGGACGCGCTGGACCAGTGCGACGACGTGGCCAACGTGCTGGAGAGCATCTCGATCAAGAACAGCTGACCCGTGATCACCTACATCCTCGTCATCGTCGCGGTCGCGTTCGTCTTCGACTTCATCAACGGGTTCCACGACTCGGCCAACTCCATCGCCACGGTGGTGGGGACGCGCGTGCTGAGCCCGGTCGCGGCGGTGTGCTGGGCGGCGTTCTTCAACTTCGTGGCCCTGTTCGTCTTCGGCACGGCGGTGGCGAAGGCGATCGGGAGCGGGATGATCCACCTGGAGATCGTCACGCCCACGGTGATCCTGGGCGGGCTGCTGGGGGCGATCGTCTGGAACCTGATCACCTGGTACTACGGGATCCCGTCCAGCTCGTCGCACGCGCTGATCGGCGGGTACGCGGGCGCGGCGATCGCCAAGGCGGGGTGGGACGCGGCGATCGAGTGGGGGACGAAGTGGATCCAGACGCTGAGCTTCATCGTCCTCTCGCCGATGATCGGGATGGCGGCGGGCTTCACCCTGATGGTGGCGGTGCTCTGGATCTTCCACCGGACTTCGCCGCACCGGGTGGACCGGGTCTTCCGCGGCGCCCAGCTCCTGAGCTCGGCGCTCTTCTCCCTGTCGCACGGGGCCAACGACGCGCAGAAGACCATGGGGATCATCATGAGCCTCCTGGTGGCGTCGCAGGCCTCGTTCGTGGGCCAGGAGGGGTTCCTGCGCCACTTCTACATCACCAGCCCGGACCACATCCCCTTCTGGATCAAGTTCGGGCGCGCACGCGGCGATCGGGCTGGGGACGCTGTTCGGCGGGTGGCGGATCGTGCACACCATGGGGACGCGCATCACGCGGCTGCGCCCGGTGGGCGGGTTCTGCGCGGAGACGGGGGGGGCGCTGAGCATCTTCCTGGCGACGGGGCTGGGAATCCCGGTCAGCACCACGCACACCATCACGGGCGCCATCGTGGGGGTGGGCGCGACGCAGCGGATCTCGGCGGTGCGCTGGGGGGTGGCGGGGCGGATCGTGTGGGCCTGGTTCCTGACCATCCCGGCGGCGATGACCATCTCGGCCGTGTCGTACTGGCTGCTGGCTCTGATATTCCCGGCCTGAACTGCTTTGAACCGCGGGGTGGGCGTGTCCCCCCTGGCGGGGGGCCGGGTTGCGCGCGGAGTAAGGCACGATACCACCGTGCCTAACTCCGCCGAGCCCCGACGGTACGGCTGTCGGGTCTCGGCCCTGCCGGGCGCGCATCCCTCACGCAACTGCGAGATTGCAGGGTCTCTCCCCCGGGAGGGACCCTGCCGTCGTTTCTCTGCGGCATCCCGCTTGCTCTGCGGGGGGAAACAACTGATTCCTTCCCTCCCCGGAGATGAACATGAGACGCTTGCTGCTCGTGGCGGGTGCTGCCGTGCTGGTCGCTGCCTGTGAGAACGCTTCGCCCCTGCAGCCGGCGCCGCTGCCGGCCTTCTCCGCGTCGGAGAGCTCGCAGGCGCCGGAGCGCGAGCACTACCAGGTGGACAGGGAGTTCACCACCGAGAACCCGTGCAACGGGGAGACGGTCCTCGTTTCGGGGAGGATGCACTTCATCAGGACCACGGACAGGGAGGAGGGGTCGGTCTCGTCGCGGTACCACGTCAACTCCATCAACCTCAGCGGCGTGGGGCTGACCACCGGGGACCGCTACACCTACGTCGAGATCCAGAACCATGACGCGACGTTCGCGGTCCCGACCCGTCCCCCGTTCTTCCCGATCAACGGGGACGTGATAAGTACGTTTCGGGTGATCAGCCGGAGCGGTACGGCCAACTACCTGATGCACACCGTGTACGACTACGGCAAGGACGAGAACGGCCCCTACTGGAACGAGAGGGTCACGTACCGCGAGTGCAGGGGGTAGGCGGCGGGGAGGGCGTGGGAGCGCGAAGGGGCCCCGGCGGATGCCGGGGCCCCTTCGCGTTCCCGCTACTCGGGGACGCCGTACGACACGAACTTGAAGCGCCCGTCCCGCTCCAGGACGGGGCCGAAGAGGACGCGCTCCTCCTCCCCCTCGCCGGGGAGGGCGAAGCGCACGGCGCACCCGGCGTGCACGGTGCCGGGCCCCTGCGCCTCGGGCTTCGCGGCGCAGCGGACGGCGCGGAAGTCGGGGGAGCGGCCGCGCAGGTCGGCGAGCACCGTCCCCGCCCCGACGTCGGAGGCGCGCGTGAGCTGGAGCCACATGAGCCCGGGGGCGAGGTCGTACGGTGGGCGGGAGAGGGGGGTGTGCGGGTAGTACAGGTGCGCGAACTCGGCGCGCGTCAGGAGCATGCGCCGGAGCGCGGCGGTGTCGCCGCGCGACACGGCGCGGAGGTGGGCCCGGGCGAGCGCCTCCAGCGACGCCTCGCCCCCCTCCAGGCGCTCCGGCGGCGCGCCGAGCCCGGCGGTGAAGCGCCGCATCTCCTCCTCCCGGGGGAGGACGCTGTCCACCCGCTCGGCGGGGGTGGACGCGGCGGTGTCCGCGGCGGGCGCGGCGTCCCCGGGGGGCGTGCCGCACGCGGCGAGGACGAGGAGAACGGCGGCGAAGAAGGCTCGTTTCATGGATGTGGGATGTGACGCGCCGGGGGGACCCCCCACCCCCGGCCCCTCCCCCACAAGGGGGGAGGGGAGAACTACGCGATCGAGATCCGGGGTAAGGACCTGGCGGGGGCACCCTCCGCGCACCCCCACCCGGCTCGCTTTAGGCTCGCCACCCTCCCCCAATTCTGGGGGAGGGCTTTTTCGTCGTTGCCGTCAGTCCGCGAAGGCGGACTTCGTGCCGTTGTTGCAGCGAATTCATTCGCCCGGCTCTCACGGGCGCGCAGCCGGGGGCAATCAGTTGGTGGCGAAGCTGGTCCACCCCTGGAACCACCGGGTCCCCGCCGGGTCCACCGCGCCGACGTACGAGGTGGTGGCGAAGGTGCCGTAGGCGTAGCCGGCCACGCGGTCGGCCGGGACGGCGGTCCCGCCGGTGGCCAGGAGCGATCCGGCGGCGGGGGTGAAGTCGGGCGCGCCCGCGGCGACGCTCAGGAAGAGCGAGCCCGTGGAGGCCGCCTCGCGCATCCCGTTGGCCCCGAACAGCGACTGCTTCCCGAAGCTGGTGCTGGTCTCGGCGTCGTAGTTGGCGCCGTTCTCGGCGAAGACGACGCTGCGCACGTCCAGGCGGCCCTGCGTGCGCTGCACGTTGGTGAAGGCGTCGCGGACGTTGAGGCCGGTCCCCTTCCAGCGGGCGACGACGCCGTTGTAGAAGGTACCCGCGGTCCCGCGGCGGAGCACCATCCCGTTCCCCTCGGTGGGGGTGATCTCCCGGGAGCCGATCAGGGTGAAGTTGGCGAACACCGGCTGCGAGTAGGGGGTGCTGGTCTCGGTGGCGCTCACCACGCACCCGCTCCCGGGCTGCGGGTCGCACCCGTCGCCCTCGAAGCCGCGCGGGTCGGTGGAGAGGGTCCCGGTGCCCTGGCGCGGGTCGAGCTGCCCGTTCTGGAAGGCGATCAGGAACTGGTTGCGCCCCTGGTACCCCTCGGTCCAGTCGAAGTGGTCGTCGCCGGACTGCACGGAGACCAGGTAGCGCCCGTCCACGGCGCCGCCCCACCACTCGAAGCTGTCGTCGAGCCCGGCGAGCGACTGCACGTACTCCAGCCGGGTCCCCCGCCCCACGGCGTACATGGAGAGCGAGTTCAGCTCCTGCCCGGTCCCGGTGACGTCGTACCCGGCGAACTCGATGCGCACGTAGCGCAGGCTCCCGCTGCTGTCGCCGTTGTCGTTCCCGCCGGCGTAGTTCTCGGCGACGCTCCCCGGAGGGCCCTCGGTGTTGATGGTGCCGCCGGTGCGGTTGATGACGCCGTTGCCGATCATGATGATCCCGCCCCAGTCGCCCGGCTTGCGGTTCCCGGGGGCGCGCTGCGAGGTGAAGACGATGGGCCGGTCGGCGGTCCCCTCGGCCTGGATGCGGGCGCCGCGGAGGATCCAGAGCGAGCTCCCCGGCGTCAGCGTGTCGCCGACGACCCTGGTTCCCGGCTGCACCGTGAGCGTGGCGCCCCCGGCCACCTTGACGTACCCGCGGAGGACGTAGGTGGTCTCCGCGAAGAAGGTCCGGCTCGCCGTGATGTTGCCGGTCACGACGGCGCTCCCCGAGGGGATGGGGCAGCCGGCGTCCACCCCGGGCACGCAGGGGCGCTCCGGGTCGTCCCCGTTGCACGCCCCGAGCGCGGCCAGGCCGAGGCCCAGCATGCCGATCCGGGAGAGCGAGCGCAGCTTGGAGGTCATCTGGTCGGTTTCCTTTGCTGGTGGTTTTCAGGGCACCCCGGAACGCGCGGAGGGGTGCGAACCAACGTTCGCACCCCTCCGTGTCCGTCGCGTCCCCGGCGTGTCACCGCCAGGTAACTGTGTGGCTACCCCCCACCCCCGGCCCCTCCCCCACAAGGGGGGAGGGGAGCACTACAACTACATCAACTACAGGCACGACAAGAAGTTGCGTGAGGGTTGCGAGCCCGAAGGGGCGAGACCCGGCGCAGTTTGCCGGGGCTCGACTCCGTTGGGAACGGTTGTATCGTTCCCTACGGAGCCGCAGCCCGACCCCCGCGCCAGCGGGGGGCACGCCCGAACCCCGCTCTTCAAAAACTCACCGCCGCAGCGCCACACCCAGCGAGAACGTGCGGCCGGTGGTGTAGCGGTGGCGGGTCACGGACCCCTGCTCCAGGTGGAAGGGCGAGTCCAGCAGGTTCTTGGCGTCCAGCTTCAGCGTGCTCCCACCGCCCAGGAGCGGGAGCTGGAAGCTGAGGTCCAGCACGTGGCGCGGGAGCTCGTAGGTGTCGGGGAGGCCGCCGGTCCCCACCTCGGAGATCCGCTTCCCCACCACGTTGTACAGCACGGTGGCGTTGCGCCCGGTGTCGCCCGACCAGGTGAGCCCGGCGTTGACCACGTAGGGCGCCTGCCCGGCCATGGGGCGATGGTCGCTGGTGAGGGAGACCAGGCCGCGGTTGCCCACGGTGATCTCGCTCCGGATCAGCGACACGTTGCTGAAGAAGGAGAGCGGCTCCAGGAAGGAGGCGAGGGCGCCCAGCCCCTTCCGGGCCTCCAGCTCCACCCCGTAGTTCACCGCGCCCTCGGTGTTGACGAAGCTGACCGAGGAGGCGCCGGTGGACTGCACCAGGATGCGCTCCAGAGGACGGTCGAAGTCCTTGGCGAAGAGCGCTACGCTCAGCAGCTCGTCGTCGGACGGGTACAGCTCCCAGCGCAGGTCGTAGTTGCGGATCCGCGCGCGCTCCAGCTCGGGGTTGCCGAAGTTGAGCTGCCCCAGCACGTCGAAGAAGGCGGTGGGGGAGAGCTCGCGGTACTCCGGGCGCGACAGGGTCTGCGTGGCGGAGAGGCGCACCCGCTGGTTGTCGGTGGGGTCCCAGTTGACCGCCAGCGCCGGGAGGACGTCGGTGTTCTCCAGGAGCACCGGGGTGCGGGCCCCGTTCACGCCGACGGCGTCCACCTCGATGCGGTCGTGCTCCACGCGCGCCCCGCCGACCACGCGGACGCGGTCGGAGAGCGGGTAGTCCAGCATGACGTACCCCGCCCCCAGGTGGTCCGAGGCGGTGTAGGAGCCGCCGTTGACGTTCTGCCGCAGGGTGACCTTGGGGTCGGCCGGGTCGAAGAAGCGCCCGCTGAACAGCTCCTCGGCCGGGAGGGTGCGCTGCTCGTCGGTGAGGCCGCGGTTCAGCAGGTCGTAGGCGCGGGTGTCGGAGTCGCGCTCCACGTTGCGGTACAGGCCTCCCAGCTTCAGGCTCCCGGGGACCCCGGCGTCGCCGCCGAGCTGGAGGGTGTAGGCGAGATCCGCGGTGCGGGCCTGCTCGGAGAGGGCGCTGAAGGTGCGCGTGGCCGAGCGGGAGCGGTTCCCCAGCCAGGCGAAGCCCCGCTGCTCCCCGGTCCGCGGGTCGGTCTCGCGGGCGTAGGTCAGGTCGGAGCGGTCGGGCTCGTCCCGCTCGACGCCGGAAAGGGTGCCGCTCCAGTCCAGCTTGTGCCGCCCGCCGAGGACGTGGCTCGCCTGGAGCTGCGAGGAGTAGATGCTGCGCTCGACGAAGGAGAGCCGGGTGACGTCCACCGGGACGCCGAACTCCTCCAGGTTCCCGAAGAGGCGGATGGCCTCGTTGTCGGAGGTGCGGTCGTAGGTGTTGTTGAAGGAGACGCGGCTCCCCTCGCCGAGCTGGGTGCTCAGGTTGAGGACGCCGCCCCACAGCACGCTGGTGCGCCCGGTGGAGCCGGTGAAGGCGTTGTAGGGCTGGGTCCCGCCTCCGCTCCCGCCCAGCGTGGCGAAGGCGCGCTCCTCGCCCCGACGGACCTCCTGGCTGGCGGAGTAGCTGAGGGTGGCGACGTACCCCAGCGGGCGGCCCAGGAGGTCGTCCTGGCCGCCGACGGAGGCGCTGAGGGAGCCGTTGGGGCGCCCGCTGGCCCGGTCGGCCGTCCACACGTTGCGGAACGAGCTCAGGGCCTCGGAGATCTGCCCGAAGTCGTTGAGCTGCGCCCCGCCGGCGAGGGCGCTGGGGAGCTGCCGGCCGCTCCCGGCGAAGGCGAGCCAGTCCATCCCGCCGCCGGGCGCGACGAGCACGTCCCGGAAGGTGGCGGCGTCGTTGAGACCGCCGGAGAAGGAGAGCGAGGCGGTGCGCCGCGTGGGGAAGGAGCGAGTCCTGAGGTTGACCTGGGCGCCGCTGAAGTCGCCCGGGAGGTCGGGGGTGAAGGTCTTGGAGACGGTGATCCCGTCCAGGATGCCGGAGGGGAAGAGGTCGAGCGGGACGGTCCTGCGGTCGGGCTCGGGGCTGGGGAGCCGCGCGCCGTTGAGCGAGGTGGTGGAGTAGCGCTCGCCCAGCCCGCGGACGAAGACGTAGCGCCCGTCCTGCACGGTGACGCCGCTGACGCGCTGCACCACCTGGGCGGCGTCGGAGTCGGGGCTCCGGGCGATCTGCTCGGCGCCCACGGCGTTCACCACGCCGGCGGCGGAGCGCTGCTGCTCGATGGCGCGGCTCACGCTCCCCCGGGCGGCGCCCGCGGTGACGGTGAGCCCCTCCAGCGCGAGCGCCTGCGCGGCGAGCTTCACGTCCACGCGGGCGACCTCGGCGGCCTGCACCTGCACCCCCGGAACGACCGCGGGGGTGTAGCCGAGCAGGGTGGCGGCGACGGTCCGGCTCCCCACCGGGACGCGGGCCAGGGAGAAGCGGCCGTCCGCGCCGGTGACCGCGGCGTCCTGGCTTCCCTGGAGCACGACGCGGGCGCCGCCGAGCGGGGCCCCCGTCCGCGCGTCCACCACGCGGCCTTCGATTCGTCCCGTCGCCCCCTGCGCGGCGAGCCCCGCGGGGAGCGCGAGCGCGAGCAGGAAGGCGGCGAGCAAGGATTGTGTGCGCATCTCGTCTCGGATCTCGATGGGATCTCGGGGATGCGGGCCCGTCCGGCCCGCCCCCCGCGGCAGTCGCACCGGAAGGCTACCTGCGCATCCCATCGAAGCGGAGCCGAACCCGTCACCGGGAGGTAACGAGTGCACACGGTTCAGGCGACGGGAGCGACGCTTTCCCGTCGCGGCGTCACGGCGCGGCGGAGCGGATCGCCGCGTCGAGGTCGGCCCGGAGGTCTCCGGCGTCCTCGATCCCGACGCTGAGCCGGAGGAGCGAAGGGGGGAGGTGTCCCTGCCCCGGGACCGCGGCCCTGCGCTCCATGGTCGATTCCACCGCTCCGAGGCTGGTGGCGTGGCGGATGAGCCGGACGCCCCCGCAGACCGCGTCGGCGACCTCGGCCCCTCCGAGGAGGTCGAAGGAGATGACGGTCCCGAAGCCCCTGAGCACGCGCCGGGCGACCGCGTGCGTGGGGTGCGAGGGGAGTCCCGGGTAGCGGACGCGGCCGACCCGCGGGTGCGCCTCGAGCCACTCCGCGAGCAGCTGGGCCGTCTCCTGGGCGCGCTGCAGGCGGAGCGCGAGGGTTCTCGCGCCGCGCACGGCGAGAAAGGCTTCGAGCGTTCCGGGCGTCGCGCCGTTCAGCTCGCGCGACTCCCGGAGGGCGTGCCAGAGCGCGTCGTCCCGGGTCGTGGCGACCCCGGCCAGGAGGTCGGAGTGGCCGCCGATGAGCTTGGTCGCCGACTGCAGCGACACCGTGGCGCCGAGCTCGAGCGGCTGCTGGTTCAGGGGCGTGGCGAAGGTGTTGTCCACCGCCACGATCGTCCCGGGCCTGCGGGGCGCCGCGCAGACGGCCTCCAGGTCCGCCACCGTGAGCAGCGGGTTCGACGGCGACTCGAGCCAGACCAGGTCGGCGTCGCCGCAGGCGCGGACCCAGCCGGCGGTGTCGTCCACCGCCACGCGCCGCACCGACCAGCGCCCCCTCTCCGCGCCCGCGGCCACGAGGCCCGCGACCCCCTGGTAGCAGTCGTCGGGGAGCACCACGACGGCGCCCGCCGGGAGCCGGTCGAACACGGAGGCGATGGCGGCCATCCCGGAGGCGAACGCCACGGCCCTCCCGGCCTCGAGCCCGCCGACGATGTCTTCGAGCGCTTCCCAGGTCGGGGTACCGTCGTCGCGCGAGTACGCGCGCCCCGCGCCGAGGACGAAGTTGGAGGCGGGGACCAGCGGTACGTTCAGCGGAGCGCCGGGCCCGGAATCGCGGCCCGCCGAGACGAGCCACGATTCCGGCCTGATCGAGGACGGGTGCTTCTCCATGGTTTCGATCCCTCCAGGTAAGACGCGTCGACCGTGCGGAGCGGTGAGATTGACGACGTCGCGCCGGGGCTGCAAGATGCGGCGGGAGAGCGGAACACCACCTTCCGGCACAGGAGGACGTCGCATGGCTGCACCGACCGTGGAGATCGGGGTGCTCGCGGGGTACGTGGACGGGGAAACGGAGCGGTGGCGGGAGTGGTTCGGGAGCGCGCCGGCCGGGGTGCTCGACCTCCCGCTCGGCCCGGGCGCCGAGGGGACGGTGCGCACCCTGGTCAAGCACGTCTTCGCGGTCGAGCTGCGCTACGCGGAGCGGCTCCTCGGCCTCCCCGTGACCGGGTACGAGGAGCTGGCGGACGGGACCGTGGAGGAGCTGTGGGAGATCCACCGGGCCGCGGCCTCGCTGCGCGACCGCTTTCTCCTCGAGGCCTCCCCCGAGGCGCTCGACCGGGTGCTGGTGTCGGACACCCGCAAGCTCGGCCGCATCGAGTCGCGCGCGCACACGGTGGTGGTCCACACCCTGGTCCACGGGATCCGCCACTGGGCGCAGGTCGCGGCGGTGCTGCGGCAGCACGGGCACGGGGGGCTGTGGGAGCACGACTGGCTCCTGAGCCCGGCAGCGCAATAGACGGGATGAGGGCAGGGTTCGGGCGTGCCCCCCGCTGGCGCGGGGGTCGGGCTGCGGCTCCGTAGGACACGATACAACCGTGTCCAACGGAGTCGAGCCCCGCGCAAACTGCGCGCGGGTCTCGCCCCTTCGGGCTCGCATCCCTCACGCAACTGCTTACCGTGTCTCGTCTTTTGTAGTTCTCCCCTCTCCCGCTTGCGGGGGAGGGGTCGGGGGTGGGGGGGCCGTTGCCGTGCTCCCCTCCCCCCTTGTGGGGGAGGGGCCGGGGGTGGGGGGCCCGGCTTAGAACGCCACCTGGAACTGGGCCTTGAAGCTCCCCTCGCGGTCGCCGCCGGCGTCGGGGAGCCAGAGGTCGTAGTTGAGCATGATGCGGTTGAGGGGGCCGAAGTAGAAGTTGAGCCCCGGCGTCACCAGCGTCCCGCCGCCGTCCTCGTCCCCCTTCCCGTTGGCGCTCGGGTCGCCGTGGCTCAGGCGCAGCACCGGCTCGGCGGCGGTGAGGCGCCGCCCCAGCGCGCCGGTGCGGTAGCCGAGCCACCCCTGCGCGCCCAGGAAGCGGGCGTCCACGGAGGGGTTGTAGTCCCCGTACGACAGCTCTCCCACCAGGTGCAGCCCCGGGGCGTAGGCGCCGTACTCCACGTCCAGCGCCACGGCGTTCCCCCACAGCAGCCGCCGGCTCTCCTCCGGCTCCCCCTCGGTCACCACGAAGTCGCGGCCGGAGTAGGAGGCCCCCACCCTGAGCCGCTTCGCCGGGCGGAAGGCGGCGCGGGCGGCGAGCTGGTAGCTGTCCAGCTCCGCGGCCTGGGCGCGAGCGGGGCCGTTGAACACCCCCGCGGCGTAGGAGAACACCCGCTCCGGGTCGCTGAGGAGCTGGATTCCCACGTCGCGGTCGGCGTAGCCCAGGTCCACGATCAGGTTGTGGTGGTCCAGCGCCCCCGACAGCCCGCGGATGCGGGCGCCGCGCTCGACGGGGAGGATGCGGGCGGAGCTGGTCTGGACGATGGTGCCGAAGGGACGGTGGGCCTGCCCGGCGAGGAGCTGGAGCCCGGGCGCGAAGGCGAACTTCACCCAGGCGTCCTTGAGGGTGACGCGGCTCCCGGCGAAGTCCGGCTGGATCTTCCCGGTGACCCACTCGTTCACCTTCACCGTGGCCTCCAGCCGCACGCGCCGCAGCGCGATCTCGGCGGCGGGCTCGGTCTCCACCGTGGTGGTGTTGAGCTGCGTCTGCACGCGCCCGTTGACGGACACCTCCAGCGCGTTGGAGCGGAATACGACCGGCTGCTGCGCCGCCGCCCCGCCGGCCACGGCGAGCGACAGGACGAGACCCAGCAGCGGCGCGCGGCTTCCCATGTTCTTCGGCATTCCCTTCCGTCCGTGGGGGATTCGGCAAACGACACCGCCGTCCGGCGGGCGGACGGCGGCGCTCGCGAATGCTACAAGGTGGCGACGGAGCGGTCAAACCCCGTCACGCGCGAGTAACCGGTCTGTAACGAAGAACAGGAGCGTCGCCCGGACGCTCCTGCCCTGTCGCTCGTGGTACGGCCGTGAGCCTCAGTCCTTCCGGACCACGCGGTACGTCATCCCGCCGACCGGCCGGCCGTCCACCAGGTGGGCGACGGTGACCAGCGACGCCGGGTCCACGCCGGGGGGGAGCGTGTCCGGGCGCACCGGGTAGTAGCTGCCCGCCTCGGGATCGGTGGTGCGCTTCACGCCATCCCACGCCCGCAGCCCGGCGCGCACCAGCGGGAGGGTGGCGAAGCTGACGCGCGTGGGGAGGAGCGACTCCGGCCGCGGGCCGCAGGCGCACGCGTGCGGCGGGTCCCCGCGCGGACCGAAGGGATCGCCGGCCACCTTGGCCTCGCCGAAGGTCCAGTCGGTTCCGCGCGGCAGCACGTGCAGGCGGTCACGATAGCGCCCCTCGACGCTGCGGAGGAGGAGAAGGACACGGTCACCGTCGCCGTCGGGGTCCACCACGACGTTGCCGAAGTTGCTCAGCACCACCTTGTTGTCCGCGTTCGGATCCCCGGGGACGGTGATCCGCACCTTGACGCACCAGTGAGGGTGGTGCGTGCCGTCGTCCACGGGCGCCCAGTTCACCGAGACCCACTTCTCGTCCCCGGGAGAGCCGCGCGGGGCCAGGGACTCGCCGGTCACCACCTGGGTGACCAGCGCGGCGTCCTGCACCGGGATCCAGCCGGCAGCGGTCAGGAACGGGGTGGCCTTCTGGTACCAGAATTCCACCTGGATGTCATCGGCCGCCGCGTTGCCGCGGTTGCGCAGCCGCACCTTGAGCTTGTTGTCCACGCCGAAGAGAACCTCGGTGTCGGCGAGCAGGTCGTCGTCGGTGTCCACCATCACGTCGGGGGACACCCACGTCCACGCCCAGCCGCGCGGATCCACCTCGTATTCCGTCCCCACCACCGAGTTCCAGCGGGTGGCCATGACGTCGGTGGCGCTCGCCACCTCGTCGAACTGGACGGTGAAGCCGCCCGCCGCCGTACGCGCCGATACGATCACCACCACCGACTCCAGCCCGCCCACGTGGATGGTCTTGGACCAGGTGGTCGCGTCCGAGCGGTGCACGTCCACCAGCGCGGAGCCGGGCCCCAGCCGGACGACGTGCACCAGCGGGTCGGAGAGGGCGGCCGCGGCCGTGAAGTCGACGCGCAGCATGCGCGGCGCGGGGGCGCCGGGGGTGATGCGGAAGTAGGTGGCGGAGTACGCCGCCTGGTTGGGAACCATTCGCGAGGTGCTGGTGCCCTGCGCCAGGGTGATCTGGTTACCGGGCGCCACCGCCGCCTGCAGCACCGCGAGCTTCGCCACCGCGGCCAGCCCACCCGCGGGGAAGGTGACGGCGTGCTCGTCCTCCATGTACTCGAAACGCCGGTCCGCGACGGGGTTGGCAGTGCCGTGCAGGAAGTTGGCGAGGAGGTAGTTGCCCCAGGTCACCTCGTTGGAGCCCAGCTCGGTGCGGGCAGCGTCGTAGAAGTGGAACTCGTCGAAGCTGCCGTACCAGGGCATGGCGCGGCGGGCGGTGCGCAGCGTGGAGGGGGCGTATCCCACGCCGGGGTCTCCGGGAAGCACGGTGGCGCTGGCCTCCAGGACCCGGCGGTAGGCGTCGACGCCGATGGCCGGCTCGTCCGCCGCGCCGGTACGCTCGCTGTGCTGCTCGGCCAGGTATTTCCAGAAGAGCCCCGCCGCGTAGTTGATGGGGGTGCTGGGCCCCCCGGTCGCGTCGAGGAGCGACTGGCCGGGGCCGTTCATGATCTGCTGCGCCTGGAGCGCCCAGCGGTTGGGCTGGTCGTTGATGCAGTCCTCGATCAGCCGCGCCCCCCCCTCGCGGAGCGCCCCGTAGATCCCCGAGCGGAAGACCGTGTCGTTGTAGCGGTACTGCACCTGGTGGAACATCTCGTGGGGGATCGTGTGCAGGTTCTGCAGGTCGCCGTTGCCGGGGTCCACTTCCACGTGGCTCCAGTCGCCGCGCGTCCCGCCGGCGAGCCCGGGGCCCTGCTCCAGGACGCGGTACTCCATGCGCGCGGCGCCGTTTCGCGGGTCGCGGAAGCCGAACTGCGGTCCGACGAAGCGGGAGAGCGCGTGCTCGGCGATGATCCCCACCTTCTGCACGTACGCGGGGGCCACCTCGGTGTTGTCCGCGTGCAGGTCCGCCAGGTTGGCGCGGACGGTCCCGATGACGGTGCCGTCGCTCAGGGCGAACGGCGCGTCGGCCGCGGGGAGCGCGGCACCCACGGCGTGTACGGAGCCGGCGTCGGTGGTGTACCTCACCCACACGTTGGCGGTGAAGAAGTCCTTGATCCCGGTCCCGGCCGGGAAGTCGTCCGCGTCGCCCACGTCCGCGTCGAACGCGCCGCGCTCCTTGAGCAGGTAGCGGAACACCTCCAGCCGGCCCTCGGCGCAGTCGTCCCACGGCGCGGGGCGCCGGAACAGTCCGGGAAACGCCTGCCGGACCAGCTCCGGCCGCTCCAGACGCGCCTCCCGCCCCCGCAGGAACCGGTAGGCCTGCACCAGTTCCGCCGCCGTGAGCCGGGCCGCGGCGGCCAGGTCCACAGGCTCCCCGAAGAGCGAGTCCTGCGCCGGGGCCCTCCAGCCCTTCACCGCCACGTCGATGCGGGTCTCATGGTCCGCGTTCACCACCACCGACTCCTCGGTGGAGACCACCATGCGCCCTTCCGGGTCGAACACGCGCAGGAAGATGTCGGGACAGTGCTCCAGCCGGATCAGCGGGCCGGTGAACCCGTCCCGTCCGAAGCGGATCTCGTACTCGCCGTGGGGGCCGCTGAGCCCCTCTCCCAGCGGCTGCTCCCGGAAGAAGTCGCGGTCGAAGGCCTTCACCAGCAGTCCCGGCACGGGGAGGCCGGTGGCGGGGTCGAGCAGTGCTCCGACGATGCGGAACTCGGACGTTGCGGACATGGATTCTCCAGATAACGGGTGGGATGGCGCCGCGCGGGACCGGCGGAGGGGGGCTCCTCGCGGGGAGGAGCGGCAGCGCGCCCCTGGGGGCAATCGTCGTGCCGGGGGCGGGAGCTTGCGAGAAGGCCCGCAGCCGCTGAGTTTCTCCAGCACCGCGGACCCGGGCCGACCCAGGACCGACCCAGCCCTCCGGGACATCCGCGGGACAGGGCGTGGCGGCCATGTCCCGTACCCGACAACCCGACCAGCCCCCATCCGACCCATGCGCTACGCGCTCCTCTCCGACGTCCACGCCAACCTCCCCGCCCTGGAAGCGGTGCTCGCCCACGTCGGCGAGCAGCGGGACGTGGACGCCGTCTACCACCTGGGCGACCTGGTGGGCTACGCCCCCTGGCCCGACGAGACGGTCGCCCTCCTCCGCGAGCGCCGCGTCGAGGGCGTCGCCGGGAACTACGACTCCACCGTGGCGACCGACTACAGGCACTGCGGGTGCCGGTACGAGGACCCGCGGCAGGAGGAGCTGTCGCACCTGAGCTACGACTGGACGCGCCGGCACACCTCCGCGGAGACGAAGCGGCACCTGGCGGCGCTCCCCTTCCGCATCGACCTGCGGCCGCGGGGCGGGCACGCGCCCGGGCCGCGCGTGGTGCTGGTGCACGGCACGCCCACGCTCAACACGCTCTACTGGACGGAGGACCGGGACGACGCGTTCTGCCTGAAGATGGCGGAGCAGGCGGGGGCGCGGGCGGGGGACGTGGTCTGCTTCGGGCACACCCACAGGCCCTGGCACCGGGAGGTGGAGGGGGTCCGGCTTCGTGAACACCGGGTCGGTGGGGCGGCCCAAGGACGGGGACTGGCGGGCGGGGTACGTGCTCCTGGACATGACCGGAGATACCCCGGAGGTGGAGCACGTGCGCGTGGAGTACGACCTGGAGCGGGCGATGGAGGGAATTCGCCGGAGCGGCCTCCCCGACGACTTCGCCGAGTACCTGCGGACGGGGGGCGCGGCGCCTACCCCGCCGGCTCCTCCTCCGCCGCCGGGAGGGTGAAGCGGACGGCGGTCCCCCGCCCCAGCTCGCTCTCCGCCTCCACCTGCCCGCCGTGGCTCTCCACCAGGTGGCGCACGATGGCGAGCCCCAGCCCCGTCCCGCCTTCCGCGCGGGAGCGCCCCGTGTCCACCCGGTAGAAGCGCTCGAAGATGCGCGGGAGGTGCACCGCCGGGATCCCGCTCCCCGTGTCGCGCACCTCCACCTGCACCCAGCGGCCCGCCGCCCCCTCGCGCGGGGGGGGCGCGCACCGGGCCGCCACCGCGACCTCCCCACCCGGCCCGGTGTGCCGGAGGGCGTTGTGGAACAGGTTGGTGAAGACCTGCCGCAGCGCCGACGGGTCGGCGTGGACGTGCCGGCACCCGGGAGAGACCTCCACCGCGAAGCCCACCCCCTTCTCCTCCGCCTCCCGCTCCAGCGTGGACCACGCCTCGCCCGCCGCCTCCTCCACCTCCACCGTCTCCGGCTCCGCGCGCCACCCCCCCGACTCGATGCGCGACAGGTCCAGCAGGTCGTCCACGATGCGCTGCAGCCGGTCCGCGTTCCCCTTCACCACCTCGGCGAAGCGGCGCCGCAGCTCCGGGGGGAGGTTCTCGTCCAGGAGCGTCTCGCTGTAGCCGCGGATGGCGGTGAGCGGCGTCTTCAGCTCGTGCGAGGCGTTGGCCACGAAGTCGCGGCGCACGTCCTCCAGCCGCCGCAGCGCCGACACGTCCAGGAACACGAGCACCGCGCCGCCCCCGGCCAGGGGCTGCGCGGTGGAAAGGAAGTGCCGCCCGTCGTGCACCAGCTCCGCGGGGGACACCTGTTCCCCGGCCAGCGCCCGCTCCACCACCCGGAGGAAGCCGGGGCGGCGGGCGATCTCGCTCGGGGTGAGGCCGCGGGGGTCCCGGTCCAGCCCGAACATCCGCCGGGCGGCGGGGTTGGCGCGGCGCACCGTGCCGTCCGCCCCCAGCGCCAGCACCCCCTCTGCCATGGAGTCGATCAGCGCCTGCATCTCGGCGCGCTCCCCCTCCAGCTGCCCCAGGCGCCGCTGCAGCTGCGCGGCCAGCGAGTCCAGCACCGTCCCCAGCTCCCCGATCTCGTCGCGGTAGGGGGCCTGCACGCGCCGCGACAGGTCGCCGCGGGCCAGGTCGCGCGCCACGGCCACCACGTGGCGCAGCGGACGGGTGACGGCGAAGCTGAAGGCGAAGGAGAGGAGCCCCGCGAACGCCATGGCGGCGATCCCCACCCCGGAGATCCCCCGCTGCACCCGGGACACGGCGCGGGCCGTCTCGCGCAGGGGAACGGCCAGGCGCACCACCCCGCCCCCGGCGCCGGGGGCGGCCACGTACAGCTCGTCGGTGCCCACCGAGGTGCTGAAGCGCACCGAGCGCCCCACCCGCCCCGCGAGCGCGGCGCGCACCTCCGGTCGGTCGGCGTGGTTCTCCATGGCGGCCAGGGCGGCCCCGTCCCGCTCCGAGTCGCCCAGCACCCTCCCGTCCCGGGCCACCAGGGTGACGCGGCGGCCGCTCAGGGCGCCGAGGCGGTCCGCCAGCTCGTCCGGCGGGGAGCCGGGATCGCGGCGCTGGAGGTCGACGGCGAGGGCGAGCTCGCGGCGGAGGGCGTCCGCCGCCATGTCGGTGAGCTGGTGGCGCAGGAGGGTCCCCACCCCCAGCGTGAGCGACGCGATGGCCGCCCCGATGAGGGCGAGGTAGCTGAGGAAGAGCTTCTGGTCGGCGCGCAGCCGGGGACGGCCGCTCACGGCGCGGTCACGCCCGCTGCGGGGCCTCGGCGCGGAAGCGGTAGCCGAAGCCGCGCACCGTCTCGATCCACTCGGCTTCCTCGCCCAGCTTGTTGCGGAGCCGCTGGACGTGCATGTCCACGGTGCGGGTGGCGATGTTGGCCGTGACCTCCCACACCGCCTCCAGGAGCTGCCGCCGGCTCTGCACCCGGCCGCGCCGCTCCATCAGGGTGAGGAGGAGCTTGAACTCGGTGGGGGTGAGGTCCAGCGCGCGCCCGTCGATCTCGGCGCGGGCGGCGCCGGTGTCCACGGTGAAGGCGCCCACCCGCACCACCTTCCCCCCCTTGGCGGCGGGCGGCGCCTGGCGGACGCGCCGCAGCACGGCCCCCACCCGGAGCACCAGCTCCTGCGGGGAGAAGGGCTTGGCGAGGTAGTCGTCGGCGCCGAGCTGGAGCCCCTCGATGCGGTCCTTCTCCTCGCGGCGGGCGGTCAGCAGGATGACGGGGAGGTCCTGCGTCTCGCCGCGGCGGCGGAGCTCGCCCAGGACGTCCAGCCCGGACATCCCCGGGAGCATCAGGTCCAGGACCACCAGGTCGGGGCGCTCGGTCTCCACGGCGCGGATGGCCTCCACCCCGTCGGCGGCGGTCCGCACCCGGTACGACTCGCGGGCCAGGTGGTACGCGACCAGGGCGGAGATGTCCGGCTCGTCGTCCACTACCAGGATGTGCGCGCTCATGGACCTCGGGATCGTGGGGCCCTCGCGGGCGGAAGCGATGCTCCACGTTACCGGGTTCCGGGGACGGGGGCAATGCATCGTAACGGCCGGGACCAGATGGTACGGACGCGATACCGGGCCGTTACAATCCAACGCTCCCGCGGGGGAGGGTGTCTAGGGGGGACACCGTCGTTCCACCCGCTCCGGCACGGACCGCATGCGCGCCCTCCGCTCCCTGCTCCTCGTCCTCCTGTTCCTGGCCCCGGCGCCGCTCCTGGCGCAGGTGGGGGTCACCACCGACATCCTGCGGGGGCGGGTGACGGGCCCCGCCGGGGAGCCCCTGGCGGGGGTCCGGGTGGAGGCCACCTCGGCGGAGTCGGGGATCACCCGCACCGCCACCACCGACGCGCAGGGGCGCTACACGCTCACCTTCCCCGACGGCGGCGGGCGGTACACCCTGGTGGCGTCGCGCGCCGGGCTGGCCCCGGCGCGGAGCTCGGTGGCGCGCGAGGCGGACGAGGACGTGCTGATCGCGAACCTGGCGCTGGGGACGGCGTCGGTGACGCTGGAGGGGATCGAGGTGCGCGCCCGGCAGGGGCCGCCCCCCGGGCGGGGCGAGACGGCGTCGCAGGAGCGGACCCTCTCCGGCGACGCCGTCAACCGGCTCCCGCTGGACAACACGGACGCCGCGACGCTGGCCGCGCTGGCCCCCGGGGTGGTGGCGGTGGCGGGGGGCGACTCCACCGACGCCCGCGGCGCCTTCTCGGTGGCGGGGCAGCGCTCCTCGCTGAACCAGGTGACGCTGGACGGCTCCTCCTTCGCTTCGGCGCTCAGCGGCGGTCAGGCGGGGGGCGGCTCCCCGCTGGGGGTGCCGCAGGAGGGGGTGCGGGCGACGCAGGTGGTCACCGCCACCTACGACGTGTCGCGCGGACAGTTCGCGGGGGGGCAGGTGGCCATCACCACCCGCGGCGGGACCAACAACCTCCAGGGCTCCTTCAACTACCAGCTCCGCGACCCCTTCCTCCAGGGGAACGCGGGGGTGTCCCCCCTCTCCGGCTCGTTCACGCAGAACCGGCTCAGCGGCGGCGTGGGCGGCCCCATCCTCCGCAACCGGCTGTTCTACTTCGCCTCGTTCACGGCGCAGCGCCGCAGCGACGACCTGTCCGCGATCTCCTCCTCCAACCCGGCGGTGCTGGAGGCGCTGGGGGTGAGCGGCGACTCGGTGGCGCGCTTCCTTGCCATCCTGGGGACGCGCTACGGGCTCGCCACGGACGCGCAGACGGGCGCCTACGAGCGGACGGGGAACGCGCTCTCGCTCCTGGGGCGGGTGGACTGGACGCTCACCGAGCGGCACTCGCTGATGCTGCGCGGGAACCTGAGCACCTACGACCAGGACAGCACCCGCATCGGCTTCCTGGAGCTGAAGCAGAACGGCGGGGAGACGGGGACGGTGGGCGGGGGCGGGATGCTGGGGCTCACCTCCCGCTTCGGCGCGGGGTGGATCAACGAGCTGCGCGCCTCCTTCAACGAGGACCGGCGCGACCTCACCCCGTACGTGGAGATCCCGGAGGGGCGGGTGCGGGTGACCTCGCTCCTCCCGGACGGGACGCGCGGGGTGTCGCAGCTCGCCTTCGGCGGCGACCGCTCGCTCCCCACCACCACGCGCGAGAGCACCTGGGAGGTGAGCGACGAGCTTTCGCTCCTGCTGCGCGACACGCACCGGGTGAAGGTGGGCGGCCTGGTGAACCTGACCTCGTTCGAGCAGCGGCTGGCCAGCAACTTCCTGGGCGCCTTCACCTTCAACTCGCTGGAGGACTTCGCGGCGGGGCGCCCGGCCTCGTACACGCGCTCGCTGACGGAGCGCAGCGCGGACGGGAGCGGGCTGAACGCGGCCCTGTACCTGGGCGACACCTGGCGCCCGCGGCAGGCGCTGCAGCTCACCTACGGGGTGCGGCTGGAGGGGTCGCGCTTCGGCGGGCAGCCGGAGCGCAACCCGGCGGTGGAGGCGCTCTTCGGGCGCCGCACGGACCGAATCCCCTCGGAGGTGCACCTGAGCCCGCGCGCGGGCTTCACGCTGCGCCTCAACGAGCAGGGGGCGCCGTCGCGCATCCTCCGCGGCGGGATCGGCGAGTTCCGCGGGCGCGCGCCCTTCTCGCTGTACGCGGGGGCGATCGACCAGACGGGGCTGGCGAGCGCGGAGTCGCAGCTGGTGTGCGTGGGGGCGGCGGTCCCGGTGCCGGACTGGCCCTCGTACCTGGCCGACCCGGGCTCGGTCCCCGCGACGTGCGCGGACGGGGGGACGGGGGGCCCGCGCGAGACCGGCCGCCGCCCGACGGTGACGCTGTTCGACGACGACTTCGGGGCGCCGCGCTCCTGGCGGGGGTCGCTGGGCTTCCAGGCGCAGCTCCGCCAGGGGCTGAACGCGACGGCGGACGTGAGCTGGGTGCGGGGGGTGAACCTGTTCGGGGTGACGGACCTGAACCTGGCGGCGGAGCCGGCGTTCCGGCTGGAGTCGGAGGGCGGGCGCCCGGTGTACGCCCCGGCGGCGTCGATCGTCCCGGGGACGGGGGAGATCTCGTTCCTGGGGTCGCGGGTGCACCCGGAATTCGGGAACGTGTTCGCGGTGAGCTCGGAGCTGGAGTCCCGGACGCGGCAGCTGACGCTGGGGCTGAACGGGGTGCTCCCCTGGCGGCGGATCTTCTTCGGGGGGTCGTACACCCTGATGCGCTCCCGCGACCAGTCGTCGTTCTCGTACGGGGGAGCGCAGCAGGGCTTCGCCTCGGCGCCCACTTCGGGCGACCCCAACCGGCCGGGGTGGGCCACCAGCGACCTGGAGCGGCGCCACTCCTTCACGCTCCAGGCGGGGGTCCCCGTCCGCCAGTGGCTCGAGGTGACGCTGATCGGCCGGCTGGGCGCGGGAGCGGCGTTCACGCCGATGGTGGGGGGCGACGTGAACGGGGACGGGGCCCGCAACGACGCGGCCTTCGTCTTCGACCCGGCGTCGGCGCCGGACACGGCGCTGGCGAACGGGATGGCGCGGGTGCTGGACCGGGTGCCGGGGAGCGTGCGCGAGTGCCTGGAGTCGCAGAGGGGGGAGGTGGCGGAGCGCAACTCCTGCCGCGGCCCCTGGACGCGCTCGCTGGACCTGCGCGCCACCTACCGCCCGGACCTTCCGCAGCTGGGACGGCGGCTCTCGATCTCGCTGGACGCGATGAACGTCCCGGCGGGGCTGGACCTCCTCCTCCACGGCGAGGGGAGCCTGCACGGGTGGGGCGACGGGGGGCGCGGGCGGCTGGACGAGACGCTCCTCTACCCGCGCGGCTTCGACCCGGCGGCGCGCCGCTTCCGCTACCAGGTGAACGAGCAGTTCGGTCAGCAGCGGGAGCGCCGCTTCGCGGTGGGGTCGCCGTTCAACGTGCAGCTCTCCGGCCGGATCAGCCTGGGCCGGCAGGCGGGGGGCGGGGCGGCGGGGCTGGCGAGCATCGGCGGGCTCGGGGGCGGCCCCGGGGGTGGGGGCGGCGGGCGCGGGGGCGAGGGCCGGGGCGGGTTCCGCGGGGCTCCGGGGGCGGAGGGCCCGGGCGGCGGGATCGACGCGGACGCGGTCCTGGAGCGGGTGCTCCCCAACCCGATCCCGGTGATCCTGACGCTGCGCGACACGCTGAAGCTCTCGGAGGAGCAGGTGGCGCGCGTGCAGGCGATCTCCGACTCGCTGAAGGCCCGGAACGACCCGGTGGCGGCGCAGATCCGCACGGCCGTCGAGGGCGCGGCGGCCACGTCCGGCCAGCAGCCCAACCCGGGCGCGATCTTCCAGCGCATCGGCCCGCAGCTCAACCAGGGCCGCGCCAACGTGCGCGACGCGCTGGCCGAGGTGCAGAAGGTGCTGACGCCGGAGCAGTGGCGGCGGGTGCCGGCGGCGCTGCGGAACCCGTTCGGGCAGGGCGGCGGGTTCGGAGGGCCGAGGCAGGAGTAGCCTGCCCCACGGACAACGACAAAGAAACGACGGGGCGGCGCCGCGAAGGTGCCGCCCCGTCACGCGTCGGAAGAGCCGGATCGCGAAATCCTTGCGTTATCCAGGCAAAAAGTTACACTTGTCTCCACCACGCACCTATTGCGCCAGTTGTTTACGGGAAGTCCCCCTCCAAGACCCCCGCCGGGAGCCATCCATGAGCGACACGCCCCAGAACGACCAGGACCAGGGTTCCATCCCGAGTCGCCGGCAGTTCCTCGCGGGAACCGGTGCGCTCACGGCCGGGCTGCTGGCGGCGCGCGCGGCGCCCGCCGCCGCGGCCGTGGCCGATCCGGAGGGAGAGCTCGGCGCGCCCGCTTTCCTTCGCTCGGCGCCCGACGCGCAGCAGGCGGTGACGCGCTTCGACGTCACGACGTTCACGGAGGGGTCGCAGCAGCTCACCCGCCTGAGGGCGGGCGTGCAGGCGATGAAGAGCCGTCCGGCCAGCGACCCGACGAGCTGGCAGTACCAGGCCAACATCCACAACATCTTCTGCAACAACCCGCCGCAGGGGATGCAGGTGGTCCACTACAGCTGGCGCTTCCTCCCCTGGCACCGGGCGTACCTGTACTACTTCGAGAAGATCCTCCGGGCGGCCTCGGGCGACCCGACGCTCTCGCTCCCCTACTGGAACTGGAGCACCAACCTCCGCCTCCCGGCGCAGTACTGGGGGGCCGGCAACCCGCTGTTCGACCCGACCCGGGTGATGACCCCCACCCAGGAGCTCGACCCCCGGCGGACCGCGATCAACAACCTCCTGGGGCTCTCGAGCTTCTCCCTGTTCGGGGGAACCCCCGGGGGCGCGGGCTCGGTGGAGGTGGGCCCGCACAACTACGTGCACGGAGCGGTCGGCGGCAACATGGGCCAGTTCTCCACCGCCGCGCTGGACCCCATCTTCTGGGCGCACCACTCCAACGTGGACCGGGTGTGGTACCTCTGGAACCAGCTGGGGAGGACCAACCCCACCGACCCGGCGTGGCTGAACATCAGCTACCCCTTCTACGACATCGACCGGCGCGCGAACGTCAACGTCTCCTTCGCCCAGGCCGCGGCGCTCCCGGTG
Source organism: uncultured Gemmatimonadales bacterium (assembly GCA_963733105.1). Taxonomy (GTDB): domain Bacteria; phylum Gemmatimonadota; class Gemmatimonadetes; order Longimicrobiales; family Longimicrobiaceae; genus JAFAYN01. Next base: position 135,065 of record CAVTCB010000023.1, on the reverse strand, counting down.
AGGTACGCTCCGCCGCCGCCGCAGGTGGTCGCCGTGAGCGACCCCCAGGGCACGCGCGCGCTCACCGGACCCGAGACGACGCCCGCGGTGCAGCTCCCCGCGAGCGCGCTGGAGTCGCTGATGGGGCCGGCGCAGGGGGCCGCCGCCCTGCGCGTGGTCGGCGTGCAGGTGCCCGACCAGCCGGTCACGGTGCACGTGTTCACCGACCGGGCGGCGGCGAACCGCGGCACCCCGACGACGGACCCCGCGTTCGCGGGCGCGTTCACGCTGATCCCGACGGGACCGGACCACGCGCAGCACGGGCCGGTGGACGTGCACGTGGCGCTGGGCCAGGGCTTCCGCCAGGCCCTGGCGAACAAGGCCGCCGACCCGGGAGCCTCCGTCCGGTTCACGCTGGTCCCCGTGGCGGCCCGGGAGAACACGACGGTGGGCAACCTCTCCTACGACCGGCTGGAGCTGCACGTCCAGTAGGCCGGCCGCGCCGGCGCAACCTGGCGGGGTCCGGGGGGTACGGATGCCGGCACCCGCCCGCTGCGCTTCCCTGCGCACGGCCCGCGTGGTGGAGAGGGGACGCCGCTCCGGAGGACGGCATGAGCACGATCGAACGGACCGCCCGGGTCGGGGCCGCACTGCTGGTGATCGCTGCCTGCGCGCCCCGGCCGGCCACCGGCACGGCCGCCGGAGGGGAGTGCCCGGCCCGGCAGGGGACCGGTGAGGTGAGGACCTTCGTGGTGGCCGCTCCCGCCGGTGCGGCGACGCTGGGCGCGCAGCCCTTCGTCGCCACGTGCCGCCTCCCGGCGAGCGCGCTGGCCGGGCTCGCCGCGGGCGCGCCGGAGGCGGCGGTCCTGTACCTGGAAGGGGTGCGCCCGCCCGCCGACCGCGCGGTCACGGTGGACGTGTACCTGGGCTCGGACGGCTCTCCGGCCGGTTCGTTCACGCTGCTCCCCCAGCGGGGCGGCGTGGGCCGGGTGCCCGTGCTGCTGGGGCACGCCCTGGGAGCGGCGCTGCGGGGGGGAACCGAGCTGAGCGTCACGCTCCGCGCGGTGGACCCCGCCAACGAGGCGGCTCCGCCGCCCCCGGTCGACTTCGAGCGCATGGTGATCGAGCTCCGCTGACGGCACCTTGACGGAAAGAACGACGGGGCGGCCCCGCGATGGTGCCGCCCCGTCGTTCGTAGTTGCAGTTCCGCAGTACCCGTATGATCCTCTCGGAGGGAGACACCGGGGCCGTTTCCGGTGGCTCACTCCGGGGCGGGGAGACTCGCGCAGTTTGCGAGGCTCCCCGCCCCCGCGCAGGAGACCGGCGCCGTTTGCCGGGCTCCGGAGCGGCCCGCCAACACCCCCCTATGCCGGCGGAAACACGACGGTGAACGTAGCCCCCTCGCCAACGACGCTGCTGACGGTGAGGTCGCCCCCCATGGCGACGGCCAGGTCGCGGCTGATGGCGAGCCCCAGCCCGGTGCCCTCGTGCCCGCTGGTGAGCGAGCGCCCCAGCTGCACGAACGGCTCGAAGACGGCGCTCTGCTTCTCGGGCGGGATCCCCGGCCCGGTGTCGGCCACCGTGACGACGACGTGCCCTTCCACGGTCCCGCAGCCGACGGTGACCTGCCCCCCGGCGGGGGTGAACTTGACCGCGTTGCTCAGCAGGTTCAGCACGATCTGCTCGGCCTTGACCCGGTCGGTGCGCGCGACGGCCCCGCCCGGGCAGGGGCCGTGGACGACGGTGAGCCCCCTGGACAGGGCCTGCGGCTCGACCATGGGGAGCACGGCCTCGACCACGTCGTGCACGGCCACGGGCTGCAGGTCGTACTCCACCTGGCGCGCCTCGATGCGGCTGTAGTTGAGCAGGTCGGTGATGATGCGGAGCAGGTGCTGCTGGCTTCCGCGGATGCGCGCCAGGTACTCGCGCTGCTGCGGGTTGACCGGCCCGCCGACCTCCATCTCCAGGAGGTCGGCGTACCCCAGGGTGGCGTTGATGGGGGTGCGGAGCTCGTGCGACATGGCCGCCAGGAACTCGCTCTTGGTGCGGCTCGCGGTCTCGACTTCGGCGAGGCGCCGGGCGTCGGCGAGGGCCCGCTCTTCGGACGCTCGGCGCTCGGTGAGGTCGCGCGTGACCTTGGCGAAGCCGATGAGCTTCCCGTGCTTCCCGCGGATGGCCGTGATGAGGACGCTGGCCCAGAAGCACGAGCCGTCCTTCCGCACACGCCACCCCTCCTCCTCGTACTTCCCCTCGCGGGCGGCGACGTCCAGCTCCATCTTCGTCTTGCCGGCGGCGACGTCGACGGCGGGATAGAAGGCGGAGAAGTGGCGCCCGAGGATCTCCGCGGCCGTGTAGCCGTTGATGCGCTGGGCGCCCTCGTTCCAGCTGGAGACGCGGCCCCGGGGGTCCAGCATGAAGATGGCGTAGTCCTTCACGCCCTGGATCAGCAGCCGGAAGCGCTCCTCGCTCTCGCGCACCGCCTCCTCGGCGCGGCGGCGCTCGGTGAGGTCGCGCGTGACCTTGGCGAACCCGACGAGGTTGTCGGCGTCGTCGCGGAGCGCGGTGATGACGACGTTGGCCCAGAACCGCGTCCCGTCCTTGCGGATGCGCCACCCCTCGTCCTCGACGCGCCCGTCCCGCACGGCGTCCTCGAGCTCGCGGGCGGGCTTCCCGGCCGCGAGGTCGGCGGGGGGGTAGAAGACGGAGAAGTGGCGGCCGATGATCTCCTCGGGCGCGTACCCCTTGAGCCGCTGGGCGCCGGCGTTCCAGCTCAGGATGTTCCCGTCGGGATCGAGCGCGAAGATGGCGTAGTCCTGGACGCTCTCCACCAGGAGCCGGTAGAGACCGTTCCCTTCCGGCGCCACCGGGCCTTCGCGGGGAGTGGCGAAGTCGGCCGCGTCGCTCTCGGCGAGGGAGCGGATGATCCCGAGGGGGGTGACGCGATGGGGCCGTCCGGTCACGTCGTCGGGGAAGGCCATGTTCCGGTCTCCGTGCACGGTGGGGGTTCAGATCCAGCCGGTGTGCGGATGATGTTACATCGGCGGAAGCCGCGGGAGAAGTGCCGCACCCGTATCGCCCGCCGCTCGCGCGGCGCGCGGCCGCGTGCTAGCTTGGGTCGACGGACTCCTCCCACGCCTTCCGTCCCGCCGCGCGCCTCCCTCGCCATCCCCCCGAGGCACACCTTGAGCGACACCGTCCAGGGCGTCTTCTATACCCTCGTCTTCCTGGCGATCGTCTTCGCCGCGTCGCGGGTGCTGGCCCGCTTCACGGGCGCGAAGTACTCGCGCGCGATGATGCCGCTGGCGCCGACCATCGGCGGCACCTTCTCCACCGACTCGCTCTCGCACGGCTGGATGGAGGGCGCGTACCGCGACCGCAGGGTGACCGCGACGGCGATCCCCGGCGTGTCCAGCATCCGCGACGGAGACCCGTCGGACCGGTACAACGCCTTCGAGGTGGCGCTGCTCGACGTGCCCGGCGCGAGCGACTGGAGCGTGAAGTTCGGCTCGCACTCCCTGGGGCAGATCCTCTCGCGCGCCGAGAGCTGGGAGCTTTCGGCGGACGACGAGGCGCTGCGGGAGCGCCTGGAGGGCTCGGCGCTGGTGACGGAGCTGGAGAGCTTCGCGGGCGCGGGGGTGCGCGGGTACCCGACGGTGCGGTACGAGGCGCGCGCGAAGAGGCTCACGCACCGCGACAACGTGGGCCCGGGGATCGCGCCCCCGCCGGAGCACTTCCGGAAGCAGCTGGAGCTGGTGCTGCGCCTGGCGCGGGTGAACGAGCAGGTCAACCCGGCGGCTCCGGCGTCCTGACGGGCCGTCCGCCGGCTCCGGTGGCGGGGAGGCAGGTCCCTCCCCGCACTTTCCCCTTCCCTTCCCTACCCATCCCACCCCTTCCAGGAGCAGATCCATGTCCCCTTCCCGATTCACCTCGTGGCGCGCGCTGCTGGCCCTGGGCGGCGCCCTGGTGCTCGTCGGCAGCTCCATGCACCCCGCCGGCGAGATGCGTGAGATGCTCGCCCACCCGCGCTGGCTGGCGGGGCACGGGACGGCGGCGCTGGGCTACCTGGCGCTGGCCGTGGGGCTGGCGCTGTACCGCCGGAGCGCGGAGGCGTCGGGGCGGACGCGGTGGTGGGCGGGCGCGGCGGCGGTCATGATGGCACTGGAGACGCTGGAGATGACGGTCCACACCGCTGCGTACGTGGACCGCGCGGCGCTCCCCGCCGGCGCCGTGCACGTGGGCGCGGCGACTCCGGTGCTGCTGACGCACCTGTGGATGGCGACGCTCATCTACCCGGTGACGGGGGTGGTGGTGATCGGGCTGGTGCTGGCCGGGATGCGGGAGCGGTCGCTCGGCTCGCCCTGGATCGGCTGGCTGGGGATCGTCGGCGCGGTGGCGCACGGGGCGGTGATGCCGCTCGTCTTCCTGATGGGGTGGATGCAGTTCGGCATCCTCTTCCCGATGATCCTGTTCCTGGCCCTCTGGTTCATCCTCGCGGGGGTGTGGCCCGCGCGGCCGCGGGTCGGGCAGGGCTTCGCGGACGCGGCGGTGCCGGCGGCGCGCTGAGGCTCACCGGGTGACGTGACGGCGGCTGGGCGGCACGGTTAGCTTGATTCCCGTGCGGTTCTCTACGCCTCCCGTTCATCATCCCCTTCCCTACACGCGCTCTCCGTACATCGTCGTGCATCCACAAAGCCCCGCACTGCGCGCCCTGGCCGAGAAGTGGGACGCCGTCCCCGCGGCCGAGCGCGCCAACTTCCAGTCGTACGCCACCGAGCTCTGCGCCGCGCTGGGCGTGGAGCTTCCGCAGCCGCGGGGGTCGGGATACGAGTTCGAGTACCCGGTCACGACAACGGACCGGCGCACGGGGAAGGACGTCACCAACTTCATCGACCTGTACCGCCGGGGGCACTTCATCCTGGAGGGCAAGCACACCGACGCGGCCGAGATAGGCGAGGAACGCGCGATGGGCAGGGCGTACGGGCAGGCGAAGGGGTACGCGGGGGACGTGGACCACGGGCCGCCGCCGTACCTGATGGTGATGAACGTGGGGCGTACGCTGCTGGTGTGGGACCGCTGGGGAGGCAACTACGGCGGGGTGAACGCGGCGCGGCGCATCGACCTGCGCACGCTCTGGCGGCGCGACGAGGACATCGAGCTCCTGCGTGCGGTGTGGGAGAACCCGGAGTCGCTGAACCCGGCGGTGCGCGGCCGGGTGGTGACGCGCGAGGTGGCGGAGCGGCTGGCGAAGCTCTCGGCGTCGCTGGAGGGGCGGGGGCTGGACGGGGAGCGCGTGGCGCGGTTCCTCATCCGCTGCGTCTTCACGATGTTCGCGGAGGACGTGGGGCTGCTGGCCGGCAGGCCATTCCAGTCGGCCCTGCAAACACATGTTCCCAATCGGGGGGGGGGGGGGGTAAATGCCACTAAGTTATTTTATAACTTCAACTTAGAGTCACAAAAAGAAACATCGGAAGCAGATATTTTCGCGTTCAGGCTCACCGCTCTCTGGCAGGCGATGGACCGGGGCGACGTCTTCGACTGGCGCAAGCTGCTGCGGTTCAACGGGCACTTCTTTGCGGACGCGGAGGTCCTCCCGCTCAACCCGGAGGACCTCGCCGTCCTGGCCGAAGCGGCGGAGGCGGACTGGCGCTACGTGGAGCCCACCATCTTTGGAACGCTGCTCACGCGGGCGCTCGACCCCCGGGAGCGCCACCGGCTGGGCGCGGAGTACACGCCGCGCGAGTACGTGGAGCGCGTGGTGCGGCAGACGGTGGACGTGCCGCTGCGCGAGCGCTGGGCTCCGGTGCAGGCGCACGCGGCGAAGCTGGCCGCCTCGCGGAAGAAGCAGCAGGCGTTGAGAGAGCTGCGTGACTTCCACGCGTGGCTGCGTGGGTTGCGCTTCCTCGACCCGGCATGCGGGAGCGGCAACTTCCTCTACGTGACGCTGCATATGGTGAAGCGCCTGGAGCTGGAGGTGCTCCGGGCCATCGAGGAGATCACCCGCATGCCCGAGCTGGGGATAGACGAGGTGGGTCCGTGGCAGTTCCACGGCATCGAAGTCAAACCGTGGGCGCGCGAGATCGCAGAACTCACGTTGTGGATCGGCCATCACCAGTTCTGGATGGAGCATCACAAGGGCGTCAACCCGCCCGAGCCGGTGCTCAAGGACACCGGTACACTTGAGCTGCGCGACGCCGTGCTTGCCTGGGACGAGATCGTGGAGGTCCCCGAGAAGTCGCGCCCCGATCCTACGCCGCGCATCGTTCACCCGGCTACTCACGAACTCGTTCCCGATCCCGACGCGCGGCTGCTGTATTACGAATACCTCGGGGTGCGCCAAGCGGAATGGCCGCAGGCGGATTTCATCATCGGAAATCCGCCGTACCTCGGAAAATCGCGGCAGAGGGATGCGTTCGGAGAAGGGTATGTTGAAGCTCTTCGGGGCGTGTACCCGCTTGTGCCCGACTCGGCCGATTACGTGATGTACTGGTGGTGGCGCGCGGCACACGCTGTGGCGAATGGAACCGCGACACGAGCGGGTTTGATCACAACCAATTCCATCACCCAGAAGCTCCATCAACCAGTCATCGCTTCCGCCGCTGCAAAGGGTGCAAGGGTGATCTGGGCTATTCCCGATCACCCGTGGGTGGATGAATCAGGGAGTGCTGATGTGCGGGTCGCTATGACCGTGTTGTCATGTAGCGAGGAACGTGCTCTACGGATTGAGGTTGATCCAGGCGGAACAGTTACACGCGAAGTTTCAGCGGCTTGCTTGAATCCCGATTTAACGGCTGGGGCCGATGTAGTCACCGCGGGAACGGAGCCGCTGCTTTCTAACAAGGGCCTGTCTGTCCCGGGCTTCCAGGTAGATGGCGCTGGGTTCATCCTGACGCGCGACGAGCGCAGCCGCTTTGTCGCGGCTGATCCTGTGAACGCTGAGATTATCCGCCCCTATATAAACGGTCGCGATCTCACGGCCCGTTCCCGTGATGTCTTCGTGATTGACTTTGGCCTGCGAGTGGAAGATGAAGCGAAACGGTATCCTATGTTATATCAACGAGTAAAGGATAGCGTTAAGCCTGTTCGCGATACGAATCGACGCGAGAGTTACCGGATCTACTGGTGGCGGTTTGCTGAACCACGTCGGACTTTGCGAGAAGCGCAGCTTGGCTTGAGCCGGTACATCGCCACAACCCGAACGGCACGACATCGCACGTTTATCCTGCTGTCGGCACAGGTCGCTCCAGATAGCAAGGTGGTCGCGATCGCTCTTGCCGACACCTTCCACTTAGGCATCTTGTCGTCCTCATTCCACGTGCGATGGGCGGTCGCCGGTGGCGGACGCCTCGGTGTAGGCAATGACCCGTCATACGACAAGGCAGTATGCTTCGACCCGTTCCCGTTTCCCGATCCGCCGAAGCACCTGCGGGAGCGGATCGGGCTCGTTGCGGAGGCACTGGACCAGCACCGCAAGGATGCCATCGCGCGCGACGAGCGCGTGACGATGACGGGGATGTACAACGTGGTCGAGAAGCTGCGGAGCGGTGAAGCGCTTACGCCCAAGGAGCGCACCGTACACGAGATCTCCGCGTGCGGCGTGCTTCGCGACCTGCACGACGAGCTGGACCGGCTGGTGGCGGAGGCGTACGGCTGGCCCTGGCCCATGGAGCGCGAGGAAGTGCTGGAGCGCCTGGTGGCACTGCACGACGAGCGCGTGGAGGAGGAGAAGCGCGGCATCGTCCGCTGGCTGCGTCCGGAGTACCAGATCCCGCGCTTCGGCGGTGGCGCCGCGCCCCCCGCGGAGGAGCCGACGCTGGATCTGCCCGAAGCGGCAGTGGTCGAAGCCGCCCCCGTGAACGAGAAACACCCCTGGCCGGCCGGCGCAGTTGACCAGATCGGCGCGGTGAAGGCGCGTGTCTCGATGGTTCCCGCCACCGCAGCGGAAGTAGCCGCCGCGTTCACCGGCGCCTCCGTGCCCCTGGCCGCCCGTCACCTTGAAACGCTGGCGATGGTGGGCGAGGTGCGCCTGCTCCCGGACGACCGCTACGAGGCCGTCACCGAGCCGCTCTGAACGACGCATCGAAGAGAAGCTTGCGCTCCGGGACGGAACCGGATCTACTTTGTGAGACCGAGCGCCCAGCCTGACCTGAGCGGGTCCATTCCCACCGGAGGTCGTCCATGATCGTCGGCCTGGCTTCACCTCGCATCGCCACGTCGCTCGAGGACGGGCTGGAGAAGGTCGAGCGGCTCCTGTCCGAGGCGTCGGCGCAGGGCGCGGAGATCGTGTGCTTCCCGGAGGCCTACCTCCCGGGGCTGCGGGGGCTGGACTTCGAGGTGGTGCCCTTCGACCGGGAGCGGGAGGAGCGGGTGATCCGGGAGGTGTCGCGGATGGCGGCGGACCAGGGGGTGGCGGTGATCCTGGGGATGGAGCGGTACACGGAGACGGGCCGGCAGATCGCCGCCGCCGTGATCGACGCGGGGGGCCGGCTCCAGGGGTGGCAGACCAAGAACCAGCTGGACCCGAGCGAGGACCCGTACTACGTGCCCGGAGACACCCGGCAGGTCTTCGAGATCGGCGGGGTGAAGCTCGGCGTGGCGATCTGCCACGAGGGGTGGCGCTATCCCGAGACGGTGCGGTGGGCGGCGGTGCGGGGCGCGAAGATCGTCTTCCATCCCCACCACTCGGGGAGCGACCGGGAGGGGGTCCGCCTGACGCAGTGGGGCGCGGCCGACGCGCCCTACTACGAGAAGGCGATGGCGATGCGCAGCCGGGAGAACACCATCTGGTTCGCCAGCGTCAACTACGCCCTGCGCTTCCAGGAATCGGCGACCAGCCTGATCGACCCCTCGGGCGAGTGCCGGGCGCACCTGCCGTACGGGGAGGAGGGCGTGCTGGTGCAGGAGATCGACGTGGAGGAAGCGACCGGCCTGCTGGCCGCCCGGTACGCGCCGGGGCGCTACCGGGAAGTGCGGGGATGAGCCGCCGCGCACTGGGCGCGCTCCTCTTCGTGGCCGCGCTGGGCGGCTCCGGCTGCGAGCCGGCCCGTGCCCCCGGCGGCTCGGCCGCGCCGCCGGCGCGCCCCGCCGCCGCCGCGGATTCGGACACGGCCGGCTACCCGGTCGGCGCGCAGCCGCGGGAGATCGCCGTGGCCGACCTGGACGGGGACGGGGAGCTGGACGTGGCCGTGGCGAACTCGGGGGACGGCACGGTGACGGTGCTGCTGGGCGCGGGCGGGGGGCGGCTGCGCCCGGGCGGAGCGCCGGTCCCCGCGGGCCGGGAGCCCTCCGACGTGGACGCGGCGGACCTGGACCGGGACGGCGACGTGGACCTGGTGGTCGCCAACCACGAGACCTCCCGCATCACCGTCCTGCTGAACGGGGGCGGCGCCCGCTTCGCTCCGGCACCGGGCTCTCCCCTGGAGACCGGCGCGCGCCCCCACGTGCACGGGCTGGCGACCGGGGACCTGGACGGCGACGGCTGGACGGACGTGGCGGTGGAGAGCGCCGACACCCGGGAGGTCCGCGTCCTGTGGGGCGGCGCGGGGGGCTTCGGCGCCGCGGTGGGCGTGGACGTGGGCACCATGCCGTACTACCGCCTGGGCGTGGCCGACGCGACGGGGGACGGCCGTCCGGACGTGCTCGTCCCCGGCCACGGCGACAGCACGGTGCGGGTGGTCCGCGCGGAGCCGGGGAGGAGGCTGCAGTCCGAGCGCGTGGTCCGGCTGGCGGACCGGCCCTGGATGGTGGTGGGCGCCGACGTGGACGGCGACCGCCGCGCGGACCTGGTCGTCGTCCACGCCGACGGCGCGAGCGTGTGGCTCGCGGGGGCCCGGGGCTTTTCCGGGGCGGCGGGCTCGCCCTTCCCGCTCGGGGGCGCCACCGAGGCCGCGGCGGGCGACCTGGACGGCGACGGCGTGGCCGACGTGGCGGTGGGCCCGTGGGAGGGGGACGAGGTCACGGTGCTCGCCGGCGCGAGGCTGGAGCGGCGCGCGGTACGCGCCTGCCCGCGTCCCATCGGCCTGGCGGTCGCCGACCTGGACGGCGACGGCCGGGGCGAGCTGCTGGCGGCCTGCCCCACCCGGGACCGGCTGCTGGTGTTACGTCCGTAGCCCCGCGCTCGTCCTATCGGATCGACCACCGAGATCCCACCGGCAAGGAGACGGAAGCTCATGCGCGCCATCACCAGCTCCGCGGCCCTCGCCGCCTGTCTCGCGCTGCTCGCGTGCAGTGGGAGCGCCCCTCTCGCACCCGCGGGGGACCCGTCGCGGGTGGTCCTGCGGGAGACCCCCTCCTCGGCCAGCCTGGACCCGGCGTCCATCACGCGGGCCGCGGTGAGGGGAGACGAGCTGGTGCTCGAGGTGACGTACGGCGGCGGGTGCGCCGAGCACGACTTCGCCGTGTACGTGCACCCCGGCTTCATGGAGTCCCTCCCCGTGCAGGTGCGGGCCCAGCTCACGCACGACGCGCACGGCGACAACTGCCGGGCGCTCCTGGGGAAGGAGCTGCGGTTCGACCTCCGACCGCTGAAGGAGGTGTACCAGCGGGCGTACTCCGCGAGCGGCACCGTGATCGTGCAGCTCCAGGCACCGGGGAAGGCGTCCTCGACGACTCCGGTCACGTACTCGTTCTGATGCCTGCTCCCGGCGAGGTGGAGGCGCTCCTGGCGTCGCTCGACCACCCGCGCCTGCGGGAGATCGAGGCGCTCCGGCAGCTCATCCTCGGCGCCGACCCGGCCATCTCCGAGGGGGTCAAGTGGAACGCCCCGAGCTTCCGCACCTCGGAGTGGTTCGCCACCTTCCACCTCCGCGCGAAGGACGGCGTGCAGGTGATCCTCCACTTCGGCGCGAAGAAGCGAGACACCGCGGCGGCCCGCGCCGCGATCGCCGACCCGGAGTCGCTGCTGGAGTGGCTCGCCGCGGACCGCGCGACGGCGAGGTTCCGCGACCTGGAAGAGGTGGAAGCGAAGCGGGACGCCTTCGCGGCGGTCGTCCGCCAGTGGATCGGGCAGGTGACATGACCCCCTCCCCCAGCCCCTCCCCCGCAAGCGGGAGAGGGGAGCCTGGACGGTGCGCGGCAGCAAGATCCGGACGGGGCCCCTCCGCGCGCCCCCACCCGGCGGCCTTAGAGCCGCCACCCTCCCCCGTGCCGGGGGAGGGGCATCTCCATGCTTCGATCCTCACGCTCCACGCCGTCGTGCTCCCCCTCTCCCGCTTGCGGGGGAGGGGGTCGGGGGGAGGGGGCACGAAGGGCCGGGACCTCCGCCGAGATCCCGGCCCTTCGCCGTTCGCAGTTCCCGCCGTACCCGTAAAATCCGTTACGGAGGGAGACACCGGGGCTGTTTCCGGTGGCTCACTCCGGGGCGGGGAGACTCGCGGGCCGTTTCGCGAGGCTCACCGCCCCCGCGGAGGAGACGGGCCGCAGTTTGGCCCGGCTCCGGAGCGGCCCCAACTCGTCAGAAAACCCCTACCGCACGTTGATCTGCCCCAGCCGCACGTTGATCCGCCGGGTCCCGTTCGGCCGCACCACCGTCACCGTCACCGCGTCTCCCGGACGGCGCTCCCGCAGCTCGCGCCGGAAGTCGCCCCCGCGCGTGATGGGGGTGTCGTCGATGCGCGTGATGATGTCCGCCAGCTCGATCCCCGCCTGCGCGGCCGGCGAGCGCGGGTCCAGCTGGGCCACGATGATCCCCTCCTCCACCGGGAGCCCGTAGTAGCGCGCCAGCTCCGGCTCGATGTCGCGGTAGTTGACGCCGAAGTAGGCCTGCCGGATCACCCCCGTGGTGAGCACCTGCTCCACGATGTCGGTCACCAGGTTGATGGGGATGGCGAAGCCCAGCCCCGTGGCCTGCGTGTAGATGACCGTGTTGATCCCCACCACCTGCCCGCGCGAGTCCATCAGCGGCCCGCCCGAGTTGCCGGGGTTGATGGCCGCGTCGGTCTGGATGAGCCCGCCCAGCTCGATTCCCTGCGGGCTCCGGTTCACGGCCGAGACCACGCCCGTGGTGACGGTGCGCTCCAGCCCCAGCGGGTTGCCGATGGCGATGGCCGCCTGCCCCACCAGGAGCCGGTCGGAGTCGCCGATGGGGGCCACGGGGAGGTCGCGCGCGGGCGGGATGCGGACCACCGCCACGTCGTTCCCCGGGTCGCGCCCCAGCACCCGCCCGGCCACCCGCTGCCCGTTCGCCAGGCTCACCTCCACCTGGGTGGCGTTCCCCACCACGTGCGCGTTGGTGACGATGACGCCCTCGCGCCGCACCACGACGCCGGAGCCGGAGGAGCGGGGCGTGGTGATCCCCACCACGGCGGGGGAGATCTGCCGCGCCACCCGGATCACGTTCTGCTCGTCCGTGCCCCCCTGGACGTTCGGGGCGCTCTGCCGCGCCCAGGCCAGGGCGGGCTCCTCCGCCCCCCACCCCACCAGCCCCTGCCCCGCCCCGATCCCCAGCCCCAGCGCGAGCGCCGCCGGGACGACCATCCACCGCGAGTTCTTCATCGCCGCATCCTCGTCCGTCAGGGAAAGAGTCCACCCGTGGGAAGTGTCTACCCGCGACGGTGCGGCGCGGTTTCATCCGCGCCGCATGGAACTTGCTGCCGCGGAAGCGTGCCGCCCGGGGGACGGCGCGGACGGGACCACCAGCGGAGAAAGGGGCGGCGGATGGCAGAGAACGAGGAGGGGGCGAAGCTGCAGGTGGCGGGCGCCAAGCCGCAGGACGTGGGGAAGGGCGTGGCGCGCCTGGGGCAGAAGGCGGCGGCGGCGCTGGGGATCCGCGAGGGGGAGATCATCGAGATCCAGGGGAAGCGGACCACGGCCGCGCTCGCCCTCCCCCCCTACCCGGAGGACGAGGGGCTGGAGATCATCCGCCTGGACGGCCTGCAGCGCGCCAACGCCACCGTCAGCATCGGCGACGCGGTGCAGGTGCGCCGGGCGGACGTGAAGCCGGCGCGGCGCATCACCATCGCCCCGGCGCAGCAGAACCTGCGGCTGATGGGGAACGGGGACGCGCTCCGCCGCACCCTCTTCCACCGCCCCCTGGTGGCGGGGGACGTGATCTCCACCTCGGTCTACCAGCGCAGCGCGGCCCGCTCGCCCGACTCGGACCTCCTCCCCGAGGACCTCCTCCGCACCTTCCTCCAGCAGAGCACCTACGGGCTCCAGGAGATCCGCCTGCGGGTGATCTCCAGCACGCCGCGCGGGGTGGTGCAGGTGGTGCAGGACACGGAGATCGAGCTCCTCCCGGAGTACGTGGAGGCGGAGGAGCCGCGCCGCGGCGACATCACCTACGACGACATCGGCGGGCTGGGGAACACGACGGAGCAGGTGCGGGAGATGATCGAGCTCCCGCTCAAGCACCCCATCCTCTTCCAGCGCCTGGGGATCGACCCGCCCAAGGGGGTTCTCCTGCACGGCCCCCCGGGGACGGGGAAGACGCTCCTGGCCCGCGCGGTGGCGAACGAGGCGGACGCGCAATTCTTCCACATCGCCGGCCCGGAGATCATGGGGCGCCACTACGGCGAGTCGGAGCAGCGGCTGCGGGAGATCTTCCAGCAGGCGCAGCAGCAGTCGCCGTCCATCATCTTCATCGACGAGATCGACTCCATCGCCCCCAAGCGCGAGGACGTGACGGGGGAGGTGGAGCGCCGCATCGTGGCGCAGCTCCTGACGCTGATGGACGGGCTGGAGCCGCGGCGCAACGTGGTGGTGATCGGGGCCACCAACCGGGTGAACGCCATCGACGAGGCGCTGCGCCGCCCGGGGCGCTTCGACCGGGAGATCGTGATCGGCGTACCCGACGTGGTGGGGCGGCGCGAGGTGCTGGCCATCCACACCCGGGGGATGCCGCTGGCGGAGGACGTGGACGTGGACGAGGTGGCGCGCGTGACCTACGGCTTCGTGGGCGCGGACCTGCAGGCGCTCACCCGCGAGGCCGCGATCGACGCGCTGCGGCGGGTGCTCCCGCGCATCGACATGGACCGGGGGGAGCTCCCGCCGGACATCCTGGAGAACCTGAACGTCACCCGCGCCGACTTCATGAACGCGCTCAAGCGAGTGCAGCCCTCGGCGGTGCGGGAGATCATGATCCAGGTGCCGGACGTGGGGTGGGACGACGTCGGGGGGCTGGAGGACGCGAAGCGGGCGCTGCGCGAGGGGGTGGAGCTCCCGCTCAAGCACCCGGAGGCGTTCCGGCGGCTGGGAATCCGCCCGGCCAAGGGGTTCCTCCTGTACGGCCCGCCGGGGACGGGGAAGACGCTGCTGGCGAAGGCGGTGGCGCGCGAGGCGGAGGCCAACTTCATCGCCGCCAAGTCGTCGGACCTCCTCTCCAAGTGGTACGGGGAGTCGGAGCAGCAGGTGGCGCGGCTCTTCCAGCGCGCGCGGCAGGTGGCGCCGACGGTGATCTTCATCGACGAGATCGACTCGCTGGCGCCGCAGCGCGGCGGCGGGATGGGGGAGCCGGCGGTGACGGAGCGGGTGGTCAACACCATCCTGGCGGAGATGGACGGGCTGGAGGAGCTGACGGGGATCGTGGTGATGGGCGCCACCAACCGGCCCACGCTCCTGGACCCCGCCCTGCTCCGCCCGGGGCGCTTCGACGAGATGGTGTACGTGTCGGTGCCCGACCGCGACGCGCGGGAGCACATCCTGGGCATCCACGCGGCCGAGATGCCGCTGGCGGACGACGTGGAGCTGGGCGCCATCGCGGAGCGGACGCACGGCTACACCGGGGCGGACCTGGAGGACCTGGTGCGCCGCGCGGGGCTCCAGGCGCTCCGCGAGAGCCTGGACATCGCGGAGGTGCCGATGCGCCTCTTCGAGTCGGCGCTGCGCGAGAGCCGCGCGACGGTGACGCCGGAGATGGAGCGGGAGTACGAGGAGATCGCCGACAGCCTGAAGCGGGAGAGCCCCCGCGGCCCGCGCCGCATCGGCTTCACCGTGGGAGGCCCGGAGACGGCGGCGGGCTGAGACCCCCCTCCCCCGGCCCCTCCCCCACAAGGAGGGAGGGGAGAACGACGAACGACGGGGCGGCACCTGTGCGAGGTGCCGCCCCGTCGCATCGCTTGCAGGCTGTCCCCTGTCCCCTGTCCCCTGTCCCCTGTCCCCTGTCCCCTGTCGCCGTTCCCGTCCTACGCCCGCTGCTCGACGAGCGCGGCGAGCTGCTCGATGACGGTGCCCCACCCGTCGTGGAAGCCCAGCTCCTGGTGCATGTCGCGGTCGGCGGCGTTCCTGTGCATCACGTGGGCGGCGTAGTCGGTGCCCTCCGGGTGGTCCCGCAGCGTGATGACGGCGGTCATGAAGGGATGCTCGGCGGGTCTCCACCCGCCGACCAGGGCGTTGGTGAAGACGATGCGCTCCAGGTCGTCCACGGCGAGGAAGCAGGCGCTCAGGTGCGGCGCGAAGTCTCCGCCGTTCTCGCTGATGCGGGTCACGAGCGAGCCGCCGGGGCGGAGGTCCATCTCCTCGACCCTGCACTTCGCCGGCGCCGGGACCCACCACTGCTCGAAGCTCGCGGGGTCGGTCCAGGCGCTCCAGACGGCCGGCCGGGGCGCCCGGATGACGCGCGAGATCGTGAGGTCGAGCTCCGGATTCACGGGTCGGATCATTTCGGCTTCCCCTTCTGCTGGGCGGTGAGGACGAACTGCTCGAGTCGGTCGGTGCGGCCTTCCCAGAGGGCGCGCTGCTCGGACATCCACGCTTCGGCGGCGGCGAACGCCGCCTTCTCGATGGCGCACGTCCGCACGCGGCCCTCCTTGCGCGTCCGGATCAGCCCGCTCTCCTCCAGGGAGCGGATGTGCTTCATGAAGGAGGGCAGCGCCATGTCGAACGGCTTCGCCAGCTCGCCGACGCTCGCGGGGCCTCGTCCCAGCCGCCCCAGCACCGCCCGACGGGTGGGGTCGGCGAGCGCCTGGAAGACGCCGTTCAGCTGCTCCTGATACTGTTCCATGAGGCTAAGTATAATCGCACGGAAACTTAGCGCAAGGGCTAACTGAATGGATGCGTCGGACATCAAGCTCCCGGGCCGCCGGTCAGGCGTTCGTGTCTCAGTCGGCGAAGTCCTTGCTTCTGTCCTTCTCCGACTTCTTCTTCTCGCGCTTCTTCTTCACCACCGGCCCATCCGACTTTACGTCCTCGTCGTCGAGGACGCCGCCGATCTTCCTCTTCAGCTTCTTGCGGAGCTGCTGCCGCTTGGTCTTCACGGGGAGGTCCTCCGTCTTTCCGCCCGGCATCATCCAGGGGGCTGTTTTCGGCTTGGGCCCTCCGAACGGGACGCTGTACCCGACGGGGCGCGGAAGCGCCTCGTTCCCCTCCGCGTCGGAGTCGGAGTCGGGGTTGTCGGAGTTCCGCAGGTAGCCGGTCTGGCTCACCGAGCCCGTGGATGGACGCTTCTTTACCAACTCCAGGGCAATCTCCTTCTCCGCAGGGGTGGTCACCGGAGAGGAGCCCTCGAAGTAGGCACCGTTGAGGTCCGTCGTGGGGGCGAACTCCGGGTGGTTGGCCTCGTGGAAGACCGAGCACCCCAGGCACGGCGTCTTGGGACCGGTGGGGTTGGTCGACAGTCCGGACTCGTGCTCCGCCAGGTACTTGGCCCTGACCTTGGTCTGCACGCGCTCGGCGTGCTCCGTCTTCAGGTCGTCGGGGCCGTGCAGCACCACGTAGGACCGGGGAGCGGCCGGCTCGTTCCAGTCCTTGCTCACCTGCTCCGGCTGGCCCATCTCGTTCGGGTCGAGGATCCCCGGCTTGCCGCCGCGGAACGATTCGAGGATCGCCATGGCCCTGGCGACGTCCTCCCGGTCCTCGCCCTCGGCTCCGTCCTTCTGCCACTTCCGCTCCCCCGCCAGGGCCTTCCGCAGCTTCTCCTGCAGGCGCTCGGGGCGCTCCGCGTCCTTGTCGCCGGCGGGCTTCAGAGCTTCCTTCGCGAGGGCGTACTCGGAGAGCCCTCCCGCGCCGGTCACGTTGTCGTACAGCGCCCGCGAGGCCTTGGGATTGTTGGAGTTGACCAGGAGCTTCCCACCCACGGAGCTCATCTGGATCTCCACGGGGTTGGGCCCCTTCGCCGCCTTCTGCTCCGCGGCGAGGCGGTTGAGGATCAGGTTGGTGATCTGGCGGATGACCTGCTCCGCCCGCTTCCCCTTCATCGACTCGGGCCCCGCGTACTGCTTCCCCTTGTCGGTGCTCACCTTCCCCTGCTGCTTCACCCCGAAGAAGCCCTGGTGCTTGTCGAAGCTGTCCGCGTCCTCCATCTCGACGTCCTGCGGAGCCTCGTCCCTCATCTCCACGTCCTCGACCCCGCCGCCCTGCGGCGCGCCTTCGTCCTCGTCCCCTTCCACCCTCTGGATCACCACGGCCGGGACCGCCGCCGGCAGAGGCCGGGCGTGGCTCCCCGCGCCGGCTCCGATCCGGGCGAAGCTGTGCCCGAAGCGCTCCGCGCGCTCTACGCGGACCGCGGCATCCGGGTGTCCCGGATCGGCGGCGAGCCGGGACGCGGCGCCGGAGGGCTGGAGCGCGAGTCGGGAGGCGGCGGGAGGCGAGGGGGCGGGCGACCGGCGCCGGACCGTGGCGTGGATGCTCATGAGGACGGGGATGGCGTGGAATCCGGGCGGGGAGGAACATGCGGCGTCCCGAACGGCATACCCCAGCGCAACCTATGTACCGGGGTGTCCGGGGGACAAGGCTCCTCGAAGGCGACCGGCGTGCCTCGGTAGAAGACCCGCGGGAGCGACGGCATCGCCCCAGGCCGCTGCCAGCGTGCGGGCTCCAGGTTCGCGGAGCCACCCGGCCCGTTTTGTCCTGACCGGCCCGGAGTGGTGCCCGGCGCTGTCCCGTCCGCCCCGGCCCACCTATACTTCCCTCCCGCACGGTCTGCCCCGCCTCCCCACTGCTTCTTCATGTCCGTCCCCACCGCCTCCGCACCGACCGCGCCGCTCGCCGGGCCCCGCTCGCTCCTGATGGCCCTGGCGCGCGCCAACCTCCTCCTGGCGCTTTCCGTGGCCGCGTCCGCCTGGATGGTGCAGACCCTGGCCGGCTTCCCCGTGGAGCCCGTGTCGCCGCTGGTGGCGTTCCTGACCATGTACGCGGTCTACAGCCTGGACCGCGCGTCGGAGCCCGAGGCCGACTCCCGCACGCACCCCGAGCGGGCGAGCTTCTCCGGGAGGCACGCGCGCCTCCTGCGCGGCTCCGCCCTGGCCGCGTACGCCGCGGCCCTCCTGCTGGCGGCGACGCGGGGGTGGTGGAGCGTAGCCGTGGCGCTCCTCCCGCTGGCCGTGGTCCTCGTCTACAGCTTCCCCTTCCTCCCCGCGCCCGTCGCGCGCCGGGTGGGCTTCTCCCGGCTCAAGGAGGTGCTGGTCCTCAAGAACGTGGTGGTGGCGCTCACCCTGGCCGGTACGCCCACGCTCCTCCCGGTGGCCGCGGCCGGCGGCGCGCCCGCGTGGAGGCCCGTGCTGGCCGTCGGGGCCTTCCTGTTCGGGCGCTGGTGGATCAACACGGTCCTCTTCGACGTCCGCGACGAGCACGGAGACCGGGAGAACGGCGTCCGCACCCTGGTCGTGGTGCTCGGCGGCCGGACGATCCTGCGGCTGCTCAAGGTCGCGAACGCCGCGCTGGCCGTGCTCGCCGTGGCGGCGCCGCTCCTGGGGTGGGCCCCGCCGCTCTTCGCGACTCTGGCCGCCGGCTCGCTGTACGCCGGGATCTACCTTCGCCGCATGGAGACGGGGGACGACCCGCACTTCCTCTGCGACGTGGTGAGCGACGGGGAGATGCTGGTGCTGGCGGTGCTCCTGGCGGCGGCGAGGGCGGCGCTCGGGGGCTGAAGGGGGATGCCGCGGACAAGTGATTGGCCGCCAACACCATAGGACGTTAGATTGACTGCGTCCCGGCGCGCACGCACCGGGGACGGCCGGGAGGCTTTCCGGCAGTCATCCACGCCGGCGGTGCCACCATGCGAATCTCCCGGTTCCTGCTCCCCTTCACCCTGGGCGCGATCTCCATGCTGGGGGTGGTGCTCGCCGCCGGCCGGGTCGCGCCGGGGCTGATGGAGCGCGCGCACGAAGCCCTGGGCCCGGGGCCCTCGTCGCCCCGCGTCGCCGCCGGCCCGGCGCCCGCCGGCACCACACCGCTGTCGCCCGCGGCCGCGGTGGCCGACGCCGAGCCGGAGACCGCCCCGGCTGCTCCCATCTTCGAGGCGCCGTCGGACCCTGCGGCGGCCGCCGCCCGGGGGCTCCTGATCCCCGTGCAGGGCGTGAAGGCGGCGAGCCTGGTGGACACCTACGAGCAGGCGCGCGGACAGGGCCGCCGGCACGACGCCATCGACATCATGGCCCCGCGCGGCACGCCGGTCGTGGCGGTCTCGGACGGCGTGGTGATGAAGCTGTTCCGGAGCGAGCGCGGCGGCACCACGCTCTACGAGCTGGCACCCGACGGACGCACCATCTACTACTACGCGCACCTGGACCGCTACGCGTCCGGGATGGCCGAGGGCCGGGCGCTGCGCCGGGGCGAGGTGCTCGGGTACGTGGGCGACACCGGCGACGCCGGGGCCGGCAACTACCACCTGCACTTCGAGGTGTCGACCATGCGGGAGCCGGGCCGGTACTGGGGGGGAGTTCCCCGGAACCCGTACCCGCTGCTGCGGTAGCGGCCCGTCCGCCCGCGAAAGCGTTGCCGCCCAACACCATAGGCACAGTCCCTCCCGGGCTGCCGGGTCTGCTCCCGCCCCGTCCCCGGGGCACTCCCCTTGCGAACCGCTCCGGCCTCCCGCCCCCCGGGCCGTGGCCGTTCCCCGAGCAGCACCGTGCGTCATGCAGAACCAGTCCGCGCTCCACCGCCTCGCCTCGCGGGTCGGCATCCTCCCCAGCTACGTCGACCAGACCGGGACCGAGACGCGCGTCACCTCCGACGAGACGCGCGTCGCCATCCTGCGCGCCATGGGGATCGACGCTTCCACGGAGGAGCGCGCGCGGGAGGCACTCGAAGCCCTGGAGACGCGCGAGCGGGAGCGCGTGGTCGCCCCGGTGCGCGTGGTGCGGGCGAACGGTCCCGACGCAGCCACCGTGTCGCTGCGCGCTCCGGAGGAGCCGGGCGGAATGGTGGAGTGGGAGCTGGAGCTGGTCTGGGAGTCGGGGGAGCCGGTCCGCCTGGCCGGGACCGCGCAGCCGGAGTGGGACGGGAGCTTCACCGTGCCGCTGGAGGAGGCGCCGCCGGAGGGGTACCACGCGCTGCGCGCGGTCGTCCGCGCCGGAGGCGGGGAGCGGAGCGGCGAGCAGTCGCTGATCGTGGTCCCCGACGCCTCCCCGTCCGTGCGCGACGTGGCGGGGCGGGAGCGCGTGTTCGGGGTGATCGCCAACCTGTACTCGGTGCGCGGCGCCGGCGACTGGGGGATCGGCGACGTGTCCGTGCTCGCGCGGCTCCTGGAGTGGACCGGGAGCGTGGGCGGGGCGTTCGTGGGGGTGAACCCGCTGCACGCGCTCCGCAACCGCGGGACGGACGTGAGCCCCTACTCCCCGGTGAGCCGCGTCTTCCGAAACCCCGTCTACCTGGACGTGGAGGCCGTCCCCGGGCTCCGGGAGTGCGAGGAGGCGAAGCGGCTGATGGAGTCGCCCGACCTCGTGCGGGAGCGCGACGTGCTGCGCGCCGGGGACCGCGTGGAGTACGACAGGGTCATGGCGCTCAAGCGGCGCGTCCTGGAGGCGGCGTACCGCGCCTGCGGCCCGCACGCCGGGGAGGACTTCCGGCGCTGGGCCGGGGCGCAGGGGGAGGCGCTGACGGCGTTCGCCACCTTCGAGGCGCTCGCCGACCGGTTCGGTGGCGGCGACTGGCGCGAGTGGCCCGGGCCGTTCCGCGACCCGCGCTCCCCCGAGGTGGCCGCGTTCCGCGAGGCGCACCCCGAGGAGGTCGGCTTCCACCGCTGGCTCCAGTGGGAGCTGGACCGCCAGCTCGGCGAGGCGGCCGCGCGCGGCGGGGCCGCCGGGCTGGGGATCGGGCTCTACCAGGACCTGGCCATCGGCACCTCCCCCGGCGGCGCCGACGTGTGGGCCGCCCCGCACCTCTTCCTGCGGGGCGTCGGCATCGGTGCCCCGCCCGACGAGTACTCCGCGAGCGGGCAGGACTGGGGGCTCCCGCCGCTGGACCCGCGAGCGCTTCGGGAGGACGCCTACCGCTACTGGATCGCCCTGGTGCGCGCCTCCCTGCGGCACGCGGGAGCGCTCCGCATCGACCACGCCATCGGGCTCTTCCGGCAGTTCTGGATCCCGGAGGGGATGGACGGGAAGCAGGGCGCCTACGTGCGCTTCCCGGCCGAGGAGCTGCTCGGGATCCTGGCGCTGGAGGCGCGGCGCCACGGGGCGGTCGTGGTGGGGGAGGACCTGGGGACGGTCCCGCCCGAGGTCCCGCCCGTGCTGCGCCGCCGGGGCGTCCTGTCGTCGCGCGTCTTCTACTTCGAGCGCGAGGACGGCGCCTTCCGCCCCGCCGCGGAGTACGAGCCCATGTCCCTCGCCACCGCCAACACGCACGACATGGCGACGCTCGCCGGCTTCTGGCGCGGGCGCGACGTGGAGGTCCGGCGCGAGGTGGGGATCATCGAGAGCGACGAGGACGCCGCCGAGCAGAGCCGCGCGCGCCGCGGCGAGCGCCGGGCCGTGCTGGAGCGCCTCGCCGCCGAGGGGGTGCTCCCGGAGGCGGAGGAGCCGGCGACGGACGCGGAGCTGCGCGGCGCGGTGCACGCCTTCCTGTGCCGCACGCCGGCCGCGATGGTGGGGCTCGCCCTGGACGACCTGGTGGGCGAGGTGGAGCCGGTCAACGTCCCGGGGGTCCCGCCCGACCGTTTCGCGGCGTGGACGCGGAAGCTGTCCGTTCCGGTGGAGGCGCTGGCGGACGACCCGGACGTACGCGCCGCGCTCCGCTGCGAGGATCGCGGGGGATAGGGGTTCGGGCGTGCCCCCCCTGGCGCGGGGTCGGGCTGCGGCTCCGTAAGCCGGCAAACAACGCCGGCTAACGGAGTCGAGCCCCGCGCAAACAGCCGCGCGGGTCTCGCCCCTCCGGGTTCGCATCCCTCACGCAACTGCTTGTCTTTCCTGTAGTTATGTCGTTGTCGTGCTCCCCTCCCCCCTTGCGGGGGAGGGGCCGGGGGTGGGGGGTACCTCAGCGCTTCCACCTCCGCGACGCGTCGCGGGGGATCGGCGCCAGCGCGGGGCCGGAGCTCCCCTCCCCCGCCCGGCGCGCCTCGTCCACGCGGCGGGCCAGCGCGGCCACCGTCGCGGTGTCGAAGAGCGTCCGCACCGGGAGCTCCACGCCGAGCGCCTCCCGGATGCGGGAGACCACCTGCGTCGCCAGGAGGGAGTGCCCGCCCAGCTCGAAGAAGCCCTGCTCCGCCCCCACCCGCTCCACCCGCAGCACGTCGGCGTAGATCCCGGCCAGCACCGCCTCCGTCGGGGTGCGGGGCGCCACGTACTCCTCGCCCGCCACGGAGGCACCCGGCGCGGGGAGGCGCCGCCGGTCGATCTTCCCGCTCGCGGTGAGCGGAAGCGTCTCCAGCGCCACGAACGCGCCCGGCACCATGTACTCCGGGAGCGTCCCGGCCAGGAAGGCGCGCAGCTCCGCCGCCGCGGGCGCCTCCGCCCCCCGCTCCGGCACCACGTACCCCACCAGCCGCCGGTCCCCCGGCGCGTCCTCGCGCGCGTGCACCAGCGCCTCGCGCACCGCGGGGTGCCGCTCCAGCGCCGCCTCGATCTCCCCGGGCTCGATGCGGAAGCCGCGCACCTTGACCTGCTGGTCGGTCCGCCCCAGGAACTCCACCTCCCCGGAGGCCAGCCAGCGCACCCGGTCCCCGGTGCGGTACAGCCGCGCGCCCGGCTCGCCGCCGAACGGGTCGGGGACGAACCTTTCCGCCGTCAGCTCCGCCCTCCCCAGGTACCCCCGCGCCAGGGAGTCGCCGCCCACGTACAGCTCCCCCGGCACCCCCACCGGCGCGGGGCGGCCGTGCGGGTCCAGCACGTACAGCCGCGTGCCGGCGACCGGGCGGCCGATCGGCGGGAGCGCCGGCCACTCCCCGGGAGCGCCCGCCAGCGCCAGCGCCGTGACCACGTGCGTCTCCGAGGGGCCGTACTGGTTCACCAGCACGCACCCCGGGATGTCGCCCAGCCAGCGCCGGATCGGCTCCGTCACGCGGAGCTGCTCCCCCGCGGTGACCACCTCCCGCAGCGACGCGGGGGCGATCCCCCGCTCCAGGGCCGCCTCGGCCAGGTGCTGGAGGGCGACGAAGGGGAGGAAGACCCGCTCGATCCCCTCCGCCTCGATCGTCCGCGCCAGCGCGGCCGGGTCCGCGCGCGTCTCCTCCGCCACGATCACCAGCGTCCCCCCGGAGCCCCAGGTGGAGAACATCTCCTGGAAGGACACGTCGAAGCCGAGCGGCGCGAAGTGGAGCGTGCGCGCCGCGCGCGGACCGTGCCAGCTCCGCGTCTGCCAGGCGATCAGGTTGAGCAGCGGGCGCTGCGGCATCGCCACGCCCTTGGGGCGCCCGGTGGAGCCGGAGGTGTAGACCACGTAGGCCAGGGAGTCGGGGAAGACGCCGTTCTCCCCTCCCCTGCCTGCGGGGGAGGGGTCGGGGGTGGGGGCCTCGCCCACCAGCACCACCTCCCCCCCGAACTCCGGAATCCGGTCCCGCAGCTCCTCCGTGGTCAGAAGAATCGAGCACCCCGCGTCCGCCAGCATGTGCTCCAGGCGCCCGGCGGGGTACGCCGGGTCGAGCGGGACGTACGCCGCGCCCGCCCGGATCGTCGCCAGCACCCCGACGGCGGCCTCCGGCGAGCGGCGGGCGAAGAGCCCCACCCGCACGTCCGGCCCGGCGCCGAGGGCGCGCAGGCGACCGGCGAGCCGGCCGGACTCCCGGTCCAGGTCGGCGTAGGTGAGCGAGCGGCCGCCGGACACGACCGCCGGCGCGTCCGGCGTCCGCGCCGCCTGCGCCTCGAAGAGCGCGGCCAGGCCGCCCTCCACCGGGTACGCCGCCTCCGTCGCGTTCCACCCCCGCAGCACCTGCTCCCGCTCCTCCGGGCCCAGGAGCTCCACGTCGGAGACGCGCCCCCCCGGGTCCGCGGCCATCCCCGCCAGCACCCGCCGGAAGTGCTCCAGCATCCGCTCCACGGTGGCGCGCTCCCAGAGCGCGGTGCGGTAGGAGAGCGAGCCGGCGAGCGTGTCGCCGGGGCGCAGGCCGAAGACCAGGTCGAACTTGGCGGCCTCCTCGTTCGTGCCGATCGGCTCCGCCTCGACACCGCCGAAGCGGAGCGCGGGAAGGTCGGTGTTCTGGAAGACGAAGAGCACCTGGAAGAGCGGCGTGTGCGCCAGGCTCCGCTCCGGCGCGACCTCCTCCACCAGCCGCTCGAAGGGGATCTCCTGGTGCTGGTAGGCGCCCAGCGTCGTCTCCCGCACCCGTCCCAGCAGCCCGCGGACCGTGGGGTCCCCGGCCAGGTCGGTGCGCAGCACCAGCGTGTTGGCGAAGAAGCCGATCAGCCCCTCCGTCTCCAGCCGCGTCCGCCCCGCGATCGGCGAGCCGACGACCACGTCGTCCTGGCCGGACCAGCGGGCCAGGAGGAGCTGGAGCCCGGCCAGCAGCGTCATGAAGGGCGTCGTCCCCTCCGCGCGCGAGAGCGCCGACACCGCCTCCGAGAGCTCCGGCGGCAGCTCGAAGCGCAGCACCTCCGCGCGCCCGTCCTGCACCGGCGGGCGGGGGCGGTCGACCGGGAGCTCCAGGAGCGCGGGCGCGCCGGCCAGCTTCTCCCGCCAGAAGCCCAGGTGCGCCTCCAGCGTCTCCCCCGAGAGCCAGGCCCGCTGCCACACCGCGAAGTCGGCGTACTGCACCGGGAGCTCCGGGAGGCGGGCCTCCTCCCCGCGGGCGAGGGCGTCGTAGAGCGCCGAGACCTCGCGCACCAGCACGCCCATGCTCCAGCCGTCTCCCACCACGTGGTGCAGGGCGAAGCACAGCACGTGCTCCTCCCCGCCCAGGCGGAGCAGGGTGCTCCGCAGCAGCGGCCCGCGCGCCAGGTCGAAGGGGCGCATCGCCTCCTCCCGGACCCGGCGCGCGGCTTCCGCCTCGCCGTCGGGACGGCCCCGCAGGTCGACCACGGGGAGCACCGGGGGAGCGGGCGCGTGGATCACCTGCACCGTCTCCCCGCCTCGCTCCGCGAAGGTGGTGCGCAGCGTCTCGTGCCGCCGCGTCAGCTCCCCCAGGGCGGCGCGCAGCACCGCCGGGTCCAGCGCGCCGCGCAGACGAAGCGCGAAGGACATGTTGTAGGCGGAGGAGCCCGGCTCCAGCCGGTCGATGAACCAGAGCCGCTGCTGCGCGAAGGAGAGCGGGAGCGGCCCGCCGCGCGGGACCGGGACCAGCGGAGGCTCCCCGTCCGCGGCGTCCACCCCGCCCGCCCCGCCGATCCGCGCGGCCAGCGCCGCCACCGTCGGGGCCTCGAAGACCGCCCGGAGCGGCAGCTCCACCCCGAACGCCTCCCGCACGCGCGTGACGACCTGCGTCGCCAGGAGGGAGTGCCCGCCCAGCTCGAAGAAGTCGTCGGCGGCCCCCACGCGGCCGGCGCCCAGCACCTCCGCCCAGATCCCGGCCAGCGTCCTCTCCGCCGGGGTGCGAGGCGCGACGAACGCCTCCGCGCCCGCCCCCCCGGGCGCGGGGAGCGCCCGGCGGTCGACCTTCCCGCTCGGGGTGAGCGGGAGCGCGTCGAGCGCCACGAAGGCGGAGGGGAGCATGTGCTCCGGGACGCGCTCCGCCAGGTGCGCGCGGAGCCCGGCCACGGGCCCCTCGTCGGAGACGACGTAGGCCACGATCCGCCGGTCCCCCGGCGCGTACTCGCGCACCACGGCCACGGCCTCGCGCACCGACGGGTGGACCCGCAGCGCGGCCTCGATCTCCCCCAGCTCGATGCGGAAGCCGCGCACCTTGACCTGGAAGTCCGTCCGCCCGAAGTACTCCAGCTCCCCGCCGGCCGTCCAGCGCACCCGGTCCATCACCCGGTACATCCGCGTCCCCGGCGCGCCGAACGGGTCGGGGAGGAAGCGCTCGGCGGTGAGGTCCGGACGCCCCGCGTAGCCGCGCGCCAGCCCGCCGCCCGCCAGGTACAGCTCGCCCACGGTCCCCACGGGCGACGGGCGGAGGGCGCCGTCCAGCACGTACGCCCGGGTGTTCGCCACCGGCCGGCCCACCCGGACCGTCGCGGCGCCGCGCTCGACGAGCGAGTACGTCGAGTACGTGGTATCCTCCGTCGGCCCGTACAGGTTGCCGACCCGCTCCAGCGTGCCCAGCTCGTGGAGCGCCCGGGCCAGGTCGGCCGGGAGCGGCTCCCCGCCCAGGTTCAGCGTCCTTACCGAGGCCGGGATGCCCCCCGTGCGCAGCAGCTCCGCCGCGGCGGTGGGGACCATGCTGGCGTACGCCAGCGGCTCCTCCACGCTCGCCAGCTCCAGCGCGTTCTCCACCAGCACCAGCTTCCCGCCCCAGCACAGCGTCCCGAAGACCTCGGCCACCGACACGTCGAAGTTGACGGAGGTGGAGAAGAGCACCGACGAGCGCTCCTCGTCGGAGACGCTCTCGCGCAGCCAGTGGAGGAGGACGACCGTGGAGGAGTGCCGGATCATCACCCCCTTGGGACGCCCCGTGGAGCCCGAGGTGAAGATCACGTGCGACAGGTTCTCCGGGCCGACGCCGGAGCGGGGAGCCTCGTCGCTTCCGGCGGCGTCCGGCGCGACCCGCTCCACCCCGGCGGGGAGCCGGTCCGCGAGCGCCGGGACGGTCAGCACCAGCGACACCGCGGCATCCTCCAGCATCCAGCCCAGGCGCTCCCGCGGGTACGCGGGGTCCAGCGGGACGTAGGCGCCCCCCGCGCGCAGCACGGCCAGGAGGGCGACCACCAGCTCCGGCGCGCGCTCCAGGCACACGCCCACCCGCGTCTCCGGGCCGACGCCGCGCTCGCGCAGCCGGTTCGCCAGGCGGGCGGAGCGGCGGTCCAGGTCGGCGTAGGTGAGGAGCTGGCCGCGAAAGGAGAGCGCGGGCGCGTCCGGGGTGCGCGCCGCCTGCGCCGCGAACAGGTCGTGGACGCACCCGCCCGGGTAGTCGCGGCGGGTGTCGTTCCACTCCTCCAGCACGCGGGCGCGCTCGGCGGGGGGGAGCGGGTCGAGCGTGTCCAGCGGGGCGCCGGGGTCGGCGGCGGTGGCGTCCAGGAGGCGCAGGTAGGCGTCGGCCAGGCGCGCGGCGGTGGCGGGGAGGAAGAGGCGGGCGTCGTACTCCAGCACCCCCAGGACGCCGCCGTCCCCCTCCTCCAGGAACCAGTGCAGGTCCACCCCCGGGGCCCCGGCCGGGACGGGGACCGTCTCCGCCTCCAGCCCGGGGAGCTCCAGCCCGGCCCCGGGCGCCCGGTGCAGGTCGAGCGAGGCGCGGATCAGCGGCATCCGCCCCGGCTCGCGCGCGGGCTGCAGCTCCTCCACCAGGCGATCGAAGGGGAGCTCCTGGTGCCGGTGCGCCTCGATCACCGTCTCCCGGACCTCGCGGAAGTGCTCGCGGAAGGTGCGGGCGCCGCTCGCGCGGAAGCGCAGCGCCAGCGTGTTGGCGAAGCTCCCCATCATCCGCTTGGTCTCGGTGCGCGTCCGCCCGCCGACGTTGGAGCCCACCACCAGGTCGTCCTGCCCGGCGTAGCGCCGCAGGAAGAGCACGTACGCCGCGAGGAAGGCCATGTAGAGCGTCCCCCCCTCCTCGCGGGCCAGCGCGCGCAGGGCGCGGACGGTCGCCTCCGGGATGCGCACCGGGTGCTGCCCGGCCCGGAAGCTCCCGGAGCGGCCGGGCGGGAAGTCGGCGGGGAGGCCGAGCGACTCCGGCGCCCCCTCCAGCCGGCGCTTCCAGAAGGCGAGCAGCCGGTCCAGCGCCTCGCCGCGGAGCCGCTCCCGCTGCCAGGCGGCGAAGTCCGCGTACTGGAGGGCGGGCTCCGGGAGCGGCGACGCCTCCCCGCGCGCGTAGGCCCGGTACAGCGCCGCCAGCTCGTCCAGCAGGACGCCGGAGGACCACCGGTCCTGGACGATGTGGTGCATCGGCATCACCAGGACGTGCTCGCGCGCGCCGACGCGCACCAGGAGGGGGCGGAACAGCGTGTCGCGCGCCAGGTCGAAGGGGCGCGAGGCCGCGGCCGCGGCGAGCCGGAGCGCCTCCTCCGCGGCGTCGGGCCGGCCGCTCACGTCCACCTCTTCGGTCCCCGCCCCCCGCGCGGGGTGGACCACCTGGACCGGGCCGTCGGCGCGCAGCTCGAAGGTGGTGCGGAACACCTCGTGGCGGCGGACGATCTCGTCCAGAGTGCGGCGCAGCGCCGCCGCGTCCAGCTCCCCGCGGAGGCGGAGCGCGACCGGGACGCTGAAGAGCCGGGCCCCGGGGTCGAGCTGGTCCTGCATCCAGATGCGCTGCTGCGCGAACGAGAGCGGGGCCGGCCCGTCGTCCCGGCGGCGGGGGATGCCGTCCCCGTCCGGCGCCCCGCCGCGGAGCGCCGCGATCCGCGCCTCCAGCCGCGCCAGCTCCTCCGGGGCGAGCCCGGCGAGGGTGGGAATCCGTCTTCCGCCCATCGCTACATCTCCGCCAGGGCGCGGGCCAGCAGGTCGTCGTCGAGCTGCTCCGCCTGCGCCTGCACCACCTCTACGGCGAGGCGCGCGGGGGTGGTGGCCTCGAACAGGGTGCGGAGCGTGAGCTCCACCCGGAAGCGCTCGTTGAGCGCCGCCAGGAGGTGGGTGGCGAGGAGCGAGTCGCCGCCCATCTCGAAGAAGTCGTCGTCCGCGCCGATCCGCTCGATCCCCAGCGCCCGCTCGAACGTTTCCGCCACCGTCCGCTCCAGGTCGCTCCGCGGCTCCACGTACGCTCCCGCGGAGGCGGGACGGGCGTGGAGCACCCGCTCCCCCGCCCTTCCGGACGCGCACAGCCGCGCCGCCTCGCGGAGGGCCGCGTCCTCCCACCCCCGCGGCTCCACCTCCACGGCGCGGGCGCGGACCCCGGGGTGCTCCCGCTCCACCACGGGGAGGAGCCCCGCGAGCATCGCCTGCCAGGGGCGCGGGACGAGCGCCAGGAGCGCGCTCCCCTCCCCCAGGAGCCCCGCCGCGCCGGCGGCCCGCACCCAGCGCAGGAGCCCGCGGACGCCGCGGTCCAGCCCCTCGTCCAGCGCGTCGAGCGTGGCCGCGCCGCCGTCCGCCGGCCAGAGGTGGACGGCCAGCAGGCCGGCGCCCCACCCGCGGGCGCGGAGCGCCTCCGCGTCCCGGGGGGCGTTCCCGGGCTCCAGGCGCACCGCGTCCGCGCCCGCGGCCCGCAGCCGCTCCACGAGCGCGTCCGCCTCCGCCCCGCCGAGCACCGCCACCCTCCGCCCCGCCAGCGCCTCCAGCGGCGCGGGGCCGTCCTCCGCGGCCCCGACGCGGGCCGGCGCCTCCGGGAGCGGCCCGTCGGCCAGCCAGAAGCGCTTCCGGTCGAGCGGGTGCCCGGGGAGGACGACGCGGCGGCGTCCCGCGGCGCTCCCCTGGCGCGCCCAGTCCACGGCGACGCCCGCCCCCCAGAGCCGCCCCAGCGCGTCCAGGAGCACGGCGCGGTCGCTCCCCGGCTGCTCGGCGTGGCGGAGGGAGGCGGCCACCCGCCTCGCCCCCTGCTGCCGCGCCCACGAGCCCAGCACGGCGCCGGGGCCCACCTCCAGGAGCACCGGCTCGTCGGCCGCGTCGGCGCCCAGGCCGCGCAGGGTGTCCACGCACTCCGCGAAGCGCACCGGGGCGACGAGGTGGTCGGTCCAGTAGTCCACGGACTCCGCCTGCTCCGCCCGCAGCCACGCCCCGGTGACGTTGGAGGCCAGCGGGACCTCCGGCGCGCGGCGGCGCACCGAGGCCACCACGTGCCGGAACGCCTCGCGCGCGGGGGCCAGCAGCCCCGAGTGGAAGGGGTGCCGCACCGCCAGAGGGAGCACGGCGGCGCCCGCGGCGCGCGCCCGCTCCCCGAACGCCTCCACCGCCCCCGGGGTCCCGGACACCACGCAGGAGCGCGGCGCGTTGACGGCGGCCAGCCAGAGCGCGTGCCCATCGCGCGCCAGCTCCTCCAGGAGCGCGCACGTCTCCGGCTCGGACAGGGTGGCGGCGGCCATGCGCCCCTCGACCGGGGCCAGCAGCTCGGCGCGGCGCACCACCAGCGTCAGCGCGTCCTCCAGCGAGAACACGCCGGCCACGCACGCCGCCACGTACTCGCCCAGGGAGTGCCCGGCCACCGCGCGCGGCTCGATCCCCCGGCTCCGCCACGTCTCCGCCAGCGCCCAGCCCACGGCGAACATGGCCGGGTGCCCCCAGCGGGCGCCCTGCAGCGGGTCGCCCTCCACGGGGCCGCCCGTGCCCCGCAGCAGCGCCCGCAGGTCGGTCCCGCTCCCCGCGGGCGCAGGAGCCGCGGCGGCGCCGTAGAGCACCGAGCGCAGATCCATCCCCCAGCCGTCGCGCAGGATCGAGAAGCAGCGGTCCATGGCGGCGCGGAAGGCGGGCTCGCCCTCGTACAGCTCGCGCCCCATCCCCGCGTACTGCGTCCCCAGCCCCGAGAACAGGAAAGCGACGCCGGGGTCGGAGTCCGCGGCGGCCTGGGTCGCCACGCGCGCGGCGTCGCCCCCGCGCAGCAGCGCCGCGGCCTCCGCCGTGCTCCCCGCCACCAGCGCGCGGCGGTGGGGGAAGGCGCGCCGCCCCTGCTGGAGGGTGAAGGCCGCGTCCCGCAGGTCGAGCCCGGGGTCGCCCTCCAGCCGCCCGGCGGTGGCCGCCGACAGGCGCTCCAGCGCCTCCGGGGTGCGCGCGGAGAGCACCAGCAGCTCCGGCGCGGTGCCGGCGGGGGCGCGGGCGGGCTCGCGGGGGGCCTCCTCCAGCACCAGGTGCGCGTTGGTCCCGCCCACTCCGAACGAGGAGACCCCCGCGCGCCGCGGTGTCCCGGCGGGCGGCGTCCAGGGGAGGAGCCGGTCGGCGACGTAGAAGGGGGAGCCGGCGAGGTCGATCCGCGGGTTGGGCTCGGCGAAGTGCAGGGAGGGCGGGATCTCGCCGTGCTCCAGCGCCAGCACCGTCTTGATCAGGCTCGCCACCCCCGCGGCGGCGTCCAGGTGCCCGATGTTGGTCTTCACCGAGCCGAGCGCGCAGAAGCCGCGGTCGCGGGTGTTGAACGCCTTGGCGAGCGCCGTCACCTCCACCGGGTCGCCCATGGGCGTGGCGGTCCCGTGCGCCTCCACGTAGGTGACGGTCTCCGCCGGGACGTCGGCCACGGCGCGCGCCATGGCCACCACCTCGATCTGCCCGCTCACGCTGGGGGCGGCGTACCCCACCTTGGAGGCGCCGTCGTTGTTGACGGCGGAGCCCAGGATCACGGCGTGCACGCGGTCCCCGTCCGCCAGCGCGTCGGAGAGCCGCTTCAGCACCACCACCCCCACACCGTTCCCGCCCACCGTCCCCGCGCCCTTCGCGTCGAAGGCGCGGCAGTGGCCGTCGGGGGAGAACATCCCGTCCCGGGCCACGTACCCGCCCCGGAGCGGGACGCCCACCGCGACGCCCCCGGCCAGCGCGGCGTCGCACTGGTAGTCCAGGAGGCTCTGGCAGGCCAGGTGCACGGCCACCAGCGAGGTGGAGCACGCCGTCTGCACCGACATGGAGGGGCCGCGCAGGTTCAGCTTGTACGAGGCCAGCGTCGCCAGGAAGTCCTTGTCGCTGCGGATGCGGTTCTGCAGCAGGTCGCCGGCCTGGTTCCCGTAGCGGGCCACCAGATTCAGCAGGTAGCCGTTCATCCCCGACCCGGCGAAGACGCCGACGGGCCCGGGGAAGGTGTCCGGGTCGATCCCCGCGTGCTCCAGCGCCGCCCACGCCTGCTCCAGGAAGAGCCGGTGCTGCGGGTCCATCAGCTCCGCCTCGCGGGGCGGAAAGTCGAAGAAGTCGGCGTCGAACAGGTCGGCGCCCTCCAGGTGCCCGAACGCCGGGACGAAGTCCGGGTGGCGCAGGAGCCCGGGGTCCACCCCCGACTCCAGCATCTCCTCCTCGGTGAAGGTGGAGATGGACTCCACGCCGTCCCGCAGGTTGCTCCAGAACGCCTCCAGGTCCCCGGCCCCCGGGAACCGGCAGGCCATCCCCACCACCGCGATCCGCTCCGGACCCTCGTAGCTGCTACCGTCGGTCATTCGCTCTCCCTCTGAGTCTCGCGCTGGACGCCCTCGCCTGCCGCTGCCGCTCCGCCCGGTCCTGCACCCTTTCCAGCTCCTCCGGCACCTCCTCCTCCCCCGCCGGGACCGCGTCCAGCACCTCCGCCAGCGACGCGACGGTCGGGTAGCGGAAGAGGTCGACCACGGTGACCGGGCGGTCCAGCCGCTCCGAGAGCGCCTGGTGCACCGCCGCCAGCCGGACCGAGGTACCCCCCAGCTCGAAGAAGTTGTCGCGCGCCCCCACCCGCTCCACGCCCAGCACCTCCCGCCACACCGCCGCGATGGTCCGCTCCAGCGCGCTGCGGGGCTCCACGTACTCGGCCTCCGGCTCCGCGCGCGCCGCCCCCGGCGGGGGGAGCGCCCGGCGGTCGGTCTTCCCGCCGGGGGTGCGCGGGATGCTCTCCAGGAAGACGAAGAGCGAGGGGACCATGAAGTCCGGGAGGCGCTCCGCCAGGTACGCCCTCAGCTCGGCCGCCGTGGGGGGCGCGCCCCGGGCGGGGGCGGCCGCGTCCCCCGGCCGCCGGGCGTACAGCAGGTAGACGTACTCCCCCGCGTCCTCCCCGCTCCCCTCCCGCACGGTGACGTCGCGCTCCACGGTCCACTCGAAGCCGTGCCGGCCCAGGAGCGCCGTGACCCGCTCCAGCAGCTCGTCCGTGTCCACCTCCATCACCACCTGGCGGATACGCGGCCAGTGCCCGTCCTCGATCCCCCGGAGGACGTCGTACTCGCTCTTCTCCACGTCCACCTTGAGGAGGTCGATGCGCTCGATCCCCTCCTCCCGGATCACCGAGGAGAGCGTGCGGACGGGGAGGGTGTGGGTCTCGGCCCGGAACCGCTCGTCCAGGAACGCCTCCACGTCCAGGGCGCCGACGTGCCCGGCCACCCCCGCTTCGCCCCCGCCGCCCGCCCCGGCCTCCCGCGCCCAGCTCCCGATGACCGAGCGGGCGGTCTCCCGGTCGCGCTCCAGGTCGGCGTAGCGCCCGGAAAGGCCGGAGGAGTTGGGATAGAAGGTGAAGACCGCGCTCCCCTCCGCCTCCCCGACGCCGGTGTTGAACACCCGCGCGTCCAGCCCGAACAGCTCGGTGTTGGCGCGCAGCACCGCGAAGGTGGCGGGGATCGGCTCGAACGAGTAGGTGCGGACGCCGCGCGCCCGGGTGTGGGCGAACAGGGTGAACATCCCGATGTTGCTCCCCACGTCCACCACCACGGCCCCGTCCTCCAGCGCGATCCCGTGGCGGAAGTACGAGTCCCGCTCCCACACCTCCCGGAAGAGCCCGCGGGTGGTGGCGTCCTGCTGGTGCGCGATGGTGGTCCCGTCCGGGAGGGTGAAGCGCGCGTGCCCGGCCAGGATGCGCTCCCGCTCCTCGGGCGCGACGGGGGCCAGCGGCCGCGGCCCGGCCACGGCGGGGACCACGTACGCCGCCAGGCGCCGCTCCCCGCTCCCGTCGTCCACGGCCGTCACCACGCTCTCCCGCACGCCGGGGTGGGCGTCCAGAGCCGCCTCCACCTCGCCGGGCTCGATGCGGTGGCCGCGCACCTTGACCTGCTGGTCCACGCGCCCCAGGAACTCCAGCGTCCCGTCCGCCCTCCGGCGCGCCCGGTCGCCGGTGCGGTAGAGCCGCGCCCCCGGCTCCCCCGAGAACGGGTCGGGGACGAAGCGCTCCGCGGTCAGCTCCGGCCGGTCCAGGTAGCCGCGCGCCACCCCCGTCCCGCCGATCCACAGCTCCCCCGCCACGCCCGGGGGGACGGGCCCGGGGCGCGCGTCCACCACGTACGCGCGCGTGTTCGCCACCGGCCGCCCGATGGGGACCGGACCCTCCGCGTCCGCCACCTCGTGCGTGGTGGACCAGACGGTGGTCTCGGTGGGCCCGTACATGTTCACCATGCGCGCGGGCCCGGCCGCCCGGAGCCGCGCGGCCAGCGGCGGCGGGAGCGCCTCCCCGCCCAGGAGGATGCACTCCAGCCCGCCCAGGGCGCGGAGCGCCTCCGGGTCCGCCGCCAGCATCCCGGCCAGCGACGGGGTGCACTGCAGGTGGGTGACGCCGTGCGCGCGGATCTGCTCCGCCAGCGGCGGCTCGCCGCGCGGGGCGGGCGCGGCGCGGGCGGCCTCCATGACGCCGCGCAAGCCGGTCCAGCCCGGCCAGCACGCGCTCCTCGTCCACCCCGAAGTCGATCAGGCACGCCACCTCGTCCACCCCCGCGGCCCGCACCCGGCGCACCGTCTCCAGGCACGCCTCGGGGGTCCCCATCAGCGCGGCGGTGCGGTAGTAGCGCTCGAAGGCGTGGTCCAGCATCCGCTCCACCCCCTCCGCCGAGCGGTCGTCCGGGTCCACGCCCGCGCTCCCCGCGAGCCGGAGCACCAGGTCGAAGGAGCTGCGCAGGTACTCGCGGAAGGGGCCGCGCACCGCCGCCCGCACCTCCGCGTCGTCGTGGCCCACGAAGGCGTGCAGCATCAGCGCGACCCGCCCCGCCTCCGGGTCGTGCCCGCCCTCCCGCCGCCCCTCGCGGTAGGCGCGCACCCGGTCCGCCAGCTCCTCCACGCTCTGCCCCAGGAGGTGCGTCAGGAGGTGGGCGCCCAGCCGCCCGGCGCGGCGGAAGGTGTCCGGGCTCCCCGCCGCCGTCACCCAGACGGGGAGCTCGGGCTGCACCGGGGGCGGGAGCGTCCCCACCTCCACCGGCTCCCCCTTCCCCCCGGTCCGGGTGACCGTCCCGCCGCGCCACAGCCGGCGCACCTCCTCGATCCCGTCGAACATCGCGTCGCGCCGCCCCTCGTAGCGCTCCGGGGCCAGGACGAAGTCGTCGGCGTGCCACCCGGAGGCGAAGGACAGCTCCACCCGCCCGTCGGAGAGGTTGTCCACCACCGCCCACTCCTCCGCCACGCGGATGGGGTCGTGCAGCGGGAGGACCACGCTCCCGGCCCGCAGGCGGACGCGCTCGGTGACGGTGGCGAGCGCGGCGCTGGTGACCGACGGGTTGGGATACAGCCCGCCGAAGGAGTGGAAGTGCCGCTCCGGCGTCCACACGGCGGTGAAGCCGTTGCGGTCCGCCCACTTCGCCCCTTCCAGGAGGAGGCGGTACCTGCCGCGCGCGCTCCCCTCGGCGCTCCCGCCGAAGTAGAACAGGCTGAAGTCCACCGCCCGCTCCGCCTCGCGCCGGGCGGGTCCGTGCAGCACCACCTTCGATCCCCGCGACAGCGTCCACAGGATCTCCAGCACGGAGATGTCGAACCCGATGCTGGTGACCGCCAGCCAGGTACCCGGCTCCGCGCCCACCCGCTCGGTCATGGCCGCGAAGAAGCCCACGACGCTGGCGTGCGTGACCACGACGCCCTTGGGGGTGCCGGTGGAGCCGGAGGTGTAGACGACGTAGGCCGCGTTTTCCGGGGACACGGCGGGCTCCGGCGCCACCTCCCCGGCCTCCGGCCACGGCGCGTCCACTCGCACAACCACCCCCTCGAACCGCGGCAGCCGCTCCGCCAGCCCGGCCTCCGTCACCAGCACCCGCGCGCCGCTGTCGGACAGCATGAAGGCCAGCCGCTCCGCGGGGTAGGCGGGGTCGAGGGGGACGTACGCCCCACCGGCCCTGAGGACGGCGAGCATCGCCGCCACCACCTCCGCCGAGCGCTCCAGGAGGAGCCCCACGCGCACCTCCGGGCCGACGCCCAGGGCGGCGAGGCGGCGGGCGAGAGCGCCGGCGCGTCGGGACAGCTCCGCATACGTAAGGACCTCCCCGCCCGCGACCAGCGCCTCGGCGTCCGGCGTGCGCCGGACCTGCGCGTCGAAGAGGCCGGCGACGGTGGCGGTGGCGTCCCACGGCGCGTCGGTGGCGTTCCACGCATGGAGCGCCTGCTCCCGCTCGGCGGCGTCCAGCATCTCCGCCTCGCCCACGGGCCGCTCCGGGTGGGCGGCGAGGGCGTCCAGGAGGCGCCCGAAGTGGCGCATCCAGCGGTCCACCGTGCCCCGGTCGTACAGGTCGGTGGAGTACTCCACCAGGGCGGCGAGGGCGCCGTCCGGCTCCTCTCGCAGGTACAGGGAGAGGTCGTAGGGCGAGGTCCGCCCGCCCACCTCCACCGGCTCCGCGGCCAGCCCGGGGAGGTCGAAGCGCTCCAGGGGCGTGTTCTGCAGGGCGAGGAGCACCTGCACCAGCGGGCTGCGGGCGGCGTCGCGGGCGATCCCCGCCGCGTCCACGATCCGGTCGAAGGACACGTCCCCGTGCGGGTACGCGTCCAGCAGGGCGGAGCGCGCCCGCCGCACCAGCGCGGCGAAGCCCTCGCCCCCGTCCACGGCCACGCGCACGGGGAGGACGTTGATGAAGCAGCCGATCAGCGGCTCCAGCGCGGGGTGGTCGCGCCCGGCGAGCGGCGTCCCCACCACCAGGTCGTCCTCCCCCGTGTAGCGCCGCAGCCAGGCGTCGAGCCCGGCCAGGAGCGCCATGAAGAGCGTGGCGTCCTCCCGGCGGGCCAGGGAGCGCAGCGCCTCCACGAGCGGCGCCTCCAGGCGGAAGCGGAGGGTGTCGCCGCGGAAGCTCTGCGCGGGCGGCCGGGGCCGGTCGGCGGGGAGCTCCAGCGCCGCGGGGGCGCCCGCGAGCGCGCGGCTCCAGAACTCCAGGCTGCGCTGCCGGGCCCCGCCCGCGGGGAGGGCGCGCTGCCAGGCGGCGTAGTCCCCGTACTGCACCGGGAGCGGGGGGAGCGCGGCGGCGGTCCCCCCGGAGACGAGCGCCCCGTAGTGCGCCCCCAGCTCGCGCACCAGCACCGCCTCCGACCACCCGTCCGCGGCGATGTGGTGCAGCGTCAGGAGGAGCACGTGCTCCCGCTCCGCCAGCCGGAGGAGCGTGGCGCGCAGCAGCGGCGGCGACGCCAGGTCGAAGGGGAGAGCGGCCTCCTCCGCCGCGTGCCGCGCGACGGCGGCCTCGCGCTCCGCCTCCGGGAGGTGCGCCAGCTCCGTCTCGCGGAGGGTGAAGGGGCGGACGGGCTCCACCACCTGCACCGGCTCCCCGTCCCGCACGGCGAAGCGGGTGCGCAGCGACTCGTGCCGCGCCACCACGGCCTCCAGCGCGCCGCGGAGCGCCTCCGCCGACAGGCCGCCGCGCAGCCGGAGCGCCGCGGCCAGGACGTGGCTGGCGGGCGCGACCTGGTGCACGAACCAGAGGCGCTGCTGGGCGAAGGAGAGCGGGAGCGGGCGGTCTCGCGCCACGGGGAGCAGTGGCGGGCGCGCCTCCCCCGCCCCGCCGCCGCGGAGCGCGTCCACGCGCGCGGCCAGCTCCGCCACCGTGGGCGCCTCGAACACCGCCGGGAGCAGGCAGCTCGTCGCCGAACGCCTCGCGCACCCGGGCGGCCAGGCGCGCCGCCAGGAGCGAGTGCCCGCCCAGCTCGAAGAAGTCCTCCCGCGCGCCGACCCGCTCCACGCCCAGCAGCTCCGCCCAGATCCCCG
Source organism: uncultured Gemmatimonadales bacterium (assembly GCA_963733105.1). Classification (GTDB taxonomy): domain Bacteria; phylum Gemmatimonadota; class Gemmatimonadetes; order Longimicrobiales; family Longimicrobiaceae; genus JAFAYN01. Next base: position 97,474 of record CAVTCB010000023.1, on the reverse strand, counting down.
CCAGCACCTCCTCCGTGGGGGTGCGCGGCGCCCCGTCCGCGCCGGCCCGGACCACCACCTCCTCCGGCGCGGGGAGCGCCCGCCGGTCCAGCTTCCCGTTGGGGGTGAGAGGAAGCGCTTCCAGCACCACGAAGGCGGAGGGGACCATGTGCTCCGGGACGCGCTCCCGGAGGTGCGCCCGCAGCTCCGCGACGGACACGTCGTCCGAGGCGGCGACGTAGGCCACCAGCCGCCGCTCCCCCGGGGCGTCCTCGCGCGCGACGACCACCGCCTCGCGGACGGCCGGGTGCGACCGCAGCGCGGCCTCGACCTCCCCCGGCTCGATGCGGAAGCCCCGCACCTTGACCTGGAAGTCGGTGCGGCCGAAGTACTCCAGCTCCCCGGAGGCGGTCCAGCGCACCCGGTCCATCACCCGGTACATCCGTGTCCCGGCGGGCCCGAACGGGTCGGGGAGGAAGCGCTCGGCGGTCAGCTCCGGGCGGCGGGCGTAGCCGCGTGCCAGCCCACCGCCCGCCAGGTACAGCTCCCCCACCACGCCGACGGGGACGGGCTGGAGACGCGCGTCGAGCACGTACGCCCGCGTGTTCGCCACGGGCCGGCCGACCAGGACCCGCCCGGCGCCCTTCTCCACGAGCGAGTACGTCGAGTAGGTGGTGTCCTCGGTCGGGCCGTACAGGTTGCCGACCTTCTCCACCGTGCCGAGGGCGTACAGCGCCTGCGCCAGGTCGCCCGGGAGCGCCTCCCCCCCCAGGTTCATCGTCCGCACCGAGGGCGGGATGGCGCCCGCCCGGAGCAGCTCGGCCGCGGCGGTGGGGACCATGCTGGCGTGGACGCACCGGCTCGGCGACCGTCGCCAGCTCCAGCGCGTTCTCCACCATCACCAGCTTCCCGCCCCAGGCGAGGGTGCCGAAGACCTCGGCCACCGACACGTCGAAGTTGACCGACGTGGAGAAGAGCACGGACGACCTCTCCTCGTCCGTGACCGTCTCGCGCAGCCAGTGCAGGAGCACCACGGTCGACGAGTGGCGGATCATCACCCCCCTGGGCCGTCCCGTGGAGCCGGAGGTGAAGATGACGTGCGACAGGTTCTCCGGCTCCACGCCGCTCTCCGGCGCCCCGTCCGGCTCCGCCTCCAGCTCCGCGCGGACGGCGTCCAGCGCGACCACGTCCGTCCCAGGCGGGAGGACGCCGGCGAGGCGCGTGGAGGTGAGGACCCGCGACACCTCCGCGTCCTCCATCATCCACCCCAGGCGCTCGCGGGGGTACGCCGGGTCGAGCGGCACCCAGGCGCCGCCCGCCCTGAGGACGGCCAGCAGCGCGACCACCAGCTCGGGGGTGCGCTCCAGGCACACTCCCACCCGCGTCTCCGGCCCCACCCCGAGCCGGCGGAGGCGCCGGGCGAGGCGGCCGGAGCGGCGGTCCAGCTCCGCGTAGGTCAGCGTATCGCCGCCGTGAGCCAGCGCCGGCGCGTCCGGCGTGCGCGCCGCCTGCCGCGCGAACAGGTCGTGCACCCGGTCGCCCGCGGGGTACGGGCGCGCCGTGTCGTTCCACTCCTCCAGCACGCGCCGCCGCTCGGCGGCGGACATCAGCGGGAGGCGCGAGAGCCGCGCGTCGGGATCGGCCGCGATCCCCCGCAGCAGGGCGGCGAAGCGCTCCGCCATCCGCGCCGCCGTCGCGGGATCGAAGAGCGCGGCCGCGTACTCCAGCCGCGCCGCCATCCCCCCGTCCTCCGCCTCCGCCATGCTGAGCGTCAGGTCGAACTTGGCCGGGGCCTCGCCGGTGCCGAGCGGCTCCAGCGACGCACTGCCCAGCCGCAGCTCGCTCCGCTCGTTGTTCTCCAGCGAGAACACCGCCTGGAAGAGCGGCGTGTGCGCCAGCGAGCGCTCCACGCCCAGCTCCTCCACCAGCCGCTCGAAGGGGAGGTCCTGGTGCCGGTACGCCTCCAGCGTCGTCTCCCGCACGGCGCGCAGCAGCTCCGCGAACGGGGGGTCGCCCGACAGGTCGGCGCGCAGGGCGAGCATGTTGACGAAGAAGCCGATCAGCCCCTCCGTCTCCGCCCGCGTCCGTCCCGCGATGGGGCTCCCCACCACCACGTCGTCCTGCCCGGCGTGGCGCGCCAGGAGGAGCTGCCAGGCGGCCAGCAGCGTCATGAACAGCGACGCGCCCTCTCGCCGGGAGAGCGCCCGCAGCCCCTCCGCCGTCTCCGGGTCCACGGAGAAGCCGAGCCGCGCGCCCGTGTCGTCCGCGACCGCCGGGCGGGGGCGGTCGGTGGGGAGCTCCAGGAGGGCCGGCGCGCCCGCCAGCCGCCCGCGCCACCAGCCGAGCTGCGCCTCCAGAGCGTCGCCCGCGAGCCACGCCCGCTGCCAGGCCGCGAAGTCGGCGTACTGCACCGGCAGCTCCGGGAGGCGCGCCTCGTCCCCGCCCGCGTAGAGCGCGGACACCTCGCGCACCAGCACGCCCAGGCTCCACCCGTCGCTGACGATGTGGTGCAGGGTGAAGAGGAGCGCCGCGTCGTCCGGGCCCAGCCGCACCGCCGTGGTCCGCAGCACCGGGCCCGCCGCCAGGTCGAAGGGCCGCCGCGCCTCCTCGGCCACCAGCCGCGCCAGCTCCGCCTCGCGCGCCGCCTCCGCCGGGCGGGTCAGGTCCACGACCGGGAGCCGCACCGGGCGGGGGGGCTCGACGTGCTGCACGGGCTCGCCCCGCACCACGGGGAAGCGCGTGCGCAGCGACTCGTGCCGCCGCACCACCGCGGTGAGCGCGCGCTCCAGCGCGCGCAGCTCCAGCGCGCCGCGCACCCGCAGCGGGTAGGGCATGTTGTACGCGGCCCGGCCCGGCTCCAGCCGGTCGATGAACCAGAGCCGCTGCTGGGCGAAGGAGAGCGGGAGCGGGGAGCCGTCGCGCGGCACGGGCGCCAGCGGCGGCGTCCGCGACGCCGCGCCGGCCCGGCGCGCCTCCTCCACCCGCTCCGCCAGGGCGGCCACCGTGGGCGCCTCGAACATGGCCCGCACCGGGAGCTCCGTCCCCAGCGCCTCGCGCGCCCGCGACACCACCCGCGTCGCCAGCAGAGAGTGCCCGCCGAGCGCGGCGAAGTCGTCGTGGACGCCCACGCGCCCGGTCTTCAGCACCGCGGCCCAGATCCCCGCCAGGGTCTCCTCGGTCGGCGTGCGGGGGGCGACGTACTCCCCGTCCGCCGCGCCGCCCTCCGGCGCCGGGAGCGCCCGCCGGTCCGTCTTCCCGCTCGGCGTGAGCGGGAGTGCGTCCAGCGCCACGCAGCGCGGAGGGCACCATGTGCTCCGGGAGGCGCTCCCGGAGCCAGGCGCGCAGCTCCGCGCCGGACGGCGCCGCGCCGTCCGGCACCACGTACCCCACCAGGCGCCGCTCCCCGGGGGCGTCCTCCCGGGCCACGACCGCCGCCGCGCGCACCGCCGGGTGCTCCTCCAGCACGGCCTCCACCTCGCCCGGCTCCACGCGGAAGCCGCGCACCTTGACCTGCTGGTCGGCGCGCCCCAGGAACTCCAGCGTCCCGTCCGCGAGCCAGCGCACCCGGTCGCCGGTGCGGTACACCCGCGCCCCCGGCTCCCGCGCGAACGGGTCGGGGAGGAAGCGCTCCGCCGTGGCGTCCGGGCGGTCCAGGTAGCCCCGCGCCAGGCACGCCCCCCCGACGTACAGCTCCCCCGGCACCCCCGCCGGGACGGGCTCCATCCGCGCGTCCAGCACCCGGGAGCGCGTGTTCGCGACGGGGCCGCCGATCGCCGGCAGGAGCGGCCACGCGCCGGGGTCGCCCTCCAGGGTCCCGGAGGTCACCACGTGCGTCTCGGTGGGGCCGTACTGGTTGTGCAGCGGGGCCCGCAGCGCGCCGAGCCACCCCCGGACCGCCTCCGTCACGCGGAGCTGCTCCCCGGCCGTCACCACCTCCCGGAGCCGCGAGGGCGCCGTCCCCCGCTCCGCCACCTGCTGCAGCGCCACCGGGGGGAGGAAGCACCGCTCCACCCCCTCCGCCTCCATGAGCCGGAGGAGCGCGTCCGGGTCGTGCCGCTCCTCCTCCGTCGGGATCACCAGCGTCCCCCCCGCCGCCCAGGTGGAGAAGACCTCCTGGAACGACACGTCGAAGCTGGCGGAGGCGAACTGGAGCGTCCGCGCGGCGCGCGGCCCCCGCCACTCCCCCACCTGCCAGGCCAGGAGGTTGGCCAGCGCCCGGTGCGGCATCGCCACCCCCTTGGGCCGTCCGGTGGAGCCCGAGGTGTAGATCACGTACGCCAGGCTCTCCGCGTCGGCCTCCACGAGGGGGGGGCCGGCGGGCTCCTCCGCGATCCGCTCCCGCAGGGCGTCCACGCACAGCACCTCCGCCCCCGTGGGCGGGAGCGCACCGGCCAGCTGCGACTGCGTCAGGAGCACCGCCGCGCCGGAGTCCCGGAGCATGTAGGCCAGCCGCTCCGCCGGGTACGCCGGGTCCAGGGGGACGTAGCAGCCCCCCGCCCTGAGCACGGCCAGGACGGCGACCACCAGCTCGTGCCCGCGCTCCATGCACACCCCCACCCGCCGGTCCGGCCCGACGCCGCGGCCCGCGAGGAAGCGTGCGAGCCGGCCGGAGCGCCGCTCCAGCTCCGCGTAGGTGAGCGTCCCCTCCGCGGCCACCACCGCGGGGGCGTCGGGGGTCCGCGCCGCCTGCGCCTCGACCAGGCGGTGGACGGGGAGCCCCGGGAATTCCGCGGCGGTGGCGCTCCACTCCTCCAGCACCCGCGCCCGCTCCGCCCCGGAGAGGGGCGACAGCTCCGCGAGCCGCCGGTCGGGGTCGTCGGCCACCTGCTCCAGGAGCACGCGCAGGTGCTCCAGCACCCGGTCCGCCGTCGCCGCGTCGAAGCGGTTCCCGTCGTAGCTGAGGTTCAGGACCACGTCCTGGCGGACGGACACCTCCAGCATCAGCGCGTGGCCCAGCGCCGTCCGGGCGGGGGCGTGGTGCACGTCCCGCAGCTCCAGCCCGGCCACGCGAGCGCTCTCCACCTCGCGGAAGGGGAAGTTCTGGAAGAGGAGGAGGGTGTCGAAGAGCCGCTCCCCCGCGGGGACCCCGCTCCACTCCTGGATCTGCCGCAGCGAGAAGTGGTCGTGCTGCCGCGCCCGCGCCTGGTCGGCCTGGATCTCCTTGAGCCAGGGCGCCAGCGCCGCGCCGGGGTCCACGCGCACGCGCACGGGGACCGTCCCCAGGAACACCCCCAGCGTGGAGTCCGCCCGCGGGAGGGTCGCCGGCCGCCCGGACGACACCGTTCCGAAGACCACGTCGTCCTCGCCCGCGTAGCGGGCCAGGAGGATGGCCCACGCTCCCTGGAACAGGGTGTTGAGGGTGAGCTGGCGCCGCTGCGCGGTCTCCCGCAGCCGCTCCGCGAGCGAGGCGGGGAGCGTGGCCTCGGCCTGCCCCGGGGCCTCCTCGGCCCGGGGGTCGTGGGCATGGCCCACGGGGAGCGCGGTCGGCGCCTCGACGCCGGCCAGGGAGGCGCGCCAGAAGCGCTCGGCGTCGCCGACCGGCTGCGCCTGGAGCCAGGAGACGTACGCCTGGAAGGAAGGCGGCGGGTCGAGGACGGGGACCCCGCCCGTGCGGAAGGCGTCGTAGAAGGCGAACAGCTCCCGCAGCGCCACGCCCGAGGACCAGCCGTCCAGGAGGAGGTGGTGGCAGCTCCACGCGACCCGGTACGTCCACTCGCCGGTGCGCACGCACGCCACGCGGAAGAGCGGCGCGGCCTCCAGGTCGAAGCCGCGCCGCTCCGAGCGCACCAGGCGCCCGACGCGCTCCTCCCGCTCGGCGGGCGGCACGTCGCGCCAGTCGCGCACCTCCACCCGCACCTCCACCTTCTGCCGCACCACCTGGAGCGGGGTGTCGAGCCCCTCCCAGAAGAAGACGGTGCGCAGGACGGGCTGGCGGTCCACGAGCGCCTGCCAGGCGCGCTCGAAGGCAGGCGCGTCGAGGTCGCCCTCCATGGTCCAGCAGATCTGCTCCGTGTACTCCGCCATCTCCGGGGCGCGGAGCGAGCGGAGCAGGATGTCGAGCTGCATGGGGGAGAGCGGGTAGATGCTCTCTACGTTCTCCATTCGGCGCGGCTGCTGGACGTTCGGCAGTGGGTGACTGAAAATAATCTAACAGGGGGATGCAGCCGGAGGTAGCAGGCGCGGCAGGAGGTCAATGAACGGGGATGGGGGATGGGTTCGGGCGTGCCCCCCGCTGGACGAGCCCTGCACCGGGCGAATGAATTCGCTGCAACAACGGCACGAAGTCCGCCTTCGCGGACTGGACTGCCGGACGCCAGCGTGGAGATGCCCCTCCCCCGGAACGGGGGAGGGTGGCGGCTCTAAGGCCGCCGGGTGGGGGCGAGCAGAGGCTCAGCGCGCCGCGTGCGCTCCCAGGAAGGCCCAGACGTCCGCCCACATCTCCCGGTTGACCTCGTGGCCCACGCCGGGGTAGGTGCGGAAGGTGGCGAGGGGGAGCGCGGCGCGGTAGATCGCCTCGGCGGCGGGCCAGCGGGCGGCGGGGGTGGGACCGAAGGCCTCCAGCACGACCGCCCGGTCCTCCGCGTCGTAGGAGTCGTCGTACGGCACGGAGTCGTTGGTGTCGTCGGCGCCCAGGAAGAGGAACATCGGCACCCGGGCGGCGCGGCGGCGGTCGAACGGCGCTCCCGCCACCTCCCGCAGGTCCGCGACGCCCACGGGGTAGCGGAGCCGCCGGCCCTCATGGGCGGCGACGGGCGCGATCGGCCAGCCTCCCGGCGCGCCGACGGAGGCGGCCTTGACGCGGCCGGGGTGGAGCAGGGCGAAGCGACTCACGAACATCCCCGCCGCGGAGTGCCCGTGCAGGAGCACGCGCTCCTCCGTGCGCACCCCCTCGGCGGCGAGCCGCCGGCGCGCGTCGTCCACCATGGCGACGAGCTGGAGGTCGAGGCGCCGGAGCCCCGGCTCGCGGGTGAGGAGCGCGTCCCGGTCGAGCGCGTGCGTGTACAGGTTGTCCTGCGAGCGGGGGCGCGGGAACGCGGGCATGAGCACCGCCACGCCCAGCCGCGCCGCCACGCCGCGGTAGTGGCCGACCACCACGCGGCTCGCGCTGTCGTGCACGGCCGGGTCGTCGTCCAGCTTCCCCGTGTTGTTGGGGAGCACCAGCACCGTGCGGAGCTTCCCTCGCGCACTGTCGGCCCGGAGCGCGGGCGGGACGTACAGGTAGTAGGGCCAGGAGAAGCCGCGCGCCGCGTCCCCCGCGACCCGCACCGCGGGCGGGAGGGTGTCGGCCGGCGCGGCCTGCGCCGCGAGCCCCGGCGCCGCGCACGCGGCGAGCGCGAGCGCGGCGCCGGCGAGGGAGCGGAGGGACAGCGCGAAGAAACGGCCGGTCTGCATGCCGGTCATGAAAACGGCTCCTGGGAGATCCGGGTGGATGCTGCGCGATGAGGTCACGGGGCGGAGCTACGGCTCCGCGGCGGCCGGGGTTTCATCGGTGCGGGTGGCGCCCCCCACCCCCGACCCCTCCCCCGCTTGCGGGGGAGGGGAGAACTACAGGTTACGAGAGAGCCCCGCGTGAGGGATGCGAGCGCGAAGCGGCGAGACCCCACGGCAGTATCGTGGGGGCTCGACTCCGTTGGACACGGTCGTATCGTGTCCTACGGAGCCGCAGCCCGACCCCGCGCCAGCGGGGGCACGCCCAAACCCGGCAGCAGTTCGACCACCCCGGGAACTCCCCGCCGCCCGGCACGGTACACCCGCCCCATGCAGCTCCCTCTTTCCCCGTCCTCCCCGTCCATGCGCCTCCCCCTGCTCCTCGCGCTCCTCCTCCTCTGCGCCCTCCCCGCCGCCGCGCAGGACGCGGTGCCCGCGGACGCCTACCGCGACGCCGGCGCCCGCGAGCTGGTGCGGCTGGCCCGCGCGCGGCGCGCGGTGGTGGACACCCGCATCACCGCCTACGAGGTGACGGCGCGCGAGCGCATCTCCGCGCGGCTGGCCGTGGCGGGGGTGGAGCGGCTCCTCTTCCGGCGGGAGACGGCGGCGCGCATCCACTGGACCCGCGACACGGTGCGCATCGAGGTGCTGGGCGCGCGGGAGGCGCAGCCCGTGGCGCACCGGCACCCCCAGCTCCCGCCGCCGGACCTGGCGGCGACCGTGCCGGCCCTCGCCTTCGACCCGGTGGACTCGGAGATGCTCCTCCGCTTCGACTCCACCGTGATCCGGCACCCGCTGGCGGCGGGGAGCGAGGCGCACTACCGCTTCTCCAGCGGGGACAGCACCTCCATCCGGCTCCCCGGCGGGCGCGGCGTGCGGCTCCTGGAGCTGCGCTTCGCCGCCCGGCGCGCCGACCCGCGGCTGATCAACGGCGCCTTCTGGGTGGACGCCGAGACGCACGCCGTGGTGCGCGCGGGGTTCCGCCTGAGCCGGCCCTTCTCCAGCAGCGGCTCCGGGGTGTCGGTGCTGGTGCCGGAGGTGACCAGCGAGCTGGACCACGTGGCGATCGAATACGGGCTGTGGGAGCTGCGCTGGTGGCTCCCGCGGTCGGTGGTGGCGCGCGGCGTGGTGCGCGCCGCGGGGATGCGCCTCCCGCTCGCGTACGAGCGGAGCTACGAGGGGTACCGGGTGGAGGGGGACACCCTGGCAGCGGCGCCCCCCGCGGAGGCGGCGCTCGCCGGAGCGGCGGAGCGTCCCTGCCGCCCCCGCATCCGCGCGACCTTCGGGATCAACGTGGGGGCTTCGCGGGATTCCGCGCGGGCCGCCGCGACGGACTCGACGTGGAACGCCGCCTGGGACCGCACGGCCGCCCGCGTCGCGGCGGGTGACAGCGCCACGTCCGACACCGAGCGCGGCTGCGACCGCGCCTTCCTGGTGACCAAGACCGCGGGGGCGGACCTGGTCGACAGCCCCGCCTTCCCCGCGGGCGTCTACGACGAGGACGAGGGGCCGGTCGGCGCGGAGGAGCTGGAGCAGCTCGCCGATCTGGTGCGCGGCCTCCCGGAGGTGCCGTGGAGCGTGGCGCGCCCGGGCGTGCAGCTCCTCACCCCGGAGCTGCTGCGCTTCAACCGGGTGGAGGGCTTCTCGATGGGTGCGCGCGCCGTCCTCCCCCTGGGCCCAGCGGAGCTGCGGGGGGAGCTGCGCGCGGGCACCACGGGCGAGGTGGGGGCGCGGCTCTCCGGGGTGCGCTCCTCGCCCTCCCTGCGGACGGAGGTGGCGGCGTACCGCGGGATCGAGGCGGTGGAGGTGGCGTCGCAGCCCTTCTCGCCGGCCGGCTCCGCGAGCGCCCTCCTGCTGGGGCGCGACGAGAACGACTACTTCCGCGGGACGGGCGCCGAGCTGCGCCTCTCCCCTCCCCCGGCGCGGCGCCGGAGCTGGGACCTGCGGCTCTTCGCGGAGCGGCAGGAGCCGGTGCGCGCCCGCTCCGACCTGAGCCTGCGCGGGCTGGTGGACGGCGACTTCGAGACGCGCGCGAACCTGGCGGCGGAGCGGCTGGACCAGGCGGGCGCCACGCTCCGCCTGCGCGCCGCCCGCGGCGACGACCCGGCGGGGCTCCGCACCCGCGCCGAGCTGGAGCTGCACGGCGAGACGGGAGACCGCACCTTCGCGCGCCCGCTCCTCCGGCTGGGGGCGGACGGCTTCCTCGGCGGCGGCGTGGGGTTCGGGGTGGGGCTGGCCGCCGGGACGGGGCTGGGCGACCTGTCCGCGCAGCGCACCTGGCAGATCGGCGGCGCCACCACCGTGCGCGGCCACGACCCGGCCTCGCTGCGGGGGGAGAGCCTCTGGCTGGGCCGCGGGGAGCTGAACTGGGGGAGCCCGGCGCTGCGCCTGTCGCTGTTCGGCGACACAGGCTGGGCCGGAGAGAGCGAGGACCTGTGGGGCGCCCGCCCGCTGCGGGGCGCCGGGGTGGGGGTGTCGCTGCTGGACAACCTGCTGCGGGTGGACCTGGCCCGCGGGATCGGCGGCGGCGGCTTCCGCCTGCACCTGCGGATGGGCGCGGGACTGTGACGAACGGGCATCCGCGTGTGGCGGTCGGGCGCGGGGGTGGTCTCCGGAAAGAGTAATGCCCGACCCCGCCACCACCCCCCAAACTCTTTCCTCCGATCACCCCCGCACCCTCCCTGCGGCCTTCCCACCAACCGCACCGACCCGACCCGCACCGACCGCCGTCCTCCCCCTTTCCCCCGCTTGCGGGGGAGAGGGGGCCGGGGGGTGAGGGGGCCTACTCACCCTTCGCGCCGGCGCCCGCGTGAGGGATGCGAGCGCGAAGCGGCGAGACCCGCGTAGTTTGCGGGGCTCGACTCCGTTGGGAACGGTCGTATCGTTCCCTACGGAGCCGCAGCCCGACCCCGCGCCAGCGGGGGCACGCCCGAACCCGCTTCGAAGCAGTTCCCAAAAAAACTTGCATCTGAACCCGGAACCCCTATCATCCCCAATCCCCACCTCCCGTCGTCCCACCCCGCTCCCACCGCAAAAGAGGCACGCGTGCCCAAGAGAATCCTGAACCACCAGCCCTACGAGCCGCCCGAGACCGCCGAGCGCCGCTACGACGTCGCCGTGATCGGCGGCGGCGTCTCCGGCGTGTACACGGCGTGGCGCCTCCAGCAGGACCGCCCCGACCTCAAGGTCGCGCTCTTCGAGTACAGCGACCGCATCGGCGGGCGGCTGTACAGCTACCCCATGCCGGGGATGCCGCACGTCAAGGCCGAGCTGGGCGGGATGCGCTGGCTCAAGTCGCACGAGATCGTGGTGGGGCTCATCGACCACCTGAACCTCGCCACGCGCGAGTTCCCCATGGGCGCCGACGGGGGCGCCAACAACCTGATGTACCTGCGGCGCCGGCAGCTCCGGGTCAAGGACCTCACCGACCCCGCCAAGGTGCCGTACCTGCTGAACCCCGACGAGCAGGGGATGAACCCCGACCAGCTGCAGGCGTACGTCATGAACAGCCTGCTCCCCTTCAACGACCAGCTGAGCGCCGAGGACTGGTGGACCGTGCCGGTGCTCAACGGCACCCCGCTCTACCAGATCGGCTTCTGGAACCTGCTGTACCGCGTGCTGAGCAGCGAGGCGTACCAGTACATGTACGACGCCAGCGGCTACTACACCAACGTGGCCAACTCCACGGCGCCGCTCTCGCTCCCCATCACCGAGTACGACCCCAACAACAAGTACTACACGCTGGACGCAGGGCTTCGAGGAGCTGCCGCGCGCCGTCGCCGCGCGCTTCGAGGAGGCGGGCGGCGAGATCCACCGCAACCACCGCCTGGACTCCTTCGGCCGGCGCGGCCCGGACGGCGACTACTCGCTCTGCTTCGTGCACACGGCCACCGAGAACGGGAAGACCACCGACCTCCCCGGCCGCCCCGAGGCCCACCTCGACGCCGGGAGCGTAGTGCTGGCGCTCCCGCGTCGCTCCATCGAGCTGATCCGCTGGGAGCGGCTGGACGCCGACCGCCCCACCGAGGGAGACGATACGCTGCGCAGGAACGTGGAGGCCGTCATCAGCCAGTCGGCGTTCAAGATGTTCCTGGGCTACCCGTACCCCTGGTGGCGCGCGCTGGGCGTGGACGCGGGACGCACCATCACCGACATGCCGATCCGCCAGACCTACTACTTCGGCACGGAGAGCGAATCCGGCGGCGAGCCCGACAACCACAACTCGCTCCTGATGGTGAGCTACAACGACCTGGGGAGCGTGCCGTTCTGGAAGGCGCTGGAGGCGGGCGTGTGCTTCGAGGGGCGCACCGAGAACCCCGAGCACGCCGCCGACCCCGCGTCCCCCGGCCGCCGCTACTTCCTGGACGGCGAAAAACCGGTGCCGGACCACGCCTTCCAGATCAGCCGGGAGATGGTGCAGACGGCGCAGGAGCAGGTCAAGGAGGTGCACGGCCTCAAGTTCGTCCCCGAGCCGTACACCGCCGTGTACCACGACTGGGGCGACGACCCGTACGGCGCCGGGTGGCACGCCTGGAAGGCGGGGCAGAAGTTCTGGGAGATCATGCCCTACATGCGCGGCATCCCCGGCGAGAGGGTGCACGTCTGCGGCGAAGCGTACTCCATCGGGCAGGGGTGGGTGGAGGGAGCGCTGCAGACCGCCGAGCTGATGCTCAAGGAGCACTTCGACGGGAAGCGGCCCTCGTTCATCCCGCGCAAGTACTACGACACGGAGATGGGACCGTGAGCGCCGCACACCTTTCGGCCGTCGCCTCTCCGGCAGGCGGCACGGGCGACGCCGAGTGGACGGTCGCCCGCTACCTGGCGACGCGGCTGGCCCAGATCGGCGCCGGGCACATCTTCGCGGTGCCGGGCGACTACGCCGGCGCGTTCCTGAGTGCCATCGACAACGACCCGTCGCTGGGCGTGACGCGGGTGGGCACCTGCAACGAGCTGGAGGCCGGCTACGCGGCGGACGCCTACGCCCGTCAGCGCGGCGCGGGGGCGGCGTGCGTCACCTTCGGGGTGGGCACCTTCAGCATCCTGAACGCGCTGGCCGGCTCGTACGTGGAGCAGGTCCCGGTGGTGCTGGTGAACGGCGCTCCGGCGTCGCAGTCGCGCACCACCGAGCGCCGGGAGGGGGTGCTCTTCCACCACTCCACCGGCACGCTCGGCGCCGACGAGGAGTCGGTGCGCAACGTGACCGTGGCGCGCGAGGTGATCCGCGATCCGCTCACCGCGCCGGGGCAGATCGACGCCGCCATCGTGGCGCTGCTCACCTGGAAGCGCCCGGTGTACATCGAGGTCTACGCCAACGTGTGGGCGCTCCCCTGCGCGGCACCGTCGGCCCCGCTGGAGCCCGGCCCGCTCCCCACGCTCCCGGCATCGCTCGACGCGGCGCTCGACGCCACCCTGCAGCACCTGTGGAAAGCCGAGCGCCCGGTGATCTGGGTAGGACAGGAGGTGCGGCGCTTCGGGCTGGAAAGCCTGCTGCTCGAGCTGGTGGACGAGACGGGCTTCCCGTTCGCCACCGACCTGCTGGCCAAGGGGGTCGTGCCCGAGAACACGCCCGGCTTCGTGGGGTGCTACGACGGCGCCTCGGCCACGCCGAAGACGGCGCGGCTGGTGGAAAAGGCCGACTGGCTGCTGGGACTGGGCAACCTGGTGACCGACGACTTCCTGCAGCTGGTGAAGGACAGCTACGGCACCATGTCGCTGGCCTGGGGGAACTCCGTCCGCGTGGGCACCGCCGTGTGGGACTGCGTGCCGCTGCGCGACTTCATGGAGGGGCTGCTCCGCCGGCTGCGCGAGCGGAAGTACGGCGCGCCCGCCGAGGCCGTCCCCGCGCTGGCCGCCGCGGCCGCGCCCGCGCTGCTCCGGGCGAAGCTCCCCGCCGGCGCGTCCGCGGAGACGGCCGACCCGCAGGTGACCTACGACCGCTTCTTCGAGCGGATGGAGAAGTGGGTCGACGACGGGATGGTGCTGATGGCCGACACCAGCATCGCCCTCTACTCCGCGGCGGAGCTCCCGGTGAACCGCGCCGGCGGGTTCATCGCGCAGGCGGCATGGAACTCCATCGGCTACACCACCGGCGCGTGCCTGGGGGTAGGCTTCGCGGAAACGGAGCGGCGCGCGGTGGTGTTCACCGGCGACGGCGGCTTCCAGATGGTGTGCCAGGCGCTGGCCGACGTGGTACGTGCCGGGCAGGGCGCCATCGTGTTCGTGTTCGACAACGCGCTCTACGGGATCGAGCAGGCGTTCGTGAACTACAAGTACTTCACCGAGGGCCAGCCGCCCGAGGCGTTCGACCTGCTGCACCGGTGGAACTACGCGCGGCTGGTGGACGTGTTCGGCGGCGGCTTCGGCGCCACCGTGAGCACGATGTCGGAGCTGGAAGACGCGCTCGGGAAGGCACGGGCCAACACCGGCACGCTGTCGCTGATCGCCCTCCGCATCCCGCAGAACGACATCACCAGGCAGATGCTGGAGCAGGCAGGCGGCTGATCTTTTTGGATTGATCGGGAAGGTTCGGGCGTGCCCCCGCTGGCGCGGGGTCGGGCTGCGGCTCCGTAGGGAACGATACAACCGTTCCCAACGGAGTCGAGCCCCGCGCAAACTGCGCGCGGGTCTCGCCCCTCCGGGCTCGCATCCCTCACGCGGGGCTCTGCGCGCCGGGTGAGCGGGGGAGGGGGTCGGGGGGAGGGGGGCCTGCCACGACACGATGAAGCTCGGTTCAGGCTTGGAGATGCCCCTCCCCCGGAACGGGGGAGGGTGGCGGCTCTAAGGCCGCCGGGTGGGGGCCCGCGGAGGACGCCCCCGGAATCAGCGTCCCCGCCGCCGCACCCTCCTGCCGACGGCGGCGAGCAGCGCCGGCCGCAGCACCAGCCGCCGGACGGGGCCGAGCACCCGCCCCGCGACCGCCCCCGCCCGCCGGAGCACGCGGCGGCGGAGCACCCGTGCGGGCGTGTCGGCGGGGGCGACGCGCACCCGGGGGAGGCCGAAGCCGGACAGCTCCACGGGAGCCCCCGACGACGGCAGGTCCACCGCCTCCAGCGCCGCCTGGAAGCAGCGGTAGAAGTGCTCCTTGGTCTCGTCGCGGACCGGCTCCAGCTCCCCCGGCACCCGGCCGCTCGGCGGGCGCAGCCCGCGGCCGATGCTGGGGTTCAGGTTGATCTCCCAGGTCTGGATGCGCCCCTCCCGCAGCGAGTAGTCGATGCGGCCGTACTCCACCCCCGCCACGCGGAAGATCTCCGCGAGCTGCTCCCCGTGCGGGTTCCCCACCACGTAGTCGCGCTCCTCCAGAACCATCTCCAGGGAGTACTCGTTCCCCTGGCTCTTCAGCATCCACTCCCGCCCGTACGCCAGGCTCCGCGGCACCACCCGCCCGCCCACCGCGAACGCCGAGAACTTCCGGTACCAGCCGTCCCCGTCCGCCGTGGGGCAGAACTCCACCGCCAGGAGGTCGCGCAGCCGCCGTCCCTGCAGCGCCAGGAGCCCGATCCCCTCGTCCACCTCCCGCGGCGAGCGGAGGAGCGGGGTGAGCGCGCCGTCGTGGGTCCGATCCCCCCGCAGGAAGACCGGGTAGCGGAGCCCCGACAGCTCCTCCGTCGCCCGCACCGCGCGGAAGTCGTTCCACCCCAGCCGGTGCAGCTCCGCCAGCAGCGCGTGGCGCCCCAGGGTGCGCTCCGGGTGGTTGAGGAAGCGGAAGCCGTCCAGCCCGGCCACGCGCGCGTGCAGCCCGCGGACGAACCCCAGGGTCGGCTCGTCCAGCTGGTCCAGCGCCGCCAGCACGTAGGCGCCCCGCTCCAGCGAGGTCCGCCCCACCAGCTCCTCGTAGGGGACGATCCGCACCCGGTCCGCCACCCCCAGCCCCCAGAACGCCAGGTAGTCCCTCATCCCGAACGCCTGCGCCGCCGGCACCACGAAGTGGATCACCGGACCGCCGCCTCCCGGGGGCCCGCCTCCGCCTGCGCCTCCCACAGGAGCCGGTACGTGGGGCACTCCTCCAGCAGCTCCGCGTGCGTCCCCAGCCCCGCCACCCCCCCGTTCTCCAGCACCAGGATGCGCGTCGCGCTGCGGAGCGTGGAGAGCCGGTGCGCCACCGAGATCGTCAGCCTCCCCGACACCAGCCGGTCGATGGCCCGCTGCACCTTCGCCTCCGTGTGCGAGTCCAGGCTGGAGGTGGCCTCGTCCAGCAGCAGCACCGGCGCGTTCTTGAGGATGGCCCGCGCGATGTTGACCCGCTGCGCCTCGCCCCGGGAGAGGGCGCGCCCCCCGTGCCCCACCACGGTGTCGTACCCCTCCGGCATCGCCGCCACCTCGTCGTGGATCTCCGCCGCCCGCGCCGCCTCCTCCACCTCCGCGTCCGACGCCCCCGGGCGCCCGCAGCGGATGTTGTCGCGGATGGAGGTGTTGAAGAGGAACGGGTCCTGGGTCACCATCGCCAGGCTCCCCTGCACGTCCGCCAGGCGCAGCGAGCGCACGTCCGCCCCGCCGAAGCGCACCTCGCCCGCGTCCGGGTCGTAGAAGCGGGCCACCAGGTTCAGCAGCGTCGACTTCCCCGCCCCCGACGGGCCCACCACCCCCAGCGTCTCCCCCGCGCGCACCTCGAACGACACCTCCCGCAGCACCGGCTCGCCCCGGACCGAGAAGGACACCCCGTGGGCGGAGATGCTCTCCGGGCCCCCCGCCAGGGGACGGGCGTCGGGGCGGTCGCGGACCTCCGGGCGCTCCCGCAGCAGGGCGTCGATGTGCTCCACGCTCGCGCCGTTGCGCTGGATCTCCATGTACGCCGCGTTGACGCCGGCCAGCGGGCCCTGCGCCGCCCGCGCCGCCATCAGGAAGGCCAGCAGCTCCGGCCACCCCAGCGCGCCCCGCATCACCTGGAAGCCGCCCACGATGACCACGGCCACCAGGCTGAGCCCCGCGAGCGACTCCATCACCACGTGCGAGAGCGCGCGCACCCGCTCCATGGCGATCAGCTCGTCGAAGTAGCGGCGGGCGCGCTCCACCGCGCGCCCCGCCTCCGCCTGCTCCCCGGCGTACACCTTGACGATGCGGATTCCCGCGAAGAGCTGCAGCAGCACGTCGAACAGGACCACCCCCCCGCGGCGCACCCCGTACGAGCGCGCCAGCGTGCGCCGGGCGATCAGGACCACCGGCCCCACCGCCAGCGGCACCACCACGAAGGCGCACAGGGCGAGCGTCGGGCTCAGGACGGCCGCCGTGACCACCAGCCCCACCGCCTGCAGCGAGTCCAGCGCCACCTTCGCGGCGGCGAGCGTGAAGGCGCGCAGCTGCGTCACGTCCTGCCGCACCGCCTGGATCAGGTCGCCGTGCGTGCGGCGGTCGAAGAAGCCCGCGGAGAGCCCCAGGAGCTGCCGGATCAGCCGCTCCATCACCCCCAGCTCGATGGTCTTCACCAGCTTCTGCTGGCTCACCTGCGACGCGTAGGTGAGCGCGGCCGCGCCCAGGTGCGCGGCCAGGAGGAGCCCGGCCAGCGTCCAGAGCCCGCCCCGCTCCCCCACCGCCCCCCCGAGGAACTCGCGGACCAGGAGGAAGGACGCCGCGGTGAGCGCCGTGCGCCCCAGCGAGGCCGCCGCGAAGCGGACCAGCAGCCCGCGCTCGCGGCGCAGGAGCCCCAGGGGGAGCGCCAGCGAGCGCCTCACGCCGGCTCCCCGGCCGGGACGTTCCGGCTCGACCGGGAAAGGAGCGTGGCCGCGCTCATCTGGCCGGTGACGTTCAGCAGCGTCTTGAAGATGTCGGGGATCACGTCCACCGCTTCCAGGATCACGATCCCCTCGATCGGCACCCCCGCGGCCAGGTAGGCCGGGAGCGTCTTGAACGCCGTGCCGCCCCCCGGCACCCCCACCTCCCCGAAGCTCAGGAGGATCACGGTGACCAGGAAGCCGGCGATCGTCCCCGCGCCCAGCGGGAGCCCGTAGACGTGCGCCAGGAAGAGGAGCTTCGCGGTGCTGGAGACGGTGCGGTTGACCTTGAAGAGCGAGTTCGAGAGCGGGAGCACGAACCCCGTGGCCACCGGCGGGAGGCGCAGCCGCTCGCGGGCGCCCTCCAGGAGCGCCGGGAGCGACGCCACCGACGAGCGGGTGCTCACCGCCACCACCTGCGCCGGCGCCACCGCCCGCGCGAAGTCGCGGATGGAGACGCGCCCCCCCGCCGCGGTCAGCGGGTAGAGCACCGCCGTGAACAGGAGCATGAGCCCCGACTGGATCACCACGAACGCCCCCAGGAGCCCCGCGGCGCGCCCGCCGCTGTCCAGCGCCAGCGCGTAGGTGAAGGCGAACACCCCGAGCGGGGTGAACCGGAGGACCCAGCGGACCACCGTCAGCATGGCCGCCGCCAGCCCCTGGAACACCCGGGCGAGCGGCTCCCGCTGCTCCCCCGGGAGGCGCGTCACCGCGACCCCGAAGAGCGCGGTGAAGGCCAGGAGCGGGAGGATCTCGCCGTCCGCGGCGGCCCGGAACAGGTTGCGCGGGAGGAGCCCGGCCACCCACTCCCCCAGGGAGCCGCCGCCGGCCGCCGCCGACGCGCGGGCCGCCTCGGGGACCACCACCGTCCCCTTCAGCGACGCCAGCATCGCCGCGTCCACCGGGTAGAGCGCGATGAGCGCCGGCCCCGCCGTCAGGGTGAACACCCCCGCAGCCACGAGCATGGCGACGAACAGGAGCACCGCCCGGCCGCCGAGCGCTCCCACCGACTCGTGGCCGCGCGCGCCGACCACCGCCGCGAGGAGGTAGGTCACCACCAGCGGGAGCACCGTCGCCTGCAGCGCCGCCATCCACAGCCCGCCGAGCGGACCCGTGGCCGCGGCGATCCACCGGAAGGGCTCGCCCCCCAGCGCGTGCCCCAGCGCGCCGAGGGCCAGGCCGGCTCCGAGCGCCGCCAGCGACCAGGTGGTGAGCGAGCGCCCGCGGGGAGGCGGGAGGGAGTCTGTCATGAACCGGACGAATGGAGTGGAGAGGCGGCGGCCGGCGAAGTCTACCCGCGGAGCCGCCCCTCACGCCAGGGGCGCCCCCATGGCTACATCTCCTGCAGCATCCGCCGCACCTCCTCGTCCGAGAGGCCCGCGAGCAGCTCCTTCTCCTCCTCCACCTCCCACGCCTCCAGCCCGTGCTCCGGGCGGTTCGCCTCCACCCACTCGGCGAGCTGCGCCACGGTGGAAGCCTGGAAGGCGACCCGGAGCGGGAGCTCGGCCCCGATCACCTCCCGCACCCGGGAGACGATGCGGGTCGCCAGCAGCGAGTGTCCGCCCAGCGCGAGGTAGTCGTCGTGCACCCCCACGCGCCCCACCCCGAGCACCTCGGCCCAGATGGCGCAGAGCTGCTCCTCGGTCCCGGTGCGCGGCGCCACGTACGCCTCCCCGCCCGCCGGCGCCGGCGCCGGGAGCGCGCGCCGGTCCACCTTGCCGTGCGCCGTCAGCGGGAGCGCGTCGAGCCTCACCCAGACGCCCGGGACCATGTGCTCCGGGAGCCGCGACGCCGCGTGCGCCCGAAGCTCCGCCGGGGTGGGCGCGGCCCCGTCGGCCGCGACCACGTAGGCCGCCAGGCGGCCGTCGCGGACCCGCACCACCGCGTCGGCCACCCCCGCGGCGTCGCGCAGGACCGCCTCCACCTCGCCCGGCTCGATCCGGTAGCCGCGCAGCTTCACCTGCAGGTCCACGCGCCCGAAGTACTCCAGGCTCCCCTCCCCCGTCCACCGCACCCGGTCGCCCGTGCGGTACAGCCGCGCCCCCGGCTCCCCCCCGAACGGGTCGGGGACGAAGCGCTCCGCGGTCAGGCCGGGCCGCCCCAGGTAGCCGCGCGCGACCCCGGCGCCGCCCACGTACAGCTCGCCGGGGACGCCGACGGGGACCGGCTGGAGCCGCGCGTCCAGCACGTACGTCCGCACGTTGGCGAGCGGACGCCCGATCCCCGGCCTCTCCCCCCCGTCCACCCGGCAGAGCGAGGCGTCGACCGTGCACTCCGTGGGGCCGTACAGGTTGTGGAAGCGCCGCTCCGTGCGGGCGGACAGCTCCGCCCAGAGCGCGTCGTCCACGGCCTCGCCCCCCACCAGCACCTCCGTGGGGGTGGGGCCCAGCCTCTCCAGCAGCCCCTCGGCGAGGAGCACCCGGAGCTGCGCGGGAGTGCAGTCGAGGACCTCCACCCCGGTCTCGCGAAGCCAGGAGCCGAGCGCCTCCGCGTCGTACCGCGCCTCGTCCGGGACCACGTGGAGCGTGCTCCCCCCCAGGAGCTGCACCCACTGCTTGACCGAGGTGTCGAAGGTGAACGGCCCGTTCACGCTCACCCGCGCGCGCCGCCCGCCGTACACGGCCCGGTCGAGCGCCGCGTGCAGGTTCATCACGGAGCGGTGCTCGACCACCACTCCCTTGGGGCGCCCCGTGGAGCCCGAGGTGTAGAGGACGTACGCCGCGTTCTCCGGCACGGCGCCGCTCTCGGGCGCCGCGCCCGCCGTCTCCGGCTCGCCGTCCAGGACGACGGCGTCCACGCCGGGCGGGAGCGCCGCCGCGAGGCGCCCCCGCGCGAGGACGACCCGGACGCCGGCGTCCTCCAGCAGGTACCGGGTGCGGTCGGCCGGGTGCTCCGGGTCGAGCGGCACGAGCGCGCCGCCCGCCTTGAGGATCCCCCAGATGCCGACCAGCGTCTCCACCGAACGCTCCGCGAAGAGCCCCACGCGGACCTCCGGCCCGACCCCCCGCGCGCGGAGCCGGTGCGCGAGGGCGTTGGCGCGCGCGTCCAGCTCGGCGTAGGTGAGCGCGCGGCCGCCCGCGACCACGGCGAGGGCCCGCGGCGTGCGGGCCGCCTGCGCGGCGAAGGCCTCGTGCAGGCAGAGCCCCTCCGCGAAGGGGGCCGACGTGTCGTTCCACGCCTCCAGCACCTGCGCCCGCTCCGCCTCGCGCATCAGCGGCACCTCGCCCACCCGGCGCCCCGGGTCGCCCGCCACCGCCTCCAGGAGCACCTCCAGGTGCTCCGCCATCCGGGCGGCGGTCGCGGCGTCGAAGAGCGCGGCCCGGTACACCAGCGCCGCGGCGAGCTCCTCCCCGCGCTCCACGACCGCCAGCTTCAGGTCGAACTTGGCCGCGGCCTCGCCGTCCCCGAACGGCTCCGCCCGGACCCCCGGCAGCGACAGGCCCTCCTCCCCCGCGCCCTCCGCCCGGTCCAGGGAGAAGACGGCCTGGAAGACGGGCGTGTGCGTGAGGCCGCGCTCCACCGCCAGCTCCGCCACCAGCCGCTCGAAGGGGAGGTCCTGGTGGGCGTACGCCCCCAGCGCCGCCTCCCGCACCCGGCGCAGGAGGTCGGCGAAGGTGGGCTCCCCGGACAGGTCGGCGCGGAGGGCCAGCATGTTGACGAAGAAGCCGATCAGCCCCTCCAGCTCGCTCCGCGTCCGCCCCGCCACCGGGGTGCCGACGACCACGTCGTCCTGCCCCGCGTAGCGCGCCAGGAGGGTCTGCCACCCGGCCAGCATCGTCATGAACAGCGTCGCGCCCTCGCGGCGGGCGAGCGCCCGCAGCCCGCGCGACGTCGCCGCCGGGAGCGTGAGCTCGTGGGTCGCGGCGAGGACGCCCCGGCCCGCCGCGCGGGGGCGGTCGGTCGGCACCTCCAGGAGCGGGGGCGCGCCGGCCAGGCGCTCCCTCCACCACCCCGCCTGCGCCTCCAGGGCCGCGCCCGAGAGCCAGCCGCGCTGCCAGACGGCGTAGTCCGCGTACTGCACCGGCAGCCCGGGGAGACGCGGCTCCTCGCCCCGGCCGAACGCCGCGTACGCCGCCGAGAGCTCGCGCACCAGCACCCCCATGCTCCACCCGTCGGTCACCACGTGGTGCAGGGTGAGGCAGACCACGTGGTCCTCCGCCCCGAGCCGCAGGAGCACGGTGCGGAGGAGCGGCCCGGCCGCCAGGTCGAACGGCCGCATCGCCTCGGCTCCCGCGAGCCGCTCCGCCTCCCGCTCGCGCGCCTCCGCGCCGAGGCGGCCCAGCTCCACGACCGGGAGCGCGCCCCGCGCGGCCGGACCGACCACCTGCACGGGCTCCCCGTCCCGTTCCGCGAGCGTGGTGCGCAGCGGCTCGTGCCGCTCCACCAGCGCGTCCAGGCCGGCCCGCAGCGCCGCGACGTCGAGAGCGCCGCGCAGCCGCAGCGCGAAGGGCATGTTGTACGCGGCGCTCCCGGGATCGAGCCGGTCCATGAACCAGAGCCGCTGCTGCGCGAAGGACGCCGGGAGCGCCCCCTCGCGCGGCACCCGCTCGATGGGGGGCGCGGCCGCGGCGCCGGCTCGCCGGAGCGCGTCCACCCGGCGCGCGAGCGCGGCCACCGTGGGCTCCTCGAAGAGCACCCGCAGCGGCAGCTCGGCCCCGAGAGAGCGGCGCACGCGGGAGACGACCTGCATGGCGAGGAGCGAGTGCCCGCCCAGCTCGAAGAAGCTCGCCTCCACGCCCACGCGGTCCGCGCCCAGGATCTCCGCCCAGATCCCGGCCAGCACCTCCTCCGTGGCCGTGCGGGGCGCCGCGTACTCCGCCCCTCCGGTCCACTCGGGAGCGGGGAGCGCGCCCCGGTCCAGCTTGCCGCTGGGGGTCAGGGGGAGACGCTCCAGCGCCACGTACGCGCCCGGGACCATGTGCTCCGGGAGACGCTCCCGCAGCCAGGCGCGCAGCGCCTCCGCCGCGACCTCCTCCCCGGACCCGG
Organism: uncultured Gemmatimonadales bacterium; assembly: GCA_963733105.1. GTDB lineage: Bacteria > Gemmatimonadota > Gemmatimonadetes > Longimicrobiales > Longimicrobiaceae > JAFAYN01. The sequence continues at coordinate 75,377 of CAVTCB010000023.1, read as the reverse complement.
CGGACACGTACCCCACCAGGGTCTTCTCCCCGCGCGCGTCCTCCCGGACCACGACCGCGGCCTCCCGCACCGCCGGGTGCGCGCCGAGGACGGCTTCGATCTCTCCGGGCTCGATGCGGAAGCCGCGGATCTTGACCTGGTGGTCGACGCGCCCCAGGAACTCCAGGTTCCCGTCCGGGAGCCGGCGCACCCGGTCCCCCGTGCGGCACAGCCGCGCGCCGGGCGTCGCCGTGAAGGGGTGCGGGACCCAGCGCCCGGCGGTCAGCGCGGGGTGCCCGCGGTAGCCGCGCGCCAGCACCTCGCCGCCCAGGTACAGCTCGCCGGGGACGCCCGCCGGCACCGGCTCGCCCCGCCCGTCCAGGACGTGCGCCTCCGCGTTCGGGAGCGGGACCCCGATCGGCAGGCCCGACCAGCGGGAGCCGTCGTCGCCCGCCTCCAGGCGCACCGTGGTGGTGGCGACCGTCGTCTCGGTGAGGCCGTACCCGTGCAGGAGCGGCTTCCCCAGCCCGGCCCACTGCGCCAGGCGCTCGGGGAGCACCCGCTCGCTCCCGATGACCACCAGCCGCAGCGCCTCCGGGAGCGCGCCCCCGTCCTCCGCCGTCTCCCGCACCCACTCGTGCCAGAACGCGGTGGGGAGCTCGGCGATGGTGACCCGCTGGGCCTCCAGCAGGCGCTGCAGCTCCCGCGGCGAGCCCGGCGCCTCCCGCTCCGGGAAGACGACGCACGCGCCGCTCGCCCACGGGGGGAAGACCTCCTCGATCATCACGTCGAAGGCCGGCGAGGCGAACTGCAGCACCCGGTCGGCGGGGGTGTAGCCGACCCTCTCGCGGATGCCGTCGATGAAGCAGACGAGCGAGCGGTGCGACACCATCACCGCCTTGGGGCGGCCGGTGGAGCCGGAGGTGTAGATCAGGTAGGCGAGCGCCTCGGAGCCGACCCGCACCGCCCCGGCGGCGTCCACGGGGTCCGGCTCGTCCTCGTCCACGCACACGACCCGGGCGGAGCCGGCGGGGAGCCGGCCGGCGAGATCCGAGCGCGTCACGACCACGCGGGCGCCGCTGTCCTCCAGCAGGTATTCCAGCCGCTCGCGCGGGGACGCCAGGTCCAGCGGGAGGAAGGCGCCCCCGGCGCGGAGGACGGCGAGCAGCGCCACGCCCAGCTCCGCCGAGCGGTCCAGGAAGACGGCCACCGGCGTCTCCGGCCCCGCGCCCGCCGCCCGGAGGCGCGAGGCGAGGCGGGCGGACGCGCCGTCCAGCTCGCGGTAGGTGAGGGTGCGGGCGCCGCACGCGACCGCGGGGAGGTCGGGCGCCGCCGCGGCGCGCGCGGCCACCAGCTCGTGGACCAGCGCCTCCCGCGCGAACGGGCGCTCGCCCCCGCGCCCGGCCTCCAGCACCCTCGCCCGCTCGTCGTCGCCGAGGAGCGAGAGCTGCGCGAGCCTCCTCCCCGCGTCCCCGGCCATCCCTTCGAGCACGGTCTCCAGGTGTCGTGCCAGCTCCCGCGCCGTCTCCGGCGCGACCCGCCCGGGGTCGTGGCGCAGCTCCAGGGCGAGCCGGTCGCCGGGGATGGCGGTCAGCACCAGCGGAAAGCCGTTCTCCTGCACGCTCCGGCTCACCGACAGCCGCAGCTCTCCCGCCCCTTCGCCCGTGCCCGTCCCCACGGGGTAGTTCTCGAAGGCCACCAGGCTCTCGAACAGGGGCTCACCGGCGGGGACTCCGCTCCACCTCTGGATCTCCGCCAGGGGCGCGTACTCGTGCTCCCGCGCTTCCACCTGCTCGGCCTGCAGCCGCTGCAGCCACTCCCGCAGCGTCGCCGCCCCCTCCACCCTCACCCGCACGGGGAGGGTGTTGATGAACAGCCCCACCATCTCCTCCACTCCCTCCAGCTCCGCCGGCCGCCCCGCGACCGTGGCCCCGAACACCACCTCCTCCTCGCCCGCGTGGCGCGACAGCAGCAGCGCCCACGCGCCCTGCACCAGCGTGCCCAGCGTCACCCCCAGCCGGCGCGCCTGCTCCTGCAGCGCTCCCGTCAGCGCGGCCCCGAGCTCCCGCTTCACCTCCCGCTGTCCCGGGGCGCCGCCCCCCTTCCCCACCCCCGGGCCCGGGAGCGGCGTCGGAGCGGTGAGCCCGGCCAGCGCCGTCCGCCAGAACGCCTCCGCGCGCGCCATGTCGCGCCCGGCGAGCCACGACACGAACTCGCGGTACGGCCGCGCGCCGCCCGGTCCGGCCCGTTCGCCCCGCAGGTGCGCGGAATACAGCTCCAGCACGTCGCGGAGGAGCACCGGGAGGCTCCACCCGTCCAGGATCAGGTGGTGGTGCGTCCACACCATCTGGTGCTCCCGCTCGCCCGTGCGGAACAGCGCCACCCGCATCAGCGGCGCCTCCGCCAGGTCGAACCCCTCGCGCCGGTCCTCTTCCAGGTAGCGGGTGATCCGCGCCTCCTGCTCCGCCGCGCCGATCCCGCGCAGCTCTTCCCGCCGGAACGGCACCCGCGCCTCGCGGCGGACGACCTGCAGCGGCCGGGGCAGCCCCTCCCAGCGGAAGCCCGCGCGCAGCACCTCGTGCCGCGCCGCCGCGCCCTGCCACGCCCGCTCCAGCGCCGCCGCGTCCAGCTCTCCCCGCAGCACCACGGCGAGCTGTCCCACGTAGAGGCCCGCCGCGGGCGCGTACAGGGTCTCGAAGAGCAGCCCCTCCTGCATGGGGGTCGCCGGGTACACGTCCTCCACCCCGCGTCCGCTCCCCAGGAGGGCGTCCAGCTCCGCCTGCGCCAGCCGCGCCAGCGGGAAGTCGGACGGGGTGGCCCCGCCCGCGTCCGGCTCGCGGCAGTGCGCGACCAGGGCCCGCAGCTCGGAGGCGAACCGCTCCGCGACGCGCTCCACGGTGGCGCGGTCGTGCACCTCCGCGCCGTACAGCCAGCTCATGCTCAGCTCGCCGCCGAACACCACCCCGGTCACCTCCACCCGGTGCCCGCGCGTCCCGCGGGGGCCGCGGTCGGGGCCGTGCGACTCCTCCGCCGGCCGGAAGAGCCCGTCGCCGCCGAGCGCGCCGTCGAGCTGCCCCAGGTAGTTGAAGAGCACCTCCGCGGGGGGGAGCGCGGCGAGACGCCCGCGCACGGCGGGGTCGGGGTGCAGGTAGCGGAGCACGCCGTACCCGACGCCGCGCTCGGGCACCGCGCGCAGCTGCTCCTTGACCGACTTCAGCGCCTCGCCGGGCCCCGCGGTCCGGTCCACCTCCAGGAGCACCGGGACGAGCGAGGTGAGCCACCCCACGGTCCGCGACAGGTCCACGCCCCCGAACAGCTCCTCGCGGCCGTGCCCTTCCAGGCTCACCAGCACGCGCCGTCCGCCCGTCCACGCCGCCAGCGCGCGGGCGAGGGCGGCCAGGAGGAGGTCGTTGACCTGCGTGCGGTAGGCGGCCGGCGCCTCGTGGAGGAGCGCCCGCGTCTCCTCCGCCGTGAAGCGGACGGTCGCCACGCGCACCCCCGACTCCGGGTCCGGCCCGTCGCGGTCCACCGGGAGCGGGGCCACGTCCAGGCGGCGCGCGTCGGTCCAGTACGGCAGCTCGGCGGCGAGGGCGTCCGACGCGGCGTGCTCCGCCAGCCGCTCCGCCCACTCGCGGAAGGAGGTGGTCTTGGGCGGGAGTGCGATCCCCCGGTACGCCGCCTCCAGGTCCTCCAGGAGCACGCGCCAGGAGACGCCGTCCACGACCAGGTGGTGCGCGACGACCATCAGGCGCTGCGGCTCCCCCGCCCCGCACTCCATCAGCCCGACGCGGACGACGGGGCCGCGGGCCAGGTGGAGCCCGGCCTGGAGCGTCCGGGCCGCCCCCTCGATCTCCGCGGACAGCGACTCCCGGGGAACGCCGGCGAGGTCGACCACCGAGAACGGCGCCCGGCCGCCCACCCCGGCGCTCTCCTGGCTCCACCCCTCCGCGCCGCGGGTGAACCTCAGGCGGAGCGCGTCGTGGTGGAGCTGCAGCGCGGCCACCGCGCGCGCCAGCGGCGCGGCGTCCAGCACCTCGCGCGGCGTGAGCAGCACCGCCTGGTTGTAGTGCCAGGGCTCGGGGAGCTCCTGCTCCAGGAGCCAGCTCTGGATCGGCGTCAGCGGGACCGCGCCGACCACCGCCCCCTGCTCCGCCGCGGCCGCGGCCGTCGTCCCGGCCACCGCCGCCAGCTCCGCCACCGTCTGGTGCTGGAAGACCTGCCGCGGGGTCACGCGCACCCCCGCCCGGGCGGCGCGCGCCACCAGCTGGATGGAAAGGATGGAGTCGCCCCCCGACTCGAAGAAGTTGTCGTGCACGCCCACCCGCTCCACGCGCAGCACCTGCGCCCACACCCCCGCCAGCGTCTCCTCCAGGGGGGTGCGGGGAGCGGCGAACGCCCGCTCGCCGCCGCGCCCCGCGGCGTCGGGCGCCGGGAGCGCGCGGCGGTCCAGCTTCCCGTTGGGCGTGAGCGGGAGCCGCTCCAGCGCGACGAGCGCCGACGGCACCATGTACTCCGGGAGCCGCTCGCGGAGCCAGCCGCGCAGCTCCGCGGAGGACGGCGCGCCGGCGGCCGGGGCGGCGACGAGGTAGGCCACCAGCCGGCGCTCCCCCGGCGCGTCCTCGCGCGCCACCACGGCCGCCTCGGCCACGGCGGGGTGGGCCTCCAGAGCCGCCTCCACCTCGCCGGGCTCGATGCGGTGCCCGCGCACCTTGACCTGCTCGTCCGCGCGCCCCACCACCTCCAGGAGCCCGTCCGGGCGGCGGCGCGCCAGGTCGCCGGTGCGGTACAGCCGCTCTCCGGGCACGTGCGCGAAGGGGTCGGGGACGAAGCGCTCCGCCGTCAGCCCGGGGCGCCCCAGGTAGCCCCGCGCCACGCCCTCGCCCCCGATGAGCAGCTCGCCGGGAACCCCCGGCGGGACCGGCTCCATCCCCCGGTCCACCACGTGGATGCGGGTGTTGGCGACCGGCGTCCCCACCGCGATCCCGCCCTCCGCCGACTCGACCCGGTGCGTGGCCGACCAGACGGTGGTCTCGGTCGGCCCGTACATGTTGTGCAGCTCGCCGACCCCGGCGGCCAGCGCCTCCGCCGCCAGCGGCGCCGGGAGCGCCTCTCCCCCCAGCAGCAGCTTCCGCAGCCCGCCGAGCGCGCGCGCGGCGTCCGGGTCGGGGAGGACCGTCCGCAGCGTGGACGGGGTGCACTGGAGGTGCGTGGCCCCGTGGCGGAGGAGCTGCTCCGCCAGCGTCCCCTCGTCCTCGCCTTCCGGCGCGGGCTCCGTCGCGCGGCGGCGCACCTCGTCCAGGCGCTCCAGCGCGGCGAGCGTGGCCTCCGTCTCCACCCCGAAGTCCACCAGGCACGCCAGCTCGTCCACCCCGACCTCCCGGAGCCGCTCCACCGTCTCCAGGCACTGCTCGGCCGTCCCCATCAGCCCGGCCGAGCCGTAGTAGCGCTCGAAGGCGTGCTCCAGGAGCGCGTCCATGTCCTCCGGCGCCAGCGCGTCGAAGTCCACTCCCCCCATCGACTGCGCGAGGTTCCGGATCAGCCCCACGGAGCTGGCGAGGTAGCGCTTGAAGGGCTCGCGCACCGTCCTGCGCACCGCCTCCTCGCTCTCCCCCACGAAGGTGTGGAGCATCAGCGCCACGCGTCCGGCCTCCGGGTCGTGCCCGTGGCGCCGGAGCGAGTCGCGGTACAGCGCGACCTTGCGCGCCAGCTCCTCGACGGTCTGCCCCAGGAGGTGGGTGAGGACGTTGTACCCGCGCTCCCCCGCGGCCTCGAACGTCTCCGGGCTCCCGGCGGCGGTGATCCACACCGGGAGCTCGGACTGGACCGGGCGCGGGAGGGTGCGCACCTCCACCTCGGCGCCGGTCCCCCCGGGGAGGCGCACCGCGTCGCCGCGCCACAGGCTCCGCACCTCCTCGATCCCGCGGAGCATCACCTCCCTGCGGTCGGCGTAGCGGGCGGGCGCCAGGACGAAGTCGTCCGCGTGCCACCCGGAGGCGAAGGAGATCCCCACCCGCCCCCGCGACAGCACGTCCACCACCGCCCACTCCTCCGCCACGCGCACGGGGGAGTGCAGCGGGAGGACCACGCTCCCCGCGCGGATCCCCACCCGCTCCGTCACCGCCGCCACGGCGGCGCCGGTCACCGACGGGTTGGGGTACAGCCCGCCGAAGGCGTGGAAGTGCCGCTCCGGCGTCCACACCGCCGCGAAGCCGTTCCGGTCGGCGAACTTCGCCCCCTCCATCAGGAGCCGGTAGCCGTCCGCCCCGGCGTCGCTCCCCCCGCTGGCGAAGTAGAAGAGCGAGAACTCCACCGGCCGGGTGGAGCGCCGCGGGCGCGCGGGCGCCGCCGCGCTCCCGGCGTGCACCACCACCCGGAAGCCGCGCGCCAGCGTCCAGAGCAGCTCCAGCACCGAGATGTCGAAGGAGATGCTGGTGACCGCCAGCCACGTCCCCGCCTCGCCGCCCACGCGCTCGTCCATGGCCGCGAAGAAGCTCAGCGCGTTGCGGTGCGTGACGCCGACGCCCTTGGGCTGCCCGGTGGAGCCGGAAGTGTAGATGACGTAGGCCAGGTTGTCGGGGGTGACGTCGTGCTCCCCCTCTCCCCTTGTGGGAGAGGGGGCCGGGGGGTGAGGGGTGTCCACCCCGACCACCTCGACTCCCTCCGGGAGGACCCCGCGCTGGCGCTCCCCGGCGACTGCCACGCCGATGCCGGAGTCGCGGACTACGTGCGCCAGGCGCTCGCGCGGGTAGGACGGGTCGAGGGGGACGTAGGCGCCGCCGGCCTTGAGGACGCCCAGGAGCGCCACCACCATCCCGGCCGAGCGCTCCACGCACACCCCCACCCGAGCCTCGGGGACCACCCCGCGCCGTCGGAGAGCGCCGGCCAGGCGCTCGGCGCGGCGGTCCAGCTCGGCGTAGGACACCTCCTCGCCGCGGAACACCAGGGCGACCGCCTCCGGCGTGCGCGCGGCCTGCGCCTCGAACGCCTGGTGGACGCAGAGGTCGCGCGGGAAGGCGCGCTCCGTCGCGTTCCACTCCTCCACGATCCGGCGGCGCTCCGCCTCCCCCAGCATCGGGATCGCGGCGAGGGGGCGGTCGGGATGCGCCGCGATCCCGGCCGCCAGCGTGGCGAAGTGCCCCGCCATCCGCTCGACGGTGGCGGCGTCGTACAGCTCCTCGCGGTACGAGATCGTTCCGGCCACCTCGTCCCCGCTCTCCGCGAGGTCCAGGCTCAGGTCGAACTTGGCGGCGCCCCCCTCGTCCGCGATCCCTTCCAGGCGCAGCGAGCCGCTCCAGGCGGCGGCGCGCTCGTGGCTCCGGAAGGAGAACATCACCTGGAAGAGCGGCGTGTGCGTCAGGCTCCGCTGCGGAGCCAGCTCGTCCACCAGCTTCTCGAAGGGGAGGTCCTGGTGGGCGTACGCTCCCAGCGTGCTCTCCCGGAGCTGCCGCAGCAGCTCCGGGAACGGCCCTTCCGGCCTCGGCCGGGCGCGCAGAACCAGCGTGTTGACGAAGAGGCCGATCAGCCCCTCCGTCTCCAGCCGCGTCCGCCCGGCGACGGGGGTCCCCACGCTGACGTCGTCCTCCCCGGCGTAGCGGGCCAGGAGGAGCTGCCACGCCGCCAGGAGCGTCATGAAGAGCGTGGCCCCCTCGCGCCGGGACAGCTCCCGGAGCGCGCGCGCCGTGGAGGCGGGGAGCGTGAGCCCCTGGTACCCCTCGCGGCTTCCCTGCACCGCGGGGCGCGGCCGGTCGACCGGGAGCTCCAGCACCGGGGGGGCGCCCGCCAGCTCCGCGCGCCACCAGGCGAGCTGCCGGTCCAGGACCTCGCCGGCCAGCCACGCGCGCTGCCAGACCGCGAAGTCGGCGTACTGCACCGGGAGCGGCGGGAGGCCGGCGTCCGCGCCGCTCCGGCGCGCCTCGTAGAGCGCGGAGGTCTCGCGCAGGAGGATGCCGGTGCTCCAGCCGTCGCCGACGACGTGGTGCAGCGTCAGGAGGAGCACCCACTCCTCCTCGTCCACGCGGAGGAGCCCGGCGCGCATCAGCGGCCCGCGCGCCAGGTCGAAGGGGAGCGCCGCCTCGGCGCGCACGCGGCGGCGGAGCTCGGCGGCGCGCTCCTCCTCCGGGAGCACGCGCAGGTCGTGCACGGGGAGGTGGCGCGGCGCGGCCGGCTGCACCACCTGCACCGGCTCGCCGTCCACGGTCGCGAAGACGGTGCGCAGCGTCTCGTGCCGCGCGGCCAGGTCGGAGAGGGCGCCCGCCATCGCGTCCGGGTCCAGCCGGCCGTGGAGCCGGAGGACGTGCGGCATGTTGTAGGCGACGCCCTCCGGCTCCATCTGCTGGATGAACCAGAGGCGCCGCTGCGCGAACGAGGCGGGGAGCGGCCGGTCGCGCGGCGCCCGCTCGATGGCGGGTGCCGACGAGGCGCCGTCCCCCCGGAGCGCCTCGATGCTCCCGGCCAGCCCGGCGACGGTGGGCGCCTCGAAGAGCGCCCGCAGCGGCAGCTCCACCCCGAACGTCCGCCGCACGCGCGAGACCACCTGCGCCGCCAGGAGCGAGTGCCCCCCCAGCTCGAAGAAGCCCTCCTCCACGCCGACGCGATCCACGCCCAGCACCTCCGCCCAGATCCCCGCCAGCACCTCCTCGGTGGGGGTGCGCGGCGCCACGTACGCCTTTGTCTCCTGCTCCGGCGCCGGGAGCGCGCCCCGGTCCACCTTCCCGTTGGCCGTGAGAGGAAGCCTCTCCAGCGCCACGTACGCCCCCGGCACCAGGTGCTCCGGCAGCCGCCCCCGGAGGTGCGCCCGCAGCTCCGCCCCCGCGACCTCCCCCGCCACGTACGCCACCAAGCCCCCCTCCCGCGCCACCACCGCCGCCTCCCTCACCCCCGCGTGCTCCCGCAGCGCGGCCTCGATCTCCCCCGGCTCCACCCGGAAGCCCCGCACCTTGACCTGCCGGTCCATCCGCCCCAGGAACTCCAGGCTGCCGTCGGAGAGCCACCGCACCCGGTCTCCCGTACGGTACAGCCGCGCTCCGGGCTCCGCCGAGAGCGCGTCCGGCGCCAGCCTCTCCGCCGTCAGCTCCGGCTGCCCCCGGTACCCGCGGGGCACCGCCGGTCCCCCCACGTACAGCTCGCCGGGGACGCCCACGGGCACCCGCTCGCGCTCCGCGTCCAGCACGTACACCCGCCGGTCCCCCACCGGACGGCCGATGGGGAGGCTCGCCCCGCCCGCCACCTCCGGCGTCAGCACCTGGCACGCGGTGAAGACCGTGCACTCGCTCGGCCCGTACCCGTTGACCAGCCGCAGCCCCGGCACCGCCTCCAGCGCCCGCCGCGCGTGCGCCGCCGACACCGCCTCGCCCCCCACCATCACCTGCCGCACGCGCCCCAGCAGCCCCGGCCGCGTGTCCACCGCCAGGTTGAAGAGCGCCGCCGTCATCCACAGCGTCGTCACCCCGCGCGCCTCCACCTCCGCCTCCAGCCCCGCCAGGTCCGCCGACTCGCCCGGATACAGCACGCATCTCCCCCCCGTCAGCAGCGCCGGCCACAGCTCCAGCGTCAGCGCGTCCCACGAGAGCGAGGAGTGCTGGAGCAGCACCTGCTCCGCGTCCCACCGCACGTACTCCACGCCCCGGATGAAGCCCGGGACCGCCCGGTGCGGCACCTCCGTCCCCTTGGGCCGGCCCGTGGAGCCCGAGGTGTAGATCACGTAGAACAGGTGCTCCGGCGTGACCTCCACGTCGGGCGCCTCCCCGCTCTCCGAGTCGATCGCGTCCCGGTCGCGGTCCAGGCACACCACCTCGCCCCCGTACTCCGGGAGCCGCTCCAGGAGCGCCTCCTGCGTCAGCAGCACCACCACCCCGCTGTCGGCCAGCATGAAGGCGAGGCGCCCGGCCGGGTACGCCGGGTCCAGCGGCACGTAGGCGCCCCCGACCTTGAGGATGCCCAGGATTGCCACGACCAGATCCAGGCTCCGCTCCAGGCAGACGCCCACGCGCGCCTCAGGGCCGACGCCGCGGGCGCGCAGGTGGTGCGCGAGCCGGTTGGCGCGGCGGTCCAGCCCCGCGTAGGTGAGCGACTCGTCGCGGAAGGAGACCGCCACGGCGTCGGGCGTGCACCCGGCCTGCGCGGCGAAGAGCGCGTGCACCGTCTCCGCCGGCCCCGTGGTCACCGGGGCGTTCCACGCCTCCAACTGCGCCCGCTCCCCCTCCCGCAGCAGCGACACCCCGGCCAGGCGGCGCTCCGGGTCGGCGACGATCCCTTCGAGGAGCGTCTCCAGGTGCCCCGCCATCCGCGCGATCGTCTCCGCGTCGAACAGCGCCGCCCGGTAGCCGATCACGCCGCGGAGCACACCGCCGTCGTCGTGGACGGTCAGGTCGAGGTCGAACTTGGCGACGGCCCCGCCGTCCCCGAACGGCTCCGGCGCCACGCCGCCCAGCGCCAGCTCTCCGTGGCCGGACGCCGCCCGCTCCAGGGCGAAGCTGACCTGGAAGATCGGCGCGTGCGCCAGGCTGCGCTCCGTCGCCAGCTCCTCCACCAGGCGCTCGAAGGGGACTTCCTGGTGGGCGTACGCCCCCAGCGCCGTCTCCCGCACCCTCCCCAGCAGCGCCGCGAAGGTGGGATCGCCGGACAGGTCGGCACGCAGCGGGAGCATGTTGACGAAGAAGCCGATCAGCCCCTCCAGCTCCGTCCGGGTCCGCCCCGCGACGGGGGAGCCCACCACCACGTCCTCCTGCCCCGCGTACCGGCCCAGCAGCGCCTGCCAGGCGGCCAGCGTCGTCATGAACAGCGTGGCGCCCGCGCGGCGCGAGAGCGCCCGCAGCCCCTCCGGCACCCCGGAGCCCAGCGTGAACCTGTGGACCCCGGCCCCGGCCGGCGTCCCCGCCGTGCGCGGGCGGTCCGTCGGGAGCTCCAGGAGCGGCGGAGCGCCGGCCAGCCGCTCCTTCCACCAGGCGACCTGCGCCTCCAGGAGCTCGCCGGCGAGCCGGGCCCGCTGCCAGACGGCGAAGTCGGCGTACTGCACCGGCAGCTCCGGCAGCCCCGGCGACCCGCCCCGGGTGTAGGCGCCGTAGAGGGCGGAGACCTCGCGCACCAGCACGCCCATGCTCCACCCGTCGCTGACGACGTGGTGCAGCGTGAAGCAGACGACGTGGTCCTCCGCGCCCAGGCGCAGCAGCAGGGCCCGCAGGAGCGGCCCGCGCGCCAGGTCGAACGGCCGCAGCGCCTCCTCCTCCGCCAGCCGCTCCGCTTCCTCCTCGCCCGCGACCTCCACCACCTCCAGCACCGCCGGCGCGTCCCCGTGGATCACCTGCACCGGCTGGCCGTCCTGCTCCGCGAACGTGGTGCGCAGCGCCTCGTGGCGCTCCACCAGCGTCTCCACACTCCGCCGCAGCGCGGCCACGTCGAGCGCGCCCCGCAGCCGCAACGCGGCTGGCATGTTGTAGGCGGGGCTCCCCGGCTCCATCCGGTCCACCAGCCAGAGCCGCTGCTGCGCGAACGACAGCGGGAGCGGACGGTCGCGCGGGACCCGCACGACGGGCGGCGCCATCTCGCCGCCGGCAGAACGCAGCGCCTCGATCCGCACCGCCAGCTCCGCCACCGTGGGCGCCTCGAAGAGCGCCCGCAGCGGCACCTCGGTCCCGAGCGCCTCGCGTATCCGGGAGACGACCCTGGTCGCGAGGAGGGAGTGGCCGCCCACCTCGAAGAAGTGGTCGCCCGTGCCCACCCGCTCCAGCCCCAGCACCTCCTCCCAGATCCCGCACAGCACCTCCTCGGTCGCCGTGCGAGGCGCCACGTGCTCCGCTTCGCCCTCCCGGCGCGGCGTCCGGGAGCGCGCGCCGGTCGGTCTTCCCGTTCCGGGTGAGCGGAAGCGCGTCGAGCACCACCACCGTGGAGGGAACCATGTGCTCGGGGAGGCGATCCCGGAGCCACGCGCGCACGGCCGAGCCGGTGACCTCCGCCCCGCCGGCGACCACGTAGCCCACCAGCCGCTTCCCCCCCGCCCCGCCCTCCCGGACGGCCGCCGCCGCGGCGCCCACCGAGGGATGCGCCCGCAGCGCGGCCTCCACCTCGCCCAGCTCGACGCGGAAGCCGCGCACCTTGACCTGCTGGTCGGTCCGCCCCAGGAACTCCAGCTCCCCCGTCGCCAGCCACCGCACGCGGTCGCCCGAGCGGTACAGCCGCGCGCCGGGCTCACCCCCGAACGGGTCGGGGACGAAGCGCTCCGCGGTCGGCTCCGCCCGTCCCGCGTACCCCCGCGCCACCCCGGCCCCTCCGATGCAGAGCTCGCCCGCTACCCCCACCGGGACCGGCTCCAGGCGCGCGTCGAGCACGCAGGCGCGCACCCGGGCGATCGGCCTCCCGAGCGACGGGAGGGCGTCGCCCGCCGGGGACACCTCCCCCACGGCGGTGTTCACCGTGGCCTCCGTGGGGCCGTAGCAGTTCACCAGCGCGAAGGGGAGCCCGGGCCGGGGACGCATCCCCAGCACGTCGCCGCCGCAGAGGAGAGCCCGCAGCGGCGTCTCCCGCGGCCATTCCACCCCCAGGAGCCCCTCGGCCAGCGGCGTGGACATCGTCGCGACGGTGATCCCCCGCTGCAGGACGAAGTCGCGCAGGGCACCGGGGTCGAGGCGGGTGTCCCCGGGGACGGGGTGGAGCGAGGCTCCCCGCGCGAGGAAGGGCCAGATCTCCATCACCGACGCGTCGAAGCCCGGCGACGCCACCAGCGAGGCGCGGTCCGCGGGAGTGACCCCGAAGGCGTCCACGTGCCAGGCCACCATGTGCGCCAGCGACGCGTGGGAGACCATCACCCCCTTGGGCGTTCCGGTGGAGCCCGAGGTGTAGACGACGTACGCCAGCTGGTCCGGATCGACCTCCGCCGCGGCGACGGGCTCCCCGTCGCCGTCCAGCGTGTCGAGGAGGACGCGGTCGGGGCCGTCGGCGGGGAGGACGTCGGCGAGGCCGCTGCGGGTGAGGACCACCCGGGCGCCGCTGTCGGCCAGCAGGAAGGCGAGGCGCTCGCGCGGGTAGGTGGGATCGAGCGGGACGTAGGCGCCCCCGGCGCGCAGGGTGCCCAGGAGGGCGACCGCCAGCCCGGCGGACCGCTCCAGGCAGACCGCGACGCGGGTCTCGGGACCGACGCCGCGCGCGCGGAGGGCGCGGGCGACGCGGTCGGCTTCCCGCTCCAGGTCGGCGTAGGCGAGGGTGCGCCGGCCGTCCACGACCGCGGCCGCGTGGGGGGTGCGGGCGGCCTGCTCGGCCACGAGCCGGTGGACGGGCACCCGCGGGAACGGGGCGCGGGCGCCCTGCCACGCCTCCAGCACCTGCGCGCGCTCGGCCCCGCGCAGGAGCGGGACCCCGGAGACGCGGCCGGCCGGGTCCGCCGCCATGGCCTCCAGGAGGAGCTCCAGGTGCCCGGCCATGCGCGCGGCGCTCGCGGCCTCCCAGAGCGCGGTCCGGTACGCCAGCTCCCCGGTCAGCGCCTCGCCGTCGTCCACCAGCACCAGGCTCAGGTCGGCCTTGGCGACGGCCTCGCCCCCGCCGAACGGCTCCGGCTCCACCCCGCCCAGCGTCAGCCGCTCGTCGCCCCGGAGCGCCCGCTCCAGGGCGAAGACCGCCTGGAAGACCGGCGAGTGCGCGAGGCTCCGCTCGGCCGCCACCTCCTCCACCAGGCGCTCGAAGGGGAGGTCCTGGTGGGCGTACGCCCCCAGCGCCGCCTCGCGCACCCGCCCCAGGAGCCCGGCCCAGCTCGGGTCCCCGCCCAGGCCGGCGCGCAGCGCGAGCAGGTTGACGAAGAAGCCGATCAGCCCCTCCAGCTCGGCCCGCGAGCGCCCCGCCACGGGGGTGCCCACCACCACGTCATCCTGCCCGGAGTACTTCGAGAGCAGCGCCTGCCAGCCGGCCAGCGCCGTCATGAACAGCGTAGCGCCCTCGCGCCGGCCGAGCGCGCGCAGTCCCCGGGTGAGCTCCGGGGAGAGCGCCAGCCTCACGGTCCCGGCGGGCCCGCCCTGCCCCGCGGCGCGCGGGCGGTCCGTGGGGACTTCCAGCAGGGGCGGCGCCCCCTCCAGGCGCTCCCTCCACCACCCCACCTGCTCCTCCAGGGCCTCCCCCGCGAGCCAGCCGCGCTGCCAGGCCGCGAAGTCGGCGTACTGCACCGGCAGCTCCGGGAGCGCCGGCTCCTTCCCGGCGGAGAAGGCGGCGTAGAGGACGGCTACCTCGCGCACCAGCACGTCCATGCTCCACCCGTCGCTGACCACGTGGTGCATCGTGAAGAGCAGCACGTGGTCGTCTTCGCCCAGGCGGAGCATCGTGCTCCGCAGCAGCGGGCCGGCCGCCAGGTCGAAGGGGCGCACCGCCTCCTCGGCGGCGAGGCGCGCCGCCTCCGCCTCCCCCGCGACCTCGACGACCTCCAGCGCCACGGGGGCGGGAGCGTGGATCACCTGCACCGGCTCGCCGCCCGCTTCCGCGAGCGTGGTGCGCAGCGTCTCGTGGCGCGCCACCAGCGCGTCCAGGCTCCGCCGCAGCGCGCCCACGTCCAGCGGGCCGCGCAGCCGCAGGGCGTGCGGCATGTTGTAGACGGGGCTCCCCGGCTCCATCCGGTCCACCAGCCAGAGCCGCTGCTGCGCGAACGACGCCCGGACCGGCCCCTCCCGCGACACCCGCTCGATGGGCGGCGCGGAGGCGGCGCCGGCGCGCGCGGAGCGCGTCGACGCGCTGCGCGAGCGCGGCCACGGTGGTGGCCTCGAAGAGGGCGCGGAGCGGGAGCTCGACCCCCAGCGTCTGCCGCACGCGCGAGACGACCCGCATCGCGAGCAGGGAGTGCCCTCCCAGCGAGAAGAAGCTTTCCCGCACCCCTACCCGGTCCACGCGCAGCACCCCGCACCAGATCCCGCTCAGGACCTCCTCCGTCTCCGTCCGCGGCTCCACGTGCACCCGGACCCGGCTCCCCGGCTCCGGGTCCGGGAGCGCCCGCCGGTCCAGCTTCCCGTTGGGCGTCAGCGGCAGCTCGTCCAGCGGCACCAGCACCGGGGGCACCATGTGCTCCGGCAGCCGCGCCCGGAGGTGCTCCCTCAGCTCCTCCAGCGACACGTGCAGCTCCCCCTCCCCTTCCGGCGCCTCCCGCACCACCGCCGTCCCGTCGGGGAAGAGCCGGGCGTGGAACGCGCTCGGCGCCGCCGGCGGCCTCCGCCAGAAGGAGTCGTACGCGAACGGCTCCTCGCTCCCGTCCAGCCGCCGGATCACTCCCTCCACCCGGTAGTCCGGGTGCACCCCGTCCTCGGCCATGGTCACGACGCAGCGCCCCCGGATCACCTCCCCCGCCCTCACCCGCACTCCCGGGTAGAACGCCGGGAAGAACATCGGGAGCCAGCAGCTGTCGTGCTCCAGCGCGTCCACGTCCAGCTCCTCCCACGCGTACAGCTGGATCCACGTCAGGAAGCCGTCCATCCGGCCGTCGCGCGTGATCGGCAGCTCGATCCCGCTCGTGTACTCCTCCTCCAGCGGCCGGGTGAAGAGCAGGTCCTCGAAGACGTCGGACCCGGAGAGGAAGCCCTCGTGCGGGAAGTTGCGCACGCACATCTTGAGGTCGGCGCGGTGACCCTGCGCCTCGAAGATCTTCTCGGAGTAGTCGGCCTGGACGGGCTCCAGCGCGGGCCGGGAGTGCACCTCGGGCGGCAGCTCCACGGCGGCGATCCGGGTGACGCAGCGCCGGGGCACCTGGACGCCGTCGGGCCCGAGCGCGCCCCGGACGGTGTTGAGGATGGCGACGGCGCCCTCGCTCCCACCGATGCAGCCGATCAGCTCCGACACGCAGACGTCGGCGGGCTCGGGGAGCTTCAGCTCCATCCCGTCGCCCCTGAGGACGACGATCCGGTCCTCCAGGCCGAGGCTGCGCACGAGCGCCCGGGCCTTGCGGAAGCTCTCCTCCCTGATCTCGACCGCGTAGACCTTGCGGGCGCCGGCCTCCACGGCCAGGCGCGCAAGCACCACCTTGGCGCCCGTGCCCACGTCCACCACCACCTTCCCCTGCGCCACGCGGCGCAGCGCCTCCAGGTAGCCGCGGTTGCGGCGGTGGTCCTCGGCCATGGCGAGGTAGAGGGCCTCGTCGTAGTAGCCGGCCTCGCCGTGCGAGGGCCACAGCTCCACGTGCCGGTGGTGGAGGCCGCCGACGCCCGCCCGGTAACGCCGCGCCGGGACCACGTAGCCCACCAGCTGCTTCTCCCCCGGCGCGTCCTCGCGCACCACCACCGCGGCTTCCCGCACCGCCGGGTGCTCCACCAGCGCGGCCTCGACCTCCGCCGGCTCGACGCGGAAGCCGCGCACCTTGACCTGGTGGTCGATCCGCCCCAGGAACTCCAGGTTCCCGTCGGAGAGCCAGCGCACCCGGTCTCCCGTCCGGTACAGCCGCGCGCCCGCCTCGCCGTACGGGTCCGGCACGAAGCGCTCGGCCGTAAGCTCCGGCCGTCCCGCGTAGCCGCGCGCCACCCCGTCGCCCCCGACGTACAGCTCGCCGACCACGCCGGCCGGCACCAGCCCCCTCCCGGCGTCCAGCACGTACAGCCGCACGTTCGGGAGCGCCCGCCCCACCGGGAGGCTCGCCCACCGGGAGCCGTCGTCGCCCGCCTCGAGGCGCAGCGTCGTCGAGGTCACGGCCGTTTCCGTGAGCCCGAACACGTGCACCAGCGGCACCCCCAGGCGCGCCCACTCGGCCAGGCGCCCGGGGAGCACGCGCTCGCCGCCCATCAGCACCAGCCGGAGGCTCGCCGGGAGCGCGCCGCCTTCCTCGGTGAGGCTCCGCACCCACTCGTGCCAGAACGCCGTGGGCAGCTCCACGACGCTGATGCGCTGCGACTCCAGCAGGTGGAGGAGCCCGCGGGGGGAGCCGAGCGGGTCGCCTTCGGGGAAGACCACGCAGGCGCCGCTCAGCCACGCCGGGAAGACCTCCTCCACCATCACGTCGAAGGCCGGCGAGGCGAACTGAAGGACGCGGTCGGCGGGCCCCAGGGCCAGGTGCGCGCGCATCGTGTCCGCGTAGCACACCAGCGAGCGGTGCGACACCATTACGCCCTTGGGCGTCCCGGTGGAGCCCGAGGTGTGGATGACGTACGCGAGCTGGTCGGGGTCGGCGTCCACCCCGGCGGCGGGAGCCCCGGCGCCGAGGTCGCCGTCGAGGAGGATGCGCTCGGGGCCGCCGGCGGGGAGCGCGTCGGCCAGCGCGCCCACGGTGAGGACCGCCCGGGCGCCGCTCCCGGCCAGGAGGAGGGCGAGGCGCTCGCGCGGGTAGGCGGGGTCGAGGGGGACGAAGGCCGCCCCGGCGCGGAGGATGCCCAGGAGGGCCACCGCCAGCTCGGCGGAGCGCTCCAGGAAGACGCCGACGCGCGCCTCGGGTCCGACGCCCCGGGCGAGGAGGGCGCCCGCCACGCGGTCGGCCTCGCGCTCCAGCCCGGCGTAGGTGAGCGACCGCCCGCCGTGGACGACGGCCGGCGCGTCCGGGGTGCGTGCGGCCTGCGCGGCGACGAGCCGGTGGACCGGCGCCGCCGGGTAGGTGGCGGGGGCGCCCTGCCACGCTTCCAGGAGCTGGGCGCGCTCCGCCCCGCGCAGCAGCGACACCCCGGAGAGGCGCCGCCCCGGGTCGGCCGCCAGCGCCGCGAGCGCCGCCTCCAGCTGTCCCGCCATGCGGGCGATCGTCCCCGGGTCGAAGAGCGCCGCCCGGTACACCAGCGCTCCACCGAGGACGTCGCCCTCCTCGGCCATCTCCAGGTCCAGGTCGAAGCGGGCGATCGCCGCTCCCGCCCCGAACGGCTCCGTCCCCACGCTCCCCAGCGACAGCTCCCCGTCGCGTCCGCCGGCACGATCGAGCCCGAACGCCGCCTGGAAGAGCGGCGTGTGCGTCAGGCTCCGCTCGGTGGCCAGCTCCTCCACCAGCCTCTCGAACGGCACCTCCTGGTGCGCGTAGGCCCCGAGCGCCCCCTCGCGCACCCGGCCCAGCGCCTCCCGCCACGTCGGGTCGCCCGACAGGTCGGCGCGCAGGGCGAGCATGTTGACGAAGAAGCCGATCAGCCCCTCCAGCTCAGCGCGCGTCCGCCCCGCCACCGGGGCGCCGACGACCACGTCGTCCTGCCCCGACCAGCGGCCGAGCAGCACCTGCCACGCGGTCAGCGCCGTCATGAAGAGCGTCGCGCCCTCGCGGCGCGAGAGCGCCCGAAGCTCCGCGGAGTGCTCCGGGGAGAGGGCGAAGGCGTGCTTGGCGGCCGTGTCGCTCTGCCCCACCGCGCGCGGTCGGTCGGTGGCGACTTCCAGGACGGGCGGGGCGCCCGCCAGGCGCTCCTTCCACCAGCCGACCTGCCCCTCCAGCGTCTCGCCGGTGAGCCAGCGGCGCTGCCAGGCCGCGAAGTCGGCGTACTGCACCGGCAGCTCGGGGAGCGCCGGCTCCTGGCCCCGGCTGTAGGCGGTGTAGAGCGCGGACACCTCGCGCACCAGCACGTCCATGCTCCACCCGTCGCTGACCACGTGGTGCAGCGTGAAGCAGGCCACGTGGTCGTCCTCCGCCAGGCGCAGGAGCGTGCAGCGCAGCAGCGGGCCGGCCGCCAGGTCGAAGGGGCGCAGCGCCTCCTCCGCGGCCAGGCGCGCCGCTTCGGCCTCGTCCGTGACCTCGACGACGGCGAGCGCCACGGGGGCGGGGGCGTGGACCACTTGCACCGGCTCGCCGCCGCGCTCCGCGAACGTGGTGCGCAGCGTCTCGTGCCGCCGCACCAGCGCGTCCAGGCTCCGCCCGAGCGCGTCCACGTCCAGCGCGCCCCGCAGGCGCAGCGCTGCGGGGATGTTGTAGGCGGCGCTCCCCGGCTCCAGCCGGTCCACCACCCAGAGCCGCTGCTGCGCGAACGACGCCGGGAGCGGGCCCTCCCGGTCCACCGGGACGATGGCGGGGGCCGGGGCGGCGCCGGCGCCCAGGAGGGCCTCGACGCGGCCCGCCAGCGCGGCGACGGTGGGCGCCTCGAAGAGCGCCGGCAGCGGCAGCTCGATCCCGAACGCCCGCCGCACGCGGGAGACCACCTGCATCACCAGGAGCGAGTGCCCCCCCAGCTCGAAGAAGTCGTCCCGCCTCCCCACCCTCTCCGCCCCCAGCACCTCCGCCAGGATCCCGCACAGCAGCTCCTCCGCCGCCGTCCGGGGCTCCTCGTGCGCGGCCTCGCCGCTCCACTGCGGCGCCGGGAGCGCCCGGCGGTCGATCTTCCCGTTGGCGTTGAGCGGGAGGCGCTCCATCAACACGAACGCGGACGGCACCATGTACTCGGGGAGCCGCTCCCGCAGCCGCGCCCGCAGCTCCGGCGCGGACGGTTCCCTCCCCTCCGCGCCCACCAGGTACGCCACCAGGGACGCCCCCCCGGGCCCGTCGCTTCGCGCCACCACGCACGCCTCCCGCACCGCCGGATGCGCCGCGAGCGCCGCCTCCACCTCCCCCGTCTCGATCCGGTGCCCGCGCACCTTGACCTGCCCGTCCAGCCGCCCCAGGTACTCCAGCATCCCGTCCGCCAGCCACCGGGTGCGGTCCCCCGTCCGGTACAGCCGCTCCCCGGCCCCGCCGTACGGGTCGGGGACGAAGCTCTCCGCCGTCAGCTCCGGTCGCCCCAGGTAGCCGCGCCCCACCTGCACCCCGCCCAGATACAGCTCCCCCGCGACCCCGACGGGGACCGGCTCCCCTCCCGCGTCCAGCACGTACACCCGCGTGTTCGCCACCGGCCGCCCGATGGGGACCACGCGCGTCCCCGGCTCGCACGCCCAGTACGTCACGTCCACCGCGGCCTCCGTGGGGCCGTACAGGTTGTGGAGCTCCGCCCCGGGGAGCCGCTCGAAGAAGGCGTCGCGCAGCGCCGGGGAGAGCGCTTCCCCGCTGCACATCACCCTCCGCACCGACCCGCAGCGGCCCGGCTCCGCGCTCTCCAGGAAGGCGTGCAGCATGGAGGGAACGAAGTGCAGCGTGGTCACCCCCTCGCGCTCGACGACCTCCGACAGGTACGCGGGGTCGCGGTGCCCGCCCGGGCGGGCCAGCACCAGGCGCGCCCCGGCGGCCAGGGGCCAGAAGAACTCCCATACCGAGACGTCGAAGCTGAACGGCGTCTTCTGCAGCACCACGTCGCGGGGGGTCAGCCCGTACTCCTCCTGCATCCACAGGATGCGGTTGACGATCCCCCGGTGCGCGTTCATGGCACCCTTCGGACGTCCCGTGGAACCGGAGGTGTAGATGACGTAGGCCAGGTTCCCCGCGTCCACGGCGGCGCCCCCACCCGGCAGGCCCGGGGTCTCCGGAGGCAGGGGGTCGGCCCCGGGCACCACCACCTCGCCGCCGAAATCCGCGAACCGCCCCGCCAGCGCCGGCTGCGTCAGGAGGACGGCGACGTCCGCGTCCGCGAGCATGTAGGCCAGCCGCCCGGCGGGATAATCGGGATCGAGGGGGACGTAGGCGCCCCCGGCGCGGAGGACGGCGAGGAGGGAGACCACCATCTCCACGCTTCGTTCCAGGAGCACGCCGACGCGCGTCTCGGGGCCCACGCCCGAAGCGCGCAGCCGCCGCGCGAGCCCGCCGACGCGACGCTCCAGCGCCGCGTAGGTGAGCGTCTCCCCCTCGAAGGTGAGCGCGGGCGCCCGGGGGGTGCGGCGGGCCTGCGCATCGAACAGCTCGTACAGGGTCGCCTCGCGCGGGTAGGGACGCGCCGTGGCGTTCCACTCCTCCAGCACCCGCGCCCGCTCGGCCGCGTCCAGCACCGGGAGCTCGTCCACCGCGGGGTCGCCGGGGGCGGCCATCGCCGCCAGGAGCGTCCTCAGGTGCCCCGGGGCGCCGGCCAGGAGCGCCCCGTCCGCCCGCCCCTCGTCCCAGCGCAGCGAGAGCTCCAGCCCCTCCCCGGCGCTCCCCACCTCCAGGAGCGCGGCGTACCCCAGCGCGTCGTCGCTCCCGTGCCGCCGGAAGTCGCGCACCTCCTGCCCTCCCACCCGCGCCCCGTCGAACCCGGCGTCGGGGAGGTCCTGGAAGACGAAGAGCGTGTCGAAGAGCCGCCCCCCGGCCGGGAGCCCGCTCCACTCGCGCACCCGCGAGGGCGCCACGTGCTCGAACGCGCGCGCCCGGGCGTGCGCCGCCTGCACCCCCCGCAGCCACGCGCCTACCCCCTCCCCCGCCCCCACGCGCACCCGGACCGGGAAGGCGTTGACGAAGAGCCCAAGCATCGCCTCCGCGCCGGCCACCTCCGCCGGGCGCCCCGTGCCGAGCACCCCCAGCACCACGTCGCCCTCCCCGGCGTAGCGCGCCTGGAGCACCGCCCAGGCGCCCTGCAGCAGCGTCTGCAGCGTCACGCGGTGCCGCCGCGCCGCCGCCCGCAGCCCCGCGGCCAGCTCCGGCTCCAGCGTGAGTGCCCGCGCCGCGCCGGTCCCGGGCGCCCGTGCCGCGCCGCGCGGAGCGGGGAGCCGCGCCGGGGCGTCCAGCCCCGCCAGCTCCGCGCGCCAGAACGCCTCCGCTTCGGCGGGGCTCCGGCCGCGCAGCCATGCGTGGTAGGCCGTCAGCGGGGGGACAGGCTCCTCCGGCGGCTCCTCCCCGCGGCAGCCGGCGTCGTACGCGGCCAGCACCTCGCGCAGGAGGAGCGTCACCGACCAGCCGTCGAGGACGAGGTGGTGGTAGCTCCACAGGAAGCGGTGCTCCTCCTCGCCCGTGCGCACCCGCACCAGCCGCAGCAGCGGCGCGGCCGACAGGTCGAAGCCCTCGCGCCGGTGCGCCTCGCGCAGCTCCGCCAGCCGGGCCTCCTGCTCCCGCGGGTCCACGCCGCGCCAGTCCAGCGTCTCCGCGCGGATCTCCGCCCGGCGCCGCACCACCTGCACCGGGGCGTCCATCCCCTCCCAGAAGAAGGCGCTGCGCAGCGCCGGGTGGCGCCCGATCGCGCGCTCCCACGCGCGCGCGAAGGCGTCGGGCGCGAAGGGTCCACGGATCGTCCAGCTCACCTGCTCCACGTACCCGCCGGCAGCCCCGGCGCCCAGCTCCTGCAGCAGGATGGCTTCCTGCATGGGGCCCAGCGGATAGATGCCCTCGACGTTTTCCATCGTGAAATCGAAGCCGTAGTAAGAGACGTGGAGCCGATACCCGCCAAAGCTGTCGCGAACAGGGCGACAGCTCGTCCAGGGAGCTGGAGGCGTCCGTGCGCCGGATCTGATGGAACGCCTTAAGCATATTACACGACACATAAATAAAGCAAAAGCCCCGGCACCGTGCAAACGGTACCGGGGCAATCACTGCACAGGTGGGCCCGGGAAGGCTCGGGCCTCCGACCCCCACGCTCAGGCGAGCAGGTTTTCGTCAGGTACGTACTTCCCGTTCCGGCTTGCAGCCGCGCGACCGATCTCGCGCGACAGCGCTCGACCGAGAGCTTCGACGTTGGGTGCCTCCATCATGGACAGATGGGTTCCCGGCACCGGCGTCGCGCTGATCGACACGTCGTCCAGGAGAGCCTGCCAGCCGCGCCAGGGATCGGCGCCGGCGTCGTCCCGCGCGAAGAACAGATGGACCGGAAGCGGAACCGGCCGGGGACTGTACCCGCGTAGGCTGAGGAGAGAAATGCGCAAACGGTCCTGGACCTCCTGCGCTTCGTCCACCGTGAGGTGCCCCGGGAGCAGCCTCTCCTCCCGCCGCTGGGTGGCGAGCGCCCCCAGGTCAGCGGACGCCCCGACGACCGATGGATGATAGGTGTCGATCATCCCCAGGAACTCCACGGCCTGGTCCTGGCCGATGAGCTGTGCGGCCATCTCGTAGGCGAGAATCCCCCCGAAGGACCAGCCGGCCAGGCGGTACGGGCCCACGGGCTGGACTTCACGGACCATCCGCACCAGCCGGGCCGCCATGCCTTCGACCGTACGGAGGGGGAGCTCCTCGCTGGACACCGGCGGCAGTGCGTATACCGGAAGCTCCTCGTCGAAGTGGGGATGCAGCACCTGCGCGTACGCGACCGATCCCCATCCGTCGTGGACCAGGAACAGCGGCCGCTCCGATCCGGTCGGCCGGACCGGGATCGCCTGTCGAAGCCGGCCCGGCCGCTCCACCGACGCCGATGCCGCGGCACCCGAAAGGTGGCGCGCCAGGTCGGCCACGGTGGCGTGCTCGAAGAAGTCCAGCACCCGCACCGTCCTCCCCAGCGCCGACTCCAGCAGTCGCGCCGCCCGGACCACCAGGAGCGAGTTTCCACCCAGGTCGAAGAAGCTCGTGCGGACCCCGATCGCCGGAGCGCCGAGCACCTCCGCCCACACCGCGGCGACGGCGCGCTCCAGCTCCGTCCGCGGCTCCTCGTCGGCCGGCGCGGCGGCGGGCTCCGGCTCCGGGAGCGCCCGCCGGTCCACCTTCCCGTTGGGGGTGAGCGGGAGCGCGTCCAGCACCACGAACGTGGCGGGAACCATGTACTCCGGGAGGGAGGCCCGCGCATGCTCCCGCACCTCGGCCACGGAGACGCCCGCGTCCGCTTCCAGGTAGGCCACGATCCGGACGTCGTCCGACCCGGAGGAGCCGCCGCGCACCACCGCGGCCACGCCGCGGACGGCGGGGTGGCGTCCCACCACGGCCTCCACCTCGCCGAGCTCGATGCGGAAGCCGCGCACCTTGACCTGGAAGTCCGTCCGCCCGAGGTACTCCAGCTCGCCGTCCGGGCGGCGTCGGACCCGGTCCCCCACCCGGTACATCCGCGCCCCCGCGGGCCCGAACGGGTCGGGGAGGAAGCGCTCCGCGGTGAGCTCCGGGCGGCCGGCGTAGCCCCGGGCCAGGCCGTCCCCGGCCAGGTACAGCTCGCCGACGAGCCAGGCGGGCACCGGCTGCAGCTCCTCGTCGAGCACCCGCGCCCGCGTGTTCGCCACCGGCCGGCCGATCGGGACCCGGTCCCCGCCCCGGGGGACGACCGCGAAGGTGGAGTAGGTGGTGTCCTCCGTCGGGCCGTACGCGTTGCCGACCCGGTCCAGCGTGCCGAGCGCGTAGAGCGCCCGCGCCGACGAGGTCGCTACGTAGGGGCGTGGAGGAGGCAGTGGCGCTGCCCATTCAGCGGGGCAGCCGCCGGGAGGAAGGCGTCTCCACAATGGACAAGAAGGGAGCTTCCCCGAGTAGGAAGGCGTCCGAGTGCTTCGGTGATGGGCAGAATGTCGAGCAGCGCACCGGAGTGCGCCGATGGACGGAACGGTTGTCCCGCACCACTCAGCAGCGAGGGCCGTCTCGACTTGGATCTACATCGTGTCCATTATGATCCTTGTAAAATACGACAAGATTCGCGTGACTTTAAAGCCTATTCGAATCAAACATGTAGCGCAAGGTGATAGGTAGTAGGCTTAGTGCTTAGACAATTCACCGGTTCGGGGGCCGGAACCTCAGGAGCTGTAGCCTTGTGACACGAGAGCGTGAAGCCTCCCTCAAGAATCCATCCGTGGGACAAGGTAAGGGGCCCGGCGCCGCTGAGGAGGAGGACCCGGTGCTGCACACACTCCTAGACGGCCGTGGTATGCCGACGTAGAGCGCTGACCGGAATATCGGCGCGGACGCTCGACAGCGTGTACAACGATGTCAGCGTGGAGGAGATGCGGGAGGCCCTGGCCGAGCTGGAAATGCTGGACGGCGGAAGGGCTGTTTGAAGCGGAAGTATGCTCTTGACGAAAACCCGCTCCGGCGAGGACTCGGTCCTCGCCCTCGCCGACCTGACCGGCAGGTCACCTTGAGCGAGTGGAGTACCTCCAATAACAAACCGCCACGCCAAGTTCTACCTAACCGTCACCACCCGGGAGCAGGGCCGGCTCAGTCGGGGCCGAGCTCCGAGCCTCCTGCGCGGCCACTCGGCGGGAGCTCAAGCAGACGGGTCATGGCCATTCGTGATGGTCGGTGTCCATGTGTTCTCCAAGGCGAACAGCTAGAACGGCCGCGTTCTTCCGGCCGGCTGAAATACGGCGATCCGGCCTGGGTACGTTTCCGCGCGGTACTGAGGATCTTAAGTTGTAGATGGCAGGTCGCGTTGGTTTGTGCGACCCCGCGTTTCCCTTGCCACTGTGCGGGTTTTCGCCCTCCCCACCCCATGTCCGCATCTCACCAGTCGCGCCGGTTTCCAGGCCTCTGGCCCCAGCCGGCTCCACCGATTGGGATCCCTTATCCAGTGCTTCAGCGGGATTCGGTGTTAGCGGCGGCTGTACATTTTTTTCCGCAGCCCGGCGCAGCCGGGGGCAAGCCCGGCCCTACCTCAACCGGTATCACGGCTCTTCCAGCATCCGGCGCACCTCCTCGTCGGAAAGGCCGGCGAGGAAGGCCTCCTCCTCCTCCACCTGCCACGCCTCCAGCTGGTCCACCAGGCGGTTCGCCTCCACCCACGCGGCGAGCTGCGCCACCGTCGGGGTGCTGAACAGGGCGCGGAGCGGCATCTCGGCCCCGACCACCTCCCGTACGCGGGAGGCGATGCGGACCGCCACGAGGGAGTGCCCGCCGAGCTGGAAGAAGTCGTCGTGCACCCCCACCCGCTCCACCCCGAGCACCTCGGCCCAGACGGCGCAGAGCTGCTCCTCGGCCCGGGTGCGCGGGGCCGCGTACTCCGCCCCGCCGCTCCGCTCGGGCTCGGGAAGAGCGCGCCGGTCCGGCTTCCCGCCGGGGGTGAGCGGGATCGCGTCGAGCACCACCAGCGCGGTGGGCACCATGTGCTCCGGGAGGAGCTGCTTCAGGTGCGCGCGGAGGGCCCGGCCGGACACCTCCTCCCCCTCCGGGACCACGTACGCCACGAGCCGCTTCGCCCCGGGGACGTCCTCCCGCGCGGCGACCACGGCCTCCCGGACCGAGGGGTGCTCCCGCAGCGCGGCCTCGACCTCGCCCGGCTCGATGCGGAAGCCCCGGATCTTGACCTGCGCGTCCATCCGCCCCAGGTACTCCAGCTCCCCGCCCGCCCGCCAGCGCACCCGGTCGCCGGTGCGGTACAGACGCGCGCCCGCCTCGCCGGAGAACGGATCGGGCACGAACCTCCCGGCGGTCAGCTCCGCCCGCCCCTCGTATCCCCGCGCCACCCCCGCCCCCCCCACGTACAGCTCGCCCGGGACGCCCACCGGGACCGCCTCGCCCCACGCGTCCAGCACGTAGACGCGCGCGTTGGCCACCGGCCGCCCGATCGGCGGCGCCTCCGTCACGCCGGGCGCGCACTCGTGCGCCGTCGTGTAGATGGTGGCTTCCGTGGGCCCGTACATGTTCACCAGCCGCCGGCCGCGCGACCAGCGCGCGGCCGTCCCGGCGGAGCAGCGCTCTCCGCCGGTGCTGATGGTGTGCAGCGCCGGGAAGTCGCCCTCCGGCAGGGTGTCCAGCAACGCGGGGGTGCTCACCCACACGCCGATCCCGCGCTCGCGCAGCAGCGCGCCCAGCCGCTCCGGCGAAAGGACCACTTCGCGCTCGGCCAGGTGCAGCGCGGCCCCG
Source organism: uncultured Gemmatimonadales bacterium (assembly GCA_963733105.1). Lineage (GTDB taxonomy): Bacteria > Gemmatimonadota > Gemmatimonadetes > Longimicrobiales > Longimicrobiaceae > JAFAYN01. The sequence continues at coordinate 48,967 of CAVTCB010000023.1, read as the reverse complement.
GAAAGGAGCGCCACGAACACCTCCAGCAGCGAGGCGTCGAAGCTCGGCGACGCCGTCTGGAGCACGTGGCTCCCCGGCCCGGCCCGGAAGGTCCGCACGGCGCGGGGGAGCAGGTTCGCCGCGCTGGCGTGCGTGACCACGACGCCCTTGGGCTGGCCGGTGGAGCCGGAGGTGTAGATCACGTACGCGGCGTTCTCCGGCGACACCGCGACCGCGGGGGGCGCCTCGCCCGGCCGGGCGTCCGCCTCGCCCGCGGCGTCCAGGCAGACCCGCGCCCCCTGGAAGGAGGGGAGGAGGTCCTGGAGGCCGCGCCCGGCCAGGAGCACGCGGGCGCCGGAATCGGCGAGCATGTACGCGAGGCGATCGGCGGGATAGTCGGGATCGAGCGGGACGTAGACGCCGCCGGCCCTGAGGATGCCGAGGATGCCGACGACCATCGCGGGCGAGCGCGGCGCGCACAGGCCCACGCGGGTCTCCGGCCCGACGCCGTGCCGCCGCAGCAGGTGGGCGAGCCGGCTGGAGCGGCGCTCCAGCTCGCCGTAGCTGAGCACCTCGTCGCCGGAGACCACGGCCGGCGCGTCGGGCGTGCGCGCGGCCTGCCCGGCGAACAGCTCGTGGACGAACGCCCGCGGGAGCTCGGCCGCGGTGGCGTTCCACGCCTCCAGCACCTGCGTGCGCTCGGCCCCGCGCAGCAGCGGGACCTCGGAGAGGCGACGCTCCGGCCCGGCGGCCATCGCCTCCAGCACCGCCTCCAGGTGCCCGGCCATGCGCGCCGCCGTCTCCGCCTCGAACAGCGCCGCCCGGTAGGTGAGGCTGGCCGCGAGCGCGGACGCCTCCTCCTCCACCGTCAGCTCCAGGTCGAACTTGGCCACCCCGGCCGCCGCCCCGAACGCCTCCAGCTCCACCCCGCCCAGCGACGGCCGGAGGTCCCCGCCCGGTCTCCGCAGGGCGAAGGCGACCTGGAAGACGGGTGCGTGGGTGAGGCTGCGCTCCACGCCCAGCTCCTCCACCAGGCGCTCGAAGGGAAGCTCCTGGTGCGCGTACGCCCCCAGCGCCTCCTCGCGCACCCGGCCCAGCAGCTCCCGCCAGGTGGGGTCTCCCGCCAGGTCGGCCCGCAGGGCCAGCATGTTGACGAAGAAGCCGATGAGCCCCTCGGTCTCGCGCCGGTCCCGCCCCGCGATGGGGGTGCCGACGACCACGTCCTCCTGACCGGCGTAGCGCCCCAGCAGCGCCTGCCAGCCGGCGAGCAGCGTCATGAACAGCGTGCTCCCCCCGGCCCGGGAGAGCGCCCGCAGCCCGTCCGACACCCCGGGCGGCAGGGTGAAGCGGTGGCCCGCCGCGCGCGGGCTCTGCCCCACCCGGCGCGGGTAGTCCGTGGGGACCTCCAGCAGCGGCGGCGCGCCGGCCAGGCGACCGCGCCAGTACGACAGCTGCGACTCCAGGGCCTCTCCGCTCAGCCGGTCACGCTGCCACACCGCGAAATCGGCGTACTGGATCGGCAGCTCCGGAAGCCGCGGCTCCTCGCCCCGGGAGAGGGCGCCGTAGAGCTCGGAGACCTCGCGCACCAGCACGTCCATGCTCCACCCGTCGCTGACGACGTGGTGCAGCGTGAAGAGCAGCACGTGGTCACCGTCGGCGAGGTGCAGCAGCGTGCTGCGCAGCAGCGGGCCCCGCGCCAGGTCGAAGGGGCGCAGCGCCTCCGCGCCGGCGAGCCGCCGCGCCGCCGGCTCGCGCGCTTCCTCCGGGAGCGCTCGCAGGTCGATCACGGGGAGAGGGGTCGGGGCGGGCGGGTGGATCATCTGCACGGGCGCGCCGCCGGCTTCCGCGAACGTGGTGCGCAGCGCCTCGTGGCGCCGCACCAGCTCGTCCAGGCCGGCCCGCAGCGCGGCCGCGGCCAGCGGGCCGCGCAGGCGCAGCGCGAAAGGCATGTTGTAGGCGGCGCTCCCCGGCTCGATCCGGTCCACCAGCCAGAGCCGCTGCTGCGCGAACGACGGCGGCAGCGGCCCCGTCCTGGGCGCCCGCCCGATCGGCGGCGCGGCCGCCCCGCCGCCCTCGTGCCGGAGGGCCTCGACGCGCCCGGCGAGCGCGGCCGCGGTGGGCGCCTCGAACAGGGCCCGCAGCGGCACCTCCACCCCGAAGGCGTGCCGCGCCCGCGAGACCACCTGCATCGCCAGGAGCGAGTGGCCCCCCAGCTCGAAGAAGTTCTCCTCCACCCCCACCCGCTCCATTCCCAGCACCTCGGCCACGATCCCGCACAGCAGCTCTTCCGCCGCCGTCCGGGGGGCCACGTACGCTTCCTCGCCCTTCCACTGCGGCGCCGGCAGCGCGCGCCGGTCGGTCTTGCCGTTGGCGCTCACCGGCAGCCGCTCCAGGATGACGAACGCCGCCGGCACCATGTGCTCCGGAAGCCGCTCCCGGAGCCGTGCCTCGAGCGCCGGCACCGACGGCTCAGCCCCTTCCCCCGCGACCAGGTACGCGACCAGGCGCTTCCGTCCCGGCGCATCCTCGCGCGCGACCACCACCGCCTCGCGGACGCCTTCCTGCGCCAGCAGCGCCGCTTCGACCTCGCCTGGCTCGATGCGGAAGCCCCGGAGCTTGACCTGGGTGTCGACGCGCCCCAGGAACTCCAGCTCCCCGTCCGCGCGCAGGCGCACCCGGTCTCCCGTCCGGTACAACCTGGCCCCCGCCTCCGCGCCGAAGGGGTCGGGGACGAACCGCTCCGCCGTCCGCGCCGGGTCCCCCAGGTATCCGCGCGCCACGCCCACCCCGCCCACGTACAGCTCGCCGGGGACGCCGGCCGGCACGGGCTGGAGGTGCGCGTCGAGCGGGAAGGCGCGGGTGTTCCGCACCGGGCGCCCGATCGGCGCGGGGCGCCCTTGCGGGTCGCCGGGCGAGATGGAATGGAGGGTCGCGCAGACGGTCGTCTCGGTCGGTCCGTACCCGTTGATCACGTGCAGCCCGGGAATCCGCTCCGCCAGCGCCTGCAGGAGCGACTCGGGGATCGGCTCCACTCCCACCAGGAGCCGCCGCAGCGCCAGCGTCCCGGGGTGCGCTCCGGCCCGGGCCGCCAGCTCCTGCAGCATGAAGGGCGGCACGTACGCCGAGCCCACCTCCCGCTCGACCAGCCAGCGGACGAAGGCGGCGGGGTCCGGGCGCACCTCCTCGTCCGGGAAGACGAGCGTCCCCCCGGCGGCGAGGGCGGAGAAGATCTCGTAGACGGAGACGTCGAAGCTGGTGCGGGTCCACACGCTGCACCGCGCTCCCGGGGCGATCGGCCGGCGGCGGTCGAACTCGGCGAGGAGGTTGGCGGCGCCGAGGTGAGGGACCATCACCCCCTTGGGGCGGCCGGTCGATCCCGAGGTGTAGATGACGTACGCCAGCTGCCGCGGATCGGCCGGGACGCGCGGCGGCTCGCCGGGCATGGCCGCGATCGCGTCCGCGGTGGCGGGCTCGTCCAGCGCCAGCGCCTCCACCCCGGCGGGGAGCGGCGCACCCGCGGCGGAGTGCGTCAGCACCGCGCGCACGCCGGCGTCGGCGAAGAGCTCGCGCAGGCGCGCGGCGGGGTTGGAGGGGTCCAGCGGGACGTAGGCGCCGCCGGCCTTGAGGATGCCCAGGATGGCGGCCACCGCCGGGGCGCCGGGCTCCATGCACACCCCCACGCGCGCCTCGGGCCCGACGCCGCGCCGCCGGAGCAGGTGCGCGAGCCGGTTGGAGCGGCGATCCAGCTCGCCGTAGCTGACCACCTCGCCGCGGAAGAGCACCGCGGGGGCGTCGGGCGTGCGCGCAGCTTGCCCGGCGAACAGCTCGTGGAGGCACGCCCGGGGGAGCCCGGCCGGGGCGCCGCTCCAGGCCTCCAGCACCCGGGCGCGCTCGGCGCCGCTCAGCAGCGACACCTCGGAGAGCCGCCCCCGCGGGTGGGCCGCCATCGCCTCCAGCAGGGCCTCCAGGTGTCCGCCCATCCGCCCGATGGTCTCCGCGTCGAAGAGCTCAACCCGGTAGTTGATCGCCCCGGTCAGCCGCTCCCCCGCTTCCCCGAGGGCCAGGTCCAGCTCGAACTTGGAGGCGCCCTCCTCGCCCCAGAACGGCTCCACGCCGAGCCCTCCCAGCGCCAGCGGGCCGGACCCGCCGGAGCGCTCCAGGGAGAAGGCCACCTGGAAGACGGGCGAGTGCGTGAGGCTCCGCTCCGTGGCCAGCTCCTCCACCAGCCGCTCGAAGGGGAGCTCCTGGTGCGCGTACGCGCCCAGCGCCGTTTCCCGCACCCGGCGCAGAATCTCGGTCCAGGTGGGGTCTCCGCTCAGGTCGGCGCGAAGGGGGAGCATGTTGACGAAGAAGCCGATCAGCCCTTCCGTCTCGTACCGGGTGCGGCCCGAGATGGGGCTGCCGACGACCACGTCCTCCTGCCCGGAGTAGCGCCCCAGCAGGACCTGCCAGGCGGCCAGCGTGGTCATGAACAGCGTCGTCCCCTCGCGGCGCGAGAGCTCCCGCAGCGCCCGCGACGTCTCCTCCGGCACGGCGAGGCGGTGCCTCCGCGAGCGCGGGCTCTGCCCCGCCACCCGCGGGTGGTCCGTGGGGATCTCCAGCAGCGGGGGAGCGCCGGCCAGGCTGTCGCGCCAGAAGGCCAGCTGCGCCTCCAGGGTCTCGCCGCTCAGCCACTCCCGCTGCCAGACGGCGTAGTCGGCGTACTGCACCGGGAGACCGGGGAGCCGCGGCTCCTCGCCCCGGGTGAGGGCGGTGTAGAGGACCGAGACCTCGCGCACGAGCACGCCCTTGCTCCACCCGTCGCTGACGATGTGGTGCTTGGTGAAGCACAGCAGGTGGTCGTCCTCGCCCAGGACCAGCAGCGTGCTCCGCAGCAGCGGCCCCCGCGACAGGTCGAAGGGACGCAGCGCCTCCTCCTCCGCGAGCCGGGCGGCCTCCCGCTCGGCGTCCCGCACGCCGCGAAGGTCGACGACCTGGAGCGCCACGAGGGCGGGGGCGTGGACGACCTGCATCGGCTCGCCGCCGCGTTCCACGAACGTGGTGCGCAGCGACTCGTGCCGCCGCACCAGCGCGGCCAGGCTCCCCCGCAGCGCCCGCACGTCCGGCTCGCCGCGCAGGCGCAGGGCGTAGGCCATGTTGTAGGCGGGGTTCCCCGGCTCGATCCGGTCCACCACCCACAGCCGCTGCTGCGCGAAGGAGAGGGGGAGCGGCTCCGTCCGGGGCACGGGCCGGATCGGCGCGACCCGGGAGACCTCCCCCGCGCGGAGCTCGGCCACCCGGGCCGCCAGCCCCGCGACGGTGGGAGCCTCGAACACAACTTCCAGGGAGACGTCGGCCCGGAGCTCGGACTGCAGGCGCGCGACCAGCTGCGTGGCCGTCAGCGAGTGGCCGCCCAGCGAGAAGAAGTCGTCGTGGGCGCCGATGCGGTCGTACCCGAGCAGGTCCTGCCAGAGTGCCGCGATCCGCTCCTCCAGCTCTCCGGCGGGCGCGACGTACCGCGTGCCGGTCTCCGGCCGGGGCTGCAGCCCGGACCGGACCGGCGGTGCCGGCGGCTGCGGCGGGACGAGGTGCTCCCCGCCCTCCGCCGCCCCGCCGGGGGCTCCCCTGCCCTGCGGGCGCGCGCGGCGGCGCCGGCGGGGCTCCACCCAGTACGGCTGGCGCTCGAAGGGGTACGTCGGCAGCAGCGTCCGCAGCCTCCGCTCCCCCTCCACGAAGCCGTCCCAGTCCACCTGCACCCCCGCCATCCACAGCCGTCCGAGCGTCTCCAGCAGGAAGGCCTGGTCCGCCTGGCGCGTGTACGCGTGCCGGAGCGAGGCGAAGGTCGCGGACTCCGCGGCGCCCGCGTGCACGGCGAAGGTTCCCAGCGTGCGCCCCGGCCCCACCTCCAGCAGCACCCGCCGGGGGTCGCGCAGCAGCTCGGCCATCCCCTCCGCGAAGCGCACCGTGCCGCACAGGTGGCGCGCCCAGTACGCCGGGTCGATAGCTTCCTCCGTCCGGATCCAGGTGCCCGTCACCCCGGAGAGGAACGGCACCTCCGGCGCGGACAGCGGCATGGCGCGCAGCCGCTCGGCCAGGGCCTCGGCGACCGGCTCCATCTGCGCGGAGTGGAAGGCGTGCTCCGCGTTCAGCCGCCGGCACGCCACCCCCTCGCCCTGCAGCTCCGCCTCCAGGGAGGCGACCTCTTGCGCGGGGCCGGAGACGGTGCACAGCCCGGGGGCGTTGTGCGCGGCGAGCGCGAGCCCGTCGCGCAGCCGCGGCCGGAGCGCCGCGGGGTCCATGGGGATGGCGAGCATGGCCCCGGCCGGGAGGGCCGAGATGAGCCGGGCGCGCTCGGCCAGGAGGGCCAGGCCGTCCTCCAGGGTGAAGACGCCGGCCACCGTCGCGGCGACGTACTCGCCGAGGGAGTGGCCGATCATGGCCTCCGGGCGCACCCCCCAGCTCATCCACAGGCGGGCGAGCGCGTACTCCACCACGAAGACGGCCGGGTGCGCCAGCTGCGTGCGGCCGAGCGGGTCCTCCCCCGCGGACGCGCCGCGGCCCAGCATGGCGCGCAGGTCGATGGACGCGCCCGCGCCCCCGGCGGCCTGCTCCGGGGCGGGATCTCCGGGGAAGAGGACCTCGCGCAGGTCCGCGCCGGTGTGGGCCCGCAGCAGCTCGGCGCAGCGGTCCACCTCGGCGCGGAAGACCGGCTCGGCCTCGTACAGCCCGCGCGCCATGCGCGGGTAGTGGTCGCCCACGCCGGGGAAGAGGAAGGCCACCGGCCGCTCCTCGCGCTCCTGCGCGGTCTCCAGCACCCGCCGCGCGTCGCGCGCCCCGAGGGCGGCCAAGGCGTCCGCGCGGTCGCGGCAGACCAGGACGCGCCGCTGCCCGAAACGCCGCCGGCCCACGCGCAGTGTGTGCGCCACGTCGGCCAGCGGCTGCTCCGGGTGCGCCTCCAGGTGCTCGACCAGGCGCTCGGTGGCGGCCTCCAGCGCGGCGGGGGTGCGCCCGCTCAGCACCAGGAGCTGCCAGGGACGCGAGGGGCCGGAGGGCGCCTGCGCGGGCGCCTCCTCCAGCACCGCGTGCGCGTTGGTCCCTCCCAGGCCGAAGGAGCTCACCCCCGCCCGCCGGGGCGCGCCGCCATTGCGCGTCCAGGGCCGCAGCTCGGGAGCGACGTAGAACGGGGAGCGGTCGAAGTCGATCCTGGGGTTCGGCTCGCGGAAGTAGGGCGAGGGGGGGATCTCCCCGTGCTGCAGCGCCAGCACCGTCTTGATCAGCCCCACCACCCCGGCAGCCGCGTCCAGGTGTCCGACGCTGGACTTGACCGCCCCGAGCGCGACCGTCCGCTTCTCCCCCTCGCCGAACGCCGCCATGAGCGCCGCCACCTCGATGGGGTCGCCCACCTCGGTACCGGAGCCGTGCGTCTCCACGTACGAGATCTCCCCCGGCGCCACCCCGGCCGCGGCCAGCGCCGCCGAGATCGCCGCCGCCTGTCCTTCCCGCCGCGGCGTGGTGAAGCCCACCCTGCTCCCCCCGTCGTTGTTGACCGCGGTGCCGCGGATCACCGCGAGCACCATGTCGCCGTCGGCGAGCGCGTCCTTGAGCCGCTTCAGCACCACCACCCCCGCTCCGCTCCCGCTCACCGTGCCGCGCGCGGACGCGTCGAAGGGGGTGCACTCGCCGGTCGGCGACATGATCCCGCCGGCCTGGTGCCGGTATCCCCGACCCTGCGGCACGTCGATGCGAACCCCGCCGGCCAGCACTACGTCGGCCTCCCCGTCCAGCAGGCTCTTGCAGGCCAGGTGGACGGCGACGAGCGACGAGGAGCACGCCGTCTGCACGTTCATGCTGGGGCCCTCCAGGTCCAGCTTGTACGACGCCAGCGTGGCCACGGAGGCGGTGTTGGACAGCATCACCTGGGTCGTGCCCAGTGCCCGCACCAGCTCCGGACGGGCAAGGACGTCGATCAGGTAGCGGTTCTGCCCCTCGGCGGCGTACACGCCGATACGGCCGCGGTACGTCCCCGACGCGTAGCCCGCCCGCTCCAGGGCCTCCCACGCGCACTCCAGGAAGACGCGCTGCTGCGGGTTCATCACCAGCGCCTCCCGCGGGGTGATGCCGAAGAAGGGGGCGTCGAACATCTCCGCGCCCTCCATCACCCCGGCGGCGGGCACGTAGTTGGGGGCGCTGCGCTCGCGGCGCGAGACCCCGGCGGCCTTCAGCTCCTCGTCGCTGAAGCGGCGGATGGAGCGGACGCCCGCGCGGAGGTTGCGCCAGAACTCCTCCAGGTCGCGCGCCCCGGGAAAGCGCCCCGCCATCCCGACGACCGCCACTTCGCGCCCGTGGGGAGGCGCGGACGGGGCGTCGGCTCGGACCGGTGTGGCCGGCGCTTCCGCGGCCTCCTGCCGGTCGAGGTGGGCGGCGAGCCCCCCCAGCGTGTGGTGTTCGAACAGGTCGATCAGCGCGGCCCGGCCGGGGAAGAGTGCCTGCAGGCGGGAGTGCACCTGGACCAGCAGCAGGGAGTGCCCGCCGAGCTCGAAGAAGTTGTCGCCCACGCCGACGCGCGGCACGGCCAGGACCTCCTCCCAGATCGCCGCCACCGTCCGCTCGGTCTCCGTGAGAGGAGCGCCCCGGTCCCGGGCTCCCCCGCCCCACGCGGGCGCGGGGAGCGCCCGGCGATCGACTTTGCCGTTCGCGGTGAGCGGCAGCCGCTCCAGCGCCACGAAGGCGGCGGGCACCATGTACTCCGGGAGGCGTCCGGAGAGGTGGGCCCGCAGCCCGGCCGCGTCGATTTTCGCGCCGTCGGCCGGGACCACGTACGCCACCAGGCGCCGGTCGCCCCGCGCCTCCTCCCGCACCACGACGACCGCCTCCTCCACCTGCGGCAGTCCGGTCAGCACGGACTCGACCTCCCCCGGCTCGACGCGGTAGCCGCGCACCTTCACCTGGGTGTCGACGCGCCCCAGGTACTCCAGCTCCCCGTCCACACGCCAGCGCGCCCGGTCCCCCGTGCGGTACAGCCGCGCGCCGGGCTCCCTCCCGAACGCGTCGGGGACGAAGCGCTCCGCCGTCTGCCCCGGCTGCCCCAGGTAGCCGCGCGCCACCCCCGCCCCGCCCACGTACAGTTCTCCCGCCACCCCCACCGGCACCGGCTGCATCCCCTGCCCCAGCACGTACACCCGCGCCCCCGCGATCGGCCGCCCGATCGGGACGCTCCCGCCCCCCCCACCGGCGTCCGCGACCCGGTGCACGACGCACCCGACCACCGTCTCCGTCGGCCCGTACTCGTTGGCCACCTCCGTCTCCGGCGCCACCCGCCTCCAGTACGCCGCCAGCTCCGCCGGCAGCGCCTCGCCCCCCACCACCAGCGTCCGCGCGGCCACGGCCGCTTCGGCTTCCGTCAGCTGCTCCGCCAGCAGCCCCAGGTGCGCCGGCGTCAGCTTGACCAGCGTGAAGCCGGGCTCCTCGCGCAGCGCCCGGGCCAGCCCCTCCACCCCCTCGGCCTCGTCCGTCAGCACCACGCGCTCGCCGCGCAGCAGCGGCACCAGGAGCGAGGTCACCGTCAGGTCGAAGGAGAGCGAGGAGTGCACCGGCGCCCCGTGGCCCTCCCCCGCGTACGCCTCGGCCGCCCACGCCAGGTAGCTGCCCAGCCCGCGGTGGGTCACGGCCACGCCCTTGGGGCGCCCGGTCGAGCCGGAGGTGAAGACGACGTACGCCAGGCTCTCCGGGGTGAGGCCGCTCTCCGGCGCGGCTTCGCCCAGCGTCGCGATCTCCGCCGCGTCGCGGTCCAGGCACACCGCGCGCGCGCCGTGCGCCGGGAGGCGCTCCAGCAGCGCCTCGCGGGTCAGGAGCACCGCGGGGGCGGCGTCCTCCAGCATGCGGGCCAGCCGCTCCGCGGGGTGCGACGCGTCCAGCGGCACGTAGGCGGCGCCCGCCTTGAGGACGCCCAGCACGGCGGCGACCATCTCCGGGCCGCGCTCCAGGCACAGACCCACGCGCGCCTCCGGCCCCACGCCCAGGCCGCGGAGGTGCCGCGCCAGCCGGTTGGCGGCACGCTCCAGCTCCGCGTAGGTGAGCGTCTGCACGCCGGAGCGCACCGCCACGGCGTCCGGAGTGCGCCCCGCCTGCCGCGCGAAGCGCTCGTGGACGTACTCTTCCCCTGCGTACCCGGCGCCCGTGGCGCTCCACGCCTCCAGCAGCTGCGTCCGCTCGCTCCCGCGCAGCAGCGACAGCTCCGAGAGCCGCCGCGCGGGTCCGGACGCCATTTCCTCCAGCACGGCCTCCAGGTGCCCCACCATGCGGGCGATGGTCTCCGCGTCGAACAGCGCCGCGCGGTAGACGAGCGCCCCGCCCATCGCGTCCCCGGAATCCACGAGGGCGAGGTCCAGGTCGAACCGGGCGACGCGCTCGCCTCCGCCGAACGGCTCCGGCGCCAGCTCGCCCAGGCGCAGCTCGCTCCCAGCGCCGGCCCGGTGCAGCTCGAAGGTCGCCTGGAACAGCGGCGCGTGGGTCAGGCTGCGCTCCACGCCCACCTCGTCGACCAGGCGCTCGAAGGGGAGGTCCTGGTGATCGTACGCCCCCAGCGCCCCCTCCCGCACCCGCCCCAGCAGCCCGGTCCAGTCGGGGTCGCCCGACAGGTCGGCGCGCAGCGCCAGCAGGTTGACGAAGAAGCCGATCAGCCCCTCCACTTCGCGCCGGGTCCGCCCCGCGACGGGAGTGCCGACGACCACGTCGTCCTGACCGGCGTAGCGCCCCAGCAGCGCCTGCCAGCCGGCGAGCACGGTCATGAACAGCGTCGTCCCCTCGCGGCGGGACAGCTCCCGCAGCTGCCCCGACAGCCCGGGCGGGAGAGCGACGGCGTGGCTCGCCGCGCGCGGGCTCCGCCCGAGGGCGCGCGGGCGGTCCGTGGGGATCTCCAGAAGCGGCGGCGCGCCCGAGAGGCGCTCATTCCAGTAGCCGATCTGCGCCTCCAGGACGTCCCCGGAGAGCCAGGCGCGCTGCCACACCGCGTAGTCGGCGTACTGCACCGGCAGCTCCGGCAGGCGCGAGCCGGCGTAGAGGGCGGAGACCTCGCGCACCAGCACCTGCATGCTCCAGCCGTCGGTGACCACGTGGTGCAGGGTGAGGCAGAGCACGTGGTCGTCCCCGTCCAGGCGCAGCAGCGTGCCGCGCAGGAGCGGTCCGCGCGCCAGGTCGAAGGGACGCAGCGCCTCCTCCGTCGCCAGCCGCTCCGCCTCCCGCTCCCGCTCCGCCTCGGGGAGGTCCCGCAGGTCCAGGGTCGGCAGCGGCACCGGAGCGGGCGGATGGACCACCTGGACGGGCCTCCCGTCCCGCGCGGCGAAGACCGTGCGCAGCGCCTCGTGGCGCCGCACCACCGCGTCCAGGCTCGCCCGCAGCGCCCGGACGTCCAGCGCGCCGCGCAGCCGCAGCGCGAAGGGCATGTTGTAGGCGGCGCTCCCCGGCTCGATCCGGTCCACCACCCACAGCCGCTGCTGCGCGAACGACAGCGGCAGCGGCTCCCCCCGCGAGACCCGCTCGATCGGCGGCGCGGGCGAGACGCCCGCGCTCCGCAGCGCCTCCACGCGCCCGGCCAGCGCCGCCACGGTCGGCGCCTCGAAGAGCGCCCGCAGCGGCACCTCGGTCCCGAAGGCCTGCCGTACCCGCGAGACCACCTGCGTCGCGAGGAGCGAGTGCCCCCCCAGCGCGAAGAAGCTTGCCTCCACCCCCACCCGCTCCACGCCCAGCACCTCCGCCCAGATCCCCGCCAGCACCTCCTCCGTGGCCGTGCGCGGCGCCACGTACACCCCCTCCTCCCCCCACGCGGGCGCCGGGAGCGCTCGCCGGTCCAGCTTGCCGCTGGGTGTGAGCGGCAGCCGCTCCAGCACCACCAGGGCGCCCGGCACCATGTGCTCCGGGAGCCGCGCCCCCAGGTGCGCCCGCAGCTCCGCCACGGAGATCTCCGCCCCCTCCTGCGCGACCACGTACGCCGCCAGGCGCCGGTCGCCCCGAGCGTCCTCCCGCACGGCCGCCACCGCCTCGCGCACCTCCGGGTGCGCCCGCAGCATGGCCTCGACCTCGCCCAGCTCGATCCGGAAGCCCCGCACCTTGACCTGCTGGTCCGCCCGCCCCAGGTACTCCAGCTCCCCGCCCGCCGCCCAGCGCGCCCGGTCCCCGGTCCGGTACATCCGCTCGCCCGGGGTGCCCGCGAAGGGGTCCGGGACGAAGCGCTCCGCCGTCGCGGCCGGGCTCCCCATGTACCCCCGCGCCAGCCCGGCTCCCGCCACGTACAGCTCCCCCGCGGCCCCCGGGGGGACCGGCTCCAGCGCCGCGTCCACCACGTAGGTCCGCGTGTTCCGGATCGGCCGGCCGATCGGCACCCGCCCCCCCGCGGCCGGGCCGACCGGGTGGTGGGTGCTGTCGGCTGCTACCTCCGAGGAGCCGTACAGGTTCAGGAGCGTCGCCCCGGGGAGCGCCTCCGCGAAGCGGCGGGCCAGCTCGGGGGGAAGCGCCTCGCCGCTGGTGACCACCAGGCGCAGGCGCGGGCAGCGCCTGCCCAGCTCCGGGTAGGCGTCCAGGAGCGCGCCCAGGAGGGAGGGGACCAGGACGATCCGGGTCACCCCGCGCAGCGACAGGTGGGCGACGAGCGCCTCCGGGTCGCGGGCGTCCTCGTCGGGGACGAGCACGGAGGGGACCCCGGCCAGGAGCGGGCCGAAGACCTCCCACACCGAGTCCACGAAGGCCAGCGAGGTCTTCTGGCAGCACACCTCGTCCGCCGCGAACGGGTACTCGTCCCACATCCAGGCGAAGCGGTTGACGGCCGCGCGGTGCGTGCCGAGCACTCCCTTGGGAGTGCCGGTGGAGCCGGACGTATAGATCACGTACGCCAGGCTCTCCGGCTCCACCGCCGCGTCGGTCGCGTCCCCGGCGGCTTCCCCGACGGTGGCCGGGCGCAGCACCTCGACGCCACTGTCGCCCAGCCGCTCCGCCGCGGCGGAGTCCGCCAGGAGGAGCGCGGCGCCCGAGTCGGCGAGCATGTAGCGCAGCCGCTCCGGGGGATAGCCGGGGTCCATGGGGACGTACGCGCCCCCGGCCCGGAGGACGGCCAGGAGCGCCACGACCAGCTCCGGCGTGCGGTTCATGCACACGCCCACCTGGGTCTCCGGCCCCACGCCGCGTCGCCGCAGGGCGGCGGCCAGCCCGCCGGAGCGGCGGTCCAGCTCGGCGTACGTCACCCACTCGCCCCGCCAGACGAGGGCGGGGGCGTCCGGCGTGCGTCTCGCCTGCGCGGCGAACAGGTCGTGCAGGCCCGGCCCGGTGGGGAACGGCCCCGCGGTGTCGTTCCAGGCTTCCAGGACCTGGACGCGCTCCGCTCCGCGCAGCAGCGACAGCTCGGAGAGGCGCCGCCGCGGGTCGGCGGCCATGGCTTCCAGGACGGCCTCCAGGTGCTCCGCCAGGCGCGCGATGGTGGCGGCCTCGAAGAGCGCCGCGCGGTAGACGAGCGCTCCGGCCAGCGACTCTCCCGCCTCGGAGAACACCAGGTCCAGGTCGAACCTGGCGGCGCCCTCGCCTCCGCCGAACGGCTCCGGCGCCAACCCGCCCAGGCGCAGGCGCTCGTCCGCCCCGGCGGCGCGCTGCAGCGCGAAGGTGGTCTGGAAGAGCGGCGCGTGCGTGAGGCTGCGCTCCACGCCCATCTCGTCGACCAGGCGCTCGAAGGGGAGCTCCTGGTGGTCGTACGCCCCCAGCGCCCCCTCCCGTACCCGGCCCAGCAGCTCGGCCCAGGCGGGGTCCCCCGACAGGTCGACACGCAGCGCCAGCAGGTTGACGAAGAAGCCGATCAGCCCCTCCACTTCGCGCCGGGTCCGCCCCGCGACGGGAGTGCCGACGACCACGTCCTCCTGCCCCGCGTAGCGTCCCAGCAGCGCCTGCCAGCCGGCGAGCACGGTCATGAACAGCGTGGTCCCCTCGCGCCGCGAGAGCTCCCGCAGCCCCCGCGATAGGTCGGGCGGGAGAGCGATGGCGTGGCTCGCCGCGCGAGGGCTCCGCCCGAGCGAGCGCGGATGGTCAGTGGGGATCTCCAGCAGCGGCGGCGCGCCGGAGAGGCGCTCCCTCCAGTAGCCGATCTGCGCCTCCAGGATGTCGCCGCTCAGCCATCGGCGCTGCCACACCGCGTAGTCGGCGTACTGCACCGGCAGCTCCGGCAGGCGCGAGCCGGCGTAGAGGGCGGAGACCTCGCGCACCAGCACCTGCATGCTCCACCCGTCGCTGACGACGTGGTGCAGGTTGAAGCAGAGCACATGGTCCTCGCCGCCCAGGCGCAGCAGCGTGCCGCGCAGCAGCGGCCCGCGCGCCAGGTCGAAGGGCCGCATTGCGTCCTCCCTCGCCAGCCGCTCCGCCTCCCGCTCCCGCGCTCCGGCGGGGAGCCCTCCAAGGTCCACGGCCAGCAGCCGGACCGGGGCGGGGGGGTGGATGACCTGCACGGGCCCGCCGCCCTGCTCCACGAGCGTGGTCCGCAGCGCCTCGTGCCGCCGCACCAGCGCGTCCAGGCTCGCCCGCAGGGCGGCCGGGTCGAGCGGCCCGCGCAGGCGAAGCGAGTAGGGCATGTTGTAGGCGGCGCTCCCCGGCTCGAGGCGGTCCACCAGCCAGAGCCGCTGCTGCGCGAAGGACGGCGGCAGCGGCGCGTCGCGCGGGACCCGCTCGATCGGCGGCGCGGCCCCCTCCCCGGCCCGGCGCAGGCCCTCGATGCGCCCGGCCAGGTCGGCCACGCCGGCCGCCTCGAAGATCGCACGTAGCGGCACTTCCACCCCGAACGTCTGCCGCACCCTCGAGACCACCTGCGTGGCCAGCAGGGAGTGGCCCCCCAGCTCGAAGAAGCTCTCCTCCACCCCCACGGCCTCCGCCCCCAGGACCTCCGCCCAGACCGCGCTCAGCACCTCCTCCGTGGGCGTGCGCGGCGCCACGTACGCCGACGTCTTCTGCTCCGGCGCCGGCAGCGCCCGCCGGTCCACCTTCCCGCTCACGTTCAGCGGCAGCCGGTCCAGCACCACGTACGCGCCCGGGACCATGTGCTCCGGAAGGCGCGCCTCCAGGTGCGCCCGCAGCGCACCGGGCAGGTCCTGCAGCGGGTTCTCGCGCACGGGAATCCCCTCCCCCGCGAAGAGCCGCCGGTAGAACGGCGTCTGCCGGTAGGCGGGGACGTGGTGGTCCGAGACGAACTCGAAGGGCACCTCCTCCCCCGAGCGCCGCGCCAGCACCCCGCGCACCGCGTAGACGGGCGCCACCCGCGTCGGGTGCAGCTCCCCCCGGCACTCCACGCGCATCCGCTCCCCGGCCTCCACCTCCACCCCCGGGTCGAAGAGCGGGAAGTAGACCGGGAACCACGCGGTCTTCTCCTCCATCATGTCCAGCACGTCGCCCTCGGACAGCTCCATGCGCAGCCAGAGCAGGAGTCCGTCCAGCCTGCCGGCCCGCTCGATCCGCAGCTCCTCGACGCGTACGTACTCTTCCGGCACCGGGCTCCGGTTGAAGTCCACCTCCTCGAAGACGCCGACGCTGGAGATCCGGTTCTGCCAGGGGAAGTCCTTGACGCAGAGCCGCACGTCGCACGGGTGCCCCACCTCCTCGAAGATCCACGCCACGTAGTGCGCCGCGCTCCGGGAGAAGGCGGGCTCGCGCCGGATCGCCTCCGGCAGGGTCACCGCGGCCATGCACGTCTGCGTCAGCCCCGGGATCATCACGCCCCCGGGCGCCATCAGCCGCTGCACGTGGTTGAGGATGGTGGCCGCCCCCTCGCCCCCGGCGATCGCCTCCACGATCTCGGAGACGCACACGTCGGCCGGTTCCGGGAGCTCGACCGTGCGGGCGTCGCCGTGGATGACCGTGACGCGGTCCTCCAGCCCCAGCTGCCGGATCCGCTCGCGCGCGGCCAGGTACGAGGGCTCCAGGAGCTCGACGGCGTAGACGTGGCGGGCCCCGGCCTGGACGGCCAGGCGCGCCAGGATGGCGTGCATCCCGGTGCCCACGTCCAGCACGACCCTGCCCGGGGCGTGCCGCTGCAGCGCGCGCAGGTAGCGGGCGTTGCGCAGCGTGTCGTGGGTGAGCCCCTGGTAGATCATCTCGTCGAAGACGAAGTACTCGCCGGTGGAGGGCCACAGCTCGGCGGCGCCCTCCTCCTCGGGGACCACGTAGGCGACCAGGCGCTTTTGCCCGGGCACGTCCTCGCGGACCGCCACCACGGCCTCGCGCACCATGGGATGCTCGGAGAGGGCCGCCTCGATCTCGCCGGGCTCGATGCGGAACCCGCGGATCTTGACCTGCGCGTCCACGCGTCCCAGGAACTCCAGCTCCCCGTCCTCGCGCCGGCGGACCCGGTCCCCCGTTCGGTACAGCCGCGCCCCCGGCTCGTCGCTGAACGGGTCGGGGACGAAGCGCTCCGCCGTCAGCTCCGCGCGTCCCAGGTAGCCGCGCGCCACCCCCGCGCCCGCCAGGCACAGCTCCCCCGGCACTCCGGCGGGGAGCAGGCTCCCCCCGGGGTCCAGCACGTACATTCCCACGCCGGGGAGCGGACGCCCCACCATCTGCCAGTCGTAGCTCGCCCCCCGCCGCAGCGGCGTTCCCGAGCTGATGATGGTGGCCTCGGTCGGGCCGTACATCGCCCACACCTGCGCGGCCGGGAAGACCGCCCGCGTCTGCTCCAGCAGGTCGGGCGCGATGGCGTCACCGCCCACGAAGACGCGCCGCATCCGGGGCAGCGTCCCCGGCCCGGCCTGCACCCGCTGCACCACCTCGCGCATGAGCGCCGGCACCGCGTGCACCGCGTCCGCGCCGGTCAGCTCCTCCACCAGGCGCTCCACGTCCCGCACCGTCTCTCGCGCCAGGAGCCGCACCTCCCCGCCCGAGAGCAGAGGCGCGAAGACCTCGAACGCCCAGATGTCGAAGGCGTAGCTCGCCATGGCCGGGAACACCTCGCCGGCGCCGAGCCCGAAGGTCTCGAGGGTACCGAGCAGCGTGTTCGCCAGGCCGGCGTGCTCCACGACCACGCCCTTGGGACGGCCGGTGGAGCCGGAGGTGTAGATGACGTACGCCGCGCTCCGGGCGCCGGCGCCGCTCTCGACGGCGCCGTCGGGCTCGCCCGCGACCGCCTCCCGGTCCGCGTCGAGACGGACGACCTCCCCCCCGAAGGCGGGGAGCGCCTCCAGCAGGGCCGAGTGCGTGACGAGCACGGAGGCGCCGGAGTCGGCGAGCGTGTAGGCCAGCCTCTCCGCGGGGTACGACGGGTCCAGCGGGACGTACGCGCCGCCGGCCTTGAGGACGGCCAGCACGCCGACGACCAGCTCCACGCCCCGCTCCAGGCAGACGCCCACGCGGGTCTCGGCCCCGACGCCGCGCGAGCGCAGGTGGCGCGCAAGCCGATTGGCGTCGCGCTCCAACTCTGCGTATGTCAGCACCCCGTTCCGGCCGGCAACCGCCGTCAGGCCGGGCGTGCGCAGGGCCTGCGCCGAGAACAGCTCGTGCACGCACGCCACCGGGTGCCCGACGGGCTCCGCGCGCGAGCCGGCCAGCAGCTGCGCCCGCTCGCTCGCTCGCAACAGCGACATCTCCGACAGGCGCCGCCCGGAGCCGGCCGCCATCGCCTCCAGCAGCACGTCCAGGTGCCCCGCCATCCGCGCGATCGTCGCCGCGTCGAAGAGCGCCGCGCGGTAGGCCAGCACCGCGCCCATCTCCTCCCCGCGGTCGCCGGCTACGAGGTAGAGGTCGAACTTGGCGACGTCGCCTCCCCCCCCGAACGGCTCCATGGCGACCTCGCCGAGGCGCAGCCGCCGGTCCCCGGCGACGCGGTCCAGGGCGAAGCCCACCTGGAAGACAGGTGCGTGGGTGAGGCTGCGCTCCACGCCCAACTCCTCCACCAGGCGCTCGAAGGGGAGCTCCTGGTGGTCGTACGCCCCCAGCGCCGTCTCCCTCACCCGCCCCAGAAGCTCCGCCCCGGTGGGGTCTCCACGCAGGTCGCCGCGCAGGGGGAGCATGTTGACGAAGAAGCCGATCAGCCCCTCGGTCTCGCGCCGGTTCCGCCCCGCGATGGGGCTCCCCACCACCACGTCGTCCTCTCCCGCGTAGCGCCCCAGCAGGCTCTGCCAGGCGGCCAGCACGGTCATGAACAGCGTCGTCCCCTCCCGGCGCGAGAGCGCCCGCAGCCCCCGCGAGGTCTCGGGGGAGAGGCCGAAGCGGTGTCTGCCCGCGCGCGGGCTCTGCCCCGCCACCCGCGGACGGTCGACGGGGACCTCCAGGAGCGGCGGCGCGCCGGCCAGGCGCTCCCTCCACCAGCCGATCTGCTCCTCCAGCACGGCACCGGTCATCCAGGCGCGCTGCCAGACGGCGAAGTCGGCGTACTGCACCGGGAGCTCCGGGAGCGGCTCGCCTGCGTAGAGCTCGGAGACCTCGCGCACCAGCACGTCCATGCTCCACCCGTCGCTGACCACGTGGTGCAGCGTGAAGCAGAGCACGTGGTCGTGCTCGCCCAGGCGCAGCAGCGTGCTGCGCAGCAGCGGACCCCGCGCCAGGTCGAAGGGGAGCAGCGCCTCCTCGCCGGCCAGGCGCTCCGCCTCGCGCTCCGCCTCCGGCAGGCCGCGCAGGTCCAGGGTCGGCAGCGGCACGGGGGCGGGCGAATGGATGAGCTGCACCGGCGCGCCGTCCCGCTCCGCGAACGTGGTGCGCAGCGTCTCGTGGCGCTCCACCAGGGCGTCCAGGCTCGCCCGCAGCGCCGCGGCGTCCAGCGAACCGCGCAGGCGCAGCGCGAAGGGCATGTTGTAGGCGGCGCTCTCCGGCTCCAGCCGGTCCACCAGCCACAGCCGCTGCTGCGCGAAGGAGAGCGGGAGCGGCTCCGCCCGCGAGACGCGCTCGATCGGCGGCGCGGCCGCGGCGCCCGAGCCCCGGAGGACCTCGACCCGCTCCGCCAGGGCGGCGACGGTGGGCGCCTCGAAGAGCGCCCGCAGCGGCACCTCCACCCCGAACGCCTGGCTGGCGCGGGAGACCACCTGCGTGGCCAGCAGCGAGTGGCCTCCCAGCTCGAAGAAGCCCTCCTCCACCCCCACCCGCTCCACGCCCAGCACCTCCGCCCATATCCCGCTCAGCACCTCCTCCGCCGCCGTCCGCGGCCCTGCGTGCCCGCCCCCGGACTCCCGCTCCGGCGCGGGGAGCGCCCGCCGGTCGACCTTGCCGTTCGCGGTGAGCGGCAGCCGCTCCAGCACCACGAAGGCGGCGGGCACCATGTACTCCGGGAGCCGTCCCGAGAGGTGGGCTCGCAGCCCAGCCGCGTCGATTTGCGCGCCGTCGGCCGGGACCACGTACGCCACCAGGCGCCGGTCGCCCGGCGCCTCCTCCCGCACCACGACGACCGCCTCCCGCACCTGCGGCAGTCCAGTCAGCGCCGACTCGACCTCCCCCGGCTCGACGCGGTAGCCGCGCACCTTCACCTGGGTGTCGACGCGCCCCAGGTACTCCAGCTCCCCGTCCGCGCGCCAGCGCGCCCGGTCCCCCGTGCGGTACAGCCTCCCGCCGGGCTCCCTCCCGAACGCGTCGGGGACGAAGCGCTCCGCCGTCTGCCCCGGCTGCCCCAGGTAGCCGCGCGCCACCCCCGCCCCGCCCACGTACAGTTCCCCCGCCACCCCCACCGGCACCGGCTGCATCCCCTGCCCCAGCACGTACACCCGCGCCCCCGCGATCGGCCTCCCGATCGGCACGCTCCCGCCCCCGACCGGCGTCCGCGACCCGGTGCACGACGCACCCGACCACCGTCTCGGTGGGCCCGTACTCGTTGACCACCTCCGTCCCCGGCGCCACCCGCCTCCAGTACGCTGCCAGCTCGCTCGGCAGCGCCTCGCCCCCCACCACCAGCGTCCGCGCGGCCACGGCCGCTTCGGCTTCGCTCAGCTGCTCCGCCAGGAGCCCCAGGTGCGCCGGCGTCAGCTTGACCAGCGTGAAGCCGGGCTCCTCGCGCAGCGCCCGGGCCAGCCCCTCCACCCCCTCGGCCTCGTCCGTCAGCACCACGCGCTCGCCGCGCAGCAGCGGCACCAGGAGCGAGGTCACCGTCAGGTCGAAGGAGAGCGAGGAGTGCACCGGCGCCCCGTGGCCCTCGCCCGCGTACGCCTCGGCCGCCCACGCCAGGTAGCTGCCCAGCCCGCGGTGGGTCACGGCCACGCCCTTGGGCCGCCCGGTCGAGCCGGAGGTGAAGATGACGTACGCCAGGCTCTCCGGGGTGAGGCCGCTCGCGGGCGCGGCTTCGCCCTGCGCCGCGATCTCCGCCGCGTCGCGGTCCAGGCACACCGCGCGCGCGCCGTGCGCCGGGAGGCGCTCCAGCAGCGCCTCGCGGGTCAGGAGCACCGCGGGGGCGGCGTCCTCCAGCATGCGGGCCAGCCGCTCCGCGGGGTGCGACGCGTCCAGCGGCACGTAGGCGGCGCCCGCCTTGAGGACGCCCAGCACGGCGGCGACCATCTCCGGGCCGCGCTCCAGGCACAGACCCACGCGCGCCTCCGGCCCCACGCCCAGGCCGCGGAGGTGCCACGCCAGCCGGTTGGCGGCACGCTCCAGTTCCGCGTAGGTGAGCGTCCGCCCGCCGGAGCGCACCGCCACGGCGTCCGGGGTGCGCCCCGCCTGCCGCGCGAAGCGCTCGTGGACGTACTCCTCCCCCGCGTACCCGGCGCCGGTGGCGTTCCACGTCTCCAGCACCTGCGTCCGCTCGCTCCCGCGCAGCAGCGACAGCTCCGAAAGGCGACGCCCCGGCTCCGCCGCCATCTCCTCCAGCAGGGTCTCCAGGTGCCCCGCCATGCGGGCGACGGTCGCCGCCTCGAAGAGCGCCGCGCGGTAGACCAGCGCTCCCGCGAGGGCTTCCCCGTCGTCGTGGACGGTCAGCTCCAGGTCGAACTTGGAGACGCCCGCTCCTCGCCCGAACGGCTCCGGGGCGAGGCCTCCGAGCGTGAGCGTGTCGTGGTCGCCGGAGCGGTCCAGCGCGAACGTCACCTGGAAGACCGGGGCGTGCGTGAGGCTGCGCTCCACCCCCACCTCGTCGACCAGGCGCTCGAAGGGAAGCTCCTGGTGGTCGTACGCCCCCAGCGCCGTCTCCCGCACCCGCTCCAGCAGCCCGGTCCAGGCGGGGTCGCCCGACAGGTCGACCCGCAGCGCCAGCAGGTTGACGAAGAAGCCGATCAGCCCTTCCGTCTCGCGCCGGGTCCGCCCCGCGATCGGGGTGCCGACGACCACGTCCTCCTGCCCCGCGTAGCGGGCCAGCAGCGCCTGCCAGCCGGCCAGCAGCGCCATGAACAGCGTCGCCCCCTCCCTCCGCGGGAGCGCCCGCAGCCCCCGCGACACTCGGGGCGAGAGGGCCAGGGCGTGTCTCGCCGCGCGCGGGCTCTGCCCGGGGGCGCGAGGGCGGTCGGTGGGGATCTCCAGCAGCGGGGGGGCGCCGGCCAGGCGCTCCCGCCAGTAGCCGATCTGCGCCTCTAGGATCTCCCCGCTCAGCCAGGCGCGCTGCCACACGGCGAAGTCGGCGTACTGCATCGGCAGCTCCGGGAGCCGCGGCTCCTCGCCCCGGGAGAGGGCGGCGTACAGCCCGGAGACCTCGCGCACCAGCACGTCCATGCTCCACCCGTCGCTGACCACGTGGTGCAGCGTGAACAGCAGCGCGTGGTCGTCTTCGTCCAGGCGCAGAAGCGTGCTCCGCAGCAGCGGCCCGCGCGCCAGGTCGAAGGGCCGCACGGCCTCCCCGGCGGCCAGGCGCTCCGCCTCCCGCTCCGCGTCCCGCACACCGCGGAGGTCGACGACCGGGAGCGCCACGGGCACGGCGTCGTGGACGACCTGCACGGGAATGCCCTCGCGCTCCGCGAACGTGGTCCGCAGCGTCTCGTGGCGCCGCACCAGCGCGTCCAGGCTGCCCCGCAGCGCCAGCATGTCGAGGGCACCGCGCAGCCGCAGCGCGTAGGGGATGTTGTAGGCGGCGCTCCCCGGCTCGATCCGGTCCACCAGCCACAGGCGCTGCTGCGCGAAGGAGAGCGGGAGCGGCCCCTCGCGCGGGACCCGCTCCATGGGCGGTGCGATGGCGGCGCCCGAGCCCCGCAGCTCCTCGATGCGCTCCGCCAGCCCGGCCACGGTGGGCGCCTCGAACAGCGCCCGCAGCGGCACCTCCACCCCGAGCGCCTGCCGCACCCCCGAGACCACCCGGGTCGCCAGCAGCGAGTGGCCCCCCAGCTCGAAGAAGCCGTCCTCCACCCCCACCCGCTCCACCCCCAGCACCTCCGCCCAGATCCCCGCCAGCACCTCCTCCGTCAGCGTCCCCGGCGCCACGTACTCCGCCCCTGACTCCGCTTCCGGCGCCGGCAGCGCTCCCCGGTCCACCTTGCCGTTCGCGTTCAGCGGCAGCCGATCCAGCGTCACGAGCGCCCCCGGCACCATGTACTCCGGGAGCCGCCCCGCCAGACGGGCCCGCAGCCCGGCCGGCGTGATCTCGGCCCCCTCCTCCGTGACCACGTAGCCCACCAGGCGCCGGTTCCCCGGCACGTCCTCCCGCACCGCCACCACCGCCTCCCGCACCCCTTCCTGCTCCAGGAGCACCGCCTCGACCTCCCCCGGCTCAATCCGGAACCCTCGGATCTTGACCTGCGCGTCCATCCGCCCCAGGTACTCCAGCTCCCCGCTCGCCAGCCACCTCACCCGGTCCCCGCTCCGGTACAGCCGCCCGCCCGCCTCTCCCCCGAACCCGTCGGGGACGAACTTCTCCGCCGTCAGCTCCGCTCGCCCCAGGTACCCCCGCGCCACCCCCGCGCCACCCACGTGCAGCTCTCCCGGCACCCCCACCGGCACCGGCTCCCCCCACCCGTCCAGCACGTACACCCGCCGGTCCCCCACCGGCCGCCCGATCGGCACCTCCCCTCCCCCGACCTCCTCCCCCACCACGTGGCAGCTCACGAACACCGTGCACTCGCTCGGCCCGTACCCGTTGACCAGCCGCAGGGCGGGTGCAGCTCCCTCGCCCGCCTCAGGTGCGCCGCCGAGACCGCCTCCCCCCCGGTCATCACCTGCCGCACTTCCGCCAGCATCTCCGGCCGCGTGTCCACCACCAGGTTGAACAGCGCCGCCGTCAGCCACAGCGTCGTCACCCCGTGCCGCTCCACCTCCCGCGCCAGCCCCTCCGGGTCCAGGCTCCGCCCCGGGTACAGCACGCACCGGCCCCCCGTCAGCAGCGCCGGCCACAGCTCCAGCGTCAGCGCGTCCCACGAGACCGAGGAGTGCTGCAGCAGCACCTCGTGCTCGTCGAAGCGCGCGTACTCCGCGTCCCGGAAGAAGCCGGTGACGGCCCGGTGCGGGACCTCGGTGCCCTTGGGCGTGCCTGTGGAGCCGGAGGTGTAGATGACGTAGCAGAGGTGCTCGGGCGTGACCTCCACCGCGGGCGGAGTCGACGGCTCGCGGGCGGCGAGGTCCCGCTCCGTGTCCAGGCAGAGCACGTCGACATCCGCGGGGAGGCGCTCGCGCAGCGGGCCCTGGCTCAGCACCAGGGGCGCGGCGAGGTCGGCCAGCAGGAGGGCCAGGCGCGCGGGGGGGAGCTCCGGGTCGAGGCAGGCGTAGGCGCCGCCGGCCTTGAGGACGCCCAGGAGGGCGACGACCATCTCGGGGCCGCGCTCCAGGCACAGGGCCACCCGGACGTCGGGCGCGACGCCGCGCCGGCGCAGCAGGTGGGCGAGCCGGTTGGCGCGCGCGTCCAGCTCGGCATAGGTGAGCACCTGGTCGCCGCAGAGCAGGGCCGGGGCGTGGGGTGTGCGCGCGGCCTGGGCGGCGAAGGTCTCGTGGATGCACGCCGGGGGGAGCACGGCGGTGGCGTTCCAGCCCTCCAGCACCTGTGCGCGCTCGGCGCCCCGCAGCAGCGGTACCCCGGAAAGGCGCCCCGTGGGCTCGGCGGCCATGGACTCCAGCAGCAATTCAAGGTGCCCGGCCATGCGGGCGACGGTCTCCGCCTCGAAGAGCCCGGCCCGGTAGACCAGCGCCCCCGCGAGCCCCTCCTCCCCGTCCCGCACCGCCAGACTCAAGTCGAACTTGGTGGCTCCCCCCTCCCCGCCGAACCGCTCCAGCGACACCCCGCCCAGCTCCAGCCGCTCGTCCTCCCTCCCGACGCGGCTCAGCGCGAAGAC
Source organism: uncultured Gemmatimonadales bacterium (assembly GCA_963733105.1). Classification (GTDB taxonomy): domain Bacteria; phylum Gemmatimonadota; class Gemmatimonadetes; order Longimicrobiales; family Longimicrobiaceae; genus JAFAYN01. The sequence goes on along the minus strand of CAVTCB010000023.1, from coordinate 24,842 downwards.
CACCTGGAAGACCGGCGTGTGGGTGAGGCTGCGCTCCACCCCCAGCTCCTCCACCAGGCGCTCGAAGGGAAGCTCCTGGTGGTCGTACGCCCCCAGCGCCGCTCCCCGCACCCGCCCCAGCAGCCCGGTCCAGACGGGGTCTCCCGACAGGTCCACACGCAGGGCGAGCATGTTGACGAAGAAGCCGATCAGCCCTTCGGTCTCGCGCCGCGTACGCCCCGCGATGGGGGAGCCCACCACCACGTCGTCCTGTCCGGCGTAGCGCCCCAGCAGCGCCTGCCAGCCGGCCAGCAGCGTCATGAACAGCGTCGCCCCCTCCCGGCGGGAGAGCGCGCGCAGCCCCCGCGACACCTCCGGCGAGAGGACGAAGCCGTGGCTCCCCTCGCGGGCGCTCGGTGCCGCCGAGCGGGGCCGGTCCGTGGGGATCTCCAGAAGCGGCGGCGCACCCCGCAGCCGCTCCCTCCAGTAGCCGACCTGCTCCGCCAGGGCCTCGCCGCTCAGCCACTCGCGCTGCCGGACGGCGAAGTCGGCGTACTGCACCGGCAGCTCGGGGAGCCGGGGCTCCTCCCCCCGGCTGAAGGCGGCGTACAGGGCGGAAACCTCGCGCACGAGCACCTGCATGCTCCAGCCGTCGCTGACGACATGGTGCAGCGTGAAGCAGAGCACGTGGTCATGGTCGTCGAGACGCAGCAGCGTGCTGCGCAGCAGAGGACCGCGCGCCAGGTCGAAGAGACGCATCCCTTCGGCAGCGGCCAGACGCCGCGCCGCCGGCTCGCGCGCCGCCGCGAGGAGGGCGCGCAGGTCCAGCAGGGGGAGTGGCACCGGCGCGGGCGGGTGGACGACCTGCACCGGCGCGCCGTCCCGCTCCGCGAGCGTGGTGCGAAGCGTCTCGTGCCGCCTCGCCAGCGCGTCTAGGCTCGCCCCGCAGCGCGGCCGACGTCCAGCGCGCCACGCAGGCGCAGCGCGTAGGGCATGTTGTAGGCGGAGCTGTCCGGCTCCAGCCGGTCGACGATCCACAGGCGCTGCTGCGCGAAGGAGAGCGGCAGCGGCGCCTCGCGCGGGACCCGCTCGATCGGCGGCAGGCTCGCGGCACCCGGAGCCCGGAGGATCTCGACGCGCTCCGCCAGCGCGGCCACGGTGGGCGCCTCGAACAGCGTCCGCAGCGGCACCTCCACCCCGAACGCCTGCCGCGCGCGGGAGACCACCTGCGTCGCCAGCAGGGAGTGCCCGCCCAGAGCGAAGAAGCTCTCCTCCACCCCCACGCGCTCGACCCTCAGCACCTCCGCCCAGATCCCGCTCAGCATCTCCTCCGTGGCGGTGCGCGGCCCCGCTTGCTCCGCGTCTGCCTCCGCTTCCGGCGCCGGGAGCGCCCGCCGGTCCACCTTGCCGTTGGAGGTGAGCGGCAGCCGGTCCAGCACCACGAACGCGCCCGGCACCATGTACTCCGGCAACCGCTCCAAGAGGTGGGCCCGCAGCTCGGCCGCGGCGGCCCGCGCTCCCTCCGCCGGGACCACGTAGGCGACGAGGCGCTTCTGCCCCGGCGCGTCTCCGCGCACCTCCACGACCGCTTCCCGCACCGCGGGGTGTGTCCGCAGCGAGGTCTCGATCTCCCCCGGCTCGACGCGGAAGCCGCGCACCTTGACCTGGGAGTCGGTCCGCCCCAGGAACTCCAGCTCTCCGGCGGCCGTCCACCGCGCCCGGTCTCCCGTCCGGTAGAGCCGTGCACCCGGCTCACCCCCGAAGGCGTCGGGGACGAAGCGCTCCGCCGTCAGCTCCGGCCGCCCCGCATAACCGCGCGCGACCTGCGCGCCCCCCACGTGCAGCTCCCCCACCACACCCACCGGGACCGCCCCTCCCCACCGGTCCAGCACGTAGACGCGCGTGTTCCCCAGCGGCCGGCCCAGCGGTGCCGTCCATCCCAGCCCGCTTCCGTCCACCCGGTGCGTCAGCACCCCCACCGTGGTCTCGGTGGGGCCGTAGTGGTTGACCACCTCCATCTCCGGCGCCCGCTCCCGCAGCTCCCGCACCCACCCGGCCGGCGAGGTCTCGCCCCCCAGCACCAGCAGCCGGCGCGGCAGCCCCTCCGCGCTGGTGGTGCCGTCCAGCAGAGCCGCCAGGTGCGAGGGGACGATCTTCAGCACGTCGATCTCGTGGCGCCGCATGGCGGCCACGAAGTGCCCGGCGGACGTGGCGCTCTCCCGGGAGAGCACGTGCAGCGTGCCGCCGGTGCAGAGCGCCGGGTAGAGCACGGTGTTCCCGAGGTCCGCCGCCACCGTGGAGACCAGCGCATGCCGCATCCCGCCGTGCAGGCCTAGGCGCGCGGCGACGGCATGCACGTAGTTGGAGAGCTGCCGGTGCTCGACGACCACGCCCTTGGGCCACCCTGTCGAGCCGGAGGTGTAGATCAGGTACGCCGCGTTCCCGCCTCCCACTCCGGCCGTGGGAGCGTCGTCGCGCTCACCCGCGATCTCCGCGGCGTCGCCGTCGAGGCTGAGGATCCCGCCGCGGGTCCGCGGCTGGGCGGCACGGGTGTCCTCGCGCAGCAGGAGCACCGAGACGCCGGCGTCTTCCAGCACGAAGCCGAGCCGCTCGGGCGGGGAGGAGGGCTCCAGCGGAACGTAGGCGGCGCCGGCCTTGAGTACGCCCAGCAGGGCGACGATCAGCTCGGCCGAGCGCTCGAGGAGGACGCCGACGCGCCCCTCCGGCCCGACGCCGCGACGGCGCAGCGCGTGTGCGAGCCGGTTGGCCTCGCGCTCCAGTTCGCCGTACGTGAGCGTCCGCTCGTCCGAGCGCACCGCCACCGCGTCCGGGGTGCGCGCCGCCTGCGCCGAGACCTGCTCGTGGACATGGGCCGACGGCACTTCCACGCTGGTGTCGTTCCACGCCTCCAGCACCCGGGCGCGCTCGGCCCCGTGCAGCAGCGACAGCTCGGAAAGGCGCCGCGCGGGCTCGGCCGCCATCTCCTCCAGCAGGGTCTCCAGGTGCCCCGCCATGCGAGCGATGGTCTCCGCATCGAAGAGCTCCGCGCGGTAGGCCAGCGCGCCCGCGAGGGCTTCCCTGCCGTCCCGGACGGTCAGGTCCAGGTCGAACCTGGCGACGCCCGCCCCTCCCCCGAACGGCTCCGGGACGAGGTCTCCGAGCGTGAGCGCGTCGTGGTCGCCGGAGCGGTCCAGCGCGAACGTCACCTGGAAGAGCGGCGCGTGCGCGAGGCTGCGCTCCACGCTCAGCTCCTCCACCAGGCGTTCGAAGGGGAGCTCCTGGTGCGCGTACGCCTCCAGCGCGCCTTCCCGCACGCGCCGCAGCAGCGCCGCCCAGGTGGGGTCTCCCGAGAGGTCGGCGCGCAGGGGGAGCATGTTGACGAAGAAGCCGATCAGCCCCTCCGTCTCCACCCGCGTGCGCCCCGCGATGGGGGAGCCCACCACCACGTCCTCCTCCCCGGCGTAGCGTGCCAGGAGCGCCTGCCATCCCGCCAGCACGGTCATGAACAGTGTCGCTCCCTCCTTCCGGGAGAGAGCCCGCAGCCCCTGGGTCACCCCGGCCGGGAGCGCGAAGCGGTGGCTCCCCGCGCGCGGACTCTGGCCCGTGGCGCGCGGGCGGTCCGTGGGGATCTCCAGCAGCGGGGGGGCGCCGGCCAGGCGCTCCCGCCAGTAGGCGATCTGCGCCTCCAGGGTCTCGCCGCTGAGCCGGGCGCGCTGCCAGACGGCGTAGTCGGCGTACTGCACCGGCAGCTCCGGCAGGCGCGGCTCCTCGCCCCGCGTGGAGGCGGCGTACAGCGCCGAGACCTCGCGCACCAGCACGCCGCGGCTCCAGCCGTCGCTGACGACGTGGTGCAGTGTGAAGCAGAGCACGTGGTCGTCTTCGCCCAGGCGCAGCAGGGTGCTCCGCAGGAGCGGGCCGCGCGCCAGGTCGAAGGGCCGCAGCGCCTCCTCGCCTGCCAGCCGCGCGGCCTCCCGCCCGGCTTCCCGCACGCCGCGCAGGTCGACCGCCGTCAGCGCCACCGGCGCCGGACCGCGGACGACCTGCACCGGCTGGCCGTCTCGCTCCTCGAACGTGGTGCGCAGCGTCTCGTGGCGCCGCACCAGCGCGTCCAGGCTGGCCCGCAGCGCCGCGACGTCCAGCGCGCCGCGCAGACGCAGCGCGTACGGCATGTTGTACGCGGCGCTCCCCGGCTCCAGCCGGTCCACCAGCCAGAGCCGCTGCTGCGCGAAGGAGAGCGGGAGCGGTCCCCCGCGGGGGACCCGCACCATCGGCGGCGCCACGGCGACACCGGGGCCCCGCAGCGCCTCGATCCGCGCGGCCAGTCCGGCCACCGTGGACGCCTCGAACAGGGCCCGCAGCGGCACCTCCGCCCCGAACGCCTGCCGCGCGCGGGAGACCACCTGCGTGGCCAGCAGGCTGTGGCCCCCCAGCGCGAAGAAGCTCTCCTCCACCCCCACGCGCTCGACCCCCAGCACCTCCGCCCAGATGGAGCACAGGACCTCCTCGACCGGGGTGCGCGGCGCGGCGTACCCCTCCTCCGACACGGCGCGCTCCGGCGCGGGCAGCGCCCGCCGGTCGATCTTCCCGTTCGCGCTCAGCGGCAGCCGCTCCAGGACCACGAGCGCCGCCGGAACCATGTACTCCGGCAGTCGCTCGCGGAGGTGCTCCCGCAGCTCCTCGACCGCGGCGCGGCCCCCGGCCACCACGTAGCCGACCAGGCGCCTCTGCCCGGGCGCGTCCTCGCGCACGGTGACCACCGCCTCGCGCACCCCATTCCGCTCCAGGAGGACGGCCTCGATCTCCCCCGGCTCGATGCGGAAGCCGCGCACCTTCACCTGCGCGTCGACGCGCCCCAGGTATTCCAGCTCCCCCGAAGGGAGTCGCCGGACCCGGTCCCCCGAGCGGTACAGCCGCGCCCCCGGCTCGCGCCCGAACGGGTCCGGCACGAACCTCTCCGCCGTCAGCTCCGGCCGCCCCAGGTAGCCGCGCGCCACCCCGGCGCCCCCGATCCACAGCTCCCCGGGCACTCCCACGGGCTGCGGCTGCCCTCCCGCGCCGCACACGTACGTCCGCACGTTGGCGATCGCCCGCCCGAGCGTGATCCGCTCCCCGCCGTGGACCCGGCCGGCCGTGGTGTTGACCGTCGCTTCCGTGGGCCCGTAGTGGTTCCAGACGGCGGCGCCGGGGAAGCGCGCGCGCGTCCGGCGCACCAGCTCGGGCGCGACCGCCTCCCCGCCCAGGAGCACCGCCACCAGTCCCTCCGGGGCCCGGCCCTGCCCCCGCTCCACCTGCTCCAGCACCGCGCTCCAGAGCGAGGGGACCCCTCCGAAGCTGACCCGCTCCCGGCTGCCCAGCGCCTCCAGCAGCGCCCCCGGGTCGGTAGCGGCCGCCTCCTCGAGCACCCACACCGCCTCTCCGCGCAGCAGCGGAGGGAAGAGCTGCCGCACGTGCGCGTCGAAGCTCAGACGGCTCACCAGCGGCAGGGCAAAGCCCTCGTCCCGCAGCACCTCGCGCGCGAAGAAGTGCAGGTAGTTGGCCAGGCTCCCGTGCTCGACGACCACCCCCTTGGGCGTGCCCGTGGAGCCGGAGGTGTAGATCACGTACGCGGCGTTCTGCGGACTCGCGTCCGCCGGGAGCGGCCTCCCGGACGCGCCGGCACTTCTCTCTCGCTGCGCGTCCAGGCACAGGACCTCCCCCTCGAAGGCCGGGAGCCCGTCCAACAGCGCCGTCTGCGTGAGCAGCACGGAGGCCCCGGCATCGGCGAGCATGCGGCCCAGCCGCTCCGGCGGGTAGGCGGGGTCCATCGGCACGTACGCGCCGCCGGCCCGGAGGACGCTCAGCACGGCGACGACCGTCTCCGGGCCGCGCTCCAGGCACAGCCCCACGCGCGCCTCGGGCCCGATGCCCAGGCTCCGGAGCCGGTGCGCGAGCGTCCGGGAGCGGCGCTCCAGCTCGGCGTAGCTGAGCACCTCGTCGCGGAAGAGCACGGCCGGCGCGTCGGGCGTCCGCGCGGCCTGCCCGGCGAACAGCTCGTGTACGAGCTCCCGCGGGTACCCGGCACGGGTGGCGTTCCAGGCCTCCAGCACCTGCACGCGCTCCGCTCCCCGCAGCAGCGACACCTCGGAGAGGCGCCGCCCCGGCTCGGCGGCCATCGCCTCCAGCAGCACTTCCAGGTGCCCGGCCATCCGCGCGATGGTCTCCGCCTCGAAGAGCTCCGCCCGGTAGACGAGCGCCCCGGCGAGCCCTTCGTCCCCGTCCCGCAACGTCAGGTTCAGGTCGAACCTGGTGGTTCCCTCCTCCGCGCCGAAAGGCTCCAGCGCCAGGCCCCCCAGGCGCAGCCCCCCGCCCTCGCCGGCGCGGCTCAGCGCGAAGACCACCTGGAAGACCGGGGCGTGGGTGAGGCTGCGCTCCACGCCCAGCTCCTCCACCAGGCGCTCGAAGGGAAGGTCCTGGTGCTCGTACGCCTCCAGCGCCGCTCCCCGCACCCGCCCCAGCAGCCCGGTCCAGGCGGGGTCGCCCGACAGGTCGACACGCAGGGCGAGCAGGTTGACGAAGAAGCCGATCAGCCCCTCCACCTCGCGCCGTGTGCGCCCGGCGATGGGACTGCCCACCACCACGTCCTCCTGCCCCGAGTACTTCGAGAGCAGCGCCTGCCAGCCGGCCAGCAGCGTCATGAACAGCGTCGTCCCTTCGCGGCGGGAGAGCGCCCGCAGCCCCCGCGACACCCCGGGCGGGAGGACGAGCTCGTGGCTCCCTCCCCGCGCGCCCGGCGCCGCGGAGCGCGGGCGGTCCGTGGGGATCTCCAGCAGCGGGGGGGCGCCGGCCAGCTGCTCCCTCCAGAAGCCGATCTGCTCCTCCAGCACTTCTCCGCTGAGCCAGGCGCGCTGCCAGACGGCGTAGTCGGCGTACTGCACCGGCAGCTCGGGGAGCCGAGGCTCCTCGTCCCGCGCGAAGGCGCCGTAGAGCCCGGAGACCTCGCGCACCAGCACGTCCATGCTCCAGCCGTCGCTGACCACGTGGTGCAGGGTGAAGCAGAGAACGTGGTCATGGTCGGCGAGGCGCAGAAGCGTGCTGCGCACCAGCGGCCCCCGCGCCAGGTCGAAGGGCCGCAGCGCCTCCTCGCCGGCCAGCCGCTCCGCCTCCCGCTCCGGCTCCGGCGAGCCCGCGCAGGTCCAGCTCCGCCAGAGCGGCGGGCGCGGGCGGGTGGATCACCTGCACCGGCCCGCCCTCCCGCTCCTCGAACGTGGTGCGCAGCGTCTCGTGCCGCTCGCACCAGCGCGTCCAGGCTTCCCCGCAGCGCCGCGACGTCCAGCGCGCCGCGCAGCCGCAGCGCGAAGGGGATGTTGTACGCGGCGCTGCCCGGGTCGATCCGGTCCACCAGCCACAGGCGCTGCTGCGCGAACGACAGCGGCAGCGGCCCCTCGCGGGAGACCCGCTCCATGGGCGGTGCGATGGCGGCGCCCGAGCCCCGCAGCTCCTCGACGCGCTCCGCCAGCCCGGCCACGGTGGGCGCCTCGAACAGCGCCCGCAGCGGCACCTCCACCCCGAGCGCCTGCCGCACCCGCGAGACCACCCGCGTCGCCAGCAGCGAGTGGCCGCCCAGCTCGAAGAAGCCCTCCTCCCTCCCCACCCGCTCCACCCCCAGCACCTCCGCCCAGATCCCCGCCAGCACCTCCTCGCTGGCGGTGCGCGGCGCCACGTACTCCGCCCCTGACTCCGCTTCCGGCGCCGGCAGCGCCCCCCGGTCCACCTTGCCGTTCGCGTTCAGCGGCAGCCGATCCAGCGTCACGAGCGCCCCCGGCACCATGTACTCCGGGAGCCGCCCCGCCAGGCGGGCCCGCAGCCCGGCCGGCGTGATCTCGGCCCCCTCCTCCGTGACCACGTAGCCCACCAGGCGCCGGTTCCCCGGCACGTCCTCCCGCACCGCCACCACCGCCTCCCGCACCCCCTCCTGCTCCAGGAGCACCGCCTCGACCTCCCCCGGCTCGATCCGGAACCCCCGGATCTTGACCTGCGCGTCCATCCGCCCCAGGTACTCCAGCTCCCCGCTCGCCAGCCACCTCACCCGGTCCCCGCTCCGGTACAGCCGCCCGCCCGCCTCTCCCCCGAACCCGTCGGGGACGAACTTCTCCGCCGTCAGCTCCGCTCGCCCCAGGTACCCCCGCGCCACCCCCGCGCCACCCACGTGCAGCTCTCCCGGCACCCCCACCGGCACCGGCTCCCCCCACCCGTCCAGCACGTACACCCGCCGGTCCCCCACCGGCCGCCCGATCGGCACCTCCCCTCCCCCGACCTCCTCCCCCACCACGTGGCAGCTCACGAACACCGTGCACTCGCTCGGCCCGTAGCCGTTCACCAGCCGCAGATGCGGGTGCAGCTCCCGCGCCCGCCTCAGGTGCGCAGCCGAGACCGCCTCGCCCCCGGTCATCACCTGCCGCACCCCCGCCAGCATCTCCGGCCGGGTGTCCACCACCAGGTTGAAGAGCGCCGCCGTCAGCCACAGCGTCGTCACCCCGTGCCGCTCCACCTCCCGCGCCAGCCCCTCCGGGTCCAGGCTCCGCCCCGGGTACAGCACGCACCGGCCCCCGGTCAGCAGCGCCGGCCACAGCTCCAGCGTCAGCGCGTCCCACGAGACCGAGGAGTGCTGCAGCAGCACCTCGCCCGGCGTCGAAGCGCGCGTACTCCGCGTCCCGGAAGAAGCCGGCGACGGCCCGGTGCGGCACCTCGGTGCCCTTGGGCGTGCCGGTGGAGCCGGAGGTGTAGATGACGTAGCAGAGGTGCTCGGGCGTGACCTCCACCGCGGGCGGGACCGACGGCTCGCGGGAGAGGAGGTCCCGCTGCGTGTCCAGGCAGAGCACGTCCACGTCCTCGGGGAGGCGCTCGCGCAGCGGCGCGCGGCTCAGCACCAGGGGCGCGGCGAGGTCGGCCACCAGGAGGGCCAGGCGCGCGGGGGGGAGCTCCGGGTCGAGGCAGGCGTAGGCGCCGCCGGCCTTGAGGACGCCCAGGAGGGCGACGACCATCTCGGGGCCGCGCTCCAGGCACAGGGCCACCCGGACGTCGGGCGCGACGCCGCGCCGGCGCAGCAGGTGGGCGAGCCGGTTGGCGCGCGCGTCCAGCTCGGCATAGGTGAGCACCTGGTCGCCGCAGAGCAGGGCCGGGGCGTGGGGTGTGCGCGCGGCCTGGGCGGCGAAGGTCTCGTGGATGCACGCCGGGGGGAGCACGACGGCGGCGTTCCAGCCCTCCAGCACCTGCGCGCGCTCCTCGCCCCGCAGCAGCGGCACCTCGGAGAGGCGCCGCCGCGGGTCGGCGGCCATGGACTCCAGCAGCACTTCCAGGTGACCGGCCATGCGGGCGACGGTCTCCGCCTCGAAGAGCCCCGCCCGGTAGGCCAGCGCGCCCGCGAGCGCTTCCCCGTCGTCCACCAGGGCCAGCTCCAGGTCGAACTTGGCGACGCCCACTCCCACCCCGAACGGCTCCAGCCCCACCTCTCCCAGCGAGAGCCGGTCGTCCCCGCCCGGCTTCTGCAGTGCGAAGGTCGCCTGGAAGAGCGACGCGTGGGTGAGGCTGCGCTCCACGGCCAGCTCGTCGACCAGGCGCTCGAAGGGGAGATCCTGGTGGTCGTACGCGCCCAGCGCCGTTTCCCGCACGCGCCCCAGCAGCCCGGTCCAGGTGGGGTCGCCCGACAGGTCGGCCCGCAGGGCGAGCATGTTGACGAAGAAGCCGATCAGCCCTTCGGTCTCGCGCCGCGTACGCCCCGCGATGGGGGAGCCCACCACCACGTCCTCCTGCCCCGCGTAGCGTCCCAGCAGCGCCTGCCAGCCGGCCAGCAGGGTCATGAACAGCGTCGCCCCTTCGCGTCGCGCGAGATCCCGCAGCCCCCGCGTCAATTCCGCCGGGAGCGCGAAGTCTTGGCTCGCTCCGCGCGCGCCCGACGCCGTCGAGCGCGGGCGGTCCGTGGGGATCTCCAGTAGCGGCGGCACCCCGGCCAGGCGGCCCTTCCAGAAGCCGATCTGCTCCTCCAGCACTTCTCCGCTGAGCCAGGCGCGCTGCCACACGGCGTAGTCGGCGTACTGCACCGGCAGCTCGGGGAGCCGCGGCGCCTCGCCCCGGCTGAAGGCGCCGTAGAGCTCGGAGACCTCGCGCACCAGCACGTCCATGCTCCACCCGTCGCTGACCACATGGTGCAGGGTGAAGCAGAGAACGTGGTCATGGTCCGCGAGACGCAGAAGCGTGCTGCGCACCAGCGGCCCCCGCGCCAGGTCGAAGGGACGCAGCGCCTCCTCGCCGGCCAGGCGCTCCGCCTCCCGCTCCGGCTCCGGGAGCCCGCGCAGGTCCAGCTCCGCCAAAGCGGCGGGCACGGGCGGGTGGATCACCTGCACCGGCCCACCCTCCCGCTCCTCGAACGTGGTGCGCAGCGTCTCGTGCCGCTCCACCAGCGCGTCCAGGCTTCCCCGCAGCGCCGCGACGTCCAGCGCGCCGCGCAGCCGCAGCGCGAAGGGCATGTTGTACGCGGCGCTCCCCGGCTCCAGCCGGTCGACGATCCACAGCCGCTGCTGCGCGAACGACAGCGGCAGCGGTTCCCCGCGGGACACCCGCTCGATCGGCGGCGGGGTCGCGGCCCCCGAGCCCCGCAGCCCTTCGACATGCTCGGCCAGAGCGGCCACGGTGGGCGCCTCGAACAGCACCCGCAGCGGCACCTCCACCCCGAACGCCTCCCGGATGCGCGACATCGCCCGGGTCGCCAGCAGGCTGTGCCCCCCCAGCGCGAAGAAGCCGTCCCGCGCCCCCACCCGCTCCCGTCCCAGCACCCCCGCGTAGATCCCCGCCAGAACCTCCTCCGCGGGTGTCCGCGGCGGGGCGTACGCCTCGCCGTCCGACGCGTCCGGCGTCGGGAGGGCGCGCCGGTCGATCTTGCCGCTCGGGGTGAGCGGGAAAGCCTCCAGCACCACGAACGCACCCGGCACCATGTACTCCGGGAGCCGAGTCGCCAGATAGGCCCGCAGCTCGGCCGGCGTGACCTCCGCCCCTTCCTCCGGCACCACGTACCCCACCAGCCGCCGGTGCCCCGGCGCGTCCTCCCGGGCATCGACCAGCGCCCGGCGCACCCCCGGGTGGGCCTCCAGCGCGGCCTCCACCTCGCCGGGCTCAATCCGGAAGCCGCGCACCTTGACCTGCTGGTCCACTCGCCCAAGGAACTCCAGCTCTCCGCCCGCCAGCCAGCGCGCGCGGTCCCCCGAGCGGTACATCCGCGCCCCGGGGTCCCCCGAGAACGGGTCCGGGACGAACCGCTCCGCCGTCACGTCGGGGCGCCCCAGGTACCCGCGCGCCACGCTGTCGCCGCCCAGGAACAGCTCTCCGGGCACGCCCAGCGGCGCCGGCCCGAGCGAGGCGTCCAGCACGTACAGCTGCGTGTTCGAGACCGGCCTGCCGATGCTGGGCAGCGCCGGCCACCCCGCCGTCTCTCCCGACAGCCTCAGCGCCGAGACGACGTGCGTCTCCGAGGGTCCGTACAGGTTGACCAGCTCGCACTCCGGCGCCGCCTCCAGCCAGCGCCGGATCTGCTCCGTCACCCGCAGCTGCTCCCCCGCCGTCATCAGCTCGCGCAGAGCCTCCGGGACGATCCCCTGCGCCAGGGCCGCCTCGGCCAGGTGCTGGAGGGCCACGAAGGGGAGGAAGATGCGCTCGATCCGCTCCCGCTCCACCAGCCGGGCCAGCGCCGCCAGGTCGGTGCGCGTCTCCTCCGAAACCAGGACCAGCGTGCCCCCGGAGCCCCAGGTGGAGAACATCTCCTGGAACGAGGCGTCGAAGCTGATGGAGGAGAACTGGAGCGTGCGGGCCGCCGGGCGGTGGCTCCACTCCCGGAACTGCCAGGCGATCAGGTTCTGCAGGGGCCGCTGCGTCATCGCCACGCCCTTGGGGCGGCCCGTGGAGCCCGAGGTGTAGATGACGTACGCCAGGTTCTCGGGCGAGACCGCGACCCGCGGCGGCCCCGCCTCGGCCTCCCCTTCCAGGGGGCGGTCCAGGCAGACAGTCTGCGCCCCGTGCGCGGGGAGCCGATCGAGGAGCCGCTCCTGCGTCAGGAGCACGCGGCAGCCGGAGTCCTCCAGCATGTACGCCAGGCGCTCGGCCGGGTACGCCGGGTCCAGCGGCACGTAGGCCGCGCCGGCCTTGAGGACGGCCAGCACGCCGACGACCATCTCCGGTGAGCGCTCGGCGCACAGCCCCACCCGTACGTCCGGCCCGACGCCGACGGCCTGCAGGCGGCGGGCGAGCCGGTTCGCCTCCCGCTCCAGCTCCGCGTAGCTGAGCGAGCGGTCCAGGAACACGAGCGCGGGGGCGTCCGGCGTCCGCTCCGCCTGCGCCTCGAACAGGGCGGCCAGGCCGCCCTCCACCGGGTACTCCGCCTCCGTCGCGTTCCACCCCCGCAGCACCTGCTCCCGCTCCACCGCGTCCAGCAGCTCCAGCTCGGAGATCCGTCCCTCCGGCTCCGCGGCCATCCCCCGGAGCACCGCCTCCAGGTGCCGCACCAGGCGCTCCATGGTCGGCCGCTCCCAGAGCGACGCCCGGTACTGCACGCTCCCGGTGATGCGCTCCCTCGACCACAGCGAGACGTTCAGGTCGAACTTGGCACCCTCCGGCCCCGCTTCCAGCGGCTCCACCTCTACCGGGCCCAGGCGCAGCTCCCCCATCGCCGCGTTCTGCAGGACGAAGAGCACCTGGAACAGGGGGGAGTGCGCCAGGCTGCGCTCCGGCGCCAGCTCCTCCACCAGCCGCTCGAAGGGGAGGTCCTGGTGCTGGTACGCCCCCAGCGCCGCCGCGCGCACCCGGCCCAGCAGTTCGCGCGCGGTCGGGTTACCCCCCAGGTCGGTGCGCATCACCAGCGTGTTGGCGAAGAAGCCGATCAGCCCCTCCGTCTCCGTCTGCGTCCGGTTGGCGATGGGCGAGCCGACGGCCACGTCCTCCTGCCCCGACCAGCGGGCCAGGAGCACCTGCACCCCGGCCAGGAGGGTCATGAAGAGCGTCACCCCCTCGCGCCGCGACAGGGCTTCGAGAGCCTGCGACAGCTCCGCGGGGAGCGCGATGGGGACGACCCCTCCGCGCGCGTCCTGCACCTGGGGGCGCGGGTGGTCAGTCGGCAGCTCCAGCAGCGGCGGGGTCCCGGCGAGGCGCTCGCGCCACCAGGCGAGCTGCGCTTCCAGGGTCTCCCCCGCCAGCCAGGCGCGCTGCCAGGCCGCGTAGTCGGCGTACTGCACCGGAAGCTCCGGGAGACCGGGCTCGCGCCCCTCGTGCAGCGCGCCATAGAGCTCCGACACCTCGTTCACCAGCACGCCCATGGACCACCCGTCGGAGACGATATGGTGCAGGGTGAAGAGCACGGCCCACTCCGACTCGCCGAGCCACACCGCGGCGGTCCTGAGCAGCGGCCCTTCGGCCAGGTCGAACGGCCGCGCCGATTCTTCGGCGGCGAGGCGCCGCAGCTCGGCCTCGCGCGCCGCCTCCGGGAGGCCCCGCAGGTCCACCACGGGGACGCCGGCCGGCGCGGGAGCGCGGACCACCTGCACGGGCTCGCCGCCCACGGAGGCGAACACGGTGCGCAGGGCCTCGTGCCGGCGCACGATCTCCGTCAGCGCCCGTTCCAGCAGGGCGAGACGCAGGCCGCCGCGGAGCCGCAGCGCGAGCGGGACGTTGTACGTCGAGCTCCCGGGGGCGAGCTGGTCGATGAACCAGAGCCTCTGCTGGGCGAAGGAGAGCGGGAGCGGGGCGTCGCGCGGGACCCGCTCGACGGGCGGCAGGGCCGCCGCAGCCCCCGAGCTCCGCAGCGCCTCCACGCGCTCCGCCAGCGCGGCCACGGTGGGCGCCTCGAACAGCGCCCGCAGCGGAAGCTCCACCCCGAGCGCCTGCCGCACCCGCGAGGCCACCTGCATCGCCAGCAGCGAGTGCCCCCCCAGCTCGAAGAAGCTCTCCTCGACCCCCACCTCCTCCACCCCCAGCACCGCTGCCCAGATCCCCGCCAGCGCCTCCTCCGCCGCCGTCCGCGGCGCGGTTCGCTCCCCGCCCGAGACGCCCCGCTCCGGCGCGGGGAGCGCCCGCCGGTCCACCTTGCCGCTGGCGTTGAGCGGAAGCCGCTCCAGCACCACGAACGCCCTCGGCACCATGTACTCCGGGAGCCGCTCCCGCAGCCCGGCCCGCAGCTCCGCCCCCAGGCTCTCCCCCGCCCCCGCGGCCGCCACGTACGCCACCAGGCGCCGCTCTCCGGGCGCGTCCTCCCGGGCCACCACCGCCGCCTCCCGCACCCGCGCGTCCCCCAGCAGCGCCGCCTCGATCTCCCCCGGCTCGATGCGGAAGCCGCGCACCTTGACCTGGCTGTCCACCCGGGCCAGGAACTCGAGGTCGCCCGACTCCAGCCACCTCACCCGGTCCCCGGTCCGGTACAGCCGCCCCCCCGGCTCCTCCCCGAACGCGTCGGGAACGAACCTGACCGCCGTCAGCTCCGGCAGGCCCAGGTAGCCGCGCGCCACCTCCACCCCGCCGATGCACAGCTCCCCGGGCACGCCCACCGGCGCCGGCTCCCCGGTGGCGTCCAGCACGTACGCGGCGCGTCCGCCCACGGGGCGCCCGATCGGCACTCCCGCGCCCCACCCGTCGGAGCGGCCGGGTGAGACGTCGAACACCGTGGCGGTCACCACCGTCTCCGTGGGGCCGTAGCCGTTGACCAACCGCACGGACCCGCCCGGAACCTCGTCCCAGGCGCGTACCGCCGCGGAGGTGAGGGCCTCGCCCCCGGCTACGATGACCCGCACCTGCTCCTTGACCGCGCGGGAGGCCGGGCGGTCGCCCACCAGCTGGACCCAGTACGCCGTCGACAGGTTCATCTGCGTGATCCCCAGCGCGTGCACGCGCTCGGCCAGCTCGGCCGGGGTCCACACCGCCGGCTCGCGCACCGCCACCGAGGCGCCCGCCACCAGCGGCGCCAGGATGTCCTCGATCGACTGGTCGAAGGTCAGCGCGGCGAACGCCAGCACCCGGTCCGCGGGCGTGTGCCCGTACGCGCGCGCGACGTGGCGCAGGTGCGAAGCCGCCGCCCCGTGCGGGACCACCACCCCCTTGGGCGTTCCGGTGGAGCCGGAAGTGTAGATCAGGTACGCCGCGTTCTCGGGCGAGAGGGACGGCAGAGGCGCCGCGTCCTCCCCGCCCGGGTTGGTCCAGGACGGCTCGATCGGGAGGACGGCGGCTTCCCCGGAGGGGAGGCGCGCCTCGAGGCCGGGCTGCGCCAGCACCAGCGCCGCGCGGGCGTCGCGCAGCACGTGCCCCAGGCGCCCGGCCGGGGCGCCGGGGTCGAGCGGGAGGTAGACGCCCCCGGCCCGCAGGACGCCGAGCAGGACGGCTACCACCTCGGGGGAGTGCTCCATCAGCACCGCCACGACGGTCTCGGGCCCCACGCCCCGGGCGCGCAGCCGCCGCGCGATCCGCCCGCTCGCGCGCTCCAGCCCGGCGAAGCTCAGCATCCCCTCCGCGGAGACCACCGCCGGCGCGTCGGGCGTGCGCGCCGCCTGCTCCGTGAACAGCTCGGGGATGCACGCGCCCGGAAGAGCGGCCGCCGGGGCGCGCCCGCTCTCCAGCACCCGGGCGCGCTCCTCGTTCCGCAGCAGCGGCACCTCCGAGAGGCGCCGCGCCGGGTCGGCCGCCAGCCCCTCCAGAACCGTCTCCAGGTGTCCCGCCATCCGCTCCGCCGCCGCCGCCTCGATCCGCTGGCGGTCGTACTCCAGGCGCAGGACGGTCCGCTCCCCGGGGAGCACGGTGAGCGTCAATGCGTAGTGGCCCTGGCTCCGGTGCTCCCACCCCTCCACCCGGAAGCCGTTCTCCCCTCCGCCCACCTCGTTCCAGACGGGGTGGTTCTCGAAGACCACCACGCTCTCCAGGAGCGGCGTGCCGGCGGGAATCTCGCTCCACTTCTGCACCTGCGCGAAGGGGCTGAAGTCGTACCGCCGCGCCTCGGCCTGCTGCGCCTGCAGGCGCTCCAGGGATTGGCCCACCCGCGCCTCGCCCCGCAGCTCCAGCCGCACGGGGAGGGTGTTGATGAAGAGCCCCACCATCGCGTCCATCCCCCGGGGCCCCGCTTCCCTCCCCGACACGGTCGCGCCGAAGACCACGTCCTCCTCGCCCGAGTAGCGCGACAGCAGCACTCCCCAGGCGCCCTGCCAGAGCGTGCTGTGCGTCAGCCTGTGCGCCCGGGCGAACCCCAGCAGGGCGGAGGTGGCGGTCGCGGACAGCCGCCGCTCCACCTGTCCCGAGGAGGCCGCCAACTCCGGCTCGCCGTCCGGCAGCGGCGCGGCGGGGCGGTCGATCCCCAGCGGGGTCGGAGCCGTGAAGCCCTCCAGCGTCCGGCGCCAGAACGCCTCGGCTTCCGACAGCTCCTGGCGCTGCAGCCAGGCGACGTAGTCGCGGAAGAGCCGGCTCCGGGGGAGGGACGGACCGCTCCCCCGCAGCTCGGCCTCGTAGAAGCCGAACACGTCGCGCAGGATCAGCCCCATCGACCAGCCGTCGAAGAGGAGGTGGTGGTAGCTCCAGACCAGCTCCCACGCGTCGTCGGCCGTCCGCAGCAGCGCCACCCGCAGCAGCGGCGGCGCGGTCAGGTCGAAGCCCCGCTCCCGGTCCGCCTCCAGGTACCGCGTCCGCCGCTCCGCCTGCTCCTCCCGCGGCAGGGCCCGCCAGTCGTGCGCCTCCCACGGCAGCGCCGCGCCACGGTAGACCACCTGCAGCGGGGTGTCCAGCCCCTCCCACGCGAACGAGGTCCGCAGCACCGGGTGGCGCTCCACGGCCCCCTGCCAGGCCCGCCGCAGCGCGGCGGCGTCCGGGCTCCCCCGCAGGGCGAAGACGTACTGGTTGACGTAGAGCTGCAAGCCCGGGGCGTACAGTGTGTGGAAGAGCATCCCCGCCTGCGACGGCGTGAGCGGGTAGACGTCCTCGACCGTGAGGGAGACCTGGCCGGTGGGCTCGCTGGACTGGGGCATGCTCGGGGAGCTGAGTGGTGTATCCGAGACGTGGGCGATACCCGCGCCGGTTGCCGCTGCCCACGCGGAAGCGGGGAGCGGCGAGTGGACGAGGCGGGTGGCAACAGGGCCGGCTCGGATGGATTCTTGCTTTGGCTGGCAGAAAAGGTGTGGCCCCCGTCCGTTTCCCACAAGCCCACCGGATTCCGGGTAACGACCCCGTGCCGTGCGCTCACCGTGGCGCTGGAGCCCGACGACCGCCGGGTCCGGGTGGTGTGGATGGACCGCGAGGCGCTGATCCCCCACGCGACCACGTGCTTACCGCGGTACACCGCAGGAAAAGAGAAAGCCCCGACACCGTTTACACGGTACCGGGGCAATCACTTGTATAGGTGGGCCTGGGAGGACTCGAACCTCCGACCTCACGCTTATCAGGCGTTTAAGGGGCCCCTGTCCTGTCCGCATCCTGCAGGACCTACGGCTAGAAACCTAGGCATCGTGCGCAACCTGCCAAAGCTCAACCGGCGGGTTCTGCAGCTTGCGGCGGCCAGTTGACAGCACAATTGCCAGCAGCAGATCGTTCCTGATTTCAGCACTCGACGACCCTGCCAGGATCCACTCGGCACCTGAGTCGTAAAGGAGGGAAACCTTCCACACCTCGTTCCGCCTTCCCGCTGGGTCCGCAGCGGGCCTGCCAATCAGGTTTCCCGTCGCGGTCCGAAAAGCCATGCGCCTTCAGGTGGACAGGTGCACCTCGCCGAGACCGAAGGCGGTGTGCCTGCCCACGTGGAGGAGGCGCGCCGCGTCGAGCAGCGGGCGCCAGCGCTCGGCGGAGTCCGCGGTAAGTGACGCGCCCGGTCCAGCCGGCGAAGCCGCTCTCGAACCCCATCCGCTTCCCCTGCCGCCGCGAGTAGCGCGGCACCTCGGTCCAGCTCACCGCTTCGTCCTCCGTCTCCACCCCGGCGGCGGCATCCAGGAGCGCCTCCTCTTCCTCCCGGGTGTGCACCGGCCCCTCCCCGTACGCCTGAGACAGCAGCGACACGCGCTTGAGCAACTCGTCCACGACGCTGCGGAAGTCCAGGGCCCCGCGCGACTCGCTTCCCGCGGCGGATGAAGGTGGGCGTCCGCAGCTCCAGGGTGAAGCGGCCGGTGCCGGACGGGGCCGCGCCGAAGTCGCTCCGGGTAGCGCCAGGGGAGGCGGACGGGCCGGAAGAGGCCGTCGGCGGCGACCACGGTGGCGATCTCCGCGGGTCCGAGAGCGTCGACCCGCTCCAGCTCGAAGCGGCCGTCGATCCGCGAGCCCTCGCGCGTGGCGCCGATCCCGACCGAGCCGAGGGCGAGCAGCGCGCGCACGACCGGGAGGAGGTGCGTGCCCGCGCTGCCTACCAGGGTCATCTCGAACTCCAGGACGGAGCCGGGGGCGTAGCTGCCCGGGCCGAAGCGGGGACGGAGGGTCACGGGGCGCGGGGGATCGGCGAAGCGCTTCTGCGGGAGGGCGGGCGGAGGCGAGAAGAGGAGCGACGTGCACCTCGCGCGAGTCGCCCAGGGCGCCGCGCAGGGCGGGGCCGGGGAAGGAGCCGAAGAGCAGGGAGCCCGCGGCGCGCAGGCGGAAGCGGAAGAGGTGCAGGTGCACGGGCGGGCGTCAGACCTGGCCGGAGGAGCGGATCTCCAGGTCGTACTCCAGGGCCTCGAAGGGCGGGTTGGTCTGCACGTACTGGAAGGTGACGTTGCTGTTGAGGGTGATGACGGCGCCGGCGATGCTGGCGGTCTTCTGCCCGCCGGTGACGTCGATCATCACCTCCTCCTTCCGGAGTCCCTTCTCCAGGAGGAGGCTCACGGCGGCGGCGACGCACTCCTGCAGCTCGCCCAGGTGCTCGAAGTCCACGGCGCAGGCGACGCGGTGCACGGCGGCTCCGGGGAGGTAGGCGCGCACCAGCCGCTCGGCGTCGGGGAGGTGCGCGAAGGAGCCGCGGTGCCCGCCGGAGCCGATGAGGTAGACGTGGCGGAGGCTGTCGCGGTGCGGGCGCAAGGCGCGGAGGAGCTGCTGCCAGCTCCAGCGCACGGCGGAGAGGGCCTCGACGTCGGCGTCCAGGTCGGTGCCGGTGAGGGCGACGCCGCCCACGCGGAAGCCGGGACCGTCGTCTTCCAGCGGGAGGCTGGGGGGGGAGAGGAGGAGGACGAGGCCCTGGTGGGGGCGGGCGGGGCGCTGGGAGAGGGTGCGCACGGCCTGGAAGTCGGCGCGCTTGTGGAACAGCGCGTAGGCGCTCAGCGCGAAGGCGGCGGCCACCCCGGCGAGCGACCACCCGCGGTGCGTCTCCGGCCCGGGGACCAGCCCCGCCAGCAGCACGGAGCCGGTGAGCAGGTTCACGGTGATGCCGGCCAGGACGAGGGTGAGGAGCGACAGGGCGAAGGCCACCCAGGGGACGCTCGTCACCCAACGGTCCCAGAACAGGCGGGAGCGCTCGCGGGCGGCGAGCACGGGGGCGATGCGCGGAGCCTTCGCCGCCGCGGCGGGGACGACCGATGCACCTGCGGGCTGCGGGGGCTGGACCTGCGAGGACATGGGAGTCTCGGGCGGGGTGGTGGGTGGGTGGGGGGCTGCTTCGCTCCACGCTTGCTGACGGGTCTCGAACTCTCCGGACCGTCCCTCACCTCATCAACGGGAAGTTCCCTCAGCGCGCCGCCGGGGATGCTGCGTGGGCTGCCGCCCTTCAGTCCCCTCATCATCGGGGAGTCGCCTCAACGGTCCTTTTTTTCGGGATCGCAATTGTTCTTCGGTCCCCTCATCATCGGGGAGTTCCCTCAACCGAACGAGGGGTCGAAGTGGCGCAGGAGTACCTTCGGTCCCCTCATCATCGGGGAGTTCCCTCAACAGGAGGTTCTTCTCACGAAACCGCGAACAACCTGGCCTTCGGTCCCCTCATCATCGGGGAGTTCCCTCAACAGGAGGTTCTTCTCACGAAACCGCGAACAACCTGGCCTTCGGTCCCCTCATCATCGGGGAGTTCCCTCAACGTGGCGCTGTTCCTCGTGGGACCGCTCTATACCATCTCCTTCGGTCCCCTCATCATCGGGGAGTTCCCTCAACAGCGGCCCTCAGAAGCCCAGTATCCACGCGGGTTCCCAGGGGTGGTTTGAAACAAGACCACTGAGCGGTCGCTCATTCGGGCATTTTTCATCGCACGGCAGCTCTCCTGTGTTCGTAAGTGTACGCAAATAGGCAATTTACGAAGTTTGAAACGAAACCCGGGTTTTCAGACCCCCCCCTCTCGTTTCACAGACCCCGATTCCCTCACAGGATCAGGTACTGCGGATCGGGCTCGGGGGGTGGGCGCCCCAGCCGCCGCACCCGTCCGTGGCAGCGGCGGCAGAGCGGGTAGAGCGACACCGCGTCCTCCGCCGGGTCGATCAGGGCGCGGAGCCGCTCCAGCAGACGGCCACGCTCGGCCCGGGTGAGCGCGCACTCGAACACACTGTACTGCACCCGCACGCCAAAATCCAGGAGCACGGCGGCCACCTTCCCCCGGCGCCGGTCGTCCACCACGTCGTAGGCCACCACGAACGTCCGGCGCTCCGGACGCGGCGCGTCAGGGGAGCTCGAAGGGGACGTACCCACCTCCCTCGTGGATGGCGGCCGCGAGCCGCCGCGCCTGCGCGCGCACCGCGTCCCGCAGCGTGAGGTCCTCCCCGGCGCGGAGCCGGAACGACTGCGCCGCCTTGCTCTCGTACCCTTCCAGGAAGCGCCGGCGGGCGCGCGGCGTCATGCGCACCCCCTCGCCCCGCGGGCGGAAGTCCTCCGGCGAGAGAGAGCGGCGCCCGGTGAGCTGGAGCACCAGCGCGTCGGCCACGGGGGCGCGGAACTCCTCCACCAGGTCCAGCGCCAGGGCGGGGCGCCCGCCCCGCGCCCGGTGGAAGAACCCCAGGGCGGGCTCCAGCCCCGCCGCCGCAACCGCGGCCGCCACCTCGGCCGTGAGGAGCGTGTAGGCGAAGCTCAGCATGGCGTTCACCGGGTCGCGTGGGGGGCGGCGGTTGCGCGCGCGGAAGCCGAACTCGGGGTTCACAGCGTGCGCAGCGCGCGGAAGTACACGGCGGAGGCCCGCCTCTCCAGCCCGCGCAGGGCCGCGATCCCCTCCGCCGCGCCGGCACGCTCCAGCAGCCCGTCCAGCGCCGCCCGGGCCGCTGCCACCTCCGGCGCGCCGCTCTCGCGGGAGCGCCCCAGGAGCCTGCGCTGGTTGCGCACCTTGCCGCGCACCACGGAGCGCGCCAGCTCCAGGCAGAAGGCGGGGTCCTCCGCCCGGCGGTGCTGCGCCGCACGCAGCGCCAGCCCCGACTCCGACGTTCCCAGCCGCGCCATCACCCACCCGCCGCGCAACGCCACCACCAGCTCCACCTGCTCCCGCGCGCAGAGCGCCACCGCCGCCGCGGTGAGGTGCGCGGGCCCCAGCACCACCACCCGCTCCACCCCGAGCACGGGGAGTCGTCCCCGCACCTCCGTCCCGCGCCGCACCACCAGCGCCTGCGACTCCGCGGCGAGGGTGCTCCCGGGCTCGGTGAGGTAGAGGACGGTCATGGGCGGTCAGGAGCTGGGCTCGAGGATCAGGCACACGCCCGGGCGTTCATGCTTCGGTCCCCTCATCATTGGGGAGTCCTCTCAACCCTGGAGTTCGCGACGGCGTCCGGACACGCCCTTCGGTCCCCTCATCATCAGGGGAGTCCTCTCAACCTACAACGGCAACCTGACGACCTCCGGCGGCTACACCATCGGCCTTCGGTCCCCTCATCATCGGGGAGTCCTCTCAACCTAATCTCAGCCCGCGCCAGCTTCGGCGCGCACCTTCGGTCCCCTCATCATCGGGGAGTCCTCTCAACGAGAGAACCACTGTGGCGTCGCCTTCGGAATTCCCTTCGGTCCCCTCATCATCGGGGAGTCCTCTCAACACGCGGACGGGGAGTAACCTCGTTCCACACACTTCGGTCCCCTCATCATCGGGGAGTCCTCTCAACGTGTGCCTCACGGCTGCGCCTGGCGAATCACTTCGGTCCCCTCATCATCGGGGAGTCCTCTCAACCACGGCACCTTTCGGTCTCCGCCTGTCGTGTTCCTTCGGTCCCCTCATCATCGGGGAGTCCTCTCAACGGCGGCGGCGCCCGCACATGTGCCTCTCTCACCTTCGGTCCCCTCATCATCGGGGAGTCCTCTCAACCGATCCGCGCGTCGGGCACGTGAGCTGGAGTCGACCTTCGGTCCCCTCATCATCGGGGAGTCCTCTCAACGAGCCCTCGCGTTCGCACAAGGGCTGGCCGTCGAGCCTTCGGTCCCCTCATCATCGGGGAGTCCTCTCAACAGCAGACGGAGTTCATCACGGACGCGACGTATGTGTCCTTCGGTCCCCTCATCATCGGGGAGTTCCCTCAACCCTCAGGCGCCACAACGCCCAGAGCCCCATCGTCCTTCGGTCCCCTCATCATCGGGGAGTTCCCTCAACCGAGGAACTTCGGCGATGACCCCGGCGAGATGAAGCTTCGGTCCCCTCATCATCGGGGAGTTCCCTCAACGGGCTCCTCGAGGACGGAGGGGACATCGCTCTGGTCCTTCGGTCCCCTCATCATCGGGGAGTCCTCTTAACCCGTACGCGCGGAGGCGTTGATGCGCCTCGCGACCGGTCCCACGTTCCCTTCGGTCCCCTCATCATCGGGGAGTCCTCTTAACGAGGTCTGCCCCACCGGAACGGTGGGGAACTCCCTTCGGTCCCCTCATCATCGGGGAGTCCTCTTAACCGGGAAGCATCCGGCAACGGAGCGCCCCACGCGAGTCTTCGGTCCCCTCATCATCGGGGAGTCCTCTTAACTGAACGGAGTCAACGGATCGACGCCACCACCTTCGGTCCCCTCATCATCGGGGAGTCCTCTCAACAGCGGCCCTCAGAAGCCCAGTATCCATGCGCGTTCCCAGGGGTGGTTTGAAACAT
This sequence comes from uncultured Gemmatimonadales bacterium, assembly GCA_963733105.1. Lineage (GTDB taxonomy): Bacteria > Gemmatimonadota > Gemmatimonadetes > Longimicrobiales > Longimicrobiaceae > JAFAYN01. The sequence continues at coordinate 1,903 of CAVTCB010000023.1, read as the reverse complement.
CGGCCGAGATCGCGGCTCGGAACCGCGGTTACCGGGCCAGAGCACCTCCTTTCTGCGACGTAAGTGCGCATGCGTGAGTGAAGTTACGGGTTTTGAAACATCGAGGCACGTTTTCGAGCTACGGAGTGATGTTTCACGGGCGTGCCGCCTACCGCGAGCGGTGGTCGAAGACCGGCACCTCGCCGGCTTCGGGAGAGCGGTACGCCAGCGTCCGCGCCACCCCGTGCAGGGCGTGCGCCAGGCGGAGGTAGAGCCAGATGGGCCCGCGCCCCGTGAGCACCACGTCGCTCCCCTCGCCCGCCTGCTCCAGTGCCAGCCGCTCGTACTCCGCGAGGCGCTCCTGGAGCGCGGTGTCCCCAAGCGGCGGAACAGCGCCTCCACGTCGATCTCGACGCTCATGTGCGGTCTCCGTCAGAATTGGGGCGCGACGCGGGTCAGAGCGGTAGACACGGAATGCGTGGGTCAGACCTGGCTGGCGCCCTTGTGGAGCAGGTCGTACTCCCAGACCTCGTCCTCGCGGTTGGTGTGGACGTACTGGAACGTGACATTGCTGCTCAACGTGATCAGCGCACCCGCGATGCTGGTGGGCTTCATCCCGCCAGTCACGTCGACCACGACGTCTTCCTCCCGAAGGCGCTTCCCGAGCCGGGAGTCCACGCGCGTCGTGAGGTCCTCGATCGCGGCGCGCAACGCGTCCATCACATCGCTGACATCGTCGAAATCGACTCCCCGCTTGACCGTGACGACCCGTGCGCCGAGAGGCAGGTAGGGAGAGATCAACGCCTCCGCCATCTCCAGCTGCTCGGCCGAGCCGTCCTTCGACCCGATCGGACATACGTAGCGCAGGGTCCGCGCGTGAGGACGGATGGCACGCAGCACCTGCTGCCACGGCCAGTTCCCGAGCCGGCCCAGCGTCCGGATGTCCTCGTCCAGATCGGTACCCGTGAGCGTCAGCTCGGTGGGTGCGTCCGTCCCCGTTCCCAGCACCGCAGGTCGGTAGACCGGTCGCCGACGCGCTGTACCTCGTCCTTCTTACCCACGGCGGAGAGAGGGACGACCAGAGCCTTGCGGGGCTCGGCCGGTCCCTGGGTCAACGCTCCGACGCTGATCAGCTCCCTGCGCTTGAGGAACACCAGCCAGGCGGAGCCCACCAGCGTGACCCCCAGCCCGATCTGAACCCATCCCTGGCGGACCGCCAGCCCGGGAATCCACGTCAGGACCGCATCCCCCTTCAACGCGTCTCCCGCCAGCCCGCTCAGAATCACTGTAAACAGTGTGGCCAGCAGGGCGATCCACGGTACCGAGGCGACCTTGATCCGCCAGAAGCGGCGGACGGCCCTGGCTACCACGTACACCGATGCTTCGGGCGGCGAGGATGCGGCTCGACGTTCGACCATGGACCAGACGCGATCCGACAGCGACTTCCACCGGCCGGCAAGGCCCAAGTCCGGGGGCTGAAAGCGGGACATTCGGGGCTGTGAGGTGAGTTCGTCGCCAAGTTGTAGGTCCCCCCGGCCGGGGGTGCTGGACGGTCACATCCCGCAGGGACCACAGCCACGAAAACGCCTGCTTCTGAGGCCGTTGAATGGGTCCGCTCGACACGCCGAGACGCTGTACCCGGACGGCGATTCCTCGCTCCACCTCTTCAACGAGGAGGCCTCTGAACCGACTCGGCTCGAGCGCCGCCGGACCGCACGCGCTCCTTCGGTCCCCCTCGTCATCGGGGAGTTCCTTCAACCCTGATGGTGCGTCACGACGGAGTCCAGATCAGGCTCGGGTCCCTTCGGTCCCCTCATCATTGGGGAGTCCTCTCAACGGGGCTGCGACGGGAAGACCCTAGCGCTGTTCAACGGCCTTCGGTCCCCTCATCATCGGGGAGTCCTCTCAACAGCGGCCCTCAGGA
>CAVTCB010000022.1:0-238253 GCA_963733105.1 uncultured Gemmatimonadales bacterium | reverse complement strand
ACGGTCCGTCGAGGCTCTCCAGGATCTCGCGCGCGTCACCGAGGCGCAGATCGATCTTCGCGCCGTGAGGGCTGGCGTCGAAATGGCGTCTCGCGACGCTCGCGACGGCCTCGTCGACTTCGATCGTCGTGACGCGGCCGTCGCTCGGAAGCACCTCGGCCAGCGCCAACGCAGTGGCGCCGGTGAACGTCCCGATCTCGAGCACCCTCCGTGCGCCCATCACGACCACCAGCGCCTCCAGGAGCCGCGCCTCCTTGATGCCGCCCGCCATGATCGGGACGGGCGTGACCTCCTGCGTCTCGGCCAGCAGCGCGGACACCGCGGCCGAGGGGCCGGTCGTGTACGTGTCGGCGTACCGCTCCGCCTCGGCCGAGACCTGCGGCTTCATGAGTTCCATCAGCGGCATGTCGGTGCTCATCCGCACTTCCTCCGGTCGGGCGGCTGATGATACGGTGCGTATCGTAGCTGATGGTCAGCGGCGCGGCCCCGACGCCGTCGACCGCGATCCGCTCGACCTCGCGGACCACCTCGTCGACCGGCCGGCCGGTGCGCGCTGCGTGCTCGCGTCCGCCGAGCAGCAACCCCAGCATGAGGTCGGCGAAGCTCTCTCGGTCGAGGTCGGCGCGCACCCGCCCGTCGCGAACGCCTTCCTCCAGCATGCGGGTGAGAGCGTCCTCGGCGCAGCCCGTTCAGCGCGCGACGGATGGTGTCCGCCGCCGCGGGGCTCAGACCGGCGCCGAGCCCCAGCGGGTACACAGCGGAATCCACACGCTGTGGATCGGTGGCGACGATGTCTGCGCCGCCATCCCGCCGTCGAGGTAGACCTCCGCGCGGTCTCCGACCCGCTCGACGACGCGGGGCAGCTTTGCCGGCGAATCCTTCGTCCGGCTGAAGGCGGAGTAGGCCACCGTTTCTCCGGCACCGGCTCCAGCGTGGCGTCCAGCGCTCCGCGCGCAGCGCCGAGCTGCGCGAAGCACGGATCATCACGGCGACCCGCATGAACCGGATCGCGAGGTTGTATGGCCGTTTCGCGAAACGGAGCGAACGGCGGCGACGATCGTGTCTAGCCGTGCAGCGGCAGAGGTTGCCGCCGATCGCCTCGCGGATCTCCTCGTCGGTCGGACGGACGGGTCCGCTCGACGAACTCCTCCGCGGCAACAGCACGCCCGAGAGGCAATAGCCGCACTGGAACGCATGGTGATCCGAGAACGCCTGGGCTGGAGCGGGGTCAGCCCATCCGCGCCGGCCAGGCCTTCCAGCGTCTGGACCTTGGTGCCGTCGACGGCGACCGCCAGCCTGAGCACGCCTTGGAGATCGCCCCGTCGACGCGCACGGTGCATGCGCCGAAGTCGCCGGTGAGGCACCCGGTCTTCGGCCCGCGGGCGCCGAGCCGTCGCGAAGCGCCTCGACGAGGAGCATCCTCGGGTCGATCTCGCACTGCGAGCCTCGCCGTTGAGGGTCAACGTCAGCTGCACCGCATCCTCCGACCGCCTTCGCCGCGGCCCGCGCGGCGATCGGGCCGGCGACCGCCGCCCGGTAGGCGGCGGGCGCGGCTCGTCCTTCGACGGCTCGGAGAGCTCGCGGCACGAGCGAGGTCACATCGACCTCGCACCGGGCGTCCCGGCGACGCCGCCGAGCACGAGCCGCGACGGCACGCCGTCCCCCGCGATCGCGGCCGCTGTCGCGATCGGCCAGCTGCTCCAGCCGTGCTTGATCTTCACGTAGCCGTGCGGGCCCCCTGCACGGGACCTCGAAGCGCCGTGAGCAGCTCCCGGACGAACCCGTCCGCATCGGCCCGCGAGCAGCTGCGCGCGGGCACGGGCGCTCGCCGTTCCGCCAGGCGACGTGCGCGACCGCGCCGAGCGCGACGAGCACCGCCGGTCGCGTCGGACTGCGGCCGCGCAGCCGCGAGCGAGCCGCCGATCGATCCCTGTGCGCGGATGGCCCACCCCCGGTGATGCCGTGCGCGATCTCGTGCAGGAGCGGCAGCCGCTCGCGCACCAGCGCCGAGTCGATGAGGTCCGCGTACGTCGCCGTCGGCGCCGATCCTGGCCGACCCGTTCGCCGCTCTCGATCGTGCCGAGGCCCGCGCGGCGCAGATCGACGACGCCGCCGGCCTCGAGGCGCCGGCGTGCATCTCGGGCACGACCCATGTCCGCCGGCGAGCACGCGCGCGCCGCCGCCGGCGAGCAGCTCAACCGCCTCGGCGACGCCCCCGGGCATCTCGTACGCGAAGCCGCGCAGGGAATCAACGCGCGGCCCCGAGGATCGCGGTCAGCACGTTCGCCGGGCTCGCGGGCGTCGCATCCAGCCGCGCGCCGATCTCGCGCAGCGCGTCGTTGACGGCGTTCAGCACCGCGGCCTGCGCGCCACCGAAGCCCGCCTCGCCGGCACCTTTGGCGCCCAACAGCGTGCTGGGGCTCGGCGTGACCTGTCGCTCCAGCTCGATCTCGGGCAGGTCGGGAGCCCGCGGCAGTAGGTAGGTCTTGAAGCCGGTGCTCCGCGGGACGCCGTCCGTGTCGAAGAGGAACTCCTCGTTGAGCGCGGAGCCGATCCCCATGACGGCGCCGCCGCGGACCTGGCCGTCGACGAACGCCGGGTTCACGATGGTCCCGCAGTCGTGCGCGACGACGTGCCGCAGCGGGATGACGACGCCGGTCTCGTCATCGAGCTCGACGAGCGAGACGTGCACGCAGTACGGGTACGTCGTGTAGACCTGGAGGTGGCCGTGTTCGTCCGGGACATGCCGGATGTTGGCCGGGCGGAACGTCCGCGTGGACTCGAGGTTCGGCTCGATGCCGAGCGCGAGGAGATACCCCAGCGAGTACACGGCGTTCGCGACGGCCCCGATCGGGACATGGCGCTCGGGCTCGTCGGCGATCTCCGCCATCCCGCCGCCGAGCACGATCTGCTCGCCGTCGGCGGCGTGGAGCATCCCGCCGGCGACCGCCCGCAGCCTGGCGGCGATGTCGCGGGCGGCGAGGACGGCGGCGCTGCCGCCGGTGATGATGCTGCGGCTCGAGATGTTGCCGAAGCCGTAGGGGCAGCGCTCGCTGTCGCCCTGGACGATCTCGACGTCCTCCAGTCCGATGCCGAGCTCGTCGGCGACGAGCTGCGCGATCGCGGTGTCGTTCCCGGAGCCCGGCGAGGTGACCCCCGTGAGCACGGTCGCCTGACCGGACGGGTTCATCCGGACCGTCGCGGCGTCGAACGCCGTCACGAACGACCCGGGAATGTCGGCGCTCTCGGGCGTGAGCTCGAACCCGACGCCGATCCCGAGCCGGCGGCCGTCCGCGCGCGCTCGCGCCTGCTACGCGCGCAGCGCGGCGTAGCCGGCCCGCTCGAGGGCGAGATCCAGCGCGCCCTCGTAGTTCCCGCTGTCGAGCTCCAGCCCGGAGGAATGGGCGTACGGGAAGTCGCCGGGCGCCACGAAGTTGCGCCGCCGCACCTCGGCCGGGTCGACGCCCGTGACCTCGGCCACGCGGTCGAGCACGTGCTCGGCGAGCAGCGTGGCCGCGTCCTTGCCGTATGGCTTGGTGCCGCCCCAGGGCGCCTTGTTGGTCGCCACGACCTCCCACCGCACGCGGCACGCGTCCAGGACGTAGCCCGCGCCGATGGTGAGTGCGCCGACGAGCCCCATGCCCCAGCCGTGGCCCGGCGAGGCGGTGCCGTGGTCGCAGCGCGCGTGGACGTCGAGCGCTCGCAGCCGCCCGTCGCCGCCGAACCCCGCCCGCCAGCGCAGCGTCTGCTCCCGAGCGCCGGGCAGCAGCGACGCCGCGCGCTCCTCCACCCAGCGGACCGGGCGCCCGAGGTGCCGCGCGAGAATCGGGACGATGAAGTCCTCGCGGTTGCCGAACATCTTCAGCCCGAAGGACCCGCCCATGCGCGGCGCGATGACGTGGATCCGGGACTCCGCCACGCCGAGCGTCTGCGCGAGCGTCGAGCGCAGCTGGTGGGGGTTCTGCGTCGTCGCGTACATCGTCAGGCGCTCGGCGGCGGCGTCCCAGCTCGCGAGATGCGTCCGCGTCTCGATCGGAGCGGCGTTGCCCCGATGGGTGCGCAGCACGCCCGTCAGCACGTGGTCGGCGGCGGCGACCGCCGCCTCCACCTCATCCGCAGACGAGCCGACGTCACCGCCGATGATCCGGTTGGTCCCCCACTCCGGGTACAGGAGCGGCGCGCCGTCCGCCAGCGCATCGTCCGCGTCCAGCACCGCGGGCAGCGCCTCGAGGTCGAGCTCGACGGCGAGCGCCGCAGCGAGCGCGTCGCCGTGCGTCTCGGCCACGACGGCGGCGACCGGCTCCCCCACGTGGCGGACGCGATCCACGGCCAGCGCGCGCATCTGCGTGCGGTTGCCGCCGACCGGCGTCGGGTCGACGCTGTAGGGCACCTCGCCGGCCATCTCAGCGACCTGCGCCCCGGTGACCACGGCGAGCACGCCCGGCATGGCGCTCGCGGCGGCCGTGTCGATGCCCCGGATGCGCGCGTGCGCGAGCGGGCTGCGGACGAGCACCGCGTGCGTCGTGCCCGGCAGCGTCACGTCGCCCGTGTAGACGGCGCGGCCGGTCAGGTAGACGTCCCCGTCGTGCTTGCGCACGCCCTGACCGACGAGCGTCACCGCGGCTCACTCCCCGCGCCGTCGTCGACGAACGCCACGACGCGCGCGAAGCCGGCGCTCGCCCGCTTGACCTTGATCGGGAAGCAGCTGACCTTGAAGCCGTGCGGGCGCGGGATCGCGCCGAGGTTGGTCAGCTTCTCGATCTGGCAGTAGGGCGCGTCGATGCCGGCGAAGTGCGCCGGCCAGATCCAGCGGCCGTCGCCGGTGCGCTGGAAGTCCTCGCGCATCGCGCGGAACGGCCGGTCGAACCCGAACGCGTCGATCCCGATGACCCTGATGCCCTTCTCCTGCACGAGCCACAGGGTCGACTCGCGCCCCATCCCGGGCTGCTCGAAGTACGCCTTCGAGCGCAGCTTGCGATCGGTGCCGGTCCAGAGCAGCACGATGTCCATCGGCTTCAGCGCGTAGTCGATCCTCGCGAGCGCCTCCTCGAGATCGGCGATCTCGATGAAGTCGCCGGGCTGCTTGTGACGCAGGTCCAGGACCACGCCGTCGCCGTGGAACCACTCGAGCGGAAGCTCGTCGATCGACTTCGCGGGCGACCCGTCCGCCGATGTCGGCCCGTAGTGCAACGGCGCGTCGACGTGCGTGCCCGTGTGCGACATGAACGTGAAGATCTCGTCACGGGGCCCGAGGCCCGCGGAGTACACGAGGTCCTCCTCGCGCACTCCGAACGCGTCCTTGAAGACGCGCAAGCCCGCATCGGCGTGGTCTCGAACGTCGATCTTCGGCGGGACGAGCTCGGACACCGCGTCCTGCTCGATCGTCACGCTCAGGTCGATCAGCCGCATGCCTCCGCTCGCTAGGCGGCGAGGGCCGGCGCGGGCGCGGGCACGGCGTCGAACCCGGGCGTCGCGATGCCGCGCACGTGCGGGAAGACCTCCTCCGCGAGCAGCCGCTGCGTCTGGCGCGACACCTCGCCCGGGCAGCCCGCGGACGCGGACGATGCACATCATCCGCCGGGCGCCGATGGACTGCAGCAGGTCGGTGAGCCGGTGGCGGACGGTCAGCGGCGAGCCGGCGATGCCGTCGACGAACCCGCCGACCACCGGGCCCCGAGCGGCGTGTCGTCGCGGACGCCGCGTGCCGCGAGGGTCTCGACCATCGTCGTCCGGTTGCGCTGCCTGGATGAGCTCGGCCTCCCGGTCGGTCGGCGCGCAGATGATCGAACCGATGACCATGAAGTTCGCGCCCGACACCTCGTGGCCGTGCGCGGCCGCGCTCTCGACGTAGCGCTCGAGGCGCTCGCGCGCCGTCCGGGATCGCGGGGCCCGCGAGGTTCAGACCCATGCGGCCGACGCGCTCGACCGACCCGGGTGTGACGGCTGCGATCCAGGTCGGGCAGCGGGTCCTGGAGCGGCCGCGGGTACACCGTCGAGGGCCGCGCTGACCGGCGTAGCCGGGCGCGTCGTGGGAGAAGCCGGTCTCGGTGAGCGCCTTGCGCAGCAGCTCGCAGGTTCTCGTCGAACAGCCGCGGCGCGTCGTCGTGGTCCTCGGCGTAGCGGTCCCACTCGAACTCGAAGTTGCCGCGCCCGAGGCCGACCTCGAGCCGGCCGCCGCTGAGCAGGTCGAGCATCCCGTACTGCTCGGCGAGCCAGACCGGGTTGTGCACCGGCAGCACCTGCACGCCCTGGCCGAGACGCATCCGCGACGTCCGCATCGCCAGAGCCGCGAGGAAGATGTTCGGCTGCGGGACGAGCGTCCACCCGTCGAAGTGGTGCTCGGTCGCGAAGTAGCCGTCCCAGCCGAGGCGCTCGGCCTCCACGGCCTCGTCGAGGTAGTCGTGCATGACCTGCTTCGCGCGGTACGGGTCGTACGCCTCCGGGTCCCACTCGTGCTCGTAGGCGCACGGAGTCGACGCGGACGAACTTGACGATCTCGGGCTCTTCGCTCAGACGCGACATCGTCTCTCCTCTCCGGCCGCCGTGCATGCGAAGCGGCAGGAGTCGCACGATCGCGCACTCGAGTCAACACAGTGTCGAGAAAATATGACACGTGTCGTTACGCCTACAGTGACGCGATGGCCAGCGGCCCGACAGCGCGACGACGACCCGTCCCGGTCGCGCGGCGACCTCCGCGAGCACGCCTGCTGGCCGAGGCGGAGGTCCTGCTCCGCGACGCGGCGGTTCGACGAGGCGTCGATCTCCGACATCGCCGCGGCCGCCGAGATCTCGCGGCCGACGTTCTACTTCTACTTCGCGTCCAAGCAGGCGCTGCTCGAGCGGCTCATCGAGAGCACGCTCGACGAGCTCATCGCCCGGCACACGGCACGCGGATCCAGCGCGACGCACGACTCGCCCGCGGACGAGCTGCGGGGCATCCTCCACGACGTCGCAGCGATGTGGATCGAGCACGGCGTCGTGCTCGGCGCCGCCGCCGACCTCGCGGGCACGGTCCCGTCCTCTTCGACCGCATCGACGGCGTGATGGAGGCCGTGCCGGACGACCGCGTCGACGTTCGTCATGGCGGCGGGCACCACGCCGGAGGTCGCGACCCAGGCCGACGCGCGCGCGACGACCGAGGCCCTGTTCTGGATGAGCGAACGCAACTTCTACGTGCTCTTCCGCAGCGACCCCACCGAGGCGGAGTACCACGCAGCTCGCCGAGCGGCTGTTCCGGATCTGGGCGCGCGTCGCCGGGATCGAGGTCGACGCCGGCACGGGTTAGCGCGGTCCGCTCCTCGGCGGAGTGGTGGTGCCGCGAGTGCTCCGGCCCGAAACGCGGGCGGGGCTAACATTGGCTCGCGCGCCCTCGCGCTCATCCGCCAGCACTTCGACTCCTCGGAGCGATTCAGCTGGCGTGCGTTCAGCAGACGATCGAGGAGTGGGCGATGCGACAGGCGGAGCACCGCGGGCTCATCGATGCCGCGACGGAGGGAGACGCCGAGCTCGTCGCATGGCGGCTCGAGGCCATCAGCCCGCCCTGAGACCACGCTACGGCGCGCGGCCACGGGCGCAGGCTGCGTCAGGCGAGGGCCGCCCGCAACACCGCCGCCGCGCCGCCGACCACGGGGTCGCCGTGACCGAAGGTCGCGATCTCGAACTCGCGCCGGGACAGGTCCGCGGCGCTCTTACGCGACAGATCGAGATTCTCCCCGATCGGGGCGATGGCGATCTCGCCGAAGTTGGTGACGGCGTCACCGCAGACCAGCACCCCGCCGTTGCGGTCCCACAGCATGGCCATCTGGCCAGCGCAATGGCCGGGCGCCGGTATCGCCTCGACGCCCCGCAACCACGGCACCGCGCCGGCCCCCAGGTGGCCGTCGACCTCGAATGCGTCGATCGGTGAGGGTTTGACGAGATCCGCCGCCGTCACGCCGGGCGGCGTCGGGAGTGTCTCCTTCAATCCGGGCAGGATGGTGAGCCCTCGCGAGGCCCAGCCGCTCGCGATGAGATCGGCGTCGACCTTGGACGCCACGACGCGCGCACCGGTGGCGTCGCGCAGCGCGGCGGCCGAGCCGCTGTGGTCGAGATGCGCGTGTGTCAGGAGGATGGTCCCGAGGCTCGACGCCTCGTGGCCGAGCGAGCGGAGCGCCCCGAGGATCGCGTCCGCGCTTCCGGGCGGCCCGCTGTCGACGAGCACCAGCTCGTCGTCGCAGTCGAGCAGATACGCGCTCACGAAACCGCCCCCCAGCTGGAGGCGGTGCAGTCCCGGTGCTATCTCCATGGGCTGGCCCTCGGTCAGGCCGACGTCGTCTGACGCCAGGTGGTGCGCGGGTTGACGAGCGGCGCCAGGGTTCGCTTGAGCTCCTCGCGACGGTCCGCGTACATCGTCGGGATCCGCAGCTCCTCGCCGAGGTGGTCGACGTCCTCGTCGATGGCGAAGCCGGGCGAGAGGGTCGCGAGCTCGAACCGGACGCCGAACGGCTCCATCAGGTAGATCGACCGGAAGTAGTCACGGTCCTTGACCTCGGTGACGTCCATCCGGGCGTCGCGCAGCCGCCGCTGCCACTGCAGGTGGTCCTCGTCCTTGGAGGCCCACGCGATGTGCGCCACGCTGCCGGCACCCATCGGCACGCCGGGTGTGTCCGGCGCCGGGTCGTAGGCCCAGTTGAACCGGCGCAGCTCGCCGTCGAGCCGATAGGCGCCCCCGCCGAGGGCGGTGAAGCCGAGGACGTCGGTGAGAAGCGGGTGGTCCGCAGTCGGCTCGTCGGCGAAGGCGCGAGCCCCCTCGATCCCGAGGATCGCGTAGGGCGCCGGGATCTCCGGGTGCTCGGCGCGGAGCGGCGGGTTGCCGCTCTCGGCGATCCTCAATCCGAACCGGAGGCCGTCGTGGTCCTCGAAGTACAGCGCGCTCTCGCCGCGTCGCGTCGACCGCCCGGCCCGCTCGAGCCGCTGCTCCCAGAAGTCCAGCGCCTCCGGTGAGCCGACGCCGAGCTCGATCGTGTGGATCATCCCCGCACCGGCCCTGCCGGGTGGGGCGTCTGGCAGCTCGAACCAGGTCAGGACCGCACCCGGCGTCGCCCGTTCGTCGGCGAAGTACAGGTGGTAGAACTGGCCGTAGTCGAAGTGGATCGTCTTCTTCACGAAGCGAAGCCCGAGCACCTCCGCACCGAACCTCACGTTCTCGCGCGCGTCGGCGGTGAACATCGTCACGTGGTGCAGTCCCTGAAGCCGCATCTTGCGTTCCTCCTCACCGCTCGTCGACGAGCTCGGTGAACATCCAGCGCTTCCCCGCCTGATCCCCCGCGAGCATCCGCCCGACGTTCTGGCGTACCCCGGGGCCGAAGGTCATGTGTTGCGCGCCGGTCTTCATGTCCCGGAGGTGACGCTGCAGGACGCTGGGCCTGACCGCCACCGTCGCCGCCGCGTCGACGACCCAGTTGACCACGTCCATGCACGTCCGCCCGAACTCGTGCCCTCCGACCGAGCGAGGCGTCCACGTGCCGACGATGTCGGCGGCGTGATAGGCCTCGACGACCTCGTCGGACAACATGCCCTTCGCGTCCGCTGCATCGGCGTGCTCCTCGACGAGCGGCGTGAGCCGCTTGGCGCGCGTGACGAGTTCGGCGGCAGTCGTCACCTGGCCTCCGCTGACCGTCATATCCTCTCCTCCCGAAGTTCGCGCCACTTTACGGGACTCGCGCCAAAACTGGTTCCGTGTGTCGGAACGGTCCCGTGCCTTGATACGGTCCGCCCCGCCGATGAGCGAGCACAGCAGTGACGCGACCGTCGTCGATCGCCTGCGGTCCAAGCCGGAGGGCTACTTCACGAGCCGCTGGGGCCAGCCCGAGTACACCGACTGGCTCGACGAGAGCCTCTCCTGGAAGGAGTCGTGCTACATCGGCGACTGGTCGTTCCTCTGGGAGCGGCGCTTCAGAGGACCCGACGCACTGCGGCTGTTCTCCGACATCTCCGTCAACAGCTTCGCGTCCTTCGCCATCGGCCAGTCCAAGCACGTCATCCACACCACGGAGGCGGGCAAGGTCATCCACGAGGGCATCCTCACCCGGCTCGGCCGAGGACGAGTTCATGCTCTTCGGGCGTGGCAGCGTTCTGGGCCGATTACAACCTGCGCCATGGGGACTACGACGCGGAGTCCGAGGCCGACGACTGGTTCAACCTGCAGGTGTCGGGGCCGAACGCGCTGTTCGTCTGCGAGAAGGCGGCGGGCCGGCAGCTGCGGGACGTGAAGTTCATGCACACCGCCGAGATCGAGATCGCCGGACGCAAGGTGTGGGCGCTGCGGCAGGGCATGGCGGGCGAGGTCGGCTACGAGCTGCAGGGCCCGACCGAGTACGCGCAGGAGATCTACGACGCCATCGTCGAGGCCGGACAGGAGTTCGGCATCCGCCGCCTCGGCGGGCGGGCCGTGTTCATCAACCACCTCGAGGCGTGCTTCCCGACCATCATCACCGACTACCTGCCGGCGATCTTCGACCCGGAGCTCGAGGAGTATCTGGGGGAGTTCCGGGCCGCCATGCCGCGCTTCGCGTCGACGTTCAACATCGCCGGCAGCTTCGAGGCCGACCATGTCGGCGCCTGGTACCGCTGACCCGTCGAGCTCGGCTGGGCCAACCGATCAAGTTCGACCATGACTTCATCGGACGCGACGCGCTGCAGGCCGAGGTCGACAGCCGCGCCGCGTCATGCGCACGCTCGTATGGAACGCCGACGACGTCGTCGACGTCCACGCGTCGCTGTTCCGGCCGGGAAGCCGTACACGTTCATGGACATGCCGCGCGATCAGCGCGGATTCATGTGGGCCGACAAGGTGACGCGCGGACGGCGAGCCGTCGGCGTCAGCACCTCGCGCGGGTACAGCTACTAGTTCCGAGAGATGCTCTCCCTCTGCACGATCGACGTCGAGCACAGCGAGATCGGCACCGAGGTCTGCGTGGTGTGGGGAGAGCCCGGCAGCCCCCAGAAGGAGATCCGCGCGACGGTCGCGCCGGCGCCGTACAAGCAGGACAACCGTCGGGTCGACCTGAGGACCCTGCAGCCGAGAGCGATGCGATGAGTGGCGAGCTGCTGCTTGTCGGCAGCGTCCCGCTGGACACTGCCGAGGGCGTGTTCCGGGCCTTCGGGCCCAGCCTCGGTCGTTGGCTGGCCTACCTCCCCGACGGAGAGGTCGGAGACCGGCGCTACTGGGTCGACGGGCTGGCGCACCGAGTGCTCAACGGGCATCCCGACCTCGAGACGACGCGTCGGCCCGGCGCCGGGCGACGATGGTGTCGAGAACTGGCGCCCTCGGGGAAACCACGACAACTTCCAGTTCCGCGTCAAACCGGGTGTCACGTCGGTTCGGTTCGGCGACCCCGGCTGGAGACTCGGCTACGCGCGAGACGCGCTCAACTCCTACGCCATCTTCCGCTATCTCAAGCGGGACGGCGTCATCCCCGATCACGTCCGATTCCAGGTCTGCATGCCGTTGACCTACAGCGCGATCGGCGGCTTCTTCGCGGATCCCGGCGACCAGGCCAAGGTGACCGCCGGAATGACTGCGGCACTGAGGAGCGAGACGGGGACCATCGTCGGTCACATCTCCGCACGAGGAGCTCGCGATCCAGTGGGATCTCGCGATCGAGAACCGCTTCGTCGAGCGGCGGCTCGCGCAGGAGGGCCTCGAGCAGGCGCGAGAGGAGGCCCAGCGCGTGTGCGAACCCGCGGCGGAGATCTGCAGCGCGATCCCCGCGGACGTAGCGGTCGGCTTCCATTCCTGCTTCGGCACCCTCGACGGCTGGCCGAGCCGGAGTCCCGCCGATCTCACGGGTACGGTCCTGCTCCTCAACGCCGCCTGCGGCGCGAGTGGACGGCCGGTCGACTTCGTGCATTTCCCGACGACGAGATCCGAGGACGAACGGTACTTCCACCCACTCGGCGAACTGGCGGTCGGCGGCGCTCGTGTCTACGTCGGAGCGATCCACCATGACCACGGCCGCGGCGGCCTCGGCGCGCAGCTCGACCTGGTGCGTCGCGTCCTCCCCGAGTTCGGGCTCGCGGCACCGTGTGGCTGGGGACGCGCCCCCGAGCGCCCTGGGAAGCTCCTGTCGGACGACGGTGGACTCCCGCCGGATCACCTGCGGGCGATCATCGAGGATCACATCCAGGCGGTCGGCCGGCTCTGAGCCGTCCTCGCCACATCGCGCAACACCACGTATCGTTTCGGCATGGCCAACCGCAGCGAGGCGAGCCGGCTGTCGATCCTGGACGCGACACTCCGCCTGCTCGCCGACGAGAACATGACCATGAAGTCGCTGAGCATCGAGGCGATCGCCAAGGAGGCGGGCGTCGGGAAGACCACCATCTATCGCTGGTGGCCGAGCAAGGCCGCGGTCGTCATCGACGCGTTCATGGAGAACCACGTGCTGAACACCCCCGTCCGCACGGACGTCTCGGTCTGCGAAGCGCTCGCGAGCCATCTGCGTTCCATGATCCGCCAGTACGCGGGCGTCCCGGGTCGCCTGGTGTCCCAGATCCTCGCCGAGAGCCAGTACGACCCCGAGATCCGTGCGATGTTCCGCGAGCGCTTCTCGACGAGCGCTACGCGGTGATCGTCGCCCTGGTCCAGCGAGGCATCGACGACGGAGAGTTGTCTGCCGGCCTCGATCCGCACATTCTCACGGCGATGCTCTATGCGCCGGTCTACCACGGCTCCTGATCGGTCACCAGCCGCTCGACGAGAAGCTCGCCGACGCGCTCATCGCAACGGCGCTCGAGCCGGCACGAGGGCCGACCCCCAGCGCTCGCAGCGCACGCCGTCGAGCAGCCTGAGCAGGAGCGATACGCTACGTTGAGTTGCGTATCACCACCTCGGAGGAGGAACCGTGACGGAGCCGTCCCTCATCACGCAGACGCTGCCGCATCCCGACTACGGCGACCTGCGGATGTTCAGTCGCCTCTTCGGCGGTCTGAAGGCATGGGAGTTCAACGGCTGGAAGCCGGAGAGCATGTCGTGGAAGACGGGCTGCTACATCCACGCCGGCCTGTCAGGACCCTCGCAGACGACGTTCAGCGGCCCCGAGGCTGCCGAGTTCCTTCAGAGCATCTGCATCAACGGCTTCGCGAACTTCGCTGACGGCGGTTCCAAGCACGCGATCATGCTCACCGACGAGGGCTTGATCGCCGCGCACGCCCTGGTCCAGCGTGACGCCGAGGATCGGTTCCGGATGTTCGCCGTGCCTCCGTGGGCCATCTACCAGGCGACGAGGTCGCCGTTCGACGTCCAGTTCGCAGTCGACGACATCTACCTCTTCCAGATCGCCGGACCGACCTCGCTGCAGACGCTCGAGCGCGCGACCGGCGAGGACCTGCGCGACGTCGAGCTTCCTGCGCTTTCGTCCCACGAGCGTCGAACGGCACGCGGACGGAGATCTGCCGCATCGGCATGTCCGGCACCCTCGCGTACGAGCTGCGCGGCCCGATCGCACGAAGGCCCCGAGATCTACGACGCCGTCGTCCGCGCCGGGGCCGACCTCGGCATCGAACGCCTCGGCTGGCGGACCTACATGGTCAACCACGTCGAGGGGGGCTTCCCCCAGCTCGCGTGGACGTTCATGTTCGCGGCGTACGAGGACCCGGGCTACCCGGCGTTCGCCCCGCCGCACGACGATGGTCAGGTCTCGGGCAGCGTCGATCCGGCCGACATGCGCGCGCGCTACCGAACGCCGGTCGAGCTCGACTGGCACCGCGCGGCCCGCTTCGACCACGACTTCATCGGTCGCGAGGCGCTGCGAGGCCGAGGTCGCCGACCCGAAGCGGACGATCGTCACGCTGCGCTGGAACCCCGACGACGTCATCGACATCTACGCGTCGCTGCTGCGGCCGGGCGACGAGTACAAGACGATCGACCTGCCCACGCATCCGTACAGCCGAGGCGCCATGCGCACGCCGACCACGTCCTCAGGGACGGCGCGGCGGTGGGCGTGTCCTCGGGCACGATCTACAGCTACTACTTCCGCGAAGTCCTCTCGCTCTGCACCATCGACCTCGACTCGCGCCGATCCCGGCACCGATGTAATCGTCAAGTGGGGCGACCACGGCGGCGCGATCAAAGACGTCCGCGCGACCGTCGCTCGATACCCATACCTCGACCTCGAGCCCAACCAGACCTACGACCTCAGCCGCGTAGCCTACGGCGGGGAGCGCAGCGCGTTGACGACGTCGCGATGCTCTCGCATGGTCTGCATGCCGTCCTGTCCCGGCTGGCGGCCGAACCCGCAGTACATCGAGACGCCGAAGTCGTCCAGGTACCTGGACGCCGTCTCGTGGCCGGCGGCGCAGGCCCTCCACGCCGTCGACGGGCAGCACGATGCCGAGGAACACGCAGGGCGTCGGGCGCTCGCAGGCCGAGCAGCGGCTCGAAGAAGCGGTGATCCTCGCTGCGCAGGTCCCTGGGCCCGGCGATATGCAGCCAGTCCACCTGGCGTCCCGAGTGCTCCATCGCGTAGTTGGCCATCCGCAAGAACCCGCTCAACCCCAACGTGGACCCGCTGATCGTGCGGATGACCAACGTGGTGGGGACGCAGATGGCGCTGGACCTGGCGCAGGCGGGGAAGACGGGGGTGACGCACTACGAGACGTTCGACCTGTGGTGGCACGGCGGGGGGCGCACCGTCCCGGCGCGGCACAACATGGTGGGGATCCTCTCGGAGGCTGCCAGCGCGGACTACGGCGACCCGATCCGCCAGAACCCGGACTCGCTCCGCCAGCCGCAGACGGGGTCGTTCTTCCCGGAGCCGTGGGCGGGGGGCGCCTGGCGCCCGCGCGACGTCGTGGAGTACGAGCTGGTGGCGGCGAAGTCGCTGGTGGGGCTGATGCACCGGCAGCGCGCGGACTTCGTGCGCAACTTCGTGACGCTGGCGCGCAAGCAGGTGCGCGCCGGGCGGGAGGGCGGTCCCTTCGCCTACGTCTTCCCGGCGGACCCGCGCGACCCGGGCTCGGCGGCGGAGCTGCTGCGCACCATCCGCAAGGGCGGAGTGGAGGTGCACGAGGCGCGCTCCCCGTTCACGGCGGGGGGGCGGACGTACCCGGCGGGGACGCGCGTGGTGCTGCTGGCGCAGCCCTTCCGCGCGCACGTCAAGGACCTGCTGGAGCCGCAGCGCTACCCGGACCTGCGCCAGTACCCGGGCGGCCCGCCGGACGTCCCCTACGACGTGGCGGGGTGGAGCCTGGGGATGCAGATGGGGGTGGAGGTGGACGAGGTGGCGCAGCCCTTCGCCACGGACGCGCTGGTGCGCGTGGACTCGGTGCGCGTCCGCCCGGGGACGCTGGCGGGGCAGGGCCCGGCGTACGCGCTGGACCCGCGGATGAACGCCACGCACCGCGCGGTGCACGAGGCGCTGCGCGAGGGCGGCCGGGTGACCTTCCTGACGGAGCCGATGGGCGCGGGCGGCGCGCAGTGGCCGGCGGGGACGCCGGTGGTGTCGGGGGTGCCGGGGCTCCCGGCGCGGGTGGCGCGCTGGACGCGCGAGTGGGGGGTGGACGCGGCGGGGGTGGGGGAGCCCGCGGCGGGGGCGGCGCTGGAGCGGCTCCGGGTGGGGCTCTACAAGCCGTGGACGGGGAACATGGACGAGGGGTGGACGCGCTGGGTGTTCGAGCGCTGGGGGGTGCCCTTCGACACGCTGCACGACGCGCAGGTGCGCCCCGGCGGGCTGCGCGCGCGCTACGACGCCATCGTGATCCCCGCGATGGGGTACCGCGACATGGTGCAGGGACCCCGGCGGGCGCACCCGGATTACGCGGGCGGGCTGGGGCGCGAGGGGGTGGCGGCGCTGAAGGCGTTCGTGGAGGAGGGGGGGACGCTGGTGCTGCTGGACACCTCGGTGGAGTTCGCCATCCGCGACCTGGGGGTGCCGGTGCGCGACGTGAACGCGGCGCAGGACACGGCGGACGTGCGGCGCTGGTACGCGCCGGGGTCGCTGCTGCGCGTCCGCTGGGACACGTCGCACCCGGTGGCGTGGGGGATGCCGGAGGAATCGGCGATCAACTACGCGCGGAGCCCGGTGCTGGAGGTGGAGCCGGGGGCGCGGGGGGTGACGGTGGTGGCGCGCTACCCGGAGGCGGGGCGCATCCTGATGAGCGGGTACGCGCAGGGGGCGGAGCGGATCGCGGGGAAGGCGGCGGTGGTGGAGGCGCAGGTGGGGCGGGGACGTGTCGTGATGTTCGGGTTCCGGCCGCAGTACCGGGCCCAGGCGCACGAGACGTTCAAGCCGTTCTTCAACTCGCTCTATCGGCGGTAGCCTCCCGGACGCCGCAGGTGCGCTGAGCGAAGGCCCCGACGCCGGCTGCGGTGTTGGGGCCTTTGCATGGACTCCCCAGTGCCGAGAGCCGGGTCCAATTCGGTCTCGGCCAAGTGCCTAAGCATCTGCTGCTGTAGTTCGAACAGCTCGGCTTCTCTCGGATGGTGTTGCGACTCTGGCGCGGCAGCTGTGCGCTCATTACCCTGAAGACGTTATCCACCATGTTGCTGGTTCCGGTCACTCTGCGTGCTACAGTGACCTGCGATCACCTGAGACCGACATTTCATGGCGAACGACCGTCAATCCTATACGAAGGCCGAGGAGATCGCTCTGCTAGCACAAGTGGAACGTAGGTGTCCGCTCTGCGGAAACGACCTCTTCAGCAAGAAGAATGGGAAAACGTTCAAGGCCTATGAGCTTGCGCATATCTTCCCTCTCAATCCGACGCTATTCGAGGGTGAGCTGCTGAACGCAGTGCCGCGACTACATGACGATATTAATCATCCAGACAACCTAATCCCCCTCTGCCCTCGCTGCCATCGCAAGTTCGATAAGCCACGTACTATCGAGGAGTATGAAGCGCTTCACGCAATCAAAGTTCGGGCACAAAAACGGGCGCAGCAACAGGAACTCCAAATACAGTACCCGATAGAAATAGAGATCGGCAGAGTGATTGCGTCCCTGTACAGCAATAACGAAGCAGAAGATCTCGTGCCGCTGGAGTACGATCCAAAGAAGGTGGAGAAGAAATTTGACTCCACGATGCCCCGGCCGATGCGGCTTAAGATCAAACATGCAGTGGCTGACTATTATCAATACATAAAGCGGGAGTTGCTGCAGATAGAACGAGAAAGCCCGTCTGCATCTGAACTGATAGCCGCACAGGTGAAGATGTATTACCTCAAGCAGCGAAGTCTTGGTTTGCAGCAACCCGAGGTGTTCGAAAATATGGTAGATTGGATCCGCGTAAAGACCTCAACGACCTCGTTGGAAGCAGCCGAGGTGGTGGCGTCCTACTACGTGCAGAACTGTGAGGTGTTTGAATGATCGCGCCCAACAAGGTAGTTACACTGTCTGATTCTGCACTGGGGATGAGTGGGGTGATTTTAGAACAGGGGCCCCATCCCATTTCGCTCGCGGGTCTGTACTCACGGGTTCGTGACCAGTTCGAGAGCCTCGATCAGTTCATCTTAGCTCTCGATGTGCTGTTTGTGCTCGGGCGGGTACACGTTGACTTCGATATGCGAATGGTCATCTATGCTTCGTGAGATCCGGTGTGACAGATTCCGGACGAAGGAGATCTCCTTCCATTCCAGTCTGAATGTGGTCTTGGGTGACGAGAACGGGACCAACTCGATTGGAAAGTCCACCACTTTGATGGTCATAGATTTCGTTTTCGGGGGGAATTCGCTCCTTGAGCACAACACTGATCTCGTTAATGAACTGGGGCACCACGACTACTGCTTTGCCTTTGAATTCGCTGGCAGCGTGATTCGGTTTCGCCGCGGTACTTTTGAGCCGGACCAGGTGTTTCGTTGCGATGAAGACTATCAACCAGAGGCCGTATTGACCCATGAGGAGTATACGGCGTTCTTGAAAGAAGCTTACCGAGTAGGTCTTCCAGACCTCACCTGGCGCGCGCTCGTCGGCCTTTTTATACGTGTTTGGGGTAAGGACAATCTCAACGTGCAGAAGCCGCTGCACGTCGTTCAGAATCAGACGGGGAAGGATGGTGTTAACAGGTTGATTCAGATGTTCGGTCGCTACTCCGAGATCAAAGGAATAGCAGCGAACCTTGCGGAGCGTGAAGCCAAGCTCCAAGCTCTCACTGCCGCGATAAAACGAGACATACTGCCGAAAATCGGCTCTAGGGACTACGCCGAAAACGTCGTAACAATCTCAACGGTTCAAGAAGAACTAGCTGAGATACGCGCGGATCTCGCAAAATACGCGACCAACATCGCGGACCTTGTTCATCGCGACGTGATTGATTTGAAAATCGAAAGAGATCGGCTCCTCGCCATCCGTGTAGATCTGGCTGGTCGACTCCGCCGTACGGAGCGCAATATTGCTGAGAATCGACATATTAGCAGCAAGCACTTTCAGGGGCTGGTTGAGTTCTTTCCGGAGATGAATCAAGACCGATTAGCCGAGGTTGAGGAGTTCCATAGCGGAGTTGCGAAAGCCCTACGGACGGAGTTACGCCAGGCAGAGCAGGACCTCAAGGAGCGACTTGCTTCAGTGGACGAGGGAATTGCGGATATTGACGCCCGAATGGCCAATACTCTGAAGTCCATCAACGAGCCAACGCACCTTGTTGATCGTGTTTATGATCTCGCCACAACATTGGGCCGGGCTCGCGAGGAGAATAAGCAGTATCAAGGAGAAGAGGAATTGCGGCGGGTGATATTGGAGCGCAAAGTCGAGCTGACGACAGTGAAACGCAACATTCTTAGCGAGATTGAGACACATCTGAATGAAGGGATGCGGGGAATTGTAACGTCTGTGTTCGGTCCAGAGCGGAAGAGCCCGCAGATTGCCTTGGCAGAGAACGGTTATGATTTTGAAGTATTTGAAGATACGGGAACCGGCACTGCATACACTGGTGTTCTCGTTTTTGACCTAACGATTTTCGGTGCGACCATGCTTCCGGTGCTCGCACACGACTCTGTGATGTTTAAGAACATCGAGAATGACTCTGTTGCGCGCCTGCTCCAAGTCTATATGGCAACTGCCAAGCAGTCCTTTATTGCTATTGACGAGATCAGTAAATATGGCTCCGAGGCAGCTGATTTGCTACGAACGCAGGGCGTTCTGCAGCTAGATGACGCAAACGTACTGTACACTAAGGATTGGCGCAGAGGACGGTCTACCAGAACATGACCCAGAGCTATCCTGGTTCGTAAGACGCACTGGAATCTGGCAACTTAATACTAGAGTTAGGCCAACAAGCCATCTACTTTCGAAACACTATGATGTGGGGGATTCCGGGATTGGGTTTGCAAGAACAGAGACGCGGAAACCGTAGAGGCGCTGAGTCGCTTCCGGTGACGCCGGCACATTGGCGTGCCTCCAGAGGTGGTGATGTTCGGGTTCCGCCCGCGGTACCGGGCCCAGGCGCACGAAACGTTCAAGCCGTTCTTCAACTCGCTGTATAGGCGGTAGGCGCTGGCGCGCTGCCAGGCGGCGACGGGCTGGCCATCCTCCCTTCGCTGGGTGAGTAGCTGGGGCGGGTTCGTCGCCCGTTGCGAGCACTTGCGTCTTCTGCCCGCCGCCATGCTTTTCACGCGTCCGCAAGTTGTGAACGGGCGAACTGGTGCCTGAGCTTGGGACGTCAGGCGCCCCTCGTTGACGCTCCTGCTGGGCACGGGTAGCTTGCGTACATGAAAGTACGGGAGATCCTGGAACTGCTTGAAGCCGATGGCTGGTATCTCGCCCGCACCCGTGGCAGTCACCGCCAACTCAAGCACCCGGCGAAGCCGGGTACCGTTACTGTCGCAGGCAAACCAGGTCTGGATCTTCCGCCGGGCACGTTGAACAGCATCCTCAAACAGGCAGGATTGAGGTAGAGCCCATGCAGTATGCCATCATCATCGAGAAGAGCGTTACCGGCTTCGGTGCTTTCGTGCCCGACCTGCCCGGCTGTGTCGCCGTAGGTGAGACGGAGGACGAGGTGCGCCAGTTGATTCGAGAGGCCATCGAGTTCCACCTCGACGGCCTTCGTGAAGATGGGGAGCCGATACCACAGCCATCAGCCCGCGTGGAATACGTCGAAGTCCAGAGCGCCGCATAGTTTCACCTCTGCGGGTTCCAGTCCCTTCCTATACCACCGCTTGCAGGCGACCCGTGGCGGGCATCGGTGCAGAGTCGAATTCAGCGAGGCCGCTCGGGTCGAACCCTGCTCCTGTCCGAAGGTGGCCCGGCAGCGGAAGGAGCACGGCCATACTGTTCAGGTGCGGCTGCGCTGACCACCCAGGCTTCGGCTGAATGAACTGAAGCTCACTAGCATGACCGAGCGCGACTGGAAGATCCTGCGGGAGGTCTCCCGACTGGCGCTGGAGCGCTTCTGTGAGCGCGTGCTCCAGGAGTGCGCATCTGTCACTGCCGATCACTCTCGCACCGCGCACGAGCGCTACCTCAAGCTGTTTCGATTGATCGAGAAGCGTGACCGCGAAGTAGCGCGAGCGTTCAACGACCTGCGTCGCTCCACCGCCATCCAGCGTTTGATCGCGATGCACCACCTCGGAGTGGTGACCCAGGAGGAGATGGAGAGATTCTCCCTGCAGACGCGGGAAACCGTAGAGGCGCTGAGTCGCTTCCGGTGACGTCGGGAGTGTCGGCTGTGCCTCCGGTGGTGGTGGTGTTCGGGTTCCGCCCGCAGTACCGGGCCCAGGCGCACGAGACGTTCAAGCCGTTCTTCAACTCACTCTATTGACGGGTGACCTCCAGAGCCGGTCTGCTTCCGCTGGTTCGACGGCGATGCGTACGACGTCGAGATCGTCGATTATCACTGAGAGGGAGAACATGGCAACCGCTGCGCGCGCTTCGGACAAGCTGGCACCGATCCATCCGGGCGAGGTTCTGTTCGAGGACTTCCTCCAGGAGATGGGGCTCTCCCAGTATCGCGTCGCCCGGGACATCAGCGTGCCACCGCGCCGGATCAACGAGATCGTGCATGGCAAGCGCTCGATTACCGCCGACACCGCCTTGCGCCTCGCTCGGTACTTTGGAACCAGCGAGCAGTTCTGGCTGAGCCTACAGGTCCGGCATGACCTGGAGGTAGAACGTGACCGGCTGGGCTCCCGCTTGGCGGAAGAAATAGCTGTGCTGAAGAGCGACGCCGCCTAACATTGCATTGCAGCCGACATGCGGCCGGGCTCGATTTCGCGGGGGCAGGGCTGCGAGCAGGCCGCAGCTGCTGAACTTGGTCGTCAGGCGCCAGAACACATTCAGACTGGCACCTGGATGGTGTTACAGGTACGTTGCGGCGACACCGCGGGCACCCTGAGAGTATGGAGAATGGGCAAGAAGAAGCGGAAGCTCAACCCTGCAGAGAAGGCGGCGAAGCGGAAGCGGCGGCTCGAGTACGAGACGGTTTTCATGAACGGGAGGATGAAACGGGTGCGGAAGCCCCCGACGGTGGAGGGGATGGCCCTCGATGAATTTCTGCGGACGCACGCTGATCCGATCTTTCTTCACCAAGAGGGGCTCTGGGAGTACATCGAGCTGCGGGAATCGGAGGATGAAATCCGGAGCTCCGGCAGCGCTGCAACCGAGAAAAGAACAGCCAGGGGCGACGAGGGGCCGTTTTCGTAGTCGGTAGAGTATCGCCGAGCGTCATGAATTTTCCTTCGGGCGGAGGTCCGCACCGGCCCCGGGGGGCGGCGCGAGGCCGAAGAGCCCGAAGATCTCATGGGCGGAGAGGTGGCGCGTGAGGTCGAGCGACACGTCGTCGACCAGCTCGTCGAAGAGCGCCTGCTTCCGTCGCAGCACGGCGTCGATGCGCTCCTCGACGGTGTCGGCGCAGAGGTAGCGGTAGACGGTCACCGGTAAGTCCTGGCCGATGCGGTGCGCACGGTCCTCGGCCTGCCGCTCTGCGGCGGGGTTCCACCAGCGGTCGAAGTGGAAGACGTAGGAGGCGTCCTGCAGGTTCAACCCGTGGCCGCCGGCGCGCAGCGAGAGGATCAGCGCGGGGCTCTCGCCGCGCCGGAAGGCGGCGGTCGCCGCGTCGCGCTCGGCGGGCGAAAGCTCGCCGGTGTAGGGGATGGGGCGGAAGCGCCGCAGCCCTCGCAGCAGGGCGCCGACGCCGAAGCGATCGTCGGTGTACTGCGAGAAGACGAGCGCCCGATGCTCCTCCCCGGCGAGCGTCTCGATGCGCTCGGCGAGGTCGGCGAGCTTCGCCGATTCGCCGGTCGCGGGGCAGAAGTTGCAGATCTGCTTGAGCCGCGTGACGAGCTGCAGCACGTGCGAGACGTTCGCCGTTTCGCCCAGCCCGTGCAGCCGGACGATGCCCTCGCGCTCGGCGAGGCGGTAGCTCTCGCGCTGCGCCGGCCCGAGCTCGAGCAGCACCTCGACCACGCGCTTGGCCGGCAGCTGCCGTAGCACGTCCGCCTTTTTGCGCCGCAGCTGCAGCGCGGCGTGCCGGGCGAGGAGACGCAGCCCCGGCTCGAGGTAAGGCACGGCCTGTCCCTCGCGCCAGGGCGTGAGGAACTCGCAGATCGACGCGACGTCGGCGACCCGGTTCTCGAGTGGTGTGCCGGTCAGCGCCCAGGCGCGCAGCCGGGGCAGCCGCTTGCAGACGCGGCTGACCTCGGCATCCGGGTTCTTGATCCGCTGCGCCTCGTCGAGCAGCACCACGTCCCAGACGCGCCGGCGAGGCGGCGAGCCGGGGTTGTCGGTGAAGTCCGAGCGCAAGGTGTCGAAGCTGGTGAGGTAGAGGTGCGCGGGGGCCTTCCACTGCCAGGCGCGGTCTGCCGCGCCGCCGCTCACGGTGGAGACGCGAAGCTCGGGCGCCCACTCGCGCGCCGCACGCTGCCACTGCGTGATCAGCCCCGCCGGTACCACGAGGAGCGCGGCTGCGGCGCGGCGCTGGTGGAAGAGGATGCGCAGCGCGGCCAGCGCCTGCACCGTCTTGCCCAGGCCCATGTCGTCGGCAAGCAGGAGCTCGTCGCGCGCGACGAGCGCGCGGATCCCGTCCTGCTGGTACTCCGGGAAGGGGTGCGGCCAGTCCAGCACGCCGCCGGGAGCGAGCCAGCTCTCCAGTGGCGGCTGGAGCACGAGCGCCAGCCGCCGCTGCAGCGACGCCTCGTGGGCGTTCGCCGCCTCCTGTGCGGGCCAGGGGTACGGCCAGGGGCCCGGCGTCCCGGGCGCTGCGTCCGCCCCCGCGGGCGCGCCCGGCCAGGCATCGAGGTCGAGCCGCACGGAGCCGGGCGGGTCCAGCGCCGGACGCAGCTCCAGGAGCCGCGCGGGCTCCAGCCCGTCAGCGTCCGGCCGCTCCTTCCACCATCGCTCCATCATCGTCGCCTCCCCGGCCCGCGGGGCCGTAGACCTCGTCGAGCCCCGCGGCGGCGCGGTCGAGGGGCTCCGCCAGCAGCCCGCGCTCCGCCAGCCGCTCCAGCAGCCGCCGCGCCGGCGCCTCCACGCCCGGGCGCCGCCCCGCCCAGAGCAGCCGCACGCCGCAAGTGGTGTCTTCCGCGTCCTCGCCCTCCCCCGGCGCGGCGCCCGCCGCGGCCAGGCGCGCGACGGGGATGGCGAGGGCGAGGTCTCGCGTGAAGAGCTCCGCCCCGGTCTCGCCCGCCAGGCAGAGCAGGAGCGCAGGTGCGCGCGGGCAGACCTCGAAGAGCGAGCCGGCGAGCCGCCGCGCGGCATAGGGCGCCCGGTCGGCCTCGCGCCAGAGGCCCGTCCGCGGGAGGCGGATGCGGGCGTATGCGAACTCGAGCGGCTCGCTGCGCGCGTTGACCAGGAAGAGCCCGCCGCGGTAGGCGCCGGGCGCGCCGTCGCTCAGGATGCGCAGGTAACCCGCGGCCCCGAGCCGGGCAACCTCCTCCGCGCCGCGGAAGGGGATCGCCACCGTCAGGGCTCTGCGTCCGGCGCCTCGCCGTCGGGCGGCTCCTCGAGCGCGGGGTTCTCGGTGTAGTCGGCCTCGACCCGCTCGACCTCGATCTGCGGCCGGTAGGCCGGGTCGAGACGGCGCAGGTCCCACTCCTGGATCCAGGAGCGCACGTGCTCGCGCATGCTGCGCGAGGCCAGGCCCTGGCGGCGCGGGATCTCGGGCGGATCCCAGCCGTGCGCCTCGCCGTGGATGCGCCGCAGCTCGCGGTAGGCGGCCTCGAGCGTCTCGCGGTCCGGCGGCACCAGCCGCACCAGCTCGCGCTCGATGAGGCGCATCCCCAGCTCGGCGCGCTCGGCCGCGAGCACGTCGGCGGGGTTCTGCCGGCCGCGCAACCGGTTGGGCACCGTCTCGCGGTCGTTCTTCTGGTAGAGGACGGCGTCGTCGAAGTCGTCGGTGATGGCGAGCACCGCGGTGAGCGCCGGGAGCGGCTCGGCCTCGAAGCCGGCGACCCAGCGCGCGACCTCGGCGTAGGAGCGGCCGCGCTGCAACAGCGAATAGCGCCCGATCAGCTCGACTTCGTCGAAGAGCACGACCCAGCCGGCGAAGCCGGCGGCGGCCATCAGGCGCGCGGCGAAGCGGAAGCGCTGCAGCGCCAGCTCGCGCGCCGGGATCGGCTGGAAGGTCCAGGTCGCGGACTCGCCGGCCTCCCGGAGGCGCCGCTTCAGCTCGGCGACGCCGATCGGGTCGCCGGACCAGAAGCGCACGATCCGATCGGCCAGCTCCGGGTCGTCGCCCAGCCGCTCGTAGAGGTAGAGCGTCGCCGCGAAGCGCTCGTCGAGCCCCGAAGCGCGCGAGTTGACCCAGCGCGTGAACTCCTGGTAGGCGTCGGGGTCCAGGGTGCGCGGCGCAGCGGCGATCTCGGCGAGCGCGGCGCCGCGCCGCCCCGGCACGCTCGCGCTCGCGACCGCGGCGAGGAAGACTTTCGCCGGGTCGTGCAGCGGCGTCTCCTTGCTGACGACCACACGGCTGGCGACGAACCCCTCATCGAGCGCCTTGTGCTGCAGGTACTCCAGCAGGTGCGACTTCCCCGAGCCGAAGTCGCCGCCGACGATCAGCCCGCCGGCCGCCTGGCGCGCGCGGACCGTCTCGAGCTTCGCCTCGAAGCGCTGCTCGATCGCCTCCTGCGCCGAGCCGAGCGCGCGCACGGCGTCGCGGTTCGGCACGCCCGACCGCAGCGCCTCGATCGCCCGCCGCTGCTCGATCCGCCGCGCGCTCATACCGGCGCCTGCCACGGCTCGGCGGCCTCCGAGAGGCGGACCAGCGCGGCGAGCGGGTTGGCGCGCCGCCGGTCGTGCACCTCGTCCCAGATGCGGAGCTTGAGCGCGTGGTACGCCTCGATCCCCCGCGCGTCGTCGCTCAGGAACTCCGGCGCGCAGCCGACCACCACCAGGCAGGCGGCGAGCTCGTCCGTCGCGTCGATCAGCTGGCGCAGCACCTCGTAGGCGTCCATCGCCGCCGCCTTGGTGTAGTACAGCCCCTCGCCGGCCGAGCCCCGCCGCGTGACGGCGTAGCGGGCAATGTCGAGCTCCAGCACCAGCCCGCTCCGCCCCGCGAGCGTGACCCAGCGGGTGAGCGAGAGGAGCAGGTGGCGTGCGCTGTGGCGCCCGATCCGCTGGAAGATGCCGACGTCCTTGAGCCCCGAGATCCGCTGCAGCGTGCCGGTCAGCCACTCGAGGATCGCGGCGCGGTCGTGCTGCGCGGCGGCGCCGTCGTCGACCTGCGCCTGGCAGAGGCGGAGCATCGCGGTGCGGAACTCGCGCGCCAGCAGGTAGTCGCCCAGGATCCGCTTCTGCAGGCGGCGGTTCAGGTCCCGCCTCAGCTCCTGCGCGTCGTACTCGTTGGCGGCGGCGAGCGAATCGAGCGAGAGCGGGGCCTCGCCCGCGGGGAGGCGGAAGCGCAGCTCCTCGAGCGCGCCGACCACGACGGTACGGGCGAGCGCGTCCCAGGGCACCTGCCGCGCGACGTCGAAGAAGAGGCGGTCGATCATGTGGAGCTTGACCACGCGCGCGTCGACGCGCGCGTGCAGGTAGCCCTCGGCCTGGGCTTCGCGGCGTAGCGCCGCCCCGACCTCCTCGGGCGGTGTGCCGTCGAGCGGGACCACGAACTTGACCGCCGCGCCGCCGCCGCGGATGAAATCGGCCAGGTACTCGGCGCGCAGGAACGCCAGGTAGTCGGCGGGTCGGATCATGCGCGGAACGCGATCCCGTAGTAGACCTTCAGCTCGCCCTCGCGCGTGACGGTGGCGACCGTTCCCGCCGCCTTGGTCCCGGTCGCCGCCGGGAAGCTGACGCGCAGCCCGTCGCGCGTCGCCTTCGCCTCGCTCTGGTCGAGCAGGTAGACGTCGCGCGCGAACTCCTGCCTGGAGTACTCCTGCCGCTGGCCGGGGAGGACGGTGAGGATCTGGTACAGGTCGAGCAGGCGGACGGTCGCGCCCGGCGGGCGCTGCTGCTCGGCGAGGGCGAGGGCGTAGGCGCGCGCGAGCGACTCCAGGAAGGCGTCGGCGCGGAAGCGCGGCTGGCTCTGCTGCCGCGCCCTGAGCTGCCCGGCGACCACCGAAGGGCGGATGCGGCGCTCGCGCCTGCGGTCGATCTCCAGCGCGGCGTCGCCCGGCACCACCCGCACGACCGAGGGGTAGCTCAGGATGCGCTCGTCCTGCTCAAGCAGCCGGACGCCGAGCGCCTCGGCGGCTGCCAGCAGCTCGGCGGTGTAGGCGCCGGACTCGAGGTAGGCGCGCTCGTCGAAGTCCCACCCCGCGCGGAGCGTGCGCGCCGCGTCGCGCAGCGCCTCGGCGCTCTGCTCCGCCGCGGCCAGCGCCTTCTGCAGATCGCGGACGGCGCCGTGGGCGGCGGCGGTCCGCGCACGCTTGATCTCGCGCGCGACCGCGGCCGCCGCCCGGGCGGCTACGTCGGCGTCGGCCTCGGTGCGGGCGAGGGCGGTCTCGATCCCCCTGTCGTTCGCAGTGCTCAACGGTGGCTCCGGGAAGTGTCGTAGGCGTGGTCGCAGCCCACCGGAATCTGAAGTGTGGCCGCCGCGGCGCGCAAGGAGGCGGGTCGCAGGGGCGCCAGGGGTCCAGCCCGTCGGTCGTGCGGACCTGGAATATGGATGGCCTCGACTCGAGCGCCGTGAGCTATGGTTAGGCTCAGGAAGCGTACAGGTCTTCCGCCGAGAAGTGCAGCGCCCGCCCGGCATCGACCTCGGCCCGCAGCTCCGGTGGCAGCTCCCCCCGGGAGAACAGCGCGAAGTGGACCGTCCGCACCCCGGTCAGCTCCCGCGCGATGAGGTCGGCCCGACTCTGGAGCCGCTTCAGGTCGCCCGGCCGGACCGCTCCCCACTTGCATTCCCCGAGCAGGAGCTCCCCGTCACCCCCGATCGCGACCACGTCGATCTCGTTCCGCGAATCCGCGTCCCACCACTCGCCGACGCGGAGCGGAGCGAACGGGAGCCGGTCCGTGCGCCTCACGAACGACCGGGACACGCCCTCGAAGACCGGACCCATGTAGTCGTCGAGCCGGGGCGCGACCTGGTGCTCCCACAACCGCTCCCCGGACGCGAGGCCGACCATCCCGGCGCTGATCATGGGTGAGACGAAGCGGTGCCAGAAGGCCACGTAGGGATCCGTGATCCGGTAGACGGCTCGCTTCGACTTCGCGGGGTTGGACTCCGTGATCGGTACTACGCGGTCCAGGAGCCTCATCCCGATCAGCCAATGCACGGCGCGGCTAAGGGAGCCGCCGTCCCGGCCTACCCGCTTGGTGATCCCCTGCCAGGTCCGTTCGCCATTGGCGATGGCTTCTATGACGGAATAGTGCACCTGCGCGTCGGCCAGAAAGGCGTCCAGCATGTGCTGCGCCTCATCCAGCAGCCGCCCCGCGGGCTGGAGAATGTGGTCGGCCGCATTCCGGGGAAGTGACTCCTCCGGGTCCAGCAGGGTCAGGTGGCCGGGGATGCCTCCGAAGATCCCGTACGCGCGCAGGCGGTCCTCCACCTCGTAACCGGGAAGGAAGCTGGCGGCGTTCACGTAGTCGAAGGGTTCGACGTCGATCCGGCCGGTGCGACGCCCGTAGAGTGGCTGGTCGGCTTCCTCGAGCTGGCGCATGGCCGTGATGTGCGAGCCGCTCAGGACCAGTTTGATCCGGGTGTCGGGCCAGCGATGGTCCCACATAGACTGCAGGATCGAGGGGAGGGCGGGCGCGCTGGCGGAGAGGTACGGGAACTCGTCCAGAACGATGAGGAACGGCTCTTCGGCAGCTCGGTCCGTGACGTAGTCGAAGAGCGATTCCCAGTCGGGGAAGGGGACTCCGCGCTGGAGTGCGGGATCTCCGAAGTGGGCACCCACAATGGAAGAGAGTCGGAGGAGCTGCTCGCTCTCCGTCCGCTTGGTGGCCTGGTAGTAGATCCCCTTTACCGCGCGCGCGAATCGCCCCAGCAGGTAGCTCTTACCCACTCGCCGACGGCCGAGAACGAACAGAAGATCTGGACTCTTGCGTTGCCAGATGCGGACGAGTTCCTCCCACTCGCGCTCACGGTCCAGGATTTCTGCTGGCTTCTGCATCTGCGACCCCAAGGTAGGAGTAGGCTAGTCCATTCTTGGTAGTTCCAGCCTCGGCAGTTCCAATATTGGAACTAAGCCTTCCGCTCGCAAGCTGGCCAAGTACTTTCCTCCAGAGTCGATCCGCCAATCGGGAGAGCTGTCGCAGACTCGGTTTGTTACGTAGCGGGTAGCGCTGGTCTGTCAGGTAGGTGTCAGGTGCGTTGGTAAGTTGTTGTTTGTAAATGGTTTGAAGCGTGTCCATGCCTGTACCCTGCCTCGAAGCCGGTCTTCAACGCATAGGCTGGGTTTTCGGTAGCGTTTGTCACGCTCGTTGTAGCGCAGGAGGGACCGAGCGAGCCGCCACGACCATCAAGGCGCTCACAGGCTCAGCGACATCGCAAACCGCTTGAGGTCGGGCTTGCGGGCGAACTCCCCGGTCGTCACCATCTGCACGATCATCTCCCGCATGTTCCCCTGGTGCGTGTGCGCCAGCTGTTCGAACAGGCTCCGGACGGGCTCCACCAGTTCGGGGACGCGCAGGGCCTCCTGCACCCACTCCAGGAGGTGCGCCTGCAGCCGGTCGCGAAAGTGGCGGCGCACCAGCGCTTCCGTGGCCCACGGTGACGTCACGCAGTCGTACAGGTCGCCCAGGAAGCGCACGGCCTGCATCACGTCTTCCTCGCCGTTCCCCAGCACGCGGACGAACTGGCCACAGCTGGCGGGAGGGATACCGTCGCTCCGGGGGAGCTCCGTCCGGTCCTCGCGCAGCTGGTCGGCGATGCCGTGCTCGTGCAGGAACATCAGCGCGACCAGCACCCCCATGCTCGCGCCGGCCCTGCCGATCCACTCGCGCAGCCCCCGCAGCACGCGCGCGACGCCGTGCGCCGCGCAGAGCGAGAAGAGGGCGTACTGCACGCCCAGGAAGATGCCTCCGCGCTCCGCGTAGATCCGGTCCACCAGGCCGCGCAGCACCTCGCGAGCGGCCCGCACGGCTTCGCCGTCGCGCCTGCCGGCGGTCCGCTCGATGTCGGCCTGGATGCGCGTCACCAGGCGGGACATGCGCGCGGCGTCCTCGATCATGGGCATCAGGTGGGCTCGGGCAATGGCGAACAGCTCGTCCATGGACAGCCCGAAATCGTGGTACCCCACCCACGAGTACGCAGCGATGGCTGTCTCCACACGGCCCTTGCCAGGTCTGGTGACACCGCCGCCGTGCATGGACTTGAGGTGCTGCAGGCACCGCGCGCGGAACCGGGGATCGTCGCTCGCCAGCACGCCGTCGAACATCGCCCCCACCAGACCGCGATGCCGTCCGTCGCCGAGAGCGGCCCAGCGCTCCGCCATGGGCACCACCACCCGCTCGTAGTCCATCTCCCCGATGCGGCCGATGATCTGCGCGGCCAGCACGCTCATGCTGCGCTCGTTCCGATCCTCTCGCTCGGCCAGGTCGCGCAGCCGCGGAAGGATGGCGGTGAGCACGCGGCGGTGCCGCCGGAGCAGGTCCCGCCACAGGCTCTGCGGGGGCCGGCCGTCGCAGAAGCGAATCTCGTCCGCCAGGGTGGCAGGGTCCTTCTCCACCCGTGCGCGGCTGCGCGTGAGCAGGGTGTCGTCGGACAGCTCCAGCCGCACCTCGCTGGGCTCCGCCGCCTCCTCGTCGCGCGGCGGGTCGGCCAGCTGCAGGTCGCGTTGGAGCCACCGGCGCAGGTAGCGGCGCAGTCGGTCGAAATCCACCCACGGAACGCCGTTCGCGTCGGGCGTGCACTGCGCCAGTGCAAGGGTGAACCCGAACGACCAGCCGTCGAAGTCGTCGTGCAGGTCGTGCAGCAGGCGCTTGCCGGTGTCCTGGAAAAGGGCGTGCGCCTCGTCGAAGCCCAGCGACGCCTGCCCCAGCCCCACGTAGAACTCCGCGAAGTCCTTCAGATGCGGGCCAAAGGCGAACCGCTTCACGAGCTCGTCGCGAAAGCCGTTCAGGGTGTTCACCGTCTCCGCTGTCCCGTCGCCGCGGTCCCGCAGGGTGTCGTCCAGCCAACGGCCCAGTACGGTGGGGGGGTGGGGAGCCAGCGTCCGGTGCACCCGCTGCAGCGCGTGCACGTTGCCAAACTGCTCTGCCTCGGCAGGGGTAGCGGTGAACACCAGGTAAGCGTTGCGCTCGCGCAGGCAGTCCGCCAGCTGCGTCCACCCCGTGTGGTCCATGGTGGTGAGCGCGTTCGTCAGGTCGGGGTTTCCACGTGACATGGCGTAGCGGAAGACGACGACGCGGTCCTGGAACTCGTCGTGCTTCTCGGGCAGCCGGCAGACATCCACGCGGACGCGCCGGTCCATCGGGTCGAAGACGAACGCCGGCTTCGCGCACTGGCGGCGGTCCCGCAGCCGCTGGGCCAGGCCGATCGCCGCCGTCACCTTGCGCGCGCCGGGCGGGGCGGAGATCAGCAGCACGCGCTGTTCCTCCAGGTGCCGCACCAGTCCGTCCGCTTCACCGTCCACGTCCCTGAAGTACTCCACGGCCCGCTGCTCCTCGATCTCCGTCACCTCGCGGCCGTCCTCGAAGGAGAAACGGCGCGTGACGGTGCGGCGCTGCGTCTCCCGGATGTTGTAGATGGCGATGTCGCGGCCCGCCTGCAGGCCGCTGACGTGGATCACCTGCCCCCCGGGGTCCTCACCCTCGGCTCCGCCGGGCTCAGGCCCGGCCGTCGGCGGGGCGTCGGTCCCGGCGGCAGCGGCGACGGGAGGCGGGGTCGGGTCGGTCGGAGCCGCGGCGGGGGCGGCAGGCGCAAGATCGTCCATAGACATCGACTTCCATCTGGTAAAGGTGGGGGCCGGGCGGCGCGGGTGCCTCCACGCCCCGCCGCGGCCGGGATGGAGCGACGGAGGATCAGGGATAAAGCCGCTGGTGCAGCCGCTGCGGATCCGCCATGGCCTGCAGTGCGTCGGCGTGGCTGGCTGGGAGGTCGGCGGCGTCATCGATCGCCACCCGGGCGCGCCGGGCGAAGTCCGTCAGCACTGCGGAGAACCGGGTGGAGTCGTCCTCCACCACCGCGGCCACTACGTGCAGCAGGATGCCGCGCACGAGGCGGCGCTGTCCGTCGGTGAGGCCCTGCGTGAGCGTCACCAGGTCCGCCAGCACAGAGGGAAGCCCGTTTCCGCCGGGAGGGAGCGCCAGCGGCGCGGTGTTCCCAGGACCGAGGGCGTGGCCGCCGTTGGAGTCGTTGTACACGTGGATCCCGACCAGCGCCGGCGATGCCCCGCTCATCTTGGCCTGGACCTCGCGCAGCTCGTCCACCGAGCTCGTCCCGCCAATGAACTCGGCGTACTTCTCCGTGGTTTCGTGGGCGATTCTGTCGTGCAGCGTTTCCCGCGCGCCTATGACGCGGCTCCTTTCCGGAAACGTGGCTCGCAGCCGCAGGGAGTTGATGGCGATCCCGTAATCGCGCGCGAAGTTCTTGATCTCCGCGAGCGTCCTCGCCACCAGGCTGTCGCTCTCCGCCCGGAACGAGTGCCGGACGCTGGCCCAGGGAAGCTCGGCCATCTCCTCGGTGATCACTTCGATCACCTTCTTCCTCACCAGCTCCAGCGGGTCGCTGGCGCGGGTGGAAACGAGCAGCTGCGCGTCCGACACGCGGTGCCACAGGCTGAAGTGCAGCTCGAAGTCGTACGCGTGCTCCGCCATCTCCACCTGCGAGGAAAAGTTCAGCAGGCGGTGCTTGGAGGCATCCACGGCGAACGCGAAGTAGACGCTGGGCTTGCCCCTGAGGAAGGCGATCAGCCCCTGCCGCGGCCGGTCGTCCCCGGGCTCGAGCAGGGAGTGGAACTTCTCGCCGGACTCGCCCACGCGCTCCAGCACCACCACCGTGTGCCCCTCCAGCGGCTCGGCCTTGTGCTCGCGGATCAGCTTTTCGTCGAAGGTCAGGTTGCTCATCGCTCGTCTCTCGGTTGGACGCGTACGTGGCGAGTGGCTGGCACGGGTGCTACCGCGCCGAGTTTCCGATCTTCACGGAACCGCGCGCCTTGACGCCGTTCACGTCGTTGCTCTGGTGCACCGGCGTCGCGGCCCGGACGCGCGCCTTGTTGGTCACTTCCGCGTCCCCATCCGCCTCCACGTCCTCCACCTTGTTCTTCTGCCGGATGGCTGCCGGAAGGGGCGCGGCGTCCACCAGCGGCCGCTCCTCGGCGCCTTCGCGCGCCAGCAGGTGCGGGATGCCGGCATCGTCTCCGAACCGCGCGTTCGAGGAGGTGCGCGCCATGTCGAACGCGGCCGGGACGGTGCGGCCGAACGCCAGGGCGGCGTAGAACGCGCCGGTGAAGTGGATGGAGGCATCGTCGCGGACGGGCAGCTCCATCGCCACCACGTAGTCCACCACCTGGCTGAGCGCCCTCGCGAGGTCCAGGCTCCTGCAGGCGGTCAGCACGACCGCGCGCACCCCGGGGAAGCTGCCGAACAGCGCGACCAGCTCCACCTTGTCCACCCGGCTTCCGTCGTCCAGCAGGAGGCCTTCGCCCCGGGAACCGTGGGCGGCGAAGTGGACGATGTGCGGCTCGTGGCGGAGCAGCGCCGGGCGCAGGTCGTCCAGGCACACGGCCAGTTCCCCCTCGATCTTCACCCCGTTCGCCGCTCCGCCCATCCGGGCGGCTTCTACCGCGCCGCGGATCTCCCGGTCGACGCGCAGCGGACTGGTGCCCCGGTCGGGGTCGGCGGCCAGCAGCAACACCTTGATGGTGCCTGACATGGATCATCCCTCGCGAATGTGGTCGTCGTCGCTCCGTGAGCGCTCCACCCCCTACAGAGGGACCGTGCCCCCGGAATTTTCCGGCGTGCGGACGGCCGTCGCGATTTTGCGCGCGGAGGTGGGGAGCCGGGACGGCGCGATGAAAACCGGGACGGGGCGTGTCCCTCTCTATGGGGAGAGCATGAGCTCGGGAGCCCGCCTGGCGCTCCGCGCGGAGGTTCCCCGCGTGGGGGCTCCCATCGACAACCCCCGGGAGGAAAACATGGCCGAGAGACAGCGCACCATGGACGTAGGCGTCGTGCTGACGCCGCAGACCTTCAGCCAGCTCGGCATCCTGGTCCTGGACGGAAGCGGGTCCATGGGGGAAGAGGCGGTGGGAAAGGTCACCAAGGCCCAGAGCGTCAACTGCGCCGTCCGCGAGATGCTCACCCGGTTCAGCGTCTCGCGCCACAAGCGCAACTTCGCCTTCGCCGTCGTGGCGTTCGACGACCAGGCGAGCGTCCACACGCCCATCACGCCCGCCGCCGAGATCGACGACAACACCGACTACGACCCCATGCGCGGCCACGGCGGCGGAACCGACATCAGCGCGGGGCTGCGCGAGGCACAGCGCATCGCGGACGAGTTCCTGCGCACCGCGCCGGACGACATCCCCTCCAGCGTGGTGATCGTCGTCATGTCCGACGGGCTGGACGGCGAGCCCGCCGGCTCGCTGCGGCTGGCCGAGGAGATCAAGCGCAACCCGGCCGTCACCATCTGCACCACCTACTTCAGCCAGGTGGGCGCGGTGGAGCCCCAGGCCCAGGACCACCTGCGCGCCCTGGCCACCTACCCCGCGACGGGCTTCAAGACGGTCTACGACGCGGAAACCCTCCGCAAGTTCTTCATCGCTTCCGTCTCGGCCGGAACCAACCTCGTGATCGCATGAGCCCGGACGACCTGCTCACCGCGGAGACGCTCGTCTGCGCCGTCTCGGTGACGCCCCGGCCGGAACCGGAGCGCAACGAGGACGCCTGCGTGAGCGTCTGCGTCCCGCGCGCCGGGGTGCGCGGCGTGGCCGTGGCCGACGGCCTGGGGAGCTATTCCCGCGCCGGGGAGGCCGCCCGGGAGGTGGCGGAGGAGGCCGCGGAGTGGCTGCGGGTGGAGACGGAGGACTTCGGCCGCGCTACCCTGCCCCGGCTCTTCGCGCAGGTGCACGCTCGCCTGCGCGCGTACGCCCGCGAGGAGGCCGGGGGGGCCGACCCCGAGCCCCAGACGTTCGGCACCACGCTGCTGGTGGGGCTGGACGCGGGCGCGGAGCTGGTGGCGGCGTACGCCGGCAACGGCGCCGTCTGGCACATCCGCGGCAACGTGGACCGCTTCCCGTCCGCCGGGATGCCGTGGAACGCGGTGAACCTGCTGAACCCGCACAGCGTGCCGAGCGACGGGCGGGAGGTGCTGTACAACCTTGTGGACGCGGCCGACGCGTGCCCGCCCGTGCCCGCCGTGGTGTCCGTGCGCAAGGACCCCCGGTTCGGCGACGTCCTGCTCCTCTGCACGGACGGCATCTACTCCGCGGACCAGGTGACGCACGGGACGGACGCCGGCGGCAGCCTGTGGATCAGCGCCGAAGCCACCCTGGTCGAGTGCTTCCACGCCCTGCGCGACCTGTTCGCCGGATGGGACGGTGAATCGGAGCTCCCGCTGCGCGACGCCCTGCTGGCCTGCCTCGACGGGCTGCGAAGCCGGGGGATGCTGGAGGACGACGCCACCCTGGGTGTCATCGTCACCGCCGACGCGCTGCGCTACCAGCGGCGGGCGAAGGCCGCGCGCGCCGCCCGCGCCGCGGCCGAGGACGCGTACACCGATTCCGCGGACGCCGCCGGTTCCGCCGGCGCCAGCGAGGAGGAGGGATGCCAAGCATCACCGGCGTCACGAGCCTGAGCTCCGGGTTCACACCCGACTATGCGCGCGTCCACACCCTGGAGCTCGACGGCCCCGTGTTCGACGGCGGCGCGTTCGGCGACGTCTACGACCTGGTGGCCGTCGACGGCGCGCCCCCGCCCGTGCCGCAGATCGTCAAGGTGCTGCGGGACAACGGGTTCGACAGTGCGCGGCGGGGGTTCGAGACCATCGAGAAGCTGCAGCGCAAGATCCTGGACGACAACCGTGACCGGCTGGCGGCGGGGGAGCCTCCCCTGCAGGCGCTTCCTGCGCTGCGCGCGCTCCCGCAGTTCAGCTTTCACGGCCGGATGGGCGGCCAGCCGGTGTTCGGCTACTCCGCGGACCGGCTGGACACGGCGGGCTACGTCCCCCTTTCCAGGGTCCTGGACCCGGACGAGGAGCCCGAGCACCGGGAGCGCTACGTCACGGATCTCACGCTGGAGGACCGGCTGCTCCTGGCGCACGAGCTGGCGGAGGGAGTCCAGGCGCTCCGCAGGCTCTCGTACATCCACGGCGACATCAACCCTCCCAACCTGTTCGTGAGCGTGGCGGGGTGCCACGTGGCCCTCATCGACTTCGACAGCGGCGCCGTGACGGACGCCCCGGACGAGGCGCCCACCACCTTCGGCAAGAAGACGGACGGGGAGTGGGTGGCGCCGGAGATCATGGACCAGATGGTGGCCCACCAGAGCGGCCCCATCGTGGTGCGGGTGGACCGCTTCACCGACGACTGGGCGCTGATCGTGGGGATCCACTACCTGCTCTTTCTCTGCGGGCCGTTCTTCGTCCTGCGGCGATCCAGCGGCAAGCACATCCGCGACTACGTCTCCCGGTTCCGGTGGCCCGGCTACGATGCCGCGGACCCTCTCTTCGCGCCGGGGCTCGCGGGGAACCACGCCGCCTATTCGGCGATGCTGGCGGAGCTTCCCACCGGGGTGCTCAAGCGGATGTCGGAGGCGCTGAACGCGGGCGCGGTGGAGCCCGGGCGGCGTCCCTCGGCCTACCAGTGGATGGTGGACCTGGGCGTCGCGCGCGAGGCGCTGGAGATCCTCCTCTTCCAGGCCGAGCCCGAAGTGGCCGTGGAGGGACACCCCGTCCGGCTCACCTGGCGCGTGGCGGGTTCGCGCTGGGCGCGGATCGACAACGGGATCGGCGAGGTGGACGAGGCTGGAAGCTGCGAGGTGCTTCTCCAGGCGAGCGGCACCTACACCCTCACGGCCGAGGCCCGCGGAGGGCAGCGGCTCACCGAGATGGTGTCCGTGCGGGTGGTGCCGCTTCCCCGGCTGGAGACGCTGTACGTTCCCGCGCCGGAGCTGTCGCACACGGTGATCCTGCGCAACCTGCGCGTGGCAGCGCCGTCCCTGACCGTCGCCGCCCCGTCCATCCGGCTCACGGCGCCGTCCATCCGCATGGACGCGCCCTCCCTCCAGGTCCCGCTGACGGTGGACCTGTCGCTGCGCTTCCCGGAAGGCCGCGCGCTGGCCGTTCCGGGTGCCCCGTCCGTGCCGCCCCCTCGTCCGCCGGGCTCCTCCGGGCCCGGCTGGGTGCGGACGGACCAGATCCCCCGCGTGGGCGAGGTTTTCGACCGCCTGTACGACCGCCTGAGATCGGAGCTCACCACAAGGTTAGGAGGCATGCCATGAAGCGCTTTCTCCTGTTCTGCGCGGGCGTCAACACCGGCGTCCTGAAGGAGTGCCCCACGGAAGAGTCCAAGTACGCGGGGATCGGGGCCACCATCCTGCTGACGTCCGTGCTCGCCAGCCTCTCCGGCGGCTACGCGCTCTTCACCGTGTTCCGGTCCCTCGCGGCGGCGGTGCCGTTCGGCCTGCTGTGGGGGGTGGTGATCTTCAACCTCGACCGTGTGATCGTCTCGGGGATGCGCAAGCAGAAGCACGTCTGGACCGACGTGCTGTACGCCATGCCGCGGCTCGTCTTCTCGGTCCTCCTGGCGATCGTCATCTCCCGCCCCCTGGAGCTGCGTCTCTTCGACGTGGAAATCCAGGACCGGTGGGCGCAGATGGAGATCGACGCCCGCAGCCGCGACATGGAAAACATCTTCGCCGGCGACAGTGCGCGGCTGGCCAAGCTCTACGCGGAGAGCGAGCGGCTGAGAAAGGAAGTGGAAGCAGAGCGCGCGGAGTTCAGGCTGGCCGAGGAAGCCTGGATCCGGGAGAAGGCGGGTACCGGCGATACGGGCATCCCCGGGGCAGGCCCCGTGTTCCGGGAGAGGGAGAGGGCCCTGGACGAAGCCCGGCGCCAGCTGAACGAGGCAGAGGCGCACAACCAGCCGCTGCGCGCGAGGAACGACAGCCTGATCGCGCAGATCCGGGCCGAGCAGGACCGCCGGATCAATCAGGCGGACGCGGTCCGCTCACAGGCGAATGGCTTCCTGGCGAGGATGAGGGCGTTCGGGGAGCTCGCGCGGGAGGACCAGGCCGTCTACCTGGCCAGCCTGTTCATCACCCTGCTCTTCATCTCGCTGGAGTCTGCGCCGGTGATGGTGAAGCTCCTCTCCACCCTGAACCCGTACCGGCCGTACGACGAGCTGCTGCAGAAGCGCGAGTTCGAGATCGTGGAGGCTGCGCAGCAGGAGGTGCGCGTCAGGCGCCACGCGCTCAAAGCCGACGCCGACCTCGTGATCGCCCACCAGACCGGCGTGATGGAGACCGAGATGCACCTGGGCACGGAGCGCGACCAGCTCCGCCTGAACGCCGAGCTCCAGGCCAACGAGGCGCTCATCCAGCAGATCGCCGACGCCCAGGTGGATCTCGCCGAATGCCTGGTGGACGAGTGGAAGTGCAGCGAGATGGAGAAGATCAGGAACGGCGGGGGCACGTACGCGCAGCCGGTCCCGTGATTCTCGCCAGGCTGTCTGCCGCTCGGCCGTGGTCACGCCGCGCCGGGTGCGGGCTCCGCGTCCGGCGCGCTGCACTTCCACTTGATCTCCACCTGCAGCTGCGCCCCCGCGCTCGCCTTCGCGATCACGGCGCCGATCTCGGAGTCGAGCTTGATCGCGAGCTGCAGCGTGAACTCCTCCGGGCGCGACTCCCTGGAGATCTCGCCCAGGGTTTCGGCGACGCGGGCGGCGCAGGCGCGAGCGAGCGCGAGCCCCTCGCCGAACACATCGTGCGTCGCCTTGATCACCTTGCTCGCGGCACCGTCACGCCCGTCCCTGTAAACTCCGCCTCCGGAGGTCGGAACCGAATCCACTTCGACCTGGATCGTCGGACCGCCCGCCGGGTCCTGGATCTTGATGACCGCCATGCTTCCTCCTCGGTTGGATTGGAGCAACGAGTCCGCGGCGCCACGATCTACCCGTGGACGACCGCGGACGGATCGCCGTACACCGTCTACCCCAGCCAGGTCGGACCGCCCAGCTCCCGGATCGCGAGGCGCGCCGCGCCCACCCCCCGGTGCCCACCGGCCGCCGGTCCTGTGGTCCGCCTTCACCTTCACCGG
The DNA here is from genome assembly GCA_963733105.1 of uncultured Gemmatimonadales bacterium. Taxonomy (GTDB): domain Bacteria; phylum Gemmatimonadota; class Gemmatimonadetes; order Longimicrobiales; family Longimicrobiaceae; genus JAFAYN01. The sequence continues at coordinate 199,706 of CAVTCB010000022.1, read as the reverse complement.
GGCGGCGGCCCCGCAGCGGTGAGGGGCGAGACTTCCAGCGCCCCCGCCGCCGCGCCGCGCGCACCCCGGTGCCCTGCGGCCTCCGGCCAGCGCGTCCACTCGCCTCCAGCGCGGCGGCGTCGCCGCCAGCGGGCGCGCGCGCGGCGACCGTCCCCCGTCGGCGGCGGCCTCGCCCGTCAGGCGCGACCCCCCGCGCCGGGAGCGGCGTCTCGACCACGGCGTACGCCACGTCCGGGAACGCCATGCGGTCTTCCTCTTCCAGCCGCTTGGCCTCGTCGGGGGGGATTGTGAACTCCGCCTTGAACTCGTCGAAGCCCAGCACCCGGGGCTCCCGGCCGTCCGTGAAGTGAACGGTGACCCCCGTCTGCTCGCCGTAGCGCAGGATGGTGAGCACGGCCGTGCACGGGTTCACGTCCCGGGGAAGCAGGTTGTCGCCCAGCAGCGCGTTCAGGAATGTGCTCTTGCCGCGCTTCATGTCGCCCAGCACCAGCAGTCGGAACACGCCCTCTTCCAGCGAGACCGCCACGTCGGCCAGGTCTCCCTGGACGGATGCCAGCCCCAGCTCGCCCGAGGCGCTGCGTCCCTGCACCTCCGCCTCGCCGACCGCGCCGGCCATCTCGTGGAGGTGAGACGCGATGAGCTTGCGTCCGCCCGAAACGATCTCGAGCCCGTCGTTCAACGTTTCCGCCGCCTCGTCCACGCCCGGCAAAAGAGTTCTGTCCATGGCTGGGCTCCGGTCGAATCGCAGGTGAAGGAGCGTGTCCCGCATCCTGCTGAATGGAGGGACAGGCGCCCACCGTTTTCTCCACTTCACCGGGCACGCGGACATCATCGAGGGCCAGCCGGCGAATGCCCGCTGACATGCGGCCGGCGCCTCCGCTCGGCGGGCTTGTGTTTGGGCGTCCGGCGGGACAATTTGCGCAACACATCGTTGCAGTTGCTCCGCCGTTGGTTCCATTCCCATTCACGCACGAGCGTGTCGAAGAGATGAGGCGCCGCATCCTTCTTCTGCTTGCGGCGGGGCTCGTCGCGGCGGGCGCCGCCTCGGCATACCGCCTCGCGCGGCCGGCCGGGGTGCTGCACGACCTGGCGCGAGCCCGGCCGGTGCGCGGCTTCGCTCCCCGGCTGTCGATTCCCACGGAGTACTGGCCGTGTGCGCCGGCTCCCCGGCCCGCGGACCGCACCGTGCCGTGGGAGGAGTGCGGGGAGAACGAGGACGCCCCGCTCGACCTTGAGGCGCTCGCCGCGGCAGGGGGGAGCCTCGATCCCGATACGTTGCGGGCGGCGGCGCTGGCGGCGGTGATCTGGTGGGACGGGCTGGAGACCTCTCAGAATACGGCGATCACGCTCCTGGAGGAGGCGCGCCGGCTGTCCCCGGACGCCGTGCCGTTGCTCGTGGACCTGTCCGGCGTGCATCTGGTGCGCGCGCAGCGGACGCAGAACGCGCGCGACCTCGTCGCGGCGCTGAACTCCGCGCTCGAGGCGCTGTCGCTCGACCCGGTGAACCAGGCCGCGCTCTTCAACGCCGCCCTCGCGCTGCAGTCGCTGGGCGTCGACGAGCAGGCCGTCCGGGCGTGGGACGCCTACCTGGCCGTCGACTCCGCTTCGCCCTGGGCGAACGAGGCGCGGCGCAGGCGCGGCGCGCTGCTCGCACCCGCGCCCGTGCCGCGCGATCCAGCGCCGTCTTCCACGGCGGCCGAGGTGAGCGCGTTCGCCGCCCGCGATCCGGAGCGTGCGCGGCTGCTGGGATGGGACGGCGTGCTCGGGGAGTGGGGAAGTGCGGTGCTGGAAAGCGACGCCCCGCGAGCCGACCGGCTGCTGCGGCTGGCGGAGCTGCTGGGAACCGCGCTGGAGCGGCAGGGCGGCGACGCCACACTGGCCGACGCGGTGCGTGCCCTCCGCGCCGCGCGCCACGACGACCACGTAACGCACACGCTCGCCCGGGCGCACCGGGCGTACGCCGCCGGGCAGGTGCACTTCCGCAATCCCACGGGTTCACCGGCACGGGATTCCTTCGCCCTGGTGCTTCGGCTTCGGCCGCCTTCGCCCGCGCTGCTCGCCTGGGCACGCACGTTCCACGCGGCCACGCTGTACTATGTCCGCAGGCACGCCGCGGCGAGCGCCGTGTTCGATTCGCTGCTGGCGGACACGGATTCGATCCGGCATCCCGCGCTCCTGGCGCGCGTACGCTGGATGAGGGGGACGTCGCTGCTGCGGGCCTCCGACCTCTCCGCCGCGCGCAAGAAGTTCTCGGAGGCGAGCGCGACGTTCGCGCGTCTGGGCGAGGCGGTGAGCTTCGGGGCGACGCGGTACATGCAGGGCGAAGCGGCATACGAGCAGGGCGACACACTCCAGGCGTACGGGATGCTGCACCAGGCGCTCGTGGCGCTGCGTCCGCATCGCGCCTCCCTCCGGCTGCACATGGTGCTCGCGGAGCTCGCCGAGACCGCCGCGAAGGACGGGATGCAGTGGGCCGCCATGCAGATCCAGGACGAGGACGTGGCCGTGGCGATGCGCATGGACCACCCCACAGCCGCGCCGGAAGCCCTCCTGGCCCGGGCGCGCGTCCGCGCGACCGCGGGCCATGCTTCCCGCGCCGTGGAGGACCTGGACTCGGCGGCCGTCATGGTCGACAGGCTCGGAGTGGCCTATTTCACCCAGACGCTGCGGTACTCGCGCGCCGTGGTCGCACCGGGAACGAGCGACGCCCGGCTCGCGACGGAACTGGACTCCGCCGTCAGCTACTTCGCCAGGGAGAAGAACGTCCACTGGCTCCTTCCCACCCTCATGCGCCGCGCCGACCTGCGTCTCGCGGCCGGTGACCGGGCGGGCGCCGACGCCGACCTGGACAGCATCACGGCGCGGATCCGGACCCTGTCGCGACACGAGTTGGACTTCCACCTGCGCTCGGCGATGATCGAGCAGGCCAGAAGCCGTTTCGACCAGCAGGTGATGCTGCACGTCCGTTCCGGACGTGCGCGCGAAGCGCTTCAGGCGCTGGAGCGGGGTCGGATCTCCTTTGCGCTCACCGGCGGGGAGCGCGCTGCACCCGCCGTGCGACCCATGGTCCCGCCCGGCCAGGTCGCGGTCGCATACGCGCTCATCGGCGACACGCTGCTCTCCTGGACCGTCGCCGGTTCTTCGGTGAGCCTGCTGGAGCACCGTGTGAAGCGCGACACGCTGCTTCTCGCGATCAGGCAGGCCGGCGCGGCGCTCGAGACGCCGGAGCGGGCCGCGCTGGCGGAGCCTCATCTGCGGCGCCTGTACGACTGGCTGATCCTTCCGGTGCTGCCGCGCCTCGGCCCCGCGGAGACCCGGCTGACGATCCTGGCCGACGGAGAGATCGCCGGCGTGCCGTTCGCGGCGCTCAGGGACGCGCGCCGGAGACGGTACCTCATCCAGGACCATCCACTGCACTTCGTTGCCAGCCTTGCCGATGCCGCTCCCCCGGAGCCCGCTCCGGCGAAGGCCGTGCGACGGGTACTGCTGGTGGCCGACCCCGCCTTCGATCTCCGGTACCATCCCACGCTGGACCGGTTGAAGGGAGCGGGTGCGGAGGTGGATTCACTGCAGTCGGTGTATCCCGGCGCCTCCGTGCTCAGGGACCGCGGTGCGACCGAGAATGAGTTCGGGCGCCAGGCACAGGGAGCGAGCGTGATCCACTTCGCCGGCCACGCCGTGTTCGACGACACGCAGCCGGAGCGGTCCTACCTGGTGCTTGCCGGGAACGGACGGCTCGCGGCGGACCGGGTGAGCGCGCTGGATCTTCGTGGAGTGCGGCTGGTGGTGCTTTCCGCGTGCCGCACGCTTCCGTCGCGCGCGGGGCGGTCGGACGGGATCGCGGGCCTGTCGGGCGCTTTGCTTTCCGCCGGCGCGGGTGGGGTGGTCGGCAGCCCGTGGCAGGTGGACGACCGGCTCACGCAGCCCCTGATGCTGGCGTTCCACCGGCAGTACGGTCACGCCGCGAGGAACCCCGCCGAAGCGCTACGCCAGGCGCAGCTCGCCATGCTGAATTCCCCCGATTCCACGCGGCACTCGCCCGCCACGTGGGCCGGCTTCCGCTACATCGGGCGTTGACCGGCGTTGAAGATCGGGGTGCCGCCGTGGAAAAAGACACGGAATCCATCAGCGGATCTCCCGAGCTCCCGCGATCTTCAGCTCGCCACCGCTCCGAGCAGGGTGTTCAGAGCTTCCGCCAGGTCGTTCCAGTTCGGCGGCCCCTGTGCCGCGAGCGCCGCGCGGACGCCCGACACCGCATCGCGCGCGGCCGAACCGGCGGCGGTGAGTTCCTCGGCACGGCCGAGCATCCGGCGTGTAGCGCCTGAACGAAAGAACGCCTGGTCCCGCCGGTGCGCGGCAATGCTGGCCGCCTCGGCCCACGCGCCCAGCTGCAGGTAGTCGCGCCCCAGGCGCTCCTCCAGCCGCGCCGTCGCCTGATCCAGCAGTGGCCGCAGCGCGGAGGAAGGCTCGCCCGCGCGCGCGGTGATCTGCGGGACCGGGCTGGAGGGAGCCGCCTGCGCGTCGAAACGTTGCCGAAGCTGGTTGGCCAGGAGCCAGGTGTCCGCCGAGTCGCGCGCCGCCACGGCGACGGAAAGGTCCACCAGCAGCGCGCCGGCCTGTGCGGCCCGCACGTCCCGCCGGCCTGCCGCCTTGCCGCGCGCGGAGCTCCAGGGGCGTTGCTCGATCCAGCGTTCCGGCAGCCCCTGGTCGGCATGCTCCAGGCGCGCAGCCAGGCGCACCGGGTGGCCCACGGCCGCGGCACGGCCGAGCAGACTCAGCGCCCCCAGCACGACGAGCCCCGCGACGGCCGCGGCAATCGCGATCCGTCGCGGGGCTCCGTACGTCCAGCGGTGGAGCGCCGCCCCGGCCCAGGCAGGGGGCCGCGCACCCTCCCTCGGCTGGTCCCTTGCTTTGCCGGGCGCGTCCTCCTCCTCCGCCTCGCGCAGGATGTCCGCGGTGTCGACGAAGACCTGATAGTCTTCGTCGTCGGCGGCAAGGTGGGCCAGCAGTTCGTCGCGCTGCCGTCCTGTGAGCCGCTTGTCGAGCAGCGCGGACAACCGCTCGTCGTCGGGCCTGGGCTCCTTCACCGGTTACCTCCGGTAGTGGATGCACACCATTGGAAGGACATGGGCGCGAAAAATTTCCGGAAAGGGATCATGAATCCGCCCGGTCCAGCAGCGCGCGCACCGCCGCCGGGGAAACGCCTCCTGCGATCAGACGCTCGTGCAGCCGCTCACGCAGCCTTGGAGCGAGCCGGTACAGCGGCTGCTGAGCCAGCCCCAGCGTCCGAGCCACGTCGGCAAGGGTGCGGCCGTCGCGAAAGTGCATACGCACGATCATCTGCTCTTCGGGCTTCAGCTCTCCCACCGCCTGGGCCAGCGCGCCCATGATCGCGCGATGCTGTGCCTCGGTTTCGGAGGCCACGACCCGTTCGTCGGCGCGGGACGAGGCCTCGGCGTCGGCAAGCTCCGGGTCCGCGTCCACTTCCTCCGGACGCAGCGGCGCGCGTTCGGGCATCTCCGCCAGCAGGCGCGCCAGTTCCACGTCGGAAAGCGTGGTGAGGCCGGCGGTGCGCAGCTTTTCCCCCGCCTGCGCCAGGGTGTAGCCGTCGCGGCGCACCATCATCTCCAGCTCCCGGGCCGGAGAGCCCAGCCGCACCGCGACCGCCGACGAACGCCACCGGCCCCGCCGGTCGCGCGAGTACGTGTGGAAGTAACGCACCACCACGGTGGTGATGAACGTCTTCACCGACGACTCGCCCCGGAACTTGCGCAGCACGGCATAGTCGTCCTCCATCATCTTCATCTTGGCCCACGCGGCGAAGTCCTCCGTCTCCGTCGTCCACGCGTTCTTGCGGCAGGTGATGGCGGCGACCTTCTCGATCCAGCTGAGGTGCTCAAGAAAGGCGGCCTCGGCGCTCGGCCGGTCAGGCATCCGGGCCTGGGGGCGGGAATCGTGCCGGGAGGTCTCCATCCGCGCAAAATACTCGCTCCAACCATCTGTATCAATACAGCGGCGCAGGATGTACCCCCCTCCTGCCCCGCCGCGTCCGGGAAAACGCCCGGAGCCCGTCCCTCAGTTGTGTTACGCCCAGGAGCAGACGGCTCCCGGCATCCACTCTTCACCCACGAATGGACCCATGGCCTTCAAGCTCCGGATCACCTTCTCGGGACTGTGCCTGTTCGTACCCGAGCCCGTCGGCACCGGGGGCACCGGCCGGATGCACGTGCTGATGCCCGGAATGTTCGGACACCACCACAACCCCGAAGACCGGCACGTGCCGGTGGTGGTGTACGATGCGGGGTACCTGGTGCAGAGCGGCCCCATTCTCGGCGTTCCCGCGCTGGCCCTGCTGACGGGCCACACCCTCTCGCTGGGCGAGGGCGACGACGCCAGCCTGGCGCTGTGCAGCCAGATCGTGGACCTGCGGGAGATCACCGGCCGCTCCGTGGACGTGGACCATCTGGGCGCCGACACCAAGAAGAAGCTGGTGTCACGGGTCACGATGGCCGCGGGGGGCATCACCCGCGTGGCGCCCGGGGCGTGCTGGGAGATGCGGCCCCGCGAGTTTCGCCCCATCGCGCACCGTGTGGAGTGGGAGATCCCGGCCTTTCCGGGCGACGCGCTCACCCTCGTCGCCCAGCCGCTCGGCGGCGGTGGCCCATCGCATGAGCTGGGGACGCTTTATCCCAAGAACGGGCTGGTGAACCTGCAGGTGCTGCACGAAACGCCGCAGGACCTTCCGCCCGCTCCCCTGCCTGCGGATCACCAGCCGGTGCCCATGCCGGGCGATCCTCCCAGGCACTTCACCGCCTTCTACACGCTGTTCGGTGGGCCCGTACCCGTCGTGACACCGCGCTACTGGGGCAGCCTCGACGACTGCCCCGAGATGGCCGGCGGGTGCCCGGAGATCCCGCCCGACATGGGCGGATCGGTTTACAACTGCCTGCTGGCCGCCGTGGGCGGAGACTGACGGGCACCGCGTTCTCCGCCGTCGCCAGGGGGCGACGGCGCACACCCTGTCCATCGGGAGCATGCCATGCCTCGCGGAGTTTCCATCCACATCGGCGTCAACCAGCCCGGGGGGCGCCCTCCCTGTCCGACGCTGCAGGACAGTGAGCGCTTCGCCTGGCGCATGGCCGGGCTGGCCGAGCAGGCCGGCTACAACTCGGTGCTACTGCTGCGGGGCGAGGAGGCCACCCGCTCGGCGGTGCACGACGCGCTCACCCGGGCGGCGGGGTTGCTCACGGAGGGCGACAGCCTGTTCGTCTCCTTCTCGGGCCACGGCATGCAGGAGCGGGACATTGACGGCGACGAGGGCGCCGGCGACGGCTGGGACGAAGGGTGGCGCCTGGCCGACGGGGGGGTGATCGACGACAGGCTGGTGGCCTACTGGCGGCTGTTCGAGCGCGGCGTGCGCATCGTGGTCGTCGCGGACAGCTGCTACGGTGGGGGATCCATGCGTGGCGACGAGGACGTGGGCTGTGCCGCGCCCGCGTCCCGGGTGATGCGCGACGGGATCTCCGGTTACCGCGGCCCGGCGGGACGGTCCGCGGCGAACGGCGCCGGACCGTGCATCGCGGAGCGCCCCCACGACACGGACGGCATCCAGGCCGGCCTCCTGCTGCTCTCCTCCTGCATACAGAGCCAGCAGGCGCGGGAGAGCCAGTTCATCCCGCACCTGCTGGACGTATGGAACGACGGCGCGTTCCAGGGAACCTACGACAGCCTGTACCAGAAGGTGAAGCAGCAGGTCATGATGGAACATGATGTCCAGCGGCCCCACATCCAACTGCTGGGTACGAGCGAGCCCGCCTTTCTTCTGGAGACGGCATTTCACCTCCGCCCGTACCGGGCCGCGCGCGGCTCCACCGTGTACCGATGAGCGAGCGGTGCTGGCTTCCGACGTAGCAATCTCCCTCTGGTGGAAGAGACGTTCATGCTGGATGAAGCCCGTGAACTGGAGCTGATCCGTTCCGTCCTCGTGGAAGTGTTTCCGGACGAGTGTCGGCGTGTAGGCAGGGCGAACCTGAACGACGTCGTCAGACGGCGCGGACAGGTCAGGATCGTACCCATTACGGGCGCCTCCAGGCTGGACTGGATGGTTCCGCTCACCCTGCTCGCGAGCGCGGCCACCATTCTCGGCAACTGCCTGACGATCGCGATGGCCGTTCGCGATTCGAAGGGCAACGGCAGAACGGGGATCACCATCCAGGTCACCCAGCTGAACCAGGTCAACGGGGTCGAACTGGTGAGCCCGGGTCAGCAGGGGGGGCGGGTCATCGTGGTGAACGACGTCGTGTTGCCGCTCTCCCCGGAGGTCGCCGACCGGCTGGAACCGGCCGAGCTTGAGAGGTTGCTTTCCTCTCTGAGCTCGCGTCTGGCGGCCGAGCACGACGAGGAGCGCAATGCCGTATGAGCCGGAATAGACCCGCTTCGCGGATCGTCTCGTTCCTGAGGGCGAGCTGGGCGAGCGTCTGGAACTTCGCCATCCCGAAAGAGCTGTGGGGACTTCTGTGGGTCTGGCCGACGCTGTTCATTGCCGTGGTGAGCTATTTCTGGGAGCCGAGCGATCGGGGAATGCAGCTGATTCTGCTCGCGGCGATCTGGGATCTCGTGGTCGGTTTCTGGCTGATGGGCTCGGCGATGAAAAAATCCCGGGATGCGTTGGCCGCCACGATCATCCGACTCCAGGATTGCTCCTACACTCCAATCGAATGGGATCGGATACTGAGAGGCGACGACGCGGCCAGCATCGACCGGTTGAGCCTCATCAATTCCCTCGGCCGTCAGGGACTTCCGTACGACCACCGCAAGGATGTCAGGTTCTTCCGTGTCGACATCGGTGACTCCGGCGTGATCCCCGGTGGGCTCGGCGTGTTCAACATCCCGTTCATGGAGACCGTGATCCTGGTGCGGGATGATCCGGAGTACGCCGGTGTCGAGGATCGGTTCTATCTGTATCATGAGCTTGGCCACACCCTGGGAGACGAGTTCGTGGTCCAGTCGGCGCTGCACAAGGGCGTCAAGCTTCCTCTGGTGGCGCTCGTGCTCGCGGCCACGGCGATACCCTTCGAGGCTTCTCCGTTCCTGGTGCTCTCCCTCTGCCTGGTGAGCCTTTCCTTGATGGGTCTCGCGCTCTCGAGGCGAAGGAACAGCTTCCGGACAACCTCCGAGATGAAGGCGGACGAGTTCGCGGTCGGATTTCTGGAGGAGGAGGAGAAGCGGTACGTTCATCAGCACGCCGCGTCGGTGCTCCCCGAGGATCACGAGATCTCCGCATGGGAGCACCAGGCGCGGATCATTTCCGTCAGGTCGTTCATCGAGTCGGGTGTTTCTCTCACCCGGACGCATCCGGGGACGTCAGCACCTGCGTTCCTTCTCGAAGCCCAGCTGGCCGCGCTCAACCTGGGCGCGTGGATGATCTTGCTGGCCAGCTTCATCGGTGCGCCGAGTGCCGGCACGGTGTATCGGTTTGGATGGTTGATCGCGACCGCATTCGTTCTGGCCGTGCTGCGATATGCGATGCACTATGGAAAGGGACGGCTTCTGGAGCTGATCTTCATCGGGCGAATTGCGTGGCGGGACGGAAAGTTCCAGCTCCGACCCCCGCGCCGCTCCCCGAGCCCTTCCATAGAGCCCTGCGAGATTCCATGAGCAAGGTCAAGGTCCTCTTCTTCGCCGCCGACCCGCTCTCCGTCCCGCCGGACGGGCGCAAGCCCCGGCTGCTGCTGGACGAGGACGTGCGGCGGATCCGGCAGAAGGTGCGCGCGGCGGAGCACCGCGACGCGCTCGACTTCGACTTTCGCCTGGCCGCGCGCGCGGACGACCTCATCCAGGCGTTGAACGAGACGCAGCCTCGGGTGGTGCACTTCAGCGGGCACGGCAACCGCGACGGCCTGGTGCTGGCGAGCGCCGACGGGACGCGCGCGCATCCCGTGGACGCGGCGGCGCTGGCGCGGCTGTTCGAGGTGTTTCGCGGGGACATACGCGTGGTGGTCCTGAACGCCTGCCTGTCTCTTCCACAGGCGCAGGCGATCGCCGAGGTGGTGGGGTGCGCGGTCGGCACGCGCGGGTCCATCTCCGACGAGGCCGCACTCACCTTCGGCGCTTCCTTCTACCGCGCCCTCGCGTTCGGCCACCCGGTGCGGGCGGCGTACGACCAGGCGTGCGTCGCCCTTGCCCTGGAGCACCTCGACGACCGCGAGCGCCCGGAGCTGCTGGTGCGCCCCGGCGTCGATGCGGCGGAGATCGTCCTGGTGGGCGACGGTGGAGCCGCCCGCGTGGCGACCCACGATTCCATCTGCGTGACCGTCCCCGCCGCCCGGCCCGGCGTGCCGGTGTGCAAGGCCCCCAACGCGGCCCGGCTGTTCGGGCGTGCCGCCGAGGTCGACCGCTTCGTGCGGCTGCTGGCCGCGCCCGGCGACCCCGTGTGGGCCGTCCGCGGGCTCCCGGGCGCGGGAAAGACGGATTTCGTGCGCGCGGTGGGGTGCGCGCCGGGGACGGTGGAGCACTTTCGCGGCGGCGTGCTGTACGCGGAGCTCGGACAGTCGGCGGGCGCGGCGGAGGTGCTGCGGCGCTGGTGCATGGCCCTGGGAGTGGAGCCGCCGAGGTCGGAAGACGCGGACGACTTCACCGAGGTCATCCGCCGCCACCTGTCGGGCCGCCCCGCGCTGCTGGTGCTGGACGACGTGTGGGAAACGAGCGTTGCCACCGCGCAGACTCTCTCCGACTGCCGGGCGCCGGGATGCGCGCTGCTGCTCTCCACCCGCAGCCCGGACATCGCCGGCGCACTGGCCGGGAGCCCGGACCGGGCCTGCCGGCTGGAGGTGCTGGAGGACGCGCCCGCGGTGGCGCTGCTCCGGGAGCACGCGCCCGACGCCGTCGAGGCCGACCCCGACGGCGCGGGCGAGCTGGCGGCCAGCCTGGGCAACCTCCCCCTTGCCCTCAAGCTCGCCGGCCACCTGGCGCAGAGGGACGACTCCTCCCGGCCCTGCCATGCGCTGCTGGGTACCTGGCGGGTGCGGCTCCGGGAGATGAAGGGGCACGAGCGCCGTCCCGGCCTTGCATCCGGTGACCTGTCGCTCGATGCCATCATCTCCCTGAGCTACGACGCCATGCCCGACGGGGAGACCCGCGCCGCGGCCGCGTCCCTCTCGGTACTGGGCGCCGCGCCGCTGGACTTCGACCGTGCCGCCATCGAGGTGGCGTGGAACGTGGAACCCGCGCGCGCGGCGGCGTGGATCGAGGCGTTCGTCACCAGCGGCCTGCTGGAGAGAAACCCCTCCACGCGCCGCTACAGCCTTCATCAGACCGTCCACGCGTTCCTGGAGGAGCGGTGCCGAGCCTGGACGATGTAGTGAGCCTCCGGCTGGCACCGCACTTCGCGGGGCTGCTGGAACTGCACGGCGTTCGGGCGCTGGTGCACAACCGCGCCAGCTCGCAGGAAGCCGTGGAGGTGCTGGGGCGCGAGAGCGCGCAGATCGAGCGGTTCTTCATCCTTGCCGGCCAGCGCGCCGGCGACGCCGCCTGGGACCGCCTGCTGGTGCGGTTCGCCTGCGACTGCGGGTCTTTCTTTTCGCTGCGGGGCCGGTACCGTGAAAGGCTGGCGTGGGCGCATGCGGGGCTGGAAGCCGCGCGGCGTCTGGGAGACGCGGAGGCGGAGTCCATCCTCCTTACGGGGACGGCCAACATCTACTTCCGCACCGGGCGCTTCGACGAGGCGCTCGCGACGTACCGGCGCGCTTACCAGCTCAGTGCCGACGCCGGGGACCCGGCGCACATGGCTGTGGACCTCGCCAACATCGCCCGCACCCAGGAGGTCACCGGCAACTTCGGCGCGGCGGCTGCCACCTACCAGGATGCGTTGGAGATCCGTGAGCGTCTGGGTGACACGCTGGGCGCGGCGCGCATCCGCGCGGCCATCGGCGACGTGCGGAACCAGGTGGGTGCGCTGGAGGAGGCGCAGGAGTACTATGAGCGCGCCCTGGAGACCATCGCCGCCGCGGACGACCCCGTGACGCTCTCGCGCCTGCTGGCCAACCTGGGTACGCTCGCGCACAAGCGCGAGGAGCACGCGAAGGCGGTAGAGCTCTACTGCAGCAGTCTCGAGATCAAGAAACGCCTGGGGGACGAGCGGGGCCGCGCGACGGTGCTGGGCAACCTGGGCAACCCGCTGGCGGCGCTCGGCCGAGCCACCGAGGCCGAGGCATCGTACCGGGAAGCGCTTTCGCTGGCCGAGACCCTGAGCGACGCGCAGATCTTCGCGCACCAGAGCTGGAACCTGGGGCGTTTCCTGGAGGAGCAGGGACGGCTGGATGAAGCCGCGCCCCTCGTGGAACGGTCGGTCCGCTGGTGCGAGGAGGTCGGCCACGGAGAAGGCGCCGAGCGCCGGTCGCTGCTGGACGACCTCCGGCGGCGGCTCGGCGCCTCTTGATGCTCCCCCCTCGTCAGGCTCGAGCTTCGCGTGCATCGATGCCGCACCACATGGAGTACCAACCACCCGCTCCCGGCGAGTTGCTCTTCGCCAATGCTCACCACCACGAGGCCACCCTGCTGCTCGACGTATCGGATCCTCGGAAGCCGATCATCAAGCGAGTGGCCCGGCCTGGGCCCATGCGGCGCTGTTCCTGGCCCAATCGCGCTGAACAGGACCCGGACTTACACCGTAGTTTATAATCAAGGCTCGATGCTGCCGACCAAGGCGTGCCCAGTCGTTCTCCGCGCTGCCGCGGGAGGCACCGAGCTGCTGGTGTTCCGGCACCCCCGCGCGGGTGTCCAGCTCGTGAAGGGGACCATCGAGAGCGGGGAATCCGCCAGGGAAGCCGCCGTGCGCGAGCTGGCCGAAGAAGCCGGACTCCTGAAAGCGGTGCCCGGGAAGAGCCTCGGCGTCTGGGAGTCTCGGCAGGACGGCCAGGTGTGGGAGTTCTTCGAGATGGACGCGGGAGCCGACCTCCCGGACGCCTGGCTGCATCGGGCTCCCGACGACGGCGGGCTCGAATTCTCCTTCTCCTGGCATCCTCTCCACGAGCAGCCAGGACCGGACTGGCATCCGGTCTTCGTACGTGCGCTCGAATTCGTTCGGTCCTCCCTCCGCTCCGAGGAGACATCATGACGGTCAAGCGTATGGACAACGTCGGCATCGTGGTGGAAGACCTCGACGCCGCCATCGAGTTCTTCACCGAGCTCGGCCTCGAGCTCGAAGGGCGAGCCATGGTCGAAGGAGAGTGGGCCGGGCGCGTCACAGGATTGGGGTCCCAGCGCGTCGAGATCGCCATGATGCGTACGCCGGATGGTCACAGCCGGCTCGAGATGTCCCGGTTCCTCGCGCCGCCCGTGGTCGCCGATCACCGCAACGCCCCGGTGAACGCTCTCGGCTACCTGCGCGTCATGTTCACCGTGGAGGACGTCGACGATACGCTCGCCCGGCTCGGCAAACGCGGCGCGGAGCTCGTGGGCGAAGTGGTCCAGTACCAGGACACGTATCGGCTGTGCTACATCCGGGGGCCCGAAGGAATTCTCATCGGGCTCGCCCAAGAGCTATCGTGAGGGCCCTTCGCCCCTGAAGCTCTGCCGTCGGGCTCCCCCGGATCGCTCACGCATGATCACAGGGCTCGACCTGCGGTACGATGGCCCCGACACCGGATCCGGTGCCGAGGCCATCGCTCTTCACGCTCCGTTCGCGCTCCAGCCCGGATCATCTCGTGGCCTGCCGGGGGCCAGGATTTTCCTACGGGTGTTTGCAGCTTGATTCTCCCATGGTAAATTAGTGTGGTCGTCGTTTATCATGCGCTTAATTAGAGACCTCACGACCAGCAACCGCGTGGATTCGTCCGGCGGAATGGCCGTCGGGCCCACCTGTGCCTGTCCGCGATGTCTGCCCGGACGTCGAGGCGTGGGAGGGACCTTCCCGCGCCGCCGCCGGCACCCCCCCGACCGCCACCAGCCCACCCGTTCTCCGTCCCGATGCCGACTCCTCGCACCGAGGCCACGCTGGTAGAGCTCCTCCGCCTCCGGGCGGACCAAGACCCGGACCGGATCGCCTACACCTTCCTGCTGAATGGGGAGGTGGAGGAGGGGCACGTCACGTACGGCGAGCTCGACCTGCGCGCACGGGCCGTGGCCGGACGCCTCCAGGCGCTCGGCGCCCGGGGGGAGCGCGCTCTCCTCCTCTACCCGCCGGGACTGGAGTACGTCGCCGCCCTCTTCGGCTGCTTCTACGCCGGGGTGACCGCGGTGCCGGCGTACCCGCCGCGCCGCAACAAGGTCGACACGCGCCTCCAGAGCATCGTCGACGACTGCCGGCCCACCCTGGCGCTCACCACGCGCGAGCTGCTGGACGAGTCGCAGCGGCTCAGCGCCAACACCCCGGAGCTGGCCGGGCTGCGCTGGATGGCCACGGAGGACGTCCCCGCCGGGGAGGCCGGGGGGTGGAGCGACCCGGAGGTGGACGCCGACACGATCGCCTTCCTCCAGTACACCTCGGGCTCCACGGCCGCGCCCAAGGGGGTGATGGTCTCGCACGGCAACCTGCTGCACAACTTCGCGGTGATCGAGGGGTTCACCGGCTACACGCCCGAGACCCGCTCGGTCATCTGGCTCCCCCCCTACCACGACATGGGGCTGATCGGCGGCATCCTCCAGCCGCTGTTCACCGGGTACTGGGCGGCGCTCTTCTCCCCCGTGGCCTTCATCCAGCGGCCGGCGCGCTGGCTGGAGGCGATCTCTCGCTACCGGGCCACCAGCAGCGGCGGGCCCAACTTCGCCTACGACCTGTGCGTCCACGCCGTGCGCCCCGAGGAGCGGGCGGCGCTGGACCTGAGCCGGTGGGAGATCGCCTTCAACGGCGCCGAGCCCGTCCGCGCCGAGACGCTGCGCGCCTTCGCCGAGAGCTTCGAGCCCTGCGGCTTCCGGGCGCGGGCATCCTTTCCCTGCTACGGACTGGCCGAGGCCACGCTGATGGTCACCGGGAGCCAGCCGGCGGAGGTCCCGGTGGTCCGCGCCGTGGACCCGGAGGCACTGGGCGGCGGCACGGTGCGCGACGGGGGTCCGGAGGGTCGCTACCGCCTGGTGGGGAGCGGGCGGAGCGCGCCGTCGCAGCGGGTGATCGTGGTGGACCCGGCGACGCTGCGCGAGTGTGGGCCCGACCGCGTGGGCGAGGTGTGGGTGTCGGGGCCCAGCGTGGCGCGCGGCTACTGGGGGCGCGCCGAGGAGACGACGGAGACCTTCGGCGCTTTCGAAGCCGGGACCGGCGAGGGGCCCTTCCTGCGCACGGGGGACCTGGGATTCCTGTGCGAGGGCGAGCTGTTCGTCACGGGGCGCCTCAAGGACCTGATCGTCATCCGCGGACGCAACCACTACCCGCAGGACATCGAGCAGACGGCGCTGCGCAGCCACGAGGGATTGCGCGCGGGGAGCAGCGCGTCTTTCAGCGTGGACCAGGACGGGGAGGAGCGCCTGGTGGTGGTGCAGGAGGTCTCTCGCCAGGCGGCCCGGCTGGACGTGGAGGAGGTGGCGGCGGCGATCCGCCGGGCGGTGGCGAGCGAGCACGGGCTGCAGGTGCACACCGTGGCCGTGGTGCGCCCCGGCGGCGTGCCGAAGACCACCAGCGGCAAGGTGCAGCGGCGGGCGTGCCGGGCGTCGTTCCTGGCCGGGGACCTCCCCCTGGTGGGGGTGAGCGTCCGCGAGGACGCGGGGAGCGCGGCGCCGCGCCCGGTCTCCGTCTCGATCACGCGTGAAGCGCTGGAGGCAGCGGGGGCGGAGGAGCGGCAGGCGCTGATGGAGGCGCTGGTGGTGGAGCGGGCGGCACAGGTGCTGGGGGTGGACCCGGACCGGGTGGACCGGGAGCAGCCGCTGCTGGCGCTGGGGATGGACTCGCTGCGGGCCATGGAGCTGAAGGGCGCGCTGGAGGCGGGCCTGGGCACGACCGTGCCGATCTCGGCGCTGCTGGACGACACGCGGATCGAGCGCCTCGCCGCGGAGCTGGTGGAGGCGGTGTTCCTCGTGGACGGAGCCGTGCCCGCAGGAGCGGTGGCTGCTGCCGAGGGCGACGCGCCGCTGTCCTTCGCACAGGAGCGGCTCTGGTTCCTGGACCGGCTGCAGCCAGGGAGCGCGGCGTACAACCTGGCCGGGGCGCTCCGCATCCACGGGGCGGTGGTCGCCCCCGTGCTGCGGCGGAGCCTGGAGGAGACGACCCGCCGGCACGAGACCCTGCGCACGGTCTTCGCCGAGGTGGACGGGCGGCCCGTGCAGCGGGTCCGCCCCGCCGGGGCGCTGTCGCTCCCGGAGGTGGACCTGTCGCGCCTGGACCCGGGGGATCGGGACGGCGCGGCGCGGCGCGCGGCGGAGCAGGCGACGCGGGCTCCCTTCGACCTGGAGGCGGGGCCCCCGTTCCGCGCCCGGCTGCTGCGGCTGGGGCGCGACGAGCACCTGCTGGTGCTGGCGATGCACCACATCGTCGGCGACGGGTGGTCCGCCGGGGTGCTGATCCGGGAGCTGGGCGCCCTCTACCCGGCGCTGCTCGCCGGGGAGCGCTCCCCCCTCCCGCCGCTCCCCACGCGCTACGCCGACTGGGCGCTGCGGCAGCGCGCGGGAGCTCGCGGCGAGGCCGTCGAGGCGCAGCTCGCCTACTGGCGGGAGCGCCTGGACGGGGTGGCGCCGCTCCCGCTCCCCACCGACCGTCCGCGCCCGGCCGTGCAGAGCTTCCGCGGCGCGACCCATCGCTTCGAGGTTCCCGCGGAGGTGATGCAGGGCGTGCGCGCGCTGGCCCGCGCCGGGGGGGCGACGCCCTTCGTGGCGCTCCTCGCCGCCTGGGACCTGCTCCTCGCGCGCTACGCGGGGGAGGGCGACGTGGCGGTGGGGATCCCGGTCGCCAACCGGGACCGCGCCGAGGTCGCCGGGCTGGTGGGGCTGCTCGTGGACACCCTGGTTCTGCGGGTGGAGGTGGTGCCGGAGGAGGGCTTCCGCACGCTGCTGGCACGCGCGCGCGCGGCGGCGCTGGATGCGTTCGCCCGGCAGGACGTGCCCTTCGAACGGCTGGTCGAGGAGGTGCAGCCGGAGCGCGACCTGAGCCGCAACCCGCTCTTCCAGGTGATGCTCGCGCCCCAGAGCGCGGCGCTGGAGCCGGTGGAGCTCCCGGGCGCGACGCTGGCGCATGAGCCGCTGGACGCGGGCGCGGCGATCGTGGACCTCACCCTCTACACCTGGGAGCGGAACGAGGGCGGGCTGGCCGCGGCGCTGGAGTACGCCAGCGACCTGTTCGAGCCCGCCACGGCCCGGCGCATGGCCGCGCACCTGGTGGAGGTGCTGCGTGCCGTCGCCGCGGAGCCGGACCGCCCCGTGGGCGAGGTCGGCTTCCTCCTCCCCGCCGAGCGGACGCTGGTGCTGGAGGAGTGGAACGCGACGGAGCGGCCGTACGCGGAGCGCCCGTTGCACGAGCTGTTCGCGGAGCAGGCCGCCCGCACGCCGGACGCCGCGGCGCTGCGCTTCGCCGGGCGCACGACGACGTACGCGGAGCTGGACCGCTCGGCCAACCGCCTGGCCCACCACCTCCGCGCGCTGGGCGTCGGCCCCGAGTCGCGCGTCGGGCTCTGCACGGAGCGCACGCCGGAGATGGTCGCGGCGATGCTGGCGATCCTCAAGGCCGGTGGCGCCTACGTGCCGCTGGACCCCGCGTACCCGGCGGAGCGCCAGGAGTACATGCTGGAGGACGCGGGCGCCCGCCTGGTGGTGTCGCAGTCCGCGCTCGCGGAGCGGCTGCCGGCCGGGGTCGGCCGGGTGCTGGTCGACTCCGACGTGGAGCGGATCGCGGCGCAGCCCGACAGCGCCCCGGAGTCGGCCGTGGAGGCCGGCAACCTGGCGTTCGTGCTCTACACCTCGGGCTCGACCGGCCGCCCCAAGGGCGTTCAGGTGGAGCACCGCAGCGCCTCGCAGATCGTCCACTTCGTCCGCGACACCGTGAGGGCGGAGGACCGCGCCGCCGTGCTCGGCTCCACCTCCGTGTCGTTCGACGTCTCGGTGGCGGAGGTGTTCGGGACGCTGTGCTGGGGCGGGACGCTGGTGCTGGTGGAGAACGCGCTGGAGCTGCCGCGCGTGGCGGACGAAGGGGTGCGGCTGGTGGCCACCGTTCCCAGCGCCGCGGCGGAGCTGCTGCGCTCCGGCGGGATCCCGGAGAGCGTGCGCGCCTTCAACCTGGGCGGGGAGGCTCTGCCCGCCTCGCTTGCGCGCGACCTGTACGCGCTGCCGCACGTGGAGCGGGTGCTGAACCTGTACGGCCCCACGGAGGACACGGTCTACTCCACCTGGAGCGAGGTGGAGCAGAGCGCCGAGCGGGTGCGCATCGGGCGCCCCGTGGCGAACTCGCGGGCGTACGTGCTCGACCCGGCCGTGACCCCGGTGCCGGTCGGCGTCACGGGGGAGCTGTGCCTGGGTGGAGCCGGGACCGCGCGCGGCTACCACGGCCGCCCCGACCTGACGGCGGAGCGGTTCGTTCCCGATCCCTTCGCCCCGGGGCCCGGAGCGCGGATGTACCGCACCGGCGACCTCGCCCGCTGGACGGCCGGCGGCGAGCTGGAGTACCTGGGCCGCATCGACCAGCAGGTCAAGGTGCGCGGCTTCCGCATCGAGCTGGGCGAAGTGGAGAGCGCCCTCCTCCAGCACCCGGCGGTACGGCGCGCCGCGGTCGTGGGCCGGGACGACCGCGCGGGTGGGAAGCGCCTGGTGGCGTACGTGGTCCCGGAGGAGGGCGCGCCGCCTTCCGCCGAGGAGCTGCGCGCCTGGCTGCGGCGCACGCTCCCCGAGCACATGGTCCCTGCCGCGGTCGTGGCGCTGGAGACGCTTCCTCTGACTCCCAACGGCAAAACGGACCGGCGCGCGCTCCCCGAGCCGGAGGCGGACGGCGCGGCGTTCGAGGCCGCGCGGACGGCCGCGGAGGAAGTGCTGAGCGGGATTTGGGCGGAGGTGCTGGGGCTGGAGCGGGTGGGGGTGGAGGAGAGCTTCTTCGACCTGGGCGGCCACTCGCTCCTGGCCAGCCAGGTGGTCTCGCGGGTGCGGCAGGTCTTCAGGGTGGAGGTGCCGCTGCGTGCCCTCTTCCAGGCGCCCACGGTGGTCGCGCTGGCCGGGCACGTCGAGGCGCTGCGCGGCACGGGGAGCGGGGCGGCGCCCCCTGTGGAGCGGGTCGTGCGCGAGGGATCGCTGCCGCTGTCGTTCGCGCAGCAGCGGCTCTGGCTGGTGGACCGGCTGGAGCCGGGGAGCGCCGCCTACAACATGGCCGGGGCGCTGCGCCTGCGCGGGCCGCTGGACGCGGCGGCGCTGCGGGCGAGCCTGGACGCGCTGGTGGAGCGGCACGAGACGCTGCGCACCACCTTCGTGGAGCACGACGGCGCCCCCGTGCAGGTCGTCCACCCGCCCGCGCCCGTTGCGCTTACGGAGCTGGACCTGCGGCACCTCCCCCACGGGGAGCGAGAGGCGGAGCGGCGAGCGGAGGAGGTGGCGCTGCGCCCGTTCGACCTGGCGCGGGGGCCGCTGCTGCGCGCCGCGCTGTTTCGTCCGGGCGAGGAGGACCACGTCCTCTGCCTCACCCTGCACCACATCGTCGGTGACGGCTGGAGCCTGAGGGTGCTGGTGCGCGAGCTCTCCGCGCTCTACGCCGCCTTCAGCCGGGGCGAGGCGCCGCGGCTTCCCGAGCTGCCGATCCAGTACGCGGACTACGCCGTCTGGCAGCGCGAATGGCTGAGCGGCGAGGTGCTGGAGGCGCAGCTGGCCTACTGGCGCGAGCGGCTGGCCGGGGCTCCCCCGCTGCTGGAGGTCTCGACCGACCGGCCGCGGACGGTGGACCCGGACGCGCGCGCGGGGAGCCACCGCTTCGCCCTTGCCCCGGAGACCACCCGTGGGCTGCGGGCGCTCGGGCGGCGCGAGGGGGCGACGCTGTTCATGACGCTGCTCGCCGGCTGGCAGGCGCTGCTGGACCGCTACGCGGGGCAGGAGGACGTGGTGGTGGGGAGCCCGGTGGCGGGGCGGACGCGGAGGGAGACGGAAGGGCTGGTCGGGTTCTTCGTCAACCTGCTGGCGCTGCGCGCCGACCTGTCGGGCGACCCGACCTGGGCGGAGCTGGTCGGGCGGACCCGCGAGGCGGCGCTGGGCGCGTACGCGCACCAGGATCTCCCGTTCGAGCGCCTGGTGGAGACCCTCGGGGTGGAGCGCAGCCTCGCCCACACGCCGCTCTTCCAGGCGACGTTCGCGCTCGACCGCTCCGCCGTACACGAGGGGCTGTCGCTCGGGGAGGTGCGGCTGGAGCCGTTCGGGACGGGAGCGAGCGTCGCGAAGTTCGACCTGGAGCTGACGCTGGCGGAGGAGGGCGAGGGGCTGCGCGGCGAGCTCCTCTTCCGTCGGGCGCTCTTCGAGGCGCCGACCATCGAGCGGATGGCCGGGCACCTGGAGATCGTCCTGGGGGCCATGGCGGCCATGCCCGGGGAGCGGCTCTCCGGGGTGTCGCTGCTGCGCGGGGCGGAGCGCGCCCAGGTTCTGGAGGCGTGGAACGCCACCACCGCCGCGTATCCCCGCGACCTGTGCGTGCACGACCTGTTCGCCATGCAGGCGGCCCGCACGCCGGACGCGGTCGCCCTCGCCTGGGCCGATGACCGGGTGACGTACGCGGAGCTGGACCGCCGCTCCGCCCGCCTGGCCGACGCCCTCCGGCGGCGCGGCGTCGGGCCGGAGGTCCGCGTCGGCGTGTGCATGCAGCGCACGCCGGAGCTGGTCGCCTCGCTCCTCGCCGTGCTCCGGGCCGGCGGCGCGTACGTCCCCATGGACCCCGGCTACCCGGCGGAGCGCCTGCGCTACATGCTCTCCGACTCGGGCGCCGCGCTGCTGCTCGCGGACTCGGCGGCGGCGGAGCGCCTGGGCGACTGCGGCATCGAGGTCCTGGTGAACGGCCGCGAGGAGCACGAAGTACGGATTACGAAGTACTCCGCTTTCCCCGAGAGCCTCGCCTGCGTCGTCTACACTTCGGGCTCGACCGGCACCCCCAAGGGCGTCCTCGGCACGCACCGGGCGATCGTCAACCGCCTCGCCTGGATGTGGAGCGAGTACCCGTTCGCGCCGGACGAGGTGTGCTGCCAGAAGACCTCGCTCGCCTTCGTGGACTCGGTGTGGGAGGTGTTCGGGCCGCTGCTGGCCGGCATCCCCTCCGTGCTCGTCCCGGACGAGGACGCCCGCGACCCGCGGGCGCTCGCCGGGGTCATGTCGCGGCACGGCGTCACCCGCATCGTCCTGGTCCCCTCGCTGCTCCGCGCGCTGCTCGACGGCGACGACGATCTCGGCGAGAGCTGCCCGCGGCTGCGGCTGGTGGTGACCAGCGGCGAGGAGCTCCCTGCCGGGCTCGCCCGCCGCTTCGCGGACGCGGTCCCCGGCGCGACGCTGCTGAACCTGTACGGCTCGTCGGAGGTCGCGGCGGACAGCACCCACCACCCGCTCCGCGTGTCCGACGGGGTGCCGGGTGAGCGCGTCCCCATCGGCCGGCCGATCTGGAACACGCGCGTCTACGTCGTGGGCGCGGCGCTGGAGCCGGTCCCCACGGGCGCCGCGGGGGAGCTGTACGTGGCGGGCGACGGGCTGGCCCGCGGGTACATGGCCAACCCCGCCGCGACGGCGGAGCGGTTCGTCCCGGACCCGTTCGCGGCGGAGCCCGGCGCGCGGATGTACCGCACCGGCGACCGGGCGCGGTGGACGGCGGACGGCGAGCTGGAGTACCTCGGCCGGGCGGACAGCCAGGTCAAGGTGCGCGGCTTCCGCATCGAGCTGGGCGAGATCGAGGCCGCGCTGCGCACGCACCCGGCGGTGCGCGAGGCCGTGGCCGTCGTGCGCGAGGACGCGGCCGGCGACCGGCGCATCGCCGCGTACGTGGTCGCGGACGACGGGGAGGCGGTCTCCGCGGCGGAGCTGCGGGCGCACCTCGGCGCGCGGCTGCCGGAGTACATGGTGCCCGGCGCGTTCGTGATGCTGGAGGCGCTTCCGCTCACTCCGAGCGGCAAGCTCGACCGGCGCGCCCTCCCGGCGCCGCAGTGGGGCGCGGAGGGCGCGTACGTCGCGCCGCGGACGGCGACGGAGGAGGTGCTGGCGGGAGTCTGGTCGGAGGTGCTGGGCGTGGAGCGGGTGGGAGTGGAGGAGAACTTCTTCGCGCTCGGCGGGCACTCGCTCCTGGCGACGCAGGTGGCGTCGCGCGTCCGGCAGGCGCTGGGCGTGGAGCTGCCGCTCCGGACGCTGTTCGAGGCGCCCACGGTCGCCGCCCTGTCGGAGCGCATCGAAGCTCTGCGGAGCGAGGGCGCCCCGTCCGCGCCGCCGATCGTGCGCGTCCCCCGGGACGAGCCGCTGCCGCTCTCCTTCGCGCAGCAGCGGCTCTGGGTGGTGGACCGGATCGAGCCGGGGAGCGCCGCCTACAACATGCCGTACGCGCTGCGGCTGCGCGGGTCGCTGGACGTGCCCGCGCTGCGGGGCAGCCTGGACGCACTGGTGCGCCGCCACGAGGCGCTGCGGACGGTCTTCGCCGCGCGCGACGGGCGGCCCGTGCAGGTGATCCATCCGCCCGCCCCCGTGCCGCTTCCGACCTTCGACCTGGGTCTGCTCCCCGGGTCGGCAAGGGAGGCCGAGGCGGAGCGGTTCGTCGCGGAGGAAGCGCTGCGGCCGTTCGACCTGGAGCGCGGGCCGCTGCTGCGGAGCACGCTGCTTCGCCTGGACGACACGGACCACGTGCTGTGCTTCACGCTCCACCACGTGGTGAGCGACGGCTGGAGCATGCAGGTGCTGGTGAGCGAGGTCTCCGTGCTCTACGCCGCCCTCAGCCGGGGGGAGGAGCCGGCGCTGGCGGAGCTCCCGGTGCAGTACGCCGACTACGCGCTCTGGCAGCGCGAGTGGCTGCGCGGCGACGTGCTGGAGGCGCAGCTCGGCTTCTGGCGGGAGCGCCTGGCAGGCGCGCCGCCGCTGCTGGAGATCCCCACGGATCGTCCGCGCACCCTCGTGCAGAGCCCGCGCGCGGGAAGTCACCACTTCACCCTCCCGGCAGAGGTGACGCAGGGGCTGCGGGCGCTCTCCCGCCGCGAGGGGGCGACGCTGTTCATGACGCTGCTGGCGGGCTGGCAGGCGCTGCTGGGCCGCTACGCCGGGCAGGAGGACGTGGTGGTGGGGAGCCCGGTCGCGGGGCGGACGCGGACCGAGACGGAGGGGCTGATCGGCTTCTTCGTCAACATGCTCTCGCTGCGGGCCGACCTGGCGGGCGATCCCACGTGGACCGAGCTGCTGGGGCGGATGCGGGCGGCGGCGCTGGGCGCCTTCGACCACCAGGATCTTCCCTTCGAGCGCCTGGTGGAGGCGCTGGACGTGGAGCGCAGCCTCACGCATGCGCCCGTCTTCCAGGTCACCTTCGAGCTGGACCGCTCGAACGCGCACGCGCGGCTCGTACTGGGTGAGCTGGCCGCCCAGCCGTTCGGGGCAGGCGAAGGCGCCGCCAAGTTCGACCTGTACCTGGTTCTTCGCGACACCGGGGAAGCGCTCGCGGGGACTCTGACCTATCGCGCGGCGCTGTTCGAGGCCGCGACGGTCGGGCGCATGGCGGGGCACCTGGAGAGGGTGCTGGAGACGATGGCCTCCACGCCCGAGCGGCGCCTCTCGGAGCTGTCGCTGCTGAGCGGAGCCGAGCGCGCGCAGGTGGTGGAGGAATGGAACCGGACCGACCGGCCGTACCCACGCGGGGTCTGCATCCACGAGCTGTTCGAGGCGCAGGTGCGGGCGAGGCCCGAGGCCCCGGCTCTGGTCTGGGACGAGGTGGAGCTGAGCTACGCCGAGCTGGACTCGCGCGCCAACCGGCTGGCGCACCACCTGGCCGGCCTGGGAGTCGGGCCGGAGAGCCGCGTGGGCGTGCTGCTGGAGCGCGGCGTGGAGCTGATCGTCTCCATCCTGGCCGTCCTCAAGGCCGGCGGCTGCTACGTCCCGCTGGACCCCGGCTACCCGGCCGAGCGCCTGGCGCTGATGCTGGCCGACAGCCGCGCGGCGGTGCTGATCGGCCGCGGCGACCTCGCCTTCGCGGCGGAAGCGGCAGAGCTGTCCGTCGTCGACCTCGACCGCGCCGCCGGGGCGATCGCGCGGGAGCCGGACCATGCGCCGGAGAGCGGGGCGAGCCCGGAGAACCTGGCGTACATCGTCTACACCAGCGGGAGCACCGGCCGTCCCAAGGGCGTCATGGTGGGCCACCGCGAGGTGGTGCAGCTGGCCGTGGAGACCGACTACGTCCGGCTGCGCCCGGGCGACCGGGTGGCGCAGGCGTCGAACGCCAGCTTCGACGCGCTGACCTTCGAGGCGTGGGGCGCGCTCATGAACGGCGCCACCCTGGTGGGGATCCCGCGCGACGTGCTCCTTGCCCCCGCGGCGTTCGGCGAGACGCTGCGCGCGCAGGGGATCACCACGCTGTACCAGACCACGGCGCTGCTGAACCAGCACTCGGGCGAGCAGGGCGACGTGTTCGCCAGCGTGCGCGAGGTGCTCTTCGGCGGGCAGGCGGCCGACGCGGCGAGCCTGCGCCGGCTGCTGCGCTCGGGCCGGCCGGGGCGCCTGCTGCACATGTACGGGCCCACGGAGACCACGGCCTGGTGCTCGTACGAGCAGGTCGAGCACGTGGCGGAGGACGCGCTGACGGTGACGGTGGGCGGGCCCACCGGGAACGCGCGCATCTACGTGCTGAACCGGGCGCTGGAGCCGGAGGGCGTGGGCATCCCGGGCGAGGCGTACGTGGGCGGCGGGGGGATCGTGCGCGGCTACCTGGAGCGCCCGGAGCTGACGGCCGAGCGCTTCGTCCCGGACCCGTTCGCCGGGGAGCCGGGGGCGCGGATGTACCGCACGGGAGACCGGATGCGGTGGCGCGCGGAGGGGGTGCTGGAGTTCATCGGGCGGGTGGACGAGCAGGTCAAGATCCGGGGCTTCCGGATCGAGCCGGGGGAGGTGGAGAGTGCGGTGGCGGCGCACCCCGGGGTGCGGGAAGCGCGGGTGATCGTGCGGGAGGACGCGCCGGGGGAGAAGCGGCTGGTGGCGTACGTGGTGGGGGAGGCGGGGGCGGAGGAGGTGCGCGCGCACCTGCGGCGGAGCCTGCCGGAGTACATGGTCCCCTCCGCGTTCGTGGTGCTGGACGCGCTGCCGCTGACGCCCAACGGGAAGCTGGACGTCAGGGCGCTCCCGGCGCCGGAGTACGGGGCGGGAGAGGCGGGGTACGTGGCGCCGCGCACGGCGGTGGAGGAGGTGCTGGCGGGGATCTGGGCGGAGGTGCTGCACCTGGAGCGTGTCGGCGTGGAGGAGGGCTTCTTCGAGCTGGGGGGGCACTCGCTGCGGGCGACGCAGGTGGTCTCGCGCGCTCGGCAGGCGTTCGGAGTGGAGGTGCCGCTGCGGGCGCTCTTCGAGGCGCCCACCGTGGCGGGGCTGGCCGGGCGCATCGAGGCGCTCCGCGGCGAGGGCTCCGGCCCGGTGGCGCCGCCGATCGAGCGGGTGCCGCGGGAGGGGCCGCTCCCGGTGTCGTTCGCGCAGCAGCGGCTGTGGGTGGTGGACCGCCTGGATCCGGGGAGCCCCGCCTACAACATGCCGGCGGCGCTGCGCCTGCGCGGGGTGCTGGACGCGGCGGCGCTGCGGGCGAGCCTGGACGCGCTGGTGCGGCGCCACGAGACGCTGCGGACCACCCTCGCGGAGCGGGGCGGCGTGCCGGTGCAGGTCGTCCACCCCTCCGCCCCGGTGGAGCTGGTGGAGCTGGACCTGGGGGAGCTGCCGGAAGCGGAGCGCGAGGCCGAGGCCGGGCGGCTGGCGGTGGCGGAGGCGCTGCGGCCCTTCGACCTGGCGCGGGGGCCGCTGCTGCGCAGCACGCTCGTGCGCCTGGGGGAGGAGGAGCACGTGCTGCTCTTCACGCTGCACCACGTGGCCGGCGACGGCTGGAGCATGCAGGTGCTGGTGCGCGAGGTCTCCGCCCTCTACGGCGCCTTCGCCCGGGGCGAGGAGCCCTGTCTCCCCGAGCTGCCGGTGCAGTACGCCGACTTCGCCGCCTGGCAGCGCGCGTGGCTCGCCGGGGGAGTGCTGGAGGCGCAGGTCGATTTCTGGCGAGAAAAGCTGCGAGGCGCCTCCCCGCTGCTGGAGATCCCCACGGATCGCCCGCGGACCCTGGCGCGGAGCCCGCGCACGGGGACCCATCGCCTCACCCTGGCGGCGGAGGTGACGCAGGGGCTGCGGGCGCTCTCGCGGCGCGAGGGCACGACGCTGTTCATGACGCTGCTTGCCGCCTGGCAGGTGCTGCTGGGCCGCTACGCGGGGCAGGACGACGTGGTGGTGGGCACCCCCGTCGCGGGGCGCACCCGGCGCGAGACGGAAGGGCTGATCGGCTTCTTCGTCAACATGCTGGCGCTGCGCGGCGACCTGGGCGGGGACCCCACGTGGAGCGAGCTGCTGGGGCGGGTGCGGGAGACGGCGCTGGGGGCGTACGAGCACCAGGAGCTGCCCTTCGAGCGCCTGGTGGAGGCGCTGGACGTGGAGCGCAGCCTCGACCACGACCCGGTGTTCCAGGTCACCTTCGAGCTGGAGCGCGCGGCCGCGCACGAGGAGCTCGCGCTGGGCGAGGTGGGCATCGAGCCCCTCGCCGCCGGGGCGGAGATCGCGAAGTTCGACCTGGACCTCGCGATGGAGGACGGGGGAGAGCGCCTGGAGGGAACGCTCCTCTTCCGGGAGCCGCTGTTCGAGGCGCAGACGGTCGGGCGCATGGCGGCGCACCTGGAAGTGCTGCTGGGCGCGATGGCGGTCGAGCCCGCGCGGCGGCTTTCCGAGGTGTCGCTCCTGCGCGGGGCCGAGCGCGTCCAGGTGCTCCGTGCCTGGAACGCCACCGGGGCCGACTACCCCCGTGTCTGCGTGCACGAGCTGGTCTCGGCGCAGGCGGCGCGCACGCCGGATGCGGTGGCGGTGATCCACGACGGCGGGTCGCTGACCTATGCCGCGCTGGATGAAGGAGCCGACCGCCTGGCGCACCTGCTGAGAGGGCGGGGAGTGGGCCCCGAGGTGCGCGTGGGGATCGGCATGGAGAAGGGTGCCGAGATGGCGCTGGCCGTGCTCGCCGTCCTCAAGGCCGGCGGCGCCTACGTCCCGATCGATCCCGCCTACCCCGACGAGCGCATCGGCTACCTGCTGCGCGACTCCGGCACGGCCCTGGTGCTGACGCAGGCGCAGCTGGCCGGGCGCTTCTCCGCCGGAGACCTCCCCGTGCTCGCCGTGGACGCGCTCCAGGCCGAGCCGGATGCCGCGCCGGCCGGGGCGCCGGGAAGCCGCGTCTCCCCCCAGAACCTGGCGTACGTCATCTACACTTCCGGCTCCACGGGCCTGCCCAAGGGTGTGGCCGTGCCGCACCACGCGGTCGTCAACCTGGCCACCGACATGGCGGCCCGCCTCGGGCTGCGCCCCGAGGACCGCCTGCTCAACTTCGCCTCGCTGAGCTTCGACGTCTCGGTGGAGGAGATCTTCACGGCATGGAGCACGGGCGCCGCCGTGGTGCTCTCCCGCGCCGAGCTGTTCGCGCCCGGTGCGCTCGTGGAGGTGGTCGAGCGCACCGGGGTCACCAGCTTCGAGCTGCCCTCGGCGTTCTGGCACGAGTGGGTGCGCGAGCTCGGCGAGCGTGGGCAGCGGGTTCCCCGGAGCGTGCGCTTCGTCCGCGTGGGTGGCGAGCGTGTCTCGCCCGAGCGCCTGCGCGAGTGGGCGGAGCTGCGCGTCCCGCTGGTGCACGTCTACGGGGTGACGGAGGCGACCTGCACCTCGGCTGCGCTCCGGATCGGTGCGGGCGAGGACGCCGGGATGCGCGGGAGCCTGCCCATCGGGCGGCCCACCGGGAACGTGCGGCTCTACGCCGTGGACGGCGCCGGGGAGCCGCTCCCCGCGGGAGTGCCGGGGGAGCTGTGCATCGGCGGGGAGGGGCTCGCGCGTGGCTACCTGGGCCGGGCGGAGCTGACGGCGGAGCGCTTCGTCCCCGACGCGTTCGGGGGCGAAGCGGGGGCGCGGCTGTACCGTTCGGGGGACCGCGTGCGCTGGCTGAGCGACGGGACGATGGAGTTCCTGGGGCGCATGGACGCGCAGGTCAAGCTGCGCGGCTTCCGCATCGAGCCGGGGGAGATCGAGGCGGTGCTGCTCGCGCACCCGCAGGTGCGGGAGGCGGTGGTGGTGGTGCGGGCGGAGGCGCAGCGCCTGGTGGCCTACGTGGTGGCCGAGGAAGGGGCGGAGCTCGTGGGAGCCGAGCTCCGGGCGTACGTGGCGGCCGTGCTCCCGCAGTACATGGTGCCGGGCGCCGTCATGGTGCTGGAGGCGCTGCCGCTCGGCGTCAGCGGCAAGGTGGACCGTCGGGCGCTGCCGGCTCCGGAGTGGGGGACGGAGCGGGAGTACGTGGCGCCGCGCACGCAGACCGAAGAGGTGCTGGCGGGGATCTGGGCGGAGGTGCTGCGGCGGGAGCGGGTGGGAGTGGAGGAGGGCTTCTTCGACCTGGGCGGGCACAGCCTGCTGGCGACACAGGTCGTCTCCCGTGCGCGTCAGGCGTTCGGGGTGGAGGTGCCGTTGCGGGCGGTGTTCGAGGCACCCACGCTCGCCGCCTTCGCCGAGCGGGTGGACGCGCTCCGGCTATCCCCTCTGGAAGAGGAGGCTGCCATGGACAAGCTGTCGCTGGACGAGCTGTCGCCGGAGGGGCTTCCCCCGGGGAGCACGTCCGACGAGGACCACTTCCCCCTCTCGTTCGCGCAGCAGCGGCTCTGGCTGGTGGACCGGCTGGAGCCGGAGAGCGCCGCCTACAACATGGCGGAAGCGCTGCGCCTGCGCGGCCGGCTGGACGCGAGTGCGCTGCGGGCGAGCCTGGACGCGCTGGTGCGCCGGCACGAGTCGCTGCGGACCACTTTCTCCGAGGAGGGCGGCAGGCCCGTACAGGTCATCCACTCCCCGACCCGGATTCCACTTCCGAGCGTGGACCTGCGGGGTCTGCCCGAGGAGGCACGGCAGCCGGAGACGATGCGGCTCGCCGGGGCGGAGGCGATGCGGCCGTTCGACCTGGCGCGCGGCCCGCTGCTGCGGAGCACGCTGCTGCGCCTGGACGAGGAGGAGCACGTGCTGCTCTTCACGCTGCACCACGTGGTCAGCGACGGGTGGAGCATGCAGGTGCTGGTGCGCGAGGTCTCGGCGCTCTACGGCGCCTTCAGCCGGGGCGAGGAGCCGCAGCTGGCGGAGCTGGCGGTGCAGTACGCCGACTTCGCGGTGTGGCAGCGCGAATGGCTCAGCGGTGAAGTGCTGGACGAGCAGATCGGCTACTGGAAGGACACGCTGGCCGGGGCTCCTCCGCTCCTGGAGATCGCCACGGATCACCCGCGCGGGCCGGGACAGAGCCCGCTCGCGCAGAGCCACCGCTTCGCTCTGTCGCGCGAGGTCTCGGCCGGGCTGCGGGCGCTCTCGCGGCGCGAGGGGGCGACGCTGTTCATGACGGTGCTGGCCGGGTGGCAGGCGCTGCTGGGACGCTACGCGGGGCAGGAGGACGTGGTGGTCGGCAGCCCCATCTCGGGGCGGAACCGGAGCGAGGTGGAGGGGCTGATCGGCTTCTTCGTCAACATGCTGGCGCTGCGGGCCGACCTGGGGGGCGATCCCACGTGGACCGAGCTGGTGGGGCGGGTGCGGGAGACGGCGCTGGGGGCGTACGAGCACCAGGACCTGCCCTTCGAGCGCCTGGTGGAGGAGCTGGGCGCAGAGCGGAGCCTGACGCACACCCCCGTCTTCCAGGTCACCTTCGCCCTGCAGAAGTCCGGAACGGACGGGGATTTGTCGCTGGGCTCGCTGGAGCTGGAGCCGTTCGAGAGCGGGGCCGGAGTGGCGAAGTTCGACCTGGAGCTGACGGTGGCGGACGAGCCGGGGGCGCTCGCCGCGACGCTCGCCTACCGGGGAGCGCTGTTCGAGGCGGAGACGGCCGCGCGCATGGCGGGGCACCTGGAGGCGGTGCTGGAGGCGATTGTCGCCGAGCCGCAGCGCCGCCTCTCGGAGCTGTCGCTGCTGCGCGGGGCGGAGCGCGCCCAGGTGCTGGAGGGCTGGAACCCCACCGCGGCCGATCTCCCGCAGGCCTGCGTCCACGAGCTGTTTGCCGGGCAGGCCGCACGCACGCCCGGGGCGGTTGCGATCGTCTTCGGGGACGCCTCGCTCAGCTACGCGGAGCTGGACCGGGCCGCCAACCGGCTGGCGCACCTGCTCCGCCGGAGCGGCGTGGGGCCGGACTGCGCGCGTGGGCGTGTGCCTGGAGCGCAGCCTGGAGATGGTCGTTTCCCTGCTGGCCGTCCTCAAGGCCGGCGGCGCCTACGCCATGCTCGATCCCCAGCTCCCGCCGGCGCGCCTGGCGCTCCTG
This sequence comes from uncultured Gemmatimonadales bacterium, assembly GCA_963733105.1. Lineage (GTDB taxonomy): Bacteria > Gemmatimonadota > Gemmatimonadetes > Longimicrobiales > Longimicrobiaceae > JAFAYN01. Next base: position 169,288 of record CAVTCB010000022.1, on the reverse strand, counting down.
CTGGAGGACCTCGCCGCGCCCGTGGTGCTGAGCCGGATCTCCCTTCGCGAGCGCCTCCCTGACGGGGTGGACGTCCTCTGCCTGGACGCGGAGCACGAGCGCATCTCGCGGGAGCCGGACACGGCGCCGGAGGTGGAGGTCACGCCGGAGCACCTGTGCTACGTGATCTACACCTCCGGCTCCACGGGCCTGCCCAAGGGCACCGAGGTGCCGCACCGGGCCATCCCGGGCTTCTTCCGCGACGCGGAGTACGCCCGCTTCGACGCGGAGACGGTGCTGCTCCAGCACTCCTCGACCTCGTGGGACGCGCTGACGCTGGAGCTGTGGCCGGCGCTGCTGACGGGGGGGCGGTGCGTGCTGTACCCGGGACGGAGCCTGGACCCGGAGGAGCTGGCGCGCGAGGTGGAGCGGCACGGGGTGACGACGCTGTGGCTGACGGCGGCGCTGTTGAACCTGATCGTGGACACGCGCCCGGAGCTGCTGGACGGGGTGCGGCAGGTGATGACCGGGGGGGAGGCGGTCTCGGGGGCGCACCTGCGGCGTGCGCGGGAGCGCAACCCCGGGCTGCGGCTGGTCAACGGGTACGGGCCGAGCGAGTGCACGGTGTTCACGAGCTGCCACGTGGTGGGGGAGGAGGTGGCGAGCGGAGGGGTGCTGCCGATCGGGCGCCCGGTGGGAGACCGGCGGGTGTACGTGCTGGACGGGTGGGGGGAGCCGGTGCCGGTGGGGGTGCCGGGGGAGCTGCACGTGGGCGGGGCGGGGGTGGGGCGCGGCTACCTGGGGCAGGCGGAGCTGACGGCGGAGAAGTTCGTGCCGGACGCGCTCGGGGGCGAGGCGGGGGCGCGGCTGTACGCGTCGGGGGACCGGGTGCGGTGGCGAGCCTCGGGGGAGCTGGAGTTCCTGGGGCGGATGGACGCGCAGGTGAAGATCCGCGGCTTCCGGATCGAGCTGGGGGAGGTGGAGGCGGCGCTCGCGGCGGTGCCGGAGGTGCGGGAGTCGGCGGTGGTGGCGCGGGAGGACGCGCCGGGGCAGAAGCGCCTGGTGGCGTACTTCGTTGCCCGGGAGGGAGGCGGCGTCACGGCGGGGGAGCTGCGGGCGCGGCTGGCGGCGCGCCTGCCGGAGTACCTGGTGCCGGGTGCGTTCGTGGCGCTGGAGAGCCTTCCGCTCACGCCGAACGGGAAGCTGGACCGGCGTGCGCTGCCGGCGCCGGCGCAGGGGTCGGCGGAGGACCGGTACGTGGCGCCGCGGACGCCGGTGGAGGAGGTGCTGGCGGGGATCTGGGCGGAGGTGCTGGGCGTGGAGCGGGTGGGGGTGGAGGAGGGCTTCTTCGAGCTGGGGGGGCACTCGCTGCTGGCGACGCAGGTGGTCTCGCGCGCCCGGCAGGCGCTGGGGGTGGAGGTGCCGCTGCGGGCGCTCTTCGAGGCGCCCACCGTGGCGGCGCTGGCCGGGCGCATCGAGGCGCTGCGCAGCGAGGGCTCCGGCCGGGTGGCGCCGCCGATCGAGCGGGTCTCGCGCGAGGGGCCGCTGCCGGCGTCGTTTGCGCAGCAGCGGCTGTGGGTGGTGGACCGGCTGGAGCCGGGGAGCGCCGCGTACAACCTGCCGTTCGCGCTGCGCCTGCAGGGTGAGCTGGACACGGCGGCGCTGCGGGCGAGCCTGGACGCGCTGGTGCGGCGGCACGAGGCGCTGCGGACCACGTTCGCGGAGCAGGGCGGCGTCCCCGTGCAGGTGATCCACCCGGCCGCACCCGTCGAGCTGAGGGAGCTGGACCTGCGCGGCCTGCCGCAGGCGGAGCGCGAGGCCGGGGCCGAGCGGCTGGCGTCCGAGGAGACGCTGCGGCCCTTCGACCTGGCGCATGGCCCGCTGCTGCGGAGCACGCTGCTGCGCCTGGACGAGGAGGAGCACGTGCTGCTCTTCACGCTGCACCACGTGGTCAGCGACGGGTGGAGCATGCAGGTGCTGGTGCGCGAGGTCTCGGCGCTCTACGGCGCCTTCAGCCGGGGCGAGGAGCCGCAGCTGGCGGAGCTGCCGGTGCAGTACGCCGACTTCGCGGTGTGGCAGCGCGAATGGCTCAGCGGTGAAGTGCTGGACGAGCAGATCGGCTACTGGAAGGACGCGCTGGCCGGGGCTCCTCCGCTCCTGGAGATCGCCACCGACCGCCCGCGCGCGGCCGGCGCAGAGCCCGCGCGCGGGGAGCCACCGCTTCGCGTTCCTGTCGCGCGAGGTCTCGACCGGGCTGCGGGCGCTCTCGCGGCGCGAGGGGGCCACGCTGTTCATGACGGTGCTGGCCGGGTGGCAGGCGCTGCTGGGGCGCTACGCAGGGCAGGAGGACGTGGTGGTCGGCAGCCCCATCTCGGGGCGGAACCGGAGCGAGGTGGAGGGGCTGATCGGCTTCTTCGTCAACATGCTGGCGCTGCGGGCCGACCTGGGGGGCGATCCCACGTGGACCGAGCTGGTGGGGCGGGTGCGGGAGACGGCGCTGGGGGCGTACGAGCACCAGGACCTGCCCTTCGAGCGCCTGGTGGAGGAGCTGGGCGCAGAGCGGAGCCTGACGCACACCCCCGTCTTCCAGGTCACCTTCGCCCTGCAGAAGCCCGGCGCTGAAAGGCAGCTCTCGCTGGGCTCGCTGGAGCTGGAGTCGTTCGAGAGCGGAGCCGGAGTGGCGAAGTTCGACCTGGAGCTGACGGTGGTGGACGAGCCGGGGACGCTCGAGGCGGTGCTCGCCTACCGGGGAGCGCTGTTCGAGGCGGAGACGGCCGCGCGCATGGTGGGGCACCTGGAGACCGTGCTGGAGGCGATGGCGGCCGAGCCGCGGCGCCGCCTCTCGGAGCTGTCGCTGCTGCGCGGGGCGGAGCGCGCCCAGGTGCTGGAGGCCTGGAACCCCACCGCGGCCGATCTCCCGCAGGCCTGCGTCCACGAGCTGTTCGCCGGGCAGGCCGCACGCACGCCCGGGGCGGTGGCGATCGTCTTCGGCGAGGAGACGCTCACCTACGCGGAGCTGGACCGCGCCGCCAACCGGCTGGCGCACCTGCTCCGGCAGCGCGGCGTGGGGCCGGACTCGCGCGTGGGCGTGTGCCTGGAGCGCAGCCTGGAGATGGTCGTCTCCCTGCTGGCCGTCCTCAAGGCCGGCGGCGCCTACGCCATGCTCGATCCCCAGCTCCCGCCCGCGCGCCTGGCCCTCCTGCTGGAGGACCTCGCCGCGCCCGTGGTGCTGAGCCGGATCTCCCTTCGCGAGCGCCTGCCCGACGGGGTGGACGTCCTCTGCGTGGACGCGGAGCACGAGCGCATCTCGCGGGAGCCGGACACGGCGCCGGAGGTGGAGGTCACGCCGGAGCACCTGTGCTACGTGATCTACACCTCCGGCTCCACGGGCCTGCCCAAGGGCACCGAGGTGCCGCACCGGGCCATCCCGGGCTTCTTCCGCGACGCGGAGTACGCCCGCTTCGACGCGGAGACGGTGCTGCTCCAGCACTCCTCGGTCTCGTGGGACGCGCTGACGCTGGAGCTGTGGCCGGCGCTGCTGACGGGGGGGCGCTGCGTGCTGTACCCGGGACGGAGCCTGGACCCGGAGGAGCTGGCGCGCGAGGTGGAGCGGCACGGGGTGACGACGCTGTGGCTGACGGCGGCGCTGTTGAACCTGATCGTGGACACGCGCCCGGAGCTGCTGGACGGGGTGCGGCAGGTGATGACCGGGGGGGAGGCGGTCTCGGGGGCGCACCTGCGGCGTGCGCGGGAGCGCAACCCCGGGCTGCGGCTGGTCAACGGGTACGGGCCGAGCGAGTGCACGGTGTTCACGAGCTGCCACGTGGTGGGGGACGAGGTGGCGGAGGGTGAGGTGCTGCCGATCGGGCGCCCGGTGGGAGACCGGCGGGTGTACGTGCTGGACGGGTGGGGGGAGCCGGTGCCGGTGGGGGTGCCGGGGGAGCTGCACGTGGGCGGGGCGGGGGTGGGGCGCGGCTACCTGGGGCAGGCGGAGCTGACGGCGGAGAAGTTCGTGCCGGACGCGCTCGGGAGTGATCCGGGGGCGCGGCTGTACGCGTCGGGGGACCGGGTGCGGTGGCTGGCCACGGGGGAGCTGGAGTTCCTGGGGCGGATGGACGCGCAGGTGAAGATCCGCGGCTTCCGGATCGAGCTGGGGGAGGTGGAGGCGGCGCTCGCGGCGGTGTCGGAGGTGCGGGAGTCGGCGGTGGTGGCGCGGGAGGACGCGCCGGGGCAGAAGCGCCTGGTGGCGTACTTCGTTGCCCGGGAGGGAGGCGGCGTCTCGGCGGGGGAGCTGCGGGCGCGGCTGGCGGCGCGCCTGCCGGAGTACCTGGTGCCGGGTGCGTTCGTGTCGCTGGAGAGCCTTCCGCTCACGCCGAACGGGAAGCTGGACCGGCGGGCGCTGCCGGCGCCGGCGCAGGGGTCGGCGGAGGACCGGTACGTGGCGCCGCGGACGCCGGTGGAGGAGGTGCTGGCGGGGATCTGGGCGGAGGTGCTGGGCGTGGAGCGGGTGGGGGTGGAGGAGGGCTTCTTCGAGCTGGGGGGGCACTCGCTGCTGGCGACGCAGGTGGTCTCGCGCGCCCGGCAGGCGCTGGGGGTGGAGGTGCCGCTGCGGGCGCTCTTCGAGGCGCCCACCGTGGCGGCGCTGGCCGGGCGCATCGAGGCGCTGCGCAGCGAGGGCTCCGGCCGGGTGGCGCCGCCGATCGAGCGGGTCTCGCGCGAGGGGCCGCTGCCGGCGTCGTTTGCGCAGCAGCGGCTGTGGGTGGTGGACCGGCTGGAGCCGGGGAGCGCCGCGTACAACCTGCCGTTCGCGCTGCGCCTGCAGGGTGAGCTGGACACGGCGGCGCTGCGGGCGAGCCTGGACGCGCTGGTGCGGCGGCACGAGGCGCTGCGGACCACGTTCGCGGAGCAGGGCGGCGTCCCCGTGCAGGTGATCCACCCGGCCGCACCCGTCGAGCTGAGGGAGCTGGACCTGCGCGGCCTGCCGCAGGCGGAGCGCGAGGCCGGGGCCGAGCGGCTGGCGTCCGAGGAGACGCTGCGGCCCTTCGACCTGGCGCATGGCCCGCTGCTGCGGAGCACGCTGCTGCGCCTGGACGAGGAGGAGCACGTGCTGCTCTTCACGCTGCACCACGTGGTCAGCGACGGGTGGAGCATGCAGGTGCTGGTGCGCGAGGTCTCGGCGCTCTACGGCGCCTTCAGCCGGGGCGAGGAGCCACAGCTGGCGGAGCTGCCGGTGCAGTACGCCGACTTCGCGGTGTGGCAGCGCGAATGGCTCAGCGGTGAAGTGCTGGACGAGCAGATCGGCTACTGGAAGGACGCGCTGGCCGGGGCTCCTCCGCTCCTGGAGATCGCCACCGACCGCCCGCGCTCCGCGGCGCAGAGCACGCGCGCGGGGATGCACCGCTTCGCGTTCCCGGCCGCCACCGCGGCCGGGCTGCGGGCGCTCTCGCGGCGCGAGGGCACGACGCTGTTCATGACGCTGCTGGCCGCCTGGCAGACGCTGCTGGGGCGCTACGCGGGGCAGGAGGACGTGGTCGTCGGCACCCCCATCGCCGGGCGCACGCGGGTGGAGCTGGAAGGGCTGATCGGCTTCTTCGTCAACATGCTGGCGCTGCGCGGCGACCTGGCGGGCGATCCCACCTGGGCCGAGCTGCTGGGGAGGGTGCGGGAGACGGCTCTAGGGGCGTTCGCGCACCAGCATCTCCCCTTCGAGCGCCTGGTCGACGAGCTGGCAGCCGAGCGCAGCCTGACGCACGCGCCCGTCTTCCAGGCGATCTTCGCGCTGAACCGCGCCGGGGCGCGGGACGAGCGGCTGTCGCTGGGCACCGTGCGGCTGGAGCCGTTCGGGGGCGAGCTGGAAGAGACCAAGTTCGACCTGAACCTGAAGGTGCTGGACGACGAGGAGGAGCTCTCGGGGGCGCTCCTCTACCGGGCGGCGCTGTTCGAGGCGGAGACGGCCGCACGCATGGGCGGGCACCTCGAGGTGCTGCTGGAGGCCATGGCGGCGGCGCACCCGGGGCAGCGCCTCTCGGAGGTGCCGCTGCTGCGCGGCGCCGAGCGAGCGCAGCTGCTGCACGCCTGGAACGGACCCGACACCGGCTACACGGGCGAGCTGTGCATCCACGAGCGGGTGCACGCGCAGCTCCTGCGCACCCCCGATGCGCCCGCCCTGCGCTTCGAGGGGCAGAGCCTCACCTACGCGGAGCTGTACGCCCGCGCGGCGCAGCTGGCCAACCGGCTGCGGCGGGAGGGCGTCGGCCCCGAGGTGCGAGTGGGGATCTGCATGGAGGCGGCGCCGGAGGTGGTCGTGGCCGTGCTGGGTGTGCTCCTGGCCGGCGGCGCCTACCTCCCGCTGGACCCCGAGCTCCCGGCCGAGCGTCGCGCCTACATGCTCGGCGACGCCGCGCCCGCCCTTCTGCTCACGCAGGCGGCGCTCGCGGAGCGCCTGCGGGACTGGGGCGTGCCGCTCCTGGTGGTCGACGCGGAAGCCGGGCGCATCGCGCAGGAAAGTACGGAGGCGCCGGAGACCGGCGTCGGGCCCGACAACCTGGCGTACGTGATCTACACCTCGGGCTCGACCGGGCGCCCCAAGGGGGTGCTGGTGGAGCACCGCGGCGTGGGCAACACCTTCCTGGAGCTGGGCAGGGTTTATGGCGCCCGTGTCGGCGAGCGGAACCTGGCCTACGCGCCGCTGCACTTCGACGCCTCGGTGGCCGACCTGTTCACGGCGCTGTGCAACGGAGCGGAGCTGGTGCTGGCGCGCCGCGAGGCGATGCTGCCGGGCGAGGAGCTGCTGAGGGTGCTGAGGGAGGAGCGGATCACGCACCTGAAGATCATGCCCTCGGCGCTGGCGGTCACGCCGGTGGAGGCGCTGCCGGAGCTGAAGGTGATCGTGACCGGGGGCGAGGTGCTGGCGGCGGAGCTGGTGAGGCGCTGGGGCGAGGGGCGGCGCTTCTTCAACGGATACGGGGCGACGGAGGCGGGGATCCGCATGACGTCGAGCGCGTACTCGTGGGAGGGGGGCGACCCGCCGATCGGGCGGGCGGTGGCGAACACGCAGCTGTACGTGCTGGACGGTCGGCTGGAGCCGGTGCCGGTGGGAGTGGCGGGGGAGCTGTACATCGGGGGAGTGGGGATGGCGCGCGGCTACCTGGGGCGGCCGGAGCTGACGGCGGAGCGCTTCGTACCGGACCCGCACCGGGGGGTGGCGGGGGCGCGGCTGTACCGGACGGGGGACGTGGGGCGGCGGCGGGCGGACGGGGAGATCGAGTTCCTGGGGCGGACGGACCACCAGGTGAAGGTGCGGGGCTACCGGGTGGAGCTGGGGGAGATCGAGGCGACCCTGCGCGCGCACGCCCGGGTGAAGGAAGCGGTGGTGCTGCTGCGGGAGGACGTGCCGGGGCAGCAGCGGCTGGTGGCGTACGTGACGGGGGAGGACGGCGCCGGGCCGACGGCGGCGGAGCTGCGGGAACACGTGGCGGAGCAGGTGCCGGAGTACATGGTGCCCGGAGCGTTCGTGGTGCTGGACCGGCTCCCGGTGACGAGCAACGGCAAGGTCGACCGGCGAGCTCTGCCGGTGCCGGAGCGCACGTCCGAAGGGGAGCACGTGGAGCCGCGCACCGTGGTGGAGGAGCTGCTGGCGGGGATCTGGGCGGAGCTGCTGGGTGTGGAGCGGGTGGGGGCGGAGGAGAGCTTCTTCGGCCTGGGGGGACACTCGCTGCTGGCGACGCAGGTGGTGTCGCGGGCGCGGCAGGCGTTCGGGGTGGAGGTGCCGCTGCGCGCCCTGTTCGAGGCACCCACCCTGGCGGGGCTGGCCACACGCATCGAGGCGCTGCGCAGCGCGGGCACGTCGCCGGCCCCGCCGATGGAGCGGGTCTCGCGCGAGGCGCCGCTGCCGGTGTCCTTCGCACAGCAGCGGCTGTGGGTGGTCGACCGGCTGGAGCCGGACAGCCCCGTGTACAACATGCCGTACGCGCTGCGTCTGCGGGGTGCGCTGGACACCGGCGCGCTCCGGGCCAGCCTCGACGCGCTGGTGCGGCGCCACGAGACGCTGCGCACCACGTTCGCCGAGCACCAGGGCGGGCCCGTGCAGGTGATCCACCCGCCCGCTCCGGTCTCGCTGGAGGAGTGGGACCTGCGGGACCTGCCCCGAGCGGAGCGCGAGGCCGAGGCCGAGCGGCTGGCGTCCGAGGAGGCGCTGCTCCCCTTCGACCTGGCGCGGGGTCCGCTGCTGCGCTGCACGCTGCTGCGCCTGGACGACGAAGACCACGTGCTGTGCTTCACGCTGCACCACATCGTGACCGACGGCTGGAGCCGCGACGTGCTGGTGCGCGAGGTCTCCGCGTTCTACGCCGCCTCCCTGCGCGGCGAGGCGGCGGAGCTGCCGGAGCTGGAGATCCAGTATGCCGACTTCGCCGTCTGGCAGCGCCGGTGGCTCACCGGCGAGACGCTGGAGGAGCGGCTCGGCTTCTGGCGGGAAACGCTGCGAGGCGCCCCCCCGGTGCTGGAGGTCCCGGTCGACCGGCCGCGCGTCCCGGGGCTGAGCCCGCGCTCGGGCAGCCACGCCTTCGCACTGCCGGCCCGGCTGTCGAGCGAGCTGCGGGCGCTCTCACGCCGCGAGGGGACGACGCTGTTCATGACCATGCTGTCGGGATGGCAGGTGCTGCTGGGCCGCTACGCCGGGCAGGACGACGTGGTGGTGGGCAGCCCCGTCGCGGGGCGGACTCATGCGGAGACGGAGGGGCTGATCGGCTTCTTCATCAACATGCTCGCGCTGCGCGCGGACCTGGGCGGCGACCCCACGTGGGCGGAGCTGCTGGGCCGGGTGAGGGAGGCGGCGCTGGGCGCCTTCGAGCACCAGGAGCTGCCCTTCGAGCGGATCGTGGAGGAGCTGGTCACGGACCGCAGCACCACGCACGCGCCGCTCTTTCAGGTGGTCTTCGCGCTCAACCGCACCAGCGGACGCGAGGAGCTGTCGCTGGGCGAGGTGAAGCTGGAGCCGTTCGGGGAGGGTGAGGGCGTGGCGCGGTTCGACCTGAACCTGTCCGTGATGGACGAAGGGGAAGCGCTCACGGCGTCGCTCACCTACCGCGAAAGGCTCTTCGAAGCCGAGACGGTCGCGCGCATGGTCGGGCACCTCGAGGTCCTGCTGGAAGCGATGGTGGCCGCGCCGGGGCAGCGCCTCTCGGAGGTGTCGCTGCTGCGCGGCGCCGAGCGCGAGCAGCTGCTGCACGCCTGGAACGGAGCCGACACCGGCTACACCGGCGAGCTGTGCATCCACGAGCTGGTGCACGCGCAGGTGCTGCGCACCCCCGACGCGCCCGCGCTGCGCTTCGAGCAGCAGAGCCTCACCTACGCCGAGCTCTTCCGGCGCGCCTGCCAGCTCGCGCACCGGCTGCGGCGCGAGGGCGTCGCTCCCGAGACCCGGGTGGCCATCTGCATGGAGGCGGCCCCGGAGGCGGTCGTCGCCATCCTGGGCGTGCTGCTGGCCGGCGGCGCGTACCTGCCGCTGGACCCGGCGCTCCCCCCCGAGCGGCGCGCCTACATGCTGGGCGACGCCGCCCCGCTGCTGCTGCTGACGCAGGAGGCGCTGGCCCCGGTGCTGGAGAGCTGCGGAGTGCCCATGCTGTGCCTGGACACGGAGCTCGAGCGCCTGCGCCGGGAGAGCGAGGAGCCGCCGGAGAGCGGCGTCTGCTCCGACAACCTGGCCTACGTCATCTACACCTCCGGGAGCACCGGGCGCCCCAAGGGCGTGCTCGCCGACCACCGGGGCGTGGGCAACACCTTCCTGGAGCTGGGCCGCGTCTACGGCTCCGGAGCGGGGGAGCGCAACCTGGCCTACGCCCCGCTGCACTTCGACGCCGCCGTGGCCGACATCTTCACCGCGCTGTGCAACGGGGCCGAGCTGGTGCTGGCCCGGCGCGAGGACCGGCTGCCCGGGGAGGACCTGGCGCGCCTGCTGAGGGAGCAGGCGATCACGCACCTGAAGATCATGCCCTCGGCGCTGGCGGTCACGCCGGCCGAGGAGCTGCCGGCGCTGAAGGCGGTCATCACCGGGGGCGAGGTGCTGCCGGTGGAGCAGGTGCGGCGCTGGGGGGTGGGGCGGAAGTTCTTCAACGGGTACGGGGCTACGGAGGCGGGGATCCGCATGACCTCCAGCGCCTACACGGCCGAGGCGGGGGACCCGCCGATCGGGCGTCCGGTGGCGAACACGCAGCTGTACGTGCTGGACGCGCAGCTGGAGCCGGTGCCCACGGGGGTGGCGGGGGAGCTGTACATCGGGGGGGTGGGGATGGCGCGCGGGTACCTGGGGAGGGCGGACCTGACGGCGGAGCGCTTCCTTCCGGACCCGCACGGGCGGGTTCCGGGGGCGCGGCTGTACCGCGCGGGGGACGTGGGGCGTCGGCGCGCGGACGGGGAGATCGAGTTCCTGGGGCGTACGGACCACCAGGTGAAGGTGCGCGGGTACCGGGTGGAGCTGGGGGAGATCGAGGCGGTGCTGCGGATGCACGGGGGGGTGAAGGAGGCGGTGGTGCTGCTGCGGGAGGACGTACCGGGACAGCAGCGGCTGGTGGGTTACGTGACGGGGAAGGAGGGGGTGGAGCTGTCGATGGCGGAGCTGCGGGCGCACGCGGCGGAGCAGCTTCCGGAGTACATGGTGCCGTGGGCGACGGTGGTGCTGGAGCGGCTCCCGGTGACGAGCAACGGCAAGGTCGACCGGCGGGCTCTGCCGGCGCCGGAGCGCACGTCCGAAGGGGAGCACGTGGAGCCACGCACGGTGGTGGAGGAGGTGCTGGCGGAGATCTTCGCGGAGGTGCTGAGGCTGGAGCGGGTGGGGGCGACGGACAACTTCTTCGAGCTGGGCGGGCACTCGCTCCTGGTCACGCAGGTCTTCTCCCGGCTGCGGGAGATGCTGGGGATCGAGGTGCCTCTGCGCGCGCTCTTCGAGCAGCCCACCGTGGAAGCCCTGGCCAGGGTCGTGGAGGACCGGCTGATCGGCGACCTGGACGACGATCAGATGGAGGAGCACCTGGAAGAGCTGGAGCCGGAGCAGGACCCCGACGGCGTGAAGGCCGCGGTCCAGTAGCAGCACGGTAGAGTCCGCGATCCTTCAACATTGCCATTGCCGCACATGAGCGATCAACCCACCGCCGGCGCCGGGCAGCTCTCGTCCTCGAGGAGGCAGGCGCTCCTGCAGAAGATCGTGCGGGAGCGAAGCAGCGCGGTCCAGGAGAGGATACCCCGCCGGACCTCCGGCGACCCGGCGCCTCTGTCGTTCGCGCAGCAGCGGCTGTGGGTGGTGGACCGGCTGGATCCGGGCAGCCCCACGTACAACATGTCCTACGCCCTGCGCCTGCGCGGTGTGCTGCACGTCGCCGCCCTGCGGGCGAGCCTCGGCGAGGTGGTGCGGCGGCACGAGGCGCTGCGCACGGTCTTCGGCGAGCGCGGCGGCATTCCGGTGCAGCTCGTCCGTCCGCACGCGCCGGTGGCGCTGCCGCTCGTAGACCTGGGTGGCGCTCCGGACTCGGTGCACCGGGCGGAGCGCCTCGCCGCCGACGAGGCCGGGCGTCCGTTCGACCTGGCGCGCGGGCCGCTTCTGCGGTGCACGCTGCTGCGCCTGGCCGACGACGACCACGTGCTGCTGCTGACGATGCACCACATCGTCAGCGACGGATGGAGCCGGAGCGTGCTGGTGCGGGAAGCGTCCGCCCTCTACGGCGCCTTCAGCCGGGGCGAGCCCTCGCCGCTGACGGAGCTGCCGGTGCAGTACGCGGACTTCGCCGTGTGGCAGCGCGACCGGCTCAGCGGCGAGAGCCTGGAAGCGCAGCTCGGCTACTGGCAGGAAAAGCTGCGGGGCGCCCCTTCGCTGCTGGAGATCCCCACGGACCATCCGCGCGCGGTGGGGCAGGGCCCACGCACGGCGAGGCACGACTTCACCCTCCCGCCCGGGCTGTCACGGGGGCTGCGGGAGCTCTCGCAGCGCCAGGGGGCCACGCTGTTCATGACGGTGCTGGCCGGGTGGCAGGCGCTGCTGGGCCGCTACGCGGGGCAGGACGACGTGGTGGTGGGTAGCCCGATCGCGGGGCGGAGACGCCGGGAGACGGAGGGGCTGATCGGCTTCTTCGTCAACCTGCTCGTGCTGCGGACGGATCTGGGCGGGGACCCCACCTGGGACGAGCTGCTGGCGCGCGTCCGGGAGATGTCGCTGGGCGCGTACGACCATCAGGATCTCCCCTTCGAGCGCCTGGTGGAGGAGCTGGACGTGGAGCGCTCGCTCACGCACCCACCGCTGGTGCAGGCGGTCTTCGGGCTGCACCGCGCCGGAGCCGACGACGAGCGCCTGCGCCTGGGCGACGTGGAGATGGAGCCGTTCGGCGGGAGCGAGGGCGCCGCCAAGTTCGATCTGGACCTGGTGTTCTCCGACGCAGGGGAGGGGCTGGGCGGCACGCTCATCTACAAGCGGGCCCTGTTCGAGGCCGCCACCATGGCGCGCATGGCGGGGCACCTGGAGGCGGTGCTGGAGGCGATGGTCGCCGACCCGCGGCGCCTCCTTTCGGAGCTGTCGCTGCTGCGCGGCGCCGAGCGCGCGCAGGTGCTGGAGGGCTGGAACGCCACTTCCGCCGAGCTCCCGCGGGGCTGCGTCCACGAGCTCGTCGCGGAGCAGGCGCGGCGCGCCCCCGACGCCGTCGCGGTCGTCGCGCGGGGCGAGTCCCTCACCTACGCGGCGCTCCAGCGCAGGGCCGACCGGCTGGCCCGCTCCCTCCGCCGCCTCGGCGTCGGCCCGGAGACGTGCGTGGGGCTTTGCGTCCGGCGCTCGCCCGAGATGATCGTCGGCATCCTGGGCATCCTGGGGAGCGGCGGCATCTACGTCCCCCTGGATCCCGCCTACCCGGCCGAGCGCCTGGCCTACATGGCCGCGGACTCGGGCGCCTCCGTGCTGCTGGCGGACCCCGGCCTCGGGAACGTCCTCCCCTCCTTCGCCGGAATCCGCACCTGGCTGGACGCGGAGGGGGAAGAGGACTCCGGTGAGAGCGAAGCGCCTCCCGCGAGCGGGGTGTCGCCGGAGAACGCCGCTTACGTCATCTATACCTCCGGCTCCACCGGCCGCCCCAAAGGCGTGGTGGTCACGCACGCCGGCGCGGCGAACCTGCTGTCGGCCACGGTCCGGACGCTGGGGGCCACCCCGCGGAGCAACCTGCTGCAAACGTTCTCCCCGGCCTTCGACGCCTCGCTGCTGGAGATCTTCGTCGCACTGTTGTCCGGCGCGACGCTGCACCTGGTGGAGCGCGAGGAGGTGCTCTCGCCGGAGCGGTTCGGAGCGCTGCTGCGGGAGCGGGAGGTCGACATCCTGCTGAGCACCCCGGCGCTCCTGGACAGCCTGCCGGAGGCGGAATACCCCACCGTGCGCGCCATCGGGGTGGGCGGGGAGCGCCTTCCGGGCGGGACGGCGGCGCGCTGGTCGCGCGGGCGGCGGCTGATCAACATGTACGGGCCGACGGAGACGACCATCACCGCCACGGAGCACACGTGCGAGCCGGGCGTGGGGGAGGCGCCGCCGATCGGGCGGCCTGTGGCCAACGCGCGCGTCTACGTGCTGGACGCGTGGGGGGAAGCGGCGCCCGTGGGCGTGCCCGGAGAGCTGTGGATGGGAGGCGCGGGGGTGTCGCGCGGCTACCTGGGTCGTCCCGGGCCGACGGCGGAGCGCTTCGTCCCCGATCCGTTCGCCGCGGCGGGAGGGCGGCTGTACCGGACGGGAGACCGGGTGCGGTGGCTGGCCTCCGGGGAGCTGGAGTTCCTGGGGCGGATGGACCAGCAGCTGAAGGTGCGGGGCTTCCGCATCGAGCCGGGGGAGGTCGAGGCGGCCCTGCTGGACGCTCCGGGGGTGCAGGAGGCGACCGTGGTGGTGCGGGAGGACGTGCCGGGGCGTCGGCGCCTGGTGGGCTACGTGGTGCCGGCCGACGGCGCCGGCGTCGCGCCGGCCGAGCTGCGGGCGCACCTGGCGGCTCGCCTGCCGGACTACATGGTTCCCTCCGCCTTCACGGTGCTGGAGCGGCTGCCGCTCACCGCCAACGGCAAGGTCGACCGGCGGGCGCTGCCCGCGCCGGAGCAGGCGGCCGAGGCGGCGTACGTGGCGCCGCGGACGCCGGCCGAGGAGGTGCTGGCGGGGATCTGGGCGGAGGTGCTGGGGACCGAGCGGGTGGGGGCGGAGGAGAGCTTCTTCGAGCTGGGCGGCCACTCGCTGCTGGCGACGCAGGTGGTGTCGCGGGTCCGGCAGGCGTTCGGGGTGGACGTGCCGCTGCGGGCGCTCTTCGAGGCGCCCACCGTGGCGGGGCTGGCCGGGCGCGTCGAGGCGCTGCGCAGCGACGGGACCGCGCCGGCGCCGCCGATCGAGCGGGTCTCGCGCGAGGGGCCGCTGCCGCTGTCCTTTGCGCAGCAGCGCCTGTGGGTGCTGGACCGGCTGGAGCCGGGGAGCGCCGCCTACAACATGCCCAGCGCGCTGCGCCTGCACGGCCCGCTGCACACGCCCGCCCTGCGCGCGGGCATCGCCGAGCTGGTGCGCCGCCACGAGGCGCTGCGCACGGTCTTCGCCGAGCAGGGCGGTGCGCCCGTGCAGGTCATCCGCCCGGCCGCCCCCCTGCCGCTGCCGCTCATCGACCTGCGCGCTCTCCCCGACGCGGCCCGCGAGCGGTACGCGGAGCGCCTGGCCTCCGTGGAGGCGCGGCGTCCCTTCGACCTCGCCCGGGGGCCGCTGCTGCGCACCACCCTCGTGCGCCTCGGCGACGAGGACCACGTGCTGCTGCTCACCCTGCACCACGTCGTCAGCGACGGCTGGAGCATGGGCGTGCTGGTGCGCGAAGTCTTCGCCCTGTACGACGCCTTCTCCCGCGGCGGGTCGTCCCCGCTCCCTGCGCTCCCGGTGCAGTACGCCGACTACGCCCTGTGGCAGCGCCGGTGGCTCTCCGGGGAGGCGCTGGAGCGGCAGCTTGCCTGGTGGCGCGAGCGCCTGGCGGGGGCGCCTCCCCTGCTGGAGCTGCCGACGGACCGGCCGCGTCCCGCGCTCCCCCGCCACCGCGGCGCGACGTGCTCGCTGCACATCGACGCCGCGCTCTCCGGGGAGCTGCGCGCCCTGGGCCGGCGCGAGGGCGCGACCCTCTTCATGACGCTCCTGGCCGGCTTCGCCGTCGTGCTCGGCCGCTGGGCCGGCCAGGAGGACGTGGTCGTCGGCACGCCCATCGCCGGGCGCACCCGTCGCGGAGACGGAGGGGCTGATCGGCTTCTTCCTCAACACGCTGGCGCTGCGGACCGACCTCGCCGGCAACCCCTCCTTCCGCGAGCTGCTGGGCCGGGTGCGCGAGGCCACGCTGGGCGCCTACGCCCACCAGGACCTCCCCTTCGAGCGCATCCTGGAGGAGCTCCAGCCCGCGCGGTCCCTGAGCCACTCGCCGCTCTTCCAGGTGATGCTCAACTTCCTGAACCTCCAGGAGGAGGGCCGGTCCGAGCTCCCGGGGCTCGCCACGGAGCGCTTCGGCGAGCGCGAGCCCATGTCCAAGTTCGACCTGACGCTGTACGTGGGCGAGCGGGAAGAGGGGATCCGGCTGAACCTGGTCTACGACGCGGAGCTGTTCGAGGGCGCGCGCATGGCCGAGATGCTGGCGCAGCTCCGGGCGCTCCTCGCGCAGGCGGCGCAGGACCCCGACCGCGCGCTGGCGTCGTACACGCTGCGCACGCCCGCGGCGCGAGCGGTGCTCCCCGATCCCACGCTCCCGCTGCCGGCGGCGTGGCACGGGCCCGTGCACGCGCTCTTCGCCGCGCAGGCGCGGCGCGCCCCGGAGCGGACGGCGCTGCGCGAGGCGGGGGCGACGTGGACGTACGGGGAGCTGGAGGCGCGATCCAACCAGCTGGCGCACTGGCTGCTGGCGCGGGGGCTGGGGCGCGGGGAGACGGTGGCGATCTACGCCGAGCGCAGCGCAGCGCTGGTGTGGGCGATGCTGGGCGTGCTCGGGGCCGGCGGCGCCTTCGTGGTGCTCGACCCCGCCTACCCGCCCGCGCGCCTGGCGCGGCAGCTCGGGGCGGCGCGTCCGCGCGCCCTGCTCCGTGTGGAATCCGCCGGGGCGCTCCCGGCCGAGGTGGAGGCGTGGCTCGCCGGCGCGGGCGCGGCCCGCCTGGAGCTGCCGTCGCTCCCGGCCGCGCACCCGGCCACGGCGCCGAGGGTGGACGTGGGGCCGGAGGACGTCGCCTACGTGGCGTTCACCTCCGGGACGACGGGGGAGCCGAAGGGGATCGTGGGCATCCACCGGCCGCTCTCGCACTTCGTCGCGTGGCAGCGCGAGGCCTTCGGGCTGGGCGAGGAGGATCGCTTCGCGCTGCTCTCGGGGCTGGCGCACGACCCGCTGCTGCGCGACGTGTTCACGCCGCTGTCGCTGGGGGCGACGCTGTGCATCCCGGAGGCGCGGGAGATGGGCAGGCCCGGGTACCTGGCCCGCTGGCTGGCGGAGGAGGCGGTCAGCGCGGTGCACCTGACGCCCGCGATGGGGCTGCTGCTGCGCGAGGGGGGCGGGGGCGGGCTTCCCGCGCTGCGCCACGTCTTCTGGGGAGGCGACAAGGTGCGCGCCGGCGACGTGTCCGTGCTGCGGGAGCGGGCGCCGGGGGCGGAGTCGGTGGTCTTCTACGGGGCCACGGAAACGCCGCAGGCCGTCGCGTGCTTCCCGGTGCCGCGGCCGTGGCGCGGCCCGGAGGTGCTCCCGGTGGGGCGCGGGATCGAGGGAGTGCAGCTGCTGGTGCTCACGCCGGGGGGCGCTCCGGCGGGCGTGGGCGAGGTGGGGGAGATCTGCGTGCGCACGCCGCACCTGGCGCGCGGGTACCTGCACGACGAGCCGGGCACGCGCGAGCGCTTCGTGGTGAGTCCGTTCAGCGGGGATCCGGAGGACCGGATGTACCGCACGGGGGACCTGGGGCGGTACCGGCCCGACGGCGCCGTGCAGATCCTGGGGCGGGCGGACGCGCAGGTGAAGGTGCGCGGCTTCCGGATCGAGCCGGGAGAGGTGGAGGCGGCGCTTCGGGAGCACCGCGGAGTGCGCGAGGCGGTGGTGGTGCTGCGGGAGGAGGCCGGGGGCGAGGCGCGCCTGGTGGGCTACGTGGCCGCGGGGGAGGAGGGGCCGTCGGCGGCGGAGCTGCGCGAGCATGCGCGGGGCCGCCTGCCGGAGTACATGGTGCCGGGCGCGATCGTGGTGCTGGAGAGGCTTCCGCTGACTCCCAACGGCAAGGTGGACCGGCGTGCGCTGCCCGCGCCGGAGTCGCCGGGGTCGGCGGAGTACGAGGCGGCGGCGACGGCGACCGAGGAGGTCCTGTCGGGGATGTGGGCGGAGACCCTGCGCCGGGAGCGGGTGGGGGTCACGGAGGACTTCTTCGCGCTCGGGGGGCACTCGCTGCTGGCGATGCGGCTGGTGTCGCGCATTCGCGAGGCGTTCGGGGTGGAGGTGCCGCTGCGGGCGCTCTTCGAGGCGCCCACGGTGGCGAGGCTGGCCGCTCGCATCGACGCGCTGCGCAGCGCGGGCGCCCCGCCGGCGCCGCCGATCGTGCGGGTGTCGCGGGACGGGCCGCTGCCGCCGTCCTTTGCGCAGCAGCGGCTGTGGCTGGTGGACCGGATCGAGCCGGGGAGCGCCGCCTACAACATGCCCTTCGCGCTGCGGCTGCGCGGCGCGCTGGACGTGGCCGCGCTGCGGGCGAGCCTGGACGCGCTGGTGCGGCGCCACGAGACGCTGCGCACCACGTTCGCCGAGCAGGACGGCGCGCCCGTGCAGGTGATCCATCCGCCCGCCGGGGTGGAGATGGTGGAGCTGGACCTGGGGGAGCTGCCGCGGGCGGGGCGGGAGGTCGAGGCGGAGCGTCTGGCGGCGGAGGAGGCGCTGCGCCCCTTCGACCTGGCGCGCGGGCCGCTGCTGCGCTGCACGCTGCTGCGCCTGGACGGCGACGACCACGTGCTCTGCTTCACGCTGCACCACGTGGTCAGCGACGGCTGGAGCATGCAGGTGCTCGTGCGCGAGGTCACGGCCCTGTACGCCGCCTTCAGCCGGGGCGAGACGCCGCGCCTGCCGGAGCTGCCGGTGCAGTACGCCGACTACGCCGTCTGGCAGCGCGACCGGCTCCGCGGCGAGACGCTGGAGGCGCAGATCGGCTTCTGGAAGGAGGAGCTGGCGGATGCGCCGCCGCTGCTGGAGATCCCGCTGGACCACGCGCGCAGGGTGGGGCTGAGCCCACGCGAGGCGAGCCTTCCCTTCCTCCTCCCTGCCGGGGTGCCGGACGGGCTGCGGGCGCTCTCCCGGCGCGAGGGGGCCACGCTGTTCATGACCGTTCTCGCCGCGTGGCAGGCGCTGCTGGGACGCTACGCCGGGCAGGAGGACGTGGTGGTGGGCACCCCGATCGCGGGGCGGAGCCGGCACGAGACGGAGGGGCTGATCGGCTTCTTCGTCAACATGCTGGCGCTTCGCGGCGACCTCTCCGGCGATCCCACCTGGGGCGAGCTGCTGGGGCGGGTGCGCGGGAGCGCGCTCGGGGCGTACGCGCACCAGGAGCTGCCCTTCGAGCGGCTGGTCGAGGAGCTGAGCGTGGAGCGCAGCCTGACGCACTCGCCCGTCTTCCAGGCGACCTTCGCGCTGAACCGGCTGGACGACGAGCGGGAGCGGCTGTCGCTGGGAGAGCTGGAGCTGGCCTCGTTCGGGGTCCGGGGGGGAGTGGCGAGGTACGACCTGGGGCTGGTGGTGTCGGACCGGCCGGAGGCGCTCGGGGCGGCCCTCGAATACCGCGAAGCGCTCTTCGAGACGGGGACGATCGCGCGCATGGCGGAGCACCTGGAGGCGCTGCTGGAGGCCATGGTGGAGGCTCCCGGGCGGAGGATCTCCGAGGCCTCGCTGCTGCGCGGGGCCGAGCGCGAGCGGGTGCTGGAGGCGTGGAACGCCACCTCCGCCGACTTCCCCCGCGAGCGCTGCGTCCACGAGCTGGTCGCCGACCAGGCGGCGCGCACCCCGGAGGCGGTGGCGGTCGTCGCCGGGGGCGGAACGCTGACCTACGCCGAGCTGGAGGGTCGCTCCAGCCGGCTGGCGCACCGCCTGGTGGCCCTCGGCGTGAAGCCGGAGGCGCGCGTCGGGGTGTGCGTGGAGCGCGGCCCGGAGATGGTGGTGGGGCTGCTCGCGGTGCTCAAGGCCGGCGCCGCCTACCTGCCGCTGGATCCCTCCTATCCGCCCGAGCGGCTGGCCTACATGCTCGGCGACTCGGGCGCTTCCGTGCTGCTCGTGCAGTCGCGTCTCGCCGCCGCGCTCCCTCCGTTCGCCGGGGTCCGGCTGTGCCTCGACACCGACGAAGCCGCGGACGCCGCGGACGAGCCGTCCACGCCGCCCCCGGGTGCGGTGGACGCGGGGAACGCGGCGTACGTGATCTACACCTCCGGCTCCACCGGCACCCCCAAGGGCGTCGTCGTCCCGCACCGCGCGGTGGTCAACTTCCTGGACAGCATGCGCCTGCGCCCGGGGCTCTCGGCGCGGGACACGCTGCTGGCGGTGACCACGCTTTCCTTCGACATCGCCGCCCTGGAGCTGTTCCTCCCGCTGACCACGGGCGCGCGCGTGGTGCTCGCGGACCGGGAGACCGCTTCCGACGGGGCCCGGCTGCGGGAAGCGGTCGCGGCGAGCGGGGCCACGACCATGCAGGCCACCCCGGCGAGCTGGCGGATGCTGCTGGACGCCGGGTGGGAGGGGGCGCCGGGGCTGAAGGCGCTGTGCGGAGGCGAGGCGCTGCCGCGGGAGCTGGCGGACCGGCTGCTCGGTGTGACCGGCGAGCTGTGGAACCTGTACGGGCCCACCGAAACGACCATCTGGTCCACCGTGGAGCGCGTGGAGCCCGGGGGGGGCGCGGTATCCATCGGGGCGCCGATCGCCAACACCCGGCTCTACCTGCTGGACGCCGGCCTGGAGCCGGTGCCGGCGGGCGTGCCCGGCGAGCTGTACATCGGCGGTGAAGGGGTGGCGCGGGGCTACCTGGGGCGCCCGGAGCTGACGGCCGCCCGGTTCATCCCGGACGCCTTCTCGCGCGAGCCGGGGGCACGCCTGTACCGGACGGGGGACCGGGTGCGCCGGCGCGTGGACGGCGTGCTGGAGTACCTGGGGCGCACCGACCAGCAGGTCAAGGTGAGGGGCTTCCGCATCGAGCCGGGCGAGATCGAGGCGGCGCTGCGTGCGCAGCCGCGGGTGCGCGAGGCCGTGGCCGTGGTGCGCGAGGGCCCGCAGGGCGACCGGCGCCTGGTGGCCTACGTGGTGGCCGGGGAAGGAGCTTCGCCGGCGGCGGCGGAGCTGCGCGCCGCGCTGCGGGAGCGCCTCCCGGAGCACATGGTGCCGGGCGCGTTCGTGGTGCTGGAGAGCATTCCGCTCACCCCCAACGGAAAGGTCGACCGGCGGGCGCTCCCCGCGCCGGAGGCGGAGAGCGCCGCCTACGTGGCGCCGCGGACGACCGTCGAGGAGGTGCTGGCGGGGATCTGGGCGGAGCTGCTGGGCGTGGAGCGGGTGGGCGTGGAGGAGAGCTTCTTCGACCTGGGAGGGCACTCCCTGCTGGCGACGCGGGTGGTCTCGCGTGCCCGGCAGGCGTTCGGGGTGGAGGTGCCGCTGCGCGCGCTGTTCGAGGCGCCCACCGTCGCCGGACTCGCCGGGCGCATCGAGGTGCTGCGGAGCACCGGCGCGGTGGCCGGGCCGCCGATCGAGCGTGTCGCGCGCGGAGGGCCGCTTCCCGTGTCCTTCGCGCAGCAGCGGCTGTGGGTGGTGGACCAGCTGGACCCGCGGAGCCCCGCCTACAACCTGTTCTCCGCGCTGCGGCTGCACGGCGCGCTGGACACGGCCGCGCTGCGGGCGAGCCTGGACGCGCTGGTGCGGCGGCACGAGACGCTGCGCACGACGTTCGCCGAGCAGGACGGCGCGGTCGTGCAGGTGATCCACCCGGCCGCCCCGGTGCCGCTCCCCGTGCTCGACCTGCGGGAGCTGCCGGAGGCGGAGCGGGAGCCGGCCGCGCGGAGGCTCGTCGGCGAGGAGGCGCTGCGCCCGTTCGACCTGGCGCGGGGTCCGCTGCTGCGCGCCACGCTGCTGCGCCTGGGGGAGAAGGAGCACGTGCTCTGCTTCACCATCCACCACGTGGTCAGCGACGGCTGGAGCATGCAGGTGCTGGTGCGCGAGGTCTCCACCCTCTACACCGCCTTCAGCCTCGGCGAGACGCCACGGCTCCCGGAGCTGCCGGTGCAGTACGCCGACTACGCCATGTGGCAGCGCGACTGGCTGAGCGGTGCCGTGCTGGAGGAGCAGCTCGGCTTCTGGCGGGACAGGCTGGGGGGCGCTCCACCGCTGCTGACCCTCCCCACGGACCGTCC
The DNA here is from genome assembly GCA_963733105.1 of uncultured Gemmatimonadales bacterium. GTDB lineage: Bacteria > Gemmatimonadota > Gemmatimonadetes > Longimicrobiales > Longimicrobiaceae > JAFAYN01. Next base: position 147,909 of record CAVTCB010000022.1, on the reverse strand, counting down.
GCGCTCCTCCGGGCGGAGCGCTCGCGCGGGGACGCACCGCTTCGGCGTGGCCGCCGAGGTGTCGCAGGGGCTGCGGGCGCTCTCGCGGCGCGCGGGGACGACGCTGTTCATGACGCTGCTGGCCGGCTGGCAGAGCCTGCTGGCTCGCTACGCGGGGCAGGAGGACGTGGTCGTCGGCACCCCCATCGCGGGCCGCAGTCACCGCGAGACCGAGGGGCTGATCGGCTTCTTCGTGAACATGCTGGCCCTGCGGGCCGACCTGGGCGCCGACTCCACCTGGACGGAGCTGCTGGACCAGGTGCGGGACACGGTGCTGGGGGCGTTCGACCACCAGGAGCTGCCCTTCGAGCGCCTGGTGGACGAGCTGGTCACGGAGCGCAGCCCGACGCACTCGCCGCTCTTCCAGGTGGTCTTCGCGCTGGACCGCTCCAGCCTGCGCGAGGAGCTGTCGCTCGGCGAGGTGGAGCTGGAGCCGTTCGGGCGAGGCGAGAGGACCGCCCGGTTCGACCTCACCCTGACGATGGTGGAGGCGGAGGAGGAGCTCGGCGGCACGCTCACGTACCGCGCGGGGCTGTACGAGGCGTCGACGGCCGCGCGCATGGCAGCCCACCTGGAAGTGCTGCTGGAGGCCATGGTCTCCGCGCCCGGGCGTCGTCTCTCGGAGGTGCCGCTGCTGCGCGGCGCCGAGCGAGCGCAGCTGCTGCACGCCTGGAACGGGCGCGACACCGGCTACACGGGCGAGCTGTGCATCCACGAGCGGGTGCACGCGCAGCTCCTGCGCACCCCCGATGCGCCCGCGCTGCGCTTCGAGGGTCGCTCCCTCACCTACACGGAGCTGTACGCCCGCGCGGCGCAGCTGGCCAACCGGCTGCGGCGGGAGGGCGTCGGCCCCGAGACCCGCGTGGCCATCTGCATGGAGGCGGCGCCGGAGGTGGTCGTGGCCGTGCTGGGCGTGCTCCTGGCCGGCGGCGCCTACCTGCCGCTGGACCCCGAGCTCCCCGCCGAGCGTCGCGCCTACATGCTCGGCGACGCCGCGCCCGGCCCTTCTGCTCACGCAGACGGCGCTCGCGGAGCGCCTGCGGGACTGGGGCGTGCCGCTCCTGGTGGTCGACGCGGAAGCCGGGCGCATCGCGCAGGAAAGCACGGAGGCGCCGGAGACCGGCGTCGGGCCCGACAACCTGGCGTACGTGATCTACACCTCGGGCTCGACCGGGCGCCCTAAGGGGGTGCTGGTGGAGCACCGCGGCGTGGGCAACACCTTTCTGGAGCTGGGCCGCGTCTACGGCGCCGGCGTCGGCGAGCGGAACCTGGCCTACGCGCCGCTGCACTTCGACGCCTCGGTGGCCGACCTGTTCACGGCGCTGTGCAACGGAGCGGAGCTGGTGCTGGCGCGCCGCGAGGCGATGCTGCCGGGCGAGGAGCTGCTGAGGGTGCTGAGGGAGGAGCGGATCACGCACCTGAAGATCATGCCCTCGGCGCTGGCGGTCACGCCGGTGGAGGCGCTGCCGGAGCTGAAGGTGATCGTGACCGGGGGCGAGGTGCTGGCGGCGGAGCTGGTGAGGCGCTGGGGCGAGGGGCGGCGCTTCTTCAACGGGTACGGGGCGACGGAGGCGGGGATCCGCATGACGTCGAGCGCGTACTCGTGGGAGGGGGGCGACCCGCCGATCGGGCGGGCGGTGGCGAACACGCAGCTGTACGTGCTGGACGGTCGGCTGGAGCCGGTGCCGGTGGGAGTGGCGGGGGAGCTGTACATCGGGGGAGTGGGAATGGCGCGCGGCTACCTGGGGCGGCCGGAGCTGACGGCGGAGCGCTTCGTACCGGACCCGCACCGGGGGGTGGCGGGGGCGCGGCTGTACCGGACGGGGGACGTGGGGCGGCGGCGCGCGGACGGGGAGATCGAGTTCCTGGGGCGGACGGACCACCAGGTGAAGGTGCGCGGGTACCGGGTGGAGCTGGGAGAGATCGAGGCCGTGCTGCGAGGGCACGAGCAGGTGAGGGAGGCCGTCGTGCTGCTGCGGGAGGACGTGCCGGGGCAGCCGCGGATGGTGGCCTACGTGGCGGGCGAGGCAGGGGCGGATCTCACCGCGGCGGATCTGCGCGGGCACCTGGCGCGGCTGCGGGCATACCTGGCGGAGCGGCTGCCGGAGTACATGGTGCCCGGAGCGTTCGTGGTGCTGGAGCAGCTGCCGGTGACGAGCAACGGCAAGATCGACCGGCGCGCGCTGCCGGCTCCGGAGCGCGCGTCCGAAGAAGAATACGTGGCGCCGCGCACGGCGGTGGAAGAGCTCGTGGCGGAGATCTGGGCGGAGCTGCTGCGGCTGGAGCGCGTGGGGGTGACGGAGAACTTCTTCCAGCTGGGCGGGCACTCGCTGCTGGCGACGCAGGTGGTCTCACGGCTGCGGAAGACGCTGGGCATCGAGGTGCCGTTGAGTGCCCTGTTCGAGCAGCCCACCGTGGAAGCCCTGACGAGGATCGTGGAGGACCGGCTGATCGGCACCCTGGACGCCGACCAGATGGCGGAGCACCTGGAGCTGGACCCCGAGCAGGACCCGGCAGCGCGGTAGAGTCCGCGATCCTTCAACATTGCCATTGCCGCACATGAGCGACCGACCCACCGCCAGTGTCACCGAAGCGTCCGCGCAGCTTTCGTCCGCGAAGAGACAGGCGCTCCTGGAGAAGATCCTGCGGGAGAGAAGCAAAGCCGTTCAGGAGGTGATTCCCCGTCGGACCTCCGACGGCCCCGCGCCCCTGTCGTTCGCGCAGCAGCGGCTGTGGCTGGTGGATCGGCTGGAGCCGGGCAGCCCCGCGTACAACGTACCGTTCTCGATGCGCCTGCAGGGCGTGCTGGACGCTGCGGCGCTGAGGGCCTGCCTGGACGCGCTGGCGCGGCGGCACGAGATCCTGCGCACCACGTTCGCCGAGCGCCACGGCGGGCCCGTGCAGGTCATCCACCCGCCCTCTCCCGTACCCCTCGTGGAGCTGGACCTGCGGGGCCTGGCGGAAGCGGAGCGGGAAGCGGTGCGGCTGGTGGAAGAGGAGTCGATGCGGCCGTTCGACCTGGGCACCGGACCACTGCTGCGCACCGTGCTGCTGCGTCTCGGGGACGAGGACCACGTACTGCTCTTCACGCTGCACCACATCGTCAGCGACGCCTGGAGCCGGAGCGTGCTGGTGCGCGAGGTTTCCGCCCTCTACCGCGCCTTCAGCCGGGGCGAGGAGCCGCACCTTCCGGAGCTGGAGGTGCAGTATGCCGACTACGCGGTGTGGCAGCGCGCCTGGCTCAGCGGCAAGACCCTGCAGGAGCACATCGGCTGGTGGAAGGAGCGCCTCGCCGGCGCGCCGCCGCTGCTGGAGATTCCCACCGACCGTCCGCGCACTGCCCGGCCGAGTCGGCTGCTGGCGAAGCACCCCTTCGTACTTCCCGCCGCCCTCGCGCAGGGGTTGCGCGAGCTCTCGCGCCGGGAAGGCGCGACGCTGTTCATGACGCTGCTGGCCGCATGGCAGGCGCTGCTCTCGAAGTACTCCGGGCAGGACGACGTGGTGGTGGGCACTCCCATCGCGGGGCGGAACCGGAGCGAGACCGAGGGGCTGATCGGCTTCTTCGTCAACATGCTCGCGCTGCGCGCCGACCTGCGCGCCGATCCCACCTGGACCGAGCTGCTGGGAGCCACGCGGACGACGACGCTGGGAGCCTACGACCACCAGGAGCTGCCGTTCGAGCGGCTGGTGGAGGAGCTGTCCGTGGAGCGCAGCCTCACGCACGCACCGGTGTTCCAGGCCATCTTCTCCGTGAGCCAGTCCCACGCGAACGGCGAGCGCCTGGAGCTGGGGGAGCTCAGCCTGGAGCCGTTCGGGGGAGGAGAGCGTGCGGCCAAGTTCGACCTGGACCTGTCTCTTCACGACGCCGGGGACGCACTGGGCGGGGGGCTGTCCTACCGCGTGGAGCTCTTCGAAGCGGACACGATGGCGCGCATGGCGGGGCACCTGGAGAGGGTGCTGGAGGCGATGGTCTCCACGCCGGAGCGGCGCCTCTCGGAGCTGTCGCTGCTGAGCGGAGCCGAGCGCGCGCAGGTGGTGGAGGAATGGAACCGGACCGACCGGCCGTACCCGCGCGGGGTCTGCATCCACGAGCTGTTCGAGGCGCAGGTGCGGGCGAGGCCCGAGGCGGTGGCGCTGGCCTGGGACGACGTGGAGCTGAGCTACGCCGAGCTGGACTCGCGCGCGAACCGGCTGGCGCACCACCTGGCCGGGCTGGGCGTCGGTCCGGAGGTGCGCGTGGGCGTGCTGCTGGAGCGCGGCATGGAGCTGATCGTCTCCATCCTGGCCGTCCTCAAGGCCGGCGGCTGTTACGTGCCGCTGGACCCGGGCTACCCGGCCGAGCGCTTGGCGCTGATGCTGGGGGACAGCAGCGTGCGCGTGCTCCTCAGCCGCAGCGACGTCGCCTTCGCGACGGAGGCGGGCGGCGTGCCGGTCGTCTGCCTCGACGAGGCGGACGGCGTGATCGCGCAGGAGCCCACCGATACGCCGCGCAGCGGTGCGACTGCCGGGAACCTGGCGTACATCGTCTACACGAGCGGGAGCACGGGGCGTCCCAAGGGCGTCATGGTGGCCCACCGCCACGTCGTGCAGCTCGCCGTGGAGACGGACTACGTGCAGTTCGGCCCGGGAGACCGCGTGGCGCAGGCGTCCAACGCCAGCTTCGATGCGCTGACCTTCGAGGCGTGGGGCGCGCTCATGAACGGCGCCACCCTGGTGGGTATCCCCCGCGACGTGCTCCTCTCTCCCGCCGCGTTCCGCGAGACGCTGCGCAGGGAGCGCATCACCACGCTGTACCAGACGACGGCGCTGCTGAACCAGCTCTCGCGCGAGCAGCCGGACATCTTCGCGCCGCTGCGGGAGGTGCTCTTCGGTGGTCAGGCGGCCGACGCCGACAGCGTGCGGCGCCTGCTCGCGGCAGGCAGGCCGCAGCGGCTGCTGCACATGTACGGTCCCACGGAGACCACCGCCTGGTGCTCGTACGAGCAGGTGGAGCACGTGGCCGAGGACGCGCTGACCGTGTCCGTGGGCCGCGCGACGGGGAACCAGCGAATCTACCTGCTGGACACGGCGCTGGAGCCGGTGCCGGTGGGCGTCCCGGGTGAGGCGTATGTCGGCGGCGACGGCGTGGTGCGCGGCTACCTGGACCGTCCGGAGCTTACGGCAGAGCGCTTCGTGGCGGACCCGTTCGCCGCGGAGCCGGGCGCGCGGATGTACCGCACGGGGGACCGGCTGCGCTGGAGGGCGGACGGGCGCCTGGAGTTCGTCGGGCGGGTGGACGAGCAGGTCAAGGTGCGCGGCTTCCGTATCGAGCCCGGGGAGATCGAGGCGGTGCTCTCGGCGCACCCGGAGGTGCGCGAGGCGCGGGTGATCGTGCGCGAGGACGAGCCGGGCGAGCAGCGCCTGGTAGCGTACGTGGTGGGCGGGGCGGACGCGGACGCGCTGCGAGACCACCTGCGCCGGAGCCTCCCGGAGTACATGGTGCCGTCCGCCTTCGTCTCGCTGGAGTCGCTGCCGCTCACGCCGAACGGCAAGCTGGACGTGAAGGCGCTGCCGGCGCCGGCGTACGGGTCGGCGGAGGATCGGTACGTGGCGCCGAGGACGCCTGTGGAGGAGGTGCTGGCGGGGATCTGGGAGGAGGTGCTGGGCGTGGAGCGGGTGGGGGTGGAGGAGGGTTTCTTCGAGCTGGGCGGGCACTCGCTGCTGGCCACGCAGGTGGTCTCGCGTGCGCGGCAGGCGTTCGAAGTGGAGGTGCCGCTGCGGGCGCTCTTCGAGGCGCCCACCGTGGCGGGGCTGGCCGAGCGCATCGAGGCGCTCCGCGGCGAGGGCTCCGGCCCGGTGGCGCCGCCGATCGAGCGGGTGTCGCGGGAGGGGCCGCTGCCGCTGTCGTTCGCGCAGCAGCGGCTGTGGGTGGTGGACCGCCTGGATCCCGGCAGCCCCGCCTACAACATGCCCTTCGCGCTGCGGCTGAGCGGCGTGCTGGACGCCGCCGCCCTGCGGGACGGCATCGGCGAGCTGGTGCTGCGGCACGAGGCGCTGCGGACCACCCTCGCGGAGCGGGGCGGCGGGCCCGTGCAGGTCATCCACCCGGCGGCCCCGGTGCCGCTGCCCGTGCTCGACCTGCGGGAGCTGCCGGAGGCGGAACGGGAGCCGGCCGCGCGGAGACTCGTCGAGGAGGAGGCGCTGCGCCCCTTCGACCTGGCGCGGGGGCCGCTGCTGCGGAGCACGCTGCTGCGCCTGGGGGAGACCGACCACGTGCTCCTCTTCACGCTGCACCACGTGGTAAGCGACGGCTGGAGCATGCAGGTGCTGGTGCGCGAGGTCTCTGCCCTCTACGCCGCCTTCAGCCGTGGAGAGCCGTCGCCACTCCCGGAGCTCCCGGTGCAGTACGCCGACTATGCGGTCTGGCAGCGCAGCCGGCTGCGTGGAGAAGTGCTGGAGGCGCAGGTCGGCTACTGGCGGGAAAGGCTCGCTGGCGCGCCGCCGCTGCTGGAGATCCCGGTCGACCACCCGCGCGCCGCCGGGCAGAGCCCGCTCGCGGCCAGCCACCGCCTCCATCTCTCCCCGGAGCTGTCGACGCAGCTGCGGGCGCTCTCGCGCCGCGAGGGGGCAACGCTGTTCATGACGCTGCTGGCCGGCTGGCAGGTGCTGCTGGCCCGCTACGCGGGGGAGGAGGACGTGGTGGTGGGCACCCCCATCGCGGGGCGCTCCCGGCGCGAGACGGAAGGGCTGATCGGCTTCTTCGTCAACATGCTGGCGCTGCGCGCCCGGCTGGCGGGAGATCCCACCTGGGCCGAGCTGCTGGGGCGGGTGAGGGGGGAGACGCTGGGCGCGTACGAGCATCAGGAGCTGCCTTTCGAACGGTTGATCGAGGAGCTGGGCGTGGAGCGCAGCCTCACGCACACACCGGTCTTCCAGGCGGTTTTCACGCTGAACCTGTTCGGCGGCAGCGGCGGGCGGCTGGAGCTGGGAGAGCTCGGGCTGGAGCCGTTCGGTGGGGGCGAGCGTGCCGCCAAGTTCGACCTGGACCTGGTGTTCTCCGACACGGGAGAGGGGCTGGGCGGCACGCTCGTCTACAGGCGGGCCCTCTTCCAGCCGGACACGATCGCGCGGATGGGAGGGCACCTGGAGGCGGTGCTGGAGGCGATGGCCGCCGACCCGCGGCGGCGCCTCTCGGAGCTGTCGCTGCTGCGCGGGAGCGAGCGGGCGCAGCTGCTGGCCGACTCCGGCGCGGGGCCGCTGGGGCACGCGCCTGCATGCGTGCACGAGCTGCTGGCGGACCGGGCCGCGCGCGCGCCGGACGCCCCGGCGGTCTCCTCCGGCGGGGAGGTGCTGACGTGGGGTGAGCTGGAGCGCGCCGCCAACCGGCTGGCGCACCACCTCCGCCGCCGGGGCGTGGGCCCGGAGGTGCGGGTGGGCGTCTGCCTGGAGCGCGGTGTGGAGATGGTGGTGGGGGTGCTGGGCGTGCTCAAGGCGGGCGGCTGTTACGTGCCGCTGGACCCGGACTACCCGGCCGAGCGCCTGGCGTACACGCTGGCCGACTCCGGGGCCGCCCTGCTGGTCACGCAGGGCGGGCTGGTGGACGCGCTTCCCCCGTTCGAGGGGGAGGTCGTGCGCCTGGACGCGGACCATGAGGCGATCGCCGCCGAATCGGAGGGGGCGCCGCAGAGCGGGGTCGGCGTCGGCAACGCGGCGTACGTCATCTACACCTCGGGCTCCACGGGCCGACCCAAGGGGGTGGTGGTGGAGCACGCCAGCCTGGCGGCCACGCTGCTGGGCACGCGCGACACCTTCGGCTTCGGGGCGGGCGAGGTGATGCCCGTGCTGGCGAGCTACGCCTTCGACATCTGGGGGTTCGAGGTCTTCGCGCCCCTGCTGGGCGGCGGGCAGGTGCGGCTGCTGGCGCGCGAGACGGTGCGGGACGTCGAGGCGCTGGTGGAGGAGCTGGCGAGGGTCGAGGCGGTGCACGCGGTGCCGGCGCTGATGCGCGAGGTGGTGGCGCGGGTGCAGGCCGGGCCGGGGACGCTGGCGCGGATGCGCCGGGTGTTCGTCGGGGGCGACGCCGTCGCGCCCGACCTGCTGGAGCAGATGCAGGGCGTCTTCCCGGAGGCGCAGGTGTGGGTGATGTACGGGCCGACGGAGAACACGATCATTAGCTCGGCGACGGGTCTGCGGCGCGGGAGGAGCTACGACTGGCAGATGGTGGGGCGAGCGCTGCCGGGGGTGGGGATGCACGTGCTGGATTCGGGGGGGAACCTGCTGCCGGTGGGGGTGCCGGGCGAGCTGTGCCTGGCGGGCGGGGGAGTGGCGCGCGGCTACCTGGGACGGGCGGAGGTGACGGCGGAGAAGTTCGTGCCGGACCCGTTCGGGGCCGGGGCGGGTGCGCGGCTGTACCGCACGGGAGACCGGGTGCGGCGTCGCCCGGACGGGGAGTACGAGTTCCTGGGCCGGGTGGACGCGCAGGTCAAGCTGCGGGGCTTCCGCATCGAGCCGGGGGAGATCGAGGCGGTGCTGCTGGGCGTGGCGGGGGTGCACGAGGCGGTGGTGGTGGTACGGGAGGACGTACCCGGGCAGAAGCGGCTGGCGGCGTACGTGGTGCCGCAGGAGGGGGCGGAGCTGTCGACGGCCGAGCTGCGGGCGCGCCTGGGGGAGCGTCTGCCGGAGCACATGGTGCCGGGCGCGTTCGTGGTGCTGGAGCGGCTGCCGCTGAGCCCCAACGGCAAGGTGGACCGGCGCGCGCTGCCGGCGCCGGAGCAGGGTGCGGGAGCGGAGTACGTGGCGCCGCGGACGCCGGCGGAGGAGGTGCTGGCGGGGATCTGGGCGGAGGTGCTGCGCCTGGAGCGGGTGGGTGCGGAGGAGAGCTTCTTCGAGCTGGGCGGGCACAGTCTGCTGGCGACGCAGGTGGTCTCGCGGGTGCGGGCGGCCTTCGGGGTGGAGGTGCCGCTGAAGGCGCTCTTCGAGGCGCCGACGGTGGCGGGGCTGGCCGTGCGGATCGAGGCGCTGCGCAGCACGGGCGCGCTGCTGGCGCCGCCCATCGTACCGGTGCCGCGCGACGGCGCACCGCTGCCGCTGTCGTTCGCGCAGCAGCGGCTGTGGCTGGTGGACCGGATCGAGCCGGACAGCGCCGCCTACAACATGTCGTTCCCGCTGCGGCTGCGGGGCGCGCTGGAGCTGCCCGTGCTGCGGGCGAGCCTGGACGCGCTGGTGCGAGCGGCACGAGACGCTGCGGACGACCTTCTCGGAGGAGGGCGGCAGGCCCATACAGGTGGTCCATCCTCCCCGCCGGGTCCCGCTGCCGAGGGTGGATCTGCGGGGCCTGCCCGAGGAAGCGCGGCAGGCGGAGGCGAAGCGGCTCTCCGGTGCGGAGGCCATGCGGCCCTTCGACTTGGCGGGCGGCCCGCTGCTGCGGAGCACGCTCGTTCGGCTGGACGAGGAGGACCACCTGCTCCTCTTCACCCTGCATCACGTCGTCAGCGACGGCTGGAGCATGCAGGTGCTGGTGCGCGAGGTCTCGGCCCTCTACGCCGCCTTCAGCCGGGGCGAGCCCTCGCCGCTCCCCGAGCTGCCGGTGCAGTACGCGGACTTCGCGGTGTGGCAGCGCGAGTGGCTCAGCGGTGACGTGCTGGAGGCGCACATCGGCTTCTGGAAGGAACAGCTGGGCGGCGCGCCCCCGCTGCTGACGGTCTCCACGGACCGCCCGCGCTCCGCGGCCCAGGGCGCGCGGGGGGGAGCCATCCCTTCGTCGTGTCTCCCGAGCTGTCGGACGGGCTGCGGGCGCTCTCGCGTCGCGAGGGAGCGACGCTGTTCATGACGCTGCTGGCCGGCTGGCAGGTGCTGCTGGGCCGCTACGCCGCGCAGGACGACGTGGTGGTGGGCACCCCCATCGCGGGGCGAACCCGGCAGGAGACGGAGGGGCTGATCGGCTTCTTCGTCAACATGCTGGCCATGCGCGCCGACCTGTCGGGCGATCCCACCTGGGGGGAGCTGCTGGGACGGGTGCGGGAGAGGGCGCTGGGGGCGTACGACCACCAGGAGCTCCCCTTCGAGAGGCTGGTGGACGAGCTGGGCGTGGAGCGCAGCCTGGTGCACTCGCCCGTCTTCCAGGCCATCTTCGCCCTGCAGAGGTCCGGGAGGGAAGACGACGGGCTGGAGCTGGGCGGGCTGGCGCTGGAGCGGTGGGGACGAGCGGCGGGAGTGACGAAGTTCGACCTGAACCTGACCGTGACGGAGGAGGGGGAGGGGCTCGGTGGGTTGCTGGCCTACCGGACGGGGCTGTTCGAGGCGGAGACGGTCGCGCGCATGGCTGCCCACCTGGAGGTGCTGCTGGACGCGATGGCCGCACGCTCGGGGCAGCGCCTCTCGGAGGTGTCGCTGCTGCGCGGCGCCGAGCGAGCGCAGCTCCTGCACGCCTGGAACGGACCCGACACCGGCTACACGGGCGAGCTGTGCATCCACGAGCGGGTGCACGCGCAGCTCCTGCGCACCCCCGATGCGCCCGCGCTGCGCTTCGAGGGTCGCTCCCTCACCTACACGGAGCTGTACGCCCGCGCGGCGCAGCTGGCCAACCGGCTGCGGCGGGAGGGCGTCGGCCCCGAGACCCGCGTGGCCATCTGCATGGAGGCGGCGCCGGAGGTGGTCGTGGCCGTGCTGGGCGTGCTCCTGGCCGGCGGCGCCTACCTGCCGCTGGACCCCGAGCTCCCCGCCGAGCGTCGCGCCTACATGCTCGGCGACGCCGCGCCCGTGCTCCTGCTCACGCAGGCGGCGCTCGTGGAGCGGCTGGAGGGCTGCGGCGTCCCGCTCCTGGTCGTGGACGCCGAGACCGATTCCCTCACGCGGGAGAGCGAAGAGGCGCCACTCACCGGGGCAGGTCCCGACAACCTGGCGTACGTGATCTACACCTCGGGCTCGACCGGGCGCCCCAAGGGGGTGCTGGTGGAGCACCGCGGCGTGGGCAACACCTTTCTGGAGCTGGGCAGGGTCTACGGCGCCGCCCCCGGCGAGCGGAACCTGGCCTACGCTCCGCTGCACTTCGACGCCTCGGTGGCCGACATCTTCACGGCGCTGTGCAACGGGGCGGAGCTGGTGCTGGCCCGCCGCGAGGCGATGATGCCCGGCGAGGACCTGCTGCGGACGCTGCGCGAGGAGCGGATCACCCACCTCAAGACCATGCCCTCGGCACTGGCCGTCACGCCGGTCGAGGCGCTCCCGGAGCTGAAGGTCATCGTTACGGGCGGTGAGGTGCTGCCGGTGGAGCAGGTGCGGCGCTGGGGCGAGGGGCGCCGCTTCTTCAACGGGTATGGCGCCACGGAGGCGAGCATCCGCATGACCTCCAGCGCGTACACGGCGGAGGGAGGCGATCCGCCGATCGGGCGCGCGGTGGCGAACACCCAGCTGTACGTGCTGGACGCCTGGCAGGAGCCGGTGCCGATCGGGGTGGCGGGGGAGCTGTACATCGGCGGGGTGGGGGTGGTGCGCGGCTACCTGGGCAGGCCGGATCTGACGGCCGAGCGCTTCGTGCCGGACCCGCACCGCGGGGTGGCGGGTGCGCGCCTGTACCGCACGGGAGACGTGGGGCGGCGTCGTGCGGACGGGGAGGTGGAGTTCCTGGGGCGGAGCGACTTCCAGGTCAAGGTGCGCGGCTACCGGGTGGAGCTGGGGGAGATCGAGGCGACCCTGCGCGGCCATCCGCAGGTCAGGGAGGCCGTGGTGCTGCTGCGCGAGGACGCGCCGGGGCAGCAGCGGCTGGTGGCGTACGTGGTCCCGGAGGCGGGGGCGGAGCTCGCGGCGGGGCAGCTGCGGGCGCACGTGGCGGAGCAGGTGCCGGAGTACATGGTGCCGGGGGCGTACGTGGTGCTGGAGCAGCTGCCGGTCACCGCCAACGGCAAGATCGACCGGCGTGCGCTGCCGGCCCCCGAAAGGACGACGGACGAGGCGTACGCGGCTCCCCGCTCGGTGGGGGAGGAGCTTCTGGCGGGGATCTGGGCGGAAGTGCTGGGGGTGGAGCGCGTCGGCGTCGAGGAGAACTTCTTCGGGCTGGGTGGGCACAGCCTGCTGGCGACGCAGGTGATCTCGCGGGTGCGGGTGGCCTTCGGGGTGGAAGTGCCGCTGAAGGCGCTCTTCGAGGCGCCCACCGTGGCAGGGCTGGCGCGGCGCATCGAGGCGCTGCGCAGCGACGGCACCCGGCTGGCACCGCCCATCGTACCGGTGCCGCGCGACGGCGCACCGCTGCCGCTGTCGTTCGCGCAGCAGCGGCTGTGGCTGGTGGACCGGATCGAGCCGGACAGCCCCGCCTACAACATGCCGTCTCCGCTGCGCCTGCGGGGCGTGCTGGAGCTGCCCGTGCTGCGGGCGAGCCTGGACGCGCTGGTGCGAGCGGCACGAGACGCTGCGGACGGTCTTCTCGGAGGAGGGCGGAAGGCCCGTACAGGTGGTCCATCCTCCCCGCCGGGTCCCGCTGCCGACCGTGGACCTGCGGGGCCTGCCCGAGGAAGCGCGGCAGCCGGAGGCGAAGCGGCTCTCGGGCGCGGAGGCCATGCGGCCGTTCGACCTGGCGCGCGGCCCGCTGCTGCGCGGCACGCTGGTGCGCCTGGGCGAGGAGGACCACGTGCTCCTCTTCAACATGCACCACATCGTCAGCGACGCCTGGAGCCGCGGCGTGCTGGTGCGCGAGGTCTCGGTCCTCTACGCCGCCTTCAGCCGGGGCGAGGCGCCTCGTCTACCCGAGCTGCCGGTGCAGTACGCCGACTTCGCGGTGTGGCAGCGCGAGTGGCTCAGCGGGGAGATCCTGCAGGCGCAGATCGGCTTCTGGCGGGAGCGCCTGGCCGGTGCGCCGCCGCTGCTGGAGATCCCCACGGACCGGCCTCGCAGGGCGGGGCAGAGCTCCCTCGCGGCAAGGCACCCCTTCACGCTGTCGTCCGAGCTGTCGCAGCAGTTGCGGGAGCTTGCGCGTCGCGAGGGGGCGACGCTGTTCATGACGCTGCTGGCCGGCTGGCAGGCGCTGCTCTCGAAGTACTCCGGGCAGGAGGACGTGGTGGTGGGCACCCCGATCGCGGGGCGCAACCGGCGCGAGACGGAGGGGCTGATCGGCTTCTTCGTCAACACGCTGGCGCTGCGTGCCCGCCTGGGGGCGGACCCCACCTGGAGTGGGCTGCTGGAGCAGGTGCGGGAGGAGACGCTGGGGGCGTACGACCACCAGGACCTCCCCTTCGAGCGCCTGGTGGAGGAGCTGGGGGTGGAGCGCAGCCTCACGCACACCCCCGTTTTCCAGACCATGTTCACCCTCAGCCTCTTCGGCGGCGAGAGCAGTGAGCCGCTGGAGCTCGGGGCGCTCGGCCTGGGGTCGTTCGGCGGAGGGGAGGGTACCGCCAAGTTCGACCTGGACCTGGTGTTCTCCGACACGGGAGAGGGGCTGGGCGGCACGCTCGTCTACAGGCGGGCCCTCTTCCAGCCGGACACGATCGCGCGGATGGGAGGGCACCTGGAGGCGGTGCTGGAGGCGATGGCCGCCGACCCGCGGCGGCGCCTCTCGGAGCTGTCGCTGCTGCGCGGGAGCGAGCGGGCGCAGCTGCTGGCCGACTCCGGCGCGGGGCCGCTGGGGCACGCGCCTGCATGCGTGCACGAGCTGCTGGCGGACCGGGCCGCGCGCGCGCCGGACGCCCCGGCGGTCTCCTCCGGCGGGGAGGTGCTGACGTGGGGTGAGCTGGAGCGCGCCGCCAACCGGCTGGCGCACCACCTCCGCCGCCGGGGCGTGGGCCCGGAGGTGCGGGTGGGCGTCTGCGTGGAGCGCGGTGTGGAGATGGTGGTGGGGGTGCTGGGCGTGCTCAAGGCGGGCGGCTGCTACGTGCCGCTGGACCCGGACTACCCGGCCGAGCGCCTGGCGTACACGCTGGCCGACTCCGGGGCCGCCCTGCTGGTCACGCAGGGCGGGCTGGTGGACGCGCTTCCCCCGTTCGAGGGGGAGGTCGTGCGCCTGGACGCGGACCATGAGGCGATCGCCGCCGAATCGGAGGGGGCGCCGCAGAGCGGGGTCGAGATCGGCAACGCGGCGTACGTCATCTACACCTCGGGCTCCACGGGCCGACCCAAGGGGGTGGTGGTGGAGCACGCCAGCCTGGCGGCCACGCTGCTGGGCACGCGCGACACCTTCGGCTTCGGGGCGGGCGAGGTGATGCCCGTGCTGGCGAGCTACGCCTTCGACATCTGGGGGTTCGAGGTCTTCGCGCCCCTGCTGGGCGGCGGGCAGGTGCGGCTGCTGGCGCGCGAGACGGTGCGGGACGTCGAGGCGCTGGTGGAGGAGCTGGCGAGGGTCGAGGCGGTGCACGCGGTGCCGGCGCTGATGCGCGAGGTGGTGGCGCGGGTGCAGGCCGGGCCGGGGACGCTGGCGCGGATGCGCCGGGTGTTCGTCGGGGGCGACGCCGTCGCGCCCGACCTGCTGGAGCAGATGCAGGGCGTCTTCCCGGAGGCGCAGGTGTGGGTGATGTACGGGCCGACGGAGAACACGATCATTAGCTCGGCGACGGGTCTGCAGCGCGGGAGGAGCTACGACTGGCAGATGGTGGGGCGAGCGCTGCCGGGGGTGGGGATGCACGTGCTGGATTCGGGGGGGAACCTGCTGCCGGTGGGGGTGCCGGGCGAGCTGTGCCTGGCGGGCGGGGGAGTGGCGCGCGGCTACCTGGGACGGGCGGAGGTGACGGCGGAGAAGTTCGTGCCGGACCCGTTCGGGGCCGGGGCGGGTGCGCGGCTGTACCGCACGGGAGACCGGGTGCGGCGTCGCCCGGACGGGGAGTACGAGTTCCTGGGCCGGGTGGACGCGCAGGTCAAGCTGCGGGGCTTCCGCATCGAGCCGGGGGAGATCGAGGCGGTGCTGCTGGGCGTGGCGGGGGTGCACGAGGCGGTGGTGGTGGTACGGGAGGACGTACCCGGGCAGAAGCGGCTGGCGGCGTACGTGGTGCCGCAGGAGGGGGCGGAGCTGTCGACGGCCGAGCTGCGGGCGCGCCTGGGGGAGCGTCTGCCGGAGCACATGGTGCCGGGCGCGTTCGTGGTGCTGGAGCGGCTGCCGCTGAACGCCAACGGCAAGGTGGACCGGCGCGCGCTGCCGGCGCCGGAGCAGGGTGCGGGAGCGGAGTACGTGGCGCCGCGGACGCCGGCGGAGGAGGTGCTGGCGGGGATCTGGGCGGAGGTGCTGCGCCTGGAGCGGGTGGGTGCGGAGGAGAGCTTCTTCGAGCTGGGCGGGCACAGTCTGCTGGCGACGCAGGTGGTCTCGCGGGTGCGGGCGGCCTTCGGGGTGGAGGTGCCGCTGAAGGCGCTCTTCGAGGCGCCGACGGTGGCGGGGCTGGCCGTGCGGATCGAGGCGCTGCGCAGCACGGGCGCGCTGCTGGCGCCACCCCTCGTACCGGTCGTGAGGGAGGGGCCGCTGCCGCTGTCGTTCGCGCAGCAGCGGCTGTGGCTGGTGGACCGGATCGATCCGGGCAGCGCCGCCTACAACATACCGTCCCCGCTGCGGCTGCGGGGCGCGCTGGAGCTGCGCGTGCTGCGGGCGAGCCTGGACGCGCTGGTGCGGCGGCACGAGTCGCTGCGGACGACCTTCTCGGAGGAGGGCGGCCTGCCGGTGCAGGTGGTCCATCCTCCCCGCCCGGTCCCGCTGCCGATGGTGGACCTGCGGGGCCTCCCCGGGGAGGCGCGGCAGGCGGAGGCGAAGCGGCTTTCGGGTGCGGAGGCCATGCGGCCCTTCGACCTGGCACGCGGCCCGCTGCTGCGCGGTACGCTGGTGCGGCTGGAAGAGGAGGACCATGTGCTCCTCTTCACCCTGCACCACATCGTCAGCGACGGCTGGAGCCGCGGCGTGCTGGTGCGTGAGGTCTCGGTCCTCTACGGCGCCTTCAGCCGGGGCGAGGCGCCCGGTCTGCCCGAGCTGCCGGTGCAGTACGCGGACTTCGCGGTGTGGCAGCGCGAGTGGCTCAGCGGTGACGTGCTGGAAGCGCAGATCGGCTTCTGGAAGGAACAGCTGGGCGGCGCGCCGCCGCTGCTGGAGATCCCCACGGACCAGCCGCGCAGGGCGGGGCAGAGCCCCCTCGCGGCGAGTCATCCCTTCACGCTGTCGTCCGAGCTTTCGCAGCGGTTGCGGGAGCTCTCGCGTCGCGAGGGAGCGACGCTGTTCATGACGCTGCTGGCCGGCTGGCAGGCGCTGCTGGGCCGCTACGCTGCGCAGGAGGACGTGGTGGTGGGCACTCCCATCGCGGGGCGGACGCGGCAGGAGACGGAGGGGCTGATCGGCTTCTTCATCAACATGCTGGCCCTGCGCACCGACCTGTCGGGCGATCCCACCTGGGGGGAACTGGTGGGGCGGGTGCGGGAGAGGGCGCTGGGGGCGTACGACCGCCAGGAGCTCCCCTTTGAGAGGCTGGTGGACGAGCTGGGCGTGGAGCGCAGCCTGGTGCACTCGCCCGTCTTCCAGGTCAGCTTCGCCCTGGAGCGCGCCGGCGGGCTTGCTCCCGGCCTGGAGCTCGGCGCGCTGCGCCTGGAGCCCTTCGGCCGGGGGGAGCTGCTGGCACAGTTCGACCTGGACCTCACCGTGGTCGACAAGGCGGAGGGCCTGGGCGGTGCGCTGCGCTTCCGCCAGGCGCTGTTCGACGACGCCACCATCGAGCGCATGGCCGGGCACCTGGCCCTCGTGCTGGAGGCCATGGCGGACGGGCCGCAGCGCCGCCTCTCGGAGCTGTCGCTGCTGCGCGGCGCCGAGCGCGCCCGGGTGCTGGAGGCGTGGAACGCCACCGCCGCCGACTTCCCCCGCCACGCCTGCATCCACGACCTCTTCTCCGCCCAGGCCTCGCGCACGCCCGGAGCCGCGGCGGTGCGCTTCGAGGACCGGAGTCTGAGCTACGCGCAGCTGGAGGCGCAGGCCAACCGCCTGGCGCACCTGCTGCGAGGCCGCGGCGTCGGCCCCGAGACCCGCGTGGGCATCGGCGTGGAGAAGGGGCCCGAGATGGCCCTGTGCATCCTGGCCGTGCTCAAGGCCGGCGGCGCCTACGTCCCGCTGGACCCCGCCTACCCGGCCGAGCGCTGCGCCTCCATGCTGCGCGACTGCGGGGCCGCCCTGCTCCTGACGCAGGCGCACCTGGCCGGGCACTTCTCCAGCGCGGGGGTGCCCCTCCTCGTCCCGGACGCGCTCCGGGAGGAGCTGGCTGCCGCTCCGGCGGAGGCGCCGGAGACCGGCGTCGGGCCGGAGAACCTGGCCTACGTCATCTACACCTCGGGCTCGACCGGCACGCCCAAGGGGGCCATGGTGCAGCACCGGGCGCTGGTCAACTACGCCGTCGACATGGCGCAGCGCATCGGGCTGCGCGGCGAGGACCGAGTGCTCCAGTTCGCCTCGCCCGGCTTCGACGTGGTGGTCGAGGAGCTGTTCCCCGCCTGGCTCAGCGGCGCCGCCGTGGTGTTCTCGCGCGGGAACCTGCTCTCACCGGCCGAGCTGCTGGAGGTGGTGCAGGAGCAGGGCGTGAGCGTCTTCGAGCTGCCCACGGCGTACTGGCACGAGTGGGTGCGCGAGCTGAGCGGGCAGGGATGGCGCGTGCCGGAGAGCGTGCGCCAGGTGCTGGTGGGGGGCGAGCGGATGGCGCCGCAGCGGCTGCGCGAGTGGGCCGGGCTGCGCGTGCCGCTGGTGCACGTGTACGGGCTGACGGAGACGGCGTGCACCTCGACCACGCTGCGCCTGGAGGCGGGCGAGGACGGCTCGTCCTGGAGCAGCCTGCCGGTGGGTCGTCCCACGGGGAACGTGCGCCTGTACGTGCTGGACCGTTCCGGGCAGCCGGTGCCGGTGGGGGTGGCGGGGGAGCTGTACATCGCGGGGGAGGGGGTGGGGCGGGGGTACCTGGGCCGTGCGGAGCGGACGGCGGAGAGCTTCGTGCCGGACGCGTACGGGGCCGCGGGGGCGCGGGCGTACCGGACGGGGGACCGGGTGCGCTGGCTGGGCGGGGGGGAGCTGGAGTTCCTGGGGCGGATGGACGAGCAGGTCAAGCTGCGCGGGTTCCGGATCGAGCCGGGGGAGATCGAGGCGGCGCTGCTGGAGCAGGGGGGCGTGCGGGAGGCGGTGGTGATGGTGCGGGAGGACGCGCCGGGGCAGAAGCGGCTGGCGGCGTACGTGGTGCCGCAGGAGGGTGCGGAGCTGTCGACGGCCGAGCTGCGGGCGCGCCTGGGGGAGCGACTGCCGGAGTACATGGTGCCGGGCGCGTTCGTGACGCTGGAGCGGCTGCCGCTGAACGCCAACGGCAAGGTGGACCGGCGAGCGCTGCCGGCGCCGGAGCAAGGTGCGGGAGCGGAGTACGTGGCGCCGCGGACGCCGGCGGAGGAGGTGCTGGCGGGGATCTGGGCGGAGGTGCTGCGCCTGGAGCGGGTGGGTGCGGAGGAGAACTTCTTCGAGCTGGGCGGGCACAGTCTGCTGGCGACGCAGGTGATCTCGCGGGTGCGGGCGGCCTTCGGGGTGGAGGTGCCGCTGAAGGCGCTCTTCGAGGCGCCGACCGTGGCCGGGCTGGCCGTGCGGATCGAGGCGCTGCGCAGCACGGGTGCGCTGCTGGCGCCGCCCATCGTACCGGTGCCGCGCGACGGCGCACCGCTGCCGCTGTCGTTCGCGCAGCAGCGGCTGTGGGTGGTGGACCGGATCGAGCCGGACAGCGCCGCCTACAACATGCCGTTCCCGCTGCGGCTGCGGGGCGCGCTGGAGCTGCCCGTGCTGCGGGCGAGCCTGGACGCGCTGGTGGAGCGGCACGAGTCGCTGCGGACGGTCTTCCCGGAGGAGGGCGGCAGGCCCGTGCAGGTGGTCCGTCCCGCCGCCCGGGTCCCGCTGCCGATGGTGGACCTGCGGGGCCTGCCCGAGGAGGCGCGGCAGCCGGAGGCGAAGCGGCTCTCGAGTGCGGAGGCCATGCGTCCCTTCGACCTGGCGCGCGGCCCGCTGCTGCGCGGCACGCTGGTGCGGCTGGACGAGGAGGACCACGTGCTCCTCTTCACCCTGCACCACATCGTCGGCGACGGGTGGAGCATGCAGGTGCTGGTGCGCGAGGTCTCGGTCCTGTATGCAGCCTTCAGCCGCGGCGAGCCCTCGCCGCTCCCGGAGCTGCCGGTGCAGTACGCCGACTTCGCAGTGTGGCAGCGCGAGTGGCTCAGCGGGGAGGTCCTGGAAGCGCAGATCGGCTTCTGGCGGGAGCGCCTGGCCGGCGTGCCGCCGCTGCTGGAGATCCCCACGGACCAGCCCCGCAGGGCGGGGCAGAGCCCCCTGGCGGCGACGCACCCCTTCACCCTGTCGCCCGAGCTGTCGCAGCGGCTGCGGGAGCTTGCGCGTCGCGAGGGGGCGACGCTGTTCATGACGCTGCTGGCCGGCTGGCAGGCGCTGCTCTCGAAGTACTCCGGGCAGGAGGACGTGGTGGTGGGCACCCCGATCGCGGGGCGCAACCGGCGGGAGACGGAGGGGCTGATCGGCTTCTTCGTCAACACGCTGGCCCTGCGTGCCCGCCTGGCGGCGGACCCCACCTGGAGCGGGCTGCTGGAGCAGGTGCGGGAGGAGACGCTGGGGGCGTACAACCACCAGGACCTTCCCTTCGAGCGCCTGGTGGAGGAGCTGGGGGTGGAGCGCAGCCTCACCCACACGCCCGTGTTCCAGACCACGCTCACCCTCAACCTCTTCGACGGCGAGAGCGGTGAGCAGCTGGAGCTCGGGACGCTCGGCCTGGGGTCGTTCGGCGGAGGGGGAGGCGTCGCCAAGTTCGACCTGGACCTGGTCTTCAGCGACGGTGGAGAGGGGCTGGTCGGCACGCTCATCTACAAGCGGGCGCTTTTCGAGGCCGCCACCATGTCGCGCCTGGCGGGGCACCTGGAGACGGTGCTGGAGGCGATGGCCGCCGACCCGCGGCAGCGCCTCTCGGAGCTGTCGCTGCTGCGCGGTGCCGAGCGGGTGCAGGTGCTGGAGGAGTGGAACGCCACGGATCGCCCGTACCCGGCGGCCCCGCTCCTCCCCGAGCGCTTCGCGGCGCAGGCCGCGCGCACGCCGGAGGCGGTCGCCCTCGACTGCGGAGGCGAGCGCCTGACCTACGCCGCGCTGGAGCGGCGCAGCGCGCGGCTCGCGCGTGCGCTGCTGCGCCGCGGCGTGGGCCCCGAGGCGCGCGTGGGCGTGCTGCTGGAGCGCTCGACGGCGCTGGTGGTCGCGCAGCTCGCGGTGCTGCGGGCCGGCGCGGCGTACCTGCCCATCGACCCGGCGGTCCCCGAGGAGCGGGTCGCGTTCATGCTGGCCGATGCCGGGGCGCCGCTGGTGCTGGCGCAGGCGGAGACCGCCGGGCGGCTGGGCTCGTTCGCCGGGGAGGTGCTGCGCGTGGACCTGCTGCCGGGCGCCACGGAGGAGGACGACGGCCATCCCGGGGCCGACCTCCCGCACACGCTCTCGCCCGAGACGCTCGCCTACGTCATCTACACCTCCGGCTCGGCGGGGACGCCCAAGGGCGTCGAGGTCACGCACGCCGGGCTCCTCAACCTGGTCCACTGGCACCTGGAGGCCTTCGGCGTAACGGGGGCGGACCGGGCCACGCAGCTCGCCGGGCTGGGCTTCGACGCCTCCGCCTGGGAGCTGTGGCCCTACCTGGCCGCCGGCGCCGCGGTGCACCTGGTGCCCGACGAGGAGACGCGCACCTCACCCGCGGCGCTCCAGGCGCTGTTCCTGGAGCGGGGGATCACGGTGGCGTTCGCGCCCACGCCGATGGCCGAGGCGCTGCTCGCGCTGGAATGGCCCGCCGCCACCGGGCTGCGGGTCCTGCTGACCGGCGGCGACGCGCTGCGCGTGCGCCCGCGGGCGGAGCACCCCTTCACGCTGGTCAACAACTACGGCCCGACGGAGAACACCGTCGTCGCCACCTCGGGTCCGGTCCGGGCCGGGGAGGCGGGAGTGCCGTCGATCGGGCGGCTCACGGGCAACGTGCGGGCGTACGTGCTGGACGGGCACCTCGGCCCCGTCCCGGCGGGGATGCCGGGAGAGCTGTGCGTGGGCGGGGCGCAGGTGGCGCGGGGCTACCTGGGCCGGCCGGAGCTGACGGCGGCGCAGTTCGTCCCGGATCCGTTCCGGAAGGAGGCGGGGGCGCGGATGTACCGCACGGGGGACCGGGTGCGCTGGCTCCCGGGGGGCGAGCTGGAGTTCCTGGGGCGGATGGACCAGCAGGTGAAGATTCGCGGATTCCGCGTGGAGCCGGGGGAGGTCGAGGCGGTGCTCGCCGGACTGCCGCAGGTGCGGGAGGCGGTGGTGGTGGTGCGGGAGGACGAGCCCGGCCAGAAGCGGCTGGTAGGCTACGTGGTGCCGCAGGAGGGGGCGGAGCTGTCGACGGCCGAACTGCGGGCGCGCCTGGGGGAGCGTCTGCCGGAGTACATGGTGCCGGGCGCGTTCGTGACGCTGGAGCGGCTGCCGCTGAACGCCAGCGGCAAGGTGGACCGGCGAGCGCTGCCGGCGCCGGAGCAGGGTGCGGGAGCGGAGTACGTGGCGCCGCGGACGCCGGCCGAGGAGGTGCTGGCGGGGATCTGGGCGGAGGTGCTGCGCCTGGAGCGGGTGGGTGCGGAGGAGAACTTCTTCGAGCTGGGCGGGCACAGTCTGCTGGCGACGCAGGTGATCTCGCGGGTGCGGGCGGCCTTCGGGGTGGAGGTGCCGCTGAAGGCGCTCTTCGAGGCGCCGACGGTGGCCGGGCTGGCCGTGCGGATCGAGGCGCTGCGCAGCACGGGTGCGCTGCTGGCGCCGCCCATCGTACCGGTGCCGCGCGACGGCGCACCGCTGCCGCTGTCGTTCGCGCAGCAGCGGCTGTGGGTGGTGGACCGGATCGATCCGGGGAGCGCCGCCTACAACATGCCGTTCCCGCTGCGCCTGCGGGGCGTGCTGGAGCTGCCCGTGCTGCGGGCGAGCCTGGACGCGCTGGTGCGGCGGCACGAGTCGCTGCGGACGGTCTTCCCGGAGGAGGGCGGCAGCCCCGTGCAGGTGGTCCGTCCCGCCGCCCGGGTCCCGCTGCCGACGGTGGACCTGCGGGGCCTCCCCGAGGAGGCGCGGCAGGCGGAGGCGAAGCGGCTGGCGGGCGCGGAGGCCATGCGTCCGTTCGACCTGGCGCGCGGCCCGCTGCTGCGCGGCGCGCTCGTTCGGCTGGACGAGGAGGACCACGTGCTCCTCTTCAACATGCACCACATCGTCAGCGATGGGTGGAGCATGCAGGTGCTGGTGCGCGAGGTCTCGGCACTGTATGCAGCCTTCAGCCGCGGCGAGCCCTCGCCGCTCCCGGAGCTGCCGGTGCAGTACGCGGACTTCGCGGTGTGGCAGCGCGAGTGGCTCTCCGGTGACGTGCTGGAGGCGCAGATCGGCTTCTGGAAGGAACAGCTGGGCGGCGCGCCGCCGCTGCTGGAGATCCCCACGGACCGCTCGCGCTCCGCGGCCCGGGGCGCGCGGGGGGGGAGCCATCCCTTCGCCGTGTCTCCCGAGCTGTCGGACGGGCTTCGGGCGCTCTCGCGCGCGGAGGGAGCGACGCTGTTCATGACGCTGCTGGCGGGTTGGCAGGCGCTGCTGGCTCGCTACGCCGCGCAGGACGACGTGGTGGTGGGCACTCCCATCGCGGGGCGGACGCGGCAGGAGACGGAGGGGCTGATCGGCTTCTTCATCAACATGCTGCCCCTGCGCACCGACCTGGGGGGAGACCCCACCTGGGGGGAGCTGCTGGGGCGGGTGCGGGAGAGGGCGCTGGAGGCGTACGACCACCAGGAGCTCCCCTTCGAGAGGCTGGTCGACGAGCTGAGCGTGGAGCGCAGCCTGGTGCACACCCCGCTCTTCCAGGTCAGCTTCGCCCTGCAGAGGTCCGGGAGGGAAGACGAGGGTCTGGAGCTGGGCGAGCTGCGCCTGGAGCCGTTCGGCAAGGGGGAGCGGCCGGCACAGTTCGACCTGGACCTCACCGTGGTCGACAGGGCGGAGGCCCTGGGCGGTGCGCTGCACTTCCGCCAGGCGCTGTTCGACGACGCCACCATCGAGCGCATGGCCGGGCACCTGGCCCTCGTGCTGGAAGCCATGGCGGACGGGCCGCAGCGCCGCCTCTCGGAGCTGTCGCTGCTGCGCGGCGCCGAGCGCGCCCGGGTGCTGGAGGCGTGGAACGCCACCGCCGCCGACTTCCCCCGCCACGCCTGCATCCACGACCTCTTCGCCGCCCAGGCCTCGCGCACGCCCGGAGCCGCGGCGGTGCGCTTCGAGGACCGGAGCCTGAGCTACGCGCAGCTGGAGGCGCAGGCCAACCGCCTGGCGCACCTGCTGCGAGGCCGCGGCGTCGGCCCCGAGACCCGCGTGGGCATCGGCGTGGAGAAGGGGCCCGAGATGGCCCTGTGCATCCTGGCCGTGCTCAAGGCCGGCGGCGCCTACGTCCCGCTGGACCCCGCCTACCCGGCCGAGCGCTGCGCCTCCATGCTGCGCGACTGCGGGGCCGCCCTGCTCCTGACGCAGGCGCACCTGGCCGGGCACTTCTCCAGCGCGGGGGTGCCCCTCCTCGTCCCGGACGCGCTCCGGGAGGAGCTGGCCGCCGCTCCGGCGGAGGCGCCGGAGACCGGCGTCGGGCCGGAGAACCTGGCCTACGTCATCTACACCTCGGGCTCGACCGGGACGCCCAAGGGGGCCATGGTGCAGCACCGGGCGCTGGTCAACTACGCCGTCGACATGGCGCAGCGCATCGGGCTGCGCGGCGAGGACCGAGTGCTCCAGTTCGCCTCGCCC
This sequence comes from uncultured Gemmatimonadales bacterium, assembly GCA_963733105.1. Classification (GTDB taxonomy): domain Bacteria; phylum Gemmatimonadota; class Gemmatimonadetes; order Longimicrobiales; family Longimicrobiaceae; genus JAFAYN01. Next base: position 124,121 of record CAVTCB010000022.1, on the reverse strand, counting down.
GGCTTCGACGTGGTGGTCGAGGAGCTGTTCCCCGCCTGGCTCAGCGGCGCCGCCGTGGTGTTCTCGCGCGGGAACCTGCTCTCACCGGCCGAGCTGCTGGAGGTGGTGCAGGGGGAGGGCGTGAGCGTCTTCGAGCTGCCCACGGCGTACTGGCACGAGTGGGTGCGCGAGCTGAGCGGGCAGGGATGGCGCGTGCCGGAGAGCGTGCGCCAGGTGCTGGTGGGGGGCGAGCGGATGGCGCCGCAGCGGCTGCGCGAGTGGGCCGGGCTGCGCGTGCCGCTGGTGCACGTGTACGGGCTGACGGAGACGGCGTGCACCTCGACCACGCTGCGCCTGGAGGCGGGCGAGGACGGCTCGTCCTGGAGCAGCCTGCCGGTGGGTCGTCCCACGGGGAACGTGCGCCTGTACGTGCTGGACCGTTCCGGGCAGCCGGTGCCGGTGGGGGTGGCGGGGGAGCTGTACATCGCGGGGGAGGGGGTGGGGCGGGGGTACCTGGGCCGTGCGGAGCGGACGGCGGAGAGCTTCGTGCCGGACGCGTACGGGGCCGCGGGGGCGCGGGCGTACCGGACGGGGGACCGGGTGCGCTGGCTGGGCGGGGGGGAGCTGGAGTTCCTGGGGCGGATGGACGAGCAGGTCAAGCTGCGCGGGCTTCCGGATCGAGCCGGGGGAGATCGAGGCGGCGCTGCTGGAGCAGGGGGGCGTGCGGGAGGCGGTGGTGATGGTGCGGGAGGACGCGCCGGGGCAGAAGCGGCTGGCGGCGTACGTGGTGCCGCAGGAGGGTGCGGAGCTGTCGACGGCCGAGCTGCGGGCGCGCCTGGGGGAGCGACTGCCGGAGTACATGGTGCCGGGCGCGTTCGTGACGCTGGAGCGGCTGCCGCTGAACGCCAACGGCAAGGTGGACCGGCGAGCGCTGCCGGCGCCGGAGCAGGGTGCGGGAGCGGAGTACGTGGCGCCGCGGACGCCGGCGGAGGAGGTGCTGGCGGGGATCTGGGCGGAGGTGCTGAGGACTGGAGCGGGTGGGTGCGGAGGAGAACTTCTTCGAGCTGGGCGGGCACAGCCTGCTGGCGACGCAGGTGATCTCGCGGGTGCGGGCGGCCTTCGGGGTGGAGGTGCCGCTGAAGGCGCTCTTCGAGGCGCCGACGGTGGCCGGGCTGGCCGTGCGGATCGAGGCGCTGCGCAGCACGGGTGCGCTGCTGGCGCCGCCCATCGTACCGGTGCCGCGCGACGGCGCACCGCTGCCGCTGTCGTTCGCGCAGCAGCGGCTGTGGGTGGTGGACCGGATCGAGCCGGACAGCGCCGCCTACAACATGCCGTTCCCGCTGCGGCTGCGGGGCGCGCTGGAGCTGCCCGTGCTGCGGGCGAGCCTGGACGCGCTGGTGGAGCGGCACGAGTCGCTGCGGACGGTCTTCCCGGAGGAGGGCGGCAGGCCCGTGCAGGTGGTCCATCCCGCCGCCCGGGTCCCGCTGCCGATGGTGGACCTGCGGGGCCTGCCTGAGGAGGCGCGGCAGCCGGAGGCGAAGCGGCTCTCGGGTGCGGAGGCCATGCGGCCGTTCGACCTGGCGCGCGGCCCGCTGCTGCGCGGCACGCTGGTGCGGCTGGACGAGGAGGACCACGTGCTCCTCTTCACCCTGCACCACATCGTCGGCGACGGGTGGAGCATGCAGGTGCTGGTGCGCGAGGTCTCGGTCCTCTATGCCGCCTTCAGCCAGGGCGAGGCGCCGGAGCTCCCCGCGCTGCCGGTGCAGTACGCCGACTTCGCGGTGTGGCAGCGCGAGTGGCTCAGCGGGGAGGTCCTGCAGGCGCAGATCGACTTCTGGCGGGAGCGCCTGGAGGGCGCGCCGCCGCTGCTGGAGGTTCCCACGGACCGGCCGCGCAGGGCGGGGCAGAGCCCCCTCGCGGGAAATCATCCCTTCACCCTGTCGTCGGAGCTGTCGCAGCGGCTGCGGGAGCTTGCGCGGCGCGAGGGGGCGACGCTGTTCATGACGCTGCTGGCCGGCTGGCAGGCGCTGCTCTCGAAGTACTCGGGGCAGGACGACGTGGTGGTGGGCACCCCGATCGCGGGGCGCAACCGGCGGGAGACGGAGGGGCTGATCGGCTTCTTCGTCAACACGCTGGCCCTGCGTGCCCGCCTGGCGGCGGACCCCACCTGGAGCGGGCTGCTGGGGCAGGTGCGCGAGGAGACGCTGGGGGCGTACGACCACCAGGACCTTCCCTTCGAGCGCCTGGTGGAGGAGCTGGGGGTGGAGCGCAGCCTCACCCACACGCCCGTGTTCCAGACCATGTTCACCCTCAACCTCTTCGACGGCGAGAGCGGGGAGAAGCTGGACCTGGGAGAGCTGGGCCCGGAGCGGTTCGGCGGAGGGGAGGGCGTCGCCAAGTTCGACCTGGACCTGGTCTTCAGCGACGGTGGAGAGGGTCTGGGTGCAGGGCTCCTCTACCGGCGGACGCTCTTCGAGGCCGCGACGATCGCGCGCATGGTCGGGCACCTGCAGACCATGCTGGAGGCCCTCGCGGCCGACCCGCGGCAGCGCCTCTCGGAGCTGTCGCTGCTGAACGCTGCCGAGCGCGTGCAGCTCCTGGAGGCATCGGGGACTGCGCCCCTGGAGCTCCCGCCGACGTACGTGCAGGAGATGATCTCGGCGCAGGCGCTGCGTACTCCCGGCGCGCCGGCGGTCGTCTCCGGTGGCGAGGCGCTCACCTACGGCGAGCTGGAGAGCGCCGCCAACCGCCTGGCGCACCACCTCCGCCTCCAGGGGGTAGCTCCGGAGACCCGCGTGGGCATCTGCCTGGAGCGTTCGCTGCAGATGGTGGTCGGCGTGCTGGGCGTGCTCAAGGCCGGCGGTGCATACGTGCCGCTGGAGCCTTCCTATCCCGCCGAGCGCCTGGCCTACATGATGGAGGATGCCGCCCTCTCGGTGCTGCTGACGCGTGAGGGGCTGCTGGGCTCCCTGCCGCCGCACGGCGCGCGCGCGGTGTGCCTGGACCGGGACGCCGCGGAGATCGCGCGGCAGAGCGGGACGGCGCCGGAGAGCGGCCTCCAGCCGGAGAACCTGGCGTACGTCATCTACACCTCCGGCTCCACCGGGCGTCCCAAGGGCGTGGAGGTCGTCCACGGGGGCGTGAGCAACTACCTGGGATGGGCGGCCGCGGCGTACGCCGGGGAGGGCCACGGGGCGCCGGTGCACTCCTCCCTCACCTTCGACCTCACGGTGACCTCGCTGCTGGTGCCGCTGGCGCGCGGAGAGAAGGTGGTGCTGACCGATGAGGCCGAGGGAGTGGAGGGGCTGGCGAGAGCGCTGCGGGAGGAGCCCGGCTTCACCCTGGTCAAGCTCACGCCGGCGCACCTGGGGCTGCTGGCGGAGCAGCTGACGGAGGCCGAGGCGGCGGCGGCGGCGCGGACGCTGGTGGTCGGGGGCGAGGCGCTGCCGGCGGAGGTGGCGGCGTACTGGAGACGGGTGGCGCCGGAGACCGCGCTGGTCAACGAGTACGGTCCCACCGAGACCGTGGTGGGGTGCAGCGTCTACCGGGTGCCGGACGAGAGCGTTCGGGGGACCGTGCCGGTCGGCAGGCCGATCGCGGGAACCCGGCTGTACGTGCTGGGAGGAGAGATGCAGCTGGTGCCGGCAGGGATGACCGGGGAGCTGTACGTGGGCGGCGCGGGTGTGGCACGGGGCTACCTGGGGCGCGCGGGGCTGACGGCGGAGAAGTTCGTCCCGGACGCGTTCGGAGGCCAGGCGGGGGCGCGCCTGTACCGGACGGGGGACCGGGCACGCTGGCGGATGGACGGGGAGCTGGAGTTCCTGGGGCGCATCGACGCGCAGGTGAAGATCCGGGGCTTCCGCATCGAGCCGGGGGAGATCGAGGCCGTGCTGCTGGAGCACCCGGGCGTGGGCGAGGCGGTGGTGACGGTGCGGGAGGACGTGCCGGGCGACCGGCGGCTGGTGGCGTACGCGGTGCCGCGGGACGGCGCCGGGATCCCCGGTACGGAGCTGCGAGCGTACCTGAGGGAGCGGCTCCCCGAATACCTGGTGCCGTCCGCCTTTGTCACGCTGGATGCGCTGCCGCTGAACGCCAACGGCAAGGTGGACCGGCGCGCGCTGCCGGCGCCGGATCGCGGGAGCGCTGTGGACGCGTACGCCGCGCCCCGGACGCCGGCCGAGGAGGTGCTGGCGGGGATCTGGGCGGAGGTGCTGAAGACCGAGCGGGTGGGGGCGGAGGACAACTTCTTCGAGCTGGGCGGGCACAGCCTGCTGGCCACGCAGGTGATCTCGCGGGTGCGGCAGGCCTTCGGGGTGGAGGTGCCGCTGAAGGCGCTCTTCGAGGCGCCCACCGTGGCCGGGCTGGCCGTGCGGATCGAGGCGCTGCGCAGCGCCGGCACCCTGCTGGCGCCGCCCCTCGTACCGGTCGTGCGGGAGGGGCCGCTGCCGCTGTCGTTCGCGCAGCAGCGGCTGTGGGTGGTGGACCGGATCGAGCCGGGGAGCCCCGCCTACAACATGCCGTCCCCGCTGCGGCTGCGGGGCGCGCTGGAGCTGCCCGTGCTGCGGGCGAGCCTGGACGCGCTGGTGGAGCGGCACGAGTCGCTGCGGACGGTCTTCCCGGAGGAGGGCGGCAGCCCCGTACAGGTAGTCCATCCTGCCGCGCCGGTCCCGCTGCCGATGGTGGACCTGCGGAGCCTCCCCGAGGAGGCGCGGCAGCCGGAGGCGAGGCGGCTCTCGGGTGCGGAGGCCATGCGGCCGTTCGACCTGGCGCAGGGGCCGCTGCTGCGCGGCACGCTGGTGCGCCTGGGCGAGGAGGACCACGTGCTCCTCTTCAACATGCACCACATCGTCAGCGACGGGTGGAGCATGCAGGTGCTGGTGCGCGAGGTCTCGGTCTTCTACGGCGCCTTCAGCCAGGGCGAGGAGCCTCGTCTGCCCGAGTTGCCGGTGCAGTACGCCGACTTCGCGGTGTGGCAGCGCGAGTGGCTCAGCGGGGAAGTCCTGCAGGCGCAGATCGACTTCTGGCGGGAGCGCCTGGAAGGCGCGCCGCCGCTGCTGGAGGTTCCCACGGACCGGCCGCGCAGGGCGGGGCAGAGCCCCCTCGCGGCAAATCATCCCTTCACCCTGTCGCCCGAGCTGTCGCAGCGGCTGCGGGAGCTTGCGCGGCGCGAGGGGGCGACGCTGTTCATGACGCTGCTGGCCGGCTGGCAGGCGCTGCTCTCGAAGTACTCCGGACAGGACGACGTGGTGGTGGGCACCCCGATCGCGGGGCGCAACCGGGGCGAGACGGAGGGGCTGATCGGCTTCTTCGTCAACACGCTGGCCCTGCGTGCCCGCCTGGGGGCGGACCCCACCTGGAGCGGGCTGCTGGAGCAGGTGCGCGAGGAGACGCTGGGGGCGTACGACCACCAGGACCTTCCCTTCGAGCGCCTGGTGGAGGAGCTGGGGGTGGAGCGCAGCCTCACGCACACGCCCGTGTTCCAGACCATGTTCACCCTCAACCTCTTCGGCGGCGAGAGCGGGGAGAAGCTGGATCTGGGAGAGCTGGGCCCGGAGCGGTTCGGCGGAGGGGAGAGCGTCGCCAAGTTCGACCTGGACCTGGTCTTCAGCGACGGTGGAGAGGTGCTGGGCGGAGGGCTTCTCTACCGGCGGACGCTCTTCGAGGCCGCGACGATCGCGCGCATGGCCGGGCACCTGGAGACCGTGCTGGAGGCCCTCGCGGCCGACCCGGCGCGGCACCTCTCGGAGCTGTCGCTGCTGCGCGGGGAGGAGCGTGCACAGGTGCTGGAGGCCTGGAACGACACCGCCGCCGCGTATCCCCGCGAGCGCTGCATCCACGAGCTGTTCGCGGAGCAGGCGGCGCGCACGCCCGATGCCCCCGCGGTGGTCCTGGAGGACCAGGCGCTCACCTACGCGGAGCTCGAGCGGGAGGCCAACCGGCTGGCGCACCACCTCCGCCGCCTCGGCGTCGGGCCCGAGGTGCGCGTGGGGCTGCTGGTGGAGCGCTCCACCGACCTGCTCGTCGCCCTGCTGGGCACGCTCAAGGCCGGCGGCGCCTACATCCCCCTGGACCCCGTCGCGCCGCCCGAGCGGCAGCGCGCCCTGCTCGCCGATGCGGGGGCGCCCGTGCTCCTGACGCAGGCGAGCCTCGCCGCGCGGCTGGAGGGCTACCCGGGCGTCGTGGTGCGCCTGGACGAGGACCGTGAAATCGTCGCGCGCGAGCCCGACGATGCTCCCGCCGCCGGCGTCCACCCGCGGAACCTGGCGTACGTCCTCTACACCTCGGGCTCCACCGGCGCCCCCAAGGGCGTGCTCGTGGAGCACCGCTCCGTGCTGAACCTGTTCGCGGCGCTGCAGGAGGCGGTCTGCTCCCGGCGCGGAGCGGCCGCGCCGCCGCGGGTGACCCTAAACGGGCCGGTCTTCTTCGACACCTCCGTGAAGCAGTGGGTGCAGCTGCTCGGCGGGGCCACCCTTTGCGTGGTCCCCGAGGAGACGCGCGCCGACGCCCGGGCACTCGTGGCCTACCTGCGGCGGCACGACGTGGAGGTGCTGGACTGCACGCCCTCGCAGCTGCGGGTGCTGCTGGCGGAGGGGCTGCTGGAGGACGGCGCCTCCCTCACCGACCTGCTGGTGGCCGGGGAGGCGCTGGAGCGAGACCTGTGGGCAACGCTGGCGGCAGCGGAGGGGCGGCGCGCGTGGAACCTGTACGGGCCCACCGAGTGCACGGTGGACGCGTCGATCGGCGAGGTCCGCGGCGAGCGGCCGACGATCGGGCGGCCGGTGGCCAACGCACGGCTCTACGTGCTCGACCCCGCCGGCCAGCCCACGCCGTACGGGGTGCCGGGCGAGCTGTTCGTCGGGGGCGAGGGCGTGGCCCGGGGCTACCTGGGGCAGCCGGCGCTGACGGCGGAGAAGTTCGTCCCGGACTCCTTCGGGAGCGAGGCGGGCGGACGGCTGTACCGCACCGGCGACCGGACGAGGTGGCTGGCGGCCGGCGAGCTCGAGTACCTGGGGCGGATGGACCAGCAGCTCAAGGTGCGCGGGTTCCGGATCGAGCCGGGGGAGATCGAGGCGGCGCTGCTGGAGCACGTCACGGTGCGCGAGGCGGCCGTGGTGGCGCGGGAGCAGCGGCTGGTGGCCTACGTGGTCGCGGCCGAGGGCGCGGAGGCCACCGCGTCCGCGCTCCGGGAGCACCTGTCGTCCCGCCTGCCGGAGTACATGGTGCCGGGCGGGTTCGTGGTGCTGGAGCGGCTTCCGCTGAACCGCAACGGCAAGCTGGACCGGCGCGCCCTCCCGGCGCCGGAGCAGGGGACGGGAGTGGACCGGTACGTGGCGCCGCGGACGCCGGCGGAGGAGGTGCTGGCGGGGATCTGGGCGGAGGTGCTGCGCCTGGAGCAGGTGAGCGCGCTGGACAACTTCTTCGAGCTGGGCGGGCACTCGCTGCTGGCTACCCAGGTGATCTCGCGGGTGCGGGAGGCCTTCGGGGTGGAGGTGCCGCTGAAGGCGCTCTTCGAGGCGCCCACGGTGGTGGGGCTGGCCGGGCGGATCGAGGCGCTGCGCAGCACGGGGGCGGCGCCGGTGCTGCCCATGGTGCCCGTGGAGCGCGACGGGCCGCTGCCGCTGTCGTTCGCGCAGCAGCGGCTGTGGGTGGTGGACCGGATCGATCCGGGGAGCGCCGCCTACAACATGCCGTACCCGCTGCGGCTGCGGGGCGTGCTGGAGCTGCCCGTGCTGCGGGCGAGCCTGGACGCGCTGGTGCGGCGGCACGAGTCGCTGCGCACCACGTTCTCGGAGGAGGGCGGCAGGCCCGTGCAGGTGGTCCATCCTGCCGCGCCGGTCCCGCTGCCGATGGTGGACCTGCGGGGCCTCCCCGAGGAGGCGCGGCAGCCGGAGGCGAAGCGGCTCTCGGGTGCGGAGGCCATGCGGCCGTTCGACCTGGGGCAGGGGCCGCTTCTGCGCGGCACGCTGGTGCGGCTGGGCGAGGAGGACCACGTGCTCCTCTTCAACATGCACCACATCGTCAGCGACGGGTGGAGCATGCAGGTGCTGGTGCGCGAGGTCTCCGCCCTGTACGCCGGCGAGCCGCTCCCGGAGCTGCCGGTGCAGTACGCCGACTTCGCGGTGTGGCAGCGCGAGTGGCTCAGCGGGGAGGTCCTGCAGGCGCAGATCGACTTCTGGCGGGAGCGCCTGGAGGGCGCGCCGCCGCTGCTGGAGGTTCCCACGGACCGGCCGCGCAGGGCGGGGCAGAGCCCTCTCGCGGCAAGTCATCCCTTCACCCTGTCGCCCGAGCTGTCGCAGCGGCTGCGGGAGCTTGCGCGTCGCGAGGGGGCGACGCTGTTCATGACGCTGCTGGCCGGCTGGCAGGCGCTGCTCTCGAAGTACTCCGGACAGGAGGACGTGGTGGTGGGCACCCCGATCGCGGGGCGCAACCGGCGGGAGACGGAGGGGCTGATCGGCTTCTTCGTCAACACGCTGGCGCTGCGTGCCCGCCTGGCGGCGGACTCCACCTGGAGCGGGCTGCTGGAGCAGGTGCGGGAGGAGACGCTGGGGGCGTACGACCACCAGGACCTCCCCTTCGAGCGCCTGGTGGAGGAGCTGGGGGTGGAGCGCAGCCTCACCCACACGCCGGTGTTCCAGGCGATGTTCACCCTCAACCTCAACGGCGGCAAGGGTGGCGAGAGGCTGGAGCTCGGGGAGCTCGGCCTGGAGGCGTTCGGCGGAGGGGAGAGCGTCGCCAAGTTCGACCTGGACCTGGTCTTCAGCGACGGTGGAGAGGCGCTGGGCGGAGGGCTCCTGTACCGGCGCACGCTCTTCGAGGCCGCGACGATCGCGCGCATGGCCGGGCACCTGGAGACCGTGCTGGAGGCCCTCGCGGCCGACCCGGCGCGGCGCCTCTCGGAGCTGTCGCTGCTGCGCGGCGCCGAGCGCGTGCAGCTCCTGGAGGAGTGGACCAACGATACCGCGCGTCCCTACCCGGAGCGCTGCCTGCACGAGCTGTTCGCGGAGCAGGCGGCCCGCACCCCGGAGGCCGCGGCGATCCGCTTCGGCGGCCGCTCGACCACGTACGCCGAGCTGGAGCGGAGTGCAAACCGCGTGGCCAACCACCTCCGCGAGCGCGGCGTCGCCGCCGAGACGCGGGTGGGGCTCTGCATGGAGCGCACGCCGCAGATGCTGGCCGCGATGCTGGGCATCCTCAAGGCCGGCGGGGCGTACGTCCCGCTGGACCCCGCCTACCCGGCGGAGAGGCTGGAGTACATGCTGGCCGACTCGGGCGCGGCCGTGGTGGTGTCGCAGGCGAGCCTGGCCGGGCGGCTCCCGGCGGACCTCGCGCGGGTGCTCCTGGACGAGGAGGCGGAGGGCATCGCCACCCGCCCCGACACGGCGCCCCGGAGCGGCGTGGAGCCGGGGAACCTGGCGTACGTGCTGTACACCTCCGGCTCCACCGGGCGCCCCAAGGGCGTGCAGGTGGAGCACCGCAGCGCCTCGCACATCGTGCACTTCCTGAGCGAAATGATCCGCGAGGAGGACCGCGCCGCGGTCCTGGGCTCCACCTCGGTGTCCTTCGACGTTTCCGTGGCGGAGATCTACGGGACGCTCTGCTGGGGCGGGACGCTGGTGCTGGTGGAGAACGCGCTGGAACTGCCGAGCGTGGCGGAGGAAGGGGTGCGCGTGGTGGTGACCGTTCCCAGCGCGGCGGCGGAGCTGCTGCGCACGGGGGGCATCCCCGAGAGCGTGCGCTCCTTCAACCTGGGTGGGGAGGCGCTCCCGGCCACGCTGGCGCGGGGCCTGTACGCGCTGCCGCACGTGGAGCGGGTGCTGAACCTGTACGGCCCCACCGAGGACACCACCTACTCCACCTGGAGCGAGGTGGAGCGCGGAGCGGAGCGGGTGCGCATCGGGCGCCCGGTCGCCAACACGCGGGCGTACGTGCTGGACCCGCACGGGAATCCGGTGCCCGTGGGGGTCCCCGGGGAGCTGTGGCTGGGCGGGGCCGGCACCACGCGCGGCTACCACGCCCGCCCGGGTCTGACCGCCGAGAAGTTCGTCCCCGATCCGTTCGCCTCCTCGCCGGGCGCGCGCATGTACCGGACGGGGGACCGGATCCTCTGGCGTGCCGACGGGGAGCTGGAGTACTTCGGCCGCCTGGACACGCAGGTGAAGATCCGCGGCTTCCGCATCGAGCTGGGCGAGATCGAGTCGACTCTCCTGGAGCAGGAGGCCGTGCTGGACGGTGTGGTGCTGGTGCGGGAGGACGCGCCGGGCGAGAGGCGGCTGGTGGCCTACGTGGTCCCGCGGGAAGGCGCGGAGCTTTCCACGGCCGAGCTGCGGGCGAGTCTGGGCGGCCGTCTGCCGGAGTACATGGTGCCGAGCGCCTTCGTGATGATGGAGCGGCTCCCGCTGAACCCCAACGGCAAGGTGGACCGTCGCGCTCTGCCCCGGCCGCAGAGCACCGCCCCGGAGCGGGCGCAGGCGTACGAGGCCCCGCGCGACGGCCTGGAGGAGACCCTCACCGCGCTCTTCGAGGAGGTGCTGGGCGTCACCGGGGTGGGGCTGCACGACAACTTCTTCGAGCTGGGCGGGCAGTCGCTGCTGGCGGTGCAGATCATGTCCAAGCTCAAGAGGGCCACCGGGGTGCGTCTGCCCGTGGCGGCGCTCTTCAAGGCGCCCACCGTGGAGCGCCTGGCCCAGGAGGTTCGCAGCGGCGGGGGCGAGATGCCGCTGCTGTTCCCGCTGCGCTTCAAGGGGAGCCGTCCGCCACTCTTCCTGGTGCACCCGGGAGGCGGCGACCTGATCGCCTACTCCGGGCTGGTCAAGCAGCTCGACGAGGACCAGCCGGTGTACGGGCTGCGCTCGCGCGGGCTGGAGCAGGGGGAGAAGCCCAACTGGACCATCGAGGAGATGGCGCGCGACTACCTGGCCTCCATCCGCCAGGTACGACCCTCGGGTCCGTACCGGCTGGGCGGGTGGTCCATGGGCGGGGTGATCGCCTTCGAGATGGCGCGGCAGCTGGAGGCCGCGGGCGAGGAGGTGGAGTCGCTGGTGCTGATCGACTCGCAGGTGCCGTGGCTGAACGAGCCGGAGAGCAGCGTGACGGGGGACGATCTGCGCATCGTGCAGGCGTTCGCGCGGGACCTGGGATTGCCGGCGGACGTGCTGCCTGCTCTCGGTCCGGAGGAACGCGAGCGGGGCGAGGTGGCGTACCTGCGCAAGACACTGGAGACGGCCCGCTCCAGGGGAATGATGCCCGAGGACCTGGACCTGGCACGCATGCAGCACCTGTACGGCATCTTCCGCATCAACCTGATGGCGCTGCTCAAGTATCGCCCGGAAAGCTACGGCGGGCGCATCACCCTGCTGCGCTCCGGCAAGCGCGGCGTGATGGACCGGCTCTTCGGCAAGAAGTCATACGGCTGGGAGCGGGTCGTCCGGGGCAGGATCGAGGTGCGGACGGTGCCGGGCACGCACTACAGCATGCTGAGCGAGCCACACCTGGAGAAGGTGGCGCGGGAGGTGGAGCGCGCGATCGGTTAGGCGCGCAGCTCCGGCACCTGCCGGCCCACTTACACCATGGTCAGGCTCACGGAGGCCGCTGCGATGCTGCGCGACGTGCTTGAGAGCGACCTGCCAACACTGTTCGAGCACCAGCTGGACCCGGACGCGACCCGGGCTGCGGCTTACCCGGCGAGAGACTGGGAGGCGTTTCTCGCTCACTGGCGGAACAGGGTCCTCGCGGACGCCGCCAATCGAGCGATGGCCATCCTCGTCGAAGGCGAAGTCGCGGGCTACGTGGCGAGCTGGGACGACGATGGCGAACGGCTGATCGCGTACTGGATCGGAAGGGAGTTCTGGGGCCGAGGCGTCGCGCCGGCGGCAGTACGGGAGTTCCTGAGAGATCACGAGCACACGCGTCCCATCCACGCGTACGTAGCGCTCGCGAATGCGCGTTCGGTCCGCGTGCTCGAGAAGTGCGGCTTCCATCGATGCGGCGAGCCCGCGGCAGGTCCGGACGGGTCCGAAGAGCTACTGTTCGTTCTGGGATAGTTCTGCTCATTATCGATAAGGCGAGGCGTCATGAAGTATCTCCTCACCTCGGCCGGCATCAGGAACACCAGCATCCACGACGCGCTGGTCGACCTCCTGGGCAAGCCGGTCGCCGAGTCCAGCGCCCTCTGCATCCCCACCGCGGGGTACGGGCACCCCCAGGTCACTCCCGGCCATGCATGGCGGTTCATCAGCGGACGGGAGCCCGTCTGCCCCATGTGCGAGCTGGGCTGGAAGTCCCTGGGCGTGCTGGAGCTCACCGCGCTCCCCAGCATCGACCGGGAACGCTGGGTCGCCTGGGTCCGGGAGACGGACGTCCTGCTGGTGAACGGCGGCGACGCCCTGTACCTGTGCCACTGGATGCGACAGTCCGGGCTGGCGGACCTCCTGCCGTCGCTGCGCGACACGGTCTGGGTGGGACTGAGCGCCGGGAGCATGGTGATGACCCCCCGCATCGGGGAGGACTTCGTCGGGTGGCAGCCGCCCACCGGGGGCGACAGCACGCTGGGAGTCGTCGACTTCTCGATCTTCCCGCACCTGGACCACGAGATGCTGCCGGAGAACACCATGGCCCACGCGGAACGGTGGGCGGCCGGTATCGGAGGTCCGGCGTACGCGATCGACGACGAGACCGCCATCAAAGTGGTCGACGGAACCGTCGAAGTCGTCTCCGAAGGCCACTGGAAACGGTTCTGATCTTCCCCGGTTTGCGGGGACGCGGGGCCAGGCATAGTGTTAGTTCCAGCTTCGGTGCGCTCCCGCGCCCCTGTACGCCGCCCGCAGGAGGCTCGCGATGCATGACCATTCTCTCCAGTCCAAGTCTCCTCCCCCTCCGCCGAAAGCGCGTGCGTCGGCTGCCTCGCCTCAGAACCCGGTCTGGCAGCGGCTTGCGCTGAGCAGGCCGCCGCGCCCCCGGGCCGGGTCTCCCTCCAGAGGAGCCTGGAGAGCGGCCGCCCGCAGGCCATCGCGGCACGCGGCGTGTCGGGCGCCGGCGGCGCGTTCCCGTTCCGGGAGCGGATCCAGGCGTCGGCCGGGCGCCACGACGTCGGGAGCGTCTCGGCTCACGTCGGCGGCGGCGCCGGCCGGGCCTCGGCCGCGCTACCTGCGCGTGCAGTTCGCCGAGCCCGACAAGCCCTGGGCTGCGTCGAGCACCGCCCTCATCGGCTGGATCGACATGGACACCCTGATGGCCGGACAGACCGGCGACGGCCAGGCCGCCGCCGCCGCCGCCCGCCCAGGTGAGTCGGCTCGCAGGGATCGCCCACCGAGCGCGACCGCGTGTCGATTCCGCCGTCCCCCGTTCGACGTACAGGGTGAGACCGATCACGATCACACCACGAGACGAGGAACGGCCCATGAACATCGTGCTCTGGATCCTGCAGGCGCTGCTCGCCGCGGCCTTCGCGGCGCATGGCTGGATGCTGGTTTCCCCGCCGCCGGAGATGCTCACCATGATGAACGAGCAGCTGGGCGTCGCGTTCCGGATCTTCCTGGGCGTGGCGGAGATCGCCGGCGCGGTCGGCCTGCTCCTGCCGGCGTTGACCCGGAGGATGCCCTGGCTCACGCCGGTGGCCGCCGGCTGCCTCGCCTTCGTCGTCGCGAGCGCGACCGTGCTGCACCTCTTCAGAAGCGAGACCGGCCCGGCCGTCACCACCGCGATCCTCTTCCTCCTGGCCGCCTTCGTCGCCTACGGGCGGTGGCGCGTGCGGCCGATCGCGCCGCGAGACGGCGGCGGGTCCGCGGCGCGTGCCCTGGCTGCCTAGCGCGCCTGAAGGTTCTCCATCCCATGCCTCGATACGTCGCCCTCCTTCGCGGGGTCAGCCCTGCGAACTGCAGGATGCCGGAGCTGAGAGCGTGCTTTCAGGCGGCAGGCTTCGACGACGTGCGCACCCTTCTGTCCAGCGGCAACGTCGCCTTCAGCACGGACGTCTCCGCCTGGCCCGCGCTCGAGCGGAAGGCCGAGCAGGCGATGCTCGCCTCGCTGGGTCGTGCGTTTCCCACGATCGTTCGATCCGCCGAGTATCTCCAGGCCCTCGTCGCGAGCGACCCGTTCGGCGGGTTCACCCTCCCTCCGGCGGCCAAGCGCGTGGTGACGTTCCTGCAGCGCCCGGAGGACCGGGGGGTCGAGCTGCCGATCGAGCGCGACGGAGCACGGATTCTCAGGCTGGCGGCTACCGAGGTGTTCACCGCGTACGAGCCGAGCCCGAAGGGGCCGGTGTTCATGACGCTGCTGGAGCGCACGTTCGGAAAGGACATCACCACCCGGACGCTGGCGACGGTCGAGAAGTGCGCTGCGGCGTAGCTTCGACGTCGGGCTCCATCGCTGTGCGCAGGCTCGACTGGTCCGAGTACTTCGACGGGGTCCTGGTGATCCGGGAGGAGGTCGCTCCGGTCTTCGAGCCGCGGCGATAACCGCTCGATCGTATCCTGATCCCGGCGAGCCGGTATCATACTGCCCTCCCGACGTCGATAAACCTGTCAGGCGAGATCCGATGAAACTGAGCGTTTATCTCAACTATCCCGGCCAGTGCGAGGAGGCGTTCCGCTTCTACGAGCAGCACCTGGGCGGGAAGGTCACCATGCTGCAGCCACACGGGGAGCAGCCGGATCCGTCGCGCCTCCCCCCCGACTGGGAGACCAAGGTCCTCCATGCGCGCATGGAGATCGGCGGCACCGTCGTGATGGGCGCCGACATTCCGGGAGCGGAGCCGATGCGCAGCGCCTACCTCACCCTGACCGTCCCCACGGCCGAGGAGGCGGAGCGGCTCTATGCGCTCCTCTCCGAGGGAGGTCAGATCTTCATGAAGATGGAGGAGACCTTCTTCGCGAAGCGGTTCGCGATGCTGCGTGACAGGTTCGGCACCTCGTGGATGCTCCTCTGTGAGCCGCCGCGTGCGTAGTGCCCGGGGCCGGGGGCGCGGGTGGGGAGGGGGAAGGTGGTGACGTTCGGCTCCCGCCGCAGGACCGGAGCCCAGGCGCACGAGACGTTCGAGCCGTTCTCCAACTCGCTCTATCGGAGGTAGACCTTCAGGGCACCGCAGCCGTGCCGAGCGAAGGCCCCGACACCGGAAACGGCTGTCGGGGCCTTCTCATCGGCATCGCGGTATACGCGGTGTGTCCGGCTCCAGGGTTGTCGTGACAGCGCACTTGAATGTCCCAAAGGGGATCTGTACAATCGAGTAGGTGAATCCCGCCGGGTCAAACCTGCAACCCGGGAGGCAGCATGTGGATGCTGGGCGGACTTCTGGCAAGCGCGCTCGCGCTCGGGGGCACCCACGCCTCCGACGGCTTCGAGTACGTCACCTTCACCCCGCCTCCCACCTGGCTGGTGTCGCATGCCGAGGGCGGACGGCAATACTCGCGCGCCGAGCCGAGCGGCGCGGGCCTCATCAAGCTGCTCCCGAGCGAGCCGACCCCCCGCGCCGCGGACCAGGTCTTCGCCGACCTGTGGCGTGTCCACGCCACGCAGATCATCGTCGGACCACCGCCGCAACCCACCCTCCGGCGCGAG
Organism: uncultured Gemmatimonadales bacterium; assembly: GCA_963733105.1. Lineage (GTDB taxonomy): Bacteria > Gemmatimonadota > Gemmatimonadetes > Longimicrobiales > Longimicrobiaceae > JAFAYN01. The sequence goes on along the minus strand of CAVTCB010000022.1, from coordinate 108,590 downwards.
GGCGGCGCGACCATCGCCATCGGTTCCAGGCAGGTCGCATCCCAGGGCGCGGCGGTGCGCGTCGTGGTCGCCGCGGTCCTCTGGCGGGGCCGCGCGCTCGGCATCGTGGGAATGGCGACCGAAGCGCGGCGACAGGCCGAGCTCGACGCCTTCTTCAGCACCCTGCGCGTCGAGCCGAGCCCGCCCACCACGGCGGCGCCGGCCTCCACCGCGCCTGCCACGGGAGCGCAGCGCTCGACGGGGGCACCCGCCGGTGAGCTTGCCTTCGACGTGCCGCCCGGATACGTGCAGCAGCGCAACGGAGCCCTGGTCATCCTCGCGCCCGCCGCCGTCGACGAGCGGACTCCGTGCATCTACGGAACCGCCGCGCCGCGTGCGGCGACGGGAAACCTCGAGGCGGACGCCGAGGCGGCGCTCCTCCAGTCGGTGGTCCCCGGGTGGCGCAGGCTGGACGACTGGCACTACGCGATGCGTGGAACGAGTGCCGCGGGGTGGCCGTACGTCTGGTACCGGGCCGCGTTCGAGGGAGAGCTGGGCGGCCAGCGCCAGGCCGTGAACGCGATGGCCATGGTCCTGCCCGCCGGTCCGGGCCGCGTGCACGTGGTCTGGGGGATGGGGAGCATCGCTCGCTGCCAGCTGGACGACGCGAGCTTCGAGCAGCTCTTCCACAGCCTGCGTCCCGCCGGCTGGACCTCGGACGAGGGCCGGGCGCTGATGCGCACCCTTGTCGGCACGTGGCGCTTCACCGCGAGCGCCGGCCTGCAGCAGCTCACCTTCCGGACCGACGGCCGCTACGACCGCGACCTCGGGAGCCGCGCGGGCGTCGGCGTCATGGAGCGGACGTCGACGACGGCTGGCGGGGGCCGGTTCACGCTCCGGGACGGCGTGCTCACGCTCGTGCCGGACCCGCGTCCCCAGGCTCCGGACCGCTACCACGTTCGGCTCTACGACGAGTGGTTCCCCAGCAGCCGGGTCTGGAAGCGCGCCATCGCCCTGGTCGACGGCACCACGAATCCGCCACTCGTCATCCCCTACTACCGGGTCGACGAGGGTGCGCGTTAGCCTGCCGGGGCCTACGTCGCGGCGACGTTGAAGAAGGACTTCCGCACGCGATCTCCGGCCACCTCCCAGCGGACGACCTGCCCCTGGTGGATCAGGTAGCTGTCACCCGGCCCGTAGGTGTGCGCCTGTCCGGACTCGTCCGTGATCGTGACGTGACCTTCCAGGATGGTCGCGTGCTCCGTGAAGGGGAAGTGGATCTCGACGGTCCCGGTGGTCGCCTCGAAGATCCCCGCGGTCATCCCGCGCTCCTGGAAGTCGAAGCGCGCGGAGATCCGCGGATCGCCGCTCAGGACTCTTCCTCCGAGGTTCTCGGGATCTCCGAGGTCCGCCAGCTCCTGGTCCGCGATCGAGTGGGAGAGAGGATACACGCGCATGGGTCGCTCCGGTCAGGTGAAGGGGTGGACGAGCGCCTGTACGTTCAGTGCGGCGGCGGAGTTCGACAATGGGTGATCCGACCCATGCTTCCGGGTCCCCGGAGTTGCCGGCAGCCCGGGCGGAGTCGTCCGGCTTGCGTGCGGGGGTAGAGGGACAGAGATTGCGGCGGCTTCCCGACGCACCAGCACCGGCAGCGCAACTCCTTCGCAAAAGGGGGTTGTCGGTGCCCGGCCAGGCAATCGCCGCGTGCTCCTCCGCGCTACGCTCCCGCCGTCAGTCCTCCCAGGAGAATCGCCATGCCCAACCTGCTGCGAAACATGTTTGCCCTCCTCGCGGGGCTCCTCATAGGCGGAGGCGTCAACATGGCGCTCATCACGCTCAGCCCGTCGCTCATCCCTCCCCCCGCGGGCGTGGACGTGAGCAGCGCGGAGAGCCTGAGCCGGTCCATGCACCTCTTCCAGCCGCGGCATTTCGTCATGCCGTTCCTGGCGCACGCGGTGGGCACCTTCGCCGGCGCGCTCACCGCTTACCTGGTCGCGGCGAGCCACAGGGCGCAGATCGCCTACGCGATCGGGGCGGTCTTTCTTCTCGGCGGCGTGGCGGCGAGCTTCATGATCCCCGCCCCGGCCTGGTTCATCGCGCTCGACCTGCTGGTCGCGTACCTGCCGATGGCCTGGCTGGGAACCCGGATCGGTGCCCGCATGAAGCAGGGGGAGACCGCTGCACGGACGGGAGTGGCCTGACCCGCTTCCGGCCCCGGACGGTGAGCGAAGGCCCCGATGCCGGATACGGTGTCGGGGCCTTCCACCTCCACGCGGCTTGTGGACAGGGGTGGCGGGGGCGCAGATTGCGACAGGATTCACAACTGTACCTGCTGGAAAGACGCTCTCGTTCCAGACCCTCGCCCGCTCGACGGCTAGAGAAGCTTTCGGTGAAGATCCCGCGGCACTGTCATTCACGGCGTGGCGAAAAGGAGAGCACTCATGGCTGCAGAGTCGGTCTGGAAGGTCGAGGGAACCAAGCTCACCATGAACGGCAGCCCGTTCTTCCTGAAGGGGGTCTGCTACTCGCCCACGCCCATCAGCTACGGCACGTTCACGCCGCAGATCGGGGACTGGTTCTACGACGAATGCGCCGTCCTCTGGCGATCGCAGTACCCGGACGACCGCGGCGACCTGAAGGCCATGAGCGAGCTGGGGGTCAACCATCTCCGCACCTACTTCTGGTGGAACTGGCGGTGGCCCCAGAGCGGCAACGCGATCGACTGGGTGAAGAGGAGGGGGTGGAGAGACGCCGGCGCGAAGACCTTCGACCACACCCCGTTCCTGGACGAGTGCGCCAAGTACGGGATCTACGTCATGATCGGCCTGCCGGTGAACAGCGGCGACGTCTTCGACGGAGCCGTGGAGAACCGCCCCGCCTTCCTCGACCTCTACGTGGACACGGCTCGCGAGATCGGGCGCCGCTACGGCCGGCATCCCGCCGTGATGGGGCTGTGCGTCGGCAACGAGCAGAACCAGCCGGGGCGGAACGAGAGGCCCGACTTCTGGGAGGGCCTCGCCAAGATGAGCGCCGCGTTCAGGGAGAGCGCGCACGACAAGGTGACCATGGTCGCCTTCCAGAACGACGAGGCGCTGCTGGATACGCGCATCGCCGGCAAGCCCCTCCCCGAAGTCTTCAAGGGGAGCTTCGACCTCTACGGCCTCAACATCTACGGCGACCTGACCGGTTCGCTCGCCCTCTTCAGGTCGAAGGTGGTCGACGCCGACGGCGGGAAGCACGCGCTCCCCCTGATCGTGAGCGAGTGGGGCGTCGGGGGCGGCGTCAACTACGAGAACCCGAAGTACGCGGACCCGTCGTTCGGCTTCCCCAAGACACGCAAGACCCCCGGGACTCCCAAAGACCCCGAGGGTACTACCGTGCCGATCGGCCCCCTGGAAGGGCCGCCCTTCGGCATCGCGCTGTCCCGCGAGTGCACCCCCGCCGAATTCGAGGTCAAGGTGCGGAACCTGGCCACCTACCACGGCCAGATCGAAGCCAACCGGGATTTCGTGGCGGGCTCCGAGTACTTCGCCTGGTCGGACGAATGGTGGAAGAACTTCACCGACCAGGAGATCATCAACGCGATCGACGGCGGCAGGCTGAGCCTCGACCAGTGGGGGCGCTACCAGTTCCCGTATCCTCCTGCCCCCAACGCCCACGTCGAGTACCGCATCCCCAGCCGGCTCGACCAGCAGGATGCCAGCGGCAGCCCGGACTGGCCGGAAGAGTGGTGGGGGCTCTACAGCGCTTCCCGGAACCCGAACGGGCCCATCGGCTGGAACGAGTACGGTATGTACAATGCCGACCGGCTGACGCCCCGACCGACCGTCGAGGCGCTCAGGAAGGCCTACACCTCTGAGTAATCCCCTGACCCCGGTCCCCGCGTCCGTGACTCCGGGGCCCGGCGGCGGAATCACCCGGCAACGCACGGAGACGGAGTAGGATGTTCGAAGACGAGCTGACCATCGTCGACCTCCTGGAGCAGCGGCGGTTCGGACAGGCGCAGTACGAGCTCCGGCGTCTGCTTCGGGAGTATCCCGACGACGCTCCTACCTGGTCGCTGCTGGCGCTGTGTCTCGCCGAGCTCGAACAGCTCGACGAAGCGGTGCGCCATGCCCGGCACGCGGTGGAGCTGGAGCCCGACCTCCCCTACTGCCGGTGGGCGCTCGGCTTCGTCCTCGCGGAGCGTCGCCGGTTCAAGGAGGCGCTGCCCGAAGCGGAGGCGGCCGTGGCGGGAGATCCGGAAGATCCCGACCACCTCGCGCTGCTCGCACGGTGCCACGCGGGGCTCGGGCGCTGGCAGAAGACGCTCGAGGCGGCGGAGAAGGGGCTGTCCATCGATCCCGACCACCCGGGCTGCTCCAACCTCCGTGCCCTGGCGCTCCAGCAGAGGGGGCGCGGAGCCGAGGCCGACCAGGCGTTCGTCGACGCCGCGTCGCTCGACCCGGACAACGCCTTCGCCCGGGCCGGGCGGGGGTGGGCGACCCTCCAGCAGGGCTTCAAGCCCGCGGAGGCCCTTCCCCACTTCTACCACGCCCTCCAGCTCGATCCCACCTCCGAGTGGGCCCGCACGGGCTTGCTGGCCGCGCTCAAGGCGCGCAACCCCGTGTACCGGCTCATGCTGCGCTACTTCCTGTGGATGGACTCCCTGAGCCCACGAACGCGGATGTTCGTGGTCCTGGGCGGGATCTTCCTCTACGGCCGGCTGCGGCGCCTCGCGGACGCGGAGCCGGGGCTGGCGCCCTTCATCTATCCGCTGCTGGCGCTGTACGTCCTGTTCGTCCTCCTCAGCTGGACGGCCGATCCACTGTTCGACTTCCTGCTCCGCTTCGACCCGGTGGGCCGCTCCATCGTGACCGGGGAGCGGAGGACGGCCTCGAACTGGGTCGTCGCGACGCTGGCCCTGGCGCTGGTGAGCTTCGCCGTCCAGGTGGCGACCGGCTCCGGGACGGCCTTACGGCTCGCGATGGTGGCCGCGTTCCTGACCATCCCGGTCGCCGGCACCTTCCAGTGCGAGCGGGGCTGGCCCCGCACCACCATGGCCGCGTACACGGCGGTCCTTGCCGTCGTGGGGCTCCTCGCGGTCTTCCTGCCGTCGCTCGCGGGTGGTGTCCTGCTGCTGGTCACGATCGTGGGGGCGGCGCTCGGAAGCTGGATCGCCCGGTGGCTCGCGTCCGTGCAGCCGGCCCGCTGACCCGCGCCGGCAATGACACACGAGGTGGAGTTCACCGCCACGCTGTTCCGCGTCGAGGGGAAGGGGGGGTGGACCTTCGCCCCGGTTCCGGAGCACCTCGCACCCTGCTCCCGGTGCCCAAGGCGGCACGCCGGGACAAGGAGAACGGCCACACGGTCCAGGTGCGGCTGCGGTTCGGCTCCGTCTGAGCGGCCGCATCCGGGCTCCGGCCGCCCGTCGTCATTCCCCCGTGCCCTGCGACCGGACATGTACATCCCTCCGTCGAACGCCGAGACCCGCCCCGAGGTCCTCCTCGACCACGTCGAGGCACATCCCTTCGCGACGCTGGTGACGGCCGGCGAGGACGGGCTCTTCGCCACGCCCCTCCCGCTCGTCCTCGACCGCGGGCGCGGCCCCCTGGGCGTGCTCCGGGGCCACGTGGCGCGCGCGAACCCGCACCACCGGCAGGCGCTCTCGCACCCCGAGGCGCTCGTCATCTTCCCGGGGCCGGACGCCTACGTCACCCCCGCGTGGTATCCCGCCAAGGCCGAGCACGGGAAGGTGGTGCCCACCTGGAACTACGTGGCCGTGCACGTATACGGGACGCTCCGCTTCATCGACGACTCCGCCTTCCTGCGCGCCCACCTCCAGGCGCTGACGGCCCGGCACGAGGGGGACCGGGAGCAGCCGTGGTCCGTCCAGGACGCGCCGGCGGACTACATCGGCCAGCTCGAGCGGGCGATCGTCGGCCTCGAGATCGAGATCACGCGGATGGAGGGCAAGTGGAAGATGAGCCAGAACCGCCCGCCCGCGGACATCGACGGGGTGGTCCGGGGGCTGTCCTCCTCGGTCGAGTTCCAGGACCGCCAGGTGGCGGAGATCGTGGAGGCGCGGCGGCCCTCCCGGGGGTAGAGAGAGCCCGAACGATCCGGCATCCGGAACGCCGCGCTTTCACGGGCCTCCGGAGCGGCGTATATTGCCGCGGACGAGCGGCGCCCCCCGCGCCGTCGGCTCCCGAGGCATGCGGCACCCCGCCGCGAGGGACGGATCAGACACAATCCGGAGACGCGACCATGGGCATCGATCCGAGGTTCAGGTACGTTGCGGCGGCGGCGATGACGGCCGCGCTGGGCGCGTGCTCCGCCGGCCCCACCGAGCCGGCGAGCGCGGCCGCCTCGCTGGACGAGCTGAGCCGCCAGCTGTCGACGCAGCCGGTCACGACCCCCGGCGTAGTGCTGCCGCGGGACGATTTCGCGCCGTTCTTCCACTCGTAGCCCCCTCCGCGCTCCGCCCGGCCGGCGAGCGACGCCGCGGCCGGGCGTGGGCGCCGCCCTCCGCCCGTGCTCCATCCGAGACTCTCCGTCTGCCTCATCGTCCGCGACGAAGAGGCATTTCTGGGCCCGTGCCTGGAGTCCGTGCGCGACGTCGCGTCCGAGGTGGTGGTCGTCGACACGGGGTCGACGGACAGCACCGTGCGGATCGCCGGGGACGCGGGGTGCGTCGTGCTGCACCGCGCCTGGACCGACGACTACGCGGCCGCCCGCAACGCCGGCATCGAGGCCGCGACCGGCGACTGGATCCTCTGCCTGGATGCCGACGAGCGGCTGGTGACGCCCGGCGCCGTGGCGTCGCTGCTCACGGCGGTGCCGGCGGAGGTGGGCGGCTTCCTCACGGAGCGCCACGACGTGGTGGTGCACCCGGCGACGGGGCACACCGACACGCACGCCGTGGGCATCGTCCGCATCTTCCGGCGCCATCCCGCGATCCGCTACGTGGGCGCCGTGCACGAGCGGCCGGGAGACACCATCCTCGCGGCCGGGTTCTCCATCGCGCGTGCCGGCGGGGTGCGCATCGCCCACCTGGTGAGCCACCGTCCGGACGAGGTCCTGCGCGCCAAACAGGAGCGCTACCTGCGCCTGCTGGAGCGCGAGACGGCGCGTGACCCGCAGGACTTCTGGTCCGCGTACTACCGCGCGAAGACGCTGTGGTACCTGAAGCGCCACGCCGGTGCCGAGGCCGGATTCCTGTACATCGCCGGGAACCCGCGCTGCGCCGCTCCGCTCCGCGCCTCCGCGCTGGCGATGCTGGGCGCCCTCTGCCTCGAGCTGGGCCGCCACCGGGACGGGCTGGCGTACCTGGAGCGCAGCGCGGAGGCGTTCCCGCTCCAGTCGCTCGCCCGCTACCTGCGCGGCGAGATCCTGTACGCGCTGGGCGACTACGCCGCCGCGGCGGAGGCGTACGCCGGAGTGGGCGCGGAGATGGACGGCGTGGACGCGGGCGAGTGGCTCCCGGGCGACCTGTACCTGGCGCCGGAGAAGCGGGACTACAAGGTGGGATGCTCCTTCCTGGCCCGCGGCGAGCTGGGGCCGGCGCTGGCGCGCTTCCGCGCGGGGCTGGCCGCGGCCCCGGACGACGCGGCGTGCTGGCTCGGCTGCGCCCACGTGGCCGCCGCCTCCGGGAGCGCGGCCCTCGCCCGCACGCTGGCCCGGGGGGCCGTCGAGCGCGACCCCGGCTGGCGCCTTCCACGCGAGCTGCTGGCGGCGCTGCCGCCGGAAACCGCCTGACGGGGCCGGAGGAGCCGCGCGTCCGCCGCAACCGCTTACCTACCGAAGGAGCAGAGCATGGATCTCGGCGCGTTTTCGGTCAGCCTGGCCGTCAAGGACCTCGAGGCCTCGAGGAGCTTCTACGAGAAGCTCGGCTTCACGGCCTTCGCGGGGGATGCCGCGCAGAACTGGCTGATCCTCAGGAACGGCGACCACGTCATCGGGCTGTTCCAGGGGATGTTCGAGAGGAACATCCTCACCTTCAACCCCGGCTGGGACCAGAACGCCCGGCCGCTCGCCTCCTTCACCGACGTCCGCGAGCTGCAGCGCCGGCTGAAGGCGGAAGGGGTGGAGCTGCAGCAGGAGGCGGACGAGAGCACGACGGGGCCGGCCAGCTTCATCGCCCTGGACCCCGACGGAAACCCGGTCCTCGTCGACCAGCACGTGTGAGGTGAGATCCCCACCCGGTCCCATCCCATGAGAATCTTCGTCAGCTACGCCTTCCAGGACCACGAGCCGGCGCGTGCGATCGAGCGTGCCCTGACCGAACAGGGCCACGACGTGTTCCTGGACCGCGACGACCTCCCCGCCGGCGAGGAGTACCACGCGCGCATCCGCGGCGCGATCGAGCGGTCGCACCTCATGGTGTTCCTCATCACCCCGGACTCCGTCGATCCGGGGAGCTACACGCTCACCGAGATCGAGATCGCGGAGAAGGCGTGGAGGCAGGCCGGCGGCAGGCTGCTCCCGGTCATGCTGCGCCCCACGCCGGCGGACTCGATTCCGCACTTCGTCCGGACCGTCACCTGGCTGGAGGCCCCGGGGAACGTGACGGCGACGGTCGCGGCGGCGGTGCACCGGGTCGCGGCGGCGCGGGCCCGGCGGCGCTACCGGAGGATCGGCCTGGCCCTCGCCGCGGTGTCGCTGCTGGGCCTCGCCACCTGGCGCCTGGCCTCCCGCGAGCCCGCCGCCGGGGCGACCGAAGAGACCCAGGCGGCCGAGATCACCGCGACGGACGGTGCGCCCGCAGTGCTGGTCCCGGGAGGCACGTTCGTCATGGGCGACGACGAGGAGTCGCCGAAGCGCGAGGTGCTCGTCGACGCCTTCTACATGGACCGCTTCGAGGTCACCACCGCGCGGTACGCGCGGTTCCTGGCCGCGACCGGGTCGCAGGCCGTGCCGGAGGGGTGGGAAGCGTCGACGCCCTCGGTCGGCGGCGAGCTGCCGGTGATCGGCGTGGACTGGAACGAGGCCGACGCCTACTGCAGGTGGGCGGGGAAGCGGCTGCCGACCGAGGCGGAGTGGGAGAAGGCCGCGCGCGGCACCGACGGCCGGCGCTACCCGTGGGGCGACCTGTCGCCGACGCTGGAGCACGCGAACCACCACAACATGTCGCCCACGGCGTACGACGGCGGCCTGGCGGCGGTCGGGACGCACCGGGCCGGCGACAGCCCCTACGGCCTGAGCGACCTGGCGGGGAACGCTTCCGAGTGGGTGGCCGACTGGTACTCGGAGTCGTTCGCGGCGGGGGACGTGCGCAACCCCACCGGCCCGGACAGCGGTGAGCGGAAGGTGATCCGCGGCGGCGGACGGTTCGACCCCGGCGACCGGATCAGCGCGGTCAAGCGCTACTACGCTTCGCCGGACCAGCGCAACGAGGACGTCGGGTTCCGGTGCGCCCGCGACGCCGGCTAGCCCTTGCGCTTCCTCCCGGTCGCGCCTGAACTTGAGGACGTCGGGCGGGAGGCCGACACCGAGTCGCACATCCAGCCGGTGGTGCAGAGCCGATGACGAATCCGCGGACGTATCGAGAGGACGAAGTGCGGGAGATCTTCGCACTGGCGACGGACCCGCGGCGCGCGGCGCCGCCGTCCGTACGGGATGCGAGCGGGCTGACGCTCGCCGAGCTCCAGGAGATCGGCCGCGAGGTCGGCCTGGAGCCGGCCGAGGTGGCCCGTGCCGCCGCGGCGCTCGACGTCCGGACCCCGGAGTCCCCCCTCCGCAGGTCGCTGGGGATGCCGATCGAGGTGGGGCGCGTCGTTCCGCTGCCGAGGGCCCCCACCCGCACCGAGTGGGAGCAGATCGTCGCCGAGCTGCGGACCACCTTCCGGGCGCGCGGGAAGGTCTCTTCCGAGGGCGGCCTCCGGGAGTGGGCCAACGGCAACCTCCACGCCTGCATCGAGCCGACCGGGACGGGATACCGCCTCCGGCTCGGCACGCTCAAGACCGGCGCGAGGGAGCTGAACGCCCTGGGCGCGGCCGGGGTGGCGGCGGGAACGATCGCGTTCGGCGCGCTCGCCGTGTCGGGCGGACTCCCCGAAGCCATCTTCCTGCCGTGGATGATCAGCGCGACGGGTGTCGCGGCCTTTCTCGCCAACCTGGTGCGGCTCCCCCGCTGGGCCCGCGAGCGGGACCGGCAGATGGAGCACATCGCCGCGAGAGTCGGCTCCATCGTGGCCGGCGAGCCGCCCGCCGACGACGGCTGAGCCCGTGGAGCCGCGCGCCGGACGCCCGGGAGCGGGCCCCTTGCACCGGAGGTGCTATGGTTCTAGATAGCACCATATCGTTCCCCCCTTCATTCGCAGGGCCATCCGGGAAGCCATCGTGGAACGCGAGTGGAACGACAGTCAGCCCATCTACCGGCAGCTTCGCGACCTCGTGGCCGCGATGATCCTCGACGGGGTGCTGGGCGAAGGCGATCCGCTGCCCTCCGTGCGGCAGGTCGCGGCCGAGTACCGGGTCAACCACCTCACGGTCCTGAAGGGCTACCAGCAGCTGGTGGACGAGCGGCTCGTCGAGAGCAGGCGGGGCCGCGGCATGTTCGTCAACCCGGGCGCGCGCGACCTGCTGCTGCAGGGCGAGCGCGAGAAGTTCCTCACGGAGCAGTGGCCCAGGATCCACGCGACCATCCAGCGGCTCGGCCTCACGCCGGAAGAGCTGCTCGACGCCGTGGAAGGAGGGTTGAAGCCATGGCATGCATAGAAGCGCGCGGGCTCCGCAAGGCCTTCGGCGCCACCGTCGCGCTGGACGGCGTCGACCTCCGCGTGGAGGAGGGGCGCATCCTCGGTCTCGTCGGTCCCAACGGCGCGGGGAAGACCACCGTGCTCAACGCGATCCTCGGCCTCACGCCCTACCAGGGAGAGCTGAGCGTCCTGGGGCACGAGCCGTGGACCGAGCGCGACCGGCTCGCGCGCGACGTCTCCTTCATCTCCGACGTGGCCGTGCTGCCGCGCTGGCTGCGGGTGTCGCAGGCGCTCGACTACGTGGCCGGCGTGCACCCGCGCTTCGACCGCGCCAAGGCGGAGGGCTTCCTCGCGAAGACCGACATCGAGCGCGACCGCAGGGTGAGGGAGCTGTCGAAGGGGATGGTGGCCCAGCTGCACCTGGCCCTGGTGATGGCCATCGACGCGAGGCTGCTGGTGCTGGACGAGCCCACGCTGGGGCTGGACATCCTGTACCGCAAGCAGTTCTACGACTCGCTCCTGAACGACTACTTCGACCGCAGCCGCACCATCGTGGTGACCACCCACCAGGTGGAGGAGATCCAGGACGTGCTCACCGACCTCGCGTTCATCGACCGCGGCCGCATCGTGCTCCATTGCAGCATGGAGGAGCTCGAGTCGCGCTACGCGGAAGTGATGGTGCGCCCCGAGCAGCTCGCCGCGGCGCGGGCGCTCGGGGCGGTCCACGAGCGCCAGCTCCTCGGCCGCAGCATCCTCCTGTTCGACGGCGCGGACCGCCACGCGCTCGCCGCGCTGGGCGAGGTGCGCACGCCCGGGATCGCCGACGTGTTCGTCGCCGTGATGGGCGGCCAGGCCGGCGTGGCACCGGGAGCGGCGCGATGAAGGCGCCCCCGGACGCGCCCCTGCCGCCGACCCGGCCGTTCTACTGGTCGGTGCGGCGCGAGCTGTGGGAGAACCGCTCCGTCCACCTGGCGCCGGCGGGCGTCGCCGCCTTCGCGGTGGCGGGGCTGGTGATCCACGCCGTCACCATGCCCAGCCACATGCCCGGGCTGCTGGCCGACGACCCGGCGGCCCCGGGATCGGCCTCGGTCACCTACAGGATCACGGCGATGCTGATGCTCGCCACCTCGTTCGTGGTCGCGGCGTTCCACTGCGTGGAGGCGCTGAGCGCCGAGCGCCGCGACCGCAGCATCCTGTTCTGGAAGTCGCTCCCCGTGTCGGACCTCACGACCGTGCTCGCCAAGGCGAGCATCCCGCTGGTGGTGCTGCCGCTGCTCACCTTCGCGGCGATCGTCGCCATGCACCTCGTCCTGCTGCTGCTGAGCACCGCCGCCCTGCTGGCGCAGGGGCAGAGCGCCGCGCCGCTGTGGAGCGAGGTGCAGCCGCTCGGCCTGTGGCCGCGGCTGCTGTACGCGCTGGCGGCGCTGACGCTCTGGCACGCGCCGATCCACTGCTTCCTCCTCCTGGTGTCGGGATGGGCGCGGCGCACGGCGGCTCTGTGGGCGGTGCTCCCGCTGCTCGCCGTCGGCGTGCTGGAGAAGCTCACCCTGGACACGGCGCGCGTCCCGGCGCTGGTGACCTACCGGCTGGTCGGCTGGTACGCGAGGGGGTTCGCCGCGCGGGGCCCGGAGAGCGTCCCGTTCGGCGCCCCGGCGTCGCCCACGCCCGGGAGGCTCCTGGGTACGCCGGGCCTCTGGGTCGGGCTGGCGCTCGCCGCCCTGTTCCTCGCCGCCGCCGTGCGCCTGCGCCGCTCCCGCGAGCCGATCTGACCCGGGCCTGACCCTGCCGCTCCTCACGAGAGCCTTGCCTCGCACCTGGTGATATACTATAGTATATCACCATATCGCATCTCCCCACATCGAGGGCAAGGAGACATCATGCGTCGAGCGTTCATGGGACTGGCCGCGGTCGCGAGCCTGGTCCTCGCGCAGCCGGCGGCGGCGGACCCGGTGTGCGACTGGTGGGAGTTCGCGTACCGCGTCACCAGCGCCGCCCAGGCGTCCGGGAGCGGGAGCACGCCCGACGGGCAGCGCGCCCTCACGCGGGTCTCGCTGGCCATGTTCGAGGCGGTGAACGCGATCGACCACCGCTACGAGAGCTATCTCGGCTTCCCCGCGGGCGACCCGTCCGCCTCGCAGGACGCGGCCGCGGCGACGGCGGCCCACCGCGTCCTCGTCCATCACTTTCCGGCGCAGAAGGCCGCCTTCGACGACACCTACGCCATCTCCATGGCCTCGGTCCCCGAGGGGCCCGCGAAGGAGGCGGGGCGGCTGATCGGGGAGCGGGCGGCGGCGGCGGCGCAGACCGCGGGCGGGATCGACTCCACCGTCGCCCAGCTGCCCTACCGCCCCCGCACCACCCCCGGCGAGTGGATCGGGGCGGCGCTGCCGGCCCTCCAGCCCTACTGGGCGGCCTTCCGCCCCTGGGCGATCCCGGGCGCCGACGCGCTCCGGCCGCCGCCGCCCCCGGCGCTCACCAGCGAGCGCTGGGCGCGCGACGCCGAGGAGGTGCGGAGGCTGGGCGGCCGGACCAGCACCGGGCGGACGCCGCTCCAGACCCTGATGGCGCGCTACCGGGAGGCGCCGGACCTGTCCCCGTCGCTGCGCCTCGCCGCCGACGCGCCGGGGCGCACTCCGGTGCAGAACGCGCGCATGTTCGCGCGGGTCCAGATGGCGGGGGACGACGCCGCCCAGGCGATGGTGGTGGCCAAGCTGCACTACAACTTCTGGCGGCCGGTCACCGCCATCCGCAACGCCGCGCAGGACGGCAACGACGCGACCGTGTCCGACCCGGGGTGGACCGCGCTGCTCGCGACGCCCAACTTCCCGGAATATCCGTGCGGCCACTGCACCTACGCGGCCGCGCTCGCGGAGGTCATGAAGGCCGAGGTGGGGCCGCGGCCGGCGGGGGGCGTCCGGGTCAGCTCCCAGTCCGTCCCGAACGCGGTGGTGCAGGTGCTTCCCAGCTGGGACGAGTGGGTGCGGCAGGTGTCGGACTCGCGCATGTACGGCGGCGTCCACTACCGCTTCTCCAACGAGGCGGGCGAGGAGGTCGGCCGCCGCGCCGCCCGCGCCGTGCTGGAAAAGGTGATGCGCCCGCTCCCGGCGCGGAGCGCGCGGCGCTGAGGCCGTGCGCGCACCCGGGGCGGGTGCTAGGTTGAGAGCCGCTGCTTGAGCCCCCGGACGCCTGCGAAGGAGAGCCGCGAGATGACGAGAGTCGGGATCGTCGGCGGACTCGGCCCGGAGTCCACCGTCGACTACTACCGCCGCATCCTGGAGGCGTGGGAGCGGGAGGACCCGTCCACCGCGCCGGCCATCGTCATCGACAGCCTCGACGTCCGGCGGGCCCTGCGCCTGGTGGAAACGGACCGGCCGGCGCTGGTCGAGTACCTCCTGGCGTCGCTGCGCCGGCTCGCGGGCGCCGGTGCCGACTTCGCGGCGATGACGGCCAACACCCCCCACGTGGTGTTCGACGAGCTCGCGGCGCGGTCCCCCGTCCCCCTGGTGAGCATCGTCGAGGTGTGCGCCCGGGAGGCGCGGCGGCGCGGGCTCGGCCGGCTGGCCCTTCTCGGCACGCGCTTCACCATGGAGGGACCCTTCTACCCCGAGGTGTGCGCGCGGCACGGCGTCGCCGTGGTGCCGCCGGGCGACGCGGACCGGGCGTGGGTCCACGAGCGGTACGTGGGAGAGCTCCTCAGGGGCGAGTTCCGGGACGACACGCGGCGGCGGCTCACCTCGCTCGTCGGCCGTCTGCGGGACGAGGAGGGCGTCGACGGAGTGATCCTCGGCGGGACCGAGCTGCCGCTGCTGCTGACCACCGGCGCCGTCGCGGACCTCCCGGCGCTCGACACCACGGCGCTGCACGTGGCCGCCATCGTCGAGCGGCTGCGAAGCAGCGATTCACCGGCCTCCTTCCACGCCCGTACCCTCTCGGCCTCGCTCACCGTGAAGGAGCTGCGGACCAGCCTGGCCTGGTACCGCGACGTGGTGGGCTTCGTCGTGGACCGGGAGATCGAGCGCGAGGGGGAGCTCCGGGCGGTGGCGCTCCGGGCCGGGGACGTGCGCATCCTGATCAACCAGGACGACGGGGCCCGGGGCCGGGACCGGGTCACGGGCGAGGGGTTCTCGCTGATGATCACCACGGACCAGGACGTCGACCGGGTCGCGGCACGGATCAGGGAGCACGGCGGCACCCTCGAGTCCGAGCCGGCCGACATGCCCTGGGGCGCGCGCGCGTTCCGGGTGCGCGACCCGGACGGGTTCGCGCTGGCGATCTCGTCGGGGAGATAGACCCGGGAGACATGGAAGCGTACGTGGTGATGCTCGCCGCCGGCCTCGCCTTCCTGGGCGCCGCCTGCTTCCTGGCCGCCCGGGTCTGCGGCTCGGCGCCCTTCCGGTGACGCGCGGGCCGGGAAATCGAGCTCGGTCGGATCGCTTCCCTCGTGGAAGCACACAGGGAGCAACTGCTCGGAGCCTGGAATGGTTACTTCAACGATTGAGATGCGCGTCCCCGAAGCTACTCAGGTGAGCCTGACGGATTCCGCACTCACCGTCGAGCTGGCGGATGGGCGTACCCTTGCGGTGCCGCTGGTCTGGTACCCGCGCCTGGCGCATGCGACGCCCGAAGAGCGCAACCATTGGCGGTTCATCGGCCGCGGAGAGGGCATCCACTGGCCCGATCTGGATGAAGACATCAGCGTCGCGAACCTGCTGGCCGGGAAGCCTTCCGGTGAGAGCCAGCGGTCTCTGAAGCAATGGCTGGAGCTTCGCCGCGGTGCAGCCTGATCCTGCATCGAGCCCCGTAATGAATACGGTGTCACAGGCACGGAAGCTCCTCGGCGAACTCCCGGAGCTGCTCGCTTCCTTGCCCCGACTCCCGGACGTCGAAGCCGCGGCTCTGGCCGAAGACCTCGACACCGCCCGCTCCGGGATTTCTTCCTCTCCGCTTCCCGATCCGTGGGCGGAGCCGGGGAGTGCAGAACGCCGGTAGGACCTACGACATGCGGCTCCTGCTCCGCCGTCTCCGCCCCCAGCGGTCGACGAGCTAGGTGGCCATCCCGGTGGGACAAGGGTTACTTTTGTAAACAGATCACGCCCGTCCGGCCTTCCCGTTCCCCTCCCCCCGGCTCCCATCCATGCATTCCAGATCCTGGCTCCGTTGCGCGCTCGCCTGGGCGCTCGTCTCGCTGGCACCCCCGGGAACGCTCCGGGCGCAGCAGCCCGCGCCCGCGGAGGCACCTGCCGCGGGGACGGCGGAGCTGCGCACCCTGGGCATCCGGCGCGCCGCCGGCGCCATCGACGTGGATGCCCGCCTGGACGACGCCGGGTGGGCGGGCGCGGCACGGACCACCGGCTTCGTCGAGCTGCTCCCCAGGGAGGGCGCGCAGCCGCCCTCGGAGACGGAGGTCCTCCTCACCTACGACGAGCGGAACCTGTACGTCGCGATCCGCGCGAGCGATCCCGACCCGGGGGCGATCCGCGCCACCCTCGCGCCGCGCGACCAGCTCTGGAGCGACGACTGGATCGGCGTCCTCCTGGACCCGTTCGGGGACGCCTCGCTGGGATACTACTTCCTGTCCAATCCCATCGGGGTGCAGGCGGACATGCAGATGACCCCGCAGAGCGAGGACGCCTCCATCGACTACGTCTACACCACCGCCGGCAAGGTCACCGCCGACGGCTACGTCATCGAGATGGCGATCCCGTTCCGGAGCCTCCGCTTCCCCAACCGGCCGGTGCAGTCGTGGCGGATCATGCTGGTGCGGAGCGTCCCCCGCTCCAGCCGGCACTACATCACCTGGCCGTCGATGACCCTCAACGACTCCTGCCAGCTCTGCCGGACGGCGAGCCTCAGCGGGATCGAGGGGGTCCGCGCGGGGGGCGGGCTGGAGATCCTCCCGGGGGTCATCGCCTCGCGCTCGGGAGAGCTCCGCGCCGCCGACGACCCCGCCTCGTACGAATCCGGCGACGTGCAGGCCGAGGCCTCGCTGGGGCTCAAGTACGCCTTCCGGAGCGGGCAGACGCTGGAGGCGACGCTGAACCCGGACTTCAGCCAGGTGGAGGCCGACGCGGCCCAGGTGGACGTGAACACCACCTTCGCGCTCTTCTACCCCGAGCGGCGCCCCTTCTTCCAGGAGGGGACCGACCTGTACGAGACGCCGCTGAACGTCTTCTACTCGCGCTCCATCAACTCCCCGCAGGCCGCCACCAAGCTGACCAGCCGCAGCGGCCGGACGCGCGTCGGCTACATCGGCGCCCTGGACGAGCAGACGCCGTTCATCCTCCCCTTCGAGGAGCGGAGCGCCCTCCTCCAGACCGGGCGGAGCTTCACCAACGTCGTGCGGGCGCTGCACAGCGTGCGCGGCAACTCGCAGCTGGGCGCACTGGTGACCGACCGGCGGCTGGACGGCGGCGGCTCCGGGACCTCCGCGGGGGTGGACGCCTTCTTCCGCTTCGGTCAGGTGTACCGCCTGGCCGCGCACCTGGTGGGGAGCTGGACGCGCGAGCCGGACCGGCCGGAGCTCGACCCCGCGCTCCCCTCCGGCACCTTCGACGGGGGGCGGCACACGGCCGCCTTCGACGGCGAGTCGTACGGCGGGCGGGCGGCCTCCTTCCTGCTCGCGCGCAGCGCGCGAACCTGGAGCTGGGACCTGAACTACCGGCGAGGTGTCCCCCACCTACCGCGCGGACGCCGGCTTCCAGACCCGCAACGACACCCGCCGCACCGACGCCTGGACCGGGGTGACCCTCCGCCCCAACCGCCACGGCGTCGAGCGGGTCTCGCCCTCCGTGGGCGGAGGCGTGATCTGGAACTTCGACGGCCGGAGGAAGGAGGCGTGGATCGCCCCGGGGATCGGGATCGCCCTGCCGCGGCAGACCACCATCTCCCTCAACACGCGCATCGGGGAGGAGAGCTTCCGCGGCGTGGACCTCACCGGGATCCGCCGCTACGGCCTCTCGCTGAACAGCGCCTTCAGCGACGCGGTCCGGCTGGGCTTCGAGGTCGGCGCCGGGCGGAGCGTCGCGCGCAACCTCGCCGTCCCCGAGGTGGGCGCCGGGAGGGACGTGTACCTGTACGCCACCCTCAAGCCGATGCAGCAGGTGGTGGTGGAGCCCTCCTTCACCTACGAGCGCCTCCGCCGTCCCGACGGGGAGGAGGTCTTCTCCGGATACATCGCGCGCACCCGCTTCAACTTCCAGTACAACCGCGAGCTCCAGCTCCGGCTGGTCGCCCAGTACGACGACTTCCGGGAGCGGTTCGACCTCCAGCCGCTCCTGGTGTACCAGCTCAACCCGTTCAGCATCTTCTACGTGGGGTCCACCTACGGCTCCGCGCACTTCGACGACCACGGGTTCGTGGGGACCGACCGCCAGTACTTCGCGAAGGTCCAGTACCTCTTCCGCCGCTAGGCACCCGACCATGACCCCCATGCGACACCTGCTGCGCGCCTCGCTCGCGCTGGCCTTCCTCCAGGCCCTCCCCGCCGGGGCCCAGCTCCGCTACACCGTCGACGTGCGGGAGCCCGCCACCCACAGCGCCACGGTCACGCTGCACGTGGACTCGCTCCCGGCGCGGGACACCGTCTTCCAGTTCGCCGCGACGGCGCCGGGGACGTACCAGACCATGAACATCGGGCGGTTCGTGCGCGACCTCCGCGCCACGGACGCCCGGGGCCGGGTGGTCCCCACCCGCCCGCTCTCCGTCAACGCCTGGCACGTCGCCGCGCCGTCGCGCGTGCGCCGGATCACCTACCGGGTGCTCGACACCTGGAACACCCCGGTGACCGAGTTCCCCGTCTACCCCATGGCGGGGACCGCCATCGAGCCCGACCACGCCCTCCTCAACGCCCACGCCCTCCTCGGCTTCCCGCCGAGCATGCAGGGCTCGCGCGTCGCCATCCGGCTGCTGCACCCCGCCGGGTGGACGGTGGTGACCCCGCTGGACGAGGGGCCGGACGGCTACCGGGCGGACAGCTACGACCACGCCGTGGACTCCCCGTTCCTGCTGGGGAGCCGGCTCACCACGGCCAGCCTCACGGTGCAGGGCGTCCCGGTGCGCATCGCGGTGCACTCGCCGTCGGGGGCGACCACCGCGGACCAGCTCCGCGAGGCGATGCGCGGGATGCTCCTGGCCGCCGGCCGGTTCATCGGGCGCCTCCCGGTGGACCGGTACGTGTTCCTGTACCGCTTCGCCCCGCAGCGCGAGGGGCAGGCCATGGGCGCCTGGGAGCACGGCTACAGCTCCGAGTACGTCCTCCCCGACCGGCCGTTCACGGGCGAGGTGGCGGCCCGGACCACCAGCACCGCGGCGCACGAGTTCTTCCACATCATCACGCCGCTGAACGTCCACTCCGAGATCATCGAGCGCTTCAACTTCGAGACGCCGGTGCCGTCCGCGCACCTCTGGCTGTACGAGGGGGTGACCGAGTGGGCCTCGGACAAGATGCAGCAGGAGGCGGGGCTGATGTCGCTGGAGGCGTACCTCGCCGAGATGGTGGACAAGGCGCGGACCGACCTGACGCGCTTCGACACCACCTACTCGCTGGCCGACCTGGCGCGCACCTCGTTCACCGCCGAGGGCGCGCAGCAGTACGGCAACATCTACCAGCGCGGCGGGCTGGTGGCCGCGCTCCTGGACATCCGGCTGCTGCAGCTCTCCGGCGGCAGGTCCGGGCTCCGCGACCTGATGCGCGACCTGGCGCGGGACTACGGCCAGAAGCGGCCGTTCCCGGAGGACTCGCTGTTCACCGTCATCGCCCGGCGCACCTCGCCCGAGATCCTCGACTTCTTCGCGCGCCACGTGAACGGCGCCGGCCGGCTCCCGCTGCGGGAGTACTACGGGGCGCTCGGGTTCGACCTGGTGGAGGACGAGCAGGGGCTCCCGCTGCGGCTGGTGCCGAGCCCCGGCGCCACGCCCGAGCAGCTGCGCCTCCGCGAGGCGTGGCTGCGCTCCGGCACCGCGGCCGAGGCGCCGGCCCGGGCTGCGGCCACGGTCTCCAGGCTCCGGCCCGCCGCCTAAGATCCTTTCCGCCGCGCTCCCGGCCGGCGCCCTGCTCGTGCTCGCCGGGTGCGGCGCCATCGTGGACGCCTTCCTCCCCGGCTACGACGGGCCGCACCCGCGGAAGAAGGGACTGGCCGACGAGCGGGTGGTCGTGCGCGTGGTGCAGGGGAAGTACGGGGAGCCCGAGCAGCTCGGCGGCTTCTACGCCGACCGCGTGTCGCTCCTGCACCAGCCGCGCGACGTGAACCGCCTGGCCCTGGTGGAGGCGGGCGACACGCTCCGCGTCACCACCGCGTACGTGGGCACCTACTACGTGGGCTTCGTGCGCGACCAGATCCCTGGCTGGGAGCCGGTGCTGCACGAGTTCGAGGGCACCTTCCCCATCGCGCGCCAGAAGCTGCTCCGCATCGAGAAGGTGGGCCCGCGCAGGTAGACCGGCCCGGCTCCGAATATGCAGGCGTTTCCGCCCCCGCCTGGCCGCGCCGGCCGGAGCGAAACGGACCGCACGCGCGTGGAGCCATGGCGAGCATCGTCTGCCCGAACTGCGGAGAGCGCTTCTCCCCCGCCGAGCCGTCGTGCCCCGTGTGCGGGGCCGCGCCCCGGCGGGCGGGGAGCCCCGACACGTGGCCGCCCGCCCCGGCGCGCCGGGTGGCGCTGGCGTTCGGTCTGCTGATCGCGCTCCTCATCGTGGGGGTGCTGGTGTGGATGGTGCTCACGGGCCGGCGCACCATCCTGGGGCCGGTGCCGCCCGTCATCCCGTCCGCTTCTCTCGACGTGCGAGGGGGGCCGCCCCGGAGTGAGCCCCGCCAAACAGCCGGCGGGTCTCCCTCCGACAGGATCATACGGGTACTGCGGGAACCACGAACGACGACGGGGCGGCGCCATCGCGGCGCCGCCCCGTCTTCCTGCTGTCCCCTGTCCCCTGTCCCCTGTCCCCTGCCGTCTTCAGTGCCCCCCCGCTCCCGCCGCCGCAGCGGCGCCCTCCGGCACCGGGAGGAAGAAGAAGGCGATCCCCAGGATCACGTAGACCGCGAGGAGCTGCACGCCCTCCATCCAGTGCGACTCCCCGTCGGTGGCGCAGAAGGCCATGATCCCCACGCACAGCGCCACCGCCAGCACCTCCAGCGGGGTGAAGATCAGGTCCATGGGGCGCGGGCCGATCACGTAGCTCAGGAAGAGGAGGAGCGGGGCCACGAAGAGCGCCACCTGGATGGACGAGCCCACGGCGATGTTGATCGCCACGTCCATCTTGTTCTTGGCCGCCATGATGATGGCCGTGGAGTGCTCCGCCGCGTTGCCGATGATCGCCACCACGATCACGCCCACGAACACCTCGCTCCACCCCAGCTGCTCCGCCGTCTCCGTGGCCGCCGCCACCAGGAACTCCGCCATCACCGCCACCCCGATGGTGGCCAGCACCAGCGTCCCGATCGCGGGTCCCAGCGAGCCGCCGTGGCCGTGCGCCGCCTCCGGCCCCGCGTCCTCCCCCTCCTCCCGGTCCACGTCGCCCGTGTACAGGTGCTTGTGCGTGCGCAGCGTGAAGAACAGGCTGAGCACGTACGTCACCATCAGCACCACCGAGATCTCCAGGCTCAGGTTGCGCTCCGCCACCGGCGCCGCGTTCCCCACCAGGTAGTGGAAGATCGCGGGGACCACCAGCCCCACCGCGGAGAGCACCAGCAGCGTGGAACCCAGCCCCGCCGCCGTGCGGTTGAAGCGCTGCGTCTCGAAGCGCAGCCCCCCCACCAGGGCGCTGAGCCCGAACACCAGGAGCACGTTGCCGATGATGGAGCCGGTGATGGACGCCTTCACCAGCTCGTGCAGCCCCGCCCGCAGCGCCATGATCGCGATGATCAGCTCCGCAGCGTTGCCGAAGGTCGCGTTCAGCAGCCCCCCCAGCCCCTCCCCCACCCGCTCCGCGATCTTCTCCGTCGCGTGCCCCATCTGCCCCGCCAGCGGGATGATCGCCAGGCAGGAGATCACGAAGATCCACATGGGCGGGGAGTGGAACACCCACTCCATCAGCATCGCCACCGGTACGAACACCAGCAGCAGGTTGAGGGCGTTGGCGCCGGAGAAGAATCGCTTCAGCATGGGGGATCGTCCGGTGGAGGGGGCGGGAATGGGCTCCCGCCGGGCGGAGGGAGGATAAACGGGAGCCCCGCCGGACGCAACCGGCGGGGCTCCCGGGACCTTCGCCCGACCCGGCTCCTCTACCGCTCCAGCAGCATCCGGGTCACCTCGGTCCCCCGGCGCACCTCGGAGCGGTCCCACCGCAGCGTCACCTCGCGGCGCTGCCGCTGGCGGATCACCTCCAGCCGGGTGCTGTCCTCGGGGGCCCGGGCCACCGCCTGCCGCAGGTCGCGCACCGTCACCACCTTGTCGCTCCCCGCGCGGACCACCACGTCGCCCGCCTCCAGGCCGGCCCGCGCCGCCGGGCTACCCGGGGCCACGCGCAGCGCCAGGAGCCCCTCCTCCGTCCCGAAGTAGCGCCCCAGCCCCGGGTTCAGCTGCGTGAACTCCGCCCCGGCCAGCGCCCGGGAGCCCAGCTCGATGCTGAAGGGGAGCGTCTCCGGGAGGCGCCGCTCCAGCAGGGAGTCCAGGCGCATCTCGCGGATGCGGCCCGGGGCCGTCCGCAGGACGCGCACCCGCGTGGAGTCCAGCCGGGTGAAGAGGCTGTCCAGGTGCACCCCGATGCTGTCCAC
The DNA here is from genome assembly GCA_963733105.1 of uncultured Gemmatimonadales bacterium. Lineage (GTDB taxonomy): Bacteria > Gemmatimonadota > Gemmatimonadetes > Longimicrobiales > Longimicrobiaceae > JAFAYN01. Next base: position 86,227 of record CAVTCB010000022.1, on the reverse strand, counting down.
CTGCACCGCCATCACCTCGCGGAGCTCCTCCATGTCCACCCCGTGCTCCCGGTCGCCCGTGCGGAGCACGATGGTCTCCCGCCCGCGGCGCTCCGCGATCACCCTCACCTGCCGCTCCCGCCCGCCCCGCCGCAGCTCCATGCGGACCGTGTCGCCGGGGCTGAAGCGGCGCGCGCGCAGCGCGTCGTTCCGCGCCACCTCGCCGTTCACCCGCAGCAACGTGTCCCCACGCTCCACCCCCGCGCGGTCCGCCGGCGAGTCCGGGAAGACCGCGTCGATGACGACCGGGCCCCCGTTCTGCGAGGTGAAGGCCACTCCCAGCCAGCCGCGGCTGGAGGCGCTCTCCGCCACCTCCCGCTCCACCCGCGGCGGACGGGGGTCCTGCGCCCGCGCCGACGTCTCCCCCACCGGGGCCAGCGCGAACACCAGTGCCGGTACCAGCACGCTCCGTCGAATCATGGTCGTGTCCTCTGCATCCGTGTTTGTCGTTGTTTCAGCAGCAGCGCTCAGTACCAGGCTTCCTGCGAGGTGCGGACGATCTGCCGGAGCGTCGCGTCGCGCGCCCCCATCGCCGCCAGGTGGTAGCCGTTGATCACCGGGTCGTCCGGCGCCCGGTCCAGCGCCGTCCGGGTGGAGCGAACCACCGCCTCCAGAGCCGCCAGTCGGGCCACGGGGTCCTCCTCCTCCGCCGCGGCGCCCGTGGCCTCCGCGAGCGCGTCCAGGTAGTCCTCCTCCGCCCGGCGGAAGTCCCGCTCCGTCGCGGAGGCCGTCCGGATCGTCCGGGCGGGCGTGGCCTCCGTGCGGAGGGCCGGGGCGTCCCGCTCGGCCGCCGCCGCCGTCCGCGCCACGCCGGCGTCGCTCTCCGGCGCCACGGCCTCCACGACGGCCGGCTGCGCCGGGGCCGCCGGGCGCTCCGCGACCACGGCCGGGAGCCGCGCGGTGCCGGGGTCCGCGGAGCCGCCCCCGCCGCGCCAGAGCGACATCCCGGCGGCCCCGCCCATCACCAGGATCGCCACCGAGGCGGCCATCCGGAGGTACGGGTGCTCCCGCACCCCCGGGGCGGCGGCCCGCACCAGCCCCTCCGCCCGGAGGCGGGTCTCCAGGGCGGCCCACGCCGCCGGAGAGGGCTCCGGCGCGGGGAGCCCCGCCAGCTGCTCCGTCTGGAGCCGCATCTCCGCCAGCTCCGCGCGGCAGGCGCCGCACGCCCCCAGGTGGAGCGCCTCCTCCGGCTCGGGCGCCTCGTCCACCAGCCGGGCAATGGCTTCGAGCGTCAGGTGCTGCATGTCTCGACTCCCTTCACCGGTTCGGTCGCCACCGGGGCGAGCATCTCCCGCATCCGGGCGCGGGCCTTGAAGAGCTGGCTCTTGCACGTGCCGGACGTGATCCCGAGCATCTCCCCGATCTCCTCGTGCGTGTATCCCTCCACGTCGTGGAGGACCAGGACCTTGCGCATCCCCTCCGGGAGCCGGGCGATGGCCCGCTCCAGCCGGAGCCGGAGGAGGGCGTCCCCTCCCTGCTGCTTCCCGGGGACGTCGTCCTCCAGGGGGGCCTCCCGCCCCACCCGGCGCTCCCGGGAGCGCCGGGCGTGCAGCGCCGTGTTCACCGCGATGCGGTGCAGCCAGGTGGAGAACCGGGAGTCTCCGCGGAAGTCCGGGAGCGCCCGCACCGCCCGCACCCACGTTTCCTGAGCCCAGTCCTCCGCGAGCGCGTCCTCTCCGGCGAGCCGCCGGACGACGGCGTACACCCGCTGTGCGTACAGGCCGTAGAGCTCCTGTATCGCGCCGCCGTCGCCCTGCTTCGCGCTCTGTATGAGTTGGGTCTCGGTCATGGTCCGTTCACGGGTCCAGGCAATGGGATGCCGGGGCCGGGAGAAGGGTTGCCCGGGGATCGTGCGGGAGAGCTTCCTGGGGAGGGAACCGCCGGAGGAGGTGCCGCGGAGGGGGCCGCGCCGCGCGGGCGGCGCCCCGGACGGATCAGGCGGCCGACGCCACCTTCGAGGCGAGCGACCAGAGGGCCACGACCACCAGGAGGACGACGACCAGCGAGGTCAGGACCGCGTTCGCCGTGGAGAAGTCCAGCGCCTGGCGGATGGCGACCACCATGGCGGCCAGGATCCAGAGCAGGACGACGAGTCGGATCGCGTCCCCGACGACGGGGAGGGCCGCCAGGACGTACAGCACCCCCGGGGACTGGGCGAACCCCATCGTGCGGAGCATCTCCCCCCAGTCCGCCGTGCCCTCGAACACCTGGGTCCCGATGAAGTACACCACCCCCGCCCCGACGAGCCACAGCACGAAGGCGCCGACCAGCCCGAGGCTGATCCCCGACTCCCCGCGCTGCATCCCGCCGACCGCCGAAGCGAGCACCACGACGGCCACCACGGCCGCGGCCTGCCAGGTCGCCGCCCGGTCCGCCTCCACCTCCTCGTAGGTGGCCGCGTCGAGCCTCGCCGCCCCGATCATCCGCCGCACCAGCGTCCCACGGTCCGCGCTCGCGATGCCGTCCATTTTGCCCGTCCTCCGGAATGAGAGTGGTGAGGGGGAAGCGCTCCCAAGCTAGTGGCCCGCGCGGGGCGGGGGAAGCAATTTGTTTCCGCCGCGTGCGCGCGTGACCCAACGTTCCGGGGCTCCCGGGGGTATACACGTTCCGGACGCCGGTGCACCGGACAGGACCACGGGAAGAAATGAGACATCGATTCGCATGGGCGCTCCTCGCCGCCCTGCTCGCCGCCCCCTGGGGCGCCGCGGCCCAGGGGCACGCCCCGCCCGCCGCGGAGCCGGCCCCCTTCGCCTTCCTCCTCCGCAACGGGCGGGAGCTGGGGCTCACCCGCGACCAGGCGGCGCGCCTGGATGCCATCGCCGGGCGGCTGGAGGCGCGCAACCGGCCGCTGCGCGAGCGGCTGCGCCGGGAGCGCGAGGAGTTCGTCGCGCGGCGGCGCGCCCAGGTCCGCAGGCTCTCCGCGGAGCAGCGGCGCGACACCCTGCGCAGGCTCCGCGAGGAGCGCCGCGAGGGGCACGCCGTCCCGCGGGAGATGCGCCCCCTCCTGCGCCAGATGCAGGAGAACACCCGCCGGGCCATGCAGGAGGCCCAGGCGGTGCTGACCCCGGAGCAGAAGCAGCGGGCCCGGGCGCTGGTCCGCGAGCGCCGCCGGGAAGCGCGCGCGCGGCGCGGCGCCTGAGCCCGCCCCGGGAGCCGCGCATGGCCGGCCCGGTCCCCGCCGCACGCGGGGCGCTCTCCGCGGAGGACGAGCTGGACGCGCAGCTCGCCGAGCGCGTCCGCCGGGGGGACGCGGGCGCGTTCGACCAGCTCGTCACCCGGCACATGCGCCGGGCGTTCGGGGTGGCGTACCGCCTGATGGGACAGCGGGAGGACGCGGAGGATCTGGTCCAGGAAGCGTTCCTGGCCGTCCTGGAGCGGATCGACACCTTCCAGCCGGGACGGAGCTTCGCCCCCTGGTTCTACCGTATCCTGGTGAACCGCGGGCTGAACGCCCGCCGGTCGCGCTCGCTGCGGACCACGGACGAGATCCCGGAGAGCGCCGCCTCCGCGTCGGTGGCGCCGGACCGGGCGGCGGAGCAGGGGGAGCTGCGGGAGGAGCTGCGCGCGGCGCTGGACGCCCTCCCGGAGCGGCAGCGGACGGTGGTGGAGCTGTTCGAGCTGGAGGGGTTCTCCAGCCCGGAGATCGCCGGGATCCTGGAGATCTCGGAAGGAACGGTGCGTTGGCACCTGCACGAGGCGCGCAAGGCCCTCCGCCGGGCCCTCGCGCCCTACGAAGCCAAGGAGTGCTGATGGAACACCTCGACCGCGAGCCGGCGCCGGATCCCCGCCTGGGGGCCGCGCTCCGCGACCTGGACCCGTCCCCCGCCGCGGAGGTGGACTGGGAGCGCCTGCGCGCCTCGGTGGCCGCGCGGGCCGAGCTCCCCCTGGCCCGCCGCCGCCGGGCGGCGGGCGCGCGCCGCGCCTCCGGGTGGGCGCGGGTGGTGGTCCCGGCGGCGGCCGCCGCCGGGATCGCCTTCGCCGTGAACGCCGGGGCGCTGCGACCCTCCGCCCCCTCCGCAGGGTCCGGCCCGAGGGTGGCCGTGGACAGCGGGCCGGCCCGGCGGCCGGGGGTGGAGGAGCTGGTGTACGCTTCCTACCCGGCCCAGGAGGTGGACCGCTGGATCACCGGCCGCGCCGACGCGGAGGCGCTGCTCGGGGCGGCGGTGGGCGAGGGACCCGCGGAGATGTAGCGAGCAGGCGAGAGCGCGCTGGAGCCCTCTCCCGCCCGGCCGGCGGGGGAGGGCTTTTTTTCGCGGGCGCGGTTATACTTGGGACGGCGGCCGGATTGCCCCGAGCCGCCGATCGACATATGTTTTCGCCCGCCCCGCCCGCGGCGGGGCTCTTCTCCGAACCGAACGTCGGAAACCGACCATGCGCAGACCGGCTTTCCTGCTCTTCCTCGCCGCCCTCCTGCTCGGGGGGGTCTCCTCCGCCCGGGCCCAGAAGGGCTTCGCGCTCAAGGGCCACTACCTCTTCAACGAGTCGTCCGTCAGCACCGAGAGGACGGACACCTTCCCCGACGCCAACGGCTTCGGGGTGGGGGCGGAGTTCGTCCTCCCCCTGGGGATCGGGGTGGGGGTGTCGGGCTACACCAGCGGTGGCGTCTCGGACTTCGAGGTGGAGACCAGCTCGCTCACCGTCCTGGCCGAGGCCAACTACTTCCTCCGCCTCCCCCTCCTCCCCGTGGCCCCCTACGCGGGGGTGCACGCCGGGCTGGGGCGCTACAGCAAGGACGACCTGAACGACCCGCAGCGCCCCACGATCAAGGACAGCCGCACGCAGCTCGGCTTCCAGGCGGGGGTGCGGGTGCAGCTCGGCTCCTTCCTGGGCCTGGACGCGCAGTACCGCCGGGTGAGCACCTCGGCCGCCGAGGACCAGGAGGGAAGCCTGGAGCGGAACCAGTACCTGCTCGGCGTCACCCTGTTCTAATTCGGTGCGTGGCGCGCCGTTGCGATCATTGACAAGGCTCCGCGCGAGCGCTACTCTGCGCCAGCGCCACTCTCCGTTCGGTCTCTCGCTCCGGGCCGGGGAACTCCCCGTCCCGGAGCCCGCCGTCTCCGTCCGGCTCTTTCACACGACACACGCCGTGTGCGCATCCCACCCCCAGGAAAAGGAGGACGAGGGCTTCGACTCTGGTCCGGGCGAGGGCCGTAGACCGTCGGCGGCCTCGTTATCTGTCGGTTCCTGACCACCGGCAACACCAAGGAGATTAGGTATGTCCAAATTTCGTTCGCTAATCGCGCTCGCGATGCTGCTGCTCCCGCTGGGTGCGGCGGCGGCGCAGGGGCGCGGCGCGGTCAACGGCCGGGTTCTCGAAGCCGCGAGCCAGCAGCCCATCCAGGGCGCGCAGGTCCGGGTCTCGGGGACCAACACCGTGGCCGTGACCGACCAGCAGGGCCGCTTCCAGCTCCAGAGCGTGGCCGCGGGCGCCCGCACGCTGCAGGTGACCGCGTTCGGGCACAAGGCGGGGACCGCCCAGGTGACCGTGGGCGCCACCCCGGCCGAGGTGACCATCCGGCTCGCGCAGGACGCCCTCGGGCTCGACGAGATCGTCGTGGTGGGCTACGGCGAGCAGCGCCGGCGCAACGTGTCCGGCTCCGTCGGCTCGCTGCGCACCGAGACGGTCCAGGAGGTCTCCCAGGGCTCCGTCAACGGCGTCCTGCAGGGCCGCCTGGCGGGCGTGCAGGTGACGCAGAACTCGGGGGCTCCCGGGTCGGCCATCACGGTGCGTATCCGCGGCTCGTCCTCGATCTCGGCGGGGAACCAGCCCCTCTACGTGATCGACGGCGTGGCGCTGGTGCAGGGTAACTTCAACCGCCTCAACAGCACGTTCGGCGGGAGCGACATCGACGCGCTCTCCGACCTGAACCCGAACGAGATCGAGAGCATCGAGGTGCTCAAGGACGCCTCCGCGGCGGCCATCTACGGCGCCCGCGCGTCCAACGGCGTGGTGCTCATCACCACCAAGCGCGGCACGGCCGGGCGCGCCGAGATCAACTTCGGCGGCTACTACGGCTCGCAGGAGCGCTGGCGGATGCCGGCCTTCCTGGGCACCGAGGACTACATCACCGTCAAGAACGAGGGAATCCTCAACAGCTTCGGCATCGAGGACTACTTCGGCTACTCGGACGACGCGGTGGAGAACGCCATCGAGGTGGAGCGCGGCACGAACACGAGCTGGGTCGACGAGGTGATGCGCACCGCGCCGATGTCCAACTTCGACGCGTCGGTGCGCGGCGGCACGGAGCGCGCCCGCTACTACGTCTCGGGGAGCGCCTTCGACCAGACCGGGATCGTGCAGGGCTTCGCGTACACCCGCCTCAGCGGGCGCGTGAACCTGGACTACGTCCCCACCGACCGGCTGACGCTGGGCACCAACGTGTCGCTCTCGCGCGGCGTGGTGGACCGGCAGCGCGGCGACAACACCATCTACGGCCCGCTCGCGAACGCCATCGCCAACCCGCCGGTGCAGCCGGTCTACAACCCGGACGGCACCTACTACGAGACCTCCTACGTCAACCCGGTCGGGCTGTACAAGGAGAACTCGTTCGAGGAGCGGAGCCTCCGCATCCTGGGGAACTCCTTCGCCACCCTCCGCCTGGCCGAGGGGCTGAACCTCCGCGGGAGCGTGGGGCTGGACCAGTACAACCTGCGCTCGCGCGCCTACGAGTCGCCGGTCATCGGCCTGTACGCCGGGAGCGGCGGCGCCGGGACGGCGGGGACGGCGTACGCCACCAAGGCCACCTACGAGGGGACGCTGAACTTCAGCCGCCTCTTCGCCGACCGCCACGACTTCTCCGGCGTGATCGGGGCCAGCTACGAGGACAACTCGGAGAACTACAGCAGCGTCTCCGGGCAGGCCTTCCCGAGCAACGCGTTCCGCTACCTGACCTCGGCGGCCACCATCAACGCCGGGACGGACTCCGTGTCCGACTGGGGTCTCCAGTCGTACTTCGGGCGGCTCTCGTACACGCTGGACGACCGCATCACCACCACGTTCAACGTCCGCACCGACGGGTCCTCCCGCTTCGGTGAGAACAACCGGTTCGGCGTCTTCCCCTCCGCGTCCATCCTGTGGCGCGTGAGCGAGGAAGGGTTCATGCAGAACCAGAGCCTCTTCAACAACCTCGCGCTCCGCGCCAGCTACGGGCGGACGGGGAACCAGGCCGGGATCGGCAACTTCGCCTCGCGCGGGCTCTTCGCGGGCGGGTTCAACTACAACGACCTGCCGGGGATCGCCCCGTCGCAGCTCGGGAACCCGGACCTGAAGTGGGAGACGACCGACCAGCTCAACGTCGGCGCCGACCTCGCCGTCCTCACCGACCGGCTCTCGTTCGGGGTGGACTACTACGTCAAGAAGACGAACGACCTGCTGGTGGCGCGTCCCATCCCCAGCTCCACCGGCTTCCGCGCCATCACGTACAACGTGGGCTCGGTGGAGAACCGCGGCGTGGAGCTGACCACCCGGGCGCAGTGGCTGCGCGGCGGGTCGGACGGCTTCAACTGGAGCACGGACTTCAACGTCTCGCACAACGACAACGAGGTCACCGCGCTCCTCAACGACGAGCCGCTCAACTTCGGCTTCGCGAGCCGCGTCGAGGTGGGGCACCCGATGGGCGCCTTCTACGGTCACGTGACCGAGGGGATCTTCCAGGACGCCTCCGAGATCTGCCGCGCCGCGGCGGGCGGGGCCGCCTGCGCCGGGAAGCACGCCTTCCAGTCCGGGTCCACCCAGCCGGGCGACATCCGGTTCAAGGACCTGAACAACGACGGGATCGTCAACGACGCCGACCGCACCATCATCGGCACCCCGTGGCCGGACTTCGAGGGCGGAATCACCAACGTGCTCTCGTTCCGTGGCCTGGACCTGAACGTGTTCACGCAGTTCTCGAGGGGGAACGACATCTTCAACGCGAACCGCATCTACACGGACGACTTCGGGAGCTACGACGACAACCACACGGACCGCGCGCTGCGCCGGTGGACGCCGGAGAACCCGAACACCACCGAGCCCCGCGCCGTGTACGGCGACCCGAACCGGAACGTCCGCGACTCCGACCGGTTCGTCGAGGACGGCTCGTACGTGCGCCTGAAGAACGTGGTGCTGGGCTACACGTTCCCGACGCGCTTCGCCACCCGCACGGGCTTCCGGACCGCCCGCCTCTACGTGCAGGGGCAGAACCTGGCCACCTGGACGGACTACAGCGGCTTCGACCCCGAGGTGAACTACGCGGGGAACGCGTCCGTCACCCGCGGCACCGACTTCTACACCTACCCGCAGGCGCGGACGGTGACGGTCGGCTTCAACCTCGGCTTCTGAGCAACGGAGATCCTGCGATGAGAGCCAGACACATGACGTGGATCGCGGCGGTGGCCTTCCTGGCCGCCGCCTGCGACTCCCCGCTCGACATCAACCCCACCGACTCGGTGGAGGCGGAGTCCGCGCTGAGCGACGGCCGCGCCATCGAGCTGGGGCTGCGGGGGGCGTACACCTCCTTCCAGCGGACGGCGCTGTACAACCGGGAGATGACCATCTTCCCGGAGCTGTACGCGGACAACCTGACGTTCACCGGCACGTACGTGACCGACGCCGAGGTGTTCAACCGGAACATCCAGACGAGCAACTCGGCGGTCAACGACGCGTGGGCGAACATGTACACCGGGATCAACCGGGCGAACAACCTGCTCCTCGCCATCCCGGGCGCCAAGGACCTGTCGGCCGACGACGCCAGGCAGTACCGCGGCGAGGCCCTGTTCATCCGCGCGCTGCACTACTTCAACCTGGTGCGCTACTTCGGCGGCGTGCCGATCGTGCTCGACCCGGCCCGGCAGGTGGACGAGACGTCCAACCTGCCGCGGAACACCCAGGCCGAGGTGTACGCGCAGATCGAGAAGGACCTGGTCGAGGCGGCGGGGCTCCTCCCGGCGCAGAACCTTCCGGGGCAGGGGACCAGCGGCGCGGCCCGGGCCCTGCTCGCCAAGGCGTACCTGGAGCAGGGGAAGCACGCCCAGGCCCGCGACGCGGCGACGGCGGTCATCGGCAGCGGCCGCTACGCCCTGGCGTCGACCTACCGGGGGATCTTCACCACCAAGAACACCTCGGAGGCGATCTTCGAGCTGCAGTACAGCGTGAACAACCAGAACTCGCTGGCGTTCTGGTACTTCCCGCAGTCGCTGGGCGGCCGCCGCGGGATCGCTCCCACGGCGTCGCTCAACAACGCCTTCGAGGCCGGCGACACGCGCAAGGCGGCGCAGATCGCCACCTCCGGGACGTCGCTGTACGGGATCAAGTTCTTCCGGGTCGCCAACAGCGACGACAACATCCCCATCATCCGCCTGGCGGACATGTACCTGACGCGCGCGGAGGCCAACGCGCGGCTGGGTGCGGACCCGGCGACGGTGCGGGCGGACATCAACGTGGTGCGCCGCCGCGCGGGGCTGGCCGACCTCCCGGCGACGGTGGCCTCGCAGGACGCGCTCATCACGGCGATCCTGCAGGAGCGCCGCCTGGAGTTCGCCATGGAGGGCCACCGCTTCTTCGACCTGCGCCGCAACGGGCGGGCGACGACGGTGCTCAACATCAGCGCCAACCGCCTGCTCTTCCCGATCCCGCAGGCGGAGATCCAGGTGAACCCCAACCTCCAGCAGAACCCGGGCTACTGAGGACGGGTTTTGGGCGTGCCCCCGGCTGGCGCCGGGGTCGGGCTGCGGCTCCGTAAGCCGGCAGACAACGCCGGCTAACGGAGTCGAGCCCCCACGAAACTGCCGTGGGGTCTCGCCCCTTCGGGCTCGCATCCCTCACGCAGCTGCCGGATGAAAAAAGAGAGAGGGGCACTCCCTGGTGGGGGTGCCCCTCTCTCCGTTCTACCTGCTCGCGCCGCTCAGGGCTGCGTCTCTCCCTCTCCCACGGGGGGCTGTCCGCCGCAGCCGGCGGGGGGGGGCGCCGCTTCGTCGGGGCGGAACATCTGCGAGCGGATCAGCCACTTCCTCCCGCGGTTCTCCAGCACCACCACGTAGGTCCCCGCCGCCTCCGCTCCCTCCGGCGCGGATACCGTGTAGCGCCCCAGGGCGTACGCCATCTCCCCGTTCACGCGGAAGTCCTCCACGCCCGTGCGGATCTCCCCGGAGCAGGAGAGCGCGGCCGCGAGCGTGCTGCGGATCTGGTCGCGCCCCCGCGCGGCGGTGTCGGCGGCGGCGAGCAGGAGGGTGCCGTCCTCGGTGTACAGCCCGGAGACGGCCCGCGCGTCGTCGGAGTTCCAGCCGGCGCGCCACTCGTTCATGACGCCGGTGAACTCGCGCATCACCGTGGCCGTGTAGGCGCGCCGCTCCCGGTTGGGGTCTTCCGGGACCAGGACGTGGATCTGCGCGGCGAGGGGACGGGCGGCGCCCAGCAGGGCGCACCCGGCGAACACGAGGGCGAGGGGTCGCTTCACGTTTCCAGGATCGAGCGAAAAGGGGTGCAGGCCGTGGAAAGACCTAACACCCCTCGCCGGGACGGGTGTTCCCGGACGCGCGCCTCAGGAGCGGTCGGAGACGACCTGGATGGCCCCGTACGAGTGGTTCAGCCCGTAGCGGGCCTGGGCGCTCACCGGGTCCAGGAAGCGGATGGAGGCGATGGCGGTCTTCTCGATCTGGCGGAGCGCGTCCGTCGGGCCGAGGCGCGTGTCGTCCATGTAGACGACGACGGCCCCGTCGTTCTCCACCCCGACGGCGCCGCCGCGCTTCCGCAGCCACGCGGGGCGGAGGAACTCCACGACCTCGTAGGCGTTGCGCCCCTGCGAGGCCTGGACCTCCTCGCGGGTGATGAGGGACGAGCTGCCGCGGCTGCGCGCGGGGGCGGTGGCGCCGGCGGAGGCGCTCCCGGAGCCGGGCGCGGGGGCGGAGGCGCACGCGGCGCACCCCAGGAGGGCGAGGAGGACCACCGGACGCGTGAAGCTGGACATACGGCGCACCTTGCTGGGTGGTTGAAGGGGGACGGCGTGAGCCCGGAGCCAACATACTCCGGCTCCCCGGGCGCGGCAACGCTCGCCGCGAACCGGGTGTTAGGGCTCCTGGTGAGACACGCATGACCCGATTGGGACGGATACGCCACGATCCGGGAGGGAAGCGCGCCGAATACGTCGCTACCAGTTTTCCGGGCAACCGCATGATCCGGAAAATCTTGCAGAATCGCTCCTGAAACGGGTGTTTTCCGGAATAGGAATTGCCTGTCGGGAAGAATACGCCGGCAATCCCAGTCTCCTTCTCCGCTCCTCAGTGGGGCGCTTGTGCCCCAGTGCGGCGCGTGCGCCTCCCGCTGCCCCGAGCGGACGGCTCCCGCCGCGGCGTGCCCGCCGGCCGCGCCACCCACGCACCCCACACAGCGTACCGCGCCCATCGCGCGGCTCGTCGCCGGGCTCCGCCCGAACACCACCAAAAGGAGGGGCAGCATGCCAGTGCAGGTCTCCTATCCTGGGGTATACCTCCAGGAGATCCCCAGTGGCGTACACACCATCACCGGTGTCGCCACCTCCGTGACCGCGTTCGTGGGCCGGGCGCAGCGCGGGCCGATCAACGAGCCGATCAGCATCAGCAGCTACGGGGAGTTCCAGCGGATGTTCGGCGGGATGCACCCGGACAGCGCCATCAGCTACTCCCTCAACGACTTCTTCCAGAACGGGGGAAGCCAGGCGGTGGTGGTCCGCGTCGCGAACACGGACCCCGACACCGGCCAGCCGGTGCCGAAGCCGGCGCAGCTCTCCCTCCCCACGCTCCAGACGAGCGACCTCGCGCTGCGCGCCGCGCTGGCGGTGGCGCGCGCCGCGGCGGTGAAGGCGGCCGATCCGGCCGCGACCCCGGCCAACGTCGTGGACGCCGCCAGGGCGGCGGCCGCGAAGTACTCCAGCGAGCCGGAGCGGTCCGCGGCCAACGCGGTGGCCCGCGCGGCGTCCGGGGTCTCCACGCCCGCCAACCCGCAGGCGGTGGCGCACGCGGCGGTCACGGCGGTGCACACGGCGGTGACCGGGGCGCTCGACCCCACCGGGGGCGGCACGGCGCCGGACACCGCCATCCTGGTGGACGTGGAGACCGTCCTGGCCGCCGGGGTGGACGCCTCGACGGCCGTCAGCGGAACGGCCCCGGCGCCCGCGGCGGTCGCCGCGGCGATGACGGGAGCGGTGGCCGCGGGGACGGGGCGGGCCCACGACGCCACGGCCGCGGTCGCGCAGGCGGCGACGGCCGCGTCCACGGCCGGCACGCCCACGCTGGAGAGCGTGCTGGGCGCCGGGTTCGACGCGGCGCCGGGCCAGTTCCGCAACGACATCACCGGGAACGCCGACCCCGCCAAGGCGGGGGGGACGATGTTCGCGGCGGCCTCGCCGGGGACCTGGGGCAACGACCTGTGGGTGAGCATCGAGCCGCTGGACCCCAAGTCGCTCAAGAGCCTGGGGCTGGACCCGAACTCGACCTACATGTTCAACCTCACCGTGGGCCGGGGCGACACCAACCGTCCGTACGAGTCGGAGCGGTACGTGAACCTCTCCATCCGCGCCACGGACGTGTCGCGGTACGTGGAGGGGGTGCTGGCGCACCAGTCCAACCTGATCCGCTACGTCGGCCCGGCCGACCTCCAGGCGATCTCCGCCGCGAAGACCACCGTGACGGCGGCGGAGCAGGGCACGGACAGCGGGCCGCTGACCCCCACCGACTACATCGGCTACCCGGACAAGAAGGAAGGGATCTACGCGCTCAACAAGACGGACATCTTCAACCTGCTCTGCATCCCCACCGACGTGCGCCGCGGCAACACGGACCAGACGGTCTACCAGCACGCGGCCGAGCTGTGCGTGGAGCGGAGGGCGATGCTCGTGCTGGACCCGCCGACCGACTGGACGGACCAGTGGAAGCAGGGAGAGGTGGCGCAGCTGGACCTGGTGGCGGCCTTCGGGCTCCAGGACGACCCGGCCCGCAACTCGGTGGTCTACTTCCCCCGCATCCGCCTGCCGGACCCGATGCGCGGCGGACAGCTGGACGTGTTCCCGCCGTGCGGGGCGATCGCCGGGATCATGGCCCGCACGGACACGCAGCGCGGGGTCTGGAAGGCGCCGGCGGGGCTGAACGCGGGGATCAACGGGATCGACTCGCTGGAGATCAAGCTGAGCGACGCGGACAACGGGCACATCAACCCGCTGGGGATCAACGCCCTGCGGAGCTTCCCGGTGATCGGCAACGTGGTGTGGGGCGCCCGCACCATCCGCGGCGCCGACCAGCTGGCGGACGACTACAAGTACGTCCCGGTGCGGCGCCTGGTGATGTACATCGAGGAGAGTCTGTACCGCGGCACCCAGTGGGCGGTGTTCGAGCCCAACGACGAGCCGCTCTGGTCGCAGCTCCGGCTCAACGTGGGCTCCTTCATGTCGGACCTGTTCCGGCAGGGCGCCTTCCAGGGCGGGAGCCCCAAGGACGCGTACTTCGTCCGCTGCGACGCCAGCACCACCACGCAGAACGACATCAACCAGGGCAAGGTGAACGTCGTCGTCGGGTTCGCCCCCCTGAAGCCCGCGGAGTTCGTCATCATCTCGATCCAGCAGATCGCTGGACAGATCCAGACCTGAGGAGAATCGACCGATGGCTCAGTTCACCGTGAACGCCCAGCGCGTGGACCCCTACAAGAACTTCCGCTTCCGCGTGAAGTGGGATGGGAACTACGTCGCCGGCGTCAGCAAGGTCGGCATGTTGAAGCGCACGACGCAGGTGGTGACCCACCGCGAGGGCGGGGACCCGATGACCCCCCGCAAGTCGCCGGGGCAGAGCGCGTTCGACCCCATCGTGCTGGAGCGCGGGGTGACGCACGACCCGGCCTTCGAGCAGTGGGCCAACAAGGTGTGGTACTATCCCAACAACCAGGCGATGGGGCAGGAGCTGTCGCTGGCGGACTTCCGCAAGGACATCATCATCGAGCTGTACAACGAGGCCGGGCAGAAGGTGATCGCCTACAACGTCTACCGCTGCTGGCCCTCGTCGTACGAGTCGCTCCCGGAGCTGGACGGGAACGGGAACGCCATCGCCATCCAGAGCCTCACGCTGGAGAACGAGGGGTGGGACCGCGACCAGAGCGTCACGGAGCCCACGGAGCCCAGCTTCACCTTCCCGGCGAGCTAGCCCATGGGTCCTTTGTCCGCGCGTGATCTCCTCCGCGTCTGGGAGGGCGGACAGGGAAAGGATGCGGTGGACAGGGCCCTGGCGGTCCTGGGCGCGGCCCTCCCGGAGATGTCCGGGGACGAGCTGGCCGCGCTCAGCGTCGGGGAGCGGGACGCGTGTCTTCTCACCCTGCGCGAAACGACGCTCGGGCCGGCGCTCGCCTGTTACGTGGAGTGCCCGGTCTGCGCGGAGCAGCTGGAGTTCACGACCACGGTGGGGGAGGTGCGCGTCCTCCCCGCGCTGCAGCGCGTGCCGCACGAGCACACGCTGCGCGCGGACGGGTTCGAGCTCCGCTTCCGCCTGCTCACCAGCCGCGACCTGGCGTCGCTGGCCGGTGCGCGGGACGTGGAGGCGGCCCGCGGCCTCCTCCTGCGCCGCTGCGTGCTGGACGCGGCGCGGGAGGGGGAGCCGGTGCCGGTGGAGGAGCTGCCGGAGACGGTGGTTGCGTCGCTGGCGGCGGAGATGGCGGAGCGCGACCCCCAGGCGGAGGTGACGTTCAACCTGGACTGCCCCCGGTGCAGCCACGCCTGGGTGTCGGCGTTCGACGTGGTGGCTTTCTTCTGGACGGAGCTGTCCGCGCTGGCGAAGCGCCTCCTGGCGGAGGTGCACGTGCTGGCGCGCGCGTACGGGTGGCGCGAGGCGGACATCCTGGCGATGAGCTCGGCCCGGCGCCGGGCGTACCTGGAGCTGCTGGGCGGATGACGGACTTCTTCGGTCTCCTGGCGTCCCGCCTGCTGGGCGGGGCGGGGTACGTCCGCCCCCTCCTGGCGCCGCAGTACGCGCCGAGCCCGGCGCTGGGCCCCGACGCGGCCGCGGACGGGATCCCGGAGGTGGACGGGGGGGACGGCGCGGACCCGTTCTCCGGGCCGGACGGTCCGGCCGACCCGCCGGGCCCCCCCGCGCGGCGGCCGGCCGGCCCGCCCTCTCCCCCGCGCGGCGGGCGGGGCAAGGGGCCGCCGCCCGTCTACCGCCCCGGAGACCTGGGGCTGGACGCTCCCCCCCCGGCTCGCAATCCCTCCAAGAGCCCCCCACCCCCGGCCCCTCCCTCGCAAGCGGGAGAGGGGAGAACGACGGGCGCACAGACGGCTGCCGGGATCGAGGCGCCGTCCGCGGCGGCTCCGGTCCAGCGGAAGGCCGTGGAGCCGCCGGAGGCAGCGCCGGTCGTACGGCCTGCGGGGGCGGTCGAGCGGAGCGGGGATGCCATTCTCGCCGGTCCTGCCCGGGAGGATGTCGCCGCCACGCCGGCGCGGAGTACCCCCCCGGCGCTGCCGGCCGCGGTTGCGCCGTCCATGAAGAGCCCCCCACCCCCGGCCCCTCCCTCGCAAGCGGGAGAGGGGAGAACGACGGGTGCGCAGGCGGCTGCCGGGATCGAGGCGCCGTCCGCGGCGGCTCCGGTCCAGCGGAGGACCGCGGAACCGCCGGTCGTACAGCCTGCGGAGGCGGTCGAGCGGAGCGGGGATGCCCCGTTCACCGCGTCGGTGCGGGACGCTGCTGACGCGTCTCCCCCGCGGCAGTCGCCCGAGGCGACGGTGGAGCGCTCTTCGGCGCCGGTCGAGCGGAGCGCGGATGTTCCTCTCGCCGGTCCTATCCGCGGGCATGCTGCCGCCCCGACGACTCCGCCCAGGGCACAGGTGCCGTCCGCACCTGCCCAGCCCCCGGTTCAGCGGAAGCTCGCGGAGTCGCCCGAGAGCCCGGTCGGCCGGAGCGGGGATGTTCCGCTCACCGCGCCCGCGCGGGAGGCCGCCGCCGCGCCCACCCCGCAGAGGCCGTCCGAGCGCGGACGGCGTGGCTCCGATGCGCGAGTGGACTCCGGCGCCGCTGCCCCCGGCAGCCCTGGACACTGTGCAGGCCGAACCTCCGGTCGTGCGGCCTGGCTCAGCTCGACGGGTCCGGGGCCAGGTGCGCGGAGCACGGTGCCGCGTCCGCCGCCGCGGAACGACGTCCCGGCGGCTCCGGCCAGGCACGCTGCCGCCCGTCGTCGTGCCGCCCGCACCTGCCCGGCCTCCGGTCCGCGGAGCTCGCGGAGTCTCCGAGAGCTCGGCGGCCTGCCGCGTCGGTGTGCCACCGCGCCACGCACGAGCCGAGGCACGGGGCCGGAGCCGCACGCGACGATGCCGCTGTTCGGCCGATGCTCGGTGCGGAGCCGGTCGGCCGGAGTGGAAATGCCCGGCTCACTGCGCCCCCGGGAAGATGCTGCCGTCACTCCGGCGCGGAGCGACGTTCCAACGGCTACGGTCGGGACACAGGTGCCGCCCGTCGTCATGCCGCCCGCACCTGTCGACTCTCCGATCCAGCAGAAGGCCGCCGAGTCGTCCGCTATCCCCGCGTCCGCGCAGGAGGATGCCGCCGCCGCGCCCACCCCGCAGAGGCCATCCGAGCCGACGGCGGAGCGCTCCTCGGCACCGTCGGTCCCGGCATCCGCGCCCCTGGTCGGTGCGATCCAGCGGAAGACCGGGGAGTCGGCGGAGGGCGGGGCCTGGACCGCCGAGCAGACGGGGAATCGGACCGAGCCTTCGGTCGTACGGCCTGCGCTCGGTGCGACGGGTCCGGAGCGGGTCGAGTGGAGCTCGGATGCCTGTCCTATCCGGGAGGATGCTGCCGCCACCACTGCTCCGGCCGGGGCACAGGTGCCGCCCGTCGTCGTGCCGCCCGCACCTGTCGACTCTCCGATTCAGCGGAAGGTCGCCGAGTCGTCCGGGACGGTCGGCCGGCGGGCGGAGTCGGTGGATGCGTCCGCAGTCACGCAAGACGTCGAGGCACGGGGGCCGGAGCCGCACGCGGCGATGCCGATTGTGCGGCCGGCGCTCGGTGCGGAGCCGGTCGGCCGGAGCGGGGATGCCCCGTTCACCGCGTCGGCGCGGGAGGATGCCGCCGTCGCGCCGGCGCAGGGCGCCGCCCCGACGGCTCCGGTGGGGGCACCGGTGCCGCCCGCCGTTATGCCACCCGCACCTGTCGGCTCTCCGATCCAGCGGAAGGCCGCCGAGTCACCCGAGGCCGTCGGCCGGCGGGCGGAAGCGGTGGATGCGTCTGCATCCGAAGGACGGCAGCAGGCGATCCCCGCAGCTACGCGGGAGGTCGAAGCACGGGAGCCGGAGCATGGAGCGGCAACGCCGGCAATGCCGCTCGTGCGGCCGGTGCTCGCGGACACTCCGTTCCCCGCGTCCACGCGGGAGAATGCCGCCGCCGCGCCCACCCCGCAGAGGCCGTCCGGGCTGGCGGCGGAAGGCTCTTCGACGCCCTCGGTACCGGCAGCTGCGCTCCCGGTCGGGGCGATCCAGCGGAAGGCCGGGGAGTCGGAGGAGGACGTGGCCCGGACCGCCGAGCAGACGGGGAAGCAGACCGAGCCTTCGGTCGTACGGCCTGCGCTCGGCTCGACGGGTCCGGAGCGGGTGCGCGGAGCACGGATGCCGCTCTCGCCGGTCCTGCTCCGGGAGGATGCTGCCGCCGCCGCGCGCCGGCCGGGGCACAGGTGCCGCCCGTCGTCGTGCCCCCGCACCTGTCGACCCTCCGATTCAGAGGAAGGCCGCCGAGTCGTCCGTGACGGTCGCCGCACGGGCGGTCGACGATGCGTCCGCAGCCACGCACGACATCGAGGCACGGGCCGGAGCCGCACGCGGCGATGCCGACCGCGTCCGCGTCGGTGCAGGCCGCCATCCGCGGGGAGCTCCGTCCCGCCCGCGGAGGCCGCCGCGAGCCGACCCGCAGAGCCGCCGCGCTGGCCGAAGGTCTTCGGCACCGTCGGTACCGGCATCCGTGCCCGGAGTCGGTGCGATCCAACGGAAGGCCGGGGAGTCGGCGGAGGGCGTGGCCCGGACCGCCGAGCAGACAGGGAAGCAGACCGAGCCTTCGGTCGTACGGCCTGCGCTCGGTGCGACGGCTCCGGAGCGGGTCGAGTGGAGCGCGGATGCCCCGTTCACCGCGTCTGCGCGGGAGGATGCCGTCACGCCGGTGCAGGACGCCGTCCTGACGACTCCGACTGAGGTACGGGGACCGTCTGTGGTCGCGTCCTCTACGCCTGTCGAGTCTCCGGTCCAGCGGAAGCTCGCCGAGTCGTCCGAGACGGTCGGCCGCCGGACGGAGCCGGTGGATGCGTCCGCAGCCACGCACGACGTGGAGGCACGGGGGCCGGAGCCGCACGCAACGATGCCGATCGTGCGGCCGGCGCTCGGTGCGGAGCCGGTCGGCTGGAGCGGGGATGCCCGGCTCACCGCGTCCGCGCGGGAAGATCCCGCCGCGGCGCCGGCGCAGAGCGCCGCCCCGGCGGCCCCGGCTGGTGCACGGGAGACGTCCGCGGTCGCACCGTCCACACCGGTCGAGTCACCGGTCCAGCGGAAGCCCGGGGAGTCGGCGGAGGGCGGGGCCCGGACCGCCGAGCAGGCAGGGAAGCAGACCGAGCCTTCGGTCATACGGCCTGCGCTCGGTGCGACGGGTCCGGAGCGGGTCGAGTGGAGCGCGGATGCTCCTCTCGCCGGTCCTGTCCGGGAGGATGCTGCCGCCCCGATTGCTCCGGCTGGGGCGCAGGTGGCGCCGCCGCGGAGCGACGTCCCGGCGGCTCCGGCCGGGGCACGGGTGCCGCCCGTCGTCTCCGCCCGTACCTGCCCAGCCTCCGGTCCAGCGGAAGCTCGCCGAGTCGTCCGAGACGGCCGGCCGGCGGGCGGAGTCGCTGGATGTGCCCGCCACGCACGACGCCGAAGCACGGGGGCCGGAGCCGCACGCGGTGATTCCGACGATGCCGGTCGTGCGGCCGGTGCTCGGTGCCGCGGTGTCGGAGCCGGTCGGCCGGAGCGGGGATGCCCCGTTCACCGCGCCCGCGCGTGAGGATGCTGCCGCCGCGCCCACCCCGCAGAGGTCACCCGAGTCGACGGCGAGCGCAACTCCGATCGGGGCGAGTGGCGAAGGGCAGACGGGAAGGCAGACCGGATCTCCCGTGCGGCCCGTGCCCGGTCCCACAGGTCCGGAGCGAGGCGCGCGGAGCGCCGTTCCGACGGCCCCGGCCGGGGCAGAGACGCCGCCTCCCGTCGCGCCGTCCACACCGGTCCAGAGGAAGGTCGCCGGGGCGCCGGAGACGGCCGACCCGCGGACGATGGATGCGCCCGCAGCCGGAGGACGGCACCCGGTAATTCCCGAAGCAACGCGGGACGCCGGAGCACGGGGTGCGGAGTCGCAGGCGGCGATCCCGGTCGTGCGGCCGGTACCCGGTCCCGCTGCGCCGGCGGAGGGTGCGGCTCCGACTGCGGCGAGGAAGCAGTCCGAGCCTTCGATCGTACGGCCCGTGCTCGGTCCGACAGGCCTGGAGTCGGTCGAGCAGAGCGCGAATGCCGCTCTCGCCGGCCCTGTCCGGGAGCATGCCGCCCTCTCGACTGCTCCGGTCGGGCCACAGGTGCCGCCTGCCGTCGCACCCTCCGCACCTGCCGGGTCTCCGATCCAGCGGAAGGTCGGCGAGTCGCCCGAGACGGTCGGCCGGAGGGGGGATGCTCCTCTCTCCACGTCCAGCCGGGTGGCCGCAGCCGCGTCCACGCCGCAGAGGGCGGCCGAGCCGACGGCAGAGCGCGCTCCGGCAGCGACGGCGGTGCCCGCACCCGGCACAGGGGCGATCCGGCGGGAAGTCGTGGCGCCGGTCGAGGAGAGTGGCTCGCGACCGCCGCTGGTCCCGACGACACAGACCCCCGTCGACGGAAGCCAGGCCGGAGCCCCGGCCGTGCGTCCGGTGATTGGCGCGGCGAGCCCGGAGGCGATGCGGCGGAGCGGGGACGACCCGTTCACCGCGTCCGTGCCGCAGAGGTCTCCGGAGCCGATGACGGAGCGTGCTCCGTCGGTGACGCCGGCACCCGCATCGGTGGCAGGCGCGATCCAGCGGAAAGCCGCGGAGCCGGCCGGGGAACCGACGCGAGCCGATGCGCCGCCGTCCGGTCCTTCCGTGGTGCCGGACGCCGCGAGCGGGCGCTCGCACCCGCTCCTCCAGGCGGCGCGGGACACTGCCGGGACGGGGAGACAGTCCGACGCTCCGGTCGTGCGCCCCGTACTCGGACCCTCGGCTCCGGAGCCGTTCAGGCGGGACGCGGATGCCTCCTCCGGCCTGTCGGTCGGTGAGCGCGCCGCTGCTCCCACACCCCCCGCGGAGCCTCCGGTCCAGCGGAAAGCCGTCGAGCGGGCCGAGAGCCTGCCGGCGAGCCGTCGCCCGGGCCGGATGGATGCACCCGCAGCCCCGGGGGCACCGGTGGTGCGGACTGCGCCCGGTGCGACCGATCCGGACGCCCCTGCCGCGTGGACGTGCCCTGCCTGCCGCGTCTACGGGATCGACCGAGGCTCCGGTGCAGCGGGCTCCCGCCCCGACCGGGCAGGCGGACTCCGCCGCCGGGATCGTCCGTCCGGCGCTCGCTCCCGGTCTCCCGGGCGACTTCGCGCTCACCCGCGCGGGTCAGATCGGTGATAGCTCCGGAGCGCGGGCCGAGGCGCTGACGACGGGACAGAGAGACGCACTCTACGACGGAGCGCGCGAGCAGCCCCGGGGAGAGGCTGCCCGTTCCGGCCCCGCGGCGTCCGGCCCCGTACAGGCGCCGGCCGCTCCCGCGACGACGACGCCCGTCCCGGGCGCATCACCGTCCGCGGGTGCGGTGATCCAGCGGTTCGTCGACACCTCCATCCCGGCGCCGACGATCGCCCCGGTCCTGCCGCCGGCTTTCACCCCGGGCGGCGAATCGCCGGGGCGTGTGCCGGCGCCGGAGGTCCCGTCGGCGGGGTTCGAAGCGCGCGCGGTGGACGGACCGGCTTCCGCCGTCGAGCCGCGGAGGCCGGGTACGGCCCCGGCCGCGCTCGCCGTATCGCCCGGTCCGGAGGTCCGCCCGACCCTCCCGCCGTTCGTGCCGCCCTCCGCGCGGGCGGAAGGTTTCGCGACGACGGTGGGGCCGCAGCCCCGTCCGGCAGGACGGCTGTCGTTGCCAGCCGGGGGTTTCATACCCCCGGCGGTCTCGCGGACGCGGGCGGAGCCCGAGCGCGCCGGCGACAGGCCCCCACCCCCGGCCCCTCCCCCGCAAGCAGGGGAGGGGAGAACGACGGAGGAGCGGGTGTCCGCGTCCCGCATGGGACCGCCCGTCCGGCCGGCGCCGACGGCACCGGTGATCGACGCTCCTGCTCCGGTGGCGGGCTTCGACCGGATCGAGCGCCAGGAGCCGGAGGGAAGCATCGCTCCCGCCGCGCAGCGGGCACCGGTGTTCCCGCTCCCGGCCGCCGCCGTCGAGCAGCTCGCCGCCAGGGGGACGGGGACGCCGGGCGAGGTGGGACCGGCTCCGACGGAGCCCGAGCCGCGGACCGGCGCACCCGCGTCCGCGCCCCGTCGGCCCACGGCGATCCGTCCGGTGGCGGGCCGGGACCGCGCCGCTTCCCCCGCGATCCGGCCGCAGATCCAGGCGGCGGCGCCGCTCCCGGACGTTCCGGCCCGGGGAGCCGTCGGCGAAGCGAAGCCGCAGCAGGCGGCCGCCCCCACCATCCGGGTGAGCATCGGGCGCATCGAGCTGCGGAGCACCCCGCCCGCCCCGGCGCCGTCCGGGCCCCCGCGGCGGCGCCCCGCCCTGTCCCTCGAGGAGTACATGCAGCAGCGCAGCGGACGCCGGTGAGCAACTACCTCGCGATCGCCACCGCGACCGAGACCGTCGCGCAGATCGTCCGCGAGGCCGTGTACGCCTCGCCCACGCTCTCCGGCGCCTCCGTCACCACCCTGCGCCCCGAGCGCGTGGCCAAGGACGCCGGCGCGCGGGTGAACGTCTACCTGTACCAGGTGACCCCCAACGCCGCGCTCCGGAACACCGACCTCCCCACCCGGCGCTCCGACGGGAGCCTGGACCGGCGCCCCCGCACCGCGATGGACCTGCACTACCTGATCTCCTTCTACGGGAGGGAGGAGCGGCTGGAGCCCCAGCAGCTCCTGGGGATCACCGTGGCCGCGCTCACCGCGCAGCCCATCCTCACCCGGGCCGAGATCCTCAAGGCCATCCAGGCCGTGGAGACCGTCGGGGCCGCCGGGGGCACCGCCGAGGGGTACCTGGACGGCTCCGACCTGGCCGACCAGGTGGAGCAGGTGCGGCTCTCCCCCGTCCCGTTGAACCTGGAGGAGCTGTCCAAGCTCTGGTCCGTGATGTTCCAGGTCCCCCACTCGCTCTCCGTGGCGTACCAGGGCTCCGTGGTGCTGGTGGACTCGCAGGTCTCCGTGCAGCCGTCGCTCCCCGTCGGAGGAGCCGGCGTCACCGGCGGGCCGTTCTCGCAGCCGGAGATCGAGGACGTGGGGGGCGAGGGCGGCCCGCGGCAGCCGGTGGTCCCCGGCGGCGTGATGGTGATCCGCGGGAAGCGCCTGGCCAGCGACGACGTCCGGGTGCGGATCGGGAGCGTGACCCTGGACCCGCCCGCCTTCACGGCCGACACCTCGGTCATCCGGCTCCCCGTGACGGGAGACTGGGTGCGGGCCGGCGCCTTCGCCGTGCAGGTGCTGCACGGGCTGGGGCCGGCCTCCAACGCCGCCGGAGTGGCCGTCCGCCCGGTGGTGCGCAGCCTGGAGGCGCGCAAGGTGACCGAGACCCTGGACGGGCTCCGCGACGGCGAGGTGGCGGCGGGGGTGGACCCGGTGGTGGGGGCGCGGCAGCGCGCCGCCCTCCTCCTCAACGAGCTGGCGCCCCCGCCCGGGCGCGCGGCCCGCGCCTACGCCTTCGACGCCTCCCCCCGCGCCGACGACGCCGACACGCAGTCGCTGGTGTTCCCCTTCCGCGGGGTGGCGCCCGGGAGCTACCTGGTGCGCGTGCAGGTGGACGGCGCCGACAGCGTCCTGTCCGTGGACGCCGACCCCGCGAGCCCCACACTGGGGCAGTACAACGCCCCGCGGGTGGCGGTCACGTGAGCGCGCGCATGGACTGGGGGGAGGCCAACCAGGAGTACCTGATGGCCTCCCTGGCCGCGGTCCGGGAGGCGCTGGAGCGCCACGCCGCGGGCGCCGAGGGCGCGCCCCCGCCCGCCGCGGGCGGGGCGCGCGCGGCGGCCGGCGCCGCGGCGGCGCGGCTCCCCGCGCCGGCGGCGCTGGAGGTGGTGTGCGACACCTTCGGGCTCTCGGAGTTCGAGCGGGACGTCCTCCTCCTCTGCGCGGGGATGGAGCTGGTGGCCTCCTTCACCTCGCTCTGCGCGCGCGCCCAGGGCGACCCGCAGCGGGCCTACCCCACCTGGGGGCTGGCGCTCGCCGCGCTGGACGGGCCCAGCTGGGAGGCGCTGTCGCCGGACGCGCCGCTGCGCCGCTGGCGGCTGCTGGAGGTGGGCGCCGGGCCCGCGCTGACGCAGGCGCCGCTCCGCATCGACGAGCGCATCCTCCACTACCTGGCCGGGGTGCGGCACCGCGACGAGCGGCTGGCCGGGATCGTCCAGCCGCTCCCCGAGCCGGGGGAGCTGGTCCCCTCGCACCAGGCGCTGGCGGAGCGGCTGGCCGCCACCTGGACGCAGGCCTCCGGCACCGGGGACCGCCTCCCCGCCCTCCAACTCGCCGGGGCGGACCCCGCCGCCAAGCGGAACGTGGCGGCGGCGGCGTGCGCGCTCCTGGGGCTGGACGGGGGGATGATCTCCGCGCACTCCGTCCCCCTGGCCCCGGGGGAGCTGGACACCCTGGTGCGGCTGTGGGAGCGGGAGTCGGCGCTGGACACCTCGGCGCTCTTCCTGGACTGCGACACCTCCGAGAGCCCCGACCCGGCCCGCGAGGAGGCCCTCAACCGGCTGGTGGAGGGGGTGCACGGGCCGCTCTTCGTGGCCTCCTACCAGCCGCGCCGCTCCCGGGGGCGCCCCATGGTCAACTTCGACGTGCGCCGGCCCACCACCGCGGAGCAGCGCGAGGTGTGGGGGAGCGTGCTGGGCGAGGAGCTGTCCGCCGGGCTGAACGGGGCGGTGGAGGCGCTGGTCTCCCAGTTCGACGTGACGGCGCCCACCATCCGCGCCGCGTGCGCCGGGGCGATGGGGCGGCTGGCCGCGGAGCACGAGGAGCCCGCCGCCTCCCCGCGGGAGCTGGGGGGCGCGCTCTGGGACGCCTGCCGCGTGCAGGCGCGGCGCGGGCTGGACGAGCTGGCGCAGCGCATCGAGGCGCGCACCACCTGGGACGACCTGATCCTCCCCGAGGCGCAGCGCGAGGTGCTCCGCGAGGTGGCGGCGCAGGTCCGCAGGCGCTCGCTGGTCTACGACGGGTGGGGGTTCGCGTCGCGGAGCGGGCGGGGGCTGGGGGTGAGCGCCCTCTTCTCCGGGGAGAGCGGGACGGGGAAGACCACCGCCGCCGAGGTGCTCGCCGGGGAGCTGCGGCTGGACCTGTACCGGATCGACCTGGCCACCATGGTCAGCAAGTACATCGGCGAGACGGAGAAGAACCTCCGCCGGGTGTTCGACGCGGCGGAGGAGGGCGGGGCCATCCTCCTGTTCGACGAGGCGGACGCGCTGTTCGGGAAGCGGAGCGAGGTGAAGGACTCGCACGACCGCCACGCCAACATCGAGGTCAGCTACCTCCTGCAGCGGATGGAGACGTACCGCGGGCTCGCCGTCCTGACCACCAACCTCAAGGAGGCGCTGGACACGGCCTTCCTGCGGCGTCTCCGCTTCATCGTCCACTTCCCCTTCCCGGACGCGGCCACGCGCACGGAGATCTGGCGCCGCGTCTTCCCCCCCGGCGCGCCCACCGAGGGGCTGAGCTTCGAGGCGCTGGGGCGGCTCAACGTGGCGGGCGGGCACATCCGCAACATCGCCCTCAACGCCGCCTTCCTGGCCGCGGACGAGGGGGCGCCGGTGCGGATGGCGCACCTCCTCCGCGCGGCCCGCAGCGAGTACGCCAAGCTGGAGAAGCCGCTGGCCGACTCCGAGACCCGGGGGTGGGTGTGAGCGCGCGGCCGAACGTGGAGCTCACCATCCAGCGGCTGGTGCTGCACGGGATGGAGCCGGCGGCGGGGCACGGGCTCCGCGCCGCCATCGAGGCCGAGCTGTCGCGCCTGATCGCCGAGGAGGGGCTCCCCCCCTCGCTGGCCGGGGGCGGGGAGATCCCCCGCCTCCCCGGCGGGACCTTCGACGTCCCCGCGGGGGCGAAGCCGGCGGCGGTGGCGGCGCAGGTGGCGCGGTCGATCTACGGCGGGATGGGGAGTGCCGGTGGGAGTGGCGGCAATGCCGGAAACACTCAGCGCGGAGGCTAGCGATGGGCGATCGGTCGAGACAGGTGGCGAACACGGGCTCGAGGGAGACCGGTGCCCCCGGGCTGGTGCGGCCCGCCTTCGTGGCGCAGCCCGCCGTCGCTCCGCTGGCGCGTGCTGCCGGCGGGGCCGGGCACGACTTCGGGCGCGTCGCCGTCCACACGGGCGCGGCTCCCATCCAGAGGCAGCCCGGCGACAAGGACAAGCCGCCCTCCTTTCTCGCCCGGCTGAAGCAGATGCTGGTGCCGCCCACGCACACGACGACCACCACCGGTGGGAGGAAGGTGAGCGTCGGGCCGACCTGGCCGACCTGGTACGGGCTCAATCCCCACATCGGCATCAAGGCGCACGTCAGCGACGAGATCGGGACCGGGTCGGGGAGCACGACGCTCAGCTCCACGGGCGAGCGCTTCATGGGGGCCAGCGTGAGCGGGAAGGTCGGGAAGGGTACCTCGGACGCCGTCCACGAGGCCTGGGCCGACCACGCGAAGACGCAGTTCGACACGGTCCCCGAGCACTTCTCCACCAGCTTCACGCAGACCAGTCTCGCCAACCGGGGGAATGCGGACCAGAGCCACGCCGTCGAACAGGAGCTCCTCAAGGCCAAGCCCGAGCCGACCGGCACGGAGCGGGCGAATGCCTACGCCTACGGACACGGGGGGGAGAAGCCCGTCGCCGGGGCCAAGGCCAAGCTCAAGATCGGCTACCAGCCCGAGACCGCGAGCTACTTGGGGACCGACTCCCCGACGAGGGCGACGTACACGGCCCGGCACCCGAACCCCCGCACGAACCTGGATCTCCTGAAGAAGTTCAACTTCGCGCGGCGGGCCCGCGGGCTCGGCATGCTGGGCGGCGTGCTGGGCGGCGGTGCCGCGATGTACCTGGCGAACTTGGGGATGAAGAAGCCGCCGAACGACGAGTGACGGCCGCCCGTACCGCGCCGATCCACCACGAGTGAAAGGACACTCCCATCACCACGCCGACCACGTCCAGCCCGCTGAGCCCGAAGCTCCTGAAGGGCGCCCTGGTCACCGTCCCCCCCACCGGGGGGAGCGCGCAGACCATCGCCTTCCAGTACAACCCCGAGTCCCTGAAGCGCTCGCTGAAGCCGCAGGTGCTGGGGGGGAACGACGACCGCGCCCAGGTGGTGCGCTTCACCGGGGCCCCCGTGGAGACCATCACCGTGGAGGTGGAGCTGGACGCCACCGACGCCCTGGAGGCCGGCGACTCCACCGCGCTCACGCTGGGGATCTACCCCCTCCTCTCCGCGCTGGAGCTGCTGGTGTACCCGCAGAGCAGCCAGGTGGTGAGCAACACCGCCCTGCTCAGCACCGGCGTCCTGGAGATCGGGCCGTACCAGGCCCCGCTCACCCTCTTCGTGTGGGGGCAGAAGCGCGTGGTGCCGGTGATGGTCACCAGCGTCTCCGTCACCGAGCAGGCCTTCAACCAGACGCTGAGCCCCATCCAGGCCACCGTGTCGCTGGAGATGCGCGCGCTCAGCTACTCCGACCTGTCCTCCGGGTCCCAGGGGTACAGCCAGTTCCTGACGTACCAGCAGACCAAGGAGACCCTGTCCTCCGGCGGGTTCACCAGCGGCGCCGCGCAGGTCACCGGCGTCGACACCTCCCAGTTCTGAGCGCCGCATGTTCGAGCACGACAGCCGCTACGCGAAGATCGGCAACGCCCGCTACCTCACCCCCGAGGGGGACGAGATCGTGTACAAGCAGCGCCGCTTCCTCCCGCGCGGCGACACCCTCCCCGTCCTCACCCGCGTCACCGTGGGGCCGGTGGACCGCCTGGACCTGATCGCCGCGCGCACCCTGGGCGACCCGCTGCGCTTCTGGCGCGTCGCCGACGCCAACAACGCCCTGAGCCCGTGGGAGCTCACCGACACCCCGGGGCGCGTCCTCCGGGTGCCCCTCCCGCAGCCGGGGGACTGACGTGGCGGGGAGCACCTCCAGCATCAGCATCCAGCTCCTGGTGGGGAAGCTGGTACCCACGCCGGCCCCGGCGCTCCTGATGAGCGCGCTGCAGCAGGTGCAGGTCACCTACACCGACCGGGGGATGTCCGGGGGGTTCCAGGTTACCTTCGCCCTGCAGCGCGGGGCGGGGATGATGTCCGACTACCCGCTCCTCAGCAGCCCGCTGCTGAAGCCGTTCAACCGGATGATCATCTCCGTCACCCTGCTGGGGACGGCGCAGGTCATCCTGGACGGCGTCATCACCAACCAGGAGGTGACCCCCGCCGCCGACGGCAAGGACGGGACGCTCACCGTCACCGGGTCCGACCTCACCGTGCTCATGGACATGGTGGACCTGTCCCTGGAGTACCCGGCGCTGGGGGACTACCTGATCGTCAACGCGGTGCTGGCCAAGTACCTGGTGTTCGGCGTGCTCCCCCTGGTCATCCCCCCGCTCTCCATGCCCGTGAGCGACCCGCTGGAGGAGGTGCCGCAGCAGGACGGGACCGACCTCCAGTACGTCCGCAAGCTGGCCTGGAAGTACGGGTACGTCTTCTACCTGATCCCGGGGCCCACCACGGGGACCAGCACCGCGTACTGGGGGCCGCCCATCAACCCGCAGCGCCTCCTGTCGCCGCTCAAGGCGCTCTCGGTGGACCTGGGGCCGGCCACCAACGCCACCATCTCCAGCTTCTCGTACGACGCCATGGCGCCGATCATGGTGTACGGCGCGGTGTCCGACCTGGACACGGAGATCGTCGTCCCCGTCCTCACCTTCACCAGCACGCGCATCCCGTTTCTGTCCAGCGAGCCCGCGCTCCTGTTCAACCAGCCGTACGGGCAGAAGATGATGCTGCGCCCCGAGGGGCTGGACGCGCTCACCGCCTGGATCGAGGCGCAGTCCATCACCGACCAGTCCACCGACGCCGTGGTCACCGCCACCGGCGAGGTGGACTCCATCCGCTACGGCGCCTTCCTCCAGCCCGGGTACCTGGTGGGGGTGCGCGGCGCCGGGAACAGCTACGACGGCAACTACTACGTCAAGCAGGTCAGCCACACGCTGACCATGGGGAAGTACACCCAGGGGTTCACCCTCACCCGCGAGGGGACGGGGAGCCTGACGAGCACGGTGACGCCATGAGCCCGGGACCCAACTCCGCCAAGACCACCGCGCCCGGGAGAGAGCGCCGCTACGGCAAGTACCGCGGCAAGGTGCTGGACAACTTCGACCCGCTCTTCCTGGGGCGCATCCTGGCCGAGGTCCCCGCCGTCCCCATGTCGGTGCTGAACTTCGCGCTCCCGTCCACGCCGTACGCGGGGTTCTTCGTGGGGTTCTTCGCCATCCCCCCCATCGGGGCCAACGTCTGGATCGAGTACGAGGGGGGCGACGTCAACTACCCCATCTGGTCCGGGTGCTTCTGGGAGGAGGGGCAGATGCCGTTCGACCCGGCGATCCCCACCACCAAGGTCTTCAAGACCGAGTGCATCACCATGCTGTTCAACGACGAGCCGGAGATCGGCGGCTTCATCATGGAGGTGATCCCCCCCGCGGTGGAGGTCCCGCTCACCATGTCGTTCACCTCCGAGGGGATCCTGCTCACCGCGCCCGAGTCGGTGGTCACCATCACCCCCGAGCTGATCGAGCTGACCACCCCGCCCGCCGGGATCACCATCGCCGCCGAGGTCATCGAGATCGAGATCCCCCCCTCCACCGCCACCTTCACCGAGGAGGGGATCGTCGTCGCCAGCGAGGCGGTGGACGTCACCGCCACCGACGTCAACGTCACCGCCGCGGTGGAGATCGAGGGGAACGTGGAGATCGCGGGAGCGGTGGAGATCGAGGGGAACGTGGAGATCGCGGGGGCGGTGGAGATCGAGGGGAACGTGGAGATCGCGGGAGCGGTGGAGATCGAGGGGAACGTCGAGATCGCCGGCGCCGTGGAGGTGGAGGGCGACATCGCCGTGGTGGGAGCGGTGGAGATCGTGGGCGACCTCGCGCTGGTGGGCGCGGGGGAGGTGGCCGGGAACTTCGCCGTGGCCGGGCTGATCGAGGGCGTGGTCGTCCCCCCTCTCTGAGCTTCCCCCAACCGCCGCCTTCCCCATGCAGATCGCCTTTCCGCTCCGCGTCAGCCAGCAGGGCCGCATCGCCTCGGTGGGCTACGAGCAGCACGTCATGCAGCTCATCGAGCAGCTCCTCTTCACCGTCCCCGGGGAGCGCGTCAACCGCCCCGACTTCGGGTGCGGGCTGATGGAGCTGGTGTTCGAGCCCGCCAGCGACGCCGTCTCGTCCGCCACGCAGTTCCTGGTGCAGAGCTCCCTCCAGCAGTGGCTGGGCGAGCTGATCCAGGTGGAGGCGGTTCGCGTGGTGGCGCAGGAGAGCACGCTCACCGTGGTGGTGCAGTACCTCCTCCGCGCCACCGGCGAGCGGCGCGTCTCGCAGTTCCAGCGCACCCGATGAGCCCGGAAGCCCTGCTCGACCCGCTCGCCCGCTCGCAGCGGCGCTACGCCCTCGCCCGCACCCCCGGCGCGGTGGGGCTGGACTACGTGCGCGTCCACGCCACCCGCGACCCGCACGTCTGGCGGCTTGCGCTCCACTTCGTCCCCGCCGACCCCTCGTCGGGGAAGAACGACGCGCTCCCCGACGAGCTGTCCCCCGCCAACCTGCGCGTGACGGCGGAGGAGGGGAGCGGCTTCCCGGTCCCCACCGTGGACTCCGTGGTCGTGCGCGGCGACGGGGCCGAGGCGCTGCTCCGCCTCCCCGCCGGGGCGGAGCCGGGGGGCGACCCCCCGCGCTACGACCTGGAGCTGGTCAACGTCGCGGGAGTGGACTGGCTCTTCGCCTCGGCCTCGTTCGCCCTGGCCGAGACCCCCACCGACGAGCTGCGCCCGCACGTCTCCCCCGCCGGCGTGGCGCCGGCGCGGACCGTGTCCGGCGCGGGGTACCTGGCCAAGGACTTCGCCTCGTTCCGCAAGCTGATGCTGGACCGCCTGACCCTGGTGGAGCCGCACTGGCGGGAGCGGAACGTGGCGGACCTGGGGATCATGGTGGTGGAGCTCATGGCGTACGCCGGCGACTACCTGAGCTACCACCAGGACGCCGTGGCCACCGAGGCGTACCTGGGGACGGCGCGCCGCCGCCCCTCGCTGCGGCGCCACGCCCGCCTCCTGGACTACGCGGTGGACGAGGGGTGCAACGCCACCGTGACGGTGCAGCTCCGGGTGGAGACGGCCCCCGCGGTGGACCTCCCCGCCGGGGCGCAGCTCGTCACCGGGGGCGGCATCCCCGACCTGGTGATCCAGTCGGGCTCCGTCCAGCACGAGCGTCTCATGGCCCGCAGGCCCCAGGTGTTCGAGACGCTGCACCCCGTGACGCTCCGACCCGAGCACAACGAGATCCCGCTCTACACCTGGGGCGCCACCGAGTACCTCCTCCCCGCCGGGACGGTGCGCGCCACCCTGCGCGACGCCTGGGCGGGGGAGAGGCGGAGCCTGGCGCTGTCCGAGGGGGACCTCCTGGTGCTGGAGGAGCTGATCCTGGAGGGGGACGGCGACCCCCGCGAGGCGTACCGGCACGCGGTCAAGCTCGTGGCGGTGCACGCGCGGACCGACTTCGTGGGGGGGTACCTGTCCGGGGCGGACGACGACGCGGAGGCGGAGCGCGGCGTCCCGGTGCTGGACGTGGAGTGGTCGGCCGCCGACGCGCTCCCCCGCGCCATGCGGGTGGCGGACGCGCGCGGCCAGTCGCGGCGGCGGGTGAGCCGCGCGCTGGGGAACGTGGTGCTGGCCGACCACGGGATGACCGTGGAGGAGGACCTCCCCCCCGTCCCCTCCGACGAGCCGTACCGCCCGGCGCTCAGGGAGGGCCCGGTAACCTGGACGGTGCCCCGCGAGCCGGGGCACCCCGCTTCCCGGACGCTGGCCGGGGAAAAGGAGCGCCCCCCCGCGCGCCTGGTCCCGGCGGCCTCGGTGTGGGAAACGGCGGGGGACCGCGAGCTGCGCGAGTGGCGGGTGCGCCGCGACCTGCTGGGGAGCGACCGCTTCGCCCGCGACTTCGTGCTGGAGGTGGAGGAGGACGAGACGGCCTCGCTCCTGTTCGGGGACGGGACGCAGGGGCGCCGCCCCGCGCCGGGCACCACCATGCGCGCCCGCTACCGCGTGGGGAACGGGACCTCGGGGAACGTGGGGCGGGAGGTGGTCCGCCACCTGGTGCTGGACGCCGAGACCTTCCCGCACTTCCTGAAGCGGGTGTCGCGGGTGTGGAACCCGATCGGAGCCGACGGGGGGGAGTCGCCCGAGAGCGGCGACTCCATCCGCCTGAACGCCCCGCACGCCTTCCACGACCAGGAGCGCTGCGTCACCGAGGCCGACTACGCCGAGGTGGCCGCCCGCTACCCCGGGGTCCGCCAGGCGGTGGCCGAGCTGCGCTGGACCGGGAGCTGGAACACCGCCTACGTGTACGTGCAGCGGCGCGGCGGGCGCTCGCCGGACGCGGGGTTCCGCGCGCGGGTGCGGGAGTTCCTGGAGGGGTACCGGCCGGTGGGGCACGACCTGCAGGTGGCCTCCCCGCACCCCGTCCCCCTGGACGTGGCGCTGTGGGTGCGGGTGGCGCCGGGGCACGTGGGGGCCGTGGTGGAGCGGGCCCTGCTGGACCGCTTCAGCGACGGCGTCCTCCCCGACGGCCGCCCCGGGTACTTCCACCCCGACGAGTGGGGGTTCGGGGAGACGGCGTACCTGAGCCCGCTGCTGACCGCGGCGCTGGAGGTGCACGGGGTGGCGGCGGTGGAGCCGCGGCGCTTCACGCGCTGGCGGAGCAGCGGCGCCGACGAGGTGCTGAACGAGGTCCCGGTGGGGCCGGTCGAGGTGGTGCAGCTCCGCAACGAGCCGCGCGTGCCGCAGGCCGGGCGCATCGCCTTCCGCATGGAGGGCGGCTCGTGAGCGGCGAGGCCGAGCCCACGATCCTCCTGTACGAGGAGGAGGAGGGCGGCACGCCGCGCTTCAACCGCCCCGGGCAGTCCGAGGTCCGCTACCGGGTGGGGACGCACGCCACCTTCCTGGAGCGGATGCAGGAGCGCATGCACTCCTGGCGCGTCCCGGACGGCCCCAACGCGGGGACCGTCCCCCTGGCCGCGCTCAACCCCCGCCCCCGCTCGGACATGGCGGTGGCGCTCCTGGACGCCTGGGCGACCGTGGGCGACGTGCTCACCTTCTACCAGGAGCGGATCGCCAACGAGGGGTGGCTGCACACCGCCACCGAGGACCGCTCCGTGTGGGAGCTGGTCTCCTCGCTGGGGTACCCGCTCGACCCCGGCGCCGCCGCGGAGAGCTGGCTGGCCTTCTGGGTCACGGAGGGGACGCGCCGCTCCTCGCTGGGCGCCCTCCCCGCGGCGGCCGCCACCCCGTCCTCGGTGCGCGAGGTGGGGACCTCCGCCCCGCCCGTGGTGCTCGCGGCCGGGACGGCGGTGCAGAGCATCCCCCGCGACGGCGGGCTCCCGCAGACCTTCGAGACCAGCGACGACGTGGAGGCGCGGGCGGAGTGGAACGAGCCCGCCGTGGCCGTCCCCCTGCGCGCCGTCCCCCCGCGCATCGACGCGGCCACCACCCAGGTGCGGCTGGACGGGATCCGCGCCGCGCTGAAGGCGGGGGACCCGCTGGTGCTGGCCGGCGACCCGGCGGAGGCGGGGGGGGCGTTCCCCTTCCTCTTCCGCACCGTACGGAAGGTGGAGACCGACCGCAAGCGCGGGTACACGGTGGTCACCTGGGACGCGGTACCCGCCGCCTCCGACCCGCAGGGGGCGCTCCTGAACCCGCGGGCCTACACCTACCGCCGCCGCTACTCCCTCTTCGGGCACGACGCCCCCCTGTGGGAGACGCAGTCGCTGGACACCCGGCGGCGCTACCGGAGCCTCCTGGGCGGCGTCTTCCACTCCCCCGACGGGGGGGAGCGCTGGGCCTCCGTGGGCGGGGGGATCCCCGCCGCCGACCCCCGGGCCGAGGCCGTCCGCGCGCTGGCCGTGGGAACCGACGGGACGCTGTACGCCGCCGTGGCGGGGAAGGGGGTGCACCGCTCCCGCGACGGCGGGGCGAGCTGGCAGTCCGCCAGCGTGGGGCTCCGCAAGGAGGTGCACTCGCTCACGGTGAGCGCGCGCGGCTACCTGTTCGCCGGGACCGCCGGGGGCGGGGTGTTCCGCTCCCGCGACGGGGGGACCAGCTGGGACGACGTGGGGGGCGGGGTGCTGATCTCCCAGGGCGGGCGCTTCTGGAAGCCCATGAACACCCGCCTCCCCACCAGCGTGGTGCGCTGCGTCCTGGCGTACGCCAACCCCCGCACCCGCAAGCACTACCTGATCGCCGGGACCGACGACGGGCTGTTCGGCTCCACCGACACCGGGAACGGGTGGCGCCCCATCAACAAGGGGCTCCCCGGCGTCTCCGCCACCACCGGGATCGCCCCCGTGGCGGTGCACGACGTCGCCATCAACGAGCGCAACGGCGACCTGTGGGCCGCCACCGACGTGGGGGTGTTCCGCCGCACCAACCGCGACCGCTCCTGGTCACCCGCCAACGCGGGGCTCCCCGGGGCCGACGCCCGCACCGGGCTCGCCGCCCTGGCCGTCCGCTCCGTGCTCGCCTTCAACGACCCCGGGAGCGCGAAGACGGTGGTGGTGGTGGCGAGCGACGCGGGGATCTTCCGCCGCGACGCCGCGGCGCGCCGCTGGCAGGCCTCGGAGAGCGGGCTCCCGGCCGGGACGGCGACCCGCGCCCTGGCCGCCGGGTACGCCCCCGACGGCACGCTCCGCCTCTTCGCCGCCACCGGGGGCGGGCTCTTCCGCTCCGCGGACTCGGGGCGCAGCTGGGCCCGCGTGGGGACGCCCTCCGCCCCCGACCCCGACGGCGTCCTCTTCCCCGGCGGGATCAACGTGGACGACGTGCGGCTGGTGGCCGCCGGGGCGCACGGCGAGGTGGTGGCCGCCGCCCCGTTCGACGGCTTCGTGCGCGAGGAGTGGCCGGGATACCACCTCCAGGGCGCCACCGTGGACCTGGACTCGTCCTCCGCCCGCGTCCTCCCCGGCGACCGCTTCGTCCTGGCGCAGCCGGCGGGGAGCGGCCCCGTACTGGCCGGCGTGTACGCCGCCACCGCGGTGGAGAAGGTGGCGCGGCGCGACTGGGAGCGCACCGGCACCGTCACCCGCGTGGAGGCCGACCGCCCGGACGGGCTGGACGCCTTCGACCTGCGCGCCGCGACCGCCTGGGTGCAGGAGGAGGAGCTGCACCTGTGGGAGGAGCGGGTGCTCGACCCCTCCCCCCTGTGGGGAGACCGGCTCTTCCTGGACGGCCTGATCGCCCCCTTCCGCCCCGGGCAGCGCGTCGCCGTCACCGGGAAGCGCTCCCGCCTCGGCCTGGCCGACGTGGGCGGGGTCCTCCGCCGGACCGACGACGGATGGGAGGCCGCGGGGCTCCGCAACCGGGAGGTGCGCTCCCTGGCCGTCGCCCCCGACGGCACCCGCTTCGCCGCCGCCGCGGACGGCGTGTACTCCGCCCCCGCCGGGACCGCGGAGTGGGCGCCCGCCGGGGCGGGGGTGGACGCCGACCCGCGCGCCCTGGCCGTGACCGCCGGGGGGCGGATCGCCGCGGCCACGGCCGGGGGCGGCGTCCAGCTCTCCGGCGACGCCGGCCGGAGCTGGGCCGCGGGCGGGGTCCTCCCCGAGACCGCCGCCGCGCTCGCCGCCGAGCCGGACGGGGAGCTCCTGGCCGCCACCCCCGGGGGCGTCTTCCTCTCCACCGGGGGAGCCACGGGGTGGACCGGGCTCCTGGAGGGGCTCTCCTGCCGCGACGCCCGGACCGTCCTGGCGACCCCCGCCGGCGACCGCTTCGCCGGGACCTCCGGCGGGGGGGTGTTCCGCATGCGCGCGGGGGAGGCCGCCTGGACCGACGTCAGCGACGGGCTGGAGAACCGCGACGTGCGCGCCCTGGCCCTGGCCGCCGACGGGACGGTGTTCGCCGGCACCGCGGGCGGCGTCTTCCGCTCCGCCGGGGGCGGGCCGGGGTGGAGCCCCTCCAGCGAGGGGCTCCATGCCCGCGACGTGCGCGCCCTCCTGGCCGCCCCCGACGGCGCCGTGTACGCCGGCACCCGGGGCGGCGGCGTCTTCCGCTCCGACGACGGCGGGCGCCACTGGGCCGACACCGGGACCGGCGCCGCCATGGACGTCCGCGCCCTCGCCGCCGCGGGCGCGGAGGTGCTCGCCGGGGCCCTCGACGCCGCCCTCCTGGTGGCCGACGACGGCCTCCGCATGGAGGAGCTGCGCCTGGACCGCCTCTTCCTCATGGCCGTGCCCCCCGCCACCCTGGACGGCGGCTCCGTCACCGCCGAGGTGCGGCGCGCCTTCCGGGCGGGCGGGATCAACCTGGGCACGCAGCCCACCCTCACCGCCACCACGCCCGGCTCCGCCTGGCAGCTCCAGGACGGCGACGACCTGTACTCCCTGCGCGCCGAGTGGGACGCCGTGGCGGTCTACCGCCCCCTCGACCTCCTCCTCTCGCTGACCGCCCCCGCGGCGGCCGGGCCCGCGGGAGGGCCGGTCCGGCTGGAGGCCCGGCGCGACGACGGCTTCACGGGGACGCTGCACGCCCGCCCCGGCGAGCTGCTCTGGCGCGCCGCCGCCGCGGACGCCGAGCCGGTGAGCGAGGTGGTCGCCGTCTCCGCCGCCGGACCCTCCGGCGACGGCGCCACCACCGAGGTGGAGCTGGCGGAACCGCTCCGCAACGTGTACGATCCCCTCACCTCCACCGTCTGCGGCAACGTGGTCCACGCCACCCACGGCACCACCGTCGAGGAGACGCTGGGGAGCGGGAACGCGTCCCTCGCCGGGCAGAGCTTCGCCCTGCGCCGCTCGCCGCTCACCTACGTCCGCTCCGCCGACTCCGACACCGGGGTGCGGAGCACGCTGGTGGTCCGGGTGAACGGGGTGGCGTGGAAGGAGGTCCCCTCGCTGCACGACGTGGACGGCCTCTGCGCCTGCTACCAGGCCACCCTCACCCAGGACGGGCGCACCATCGTCGCCTTCGGCGACGGCGAGCGCGGCGCGCGCCTCCCCACCGGGACCGAGAACGTGGTCGCCACCTACCGCGTGGGGATCGGCCCCGAGGGGAACGTCCCCGCGGGCGGGCTCCGCCTCCTCCGCAACCCCGCCGTCGGCGTGCGGCGGGTGACCAACCCCGTCCCCGCCGAGGGCGGCGCCGCCCCGGAGACCCACGACCAGGCCCGCGTGCGCGCCCCGCTGCGCACCCGCACCCTGGCGCGGATCGTCTCCTTCCGCGACTACGAGGACTACACCCGCGTCTACCCCGGGGTGGGGAAGGCCGTCGCGGCCGAGGTGTGGGACGGTCGGGGCGCGCGCGTGCACCTCACCGTCGCCTCCGACGACGGGAGCGAGGCCGACCCGGAGTCGCCGCTCCTCGCCGAGCTGGCCGACTCCATCCGCGCCTACTCCATCGCCCCCCGGCAGCCCGCCATCGCCCCGCCGGAGACGCTGCGCTTCCGGGTGGCCGCCGTGCTCCGCTACGACCCGCGCCGCCGCGCCTCCGACGTGGAGGCCGCCGCCCGCGACGCCCTGGCCGCCGCCTTCGCCTGGGAGCGGCGCGACCTGGGCCAGGACGTCACCGCCTCCGACGTGGTGTCGGCGCTCCAGAGGGTGCCGGGAGTGGTCGCCGTGGAGCCGGGCGCCCTGTACCTGGCCGGCTTCCTCCCCACCCTGGAGCGCTCCCTCCCCGCCCGGCTCGCCCGGTGGGACCCGGACGCCGAGGAGATCCGCCCCGCCCAGATCCTCCTCCTCGACGCGGACGGGGTGGCCCTGCAGATGAAGGAGGCCCGGTGAGCGAGCGGCTGTACCCCCTGGTCCCCGCCGTCTACCGCATCCGCGACATCGCGGAGGGGGAGCCGCTCCGCGCCCTGGTCGGGGTGATGGAGGAGGAGTTCCGCGCCCTCCAGCTCGACGTCCAGGGGCTGTACGACAACTGGTTCGTGGAGACGTGCGACGAGTGGGTGGTCCCCTACATGGGCGACCTCCTGGGGGTGAAGGGCGTGTACGGCGAGGACACGCGCGTCCCCAGCCACCGCGCCTGGGTGGCCAACACCCTCCGCTACCGGCGGCGCAAGGGGCTCGCCTCCGTCCTCGCCCGCGCCGTGCAGGACGCCACCGGGTGGCGCACCCGCGCCGTGGAGTTCTTCGAGCGGCTGGCCGCCACCCAGCACGTGCGGCACCCGCGCCCCGCCCACGGGGGGACCGTGGACCTGCGCCGCGCCGCCCGCGCCGAGCGCACCGACACCCCCTGGGACACCTTCGCCCACACGGTGGACGTGCGGACCGCCGGCTCCGGCGGCGGGTCCGCCCCCGGCGGCAGGTACAACCTGGGGCAGGTGGGGCTCTTCCTGTGGCGGCTGGGGGCGTACCCGGCCGAGGGCGCGAGCGCGCGGCGCGTGGGGGAGGGGCGGTACACCTTCCACCCCTTCGGCATCGACACCCCGCTCTTCAACCCCCCGGAGACCGAGACCGACGTCACCCGCGAGCCCGGCGAGCGCAACGTCCCCGACGTGCTGGACCGCACCCGGCTGGAGGAGGAGGCGCAGCGCATGGCCGACCACCCGCGCTACCTTTCCCCGTACTTCGCCTCCGCCCCCGTGCTGGAGGTGCGGATCGACGGCGACCCCGTCGCGCCCGCGTCGCTCGCCTTCATGGACCTGTCGGAGTGGGCCGCCCCGCCCGCGTCCCGCCCGGGGAGCCCCGACGCCGTGCCGATCCTGGCCGCCGTGGACCCCGCCACCGGGCGCCTGGCCCTCCCCCCCGGGGCCGAGGCCGGCTCCGTCGCCGTCTCCTGGTCCTCCGGCTTCTCCGGCGACCTGGGGGGCGGCCCCTACGACCGCCGCGCCGCCCTCCAGCCCGTCGATCCCGACGTCCCCGTCTGGACGGTGGGCGCCGCGGTCCCCGGGATCGTCCCCGCCCCCGACTTCGGCACCCTGGACGAGGCGCTCGCGGCGTGGGAGCGGGTGCGGGGGCGGGGGGTGGTGCGCATCCTCGACGACCGCACCTACGCCCTCCCCGCCACCCGCGGCGGCTTCCGCGTCCTGGGGCTGGGCGAGGACGGGCACCTCACCGTGGAGGCCGTGGACGGCGTCTTCCCCACCGTCGCGGGGAGCCTGGAGCTGCGCGGGAGCAGCGTCAACGCGCACTTCCACCTGGGCGGCGTGCGGCTGGACGGGGAGGTGCGGCTCGTCGGCGAGGTGCAGCTCCACCTCCGCGACTGCACCCTCCGCCCGCGCCGCGAGGAGCCGGCGTGGCGCCGGAGCGTCCAGGGGCGCGACGCCGGGCCCGGGATGTGGGTGCGGATGGAGCGCTGCATCAGCGGCCCGCTCGACCTCCCCCCCGGGATCTCCGGCGTCCGGGTGGAGGACAGCATCGTGGACGGCGCCGAGGGCTACGCCTTCGCCTCCGGGACCGCCCCCCACGACGACGCCGGCCCCGGGCCGCAGCTCGTCGTCACGCGGAGCACCGTGTTCGGCCTGGTGTTCGCCGCCGGCCTGACCGGGGTGGAGAGCGTCTTCGCCGACCCCGTCATCGTGCAGCGCGACCAGGAGGGGAGCATCCAGTTCAGCTACGTCCCCCCGGGGTCCATCACCCCGCCGCGGCACCGCTGCCAGCCGGACACCGCCCTCGCCTCGGCCGGGTCCGACGCCGAGCGGGAGCGGGTGCTGGCGTCGCTCTTCCCGCGCTTCACCTCCACGCGCTACGGGGACGCGGCGTACGGGCAGCTCTCCCTTCAGTGCCCCGTGGAGATCCGCGCCGGGGGGCGGAACGGGTCGGAGATGGGGGCGTTCCAGTCGCTCCAGCAGCCGCAGCGCGAGGCCAACTTACGTGCGGCGCTGGACGAGTACCTGCCGTACGGGACGCAGGCGGGGATCTTTTACGTGACTTGAGGCCTTTGGGGCCGCTCCGGAGCCCCGGCAAACTGCGCCGGGTCTCCTGCGCGGGGGCGGGGAGCCTCGCAAACCGCGCGAGTCTCCCCGCCCCGGAGTGAGCCACCGGAAACAGCCCCGGTGTCTCCCTCCGACAGGATCATACGGGTACTGCGAAACAGCAACGACGGGACAACCCTCTCCCAGAATTGGGAGAGGGTGCGAGCCTGAGCGAGCGGGTGAGGGCCTGCAGAGGCACCCCGGAGGGCTCGCCCCACCAGAGATGGATCACGCCGGAAGCCGACGATGAAAGGCGACTTTTCCCGGATCACCTTCGATCCGCGCAAGCACTACAGCGGCGTCCGCATGCAGCAGGGGCGCGTGCAGCTCGATGCCGACTGGAACGAGCAGGCCGACATCCTCGAGCACCGCCGCGCCACCGAGACCCGCGACCTGGTGGGCGGGAGCGGCGCGCCCGAGGGGAGCCCGGGGTTCCGCATCCTCCTCCGCTACGCCCTCGACTTCGACGGGCGCGACGACTACGTCCTCGTCGAGCACGCCGGGCACCTCCGGGTGGACGCGAGCCGCCCCTTCACCCTGGAGGCGTGGATCGAGCTGCGCGACCACGGCGCCGGCGGCGCCGTCGTCAGCGTCCCCGGCGGCACCTACCTCGGCGTGGAGCCGGACGGCGTGGTGGTCTTCCGCGTCGGCCCGGGAGGCCCGTCCGTCGTCAGCCGGAAGCCGGTGGAGTTCGGCAGGCGCCTCCACCTGGCGGCGGCGTGGGACGGGGAGGCGTGCACCCTGTTCGTGGACGGCGCCGAGGCGGACTCCGCCTCCGACGAGCGGGACGGCGCCGCGGCCGCGCAGCGCTTCTCCCTGGGGGCGCACCTCGCCGGGCGCACCGCCTCCAACTTCTTCGCCGGCTCCCTGGAGGAGGTGCGCGTCTGGAGCGCCGCCCGCGGCGAGCACCAGGTCCGGCGCGACATGCGGAGCACCCCCACCGGGAGCGAGGACGGGCTCCTCGCCTGCTGGGTGTTCCACGAGGGGGAGGGCACCCGCGTCCACGACCTCGCCGGGAGCGGGGCCGTCGCCGTGCTGGGGGGCGGCTCCGAGGCCAGCCGCCCCGAGTGGGCCTTCCGGGAGCTGCGCATCGGGCGGGGACGCTACTACGTGGACGGCACCCTCTGCGAGAACGACGAGGAGGTGTCCTACGACGACCAGCCCGACCTCCCCGGCGCCGCCCTCCCCGAGCGGGACGGGAGCTGGCTCGTGTACCTGGACACCTTCGAGCGGCTCCTCACCATGCACGAGGAGCCCGCCCTCCGCGAGGTGGCCCTCGGCGGCCCCGACACCACCGCGCGCACCCGCACCGTCTGGCAGGTGCGCCTCCTCCCGCTCGACCCGTACGAGGGCGCGGGCGGAGCGGCGCTGGAGCGCCTCGGCGACGGCGCGCCCGGGACGCTCGCGGCGCGGCGGGAGCGCGGCCCCGCCGCCGGGGGGAACCACCTGTTCCGGGTGGAGATCCACTCCCCGGGCGGCGCCTACGGCTGGCCGCGCCCCTCCGGCCGGAGCTCCGGCGTCGTCGAGCTGGACACCCGCGCCGACAGCATCCACGTCGCCCCCGGCGACGGCGAGTGGAACCCGGGGCAGCTCGTGGAGGTGTGGTCCGACCGCACCGAGCAGGAGCAGAAGGCGGGCGACCTGGTCCTGGTGTCCGCCGTCTTCCCCGCCGACGACGGCGGCGCCTGGCTCATCCTGGACCCCTTCCCCGCGGGGCTCACCGGGGCCCAGAACCCGCGGGTGCGCCCCGTCGCCGGGTTCAAGTGGTCGCGCGACAACGGCTCCCTCGCCTTCGCCGTGCGCTCGCTGGACACCCGGATGGGCGTGGCCTCCGTGCACGACCTTGGCGCCGACGCCTCCGTCCTCAACCTCCAGGACTGGGTGGAGGCCGCCGACGACGGCTACCTCCTGCGCGGGCGCCCCACCCCGCTCCGCCGCGTCGTGGACGTGGACCGCCTGAACCGGCGCGTCACCCTCGACGTCAAGGACGCCTCCCTCCCCGCCGACCTGGGGCAGGACCCCGCCCTCCGCCCCGTGCTGCGCCGCTGGGACCAGGGCGCCTCCGACGGCCTGTTCCAGGGGATACGCCCCGTCGCCGCCGACAGCTGGACCGACCTCGCCGACGGGGTGCAGGTGCGCTTCGGCGGGGGGAGCTTCCGGGTGGCCGACTTCTGGACCCTCCCCGTGCGGGTGGTGGGGGCCTCCGGGCTGGAGTGGCCCACCGACGAGGACGGGCCGCGCGCCCTCCCCCCGCAGGGCGTCCGCCACCGCCGCGCCCCGCTGGCCCGGGTGCACCGCGAGGGCGGCGTCGTCACCCGGGTGGAGGACCTCCGCACCGTCTTCGCCCCCCTCAGCGCCCTGGGCGGCGACTACGTGCGGCGCACCGGCTCCGAGACCATGACCGGTCCCCTCACCGTGGAGCGCGGCCTCACCGTGGGCCGCGAGGCCGTGGTGCGCGGCGGGCTGGTGGTGGAGGGGAGCGCCGCCGTGGGGGGCGACCTCGTCGTGGAGGGGGAGCTGCTCGCCGGCCTCCCGCGGCACTCCGTGGGGACCCCGCAGCTCCGCGACCGCTCCGTCACCTACGCCAAGCTCGCCGGCGACGTGGGGCTGGTCCCCCCCGGCGCCTTCATCTTCGGGGAGACGCCGTACGCCCCCGCCGGGTACGAGTGGACGGGGGGGCACCTCTCCATCCCCAACGACCAGCCCCACTGGCACGAGCTCCCCCCGCTCCCGTACGCGCACTCCGCCCGGGTGCACGCCGTCGCGGCCGGGGGGGTCGTCTACCTGTTCTCCGAGCGGGTGGCCGAGGTGTACCGCTACGTCCCCGCCGCCCGCGTGTGGGAGCCGGTCACGCTGATCCCCCGCATGCGGCGCGACTTCGCCGCGGCCGAGGTGGGGGGGCGCCTGTACGTGGTGGGCGGCGCCGAGCCCAGCGGCCGCCCGTGCAACTGGGTGGACGCCTACGACCCCGACGTCGACGTGTGGGAGAGGATCGCCCCGCTCCCCACCCCCCGCAGCTCGCTGGGCGTGGCCGCCGTGGGCGGCTTCCTGTACGCCGTCGGCGGGCGGCGGCACACCGTGCTGGGGAGCCTCCCCACCGCGCGCAACGAGGTGTACGACCCGCTGGGGAACCGCTGGACCGAGGCGCAGGGAATGGGGACCCGGCGGTGCCGGATGGGGGTGGTCTCGCTCGGCGGGAAGGTGCACGCCGTGGGCGGGGAGCACCTGGAGGAGCTGATGGGCCGGGTCACCTCGCTCCACGAGGCGTACGACCCCGGCGAGGACCGCTGGCGGCGCCTCCGCCGCATGCCCACGCGGCGGATGTCGCTGGGCGCGGCCGTGGTGAACGGGAAGCTGTACGCCCTGGGCGGGGAGACCTCGGAGCGGATCACCACCGTGGTGGAGGAGTACGACCCCGCCACCAACGGGTGGGCGTCGCGCGCTCCGCTCACCCTGGGGCGCAAGGACTTCGGGACGCTCGGCCTGGGGGGGAAGCTCTACGCCATGGGCGGGCAGACCCCGCACGGCCCCACCCACTCCGGCCAGGACCTCGCCCTGGTCACCGCCTACTACCCGTACCGCAAGCTGTACGACGACGAACTCCCGCGCGGCGAGGTGTACGTCCAGTTGGAGGAGGAAGTGGTGGTCGAGGACGGCGTGGTGGTCGAGGACGACGTGACGGTGGAGGTGGTGATCGAGGATGACGTGACGGAGGAGGAGTAGCCACTCCGGCGGCACGGCACGGGTGAGAGACCGTCATTGACTCTCTGTCGATTGGCGCTTAGTGTGTGGCCGACCGCTCCCGCGGCCTCCCACGGCCCCATCCCTCCAGCCGGACCCAGGTGTGAACATGACGCTCCGCGAGCACGCGCCCGACGCCGAGCCGACGGGCCGGACCGTCCCTGCGCCCGGTACTCTCCACGCCGACCGCATCGAGCGGGAGCGGGCCAGGCGCCGGGCGCTCCGGGAGGACAACCTGGACGAGCTCTGGACCGACGCGGCGGTGAGGAAGCTCCAGTCCAGGGCCGGGAGGCTCCTGCGCAGAGTGCCGCTGCCGCTGCGCGTGGCCGCCGGCCTCGCGTTCCTCGTGTACTGGCTGCTCACGGCCTCCCCGTCCGACTGGTTGGAGTTCCTCCTGCGAAGTCTGGGGTAGAGCCCCCGCCGGCCCGGCCCCTGATTCAGCCGCGGAAGCCGGTGAGGAGCGCGACGCCCATGTAGAGGACGTACGCCAGGATGGGGAGGAGCACGACCGCGCCGACCATGACGAGGTCGTTCTCGTACCAGGCCATCTTCTCGTCACGACGCGTACCCATTTCCTTTCCCTCGAGGTTTCCGGGCCCGGGGCCAGGGCTATCCCGCCGCTGAGCGCGCGCCGTCACCGCTCCAGCCAGCGCCCTCCCTGCATGACCGCGCGGATGGAGCGGGTGTTCCGGACGTCGGCGAGCGGGTCGGCGTCCAGGAGCACCAGGTCGGCCCGCTTCCCGGGCTCCAGCGTCCCCGCGTCGTCCAGTATCCCCAGC
The DNA here is from genome assembly GCA_963733105.1 of uncultured Gemmatimonadales bacterium. Lineage (GTDB taxonomy): Bacteria > Gemmatimonadota > Gemmatimonadetes > Longimicrobiales > Longimicrobiaceae > JAFAYN01. Next base: position 42,336 of record CAVTCB010000022.1, on the reverse strand, counting down.
GCCTCGGCGCCGTTGCGGGTGGCGATGCGGAGCACCTGGAGCGGCGGGATCCCCGCCTCCACGAGGAGCTCCAGCTCCTGGTGCAGGCTCTCGCCCGGGATCACCCACGCGTTGGTCACGTCCGAGCCCGCGGTGAGGAGCACCCCGCCCTCGTACAGGCGCCGGGTGAGCGCCAGCATCCGGGGCCATGCGGCGGCCATGCGGGCGTGGTCCTCCGCGCTCCAGTCGTTGGTGGGGGACCCGCACGCCTCCCAGTCGGCCAGCAGCTCCGGGACCACGGCCCGGTTCGGGTTCCGCCGGTAGCGCGGGTAGGACGGGTCGCGGAACTTGGAGTCGTACGCCACCAGCGTGGGGTCCAGCGAGATGCGCCGGCGCGCGATCTCGGCGATGGTGGTGTCGATCCGCGGGGCGTGCACGTCCAGCCGCTCCAGCCAGAGGATGCGGGAGCGCATCCCCGGCCCCGCCGCCGCCGAGTCGTAGGCCGCCCGGTGCTCCGCGGGGAGGTCCTCCACCGACCACGACGCGCCGTGGGTGATGTGGTCTATCCCCATCCGCGCCGCGTCCAGCCAGGTGGTGCGCTGCAGGTGGCCGATCACGGGGAGGCCGTGGGCGTGCGCCTCCTCGATCCCGGCGCGCACCGCCTCGGGCGAGAGCCCCGCGTACAGCTTGATGAAGTCGGGGCGGAAGGCGGCCTGCGCGCGGACGGTGTCGCGCACCTGCTCCGGGGTCTTGCCGCGCCCGTTGATGAACTCCGCGGAGGCGAAGATGCGCGGGCCCGCGACGCGCCCGGCGGTCACGTCGTCGCGGATCGCCATCCCCAGCTCCGTGGGCGTGGCGGGGCTCCGCACGGTGGTGATCCCGAAGCGGAGCAGCACACCCAGCATCCTCTCCGAGACCGCCCGGTCGAACTTCCAGTCGCAGCGCACCGCCATGACGTGGGCGTGCATGTCGATCAGCCCGGGGATCAGGTACCGTCCCTCGCGCGTCCAGCACCCGCGCCCCGGCGGGACGGCGCACCTCCCCCCTCCGCCCCACCCGCGCGATCCGCCCCCCCTGCACGACCACCACCGCGTCCGCGACCGGGGCCGCCCCCGTCCCGTCGATCAGCGTCGCCCCCTCGATCACCAGCGGTGCGTCCGGGGGGAGCGTGCCGTCCGGCGACGGCGCGGGGGCGCCGCACCCGGCGAGGGCGGCGAGGAGCAGCGTGACGGAGAGGAGGCGGTGTGTGGTCACGACTCACGAATGGGCTGGAGGAACTCGATGCGGTTGCCGAACGGGTCGTGCACGTAGAAGTGCCGCACGCCGGGGTAGCGGTCGTCCCACAGGACCTCGCAGCCGGCGGCTTCGCACCGGGCGGCGAGCGCGTCCACGTCGCTCACGCGCACGGCCGGGTGCGCCTTGCGGGCGGGGCGGAAGCCGGCCTCCACCCCCAGGTGGATCTCCACCGCGCCGGAGCGGAACCAGGCGCCGCCGCTCGCCCGCATCGGCTCCGGCTTCTCCACCTCCTCCATCCCGAGCACGTCGCGGTAGAAGGCGCGTGCCCGGTCCTCCTCTCCCGCCGGCATCGCGAGCTGCACGTGGTCCAGAGCGACGAAGACGTGGGCTACGGCCGCCATCGGCAGATCATCCTTGACACGCGCCGCGCGCGACGTGAATTATGAGGAGCCACCCCGCCCAGGGTAGAACACGCGCCGGTACGGCCCCGCACCTCCCGCGGAGCCGTGCCGCGCGCCTGCCCGGGAGGGGTGTATGCATTTCGGAAGAATCGTACGCGTGGGAGCCGTCGCGCTGGTGCTGGGTGCCTGCAGCGGCGGGGGCGGCGGCGGGACGACGGGGCCCAACCCGCCCGACAACAACCCTCCCACCCCCCCCGGCACCCCCGTGGCGAGCGCCAGCGTCACCGCGGGAGCCAACGACGAGTTCACCCCGCGCAGCGTCGACCTCCGGCTGGGCGGCACCGTCACCTGGAGCTTCGGCGCGCGGGCCCACGAGGTCGGCTTCCAGGGGACCGGCGCCCCCGCCGACATCCCCGCCACCACCAGCGCCCAGGTGCCGCGCACCTTCGGCACCGCCGGCACCTTCAACTACTCCTGCTCGCTGCACCCGGGGATGAACGGCACCATCCGCGTCGTGCAGTGACCGCCCGCGCCGGAGCTGGAGTGCCCCTGGCGGTGCTCCGGCTCCCGGCGCGTCCACCCCACGCTACGCCTTCCCCGCCTTCCGTTCAAGCTCCCGATGGATCAGGCGCCGTAGCCCCGTCTCCACGTCCCCCCAGAAGTCGTCCGGGTCCTTCCATTCCGATAGAGGCCGCCCGTCTTTCGGCAGTGCGAGGTGCTTCCCGATCCGCTCCTCCTGCCAAGAAGGCGTCTTCCGCACGATGATCGGGACTGGGACCTTTCCGTGGCGCTCGTACTGCTCCAGGGCAGAGGCCATCTCCTTGGTCCAGCAGTAGTCGGAGGCCATGAAGCTGGGCGAGATCAGCAGACAGGTCATGTCCGCCGCATTCAGCCGCGCCATGATCTCCTCGTCCACCAGCGTTCCCGCGAAGAGCTGGCGATCGTCCCAGAACTCGATCGGGCAGGAACGCTGAATGACCTTTAGCCGGTTCATCAGCTCCGACTTGTGGTCCTCGTCCTTGTGTGCGTATGAGACGAAGATCTTCACTTTCGATACATCCACATTCATGGTCGGCGCCTCTCGATGTAGATCCTCGGACTTGAGACGTTCGAGATCGGCTCTTAAAGGGAGTTGCGCGAAACGCCCCGCCTCATAGACGTCCCCTGCCAGGTCGGTGCAGTGGGAGCGCCCCTCGGCTCTCGCCCGCGTCAGCTGGTCGAGATCGACGAACACCATCCCGTCGGTGCTGGCGGCGATGTCGGGGCTCGCGCCGGGAAGCGTCCCCTCGACCAGCGAGAGCAGCGAGGCGGCGGCCTTCCTCTGCGTCTCATGCGGTTGCGGCGACGACGGAGGCGCGTGGATGTGGATGCGGAGGATGTTTGCACCGGGAGGTGCTTCCACGCTTCCCTCCCAGGAGCCATCCCGAGCCTTGATGTCGATCCCGTAGCGCCACCAGTTGACGGTGAGGACTCAGCCCGGAGAGGCGCACGATCAGCCGCTCGATCAGGGCCCGGTGCAGCACGCGGTAGCGCAGCTCCAGCCAGAGGTCGCCACTTGCGGTGCCTGGCCGGAACGGCGGCGCCTCCGCCGGGAGCAGGGCAGGGACGACGTAGCTCCGGCTATGCAGGGTCTCGATTCCGAACGCAAGCTCGGAAGTCGTGAGGAAGTCCAGGAACACCTGTCTTTCCTCCGCCTCGTGTCCTGGCCAGACCCAATCGGCGTCCTCAGATGTGATCTCACCTCCGGCGTGAACGACCCGGTCCCGGACGCGTTGTCGAGGGTCGAACACGGCGTAGATCTTCTCCAGCAGCCAGTTCTGGTCGAGGACCAGACGGTCGCCGAAAAAACCCGCGTGGTAGAAGAGGAAGCCGCTCTCGTTCAGGTACTCGGCGAGCACCCTGGACTGTTGTGTACCATGGGCGGTGCACAGTTGCTCGAACTGCGCGAAGGGTATGTCGCGGTGGCCGGACGACCTCAGTCGTTCCACGTCGTCCCGTACGGCGAGCCAGGACGAAGGCAGCAGATATCCCCAGCGGTCCCGCGAGCGCTGGATCTGCTCCGACACGGTCTCGCGGAGCGCCGAAATCCCCGTGCCGTTTGTGGCGCTCACCGCGACCTCGGCTGCCACCGGGATCTCGGCTCCCGTCAGTTCGGGCGGGCGAGTGCCGAAGCGGTTGCTCCGGTCGATCTGGTTCTTCACCAGGATCGTAACGCCCCCCTCCCCGAGTTGCCGGACTAGCTCCAGCCAGTAGGAGACCGGGTGAAGTTCCTGCGGGTCCGTCTCGTCCGTCTCCTCCGCCCAGAGGAGGAGGAAGAGGGCGCGGGGATGGAGCAGGAATCGATGCATGGTGTGATAGATCTCCTGGCCCGCCAGGTCCCATACCGTTACGCGGAAATCCTCCCCGTCTACACGCCATGGTAGGACCGTCGCGTCGATCCCATGCGTCCGCTCCTTTGCGCCCTCTTGCGGAAGCTCCCCGGTCACGATGTGCCGCTTCAGGGTCGTCTTCCCGACGTGCCCGTTGCCGATCAGGACAAGCTTCAGATCCGTGTTGCGACGCGATCCGGCGCGCAGATCCATGAAGTAGCTCCGGAACGCCTCCGCAGGATTATCTGACAGGGCAAGCTCCGGTGGTTGGGCCCGTAGGCTCTCCCCCGACACGTACAGTTCCTGGAGTTGTCCCTCAATTAAGAGGTGCTCCAGGGGCGAGAGGTCACTGACCTTTGTGTCCGTGATGTCGAGCGAAGAGAGTGAGGTCAGCTCGCGCAGGGGCGAGAGGTCGCTGACTTGGGGTGCTCGGGAGCATGGAGCGAAGAGAGCGAGGGTCAGTTCGCGCAGGGGCGAGAGGTCGCTGACCTTGGTGGCTGATGAGGTGAGCGCCACAGAGAGAGGTCAGCGCGCGCAGGGGCGAGAGGTCGCTGACCTCGGTTCGCCGAGATGATTGAGCCAAGAAGAGCAGTCAACTCGCGCAGGGGCGAGAGGTTGCTGACCTTGGTGAACGAGATGTTGAGCGTAGAAAGAGCGGTCAACTCGCGCAGGGGCGAGAGGTCGCTGACCTGGGTGTCGGAGAGGTTCAGTGAAGAGAGAGCGGTCAATTCGCGCAGGGGCGAGATGTCGCTGACTCGGGTGACCGAGAGTCGAGCGAAGTGAGGTTGGTCAGTCCGCGCAGGACGGAAGATCGCCCCGATATTCGAACCGAGAGATCGAGATGTGTCATGCCCTAGAGGAAGTAAAGATCCATTGGCAATGGCTCCCGAGTGATCGGGTGAAAGTGTCCGGTCCCCTCCGACTCCCTCGCCCCCCACCCGTCAGCGGTACTCCAGCTCCCGGCGCGTCCACACCTCCCCGCCGCGCACCACCAGCGCCACGCTCCGCAGGTTCCCTATGGACGCCAGCGGGTCGCGGTCCAGCACCACCAGGTCCGCCAGCTTCCCCGGCTCCAGGGTGCCGAAGTCCGTGCGCCCCATCGCCCGGGCGCCGTTGCGCGTGCTCGCCACCAGCACCTCCATCGGCGTCATCCCCGCCTCCACCATCGCCTCCATCTCGCGGTAGACCGAGGGGCCGTGCAGCGTCAGCGGGTTCCCCGCGTCCGTCCCCATCGCCACGGGAATCCCCGCGTCGTGCACCCGCTTCAGGTTCGCCAGCATCGTCCGGTACCCCCGCGCCAGCCGCTCCCGCGCCGCCGCCGGAATCGGCTCCCCGGCGGGGAGCGAGTCCGTGAGGTACGCCTTGCGGCGCGTCGCCGGGTCCACGCACTCCATCTCCAGCCCCTCGTCCCGGAAGCGCCGGTCCGCCAGCTGCACGTAGCCGTCGCGCACCGTCAGCGTCGGGTTGTAGACCGCCCCCGCCTCACGTGCCAGGCGCAGGAACTCCTCGTCCACCGGCGCGTCGTCCACCGAGTGCACCAGCAGCTTCGCCCCCGCGCGCAGCGCGTGCTTCGCCGCCCACAGGTTGGTGGCGTGCACGATCAGCGGCACCCCCGCCGCCCGCGCCTCCCGGGCCGCGATCCCCAGCCGGCTCACCCAGACCGCCGTGTCCGCCGACGCCGCCCCCACCACCATCCACACCTTGAGCGCGTCCGCGCCCCAGCTGGTGACGAAGCGCGCCGCCGCGCGGGTGACCGAGTCGCTCTCCATCCGCATGAACTGCTGCGTCCCCGGCAGCAGCAGCTGCGGCGGCGCGGACGGCGTGATCAGCGGACCCGCCGCCGCCACGTGCGGCGCCGCGTTGCTCGCCTCCGCCCGCGCCCGCAGCCCCCACGTCCAGGGGTAGCCCCCCACGTCGAACGTCGCCGTCACCCCCGAGCAGAGCCAGCTCCGGTAGAAGCGCTCCGGGTTGCGCTCCAGGTCGGCCACCACCGAGTCGTAGGGGAAGCGGTCCCGCAGGTCCAGCGCGTCCGGGCGCCCGTCCGCCCACCCCGTCTGCGAGTAGTGCACGTGCGCGTCCACCAGCCCGGGTACGATCCACTTCCCCCGCGCGTCCACCGCCTCCACGTCCGGCCCCACCGGGCACTCCCCCACGCACGCCACCTTCCCGTCGCGCATCACCACCGTCCCCCGGCGCGGCGCCGCCCCCGTCCCGTCGATGATCGTCGCGCCCACGAGCGCCACCGTCGGCACCGGCGCGTCCCCCGGCGCGCGGAACGCCGTGGAGACCGCCACCTTCCACGTCCCGTCCGGCTGCTTCACCAGCACCCGCTCCGACACCCCCCGCTGGCTCCCCCCCTGCACCACCCGGTAGCGGTACACCCCGTACGCCACCCCCGGCGCCACCGGCACCACCTCCAGGTGCGTCGCCGCCAGCGTGTCCGGCCACGAGTCCGGGTCGCCCCCGGCCAGCCCCGCGTAGCCCCACTGCGTCCCGCCCGGCCCCGTGCGCGCCAGCCGCGGGCTCTGCAGGTAGTGGCGGAGGTACGCCGGGCGGTCCCGGTGGTGGATCGCCGCGATGTTGGAGCGGAAGGCGGCCAGCGCGGCGGCGGAGTCGGCGGCGCGCGCGGCGGGGGGGTACGTCTGCGCCCGTGCGGCGGGCGCCAGGGCCAGGAGCGCGGCGAGGAGGAGGGTGCGTCGGGTCATGGGCGTGGACGGGTGAGAGAGCCACTGCTGGAAGGACGGGGGCGGGCGTGTCCCCCCGGGCGGGGGCCGGGCTGCGCGCGGAGTAAGGCGGCAGACAACGCCGCCTAACTCCGTCGAGCCCCCGGGAAACGGCCCCCGGGGTCTCGACCCTGCCGGGCGCGCATCCCTCACGCGGGCGCCGTCCGCGAGCGAAGAGTACGCCGCGCGGGGTGGACCGTCAAACGCGCTCCGCGGCTACTACCGGAAGCAGCGGCAGATGTCCGTGGCGCAGGAGCCGTAGGCGTACCCGGCCGCCTTGCAGCGGGTGTTGCACTCCCCCAGGTCGCAGCGCAGCGCGCGCGACTCCGCCTCCGGCGCGGCCGTCGCCTGCGTCGCTCCGAAGGCCAGCGCCCCGGCGACCCCGGCCGTCCAGATCCAGCGGCGTGCGTGTCCGATGCTCATCTCGTCCCTCCTGGTTGGATGGTGTGTCCTGGAGTGGTGCGCGGGATTCCTGACGCATACTATGCGCCGGCGGGAACGCGGCTTGCCGCGTGCGTCCCGCTCCGCTACCCTGCGCGTCCGGCGCGGGCCACACAGAACAGGGAGACCACGTGAACACCGACGGCATGACCACCACCCCCAGCGGGCTGCAGTACCGGGACGACCAGGTGGGGACCGGGACCGAGGCCACGGCCGGGAAGACCGTGAGCGTGCACTACACCGGGACGCTCACCGACGGGAAGAAGTTCGACAGCAGCAGGGACCGGGGCACCCCGTTCGATTTCCCGCTGGGCGCGGGGAGGGTGATCCGCGGGTGGGACGAGGGCGTCGCGGGGATGAAGGTGGGCGGGCGGCGGACGCTGGTGATCCCCGGCGACCTGGCCTACGGCTCCCGCAGCCCCGGCGCCGGCATCCCCCCCAACGCCACGCTGGTGTTCGACGTCGAGCTGCTGGGGGTGCGCTGACGGGCGTCAGCGCTTCAGGAACGGCTGCAGGAGGCCGCTCCAGCTCCGGTCCAGGCGGGCGTACTCGTGCTCGCACTGCTCCGCCCGCTCGGCCGGGAGCACCCCGTCCTCGATCAGGTGGGCGTACCCCGCCGGGTCGCGGCCGTACACCCAGCAGATGATGTTGTAGAAGCGCTGCGGGTCCAGCGAGTGCTCGTTCCACAGGGAGGAGTCGCTCACCTCCCCGCCCTCGCGGTCGTGCTCCAGGATGAAGGCGTTGGCGCCGTTGAGCGCCGCCGTCTCCCCCTCCTCCGTGCCGTCCGTGAGCAGGAACGCCGCGAGCTGGTCCGCCGCGTCCTCCTCGCGCCCCGTGATCGGGAGGTCCCACAGGTCCACCAGCGCGTGCCCCAGCTCGTGGTACAGCGTGAAGTAGATCGCCCCCCACGCCGCCTCGTTCAGCTCGTCGTCCGACTCCGTCTCCCCGCCGAACACCTCGTACAGGTCGTCCATCAGCTCGTAGCACACCCGGACGCGGCGCTCGTCCGCGTCGTAGAACGCGTTCGGCTCCCCGCACTCCGTGAAGGCCAGGTGCACGTCCTCCGGGAGGACGAAGGTGGAGTTCAGCGCGTCGGCCACGTCCTCCAGCACCCGCGCCTCGCGCAGGTCCGCCTGCCAGGCCCGGTACTCCGGGGCGCGCACGGCGCCGTAGACCACGCGGAAGTCCCCCTGGTCCGGGACCGAGGGGGTCGGAGCGCCCTCCGCGGGCGCGCACCCGGCCAGCGCGAGCGCCGCGCAGACAGGGAGGAAGAAGGGGAGGCGGCGGGTCATCCGGTGGAGCTGCGGCAGGTGTCTGCGGAATCGCATGATGGTAGCGGCGCGGCCCCTTCCCGGCAAGGCGCCCGGACCGAGTCTCGGCCCCGGCCGGCGGGGGCTAAACCCCCGCCGCTTCCGCGTCCCTCCGCCCCGCCTCGTCGCGCCCCGCCAGCGCCAGGTACGCCAGCAGGATCAGCGCGAACGCCGCGGCGAAGGCCAGCTTCACCGGGCGCGGGAGCTGCGAGGGGGAGACGAACCCCTCGATGGTCCCCGCCACCACCAGGAGCATCACCGTTCCCCCCAGCAGCGACACCGCCTCCCGCCCGCGCAGCACCAGCGCCTCCCGCCGCGTGCGGCGCCCCGGGAGGAGGATCGCCGAGGCCAGCAGGAACCCCGCCCCCCCCGCGATGCAGATGGCCGTCAGCTCGATGAAGCCGTGCGGGAGGACGAAGCTCCACAGGTGCAGGCTCGCCCCGTGGTTGGCGAAGAGCCCCGCCACCGAGCCCAGGTGCACCCCGTTGAGCACCAGCGTCCCCAGCGTCCCCAGCCCCGCCAGGATCCCCCCCGCGAAGGCCAGGAAGGTCACCTGCACGTTGTTGGCGATGAGCCGCGACGCCAGAGTGGGCATGAACACGTCCTCCACCTCCACGTACCCCTCCCCGCGCGCCTCCTTCTCCCCCGCCTCCTCGGCACGCGCCAGCATCTCCGCGGGGGCGATCTCCCGCGCCAGCGTCGGGTCCGCGCGCACCGCCGCGAAGGTGAGGAGGGCGGGGAGGTAGAAGCACGCCGCCGCCAGCCCCACCGCCCTCCAGCGCAGGCGCACCAGCGCCGGGAACCCCCCCGCGAAGAAGCCGCGCAGCCGCTTCCAGGAGCGGCGCGGCGGCCGGTACAGGAGGTTGTGCCCCGCCCCCACCGAGCGCTCCAGCGTGTACACCAGCTCCGGCGAGCCCCCGTAGGTGCGGGCGCGCGCCAGGTCCGCCGCCACCTCGCGGTACAGCGCCGCGAAGCGCGACACCTCGCGCTCCGGGAGCCCGTCCAGCCCCCGCTTACGCGCCCGCTCCAGGAGCCCGCGGTACTCCTCCCAGTCCCCCCGCTGCCGCCGCACCAGCCCCGCCGCCTGCGCGCTCCCCGTCCGCCCCCCGGCCCCGCCGCCCGCCCGGCGCGCCAGCTCGTCCGCGTGGAACGCCGCCAGGAACGCCTCCGGGCTCATGTGCCCGCGCCGCGGGTCGTCCGCCGCGTGGCGGTCCACCCGCTCCCGCAGCCGCCGCGCGATCCCCGCGCGCACCTCCGGGCGCAGCGACTCGCGCCGCGCCAGGAACTTCCCCAGCGTGTCCAGCTCCTCCGGCGACAGCCGCGGCGGCCCCGACGCGGGCGCCCCCTCCGCCGCCTCCTCCGGGAGGAGCGCCGCCGTGCGCTCCCGCACCACCACCGTCCCCGCCGCCAGGTCGCCCAGCCGCTTGGTCTGCGGGTGCACCATCATCACCGCCCCCCCCACCAGCCAGGAGAGCCCCGGCTGCGCGTCGACCAGCCGGAGCAGGTTGCGCACGGCCGCCCCGCGCACCGTGAGCGGGTAGCCGCCGTCGTGCACCACCCGGATCCCCATCCACTTCTTCCCCGGCGTCTGGCCGTCGCGGAGCCCCTCGAAGTACACGAAGTACCCCCAGACCCAGACGAAGCAGAGGAGGATCACCACCCCCAGCCCCAGCCCCGCCAGCCACTCCGGCACCCCGGCCAGCAGCCCCAGCACCGGGAGCCCCACGGCGAACACCAGGAGCCCGCACACCACCAGGAAGCCGTCGATCAGGAGCGCCGTGAAGCGCGAGCCCAGGTCCGCCAGGTCGTAGCCGATGGCCACGTGCTCCGGGGTCTCCACCTCCACCTGGCGGTCGGCCAGCACGGGGGCGGCGGGGCGGCGGGTCTGCGGCGTGGTGGGCACGGGAGAGGGGGAGAGGCGGGAAGGGGACGGGGGGGGAGCGGGCGCCCCGTGGAATCTACCTCAGCGCGCGTCTTCGGCCAGTCCCCTGCGCAGCAGCGCCCGGAGCAGGAGACCCGCCGCCAGCAGCGCGCACCCCGTGGCGACCGTCCGGAGCGGGAGGAAGGCCGGGAGGAGGACGCACGCCGCCAGCCCCACCGCCGGCACCGCGTCCGGGTACAGCTTCGCCCCGCGCGGCATCCGCAGCGCCGCCAGGTTGGCGATCCCGTAGTACACCAGGATCGCGAACGACGCCGTGGCCGCGATCTCCCGGAGCGTCCCCGTGGCCGCCACCCCCGCCACCGCCGCGCCCACGGCCAGCACCGCCCTCCCGGGGACCCCGCGCTCCCCGTCCACCCGCGCCAGCGCGCGGGGGAGGTCCCCGCGGCGCGCCATGGCGAAGGCCATCCGGCTCAGTCCCAGCAGCTGCGACAGGAGGACGCCCAGCATCGCCGCCACCCCGCCCAGCGCCACCCCCGTCCCCAGCCACGGCACGGGGAGGGCGCGCGCCACGGCCAGGAGCGGAGCGGGGGAGGCCGCCAGCGCCGGGGCCCCCGCCGTCCCCACCGCCACCACGGCCACCGCCAGGTAGAGGAGGAAGGAGCCCCCCAGCGTCAGCACGATGGCGCGGGGAATGGTGGAGCGCGGGTCGCGCACCTCCTCCCCCAGCGTCGCCACGCGCGCGTAGCCCGTGTACGCGAAGAAGAGGAGCGCCGCCCCCTGCAGCGTCCCCCGCCACCCGCCCGGCGCGAAGGGGGTGAAGCGCTCCGCCCGCACCGACCCCGCCCCGCACGCCACCAGCGCCCCCAGGGCGAGCACCGCCACCCCCACCAGCAGGAGGTTGGCGCGCGCCGACTTGCGCACCCCCAGCCGGTTCAGCGCCGTGAACGCCAGCACCGCCCCCACCGCCACGCCGCGCGCGGGGAGCCCCGGCGCCAGCGCCTCCAGGTACGCCGCCAGCCCCACCGCCACCGTCCCCGCCGCCGCCGTCTTGCTCGCCAGGAACATCCACCCCGCCGCGAACCCCGCCCACGGGCGCAGGACGCGGTGCCCGTACTCGTACGTCCCCCCCGACTGCGGGTAGCTCGCCGCCAGCTCCGCCGAGCTGAGGGCGTTCGCCGCGGCCGCCACCCCCGCCAGCGCCAGCCCCGCCAGGAGAGCGGGGCCCGCCACCTCCGCCGCCACCCCCGTCACCACGAAGATCCCCGCTCCCACCACCGCCCCCAGCCCGATCCCCACCGCGTCGCCCAGCCCCAGCGTGCGCGCCAGGTCTTCGCCGGCCGGGCCGGGAGGGAGCACGTCGTCGTCTCGTCTCATGTACCGAAGCTATTGCCTTCCGGCCGTACGGAGGTAGAATTTCTGCTCCCGCGGCTCCGCCGCCCCGCCCCGAACCGCCGCCCATGCAGGAAGACGCCTCCGAGCTCCCCCGCCGCATCAAGCTCTCCGAGGTGATCTCCGCCCTCTCCTACGCCCTGGACATCACCGAGGGGCAGCCGGAGGGACACGCCGTCCGGAGCTGCCTCATCGGGATGCGCGTCGCGGGGGAGATGGGGCTCCCGGCGGAGCAGCGCTCCGCCCTCTTCTACGCCCTCCTCCTCAAGGACGCCGGGTGCTCCGCCAACGCGGCAGACACCTGCCTCCTCTTCGGCGCCGACGACCACGAGGTCAAGCGCGACTGGAAGACGGTGGACTGGTCCAGCCGCTGGGAGGCGTTCCGGCACGTCGCCCGCAACGTCGTCCCCGACGGCTCCGCCCTGGAGCGTGCGGTCCGCACCGCCTCCTTCGCCTTCCGCGGCCCCGTGGGGACCGCGCTGGTCCGGGCGCGCTGCGAGCGCGGCGCCGACATCGCCCGCATGCTCCACCTCCCCGACGAGACCGCCGCCGCCATCCGCGACCTGGACGAGCACTGGGACGGGAAGGGGAGCCCCGGCGGGCTCCGGGGCGAGGAGATCCCCCTCCTGGCCCGCATCGCCTGCCTGGCGCAGACCGTCGAGATCTTCTTCCGCGGCGCGGGAGTGGACGGCGCGTGCGACATGGCCGCCGCGCGCTCCGGCCGCTGGTTCGACCCCGAGCTGGTCCGCGCCCTCCTCGCCGTCCGCCCCGACGCCGGCTTCTGGGAGCGCGTGGCCGGCGTCCGCGCCCGCGAGCACGTGGCCGAGCTGGAGCCCGAGGACCGCGTGGTCCTGGCCGACGACGCGGCGCTGGACCGCGTCGCCGAGGCGTTCGCCCGGGTCATCGACGCCAAGTCGCCCTACACGTTCCGCCACTCCGAGGGCGTCGCCGCCATCGCGCTGGGAATGGCGGAGGGGCTGGGGATCGCGGGAGGCGCCGTGCGCGACCTCCGCCGCGCCGCCCTCCTGCACGACGTGGGGAAGCTGGGCGTCTCCAACCGCATCCTGGACAAGCCGGCCCGCCTCACCGACCAGGAGATGGCGCAGGTCCGCCTGCACCCCGCCTACACCCAGCGCATCCTGGAGCGCGTGGAGTGCTTCCGGGAGATCGCCGACGTGGCCGCCTCCCACCACGAGCGGATGGACGGGCGCGGCTACCACCGGGGCCTCCCCGCGGGGGAGCTCCCCGTCGCCGCCCGCCTCCTCGCCGTCGCCGACGTCTACGAGGCGCTCTCCGCCGAGCGCCCCTACCGCGCCGCCCTCCCCCGCGAGGAGGTGCTGGCCATCATGTCCCGCGACGTGGGCGCCGGGACCTGCCCCGTGTGCTTCGACGCCCTGCAGGCGTGGCTCCCGGGCGGGCAGCCCGCGCTGGAGGCCGCGTCGTGACCGGGCCGCGCGACCTCCCCACCGCCGCTCTCCGCGACCCCGAGCGGCTGGCCTCCCTGCACCGCACGGCGCTCCTGGACACCCTCCCCGAGGACGCCTTCGACCGGCTCATCCGCCTCGCCGCGCGCGCCATGCGCGTCCCCCTGGCGCTGATGACCCTGGTGGACGAGAATCGGCAGTTCTTCAAGAGCTTCACCGGGCTGCACGAGCCGTGGGCCACGCTCCGCCAGACCCCGCTCACCCACTCCTTCTGCCAGTACGTCGTGGGGCTGGGCGAGCCGCTGGTCGTCCCCGACGCCCGGGAGGACCCGGCGCTGCGCGACAACCGGGCCATCGCGGAGATGGGAGTCGTCGCGTACCTGGGCGTCCCCCTCCGCGGCGACGGCGGGCTCGTCGTCGGGAGCCTCGCCGTCTGCGACCACCACCCCCGCGAGTGGAGCGCCGCCGACGTGGAGATGCTCCACGACCTCGCCGCCGCGGTGACCACCGAGATGGACTGGCGGCGCGACGTGGGCGAGCTGCGCCGCGCCGACGCGCAGCTCCGGCGCGCCGAGCGCCTCGCCAGCCTCGGCACCCTGCTGAGCGGCGTCGCCCACGAGCTGAACAACCCCCTCGCCGCCGTGCGGAGCTTCGCGCAGCTCCTCCTCCTGGACGAGCGCCCCCCCGACGACCGCGAGGCGCTGGAGATCATCGAGCGGGAAGCGGTCCGCGCCGCCAAGATCGTCGCCGACCTCCGCCGCGTCGCCCGGCAGACCCAGGCCGAGGGCGACGCCCGGGCGCCCGTGCAGCTCAACGAGGTGGTGCGCCACGTCCTCCAGCTCCGCGGCTACACCCTGGCCACCCACAACGTCGAGGTGCGGCAGGACCTCGCCCCCGGACTCCCCCCCGTGCACGCCGACCGGGGGGAGATGGAGCAGGTGGTGCTGCACCTGGTGCTCAACGCCGAGCACTCCCTGGCCGACCGCCCCGGGGAGCGGCGGCTCCTCCTCCGCACCCGGCCCGGGCGGCTGGGCGTGGCCCTGGAGGTGGTGGACACCGGGCCGGGGATTCCCCCCGAGCACCTGGAGCGGATCTTCGACCCCTTCTGGACCACCCGGGAGCCCGGGAAGGGGGCCGGGCTGGGGCTCTCCATGGTGTACGGCATCGTGGCGGGGCACGGGGGGGAGATCCGCGTGGAGAGCGAGCCCGGGCGGGGCGCCGCCTTCACCGTGGAGCTCCCGGCCCTCCCCGCTCCCGCCGACGCCGGGGCGGGGGACGAGGCCGGGCTCCCCGCCGGTCCGGGGCTGCGCGTCCTGGTGGTGGACGACGAGGCCCCCATCCGCCATTCGCTGGCCCGCTACCTGGCCCGCCGGGGGCACGCCGTGGACCAGGCCGCCGACGGGAGGGAGGCCCTGCGGCGCCTGGACGCCGCCGCGGAGCCGTACGACGTCGTCCTGGCCGACCTGCGGATGCCCGGCCTCAGCGGGGACCGCCTCCTCGCCGAGATGCGGGTCCGCCACCCGGGGAGCGAGCACCGCCTGGTGTTCATCACCGGCGACGCCCTGGGGGAGGAGATGGCCGGCGCCATCGCCAGCTCCGGCGTCCCCGTCGTCTTCAAGCCGTTCGAGCTGGAGCAGGTGGCGCGCGCCGTCGAGCGCCGCGCCCGGCAGGCATCCGGCCGCCCGGAATGAGTAACCAGCGAGCGGGGTGGATAAATATGCCATTTCGCGTCGGGAAACATCCTCCGGCCGGCCGGTCCCGGACGCCGGAGGCCGGGGCTGCGGGAGCGCGCCGCCGCGCGGAAAACCTGTGTTTGCAAACTGGCGTGTAATCTGCGCATGGCGCTGGATCTTATCCCGGATTCCGGGGTCGTTACCCCGTGTCGCCGCACCGGAGTCGCGTCGCCTTGACATTCTCCGGCGGCGGGTGCAGCTTACAGAGCCCTTGGAAAAAATCCCGTTCGAAGTCGAATTTCCTTCCCTAGCGCTCCACGACTGGCGACGGAAGGGTTTTCGATCTAACGTTCGCTAGTCAGCGGCGGTGACCACCGCCTGTACGAACTTTTGGCGAGGTTCCGCCGAAGGGGAGCCGGCTCGAACCAAGCGCCGCCACGCCGAAAGGCCGGCTCCAAGTCCTGCATCGCAAGGGGGATCCCGCATGTTCAACAAGCTGGTTGCATCGGAAGGTCGCAAGACCAAGGCGATCTCGCCCACCACGTTCGTCGTCTCCATCCTGGCGCACGTCCTCCTCATCGGGGGCATCGGGTACGCCAGCGAGAACACGGCCGTGGGGCGCAAGGTCAAGGAAGAGGTGGTCGCCTACATGGAAGTGGAGCCCGAGGCGCCCAAGCCCGAGGAGCCCAAGCCCGAGGAGCCGCCGCCACCGCCGCCCGAGCCGGAGGAGGCTCCGCCCGTGGCCAAGGGCTTCCAGGAGCTCGTTCCGCCCGAGGAGCCGCCCGCCAAGATCCCCGACGTGGATCCCAACCAGAAGGCGATCGATCCCCGGGACTTCTCCGGCCAGGGCACGGCCGGCGGTACCGCCACGGGAAGCGAGACGGGCGTCCCGCAGAACATGGCGGAGAAGGAAGAGCCCGCCGGCAACGGCCCCATCGACGTGTCGCTGGCCGAGGAGCAGCCGCAGCTCACGAACCGCGCCGAGGTGGCCCGCCTCCTGCAGCGCTTCTACCCGCCCCTCCTCCGTGACGCGGGGATCACCGGGCAGGCGCAGATCAAGTTCGTCGTGGGCTCCGACGGGCGTGTGGAGCAGGGAAGCGCGCAGGTGGTCTCGGCCACGCACGACCAGTTCGGCGACGCCTCCACCAAGGTGGTGGAGAAGATGAAGTTCAAGCCGGCCAAGGTGGGCGGGCGTCCCGTCCCCGTGCTGGTGACGCTCCCGATCACCTGGGCTCTCGAAAGGGCCTGAAACCTGCGGGTGGCCGGCCCTTGCTGCGAGCCGGCCGCCGACGTAGGATCTTGCAGGAAGTTCGGGCGGTGCGCCTGACCGGGGCGTGACCGGATGGTACGAAAAAACTTTTTTCGAGAAGCGCACGAGCGCGAAGGAGAACGCAGCCATGTCAATGGGTCACCTGTGGGAGCAGGCTGGGTGGTTTGCACGAGGGATCATCATCGTCCTGCTCATCATGAGCATGATCTCGCTTGCCGTCGCCGTCGCGAAGTGGCTTCGCTTCCGCAAGATGGCCCGGGCCACCCGTGAGTTCGCCCCCGGGTTCTCCCAGGCCCTCGAGAACGACAACATCCCCGAGGCGCTGGCGCTGACCGAGCAGTACCCCAACTCCCACGTGGCGCGCGTGCTGGGCGAGTCGCTCCGCGAGGTGGCTCCGCTCCTGGACGACCCGCGGGTGGCCGGCGCGGCGATCTCCTCCGCCGAGCGCTCGGTGGAGCGCGAGCAGATCCTGCTCGCCAACGAGATGAAGTCGGGGCTCGGGCTGCTCGCCACCGTCGGCGCCACCGCGCCGTTCGTCGGGCTGCTGGGCACCACCATGGGTATCGTGACGGCCTTCCAGGGGATGGGCCAGGGCGGCGCCGGCCTCGAGGCGGTGTCGGCCGGTATCGCCGAGGCGCTGATCACCACCGCCATCGGCCTGATCGCGGCCATCCCGGCGGTGTGGCTGTACAACTACTTCACCGCCCGCCTGGACACCCTCTTCTCCGAGCTGGCCTACGCCGGCCGTGAGATGGTCGACTGGATGATGGACCGCCAGGCCAAGCGTGAGATGACCTCCGGCCGCTACGGCGACTGATGGCGGGTCGTATCGGCAAGGGGGCTTCGTTCGGCGGCTCGCCGCTCCCCACCGTCGCCGGGGTGGACAGCGACGTCAACGCCGAGATCAACGTCACGCCGATGATCGACGTGATGCTGGTGCTCCTGATCATCTTCATGGTGGTCACGCCCGCCCTCGCCGGGTACACCGCGATCCTCCCCAAGGCGAGGACCGCGGCCCCCGAGAAGGACGACCGGGTGACGCTCGGCATCGACACGCAGGGGCGGTACTTCATCGAGGACACGCCGAACCCCGGCCCGATCCCGGCGGACCAGCTCGCGGGGCGCCTCCAGCAGGCGTACCAGTCGCGCTCCCCCGACGACCACGTGCTGTACATGAAGGCGGACCAGGGGGTCGGGTACGACAAGGTGCTGACCGCCATCGACGCAGCCCGGGAGGCGGGAGTGTCCCGCATCGGGGCGATCACGGAGCTGCCCAAGGGGGCTCGTCCCCAGCCGGCCCAGTAAGGAGGCAGCACTATGGCAATGGGAGTTGGCGGCAAGAAGGGCGGTCCCACCGCCGACATCAACATGACGCCGATGATCGACGTGCTGCTGGTGCTGCTGATCATCTTCATGGTGGTGCAGCAGGGCCTGCAGCGGGGACTCAGCGTCCAGGTGCCGCCGGTCAAGAAGGAGAAGCAGGAGATCGCCCAGAACGTGGACCAGATCGTCCTGGAGATCCGCTCCGGCCCGCAGTACTTCCTGAACCAGGAGCCGATCCAGGCGGCCAACCTGGAGGCGCGCCTGAGGGAGGTGTTCGCCCCGCGCCCCCGGAAGATCATCTTCGTAAAGGGCGCCGAGAACCTCACCTACGGCGAGGTGGTCCGCGCCGTGGACGCCACCAAGGCCGCGGGGCTGGACGTGGTGGGTCTGGTTCCCAGGTCCAAGGCCGCCCCGGTGGTCGCGCCCTGAGGCGCCTCCCGGAGCGCACCGACTGAAGACGGCCCCCGTGCGGAGGAACTCCGCGCGGGGGCCGCAGTGTATCCGACGCGTGGTTGCCGAATCGGTCCGGACCTCCTAAAGTTACTGCCGATTGGGGCCGCCCCTTCGATCAACGGAAGCGGCGGCCTCTTTTTGGTGCCTGACCGGGCGCCCGCTCCCATCCCCATCTCCGCCGCGACCCGACCTGATGTTCAAGCTCCTCCGCCGGATCTCGCTCACCCAGTGGATCCTGATCGCCATGGCGATCGGGGTGCTGGTCGGGTGGCTCTTCCCGGACGCCGCCTGCCCCACCAACGAGGGGTGCTTCTCGGCCGGCGACCTGAAGCCGCTGTCCACGGTGTTCCTGCGGATGATCAAGTCGATCATCGTGCCGATCATCTTCGCCACGCTGGTGATCGGGATCGCGGGGCACGGCGACGACATGAAGCGGGTGGGCCGGTTGGCGCTAAAGTCCATCATCTACTTCGAGATCGTCACCACCCTGGCCCTGGTCATCGGCCTGGCCGCGGTGAACTTGACCCGGCCGGGGGTGGGGGTGCAGCTGGCGGCCCCCGCCACGCAGGGGGAGGAGCTGAGCGAGAAGGCGAGCGGGCTCACCATCTCCAACTTCCTGGAGCACATCGTCCCGCAGAGCTTCTTCGAGGCCGCGGCCGAGAACCAGGTCCTCCAGATCGTCTTCTTCTCCATCCTCTTCGCCGTGGCGCTGGCGGGCGTGAAGGGACGCCCCAAGGACCTGATGCTCGGGTGGTGCGAGGGGCTGGCCGAGGTGATGTTCCGGTTCACCGCCATCGTCATGCGCTACGCCCCCATCGGGATCGGCGCGGCCATCGCGGTCACCGTGGCGCACAGCGGGCTGGGGATCCTGCTCAACCTGGGGAAGCTGATCCTGACGCTCTACGGGGCGCTGGTCGTCTTCGTCCTCCTCGTCCTCCTCCCGGTGGCGCTGATCGCCAAGGTGCCGATCCGGCGCTTCCTGCAGGCCGTCAAGCAGCCCGCCCTCATCGCCTTCTCCACCACCTCCTCCGAGGCGGCGCTCCCCCGCGCCATGCAGGCCATGGAGGCCATCGGCGTCCCGCGGCGCATCGTCTCCTTCGTGATGCCCACCGGGTACTCGTTCAACCTGGACGGCACCACGCTCTACCTGGCCCTGGCCTCCGTCTTCGTGGCGCAGGCCGCCGGCGTGCCGCTGACGCTGGGCCAGCAGGTGCTGATGATGCTGACGCTGATGCTCACCAGCAAGGGCGTCGCCGCCGTCCCGCGGGCCTCGCTGGTGATCCTCTCCGGGACGCTCGCCACCTTCGGCCTCCCCCTGGAGGGGGTGGCGGTGATCCTGGGCGTGGACGAGCTGATGGACATGGCCCGCACCACCGTCAACCTGGTGGGGAACTGCCTGGCCACCGTGGTCATGGCGCGCTGGGAGGGGGAGTTCGACCCCAACGCCCCCGTGGCCCCGCCCGAGGAGTCGCCGCGCGACATCGGGATCACCGACGAGCCGCCGACCGCCGCTCCGCCCCGTCCGGGCCACGGCTGATCCTTCCTTCCACCCTTCATTCGCTTCCGCCTCCATGTCCCAACTCTTTCGCAGGAAGCCCATCTCGGAGCTCCTTGCCGAGGGCGACCATCCCAACGCGCTGAAGCGGGAGCTCGGCGCGGGCGACCTCATCATGCTGGCCATCGGTGCGGTGATCGGGGCCGGGATCTTCTCGTCCATCGGCACCGCCGCCGCCGGGGAGATCCTCCCGGACGGGACGGTGGTGCGCCTCGGCGCGGGGCCGGCGCTGGTGCTCTCCTTCGTGCTGCTCGGGCTGGTGTGCGGGCTGGCGGCGCTCTGCTACGCCGAGCTGGCCTCCATGATCCCGCAGGCGGGGAGCGCCTACTCCTACTCCTACGCCACCCTGGGCGAGCTGGTGGCCTGGATCATCGGGTGGGACCTGATCCTGGAGTACGCCGTCGGCAACGTGGCGGTGGCGGTGGCGTGGAGCGGGTACTTCAACTCGCTGCTCACCGGCTTCGGCATCCACCTCCCGGACTGGGCCACGCACGGCTACCGAGCCGTGCTCAAGAGCTCCGACCCGGCCATCCACGGGCTCATGGAGACGGCGCCGCGCATCTTCGGGATGCCGCTCCTGGTGAACATCCCGGCCTTCGTGATCGTGATGCTGATCACCTGGCTCCTGATGATCGGGGTGCGCGAGAGCGCCCGCGCCAACAACATCATGGTGGTGGTGAAGCTGCTGGTGCTGACGCTCTTCGTGGTGGTGGGCGCCATGCACGTGGACACCGCCAACTACGTCCCCTTCGCCCCCAACGGGTGGCGGGGCATCCACCAGGGCGCGGCCATCGTCTTCTTCGCCTACATCGGCTTCGACGCCATCTCCACCGCGGCCGAGGAGACCAAGAACCCGCAGCGCAACCTCCCCATCGGCATCCTGGTCGGGCTGGCCATCTGCACGGTCATCTACGTGATCGTCGGGCTGGTGGCCACCGGGCTGGTGCCGTACCAGCAGCTCAAGGCCGCCGACCCGCTGGCGCAGGCGCTGGAGATGGCCGGGCTGCAGACGGCCAGCTGGATCGTGGCCTTCGGGGCGGTGGTGTCGCTGACGGCCGTGCTCCTGGTGTTCCAGTACGGACAGCCGCGGATCTTCCTCGCCATGGCGCGCGACGGGCTCCTCCCCCCCTGGGCGGCCAAGGTGCACGGCAAGTACCGGACGCCGTACGTCACCACCCTGATCACCGGGATCGTGGTGGCCACCGGGTCGCTGTTCGCGGACGAGAACGAGATCTACGACCTCACCAACATCGGCACGCTGTCGGCGTTCGCCATCGTGTGCATCGGGGTGCTGGTGCTGCGCATCGTCGACCCGGACCGTCCGCGGCCGTTCCGGGTGCCGTTCGTGTGGCCGGTGACGCTGGTAGGGGCGGGGGCGTGCGTGTACACCATGTTCGGCCTGCCGGCGCACGCCTGGGAGCGCTTCGCGATCTGGCTGGGGCTGGGGCTGCTGATCTACTTCCTGTACGGGTACCGGCACAGCACGTTGCGCGGACGGCGGGGGGCTCAGGGGTCCTGATCGAAGGGCAGGGTTCGGGCGTGCCCCCGCTGGCGCGGGGTCGGGCTGCGGCTCCGTAGGGAACGATACGACCGTTCCCAACGGAGTCGAGCCCCGCACACTACGCGGGTCTCGCCCCTTCGGGCTCGCATCCCTCACGCAACTGAGGCGGTACACAACGGGGCGGCACCTTCGCGGTGCCGCCCCGTCGTTTTGCAGGCTGTTCCCTGTCCCCTGTTCCCTGTCCCCTACCTCGCCGTCAGCGCCGGTCCTCGGGGGGGAGGACCACCGTCCGGTCGTCGTCCGGGTCCAGGTCCGGCATCGGGGGGTCGTCGGTGGGGTCGAGCGGGTCGTGGGTGACCTGGGGGTGCTCCTCCACCTCCCTGGGCCACATCAGGGAGGCCGCGACGGAAGCGGCCAGCACGCCGGCCACCACGCCCAGGGAAAGGCCGATGGGGACGTGGTAGTCGAAGGCGGTCGCCAGCATCTTGCAGCCGATGAACACCAGCACCGTCGAGAGGCCCAGCTTCAGGTAGTGGAACTTGTCGATCACCCCCGCCAGCACGAAGTACATCGAGCGCAGGCAGAGGATGGCGAAGACGTTGGAGGTGTAGACCAGGAACGGGTCGCGCGTGACCGCGAAGATGGCGGGGATGGAGTCCACGGCGAAGATCAGGTCCGTCGTCTCCACCAGCACCAGCACCACGAAGAGCGGCGTGGCCACGCGGCGGAGCCGGCCCCCCACCATCTCCTGCGCGAAGAAGTGCTGGCCGTGGTAGCCCGAGCTGATCGGCATGAAGCGGCGCACCAGCTTCAGCGCCGGGTTCGACTCCGGCTCGATGTCCATCTCGTCCTGCATCGCCATCCGGATCCCGGTGAAGACCAGGAAGGCGCCGAAGACGTAGATGATCCAGTGGAAGCGCTCGATCAGGAACGCCCCCGCCCCGATCATCGCCCCGCGCATCAGCAGCGCCCCCAGCACGCCCCAGAACAGCACCCGGTGCTGGTACTTGCGGCGGGACGCGGAAGTACGAGAAGATCAGGACGAAGACGAAGATGTTGTCGACCGAGAGCGCCAGCTCGATGAGGTAGCCGGTCAGGAACTCCAGCGCGTCCTGGTGGCCTCCCACGTTGCTCACCGGGAGCGTGCGCGTGGCGATCCCCGCCGCGAAGGCGAGCGCCAGCGCCACGGTGATCGCGCTCCAGCGCCCTGCCTCCTTCACGGAGACCACGTGGGCGTTCCGGTTGAAGACCCCGAGGTCGATCGCCAGCAGAACCAGCACCAGCAGGTTGAAGCCGACCCAGGGCCAGATGGAGCTGTCCAAGATGTCCCTCCCGTTCGATGCCTGTCGTGAGACCGGGACGCGAAAAAGGGCGGGACCCCCGTTCGGGGCGGACCGCAGACGGGTCCACCCGAACGAAGGTCTCGCCCTGACGGAGCCTCGCAGGCTCCCGTCCCGGCCGGACCGTGCGGCGCGAGGCCGCAGTCTTGACGATCCGGCCGCCGGGTGTCTCCCCGGCGGACTACTCCCCTTCTGAGAATCAGGGCAAGCTACTCCGCAATTCGCGTGCTGTCAATCGACGCGGCCCTTGCCGGCCGCGTGCGGGCGCCGCAGATTCGGTGGCCGACCACCTCCATCTCCCACGTTCCTCCGTCCGCGACGGGCCCCGTCCTTCGCGCGCGCCTCCATCCCATTTCCCGCTCCCCTCGCTCTTGTCCTCCGAAGACTCCCGTGATCCCGCGTCCCCCCCCGCCCCGGGCGACGTGGAGCGCTACCGCCGCTTCTTCGAGGGCGTCCCGGTGGGGCTCTACCGCACCACCCCCGACGGAAGGCTCCTGGACCTGAACCCCTCGCTGCTGCGGATGCTGGGGTACCCGGACGGCGTCCCCGAGGGCCGGGTGGTCGCCGACGACGTGTACGCCGACCCGGGCGACCGGGCCCGCTGGCGCGCCATCATGGAGGAGCGCGGGGTGGTGGAGAACTTCGAGTTCCGCATCCGCCGCCCCGACGGGTCCGAGGTCTGGCTGCGGGACAGCGCCCGCGCGGTCCGCGGCGAGGGGGGCGCCGTGGTAGGATACGAGGGGGTGCTGGAGGACATCACCGCCCACCGCCGGGCGCTGGAGGCGCTGCGGGAGAGCAAGCGCAGCTACCGCAGCCTCTTCGACAGCGTCACCGAGGCGGTGTCCGTCCACGCCCGGGACGGCCGCATCCTCGCCGCCAACCAGGCGGTGGTGGAGATGTACGGCTACGCCCGGGAGGAGATCGTGGGCGAGACGCCCGCGCTCCTGGCCGACCCGGAGCGGGTGGACCTGGAGGCCACCTTCGCCGGGATCCGCAGGGCGCTCGCCGGGGAGCCGCAGAGGCTGGAGTGGTGGGGGCGGCGCAAGGACGGCGAGTCCTTCCCCATGGAGGTCACCCTGAACCGCGCGGCCTACTTCGGCGAGGAGGTGGTGATCGCCGTGGCGCGCGACATCACCGAGTGGAAGCGGGCGGAGGAGCGCCTCCGCCACGACGCCCTCCACGACGCGCTCACCGGCCTCCCCAACCGCTTCCTCTTCCTGGACCGCCTGGCGCACGCCATGCGCCTCGCCCGCCGCCACGACGACTCCCGCCACGCGGTGCTCTTCCTGGACCTGGACCGCTTCAAGGTGGTCAACGACTCCCTGGGGCACCAGGCCGGGGACGAGCTGCTGGGGGAGGTGGCCGCCCGGCTCCGCGCCTGCCTGCGGCCGGAGGACACCGTGGCGCGCTTCGGCGGCGACGAGTTCGCGGTGCTTCTGGAGCGCGTGGCCGACACGGCCGCCGCCACCGCCATCGCCCGGCGCATCCAGGCCGCGCTCGCGCCGCCGGTGGCGCTCCGCGGCCACGAGGTGTGCGTGTCCGCGAGCATCGGGATCGTGATGAGCTCGGACGCCGCGGAAGGCCCGGAGCACGTGCTGCGCAGCGCCGACATGGCCATGTACCGCGCCAAGGCGTCGGGGATGGGCCGGTACCGCGTGTTCGACCGTGCCATGCACGACCAGGCGGTGCTCCGGCTGGAGCTGGAGATCGAGCTGCGCCGGGCCGTGGAGCGGGACGAGCTGACGGTGTGCTACCAGCCCGTGAACGACCTCGCTACCGGGCACGTGGTGGGGTTCGAGGCGCTGGTGCGCTGGAACCACCCGGAGCGCGGGTGCCTCCCCCCCATGGAGTTCATCCCGGTGGCCGAGGAGACCGGGGCCATCCAGCAGATCGGGCAGTGGGTGCTGCGGGAGGCGTGCAGCCAGCTCCGGGAGTGGCAGGACCGCTTCCCGCGGGCGAAGCCGCTCACGGTGAGCGTCAACCTCTCCCCCCGGCAGCTCTCCGACTCCGACCTGGTGCCGGGGGTCGCGCGGACGCTCCGCGAGACCGGGATCGACCCCGCCTCGCTCCGCCTGGAGATCACCGAGACCGCCGTGATCGACGGCAGCGGGCCCGCCGCCGGCACCCTCCGCCGGCTCAAGGAGCTCGGCGTGCAGCTCTACATGGACGACTTCGGCACCGGGTACTCGGCTCTCGGGCACCTCCACCGCTTTCCGCTGGACGCCCTCAAGATCGACCGCTCCTTCGTGGGGCGGATGGACACGGACCACCGCAACTCGCAGCTCGTCCGCACCGTCGTCTCGCTGGCGCACAGCCTGGGGATCGCCGCGATCGCCGAGGGAGTGGAGACCGAGGCGCAGCTCGCCGGGCTCCGGGACCTGCGGTGCGAGTACGCCCAGGGCTTCCTCTTCGCGGGGCCGCTCTCCCCGGACGAGGTGGAGGCGCTCCTGCGCGGGGCGGAAGAAGACCAACCGGTTACACACCCTTGACTTGATCGAACGGCCGTTCTATAGTACCCAGGCACCCTCAGACCAGTGCCGAACCGTCGCTCTCGCCTTCGGCTGTCCGAAAGTGTGTCCCTCCGGTGACCCGGAGGCTTCCTTCGTTTCCATGCGGCCTTACGACGCCTTCCGGCACCTGCTGTACCCTGATCCGCTCTTTTCCACGCGAGCGTGCGTACGCTCGGGAACCGCTTCAAGGAGGCGCGCCATGACCTGTACCTAGTCCGTCCTGGAGCGTCGCACGGTGCCTTGTGGCGTGCCCGGGCACTCGCCGACCCTCCGACAGGTGACAGACGGGACCTGTTCGAAAACCACGTCATGCTCTCTGCTCAAGGACAACCATGAAGAAACTACTGGTGTTGACCACGGCCTGCCTGGTGCTCGGCACAGGCGAGGCGTGGGCTCAGAACCGGACGGTGACCGGCCAGGTGACGGGGGCCGACGGCCGTCCGATCTCCGGCGTCATCGTCAGCGTCAAGGGCGGCAACGCCCGCGCGGTGACCGACGCCAACGGTCGCTACTCCATCGAGGTCCCCGCGACCGGGCAGCAGCTCGTCTTCTCGGGCCAGTCGGTCGGCACGCGCGAGGCCGCGATCAGCGGCAACACGGTGAACGTGACGCTCTCCTCGCAGGCGCTCGCCCTCGAGGGGCTGGTGGTCACGGCACTCGGCATCACGCAGCGTGAGAAGGCCATCGGCACCTCCGTGCAGAGCGTGCGCGGCGAGGAGCTGACCCAGGCCCGCGAGAGCAACATCGTCAACGCCCTCTCCGGCAAGGTGGCGGGCGTGTCGGTGACCAACACGAGCACCCAGGGCGGCTCCTCCCGCGTCATCATCCGCGGCTCGGGCTCGCTCACCGGGAACAACCAGCCGCTCTTCATCGTCGACGGCGTGCCGATCGACAACGACGCGGTGGACATCACCGGCGGCGACGGCGGCTCGACGGGACGGCAGGCCGGCAACATCGACTACGGCAACGCGGCCGCCGACATCAACCCGAACGACATCGAGGCCATCAGCGTGCTGAAGGGCCCGAACGCCGCGGCCCTCTACGGCTCGCGCGCCGCCAACGGCGCCATCATCATCACCACCAAGTCGGGGAAGAACGCGCGCGGGCTGGGGATCTCGGCCAGCTCCAACGTGGTGTTCGAGGAGCCGCTCCGCCTTCCCGACTACCAGAACGTGTACGGCCAGGGCGTCAGCGGCCGCTTCGACTACGTGAACGGCGCGGGCGGCGGCATCGCCGACGGCGTCGACGAGAGCTGGGGCCCCCCCTGCGACGGCCGGATGATCCGGCAGTTCTTCAGCAACGGGCAGCCGGCTCCGTTCAACTGCTACCCGGACAACGTCAGCAACTTCTTCGAGACCGGCCGCACCATCACCAACAACGTGGCGCTGACCGCGGGCGGCGAGCGGGCCAACGGCCGCCTCTCGGTGACGGACTCGCGCACCGACGGGATGTACCCCGGGATGGAGCTGGGGACGTTCACCGGCGCGTTCAACGGCGGGCTGCAGCTCACCCAGCGCTTCGGGGCCGACGCCTCCGTGCAGTACATCCGGCGCTCCGGCGAGAACCGGCCGAGCAGCGGCTACACGGGCGGCAACTTCATGCAGCAGTTCGTGTGGTTCGGGCGCTCGGTGGACACCGGGCTCCTCAAGAACTACAAGAACGAGGACGGCAGCCAGTTCAACTGGAACTACAACTACCACAACAACCCGTACTGGCTGCAGCTGGAGAACGAGAACAGCGACGACCGTGACCGCATCATCGGGAACGTGGCGCTGAACTACAAGCTGACCGACTGGCTCACCGGCACGGTGCGCTCGGGCACGGACGTGTACTCCGAGTTCCGCCAGCGCGCCTACGCGCAGGGGATGTGGGGCGTCCCGTACGCCGTCAACGGCGGTCTCCACGAGCAGGACCTGTATCACCAGGAGACCAACACCGACTTCCTCCTGTCGGCCAACCGCGACCTCACCAGCGACTTCTCGCTGCAGGCGAACTTCGGCGGCAACCGCCGCTACAGCCTGGACCGTGACGTGTACCGCGGCACCAACCAGCTGGTGGTGGACCGCGTCTACAACATGCGGAACTCGGCGGCCACGCCGACCATCACCGAGGACCAGTACGAGAAGAAGATCAACTCCCTCTACGGGCAGGCGCAGTTCGGGTTCCGCAACTACGCCTTCGTGGAGCTGACCGGCCGCAACGACTGGTCCTCCACCCTTCCCGAGGGGAACAACTCGTACTTCTACCCGTCGGTCTCGGGGAGCTTCGTGTTCTCCGACGCCTTCCCCTCGCTCCTGAGCGGCGTCCTGTCCTTCGGTAAGGTGCGCGCCGGCTGGGCCCGCGTGGGTAACGACGCCGACCCGTACCAGACCAACGTCGCGCTTCTCGCCGGGACGGCCTGGAGCGGCGCGCCCTCCTACACCTGGGCGAACCGTCTGGCCAACCCGAACCTGAAGCCGGAGCAGACCACCTCCACCGAGTTCGGCACGGAGCTCCGCTTCCTGGACGACCGGCTGGGGATGGACCTGACGGTGTACCGCTCCGAGACGGTGGACCAGATCCTCCCGGCGGGCGTCTCGCCGACGTCCGGCTACTTCGAGCAGATGGTCAACGCCGGCCGCATCAGCAACCGCGGCGTCGAGCTGACGGCGAACGTGGTGCCGATCCGGATGGACAACGGCTTCGAGTGGGAGATCTCCGCCAACTACGCGCGGAACCGCAACAAGGTCGAGGAGCTCTACGGCGACCTGGAGACCCTCCCGCTGAACCCCGGCGGGTACTGGGGCCTGACCGTCGAGGCCCGCGTGGGCGAGCCGTACGGCGCGCTGGTCGGCTCCGAGTACCTCAAGGACGACCAGGGCCGCCTCATCGTGGACGCGAACGGCTTCCCGCAGTTCGGCGACCGCGTGGTGCTCGGCCACTACGATCCGGACTGGACCGGCGGCCTGTCCAACACCTTCCGGTACAAGGGGCTGAGCCTCAGCGCCCTGGTGGACACCAAGCAGGGCGGCAGCGTCTTCTCGGTGACCAACATGTTCGGCATGTACGCCGGCGTGCTCGAGGAGAGCCTCGAGGGCCGCTGCACCGACAACCAGACCCGGCCGCTTCCGTACCCGTGCTCGCAGCACGGCTACCTGGTGCCGAACAGCGTGGACGCGAACGGCAACGCCAACACCAAGCGGGTGAACCCGCAGGTGATGATGGACTACGTGTTCCAGCTCCACGAGGCCTGGATCTACGACGCCAGCTTCGTGAAGCTGCGTGAGGTCCGCCTCGGGTACAACGTCCCCGGGTCGCTCACCCGCCGCGTGGGCGTGTCGGGGCTGAACGTGAGCCTGGTGGGCCGCAACCTGGCGCTCTGGACGGACACCCCGCACATCGATCCGGAGACCTCGTTCGACGCGAGCAACGTGCAGGGGCTCGAGTTCGGACAGCTTCCCGGCGCCCGCAGCATCGGGTTCAACATCTCCGTCACGCCGTGACGCTGGCCAACACCTGAAGCGAAACGACCATGCGATTTCCTAAAATCTCCAAGAAAGTCTCCGTCCTTGCGCTGGCGCTCGCCGTCGGCGCATGCGACGAGGGACTGACGGAACTGAACGAGAACCCGAACAACCCGTCCGACGCGACTCCGGACGTGCTCCTCCGGGCCTCCCTCCAGACCGCGGTCGGGGGGAACTGGGGCGCACTGAACGTGATGAACGTCATGAACCACGCGGGGCTCTGGGTGCAGCACGTGGCCCAGATCCAGTACTCGGACGAGGACGCGTACCAGCCGCGGGCGGACAACTTCCAGAACTTCTGGGACGCCATGTACGGCGGTCCGCTCAAGGACTTCCAGGTCATCGTCGAGAAGACCCAGGCCTCCGGGGACACCCGGCAGGAGGCGGTGGGCCTGATCATGAAGTCCTGGGCGTTCGGGCAGCTGACGGACGTGTACGGCGACGTCCCGTACAAGGAGGCCTTCAAGGGGGAGGAGGGCAAGTTCACGCCCAAGTTCGACCCCCAGAAGGAGATCTACGACTCGCTGTTCATGAACCTGCGGCGGGCCGACCAGCTCCTCTCCGCCGCCGGCAACACCGGCTACGGCACCGCGGACCTGATCTACGGCCAGGACGGCGCCAGCACGACGGCGGAGTGGCAGCGGTTCGCCAACTCGCTGCGGCTTCGCCTGGCGTACCACCTGGTCAAGGTGGACCCGGCCCGTGCCCGGGCGGAGTTCGAGGCCGCCGTGGGGCGTCCGATCTTCACGGACAACGCGCACAACGCGCAGCTGACCTACACCGGCTCGTCGCCCAACCTGAACCCGGCCTACACCAACTGGGCCGTGAACGGGCGTGACGACCACCGCGTGAGCGCGACGCTGGTGAACATGCTGGAGACGCTGCACGACCCGCGGCTCCCGATCTACGCGGACCCGATCGACGACGACGGCGAGTCGTTCGTCGGGTACGCGAACGGCCAGGAGGACAACTCCGTGGGGCTGTCGGAGACGTCGCGCATCGGGATGGCCTTCCGGGCGGCGGACGCCCCGCTGGTCCTGATGAACTTCGCGGAGGTGCAGTTCCTCCGCGCCGAGGCCGCCCGCCTCGGCTGGAACGCGGGCACCACCGCCGCGGCCGCGTACACCTCGGGGGTTCGCGCCTCGCTCGAGCAGCATGGCGGCGAGGACATCACCGAGGCCGACATCACGGCGTACCTGGCGCAGCCGACGGTGAACTACAACGCGGTCGCCAACAAGGGCCGGGCCATCGCGATCCAGAAGTGGCTCGCGCTCTACATGCAGGGGATCGAGGCCTGGACCAACTGGCGCATCACGGGCTACCCGCAGATCGCGCCGGGGCCGAACGCCCGGCCGGGCGGCGTGCCGCGCCGCTACGAGTACCCGGGGCTGGAGCAGTCGGTGAACAAGGCCAACATCGAGGAGGCCGTCGCCCGCCAGGGCGGCGCCAGCCTGCAGACCGGCCGCGTGTGGTGGGACCGTCCGGGCACGGTCTCCTGACCCGACCGGCAGGGCAGTGACGGGGAGGCCCCCCGCGAGCAATCGCGGGGGGCCTCCCCGCTTCCGGGGGGTGAAACGAAGAGGCCCCGGTCCGCAGCGGACCGGGGCCTCTTCTCCTTCCCTCACATCCCGCCCGTCCTCACCGCATCAGGTTCTTGGCGATGGTCTGGAGCTGCATGTTGCTGGTGCCCTCGTAGATCGTGCCGATCTTGCTGTCGCGGTAGAACTTCTCCACCGGGTACTCGCGGGTGAAGCCGTACCCGCCGAACAGGTCGATGGCCGTGGAGGCGATGCGCTGCGCCACCTGCGAGGAGAACAGCTTGGCCATGGCGGCCTGCTGCAGGAAGGGGTGGCCGATGTCCTTGAGGCGGGCGGCGTTGTACACCATCAGCCGGGCGGCCTCCAGCTCGGTGGCCATCTGGCCGATCTGGAACTGAACGCCCTGGAAGTCGCCGATCCGCTTCCCGAACTGCTCGCGCTCCTGCACGTACTTCACGGTGGCGTCGAGCGCGCCCTGCCCGATCCCGATCATCTGCGCGCCGATCCCGATCCGCCCCTCGTTGAGCGTCTCGATGGCGGTCTTGTACCCCTTCCCCACCTCGCCCAGCACGTTCTCCGCGGGGACGAAGACGTCCTCCAGGATCAGCTCGGTGGTGGAGGAGGCGCGGATCCCCAGCTTGTCCTCCTTCTTCCCCACGGAGAAGCCGGGGAACTCCTTCTCCACGATGAAGGCGGTGATCCCCTTGTACCCCGCCTCGGGGTTGACGTTGGCGAAGACGATGAAGACCTCGGCCTCGCCGCCGTTGGTGATCCAGAGCTTGCGCCCGGTGAGGCGGAAGCCCCCGTCGGCCTGCACGCCCCGGGTGGCGAGGGCGAAGGCGTCGGAGCCGGAGCCGGCCTCGGAGAGGGCGTAGGCGCCCACCCTCTCGGCGGCGAGCTGCGGGAGGTACTTGGCCTTCAGCTCCTCGCTCCCCCAGCGGAGGAAGGCGTTGTTGACCAGGGTGTTCTGCACGTCCACGAAGACGCCGACGCTGGCGTCCACGCGCGACAGCTCCTCCACCACCAGCGCGGCGGTGAAGAAGGACGCCCCGGCGCCGCCCAGCTCCTCGGGCACCTCGATCCCCATCAGCCCCATCTCGAAGAACTGCGGGATGAGGGTGGGGTCCATCTGCTGCTTCTCGTCCATCGCGTGGACGCGGGGGCGGACCTCGTCCTCCGCGAACTGCCGGACCGCGTCGCGGAACATCTGCTCGTCTTCGTTCAGGACGGTCAGCGGCGCGCCGCCGGCTGCGAGATCAACGGTTGCCATCGAGAGTCTCCATCGGAGTGCGGATCGCGTACGGGATTTGCCCCACGTGCAACCCTGTAATATGGCAGGAAGCCTGCGGGATGTCGAGAACGGGCCCCGGGCCCGAAACCGTTTCGCGCGGGACACGTACGGAGGGAGGCGCCGGAGCGTCCGGCGCCCCGGCACACGAATGGAGAGGACCTATGGAGAACCCCAACGACCAGAGCGGGCGGCGCGACCCCCTGGAGGAGCTGAGCCGCAAGGTGGAGGCGGCGCTGGAGGAGATCCGCCCCAAGGTGCGGCGGGCGATGGACGAGCTGGAGGAGAAGGTGGACTCCGCGCTCAAGGACGTGAGGCCGAAGGTGGACGAGGCCCGGGCCCGCGCCCGCCCCAAGGTGGACGACCTGGTGGCGGAGATCCAGCCGCGGATCGACTCCATCCTCAACCGGATGCAGTCGGCCCTGGAGGGGATGCGCAAGGAGTTCGAGACGCGCGCCAACCGGGCGGAGGAGCGGCACGCCGCCTCCGATGCCGCGGACACGGCGGGGGCCGCGGGGGCCGCGGACTTCGCAGCCGGCACGGGGCCGGCTTCCACGTACACGTCCACGTCCTCCACCTCTACGGGCACCTCTTCCACCTCCACGGGCGGCGGCGCCTGGCCCACGGACCCGGGCGACGTCACCTCCCCGGCGGACCCGCCCAAGGAGACGCAGCCGGAGTGGCCGACGCCCGACGGCCGCACCGATCCGGGCTCGTCCGGGGGCACCCCGCCCGCCAACCCGTCGCCGTCCTGAACGCCGTGGGGGGAGCCGTGGCCCGGCTCCCCCCGCGGCGTTCTCCCGGTCCTGTGAAACCCCGTCCCGTCCGGTGCCGTAGAGTGGGACGTCGCTCGACCCGTACCCGAACCGGAGTCCGCTGATGCTCCTCGTCCTTCGCCTGATCTTCCGATCCGCCCTGCTGGCCGTGGTGACGCGGATGCTGGGGCGGTTCCTCCCCGTGATGCGGCGCCTCCTGCTTCTCTGGCGGTAGCGGCGGGGAGGAGGCAGATTCCGTCCGCGAGGACGGCGGGCGCGCTCCGCCCGCCGTCCTCGTCGTGCGTTCACGACGGATCTTCCCGCGACACCCGATGAGCGAGAGCGACACCCCGGCGGACCCGGAGCGGCTGCGGCGGATCGCCGAGGCGCTGTGCATCCCCGAAGTCCGCAGACACGTCTTCCTCTGCTGCGACCAGACCAAGCCCAAGTGCTGCGACCGGGAGCGCTCCCTGGAGGCCTGGGAGTACCTGAAGCGGCGCCTCAAGGAGCTGGGCCTGTCGGAGCAGGGCGGCGTCTTCCGCACCAAGGCCAACTGCCTGCGCATCTGCGAGGGCGGCCCCATCGCCGTGGTCTATCCCGAGGGCACCTGGTACTCCCGGTGCGACCCGCCGGTGCTGGAGCGGATCATCCAGGAGCACCTGGTGGGCGGCGTCCCGGTCGCGGAGCACCTGATCCTGGAGCATCCGCTCGCATCTCCCTGACCTTTCTTCCTTCCCTTCCATGAGCGAACAGCCCACGCTCCGGACGGGGCGCCTCCTGCTGCGTCCCTTCACCTCCGACGACGTCCCGGCGCTGACGCGCCTCCTGCAGGACCCGGAGATCGCCGCCACCACGCTCACCATCCCGTACCCGTACGACGAGAGCATGGCGGAGGAGTGGATCGCCCGGCACCGCGGGGGGTGGGAGCGCGGGGAGCTGGCCAACTTCGCCGTGGTGCTGGAGGAGAGCGGGGAGCTGGCGGGCACCGTGGGGCTGGCGGTCAGCGCTCGGCACCGGAGCGCGGAGCTGGGCTACTGGACCGGGAAGCCGTTCTGGGGAATGGGGGTGGCGAGCGAGGCGTCGCGGGCGCTGGTGGAGTGGGGGCTGCGCGAGCTGGGGCTGAACCGGGTGCACGCGCACCACTTCATCCGCAACCCGGCGTCGGGGGCGGTGATGCGCCGGATCGGGATGCGCTACGAGGGGCGGCTGCGGCAGGCGGTGCTCAAGGACGGGGTGTTCGAGGACGTGGACGTGTACGCGATCCTGCGGGAGGATATAGACGAGTAGGATGGGTCGGTGGGGCCGCTCCGAAGACCCGCGGAAACTGCCCCGCGGGTCTTCTACGCGGGCTCCGGGAGCCAGCCGAAACTGCCCGGCTGTCTCCCCTCGCGCGGAGGAGCCTCGCCCAACTGCCGGCGAGTCTCCTCCGCTTCAGTTTTTGGGGAACGACGAACTTACCTGAAGGGGCCTTCCGTCAGCCGCGCGTGATCTCGCCGGCTTCCGACAGCAGCTTCACGTGCTGGTCGGCGACGGCGGTCCAGGAGAAGGTGGCGGCGACGTGGTGGGCGGCGGAGGCGGAGGCGCGGGCCAGGAGGGCGCGGTCGGCGTGGTAGCGGAGCACGGCGCGGACGAAGGCGTCCGCGTCGCGGGCGGGGAGGAGGTGCCCGCTCTCCCCCTCGCGCACCACGTCGCGGATTCCCTCCAGGTCGGCGGCGAGGACGGGGAGGCCGCACAGGCCGGCCTCCAGCATCACCACGCCGAAGCCCTCGATGTCGCCGGGGACGGGGACGTTGGGCATCACGAACAGGTCGGCCCCGCGGTACAGCTTCCGCAGCGTCTCCTCCGACACCTGCCCCGGGAGCCGCACCCGGGCGCCGAGCCCGCGCTCCTCCACCTTCCGGCGGATGGCGGGGGTCATGGGGCCGTCCCCGCCCAGGAGGTAGACCACGTCGTCCGGGAGGCGGGGGAGCACCTCGTCCACGAACCACTGGAAGCCCTTCCGCTCCTGGTGCCGGCCGACGCTGCACAGGAGGAGTGCGTCCGGGGGAATGTCCCGGCCGGCGTCCCCCAGCGCGGCGAGCAGCTCCGCGCGGGCGGCGGCGCGGTCGCGGGGGCGGGCGAAGGCGGCGGTGTCCACGCCGCAGGGGACCACGTGCACGCGCTCGGGGGGCGCGCCGCGGGCCAGGCACTCGCGCGCGGTGGCCCGGCTGATGGGGAGCACCCGGTCCAGGGAGCGGAGGACGCGGGGGACCAGCCACTGGTACGGGCGGACGGGGAGCGTCACGTCGCGCCCCACCGGGATGGCGGCCAGGACCGCCCCGCGCGCGGCGACGCGGCGGCGCAGCGGGAGGGCCAGGGCGGCGGTGACCATGGAGGAGAAGAGCACGGCGTCGATCCGCTCCTCCTCCACCACCCGCGGGATGCCGCGGAGGAGCCCGGCCATGAAGAAGGGCATCCGCCGGCCGGTCTCCTCCCAGGAGGTCTCCAGGATCAGGCTGGACAGGCGGACCCCCGGGTGCTCCGCCAGCGCCGCGTGCAGCCCGGTCGCCACGCGCTGCATCCCTCCCACGTTGGCGAGGGGGTCGCCGGGAGGGGGAAAGGAGTGCGAGACGTACAGGATGCGCGTCTCCCCCCTCACGCCGCCACCTCCACCTCCACCGCGTTGTCGTAGAACACCGCGCCGCCGCCCAGGTCGGTCTCGGCCTGGGAGGTGGTGTCGTTCACCGTGCGCCCGCCCTCGGAGAGGCGGGCCCAGCGCACGCCGTAGGACACGGCCACGCCGGGGCGCACGTCCTCCGTGACCACCGCCCGGGCGAAGAAGTCGCCGCGCCCGTTCCAGGCGCGCACCCGGTCGCCGTCGCGCACCCCGCGCACCGCGGCCTCGTTGGGGTGCAGGAGGAGCTTCGTCTCCCCCGCCGCCCTCGCCAGAGCGGGGACGTTGGCGAACGTCGAGTTCATGAACGGGTGCTCGGGCGGCGACAGGAGCATGAGCGGGAAGCGGCGCCCCCGCTCCGGGTCGGTGCGCGGGTCCTCGGCGGGGGGGACGTAGGCGGGGAGCGGGTCCAGCCCCAGCCGCTCCAGCTCGGGGGCCAGGATCTGGATCTTTCCCGAGGGGGTGTTGAAGCGCTCCGGGTCGGCGTACGGGGCGAAGGGACGCGGCACGTCCAGCCGCACCCACCCCTCCTCCAGGAGGCGCTCCAGGGTGACGCCCCGCATCCGCGGGTGGCCGGAGCCGAGCGCCTGCCCGATCAGCTCCAGGTCGGAGTCGCGGAAGCCGGGGTCGTCCAGCCCCATCCGGGCCGCCAGCCGCCGGAAGATCTCGGAGTTGGGGAGGCTCTCCCCCACCGGCTCGATGGAAGGGCGGTTCAGGGTGGCGTACAGGTGCCCGTAGGAGGTGTGCACGTCCCAGTGCTCCAGCTGGGTGGTGGCCGGGAGCACCCAGTCGGCATGGTCCGCGGTGTCGGTGCGGAAGTGCTCCAGCACCACCGTGAACAGCTCCTCGCGCCGGAGCCCCTCGCGCACCTTCCCCAGGTCGGGGGCCACGGCGGCGGGGTTGGAGTTGTACACCACCAGCGCGCGCACCGGGGGGCCGCCCACCCCGGCGTCGGGGAGGGTGAGGGCGTCGCCCAGGCGGATCATGTTGACCGTGCGCGTCCCGGGCGGGACCCAGTCCGGGCGCTCCAGCGCGGCGGTGTCCATCCGGAAGGCGCCGGAGGTGGAGAGCGTCGCGCCGCCCCCCACGTCGCGCCAGGCGCCCGTCACGGCGGGGAGGAGGGAGACGGCGCGCACCGCCATCCCGCCCCCGGCGTGGCGCTGCATCCCGTAGTTGAGTCGGATGAAGGTGGGGCGGGTGGTCGCGTAGTCGCGGGCGAGCGCCTCCACCTGCTCCGGCTCCAGCCCGGTCGTCTCCGCGGTGCGCTCCGGGCCCCACTCCCCGAGCACGCGCTCGCGGAGCGCCTCCCACCCCACGGTGTGGCGCCGGAGGTAGTCCCCGTCCTCCAGACCGTCGCGGAAGACCACGTGCATCATCCCCAGCGCCAGGGCGGCGTCGGTCCCGGGACGGACGGGGAGGTGCAGGTCGCACTGCGCGGCGGTGCGGGTGCGCACGGGGTCGATGGCCACCAGCCGCGCGCCGCGCTCGCGGGCGCGGCGGAGCGCCGGCCAGAGGTGCGGGTTGGAGGTCAGCGTGTTGGTCCCCCAGAGGAGGACCAGGCGCGCGTGCTCGGCCTCCTCGGGCGAGGGGCCCATCCGGTCCCCGTAGGTGTGCCGCCACCCCTCGGAGCCCGCGGCCGCGCAGATGGTGCGCGCCAGGAGGGAGGCGCCCAGGCGGTGGAAGAAGCGCCGGTCCATGCTCCCCCCCTGCACCAGCCCCATGGTGCCCGCGTAGGAGTAGGGAAGGATGGCCTGCGGTCCGTCGGCGGAGTCGCGGATCTCCCCCAGCCTGCGGGCGATGTCGTCCAGCGCCTCGTCCCAGCCTGCGGGCTCGAAGCGCCCCTCGCCCTTGGGGCCCACGCGCCGGAGCGGCACGGTGAGCCGGTCGGCGTGGTAGGTGCGCTCCACGTAGCGGTTCACCTTGGTGCAGAGGAACCCCTGCGTGACGGGGTGCTCCGGGTCTCCCTGCACGCGCACGGCGCGGCCGTCCCGCACGTGCACCAGCATGGCGCAGGTGTCGGGGCAGTCGTGCGGGCAGGCGCCGCGGACGACGCCGTCGCGGACCAGGGGGAGGGGTGTGGACATTCGGGCGCTCCTTCGCGGCGTGGACGGACGGCGACGAATCTACACCCGCGCGGGGCGCGAACAAAGCGCCGGGCCCCCTGGCGGAGGCCCGGCGCGGGGAGTGCAGCCGACGGAGGCTAGAAGCGGCCGCCGGAGATCGGCACGTTGAAGCCCGCCGCGAGGCGGAAGGCGTTGTAGTCGTCCACCCCGGTCCAGCGCGCCTCGGCGAAGGGGCGCAGGGTGCTCCCGGCGAACCGCCCGCTCTCGATCCCCACCAGGAGGTTGTACCCCACCTCGGTCTCGGCGTCCGAGTCGAAGCGGTCGAGGTCCTCGCGGTTCAGGAAGGCGACGCCGATCCCCCCGTACACCCCGCCGAGCGCGTAGGGGCGGAGGAGGAGGTCGGTGTTGAGCTGCCAGTTGCTCCCCTCGTCCTGGAAGAACACGTCGGCGCTGGGGGCCAGCGTGAGCTGCGGGGCCAGGGGAAGGCGGAGCTGCGCCCCGGCGGTCCCCACGTCCTCCTCGAAGTCGTACCCGCCGCGGACGCCGAACTGCACCGCCTCGCGGGCGTAGCGCACCCGCGTCCGGGTGCGGACGGCCTCGCGGGCGCGCTCGCGGGCCTTGTCCCGCTCCCTCTCCCTGGCCCTGTCGTTGTCCCTGCACTCCGTGACGCGGCGTCCCCGCACGACCGTGGTGCGGCACTGCTGCGCCTCGGCGGCGTCGGCCGCGGCGAGCGTCAGCGCCACCAGGCATACCATCCAGCGTGTCATCTCCACCCTCCCTCGCTCGGTTCCAGCGGCGCGCGGGCCCGGGGGCTCCGCGCGCGGGGTCGAGAGGTAGGACACCGGCAAGGGCCGATTTGGTTGTAACGGGCAGCTCACGGCCCGAAACGGGCGTCCAGGAAGCGGTCGAAGCGCTCCAGCGCGGCGGGGAGGTCGGTGCGGCCGAAGCCGATGCGGAAGTGGCTCCCGGGGTAGTCGTAGGCGCTCCCCGGGAGGAGGAGCACGCCCTCCCGCTCCACCAGCTCGGCGGCGAGGGCGTCCACGTCGGTCTCCGGGACGAAGCGGGGGAAGGCGGTGCTCCCGGCGCGCGGGCGCACCCACTCCAGCACCCCGGCGTGGCGGGCGAAGAAGGGGTCCAGCAGCGCCAGGTTGCCGCGGACGATGCGGAGGCTCCGCTCCAGCACGGTGTCCCGGGCGCGGAGGGCGGCCAGGGCCAGGAGCTCGCTGGGGGCGCTGGAGCAGATGGTGGTGTAGTCCTTGTACGAGGCGACGCGCCGCAGCAGGTCGGCGTCGTGCGTGGCCAGCCAGCCGATGCGCAGCCCGGCCAGGGCGAACGACTTGGACATCACTCCCAGGCTCAGGCCCCGCTCGTACGCCTCCACGGCGGCGGGGAGCCGGTCGGCGGGGTCGTGCTCCAGGAAGCGGTACACCTCGTCGGAGAAGAGGAGCACCCCCGCCTCGCGGGCGATCTCCACCACGCGCTCGAAGGCGGCGCGGTCGGGGAGGGCGCCCGTGGGGTTGTGGGGGAAGTTGACCACCAGGGCGCGGGTGGCGGGGCTCAGCGTGGCGCGCAGCAGGTCGGGGTCGAGCGCCCACCCGTTCTCCGGGTCCAGCGGGAGGAGGTCCACCTCGGCCCCGGCGCTGCGGGCCACCTCGTACAGCGACTGGTACCCCGGCCAGGTGACGGCCACCCGGTCGCCGGGCCCGAGGGTGGCGCGCATGAAGACGTAGACGGCCTCCTCCGCCCCCGCGAACACCAGCACCTCCTCCGGCGAGACCCCCTCGTACAGCGACGCGATCTCGGCGCGCAGCAGCGGGTGCCCGGCCGACTCGGTGTACCCCAGCGTCAGCCGGTCCCACAGGTCGCGGGTCTCCGGGTCGGCGAGGGCGAGGAGCTCGGCCATGGGGAGCCCCTCCACGTCGGAGGTGCAGAGGAGGTGGGGCGCGGCGAACTCCCACCGGGCGAAGTAGCGCTCCAGCCTGAAGTCGGGGATGCTCACCGGCGGCTCCTCGTCACGGGGGCCCGGTCGTTGCCGCGGTCCACGTCCAGGAGCAGGCGCGCGGGGTCCAGGACCGCCTCGGAGGGGCGCTCGCGGGTGAACAGCTCCACGGTCTGGCGGGGCTCGCGCGAGGCCAGGGTGCGCACGGCCTCGCCCACGCGGAGGGTGACGGGCATCCAGGCCTCGCCCGCGCGCTCCACCTCCACCCGGGTCCGCCAGCGCCCGTCGCGCTGGCGCGCGGTGGACGCGCCGGCCACGCGGTAGTCGAGGGTGGCGGTGGTGCGGAGCCACTGGTGGAAGAACCACCCCAGGTCGCGACCGCTCACCTCCTCGGCGACGGCGCGGAAGTCCTCGCCGGAGACGTGGCGCAGCCTGTAGCGCTCGTAGTAGGTGCGCAGGACGCGCCGGAAGACGTCCTCCCCCAGCAGGTCGCGGAGCATCCGGAACACGACGGCGGCCTTGGCCCCGGTGGCGGCGCCGTAGGTGCCGGGGTGGCGGAACTCCGCGCCCGGCGTGGCCACCGGCTCGCTCTCTCCGGCGCGGTCCAGCTCCGCCGTCTGCTGCATGGGAGCGTCCCAGACGCGCGTCTGCCCCTTCTCCTCCCAGTACCAGTAGGTGAGGAAGGAGACCATCCCCTCGTCCAGCCACCCCTCGCGCCACTCGTTGTTGGCGAGCATCCCGTGCAGCCACTGGTGGGCTACCTCGTGCACCATCAGCCCCTCGGAGGGGGTGGCGTTCATCACCAGCATGGGGAACTCGGTCCCGCCGCGCTCGATGCGGTGCACCACGGTGAGCTGCGGCCAGGCGTAGGGGCCGAGCATCCCCTGGAGCCAGGTGAGCGCGCCGTGGGCGCGGCGGGCCGCGACGGTGCCGCCCCACCCGGTGTCGCCGCGCTCGTACAGCACGTGGATGCCGGGGAGCGGGGTTGCCTCCCCCGCCTCGTCCAGGGAGGCGCGGAGCACGCCGTCGTACTGGTAGCCGGGGGAGGCGCTCCAGGCGAAGTGGTGCACGTCCTCCGCGCGCCAGCGGACGCGCTTCCGCCCGGGCATGGGGGCGCCCGCCAGGAGCCCCAGCGGCTCGGCGGCCTTCGCGGGATAGGCGTCGCGGCGGAGGAACTCCTCGGGGAGCCGTCCTTCCAGCCGCCACCCGGGGTCGCCCTCCACGGGGACGCCGGTGGAGCCGACCACCTGGTCCGCCGCCAGGTCGAGGGTCACGTCGTAGGCGCCGAACTCGCCGAAGAACTCGCCCTGCGGGAGGAGCGGGTGGTGCTGCCACCCCCCGCGGTCGAACACGGCGACGCGGGGATACCAGTGCGCCCAGTCGTAGTGCCGCCCCCTGCGCCCTTGCCGGCGGGGGGTGGTGGAGAGGCGGGCGGTCCAGTCCATGTCCAGGACGACGGTGGCGCCGGGGCGGAGCGGGGCGGGGAGGGGGAGGGCGGCGACGGTGGAGTCGGGGGCGCCGGGGTACACGGGGCGCACGGCGCGTCCGTCCACCCGCACGGCGGCGAAGCGCTCGAAGGCGTGGTCGCGCGGCCCCAGCTCCTGGAAGCGCCGCTCCCCGAAGCGCTGGTCGCGCCGGGCCCAGGCGCTGTTGGGGCGGAAGGCGTTGAGGTGCTGGTGGAGGTAGAGCGTGTCGAGGGTGGCGCGGGAGCGGTTGGCGTAGCGCAGCCGCGCCCGCCCGGTGAGCACCTGGGTGGACTCGTCCAGCCGGGCCTCGATCCTGTAGTCGACGCCCTGCCGGAAGTACGACGTGTCGGGCGCGGGGGGGGCGGCGGCGAGCTGCGCGGCGGCGAGCAGGGCGAACGGGACGGTCATGCATCCTCCGGTTCGGGCGAGGCCCGGAACTTGGGCCGCGCGGCCGGAGGGGGCAAGCGCCGGGCCGGAGTCGCCGCGGGCGGGCGCGGCGGACGTCTCAGGAGACCACGGCCGCGAGGGCGACGTGGTCGCTGTGGTGCGCCAGGGTCCGGATGCGGCGGCGGTTCAGCTCCTGGACCTGGATGCCCTTGGAATAGATGTGGGAGACCATGTCGTTGTGGATGTTGCCGTGCTGCGGGTGGACGGCGTACGGCCAGTTCTGGTTCATCCCGATGATGCCCGGGGCGCGCGCGTTGAGGTCGCCCGCCAGGATCACGCGCGCGCCGGGGTGCTGGCTCCCTCCCCCCGCGCGGATCCAGAGGCGGTAGCCGGGCTCGGCGTCCCGGCCGCTGAAGTTGGCGCCGCCGTTGCCGCCCCCCTGCGGGGCGTGCCAGCAGAAGATGTCGTACGCCAGGCCGTTGTGCGTGGCGTCGATCTGGATGGGCCTGCGGAAGCCGAGCTGCGCGTACCGGGTGGGGTCGATGAGCGGCGGCACGCTCACACGCCGCTTCTTCAGGGGGTTGTGCGGCGACTGGAGGCCCTGGTGCCGGGCGCCCACCCAGTTGATGACGTTGACGTCGTTGACGTAATCCAGCGCCTGGATGGCGTTGACGGTGACCCGGTAGGTGCCGTTGGCGCGCTGTCTCCGGATGATGGCGTAGCGCTCCTGCGGCGCGGGCTGGGCGATGCTCACGTGCCCGGCCGTGGGGTCGGTCCACGTCCGCTGGAGCTGGGTGGGGTTGGAGAACTGGTACTGGAGCGTGTAGTGGCCGGCCCCCAGCCGCGCGGTCAGCGCCGCGTCGAGCGTGCAGTTGTTGACGGCGACCTCCTGGAGGAGCACCAGGTCGATCCGGTGGTGCTGGATCACCTCGGCGAGCTGGTCCGGGCCGTTGTTCTGCTGGGAGGTCCCGTTGATGTTCCAGGTGAGGAGACGGAAGGGCATGGAGAGAGGTGGGGAGGGAGCGGGGCGGAGCGCGGTGGGGACCCCGTCGGAACGGACCCTGCTGGACGCGCGTCGCGGACGACTTGACCCAGCTTACTGGACACGGTGCAGATGCGCTACCCGGTCACTCCCGATGGACGATACTTCGTGGTGCGGGGCCGCCTCTGGCGCTGCACCAACCCTGCGCTGAGCCAGGATGAGCGCGAGCAGCTCACGCGTGAGTTGATGCGGGCACGCGCCGCGGTCGGACGGGCGAAGCGCGCAGGAGATGAGGACGGTGTGCGACTGGCTCGCACTGCGGTGGACAGAGCGAAAGTCGCCCTGGGCGAGCGAGGGGCAGTCTGGTGGACGGACGGAGCCCCGGATTACAACCGGCGCCTGGCGAGGAACACCCCCTATCGGGAGTGGTTCGCGGGCCTGTCGGACAAGGAGGAGGTGCAGGACGAGACCCGGTAGGAGGGCCCGTCGTACCCGCTGCTGCCGATTGCTGGGCCGCGCTCTCGGCCATCCTGCTCATTGGACGGACCCCCCGAGACGGTCAGGCCCCGGCGTCCTTTCGCGACGCCCGCGCCAGCCGTTCAAC
This sequence comes from uncultured Gemmatimonadales bacterium, assembly GCA_963733105.1. Classification (GTDB taxonomy): domain Bacteria; phylum Gemmatimonadota; class Gemmatimonadetes; order Longimicrobiales; family Longimicrobiaceae; genus JAFAYN01. The sequence goes on along the minus strand of CAVTCB010000022.1, from coordinate 379 downwards.
GAGGTCGTCCGGGATCGGCTTGCGCGGCGAGAAGGTTATGCCGGTCTTGGTCGCCTTCAGGCCGGCGGCCGCGATTTCTTCGGCATGTTCGGAGATGGCGCCTGGAAGGAGATACAGCCCGCACTGTTTGCTGAACGCCGCATAGCTCGCGACGACCGAGCCGCCGATCCTGAACCCCGGCATGTTGTAAGCCACGATCTCCTCCGCTTCCGGCAGGGTGCGGGCCAGAAGCGCGCGCAACCGTTTCAGTGAGGGTCGGAAGGGCTCGGGCGCCGCGGCAATGTAGGCGTCGTGGTCGGCGATCGTCGTCATGGCTGTGTCTCGCTTCTGATTCCGATTGTCCTCAAGATTTTCGCTCGCGCTGGGTCCCTGTGCTGCC
>CAVTCB010000021.1:0-66403 GCA_963733105.1 uncultured Gemmatimonadales bacterium | reverse complement strand
TTCGCAGTACGGGCATCGAGTTCGCTGAACAAAGCACGGCATATGCCACGAGGAGCCGGGGCGAAATCCGTCCGAGCTATCTCGGGATTGCGATACAGCCGGGCCAGCGTGCCGAAAGTTTACCGCCATCTCCGAGCGAATGTCCCACGCTCCATGACGAAAGTCGCGTCGAAGGAGGACTTCAGTATTGGCTGGAGGGGCTCCCTCGAGGTTTTCCATCGCAAACATGTGCCGCAACTGGGTGAGTCATCGGGGAACGATGATTGCAAAATTGTCGAGCGCGCGGTCCACGCGAATTTCTACAGGACCGAATTTCTACAGGACAAGGACTCATGGAGATTCGATTCGTGTCGTCGCTTACCGGCGAAGACGAAAACATGTTCGCCCCGGCGCTGCTGAAGGCGATCACCGCACTACTCGATCAGCTCCCGATTGCCTACACCCTGCGCGTCGAAACGACCGGGGCGAAGGTTTTTCAGCATACGAATGCGGGTGCTGGCGCTCGACCTGACTTGGACCAAGTCTCCGAAGGAGATGTCCGAATGGGTCCGTACGTGGCGGCTGTCCACGGTCCGGCACGAGGGTGAACCTGTCTGCGGTGCGCAGCGATGCACAGAACTGCACAATCGACCACGAAGGAGAATGAAGGATCCCGGAACGCAGACTTGTTGTGCGTCCGCAGACGAGGATCCAAGGCCGGTACGCGGCTTCGGATCACGCGATCTCACAAATTGACTGAAAAATGATGCGTCACGCAGAGACGTCTGGGCTCCGGAGCAGCGCAGCGTGACTGGAATAGAAATTGCCCTAAGGCAAAGTGCGAAGTTACCCCCTGGCCGCTCGCAACACGTCAGAGACGGTTGCGGGACTCGCAGTCGGCCCCGTGTTTGGAAGTTTCCCTCGTTGTCGACCGAGGCGCTGTTATGAGGCAATTCGAATGAGATCTCTGGTTGTGACCGCCGTCGGCTTGCTGACGGCTTTGCCGTGGTACTTGCCGTTTGACGCGAGTTCTACCTTTCTGCAAATGATCTCCGAGCCTGCGGGCCTCCTCTTGTGGGGACTCATGCTTTTCGTTGTCGCGAGCGAACTGAAACGACTCGGGCCGCGCGCCCGGCGCCAAAGCTCACAGCGTTTCTCGGGCGTGAGAAACGAGGCTTCGGTCGCGGTTCGTTGATCCGCTTGTTGTCGCCAAGCTTCAAGGGAATGACAGAAACTCCTCCAGCACGTTCCGCCATCTGCCTCGCGTAATTCCGACCTGAAAGGCAGCGCTCCCCAAGATTCGAGCGTACGGCGAACGGCATGACCGCCATCCCCGGTATGGGCGCCGGACCCCGAGTGGTGCGACCGTCAGGCCCCGGCCCAGCCAAGATGAGCTAATCCGGCACACTCGGTCGATTTTTGAGGTTGAGGAACGCCGTCTCGGCGCTGTCGCTGCGGACCAGTTCGCCGGGCAGTCCCTCTTCCCGGATCGCCCTCTGACGGTCGACGACACCCTGAAGGCACCATTAGTCCTCCATTTTGGCGACTTTAATCTGAGTTACAAGCTCTCGCGGCGATGGTGAACCAGAAACTCTGAACAAACAGGTCCTTTTCCTGCGCCAATTGCCCCATCCGAGTGGTTTTGGCGGGCTGGAGTAGTCTTTGCTCAAGCTCCGCCAAGGACAACCATGACCCGCTCTGCCGCGTTCGCCGACGAAGTTTCCGCCGACCGGGAGCCGTTATTGGAGGACCATAAGGTTCCGGTAACGCATGTAGAGCTTTTTGATGGCTCGGCTGCGGAGTGGGACGCTTTTGTGCAGTGTCAGCCACACTGGACGCACTTTCACCTTTATGGCTGGCGGACAGTCATCGAAAAGGTCTTCGGCCACGAATGCCTGTTTCTGGCGGCGCGCACAAACGGCTCGCTGAGCGGAATTTTACCGCTCGTGCGGGTTCGGTCCAGTCTCTTCGGCCGCTACCTGGTATCGATGCCATTCGTGAACTATGGCGGCCCTCTTGGCACTGATCAGGCCGTGCGAGCGCTGGCGGCGGACGCCACGAACCGTGCTGTTCGCGAGGGGGAACTGCTTCAGTTAAGGTCGGGATGGGCCTTGCCGACAGACCTGCCGGTGTCACACCACAAGATCACGGTGCTTACCGACCTTCCCCCTGGCGGAGCCGACGGCATCTGGAAACAGCTTTCGCACAAGATGCGAACGAAAATCCGGAAACCGCAGAAGGAAGGTGTCACGTTCCGGTTCGGTGAGACAGAGATAGCACCGTTTTTCCGCATATTTGCGCACAACATGCGGGACCTCGGAACGCCAACCCAATCCGAGTTGTTGTTCAGGGTCATTGCCGAAGTATTCGGCGACAGCGTCTGGTTTGGCTGCGCCTATTTCAACGGCGTGGCGATCGCCGGCGGGTGCGGCTTTTTCTGGAAGCGTGAATTCGAAATTACTTGGTCATCGTCGTTGCGCGACTCTCAACATCTGAGGGCCGGCTATCTCCTGCACTGGTCATTCATGGAACGAGCTGCGAATGAGGGTGCGGAAGTTTACAACTTCGGCCGCTCGACGCCCGGCAGCGGCACGCATGAATTCAAGCAGCAATGGGGCGGGCGGGACGAACCTCTGTGGTGGTACTACTCCACGAACGGGAAGGGCACTTCGACGCCGGCGCCGCAGGATTCGAAATTCGCATGGGGACCGCGGCTTTGGAAACGGCTGCCGGTGGCGATCGCCACGCAGCTCGGACCCCATATCGTCCGGAACATTCCCTGATGGGCTGGCGTTGGCAGTTACCAGTCTATGCACCAGTGTCGCTTTCGACGGTTGGAGCGGGCGCTATCGCCCAGATCCGGCAGGGTAAACGATGGGAACAGGCAGTCGGACGACTACTTCAGAGTGAGGTTGGTGCCCGGCTGTCGCTCCAGACCGACTCCGGGACCACGGCGCTGCGGTTGGCGCTAGCCGCCGCACATCGCGCCCGGCCGGGTAGGCCGGCTGCCCTTCCCGCGTGGGCCTGCTACGACGTGCTGACAGCGGCAATGGGCGCGCAGGTGCCGGTCGTCTGGTACGACATCGATCCGGTGACACTTCAGCCGGTGACCGACCAGTTGACTTCTGCACTCTCGTCCGAGCCGTGTGCGGTAGTTGTCGTTCATCAATTCGGGATCCCGGTAGCCATCGACGGGTGGCGTGCGTTGATCGCGTCGGCGGGCTCAGTTCTCATTGAAGATGCGGCGCAGGGTTTTGGCGGGAGGTACGAAGGGCGGCATCTGGGCGCGACTGGAGACCTTGGTGTTTTCAGCTTTGGTCGCGGCAAAGGGGTCACGGGCGGGCGCGGCGGGGCGCTCGTGGCCGGGACGGCGCAGGGCTTGGCGCTCATGGCGACAATGAAGGCTCCAACGACTCGGAATACGGGATGGCGCGACATCGCGGCGGTGGCCGCGCAATGGGCGCTGGCCAGGCCTGCTGTCTTTGCCGTACCGGCACGACTGCCCGGGCTAAAACTCGGACAGACGGTTTTCAAGTTGCCGCGCGAGCCGCGCCTGCCTTCCATGGCTTCATTGGCGATGCTCGCCCACACGTGGCGAACCGCGGAGTTGGAGGCCGGCCGTCGTCGCCGCACCGCACTGCGATTGTCGGCGGCGGTACAGCGGGCGCCACGCCTGACGGCCGTAGGACAAGGCGCGCCGGGGAGTTCTGCGTGCCTGCGGCTGCCGCTCAGGGCGCAGCAGTCTGACATGCGCCGGCTGATCCTCGAATCTGGCCGGCCGTTGGGCGTCGCGTGGAGCTATCCGCGACCCTTGCCGGATTTGGCGCGCAGCGTTGGCTACGCAGGCTCCGCCGTCGGCGGCACTGATGGGGCCGCGCTTCTGGCGTCGACGCTTTTCACGGTGCCCACCCACGGCAAGCTGACGGGCGGCGACGTCATTCGCCTCGAGCGATGGATTGCGGCGATCGGCGGTAGAGAGTCACGCGAGTGATGAGAGCGCGATGAAGGACTGGAAGGACGAAAGCTGGCGGGGCCGGATCAAAATGTTGATCTTTGCGCTGGTCCCAGTGACCGTACTGGTCCTGGTATCGGAAGGCCTCACTGCGCTCGCGATTTACCGCGACTACCGGATCGAATCGGACGCGCTGTCTGGGCGCCAATCGTACGTGTTCCGCATGGGACTTTATCCGTGGTCGCACGAAAGCCGGACACTGCTGAATTCGCTCGGATTCCCGGACGAGGAGTTCGTCAACATCCTGCCCAAGGGGGAGTGCACTCACGTGGTGTTCGTCGGAGACTCCTATACGTTCGGCGACGGAGTGGACCGTGAAGACAATTACGTGTCGCTCATTCGCGCGTGGTCGGCGAAGGCACATCCGCACTGCTGCATTCGATTCTTCAATATCGGGGAACGTGCGACGACGATCGCGCAACATTTGCAAAATCTGGACGAGACATGGGACCTGCTCGAGCCGGATATCGTAGTGCTGAACCAGTACCAGAACGATCTCACGGATTTGACTAGACGGCGAATCGGCAGTCGGGTTCGGGCAGGATCGATTGCCCCACCAACCGAGGGGCGAGCCTGGTCGGCGCCGAGGGTCAGTGTCCCTGTCATCGGCTCGTCAATCGTTCGCTGGCTGTCGTATCAGACGTTTGCATTGTTGACAGAGCGCGGCATCCACTACAACGTACTCGAACGTTGGTCGGTTCTCGCCGATCCGAAGAGTCATGTGCTGGTAGAGCGGTTGAGCCATCAATACACTGCATTGTTCGATGAGGCGATTGCTCGCGCGCGGACGCGAGGCGCCGAGCTGGGCGTCGCGATCTTGCCCAGCAAGTTCGATGTGCTCGCCGGGCGTTCGCCGGAAGAGGGGTTTTTCCTGGACCTGGCCGCCGAACGCCAATTGCCTGCGATCTCACTCTTTGCAACTTTCGATAACGCCCGAAGGCCGTATCCCTACTTAATGTACGACGGCCATCTAAACCGTCACGGCAACTATCTCGTCGCCCGAGCGTTGATGTCGTGGCTGTTCGAGAAGGAGCCGGCGCCGTTCGCCACGCTGCGCAAACGCAGCTGCAGCGCTGCCGCCAGGAAGACCGCCAACCCTGCGCTGACGGTCGACGCACGCAGGAGAGACGGATGAGCCATTCGAATTTGCTCGGCAGCTACCGCCCGGGCAGCGGTGCGGCGACTCGCGGGTCGGTAAGCGCCGACAGCGCGGTCGACAGTCGGCACGTTGCCCACACGGTTAGAGCGCCGCTGAGCGCGGGTCTTGGCGGAGCGATGAGCCACGCCTGCGTCGCGTTGATCGAAGAGCAACGGGTAATCGGTGTCTGCGAGCAGGAGCGGATCACCCGAGTCAAGGGAGCGGGATTCAATGCATCGGGCCTTCCGGATGAGGCAATCGACACGCTTCTGGATCGGCTAGGCCGCCGGCGGGACGCCATCGAGCGATTTGCGGTCGCCGAATGCGGCCACGAAGCGGCTCACGCATCTCTCGGCGTCGAGCCTTTGGACCATCACCTGGCCCACGCGTGCGCAGCCTATCTGACGTCGCCCTTCTCCTCTGCGACTATCGTCGTTTGCGATCACGAGGAGCCGAAAGTCAGCGTGTGGCAGGGGCGCGGCGCCGAGGTCACACGTATCGACTGGCCTTGGCGTGGACCGGGCTTTGCCGATCTCTACTCACGCTGTGCCGAAACGTTGGGTCTGACGTCGGCCGACGGTGGGCAACGGTTCGAGGCGCTGGCGCGGCTTCAGGCAGGGCGGCGGGACGATCGGCTTACGCCGCTTCTGCGCGTCACCGAGACAGCGCTTGAACTCAAGCCTGATTGGCAGTCGACTGCCCTCTCCTTCCTTCCGGCTACTGCTCGCCCGGGTACCCCCGAAACCGCGCCGCTGACCTCCGCACTTCAGGAACGGGTTGGCGAACTCTTCATCGAATGGCTTCGAGCGGTTCAGCAACGGACGGGCGGCGACGCGCTGTGCCTGGGAGGCAGTTTTTTCTATCATTCGTCGATAAACAGTCTGGTGAAGCAGGCTGGATTGTTTCGGCGGGTGTTCGTCCCCGTAAACCCTGGCAACGCGGGTCTCGCCGTCGGCACAGGATTACGAGTGAGCGGTGCCACGCCAAGGCTGGTTTCACCTTTTCTGGGCCCGGCATACAGCCAAGACGAGATCAAGGCGACGCTCGACAACTGCAAGCTTCGCTACGACTGGGTCCATACCGGCGATTGCATCGGGCTCGCCGTGGACTCGTTGCGTCGCGGCATGCTCGTCGGTTGGTTCGACGGCGCCATGGAGTGGGGACCGCGGGCGCTGGGGGCCCGATGCATATTGGCGAACCCCTTCGCCCCGTATGTCCTCGAGAATCTCAACCGTTTCTTGAAGCGGCGCGAGCGGTGGAGAGGTTATGCCTTGAGTGGCTTGGCGGAGGCGGTGCCGGCGCATTTCACCGGGCCTGACGACGCTCCGTTCATGGAATGCGATTTCCGACCTCTCGATCGAGAACGATTTCGACACATCCTGCCCAGTCCTGAGGCGGCGATTCGTGTTCAAACGGTCGGCGCGGACTGTTTACCGCGATTCCGAAAATTGCTGGAAGCCTTCGGGGCGGTGGAAGGCCTACCGTTCCTAGTCAATACCTCGTTCAATGGTTTCCACGAACCGATCGTTTGCAGCCCTCGGGATGCGGTTCGAGTGTTCTACGGTTCAGGACTTGACGTGCTCATCCTGGATCAGTTTGTCGTCATGAAATAACGACACTGGCCGAAATGAAATCGACATGAACGAAAAGTATGTACTCGGAATCTCTGCGTTCTACCACGACAGCGCCGCGTGCCTGCTCCGCGACGGTGAGATTGTCGCGGCCGCGCAGGAAGAACGGTTCACCAGGAAAAAGGGAGATTCGAGCTTTCCTCGGCACGCCGTCGCGTTCTGTCTGGGCTCGGCGGGGATCCGCATCGACGATGTGCAGCGCGTGGGTTTTTATGACAAGCCGCTGTTGAAGTTCGAACGGATTCTCGAAACCTATCTGTCCATGTCGCCCCGCGGATTTCGCTCGTTTCTGATGGCCGGGCCGCTTTGGATCAAAGACAAGTTGTACATCGATCAACAGTTGCGGAACGATCTCGGCTACACGGGAAAGATTCTCTACTCGGAACATCATGAGTCGCACGCGGCGAGTGCGTTCTTTCCGTCTCCGTTTGAGGCAGCGGCCATCCTGACCATGGATGGTGTCGGCGAGTGGGCGACGGCGTCGATCGGTGTCGGTCGGGGGAACGACATCGAAATCCTCGACGAGCTTCATTGGCCGGATTCTCTGGGACTCCTCTATTCTGCCTTCACCTACTACACCGGATTCAAGGTGAACTCCGGCGAGTACAAAGTGATGGGGCTGGCGCCGTACGGCGAACCTAAGTACGTCGACGTGATCTTTAACGAGCTCTTGGATCTGCGTGAAGACGGCTCGTTCACCCTCAACCAGAAATATTTCAATTATCTGACCGGCCTGACGATGACGAACGGCGCCTTCGACAAGCTTTTCGACGGCCCGCCGCGTGTACCGGAAACCAATCTCACCCAGCGCGAGATGGATCTTGCGCGGTCGGTGCAGGTCGTCTGCGAAGAGATCATGCTGCGCATGGCCCGAAGTGCGCACCGGAAGACTGGTCTCGACGACCTTTGCCTGGCCGGTGGCGTCGCGCTCAACTGCGTTGGCAATGGACGCCTCCTGCGTGAGGGACCCTTCAAGCGCATTTGGATTCAACCGGCGGCGGGTGATGCCGGCGGCGCGCTCGGCGTCGCCCAATTGATCTGGCATCGGCATGAAGGACAGCCCAGGCGCGTCACTCCTGGGAAAGACTCCATGAAAGGCTCGTATCTCGGCCCCGCGTTCAGTCCGCAGGAAGTCGAGCAATTTCTCAAGGCCGCGGGAGCACACTACACCCGCTGGGAGCAGGGGCAGCTCATCGACCACGTCGCGGGGCTGCTTGCGGATGAAAAAATCGTCGGTTGGTTCGACGGCGCTATGGAGTTCGGCCCGCGCTCCCTGGGCGCGCGCAGCATTCTTGGCGATCCGCGCAGTCCGCGGATGCAGGCTCAGATGAATCTGAAGATCAAGTTTCGTGAGGGATTCCGGCCGTTCGCCCCCAGCGTACTCCGCGAGCGTGTCGCGGAGTACTTCGAGCTGGATACGGATTCACCGTATATGCTGCTGGTCGCTGGCGTCCGCAAGGAGCGCAGGATTCCGTTAACGGCCGACCAGCACAAGCTCTGGGGCATCGACAAGCTGAATGTGCCGCGATCCGACCTTCCGGCAATCACTCACATCGATTACTCGGCGCGGATTCAGACCGTCAGCCCGGATGTGAACGCGAACTATCACGCACTCATTCGTGCCTTCGAACAGCGAACCGGGTGCGCCGTGCTCGTGAATACCTCATTCAACGTGCGTGGCGAACCGATTGTGTGCACGCCGGCTGACGCGTATCAATGCTTCATGCGAACGCATCTCGATTACCTCGTGGTCGGACCGTTCCTCCTCGACAAGGCGGAACAGCCGGCGTGGACAGAGACCCAAAAATGGCAACAGGAATTTCAACTCGACTGACCGCTGCCCAAGGGCGGCGCTTCGGATTCACCGTAGGGTGCGCCTTCCTGGTGCTAGGGGGGATTGTTTTCTGGCGCGGGCATGCACTCACCGCCGCGATTTTTGGCGGGCTCGGTTTTGTTTTGGTGTCAGCGGGCTTGCTGATACCGAGGCATCTCGGTCCCGTCGAACGAGCGTGGATGGCTCTCGCCCATGCAATTTCGCGCGTCACGACACCGATCGTGATGAGCGTGATCTATTTCGTCGTTATCACGCCGGTCGGTATCTTGCGTCGGACGTTCGGCGCTAATCCGTTGAAGCATGTCAGTCGCGACGGAACGTTTTGGCAAACACGGCCGGACAATGCCCGTCGCTCGGCGAGCATGCAGCGCCAGTTTTAGCGGTAATTCTAGGGAGCAGATTATGAAGGAAACAGGAATCGTCGGCGAGCTCTGGATGTTTCTTCGCGAGCGTAAAAAGTGGTGGCTACTGCCGGTGATCGCCGTGATGTTGCTCGTCGGCGCCTTGTTGATATTCGCGCAGGGTTCCGCGTTGGCACCATTTATCTACACGATCTTCTAGACGTCGATCGCAGTTGGGAGGGGACGGCGCAGGATCGAGCGACGGCACACGATCGACGGGTACGTGCGCTCACGCCGACGAGCGCGCCATTCATGGCTCACCACGAAGCCATTTAGTCGTTCGCTGATTCGTTACCCTCCGGCACGGCGTAGAAACGGGTATTCCGCCAACACGGAATGCAGAAATAGTTATGCGGACACGACTTCGACCTTTTGCCGCGGTATGCCTGACTACCGGCATGATTGTCGCCGGCTGTACTCGCGATCCGACGATTCGCAAGCAGCGTTTTCTCGAGAGTGGCAACGCCTATTTCGATCAGCAGAAATATCGTGAAGCGAGTATCGAATTTCGGAACGCCATTCAGATTGATGAGCGCTTCGGTCCGGCACGCCTCAAACTCGCTCAGACGCTCGAGCGTGCCGGTAACCTCCAAGGCGCGTTGGGCGAATACGTGCGCGCCGCCGACCTGCTTCCCGACAACGTGGATCTTCAGCTCACCACGGGAAACTATCTTCTCGCGGCCCGACGTTTCGACGAGGCGAAGGCCCGTGCGGAGTTCGTGCTCGACCGTGAGCCACGCAATGTTCGAGGGCAGGTATTGTTGGGGAATGCCCTCGCCGGGCTTCGTAATCTGGATCAAGCGATTGCCGAGATTGAAGAGGCAATTCAGTTGGATCCGACCAGAGGCGCCACACATCTGAATCTTGGAGTCCTTGAGATGGGCCGCGGGCGCGGGCAGGCCGCGGAGAACGCGTTCAAGCAGGCCGTGGCGCTCGATCCGAAGTCGGTGCTGGCGCACCTGGCCCTGGCGAACTACTACTGGGTCAGCGGTCGCCTCAATGAGACCGAGATCGCACTGCGGGCGGTGTTGGCGGCGGAGCCTGGAACTCCGCTCGCGAACCGCGCACTAGTGGCATTCCTCATCGCAACGGGCCGCGCCGGTGAAGCGGAACCGTTCGCCAAGGTCCTCGCGAATTCCAGGGTAGCGCCCTTCGCGCTGGCTGACTTCTACCTGCTGCAAAAGCGCTCCACCGACGCAATCTCCGAGCTCGATCGGCTTCGCACTCGACCAGAGACCGTCAGCGGCGCGACGCGGCGCCTTGCGCAGGCACACGCGGCCAAAGGTGAGCTCGTCGAAGCGCACACAGCGGTCGATCAGTTGCTGCAAAAAGACCCGAAAGACGTCCAGACAGTGCTACTCAAGAGCCACTTGCTCGTCCGGGAGGGTAAACGGGACGAGGCTCATGCCCAGCTGAAAACAGCGGCCGAGAAGGACCCGAACTCGGCCCGCCTGCAATACGCGTTGGGCGGTTCGTACGCCGGTCGCGGTGACACAGACTCAGCGCGACAGGCCTATACCGAGGTGCTCAAGCTGAACCCTAAAGCGGCGGCGGCTCAAATCGCCCTTGCCAAGCTGGAGCTCGGCAGTGGTCGCGCCGATACGTCCGTGCAGTTTGCCAGAGATGCCATCCGAAACGTACCGGGCAGTCTCGAAGCCCAGCTCACGTTCATTCGAGCGCTGATTGCGAATGGAGATCACGTCGGCGCTGAGAAGGCGCTCACGCCATTGCTCCACGCCCATCCCGGTGTGTCAGCGCTGTACACACAGAGAGCTCTGCTGTCCGCAGCGCGGCGCGACGCTGCCGCTGCACGGCGCGATTTCGTGCGCGCTCTAGAGCTCCAGCCCCAGTCTCTTGAAGCGCATGCCGGCCTCATCGCGCTTGACTTGGCGGCGCGTGATTTTTCGGCAGCCATCAAACGCGTGGACGATCAGCTCCAGCGTCAAACGGAGCGCGCCGATCTGCTGCTACTTGCCGCCCGCACCTACATGGCGGCGACAAGGTTCGACGTTGCGGAGCAGCATGCGAAACGCGCGCTGCAGCTCGACGCCTCGCTCATGCCGGCGTATGTGTTGCTCGGACAACTATACCTCTCGCAGCAGAAGCTCGATGACGCGCGACGCCAGTTCGTCGTGCTGGCCCAACGGCAGTCGAAGCCGGTGATGCCTCTGACAATGCTGGGAATGATCGCGCAAATGCAGGGAAATCAGGCCGACGCGCAGGATTACTTCGAGCGCGTCCTCGACATCGACCCACGCGCACCGATTGCGGCGAACAATCTCGCGTGGCTCTGCGCCGAACAGGGCCAGAACTTCGATGTGGCCCTGCGACTGGCTCAGCTCGCCGCCAGGCCATGCCGAGCTCTCCTGAGGTGCGGGACACCCTCGGTCGGGTCTACTACAAGAGGCAAACCGCATCGGCCGAGAGCCATTGCTGCCCTTCGTGAGACCGTGAAGACTCGCTCCCCGCGAACCGATTTATAGCTACCACTTAGGGTTGGCGTATCTTCAGGCCGGAGATGTCAACGGTGCTCGCGAGGCGTTGGAGCGGGCGCTGTCACTGGGGGCGTTCCCCGAGGCCGCCGAAGCTCGCCGTCTATTGAGAGCTTCGAGGCGAAGAAAACCGCAAGATAGCTTCCTGAATCTCCGTTGTCAAACGGGATCTGTGGTGCGCACCCCGCAGGGCGACAGCGTACGCGCCTGGGTGGTCTTCCCCGAGCGCCGCGACCCGGCCCCGGTGGTGGTGGTGGTGCACGAGATCTTCGGCCTCTCCGACTGGATCCGCGCCGTCGCCGACCAGCTCGCCGCCGACGGCTTCGTCGCCGTCGCCCCCGACCTGCTCACCATGAAGAACCTCCCCGCCGGCCCCGGCGGCGAGCCCAACGCCGACTCCGCCCGCGTCGCCATCCGCACCCTCGCCGCGGACGACGTGCACCGGCAGATCCGCGCCGTGGCCGGCTACGCCATGGCCCTCCCCGCCGCGCGGAAGAGCTACGGGATCGTCGGGTTCTGCTGGGGCGGGAGCACCTCGTTCGAGCACGCCGTCCGCTCCCCGGAGCTGGGCGCCTCGGTGGTGTACTACGGCGCCTCCCCCGCCACCGCCTCGCTGGGCGCGGTGCGCGCCCCGGTGCTGGGGCTGTACGGCGAGAACGACGCGCGCGTCAACGCCACCGTCCCCCCCGCCGACTCCGCCATGCGCGCCCTGGGAAAGACCTTCGAGCCCCACACCTTCCCCGGCGCCGGGCACGGCTTCCTCCGCCAGCAGGACGGGCAGGGCGGAGCCAACCTGGCCGCCACCCGCCAGGCGTGGCCGCTGACCGTGGGGTGGTTCCGCAGGCACCTGGAAGGGGGCGCCCGCTGACGCTCCCGGTCGTCGCCGGAAGCGCGAACGGGGAGGCGCCGCGAGTGCGGCGCCTCCCCGTCGTTCGTGCCCCGGAGGCCGATGCTCAGTAGTCCAGCGGATCGCTGGTGGTGGCCGGGGTGGTGTAGTCCGGGTCCTTGCGGAACCAGCGGATCACCATGTACACCAGGAGCCCCGCGAGCACCAGCGGGAGCAGCCGGAACAGGATGGCCACCAGGGCGAAGGTCACGCCGAGGAGGAAGAACACCACCTTCAGGGCGATGACGGCGAGGACGCCCACGGCGAGCCACGTGAGCAGGGTGCTGAGAAGGCTCTTGTCTTTCATGGTTCTTGACTCCTGGTCGTTTTCCGGGGAACGATGGCATCCCGCCACGAAGAGGTATACGGGGCGACCCCCGCCGCGGTTTCAACCTCGTTTCCGAAGGGGTGTCGGAGGGCCCCGCGCGACGTATATTCGCCTGTCGACACCGTCCACCCGAGCCCGGCCGACACGTGATCCTGCGCCCCGCCCTCCTCCTCCCGCTGCTCGCCCTGGCGTGCGCCCCCCGACCCGTGGCCGTGGCCGCCGCGCCCGCCGCCCCCGCGCCGGAGGTGGTGTCGCGGGAAGCGTGGGGAGCCGCCGCCCCGGTCGCGCCGATGCGGGCGCACGCGGTGGACCGCATCACCGTCCACCACACCGGCACCCCCTCGCAGCCCGGCCGCACCCTGGAGGAGAAGCTGCGCGGGCTGCAGAAGTACTCGCAGAGCGAGAGCGCCCTCGCGGGAGGCCGCACCAAGCCCGCCTGGCCGGACGTCCCCTACCACTTCTACGTGGGGGTGGACGGGCGGATCGCCGAGGCGCGCCGGGCGGAGTACGTGGGGGACACCAACACCGCCTACGACCCGACGGGGCACCTCCTGGTCGTGGTGGAGGGGAACTTCGAGACCGAGCGTCCCACCCCGGCGCAGCTGGAGTCGCTCCGCGCGCTGGTGGGCTGGGCCGCGCGGCGGTGGAGCGTCCCGGGGGAGCGCATCGGCAAGCACGACGACTTCGCCGACACCGCCTGCCCGGGCGACCACCTGGCGGCGCACCTCCCCGCGCTGCGGGCGCTCGCGGGGGGGGCCAGGTGAGCGAGGGGAGCCTCCGGATCGGGACGCAGGGGTGGAACTACGACGCCTGGATGGGCGGGTTCTACCCCGAGGGGACGCGCGCCCCCGACTTCCTGGGCACCTACGCCCGGGCGTTCGACTGCGTGGAGGTGGACTCCACCTTCTACGCCGTCCCCGCCTCGAAGACGGTGCGGGGGTGGGCGGAGCGCACCCCGCCGGGGTTCCTCCTGGCGCTCAAGCTGCCGCGCGAGGCGACGCACGAGCGGAGGCTGCGGGGCGTGGAGGGGCTCGTGGAGGAGTTCTTCGACCGGGCGCGCGAGCTGGGGGACAGGCTGGGACCGGTCCTGGTGCAGCTCGGCCCCGACTTTCGCCCGGACGAGCTCCCCGCGCTGGCGGAGTTCCTCCCCCTCCTCCCCGGCGACCTTCGCGTGGCCGTGGAGTTCCGCGACCGGCGCTGGGTGGACCGGCGCGTCCTCCCCGGCGTCCTCTCCCTCCTGGCCGCGTACGAGGTGGCGCTCGCGCTCAGCGACGGCCCCTGGATTCCCCGCGACGTCCTCCTGGGCCTGGCCGCCCGCCCCACGGCGCGCTTCCACTACGTGCGCTGGATGGGCCCCGACCGCTCCATCACCGACCACACGCACCTCCAGGCCGACCGCGGGGAGGAGGAGCGCGCCTGGGCGGAGACCCTGCGCAAGCTCCCGGAGCGGGGGCTGGACGTGTTCGGCTTCTTCAGCAACTTCTGGGCGGGGCACGCCCCCGGCTCCGCGCGGGAGATGCAGCGCCTCCTCGGCCAGCCCTGCGTCGATCCCCGCGACCTGGGGGAGCAGACCACTCTGTTCTAGACCGGGCTACAGCCCGCCCGTCAGGGCACCTCCACCTCGATGGCGTGGGAGAGCGCCGCGGCGGTCTGCCCCTCCAGCGCCTGGTACACGCCCACCACGCGGTTCCCGGAGGGGACGCCGTCCATCTCCACCCGGTACGCGTCCGGGGTGACCTCGCTGGTGCACGGCGGCCGCTTCTCCGGCGGGCGCGGCCAGCGCATCACCAGCGCGACCGTGTCGCCGCGCACGTTCCCCAGCGCGCCGAGCGGCCGGTCGCCGCAGGGGTTGTCGAAGTGGTAGAGCAGCGACACCGCGCCCGCCCGGGGCGCCGTGGCCGTCACCTCCCCCGGCCACTCGAACCCCTCCGGCGCGACGCGCGCGACGGAGACCGGCTTCCCGCCCACCGGGGCGACCGGCTGCCCCGGCCGCGCCACCGGGTTCGGCGGAGGTGCGTCCTTCTCGGCGGAGTCTCCGCACCCGGAGAGGGCGAGGAGGAGCGGGAGGCAGAGGGGAGCGCGGAAGAGGCGGACGTGCATGTGGCCCTCGGGAGCGGGTGTGAAAGGGGGAAAAGCGGCGCGGCCGGAGACTCCCGTCCCCGGCCGCGCTCCGTCCGCCGACGCGCGGGCCTACTTCCGGGTGATGATCCAGATTGCGCCGTGGGCGTGGCCGATCCCCCACTTGTAGGTGGCCTGCTGGGCGTTGAGGAAGCGCACCTCGCCCGCCTGCGACACCGGGATCTGGCGCAGCGCCTCCACCCCGCCCATGCGCCCGTTCTCCAGGTACACCTGGATGGTGACCGCGCCGGGGATCACCAGGGGCTCCGGGCTCTCCGCGCTGGCCACCACCCGGTCCCCCTCCGTCACGCTGTTGATGCCCCGGATGCGCAGCCACTCCGGACGGAGCGCCATCACCACGTCGTAGATGTTGGCCACGCCGACCGCGTCGATCTGGTCCGCCGTGATCGCGTTCTCGGCGGTGCGGGTCGCCGGCCGGAGGCCCGTGGACATCACGGGCGGGCGCGTGCCGATCAGGAGCCCGCCGGCCCCCCCGAACACGGCGCCGCCCAGGGCGAAGCTGGTCCGGTGGCTGGCCACCTCGCGGTTGGAGTCCTTGTCCCAGTCGCTCCTCACCACCGCGGAGGTGAAGTACCCCACGCCCGCTCCCACCAGCACGCCGCCGAGGGTGTGCAGCAGGGAGCGCGAGCGGGAGCTCCGCGCCACGCGCGTGGACGCGCGAGCGGGAGCGGCGGCCGGCGACGGGGACAGCAGGTCGTTCCCCGCCGCCGTGTAGGCGAGGAGCGGGTCGGCGGCGGGACGGGAAGCCTCCGGAGCGAGGATGCTCGCGGGAGTCTCCTGCGCTCTCGCGCTCCCGGCCGCGGCCAGGGCGAGCACCGCACAGGTGAAGGATACTGCCTGTCGCATGGGGGCCTCCTTGGAAAATAGAGCGTCCGGCGGGCGGGGATGGCTGCGGTCCCGGCGGCCTGGAACGGACCGGCGGGGCGCATTGTCGGGGCTCCTTCCATCATAACGGAAGGGCGCGCGGCGCACCATGGGTCGAACGACCCACCCGCGCCGCACGCCCTGCAATCCGCGTGCTCCTCCGTCACCTCGCCGGGACGAACCGGCTCAGACGCCGATCACCTGCCCCTTGCGGTACCGCGCCAGGACCTTGAGGAACGCCGCCGAGGCGCGCGAGAACGCCCCCTTCTCCCGCAGCGTAGTGGGGCTGGTGCCCAGGAACTTCTGCGTCACCCGCCGCAGCCCGCTGTCGGACGAGTAGCCGCACGCGTGGGCCACGCTGAGCACCGTGCGCCCCGGGTCGTCCAGCAGCTCGGCGGCGAGGAGGATGCGCATCCACGCCAGCAGCTTGCGCGGGGGCGGGAGCTCCGCCCGCTCGCACCAGCGCAGCAGCGTGCGCCGCGACAGGTAGAGCGACTTGGCGAGGTCGCGCCCGTGGCCGCCGACGGCCACCACCTCGGCGGCGGCGTCCAGGATGGCCCGCGCACGCCCGGGGGTGTCCGGGGGGAGGACCTGCTCCAGGAGCGAGCGGAGCGGGCGCCCCTGCGACTGCTTGAAGCGCTGCAGGAGCGCGAGCTGGGTGTCGTCGTGCTCCAGCGACACCACCTCCACCACTCCCCACTTGCCGAGGGTGCGGAGGTCGTCGAAGCGCTCGGGGGTCACGTCCAGCGCCGCGAACACGGCGCAGGAGGGGAACTCCACCAGGAGGGAACGGAGCGCCGGCGAGGGCCCGCTGCGGCCGTTGGTGTCCGAGTAGGGGTCCACCACCACCAGCGCCGAGGGAGGCGCCTCGCGGACCGCCTCGCGGAGCGATTCCCAGTCCGGGACCGCCTGGAAGACGTAGTCGCGCTCCGAGATGCGCCGGATGCGCTCCCGGAACCCCTCATCCCAGTGCAGTACGACCAGCGGTCGGGCTCCGATCTTCATGTTGGACGTGTGGTGGTGGTTGGGTAAAGGTCGCCCCGGTCAGACCGGGGCGGCTGCCTGGCTCAGCGAGCGGACCAGCTCCTGCGCGAGCGCGTCCGCCTCCTCGGCGGCGCTCCCGCGGACGGGGGCGGGGGCGGCCTCGGTGGCGCGGTGCTCCAGCACCGCCTCGAGGGCGGCCTCGGCCGCGAGCTGGCTCTTGGCCTCGCCGCGGTCGCTGGATATGGCGAGGGCCCGCTCGGCGGCGCGCTCCGCGCGCGCCCAGTCTCCCAGCGACGCGGCGCCGCGGGCCAGCTCCACCAGCGCCTCGGCCGCCCCCTCGGCGCCCTCCACGCCGTCCCACACCTGCGTCCACGCCTCCTCGAAGCGGGCGCGGTCCCCGGTGGCCGCCTCGGCGCGGGCGATGTTCGCCAGCACCACGACGCGCTCGCCGCTGCCGGGGATGTGCGGGAGGAGGGCGCGGAAGATCAGGAGCGCCCGCGCGTGGTATCCGCGCTCCATCCAGAAGAACGCGACGTCGTGCGCCAGCGCGGAGAGGCGCGGGTGGTCGGAGCCGTACTCGTCGTAGGCGCCGCGGGCGTAGCGCTCCACGTCGTCGGCCCGCCCGGCGGCCGCGGAGAGCACCAGCAGGTCGTGGAACGCCATCCCGGCGGCGGAGTGCAGCGAGTGGCGCCGCGCGGAGCGGAGGGCGCGGACGTAGAAGCGCCGCGCCACCGGGAGGTTGCCGCGCTGCACGTACAGGTTGCCCAGCCCCAGGAAGGCCATGGAGTAGGCGTTCCAGTCGCCCGTCTGGCGGGCCAGGGCGACGGTGCGGCGGAACCAGCTCTCCGCCCGCGCGAACTCCGCCCGGCGGCGGGCCAGCCGCGCGACCGTGTAGGCGGTGGCGGCGTCCATGGGGGCCGCGTAGCCCGCGGACTGCGCGAACGCGAGCGCGGTGGCGCGGGCGCCGCGCTCGTCCGCCCACTGCGCCACCTGGAGGCAGGCGCTCGCGGCCAGCTCGCAGGTGAGGGCGTGCGGGTGTCCGAGCAGCTCCGAGAGCTCGAGGAGCGGCCTCTCCACGGCGGGCTCCAGCCGCTCTCCCTGGACGGCGTCGCGCTGCCGGGTCTCCGCGCCCTCGCGGAACAGCTCCCCCCGCCGCTCCTCGGGTGCGGAGACCCAGAGCGCCACGTCGCGCACCGCCTGCCAGAGCACCAGCCCCGTCCGTCCCTCGAACTCCTCGAGGATCCCGGCGCCCTCGAAAGCCTCTTCGCCGTGGGTGATGGCGGGAGGGACCCTCCAGCGGCGGCGCGTGCGCCGGACGGGGGGGCTCAGCCGTGGCTTTCGCATCGACGGATTCCGGGGGGTCATCGGGAGAGCGCTCTTTGCGTCCAAAATGGTGTGTGCGATCACTATACCGGCGGGCCGCCCCGGACGCCATAGCCACGTGCACCCCGCCGCCGCATGTATTCTGCCAGAACGTATTCGCGGCTTGCGTAAAGCCGGCCCCGGGTTAGCTTCCGCGGAACGGTGGTTTTCCGCGCCGTCACTCGCTTTCCGCACTCAGGGGACCCATGGGGCAGGCCCTCCGGCACATCCTCGCCTTCGTCGTGCTCTGGGAGGTGCCGCTGAGCCTCGCCCTGGTGGTGCCGCAGCCCTGGGGCGCGCTCGGGGGCGTGGCCGTCTTCGTCTGGTTCCTGCGCGCCTACGTGCTCCGCACCGGCCTCCCGGGGGAGGTGCGGCGCTGGGCCCTCCTCCGCCTGCGCCCTCTCCGCGGCGACGCGCTCCGCGCCACGCTGGCCGCGATCCCCACGCTCTTCCTCCTTTCCTGGTCGCTCGGGGAGGTCTGGCTGCGCCTGGTCCCCGTGTCCCCGAAGTGGCTCCGCCCCTTCGAGACGCTGGACGACACGCCGGCCGAGCGGCTGGCGGTGGTGCTGGCCGCGCTGGTGGCGGCGCCGCTCCTGGAGGAGCTGGTGTTCCGCGGGATGGTGCAGCACCCGCTGGAGCGCCGCTGGGGCCCGGCCCGCGCCATCCTGTTCACCGCCTCCGTGTTCGCCCTGGCCCACCTGGCCATCCCCGTGTTCCCGCTGTACCTCCTCCTGGGGGTGGCGTTCGGGTTCACGGTGTACGCCACGCGCTCCGTCTGGGCGGGGGTGCTGCTGCACGCGGCCAACAACTCGCTGGCGGCGTTCGGCCTCGGCGCCGCCGAGGCGCCGGAGCTCCCCCCCACCGTCTGGAAGACCGGCGCCACGCCGGAGTTCTGGACCGCGCTGGCGGTGCTCGCCCTGGCCTCGCTCCTGGCCTTCCGGGTGGGGCGCTGGATGTGGCGCGCCGGCCACGCCTCCCGGTCCCCCGCCTAACACGCCGCCGCCGGTCCGGAAGGGAAGCCTGGCAGCCCTCTTGCGGCGGGCCGGCGGGATCTTTCGATTCCTGCCGCGCCCGCACGACTTCCACGACCGAGGAGGTAGCCCCGATGTCCGCATCCGAGCCCACGCTGGACACCCTGCTGCAGGAGGACCGCACCTTCCCGCCGCCGCCGGAGTTCGCGCGGGGGGCACACGTGTCCGACGCGGAGGTGTACCGCCGCGCGGAGGACGACCCGGAAGCGTACTGGGCGGAGTGGGCGGGGGAGCTGCACTGGTTCCGGCGGTGGGACCGGGTGCTGGAGTGGGACCCGCCCCACGCGAAGTGGTTCGCGGGCGGGAAGCTGAACGCGGCGTACAACTGCCTGGACCGGCACCTGGACGGCCCGCGCCGCACCAAGCCGGCGCTCCTCTGGGAGGGGGAGCCGGGCGACCGCCGCGCCTTCACCTACGAGGAGCTGCACCGCGAGGTGGGGCGGGCGGCGAACGCGCTGCGGGAGATGGGGGTGCGCCGCGGCGACCGGGTGGCCATCTACCTCCCCATGATCCCCGAGGCGGCGGTGGCGATGCTCGCCTGCGCCCGCATCGGGGCGGCGCACTCGGTGGTGTTCGGCGGCTTCTCGGCGGAGTCGCTCCGCGACCGCATCCGCGACGCGGAGGCCCGGGTGCTGATCACGGCGGACGGCGGGTACCGGCGCGGGCGGCGTGGTGGCGCTGAAGCGGAGCGCGGACGAGGCGCTGGAGAGGGAGGGCGGGTGCCCCTCCATCGAGCGCGTCCTGGTGGTGCGCCGCCACGGCGCGGAGGGGGAGACGCTGGGCGACGCGCGGATGCGCGAGGGGCGGGACGTGTGGTGGCACGACGCGGTGGACGGGGCCGACCCCGACTGCCCCGCGGAGGAGATGGACGCGGAGGACCTCCTCTACGTCCTCTACACCTCGGGCACGACGGGGAAGCCCAAGGGGATCATGCACACCACCGGGGGCTACCTGACGCAGGCGTACGCCACCACCAAGCTGGTGTTCGACCTGCGCGACGAGGACGTCTACTGGTGCACGGCGGACGTGGGGTGGGTGACGGGGCACTCGTACATCGTCTACGGCCCGCTCGCCAACGGGGCCACGGTGCTCATGTACGAGGGGGCGCCCGACTTCCCGGACCGGGCGCGCTTCTGGAAGCTGGTGGAGGACTACCGCGTCACCATCTTCTACACCGCGCCCACGGCCATCCGCGCCTTCATGAAGTGGGGGACGGAGCTCCCGGCGCGGCACGACCTGTCGTCGCTGCGCCTCCTGGGGACGGTGGGGGAGCCGATCAACCCGGAGGCGTGGATCTGGTACCACCACCACATCGGCGGCGGGCGCTGCCCCATCGTGGACACCTGGTGGCAGACGGAGACCGGGGCCATCATGATCACCCCGCTCCCGGGCGTCACCACCACGGTGCCCGGCTCGGCCACCACGCCCTTCCCCGGGATCAGCGCGGACATCCTCACCCTGGACGGGAAGTGCATCGAGGTGGGGGGCGGCTTCCTGGCCGTCCGCCGCCCCTGGCCCGCCATGCTGCGCGGGATCTGGGGCGACCCGGAGCGCTTCGTGAACACCTACTGGTCCAAGTGGCAGGGGCGCACCGTCGGCGCGGGGGAGGACGAGCAGCCCGGGGAGAGCGTGTACTTCCCCGGCGACGGGGCCAAGCGCGACGAGCGCGGCTACTTCTGGGTGATCGGCCGGATCGACGACGTGCTCAACGTGGCCGGGCACCGCATCGGGACCATGGAGGTGGAGTCGGCGCTGGTGGACCACCCCTCGGTGGCGGAGGCGGCGGTGGTGGGGAAGGCGCACGAGATGAAGGGGCAGGCCGTGGCGGCCTTCGTCACCCTGAAGGAGGGGCAGGAGCCCACCGAGGCGCTGAAGAAGGAGCTGAGCGACCACGTGGTGAAGAAGATCGGCGCCATCGCGCGGCCGGACGCCATCCTCTTCGCCGCCGACCTCCCCAAGACGCGCTCGGGGAAGATCATGCGCCGCCTCCTCAAGGACATCGCCGAGGGCCGCACGCTGGGCGACACCACCACCCTGGCCGACCCCGCCGTGGTCTCGCGCCTCAAGGACGAGTACGAGTCGCGGGGTGAGGGGTAGAAGGGTGCAAGATCATTGCGGAAACCGGGAATCACACGCACAATACCCCGTCGGTTTCGGAGATCGGCGCGTTCTCACCGCTTTCAGGAGCAGCCCATGGCCACCCAGGAGCACCAGCTCTTCGTCACGTCCCGCCCGAGCCGCAACAAGGAGGTGCTGGGCAGCGGAGAGCTCGCAAAGACCCGGAAGGCCCTGGAGCTCGACTGGGCCGCGCGGAACGGAGTGGACGTCACGAAGCTGATGGCGGCGATGAGCATGACCGACAGCAAGTCACCCTACACCACCGAGTCGCCGACGTGGGTGGGAACGGAGACCGAGAACGGGAATGACCTCCACTCGGACCAGCAGACCGACTCGGAGACCAAGGAGATGAACGACGACCTCGACAACGACGACTGGTAGCAGGGTGCCGGCTCCCGGCGTCCGCAGGGCTCCGCTCCGACATCCGGTTCGGGCGGGGCCCTCTTCGATCCATCCCCCGACCTTACCCCCGCGCGCACATGCCCAAACGCGTGCTGATCTTCTCTTCCGAAAACGACTTCCACGCCCTCGGGGTCCAGGCCCTGCTCCGTGGCAGGGGAGCGGAAGCCGACATCGTGGACTCCGCCCGCTTCCCGGAATCGCTCCCGCTGGTGCAGCGTGGGGGCGCGTCCACCGAGGTGCTCCTGGACGGGAAGCCGCTCTCGGGATACCACTCGGTCTGGTGGCGGCGCCCGCAGCCGCCCGGTCCCCCGGCGGAGGTCGGCGACCCGGAGGAGAGACGGTTCGCGTCCCGGGAAGCGCGCGAGGCGCTGTGGGGGGCCGTCCACGCCGCCGGAATCCCCATCTACAACTCGCCGCACGCCGAGACCAGGGCCGGCTACAAGCCGTACCAGCTGAAGCTGGCCCAGGAGTGCGGCCTCCGGGTGCCGGAGACGCTCATCACCAACTCGGAGGCCGAAGCCGCGGCCTTCCGCGAGAAGCACCCGCGAGTGGTCTACAAGGCGTTCAGCGCGACCAAGCTGGCGATGACGGACACCCGGCCGCTCTCGGACGGCGACGTCCCCGACCTGTGGAGACTCCGCTACGCGCCGGTGATCTTCCAGGAGTACGTGGAGCTGGGGAGGGAGTACAGGGTGACGCTGGTGGAGAACTCGGCCTTCACCGCGGAGGTCACCCTCCAGAACCCGGCCGCGCACTACGATTGGAGGATCGACCCGGACTACCGCATCACCCCCGCGGAGCTCCCGACCGAGGTGATCTCGGCGCTCCAGCGGCTCCGCCGGGAGCTCGGACTGAACAGCGGCTCCGCCGACCTGAGAGAGACGCCGGACGGGGACGTCTACTTCCTGGAGATCAACCCGTCGGGCCAGTTCCTCTTCCTGGACGTATTCGCGGGGATGGACGTCGGGAGCGCCTTCTGCGAGATGCTCCTGCAATGACGGTCCGTTCCGCTCCCCTCCTCGCCCTCCTGCCGGCGGCTGCTCGAGGCAGGCGCAGCCGCCGGCCACGGGCGAGTCCACCCGCCCCACGGAGACGAAGCCCATGACACAGGTGCAGCCGGGAAGCCCGGTCCAGGTGAAGGCGGGCGAGGAGTTCGAGGTGGTGCTGGAGTCCAACCCGACCACCGGCTACCAGTGGCAGCTCGCGGACCCGGCGATGGGAGGGATCGTCGCCCTGGTGAGCTCCACGTATCGGCCCGATCCCGCGCCGCCCGGGATGGTCGGATCCGGGGGGAAGGAGCACTGGGTGTTCCGTGGCCTGAAGCCGGGCGAGACGACGGTCTCCCTGGTCTACGCCCGCCCCTGGGAGAAGGACGCCCCCGACACCTCCGAGACCTTCCGGGTGACGGTCCGGTAGGCTCCGCCCCCTACCTCCCGCCGATGCGCAGCTTCGCGATCCTCCCCTTCGGCCCCACCGCCCACACCGCGTCCGGTCCCGCGGCGGCGACGGCGTTGTAGTCGGCCGTGTCGATGGGGGTCCAGCTCTCGCCCCCGTCGACGGAGTAGTCGGACCCGGAGGTCCCCACCGCGATCAGCAGGAGCGGGCGCGTCCCGGGGACGTAGGCCACGCCGGAGCGGTAGCCGCGCGGGGGCGTGCCGCGGACGGGGCGCCAGGTGAGGCCGCCGTCCCCGGTGCGCGCCACGTTCCCGCCCGCCTCCGTGGGCTTCTGGTAGTCCCCGCCCACCGCGACGCCGTCGCGCTCGTCGCGGAACGCCACGGAGAACACCCCCGCGGAGGCGACGCCGCCGGGGAGCGGCGTCGGCACGGCGGTCCAGGTGCGCCCGCGGTCCGCGGAGCGGAGGACGCGCGCCTGCGCGCCGCCCCCGGTCCCCATCCAGACGTGGTCGCCCCGCACGGCGATCCCGGTCCCGCTCGCCGCGAAGGCCGCCTCGCCGGGGAGGGCCGCGGGGAGGCTCTCCGGCGGGACGCGGCTCCAGTGCGCCCCCCCGTCCTCCGTGGCGACCACCAGGAAGCGCCCGTCCACCGGGTCGCTGTACGCGATCCCGTGCGTCGCGTCCCGGAACGCCATCCCGTCCAGGAACCCCTGCGGACCCGGGACCCGGTACTGCAGCGTCCAGCTCCGCCCCCCGTCCGTGGTCTTGTAGATCCGCGACTGCGTCCCCTCTCCCGCGCTCATCAGGTACGCGGTGCCCGCGTCCACCGCGTGCACGTCGCGGAAGTCCAGCCCGGTCGCTCCCGGGACGGTGTCCGCGCGCCAGGTGGCGCCCCCGTCGGTGGTGCGCGTGAAGGTGCCTCCGGTCCCGCTCGCCCACGCCACGGTCGGGCTCACCACGCTGATGCCGCGGAAGCCGGCGGTGGTGCCCGCGTCCTGAGGCACCCAGGTCATTCCCGCGGTCGGAGAGGGTGTCCCGGCGGGAGCGGCGCACGCCGCCGCGGATGCGAGGGCGAGGGCGGCCAGGGCCGCGCGAGGGGTCCGTCGGTTCACGGTCGGTCCTTTTTGCCGTAGGGAGACTCAGAGGTCGGGGATCTGCCAGTCGATCGCGGGCTTCCCGGCCTCGCGGAGCGCGGCGTCGATCTGCGAGAAAGGCCGGCTGCCCAGGAAGCCGCGCTTCGCGGAGAGCGGCGAGGGGTGCACGGAGCGGACGACGACGTGCCGATCCGTGTCGATCAGCTCCGTCTTCTTCCACGCGTTGGCACCCCACAGGACGAAGACCACGCGGTCTTCCCTGTGTCCCACCTTCGCGATGACCGCGTCGGTGAACCGCTCCCACCCCTTCCCCCTGTGGGAGTTGGGCTCGGCTTCGCGCACGGTCAGCACGGTGTTGAGCAGGAGGACGCCCTGCTCCGCCCAGGGAACCAGGTAGCCGTTGTTCGGGACGCGGCACCCCAGGTCGTCCCGCAGCTCCTTGAACACGTTCCGGAGCGAGGGCGGCGGACGGACTCCGGGGCGCACGGAGAAGGCGAGCCCGTGCGCCTGTCCCGGGCCGTGGTACGGGTCCTGGCCCAGGATCACCACGCTCACCCGCTCGAACGGCGTCAGCTCCAGCGCGGTGAGCTCCTCCCCCTCCGGGGGATAGACCGTGTGCTCCCTCCGCTCCTGCTCCACGAACTCGCGCAGCTTGGGGAAGTACGGCTTCTCCAGCTCCTCCGCAAGGAGGTCCTGCCAGCTTCCCGGGAGCGGTAGTCTCATCGGCGCGTCGGAGGAAAGTGGACGTGGTGGATGGTCCGGCACCGCCGACGCAAGCCACATTCCCGCTCCCGCGCCACCCTCCGGTTGTCGTTCACCGTCCACCGGCCGTATAATGCGCTCCTTCCCACAAAGCCCCACCCGGCCCCGAGGAGCGCATGTCCGACCGATCCGACCGGACCCCGCAGGAGAATCGTGACGCCTCCCTGCGCGAGGTGGACACCGGGCACGGCGCCCGACCCGCCCGCAGGAAGATGGCGCTGCACACGCGGATCTTCCTGGGACTGGTGGTGGGCGCCGTGTCGGGCGTGGCGGCGAACGCGCTGCTGGGGGCGGATCACCCCGGCCTGAGCTGGACGGTGGCCAACCTCACGGAGCCCGTGGGGAAGCTCTTCCTGCGGCTCCTGCTGATGGTGGTGATCCCGCTGGTGCTCTCGTCGCTGATCCTGGGCGTGGCGGGGATCGGCGACGTGCGCCGGCTGGGGCGGGTGGGGGCCAAGACCTTCGCCTACACCCTGGTGCTCTCGGCCATCTCCGTGGTGATCGGGGTGACGCTCGCCAACACCATCCGCCCCGGCGAGCGCGTGGACCCGGCCACCGCAGCGGGGCTGGAGGCGCGCTACGGCTCCGCCGCCACGGAGCGGGTGGAGGCGGCGAACGTGGACGAGAAGGCGGCGCCGGTGCTCACGCAGGTGGTGGAGACGCTGATCCCCTCCAACCCGGTGGCCGCGGTGGCGAGCGACACGCCCAACCTCCTCCACCTGATGTTCTTCGCGCTGGTGGTGGGGATCGCGGCCACGCTGGTCCCCAAGGAGACGGCGGCGCCCCTGCTGCGGGTGCTGGAGGGAGTGTACCAGATCTCCATCCGCATCATCGAGATGATCATGAAGCTCGCCCCGTACGCGGTGGCGTGCCTCCTGTTCAGCAGCACCGCGGGGTTCGGGCTGGACCTGCTGCGGGCGCTGGCCTGGTTCGCGGTGACGGTGCTCCTGGGGCTGTCGATCCAGATGTTCGTGGTGTACTCCGCCTCGGTGGCCCTCCTGTCGCGCATCTCCCCGCTGGATTTCTTCCGGCGCATCCGGACGGTGATGCTCACGGCGTTCTCCACCTCCTCGTCCAACGCCACCCTCCCCACCGCGCTCCGCGTCTCGGAGGAGAACCTCGGCGTGCCGCGGGAGATCAACTCCTTCGTCCTCACCGTCGGCGCCACCGCCAACCAGAACGGCACGGCCATCTACGAGGGCGTCACGGTGCTCTTCCTGGCCCAGCTCGCGGGGGTGGACCTCACACTGGGGCAGCAGCTCACCGTGGCCTACCTGGCGATCCTGGGCGGGATCGGCACGGCGGGGGTGCCGTCGGGCTCCATCCCGTTCATCATCGTGGTGCTCGCCTCCATCGGGGTGAACCCGCAGCTCATCGCCATCATCCTGGGGATCGACCGCGTGCTGGACATGTGCCGCACCACGCTCAACGTGGCCGGCGACATCTCCGCCGCGACCTACGTGGCGCGCTCCGAGGGGTACCCGCTGCTGGGGCGCGAGCGTGCCGGGGACGCCCCCGCCTGACCGCCCTGCAGGGACCTGTACCTGAATCCCGGCCTGTCGCCGGGATGGTACTCGATCTCCACGGCCTCTCCCCCGCGCATCCGGCCCGCGTCGAACAGGATTCGAGGGGAGGTCAATCCGGACTCGCCCTCGTCCAGCGCGATGCGGTCGAAGACGGTGATGCCGGTCAGGAGCATCAGGTGGCGCTCCCCGGCCAGCTCCTCCGGGACGTGGAGGAAGCGCTTCGGGAAGAGGACCGTCCCACCGCCGGCGGCCAGGTCGAGCACGCGGCCGAGATCGAACCTGTCTCCCTCCCCGGCAGGATCGAAGAGGCAGCAGTCGACGGTGATCCTTTCCGGGACGAGGATCCCTCCCGGGCAGAGCTGGGGCGCGAGGTTCATCGTGACGGCCACCTGCGGCTCCCTTTCCAGGGCCGCCTGCATGGTCTCCACGACCACGACGTGCAGGGGGTGGGGAGCGTCGTGCCTGTGGGAGGCGGCGTCGCACCGTACGTAGTCGCGCACGAAGTCGCTCTTCCCGAGGGCCTGGAAGAGAAGCCGCGCCGCGTCCAGGGAGCGCTCGTGGACGTCGAGCAGGGTGAACCTCACCTCGGCGGGGCTGAACCGGGTGGTCAGCGGGACGGCCAGGGGCGCGAAGGGCCCGCACCCCGCGTAGAGGATCTCTACCAGGGCACCGGGGAACCTCTTCCGTGCTTCGAGGATGGCGGCGTGCAGGCCCCTCAGGAAGCGGGAGGTCCGGCGGTGGTCCAGCACGCACCGGGCGGCGTCCCTGGGAGAGATGGCTTCCCCGCCCGGGAGCCGGGTCCCCTCCGAGTCGTCCGCGCGGGGCGACGAGTCGTCGATCCCGGTGACGGACGAGCACAGGGAATACAGCCCCGCCGCCGCCGCGTCCAGCCTGCCGTCGTCGGCCCGGCCGGAGAGCAGCTCGTCGGCGATCCGCTCCAGCAGCATGGGGCTCACCTGCGATCCGGTCAGGCGCCGGATGCGGGAAGCCGCTCGACGCAGGCGAGGATCGCGGGCACCGGAGCGATCCGGCTGAGGAACTCGGCGGGCCCGACCTCCAGGATGCGCCATCCCTTCGCCGGGGTGAAGCGAGCCCGCACCTCGTCGGCGGTGACCTGGCGGGGCGTGTTGGGGATCGCGAACTCCGTCGCGAACTCGTGCAGGTAGTAGCGGCCTCCCGGGTGGAGGACCGAGGCCACCTCGTCGACGAGCCGGTCGCACGCTTCCGGGGTGAAGAGGTGGAAGAAGCCGGAGTCCACGACCGATCCGAACTTCTGCCCGAGGAGCGAGGGCCGGAGGGCGTCCGCGACCCGGAACTCGAGCGCCCCGGCCATCTCGCCGGTCCGCGCGTGCGCCTTCTGCCGCGCATGCTCGATGGCGGCGTCCACGAAGTCGATCCCGAGCACGTCGGCTCCGCCCCGGGCGAGGTGGATCGCGAGGTCGCCGGAGCCGCAGCCGAGGTCCAGTACCGGGCCGGCGGGCGGGAGCCGGGCCAGCAGGTCGGCCATGGCGGGCTGAGGGCCGCCCACGTCCCAGGGCGGGACCTCCTCGTAGACGGAGTCGAAGAAAGCTCGTGGGTCTGATCCGAATCTGCTCACGGATGAGAATCTCTGCTGGCGGGTCGCACGCCGCGCTGGACCCAGCGCGAAAGCTCCGTCTCCAACGAACCGCCGCGCATGCTCTTCGCACGCGCGGCGGTAGTTTGCATGACCCGCTTCGGGACGGCTGCGAGCCTATGCCTTCATTCCGGGTAGCAGTAGCATACCGTGCCCCAGGAATTGGGGAGGTGCCCGCAACACTGTTCGCAGCCCTCCAGGTTCACGAAGAAGCCGCAGAAGTACGGCTCACCTGCGCTCGTGTCGGGGGCCGCTACGGCGGACGTGGCACCGAAGGCGAGCGCCGCGGCAACACCTGCGCCGAACACCAGAGCCGGGACACGGGATGAGATGATTCCTCGCATGGATGCCTCACGTTGAGAGGTGTGCGTTGCTCCACGCGATGTGCCCGGGTGACAGCCCCTCCCCGCGGCGGTGCGTGGGCCGGAACGGAGCTTTCAAGGTACACCTGGCGTCCCGGATGCGTCAATCAGTCTCGGGAACACGGGATCGGCCTGGATCAGGTGCCGCGCCGCAGCCGTGGGCGGGTCGATCCCCGTCACCGCGGGGCTCAGGACGATGACGAGCGAGGAGACCACAGCCGTCTGCCCGGTCAGGAGGCTCCCTGGCTCCGGAGCAGGGACAGCAGCCCCTCGGGCACGAGGCGATCCGGGCCCGACGAGAGCGCCTGGACGGAGATCCACCGCGCGGCCTCCCACCCGGTCCCGGCTTCGGTCACCGGCAGCTCGGCCCGCAGGTACCACGAGGGGTCGCTGAACCGCGCGTCGAAGACGAAGACGATCTCGTGCCGGGGACGCCCGGCGTACTCGAACAGGTTCTCGAGGACCCCGAGGAGGCGCGGCTCCTCGATCGCGGCACCCAGCTCCTCCGCGATCTCGCGGGCGAGGGCCGCCGCCGCCCGCTCGCCGAACTCCACGCCGCCGCCGAGCGGACGATAGAACGGCTCGCCGGACACCGGATCGACGCCGCGCGCCACCAGCACCCGGTCGCCTTCCCGGAAGACCCCGATGGCGAGAACCCGGATGTCGGTCGACGTCATCGGGTCCACTACACCGCCCCGATCCCGGTGTTGGCGCGCACGCTCAGCTCCGAGTACGCCTCCTCCGCCGCGGGGTCGCGGGTGAGGAGGGAGCCGAGCACCGCGGCCAGGAAGCCCAGCGGCACCGAGACGATGGCCGGGTTGTCCAGCGGGAATACCGGGTCGGCCTGGATCAGGTGCCGCGCCGCGGCCGTGGGCGGGTCGATCCCCATCACCGCGGGGCTCAGGACGATGAGGATGAGCGAGGAAAGGAGCCCCACCAGCATCCCCACCACCATCCCCGTGGTGTTGAAGCGCCGCCAGTAGAGCGTCAGCAGGATGGCCGGGACGTTGGCGCTGGCCGCCACCGCGAAGGCCAGCCCCACCAGGAAGGCCACGTTCAGCGACCGCAGCGCGATCGCCAGCCCGATGGAGAGCACCCCGATCACCGCCGCGGCGATGCGGGCCACCAGCACCTGCTCGCGCTCGTCGTGCCGCTCGCCGCGCTTCACCACGCTGAACCAGATGTCGTGCGCGAAGGCGGAGGAGGAGGCGATGGTCAGCCCCGCCACCACGGCCAGGATGGTGGCGAAGGCGATGGCCGCCACGAACGACAGGAACACCTCGCCCCCCAGCTCCTGGGCCAGGAGCGGCGCCGCCAGGTTCTGGTTGGGGGAGAGCACCCCGTCCTTCATCACCCCGATGTTGGCCTTCCCCACCAGCGTGGCCGCGCCGAAGCCCAGGAAGGTGGTCATGATGTAGAAGGAGCCGATCAGGATCATGGCCCACACCACCGACACCCGCGCCTGCTGCGCCGAGGGGACGGTGTAGAAGCGCACCAGGATGTGCGGGAGCCCCGCCGTCCCGAAGATCAGCGCCACCCCCAGCGAGATCAGCGACAGCGGCCCCCAGCGGCCGTGGTAGTAGAGCCCCGGCTGCGTGTAGTCTCGGACGATGGGCGCCGCCCCGTCCGGGCACACCCCGTCCTTGAGCGTCCCCGCCTCGCAGAAGCTCCCCTTCACCCCGGCCACCGCGTCGAAGAACTGCGTGAAGGAGAAGTCGAAGCGGGCCATGACCAGGACGGAGAGGAGGATCGTCCCCCCCATCAGGAGCACCGCCTTGACGATCTGCACCCAGGTGGTCGCCAGCATCCCCCCGAAGATCACGTACACCAGCATCAGCGCCCCCACCATGACGATGGCGGTGTTGAACCCGATCTGCGGGATGAGGAGGGAGACCAGCGACCCCGCCCCCACCATCTGCGCGATCATGTAGAACAGGCTCACCGTGAGCGTGGAGAGCGCGGCCACGGTGCGCACGGAGCGGGAGCGGAGCCGGAAGGCGAGCACGTCCGCCATGGTGAACTTGCCGGTGTTGCGCAGCGGCTCGGCCACCAGGAGGAGCACGGTGAGGTACGCCACCAGCCACCCCACCGAGTACATGAACCCGTCGTAGCCGTAGAAGGCGATCAGCCCTGCGATCCCCAGGAACGACGCGGCCGACATGTAGTCGCCCGCCACCGCCCAGCCGTTCTGGAAGCCGGTGATGCTGCGTCCGGCGCTGTAGAACTCCGCCGTGGTCTGGGTGCGCTTGGACGCCCAGTAGGTGATCCCCAGCGTGACGACGATGAAGACCAGGAACATCAGCAGCGAGGTGGTCATCGCGCACCTCCGCGCACGCTCTCGGCCACCCGCGCCGCCTGCGCGTCGAAGGCGCGGGCCCGGCGCACGTACATCCACATGAGGATCCAGGCCATGAAGAACTGCGAGAGCGCGAACAGGTAGGCCAGGTTCACGTTCCCGACCACGTCGCGGTCCATGGCGCCCGGGAAGTAGCCGACCAGCACCGGGAGCGCGAAGTAGTAGACCAGGAAGAAGACGGTGGCCGGGAGGATGAAGCGGCGCTTGGCCCGCACCAGCTCGCGGAACTCCGGGGCCGCCTCCACGCGGGCCCACTCCTCGGCCGTCGGGGCGTCGGGGGGAGGGGTGCGGCCGCGGGCGTCGTCTGCGTTCGCCATGGGGGTCCGGGTGAGGGGGACGGGCGAATCGGTCGGGGAGCGATGGGGCACGCTACAGGTCCGGCCGCGCTCCGGCAAGGGAGGCGCCCCCCGGCGCGTCAGGGAGACCCGGCGTCGCCGTAGAGGCGCACCCGCCAGAACTCGGCCCCACCCCCGAGCGGCACCCGCATGCGGATCTGCTCCTGCGTCCCTTTCGCCACCCACACCGTGGCCACGCGCGACCCCGTCTCCTGCGCGACCACCCAGGCGTCCACCATCCGGCCGTCCACGGCGCGCACGCGCTCCGACCCCGTCACGCGGATGGTGTAGTCGACGAACCGCTTCCCCGGGTTGTAGCCGCGGAAGGTGGCGGAGAAGCCCGGCGCCAGCGGGAGCGACTGCAGCACCAGGTCGTCCACCGTGGCGTTGAAGACCGGCGCGGGAAGCGGCACCTGCACGTTCCTGGCGGCGCTGTCCTTCGGCGTGATGGTGCCGCGCACCGAGCCGGCGGCGAAGTCGAACGACTCCGTCTGCGTGGCGAGGTGCGAGCGGTAGGTGAGGGGAGCCAGCGTGCGGCGCCGCACCACGGAGCTGTCCACGTCCACACCGGCCGCGTTGTCGTAGCGCTGCACCACGCGCACGATCGCCTCCCCGCCCTCGGTGCCCACCTCCACGGTGCGTGTGAGGAGCGCCATGGGCGTCTGCTTCCCGCCGCGCAGCGTGTAGAGGACGAACCTTTCCGTCCGTGCCCCGATCCGCGCGGCGCCCGGAAGCGGCGCCCCCGGGGCCACCACCATCGGACCGGGAGCGGGAGTCGGCGAGGGGGGGACGGACGCGCACCCGGCGAGGAGGACGGCAACGGCGGGAAGCGGAGAACGACGGCGGCGGTTCGGCATGGGAGTGCGTTCAGGGGTGGAGGAGAGGACGCGGACGTGGGCAGAACCAGGCCGCGCGCGAAGCGCCACTTTGAGCGACGAAATCATTGACAATCCGTCGACCACACGCTTATCATCGGCGGGTGCGCACACTTCCTGCCAGTCAATATCAACCAAAACAGGGATCGGACAAGATGAAGAGAATCTCCATCGACCTCGACACGACGCTGAAGACCACCAACTCGATGTACGCCTGCTGCGCGTGTCCCTGGATCTGCGGCCCGGTCGAGTCGTACCCCGAGGCGACGTACTGACGTGAATGGAGGGGGCCGCCGGGAACCGGTGGCCCCCTCGGCGCATCCGGGCACCACGCCCGGCGCACGCCGCCCCCACCCGCCGGCACCACCTCACGCACACCCCGTTTCCCCGAGTCCCATCCACCGGAGGACGTCCGTTATGCAATGGCAGGAAGCTCTCCCCACCTATCCCCTCGCTGCTCCCGGCCGGACCGTCGTGCTGGAGGGCAACGCCGGACGCGAGCGGCAGGCGCTCCTCCAGGGCTGGCTCGGCGAGGCCGAGGCCGGCGGCGCCCGCACCTGGCTTCTGCGCTGCGACTTCACGGAGAGCGGCACCTGGACGGGGGTGGGGGCCTGGCTGGAGGCGCTCCTCCCCGAGATCGAGCGGGAGGCGCCCGACCTGCTTGCCAGGCATGACTACGAGCTGACCATGGCGGTCCCGGCGCTGCGGCGGCGGATCGCCTCCAGCCGGACCACGCTCACCGACGCCGCCGCCGGGGCCGAGGCGGTGCGGAACTACCCCGTGGACCGCGCCTATCGGATCGGCCAGGGACTGGTGGAGCTCCTCGCGGCGTGGCACGAGCGCGGCGGGGGGGGCGCGTGGGTGGTGGCGTGCGACTCCTACGACCGCTCGGGCGCGCTGGTGCGGCGCTTCTTCCGCGAGCTGATGCGCCGCCGCGGCCGGACGATGGAGCTGACCCTCCTCTTCGCGGTCGACCCGGGCGAGGGCGAAGGCGTGGCGGCGCAGCTCGACCCGGCCACCCCGGTGCACGGCGCACGCGTGGAGCTGCGCGCGGAGGCACCGGAGAAGCGCGACCCGGCGGAGATGACCGCGCTGGCGCGCGAGCTGGAGCGCCGGGTGGGCGACGACCTGCTGGAAGCGGAGATCCACCTGCAGCAGCTCATCGGCTACTGGTCGGAGAGCGAGCACCCGCATCGTGCCAGCAAGTGGCAGGCGATCGCCCTGGGACTCTCCAACCACCTGGGCTTCTACGAGGACGCCATCCGCTACGTGGACCCGGTTCTGGAGCACCTGGACCTGGTCGCCGCGCGGGACACCGACTACTTCACGCGCTGGAACCTGGTGGGCGCCATCTGCATCGCCTGCATGGCGCTGGGGCAGCCGGAGCGCGCGTACGAGGTGGTGGAGAAGGAGGCACTGGCCAAGATTGACGACCCCGAGGACCGCGCCCGCATCTTCTACGTGCTCGCCATGCTGCACGCGCGCTTCCTCCCGGGCAAGGACCTGGACGCCGCCGAGCGGCTCCTGCAGCAGGGGCTGGAGGAGCTGGACCGGGCCGCGCTGCTGGAGGGGGAGCATCACTTCCTCCGCGTCTTCATCCTCAACGGACTCGCCTTCGTCCGGCACCGGCAGGGGCGCGCCGAGGAGGCCATCCACATCACGCAGGAGGGGTCGCGCCACCTGGACGAGCACCTTCCCGAAACGCGCCACCAGCTGCACCGGTCCGTGCTCTTCTACAACCTCGCCCAGGTGTACGCCTCCACGGGAGCCAGCGAGGAGGCGATCGCGAGCTTCACCGCCGCGATGGAGATGGACCCCCACTACTCCGAGTACTACAACGAGCGCGGCAACGTGTACCTCAAGATGGGGCGCCTGGAGGAGGCGGAGCGCGACTACCTGGACGCCATCGAGTACAGCGCGCCCTACGCGGAGGTGTGGACCAACCTGGGCCAGTGCTACCGGCAGATGGGGCGCATGGCGGACGCGGTCCGGGCGTACTCCCGCGCTCTCGACCTGGAGCCGGACCAGCGGCTCGCGCGGGTGGGGCGCGGCCAGGCGTACGACGCCGCGGGCTGCGCCGCCGAGGCGCTCGCCGACTACGACGCCGCCCTGGCGCTCGACCCCGGCCAGCCGGCGGTGCTGGCGAACCGTGCCGTGCTCCACTACGACGCGGGGCGCCTGGACGACTCCCTGGCCGACCTGGACCGTGCCGTCGCCCTGGCTCCCGACCATGCGGAGCTGTACCGCAACCGCGCCGTAGCGCTCGCCGACCTCGGGCGGTCCGACGACGCGGCCGACGACCTGGAAAGCTTCCTCCGCCTGGACCCCGGCACGCCGGACCGCGATCAGGTGGAGGAGCAGCTCGCGTCGCTGCGCGCCGCCGTCGCGGCGGCCTGAGCCCACCGGTCCCGGAGCCCGGGCGCGGGGTTGCGTCCGGGTCCGGGAAGCCGCACCGTTAGGAAGGTCCGTCCCCGGCTCCCGGGTGGGAGCCGGGGACGGTGTTTTTGCAGGCAGTCACGGCGAGGAGCGCATGGGGGAAGGAAACGGACGGACCCGGCTGGGCCACATCGTCTACAGCAACTGCTTCCCCGTGCACGCGGGGCTGATCGACCGGGGGGCGCCGGAGTGGCTGGAGGTGGAGGAGGGGGTCCCGTCGCGCCTGAACGGGCTGCTGGAGCGCGGGGAGATCGACGTGGCGCCCTGCTCCAGCATCGAGTACGCGCGCCACGCCGACCGCTACCGGGTGCTCCCGGACCTGGTGATCGGCTCGCGCGGTCCGGTGCGGAGCATCCTCTTCCTGGCCGACCGGCACCCCACGGAGCTGGACGGGCGCCTGGTGGCGGTGCCGACGGCCTCGGCCACCTCGGTGGTGCTCCTCAAGGTGCTGCTCCGGCTGCGCTGGGGCGTCCGCCCGAGCTTCGTCTGGTTCGACCAGGCGCACAAGGACCCCTTCGACGCCGGGGCGGCGGGCGCGCTCTTCATCGGCGACGTGGCGCTCCGCCCGCAGCTCTACCCCGCGCTCCCCTTCCGCTTCGACCTGGGCGCGGAGTGGTGGGACCACACCGGCCTCCCCTTCGCCTTCGCCGTGTGGCAGGCCGCGGGCGGGACCGACGCCGAGCTGCGCCGCCTGCACGCCGCCCTCCTGGAGTCGCGCGCCTACGGACACGCCCACCGCGCCGACCTGGCCGTGCGCTACGCGGAGCACTTCGGCTTCCCCGCCCCGATGCTGGACGACTACTGGGCCGGGCTGTCGTTCGACCTGGACGCCTCGATGCTGGAGGGGCTCGGGACGTACTACCGGCTGGCGGCGGAGATCGGCGAGATCCCGGAGGCGCCGGAGGTGCGGTGGGTCTGACGGGAAAGGGAACATGGGCAGCCCACCGTGGTGGAGCGCAGTGGAATCGTGGCGTGGCGTCCGACAGGTCACGTCCATCATGCAGCCGAGCACACCTCCAATCAATGTCTTGAAGTACGCTCTAGATGAGAATCGGAGTCTTAAAAGGGGGACGGTATTCTTTCTGTATGCCCCTGAATGGAGGTGGAGTATGGAGGATGGAAACCGGACTCGGCGCCTAAGGCCGCTGCGGAACATGGAGGCAGGTTAAGGTGTTTGGTGTGGGGTACCATGCGGCGCGGGCCCGCCAT
Organism: uncultured Gemmatimonadales bacterium; assembly: GCA_963733105.1. GTDB lineage: Bacteria > Gemmatimonadota > Gemmatimonadetes > Longimicrobiales > Longimicrobiaceae > JAFAYN01. Next base: position 30,838 of record CAVTCB010000021.1, on the reverse strand, counting down.
GCGGCTGTGCGGCTGGACGTGTACGCCGCAACACGTGAGGACGCAGTCGCCGAAGGCATCTGCGGGCCAGCTCTCCGATTGGCCGACATCAATGCGTGGGCGCTTAAAGCGTGGCGCACCACGTGGACGGGTGTGCATCCTTCAGGTGCTGGGGGGTGGAACTGGCCGGCTCTCGTGGAGAGGATGCCGCGCCGGGCTGCGGTGCTCCCCCTTGCGATCTGGTACGGAGCGGATCTGTGCGGTCTGGCTCTTGGACATGCCTCTCGGCATCGAACTGCCGGCGTGCGGCACACGGTCACGCTGACCTACGTAGAGCGCCGGCCGGAGCCGCCGACCGTACCGTTGCAGGGGCGCGTGGTTCCGCTCGCCGTCGCGGCTGCCCGGAACTACGGACTGGCTCTTGGCGCCAGCCAGCTGATTCTGCGCTACCCAGACCCGAACTTGCTGGGCTACTACGAGCTTCTGGGCTTCGATGTTGCATGGCAGGGTGGCCAGACAGTATATTGTGAGCAGGAGATTTAAGGAGAACTGAGATGAGAAAGCTTACCCGGACGGCCGAACAGCCGAACGCTCGTGGGGGCTCGGCCCGCCCCGTTGATGACGTCCCCGTGCCCACTCGGGCGGAGGCACGCCGGCGCATCCAGAGCAAGCCGGGGTTCTTCGCATCGCTCAGCGTTGCTGCACGGTCCACCATCATGGGCTACGATGCGCCCGAGATTCTGGGTCCGCCCCGTGGTGAACGGGCGCGCTGAATAGCATAAGAAGAGAATGAGGGCCCTTCGCGCAAACTTGCCGGGGGGCCCTCTTCGTTAGCGGTGAGGGTTTTGACAGTGTACTCCGGGCTCAAGCGGCGAGGTTTACACTCGCCCACATCCTTGAGGAGTGCCGCAGGAGTGTCTTTCTCCCTGCTGGCCCGCCGGGACAAACCGCAGGCTAGTTGCCGGAACCGACCGTAAACGGCCCGCCTCGCTCAGCGCCCGCATCGGCCGTCGTGCTGCTGGTGCTGTCTCCGGCGACCCTGTTCCCGGAGCCCACTGTGAACGGCCCGCCGTCGAAGCGCGGAGCCTCCGGCGCGACGAGGGCGGGGGACTCGCAGGCGCCGAGGCCCGCACCGAGGATGCAGGCGGCCAGAATGACGCGCAGGTTCTTCATGGTGACTTCCTTGTGTGGGAGGCGTGGCGAAACAGAGGGTGTTCAAGCCAGAATGTCTTCAAGCATGCGCTGAATCGAGATCCGGACGCAAGTACATCGCATGGCTTCGCACCGCGTGACCCCTCGACCCTGTCCTTCGTCCTCTCCCGCGATCAGGGAGCGTCCCTCTGCGGGTGCGGTCCCAGGTCGGGCAGGAAGCCGGCTCCGGAGGCAAGTCGCTGCGGAGCTTCGGGTTCCGCTCCGGGCGGCGGATGGCACCCGCCCTGCTCTCCCGGACGGCCAGAGAACCCGACCCGTCCAACCCGCCGTGTGGCCTCTCCCCGGCGATCCTTCCCATCAACGGAGAACGTAGATGCGATCCACCACCGTGAAGTGGCTGTCCGCCGCCGCGTGCGCGGCCCTCGTCGTCCTCGCCCCGGCGCCCACCCGGGCGCAGGAGGCGGCGCCCCAGTACGAGCAGGTGATCTCCGCCAACCCCCTCGGCCTGCTCGTGGAGCTCTTCAACGCCGAGTACGAGCGGAAGATCACCCAGTTCTCCACCGCGGGGATCGGGGGGTCCACGTTCCAGAGGGACGACAACGACTACGTGAACGCGGACGCGTTCTGGCGCTACTATCCCCAGGGACGGCCCCTGGACGGGTTCGCCTTCGGCGTTAAGGCGGGGATCACGTCTCTGGAGGGCGACACCCGCTTCGGCGCGGGGTTCGACGCCAACTACAGCTGGCTCCTCGGCAGGAAGCAGAATTTCTACGTCGGGATCGGGTTTGGGCTCAAGCGGCTCATCGGCGGCTCGGACGAAGTGGACGACTTCGGCGACCTCGAGTACGTCCCCACCTTCCGCCTGGTCAACATCGGCTTCGCCTTCTGACCGCTGGAGCGGAAAGCAGAAGAGGGGGGAGGACCCGGCCGGGTCCTCCCCCCTCCTCACGTCCATACCCCCCCACCCCCGACCCCTCCCCCACAAGGAGGGAGGGGAGCACGACAACTACAAGCGCAGCCCGACCCCGCGCCAGCGGGGGCACGCCCGAACCCCGCCCTTCAAGACGTTCAGAACACCCGCAGGTTGATGTACTTCTTCGGGTTGGCCTTGATGTCGTCCATCAGCGAGCTGGCGTTGGTGGCCGCCTGGTTGGTGCTCTCCGCCGCCCTGCTGGCGTTGGCCGCCGCCTGGTTCATGTTGTTGTACAGCGACTCGTCGCGCGACAGCCGCCCCAGCGTCCCCTCGCCCCGCTCCAGCCGCCCCAGCACCGTCTCCAGCGAGGTGGTCGAGCGGTTCAGCGACGCGGTGCTCCGGTCCAGCTGGATGGAGATGGAGTCCATCCGCGCGATGGAGCGCACCAGCTCCGGCCGCGTGGTGGCGTTCTCCACCCCCGCCGCCGAGCGGCGCAGGCTGGCCGAGAGCCCGGCGATCTCCCGCCGCTGCTCCGCCGCCAGCGCGGAGAGCTGCACCAGCATGGTCTGCAGCTCCTGCGCGCTCCCGCCCACCGCCTGGATGGTGGCCGGGCTCAGCAGAGCCTCCGCGCGCCCCAGCACCGTGTCCGCGCGGTTCCCCACCGTGGTGGCGACGTCGAACATCCCCGCGGCGGCGGTCCCGGGGAGGCGGGCGCCGTCCGGGACCAGCTCCTGCGAGCGGCCGGGGACCACCTCCACGATCATCCCCCCCAGGAGTCCGCCGGACTCCATGGAGATGCGCGAGTCCGCGGGGACCGGGTACTCGTTCTCCAGCTCCAGCTTCACGTCCACGCCCTGCGGACCGATGCCGAACGCGCGGACGCGGCCGATGTTGACCCCGCGCATCTGCACCGGGTCGCCCTTGCGGAGCCCCCCGGCGTCGGGGACGGTGGTGGTGACGTTGTAGCGGCCGCGGAACGTCCCCGGGTCGGTCAGCATGAGGAGCGCGACGACCACCGCCACGATCCCCGCCAGGACGAAGAAGCCGATCTTGATTTCGTGTCGGGACGAGCGCATGGGCACGTTCGTGGAAGGGTCATCTCCCGGGCCCCGCTTCGCGGGAGCCTGCGGGGAACCCGCGTCGCGGGCCTGCCGAATCATACAACCTCCAGAAGATCTTCGGTCGGCACCTCCCGGTGGAGGAAGGCGCGGACCAGGATGTCGTCGCTCTTTCGGAACTCGTCGGCCGTGCCGACGAAGCGGATGCGCCCCTTGTCCAGCATCGCCACGTGGTCGGCGATGGGGAGCACCCCCTCGATGTCGTGCGTCACGATGATGGAGGTCACCCCCATCTCCTCCGCGAGCTGGGCGATCAGGCGGTGCACCACCGTCCCGTTCACCGGGTCCAGCCCGGTCACCGGCTCGTCGTACAGGAGGATCTCCGGGCGCCCCACGATGGCGCGGGCCAGCCCCACGCGCTTCCGCATCCCCCCGGACAGCTCGGAGGGGAGCTTGGTGAGGATGGCCGACGGCACCAGGTTCACGTGCTCCAGCGCCTCCCCCACACGCCGCAGCAGCTCCTGCCGGGGGAGCGTCTTCAGCTCCGCCTCGGCGATCCCCTGCGACACGTTCTCCAGCACGTTCATGGAGTCGAAGAGCGCCGCGTTCTGGAACACGTACCCCACCTTGCGGCGGATGCGCTCCAGCCCCTTGGCTCCCGCGCGCGTCACCGACTCACCGTCGATCAGGATGTCGCCCCGGTCGGGGGGGATCAGCCCGATGGTGGTCTTCAGGAGCACGCTCTTCCCCGTCCCCGAGTGGCCCACCACCGCGATGGTCTCCCCGGTCTGGACGGTGAGGTCCACCCCGGCGAGGACGGGCGCGTCGAAGGCCTTGTATACGTCCTGGTACTCTACCATGCCTCTCTATCTCCTTTCCCTGCCGTCCGCTACTGGAGCAGGAGCGGCGGGAACAGCGCGTCCAGGAACAGCACCGCCAGCAGCATGAACACCACCGCGGCCGTCGTCGCGCGGCCCACGCCCTCGGCGCCGCCGCGGGTGTCCAGCCCCATGTGCACCGCGATCAGGGGGATCACCAGCCCGAAGACGGTCCCCTTCGACAGCGAGTAGAACATGTCCCAGTTGTGCCAGAAGAGCTGGGCCCCGTACATGAAGCTCTGCGGGCTCAGCCCCAGCGTCCCCTGGGCGGCCACCATCCCCGCCAGGATCCCCACGGTGTTGGCGATGGCCACCAGCACGGGGAAGGAGAGCGCCCCCGCGATCACCCGCGGCGCGGCGAGCACCCGCACCGGGTCGCGCCCCAGGGAGTGCAGCGCGTCGATCTGCTCCGACACCTGCATGGTCCCCAGCTCGGCGGTGATCCGCGCCCCCACCCGCCCGATCAGCACCACGGCGGTGAGCACCGGCCCCAGCTCCAGGATGATGCTGGACACCACCACGCTCCCCAGGATGTAGAGCGGGACGGAGCCGGTGAACTGGTACCCCCCCTGCTGCGAGGTCACCACCCCGGCCAGCGTGGAGGTCACCAGGACGATGGGGAGGCTCTGGATCCCCATCCAGTACATGTGCCGGAGCGTCTCCCGCATGGAGACCCGCCCCGTGAAGGTGAGCGCCAGGATGCCCCAGGCGAGCAGGGCGATCTCCCCCGCGTGCCGCGCCACCCCCTCCCCGCTCCGCCCCAGCTTGGCGAGGAAGCGTCCGGCGGGGCCGGGGCCGCGCACCGCGGCGTCCCCCTCCAGCGCCGTGATTCTCGATTGACTCTGCATCCCCGCCACCAGAGGTCTGTGCCGCACCGGGCCGCGCCCGGAAGAAAGCCGCCGGGCCCGGAAGCGCCGGACCCGGCCCTGTTACACCGCAAACCCTTGCGGGCTCCCCACATGCGGGGCCCGCTCCTACCCGGTCAGTCGCCGGGGTCGAACGCCGGCTTGAGCGCCGGGCCGTGCTGCGCGTGCGCGGAGGACGCCGCGGACCCGCGCCGGAAGCGGCCCATCATCCACTCCCGCCACTCGCTGAGGATCTCGTAGACCGTCGGGATCACCAGCAGGGTGAGGAAGGTGGAGGTGATCACGCCGCCGATCACCGCGCGCCCCAGCGGCGCGCGGAAGTCCGCGCCCTCGCCGGTCCCCAGCGCCACCGGGAGCATCCCCGCCACCAGGGCGAAGGTGGTCATCAGGATCGGGCGCAGGCGCGTGCGCCCGGCCTCGATCAGCGCCTCCCGGAGAGGCATTCCCTCCTCGTGCGACCACTTGGCGAAGTCGATGAGGAGGATGGCGTTCTTGGCCACCAGCCCCATGAGCAGGATCACCCCGATCATGCTCATGATGTTCAGCGTGGACCCGGTCACCAGGAGCGCCAGCATCACCCCGATCAGCGAGAGCGGGAGCGACAGCATGATCGCCAGCGGGTCCAGGAAGCTCCCGAACTGCACCACCAGCACGAAGTACATCAGCATGACCGCGATGCCGAGCGCGGCGAAGATCTGCCCGAACACCTCGCCCTGGTCCTCGGTCTCGCCGCCCTGGGAGACGGTGTACCCCGCCGGGATGGCGATCCCGTCCAGCCGCAGCTGGATGTCCGCCACCACCTCGGAGAGCGGGCGGCCGCTGGTGTTGGCCTCCACGTTGATCACGCGCTCGCGGTCCAGCCGGTTGATCTGCGCCGGGCCCATGTTCTGCTCCACCTGGGCGACCTGCCCCAGCGGGACGCTCACCGGACCCTGCGGGCCCTGGATGGTGAGCGGGAGCGTCTCCAGGTCGGAGATGCGCGCGCGCGACTCCGGGGACACCCGCACCGTGACGTCGCGGGTCTCGCCCTGGGGATCGACCCAGTCGCCCACGTCGATCCCGGCGAAGGCCGGGCGGAGCGCCTGCGCCACCTGCCCCGCCGTGACCCCCAGGCTCCCGGCCACCCCGCGGTTCAGCACCACGTCCAGCTCGGGCTTCTGCCCCTTGGTGGAGAGCCCCACGTCCACGGCGCCCGGGACCTTCGCCACCTCGCCCTGCACCTGCTCCGCGAGCTGGTTCAGGGTGGCCACGTCGGGACCCTGGAGCTGGATCTGGATCTGCTTCTGCCCGCCGAAGCCGCCGGCCTGGATCCCGGCGGTGGCGCCGCCGATCTTCCCGAGCTGCTCGCGGACCCGGGCCTCGATCACGCGCTGGTGCACCTCGCGCTCGGCCTTGGGGAGGAGGCGCACGTACACGGTGGCCTCGTCCACGGCCCCGCTCTGCCCGCCGATGGTGGTGTAGGTGTACGCCACCTCCTTGTGCGTGCGGGCTAGCGCCGCCGCTTCCTCCGCCTTGAGCCGGGTGAAGGCCAGGTTGGAGCCCGGGGGGGTGTCCACCACCACGTTGAACTCGGACACGTCCTGCACCGGGAAGAACTCCCCGCCGACCGCTCCGACCATCGGGAGCGCCAGCGCCCCGAAGAAGGAGGCCGCGGCCAGCCCGATCATCGCCAGCCGGTGGTCCAGCGCCCACCCGATCACGCGCTTGTACCCCTCAGCCTGCCGGTCGAACCAGGCGTTGAAGCGGTCCAGCTTGCGGGTGATCCACGACTTCTGGTGCTCCTCCCGGTGCGGATCGGGCCAGTAGGCCGAGAGCATCGGGTCCAGCGAGAAGGACACGAAGAGCGAGACCAGCACCGAGCAGGCGATGGTGAGCGCCAGCGGCTTGAACCACTGCCCGGCCATCCCGCTCATGAAGCCGATGGGGATGAACACCACCACGATGGAGAAGGTGGTGGCCGCCACGGCCAGCCCGATCTCGGCCGTCCCCTCCCGCGCGGCGGTGTAGTGGTCCTTCCCCATCTCCACGTGCCGCACGATGTTCTCGCGCACCACGATGGCGTCGTCGATCAGGATGCCGATGGCCAGCGACAGCCCCAGCAGCGACATGGTGTTGAGGGTGAAGCCGTACGCCCACACCGCCACGAAGGAGGCCAGCACCGACACCGGGAGCGCCAGGCCGGTGATGACCGTGGAGCGCCACGAGTTCAGGAAGAGGAACACCACCAGCACGGTGAGGAAGGCGCCCTCCAGGAGCGTCTCCTGCACGTTGGACACGGAGCTCTCCACCCGCTCGCCGGCGTCCTGCACCACCTGGAAGTCCACGTCCTTCGGGAGCGCCTTCTTGATCTCCTCCACCTGGTTCCGGACCTGCTCGGAAACGGCCGTGGTGCTGTAGCCCTGGGCCTTGGTGATGTTGATCCCCACGGCCTCCTGGCCGCTGAAGAGCGCCACGGTGCGCTGCTCCTCGGTGCCGTCGCGCACCGCGGCCACCTCGCCCAGCCGCACCACGCGCCCGCCGGACTGCGCCACCACCAGCTGCGCGAAGTCCACCGGGGTCTCCAGGCGCCCGCGGAGGCGGATGGTGCGCTCGTCCAGCCCGCCCTCCAGGCGTCCCACCGGGGCCGCCAGGTTCTGGGTCTGGAGCGCCTGCACCACCTGCCCCACGCTGATCCCGGCCGCCTGCATGGCCTGCGGGCGCAGCTCCACCACCAGCTCCCGCTCCAGCCCGCCCACCACCTCCACCTCGGCGACGCCCGCGATCCCGCGCAGCTCGCGGGTGATCCCGGGGTCGGCCAGGCGCGTCAGCTCCGCCGGTCCCAGCGTGCGGGACGTCAGCGAGAGCGACATGATGGGGAGGTCGTTCGGGTCGAACCGCGTCAGGATCGGCTCCTCCATCTCCTGCGGCAGGTCGCCGCGGATCTGGGAGATCTGGTCACGGATGTCCTGCGTGGCCTGCTGGACGTCCTTCTCGAAGTCGAACTCCGCGATGATGATGGCGAAGCCGTCGAGCGACTGCGAGTTGATCCGGTCGATCCCGCTGATGGACGCGATCGCCTCCTCGATGGGCTCCACCACCTCGCGCTCCACCACGTCCGGCGAGGCGCCGGGGTACGGGAGCGCCACCGACACCACCGGCGGGTTCACCTCGGGGAACTCGTCGGTGTCCAGGTTCACCAGCGCGAACAGGCCGAACACCACCAGCGCCAGCATGGTGACGACCGTGATGATCGGCCGCCGGATGGCGAAATCGGAAATCCACATGGCTTACCTCCTGGCGGCCGCGCCGGGCGCCGCGCGCCCGACGGTGACCTGCGTTCCCGGCGTCGTCCCCACGGCCGCGCCCGTCAGGATGGTGTCCCCCGCGGCCAGCCCGGTGACGATCTCCACCCGCTCCGTCTCGGAGTCGGTCTCCCCCACCTGCACCGGCACCCGCTCCACCCGCCCCGCGCGGACGCGCAGCACGCCGGGGGAGGTCCCCCGCTGGTCCACGGCGGTGGCGGGGACCAGGATGGCCTGCCGCTCCACGCTGGCGATCCGCCCCTCGGCGAAGAGGCCGGCCACCAGGGCGCCGCCCGTGTTGGGGATGGACACCAGCACCGGCACCTGCCCGGTGGCGGGGTCGGCGGCGGGGTTGATGCGATCCACCTTCCCCTCGAAGGTGCGCCCCGGGTACGAGCTGACGGTGAAGCGGACCGGCGCCCCCACCCGGATCTCGCCCAGGCGGGCGGCGGGGACCGAGGCCTCCACGCGCATGCTCCCGGGGTCCACCACGGTGAAGAGCGCCGCGCCGGGGGCCACCACGTCGCCCGCGTTCACCGGGCGCTCGCTGACCACCCCGGAGATGGGGGAGCGGATGGTGGTCTTCCCGGCCTGCTCCTGCGCCTGGGCCAGCCGGGCCCGCGCCTCGGCCAGCTGCGACTGCGACAGCGCCTGCTGGCTGCGGGCGGTCTCCAGGTCGCGGTCGGCGATGGCGCCGGCCTGCGCCAGGCGGGCCGAGCGCTCGGTGTTGCGGCGGGCCAGGTCGAGCGAGGTGGAGGCGGAGCGCACCGCCGACTGCGCGGAGATGACCGCGTCGCGGAGCGCCGCGTCGTCGATGCGCGCCAGCACCTGCCCGCGGGAGACCGCCTGCCCCGGCTCGGCCATCACCTGGAGCACGGCGCCGCCCATCTCGGCCCGGACGGCCGCGGAGCGCTCGGCCGTGAGGTTCCCGGAGATCGGGGGGCCGCTGCGCAGCTGCTCGGCCTGCACCACCAGGACGTTCTCGGGGCTCAGCACCACCACCGCCGGCTCCTTCGCGTCCGCGGTGTCCGCTTCGCCGCCGCCGCACCCCGCCGCCAGCACCGCCACCGCCAGGAGGGCGGCCAACGTACCCGTCTTCAAGGTCGCTTGCATCTCTATGTTCCCCGTGGTGCCGTCAGTGGTGGTGGTCAGAAGCCCTGCTGCTGTCCGGGAAAGCCCGTCCCCTGCCCCTGGGACGCTCCCCCGCCCTGCGCCTGCCCCCCGGCGCCCGTGCCCGTGCCCGCCGCGCCCGTCCCGGACGCGGCGCCCTGCCGCGCCTGGGTGGCGCCCGCCGCCCCGGAGGCGCCCGCCGCGCCCCCGGAGGAGAGCGGGAGGTACGGGAGGAGGGTCACCCGCGCCTGCGCCACCTGGAGGTCGCGGGCGGCGGACGCCCGGTTGGTGCGCGCCTGCTGGAGCAGGATGCGCGCGTCCGTAAGCTCGATCTGGGTGGAGATCCCCTCGCGGAAGCGGACCTCCGCGATCTGGTAGGCGCGCTCGGCCTGCTCCACCGTCCCCTCGCTCGCCGCCAGGGTGGCCCGGGCGGCCTCCAGCTGCGCCAGCGCGGCGCGCGTGTCCAGCCGGGTCGCCTCGCGCACCTGCTGGAGCTGCGCCTGCGCCTCGGTGACGTTGGCCTCGGCGGCCAGGACCTCGCCGCGGATGCGCCCGCCGGTGAACACCGGGATCTGCAGCGCGGCGCCCACGGTCCAGTTGTCCCGGAAGGAGTTGAGCGCCGGGAACGGGTCGCGGGAGAAGGCCACCTGCCCGTACTGCGACACCAGGCTCACGTTGGGGAGCCGCTGCGAGCGGGCGATCCGGAGCTGCTCCCGCTGCACCACCACCTGCTGCTCCGCCTGGCGCACCGGGACCCGGTCGGTCGACGACGCGGTGTCGGAGGCCACCCCCACCGGCGGGGCGCCGCCGTCCAGCGGCGTGGTGAGCGCGAGCGGCTGGTCCTCGGGGAGGTCCAGCAGCGCGCGCAGCCGGTCGTACGCCAGGTCGCGCTGCGTGCGGGCCTGGATCACCGCCGGGCGCTGGTTGTCGCGCGCCACCCGGGCGCGGAGCGCCTCGAACTCGGACTGCTGCCCCACCCGCCGGGCCAGCTCGGTGAGCCGGAGCGTCTCCTCGGCCTGGGCCAGCGTCGCCTCCGAGATCCCCAGGAGCTGGTCGGCGAGGCGCGCGTCGAAGTACGCCTGCGTCACGTCCAGCTGGAGCTGCGCCTCGGCCGAGGTGAGCCCGATGTCGGCGACGGCCTGGCCGGCGCGCGCGATGCGCGACTGGGCCTGGGTCCGCCCGCCGCTGAACACCGACCAGGAGAAGTCCAGCCCCAGGTTGTAGGTGTTCTCGGCGCCGAAGCCGATGTTGCTGAAGTCGATCCCCCCGAACGCCCCGCCGCCCCCCGGGCAGCCGAGACGCTGCTCCAGCCGCAGCACCCGCTCGCTCACCGGGAGGGTGGGGTCGGGGGTGAACGTCCCCTCGCAGTACGCGGGCGGGGGCGTGGTGGTGTCGGGCCCCGACCCGCCGAGCCCCTCGAACTGGCTGGCCAGCGCGCGCGAGTAGCTCGCCGAGCCGTTGAGCTGCGGGAGCCGCGCGGAGCGGGCGCGCAGCAGGTCGCCGCGGGCGCGGGTCACCCCGGCGCGGGCGATGGTCACCTGCTCGCTGGTGGCCGCGGCGGCGCTCAGCGCCTCCGACAGCGTCAGCGTCCGAGGCTGCGGGTCCTGCGCCGCCAGCGGCCCCGCGCCCAGCGCCAGCGCGGCCGCCACCAGCGCCGCCCGCCTCCCTGCGTACCGAATGGTCATCTATTCCGAAGCTGGAAAAGGGTCGTGGACTGGACTTCCCCCTCGGGAGCCCGCGGGCGGCCCGGCGCCGATGGCCCGCAGGAACAGCTCTACGTACTTCCCGGGCGCCTCCTCCGCGGAGTACGCGAAGCGCTCCGGCATGATGTCGCGCCCCATCGCGTCGGAGAACAGCGCCCCCATCAGCATCCCCGCGGCGGCCCCGGCGTCGAAGCCGGGGTCCGCCAGCCCGGCGTCGCGGAGCCGCTCCAGGTATCCCCGGAGCTCGTCGGCCACCCGGGCCGGGGCCTCCCCCACGCAGCGGGCCAGGGAGGGGTCCTGCTCGAACTCCCCCATGGAGGTGCGGATCATGGAGCGGGCTCGGTGGAGGTGGTCCAGCTGCATCCGCGACCACTCCGTCAGCTCCGCCCGCGCGTCCTGCGGGACCTCCGGGAAGCCGGCCGTCCGGGAGTGCCGCGCCGCGCACTGCAGCGCCTCGGAGAGGAGGGCGGCCTTGGACCCGAAATGGCGGAAAAGGGTCACTTCGTTGACCCCGGCCTCGCCGGCGATCCGCCGGGTGGTCGCCCCCCGGGAGCCCGCCTCCTCGAAGACCCTCACCGCCGCCTGCAGAAGCTTCTCTCGTACGTCCATGGACCCAAGGTAAGGGGCGGAACCCCTGCAAGCAAGCGGTTGCTTACATCTTTACGGAATCAGGACACTTTCCGCTCCGCCCCGGCGCGGCGGGTGGCCCGCCACCCCTCGATCAGGGAGTCCGCCTCCCCCAGGAGGAGGGAGTGGAACTCGGCGGCCTCGCGGAGCCGGGCCCGGCCGGTCCCCATCTCCGCCGGGAGGGCGGCCTCGCCCTCCAGCAGGGCGGCGCGCATGGTCTCCCAGCGCTTGCGGGCCACCCGGAGCAGCCGCTCCCAGGCGTCCGGGTGCATCCGGTAGAAGTCGCGCCGGTCGCCGGGGGTGCTGATGCGCTCCAGCATCCCCGCGTGCTCCAGGAGCCGGGCGTTGGTGCTCACCGACGCCTTGCTCACCTGGAGCTCGGCGGCCAGCTCGTCCAGGGAGAGCGGGGCGTCGGCCAGGAGGACGAAGGCGAAGATCCGCCCGGCGCTCCGGGGGAGCCCGTCCGCCTCCATCATCAGCCCCATGCGCTCCACGAACTGCTGGACGGACTGGTGCATCTTCGCTCCGGTTGCAGGTGCCGACTTTTCGAGGGGCGAAAGGTATCGCGTTCAGATCGTTAAGTCAATACTGAACGATAAAAACAAACGATTCGCAAAAACGGGCTCCGCCCCGGGCGTGGAACCCCCGGCGCGGAAGGGACCTGGCCGCGAAATTGCCTCTGCGGAACGGCTGAATTCCAGGGTATTTACGCCGACCGCCGCACCCGGAGCAGAGGACCTTGGCACGGACCAGGAGCCCCCGCGAGACCTACGGCGCCTTCGAGTCCCACCGGGACGGGATGGCGGTGGTGGCCCCCGACTGGTCGCTCCGCTACGCCAACCCGTCGCTGCGCCTGGTCCTGGGGATGTCCCCCGCCGAGCTGGAGGGCCGGCCGCTCTGGGGCATCTTCCCCGCCTGGGAGGGGGGGGCCCCGGGGGCGGAGCTGCGCCGCGCCATGGCGGAGCGCGTCCCGGTGGCCTTCCGGGTGGGGGAGGAGGGGGGGGAGGCGACCAGCGTGTGGGAGGTGGACGGCATCCCCACGGGGGAGGGGGAGCTGTGCCTCCGCTTCCGCAACGTCACCGAGCAAGCGCGGGTGGAGGAGCTGCGCGAGAGGATGGAGGCGGCGAGCCGCTCCCTGGCCGACCGGGAGGCCCGGCTGGACGCCATCCTGGAGGGCGCTCCGGCGGGGATCGTCCTGATGGACGCGGACACCTTCACCGTCCGCGAGGCCAACCCCGCCTACTACGGGTTCCTGGAGGGAGAGTGGCGCGCCCCGGGGAGCATCCTGGGGCGCCGCTTCGACGAGTTCATCCCCCGCTTCGAGGAGCTGGGCACGGCGGCGCTCTTCCGCCGGGTGGCCGAGACGGGGGAGCCGTTCGAGGCGGCGGAGTACGAGTTCGCCGGCTTCGAGCGAGGCGTCACCTGGTTCCGCTGGACGCTGAAGCCGCTGCAGCACCGCCCGGACGGGCGGCCGCGCTACCTCCTCCTCCTGATGGTGGAGATCACCGAGCAGGTGGCGGCGCGCCGCGCGGCGGAGGCCGAGCGCCGCGCCCTGTACGACGTGGTGGAGGCGCTCCCCGTGGGGGTGGTGGTGGCCGAGGCGCCGGAAGGACGGATCGTGTTCATGAACCCGGCGGCGGTGGAGCTGGGCGGGCGCCCCCCCTCGGAGCTGGCGGCGGACGGGGCGGACCAGTACACGGCGCGCTGGCGCATCCTCACCCCCACGGGGGACTCCTTCCCCCCGGAGCAGCTCCCGCTGACCCGCGCGGTGGCCGGGGAAACGGTCCGCGAGGTGGAGATGGTGCTGGAGCGCCCGGACGGGACACAGCGGACCATCGTGACGACCGGCGTCCCGCTCCGCGACGCGCAGGGGCGGGTGGCGCGCGGGGTGGCCTCCTTCTTCGACGTCACCGACCGGCTGCGGCTGGAGCAGGCCCTCCTGGCGCGCACCCGCGAGGCGGAGGAGGCCGCGGGGGACGCGGGGATGCGCGCCGAGGAGAGCCGGGCGCTGCGGGAGATGGGGCGGGCGCTGGTCTCCGTGCTCGACCCGGAGCACGTGCTCCGGATGGCGGGGGCGCACGCCATGGAGCTTCTGGCCGCCGAGGGGAGCGTGGTGGCCACGCCGGACCGGGAGCGGGACGTGGTCCGCTTCGGCCCCGCGCTGGGGAGCTTCGCGGAGCTGGAGGGGACGGAGTTCCCCCTCTCCGGCTCCATGGCGGAGCGGGTCATGGCCGAAGGGCACACCCTGGTGGTCAACGACCCGGAGGCCGCCCCGCGCGCCGGCTCCGTGCTCCCCCCCGCGGAGCGGATGGGGCTCCGCAGCGCGGTGCTGGTCCCCATCCGGGCGTACGGGGAGACGCTGGGAATCCTGGGGGCGCTGAACCGGGCCGGCGGCTTCGGGGAGGAGCACGCCCGGCTCCTGGAGGCGCTGGCGGACTCCGCGGCGCTCGCGGTCCACAACGCCCGCGTCTACGCGACGGAGCGGCGCAGGGCCGAGGAGAACCGCGCCCTCCTGGCCGCGGCCGAGGCCCTCACCTCCACCCTCGACCCGGGGGAGGTGATGGAGCGGATCGCCGGGCTGGCGCAGGAGCTGACCGGGGCGGAGGGCGCGGGGGTGACGGTCTTCGCGGGGGAGGACGGGTCGCGGCTCCGGACCCCCGTGGGGGTGGGGCTCATGGAGGCGTTCCGGGGGATGGAGTCGGAGCGGGCGGGGAGCCTCTCGGACCGGGCGGCCGCGGCGGAGCGGCCGTTCGTGCTCCGCGTCGCCGAGTTGGAGGGCGACTACGCCGGCTACTTCCGGGAGATGGGGGTGAGCGAGTTCGCGATGGTGCCGCTGCGGACGGGGGGCGAGGTGTTCGGCGTGCTGGGGGTGGTGGCCACCGCGGAGTCGCGCCCCTTCGACGGGGACGACCTGCGCGTCCTCTCGCTCCTGGGCGACCAGGCGGCGCTGGCGGTGCGCAACGCCCGCACCTACGAGGCGGCGCAGGCCGCCAGCCACGCCAAGAGCGAGTTCCTGGCGATGATGAGCCACGAGCTGCGCACCCCGCTCAACGCCCTGGAGGGGTACGCCTCGCTCCTGGAGGACGGGATCTACGGCCCGCTGAACGACGCGCAGCGGGGCGCGCTGGAGCGGATGCGCACCTCCCGGCGGCACCTCATGGCGCTGATCGAGCAGGTGCTGGACATGGCGCGCCTGGAGGCGGGGCGGAAGCGCGTGGAGGCGGAGGAGACCGACCTGCGGGTGCTGACGCTGGAGGTGGCGGAGGCGCTGCGGGGAGCCGCGGAGCGCAAGGGGCTGGAGATGGAGACCGAGGTGGACGGCGTGGGGCGGGCGCTCACCGACGCGGGGATGGTGCGCCAGGTCCTCACCAACCTGCTGGGGAACGCCATCAAGTTCACGGAGCGCGGCCGCATCGTCCTGCGGGCGCACGGGGACGGGGAGCACGCCGTGGTGGAGGTGACCGACACCGGCCCGGGAATCGCCCCGGAGCACCACGAGCGGATCTTCGAGTCGTTCTTCCAGGTGGACGGGTCGCGCACCCGCCGGGAGGGGGGGTCGGGGCTGGGGCTGGCGCTGAGCCGCGAGTTCGCGCGGCTCCTGGGCGGCGACGTGTCGGTGCGGAGCGAGCCGGGCGGGGGGAGCACCTTCCGGCTGGTCCTCCCCCGACGGCCGGTCACGCCCCCTGCATCACCTGCCTCACCTTCTGCGTCAGCGCCTCCGGGGTGAACGGCTTGGGGATGAACTCCGTCCCGGGGTCCAGCACGCCGTGGTGCACGATGGCCTCGTCCGTGTACCCGGACATGTAGAGGATGCGGGTGTCCGGGGCGAGCGGGGCCAGGTACTCCACCAGCTCCGCCCCACCCATGCGCGGCATCACCACGTCGGTGAGGAGGAGGTCGATGGGCCCCGGGTGCCCCTCGAAGATGCGGATGGCCTCGGCGCCGCTCCCCGCCTCCAGCACGCGGTAGCCGCTCCGCTGCAGGATCTTGCGCGTCAGGAGACGGACCGCCGCCTCGTCCTCCACCAGGAGCACCGTCCCCGCCCCGTCGGCCATCGACTCGGGCGAGGGGGAGGGCGGGACGGAGCGCGCCTCCTCGTGCGCGGGGGGGAGGAGGATGCGGAAGCAGGTGCCGCGCCCCGCCTCGCTCTCCACCCACACGAAGCCGCCGCTCTGCTTGACGATCCCGTAGACGGTGGAGAGGCCCAGCCCCGTCCCCTGCTCCTTGGTGGTGAAGAACGGCTCGAACACCTGCGCCTGCACCTCCGGGTCCATCCCCTGCCCCGTGTCGCGCACGGAGAGGGAGGCGTAGCGCCCGGGGCGCAGGTAGGGGCGGCGGCGCACGTCCTCCGGCCCCACCTCCGCGCTCCCGGTCTCGATCACCAGCTTCCCCCCGCGGGCATGGCGTCGCGGGCGTTCACCGCCAGGTTCAGGAGCACCTGCTCCACCTGCCCGGGGTCGGCGCGCACCCGCTCCAGCGCGGGGTCCAGCAGCGTCACCAGGTGGACGTCCTCCCCGATCACCCGGCGGAGCATGCGGTCCATCTCCCCCACGGTCGCGTTCAGGTCCAGCACCTCCGGCTGGAGCACCTGCCGCCGGCTGAACGCCAGGAGCTGCCGGGTGAGCGCCGCGGAGCGGTCCGCCGCCTTCTGGATCTCCTGGGCGTACAGGTGCCCCGGGTCGTGCTCCGGGAGGTCCAGGAGGAGGAGCTGGGCGAACCCCTTGATGGCGGTGAGCATGTTGTTGAAGTCGTGCGCCACCCCGCCGGCCAGGCGGCCCACCGCCTCCATCTTCTGCGCGTGCAGGAGCTGCCGCTGGCTCTCGGAGAGCGCCTCCTCGGTGGCCCGCCGCTCGGTCACGTCGCGGAACGCCACCACGAACCCCCGCACCCCCGCGTCCCCGAACAGGTTGCTCCCCACCCCCTGGCAGAGGCGCCAGGAGCCGTCCCGATGCCGCAGCCGCACGTCCACCAGGCAGGGCTCGCCCCCGGGCGAGGCCAGCACCCGCGCGAACGCCCGCGCCGCCTCCGGGAGGTCGTCGGGGTGGAAGAGCCCGAAGGCGCGCGCCCCCGCCAGCTCCCCGGGGTCGTACCCGAGCACGCGCCGCACGGAGGGGCTCACGAAGCGGAGCGTCCCGTCCTCGTTGACCACCTGGATCACGTCCGAGACGCTCTCGATGAGCGAGCGGAAGTACTCCTCGCTCCGGCGCAGCGCCTCCTCGGCGCGCCTGTGCTCCGTCACGTCGCGCTGCACCCCCCAGACGCGGCGCACCACGCCGTCCTCCACCACCCCCACCAGGCTGTTGCGGAACACGCGCGGCGCCCCGTTCCGGTCCACCTCGGCCGACTCCACGTCGAGCAGGCGGTAGCCGGAGCGGACGAAGGCGTCCAGGTACGCCACGTTCTGCGGCTCGCCGGGGGGGAGGAGGTCGCCCAGCCGCGCCCCCACGATCTCCCCGGCCCGGGTGAAGCCGTACATCCGCGCCATGGCGTCGTTGCACTCGGCCAGCCGTCCGCCCCGGTACGCCTCCCGGATCTGCTCCTCCGGGGGAAGGCCGGCGGGGATCGGCGGGTCGAACTCGAAGCGCCAGATCCCCTCGGAGCTGTGCTCCAGGAAGGCGCGGTACCGCTCCTCGCCCTCGCGGAGCGCCCGGTTGGCGGCGCCGAGCTCCGCCGCGCGCTCCTCCATCCGCCGCCCCACGAGCCAGGCGGCGAGCAGCACCGGGAGGAGCGCCGCCGCGACGGCCGCGGGCCCCGCCGCGCGGAGGAGGGGCGCCAGCAGGGCGGCGTACCCCAGGGCGGCCGCGGCCATGAGCAGGCGGCGCCCGCCGGGGCCGGGGGGGGTGAATCCCCGCGCGGGGGAGGGGGTATCAGGGGGCTGGTGGAGCATGGGGAGGAGTATCGGCCCGTTTCCCTGCGGAGCCCTGGCGCAAGCACGGGGCGAGGTTGCAACTTGGAGCCGGACGGGAGTCCCGGCGTCGTGGAAGTCGTTGAACATCGCCCCTTTGCGGGGGCCGGTCAAGCTCCGCAATCCATGTCAGGTATTACGCTTACGCGTTTCGCGGCGGACCCTCCGGCGGGCGTTCCGGGGGGGAGGGAGGAGCTCCTCCTGGAGGAGCGGACCCGCGCGCGCGCGCCGCGCCTGTACCGGGTCCTCTTCCACAACGACGACTACACCACCATGGAGTTCGTGGTGGACGTCCTGATGCGCTTCTTCCGCAGGTCGGCCACGGAGGCCGCGCAGATCATGCTGGAGGTCCACACCCACGGCGTGGGAGTGGCCGGGACCTACACTCGCGAGGTGGCGGAGACCCGCGTGGAGCAGGTGACCGAAGCCGCCCGCGAGGAGGGATTCCCCCTGCTGCTGACGATCGAGCCCGAGTAAGATGCCCAACCCCGCGCTGCGCCCCGAGCTGGAAGTCACCCTGCGCCTCGCCGTCCTGGAGGCGGCGCGGCGCAGGCACGACATGGCGGGGCTGGAGCACCTGCTCTTCGCCCTGCTGCACGACGCCCGCACCGCCTCCGCCGTGGACCGCGCCGGCGCCGACGTGGAGCGGGTCAAGACGCGCCTGGACCGCTTCCTGGACGACGAGGTAGAGGCCGGCCCGGACGACGACGACCCGGTGGAGCCCACGCTCACGCTGGCCTTCCGGCGGGTGGTGCAGCAGGCGGCGCTGCAGGTGCTCCGCGCCGGCAAGGACGAGGTGTCGGGAGCGCACGTGGTGATCGCCATGTGGGACGAGCCCGACTCCTTCGCCGTGCACTTCCTGGAGGAGGCGGGCGCCACCCGGCTGGGGCTGATGCGCGCCGCCTCCCACGGCCCGGAGGACGAGCCTGCACCCGGCCCCGCCGGGGAGGACGAGGAGGAAGGCGCCGGGGAGGCGGTGGGCGGGGCGCTGGCCCGCTTCACCGTCCCGCTGGCGCGGCTGGCCGCGGAGGGGCGGATCGACCCGCTGATCGGGCGCGACCGGGAGGTGGAGCGCGCCATCCACATCCTCTCGCGCCGCCGCAAGAACAACCCCCTCTTCGTGGGCGACCCGGGGGTGGGGAAGACCGCGCTGGTGGAGGGGCTGGCGTGGAAGATCCACCGCGGCGAGATCCCCGCTCCGCTGCGCGAGGCCGAGATCTTCGCGCTGGACATGGGGGCGCTCCTGGCCGGGACCCGCTACCGCGGCGACTTCGAGGAGCGCCTCAAGGCCGTGCTCCGCGAGCTGGAGGAGCGCCCCCACGCCATCCTCTTCGTGGACGAGATCCACACCCTGGTGGGCGCGGGGATGACCAGCGGCGGGGCCATGGACGCCTCCAACCTCCTCAAGCCCGCCCTGGCCGCCGGGCTGCGCTGCATCGGCTCCACCACCTGGGAGGAGTTCCGCTCGCACTTCGAGAAGGACCGGGCGCTCGCGCGCCGCTTCCAGAAGGTGGAGCTGGGGGAGCCCTCGGTGGAGGACACCGTCCGCATCCTGGAGGGGCTCCGCCCGAAGTACGAGGAGTTCCACGGCGTGCGCTACGCCGACGACGCGCTCCGCGCCGCCGCCGAGCTTTCGCACCGCTACCTGCACGACCGGCGGCTCCCCGACAAGGCCATCGACGTGCTGGACGAGGCCGGGGCGGGGATCAAGCTGAAGCACGCGGAGGAGGAGGGGGTCCCCCTGGTGGACGCGGCGGAGGTGGAGGCCATCCTCGCCACCATGGCGCAGATCCCCCCGAAGACGGTGAGCGTCTCCGACCGCGACCGCCTGCGCTCGCTGGAGGCGGACCTCAAGGCCCGCGTCTTCGGGCAGGACCGCGCGGTGGAGCAGGTGGCCGCGGCGGTGAAGCTGGCGCGCGCCGGGCTCCGCGACCCGCGCAAGCCGATCGGCTCCTTCCTGTTCACCGGCCCCACCGGCGTGGGGAAGACCGAGGTGGCCCGCGCCCTGGCCGAGACGCTGGGGATGGAGCTGGTGCGCTTCGACATGTCGGAGTACATGGAGCGCCACACCGTGTCGCGGCTGATCGGCGCCCCACCGGGGTACGTGGGCTTCGACCAGGCCGGGCTCCTCACCGAGGCGGTGGGGCGCACCCCGCACGCCGTCCTCCTCCTGGACGAGGTGGAGAAGGCGCACCCGGACGTCTTCAACATCCTCCTCCAGGTGATGGACTACGGGAAGCTGACCGACAACAACGGGAAGCAGGCCGACTTCCGCAGCGTGATCCTGGTGATGACCAGCAACGTGGGCGCGGAGGAGCTGTCCCGCCGGCGGATGGGCTTCGGCGGGGAGACGGGGGAGGGGGAGGACGAGCGCGCCTTCGAGCGCACCTTCACCCCGGAGTTCCGCAACCGGCTGGACGCCCGCATCTCCTTCGCCCCGCTCGGCCTCGCGGTGATGGAGCGGATCGTGGACCGCTTCCTGGCGGAGCTGAACGACCTGCTCGCCGACCGGGGGGTGACGCTGGAGGCCACCCCGGAAGCCCGCGCCCGCCTGGCCCGGCGCGGCCTGGACCCGCTCAACGGCGCCCGCCCCCTGGCCCGGCTCATCCAGGAGGAGGTCAAGCGCCCGCTCGGGGAGGAGATCCTCTTCGGGCGGCTGGAGCACGGCGGCGCCGTGGAGGTGGACGCGGCCCCGGAGGGCGAGGGCTTCGTCCTCCGCTACCCGGACGACGCCCCGCACTCCGCCGCCTGAGCCATGGTCCACGAGCAGGACCACGGGGGGCCCCGCTATCCCGCCACCCGGCGCGTGGAGCAGGTGGACGACTACCACGGCACCCGGGTGGCCGACCCGTACCGCTGGCTGGAGGACACCGACGCCCCCGACACCCGGGCGTGGATCGAGGCGCAGAACCGCCTCACCTCCGCCTACCTGGCCTCGGTCCCGCAGCGCGCCGCCATAGAGCGCCGCATGACCGAGCTGTGGGACTACCCGCGCTGGGGGGTCCCCTTCCGGGAGGGCGGGCGCGTCTTCTTCTACCGCAACGACGGCCTGCAGAACCAGTCGGTGCTGTACGTGCAGCCGGAGCCGGGCGCCGAGCCGCGCGTGGTGCTGGACCCCAACACGCTCTCCGAAGACGGCACCGTCTCCCTCTCCACCAGCGTGGTCTCCGACGACGGGGAGAAGCTGGTGTACGGGGTCTCCTCCTGCGGCTCCGACTGGCAGGAGTTCCGGGTGCGCGAGGTGTCCACCGGGCGCGACCTCCCGGACGTGCTGAAGTGGATCAAGTTCTCCACCGCCTCGTGGACCCGGGACGGCGGGGGGTTCTTCTACTCCCGCTACCCCGAGCCGGAGGGGAACGCGCTCACCTCCGCGCTCAGCGGGCAGCGCCTGTACTACCACCGGGTGGGGACTCCCCAGTCGGAGGACGTGCTGGTGTACGAGCGCCCCGACGCCCCCGACCTGGGCTTCTCCGCCGGGGTGACCGACGACGGGCGATGGCTGGTGGTGACCGTGTGGCGGGGGAGCGCCCCCACCACCCGCGTCCACGTCATGGAGCTGGGCGACCCGGCCGCCCCGCGCGTGGGGGGGGAGATGGCGCGCCTCCTGGACCGGGACGACGCCCTCTACGACTTCGTGGGGAACGACGGCCCCGTCCTCTTCCTCCGCACCGACCTGGACGCCCCCCGCGGCCGCATCGTCGCCGTGGAGCTGCGCGACCCGGCGCCGCCGGCCTGGCGCACCGTGGTGGCCGAGACGGAGAACGTGCTCACCTCGGCGCGGATCGTGGACGGGTGCTTCGTCGCCTCGTACCTGCAGGACGCCCACTCGCGCGTGCGGATCTTCGACCTCTCCGGCGCCCCGGTGCGCGACCTGGAGCTCCCCACCCTGGGCACCGTGGGGATCGTCTCCGGCCGGCAGGGCGACCGGGACGTGTTCTACTCCTTCACCTCCTTCCTGCACCCTTCGGGGATCTACCGGCACGACCTGCGCACGGGGGCAACGGAGGCGGTGTACACGCCGAAGACCACCTTCGACGCCTCGCGCTACGTCACCGAGCAGGTGTTCTTCACCAGCCGCGACGGGACGCGCGTCCCCATGTTCGTCACCCGGCGCCGCGACCTGGAGCGCGACGGGAGCAACCCCACCCTGCTCTACGGCTACGGCGGCTTCAGCTGGAACCTGACGCCGGCCTACTCGGTCTCCGTGCTGGTGTGGCTGGAGATGGGCGGGGTGTACGCCGCCCCCAACCTGCGCGGCGGGGCCGAGTACGGGGAGGAGTGGCACCGCGCCGGGATGCTGGAGCGCAAGCAGAACGTGTTCGACGACTTCATCGCCGCGGCCGAGCACCTGGTCCGCGAGGGGTACACCTCGCCGGGGAAGCTGGCGGTCTCCGGGGGCTCCAACGGCGGGCTCCTGGTGGGGGCGGTGGTGAACCAGCGCCCGGAGCTGTTCGGGGCGTCGCTCCCGGCGGTGGGGGTGATGGACATGCTCCGCTTCCACCGGTTCACCATCGGGTGGGGGTGGGTCCCCGAGTACGGCTCGGCGGACGACCCGGAGCAGTTCCCCTGGCTGTACGCCTACTCGCCGCTGCACAACCTGGTGCCGGGGACGCGCTACCCGGCCACCCTGGTCACCACGGGCGACCACGACGACCGGGTGGTGCCGGGGCACTCGTTCAAGTACGCGGCGGCGCTCCAGGCGGCGCAGGGCGGTCCGGCCCCGGTGCTGATCCGGGTGGAGACGCGCGCGGGCCACGGCGCGGGGAAGCCGACCTCCATGCAGATCGAGGAGGAGGCGGACAAGCTGGCGTTCCTGGTGAAGGAGCTGGGGGTGTACGCATGAATGCCAGGGTACTCTGCGCGCTTCTCGTTCTCCCGTTGTGCTCCTGCGCGCCCCGTGGAGAGACGGGCCCGGTCCCCGTCTCGATGCGGCATCCGCTGACCGACAACTGGATCCTGCTTCCCGAGCCTTCCGTAGGCGCGGGGATCGAGGTGGGGGCCGCCTACGACCTCACGAACCTGAACACGGGGTGCTACACCTTCACGAGTGCGGCGGACAGCGTGCAGGGACCGGGCAACGCCTGGGAAACGATGGAGCTGCGCTGGGAGCGCCTTTCCTCCGACTCGGCCTTCCTCCGGGTCGCGAAGCTCCTGAACCTCGATGCCGCCCTGTCCACGGCCGACGGAGCATACATCCGTCTGGATTCGGTACGAATCCTCCGCGCGGCGGACGTCGCGCCCGCTCCGACCTGCCGTGCCACCACTCTGGACGGCTCACCCGTGCGCCCCGCCATTTCCGCGCTCATCGGCGCGAAGTCCTACACCGTTCGTGCATGGAACCGGCGGGGCCAGGTGGTCACCGGACAGCTCCTGGCCAAGGGGGCGCTTGCCAGCTCGGGTGGGCAGAGTGTGCGGCGGGCGGCGGACAGTGCGGTCGTCTCGTTCAGCAGCTTCCGGTGGCTCGGGGCGCAGTTCATGGGCTTCGAGCCGAGAAACCAGGGTGTCCTTCAACCCGTCGGCCCATTCCGGCTGGGTGAGATCGTTCAGGTTCCACCACGGTTCGAGGTCCGGATCACCCGGAGCCAGGGACCGCTCTACACGGTTCATTCCCGGAGCACTCTGCCGGCGGGCCGCTGGGAGACGGTCGACGTGGAGCCGAACGAGCTCTTCTCGATCGGCGCACCCTCCGGGAGCCGTGGCATGGGGATGAATGCCCGGATACGCCTGAGCCCGACCCAGGACGACAGGATCGTGCTGTTGCCGGAAGTGCAGGGATACAGGCAGCTCACCTGGATCGGGGAGAGCCAGAGAGAGGCCTTGCTGGCCTGGATCGACTCGAGACGCTGACCCGTCGACGAAAAAAGACGGGGCGGCACCTTCGCGGCGCCGCCCCGTCGTTCGTTGGTCGCAGGCTGTTCCCTGTCCCCTGTCCCCTGTCCCCTTAGTTCCTCAGAGGAACCGCTCCAGGTCGGCGCGCTGCTCGCTCAGCATCCGCACGTCCGCCCGCACGAAGTCGCCGTTGCGGAGCCGGCGGAAGCGGTCCACGTCGGTGCGGCTGGCGGCGTAGGGGAGCGACACCACCAGCGTCGCGCCGTAGCGGTCGCGCATCTGGAAGGTCCCGCGCGAGGTGTCCACGTTCGACACGTTCCCCTCCACCCGCTGGACCTGCCCGGACACGCCGCCGCCGGACCCGGTGCCGCCCCGGTCCTGCACGCTCTGCTGCACCTCGATGTAGTCGGTGTAGGCTCTCCCCTGCTGGTCCTGCTGGATGCGCATGGTGACGTAGTCGCCCTGCTCCAGCGCCGACGGCTGGTACTCCCGCTGCTGGTAGATCACGCGCGTGCGGGAGTCGAAGTACACCACCCCGCTGCGGCCGTCCTGCGCCCGGATCTCGAGGCGCTGCCCGCGGGCGTCCACGCCGCGGATCTCGCCCGTCACCTGGTTCTGGCTCCCGCCCATGCCGCCCATCCCGCCCGTGCCCAGCACCCCACCCAGGATGTCGCCGGCCTGGCCGAGCTGCGAGCACCCCGCCCCCGCCAGGAGGGACGCCGCGAGCGCCAGCCGCCCGAATCCCCGGATCAACGTATTCATAGGGTCGCTCCTTGCCGTGGTCTCACCGATTTGAGCCGGGGGAACAAGGCAAGGGTGGTGCCAGGTCGGCATCCACCTCGTTGCAGCACAACGATTTGGGAGGTTTTTCCAGGAACGGCGGGAGGTCCGGACGCGCGAAGGCCCGCGCCTGGGGAGTGCGGGCCTCCGGGATCGTGTCACCAGCGGGGGACACGCTGCGGCGGAGACGGGGACGTTTGCTGCGTGGGTCGTCGGCGGGGCGCTCCCTCCGGAATCCGCCAACTCGCTTCGCTCAAACAGTGCGGATTCCTCCGGGAGCACCCCACCTCCTCCCGTGGGCACCTTCTACTACAACTAACCGTACGGTAAGCAGTTGCGTGAGGGATGCGAGCCCGAAGGGGCGAGACTCCGCGCAGTTTGCGGAGGCTCGACTCCGTTGGGAACGGTTGTATCGTTCCCTACGGAGCCGCAGCCCGACCCCCGCGCCAGCGGGGGGCACGCCCGAACCCTTCCCATCCCGAAAAACTCAGCGAGCGGGAATCACCAGCACCTGCCCCACCCGGATCCGCGACGACCGCATGGAGTTGGCCGACTTGAGCCGCTGCACGCTGGTCCCGTGGCGGAGGGCGATCTCCGACAGGGTCTCGCCGCGGCGCACGCGGTGGGTGCGCCGCGCCGTCCGCGCGGGGGCGGCGGCGGTGCGGACGCGCCCCGTCTTCGCCGCGCTCGCCTTCGCGGGCTCGGCGCCCGGCGTGCGGCCCACGTAGCGGAGGTACGGCTGCGGGAAGACGGCGATGTGGAAGTGCGGCGGACGGAACTCCTCCGTCGCGTCGATCACCCCCTGCCCCTCCAGGTACAGGAGGCGCTGGCGGAGCCACCGGCCGCAGGCGGAGCGCCCCGGCTTGCGGATGTCCACCGCGATCCCCGCGGGGTGGACGGACTTGTCCACGCTGTTGATGAGGCGGAAGGTCTTGGGGCGGACGGCGCTGGTGACCACCATCTTCTCCCCGCAGGCGTCGCGGTACTGCTCGGCCAGGCGGGTGACGAAGGTGGCGGTGGCGGGGAGGAGGTACGGGTAGTTGACCGCGAACACGCGGTAGTTCTCGTTCCCCTTCAGCCGCACCAGCGTCCCCTTCCGCACGGAGCTGCGGACGCTCCCCGCGTTGCGGTGGAAGTGGAGGTCGCCGTCCACGGCCCTGCGGTACGTCCGGTCCACGGCGGTCCGGGACCCGCGCAGGCTCTGGGCCTCCGGGGCGCCGGGGGTGAGCGCGGGACCGGCCAGGACGGCGAAGAGGAGGAGGAAGGGGTGGAAGCGCATGGGGACTACCTGCGTGCATGGCGCGGAGCCGCCGCTCCGGGGGGACGGAGCTAGTTTACCACCGGCGGCTCGGCGCGGTCAACCGGAAAGGCCCGGGAGGTCCGGGCGGGGGAAGCGGGCTCAGAGGCCGTACAGCCGGCGGTACACGTCGGCGTTGCGCAGCACCACCTGCACGTACTCCCGCGTCTCGGCGAAGGGGATGCGCTCGCGGAAGCGGTCCACGTCGCGCCCGTACCCGAGCTCGCGGCGCCAGCGGTCGGCGCGCGAGGGGCCGGCGTTGTAGGCGGCCAGGGCCAGGTCGTGCGCACCGTCGTAGCGGCGGAGCTGGTCGCGGAGGTAGCGGGCGCCCATCCGCAGGTTGACCTCGGGGACGGCCAGGAGCGGCTCGTGGAAGTCGCGGACTCCCGCCCCGGGCGCGAGCCAGCGCGCGGTGGAGGGCATGATCTGCGCGAGCCCGCGCGCCCCCACGCGGGAGCGGGCCCCGGGGTCGAACGACGACTCCTGCCGCACCAGCGCCGCCAGCAGCGCGGGGTCCACCTTCGCGTCCTCGGCCTCGTCCACCAGGATCTCCCGGAAGGGGAAGGGGAAGACCACCCGCAGCAGGCGCGGGTCCCAGCGCCCGCCCCGGGCCTCCAGGAGCCGCCGCCCCAGCCGGATGGCCTCGATGGTGTGGCCCCCGTCGCGGAGCCCCTCCGCCACCCCCAGGAGGGCCAGGGGGCGCCGCTCGAAGCGGTGGAGGGCGGAGCCCAGCTCTTCGGCCCACTCGGCCTCCATCCCGGCGGCTTCCAGCGCCGCCAGGCGCGCCACGGCGCCCGCGGCGTCGACGGCGTCGGAGGGGAGCCCCACCCAGGGGTGCGGCTCGCGGAGGGTGCGCGCCAGCGGGTCGGCGTCCGCCCGCTCCCCGGCCCGCACGGCGTGGTAGGACACGGGGTCGGCGGCCATGGCGGCGTCGTACATGGCCCGCGCCTCGGCGTCCCTCCCCGCCCGCTCGTGCATGACGCCGGCGTTGTAGGCGGCCAGCGCGGCCTCGGGGCCCCGCGGGTAGCGGCGCGCGTACTCCTCCCAGGCGCGGCGGGCGCCGGTGGGGTCACCGGCGCGGAGGCTCCGGTCGCCCAGGCGGAAGAGCGCCTCCCGCGCCTCGGGGGAGCGGCCGACGGTGGCGGAGCGCCGGTAGAAGGAGATGGCCGCTTCCCGGTTTGCGGAGGCGTCGCCCAGGTAGTAGAGCGCCGCTCCCGCGGCGGCGGTCCCGGGGCGGGTCTCGGCCACGGCGCGGAGCGCGGCCAGCCCCCCGGCGCGGTCGCCGCCGCGGAGCCGGGCGCGGGCGGCGTACAGCTCGGCCTCGGCGGCGCGCTCGGGGTCGGCCAGGCGCGCGGCGGCGTCGCGGAGCACGGCGCGCGCGGGCTCCAGGTCGGCCTCCTCGAAGAGGAGCTTCCCCTGGCGGAGCCGCAGCTCGGGGTCGTCGGGCGCCCCCGCGGCGATGGCCAGGCGGATGGAGCGCGCGGCGAGCCCGGGCTTCCCGGCGGCCTCGAAGGCGGCGGCGCGGGCGAGCTGCTCGGCCGCGGTGAGGGTGTCGGCGAGCTCGCCCAGGACGCGGGCGGCCAGGAGCCGGTCGTCGGCGGACGCGGAGCTGTCGGCGGAGACGGCGCGGAGCAGCTCGCGCGCCTCGGCGGCGCGGCCGGTCGCCCGGAGGAGGCGCGCCCGGTCCACGGAGAGCGGGGCGGCCTCGCCCCCCCACCCCAGTACGGCGAGGGCGCGGGATTCCCGCTCCAGCCGGTCCAGGGCGCCCGCGGTGTCGCCCGCGGCGGTGCGGAAGGAGGCCTCGGCGCGGGCCTGGCGCACCCGCACGGCGCCGCTGCTCCCCGGCGCGGCCGAGGCGGCCACCGCCCGCGGGTCGCGGGCGGCGGCCAGCGCTTCCGCCTGCCGGGCGCGGAGCCAGTCGCGCACGGCGGGGATCTCCTCGGCCGCGGCCCCGAAGGCGTCGGCGGCCTCCCGGTGCCGCCGGGCGTCCGCGAGCGCCGCGCCCAGCCGGGCGTAGGCCACCCCGCGGGAGCGCGCGTCCGGGGAGCCCACGTAGCGCCGGTACGCGGCAACGGCGCGGTCGCGCTGCCCCGCCTCCTCGCGCGCTCTCCCCAGGAGGAGCCACCCCTCCGCGTCGCCCTCGCGGTCCAGCCAGGGGCGGCCGTCCAGGAGCCGGCGGACCTGCCCCCACCCGCCCCACCCGGCGGCGGCCCGCGCCGCGAGGAGCACGGCGGAGGCGGGGGCGTCGCCCGGGTCCTCGACGTGGTCGCGCAGCTCGGTCCAGGCGCCCCACGGGCGGCCGCTCTCCAGCCCGGAGCGCGCGTCCTCCATGGCCACCACCAGCCGGGTGCGGGGGAGGGCGCGGAGCGGGTCCAGCGCGCCGGGCGCCGGAAGGCCGGCGATCTCGGACGCGCGGTCCCTGACCTCGCCCATGGAGCGCGAGGAGCTGAGCGCGAGCCCCACGAGGAGGCCGGCGAGTCCCGCGGCTGCGGGGGCGGACGGGTGCAGCTTCATGGAATCCTTCGAGAACTGCGTACTACGGGGTACGGCGATACGGGCCCCCGAACGCCGGACCGAAAGGCACGTTCCGTTCCCAACCGTCGGCACGGCAGCGGCTTGGGAGCGCCGCGGCGCCCGCCCGCACGGGCGCGGGCCGCGGAACGGACGGAAAACACCGGGCGTGTCGGGGGTGGGGTATCAACCCCGGACGGGCACGGGATGTTCCCCGCCAGGACGTCCGGGACACGGGCGGAATGCCGGAGAGCTTGCAGGGCGCGATAAACGGTTGACAGGCCCCGGACGCTCCGTTATGGTTTTCGCTTCCCCCGGAAACGGGGGGCCGATCCCGCGTAGCTCAGTTGGTTAGAGCATCTGACTGTTAATCAGAGGGTCGTAGGTTCGAGTCCTACCGCGGGAGCTGAGAAGGTCGAGCCCCGGCAGCCGTTCAGGTTGCCGGGGCTCTTCGCGTCCTGCGCCCCGGTGGATAGATTGCTCATGCGGCGGGGAGTAAACTGAGCGTCTCCCGCCTTCCCCTACGTACCGAGGTCATATATGTCCGTCAGTGCGAAGCAACTGCTCCGTGAAACCGTAGAGCGGCTCCCGGACGACGCGACGGTGGAAGACGCGATGGATCGGCTGTACTTCCTCTCCAAGGTGGCTCGTGGCTTAGAGGCCGCGGATCAGGGCGACGTTGTGTCACATGAAGAGGCCCGGCGTATGCTTCTGGGCAGTGCTGATGCCGTTTCTTCCAGCGAGAGGGAGTGATACGACTCGTCTGGACGCGGCCCGCTCTTCAGTAGCCCTTACTTTCCACTTCCTTGAACTAAAAACGCCCCGATTGTTAGCGGCGGATGTAAATCTGACACTTCTGGCGGGCGAAAATCTGACAGTCGGCATCGCACTCGGGCTGCCCAGCGCGGGAGGTGAAGCGCCGGAGCAGCCGATCCCTCAACTTGGCTCCTCCACCCAGCGCGGAGGAGCCCGTGATCGGACGAGAGAAGCGGATGCTGCTCAGACACTATCTGGACGAAGGACTCAGCAAGAGCGAGATCGCGCGCAAGCTCGGCATGAGCCGGGATACGATTCACCGGCTGATCCGCACCGGACAGCTGGACCGGGACCTGGACGAGGCGCCGGTGCGCTACGGCCCCCGCCCGGCGGTGGCGACGAAGCTGGAGCCGTACCGTGCCATCATCGTGGCGCGCCTGGAGGCGTACCCGCTCCTCTCGGCGGTGCGGCTCTTCGACGAGGTTAAGGCCGCCGGGTACGGGGGCGGCTACACGCAGCTGAAGGAGTTCGTGCGCAGCGTGCGACCGTGCGCGGCACCGGAGCCGGTGGTGCGCTTCGAGACGCCGCCGGGCTTGCAGGCACAGGTGGACTTCGCCGAGTTCAAGTTCCCCTGGGGCAAGCGATACGCGCTGGTGGTGGTGCTGGGCTACTCGCGGCTGCTGTGGCTGCGCTTCTACGCGCGGCAGGACATGCGCACCCTGTTCGCGGGGCTGGAGGAGGCGTTCGCCTTCTTCGGCGGGGTGCCGCGGGAGCTGCTCTTCGACCAGATGAAGGCCGTCATCACGCGCGACCTGCGCCTGGAGGGCGGGCAGCTGGTGCTCAACGCGGAGTTCCTGCGCTTCGCGGCGCACTGGGGCTTCCGCGCGCGGGCCTGCCGCCCGTACCGGGCCAAGACCAAGGGCAAGGTGGAGCGACCTATCCGCTACGTGCGGGAGAACTTCGTCTACGGGCGGGAGTTCCTGGGTGACACCCACCTGGACGCGGAGCGAACGCGCTGGCTGGCGGAGACCGCCAACGTACGGATCCACGCGACGACGAAGGAGCGCCCTAGGGAGCGCTTCGCTCGCGAGGAGGAGCAGGTCCTGCTCCCGCTGGCCGAGCGGGCCTACCACTCGCTCGTCCTGCTGACGCCGGAGCCGGTCCCGGCGCCGAAGGCACTGCCGGTGGTGGACCTGGCTGAAGGGGCTGGGGCACGCGTGGAGGTGGAGCGGCGTCCGCTCTCTGCCTACGCCCGCATCGCGGCGGGTGCGGCATGAGAGGCGTCCCGCTCTCGCGCCGAGACCGCATCCGCGCCCAGCTCGCGGACCTGAAGATGCCCGGCGCCCTGGAGGCGCTGGACGAGATCCTCTCCGGGATCGACGCCGGCTCCCTCACTGCGCCTGAGGCGATCGAGCGCGTGCTGGGGGCGCAGATTGCCCTGCGCAACGCCCGGCGCTTAGAAGCAGCGATGCGCTCCAGCCGGCTTCCCGCGGTCAAGACGCTGGCCGGCTTCGACTTCGCCTTCCAGCCCAGCCTGCGCAGGGAGCAGATCGAGAGCCTACACGAGTTGGGCTTCGTCGAGCGTCGGGAGAACGTCGTCTTCCTCGGCCCGCCCGGGGTGGGCAAGAGCCACCTGGCCATCAGCCTCGCCATTGCCGCGGCCGAGAGCGGACGGAGGGTCTACTACGGCACCCTCGCCGAGCTGATCCGCTCGCTGGAAGAGGCGCAGGCCGCAGGCAAGCTGGTCAGCCGCATGAAGACGCTCACCCATCCGGCGCTGCTGATCGTCGACGAGATCGGCTATCTGCCGATCAGCCGCACCGGGGCCATGCTCTTCTTCCAGCTGATGAGCCATCGCTACGAGCGGGCCTCCACCGTGCTGACCAGCAACAAGAGCTTCGAGGAGTGGGGCGAGGTCTTCGGCGACGAGGTCATGGCGGCAGCGCTGATCGACCGGCTCCTGCACCACTGCCACATCGTCAACGTGCGGGGCAACAGCTACCGCCTGCGTCAGCATGCGGCGCTGTGGCAGGGTGCGGAGGAGCAAGGGCCTCGGGGCTCCGCCCCGACTCCCAAGCTGTAGGATAACAGATCAACGGCTTGGAACTGCGGCGAACCTGGGGCTCGCCCCCCACCCTCGACTGTCAGATTTTCGGCCGCCACTTCTGTCAGACTTTCACCCGGCGTTGACAC
>CAVTCB010000020.1:0-335424 GCA_963733105.1 uncultured Gemmatimonadales bacterium | reverse complement strand
CGTCAACTTTTTACCGCACAACGAGTTGGGGTTTCCGGGCGGGGGTCCGTGAAAACTTCGTGAAACTCCGGGCCAACCATTCCGTATTGGGTGGTGTCCAACGGTTTGTGGACACCGCTGGACACCCTGACAATTCCATGGTTGGAGGAACTCCCATGTCACGCCTCGCCTGTGCCCTCTCCGCGCTCCTCTTCGGTGTCGTCTTCGCCGCCTGTGTGGACGCCCCCTCGCCCCGCTCCGTCGCCGGTGCGGCGCTGAAGCCCTCGGAGGGTGCCTGCGGCGACTTCGCCCACCCGTGCGTGCTGGAGGGGATCGAGGTCCGGGTGCAGGCCACCCCCCGCACGGCGAGCGCGGAGCTCGGCGGCGCGGAGATTCGCTCCTGAAGCGAAAACGGCGCCGCCCGGACTCCCGGGCGGCGCCGCTCCCGCAGTACCCTCCCCGTCCTCACTGATAGCGGATCACCATCCAGGCGACGCCCTGCAGCGGGGCGCCGCCCGCGGCCGCGCCCAGCCGGTACGCCCCCCCGAAGCCGCCGTCCTCCACCAGGAAGTAGTTGGGGCTCCCGTAGCGCCAGGTGAGCGTCGCGGCGTTCCCGGACACCGTGGCGGGGGCGGCGGGGTCGCCGCGGACCGCGCGGCCGCCGCTGCGCAGGACGGCGGGCGGGAGCCACCCGAGCGCGGGGCCCTGGGCGGCGGTGCTCACCCGGCGGAAGGCGTGGTTCTGGAACTCCGGGTTGGCCGTGAGGTCGTCCACGGCCTGGCTCAGCGTCCAGCGCAGGAGCGCCCCGGCCGGCTCCCACCCCGCGTCCAGCGCGCGGCGCATCCGCGCCGTCAGCCCCTCGCGCCGCCCGCCGTGGGCGTCGAACCCGTGCCACCCGTCCAGCGCCCCGCGCGACACCAGGGCCAGCGCCTCGTCCTCGCTCCTCCCGCTCCGCACCAGGCGGACGGCCAGGTCCAGCGCGAAGCTGGCCCCGCTCTCGTACCCCTGCGTGAACTCCCCCCGCGTGTTGGCGGCCAGGAGCGCGTAGGGGGCCAGGCGCCCGTCCCCCATCCCCGCCGCCCAGTCCCAGTTCCCCGTCAGCCCCAGGCGCTGCGCGCGCGCGGCGGCCACCGAGGCGAGCAGCTCGGCGTTCCCCTCCACGGCCCAGGCGGTGGTGGCGCCCGAGGCGCCCACCCCGGCCGGGCGCGTCTCCCACGTGTACTGCTCCTGCCAGGCGTGCGCCAGCTCGTGCGCCAGCGTCTTCAGCAGCCCCGCCGCGGTGGTCTCCCAGGAGGTGTCGAGGAGGGTGTAGGAGCGCTTGCGCCCGTCCGCCGTGACGGTGACGCTGGTCCCCAGCCTCCCCGACGCGCCGCGGTGGGCCAGCACCAGCATC
Source organism: uncultured Gemmatimonadales bacterium (assembly GCA_963733105.1). Taxonomy (GTDB): domain Bacteria; phylum Gemmatimonadota; class Gemmatimonadetes; order Longimicrobiales; family Longimicrobiaceae; genus JAFAYN01. The sequence goes on along the minus strand of CAVTCB010000020.1, from coordinate 334,052 downwards.
TGCCCCGAGCCCGCGCTGGTCACGGGAAGGGTGGGGGAGAGCGCCGCCCGGAGGAGCGGGTACGCGGTCTCGACCGCCCCGGCGAAAGCACTGTCGGCGCGGGCGAGCCAGGCGGCGCTCCCCCCCGCCGGCTCCTCGCCCTCGGCCACGGCCAGGACCAGGTGCCCGCCGTAGACGCGCACCACCCGTGCGGTGAGGGTGCCCGCCCCGTCGGGGTCCTGCACGGGGAAGCGCTCCCCCTCGGTCCACGGCGAGGCGCGCCCCACCAGCGCGCCCGGCTCCCCGGAGCCGGCGGCGAGGGCGGGGCGGAGCACGTCGGAGGCCGGGCGCAGCGGGGCGCGGAGCGCCGCGGCGGGGGCGGGCGCCGCGCTCCCGGCCTCGGCCACGGTCACGGCGTAGGCAAGGGGGGAGGGGGCGTACCCCTCGAACCCCGCCTCGGCGTCGCGGAGCTTGCGGGTGTCCAGGAAGGCCAGGGCGTACCGCCCGCCCGCCGCCGGGGCGAAGCGGAGGCACGCCGCCTGTTCGGCGGTGAGGCGCACGGCCTCGCCCACCGCGAGGCGGAGGTCGCCGCGGCGCGAGCGGGTGACGGCCAGGCCGGGGGCCGCGTCGCCGCCGCGCACGCTCACCGCCTGCCGCGGGGCGCCGGTGACGCAGGCGCCGTCGGCCACCGGCGGGAGCGCCAGGCGGAGGGTGGCGCTGTCGCCGCCCAGCGCGCGTGCCACGTCGGTCCCGGCGCTCACGGCGTCGCCGGCCAGGTCGCGGAGCCGCCAGCCGCGCAGCACCAGGGTGTCGGCGTCCGCGCCCGGGGCCACGGAGGCGGCGAGCACCAGCGGGCGGGGCGGGCGGACGTGGACCCGCAGGAGCTCGGGGGCCCTCCCCGGCGTCTCCACGCGCAGGGTGGCGCTCCCCGGGGCGGCCGCGACCACGCGCCCGGCGGCGAGCGCGGCCGCGTCGAGCACCGGGAGGTCGTGCAGCCAGCGCGACTCCGCGGCGAGGGCGAGAACGCGCCCCGCGGCGGGCGCCAGCGCCGCCGTGTCGCCGGGGAGGGCGAGGGTCACCGAGGCGGTGTCCGCCGCAGTCGCGGCCGGCGCGGCCGCGACGCCCGTGGGCGAGTCGCCGCACCCCCCCAGCGCCAGGAGAGAGCAGAGGAGGAGCGCGGGGGCGGACGGACGGGCGGGGCGGCGGTCGTGCTGCATGCGAGGGCTCCGGTCGGGCGCGGGTGCGTGGACGCACCGTTACCAGGCCAGAGCCGGGCCGCATCGAAAATTGAGCTAAGTTGTTGTGTGGTTGATGTTTGTGGTGCCGGTTCGAACGGAGGGGGTGTACAGTATCCGGACGCCTGCGCCGGCTGGTGTTCGTAAACGTTTGCTGTTCAACAGGATGGGGCGGGTGTCGAGAAAGCTTACGGTGGCGGCCGATCAACCTTTGTGCACTGTCTGGAAATAAGCGGAACGCGCATTACGGATGCGTAAAGAACATCCGTAGCGAGGCCATATCCGCCGATTTCGTTCCCGTTCGGGAACGAATCGCAAGCTTCTAAAGGGGCATTGCATTGTAAAATGTTGATGAATAAGAAGTTGAGCTGATCGTACGTGAGAGTGCCGTGTATCGTTATTATGCACCCGCAGAACGAAGCCGGACACACTCCCCCCGACCCGCGCAGGCTGTACCGAGGCCCTCCCTCGCTGCGCCGAGATTCCCGATAGTCCGAGCACGCACCGCGCCCGCCGCATCCCCCGACCGGGGGTCTGCCGTCGGGCAGCGCTTCTTACCTCCCGACCCGGTTCGATGTCCCGTCGCCTCCTGGCCGCCTGGGTGACACTGGCGCTCTCCCTCTGCTCCTTCGCCGCCGCGCACGCGACGACGGCGGGGAGCGTGCGGGCGCCGGTGGTGTCGGTGACCATGGTCAGCTCGGCGGACCTGACGCTCGACAGCAACCAGCCGTGCACCGGCCCGCAGGCCACCTACGTGGCGTTCCGGGTGACCAACACCTCCGGGACCACCCAGACCAACCTGCGGGCCGCCATCACCGGCTTCGCGGGCGGGATCGCGCTCGCCGGCGGGCAGGCGTCGAGCCAGTACCTCGGCTCCCTCGCCGCCGGGGCGTCCCGGACCGTCTACTGGTTCGTGAGCTATCCCTGCTCGTTCGGGGTGTCCGCGACGCTGACCATGTCGGTCACCGACTCGTCGCCCGGGTCCACCTCGGGGTCGGGGACGGTCACCACCAAGAGCATGATCAGCGCCCAGGCGGGCGGCGTGCTGGTGAACGGGACCCTGGGGGCGGGGGCGGTGGTGGGGCAGACGATCTACCTGGACGTCACCTACGACTTCGGCGGGGCGGACGTGGGGACCACCTACGACCTGCAGCCGGTGGGGAACGCCACGTTCAACGCCGGCTGCTTCCAGATGGTCGGCTCGCTGGTGACCGTCTCCAACATCCTCGCCATCCCGTCCGGGACCGCCAACCGGCAGTACTTCACCGCCAACGCCAAGCAGACGGGGAACGGGCAGCAGGCCACCATCCGGTACTACTTCAAGTACCTGTGCGCGGGGGTCACCTCGACGGCCCGGCCGTACTCCAACCAGCTCAGCGGGACGCAGCTCAAGTACTCGTCCAACTACGAGACCTTCGTGGGGCCGACGCTCCCGGGGGCCACCAACCCGTTCGGCGTCTCCAAGAGCGCTTCCCCGACCACGCTGGTGGGCGGGGGCACCGTCACCTACACGGTGTCGGTCTCCAACCCCTCGTCCTTCACGGCGGAGATCGACTCCATCTCCGACGTCCTCCCGGGCGGGGTGGTCTACGTGGGGATCGCCGGGGGGAGCGGGGTCACCGCCGCCAACTCGGGCTCGGTCCCGGCCGGGTCCTCCACCGGGACGCTCAAGTGGCGCGGGCCGTACACCGTGGCCCCGGGCGGGACGCTCACCCTGATCTACACGGCCACCATCCCGTCCACCGCGGGGCAGTACGTGAACACGGCGCGGGCCTACGCGGGGGTCACCCTGCTGGGCACCGCCACCGCCACGGTGACCGTGGCCACCTACGCCGTGACGGTGACGCCGCAGGGGCTCTCCTCGCCGGTGCGGAGGCTCCCGGGGACGGCGTACCCGCAGACCTACACGGTGACCAACACCTCCAACGTGGCGGAGAGCTTCGACCTCATCGCTCGCGTGACCGGGACGCCGCTGTTCGCGACGGTGGACTCGGTGACGGGCCCCGGGATCACCACCCGCATCCGCCCGGACAGCGTGCGCATCCCGTTGGCGCTGGGCGGCTCGGGGGTGTTCACGGTGTGGTACACGGTGGCGGTGGGTGGTCTGGCCGACGACGTCCTGTACCTCAAGGCCCGCTCCGTCACCCAGCCGGCCGTGCAGGCGGAGGGATGGGCGGAGGTGCGCCGCGTGGTCCCCTCGGTGACCCTCTCCAAGCTGGTCTCGCCGGCCACCACTTCTCCCCCGGGCACGGAGCTCACCTACACGCTCCAGTTCGGGAACGGGGGCGAGGGGGCCGCCACCGGCGTGGTGGTCACCGACCTCCTCCCGACCCAGCTCCTGTTCAAGCTGGGGAGCGTCCAGGAGACCCTCCCCGGCGGGATCACCACCACGGTGGTCTACTCGGCCGACGGGGGCGCCACCTGGACGCACACCCCCGCCAGCGGGGGGTGCGGCGCGCCCGCGGGCTTCGACGCCTGCGTGCAGCGCATCCGCTGGACGCTCAACGGCACCCTCCCCGCCGACGTCGTCCAGTCGTCCGGGAACCTCCGCTTCGTGGCGCGCATCCGTTGAGCGCATGACGATCGTCTTTTCCGGCCCCGCGGGGCCGATTCACTCCCCAACGCTGGAGAAACCATGAGGCTCCCGTACCGTCTGCTCCTGCTCGTCCCGCTCCTGCTGAGCGCCCCCGCGTTCGCGCAGGAAGCCGCGAAGCCCCAGGCGCTCACCGTGACGGCGGACAACCGCACCGCCGCCGCCGAGGCGGCCCGGGGCGCGCCGCGACGCGACGCCACGGCGCGCCCGGGCGACGTGCTCCGCTACCGCCTGCGCTTCACCAACGTGGTGGGGCGGCCGGTGCGGGGCGTGGAGCTGAAGAACCCGCTCCCGGGCGGCGTCCGCTTCGTCCCGGGGTCCACCCGGGCCACCCGGGACGACGCGCGGGCGGAGTACTCCATCGACGGGGGCCGGAGCTTCTCGGCGCAGCCGATGGAAGAGGTGCTGGTGGACGGCCGGCGGGTGCAGCGCCCCGCCGCGCCCGAGCGGTACACGCACGTGCGGTGGATCGTGGGCGGGTGGGTCGCCCCGGGAGCCACCGTCACCGCAGAGTTCGACGCCCGTCTCGCCGCGCCCGCGGCGGGCGGGAGCGGGCGCTGATCCTTCCTTCTCTCTCACCAAGGACACGGAACCAGGACATGAGGAGCACGCTTAGTAGGATCGCGCTCGCAGGGCTGCTGCTGGTGCCGCTCGCCGCGGCGCCGGCCTTCGCCCAGAGCCCCACGCCGGAAGGCACGGTCATCACCAACACGGCGACCGCGAGCTGGACGGACGCCAACAGCAACACGTACACGCCGGTGACGGCGAGCGTGAACGTCACCGTGGGCTTCACGGCCGGCGTGGACGTCACCTCGCCCGCGACGGCGACCCCGCTGAGCCCGAGCACCGGGAACGAGCTCACCTACACGCTCACCAACAACGGCAACGGCCTCGACTCGCTCACCGTCTCCGTGTCGGCCGGCGCGGGCGTCACCGTCACCGGCTACAAGATCGGCTCGACGGTCTACCCCACGCTGACCGACCTCAACACGGCGCTCGCCGGGATGGGGATCATCGCGGGCGGCAACGTGGCGGTGACCGTGGTCTACACCGTGGCCCCCGGGCAGGGCGGAGCGACCATCCCGCTGGCGCTGACCGCGACCTCGCGCCGCAGCACCGGGACGAGCGACACGTCCACCACCAGCATCAATCCGACGGCGATCGCCAACATCTCGGTGACGCCGGACGGCGGGACGGTGTCGCGGCTCCCGAGCAACGGGACGCAGTACACCGCCACCTACACGCTCACCAACTCCGGCGGCGTGGGCGGCACCTTCAACCTGTCGGCCAACAGCACCAACGGCGCGGTGGTCAGCATCGTCTCGGTGAACGGGACGGCGGGGAGCACCGGCTCCATCGCCGTCGGCGCCGGCGCGACGGTGACGGTGGACGTGGTCTACACCGTGGCCAACGGCGCCGCGGCGGGCGCCAGCTCCAACCTGCAGCTCACCGCGACCGACGCCGCAGCCCCGACGACCACGGACGTGGGCGACTACACCGTCACGGTGATCCGCGCTGCGATCACCATGACCAAGGAGGCGTTCCGCGACAACCAGACGACGGCGATCACGGGTGCCGACCGGGTCCTCCCGGGCGAGTTCATCCAGTACAAGATCACCGTCACCAACGGCGGCGCCTCGCAGGCCAACACGGTCAGCGTCAGCGATCCGCTCCCCGCGGCGGTGACCTACCAGTCCGCGACGGGCGACGCGGGCGGGTGGACCATCGGCGAGTCGAGCGGGACGGTCACGGCGTCGCTGCCGTCGCTGGCGCCCGCCGCCAGCCGGTTCTTCTGGGTCCGGGTGCAGGTCAAGTAAACCGCTAACGGGCCGCTGCCGACATGAGCTTTCTTTCCGCGTTCACGGGCACGGGCCGCCGCGTCCCGGTCCAGGCGATCCTCGCCTGGGCCGGAGTCGCGGCGTTCCTGCTCGCGGGCGCGGCCCCGGCGGCGGCCCAGCGGGTGCAGGAATCGGTGGTGGAGAACCGGGCGTACCTCGCGTACCGGTCCGACAACGCCGTGGAGGGGCGCGACACCGCGCGGGCCTTCGTGACGGTGTCGCGCACGGTGGGGGTGTCGGTGACCCCCGACCACGAGGTGACGCTGGACCCCGGTGAGCGGCGCGTGCTCGCCCACCGGGTGCAGAACCAGGGAGCCGCGGCGGACTCCTTCCGCCTGGCGGCGGCCGGCCCGGCGGGGTGGCGGCTGTCGCTCTTCCTGGACGTGGACGGCGACGGGGCGCTGGGAGAGCGCGACGTGGCGGTCTCCGGGGCGCTGTCGCTGGCGGGGGGCGCCTCCTCGGCGCTCCTCCTGGTGCTGGAAGTGCCGACGGACTTCGCCGGCGCGGAGGTGCTGGTGACGCTGCGCGCCACCAGCGCCGGCGACCCGGCGGTGACCGCCGCGGCGACGGACCGGGTGACGGTGAGGCGGGGGAGCGCGGCGGCGACGCTGGACAAGTCGGTGGACCTGGCGGACGCGCTCCGCGGCGACACGCTTTCGTACACGCTGACCTTCGCCAACCGCGGCGTCGCGGTGCTGGCGGACGCCCTGCTCCGGGATCCGCTCCCGGCCGGGATGCGCTTCGTCCCCGGGAGCCTGCGGCTGAACGGGACGCCGCTCACCGACGCCGCCGACGCGGACGCGGGGAGCGTGGCGCGCGACGCGGCCGGACGCGAGACGGTGGCCGTGCGGCCGGGGCCGCTCGCCCCGGGTGCGAGCGGGACGGTGGCGTTCCGGGCGGTGGTGGCCTCCGACGCGCCCGAGGGACCGCTCGCCAACGTGGCGACGCTCGCCGTGGACGGGACCCAGCAGGTGGCCTCGACCCCGGCGGAGACGCGGGTGGGGACCGGGCGCCTGGAGGTGACCAAGGAGCGCACCGGGGACGGCCCGGTTCGGGCGGGCGGGGAGCTGGCCTTCCGCCTGACGTACGCCAACCGCTCGGCGGCGGCGGTCCGCGAGGCGATCCTGGTGGACTCGCTCCCGCCGGAGCTCACCCTGGTGTCGGCCGAGGGGTCGCCGGAGGTGGAGGGGCGCATCGTGCGCTGGCGGCTGGGGACGCTCCAGCCCGGCGCCTCCGGGGCGTTCGCGGTGGTGGCGCGGGTGGAGGCGGCGGCCGAGGGGCGGAGCGTGGTGAACCGCGCGACGGTGCAGGGCCTCGGCGTCTCGGCGGCGGTGGCTGCGTCGGCCCCGGTGGTCCCGGGCCCGGCGGACCCGGGCGCGCTGGAGGTGCGGAAGTCGTCGGCCGTGCTGGAGACCGGTGTGGGGGAGTCGGTGCCCTACACCGTGGTGCTCCGCAACGGCGGCGCGGCCCCCATGGGGGGGATCGTGCTGCACGACCTCCTCCCCGCGGGGATGCGGATGGTGGAGGGGAGCCTCCGGGGCGCGGACTCGCTGCGGGTGGACGGGCGCGAGGTGCGGATCTTCGTCGCCGGGCCGCTGGCCCCGGGCGCGGAGCACACCGTGCGCTACTCCGCCGCGGTGGTGTCGCCGGGGGACGTGGCGTCGCTGGGGAACCGCGCCTGGGCGGAGGCCGCCGGCGGGCAGGTCCGCAGCGACACGGTGGTGGCCTGGGTGCGGCTGCGAGCCGGCCACGCCATGCAGACGCGCACCCTGATCGGGAAGGTGTGGCTGGACGAGGACGGCGACGGGCGGCAGGGCCCGGGCGAGAAGGGCGTCCCCGGGGCCGGCGTGTGGAGCGCCGACGGCGAGGTGGTGACCACCGACCGCGAGGGGCGCTTCTCCTTCCGCGACCTCCGCCCGGGGACGCACGTCCTCCGCCTGGACACGCTGGGGCTCCCCGCCGGCTACACGGTGGCGCGCCGGGGCGAGGAGCTGGCGACGGTGCGTATGGACGGGTGGACGGCGCCGCGCGCTTCCTTCCGCGTGGTCCGCCTCCTCCCCTCCGGGAGCCGGGAGGGCGCGGCGGCCGGGACCCCCGTCTCCGGCCCCTCCTCCACCGACCCCTCCGGCGGGGCCGGGGGCGAAGGGCCCGCCGCGGAGCGGAGCGAGCGCCGGGCGCCGCCCCGGGTGGCCCCGCTCCGCTCCCGCGAGGACCGCGACGCGGAGGCCCGCAACACCTTCCTGGACGGGCCCGCGGTGGAGATCACCGCCCCCGGCGACGGGACGGTGATCGGCACCAACCGCCTGTACGTGGGGGTGCGCGGCGAGCCCGGCGCCGAGGTGAAGCTGTACGACGGCGACCGGGTGATCCGCGAGGGGACGCTCCGTCCCGACGGCGTCTTCGACTTCATCAACCTGGAGGTGGCCCCCGGCCCGCACCGGCTGCGCGTCTGGATGCGCAACTCCTGGCAGCGGGAGCGGTGGGACAGCGTGGCGGTGCACCGCTCCGGGGAGCCCGCCTCCATCGAGCTCCCCGTGAAGGAGCTGACGCTGCGCGCCGACGCGCGCGCCGCCGAGCGGCTGCGCGCCCGGGTGGTGGACCGCTGGCAGGTGGCGGTGGCCGACAGCCCCAGGGTCACGGTGGAGGTGAAGGGCGCCACCGTGGACGGGCCGGACGTGGACGCCAGCTCGGTGGGGCTCCAGCTCCGCACCGGGACGGACGGGTGGCTGGACCTGACGCTGCACGGCGGGCGCCAGGTGGGGACCGGGGAGCTGTCGCTGGCGATCGACAAGGTGCGCGGGAGCCTCCCGCTCCGCATCCTCCCCTTCGTCCGCCCGCTGATCGCCACCGGGGTGGCGCAGGTGGGGGTGGGGGCGGCGCCGGAGGCGTTCGGGTCGGTGACGGTGCAGGGCGCGCTGGGGAAGGAGACGTCGGTGAGCGTGAGCTACGACTCGCGCCGGGGCGACGGGCGCGAGGAGTTCTTCGGGGGCGGCTACGACCCGCTGGACGAAGCCCGCTACCCCACCTTCGGCGACGGGAGCGAGCGCCGCGTCCTCTCGGCCTCCACGCAGACGCTCTCCGCCCGGCTGGAGCGCGGCTTCGACTGGCTGGAGGTGGGCGACGTGCAGACCCCCGGCTTCGGCCGCGACGGGAGCCTGGGCGCCTACCGCCGCGCGCTCACCGGGGTGAGCGGCCGGGTGTCCACGGGGGCGCTGGCGTGGCACGGCTTCGGGAGCCTCACCGACCAGGCGCTGGAGCAGCACCAGCTCCGCGGCGACGGGAGCTCGGGCCCGTACCGCCTGGGCGCCGGGGTGCGCCCGGGGACGGAGCGCGTGGCCATCGAGGTGCGCGCGGCGGACAACGCGTCGCGGGTGATCGCCCGCGAGGAGCTGTCGCGCTTCACGGACTACCAGGTGGACTACTTCACCGGGGTGGTCCTCCTGCAGCGCCCGGTCCCCGCCACCGACCCGTCGGGGAACCCGGTGTTCGTGGTGGCGACGGTGGAGCGCCGCTCGGGCGGGGAGACGCGCTTCGTGGGCGGCGGGCGGATGGAGCTGGACGCGTCGCGGCTCCTCACGGTCCGCGGGGTGGACTCGCTGGGGATCGGGGTGTTCGGGATCCGCGACGCGGCGGGGACCGGACCGGGGACGAGCCCGATCGGCGGGGTGCTCCCGGGCGCCGCGTCGGTGGACTACGACCTGTTCGGCGGCGACTTCACGGTGCGGCGGAAGGGGCTGGAGGCGCAGGCGGAGCTGATCCGGTCGGTGACGGCCGACTCCGCCGCGACGGCGGGGCGGGCGGAGCTGTCCTGGACGCTCCCCGGCGACCGGGCGCGCCTGGAGGCCGGCTGGCTCCGGGTGGGCGAGGGCTTCTCCGCCGCCGCCAACCCGCGCCTGGTCTCGGCGATGGACGAGCTGCGCCTCTCGGGCGAGCTGCGCCTCACCCCCGGCTCCTCGGTCAGCCTCCGGCACGAGCGGCAGAGCTTCCACGACTACGGGGTGGAGCGCAGCTCCACCTACGCCACCGCGGAGCAGACGATCGGCGGCCGCAAGCTCACCGCCGAGGGCGGGGTCACCAGCGACCTGCAGTCCGCCGCGGGGCAGGGCTCCTCCTCCTCGGCGGTGGGGAAGGCCACGCTGGGGCTGTCGCCGGAGGCGAGCGTGTGGGTGGAGGGGAGCCAGCTCCTCCGCTCCTCGGGCTCGGCGCCGGCCCGCCCGGACCACTTCGGGCTGGGCGGCTCGTACCGCGTCTTCCCGGGGATGCGGGTGGAGGGGTCGCACCGCTGGGTGCGCGTGGACGGCGACTCGGCGGCGTACGCGCTGACCTCGGCGGGGCTGCGGCTGGAGTCGCTCTTCGGCGGGCAGCTCTGGGGCGGGGTGGAGCGGGCGGACGGGGAGCTGGCGTCGAACTCGCTGGCGCTGGGGTGGAACCAGCGGCTGAGCCTCGACGGGGGGTGGGCCGTGACCTCGCTCTTCGAGCGGCGCTTCGGGCTGAGCCGCGCCCCGCTGGCGGACCCGCTGCGCGCGCTCCCCTTCGCGCGGCCGGAGCTGGACCGCTGGTCGGCGGGGCTGGGGCTGGAGTGGCTCCCGGCGGACAGCTCCATGCGCTTCAGCGCCCGCGGCGAGGTGCGCGACGGCGAGGAGCGGCGCGGCTACCGCTTCGACGTCTCGGGCGACCTCCCGCTGGGTCCCTCGCTGTCGCTGCTCACGCGGCACGACTGGTCGAGCGACGAGCTCGGCTTCGGGGGCGTGGACCGCCGGACGCGCCGCGACCGCTCGCTCCTGGGCTTCGCGCTCCGCCCGGTGGACTCGGACGGCTTCAACGCGCTCGCCAAGCTGGAGTGGCGCCGCAGCGCCAACCCGCTCCTGGGGATCGGCGACGTGCTGAGCCAGGGGGTGGACGAGACGCGCCTGATCGGCTCGGGGGACGTGGTGTGGGCGCCCGCGGCGGCGACGGAGCTGGCCGGGCGCTACGCGGTGCGCTGGAGCGCCATGGGCGACTCGGTCCCGGGGGAGTCCTCCTTCCGCTCGCTGGCGCACTACCTGGGCGGGCGCTTCGGGCAGCAGGTGCGGGGGCCGCTCTCGGCGCGGCTGGACGGGCGGATGCTGCTGGAGGGGACCACGGGGACGATGCGCTGGAGCGCGGCGCCCTCGCTGGTGATGCGGCTGGGGCCGCAGCTGGAGCTGGAGGGCGGCTACCGCCTGGGCGACCTGCTGGACCCGGACTTCTTCACCAGCGGCGGGAGCGGCCCGTTCGCCACGCTGGGCTTCCGCTTCACCGAGGGGACGCTGGGGGACACGGCCGCGTTCTGGCGCGAGCGGGTCCGGCAGGAGTTCTGAGGGAAGGTCGCACGAGCACAGAGGTCCCGAGCGGGAGTTCGTCCTGCTCGGGACCTCTCTTCTATGAGACTCACGGCACCCACACCGCGTCGAAGTCGGCGCCGGGCGCGCGGGTGAGCCGCGTGGGGCGGGTGCCGTCTGCGCGGGCGAGGTACAGCTCGGGGTCGCCGTCGCGGGTGGAGGTGAACACCAGGTACCCGCCGTCGCTCGACCACACGGGGGTGTCGTCGCCGCCCGTCCGCCCGGTCCGCACCTCGCGCACTCTCCTCCCCCCCACGTCCTGCACGCGGATGCGCGCGGGCTCGCCCAGGCGCCGCACGGCGTACGCGATCCGGTCCGGGTCGGCGGGAGACCACGCGGGCTGCGCCTCCACCGTGTTAGGCAGCGTGTCCGCCGAGGTCAGGCGCCGCTGGCTCCCGCCGTCCGCGTCCATCACCCACAGCCGCTCCGCGCCCCCGCGGTCGCTGACGAACGCCAGCCGCCGTCCGTCGGACGACCAGCGGGCGCCCCAGTGGTCGCGGGGGAGGCGCGTCAGCCGCTCCTGGGCGCTCCCGTCGGGGCGCATGCGGAAGAGCTGCAGCCCGTCCATGGTGCGGCTGCTCCCGAAGACGACCCACTCGCCGGTCGGCGACGCCTCGGGGGCGTAGTTCCCCTCGGGGTCGTCGGTGAGGCGCTGGAGCGTGGTCCCGTCGCGGCTCACCCGGTACAGGTCGCGGAAGCTGGCGGAGTCGCTCTCGAACACGATCCACCGCCCGTCGCGCGACCAGGCCGGCGAGCGCAGCCGGAGCGCCCGCGGACCCACCCCGCGCGCGGCGCCGCCCGCGAGGGGGCGCACCACCACCTGCGTGAGCCGGAGCCGCGGCGTGTACGCGTGCCGCGTCACCGTCGCCATCTCGCGCCCGTCGGGGGAGAGCGGTCCGGTGAAGTCCTCCGTGGCCGGGCTGCTCGTCAGCCGCCGGAGCCCCGCGCCGGTGGGGCGCACCCGGTACAGCTCGGCGTTGCCGTCACGCCGGGAGACGAAGACGATGCTCCCGGGGATCTTTGCCCGCTCCTCCAGCGAGAGCGTGTCCCCGGGCTCCGCGACGCGGGTGCGCACCGGACCGCCCTCGCAGGCGGCGAGCAGGAGGAGGGGGAGTACGAGCTGGACGGGACGGGGCATGAAGCGCGGGTCTGGTCGATCGGTGCGTGGGTCGTCGGCGGGGCGCTCCCTCTACCCCCCACCCCCGGCCCCTCCCCCACAAGGGGGGAGGGGAGCACGACAACTACAGGTATGGGAAGCAGTTGCGTGAGGGATGCGAGCCCGAAGGGGCGAGACCCCGCGCAGTTTGCGGGGGCTCGACTCCGTTGGGCAGCGTTGTCTGCTGCCCTACGGAGCCGCAGCCCGACCCCCGCGCCAGCGGGGGGCACGCCCGAACCTTTCACGAACCGAGAAACCCCTACTGGATGCGGACGGCGTCGGCGATGACGGTGCCGGCGGCGGAGGTCCAGCGGGACACGATCACCTTGTTCCACCCGGCCGTGAAGGCGTACGTGCCGATGGTGTTCCACTTCCCGCCGTTCGCGGTCTGGTTGACGAACACCTTCCCGATCTCCGTCCCCGCGGCGTTGTAGCTGATCACGGGCACGGAGGCCGAGCGGTTGGTCCCCGCGGTCCACCAGAAGGACACCGTCTTGGTGGCCGCCGCCGGGAGGTAGAACCAGAAGGTGGAGCCGTCCGTCACCGGCGAGGCCGAGGCGAAGCGGTAGTCCGTCTGGTACTTGTCGGTGGCGCTCGTCCCCGTGGTCCAGCTGGTCGAGGCCTCGTAGCGGCCGCGGACGCCGTCGCGGTCGGGGTCGTCCTGGTTGTAGGTGGCGTTGTTGTCCACCACGATCACGTCGTTCTGGGCCCGGCAGGCGCGCACCTGGTCCATGAAGCCGGTCCAGGAGAAGCCCGGGCCCGGGTCCTCCAGGTACTCCCGGCCGTTGATCCCCGTGCTGGGGTCGCCGTCCAGGTTCCCGCGGCGGCTCTCCGACACGTCCGCGTGCCCGATGATGTGCTGCCGGTCGAGCGGGAGCCGGCGGTCGCGCGTGATGTCGCACACCAGCGCCGCGGTGCGGGCGAGCTGCGCGGCGGGGCGCGTCTGCCGCCCGTCGCCGGCCTGCTCGATCCCGATGGTGAAGCCGTTCACCCAGCGGTTGGCGAACTCGGCGCAGTGCGCCTCGTTGGCGGGGAGGACGCTGGCGTTGTTGGCGCAGTCGTAGTTGGGGCTCCCCGCGTGGTGCGCGGCCGAGTCCTCCACCACCATCTGCGACACCTCCACGTACCCCGAGGCGTTGACCTGGTCGTCCACCACGTAGTGGGCGCTGCTGTTCCCGGTGTTCCCCCGGTCGGTGGAGAGCCAGCTCCGGCAGGAGGTGTAGCTGGTGTACGAGTAGGTGGCGCAGATGTGCACCACGATCATGTGCAGCGGGTAGGGGCGGGGCTGCATCCGGTTCCCGCCCGTCCCCTCGTCGTCCAGCGCCGCCCACCACACCGTCCCCGCCACCGGCCAGTCGGGCGCCAGCGCCGACGCGGAGACGGACGACGAGCCCCGGAAGGCGGGGCGCCCCACGCTCCGCCCCGGGAGGGTGGCGCGGAGCTGCGTGGACACGTCGCTCACGCCCGCGCGCAGCGTCGGGTACACGCGGCCGTGCACGTACGCGGCCTCGCTCGCCGCGTCGCCCAGGCTGGCGTAGCGCGCCACCGCGGGCGCCCAGCTCTCCAGCGCCGGCCCGTCCGCCCCGAGCTGCCGGGCGTGGTGCGCCAGGAGCGCCGCGCCGGCGCGGATACCGGCCTCCACGTCCGTGTCGACGGCCTTCTCGGACACGCCGGCCAGGCGCGCGGCGAGCGCCAGCTGGTCGCCGTCCAGCCCCATCACGCCGTGCTGGAAGGGGGTGTCCCCGCTCTCGTGGCCGGGCTCGCCCACCGACCAGCGGGTCTCCTCGTAGCTCACCGCCTTGAGGAGGTCGGCCGGGACGCCGAACTCCGCCGCCGCCCGGGCGAACACGGCGTCCAGCTCGGTGCGGACGGGGGAGTCCTTTCCGGTCTCTTCCACGGCCGGCCGGCTCGGCTCGTCCCGGCAGGCGGCGAGGAGCGCGAGCGCGCCGAGCGCCGCGACGGATCTGAAACGCATGCGAGCGCCTCCGGAGTGGGTTGACGGGGGGAAGATGGACGGGCGGGAGGAGCAGGATGGAGGCCGGTCCCGGCGCCCGGACGGGCGGCGGCTCAACCCGCCCCGCGGCAGCCGCTTACGCGACGGCGGCCGGGAGCGGGCGGGCGGCGGCGGTGCACCGGGACGGTGCACCGCGCACCGGACGGGGCGGCGCGGGTTCAAACCTTCCGCCGGCCGGCGGCGTCATACGTTTCGAGCCCCTCCCCACTCCTACCGCTGGAGCGTCCCGATGCACCGACCCTCGAAGACCGCCGCCTCGCTCGCCCTGCTCCTGGGCCTCTTCGCCGCGGAGGCGCGGGCGCAGGCCGCGAGCCCCGTCACGCTGCGCCTGGACTACGCGGGTGTCGAGGCGCTCATCGGGGCCATGGAGCGGGACTCCCTGGGCGAAGCCGACGTGGACGCCCTGCTCCGCGTGCACGGGGTGGCCGCCATGGTCGACAACGTCACCCGCTTCGTTCCGCACGTCGGCCGCGCCGAGTTCCGCCAGGACGTCCGGAAGTTCGCGCGCACCAAGGAGGAGCCGACGCGCGACGGGAACGCGGGCTACTTCGGGTTCACCCCCGCGTGGCGCACCCGCGGGCAGGTGCGCGCCCTGGTGGCGGCGATCCGCGCGGACGAGGCCGGGATCGTGCGCCGGACGCTCGCGGATCTGGAGCGCTACCGCCCCGACACCGGCCCGCTCCGGCTGACCGTGTACTTCGTCACCGGCGGCGTGTCAGACGGGTTCGTACTGGACGGCACCGGCCAGCCGGCCATATACATCAACCTGGCCAGGGCCGAGGGCGACCTCGCCGGCGTCACCTCCAACCTGGCGCACGAGACCTACCACGTGATGCAGAAGGTGGCGTCGCGGCGCGTGCCCGGGCTGGGGGTCGTGGCCGACGCTCCGGAGAAGCTCCCGCCGGGCGAGCGGCTGCTCGCCAACACGCTCTGGGAGGGGACGGCGAACTACGCTACGGACCCCACGCGTTCCGCCGCCACCGGGCCCAACCTGGAGGTGTGGAAGCAGCGCTTCCGGAGGAACGCGGAGCCGGCGCGGATCGCGGAGAACTTCGCGCTGTTCGACACGGTGCTGGCCGACCTCCGCGCCGGGCGCGTCACCTGGGAGGAGGCGTACGGGAGGGGGTTCTCCGGGAGCAACGACGCGCGGTTCTACTTCGTGGGCTACCGGATGGCGAAGGCCGTCGAGGAGCACTGCGGCACCGAGTGCGTCCGCCGGCTCTTCACGGAGCCGCCGGTGGAGTTCTTCCGACGCTACGTCGCCATCCGCCGCGAGCACCCGGGGGTCGGCCCCCGCTTCGCGCCGGAGACGGAGGCCTTCATCGCGTCGCTACCGTGAGGACGCCGCCCGCAGCTCGTCCAGCGTCACCACCCGCCCCCCGCGGGCCCACCGCTCCAGCGTCGCGGCCTCCTCCTCCAGCCCCAGCCCCCAGGTGGCGTCGCGCACCGCCACCGTGCGGTAGCCGCGCTCCCGCATCCCGTCCACCGCCTGCGTGACGCACACGTCGCGGGCCACCCCGGCCACCACGATCTCCAGCGGCCCGCCCAGGAGGCGCTCCAGCTCCTCCAGGAGCGCCTCCGTCCCCGGGTTCCCCTCGAAGACGCTGAAGCGCTCCTTGCGGACGAACAGGGGGCGCCGCTCCCGCACCGCCGCGCGCGCCGCCTCCCGCGCCTCCTCGGGTCCCGCGCCGCGGGGGAGGACCACCGGGTCCTCGGGGCGGATGGAGTCGATGATCTCCGCCCCCAGGCGCTCCTCGGGGTCGTCGGAGAGGCCCATGCAGTGCGGCGGGTACGTCCCCTTCGCCGCGTCGGGCGCCACGACGTCGATCTCCGCGTCGCCCGCGGCGTGCCAGTCGCCGGTGTACACCAGCGCGTCGCAGTGCTCCCGCATCCACGCCACCGCCTCCTCGATCCGCCCCCGCGCCCGCACCGCCCCCGCGTCCGAGGGGTCGAAGAGGTGGTGCACGTAGAGCCGCCCCTCCGGGAGCATGAAGTCGTTCTGCACGTCCACGATCCACCCCACGCGAGCGCTCATCCGCCGATCTCCTCCCAGCTCAGCGTCACCAGGCGCGGGCCCGGGCGGAAGGCCCGCCCCACCTTGCTCTCCTCCCGCCCGTCCACCTCCACCACGTCCGCCGTGAAGTCGAAGCTGGTCAGGAGCCCCCCCGTCCCCGTGTTGTGCCCCAGGAGCGAGCTCCCCACCCCGTACGCCGCCACCGGGACCCCCGCCTCCTCGAAGGCGCGGATGCGCGACGGGGTGAAGCCCCCGCTCACCACGATCCCCACGTAGCCGAACCCCTCCGCGTCCAGCGCCGCGCGCATCTTCCGCACGAGCCAGGAGTTCACCCCCGTCAGCTTCTCGCGCCCCCACAGCTCCGGGTCGCCGATGAGCGACCGGTCGATCAGGCGCTCGCTGGTGTCCACCCGCACCGCGTCGAGCACCCCGTCCCCGAACTCCGCCCGCATCGCCCGTGCGACGGCCATCGCGTCGGTCACCGCGTCGTTGCGGTAGTCCACCAGCGAGGCCACCCGCACCCCCGGCTCGCGGTCGAGGACGTAGCGCGCGAAGGCCAGCGTCGCCTTCACCACGTCCCCCCCGAACGCCGCGATCATGGCGTGCGGCATCGTCCCCACCCCCGTGCTCCCCCACCAGGCCCCGCCCGCGTTGCTGGAGACGCTCTGCGCCCCCCCCACCTGCGCGGCGTAGCCGTCGGGAGTCTGCACCCGCCAGTCGTCGTGGCGCGGCGCCATGAAGATGAGCGGCTTCCCGCTCGCCGCCTCGATGGCCGCGCGGACGTTGGTGGCCACCAGCGTCCGCCGCGCCAGCACCCCCAGGAGCGGCGTCTCCAGGTGCCCGAAGGCGCGGTACGGCCCACGGACGTGCATCACCGGCTCCCACGGCTCCACTCGGTCCCCCTCCAGGAGCGTGTCCACCCGCACCTGCGCGGGGTCGTACCCCTGCGCGAGCTGCGTCTGGAGGAGGCGGACGGCCTCGTACAGCCCCGCCACCACCCCGGTCTCCTTGGCGAACACCTGGAGGGTGACGCTCGGGTCGCACCCGGCGTGCGCCAGGGTGTCCACCGTGCGCATGAAGTAGCGGTCGGAGAGCCACCCGTCGCGCATGCGCGCGTCGAACTGGAAGAGCGAGGCCGGGAAGCGGCGCAGCGCCGCGTGCAGCTCGGCGGCGCGCTCGGACGGGTTCACGGGGGTCTCGGGCGGCATCCGTTCAGGGGTCGGGGTGGAGCGGCCGGGGCGGGCGCCGACAACGTAGGGGGGCGCCGGCCCCTCCACAACGTGCTCAGCGGGGCTCGCGGGGGCGGCCCGGCTCCGGCTCCTCCTCCGCCCCGGGCGGCGCGGGGCAGCCGCGGGGAGAGTAGTAGCGGCGCAGCCAGGCGGCCAGCCCGTCCAGCCCGGGGAAGAGCACCCGCTCGGTCACGTTGGCCTGGTCCAGCTTGTCGCGCACCTCCCACTTCAGCTCCGCGGGGACCACCACGCGGCGGGACAGCTCCGGGTGCTCCCCCAGCCACCCGTCCAGCGTGGCCGTGGCCGTGGACATCAGCGAGAAGAGGGCGAACTGGTTGACGATGCGGTCGTCCAGCGACGGGGGCTCGAAGAAGAGGAGGAACTCGTCCGGGGACAGCTCCCCGAACTCCCGCAGCGACGCCGCGCTCCGCTCCAGCATCTCGGTGGTGAACACCTGGCTCCCCTCCTCCTCCAGCATGCGGCGCAGCGCCTCGGGGAGGAGCTCGTGGGCGCGCACGAAGTCCACCATCCAGATGGTGCCGTCCTGGTCGAACGACTCCAGGTTCATGGTGGCGAAGTGCATGGCCACGTGCGGGGAGAAGGTCCAGTCCAGGAGGCGGGTGGGGAGCCCGTGGTGCTGCGCCACCGCCAGCCAGTTCCACACCGAGTCGTCCTCCACGGCGGTGCGGCGGGCGTACTTGCGGAAGTTGCGCAGGAGGTGGTTCTCCATCCGCGCGAAGTCGCCGCCCAGGCGGGAAAGGCCGGTCGTCAGCGTGTACCGGGTGGAGGAGGTGCCGCGGAAGACGTAGGGGGAGCGGTTGCGGCCGATCTCCCGGCGGTACGACTCCTCGTAGAGGCAGTCGACGAGCTCCGTCCAGCTTCCGACCCGTGTCTCGTTCACGGTCCTTGTTTTCTCCACTCGTTCGGGTGTGTCGGGAACGGGTGGCGGCTTCAAGAATCGGTCCCTGGGGCCGCCCCGGAGTGAGCCACCGGAAACTGCCCCGGTGTCTCCCTCCGAGAGGATTTTACGGGTACTGCGGAACTGCTGAACGGCGCGCGTCCGCGGTTCCGGAGCGCGGCCCTGGCGGCCCTCACCCCCCGGCCCCCTCTCCCAATGCTGGGAGAGGGGGAGCACGACGCGGTGGAGGGTGAGGATCGAAGCGTGGAGATGCCCCTCCCCCGGAACGGGGGAGGGTGGCGAGCCCGAGGCGAGCCGGGTGGGGGCGCGCGGAGGCGTTACCGCAGCAACGGGGCGGCATCATCGCGATGCCGCCCCGTCGTTGGCCGTCAGTCCGCGAAGGCGGACTTCGTGCCGTTGTTGCAGCGAATTCATTCGCCCGGGCAGGAGACTCTGGAGCCGGGGATACCCGGGGTGCACCCGCACCTGCTACCCCGCGATCGCCTCCCACACCCGCTCCGTCTCCGACAGGTCCTCGAACAGGTGGTCGGGCCCGTGCTCCGCCAGCTCCTCCGCGGGGTGCTGGCCGGTGGCGACCGCCACCGTGCGCACCCCCAGGTGCGCCCCGCAGGCGATGTCGAACGGCGTGTCGCCCACGATCACGATCTCCTTCTCGCGGTAGCGGTGCCCCGTCAGCGCCTCCGCGCGCGCCACCGCCACCGCCGGCAGCTCCGGCCGGTCCGCGTGGTCCGAGCCGTACGCCCCCACCCGGAAGCGCCCGAACCCGATCCCCGCCGCGTCCAGCTTCAGCCGCGCCCCCTCCACCACGTTCCCCGTCAGCAGCCCCAGCACCGTCCCGTTCCCGCCCGCCTCCACCCGCTCCAGCAGCGGGAGCACCCCGGGGAACACGCGCACCTCCGTGCGCGGGATCTCCCGCTCCAGGTTGCGGACGTACACCCGCCACAGCTCCGCCGAGCGCGCCTCCACCTCCGCCGGGCCGATCCCCGTCGCGGCCAGCAGCTCCCGCGCGATCTGCGGGTCCGTGCGCCCCGCGAACGAGTAGCCGTCGATGGGACCCGTGGTCCCGAACACCTCCATCAGGGCGTCGTGGAAGGCCCGCTTCCCCGAGCCCCCCGCGGAAAGGAGGGTCCCGTCGATGTCGAAGAGGATCAGCCTGCGCATCGCTACCGCGCCAGCTCCCCGGTCACCCGCTCGTCGCGGATCTTGAGCCAGGCCTCCAGCTCCTGCTCCAGGTAGACCGGGACCTGCGGCGTGTCCAGCCCGGTCACCAGCTTCTTCCGCGTCCCGTCCGCCAGCACCACCCCCAGGTTGTAGCTGTAGTGCGGGCCGTTCTTCCCCCGCGACACCTTCTCCTCGCAGAAGAACTGGCGGAAGCGCGAGGAGTCCAGCTCCAGGTTCCCCGGCCAGGGGAGCGGGCCGTGGCGCACGGTGAGGCGGCCCCGCTCCAGCGCGATGACCGTGGTGTTCACGTAGCCGGCGATCGTGTAGTAGGTCAGCCCCGCGCCCACCGCCACGTGCAGCAGGGGGAAGAGCTTGAAGACCAGCGGCGCGTCCGCCGAGAACGCCATCCCGTACCACACCACCAGGAAGCCGTCCCAGAGCAGGCAGAAGAAGGTCAGGAAGACGATCTTGAGCGAGAACCAGCGGTGCAGGAAGGTGAGCCGCCCCCCGGCCGCGTCGCGGATGATGGAGGCGGGCTTCCCCTCCTTCGGGCGCGGGCGGACGAAGTCCGCCAGCTCCGGGTCGTCGGAGAAGCGGAACACGGAGTTGCACGCGCGGCACCTGGCCAGGCCGGTGGCGAGGTCCGCGTCCTCGACGGCGACGGGGACGCGGCAGGAGTCGCAGGCGATCTGCATGAGGGGGGCCGGGGGTGAAGGGGCGAGGAAGGCGGAGCGGCGGCGGGGGTCTACTCCTTTCCGGAGCCGTCGTCCCCGGAGCGGAAGCGGGAGCGGACCGCGTCGTCCACCAGGTGGATCACGCGGCGGGCGCTCTGCACCACGGCGCGGGTGCGGTGCCACGAGTCGTCCGCGGGGGCCGGCTCCCCGCCGGCGGGGGCCCGCTCGGGGCGGGGCGCGAGGGGGTCCTGCGGGCGGATGGCCTGGGCGGTCTCCAGCCACTCCTGCATCTCGTCGTCGGTCGCGCCCTCCCACCCCTCGGGTACGGGCTGGAGGCGGCGCCGCTCGTCCTCGCTCTGGAAGGAGAGCCACCCGCGGGCGTAGGACTGGCGCACGTTGGACGCGGAGTGGGGATACGTGTCCCACACCTTCCAGGTTACGCCGGCGTGGTCGAGGAAGTCCCGGTAGGCCATAGGGAAATCGGGGGAGAGGCGGCAGACGGCCCTCCAAGTTATAGTCCCCGGCGCCACCGGAACAGGGTTCGAGTCGATTGCGGTCCGCCTCCATGGAGACTATTCATAGAATAGGGCGTATCCCGCCCGCGCTCCTCTCGCCGACGCGTACACGCATGACCACCGAGCCTCCGTCCGTTCGCGGCCAGCCCGGCGTCGCCGCCATCACCATGGCCCCCGGTGCGGGCGGGATCGCCTACACCGCGCGCCTGGTCCACCGGGCCGTCGCGGAGATCTGGGACCGGGAGCCATGGACGCTCACGCTGGACCCGGCCCGGACCGGAGCGGTATCGCTCCGCGAGCGTGCACGGTTCGCGGCGCGGCTGGTCGCGGGGCAGCTCGCAGGAGGCGTCAGCCGGCTCGTGTTCGACCACGTCGGCATCGCCCGGGTTCAGGCGCTGGTGCCCCGACGCGTCCGCGCCCCCTACGTCGTGCTGCTGTACGACCGCGACGCCTGGTCGCCCGACCTTGCCCCCGCCCGCAAGGAGGCGCTCCGGCGGGCCGCGGCACGGATCGCCGTCTCCCGGTTCACCGCGGAGCGGGTGCGCCGTGCCCATCCCGACGTGGGCCCCGTCTGGGAATGCCCGCTCGCGCTCCTTCCTCCCGGCGACGACCAGGGGGTGGTGGACCGGGGGCTCCTGGCCCGGGTCGCCCCGCGCAGCGCCCTCATCGTCAGCCGGATCAGCTCCGCGGACCGGTACAAGGGGCACGACGAGCTTCTCTCGTGCTGGCGGCGCGTGGTCGAGGCGACCGGCGGGGCCCAGCTGGTGGTCGCCGGCACCGGCGACGACCTCCCGCGCCTGGAGCGGAAGGCGCGCGACCTGGGGATCGCGGAGCACGTACTCTTCACCGGCTTCGTCCCGGACGCCACGCTCCAGGCCCTGCTCCGGACCGTGAGCGTGTTCGTGATGCCGAGCCGCGGGGAGGGGTTCGGCCTGGTGTACCTGGAAGCGATGCGCGCCGGGCTGCCGTGCATCGCCTCCGACCGCGACGCGGCCCGGGAGGTGGTCGTGCACGGCGAGACCGGTTTCCTGGTGGACCCGGACGACCCGGAGGCGCTGGTGAGCGCCGTGGCGGCGCTGGTGACGGCGGGGGCGGGGGCCCGGGAGATGGGGGCGGCGGGGCGCGGCAGGTTCGAGGCGCAGTACTCCTTCCCCTCCTTCCGGGCGAGGTTCGGAGCCCTCCTGGAGGAGGCGTTCGGCGCTCCCGCTCCCCCGAACGGCTCCGGGCTGCCATGAACGTGCTCCACGTCATCCCGAGCACCGACCGCGCGACGGGCGGGCCCGCCCACGACCTGATCCAGTACGCCAACGCCCTGCACTCCGCCGGCGTCCGGGTGCACGTGGCCACGCGGGAGGGGAGCGAGGCGGAGCGCCGGTGGTTCCACTCCGGCGCCCCCCACGCATCGCTCCTCACCTTCCGCGCTTCCGGAGACGGCGCGTTCGCCCACTCGCCCGACCTGCTGCGCTGGCTCGGGGCGGAGGCGCGGAGCTTCGACGCGGTGCACGTCTGGGGGCTGTTCAACCTGATCAGCTCCCTGGCCGCCCGCACAGCCATCCGGCGGAACGGGAGGGTGGTGGTGACCCCGCTGGGGATGCTCTCCCGCTACTCGTTCGGGTCCGGCAAGGCGCGCCTGAAGCGGATCTACTTCACGCTGCTCGACGCCCCGAACCTCCGCGGGTCCTCCGCGGTCCACTTCGAGAGCGAGGGGGAGCGGGACGAGGCCGCGGCGATCCGGTCCTTCCGGGCCCGGCGGAGCTACACCATCCCCCCGCCGTTCCATGCCGTCCCCCCGGCACTTCCGCGCCTGCTGCAGGAGCGCGCGAGCCGCATCCTCTTCATGGCCAGGCTCCACCCCAAGAAGAACCTGGAGCTCCTTCTCGATGCGTGGCCGGGCGTGGTGCGGGAGCGGCCCGACGCGGAGCTGGTGGTCGCGGGCGACGGAAGCCCGGTGTACGTGGCGAGGCTGAAGGCCCACGCCGCCGCCGTCCCGGGGGGCGAGCGCATCCGGTTCACCGGCTTCCTGACCGGCGCACGGAAGGAGGAGGTGCTCGCGTCCGCCGACGTCTTCGTGCTTCCGTCGCACCACGAGAACCTGGGTGTGGCGGTCCTCGAGGCGGCGGCGAGCGGGCTCCCGGTGGTCCTTTCCCCCGAGGTCCAGATCGCCCCCTTCATCCGCGACTCCCGGTTGGGGCTGGTGTCCGAGCGCGAGCCCGGCGAGCTCGCCGCCGCCCTCCTCGCCGCGCTGGAGGACCCGGCGCTGCGCGAGCGTTGCGCGCGGGAGGGAGCCCGGGCCGTCGCCCGCCACTTCGCCCCCGAGGAGATCGGGCCGCGCCTCCGTCGGATGTACGCCGATCTCCGGGCGGAAGGCTGAAGCTCTTGCGTGTGTAACGCGGGAGCCGCAATATGGTCCCGACCTTCAACTCACGTCTCACGGGCTCGCCCCGCCTCCGCCCCGAGCATACCCGGACGCGCGCGCACCGCGCGCACCTTCTCCCATAACGCCGTCCCTTCCGGCCGCCGGCCGGGCTGCACCCACCCGCATCGAGGAGACGCACGCCCCCTTCTTCCTCTCGTTCGGCTCACCTGTTCACCTGTGCGGAGGTAGTATGCTAAAACGAATGTTGCTGCTGCTCGCCTGCCTCTCGCTGCTCGCCGGGGTGGACCCCGCCGCGGCCCAGCAGCGGCAGATCACCGGCGTCGTCACCGGCGCCGACCAGGCCCCCCTCGCCGGCGCGGCCGTCACCATCACCGGCACCCGGAGCGGCGCCCGGACCGACGCGGCCGGGCGCTTCGCGCTCTCCGTCCCCGGCGGCGAGGCCCGCCTCACCGTCTCCCTGCTCGGCTACAGCAGCCGCCAGGTCGTCGTCCCGGCCGGCGAGGCCACGCTGAACGTCCGGCTGGAGCGGGACATCCTGAACCTCGAGGCGCTGGTCGTCACCGGCCAGGCCACCTCGATCGACCGGCGGAACGCCGCCAACGCGGTCGCCGTGGTCTCCTCCCAGGAGCTGCAGCGCGCCCCCGCCCAGACGGTGGAGAAGGCGCTGCAGGGGAAGATCGCCGGCGCCAGCATCAGCACCAACTCCGGCGCCCCCGGCGGCGGCGCGCAGATCCGCATCCGCGGCGTCTCGTCGCTCATCGGGAACTCGGAGCCGCTGTACGTGGTGGACGGCGTGGTGCTCAGCAACGCCTCCATCGCCGGCGGCGCCAACGTGGTCAGCGGCGCGGGCACCCGCACCGCCCTGTACTCCGTGCAGGACAACGTCGTGAACCGCGTGGCCGACATCAACCCGAACGACATCGAGAGCATCGAGGTCCTCAAGGGCGCGTCCGCCTCCGCCATCTACGGCTCCAAGGCCGCCAACGGCGTGGTGATCATCACCACCAAGCGCGGCAAGTCCGGCCAGGCCCGCTACTCCCTCACCCAGCGCCTGGGCTACGCCGAGCAGGCGCGGACGCTCGGCTCGCGCGACTGGACGCGCGACGAGGCGGTGGCGGAGTTCGGGAACAGCGTGGCGCAGTACTTCAACGCCGACGGCTCCCCCATCGGCACCTACGACAACGAGAGCGCCGTGTTCGGGCGGCAGGCGCCCGGCCGCGAGACCACGCTCAGCGTGAGCGGCGGGAACGAGGCCACCCGCTACTACTTCTCCGGCACCGTCCTCGACGAGGAAGGGATCGCGCGGAACACCGGGTACGAGAAGCAGGGGCTGCGCGTGGCCCTGGACCAGAACCTCGGCTCGCGCGGCAAGCTGAGCGCCTCGGCCAACGTGGTGCACTCCGTGGCCGCCCGCGGCCTCACGGGGAACGACAACAACGGCGTCAGCTACTACGCCGCCATCTCCTTCACGCCCAACTTCTACGACCTGGCGCGGCAGGAGAACGGCCTGTACCTCGACAACCCGTTCGCCGCCAGCAACCCGGTGCAGACCTCGGCGCTGTCGCAGAACGACGAGGACGTGTGGCGGACCATCAGCGCGCTGAACTTCAGCTACGACCTGGTGCAGGGCGACCGCCACCAGCTCCGCTTCCTGGCCACCGGCGGCGTCGACTACTTCCTGCAGCGCAACGAGCTGTACTACCCGCCGACGCTGCAGTTCGAGGGCGACGACAACCTCCCGGGGACCGCGGTCAACGCCAACGGCGCGAGCACCAACCTCACCGGGAACGCCAACCTGGTCTACGTCTTCTCGCCCTCGTCCGGCGCCTTTACCTCCACCACCTCCGGGGGAATGCAGTACTCGGACGTGGACCTGAAGTTCAACACCATCGCCGGGCGCAACCTCACGGGCGACATCCGCATCCCCGAGCTCGCGGCCAACGTGGCGGTGGACGGCTACCGCACCCGCAACCGTGACCTGGGCCTCTTCGTCCAGCAGGAGCTCCTCATGTTCAGCGACCGGCTGAACCTGACGGGGAGCATGCGCGCCGACCGCAGCAGCGGCGACGCGGACACGGACGAGTACTTCTACTACCCCAAGGCCGCGGCGTCCTTCCGGTTCGGCGAGATCACCGGCTGGCTCAACGACTTCAAGCTGCGCGCCGCCTACGGGTCCAGCGGCAACCAGCCGCTCTTCGGGCAGAAGTTCACCCGCCTGCAGTCGGGCGTGAACGTGGAGGGCAGCCCCACCCTGACCGTGGACGGCCGCGTGGGCTCCCCCGACCTGCGCCCGGAGCGCGCCACCGAGTTCGAGGGCGGGTTCGACGCCACCCTCTTCGGCGGGAACGCCCGCCTGGAGCTCACCGCGTACAACAAGGTGGTCACCGACTTCCTGCTGTCGCGCGGCCTGGCCTCCTCCTCGGGCTTCACCACCTACTTCTTCAACGGCGGGAAGCTGGACGCCCACGGCTTCGAGGCCATGCTCGAGGCCACCCCGGTCCGGACCACCGGCTTCGACTGGATCAGCCGCACCACCTTCGCCATGAACCGGCAGGAGGTCGTGGACCTCCCGGTCCCCGCCTTCCGCCCGGGCAACTCCAGCTTCGGCTTCCTGTACGGCGGCTACAAGGTGCAGAACAACACCTCGCCCACGGCGATGATCGGGTACAAGCCCGACGACGCCGGCGTCCGCCAGGAGACGGTGTACGGCGACGCGGAGCCCGACTTCCAGATGGGCTTCACCAACGACTTCCGCCTGGGCCGCTTCACCCTCTCCTCGCTCCTCGACTGGAGCAAGGGCGGGCTGGTGGCGAACCTCACCCGCAGCTACTTCGACGACGCCCGCAACTCCCCCGACTGGCACGCCCCGGCCAGCCAGATCGGCGCGGGCGGAACGGTGACCCCGCGCCCGTACGCGGAGTGCGGCCCGGACTGCCTCACCGGCCAGGAGCGCGTCGCGCTCAGCGGCCCGTACTCGGTCTACATCGAGGACGCCTCGTACCTGAAGCTGCGCGAGGTCTCCCTCACCATGGACGTCCCGACCAGCCTGGTGAGCCGGTTCGTGAACGTCAGCGACGCGCGCGTCTCGCTGAGCGCCCGCAACCCGTGGATGTGGACGGCCTACAGCGGGCTCGACCCCGAGGTCAGCAACTTCGGTAACCGCTCGGTCGGCCGGAACATCGACGTGACGCCGTTCCCGCCGAGCCGCAGCTTCTGGCTCACCGTCAACCTCGGGTTCTGAACCATGACGAGAACCATACGCGCGCCGAGGCGCGCCTCTCTCTCCCTCCTCGCGGGCTCGCTCCTCCTCGGGGCGTGCTCGCAGGACCTGACGGTCCCCGACTACAACTACGGGAGCCTCCAGGACCTGCAGAACAACCCCACCAACGCGGCGGTCGCGGCCGCCGCCACGGGGCTGGTGCACACCAGCCGCCAGACCATCGACCGCCTGGTTCTGCTGGGCGGCCACCCGGGGCGCGAGGCGTACTACTTCGACCCCAACGAGGGGCGCTACATCCGGCAGCTCGCCGCCGGCACCCCCGACGCCTCCGACTTCACCGGGAGCCCCTACTGGGCGATCCCCTACGCCAACGTCCGCGCGCAGGAGATCCTCCTGTCGGTGATCGGGAACCCCCGCATCACCTTCTCCGAGGCCGAGCGCGAGGCGGTCCGCGGCTTCACCAAGACGGTCAAGGCGTACGACCTTCTGGAGCAGCTCCAGCTCCGGGAGAAGATCCCGGTGACCGTCAGCGAGGACCCCACCACCCCCGCGCCCATCGTGGAGCGGGCGGCGGCGTACACCGAGGTCGCCAAGCTCCTCGACGAGGGCCAGGCGCACCTGGAGAAGGGGGGCGGCAGCTTCCCCTTCGCGCTGGGGAGCGGGTACAGCCAGTTCAGCTTCAACACCCCGGCCGCGATGGTCCGGGTGAACCGGGCCCTCAAGGCCCGCCTGGAGGCGTACCGCGCCAGCGAGAACGGCCGGAACGTCGCGAGCTACCAGGCCGCGCTGCAGGCCCTCTCCGGCTCGTTCGTCGACGTGGCCGGGTCGGTGAGCCCCTCCAACCGCACGCTGCTGAACCGGGGGGCGTACCACGCCTTCAGCTCCGGCACGGGCGACCTGGGGAACGCGCTGAGCGACCCGAGCGGGCGGACGGTGGCCGACCCGCGCATGCGCACCGAGGCCGAGCTTCAGCCCGGCGGGCAGCGCGACGCCCGCTTCCTGGCCAAGGTGGACTCCGGCTTCAGCGCCAGCCTCCTGGACCTGCGGAGCGACCTGCGCTTCGCGCTCTACACCACCCGCCCGTTCTACGGGCAGGGCGGCCGGGGATCGCCCATCCCCATCATCCGGAACGAGGAGCTGATCCTCCTCCGCTCCGAGGCCCGTTGGTTCACGGGCGACCGTCCGGGGGCGCTGGCCGACCTCAACTTCATCCGGCAGAACTCGGGCGGCCTCGCGGCGATCGCCATGCCGGCCAACGACGACGCCTTCGTCACCGCGCTCCTCAGGGAGCGGCGCTACTCGCTGCTGTTCGAGGGCGCGCACCGGTGGATCGACCACCGCCGCTTCGGGCGCATCCGCCAGCTGGACGCCACCGTGGCGGCGCGGCCGAACGACAAGGCGTTCAACTTCTTCCCGTACCCGCTGGCGGAGTGCGACGCTCGGCAGATCAAGCCGTGCGTGGGGTCGTGAGGCTCGGTTCTGAGGGTTAGCGTTTTGGGCGTGCCCCCGCTGACGCGGGGTCGGGCTGCGGCTCCGTAAAGCACGATACAACCGTGCTTAACGGAGTCGAGCCCCGGCAAACCGCGCCGGGTCTCGCCCCTTCGGGCTCGCATCCCTCACGCGGCTTCCGTCCGTGCCGTAGTTCTCCCCCTCCCCCGCCTGCGGGGGAGGGGCGGGGGTGGGGGCCGGGGGGTGAGGGGTAAGGTGCCGGCAGCACGACGAGGAGGGCGCCGCACGGGAATCCGTGCGGCGCCCTCCTCGCTTGTCCGGGGCTTCCTACGCGCCGCCCATCCGCGCCTGGCCGAAGGGGCACAGGTCCAGCACGGGGCAGCGCCCGCAGGCGGGGTCGCGGTGGAAGCAGCAGCGCTGGCCGTGCAGCATCAGCGCCTCGTGGTTGTCGTACACCTGCTGCGCGTCCCACTCCGGGGGGAGCTGCGCCTCCAGGAGCGCGTGCGCCGGCCCCACCGGGACGCTCGCGGGGATCAGCCCCAGGCGCGCGGCCACGCGGTGGTGGTGGCTGTCCACGGGGAGGGCGGGGCGGCGGAGGCGGCTGAACAGGAGCGTCGCGGCGCTGGTCTTGGGCCCTACCCCGGGGAGCGACTCCAGCCAGTCGCGCGCCTCGCGCACCGGGAGGTCGGCCAGGAAGTCCAGGTCGAGCCCGCCCCGCCGGGCGGCCACCTCCCGCAGCACGGCCTGGATCCGGGGCGCCTTCTGCTCCGGCCAGGTGCAGGGGGCCACGGCCTCCTCCACCGCCCCGACCGGCGCGTCGCGCACCTCCTCCCAGGTGGGGAAGCGCTCTCGGAGCTGCCGGAAAGCCCGGCCGGAATCGCGGTTCTTGGTGCGGTGCGAGAGGAGCGAGGAGACCAGCTCGCTCAGCGGGTCCAGCTCGTGGAAGAAGGGGATGGGACAGCCGTAGGCGGTGCAGAGCCGCTCGTGCACCAGCAGGGCCTTGTCGCGCAGCACGTCGGGGAGAGCAAGCATGCGCGCGGCCTCCGGCAAGCATCGGGCCGCGCGTCCACTCCGTCCACTCCCACGGCGCCGGTACCCCCCACCCCCGGCCCCTCCCCCACAAGGGGGGAGGGGAGCACGGCAACTACATGTACGGAAAGCAGTTGCGTGAGGGATGCGAGCCCGGAGGGGCGAGACCCGCGCGCAGTTTGCGCGGGGCTCGACTCCGTTAAGCACGGTCGTATCGTGCTTTACGGAGCCGCAGCCCGACCCCCGCGCCAGCGGGGGGCACGCCCGAACCCCAGGTATTCGCTCAATCCCCCCGGTGCAGCCGACGCATCTCCCGCCGCTCCAGCTTCTCTCGTTGCCGGGCGTCGCGCTTGGTCTCCCCGGGCACGCGGGTGCGGACCTCCACCCCGCCCATCATCACGAAGCCGCCGATGCGGATCACCGGGGCCGAGGGGTCCGGGGGGGCGAGCGAGCTGGCCCGCTCGTCGAAGCCGCCCATCAGCGCGATCCCGTTCACCTCCACGTGCACGCCCGGCGGGACGGTGATCTCCACCCCCCCCATCAGCGCGAACACGGTGATCTCCACGATCCCCGGGCCGAAGCGCGCCTCGCGGAAGTCCAGCTCCGCCCCCCCCATCACCGCGAACACGTGCATCCGGCGCGGGGGGACCCAGCTCCCCTTCCGCGACGCTCCGCCCATCACGGCGATCACCGTCTGCTGCTCGCTCACCTGGCCGGCCGGCGCCGTGGCGACGCCCGTGCCCGCGCCGGGCTGCGCCTGGAGCGCCGGGAGGTCCACGGTCAGCGCCTGCAGCTCCTGGAGCGAGGTGGCGGCGTGCACCCGGTCCAGGCGCTGCTCCAGCTGCTCGGCGTCCAGGTCGTCGCGCGCGAAGTGCTCGCAGAGCTCCCGGATGGTGTGCTCGCGCGCCTTCGCCAGCGGGACGGACAGGGGAGAGGGAGTGTCGCTCATCGGAGGCGGTGCCCGGGGTGCGTGGGTGCGGGGGCGGGCGGCGTGGGCGCGTCCGTTCCCCGACGCAACGTAGGCGCGCGGGCGGGCCGGAGCAAGCCGCGCGCGGGGGCGGCATGTCCGTTGCGCAGGCCGGAGAGCCGTGCTCG
Organism: uncultured Gemmatimonadales bacterium; assembly: GCA_963733105.1. GTDB lineage: Bacteria > Gemmatimonadota > Gemmatimonadetes > Longimicrobiales > Longimicrobiaceae > JAFAYN01. The sequence goes on along the minus strand of CAVTCB010000020.1, from coordinate 304,195 downwards.
GAGAGGCTACGCGGAAACAGGAGATCAGACGATGCGTTCGACCGGTCGTGCGGGGGTGACGGCGCTCTTGCTGGGCGTGCTGCTCGGGGGGTGCGGGGGCGAGGGAGCGGGGAAGGGAGGCGCGCAGACGGGGGGCGCGCGGGGGGATTCTTCCGGGAGCGCCGTGGAGGCGCTCCCGGCGGACGTGACCGTGGACACGCAGAAGGTGGAGTCGGACGCCGCCGTGGACTCCGCCGCCGCGGGGCCGGAGGAGCCGGGCGGGCGTTAGCGGGCTTTCTGGCGGATACGGGTGCGTGCCGGTTAGTATCCTCAGGTGGGGCCGCTCCGGAGCCCGGCAAACGGCGCCGGTCTCCTGCGCGGGGGCGGCGAGCCTCGCAAACGGCGCGAGTCTCCCCGCCCCGGAGTGAGCCACCGGAAACAGCCCCGGTGTCTCCCTCCGACATGATTTTACGGGTACTGCGGAACTGCGAACGGCGGCGTCCGCGGTTCCGTCCGCCAGGACGGCTGCCGTTCCGAGCCGGGGGTTTCCTACCCCCGGCGGAGCCCCGGAGCGTGTCCCGGGCGGCCCTCACCCCCCGACCCCCCTCTCCCAATGCTGGGAGAGGGGGAGAACTACAGGACTACAGGCTGTTTGCTGTTGCCGTTAGTCCGCGAAGGCGGACTTCGTGTCTTTGTTGCAGCGGTTTCAACCGCCCGGGGTGCTTGCCGTTTCAGGCTGTCCCCTGTCCCCTGTTCCCTGTCCCCTGCCGTTCCCCGTCCGCATGCCCCCGGCTCCCCACTGGCAGCTCTGGATCGACACCGGCGGCACCTTCACCGACTGCCTGGCCCGCGACCCGGCGGGGCGGCTGCACCGCGCCAAGGTGCTGAGCAGCAGCGCGCTCCGCGGCACCGTCGTGGAGGCGCTGGACGCGCGGCGGGTGCGGGTGCGCGAGGAGTGGGGCGGCGCGGCGGGGCTGGTGCGCGGCTTCGCCTTCCGCGTGCTGGGGACGGAGGGGGCCGCGGCGGAGGTGGAGGACTACGACCCGGCGGAGGGCGTGGTCCGGCTGCGCGGCGCGCTCCCGGCGCTCCCCCCGCCGGGGGCGGCGTTCGAGGTGCGGTCGGCGCGAGGAGGCGCCGGTCCTGGCGGCGCGGCTGGTCACGGGGACCCCGGCGGACGCGCCGCTCCCGCCGCTCGCCATGCGCCTCGCCACCACCCGGGGCACCAACGCGCTCCTGGAGCGCCGGGGGGCGCCCACGGCGCTCTTCATCACCCGCGGCTTCGGGGACCTGCTCCGCATCGGCACGCAGCAGCGGCCCGACCTGTTCGCGCTGGAGGTGCGCCGGCCGGAGCCGCTGTACCGCGAGGTGGTGGAGGTGCCGGAGCGGCTGGCGGCGGACGGGAGCGTGCTGGTGCCGCTGGACGCGGGCTCCCTCGCCCCGGCGCTGGCGCGGCTCCGGGCGGCGGGGGTGCGGAGCGCGGCGGTGGCGCTGATGCACGCCTTCCGCGACCCGCGCCACGAGCACGCGCTCCGCGACCTCCTCCTGCGAGGCCGGGTTCGACACCGTCTCCTGCTCCTCCGACGCCGCCCCCTTCATCCGGCTCCTCCCCCGCGCCGAGACCGCGGTGGTGGACGCGTACCTGGGCCCCGTCCTGGGCGGCTACCTGGCCGGGGTGCGGGGCGCCCTGGGCGGCGGGCGGCTGCACGTGATGACCAGCGCCGGCGGGCTGGTGCGCGCCGAGGACTTCCGCGCCAAGGACTCCCTGCTCAGCGGGCCGGCGGGCGGCGTGGTCGGGGCCGCCCTCTCCGGGCGGCGCTCCGGGATGCGAGCGGGTGATCGCCTTCGACATGGGCGGCACCAGCACCGACGTGGCGCGCTGGGACGGCGACTTCGAGTACGTCTGGGAGCACGAGGTGGGCGGGGCGCACCTGGTGGCGCCGGCGCTCGCCATCGAGAGCGTGGCGGCCGGCGGCGGCTCCGTCTGCGCCTTCGACGCGCAGGGGCTGCGGGTGGGGCCGGAGAGCGCGGGCGCCTCGCCGGGGCCCGCCTGCTACGGCGCCGGCGGCCCGCTCACCGTCACCGACGTCAACCTCCTCCTGGGCCGCCTGGACCCCGCCCGCTTCGACATCCCCGTCGACCCCGCCCCCGCGGCAGGCCGCGCTGGACGCGCTCCGGGCGGCGCTCCGCGAGCGGACGGGCGAGGCCGTGGACCGCGCGAGGCGCTCCTGGCCGGCTTCCTGGAGATCGCCGACGAGCGCATGGCCGACGCCATCCGCGGGATCTCCCTGCGCCGCGGCTACGACCCGGCCGAGCACGCCCTGGTGGCCTTCGGCGGGGCGGGGGCGCAGCACGCCTGCGGCGTCGCCGCGCGCCTGGGCATCGCGCACCGTCCTGGTGCCCCCGGACGCCGGGCTGCTGAGCGCGCTGGGGATCGGCCACGCGCCGCTGGAGCGCTTCGCCGAGCGCCAGGTGCTGCGCCCCCTGGAGGAGGTGGAGGGCGAGCATCCCCGCCCGGCTCGCGGAGATGGCCGCCGAGGCGGTCCGCGCCGTCGCCGCCGAGGGGGTGCCGGAGGCGGAGGTCGAGGTCCGCCGCCGCATCGCCGGGGTGCGCTACGCGGGGCAGGACTCCGTCCTCGCCGTGGAGTGGGACCCGGAGCGCCCCCTCCGCGACGTGTTCGAGGAGCGCTACGCCGCCCTCTACGGCCACCGCCCCGAGCGCCGCCCCGTCGAGCTGGAGTCGCTCCGCGTGGTGGCCTCCACCCGCGCCGCGGAGCCGGCGCCCGCCCCCGAGCCCGCGCCCTTCGACGCCGCCCCGGGGGGCACGCGCGCGCACCTGGATCGGCGGCGCTGGACCGACGCCCCGCTCTTCGAGCGCTCCGCCCTCGCCCCGGGCGCCCGCCTGTCCGGCCCGGCCCTGGTGGTGGAGCGCCACAGCGCCACGGTGGTGGAGGACGGCTGGGAGGCACGCGTGGACGGCGCCGGCGCGCTGGTCCTGCGCCGGTCCGGGAGCGCCCCCTCGCTCGCCGCCGCCCGCGCCGCGCCGGAGGCGGTGGCGCTGGAGCTCTTCACCCACCGCTTCCGCGCGCTGGTGGGGGAGATGGGCGAGCAGCTCCGGCGCACGGCGCTCTCGATGAACGTCAAGGAGCGGCTGGACTTCTCCTGCGCGCTCCTGGACCCGCGCGGGGAGCTGGTGGTGAACGCGCCGCACATCCCCGTGCACCTGGGGGCGCTGGGGCTCTGCGTGCGCGCCGTGCGCGGGGCGCTCCCCCTGGAGCCGGGGGACGTGGTGGTCACCAACCACCCGGGATTCGGCGGCTCGCACCTCCCCGACGTGACGGTGATCACCCCCGTGCACGACGCCGCGGGAGCGCTCCTGGGGTACGTCGCCAGCCGGGCGCACCACGCGGAGATCGGCGGCTCGCGGCCGGGGTCCATGCCCCCCTCCGCCACCACGCTCGCGGAGGAGGGGGTGGTGATCCCGCCCATGCACCTCGTCCGGGGGGGCGAGGCCCGCTGGGAGGAGATCCGGTGCGTCCTGCGGCTCGGGACCCCATCCCTCCCGCGCGGTCGAGGACAACGTGGCGGACCTGGCCGCCGCGGTGGCCGCCAACCACCGCGGGGCGGAGCTGCTCCGAGCGCTGGCGGCGGAGCACGGGGCCGCGGCGGTCGCGCGCTGGATGGAGGCGCTGGAGGCGCGCGCGGAGGCGCGGGTGCGGGAGGCGCTGTCGCGCATCCCCGACGGCGCGTACGAGGCGGAGGAGCGGCTGGACGACGGGGCGCCGCTGCGCGTCCGCGTGGAGGTGGCGGGGGACCGGGCGGTCGTGGACTTCGCGGGGACCGGCGGCGTGCACCCGGGGAACCTGAACGCCACGCCGGCCATCGTGCGCAGCGTGGTGCTCTACGTCCTCCGCCTCCTGGTGGCCGAGCCGCTCCCGCTCAACGAGGGGCTCCTCCGCGCGGTGGAGCTGCGCGTCCCCCGGGGGATGCTGGACCCGGAGTTTCCCGCCGACCCCGCCCGCGCTCCCGCCGTGGTGGGCGGGAACACCGAGGTGAGCCAGCGGCTCACCGACACGCTCCTCAAGGCGCTCCGCCTCGCCGCGTGCTCCCAGGGGACCATGAACAACGTGCTCTGGGGGAGCGAGCGCTTCGGCTACTACGAGACGGTGTGCGGCGGAGTCGGGGCGGGGCCGGGGTGGGACGGGGCGAGCGCCACGCACTCGCACATGACCAACACCCGCATCACCGACCCGGAGACGGTGGAGCACCGCTTCCCGGTGCGCGTGGAGCGCTTCGCCGTGCGCCGGGGCTCCGGCGGCGCGGGTCGCTGGCGCGGCGGCGACGGCGCCGTGCGCGAGCTGACCTTCCTGGAGCCGATGTCGCTCTCGGTGCTGGCGCAGCACCGCGCCGAGGGGCCGTACGGCGTGGACGGCGGCGAGCCGGGCGCGCCCGGGCGCCAGCGCGTGGTCCGCGCCTCGGGGGAGACGGTGGCGCTCGGCTCGGTGGACGGGTGCGAGGTGGGGCCGGGGGACCGGCTGGTGCTGGAGACGCCGGGGGGCGGGGGGTGGGGCGCTCCGGAAGGGCAGGCGGGTGCCGGTCGGGTTCCTTCTCCACTCCAGCGGTGAGGTGGTGCCGTGCTGACGATGAACGCTCCCGTGCGGGTCGTGCGGGGATACAATCCCGCGGAAGGCTTCGTGCGGGACAACGAGATGCTCTTCGGCCTGGCCGAGCCCACCTACAACGGCACCCCGGTCTCGCAGCTGACGCTGGCGCACACGGCCGGGCAGAACCCGCATACCACCATCAACCGCAACATGCCGATCCCCATCCGGGGGACGCTCTTCCGGTCCAACCTGATGGTGACGCAGGTCCCCAACCACGTCATCAGCTGGAACATCGAGATGCCGCCCGACCCGGTGAACGGGGGGTGGGAGGTCTCCGGGGTTCCCGGCCGGGTGCTCCGCGAGCGGCTGGAGCAGATCAACACCCGGCGCCTGAGGGACGGGCTCCCGGTCACGGACGCCATGAAGCCGGAGACGTACGCCCGGTACTTCCGGAAGGACGCCCGCATGACCCTCCGGTTCGAGCCGGCCCCGAGCCCGGAGGTGTTCATGGCGCACGTCTACAACCACGAGCTGCAGCACGTGGCCGACCACCGCTGGCTGGCGAAGACCATCATCGGCCGCTGGGACGACGTGCTGATGAAGATGTACAACGAGCACATCACCCTCCTGGGGAAACAGGGCGACGCGAGCGACATCCTGGGGCTCGGCACGCTCTTCGGGTACGCCACCAGCGGAGCCCGCATCCCCATCTACTGGAAGATCGGCGCGATCGACAGCGGCGAGCTCTTCCACGAGACGGCCGCCGGGGCCATCCCGGAAGCCCGGATCGTCCAGATCACGGAGAGCACCGCCACCGTGAGAATCCAGCCCCGGCAGCTCATCACCGAGGCCCCCGACCTGGTGAACCCGGCGCCGCACCAGCCCCTCGCCGTCAAGGGGCAGAACATCGACGGGATCGAGCTGCACCTGGACGCCGGGAACCCGGCGCCCTTCACCAAGGGGATCGACCGGTACCACCTCCGCTACTACCGTCCGCGCCCGTGACGCCGGGCGGCGCGATGCTCCTGAACCCCGACCGGGAGACGACATGAGGGACAGATCGGAGGCCCCGCCGCCGGAGCGGCTGGAGCGCGGGCTGGGGCTCCTCGACGCCACCATGCTGGTGATCGGGTCGATGATCGGCTCGGGGATCTTCATCGTCTCCGCCGAGTCCACGCGGCTGGTGGGGTCGCCGGGGTGGCTCCTGGCGGCGTGGGCGCTGGCGGGGGTGCTCACCATCACCGGCGCGCTCTCCTGCGCCGAGCTGGCGGCGCTCTGGCCGCGGGCGGGCGGGCAGTACGTCTTCCTGCGCGAGGCGTACGGCCCGGGGGTGGGGTTCCTCTTCGGGTGGGGGATGTTCGTGGTCATCCAGACCGGGACCATCGCCGCGGTGGCGGTGGCCTTCGCCTCCTTCCTGGGGGTGCTGGTCCCCTCCGTCTCCCCCAACGTGCACCTCCTCTCCCCGGTGCAGCTGGGGAGCTACGCCCTCACCTTCACGGCGCAGCAGGCGGTGGCCGTCGCCATGATCCTCCTGCTGACGGCGGTGAACACCCGCGGGCTCACCGCCGGGAAGGTGATCCAGAACACCCTCACCGTGGTCAAGACCGCCGCGCTCCTGGGGCTGATCGTGGCGGGGCTCCTCCTGGGGTGGGACGCCGGGAGCGCCGCGCTCTCCTCCTCCTGGTGGAACCCGTGGGCCAACGGGTGGACCCCCGAGGGCGCGCAGCCGGGGCTGGGCGTGGCGGGCGGGCTGGCGCTGGCGATGCTCCTGGGGCGGGCCATGGTGGGGCCGCTCTTCGCCCAGTCGGCGTGGAACAACGTCACCTTCGCCGGGGGCGAGGTCCGCGACCCCGGGCGCAACCTCCCCCGCGCCCTGCTGATCGGGTGCGGCGTGGTGGTGGCGCTCTACCTCCTGGCCAACCTGGCGTACGTCGCCACCCTCCCGCTGGACGGCATCCGCGACGCCCCGCAGCGGCGCGTGGCCGTGGCGATGATGGAGCGCATCGTGGGGACCCCCGGCGGGCTCCTCATGGCCGCGGCCATCCTGGTCTCCACCTTCGGGTGCAACAACGGGCTGATCCTGGCCGGGGCGCGGGTCTACTACGCCATGGCGCGCGACGGGCTCTTCTTCCGCGGGCTGGGGCGGCTCAACGCCCGCCACGTCCCCGCGGTTGCCCTCGTGGCGCAGGGGGTGTGGGCCGCCTTCCTCACCCTCCCGCGCACGGTGGCGGTGGCGCCGGGGACCGGGGAGGTGGCGTACGGCAACGTGTACACGCAGCTCCTGGAGTACATCGTCTCCGTGGACCTGGTGTTCTACGCACTGATGGTGGGCGCGGTGCTGGTGATGCGGCGCCGGCACCCGGAGCTGGCGCGCCCCTACCGCACTTTCGGCTACCCGGTGACGCCCTGGATCTACGTGGTCCTGGCCGCGCTCCTGGTGGTGGACCTGGCCTGGCTCACGCCGCTCACCTCCGGGATCGGCTACCTCCTGGTGCTCACCGGGATCCCCGTGTACCTGGCGTGGCGCCGCCGCTTCGCCGCGGCGCCCGAGTCCGCGCCCGTGGCGCCGGCCGGGCGGTGAGCTTCGCCGGGCACCTGGAGGAGGCCGTCCGCCTCAACCGGGAGCGGATGCCGCTGTACTCCCGGCTCACCGGGGGCGCCTCGGAAGCCGTCTCGCGGCGGCTGATCCGCTGGGAGACGTGGGCGCTCCCGGTGGCCCGCTGGGTGGACCGCCGCGCCCGCCCCTTCCACGCCGCCGGCGTCCCCGTGGTGGAGGCGGCCTTCGTCCCCATGGCGGACGTGCCGGAGTTCCGGGAGCGCTCCCCGGACCCGCCGCTCCCCCTCTCCGCCTTCCGCCCCGCCTCCGGCCGGCGCGTCCGCCGCGAGCTGCGGCGCGTCCTGTCTCGCGGCGGCTTCGCCGGGCTTGCGGAGGCGCTGCGGCGGGAGCTGGCCGCGCTGGAGGAGGCGCCGTGCTACCACTGCATGCTGCGGCACCTGCTGGAGTCCATGCTCCGCGTCGCCGTGCTGGCCCCCGCGCACGCCGCCCGCGCCGCCGAGCGGGGGGCCCGGTCGCCGGACGGGCTCTCGCGCCTCCTCCTGCGCCTCCACCTCCTGGCGCTCCCCGACGCCGCCAAGCTGGACGCCCTCGCCGCCCCCATCCAGGCCCGCGGCGTCCCTATCCTCTGCCGGGACGTCCCCCCGATCCCGATCCCCTGAAGACGCGGCGCGCTTGCCCCGCCGGCCCTCCCGGCGCCACATTTGGCGTCGACCCCACGCCCCGTTCGTCCCCGAGCCGCCACGCAACCGCATGCGCAGCCTCCACCTCTGCCTCCTCGTGCTCCTCGCCGGGTGCGCTCACCGCGGCGCGGCCGGCGGAGCTCGCGCGCCCGACGCCGGAGCGTTCATGCGGCCGGGGGTGTCGCTGGAGCTGGCGCGGGAGCGGGCGCGCACCCTCTCCGACGTGCGCTACGCCCTGTCGCTGGACGTGACGCACCCCGACACCGCGCGGGGGACGCTGGAGCTTTCCTTCCGGCGCGCGGGCGGCGCGGGGGACCTGGTGGCGGACTTCCGCGGGCCCGTCCTGGACGGCGTCACCGCCAACGGCCGCCCCGTCCCCGACTTCACCTGGGCGGAGGGGCACGTCCGCGTCCCCGCGCGCCACCTCCGCGCCGGCCCCAACACGCTGGGCTTCCGCTTCGCCGCGCGGATCGCCCCCGCGGGGTCCAGCGTGATCCGCTTCGACGACCGCTCCGACGGCGCGCGCTACCTCTACACCCTCCTGGTCCCCGCCGACGCCAACCAGCTCTTCCCCTCCTTCGACCAGCCCGACCTCAAGGGACGCTTCCGCGTCTCCGTCGTGGCCCCCGCGCGAGTGGACGGTGCTCGCCAACGGCCCCGTCGAGTCGCGCGCCCCCGAGGGCGGCGCCGTCCGCTGGCGCTTCGCCGAGACCGAGCCCATCTCCACCTACCTGGCCGCCTTCGCCGCCGGGCCGTGGGAGCGGTGGGAGTCCGCCCCGGCGGGGGAGCGCCCCGTCACCCTGTACGCCCGCCGCTCGCGGGCGCGCGAGGTGGACGCGGACACGCTGATGCGCGCCAACCGCGACGCCCTGAAGTGGCTGGAGGGGTACTTCGGCGTCCCCTACCCGTTCGCCAAGTACGAGACGCTCCTGGCCCCCGCCTTCCCCTTCGGGGGGATGGAGCACGTGGGGGCGGTGTTCTACAACGAGGGCTCCTTCGTCTTCCGCGAGCCGCCCACCCTCAACGACCGGCTGTCGCGCAAGGCCACCATCTACCACGAGGTGGCGCACCAGTGGTTCGGCGACCTGGTGACCATGCGCTGGTTCGACGACCTCTGGCTCAAGGAGGGGTTCTCCACCTACATGGCGGCCCGGATGCAGGACGAGCTGGACCCCGGCTCCGAGGCGTGGAAGACCTTCTACCTGCGCAACAAGCCGCTGGCGTACGGGACCGACATCACCGAGGGGACCACCCCCGTCTGGCAGGAGCTGGCCAACCTGGACCTGGCCAAGAGCAACTACGGCCCCATCGTCTACAACAAGGCCCCCGCCATCCTCAAGCAGCTGGAGTTCCTGGTGGGGGAGGACGCCTTCCGCCGCGGGCTGGGCGCCTTCCTGCGCCGCCACGCCTACGGCAACGCCGGGTGGGAGGAGCTGCTGAAGGCGCTGGAGGAGTCGTCGGGAGTGTCGCTGCGGGCCTTCGGCGAGCAGTACATCCTCCGCGCGGGGATGCCCGTGTTCGAGGTGGAGCGGGAGGACCGCGGCGGGGCCGTGGCGTCGCTCGTGCTCACGCAGCGCCCGGCGCGCGCCCTCCCGGGCGACCCGGGCGGGTGGTGGCCGGGGAAGGTGCGGGTGCGGCTGGCGTACCACGACCGCCCCGACACCGTGCTGGACGTCACCCTCACCGGCCCCGCCACCCGGGTGGAGGCCGCGGCCGGGCTCCCCGTCCCCGACTACGTGTGGGCCAACGAGGGGGACTACGGCTACGGCCTCTTCCTCCTGGACCCGCGGAGCGCGGCCCACCTCCGCCAGCACGTGGGCGGGGTGCGCGGCGGGCTGGAGCGGGCCATGCTCTGGGGGGCGCTCTGGGACCTGGTGCGCGAGGCGCGCCTCGCCCCCGCCGACTACCTGGCGCTCACCCTGCGCGAGCTCCCCCGCGAGCGGGACGAGCAGATCGCCGGGACGCTCCTGGCCCGCGGGACCGCGGCGCTCACCCGCTACCTCCCGGAGGCGCAGGCCGAGCGCCTCCTCCCGGAGTGGGAGCGGATGCTCCTGGCCCGGTCGGAGGACGCCACGCTCTCCTACGGGCTGCGCAAGGCGGCGCTGGACGCCTTCCTGGGCGTGGCGCGGACGGCGGAGGGGCGCGCCGCGCTGCGCGACTTCCTGGCCGGGCGCCGTGTCTTCGACGGGGCGCCGCTCCGGGAGCCGAGCCGCTGGGCCGCGGTGCAGCAGCTCGCGGCGCTGGGCGACCCGGCCGCGGACTCCCTGCTCGCGGCGGAGGCACGGCGCGACTCCACCCCGGACGCGGGGCGGCGCGCCTTCGTGGCCGGCGCCGCCCTCCCCGACTCCGCCGCCAAAGCGGAGTACTTCCGGCGCTACCTGCGCGACCCCGCGCTGAACGAGGAGTGGGTCACCGCCTCCCTGGGCGCCTTCAACGACCCGGCGCACGCGCGGCTCACCCTCCCCTACCTGCGCCCCGCGCTGGACGAGCTGGTGTGGATCCGCGACAACCGGCGCATCTTCTTCCTCCCCCGCTGGATCGGCGCCTTCCTGGGCGGGCACGCGGACGCCGAGGCGCTGGCGACGCTGGACGCCTTCCTCCGCGAGAAGCGCGACCTCCCGGAGGACGTGCGCCGCAAGGTGCTCCAGTCGCGCGACGAGCTGGAGCGCACCGTGCGCATCCGCGCGGCGGCGGGGTCTTGAAAGGGGAGGTTCGGGCGTGCCCCCCGCTGGCGCGGGGGTCGGGCTGCGGCTCCGTAGGGAACGATACAACCGTTCCCAACGGAGTCGAGCCCCGCAAACTACGCGGGTCTCGCCCCTTCGGGCTCGCATCCCTCACGCAACTGCTGTTCGTGCCTGTAGTTGTCGTGCTCCCCTCCCCCCTTGCGGGGGAGGGGGGTGCCCGTGGCGCTCGGACGCTGCCGCTCGCGTCACCCCCTCTCCCCTTGTGGGAGAGGGGGCCGGGGGGTGAGGGGTACTCCCGGGAGCGCCCCGCCGACGACCCACGCTCGAATCCAACCGGAGCTCGGTATCAGCGGCGCTTGCCGCGTGGCTTCCGGGGGTACTCGATGCTTTCCTCCGGGGGCGGAGGAGGCGGGGGAGGCGGGTCGGACGGGGCGTCGCTCTCGTAGAGGGCCGCCGCCCTCTCCAGCCAGACCGGGACCTCGACGCCCATCTCCACGTGGAGGTGCCTCAGGGAGAGCACCGTCCGCTCGTAGGCGGCGGGCTGCTGCTCGTCGGGGATGCGGTTGAGGAGGTGCGTGAGGAACACCGCCACGACCTCCGGGTCGGGGTCGGTGGGCAGCTCCTTGCGGTACTCCTCCAGGAAGAGCTTGCGGAGGAGCTGGCGGGTGGCGTACGTCGGCTCGGAGCCGTGGATGAAGTTGTCGATGGTGCCGTGCGCCACCCTGCCGTCCAGCTTCTTCTCGGAGACGAAGCGGAGGGAGGTGGAGCGGACGTACACCGCGACGAAGCTGCGCATCCGCTCCAGGAGCGGGCGCTTCGGCGGGTCTCCGCCCTGTACAATCTGTATACCGTCGGGGTCGTTACACTGTACACTTTACGGTCGTTCCGGGGCACCCGCAAGGGAGCCCCCGGCCGCTCTCACCTCCACACCGGAAGGCCCAGATGCCCTCGCTCCCGCTCGCCCTCCGCTCCCTGTGCGCCGCCGCCGCGCTGGCCGCGTGCGCCCCCTCCGCCCCCTCCGCGCAGCAGCAGGCGCCCACCGGCGGCACGGGGACGCTGATCGTGCTCAACAAGTCCGCCGCGAGCGCCTCCCTGGTGGACCTCGCCACGGGCGAGACGTACGCCACCATCCCCACGGGAGTGGGGCCGCACGAGGTGGCCGTCTCCGCCGACGGGCGCACCGCCGTGGTGGCCGACTACGGCGCGCAGACGCCGGGGAACACGCTCACGGTGCTGGACCTGGCCGGCCGCCGCGCGGTCAAGACCATCGACCTGGGCGAGCACCGACGGCCGCACGGGATCGTCTGGCTCCCCGACGGCCGCCGAGTGGCGGTGACCACGGAGGCCAGCGGGTCGCTCCTCCTGGTGGACGTGGCCGCGGGGCGGGTGGAGCGCGCCATCCCCACGCAGGCCCGCGTGTCGCACATGGTGGTGGTGACGCCGGACGGGAAGCGCGCCTTCACCGCCAACCTGGGCTCGGGGAGCGTGAGCCTGCTGGACCTGGAGCGGGGCGAGCTCGTGCGCTCGGTGGACACCGGCCCCGGGACGGAAGCCATGGACCTGTCGCCGGACGGGCGCGAGCTGTGGGTGGGGAGCCGCGATCGCAACGCCGTGGCGGTGCTGGACGCGCGCACCCTGGAGCCCCGCGGCACCGTGGCCTCGGCCACCATGCCGATCCGGGTGAAGCTCACCCCCGACGGGAAGCAGGCGCTGGTGTCCAACGCGGAATCGGGGGAGCTGCGCATCTTCGACGCGGCGGCGCGGCGCGAGCTGGCCGTGCTGCACCTGGGGGACGACCCCCGCGGCGCCCCGGTCCCCGTGGGGGTGCTGGTGGCCCCGGACGGGGCGCGCGCCTACGTGGCGCTGATGCAGGGGAACGCCATCGCGGTGGTGGACCTGCGCGAGCGCCGGGTGCTGGGCCGCATCCGCACCGGGGCGGGGCCCGACGGGATGGCGTGGTCGCCGCTCACGGCGCGCTGAGGGCGGCGTGGCCGGGGCGGGGGTGTTCCGGGAGAGCGCCGTCGTCGTGACCGGCGCCTCCGCCGGGATCGGGGCGGAGCTGGCGCGGCGGCTGGCGGGGGAGGGGGCGTGGCTGGCGCTGGGGGCGCGGGACGCGGCGCGGCTGGAGGAGGTGGCCGCGGAGTGCCGCGCCCGCGGCGGGCGGGCGATCGCCGTCCCCACGGACGTGGGAGAGGAGGCGCAGTGCCGGGCGCTGGTGGAGCGCGCGGTGGAGGAGTACGGGCGGGTGGACACGCTGGTGAACAACGCCGGCCTCAGCATGTGGGCCCGCTTCGACGAGATCACCGACCTGTCCATCTTCGAGCGGCTGATGCGCGTGAACTACCTGGGGAGCGTGTTCTGCACCCACCACGCGCTCCCGCACCTCAGGCGCTCGCGCGGGCGCATCGTGGGGGTGTCCAGCCTCGCCGGCCTCAACGGCATCCCCACGCGGAGCGCCTACGCGGCCAGCAAGCACGCCATGACGGGGTTCTTCGACTCGCTCCGCATCGAGCTGCACGGCACCGGCGTCACCGTCACCATGGTCTACCCCGGCTTCGTGCACACCGAGATTCGCGAGCGCGCCTTCGGCCCGGACGGGCGCCCGCTGGGCACGGGGAACAGCCCCGTCCGCGAGGGCGAGGTGATGACCGCGGAGGAGTGTGCCCGGCGGATCGCGGAGGGCGCGGCGGCGCGGAGGCGCGAGGTGGTGATGACGGGGCGCGCGAAGGTGGGGCGATGGCTCAAGCTGGTGGCCCCCGGCGTGGTGGACCGCATCGCCCGCGACGCCATCGAGAAGGGGCGCTGAGGGGGATAAAGGCAGTTCCGCTCGGATCGGCATGTCTGCGAGACGAGCGTGCTCTGTGACCACAATATTTTTGCCAGACGTGGCACCTCCGACGGTTAGACCTGTTTATTGTCTAGAGAAAGGGGATTCGCTATATTCTCGGAGTTGCACGGCGAGTTCACGTCTGTCAGACACTTGAATGCCAGAGAAGCTGTCCGGAATCAACCCTGAGATGCTGATTTGGGCACGCGAGCGATCAGGTATGTCGCTCGTGGATGTTGCGAACTATCTCCAAAAAGATCCTAGCGTTGTTGCGAGTTGGGAGACGGGTGAGTCTACGCCCACCTATCCGCAGTTGGAGAAACTTGCGTACAATGTTTTTCGGCGCCCAATTGCACTCTTCTTCTTTCCCTCACCTCCTGCAGAACAGGAACCAGAACACTCGTTTCGTACACTGCCTGAGTTCGAGATTCGCGACTTAGTGCCACAAACGCGGTATCGAATCCGTGAGGCTCAGGCATTTCAACTTGCACTTCGTGAGTTGGCGGGGCAACAAAATCCGGCCCCCAATCAGATTTTCCGTGAAGTACGGCTGATACAGCGCACGATGTACGGCGTATCGCTGATGAAGTTCGGTCTCGACTTGGTGTGAGCTTAGCCCAGCAAATTAGCAGATGGCGCACGAATGAAGAGGCTTTGAAGGGCTGGAGATCTGCCGTCGAGTCTCATGGGATCTTTGTGTTTAAGAACACATTCAAGCAGCGTGAAGTTTCAGGTTTTTGTCTCTACGATTCTGAATTCCCCGTTATCGTTCTGAACAACAGTACTGCGCCAGTACGGCAAATCTTCACGCTCTTTCATGAGCTTGCTCACATTCTTGCAAAGACAGGGGGGGTTACCAAAGCGGACGATAGTTATATCGGTGCGTTGCGTGGAGAGGCCCGTGAAATAGAGGTGTTTTGTAACCGATTCGCTGCCGAGTTTTTGGTGCCCGAAGATGACCTGAGAATACGTGTCGCTGATGTGACTTTCACCGATGCTGTGCTTCATGAGCTTGCGCAAGAGTACAAAGTCTCTCGTGAGGTCATTGCCCGACGCTTATCTGATTTAGGTTTTCTGACACGTGCTGATATGCAGAGCCGTGTCGAACGGTGGCGGTCTGAAGGTGAGGCTAATAAGTCTACACCAGGGGGAGGTAATTACTATGCGACGACGGCTACCTACCTTGGTGAGAACTACTTGCGGCTTGCATTTTCCCGTTTCTACCAAGGTATGATTACTACGCCTCAGCTGGCGGAGTACTTAGGAGTCCGAGAAAGTAGTGTCCCGGGGTTAGAACGTTTCTACCTTGAGCACGCAACGAGCTGACCCATGCTCTTTGTTTTTGATACCAATAGCTTGTGTGTCCTTGGAAACTACTATCCTGCTCGATTCCCAACTTTCTGGGAGCGTTTCGAGTCAGCAGTGACGGCCGGGGAAATAGTCTCTGTTCGGGAAGTCTATAATGAGTTGCAGCAACTTAATGGTAAGGACTGGCTCCTAGAATGGGTTGATCATCACCGTGAGCTGTTCCTCGCACCTACACAGGCTGAGACAGAATTTGTAGCGGAGATTTTTCGCGTTCCTCACTTTCGTATGCTCGTCGGAGAAAAGCAACGACTGAAGGGCACTCCTGTTGCTGATCCGTTTGTGGTTGCATGCGCAAAGGTACGTGAGGGCTGTGTCATAACTGAGGAGGCGATTAAGCCAAATGCGGCAAAGATCCCAAATGTCTGTGAGCACTTTTCTGTTGAGTACACAGATGTCGAGGGATTCCTCGCCCGTAATAACTGGCAATTCTGAGCACGTTAACAGGAGACTCCGGAGCCAGACTGTAGCTTAGGGCATCAAAGCACCCACACAGTAGAGAAACTCCTTGGTGTCATCCCACCGGCACTCGCTTAGCGTTGCGAGGGTGACTCTGGTGGTGCTATCCCTGATCAGCGACTGTCCACTATTTGTCATCGAGACAGGATCGGTACGGCTTAAATTAAGTGCGATTCCAACTTTCATTGCCTCAAGCTTGGCCTCAGCCCATCCTAGTCCTTTGCGGCGCCGCCCTCGTCCTGACCCTGGCGTCGAGCCTGGTGGAGCGCACCCGCCTGGAGGTGCAGGACTGGGACTGCCCGCCCGCCCCCGCGTCGTGCGCGCGGCCGGTGGTCGTCATCGGCTTCCCGCTCCCCTACGTCTCCGACTTCCACGGGATCTCCCCCGTGGGGAGCGCCGACCTGACGGGGGCGCTCCTCGGCATGGACCACTTCCACGCGGACGCCTTCTGGGCGAACGTCGCCATCTACTTCCTGTTCTGCGTTGCGGAATGGGCGGTCGTGCGGCGGCTGCTGCGGCGCCGCTCCTCCCCTCGACGTCCATGAGCGATCGCACCCCTTCCGCCGACCTCCGCGCCTCGCTCGGGGAGATCGACGTCTACCTCTTCGACCAGCTGCTCAAGGGGCGCTTCGACTCCGTGCGGACGGTGCTGGACGCCGGGTGCGGCTCCGGGCGCAACCTCGTCTACCTGCTGCGGAGCGGGTTCGACGTCTTCGCCGTGGACCGCGACGCGGGTGCCGTGGAGCGGGTGCGCCGCCTGGCGGCCGGCCTGGCGCCCCGGCTCCCCGCGGAGAGCTTCCAGGCGGCCGAGGTGGACGCCCTCCCCTTCGAGGACGGGAGCATGGACGTGGTCCTCAGCAGCGCGGTGCTGCACTTCGCCAGGAACCAGGAGCACTTCGACCGGATGCTCGCGGAGATGTGGCGGGTGCTCCGCCCGGGCGGGTTCCTGTTCGCCCGGCTCGCCACCAGCATCGGGATCGAGGCGCGGGTGGAGCCGGTCTCCGACGGACGGTACCGCCTCCCCGACGGGAGCACGCGCTTCCTCATGGACGAGGCGCGGCTGCTCGACCGCACGGAGCGGCTCGGCGCCGCGCTCGCGGAGCCGATCAAGACCACCAACGTGCAGAACCTCCGCGCCATGACCACCTGGTGCCTCACCCGGCCCCCGTGACCTTCACCTTCCTCGACGCCCCGCGCCTGCGGCTGCGCCGCTTCACCCGCGCGGACCTCCCCACGTTCGTGGCCTACCGCGCCGACCCGGAGGTGGCCCGCTACCAGAGCTGGGAGAGCTTCACGGAAGCCGACGGCGAGGCGTTCCTGGCGAAGCAGCTCGGGCTGGACCCCGGCGTCCCGGGCACCTGGTTCCAGTTCGCCGTGGAGGCAAAGGACACCGGCGCGCTCCTGGGCGACTGCGCGCTGCACGTGCAGCCGGACGAGCCGCGCGTCGCCGAGGTGGGCTTCACGCTCGCGAGGGAGCACCAGGGGCGGGGCTTCGGCCGCGAGGCCGTGGAGCGGCTCCTGGACTTCTGCTTCGGTGAGCTGGGGCTGCACCGCGTCGTCGCCGTCGTGGACTGCGAGAACGCCGCCGCCGTCGCGCTGCTGGAGCGGGTGGGGATGCGGAGGGAGGGGCACTTCCTGGAGAACGTGTGGTTCAAGGGGCGCTGGGGGGACGAGTACCTCTACGCCCTGCTCGCCCGCGAGTGGCGGGAGCGGCCGCACAGGAACGACCGTCGAGACGCCTGGTAGAAAGGGCGTCGCCGAGATCGATCCACGCGCAGCTCCAGGTGCCATGTCCGTCCTGTCCCCTCCCGCCGAACTCGAATCCCTGCAGGCCCTCGTGGAGCTGCTCCGCGGCCGGCGCGCCGTGGTGCTGGCCGGGGCGGGGTGCAGCACCGAGTCGGGAATCCCCGACTACCGCGGGCCGGAGGGGAGCCTGCGCACCCGGACCCCCGTCCAGTACCAGGACTTCGTGCGCAGCGAGGCCGCGCGGACCCGCTACTGGGCGCGGAGCGCCGCCGGGTGGCCCCGCTTCTCCGCCGCGCGCCCCAACGCCGCGCACCACGCCCTCGCCTGCCTGGAAGAGCAGGGCACGGTGCGCGGCGTCATCACCCAGAACGTGGACGGGCTGCACCACGCCGCGGGGAGCCGACGGGTGGTGGAGCTGCACGGCTCGCTGGCCTCCGTCCGGTGCCTGGGGTGCGGACGGGCCGGGCCGCGGAGCGGCTTCCAGGACCGGCTCCTGGAGATGAACCCGGGGTGGGAGGAGCGGCTGGCCGGCGTCGAGACGGCCCCGGACGGCGACGCCGAGATCCCCTCCTCGGCCCTGGAAAGCTTCCGCGTCCCCGCCTGCGAGGCGTGCGGCGGCGTCCTCAAGCCCGACGTCGTCTTCTTCGGCGAGAACGTCCCGCCGGCCGTCGTGGAGCGGGCGTGGAGCCTCTTCGCCGAGGCCGAGGTGCTCCTCGTCGCCGGCTCGTCGCTCCACGTCTACTCCGGCCGGCGCTTCGTCTACCGCGCCCGGGAGCAGGGCGTCCCCGTCGCCGTCGTCAACCTGGGCCCCACCCGGGCCGACGAAGGGGCCGCCGTGAAGGTGGAGGGCCGCCTCGGACACGTCCTCCCCCAGCTTGCGGAGGCCCTGGAAGTGGTTGCGTGACAGTGAGGTACGCGAATTGCTTCTGTTCCCTTCCGCAGGACGGGTGGCGCTCCGCCACCACCAAATCCGAGCAAGGGAGCCGAACCATGGCTAACGACGACCTGATCCGCGACGGCGCCGACAACTCGCTCCAGGGCAAGGGCAACGACCTCAAGGGCAAGCTCAAGGACGGCCTGGGCGGCCTCACGGGCGACACGAGCCTGCAGGCCGAGGGGAAGATGGACCAGCTCAAGGGGAAGGCGCAGGACGCGCTCGGGAAGGTGCAGCGCGACCTGGGCTCCGAGCCGGACCGCCGCTGACCGGCCGGGGGAGGGGGACGGCCACCGTCCCCCTCCCCTTCTTCCACCCCCGCTTCTCCTCCCGCCCCGGCGCGCGTATCTTCCTGCGTCCATTCCCCCTGAGAGCGCCTTCCGCGAGGTCCGCGTGGAGTACCAGACCCGGGTGAAGCTGTACGTCCGCGACTCCGCCTCCGAGTGGATCTCGGGCGCCATCGTCTGCCTGTACGACCGCGACCGCGTCACCCGCGACGACCACCTGGGGACCGACGTGACCGACCGCTACGGCGAGGCCACCTTCCGCTTCACCGACGAGCAGTTCCTGGACGTGGACGACCGCGTGGGCGGCTCTCTCCCCGAGCTGTACGTCCGGGTGTACGACTCCGACGGGAAGTGCGTCCTCTCCACCCGCGCCGAGGCCGCCACCAACGCCGTCCCCGACCTGATCCGCATCCCCGTGGACCGCGAGACGGCCCGGCGGCACCGGTTGATCTGAGGGATCGAAGGGCGGGGTGTCGAAGGGTGGGGTTTGGGCGTGCCCCCGGCTGCGCCGGGGTCGGGCTGCGGCTCCGTAAGCCGGCAAACAACGCCGGCTAACGGAGTCGAGCCCCGCGCAAACTGCGCGCGGGTCTCGCCCCTCCGGGCTCGCATCCCTCACGCAACTGCTTTCCGTACCTGTAGTTCGTAGCTGTCGTGCTCCCCTCCCCTGCTTGCGGGGGAGGGGCCGGGGGAGGGGGGGACTCCGGACCGGACCGAAGGCGCCTGACTCACAACGCGCAGGACACGCATGCCCGACCTGGCCCAGGGGCTCACCTACTACATCGTCTTCCTGTTCTCCACCACCCTCCACGAGGCCGCCCACGCATGGGCCGCCTACCGGGGCGGGGACCCCACCGCGTACCACGGCGGGCAGGTGTCGCTGGACCCGCGCCCGCACATCCGCCGCGAGCCGGTGGGGATGGTGCTCCTCCCCGTGGTGTCCGTGCTCCTGTCGGGGTGGCCGTTCGGCTTCGCCAGCGCCCCGTACGATCCCAACTGGGCCGTCCGGCACCCGAAGCGCGCCGCGCTGATGGCGCTGGCCGGCCCCGCCTCCAACCTCCTCCTGGTGCTCCTGGCCGGCGTCCTCCTCCGCGTGGGGGTGGCCGCGGGGGTGTTCTTCCCCCCGGACCGCGTCGGCTTCGGGCACCTGGCCGACGCCGTGCCCGGCGGGCTCTGGAGCGGGGTGGCCCCCGTGCTGAGCGCGTTCTTCTCGCTCAACCTCCTCCTGGCGGTGCTGAACCTCCTCCCCCTCCCGCCGCTGGACGGGAGCGGCGCGGTCCCGCTCTTCCTGAGCCCCGAGAAGAGCCGCAGCTACATGCAGTTCCTGTGGGGCAACCCCATGATCGGGTGGATCGGGCTGTTCCTGGCGTGGCAGGTGTTCGAGTTCTTCTTCAACCCCGTCTTCCTGGGCGCCATCAACCTCCTGTACCCCGGGATGTACGGCTGAGCGGACGGGGGGCTAAAGCGGGCGTCCGCACCGGCCGAGACTCAGGGGGATGCCGCTCCGTCCCGGGGCGGCCGCCACCCCGGAAGCGACGCCCATGAGACCCCTCGCGGAGCTGGTTCGGCGGCCCGCCGTGAGCAGGCCGGCTGCCACCCCGGAAGCGACCCCCGTGCGACCCCTCGCGGAGCGGGCCCGGCGGCCCACGACCAGCGGGGCGTCCGCCTCGCCGGAGCTGGATCTGGTGGTGAGCGTGCACCGCACCGCCGCCTTCCTCATGGAGTGGGCCGAGCAGGCCCTGGAGCCGGTGGACGTGCGCCCCGACGAGTACAACGTGCTGCGCATCCTGCGCGGCGCGGGCCCGGCCGGGCTGGCCATGGCCGAGGTGTCGCGGCGGATGATCCACGACGCCGCCCGCCTCCCCGCGCTGGTGCACCGCCTGCGCACCCGGGGGCTGATCGCCGGGGCGCTGCGGCTGACGCTCACCGCCGAGGGGCGCGACCTCCTCGCCTCCACCGACGGGCTGCTGGAGAGCGCCCTCGTGAAGCGGGTGGGGCGCGTGGACGCCGCGAAGCTCGTGGCCGCGCGCGAGGTCCTGGAGCGCATCCGCGGGGACTGACGCCGCGGCACGGCCCTTCCATCCGCGTCCGGCGCCGGTCACCCCGAACCCCAGCCCCCGGAGCGGCATGGAGCAGGATCAGCGCGAAGGCCTGCGGCGGCTGCACGCCGTCCTGGACCGTCTCCTCCGGCGCATGACGCGCCGCTACCCCGGGAGCCCCCGGGAGATGCAGATGGACGCCGCCGCCGCCATCGACCTCCTCCTCGCCGTCCACGTCCCCAACCGGGAGTACCTGTCCACCAGCCTGGCCCGGCTCATCCGCGAGCTGGGCCAGCGCCGCCCCGACCTGTTCCGCCACGTCACCCTGGTGGAGGCCGCCCTCAACCAGCTCGACGACCTCCTCGCCCGCGACGCCGACCCTCCCGCCTGACCCCGCCGCAGCTTCTTTTTACCATCTGTTTCCACCTTTCCGGTAACCCCCGGAAAGCCCGCCGCTTCCGCGGCATCTACGTTGATCCATCCGTTTGCGAGGCATGGATTTCGCGTTTCCGCGGCCCCCGCGTGAGCAGCTCCGGCGGGCCGGGAGCGAGGCCAGGGACAACAGGGCGGGGGTGGTGCCGCGGCGTATGAAACTGGTGATCTTCGGACTCACGGTAAGCTCCTCGTGGGGAAACGGCCACGCCACGCTCTGGCGTGGCCTTTGTCGCGCCCTCGCCGCGCGCGGGCACCGGGTGGTCTTCTTCGAGCGCGACGTCCCCTGGTACGCCGAGCACCGCGACCTCCACCACCTCCCCGGGGGCGAGCTGGTGCTGTACCCGGAGTGGGAGGACGCCCTTCCCGCCGCGCGCCGGCACCTGGCCGACGCCGACGTGGGGATGGTCACCTCGTACTGCCCCGACGGCGTCGCCGCCTGCGGCCTGGTGCTGGGCTCCGGCGTCCCGCTGCGCGCCTTCTACGACATGGACACCCCCGTCACCCTGGAGGCGCTGGAGCGCGGGGACCCCGTCCCCTACCTCCCCCCCTGGGGCCTCGGCGACTTCGACCTGGTGCTCTCCTTCACCGGCGGCGCCTCGCTGGACGAGCTGCGCACCCGCCTGGGCGCGCGCCGGGCCGTCCCGCTCTACGGGAGCGTGGACCCCGCCGTGCACCGCCGCGTCCCCGCGCAGGAGCTCTTCCGCTCCGACCTGTCGTACCTGGGCACCTACGCCGCCGACCGGCAGGCCGCCCTGGAGACCCTCCTGGTGGAGCCGGCGCGGCGCGCCCCCGGCCGGAAGTTCCTGATCGGCGGGTCGCTCTACCCGCAGGACTTCCCCTGGACCGACAACATCCACTTCATGCGGCACGTCGCCCCGAGCGACCACCCCGCGTTCTACTCCTCCTCCCGCATCACCCTCAACGTCACCCGCGCCGCCATGGCGCGCACCGGCTTCTGCCCCTCCGGGCGGCTCTTCGAGGCGGCCGCGTGCGGCACCCCCATCCTGAGCGACGCCTGGCCGGGGCTGGAGGGCTTCTTCACCCCGGGGGAGGAGATCCTGGTGGGGCGGAGCACCGGCGACGCCCTCCGCGCCCTGGAGCTGACGGACGCGGAGCTGGAGCGGATCGCGCGGCGGGCGCGGGAGCGCACGCTGGACGAGCACAACGCGGAGCGCCGCGCACGGGAGCTGGAGAGCGCGCTGGAGGACGCCGGGGCCGCCGCCGGGTTCCGGGACGACGCCTGGGAGCCGGACCGGACGCTTTCCATGGAGGTGTGAGATGTGGGGCATCGTACCGGCGGCGGGCGCGGGGACCCGCATCCAGCCGCTCGCCTTCTCCAAGGAGCTCCTCCCCGTGGGGAGCCGCCTGGACGCCGACGGCGTGGAGCGCCCGCGCGCCGTCAGCGAGTACCTGGTGGAGCGGATGGTTCGCGCCGGGGCCGACAAGGTGTGCTTCGTGATCTCCCCCGGGAAGTCGGACATCATGGGGTACTACGGCGGCGAGGTCGGCGGGGCCGCGGTGTGCTACGTGGTGCAGCCGAAGCCCAGCGGGCTGTGCGACTCCATCTTCCGCGCCCTCCCGCTGATCGGACCCGACGAGCAGGTGCTGGTGGGGCTCCCCGACACCATCTGGTTCCCGGAGGACGGGCTCTGCGCCCTCCCCGACGGGGAGCTCTCCTTCCTCCTCTTCCCCGTGGAGCGGCCCGAGTTCTTCGACGCCGTGGTGACCGACGGGGACGACCGGGTGCGGGAGATCCAGGTCAAGCAGCCGGGGGCGGAGTCGCACTGGATCTGGGGCGCCTTCAAGCTCCCCGGCTCCGTGCTGGCCGGGCTGCACGACCTGTGGCAGGAGCGCGGGCGGAGGGACGAGTACATCGGGACGCTGGTCAACGCCTGGCTCGCGCGCGGGGGGGAGGCGCGCGGCGTCCGGGCGGGCGAGGCGTACGTGGACGTGGGGACGCTGAACGGCTACCGCGAAGCGATCCACGTGCTGGAGGAGCGGCCGGCGGAGGAGGCGGAAGTCCTCCCCGCGGGACGCGTGGCGCTCACCTGACAACGGGAGGCGGTGGAGTGAGCTCGGCGACCGCAGTGCAGACCGATCTCTCGACGGACGAGATCCGGGACCGGGTACGCGACCTGGCCCCCTGGTTCCACAACCTGGAGCTGCGCGGCGTGCGCACCGCCCCGGAGCACTTCCTGGGCGACTACCCGTCGTTCAAGTTCCGCAACTTCGAGCGCGTCGTCCCGCGCGACCTCACGGGGAAGACCGTGCTCGACGTGGGGTGCAACGCCGGCTTCTACTCGCTGGAGATGAAGCGCCGCGGCGCCGAGCGCGTGGTGGGGATCGACAGCGAGGACCACTACCTGGCGCAGGCCCGCTTCGCCGCCGAGGTGGAGGGGCTGGACGTGGAGTACCGAAAGCTCTCCGTGTACGAGGTGGGGGCGCTGGGGGAGAAGTTCGACCTGGTCATCTTCATGGGGGTGCTCTACCACCTCCGCCACCCGCTCCTGGCGCTCGACCTGCTGCACGAGCACGTGGTGGGCGACCTCCTCCTCTTCCAGAGCATGCAGCGGGGGAGCACCGCGGTGGACGAGCTGGCCCCGGACTACGAGTTCCAGGAGGAGGAGATCTTCCTGAGCCCCGGGTACCCGCAGATGTACTTCGTGGAGCAGCGGTACTCGCACGACCCCACCAACTGGTGGGTCCCCAACGCCGCCTGCGCCGAGGCCATGCTGCGGAGCGCCGGGTTCGAGGTGGTGGAGCACCCGGAGCAGGAAGTTTATTTGTGCCGCCGTGCCGGGCTTCCCGATTCCGAGCCGCGTGCCGTGTATCCGCCGCGTGGGGTGGGTTCGTGAACTGATTGGGTTCGGGCGTGCCCCCGGCTGCGCCGGGGTCGGGCTGCGGCTCCGTAAAGCACGATACAACCGTGCTTAACGGAGTCGAGCCCCGGCAACTGCGCCGGGTCTCGCCCCTTCGGGCTCGCATCCCTCACGCGGGCGGGGTGAGGACGATCTTCTCCTCCCGGGGGTTGGAGGCGCGTGCCAGGAACTTGAACTGATAGCCGGAGCGGAGCAGCGAGGCGATCTCCAGCGCCGTCCAGGTGGGGCGGTTCTCGCCGTCCTTGTTGTACCAGAGGAGCGAGCCGCCGCCCTCCGTTCGGCACAGCTTCAGGAAGGTCTCGGCCTGCATCCCCGGCGCGAGGCGCAGCTTCGCGAGTACCTTCGCGGGGATGGTGGAGTACGGGCTCCCGTCGTCCAGCTTGAGCTTGAACTGCGCCTTCGCCACGATCCCTCCTTCCACCCAGGCGAGGTTCAGTCCCCACGACCAGTTGGGGACGTCCAGGATGCGGAGCTGCTTCCGCCGGGTGCTGCTGGCGAACTGGGAGACGAACTGCCGGTTGCCGATGTAGAGCTTGTTCTTCCCCGACGCGCGGGCGACGTTCTGCGCGGCCGTGGCCGCCACCCCCGCGTCCCGCCGGACCGAGCCGCGGACGCCGTACTCCCGGATCTTCGCCTCGTTCGCGCGGATCTCGTTATGGAAGCTGACGATCGCGTCGTTGCAGAGCGCGATGTGGGTCTGGACGACCCGCGCGTGGTCCGGGGTCCCCGCGGTCTCGTACTCGATCCGCTGCAGCTCCTTGGTCCGCAGGGTGGCCGCGATCTGCTCGTCCAGGAACACGCACCGCTGCTCCAGCTCCTTCACCTCTGCGTCTTCCCGGTCCAGCACCACCTTCGCCATCGGCCCCTCGTACGGCACCCATGTCCCCTTCCAGCAGACCGTGCACGGCCGCTCGGCAAGCAGGTAGGCGTCCTGGTGGGATTCCTTGAAATCCTTGACTCTTCCGCATTTGCTGCACTGGAAGGCGGCCATGCCGTGGCTCCGGAGGGGCGCGGGGGGGTGACACACGGGGCGGGGCGTCCAGCATAACGCCCGCCGCCCCGCTCCACAACGCCCCTTCGTGCGATCACTCCTCCGCCCCCCTCCCCCCGTTCCCGAGATGCGGGCGAAGGTGGCGAGCGCCCGGGGCGGAAACGCGAGCGGGGCGGCACCGCCAGGTGCCGCCCCGCTCGTCGTTCCCTTTCTGCGCCCGCGTCTACTGCTGCGCCCGGCAGGTGCCGCCGGCCAGCTCCGTCCCGGGGGGAGAGACGTAGGCGCAGTTGGAAGCGACCCCGTACTTCTGGTTGAAGCCCTCCTCCGCGCGCCGCAGCTCGTCCAGCTTGCGGAAGAGAGCCACCGTGTCCGTGGTCGTGGCGCAGTACACCACGTGCGTGCGGGGCCCGCCGCACGCCTTGGCGCCCACCGGGGCGGTGCGGCACCGGTCGCCGGCCGCGCACCCCGTGGAGATGGCCAGCGCGCGGGCCTCCCCCTCCATGCGCTGCAGCACCGCCTGGTCCTCCTCGAAGGAGCTGTCCGGCGCGGAGACGGACCAGCAGGCCGCCGAAACGAGGAGCGCGGCGAGCGCCGCCGTCAGCCGCTTCTTCATTTGCACGTCGCGTGGAGGGGTCGACCGGGTAGAACGGGAGCTTGAGGGAGGACGACCGGGGCCGCCGCTCCGTCACATCCCAAGATAATCCCCCGCGCCCGTCCGCGCACCCATGAAAAGCGACCGGGCACGGAGGAGGGCCGCCATCCCCGCCCAGGGATTCGACGAAAGCCCTCGCTCCGCACCCGGCCGCAGACCGTACCGCCGGCAGGTGGTTCCAATCACCCGGGAGGCTCGCTCCCGCCCTGCGGATCAGGCAACCCCGGGGCCGGAGCGGAGGCGGGGTGCCGCGCCTGCCGTAAGTGGCGTCCGTCCAAGGGGAAGGGCCCACTGGCGCGATCCGGCGCGACCCGCTATCCTGTATCGAAACGCTACAATCCGGCGTCCTCCCGTCCCGTCCCGCGCCTCCCCGCCCTTGAGCCTCCTGTTCGTCCACGCCCGCTCCGACTCGTTCTCCTCCCTCTGGGCGCAGCTCGCCGCCGAGCTGGGCGGGGAGGCGCGCGTCGCCGGGCCCGGCGAGGAGGGGGAGGCCGCGCCGGGGGCGCTCGCCACGCTGGTGGCCGTGGCCGGCGTGGAGGAGGAGGCCGAGCCGCTCCTGCGGGCCCTCGCCGCCGCGGGCGCCGCCCCGCCGCTGGTGGTGGGCGCGCGGGCCGACCACCGGCTCGCCGTGGCGCTGGTGCGCGCCGGCGCCGCCGACTACTTCGCCCTCCCCGCCGACCTCGACGCCCTGCGCGCCGAGCTGGCGGAGCGCGCCCGGCGCCGCGAGGCCCGGGCCGCCGGGGGGCGGCACGCCGAGGCCGAGCGCGCCGCCTTCGACTTCGGGCGCATCGTGGGGGAGAGCCCCCGGCTGCGCGCGGCGCTGGACCGGGCCGGGCGCATCATCCCGCGCGACCGCGCCACCATCCTCCTCACCGGCGAGACGGGGACGGGGAAGGAGCTGCTGGCCCAGGCCATCCACTACAACGGCCCGCGCGCCGCCGCCCCCTTCGTGGAGCTGAACTGCACCGCCATCCCCGCGGGGCTCCTGGAGTCCGAGCTGTTCGGGCACGAGCGCGGCGCCTTCACCGACGCCCGCACCGCCAAGCCCGGCCTCTTCGAGTCCGCCGACGGGGGGACGCTCTTCCTGGACGAGATCGGCGACCTCCCCCTCCCGCTCCAGGGGAAGATCCTCAAGGTGCTGGAGGACAAGGAGGTGCGCCGCGTGGGCGCCCTCCGCTCGCGCCAGGTGGACGTGCGCATCATCGCCGCCACCCACGTGGAGCTGGAGGAGGCGGTGCGGCGGGGCGAGTTCCGGGAGGACCTCTACTACCGCCTCAGCGTGGTCCCCGTGCACCTCCCCCCGCTCCGCGAGCGCGGCGAGGACGTGGTCCTCCTGGCCGAGCACTTCCTCCGCACCCTGGCCCGCCAGTACGACCTCCCCGAGCCGCCCGTGGACGCGTCGCTGCGCCGGGCCCTGCTGGCGCACTCCTGGCCGGGGAACGTGCGCGAGCTGCGCAACGGGATCGAGCGCGCCCTCCTCCTGGGCGACGGCCGCCTGGACCCCGACGACCTCTTCCCCCGCTCCCGCGCCGCCTCGGCCGCGCGGGGCGGCGGCCCCATCCCCTTCCCGGCCCCCATGGAGGAGATCGAGCGGGCCGCCGCCCAGGCCATGACCGAGCAGATGGGGGGGAACAAGAGCGCCGCGGCCGAGGCGCTGCGCATCTCCCGCTCCCGGCTGTACCGCCTCCTGGGCGAGGAGGGTGTAGCGGAATGAGACACCCGTCCCGGCGCGCGACACCCGCCGCCGCCCCGTTCCAGGCGCCGCGCGGAGTCCCGCGCGGCGCGGCGCTTGCCCCGGAGGGGGCGCCGGTCACGCGCCAACCTTCCCCGATCACCACCGTCCCGATGCGACCCATCCGCACGCTGACGCTCCTCGTCGCGCTCGCCGCCGCCCCGGTCCTGGCCGGGTGCGTCGACGTCCTGAGCCCCGGCGGCCCCGACAGCCGCGTCAAGGAGGACGCGCTCCTCTTCCCCCGCGCCTCCGGCGACGCCCCGCCGCTGGACGCCCTGGAGGTGTCCTTCTGGGCCAAGCCCGGCGCCACCCGCGGCGGCGCCGTCCGCTACGTCGGCGTCGCCAACCCCAAGTACTCGCTGTGCATGGAGTTCACCGTCCCCGCGGGGTCGCTGCTCCGGCACCCGGACGGGCGGGCGGTGCAGCCCGGCGACTCGGTGCGGATCACGGTGCGGGTGCTGGACCCGGAGGGCTTCCGCTTCGAGTTCGCCCCGGCCGGGCTCCGCTTCGACGCCTCCAACCCGGCGCGGCTGCGCGTCTCGTACTGGTGGGCCGACCGCGACTTCGACGGCGACGGCCGGACGGACGCCGACGACGCCCGGGTGGAGGAGAGCCTGGGCTTCTGGAAGCAGGAGCGGCCCGGGGAAAGGTGGACGCGCGTGGTCACCCAGCGCTCCCCCGACGACTACGAGCTCGTGGCGGGGATCGCCGGCTTCACCCGCTACGCAGTGGCGAGCAACCGCTCCGCGGACACCCGCTTCGAGTGACGTGAGCGCCGGCCCCGTCTCCGCCCCCGGCCTCCCGCTGGAGGAGGTCCGCGCCCTCGCCGCACGCCGCGAGTGGCAGCGGATCGTGGAGCGCGTGTCGGCGCTCCCGGACGGCGGGGAGGGGGAGCCCGAGTTGGCCTTCCACCACGCCGACGCCCTGCGGCGGGTGGGGCGCACCGGGGAGGCGCTGGCCATCTCCGGGCGGCTGGAGACCCCGGTGCGCCAGCGCGGCGACCGGCGCCTCCTGGTGAACCTGGTGAACCTGGTGGGGATCTGCCTGTTCGAGCTGGGGCGGAGCGCCGCCGCGGAGGAGCGCTTCGGGGAGCTGCTGGAGCTGGCCGGGGAGGCGGGGGACGAGGAGTTCGCGGGGCGCGCCTGCAACAACCTGGGGATGCTGGCCAACATCCGCGGCGACCGCGACCGCGCGCTGGCGTGGTACGGGCGCGCGGTGGCCTCCTACCAGCGCCTGGGGTACACCCGCGGCCTGGCGCAGACGCACCACAACCTGGGGATCTCCTACCGCGACCTGGGCTTCGACCGGGAGGCCGACGCCCACTACCTGCGCGCCATGGAGCTGGCGGCCTCGGCCGAGAGCGAGGACGTGGTGGCGCTGGCGGAGACGGAGCGGGCGGTGCTCCGCGCGCGGGGCGGCGACGGCGCCCTCGCCCGCACGCTGGCGCTGCGCGCCCGCGGCCGCTTCGAGGGGATCGGCGACCCGCTGGGGCGCGCGGAGGCCACCCGCGTGCTGGCCCTGGCCGCCCGCGCCGACGGGCGCGACGACGAGGCCGCCGCCCACCTGGAGGAGGCGTTCGAGGCCGCCGGCGCCGCCTCCGACCCGCTCCTGCGCGCCGAGGTGCAGCGCGACCGCGGGCTCCTCCTCCGCGACCGCGGCGAGGCGGACGCCGCCCGCGAGGCGCTCGCCGACTCCGCGGCGGGCTTCGAGACCATCGGCGCCCTGGCCGAGGCGGCGGCGGTGCGCGCCCTCCTGGACGGTCTCTCCCCCACCTGACCCCCTCCCGTGTCGCGGACGGCGGCACGCTGTCCCGAAACGCTACAGCCGGTTCCGCCCTCCGCCTCTCCCCAACTCCTTCCCCCGCAAGACGATCCGTCCCGGCGCCCGCCTGGAGCACGGCTTGCCCCTGTCGTCGGGCGCAACCCACCCGTTCCGCCGACTCCAAACGTACAGGTGCAAACATGGCGAGCCATCGTGTCAGGGCGCTTCTCACCACTGCCGCGCTCCTCGGGGCGGCGGCCGTCTCCGCGTGCTCCGGTGGGGGCGGAGGAGGAGGGGGCGGCGGGGGGACCGGCCCCGGGCCGACCACCGGCTCCATCTCCGGCCAGGTGAGCGCGGCCGGCGTGGGCGTGCCGGGCGCTCAGGTATCCATTCCCAACGTAAGCCCGCAGGCCACCAGCGCCTCGGGCGGCTTCCGCTTCGACGGGCTGAACCCCGGCTCCTACGCCGTCAGCGTGCAGGCGCCGCAGGACTACGCGCTGGGCACCGGCGAGCCGGCGTCCAGGTCGGTGACGGTGGCCGCGGGGCAGACGGCCACGGTGAACTGGAGCGTGGCGCGCACCGGCGGGGGGCAGAACGCGGTGATCACCACGGAGGACATGCGCTTCTCCCCCAGCACGGTCACCATCCCGGTGGGGGGGACGGTGAGCTTCGTCTACAGCGCGGGGGTGGGGCACGACGTCACGCCGCAGACCTCGATCTCGGGGATCGGGTGGCAGCCGCGCCCGCTGGGGAACGCGGCGAACAACTTCTCCGTCACCTTCACCACCCCCGGCACCTACCGCTTCCGCTGCACGCCGCACTCGGCCGACTTCAACGTGGACGGCCGGCAGATGAACGGCGTCATCACGGTCCAGTGATGCGCCGCCTCGCACTGGTGCTCGCCCTGGCCGCGGGGGCGGCGGCCCCTCTCCGCGCGCAGTCGCTGCTGGAGAGCACGCCGAACGTGCAGGGAGGGTGGACGCTCCCCCGCTGGAACGCGTCGTTCGTCTTCGCCCACCGCTTCGAGCCGCTCTCCGGCGGGGACGAGACGATCAACCTCCCCACGCTGTCGCTGGCGCTGGGCCTCCCGCTGGGCTTCACGGCGGGGCTGGACCGCACCACCAACAGCGAGACGGTGCCGGCCAACCTGGCCGGGAACGAGACGGAGTACTGGCTGCGCCGGGCCTTCCGCGTGGCCCCGCGCGCGGTGGTGGCGGGGACGGTGGCGCACAACGACGCGGCCGGCGGGGTGGACGGGGCGGTGAGCGCCCGCGCGGGCTTCGGCCGCCTCACGGTGCTGGGGGAGGCGCGGGGGTACAGCAAGCTGTTCGGGTCGGACGACGCGGCGCTGGCGGGCGCGGCGGGGGCCTCGGTGCGGCTGACGCCGTACCTGGCGGTGCAGGGGGACTGGGGGCGGGTGCTGGGGCACGACTCGCTGGACGCGGTGTGGAGCGCCGGCGTGGCCATGGCGATTCCCGGCTCGCCGCACACCTTCTCGCTCTACGCCGCCAACAACGGCGCCGCCACCCTCCAGGGCGTCTCCCGGAGCGCGCGGCTGGGCCGCGCGGACAGCGACACCCGCTACGGCTTCACCTTCACCGTCCCGCTGGGCTCGGGGAGCCGCTGGGCGCGCATCTTCCGCCCCGGCCCGCCGCCGGCCGCCCCCGCCGCGTCGGGGCCCGCGGAGCCCGCGCGCGAGGGGGTGGTGCGGGTGGACGTGCGCGACTTCGCGTTCGGCCCGCGGGAGGTGCGCATCCGCGCGGGGCAGAGCGTGGAGTGGGTGAACGCGGACACGGCCATGCACACGGCCACGGCGGACGACGGCTCGTGGAGCAGCCCGGAGCTGCAGCAGGGAGGGCGCTGGACGCGCCGCTTCGACCGGCCGGGGCGCTTCGGCTACTACTGCATCCCGCACCCGGACATGACCGGCGTGGTGATCGTGGAGCCGGCGGCCGGCGCCACCGGCAGGCGGTAGGGCCTCCGGTCTCATGACGAAGCGGCGCTCCGGTGTCTCCGGGGCGCCGCTTCGCGTATCTGTGGCTGTGTCGCGCGGGGTCGTCGGCGGGGCGCTCCCTCCGGAAAGCGAGAACTCGCTTCGCTCGGACAGCTCGCTTTCCTCCGGGAGCACCCCACCTCCTCCCGTAGGCACCTCTACTACAACTACGCGTGTGGTTTTGAAGTTGCGTGAGGGATGCGAGCCCGAAGGGGCGAGACCCCGCGTAGTTTGCGGGGGCTCGACTCCGTTAAGCACGGTTGTATCGTGCTTTACGGAGCCGCAGCCCGACCCCCGCGCCAGCGGGGGGCACGCCCGAACCTTCCCTACGGCGCTACGTCGTGGAACTGCAGGTTCTTCTCACGGTCCGCCGTCGTGCGCAGCGTCCACTCGCTGTCGAACAGGATCAGCGGGCGCTCCTTGGAGTCGTACACCATGGTCCTCCCGTACCCCTCGGTGGCGACGCGGCGGATGTCGGCCTCGGGCCCCTCCACCCAGCGGGCGTGGCGGTAGGAGAGCGGCTCCAGACGCGCCTTGACGCCGTACTCGTGCTCCAGACGGTGGAGCATCACGTCGAACTGGAGCTGCCCCACGGCGCCCACGATGGGCGCGGGGCCGATGATGGACTCGGCGTAGAACACCTGCGCCGCTCCCTCCTCGGAGAGCTGCTGCAGCCCGGTGTCGAGCTGCTTGCGGCGCATGGGATCGGTGACCAGGATGCGGGCGAAGTGCTCGGGCGAGAAGCGCGGGATTCCCCCGAACTCCAGGTCGCCGTTCCCCGACAGGGTGTCGCCGATGCGGAGGTTGCCGCGGTCGTGGATGCCGATGACGTCGCCGGGCCACGCCTCCTCCACGTGCGTCCGCTCGCGCGCCAGGAACTGCGTGGGCGCGGCCAGGCGGATCTGCTTCCCGGTGCGGACGTGCTTGACCTGCATCCCCGCCTCGAAGCGCCCGGAGCACACCCGCACGAAGGCGATGCGGTCGCGGTGCTTGGGGTCCATGTTCGCCTGGATCTTGAACACGAACCCGGTGAAGTCGGGGTCCTCGGGGCGGATCTCCCCGGTGCTGGCCTCGCGCGGGGTGGGGGAGGGGGCCAGCTCCAGGAACTTCCGGAGGAAGGGCTCCACCCCGAAGTTGGTCATGGCGCTCCCGAAGAAGGTGGGCGACACCTCGCCCGACAGGAACGCCTCGCGGGTGAACTCGATCCCCGCCATGTCCAGCAGCTCGATGTCGGCCAGGAGCCGGTCGTGCGCCTCGTCGCCCACCATGGCCCGCACGGCGGGGTCGTCCAGGGTGCTCACCTGGGTCCCCACGCGGGTCTGCCCGTGGTCCTCGCCGCGCTCGAAGAGGTGGATGGCGCGCTCCCCGCGGTCGTACACCCCCACCAGCCGGTCGCCCGCGGTGATGGGCCACATCACCGGGTAGCACTTCAGCCCCAGCTCGCGCTCCACGTCGTCCAGGAGCTGGAGCGGGTCGGCGCCGGGGCGGTCGCACTTGTTGACGAAGGTGAAGATGGGGGTGCGCCGGCGGTGGCACACCTCGAACAGCTGCCGCGTCCGCTCCTCGACGCCCTTGCGGTTGTCCAGGAGCATCACCGCGCTGTCGGCGGCGATCAGGGTGCGGTAGGTGTCCTCGGAGAAGTCGGCGTGCCCGGGGGTGTCGAGCAGGTTGATCTGCTTCCCCTGGTACTCGAACTGGAGGACGGAGGAGGTCACGGAGATGCCGCGCTCCTGCTCCATCTGCATCCAGTCGGAGGTGGCGTGCCGCGCGGCGCGGCGCGCCTTGACGCTCCCCGCCAGGTGGATGGCCCCGCCGTACAGGAGGAGCTTCTCCGTCAGCGTGGTCTTCCCCGCGTCCGGGTGCGAGATGATGGCGAACGTCCGCCTGCGGCGGACCTGCTCTTCCAGTACGCTCACGGGATGGCTTCCGTCTAAATTCGAACGCCCCGCCGGCAGGGGCCTGCGAGGCGTCGCATGTCGTTGCACAGCCGCGAAATCTAGCGCATCCGGACGCTCATTTCAATGCTGGCGGAGCCGGGAGGAGCGCCTGGCCTGCGAGTTGCGCCCGGGACCCGCTCCCCGTTTTCCCGACGAGCGATAGGAGTGAAAGCTACATGAGCGAGGCAGGTCTCTTCACGCCGCTGCGCATCCGCGGCGTCGAGTTCCGGAACCGCGTGGGGGTGAGCCCCATGTGCCAGTACTCCAGCCCGGACGGCTTCGCCACGGACTGGCACTTCGTGCACCTGGGAAGTCGCGCGGTGGGCGGCGCCGCCGTGGTGATCGCGGAGGCGACGGCGGTGTCGCCGGAGGGGCGCATCTCCCCCGGCGACCTGGGGATCTGGAGCGACGCGCACGTGGAGGGGCTCGCCCGCGTCGCGCGCTTCGTGGAGGAGCAGGGCGCGGTGGCGGGGGTGCAGCTGGCGCACGCGGGGCGCAAGGCGAGCACGGCGGCGCCCTGGGCCGGCGGCGGGTACCTGGAGCCGGAGCAGGGCGGGTGGCGCCCGGTCCTCGCGCCGAGCGAGGTGCCGTTCAGCGCGAAGGCGCCGGTCCCGGAGGCGCTGGACGCGGCGGGGATCGCGAAGGTGGTGGACGACTTCGCGGCGGCGGCGCGGCGGGCGAGGGAGGCGGGGTTCCGGGTGGTGGAGGTCCACGCGGCGCACGGCTACCTGCTGCACCAGTTCCTGTCGCCGCTCAGCAACCGGCGCACGGACGGGTACGGCGGGTCGTTCGAGGGGCGGACGCGGCTGGTGCGCGAGGTGGTGGAGGCGGTGCGGGGCGAGTGGCCGGAGGAGCTCCCGCTCTTCCTGCGCATCTCCGCGACGGACTGGGCGGAGGGCGGGTGGGACGTGGAGCAGTCGGTGGAGCTGGTGCGCGCGCTGGGGCCGCTGGGGGTGGACCTGGTGGACTGCTCGTCGGGCGGGCTGGTGCCCGGGGTGAAGATCCCGGTGGGGCCGGGCTACCAGACGGAGTTCGCGGAGCGGGTGCGGCGGGAGGGGGGCGTCGCCACGGCGGCGGTGGGGCTCATCACCGACCCCGCGCAGGCGGACGCGATCGTCCGCGGGGGCCGCGCCGAGATGGTGTTCCTGGCCCGCCAGCTCCTGCGCGACCCGTACTGGCCGCTGCACGCCGCGCGGCAGCTGGGAGTTTCCGCGGAGTGGCCGGTGCAGTACCAGCGGGCGGTGGACTAGAATCCCTTATGCACGAAGGCGGGGCCCGCGTCGCGAGCCCCGCCTTTGGTTCGGCAGTACCGGTTCAGTCCTGGGCGGGAGAGCCGGCAAGCCCGGGGTCGACTCCCCGCGCACGGAGCGCGGCTTCGATCTCCCGACGGAGCATCGGCAGGTCCCGCTCGATCACCGTCCAGACCTCGTCCACGTCCACGCGGTCGTACCCGTGGATCAGCACGTCCCGGAACCCGGCGACACGGCGCCACGGTATCTGCGGATGCTCCTGCTTGACGTCCTCGGTGACCCGCTTCGCGACTTCGCCGATCACCTCGAAGTTGCGGATCACCGCGTCCTGCACCATGAGCGAGTTGCTGAAGGCCGCCTGTCCCTCGCGCGTGAACTCCTCGATCCGGAGGACCCGCTCCAGGATCTGGATCAGGTAGAGGGCGTCGTCGCTCACAGAGGCGTGGCCTGTCGGATCACCGCATCCCGGATGTACCAGTGCACGGACTTCTCGGTCACCACGTCCACCGGGCGGCCGAGCAGGTCCTCCAGGTCCTGCTTCAGCCCGATGCGGTCGAGGAGGCTTCGGCCCGGCTCCATGTCCACCAGGAGGTCCACGTCACTCTCGGCCGTCGCTTCGTCGCGAGCCACCGACCCGAACACGCGGACGTTGCGGGCGCCGTGCGTGGAGGCGATCCGCAGGATGTCGCTCCGCCGCTCCCGCAGGAGCGACATTCGAGGTGGCCGGGGTTCGTATCGCGCTTCCATGGGGTTTCTCCGCGAACGCGCTGCCGAGCACGCGACTCCAGGAAAGGTAAGCGGAACGCGGAGATTTGCCAGGTCTTCGACAGACACGAAGGCGGGGCCCGCGTCGCGAGCCCCGCCTTCGTTCTGAGATGCGCCCGGAGAGATTCGAACTCCCGACCTTCTGATCCGTAGTCAGACGCTCTATCCAGCTGAGCTACGGGCGCCCGGTCCGACTTCCTTCCCAAACCAGCGGGGCCGACGGGACTCGAACCCGCGACCTCCGGAGTGACAGTCCGGCACTCTAACCGACTGAGCTACGGCCCCTCCCCGTCCGAAGACGAGACGCCAACGATAACGGGAAACTGCGGTTTCCTCAAGTGGGTCGCCCGGAATCCGTCATCGCCACCAGGTGCCGGACGTTCTCGGGGGTGATCATGGCCCCCACCAGGCGGAAGCGGACGCGCTCGCCGTCCACCAGCGCCAGGGTGGGGACGGTCTTCACCCGGAGCGCGTCGGCGCGGGCGCGGCCGTCCCCGGAGTCCCAGTCCCAGCTCTCCAGCGGGAGCCCCATGGAGGCCGCGATCTCCTCCACCAGGGGGGCCTTGGCGTGGCACACGCCGCACCACGCGGCGCGGAAGTAGGTCAGCTTCATCGGTGTCGCACGGCTCGTCAGACGCGCTCGCGGCGGAGGGCGTAGCCGAGCCCGCCCACCCGGAACCACCGGTACCCGAACGCGTCCAGCACGATCCGGTGCGCGCCCCCCGCGTCCGCGTGGCTCTCCCCCTCCGCCCACAGGTCCGTCAGGAGGTCGCCGCCCTCCACCCCGGGGCGGAGGCGCACCTCGTGGGGCTCGTGGTCGAAGTTGTGGACGGTCACCAGCGAGTTCCCGCGCCAGTCGTAGCGCATCGCCAGGACGTGCGGCGAGCCCGTCCCCAGCACCTTCCACTCGCCCCACCCGATCTCCGGGCACTCCTTGCGGAGGCGGATCAGCCGCGCCGTCCAGTTCAGGAGCGAGCCGGGATCGCGCCGCTGCGCCTCCACGTTCACCCGCTCGTACCCCCACACGCCCCCGGAGATGGCCGGGCAGTACGTCTTCTCCGCCGTGGAGAAGCCGCCGTTGCGCTCGGCCGACCACTGCATGGGGGTGCGGACGGCGTCGCGCTCCTTCAGCGTGAGGTCGTCGCCCATCCCGATCTCGTCGCCGTAGCGGATCACGGGGGTGCCGGGGAGGGAGAACATCAGGCTGTAGGCCAGCTCCAGGTGCGGGCGGTCGCCCAGCATGGAGGCCAGGCGGCGGCGGATGCCGCGCCCGTAGAGCTGCATGCTCTGGTCCGGGCCGAAGCGCTCGAAGACGCGGGCGCGCTGCTCGTCGTCCAGGCGCCCCAGGTCCAGCTCGTCGTGGTTGCGGAGGAACTGCCCCCACTGCGCCGTGTGGGGGACGGCGCGGGTGGCGCGCAGCGCCTCCACCAGCGGGCCGACCTCCGCCGTGGCCAGGGCGTGGAAGAGGTGCTGGTTGACGAAGAAGTTGAACATCATGTGGATGCCGCCCGTCCCGTCGCCCGCGAAGTAGCTCCGCGTCTCCTTGGGGAGGACGTTGGCCTCGCCCAGGAGGACGGCGCTTCCCTCGCGCCACTGGAGGAAGGAGCGCATCTCCGACAGGTACTCGTAGTGCCGCGCCCCCTCCCGCTCGCCGGGGACGGTGGTCTCGATGATGAACGGCACCGCGTCCACCCGGAACCCCGACACCCCCAGCTCCAGCCAGTACCCCATGATGCGCCGCACCTCGGCGCGCACCTGGGGGTTGTCCATGTTCAGGTCGGGCTGGAAGTCGAAGAAGCGGTGGAAGTAGTAGGCGCCCGCCGCCTCCGAGTACGTCCAGGTGGAGGGCTGCACGCCGGGAAAGACGACGCCCTCCTTCCAGTTCTTCGGCCGCTTCTCCGACCACACGTACCAGTCGCGGTGCCGCGAGGCCGGGTCGGCGCAGGCGGCCCGGAACCAGGGGTGCTCGTCGGAGGTGTGGTTCACCACCAGGTCGATGATGACGCGGATGCCGCGCTCCCGGCACTGGTGCATGAACTCCACGAAGTCGCCGCCGGAGCCGTGGCGCGGGTCCACCCCGTAGAAGTCGGAGACGTCGTAGCCGTTGTCCCGGTTGGGCGTGGGCTGGAAGGGGGCCAGCCAGATCGTCTCCACGCCCAGCGAGTGCAGGTAGTCCAGCCGGCGGATCAGCCCCTCGAAGTCGCCGACGCCGTCCCCGTCGGCGTCCATGAAGCTTTCCAGGTCGAGGCTGTAGACGATGGTGTTCTTGTACCAGAGGTCTTCGATCACGGGGCTCCTCCGCGGGTGGGGGTCGGGACCACGCGGGGGGACGCTGCAAGCCTCCGTCCACGGGGAGGCTCCCGGATCGCATCTTGCCGGAGCGGGGTGTCCACGCGTGAGGAAGCCGAACCCCGACGTCCCTGCAGACGCGCGCCATGTCCGGACTCGAAGGGCTGCTCGCCGGCCGAACCCTGGTCGGCCGCTACCGGGTGGAGGAAGTGATCGGCCGCGGCGGCTTCGCGGCGGTGTACCGGGCCGTGGACGAGCGGCTGGGGCGCACCGTCGCGGTGAAGGTCATCACCATAGGCTCGTCGGACTCGGAGACGCGCGACGAGATCCGCCGCCGCTTCGACCGGGAGGCCCGCGCGGCGGCCTCCCTCCACCACCCCAACGTGGTGACGGTCTACGACTTCGGGACCGACGCGGAGCTGGGGCTGGACTTCCTGGTGATGGAGCTGCTCCGGGGGGAGGACCTCCGCGCCCGCCTGGCGCGCCCGGACCCTCTCCCGGTGAAGGTGGCGGTGCGGGTGCTGCGCGACGCGGCGTGGGGGCTGGGGGCGGGGCACGCGGGGGGGCTGATCCACCGCGACGTGAAGCCGGGGAACATCTTTCTGGCGGCGCAGGAGCGGGCGCAGCGATTCCGCGTGTGCGTGCTGGACTTCGGGATCGCGCAGATCAAGCGGGGGGACGACACCACCACCCGCTTCACCCGCGGGCCCGCGCCGCTCTCCCCGGCCTACGCTTCGCCGGAGCAGCTCCGGGCGGAGCGCCACCTCACCCCCGCCTCCGACGTGTTCGGGCTGGGGGTGATCGGCTTCCAGATGCTCGCCGGGGAGCGCCCCTTCGGCCCGACCGAGGTGGACCGCATGGCCCGGGGCGAGCCGGTCCCGGTGCCCCGTCTCCGCGACCGCGCGCCGGAGGTGCCGGAGGAGGTGGAGGCGGTGATCCTGCGGGCGCTCTCCTTCGCCCCGGAGGACCGCTTCCCTGACGCGCGGGAGATGGCGGACGCGCTGGACCGGGCGTACTCCGCCATGCCGGACGCGCCCGCCCCAGTCCCGTTCCGGTGCTGGATGCGGCGCCGGTGGTGGTCGCCCCCGCACCCCCGCCGGAGGCTCCCCCGCGGGTGGAGGCACCGACGCCCGTCCGTCCCGTCCCCGCCGCCGCTTCCGGGCCGCGCCGCTGGCCGCGCTCCTCGCTGGTGGCGGGAGCCCTGGCGGCCTGGTGGGCGCTCGGCCGGGAAGGAGAGCCGCGGCCTCGGGTGGCGCGGAGTCCCGCCGCCGCCCCCGCCCCCGCATCCCATCACCGGGGGTTCCGACACGGCTTCGTGGCACGCGCTCCGGCGGCGGGCGCTCCGCGGTCGGGCTCGCCGGGAACGGCGACGGCGCGGGCACCGGCTCAGCGGACGACGGCACCGGCTCCGGCGGCGGACGCCCCCGTCACGTCCGCTCCCCGCGCCCCGGCCACGCAGCCGGAGCAGGCCCCGCGCCCCGTGGAGCGGCCGACCCTGCGGCCCTCGCCGCCATCCACGCGGGTGCCTCCCCCCGCTTCCCGCGACGCGTCCGGCCTGAACCGGGAGGGGGAGCGCTACTTCTCGCGCGGCGAGCTCCCGGCGGCGGTGGACCGGTTCCGGCGGGCGGTCGCCGCCGCGCCGGGGAACGCCTACTACCGCAACAACCTGGGGTGGGCGCTGTTCCAGGCGGGGGACGTGGACGGGGCGGGGCGGGAGCTGCGCGAGGCGATCCGGCTGGACCCGCGGCGCGACATCGCCCACGCCAACCTGGGGGAGGTTCACTGGGCGCGCGGGGAGCGCGAGGCGGCCATCGCCGCGTACGAGCGCTTTCTGGAGCTGAACACCAACCCCCGCCGGGAGCGGATCGCCAGCGAGAAGGTGCGGCGGATGCGGGCGTCCTCTACCCCCTGAGCCGCCAGGCGCGGACGTACGCCGTACGGTCGCGCACCGCCAGGATCTGCGAGGGGAGCACCTTGACCCGCGAGTGGGCGGCCCAGGGGCGGGAGTAGTAGGCGGTGAGCGTGGCGTCGTAGCGGCGGAGCCAGGCGCGCTGCTCGGCCAGGAGGCGCGCCCGCGCGGCGGCCGGAAGCGCGGACATCCGCGCGCGGTAGACGCGGTTCAGCTCGGCGTCCGCCGCGGCGTAGTCCCGGAGCAGGCACTCCAGGATCTCGGTCCGCGTGAGCATCTGGAAGTCCTGGCACCAGTGCCGCACGTCCTCCCTGAACTCCTGGGTGGGCGCGGCGGCGGGCACGGCGGCCCATACCGCCCAGAGCGCGGCCGCCAGGGCCGGTGCGCGGGTTCGTGACGGCATCTCCTCCGTGCGGGTCGAGGAACCTCCCTCCATCGCGGCCTCCGCACCGCACGTCGGATGCCCGCCACCGCAGTGTCCGTCGGAAGCTCCGAAGCCGGCTGTCGGCAAACGTCCTGCTGGGCCGGAGATCTGGGTACTTCGACCCATGACCGGGGAGCCGCCGCGAGGATACCGTTGACGTGCAGAGGGCGCCGCCCCACGGCGCCCCGAGTCCCGGACCGGTAGAAGACCCACAATGAGCGCCAGCGCCAGCCCCGCCGCGCCGTGGTGCTGGAGATGGAGCGGGCGCGGTAGGCGCCCCGGGCGGCTGGCCCGCGGATTGAAGCAGGGCGCGCGGGAAACGTGAGCCCCACCCGCACCCGCGCGCCCGATGCACGGACCCTCCCGCTCCGAACGCCTGGACCGCCTCCCCTTCACCGCGCTGCACCGCAAGGTGCTGGTGGTGTCCGGCGCCGGGTGGGCGATGGACGCCATGGACGTGGGGCTCATCTCCTTCGTCATGGCCGCGCTGGCGGCGGAGTGGGAGCTCGGCCCCGGGACGCTCGCCTGGATCGGGGCGATCGGCTTCGTGGGGATGGCGCTGGGCGCCGGGGTGGGGGGGACGCTGGCCGACCGGGTGGGGCGGCGCACCGTGTTCGCGGCCACGCTCCTGGTGTACGGCGTGGCCACGGGGGCGGCGGCGCTCTCCTGGTCGGTGGCCTCGCTCCTGGTGTTCCGCTTCCTGATCGGCTTCGGGCTGGGCGCCGAGCTCCCCGTGGCCTCCACCCTCGTCAGCGAGTTCGCCCCGGCGCGCATCCGCGGGCGCGTGGTGG
This sequence comes from uncultured Gemmatimonadales bacterium, assembly GCA_963733105.1. Classification (GTDB taxonomy): domain Bacteria; phylum Gemmatimonadota; class Gemmatimonadetes; order Longimicrobiales; family Longimicrobiaceae; genus JAFAYN01. The sequence continues at coordinate 264,232 of CAVTCB010000020.1, read as the reverse complement.
TGCTCCTGGAGGCGTTCTGGGCGGTGGGGTGGATCCTGGCGGCGCTGATCGGCACCTTCGTGGTCCCCGCGTCGGCCCAGGGGTGGCGCTGGGCCTTCGCCCTGGGGGCCGTCCCCGCCGCCTGGTCGGCCGTCGTGCGGCGCACCCTCCCCGAGTCGGTGCGGTTCCTGGAGCGGCGCGGCCGGACGGAGGAGGCCGAGGAGACGGTGCGCCGCTTCGAGCGCGCGGCCGGGGTGGAGCCCCCAGCGGGGTCCCCGCCCCCGGAGGCGGAGGCGCCCGCCGCGGTGGTGGGGGCGGCGGGGCTGTGGGGGGCGCGGATGCGGCGGCGCACCGCCGCGCTCTGGACCGTCTGGTTCGGGATCAACTTCGCCTACTACGGCGCCTTCATCTGGCTCCCCACCCTCCTGGTGGAGCGCGGCTTCCCGCTGGTCCGCTCCTTCGAGTTCACCCTCTGGATCACCCTGGCGCAGCTCCCCGGGTACGCCGTGTCCGCGTACCTCATCGAGCGCTGGGGGCGCCGCCCCACCCTGGCCGCCTTCCTGGCCGGCTCCGCGGGGGCCGCGGTGCTCTTCGGCGCCGCCGACGCGCCGTCCGCCATCCTGGGGGCGGGGATGCTCCTCTCCTTCTTCAACCTGGGCGCCTGGGGCGCGCTCTACGCCGCCACCCCCGAGGTGTACCCCACCACCCACCGCGCCACCGGGGCGGGGTGGGCCGCGGGGTTCGGGCGCATCGCCTCCATCCTGGCCCCCCTGGCGGTGCCGCCGCTCTCCGCGCGCGGGGGGATGGAGGCCGTGTTCGGCGTGTTCGCGGCGTTCTTCGGGGCGGCCATCGTGGGGGCGCTCCTCCTCCCGGAGCTGCGCGGCCGGAACCTCGAGGAAGCGGAGCTCTAGCGCCCCCCGCCCGCCCGCGCCAGCAGCTCGCGCACGGCGGCGTCGAGCTGCGAGTCGCGCGGGCCCTGGGCCTCGCCGATGGGGCGGGTGACCGGCACGTCCACCGGGCGCGGGCGCATCTCCATCGGCTCCCCCGACGCGGTGGTGATGGCCTGCCGGGGGAGGCGGACCACGGTGCCGTCCACCAGCGGGATGTTCCAGGTGTAGATGATCCACCCCGCCGTGGGCTCCCCCACCACCTTCCCCAGCCCCAGCGCGCGGTACCCCTCCGACAGGTCCTCCGCGTCCGAGAGCGAGTGCTGGTTGGTCACCAGCACCGTGGGGGCCTCGATCGCCCGCTGCCCCAGCATGTTGCGCGCGGGGGCGGCGGGGAAGTCGCGGATGGTCATGCTCAGGTAGTGGCGCCGGCTCAGGACGTCCAGCACGTAGGCGTTGATGAAGCCGCCGTTGTTGTTGCGGACGTCCACCACCACCCCCTCGCGGGCGTGGTTCTCCGCGTCCAGGTCCAGGTAGAGCTGCGCCAGCGAGGCCACGCTCATGTCGAACACGTGGACGTACCCCAGCTTCCCCCCGCTCGCGCGGTCCACGTAGGCGCGGTTGGCCTCCACCCAGGCGCGGTACAGGAGCGCCTTCTCCGTGGCCTGGTTCACCGGGAGGACCGCCACCTCGCGGGTGCGCCCCCCCTCGCCCGTCACGGTGAGCGCCACCCGCCGCCCGATCCGCCCCTCCAGGAGCGCGTCCAGGCTGGTGCGCGCGTCGATCCGCGTCCCCTCCACCGCCGTCAGCACGTCGCCCGGGACGATCCCCGCCAGCGACGCCGGCCCCAGGGCCACCACCTCCGTCACCCGCAGCCGCCCCGAGCGCTCGTACTCCGCGCGGTCGAAGCGGAGCCCCAGCCGCCCCGTCACCGGCGGCGTCCCCCCCGCGGGGGCCGAGATCCCCAGGTGGGAGGCGTTCAGCTCCCCGATCATCAGCGACAGCACGCGGCGCATCTCGTCCGGGGTGCGCGCCCCCGCCACGTACGGAGCGTAGCGCGCCCGCGCCGCCTCCCAGTCCACCCCGTTCATCCGCGGGTCGTGGAAGTGGTTGCGCAGGTACGTCCAGGCCTCGCGGAACACGGCCCCCTTCTCGCGCGCGAAGTCCACCTCCATCTCCGCCGCCACCGCCAGCGGGCGGGGCTGGCGGCTCTCCAGCGGGACCACCTGGATGCGCCCGCCCTCCAGGTACCACACCTCCTTGGAATCGGCCGAGAACTGCGCGTCCCCCTTGCCCCCGGGGGTGGAGGTGAGCTGCCGCGCCACCGCGGGGTCGCGGGACAGCTCGTCCAGCGGGTACACGTAGAGGTTCTGCTGGTTGGCGGCGGTGGCCGTGAGCAGGAGCCACTTCCCGTCCGGGGACACCGTCTGCGCGTCCACGTCCACCCCCACCGGGAGGGGGGAGAGGCGGCGGCGCACCCCCTCGAACACCACCTCCGTCGGCCTCCGCCCCGGGCGCGGCGCCGGCGCGCGCGCCGAATCCGCCGGGGGAGCCGGGCGGCGCTCCGTCTGCGCGGGCTGCGGGCCGGGGCGCGGCGTCTCCTGCTGGAACAGGTCGCGGAACTGGTCCTCGCGGAAGCGGGGGGCGCGGGGGATCAGGTCCACCCGCGCCACCTGCCCGCTCTCGTTTCGCTGGCCCGTGTCCAGCACCAGGTAGGTACCGTCCGGGCTCCACGACAGGGTGCCGGTGAGCACGTTCGCCAGGAAGGAGACCGGGCGCGCCGTCCCCCCGCCACGGGGACCACCCAGGCGTTGGTGAAGGGCTGCTCGTCCGAGGTCAGGTAGGCGATCCAGCGCGAGTCCGGCGACCAGGCCATCCCGCGCGACGAGGTGAAGGGCGGGCGGTCCAGGTATCCGGTGGCCAGGAGGCGCTCCTCGCGGGTGGCCGGGTCCACCACGCGCAGCTCGCGCCCCCCGCGCGCGAACGCCACCCATTTCCCGTCGGGAGAGAAGACGGGAGACACGTCGTCGCGGTCGGAGCGGGTGAGCGGCGTCTCCGTGCGGGTGGCGAAGTCGTACAGGTAGAGCCGGGAGACGCCGTCGCGGTCGGACACGTACACCAGCCGGCGCGAGTCGGGCGCCCACACGGCCTGCGACTCGCGCCCCGGGGTGGAGGTCACCCGCTCGGCGTCGCCGCCGTCGCGGGCGGAGGCCGCGAACACCTCGCCGCGGGCCACGAACGCCACCTTCCGCCCGTCCGGCGCCAGGGCCAGGTCCTGGAAGCCGTCCGTCATCCGGCGGCGCTCCACCTCGGGCGAGGAGGCGGCGCCGCGCAGCGTCACCGGGACCTCGGCGGCCGCGCCGGTGGCGGTGTCCAGCCGCCACAGGGCGAAGCCGCGCTCGAACACCATCGTCCGCCCGTCCGGGGTCATGGCGGGCCAGAGGACGCGCCCGTCGCGGAAGCGGGTCACCTGCCGCGCCTCGCCTCCCGGGGCCTGCGCCCACACGTTCTGCGCGCCGCCCCGGTCGGAGACGAAGAAGAGCGTGCGCCCGTCCGCCCCCCACATCGGCCACACGTTGCGGGAGCCGCGCGGGGTCACCTGCTCGTAGCGCCCCGTGGCGGGGCGGAGCGTCCAGAGCTCGCTCTGGTCCAGGTGGCTGCTCCCCAGCCGCCACCACTGCGCCGAGGAGATCCCGCGCGCCGTGAAGGCCAGCACCCCCCCGTCCGGCGACTCCGCCGCGAAGAACTCGTTGGTGTAGCGGTCCGCGCTCACCTGCATCGGCGTCCCCCCCTCCGCGCCCACCCGGAACAGGTCGTTCATCCCCGCCACGTCGCGGCTCGTGGAGGAGAAGTACAGCCAGCGCCCGTCGCGCGACCACCCGTCCAGCTGGTCCAGCCCGTCGTCGTGGGTCAGGCGCCGCACCTCGCCGGTGGCGAAGGTGAGCACGTACACGTCGCCGCCCCCCGTGCGGGTGGAGACGAAGGCGAGCCGCGTCCCGTCGGGGGAGTACAGCGGGCGCTGCTCGGTGGCCGGGTGCGACACCAGGAGCCGGGCCTCGCCGCCCCGCGCCGGGACCGTCCACACGTCGCCCCCCGAGGCGAAGGCGATCTCCGACCCGTCGGGGGAGATGGACGGCTCGGCGAGCGAGGGGCGCGGCGCCGGCCCCCCCTGCGCGGCGGCGGGGGCGGCCGCCAGGAGCGCGGCGAGCGCGGGCACGGCGGAGCGGGCGCGGAGCTTCATCGACGGTCCGGTTGCTGGGTTGCGGGAGCGGACGGGAGCACGGGCGGGCGGACGACGCAGGATGATAACCGCGGGCGCGGAGGCTCGACAATCCCGCCCCGCGGCGGGAACCGTTCTTGCCGCGAGGGCTCCCGGTGTTGCCCCGGCGCCCCGCAGGCGCCAGCATGTCCGCGTGTCCGTCGCGCCGTCCCGTTTCCCCGAACCGAGCCGAATCGTCCATGAGCCCGTTCGCGCGAGCCGTCCTCCGCGGCCTGGTGCCGGTCCTCCTTCCCCTCCTCGCCTGGAGCTGCGCCTCCCCGTCCCCCCCGGCCGAGGCGCCCGCCGCGTCCTCCGCGCCGCCCGCGGCCCGGGCGGCCTTCGCCGAGTGCCGGCGGATGCAGCCGCAGCCCAAGCAGGGGTGCTACGAGGAGGCCCTCGCCGGGGTCCTGGCGGGGGAAGGCGTGCGCGAGGCCATGCGGACGCTGGACGGCCTGGTGGAGCTGGACGCCGACGTGCGGCGCGACTCGCACGTCTACGCCCACGGGGTGGGGATCGGCGCCTACGCGGGCGCCGCCGAGGTGGGGCGGACCTTCGCCCAGTGCACCCCCGAGCACCAGTCCGGGTGCTACCACGGGGTGATCCAGGCCTACTTCGTGGAGGCGCGCCAGGGCGGCGGCGGGATCGACTCGGCCACCGTCAACGCGCTCTGCGCCGCCTACGAGGGCGCCGCGGGGAGCCGCTGGCTGGAGTTCCAGTGCGCCCACGGGATGGGGCACGGGCTGGTGATGTTCCACGGGCACGACCTCCCGGTCGCGCTGAAGGGGTGCGACCTGCTGGGGTCCGGCTTCCAGCGGGAGACGTGCTACCAGGGGGCGTTCATGGAGAACGTGGTGAACGCGCTGGCGCCGCACCACCCGGCCTCCACCCTGGCGCGGGGGGAGGGCGGCGCGCCGGCGGGTCACGACCACGCGGCTCCCCCCGCGGCCTCCGGGCACGACCACCACGCGGCGGCCGGGGGGCACGCGGCGCCCGCGCCCGCCTTCAAGGCGCTGGACAGGGACGACCTCCTCTACCCCTGCTCCGCGATGGAGGCCCGCTACCTGAGCGCCTGCTACTCCATGCAGACCTCCGTGGCGCTGCACTTCACGGGGCAGGACGTCGGGGCCGTGGCCCGCGTCTGCCAGACCGTGCCGGAGCCGTGGCGCCCCACCTGCTTCATCAGCCTGGGGCGCGACGTGAGCGGGATGACGCTGCGCGACCGCGCCCGGGCCCGCGAGCGCTGCTCGGTGGTGCAGGACCCCGCGTCGCGGGCGCTGTGCCACGTGGGCGTCGCCACCAACATGCTCCACGTGACCGCGCGCGCCGAGGACGGGATGGCCTACTGCCGCGAGCTCTCCGGCGACGGGGAGAAGACCCCGTGCTACCGCTCCATCGGGGGGCAGCTCCTGGTGCTGGCGGCCACCGAGGCGGCCCGCGAGGAGGGGTGCGCCACGGCGGAAGCGGCGTACGTGGAGACGTGCCGGCAGGGCGCGCTGCTGAAGTCCAGGTCCGGAGCGTGAGGGCGCGCCCCGCCGCCGCGCCGGCTGCCGCGCTGGCCGCGCTCCTGGTGCTGGCGGCGCCGGCCGGGGCCATCCTGGTCCGGCACGACCGCGCCGACGCGCGCTACGTGGAGCTGGGGGCGCGCTACCCCGCGGTGTGCCGGGTCGTGACGCGGCTGGGGGCGGGGCGCGACCTGAGCGGGGAGGGGACGCTGATCCGGCCCGGCTGGGTGGTCACCGCGGCGCACGTGGTGCAGTCCCCGCTGCTGCGCAGCGGGCGGCGCGTGGTGGTGTGCGGCGGCGTGGAGTACGGGATCGCGCGCGAGGTGTCGCACCCGCGCTGGAGCCGCGGGGCGCTGCGCAACGACGTGGCGCTGATCCGGCTGGACCGCGAGGTCCGCGGCATCCGCCCCGTGCCGGAGTACACGGGGCGCGACGAGGCGGGGAAGGTGGCGGTGTTCGTGGGCGCCGGGCTCACGGGTACGGGGCTCACCGGCCCCCGCGTGCGCGACGCGACGGTCCGCGGCGCCACCAACCGGATCGAGCGCGCCGACGAGTCCATGATCTACTTCGTCTTCGACGCGCCGGGCTCGCGCGGCGCCACGGAGCTGGAGGGCGTCAGCGGTCCCGGCGACAGCGGCGGCCCCGGCTTCGTCGCCGCGGGCGGGCGCACCTACCTGGCCGGGATCAGCGCCTGGGGCGACGACCGGAGCGGCGACGGGATCACCGGCACGTACGGCGACCTGGAGGGCTACACGCGCGTCTCCACGTACGCGGGGTGGATACGGGAGGTGGTGGGGGAGAGGTGAGGCGTTTGAAGGACAGGGTGTGGGCGTGCCCCCGCTGGCGCGGGGTCGGGCTGCGGCTCCGTAAAGCACGATACAACCGTGCTTAACGGAGTCGAGCCCCGCAAACTGCGCGGGTCTCGCCCCTTCGGGCTCGCATCCCTCACGCGGGCGCCCGTGCGAGGGGGATAAGGACGGCGGTCGGTGCGGTCGTGTCGTTGGTGGGAGGGCCGCAGGGAGGGTGCGGGGGTGGCCGGAGGAAAGAGTTGGGGGGGTGGTGGTGGGGCGGGGGATTACTCTTTCCGGAGACCACCCCCGCGCCCGACCGCCCCACGAAGATGCCCGCGCATCACCCGAGCGCCTTCGTGTCGATTCCGGCGACCCTCGTTCGACGTATGGGTAGAGCACGGGCTGAAGACCGGTCGGGACCGACCGGCGGGCCGGCTCCGAACCCCGAGACACGGAGACACGACGATGAAGTTCATGATCCTGATCAAGGCCAACGACGAGTCCGAGGCGGGCGTCCTCCCGAGCGCCGAGCTGCTCGCCGCGATGGGGAAGTACAACGAGGACCTGGTGAAGGCCGGCGTGATGGTCGCCGGCGAGGGGCTGCACCCCAGCTCCAGGGGGAAGCGGGTGCGCCTGTCCGGAGACCAGCGGACGGTGATCGACGGCCCCTTCCCCGAGACCAAGGAGCTGATCGCCGGCTTCTGGATCTGGCAGGTGCGGTCGATGGACGAGGCCGTCGAGTGGGTGAAGCGGATGCCGAACCCCATGCCCGGCACCGAGCCCGAGGTGGAGATCCGCCAGGTGTTCGACGCCGAGGACTTCGCCCCGGTCGACCCCACCGGCGAGTTCCGCGAGGCCGAGGAGCGCCTCCGCCAGCAGGTGGCCGCGCAGCAGCAGCAGTAGTAGCCGCGGCGAGGCCGGGGGGGGAGCCGTCTCCCGCCCCCGGCCGCCGCGCGGGGCGTCACCTGCGCGGCGCGATCCTCCAGAGCTCGCCCGCGTCGGCGTCCGTCACCACGTAGAGCGCGCCGTCGCGGCCCTGCTTCACGTCGCGGATGCGCTGCCTGCGGTCGGCGAGCAGGTGCTCCTCGCCGGTCACCCGGCCGTTCTCGATCTGCAGCCGCACCAGCCGCATCTCCCGCAGCGCGCCCACGAACAGGCTCCCGCGCCACGCGGGGAAGGCGCTCCCGGTGTAGAACTCCGCCCCCGACGGTGCGATCACCGGGTCCCAGTAGTACACCGGCTGCTCCGTCCCGGGGCGCTGCGTCGCCGCCGCGCCGAGCGCGGAGGTGATCGGCTGGCCGCCGTACTCGATCCCGTACGCCGCCACCGGCCAGCCGTAGTTCTTCCCCTTCTCCACCCGGTTCAGCTCGTCCCCGCCGCGGGTGCCGTGCTCCACGATCCAGAAGTTGCCCCGCGCGTCGAAGGCGGCGGACTGGATGTTCCGGTGGCCCGACGACCAGATCTCCGGGAGCGCGCCGGCCCGCCCCGCGAACGGGTTCCCGGGCGCGGGGGCGCCGTCCGCGGTGACGCGCAGCGTCTTCCCCAGGTGGCTGCCGAGCTCCTGCGCCTGCGGGCGCGTCCTCCGGTCCGACCGCTCGCCCATGGTCACGTACAGCATCCCGTCGGGGCCGAAGGCGAGCCGCGAGCCGTAGTGCATGTTGTTGGGGTACGTGGGCCGGGTGCGGAGGATGGTGCGCACCCCCTCCAGCCGCGTCCGGTCCGCCGACAGCACCCCGCGCGCGACGCTGGTCCCGTTGCCGCCCTCGCGCGGCTCGGTGAAGCTCCAGAACACGGTCCGGTCGGCGGCGAAGCGCGGGCTCAGCGCCACGTCCAGGAGGCCGCCCTGGCCGCCCGGGTCCACCGCCGGGACCCCGGCGACGGGGGCGCCGATCCGCCCGTCGGCGGACACCACGCGCATCCGCCCGGCCTTCTCCGTGACCAGGAAGGCACCGTCGGGGAGCGGCTCCACCGCCCACGGCTTCTGCAGCCCCCGGGCGACCACGGTGACGGCGAAGGCGGCGTTCGAGCGGACCCCGCACGCACGGGTCTGCCCCGCGGAGGCGGGGCGCTGGCCCGGCGCGTTGGCCGCGCCCGTTTCCAGGGGAGTGCAGCCCTGCGGCGCGGCCCCGTCCGGCACGGTGCGGTCCGGGGCGGCCCGGGCCGTCGCGGTGTCGGCCGCGGTCTCGGGGCGGGGCGCGCAGGCCGCGACGAGGGCCGACGCGAGAAGGGGCACGACACGCACGACTCTGGATTTGCGCATGGTTCCGTCCAAGGGGTGCTCGATGGCTGACCGGTGAAGGATGCAGTCTGGTACGGGCGTCCGCCCGCTGCAAGAAGCGGGCGGGGACTCGTGCGGACGGGCCCCCGTCCGCTTAGCTTCAGCGCCGGACCCGAACCCGGACGGAGACACGGACGATGCGATACATGATCATGTTCAAGGCCGACGCGGACACCGAGGAGGCCGCCCCCGCGTGCATGGCGCTCCCGGAGATGGGGCGCTTCATCCAGGAGCTGAGCGACGGGGGGGTGCTGGTCGCCACCGAGGGGCTCAAGCCGAGCTCTACGGGGGCGGCGCGCCTGCGCTATTCCGGGGGGAAGGTGGCCGTGACCGACGGCCCCTTCGCCGAGGCCAAGGAGCTGGTCGCCGGCTTCGTGCTGGTGGAGGTGCCGTCGAAGGAGGAGGCGGTGGAGCTGGCCGAGCGGTTCCTCCGCGTGGCGGGCGACGGCACCGCCGCCGAGGTGCGCGAGGTGTTCGCCCACGCGCACTGACCGCGTGTCGATTCCGGGAAGGCTCGTTCGACGTACAGGTAGAAGCCCGACGTCCTCTACCCACGTCAGCCAGGAGAACGAGCCATGGAGACCACCCTTTCCCGCCCGCAGACCGCCGCCCGGACCGCGCCGCCGGCGACCGCCGCTCCCGTCTCGAAGGGGAGCCTCCGGACCGGCCGCGTCCTGAGCGGGCTGGTCGTCCTGTTCCTGCTGATGGATGCCGGCGTCAAGCTGGTCCAGGCCGTGCCCGCGATGGAAGCGACCGCCCAGCTCGGGTATCCGGGGAGCACCGTCCTCCCCCTCGGGCTCCTCCTGCTCGCCTGCACCGTGCTGTACGTGGCCCCGCGCACCGCCCTCCTCGGCGCCGTCCTGCTGACCGGCTACCTGGGGGGCGCGGTCGCCAGCCACGTCCGCGTCGGGAACCCGCTCTTCAGCCACACCCTCTTCCCCGTCTACCTGGGGGTGCTGCTCTGGGGCGGGCTGTACCTGCGCGACGCCCGGGTGCGCGCCCTCCTCCCGCTGCGCTGACGGGCCGGGGCGGTGGCCTCGCGGGCCTTGCACGGGGGGACGGCGGTGCGCTTTATTGTCCCCCGTGTCAACCTCCGATACCCATCGTGCCATCGACGCGGTCTGGCGGATCGAGTCGGCGAAGCTGATCGCCGGGCTCGCGCGGATGGTGCACGACGTCGGCCTCGCCGAGGACCTCGCGCAGGACGCGCTGGTGGCCGCGCTGGAGCGGTGGCCCGAGTCGGGCGTCCCGGACAACCCGGGCGCCTGGCTCATGTCCGTCGCGAAGCGCCGCGCCATCGACACGATGCGCCGGAACACGCGCTTCCAGGCCCGGCAGGACCAGCTCGCGGTGGAGGTGGAGGCCCAGCTGGAGCGGGCCGTGCCTGACCTCGACGCCGCGCTCGACGACCCCGTGGGGGACGAGATGCTGAGCCTCGTCTTCACCTGCTGCCACCCGGTGCTCTCCACCGAGGCGCGGGTGGCGCTCACGCTCCGCCTGCTGGGGGGGCTGACGACGGAGGAGATCGCCCGCGCCTTCCTGGTCCCGGCATCCACCCTGGCGCAGCGGATCGTCCGGGCCAAGAAGACGCTCTCCGAGGCGCGCGTCCCCTTCGAGGTCCCCCGCGGGGCGGAGCTGGCGGAGCGCCTGTCGTCGGTGCTGGGGGTGGTCTACCTGATCTTCAACGAGGGGTACTCGGCGACGGCCGGCGACGACTGGGTGCGCCCCGCGCTCTGCGAGGACGCGCTCCGCCTGGGGCGCATCCTGGCGGAGCTGGCCCCGCGGGAGCCGGAGGTGCACGGGCTGGTGGCGCTGATGGAGATCCAGGCGTCGCGCCTGCGCGCGCGCGTGGGCCCGGGGGGGGAGCCGGTGCTGCTCCTGGACCAGGACCGGGGGCGCTGGGACCACCTCCTGATCCGCCGCGGGCTGGCGGCGCTGGAGCGCGCCCGCTCCCTGGGCGGCGCGCTGGGGCCGTACGCGCTCCAGGCCGCGATCGCCGCCTGCCACGCGCGGGCGCGCACGGCGGAGGAGACGGAGTGGCCGCGCATCGCGGCGCTCTACGGCGCGCTCGCCGGGGTGGCGCCCTCCCCGGTGGTGGAGCTGAACCGCGCGGTGGCGGTGGGGATGGCGTCCGGTCCGGCGGCGGGGCTGGAGCTGGTGGACGCGCTGGCCTCGGAGCCGTCGCTGAAGTCGTACCCCTTCCTCCCGGCGGTGCGCGGCGACCTGCTGGTGAAGCTGGGACGCCTGGCCGAGGCCCGGGCGGAGCTGGAGCGCGCGGCCTCGCTCACCCAGAACGCGCGCGACCGCCGGCTCCTCCTGGACCGCGCCGCGGCGTGCGGAGCAGAGTAGAAAGGAGCATCGTCATGTGCAGGAACATCAGGACGCTGGCGAACTTCGAGCCGCCCGCCACGGACGACGAGGTCCGGGCCGCGGCGCTCCAGTTCGTCCGCAAGATCAGCGGGACGACGCGCCCCTCGCGCGCGAACGAGGCCGCCTTCGAGCGCGCGGTGGAGGAGGTGACGGCCTCGGCCCGGCGCCTGATCGACTCCATGGAGACGCGGGCGGCCCCGCGCGACCGCGAGGAGGAGGCCCGGAAGGGGAGGGAGCGCTCGGCGAAGCGCTTCGCGTGACGGGTTCGGGGCAGGCCACCACCACTTTCCAGGAGAACGCATGAGCCGCTCTTTCACCCATCTGCGCCGGGGACTCCTCGGCACCGCCGTCGTGACGCTCGGGCTCGGGGCGATGCACCTGCTCGCCGAGCCGGCGCGGGCGAGCGTCGGGTCGTGCGATCCCCAGAGCCGACGGGCCCAGGACTTCTGCCATGCCGGCTGCACCCTGGCCGCCTACGAGGGCGGCTACTGCGACGAGCAGACCTGGGAGTGCGTCTGCTACTCCATCCTCCTGCCCCCGGTCGAGGCCTGAACGCGGTCCGGCCCCGCGCCTCGGGAGAGGTGCGGGGCCGGGTCGTCTGGCAGGTCCGGTGCGCCGGGTGGACCCCCCACCCCCGACCCCTCCCCCACAAGGGGGGAGGGGAGAACTACAGGTACGGCAAGAAGTTGCGTGAGGGATGCGAGCCCGAAGGGGCGAGACCCCGGGGGTAGTTTCCCGGGGGCTCGACTCCGTTGGGCAGCGTTGTTTGCTGCCCTACGGAGCCGCAGCCCGACCCCCGCGCCAGCGGGGGGCACGCCCGAACCCCACCCTGTCACGCGCTCTCGAGCTCACGTCACCGGGAACCAGTACGTCATCTTCACCACGAACCGGTTGTCCCCCCGCGTGGAGAACGCGTCCCCGATGTCCGTGAGCCCCACCGGCACCCCCTGCGCCTCCTCGGAGCCCCGGTCCTGCTGCCACACCAGGAAGAGCGTGGACCCCGGCCTCCACTCCCACCGCATCACCGCGTTGCTCCGCAGCGACCGCACGTTGAAGTCCCGGAACGGCACCGAGAACGAACGACCCCCGTCCTGCACGAGATAGGAGCCTCCCGGCGCGGACTGCGAGATCCGCGTCCCGTCGGTGCCGTAGCGCCGCAGGTCGTAGCTCCGCGCCGCGGGGAGCTCGCCGTGCGCGTAGAAGCGCCCGCTCGCGGCGAAGGGCTCCACGTACATCTCCAGCGTCAGGTCGGGGCTGAAGGTGTAGTTGAGCCGCACCGGGGCCAGGAAGGTCCGCTGGTCCAGCCGCGCGAACACGTACCGGCTCCCGAAGGTGGCCGCCGGGCCGCCGCTGTCCACCCGCGACACGTACTGCCGCCCGTAGGTGTAGCGCACGAAGTTGGGGTTCACCGAGAGCTGCCAGCGCGGCCCCGGGCGGATGGACACCCCGCCCGAGAAGCGGTAGGTGGGGCCGCCCTCCTCGTTCTCGCCGTAGTAGATGCGCCCGTTCCAGCGGGTGGGGGCCGACCCCCGGCTGGAGAGCTGGCCGATCACCGCCCAGCTCCGCTGCAGCCCCATCAGCGGCCCGCCGCGCGTGGCGTCGTCGCTCTGCGCCCGCGGGTCCACGAAGGTGGTGAAGTTGGCGCGCCACAGGTTCAGGAAGGTGGCCTCCGCGTCGAAGAAGAGCGACCCGCCGGTGCGCTCCCCCCGTAGTTCCACTCCGCCGAGGGGGTGACGTAGACCGCGTAGTTGCGGAGGAAGGGGCCCGGCTGCGTCTCGCGGTAGCGGAGCTGCCCGTAGGCCACCAGGTCGTCCGTGGTGGAGAGGCTCCCCAGGTCGTTCAGCTCGAAGCCGGGGGACTCCGCGGCGGCGCCCACCTCCCAGATCCAGTGGCGGCCGTTGTTGCGGTCCACCTCCACCCCGGCCGTGTACCCGGAGAGCGCGGTGCGCGAGGGGTCCACCTCCACGTAGTCGGCGTCGGGGCGCTGGAAGTAGCGGGCGCTGGAGCGCTGCAGCCGCAGCACCCAGGCGGAGTCGCCCTCCACGTGGCTGAACCCCGCGTAGCCGGAGACCGAGTACTCGCCGCCGCGGAAGCGCAGGTTCCAGTCGGCGCCCCCGGTGAGCGCCTGCCGCCCCAGGAGGGAGGCCAGCGGCGAGCCGTCCACGTCGCGCCGCACGCCGGTGAGGATCAGCCCGGCGGTGGAGGCGTCCGCCCCGAACTCCTGCTGCGCGCGGGCCACCGCGTACCCCGAGAGCGGGGCCACGCGCACCCGCCCGAGCTCCCCGGTCTCGGGGTCGAAGGTGCGCGCGTCCTCGCGGTCGGTGAGCGCCGCCAGCGCGCCCAGCGAGGTCCCCGAGGCCAGGCGCCCCGTCACCTTGGCCGCGCCCAGGATGGTGCTGGTGCCGGGGAGGTCGGCGTAGAAGCCGGGGTCCAGCAGGTCGCCGCGCGGCGCGCCGCCGATGCGCCGCGAGTAGAAGTAGCCGGGGCCGGTCCCGGCCAGGAGCTGGCTCCCCTCGATGAAGAAGGGGCGCCGCTCGCCGAAGAAGGTCTCGAAGGCGGAGAGGTTGACCTCCGCGGGGTCGGCTTCCACCTGGCCGAAGTCGGGGTTCACCGTCCCCTCCAGCGTCAGGTTGGGGCCCAGCCCCATCTTCACGTCGCCGCCGGCGCGGACGTTCAGCGTGCTCCCGTCGTTGAAGGGGTTGCCGCGGCCGGGCTCCGCGGTGAGCGTGGCGCCGCTGGCGACGTAGGGCATCACCTCCAGGCGGCGGGTGGGGCGGATGCCGCTGATCCCCACCAGCTCCCCCATCCGCGACGCCCACCCCCGCTCCTTGCTGGGGACGGGGATCCAGAAGTCGTCCTCCTCGGTGGAGGGGATCCAGCGGTCGATGTTGAGCCCCCACACCTGCTCGGGGAGGGCCACGAAGCGGAGCTGCGAGAAGGGGATGCGCATCTCCGCCGTCCACCCCAGCGAGTCACGCTGCGCCTCGGCCTCCCACACGGGGTCGAACGACGGGTCGGTCTCGTACTCGTCGTCGCGCGGGTGGTACCAGTCCATCCGCGTCCCCGCGGCGGTCACGCCGAAGGAGTAGGCGGTGCGGCGGTCGCGGTAGGTGTCCAGGGAGATCCAGATGTGCTCCGACTCGCCGCCGTTGTCGCGGCGGCTCACCGGGGCCTGGATCTTGGAGGGGTCCTTGGCGAAGGCGCGCAGCGCCACGTACAGGGCGTCGGAGTCGTACAGGAAGCGCACCTCGGTGCGCTCGGTGGCGGGCCTCCCCTCGGCGGGCTGCTTCTGGGTGAAGTCGTCCAGCACCGGGGCGGCCGTCCAGGCGGCGTCGTCCAGGCGGCCGTCCACGGCGGGGGCGCGCCCCTCGATGCGGACGGCGCGGATCTGCTTGCGCGCGGGGGCGGCGGCGGGCGCGTCCTGCCCCGCGGCGGGGCCGGCGGCCAGGACGACCAGGGCGATCGGTGCGAGAACGGAAAGGATGCGTGCGCGGCTGGGCCGCATGGTCCGGCTCCGGAGATGAGTGTGGAAGAGGAGTCGAGGGGTCAGGACGTGCGGCGCTCGAGCGAGGAGGAGAAGCGGGCGATCAGCTCGGCTTCCCAGGCGCGGAGGCGGTCCCCCTCCATGCGGCTCCCCGAGTAGCTGCGCAGGGGCTTCCCGTCGCTGCCGCGGGTGATGCGGACGCGCTGCCGGAAGGAGCCGCGCGTCTCCTCCATCTCCAGGTACCCGCCGGGGCGGACCTCGGCGACCTCGCGCCCGCGCGCGTCCAGCACCACGTCGCGGGCCTCCAGCGCCACCCGGCGCCCGGAGTCGGAGTCGGTCCAGACGAGGGAGGTGGTGGAGCGGCCGGTGGCGGTGGCGGACGCGGACGCGCTCGCGGCGGCGCCCACGCGGCGCAGGGAGCGCTCCCGGTCGCCGTCGGAGCCGATCCCCTCCGCGACGCGGAGGTAGGCTTCGCGCACGGTGGGGGTGAGGCCGCCGCGCTCTGCCACGGCGGCGAGCACGGCCGCGCGGTCGCCGTCGGAGCCGATCCCCTCCGCGCTCCGGAGCAGCCGCACCAGCGCCGCCTCGTCGGTGTCGCCGCGGCGGGCCACGGCGGAGAGCACCCGGCGCCGGTCGCCGCTGGAGCCGAAGGCGTCGGCGGCGGAGAAGAACGCCTCGCGCACCGCCGCGCCGCGCACCCCGTGCCGGGCGACGAAGGCGGTGAGGAGGCGGGCGCGGTCGCCGTCGGAGCCGACGTCGCGGGCGGCGGCGAGGACGCGGCGGAGCACCTCCGGGTCGCGGCTCCGCGCCGACACCGCCATGAGGACCGCGGTCTTGTCGCCGTCCGAGCCGATCTTCACCGCCTCGTCCACGACGCGGGGGAGGAGGCGGGCGTCGTCGCCGCCCAGGGCCAGGAGCTTCTCCAGGCGGCTCCGCCGGTCCCCGTCGCTCGACGCGCGGGCCACCTCTTCCAGCACCGCGTCGCGGTCCCCGCGGGCCAGGGCGGTGCGGATGCGCTGCTCGGAGCCGTAGCTGGTGTGGCGGAACAGCTCCGCCAGCGCTCCCGAGGTCCAGCGGCGCGCCTCGGCGTCCCAGGGGCGGGCGGCGCCGTTCACCGTCCAGCTGCGCTCCAGCCGCCCGCCGGCGGTGCCGCGCACCTCCAGCCGCTCGCGCCGGCCTCCCCGGTACAGCTCCAGCTCCAGCCGCCCGCCCGCGGGGACGCTCGCCACGTCCGTCCGGTCGGCGTTGAAGGCCACGTCGCCCACGATCTCGGCGCTCCCGCCGCACCCGTCGCGGTTGCTCCAGGAGACGATCCAGCGGCCGTTGATGCTCAGGTCGTTCCCGCTCCGGCTCCCCCGGGCCGGGCACCGCTCCGCGCCCTGCGCCGGTGCCGCCGCGGCGGGGGAGGGAGGCGGCGCGGGCACGGGCCGGGCGGCCACGGCGGCGGGGAGCACCGCGAGGACCGGGTCGGCCGCCCGTGCGGCGGGGGTCAGCGCGGCCAGGAGGAGCACCGCGGCCCCGCCCCCGGCCAGCGCGGGGACGGCGAAGCGCCGCGACACGGGGCCGCGCCTGCGCCCCTCGCTCAGCACCGCCAGGAGCCGCCCGCGGAGCTGGGAGGGGCGCGCCATCGCCACCGCCGCCACCGCGCCCGAGCGGGGGACGCGCAGCGAGCGGGCCACCTCCAGCAGGTGCCCGGCGTAGTCGGAGGGGCGCGAGCCGGCGCGCAGGACGTGGTCGTCGCAGGCGTGCTCGCCCTCGGCGCGGAGCCGGTGCGCCGCGGCCCACACCAGCGGGTTGAACCAGTACAGCGCGCACGCCACCTCGGCCGCCACCTGCGTCAGCCAGTCGCCGCGGCGCACGTGCGCCAGCTCGTGCAGGAGGACGGCGCGCAGCCGCCCTTCCGGCCACGCCTCCGCCCCCGCCGGGAGGAGGACGCGCGGGCGCAGCACGCCCCAGGTCACCGGCATCGCCAGGTCGCCGCCGCGCAGCAGCGCCACCCGCCGCCGCACCCCGGCTTCCACCCGCAGCCGCTCCACCAGCGCGGCCAGCGGGCCGTCCGCCACCCGCTCCGCGCGCGACCCCATCCGCCGCACGCGCAGCACGCCCAGGAGGAGCCGCCCCAGCACCCGGGCCGCGCCCGCTCCCCAGAGCAGGAGGAGGATTCCCGACACGTCGAACGACAGGTCGGCCGAGAGCGAGGCGCCGCGCGGCTCCGCGGCGGGGGCGTCCGCCGCCGGCTGCGCGGGCTCCTCCGCCGCGAAGGAGGCGGGGGCCGGCGCCGGGTCCTCCGTCGCCGCGTCGCCCAGGCGCACCCGGAGCGGGAGGACCGCCTCGGGCGCGGGGAGCGGCGGGGCCAGCACCGTGCGGGCCGCCTCGGGGAGCCGGACGCGCAGGGCGGGGAGGAGCCGCGGGAGGACGGGGAGGGCCAGGAGACCCAGGAAGGCCAGGCTCCACACCAGGTGCCGGGTGGCGGCCGATGCGCCGCGGAGGAGAACCGTGGCCGCCCCCGCGGCCGCGAGGAGGAGGGCGCCGCGGGCGGTGGCCTGCGCCATCAGCTCCAGCCAGGGAGTGTCCATCACCGGCCTCCCTTCCGCGCCTGGTCGATCATCCCCGCCAGCTCGTCCAGCTCGCGGTCGGAGAGCTGCGTGGAGGGCATGTCCAGGAGCGCCGCCACCGCGCGCGCCGGGGAGCCGCCGAAGAAGGTGCGCACCATCCGCTGCATCGCCGTCTCCCGCGCCTCGTCCCGCGGGACGGTGGGGGAGTACAGGTAGCGCGGGCCGTCCTGCCGGTGCAGGAGGTGCCCCTTTTCCTGGAGCTTGCGGAGCATGGCGCGGACGGCCGAGTAGCTGGGCGGGTCCGGGAGGTCGTCCAGGACCTCGGCCACGGTGGCCTCGCCGCGGCGGTAGACCACGTCCATGATCTGCCGCTCGCGCCGGGCGAGGTCGGTCAGGGGCGGCTGGGGCATCGGGGAGATCGGCGGCATCGGGGGGCGCCTCGGGGGCGGGTGTGCTACCGGAGTAGCATGGTGCTACCAGGGTAGCACCCGGCCCCGCGGGTGTCAAGAAGAAATTTCCCGCTCACCCCCGCGCCAGGAGCGCGGCCCCCAGGAGGAGGGCGGCGAGCACCGCCGCCAGCCGCAGGTGCCGGGCGAGGATGGCGTGCGCCGCGGGGCCCAGCCACCAGGCGAGCGCGCCGAGGAGCGCGTACTTGGCGGCGCGCCCGGCGAGCGCCCCCGCCAGGAAGGGGAGGAGCGGCGCGCCCACCGCTCCGGCCGCGATGGTGTACGCCACGAAGGGGACCGGGGTGAACCCCGAGGTGGCCAGCGCCGCGAACAGGTGCTCGCGGTACAGGACGCCCAGCGCGTCCAGCTGCGGGAGGAGCCCGGCCCCGGCCAGCACCGGGCGCCCCACCCGCTCGAAGAGCGTGGCGCCGAAGGCGTAGCCGGCCGCCGCCCCCGCCGCCCCGCCCGCCGCCGCCAGCGCCGCCAGCCGGGGGGAGCGCCGCGGCCGCCCCACCGCCAGCGCCCCGAACACCAGCTCCGTCGGGGCGGGGAAGAGGCACGCCTCCGCCACCGCCGAGAGGAAGAGGAGCGCCGGTCCCAGCGGGTGCTCCGCCCAGCGGCGCGCCCACTCCGGCGGCCCGGGGTCCGGGGCGCCCGCCGGGTCACCCCTCCGGGGAAGCGTCATCCGCCGCCTCGGCCTCCGCGTGCGCGCGCCCCTCCCCGTCGTACTCCACCCGCACCGTCCAGGGGCGGCAGCACACCGGGCAGTCCTCCACGTACTCCTGCGCGCTCCCGCTCCCCGGGTCCAGCGCGATCTCGCTCGGCTCCCAGCAGTAGGGGCAGAGCACCGTCGCCGAGGTGTCCGCGGTGCCGTCGCCCAGGGGGAAGGCGGCGTCCAGCTCCTCCTCCGAGGCGCCGCCGTCCAGGGGGAGGTCGTCGTTGATGCGAATCATTCCGGGGCCTTTCGGGTATCGGGACTCCGCAATCTACGACCCGCGCCAAGGCCCCGACATGCGCACCACCGCCCGACGGCTCCTCCCGGTCCTCCTCGCCCTCCTCCCCGCCGGCGCCGCGCGCGCCCAGGCGGCGGACGTGGCGGTGTACCGCCGCTCCCCCACCGAGCTGTGGGTGTACGACACCCGCCCCGAGGTGGGGGTGGCCACGCACGTCTTCGACGACGCGGCCGTGCGGCGGCTCCAGGAGCTGGACGTGCGCCTGGTGCGCCACACCATGTACTGGAACCAGGTGGAGAACACCACCGTCCCCGGGCGCTACGACCCCCGGCAGCTCGCCCACTGGGACGCCCTGGTCCGCCGCGCGCGGGACGCCGGGATCGAGCTCCTGGTGGTGGTGCACGGCAACGCCCCGGGAGTCACCTGGGAGAACCGGCAGGAGGGGTACCGGCGCTACGCCCGCTTCATGGGGGCCATGGCCGCGCGCTACCCCTCCGTGCGCTACTGGGAGCTGTGGAACGAGATGGACCAGGGCTTCACCGACCTGTTCGGCGCCACCCGCCCCGGCGTCTCCATGCGCGACCGGGGGCGGATGTACGCCGAGATGCTGAAGCTGGCCTACCCCGCCGTCAAGCGCGCCAACCCGCGGGCCTGGGTGCTGAACGGGGGGATGACCGACTGGCGCGACTTCCCCCGCGGGATCTACGAGGCGGGCGGGCGCGACTACTTCGACTTCATGAGCCTGCACACCTACGGCGCCCCCGTCCTCCACAGCTTCCGCGTCCGCGGCGAGGAGCTCAGGGCGCTCATGGCCCGCCACGGCGACGCGGGGAAGCCGCTCTGGAACACCGAGTTCGGGATCGACGCCGGGAGCATGGTCAACGCCTGGGGCGTCCCCTCCCGGGCCGACCCCCGGCGCGACGACGGCGCCCGCTTCGACGAGCTGCACCTGGAGAACTGGCGCGACCCGCTGGAGCACAACGCCCGCGCGCGGCTGTACGCCAAGACCATCGGCTACGCGCTGTACGCCAAGAACGAGGCCGCCGGCGACCGGCTCCGGCGCGAGGCGCGGCTCCCCCGCGGCCGCACCTCCGACGACTACGGCTTCGGCCTCCTCCGCGACGACGCCCGCACCCCGCGCCCCGCCTTCGAGTGGCTCCGCCAGCGGCGCTACAACGCCCCCCTGCGCGCCGCCCCCGTCCGCACGGTGGACGTGGAGGTCCCGCTCCCCGCCGGCACCGAGCCGGTGGGGTACGCCTGGGCCCCCGCCGGGAGCGGGCGCGCCCTGCTGCGCGGCGTGCGCGTCGGCACCGCCGAGCCCACGGTGGTGCGCCTCCGCAGGCGCTGAGCGCCGGGGTGGCGAAATCCATTTCGCGTCACGATATTTCCCGCGCGGACTCCCACGTCCGCGCCCCTTCCGCAGGCCCGCGCCGGGCCGTCCGCGCCACACCGTCCCGCAGCCGAGCATGAACCGCCCGTCCGCCGCCCTTCTCGGGCTCCTGGCCCTTCCCGCCGCCCTCGCCGCGCAGACCCCGCAGCAGCCCGCGGCGTCCACCGCCTCCGCGGGCGCCGACGTCCACGGCGGCACCGCCCCCGTGTCCCGCGCCACCCGCACCGACCGGGCCCCCCGCATCGACGGGCGCCTGGACGACGAGGCGTGGGCCGCCGCCGTCCCCATCACCGAGTTCACGCAGGTGGACCCGGTCGAGGGGGCCCCGGCCAGCGAGCGCACCGAGGCCCGCGTCCTCTTCGACGACGACGCCCTCTACGTGGGCGTGCGGCTCTACGACCGCCACCCCGTCTCCGCCCGGCTCGGCCGCCGCGACATGCCCATCGGCGACTCCGACTGGGTGGGGCTGATGATCGACAGCTACCACGACCACCGCACCGCCTTCGGCTTCGACCTGAACCCCGCCGGGGTGCGGCGCGACGAGATCAAGATCATCGACGTGGACGACAACTCCTGGGACCCCGTCTGGGAGGGCGCCACCTCCGTGGACTCCGCGGGGTGGTCGGCCGAGTACCGCATCCCCTTCTCCCAGCTCCGCTTCTCCCCCCGGGACGAGCAGACCTGGGGAATCCAGGTGGAGCGCATCATCCGCCGCAACCAGGAGTACTCCGTCTCCGCCTTCACCCCCAAGAAGGAGCGCGGCGGCGTCCCCCGCTACGGGCACCTGGAGGGGCTGCGCGGCGTGCGCCCCGGCCGCCGGCTGGAAGTGCTCCCCTACACCGTCGCCCGGGCCGAGTACGTGGACCCCGCCGGGAACCCGTTCCGCACCGACTCCGAGTACGGCACCTCCGCCGGGGTGGACCTCAAGTACCGCGTCACCTCCAACCTGACGCTGGACGCCACCGTCAACCCCGATTTCGGGCAGGTGGAGCTGGACCCCGCCGACGTCAACCTCTCCGCCTACGAGACCTTCTTCCAGGAGAAGCGCCCCTTCTTCGTGGAGGGGGCCGACGCCTTCGCCTTCGGGACCGGGGGCGGGGCCAGCAACCTGTTCTACTCGCGGCGCATCGGCCGCGCGCCGCAGCTCCGCGCCCCCGGCGCCGCCGAGGTCCTGGACGCCACCACCATCCTGGGCGCCGCCAAGCTCTCCGGGAAGACCGCCAACGGCTGGTCGCTGGGCGTGCTGGAGGCCGTCACCCAGCGCGAGGAGGCCCGCTTCCGCGCCGCCGAGGGCCCCGACGGGCGCTTCGCCGTGGAGCCGCTCACCAACTACCTGGTGGGGCGCGCGCGGCGGGCCATGCGCTCCGGGCAGACGCTGGTGGGCGGGATCGCCACCGCCGTGAACCGCGACCTGGACACCGACGACATGCGCGGCTCGCTCCGCTCCGGCGCGTACGCCGGCGGCGTCGACTTCCGCCACGAGTGGGCGCGGCGCAGCTGGATCGCCAGCGGCTACGCCACCGGGAGCCTCATCACCGGCGAGCCCGGCGTCATCGCCGCCGCGCAGCGCTCCTCGCTCCGCTACTTCCAGCGCCCCGACGCCGGGCACCTGGACGTGGACGCCGACGCCGGGTCCCTGGCCGGCGCCGCGGCCGAGTTCACCGTCGCGCGGCAGGCCGGGCGCCACTGGCGGGGGAGCGCCACGCTCTCCACCATCAGCCCCGGGTACGAGGCCAACGACCTGGGCTTCCACACCCGCGCCGACCTGAACCGCGCCAGCGTCAGCGCCACCTACCTGGAGACCACCCCGGGGAAGACCTTCCGCAACTGGCGCGTGCAGGGCCAGGCCCGCGTGGACGGCAACTACGACGGCGACCACGTGGGGAACACCCTGTTCCTGGGGAGCTACGGCCTGCTGCGCAACTACTGGTCGGCCAACTTCAACGCCGGGTACTCCTTCGCCTCCACCGACGACCGCCTCACCCGCGGCGGCCCGGCCGGCCGCCGCCCCGCCGACTGGCGGGTGTACCTGTCGCTGAACTCCGACCCGCGCAAGACCGCCACCGGGTACGCCGACGGCTACTACGGGCGCGACGAGCTGGGGATGCGCTCCCACATCTACACCGCCGGGGTGACGCTGCGCCCCTCGCCGCGGTGGACGCTCTCCCTGGGTCCGTCCATCACCGCCAACCACCTGGAGACGCAGTTCGTCACCAGCGCCGCCGACCCCACGGCCGCCGGCACCTTCGGGCGGCGCTACGTGTTCGCCGACCTGGACCAGACCACGCTCGCCCTGGACACCCGGCTCGACTTCACCTTCACCCCCAAGCTGACGCTGCAGCTGTACGCGCAGCCCTTCGTGAGCGCGGGCGACTTCTCCGACTACAAGGAGCTGGACGCCCCCCGCGCCACCGACTACTCCGTGTACGGCCGCGACCGGGGCACCCTGGTGCAGAACGCCAGCGGCACCTTCACCGCCGACCCGGACGGGACGGGGCCGGCGGGCGCGTTCACCTTCGGGCAGTTCTTCGGGCAGCGGGACTTCAACCAGCGGTCGCTGCGGGGGAACGCGGTGCTGCGGTGGGAGTGGCGGGCCGGGTCCACGCTGTACGTGGCGTGGCAGCAGGACCGCTCCGACCTGGACTTCCTGGCCGGGGACTTCCGCTTCGGGCGGGACCGGGAGGCGCTGTTCAACGCGCAGCCGGACAACGTGTTCCTGATCAAGGTCAATTACTGGCTGAATCCGTGACGTCTTAGGGGCCGCTCCGGAGCCCGGCAAACTACGCCGGTCTCCTGCGCGGGGGCGGTGAGCCTCGCGAAACAGCCCGCGAGTCTCCCCGCCCCGGAGTGAGCCAGCCGAAACAGCCCGGCTGTCTCCCTCCGAACATCTTTTTACGGGTACGGCGGGAACTGCGAACGGCAACGACGACGGGGCGGCGCCATCGCGGTGCCGCCCCGTCGTCAGCCGTCAGTCCGCGCAGGCGGACTTCGTGCCTTTGTTGCAGCGAATTCATTCGCCCGGCTCCACCCGCGCCGCCCCGGAAGCCGTGATCCCGCGCCTCCCGTCCGTCCTCCTCCTCGCGCTCGCCGCCGCCTGCGCGCGCCCCGCGCCGCCGCCTCCCGCGGTCGGCGCGGGCGCCGGCGTCGTCGTGCACGACACCGTCCGCTCCGCCGCGCTGCGGGGGAACCCGCTCGGCGACTCCCCCGACCGCGCCGTGGAGGTGTACCTCCCCCCCTCGTACCGCGCCCGGCCGGCGCGGCGCTACCCCGTCGTCTACCTGCTGCACGGCTTCGACGGCGACCCGTCGCAGTGGACGCGGCGCATGCGCGTCCCGGAAGCCATGGACTCGCTGGTCGCCGCCGGGCGCGTGCGGGAGATGATCGTGGTGATGCCCGACGGGAGGAACGCCCTGGGCGGCTCCTTCTTCGCCAACACCGCCGTCATGGGACGGTGGGAGGACTTCGCCGCCGGGGAGCTGGTGCGGCACGTGGACCGCCGCTACCGCACCCTCCCCCGCGCCGCCGGCCGCGGTGTCGCGGGGTGGTCCATGGGCGGGTGGTCCGCGCTGCACCTGGCCGCGCGTCACCCCGACGTGTTCGGGGCCGCCTACGCGCTCAGCCCCTGCTGCATGGGCTCCCTGCTCGCCGACGTGGGCGCCTCCGCCTCCGGGTGGGACACCACGGCCGCCGTGCGCACCGCGGGGGAGGCGTCCGCCGCGCGCTTCGGCGTGCGGCTCCGTCTGGCCGTGGCCGCCCTCCTCACCCCCGACGCGGGCCGTCCGCTGGGCGTCGCCCTCCCCTTCGCCGCCGCGCCCGGCGGGATCGTCCCCGCCGAGCCCGCGCACACCGCCTGGCGGACCGCCTCGCCCGACTCGCTGGTGGCGCGCCACGGCGCCGGCCTGGCGCGGCTGCGCGGGCTCGGCTTCGACGCCGGGAGCCGGGACGACTTCCGCCACATCCCCGCCTCCGTCCGCGCCCTTTCGGCCGCGCTGGAGCGCGCCGGGATCGCGCACGCGTACGAGCTCTACGACGGGACGCACGGGAGCCACGTCCCCGCGCGCATCCGCACCCGCCTGCTCCCCTTCCTGTCCGAGCGGCTGGAGCCTCAGTCCAGCCGCCGGTAGAAGCGCGTCCCCGTCACCTCGTACCCGATCCGCCGGTAGAAGCGGTGGGCGCCCTCCCGGTGCGTCGCCGTCGTCAGGTGAAGCGACGCCGCGCCCCGCTCGCGCGCCCACGCCTCCGCCTCCGCCATGAGCGCCGCGCCCACCCCGCCCCCGCGGTGCGCCGGGTCCACCACCAGCGCCAGCACCCGCGCGTACGGCTCGTCCGCGCTGTACGCGTAACCCGCGAACACCCCCGCGAACCCCACCACCCCCCCGTCCGCCTCCGCCAGGAGGGCCCGGTGCGCGGGGTCGGGGAGGAGGCGGGCCAGCCGCGCGGCCGCCTGCTCCGGCGTGGTGGGGTAGCCCAGCTCCGTCAGGAGCCGGGCGAGGGGCCCGGCATCCTCCGGGCGGGCGGTGCGGACGAGCGGTGGCTGCATGGGCGCGCGCGGGAGGGTCAGGGAGGACGGACACTCCCCGGAATGTCCGATCCTCCGGGACCGCGGTCAAGCGGATGCGGCGACGGTTCGCCCCTCAGCAGAGCGGCGCGGTGTTCGTCGCACTCACCGACTTGGTGGCGGTGGCCTGGACCCCGTTCGCATCCGTAACCACCAGGGTGATGTTGAGGACGGCCCTGAGCGCGTCCGCCGTGTAGTAGACTCCCGTCCCATCGAGATGCGTGTTGTCGTTGGTCCAGGCGTACGTATACGGCGCCGTGCCTCCCGAAGCCGAGCGCGTCCAGGTGCAGCTCGTGAATCGCCGGACGGTGCTTGGACCCGAGATCCCCACGGTGAGTCCCGGCTTCACGTACACGCTCCGGGTCCCCGTCACGCCCCCCGCCGTCGCCTGCACCGACGCGCTACCCACCGCGACCCCCGTGACCTGCCCCGACGAGCTGACGGAGGCCAGCGAGGGCGTGCCGCTGCTCCAGGTGGGCGAGGTGGTCACCAGGTTGTTGTTCTGGTCGTAGAAGTAGGCCACGCACTGCGCCGTCTGCCCCACCGAGATGGTGTCCGGGCAGGTGACGATCGAGCTGGTGATGGTCAGCCGCGGCGCGGCGCCGTCGGGGCTGACCGGCTGGCGGCCGGCGTCGCCGCACGCGGCGAGCGCCAGCAGTCCCGCCGCGAGGGCGAGGGTGCGCTGGATCGGGTTCATCGGGGACCTCCGTCGAGTGGTAGGGCGACTCCGTAAGGCTCTGACCGCAATATGGCACCCTTTTGTCCGCCCCTGCAAGCATTGTCCTTAAGATATCGGTTAGGCGCTGGCCGGGTTCCCGAGCGTCTTGCCGGGAAGCCGCCCGCGAGGCAAGATGTGGCGGAGGGACGCACCGCTCCCCACTCACCCCGCCTCCCATGACCAGCGACCGCGAAGGCACCCTCCTCCACGTCACCAACGGCGGCGTCGCCGCGGGGCTCATCCGCGCCTCCGGCCTCGGCGGCGACGTCCTCCCCTGGAACGACGTCCTCCACGACGGACCGGTCCCCGGCGGGCTTCCCCTGGAGGACCTGAGCGCCGTGCGCGCCGGCTTCATCTCCGGCCGCGGGTGGGGTGCCTACGACGAGGTGCGCGCCGAGCTCGCCGCGCGCGACCGCGCGCTGGTCCGCTCCGCGGAGCGGGCGGAGACCGTGCTCTGGTTCGAGCACGACCTGTACGACCAGCTCCAGATCCTCCAGGTGCTGGACGCCCTCGCCGAGCGCGGCGGGGCGGAGCGGGCCTCCCTCGTCTGCATCGGCGCCTTCCCGGGCGTGGAGCCCTTCCACGGGCTGGGGCAGCTCACCCCGGAGCAGATCGCCTCGCTCTTCCCCGGGCGCGTCCCCGTCACCCCCGCGCAGCTCGACCTGGCGCAGGCCGCCTGGGCCGCCTTCCGCTCCCCCGACCCCACCCGGATCGAGGACGTGCTGGACGGCGACACCTCCGCGCTCCCCTTCCTGCGCGCCGCCCTGCTCCGCCACCTGGAGCAGCTCCCCGCCGTGGGCGACGGGCTGTCGCGCACCGAGCGCCAGCTGCTGGAAGCCGTCGCCGACGGCGCCCACGGACCGCGCGAGTTGTTCCTGGCCGACCAGGCGCGGGAGGAGGCCGTCTTCATGGGCGACGCCTCGCTCTGGGAGCACGTGCGCGAGCTGGCGGACGGCCCCGAGCCCCTGCTCCGCGTGGAGGGCGGGGGGGACTTCCGCCTCCCGCGCCGGGGCGCGTACGCCGACTGGTTCTGGGAGCAGCGGCTGGAGCTGACCGGGGCGGGTCGCGCCGTGCTGCGCGGCGAGGCCGACCGGCTGGCCGCGGGCGGCGTCGACCGCTGGCTGGGCGGCGTCCACCTGCGCGGGCGCGACCTCCCCTGGCGCTGGGACCGGGCGGCGCGGAGGCTCTCACGCGCCGGGGGGTGATGAATGCTCGCATCCCTCACGCAACTGCTTGCCGTACCGGTGTTTGTAGTTGTCGTGCTCCCCTCCCCCCTTGTGGGGGAGGGGCCGGGGGTGGGGGGCGCTGCTGCCAACCTTGCGGCGGGGAGCGCAAAAATGGCTCCCCGCCTTGTCTTTTCGGCAAACAGAGGGCGCTTTCCGGTGGCATCCCGGTTGCCTTTCCCGTCCCCGCGTGCACGCCACGCGCGGCGTGCGCGTCAACCCTTCAAACCGAGAGGAGGACACCATGGTAAAGACCGCCAACCGCCCGGCCACCGTTCCGTTCGACCGCCTCTTCGAGGCGATGGCCGCACCGCTGGGGTGGAACGGGAGCGACGGCCTGCTCCGCACCCCCGACACCGAGGTGATCGAGACCGAGGAGGAGATCCGGGTGGTGATGGAGATGCCCGGCGCCCGGCGCGAGGACCTGGACATCGGCCTGGAGGCCAGCGTGCTCACCATCCGCGCCACCAAGCAGGCCGAGCGCGTGGAGAACGCCCGCTACCACCTCTCCGAGCGGCGCTACGGCACCTTCACCCGCTCCTTCGTCCTCCCGCGCCAGGTGGACGCGGACCGGATCGAGGCCGAGTACTCCGACGGCGTGCTGCGCCTCACCATCCCCAAGAGCGAGCAGGCCCGCCGCCGCCGCATCGAGATCCGCGGCGGGAGCGCCGAGTCCGGGAACCGGATCGAGGCCGCCGGCGGCGAGAGCCTCTGACCGCCGCTCCGGGTCCGGAACGACCGAGGGGCCGGTCCCGCGCGGGACCGGCCCCTCGTCTCGTCCTCCGTGGAGGCGGGCGGCTACCGCGCCACCTGGTCCACCAGCAGCTCCAGCCGGTGGTTCACGCGCAGGCCGAGCGCCCCGTCCGTCGCCAGCTCGCTCTTCGGGCGGCGCGCCACCTCCGTGCCGTTCACGGTGAAGACCACGTCGCTCCCCTTCACCTGCACCCCCAGCACGTTCTCCGCCTTCCCCTGCGCGTCCGTCCTGCGGATCGCCGGGCTGGCCGTCCAGTCCACCACCTTGGTCCGCTCCTCCCCCCGGCGCGTGGCGACGAAGAAATCCCCCGTCTGGCGGATCAGGAAGTACGAGTACGCCTGCTCCGCCCCGTCCATCCCCGTCCCGCCGATCACCAGCCCGTACCCTTCCGGGTGCTCGCTCGCCTTCTGCTGGCGGAAGCGGACGGAGTAGTCGTAGTCCCCCTGCTCCTGCCACCCCGCGTTGTAGTAGACCGCGCCCGCCGGTCCCGTGGCCGCGTGCAGCGCGTCACCGTGGTCCATCAGCCACACCTGGTCGCGCGCCGCGTCGCGGTCCACCCGCACCGCCCACCCGGCCGGGTACTGCGAGTGGTCGGGCATCGCGGCGGCGCCCCCGTGGGCGTGGCCGCCCGACGCGGTGGCAGGCTGGGCCTTCTGGGGCGTGCCGTGCTGGTGCTGGGCCGCCGCGGGCGCGGCCAGGGCCAGGAGGGCGGCGGCGGTCAGGAGCGTGCGCATGGGAGTCGTCGGGGTAGGGGGTCGTCCGTGTCGTGCTGCCGGAGGGTAATGATAACGCGTCCGCGGGAGAGGCGCACGCGTCCCGCTACTCCAGCCGCTTCAGGCGGCGCAGCTCCGGGTTCTTCCACGCCATCAGCGCCACCACCAGGAGCGTCATGGTCCCCCCGAAGAGCACCGAGGGCACCGTCCCCAGCAGCCGCGCCGCCACCCCCGACTCGAACTGGCCGATCTCGTTGGACGAGCCGATGAAGATGGAGTTCACCGCCGACACCCGTCCCAGCAGGTGCCCCGGCGTGAGCACCGTCAGCAGCGTCGAGCGGATCACCACGCTCACGTTGTCCACCATCCCGCTGAAGGCCAGGAGCGCCAGCGACAGCACGAAGCTGCGCGACAGCGCGAAGCCGATCATGCACAGCCCGAAGAGCGCCACGCACGCCAGCAGCGTCCGCCCCGCGCGCCGCATCGGCGGGCGGTGCGCCAGCCAGATCGACATCCCCACCGCCCCCGCCGCCGGCGCCGCGCGGAGCAGCCCCAGCCCCTCCGGCCCCACGCGCAGGATCTCCGAGGCGAACACCGGGAGGAGCGCCACCGCCCCCCCGAAGAGCACCGCGAACATGTCCAGCACCAGCGCCCCCAGCAGCACCGGCTGCCCGCGCAGGAAGCGGATCCCCACCATGAGGTTCTGCGCCACCGGCACCCGCTCCCCCTCGCGCGGCGCCGGCGCGTACGCCACCCGCGCCATGGTGAGGAAGGCCACCATCATCAGCGCCGCGTCCACCGCGTACGCCGTCTTCGCGCCCCCCGCCGCGTACAGCAGCCCGCCCGCCGCCGGCCCCACCACCGCCGCCGTCTGCCAGGTCGAGCTGCGCCACGCCACCGAGGAAGCGTACACCTCCCGCGGGACGATCTCCGCCCCCAGCGCCGTGCGCGCCGGCTGCAGGAAGCTCCGCCCGATCCCGCTCACGAAGATCACCGCGTAGATCGGCCACACCCTCCCCCCCGCGATGACCTCCGGCCGGAGCGTGAAGGCCAGCAGCGCCAGCGAGCAGGCCACCAGCACCGCCAGCGCCACCAGGCAGAGCAGGCGGCGGTTGAGCTGGTCGGCCACGTGCCCCGCGTAGAGCGCCACCGCGATGTGGGGGAGCGCCTCGGCCAGCCCCACCATCCCCAGCGAGAGCGGGTCGCGGGTCTGCTCGTACACCTGCCAGCCCACCACCAGGGTCTGCACCTGGGCGGCGAACGTCATGGTCAGGATGGTGGCGATGTACCACCGGAAGGGGGCGTAGCGGAAGGGCGCGTACGAGTCGTGCTTCTTCGCTGCTTCGGTCATGCCATCGTCTTCTCGGATGCGGGCTGTGGATGCGGTAATCTCGTGCGGCGGGTGGGGTTTGTCTATCGTGGCGCCTGGTGTGGCGGGCCGCTCCGGAGCCCGGCAAACGGCGCCGGTCTCCTGCGCGGGGGCGGTGAGCCTCGCAAACCGCGCGAGTCTCCCCGCCCCGGAGTGAGCCAGCCGAAACAGCCCGGCTGTCTCCCTCCGAGAAGATCGTATAGGTACTGCGGAACTGCGGGCCCCCTCCCCCGCAAGCGGGAGAGGGGGAGCACGACACTGTGGGAGGTGGGGACCAACGCGTGGAGATGCCCCTCCCCCGGAACGGGGGAGGGTGGCGAGCCCGAAGCGAGCCGGGTGGGGGCCAAAACGCACGACGGGGCGGCACCTTCGCGGCGCCGCCCCGTCGTTGCCTGCTGTCCCCTGTCCCCTGTTCCCTGTCCCCTGCCGTTCCCTCCTACATCGTCATCGGAGTCCGACGGCTCACGCTCGTCGAGGGCGTGACCCAGGCCGGGAGCTGGCGGACCACCTGCTCGCTCGCGGGCGTCGTCATCGGCGCGAACGTCTCCGTCGCGTCCACCCTCAGCGGCTCGGCGCCGCGGATCCGGAGGACGACGTCCTGGCCGGCGGCCGAGGGGGGGAAGATGCGGACGCTGTAGAAGCCGCTGCGGGGGCGGGGCGGGAGCGAGCCGCCCAGCGACCAGCCGACGATGCGCTCCGCCGGGATGCGCAGGCTCACCATCCTCCAGCTCCCGCGGCTCACCCGCAGGCGGACCGTGCGGACGTCGCCCTGCGTCCCCTCGTTCGCCGCCTGCACCGAGGGCGCGGGGAGCGCCGGACGCGGGGCCGGGCGCGACATCTGCGGGCCCCGCGAGCGGAAGGGGGGGCCGTCCACCCCCGCGAGCGCCGCCTGCGGGCCGATCGCGTCCATCGCCGCCACCAGCAGCAGCGACGCCGTGTCGCTCACCGCGTGCGCCACCTCCAGCCGCTTGGGGCGCGTCTCGCTGTACGGCGAGCGCGCCGCCATCGCCACCAGCGCCACCAGTCCCAGCGCCGCCAGCACCCCCGAGGCCAGGCGCAGCCGCCCGCCCCGGTGCAGCGCCGCCGCTCCCGCCGCCGCCAGCCACACCGTGGGGAGCGCCACCAGCAGCGCGATGACCGGGTCGAAGGGGAAGGGGAGCGGGAAGCGCCCGGCCACCGGCGCGAACAGCTTCAGCAGCACCGTCTGCACCTGCGCCGTCAGCAGCGCCGCCGGGAGCCACGCCACCACCAGCGCCGCCCAGCGCGCCCGCGGCGCCAGCGCCCAGATCAGCAGCCCCGCCGCCCCCGAGATCGTCCACCAGAGCGCCAGGTACGCCGTGCCGATCCCGCCCAGCGTGAAGAGCACCAGCAGGAGCGCCCAGAAGAGCGTGGAGCCGGCCAGCGCCGCCAGCGCCGTGTCCGCCCCGCGCCCGCGCCGCTCGCTCCGCCGCTCCCACACCCCGTGGACGAACAGGAACCCCGCCAGCGCCAGCGACCCGAACGCCGCCCACCCCAGCCAGGGCGCCGAGAACCACCCGTGCGGGCGCCCCAGCACCATCGAGAGCAGGAGCGCCGCCACGAGCGGGAGGACGATCCCCGCCAGCGTCGCCGCCACCGTGATCCCCAGCCCCGCCGCCGCCCGCCCCGCCGTCAGCGGGGTGCGCCGCACCGCCACCACCAGCGCCGCCGCGGCCAGGACCAGGGCCAGCAGCGTCAGCACCGTCGCCGTCCCCGCCGAGTAGGCGAACATGGTCGCGCCCAGGAGGTCGTAGTACACCGCCGGGGCGCCGCCCACGTTCCCGGGGAGCGGGCCGGTGGCGAGCTCGCGCACCAGCGCCAGCGTGTTCTCCCCCATGTGCTGCATCGAGCCCGGCTGCACCCGCTCCACGCGGTCCAAGTCCGTGTGGTAGGCGTAGCCGTCCTGGTACAGCGCCACGTCCAGCCCACGCATCCGCCCCTGGTCGCGGTACACCCGGAAGTCCGTGTCCGAGGGGATCAGCCCGCTCTGGAAGATGTCCTGCGCCAGCACCGTCCCGTAGGGGCGGGGCACCGAGCGCGCGTACTCCTCCGTGAGCCAGTCGTTCCCCGGGCCCGCCTGGAAGAGCACCGCCTTCCCGCCCGCCCCGGCCGACTCCAGGTTCACGAAGGCGCGCACGTCGCGCGCCCAGGGGTGCTCCAGGAAGGCGTTGGAGCCCAGGAGCCCCGCCTCCTCGCCGTCGTTGAAGTTGACCACCACCGAGTGCCCCGGGCGCGGCCCCGCGGCCAGCGCCCGCAGGATCTCCACCGCCGAGGCCACCGCCACCCCGTTGTCCGCCGCGCCGAAGCTCTCCGGCGGGGAATCGTAGTGCGCCGACAGCAGCACCGCCGACGCCGAGTCGCCCGGGAGGCGCGCCAGCACGTTGCGCGTCCGGTACAGGTCCAGCGCGCCCGGAATCCACGGGGACGGGTCGGTCCAGGCGGAGTCCTGCACCTGCACCTCCACCCCCGGAATGGCGCGGAGCGTCGCCACCAGGTACCCCGCCGCCGAGTCGGCCCCGGCCGTTCCGATCACCCGCTTCCCGATCCTCCCGGCCAGGGTCTCCAGGGTCGGCCGCGCGCGGGCCTCCGAGAACTCCGTCGCCGCGACGCTCGCGGGCATGGGCGCGGGGGGACGGTCGGTCCATTCCACCAGCGCCAGGACGGCCGCCAGGAGCGCCGCGGCCGCCAGCCATACGAGGCCGCGCCGTCCGGGCGCGACGGAGTCGGCGCCGTGTGTCGCGTTCGGGGCGCGCTCCGGCGCCGGAGTGCGGACGGGGGTGCTTTCCATGATCGTCACTGCGAGGGAGGGTGGGGCGGGAGGAACTGGCACAGGATGGCGGACAATATGCGGGCGCCGGGGCCCCGGCGCAACCGGAAAAGGCGCCGCCCCCCTCCCCGATCCGGGGAGAGGGGCGGGGGACTGCCGGCGGAGGCTCAGCGGGCGGCGTACGGAACGCTCAGCCCGTTCCGCTGACGGTACGACAGCTCGGCCTGGCGCACCGCCGCCCAGCCGCGCTCCTCGTCCGCCTCCAGCATCGACTCCGGGATCCGGCCCGTCGGCCAGGGCGTCACGGGGGCGGCCGCGTCGCCCGGGTAGAGCGTCAGCGTGGCGTCCACGATCGCCGCCGCCGCCCGCGTCCGCGCCACCCGGTCCATCTCAGAGAGCGCCCGGAGCGTCGCGCGGGGCGCCCGCGCGTAGGCGTCCGCCAGGTAGGTGGCGTACTCCTGGGAGATACGTCCGCCGCCCTGCAGCACCTCCATCTGCGTCAGCGCGGAGCGGAGCGCGCCCTCGTCCCCGTCCTTGATCCCCCGCCGGAAGAGCGTCGACGCCACCTGGGGCCAGCGCGTCTCCTCCCCCGCCGCGTCCGCCCGGATCTCGTCGTCCAGCAGCACCGCCAGCTCGTCCGTGGGGAGGGCGGCCAGGTACTCCGCGTACGGGTCCTTCTGCGGGGCCGCGGGCCGCGTGTCGCGCACCACCCGCGGCCGGGCGGCGGGAGCCGGCGCGTCCTCCTCGTCGCGGCGCCCGCCCCCTACGATCACCACCTCCGTCCCCAGCTGCACGTTGTGGAACAGGCGGAGCGCGTCGCGGTTGGCCAGGCGGATGCACCCGTGGGACACCCGCTGCCCCAGGAGGTCGGGCTTGTCCGTGCCGTGGATGGCGAGCCCCTGGCCGATGTAGACCGCCGCCGCGCCGAGCCCACCGGGGAAGCGCCGCTTGGGGCTGTCCGCCGGCGGGATGGGGAGCTTGTTCTCCACGAAGTACCAGTCCGGCGCCATCCACACCGGCGCTTCCTCCTTGTACTGGACGTGGAACACGCCGTCCGGGGTGGAAAAGTCCCACTCCCCGCTGGGACCCTCCAGGCGGAGCCCCGTCCCCGTCCCCACCGGGGCCGACCAGAGCACGCGCCGGTTGCGCGTGAAGTACAGCTTGTTCTCGTCCAGGTTGATCACCACCACGTACTTCCCCGCGGCGAGGCCGGGGGAGAGGCTCGCGGCGCGGGACGTCTGCAGGCTCCGGGCGCCGAACGCGGCCTGCGCGTCCGCGCCCGCCGGCGAGGCCGCGAGGGTGCCGGCGGCGAGGAGGAGAGCGGCCAGGGAGCGCGCCGCGGATCGGGTCGTCGGGTTCATGGGGTATTCAGGACCGCGGGAGAAGGCGGGGAGCGGCCCCGCCGGGTACCGTATGTCGCGTCGTCACAACGCAAAAGGCCTGCCGCCGCGGAGGGCTGCGGCCGCGCCACCTTCACTCCCCCTTCCGGGGGGCCTCCAGCGCGTGCTGCAGCACCATCGGCATGGAGCGGTCGCCCTCCGGGCCGAAGTGCGCCTCGTAGAAGTATCCCTGTCCCTCCAGCGCCTCGATCTCCGCCGGGGTGATCCCCAGCGGGCCCTCCCCGCCGAGCACGCGGATCTCCTGTCCGGCCTCCCGCTCCCGGGCCACGAAGAGCATCGCCATGTGGAGCGCGCCGGGAGAGCCCTGCCCCACGATGGTGGAGGCGGACTCCTCGATGAAGGCGCTGAGCGCGTCCATCACGCCCTCGGCGCCGGTGGGCTGGCCGTTGGAGGTCCTGCAGAGGGTGGCCCTCCGCTCCCCCGCTTCCACGAACTGGATCACCGCGTATGCCATTGCTCGCTCGCACCTGTTGACGACGTTCCCCCGTTCCGGGTAACAGCGGACGGGGAGCTACGCAGGGACCGTGCGAGGCCGTGCGTCCCTTTCAAGCTATCGCTTGTGCGAGGGGTGGCGCGTAGCATATATACTCGTCTATGGCGCGTCCGGTTCGCCGCAGGTTTCACGTCACTTCGCGTAGGAGCCCTCCCGATGATCGATTTTCCCTCGGAGAAACCGTCCGGACGCTCACGGCCTCCCCGGGTGCCCTTTCCCTCCCTCCATCCCTCCGAGCGGATGCGCGGCTCGGGGATCCTGGACGAGTTTCCCGCCTGGGAGTGCGGCCAGCTGCTCTGGGAGTCGTACCGCAACGTCGGCGACTGGGCGCTCCGTCCCAGGCATCGGCGCGGCGCTCCCATGTTCGGGAGCGCCGCCGCGGAGATGCGCACCGCGCAGCTCGGCCGCGCGGACTGGCTGGACCCGGAGCTGCGCGCGGCGCTGGAGGTGATCCGCGACATGCTGGCCGACCCGCGCGGGGCGGGCGCGCACGCGCTGGCGCTGGCCTGCAGGCGGGTGTCCGCCTGGGCCGGGGCCCACGGCAAGCCCGCCACGCAGTTCTACTTCGCGGCCGCGGCGGGGCTCTGCGTCCCCGAGGACGCGCGCCAGGCCTACCATGCCGGCTCGCTGGCCCGCGACCTGGCGAAGTGGGACGCGGCCGAGGTGTGGCTGGAGTACGCGGTGGCCGCGGCGCGCAGGCGGCGCGACCGGGAGACCCAGACCCTGGCCGTGCTCGGCATCGGCAACATGTTCTACCGGCAGGGGCTCTACCGGCGGGCCCGGGAGGCGCAGGGAGCCGCCCTGGTCCTCGCCCGCAAGCACGGGCTGGGGGAGATGCAGGGCAGGGCCCTGCACGACCTGTTCATCACCTGCGCGGAAACCCAGGACCTCCGCCGCGCGGAGGAGAACGCCCGCCTCGCCCTCGAGGCGTACGGCTCCAGGCACCCGAGCGTGCCCCTGCTCGCCCACGACGTCGCGCTCTTCTGGCTCAACAACGGGTACCCTGCCCGCGCCCTCAACGTGCTCACCGCGCTCCTCCCCCGGATGCAGCTCCCCATCCACAGGATCCACGTTCTCGCGAGCATCGGGTGGGCGGCCGGGTGCTGCGGGGACCGGGAGCTGTTCGAGCGGTCCTGGGCGGGGGTGTGGGCCCTCGCCGATACGTCGGACGCCAGGCCCCGGGCCGCGCCTTCGCTCCTGCAGGTCGCGTACGGAGCCGCCGGCCTCGCGGAGACCACGCTGGCCGGGGTGGCGGCCCGCGCCGCTCTCGACGCGGCGAGGAAGAGGGGGGAGGCCGACGTGATCACACGGGCCGAGACGCTGCTCGCGGGCCTCGAGACGGGAGCGCTCCCCACCGAATGCAGCTCGCAGACCCCGGCCCCGCCGGCGGAGCGGTCGGGGGACCGCCTGGTCGAGGAGCTCGCGCAGTCTCTCCACGAGGTCTGACCTCGGAACTCCGCGCGCCCCGCGCGCTCAGGAGCCCGACCCGATGTAGCCACCTCCGAAGGCGGGTAGCTGAGTTGTCGGGAAGACCGTTCCCCCGGCAGCGGTCTGCTCCGCCGGAGCGGCGAGCTCGGGTGCGGCCGGCGTGGGCTGGGTAGGAGCGTCGGCGCTGCAGGCACCGCAGACGACGATCGCGAGCAGCAGGACGAGGGCACGGACGGGTCGCATGGTGACTCCTTGCGAGAAGAAGGAAGGCGGAACGAGTGGTGAGCCTCGTAACCTGAGTCTCGGCAGGAGTCGCGTCAACGCGTGTACGGGAAAGGAACGATGCCGGGAGGCACCCACTGATGCGCAGGTCCGTCGGCACGCGACAGATCTTCCTCCTCCATCCCGACGCCCGCTTCCAGGAGCTGGTGCGCTCCAGCCTTCCCCAGGGCTTCGGGTGCTGGACGCTCCCCGACTGGGAAGCGCTGCGTGAGACGGCGCGGCACGCCTCCCCCAGCGACCTCACCATCGTGGACCCTCACTCGGGGAGCACCGACGGGGAGCTGTGCGACGAGCTGCCCGGCTTCATCAGGGAGTTCCCCTGGCTCCCCGTCGTGGCGGCGGTGAGCTGCGGCGGCTCCGAGGCGCGGGAGCGGCTCCTCACGCTCGGGCGCTGGGGGGTCTCGGAAGTCATCCTCCTGGGAGTGGAGGACACCCAGTGGGGGATCGCCCGCGCCGTCCGCTTCGCGCAGGGCCGGGTGATGCAGGGGCTCCTGGCCGACGTCCTCCCGCCGTACCTCACCGGCCGCGCCCGCCGCCTCCTGTTCGCCGCCGCGGAGGCGACGGCCGTGGGCGGGCACGCGCCGGACCTGGCCGCCCTCCTGGGCGTGACGGAGACCACCGTCATGCGGCGCTGCGAGCGCCTCCGTCTCCCGCCCCCTCGGCGCATCCTGGCCTGGATGCGCATCCTCCTCGCCGCCAAGCTGCTGGAGGAGTCCGGCCGCACCGCGCAGAGCGTCGCCTCCGCCTGCGGCTACGCCACCGAGGCGGGGCTCCGGCGCGTGGTGCTGAACTTCCTCGGGATCGGAGTCACCGAGCTGCGCCGCCGGGGTCCCCTGCCCACTGCCGCCGCCGCCTTCGTCCGCGACCTGCGGGAGTGCCGCGACGGCGCGGGCGCCTCCGAAGCTCCGTAGCCTCCCCGCCGCTTCCCCCCGCCGCGGGGACGCCGTATGTTGTCACCCGCGCCCCGCGCGCCCTTCCCCCCAACCGACCGCACCCCATGCCGCGCAAGGCCTTCCGCGTGGAGGAAGCCGACGCCCTGATCCCCGTCCTGGAGGGGGCGCTGGACGCGCTGGCGCGCCTGCGCGACGAGGTGCGCTCGCGGCACGAGAAGGTCAAGATCCTGGACGTGCTCTGGGGGGAGAAGCTGATCGAGCCCGACAACCCCGACCACGCCGAGCTGCTGGAGCACCGCGACGCCATCGAGGCCTCCGTGCGCGAGATCCAGCGCGTGGTGGCCGAGGAGATCTCCGGGCGGGGCGTCCGTTTTCCCCAGGGCGGGCTGGAGCACGGGCTCCTGGACTTCCCCACCACCTGGGAGGGACGCTGGGTCTATCTGTGCTGGCGCAGGGGGGAGCCGGAGGTGCGGGCCTGGCACGAGCTGGGGGCGGGGTTCGCGGGACGGCAGGAGATCACGGCGGAGCAGCGGGCGCGGATGGGGGACGAGGAGGGGCCGGCCCTCCCGGACGACTCCGCCCTCGACTTCTGAGCGGCGGGCGGCCTCAGGAGAGGAAGCCGCCCTCCGTGGTGAGGCGGGACAGGAGCGAGCCGCGCTCGTTCTCGTCGTCCGCCGCGCGGCGGGCTTCCGGGGTGGCGGGGTGGTGGGCCCGGCAGGTGTCGCACACCAGGTACGGCTCGTCCGCCAGCCAGCGCACCCTCCAGCGCCCCACGCAGTCCGCGTCGCGGTGCTCCACGACCCCGGGCGCCGCCGGCGGGGCGAGCACCACCTCCAGCTGCGGCTCGAAGTGGCAGGTGAAGCAGGTGAGCGCGTGCGGGAGCGAGATCCCCGTTCCCGGCCGGAGCTCCAGCTCGCGCGCGCAGCGGGGGCAGCTCCCGGCGAAGGCCCGCACCCGGAAGCGCCCCGTCCACGCCCGGTGCGACAGGTACGCCCCCGCGGCCAGGGAGGCGAGCGCCCACGGGTAGTGCGGGGGGATGGCCGCCGCCAGGGGGACCATCCCCCAGAAGAAGACCAGCAGGAGCATCGCCCGGGCCCCGCGCCACGCCGCCGGCCGGTACACCAGCTCCACGCGCGCGGGCGCGGGACGGTGTCCCGGGAGGGTCACGAAGGCGAGGATTGCCGGAGGCGTGCCGTGGTCCATGGGAGACAGCGTGTGAGGTCTCCTCCCAAGATAAGCACCGCAAGTCGTGTCGCAAATGGCCCCGTGCGGGGCGCCACCTTTTCCCGACCGAAGGACCCCGATGAGCGAAGCCACCCCCGTGCACACCCTCCCCGACCGCCGCGCCTTCATGGGCTACCTGGCCGGCCTGGGTCTCTCGGGCACCCTCTTCCCCGGCGTCCTCTGGGGGCAGGTGGCCCAGGGCGCCGAGATCACCGAGGCCACCGTCCGCCAGGCCGAGGAGATCGCGGGGCTGGAGTTCGACGAGGCCGAGCGGAAGATGATGGTGGAGGGGCTGAAGCAGCAGGAGCGGCAGATCCAGGAGCTGCACCGGGTCCCGCTCGACAACTCCGTGCACCCCGCCGTGCTCTTCGACCCGCTCCTCCCGGGCACCGTCCTCCCCGCCGAAGGGGAGAGGCGTCCCGTGTCCGTCCCCCGCGCCCCCGCCGTCCGCGTCCCGGCGAACCTGGACGAGCTGGCCTTCCTCCCCGTGACCGCCCTCGGCGAGCTGGTGCGCACCCGCAGGGTGACCGCCGTCCAGCTCACCCGCATGTACCTGGACCGCATCCGGCGCTACGACCCGGTGCTAAAAGCCGTGGTCACCGTCACCGAGGAGCGCGCCCTCCGCCAGGCCGAGGAGCGCGACCGGGAGCTGGCTCGGGGCCGCTGGCGCGGGCCGCTGCACGGCATCCCCTGGGGCGCCAAGGACCTCCTGGCCGTGCGCGGCTATCCCACCACCTGGGGGGCGGCCCCGTACCGGACGCAGACCCTGGACGAGGACGCCACCGTGGTGAAGCGCCTGGACGAGGCGGGCGCCGTGCTGGTGGCCAAGCTCACCCTGGGCGCCCTGGCCCAGGGCGACGTGTGGTTCGGCGGCACCACCAAGAACCCGTGGAAGACCGACCAGGGCTCCAGCGGCTCCTCCGCCGGGCCGGGCTCCGCCACCGCAGCCGGGCTGGTGGGCTTCTCCATCGGGAGCGAGACGCTGGGCTCCATCTCCTCCCCCTCCACCCGCAACGGCGTCACCGGGCTGCGCCCCACCTTCGGGCGGGTGCCGCGGACCGGGGCCATGGCGCTCTCCTGGACCATGGACAAGCTGGGCCCCATGTGCCGCAGCGTGGAGGACTGTGCCCTGGTGCTGGACGCCGTCCGCGGCCCCGACGGCGGCGACCCCACCGTCCGCGCCGCGCCCTTCGCCTTCGACGCGCGGGCCCGCCCCGGCGCGCTGCGCATCGGCTACTTCAGGGCCGCCTTCGAGCGCGACGAGGCGCAGTACCCCAACAAGAAGTTCGACCTGGCCACCCTGGACGTCCTCCGCCGGCTGGGGGCCAACCTGGTCCCCGTGGAGGTCCCGGACTTCGCCTACGGTGCCATGCGGATGATCCTCACCGCCGAGGCCGCCGCCGCCTTCGACGAGCTGACCCGCTCCGGGCGCGACGCCGAGCTCACCGAGCAGGGCCCCGGCGCCTGGCCCAACACCTTCCGGGTGGCGCGCTTCATCCCCGCCGTGGACTACATCAACGCCAACCGCTTGCGGACGCTCGCCATGCGCGGCTGGGCGCGGCTGTTCCAGGAGCTGGACGTCATCGTTGCCCCCACCTCCGGCACGCAGCTCGTCGCCACCAACCTCACCGGGCACCCCGCGGTCATCCTCCCCAACGGCTTCCGCGAGGACGGCACCCCGGTGTCCGTCACCTTCCTGGGCGACCTGTTCGGGGAGGGGAAGCTGCTGGCCGTGGCCAACGCGTACCAGCGCGCCACCGACTTCCACCTCCGCCACCCCGCGCTGCGGACGTGATCGGCGGCGACGCCACCACCCCCGCGGAGGTCGGCCCCACCGAGGACGGGGCGCAGCTCCGCATCCGCTGGCGGGACGGGCACGTGACCGAGCTCGCGCCGCGGCTCCTGCGGCTGAGCTGCCCGTGCGCGGGGTGCGTGGAGGAGATGACGGGCCGGCCGCTGCTGGACCCGTCGTACGTTCCGGGGGACGTGTACCCGCTGTCGGTGCGGTACGTGGGGCAGTACGCGCTGGCGTTCGAGTGGAGCGACGGGCACCGGACGGGGATCTATCCGTTCCGGATGCTGCGCGAGATGTGCAGGTGCTTGAAGTGCCTGGACCCGGACGCTCCCGAGTAGGGTTGCCGGAACTGCAGCCAAGTGCGACGGGGCGGCGCCTTTCGGCGCCGCCCCGTCGTTGGTGTGCCCAGCATGGGCGATGGTCCGGAGGTGAAAGTCCTCCCGGAACTTGGTCGTAGGGACCGAAGCGAGCCGCAAGGCGCCTTTCCGCGAGGGGAGGGCTGAAAGAAGCGGGGTAGCGAACCCGTCGAGCCGACGAACAGAAACCGGATAGGAGGCGCTGCGGAGCAGGGCGAGCGTGCCAATGAACGCGAAGCTCTCACGACCAAGGCGAAGCGGCGTAGATCCGGCGGCTGTGCGGGGAAGGCCGTCGTTCTTACCTGGGGAGATCTCGCCTCGCGCCTGAAAGGGCGACGTTCGGTCGGCAGAGCGAACGGAGCGAGAAGTCAGCAGAGGCCGTAGTAGCCGGCAGGGGTGCACACATGCGCTTGGACCCAGCCCCAGCGGTGAAGGGCCGAACGGAGAGGAGAGCGAAACGACGTTGCACCTCGGGAGAGCAAGGCGCCAGATGTCCATGCAAATGGAGCTGCTGCTGGAGGGTAGGGGTGAAGCCCCGAGAGCAGAGCAGAGCGGCGAAGCGATCCCGGCGGCGCAAGGAGACGAGCGCTCAGGAGTCGGCGGCCTGCGGGAGCTGATGGAGCAGGTCGTCGAGCGCGACAACCTCATACGAGCGTTGAAGCGCGTGCGGAGCAACAAGGGGAGTGCCGGTATCGACGGGATGTGCGTGGAGGAGTTGCCGGAGTACCTTCGGGGGAACTGGGAGCGGATCCGAGCGGAGCTGCTCGCGGGAAGCTACCAGCCCTCGGCGGTGCGAAGGCAGGAGATCCCCAAGAGCGGCGGCGGAGTCCGGCAGCTGGGGATTCCGACCGTGCTCGACCGGTTCATCCAACAGGCCATCCTGCAGGTGCTGCAGCCGATCTTCGATCCCACGTTCAGCGAGCACAGCTACGGCTTCCGGCCCGGACGCAGGGCGCACGACGCGGTCTGTCAGGCGCAGCGGTATGTCCAGTCGGGGCGCAGGTGGGTGGTGGACGTGGATCTGGAGAAGTTCTTCGACCGGGTCAACCACGACATCTTGATGGCGCGCGTGGCGAAGCGAGTGGAGGACAAGCGGCTGCTCCGGGTGATCCGCCGCTACCTGGAGGCCGGGATCATGGCCAACGGGGTGGTGGTGGAGCGGCACGAGGGGACACCGCAGGGCGGACCCTTGTCGCCGCTCTTGGCAAACGTGCTGCTGGACGAGGTGGACCGGATGTTGGAGGGGAGCGGCCACCGGTTCGTGCGCTACGCCGATGACTGCAACGTGTACGTGCGGTCGAAGCGAGCGGGCGAGCGGGTGATGGGCCGGATGGCTCGGCTCTACGCGAAGCTCAAGCTCAGGGTCAACGAGGAAAAGAGCACGGTGGCGCGCGTGTGGGAGCGGAAGTTCCTGGGCTACAGCTTCTGGGTGGCCCCGGGGAAGCTCGTCAAACGCCGCGTCGCGCCGAAGGCCCTGGAGGGCTTCAGGGAGCGCATCCGGGAGATCACGGCCCGGAACGGAGGGAGAGCGCTGGAGAAGGTGGTGGAGGAGCTACGGTCGTACCTGCCGGGCTGGAAGGCCTACTTCCGACTGGCGGATACGCCGGGGATCTTCAACGAACTCGATCAGTGGATCGCCCGACGGCTGCGGATGGTGCAGCTCAAACAGTGGAAGCGAGGGACGACCGTCTACCGGGAACTGCGAAGGCGGGGTGTGCCGGAGCGGCCTTGCCGGGCGGCGGCGGCTCACGCCCGACGCTGGTGGAGAATCGCCGGACACGGCGCGCTCAACACCGCCATGCCCAGGAAATACTTCGACGGTCTGGGGCTTCCTCGGCTGGCACCGCACTGACCTCAACTTTCCGAACCGCCGGATGCGGACCCGCATGTCCGGTGGTGTGGGAGGGGTGTAGCCGGGATCACCGGCTACCCCCTATCCCGATCCTGCTGTCCCCTGTCCCCTGTCCCCTGTCCCCTATCCCCCGTCCCTTACCGCTCCAGCTTCCACTGGATCGGCATGGTGATGGAGACTCGCACGGGGCGGCCACCGATCTTGGCGGGGCGGAACTTGAAGCGCTCCGCGGCCTCCCTCGAGGCGCTCCCGAAGCCGTCGTGCGAGGAGGAGACCACCTGGACGCTCGAGGACTCCACCCGGCCCTCCGTGTCCACCACGAACTGGAGCACGGCGGTCCCCGTCACCCCGGCGTCCTTGAGCGTGGACGGGTAGAGGCGCTGGAGCACGCGCTCCATCTCGGCCCCGTTCGTCAGCTTCGGACGCTCCTCCACCACGTTCACGTCCACCGGGCCGCTGGGCACGTCGCCCTCGCCCTCGCCGTCACCCTTGGGCGGGTCCTTGGCCGCGTTGCGGGCCTCGCCGCCCTCCGTGCCGCGCGCCACGCCGCCGGCCACGCCGATCCCGCTGAAGTCCTCCGGGCGCACCGCCGGGGCGCTGGCGTCCACGTCCGGGAGCCGGTCCGGCACGCTCGACGGCGGCGCGAGCTCCTGGTAGCCCTGCGCGATCGGCTCCGCGGGGGCGGGCTCCGGCGCCGGCTCCGCCTCCTCGGTCCGGTCCTCGTACACCTGCTCCGGGTCCGGCTCGGGAGCCTCCACCACCGCCTCCTCCACCTCGGGCTCCGGCTCCGGCTCGGGGGGCGGCGGGGGCGTCTCCTCCACCGGCGGCGGCGGAGTCTCCTTCTCGATGTCCACGTAGGTCACCTGCTCCTCCGACTCCGCCGCCCGCTTCTCGGGCGCGGTGGCCGCGGCGTACATGGCGCCTCCGAGGAGGAGAGCGTGCGCGACCACGGAAGCCGTCACCGTCCGCGTGTTGACCAGCGACTTCTTCCGTGGCTTCGAGGCGATCAGGGTGTTGAACATTGCCTTCTCTCCCGCGTGGCGCCTTAGGTTTCCGGCGTTGGATTCGTAAGTGGGCCTCCTGCAAATAGTTGTAACGCAAGCCCCGTTCCACGAGGCTCGTGGAACGGGGCTGTAAGTCGTTGAGGAGAGGATATTTAGTGTTTTGGGGCTATCCCACCGCGTCCCGGACCAGTCCCTGCCAGGCGAACTCCAGTCGGTCCACCCCCAGCTCCCGCTCGCCGAAGCCGGCGCCGCGGAGCATCTGCTGGACGAAGCGGCCCACCACGGAATCCAGCACGTCCAGCGACCCGGCGCGGATCACCTCCCGGAACTGGTCCTGCACCTCCTCCGACAGCTCGCCGCGGAGGAACTCCACGGCCTCCTCCCGGCGGTCGGGGCGAACGGTGGCGATGGGGATGCCGCGGACCACTGCCTCACGAAGATGTACCATGTCTCCCTCCGTTGTTGCTGGAGCGAAGCGGGGGGCGTGCGGCCCCCTCCGGGCTTTCTTCCCTGACAGATGCGTGCCACCGTTCCGGGAGGCGCATCCCCAGTGTTTCCAGGGGTTTGCCGGAAGTGGGGCCGATCGGGGCGCTCCGGGTGTCCGTTTCGTGACCCTGTGCTGTCCGGTTTTTGCCGCACCTTGCTCCCCCCGCCCCGGGCCGCGTACCCTTCCCGGAGCCGACCGGCGCCGGTGCGCGCCGCAGACCGCCACCACGAGGGAGGACCGACGCCGATGGAGGTGTTCACCGAGGAGTGGGCCCGCGCCTGCTGCGACGAGCTCAACCGCAGGGAGGGGTACCGGAAGGCCGCGGCGGAATGGAAGGACGCCGTGGTGCTGGTGATGGAGCGCGACCCGGCGCTGGGGGTGGAGGAGGAGCGCGCCTTCCACCTGGACCTCCACGGCGGGGAGTGCCGGGGCACCCGCCGCGCCACGGAGGCCGACCTGGAGCAGGCGACGTACGTGATGCGCGCTGCGCCCGCCGTGTGGCGCCACATCCTGGAAGGGGCAACGGACCCCATCGCCGCCCTCATGACCGGGCGCCTCCGCCTGGCCCGGGGAAGCCTGATGTCGCTGGCGCGCCACGCCTCCGCGGCCAAGGAGCTGGTGGCCGCCGCGTCCTCGGTGGAGGCCGCCTTCCCGCCCGCACGCCTGTAGGGCAGGGGACAGGGAACAGGGGATAGGGGACAGCGGGCAACGACACGACGGGGCGGCGCCGTCGCGGCGCCGCCCCGTCGTTATCTTCGCACCTGCGCTTCATGGGAGCGCCGGCCGGACTCGAACCGGCATTCGGCCTCTGCAGGGCTCACCGCGCGGAATCACCTGCAGCTCGCCTCGGCGGCATCGCATCTCTTCCTCGCCTCCGCGTGTCTTCCGAACCACGCCGCAGCGCCCCACGGGTGCCTCGACTCGTTCCTCGAACGGCACCACGCGTGGATGGCGCCGCAAGTTTTGCGCCCCCCGCGGCTCACGGGGGCGGGTCTCCGGCCCGCCAGGCGGGGTTCAGGAGGGCGGCCAGGACGTGGTCCTCCCAGCGCCCGCCGACCCGCAGGTAGTCGCGGGCGTACCCCTCCACCGTGAAGCCGAGCCGCTTGAGCAGGGCGCCGCTCCGCAGGTTGTGGGCGGCGTAGGTGGCCGTCACCCGGTGCAGGTTCATTGCCCGGAACACGTGGGCGATCCCCGCTCCCACCGCCTCCCCCATCAGCCCCTTCCCCTGCTCGGCGGCGGCGAGCCCGTAGCCCAGCGCGCAGGAGTGCGCCGCGCCGCGCGACACGTCGGTGAAGCTGACCATCCCCACCACCCGGCCGGGCTCCTCTCGGGGGAAGACGAAGAGGCGGAGCGACCCGCCCCGGGCCGCCTCCTCCCGGCTGGCCTCCACCCGGGCCTCCCAGTACGCGGCCGTCAGGAACTCGCGCGGCGGGGCGGGGAAGGAGGGGGCGAGGTGGGCCCAGTTCTCCTCCAGGTGCCCGACGATGGCGGGGACGTCCGCGCGACCGGCGAGGCGGAGCAGGAGCCGCGGGGTGGCGAGGACGGGACCGGCCTCCGCCCCCTCGCCGGGGGCGACCCCGCTCACGCCGCCGTCTGCGGGAGCACGGGATCGGGCTCCACCGCGTCCCGCGCCG
Source organism: uncultured Gemmatimonadales bacterium (assembly GCA_963733105.1). GTDB lineage: Bacteria > Gemmatimonadota > Gemmatimonadetes > Longimicrobiales > Longimicrobiaceae > JAFAYN01. The sequence continues at coordinate 219,370 of CAVTCB010000020.1, read as the reverse complement.
CGTCGCTCTCCTCCGGCTCCTCCTCCGGCGGGGGAAGGAGGTGGTCGAAGGGGACGGCGTCGTCGCCCATCCCGTGGCGGTGCGGGTCGCCCACCCAGGCGGCCAGCCGCTGCACGAAGCGCCACACGTCCCCGTCGCCCGGGTGCATGTACCCGTCCTCGGACGAGTCGGACCCCATCCGCTCGAACACCTGCGTCAGCCACTCCGGGCCGTGCCCCCCCACCTCCAGCGCCGGGAGCCAGCACTCCAGCTCCCCGGTGGGGACCACGAACACCCCGTAGGAGGCCAGGTTGTCCAGGAGGAGCTCCGCGGCCTCGCGGTTCTCCCGCGGGAGGGTGTGGATGCCCCCGGCCTTGTACGCCTCGCCGCGCAGCTTCTGCTGGAGCTGGTTGCGCATCTTCTCCCAGTGCTCGGCCAGCACCTCGGGGACGAAGGCGGAGCGGAGGAGGTCGCGGAAGTCCTCCTTCCCCTTGATGATGTCCAGGTCCACCACCGCCACCGCGGAAATCCCCATCTCCCGCAGCGGTCGGAGGATGCGCCGGATGGTCTGCTTGTTCTGGGCGTTGAGGAAGATGCACCCGTCGGCGCCCCCCTTCCCCTCGGCCAGGAGGCGCTCGTTGACCTCCTGGTAGAAGACCCGGTCGGCGTCGGCCTCGCAGACGATGGCCCCCTCGTGGAAGAGCGCCCCCAGCACCCCGGTGGAGCGGAGCAGCGGGTCGCGCATCATGGACTGGAGCTTCCCCGCCGGGAGGAGGGTGGCGCTGGCGACTCCGCGCTTGTAGGAGAGCCGCACGATGTTGACGCGCTTCCCCGCCTGCACGCACCCCATCAGGAACTCGGGGCTGTGCGTGGCCGCCAGGACGCGGGCGTCGCGCTCGGCGGCGAGCTGCGTCAGCCGCTTCCCCAGCTTGCGGGTGAGCGGGGGGTGCAGGAAGGCCTCCGGCTCGTCCACCAGCATGATCCGGTAGTCGGCGCTCAGCACGGCGGCGGTGAGCCCGGTGAACGCCTTGACGCCGTCGCTCAGCTCGGCGATGTCGACCGCCGCGGCGTGGAAGGCCCGGGCGCGGTCGTCCAGCGCCTGCTCCTCGCACCCGTCGTGGGGCGCGCGCTCCGACATGCGGACGCGCAGGTGCGTCCCCGCGGTGGGGTCCAGCACGAAGTGGAGTCCGAAGGCGTCCGCCGTGATCTCGCGGATGCGCCTGCGGGCCTCCGGGTCGCGGAAGAGCGCCGCCAGGTGGTTGCGGGGGTGCCTCTGGAGGTCGCCCATGGGGCGGGGGTGGGTGAGCGCCAGGCGCGTCTGCCCGTCCAGCCGGACGGTGAACAGGGCGAACAGGTCGCGGCAGACGCGGGCCACCTCCGCCGCTCCCGGGTCGGAGCCCTCCAGCACGCGCAGCAGCGCGTCCAGGTCGATGGACTGCTCGTGCGGCTCCTCCTCCAGGTCGGTGGCGCGCTTGCGGGCGTGCTCCCCCATCGGCTTCATGCGCGACACCCGCACCCATCCCTCCCGCGTGGGGGCGGCGCCCTCCGCGTCCACCCCCCGCGAGAGGATCATGGAGCGCGCCTCCTCCGCGGTGGGGAGCCGCAGCCCCATCCCGGCGACGATCCTCCGCTCCAGCTCCCCGCCGCTCTCCAGGAACTCCTCCACCTCGCGCAGGGCGAGGCTCTTGCCGGAGTTGTTGGGCCCCACGAACACGGTCATGGGGCCGGGGTCGAACTCCAGGGGATAGCGGCTTCCGTTCGGTCCGAAACGCAGCGTCAGGCTGTTGAGCATCGGGTCGGCCCCGGAGCAGGTGCGGGGATGTTCGGCATCGCGCTGGTGCGGCTTCCACCTCCGGGATTGCCAGAACCGCGCCAGGCGGAGAAACGCCGGTTCCCTCTCCCTTGACGTCCTCCGGGACCGGAAATAACATTTAGACAACCGTCTAAATGTCTGCTTTCCCGGCTCTCTCATGCTCGACCGGACCATCCGTGCCCTCGCCGACCCCACGCGCCGGGAGATCCTCGCCGCGCTGCGGGCGGGCGACCTCACGGCGGGGGAGATCTCGGGGCGCTTCCCCATCACGGCGGCGTCGGTCTCGCACCACCTGGCGGTGCTGCGCGAGGCGGAGCTGGTGACGGTGGAGCGGAGCGGAAAGAACCTGGTGTACGCGCTGAACACCACCGTCCTGCAGGAGTTCGTGCAGGGGATGATGCACCTTTTCGGAACGCGGGAGGAGCCATGAGCCGGAAGTGGGCGGGAGCGCTGCTGCTGGCGGGGATGTGGGCCTTCGCGCTCGCGGTGTTCGGGCGCCTCCCGGCGGAGGTCCCCGTCCACTTCGAGCTGTCGGGGAAGCCGGACGACTGGATGCCGCGCTTCCCGGGCGCCTTCCTCCTCCCCGCCGTCTCCACGGGGGTGTGGCTCCTCGTCCTGTTCCAGGGCCGCCTGGACCCGCGCGCCGCGGACGTGGAGCGCTCCACGTCCACGCGGATGCTGATCGTGGAGATCGTGCTGGTCTTCATGGCCTTCATGGAGGTGGCGACGCTGGGGCTGGCGCTGGGATGGCCGGTGGACATGGGGCGGGTGGTGTGGCCGGCCGTGGGCGCGCTCCTGGTCCTGGTGGGGAACCACCTCCCGCGGGTGCGCCCCAACTGGTTCGTGGGGGTGCGCACCCCCTGGACGCTCTCCAGCGACGCGGTGTGGCGGGCCACGCACCGGGTGGCGGGGTGGGCGTTCGTGGCGGCGGGCGTGGCGTTCGCGGGGGCGGCGCTCCTCCCGGAGCGGTCGCGCCCCTGGGTGGCGGGGATCTCGCTGGCGCTGGCCGCCGGGGTCCCCACCGTGTACTCGTACCTGCACTGGAAACGGAGCACGACACGATGAGACGACACCTTCTCGCGGTCCTCCTCCTCCTGGCGTGCGCCCGCCCGGCGGCGGCGTTCCAGGCGGCCCCTCCGGCGGACGCCACGGAGCGGGCGCGGAGCCTGGTCGGCTGGCTGGCGGGCGGGGAGTACGACCGGGTGGTCGCGGAGTTCTCGGACACCATGAAGACCCTCCTCCCCGCGCCCCGGCTGGCCCAGGCGTGGAGCGCCGTGCAGGCGCAGGCGGGCGCCTTCCGCGGGGTGCGCGGCGCGCGGGTGGAGCGGACGGGCGCCGTGGAGACGGTGGTCGTGTCCGGGCGACTTCGAGCGGGTCCCCCTGGACGTCCGCGTCGCCGTGGGCGCGGACGGGAGGGTGGTGGGGCTCTTCTTCGTCCCGTCCCCTCCCGCGACCCCGCCCGACTACTCCGCCCCCGCCGGGGCGCCGTACCGGGCCGAGGAGGTGTCCGTCCCCACGCCGGGCGGCTTCACCCTGGCGGGGACGCTCACCCTCCCCCGGGAGGCGCGGGGGCCGGTCCCGGCCGTGGTGCTCATCTCCGGCTCGGGGCAGCAGGACCGTGACTCCCGGATCCCCGGGATCGAGGGGTACCGCGCGTTCCGGCAGATCGCCGACACGCTGGGACGGCGGGGGATCGCCGTGCTCCGCCTGGACGACCGCGGGTCCGGGCGCTCGGGGGGGAAGGCCGAGGGCTCGACCTCGGCCGACTTCGCGGACGACGCGCGCGCCGCGGTGGCGTACCTGCGGGGGCGCGGCGAGATCGCGCCCGACCGGATCGCGCTGGCGGGGCACAGCGAGGGGGGGGCCATCGCTCCCATGGTGGCCGCCTCCGACCCGCGCATCCGCGCGGTGGTGCTCATGGCGGCGCAGTCGTGGACCGGCCGCCGGGTGAGCGACTACCAGCTGCGCCAGGCCTGGCGCACGGCGGGGGTCCCGGAGGCGAGGATGGACTCGCTCGCCCGGGTCAACGACCGCGCCCGTGATTCGGTGGCCGCGCAGATCCCGTGGGTCCGCTTCTTCCTGGACCATGACCCCCTCCCCACCGCCCGCAGGGTGAAGGCGCCGGTCCTGATCCTCCAGGGGGCCACCGACCGCCAGGTCACGGCGGAGCAGGCCCCCGAGCTGGCCGCCGCCATCCGCGCCGGGGGGAACCGCGACGTCACCGTACGCGTCCTCCCCGGCGTCAACCACCTCTTTCTGCGCGACCCGGTGGGGACGGCGGACCCGGCGCGCTACGCGGCGCTCCCCTCCAAGGACGTGGTCCCCGAGGCGCTGGGCGCGCTGGCCGACTGGCTGGCGGCGAAGCTCCGGTGACCGGCGCCCCCGGACGCGCTGCTTGACACCCGGGATCGCGGCCATTAATGATAGGTGGCGCTTCGTGGCGCATCCAGTGCTGTTGACTTCCGCCACCTTCCAGCGACGTGCTGCGGATGCCCACGCACGAGGCAGCGCCCGCCCGGCCCTCTCCCACGACGGGAGGGGGCCGGGCTTTTTCGTACCCGTCACCGGGAGACAGGGGATGAGCGGCACGGAGGGTCCGGGAGAGGAGGGGGGCGGCGGGAGGGCGCCCGGGAGGACGGAGGTGCACAAGTTCGGCGGGACCAGCGTGGCGGACGCCGCGCGCCTGGCCGTGGCCGCGGAGCGGGTGCTCCGGGCCGCCGGGGGGGCGCGGGTGGTGGTGGTCTCCTCCGCCCTGGCCGGGGTGACCGGCGCGCTGCTGGAAGCCGCCGCCGCGGCGCGCCGCGGCGACGTGGAGCGGGCGCTGGAGACCGCCGAGGAGATCCGCGTTCGCCACGAGCGGGCGCTCGCCGACCTGGCCGGAGACGACGCGGGCGAGGTGCTCGCGGAGCTCCGCGGGCTCGCGGCGGCGCTGGCGGGGTGGCTCCGCTCCGTGGCCGCGCTGGGGGAGCTGACGCCGCGCACCCGCGACCGCATCCTCGCCGTCGGGGAGAAGCTCGCCGTGCGCCTGTTCGCACTCGCGCTGCGGCGCCGGGGGGTGCCCGCCGTGCCGCTGGACGCCGACGCCTTCCTGGAGACCGACGACCGCTTCGGCGACGCGGGGCTCCTCCCCGGCGTCACGGAGGCCGTGGTCCGCTCCGCGCTGGCCCCGCGCCTGGAGCGGGGCGGGGTGCCGGTGGTCACCGGCTTCGTGGGGTGCGCGCCCGACGGCTCCACCACCACGCTGGGGCGGGGCGGCTCGGACCTGACCGCCACCGCGCTGGCCGCCGCCCTGGACGCCGACGAGGTCACCATCTGGACCGACGTGGACGGCGTCCTCACCGCCGACCCGCGCGTCGTCACCGGGGCGCAGACCATCCCGCAGCTCAACTTTCGCGAAGCCACCGAGCTGTCGTTCTACGGCGCCCGGGTGCTCCACCCCCGCACCATCCTCCCGGTGGCCTCGCGCGGCATCCCCGTCCGCATCCGGAACACCTTCACCGAGGGGGCGGGGACCGTGGTGGACGGTCGCTTCACCCCGGGCTCGCACCCGGTCAAGGCCATCAGCGCGGCGGCGGGGCAGGCGCTGGTGGCGGTGGAGGGGAAGGGGATGGCCGGGGTCCCCGGGGTGGCGGCGCGGGTGTTCGGGGCGCTGGCCCGCCGCGGGATCAGCGTCACCATGATCTCGCAGTCCAGCTCCGAGGCCTCCGTCACCCTGGTGGTCCCCGAGCACGACGCCATCGACGCGGAGATGGCGCTGAAGCGCGAGTTCCGGGCGGACATCACCCACGGCGAGGTGGACGAGGTGGCCGTGCGTCCGGGCGTGGGCGTGGTGGCCGCGGTGGGGCTGGGGATGGCGCAGACGCCGGGGGTGGCGGCGCGGGTCTTCGGCGCGCTGGCGCGGCGGGGGATCAGCGTGCACGCCATCGCCCAGGGGGCGTCGGAGATGAACATCTCCTTCGCCGTGGACGACCGGGCGGTGCCGGAGGCGATCCGCGCCCTGCACGACGCCTTCGGGCTGCACCGGCTGGACACCGGGGAGGACGGCGGGGAGCGCATCGACCTGCTCCTGATGGGGCCCGGGAACGTGGGGCGCGCCCTGGCGGGGCTCCTCCTGGAGCGCAGCGCGCACCTGTTCCGCCGCTTCGGGCTGCGGGCGCGGGTGGTGGCGGTGGCGGACCGCAGCGGCTACCTGCTGGACCCCCGCGGCATCGCCCCCGAGGCGCTGCAGGGCGCCGTGGAGGCCAAGGCGGCGGGGCGCACCCTGGCCTCGCTGGGCGGCGCCCCCGGCCATGCCGCCGTGATGGTGCGCGACGCGCTTCGCTACCGGCTCGCCCGCCCGGTGCTGGTGGACACCTCGGCCTACCCCGACTCGGCGGAGGTCTTCCGCGAGGCGCTGCGGCTGGGGTGCGACGTGGTGACCGCCAACAAGTCGCCGCTGGCGGGGCCGCTGGAGGGCTTCCGCTCGCTGATGGGGGAGGCGGAGGAGCGGGGCCGCATCCTCCGCGCCGAGGCCACGGTGGGCGCCGGGCTCCCGGTGATGGACACGCTGGAGATGCTCCTGGCCACCGGCGACCGGCTGCTGGAGGTGGAGGGGGCGCTGTCGGGGACGCTGGGCTTCGTGATGACGCGGCTGGAGGAGGGCGCCCTCCTCTCCGAGGCGGTGGAGGAGGCCATGCGCCGGGGCTACACGGAGCCCGACCCGGTGGTGGACCTGTCCGGCGGGGACGTGGCCCGCAAGGCCGTCATCCTGGGGCGGCTCTCCGGCCTGGTGCGCTCCGACGTCCCGCTGCGCCTGGCGGGACTGGTGGACCCCGCCCTGGCGGGGATGGAGCCCGACGCCTTCCTGGCGCGGCTGCGCGACCACGACGCTCCCATGCAGGCGCGGGTGGACGCCGCGCGGCGCGAGGGGAGGGTGCTCCGCTACCTGGCGCGGGTGGGGCCGGACTCGCTGGAGGTGGGGCTCGCCGCCGTCCCGGCCGACTCGCCGCCGGGCGCGCTGCGGGGGACGGACAACCTGATCCTGTTCCGCTCGGAGCGCTACGCCACGCGCCCGCTGGTGGTGACCGGGCCGGGGGCGGGGGTGGAGGTGACGGCCATGGGGGTGCTCGCGGACATCATGCGCATCGCTGCGGAACGGAGGCCGGCATGAGGGGATCGCACGGGGAGGAGGTCCGGGTGTTCGCGCCGGCCACGGTGTCCAACCTGGGCTCCGGGTTCGACGTGCTGGGGATGGCGGTGCGCGGCCCCGGGGACACCGTAGTCGCGCGGAGGGCGCCGGGCGCGGGGGTGCGCATCTCCCGCATCGAGGGGGACGGCGGGGCCCTCCCCCGCGACCCGGCCGCCAACACCGCCGCCGTCGCCGCGACGGCCACGCTGCGCCGGGCCGGGATCGCGGTGGGGGTGGAGCTGGAGGTGCACAAGGGGATGCCGATCGGGACCGGGCTGGGGAGCTCCGCCGCCAGCGCCGCCGCGGCCGCGCTGGCCGTCAACCTCCTGGTGGGGTCGCCGCTCCGCAAGGCGGAGCTGGTGGGGCCGTGCGTGGAGGCCGAGGGCGCCGTGTCCGGGCGCCACGCGGACAACGTCGCCCCGGCGCTCCTGGGCGGGCTGGTGCTGGTGCGCTCCGCGAGCCCGGCCGAGCTGGTGCGCCTCCCCGTCCCCGAGGGGATGATGGTGGTGGTGGTCACCCCCGCCTTCGAGCTGTCCACCCGCCTGGCGCGCGAGGCGCTCCCCCGCGAGGTTCCGCTCGGCGAGATGGTCCGCAACACCGCCAGCGTCGCCACCCTGGTGGCCGCCTGCTACGCGGGCGACGCCGCGCTCTTCGGGCTGGGCGCCACCGACCGCGTGGTCACGCCGGTGCGCGCCCGCCTCATCCCCGGGTGCGAGGCCGTGATGGCGGCGGCCATGGACGCCGGGGCGCTGGGGAGCTCCATCAGCGGCTCCGGGCCCTCCGTGTTCGCGCTCTCCCACTCCCCCCGCCGCGCCGAGACCATAGCCCGGGCCATGGCCGCGGCCTTCCGGGCCGCGGGCGGCCTGGAATCCACCTTCCTGATCTCCCCGGCGGACTGTCCGGGAGCGAGGCGCGTATGAGCTGGACGCTGAGGTGCGTGGAGTGCGGGGCGGAGCACCCCGGGCTGGAGGTGCGCTACCGCTGCCACTGTGGCGGGACCCTGGACGTGGTGCACGACCTGGACGCGCTGCGGGGCCGCGACCTGCGGGGGGTGTGGGAGCGGCGGCTGGGCTCGCGCGAGCCGCTGGACCGCTCCGGCGTGTGGCGCTTCCGCGAGCTGATCCTCCCGCTGGAGGCCGAGCACGTCGCCACGCGCCAGGAGGGGGGGACGCCGCTGTACGACGCGCCGCGGGTGGCCGCGTACGCCGGGCTGGACGCCCTGCGCCTCAAGCACGAGGGGGAGAACCCCACCGGCTCGTTCAAGGACCGGGGGATGACGGCGGGGGTGAGCGTGGCGCGCCGGCTGGGGATGGCCAAGGTGGCGTGCGCCTCCACCGGGAACACCTCCGCCTCCATGGCCGCGTACGCCGCCGCGGCGGGGATGGAGGCGCTGGTCTTCATCCCCGAGGGGAAGATCTCGTACGGCAAGCTGGCCCAGGCGCTGGCGTACGGCGCGCGGGTGGTGCAGGTGGCGGGGAGCTTCGACGACGCCATGCGCCGGGTGGAGGCGGTGTGCGCCGACGAGGGGATCTACCTGCTCAACTCGGTGAACCCCTTCCGCATCGAGGGGCAGAAGGCCATCGGCTTCGAGCTGCTGCAGGACCTGGGGTGGGAGGTCCCGGACTGGATCGTCCTCCCCGGCGGGAACCTGGGGAACAGCTCCGCGCTCTGGAAGGGGCTCCGCGAGCTGCACGAGCTGGGCGTGATCGACCGCTTCCCGCGCATCGCCGTGGTGCAGGCCGAGGGGGCGAGCCCGCTCTACGACGCCTGGCGCGCAGGCGCGGAGCTGGTGGCCGCGGAGCACCCGGAAACGCTGGCGACCGCCATCCGCATCGGGAGCCCCGTGTCGTGGCGGAAGAGCCTGCGGGGGATCGCCGCCACGGGGGGCGTGGTGGAGCGGGTGACGGACCAGGAGATCATGGACGCCAAGGCCCACGTGGACGCCGCCGGGATCGGGGCGGAGCCCGCCTCGTGCGCCTCGGTGGCGGGAATCCGCAGGCTGACCGCCGCCGGGACCATCCGCCCGGACGAGAGCGTCTGCGCCGTCCTCACCGGGCACCTGCTCAAGGACCCCGACGCGGTGATCCGCTACCACCGGGGGGAGCTGGAGGGGATCGTCTCCACCTACGCCAACGCCCCGGCCGCCGGAAGCGGTTGACGCCCGAAGAGTGGCGGGTTATGATTGGATCGAAGCTGCCACGAGGCACCCGGACCCCATGCATCGCCCGATGACCGCGCTCCTCCGCAATCGCAACGACGTCAATCGCAATCCGCTCTCCTCGAGGAGCCGCGGCTGGGGTTGTCCGTTGCCATAGCGGAACGACGCACCCGGAAGCCGAAGCGGCCCCTCGACGATCGAGGGGCCGCTTTTTTTCATCCCCACGCCGGAGAACCTCCCATGTGCTCCATCCTCGGAATCCTGGACGTCAGGGGCGACCCCTCGGTGCTGCGCGCCCGCGCGCTCCGCCTCTCCAGGCTGCAGCGCCACCGCGGTCCCGACTGGTCGGGGATCTACGCCTCCGACCGCGCCATCCTGGCGCACGAGCGGCTCTCCATCGTGGACGTGCTGCACGGCGCCCAGCCCCTGCTCAACGAGGGCGGGACGCACGCGCTGGCGGTGAACGGGGAGATCTACAACCACCGGGAGCTGCGCGCATCGCTCCGGGAGCCGTACCCGTTCGCCACCGAGTCGGACTGCGAGGTGATCCTGGCGCTGTACCGCGAGCACGGCGCGGACTTCCTGGACCGGCTGAACGGGATCTTCGCCTTCGTGCTCTGGGACGCGGACCGCGACCGCTATCTGGTCGCCCGCGACCACTTAGGTGTCGTCCCGCTCTACACCGGGCGCGACGAGGAGGGGAACCTGTACGTGGCCTCGGAGATGAAGGCGCTGGTCCCCGTCTGCCGGAGCGTGGCGGAGTTCCCCCCGGGGCACGTGCTGGACAGCGAGGAGGGGGAGCCGCGCCCCTACTACCACCGCGCCTGGCGCGACTACGAGGCGGTCCGCGGCGGCCACTCCGACCCCGCGATGCTGCGCGACGCGCTGGAGGCGAGCGTGCGCCGGCAGCTCATGTGCGACGTCCCCTACGGCGTCCTCCTTTCCGGCGGGCTGGACTCCTCCATCATCGCCGCCGCCGCGAAGCGCTTCGCCGACCGGCGCGTGGAGGAGGAGGGTCGGAGCCCGGCGTGGTGGCCGCGGCTGCACTCCTTCGCCATCGGGCTGGAGGGCGCCCCCGACCTGCGCGCCGCCCGCGACGCCGCCGGGCACATCGGCACGGTGCACCACGAGTTCCACTTCACGGTGCAGGAGGGGATCGACGCCCTCTCCGACGTGATCCACCACCTGGAGACGTACGACGTCACCACGGTGCGCGCCGCGACGCCCATGTACCTGATGGCCCGCCGCATCCGGGCCATGGGGATCAAGATGGTGCTCTCGGGGGAGGGGGCGGACGAGATCTTCGGCGGCTACCTGTACTTCCACCGGGCGCCCGACCCGGAGTCGTTCCACGCCGAGACCGTGCGCAAGCTGGACCGCCTGCACCTGTACGACTGCCTGCGTGCCAACAAGGCCATGGCCGCGTGGGGGATCGAGGCGCGCGTCCCCTTCCTGGACAAGGAGTTCATGGACGTGGCGATGAGCGTGGACCCGGCGGCGAAGATGGCCGGCCCCGGCCGGATGGAGAAGCACCTCCTGCGCGAGGCCTTCGCGGACGCGCTCCCGGCGTCGATCGCCTGGCGGCAGAAGGAGCAGTTCTCGGACGGGGTGGGGTACGGCTGGATCGACTCGCTGCGCGCCCACGCGGAGGCGCAGGTGAGCGACCGCGAGATGGCGACCGCGCGCTACCGCTTCCCGCACAACACGCCGGCCACCCGGGAGGCGTACTTCTACCGCTCGCTCTTCGCCGAGCACTTCCCGCTGGACTCGTGCGCCGAGTGCATTCCCGGGGGACCCTCGGTGGCGTGCAGCACGCCGGAGGCGCTGGCGTGGGACGCGTCGCTCGCGGCGGTCACGGACCCGTCGGGGCGGGCGGTGCGGGGGGTGCACGTGAGCGCGTACTGAGCTCGTTCGGGAGGGGATGAAGGGCGGGGTTCGGGCGTGCCCCCGCTGGCGCGGGGTCGGGCTGCGGCTCCGCCAGTCGCCGGGCCGTTGTAAGCGTTCCCAATCGGGAGTCGAGCCCGCAAACACTACCGCGGGTGTCGCCGCCATTGCGACCCCTCCGACACCATAATGCTGTCGCAGCACGGCGCGGTGGACATCGAGTTGGTGCGGGGTGAGCCCGTGAGTCCAGAGCCGTACCTCGAAGACATGGCCGTTGCAGTGGAAGTCGGGCCCACGGTCCCATGGCGGCCCACCGATCGACAGGCTCGCATCCCTCCCCGCGGGGCCTCCGCGCGAGCCCGTACGGCAGTTCGTCGGCGGGGCGGCCTCCGCGCGCCCCCACCCGGCGGCCTGAGAGCCACCCTCCCCCGTTCCGGGGGAGGGGCATCTCCACGCTGACATCCGGCAGTTCAGTCCGCGTAGGCCGGAGTTCGTGCCTTTGCTGCGGCGAAGTTCTCCACGCTGTCATCCGGCCGTTCAGTCCGCCAAGGCGGACTTCGTGCCTTTGTTGCAGCGAATTCATTCGCCCGGTGCGGGGGGTGCCCGTGCTACTTCGTCGGGCCTTCCTCCTTCACCTGGCCGCGGATCTCGCCGGCGGGGATGGCGACCGTGTGCACGTTGACGTAGGCGTTGCCGCCGCGCATGGCGGCCAGCAGCTCCGCCATGGTGCCGCCGAAGCCGATGGCGGGGCGGGCGATCAGGTTGGATTGGCGGATGGTCCCCTCCGCCAGCACGCCGTTCTCCGTCACCCCGCCGGCCACGAAGCCGAACAGGAAGACGACGACCGGCCCGTTCGCCGTGGCGGGGGCGAGGTGGATGTGCGACTGCGTGACGTTCTCGATGTTCGCGACGATCAGCTTGTAGCGCAGCGAGGCGCCGTCCTCGCTCACCCAGAACTGCGCGTGCCCGCGGCCCCGCGAGTCGTTGGGCGGGATCTCGGCGTCGCCCGACAGGTTGGCGCCGGCGTGCGCGGACGCGTGCCGGTCGAAGACCACGGGGATCTCCAGCGGCGAAGCCTGTGTCGGCGTGTCCGGACCGCAGCCGGCGACGAGGGCGGACAGCACGAGCGCGGTGGAGATGAGGAGCAGACGCATACGTCCTCCTGGACAGGAGGCGACCGCGAGGACCCACGGACGGGTTTGGGCGGGGATTGAAGAGCGTTCTCCCGGCGCGCATTCTTCGTGCCGCCTCCCGGAGAGAAAGGTGTTTGCACCACAAGCGTTTACGCGATCGTGGGCGAGCCGTAGACTCCGCTTCTGAAGACCGCGACCCTCACCGGCGGAGGCGAGCCAGCACCTGCTGTTTGGCCGCCTCGTGCTCCACACCCTCGCCGCGGGCCAGCTGCTCCTCGGCCACGCGGACGTCCTCCAGCAGCTCTGCGCGCTCCACCAGCCGCTCGTACTCGGCGACGTCGAGCAGCACCGCGGCGCCCCTCCCGTGCTGCGTGAGCACGATGGGTCGATGGGTCGTCTGGACCTGCTCCACGAAGGCGGCGGCGTTGGCGCGGAACTCCGTCAGGGGGCGGATGTCCTCGCTGAATCGGATACCGGGCACGGCAACTCTCCTGTCGAAGTACGGAAAAATGTACGCTTAAGAGTACCTGACCCGGGAGGCGCGAGCAAGCTCCGAGGGCATGAAAATGGCCGACGTGGCCGGGGCCATGCAGCGGGGCGGGCGGGGGTGTTTCCCCGTCTCATCTCGACGGCGCCTGGTTTTCGGATTACATTCGGTGCCGCGCCAGGCGCGCTCCGTTCCATCCCCCGCACTCCGGCTCCCGATGTCCGACGATCCCGCGAGTCCCTCCGAACCCGGCCCGGACCTGTCCCGGCTCCGCACACTCCTGCAGGACGCGCTGGTCGAGCTGGAGGTGTGGCGCCAGAACGCCCGGACCCTCGAGGAGCGGAGCGCCCTCCACCGGATCGCGTCCGCGCTGGGAGACGCGCACGCCGAGGTCGTGCAAGCGGCGTCCGCCCGGTCCGCCGCGGACGCGGCGCAGCAGACCCTCTTCCCGGGCGCGGCGCAGCGCCAGGCCTCCTGAGCCGCGCCTCCACCTCCCGGCGGGACCCGCAGGCTGATATGTTGTTGCCCGTTGCGGACGGCAGGCGCCGTCTCCGCTGGCGAAGAAACGCACTGCCGGGCGAGCCCCGCTAACCGACCAATGGCGCAAGACAACACCGACAAGTCCAAGTTCATCTACGTGATGAAGGACCTCCGCAAGGTGGTCCCCCCCAACCGCGAGATCCTCAAGGGGATCTGGCTCTCCTTCTACCCGGGCGCCAAGATCGGCGTCGTGGGCCCCAACGGCTCCGGGAAGTCCTCGCTCCTGCGCATCATGGCCGGGGTGGACCGGGACTTCAACGGCGAGGCCTGGCCCGCCGAGGGGACCCGCATCGGCTACCTGTCGCAGGAGCCGGAGCTGGACCCCGCGCTGGACGTGCGCGGCAACGTCGAGGAGGCAGTCAAGAGCCAGCGCGAGCTGCTGCGCCGCTTCGACGAGATCAACATGAAGTTCGCCGAGCCGATGTCGGACGACGAGATGACGGCCCTCATCGACGAGCAGGCGCGCGTGCAGGACCAGATCGACGCCGGGAACCTGTGGGACCTGGACCGCAAGATCGAGATCGCCATGGACGCGCTCCGGCTCCCCCCCGGCGACGCGCCGGTGGAGAACCTGTCGGGCGGCGAGAAGCGCCGCGTGGCGCTCTGCCGGGTGCTGCTGGAGGAGCCCGACATGCTCCTCCTGGACGAGCCCACCAACCACCTGGACGCCGAGTCGGTGGCGCTGGCTGGAGCAGCACCTGGCGGAGTTCACCGGGACCATCGTGGCGATCACCCACGACCGCTACTTCCTGGACAACGTGGCCCAGTGGATCCTGGAGCTGGACCGCGGTGAGGGCATCCCCTGGAAGGGGAACTACACTTCCTGGCTGGAGCAGAAGCAGGAGCGGATGCGCAAGGAGGAGAAGCAGGCCTCGGCGCGGCAGCGCACCCTGGACCGCGAGCTGGAGTGGGTGCGCATGGCCCCGCGCGCCCGGCAGGCCAAGAGCAAGGCCCGCATCTCCTCGTACGAGCAGCTCCTGGGCGAGGACCCGCGCGAGAAGCTGAGCCGCGCGGAGATCGTCATCCCCAACGGGCCGCGCCTGGGCGACGAGGTGGTGGTGGCGGAGAAGCTCGCCAAGGGCTTCGGCGACCGCCTCCTGATCGACGGCCTCTCGTTCCGCCTCCCGCGCGGCGGGATCGTGGGGATCGTGGGCCCCAACGGCGCCGGTAAGACCACGCTGTTCCGCATGATCGTGGGGCAGGAGGAGCCGGACGGCGGGACGCTCAAGGTGGGCTCCACGGTGCAGCTGGCCTACGTGGACCAGAGCCGCGACACGCTGGACGGGGAGAAGACGGCGTACCAGGAGATCTCCGGCGGGCAGGACGCCATCAAGCTGGGGCGCGGCGAGGTGAACGCCCGCGCCTACTGCTCCTGGTTCGGCTTCAAGGGCTCCGACCAGCAGAAGCTGGTGAAGCACCTTTCCGGCGGCGAGCGCAACCGCGTCCACATGGCGAAGGTGCTCCAGAAGGGCGGCAACCTGATCCTCCTGGACGAGCCCTCCAACGACCTGGACGTGGACACGCTGCGGGCGCTGGAGGACGCGCTCCTGGAGTTCGCCGGGTGCGCGGTGGTGATCTCGCACGACCGGTGGTTCCTGGACCGCATCTGCACGCACATCATGGCGTTCGAGGGGGAGAGCGAGGTGCGCTTCTTCGAGGGCAACTACAGCGAGTACGAGGCCGACCGGAAGAAGCGCCTCGGCGCCGAGGCCGACCAGCCGCACCGGATCAAGTACAAGAAGCTGATCCGGGCGTAGCCCGATCGCAGGGTGAATACGGAAGCGGGGGAGGGTGCCGGGTGGCGCCCTCCCCTGATTCTTGCAGCCGAACGAGCACGTGCCGGGGAACTCAGAAGGCCGGAGCGCGCTACAGCAGCAGGTCGGCCGGGATGCCGAGCGTGCTCCGCAGCGCTTCGATCTGGCTCTTCGAAAGATCGCGCTTGCCGTTGAAGAAGTCGGACACGCGGCTGCGTCCACCCATGATCTCGGCCAGGTCGGCGCGGGTCATCCCCTTCTGATCGAGCATGAAGTCCACCACGCCCTGCGGGGTAAGGTCCGAGTCGTCGATCGCATTGTTGCGCGTGTCGTAGTCCTCGACGAGGAGCGACAGCATTTCCAGCCGGTCGAAGTCTTCGTTGCAGGGCTGCGGGTCGAGATCCAGGAGGCGGTCGATCTCCGCAACTGCGGCTGCATACTCCTCCGGGGTGCGGAGGACGTGCGGGGTCGGAATGTCGATGACTGTCAGCATGTGTGATATGCTCCATTCTCGTTAGCTGATTCTACAAACACTCTGGGTCTTTGACCCGTGGCCCGCAACCTTTCCCGGTTTGCGAGGAGCGTCTTGCTGAGGCGGCAGGGAAAATGCCGCTCCTGCTCGACTAGGGTCCCACAACCATCCCCAGCGGCTGGAGTGTCCCGCGGATGAAGATCGTCGCAGTCACGTCGTGCCCTACCGGGGTGGCGCACACGCTCCTCGCCGCCGAGGCGCTGAAGAAGACCGCGTCGGTCCTGGGCCACCGCATACGCGTGGAGACGCAGGGCTCGGTGGGGGCCCGCGACACCCTCACCGCCGCGGAGATCGCCGCGGCCGAGGTGGTGGTGCTGGCCACCGACGTGCGCGTGGACGCCCGGCGCTTCGCGGGGAAGCCCGTGTACGAGGTCCCCGTGGCCGAGGCCATCCGCAACACGCGCGAGGTGCTGGAGGCCGCCATCGCGCTGGCGACGGCGCCCGAGCCGGAGCCCGTCACCGAGGCTCCGGAACCCGAGCCGGAGCCCGCGCCCGCGGCGGGAGGGAAGCGGCTGGTGGCCGTCACCGCGTGCCCCACCGGGATCGCGCACACCTTCATGGCCGCCGAGGCGCTGCAGAAGGCGGCGGCGGCGCTGGGGCACACCGTCCGGGTGGAGACGCAGGGCTCGGTGGGGGCGAAGAGCCGGCTCACCGCGGAGGAGATCGCCGCGGCCGACGCGGTGGTGATCGCCGCGGACACGCAGGTGGACACGTCGCGCTTCGCCGGGAAGCCGGTGTACGTGACCAGCACCAAGGAGGCGATGCGGGCCGGGCGGGAGGTGATCTCCACCGCGCTGGCGCAGCCGGCCGCCGCCGCGCCGACTACGGACCCCGACCCCGCGGCGGAGCCGGCCAAGCCCGACCGGAAGGCGCGCACCGGCCCGTACAAGCACCTGATGACCGGCGTGTCGTACATGCTCCCGGTGGTGATCGCGGGCGGGCTCGCCATCGCGCTCGCGTTCGCGCTGGGCGGGATCTACGCCGGTGACCGGGAAGGCTCCCTCGCCTGGGCGCTCAACCTGATCGGCGGGGGTACCGCGTTCCGCCTCTTCGTGGCGGTGCTCTCCGGGTTCATCGCCTTCTCCATCGCCGACCGGCCGGGGCTCGCGCCCGGGCTGGTGGGGGGGATGCTCGCCCAGGACCTCGGCGCCGGGTTCCTGGGCGGGATCGTCTCCGGGTTCCTCGCCGGCTACCTCACCCGCTTCCTCGCCGAGCGCATCCGCCTCCCCGCCACCCTGGAAGGGCTCAAGCCGGTGCTGATCCTCCCCTTCCTCGGCACCCTCGGCGTGGGGCTGCTGATGGTGTACGTGGTCGCCCCGCCGGTGCAGGCGCTCAACACGGCGATGAACGGGTGGCTCCTGGGGATGCGCGGCGCCAACGCGGCGGTGCTGGGGGTGGTGCTGGGGGCGATGATGGCCTTCGACATGGGCGGGCCGCTGAACAAGGCGGCGTACACCTTCGGCGTGGGCCTCCTGGCGAGCCGGATCTACACGCCGATGGCCGCGGTCATGGCCGCCGGGATGACGCCCCCGCTGGGGCTGGCGCTGGCGGCGCTCCTCTTCCGCAGCCGCTTCGACCGGGAGGAGCGCGAGGCGGGCGGGCCGGCGCTGGCCCTGGGGCTCTCCTTCATCACCGAGGGGGCCATCCCCTTCGCCGCCAAGGACCCGCTGCGGGTGATCCCCGCGCTGGTGCTGGGGTCGGCGGTGGCCGGGGCGCTCTCCATGGCGGCGGGGGTGCAGCTCCTGGTGCCGCACGGGGGGATCTTCGCCGCGCTCATCCCGGGCGCGGTGCGCCAGCTCCCCGCCTACCTGGGGGCCATCGCCGCGGGGACGGCGGTCACCGCGGGGGCGCTCTTCGCGCTGAAGCGCCCGCGCCCCGCCGCCGGAGCCGACGCATGATCCGGCTCACCGCCGCCGACGTCCGGCTCGGCCTGCGTGCCGCGGACAGGGAGGAGGCCATCCGCGCCGTGGGCGCCGTGCTGGTGGAGCGCGGCTACATCGCCCCCGGCTACGTGGCGAGCATGCTCGGCCGCGAGCTGCAGGCCGACACCTACCTGGGGAGCGGGATCGCCATCCCCCACGGGATGGGTAAGGACCGCGAGCTGATCCGGAGCACCGGCGTCTGCGTGGCGCAGATCCCGGACGGCGTGGAGTGGAGCGCGGGGCGGACGGTGCGCCTGGTGGTGGGGATCGCGGCCCGGTCGGACGAGCACCTGGGCGTGCTCGCCGCGCTCACGGACGTGCTGGACGACCCCGCGCTGGCGGAGCGGCTGGCGCGCACCGCCGACCCGGCGGAGGTGGTCGCGGGCCTCGCCCGCGCCGCCCCGGCCGCGTCCCCCGGCGCGGACGACGACATGGCCGGCGCCCGCCACGTGGAGGTGCGGCTCCGCCCCGGGGCGGGGCTGCACGCCCGCCCCGCCACCTTCCTGGTGGGGGTGGCCGCCGGCTTCGAGTCGGAGCTCCGCGTCCGCTACGGCGGACGCGCCGCCAGCGCCAAGGCGCTCGCGTCGCTCCTCAAGCTGGGCGTCCCGGGCGGGGAGACGCTGCGCATCGAGGCGGCGGGTCCGGACGCGGAGGCGGCGCTGGCAGCGCTGCGCGAGGCGGTGGAGGGCGGGCTGGGCGAGGAGGAGGAGAGGGCGGAGGCGCCGCGCCCGGGGGCGGCCGCGTGGACGCCGGTGTCGGAGGGGCGCGCGCTGGACGGGATCTCCGCGTCGCCGGGGATCGCCATCGGGCCGCTCTTCCAGTTCCAGGAGACGCGCGTCGTGGTGGACGACCACCCCGCGGGCGACGCCGACTCGGAGGCGCGGCGGCTGGACCAGGCGCTGGAGGGCGCGCGCGGGCAGCTCGCCACCCTCTACGAGGAGGTGGAGCGGCGCGCCGGGAAGGGCGAGGCGGCCATCTTCCGCGCGCACCAGGCGCTCCTGGCGGACGGGGAGCTCCGCGCCGAGGTGCTCGCCCTCCTGGAGGAGGGGCACGGCGCCGCGTGGGCGTGGCAGGAGGTCCTCGCCGGGCGGGTGGCCGAGCTGGCGCGGGTGCGGAACGAGCGCCTGGCCGCGCGCGCCGTGGACCTGCGCGACGTGGGGCAGCGGGTGCTCCGCCTCCTCGCCGGGACGGAGCACGGCGCGCCGCACCTCCCGGACGAGCCGGTGATCCTGGTGGCGGACGACCTGACGCCGTCGGACACGGCGCGGCTCGACCCGCGGCGCATCCTGGGGCTCTGCACCGCCGGGGGCGGACCCACCTCGCACACGGCCATCATCGCCCGCTCCCTGGGCATCCCCGCGGTGGTGGGCGCGGGGGCGCAGCTGCTGGAGCGGACGGGGGGCGGAGAGTGCATCCTGGACGGCTCGGGGGGGCGGCTGTACCTGGAGCCGGACCCCGCGGACCTGGAGTCCGCCCGCGCCTTCCAGGTGGACCTCCGCGGCCGGCGCGACCTGGAGATGGAGGCGCGCTACCAGCCCGCCGTGCTCACCGACGGGCACCGGGTGGAGGTGGTCGCCAACATCGGCAGCGCGCCGGAGGCGGCGCAGGCGGTGGAGGCGGGCGCGGAGGGGGTGGGGCTGATGCGCACCGAGTTCCTCTTCCTGGGCCGCGAGACGGCGCCCACGGAGGAGGAGCAGTACCGGGCGTACTCGGAGATGGCGCGGGCGCTGAACGGGCTCCCGCTCATCGTCCGGACGCTGGACATCGGCGGCGACAAGGTGCTCCCCTACCTCGCCCTCCCCAAGGAGGACAACCCCTTCCTGGGGGTGCGCGGAATCCGCCTCTGCCTGCGCAAGCCGGAGCTGTTCGTCCCCCAGCTCCGCGCCATCTACCGCGCGTCGGCGGAGGGGGTGGTGAAGATCATGTTCCCCATGGTGGCGACGCTGGAGGAGCTGCGCGCGGCGAAGGCGGCGGCGGAGGAGGTGCGCCGCGAGCTGGGCGCGGCGCCGGTGGAGATCGGGATCATGGTGGAGGTCCCCTCCGCGGTGATGATCGCGGAGGAGCTGGCGCGCGAGGTGGACTTCTTCTCCGTGGGGACCAACGACCTGACGCAGTACGTGCTCGCCATCGACCGGATGCACCCCACGCTGGGGACGCAGGTGGACGCGCTGCACCCGGCGGTGCTGCGGATGATCGACACCACGGTGCGGGCGGCGGAAGGGGCGGGGAAGTGGGTGGGGGTGTGCGGAGGGATGGCGGGGGAGCCGCTGGGGGCGCTGATCCTCACCGGGCTGGGGGTGGCCGAGCTGAGCATGGACCTGCCGAGCATCGCCCCGGTCAAGTCGGCGCTGCGCCGCTACTCGTCCGCGCAGGCGAAGGCGCTCGCGCGGAAGGCTCTCGCCTGCGGGACGGCGGGCGAGGTGCGCGCCCTCCCGCTCCCGTGACGCGCGCCGTGGAGGTGGTCACCGTCACGCCGAACCCGGCGATCGACTGGACCGTGGACGTCCCGGGCTTCACGGCCGGCGCGGTGAACCGGGTGGCGGGGCAGCGCTCCCGGGCGGCGGGGAAGGGGGTCAACGTGGCCGTCTCGCTGGCGGACCACGGCCTCGCCGTGGCCGCGACGGGCTTCCTGGGCCGCGGCAACGCCGCGCCGTTCGAAGCCCTCTTCGCGCGGAAGGGGATCGCCGACCGCTTCGTCCGCGTGGCGGGGGAGACGCGCGTCGGGATCAAGATCGTGGACCCGGAGAAGCGGGAGACCACCGACGTCAACTTCCCGGGGCCGGAGGTGGCGCCGGAGGAGGTGCGGTCGCTGCTGGAGCGGGTGGCGGAGCTTGCGTCCACGAGGCCGTGGTTCGTGCTCGCCGGGAGCCTCCCGCCGGGGGTGGACGCGACGCTCTACCGCGACCTGGTGCGCGCGCTCCGGGAGGCCGGGTGCCGGACGGTGCTGGACGCCAGCGGCGAGGCGCTCCGGCACGCGCTGGACGCCGCGCCCGGCGTGGTGAAGCCGAACGTGCACGAGCTGGAGGCGCTGCTGGGGAGGCCGCTGCCGACCGTGGAAGCGGTGGCCGGGGCCGCCCGCTCGCTGCTGGCCCGCGGCGTGGGGCTGGCGGTGGTGTCGATGGGGGCGGAGGGGGCGCTCTTCGTCCGGGAGGACGCCGTGGTGCAGGCGGTCCCGCCCGGCGTCGAGGTCCGCAGCACCGTCGGCGCCGGAGACGCGATGGTGGCGGGGATCGTGGCCGGGGAGCTCGGCGGCCTCCCGCTGGCGGAGACGGCGCGGCTGGCGACGGCGTTCTCGCTGGCGGCGCTGACGGGCGCCGACGCGGGGACGTTGATGGAAGGGATCGGGTTGCGCCATATTGTCTGAGGAGACGATCGAAGGACCACGTCGACCCGGAAGCCGAGCATGCCGCCTTCCACGCAGACCCCGAAGGAGTACCTCGTCCGCGAGCGCGCGGCGCAGGTGCGGAGCGAGTACGTCAACGGCCGGACCCTCGCGATGGCCGGGGCGAGCCGGCGCCACAACCTGATCGCCGGCAACGTGTTCGCGGAGGTGCGGGCGCGGCTGAAGGGCCGCCCGTGCGAGGTGTACGCGAGCGACATGCGGGTGAAGGTGGAGCGGACGGGGCTGTACGCCTATCCCGACGTGGTGGCCGTGTGCGGCGAGCCGCGCTTCGAGGACGCGCACGTCGACACGCTCACCAACCCGACCCTGGTGGTGGAGGTGCTGTCGGAGAGCACGGAGGCGCGCGACCGGGGGGAGAAGTTCGCCCACTACCGGCGGCTGGAGTCGCTCGCGGAGTACGTGCTGGTCGCGCAGGACCGGGTGCGCGTGGAGCGCTTCGCGCGGGAGGGCGACAGCTGGGTGCTCACGGAGATCAGCGAC
The DNA here is from genome assembly GCA_963733105.1 of uncultured Gemmatimonadales bacterium. GTDB lineage: Bacteria > Gemmatimonadota > Gemmatimonadetes > Longimicrobiales > Longimicrobiaceae > JAFAYN01. The sequence goes on along the minus strand of CAVTCB010000020.1, from coordinate 198,118 downwards.
CCGGACGGTACGCTGGTCCTGCGGTCCGTCGGCTGCGCCATTCCCCTGCGCGAGGTCTACGACCGCGTCGACTTCCCGGAAGGAGGCTGACGGCCCGTTCCCTGCGGCGGGTCGCGGCCGCGAGACAGCCACCAGACCGCCACCGGGATCGACGAGATGTTCCGACTCAGCTCCGAGGACGAGTTCCAGACGTTTTCCGAGGGGGGGACGCGCTTCCTCTTCGCGCTCGACCACTTCGACTTCCTGGACACCCTGGACGGGGAGGGCGCGCTCCACCAGTTCGTGATCCACGCGGGGGAGGACGAGGAGGAGGAGCCCACGGTCTACGAGACCGACGCGGCGACCCTGTACGAGCTGATGGCCCGCTACCTCGCGGGGGAGTACGAGAAGCGCGAGTACGACCTGGAGAGCTCCCCGGGCCACGGCGCGCTCCTGGACGTCCTGGAGATCGCCACCGCGCGGGCGCGCGCCGGGGAGACCGAGTTCTCCCTGGCCGAGCTGGAGGGCGACGACTACGAAGACGAGGAGCTGGAGGAGGAAGAGGAGCTGGAGGACGACGAGCGGCCGAGGCCCTTCGAGTGACCCGTGCGTGGGGTCGTCGGCGGGGCACTCCCTCCGGAAAGCGAGAACCCGAAGGGACTCGCTTGCGAGCACTCGCTTCGCGCAGACAGCTCGCTTTCCTCCGGGAGCACCCCACCTCCTCCCGTGGGTGGCCCCTACTACAACTCACCGTACGGGAAGCAGTTGCGTGAGGGATGCGAGCCCGAAGGGGCGAGACCCGGCGTAGTTTGCCGGGGCTCGACTCCGTTGGGAACGGTAGTATCGTTCCCTACGGAGCCGCAGCCCGACCCCCGCGCCAGCGGGGGGCACGCCCGAACCTTCTCCTCAACCCGACCCATCCGACGGCCGCAGGATCGCCCGCCGCTCGCCCTCCTCGCGCGGGGCCAGGAACTCGCCGATGGAGGCCAGGCTCTCGATGTGATCGCAGAAGATCTTGAACGCCGCCAACAGCGGCACCGCGATGAAGGCCCCGGGGATTCCCCACACCCAGAACCAGAACGCCAGCCCCACCAGCAGGGCCACGGGGTTCAGCGCCAGCCGGTGCCCCAGCAGCGCCGGGCTGACGAAGTTGGCCTGCACCAGGTTGATGGCCAGGAAGGCCCCCGGCGCGAGCAGCACCCGCCCCACGCTGTCGAAGGTGGTGATCGCCACCAGGGTGAGGATGGCCGTCATCATGACGGCGCCCAGGTAGGGGATGAACTCCAGCACCGCCACCAGCGCCCCCCACAGCAGCGGGTTCGGCATCCCCAGCAGGTACATGGCCCCCGCCACCAGGGCGCCCTCGCTCACCGTGACCACCGCCGTGGTCAGCAGGTAGGTGGAGATGGAGGACTCCGTCTCCCGGGCGATCTCCACCGCCTTGGCCTTGTCGCGCGGGTTCGGGAGCACCTTGATGAGCTTCTGGAGGAACAGGTCCCCCGCCGCCAGGAGGAAGTACAGGAGGATGACCGTCTCCATGAGCGCCGTCAGGAAGCGCTGCGTGGTCCCGAACACGCGCGAAATGAGGCTGGGCGCGCGGACCACCACCTCCCGCGGCCCGGAGGCGCCGCCCTCCCCTCCCGACGTGGCGCTCTCCACCTGCTCCGCCGTGCGGGTGACCCGCTCCAGCGGCTTCCGCAGCTCGCGGAGCTTCTCCTGGACGGTGGACACCGTCTCCGGCGCGCGGGCCGCCCAGCTCTGCACCGGGCCGGACAGCTCGTACGCCGCGAACCCGCCGACCCCCAGCAGCGCGAGCACGATCAGCGCGGCGCCCAGCGGCGGCCGGACGTGGACGCGCGCCAGCGCCCGCACCAGCGGGCTGAACAGGAAGCTGAGCAGGAGCGCGTACGCGATGGGGAGGAGGAAGTCCGCCGCGAAGTAGAGGGTGTAGCAGACCGCCAGCACCGCCAGCACGGTGACGCTCACCGAGCGGCTGCGGCTGCTGTCCATGGCCTCCCCCGTCCGGGCGAGGTCCGGTTCCGCGGCGCCCGGGGCGACGGGCTCCGCGCGGGCGGTCGGGTCCACGTCCGGCGTGAGGACGGAGTCGTCGTCGGGCGTGGGCGGGGGTGTGCTCGGGGTCATCGGCCGGGCCTCGGGGGAGGGGGAGCGTGCTCGGACGGAGGCAGGTGCAGGAGTCGCGCCCGGTGAGCGGCGGCGGCGTGGAGCCGGTGCCGATGGAGCTGGACGTGGTGCACGAGGAAGCCGCGCTGCTGGTGGTGAACAAGCCGGCGGGGATGCTGGTGCACCCGGTGGCGGCCGGCGCGCGCGACACCCTGGCGAACGGCGTCGCGCACCACTTCGCCGCGCGGGGGCTCCCGCCCGTGGCGCACCTGGTCCACCGGCTGGACCGCGACACCTCGGGGCTGGTGCTGGTGGCCGGGAGCGCCGCCGTCCACGCCCTCCTGGACCGGCAGCTCGCCTCCCGCGCGCTGCGGCGCGAGTACCTGGCGCTGGTGGACGGCGAGGTCGCGGAAGAGGAGGGACGGATCGACGCCCCCGTCGGCCGCGACCCGGACGACCCGCCGCTCCGCGCGGTGCGCCCGGAGGGCGGGGCCGCGCGCACCCGCTTCCGGGTGGAGGAGCGCTTCGCGGGCGCCACGCTGCTGCGGCTGGAGCTGGAGACCGGGCGGACGCACCAGATCCGCGTCCACCTCGCGCACCTGGGGCACCCCGTGCTCGGCGACCGGTGGTACGGGCGCCGGGGGCTGGAGCGGATCGGGCGGCAGGCGCTGCACGCGGCGGCGCTCTCCCTGGTCCACCCCTTCACCGGGGAGCCGCTCCGCTGCGAGGCGCCCCTCCCGGCGGACATGGCGGCGCTCCGCGGGCGGCTGCGGGAGGGCGCCGCCGGGTGACGGGGGGGGACCCTTTCCGCGGGGGGCCGGTACCACCCGTCCGGGCAGACCACCGGGGAGGCGGCGATGGAGACCAGGGAGCTGGGCGCGGGCGGCGTGCGCGTCCCCGTGGTGGGGATGGGGACCTGGCAGACCTTCGACGTGCGCGGGACTGCCGCCGAGCGGAGCGCCCGCGCCGTGGTGGACGCGGCGCTCGCCGGCGGCGCCGCGCTCTTCGACTCCTCCCCCATGTACGGCGAGGCCGAGCGCGTGCTGGGCGGCGCGCTGGAGGGACGGCGCGACGCGGCGCTGGTGGCCACCAAGGTGTGGGCGGCGACGGCCGAGGAGGGGCGGGCGCAGGCCGAGCGGGCGCTCCGCTTCTTCGGCGGCCGGGTGGAGCTGTACCAGGTGCACAACCTGGTGTCGTGGCGCACGCAGCTGGAGATGCTGGAGCGGCTGCGGGGCGAGGGGCAGGTGGGGGCGGTGGGCGCCACGCACTACGCCGCCACCGCCTTCGGGGAGCTGCGCCGGGTGATGGAGACCGGGCGCGTCGCGGTGGTGCAGGTGCCCTACAACCCGCTGGAGCGCGAGGTGGAGCGGGAGATCCTCCCGCTGGCGGCGGAGCGGGGGATCGGCGTGGTGGTGATGCGCCCGTTCGGGGAAAGGACGCTCCTGCGCCGCGCCCCCACCGCCGCCGAGCTGGAGCCGCTCCACCCCTTCGGCGTGCGGAGCTGGGCGCAGGCGCTGCTCAAGTGGATCCTCAGCGACCCCCGCTGCCACGTGGCCATCCCCGCCACCTCGTCGCCGCGCCACATGGCGGAGAACGCCGCCGCCGGCGAGCCGCCCTGGCTGGGGCCCGACGAGCGGGCATACGTGGCCCGGCTGGCGGGCGGCTGACGCGGGCGGCCCCCGGTGCTATCTTTGCTCCGCAGCGTCCCCACCGCCCTCTCCCCGTGCACCCGTCCCCGTGAGCTGGATCGAAGCGCTCGCCGTCGCCTTCGGCGTCGTCAGCGTCTATCTGAGCGTCCGCCAGAGCGTGTGGAGCTGGCCCACGGCCATCGTCAACGTGGCGCTGTACGTGGTGGTGTTCCACCGCGCGCGCCTGTACGCCGACATGGGGCTCCAGGTGGTGTACGTGGGGGTGAACGCCTACGGGTGGTACCAGTGGCTCTACGGCGGCGCCGGCCGCACGGAGCTCCGCGTGTCGCGGACCTCCGCCCGCCTGGGCGTCCTCCTCCTGGCGCTCGGCGCCGCCTTCGCGGTGGCGCTGGGGACGCTGCTGGCCCGGAGCACCGACGCCGCCATCCCCTACCTGGACTCGCTCGCCGCCAGCACCTCGCTGGTCGCCCAGTGGATGCTGACGCGCAAGAAGCTGGAGAACTGGCTGGTGTGGGTGGCCGTGGACGTGGTGTACGTCGCCATGTTCCTGTCCCGCGGACTGTACCTCACCGCCGGGCTGTACGCCGTGTTCCTGGTCCTCGCCACCCTGGGCTACCTGGAGTGGCGCCGGGAGCTGGCCCCCCGCGCCGCGGCGCTGACCCCGCCCCACCCCGCCCCTCCTTCCCCGGAGCCCACGTGACGTCCGCGGTCCGATTCGCCCCCGTCCTCCTCCTCGCCCTCGTGCTCCCCGCGGCGGCGGCCTCGCAGGCCCGCATCCCCCGCGTGGCGCGCCCGCCCGCGCTGCGCGCCGACACCGTGCGCGTGTGCGCCGGGGGCGACGTGACCCTGGGCACCAACCTGACCCCGGACTGGGTGCACTCCGCCACGGCGAAGTACGGGGTGCGCTTCGCGCCCTACCCCGACCCGGACTCGCTCCTGGCCCCGCTTCGCCCCCTGGTGGCGGACGCGGACGTGGTGCTCCTCAACGTGGAGGGCGCCATCGGCGAGGGGCCGGCGCCGCGCAAGTGCCCGGAGGGGTCCACCCGCTGCTTCGCCTTCCGGCAGCCGATCGGGGCCGCCGCGGCGCTGCGCCGCGTGGCCGACAGCGCCGAGGTGGTGGGGAACGTGGCGAACAACCACGCGGGCGACGCCGGCCGGGCCGGGTGGCGGACCACCCGCCGCCACCTGGAGGACGCGGGGGTCCGCGTCACCGGCGCCGACACCCTCCCCACCGTGGCGGTGACCGCGGGGGGCGACACCGTGGCGTTCCTGGGCTTCAGCGTGTGGGTGGGACCCGACGCGCGCGACCTGGCCGCCGTGCGCCGGGTGGTGGGGCGCGCGGCCGAGCGCCACCGGCGCGTGGTGGTGACCATGCACATGGGCGCGGAGGGGCGCACGGCGCAGCGGACGCCGAACGCCGTGGAGACCTTCTACAACGAGAACCGCGGCAACATGGTGGCGTTCGCGAGGGCCGCGGCGGACGCGGGCGCGGACCTGGTGGTGGGGCACGGCCCGCACGTGATGCGCGCCGCGGAGTGGCGGGGGGGGACGCTGGTGCTGTACTCGCTGGGGAACCTGCTCACCTACGGCCCCTTCTCCGTCGCGGAGCCGCTGAACCGGGGCGCCGTGGCGTGCGCCGCGCTGGACGCGGGGGGGCGGGTGGTGTCCGCAGAGCTGCGGGCCACGAAGCAGCGGATGCCCGGGAAGCTGTCGCGCGACCTCACGGGGCGCGCCGCGGCGCTCGTCGACTCGCTGTCGCGCGCCGACTTCCCGGAGACCGGGGCCCGCATCGACGCGGAGGGGCGGATCGAGGTGCCGCCCGCGGGGCTGGCGGCGGGCCGGAGGGAGGCGCCCCGCCGGCCGCGGCGGAGCGGGGTGGACTAGCGGACCGCCAGCCCGGTGGAGGCGCTGTCGCCCGGGGCGTCGGCCAGGAGGCGGCGGACGCCCATCCAGGCGCGGACCAGCGACGACTCGCGGCGGTCCAGGCGGCTCTCCACGATCCGCCCCGCGTAGCTGCTGGCGTGGACGTAGCGCCCCTCCCCCACGTAGATCCCCACGTGGGTGATGCGGCCCCCCCTCCCGAAGGTGAGCAGGTCGCCCACGCGGAGCCTGGACGGGTCGCGCGGGACCTCGCGCCCCGCGTGGGACTGCTCCGCCGCGGTGCGGGGGAGCTGGACGTTGAGGGCGCGGAGGAGGTAGCGGGTGAACCCGCTGCAGTCGAACCCCGCGTCGGGGTCGCCCCCGCCGAACAGGTAGCGGCGCCCGAGCTGGGCCCGGGCCATGGCCACCAGGGAGGAATCGCGCTTCGCGGCGGGCGTGGACGGGGCGGCGGCCTGCTGCGCCGGGAGGAGGCCGGGGACGGCCAGGGACCCCGCGAGGAGGAGCGCGGGGAGCAGCTTCCGTTGGATCGTCAAGGAGCGATGCCGTTCGGGGAGCGTCGAGGGCGCCGGGGACTGCGTGGGAACGGCCAGGGAGGCCGGTGGCGCCGGGCGGAGGTGCTGCGTACGTTGAGCGAGTGGGACGCATGATACGGGGCCCCGGAGACCGCGTCAAGCAAGGGATTTCGGGACGGTCGCCGCGCGGATCGCGCCCCGGAAGCGATCTCCTTGCGCCCCATCCGCTTACCTCTCACCCTCCCTTTCCGTGCCGATGAAGCCGACCCCGCGCGGGCTGGTCCCGCTCCTCCTCCCCCTCCTCCTGCTGGCGCTCTCCGCCGCCGGGTGCGCCGCCGCCCCGCGCGCCGCCGCGCCCGCCCGCGCCGCCGCCTCCGACACCGTGGCGCTCCGCCGCGCGCTGGAGGGCGCGCTGCGCGGCTACCCCGGCGTGGCCGGGGTGAGCGTGCGCGACCTGCGCAGCGGCGAGCAGCTCTCCATCCGCGGCGACGAGCCCTTCCCCAGCGCCTCCCTGATCAAGGTGTCCATCCTGGTGGCGCTCCTGGACGAGGTGCGCCGCGGGACGCTCCGGCTGGACGAGCGGATGGGGATGATCGCCAGGGACCGGGTGGGGGGCTCGGGCGTGCTCCGGTACATGGAATCGGGTCTCCCGCTCACGGTGGGGGACGCGGCGTGGCTGATGATCGTCCTTTCCGACAACACCGCCACCAACCTGATCCTGGACAAGGTCAACGTCCGCCCGGTGTGGGCCAAGATGGACTCGCTGGGGCTCCCCCGCACCCGCATCCACTCCAAGACCTTCCTGCGCTCCACCTCGGTGGCCCCGGACTCGTCGGTGAAGTACGGGCTGGGCGTGACCACCCCGGACGAGACGGTGCGCCTGTTCGCGCTGCTGCACGCGGGGAGGGCGGTGTCCCCGGCGCTGGACTCGCTGGCGCTGGCGATGCTCCGCGCCAACCAGGACGGGAGCAAGCTGACGCGCTGGCTCCCGGAGGACGTGACCGTGGCGCACAAGAGCGGGGACGTGGACCGCGCCCGCAACGACTGCGGGATCGTGTACGGCCCGGACGCCCCGGTGGCGCTCTGCGTGATGACGCGCGAGAACCGCGAGACCACCTACGCCGTGGACGCCCCCGCGCACCTGCTGATCGGCCGGGTGGCGCGGGAGGTGTTCCGCCACTACAACCCGTCCGCGCAGCTCCCGCCCATGCCCGCCTTCTGACGCCGCCCGCCTGGCTCGCCTGGCTCGCGGCCGCGCTCGCGCCGGTGCTGGCGGGCGCGCTCCTGGACCTCGCCGCGCGGCGGCTCCGTCCGCTCCGCCGCGCGCGCGACCGCCTGGCCGCGCGCCTCCTCCGCGCCCGCTCCCGGGGCACGCCGGAGCCCCTCGCCCCCTTCTTCCGCGACCTGGAGGAAGGGGGCGCCGCGCTGGTCATCGGCGCCGGCATGAGCGGCCTCCTCCTCCTGCTCTTCGGCCCCGGCCGCGACGACGAGGGGCTCCGCCGCCTCCTGATCGCCCTCCCCGTCTACCTGGGCGGCCTCGTGGTGGTGCTCGCCCTGGCGCGCCTCCTCCTCCTGGCCCCCCGCGCCCTCGGCCTCTGGCTCCTGCGCCTGGGCGTGGTGGGCACGGAGCGCCTGGTGCGCCGGGCGCTCCGCGAGCGCGGCGCCCCCGGCCGCATCCCCTTCACCTACGCGGCGCTCCTGGCGGCCGAAGTGGTGGTGGCGGCGTGGGCGGGGGTGGCGCTGGCGTCCTGGCGGTGAGGGCCGGCTCTTCCGGGCGTTGCACCCTTCACGTCTCCTCCCGTATTCTGCCGCCACCATGCGACCCACGATCACGACACCCGCTCTCGCTCTGGCCCTCGCCCTGGGCGCGTCCCGGCTCGCCGCCCAGCAGCCCGATCCGTCCTGCGCCCCGGCCGCCGACCGCCGGGTCCCGACGGAGACCGTCGTCGAGCGCACCGCCCTCACCGCGGAGCTCGCCGGGGCCCTGGCGGACGCCCCGGCGCCGCGGGTCTCGCAGCTGCGGAGGCTCTGCCCCGCCGTGGTGAAGTTCGTCGAGAGCCCCTTCGACACGGGCTCCGTCGTTCCCGGGCTCGCGCAGCTCGACGCCGCCATGGGCCTGCTCGCCGCCCTCGCCCGGCCGGACTCGTCCACGGCTGGGGGCGTTCCCTCCGCCGGCGTGGACCCGTCGACGGCCGTGCCCGTCTCCGCCGCGGTCCCGGGCGCCGCGGGGGCATCGGTTCCGGCGGTGCTCGCCGAGGGGGCGAGGACCTTCTTCGTGGAGCGCGCCAAGGACGAGGCGGTCTACGCCTTCGTCCTCAACCTGGGCCGGGAGGTCGAGAAGCACCCCTTCGTGCGGCACGGCTTCCCGCGCTCGTACGCGCTGATGCGCGAGATCCGGATCGGGACCTTCCAGACGCTGATGCCGGCGGTCCGCACCGCGGTGTCCGAAGACCTCCAGCTCCTCCCGAAGACGCTCGGGACCGACTCCGTCGTTTCCCTCCTCGATCCCGCCCTCCCGGCCACGGTGACCGCCGCGGACCGTGAGCGGGCGCGGGCCTATCTCGTCGGGCTGGGGCTGGTGTTCAGGCACGCCTCCGCGCTCCGCCGGGGGAGCGAGCCGGCCGCGACGCTGTCGGCGCTCCTGTCCGAGGCCGCCGACCTGAAGGGGGACGCTACCGGACGCGTCGCCCTGCGCCTGGTCGGGGCTCTCGCCCACGAGTACGCCGCCGACGGTGGCGAGGGGGTGAGGGAGCTGCTGACGGAGCCGGCCGGGCGGTCGTTCTTCGCCGCGCACCTGGCCGACGACCTGCTCCGCCGCGAGGGGTGGCGGCGCGCCGACCCGCGGGGGTCGGCGCTGCTGGCGTCGCTGGCGGCCCGGCGCGTGGAGCTGGCGAAGCTGGAGCGCCACCTCCGCACGGCGGAGGAGGTCGCGACGCTGCTGCACTCCGCGGACGCCGGGGCCGGGTACCGGGAGCGGGCCGAGCAGTTCGTCCGGGCCTCGGGGACCCTGCTGCAGACGGTCGGGACCGCGCTGGAGATCGTCCCCACCACGCTGCAGCCGGGAAGCTCCCCGCTGCGGGGAGCGCTCGCCGACGCGGCCCGGCTCAACGAGGCGCTCGCGGGCCGCGACTACTCGGCGCTGGTGGGATGGGTCGTGGAGCAGCCCGTGCTCAGGGCGGCCGCGGGACCCACCGGGATGAAGTACCTGGGCTTCGCGTCCACCCTGGCGGCCGCGCGGAGCGCGGACGAGGTGGCCACCGCGCTGCGGACCGTCAGCGCGCCGGTGGGCTCGTACCGCGCCAAGCGCAACCAGTTCGACCCCCCCGAGGGATGGAGCCTCCCGCAGCGGGTGAGGAGCGGCGAGTCGTGGGGCCCGCTGGCGGTGTCCGTCACCGGCTTCGTGGGCGGAGCATTCGGGAAGGAGACGGCCCGGGGCCTCGCCACCGGCGCGTCCGGCACCCCGGCGGGCGAGGCGGAGGAGAGCTACTACGGGCTCGCGCTCCCCGTCGGGCTGGAGCTGAGCGCCGGGGTGCCGTTCGGCTCCGTCTCCCTGTTCGCCTCCCTCCTGGACCTGGGCACCCTCTCCTCCCGCCGCACGGGCGGCGGGACGCAGGTGGACGACGGGGCCCAGGTGGGATGGAGCCAGGTCCTGGCGCCCGGAGCCTTCGTCACCCTCGGCGTCCGCGGGATGCCGATCGTGGTCGGCTACGGCGTCCAGAGGGTGGAGGGGCTGCGGGAATCGGCCGACGGCACGCGGACGCTGGACGTGCATCGGCACGGCGTGTTCGTGGGGATCGACGTGACGGTCTTCCGCATCCACTGAGCCGGGTACGCGCCTTGCTCCCGCCCCGCCCGTTCCGATCACTTGAATAGAGAGGAGGAGGCGAACATGGCCGGACGGCTGCAGGGCAAGGTCGCCATCGTCACGGGCGGCGGCACCGGGATCGGGGAGGCGATCTGCCACAAGTTCTCCAAGGAGGGCGCCAGCGTGGTGGTGAGCGGGCTCCCCAGCGACCCCGTCGAGGACGTGGCCCGCGCCATCGTGGGCTGGGGCGGGAAGGCCGTGGCGTTCGGCGGCGACGTGGCGGAGGAGGACAACGCCCGCGACTGCGTGCAGAAGGCGATCGACGAGTTCGGCCGGCTGGACGTGCTGGTCAACAACGCCGGCGTCTTCCTGGTGACCGCCGAGACGCAGGACTACCCGGTGGAGGACTTCGACCGCACCGTGCGCATGAACCTGCGCTCCGCCTTCCTGATGACCCGGTACGCCCTCCCGCACCTGCAGAAGACGCGCGGCAACGTGGTGTCCGCGGGGTCCGAGTCGGGGTTCATCGGCCTGGCGCAGAACTCCCCGTACGGGGGCACCAAGGGGTTCATGCACTCCTTCATGCGCGGCGTGGCCGTGGAGCAGGCCAAGTACGGGGTGCGCGCCAACTGCGTCTGCCCGGGGCCCATCGACACGGCGTGGACGCACAAGGAGACCGGGCCCATGGACGGGAAGATGGAGACGTCGCTGGTGCAGGCCGTCCCGCTGGCCCGCAGGGGGACGCCGGAGGAGATCGCCAACGTGTACGCGTTCATCGCCTCGGACGAGGCCAGCTACGTGACCGGGGCGCTGTGGCTGGTGGACGGCGGGACCACCATCGCCAAGGGGCCGGTGGGCGACGAGGTTCCGGAGGAGCTGCGCAGGGAGCCGGAGCCGCACCTGAAGCTGGAGCACTCGCTGGACGGCAACCGGAACAAGGACACGCACCGGGTGAAGCCTTGAGCTTTGGGGGCCGCTCCGGAGCCCGGCCAAACAGCGGCCGGTCTCCTGCGCGGGGGCGGTGAGCCTCGCAAACCGCGCGAGTCTCACCGCCCCGGAGTGAGCCCCGCCAAACTGCGGCGGGTCTCCCTCCGAGAGGATCTTATGGATACGGCGAACAGCGGGCCCTCACCCCCCCGGCCCCCTCTCCCAATGCTGGGAGAGGGGGTAGGGTGCTCCCGGAGGAATCCGCACTGTTTGAGCGAAGCGAGTTGGCGGATTCCGGAGGGAGCGCCCCGCCGACGACCATGGAGCAGGGGGCTGCCCGCGGGTCAGTCCCGGGCCGCCTCCAGCACCGCCGCCGCGATCCGGACGGCCGCAGCGGGCACCCGCCCCTCCGGGTCGAACCGGGGGTCGTAGGCGGAGAGCGTCGCGCCCACCAGGGAGAAGCGCGTGGCCACGGCGCGGACCACCCCCTCCACCTCCTCCACCGTCAGCCCCCCCGGCACCGCGAAGCCGTTGGCGCGCGCCTCCGCGGGGTCCAGCACGTCCAGGTCCACGTGCAGGTAGACGCTGCGCGCCCGCCCGGCCAGTGCGTCCAGCGCCGGCGCGAGGTCGCGCGCCGACTGCACGTGCGCCACCGGCGAGCCGTCCAGGAGCGCCCGCTCGCCGGCGTCCAGGTCGCGCCCGCCCACCAGCACCACGCGGTCGTCCGGGACGGGGCGGAAGCCGGGGACCGCCGCGGCCAGCCCGGCCCAGCACCGCCCCGTCGCCGTCGCCAGCGCCATCCCGTCCAGGAAGCCGCTGCGCGTCGTCTCCGGCGTGTTCAGGTCGCCGTGCGCATCCAGCCACACCACCGCGTCCGCCCCCGTCCCCCCCAGCACCCCCAGCGCCGCGAAGCACCCCCCGGACAGCACCAGCGGGAAGCTCGGCGCCGCCGCGCGTACCCGCTCCGACAGCCTCCGGGCGAGCTGGAAGGTGGTGGCTACCTCCGCCGGGAAGGCCGTCTCCGCCTCCACCCACTCCACCGCCACCGCGTGCCCGCGGGCGCGCAGCGCCTCCGCCAGCCCCGCCCCCAGCAGCCGTCCGGGGCCGCGCCCCATCCGCCATTCGCGCTGTGCCGAGTCGTAGGGTACCGCCAGGATCGCCGCCTCCATCCGTCTCTCCCTCTCCCGGGTGTCCACTTCGTGTCCCCTACCATACGTTTGACGACAGCTGTTGCGTAACGGGTGGGAGTCCGGTACATTGCCGTCATTGCATGGGCGGAAGACCCCCTCCGCCCGCGTGCAGTCCCGCCTCCATGCCCGTCCCGATGCCCGGTTCCCCGCGCCGCTGGGTCTCGCGGCTGTTCACCCTCCCCGACCTCGACGCGCTGGACGGCGCGCAGTTCGCCGCCCTGGTGCTCCTGCTGCTCGCCGCCGGGTGCTGGCTGGCCGTGCGGGGGATCGAGTCGTACGCCGGGCTCCGCCACCGCAGCGTCGATATGGAGCTGAACCGGCGCGCCTCCTCGCCCGTCCCCTACCGGTACGCGCTCGCCGGCCCGGTCGGGGAAGCGCTCCCCCTGGCCGCCCTGGTGCGGACGGACTCCGTCCCCCCGGGGGAAGCCGGCCGGCTCTGTGCGCTGCTGCGCGACCCGGCCGGACGCGTCCCGGTGCGTGCCTTCGCCCTCACCGCCGAGGTGCCTCCCTGCGCGCGGGAAGCCGCGCCCGCCCCCCTCCGCGCCGCCCCCGCCGACCGCCCGGCCCTGCGCGGGGCGCGCTGGCTCCTGGTGGAGGGGGGCTCCGTCGTCCTGTACAGCCGGCGCGACCTCCCCTCCCGCAACGAGGTGGAGCGGGTCGGCGCGCTGTTCCTCCCGCGGGAGCCCCGCCGGTGAGGCGCCGGGCCCTGCTCGCCGCTGCGCTGGCCGCCCTCCTCGCCGGGTGCGGGGACGGGCGGTTCGAGGCCGAGCTGGCGTCCGCCCTCTACGCCGGACCGGTGCGCGCGCCCGTGGCCGCCCGCGTGGACGCCGGCGAGCTCCCCCCGCCGGAGAGCGCCGCGGACGTCGGCCCGGAGCGGAGGCTCCTCGCGCTGGGGGCCGAGGACGGCGACGACCGCTACCTGTTCGGCGAGGTCGCGGACGTGGCCGTGAGCCGCGGGGGCGACACCGTCTACGTGCTGGACCGCATGGATCGCGCGGTCAGGGCGTTCGACGCGCGCGGCGAATACCTGTTCCGCTTCGGCGGGACGGGGGACGGTCCGGGCGAGTACCGCGACCCCGCCAGCCTGGACGTCCTCCCCTGGAGCGGAAACCTGGCGGTGTGGGACCGCGAGCACCAGCGGCTCACCCTCGTCACCCCCGCGGGCGCCCTGCTGCGGACCGAGCGGCCCGTCCCCGGCGCCAGGGAGGGGATCGTCCGCACCGGGCGGAAGCTGCGCGCCTGGCGCGGCGGCTTCCTGCTGGAGGTGCACAGCGACCCCTTCGCCGTCCGCCCCGAGCGGCAGCGGGGGTGGGTGGTGCGGCTGGACACCCTGGCGCGGCTGCGGGACACCGTCCTGGACTTCGCCGTTCCCCCCGTCGTGGCCGAGCAGCGCTCCTACGGGCCGGGCACCGTCTCCAACCACTGGACCAACGCGCCGCACTTCACCCCCTCCCCCGTCTGGGACGCCTACCCCGACGGGGGGATCGCCCTGGTCCCCGGCGGTCCGTACGCCGTGTACCGCGCGGCTCCGGGCGGGGAGGTGCGCAGGATCACCCGGCGGTGGACCCACCGCGCCCTCACCCGGCGGGAGCGCGTCGCCAACCTGCGCGAGGCGCAGGAGCGGGGGATGTACGGCGCCGGGATCCCCATGCTCCTCCTGGAAGCCGTCAACCGGAAGCACTTCGCCGCCGTGCGCCCCGCCCTCTCGGGGGTGCTGGGGCTGGAGGGCGGCGGCGTGGCCGCGCGCCGCTTCGACGTGGGCGACGAGTGGGAGGGGCGCTCCCGGGTGTGGGACGAGTACGGCCCCGACGGCGCCCCGCGCGGGAGCGTCCGCTACCCCGCCGGATTCGAGCCCCTGCGGGTGCGCGGCGGCCGGGTGTACGGCGTCCGCCGCGACTCCCTGGGCGTCGAGCACCTGGAGGTCTACCGCCGATGAAGTCCTCACCGTCGGCCTCGCGCCCGGTGTGGAGGGTCGCCGCGGGCGCGCTGGGGCTCCTCCTGGCGCTGGTGCTCTGGCGCGGCGCCGGGGCCGTGGGGGAGCTTCGCGCCGCGCTGCGCCACCCCGGCGAGCCCACCCCCTCCGCCTCCGTCCGGAGGCCGCTGCACGGCGCCGTGGGGAGGCGCCTGGACGGGGGAGGGACGGCGCCGCTGGCCGGCGCCGGCCGCGGGCTCCTCCTCCTGTTCGGCCCCGACTGCCGCCCGGGGAGCGCCAACATGTGGAACTGGATCGACCTGGCCGCCGCGCTGGAGGGGCGGCCGGAGCGGATCGTCGCCGCCACGCTGGAGGGCTCCCCCGGGGCGGAGGGCTACTGGGGCGCGCTGGGGTGGCGCGTGGAGGTGGTGGCGGTGGACTCCGCCACCCTGCGCGACCGGGTGCGCGTGGACGCCACCCCCGCCACCCTCCTGGTGGAGGACGGCGCCGTGCGCCGGGAGTACGCGGGGCCGCTGAACGCCCTGGCCAAGCAGGAGATCCTGGAGTGGCTCGGGCCCGCTCCGCGGAGCGGCGGCCGGGCCGGCGGGGGAGGCGGCCCGTCTCCCCGTCCGCAGTCCCACCCCCTCACCACGGAGGTCCCATGAGCGGCACCGTCCCACGCAGGGCGCTGGTCCTGAAGCTGGCCGCCCTCAACCTGCTGGCCGGCGCGGTCCTCTTCCTGGCGCCCAGCCTGGTCCAGCGCGCCTACGCGTACGAAACGGACACCTGCTCCGCCACGTGCAGGAACGGCTCGTGCAGGGCCAGCGGGAACTGCACCTGCAGCTGCAGCTTCTGGACGGGGAGCCCGGTCTGCACGTGCGGCGGCGGGGGAGAGCAGCAGGAGGCGCCGTCCGACACCGTCGCCACCTGACGGCGCGGCGGGAAGACGTGAACGCGGCGAGGGGCGCTCCCGGAGCGCCCCTCGCCGCGTTCTCACTCCCGCGGGGCCGCCCCGGCCTGCTCCACCAGCCAGTCCTTGGCGGCCTCCAGGTCGTCGAACGGCTGGAGGGCGCGGCGGGTGAAGAGCTGGATGGTGCGGTACACGGCCCGCTGCAGCCCCGAGAGCCCCACCACCGCGGCCGCCCGTACGAAGGGCTGGTTGTGCGTGGCCAGCTCCTTGAGCGCCTGCACCACCTCGGTGTTGTAGCGGGCGCCCTGGACGTGCGTCAGCGTCAGCACCGAACCGTGCGGCTGGCGCGCCACCACGGCGCGGGAGGCCGCGATCTCGCGGAGCGCCTCGGCCGGGTCCCGGATCCCGGAGTAGTCCAGGAGGAGGATGCGTTTCCCGTGATGCTCGATGAAGCGCGTCCGTTCCATGCCCTTCGGTCCCGTGGTCGGAGGTTTTGGGGTTCCGGCACAACATACGCATCCCCCGCGGGGCGGACCAGGGCAGGCCGCTCGCGAACCGCCAGGAGGAGAGGGAGGATGGAGCACCGCTGGGACGTCACCCCGCAGGAGGCGAAGCGCATCCAGACCGAGCTGCGGGAGCGGCTGGTGCCGGAGCCCCCGCCCGGCTTCGCGCCCCGGCTGGCGGGGGGCGCCGACGTGTCCTTCCGCCGCTTCTCGCGCCGGGGGTACGCGGGGGTGGTGGTGCTCGACGTGGAGTCGCTGCTCCCGGTGGCGCAGGCCGCCGTGGCCGCCGACCTCGTCTTTCCCTACGTCCCCGGCTACCTCTCGTTCCGCGAGCTCCCCCCCATCGCCGCGGCCTGGGCGCGGCTGGAGCGCCGGCCCGACGTGCTGGTGTTCGACGGGCAGGGTACCGCGCACCCCCGCCGCTTCGGCGTGGCGTGCCACGGCGGGCTCCTCTTCGACGTCCCCTCCGTGGGGTGCGCCAAGTCGCTCCTGGTGGGGACGCACGGCCCCCTGGGGGAGGAGCGCGGCTCCACGGCGCCGATCGTGCACCAGGGGGAGACGGTGGGGATGGCCGTGCGCACCCGGACCGGGGTGAAGCCGGTGTACGTCTCCCCCGGACACCGGATGGACCTGGCCACCGCGGTGGAGGTGGTCCTCCGCCTCGCCCGGCGCTTCCGCGAGCCGGAAACCACGCGGCACAGCCACCGGCTGGTGAACGAGCTTCGCCGGGCCTCCCCCGAGGAGGCCGGAGACGGCGATCCAAGTCCTTGACGCGACAGATCTTGTTGCGCATTACTTCAGGTACGCCGGTCGCGCCGCAACCCGAGCCCCCTCCTCCCATGGCCCCTCGCCGCTCCCTCCCGCCGCTGCGCGCCCTCGCGATCGCGCTCCTGGCCGCCGTCCCGCTCCTGCACGCCGGGGAAGCCCGCGCCCAGGGGGAGAGCGGCGCCCTGCTGGTCACCGTGACCTCCGGGCAGTCGGGACGCCCCGTGATGGGCGCCCGCGTGTCCGTGGTGGGGACCACCCTGGCCGCCACCACCGACGCCTCCGGGAGGCTGCGCATGGTGGGGCTCCCCGCCGGGACGCAGACGGTGGAGGTCCGCCGGCTGGGATACGCCTCCCGGCTGGGGCTGGTGAAGGTGCAGCCGGGAGAGGCGGTGAGCGCCGCCTTCACGCTGGACGTGGAGGCCATCCCGGTGGCCGCCATCGAGGTGAAGGCCGAGGCGCGGCGGGACTTCGGCGCCGAGTACCTGGAGCGCGCGGGGTTCGACCGCCGCCGCCGGACCGGCTTCGGGGCGTTCATCACCCGGGCCGAGCTGGAGAAGCAGAACCCCTCGTACCTGAGCGACGCGCTGCGGCGGGTGTCGGGGGTGCGCCTCGCTCCGCGCTCGCAGCGCGGCGACTCGTACGCCACCATGGCGCGCTCCGGCGCGCGCAACTGCCCCATCCAGTACTACGTGGACGGAGCCACCATCGGACCCGGCTTCAACATCGACGAGATCCACGCGCGCGACGTGCAGGGGCTGGAGATCTACCGCGGGGGCTCGCAGGTGCCGCCCGAGTTCAACAGGCGGACGGCCGGGTGCGGGGTGATCGTGATCTGGACCCGGCCGCGCTGACCGATCGTACCGGCCCGGCGGGCGCAGCCCCCCTCCCACGGCGGGAGGGGGGCTGTTTCGTGCCGGGAAACATGCGGTAGTCCCGCCCCGACGGTGCACGGCGTCCTTTCTCCCGGCGCGGCCGCGCCGCATCTTGTTCCTACAGCCCCGAACGTGACCTCGCATCTCCCCCCGCCCTCCCGTTCCGCCATGCCGCGCTGGAAGACCTCCGCCCCGCTCCTCGCCGCCCTCCTCTGCGGCGCTCCCCTCTCCGCCCAGTCCGTCCGCGGCGAGCTGGTCGACGCGGAGAGCGGCCGCCCGGTGGGCGGCGTGCTGGTGGTGCTGCTCGACGCCACCGGGAAGCAGGTGGAGGGCGCCTTCAGCGACGCGGCCGGGCGCTTCCTGGTCCGCGCCCCCTCCGCCGGCCGCTACACGCTCCGGGCGGAGCGGATCGGCCGGGAGAGCGCCGCCTCCCCCGCGCTCCAGCTCGCCGACGGGGAGACGCTGGTGCACCGCCTGGTGAGCCGGGCGCGCCCCGTCGCGCTGGAAGCGCTGGTGGTGCAGGGGGCGAGCGGGGCGCGGGACGGGAAGCGCTGCGATCCGCTCCCCGACGCCGGCCGGCAGACGGCGGCGCTCTGGGAGGAGGCGCGCAAGGCGCTGAACGCCGCCGCCTGGACCGAGCGGCGCCAGCCGTACCGCGTGGAGATCTTCCGGCACGACCGGGTCCTGGTCCCGAGCACCATGGTGGTGGAGTCGGAGCGGACGGTGCGCAGGACCGGCTCCACCACCAGCCCCTTCGTGAGCGTCTCCGCCGAGCGCCTGGCCCGGCACGGCTTCGTCCAGACCATGGGCGACTCGGTGGACTACCACGGCCCCGACGCGCAGGTGCTCCTCTCCGACGCCTTCCTGGCCACCCACTGCTTCCGCGCCGAGCCGGGGACCGGGGAGGACCGGGAGCTGGCGGGGCTGGCGTTCGAGCCGGTGCGCGGCCGCAGAGTCCCCGACGTGAGGGGAACGCTCTGGCTGGATCCCAAGACGGGGGAGCTGCGGCGGCTGGAGTACACCTACACCGGGCTGATCATGTCCGGCCCCACGGGGCAGCTCGGCGGGCGCATGGACTTCGAGCGGCTCCCCACCGGGGAGTGGATCATCCCCCGCTGGCGCATCCGCGTCCCCCTGGTGGAGGTGCAGGCCGTGCAGGCCGGGCTGATCTCCATGGAGCGGAAGCGGATCGGGCGCTTCAAGGAGGAGTCCGGCGAGGTGGTGGAGCTCCGCGACGCGCAGGGGCGGCTGGTCCGCTCGAACACCCGCGCGGCGCTGGCCGGCACCGTCTGGGACAGCACCCGCTCCGTCCCGCTGGCGGGGGCGCGCGTGCGCCTCGCCGGCACCTCGGTGGAGACGAGCACCGGCCCGGACGGCCGCTTCCGACTGGCCGAGGTGGCGGAGGGGCGCTACACCCTCACCTTCGACCACCCGCGCGCCGACTCGCTGGAGTTCGCCCCGGAGGGGGTGGAGGTGGAGCTGCGCCGCGAGCGGGAGGGCGCGGCGCAGCTCGCCATCCCGCCCCTCGCCCCGCTCCTGGCCTCGCGCTGCGGCCTGGTGGAGCGGAAGGCGGGAACGGGAGTGGTGGCCGGGACGGTGCGGCAGGAAGGGACGGAGGCGCCCCCGGTGGCCGTGCCGGTGATCCTCTCCTGGGCCGCCTCCGGCGACGTCCCCGCCGGGCGGGTGTCGGTCCTCACCGACTACCTGGGACACTACCTGGCGTGCACGGTCCCCGCCGGCGTCCCGGTGGTGGCGCGGGTGGGGCTGGTGACGGACGCCGCCACGGAGGTGCGGGCCAGCACGGAGCGGGCGTCCCGCTTCGACCTCACCCTTTCCGGGCTCGCCGCGCGCATGACGGCGGCGTCCCCGGTCCGCCTGGCCGGGACCCTCACCGACGCGGAGACCAAGACCCCGGTCGCGGGGGCGAAGGTCCGGCTCGACGGCCGGAGCGAAGAGCGGACCACCTCGCGGGACGGGTCGTTCTCGTTCGACTCGGTGCCGCCCGGGGTGCGCCGGGTGGAGATCGCGCACGCGGACTACGGGACGCGGGTGCAGCAGGTGGAGATCCGCGGCGCGGGGACGGCGGAGGTGCGGGTGGCCATCGCCCGCAACGAGGCGTGGCTGGAGCCGCTCATCGTGACCGCCCTCGCCGCCGAGGCCCGGCGGACCCGGGCGAGCCCGGTGCGGCGCGACCTGATGATCCGCGAGGACCTGGACAGGATCGACGCGGTGGCCGTCCACGTGGGCGACCTGCTGCGCCGCTTCTCGGGGGTGAACGTGACCGAGATCTACTATCCGGGGACGCAGACGATCCAGGAGATCTGCGTCACCCTCTCCCGGCAGGCGGGGATGGAGCACGGCTGCTCGGCGGTGGTGATCGACAACCAGGTGATCCCCGCCGGGGGGCGCGAGCTGCTCAACATCCGCGTCCGTGAGCTGGAGAGCGTGGAGTTCGTCCCGGCGATCGAGGCGCAGATCCGCTACGGGCGGCGGGCGGCCGCCGGGGCGATCGTGGTCTTCACCCAGGGCCGCGGGCCGCACGTGCCCCGTCCCGGGTCGCAGTGAGGCGCTGAGCGGCCGAGAAGACGGAGGGGCCCGGGATCAGTCCCGGGCCCCTTCGTGCATCCGGCGTTCACGAGGTTTCGCCGGTCCAGTCGGAGAGCAGCGCATCGGTCCATTCGCTCGCCTCGGCTTCACGCTCTTCGTCAGCTGCCATCTCTGCGTATGTGGCTGACAGGTCCGGCTCCGTAACAGGTGATTGCACCAGCTTGTTGATCGGCATGGCTCACCACAGGCGGGATATGCCGTAGGCGTCCAGCACGCCATCCGTGCTCACCAGCTGAATGCTTTCGGTCTGTGCCTGAGCTACCAGCAGCCGGTCGAACGGGTCGCGGTGGTGCAGTGGCAAACCGGCGAGTGTGACGAGATGCCCCACGTGGATGGGAAGAAGCTCCACGTCATTACCTTGGATGTCGTCACGCACCAGCTCGGCAATCGTCTTGCCCAGTGGGAGCTTCCCGAGGCTCGTCTTCACGACGATCTCCCACAGGCTCACGACGCTGAGCAGCACACGATTGCGGGGGTCCTCGATCAGGGCACGCGCGGTCGCGCTCAGCTTCGGATCGCCGGCGACGAACCACAGGAATGCGTGCGTGTCCAGCAGCAGAGTCACGTGTGCGACCGTCTACATGTAGTCGCGGAAATCGTCCAGCGGAGCATCGAAGTCGTCCGGCACCGTGACCTGTCCCCGGGCGCTGCCGAAGCGGCGCGCCGGCCGGGAGCGGACCAGGGGGACGATCTTGGCTACCGCCTCGCCCTCCCGGGTGAGAAGCACCTCCTCACCTGATTGGGAGGCATGGTCTACCAGCTCGGTGAGCTGGGTCTGGGCCTGGTTCAGGTCGACTGCGCGTGAGGCCATACTCTCCTCCAGCCGGAGTATTTGTTCCAACGTGGAAGCTAAACGCTCCGGACGCTTCCGCCAACCGTGGCCGCCATCATGTAAAGCGCTCCCATGGGATGCATCTACCGCTCCACTCCGCTGCCCCCGATCACCCGCCACGCGAGTGCGAAGTCGGGTGCGCCGCCCTCCCGCTGAGTGTACTGCTCGAAGCGGACGTGCCCGCCGGGATGCTTCTTCCACGCCTCCAGCCGGTAGCCGGCGCCGCCGGAGCCACCCTCGTCCTCCAGCACCCGATATCGCGCGCCGCGCCGGGTGCTCCAGCGTCCACCTCCCGGTCGCGCCCCGCCGGGGCGGAGGCTCGCGACCACCTCGACCGGGTTCCGCACCGCGTTCCCGGTGCCCGGCGGGCGGACGCGGAACCCGTCGGATGTCCGCTCCACGACGAGGGAGTCCGGGAGGTCGAGCGACAGCCCGTTCGGGTGCCGGTGTCGGACCGTCTGCTCGGGGTCCGGGGAGAGACAGGCGGCTAGTGCGAAGCAGACACTCCAGAGACCGGCTCGCCAGCGAAGCATCGGGTTCAGGGCTGCGGCGATGCGTCCGCCTGGTTCATCTCCAGCACTTCCTCCAGAGCGGAGCTGAGATTGACCATCAATTCTTCCCGCGACTCACCCTGGGAGTTCACACCGGGGACCTCTTCGATCCAGCCGACCCACCAGGCTCCTCGCTGTTGCACCACCGCCGTATACGAAGATTCCATTCTTCCTTGCTACGATTCGAGGGGTCAGCCTTTTAATGCAAGCTAAACCGCCCAGGGGTTTCCGCCAAACATTGATATGACCCCACATACGAAGCGCCCCCGACCGATCCCGGCCGGGGGCGCTCCACCATCCGGATCACCTGGAGTCTCAGGCGATCATCATCATCGGGTCTTCCAGGTACTTCTTCAGCGTCTGGAGGAACTGCGCCCCCGTCGCGCCGTCGATCACCCGGTGGTCGCAGGAGAGCGTGACGTGCATCCGCGGGCGGATGGTCATCTCCCCGTTCACCACGACGACCTTGTCCTCCACCGCGCCCACGGCCAGGATCGCCGCCTCCGGCGGGTTGATCACCGCCGTGAACTGCTCGATCCCGAACATCCCCAGGTTGGAGATGGAGAAGGTGGCGCCCGTGTACTCCTCCGGCTTCAGCTTCTTCTCGCGGGCGCGCCCGGCCAGCTCCTTCACCTCCTGCGCGATCTCGCCCACGCCCTTGCGGTCCGCGTCGCGGATCACCGGGGTGATCAGCCCCTCCTCCACCGCCACCGCCACCCCCACGTGCACCACGTCGAAGAGGCGGATGGACTCGCCCGTCCACGAGGCGTTCACCCACGGGTGCCGGCGCAGCGCCGAGGCCACCGCCTTGATCACCAGGTCGTTGGGGGAGACCTTGATCCCCTGGTCCGCGAAGCGCTCGTTGATCCGCTTCCGCACCCCCATCGCCTCCCCCATGTCGACCTCGACCGTGAGGAAGAAGTGCGGCACCGGCCCGATGGACTGCGAGAGCCGCTTCGCGATGGTCTTCCGCATCTGCGAGAGCGGGAGGTCGCGGTGCCCCGCGCCCGCGGCCACCGGAGCGGGAGCGGCCTCCGCCGCCGGGGCCTGCGCCTCCGCGGCCGGAGCGCCGCCGCCGCCGCGGGACGCTGCGCCCCGCCCTGCGCCGCCTGCTCGATGTCGCGCTTCACGATCCGCCCGCCCGGCCCGCTCCCCTGCAGCCCCGAGATCTCCACCCCCGCCTCCGTCGCGAGCCGCCGCGCCAGCGGCGACGCCTTCACGCGCCCGCCCTCTCGCTGCCCGTTGCTCCCGCCGCCCGACTGCACGACGGAGGGCTGCCCCTCCCCCGTCGCCGCCCGCGTCTTCGAGTCCGGAGTGGGGGTGGGCGCCGCGCCCTTCCCCACGTCGCCGCCGGAGGCCACCGCCTCCACCGTCTCCCTGGCCGGGGCCTCCGTGGTGGAGGCCGCCTGCGACGCGGTAGCCTCGGCGGCGCCCGTCAGCGCCGACACGTCCTCGTCCGCGCCGGCGATCACCGCGATCACCGTCCCCACGTTCGCCGTCTCGCCGTCCGCGATCATCCGCTTGCGGAGCACCCCCGACCCGCGGGCCACCAGCTCCATGGTCGCCTTGTCCGTCTCGACCTCGGCCAGGAGGTCCCCCTCCTTGACCTCGTCGCCCTCGTTCTTGAGCCAGGTGACGAGCCGCCCCTCCTCCATCGTGGGGGAGAGCGCCTCCATGTAGACCTTGGTTGCCACGTGTCCGTCTCCTGAGGGCTTTTTTAGCGGTACAGGACCTTGTTGACCTTCTGGATGACCAGCTCCGCGCTCGGCTTCGCCGCCTTCTCCAGCCCCTTCGCGTAGGGCATGGGGACATCCGCCTGCGTCACGCGCAGCACCGGCGCGTCCAGCTCGTCGAACGCCTCCTCCTGGATCATCGCCGCCACCGTGGCCGTGATCCCGCCGTAGGGCCACCCCTCCTCCAGCAGCACCACGCGGTTGGTCTTCGCCACCGTGTTCAGGATCGCCTCCGTGTCCAGCGGGCGGAGCGAGCGCAGGTCCAGCACCTCCGCGTCGATCCCGTCCTTTTCGAGCTGCGCCGCCGCCTGGAGCGCCACGTGGATCATCTTCCCGTGGGTGATGATGGACACGTCGCTCCCCTCCCGCTTCAGCTCCGCCACCCCCAGGGGGATCACGTAGTCGGGGTCCTCCGGGACCTCGCCCTTGAGGTTGTACAGCATCTCCCCCTCGAACACGCACACCGGGTCCTCGTCGCGGATCGCCGCCTTGAGGAGCCCCTTCGCGTCCGCCGGCGTGCCGGGGACCACCACCTTGAGCCCCGGGTAGTGGGCGATCTGCGACTCCAGCGCCTGCGAGTGCTGCGCCGACAGCTGGAGCGCCGCCCCCGTGGGCCCGCGGAAGGTCACCGGGATGGGGAACTGGCCGCCGCTCATGGAAAGGAGCTTCGCCGCCGAGTTGTAGATCTGGTCGAACGCCAGCATGGCGAAGTTCCAGGTCATGAACTCGATCACCGGGCGCAGCCCCGTCATCGCCGCGCCCACGCCCAGGCCGGCGAAGCCCAGCTCCGTGATGGGGGTGTCCACCACCCGCATCTCGCCGAAGCGGTCCAGCAGCCCCTTGGACACCTTGTAGGCCCCGTTGTAGACGCCGACCTCCTCGCCCATCAGGAAGACGTCCGGGTCCCTCTCCATCTCCTCGGCGAGGGCCTGGTTCAGGGCCTCGCGGTAGGTAATTACGGCCATGTCTCGGCTATCCGTCTATCTGGGAGTTCCCCCGGCTGGCGCCGGGGTCGGGCTCTATCCGCGTAGCGGCGAAACGACCGCCGCTGCGCGGACGGAGCCGCCGCAAACCGCGCGGCGTCTCCGCCCTTCGGGTCACGATCCCTAACTCAAATCATCCCGCTCAGCGGCGGCCGTCGAAGTAGAGGCGGCCGTTCACGTCCTCCTCGGCGTACACCTCGGTGTACAGCTCCTCGGCGGCGGGCTCCGGGGACTTGTCGGCGAAGTCGGCGGCCTCCTCGGAGATGCGCTTCACCTCGGCGTCCATCCCCTCCAGCTCCTCCTGCGAGAGGATCCCCTCCTTGGCCAGGAGGTCGGCGAAGATGCGGATGGGGTCCTTGAGCTTCTCCCGCTCCACGTCCTCCTTGGTGCGGTACACGCCCGAGACCGGGTCCGACATGGAGTGGCCCACGAAGCGGTAGGTGCGCGCCTCGATCAGCGTGGGGCCCTCGCCGGCGCGGGCGCGGTCCGCCGCCTCCTTCGCCACCCGGTACATGTCCAGCACGTCCATCCCGTCCGCCACCGCCGAGGGCATGGCGTAGGCGCTGGCCTTCTGCGAGATGTCGTACAGCGACGAGGCGCGCTCCCACGCCGTCCCCATCCCGAAGCGGTTGTTCTCCACGATCACCACCAGCGGGAGCTTCCAGAGCGCCGCCATGTTCAGCGACTCGTGGAAGGCCCCCTGGTTCACCGCCGCCTCGCCCATGTACACCTGCATGACGCGGGGCTCCTTGCGGTACTTGATCTTCCACGCCACCCCCAGCGCCAGCGGCACCTGCGCGCCCACGATCCCGTGGCCGCCCAGGTAGTTGTGCTCCGCCGAGAACATGTGCATGGAGCCGCCCTTCCCCTTGGAGCAGCCGTCGGCGCGGCCGTACAGCTCCGCCATGATCGGGCCGGGCTCCACCCCGCACTGCAGGGCGTGCACGTGCTCGCGGTAGGCGGTCATCACGTAGTCCTCGCGCTCCAGCGCGTGGATGGCGCCCACCGCCACCGCCTCCTGCCCGATGTACAGGTGGCAGAAGCCGCCGATCTTGCCGAGGGCGTACGCCTCGGCCGTCTTCTCCTCGAAGCGGCGGCCCAGGAGCATGTCGTACGCCATCTTGCGGAGCTTCTCCCGGGGGAGCGAGCGGAGCAGCTCCTCGTCCGTCCCCGCGGGCTTCTCCGCCTCCCGCCACTGCCGCTCCGCCTCCCGCGAAGGCGCCGGCGGCTGCTGCTCGGCCTGCACCTCGGCCTCGGCCTGGGTGTCGGGAGCGCGTTCCTTGGTCTGGGTCTTTGCCATCGTATCTATTTCTGGTTCGGTCAGGTCCGGTTCGGCGCCGCAGAGCGCCGGAGCACCCGCTCGTACACGTCCCTCAGCGCGATCGTGCACCCGATGGAGTCGAGCCGCAGCATCGCGTCCAGCCCGGTGGTCTCGCTGAAGAGCCAGAGCCCCTCCGACTGGCGTGCGTACCGCTCCACGCGGGGCTCGCTCTGGCTGAAGAGGAGGTAGTCCCTCAGCGAGGGGATGCGCCGGTAGTGCTCCCACTTCCGCGTGTGGTCGTAGTCCGACGTGGAGGGGGAGAGCACCTCCGCGATCACCACGGGGTTCAGGAGCGTGTCCTCCTGGTCGTCCTCCAGCTCGGAGGCGCCGCAGGTCACCACCACGTCCGGGTAGAAGTAGGTATCCATGGACGCCACCTTCACCCGCATGTCGCTCACGAACGCCTCGCAGGGGCCGCCCGTCAGCTGCGCGTGCAGCGCGGCCCCCAGGCTCAGCGCGACCCGATTGTGGTTGCGGCTCGCCCCGGCCATCGCGCGGATCTCGCCACCCACGTACTCGCTCTTGTACCGGGCCGCGCGCTCGCGGACCAGGTACTCGGAGGGAGAGATGGGCGGGCGGGTCGAGGTCGGCGTCATGGAACGCTCCTCAGAGGCTCCCGAGCTGCACCAGCTGCTTCGGCTGCACCGGGGGCATGGCCACCATCGCGGCGCGGGCGGCGGCCTCCGCCGTGTCGATCTCCACCGCCTCGTCCAGGTCCGCCTCCAGGATCTGGGTGATGGCGCCGGGGCCGCCGGCCTCCACCTCGCGCGCCTGCTCCTTGGCGTGGTACGAGGAGCGCACCAGCGGCCCCGCCTCCACGTGGCGGAAGCCCAGCTCGTTCTCGCCGATCTCCTTCCAGCGGCGGAACTCGTCGGGCGTCACCCAGCGGTCCAGCGGGACGTGGTGCTGCGAGGGGCGGAGGTACTGCCCCAGCGTGAGGATGTCCACCGCGGCCTCGCGGAGGTCCTTCATGGACTGGAGGATCTCCTCCTCCGTCTCCCCCATCCCCAGGATGATCGCGCTCTTGGTGAGCTGGTCGGGGTTGAGGCGCTTCACCGCGCCCAGCAGCGAGATGGAGCGCCAGTACTTGCCCCCGGGGCGGAGGGCGCGCATCAGCCGCTCCACCGTGTCGATGTTGTGCGCCAGGATCTCCGGCCGCGCCTCGACCACCGTGCGGATGGCGTCCTCCCGCCCGCGGAAGTCGGGGATCAGCACCTCGATGGAGCACCCCGGGACCCGCTCGCGGATCTGGCGGATGGTCTCGGCGTAGATCGCCGCGCCGCCGTCGGCCAGCTCGTCTCGGTTCACCGAGGTGATGACCACGTGCTCGAGCCCCATCGCCACCACGCTGTCGGTCACGCGGCGGGGCTCGTCCCAGTCCAGCTCGCTCGGCATCCCGTGGGCCACCGCGCAGTACTTGCACGCGCGCGTGCACACGTCGCCCAGGATGATGAAGGTGGCGGTGCCGCTCTCCCAGCACTCGCCGATGTTGGGGCAGTGGGCCTCCTCGCACACCGTGTGGAGGCGCTGCTCGCGCATCAGCTTCTGGAGGCGGAGATAGTTGGGCCCGCCGGGCGCCCGCACCTTCAGCCACTCCGGCTTGCGGGCGCGGATCGGGATCCCCTCCTGCCCCTCCTCCAGGTGGAGGGTCGGCTTCCCCTTGCTCTTGACGACCCCCGTCTCCTTCCCCTGCGGCGCGTAGCCGTAGGGGGCGGCGGGGCCGTCGTGCGTGGAGCCTGCGCTCATATCACTTCTCCCGGGGAGGGCCGTACCCTCCCCCGTTCCGGGACTCGGTTTCCGTTCCGGAGCACGGGGGCGCGGCGGCGAACCCGGTGGGCGGCCGCAACTACCGTTCCCGCGCCTGGCTCCGGAATCCGGAAACTTACCCCGCGCGGGGGCGCGAGGCAACCGGCCGGGCGCGGCGGCCGGTCAGTCCGTGACCTCGTGCGCCAGCTCGGCGACGAAGAAGTGGTGGGAGTAGATCCCGGGGGAGAAGGTCTGCCCGAAGCGGACCAGGTCGTTGGCGTCCAGGAAGGTGCGGAGGCCGTCCGGGGACCCTTCCTGGTTCAGGATGGTGCGGACGGCGGCGGAGTTCGCGGTGCAGAAGGAGACGATGTTGTTCGGGCCCGCGGAGGTGGTGAAGCTCCCGCGGGGAGGGAGGGGGAGGAGCTGTGCCCGGACGGCCGCCGGGATCGCCAGCGAGGGGCGGGTGACCATGGCGTCCTGGATCAGACGGCTGTAGCCGATGGCGCGCATGCACCCGGCCGGGAGCCCCACGGTGCGCGACCCGGCGAGGGGGAGCGTCCCCGTGCCCACGTCGTAGGCCACCACCCGGCTCGCCGGGATCCCGCTGGCGCGCAGGGCGCTCGCCGCGCTCTGGTAGTTGGCGTCGAAGATCGCCACCCGCTCCACCAGCGACACGTTCACCAGGGCGCCCCGCACCGTTTCCCGCAACCCGCGGAACCCCCGGCTGTGCGCGCTGAGGCGGAGGGCGGTGACGTTGGCGGGGCGCCCCACCCGGGCGAGGCAGGCGGCGATGTCCGCGGTGGTGATGGAGTTGAAGCCGGGCTCCTTCCCCGGGACGCCGATCAGCACGTACTCCGAGGCGTCGGAGGCGCCCCGCATCCCGTGGGTGAGGACCGCGTTCAGCCCCGAGTCGCCCTGCGCGTCGCCGGGGGAGAAGAAGACGTGCACCTTGCTGGCGTCGGGGCGCACGCCCCGGGGGACGAAGATGGAGAAGATCCCGAACTCGAAGGTGCGGCCGGCGTAGCGGTCGCCCCCGTACTCCTGCTCGTCCGCGTGGATCGGGTCCCACCCCAGCGTCCGCCGGGCGATCCCCTCCTTGAAGGCGCTGACGGCCCGCAGCGTCGCCGGGATGGTGGTGTCGGGCGCGGCGACGGTGGGCGTGGTGAGCGCCCGCACCGCCGCCGCCTCGGTGGCGAGGTCCGCGTCGGCAAGGAGGCCGTGGGCGCGGAGGAGCGTCTGGATCGCCAGCACGTCCGCCACGGCGTTGGTCTGCCCGCGCCCCACGCTCCCGGTGAGCGAGGTGCCCAGGTAGTTGTTGGCGACGGCGGCGGCGATGTGGGGCTCGGCGTTGCGGGCCAGGCCGCGCGTGGTGATCGGCGGGAGCGCGGCGGTGTCGGCGGGGTCGGGGAGGGCGCCCACCTCCACGCGCGCCGCGTCGTACTCGGGGTTGCTGAGGCTCCACAGGGTGTGGAGCCGGTCCAGGAGGTCGAACACGGCGGAGCGGGCGACGGGGACCCGCTGGACGCGGAGGCCGGAGCCCTCCTGCTGGACCACGTGGGTCAGCTCGTGGGCGATGAGCCCCCGCCCCGCGGCCCCGTGCGGGTCGTAGCGCCCCTCCGCGAAGACCACGTCGCGTCCCACGGTGTACGCCAGCGCTCCGAAGGCGCGGGCCGACTCGGCGGCGCGTCCGCCGGTGTGCACGCGGACCGCCCCGAAGTCCCGGGCGAACCGCGTCTCCATGAAGGCGCGTACCCCCGCGTCCAGGGGCCGCCCCCCGGAGCCGAGCGCCCCGGCCGCCACGGAGGGCGCGGCCGGCGCCGCTCCCGCGCCGGGGAGCGCCTTGCGCTGCACGGAAAGCCCGGCGGGCGCCGCGGGGTCCGGCATCCGCATCACCCGTACGGCGGTCCGCTCCGCCTCCGCTTCCGCCGGGTCGTCGGGCGAGCCGACGGCGAGCCGGGGGTGGAGCGAGGCGCGGGCCGCGGCCAGGCCGTTCAGGACGCGGAGGGCGAGGTCCGCGCGGGCGGCTTCCCCCGGCGGCAGGGCGGGAGCGGCCGCCCGCCCGGGGCGGGCGGCGTCGCGAGAGGGAGAAGCCCTGTTCTGGGGGGACGCGTGCATCTCGCCTGCTCCTGGTGCCGGGATACCGCGGGACCTCGGGCGTCAATCTAGGCTGAACGCGTGTTCCCGGAAGCTTCTCGTCCGGGGCTCACCCTTCGCCGGCCAGGGCGCGCGAGTCCTCCGACTGCCACCTCCGCCAGGAGGTCGATCCCGCTCGCCGCCAGCCGCCGCGCCGAGGCGCCCGCGCGCGCGTCGCCCGTCGCCTGGGCATGGTGGGCGAGGAGGACCACCTCCATCGCGCGTCCGACGGTGAGCGCGAAGCGGCGGGCGCCGGCCTCCGTCTCCGCCCCTCCGGAGGCGGTCGCGTCGTCCAGCCACCGGGCGGCGCGCTCCAGCGCCCCCACCGCCGCGGACGCGGGGGCGGCCAGCCCCGGGTCGCTGAGTCCGCCGGCGTAGCGCCGCGCCTCGAACAGGAGCGGGCCCGGACCGCCGCCCTCACGCAGGGCGCGCAGCGTGTCCAGCGCCAGCACGTTGGTGGTCCCCTCCCAGATGGAGAGCACCTGCGCGTCGCGCAGCAGGGTGGGGATTCCCGTGTCCTCCACGTACCCCGCGCCGCCGAACGCCTCCACCACCTCGCTCGCCACGGCGACGCCCTGCCGGGCGGTGATCAGCTTCGCGATGGGGGTGAGGGCGCGCAGCAGCGCGACGCCCACCTCGTTCAGCCCGCCGCTCTCGTGCACGCCCAGCAGCTCCACCACGCGGAAGGTCAGGTGCAGCGCCCCCTCGAACTCCGCCTGCAGCCCGGCCAGGGTGTCCACGTGCAGCGGCTGCTCGGAGAGCGGCGCCCCGAAGGCGGTGCGGCGGCGCGCGTAGTCGCGTGCCAGGGCGATCCCGCGGCGCATCAGCGCCACGGCGCTCACCGCGTTCCAGGCGCGGGTCACGTTGAGCATGGGGGCGATGGCGCGCACCCCGTCCTCCAGCCCGCGCACGGGGACCGCCGGCGTGCCGTCCAGCGTCAGCTCCGCGGTGGGGAGCTTGCGCGTCCCCAGCTTCTCCTTGAGCCGGTCGATGCGGATGCCGTTCAGCCGCCCCTCCGCGTCGCGCGTCTCCACGAAGAAGAGCGCCAGCCCGCGCCCGCCGGGGCCGTTCCCCTCCGGGCGCGCCAGGGTGAGCGCCATCTGCGAGGTGGCGGCGGAGGTGAACCACTTCCGCCCGTACAGCCGCCAGGTGCCGTCCGCGTCCCGCCGCGCCACCGTCTCCGAGCGCCCCACGTCGGAGCCGCCCGCCGTCTCCGTCATCCACTGCCCGCTGGTCCAGAAGGTAGCCGGGTCGCGGGAGATCAGGTGCGGCACGGCCCGGAAGATCAGCTCGCGGTTTCCTGCCTCCATGAGCGCTTTCACCGCGCCGTCCGTCATCGCCAGCGGGCAGGAGTAGATGTCCGTGGACGGGGTGAACAGGTAGGCCAGGGCGAACTGGTGCACGCGCGAGTGGCGTCCGTGCACGCGCTCGTACGCCGCCGCCACCACCCCGTGCTCCGCCGCGATCCGCTCCGCCTCGCGCCAGAGCGGCGTCAGCTCGATCCGGTCCACGCGGTTCCCCCAGGCGTCCCACTGCACCAGCCTCGGCTCGCTCGCGCGGTCGGCGAGCTGCGCCGGGTACAGCTCCGCGGAAATGCGACCCATCTCGCGAAGGGAGGGCTCCACGTCGTACAGCACCTCCGGCGGGAGGAGGCGCCCCAGGAGGGAGCGGAGGGCGCGGTCCTCGTCGTACTGGTTGCCCAGGGAGGGCGGGTCCTGGAGGAAGGGCATGGTCAGCGCATCCGCTTCATCACCGTCTTTGCGGCGCGCACCACCAGCGAGCGCGGGAACACCCGCCCGGCCACCGTCCCCAGCCGGTTGAGCGCCCCGGGAACCACCGACGTCCTCCCCGCCTCCAGCCCGGCCAGCGCGGCCGCCACCACCTGCTGCGTCGTCAGCAGCCCCGGCGTCCGCTCCGACACCTCCGTCCCCGCCACCCGCTGGAACTCGGTGGCCACCGGGCCGGGGCTCAGCGCCAGGACGCGCACCCCGCTCCCCCGCGCCTCCTCCGCCACGGCCTCCGAGAGGGTCAGCAGGAAGGCCTTGCTGGCGGCATAGGTGGCGAGCTGGGGGATGGGCTGGAACCCCGCCACCGAGGCCACGTTGACGATCCACCCCGCACGCCGCTCCCGCATCCCGGGGAGGGCCAGGTGCATCAGCTCCAGCGGCGCCACGCAGTTCACGCGCACCATCTCCGCCTGGCGCTCCGCCGACAGCTCGTGGAAGGGACCCCTGAGCCCGAACCCGGCGTTGTTCACCAGGAGGTCGATCTCCCGCCCGTCCGTGGCCTCGATCCACAGCACCCCCGCCGCCCCGGGCTTCCCCAGGTCGGCGGCCACCACGGCGGTCCGCACCCCGTGCGTGGCCTCCAGCTCCTCCGCCAGCGCGCGCAGCCGCTCCTCCCGCCTCGCGGCCAGCACCAGGCTCATCCCGCGGCGCGCCAGGGCGCGCGCGAACTCCTCCCCCAGCCCCGCGGAGGCCCCGGTCACCAGCGCCCACCGCCCCCTCTCCGCCCAGGGGCTCCCCGCCCCGGACGCCCCGACGTCGGCATTCATCCTCGCTCCCCCCTGGTCTGGTCCGGACCGCACCTCCTCGCGGGGATTTCCCCGCGGAAGCACGCTCCGCTGCAACGAACCGGCCGGACCGCCCCGGCGAGAGAAGTTATGCATGCGGACGGTTGACAATTCACGATGCGGATATAAATTCATTCCCATGAATAATGGGTCCGTCCTCAGGGCGGGCGTCCTCGGAGCCGGGGGGTACACCGGGCGCGAGGCCGTCCGCCTTCTGTCCCGCCACCCCCGGGTGAGCATCGCCTTCGCCACCTCCCAGAGCGAGGCGGGGAAGCCGCTCCGCGGGGTGCACCGCTCCGCGCCGGAGATGGCGCTGGTGCGCGCGGAGGACGCGAAGCTGGCCGGGTGCGACGTGGTGCTCTCCTGCCTCCCGCACGGGGAGTCCGCCCGCTGGGCGGAGCGGGCGCGGGCGGCGGGGGCGCGGGTGGTGGACCTGTCCGCCGACCTGCGCGTCCCCGGCCCCGACACCCCGGAGTGGGCGCGCGGGGCGGTGTACGGCCTCCCCGAGCTGCACCGGGAGCGCATCCGCGGGGCGGAGCTGGTGGCGAACCCGGGGTGCTACCCCACCGCGGCGCTCCTCGCGCTGGCGCCGCTGCTGCGGGCGGGGCTCCTGGACGGGCCGGCAATCGTCGACGCCGCGTCGGGGGTCACCGGGGCGGGGCGGTCCCCGAAGCGGGAGCTGCTCCTGGCCGAGGCGGCGGAGGACTTCCGGGCGTACGCCGTGGGGAACACGCACCGGCACCTGGCCGAGATGCGCGACCAGGGGGCGGCGCTGGCGGGGGGCGAGGCGCCGGAGCTGGTCTTCACCCCGCACCTCCTCCCGGTGCGCCGGGGGATCCTGGAGACCATCCACGTCGCCCTCCGCGAGCCGCTGGCCGATCCGGTGTCGCTCTGGACCGAGGCGTACGCGGGCGAGCCCTTCGTGGAGGTGCTGGCGGACCGGACCCCCTCGCTGGCCGACGTGGTGGGGAGCAACCGGGTGGCGATCGGGGTGTCGGCGGTGACGGGGGTGTCGGCGCCGCGGCTCATCGTGGTCGCCGCAATCGACAACCTCCTCAAGGGGGCCGCGGGGCAGGCGGTGCAGAACCTCAACCTGATGTTCGGGCTCCCGGAGACGGAGGGACTGGAGTGAGCGGGATCACCGTGGTCAAGGTGGGCGGCAACGAGGTGGACGACGCCGGGTGGGTGGCGCGCCTGGCGGAGGCGCTGGCCCGCCGCTCCGCCCCCGCCGTGGTCGTCCACGGCGGGGGGAAGGAGATCACCGGGCTGCAGCGCGCCCTGGGCGCCGAGCCGGAGTGGCGCGACGGCCTGCGGGTCACCACCCCCGAAGCCATGCGCGCCGTGGCGATGGTCCTCTCCGGGGTGGTCAACAAGCGGCTGGTCTCCGCCCTCCTCACGGCCGGCGTGGACGCGGTGGGGATCTCCGGCGAGGACGGCGCGCTCCTCCGGGCCGAGCCGGCGCGCGGCGGGGCGCTGGGGCGGGCGGGGGAGGTGGCCGAGGTCCGTGCCGGGCTGCTGCGCGTCCTCCTGGACCGGGGGATCACCCCCGTGCTCTCCCCCGTGTCGCGGGGGCCCGACGGCGGGCCGCTGAACGTCAACGCGGACGACGCCGCGTCCGCGGTGGCGGCGGCGCTGGGGGCGGAGGAGCTGCTCTTCGTCTCCAACGTCCCCGGGGTGCTGGACCGCGAGCGGATCTTCCCGGCTCTGGACGCCGACGAGGTGGAGGCGCTGATCGCGGCGGGGACCGCCTCGGGCGGGATGGCGCCCAAGCTCCGGGCCGCGGCGCGCGCCGCCGCGCACGCCGGACGGGTGCGGATCGGGGGGACGGAGATGCTGGACGACGCCCGCGCGGGGACCCGGGTCCTCGCCGCGGCCTTCGCGGAGAACGCCTGACCATGACCGCCATGACCACCGAGACGCTCGCCGCCGGAGGCGCCCTGCTGGGCGTGTACCGCCCCGCCGGCCCCGTGTTCGTGGGCGGCGAGGGATCGCACCTCGTGGCCGAGGACGGGACGCGCTACCTGGACTTCACCAGCGGGATCGCGGTGAACGCCCTGGGCTACGGCGACCCGGACGTGGCCGCCGCCATCCGCGGCGCGCTGGACGCGGGGGTGGTCCACACCTCCAACCTGTTCCGCACCCGCCCCGCCGCCGAGCTGGCGGAGTGGCTGGTGGAGCGCTCCTTCGCCGACCGCGTCTTCTTCTGCAACTCGGGGACGGAGGCCAACGAGGGGGCCATCAAGTTCGCGCGGCGCTGGGCGGGCGAGAACGGCGGGGAGCGGAAGACGGAGATCGTGGCGCTGCGCGGCGGCTTCCACGGGCGGACCATGGGGGCGCTCGCCGCCACCGACCGCGCCGCCTACCAGGACCCCTTCCGCCCGCTGATGCCCGGCGTCCGCTTCTGCGGCGTGGGCGACACCGACGAGGCGGACCGCCTCCTGGGCTCCGGCCGCGTCGCCGCCGTGTTCGTCGAGCCCATCCAGGGCGAGGGGGGCGTCCTCCCCGTCCCGCACGCCTTCCTCCGCGCGCTGCGGGTGCTGTGCGACGAGGCCGGGGCGCTCCTGGTGTTCGACGAGGTGCAGGTGGGGCTGGGGCGCACCGGGACGCTGTGGGCCCACGAGGCCAGCGGCGTGACGCCCGACCTCCTGACGCTCGCCAAGCCGCTGGCGGGGGGGCTCCCCATGGGGGCGGTGCTCCTCACCGAGCGCGTGGCGTCGGCCATCCGCCCGGGGGACCACGGCTCCACCTTCGGGGGCGGGCCGCTGGTGGCGAGCGCCGCGCTGGCCGCCTGCCGCAAGGTGGGCGACCCCGCCTTCCTGGCCGAGGTGCGCCGCAAGGGGCTCCTCCTGTCCGACCTGCTGGGCTCGCTGGCGCTGCGCCGCTCCGAGGTGACCGCGGTGCGCGGGGCGGGGATGATCTGGGGGGTGGAGCTGTCCGGGCCGGCGGGCGACGTGGTGTCGCGCGCGCTGGAGGCCGGGCTCCTCCTCTGCTCGGCCGGACCGAACGTGGTGCGCGTGGTCCCGCCGCTGGTGGCGACGGACGCGGAGCTCGCGCGTGGAGTGGCGATCCTGGAGGAGGTGCTCTGATGCTGATGGAAGACGTGGAGGCCACGGTGGGGTGGACGGGCGGGCGGTCCGTCCTGGACGCCGCCCCCGCCCCCAGGGCGGGGCTCGTGGTGCGCGCCGCGCGCGTCGCGGACATGCAGCAGGTGGAGCCGCTCATCAACGGCTTCGCCGCGCGGGAGCTGATGCTCCCCAAGACCATCGAGCAGCTGTCCCGGCTGTTCCGCGAGTTCGTGGTGGCCGAGGCGCCCGACGGCCGCATCCTGGGGTGCGCCGCCCTGCGCGTCTACACCCCGCAGCTCGCCGAGCTGGGCTCCCTGGCCGTGCACTCCGACGCGCACGGCACCGGGATCGGGCGGAGGCTGGTGGAGCGGATCGAGGAGGAGGCCCGGGCGCTGGGGATCGGGACGGTGTTCGCCCTGACGCTCCAGGACGTCTTCTTCCACAAGCTCGGCTACCGCACGGTGAGCAAGGAGATGTTCCCGCTCAAGGTGTGGGCGGACTGCCGGCAGTGCCCCAAGATCAACGCGTGCGACGAGATCGCCGTCGTCAAGGAAGTGCTCTAACCTGGAGATGCCGAAGATGACCAAGGAAACCATCGTCCTCGCCTA
The DNA here is from genome assembly GCA_963733105.1 of uncultured Gemmatimonadales bacterium. Lineage (GTDB taxonomy): Bacteria > Gemmatimonadota > Gemmatimonadetes > Longimicrobiales > Longimicrobiaceae > JAFAYN01. Next base: position 162,938 of record CAVTCB010000020.1, on the reverse strand, counting down.
CTCGGGCGGACTCGACACCTCCATCATCGTCCCCTGGCTCAAGGAGAACTACGGGGCCGAGGTGGTCTGCGTGGCCGCCGACGTGGGGCAGGGGGAGGAGCTGGACGGCCTCGTCGCCAAGGCCCTCGCCTCCGGCGCGAAGGAGTGCTACGTGGAAGACCTCCGCGAGGAGTTCCTCACCGCGTACGTGTGGCCCACCCTCCGCGCCGGGGCCGTCTACGGGCGCAAGTACCTGCTGGGCACCTCCATGGCCCGCCCCATCATCGCCCGCCGGCAGGTGGAGGTGGCCCGGCGCGTGGGCGCCTCCGCGCTCGCGCACGGGTGCACCGGGAAGGGGAACGACCAGGTCCGCTTCGAGCTGACCTACGCCGCCCTCGCCCCGGAGATGAAGGTGGTGGCCCCCTGGCGCGAGTGGGACATCCGCTCCCGCGAGGACGCCCTGGACTACGCCGCCGCGCACGACGTCCCGGTCACCGCCACGCGCGAGAAGATCTACTCCCGCGACGCCAACCTGTGGCACGTCTCCCACGAGGGCGGCCCGCTGGAGGACCCGGCCTTCGAGCCCATGGAGGACATGTTCCTCCTCACCAACTCCCCCGAGGCGGCGCCCGACTACGCCGAGTACGTCACCATCGGCTTCGAGCGCGGCTACCCCGTCTCGGTGGACGGCCAGGCCCTGGGCGCCGTCGCGCTCCTGGAGCGGCTCAACGACGTCGGCGGGCTGCACGGCGTGGGGCGCATCGACCTGGTGGAGGACCGGATGGTGGGGATGAAGTCGCGCGGGATCTACGAGACCCCCGGCGGCACCCTCCTCTACGCCGCGCACTCCGAGCTGGAGCAGCTGGTGCTGGACCGCCGCACCCTGGCGCTCAAGGACGCCATCGCCCCCCGCTACGCCGACCTGGTGTACGAGGGCCGCTGGTGGACCACGGAGCGCGAGGCCATGGACGCCCTGGTGGACGTCACCCAGGAGCGCGTCACCGGCGAGGTGCGCCTCAAGCTGTACAAGGGCAACTTCTCCGTCGCCGGGCGGAAGTCGGCGCACTCGCTGTACGACGAGCGCTTCGTCACCTTCGGCGAGGACGACGTCTACGACCAGGCCGACGCCGCCGGCTTCATCCGCCTGTACGGGCTCCCCATGCGCGTCGCCGCGCTCAAGGAGCGCGAGGCGGGCCGCCCCGCGGGCGGGTTCGCCCCGGTGCTCACCGACGTCGCCGCGGACTGACCGGACCGATCCAGAACCGGAGGAGACGCCCGATGACATCCGAGACCGCAGCCGCGCGCGCGCCCGGTCCGCCTCTGGGGCGGGCGCTTCGCCTCCGGCCCCGCGCCGGAGATGGACCTGCTCAACCGCTCCCTCCCCGTGGACCTGCGGCTGTGGAGGGAGGACGTCGCCGGGAGCCAGGCGTGGGCCGGGGCGCTCTTCGCCGCGGGGGTCATCTCCGCGGCGGAGTGCTCCGCGCTGCGCGCCGGGCTGGACCGCGTGGCCGCGCGGGTGGAGGGGTGGAGCGCCGCCGACTGGGAGGCCGCCCCCGACGAGGACGTCCACTCCCTGGTGGAGCGCCTCCTGTACGAGGAGGCCGGCCCCGTGGCGGGGAAGCTCCACACCGGCCGCTCCCGCAACGACCAGGTCGCCACCGACTTCCGGCTCTGGGCCTTCGGCGCCGCGTCCCGGCTGGACGCCGCGCTCCGCGACCTGCAGCGCGCCCTCCTGGAGCAGGCCGAGCGGCACGCAGACACCGTGATGCCGTCGTACACCCACATGCAGCGCGCGCAGCCGGTGTCCGCCGCGCACTGGCTCCTGTCGCACGCCTGGCCCCTGGCGCGCGACCGCGAGCGGCTGGCGCAGGCCCGCGAGCGCACCGCCGTGCTCCCGCTGGGCTCCGGGGCCATCGCCGGGTGCCCCTTCCCGGTGGACCGCGTCCTCCTCAAGGAGACGCTGGGCTTCCACGCCGTGTCGCAGAACAGCATCGACGCCGTCGCCGACCGCGACTGGGTGGCCGACCTCCTCTACGTCGCCGCCATGGTGGGGGTGCACCTGTCGCGGCTGGGGGAGGACCTGGTCCTCTTCGCCTCCTCCGAGTGGGGCTTCGTGCGGCTGTCCGACCGCTTCTCCACCGGCTCCTCGCTGATGCCGCAGAAGCGCAACCCCGACGCCATGGAGCTGGCGCGCGGCAAGGCCGGGCGGCTGATCGGCGACCTCACCGCCACCCTGGCCGTGCTCAAGGGGCTCCCCTCCGGCTACAACAAGGACCTCCAGGAGGACAAGGAGTCCCTGTTCGACGCCCTGGACACCCTGGAGGCCCTCCTCCCCGCCGTCGCGGGGACGGTCCGCACCCTGGAGGTGGACGCGGATCGGTGCGCCGCCGCCGTGGACGCCGCCATGCTCGCCACCGAGCTGGCCGACCACCTGGTGCGCTCGGGCGTCCCCTTCCGCGAGGCGCACGAGAAGGTGGGGAAGCTGGTGCGCCGCGCCGAGGCGCTGGGGTGCGGCGTGGACCAGCTCCCCGCCTCCGCCTTCGCCGAGGTGTCCGACCGCTTCGCCGGCGCCGACCTGGGGACCCTCTTCGCCGCCGAGGCCGCCCTGGCGCGCCGCTCCGGGGAGGGGGGAACGGCCCCCGACGCCGTCCGCGCGCAGGCCGCTCGGCTCCGGGCGCTGCTGTAAGGGGGCGCCGCTCCGCAAGGGGTGCCCCTTGCGGAGCGGGCGGCGGGACGATATGTTGTCGGTCGTGCAGCGATGCACCGCGGCGAGTTGCAGCGATTGCTCCGCGTTACAAATGTGCTAAACCGCTCGGGGGGGACCCCGCGCGGATGCGCGGGGTCCCCCCGCGCTTTGACAACCCAACCGATTCCGGCCTGCCCCCCCGGGCAGGCGGGCGAGCGCTTTGAACGACAGCTTGGCGGGCTCGCCCATAACGGGATCCGCCTAAAGCGTCGCGCAAGGGCTCTCCGTCCTCACGACGGAGAGCCCTTTTTCCGTCCCGACCGTACCGAGCATCCGTTCCCTTTCCCCTCCCCGCCACACCGAAGGAGATCCATGAGCAGCGTCCTGACGTCCACCGAGGCCCCGGCCACCGTCACCTACACCTTCACCTCGGAGTCGGTGTCGGAAGGCCACCCGGACAAGGTCTGCGACTTCATCGCCGACTCCATCCTCGACGCCCACCTGGAGCAGGACCCCGCCAGCCGCGTCGCCTGCGAGGTGCTGGTCAAGGAGGACCGCGTCGTCCTGGCCGGCGAGATCACCTCGGACGCCGACGTGGACTTCGACGCGCTGGTGCGCCGGGTGGTGGCCGAGATCGGCTACGTGGACGCCGACCAGCCCTTCCGGCCGGACGCCATCCAGCTCCACTCCTTCCTCTCCAAGCAGGCCGCCGAGATCTCGCAGGGCGTCACCGCCGAGACCTCGCTGGTGGGCGAGCAGGGCGCGGGCGACCAGGGGATCATGTTCGGCTACGCCACCGACGAGACCCCGGAGCTGATGCCGCTCCCCATCCTCCTCGCGCACCGGCTGGCGCGCTCCCTCGCCGAGCACCGCAAGGCGGGTCGCGTGAGCTGGCTCCGCCCCGACGCCAAGACCCAGGTGTCCGTGGTGTACGAGGGGAACACCCCCGTGCGCGTGACCGACGTGCTGGTCTCCACCCAGCACTCCGCCGACGTGGACCGCGACGCCATCCGCCACTTCGTCGCGACCACGCGTCATCCCCGAGGGGCTGGGCGGGTGGTACCACGACGACCTCAAGATCCTGGTGAACCCCACCGGGAGCTTCGTGCAGGGCGGGCCGTCCGCCGACGCGGGCGTCACCGGGCGCAAGATCATCGTGGACACCTACGGCGGCGCGGGCGCGTCACGGCGGCGGCGCGTTCAGCGGCAAGGACCCGTCCAAGGTGGACCGGAGCGGCGCCTACTTCTGCCGCTTCGTGGCGCGCGAGGTGGTCAAGGCCGGGCTCGCCCGGAAGGCCGAGGTGCAGGTGGCGTACGCCATCGGCGTGGCGCAGCCGGTCTCGGTGAAGGTGGACACCTTCGGCACCGGCGACGCGCGCGCGGCCGAGGATTTCGTGCGTGCCGGGTTCGACTTCAGGCCGGCGGCCATCATCGAGCGGCTGGACCTGCTGCGGCCGATCTACCGGCAGCACCACCAACTACGGGCACTTCGGCAAGCCGGAGCTTCCCTGGGAGGCTTGATGCTCTCTGCGTAGGGGCCGCTCCGGAGCCCGGCAAACAGCGCCGGTCTCCTGCGCGGGGGCGGTGAGCCTCGCGAAACAGCCCGCGAGTCTCCCCGCCCCGGAGGGAGCCAGCCGAAACTGCCCGGCTGTCTCCCTCCGAACATCTTTCGATGGATACTGCGGAACGACGAACGACGGGGCGGCACCTTCGCGGTGCCGCCCCGTCGTTGCTTGCTGTCCCCTGTCCCCTGTTCCCTATCCCCTGCAGTTCCGCGCTTCCGTCCCATCTGCTCCCGGGGAACGTGAATTGCGCCTGTCGCCTCACAGGGCACGGACGCGAGGAACGACAGCATACGGAGGGCTGCATGGAGCGGGATCGACTCAGCGAGCGGACCCCGGTCTCACCGGGGACGCCGCGGATCAGCGAGGACGACAGCGACGAGGGGCCGCTGCACGCCATCATCCACGAGGAGACGGACCGCCAGGACGCGGCCGGCGCCCGGAGGATCGACCGCCCCGACCAGAGCGAAGTGCAGAAGGGCGAGGACGACGGCGCCCTGGGGCTCACCCGAACCGGTCAGGACGACTGACGAGGAGAGGACATGGACCTGCTGGCCTGGATCATCGTGGGACTGGTGGCCGGAGTGCTCGCCTCCCTGGTCATGGGGGGCGGCTTCGGGATCATCGGTGACATCGTAATCGGGATCGTGGGAGCGTTCCTGGGCGGGTGGATCTTCCGCCAGCTCGGCGTGGGCACCCCGTTCGCCGGGCTGGCGGGGACCATCTTCACCGCCTTCGTCGGCGCCGTGGTGCTGATCTTCCTCCTCCGGCTCATACGAAGAGGAAGAGCCTGACACGGAGGGATGTGATGTGAGCGGCCGGCGGGTTCATGTGAATGTGACCCGCCGGTTTTGCTTGCCCGCCGCACGCTCGCGGCGTATCATGCAGGTATTCCGGCTCCACCTCCCCGCCTTCCCCAGGCGCCCCCGCGCCACCCCGTCCCGAGACGCCCGCCATGTACATGACCATCCGGCAGTACCCCATCCACTGGGGTTCGCTGGAAGAGATCCTCCGCCTGGCCCAGGAGGACTTCCTCCCGACCCTGGAGCAGGCCCCCGGATTCGTCTCCTACCGGGTCATGGACCCGGGGGACGGGACCGTGGTCACGGTGAGCCTCTTCCGCACCCGGGACGAGGCTGCGGCGGCCACCCTGTGGGCCACGGAGTGGGTGCAGGAGAACATGGCGAACCTCGTCTCGGGGCCGCCGCAGATCATCTCGGGCCCCGTGCGGGTGGACGTCCCGACCGCGTAGACGGTTTCTTCCGCATCCGCCCGGCTACCCCCTGCCGTGCAGCACCCGGAGCGCCGCGCGCTCCAGCACCTCCACCGCCACGGGGAGGCAGTCCTCGCACACGTCGAAGCGGGGGGAGTGGTGCGGGTGGACCATCCCCTTCTCCTCGCTGCGCCCGCCCACGAAGAAGTAGCACCCCGGGACGCGCACGAGGAACTCGGCGAAGTCCTCCGCGGCCATGGTGCGCACGTCGGGGTCGGTGCGCAGGCGGTCCCGCCCCACCACCTCCTCCGCGGCGGCGCGCACCTGCTCGGCCACCCCTGCGTCGTTGATGGTGGGCGGGGTGTTCTGGTCGTAGTGGAAGGCGTACTCCGCCCCCATCGCCGCGCACACCCCCGCCACCACCCGCTCCATCCGCCGGGGGAGCTCGTCGCACAGGGCGGGAGTGAAGGTGCGCGCCGTCCCCCGCAGCACGGCGGTGTCCGCGATCACGTTGAAGGCCTCCCCCGCGTGGAAGGCCCCCACCGAGACCACGGCGGCCTGCAGCGGGGAGACGCTGCGCGAGACGACGCTCTGCAGCGCCGTCACCACCTGGCTCCCCACCAGGACCGCGTCCACGGTCTCGTCGGGGATGGCGCCGTGCCCGCCGCGCCCCCGGACGGTGATCTCGAAGTCGGCCGCGGAGGCCATGAACGGCCCGGGCACCACGCCCACGGTCCCGCTGGGGAGCCCCAGCCAGACGTGCAGCCCCAGCGCGAAGTCCACCCCCTCCAGCACCCCCTCCTCCACCATGCGGAGGGCGCCGCCGCCGCCCTCCTCGGCGGGCTGGAACACGTACTTCACCGTCCCCGGCCAGCGCCCGCGCGAGGCCGCCAGCCGCTCCGCCACCGCCAGCCCGACCGCCACGTGCGCGTCGTGCCCGCAGGCGTGCATCACCCCCGGGTGCGTGGAGACGAAGTCGTGCCCGCACTCCTCCACGATGGGGAGCGCGTCCATGTCCGCGCGGAGGAGGAGCGTGGGGCCGTCCCCCGCGCCCCCGCGCAGCGTGCCCACCACTCCCGTCTCCGCGATCCCGGTGCGGACCTCGTACCCCGCGGCGCGCAGCCGCTCCGCGACGATCCCCGCGGTGCGGTGCTCCTGGAAACCCAGCTCCGGGTGGCGGTGCAGGTCGCGGCGCGTCTCGATCAGCAGGTCCAGCTCGGCGGTGGCCATGGCGGTGCGGAGGTGCGGGAGTACGAGGGCGCGGAACGGCCCGGGCGCGGTGGAGAGTTACGCGGCTTCGAGAATGATCTCGGGATGCTTCGCGGCGATCTGGAGCAGCCGCATGGCAGGGCCGGTGGGCTGGCGGCGGCCCTGCTCCCAGTTGCGCAGCGTCTTGACGCTGATACAGAGCGCAGCCGCGAACTGCTCCTGTGTCAGGCCCAGCCCGTCACGGATGGAGCGGGGGTCCGGCTCCCCGACGAAGCTCACCTCGGCGGCGGGCGTTTCGCCGCGCAGGTACGCTCCCGCTTCCTTCACACTCTCCACGAGCTCGTCGAACAGATCGTCCTTCATGGATCGTCACTCCGTGCTGCGATTTCCGCCTCGACCAGTGCGCGCAGGACCCTCTTCTGCTCCGGCGTGAGATCCTCCTGTTCGTTCTTCGGATACAGGAGAAGCAGGAGAACCATGCTCCGGGTGAGGAGCGGGAAGTAGATGATGCGTACTCCGCCGCGTTTGCCCCGTCCGCCCGCGGACCAGCGCAGCTTTCGGAGGCCGCCGGTGCCCGGAATCAGGACCCCGGCCGTGGGATCATCCACTAGCACGCCCTGCAAGGCACGGAATTGCTCTTCGCCCAGATGCTCAGCGCGATATCGACTGAAGACCCGCGTCTCGACGAAGATCATGAATGTGATGATATTCTACGCCATTGGCGCAGTCAAGGGGGCGGAGAGTCACCCGGGGGCGCCGCGTCAGCCTCCACTTGCGCGTGATATCTTTGCTGCGTAAAGTACTTCACAAAATATTTAGCGCCCCGGCACCGTGAAACGACGACAGGCGGCCATGGAACTGCAGATTCGCGATGTGTCCAAGACCTACGCCAACGGCGTGCAGGCGCTGAAGGACGTGACGCTCACCATCCCGGCGGGGATGTACGGCCTGCTGGGGCCCAACGGCGCCGGCAAGTCCACGCTGATGCGCATCCTCGCCACGCTCCAGGAGCCGGACGCCGGCACCGTCCGCCTGGGCGACCTCGACGTCGTGCGGCAGAAGGACGCGGTGCGGCAGACGCTCGGCTACCTGCCGCAGTCGTTCGGCTTCTACCCGCAGGTGAAGGCGGAGCGGCTGCTCGAGCACTTCGCGGTGCTGAAGGGCCTCGCCGAGCCAGGGACGAGGCGCGACGTCGTCGAGTCGCTGCTCCGGCGGACCAACCTGTGGGAGGTGCGCGGCCGGAAGGTCGGCACCTTCTCCGGCGGGATGCGGCAGCGCCTGGGCGTCGCCGTCGCGCTGCTGGGCAACCCGAAGCTGATCATCGTCGACGAGCCGACCGCGGGACTGGACCCGGCGGAGCGGGTCCGCTTCCTGAACCTGCTGGGCGAGATCGGCGAGGAGAGCGCGGTCATCCTCTCGACGCACATCGTCGAGGACGTGGAGGAGCTGTGCAGCCGCATGGCGATCATCGACCGGGGCGAGATCCTCCTCGAGGCGGAGCCGCTGCGCGCGGTGGAGGAGCTGCGGGGGCGGATCTGGCGCCGGACCGTGAGCCGGGACGAGCTGCCGGCGGTGGAGCGCGAGCTCCCGGTGATCTCCACCAAGCTGCTGGGGGGGCGGACGGTCGTGCACGTCCACGCGGAGACGCCGCCGGGAGCGGAGTTCGTCCCGGTGGAGCCGGACCTGAAGGACGTGTACTTCAGCGTCATGGCCGGACACGCGGGGCGGCGGAAGGCGGAAGCGGGGGCGGCGTCGTGAAGCTCCGCGAGGTCTTCGGCTTCGAGCTCGGGTACAGCCTGCGCCGCCCGGCCACCTGGATCTACGCCGCGATCCTGTTCGGCCTCGCGTCCACGTTCATCCCCTCGAACACCGGCGGCGGCGGCCCCGTCCATCTCAACGCGCCGGAGCGGCTCGCCGAGTTCGCCCTGATCGCCGGGATGTTCGGGATGCTGGTCACGGCGGCGCTCTTCGCCGACGCGGCGCTCCGCGACGTGGAGGCCGGAATGGACCCGCTCCTCTTCACCTCGCCGCTCGGCAGGGCCGAGTACCTCGGCGGCCGCTTCCTCGCCGCGCTCGTGGTCAACGCCCTGGTCCTGGCCGCGATCCCGCTGGCCCTCGCGGCCACCATGCTGATCTGGCGGAACGCGGCGGAGTTCGGCCCGTTCCGGGCGGGGGCGTACGTGCAGCCGTTCCTGCTCTTCCTGCTGCCGAACATGGTGGTGGTGGGCTCCATCCTGTTCACGATCGCCGTGCTGACCCGCAAGGCGATCCCGGTGTACCTCGGCGCGATCGGCCTCTTCGTCGGCTACCTGTTCGCCGCCGGCAGCCGCCGCTACATCACCGACCCGACGCTGGCCGCGCTGGCCGACCCGTTCGGGATGGCCGCGGCGCAGGACATGATCGAGCTCTGGACGGAGGCCGAGCGGAACACCCGGCTCCTCGGCTTTCCCGCGACGATGGTGGCGAACCGCGTGGTGTGGCTCGCGGCCGCGGCGGCGCTCCTCGTCCTCCTCCACCGCGCGGTTCCGGTTCGCGCACGCCGACGGTGGCGGCGGCCGGCGCGGGGGGCGGCGGGCCGCGGCCGACCCGGTGCCGGAGCGCGCCCGGCCGGCGGCGGTGCCGCGCGTCGCGGGGACGTTCGGGCCCCGCACCCGGGTGCGGCAGACGCTCGCCGTCGCGCGCGGCTCGCTGGAGGAGATCGCGGGGAGCCGCGCCTTTCTCGCGGCCCTCGCCGGCGGGATCGGTCTCGTCCTGCTGATGGGGTGGAGCGTGGCCGAGACCGTCTTCGACACCTCCACCTGGCCGGTCACGCACCTCGTCGCCGTCACGGTGCTGAGCGGCCGCATCACGCCGGTCATCTTCGTGCTCATCGCCGTCTTCGCGGGTGAGCTGGTGTGGAAGGACCGCGACGTGGGCGTGGCCGAGATCGCCGATGCCGTCGCCGGTGCCGGAGGGGGTCACGCTGCTCGGCCGCTTCCTGGCCTTCGTCGCGATCCTCGCGGCGTTCCAGGCCGCGTTCATGGCCGGCGGCCTACTGGTCCAGGCGCTCCAGGGCTACTACCGCTTCGAGCTCGGCCTGTACCTCCGCATCCTCTTCGGGCTGAACCTCGCCGACCACGTGCTCCTCGCCGCGCTCGCGATGGCGATCCACGTGGTGGTGAACCACAAGTACCTCGGCCACATCGTCGTGCTGCTGGCGTGCGTGCTCCGGGTGGTCGTCCGGGAGAACGGGATCGTCCGGCACAACCTGCTCCTCTACGGGATGGACCCGGGGTGGACGTACTCGGACATGAACGGCTTCGGCCCGTTCGTCGGCCCGTTCGTGTGGTTCAAGCTGTACTGGGCGGCGTGGGCGCTGCTGCTGGGGGTGGTCGCGACGCTGTTCTGGGTGCGCGGGCGGGACGCCGGGGGACGGCTGCGCACGGCGCGCGCGCGGCTCGCGGGGCCGACGGCACGGGTGGCCGGCGTGGCGGCGGCGCTGATCCTCCTGCTGGGCGGCTTCATCTTCTACAACACCAACGTCCTCAACGAGTACCGGTCGCCGGACGAGGCCGTGCGTCCGCAGGTCGAGTACGAGCGGCGGTACGCGCGGTTCGCGGACGCGCCGCAGCCGGTCGTCACCGCGGCGGATCTGCGCGTGGAGATCCATCCCGAGCAGCCGGGCTTCCACGTGCGCGGCAGCTATCGCCTGGTGAACCGGACCGGCGCCGCCATCGACTCGGTGCACGTGTACGTCGACCCGAAGATGCGGGTGCGCCGGGTCTCGTTCGACCGCGCGGCCAGGCCGGTGCGGGTGGACGAAGCCGTCGGATACCGCATCCACGCGCTCGGGCGCCCCCTCCAGCCGGGCGACTCGCTGCGGCTGGCGTTCGACGTGGCGTTCCGGCCGCGCGGCTTCCCGAACGGCGGGATGCAGACGGACGTGGTCCGGAACGGCGCCCACTTCGACCGCAGGTGGCTGCCGATCGTCGGCTACCAGCGGGTGTTCGAGCTGTCGGGCGACGAGGAGCGCGAGCGCTTCGGACTGGCGCCCCGGCCGCCGCTCCCCGGGCCCGACGACGCCGGTGCGAGGCGGTACCGCTTCGCCGCGCGGGACGCGGACCTCGTCCACGTGAAGACGATCGTGGGCACGTCGGCCGACCAGACCGCGGTCACGCCCGGCGTGCTGCGCCGGAGCTGGACGGAGAACGGGCGGCGCTACTTCCACTACGAGACCGAGGCGCCGACCGCGTGGGACGGCACCGTCTTCTCCGCCCGGTACGCGGTGCGCGAGGACCGGTGGAGGGGCGTCGCGCTGCGCGTCTACCACCACCCGGCCCACACCTTCACGCTGGACCGGACGCTCCGGAGCATGAAGGCGTCGCTCGAGTACTTCACCGGGGCGTTCGGCCCCTACCCGGCCAGCCAGCTCCGCGTGGTCGAGTTCGCGCGCTACGGGAACTTCGGGATCGCGCACCCGCACACCATCGGCTTCACGGAGGACTACTTCCTGGCCCGCTTCCGCGAGGGCGAGGTGGACCAGGCGTCCTACGGGACCGCGCACGAGGTCGCGCACCAGTGGTGGGGCGGGCGGATCAGGGGTGCCCCGGTGCGGGGCCACGGGCTCCTCTCGGAGTCGCTCGCCAACTACAGCGCGATGATGGTGACCGAGAAGAGCTACGGCCCGGAGGCGGCCCGCCGGGTCTACGACTTCCAGATGAAGCGCTACCTGGCCGGCCGCGCGCGCTTCTCGCGCGAGGTCCCGCTGCTCGACGTGGAGGACCAGCCGTACATCGCCTACCGCAAGGGCGCGGTCGCCCTGTACACGCTGCGGGAGCAGCTGGGCGAGGAGCGCGTCAACGCGGCGCTGCGGCGCTACTTCGAGAAGCACCGGGACGGACGGCCGCCGTACCCGACGTCGCGCGACCTGTACGCCGAGCTGCGTGCGGCCACCCCCGACTCGCTCCGGCCCCTGCTCAGGGACCTCTTCGAGGAGGTGACGCTCTGGGACGTGAAGGCGGAGCGGGCGCGCGTGGAGCCGACCGGCACCGGGGCGTACCGCGTGACGCTCGACGTGGTGGCGAGGAAGGTGAGGGCCGACAGCGTCGGGAGGGAGACCGAGGTGCCGATGGACGACATGGTCGAGATCGGCGTCTTCGCGCCCGGCGGCGGCGAGGGGCCCGGCGCGCCGCTCCACCTGGCGCGGCACCGCATCCGCAGCGGCAGGCAGACCATCCCGTGGTCGTGCCGCGGGCGCCGGCCCGCGCCGGCATCGACCCGTACGGGAAGCTGATCGACCGCAAGCGCGACGACAACGTGGTCGGGGTGGGTTCCGGGGCGAAGGCCGCGCCTCGCCCCGGTCCGTCGTTCAGCTAGAGCTCTTCAGGTGTCCGCTACCGGTCGCGGTCCAGCATGCTCCCCTCGTGCACGGCGTGCTCGCGGGCGGTCTCCTGCGACGCCTCGTTTCGCTCGCTGCGCCGGTACTCCTCCACGATGCGCGCCATCATCTCGTCGCGGCGGTCGAACAGGCGCTTGGGCGTGCGCGGGGCGTGGTTGTCCACCGCGTAGGCGGCCATGATGGGGAGGGCCACCGTGGAGTCCAGGTAGCACACCACCGCGTCCGGGAGGCGGTCCGGGTCCACCTTCCCCCACGACACCGCCTCCGCCGGGGTGGCGCCGGAGAGGCCGCCGGTATCGGGGCGGGCGTCGGTGACCTGGAGGAAGTAGTCGTGCCCGCGCTCGTCGATCCCCATCACCTCCTGGATCTGCGGCTCGGTCTGGAGCGCGAAGTTCTTGGGGCTCCCGCCGCCCAGGATCCAGATGGCGCTCTTGCCGCCGCGCCGCTTGGCGTCCAGCACGATGGCCGCCGTCTCGTTGACGTCGGCGTTGACGTCGAACATCAGCTTGTTCCCCTGCAGCGCCTTGGCGGCCACGTTCATCCCGATGGAAGAGTCGCCGGGCGAGGAGGTGTAGATGGGGACCGCGTGCTCGTACGCCGCCGCCAGGAGCGACTTCCGCCCGATCCCCAGCTCCTCCTCGCGCGCCGCCACGTACCGGCCGCACAGGTAGTGGAACTCCGCCGTGGACATGGGGCGCTGGAACTCCTCCGAGCCGATGATCTGCCGGAAGAAGGCGTCCGTGTCCAGGAGCACCGAGTAGTCGAAGAAGATGTCGTAGATCCGCACCACCTCCTCGTCGCGCAGCACCACGTCGGACACGTGCGGGTTCCCCTGCCGGAGCTCCAGGCCGATCCCGAAGTGGGTGTCGTGGTACAGGTTGGCGCCGGTGGAGATGATCCAGTCCACGAACCCGGCCTCGATCAGCGGGATCACCGCGCTCATCCCCAGCCCGGCGGGCGTGAGCGCCCCCGTCATGGTGAGCCCCACGGTGACGTCCTCGTCCAGCATCCGCCGGGTGAGGAGGTGGCACGCCTCGCGGAGGCGGGCGGCGTTGTACGCCTGGAAGGTGCCGTCCACCAGGTCGGTGACCGACATCCCGGCGGCGACCCGCTTCGGCTCGATCCGCTTCCCGCTCAGGAACTTGCTCTGGGCCATGTTTAGGGAACAGGGTATAGGGTACAGGGGACAGCAGGCAAAGACGAAGACAGGCGGGGAGCAGGCTGTTCCCTGTCCCCTGTTCCCTGTCCCCTGCCGTTCTACTCCGCGTCGTGCTTCTCGGGGGCGGCCGGGGTGTCCTCCCCCCGGGGGGCGCGGGCGGCGGGAGCCACGCGGCGCCGGGCGTTCTGCTCGGCCTTGGCGCAGTTGCGCTCGTGGCAGTCCAGCACGATCTGCCGCACCTCCTCCGGGGAGTCGGTCACCACCACCAGGCTCAGGTCGTCCGGGGACACCTTCCCCTCGGTCAGCATGGTGCCGCGGAGCCAGTCGATCAGCCCCTGCCAGTACGCGGAGCCGAAGAGGATCACCGGGAAGTCGCGGACCTTGCCGGTCTGGATCAGCGTCAGCGCCTCGAACAGCTCGTCCATGGTCCCGAAGCCGCCCGGGAAGATGACGAACGCCTCCGCGTACTTCACGAACATCGTCTTGCGGACGAAGAAGTAGCGGAAGTTGATGGCGATGTCGACGTAGGGGTTGATCCCCTGCTCGAAGGGGAGCTCGATGTTGCAGCCGATGGAGACCCCGCCCGCCTCCCGCGCGCCCCGGTTGGCCGCCTCCATGATCCCCGGCCCGCCGCCGGTGATGACGGAGAAGCCCGCCTCCGCCAGGAGGCGCGCCGTGACCCGGGCGGTGTCGTACTGCGGGTCGTCCGGGCGGACGCGCGCCGAGCCGAAGATGGTGACCGCCGCGCCCCACGTCGGCCAGGGCGTCGAACCCCTCCACGAACTCGCCCATGATGCGGAACACGCGCCAGGGGTCGGAGTGGGTGAAGCTGCTCTCCCGGCCCGGGTGTACGGAGGGGGACTCGAGGAGCCGCTCGTCCTCCGTGGGCGCCCCGGTGCGGCTGGCGCGGTTCAGCGTCGGGTTGGGCTGCTGCGGGGTGGCTTCGGCTTCGGGCATCGGCTGGCCGGGTGGTCGTGGGCTGCGGCGCGCGGCATCCCTTCCGCGCCCGCGGGGCGGCAAGATAGCGAGCCGATCCCCGGATGACAAAGCGCGGAGGGGGTGCCGAGCAGCAAAAGCGGGACCGTGGTGCGATTTTCGCTCCGCACCTCGGCGTGCACGGCCCACCCCAACCTCCCGAGGAGCTCCTTGAAGATTCCGGTCGCCTTCGTGGCGGACGAGGCGAACCTCTCCGCCGACGGCAAGCTGAACGTCCTGGGGATCTTCGACCGGATCGCCGCGGCCACCTTCCCCACGATCCACCCCAAGATGGTGTTCGCCTTCCGCGTGCACGCGGAGTACGCGGACGCGGAGCACCGGTTCGCGGTGCGGGTGCGCCTGATGGACGAGGACGGGGGAGTGATCTTCGAGGCCAACGGGGAGATCGTCCCGCCCACGGTGAACCCGGGGGAGTTCTCCATCGCCAACCAGGTGTTCACGCTGGTGGGGGTGCAGTTCGGCCGCCCGGGCTCGTACAAGTTCGTGGTCACGGCCGACGAGGCGGAGCTGCACGAGACGCCCTTCATGGTGCAGCAGGCCAAGGAGCCCGGGGAGTGAAGCGGGGTGCTGCCGTCGCGCGCCTCCGCGCGTAGATTCCCTCCGGGAGGAAGAGACCGCCAGGCGACAGGGGAGACAGCCGGCATGGAGGAGATCCGGGTCAGGTCGGGGCGGCGCTGCGAGCTGGTGGAGATCACCGCCCAGCTCCAGGCGCTCGTGGAGCGGAGCGGGATGCGCGAGGGCGCGCTGGTCGCGCAGAGCCTGCACACCACGGCGGCGCTCACGGTGAACGAGAACGCGGACCCCGACGTGCCGCACGACGTGCTGGAGAAGCTGGAGCGGCTGATCCCCCGGCGGGAGTCGTTCTACCGGCACGCGGAGGGGAACAGCGACAGCCACCTCAAGACCAGCTTCTTCGGCCCCTCGCTGACCGTGCTGGTGCACGGCGGGCGGCTGGTGCTGGGTACCTGGCAGGGGGTGTTCCTGTGCGAGTTCGACGGCCCGCGCGACCGCCGGGTGGCGGTGCAGCTCCTGGCGGCGGCCGGATGACGGGCCCCGCGGCCAACCTGCTCGCCATGGCGAAGCTGGCGCTCCGCGGGATGGGCGCCCGGGGCGGGGGCGCCCCGCTCCCCCCGCGCCGCGGCGGCGGGTGGCGGTGGAGCGCCGGGAGACGGTGCCCGAGCCGGCGCGGCTGGCGGGGTACCTGCGCGCCACGGACGGGGCGCGGATCGCGGCGTTCGGCGGGGCGGAGGCGC
The DNA here is from genome assembly GCA_963733105.1 of uncultured Gemmatimonadales bacterium. Lineage (GTDB taxonomy): Bacteria > Gemmatimonadota > Gemmatimonadetes > Longimicrobiales > Longimicrobiaceae > JAFAYN01. The sequence continues at coordinate 147,504 of CAVTCB010000020.1, read as the reverse complement.
TGGCGCCGCCGACGTACTGCGCGACGTGGGAGACGGTGGCGGCGCTGGAGCTGCTCTCGCTGGCGCTGGAGTCGCTCCCGCTGGGCGGGGTGGTGCACCTGGAGAGCGAGCTCCTCCCCCTGCGCGCCCTCCGCCCCGGAGACCGGGTGCGCTGCCGGGTGGAGCTGGAGCGCACGGAGGCCACCGCGCGCGGGCTGCGCCTGCTGCTGGTGGCGCGCAACTGGAACGCGGCGGAGCACCTCTGCTCCCAGAGCAGCGCGGCCTTCCTGGTGCGCCCCCGCGAAGCGGCGTCTGTCCCGCCGGAGGAGCGTCCGGCGGACGGCGCGGAGGACGGGGAGCCCCCGGCGGGGTGGGAGGAGCTGGCCCGCTGGGGGCTTCGCGCGGGGGCGGGGCGGCGCTACGCGCTGGCCTCGGGCGACTTCAACCCGATCCACCTGTGGGGGTGGACGGCGCGCCCCTTCGGCTTCCGGCGTCCCATCCTGCACGGCTTCTGCACGGAGGCCATGGTGGCGAACGCGCTGGTCGAGCGGCGCTTCCGCGGCGACCCCACCGCGCTCCGCCGGCTCCGCGTGGTCTTCCGCGCGCCGCTGCTCCTCCCCGCGCGGGTGCGGCTGCTGGTGGGAGAGGAGGACGGGCACCAGGCGTTCCGGGTGGCGGGGGAGGACGGGCGGGTGTACGCTTCGGGGGAGTTCGTGGGGAGCTGAAACCCTGGGACAGGAGGACCCGGCGATGTGCGGACGGTACGGTGAGACGGAGGGGGCGGAGGCGCTGGCGCGCCGCTTCGGGGCGACGCTCCGCGGGCCGGCGGCGGGGCCGCGCTACAACGTGGCTCCCACGCAGCACGCCCCGGTGCTGGTGAGGGAGGACGGGGGCCTGGCGCTCTCCTCGTTCCGCTGGGGGCTGCGGCCGGGGTGGGCCAAGGACAAGGCGCCGGAGCCGATCAACGCGCGCTCGGAGGACGCGGCGGGGAAGCCGTACTTCCGCTCGGCGTTCCGGTCGCGGCGCTGCCTGGTCCCCGCGTCGGGGTTCTACGAGTGGCAGAAGACGCCGGACGGGAAGGTGCCGCACTGGATCCACCGGGCGGACGGGGAGCCGTTCACCTTCGCGGGCTTGTGGGAGGTGTGGCACCCCAAGGACGCGGAGCCGGTGCACTCCTTCTGCATCCTGACCACCTCCCCGTGCGACCTCATGCGCCCCATCCACGACCGCATGCCCGTGGTGCTGGACGGGGAGGCGCGCGACGCCTGGCTCGACCCCAAGGCCGACGCGGCGACGCTCCAGGAGCTGATGCGCCCCTTCGGCGGGGCGCTCACGGCGTACCCGGTCTCCACCCGCGTGAACTCCCCGCGGAACGACGGCCCGGAGTTGCTGGAGAGGGCGGGGTAGAAGGCGGAGCGGCTCAACCACGCAATGTCGGTGAAAGCGAAGGGCCCGGGATCTATCCTGGGCCCTTCAGCCGCTTCGATGCGCCGCAGAGAGTGCTAGGCCGCAGACATGTCGACCGGCTCGATCTCCTTCAGTGCGCGCGCCGTCTCGTCTGAGTGGATGGCGTGCCAGAGATCCCACGCCTTCTGCAGGTTGAGCCAGAAGTCGGCATCCATTCCGAAGAGACGCTCCAGCCGGAGGGCCGTATCGGGAGTTACACCCCGCTTCCCGTTGATGATCTCGTTGACACGCGGGTATGACACATGAAGACGCTGCGCCAGGTCCGTCTGGCTCATCCCAAGAGGCTTCAGGAACTCCTCCAGCAGCATCTCGCCGGGATGCGTTGGTGGACGGTGGGTCGGTAGCCTGATCATTTACTTGTCTTCCCCTTCTTGGGTTCTACCCGGTGCCTGCTTCCCTGGCATCCGGCCCCCGAACGGTGCGTTCTGCGGAATCCGGACCGTACCTCCTGCAACTCAGTGGTAGTCTGTTATCTCCACGTTCTCCGCCCCCGCCTCCGTCCAGGTGAAGCACACGCGGTACTGGTCGTTGATGCGGATGCTGTGCTGCCCGGCCCGGTCCTCCTTCAACCTCTCCAGCCGGTTGTTCGGCGGAACTCTCAACGCCTCCAATCGATTCACCGCCGCCAGCATTTCCAACTTCCGCCGGGCGATCCCCCACAGGTGAATCGGGCAGACGCGACGCGCCTTCTTCGTGTCCTGCCCGTTGTAGATATCCTCCGTTGCCTGGTCACGGAACGACTGTATCATGCCGCTTCCAATGCTCCGTCGGATCGTAAGCGGAGAGCCTGCCGGACACTGATTTACTATAACGGATATCGATATCCGTGGCAACGCAACTACGGAGCGTGCTCAGTGCCGGAACTACAGCGAGACGCGATCCTTGTGCTCGAGTGCCGAGGTGCGCAGCTTCCGTCCGCATCAGTCCCGGACGCAGCCCTCGTCGTCAGGCCTTCATCCCATGAGCCCTCCGGTCATGACCGATCCCGATCTCTTCCTCGGCACCTGGGAGCTGGTCCCCGAGCTCTCGCTCTACGAGGCCGGGCCGGCGCCCGCGAGCGGCACGTACGAGATCGAGTCCGGCGAGGAGGGTGTCCGGGTCCGGATTCGCTGGACCATGGAGGCCGGCGGCCCGGAGCAGCAGACCGCGTTCACGGCCCCGGCCGACGGCACTCCCCAGCCGCTCCCGCCGTCGGAGCAGGGGCCGGACGCCTTCTCCGTCACACGGGTGGACGGGCGCACGCTGGACAGCGCCGCGCTGCGCGGGGGGGAGACGCTCGCGTACGCGCGGCGCGTGGCCTCCGCGGACGGCGCGCTGCTCGCGGTGGTGCAGGAGGGGGCGCGGCCGCAGGGCAGGCCGCTTCCGCAACTTCCAGGTTTACCGCCGCGTGGCCGCGGCTTCCTGATCAACCCCGGAGCGCGCCCATGGTTGTCGAATACATCCGCTACCGCGTGCCCGAGGAACGGGCGGGCGAGCTGGAGAGTGCGTACGCCGGGGCGCGGAGCGCCCTGGACGCCTCGCCGCACTGCCTGGCCTACGAGCTGACCCGGTGCGTGGAGGAGCCCGTGTGCTACGTGCTCCGCATCGAGTGGGACTCCGTGGCCGGCCACATGGAGGGGTTCCGGCGCAGCCCGGAGTTCCAGGCGTTCCTCGGCCACGTGCGCCCGTTCATCGGCGCCATCGAGGAGATGCGCCACTACGAGGCGACTCCCGTCCAGGGGCGGAAGCCGTAGGCGCTACCGGGCCGCGCGCGGGTAGATGCGGTAGCGCTCGCGTACGTCGCGGTTCCACCGGGCGCGCTCCTCCTGCCAGCGGCGGTCGATCTCGCGCGGGTCGTCGCCGCGGTCGAAGGCCGCGCGCGCCCAGCGCGAGCCGATCATCTGCGTGAAGCCGGTGTTCATGACGCGGAACTGCGCCGGGTTCTGCTTCTTCGCCTCGCTGAGGAGCACGAGGGCGGTGTAGGCGGGGCGGTAGGTGCGGCGGTCCGTCACGTCCAGCCGCAGCGTGGTGAAGGTCTGCCCCCGGTACTGCGTGTCCACCTTGGGATCGGTGGTGGGGGTGATGCGGACCGGGGTCAGCCGCACGCCGGGGAGGTCGTACTTGGCGACGGAGTCGCGCAGCCGGGCGGCGTCCAGCCAGGGGGCGCCCACGTAGTTGAAGGGCGAGTCGGTGCCGCGCCCCACGTGCACGTTGGTCCCCTCGCCCAGCACCAGCCCGGAGAACTTCAGCTCCGCGTCCACCGAGCGGATGTTGGGGCTGGGGGGGATGAAGCGGAGCCCCGTCTCCTCGAACCACATGTCGGGCCGCCATCCCTGCACCGGGACCACGTGCAGGTCGGCGCCGATCTTGGCGTCCTCGTTGAAGTAGCGGGCGATCTCGCCGGCCGTCATCCCGTGGCGCAGCGGGACGCTGTAGTAGCCGGTGATCACCTGCGTGACGGCGCGCACGTCCAGGTCCATCACCGGGCCGTCCTGCGCGTCGGTGATCGGGTTGGGGCGGTCGAGCACCACGAAGGGGATCTTCCGCCTGGCGGCCTCCTCCATGGCCATCGCCATGGTCCACACGAAGGTGTAGACGCGAGCCCCGACGTCCTGGATGTCGAAGACCAGGACGTCCACGTCCGCCAGCTCCGCCGCGGTGGGGCGCTGGGTGCGGTCGTACAGCGAGTAGACGGGGACGCCGGTGCGCGTGTCGCGCCCGCCGACGAAGGTGGCGCCCGCCTCCAGGTCGCCGCGGATGCCGTGCTCGGGGCCGAAGAGGGCCACCAGCTTCACGCCGGGGGTGCGCGCCAGGACGTCGGCGCCCAGCTCGCCGGAGCGGGTGACGGCGCTGGGGTTGGTGATGAGCCCCACGCGCTTGCCGCGCACCAGGTGCAGCGAGTCGCGCAGGAGCACCTCGATCCCCGGGATCACCGCGGCGTCCCGCTGCCGGGGGCGCTCCGCGGCGGCCGAGGGGGCGGGGCGGGCGGCGGTGTCCGCGTCGCCGCCGGCCGAGTCCGGGGGCGACCCGGTGCGGCAGGCGCCCGCAGCGAGGACGGCCAGCGCCAGGGCGGCCAAACGGAAGGAGCGTGGAGCCTGTCGATGCATGGTGCCCGTTCTCGTGGTCTGAGTGAGGATGCCTCAACCGCCGTTGCGAAACGCGCGCCACCCGGCGCCGCCGCGAGCCGACTACCGTCCCCGGTGCGATGACGCCCCGAGTGCTGTCCTGGCTGTCCGTGGCCCTGCTGCTGCTGGGGCTTCCCCTCGCCCTGCTCGCGGGGCTGATGCCGGTCAACGAGTACGAGGCGATGGGGATCGCGGCGGTCGACTGCGACGGCCCCGCGGGCATCCTCGTGCTGGCAGCACCGGTCTACCTGCTCTACGGGGCGGGGATGCTGGGATTCGGGAGGCTGGCCCTGCGCCGCGGGGCCCGGCGGGCGCGCTTCGCCGCCGTGGCGGTGCTCTGCCTGCTGGTGATGGCCGCCGTCACGCCCAACGCGGTCCGGGCGTGGAGCGCCGCACGGGATGCGGCCTGTGATGCCAGGTAGCGGACGAGGCCCCGGCGGTTGCCGGGGCCTCATTTCGTCAGGGATACAGGTGCTCGACCGACCAGTCGCCCGTGCCGTCGGGACTTCGCGTGTAGACGTCGCGGTCGTGGAGGCGGCTGGGGCGGCCGTACCAGAACTCGATGCGGTCGGGGACCACGCGGAAGCCGGACCAGAAGGGAGGGCGGGGGACGTCGCGGCCGGCGAAGCGCTCCTCCACCTCTCGGATGCGCTCGTCCAGCGCGGCGCGCGAGGGGAGGGGGCTGCTCTGCATGGAGGCCCAGGCGCCGACCTGGCTCCCCCGGTGGCGGGAGGCGAAGTAGGCGTCGGCCTCGTCGTCGCCCACGGGGGCGGCGCGGCCCTCGATGCGCACCTGCACCTCCAGCGGCTGCCAGTGGAAGCAGAGCGCCACCCAGGGGTGCGCCACGATCTCCCGCGCCTTGCGGCTCCCCAGGTTGGTGTAGAAGACGAAGCCCTGCTCGTCGAACCCCTTGAGGAGCACCATCCGCGTGGAGGGGCGCCCCTCCGGCCCGACGGTGGTGAGCGCCATGGCGGTGGGCTCGGGGAGGTCGGTGCCCCGGGCCCGCTCCAGGAGCCCGCCGAAGCGGGCGAAGGGGTCCTGCGGGGCGGGGCGGCGCGCTCTCCGGCACGGTCAGCGCCGGCGCGGGGCCGCCTTCGCGGCCACGGGCACCGTGACGCGGGTGTTCTCCCACTCCAGGGCCAGCTCCCCCTGCCCGCCGGTGCCGGGGCTGAGCGAGATGGCGAACTTCTCCACCGGGGCCCGCGTGCGGGAGACGCGCATGGGGATGCGCGCCAGGTCGCGCGAGGCGTCGTACACGGTCCCCCACTGTCCGGTCTGCCGGTTGACGACGAGGAGCCAGCGCTGGGCGGAGGGGAGGGTGTAGAGCGTGTACCTGCCGCGCGGCACGTCCACCCCGCCGATGCGCAGGTCCACGTCGGTCACCAGGGTAGTGGCCGCGTTGGCCCCCGTGCGCCACACCTGCCCGTAGGGGACGAGCCCACCCACGATCTTCCGCCCCCGGGCCGACGGTCGCCCGTAGTCCACGTACACCTGCCCCCCCCCGATGCGCATCCGCGCCGTGTCGCGCGGGCTGGCGACGGGCTGCTGCTGCCTCTGCTGCGCCCCCGCCGACGCCAGCGGAAGGACCGCGAGGAGCGCGAGCAGGAAGAGCCCGCGAAGAGAGAGCGAGAGCGCACGAGCCATGGCACCACCTCCGGAGTCGTAAGAGCGTACGGAACCGGGAGGATCTTAGGCGGGCGGAACCCTAGGGGCAACCGCTTCACCCCCCAAATGAAGCGGAGGGAGACTCGCCGGCGGTTTGGCGAGGCTCCCTCCGCGGCCGGGGAGACCCGGGGCCGTTTCCGGGGCTCACCGGCCCCGTGTAGGAGACCGGCGCAGTTTGCCGGGCTCCGGAACGGCCCCAAGGCAGACTAACCCGCCCGCCTCGCCTCCTGCTTCGCCGAAAACTCCCGGTACTGCGCCTCCAGCGTAGGAAGAGCCCGCTCGAACGCCGCCACCACGGCCGGATCGAACTGCGTCCCCGAGCACCGCCGGATCTCCTCCAGCGCCACCGCCCACGGGAGCCCGCCCCGGTACGCCCGGTGCGAGGTCATGGCGTCCAGCGTGTCCGCCACCGCCAGCACCCGCGCCGGGAGCGGGATGGACTCCCGCGAGAGCCCGTCCGGGTACCCCTCCCCGTCCCACCGCTCGTGGTGCCAGCGCACCACCCCCAGCACCATCAGGTCGTCGATCAGCGGCTCCAGGATGCGGGCCCCGGTCTCGGGGTGCTGGCGGACCAGCGCCATCTCCTCGGGGGTGAGGCGCCCGGGCTTGTTGAGCACCACGTCGGGGACGCCGATCTTGCCGACGTCGTGCAGGTCGCCCGCCAGGCGGAAGCGGAGCAGGTCGATCCCCCCCACCGCCTCGGCGACGGACATGGCGTAGGCGGTGACGCGGGTAGCGTGGCCGGCGGTGTAGGGGTCCTTGGCCTCCACGGCGGCAGCCAGGGCGTGCGCGGCGCGGAGCACCCAGATCTTGCTCTCGGTGTCGCGCTGGCGGAGCTGGGCCTCCAGCAGCTCCCGCTCCCGCTCGGCCCGGCGCTCGGCGCGGCGGCGGGCGAGCGACTGCTCCACGCGGACGCGCAGGTCGTCCAGCTCGAAGGGCTTGATGAGGAGGTTGTCGACGCCCCGCTCGATGGCGACCGCGGCGGAGGAGACGTCCGCGTTGGCGCTCATCAGGATCATCCGCGTCCCCGGGGAGCGGGTCCGCACCTCGGCGAGGAGGTCGAGCCCCGAGGGGCCGGGGAGGCGCAGGTCGGTGAGCACCAGGTCGAAGCGGCCGGGGCCCAGCAGCCCCACGGCCTGGGGGACGCTCCCGGCGGTCTCCACCTGGTGCCCCAGCCGGACCAGGTAGCGCTCGAGCGCGCGGCAGATGTGCCCCTCGTCGTCCACGACGAGGACGCGCCCCGGCCCGTCCGGTCTCTGGGTCTGGATCACCATGGCTGCTCCCCGCCGTCGGAATTCAGAAGGAGGTCACGGGCGTCCCGCGAAGAGCGCGCAGGCGTTCGCCAGGTCCACGTTCCCCCCGCTCACGATCACCCCCACCCGCTTCCCCTCCACCCCGTCGACGCCGCCCAGGAGGGCGGCGAGGGGAACGGCGCCGGAGGGCTCCACCACCAGCTTCATCCGCGTCCACAGGAAGCGCATGGCCTCCACGATGGCGTCCTCGGAGACGGTGCGCATGTCGTCCACGTGGGCGCGCACCAGCGGGAAGGTGACGGCGCCCAGGGAAGGGGTGCGCAGGCCGTCGGCGATGGTGGGCGGGTTGTGGGTCCGCTGCAGCTCGCCGGTGCGGAAGGAGCGGGTGGCGTCGTCGGCCAGCTCGGGCTCCACCCCCACCACCCGGCACCCGGGGGAGGCGCCGCGCGCGGCCAGCGCGGTCCCGCTCAGCAGCCCGCCCCCGCCGCAGGGGGCGAGGAGCCAGTCCAGCCCCCCGGTCTCCTCCAGCAGCTCCAGGGCGGCGGTCCCCTGCCCGGCCACCACGTCGGGGTGGTCGTAGGGGGGGATGAGCGGCATCCCCCGCTCGTCGCGCAGCCGGGCGGCGATCTCCTCGCGGGAGTGGCGCAGCGGGTCGTAGAGCACGACCTCGGCGCCGTAGCCGCGGGTGCCCTCCACCTTGGAGACGGGGGCGTTCTCCGGCATCACCACCGTGACCCGCGCCCCCAGGAGGCGCCCGCTCAGCGCGACCGCCTGGGCGTGGTTCCCGGAGGAGAAGGTGAGCACCCCGGCGCGGCGCTCCGCCTCGCCCAGCCGGGACATGGCGTTGTAGGCGCCCCGGAACTTGAAGGCGCCGCCGCGCTGGAAGCTCTCGCACTTGAGGAAGACCCGGGCGCCGGTGCGCTCGTCCAGGGTGCGCGAGGTGAGCACGGGGGTGCGGTGCGCCACTCCCCGGAGGCGCTCCGCCGCGTCGCGGACGGCATCGAAGTCGGGGAGGCGGAGGCCGGGGGCGGCGGTGCTTTCAGTGGTCGACATGGAACCAGTCCAGGGGGGTGTCGGGCGCGTGGCGCGCCAGCATCTCGCTGACGTGCCCCGGGCGGCTCGCCGTGCGGGCCACCGTCGCCAGGGCGCGGAGGTGCTCCTCGGGACGGTCGGCGGCGCTGACGAGCAGGAAGACCAGGCGCGCCGGCGGACGCCCGTCCGGGAGCGCGATCCCTTCGCGGCTCACCCCGACGAGGAGTATCGGCTCGGGGACGGTGTCCACTCTAGCGTGCGCTACCAGAACGCCAGGAAGTATCTCCGGGAAGGCCGAGGGGTCGTACGCGGGGACGCGCTCCAGGACCGCGCGCGCGCGGTCCGCGTCGCCGAAGCCGGCCTCGGCCAGGCGGCGCAGCGCGGCGGCGAGGGGGACGGCGCCCAGCTCCACCACCTCCCGGGGGGCGAGCGCGGTCCCGGCGGGGTCGCCCTCGGGCGGGTACACGGCCAGGAAGCCGGCGGGGACGCCGGTGGCGAGGCGGCCGGGGAGGCGCTCCAGGCGCGGGGTCCAGGGGAGGGTGCCGCGCCGGGCGCCGACCACGGCCACCACGTCGTCCCGCCCGGCACGCGCCTCCAGCGTGGGGCGCAGCGCCCCCCACTCGGGGACGCTCTCCCAGGCGGTGGGGAGCCGCGGGGACACGGCGTCGTACGCCGCCCGGAGCCCCGCGGACCCCCCGCCCAGGGTGAAGGCGGCGACGGACGCGCCGGTCCCCGCCGCGACCGACTTCACGGCGCGCACCGCCTCGGCGAAGCCGGGGTGGCGCTCCACGTCGGGGGGGAGGACCAGGAGGACGCGGCGGACGGTGTTCAGCGGGTGCTCCAGCTTCGCCACCAGCACCAGCTGCCGCGTCCCCTCCAGGAGCTGGTCCAGGACGCTCCCGAAGATGCGCCGCGTCCCGGAGCGCCGCCCGTCCCACCCCAGCACGATGGCGGAGCTGCGCGTCTCGGCGGCGCCGCGCGCGATCCCGGCGGCCACGCTGGCGTCCACCCGGGTGAGCGGGATGGTGGGGACCTCGGCCCCGGCGGCGTAGAGCACCGCGTGGGCGAGGACGCGCTCCGCCTCGGCGACGCCGGCCTCGGTGTCGCCGCCGCCGCCGGGGACCACCATGAGCGGGTGGAGCGGCTCGGCGGAGCCGCTCCCGCGGAGGAGGAAGGCCAGGTCGAGGAGGGCGTCCGCGGTGGCGGGGTTGGCCAGGGGGATCAGGATGCGGCGCGGGGCCCCGGCGGGATCGTACGGGCGCGCCTCCTCGCGGAGCGCCACCCGGCGCCCGAAGCGCTCGACGGCCCACGGCCCCACCAGGCAGGTGACCAGGATGGTGAGCACCACGCCGTTGACCTCGGTCTGGTCCAGCAGCCCCACCTCGAACCCCACCAGGACGATGGCGAGCGTCCCCGCGGCGTGCGGCACGGTGAGCCCGAACACCACCCGCCCCTCGTCCGGCGTCCACCCGAAGGCCTTCTCGGCCGTCCAGGCGGCGAGCCACTTGGCGAGGGTGACGCCCGCCGCCAGGACCAGGGAGATGGTCCACGCCCGGGGAGAGTCGAGCGCCCGCACGTCCACCAGCATCCCCACGGAAAGGAGGAAGAAGGGGATGAAGAGGGCGTTCCCCACGAAGTGGATGCGGTTCATCAGCGGGCCGTGCTTCGGGACCAGCCGGTTCAGCGCCAGCCCGGCGAGGAGCGCCCCCACGATGGGCTCCACCCCGGCGGCGTGCGCCAGGTACGACACGGCGAAGAGCGCGGCCATGACGAACACGAACTCCCGCGGGGCGTCGCCCCCGGCGCCGCGGAAGAACCAGCGCCCCACCCGCGGGAGCCCCCAGAGCACCGCGCCCACGTACACGCCGAAGGGGACGAGGAGCGCCGCCCAGAAGCGCGGCCCCAGGTCGCCCCCCACCGAGTCGGCGACGACGGCGAGGAGGAAGAGCGCCAGGATCTCGGTGACGATGGTGCCGCCCAGGGTGGCGGTGACCGCGGGGTTGCGCACGATCCCCAGCCGCGAGGCGATGGGGTACGCGAGCAGGGTGTGCGAGGAGAAGGCGGAGGCGAGGAGGAGGGCGGAGGCGAGGGAGTACCCCAGCGCCAGCCCGGTGCCGAGCCCCACCAGGGCGGGGACCAGGAAGGAGAGCGCCCCGAAGCCGATGCTCCGGCCCCGGTAGCGCCCGAACTCGTGGAGGTCGAGCTCCAGCCCCACCATGAGCATCAGGTAGAGGAGCCCGACCGTGCCCAGGAGGACCACGGTGGCGTCGCGGGCCAGAATTCCGGCGCCGTTGGGGCCCACCGCGGCTCCCACCAGGATGAGCCCGATGATCCCGGGGACGCGGAGCCGCTCGAAGAGGAGCGGGACCGCGAGGAAGATGGCCATCGCCAGGGCGACGATCAGCACCGGGTCGGTGACCGGGAGCTCCAGCGCGGCGAGGACCGGGTACCGCGTGACCACGAGGGCCCGCTAGTACTTGGGGACGGAGGGGTCCACGTCGTCGGACCACCCCAGGATCCCGCCCTTGAGGTTCAGGAGCCGGGTGTACCCCTTCTCGCGCAGGACGCCGAGCGCCTTGGCGCTGCGGGCGCCGGAGCGGCACTGGAGGACGATCTCGTCCTCCGGGTCGATCTCGCCGGCGCGGGCCTCGATCTCGCCCAGGGGGATGAGCCGGGCGCCGTGCTCCTCCAGGTTCCCGATCTCCCACTCGTGCGGCTCGCGCACGTCGATGATGGTGAGCCGGTCGCCGCGGTCCAGCCGCTCCTTGAGCTCGGCGGGGGTGATCTCGGGGACTTCGTTGGCCATGGGGGTCTCCGTCGGTTCTGTCCGTTCGGTCCGCGGCGGCACGCCGCAGAAGCGCTCGTAGTCGATCAGCTCCCGGATGGTGGGGTTCTCGCCGCACACCGGGCACTCCGGGTCCCTGCGGAGCTTCATCTCCCTGAACTTCATCCGCAGGGCGTCCAGCAGCAAGATGCGCCCCACCATGGGCTCGCCCACGCCCAGGAGGAGCTTGAGGGTCTCGGCGGCCTGCAGGGTCCCCACGATCCCGGGGAGGACGCCGAGCACGCCCCCCTCGGCGCAGGAGGGGACCAGCCCCGGCGGGGGCGGCTCGCGGAAGAGGCAGCGGTAGCAGGGCCCGCGCCCGGCCCAGAACACGGACGCCTGCCCCTCCCAGCGGAGGATGGAGCCGTACACGTTGGGCTTCCCCAGGAGGACGCAGGCGTCGTTGACCAGGTAGCGGGTGGGGAAGTTGTCGGTGCCGTCCACCACCACGTCGTACTCGCGGAGGATGTCCAGCGCGTTGCCGGAGTCGAGGCGCACGGGGTGCGGCTCCACGCGGACGTGCGGGTTGACGTCGGCGATGCGGTCGCGGGCGGAGTCCAGCTTGGTGCGCCCCACGTCGCGGGTGCCGTGCAGCACCTGCCGCTGGAGGTTGGTGGGGTCCACCACGTCGAAGTCCACCAGCCCCAGCGTCCCCACCCCGGCGGCGGCCAGGTAGAGCGCGAGCGGGGAGCCCAGCCCCCCGGCCCCCACCAGGAGGACGCGCGCGGCCTTGAGCTTCCGCTGCCCGGCCGGCCCCACCTCGGGGAGGACCAGGTGCCGCGCGTAGCGCAGCGTCTCCTGCGGGGAGAGGGCGGGCGCGGCGGGGTCTGCGTGTGGGTTGCTCATGTCCACAAAGTAAGGCCGCGGGCGCGCCGCGCGGAAGCCGCCGCGTGGAAGGGCCCCCCAGAACCCGCGCCGTTGGTGGACAATGTGTTGCGGTTGACGTGAAATGCGCGCACGGTTAGACTCATGCGTCCGGCGACGGACTCGCGGCCGATCCGACGGCTGCGGAAGCACTTACACGAGGATGGACCCATGAAGCTCTCTCTCATCGCCCTGATGTGTGTCGCCCTGGCCGCCTGCGGCGGGCAGGACGTCGTTGCCCCGCTCCAGGCCGCGCAGGAGCCCGCGCTGGCCGCCAGCCTCCGCACCGTGAGCCTGGACCAGCCGTTCGAGCTGCGCGTCGGCGAGACGGTGACCGTGTCGGGCGAGCAGCTGACCGTGAAGCTGGAGTCGGTGCCGTCGGACTCGCGCTGCCCCACCAGCGTGACCTGCATCTGGGCCGGGAACGCGGTGGCGCGGGTGACGCTCACCAAGACCGGGCAGTCCCCGCAGACGTTCGACCTGAACACCAACCTGGACCCCAAGAGCGCCACCTACGGGGCGTACCAGATCGACTTCACGGCGCTGACGCCGTACCCGTCGTCCACCAGCCCGATCGCGCAGTCGAAGTACCGGGCCACCTTCGTGGTGAGCAAGCCCGCCGTCTGACGCGCCGCGGCTCCGGCCGCGTCGGGGCCCCTCGTCCGCCACGGCGGGCGGGGGGCCTCCGCCGCTTCGGGGGCTTCGATTGACGCAACCCCTTCGCTCCGATACCATTCCGGTCCACCGCCGGGGGCGTCCCGGCTTCGATCCACCGCACCAGGAGGCGGGCCGGGGATGGAGATGCTCCGCGGGTTCATCGACTACTTCCTGCACCTGGACGTGCACCTGGCGGAGCTGATCCGCGAGTACGGCGGGTGGACGTACGGCATCCTCTTCGGGATCGTCTTCTGCGAGACGGGGCTGGTGGTGACGCCCTTCCTCCCGGGCGACTCGCTCCTCTTCGCCGCCGGGGCGCTGTCGGCGTCGGGGGCGATGAACGTGTGGCTCCTCGGGGCGCTCCTGAGCGTGGCGGCGGTGCTGGGCGACACGGTGAACTACGGGATCGGCGCCCGGGTGGGGACGCGCGTCTTCAAGGAGGACGCGCGGGTGCTGAAGACGGAGTACCTGCGCCGCACGGAGACGTTCTACGAGAAGTACGGGGGGAAGACGATCATCATCGCGCGCTTCATCCCCATCGTGCGCACCTACGCCCCGTTCGTGGCCGGGGCGGCCCGGATGAACTACGCGAAGTTCCTGACGTACAACGTGGTGGGTGGGCTGTTGTGGGTGTGGCTCTTCCTGCTCGCGGGGTACTTCTTCGGGAACATCCCGGCGGTCAAGGACAACTTCGGGCTGGTGATCGTGGCCATCATCCTCCTGTCCGTGACCCCCCCGCTGCTGGAGTACCTGAAGACGCGCAGGGCGAAGCGGACCGTGAGCGTCGATCCCCCGCACGTGGAGTGACGGCCCCCATGCCCCGTTGCCGCACCCTGCTGCTCCTCCTCCTGGCGCTCGCCGCGGCCCCGGCCGCGGCGCAGGACACTCTCCCCCCGCCGCCGGCCGATCCCGCGCCGCCGCGCGACGAGCGCTGGAGCGCTCCGTTCGCGGTGGAGAGCTTGGGGGAGCTTCCCGCCCGCGCCCCGCGCCCCGACCCCGTGCGCCCGGAGCCCGACTCCACGGCCCGCCAGGCCGCCGCGCGCGCCGACTCGGTCCGCGCCGACTCCGCGGCCGCGCCCGCGACGCCCCCCGTCCGCGCGGCCGTCCGGGACTCGGCCGCGGCGCCCGCGCGCCGTGCCTGGAGCACGCACCGGGTGGCGGCCGGAGAGACCTTCTTCGGCCTGGCGCGCCGCTACGGGGTGACCGCGGTCTCGCTGCGCGCCGCCAACCCCCGGGTAGGCGCCGACGGCCTGCGCGCCGGGGTCCTGCTCCGCATCCCCCCGGGCACCGCGCCCGCCGCTGCGGCCGCGACCACGACGACCCGCCGTCCCCCCGCCGACTCGGCCGCGAGGAGGCCCGCGACGCCCGCCCGCCCCCCGGCGGCGCCGGCCCGGCGCACGCACAGGGTGGTGCGCGGCGACACGCTGTTCGGGATCGCGCGGAAGTACGGCGTGCGCGCCGCGGACATCCGCGCCGCGAACCGGATGGAGTCGGACGACGTGAAGCTGGGGCAGACGCTGGTGATCCCGCCGGCGAGGTAGGAGTTCCGTGGGGGCCGTCGTTCGCAGTTCCGCAGTACCCGTAAGAAGATGTTGCGGAGGGAGACTCACGCAGGCAGTATCGCGTGAGGCTCCCGCAGCCGGAGCGGAGACGGCCGGCTGTTTGGCCGGCTTCGCGACCCGTGTAGGAGACCGGACGGCAGTATCGTCCGGGCTCCGGAGCGGCCCCACGCCACCAGAGGAGAACACGACCATGGCCGAAACCACTGGCCCCCGCGCCGAGGTGCTGCGCGCCCGCGACTTCATCGGCTGGGACGTGTGGGACGCCCAGGGCGAGAAGATCGGCACCGTGGGCGACCTCCTGATCGGCCGCGACGGGAGGGTGCGCTACCTGGACGTGGACTTCGGGATGTTCCGCCGCGGCCACGTGCTCCTCCCCGTGTCGCAGGTGGACTGGGGCGAGGAGGCCATGGTGGCCCGCTGGACCCGGGACGAGGTGCGCGCCCTCCCCCACTTCGAGCCGGGCGGGACGGTGACGGCGGGGATGCTGGAGGAGCTGGCCCGCTCCCACCCGCGCGTCTACGCCGAGGGCGCGTCGGAGCTCCCCCCGGCGCTCCCGGGCGAGGCGCGCATCGTCCCCCTGAGCCAGGCGAAGGACTTCCGGCTGGCGGGGGGCGCGTCGGACCTGCGCGGGTGGAGCGTGTTCGCCGCGGACCGGCAGCGGGTGGGGACGGTGACGGAGATGCTGGTGGACCCGACGGCGATGAAGGTGCGCTACCTGGACGTGGACCTGGACGACGACCTGTTCACGCTCACGGACGACCGCCACGTCCTGGTCCCCACGGAGTCGGTGGACCTGCAGGAGCGGAGCCGCGACGTGTGGATCCGGGGGGTGCGGGCGGAGGAGGTGGCGAGGCTCCCGGCGTACATGGGGGGAGCGGTGGACCCGCTGGTGGAGCGGAGCGTGGGCGAGGCGTTCGCGCGCGGCGACCCGATGGAGCCGCCGGCCTACTGATCCGGGTCGGGGGCGGGGAGGAGCCCCCCGGCGGCGGACATCCCGGCGAGCGCGGCGGCCATGCGGCCCCGCGCTTCGTGCATCAGGGGGACGACGTCGTCCTCGCCCAGGCCGGCGGTGGGGATGGGGTCCAGCACGCGGACCTCCACGACGGTGGGGTCCAGCCGGCGCGCCCCGATGTCCAGCCGCGGCTTGAGCGGGGACACCACGACGGGGACCAGCGGCGCCCCGGTGGCGACGGCCATGTAGAACGCCCCCTTCTTGAAGGGGAGGAGCTGGCCCGGCTCGGTGCCGCGCGTCCCCTCGGGGAAGATCCACACGGCCACCCGGCGCCGCAGGATGGCGTCCTCCACCTCCTTGAGCCGCCCCACGGCGCTCCGGTTGTCGGCCCGGTCGATCAGGATGTTCCCCGTGACCACGTAGATCCAGCCGAAGAAGGGGATGCGGCGCAGCTCCTTCTTGGCGATGACCACGGAGCCGGGGGCGAAGGCCTGGGCCAGGATGGGGACGTCGAGGATGCTCTGGTGGTTGCAGACGAAGATGCAGGGGCGGTGGGCGCGCAGCCCCTCCTCCCCGACCATGCGCACGCGGATCCCCAGGGCGGGCTGCTGGAGGCGGGCCAGGGTGCGGGCGTAGTCGTAGGCCACGCGCGACCGGTCCCGCCGGAAGACGGCGATGGCGACGCCGTACACCGAGGCGGCCACGAAGGCCAGGAGCCCGAGGGCGATGCGGAGGTAGAACAACGCTGTGCCTGCTGCTGCGCTTCGGGCTCTGGGCGGGCTCTCCGGCGCTACTGCCGGCGGTGGACCAGGGTGGCCGAGGCCTGGTCGGTGGGCTTGATGACGACCTCGTCCACGTTGACGTGCGGGGGGCGCGTGGCGCACCAGAGCACGGCGTCGGCGATGTCGTCGGCGACGAGCGGGGTCATCCCGGCGTAGACGCGGCCGGCGCGCTCGCGGTCGCCGCCGAAGCGGACGATGCTGAACTCGGTCTCCACCATCCCCGGGTCCACGGTGCTGACGCGGACGCCGGTGCCCAGCAGGTCCATGCGCAGCCCCCTGGTGATGGCGCCCACGGCGTGCTTGGTGGCGCAGTACACGGCGCCGCCGGGGTACACCTCGTGGCCGGCGACGGAGCCGATGTTGACCACGTGGCCGCGCCCGCGGGCCACCATCCCGGGGACCACGGCGCGGGTGACGTAGAGGAGCCCCTTGACGTTGGTGTCCACCATCTCGTCCCAGTCGGACGGATTCCCGTCCTGCGCCTTTTCCAGCCCGCGGCCCAGGCCGGCGTTGTTCACCAGCACGTCCACCTCCGCCCACTCGGGGGAGCTCCTCCACGGCGGCGCCCACGGCGGCGGCGTCGCGGACGTCCAGCTCCAGCAGGTGCGACTCCGTGCCGTGCTCGCGGCGCAGCCCGTCGGCCAGGTCGCGGAGGCGGTCGGTGCGGCGCGCGGCCAGGAGGAGGCGGGCGCCGGCCCCCGCGAAGGCGCGGGCGCAGGCGGCGCCGATCCCGGCGCTGGCGCCGGTGACGAGGACGGTGCGGTCCTGGAGGGCGGGCATGTCGGGTCGGGACGGGGGAGCGTGGAACGCCGGACGGGGACAATCTACGGCGGGGGGCGGGCGGAGACGAGGGGAGGGGGTCCCCGCCCGGGGGGCTCACCTGCGGCGGGGCTCCTCCCCGGGGCGCAGGCTCCACTCCGTCCACCCCTCGGGGTCGGCGCCGTCGGCGTCGTTCTCGGCGGTGTACCCCTCCAGCGCGTCGGGGCCCACCAGGAGGAGGCCGTGCCCGGAGCGCGCCCCGTGGGAGCCGCCCGCGTAGACGCTGTCCAGCGAGGTGGGGTTGGTGCTCCACAGGAAGACCAGGGCGCTCCCGTCCACCACGCCGGAGAAGCGGGCCACCTTGCCGTCCCGGTGCACGAAGGTGCCCCGGACGCTCCCGTACTCGGTGGCCTCCAGGCGGAAGCCGCGGGGGGTGCCCGTGAAGGTGCGCAGCAGGGCACGGGCGCGCGGCGGCTCGGCCAGGAGCGCCTCGGCGAAGCGCCTGCGGTAGCCCCGCACGGCGGCGGGCTCCCCCGCCACGTCGCCGCGCCAGGGCTGGCCGTCGTCGCCGGGGCGGAGCCAGGCGGCCTCGCCGGCGGAGCGGACCCCTTCCGGGACCAGCCCCGACTCCACCAGCGCCAGCGAGAGGCTCGCCAGGGCGGTGACGTTGCGGATCTCCTCGCGGTAGTAGCGCACCCGCTGCGGGTAGAAGCCGAGCTGCTCGGAGGTGTCCCAGGCCGCGCCGCGGTCGCCCTCCCCGGGGTCGGTGGGGAAGAGGGGGGGGTGCGCGCTCCACGAGGTCCCGGAGGGGACGGAGTCGAAGCGGAAGGAGCGGTCGGGCGGGGTCTCGCGCAGGGCGCGCTCGAACATCCCGAACGCCTTCTCGTACTCGCGGGGGGCGACGCGCAGGAGCGTCTCGGCGGTGAGCGCGAAGGTGCGGGCGTGGGCCTGCGGGGAGCGCAGGGTGCGCGAGTGGGCGGCGAGCACCCGGAGCGCCTCCTCGAAGTCCTCCCCCGCCCACAGCTCGCGGACCAGCGCCCCGGCCGCCAGCGTGCGCCCCGCGTCGGCGCCGGCCAGCTCCGCGGCTCCGCGCAGGGCGGGGAGGGCGTGCTCCCGGTCCCCCCGCGCGGCGGCCGACAGCCCCAGCCAGAGCTGCACGCCGAACAGGCTCTGGCTGGCGCGGCGGGCGTCCTGCGGGTGCGCGGCGGGGCGGGGGAGCCCGGCCGCGGCGGCCACGGCCCGCTCCAGAGCGATCAGCGCGGGGGCCCGCTCCGGGTGCGCCTCGCTGGCGATGGCGATCTGCTCCCGCAGCACGGCGAGCCCCTCCTCCACCCGCCCGGCCTGGAGCATCTCGTAGGCGCGCGGGGCCTCTTCCGGCGTGGCGTGCGCCACTTCCGGGGCGGATGCCTCCGCCGCGGCCGGCGCCGGGAGGGGCTCCGGCTCCGGGGCGGGAGGGAGGGCCTCCGCGGCGGGCCCGGGCTCCGGAGCCTCGTCGGCGGGCCCGGTCCCGGACGCTTCCTCCGCGCCGTCGGGCCCGGCGTCGCCCGCCAGGCGCGGGACGCGCCTGAGCAGGTGCGCGGGCGGGTTGCGGAGCAGGTCCACGAACCCGGCCACCGCCACCAGGAGCGTGGCGGCGAGGAGCAGGTACGTCAGGTCTTGTGCGGACATGGGGGCGCCGGGGAGCGGAGTCGCCGCCACGGAGGACGGCAGGGCACCCGGAAAGTATCGGCAGGATGTGCCTGGAAGTCGCGGGCCGGGCGCTCAGCCAGGGTCCAGGAGGCGGTGCATCTGGCAGGGAGCCTCGCCCCCCATCTCCTCCTCCGCGGCGGCGGGCGGGGCGGGCCTCCCGCCGCCGGGCCGCTCCATGTAGCGCTCCGGCCGGTCCAGCCCGGCGAACCCGAGCTGCCGGTAGAGGCCGTGCGCGTCCTGCGTCACCAGGAGCCAGCGCCAGACCTCCTGCAGCTCCGGGTGGGCCAGGACGGCCTCCATCAGCCACTTCCCCAGCCCCCGGCCGCGCTCCTCCTCCAGCACGAACACGTCGGCCACGTAGGCGATCTTGACATGGTCGGTGACGACGCGCGCGAACCCCACCTGCCGCCCGCCCCGGTACAGGCCGAAGGGAAGGGAGTTCTCCACCGAGCGCCGCACCGTCTCCTCGGTGATCCCGGGGCTCCAGTACGAGCGGGTCAGGAAGGCGTGCACCACGCCCAGGTCGAGCAGCCCCCGGTCCGTGCTGATCCGGTACTCGCCCCGGGTCCACTCCGAAGGCGTCAAGGGGCGGCGCTCCTGACGGCGGCGATCGCGGCGGCTATGTCCGCCTCCGCCTCCTCTTCGGTGACCACGGGCATCTTCGAGTGGATCTCGTCGATGATCCGGAAGCGATCCTCCCGGTCGGCCATCATGCGGTCGTACATACCCACGGGGATCATGGCCGCTGCGGGCTCGCCCGATGAGGTGAGCACGACCATGTCACCCCCGCGTTGGACTCGGTCCAGAACCTCGGGCAGCGTGTGCCTGGCCTTTTCTACGTCCAATCGCTCGATCATCTACACCCTCCTCGTTCGTTAGTCCGCCTCCCCCAGCGCCCAGCGGCGCACGCGGTCCAGAGCGATCTGCGCGGTCATCCCCTTCACCCAGTCGCGGGAGCGCTCGCCCAGGTCGTAGCGGCGCGACCAGGCGCCGCCCTCCCAGGCCAGCCCCACGCACACCGTGCCCACCGGCTTCTCCGGAGTGCCGCCGCCGGGGCCCGCGACCCCCGTGGTGGCGAGCCCGAGCGTGGCCCCGGAGACCCGCCGCGCGCCGGAGGCCATCTCCTCCGCGGTCTGCGTGCTCACGGCGCCCCAGCGCTCCAGCGTGGCCGGGCTCACCCCAAGGACGTCCCGCTTGGCCTCGTCGGAGTAGGTGACCACCCCCAGGAGGAAGTAGGCGGAGCTCCCCGGAACCTCGGTGATCCGGTGGCCGATCAGCCCCCCGGTGCACGACTCGGCCACGGCCAGCGTGGCCCCGCGCTCGCGGAGCAGCCGCCCCACCGTCTCCTCCATCCCCTCGTCGCCCACGGCGTAGACGTGCGTCCCCAGCCGCTCGCGCACCCGCGCCTCCAGGGCGTCCATGCGCCCCTCCAGGTCCTCGTCCGGGGCGCCGGAGACGGTGAGCCGCGCCTGGACGCGGGGGAACGCCGCCCGGAAGGCGAGGCGCGCCTCGCCGGGGGAGACCACGCCCTCCAGCAGCTCGTCCAGCCGGCTCTCCGCCAGGCCGAAGGTGCTGAACACGCGCGACAGGAAGCGGCGGCCGGGGCTCAGCCCCTCCAGCCAGGGGACCACCGTCTCCACGGCCATGCGCCGCATCTCGCGGGGGACGCCGGGGAGGCACACCACGTGGCGGATGGCGCCGCCGCGCCCCACCGGGCAGATGAACCCCGGCGCCGTCCCGGTGGGGTTGGGGACCACGGTGCTCCCCTCGGGGAGGAGCGCCTGCTTGCGGTTGTTGGGGGGCATCTCCATCCCCCGGGAGCGGAAGCGCTCCTCGACGGCCGCCAGCGAGGCCTCGTCCAGGCGGAGCGCCCGCCCGGCCAGGCGCGCCACCACCGCGGTGGTCAGGTCGTCCGCCGTGGGGCCCAGCCCGCCGGTGGAGATCGCCACGTCCGCCTCCTCCAGCGCGCGCTCGAAGGCGCGGGCGATGGCCCCCTCGTCGTCCGGCGCCGAGAACCCCGCCACCGGCTCCACCCCCACCGCGCGGAGCTGCTCCGCCAGGAAGCCGGAGTTGGTGTCGACCGTGAGGCCGGCGACGATCTCGTCCCCGATGGCGAGGAGGGCCGCCCTCACTTCTTCCCCCGCATGGCCCGGAGCGCGGCCTTGAGGCCGTCGCGGGGGATGCGCGTCAGCCCGTTGAACTCCCCGCCGGAGGCGATCCACTCCCCGCCGTCGATGGTCACGCACTCGCCGTTCACGAAGGGCGCCGCGTCCGAGACCAGGAACACGGCCAGGTTGGTCAGCTCCTCGTGCCGACCGAAGCGCCCCTGGGGGATGCGGGCCTTCGCCTCGGCCTCGATCTCGGGGGTGGGCATCAGCGCGCTCCAGGCGCCCTCGGTGGGGAAGGGGCCGGGGGCGATGGCGTTCACCCGGATGCCGTAGGCGGCCCACTCCACCGCCAGCGAGCGGGTCATCGCCAGCACCCCCGCCTTGGCGGCGGCGGAGGGGACCACGAAGGCGGAGCCGGTCCAGGCGTAGGTGGTGACGATGTTGAGGATGCTCCCGCGCCCCCTCTCGATCATCCCGCGCCCCACCGCCAGCGTCGCGTGGAAGGTGCCGTTGAGGACGGTCCGCACCACGGCGTCGAAGCCGCCGGGGGAAAGGTCCTCGGTGGCGGAGAGGAAGTTCCCCGCGGCGTTGTTCACCAGCACGTCGGCTCCCCCCCACCGCTCCTCCACGGCGCGCGCCAGCGCCTCCACCTGCGCGAAGTCGCGCACGTCGCAGGGGTGCGCGAGCACGCGCTCGCCCGAGGGGTCGATCTCCCCGGCCGCGCCGGCCAGGCGCTCCTCGCTCCGCCCGGTGATCGCCACGCGCGCCCCCAGCCCGGCGAACGCCTTCGCCATGGAGAGCCCCAGCCCGGAGCCTCCCCCGGTCACCAGCACCGTGCGGTCCCGCAGCAGGTCGTCCCGGAACATCCTTCCTCCCCTTCCCTGGGTGGTTTGCGGAGCGGAGAGCCCGCCCTCCGTCGCTACGTCTGTTCCCGTTCGGGAACGTGTACGGACCCTGTACATCCCCCCGCCGCGGGGCCGCCGCGTGTTTCCCGACTGACGGCGGCGGTCCCCGGGGGCGGGGAATCGGCGTCCGCGAGGTATCGTACCTCCTTGAAACGGGTGGGGAAAGGGAGCAGCTTCCAGCCTCGCTTCTCGCCACCTGCAACGACGGCTGCATCGACCCATGTGCGGAGCACCTCCCACGGCCCGCGAGCCCGGCACCGCCGCCCTCCGCGCCTCCGGCGCCGGAGAGGGCGCGCACGCCGCGGGGTGGGAGGCCGCCGTGCTGGAGGGGCTCGACGACGGGGTGCTGGTGCTCGGTCCGGGGAGCCGCCTGCGCTGGCTGAACCCCGCCGCGGAGCGCCTGCTGCACGTCCGCGCGGCGGAGGCCGCGGGGGCCGACGCGGCGGAGGCGCTCCCCGCCCTGTTCACCCCGGAGCTGCGCCGCGCCTGCGTCCGCGCCCTGGGGGCGGGGGAGGGGGCGGAGCTGGAGGCGCACTTCCCCGGGCTGCGGGGCTGGCTCCGGGTGCGCGTGCATCCGCTCCCCGGCGGCGGGTGCTCGGTGCAGCTCCGCGACGTGTCGGAGGCCCGGCTGGGCGAGCAGGCGCTGCGCCAGAGCGAGGAGCACTTCCGCGCCCTGGTGGAGAACACCGCCGACGTCGTCACCGTGGTCAGCGCGGGGGGGATGGTGCGGTACGAGAGCCCCTCGGTGGAGCGCGTCCTGGGGTTCGCCCGGGAGGAGCGGATCGGCCGGAGCCTCTTCGAGTGGGTCCACCCCGACGACGTGGGCCCCGTGGTGGCGTTCCTCACCTCGCTCGCGGCGGAGCCGGGCTCCGCGGCGTCGGCCGAGTACCGCGCCCGCCACCGCGACGGGAGCTGGCGGGTGCTGCTGGCCACGGGGAAGAACCTCCTCATGGAGCCGGCGGTCGCGGGGGTGGTGTGCAGCTACCGGGACGTCACCGGGGAGAGGGAGGCGCAGAAGGCCCGCGCCAAGCTCACCGAGATCCTGGAGACCACCGCCGACTTCGTGGGCACCGTCGACCCCCGCGGGCACGTGCGCTACCTGAACCGCGCCGCGCGGCGGATGGTGGGGATCGGCGACGAGGAGGACGTCTCGTCGGTCAACGTGACCGACCTGCACCCGCAGTGGGCCAACGAGGTCCTGGTGCACGAGGCCTTCCCGGCCGCCGCCCGCGACGGCGTGTGGGTGGGGGAGACGGCGGTCCTGGCCCGCGACGGCCGCGAGATCCCGGTCTACCAGGTGGTCATCGTGCACCGCTCCCCCTCGGGGGCGGTGGAGGCGATCTCCACCACCATCCGCGACCTCACCGAGTGGAAGCGGGCCGAGGAGGAGCTCCGCCAGTCGCAGAAGATGGAGGCGGTGGGGCGGCTGGCGGGGGGGATCGCCCACGACTTCAACAACCTCCTCACCGTCATCAAGGGGAACGCCGAGCTGGTGCTGCTCGGCCAGGGAGCGGAGGCCCCGGACCGCGAGGAGGTGGAGGAGATCCAGCGGGCGGCGGAGCGGGCGGCCACGCTCACGCGCCAGCTCCTCGCCTTCAGCCGCAAGCAGATCCTGCAGCCCCGGCTCCTCTCGCTGAACGGAGTGGTGGCCGAGATCGAGCGCATCCTGGGGAGGCTGATCGGGGCGGACGTCGCCATGACCACCGACCTCCACCCCGCGCTCGGGATGGTGCGGGCCGACCCGGGGCAGCTGGAGCAGGTGCTCCTGAACCTGGTGGTCAACGCGCGCGACGCCATGCCCTCCGGGGGGCGGCTGGTGATCGCCACGCGCGAGGCCCGGGAGGAGGAGGTGCGCGGCCACGCGGAGGCCGAGCCCGGGCGCTACGTGGTGCTCTCGGTGAGCGACACCGGGGTCGGGATGGACGACCGCGTCCGCGAGCGGGTGTTCGAGCCCTTCTTCACCACCAAGGAGCCGGGGAAGGGGACGGGGCTGGGGCTCTCCACCGTCTACGGGATCGCCCGGCAGAGCGGGGGCTTCGTCCGCGTGGAGAGCGCTCCCGGCGCGGGGAGCACCTTCCTCGTGTACCTCCCCCGGGTGCAGGAGCCCGGGGCGGCGGAGCCGGACGTGCAGGGCGCGCGCGACTTTCCCCGCGGGACGGAGACCGTGCTCCTGGCGGAGGACGAGGACTCGGTGCGGGTGCTGGCCCGCCGCATCCTGGAGCGCAGCGGCTACACCGTCCTCGCCGCCTCCGGGGGCGCGGAGGCGCTGGAGCTGGCCGCCCGCGCGGGCGGCGCGGTGGACCTCCTGGTGACGGACGTGGTGATGCCGGAGATGAGCGGGACCGAGCTGGCGCAGCGCCTCCGCGCCTCGCACCCCGGCCTGCGGGTGCTCTACATGTCCGGCTACACCGAGGACGCCACCGTGCACCACCGGGTGGAGGGGCTCCCGTCCGCGTTCCTCCCCAAGCCGTTCGCGCCCGACACCTTCGTCCGCAGGGTGCGCGAGGCGCTGGACGCAGGCCCCTCCCGCTGAGCCGCGGGGGTGGCGCAGTACTCTCTCTCTCTCACTCTCTACTCTCTCTCTCGATGATCCGCACGAAGACACGCAGCTGGGCCAGGCTCCTGGCCCTCCCCTCGCTGCTCGTGGCGCTGGCCGCCGCGGGGTGCGACGACGCCGGCCCCGCCGGCACCCTTGCCGCCCCCGACGCCGGCTCCAAGACGGTGGTGGCCACCGGCCCCGGGCCGTACTTCCAGGTTCTGGCGGACGACGGCTCCAGCGGCGTGGCCGCCGCGGTCATCGGCTCGGCGGGCGGGACGGTGCGGCTCGGCGACCACCATCTCTCCATCCCCGCGGGTACGGTGGACAGGCCGACCGTGTTCAGCATCGCCCTCACCGACCCGCAGTACGCCAAGGTCTACCTCACCGCTATCCAGATCACCTCGGACGGCCGGATCTACGACCTGGGGGCGGCCGGTTTCTCGAAGCCGGTGCAGCTCACGCTGAGCTACGCCCGGATCAGCGAGACGATCGACCCGTCCAAGCTCCTCATCCTGTGGGCGCGCAACGACGGCACGTTCGCTCCCATGGTGACCCGGCTGGACTCCACCACGAAGCGGCTCACGGCCGACCTGACCCACTTCTCGGGGTACGTGATCGGCGGCAACCGGGACGGCAGCATCGACGACGGGGACGGGCCCACGGGACCCACGGAGCCCTGAGGCGCCGGCGCACCTTTTCCACTCGGACGGTGGAGCCATGCTGGAAGGATTGATCGAGGAAGCGAGGAAGGCCGAGCGCGTGGGTGCCTGGGACGAGGCGCTGGCGAGCTACGAGGCCGCTCTCGGGCTGCTGACGGTCGAGGGGGATCCCTCGACCGCGGCTTCCCTCATGCGCTGGATCGGCAGGGTGCACCGCGAGCGGGGCGACCTCGATCACGCCCGGGAGCTGTACGAGGCGAGCCACGCGATCGCCGAGGCCGGGGGGCTCCGCGGCCACGTCGCCAGCGCCCTCATCGGCCTGGCGTCGGTGGAGCAGTTCCGCGGCGACGTCGCGGCCGCCGAGCGGATGTACGTCCGCGCGGGGGAGATCGCCGCGGAGGTGGGGGATGCCGGGACCCTGGCCATCGTCCGCCAGAACCTGGGCATCCTCGCCAACATCCGCGGCGAGATCGCGGATGCGCTGGAGCACTACGGTGCCGCGCTCGTCCACCACCGGGAGGTGGGGGACGAGCGGAGCGCCTCGCAGGTGCTCAACAACGTCGGGATGTCGTACGTCGACCTCACGGAGTGGGCCGCGGCGGAGGAGGCCTTCCGCGAGGCCGCGGCGCTGGCGGAGCGCACCGGGGACGCCTACATGGTGGGCGCGGTGCAGATCAACCGTACCGAGCTGTACCTGCACCGCCAGCGCTTCGAGCAGGCGCGGGAGTGCTGCGACCAGGCCGTGGGGATCTTCACCCGGCTCAGGTCCAAGTCGTGGGTGGCGGAGTCGTACAAGCTGTACGGGATGCTGTACCGCGACACGGGAAAGCCCGACCACGCGGAGACGCACTTCTCCCTGGCCCTGGGGCTGGCGGAGGCGTCGCAGAACCGCCTCCTGGAGGGCGAGGCCCAGATGGAGTGGGCCGTCCTGCGGATGGAGGAGGAGCGCTTCCAGGACGCGGTGCTCTTCCTGAACCGCGCGCTCGCCATCTTCCGGCAGCTCCAGGCCCGCCGCGAGGTGCTGGACATCGAGCGGCGGCTGAAGCGGCTGGAGTCGAAGTACCTCCCGGCGGTCCGCCGCTGGGGGGCCGTCGCGGTGGAGCAGCGGGACCGCTTCAAGACGGGCGCCACGCAGCGGGTGGCAGAGTACGGCGCCCGGCTGGCGGAGGAGATCGGGCTCTCCGGTCCGGAGGTCACCTGGCTGCGCGTGGGCGCGTTCGTGCACGAGGTGGGGAGCACCGCCGTCCCCGTGGAGGTGCTGGGGAAGCCGGGGGCGCTCACCGCGCCGGAGCGGGAGCTGGTGCAGGCCCACACCCTGGTGGGGGACGCGCTGGTGACGCAGCTCGGCTTCCCCGCCGAGGTGCGGGGGATGGTGCGGAGCCACCACGAGCGCTGGGACGGGACCGGCTACCCGGACCGGCTGCGGGGGGAGGCGATCCCGCTGGCCGCGCGCATCCTGAGCGTCGCCAGCGTGTACGACGCCCTCACCACCGACCGCGCCTACCGGCCCGCCTACTCGCGCGACGAGGCCCTCCGGGTGATGGAGGCGGAGGCCGGGGGGACTCTGGACCCCGAGCTGTTCGGGGCGTTCCGGGCGCTGGTGTAGGGGTTGGCGCCGGGGGAGCCGCGGCGGTAGCTTTCGGCCCTCGCCGGGGGAGTGCCCCGGGCCCGCGCACCCGAAGCCCGCTCCATGCCGTTCCCGCTCCTCGCGCTCCTGCTCCCGGCGCTCCTCGCCCTGGCCCCCGCGCCGTCGCGCGCGCAGGGGCCCGCCCCCGCCGCGGAGCCCGGCTCCGAGCTGACCGTCCAGCTCCTCACCATGGGCCAGGGCGACCTGGTGTGGGAGAAGTTCGGGCACAACGCCATCCGCATCGTCGACCCCGTCCGCGGCACCGACCAGGCGTACAACTACGGTCTCTTCGACTTCCGGCAGGAAAGCTTCGTCCTCCGCTTCGTGCAGGGGCGGATGCTGTACTGGATGGAGGGGATCCCCATGGACTGGACGCTGGAGGTGTACCGGCGCGGGGACCGGGCCGTCTGGGCGCAGGATCTGAACCTCACCCCCCGCCAGAAGGCGGAGCTGCGCGACTTCCTGGAGTGGAACGCGCGCCCCGAGAACCGCTTCTACCGCTACGACTACTACCGGGACAACTGCTCCACCCGCGTCCGCGACGCGCTGGACCGGGTGCTCGGCGGGCGCATCCGCGCGGAGACGCAGGGCGTCCCCTCCGGGAGCAGCTACCGCTGGCACTCGCTGCGCCTGGTGGCGGGCGACGTTCCCGTCTACACCGGGCTCTCGGTGGGGCTGGGGGAGCCCGCCGACCGCCCGATCTCCCGCTGGGAGGAGATGTTCCTCCCCCAGAAGCTGCGGGCGCACGTGGCCGGGATGACGGTGCCGGACGCCGCGGGGCGCCCCGTGCCGCTGGTGAGGGAGGAGCGGCTCCTGGTCCCCTCCGCGCGCCCGGCGGAGCCCGCGGCCCCGCCGCAGCGCATCCCGGCCTTCCTGGCGGCGGGGCTGCTGCTGGGGAGCGCCTTCCTCCTCCTGGCGCGGCGCGGTGCGGGGAGCCGCGCCGCCCGCACGGCGCTCGCCTGCATCGGCGCCCTCTGGGCGCTCTTCGCGGGGACGGGCGGAGTGGTGCTGGCCGGGCTGTGGGCCTTCACCGACCACGGCATCGCCTACCACAACGAGAACCTGTTCCAGCTGGACCCGCTCGCCCTCCCCCTGGTGCTCCTGGCCCCCATGACGGTGTTCGGCGCGCGCTGGGCCTTCCGCCCCGCGCTGGGGCTGTCGCGCGTGGTGGTGGCGCTCTCCTTGGTGGGCTTCCTGGCGCAGGCGCTCGCGGGGGTGGACCAGGTGAACGGGACGACCGTCGCCCTGGCGCTCCCGGCGCACCTGGGGCTGGCGCTGGCGCTCCGCCGCCTGGCCGCGCGCCCGGCGGAGGGATGACGATGGAGGTACAGGTCTTCGGCACCAAGAAGTGCAAGGACACGCAGAAGGCGCTGCGCTTCTTCAAGGAGCGACGCATCCGGACCCACTTCGTGGACCTGGTGGAGCGCGCCGCCTCGGCGGGGGAGCTGCGCCGCTTCGCGCAGAAGTTCGGGGCGGAGGCGCTCCTGGACCGCGAGGGGAAGCGCTTCCGCGACCGCGGGCTGCACGTGGCCCACCTCCCCGAGGCGCGCGTCCTCCCCCTGCTGGAGGACGACCCTCTCCTCCTGCGCACCCCGCTCCTGCGCTCCGGGAACCTCCTCTCCGTCGGCTGGGACGAGGGGGAGTGGAAGGAGCGCCTCAAGCAGGCGGCCGGCTCGTGAGGATCGTGGGGGGGAAGTGGGCGGGGCGCCACCTGACCTCGCCGCCGGACCGGCGGGTGCGCCCCACCGCCGAGCACGTGCGCGACGCCTGGATGGAGATGCTGGAGCCGTACCTGGACGGCGCGCGGGTGATCGACCTGTTCGCGGGGACGGGGGCGCTGGGGCTGGAGGCCATGTCGCGCGGAGCCCGCTCCGCCGACTTCGTGGAGGACCGCCCCACCTCCCTGCACGCCCTCAAGGCCAACGTGGCCGCGCTCCGGGTGCGGGAGCGCACCCGCATCTTCAAGCGCGACGCGCTCCGCTTCGCGGCGGCGCTGGAGCCCGGGAGCTACGACCTGGCCTTCGCGGACCCGCCGTACGGCTCGCGGATGCTGGACCGCCTGGTGGAGGGGTGGAAGGAGAAGCCCTTCGCCCCGCTCCTGGCCGTGGAGCACGCGGCCGACCACGAGCTCCCTCCCGGCGGGCGGCGGCACTTCTTCGAGGACACGGCCGTCACCCTGTACCGCGCGCCGAAGCCGGCCGCGCCCCCCTCCACCCCGTCCGATCCCGAGAATGCCTGACGCCGTCGTGGTCCGTCCCGCCTCGCGCGAGGACGCCGCGGTCTTCCTGTCCCTGGTGGACGCCCTGGCCGACTACGAGAAGCTGGACCGTCCCACCCCGGAGGCGCGCGAGCGGCTCCTGGCCGACGCTTTCGGCGACCGGCCGCGGATCGGCGTGCACCTGCTGGAGCTGGAGGGACGCGCGGTGGGGTACACCATCACCCTGGAGACCTACTCCTCCTTCCTGGCGCTCCCCACCCTCTACCTGGAGGACCTGTTCGTCCTCCCGGAGGCGCGGAAGCGGGGAGCGGGGCGGGCGGCGTTCCGCTTCCTGGCGGGGGAGGCGGTGCGGCGGGGGTGCGGGCGGATGGAGTGGCAGGTGCTGGACTGGAACCAGCTCGCCATCGACTTCTACGACCGGCTGGGCGCGCGGCGGATGACGGAGTGGTACACCTACCGCCTCACCGCGGAGCAGCTCCGGGAGGCGGCGGAGGGGTAGAAGCCGTTTGTTTACAACGGGATGGCTCGTTCGTGGCGCGCGTCTTGCCAGCGCACTTCACGCCACGTTCGGCGGCAATTCCAGTCGCCCGAACGACGAACCGACCGATCAAGGGAGAGGACCATGACCATCGCACTGAAGACACTGCTGCTCGTGGCGGGGATGATGTTCGCCCAGCTCACCTTCTCGACCACCCAGTCGTACAGCGACGCGACGCCGTTCTCCGCCACCGGCGGCGCGGGGACCATCTCGTTCACGGGGAGCCTGCAGACGGGGACGCCGTGCGTCACCGTCTCGGGCGGCCTGCGCGAGAGCGGGAAGCGGGTCACGGTGACGGTGACCGCCGCGCCGACGGGCGGGTTCTGCACGCAGGTGGTCACCAACAACAACTACCAGGGGCAGGTGACCGGCCTCGCCGCCGGGACGTACGACTTCCGCATCGTGCACGCCACGGGCGGCGGCTCGTCCACCGCCTACACGCAGTCGGTGACGGTGAGCTGAGCGGGGGGAGCGGGGGGCCTGTGCTCAGGCCCCCCGCTCCCGCTCCAGCAGCTCCCGCTTCCGCTCCACCCCCCAGCGGTACCCGCCCGGCTCCCCGTCCCCGCGCACGGCGCGGTGGCAGGGGACCACCAGCGCCACCCGGTTGCTCGCGCAGGCGCGCCCCACCGCCCGGGCCGCGCCGGGCACGCCGATCCGCGCCGCGATCTCGCCGTAGCTCGCCGTGCTCCCGCGGGGGATCTCCCGCAGCGCCTTCCACACCCGCTGCTGGAAGGCGGTGGCCCGCACGTCCAGCGGGAGGTCCGGGGCGGGGGCGGACCCCTCCAGCGACGCCACCACCGCGGCCACCCAGGCGTCCAGCTCCCCCTCGTCGGCGGCGACGTCGGCGCGCGGGAGCTCCCTCCGCAGCGCCGCCTCCAGCTCCGCGTCCGAGTCGCCCAGTGTCACCGCGCACACCCCGCGCTCCGTGGCCGCCACCAGGAGGCGCCCCAGCGCCGTGGCCGCCGTGGCGAAGCGGACGCGCGTCCCCCGGCCGCCGCCGCGGTACGCCGCGGGCGTCATCCCCAGGCGCGCGTCCGCCTGCTCGTAGAGGCGGCTCCCGGAGCCGTACCCCGCCTCGAAGCCGGCGCGGCTCACGCTCTCCCCGCCGCGCAGGTGCTCCCGGAGGCGCTCGGCGCGGCGGGCGGCGGCGTACTCCTTCGGGGAGACGCCCAGGACCCGTTTGAAGACGCGCTGCAGGTGGTGCGGGCTCATGGCCGCCACGCGGCCCAGCCGCGCCAGCGTCACCGCCTCGTCGGGGTGGGCGTCCAGGTACTCGCGGGCGCGGAGCACGGCGCGGGCGGCGGGGGAAGGCTTCGCCCCGCGGGGACGGCAGCGGCGGCACTCCCGGAACCCGGCGGCCTCCGCCTCGTCGGGGGAGGCGAAGAAGGCCACGTTCTCGCGGCGCGGACGGCGCGAGGGGCAGGTCGGGCGGCAGTAGACGCCGGTGGTGGAGACGGCGTAGAAGACGCGCCCCTCGAAGAGCGGGTCGCGCGCCAGCACGGCGTCCCACGCGGTCCCCTCGTCCAGCGGGCGGTCCTCGGCGGCGGCGGTCGCTGCGGTCATCCTTCCCTCCCCGGTCGGTGTCGGCTCTCTCTCGGACGTGGAACCAAGGTAGCGGCCCCGCGCCGCCGCTCCCACCCGGATGTTGCGCTCCAATCTCCCCCCTCTTTCACCTCGCCCCCACCCTTCGGTAGATTGCCGGTCCGCAGCAGGCCACGCCAGCCGGAGAGACCACCGCCGATGAAGACGACCCGCACCCCGGAGCGGCCGTGAGCCCCCGCCGCCCCGGACGCGCCGCGCCGCCCGCCGAGGCGGTGGCCCACCTCCGCGCCGCCGACCCCCGGCTCGCGGAGGTGATCGACCGCGTCGGCCCGGTGGAGTTCCCGCTGGAGCCCGACCTGTGGTGGGCGCTGGTGGACGCCATCTGCGCCCAGCAGCTCTCGGTCAAGGCCGCGGCCACCATCCTGGGCCGGGTGGAGGCGCTCGCCCCGGAGGGACGGCGCCCCACGCCCGAGGAGATCCTGGCGCTCCCGGACGAGACCCTCCGCGCCTGCGGGTTCTCGCGCGCCAAGACGGCGTACGTCAAGGACCTGGCGGCCCGCTGGCTGGACGGCACCCTGCGGCAGGACGAGATCCCGGAACTCCCGGACGAGGAGGTGGTCCGCGTGCTCACGCAGGTCAAGGGGATCGGCCGCTGGACCGCGGAGATGATTCTGATCTTCACCCTGGGGCGGCCGGACGTCTTCCCCACGGACGACCTGGGAATCCGCGTGGCGGTGCAGCGGCTGGCCGACCTCCCGGAGCGCCCCGGCAGGGCCGAGATGGAGCGGATCGCCGAGCCGTGGCGTCCCTGGCGCACCCTCGCCTCCCGCTACCTGTGGCGCAGCCTCGCCGCCACCCCGCCGATCGCGCCGCCCGGCTGAGCGCCGGTACCGACCCGCCAATGTCTCACCCGTAGCCCCGCTTCCGGGAGCCCCTGTCCCAGGTGGGGCTCCCCTGGTACAGGTCGGCTCCCGCAGGACTCGACGCTCCTCCCACCGCAACGCAAGGCGCCGCCGGGGCTTGGCGGCTCCCGTCCCCGGGCGGCCCGCCTGGCGCCGGATGTGCCCCGCACGCCCACCTTCCCCGTGCGGGCACCCGATCCGTGAACGGCACATGAGCAACGAGTCGCACCACCACCCGTCGGCTGCCGCCTGCGGCGCGCCCCATTCGCGCGCCCGCCATCGCGGCCCCGCCGGGCCCGGCTGCATCCACGAGCTGGTGGAGGCGTCGGTCGCCCGCGACCCCGGCGCGGTGGCCGTCGCGTGGGGCGCGGAGACGGTGACGTACCGGGAGCTCGACGCCCGCGCCGGCCGGCTCGCGCGCCGCCTGCGCGGCCTGGGGGTGGGGCCGGAGACGGTGGTGGGGGTGTTCCTGGAGCGGACCCCGGAGATGGTGGCCGCCCTGCTGGGGGTCCTCAAGGCCGGGGGGGCCTACCTCCCCCTGGACCCGGCGTACCCGCCCGGGCGGGTGGCCTACATGCTGGAGGACGCGGGCGCCGCGCTGGTGCTCACGCAGGAGCGGCTGGCGGGGCGGCTCCCACCGTTCCAGGGGGAGGTGGTGGTGCTGGACCGGCAGCTCCCCACCGGGGGTCCGGCTCCGGACCGGGCGAATGAATTCGCTGCAACGACGGCACAAAGTCCGCCTTCGCGGACTCACGGCAACGACTCACGAGGGTCAGCGGTTCTCCCCTCCCCCCTTGTGGGGGAGGGGTCGGGGGAGGGGGGTGCGACGGGCGCGCCGGAGCCGGGGCATGCCGCGGTCTCTCCCTCGAACCTGGCGTACGTGATCTACACCTCCGGCTCCACCGGGCGCCCCAAGGGGGTGGAGATCGAGCACCGCAATGCCGTGGCGGCGCTCCGCTGGATGCTGGACGCCTTTCCGGAGGAGGACCGCTCCTCGCTCCTCGCCTCCACCTCCATCTGCTTCGACGTCTCCGTCGCCGAGATCTTCCTGGCGCTGGCGGGCGGGGGGCGGATGACGCTGGTGGAGAACGCGCTCGCCCTCGCCGCGCTCCCGCCCGGCGCGGGGGTGCGGATGGCGAGCATGGTCCCCTCGGCCGCCGCGGAGCTGATCCGGCTGGGCGGGATTCCTCCCACGGTGCGGACGCTGGCGCTGGGGGGGAGCCGCTCCCCCCCGCCCTCGCGGACGCGGCGTACCGCGCGACGGAGGCGCGGCGGGTCTTCAACCTGTACGGTCCCAGCGAGGACACCACCTACTCCACCTGCTCGCTGGTCGCGCGCGGCGCGGACGAGGTGCGGATCGGGCGGCCGGTGACGGGGTCGCGGGGGTACGTGCTGGACGCGGATCTGGTCCCGGTGCCGGAGGGAGCGGTGGGGGAGCTGTACCTGGGCGGGGCGGGGGTGTCGCGCGGGTACCGGCGCGCCCCGGGGCGCACGGCGGAGCGCTGGCTCCCCGACCCGTTCGCGGGGGAGCCGGGGGCGCGCATGTACCGCACGGGCGACCGCGTGCGGCTGGCCCCGGACGGGGAGCTGGAGTACCTGGGCCGCTTCGACCACCAGGTCAAGGTGCGCGGCCACCGCGTGGAGCTGGGCGAGGTGGAGACGGTCCTGCGGGCGCACCCGGGGGTGCGCGAGGCCGTGGCCGACGCGCGCGACGACGCGGCGGGGAGCCGCGTCCTGGCCGCGTACCTGGTGGCCGGGGACCCGCCGCCCCCGCTCGCGGAGCTGCGCGCCTGGACGGCGGAGCGGCTCCCGGAGTACATGGTGCCCACCGCGTGGACGTTCCTCCCCGAGCTCCCCCGCACCCCCAGCGGCAAGCCCGACCGCGGCGCCCTCCCCGCGCCGGCCGCCGCGCGCCCGGAGGACGCCGGCCCCTACGTGGCCCCCCGCACCCCCACCGAGGAGGTGCTCGCCGGGATCTGGAGCGAGGTGCTGGGCGCCGGGGCGGTGGGGGTGCGCGACGGGTTCTTCGAGCTGGGGGGGCACTCCCTGCGCGCCACGCAGGTGCTGGCCCGGGTGCGCCGGGCGCTCTCGGTGGAGCTCCCCCTGTCGGCGCTCTTCGAGCACCCCACGGTGGAGGCGCTGGCCCGCGAGGTGGAGCGCGCCTCCGGTGCCGGGGACGCGCTCCCGCCGCTGCGGCCGGCGCCCCGCGACCGGCCGATCCCCCTCTCCGCCGCGCAGGAGGCGGCGCTCCTCTTCCAGGAGCTGGCGACGGCCGGGGCGCAGCCCTACGCCTTCCAGGGGGCGGTCCGCTTCACCGGGACGCTGGACGCGGGGGCGCTGGAGCGCACCCTGACGGAGATCGTCCGCCGCCACGAGGTGTTCCGCACCGAGTTCGTGCGGGGCCCCGGCGGGCCCGTGCAGGAGGTGCGCCCTCCCTGGCCCGTCCGCCTCCACACCACCGACCTGCGCGGGCTCCCACCGGAGCGCCGCGGGGCGGAGCTGGAGCTGCGGGTGCGGGAGGAGTCGGTCCGTCCCTTCCACCCGGCCCGCCTCCCCCTGGTCCGCTGGAGCCTCTTCCGCCCCGCCGAGGACGAGCACGTGCTCCTGGCCGTGGAGCACCACTTCGTGCACGACGGGTGGTCGTTCGGCGTCTTCCTCCACGAGCTGACCGCCCTCTACGGCGCCTCGCTGCGCGGCGAGCCCTCGCCGCTCCCCGAGCCGTCCGTGCAGTTCGTGGACTTCGCCGTGTGGCAGCGGGAGTGGATGCACACCCCCGCCGCCCGCGCGCAGCTCGACTTCTGGCGGGAGGAGCTGACCCCGCTCCCCCCGTCGCTCGACCTCCCCTCCGACCGCCCCCGCCCCCCGGAGCTGAGCTTCCGCGGCGCCACCCTGCGCGTGCGGCTGGACCCCGTCCTGGCCGAGGCGGCCGCGGCCTTCAGCCGCCGCCGCGGGACCACCCTCTTCATGACGCTGCTGTCCGCCTTCCAGGCGCTCCTGGCCCGCTGGTCGGGGCGGACGGAGTTCTGCGTGGGGAGCGGCGCCGCGGCGCGGAGCACCCGCGAGTCGGAGGGGCTGATCGGGATGGTGGTGAACACCCTCGCCCTCCGCGCCGACCTGGCCGGAGACCCTTCCTTCGCCGGCCTCCTGGAGCGGGTGCGGCGCACCACGCTGCGGGCGTACGCGAACCAGGACGTCCCTTTCGGCCGGGTGGTGGAGGAGGTGCAGCCGGAGCGGGCGCCGGACCGGCTCCCCGTGTACCAGGTGGCGTTCAGCTTCCACCACGCCCCGTACCCGGAGCTGCGCGTCCCCGGCGCCGTGCTGGAGGTGACCGAGGCGCTGGGGAACGGGTCGGCCAAGTTCGACCTGCAGGTGATCGCGGTCCCGCGCGGGGAGCAGGGCGCGGGCGGGGGGAGGGGCGAGGTGACGCTGATCTGGGAGTACTCCACGGACCTGTTCGACCCGCCCACCGTCGCGCGGATGGCGCGCGGCTACGAGACGCTCCTGGCGGCCGCCCTGGCCGACCCGGACGCCCCCGTCTCCGCCCTCGCCCTCCTCCCCGCCGGCGAGCGGCGGCGGGTGCTGGAGGAGTGGAACGCCACCGCCCGCCCCTACGCGCTGGACGTCCCCGTGCACCGGCTCTTCGAGGAGCACGCGGCGCGCGCGCCGCACGCCCCGGCCCTTTCCGGCGCGGGGACGGTGCTCACCTACGCCGAGGCGGACCGCGCGGCAGAGGGGGTGGCGCGGCGGCTGCGCGCGCTCGGGGTGGGGCCGGAGACGCGGGTGGCGGTGTGCCTGGAGCGCGGCCCGGAGCTGGCCGTCGCCCTCCTGGGGGTGTGGAAGGCCGGCGGCGCCTGCCTCCCCCTGGACCCGGAGCACCCGGCGGCGCGCATCGCCCTGACCGTGCGCGACGCCCGCGCCCCCGTCCTGGTGACCCGCACCGGCGTCCTCCCCGCGCTCCCGGAGGGCCCGCGCGCGCTCCTCCTGGACGAAGGGGACGGCGCGGAGGCCGCTTCCGGCGCCACCGTGGAGGTGAGTCCGGAGAGCGCCGCCTACGTGGTCTACACCTCCGGCTCCACCGGGACACCCAAGGGGGTGGTGGTGGAGCACCGCCAGCTCGCCAACCTGTCGGCGTGGTACCGCGAGGCGATGGGCCTCTCCCCCGCCGACCGGGGGTCGCAGGTGGCGGGGCCGGCCTTCGACGCGCTGGCCTGGGAGCTGTGGCCCTTCCTGTCCGCGGGCGCGAGCGTGCACTTCGCGGACGGGGAGACGCGCCTCTCCGCCGAGCGCGCCGTGGAGTGGATCGCGGAGCGGGGGATCACCGTCGCCTTCCTCCCCACCCCGCTGGCCGAGCGGGCGCTCCGCCTCCCCTGGCCGGAGGACTCGGAGCTGCGCGTCCTCCTGGCCGGGGGCGACCGCCTCCACTTCGCCCCGCCCCCCGGGCTCCCCTTCGCGCTCCTCAACGGCTACGGCCCCACCGAGTGCACCGTGGTGGCGGCCGCGGCGTGGGTCGCGCCGGGCGCAGGGGTCCCCCCCATCGGGCGCCCCGTCGCCAACGACCGGGCGTACGTGCTGGACGGGCGGCTGGAGCCCGTCCCCCCCGGCGTGCCGGGGGAGCTGTACCTGGGCGGGGCGGGGGTGGCGCGCGGCTACCTGGAGCGTCCGGCCGCCACGGCGGAGCGCTTCGTCCCCGACCCGTTCTCCGGCGCGGCGGGGGCGCGGATGTACCGCAGCGGCGACCGGGCGCGCTGGCGCGCCGACGGGGAGCTGGAGTTCCTGGGGCGGATCGACCGCCAGGTGAAGCTGCGCGGGTTCCGCGTGGAGCCGGGGGAGGTGGAGGCGGCGCTGGACGCCCTTCCCGGGGTGCGGGAGGCGGTGGTGGAGGCGCGGGAGGAGGAGCCGGGGGAGGTGCGCCTGGTGGCGTACGTGGTGCCCGGCGAGGGGGAGGCGCCGGAGGCGGCCGTGCTCCGCGCCGCGCTGGGGGAGAGGCTCCCGTCGTACATGGTCCCCTCGGCATGGGTGTTCATGGACGCGCTCCCGCTCACGGCCAACGGCAAGACCGACCGCGCGGCCCTCCCGCGCCCGGCGCCGGGCGCGGGGCGCCCGGTGGAGCACGCCCCCCCCGCGTCCCCCGTGGCGGCGCGGATCGCGGAGATCTGGGGCGAGGTGCTGGGCGTCTCCCGGGTGGGGGCCGGCGACGACTTCTTCGCGCTGGGCGGGCACTCGCTCCTGGCGGCGGAGGTGGTCGCCCGGGTCCGGCGGGCGTTCCGGGTGGAGCTCCCCCTCCGCGACCTGTTCGCGGCGCCCACGGTGGAGGCGCTCGCCCAGCGGGTGGAGGAGGCGTCGCGTCGCGGCACGGGATTTGACTGAGAGCGGGGGTGCGGCGCGGCGACGCGCGCGCGGACAACGAGACGAACAACGCGACGGGGCGTCCTTCGGGGCGCCCCTTTGCACTTCACGGGAGGTGGTGTATGCGCACGCTTCGCATCGCGGTCGCCGTGTCCTCGCTCGCCCTCTCCGCCGCGTGCGTCAGCCCGGGCGGCTCGCTCGAACAGGGCTACGCCCCCGGCGCGGTGGAGGCCTCGCCCGTGCGCCGCGCCCCCGCGACGGTGCGGGTGACCAACAACAACTGGGCGGACATGAACGTGTACCTGGTGCGCGGCACGGCGCGCTTCCGCCTGGGGACGGTGAGCAGCATGAGCACGCAGATCTTCCGCGTCCCGGCGGGGGCGATGGGAGGGGTGGGCGGGCTGCGCCTCCTGGCCGACCCCATCGGCTCCAGCAACGGCTTCCTGACCCCGGCCGTCCACGTGAGCGCGGGCGAGCGGGTGGACTTCGACATCCAGAACCAGCTCCCCATCTCGTCCGTGAGCGTCTGGGGCCGCAGCTGAGCCGCCGGTGAGTGGCGCGGCTCGTCGCGCCGCTCCGAGACGCACGAGCCACAAATCACGCTTGGGACATCGAGGTCCCACTTCCCGCGGGCGGCGCATTCAAGGCGGCCGCCCGTTTTCGCTTGCGTTGCCGCCGGAAGGTCGTCTAACGTGCACATAGTAGACGACTGGACGCTCACCTGCCGCAGGCGCGATGGACGAGCCCGCTTTCCTCGACCGCAGGCCCCTGCCGGCCCTGGTCCATTCTTCCTCCGGACCGCTCCTCCCCCACGCCTCCGTGCTGGACGAGGCGCTCTCGCCCGCGGGCGTGCTCCTGTGGGCGGTCCTGCGCGACGCGGCGCTGTGGGGCACGGCGGCGCCGGACCGGCGCGAGGGGCTGTTCGCGGACGGGGCGCGCACCTTCGCCGGGACGGTTCCCGAGCTGGAGGAGGAGCTGGGCGCGCTGGCGGTCCTGGTGCGCGACCCGCACCCGGACGCCGGGCCGGTGATCGCGCACCTGTGCAGCCGGGTCGCGGCGTGGGCGGAGGGGCAGGGGCTGGGCGGGACGGCGCTGGCGTTCGCGCAGGGGGCGGCGCTCGCGTACGCGTCCGACGCGCGTCTCGCGTACGAGGTGGGACGGCTCGCGCGCGTACGTGCCGAGTACGTGCGAGCGGAGGCGTGGTACCAGCGCGCGCTGGTGCTGGCGGCTCGCGGCGGCGACAAGGAGACGCAGGCGCGCACCTACGGCGGGCTAGCGAACATCCATGGCCTGCGGGGCAATTATGCGCTCGCAATGAAGCTTAGCGAAAAGGATGTCGCGACTCGCCAGTCGCCACGGACTCCATGACGAGAGAGCCGACGCCGCGTATGGGCTGGCAGTTCTGAACTTCGAAGCAGGCACGATAACGGAGGGGATGCGGCTGGCACGCGCCGCGCTGGGTTTCCTGGACAGCAGCGACCCGCGGGTTCGCTCCATGGTGCATGACATGGCGGTGGCCCTGATGGACAGGTGCGGCGCATTCGGAGAGGCGCTCCCCGTGCTGCGTGCACTGCTGCCACACACGACGGAGCTGGCGAGCCGTGTGCTCGCTCTCGCCAATCTCGCGCGAGCCGCGGCGGCGACGGGGCAGGCATCCCTCTTCGAGCCGCTGTGGACCGAGGTCTGGGCGATCACGAGTCATGCACGCGGGGACGGATTCCTGGATGCCCTGATCGCGCTTGCAAACGGTGCTGCGGGCCTCGACCAGACAGACCGTGCTCGGGAGGCTGCTAACCGTGCGCTCGAAACAGCCGAGGCAAGTCGGGCAGGGAAGTCGATCTCCGCTGTAAAAGCCCTGCTGGAATCGCTTGGCGGGGAGGGGATTCGGCCCGCATTGCCTGCCGTAACAGATGAATCCGCCAGGGATTTCGCCCATGACCTCGTCCGTGCTCTCCGCATGCACCCGGTGGCGATGGACGAGGAGACGTTGCTGCTCGCAGACGTCCTCAAGAAACCGGAAGATCCGCAGCCGGCATATGCTTTCGCCCGCGCTCTGCGTTCAATGGCCGAGTACGAGAGGGCCGAGGCATGGTTCGGACACACGATTCGCCTTGCTCAACGGTCGGGTGACGCCATGATGGAAGCGAGGTGCCTGGGTGGGCTTGGAAACCTCCATTTTCAGCACGGTGACTTGGCCCGTGCGTATGATCTTCACCAGAGCCATCTTGAGTTTGCCAGACGAGAAGGGCTGCGGGATATGGAGGGGATGGCGCTGATTGACCTGTGCGCGACGAGCTTTGCATCGGACCGTGGCGACGATGGATTCGCTTACGCACAAGAAGCGCTACGCGTTCTCGGCCATGGTCACTTCCTACTCCCTAGACTCGGCCACGATCTGGCCATATACCTCATGGAGAACAGGAAAGACTTCGAAAATGCATTGCTGTTGTTCAGGGCTCTGAGAAGCTCTGAGCTTCCGTCGGAGGATAGAGTTCTGCTCGAAGCGAGCCTTGCTCGTGCAGCAGCAGGTGCAGGTGAAGCGCAGGCTTTTGAGGAGGGGTGGACCGCCGTGTGGTCAGCGATGGAGGGAAGGGCAGGTATTGAAATCAATGTATGGGCGCTGATCCATATCGCGTATGGTGCTCTACTGCGTGGGTTGTACGAGCATGCAGGACGGGCTGCTCAACATGCCAACCTCGGGGCAGTTGCGCGAGGGGAGACACACCTCGCCGCTACTACGATGTGCTTGCTCAAGACTGCTGAGGACGCTGCCAAGACGCATGCACGTCCGGGGTTGGGCCGCGATCCCGGACACGATGCGCGAAGTGCGCAACGGTTGGCCCGTGGGATCGCGACCGCACTCCGCCCCAGGCGCCGTCAGAACGGTGTGAACATGGCCGTCCCAACACTTCGGGGCGATCTGACCTGAAATTCGGGTCAGAGGCCGGAACCCATGTACCCACCCGCGCGGCTAGCGATGGAGTCGGAGGCGGCCTGAGGCGGCACGAACGAGAGCCCACTCCCCATCACGACTCCCGATTCGTGCCGAACACCTTCCGACGCCGCCTGCTTCCGAACGTCGGGTTGCAGCGGGTCCTGGGAACAGGCGCCGAGTGTCACGGCGACGGCGAGGACGGAGAGGCAGCGGATGGTGCGCATGTGAGGATCTCCCGGAGTGAGGGTTGAAGGCCCGGAAGGCAGCGATGCCCTCCGGGCCTTCAACTTACTCCGGCGCCGGCCGTCCGCACACTCGTTTCGCGCCGCTCGCGGGGAGCTGGGGCACCTGTGCCCCGGATCTGCCGGGATCGCGTCGTTGCGCCGGAGCCCCGGCCCGGCATACGTTTTCGCCGCTCTGCCGTGCCGGACGCCGTCCCCCGAACGCCGTACAAGTCCGCCGAGTGCTCACGCTGCAAGCCCTGGTCGCCTCGCTTCCCGCCCGCCCCGACCCGGGCGAGCTGCTGGCGTCGTTCGTCCCCCCGCCCCGGTTCGCGGACAAGCGCTTCGAGGACTACGTCCCCGACCCGCGGCACCCATCGCAGCGCGCCGCCGTGGAGCGGCTCCGCGCCTTCGCCGGCTCGCTGCGCGAGGGGTCGCTGGACGGGTGGATGCGCCGCGTCCGCACCGCCATGGGCACCCGGCCACGCGCCACCGGCGTCTACCTGGACGGCGGCTTCGGGGTGGGGAAGACGCACCTCCTGGCCGCCCTCTGGAGCGCCGCCCCCGCGCCGCGCAGCTACCTGAGCTTCGACGAGCTGGTGTACACCATCGGGCTGCTGGGCGTGGGGCGCGCGCGCGAGGCGTTCCGGGGGCAGCGGCTGGTGGCCGTGGACGAGTGGGAGCTGGACGACCCGGGGAACCTGAAGCTGGCGCTCGCCTTCCTGCGCGGCGCGCTGGAGGACGGGGTGCACGTGGCCACCACCTCCAACACCGTCCCCGACGAGCTGGGGCGCGGGCGCTTCTCGCAGAAGGACTTCGCCGCCGAGATCGAGGAGCTGGCCTCCGCCTTCGAGACCGTGCGGGTGCAGGGGGAGGACTTCCGCCACCGCCGCTTCGAGGCGCGCCCCGGGCTGGAGGCGTTCCTCGCCCCCGAAGCGCTCGCGCGGGAGACGGGCGCCGCCGGGGAGGGGGCGCTGCACGCGCGCTTCGACGCCCTCCTCGCCGCCCTGCGGGAGGTGCACCCCATCCGCTACGCCGCCCTCGCGGAGCGCATCGGCGCGCTCTTCGTGGAGGACGTCGCACTGCTCCCCGGCCTCCCGGACGCGCTGCGCTGGGTGCACTTCGTCGACAAGGTGTACGACGACGCCGTCCCCTTCGCCGCCAGCTCCCGGGTCCCGCTCGGCGGCCTCTTCCCGGCGGAGTTCCTGCGCGGCGCCTACGGGAAGAAGTTCTCGCGCTGCCTTTCCCGCATGGGGGAGCTTCTCGGGGAGCGCGCGGCCGGGTAGCCGCTCGCCGCCGGAGCGACGAAGACCCCGCCGGGCAGCGCCCGGCGGGGTCTTCGCGTCTCCCGGCCGGAGCCGGTCCGGCTACGACTTCGCCGCCGTCTTCCGGCCGCCGCTCTTCTTCGCGGTGCTCTTCTTGGCCGTGGACTTCCCGGCGGTGCTCTTCTTGGCCGTCGACTTCTTCGCCGCCGTGCTCTTCTTCGCGGCCGACTTCTTGGCGGTGGACTTCTTCGCCGTGGCGCCGTCCGAAGTCTCCTGCTGCCGCCGCAGGGTGATCCCCCGGGCGAGCGTCTGGAGCGAGCGGGCGGCCGCCTTCTCGATGAACTTGGCCATCGCCTCCTCCTCCGCCAGGTTCTGCTGGAGCAGCCCCAGGCACTCCTGCTCGCCCAGCATCCTCGCGATGGCCATGGCCGTGCGGTACGCCGCGATCTCGTAGTGCTCCACCCGCAGACCGGAGCCCAGGTCGAAGGCCTCCAGGATCTCCTTGGACGGCTCTTCCTCGGACACGAAGGAGTCGTGCTCCTCGATCAGCCCGAGCGCCGCCTCGCACTTCTCCGCCTTGGGCTTCTCGCCCATGGCCCTGAACGCCTCCTCGAGCCGCCTGATCTGCCCCTCGGTCTCGGCGGCGTGAGCCAGCAGGCGCTCACGCATGGCCGGCTCGGAGGTCTCCTTCGCCATCTTCTTCGTCCCCTTGAGGAACGTCTTCTCGGCGAAGAGGAGGTCGCCCAGCTCGTGCTTCAGGAGGTCCCGCATCTCGGTCGTGGCCATACCGGTCTCCGGTCGTTGGTGTGGAAGCCGCCGCCTACACCGTCCGGCGGCGCCCGACGATCATGCGGTAGATGAACAGGAGGAGCACCGCGCCGATCACGGAGAAGATCAGGTGGCTGAAGCCGCGCCCGTCGTCCATCCCGATCGCCTGCCCGATGAAGCCGCCGACCACGGAGCCGGCGATGCCCAGCAGGATGGTCACGATGAAGCCACCCGGGTCGCGTCCCGGCATCAGCGCCTTGGCAATCGCCCCGACGACCAGACCGATGATGATCATCCAGATGAATCCCATACGTCCCTCGGCAGTTCGGGTTGGGTCCGTCGAGCGGCCGTGGATGGCCGCCGCCGCCGGCAGGTGCAAGGAGAATGCCGAAGTACGTACCGGCGCGCTACTCGTCGCCGCGCACGGGGCCGCGCATCCGCTTGACGTCGGAGCGGCGCTTCTTGGACTGGAGGCGCACCTCGCGGGAGGCGCGGGTGGGGCGGGTCTTCCTGCGGGGCTTGGGGACGTGCAGCGCCTCGCGCAGCAGCTCCGTGAAGCGCTCCACCGCCGCCTCGCGGTTCTGGTGCTGGCTGCGGTGCTCGCTGGCCGCCAGGCGGAGCGTCCCCTCGCCGTCGATGCGGTTGGCGAGCTTCTCCAGCACCCGGGCGCGCTGCTCCTCCGTCAGCGACGGCGACGCGGCGACGCTCCAGGTCAGCTCCACCCGGGTGGAGGAGGTGTTGACGTGCTGTCCCCCCGGCCCCCCGGAGCGCGTCGCGCGGAACTCCAACTCCGCGCGAGGCACCCAGACGTCCGGTGTGACGGCGAGCAGCGCTTCTTCCGGCACGCGGCTACTGCTGGACGCCGTTCAGCGTCAGGTCGAACACCAGCGTGGAGTTGCCGGGGATCACCAGCTGGCCCTGCTGGTTGTAGCGGGGTTCCGCGCCGTACCCGAGCGCCGGGGGGATGATGACCCGCCGCCGGCCGCCCACCTGCATCCCGACCACGCCCTGCTCGAAGCCGGGGATCAGCTCGCCCAGCCCGGGGGTGAACTGGAAGCTGGCGCTGTCGAACCGCGTCCCGTTGGTGAGCATCCCCACGTAGCTGACGGCCACGCCGTTGCACGAGCGGGCGGCCAGCCCCGCGCCCACCGAGGTCTCGACGTAGCGGAGCCCGGTGGAGAGGGTGATGGTGTCGCCGTTGCGGGCGGACTGCGTGTTGGTGAAGTCGTCGCAGTCGGCTCCGACCGGATCGTCCTCCATGCAGGCGGAGAGCGACGCCGCGAGCGCGGCCACGGCGATCAGGGGTGCTGCTTTCATGGGGCCCTTCCTGGTTTGGAGAACGGTTTGCCCGGATCGTGCAGGGGCCCCAATATACGAACGAAGCCGACGGACGGCACGGGGCTTCGCGGGGTATCCCAGCAGACGAACGGGGAGGCGCATGGATTCAAGAACCGAGCCGCGGGCAGGCGCGCCGCGGCACTACCACCTCATCGGGATCGGGGGCACGGCCATGGGGTCGCTCGCCGGCCTGCTCAAGGCGGCCGGGCACACGGTGACCGGCTCGGACGAGAACGTCTACCCGCCCATGTCCACCCAGCTCCAGGAGCTGGGCATCCCCTACCGCGAGGGGTACTCCCCGGAGAACCTGGAGCCCCGGCCGGACGTGGTGGTGGTGGGGAACGCCATCTCGCGCGGCAACCCGGAGCTGGAGGCGGTGCTCAACGGGAAGATCCCCTACACCTCGGCCGCCGTCACGGTGAAGGAGGAGTTCCTCCGGGGGCGGCACTCGCTGGCGGTGGCGGGGACGCACGGGAAGACCACCACCACCTCCATCCTGGCCTGGGTGCTGGAGTCGGCGGGGCTCAACCCGTCGTTCCTGATCGGCGGGGTGGCGGAGAACTTCGGCGTCTCCTTCCGGCTCACCGGCTCGCGCTACTTCGTGGTGGAGGCGGACGAGTACGACACGGCCTACTTCGACAAGGGGCCGAAGATGTGGCACTACCTCCCGGACACGGCCATCGTCAACAACGTGGAGTTCGACCACGCCGACATCTACCGCGACGAGCAGGCGTACCGCTTCGCCTTCTCCCGCTTCGTCAACCTGATCCCCGGGAACGGGACGCTGGTGGCCGGGTGGGACTCGCCGATCGCGCGGGAGCTGGCGGGGGCCTCCTTCGCCCCGGTGGAGTCGTTCGGGTACGGCGACCCCTCCGCGGGCGGGGAGGGCGGGCACCCGCGCTGGACGGCGCTGAACGTGGAGTTCGGGGCCGAGGCCACGCGCTTCGACGTGCTGCACGACGGGGAGCCGTGGGGCACGGTGGAGACGCCGCTGGCCGGGTCGTTCAACGTGCGCAACTGCCTGGCGGCCATCGCCGCGGCGGAGTCGGTGGGAGCCGACCGCGCCGGGGTGCTCGAGGGGCTGCGCACCTTCCGGAGCGTGCGCCGGCGGCTGGAGGTGCGCGGGGAGGCAGGGGGGGTGACGGTGATCGACGACTTCGCCCACCACCCCACGGCGGTGCGCGAGACCATCGACGCGGTGCGGCAGAAGTACGCGGGCCGCCGCGTCGTCGCCATCTTCGAGCCGCGCAGCTACACGGC
Source organism: uncultured Gemmatimonadales bacterium (assembly GCA_963733105.1). Taxonomy (GTDB): domain Bacteria; phylum Gemmatimonadota; class Gemmatimonadetes; order Longimicrobiales; family Longimicrobiaceae; genus JAFAYN01. The sequence continues at coordinate 102,744 of CAVTCB010000020.1, read as the reverse complement.
CCAGCGCCGCGAATTCCAGGAGCCCTACGCGCGCGCCTTCGACGCCGCCGACCAGGTGGTGCTGGCCGGGCTCTTCCACCCCGAGCGCTACACCGCCGACACGGCGATGAACCCGCACGAGCTGGTGGACGGCTGGCGCGCCGCCGGGAAGACGGCCGACTTCATCCCCTCCCCGGACGAGATCGTGGAGCGCCTGGTCCCCGGGCTGACGGGCGACGAGGTGGTGCTGGTGATGTCCAACGGCGGCTTCGGGGGCATCCACGGCAAGCTCCTGGACGCGCTCCGGGCGCGCGGCGGGTGAGGGCGTGAGGCTCCTGGTGCTGGGCGGCACGCGCTTCGTGGGGCGGCACCTGGTGGGGGCCGCCCTGGCCCGCGGCCACGAGGTGACGCTCTTCCACCGCGGCCGCCACGGCGGGGAGATCTTCCCCGAGGCCGAGCACCTCCACGGCGACCGCGAGCAGGACCTCTCCCCGCTCGCGGGGCGGAGGTGGGACGCGGTGCTGGACACCTCCGCGTACGTGCCGCGGGTGGCGCGCGCGTCCGCGGAGGCGCTGGCGGACGCCGCCGGCCTCTACCTCTTCGTCTCCACCGTCTCCGTCTACGACTCCGCGGCGGAGCTCCCGCTCACCGAGGGCTCGCCGCTGGCGGAGCTGGAGGACGCGGAGACGGAGGAGGTGGGCGGGTCCGCGTACGGCGGGCTCAAGGTGCTGTGCGAGCGCGCCGTGAGGGAGGTGTGGGGCGACCGGGCGCTGGTGGTGCGCCCGGGGCTGATCGTCGGCCCGGACGACTACACGGACCGCTTCCCCTACTGGCCGCGCCGGGTGGCGGAAGGCGGCGAGGTGCTGGCCCCCGGGAGCCCCGACGCGTGGTGGCAGTTCATCGACGCGCGCGACCTGGGGGAGTGGATGGTGCGGCTGGTGGAGGAGGGCCGTACCGGCGACTTCAACGCCGACGGCCTCCTCCGCGGCGTGACCGCGGGGGAGGTGCTGGAGTGCTGCCGCGAGGTGGGTGGGAGCGACGCCTCGCTCACCTGGGTGCCGGACGACTTCCTCCTGGAGCAGGAGGTGAAGCCGTTCTCCGACCTCCCCTTCTGGATCCCCTCCCCGGAGGGCGAGCTGCAGGGCGCCTACGCGGTCTCGGTCGAGAAGGCGCTCGCCGCCGGCCTGACCTTCCGTCCCCTGGCCGACACCGTCCGCGACACGCTGGCCTGGGACCGCGCCCGCCCGGAGGAGGAGCGCGGGAAGGGACCGGGGATCACGCGGGAGAGGGAGCGCGAGCTGCTGGAGGCGTGGCGGGCACACGGGACATGACCATGGTGCCCGGACATCGACCATGGGAAGCGGCCGAGATCCGCCTTCCCGTAGTGGGCCTCGTGCGTGTCAGGATGCGTCCCGCTGGTATTCCACGAGCTCCAGGACGTTCCCGAAGGGGTCGCGGATGCCTGCGTAGATGCCCACCGGACAGTCCACGGGCGAGTCCTGGATGACGTCGACCCCCTGGCTCCGGAGGCTCTCGAGGTCCCGGCGCAGGTCGTCGGTCTCCAGGTTGATCAGCGTCTGCGCTCCGTCCGGGTAGTCGACGTGCGCCTCCCGATCCACCTTGTAGAGGAGCAGGGGAACGGACTCGTGCTGCAGCTTGACGATCTGGGGGTAGTGCTCCCGCGATGCCACAGGGAAGCCCAGCTTCCCGGAGTAGAAGTCGACCGCCCGGTCCATGTCCGTGACATTGATCTGGATCACGCAGATCCGTGGCATGAATCACCTCCAGGAAGGGGAATGGCGGCGGAGGTGCTTCCGCGCAATGGAGCGCTCGACACCCTGGAATGGTTCACCTCCATCTTCAAATAGAGCTACGTCAGCGGGGTGCGCAAGGTGCCCGGAGGCGCCACGGGGGCTCGTTTGTCGCCATCTAGCGCACCGCTTGACGGTCTTCATCAGGATGCGGTGCATCGCGCGTCTGCCCCTGACCTACCGCATCACCACCTCCCCCATCCGCACCACCTCGAAGTCGCGCCCGCGCAGCCGGCGGAGCGTGGACAGGCTCTCGTCGCTCCACCGCGGGTCCGGCGCGCCGGAGACGTACCAGGCGCTCCCGTTGTCGGCCAGGAGCATCCCGTAGCGCTTCATGGCGCCCAGGATCACCTGCACCTCGGGCGGGAAGCCGGACACGTCGAACCCCGCCTTGAGGCGCACGCGCATCCCCATGGGCGGGAGGTCGGGGTCGGTGCGCGAGCTGGCGAAGTGGCGCGCGGGGTGGACGTAGGCGCGGCGCGTCACCGGGCAGGTGAAGCGCAGGGCGTGGCGGATCGCCTTCTGCTCCACCGCCTCGTCGTAGCGCACCAGCCCGGGGAAGATGGGGAGCCCCGCCGCGTCCGCCGAGGTCCACCCCGCCGGGCGCAGCGCGTTGGAGCGCAGGTCGAACACCGCTCCCGAGCCCGCCCGCCAGCTCGCCCCGCCGTTCACCGGGTGCGCGTCGAACAGCTCGTACAGCTTCCAGTCGTCCCGGTCGACCACCAGGACGTGCCGGTCCCCGGTCCCGCCGGGGCCGCCCTCCACCGGCGCATTCGCGGGGACGGGGTAGGGGCCCGGGTCGCTCTCGCCCGCGTACCCGAAGGTCACGGGGACCCGCGCCTGGCTCCCGGACACCACCACGTACGGGATGCCGTTGGGCGCCCCGTTCCACACCGTGCCGAAGTCCGGGTGGAGCGCGCGGTCCGCGCCGCAGCTCGCGATCAGCGCCGCCGAGTTGGGGTCCACCGGCTCCCCCGAGACGTCGCGGTTCCACGGGTTGTCGTCCGGGAACGGGCGCCGCCCGCCGAGCGAGGCCCCCGGCCCCAGCCCCACCTGGCCTCCGCCCCCTCCGCCGCCGCCTTCCTCCTCCCCGCCCGGAGGCGTGGTGCCGCCGTCCGAGCACGCCGCCAGGGCGGCTCCCACCAGCAGCACCAGCACGCGCACACGCCTCATCGCCGTTCTCCGGTCGCAGGGTCCGGGGGGACGGCCTGCAACGGGAGTGCCCCGCGGCCGGCGCCGGCCATCTCCCTGCCGGGGAACGGGATGCGCGGACGGGGCGGACGCCGGTGCGCCGCGGGACACGAACTCTTTTCCGCTCCTCGCGCGGTTCCTGCATCGGCACGCCGGCCGGACCACGACTTTCGCACCGGAGGACGCATGGAATTCGACCGCCTGGAGAAGCCGCGCGACGAGTGGCGTCGGCTGCTGACGCGCGAGCAGTACGACGTGCTCTTCCGCCATGCCACCGAGCGGGCCTTCACCAGCCCGCTGAACGACGAGAAGCGGGAGGGCACCTTCGTCTGCGCCGCGTGCCACCTCCCGCTCTTCTCGTCGGGCACCAAGTTCGAGAGCGGGACCGGGTGGCCCAGCTTCTGGGACCCGCTCCCGGGGCGGCTGGCGACCCGGCGCGACTTCAGCGCCATCTGGCCCCGCACGGAGTACCACTGCGCCCGGTGCGGCGGGCACCAGGGGCACGTCTTCAACGACGGCCCGCGGCCCACGGGGAAGCGCTACTGCAACAACGGCGTGGCCCTCCGCTTCGTCCCCGACGGCGAGCCGCTCCCCGCGCTCCGCGACTGACGCCCCACGGCTTGCGGAACCGGGGGAAACAGTTGATCTTGTTGCCGCCTCACACCGGCCCCCGCACCCCGTCCCACCCCGTACCAAGTTCCATCGATGGAGACCCTCGACGCCGCCGACGTCATCCGCGAGCTGCGCGAAGAGCAGGCGGAGGACGAGGCGGAGAACCGCTTCCGCTCGTTCGTCGCGCTGGTGATCGCCGTCCTGGCCGCCCTCCTCGCCATCGCCACCCTGGGCGGCGGGAACGTGGCCGAGGACATGGTGCACGCCAACATCAAGGCCAGCGACACCTGGGCCTTCTACCAGGCCAAGAACATCCGCCAGACCTCGTACAACCTGGCCGCCGACGAGCTGGAGGCCACCCTCCTGGCGCAGGGCGGCTCCCTGAGCGCCGAGGCGCGCGAGGCCATGCGGCAGAAGGTGGAGAAGTACCGGGCCACCGCCGCGCGCTACGAGAGCGAGCCCGACCCCTCCGCCCCCGGCGACTCCCTGCGCGGCGAGGGGAAGCAGCAGCTCTCCGTCCAGGCGCGCGACTGGGAGCGGCAGCGCGAGCTGGCCGGGGAGCAGGACGCCAACTTCGACTACTCGGGGATCTTCTTCCAGATCGCCATCGTGCTCGGGTCGGTGTCCATCCTGGCGCTCTCCCGCCCCGTGCTCTACTTCTCCATCGTCCTCGGCTCCCTGGCGACGCTGCTGATGATCAACGGCTTCTTCCTCCTCGTGGACCTCCCCCTGTAGCCCCGGCCTCCCATGCGCAACCTCCGCTTCGTCCTTTCGCTCCTCGTCCTGGGCGTGCTCGTGGCCTTCTTCGCCCCCGTCAGGGACGGGGGTCCGATGCTCACCTACGCCGGTGTGAAGGGATTCGTGGCGGGCGCCTTCCGCGGCTCACCGACGGAGGAGGGCGGGACCATGTACAAGTGGAAGAGCGAGGACGGGAGCTGGCACTACAGCAACGTGCGCCCGGCGGACCACCCGGAGGCGCAGGTGGTGAGCGGCGGCGACGTGTCCTGGGCGAAGGGCTCGGGGGCGCCGCCGCCGAAGGCTCCGGCGTCGGCCGGCGGGGAGCGTGAGGAGCCGCGCAACGCCGCGGAGCTGCTGGCGGAGAGCAAGCGGCTGAGCGAGCAGGCGGAGGGGCGCGAGTCGGAGCTGGAGAAGCGGGTGCGGGAGGCCACGCAGGACTGAGGCTTTCCGGCTTCGGGGCCGCTCTGGAGGGAGCCACCGGAAGCGGCCCTGGTGTCTCCCTCCGAGAGGATCATACGGGTACTGCGAACGGCGAAGGCCGGGATCTCGGCGAGGTCCCGGCCTTTCTACCCCCCACCCCCGGCCCCTCCCCCACAAGGGGGGAGGGGAGCACGGCAACTACGAAACTACAGGTCGGGCAAGCAGCTGCGTGAGGGATGCGAGCGCGAAGCGGCGAGACCCGCGCGGCTGTTTGCGCGGGGCTCGACTCCGTTAAGCACGGTTGTATCGTGCTTTACGGAGCCGCAGCCCGACCCCGGCGCAGCCGGGGGCACGCCCAAGCCTGCTGTTCAATCACCCCTCAGCTGCGCCTCCAGCTCGATCGGATCGGTCACCGGCTGCCGGCACGCGTAGCGCTCGCACACGTAGGCGGTGGCGCGGCCGTCCCGCATGCCCCGACCCTCCAGGAGGGGGATCTCCGACTCCACCTCCGCGGGGGCGTCCGGGTCGCGCAGGGCCAGCACGGTGCTGGGGCGCCAGCCGCGGCGCAGCACCTCCAGCAGCGCCTCCGTGTCCGGCGCGCCGGGGCGTCCCACCACCACCACCTCCTGCGGGGTGGCCAGGTGGAAGTCCAGCGCCGACAGGAGGAGCCCGAACGCCGCGGGGATGCGCGCCGGGAGCTCGCCCGCGCTCTCCAGCACCCGCGCCGCCACCCGCGTGTAGCGGGGCTCCCCCGCGAGCGCGCCCAGGCGGAGCAGCGCCATGGCCGCGGCGGAGGTGCCGGAGGGGGTCGCGTTGTCGAAGGTGTCGCGGGGGCGCACCACCAGCGGCTCCGCGTCGGAGGCGGTGTCGTAGAACACCCCCTCGTCCTCCTCCCAGAAGCGCTCCAGCATCGCGTCCGCCAGCGCCCGCGCCTCGCGCACCCAGCGCGGGTCGCCCGTGGCCTCGTACACCGCCACCAGCGCGTCCGCCAGGAGGGCGTGGTCCTCCAGGAAGGCGTCGATCTTGGCCGCGCCGTCCTTGTAGGTGCGCAGCAGCCGCCCGTCGCGCCGCAGCTCGCGCAGCAGGAAGTCCGCGCTGCGCACGGCCGTCTCCAGGTACTCGGCGCTCCCCAGCACCCGCGCCGCCTCGGCGAAGGAGCGCAGCATCATCGCGTTCCAGGAGGTCACCACCTTGTCGTCGCGCCCGGGCCACACGCGCTTCGCGCGGGCCTCGTAGAGCACCTCGCGCCCTCGCGCGAGCGCCGCCTCCAGCCGCGCCGGCTCCACCCCCGCCTCCGCCGCCACGGCGGCGGCGTCCCGGTCGGCGTGGAGGATGCTGCTCCCCTCGAAGTTGCCGCCCTCCGTCACGTCGTAGTAGGCGCGGAAGAGCGGGCCGTCCTCGGGGCCCAGGAGCGCGTCCACCTCCGCCGGGGTCCACACGTAGAACTTCCCCTCCTCCCCCTCGCTGTCGGCGTCCTGCGTGGCGTAGAAGGCGCCCTCCGGGGAGAGCATCTCCCGCCGCACGTAGCGCAGCACCTCCTCCACCACGCGCCGGAAGCCCGCCTCCCCCGTGGCCTGCCAGGCGTGCAGGTACGCGGCGGCGAGGAGCGCGTTGTCGTACAGCATCTTCTCGAAGTGGGGGACCAGCCAGCGCGCGTCCACGCTGTAGCGGTGGAAGCCGCCCCCCACGTGGTCGTAGATCCCCCCCGCGGCCATGCGCCGCAGCGTGTGCTCCACCGCGCGCAGCGCCTCCGGGCTCCCGGTGCGGCGCCAGTGCCGGAGCAGGAACTCCACCCCCATCGGCTGCGGGAACTTGGGCGCGTCGCCGAAGCCGCCGTGCCGCGCGTCGAAGCGCGACAGCAGCCCCTGCGCGGCGCGGTCCAGCAGCGCGGCGTCCTGCGTCGCCTCGGCGGCGCGCGCCCACATCTGCTGCCGGAGCAGGTCGTGCAGCTCGGCCGCGCTCCGCTCCACGTCCTCGCGCCGGTCGCGGTACGCCTCGGCGATCCCCTGGAGCACCTGGCGGAAGGAGGGCATCCCGTGCCGCGGCTCGGGCGGGTAGTAGGTCCCCCCGTAGAAGGGGACCCCCTGCGGGGTGAGGAACACCGTCATGGGCCACCCGCCGTGCCCGGTCATCTGCTGCACGGCGGTCATGTAGATGGAGTCCACGTCCGGGCGCTCCTCGCGGTCCACCTTCACGTTGACGAAGTGCTCGTTCATCACCCGCGCGGTCTCCGGGTCCTCGAACGACTCGTGCTCCATCACGTGGCACCAGTGGCACGCCGAGTAGCCCACGGACAGGAGGATGGGGCGGTCCTCGGCGCGCGCCCGCTCCATGGCCTCGGGCCCCCAGGGGTACCAGTCCACCGGGTTGTCCCGGTGCTGGAGGAGGTACGGGCTGGTCTCGCGGGCGAGTCGGTTGGGCATGGGGCGCGCCGGGTCTGCGGTTCGTCGGAAAACGGACCCCGCACGGGCGGCAAGGGGCGTACCGCGGCCGCACCCGTGACGGCATCCGTGTTGCTGCGTTATCTTCCACGATTAGTCCTTGCAGACCACACCGTTACGCGAGCGTCCCCGTGCAGCAGATCTTCCGCCGTCTATTCAAGCAGCACTTCGGGAAGGCGCCCGCCTCCGTCCTCCCGCTGGAGGGCGACGGGTCCAGCCGCTCCATGTACCGCCTGGTCGGCGACGACTACGAGACCGCCATCGCCGTGGTGGGGCCCGACCGGGAGGAGAACCGCGCCTTCATCTCCTACTCGCGCGACTTCCGCTCCGTCGGCCTCCCCGTCCCCCAGGTGTACGGCGCTGCCGAGGACTCCGGCGTGTACCTGGAGGAGGACCTGGGCGACACCACCCTCTTCGACGCCCTGTCGCACGCCCGCAAGACCGAGGAGGGCGACTTCCCCGCCTCCATGATCCCGGCGTACAAGCGCGTGGTGGAGGTGCTCCCGCGCTTCCAGGTGGAGGGCGGGAAGGTGGTGGACTACTCCGTGGCGTACCCGCGCGCCGCCTTCGACCGCCAGTCCATCCTGTGGGACCTGAACTACTTCAAGTACCACTTCCTCAAGCTGGCGCACGTCCCCTTCAACGAGGGGCGGCTGGAGAAGGACTTCAGGAAGCTCACCACCTTCCTCCTGGGCGCCGACACCCGCCACTTCCTGTACCGCGACTTCCAGTCGCGCAACGTCATGCTGCGCGACGGCGAGCCCTGGTTCATCGACTACCAGGGCGGGCGCCGCGGCGCCCTCCAGTACGACATCGCCTCGCTCCTGTACGATCCCAAGGCCGCCCTCCCCGAGGCCGTGCGCGAGGAGATCCTGGACCACTACCTGGACTCCCTGGAGAGCTACCTCCCCGTGGAGCGGGAGCGCTTCCGGCAGCACTTCCGGGGGTACGTCTTCGTCCGCATCATGCAGGCGATGGGGGCGTACGGCTACCGCGGGTTCTTCGAGCGGAAGCCGCGCTTCCTGCAGAGCGTCCCCCCCGCCATCCGCAACATCGAGCGGCTGGTGGAGACCGGGTTTCTCCCCGTCGAGCTCCCCGAGCTGCGCGCCGTGTTCGAGCGGATCATCGCCTCCGACACCCTGCGCCGCACCCCGGCCAAGCTGATGCCCGGGCTCACGGTGAGCGTGGGGAGCTTCAGCTACAAGAACGGCTACCCCGAGGACGCGTACGGGCACGGGGGCGGCTTCGTGTTCGACTGCCGCGCCCTCCACAACCCCGGGCGCTACGCCGAGTACGCCGGCCTCTGCGGGTGCGACGAGCCGGTGGCCAATTTCCTGGAAGAGGTGCCCGAGGTGGAGGAGTTCTGGAAGCACGTCCGCGGGCTGGTGGAAGGGCAGGTGCGGACCTACCTCACCCGCGGCTTCAACTCGCTCAGCGTGCACTTCGGGTGCACCGGCGGGCAGCACCGCTCCGTGTACTTCGCCGAGCGCGTCGCCCGCCACCTGCGCCGCAGGTTCCCCGAGGTCAACGTGGTGCTGGCGCACCGCGAGGAGGCGCGCTGGCCCTCGCGCGAGGGCGCCTCGCCCGTGGGCGCCGGCGCGGAGGCGTAGCGCCCGTGGACGCCGTGCTGTTCGCCGCCGGGCTGGGGACGCGCCTCCGCCCGCTGACCGACCACACGCCTAAGGCGCTGGTCCCCGTGGGCGGCGTCCCCATCCTGGAGCGGGTGGCGCGCCGCCTCATCGACGCCGGGGCCGACCGCCTGGTGGTCAACACCCACCACTTCGGCGAGCAGATCGAGCGCTACGCCGCCGAGCGGGGCGGGTGGGGGGTGGAGGTGGTGTTCTCGCGCGAGCCCGACGGGCCGCTGGAGACCGGCGGCGGGCTGCAGCGCGCCGCCCCGCTCCTGCGCGGCGACGCCCCCTTCCTGGTCCACAACGCCGACGTCCTCACCGACCTCCCGCTCCGGGAGATGTACGCCGCGCACGCGGCCGAGGGCGCGCTGGCGACGCTCGCCGTGATGGAGCGCCCCTCCTCGCGCCACCTCCTGTTCGACGACCGCGGGCTCCTGGGGCGCGCCGACGAGAAGAAGGAGCTGGAGCTGCGCGTCCGCCCCGCCGAGGGCGAGGTCCGCCGGCTGGCGTTCTGCGGCGTGCACGTGGTCTCCCCCGCGCTTCTCCCCCGCGTCACCGAGCGGGGCGTGTTCTCCATCCTCGACCCCTACCTCCGCCTGGCGGGCGAGGGGGAGCGCATCCTCCCCTTCCGCGCCGACGGCTCGCTCTGGCTGGACATCGGGCGCCCCGAGCAGCTGGAGGAGGCCAACCGGCGGGTGGCCGCGTGCTGACGCCGGGGGGCTGGAATGCTCCTTGCCACTGCGACGGTCCGGTCCAAGGAAACCACGACTCGCTCGGAGGGGACGCGCATGAAGTGGAAAGGGCTTCTCGGGGTGGCCGTCGCGCTCCCCCTGGCGGTGGCCGCCTGCACCCAGCCCGACAAACGGGTGGACATCACGGAGAACGACAGCGCCATCCAGCCGCCGGAGGCCGCCAGGGACACCGCGCAGGGGGGCACGGGCGAAGTGGCGCCTCCGTCATGACGAGCAGCACGTCCAGCGGGTGAAGCGGGGGAACGTCGGCCTGCCGAGCTGAACGGCAGGATGCCGCCCCGCCGGAACGAACGAAGGAGCCCCGGGCGCCGTGCGGCGCCCGGGGCTCCTCGCTTTCTCCGTCCGTCCCGCGCCTACCGGCCGGGGTAGGGCGGGGGGGCGATCACCATTCCGCCGCGGGACACGCGGCGCTTCATCTCCGTCTCGTCCGCGGCCACCTCGGGCTGCGTCCAGCGGAAGTACACCACCGTGATCGCGATCCAGAGCGTCAGCCCCCCGGGCACCCACATGATCAGCCCCCCGAGCCGCTGGTCGTCCAGCGTGCTGATCCCGAAGATCCGCGGCGCCTCCAGGTACCAGACGTACATCTCCGTCTGCGAGAAGGTGATCAGCGCCGCCGTGAGCATCATGGGGATCCCCAGCACGAACAGGTAGATCATCTGCAGCGGCGCCGCGATCCTGGGCAGCTCCGGGAGCGGGCTCATCACCGGCCACCACATGATCGTCCCCGTCACCATGATGGTCAGGTGCATGGCCACGTGGACCGCGTGGTCCCGCATCATCAGGTCGTACGGCGCGGGGAAGTGCCAGACCAGGAAGATGACGTTGTTCAGCGCGAAGGCCACCAGCGGATAGGTCACCGCCCGCGCCAGCCACGCCACCGGGCGCGCGCGGAGCGCCGGGCGGAGCATCCAGTCGGGGATTCCGTACAGCAGGAAGGGCGGCATCAGGAGGATCAGCACCAGGTGCTGCGCCATGTGCGCGCTGAACAGGAAGTAGTCGCTCAGCTCGTGCAGCGGGCCCTGGAGCGACAGGAACATCGACGCCAGCGCGGTGACGAAGCTCGCCACCTTGCGCCCCGGGACCGGGGCGGACCCCGGGAAGCGGTGCCGGAGGGGGCCGATCAGGAGGAAGTAGGCGCCCCCGAGCAGGAGCCAGCCTACCATGAAGCTCGGGTAGACCTTCCACTCCGTCCAGGAGAACGTCTGCGAGTGCAGCAGGAGCGCCGCGGGAACCACCATGGTACTGCCTTTCCTGCGTCGGGGTTACTGGCCCAGCGCCGCGCCCAGGCGGGGGAGGACCTGCTGGGCCAGGTAGAGCCCCACGATCACCAGCGTCCCCAGCATCGCCGGGAACACGAAGATCCCCGTGAAGATGCGGCTGTCGAACTTGAGGTGCATGTAGTAGGCGACCACCGCGAAGAACTTGGCCGCCGACAGGATGCCGATCACCACCGCCGCCGTCCCCTGGCCGAACACCCCGTTCACCTCGCCCAGGTAGCCCAGGATCTCCAGTGCCGTCAGGACGAGCAGGATCGCCCCGATGACCAGGTAGAACTTGTTGCTGGGGTGCGTGTGCTGGTCGTGGATGATCTCTCGCGTCTCGCTGGACATCGGATCGCTCACTTGATGAGGTAGATGAGGGGGAAGATCACGATCCAGATCACGTCCACGAAGTGCCAGTACAGCCCCGCGATCTCCACGTTCAGCGCCTTCTCCGGCCCCAGCCGGCCGCGCCAGGCCAGGAACGTCAGCGTCAGCAGGTAGATCACCCCCACCGTCACGTGCGCCCCGTGGAAGCCCGTCAGGAGGTAGAAGGTGGAGCCGAACATGTTGGTCTGCAGCGTCAGCCCCTCGTGCCAGAAGTGGGTGAACTCGTAGACCTGGCACCCCAGGAAGATCGAGCCCCCGAAGGCCGTCAGGAAGAGCCACAGCGCCGACTTGCTCCGCTCCCCGCGCTGCGTGTAGTTCAGCGCCAGCACCATCGCCACCGAGCTCATCAGCAGGATGAAGGTGCTGAAGGAGGTGAGCGGGATGTTGAGGATTCCCTCCACGTGCTTCCCGTCCACCACCATCTCGTGCGGGTAGGGGCCCACCAGGCTCCGCCCCTTGTTCGCCATGTAGGTGCCGATCAGCGAGCCGAACAGGAGGCACTCGGACCCGATGAAGGTCCAGAACGCCATCTTCCGGCTGTCCAGCCCGGTGCTGGTGTCCAGGTGCCCGGGGTGGGCGGCGTGCTCCGCCGCGTTGACGATGCTCACTCGGATTCCTCCGTCCCTTGGATGCCGTTCAGAGTGGGGGAGCCGGGCTCAGTGGCCCGGCTCGAAGGCCCAGTTGTAGATCCCCATGACGATGATCACCAGCCCGGCGATGGAGAGGTACCACAGGTTGTGCAGCGCCCCGTCCACGTTGCGGAAGATCATGGCCCCGAAGAGGAGCAGGATCCCGAACGCCGTCACGATCGGCCAGTACGACGGCGGGGGGAGGTGAATCCCCAGGTCGTGCGAGGACATCTTGTTCTCGCCCTCCTCCGGGTCGTGGATCACCCCGATCTGCGTCCCCGCGATGGTCACCTCCTCCGTCTCCTCCTCCACCCTGCCGTGCGGGATGCCGCCGTCGCGGGCCGGGTCGCCCTCCCAGAGCGGCATGCGCGAGCGCACCACCGGGATCTCGCGGAAGTTGTAGACCGGCGGCGGAGAGGGGATGCTCCACTCCAGCGTGGGGGCGCCCCACGGGTTGGGCCCCGCGATCGCGCCCCTGCGGGCCGAGCGGATCACGTTCAGCACGAAGACGATGGTCCCCAGGCCGATCATGTACGCGCCGATCGTGGAGACGAAGTTCATCCACTCGAAACCGAGCCCGCTCTCGTAGGTGAAGACGCGGCGCGGCATCCCGAACAGCCCCAGGAAGTGCATGGGGAAGAAGGCCAGGTTCATCCCCACCAGCGTCAGCCCGAAGTGCGCCCACCCCAGCTTCTCGTCCATCATGCGGCCGGAGAACTTGGGGAACCAGTAGTAGATCCCCGAGAACAGGCCGAGCACCGTCCCCCCGAAGAACACGTAGTGGATGTGGGCGACGATGAAGTAGGTGTCGTTCTGCTGCAGGTCGGCCGGGGCCACGGAGTGCATCACCCCCGAGATCCCGCCGATGGTGAACATCCCGACGAAGGCGATGGCGAAGAGCATGGCGGTGGTGAAGCGGATGGCCCCGCCCCACATGGTCCCGATCCAGTTGAAGATCTTGATCCCCGTGGGGATCGCGATCAGCATGGTGCTCAGCGAGAAGAACGAGTCGGCGATCGGCCCCAGCCCCGTCGAGAACATGTGGTGGCTCCACACGCCCCACCCCAGCCAGCCGATCAGGATGGAGGCGAACACCATCACGTTGAAGCCGAAGAGCGGCTTCCGCGAGAAGGTGGGGATCACCTCCGAGATCATCCCGAAGATGGGGATGATCAGGATGTACACCTCGGGGTGCCCGAACATCCAGAAGATGTGCTGCCAGATCAGCGGGTCCGCGCCCTTGGCCGGGTCGAAGAACCCGGTCCCGAACATCCGGTCGAACAGGAGCTGCGTGATGGCGATGGTGAACACCGCCATGGCGGTGACGATCAGCACCGAGGTGATCAGCGTCATCCAGGTGAAGAGCGGCATCCGCATCAGCCGCATCCCCGGAGCCCGCATGTTGATGATGGTGACGATGAAGTTCAGCGACGCGATGATCGAGGAGAGGCCGACGATCTGCAGCCCCAGGACGTAGAAGTCCACGTTCGGCCCGGTGTTGTACATCCGCTCGGTGAGCGGGGCGTACGCGTACCACCCGACGTTGGGCGCGATCTTCATGATCGAGCTGGACGCCAGGTAGATCCCGCCGAACAGGTAGATCCAGTACGACAGGGCGTTGAGCCGCGGGAAGGCCACGTCGCGCGCCCCGATCTGGAGCGGCACGATGTAGTTGAAGAACGCGGCCGTCATCGGCATCAGCGCCAGGAAGATCATCGTCAGCGCGTGCATCGTGAACAGCTGGTTGAACACGTCCGCGCTGATGAACTTGTTCTCCGGCACGATGAGCTGCGTGCGGATCAGGAGCGCCTCGATCCCCCCCACCAGGAAGAAGAACAGGGAGGTGGAGCCGTACATGATCCCGATCCGCTTGTGGTCGACCGTGGTGATCCAGCTCCACAGGCCGGTCTCGGAGTGCGGGGCGGCCGCGTGGTGGGGCGCGGCCACGGTTGCTGTCGATGCCATTCCTACTCCATCGGTTTGCGGCGCCGCCCGCCGTCGTTCGCGGCGGAGCGTTTCGGGCGCCGAATCACGGATCGTGTGCCCCCGACGGGGCGCTCCCTCACTCCAGCGACTGCAGGTACGCCACGATGTACCGGATCTCCTCGGGCTTGAGGTTCAGATTCGGCATCTTGGACCCGGGCTTCACCTCGGGCGGGTTGCGCAGCCACTCGGTGAGGTTGTGCGCGTTGTTCTCCAGGATTCCGCCGGCGATGGTGTAGCGCCGCGCCATGTGCGTCAGGTCCGGCCCCGTGCGTCCCACCATGGGGGTCCCGCGGATCACGTGGCACCCGGCGCAGGCGCCCTGGGTCACCAGCCGCTTCCCGATGGCGAGCGAGGAGTCGACGGGCTCCTTCGCCGGGGCGAACTCGTTGCGGAGCCACTCCTGGTAGCCCTCGGGCGTGTGCGCGATGAGGCGCATCCGCATGAGCGCGTGCGAGTCGCCGCAGAACTCCGTGCAGTGCCCCAGGTAGATCCCCGGCTCCTCGGGCGTGAACATGATGGTGTTGGTCTTGTTCGGGATCAGGTCCCGCTTCCCGCCCATCTGCGGAATCCAGAAGGCGTGGATGACGTCCTTGGTGGTCATCCGCAGCTGGACCGGGCGCCCGACGGGGACGTGGATCTCGTTGGCGGTCACCACGGTGTCGCGCCCGCCGTTGACGGCGTAGCGGTACTCCCACCACCACTGGTACCCGATCACGTCGATCTTGAGGGCGTTGGCCGGGGCCTCCCGCTGCGTCTCGAAGATCATCCGCACCGTGGGGACGGCGATGATCGCGAGGATCACGGCGGGGATCAGCGTCCACGCCAGCTCCAGGCGGGTGTTGCCGTGGATCTGCTCCGGCTCCGGGTTCCCCGGGCGGTACCGGAAGCGGAGCATGATGTAGGCGAGGAGCGCGAAGACGAAGATGCCGACGGCCACCCCCAGGTACGCCGTCAGGTTCTGCAGCTCCAGTACCTCGCGGGCGATCCCCGAGCGCGGCGCGTACATCGACCGCGGGTACGTCCGGAGGTGCGTCGCCTCGTCGCACCCCGCCAGCAGGAGCGGGAGGGCCGGGAGGGCGCGGAGGAGTCTCCGCGGGGCGGTCTTCCGCTCCGGTCGCGTGGAGGTGGCCGGGACGGGCCCGCAGGGGTGCGCTCTTGACTTCATGACGGTGAGGGCTCGGTGTTCGATCCTGCGTTCGCTTCGCACGTCCGGCGTGCCGCGGCGGTCGGAAAAACCGCGGGAGCCCGCCAGAATCGCGCATTATAGCCGGGGCGCACCCCCTGCGCCAGACCTGTTCGGCCGGCGCGGCGGGGCACGCGTCCCGACGGGAAAACCGCCTTTCCCGGCACGCTGAAGATAGTGCGGCTCCCGTGGGGCGTCTGTAGGGAAGCCCCCCACGCCCCGTAGGGGGAAACCCGCCCCGCAATCGGCGTTCCTCCTCCCCTCGCGGGCGGCGGGGGGGGGACGTTACCGTTCAGGGATGGCAAACGCGCGCGTGCACCCCGGATCCAGGAGGCGCTCCCCCGGCGACCCCGCCCCCACCTGGGGCGACCGCCTGCGGGCCATGCGCAACCTCCCCCCCTTCCTGCGCACCGTCTGGGCGACGCACCCGGGGTACGCGGCCGGGATCGTGGCCCTGCGGCTGGTGCGGGCCCTGATCCCCGCGGCCACGCTCTGGGTGGGGAAGGCGATCGTGGACACGGTGGCCGAGGCCACCCGCACCGGGGTCCCGGAGTGGCGGCGCCTGGTGGAGCTGGTGCTGCTGGAGCTGGCGATCGTGGCCGTGGGGGAGGTGGCGGCGCGCTCGGGGGCGCTCCTGGAGTCGCTCCTGGCCGACCTGTTCTCCAACCGGATGAGCGTGCGGCTGATGGAGCACGCCGCCACGCTGGACCTGGAGCACTTCGAGGACCCGCGCTTCTACGACCGGCTGGAGCGCGCCCGCCGGCAGACGGTGGGGCGGATCGCGCTGCTCGGCCTCCTGCTGGCGATGGCGCAGGACGCGGTCACCCTGCTGACGCTGATCGGGACGCTGCTGGCCTTCTCCCCCGTCCTGTTCGTGCTCCTGGTGCTGGCGGTGATCCCCGGCTTCCTGGGGGAGACGCACTTCGCCGCGCTGGGGTACTCGCTCCTCTACCAGTGGACGCCGGAGCGCCGCAAGCTGGACTACTACCGCTTCCTGGCCGCGTCCGACCGGACGGCCAAGGAGGTGAAGCTGTTCGGCCTCTCCCCCTGGCTGACCCGGGAGTACGCGGAGCTGGCGGACCGCTTCTACCAGGCCAACCGCCGGCTGGCGATCCGCCGCGGCGTGGTGAGCATGGCGCTGTCGCTGGTCTCCACCGTGGGCTACTACGCGGCCTTCGGCACCATCGTCTACCGCACCGTGGCGGGCGCGCTCTCGCTGGGCGACCTCACCCTCCTCTCCGGGGCGTTCGCCCGCTCGCGCGACCTGATCCAGCGGATGCTCCTGGCCACCAGCGACCTGTACGAGCAGGCGCTCTACCTGGACGACCTCTTCGTCTTCTTCTCGCTCCAGCCGAGGATCGCGCGCCCCGAGGCGCCGCTCCCGGTGCCGGTCCCGGTCCGCGAGGGGTTCGAGTTCCGGGACGTGTGGTTCCGCTACCCGGAGGCGAAGGGGGAGGACGAGGGGACAGGGGACGGGGAACAGGGGACAGCCGGCAGCGGCGACGACGGGGGGGACGAGGAGAAGGGGTGGGTGCTGCGGGGGGTGTCGTTCCGCATCCGGCCGGGGGAGCGGGTGGCGCTGGTGGGGGAGAACGGGGCGGGGAAGACCACCATCACCAAGCTGATCGTCCGGCTGTACGAGCCCGTCCGGGGGGAGATCCTGCTGGACGGGCACCCGCTCTCGGCGTACGACCCGGAGGCGCTGCACCGGCAGGTGGGGGTGATCTTCCAGGACTTCGTGCGCTACGACATGAAGGCGGAGGAGAACCTGGCGGTGGGGCGGATCGCGGCGCTGGAGGAGACGCCGGAGGAGGCGCGCGCCCGGATCGAGGACGCGGCGGGGCGCTCGCTGGCCGCGGAGGTGATCGAGGCGCTCCCGGAGGGGTACGGGACCATGCTGGGGCGGCGCTTCGAGGGCGGGGTGGAGCTTTCCGGCGGGCAGTGGCAGAAGGTGGCGCTGGGGCGGGCCTACATGCGCGACGCGCAGCTCCTGATCCTGGACGAGCCCACGGCGGCGCTGGACGCACGGGCGGAGTACGAGGTGTTCCGCCGCTTCGCGGATCTCACGGAGGGGAAGGCGGCCATCCTCATCTCGCACCGCTTCTCCACCGTGCGCATGGCGGACCGCATCGTGGTGCTGGAGCACGGGCGGGTGCTGGAGGAGGGGACGCACGAGGAGCTGCTGGCGCTGGACGGGCGCTACGCCGAGCTGTTCAACCTGCAGGCGGCGGGGTACCGGTGAGACGGTTCGACATTCCAATCTCCCGAGGAGGGATCATGAGCACCGCCAAGGACGAGGTTCGCCGGCTGCTGGACGAGCTTCCGGACGACGCATCCTTCGAAGACATCCAGTACCATATCTATGTTCGTGAGAAAATCGAGATGGGGCGGAGGGCGGTTCGCGAGGGTCGCGTAGTGGACCAGGTCGAGGCGGAGCGCGAGATGTCCAAATGGATCGGAGAGTAGTCTGGACCAGACCTGCGCTCGACGATCTGAAAGCAGTCGCGGAGTTCATCTCGCGGGACTCTCCCCGCTATGCGGCAGCGTTCGTTCAGCGCGCGCGCCTGGCCTCGCGTTCCCTGGCCTCGATGCACGAGCGCGGGCGGCGGGTTCCGGAGGCGCGTGATCTTCAGGTCCGGGAGATCTTCGTTAGTAACTATCGGCTGATTTACGAATGTGTCGGGACGTCAGTTCACATCCTCGCCTTCATTCATGGTGCGCGTGACCTCGAGTCGTTGTGGGAGCGTGGCGACCGACCTCCTCCCGTATGACTGACCTCGTCTCCTTCGTCCGCGCGACCCCGGCCGACACGGACCTGCTCGTGGAGATGATGCGCGAGTTCTATGCGTACGAGCACCTGGCGTGGGACGAGGAGGCCGCGCGCCGGGGGCTGGAGATGGTGCTCGGCGACGGGTCGCTGGGGGAGGTGTGGACGATGCGGCGGGGCGGGGAGGCGGTGGGGTACTTCGTCCTGGGCTTCGGCTTCAGCCTGGAGTTCCGGGGGCGCGACGCCTTCCTGGACGAGCTGTACGTGCGCGAGGCGCACCGGGGCGGCGGGGTGGGGCGCCGGGCGATCCGGCAGGCGGAGGAGGTGTGCCGGGAGCGAGGGGTGCGGGCGCTGCACCTGGAGGTGGAGCGGAAGAACACGGGGGCGCAGGCGTTCTACCGCACGCTGGGGTTCGGCGACCACGACCGCTACCTGCTGACGAAGTGGGTGTCCCCGGACCCGGAGGGGTGATCCGGGTGCCGCGAACGCCACGGGGGCGGGGCCGAACGTCGGCCCCGCCCCCGTGTTTGGTGTGCCCAGCATGGGCGATGGTCCGGAGGTGAAAGTCCTCCCGGAACTTGGTCTGTCTGACTTCGTAGGGACCGAAGCGAGCCGCAAGGCGCCTTTCCGCGAGGGGAGGGCTGAAAGAAGCGGGGTAGCGAACCCGTCGAGCCGACGAACAGAAACCGGATAGGAGGCGCTGCGGAGCAGGGCGAGCGTGCCAATGAACGCGAAGCTCTCACGACCAAGGCGAAGCGGCGTAGATCCGGCGGCTGTGCGGGGAAGGCCGTCGTTCTTACCTGGGGAGATCTCGCCTCGCGCCTGAAAGGGCGACGTTCGGTCGGCCGACCGAACGGAGCGAGAAGTCAGCAGAGGCCGTAGTAGCCGGCTGGGGTGCACACATGCGCTTGGACCCAGCCCCAGCGGTGAAGGGCCGAACGGAGAGGAGAGCGAAACGACGTTGCACCTCGGGAGAGCAATGCGCCAGATGTCCATGCAAATGGAGCTGCTGCTGGAGGGTAGGGGTGAAGCCCCGAGAGCAGAGCAGAGCGGCGAAGCGATCCCGGCGGCGCAAGGAGACGAGCCGCTCAGGAGTCGGCGGCCTGCGGGAGCTGATGGAGCAGGTCGTCGAGCGCGACAACCTCATACGAGCGTTGAAGCGCGTGCGGAGCAACAAGGGGAGTGCCGGTATCGACGGGATGTGCGTGGAGGAGTTGCCGGAGTACCTTCGGGGGAACTGGGAGCGGATCCGAGCGGAGCTGCTCGCGGGAAGCTACCAGCCCTCGGCGGTGCGAAGGCAGGAGATCCCCAAGAGCGGGGGCGGAGTCCGGCAGCTGGGGATTCCGACCGTGCTCGACCGGTTCATCCAACAGGCCATCCTGCAGGTGCTGCAGCCGATCTTCGATCCCACGTTCAGCGAGCACAGCTACGGCTTCCGGCCCGGACGCAGGGCGCACGACGCGGTCTGTCAGGCGCAGCGGTATGTCCAGTCGGGCCCGGGCGCAGGTGGGTGGTGGACGTGGATCTGGAGAAGTTCTTCGACCGGGTCAACCACGACATCTTGATGGCGCGCGTGGCGAAGCGAGTGGAGGACAAGCGGCTGCTCCGGGTGATCCGCCGCTACCTGGAGGCCGGGATCATGGCCAACGGGGTGGTGGTGGAGCGGCACGAGGGGACGCCCGCAGGGCGGACCCTTGTCGCCGCTCTTGGCAAACGTGCTGCTGGACGAGGTGGACCGGATGTTGGAGGGGAGCGGCCACCGGTTCGTGCGCTACGCCGATGACTGCAACGTGTACGTGCGGTCGAAGCGAGCGGGCGAGCGGGTGATGGGCCGGATGGCTCGGCTCTACGCGAAGCTCAAGCTCAGGGTCAACGAGGAAAAGAGCACGGTGGCGCGCGTGTGGGAGCGGAAGTTCCTGGGCTACAGCTTCTGGGTGGCCCCGGGGAAGCTCGTCAAACGCCGCGTCGCGCCGAAGGCCCTGGAGGGCTTCAGGGAGCGCATCCGGGAGATCACGGCCCGGAACGGAGGGAGAGCGCTGGAGAAGGTGGTGGAGGAGCTACGGTCGTACCTGCCGGGCTGGAAGGCCTACTTCCGACTGGCGGATACGCCGGGGATCTTCAACGAACTCGATCAGGCCGCTGCGTACGATTCCTGGATCGCCCGACGGCTGCGGATGGTGCAGCTCAAACAGTGGAAGCGAGGGACGACCGTCTACCGGGAACTGCGAAGGCGGGGTGTGCCGGAGCGGCCTTGCCGGGCGGCGGCGGCTCACGCCCGACGCTGGTGGAGAATCGCCGCGACACGGCGCGCTCAACACCGCCATGCCCAGGAAATACTTCGACGGTCTGGGGCTTCCTCGGCTGGCACCGCACTGACCTCAACTTTCCGAACCGCCGGATGCGGACCCGCATGTCCGGTGGTGTGGGAGGGGTGGTAGCCGGGATCACCGGCTACCCCCTATCCCGATCTACCTCGACGCCGAGCGGCTACCGGAAGGCCGCGACCGTGGCGGCGGTCGTGTTCAGCACCCGGGCGTTGTCCTCGTACGTGGCCGTTCCCATCACCTGCCCCGTCGGCGGGTACGTCTTGAGGGGGGAGGACCAGTACTTCACGCGCGTGCAGTTGTTGCAGGCGTTGCCGTAGGCCATGATGGTGCGCCACTGGTCGTTCGGGTCCACGTAGCCGTGGCCGTACGAGTACGGGGAGGTGCTGCCGTCCACCGCCCGGTCGTGACGGGCGCCCTGCAGGTGCCCGATCTCGTGCCCGAACGAGTAGTAGCCCGTGATGCAGCTGTAGTGCGCCACCGCGAAGGCCGTGGTCGAGGTGGCCTTGATCGCCGCCGCCTGCCCGCACGCCTCGCTGTCGTTCACCACCAGCACCACGACGTCGGCCGCGTACGTGTTGCGCAGGGTGTGGACGACGTCCATGATGCCGTCCGTGGAGCTGCGCAGAGCGGTGGTGTGCTGCGAGAAGCTGCGGCCGGCCTCGCTGTAGGTCACCTGCGCCGTGTGCACCCGCGTCATGGTGATGCCGACGCCGCTGTTCGCGTAGGACTGGTTGGTCTCGTCCACGGCCAGCTGGATCAGGTTGCTGATGTTCCCCGACGCGGTCAGGGCGGAGGCGGTGTACACCACCAGCACGTTCTGGGTGCTGGCGGCCGCCAGGGCGGTGGTGTACGGGCTCCCCTCGAACGGGCTCGCGTCGAGAGCCGGGCCCGCGTAGTCCAGCACGCCCGTCGGGTTGTCCGCCGTGTGCTCCGGCGGGAGCTTGCTCATGTCCACCCGGCTGACCGCGTGCAGCCCGCCGCCCAGCGGCTCGATGTGGAACAGGGTCGTCTCCGTGCGGATGTTGCCGGTCATGCCCTCGCTGGACAGCACCAGCTGGATATCCCCGGCCTCGCCCTGGAGCGGGCCGTACCAGGAGATGTCGTTCTGCCCCCGCTCCTCCACCCGCCCGGCCAGGGCCGCCACCTGCCGCCCGGGCGCGACGCTGAGCCGGACCGTTCCCCCGCCCTGGTGCAGCAGGCGGGCGGCCACGCTCGCCAGGCGGCCCACGTTCACCTCGCTGGTGGACGGACGGCCGCGGATGGTGGAGAGAAGGGCCTTCTGCGCGTTGTTCAGGGCCGGGGCCGGGAGGAGCGTGAGGAGGTCCTCCTGCCCCGCGGCGGCGCTCAGGGGCGCGCCGGTGGGGGTGGGACCGTCGCTCTGGCAGGCCGCGAGGCCGAGCGAAGCGGCAAGGGCGAACACGATCCGTGCTCTCATTGCACGTTCTCCTGGGGGATGGTGACGGGCGGGTGACGCATGGAATACGACAGGATGCGCGCAAAAACTCGTGTTGTCAAGAATCTTGTTCGGACGCCGCGTTGCCGCCGGCCGGCCGGTCCCGGTACCTTTCACCGGGCGAGCCGTCGCAAGCCCGGTCACCCGGCCAGGATACGGTCAAACGAGGAACCACCCGGTATGCACATGGACAGGCCCGACCTCGGCACGCTCCTCCCGGACGTCGCCGTCCCGCCCCCCGGGCCGCGCTCGCTGGCGCTGGCCGCGGAGCTGGCGGAGTACGAGTCGCCCAACGTGACCTACCTCGCGCCCGACTTCCCGGTGTTCTGGGCCGAGGCGCGGGGGGCCAACGTGCGCGACGTGGACGGCAACGTGTACGTGGACCTCACCGCGGCGTTCGCCGTGGCGGGGGCGGGGCACGCCAACCCGCGCGTGGTGGAGGCCGTCCGCGCGCAGGCGGGGCGCCTGCTGCACGGGATGGGCGACGTGCACCCGCCCGACGTCAAGGTGGAGCTCCTCCGCAGGCTGGCGGAGGTCGCGCCCGGCGGGCTGAAGCGGAGCGTGCTCGCCAGCTCCGGCGCGGAGGCCGTCGAGGCGGCGCTCAAGACCGCCGCGATCGCCACCGGGAAGCCGCGCGTGCTCGCCTTCCACGGCGGGTACCACGGGCTCACCTACGGGGCGCTCTCCGTCTCCTCGCGGGAGGACTTCCGCGGGCCCTTCGCCGCGCAGCTCGGCGCCGGCGCGGTGTTCGCCCCCTACCCGTACCCCTACCGCTCCCCCTTCGGGCGCGACCCGGAGGAGGTGGGCGCGGCGACGCTCCGCTACGTCGAGCACCTGCTGGACACGCCGGGGACCGCGTCGGAGGGGATCGGGGCGATCCTGGTGGAGGCGGTGCAGGGGCGCGGCGGCGACGTGGTGCCCCCGGACTCCTTCCTCCCGGGGCTGCGGCGCATCTGCGACGAGCGCGGGCTCCTCCTGATCCTGGACGAGGTCTACACCGGCTTCGGGCGGACGGGGCGCTGGTTCGCGTGCGAGCACTGGGGCGTGGTCCCCGACCTCCTGGTGGTGGGGAAGGCGCTCACGGGGGGGCTTCCGTTCTCGGCGTGCATCGGGACGGACGAGGTGATGTCCCGGTGGCCGCGCTCCGGCGGGGAGGCGATCCACACCTCCACCTTCCTGGGGAACCCGGTGGGGTGCGCGGCGGCGCTCGCCTCCATCGCCGCGCTGGAGGAGGGGCGGCTGGTGGAGCGCTCGGCGGAGATGGGGGGGCGGATGCGGGAGCGGCTGGCGGAGGCCACCCGCGGCCACCCCCGGGTGGGAGAGGTGCGCGGGCTCGGGATGATGATCGGGGTGGAGCTGGTGCACGACCGGGCGACGCGGGAGCCCGCGCCGGAGCTGGCGGGGCGGGTGACGGTGGAGTCGCTGCGCCGCGGGGTGATCGTCCTCGGCGGGGGGATCCACGGAAACGTCCTCTCCCTCTCCCCGCCTTTCGTCGTCACGGAGGAGCAGGCGGACGCCGCCCTCTCCGTGGTGGAGGAGGTCCTGGCCGCGATCCCGTAAGCCGGGAACGCGGGAAGGGGCGCCCACCCGACGGTGGACGCCCCTTCCTTTCGTGCCCGCTCCGGGACGCGGGCTACTGCCGGGTGGCGGCGCGCTGCTGCGCCGGCGCCGCCGCGGCGAGCTTCCCCTGGAGGGCCTTGCCGCGCTCCAGGAGCGCCATGGTCTGCGGCTCCACCTCGATCATCTTGCGGCGGAGCTGCTGCTCGAAGGTGCGGGCCCGCGTGGCCAGGGCGGGCTGGCTCTGCACCACCTTCTGCTGCGCCGCCATCACCCGCCCCTGGATCTGCTGCGCGCTCTGCATCAGCCGCATCAGCCGGGCCTGGTCGCCGGCCTGGCGGGCGGAGCGGGCCTCGGCCTCCATGGCCTGGGCGCGCTCCTCCAGCCCGGCCAGGCTGGGGTCCGCCCGCACCATGGCGGCCTTCATGTCCCGGCCGAGCGCTTCGTACGAGGACCGGAGCTGCGGGTCCTGCATGGCCCTGGCCTGCGCCCTCTGGAGCCGGGCGCCGATCTGCATCAGCTCCGTGTACCACCCCTGCATCTCCCGCTCGGCGGCGGTGAGCGTGGGCGCCCCGCTCCGCGGGGCCGAGGTGCGCTGGGGCACCGGGCGCTGCTGGGCGGCGAGGGCCGCCGGGAGGACCACCAGGGAAAGGGCGACGAGCGCCGCCCGGACATGCCGTGTCACCAAGATCGTTCCTTCCGTGAGGGTCGGGTCGCGCCGGGCGCCGGGGAGCGTGCCCCCGGGAGCGGCCGTGCGTGACGGAATGCAACCCCCGGGAGGATCAGGAGTTCCCTCCTCCCGGGGCGCGCGGGCGGCGCGCTACGGCCTGCGCGTGGTGTCGGGCGGGGTGGACGGAGGCGTCTCCGGGGGCTCGGCGGGGGGCGCGGGCGGCTCCGGCTCCGGCTGCGTGGGCTCGACGGGCGCCGGGCGGGGCGCCTCCTCCACGGGCGTCGGGCGCGGCGCCGGGGGGCGCCGGGTGCTCCCGGCGCGCGGGGTCCCCGCCGCGGGCGGCGTCCGCCCGGTGGCGGGAGCCGTCGTGCCGGGGAGCGGGGGGAGGGCCTCGCCGCCCGTGCTCCGGGTCTCGCCGGTGCGGCGCATCTCCTCCAGCTCGGGCCAGTCGATCCCCGGGGCCACGCCGCCGGTGCCCAGGGTGTCCAGCCCCGCGCTGATCTCCTCGTCCATCCAGGCGGTGTCGCCCACCGCGATGGACGGGTAGGGCGAGGCCGCCGGGTAGCAGCTCTGGCGCGGTGGGGGCGAGCCCACGAAGTACTCGGTGTAGGTGGGGCCCTGCGCGGGGCAGGAGGCGTCCACGGCCAGCCCCGTCACCCGGTCCACCTGCGCGGTGGCCACTCCGCCCGGCGGGGACCAGTTCGCGGGGGTGGGGCGGCCGGCGTAGATGCGGCGCATGATGCGCCCCCACACCGGCGCGGCGATGGTCCCGCCGGAGGCGGCGGAGACGATGGTCTGCGGCTTGTCCAGCCCCATCCACACCAGCCCCACCAGCTCCGGGGTGTAGCCCACGAACCAGATGTCGGTGGCCCCGTTGGTGGTCCCGGTCTTCCCCGCGGCGGGGCCGCGGTACCCGGCGGCGCGCGCGGGCGTCCCCGTTCCCCGGTTCACCACGTCCTGGAGCATGCTGGTGAGCACGAAGGCCGCGGCCGGATCGACCACCTCCTCCCGCCCCCCCTCCTCCGCCTCCCAGAGCACGTCCCCGTCGCGCGTCTCCACGCGCCGGATGAAGTGCGGCTCCACCAGGCTCCCCCCGTTGGCGAAGGCGGCGTACGACCCGGCCAGCTCCATGGGGCGCACCTCGGAGGCGCCCAGCGCGGTGGAGGGGAGGGGGGAGATCTGGCTGCTGATCCCGAGCTGCTGCGCGTTGCGGATCACCGACCCCATCCCGACCTCCTGCGCCAGCCGCACGGTGACCGTGTTCTTGGAGCGGGTCAGCGCCTCGCGCAGCGTGATCGGCCCGTCGTAGCGGCCGGTGTAGTTCTTGGGCTCCCACACCTGCCCGCCCGCCAGGGTCAGGCGGAGGGGGGCGTCCTCCAGGCGGTCGGTGGGGGCGCGCCCCTGCTCCAGCGCGGCCAGGTAGACGAAGGGCTTGAAGGCGGAGCCCGGCTGCCGGACGGCCTGCACGGCCCGGTCGAACTTGGAGTCGTCGTAGTCTCGCCCCCCCACCAGCGCCCGCACCTCGCCGGTGCGCGCGTCCATGACGATCACCACGCCCTGGAGGTAGGTGGTGTTCCCGTCCTCGGTCTCCCCCTTGTTCTCGGGGTAGCCCGGGTGGCGGTAGGCCCCGAACGCACCGGCCTCCACCGCGTCGAGCTGGCGCGCCATCTCCTCCTCGGCGGCGGCCTGGGCGCGCGGGTCGTAGGTGGTGAACACGCGCAGCCCGGAGGCGTACTGCCGCTCGCCCACGCGCTCGCTCAGCTCGCGGCGGATGCGGGCCTTGAAGTAGGCTCCGCGCTCGGACCGCCCGGTCCCGGTGTTCCGGGCCAGCCGGATGGGCCGGGAGATGGCCTCGTCGGCCTGCACCTGCGGGACGTAGCCGGCCTTGGCCATCTCGCGCAGCACCAGGTCGCGCCTCTCGCGGGCGGCCTTGCGGTCCTCGCGGGGGTTGATCTGCGAGGGGGCCTTGGGGAGGCCGCCCAGGACGGCGGCCTCGGTCAGCGTCAGCTTGGAGGCGGGCTTGCCGAAGTACTCGCGCGCCGCCGCGTCGATCCCGTACGCGCCCTCGCCCAGGTAGATGTGGTTGAGGTACAGCTCCAGGATCTTCTCCTTGGGGAAGGCCCGCTCGATCTGCCGGGCCACGCGCACCTCCATCAGCTTGCGCCGGATGGAGCGCTCCCGGTAGGGGAGCGCCTCGGGGAAGAGGTTGCGGGCGAGCTGCATGGTGATGGTGCTCCCCCCCTCGGCCACTCCGCCCGCCTTGACGTTGCTGATCATGGCGCCGCCGAAGCGCTTCCAGTCCACGCCGCCGTGCTCGAAGAAGCGCCGGTCCTCCACCGCCAGGAAGGCGCGGGGGACGTACTCGGGGAGGGAGTCCAGGGGGACCACGCGGCGGTTGACGCTCGCCAGCGTCCCGAAGGGCTTGCCGTTGATGTCCAGCAGCTCGCTTCCCTCGGCCTGGAAGCGCTCCAGGTCGGACACCGGGCCGCACCCGCCGAACCCGCACGGCGCGAACCAGAGCCAGGTGAAGGCCACCAGGAGCAGCCCCCCCAGCGCCAGCAGGACCCTGCGGACCGTCCGCCCCCGGCCTCCCGGCCGGCGGGGCTCCTCTCCGAAGGCCAGGGTCCTGTCCGACTCGGGGACTGCGGGCATCGTCTACCTCTGCTTGTCGGGTTTGGGGGCCGGGGCGGGGCTCGGCCGCTGCCCCGGGAAGACCGGCTGGCCGGGGAGCTCCGGCGTCGGGTCCACGAAGCGCTCCTGGGCCGGGGCGGGGGCGCTGCACGTGGGCTCCGGGGCGAACCGGGCGGCGAAGAGGTCGGTGTACCCGCCTCCCCAGGGGCAGTCCGCCGTGACCGCCCGTCCGCCGCTGACGCGGCGGCTGACCACTCCGGGGGGGCGCTGCCACTCGGTCGGCGGCTTCCGCCCCGCGTAGGCGGTACGCATAACCCGGGCCCACACCGGCACCGCGATCATCCCCCCCGTGGCGCCCTGCATGATGGTGCGCGGGTTGTCCATTCCCACCCAGACGCCGGCCAGGAGGTCGGGGGTGTACCCCACGAACCAGACGTCGGTGGACTCGTTGGTGGTCCCCGTCTTCCCGGCCGCGGGGACGGAGTAGGGAAGGCCTCCCACCGCGGGGTCGCGGGCGGGATACCCGGTCCCGCGGTCCACCACCTCGCGCAGCATGTCGGTGAGGATCCACGACACCGCCGGGTCCAGGGCGGCGCGCGGGTAGCCGGGCGGCTCCCAGAGGAGGCGGCCGCGGTTGTCCTCCACCCGCACCACGTAGCGCGGCTCCACCCGGTAGCCGCCGTTGCCGAAGGCGGCGTAGGCGGAGATCATGTCGATGGGGTAGACGCCCGCCGAGCCGATGTAGACCGAGGGCCAGCCGGGGATGCGGGTCTCGATCCCGGTGCGCTGGGCCACGCTCCGTACGGCCTGGATCCCCACCTCGCGCCCCAGGCGGATGGCGACCATGTTCTTGGAGTTGCGCAGCCCGGAGCGGAGCGTGGTGTGCCCGCCGTACTTGCCGTCGTAGTTCTTGGGCGCCCAGACGGTGCCGTCGGAGTTCGCCAGGGAGAAGGGCTCGTCGGAGACGGAGTACAGGGGGGAGCGCCCCTTCTCCAGCGCCGCGGCGTAGACGAAGGGCTTGAAGGCGGAGCCCGGCTGGCGGAGCGCCTGGGTGGCGCGGTTGAACTGCGACTGCCCGAAGTCGCGTCCCCCCACCATGGCCCGGATCACGCCGCTGCGCGGGTCCATCGCCACCACCAGCCCCTGCAGGTACGGGGTGTGGACGGCCTCCCGGTCGCCGAGCTGGGCGGTGAACCCCTCGTAGGTGGGGTGGGGGAAGTGGCCGTACCGGCCGCTCTCGATCTCCCGCAGGTGCTCCTCCAGCCCCCGCTCGGCCGCGGCCTGGACGCGCGGGTCGATCCCGGTGTGGATGCGCAGCCCGCCGGTGTAGAGCAGCTCGCCGAACTGGTCCTCCAGCTCGTTGCGCACCTTCTCCACGAAGTAGGGGGCGCGGATGGCGCCGCTGGGCGGGGCCAGCACCAGGGGGCGCCGCTTCCCCGCCTCGGCCTGCGCCTCGGAGATCACCTCCGAGCGGGCCATGAAGTCGAGCACCAGGTTGCGGCGCTCCACGGCGGCCTCGGCGTTGCGGCGCGGGTTGTAGAAGGAGGGCGCCTTGGGGAGGGCGGCGAGGGTGGCCGCCTCCACGTAGTCCAGCCGCGCGGCCGGCTTCCCGAAGTAGGTGCGCGCGGCGGCTTCCACGCCGTACGCCCCGGCCCCCAGGTAGATGGTGTTGAGGTACATCTCCAGGATGCGCTCCTTGGGGTAGGAGCGCTCCATGTCCAGCGCCAGCTTGATCTCGGCCACCTTGCGGCGGACCGTCTTCTCGCCCCTGGGGAGCTGCTGGGGGAAGAGGTTGCGGGCGAGCTGCATGGTGATGGTGCTCCCCCCCGGCCCGCCCCACCCCTTGATGATGTTGTCGCGCACCGCGCCCACCATCCGGATGGGGTCCACCCCCTCGTGCTCGAAGAAGCGCGCGTCCTCGATGGCGACGAAGGCCATGGGGACGTAGCGGGGGAGGGTGCGCATGGGGATGAGCGTGCGCCGCTCCCGGTAGAAGAGCCCCAGGAGCCCGCCCTGCGCGTCCAGCACCTGGCTGGCCTGCTGCGGGGCGAAATCGGCGATCTGCTCGGCGGTGGGGCAGGTGCCCACGCAGGCCCGCGTCCACGCCGCGGCCACGGCGCCCGTGCTGCACGAGGCCAGCCCGAGGGCGGTGAAGGCCAGGAGCACCTTGCGCTCCTGCCGGTCGCGCCAGGCGGCCTTGAGGCGGGTCCAGCCCGTCTCCGCGCGGCCGCGAAGCTCGGCCGCGGTAGGTAGTCTCAGCTTCACTCGCTCGTGCTCCAGCGTGTCGGGAAGGTCCGCGCGCGTGCGCTCCGGCCGTGCGTGAGGTAGACTATCAGGATACACGCCTCGGGGGGCGGATGCCACGGCCGGGTTGTAAACTCCGCCGCCGCAACGGTTCCGCCCTCCCGGCGCTCCCCCGGGGACGAGGAGGCGGTCGTGGAACGGTTCGACCTGGCGGTGATCGGCGGCGGGACGGCGGGGCTGGTGACCTCGGCGGTGTCGGCGGGGATCGGGGCGCGGACGGCGCTGGTGGAGCGCCACCGGCTGGGGGGGGAGTGCCTGTGGACGGGGTGCGTCCCCTCCAAGGCCATCCTCCGCTCGGCCGCGGTCCTGGCGGCCGTCCGCAGGGCGGCGGACTACGGCCTCCGCGCGAGCGGGGAGGCGGACTTCGCGGAGGTCATGGCGCGGGTGCGCCGCACCATCGCCGCGATCGAGCCGCACGACTCGCCGGAGCGCTTCCGCGGCCTGGGGGTGGACGTGGTCGAGGGGGAGGCGCGCTTCCTCTCGCCGGAGGAGGCGGAGGTGGGCGGGCGCCGGGTGCGGGCGAAGCGCTGGGTGGTGGCCACCGGCTCGCGCACCGCGATCCCCCCCGTACCGGGGCTGGAGGAGGCGGGGTACCTGACGCACGAGACGGTGTGGGCCCTGGAGCGCCTCCCCGCCTCCATGCTGGTGCTGGGCGCGGGTCCGATCGGGGCGGAGATCGGGCAGACGTTCGCGCGGCTGGGGTCGCGGGTGACGGTGGTGGGCTCGGGGGCGCAGGTGCTGGAGCGGGAGGACCCGGAGGTGGCGGAGGTGCTGCGGCGCGCCATGGAGCGGGAGGGGGTGGCGTTCCGGCTGGGGTGCAGGGCGGAGGCGGTGCGCCTGGAGGGCGGGGAGCGGGTGGTGGAGCTGAGCTCCGGGGAGGAGGTGCGGGCGGAGGTGGTGTTCGTCGCCACGGGGCGGCGCCCCAACGTGGAGGGGATGGGGCTGGAGGCGGTGGGGGTGGAGGTGGGGAAGGGGGGGATCGTGGTGGACGAGCGGCTCCGCACCACGGCGCGCAACGTGTGGGCGGCGGGGGACGTGGTGGGGCCGTACCGCTTCACCCACGTGGCCGACTACCACGGCCGCCTGGCGGCGCCCAACGCGCTCTTCCCCGTGGGGAGGAAGGTGGACTACCGGGTGGTCCCCTGGTGCACGTACACGGAGCCGGAGGTGGCGCGGGTGGGGGTGACGGAGGCGGAGGCGCGGGAGCGCTGGGGCGACGCGGCGGGGGTGTTCCGCTACCGGCACGACTCGCTGGACCGCGCGGTGTGCGACGGGGAGCCGGACGGGCTCACCAAGCTGGTGACGGACCCGAAGGGGCGGCTGGTGGGGGCGCACGTGGTGGGCCCCCGCGCGGGGGAGACCATCCACGAGGCCGTGCTCGCGGTGCGGCACCGCCTGAAGCTGTCGGACCTGTCGGGGATGATCCACGTGTATCCCACCTACCCGGAGTCCATCCGCCGGGGCGCGGACGCCTACCTGCGGGCGAAGTTCTCGGGCGGGGTGGCGCGGAAGGTGGCCGACCTGGCGGTGCGCTGGCTGGTGTGAGGGAAACGCTCGGAACTCCAACGCGGAGGCTGAAGATGTTCCGGAGACTGCCTGCGGCGAAGGCCGCCGCACAGCCGTTCACGCACGACCTGGCCCCGCGCCGCGGGTCGGCCGGCTCCCCGCCGGCCGCCCCTCCGGCGGAGGTCGACCACCTGGGCCACGACTTCGGCCGGGTCGGCGTCTACAGTCCCGTGGTGCAGCGCGTCAGGCTGGACGCGGAGAGGCAGGGCCCCTTCACCCGGCAGCCCGCCGAGGACGAGCCCGCGTTCCGCGCGCGGATGGCGGGCGGGATGACGGCCCTCCGCGACACCATGAAGCGCAAGGACGAGGACCCCGAGGTCCACGGCGAGGCCGGGGACCTCCACGAAGTCCCCGAGAACTTCCTGGCGCGCGGGGGCGGAGAGCGGGCGGAGGAGCTGGCGGGAGTCAGAGGACCGAAGACCGTCAGCGGCAGAGGCGTTCACGCCGCTCTCGAAGCGCACGTGGCCGAGCGCGCGAAGACCGCGAAGGTCATCAACGAGAACGCGAAGATGCCCACCCTCAAGATGCCCGGGCTCGCCCCTTTCCTGACGACGCGGAACAAGATGAGGAACGACCTCGCGGAACTGCAGAAGAAGCAAGCGGACGCTTCCGAGGAGGAGCAGGGCCCTCTCGCCGCCCAGATCGAGTCCAAGCAGAAGCTGCTGGGCAACCTGGACGCGGGGATCGTGGCGAAGCAGCAGGCGCTGGCGACGCGGAACGCGCAGGGCCACGTCCCCTTCTGGAGCCACGCCCCCGGAGAGTCCCCGGTATCCGACGTGAAGCGCCTGCATATGGATGCCGCATCGGGGACCTACGCTCTCCAGCAGGGGCACGGTCCGATGACCCAGCCGGACCAGCGGGCGAAGTACGCCGTCGTCGCACCGTTCTCCAACCCCACTGACGTACGGGCGGGCGACAGCCACGACCAGCTCGCGAGCGACCAGGAAGCGACGCACCGTCCGGTGTCCTACGCCGGCTCCGCGTTCTTCAACGGGGACGGCACCCTGCGGAAGTGGAACAACGACACGGGGCACTACAAGACGCACCCCGGGTTCGCGCACCAGGCAGGACCGTCGTTGCCGCTCGACAAGTTCCAGCCGCTCCACGTGGATGCCCTGCGCAAGCGCAACCTGACGGAAAAGCTCAAGAAGGGCGGGTCCGTGGAGCATCTCGCCCAGGAACTGGGAGTGGAGCGCAAGGAAGAGGTTGAGCGTGTGATGAACGAGCTCGGCGTGGACCCCGGCGTGGCGCACCTCTGAAGCCGGTCCGGCGGGAGGTCTACCCTCCGCGCCGGGCCACCTCCAGCACCGGGTGGTGGTGGCACTGGTAGCAGGTCATCCGGTGGGGGAGGCCGATCCGGCTCCCGGGGGGGAGCGCGAGCGGGCTGCCGCAGCGCGGGCAGGCGCCCTCGAACGAGCGCACCACGTACTCCCCGCTCCAGCTCCGCCACGCCAGCCAGATCCCGGCGGTGAACGCCGCCAGCACCCACAGGACGTGCGGCGGGAGGAAGAACACCACCGGCATCAGCGCCCAGCACACCGCCAGGGAGAGCAGGGCGCGGATCGCCCGGCCGCGCGCCGGGAGGAAGGTCACCTCCACCCGGGCCGGGACGGTGGGGTGGCCGCCGAGGGTGAGGCGGGCGGCGGGGGGCGTCTGGACTTCGCTCATCGTTCGCTTCTACTTCGCTGGACCGGAAGGGTGTTCGTCGCTGGTCTTCCCTGAAGCACGCCCTGTACCCGAGGAGGTGGTGGATGGTTGCAGCCGGAGCGGCGGACGGCGGCGCGCGGGCGAAGATCCGGACGTACCTGGGGCTCACCTTCGCGCTCAGCTCGGTCTTCTACGCGCTGATCATCTCGGCGGGGACGCTCGACGCGCAGGGAGGGCTCTACGTCCTGGGGCTGATGTGGTCGCCGGGGGCGGCGGCGCTCCTCACGCGGCTGGTCCACCAGGGGAACGTGCGCGGCGAGGGGTGGGGGTGGGGAGGGACGCGCTGGCAGCTCCTGGCCTACTTCCTCCCGCTCGCCTACGCGGCGGCGGCGTACGGGGCCGTCTGGCTCCTGGGGCTGGGCGGCGTGCGCCCGTTCCGGGAGAACCTCCTCGTCTTCGCCACCCTGGGGACGCTGATGGGCTGCGTCTCGGCGCTCGGGGAGGAGCTGGGGTGGCGGGGGCTCCTGGTGCCGGAGCTGGCGAAGCTGACGGGCTTCACCCGCACGGCGCTCCTGAGCGGCGCCGTCTGGGCTCTCTGGCACACGCCGCTCATCCTCTTCGCGGACTACGACGCGGGGACGTCGAAGCCGTACGCCGTGCTCTGCTTCGCGGTGATGGTGCTGGGGATCTCCTTCCCCTTCGCCTGGCTGAGGCTCCGCTCGGGGAGTGTGTGGACTGCGATGCTCCTGCACGCCAGCCACAACCTCTGGATCCAGGGCTTCTTCGACGTGGTGACGGTGGACACCGGGAGGACGCGCTGGCTCACCACCGAGTTCGGCGCGGCGCTGGCCCTGGCCGCGGTGGGGGTGGGGTACCTGTTCTGGCGCCTGCGCGACCGGCTCCCGCCCATGGCCGCCGGGGGAGCTCCCTGACATGATCCTCCTCCCCCACTTCACCCGCTCCCTCCTCGTCCGCTCGGCGCTGGCCTGGCTCTTCCTGCGGGCGCTGGTGACCGCGGGGTCGCTGGCGGTGGAGGGTGCGATCGGGCTCGCGCCGGGGCCCCTGCTCCGGATCTCGCCCCGCGCGGCGATCCTGGTGGTGGGGATCGTGGCGGCCGTGGGGTGGGTGTACGCCCGCCGCCGCAACGAGGACGTTTTCCTCCGCTCCCTGGGGTACGGCCCGGCGCGCCTCCTCGGGACCGTCGCGCTCCCCGCCGCGCTCGCGGAGCTGGCGATCGGGGTGGCGGTGCGATGGTGAGCGCCGTGCTGCGGGCCGACTCGGTGGGGAAGGCGCTCGGCGGGAAGAGGGTGCTGACCTCGGCGTACTTCGAGGCGGCGCCCGGCTCGCTCACGGCGCTCCTGGGGCGCAACGGCGCGGGGAAGTCCACGCTGCTGCGGATCGCGGCGGGGTGGCTGAGGCCGGACCACGGCTTCGTGGAGTTCCGCGGGCGGCGCCACGTCGACGCTCCGGCGGCGCGGCTGGCCCGCGAGGGGCTCTTCCACCTCCCGGTGGACCGCTCCGTCCTTTCCCCGCACTTCACCCTCCGGCAGCACCTGGACGCGCTGGAGGCGCGCTTCGGCGCGGGCGACCGCCGGGGGGTGCTGGAGCGGCTGGGGATCGCGGGGGTGGAGGGCGTCCGCTGCGCGGCGCTCTCGGGCGGGGAGCGGCGGCGGGCGGAGCTGGCGGTGGCGCTGCTGCGGCGTCCCGTCTGCCTCCTGCTGGACGAGCCGTTCCGGGGGATCGACCCGCTGGAGGCGGAGGTGCTCCGGGGGGTGCTGCGCGCCCTGGCGGCGGAGGGGTGCGCGGTGGCGCTCACCGGGCACGAGACCACCTGGGTGATGGACCTCGCGGACCGCTTCGTCTGGGTGCACGACGGGACCACGCAGGCGCTCGGCGGCCCGGAAGAGGCCGCCCGGCACTGGCAGTTCCGCCGCGACTACCTGGGCGCGGCGCGGCCCCGCGCCTGACGGTCCATGTGCCAGCTTCACGCACCCTGACCAGGGGAGGTATCCGGGTGTCCCAGCTCCGCCAGCTGTTCACCGGGTCCGAGCTCCGGTTCGCGGCGCGCCGCCTCCGGCGCGCCCCGATCTTCGCCGGAGCGGTGATCCTCGTTCTCGCGCTCGGCGTCGGCACCACGACGGCCGTGTTCAGCCTGGTGAACGGCATCCTGCTCGAGCCGCTCCCCTACCCGGAACCGGACCGCCTCGCGCGGCTGACGCATACGGTGAGCGACGCCGGGCGCGAGAGGGTGGACCAGTCCGACGCCATGGTCCTGCTCTACCAGGACCGGGCGCGCGCCTTCGAAGGCATCGCCGCGTGGCGGCTCGACGACGGCGACCTCGGCGCCTCGGAGGCGGGCCAGGCCGCCGTTCGCGTCCGCGGCGCGCGCGTCACGGCGAACTTCTTCGACGTCCTGGGCGTTCGCCCGGCGTTCGGCAGGGGGCTCGCCCCGGGCGAGGACCGGCCCGGCGCCGAGCGGGTCGTCGTGGTGTCGCACCGCATCTGGCAGGAGCGCCTCCGCGGCGACCCCGGTGCCCTCGGCCGGCAGATCGTGGTGAACGACGTCCCGCGCACGATCGTCGGGATCATGCCGCCGCGCTTCGGGTATCCCGCGCGCCACGTGGAGATCTGGCTCCCGCTCGCGCTCGACCCGGCGCGCACGCGGCCCGCCACGCTCAACCTCGCCGGGATCGGACGGCTCAGGCGCGGCGTGTCGGCCGGGGCCGCGCAGGCGGACCTCGCGCGCGTGCTCCCCCACCTCGGCGACTACGTCCGGGGCGACGCCTCGCCGGCGGCATGGCAGGGAGCGCACGTCACGCCGCACGTGCAGCCGCTGCGGGATTCGATCGTCGGCCCCGTCTCGCACCTGCTCTGGCTCGTGTTCGGGAGCGTGCTGCTCGTGCTCCTCGTCGCGTGCACCAACGTGGCCGGGCTGCTGCTCGTGCGCGCCGAGCGCGCGCAGACGGAGCTCGCCGTGCGTGCCGCGCTCGGCTCCGGCTTCATCGGGATGGTCGCGCTCGTGCTGAGCGAATCCGTGCTGCTGAGCGTCCTGGGCGGCGGCGCCGGCGTGCTCCTGGCCGCGGCGGCCATGCGGGTGGTGCCGGACACGGGCACGGCGCTGTCGCTCCCGCGGCTGGAAGACGTCCGTGTCGACGCGCCGGTCCTGCTGTTCGCGGTGGGGATCACCGTGTTCTGCGCGCTGTTCGTGAGCGTGCTCCCGCTCCTCCGCGCGCGCCGGGCGTCCATCGCGCAGACCCTTCGAAGCGCCGGCACCGGGCCGGGGGGCGGCCGCTCGCCGCGACGGGTGCGCGACGCCCTGGTGGTCGCGCAGATCGCGCTGGCCGTCGTGCTGGTGGCCGCGTCGGGGCTGATGACGCGCAGCCTCCTTCGCCTGCGCGAGGTGCGGCCCGGATTCGACGCCGGCCACGTGGTCACCTCCCGCGTCCTCCTCCCCTATGCCAGGTACGGCGGCGCCGCCTCGCGCCTGGGCTTCTTCGAGGCCCTGGTCCGCGAGGCGCGGGCGATCCCGGGGGCGCGCGACGTGGCGCTGACCGACCGGGTGCCCCTCAGCGGCGACCGACACGACATGGCGATCGAGGTGGAGGACGACCGGCCGCGGGCGGACGCCGGCGGGGCCGAGCACGCCGTCGCGCACGTGGACGGCCACTACTTCCGGACGCTGCGCATCCCGCTGCGCCGCGGCCGGACGTTCGGCCCGCAGGACGCCGCCCGCCCGTCGGACGAGGCGATCGTGAGCCGCGCCTTCGCCGAGCGGTACTGGCCGGGCGCGAGCCCGCTCGGCAGGCGCGTCCGCCCGCTCGGCGGCCGCTGGTACACCGTCGTCGGCGAGGTGGGCGACGTGCACTACGACAGCCTCGAGGAGCCGGCGGGCGCCGTCGCGTACTTCCCCCTCGTCACCGCCGCGCGGCCGGAGGCCGGCCCGTCGCTCCCGCCCGCGCTCTCGCTGGTCGTCCGGACCGACGCCGGAGAGGGCGAGACCGTGTCGGCCATCCGCCGGATCGTGCGCTCGCTCGACTCCACCCTCCCGACCTACGACGAGGGCTCGCTGGGCGAGCTCGTGCACGACGCGTCGGCGCGCGCCCGCGCCCTGGTCGTGCTGTTCGCGATCGGCCGGCATGGTGACGGTCCTGCTCGGAGCCGTCGGCCTGTACGGCATCATGGCGTACAGCGTCAGCATCCGCCGCCGCGAGCTCGGCATCCGGATGGCGCTCGGTGCCCGGCCGGAAGAGGTGAGCCGCATGGTCTCGCTGGACGGCCTGCGCCTGGCCGGGCTCGGCATCGTGATCGGCACGGCGTGCGCGCTCGCCGCCTCGCGGCTGCTGCGCGGGCTGCTCTACGCCGCGGGCCCCGTCGACCTGGTGACGCTCGGCGTGACGCCCGTGGCGCTCCTCGCCGTCGCGCTCGCCGCGAGCTGGATCCCCGCGCGCCGCGCGGCCGCCGTCCATCCGGCCGAGGCCCTGCAGTCGCAGTGACGCCCGGAGAAACCTTCCTCGCACCGACGATCCTTTCCGATGCCCTTCGAGCCGCAGAACGACCTGGAGCGGTCGCTGGTGCGCGCCGCCACCGACCCGGCGCACCGCGCGCGGTTCCACCGCGACCTCCTGGAAGCCGACCTGTACGTGATCGACGAGGGGCCGCCCCCGGAGCAGCCGGGGTGGCGGGTGTCGGACGGGCCGGCGCAGCTCCGGGTGGGGAGCGTGGAGACCGACGGCCTGAGGTGCATCCCGGTGTTCTCGTCGGTCCCGCGCCTCCAGGCGGCCATCGACCGGGAGGTGGCGTACGTGGGGATGCGGGCGCGGGACCTCCTGGGGATCTTCGCGGGGGCCGACCTGGTGCTCAACCCGGGCTCCGACTACGGCAGGGTCCTCACGGCCGCCGAGGTGCGGGGGGTGCTGGACGGCTCGCCCGGCTAGCCCGCGAGCTACCCCCGGAAGCGCTTCGGCCTGTTCTGAGTCA
Organism: uncultured Gemmatimonadales bacterium; assembly: GCA_963733105.1. Classification (GTDB taxonomy): domain Bacteria; phylum Gemmatimonadota; class Gemmatimonadetes; order Longimicrobiales; family Longimicrobiaceae; genus JAFAYN01. The sequence continues at coordinate 65,820 of CAVTCB010000020.1, read as the reverse complement.
GGGGCCTCACCGCTCCAGCCGCCGGAAGCGGCGCATGAAGCGGCGGTCGATCGAGTCCTTGAGGAGCCAGGCGGCCCGGCCGTGCTCCACGAGGCCGCGCCAGGCCAGGAGCGCCCTCCCGTCGCCGGTGTTCATCAGCGAGAGCCAGTCCCGCTGCGGCCGGTACGGCTCCGGGTCGCGCCCGGCGAGCACGCTCTCCAGGATTCCCGGGAGCGCCTCCCCCTCCCGTACGGCGTAGACCCCCGCCTTCGCCACCCACGGCGCCCCCTCCAGCGCCGCGCAGTCGCCCGCGGCGAAGACGTCGTCGTTCCCCACCGCCTGCAGCGTCGGGCCGACGCGGAGGTAGCCCCGGCCGTCCGTCGGGAGGTTGGAGTCGCGGAAGAGCGACGGCGCGCGCGGGCCGGTGGCCCACACCAGCACGTCGAAGGGGACCGCGGCGCCCTCCCCGGTGCGCACCTCCCCCGCCTCCACGCGCTCCACCGCGGTCCCCGTGCGCACCTCCACCCCGCGCCCGCGCAGCACCCCGGCGGCGCGCTCGCGGAAGGCTTCCGGGTACCCCGCCAGGAGGGCGTCCCCCGCTTCCAGGAGCGTGAGGACGAAGCGCCCCCCGGAGCGGCGCGCGAGCCCCGCCCCCAGGCAGAGGGCCACCTCCACCCCCGCCGGGCCGCCGCCCGCCACCACGATCCGCGCCTGCCGCCGGGCCAGGCGCTCCACCGCCGCCTCCGCCGCGGAGGCGATGCGCAGCGCCTCCTGCATCGGCTTCACCGGGAGCGCGTGCTCCGCCACGCCGGGGAGGTCGTCCGCGGCGAGGGCGGAGCCGACGTCCAGCGACAGCAGGTCGTACCCGAGCGCCCGTCCGTCCGCGAGCGTCACCTCCCACGCGTGCGCGTCGACCCGGGCGACGCTCCCGCGCACCCACTCCGCGCCCGCGGCGCGGGCCAGCCGGGGCGGGCGGAGGCGCGCCTGCTCCGGGGCGTAGCGTCCGGCCAGCACGCCGGGGATCATCCCCGAGTAGAAGTAGCTCTCCGCCGGCGAGACGAGCGTGGCGCGGACGCCGGGGAGGCGCCCGCGGGCGAGCGCCTCCAGCACGAACAGGTGCGCGTGGCCGCAGCCGGCGAGGAGGAGGCGCGGCCCGGACATGGACGCGGTCAGAGGTTGGCCAGGATGCCCCGGACCAGGAAGACGGTCACCGCCGCGGCCCCCACCAGGAGCGCCAGCAGCGCCACCACCAGGAGGACCACGAAGCCGCGCCCCGCCCGCTCCGCGCGCGCCGGGCTCTCCAGGTACGTGGTCAGCAGGCGGGTGTTGCGGGCGTTGGCCTTCCACGCCGCGTCGAAGAGGTCGCCCAGGAAGGGGACCGACCCCACGATGGTCTCCACCGCCACGTTCCCCGCCATGCGCAGCAGGAGCGGCTTCGGCGCGCCCATCCGCGCCGCCTGGCCCAGGATGTAGACCGAGAGCGCCGAGCCGGCCAGGTCGCCCACCCCGGGGATCAGCCCGATCAGCGCGTCCACCCCGATGCGGGCGCCGCCGGGGAGGGGGATGGAGTTGTCCAGCAGGTACGCGAGGCCGCGGACGCGGCCCAGCCGCGGGTCCTCGTCCAGGACCGGTGCGGCCGGCGGGGCGGAGCGTGGGGAGCGCGGGCGTGCGGACATGGGCTCGGCGGTCGGGGTGGACGTGGACGGCTCGCGGGGGAGACCCTCAAGGATGGGGCCAGGGCGCCGGACGCGCGGCGGGGCGCACCGCCCGTGGTGCGCCCCGCCGGTACCCGTCCCGCCCGGATGGCGACGGCTCAGGCCGTCGTGCCCTCCCGCGCCGTCGCCGCCCGGTACGCCGAGACCGCGGCGTGCGCCCCGCGCCGGGTCAGCGCCCGGTCCACCGACCACCGCCCGCTCCCGCGCACCAGCAAGGCCGCCACCATCCCCAGCGCCAGGATGTGGAACTCGAAGCCCTCCCCGCGGGGCTGGCCGTACCAGTTCATGAAGAAGCCCCACTTCCCCGTGTCGAACCACACCGCGCCGATCATCACCATCCCGACGGCGAGTGCGGCGAACCGCCCCAGGAAGCCGGTCAGCAGGAGGATGGGCCCCACGAACTCCGCCAGGATCACCAGCCCGGTGACGAACGGGGGAATCCCCCACAGCCGCTCGAAGAACTCCATGGTGGGCGCGGGGCCCCGCCCGTGCCACCACCCCAGCGCCTTCTGCGCCCCGTGCGGCCAGATCACCACGGCCAGGGCCACGCGGACGAAGAACACGGCCAGGTCGTCGTCGGTGCGGATGAGTCGCTGGAACATCACGGGCCTCCTCGCGGTGGGTGTGGGGGGACTATTCCCCGCTCCAGATCAGCTTGAGCGGAAAGGCGGGGCCGGAGCGGTCGCGGGGGTAGCGGAGCGCGTTCTGGACGTAGCGCACCCCGTCGATCTCCCGGTCCACGTTGATGTGGCTGTGCCCGAACACGTGCAGCCGCGAGCCGGTGGCGCGCACCTGCGCGTCCAGCGCCGCGCACCCCGCCACCCGCGGCAGACCCCGGAAGCGGAGGTACTTGGCCGGGGGGAGGAGGTCGCGCCGGGGGAGGAAGTGGGAGAACGAGACCACGGGCGCGTCGTAGGGGCGCAGGTGCGGCTCGTTGATCGCCAGGAAGAAGTCGCAGGGACGCACCGCCTCCGGCCAGCGGCAGAAGTGGAAGTCCGACCACGCCTCCAGCTCCCTGGTCTCCGCGTCGCCGTCGGTGTCGAACTCCGCCTCGTACCAGGAGAAGAGGGGGACGATCCACACCCCGTCTAGCCCCGCGGGGCGGGTCCGCACCCCCAGCGCGTCGCACAGGCGGAGGATGCGGTTGAACTTGTCCACCGAGTCGCCCGGCTCGGTGCGCACCCACAGCTCGTGGTTCCCGGGGACGAAGAACACCTCGCGGAAGCGGGCGCGCAGCAGGGCCAGCGTCGCCTCCACCGTTTCCAGGGTGTCGGCGATGTCGCCCGCGACGATCAGGGCGTCGCCGGAGTGCTCCCCCCGCGGGAGGGCCTCCACCACCGCCATGTTCTCCCGGAAGTCCGTGTGCAGGTCCGAGACGGCGAACACTCGCATCCGGCGGGCCTACTCCGGCGAGGTGGGGAAGATGAGCGAGCGGACCACCTGCCCGTCCCGCAGCCGCAGCTCGTGGCAGGGGTGGCGCACCGCCTCCAGCGAGTGGTCCGGGTGGTAGACCACCCCGCCCCCGGCGGGGATCCCGATCCCCTGCACGCTCTCCCCCATCAGCTTCACCGCGTGCTTCAGGTGGTCCCACTCCTCGCGCTCGGCGTGCGCGTCGATCACGTAGGGGATCAGCTTGAAGGTGTCCAGCAGGTCGCCGGAGTCCACCGGGCCGTTGGGCGGCCACCCCACCAGCCCCAGCTGCACCGCCCCCGCCGACACCCCCATCAGCACCGCCTTGGCGTAGTAGCGGCGCACCACCGCGTCCTTGACCCCGCTCGCCTCGAAGGCGCTCCACCCCTGCTCCACGTCGCCCCCGGCAAGGAGGACCAGGTCGGCCTCCGCCAGGAACGCCAGCTCCTCCTCCGAGGGGCGGGTGGGGACCATCCGCGTCTCCGTGACGCCGATCCCCTCCATGGCCGCCTGGAAGATGGTGTAGAACTCCGGGTTGTCGCCGTTGGAGGCGCCCAGGTACGCCGCCTTCGGCGAGGGGGCTTCCAGCTGCTCGCGCACGGTGTCCAGCCAGAGCCGGTCCCCGTCCCTCCAGAAGAGGAGCTGCGAGTCGGCCAGGAGGAAGACCGGGCGCACGTCCGGGCGCGACGCCATCCCCTGCGCGAACGAGCTCTCCTCCTCCTCCTCGGGGAGGTCCGTCTCGGGATACATGCTCATGTTTCCGGTGTAGATCTTGTCCACGCGCTCAGCGCCACAGGTTTACGAACACGGTAATGATAACCGCGTTGGTGAAGTCGATGAAGAAGGCCCCCACCATGGGGACCACCAGGAAGGCGCGCGGCGCCGGGCCGTAGCGCTCCACCAGCGAGCGCATGTTGGCCATGGCGTTGGCCGTGGTGCCCAGCATGAAGCCGCAGAACCCGCCGCTCATCACCGCCGCGTCGTAGTCGCGCCCCATGGCCCGGAAGATCAGCCAGAAGGAGAGGGAGATGAGCGCGATCTGCGCCGCCAGGATCGCCACCAGGGGGAGCGCCAGCGAGGCCACCTCCCACAGCTTCAGCGTCATCAGCGCCAGCACGATGAAGAGCGAGAGCGCGGCGTTCCCGATGTCGTCCACCGTGCGCTGCGAGATCCCGATCCACCCCGTGGCGTCGTCCAGGTTGCGGATGGCGGCGGCCACCAGCATGGCGCCGATGTACCCGGGGAGGGTGACGCCGATGGAGGTGAACCACCCGCTCAGCCACGATCCCGCCCACATGGCGAGGAGGATGGCGACCAGGCTCTTGAGGAGGAGGTACGACTCCGCGTCCTCCCCCTCCGGGGCCGAGGCCACGGGCTCGGGGAGGCGGTCCTCCACCACCTGCGCGGCGGTCTGCGTCTCCGTCTCCAGCTCCGCCACCGCGCGCGCCACCTTCCCCCGCGCGCCGTGCAGCCCGTTTCGCTCGATGATGCGGGTGGCGATGGGGGCGCCGATCACCCCGCCCGCCACGATCCCCACCATGGCCGCGGCCACCGCCACCGTCGCGGCGCCGGTGACCCCCGCCTGCTCGAAGATCGGCGCGAAGGCCAGCCCGGTGGCCGGGCCCGCCGGTGAGCGTCACCGACCCCGCGAGCACCCCCAGGAGCGGGTCCACCCCCAGGGGGATCGCCACCAGGATCCCCACCAGGTTCTGCACCACCGCGAACACCGTGGCGATGCCGAAGAAGAGGAGCACCTGCGGCCCCCCCACCCGCAGCAGCGACAGCGAGGCGCCGAAGCCGATGCTGGTGAAGAAGGCGATCATCAGCGGGGCCTGCAGCGTGGTGTCGAACTCGAAGAGCGTCACCCCCTGCCCGCGGGCAAAGAGGATGGCGAACGACACCAGGAGCCCCCCGATCACCGGGGCGGGGATGTTGTAGCGGGCCAGCGGCGGCACCAGGCGGCGGATGCCGTAGCCGACGAAGAGGAGCGCGCCGGCGAACGCCAGGGTGTGGACCAGGTCCAGCTTGAGCATGGCCGCGTGCGTGCGAGGGTGGGGTGGCGTGCCGCGGGACGCCTTATGATAAGCGGAAGGAGCGCGAGCGAAAGGGCGTGCCGGGAGCGGTCACCCGGCGCGCCCTGGCGCGTCCGGGGGGGAGGGCGCCTCGCGAGGGAGGTACACCTCGAAGGTGCTCCCCATCCCGGGAGCGCTGCGGACGGAGATCTCCCCGCCCAGGAGGCGGGCCAGGTCGCGGGCCACGGCCAGCCCCAGCCCCGTCCCCTCCGCCACCCGCGTGGCCGTCTGCTCCACCTGCCAGAACGGGTCCCAGATCCGCTCCAGGTGCTCCGTCGCGATCCCGATCCCCGTGTCGCGCACCCGCAGCAGCGCGCCGTCGCCGTCCGCCGCGGCGCCCAGCACCACCTCCCCCCGGTCGGTGAACTTGACCGCGTTGGAGAGGAGGTTGAGGAGGATCTGGCGCACCTTGGCCGGGTCGGTCCGCACCGTGAGCGGGCGGGCTGGGAGGTCCAGGCGGAGCCCCAGCCCCTGCGCCGAGGCGAGGGGCTCCACCACCGCCGCCACCCGCCGCGCCAGGCCGCCCAGCTCCACGGGCTCGGAGTGCACCCGCTCCTCCCCCGCTTCCATGCGGGTGAAGGCCAGGATCTCCTCGATGAGCTGGAGGAGGTGCGCGGAGCTGCTCCGGATGCGCCCCAGGTACTCCTCCTGCCCGGCGGCGGGGGGGCAGGGGATCCCCGCCTCCAGCAGGTCCACGTAGCCGATCACGGCGTTCAGCGGGGTGCGCAGCTCGTGGCTCATCACCGCCAGGAAGTTGGACTTGGCCCGGCTGGCCTCCCGCGACTCCTCGAACAGCCGCGCGTTCTCCACCGCCAGCGCGGCCCGGCGCGCCAGCTCCTCGGCGAGGGCCAGCTCCTCCGCGGCGTAGCGCCGCCCGGAGGCCGAGCTGGCGAGGGTGATCGTCCCCAGGGTCCGGTCGTGCGCCGCCAGGGGGACGACCATGAAGGAGACGGGGGCGAGCGCGTCCAGGATGCCGCGCACCTCGGGGTCGGCGGCCACGTGGTCGCGCACCTCCCGGGGGATCTCCCCGAACAGCTCGGACCTCCCGGTTCGCGCCACCCGCGCCACCGGGCTCTCCGGCCGCGCGGGGTCCACGCGGTAGCGCTCGGCCAGCGCGCGCAGGAGCGCGTCCCCCGCGGCGTCGTGGTGCGCGGAGGCGAGCTGCGGGAGAGAGCCGTCGTCCTCCAGGATGTGGACCAGGCAGTAGTCGGCCAGGAAGGGGACGGCGAGCCGCGCCACCCGGTTGAGCGTGGTGCGGAAGTCGAGCGAGGAGGCCAGGATGGCCCCCGCCTCGGAGAGGAAGGCGATCCGCCGCGCCGCCGCCTCGGCCTCGGCGCGGCGCGACTCGGAGCGGAACAGCTCGCGCTCCCGCTCCTCCGCCCGCCTGCGGTCGGTGATGTCGCGCAGCGCCACCAGGCACGCGGGCTCGCCGTCCCACTGGACCCGGGCCACGCGCAGCTCCGCGAACACCAGCTCCCCCCCGGCCGCACCAGCTCCACCTCCGTCCCCTCGCCGTCCCCCACGGGGTAGCCGAACTCCTCGCCCACCAGCTCGTCCGCCCCGCGGCCGAAGAGCGTCCCGGCGGCGGGGTTGGCGAAGCGGATGGTCCCCGCGTCGTCCACCACCACGATCCCGTCCGCGTTCATCTCGATGATGGCGCGGAGGTCGGGCATCGACTGCAGGCTCATCCGTCCCCGCCCCCCCCGTGCTCGTGCGTGACGTTCCCGGTGAGGATCCCGCTCACGTCGCGGAACGGCTCCCCGATGTGCATCCCCTCCCCGTCGATGGTGTACTCGCGGATCTCCTTGTCGTGCGTCGAGCCGCGCATCTTGAGCACCAGCAGCCCGCGCCGCATCCGCCCGAACGTCTCCACGTAGCGCAGCAGGAGGATGGTGTCGGTGAGGGTGGAGATGTGCTTCTCGGTGACCGAGTCGCCCCCGGAGATCTTGCTGGCGGTGGAGGTGAACAGCCCCGCCATCTCGTGGTGCTTGATGAACGAGGTGAGGTCGATGACGAACTCCCGGAAGGAGCGGAGCGAGGTGACGCGCTCCAGCGCCGAGAGCGAGTCCACCACCACCCGGTTGGGGCGGAACTCCTCCATGACGTCGCGCATGCGCAGGAGGTGGTCCTCGATCGGCATGGCGTGGGGGTAGACGGGGATCACCCGCAGCTTCTCCTCCCGCTCCATGGCCTCGAAGTCCATCCCCCACGCGCTGGCGTTGCGGAAGAGCTGCTCGCGGCTCTCCTCGAAGGCGAAGAGGAGGCAGCGGTCCCCCGTGGCCACGCCGCCCTGGACGAAGTGCGTCACCGTGAGCGTCTTCCCCGTCCCGGTGGCGCCGGAAAGGAGGATGACGCTGTCGCGGAAGTACCCCCCGCCCACCATCCGGTCCAGCTCGGGGAGCCCCGAGGTGATCCGCTTGGCCGAGGAGGCCTGGGTGAGCTCCATGGCGGAGAGGGGGAGGACGATGATCCCCTTCCCGGGCTGCACGGTGAAGGGGAACTCGCCGCGCTGGTGCGAGGTGCCGCGGAACTTGAGGATCTCCACCGTGCGGCGCCGCTTCTCCTCGTTGAGGAGGTTGCGGAGGATGACCACGTTGTCGGCCACGAACTCCTCGATCCCGTAGCGCGACACCTCCCCGTAGTCGTCGGTGCGCTCCGCCGTGAACACCACGGTGACGCCCATCTGCTTCAGGGCGGTCGAGATGCGGTACAGCTCGGCCCGCAGCACGGAGTGGTCGGTGAAGCGGGCGAAGAGCGCGTTGACCGAGTCCATGGAGACGCGCACGGCCCCGGTCTTCCGCACCGCGTGCTCCACGCGGGCCAGGAGGGCGCCCAGGTCGTAGTCGCCCACCACGGGGGTCTGCTCCTCCATGCGGGGCGCCGCGTCCACGAAGGCCCACTTCCCCGCCCGCTCCCACGCCGCCACGTCCCACCCGAAGCCGAGCATGTTGCGGCGGATGTCGTCCACCGAGTCCTCGAAGGTGACGAACACCCCCGCCTCTCCCTCCCGCTCGATCCCCGAGGCCAGGAAGTGGGTGGCGAACACCGTCTTCGCGCTCCCCGCCGTCCCCGCGATCAGGGTGGTCCGCCCGCGCGGGAGCCCGCCCTCCGCGATGGTGTCGAACCCCGGGATCCCGGTCGGCAGCTTGGTGATCGGGGCGGGGGTGCTGGCCTGGCTCATCCTTGCTCCTGGGTGGACGTACGGCTCTGGAGGCCGAGCGCCGCCATGACCCTGGCGGCGCTCGACAGGTCTCCCGTGACTCTCCGCAGGGGGGGCGGCGACTCGCGGACGACGGTCGGCGTGGTGAGTATCCTGGCCTCCTCGGCGCGCTCCGGGTGCTCGGTGACGTCCACGACCGTGAAGTCGGCCTCGTGCGCCAGCTCGGAGCCGCAGATGCGGCGGAGGTTGGCGACGGCGGCTTCGCTCCGCGGGGAGCTCCCGGCCACGTACAGGGTGAGGCGGACCGCGCTCACGAGGGGTTGCCGATCATGCGGAGCGCAGGGTGCGGAGTGGGCCGGAGGGAACAGTTCCGGGGCGGGCGCGCAACTGCGCTCGCATTCATTGTGCCGGGACCCGGGCGCGCAGCACCGGCTCCAGCGCCTGCCACACGGTCGCGGCCACGCGGCGGTGCCCGGCCTCGTTGGGGTGCACCCCGTCGGGGAGGTTCAGCGACGGCACCCCGCCCACCTCCTCCAGGAGGAAGGGGACCATGGGGACGCCGTACTCGCGCGCCAGGGCGGGGTAGATGGCCTCGAAGCGCGCGCCGTACTCGCGCCCCAGGTTGGGGAGCGCCCGCATCCCCACCAGCACCGCCTGCGCCTCGGGGCGGGCGGCGCGCACCCGGTCCAGGATGCGCCGCAGGTTGGCGCGGACCGAGTCTGGCTCGGTGCCGCGGAGCATGTCGTTGGCGCCGGTCTCCACCACCACCACGTCGAAGGGCTGCCGGAGGAGCCACTCCAGCCGGCGCACCGCCCCCGCGGAGGTCTCCCCGCTGGAGCCGGCGTTGACCACCCGGAAGGGGAGCCCGGCCGAGTCCACCCGGGCCTGCACCAGGGCGGGGTAGGCGTCCTCCGGGTCCACCCCCAGCCCCGCCGTGAGAGAGGTCCCCAGGAACAGGACCACGGGCGGGCCGGCGGGCTGTGTGGCGGCCTCTTTCCCGGTTTCCCCGGACGGCGGAGCGGCAGGGGCGGAGTTGCCTTCCTCCCCCCGGCACCCGATCATCAAGGGGAGGCAGGCCAGCGCGAAACCAAGGAACCGGCGGCGGATGCTCATCGTTCAGGATCTCCAGAAGTCGTACCGGAGCGGGGGCCACGAGCTGGCCGTGCTCCGCGACGTAAGCTTCACTGTGTCCCCCGGCGAGTTCGTCGCCGTGGTGGGCCCCTCCGGGAGCGGGAAGACCACGCTCCTGGGGCTCATGGCCGGGCTGGACCGTCCCACCCGCGGCTCGGTGCGGCTGGACGGGACCGACCTGGCCTCCCTCTCCGAGGACGGGCGGGCGCGCCTGCGCCGCGAGCGGATCGGCTTCGTGTTCCAGTCGTTCCAGCTCATCCCCACGCTGACCGCGCGGGAGAACGTGCGCGTCCCGCTGGAGCTGGGCGGGCGCGACGGCGACCTCCCCCGCGCGGACGAGCTGCTGGCGCGCGTGGGGCTGGGCGACCGGGGGCACCACTACCCGTCGCAGCTCTCCGGCGGCGAGCAGCAGCGCGTGGCGGTGGCCCGCGCCTTCGTGCATTCGCCGAGTATTCTGTTCGCGGACGAGCCCACAGGCAACCTCGATGCCGCCACGGGCGGCCGGATCGTGGAGCTGCTCACCGAGCTGAACCGGGAGCTGGGGACCACCCTGGTTCTGGTGACGCACGACATGGAGCTGGCGGGGCGGGCCCGGCGCGTGATCCGGCTGGCCGACGGCCGCGTGGTCTCGGACGAGGCCACGGGCCCGTGAGCGCCTTCCGCTCCCTCTCCGCGCTGGCCTGGCGCGAGAGCCGCTTCGCGCGGCGGCGCCTCTTCCTCTTCCTTTCCGCCATCTCCCTGGGGGTGGCCGCGCTGGTGGCGACGCAGTCCTTCGCCGCCAACCTGGCCGCCGGGGTGCGCGACCAGGCCCGCGTCCTCCTGGGGGCCGACCTGGCGCTCTCCTCCAACCGCGCCTTCGGGCGGCGCACGGAGGCGCTCCTGGACTCGCTGCGGCGCGCGGGGACGCCGCTGTCGCGCACCACCTCCTTCGCCTCCATGGCGCTGGTGCAGCGCACGGGGGGGACGCGGCTGGCGCAGGTGCGCGCGGTGGAGGGCGGCTTCCCCTTCTACGGGGAGATCCAGACCGAGCCGGCGGGGCGCTGGGCGGAGCTGGGGCGGGGGCGGAACGCCCTGCTGGACCCCGCGCTCCTGGTGGCGCTGGGCGCGCAGGTGGGGGACACGGTGCAGCTGGGGGAGGGGCGCTTCCGCGTCCTGGGGACGCTCCGCAAGGTCCCGGGGGAGGTGGGGATCTCCACCTCGTTCGCCCCGCGCCTCTACGTCCCCGCCCGCTACCTGGGCGAGACGGGGCTGCTGCGCTTCGGGGCGCGGGTGGAGTACGAGGCCTTCGCCCGGGTCGCGCAGCCCGGCGCCGCGCAGCGCGTGGCCGACGCCTACCGCCCCCGCCTCCGCGCCGAGCGCGCCTCCGTGCGCACCGCGGAGGACCAGCAGGCGCGCCTGGGCGACGCGCTGGGGCGGCTGGGGCGCTACCTGGGGCTGGTGGGGACCTTCGCGCTCCTCCTGGGCGGGATCGGGGTGGCGAGCGCGATGGGGGCCTACATGGCCGAGAAGCGGGAGAGCATCGCCACGCTCCGCTGCATCGGCGCCACGGCCCCGCAGGTGGTGGCCATCTACCTGGTGCAGGCCGGGACCATGGGGCTGGCCGGCTCGGCGCTGGGGGCGGCGCTGGGGGTGTCGGTGCAGTGGGTGCTCCCGCGGCTGATGCGCGACTTCCTCCCGGTGGACGTGCAGGTGGGGGTCGACCCCGCCTCGGTGCTCACCGGGATCGGGGTGGGGACCTGGGTGGCGCTGGCCTTCGCCCTCCTCCCGCTCCTGGCGACGCGCCGCATCTCCCCGCTGGAGACGCTGCGCCGCCGGGTGGCCGCGGAGCCGGAGCCGGCCCCCCGCGACGCCTGGACGCTGGGGGCGGCGCTCCTCCTGGTGGGGAGCGTGGCGGGGCTGGTGGTGCTGCAGGCCGGGGAGTGGCGGGTGGGGCTGGGCTTCGCGGGGGGGATCGCGGGGACGCTGGTGGGGCTGGGGCTGGCGGCGTGGGGCGCGGTGCGCGGGGTGCGGCGCCTGCGCGCGGGGGGCCTCCCGTACCCGGTGCGGCAGGGGGTCGCCAACCTGTACCGCCCCGGGAACCAGACGCGCACGGTGGTGCTGGCGCTGGGGTTCGGGGTGTTCCTGCTGGCGGTGATGTACGTGGTGCAGGACAACCTCCTCCGCCCTCTCCGCCCCGGTGCGGAGGGGATGCGCGCCAGCCTCCTCTTCTTCGACGTGCAGGAGGACCAGGAGGCCGGCGTCCGCCGGGTGCTGGACGGCGCGGGCGCGTCGGTCCTCCAGCGCGCGCCCATCGTCCCCATGCGCGTGGCCTCCATCAACGGCCGCGGCGTGGCGAGCATGGCGCGCCCGGCCGGGGAGCCGGAGGGGGAGGGCGAGCGCGAGGAGGGCCGGCCGCGCGAGGGCGAGGGCCGGGGCGGGGCGGAGGGGTGGGCGGTGCGGCGCGAGTACCGCTCCACCTTCCGCGACACGCTGGTGCGCTCGGAGAAGCTGCTGGAGGGGCGCTGGTGGGGCGCGGGGGAGCGCCGTCCGGCCGGGGCGCCCGCCCCGGTGTCGCTGGAGAAGGGGATCGCGGAGGACCTGGGGGTGAAGGTGGGGGACCGGATCGTCTGGGACGTGCAGGGGGTGGAGGTCGCCACGCAGGTGACGTCGCTGCGCGAGGTGGACTGGGCGCGCTTCGAGCCCAACTTCTTCGCCGTCTTCCCCTCGGAGACGCTGGCCGGCGCCCCCGCCACCTGGGTGCTCCTGGCCGACGCGCCCACGGCCGAGGGGCGCGCCCGCATCCAGCGCGACGTGGTGCGCGCCTACCCCAACGTGGCCTCGCTGGACCTCACCGACGTGCGCGCCGCGCTGGACGACGTGTTCGGGCGCATCTCGCTGGTGATCCGCTTCCTGGCCGGGTTCAGCATCGCCACGGGGGTGGTGGTGCTGCTGGGGGCGGTGTCGGTGAGCCGCCTGCAGCGCATCCGCGAGAGCGTGCTCCTGCGGACGCTGGGCGCCACGCGCGGCCAGGTGGGCTCCATCCTGCTGACCGAGTACGCGCTCCTGGGGCTGCTGGCGGGGCTCGTGGGGAGCGTGCTGGCGGTGGTGGGCGGGTGGGCCCTGGCGAAGTGGGCGTTCGAGATGGACTCGTTCGCCGTGCCCGTGGCGGGGCTTGCCGGGCTGGGCGCCGGGATGGCGCTCCTGGCGATGCTGGTGGGGTGGTGGGGGAGCCGCGAGACCTTCCGCCGCACGCCGCTGGAGGCGCTGCGCGATGAATAATCCCGGGCGGCTGTCGTGCTCGGAGGTCGTCGGAGGTCTCCTGGCGATAGTTCCAGGCATCCGCGCCGTCTGCGTCTTCGGCTCCGCCGTGAGCGGCAGGATACGGGAGGACAGCGACGTGGACGTTCTGGTCGTAGGAGACTCGGTTGATCTCGGTGCGCTTGGCCTCGCCAGTTTGGAGGCCGGCAGAGTTCTGGATCGTGAGATCGACATCAAGTACTACGCCTCGGAGACCTTCCGTGCCGAGTGTGAGCGGCCGGGGACAAGCTACCTGAAGCGTGTGCTCGCAGGTCCCACGATGTGGTTGCTGGGCAGTCCTGATGGGTCGCTGGCAGCTTGAGTGGGGCAAGTGGCTTCACTTTCCATGAAGGGCGCCGGAGCGATCCGGTGTCCTTCTTTGATGCACTATTTCAGGGAAGGGCTCCGGCCTGTTTTTCAGCGGATTGGTGCAGGAGCCCAGGTGTCGTCAGGGGTGAGTTGTATGTAAGTGATTGCTGGATATGATTTTGAGACTTTCTTGAGTTTTGCGACCGGAGCTTGCCTGTACGGGTGCCAGGAAGAGAAAGCGACATCCACCCGTTCGGGAGGTCCAGCCATGCGTCGTCTCCTCACGCTCCTCGTGGCCGCGGGCCTGGCGGCCTGCAGCGATAGCGATTCCGCCCGGCCGCTGGCGCCGGACGCCGCGAAGCCCGCGGCCATCCTCGGCATGGGCGAGGAGGGAACCATCCCCGGCCAGTACATCGTCTCCGTGGGCTGGGGCACGGACGCGGGACTCCTGGCGGCCCGGTACGGCATCCGCCCGAAGCACGTCTACTCCGAGCTGCTGAACGGCTTCGCGGGGGCGATCCCGGACAACGTGGTGCAGGCCCTCGCCGCCGATCCGCGCGTCCTCAGGGTGTCCGTGCAGCGGCGGGTGCGCGCGCCGGCCATGGCGTCGCAGGGCGGGGCCACCTGGGGGCTGGACCGCATCGACCAGCGCGCCCTCCCCCTGGACGGCGCCTACCGCTACGCCCGCACCGGCGCCGGGGTGACGGCGTACGTCATCGACACGGGGATCCGCTACGACCACGCGGAGTTCGAGGGGCGCGCCGTGCTCGGGTACGACGCCTTCGCCGCCGACCCTGTGGACGCGCTGCTCTACGACCGGAGCGGAGACTGCCAGGGACACGGGACGCACGTCGCCGGGACCGTGGGAGGGAAGACCTTCGGCGTCGCCAAGAAGGTGAAGCTGGTGGGGGTGCGCGTGCTGAACTGCGCCGGCTACGGCTCCGACGCGGAGGTGATCGCCGGGATGGACTGGGTGGCCCGGAACGCCACCCTCCCCGCCGTCGCCAACATGTCGCTGGGCGACGTGGTTCCCACCAAGACCCTGGGGACCAGCGCGCCCACGGACGACGCGCTGCGGGCGCTGATCGCCTCCGGGATCACCGTGGCGGTGGCGGCGGGGAACGGGTGGGGGAACGGGACGGTGGGCGCGGACGCCTGCATGTTCCCCTTCTCCAACGTCCCCGAGGCCATCACCGTGGCCGCCAGCAGCCAGACCGACGCGCGCCCCGACTGGACCAACTACGGCGCCTGCGTGGACATCTTCGCCCCCGGCGACAACATCACCTCGGCCGACTACGCGGGCACCACGGGCTCCACGAGCATGAGCGGCACCTCCATGGCCTCGCCGCACGTGGCCGGCGCCGCCGCGCTGGTGCTGGAGCAGGCGCCCGGCGCCACGCCGCAGCAGGTGCGCGACGTCCTGGTGGACGGCTCCACCAAGAACGTGGTGACCCCCGTGACGCTGAACAGCGGGCACACCATGAACAGCCACGTGCTCTACGCCCTGGCCCCGGTGCCGGACCACCTGATCGGGAGGACGGGCCCGTCGAAGCCGTGCACCCCCAGGCGCAAGCGCGCCGGGGAGTGCTAGGCGGCCGGCGCGCCTCCACGCGGGGTCCGCGGCGGACCGGGCACGCGCCCGGTCCGCCGCTTTCGCATCGGCGGTGCTTGTGAACGGTTCGTGCGACCCCGAGATTGCCCGGCGAGCCATTCCCCCGTTCCAGGAGCGTCCCGCGTTGACCGACGACCAGGCAGGACCGGAGCGCGCCGCCATCGAGCGGGCCTTCGCGCGCACCCGGGAGGAGCTGGGGATACGCTCCGGCTTCCCGCCCGAGGTGCTGGCGGAGGCGGAGACCGCCGCGAAGAAGGACCCCGCCGCCGCCGCCGGGTACGCCGACCTCACCGCCGTCCCCTTCGTCACCGTGGACCCGCCGGGGAGCCGCGACCTGGACCAGGCGCTGCACTTCGAGCGCACGCCGGGGGGGATGCGCCTGCGCTACGCCATCGCCGACGTGGGGTTCTGGGTGGAGCGCGGCGGCGCCGTGGAGCGCGAGGCGTGGCTCCGCGGCGTCACCTTCTACGCCCCGGACGCGCGGGAGCCGCTGTACCCGCCGGTCCTCGGCCAGGGCGCCGCCAGCCTCCTCCCGGACGGCGCGCGCCCCGCGGTGGTGTTCACCCTGGAGCTGGACGGCCGCGCCGAGCCCACGGACGTGCGCGTCGAGCGCGCCGTCGTCCGCTCCCGCGCGCAGCTCACCTACGAGCAGGTGTCCGCGCACGTCGCGGGCGGCGGGGAGCTCGCGGGGGAGGAGTGGGCGGAGACGCTGACGCTGCTGAAGGAGTTCGGGGAGGCGCGGCTGGAGCGGGAGACGGAGCGCGGCGGGTTCTCCCTCCCCGCGCGCGACCAGCACGTGCAGCAGAGCGCCGCCGCGCGGCTGGGCTACCGCCTGGAATACGAGGCCCCCGCCCCCGCCGAGCAGTGGAACGCGCAGGTGTCGCTGCTCACCGGGCACGTCGCCGCGCGGCGCATGCTGGAGGCGGGCACGGGGCTCCTGCGCACCATGCCGCCCCCGCGCCTGGAGGACGTGGAGAAGCTCCGCCGCGCCGCGGGCGCGCTCGGCTTCCCCTGGCCGGAGGGCCGGGGATACGCGGAGTTCATCCGCGGCGTGGACCTCCGCAACCCGCACCTCCCCGCGCTGGTGTGGCAGGCGCGGCGCCTCACCCGCGGCGCCGACTACGTGGCCTTCCACGGCGCCCCGCCCGCGGACCCGCTCCACTCCGCGCTGGCGATGCCGTACGCCCACGTCACCGCCCCGCTGCGCCGCCTGGCCGACCGCTACGTCCTGGACCTCCTGTCCACCCTCGCCGCCGGCGCCCGTCCGACCGCCGCGGAGGTGGAGACGCTCCAGGTGCTCCCGGAGGTGATGAACGAGGCGGACTCCCGGACCGGGAAGCTGGAGCGCAAGGCGGTGGACGTGGCCGAGGCGTGGACGCTGCGCGGGCGCGAGGGGGAGCGCTTCCGGGCCGTGGTCCTGGGCTTCCGCGACAGGCGGGTGGAGGTGCAGGTGGACGAGCCGCCGCTGCGGGTGTCGGTGGAGCGGGCGGAGGGCGCGCCGCGGCTGGAGCCGGGCGCGCGCGTGGAGGTGGAGCTGGCCGCCGTGGACGCGGAGGCCGGCGAGGCGCGCTTCCTCCTCCCCGGCGAGCCGCCCCCGTCGGCGTGAATGTTGCCGGGCGGGCCGCGGCCTGCCCTTTCAGATCCAGACCCGGAGGAGACGCGTGCGCAACCGTGAGCACCACCGGTGGTACAGCCCCGCGCTGGGGCGCGACATGGAGATGCTGGTCTTCGGCCACGGCGGCGCGCGGCTGCTGGTGTTCCCCACCTCCATGGGGCGCTTCTACGAGTGGGAGGACCAGGGGATGATGGACGTCCTGGGCGAGCACATCGCCCGGGGGTGGCTCCAGGTGTTCTGCGTGGACAGCGTCGACGCGGAGAGCTGGTACGCCGACTGGAAGCGCCCCGGCGACCGCGCCTGGCGCCACGTCCAGTACGACCACTACCTCAACGCCGAGGTGCTCCCCTTCACCCGGCACCGCAACCCCAACCCCTTCCTCATCACCACCGGGGCCAGCTTCGGCGCCTACCACGCCGTGAACTTCGCCTTCCGGCACCCCTGGCAGGTGGGGCGGGTGATCGGGATGAGCGGGCTGTACGACATCCGCCGCTTCGCCGACGGGCACGAGGACGAGAACGTCTTCGACAACAACCCCGCCCACTACGTCAGCCACGTGCACGACCCCGCGCGCCTGGAGGCCCTGCGCCGCATGGACATCGTCCTGGCGACCGGGGCCACCGACGCCTTCGTGGAGAACAACCGCTACCTCTCCCGCGCGCTCTGGGAGAAGGGGATCGGGAACGCCCTGCGCATCTGGGACGGCTGGGCCCACGACTGGCCCTGGTGGCGGCAGATGATCGCCCGCTACGTCGGCGGCCACGACTAGCGCGCTTTTCCCGAAAAACCGCGCCGCTGGCCCCGGTCGTGCAGGCTCGCCGGGGCCCCCACGCGCGAGCACCCACACTCAACCCAGCAACCAAACATGGCACTGAAAGTCGGCCTGATCGTCGGGACGGAGTGGTCCTTCCCGCCGGCCTTCATCGAGGAGGTCAACCGCCGCGACGAGGGCGTCGTGGCCGAGTTCGTGCCAGCTCGGCGGCGCCCGCATGGACGAGCCGGTGCGAGTACGCCGTCATCGTCGACCGCATCTCGCACGAGGTGCCCGTTCTACCGCACCTACCTCAAGTACGCCGTGCTCCAGGGGTGCCACGTCGTCAACAACCCGTTCATGTGGACGGCCGACGACAAGTTCTTCGGCGCCGCGCTGGCCCACAGCCTGGGGATCGCGCACCCCAAGACCATGGTGCTGCCCAACAAGGAGTACATCCCGGGCATCGTCCACGACCGAGAGCCTGCGCAACCTCAGTCTACCCGATCGACTGGCAGGGGGTGGTGGACTACGTGGGGCTGCCCTGCGTGCTCAAGGACGCGCACGGCGGCGGGTGGAGCGACGTGTACGTCTGCGACACCCTGGACGAGCTGATCCACCACTACAACCACTCCGGCCTGCTCACCATGGTGGTGCAGGAGTTCATCAAGTGGGACCACTTCGTCCGCTGCCTCTGCCTGGGGCAGGAGGAGGTGCTGCCCATCAAGTACGACCCGCGCGAGCGGCGCTACCACGTGGAGCACGAGCACATGAGCCCCGAGCTGGGGCGCCGCGTGGTGGAGGACTCGCTGAAGCTGGTGCGCGCCCTGGGCTACGACATGAACTCGATGGAGTGGGCCGTCCGCGACGGCGTGCCCTACGCCATCGACTTCATGAACCCCGCCCCGGACATGGACGTCAACTCGCTCACGCCGCACTACTTCGACTGGGTGGTCGAGCACATGGCCGACATGGTGATCCGCCTGGCCAAGAACCCCCGTCCGCAGGGGCGCGCGCTGGGGTGGGACGGGCTGTTCGCCGGGACGCGCCACGCCGTGCGCGGGGGCGGCGCCGGCGGGGGCGGGGCGCTGAGCCCGGACGCGCCCGGGAACCCCTTCCCGGCCGACCCGGCGCACTCCACCGACCCCACCTCCGCCGAGTGAGCCCATGGCGCTCCAGGAAGCGATCCAGCGGTACCACGAGCTGCTGACCGACGAGGCGGCCGCGGACACGCAGGCCCAGCTCGACGACCAGCAGAGGCGGCGGGGGCTCTTCTTCGGCGACAAGCCGCTGTGCCACCGTGCTGCGCCCGCGCTTCCTCACCCCGGAGCAGTACCGCTTCCTCCAGGCCCGGGCCGCGCTGGTGATGCGCGCCTTCGACAAGGCGCACCGGGCGGCCATCGAGGACGCCGCCTTCCGCGAGCAGTTCCGGCTCATGGCGTGGGAGGAGGAGCTGGTCCACACCGACCCCGGGTTCCGCTCCCCCTCCCCCACCTCGCGGCTGGACGCCTTCTTCGTGTCCGGGAAGGGGGGGCTGCGCTTCACCGAGTACAACGCCGAGACCCCCGCCGGCCCCGGCTACTGCGACGTGCTCACCGAGGTCTTCCTGGGGCTCCCGGTGATGCGCGAGTTCCTGCGCCGCTTCCACGTGCGCCCGCTCCCCGCCCGGCACCAGGTGATGCACGTGCTGGTGGACTCGTTCCGCGAGTGCTCCGGGCGCCGCGAGACGCCGCGCATCGCCATCCTCGACTGGCGCGACGTCCCGACCTACAGCGAGTTCGTCCTCTTCCGCGACTACTTCGAGTCGCAGGGGATCCCGTGCGTCATCGCCGACCCGCGCGAGGTGGAGTACCGCGACGGGAAGCTCATGGCCGGCGACTTCCACGTCACCCTCATCTACAAGCGCGTCCTCATCAACGAGCTGGTGGACGAGTGCGGCGTGGACAGCCCCGTGGTGCGCGCGGTGCGCGACGGCGCCGTCTGCATGGTGAACCCCTTCCGCTGCAAGCTGCTGCACAAGAAGGCCTCGCTGGCCGTGCTCAGCGACGAGCGGAACGCCCACCTGTTCAGCCCCGAGGAGCGGGAGGCGATCGACGCGCACATCCCCTGGACGCGCATCGTGGAGGAGCGCCGGACCACGCACGGCGGGGCCGAGGTCGACCTGGTCCCCTTCATCCGCGACAACGCCGAGCGGCTGGTGCTCAAGCCCAACGACGACTACGGCGGGCAGGGGATCGTGCTGGGGTGGGACGTGGACTCCGCGGCCTGGGAGGAGGCCATCCGGACGGCCCTGTCGGAGCCGTACATCGTGCAGGAGCGGGTGGAGCTCCCCAAGATCGTCTATCCCAGCTTCGCGGACGGCCGCGTGGAGTTCGCCGCCCGGATGCTGGACACGGCGCCGTTCATCTGGCACGGGGAGTACATGGACGGGTGCCTGACGCGGCTCTCCACGGCGTCGCTGCTGAACGTCACGGCGGGGGGCGGGTCCACGGTGCCGACGTTCGTGGTGGAGAGGCGTTGAGGGCGCTGTGGGGCCGCTCCGGAGCCCGGCGGAAACTACCCCGCCGGTCTCCTGCGCGGGGGCGGTGAGCCTCGCAAACGGCGCGAGTCTCCCCGCCCCGGAGTGAGCCAGCCGAAACTACCCGGCTGTCTCCCTCCGAGAAGATTTTACGGGTACTGCGGGAACTACAACGGCAGGAAACCCTCTCCCAGAATTGGGAGAGGGTGCGAGCCCTAAGCGAGCGGGTGAGGGCCGCCGGGGCCGCGACAAGCATTCATCGAGGAGACCTGCATGAAGCCGCCGTCGCTCACCATCGGGATCGAGGAGGAGTACCAGATCATCGACCCCGTGACGCGGGAGCTGCGCTCCTACATCACCGAGATCCTGGAGGACGACCACCTCGTCCTGGGGGAGATCAAGCCCGAGCTGCACCAGTCCATCGTCGAGATCGGCACCAAGGTGTGCGAGACCCCGGCGGAGGCGTGCGGCGAGCTGAAGCGGCTGCGCGGGAATGGTGATCGGGCTGGCGGCGCGCAAGGACCTGCGCGTGGCGGCGGCGGGGACGCACCCCTTCTCCCACTGGCTCACCCAGGAGATCACCCCCCTCGAGCGCTACATGGGCGTGAAGCAGGACATGCAGGACCTGGCGCAGCAGCTCCTGATCTTCGGGACGCACGTCCACATCGGGATCGAGGACCGCGAGTTCCTCATCGACGCCATGAACGTGTCGCGCTACTTCATGCCGCACCTCCTCTGCCTGTCCTCCTCCTCCCCCTTCTGGCAGGGGCGCAACACCGGGCTCAAGTCGTACCGCAGCGTCATCTTCCGCAACTTCCCGCGGACCGGCGTCCCGCGCATCATGCGCGACTGGGCCGACTTCCAGTACCTCACCGAGACGCTGGTGGGGACCCGGTGCATCCCCGACGGCTCCAAGATCTACTGGGACGTCCGGCCGCACCACAAGTATCCCACCCTGGAGTTCCGCTTCCTGCGACGTGTGCACCCGCGTGGACGAGGCGGTGTGCATCGCCGCCATCCTCCAGGCCATCATCGCCAAGCTCTGGAAGCTGCGGCGCGACAACATGACCTTCCGCGTCTACCCCTCCGACCTGATCGAGGAGAACAAGTGGCGCGCCGTGCGCTACGGGCTCGACGGGCGGCTGGTGGACCTGGGGAAGCAGGAGGAGCTCCCGGCGCGCGCCCTGATCCGCGAGCTCCTGGACTGGTTCATCGGCGACGTGGTGGACGAGCTGGGGAGCCGCGCCGAGGTGGAGTACGCCTACCGCATCCTGGAGGAGGGCTCCAGCGCCGACCGGCAGATCGCCACCTTCGAGCGCACCGGGAACCTCCACGACGTGGTGGACCAGCTCATCCGGGAAACGTATGAGGGGGTAGTGGTGTAACCGAGGAGCGGCGGCTCGCGGCAGGGCGCGGGAGTGCCGAAGCCATTGTGGGAGGCGGGGGCGGCGGCGTACTTTGTGCACCCCTCCCGCCTCACCTGTTTCCCAACCCATTCGGCCGTACCCGAAGGAGACATTCATGCAGCACCGTCCCGTCATCGGCATCCCCACGCAGAACCTCCAGTCCATCGACCGGATTCCCGAGGACCTTCCGGCCTCGTGGGTGATGAACCAGCGCTACTTCCTGGCCTGCACCTCCGTGGGCGCGGTGCCCTGGATGGTCCCGCTCCTGGACGAGGACCCGGAGACGCTGCGCGCCATCTACGAGCGCCTGGACGGGATCTTCCTGGCCGGCGGGGTGGACATGGACCCCGCCAGCTACGGCGAGGAGCGGCACGAGCTCTGCGGCCGCACCGACCTGCCGCGCGACGCGGTGGAGCTGCAGTTCGCCCGCTGGGCCATGGAGGACGGGAAGCCGGTGCTGGGCGTGTGCCGCGGGATGCAGGTGATCAACGTGGCCGCCGGGGGAACGCTGCTGCAGGACTGCGGCGAGCAGTTCGAGGGCGCCATCAAGCACGACTACTTCCCCGGCGCCGGGTGGGCCCGCGACTACCTGGCCCACGAGATCCGCGTGGCCCCCGACACCCGGCTGCGCCGCCTGTTCGGTGCGGAGACGGTGATGGTCAACAGCATGCACCACCAGGGCATTCGCCGGCTGGGGGACGGGCTGGTGGCCTCGGCGGTCTCGCCGGACGGGCTGCTGGAGGCGCTGGAGGGGTCGGGCGACGCCTTCCTGGTGGGGGTGCAGTGGCACCCGGAGATGCTGATCGACACCGACGAGGGGACGCGCCGCCTCTTCGAGGAGTTCATCGAGTCGGCCAACCGGTTCCACGCCAGCGGGGCCTTCGCGGCGGCGTAGCCGCGGCACCCCCCACCCCCGGCCCCTCCCCCACAAGGGGGGAGGGGAGCAAGACAACTACAGGTACGGTAAGCAGTTGCGTGAGGGATGCGAGCCCGAAGGGGCGAGACCCGACGGCAGTATCGTCGGGGCTCGACTCCGTTGGGAACGGTCGTATCGTTCCCTACGGAGCCGCAGCCCGACCCCGCGCCAGCGGGGGCACGCCCGAACCCTGCCCTTCATCCCGCTCCCAGGCTTACCGCGCGGCGCGCGGGGAGCGCAGCGGGACGCCCAGCAGGAAGTGCAGCTCGCGCCGCATCCGCCGCGCCCAGGCGCTCTCGTTGTGCCCCCCGCCCATCTCCACGAAGTACAGGAAGCTCTTCCACCGCTCGTACCCCTTCTCCACCAGCAGGTCGCGCAGCCGGCGCACGTCCTCCACGGCCTCCTTCCCCTCCTGCGTCCCCACGTCCAGGTAGATCCGCCCGTCCACGAAGGGCGCCTGCTCCAGGAACTCGAAGATGCGCCGCTCCCCGAACCAGAGCGCCGGGCTCATCACCCCCGCGAAGCCGAAGGTCTCCTGGCGGGCGAAGAAGGCGTACAGCGAGATCAGACCGCCCATGGACGACCCCGCGATCCCCGTGCTCTCCCGCTCGGGAAGGGTGCGGAAGTCGCGGTCCACCACGGGCTTCAGCGTGTCGACGATGAAGTCCAGGTAGGCGTCCCCCTTTCCTCCCGCGTCGTGCTTCGGCTCGGGCCAGGGCCCGTACTCGTCCAGCCGGCCGGGACCCATGTTGGGGATGCCGACCACGATGGCCTCCAGCCCCTCGTCCGCGGCCGCCTCCAGAGTCTGGTCCACCTCCCACTCCTCCCCGAACGAGGTGGCCCGGTCGAACAGGTTCTGCCCGTCGTGCATGTAGATCACGGGGTAGCGCCGCTCCCCGCTCCCGTACGAGGGGGGGAGGTAGACCAGGATCTGGCGCTCGTTCCCGAGTTGCGGCGAGTGGAACCCCTCCAGTACCTTCACGGTACCCACCACGGTGTGCTCCGCGCCGTCGTCGGGCTGCGGATAGTCGTGCCAGGCCTGCGCCTCCGTGTCCGTCTGCATCTCGTTCCGTGGTCGCTGGTTCCGTCCGGTGGCCGTGCGCTCCCCGGCACGCGACGTGCCACCCGGGGCAACCCTTCGCGTTCCTGTCGGCATCCAAACGCCGGAAGCAGCCCGGGCGCGACCCGCGCCCAGTCAACACTCCACCCGAGGTGGTGCCCCAATGCGCAGTGCCATTCTCTTCCGAGCCGCGGTCGCCGGCGCCCTGCTCGTCGCGCCCGCGGCCCACTCGCAGCAGAAGTCCATGCTCCCCGAGCGGGACCGCCCCCTCGCCCTCCGCGCCACCCCCGTCTACACGGTGGGGGTGGAGGACGGGCGCGAGTCGGAGATGTTCTCCAACGTGGACCAGGTGGCGTTCGACGCGCAGGACAATCTGTACGTGCTGGACCGCGGCAACAACCGCGTGCAGGTGTTCGACCGCACGGGCCGCTTCGTCCGCCAGGTGGGGAAGAAGGGCGGCGGCCCCGGCGAGTTCCAGGCCCCGGTCGGCCTGGCGGTGACCACGGACGGAACGCTGGTGGTGGCCGACCTGGGGCACCGCTCGTACTCGCTGTTCGGCCGCGACGGCCGCTACCAGCGCAGCGTCCCCTTCGGGGATGAGTGGATGCCGCTGCTGGGAGGGGCGGGGATGGCGCCGCACCCGCGCGGCGGGATCGTCACCGCCGCGCGCCCGGCCCCCGACCTCCAGCCGCAGAGGGCCGGCACCGTGGAGGAGAAGCAGACCACCCCCATCCTGTGGGAGCCGCTCCGGGCGGGCGCGAGGGCGTCCCGGCTGTACGCCGTCGTGGAGGAGGTGACGGTCCGGACCTCCAACAGCCCCGCGGGCGGACGGGAGCGCAGGAGCTTCATGGTGACGGGTCCGGCCGCCTTCACCCCGCGGCTCAACTGGTCGGTGCTCCCCAGCGGCGGCCTGGTGGTGGCGAACACCGCCGGCTACACGGTCAAGGTGGTGGGGGCGGACGGGAAGATCGCCCGCTACATCCAGAAGCCGATGCGGGAGCGCAAGGTGACCGAGCGCGACCGCGAGCGCGAGCGCGAGCGGATGCGCGAGCTGATGACGAGCGGGGGCGCGGTGCGGATCGTCACCGGCGGTGGCGGTGCGCCGGCCGGCGCGGCGCGGCAGGCGATGGAGGACCGGATGCGGAACATGCAGTTCGAGGAGGTGATGCCCGCCATCCAGAACGTGCGCCTGGACCGTGCGGGGCGGCTCTGGATCGAGCGCACCGGCGAGGCCTGGGGGAGCCCCGGCCCCATCGACCTGGTGACGGTGGACGGCCGCTACCTGGGGACGGTCACGGGGCAGCGCCTCCCGAACGCCTTCAGCGCCTCCGGCCGCGCGGCCTACGTGGAGCGCGACGACCTGGGGGTGGAGCGGGTGGTGGTGAAGCAGCTCCCCCGGCTGTAGGCGGGGCGCGGCAGGGAAACGGAAGGGCCCGGAGCAATCCGGGCCCTTCTTCTTGCGCGGGACTTGCGCGCGCGCTATACCGCCGGGATCACGCTCTCCCCTCCTCCAGCCGAGGTTCCGCCATGGGTGCACGACTCCGCTCCGCCCTCCTGGGACTCGTCCTGTGCGCGCCGGCCGCGCCGCTCGCCGGCCAGGGCTACGTTCCGCACCGGGTGTACGACGCGCGGGCCGGGCGCTTCGTGGACTTCGAGGCCATGGCTGCGGCGCTCGCCGCCTCGGAGGCGGTGTTCTTCGGGGAGCAGCACGACGACCCGGGGACCCACCGGATGGAGGCGGCGCTCCTGGAGGCGCTCGCCCGCCGCCGGGGCGGGGTGGTGGTGGGGATGGAGATGCTGGAGCGGGACGTGCAGCCGCTCCTGGACCGCTACCTGGCGGGGGAGGTGGCGGAGGAGGCGTTCCTGGCCGGGGCGCGTCCCTGGCCCAACCACGCGAGCGACTACCGCCCGCTCCTGGAGGCGGCCCGCTCCCGCGGCTGGCCGGTGCTGGCGAGCAACGCGCCCCGGCGGCTGGCCTCGCAGGTGTCGCGCGGCGGCCTGGACACGCTCGCCGCGCTGGACGCGGGGGAGCGCGCCCTGGTGGCCCGCGACCTCCGCTGCCCCCGCGACGCGTACCGCGAGCGCTTCCTGGAGCAGATGGCGGCCCACCCCATGGGCGGCCCCCCGGAGGCGCAGGCGGCGATGGCGGAGCGCTTCTACCTGGCCCAGTGCGCCAAGGACGAGACCATGGCGGAGTCGGTGGCGGAGGCGCTGGCGCGGGGCCCGGCGGGGACGCTGGTGGTCCACTTCAACGGCGCGTTCCACAGCGACCACCGGCTGGGGATCGTCCCGCGGGTGGAGCGGCGGCGGCCGGGGGCGCGCCTTCGCGTGGTCTCCGCCGTCCCCGTGGCCGACCTGGACCGCATCGACGTCCGGGCGCACCGCGCGCGGGGGGACTACCTCGTGTTCACCCTGGCTCCCGCGCGGTAGCTCCTCTCAGCACCAGGACGCGAAGGCGCGGGTCAGGTCGGCGGGGCGGTCGAAGGTCCAGTCCGGCTCCAGGGGCCGCACCTCCTCCAGGAAGCGCTCGCGCTCCCCCGGCGCGGTCTTGGGCCAGAGCGCCGCGGCCACGCGCGTCCCCGCCGCCCGCCCGGCCCGCAGGTCCCCCGCCGAGTCGCCCACGTACACCGCTTCCCCGGCCCGGACACCGAGCTCCCGCAGCGCCGCCTCGATCCCCTCGGGATGGGGCTTGGGGCGCCGCACCTCGTCCTCGGTCACCACCACCTCGAACGGGCCCAGGTCGGTCCCGGCCGCGGTGGTCTCCCAGGCGCGGCGCCCCTTCCCGGTGACGATCCCCAGGCGCAGCCCGGCGGAGCGGAGCCCGGCCAGCATCTCCCGCACCCCCTCGTACATCCCCTCCCCCAGCGCGCCGTGGAGCGCCGCGTAGTGCTCCAGCATGGCCGCGTGGCAGGCGTCCACCCGCTCCGGGCCCACCCACTCCGCCAGGAAGCCGCGCTCGGCCGAGGGGCGCCGCGCCGCGATCTCCTCGGCCGTGGGGACGTGCCCCAGGTGCGGCGCCAGGGCGCGGCGGTAGCACTCCAGGTAGAGCCGGTAGGTGTCGACGAGCGTCCCGTCCAGGTCGAAGAGGACGGCGGAGGGCGGGGGTGTGTCCATGGAGGGAAAGCTACCTCGCGGCACCCCGCGCGGACCAGCCCCGCAGGTCGCGCAGCCCCGGCGGAGGGGGAGCGGGTCCCACCGGTCCAGCCCGCGGTCGGCGCGGTTCACGGCGTGGCAGACGAGGTCCAGCCCCCTGCCGTAGAGCAGCGAGCCGTGCGCCGCCCACGAGGCCGCCAGGAGCCACGCGGCGGCTTCCGCCCGGTCCGCGGGCTGGACGGCGGCGCGCGCCGCGTCCTCCAGGAGGAAGAAGGCGTGCGCCAGCTCGTGCAGGATGGCGCCGACCACGACTTCCTCCCCTTCCTCGCGGCCGTACTCCTCCCGGATGAGCAGCCACCCCCGGGGCGGGGCGGCGGTCAGCTCCGCCAGCAGCACCGCGTCTCCCTCGCCGCCCACGCGGGCCCGCGTCCCGTCCGACAGCCGCACGGCGGCGCCGCCGAGGGAGCGGACGGCGCGGACGCTGCGCAGGAACGCTCCCAGCCCGGGCCGCAGTCCCGAGGGGACCATGAACCAGGCCAGGAGGAAGCGCGTCCTCAGCTCACCCTTCAGGTAGCACCGCACGCGCCGTCCCGGGTGGCAGTGTCTTCGACCATTGCACGAACGGTAGGAAGGACGTTCCGGGGCTGCCAACCCGTGTCGGCTCGCATGCGGTTTCAGGTCTTTCGGGGAGGGGAGCGGATGTCTCAGCGTGGAGGGTGGCCGGGGCCGGAACGGCGTGCGGGAAGTGCCTGGCGGGCCGAGGAAAGGGCGAATAAGATGCACATAGTAGACGTCTCATGACGCTCCCTCCGCCTCCCGAGTCATGTCACCCGAGAGCATACGCCGCAGGCTGAGAAGACAGCCGCTCCCGCCGCTCAGCCACACGGTCGGCGGGCCGCTGCTCCCGAACGCGGGGGTGCTGGACGAGGTCCGCTCGCCGGTGGGGGTGCTGCTCTGGCGGGTGCTCCAGGACGTGACGCTGTGGAGCACCGCGGCCCCCGCGGAGAGAGAGGGATTGTTCGGGGACGCGGCGCGGAAGAGCGGCGGGGTGATGCCGGAGCTGGAGGAGGAGCTGGACGCGCTCGCCATCCTGGTGCGCGACCCGGAGCCGGGCGCGGCACCCGTCATCGCGCACCTGTGCTGTCGCGTGCGGATGTGGGCGGAGGGGCAGGGGTTGTACGCGACCGCCCTCTCGTTCGCCCAGGCGGCGGCGCTCGCGGAGCCCGAGAGTGCCCGCTACGCCTACGAGGTGGGGAGGCTGGCGCGATACCGGGCGGAGTACGTGCGCTCCGAGGTATGGTACCAGCGGGCGAAGCAGCTGGCGATTGGTTCAGAGGACGCCGCAGGTCCGTGTGCTGGTGTATTGCGGCCTGGCGAACCTTCGCAGCCAGCGTGGAAACTACAAGGCTGCTCTCGAACTGAGTGCACGGGCCGTGAGACTTGCGCACCGTCATTCGCTGAGCGAGGAACTGGGGACTGCTTCTCAGCAACTCGGAGTTCTCCAGTTCGAAATGGGACTGGTGAAGACCGGTATTCAGAACGCCCGGAAAGCTCTTGGTGCATTTGGGCGTGGCCATCCTAGAACACCCATCGTGATCCACGACCTCGCTGTTGCGCCTCATGGATCAGTTCGGGGCGTTTGCTGCGGCCGGGACCATCATCGGTGCGCTGCTGCCAACCATGACGCAGCCGAGAGATCGCATGATGGCACTTGCCAACCTTGCACGCGTAGCCGCGGGGATTGGTCAGCAGCAACTGTTCGATGCCATCTGGACAGAGTCCTGGCCCGTCCTGAAGCGCTCGCCTGACGATGGAACTGACTCGCTGATTGCGCTCGGGCGTGGTGCAGTATGCCTGAAAGACTGGCGCCGAGCTCGGCTAGCTGGCAGTCGAGCTTTGAGGGCAGCGGAGACGCGGTGCGACGGCAAGTCGATACTCTTGGCGGAATCGCTCCTGGCGCTGTGCGATGCGAGCGGGACCGACTGCGGCACCCCATCATGACATCTCCGCGAGCGAAGGTGCATCCCTCATAGCGTTCTCCCGGACTTGGCGGTCGTGCTTCGTGACCATCTTATCGCTGGATGACTCCTGCTGGGGAACGCTCCAGAGTGCGCTGAAGCATCCACACGATCCGATGCAGGCGTACGAACTCGGTCGTGCTCTACGCCTGGAAGCAGAATACGACCGCGCGAAAGCATGGTTCGTACATGGGATCAGGGTTGCGCGACAACAAGGCAACGTGACGGCCGAAGCAATGTGCCTCGCCGCCGTGGGTAGATCTCCATGGTTGTCTTGGGAACCTACCGCTCGCACTCCGCTTTCATCGATACCGATACGAGCTTGCACGGCGTGCAGAGCTTCGAGAACTCGAAGGCGACGCCCTAGTGGACCTATGTGCGGTAAGCTTTGCACTCGACAGGGGAGACGCAGGTTTCATCTGGCGGGAGAAGCGCTCGTCGCTGCTGGGGCCCTCGCACCCACTCATACCTCGATTGGCGCATGACGTCGCGGTGTACCTTATGGAGAGGCAGCAGGACTTCTCTAACGCACTGCAACTGTTCGAGGCCCTGCCGAGGGAGAACGTCGCTCCGGCGGACCGACTCCTCGTCGACGCGAGTCTGTGCTAGGGCTGCCGCTGGTGCGGGAAACGCCCAACTCTACGAGGACACCTGGTCGACCGTATGGGCGAAGTGGAGAGGCTTTCCATCGCGGCCTGTCCGAGCGGCGTTCCCATTCAACTCGCGCGTGCAGCCTTGGTCCGGGGCCATCGTGAATTGGTACTTGAGGGCGGCCAGACCACGCAGCCATAGTTGCTCGTGCAAGTGCCCAGGAGCACGGACTCGGGTTAGCAATGGACTCTGATCGAAGCAGCCCGGGGGGCATCCGGGAGGCAAGCTCGTGTATGCGTGCCTGGTGCCAAACACACGACACGCGCGTCGTGCGCCGTGTCGTGCGTGCATTCGTGAAAGTGCTTCGGGGTAGCGCGGCCCGGGGTAACCGAACCGCGCACGTGCCGAATGGCTGTCAGGTACGGTCGACTGTTACGACTGACGATCAGCGATCTGTCAGGCGCCAGTTGCCCGATGTAGCCGGACCCTCGGCTCACAGCAGACGAATCCCCGGCTGTGCTCGCCGGAGCGACGGATCAAAGGAGTGGCCCGTGCCCATGTAGACGCCCGTCTCGCGCAGGCCCTCGCCCGCGGGTACTTGGCGCTGAGACGAGGGCTGCACGGGATTGCTGCACCCGCCAGGAGGGCGACAGCGGCGAGGACGGAGGCGACGCGGATGGTGCGCATGGGAAGGCTCCACATGAAGGGTTGAAAGCCCGGAAGGCGACGCTGCCCTCCGGGCCTTCAACTTATGACGATTCTCTCTCAGCGCACCCTTTTCGTGACAGTTGCGGCGAGTCGGGGCAGACGTGTCCCAGGCATCCGTTCCGCAATCGAGCCTCACGATCGAGGTATCAGTGCCCGCTGCCTGCGTAACCAGACCCCCGGCTCACGGCAGACGAATCCCCGGCTGCGCTCGCCGGGGTGATGGGCTCGAAGGAAGCACCTGTACCGATGTAGCCACCGCCCATGTTGCGTCGGCTCTCGCCCTGCGACGAGGGCTGCAGGGGATTGCTGCTGCACGCGGCCAGGAGAGCGACGGCGGCAAGGACGGGGGCGAGGCGGATGGTGCGCATGGGGAGGTCTCCGCGATGAAGGTAGAAAAGGCCCGGAAGGCGACACCGCCCTCCGGGCCTTCAACCTATGTCGGACCTCCCCTCGTACGCACCCTTTTCGTGACACTCTCGATGATCGGCCGGAGAATCACCCCGCCCCCGCCTCCCAGACGAAGGTGTGCGCGCAGCGTCGGCAGGTGAAGGTGTTCTCCCACTCGCGGTAGAGCTCCGGGAAGCGCACCTGGTTGTACGCGCGGACGCGCTGCACCCACAGCAGCCCTCCCGCGGCGACCACCAGCCCGCCCACGGCGCCGGGCACCGCGCCCGCGCCCAGGCTCGCCAGGAAGAGGACGGCGCCGGCCGCGAGCAGGGCGGCCGCGCCCTTCACCGACATCTTCTCCGGCGGCGCCGCTCCCATCGAGGCCAGGCTCTGCTGCGTCCCCACCGTGGTCGCGCCCCCCACCGCCAGCCCCCCGCCTCCCGCCCCGACCCCGCCCATCCGCGCGTTCAGCACCGCCATCCCCTCGCGGTAGATGATGGCCAGGCGGCGCACGTTGTCCGAGCCGCAGGCGGTGCAGCGCAGCTCCGACGTGACGGCGCCGCCGTGGAGCGCGGGGACGGCGATCCGCCCCGGGGCCACCGCCGCCGTGCCGAACAGGGCCGTCGCGTCCGTCGGCGGGGGAGGGAGCGGCGCGGGCGCGGTCGGGGGCGCGGACGCCATGGGGTAGCCGCAGCGGGGGCAGGCCAGCGCCGCGGTGCTGATGCGTCGGCCGCACTCGGGGCAGGGAACCAGGGCCATGAGTCGGTTCTTCGGGGCGTGACGGGTCCCGCGGAAGGGGATGCGGAGCGGCAGACGAAAGGTAAACAGGAGTCGTCCGGACCGCCACACGGAGCCCCTGTCGCGGCATGCTTCGCCGTACGGCCATGCATGGCCCGAAAGCGGCGCTCGCGCGCGGGGCCCCGGCGGTGTACTTTCCCGGCGCTCCGGGAGCCACCCCGGGGAAACCGCCAGCAGAAACGAGCATGACGCAAACCATTCCGGTCCGGCGCACCGACGCGCTCAAGGTCCGCCCCTCCGAGGATTCCCTCGGGTTCGGGCGGCACTTCACGGACCACATGTTCCTGATGGACTACGCCCCGCACCGGGGCTGGCACGGCGCGCGGGTGGAGCCCTACGGTCCGCTCCCCATCGACCCGGCCGCCGCGGTGCTCCACTACGCCCAGGCCATCTTCGAGGGGCTCAAGGTGTTCCGGGGCGCCGACGGGGCGGTGCGGGCCTTCCGCATCGACGACCACTGCCGCCGCCTGGCCGAGAGCGCGTCGCGCATGTGCATCCCCCCCATCGATCCGGCGCAGGTGCGCCGGGGGATCGAGGCCGTGGTGCGCGAGGACTTCGAGTGGTGCCCCGGCTCGGCCGGGACCGCGCTGTATGTCCGGCCCACCGTGGTGGGGACCGAGGGGTTCCTGGGCGTCCGCCCCGCGGCCGAGTACACCTGCTTCGTCATCCTCACCCCCGTGGGGAGCTACTTCAGCGCCGACGCGCCGGTGCGGATCTGGGTGGAGGAGCGCCGCGTGCGCGCCGCCGCCGGGGGGATCGGCTCGGCCAAGACGGGGGCCAACTACGCGGCCAGCATGGCGGCCGCCGTGGAGGCCAAGGAGCGCGGCTACGCCCAGGTGCTCTGGCTGGACGCCTGCGAGCACCGCTGGGTGGAGGAGGTGGGGACCATGAACCTGTTCGTCCGCATCGGCGACGAGGTGGTCACCCCCCCGCTCGGCGACACCCTCCTGGCCGGGATCACCCGCGACACCGTGCTCACCCTGCTCCGCGACTGGGGCGTGCGGGTGAGCGAGCGCCCGCTCTCCACCGACGAGCTGCGCGACGCGCACCGCAGGGGCGAGCTGCGGGAGGCGTTCGGGAGCGGGACCGCGGCCGTGGTCTCCCCGGTGGGGGCGCTCGGCTTCGAGGACGGCGAGCTCCAGGTGGGCGACGGGAGGATGGGCGAGGTGTCGCGGCGGGTGTACGAGGCCATCACCGGCATCCAGTACGGCCTGCTCCCCGACCGCTTCGGCTGGATGACGCCCGTCGGCTGACGCCGGCCGGCGGCTGGAGGTGGAGGCGGCGGTGCCCCGAGCGGGCGCCGCCGCCTCCGTGCGTCCGGGGGGCGGGCGCAGACGTACGTTTTTTGCATCGCCGCGCGGACGGTGTGCGGTGCCCCCGCGGCGCGACGCGAAGCTTGACCGGGCGTCCCGCGGCCGGGCAACTTGGACACACTCCACCGCGTTTCCCTCCCCATCCCCACAAGGAGGTGCATCATGGCGTCAGCCCCCTCGTTCACAACGGACCGCATCCGCAACGTCGTGGTCGTCGGACACGGCGGAGCGGGGAAGACGACCCTGGTGGACGCCTGCTGCCACACCGCCGGCTCGTCCCGGCGCCACGGGTCCAGCGCGGACGGCACCGCGCTGACCATGTTCACCCCCGAGGAGATCTCGCACGGCATCTCCATGAACGTGTCGGTGGCCCACGCGGTGTGGATGGACACCAAGGTGAACTTCGTCGACACCCCGGGCTACCTGGACTTCCAGGGGGAGACGCGGGCCGGCGTCCGCGTGGCCGACGGCGCCATCTGCGTGGTCTCCGGGCCGGGCGGGGTGGAGGTGGGGACGGAGCGCGTGTGGGACCTGCTGGAGGAGCGGCACCTCCCCACGCTCATCTTCGTGACCATGATGGACCGGGCGAACGTGGACTTCGAGCAGGTGTTCGCCGACATCAAGGAGCACCTGACGCCCAAGGTGATCCCGGTGGAGGTCCCCATCGGGAGCGGCGACGACTTCCGCGGGGTCATCAACCTGTTCACCGAGAAGGCCCAGCTGGTGAAGCAGGGCGACGACGGGGACCAGGTGGAGGAGACGGAGATCCCCGAGGAGTACCGCGACCTCGAGCACCGCTACTACCAGGAGCTCATCGAGACCATCGCCTCCACCGACGACACCCTCCTGGAGCACTACCTGGAGGGCGACACCATCTCCCGCGAGGAGGCGATCCACGCCCTCAAGCAGGCCATGCTCCGCGGCGACCTGGTCCCCCTCCTGGTGGGCGCGCCCAACCACGAGTGGGGGGTGCGGACGCTGCTGACCGAGATCGTCCAGCTGATGCCCTCCCCGCAGGAGCGCCCGGCCGAGGCGGCCGCGGGGCGCACCGGGAACACGGTGGAGCTGCGCGGGCTGAACTCCGACCCCTTCTGCGCCCTGGTGTTCAAGACCACCAGCGAGCCGCACGTGGGCGAGCTGAGCTTCTTCCGCGTCTTCGGCGGCTCGGTGCGGAGCGGGGACGAGGTCCTCAACGCCACGCGCGAGAAGCCGGAGAAGCTGGCGCACCTCTCCATCGCGCAGGGGAAGGAGCGGCTGGAGGTGGACGAGCTGCGGGCCGGGGACATCGGGGTGATCGCCAAGCTGCGCGACACGCACACCAACGACACCCTCTCCTCCCCCGCGCACCCGCTGGTGCTGGAAGGGGTGGCCTTCCCGGAGCCGGACATCGCCATCGCGGTGGAGGCGGCCACGCGCGGCGAGGAGGACAAGCTGTCGGTGGGGCTGCACAAGCTGCACGAGGAGGACCCCTGCTTCACCGCGGAGTACAACGCGGAGCTGCGCCAGACCATCGCCCGCGGGCTGGGGGAGCTGCACCTGGAGGTGCAGATGGAGCGGCTGAAGCGGAAGTACGGGGTGGAGGTGGTGCTCAAGGCGCCGCGCATCCCCTACCGCGAGACCATCAAGGCGGTGGCCGAGGCGCAGGGGAAGTACAAGAAGCAGACGGGCGGCCGCGGGCAGTACGGCGACGCGCACGTCCGCCTGAAGCCGCGCCCCCGCGGCGAGGGGTACGCCTTCAAGGACGGCATCGTGGGCGGGGTGATCCCCGGGAAGTACGTCCCGGCGGTGGACCGGGGGATCCAGGAGGCGGCGGTGCGCGGCATCCTGGCCGGCTTCCCGATGGTGGACTTCGAGGCCGAGTGCTTCTTCGGGAGCTACCACTCGGTGGACTCGTCGGAGGCGGCCTTCAAGATGGCCGGCTCCATGGCCTTCCACCAGGCGGCGGAGAAGGCGCAGCCGGTGATCCTGG
The DNA here is from genome assembly GCA_963733105.1 of uncultured Gemmatimonadales bacterium. GTDB lineage: Bacteria > Gemmatimonadota > Gemmatimonadetes > Longimicrobiales > Longimicrobiaceae > JAFAYN01. The sequence continues at coordinate 32,013 of CAVTCB010000020.1, read as the reverse complement.
AGCCCGTGCTGAAGGTGGACGTCTACACCCCGGACGAGTTCCTGGGCGACGTGATCGGCGACCTGAACCAGCGCCGCGGGCAGATCCTGGGGATCGACTCGGCGGGGCGGAACCAGAAGGTGAGCGCGCTGGTGCCGCAGGCGGAGCTGTACAAGTACTCCACCACGCTGCGCTCGCTCACGCAGGGGCGCGCCACGCACACCCGCACCTTCCACGCGTACGAGGAGGTCCCCTCGCACGAGGTGCAGAAGCTGGTGGAGGCGGCCAAGAAGGAGCGCGAGGAGCTGGCCGCGGCGCGGTGACGCCGCGGCCCGGCTGAATCGAATCCGGCGCGGCTCCCCTCCCCGGGAGCCGCGCTTTCCTGCATCTTCCTGCAGCGACGCCGCCTGGCGGAGCGGCTCGCCCTCCTGACCCCCCTCTCCGGCCGGAAGCCATGTCCCGAACCGCACTCCTCCTGGGCGCCACCGGCCTGGTCGGCGGCCACTGCCTGGACCTCCTCCTGGCCGACGACGCCTACGGGCGGGTCGCCGTGGTCGGCCGCCGCCCCGTCGCCCGGGAGCACCCGAAGCTGCGCCAGCACACCGTCGACTTCGACCGGCTGGCGGACTCCGCCGCGCTCTTCGACGCGCTGGACGACGTGTTCTGCTCCCTGGGCACCACCATCCGCGCGGCCGGGTCGCGGGAGGCCTTCCGCCGCGTGGACCTGGAGTACCCGCGCGAAGCCGCGGAGCTGGCCTCCCGCGCCGGGGCGGAGCGCTTCCTCCTGGTCTCCGCCATGGGCGCGGACCCGGGCTCGCGCGTGTTCTACAACCGGGTCAAGGGGGAGGCCGAGGAGGCCGTCCGCGCGCTCCCCTTCGGCGAGGTGGTGATTCTCCGCCCCTCGCTCCTCATGGGGGAGCGGACGGAGCGCCGGCCCGCGGAAGCGCTGGCGCAGCGGATGATGGGGCCGCTCTCCTTCCTGCTCTCGGGCCCGCTCCTGAAGTACCGCCCGGTGGAGGGGCGCACGGTCGCGCGGGCCATGGTGCGGCTGGCGAAGGCGGGGGGCACGGGAGCCCGGGTCGTGGAGTCGGACGAGATCGCCGCGGTGGGAGACGAGAGGCTTGCGTCCGGCGGGTGAGACGTGCAACATTGTTGTACAACATTCAGCCTGCGAGGACGGCATGGCCGAGTACCCGGAAAAGCCGAAGGGAAGGTCGAAGGCGGTGCGGGAGGCGCTCCACGTCCCCGGCGAGGAGGAGGTCACCGTTTCCGCCGCGGAGTTCAAGGCGCGCTGCCTCCAGCTGGTGGAGCGGGTGCAGCAGGAGCGGAGCGAGGTGGTGGTCACCCGGTACGGGCGCCCGGTGGCGAAGCTGGTGCCGTACGGCGAGGAGCCGGGCGACCTCTTCGGCTCCCTGCGCGGCACCGTGACCTATCACGGCGACGTGGTGGGCCCGGTGGGCGAGGCGTGGGACGCCGATGCCTGAGCTGGTGGGGAGGACGCTCCTGCTCGACACCCACGTCTGGATCTGGGTGATGGACGGCGCGGCCGACCGGATCGCGCCCTTCGCGCTGGAGGAGGTGCGGCGGGCGAGCGCGCGGGGGGCGGTCCGGGTGTCGGCCATCTCCGTGTGGGAGGTGGCGATGCTGGAGGCGAAGGGGCGGGTGCGCTTCTCGGTGGAAGCGGCGGAGTGGGTGCGGCGCGGGCTCCAGGCGCCGGGGGTGCGCCTGGAGGCGCTGTCGCCCGAGGTGCTGGTGGAGAGCACCCGCCTGCCGGGCGCCATCCACGGCGACCCGGCGGACCGGATGATCGTCGCCACCGCGCGCCGCACCGGCGCGACGCTGGTGACCCGCGACGCCGCCCTCCTGGCCTATGCGCGGGAGGGGCACCTGTCGGCGCTGGACGCGGGGGCGTAGCCGGGACGCGTCAGCCGCCCAGGTACGGGACCAGGTTGGCGTTGAGGATCCAGCCGCTGAGCTGGGCCGGGCTGGGGAGGAGGGGGGCCGCCTCCCAGCCGCGCGTGACCCCGAGGATCCTCTGGTACAGCTCGTGGGAGTTGGCGCGTGCCAGCTCGTCGGCGGTGCGGACCCCCACCCGGGCCAGCAGCTCCGCCTCGGTGGCCCCGATCCCCTCGATCGCGGTGAGGCCGTCCCGCTCCTTCAGAACTCCGATATCCATCGTCCACTTCCGTGTGGGAGTGTACCTGTGCATGACGTCTCGAACCGGCGCTCCGCCCTCGACTTCGCCGCGGCATGAGCGTACCGTGAAAAGTATCCGCCGGGGGATGACGAAACCGTGAAACAAACGTTACGTTGTCTTCATCCCCCGGTGCCCGGCCGGGAGGGGTGCGCGACGGGACGCGGAACACGAAGGGAATCCGCCCGATGAAGATCCTGGTTGTGGACGACGACGCCGCCCTCGCCGAGTTCATCCGGCTGGGCCTGCAGGAGGAGGGGTACGCGGCCGACGTGGCGCACTCCGCGGAGCAGGGGAGGCGGCTCGCGTGCGTGTACGACTACGACGGGATCGTGCTGGACCGCGTCCTCCCCGACGGGACGGGGGTGGAGGTCGCGCGGGAGCTGCGGCGGCGGGGGCACCGGGTCCCCATCCTGATGCTCACGGCCCGGGGGGCGAGCCAGGAGGTGGTGGAGGGGCTGGACGCCGGCGCGGACGACTACCTGGTGAAGCCGTTCGAGATGGAGGTGCTCAAGGCCCGGGTGCGCGCCCTGGTGCGGCGGGGCGGGGCGGTGCGCAGCGAGCGGCTCTCCATGGCCGACCTGGTGATGGACCGGCTGTCCCGCAGGGCCGAGTGCCAGGGGCGCGAGCTCCGGCTCACTTCCAAGGAGTTCACGCTGCTGGAGTACTTCCTCCTCCACCCGGCCCGGGTGGTGACCCGCACCGAGCTGCTGGAGAAGGTGTGGGAGATCCACTTCGACCCGGGCTCCAACGTGGTGGACGTGCACGTGGCGCGGCTGCGCCGGAAGCTGGAGGAGAGCGGCACCTGCGCCCGCCTCGCCACCGTCCGCGGCGCCGGGTTCATGCTGACGGCCGACGAGGAGGCTGGACAAGCCTGAGCATTGCGCCGGGAGGATCGGCGTTGATCCCGTTCCCTATCCGGAAACAAGGAGGTCCAATGAGCCGTGAGTTCAACGTCGTGATCGAGCGGGACTCGGAAGGCTACTACGTGGCGTCCGTCCCGTCCCTCCCGGGATGCCACACGCAGGCTCTGTCCCTCGACGAGCTGATGGAGCGCACCCGCGAGGCCATCCAGCTCTGCCTGGAGGTGCAGGGCGAGCCCGCGGAAGCCCTCGACTTCGTCGGCGTCCAGCGGATCACGGTCGCCGCTTGACGCGTCTGCCCCGCGTGAAGGGCGCGGAGGTGGTCGCCGCGTTGCGGAAGCGCGGCTTCGAGGTGGCTCGCGTGAAGGGGAGCCACCACTTCGTCCGCCACCCGGATGGACGTGCTACCGTCGTCCCGGTACATGCGGGGGAAACCCTCGGTCCCGGGCTCCTCACGAAGATCCTGCGTGACGCCGAACTGTCGCGTGAAGAGCTGATCTCCCTCCTGTAGTCGGCTCCGCATCCCCGCGGTTCTCGATCCTGCCGACAATCTGTTCCATCCCATCCCCACCGGCACGGCCCTTGTAGGCTCCCGCTCCCCACCTCGAAACCAGTGGAGCGGGACGAATGACAAGGAACACGCGTGGATCGGGCGCCCCGACGGCGCCCCCCTCCGCGAGCCCCCACCCGGCGGCCTTAGAGCCGCCACCCTCCCCCGTTCCGGGGGAGGGGCATCTCCATGCTGGCGTCCGGTGGCTCAGTCGCGCAGGAGCCCCGCGTGAGGGATGCGAGCCCGAAGGGGCGAGACCCCGCGGCTGTTTGCGGGGGCTCGACTCCGTTGGGCAGCGTTGTTTGCTGCCCTACGGAGCCGCAGCCCGACCCCGGCGCAGCCGGGGGCACGCCCGAACCCGTCCGTTCATCCCGTCCCACCGGCCCCCGCCATGAGCAGCGGCACGGAAGCTCCGCGGAACGTCACGACGGTCTTCATCGGGCTGATGCTCGGGATGCTCCTGGCGGCGGTCAGCCAGACCATCGTGGCCCCCGCGATGCCGCGGATCGTGGCGGAGCTGGGCGGGATGGAGCACTACAGCTGGATCGCCGTGTCCACCCTGCTGGCCTCCACGGTGATCGTCCCCATCATCGGCAAGCTCTCCGACCTGTACGGGCGCAAGGCGTTCTACGTGGCGGGGATCGGGGTGTTCATGGCCTCCTCGGTGGTGGCCGGGATGGCGAACAGCTTCGAGACCTTCATCGTCGCGCGGGTGCTGGAGGGGTTCGGGATGGGGACCATGATGCCGCTGTCGCAGGCCATCATCGGCGACCTGATCGCCCCCCGCGAGCGAGGCAAGTACCAGGGGTACATGGGGGCCGTGTTCGGGCTGGCCTCGGTGGTGGGGCCGCTGGTGGGCGGGTACATCACGGAGCACACCACCTGGCGCTGGCTCTTCCTGGTCAACGTCCCCCTGGGGCTGGTGGCGCTGGGGTTCGTCGTCCCCTTCATGCGGCTCCCCCACGTGCGCCGCCCGCACCGGATCGACTATGCGGGCTTCGTCACGCTCTCGGTGGGGCTCACCTGCGCCCTCCTGGCGACGGTGTGGGGCGGGAGCAGCTACCCGTGGAGCTCGCCGCTGATCCTGGGGCTCTACGGGGCGGCGGCGGCGGCGTTCGCGGCCTTCGTGTGGGCGGAGTCGCGCGCCGAGGAGCCGGTGATCCCGCTGCGGCTCTGGAGGAACGGGATCTTCACCTTCTCCAACGTGGCCGTGCTGGCGGTGGCCATGGCGATGTTCGGGTCCATCTACTTCATCCCCGTCTTCGTGCAGGGGGTGATCGGCGCCAGCGTGGGCGAGTCGGGGGCGGTGCTGACGCCGATGATGCTGTCGCTGGTGGCGATGAGCGCGGTGAGCGGACAGGTGGTCTCGCGCACCGGGCGCTACAAGCTCCCGCTCCTGGTGGGGCTGGCGCTCCTGGCGGCGGGCTACCTCCTGCTGGCGCAGATGGACCGCTCCACCTCGTACGGGACGGTGGTGCGCAACATGGTGCTGGTGGGGATGGGGCTGGGGATGGCGATGCAGACGTACGTGCTGGTGGTGCAGAACGCGGTGGGGCGCGAGGACCTGGGGGTGGCGACGGCCACCACGCAGCTCTTCCGCTCGGTGGGGGCGAGCGTGGGGGTGGCGGTGCTGGGGACGCTGATGACGCAGGGGATGGCGCGGGAGGTGGCGCAGCACCTCCCCCCGGGGGCGCTCGGGCGGATGTCGGAGTCGGTGGGGGGGGAGCTGAACGCGGGGGCGGTGCTGGACCCGGAGCTGATGTCGCGGCTCCCGCCCGCGGCGCTGGAGGCGCTGCGCGAGTCTCTGGCGGCGGCGCTGCACCCGGTGTTCGTGGCGGGGCTCCCGTTCGTGGCGCTGGCGGTGGCGGCCACCCTCCTGATCCGCGAGATCCCCCTGCGGCGCACGGCGGCGGAGCCGGCGGCGAGCGAGGCGGGGCGCGAGGTGCTGACGGGGATGGCGCAGGCGGGGAGCACGGACTCGGAGCCGGTGCTCGGCGTCCCGAACCCGGCGTACCGGGGGCGCACGGGGTTCCTGGGGCTGGTGTTCGGGATGCTGGCGGAGGAGTCGGAGCGCGGGGACGCCCCGACGCTGCGCGAGGTGGTGCGGCGGCTGGGCGCGGGGGACGAGGAGGAGGGGCGGGCGCGGCTGAACCGCGTGGGGGACGCGCTCCTGCGGGAGTGCACGGACGGGGAGGGGGAGGGGACGGCTGCGCGGGCGGGGCGCTGCCTGGCGGGGCTGGACCCGGTGCGGGAGTTCGAGCGGGCGCTGGCGGACCGCCCCCCGGAGATGCGCGACCGCCTGCGCCGGCTGGTGGAGAGCCCCCGCGGGAGCCGGGGGGCGGGGCTCACGCCGGACGACCTGGACTCGCTGGAGCGGATCGGGGTGGCGGTGAGCGCGGCGCTCCTGCTGGACCTGGCGGAGCGGCGGCGGGGCGGGGAGGCGGGGTAGCGGCGCCCCCGCCGCCCTACCCCCCGCCCGCCGGGGCGCGCGTGGCGGCCACCCGATCCAGCCGGTTGCGGATGCGGGCCACCAGCTCGGGGCCCACGATGGGCTTGGACACGTAGTCGTCGGCGCCGGCGGCGAAGACGCGGTACACGGTGTCGGCGGAGGTGCTGGCGGTGAGGAAGAGGACGGGGAGCGAGGCGCGGCGCACGTCGCTGCGCAGCACCCGGCACAGCTCGATCCCGCCCAGGTGCGGCATGTCCACGTCCAGCACCACCAGGTCGGGGGAGGTCTCCTCCAGCGCGGTCCAGAAGCGGAGCGGGTTCCCCACGCCGTGCACCCGGATGCCGTGCGGCTCCAGGAGGGCGCCCAGGGCGTCCAGGATCTGCGGGTCGTCGTCCACGGCGAGGACGTGCACGGCCGCGGCGGGGTTGAGGCCGGGGACCAGGCGCGCGGCGGCGTCGACGGCGCGGGCGGGGTCGAAGGGCTTGCGGAGGAAGCCGCGCGCGCCGAGCTGGAGGGCGCGCACCCGGTCCACCAGGGAGCCCCGGCCGGTGACCACCAGCACCGGCACGCCCGGGGCGAGCCGCTCCAGCTCCGCCAGGAAGTCGTGCCCGTCCTCCTCCCCCGCGGCGAAGGAGAGGTCCAGGAGCACGGCGTCGGGGCGGCGCGCGGCGAGCAGCTCCCGCGCGGCGGCGGGGCCGGGGACGGACGCCACCTCCAGCCCGCGCCGCGCCCCCGCCTCCGCCAGCACCTGCGCCACCGCCTCGTCGTCGTCCACCACCAGGAGGAGGGGCCGAGCCCCGGCGGCCGGAGCGGGGGCGGGCGGGGCGGCGGGCGCGGCGGGGAGGCCGGCCGGGGCGCCGGGGGCGCGCTCCAGCTCCCGGCGCAGCTCGGCCACCATCCCCCCCAGGCGGGCGCCGTCGCCGGGGCCCAGACGCGTCCCGCCCCCGAACGACTGCTCCAGCACCAGGGCCACCCGCGACCCCTCGGGGAAGCCGAAGGTGCCCAGCGCGCCGGCCAGGCGGTGCGCCTCCCGCTCCGCCTCGTGGCGCTGCGGCCCCCGCAGCGTCCCCTCCACCACCGAGGCCACCGCCCGCTCCAGGACGGCGACGCGCTCCAGGATGGCGCCGCGGGAGCGCTCCCACACGGCGGCCACGGCCGAGCGCATCTCGTGCTCGCCGGGCGGCGGCGGAGGAGGCGCGGGTGCGGACGGGGGCGCGTGCGGCCCGGAGAAGGCGGCGGCGGTCGCCATGGTCTCCCGGGGGGCCTGGGAGAGCAGCTCGGCGGCGTGGCGCGTGAGCTCGCCGCGGTCCAGGGGGTGGAGGAGGATGCGGTCGGCGCCCACCCGCTCGATCCGCTCCTCCACCCACGCGGGGTCCTCCCCCTCGGCGATCTCCACGCAGAACAGCACGCGCACGCCGGCCAGGGCGCTCTCGGTGCGCATCCAGCGCACCACCTCCTTGGCGGGGAGCCCGGGGAGCGACTCGTCGATCAGGAGGAGCGACCAGCGGCCGGCGCGCAGCTCGTCCATGGTCTCCTCGCCGCTGTACGTCACCTGCACCAGCGCCTGGGGGAGGCGCCGGGCCAGCCAGGACGCCAGCCCCCCGGGGAGGCCGGCGATCAGGACGTCGCTCATGGGTTTCCACCGGGGTGGGGGGGACGGGGTGCGGGGCGGTCGCGCCCCGCGGCCCGGGCCTGCTGGAGGGCGAAGCCCGCGGCGCGCAGGAGCGAGGCCAGGTCGGTCCCGTCCTGCGGGTGCACGGCGAGGCCGGTGCTGCACTCGGCGCGGAAGCGCGCCCCGCCCCGCCCGGTGAACTCCTCGGCGTGGAAGGCGGCCCGGAGCGCCTCCAGGCGCCGCGCGGCGTCCCCGGCCTCCATCCCGTACATCCCCACCACCAGCTCGCTGGCGCTCCACCGGGCGCACACGTCCTCCCCGCGGAAGTGGCGGAGGAGCGTCTCGCCCAGGCGCCGGAGCACGGCGTCGCCCGCGTCGGTGCCGTGCAGGTCGTTGACGTCGCGGAGGCGGTCCACGTTGAGGACGGCCAGGGAGAGCGGCTGGTCGAAGCGGTCGGCCAGGCGGAGGAGCTGCACCAGGAGGGTGCTGGCCGCGCGGCGGCCCGGGAGCCCGGTGAGGGGGTCGGCCTCCGCCGCGGTGCCGCCGGGGCGCCGCCGCCGCGCCAGCCGGCTGGCGACGCGGGCCACCAGCTCGGGCCCCACCACCGGCTTGCTCACGAAGTCGTCCGCCCCGGCGCCGAAGACGCGGTGCACGGTGTCGGCGTCGCTCCCGTCGGTGAGCAGCACCACGGGGAGCTCGCGCCAGCGGAGGTCGTTGCGGAGCACGCGGCACAGCTCGATCCCCCCCAGGTGCGGCATGTCCACGTCCAGCACCAGGAGGTCGGGGCGGGTGCGCTCCAGCGCTTCCCAGAAGCGGAGCGGGGCGGGGAGCGTCGCCACCTGGTAGCCGCGCACCTCCAGGAGGGAGCGGAGCCCGTCCAGCACCTCCGGGTCGTCGTCCACCACCAGGACGCGGAAGCGGGCGTCGCGCTCGGGGAGGAGCTCCAGGGCGGCCTCCACCACCTGCGCGGGCGGGGCCGGCTTGCGGAGGAAGCCGCGCCCCCCCAGCCGCGCCGCGGCCCGCCGCTCGTCCAGGGTGCTCCGGTCGGTGAGCACGAGGATCGGGATGGAGGGCCTGAACCCGGCCAGCTCCTCCAGCAGCTTGCGACCCTCCGCGGCGTCCTCCGGGCCCGACAGGTCGAGGAGCACCACCTCCGGGCGGCTGGCGGCCAGGGAGCGCCAGGCCCCGAACGCGTCCGCGGCCACCTCCACCCGCACCCCGCGGAGGGCGGCCTCCGCCGCCACCCGCTGCGCGAACGCGGCGTCGCGGTCCACCAGGAGCATCCGGCGGCGCCCGTCCTCCCCGGGGGCGGCGGGCGCGGCGGTGCGCTCCAGCTCCCGGCGCAGGGCGGCCACCATCTGCGCGGCCGCGGCGTCCGGCTCCACCCCGTCGCTCCCCCCCCGCTCCAGGATGCGCTCGATCTCCCGCATCAGCCGCGACGCCTCCCGCAGCCCGGTGGCGGTGCGGGCCGGGGCGCGCGGCTTCTTCCCTCCGCCCGGCCGGGGGGCGGCGCGCTCCGCCGGGACGGGAGCGGTCGGGACGGCGGGCGCGGTCCGCGCCGGGAGGGGAGACGGGGGCGGCGGCCCCGGGATGAAGTCGGGGATGAGGTTGTGGACGAGGCCGGGGACGACGTCGGGGATGACGTGGGGGTCGGGGAAGCGCTTCACCGGCTGCGGCGGCCCCACGAACACCGGGGGGGCGACGATGGTGGCGGGCGGCGGGGCGGGGGCGCGCGGAGCGGGCGCCTCCTCGGGGAGGAGGGGCCGGTCCAGCAGCTCGGCGGCGTAGCGGGTCAGCTCGTGGCGGTCCAGGGGGTGGAGGAGGACCCGGGCGATCCCCTGCGTCCGCACCATCTCCTCCAGCCGCTCCGCCTCCTCCTCCGGGTCCTCCCCGGCCTCCAGGCAGAAGATCACCTCCAGGGCGCGCAGCCGGGGCTGCGCGCGGGCCCAGCGGAGCACGTCGTCGGCGGGGCGGCCGGGGAGCCCGCCGTCCAGCACCAGGAGCGACCACTTCCCGTGCTTCAGCTCCTCGACCGTCTCCTCGCCGCTGTAGGTGACCTGCACGGTGGCCCCCACCAGCCGGCGCGCGAGCCAGGAGGCGGTCCCGTCCGGGAGCCCTGCGACCAGCACCTGGAGCACGGCGCTCTCCTCAGACCTTGATGAAGACGCGGCGGCGCCAGAAGCCCCACATGATCCCCGTCCACAGCAGGACGAAGCAGAGGGCGAAGGCCAGCGACGCGTCGAGGGGGGGGAGCCAGGAGGCGAAGAGCGCCTCGTACAGCCACCCCTTGAGGGTGACCTCGCCGGCCGGGCCGCTCCACTTCACCAGCGTCAGCACCCGGGCCATGACGCCCGACAAAAAGAACGCGGCGATGGCGTTCATGCCGAACAGGACGAAGGGGAAGGCCCAGCGCCGGTGCCCCTTCACGTCCACCAGCCAGTAGCAGGTGGCGAGGAAGTGGAGCGCCATCCCCGCGGTGAACACCACGTAGGACGAGGTCCACAGGCTCTTGTTGATGGGGAAGGCGCCGTGCCAGGCGAGCCCCAGGAGGAGCCCGGCGTTCCCCGCCAGGAACATCCCCGTGGCCTTCTCGGCGGGGGAGCGGTCGGGGCGGCGGAGCCAGCGCCCGGCGAGCACCCCCAGGAGCACGGTGGCGACGGCGGGGAGGGTGCTGAGCAGCCCCTCGGGGTCCCAGCTCCTCGACGACTTCCACAGGTGCGCGGTCCCGAGCACCGCGCGGTCCACGTACGCCGCCAGGTCGGAGCCGGGCTCCAGCTTCCCCGCGCCGTGCCCCGGGACGGGGACCCACCGCATGGCCGCCCAGTACCCCAGGAGGAGGAGCGCCGCCGCGGCGGCCTGCCCGCGCGGGCGCAGGAAGACGACGGCCGCCGAGGCCAGCAGGAAGGCGAGGCCGATGCGCTGCAGCACCCCGGGGAGGCGCAGGGTGGACAGCTCCACCCCGTAGAAGGGGAACGCCGCCAGCACCAGCCCCAGCAGCACGAGCAGGGCGGAGCGCCGGGCCGCCCTGCGCATCATCTCCCCCCGCCCGGCCCCCCTCGCCTCCTGCGCGGCGAAGGAGTACGCCATGGACACGCCGACGATGAACAGGAAGAAGGGGAAGACCAGGTCCGTCGGGGTCCACCCGTGCCACTTCGCGTGCTCCAGCGGGTCGTACACGTGCGACCAGCTCCCCGGGTTGTTCACCAGGAGCATCCCCGCCACGGTGATCCCGCGGAACACGTCCAGCGAGAGGAGGCGCTCCGGGGAGGGCTCCACCAGCGGCGCGGACGGCGCGCGGACGGACGCCGGCTGCGGGGGTGCGACGGTGCTCATTCGGTGCGGCGGAAGCGGGGTGCGGATGGCCGGCCCGGACGCGGCACGACAACCTGCCGCCGCCGCGCCCCGGGGGCAATCCCGGGGAGCACGCCCCGTGCCGCAGCGCTCCGGCCGGCTGCTCCCGGCAAGATCCTTCCGTGCCCGGCGGCCGGTGCATAGAATGGCGGAAGGAGCCTGCCGGAGGCTCCCCACCTTTGCACCCGGGAGGGATCATGGCGGTCACGCAGGAGCACGTCGCGGACGGGACGCCGATGGGGGCCGCCCTCGCCGGAGGCGGCGCGACCTTCCGCGTCTGGGCGCCCAGGGCGCAGCGGGTGTTCGTGGTGGTCGGGGACGAGACGGCGGCGGCCCGCACGGAGGGGTGGACGCCCCGGGCGGAGGACGCGCTGCACCCGCGCGGAGACGGCACCTGGGCGGGCTACGTGGAGGGCGTCCGGGACGGGACCCCGTACCGCTTCTTCGTGGTGGGCCCGGCGGGCGGGGCGCTCAAGCGCGACCCCTATGCCCGGGAGCTGGGGAGCATCCCCGGCTTCCCGGAATGCGACTGCCTGGTGCGCGACCCCGGGAGCTATCCCTGGCACGACGGGGGGTTCCGCACCCCGGAGTTCCGCGACCTGGTGATCTACCAGTTCCACTTCGGGGTGTTCTACGCGGAGGACGCGCGGGGCGGCGACACCCGCGAGGGGAGGCGGGCGAAGTTCCTGGACGCGCTGGGCCGGATCGAGTACCTGCGGGACCTCGGCGTCAACGCCATCCAGCCCCTCCCGATCCAGGAGTTCCCCACCGAGTACAGCCTGGGCTACAACGGAACGGACTACTTCTCACCCGAGTCGGACTACCAGGTGGAGGACGACGCGGAGCTCGGCCGCTACCTGGCGCAGGCGAACGGGATGCTCGCCCGCCACGGCAAGCCCCCGCTCGGCCTCGGGCAGGTCCGGACCGGCCCGGACCAGCTCAGGCTGGTGGTGGACCTCTGCCACCTGAACGGGATCGCCGTGATCTTCGACGTGGTCTACAACCACGCGGGGGGCGGATTCGACCCGGCCAGCCTCTACTTCCTGGACAACGCCCACCGCGGGAACAACGGCGACAGCCTGTACTTCACCTCGGACGGGTGGGCGGGCGGGCTGGTGTTCGCCTACTGGAACGCCTGGGTGCGGCAGTTCCTCGTCGACAACGCGAGCTTCCTCCTCCGGGAGTACCACGCGGACGGCCTCCGCTACGACGAGGTGGGCGTGATGGACGACCACGGCGGCTGGTCGTTCTGCCAGGACCTCGCCGCCACGGTGCGCTTCGTGAAGCCGGAGGCGATCCAGATCGCGGAGTACTGGAAGGAGAAGCGCTGGCTGGCGGTGGTCCCGCCGCCGGAAGGGATGGGCTTCGACGCCGCGCTCGCGGACCGGCTGCGCTACGCGGTGCGGGACGCGGTGGAGCAGGCGTCCCGGGGGGGCGGCGCCCACGTGGACGTGGAGCGGATCGCGGGCGCCCTGCACCCGCCGTACGGCTTCCCCGCCGCCTGGAAGGCCGTGCAGCACGTGGAGAACCACGACCTGGTCCGCGCGGGGAGGGACCGCCGGATCGCCTCGCTCGCCGACCCGGCCGACCCGCGCTCCTGGTACGCCCGCAGCCGCGCCCGCGTGGCGACCGGGCTGGTGCTGACGGCGCCGGGGATCCCCATGCTCTTCATGGGCCAGGAGATCCTGGAGGACAAGCCCTGGAACGACACCCCCGGGGGGACCCTGGTCTGGTGGGGAGGGCTCGCCTCCGACCGCGCCATGCGCGACCACCACGCGTTCACCCGCGACCTGGTGTGGCTGCGCCGCCGTCTCCCCGCGCTCCGTGCCGGGGGGATCAACGTCTTCCACGCCTGGAGCCCCACCCGCGTGCTCGCCTTCCACCGCTGGGTGGAGGGCGAGGGCCGCGACGTGGTGGTGGTCGCCACCTTCAGCGAGTCGACGCACGGGGGGTACCGGATCGGCTTTCCCCGCCCCGGCCGCTGGACCGAGGCCTTCAACAGCGACTACTACGACAACCTCCCCAACCCCCGGGTCGCCGGGAACGCCGGCGGAGTCCATGCGGACGGCCCCCCGCTGCACGGCCTTCCCCACTCCGCCGGGGTGGTGATCCCCGCCAACGCCCTCCTGGTGTTCACCCACGACGGGTAGGGAGGCCGTCCGGCCCCGCGTTCACGGATACGCGCAGACGTGGTCGATCCACACCGGCTGGCCGCCGACCACGACGCGCTTCACCGGACCGGTCAGCTTCATGGTTCCCTTGAGCCCGCCCGGGGCCGCCAGCACCGAGGTGCTCACCGCGATCCCCGCCAGCGCCGCCGGGGGCGCGTGGATCTGCCCGACGAAGAGCGGGCTCCCGTTCACCGACAGGTTCTCCACCGGCGACGGCGTGCCCTGGTCCAGCCACTCGAAGGTCACCGCGCTGGGGACGAAGGGGAGGGCGCCGAAGTCGAACTGCCAGTTGATGCTGCGCGCGCGCCCCACCGGCCCCGCGCCGAAGCCGGCCACCGGGGAGGGCACCACCCGCGCCTCGGCGAAGAACGCCCCCGGCTGGTAGGGAACCACCGCGGCCGTGATCCCGTTCTCGATCCACTGCGGCACCCCCACGGGCGTCGCCCATGCGGCCCCGTACGGGGTTCCCAGCGCCGGCACGTTGAAGTCCAGGCACGCGGGTGCGGGCGCGGCCGCCGCGGCGCGGAGCGGCTCCCCCGCCGCGCCGAGGGGTGAGTCGGGGGAGCAGGCCGCGAGGGTGAAGCTACTTCGTTGGAGGAGCTTCGCTTACGCAGGGAGGGGGGGCGCCTCGGGGGCGCCGGACCCGGAAAAGAGTGCCTCGTCCGGCACCTGCGCGCGTCCGCGGGTGTACCGGGAGCCGTCGTTCGCCCGTCACGGAACCCGATGCCAGGAACCCCGATGAAGACCGTCCGAACCCTCCTCCCGCTCGTGCTCGCCGCGCTCCCGGCGTGCGCCCCGGCGGCGCCGCCCGCCGCGCAGGCGCCCGCGCCCGCGGCGTCCGCCCCGGCCGCCGCCGCGGCCCCCTCCCCCTCGCAGGAGGCGCAGCGCTTCCTGGACGAGTACGGGGCCACCTACCAGCGCCTGTACTACGAGGCGCAGCTCGCGGACTGGGCCTCCCAGACGCGCATCGTGGAGGGCGACACCACCAACGCCGCGCGCACCCGCCGCACCCAGGAGGCGCTCACCGCCTTCACCGGGAGCGTGCGGAACATCGAGCGCATCCGCGCCCTGCTGGCGCAGCGCGACCGGCTCGACCCGCTCCAGGTGCGGCAGCTGGAGCGCGCCCTCGCCATGGCCGCCGGCGCCCCGCAGACCGTCCCGGAGCTGGTGCGGGAGCGGATCGCCGCCGAGACCGCGCAGACCGAGACGCTGTACGGGTGGCAGTTCACCCTGGACGGGAAGCCCGTCACCCCCAACCAGCTCGACCGGACGATCCGCGAGAGCACCGACCTGCGCGAGCGCCGCGCCGCCTGGGAGGCGTCCAAGGCCGTCGGCCCCGCGCTCAAGCCCGGGATCGTGCGGCTGCGCGGGATGCGCAACGGCGTGGTGCAGGCCCTCGGCTACCCCGACTTCTTCAGCTACCAGGTGGCCGACTACGGGATGAGCACCCCGGAGATGCTGGCGCTCACCGACACCCTGGTGGCCCAGCTCTGGCCGCTGTACCGCGAGCTGCACACCTGGGCGCGCTACGAGCTGGCGGACCGGTACCGCGCCCCCGTGCCGGACCTGATTCCCGCCCACTGGCTCCCCAACCGCTGGGCGCAGGACTGGAGCGCGCTGGTGGAGGTCAAGGGGCTGAACGCCGACTCCGCCCTGGCCACCCGGACCCCGGAGTGGGTGGTGAAGGAGGGGGAGCGGTTCTACATGAGCCTGGGCTTCCCCGCGCTCCCGCAGAGCTTCTGGGAGCGCTCGTCGCTGTACCCGGTCCCGGCGGACTCGCCGTTCAAGAAGAACACGCACGCCTCCGCCTGGCCCATGGACCTGGAGAGCGACGTGCGCTCGCTGATGAGCGTGGAGACCAACTCGTACTGGTTCGAGACGGCCAACCACGAGCTGGGGCACGTCTACTACTACATGATGTACAACCGCCCCGGCGTCCCGCTCCTGCTGCGCGAGGGGGCCAACCGGGCCTACCACGAGGCCATCGGGAGCATGGTGGGGCTGGCGGCCTCGCAGCGGCGCTTCCTGGTGGGGCGCGGGCTGGTGCCGGCCGGCGCGCAGGTGGACCAGCGGGCCAAGCTCCTGGCCGAGGCGCTGGCGTACGTCCCGTTCATCCCCTTCTCCGCGGGGACCATGACGCGCTGGGAGCACGCGCTGTACGCCGACTCGCTCTCGCCGGACGCGTTCAACCGCCGCTGGTGGGAGCTGGCCGCGAAGTACCAGGGCGTGGCGCCGCCGGCCGCGCGCGGGGAGGAGTGGGCCGACGCGCTCACCAAGACGCACGTCAACGACGACGCCGCGCAGTACTACGACTACGCGCTGTCGTACGCGCTGTTGTTCCAGCTGCACAACCACATCGCGCGGAACATCCTGAAGCAGGACCCGCACGACACGGACTACTACGGGAGCCGGGAGGTGGGGAAGTTCCTGCAGGACCTGATGGCGCCGGGGGCGAGCCGGGACTGGCGGGAGGTGCTGCGCGAGACCACCGGGCAGTCGCTGGACGCGCGGGCGATGGTGGAGTACTTCGCGCCGCTGGAGTCAGTGGCTGCGGGAGCAGAACCGGGGGCGGCGGTATACGCTTCCGGAGAGGGCGCCTGCGGGGATGTAGTCTGGGGCGGCGGGGGATCTGGCGGGCCGCTCCGGAGCCCGGCCAAACAGCGGCCGGTCTCCTGCGCGGGGGCGGTGAGCCTCGCGAAACAGCCCGCGAGTCTCCCCGCCCCGGAGTGAGCCCCGCCAAACCGCGGCGGGTCTCCCTCCGAACATCTTTTTACGGGTACGGCGAACTACGACGGCGAAGGCCGGGATCTCCGCGAGGTCCCGGCCTTTGTACCCCCCACCCCCGGCCCCTCCCCCACAAGGGGGGAGGGGAGCACGGCAACGGCAGAACTACAGGTACGCGAAGCAGTTGCGTGAGGGATGCGAGCCCGGAGGGGCGAGACCCGCGCGCAGTTTGCGCGGGGCTCGACTCCGTTAGCCGGCGTTGTTTGCCGGCTTACGGAGCCGCAGCCCGACCCCCGCGCCAGCGGGGGGCACGCCCGAACCCCGCTGCCGGCACTGTCCTCCCGCCGCGCGCGCCGTAGATTCCCCCAGCAGATCCCCCACAGCAGGAGGCAAAAACCCGTGAGACAGGTGTGGATTCCGCGGACGGGAGGGCCCGAGGTGCTGGAGGTGCGCGAGGCGCCGGACCCCGAGCCCGGGCCGGGCGAGGTGCGCATCCGTGTGGCCGCGGCGGGGGTCAACTTCGCCGACGTGCTCGCGCGCATGGGGCTCTACCCCGACGCGCCGAAGCTCCCCGCCGTCGTCGGCTACGAGGTCGCGGGGACGGTGGACCGGGTGGGGCCCGGCGTCACCACCCTGCGCGAGGGGGACCGCGTGGGGGCGCTCACCCGCTTCGGCGGCTACTCCTCGGCGGTGGTGGTGCCGGCGGCGCAGGCGTTCCCGCTCCCGGACGAGCTCTCCTTCCGGAAGGCGGCGGCCATCCCCGTCAACTACCTCACCGCCTGGCTCATGCTGGTGTGGCTGGGGTGCGTGCGCGAGGGGGACCGGGTGCTGGTGCACGCCGCGGCCGGCGGGGTGGGGCAGGCCGCCGTGCAGATCTGCCGGTGGCGCGGGGCGGAGGTCATCGGCACCGCCAGCGCCTCCAAGCACGAGCGGCTGCGGGAGGTGGGCGTCGCCCACTGCATCGACTACCGCACGCAGGACTTCGAGGCCGAGGTGCGCCGCATCACCGGCGGGAAGGGGGTGCAGATCGCGCTCGACGCCGTGGGCGGCGACTCGTTCCGCAGGAGCTACCGCTCGCTCGCGCCGCTGGGGCGGCTCTACGTCTTCGGCGTCTCCGCCATGGCGCCGGGGAAGCGGCGCAGCGTGCTCGCCGCGGCGCGGGGGCTCCTGTCCATGCCGCGCTTCCACCCCTTCCCCCTGATGAACGGCAACCGCGGCGTGCACGGCGTCAACCTGGGGCACCTGTGGAGCGAGGGGGCGCTCCTGGCCCGCATCATGGGCGAGGTCCTCGCCCGGGTGGCCGACGGCACGTTCGACCCCGTGGTGGACCGCGCCTTCCCCCTGGAGCGCGCGGCGGAGGCCCACGCCTGGCTCCAGGAGCGCCGCAACTTCGGCAAGGTGCTCCTGGAGCCGTAGACGGGCGGGCTACTCCGTCCGCACCCGGACCGCCGCCGCGAACACGGAGGCCGGAACCTCGCCCCCCGCCGCCGCGGCGAGCCAGGTGGAGGCGGCCAGCTCCACCACCAGCGTCTCCCCCACGCGGTCCGGGTCGGGCATCGCGACGTCGCGCTCCACCACCAGGCCACGTCCCGGGAGCGCCACGGTCACCGTCCCCCGCACCGGCTGTCCGTTCACCACCAGCCCGCCGGTGACGTCCGCCGTGACCCGGTCGAAGGTCAGGCGCGCCCGGACGTAGCGGAGCGCCGGGACGCGCGTCCGCGACACCGACGCGCGCTCGCTCCCGTCCAGCCGCACCCGCACCATCCGCGATCCCGGGTCCAGCTCGATCTCCCGCCCGTTCTCGGCCACCAGCGAGGCCGTCCCCTCCACCCGGACGCTCCCCTCCACCAGGGCCGCGCCGCCGCCCTGGGGCCCGTCCCCCACCACGACCGTCTGCACCTCCTTCTGCTCGCCCGCCACCACCTCGCCCCTGCACCCCACGGCGAGGAGGGCCAGGAGGAGAATCCCCGTCACGCGCATTCCGGTCATTTTCTCGATCTTTCGCTGGTTCGGCCCCACGTCCCGCATGGACGGGCGTAATGTAGCACGGGCGCCCGGATGCCGCTCGCGCCGAAGCCCGCGGCCGGAGGCCGCGGGCTTCGGCGGGGTCCAGGTCGTGCGCGCCCGGTCAGATGGTGGACACCTGGCTCATGGACACCACCCCGGAACTCCCCGACGCTCCCGCGGCGCCCTTGGTGCCCGGCTGCCCGTTGGCGCCGGGGTTCGGGGGGGCACCCGGATCCCAGTCGGAATGCGAGTAGCTGCTGGCGGGTCCCGGATCGCCGATCGCCCCTCCCGGACCTCCGCCCCCGCCGCCCTTGCTCACTCCACCGACGCCGCCGCCCACGTCGATCACCGGCGGGGCCGCGGCGCTCTGGTCGGACATGAAGAAGATGAAGACGGACCCGCCGTTCCCGCCCTTCCCGCCATCCCCACCCATCCCGCCGTTGCCGCCGTTCCCTCCGTTCCCACCCCACCCGGACGCCTCGCAGTCCATCCCGTTGCCTCCGGCTCCGCCCTTGCCGCCCGTCCCGCCCTCTCCCCCCTTCCCGCCGCTCCCGCCGTTCCCGCCCCGCATGCTGATCTCGATTCCCGGCCCCAGCACCTCGGTGTGGATGTCGAAGTCCTTGGCGGACACACCGTCGCTTCCGTCCGTCCCGTCCGTCCCGCCGCTCCCGTTCCCACCGGTGCCGCCGTTGGTGGGGGAGTTGTCGTCGAAGAAGCCGCAGTCCGCGTTGATCCCGTTGGCGCCGGGCGACCCGGGAGTCCCCTTGCTAGTCGTCGAGAAGCCGCAGTCCGCGTTGATCCCGTTGCGCCGCGACCCGGAGTCCCCTTGCTCCCGTCCACCCCGTCCTGGCCGTTGGTGGGCGTGTGCTTGATGTTGATCGGCATGGTCTCTATCCCTATTTCCGCATCAGCGAGCGGCAGATGATGGAGAAGTGCGAGGATGCGAACTGCAGCACCGCGCCGGGCGCGATGGTGATGTCGCGGGCCTTGACCTGGTGCACCGTCTTGTCGAAGAGGACGGGTCCTGCGATGCGGAGGTCGTCCCCGTAGTCGATACGCACCAGGACAATGCCCTTGGCCAGGATCTCGAACAGCCTTCCCGACAGGCGCACCGCGTTCTTGGCGTCGACTCCGGATCTCCGGAGGAAGGCGGCGGCGCCGGCCGCCTGGGCCTTCATGACCATCGACTTCTTCCGGGCCTCCACGAACATCTTCCGGTCCGGGCGCGCCTGGACCTTCGCCGACCGCCCCAGCTCCTGCACGGCCTGGTCGACTTCGGCGAGGCTGACGCGGCTTCCGGCCTCGAGAGCCTTCCTGAGGGTGTCCAGCGGCACCGACCGGGGGACGAGCCCCGCGTCGTGGACCTGCTCCACCGAGGTGACCCGCAGCCGCCGGACGTTCTTGTTGTCGGGGCGGTGGGCCGCCCGCCGGTGGACACCACCATCGTCCTTCCCATGGTTCCCAGCGTGATCATTCGCGCTCCATTCGGGTGGGGTGTGGGATGGGACTGCTCGCCGGGACGGGCGAATCGGAGGCACGCGGACGCAAGCCGTGCAACCGGTGGGGGCACCTCCCGCCGGGGAGGGCGAATTCTCGTGGGTGGAACGGCGCGGCGCCCCGGGGAAGCGGTGGGGCAGGGATCGGGCGGGTGCGGGAACGGCGATGCACCCGCGCGCAGTATACCTGTTTATTGCACGGGATCAAGGTTTTCGTGACGCGACCGGAGCTTTCGGCGGGGGACGGACGATCCTGGTTGCCGCGGGACGCGGGAGCCGCGACTATGAAGGGGGTTCCACGTCGCCCAAACCCGCACGGAGGGAGCATGCCGACGGTCGCCCTGCTGAAGGACACGCACGACGGAGAGACCCGCGTGGCGCTGGTCCCCGACTCCGTGGCGAAGCTGGCGCGGGCCGGGGTGTCGGTGCGCGTGGAGAGCGGGGCCGGGCTGGGCGCCCGCATCCCGGACGCGGCCTACGAGGGCGCGGGGGCGGCGCTCGCCCCGGACGCCGCGGCCGCGTGCCAGGGGGCGGACGTGGTGGTGCGGGTGCGCTGCCCCACCCCGGCCGAGGCGGAGATCCTCCCGCCGGGGTGCACCCTGGCGGCGCTGCTGGGGCCCGCCCCGGCCGAGGCGCTCCTCCCGGCGCTCTCCGGGCGCGGCGTCACCTTCCTGGCGCTGGAGCGGGTGCCGCGCATCACCCGCGCGCAGTCCATGGACGTCCTCTCCTCCCAGGCCACCGTCGCGGGGTACAAGGCCGCGCTCCTGGGCGCCGGCGCGCTCGACAAGTTCCTCCCCATGCTCACCACCGCCGCCGGGAGCATCCCCCCGGCGCGCGTGTTCGTGATCGGCGCCGGGGTGGCGGGGCTCCAGGCCATCGCCACCGCGCGCCGGCTGGGCGGCGTGGTCTCGGCCTTCGACGTGCGCCCCGCCGCCGCCGAGCAGGTGCGGAGCCTGGGCGCCACCTTCGTCGCCGCCGACCTCGCCACCCCCGGCGCCGAGGGGAGCGGCGGCTACGCCCGCGCGCAGAGCGGGGAGGAGGAGGCGCGCACCCTCGCCGCCATCGGGCGGCACGTCCGCGACATGGACCTGGTCATCACCACGGCGCAGGTCCCCGGGAGGCCCGCCCCGCGCCTGGTCACCGCGGAGATGGTGGCCTCCATGCGGCCGGGGTCGGTGATCGTG
Source organism: uncultured Gemmatimonadales bacterium (assembly GCA_963733105.1). Taxonomy (GTDB): domain Bacteria; phylum Gemmatimonadota; class Gemmatimonadetes; order Longimicrobiales; family Longimicrobiaceae; genus JAFAYN01. Next base: position 11,433 of record CAVTCB010000020.1, on the reverse strand, counting down.
GACCTGGCCGCCGAGGCCGGGGGGAACTGCGCCCTCACCCGACCCGGCGAGACCGTGGAGGCCCACGGCGTCCGCGTCCTGGGCCCCACCAACCTCCCCGCCACCGTCCCGCTGCACGCCAGCCAGATGTTCAGCCGCAACGTGCTCACCCTCCTCCAGCACCTGCTCCAGGGCGGTGCGCTCGCCCTGGACCCGGCGGACGAGATCACCGCCGCCATGACCGTCACCCGCGCGCCGGAGCCGCAGCCGCGGTAGCGTCCGGCCCCCGGCTCCACCCCACCCCACACTCCCGAGGCCCACGGCATGGTCACGCCCACTCTGGTCATCGAGCTGTACGTCTTCGTCCTCGCGGGCTTCGTCGGGCTACCAGGTCATCACCCGCGTCCCGCCGCTCCTGCACACGCCGCTGATGTCGGCCACCAACGCCATGTCCGCCATCTCGCTGGTGGGCTCGCTGGTGGCCGCCGGCGCGGACTACGGCACCGTGAGCACCGTGCTCGGCGCGATCGCGGTGGCCTGCGCCACCATCAACGTGGTGGGCGGCTTCATCATCACCGACCGGATGCTGCGGATGTTCCGCCGCGCCCCCAAGGCCGGGGACGCCCCCGCCCCCGGCCGGGAGGGCGCCCCGTGACCCGAGAGCTCCTCATCCAGGCCAGCTACCTGGCCGCCTCCGTCCTCTTCATCCTGGGCCTCAGGAGCCTCACCCGGCCCGACGAGGCCCGGCGGGGGATGAACCTGGCCGCCGTGGGGATGCTGGTGGCCGTCGTGGGGACGCTGCTGCACCACGAGATCGTCCGCTACGACTGGATCATCGGCGGGCTGGTGGTGGGCACCGCCATCGGCATCCCGCTCGGGGTGATGGTGCCCATGACGGCCATGCCGCAGCGCATCGCCATCTCCCACATGTTCGGGGCGCTGGCCGCCACCCTGGTGGGCGTCGCCATCTACCGGCACGAGGGCGCCGCCGTGGGGCACGCGCACATGGTGGCGCTGGGGTTCGAGGTGCTCTTCGGCGCGCTCACCGTGACCGGGCAGCTTCATGGCCTTCGGCAAGCTCCAGGAGATCCTCCCCGGCCGGCCCATGACCTACCCGGGGCAGAACGCGGTGAACCTGGCGCTCTTCGCCGCCACGCTGGGGATGTTCGCCTGCGTGGTCGTACGACCCCGGGAACGCCCCGGTCTTCTACGGGATGATCGCCCTGGCGCTGCTGATCGGGGTGCTCCTGGTGGCTCCCCATCGGCGGCGCGGACATGCCGGTGGTGATCTCGCTGCTGAACTCGTACGCCGGGCTCGCCGCGCGGCCACCGGGTTCGCCATCGGCAACAACGTGCTCATCATCGTCGGCGCGCTGGACGGCGCCTCCGGCTTCCTGCTCTCGGTGCTGATGAGCAAGGCGATGAACCGCTCCTTCGCGAACGTGCTCTTCGGCGCCTTCGGCGGCGGCGCGGGCGCCGCCCCGGAGCGGAGCGCCGAGGGGAAGACCGTGCAGGCGGTCGGGCACCGCCGACGCGGCCATCCAGCTGGCCTACGCGCAGCGGGTGGTCGTGATCCCCGGCTACGGGCTGGCCGTGGCGCAGGCGCAGCACCAGGTGCGCGAGCTGGCGGAGCTGATCGAGCGAAGCGCGGCGGGGAGGTGAACTACGCCATCCACCCCGTGGCCGGGCGGATGCCCGGGCACATGAACGTGCTGCTGGCCGAGGCCAACGTCCCCTACGACCGGCTCATCACGACATGGACGAGATCAACGCCGACTTCGCGCAGGCGGACGTGGCGCTGGTGATCGGCGCCAACGACATCGTCAACCCGGCCGCGCTGGAGGAGCCCGCCTCCCCCATCTACGGGATGCCCATCATCCGAGTCGACTCGGCGCGCGCCTGCGTCGTGCTGAAGCGCTCCATGGCGAGCGGCTTCGCGGGGATCGAGAACGACCTCTTCTACCGGGAGAACGCCCGCATGCTCTTCGGCGACGCCCGGGCGTCGCTCGCCGCGCTGGTGGCCGAGATCAAGGAGGAGGTGGGGGCGGCGGCCGCCTGAGCCCGCTCCGGGAAAATCGCGGAGCCGGTCCATCCATTACCGGAAGGGTAGAGGCGAATCCGGTAGCCTGCCCACCTACACGAGGAGTCCAGCAATGCATCCCTCATCGACCGTACTCCGCGGGTGGCTCCGTCCGCGCGCGACCGCGGCGGCGCTGTTCTTCGGTCTTGCCGGCCTCGCGGCCGTGCCCGATCCGGCGAGCACCCAATCCCAGCCGCCGGCCGGTTTCGACCGGGTGAGGATCTCGAAGGTATACCCGACCGACATCAGGACGGGCGGCCTCGTGACGGTGGCGCTGGACACGGCCACGATCGTGGGCGGCTTCGACCCGGCGAAGCTGGTCCTGTACCTGGACCACGTCCCGCTGGCGGGATCGGAACCGGTGGTCGGCGGAGTGAAGCGAAGCGTGCTCACGTACCGCCTCGACCGGACGGCGGAGAACCGGGACGCATGGTTGACGTTGTTCCGTCGCCACAGCTTTCGAACCAAGGGAGTCTCCATCGGCGTGGGGCTGGTGCCGTTCGGAGAGGTCCAGGGCGCTTCCACGCCGGTGAACCTGTCCGTCGTGTACGGGCGCTCGCTCGTGGCCGGCGCGGTGGTCGCGATCCTGCTCGCCGTCTGCATGATCGCGTGGGGCGGAGCCCTGCTGCGCGAATGGCCCGGGGAGACTTCGCTGCGGGATTCGCACCCGGAGCCGGACCCGGTCCGGCCGTTCAGCCTCGGACGCGTCCAGATGGCGTTCTGGTTCACCCTGGTGGCCGGGTCGTACATCGTCATCGCGCTCGCCACCCGCGACCACAACGGCATCCTCAACGAGACCACGCTCATCCTGATGGGGATCGGGGCGGGGACCGCGCTCGGCTCCGCCGCGATCCAGACGCAGAAGCGGGAGAGCGCGGTGAACCGGCTGCGCGCGCTCCGACCCGAGCTGGCGATGGCGAAGGCCCAGATGGAAGCGGAGCACGCAACCGCGGACGAGGCCCGGTCGAGGCTGCGCGCCGACCCGCTCGTGGTAGAGGCCGTCGACCTGGAGAAACGGACGGGGAAGTCCGGCAGCAGGGGCTTCTGGAAGGACCTGATCTCCGACGACACGGGGCCCTCGTTCCACCGCTTCCAGATCATGGCGTGGACGATCCTGTTCGGGATCGTCTTCGTCCGCCACGTGGTCTGGTACGTCACCATGCCGACCTTCGACACGACCCTCCTCGCGCTGCTCGGAATCAGCGGGGGCACGTACCTCGGGTTCAAGATCCCGGAGCGGCAGCCCTGACGGGCCCTGGCACGGGTCGTGAGGAAGAAAAGGCGACCCGTGCCCGTGCCCACTTCCGCCATCCGGTACTCCCGTGAGCCAGACCCGTCCGGTGACCATCCTCTGCCTGTCCTCCTTCCTCAAGGGGCAGGACTTCATCCGCGAGTGCAGGCGGCTCGGCTGCCGCGTCCTCCTCATCACCGTGGAGAAGCTGCGCGACGCCGACTGGCCGCGGGAGAGCATCGACGAGGTGTTCTACATGCCCGACCTGTACCGCCGGGAGGACGTGGTGCACGGGGTCAGCTACCTGGCGCGTACGGAGGGCATAGACCGGATCGTCCCGCTGGACGAGTTCGACCTGGAGATGGCCTCGGCGCTCCGCGAGCACCTGCGCGTCCCGGGGATGGGGGAGACCACCGTCCGCCACTTCCGCGACAAGCTGGCCATGCGGATGCGGGCCCGCGAGGCGGGGATCCTGGTCCCCGACTTCGTCCCCGTCCTCCAGTACGAGCGGCTCCGGAACTTCCTGGAAACGGTGCCGCCGCCCTGGATCCTCAAGCCGCGGCTCTCCGCCTCGGCCATCGGGATGAAGAAGCTGGACGACCCGGACGAGGTGTGGCGCATCGTCGAGGAGCTGGGCGACCGGCGCTCCTTCCACCTCCTGGAGCGCTTCGTCCGCGGCGAGGTGTACCACGTGGACTCGCTGGCCTGGAACCGGGAGATCGTCTTCGCCGAGGCGCACGGCTACGTGAGCCCCCCCTTCGAGGTGTACCACGGCGGCGGGCTCTTCTGCACCCGCACCCTCCCCCGCGACTCCGAGGCGGCGCGCGCCCTCAAGGAGCAGGACCGCCAGGTGATGGAGGCGCTGGGGATGGTGCGCGGCGCGCTCCACACCGAGTTCATCCGGGGCGAGGACGACGGGCGCTTCTACTTCCTGGAGACGGCGGCGCGGGTGGGCGGAGCCAACATCGTGGAGATGACGGAGGCCGCCACCGGGGTCAACCTGTGGCGGGAGTGGGCGCGGCTGGAGGTGGCCGACGCGCGCGGCGAGGAGTACCGCGTCCCCGAGGCGCGCGACGACTCGGCGGGGCTGCTCATCTCCCTGGCCCGCCAGGAGTGGCCCGACACCTCGGCGTACGACGACCCGGAGATCGTCTGGCGGCTGGACAAGCGCCACCACGCCGGGCTCCTGGTGGCCTCCCCTCGCCCCGAGCGGGTGGAGGAGCTGCTCCGCTCCTACATGCGGCGCTTCCGGGAGGACTTCCACGCCTCCATGCCGGCGGCGGAGAGCGCGACCGAGTAGGCGAGCCGCGCCCCCGCCGATGTCCGGCCACGCCGCCGGCGACCACCGCCGGCACCTGGAGACGGTCGCCGAGCACGCGACCCCCGCGCTCTTCTTCCTGGACGAGCGCGGGCTCTGCACGTACCTGAACCCCGCGGCCGAGCGCCTCACCGGCCGCACGCTCGCCGAGGCGCGGGGCCGCCCCCTCCGCGACCTCGTCCTCCGCGGCAGGTCCGACGGGACGCTCCCGGAGCGGGGCGAGGACGTATGCATCCGCGGGGACGGTTCCTCCTGTCCGGTGGCCTTCACCGCCACCCCCGTCCGCGACGGGGAGCGCGCCGTCGGCACCGTGGTCGAGGTGCGCGACCTCACGGAGGAGAGGCGCGCCGCCGCGGAGATGGAGCGGGTGCGGCGCGAGGCCGGGGAGGCGCACGCCGCCCTGGGCGCCTTCCACGACGCCGCCCCCCTCCCCACCGCGCTGGTGGACCGCGACCTCCGCTACCGCCGGGTCAACGCCGCGCTGGCCGCGTTCTACGGGCTGCGCGTGGAGGACGTGGTCGGGAAGACGCTCCACGAGGTGGTCCCCCGCTACGTGGAGCGCGTGGAGCCCTACTTCCGGCAGGTGCTCCGCACGGGGGAGCCGGTCCGCAGCGTGGAGATGGTGGTCCCCAGCCGCGCGGAGCCGGGGACGGAGCGCGCCGTCCTGCTCAACTACTTCCCGGTGCGCGACCCGGGCGGCGAGGTGACCGGGGTGGGCTTCATCGGCCTGGACGTCACGGAGCGCCACCTGGTGGAGAAGGCGCGCCGGGAGCAGGCCGCCACCATCGAGACGCTGCACCAGGTGGGGCAGGCGCTCGCCTCCGAGCTGGACCTGGAGCGCGTCGTCCAGGTGGTCACCGACGCGGCCACCTCGCTCACCGGGGCGCAGTTCGGCGCCTTCTTCTACAACGTGGTCAACGAGCGGGGGGAGGCGTACACCCTCTACACCATCTCCGGCGTCCCGCGGGAGAAGTTCTCCCGCTTCCCCATGCCGCGGGCCACCGACGTGTTCCACCCCACCTTCCACGGCACGGGGGTGGTGCGGAGCGACGACATCACCAGGGACCCGCGCTACGGCCGGATGGCCCCGCACCACGGGATGCCGCCGGGGCACCTCCCCGTCACCAGCTACCTGGCCGTCCCCGTGGTGTCGCGCACCGGCGAGGTGCTGGGCGGGCTCTTCTTCGGCCACGAGCAGCCGGGCGTGTTCGAGGAGCGCCACGAGAGGCTGGCGGTGGGGATCGCGGGGTGGGCGGCGGTGGCGATGGACAACGCGCGGCTCTACGAGGCCGAGCACCGCGCGCGCGCCGAGGCCGAGCGGGCCAACCGGGTGAAGTCGGAGTTCCTGGCCACCATGAGCCACGAGCTGCGCACCCCGCTCAACGCCATGATCGGGTACACCGGCCTCCTCCTCGCGGGGATCCCGGAGCCCGTCTCCGGCGGCGTGGCGGCCAAGGTGGAGCGGATCGGGGTCAGCGCGCGGCACCTGCTGGCGCTGATCGAGGAGATCCTCTCCTTCTCGCGCCTGGAGGCGGGGGAGGAGAGGGTGGAGGTGGAGACGGTGGAGCTGGCGCGGCTGCTGGACGAGGTGCAGGCGCTCACCGAGCCGCTGGCGCTGGAGAAGGGGATCGCCTTCACCTGCCGGGCGCCCGCGGAGCCGCGCCCCCTGGAGACCGATCCCCGGAAGCTGCGCCAGGTCCTCGTCAACCTCCTGGGGAACGCCATCAAGTTCACCCGCGAGGGCGAGGTGGCCCTGCAGGCGGAGGAGGTGGGGGACGAGGTGGTGTTCCGGGTGAGCGACACCGGCCCGGGGATCGCCCCGGAGCACCTGGAGCGGATCTTCGACCCGTTCTGGCAGGTGGAGGGGGGCACCACCCGGACCGAGGGGGGGACCGGGCTGGGGCTCACCGTGACGCGGCGCCTGGCCCGGCTCCTGGGCGGGGACGTCACCGCGAGCAGCGAGCCGGGGCGGGGGAGCCGGTTCGAGGTCCGCGTCCCCCGTCACGCGCCGTCGCGCTAGCCGGCCAGCGCCCTCACCAGGCGGTACAGGAACTCCTGCGCCTCGTAGAACGAGCGCACCAGGATGCGCTCGTCGGGGTTGTGGGCGCGCACGTCGTCCACGTCCAGAAAGATCCCCGACACGCCGTACATGGCGATCCCCGCCTGGCGGAAGTACAGCGAGTCCGTGGCCCCGATCCCCATCACCGGGATCACCGGGACGCCCGGCCACATCTCCTCCGTGATCCGCTCCACCGCCCCCATCAGCTCCGGCGACAGCGGCGAGGGGGGGCTGGGCTTGGGCCGCACCACCATCCGCACCGACACCCGGTCGTCTGCGATCACCTCCGCCAGCGTGCGCTCCAGCTCCTCCGGCGACTCGCCGGGGAGGAGGCGGCAGTTGAGCCGGGCGCGTGCCGTCTGGGGGATGGTGTTGTCGGAGTGGCCGGCGTCCAGCCGGGTGGCCGCCCAGGTGCTGCGCATCATCCCGTTGTACTGCGGCACGGCGGCGAGACGCGCCGCGGCCTCCGGGTCGGGCGGCTCGCGGAGGAGGGCGCGCATGTCGTCCGCCGCGGGGCCGCTCTCCAGCGCCGCCATCCGCTCGAAGAAGGCGCGCGGCACCTCCCCCAGCTTCACCGGGAGCTCGTGCGCCGCCACCCGGCCCAGCGCCGCCGCCAGGAGGTAGATGGGGTTGTCGCGGGTGGGGAGCGAGCTGTGCCCCCCCGTCCCCCGCGCCTCCAGCTCGAAGTCCACGTACACCTTCTCGCTGGCCTGCACCTGGTTGGAGAGGCGGCGCCCCTCCCGGATGCGGCCGTACCCCCCCTCGTTGATCCCCAGCTCCGCGTCCACCAGCTCGCGGCGCTCCTGCACCAGCCACTTCGCCCCGTTGTGCGCCCCGCCCTCCTCGTCCGCGGTCAGCGCCAGGATCAGGTCGCGCCGGGGGGCGAACCCCTCGCGGCGCAGCCGGACCAGCGTCGCCACCCAGAGCGCGGCCATGGCCTTGTCGTCGGTGGTGCCGCGGCCGTAGAAGTGGCCGTCCCGCTCCACGAAGCTGAAGGGCGGGGTGGACCACTCCTCGGGGCGCACGTCCACCACGTCCAGGTGCGCCAGGAGGAGGAGCGGGCGCCGCTCGCCGCTGCCCCGCAGCCGGGCCACCAGGTTCCCCTTGCGCGGGTGGGGGCCCACCACGTGCACGTCCTCCCCCGGGACCCCTTCCGCCCGGAGCCGGCGCGCCACCGCCTCCGCGGCCTCGGTGACGTCGCCGTCCACGTCGGTGGTGTCGATCTCGATCAGCTCCCGGAACACGTCGCGCGCCAGGTCGCGGTGCTCCGGGGGCGAGGTGCGTGCGGGGTCGAGAGTGGCGTCCATGGGAGCTCGGGGCCGGGGGTGTCGCCGTTCGGGTCGAGGCGGAAGGTAACCGCCGAGGCCCCGCCGTGCAGCCCCCGCCCGCTTGCCCCGGGGCCGCGCGCGTCGCATTCTGTGCTTTCACCCGCGCTCCCGCTCCGAACCCGGCCGACCATGCGCTCCCGACTCCCGCTCGCCGCCTTCCTGGCCGCCGCCCTCCTCCCGCTCGCCCTCCCGTCCGAGCCGCTGGCGGCGCAGGCGCGCGACCCGTACCTGGCCCGCGCCGAGCGCGTGCTCCGCGGGACGCCGCTGGTGGACGGCCACAACGACCTCCCCTGGCGCATCCGCGAGGACTCCGCCCGCCCGGGCGACGTGGAGGCGTACGACCTGCGCCGGACCACGCCCGGGATGACCGACTTCGACCGGCTGCGGCGCGGGCGGGTGGGGGCGCAGTTCTGGTCGGTGTACATCCCCGGCGAGGCGAGCGACCCGGCGTACGCCCCCACCGGCCGCGTGGGCGGCACGCCGGGGTACGCGCGGGTGCAGCTGGAGCAGATCGACATCGCCCGCCGGACCGTGGAGAAGTACCCCGACCGGCTGGCGTGGGCCGACACCCCGGACGAGGTCCGCCGCCGCTTCCGCGAGGGGAAGGTGGCCTCGCTGCTGGGGATGGAGGGGGGGCACGCCATCGAGAACTCGCTGGGGGCGCTGCGCGCCTTCCACGCCGCGGGGGTGCGCTACCTGACGCTGACCCACAACGTGACGCTGGACTGGGCCGACGCCGCCATGGACAGCGCCCGCCACGGCGGCCTCTCCCCCTTCGGCCACGAGGTGGTGCGGGAGATGAACCGGCTGGGGATGCTGGTGGACCTGTCGCACGTCTCCCCCGCCACCATGAGCGACGCGCTGGAGACCAGCGTGGCGCCGGTGATCTTCTCCCACTCGTCGGCGCGCGCCCTGGTGGACCACCCGCGCAACGTCCCGGACTCCATCCTGGCGCGGCTGAAGCGGAACGGCGGGATCGTGATGATCACCTTCGTCCCCCCCTTCGTCTCCGCGGAGGTGGCCGCGTACCAGGCGGAGCGCGAGCGCGCCCTGGCCGACGTCCGCCGGCGCTTCGCGGGCGACCGGGAGGCGTTCCGGCGCGAGGCGCAGGCCTGGACGGCCGCGCACCCCGCGCCGCGCGCGACGCTGGCCCAGGTGGCCGACCACGTGGAGCACGTGCGCCGGGTGGCGGGGGTGGACCACGTCGGGATCGGCGCCGACTTCGACGGGATCAGCGAGACGGTGGTGGGTCTGGAGGACGTGTCCACCTACCCTGCGCTCTTCGCGGAGCTGGCGCGCCGCGGCTGGTCGGACGCCGACCTGCGCAAGCTGGCGGGGGAGAACGCGCTCCGCGTGCTGGGCGAGGCGCAGCGGGTGGCGCAGCGCCTCCAGCGGGAGCGCGCGCCCTCCACGCGCACCATCGGGGAGCTGGACGGCCCCGCTGCGGGACGGCGCTGATCCTGCGTGGAGTGGGGGGGCGCGTCGTCCGACGCGATCCCCGTCTCATCAACCATGAGACCGCTCATGGAGACCTCCTTCGCCTACGCGATCAACCCGTCCGCCGGCTGGCACCCGGTCACCTCCGACCCGGAGGAGGTGGAGGCGGCGCGGCGGGCGGGAGAAGCCTCGCTGCGGGAGTTCCCCTACTACGTGGAGCGCTACGGCGAGCGGGGGAGGTTCTTCGCCGCCAGCGACGGGGCCTGGCTGGTCAACCTCGCCGCGGGGGGCGGCGAGTACGTGGGGCGGCAGGTGTTGTGGCTCGGGACGGTGCTCGCCTCCCGGGGGATGCCGCGGTGGCTGCTGGAGCGGCACCTGGAGCTTCTCCACGACGAGCTCCGGCGGGCCCGCCCCCGGGACGCCGGCCGCTACCGTCCCCTCCTGGACGCGGCCGCCCTGCTCCGCGGCCTGCGCGAGCGGCGCATCCACCCCGCGGTGTTCCGCGGGCTCGCCCTGGAGTTCGCCGCCCGCGTGGGGCCGGAGTGGTCGCGGCGCCTCCCCGGGATGGGGGGAATCCTCGCCGCCGCCGTCGCCGACGAGGCGGACGGGATCGCCCAGGCCGTGGCGAGCGTCGACCCCTGGGCGACCGATCCGACCGTCTTCCCGCCGACCTGGGTGGCAGCGGTGAGGGCGACGCTCGCGGAGGCGCGGGAGGCCGCACGGTCTCCTTCCTGACCCCTTGTGCGTGCTGCGGCCGGTCCACAGAATTAGTGCCGCCGCGCTTTCCGCGGTCCGTCATCTCCGGGCGCTCCCCTCCCCGCCCGACGCGTCTTCTTCCCCCCCCACGTTCCCTCCGATGCATACCCTCCGTCTCGCCCCTACCGACGATCGTGTCCGCGTGTGCATCACCTGTGGAGAGCCGTGCGGCATGGCGGAGAGCGACTGCCCCCGGTGCGGCGTTCCCCTCATCGGCCTGCGCGCCTCCGGGACCGCGTCCCCCCTGCACCCCCGGCGTGCCGCCGTCTACTCGGTCCTGGCCGGGGTGACCTGGGCCCTGTGCGGCATGGTGGGACCCGTCCTGATGCTGTACGCGGCGGCGACGGAGGGCAAAGGAGCCGGGGCCGTGGCGGCGCTGCTCGTGTTGATCGCCCTCACCGTGGCTCCGTTCGTCCTGGCCTGGAAGGGGTACCGCGCACGCGGGTCCCGGTATCCCTTCCTCTTCGTGGTGCTGGTCGCCGCCAGTTCCTTCGTCGCCGTCATCCCGATCCTGATGGCGGTGCTGGCCGCCCTCTCCGCCCTGACGGACTAGTATGCCATGACCGACGCTGCTGCCGTGACCACCGACGAGCGCGTCCGCGTATGCCCCGCCTGCGACGCTCCGGCCGAGGCCGACGAGACCGAGTGCTCTTTCTGCCATGCCCCGCTCTCCGGCCGTTCCCACTCCTCCGGGGCCGGCACGATGTCGAGGGGTACGAGCCGCGCCTTAGTCTACTCGGCGCTGGCCGGGGCGGCCTTCGCCCTCTGCGGCATGGCAGCGGTCGAGGTCCTGGCCGCGGCAACGAACGGCGAGTTCACCGGCGCCGTGGAGGCGGAGTCCCTGTTCGTCGCCCTCCTGGTGGCGCCGTTCTTCCTGGTCTGGAAGGGATACCGCGCCTTCGACCGGTATGCTTTCCTTTCCGTGCTGCTGGTCGTCTCCGTCTCGTTCGTCGTCAGCGTGCTGATCCTGGTCGCGGTCACGTCCACCCTGGCCGGCTGAGCCTTCGCCACCTCCACCGGCGCTCCCTCGGCGGATGTTTTACCGAAGAAGAACCGAAATGGAAATCGGGTGTATCAGCCGCCACACACGGTCGATGCACCCGAACTCCTTCGCGCAATGCTGGTCATCCGACGGACCGAGGGCGGCGGGCTCCGCCTGACCGACCGGAAGCGCACCGAGACCGTTCCCGGCGAGGAGCAGGCCCGGCGCACCCTCACGTCGTGGGGATACGCCGGCTTCTCCAT
>CAVTCB010000019.1:0-300094 GCA_963733105.1 uncultured Gemmatimonadales bacterium | reverse complement strand
CAGTGTCCGCGCGCGCCGGCGCGGCGATCGCCAGCACCGAGAGCACGGCGAGCACGCCCAACGCCGTCAGGGCGACCAGCGAACGCCGGCGCGACATCAGGTGCACCGAGTTACGACACGCGAATCCGTGCATGACCATCTCCTCGTCGGTGGACCGGGCCAGAGCCGGCGCGCCGGTCGGTTAGCAGTCAGATTCCCGGTAGCCGATGTCGTATCCACTACCGCGATTACGGCGACACTACCGCAATCGAGCCTCTGGGTGTCAAGAACTCGTCGGCGTCGCCGTGCGAGGTCGCTGGCCGTCCGCCGAGCATGAGCATTGAGCGGTGCGAGCGAGCCGTAGGGGCGGTTGGGCCGGCAGGAGGAGGTCTGCGGCCCGGTCGGCGATTCCTCGGGCGATCGCGGCAACCGCCGGGACGGCGGCGACGGGGCTCGCCGCTGTCCCGGTGCGCCTCCCCGCGTCGCGCTTCCGCTAGCCGTCTCGCCCGAGCTTCGCAGAGCCGGAGCGTCTGCGGCCGGCGTTCGCCCGCGGCGGCCCGGGCGGGTCGACCTCGGCGAGGCGGCGGACTTCGCGGGCGATGGCGAGCAGGTCGTGGCCGGTGTGGAGGGCCTCCTCGGCGGAGTCCAACTCGTCGAGCACGGCGCGGATCAGGGCCGCCTCCCGGACGTACTGCGAGACGCTGATCCCCTGCGCATCGGCTGCGCGAGCGATCGCCGTATAGGCCCGGTCAGCGAACCGGATCGTCGTCGCATGCAGGGCCACGGGTGGAACTCTACCGGCGGCGGCGCGGGCGCCGGCCGTGGACGGTCGTGTACAACCGTCCGATCACGGGCGAGCGAATGTGACCGCGCGCGACCGCGGGTAACGGTCGCGCAAGGGCGCCGCGCAACCGGCGAGCAACCTGCCTCGACGCGGTTCCCCGCAAGATTCAGTCGAATGACTCAAGCGAGGCCCCGGGATACGGGCTTATCATCCCAGCCCGGTCAGCGATAGATAGACGTCTGCTGAACGCCGGATGCTGCCGACGAAAAAAGACGAGTTCGACGCTCTGGGACAGCTCGAGCCGGCGTTCGCGAGGGCGATCGAGCAATGGGGACGCCCCGAGCCGCTGCCTCGTAGGGCGGGTGCGCACCGACGAGCGGTTCGGGACCCTGGCGCTCGCGATCGTCGACCAGCAGCTCTCCGCCAAGGCCGCGGCGACGATCTACGGCCGCGTGCTCGAGGCTCTCGGCGGCGAGCTCTCGCCACAGCGCATCCTCGACAGCGAGCCCGAGGCGCTGCGCACCGCGGGGATGTCGTGGGCGAAGGTGCGCGCGCTGCAGGGCATCGCGCGGGCCGTGACGGCCGGGGATATCGACCTCGGAGGCCTCGATGACCTCAGCGACGACGATGCCTACCAGGCGCTGATCGCCCTGCCCGGAGTGGGCCGTGGACGGCGCAGGTGTTCTGATCTTCGACCTCGGGCGCGACGACGTGCTGGCTGCGGCTGACATCGGCCTCCTCAACGGCATCAGGCTCATCTTCGATCTCCCCGAGCGCCCGACACCCAAGGAGCTCGCAGCGATGGCCGAGGCCTGGCGGCCTCACCGGACGGCCGCCTGCCGCCTCGCCTGGCAGGCGGTGACGGCGGTCCCCGCCGCAGCATCCGCGTGATCCACGCACCGCCACCGCCGGATCAGCGATGAAGACGACCGGTGCGCGCGCTGGTCCTTCGAGGAGCGGGCGACGTCTTCAGCGCCACTTCGGGACTGATGCACTGAGTCGAATCGCCCCGTTCCGCGTCCGCTGGCAGCGCGTCGGGCCTGAGGCGCCGGCCATTCCCACGACTCGCGACATATATCAGACGAACCGTCGGGAGCTTGCACCCGAGTAGCTGCTGAGATCCGAGCTTGTGAGGCTCGCGGTGCGCGCTCTAGGATCGCTCTGGGACGATGGAAGATCGTTTCCCCGGACCGGGGCGGCAAACGAGCCTGAAGGGCCGGGCTCGCGAGTGCGCCCTGCTGGACGGGTTGGTCGGGGCGATCCGGCAGGGCGAGAGCCGCTCATTGGTTCTGCGGGGCGAGGCTGGGATCGGGAAGACGGCGCTGCTGGAGTACCTGATCGAGTCGGCGTCGGATCTCACCGTCGTCCGGGCGGTGGGGGTGGAGTCCGAGATGGAGCTGGCCTACGCGAGTCTGCATCAGTTGTGCGCACCGCTGCTCGATCGGCTCGAGCGGCTGCCGGCTCCACAGCGTCAGGCCGTGGAGATCGTGTTCGGGCTCAGCTCGGGCACAGCCCCGGACCGGTTTCTCGTCGGCTTGGGGGTCTTGAGCCTGGTCTCGGAGGTGGCCGAGGAGCGTCCCCTGCTCTGCGTCATCGACGACGCGCAGTGGCTGGATCAGGCCTCGGCGCTGACGCTCGCGTTCGTCGCTCGCCGGTTGTTGGCTGAGCCGGTGGGGCTCGTGTTCGCAGCACGCGAGCCTGGCGAGGAGCTTCGGCACCTGCCGGATCTCGAGGTGCGGGGCCTGCTCAACGGTGATGCCCGCGCGCTGCTGGGCTCGACGATGCGGTTCGCGTTGGACGAGCGAGTACGCGACAGGATCCTCGCGGAGACACGAGGAAACCCGCTCGCGTTACTCGAGCTGCCCCGAGGGTTGACACCGACGCAGCTGGCCGGTGGGTTCGGCATGCCGGAGGCCCCCGATCTCTCGAAACGGATCGAGAAGAGCTACCTCCGACGACTCGAGACCCTCCCCGAGGACGCGCGACGTCTGTTGCTCGTCGCAGCGGCCGACCCGGTCGGCGATCCGCTGCTGTTGCAGCGCGCTTGCGAACGCCTCGGGATCGCGCTCTCTGCGGTCGACGAGACGAACGGATTGCTGGCACTCGAAGAACGCGTGACCTTCCGCCATCCCTTGGCGCGCTCAGCCGTGTACCGATCTGCCGGCGGGCCGGAGCGCCGGGCGGCCCACCTGGCGTTGGCGGAGGTGACGGATCAAGACGTCGATCCAGATCGTCGTGCGTGGCATCTGGCTGCTGCGGCTTCGGGGCCTGACGAGGAGGTCGCCTTCGAGCTCGAGCGTTCGGCGGGCCGGGCGCAGGCGCGTGGCGGCTTTGCGGCCGCGGCCGCGTTTCTACGGCGTGCGGTTGCGCTGACGGGCGATCCCGCCCGGCGAGCCGACAGAGCCCTCGCAGCCGCCCAGGCCAACCTGGGGGCTGGGGCGTTCGATGTGGCTCGTGGGCTGCTGGCGGCCGCGGAGGCCGGGCCGCTCGACGACTTCGCGCGAGCCCGCCTGGATCGGCTCCAGGCCGAGGTCGCGTTTGCCCAGAAGCGCGGCGGCGACGCCCCGCTGCTGCTGCTCCAGGCCGCAAGGAGGCTCGAGCCGCTCGACGTACGCCTCTCGCGCGACACGTATCTCGATGCGTGGGGCGCAGCGCTGTTCGCCGGCCGGATGGCGAGCGCCGGCAGCAGCCTGCGCGACGTCTCGCGCGCCGTGGCGACCGCGCCCAGGGCGGATCCCCCGCTTCCTCGCGATCTGCTGCTGGACGGCCTCGCGCTGTTCTTCACCGAAGGGCGCCGCGCCGCAGCACCCGTGCTGCGGCGCGCCGTCGCCGCCTTTGCGAGTACCGAGGTCTCCGCGGAGGAGATGCTCCGAGGGGGCTTGCTGGCGACGCGGGCGGCGAACCTCCTGTGGGACTACGACAGCTGTCTCGAGATCGGCACGCGCGCGCTTCGACTCGCCCGCGACTCTCGGGGCGCTCGCGGTCCTCGCCGCCACGGGCAACGGGTGCGGTCAGGCCTACGCGTTGGGCGGCGACTTCGCGAGCGCCACGCTGCTTGGTGGCGGAGGTCGATGCCGTCAAGGAGGCGACCGGCAGCCGCATCGGCCCGTACGCCGCGATCGCGCTCGCGGGCATCCGCGGCCGGGAGGACGAGGCCACCGAGCTGATCGACGGCACGATCACGGAAGCCACCGCCGGCGGCCAGGGGACCGCAGTCCAGTACGCGCACTGGGCGAACAGCATTCTCATGAACGGCCTCGGCCACTACGAGGAGGCGCTCGCCGCGGCCGTGGAGGCGAGCGAGCACACGCCCGAGCTGTTCATCGCCACGTGGGCGCTGAGCGAGCTGATCGAGGCTGCCACCAGGACCGAGAACGCCGAGCTTGCAAGGGGCGCTCTCACGCGACTCGGCGAGCAGACGGAGGCCTGCGACACCGATTGGGCACTCGGCATCCATGCCCGGTCGCGCGCACTGCTGAGCGACGGCGAGGCCGCCGAGCGTTTGTACCGCGAGGCCATCGACCGCCTGGGGCGCACGCGACTCCGGCCCGACCTCGCACGCGCGCATCTCCTCTACGGGGAGTGGCTGCGCCGCGACGGTCGGCGTAAGGACGCCCGCGAGCAACTCCGCAGAGCACACGAGTTGTTCGTGACCATCGGGATGGAGGCATTTGCCGAACGCGCCCAGGGTGAGCTGCTGGCCACGGGCGAGAGGGTGCGCACGCGGACCGCCGAGACGCGCGATGAGCTGACTCCGCAGGAGCGGCAGATCGCGCGGCTCGCTCGCGATGGACTGTCGAACCCGGACATCGGTGCGCGACTCTTCCTCAGTCCGCGCACCGTGGAGTGGCACCTGCGCAAGGTGTTCGCCAAGCTCGGGATCCACTCCCGCCATGAGCTGGCGAATGCGCTACCCGTTTCCGAGTCCGAGTTCGTCCTGGCCTGAGCTCACCCCGCGGATCCATCGGCGAGCTCGTAGCCGGCGAAGCGGGCGGTGCCGCGTGCGAGCACGATCGCGACGCTCGCGCAGCCAGGGCACCGGGCGACGGTGCCGGGCCCGCTGACGTAGACGCGCAGCTCGGCGATCGCCGAGCCTGGCGCCACAGCTCGTGCACGTGCCGACGACGGTGGTCATCTCGTGGCCGAAGGCCGCGAAGAGCTCGCCGGCGATCGCGTTGCCGTCGAGGGCGTCCATGGCTCAGCCTCCTGTCGGTCCGAAGCGCTCGGTCCTGATGCTGTCGGGTCGGTGGCCGCTCTCCACCAGCAGCTCCGCGGCCGCCTCGACGAAGCCGGTCGGCCCGCACACGTAGATGCGCGGCCGCTCCTGCGGCGGCCATGCCACCGCGTCGACGAGCGCGCGGTCGATGCGCCCGCGATGGCCTGACCAGCCGGCGGGCCACGCCCGCGTCAGCGCGATCCGGACGTCGAGCCTCGTCGTAGGCGGCGAGGCCCAGCAGCTCCTCGCGGTAGATCGCGTCGTCCAGCGAGCGCGCGGAGTACAGGAGGCGCGCCGCGACCGGCCGGTCCGCCGCGGCCCAGTGGCGCAGCATCGCTCGCAGCGGGACGATGCCCGAGCCGCCGGCGATCAGCTGCAGCGGCCCGGGCAGCGACGCCTCCCAGACGAAGTAGCCGCCGATCGGCCCGCGCAGCTCGAGCTCGTCGCCGGGCTCGAGCACGTCCGTGAGGTACGGGGAGACCTCGCCGTCGTCGAGCCGCTCGATCGTGAGCGTGAGGAGGTCGTCCTCGGGCGCGGAGGCGATCGAGTAGCTGCGCTGCGCCTGGTAGCCGTCCTCGGCGGTGAGGCGGATGTCCACGTGCTGGCCGGCGCGATGGCCGGGCCAGCCGGGCAGGTCGAGCACGATGCTCTTCGCCCGCGCGCGTCTCGGTCACGACGCTCGACCACGCGGGCGAACTGCCAGCTCAGTCGCCCTGGTAGCGCTGTTCCAGCCACGGGTCGCCGTGGTTGTGGTAGCCGTAGGTCTCCCAGAAGCCGGGCTCGTCATCGAGCGTCAGCGCGAGGCCGCGCACCCACTTCGCGCTCTTCCAGAAGTACAGATGCGGGACCAGCAGCCGCGCCGGGCCGCCGTGCTCGGCGTCCAGCGGCTCGCCGTCGTACTCGTGGACGACCCAGGCCCTGCCCTCGGTGACGTCCTCGAGCGCGAGGTTGGTCGTGTAGCCGCCGTCGCACCAGGCCGTGACGTACTCGGCCGCCGTGTCGACGTCTTCGAGCAGCGTGTCCACCGAGACGCCCCGCCAGCTGGTGTCGAGCTTCGACCACTTCGTCACGCAGTGGATGTCGACGGTCGGCGTCTCGTGGGGCAGCGCGAGCGAGCTCCTCCCACGTCCAGGTCCGAGCGCCGTCCACCGCGCCGTCGATCGTGAAGGTCCACCGGTCGAGCGGCGTGTGCGGCGTCGGGCCTGCCGACAGCACCGGGAAGTCGCGCGTCAGGTACTGCCCGGGCGGGATGCGAGCGGGATCGCCGGTCTCGCGTCTGCGCCCGGTGAAGCCGCGGGAGATGTGGGCGTCGCTCATGGCCCGCCACGATCGCACCCGACGTGACCCCTCGCGCCCGTGACCCCCGGGCACACACCCTGGTCCTCCGGAACGACCAGTGAGTCGACCGGTGACCCACGGGCGCGACGCGCAGGCGAGCCGAGCAGGCTTGACGGCGTCATCGGACCCATCCCGGTGAGGTCTTGAAAGGAGACCCGCATGAGCATCCTCCACCCGTCCGCGGCGGGCACCGACGTACGTTCCTTCCAGGTCCAGATTCCCGATGCGGAGCTCGCTGAGCTGCGCCGCCGGATCGAGGCGACGCGCTGGCCTTCCAGCGAGCTCGTCGACGACCGCTCGCAGGGCGTGCAGCTCGCCGCGATGCAGGCGCTGGCGCGCTACTGGACGACGGACTACGACTGGCGGAAGTGCGAGGAGCGGCTGAACGCGCTGCCGCAGTTCACCACCAAGATCGACGGCCTGGACATCCACTTCATCCACGTGCGCTCGCCGTCACGAGAATGCGGTGCCGATGATCATCACGCACGGCTGGCCCGGCTCGATCATCGAGCAGCTCGAGACGTCGGGCCGCTCACCGACCCTACCGCTTACGGGGGCCGTCCCGAGGACGCGTTCGACCTCGTGATGCCGTCGCTGCCCGGTTACGGCTTCTCGGGCGAGCCGACGTAGCTCGGCTGGGACGCGGGCCCCACGGAGTCGCTCGGGCCTGGGCGTCCTCATGAACCGCCTCGGTTACACCCGCTACGTCGCCCAGGGCGGCGACGTGGGGGCCGCCGTCACCGACTTGATGAGCCGGCAGGCGCCCGACGGGCTGCTCGGCGTCCACACCAACCTGCTCGTACCGGTGCTCGGCATCGCCGACCAGCTGCCGGCGGAGTCCGAGCAGGAACGCGCGGCGCTCGCCGCGTTCGCCGAATTCAGGGAGAGCGGCTTCGGCTATTTCCTGGAGATGGCAACGCGGCCGCAGAACCCCGCAACCAAGCCTCCAACAACCACGATGCTTCCCACAACCCCTGAGGCGCCATCACCCCCGCCTTCGTCGGTGACGATGACATCGCCGCCGCCGACGCACAGGCCGCGTCGTCGCAGATGTAAGCGATGAACGCTGCCTCAGCCTTGCTCGTCGTGAACATTGTGACCGCGCCGACCAGAGCGATGAGCGCGATGCTCTTCGTGAAGAATCGATTCATTGTCTTTACCCTTCCTCCGATGATTTCTCTGGCCGGCCTCAGTAGCCCGCCGACATCCCGCTCCGCGCGGGCTATTTAGCCTTGTTGCCCGGCTACATTAGCAAGAAGCCTACCCAGCCTCCTGCCTCCCAGCCAATCACCGTAACTGACTCAAAAACATCGACTTGTCAATTACGACCCGATCCTGGGCCTTTCTACTAGTCTCCCGGCCGGGTGAGTTTCGTCAACGATCCCTGCCCCCACGGCCTTTCCAGGAAGACTTTGTCCGAGTCCGACGCCTGCGAGGGCGCCGAGTCCGGATGGCCCAGGTTCAGCAAAACCTGATCCGAGGGGCGGATCGACAGAATGCCTAGGGAACTCGACGGCACCGCGATTACAAGTCCTCTCTCGCTTGAACTTTGGGACCTCTGGCCGCGACCTTGGGAGATTCCCGAACCCGGCGTCTTGTCGATCTGTAAAGTCCCAGGGCGACTCGACGGAAGTCGCCACTCAGAGAGACTTCCGACGATCGAGTGCAGGGTTACCAGCCGCGGTCCCCAGTGTTTTCCTGTGCGAAGTCGCGCGGAATCAGCCAAATCCACCGAAGAATGGATGGGTGGCGGAAACTTTGCTCGGGCACTATAGTCGGTTTGCGGCCGTCCGGGCGGCGGGGAGAGATCGAAACGCTATGAAAAAGGCACGAACCTGGTTGGTTCTGCTGGCGATTGCCGCCAGCGTGGCCGGTTGTTCCGACACAGAACAGGCCAAGAAGGAGTTCTTCGCCAACGGCGAGCGCTTCCTCAAGGAGAAGAAGTACCAAGAGGCCATAGTCGAGTTCCGCAACGCCATTCAGCAGGACGAGAAGTACGGCGAGGCCCGCCTCAAGCTGGGCGACGCCTACGCGGCGGCCGGCAACCCGCAGGGCGCATATCGCGAGTACGTGCGCGCGGCCGACCTGCTGCCGCTGAACAACGACGCGCAGATCAAGGCCGCAACGTTCCTGCTCCTGGGGGGCCAGTTCGACGACGCGCGCTCCAGGATACTGCCCGTTGTCGAACGGGATCCCACCAACGTCGAAGCACAGCTCCTCCTCGGGAACGCGCTCGCCGGGCTCAAGGACCTCGATGGAGCCGTGAAGGAGATTGAGGGTGCTATCGAGCTGGATCCCGAGCGCGGGCTGACCTACACCAATCTGGCAGTGCTTCGCCTTGCCCAGGGTCAGAAGGATCAGGCCCTGGCGGCCTATCAGAAGGCGGTCGAAGTCGATCCCCGATCGATCATCGCCTGGCTGTCACTGGCGAACTTCCAGTGGTCCGCTGGCGACGTGGGCGCGGCCGAAACGTCGCTGAAACGTGCTCTGGAGGTGGATTCGAAGCACGTCCTGGCGAACAACGCGCTGGCCGTCCTGTACATGAGCTCCCGCCGCATCGCCGAGGCCGAACCCTATCTCAAGACGATCGCCGATTCCGGCATTCCGGAGGCCGCATTTCAGCTGGCCGACTACTACACCGCCGTTCGCCGGTACGACGACGCGGTCGGCGTGCTGCAGCCACTGACGAAAGCGCCCGCCACCTCCGGGGAGGCGGAACCGCGGCTTGCTGCGATCGCGTATGCGCAGAACGACAAACCGCGCGGACACAGCCTGGTGGACGCTGCCATCAAACGCGATCCAGGCAATTCCACTGCCCTCCTGCTGAAGGCCAATTTCCTGCAGGCCGAAAACAAGCTCCCTGAAGCCCGAGACAGCGCGCAGGCCGCGGTGAAGGCCAACCCGAACTCGGTCGCAGCGCACTATGCCCTGGGCACGCTGCAGGTGAGGCTTCGCCAGCGCACGGAGGCGATCGCCTCCTTCAACGAGGTGCTTCGTCTCAATCCGCGAGCGACGGCCGCGCAGCTGTACCTGTCGCGTCTCACGTTGCAGGAAGGCACGGCCGACAGCGCAGTGACCCATGCAGAGGGCGCCCTGGCCAACGCGCCCGGTAACCCCCTGGCCAGAGCCAGCCTGATCCGGGGTCTCATCGCCAAGCGCGAGATCGGACGCGCCGAACAAGAGGTGGCCACGCTCCTCAAGGAGTTTCCGAATGCCAGCACGGCGCTTGCCCTCAATGGCGCCGTGCGGATGATCGAAGAACGATCCGGCCGGGGCCAGAGCGTCCTACGAGAAGGCGCTGTCGCTGAGTCCGAACTCCATCGAAGCCCTGGCTGGCCTGATTGGCGTCGATCTCTACACGAACAGGGTGCCGCAGGCCCGCGCCCGAATCGAGACACTTCTCGCCGCGCAGCCAAACAACCCCGACCTGACGATGCTGGCGGCGCAGGTCTACGGCGCGCAGAAAGATATGGGCCGTGCGGAGACGATGCTCCGCCGAACCATCCAGTACGATCCGTCTTCGACGCGGGCGTACGGCATGCTGGCCACCGTCCTGATGTCGACCGGCAAGCTGGACGCGGCGCGAGCCGAGTTCGACCAGATGTCCCAGCGGGACCCGAAGAACATCGCGGCTCAGACCATGGCGGCGATGATCGTCCACTCGCAGAACAAGACGGGCGACGCGAAGAAGCGCTACGAGACCATCATCAACGCGGACCCGACGGCCGCCGTGGCGGCGAACAACCTGGCCTGGATCTACGCCGAAGAAGGGGAGAAGCTGGATGAGGCCCTTCGGCTGGCACAGAGTGCGGCGACCAAGCTGCCCGAAAACCCGGAGGTCAGCGACACCATCGGCTGGATCTACTACAAGAAGGAGCTGCCGGCCCTGGCCGTCCCGGCCTTCGAGCGAAGCGTCGAGAAAGCGCCCGACAACGCTTCCTATCACTATCACCTCGCGCTCGCGCTCTCGAGGTCCGGTGACAACGCGCGCGCACGCGCCGCGGTTCAGGAAGCGCTGAAGCTCAAGCCCGATTACGCCGAGGCGCGGAAGCTGCTGTCGTCTCTGTGAGCGACCACGTCACCAGGTTCACGGTGGCTGGTTGGATGCCACCCCTGCCACGCGCCGCCTTGCTCGTGCTGGTCGCGATGGCTCTGGGTTGTACGGATCCGGAGGTGGCCAAGCAGCGGTATGTGGAAAACGGCCGGCGCCTCGCGGCTGAGAAGCGCTACATAGAAGCCATTCTCGAATACCGGAATGCGCTCCAGATTGACGACAGGCTGGGCGTTGCCCGCCTGGGATTGGCCGATGCGCTTGCCGCCTCGGGTAATCCCGAGGGCGCGTACCGTGAGTACCAGCGCGCCGCGGATTTGATGCCCGCCGATGCCGACGTGCAGAAGAAGGCCGCGACGGTACTCTTCATGGCCGGCCAGTTCGAGGATGTGCGCACGCGCGTCGAAGCGGTGCTGAGGAAGAACCCGCGGGACATCGAGGCGCAGCTGTTGTACGCCAATGCCCTGGTGGGTTTGCGCGACCTGGAAGGCGGCATCCGGGAGATCGAGGAGGCGGTGCAGCTGGACCCGCAGCATGCGGCGAGCTACACGAACCTTGCCCTTCTCAAGATGGCGCAGGGCCAGCGGCAAGCCGCGAAGGACGCGTTCGAGAAAGCCGTGGAGCTGGATCCCAAGTCAATCCGCGCCCGGCTTGCGCTTGCGCACTTCGAGCTGGCCACCGGCAACGTTGCGATGGCGGAGGAGTCGCTCAAAGTCGCCCTCGCCATTGACCCCAAGGACGCCCTCGCCAACCGGGCTCTTGCCGCCGTCTACATCGGGACCGGTCGAGAGGGGCAGGCCGAGAAGCCTCTGAAGGTTGTCGCGGAGGCCACGAAATCGCCCCGCGCCCGGTTCGCGCTGGCCGAGTACTACACGCGACTCAACCGAATCAAGGAAGCCCAGTCGGTGCTCGATCCCATGCTCAAGGACCCCGGCACCTTCCCCGATGCCCAGACACGGCTCGCGCAGCTGGCCTACGGCCTGGGAGACCGCACGCTCGCGTCGCGAATGCTGGACGACGTGCTGGCGCTCCAGCCCAACCACTCGGGCGCGCTGCAGGTCAAGGCAAGATGGCTGATGGTCGAGGGGCGCCTGACGCAGGCGCTCGAGCGGGTTTCGACTGCAGTCAGCGCTGCGCCAAGAGACGTGGGCGCCATCTTCCTTCGCGGCACGCTGCTGGCCATGACCGGCCAGCGCGAAGGGGCAGTCAAGTCGTTCAACGAGGTACTGCGTCTGAACCCCCGGGCCGCTGCCGCGCAGGTGCAGCTGGCCCAACTGAACATCGAGCGCGGCGAAGCCGACGCGGCGGTTGGCCTCGCCTCCGAGGCCGTGAGCAACGCGCCCAACGTGCCGGAGGCCAGGCTCGTGCTGGCGCGCGCGCTCATCGCCCAAAACGACCTGACACGTGCCGAATCGGAGATCGATCGCCTGTTGGCCGTGTATCCCCGGGCCCCGTCCGCCCAGTCGCTGCGCGGAACCCTGTTCCTCCTCAAAGGCAACCCCTCCGGTGCCCGCGCTGCGTTCCAGCTGGCCTTCAACTCGGAGCCCGGCTCGATAGCCGCCTTGACCGGCCTGACCATGCTGGACGTCCAGGAGAAACGCCTTGACCAGGCGCGCGCGCGCGTCGAGCAGCGGCTGAAGGTCGATAACAGCAGCCCGGCTCTTCTACTGGTGGCCGCCAAGGTCTACGTGCAGTCTGGAGACCTGGCCTCAGCGGAGCGTGTGCTCCGGAAAGCCATCGAACGGGCGCCGACCACCATCGAGCCGTACGTGCTGCTTGGCGAGATCTATCGCGAGCAGAAGCGGATGGACATCGCGCGGGCGGAACTGGACGCCGTCGTGAAGGCCAATCCGGCGAACGTGGCGGCCCGCACCATGGCCGCGATGCTGGTGCACGCGCAACAGGACCCGGCCGAGGCCAAGCGCCGCTACCAGGAGCTGCTGAACATCGAACCGCAGGCGGCCGTGGCGGCCAACAACCTCGCGTGGATCTACGCCCAGGAGCAGCAGAATCTCGACGAGGCCCTCCAATTGGCGCAACGGGCCGTGGAGCTGATGTCGGACTTTCCCGAAGCCTGGGACACGCTGGGCTGGGTATACATCCGGAAGCAGCTCCCCATCCTGGCTGTGGAGCCTTTCGAGCGTGCCGTCAGCAAGGCGCCCGACAACCCCACGTTTCGCTATCATCTCGGCCTGGCCCTGGCCGCCAGCGGCGATCGAGTGAAGGGCCGCGAATCATTCGAGATGGCGCTGAAACTTCAACCCAACTTTCCCGAGGCCCGTCACGAGCTGACGGTGCTGGACCAGTAGGCCTGCCGATGCGAGTCGTCCTCTGGCTGTTGGGGATCGAGCTCCTGGTCCTGTATGTCCCGACGCTCATCTGGCTCTGGGACCGCTGGACGTTCAGCGTGTGGCACAACGCCCACGGCCTGCTGATCCCGCCGGTCGTGGCGTACTTCGTCTACCAGGAGCTGAAGCAGCGGCCGCACCTGCCGGTCAGCTCCAGCCGCTGGGGCTTTCTGTTCCTTGTGCCCGCGATGATCCTGCAGGCACTGGACGCCGGCATGCACACCGAGTTGCTGTCGGCCGCGTCCCTGGTGTTGGCGTTGCCGGGACTGTCGCTGCTCCTCATCGGCGCGGAGCGCACGCGGGCAATCGCGTTCCCGCTGGCGTTCCTGGCCTTCGCGCTTCCGATCCCGCTGGGGTTGACCGAGAACATCCATCTGGCGCTTCGCCACATGGTCACCGCCGCCACGTCGGTCGTCGTGCCGATGCTTGGCATCCCGATATTCGTCGAGGGCACCACCCTGCACATGGCCCGCGGCACGCTGCAGGTGGCCGACGCCTGCAGCGGCTTCTCGACGCTCTATGCCGCGATGGCCGTGGCGTTCCTGACGGCCTATTCCACGACGTCGCCGTCCCGCCGCATGCTGGTGCTGCTGGGCGCCGCTCCGATCGCGATCGCCTCCAACATGCTGCGGGTCATCCTGCTGGTCGTGCTGGTGGTGTGGCGGGGCCCCGAGATTCTGGAGACCTGGATTCACCCCGCCTCGGGCATGATGACGTTCGCGCTGGCCCTGCCGATCATCTTCTGGCTCGGCGGGACCAACTCCGCATCCGAGGCCGTCGTGCCCCCCACTCCCACGGAGGCCCGCGCGTGATTTCGACTCGCTACGTTCCGGCGGCGTGCGCCGTGGTTCTGCTGGCCCTGGTGCCCACCGTCATTCACAGCTACGCCGGCCTGGTCGTGAAGGACGCGCGCTCCACCGCTTCCATTCCGATGACAGTGGCCGGGTTCACCTCGGTTCCTTCCTCGCGCGATGCCGGATGGGGCAAACGCCGCTTCGAGAGCGACGACTGGTTCGAGCGGCGGTACCTGTCGGGCGCCGACGAGGTCTTGCTGACGGTGCTGCGCTCCTACGACTTGAAGCGCCTGTATCACCACCCGGAACTGGACGTGGCCTACGGCGCCGGCTACCTGAGCGAGGAGATCGTGGAACTCGACGGCGCAAAGGGAGTGCCGGTCCACCTGCTCCGCGCGTCGGCTCGCGCCCGCGGATCTCCTCCGCCAGCGCCCGCGCCACGGCCAGCCCCTCCAGCGGCCCGCCCGTCTTGAGGAGGAGCGGCTTGTCGGCGCCCATGGCCAGCGCGGTGCGCAGCGTCTCCGCGCTCCTGAGCCCCCCACGGTCACCACCGTCACCTCCCCGCTCCCCGCCCGCCTCCTTGTGCTTGAGCGCCGGCCTCACGGCGAACTCGTCGTACGGTTGAGGACGTACTTGACCCCGGCCGTCTCGATCGAGCTCCCGTCACCCGCAATGCGAACGCGCGTCTCCGTGTCCGGGACGCGCTTCACGCGAAGACGATGCTCTTCACGCGCAGCTCCTCCGCATCGTGTTCGCGCAGCCGCCGCAGGCTCCCCGGCGGCGGTACGATAGCGGCCGCCCGCCGCTGTCCAGCGAGCCCGGAGCGGCCGAAGCCGGCCCGGCGCGCCTTTACGGCGTGGCCGGCGGCGGCGCCGTGTCGGCCGCGGGCTCGGGGGGAGCCGTTCACCCGGGCCGAGGATGCCGTCGTCGGACGACAGGCTCTCCACGTGGATGGTGGTGTCGATGATCCCGCGCCGCATGGCCTCCTCCTGCGACATGGGCTGGGCCTGGGCCTCGATCTGCTGCGTGGAGAGGCCGTCCAGGGCGCCGGCGTTGGTGGTGTCGACCGCGGCGCTTTCCGCCGCGGCGCCCTTGTCCGCGCCCCGGCCCCCGCACCCCGCGAGCGCCAGGACGCCCAGGAGCGCCGGCGCCGCGAGGGCGCCCGCACGGCTTCGCTTCATCTCAGTGCTCCGGAAAAGGCGGTGCGGGCGGGACCGGGAGGCCCCGCCCGGAAGACCGGCGCGGACCGGTCAGGTGGAGGCCACGGCGGCGCCTTCCTCCACCCGCGCGAGGAAGTCGCGGATCCGCTCGAAAACGTCCCCGGCGCGCTCCCAGTGCGGCAGGCCGCCGGTCTGCATCGGGACGATCTCCACCCCCGGGCGGCCTTCCAGCTCGGGAAGCGCGGTGAACGACTCCATCCGCCGCTCCTCCACCGTCCCGTACACCACCAGGAGGGGCTGGCGCAGGCGCCGGAACGACTCCCGCGCGTAGTCCGGGAAGAGGCGCCCGCTCAGGAACTCGTCCAGCGGGCGCGAGGCCCCCTCCACCCGCGCGGTCTCCGCCCCGTACTCCACGTACTCCTCGGGGACCCCGAACTCCGGGGTGAACAGGTTGTCGCGCGCGAAGCGGTAGAGCGCCTCCGGCTTCGTGAGCCGGTCGTAGAAGGCCTGCTGCACCCCCGGGAGGGTGAAGAGGAGGCGCGACCACACCCGCCCGATCTCCGCCGGGTCGTCCCCCAGCCCCGCCGGCTCGATGGCCACCAGCGAGCGGACCAGGTCGGGGCGGCGGCGCGCCACCTCGGCCGCGTACGCGGCCCCCAGCGAGAGCCCCACCACGTCGACGCCCCCCGCGAAGGGGACCACCTGCCCCAGCCAGTGCTCCAGCTGGTCCTCCAGGAGCGCGCGGGTCGTACTCCACGTCCGGGCGGTCGCTGTGCCCGAAGCCCATCCACTCCAGAGCCAGAGCGGGCGGTCGCTCTCGCCGCTGGAAGCGCTGCACCAGCGGGCCGCATCTCGTGCGCCGACGCCACCGCGTTGATGGAGTGCAGAAAGACCAGCGGGCGCCCCTTCCCCCGGCGGGAGTAGTAGGCGTAGTGCAGCGTCGTCCCCAGGGGACGTAGTCCAGCCGCAGGTCGAGCGCGTTGGGGAGCTCGGTCACCGGGCGCCGCCGCGCGCGGGAGCGTGCCCAGCAGGTACACCCCGTACGCGGCCAGCGCCGCCGCGGCGAACCCCGCCGCCGCCTTGCCGGCCTTGCCCAGCCGCCCCTTCCCCTCGTCCCCGTCCCCGCCTTTGTCCCGGTCGCGCTGCTTCATCCCTGTCCCCTTTCCCGTTCCCCGTGCGAAGCCCGTACCGCCCTCACGCAAGCTGCATGCAACGAGGAGGGCCCGGCCTCGCGCCGGGCCGCTCCTGTCGCGCCCCGCGGCCCCGCCCCGGCTACGGGTCGAACCCGTAGAGCGGGGCCTGGGGAGCGGGCGGTGCAGCGACGCCGCGCTCTCCCGCGCCCAGGCGAGCGGCCCGCCCGGCCGGCCGTCGCGCTCCCACGAGGCGCCGAAGAAGAGGAGGAGCACCAGCGCCGCCGCGGCCCCCAGCGCGAAGCGCGCGCCCCGGGGACGGCGGCCGGCGCCTCCACTCCGGCGCGGGAGGGCTGCATGTACATCACCACGATCACGCGCAGGTAGTAGAAGTACGACACCAGCGAGGCCAGCACCAGGATCACCGCCAGCACCTGGAGCCCGCCCTCGACTGGCGCGCGCGCAGGATGTACAGCTTGCCCAGGAACCCGGCCGTCAGCGGGAAGCCCGCCAGGGAAAGCAGGAAGATCGAGAAGGCCGCCCCCAGGAGCGGGTGCTGCCAGCCGAAGCCCGCGAAGTCCTCCAGCGTGACCCACTCCTCCGTCCCGCGCCCGTTGGCGATCACGCATCCCGAAGGCGCCCGCCGTCATCAGCGTGTACACGAGGAGGTAGAAGAGGAAGGCCGCCGCGCCCCCCGTCTGCGCCGCCATGAGCGCCACCAGCAGGTAGCCCGCGTGCGCGATGGACGAGTAGGCCAGCATCCGCTTCAGGCTCCCCTGCGTGGCCGCCACCAGGTTCGCCACCACCATGGTGACGGCCGCCAGCCAGAAGACCAGCCGTGGCCCAGTGCTCGTACATCGCCCGCGAACGCCACCCGGAACACGCGGAAGAAGCGCCGCGAACGCCGCCGCCTTGACCCCGGTGGACATCAGCGCCGTCACCGGCGTGGGCGCGCCGTCGTAGGCGTCCGGCGTCCACATGTGGAACGGCATGGCCGCCACCTTGAACCCCAGCCCCACCATCACCAGCGCCGCCCCCGCCAGGAGCATCGGCTCCCCGAGCGCACCCCGTCCGCCACCCGCGGCCCGATCACCCCCAGGTTGGTGGAGCCCGTGGCCCCGAAGATGAGCGCGATCCCGTACAGGAAGAAGGCGCTGGAGAACGCCCCCAGGAGGAAGTACTTGAGCGACCCCTCCGAGGAGCGCGGGTCCATCCGGTCGAAGCCCACCAGCACGTAGATGGACACCGACATCACCTCCAGCGCGACGAACATCATCATCAGGTCGCGCGCCCCGCCCATCAGCATCATCCCCACCGTGGCGAAGAGCACCAGGACGTGGAACTCGCCCCGGTTGATCCCCTTCCGGTCCAGGTACCCCATGGACACGAAGAGGGAGAGCGCCGCCGCCAGGAGGAAGATGAAGTTGGAGAACACCCGGAAGGTGTCCACCGCGATCAGCCCGGCTCCCCGCTCTCCCGGAAGCCCAGGAGCATGGCGTTCGCCACCGCCGTCACGGCCAGCCCGGCGATGGAGAGCCAGGGGATCATGGGACGGGAGGGCTCCGACCGGTTCCCCTTCTGGAACACGTCCACCAGGAGCACCCCCATCGCCCACAGGGAGAGCACGATCTCCGGGAGGAGCGCCCAGAAGTAGTCGGACTGCCGGCTCAGGTCGAGCACGCGTTCAGCAAACATGGATCACCGGCTCGGGTTCAGCGGGGCGCGGAGGCCACGTCCCGCACCGAGGGGGGCATGGCCACGTACGCGGCGCGGGCCTGCTCCATCCCGTCGGCCAGGCGCTGCGCGGCGGGGTGCATCCGGTCCAGGACCGGCTTCGGGTACACGCCCAGCCAGAGGATCAGCAGCACCAGCGGCGCCAGCAGCCAGGATCTCCCGGGCGTTCAGGTCGGGGATGCTGGCGGTTGGCCGGGGAGCGGAGCGCGTTGAAGACGATCCGCTGCACCATGGGGAGCATGTAGTACGCGGCGAAGATCACCCCGGTCGCCGCGATCAGCGCCGCGATCGGGTGGGAGCGGAAGGTCCCCAGGAGCACCAGGAACTCCGACACGAAGCCCACCGTCCCCGGGAGCCCGACCGAGGCCATGGCCGCGAACACCAGCATCGCCGCGAACACCGGGACCGAGGCCGCCAGCCCGCCGAAGTCGTCGATCTCGTACGAGTGCCGGCGCTCGTACAGCATCCCCAGCAGGAAGAAGAGCATGGGCGTGGAGAGCCCGTGCCCGATCATCACCAGGAGCGCGCCCTGGATCCCCTGCAGGTTGAAGGCGAAGATCCCCAGGATCACGAAGCCCAGGTGCGCCACCGAGGTGTAGGCCACCAGCTTCTTGGCGTTGGGCTGCACCGCCGCCACCATGGCCGCGTAGATCACCCCGATGATCCCCAGCGCCATCGCCAGGCCGATGGCGGTGTCGCTGGCGGCGGCCATGGGGAAGAGCGGGAGCGCGAAGCGGAGGAAGCCGTACGTCCCCATCTTCAGCAGCACCCCGGCCAGGATCACCGAGCCGGCGGTGGGCGCCTGCACGTGCGCGTGCGGGAGCCAGGTGTGGAACGGGAAGACCGGGACCTTGATGGCGAACGCCAGCGCGAAGGCGACGAACAGGAGCCCCTGCTCGCGCGGCGTCATCAGCGTGGCGAGCTGCTGGAAGTCGAAGTACGAGAAGGTGGGCGTCCCGAAGAGCGCCTGCGCCTTGAAGAACATGTACAGGATCGCCACCAGCATCAGCAGCGACCCGAAAGCGGTATACAAAAAGAACTTGACCGCCGCGTACACGCGCTCCTTCCCGCCCCAGATCCCGATGAGGAAGTACATCGGGATCAGCATGATCTCCCAGAACACGTAGAACAGGAACATGTCCACGGCCACGAACACCCCCACCACCCCGCTGGTCAGCGCCAGGAGCATGGCGTAGAACCACCGCTGCCGCTCGCGGATGTAGGTCCACGAGCCCAGCACCATCAGCGGGAGGAGGAGCGTGGTCAGGAGCACCATGAACAGGCGAGATCCCGTCCATCCCCAGCCGGTAGTGGATTCCCCACTCGGGGAGCCACCGGGCCGCGACGCAGTTCTGCATCGCCACGTCCACCAGCTCCGGCGTGGTCAGCCCGCCGCGCGTGCTCGGCTGCTGGCAGCTCCCCGTCTGGTCGAAGGTCCAGAAGAGCGGGAGCGAGACCAGGAACTCCACGATCCCCACCCACAGCGCCACCATGCGCGAGCCGCGGTCGCCCGCGGCGTACGTGGCCACGGCGCCCAGCAGCGGGAAGAAGATCAGGAAGGTGAGAATCCAGTGGCTGTCGTAGAACCCTTGGAGATTCATTGCCGTCCGCTGTCCGTCAGAGTGCCACGAAGGTGCCGAGGACCACCAGCACCCCGACGATGATGACGAAGGCGTAGGTGTTCAGCTGGCCGGTCTGCGAGGCGCCCCGCCGCCAGCCCCAGCCCCTGCGACATCCGCCCCATGAAGTCCACCAGCCCGTCGATCACGTAGCGGTCGAAGCCCGCCTGGAAGCGCGACAGCGCCCCGACCGGCCGGACCACCACGCGGTCGTACAGCTCGTCCACGTACTACTTGTTGTAGAGCACCCGCTCCGGCGCGTTGCGGTAGTTCAGCTCCGTCTCCGCGGTCCCCAGGCGGCGCCGCGACAGCAGCGCCCACGCGAGCGCCAGCCCGCCCAGCCCGATGACGATGGCCAGGACGATGGGCCACCAGGCGTGGTGCGGCTCCGCGATCTCGCCCAGGTTGGCGCGGACCACGTCCTCCGACCCGGCGATCACCGGGTGCAGCCAGTGGTGCAGCGCCGCCCCCTGCCCGAAGTCGAACCACTTCACGATCGGCACCTCCTCCTCGACGTTGAGGAAGCCGCCCAGGGTGGAGAGCGCCGCCAGCACGATCAGGGGCACCGTAAGCGTCCAGCTCCCCTCGTGGAGGTGCCGCCGCTCCGCCTCGCCCGTGCGGTTCTCGCCGAAGAAGGTGTAGATCATCATGCGGCCCATGTAGAAGGCCGTCATGAACGCCGCGAGGGTGAGCGTCCCGCCGATCAGCCCCATCCAGACCGTCCCGGAGATCCCGAACAGCTCCGCCCGCGAGAACTGCGAGTGCCCCTCCGCGCCCAGCCA
Source organism: uncultured Gemmatimonadales bacterium (assembly GCA_963733105.1). Classification (GTDB taxonomy): domain Bacteria; phylum Gemmatimonadota; class Gemmatimonadetes; order Longimicrobiales; family Longimicrobiaceae; genus JAFAYN01. The sequence continues at coordinate 280,159 of CAVTCB010000019.1, read as the reverse complement.
GGCCGCGCCGATGATCTCGTCCTTGGAGAAGAAGCCCGCGAAGGGCGGGACGCCCGCGATGGCGAGCGTCGCGATCCCCATGGTGGCGAAGGTGACCGGCAGGTACCTGCGCAGCCCGCCCATGTTGCGCATGTCCTGCGCGTCGGCGTGCGAGTGCGTGGAGTGCAGGGCGTGGTGCATGGAGTGGATCACCGCGCCCGACCCCAGGAAGAGGCAGGCCTTGAAGAAGGCGTGCGTCATCAGGTGGAACACGCCGGCCACGTACGCCCCCATCCCCACCGCCGCGAACATGAAGCCGAGCTGCGACACGGTGGAGTACGCCAGCACCTTCTTGATGTCCCACTGCTTGAGGCCGATGGTGGCGGCGAAGATCGCCGTCAGCGCGCCCACCAGCGCCACCACCAGCGACGCCGCGGGCGCCATGGTGAAGAGCACCGAGGAGCGCACCACCAGGTACACGCCCGCCGTCACCATGGTGGCGGCGTGGATCAGCGCGGACACCGGGGTGGGGCCGGCCATGGCGTCGGGCAGCCAGACGTAGAGCGGCATCTGCGCGCTCTTCCCGGCCGCGCCCAGGAACAGGAAGAGGCAGACCGCCGTGACCACCGCGCCCGCCGTAGGCGAGCCCGTCGGCCGCGGCACTGAAGACGCTCCCGGAGCCGCCCTCGTAGTCGGCGAAGTCCAGCGTCCCCAGGTTGGCGAACAGCAGGAACATCGCGATCAGGAAGCCGAAGTCGCCGATGCGGTTGACGATGAACGCCTTCTTCCCGGCGTCCGCGTTGGCCTTCTCCTTGAACCAGAAGCCGATCAGCAGGTAGGAGCAGAGCCCCACCCCCTCCCACCCCACGAACATCACCGGGTAGGAGGCGCCCAGCACCAGGATCAGCATGAAGAACACGAAGAGGTTCAGGTACGCCATGTAGCGCGGGTACCCGGGGTCCTCCTTCATGTAGCCGATGGAGAAGACGTGGATCAGGAACCCCACCCCCGTGATGATGAGCGTCATCAGCATGGAGAGCGGGTCCAGCAGGAGCGCCACGTCCACCCGGAGGTCGCCCACCGGCATCCAGCTCCACAGGCGCGTCCCCTGGAACACGGGGTGCTCGCCGGCCTCGTGCATGAAGCCGCGCATGGCGAGCCAGTTGATCACCGCCACCACGAAGGCGCCCAGGAGCACCCCCGGCGCCACCAGCGACGGGAGGGTGTGCGTCCACGGCTTGGGACCGTGGTGCCCGTGCGCGTCGTCGTGGTGGTCGTCGTGCTCGGCGGGGTGCGCCGGGTCGCCGTGGCCGTGCCCCTCCTGCTCGGAGGGGTGGTGCCCGTGGGCGTCCCAGTGCGGGTCGCCCACCGGGGGGAGCACGGGGAGCGCGCGGCGCGCGGCGATCACGGACGCCAGCCCGTTCACCACGAACCCGAGCAGCGGGAGGAGGAGGATCAGCCAGGGCGCCACCGGGTGGAAGGCCCCCGCCGTGCGTGGCCTCTTGCATAAGGAGCATCGCGAGTCCTCTACCAGCGCAGAAGGCCGAAGTTCTTCATGTCCACCGACTCCGAGTGCCGGAAGACCGAGATGATGATGGCGAGCCCCACCGCGGCCTCCGCCGCGGCGACCGCGATCACGAAGAACACGAACACCTGCCCCTGCGACGCCGGCGTACGGGGACGAGCGCGACGAAGGCCAGGTTCACCGCGTTGAGCATCAGCTCGACGCACATGAACAGGATGATGGCGTTGCGGCGGACCACCACGCCCGCCGCCCCGACGACGAAGAGGATCGCGCTCAGCGCGAGGGTCCAGCTCAGCGGGATGGTTTCGTTGGGCACGGTCTACCCTTACACCTTGCGCTTGGCGAGCACGACCGCGCCCGACCACCGCGATCAGGAGCAGGATGGCGGTGGCCTGCAGGGGCACCATGTACTCGTTGTACAGCGGGATGCCGATCACCCCCACGGTCCCGTTCTCCGCCACCTGCGCGGCCAGCGCGCGCGGGCCGGCCTCGTCCCCGAGCGGGGCGGCGGCCGGGCGCCGGTGAACATCCGCGCCAGGATCGCCAGCATCACCAGAGAGGTCCCCGCCGCCGTCGACCTTCCACACGCCCCCGCGGATGTCCGCCTCGTAGTCGTTCCCCAGGTTGAGGAGCATGATGACGAAGAGGAAGAGCACCATGATGGCGCCCGCGTACACCAGGATCTGGATGACCCCGATGAAGTAGGCGCCCAGCAGGGTGTAGATGGCCGCCAGCGAGAAGAAGGTCCCGATGAGCCAGAGCGCGCTGGACACCGGGTTCCTGCGGGTCACCATCAGCAGCGCGGACGAGGCCGCGAGGACGGCGAAGAGCCAGAACAGGACTTGGGTCACCATCGGTCCGGTCTCCTATTCGCCGGCGGGATCGGAGGGATCCCAGAGCAGGGTCGACGGGTGCTCCTGCTTCATCAGGCGGTCCAGGTCGTACACGAAGTTCTCGCGGCTGTACTCACCGTTCTCGTAGTGCTGCCCCACGTGGATGGCCTCCACCGGGCACACCTCCTGGCACATCCCGCAGAAGATGCAGCGGAACTCGTCGATCTCGTAGACGATCGGGTAGCGGTTCCCCTGGTCGTCCTCGCCGGGGACCAGGCGGATGCAGTTGGCCGGGCAGATGGTGGGGCAGAGCCCGCACGCCACGCACTTGGGGCGCCCGTCCTCGTGCGTCTCCATCACGTGCGTCCCGCGCCAGCGCGGCGAGATGTCCTTCTTCTCGTCGGGGTACTGGATGGTCAGCTCCGACCGGTCGCCGGCCGCCTTGACCATGTGCCGGAAGGTGAGCGCCATCCCCTGGAGCGTGGCCCGGATGTACGAGGACTTCTTCGCCTCCGGGCGCTTCATCACGCGGACGTTGACTGCCATTTTATCCGGCTCCTCAGGCCTGCTTCTGGGCGGTTTGCAGCGGGACGGCGCGAAGGCGCGCCTTCTCCCGGGCCACCCGGCGCTTCTCTTCGAGCGAGCCGGTCCCGGCGAGCGTGTGCCCGCGGTCCATGAGCCAGAGGACCGCCACCAGCATCACCCCGTTCACGGCGGTCAGCACCAGCCCGTACACCAGGCCGTACTCGATTCCGGCGCTGTCCAGCGCCAGGATGGTCCCGGCGGTCACCACCACCACGGCCAGCGCGGTGGGGAGCATGATCTTCCACCCCAGGTCCATCACCTGGTCGTAGCGGAAGCGCGGGACCGTCCAGCGGACGACCATGAAGACCATGATGAAGAAGAAGGTCTTGAGCCCGAACGCCACCAGCGTGAGCAGCGTCTTCCACCAGGCGGGCTCGGCGCCGAGGACCGCACCGGCGGGGCCCGCCACCATGTTGTCGCCCTGCCACCCCGGGATGTCCCAGCCGCCCAGGAAGAGCGTCGCCATGAGCGCCGACACGGTGAGCACGTGCGAGTACTCGGAGATGAAGAACATGGAGAACTTCATCGACGAGTACTCGGTGTGGTACCCGGTCACCAGCTCCGACTCGGCCTCGGGGAGGTCGAAGGGGAGGCGGTTGGTCTCGGCGAAGCAGGAGATCCAGAAGAAGAAGAACGAGACGGAGAGCGGGAGCGCGAACCAGAGGTGCATCCGCTGCTGCGCCCACACCACCTCCGGTGAGCCCCACGTTGCCCACCAGGAAGAAGACGGAGCAGGAGCGAGAGCCCCAGGGCGATCTCGTAGGAGATCATCTGCGCGCCGGCGCGCAGGCCGCCGAGCAGCGCGTACTTGTTGGAGCTGGCCCACCCGGCGATCACGATCCCGTACACCCCCAGCGAGGAGAACGCCAGGAGGAAGAGGATCCCCACCGGGACGTCCGCCACCACCATCGGGATCACCCCCGGCCCGAACGGGTTGGGGAGCGGCGCGGCGAAGGGGATCACCGCGAAGGTGACCATGGCGGGGATGATGGAGAGCATGGGGGCCAGCGTGAAGAACACCCGGTGGGCCTGCGCCGGGTTGGTCTCCTCCTTGAGGATGTTCTTGACGCCGTCCGCGGCGGGCTGGAGGAGCCCGCCGGGGCCCACGCGGTTGGGGCCCAGCCGGTCCTGCATCCAGGCGCTCACCTTGCGCTCCAGGAGCGTCAGCATCGCCACGACCACCAGGAGCACCACGAACACCACCAGCACCTTCAGGGTCGAGGAGACCAGGAAGGCGGTGTCCGACAGCTCGCCGTAGACGCGGGGCTGGCCCACGAGGTTGCTCTGCATTCTTCCGTGTCGAGAAGGTTCTCCGGGACCCGGCTCAGTCGCCGGCTTCCGCGAGGGCGCCGAGCCCCGGGAGCTCGCGCCCCTGCATTCCCAGGTCGCTCCAGTCCAGCCCCGCGAACTCGGGGCGCACCCCGCCCAGGAGGGCGAAGGCGTCGGCCGGGGTCCCGGGGACGTCGCCCCCGGTGAGCCCGGCGTGCAGCACGCCCAGGATCTGCCAGGCGGGGCGCGCCATCCCGTGCGTCTGCACGGCGGGCCAGAAGCGCTGCACGCGGCGCTGCACGTTGGTGAAGCTCCCCTCCATCTCGGCGAACGTGGTCGCCGGGAGGACGACGTGCGCGTTGCGCGCCGCCGGGGCGAGGAAGTGCCCCACGTACACGAAGAGCGAGGCCGCGCTCCCGAAGTCGGCCGGGGCGTCGGCCAGCTCGTCGCCCAGGACGAAGAGGACGCCCGCGTGCGCCGCGGCCGCCTCCAGCCCGCCCGTGGCGTCGGGGCCGCCCGCGCGCCGGAAGCCGAACAGCTCGGCGCCGTGCACGTTGGCCGCGCGGTCGGTGCGCAGAGCCAGCGTCGGGAAGCCGGGAAGGACCACCTCCTCCCCCTGCTCCACCCGGAACTCGCCGCCGCCGAAGCCGCGGGTCTCCATCACCCGGCGCAGCGCGCCCAGGTCCTCGTTGGGCATGAAGGGCGACACCACGGCGCGGGCCTCGCCCTGCGCGCTCCGCAGCGCGTCCACCAGCCGGGTGAGCGCCTGCGACCAGGAGACGGGGACGAAGCGGTCGCCGTCGCGCACCAGCGGGGCCTCGATGCGGCCGCCGCGGTTGATCCACTCGTAGTTGAGGCGCCCGTAGTCGCACATCCAGTGGGCGTTGACCGCCTCGTTGGGGCGCGGCTTCAGCCGCATCACCTGGTTGTCGCGCGTCTCCAGGCGGACGTTGCACCCCTGCGTGCAGTTGGGGCACACGGAGGGGACGCGGTCCAGGTCCCAGGCCCGCGCCTTGTGCAGGAAGTCCTTGGAGACCAGGGCGCCCACGGGGCAGATGTCCACCACGTTGTCGGCCCAGATGTTCCCCTCGACTCCCTCCTCGTAGAAGGTGTCGATGACCGATCCGGTGGCCGCGCTGCACCACCCCGATCCGCTCGTCCTGCGCGACCTCGCGCATGAAGCGCACGCAGCGGGTGCACATGACGCAGCGGTCGGCGTAGAACAGGATGTCGCCGCCGAAGTCGTCGCGCCCCAGGACGCGCTTGGGCTCCAGCGAGCGCCCCATGGCGGGCCCCTCGGCGGCGACGTAGTCCTGGAGCTTGCACTCGCCGGCCTGGTCGCAGACCGGGCAGTCCAGCGGGTGGTTCACCAGGTAGAACTCCAGCACCCCTTCGCGGGCCTTGAGGGCCTTCTCGCTCTGGGTGTGGATGACGTTCCCGTCGGCCACGGTCCCCACGCAGGAGGCGACCAGCTTGGGCGCCTTCTCCACCTCCACCAGGCACATGCGGCACTGGGCGGGGGCGGAGAGCCCGGGGTGGTAGCAGTAGTGGGGGACGTCCACCCCGGCGCGCGCGGCGGCGTCCAGGATGCGCGTCCCCTTGGGGACGGTCACCTCGACGCCGTCGATGGTGCAGGTGACGGTCTCGGGAGCTTGCGTCTGCGGGTCGGCCACCAGGGCCTCCTTGTCTCTTGCTCTGTCTGGATCAGGCCGAGCGCGCGGCGAGCGCGGGCTCGCGCGCGATGCGGGCCAGGTAGTCGTCCCGGAACTTCTGGATCGAGGAGGTGATCGGCGCCGCCGCCGCGTCCGAGAGCACGCAGATGGTCTTCCCCGACATGTTGTCGGAGATCTCCATCAGCGTGTCCAGGTCCTCGGGGACGCCGCGCCCGTTCTCGATCCGCCGCAGGATCTTGGCGGCCCACCCCGTCCCCTCGCGGCAGGGGGTGCACTGGCCGCAGCTCTCGTGGGCGTAGAAGTCCACCATGCGGCGCACCTGCTTGACGATGTCGGTGGTGTCGTCCATCACGATCACCGAGCCGCACCCCAGCATGGTCCCCGCCGCGGCCATGGCCTCGTAGTCCATCCCGATGTCCAGCTCGTCGGCGGTCAGGATGGGCACCGAGGAGCCCCCGGGGATCACCGCCTTGACCGGCCGACCGTCCGGGGTGCCCCCGCAGACGTCGTAGATGAACTCCTTGAAGTTGAAGCCCAGCGGCATCTCGTAGTTGCCGGGGCGCTTCACGTGCCCGGAGACGCAGAACAGCTTGGTCCCGGTGCTCTTCTCGGTCCCCCACTGCTTGTACCAGTCGGCGCCGTTCTCCACGATGTGCGGCGGCGGCGATCAGCGACTCCACGTTGTTGACCGCGGTGGGGAGGCGGAAGGCGCCCGCGATGGCCGGGAAGGGCGGCTTCACGCGCGGCTCGCCGCGGCGCCCCTCCAGCGAGTTGAGCAGCCCGGTCTCCTCGCCGCAGATGTACGCCCCGGCGCCCAGGTGCAGGGTGACGTCGATGTCCACCCCGCTCCCCATCACGTTGCGCCCGGCGTACCCGGCGGCGTACGCCTCCTCGATGGCCTTGGCCAGGACCTGCGCCGGCTCGAAGAACTCGCCGCGGATGTAGATGTAGGCGTGCTCGGCGCGGATGGCGTAGGCGCCCAGGAGGCACCCCTCGATGAGCGCGTGCGGGGTCCAGCGGATCAGCTCGCGGTCCTTGAAGGTCCCGGGCTCCGACTCGTCGGCGTTGCAGACCAGGAAGTGGGGCTTGTCGCCCTTGGGGGGCATGAAGCTCCACTTCATCCCCGTGGGGAAGCCCGCGCCCCCGCGCCCGCGGAGCCCGGAGTTCTTGACCTCGGTGACCACGTCGGCGGGGGACATCCCCAGCGCCTTGCGGAGCGCCCGGTAGCCGCCGCGCGCCTCCCACCCCTTGAGCGTGCGGGCCTCGGGGTCGCCGAAGTACTTGGAGAGGACCTGCACCTCGCTCGGGTGCCTGTACGGGTACGCCATAGCCGCCGCCTTACCTGAGCCGCTCGAGGATGGCCGGGACGTCCTCGGGCCGGACGTTCTCGAAGTAGCGCTCGTTGATCTGGACCGCCGTGGGGAACCCGCAGGCCCCCAGGCACTCCACCTCCATCACCGTGTAGAGGCCGTCCGGGGAGGTCTCTCCCATGTCGGTCCCCGTGGCCTTGAGGAAGGCCTCGAGCACCGCGTCGCCGCCGCACAGGTTGCAGGAGATGTTGGTGCACACCTGGATCAGGTACTTCCCGACCGGGCCCAGGTTGTACATGGTGTAGAACGTCGCCACGCCGCGCACGTACGTGGGGGCCAGCCCCAGCCGCGCCGCCACCTCGTCCATGGTCTCGGGCGAGAGGTGGCCGCGGATCTCGTGCGCCATGTGGAGCGCGGGGAGGAGCGCGGCCTGCTGGTCGGGGTAGCGGGAGATCACCTTCTCCAGCCGCTCCGCGTACGGCCCCTCGAAGAGCGGGGCCGACGGGTCGCGGTCGGCCACCTGGTAGGGGAGGGTCCCCGCGACCGAGGCGTGCCCCCCGTCGGCCGGGCGGACGCCGACGTAGTCCGCGCCGCGGACGTCGGCCTCGCCGAGGGCCGGGAACTCGCCGGTGTCGCCGGCGAAGCCCGGGTTCTGCAGGGCCGTCGGCCAGGACGAGGGCGGCGAGTCGGTGCCGCCGTGCCCGTGCGCTGCGCTCATCGGTCGATCTCTCCCAGCACGATGTCGAGCGAGGCGTTGACCGCGATCACGTCGGAGAGGAGGGACCCCTCGATCATGTGCGGGAGCGCCGCGATGTTGATGAAGGACGGGCCGCGGACGCGCCAGCGGACCGGCTTGGAGCCCCCGTCGGAGACCACGTACATCCCCAGCTCCCCCTTGGAGGACTCCACCGAGAACCACGACTCGCCGACCGGGGCGCGGACGCCCTCCATGACCACCTTGAAGTGGTGGATCATGGACTCCATGTCGTTCATCGCCGCCGTCTTGGACGGGAGGATGACGCGCGGGTCGTCCACGTTGATGGGGCCGCCGGGGAGGCGGTCGATGGCCTGGCGGAGGATGCGCAGGCTCTGCCGCATCTCCTCCATCCGGCACAGGTACCGGTCGTAGATGTCGCCGTGCTCGCCGACGGGGACGTCGAAGTCGTAGGTCTCGTAGTCGTAGTACGGGCGGTCCTTGCGGACGTCGTACGTGACGCCGGAGGCGCGCAGGTTGGGCCCGGAGAGCCCCCAGTTGATCGCGTCCTCGGCCGACATGGTCGCCCACTCCCTGCGTCCGCCCGATCCAGATGGCGTTGTTGGTGAGCAGGGTCTCCACCTCGTCCAGCGTGCGCGGGAAGGTCCGGAGGAACTCGTCCAGCTTCTCGATCCACCCCGAGGGGAGGTCGGCCATCATCCCCCCGATGCGGGTGGACGAGGTGGTGATGCGCGCGCCGGTGAACGACTCGTGGAGGTCGTAGATCCGCTCCCGCTCCTGGAAGGTGTACAGGAAGACGGTGAACGCCCCCAGGTCGATGGCGGTGGTGCCGAGCCAGAGGAGGTGCGAGAAGATGCGGTCCAGCTCCATGCAGATGACGCGGACCACCTTGCAGCGCTCGGTGACCTCGATCCCCATGAGCTTCTCGACCGCCATGGCGTAGGCGCAGTTGTAGATCAGCGGCGCCAGGTAGTCCATGCGGTCGGTGAGCGGGACGATCTGGTTCCAGTCCCGGTACTCGCCCAGCTTCTCGAAGGAGGAGTGCAGGTAGCCGATGTGCGGGATGCAGCGGACGACGGTCTCGCCGTCCAGCTCCAGCACCAGGCGGAGCACGCCGTGGGTGGCGGGGTGCTGCGGCCCGATGTTGATGAGCATGTGCTCGCCCGCGATGTCGTCGTGCACCTGCACCGCCTCGCCCTGCACGGGGACGATGGGGGCGTGCACGAGGGTCCCCCCGGCGCTCAGCTCGGGGTTGCGGGTGACGTTGTAGACGACTCTGCGGAGCGCCATCAGCCTCCTCCTCCCATGCCGCCGAACTGGCCGTGCTGGTCCGCGCCCTCGCCTCCGGCGAAGGGGTCGGGGACCTGCTGCCCGAGCACGTGGGCGATCTCCAGCTCCCGCGGCGAGTAGTGGTCCTCGGTCTTGAGCGCCAGGGCGCGCCGGGTCTGCTCGGCGCGCGTGAAGCGCCCGCGCAGCGGGAAGTCCTTCCGCAGCGGGTGCCCCTCGGCGTAGTTGTACGGCATCAGGATGCGGCGCAGGTCGGGGTGCCCGTTGAACACCACGCCGAACATGTCGAACACCTCGCGCTCCAGCCAGTCGGAGGCGCGCCAGAGGTGGTAGACGCTCTCGATCTCCAGCGCGTCCAGCGGGAGCTCGGCCTTGACGCGCAGGTTCAGCTTGTTGCGGATGGACCAGAGCTGGTAGACCACCTGCAGCGACCGCCCGTTGCCGTGGTCCACGGCGGTGAGGTCCTGGAGGAAGTCGTAGGCGTGATCGGGGGCGTCCTTGAGCCAGGCCAGGATCTCCCGGGCGCGCTCGGGGCGGACGTAGACGATGTGCTCGTCGCCGGCCACCAGCTCGTGCCGGAGGACGGCGTCCCCGAACTGCTCGCGGAGCGCGTCCACGGACGGGTGCGGCGGGAGGTCGCCCGCGGGGGGCGGGGCGCCCGGCTCGCCGCCGGGCGTGCCCGCAGCCCCCGCCTCCAGACCTTCCAGCCCCTTCTTGAAGGAGTCGCTCGACATGTCCCGTACGTTAAGGGCGGCGGTCCTGCGGGCGCACGACGGCGCCCGTGGAGACCAGGCCGCTGGAGCGGTTCTGGTTGGTCGAGTTCCCGAAGGGGGCGGTGATGGTCTCCACCACGTCGTCCGGGAGGGCGGACTCGCCCTGCGGGAGGGCGTCCGCGGCCCGCCACTCGCGCCGCGAGGTGGCGGCGGAGTTGCGGATCTTCTCCTGGACCATGAGGATGCCGTAGATCAGCCCCTCGGGGCGCGGGGGGCACCCCGGGACGTAGACGTCCACCGGGATGATGGTGTCGATCCCCTGCACCATGCTGTACACGTCGAACACGCCGCCGCTGGAGGCGCAGGCGCCCATGGAGATGGCCCACTTGGGCTCGGGCATCTGCTCCCAGATGCGGCGCAGCACGGGGGCCATCTTGTAGGAGACGCGCCCCGCGCAGATCAGCAGGTCGGCCTGCCGCGGGGAGAAGCTCATCCGCTCCATCCCGAAGCGGGCCAGGTCGTAGCGGGTGGCGGCGGTGGCCATCATCTCGATGGCGCAGCACGCGGTGCCGAACGGCATGGGCCAGAGCGAGTTGGTCCTCGCCCAGTTGACCACGGCGTCCACCTTGGTGGTGAGGAAGCCGGGCGCGCCGGAGAAGATCCCTCCCTCGGCGCCCTCGCCCTCCCCACCGACGATGGGGAGTGTATTCTCGTTCAGTCCCATTCCAGGGCTCCCTTCTTCCACTCGTAGATCAGCCCCACCGTGAGGATGAAGATGAAGATCCCGGCGGCGGCGAAGCCTTCCCAGCCGAGCCGCCTCATGTCCACCGCCCACGGCAGGAGGAACACGGTCTCCACGTCGAACACGATGAACAGGATCGCCACGACGTAGAACTTGACCGAGAACCGCTCCCGCGTCCCTCCCAGCGGGTCCATCCCGGACTCGTAGGGAGCCGCCTTGACCTTGGAATACCCGCCCGGGCTCAGCACCGTCGAAAGCACGACCATCCCGATCGCCTGCGCGACCGAGAGGCCCAGCATGATCAGGAGCGGTGTGTACGTGCGAAGCATGCGCGCTCGGGCTCCGGGCTTGTGAAATCGTTCACTTGTGTCGGACGGGGCAATGTACGCATCCCGCCCGCGGGGTGTCAAGGCGAATCGGGGCCCCGGACGCCCTTGCTGGGCGTGGGGGCCGACGGTATGTTGGCGGCTTCGGTCCACCCCCGGTTACACCGGTCCTCCCGCCCCGTTCGTTCGGGGACCTTTCGGGCGGGAGCGGAACCCCGACCTCGCCTTCACGAATCGTTCCAGATGAGCATCAGGCCCGACCACTGGATCCGGCGGATGGCCCGCGAGCGCGGGATGATCGAGCCGTTCGAGGACGCGCAGGTGCGCCGGGGGACGATCTCCTACGGGGTGTCGTCGTACGGGTACGACATGCGGGTGGCGAACGAGTTCAAGATCTTCACCAACGTCAACAACGCGATCGTGGACCCCAAGGCGTTCGACGACAGGTCGTTCGTCCCCTTCGAGGGGGAGGTCTGCATCGTCCCGCCCAACTCGTTCGCGCTGGCCCGCTCGGTGGAGTACTTCCGCATCCCGCGGAGCGTGATCACGCTCTGCGTGGGGAAGAGCACGTACGCCCGCTGCGGGATCATCACCAACGTGACGCCCTTCGAGCCGGAGTGGGAGGGCTTCGTGACGCTGGAGATCTCCAACACCACCCCCCTTCCGGCCAAGATCTACGCGGGCGAGGGAATTGCCCAGGTGATCTTCTTCGAGTCGGACGAGGAGTGCGAGGTGAGCTACGCCGACCGGAAGGGGAAGTACCAGGGACAGGTGGGAGTTACCACGCCGCGGCTGTGAACTGCAGGGGATAGGGAACAGGGGACAGGGGACAGCCTGCAACTGCTCCCACCGCTCGACCAGCCGTTGCCGTTCCGCCGTACCCATATGAAGATGTTCGGAGGGAGACAGCCGGGGCGGTTTCCGGCTGGCTCCCTCCGGGGCGGGGAGACTCGCGCGGTTTGCGAGGCTCGCCGCCCCCGCGGAGGAGACCGGCAGCAGTACCGCCGGGCTCCGGAGCGGCCCAAAGATACGAGCACGCTCGACAAACCCTGCATCGATGAAGACCATGAAGCAGAGCGGCGTACACCCGAAGCAGATCGACGCGATCCGCGAGGTGGTCAACATCGGCGCGGGGCACGCGGCCACGGCCCTCTCCACCATGACCAACGTCACGGTGATGATCTCGGTGCCGCGCATCCTCTGGTCGGACCGGCCGGACGGGGTGCCCTCGCTCCCGGACGACGAGCGCCTGGTGATGGTGTCGGTCCCGGTGTCGGCCCCCAGCACGGGGAGCGGCGAGCGCGCCTCGCTCATCATCGGCCGGCGCACGGCGATGCGGATGGTGGGGCTCCTCCTCCGCCGCCCGGCGAACCCGGACGGGGAGTTCGGGCTGCTGGAAAGGTCCACGCTGCAGGAGCTGGGGAACATCGTCTGCGCCTCGTACGTGGGGGTGCTGGGGAGCTTCCTGGGGGAGAGCGTGATGATCGGGACGCCGGAGCTGCGCGAGGGCCCGCGCGCGGAGGTGGTGGGGGAGATGGGGAACGGGCTGATGATCGAGACCGACTTCACGCTCCAGGACTCCACCTTCGAGGGGGTGTTCGTGCTCTCGCACTCGGAGGTGTCGTTCGCGTCGCTCCTGGAGGCGCTGGGGCTCTCCGACCCGTCCTGAGGCGCCGCGGGGTGAGCCCGGTGCAGGACCCGGCCGGGTTCTCGGCGGCGGCGCGCGCGGCGCGCTGGGAGGCGCTCGGGCGCGAGCCGCTGGACCTGCTGGTGGTGGGCGGGGGGATCACCGGGACGGGGATCGCCCTGGACGCGGCGGGGCGCGGCCTGCGCACGGCGCTGGTGGAGGCGGGCGACTTCGCGGAGGGCACCAGCTCGCGCTCGTCGCGCCTGGTGCACGGCGGCCTCCGCTACCTGCAGACGGGCGACTTCCGCCTGGTGTTCGAGGCGCTGTCCGAGAGGCGGCGCCTTCTTCGTCTGGCCCCCCACCTGGTCCGTCCCCTCCCCTTCCTCTTCCCCCTGTTCCGCGGCGGCCCGGTGGGCTTCCGCAAGCTCCAGGCGGGGATGTGGGCGTACGACGCGCTCTCGCTCTTCCGCGGGGTGCGCCGCCACCGCATGCTGCGCCCGGCCGCGGTGGCGGAGGCGGAGCCGGGGCTGCGCGCGGAGGGGCTGGCGGGGGCGGCGCTCTACCACGACGCCTCGGTGGACGACGCGCGCCTGACGCTGGCGGTGGCGCGCACGGCGGCCGAGGCGGGGGCGGCCCTGGTCCCGCACGCGGAGGTGGTGGAGTTCCTGCGCGACGGCGGCGCCGTCGGCGGGGCGCGGGTGCGCGACCGGCTGGGCGGGGGGACGAGGGAGGTGCGGGCGCGGGTGGTGGTGAACGCGACGGGTCCCTGGTGCGACGCGCTGCGCCGCCTGGCCGACCCCGGCGTGCGCCCCCGGCTGCGACCCACCAAGGGGGTGCACGTGGTGCTGCGCCGCGAGCGGGTGGGGAACGCGGGGGCGATCATCTTCCCCTCCCCGCTGGACGGGCGGATCATGTTCGTCCTCCCCTGGGGCGCGTTCACCTACCTGGGGACGACGGACACGGACTACGAGGGCTCTCCGGCGGCCGCGTCGGCGAACGGGGCGGACGTGGAGTACCTCCTGGAGTCGGCGAACGCGCTCTACCCGGGGGCGCGACTGGCCGCCGCGGACGTGCTCAGCACCTGGACGGGGGTGCGCCCGCTGCTGTCCCCGCGCGCGGAGGGCGGCGGGGTCACGGAGAGCGCGACCCCGCGCGAGCACGAGATCTGGCGCGACCGCAGCGGCCTGGTGAGCGTGGCCGGGGGGAAGCTGACCACCTACCGGGTGATGGCCGCGCAGGCGGTGGACTTCGTGGCGCGGGTGCTGGGCCGCGAGCGCGAGCTGGCCCCCTTCCGCGCCTTCACGGAGGAGCTCGCCCTGGCCGGCGCCCCCGCGGAGCCGTGGGACGCGTTCCTGGAGCGCATCCGCGTCGAGGCCGTACGGCTCGGCCTGGGCGAGGCGACGGGGACGCACCTCGCGGGCGCGTACGGGGAGGACGCGGAGGAACTGCTCGCCGCCGTCGCGGCCGACCCGGAGCTGGGCGCTCCGCTGGTCGCGGGACTCCCCTACCTGTGGGCGGAGGTGGCGCACGCGGTGACGCGGGAGATGGCGCTGACGCTGGAGGACGTGCTCCGCCGGCGCCTGCACGTGTTCTACGAGGCTGCGGACGGGGGGATGCCGGTGGCGCGGGCGGTGGCGGAGCGGATGGCGCCGCTCCCCGGGATCGGCTGGGACGACGCGGCGGTGGAGGAGCAGCTGGGTGCGTACCGGACGGCGGTGGAGGCGACGAGGTGAGCCCCCCGGGCGAATGAATGCGCTGCAACAACGGCAGAAGTCCGCCTTCGCGGACTGACGGCAACGGCGGGGCGACACCGAGAGGGTGCCGCCCCGCCGTTCGTTGTTGCCGTTCCCGCAGTACCCGTAAGATCCGTTGCGGAGGGAGACAGCCGGGCCGTTTCGGCTGGCTCACTCCGGGGCGGGGAGACTCGCGGGCTGTTTCGCGAGGCTCCCCGCCCCCGCGCAGGAGACCGGCCGCTGTTTGGCCGGGCTCCGGAGCGGCCCCAAACCAGCAGACTACTTGAAGAACCAGACCACCGCCGCCGCCACCGCCAGCACCGACAGCACGATCACGAACACCTGACCGAACCCCCGCCCCGGACCCGGAACCGGGTCCGGCCTCTGCGGCACGGGCTGCGACCCTCCCTCGAACGGCGGATCCCGATCCGGTGTCGCCACTGTCGCCATCCTCTGCTCACGGTTCACAAAAAACCAGGTACGACGGGACCGTCCGCTCCGAGCAACCCCCGTGCCTCAGGGCACGATCACCGGCCTCGGACGCCGCGGCGACGTGTCCGGCGGCGGCTCCTCCGGCCGGGGCTCCGGCTCGCGCTCGGGCTCCTCCTCCCGCGGCGTCTCCACCGGCTCGGGAGTCGGCTCGCGCTTGGGACGCTCCGCCGGGGGCCGCGCCTTGGGCCGCGGGCGCTGCGGCGCGGGCCGGGTGGCCGGCTGCTGCGGGGCCGCGCCCGGGGGCGCCCCCACCTGCCCCGGCGGCACCGCCCCCGGCTGGAGGGGCGCCTGCGCCCCGGGCTGCCCCGGCACCGGCGCCGCCCCGGGCACCACCGCTCCCGGCACGCCCCCCGGCGGCACGGCCGGGGCGAGCGCCCGAAGCGAGTCCACCCGGCGCAGCGAGTCGGCCATGCGCAGGGAGTCGGCCTGGCGCGCCGGGTCGAAGCCGCCCTGGTAGCGGACGAACGGCGCGCCCCGGGGCGGCGTCCGCACCAGCGCGGCGCGCGTCCCCGACGACCAGGTGGCCGCCACGGAAAGGGAGGTCAGCTCCAGCCAGAGGGTGTCGCGCACCACCCGCCCGGCGGCGAAGCTCCCGGCCCCGCCCGCCCCGAACGCGGCCACGGTGAAGGTGCCGTCCTTGCGCACCTCGCCCACGAACGGGTACTCGGCGCCGTCGACCACATAGCCGCCGGCCACGGAGTCCAGCCGCTGCGTCCGCACCAGGAACGCCCCCGGCGGGAGCATCCCCGCCCCCCTGGTGGCGGTGTCCCGCACGGGGAGCTCCCACCCGGCGAAGCGCCACGCGCCCGCCACCTCGGGGAGCCCCGCCCGCGCCTCGGGGCTGGGGCGCTTCAGCGGCGGGAGGGGCTGCACGTCCACTCCCTCCGCCTCCTCGCACGCCCCGAGGGCGGCCAGGAGGAGCGCCGCGCACCCGGCGCGCACCACGACGTTTCGCCACATCCGGTCCATTCCCCCGCTGGAGTTCATCGGCGCGCCCGCGCCGCACCTTTTGCGTCTGCCAGGAGCATCTCGCGTGCCCCGGACATCCCCCGCGCGGACGCTGGAGGTTGACACCCTGTGTCGCATTCCGTACTTTGCTGAGAAGGACTACGCTGGGAAACCCGGAAACCCATCGAGCCGTCCGAACAAGGCTGAAGAGGCTCCCCCAATGTTCACCCCCTCACGAACCGTACCCGCCGACGCGGAAGCCCTGCTCCGGGATGCGCTCGAGGCCAAGGGCCAGCGCTACACCGACCAGAGGGCGGCCGTGTACCAGGTGCTCCGCGGCACCACCGAGCACCCCACCGCGGACGAGGTGTTCACCGCCGTCCGCCTGCGGATCTCCGACATCTCGCTGGCTACCGTCTACAAGGCGCTGGAGACGCTGGTGAGCTGCGAGCTGGCCATCAAGCTGACCTACGGCGACGGCTCGGCGCGCTACGACGCCCGCACGGACGACCACTGCCACTCCCGCTGCCTGGGGTGCGGGATCGTGCGCGACGTCCCGGACGGCCACGTCCCGGCCTTCCCGCCGGTGGTGGTGGGCGAGGAGTTCGAGGTGCGCGGCTACCGCGTGGAGGTGGTGGGGTACTGCAGGCAGTGCGCCGCCGCCTAGCCGGCGCCCCGGCCGCACAGGAAGAACGCTCCCCGGCGGGTACCGCCGGGGAGCGTTCTCGTTACGGGGCATCCGCGGTGCCGTCCAGCCCGAGGAAGCGGCGGACGGCGCCCTCCAGCGCGGCGACCTCCACCCCGGTGTTGCGGCACGGCCCGTCCGGGAGGGCCAGGGTGACGCCGAGCACGGGGAGCCGGGGCCCCACGTCGTGCACGCCGCTGGCGAGGTCGCGCTCGCAGGCGACGGCCACCACCCGCTTCGGGCGGCGCAGGGCGATCATCTCCCGGGCGTAGCGCCCGCGCGAGGCCACGAAGAGGGGGACGCCGTAGCGCCCGGCGACGTCCATGGCCCCCTGCATCGCCTCCTTCCCCAGGCAGCGGGGGAGGAGGACCAGGAGGTCGTCGGGGCGTACGCCGGGGCGGGCGCGGGCGGCGGTCAGCGCGTTGTGCACCCGCATCAGCGAGTTCCCCACCCGGTCGCGCGACACGCCGAGCCGCACCCCCAGCCGCTCCAGCCAGGGGAAGGCGCGGGGGAGCGCCCCGGCCTCGGCGAGCGCGGGGGGGAGCCGGTTGCGCCCGGTGCGCAGCGCCCGCGCGAGCGCCCCGAGCCAGAGCGCGAGGAGGACGCCCGCGGCGGCGATCCCGGCGCCCAGGACCCCCGGGAGCGGAGCCCAGAGCCCGCCCAGCCGGGGGGCCACCAGCCAGAGCGCGGCGCCGCCCGCCCCCAGCACGATCCCGCCCCCCGCCGCAGCCAGCCGGAAGAAAAGCCCCGGCCCCTCGTGGTGCACGCCGTCGCCCGGGAGCGGCTCGCCGTCCCAGTCGTCCCACTCGTGCCCCAGCCGCCGGTCGGAGCGGAGCTGGAGGAGCCGCGCGGGGGCGGCGGGAGCGGACGGCGCGGGGGTCTGCATGGCCCCTATGATGCCGCCCCCCGGGAGGGGTGTCAAGCCGTTGCCCCGGCCGCCCGCGAGTGGGATCTTGATGCGGCCGACGCGACGAGCCACCCACGCCCGCACCCCGACTCCCGTGAAGCTGCCCGACACCGACCCGCCGGGGTTCCGCGGCGCCTTCCTCCGCGAGGAGGAGGCCCGCCGCCCCTTCCGCGAGGCCTCCGGCATCCTCCGCCTCCTCCCCGACGCCGTGGCGGTCCCCGAGGACGCGGCGGACGTGGCCGCGCTGGTGCGCTGGGCCGCGGCGACGCGCACGCCGCTGGTCCCCCGCGGAGCCGGGACGGGGATGCCGGGAGGGAACGTGGGCGGCGGGGTGAGCGTGGACCTGGCGACCCGCTTCCGCGCGGTGGAGGCGGTGGACCCGGCGGCGCGGACGGCCCGGGTGCGGCCGGGGGTGACGCTGGCGGAGCTGAACGCGGCGTGCGCCCCGCACGGGCTGCACTTCCCGGTGGACCCCTCCAGCGGCGCGCGCGCCACGCTGGGCGGGCTGGTGGCGAACAACTCGGCCGGCTCGCACTCGGTGAAGTACGGGGCGACGCGGGGGTGGGTGCGGGAGGTGGAGGTGGTGCTGGCGGACGGCACGCAGGCCGTGGCCACGCGGGGGCGCGACCCGGAGGAGCCGGCGCTCCGCGACCTGGCGCGGCGGGTGCGGCGCGACCTCCTCCCGCACCGCGCCCGCATCGAGGCGCGCTGGCCCCGGGTGCGGAAGAACTCGTCCGGCTACGCGCTCCGCGAGTTCCTGGCGAGCGGGGACGCGGTGGACCTCCTGGTGGGGAGCGAGGGGACGCTGGCGCTGGTCACCGGGGCCACGCTCCGCCTGGCCCCGCTCCCCGCGGCGCGCGGGCTGGCGCTCCTGGAGCTCACCTCGCTGGAGCGCGCGGGGGCGGCGGTGCGGGAGGTGCTGCGGCACGACCCGGCCACCTGCGAGATGCTGGACCGCACCTTCCTGGACCTGGTGCGGAGCGGGGGCGAGGACGCGGGCTACCCTCTCCGCGAGGGGCTGGAGGCCGTGCTCCTGGTGGAGGTGGAGCGCGGCTCGCCGGCGGAGGTGGAGTCGGCGCTGGAAGGGCTGCGTGCCGCCATGGGGGGGCTGGCGGACGGGGTGGTGCTCGCCGTCGACCCGGAGGAGCAGGAGCGGCTCTGGCACCTGCGCCACGCGGCCTCGCCGCTGATCGCGGCGCGGGCGGGAGGAAGGGTGTCCATGCAGTTCATCGAGGACGGGGTGGTCCCGGTGGAGCGCCTCCCCGACTACGTGGCCGTGCTGCGCCGCACGCTGGAGCGGCACCGCCTCCCCGCGGTGATCTTCGGCCACGCGGGGGACGGCAACCTGCACGTGAACCCGCTGGTGGACGTGTCCGCGCCCGGGTGGCGGCGCGACCTGGAGGGGATCGTGTACGAGGTGGCGGAGGCGGTGGCGGCGCTGGGCGGGACCATGGCCGGGGAGCACGGGGACGGCCGCCTCCGCGCCCCGGTGCTGGAGACGGTGTGGGGGGCGGAGATGGTGGCGCTGTTCCGCGCCGTGAAGGTGGCCTTCGACCCGCTCGGCATCCTCAACCCCGGGGTGATTCTCCCCCTCCCGGGGCAGCGCCCCCTGGACGCCGTCGGGGAGTACCCCGCCCCCGGCTGACGCCGCCGCGACTCCCGCTGCACACGCCTGGCCGCGTCCTTGCGGGCCGGGCGCCGGTCCTCGAAAAGGGATCGGTGCCGCGGCCCTTGTGCTTTGCGGGTGCGGCGGGTATAATCTTTGCCTTCGAAAGCTAAACCGTCTTTTGAGCTTCGATTTTTAACCAGGAGACCGGGAAGTGCTTCGGATCGACGCCACCGACCTCCGCCTGCTGACGCTCCTCCAGGAGCACGGGCGCACCTCGCAGCAGGAGCTGGCCCACGCGGTGGGGCTGTCCGCCCCCGCGGTGGGGGAGCGGCTGCGCAAGCTGGAGGAGGGCGGAGTGATCCGGCACTTCACCGTAGTCGTGGACGCCAGGAAGCTCGGGCGGGACGTGACGGCGTTCATCGCCGTCGTGATCAACGGGTCGCAGAACTACCCCGCCTTCCTGGAGCGGGCGACGGAGCACCCGGAGATCCTGGAGTGCCACTCGGTGACCGGGCAGGGCTCGCACATGCTCAAGGTGCGCACCGGGAGCACCTCCACCCTGGAGCGCCTGCTGGCCGAGATCCAGGCCTGGCCGGGCGTGCAGTGGACGCAGACCAGCATCGTACTTTCGACCGTCAAGGAGACCAGCCGGCTGGAGCTGGAACCGCCACCCCGCACCTGAGAAGAGAACCGCCATGCCCAAGCCTACCGCCCGCTTCGACACCCTGGCCGCCGCTACCTGGGCGCCCGGCGCCCGCGGCGAGCCCTCGAGCGCCGACGGCGGCCCGTCGCGCCCGCCCATGGACATCGAGGCCATCTTCGGCCAGAACACCTTCGGGCTGGCGGAGATGCGCTCCCGCCTCCCCAAGCAGATCTACCGGGCGGTGGTCGCCACGCTGGAGCACGGCCAGCCCATCGACCCCTCGGTGGCGGACGCGGTGGCGCTCGCCATGAAGGAGTGGGCGCTGGAGCACGGCGCCACGCACTTCACCCACTGGTTCCAGCCGCTCACCGGCTCCACGGCCGAGAAGCACGACTCCTTCATCACGCCCAACGCGGGCGGCGGCGCGGTGGCGGAGTTCAGCGGCAAGGAGCTGATCCAGGGGGAGCCGGACGCCTCGTCGTTCCCCTCGGGCGGGCTGCGCGCCACCTTCGAGGCGCGCGGCTACACGGCGTGGGACCCCACCTCCCCGGCCTTCATCGTGGAGACCCCGGCGGGGTGCTACCTCTCCATCCCCACCGCCTTCGCCTCGTGGACGGGGGACGCGCTGGACACCAAGATCCCGCTGCTGCGCTCCATCAGCGCGCTGGAGGCGCAGGCGCGGCGGGCGCTGAAGCTGTTCGGGGTGGAGGCGGGACGGGTGACGGCGACGCTGGGGCCGGAGCAGGAGTTCTTCCTGATCGACGAGGAGTTCTACTACCGCCGCCCCGACCTGGTGACCACCGGGCGCACCCTGTTCGGCGCCAAGCCGCCGCGCGGGCAGGAGCTGGAGGACCACTACTTCGGCTCCATCCCGGACCGGGTGCTGGCGTTCATGATCGAGGTGGAGCGCGAGCTGTACAAGTTCGGGGTGCCGGTGAAGACGCGGCACAACGAGGTGGCGCCCGGCCAGTTCGAGATGGCTCCCATCTACGAGAACGGGAACCTGGCGGCCGACCACCAGCAGCTGATGATGATCACGCTGCGCAAGGTGGCCCGGAAGTTCGGGATGGCGTGCCTCCTCCACGAGAAGCCCTTCGCGGGAGTGAACGGGAGCGGGAAGCACCTGAACTGGTCGCTGGGGACGGCGTCGGCCAACCTCCTGGAGCCGGGCGACACCCCGCACGACAACATGCAGTTCGTCTTCTTCTGCACCGCGGTGCTCCGCGCGGTGGAGCGCCACCAGGACCTGATCCGCGCCTCGGTAGCGCACGCGGGGAACGACCACCGCCTGGGGGCCAACGAGGCGCCGCCGGCCATCATCTCGGTGTTCCTGGGCGACCAGCTCACGGACGTGTTCGAGCAGATCGAGCAGGCGGGAACGGCCACCTCCAGCAAGCAGGGCGGGCTGATGGGGCTGGGGACGGACGTGCTCCCACACCTCCCGCAGCACGCGGGCGACCGCAACCGCACCTCGCCCTTCGCCTTCACGGGGAACAAGTTCGAGTTCCGCGCCCCGGGCTCTTCGCAGTCCATCTCCTTCCCGGCCACGGTGCTCAACACGATCATGGCCGAGTCGGTGGACGAGCTGTGCGCGGAGCTGGAGGCGGAGCTGGAGCGGGGGACGGCGTTCGAGGAGGCGCTGCGGCAGCTGGTCGCCACCGAGATCCGGCGGGTGAAGCGCATCGTCTTCAACGGCGACGGATACAGCGAGGAGTGGCACCAGGAGGCGGAGCGCCGCGGGCTGCTGAACCTCCCCACCACGCTGGACGCGCTGGAGCACCTGGCGAGCGACAAGAACAAGGCGCTGTTCGAGAAGTACGGGGTGCTCTCGGCGCGGGAGCTGGAGTCGCGCCACGAGGTGGCGCTGGACCAGTACTTCAAGACGGTGAACATCGAGGGGGAGACCACGGCGACCATCGCCGGCACCATGATCCTCCCGGCGGCCGTCCGCTACCTCAACGACCTGCTGGCCGCCGCGGACCGCACGCGGACGCTGGGGACGGGGTCGCGCGGGCTCACGGCCACGGTCCGCAAGGTCAACGAGCTGGTGGACGACCTGCGCGACGCGCTGGACGCGCTGGACGCGCAGAACGAGGAGCTGGGGGGCGAGGACGTGCACTCCAAGGCCCTCCACATGCGCGACAACGTCATCCCGGCGATGGCGGCGGTGCGGGCCGCGGGAGACCGCCTGGAGAAGGTGATCCCCGACGACTACTGGCCGCTCCCGACGTACCGGGACATGCTGTTCGTGAAGTAAGGGCAGCTGGACGGGGCACGAAGGGCCGTCTCCGGTGCGGAGGCGGCCCTTCGTGTTTACGGCGGGCTCGGGCGTGCCCCCCGCTGGCGCGGGGGTCGGGCTGCGGCTCCGTAGGGCAGCAAACAACGCTGCCCAACGGAGTCGAGCCCCGCGCAAACTGCGCGCGGGTCTCGCCCCTCCGGGCTCGCATCCCTCACGCAACTGCCTTCCGTGCCTGTGGTTCTGTCGTTGCCGTGCTCCCCTCCCCCCTTGTGGGGGAGGGGCCGGGGGTGGGGGGTCCGATGGGCGCGCCGGTACCACCGTCTCACCCCCGGCGGCCGCGGCTCCTCACGGCGCCTTCCCGGGCTTCGCGGGGCGCAGCTCGCCGGCGGCCACGCGGAGCGGGAGGTGGTTCTCGGGCGGGGGGAGGGGGCAGGTGGCGAACGCGGTGAAGGCGCAGGGCGGGTTGTACGACCGGTTGAAGTCCAGGAGCACGCGCCCCAGAGAGTCCGGCGGGCTCACGTACAGGTAGCGCCCGGCCGGGTAGGTGTCGGGCCCGCTGGTGGAGTCCTTGAACATCACGAACAGGTCGGGGTTCCCCTTCTCCAGCACGGGGCGCAGGGTGTGCCGCCGCCCTCCCGCCTCGAACTCGATGAGCCCCGGCGACGGCTGCCGGTCCACCATCCCCACGATGTTCACGATCTCCACCGAGTCCATGGTGCGGCTCGGGCGGAAGCGCGCCCGGATGCGCCAGGCGCTGTCCACGGGGAAGTAGCGCAGCCCCGCGAAGCCGGCGCGCGCGGGGTGCTCCGTGTCCTTGACGCGCAGCCCCATCCGGCCCCCCCGCTCGATCACCCGCAGCGTCAGCGAGCCGCGCGCCAGCACGGTCTGCTCCCCGTCCGCGTCCGAGCGCAGGCGGAGCGCCTCCACGGGCGCGCCCCCGCGCGTGACGCCCGCCCCCGGGGCGGCCACGAAGCGCACCGAGTCCCCCTCCACGAAGAGCGTCCCCATCTCGCGCGGCGAGCGGTCCGCGGGGAGAAGGACGTGGGCCGACGAGTCGCTCCCCACGCGGTTGGCCCCGGGCGTCAGCCAGAAGAGCCCCACCAGCGTGTTCCACCCGTCCGCCCCGTTCACCTCCTCCATCCGCTCCGTCCTGAATTCCGCCATCGTGGCCCCGTACGCCGCCTCGTCGATCGGGAGCGGCGGCGGCGCGGAGTCCCTGCACGCGGCGAGGGCGAGCGCGGCGGCGAGGAGGACGAGGCGCAGAGCGCGGGGCGTGGAGGGGGCGGAGTGTGTCATGGGCGGGACGGAGGTTGCGGTTGGCAGTCGTGAGGATCTGGCGGGGGGCAGTCTCCGCGCGCCCCCACCCGGCGGCCTGAGAGCCGCCACCCTCCCCCGCAAGCGGGAGAGAGGGAGAACGACGGGGCCGGTGAGTGGTTGCCGTGAGTCCGCGAAGGCGGACTTCGTGCCGTTGTTGCAGCGAATTCATTCGCCCGCGGGACTCACCCGACGCGCAGAGCCCCGCGTGAGGGATGCGAGCGCGAAGCGGCGAGACCCGGGGCTGTTTCCGGGGCTCGACTCCGTTGGGCAGCGTTGTTTGCTGCCCTACGGAGCCGCAGCCCGACCCCGCGCCAGCGGGGGCACGCCCGAACCCCGCCGTTCATCCATGATACCTCAGCCGATCCCTTCCCGCACCATCCGCATCAGCGTCTCGCGCTCGTTCAGCGACGGGTCGTCGGTGACGCGCTCCAGGAGCCCGCGCAGGATCTCGCCGTAGAGCGGGCCGGGCGGAAGACCCAGCGACCGCAGCTCCGCCCCGCCCACGGCCAGGTCGGACACGTCCAGCGGGGCGCGCTCGCGGAGCGCCCGGCGCACCATCGCCACCCGGCGGCGGTCGAAGCAGCGGAAGCCCGGCGACGCCTCCTCGCGCGCGCGGCAGTCCGCCAGGTGCAGGCGCAGCAGGTCCGGGACGTACTCCGGCCCCACCAGGCGCAGCCAGCGCCGCGTCTCCGGCTTCGGCGCCCCCGCCGCCGGGATGCCCGAGTGCTGCGCCACCAGGTGCACCACCGTGTCCGTCTCCGCGTTGGAGCACTTCACCCGGCGCAGCAGGTCGCGCGCCGCGGCGGCGCCCGCCTCCGCGTGGCCGGGGAAGCTCCCGTCCGCCCCCCGCTCCACCCTCGGCTTCCCCGCGTCGTGCAGCAGGGCGGCCAGGCGCACCAGCACCCGGTAGCGCGGCGCCGCGTCCATCGCGCGCAGCAGGTGCGACCACACGTCCTCCCCGCCCCGGTCCTCCGCCCCCACGCACCGCTCCAGCTCCGGGTACAGCGACGCCAGCGCCCCGCACCCCTGGTACAGCCGCAGCGAGTCGGAGGGGCGCGCCACCTCGCGCAGCGTCTTGAACAATTCCTCGCGCACCCGCTCCGCCGACAGCTCCGGGAGGTGCGGGGCCGTCTCGCGCGCCGCCTCCCAGGTGGCGGGGTCGACGCGCAGCCCGAAGCGGCCCGCGAAGCGGAGCGCCCGCAGCACCCGCAACCGGTCCTCGCGGAAGCGCTCCGCCGGCTCCCCCACCGTGCGCAGCACCCCCGCGCGCAGGTCTCCCGCGCCCCCGTGCGGGTCGCGCACCTCGCGCGTGAGCGGGTGCCAGGCCACCGCGTTGATGGTGAAGTCGCGCCGCTCCAGGTCCTCCTCCACCGTGTCGGAGAAGGAGACCCGCGCCTTCCGCCCGAACGTCTCCACGTCGCGGCGGAAGGTGGTGACCTCGTACATCCGCCCGTCACGGCCCAGCACCCCCACCGTGCCGTGCTCGATCCCCACCGGGACCGTGCGCCGGAAGAGGCGGCGCACGTCGCCGGGGCGCGCGGCGGTGGCCAGGTCCCAGTCCGCCGGCGTGCGCCCGGCCAGCGCGTCGCGCACCGCACCGCCCACCGCCCAGGTGGAAAAGCCCGCCTCCTCCAGGCGGCGGGCGATCCGGACCACGTCGGGCGGGGCGCCCAGGTCGGGGCGCTCCCCCGGCTCCGTCACCCCGGGACGACGGCGACGGGGGGAAGCTCCCGCTTGTGCTGGCTCCCCAGGAAGCGGCGGCGGATGGCCGCGTCCGCCTCCGCGTCCCCGCTGCTCCCCTCCTGGAGGTAGCGGTCGATCTGCGCGTAGGTGATCCCCAGCTCCTCCTCGTCCGTCTGCCCCTCCCACAGCCCCGCCGACGGGGGCCGCTCGATCACCCGCGCCGGCACCCCCAGCACCTGCGCGGTCGCGCGCACCTCGCCCTTGGTGAGGTCGGCCAGGGGGAGGAGGTCCACCCCCGCGTCCCCGTACTTGGTGAAGTAGCCCACCGTCAGCTCCGCCTTGTTCCCCGTCCCCACCACCAGGTAGTTGCGCAGGTTGGCGAAGTGGTAGAGGGTGATCATCCGCAGGCGCGGCTTGACGTTGGCCCCGGCCAGCAGCGCGGCCTCCGGGCCGAGGGCGTCCAGCCCCGTGGACTCCCGCTCCGCGCGCAAGGCCGACTCCAGCGCCTCGAAGGCCGGGAGGAGGTCGGGAGCGATCACCCGCACCCCGAACGCCTCCCCCACCTGGCGCCCCAGGTCCTCGTCCTCCGGGACGTTGCCGATGGGCATCACGATCCCCAGGCAGCGCTCCGGGCCCAGCGCGCGCGCCGCCAGCCCGCACACCACGGCGGAGTCGATCCCCCCCGACAGGCCGAAGACGACGCCCGCGGAACCGGCCCGCTCCACGTACTCGCGGAGCCACCCGACCAGGTACTCGGCGATCGCTCCGGGGTCTCTGCTCTTCTGCATCTGGCTCCTCCGCGGGTGTCGTGACGCGGCGTCCGATCGCAAGTCGGACGCCCGCTTGGGGTTAGGGATTGGCGAGGTGACAAAGTGAGGTTATATTCACCGGTCCACCACCGCTCCCATCCGCCTGCCAAGCTATGACTCTCCAGACGTTTCTTCAACGCTCCCGGGCCACGGACGCGTTCCGCGACGCCGTTGCGACCTTCGTACGCACCGGCCGCGCCAACGAGCGCGTCGTCTTCCACGCCTACTCCCCCTCCGTGAAGGTGGAGCGGACGCTGACCCGGGTGCTGGAGGCGTACCCCGAGCTGGCCGTGGAGCGCGTGGAGATCGACGGCTCCTCCGGGTGCGAGTTCTTCCGCGGCACCGCCACCATCCACGCCGGGGACGAGACCCGGCGGGTGCGGTTCAACTGGGACTGCAAGTGGCGGGCGGAGCAGGAGGGGTGGCGCGACTACTTCGGCTTCGCCGACCAGGGCCGCGCCGCGCGGGAGTTCGGGCACGACTGCTTCCGGAGCTGGGAGGAGGTGGAGGTGGTGCGGCTGGACGTGGAGATCGCGCGGCCCGGGGCCGGGGAGCTGGTCGCTCCCCTCCCCTGACACGCCGGCTCCGGCCGACGGAAAACGAGGGCGGCCACCCGCGGGGTGGCCGCCCTCGACCGTTCCCGGGACCTTGCACTTTGCCCCACCCCCTTCAAAACACCACGCCCGCGCGGCCCCCCGCGCGACGCACCCATCCCGCAAACCCGCTTACCGCAAACACATAGCCAGACGTTTTCGCGGGGCATCCATCCTGCCTTTCCGGACGGGCACAACCCACCCGATCCCGGCCCCGCCGGGACCTTCCGGTCACGGCAAATCCATCGAAAGGTGGAGACGCAAAGCTACGAGGCTACCGCGGGCGCCGCGCGCCCGCCACGCCAGTCGAGCCGCACACGCCAGTGGTCCCCATGGCGAACCCGCGCACCCGCTCCACGAAGTCCGGCTCCGTCCCCGCCTACCTTCCCCGCCCCGTAGACAACCGCACCGGCCTCGCCCTCCTCCTCGCGCTGGCGCTCGCCGCGTGCGGCGGGGACGCCGCGCCCGGCCCCGTCGCCCCCACCGCGCCCGTCGAGCCCACGACGCCGGCCGCGCCCGAGGCTCCCAGCGAGAAGCGCGACCCCATCGCCCCCGACGACCCGGGGGCCTCCGACGTCCGCTTCACCCTGGACACGCGCAGCCAGCACCCCATCTCCCGCTTCATCTACGGCGTGAACTCCTACGCCAGGTGGGACGGGATCACCCTCCCCGCCAACCTGACGCTGGGGCGGCAGGGCGGGAACCGGCTCTCCGCGTACAACTGGGAGAACAACGCCAGCAACGCCGGGAGCGACTGGAACTACCAGAACGACGGCTACATGGGCGGCGGCGACACCCCCGGCGAGTCGGTCCGCCAGGAGGTGGCCGGGACGCTCGCCAAGGGCGCCGGGGTGATCGTCACCGTCCCCATGCTCGGCCACGTATCCGCCGACAAGCGCGGCCCCGTGGGGACCGACGAGGCCGGGCTCGCCACGCGCCTGGCGACCCGCTTCCGGGAGACCCGCGCCCGCAAGGGCTCCGCCTTCTCGCTGCGCCCCGACACCGCCGACCGCCAGGTGTACCAGGACGAGTTCGTCTGGTGGCTGAACCAGACCTTCCCCGGGGCCCGGAGCGACGCGCAGCGCCCCATCTTCTACACGCTCGACAACGAGCCCGACCTGTGGCACGGGACCCACGAGGAGGTCCGCAGCCGCGTGGGCGGGAAGCCCGCCATCCTCGGCTACGACGAGCTGGTGCGGAAGACCGTCGAGCACGCCGCCGCCATCAAGGACGTGGTCCCCGGGGCGCAGGTGTTCGGGCCCGGCGTCGCCACCTGGAGCGGCGCCACCACCCTGGGCCGCTGGCCCACCTCCGACCCCGTGGCCGGGACCGCCGACTTCCTGGACTGGTACCTGGACCGGATGCGCGAGGCCGGGGAGGCCCGCGGCCGCCGGCTCCTGGACGTGCTGGACCTGCACTGGTACACGGAGCACTCGGCCGGCGGCTACAAGGTGGGCGACGACCACGCGCCGCAGACCCCCGCGCTGGCGCAGGCGCGGATGCAGGCCCCGCGCTCGCTCTGGGACCCCACCTTCACCGAGAAGAGCTGGGTGATCGACGTCACCGGCGGCCCGGTGCGCCTCATCCCGCGGCTGCGCGACAAGATCGCCTCCCGCTACCCGGGGACGAAGATCGCCATCACCGAGTACTACTACGGCCGCGGCGGCGACATCTCCGGCGGGATCGCGCAGGCCGACGTGCTGGGGATCTTCGGGCGCGAGGGGGTGTTCGCGGCCACGCTCTGGCCGTGCGCCTCGCTCAAGGCGTACGGCGGCGACGGGAACCGGGCGTACGCCTACGCCTTCGGGGCCTTCCGGATGTTCCGCGACTACGACGGCCGGGGCGGCTCCTTCGGCGACACCGGGATCTCCGCATCCACCAGCGACCACGTGAACACCTCCGTCTACGCCAGCGTGGACGCCGCCAACCCCGGCCGGGTGGTGGTGGTGGCCATCAACAAGACCGCCGCCCCGGTGAGCGCCGGGATCTCCGTCACCGGGAGCAACCGCCTGCTGAAGCGGGCCGAGGTCTACACCATGACCGACGGCTCTCCCGTGCCGAAGCGTGGAGCGGACGTCGGGATCGCCAAGCGGAACGCGCTCACCTACACGATGCCGGCGTACAGCGTGACGACCCTGGTGCTGACGGAGCAGTAGGGAGCTTCGGCGGGGCCGCTCCGAAGCCCGGCAAACTGCGCCGGTCTTCTACGCGGGGCCGGTGAGCCCCGGAAACGGCCCCGGGTCTCCCCAGCCGCGGAGTGAGCCAGCCAAACGACCGGCTGTCTCCCTCCGCAACGGATGTGGGAACCATGGAACTGCAACGACAAAACAACGGGGCGGCACCTTGGCGGTGTCGCCCCGTTCGTACCCCCCACCCCCGACCCCTCCCCCACAAGGGGGGAGGGGAGCACAACAACCACAATAACTGCCAGCACGTAAAGCAGTTGCGTGAGGGATGCGAGCCCGAAGGGGCGAGACCCCGCGTAGTTTGCGGGGGCTCGACTCCGTTGGACACGGTTGTATCGTGTCCTACGGAGCCGCAGCCCGACCCCCGCGCCAGCGGGGGGCACGCCCGAACCCTCCCCTGAGCCACCTCAGATCCAGAACGGAATGGTCCACGGCTCCGGCGGCTTCGGGCGCGGGCGCGTGGGCGGCACGGGGTGCACGGTGAGCACGTTGCGGCCGCGGGGGAGACCCGCGGTGGGGAGGTGGGCCATCACGCCGCGCACGCCGGTGCGCGGGTGGGTGTGGAAGTCGAAGCGGAGGTCCGCCACCGGGCGCCCGTTCAGCGCGACGCGGTGCACGCCGGCGATGCAGCGGAGCACCGCCGCGACCGCCGCCGTGTCCGGCTCCGCGCCGGAGCCGCCGTAGCGGAAGCCGCTCTCCCGGAGGGGACGGGCGCCCGGGCAGCGCTCCAGGGCGCGGCCGTGCCGCTCCGGCTGGTAGGGGACGAACAGCTTCACGTACGGCCCCGTGACCACGTCCGACTGGAGGGAGGGCATGCGCGCGTACACCTCCCCCGCCGGGCGCTGGTCCTCGTAGAAGTCTCCCGGCTCGTCGGGGAGGTACTCCGCCCCGGCGTACGACAGGATTCCCTGCCGGACGAACGTCTCTCCCGCCACCAGCAGGAGGAGCCCGCCCATGATGGCGTAGAAGAGCGGGTACATCACCCGCTTGCGGACGTTGGTGAAGAGCGTCAGCAGGATCGGCCCGAACACCGCCACCCCGTTCGCCCGGTACGCCAACGAGGCCAGGCGCGCGAGGCGCCGCCCCGCCGGGCTCTCCGGGTCGATCCTCGCCCCCATCCGCCGGTCCACCACCACTGCCACCGTCCCCGGGGCCGCCGCCAGCAGCAGCAGCAGCCAGCACCAGCAGGACGGCACCGTAGGACTCCAGCGCCCCGGTCGACGCCAGGGTCACCGCCCCCATGCCGACGAAGGCGCCGACGATGGAGACCCCGAACACCAGCACGATGAGCGACGCGAAGGAGAACATCGCGCTGCAGAAGTTGTCCACCCGGACGATCAGTGCCGGGAGCGTGGGGGTGCGCTCCCGGTAGATGCGCGCCAGGTACGGGCCCTGGCGCAGCTCGCTCCACCGGATCCCCCCCGGGAACACCGAGTCCAGCCCGATCAGCCCCACCCAGTACGCCCGCGCCACCAGGTGCAGGAGGAAGCAGGTGATCAGCGCGTAGAGGATCGCCTTCACGTACATGTACCCCACCACCAGCATCACCCCCGTCGAGCGGGTCAGGTGCGGGAAGAGCCGGTCGAAGGCCTGGTTCACCTCGCCCGGGAGCTGGAGGAGGGCGAACACCACGGCGCCGGAGATCAGCAGCTCCAGCTCCCAGGTGCGGCTCACCTCCCCGTGCGTGGAGCGCTCGGGGGCGGGCGGGTCTTGTTCGGGGGGCGTCGTCATGGGCGGGTGGAAGGGCAGGTTTTGGGCGTGCCCCCCGCTGGCGCGGGGGTCGGGCTGCGGCTCCGTAGGACACGATACGACCGTGTCCAACGGAGTCGAGCCCCGGCAAACTGCGCCGGGTCTCGCCCCTCCGGGCTCGCATCCCTCACGCAACTTCTTCGTGTACTTGCAGTTGCCGTGCACCCCTCCCCCCTTGTGGGGGAGGGGCCGGGGGTGGGGGGTACCTACTCCAGCACGAAGGGGAGGAGCACCGTGGCCGAGGTCTCCTCCACCCACACCAGCAGGTCGTACGTGGCCGCGAGCCGCGTCAGCGCGAAGTACGAGCCGGGATCGGTAGGGCGGAAGACGGAGCCGATGGAGCGGAAGGACAGCGGCCCCGCCAGCCACGCCGCGGAGGCCGGCGGACTCCCCTCGATGGGGCGCAGGTCCACCAGGAAGCGCGGCTGGCCCAGCCTGCGGAGCTCCGCCTCGTAGGTGCCCTCCGGGGCCGGGGGCACGCTCATGGCCTTGAGCCCGGTGAACGACCCCGTCGCCGTCTGCTCCATCGCGTTCAGCACCCCCCGGTCGAACGCGAAGCCCAGGTTCACGTAGTCCCGCCCGTACTTCTGGCGGAGGTGGAAGCCCTGCGCTCCCACCTGGTTGGACACGTGGTAGTTGTGGGCCCACAGCACCACCTTCCCCCCCGGCCCCGCCTGGTCCAGGAGCCACGCCGAGTTCTCCGCCATGTAGCGGTCCCGCGCCAGAGATCCCTCCGTCGCGTTCGCGGCCGACCGCGTGTCCTCGTTCTGCACCACGATCCGCGCCCCCCGCAGAGCCCGCTCGTACTCCGCCGCCGAGGCGGCGCGCGTGAAGCGCTCCCGGTTCCGCTCCAGCAGCGAGTGCACCGCCTGCACCCCCGCCCGGCACGCCGTCCGGTCCTCCGGCGGGGCGCCGGAGTAGTTGGGGTTGGAGCCGAAGTTGTTGTCCTGGTACTTCCGGTAGCAGGCGTAGTGCGCCCGCGCCGAGTCGCGCGCCGCCGGGTCCGCCTTCGCCAGGAAGGCCTCCACGTCGCTCATGGTCACGCGCGAGTACTGCATGTCGAAGCCGAGGAAGCTCACCTTGGGCGCGCTCCCCGGGTTCTGGTTGTGGCGCCTCATCCACTCGATCAGGTCCAGCACCTCCTGGGTGTTCCAGGTCCAGAAGTAGGTGCCCGAGAGGAAGGCGCGCGGGTTCCCCGGCCCGCCGTGGACGTAGTCGTTGATCCGGTTGGTCTCCGCCCAGGTGGCCTCCAGCCCGAAGGTGTTGAAGCCCATCTCCTTCACCAGGAACTCCACCAGGCGGTGCTTCATCAGGAAGAACTCCCGCGTCCCGTGCGTCCCCTCCCCCAGCCCCACCATCCGCGCGCTCCCGACCATCTGCCGGAGAGGCGCGAGATCCGCGTAGTCGCCCCCGGGCTGCACGGTGCGCAGCGGGACCGCGTTCTGCCGCAGCCAGGCCAGGTCCCGCTCGGCCGGGGGCGGCGGGGTGGAGGGGGAGCCGCCGTCGCAGGCGGGCGCCGCGGCCAGCGCCAGGGCCAGCAGGAGCGGACGGAGGAGCGCGGTGGCGCGGCCGCCCGATCCGAGCGCCGGACGGGCGCGGACTCCCGCGGCGGGGCGGAGGAGGTGTTCCAGGGTCATGGGAAAGCGGAGGGAGGAGGGCCGGAGCAGAGCGGGGTGCCGCCGAGGGGTTCCTACAAGTGTCGGAGAGAACAGGCGTTTGCGCAAGCGCCCGGCGGCACCCCCCTCCCCCGACCCCTCCCCCGCAAGGGGGGAGGGGAGCACGACAACGGCAGGAACCACAAGTACGGCAAGCAGTTGCGTGAGGGATGCGAGCCCGAAGGGGCGAGACCCCGCGCGGTTTGCGGGGGCTCGACTCCGTTAAGCACGGTTGTATCGTGCTTTACGGAGCCGCAGCCCGACCCCGGCGCCAGCCGGGGGCACGCCCAAAAGCTACTCGTCGTAGCGCCCACCCTCCACGTTGCTCCGCACGCGGGCCAGGTCGCCGCCGTAGCACCCCAGCGCCAGCATCAGCTCGATGCGCGCCTGCTGCCCGGTGAGGTGGTCGGCGAAGATCGCCCCCATCTCCCGCAGCTCGTGCCCCCCGCCGGGGTAGGCGTAGGTGTCCAGCACCCGCCCCCGCAGCGAGCGCGAGGTGACCACCACCGGACGCCCCGCCTCCGTCCAGCGGCGCACCCCCGGGACCACCGCCGGGGGGACGTTCCCCCGCCCCAGCGCCTCCAGCACGATCCCGTGCGCCCCCGAGTCCAGGCTGGCCTCCACCAGGCGCGCGTCGGAGCCCGCCACCACCTTCACCAGGTCCACCGGCGTCGCCGGCGCCTCCGGGGAGAGCGGCGGCTTGCGGCGCGACTCGCGGTAGAACAGCACCTGCCGCTTGTCGGTGATCCCCAGCGGCCCCCAGTTCGGCGACTGGAAGGTCCCCGACTCCTCCGTCGCCGTCTTCACCACCTCCGACCCCTGGATGATCCGCTCGTCCATCACCACCATCGTCCCGCGCCCGCGCGACTCCGGCGAGGCCGCCACCTCCACCGCGCTCATCAGGTTCAGCGGGCCGTCCCACGACAGCTCCGAGGAGTTGCGCATGGCCCCCGTGACCACCACCGGGACCCCGGCGGGGAGGGAGCGGTCCAGGAGGTAGGCCGTCTCCTCGATGGTGTCCGTCCCGTGCGACACCACCACCCCGTCCGCCCCGCCGGCCACCGCGCGGAGGATCTCCGCCCGCAGCTCCCACATCCGCTCGATGGTCATGTGCGGCCCCGGGAAGCGCCCGAACTCCCGCACCTCCACCCGCGCCACCTCCTCGATCCCCGGGACCGACCCCAGGATCTCGCCCCCCGAGAGGCGGGGAACGGCGCCCCCCCGCTCGCGGTCCAGCCGCATGGAGATGGTCCCCCCCGTGGCCACCAGCACCACGCGCGGGAGGTCAGCCACAGAGCACGCTCCCGCCGTTGACGTTGAGGATCTCCCCGGTGACGTGGCGGGCCAGCGCCGAGCAGAGGAAGACCACCGGCCCCGCCACGTCCTCCGCGCTCGCGATCCGCCCCAGCGGGATGGCGCGCTCGATGTCGGCGCGGCGCTCCGCCATGGGGCGCTCCACCATCTCCGTGTCGATCCACCCCGGCGCCACGCAGTTCACCGTGATGTCGCGGGGAGCCAGCTCCACCGCCACGCTCTTGGTGAAGGAGATCAGCGCCCCCTTGGCCGCCGCGTAGTCGGCGTGCATCGCCTCGCCGCGCTGCCCCGCCGTGGAGGAGACGATCACGATGCGCCCCCCGTCCGAGAGGAAGCGCGCCGCCAGCCGCACCGTGTGGAACACCGAGGTCAGGTTGGCCGTCAGCGTGCGCGCCCACTGCGCGTCCGTGAGGTCGGCCACGGGGACGTCGTCCGCCACCCAGATCCCCGCGTTGGCCACGAACAGGTCCACCCCCCCCAGCTCCACCAGCCCGCGCTCGAAGAGGAGCTCCGCCCCCCACGGCGTCGCCAGGTCGCCCGACTGCGCGAAGGCGCGCACCCCCAGCCCCCGCGCCTCCGCCGCCACCGCCTCGGCCTCCGCCTCGCGGCTCAGGTAGCCGACCCCCACGTGCGCCCCCGCGCGCGCCAGCAGGAGCGCCGTGGCGCGCCCCACCCCGCGCGACCCGCCCGAGACCAGCGCCCGCTTTCCCCGCAGCCCCAGCATCACGCCGTCGTCCATTTTCCCCCCAGCTCCTCCGCGTGGTGTCGCTCCGTCTCCAGGATCCCGCGCAGCAGCGCCTCCGTGGCCGCGTCCGGCCCCGAGCCCAGGAGCGCCTCGTAGGCGCGCACCTCCGCCTCCTCGCGGGCGCGCGCCTCGTCCTCCCACCCCTCCACCGACGCCGCCACCGAGCGGAGGTGCCCCAGCTCCGCCGGGGCGGCGCCCAGCTCCAGGAGCCGGGCGGTGAGGCGGGACACGTGGTGCTGCTCGTCGGCGTGCAGCTCGTTGAAGCGCTCGCTCAGCCCGGCGTCGCCGCGCTCCTCCGCCTCGGCGGCGAGCGCGCGGTAGAAGAGCGCCTGCTCCTTCTCCGCGGCGCGGCGCTCCTGGAGGGCACGGGTCAGCTCCGGCGTCACGGGAGGTCGCAGCTCGCGGCGCGGGCCGCGGCGAAGGTGCCCGACACCGTCTCGGACTCGTTGGGGAGGCGGCGGATCTCCCCCGTCTTCGAGTTCACGTCCAGCTTGGCGTCCACCGCCACGAGCTCCACCTGGAAGCGCCCCTTCACCCACGCCGAGTCGGCGGAGACGACGCGCAGGCTCCCCTCGTCGGTGTGGTACCGGTACTCGGAGGCGCCGGGGAGCGAGTCCAGCCGCGTCGCGAACCAGAAGCGGTCCTCCACCGTGTCGGTGCTGTCCACCACCGCGTACGGCCCCGGCGCGGGCGCCCCCGACCTCCGCCCCAGGAGGAAGCCGGCGGAGGTCTGCGGGTCGTGGAGCACCAGGAGGAAGGCGCCGTCGGCGCGCCGGCAGAAGACGGCCTCGCCGGCCACCTTCCCCTCGATGGGGCCCGCGAGCGTCGCGGAGAAGCTGCCCCGCGGCTCGCCGCCCCGGCAGCCGCCGAGCGCGAGCACGGCCAGGAGCAGGGCGGGGAGGACGCGGGAGGAGCCGGCCGCGAAGCGGGCGGCCAGCTCCCCCAGCCGCCCCGCCCCGCCCCAGCGCCCCGCGAGCGCGGGGACGCCCTCGGGGTCCTCCTCCGCCTGCGCCTGGAAGGCGTGCGTGAGGAGGGCGTCGGCGGCCAGGAGCGGGAGCGCGTCCTCGCGCCCCCCGCTCCCCGAGGCCACGCGGTCCAGGAGGAGGAGCGCCCCCTCGGCCAGCGCGTCGGGGACGGAGGGCGCCTCCGCCGGGAGCGCCCCCGCCATGGCGTCCAGCAGCCGCGGGGGGGCGTCCGCCAGGCGCCCGCGCACCCAGCGCTCGGCGGGCGTCACGCGGGCGCGCCGGCCAGGAGCGGACGGACCGTCTCCGCCACCCGGGCCAGCGCCTCCTCCACGCGAGAGGCGTCGGGGAGCCCGCCCTGCGCCATGTGGGCCTTCCCCCCGCCCCGCCCGCCGACCGCCGTGGCCGCCTCGCGGAGCACCGCGTCCGCGCGGACCCCGCGCGCGATCACGTCGTCCGTGGCCACCGCCAGGAGGGAGACGCGGTCCCCCAGGCTCGCGGCGAGCACCGCGATCCCGCTCCCCAGCCGCTCGCGCAGCCGGTCTCCCAGGGCGCGCAGCTCCTCCGCGTCCGCCACCCCCACCGTGGCCGCCACCACGCGCACCCCGTCCATCGTCTGCGCCGTTGCCAGGAGCTGCCCCACCACGTCCGCGCTCCCCGACGGAGCGGGCCCGCTCCAGCTGCCGCTGGAGCTCGCGCTGCTGCTCCAGAACCTGCTGCACGCGGGCGAGGAGGTTCTCCTCGCGCGTCTTGAGGAGCGCCGCCGCCTCGCGCAGCGTCCGCTCGTCGCGGCGCACCCGCTCGAAGGCCTCCCGCCCCGTCACCGCCTCGATGCGCCGCACCCCCGCCGCCACCCCGCTCTCCGACACCACGCGGAACAGCCCGATCTGCCCCGTGGTGCGCACGTGCGTCCCGCCGCACAGCTCCATGGACACCCCGGGGATCTCCACCACCCGCACCACGTCGCCGTACTTGTCGCTGAACAGCGCCATGGCGCCGCGGCCGATCGCCTCCTGGTACCCCATCTGGGTGGCGCACACCTCCTGGTTGGCCCAGATCGCCTCGTTCACCAGCCCCTCCACCTCCGCCACCTGCTCCGGCGTCAGGGGCCCCGTGTGCGCGAAGTCGAAGCGCAGGCGCCCCGGCTCCACCACCGAGCCCTGCTGGTGCACGTGGTCCCCCAGCACGCGGCGGAGCGCCGCGTGCAGCAGGTGCGTCGCCGTGTGGTTGCGCTCCGTGTCGCGGCGCGGCGGCTCCTCCACCTCCGCGCTCACCCGCCCGGGGGCGAAGTCGCCCTCCACGGCGCCCACCACCGCCACCCGCCCCGCCACCCGGCGCGCCTCCTCCACCGCCAGCGTCCACCCCTCGCCGCGCACGTGGCCGCGGTCGCTCACCTGCCCGCCGCTCTCCGCGTAGAACGGGTTCTCGCGCAGCTGCAGCGCCACCCTCCCGTCCTCCATCCTCCGGAACGCCAGCACGTCCGTCTCCAGCGAGGTGGCGCGGTACGCCGCGAAATCCTGCTCCGCGCCCTCCGCCCCCGGCACCTCCTCCCACCCCATCGCGAAGGCGTCCGCCTCCACCCCGATCCCCGCAGCCGCGCGGTCCTCGCGGCTGCGGCGGCGCTGCGCGTCCAGCGCCCGCTCGAAGCCCTCCAGCTCCACCTCGTAGCCCCGCTCGCGCGCCATCAGCTCCGTCAGGTCCACCGGGAAGCCGAAGGTGTCGTACAGCTTGAAGACGTCCGCCCCCGCCAGCGTCCCCGACCCGCCCTCCGGCGCCAGCTGGTCGAAGAGCCGGATCCCCGCCTCGATGGTGGCCAGGAAGCGCTCCTCCTCCGCGCGCGTGTTGCGGACCAGGTACTCGCGGCGCGACGCCAGCTCCGGGAAGGCCCCCGACATCCGGTCGACCACCGCCTCCACCACCTCCACCAGCGTCGGCTGGCGGCGCCCCAGCAGCCAGGCGTGGCGCACCGCGCGGCGGAGGATGCGGCGCAGCACGTAGCCGCGCCCCTCGTTGGAGGGGAACACCCCGTCCGCCAGGAGGAACGCCGTGGCGCGCGCGTGGTCCGCCAGCACCCGGTAGCTCGACCCCCTGCTCCGAGTCGTACTCGTACGGCACCCCCACCACCTCCACCGCGCGGGCGATGATCTCCTCGAACAGGTCCGTCTTGTAGTTGGCGTCCACCCCCTGGAGCACCGACGCCAGCCGCTCCAGCCCCATCCCCGTGTCGATGGAGGGCGCCGGGAGCGGGTGCAGCTCGCCGTCCGCGTCGCGGTCGAACTGCATGAACACCAGGTTCCAGATCTCCAGGAACTCCCCCGCCTCCCCCGCCTCCTCGAACTCCTCCCGCGTCACCTCCGTCCCGCGGCGCCCCTCCGGCCGCAGGTCGAAGTGGATCTCCGAGCAGGGGCCGCAGGGGCCCGTGTCCGCCATCTGCCAGAAGTTGTCCTTGTCGCCCAGGCCGAAGATGCGCTCCTCCTTCACCCCCGCGATCTCCCGCCACAGCCCGCGCGCCTCGTCGTCCGTGTGGTGCACCGTCACCCAGAGGCGCTCCGCGGGGATGCCGTACTCCACCGTCAGCAGCTCCCAGGCGAAGCGGATGGCGTCGCGCTTGAAGTAGTCGCCGAAGGAGAAGTTCCCCAGCATCTCGAAGAAGGTGTGGTGCCGGGCCGTGTAGCCCACGTTCTCCAGGTCGTTGTGCTTGCCCCCCGCGCGCACGCACTTCTGCGAGGTGGCCGCGCGCGAGAAGGGGACCTCCTCCATCCCGAGGAAGACCTTCTTGAACTGGACCATCCCCGCGTTGGTGAAGAGCAGCGTCGGGTCGTCCCCCGGCACCAGCGAGGACGACGGGCGGACGGCGTGCCCCTGCCGGGCGAAGTAGTCCAGGAATCGGGAGCGGATCTCGTCAGCGCGCATGGTAGCTGCCCGGAAAATGCTTGGGTTCTGCCGAAAGAGGGGGTAACATAACGCGCCCAGCTGTCCAGGCTCAAGGCGTCCACGCGCGGACGCCGACCCACCCTGAACCCGGAGAGAAGACACGATGAGCACCCCGATCATACCGCTCGAGGAGTTCGACCTGGAAATGGCCTCCACGCGGAGGCTCCTGGAGCGGGTCCCGGGCGACCAGGGGGCGTGGAAGCCGCACGTCAAGTCGTTCCCCCTGGGCCACCTGGCGCAGCTGGTCGCCACCATGCCGTCGTGGATCACCCGGACGCTCCACCAGCCCTCCATCGACCTCGGCGACGGGCCGGGCTACAGCCTGCAGCCCACCGAGGCCCTGCTGGAGCAGTTCGACCGCCACGTCGCCGAGGCCCGCGAAGCCCTGGCCTCCGTCACCGGGGCCGACCTGGAGGCCTCCTGGTCGCTCACGCACGGGGAGATGGTCCTGATGACCGGAGTGCGGGGGCCGGTGACGCGGAGCCACCTCAACCACCTGATCCACCACCGCGGCCAGCTCACCGTGTACCTGCGCCTGCTGGACGTGCCGCTTCCCCAGGTGTACGGTCCCACCGCGGACGAGCGGTGGTGAGACGAGGGGTTCCGCCCTCCCCAGTAGTTGCCGTGCACCCCTCCCCCCTTGCGGGGGAGGGGCCGGGGGAGGGGGGTACGCAGCGGGGCGGCACCTCCATGGCGCCGCCCCGTCGTCGTTGCAGGCTGTTCCCTGTCCCCTGTCCCCTGTCCCCTGTCCCCTGCCGTTCAGAACATCAGCTCCACGTCGTACGCCACCGCCACGGGGCGGCCCTGCGGGTCGCGAGCGGGGCGGAACTTCCAGTCCAGCGCCGTGCGCTTCAGCCGCTGGTCGTAGCCGCGGTCGCCCGTGGAGGGGAACTCCGCGTCGCGCACCGTCCCCGTGGCCTCGATCTGCAGCCGCATCACCAGCGTCCGCCCGCGCATCCGCCCCGGGGGCTTGGGGGGCGGGAGGAGGAGGATCTCCGGCGCCGGGGCCGTCATCCGCCCCGCGCCCGTCCCCGGCCCGGTCCCCGTCCCGATCCCGCCGCCGCTCCCCCCGCCCGAGCCGCCGCCCGACCCCGGCCCCGTCCCGGGACCGGTCCCCACCCCCTGCCCCGGGCCCGTCCCCGCACCCACGCCCCCGCCCTGCCCCGCCGA
This sequence comes from uncultured Gemmatimonadales bacterium, assembly GCA_963733105.1. Lineage (GTDB taxonomy): Bacteria > Gemmatimonadota > Gemmatimonadetes > Longimicrobiales > Longimicrobiaceae > JAFAYN01. The sequence goes on along the minus strand of CAVTCB010000019.1, from coordinate 241,202 downwards.
AGCCTGCCCCGTCGCCGGAGCGGCCGGCGCCGCGGGGGCGGGCTGCGCCGCCGGCGGATCGGGCTGCGGCTGGGGCGTCTCCGGCTCGGGGGTCTCGGGGACCGGCGGCGGGGGCACCTCCGGCTCCGGCACGGTCAGCGTCTCCACGTCCGGGGCCGCCGGAGCCGGGGGAGAGATGTCCACGAAGGTCACCATCTCCCCGCCTCCCCCGCCGCCGCCCCCCCCGCCACCCGCCATGCCGTCCTCCGTGATCCCCCCCGCCGAGCCGCCCTCGAACAGTGCGTACCCCGCCCGGCGCCCCAGCAGCACCAGCGCCACCACGATCAGCAGGTGCGCGACCACCGAGACGGTCGCGCTCCGGAACAGGTGTCTCCGCTCCTCGGGGGAGCGGCCGCGGGTCAGGTGCTGGAACAGCGTGGGCCGCCTTGCCGGGGTGGACGGACGCGGGCGCGAGTCCCCCTTGTACGCCCACGCCCGCCGGGAAGATCCACTTCCCGGCGGGCGAGGCCGCGCTACATCTCGATCTGGGCCCCCAGCTCCACCACCCGGTTCGGCGGGAGGCCGAAGAAGGAGGTGGCCGGGCGCGCGTTGCGCGACATCACCCAGAAGAGATGCTCCCGCCAGATCGCCATCCCCGGCTTCCTGGAGGGGATCAGCGTCTCCCTCCCCAGGAAGTAGGTGGTCTCCATCGGCTTCAGGTTCAGCCCCGGCTCCGTCACCATCGCCAGCGCCGACGGGATGTCCGGGTCCTCCGTGAAGCCGTAGCGCACCAGCAGGCGGTAGAACCCGGCCCCCAGCGGCTCCACCGAGACCCGGTCCGCCTCCGCCACCACCGGGATCTCCTGCGTCTCCACCGAGAGGAGGACCACCTGCTCGTGGAGCACCTTGTTGTGGATCAGGTTGTGGAGGAGCGCGGGCGGCGTCCCGTCCGTGCGCCCGTACATGAACACCGCCGTCCCGGAGACGCGCGTGGGCGGGTTGTCCTCCACGTCCTGCTTGAAGAACTCGAACGGGAGGGTGGTGGAGTGCAGGCGCGCGGCCAGGATCTGGCGCCCCTTCTTCCAGGTGGTCATCAGCGTGAAGACCACCGCCGCGATCACCAGCGGGAACCACCCCCCGTGCGGGATCTTGACGATGTTGGCCCCCCAGAAGGCCAGGTCCACCACCAGGAAGCCTGCCGCCAGCAGGCCGATCCGCAGCGGGCTCCACCCCCATCGCGCCCGCGCCACCGCCGCGAACAGGATGGTGGTGAACACCATGTCCGTGGTGACCGCCACCCCGTACGCCGCCGCCAGGTTGGTCGACTCCCCGAAGCCGATCACCAGGCCGATGCAGGCCAGCATCAGCACCCAGTTCACCGAGGGCACGTAGATCTGGCCGATCTCCCGCGACGAGGTGTGCTCGATCTCGATGCGCGGGAGGTAGCCGAGCTGCACCGACTGCCGCGTGAGCGAGAACGCCCCCGAGATCACCGCCTGCGAGGCGATCACCGTGGCGAACGTCGCCAGCGCCACCAGCGGGTACAGCGCCCAGTCCGGCGCCAGGAGGAAGAAGGGGTGCTCGATCGCCTCCGGCTCGCTGATGATCAGCGCCCCCTGCCCGAAGTAGTTCAGCATCAGCGCCGGGAGCACCACCCCGAACCAGGTCATGCGGATGGGGCGCCTCCCGAAGTGCCCCATGTCCGCGTACAGCGCCTCGCCCCCGGTCACCACCAGGAACACCGAGCCCAGCACGAAGAACCCCGGCCCCCCGTTGCGGGCGAAGAACTGCGCCCCGTACATCGGGTTCACCGCCGCCAGGACGCCCGGGTGGCGGACGATCTCCACCAGCCCCAGCACGCCCAGCGTGGCGAACCAGAGCAGCGTCACCGGCCCGAACACCTTGCCGATCCCGGCCGTCCCGCGGCTCTGCACCGCGAACAGCGCCACCAGGATGACCACGGTGATGGGGATGATGTAGGGCTCGAAGAACGGCGTCGCCACCTCCAGCCCCTCCACCGCGCTGAGCACCGAGATGGCCGGGGTGATCATGCTGTCGCCGTACAGGAGCGCCGCGCCGAACAGCCCCACCAGCACCAGCACCCCCCCGCGCGCCCCCGACTGCGTCCGGTGCCCCGCCACCAGCGCGGTCAGCGCGATCATCCCCCCCTCGCCCCGGTTGTCCGCGCGCATCACGAACGCCAGGTACTTGATGGAGATGACGATGATGAGCGCCCAGAAGATCAGCGACAGGATCCCCAGCACGTTCTCCGGGGTGGGGGCGATCCCCGACTCCTCCCGGAACGCCTCCCGCATGGCGTAGAGCGGGCTGGTGCCGATGTCCCCGTACACCACCCCCAGCGCGGAGAGCGCGAGGACGTACAGGTAGCGGCCGCTCGGCGGCTGGTTCGAGTGCACGTTTCCCCGAGTCTAGAGTTCGATCCGGACACCCGGCTCCTCCACGTGGAGCCGCACCACGAAAGAGGCGGCGCCGCCCGGGATCGGGAGGCGCCGTGCGACGCGTCAATCTTACGGACGGCCGCCCGCGGGGGCAAACCATGCAACGCGCATACCGCCCCGCGCCCGGAAAGCACGGAGGGCCCCGGCACGCGGTGCCGGGGCCCTCCCGTTCGTCCTGCCGGCGGCTCAGTCGTCCGAGCCGCCGTCGCCGTCCGCGGAGGCGGTGATCCCGCGCATCCCCAGCACGTCCTTGACCTTGGTCTCGATCTCCGCCGCGAGCTGCGGGTTGTCCTGCAGGAACGCCTTGGTGTTCTCGCGCCCCTGCCCCAGCCGCACGTCGCCGTACGAGAACCAGGCGCCGGCCTTGGTGATCACGTCCGACTCGACGCCCAGGTCCACGATGATCCCGTAGTGGTCGATCCCCACGTTGAACATGATGTCGAAGTCCGCCTGCTTGAAGGGCGGCGCCACCTTGTTCTTGACCACCTTCACCCGGGTCTTGTTCCCCACCAGGACGTCCTTGTCCTTGATGGAGCCGATGCGCCGGATGTCCAGGCGCAGCGAGGCGTAGAACTTGAGCGCCCGCCCGCCCGTGGTGGTCTCCGGCGAGCCGAACATGACGCCGATCTTCTCGCGGATCTGGTTGGTGAAGATCACGCAGGTGTTGGAGCGGTTGATGGCGCCGGTGAGCTTGCGGAGCGCCTGGCTCATGAGCCGCGCCTGCAGGCCGACGTGGCTGTCGCCCATCTCGCCCTCGATCTCGGCCCGGGGCACCAGCGCCGCCACCGAGTCGATCACCACCACGTCCACCGCGCTCGAGCGCACCAGCACCTCGGCGATCTCCAGCGCCTGCTCGCCGGTGTCCGGCTGCGAGACGAGGAGGTTGTCCACGTCCACGCCCAGCCGGCGGGCGTACTCGATGTCCAGCGCGTGCTCGGCGTCCACGAACGCCGCCACGCCGCCGATCTTCTGCACGTTGGCGATGACGTGGAGACAGAGCGTGGTCTTCCCCGACGACTCGGGCCCGTAGATCTCGGTGATCCGCCCGCGTGGGATGCCGCCGATGCCGATGGCGGCGTCCAGGTTGATGGCGCCCGTCGGGATCGCGGCGACCTGCACCTTCGGACCGTTGATGCCCATCCGCATGATCGAGCCCTTGCCGTAGGCCTTCTCGATCTGCCCGATGGCGACGCTCAGAGCCTTTTTCTTGTCGTCGCTGATCTCGACTGTTGCCATGCTTTTCCTCGTCAATTTTCGCGTTTCGCCCTCACTCAACCGGAGCATGGGATTGTACCCCGGCACCAATATGCGGTTCCCGAAAAAAATGCGAAAGTCCTTCGTTCACCTTTCCCCGTGGATCGGGCAGGGCAACCACTCGCAAACATAGCCTTTTAAGGCGTTTACGCCATTCGCAGAAGAGTGTCCACGGTGTGCTCCAGGGCGTCGGCTGCGCGCCGGATCGCGTCGTCGTCCACGTCCAGGTGGGTGACGGCCCGGAGCCGCCGCGCGCCGAACCGGGTGAGCCGCACCCCGCGCTCCTCCAGCCCCGCCAGCACGGCCTCCGGGGCGAGCCGCCCGTCCACGAGCTCCACCATGACGATGTTGGTGTCCGGGACCGCCGCGGCGAGCCCGGGGACGGCGGCCGCGCGCGCGGCCAGCTCGCGGGCGCGGCGGTGGTCCTCCGCCAGCCGCGCGAAGTTGTGGCGCAGACCGTAGAGCGCGCCGGCGGCCAGTATCCCGGCCTGGCGCATCCCCCCGCCCAGCCGGCGCCGCGCCCGCCACGCCCGCTCCATGACGGCCTCCTCCCCGGCGAGCACCGAGCCCACGGGGGCGCCCAGCCCCTTGGAGAGCGCCATCATCACCGTGTCCGCGGGGGCGGCCAGCTCGGCGAGGGAGCGCCCGGTGGCGACGGCGGCGTTGGGGAGCCGCGCCCCGTCCAGGTGGACGCGCGCCCCGCGCTCCCGCGCCACGGCGACCACCGCCTCCATCCGCTCCAGCGGGAGGATCTTTCCGCCGGCCGCGTTGTGGGTGTTCTCCAGGCACACCAGGGAGGTGCGCGTGGCCCAGCGCGAGGGCGGCGGGACCATCGCGGCCACCAGCTCCGGGGTGAGGAGCCCGTCCTCCGTGGTGGCGGCGCGGAGCTGCAGCCCGCCGAGCGCCGCCGCCGCGGCCTCCTCCCAGTCATGGATGTGCCCGCGCCCGTCGATCAGCGCCTCGGTCCCCGGCTCGCCCAGAGCGAGGAGGGCGGACTGGTTGGCCATGATCCCGCTGGGGAAGAAGAGCGCGCGCTCCTTCCCCAGCAGCTCCGCCGCGTACCGCTCCAGCTCGTCCACGCTGGGGTCGTCGCCCAGGACGGCGTCCCCCACCTCGGCCTCGGCGATGGCGCGCCGCATCTCCGGCGACGGGCGGGTGACGGTGTCGGAGCGGAGGTCTACGACGGTCTCGGGCACGGTGGCGACACGGATTGGAAGCTGGGGGACGAGGGAGCGCGGGAATGTACGGCGGAGCGCGGGAGCGCGAAAGTGCGGGAGGGGCGGCCCTCACCCGCTCGCTTAAGTCAGAGAAGCCGTCGCTCGATTCTCAAGCGGAGATCCTCCCCGGAAGCGGGCCCAATCCTACCAGCTACTTCTCCGTCCGAGGATTCGTGGAGCCCGATCTCTCCCGAGTAAAAGCCGTGTTCCAGCCGTTCTGCGCTCCGGACTGCCCTCGCCGTCGAACCTTCTGGACCGCTTCTACGCTGTCGCAAGATGCGGCAACAAGACTCTTCCGCCCCAGGGAAATGTCATTTAACATGCTATCTTCGCGATGGCCTTCGGTTCTCTGTGTACGCGATCATGAGATCTTCCCCTCCCCGCGCTGAAGAAGCTCCTTTCCCGCGTCAACTGGCGTTTGCTGAGCGCCGAGCTCACCCTGGGCCTCGTTGTCTTCATCTACAACTTCCGCGGCTTCCTAGCATACGCGGTGAACCAGTGGGCCCCGCAGTCGCTCGCGAACCCAACGTTGTCGCTGCTCCGGTTCACAGACAGCACTTTGGCGTTCACCGGGTCGGGCAGCGCGTGGAGCCCCCGGCTCGCCGAATGGCTGGTGGTCGGCCTCTGGGGATATGTCGCCATCCTGTTCGTCACCTCTCTCATCTTCATGAAACCGGGCCGGCTGGCGAACGGGCTATCGGGCCTGTGCATTGGACTCGGATCGATCGTGCTCTTGAGCTGGACCGGAGTGGTGCTGGGGAGAATCGCGAGCATCATCGGCGCGATCGTCACCTTTGTCTTCAGCGTGGTCGGCACGGTTTTCCACTTCATTTCCGCCCTTGTCGCCGTCGTCTTTCCTTACCTGGCCGGAATCGCACTCATCATCGGCGTGGTGTACGCCGTCATCGTGCTGGCACGCGCCCTTGGTCTGACCCTGGTAAAGTACGCGTTCGCGGCCCTGGCAACCGCGGCCGTCGTGTGGCTGGCGCTTCCGCTGCTCCGCTGGTGTTACGCCTCGCTGCTGCTGCCAATCCTGCACTTCCTCGCGCCAGTCGTCGGGTGGATTGTCGCCGCGCTTGGCGTGGTCCTGATGGTGGTTCTGGCCTCCGTCGTGGTGCTCGGGGTTGCGGGGGTGCTGGTGTTCGTCCTCGGGATGCTGGGCCGGCTCGGCATCGAACAGTTCCGCACGGCGTGGGAGGGTGGGCGGGGCGAGCGTCCAATGGCGCTCGCTGGCTTTTCCGTGGGGAGCACGTTCGCGCTGTTGCTCACCGTCACCGCTGGGCTGCCGGACGTGGCCGCTGGCATTGATGCGGCGTGGCATGACCATGCGTGGTTTCTCAACACTTGGTCCCCTGCTGCCAGCCATTTCCAAGCGCTCCCTGACACCGTGGCGGGCGTGTTCGCCGCCATTTTCCAGCACGCCAGCGCGCCCGTGTTCGACGGCGTAGTCCTGGCGGCCTTGCTCATAACTGCGACCGCAGGCGCGATGCGGCGGTGGGCGACGGAAGAGGATTGGCAGGCGCGATACATCAGCGCAGACGCGCTGAAGGTGGGGGCCACCCTAAGTTTCAGCCTGCTAGTTTTGGCGATAGCAGCGATTCTCCCTGACGATTCTTGAGATGACTATATGCGTGTGAGGATGCAGCGCCGCCCGGCTGGCGCGGTCGCGGTGACGTACAGCGGCGGGCGACAAGCCTTTCGCGACCTGGACGAGCGCGCTAACCGCCTCGCCCGGCACCTGCGCCCGCTGGCGTGGGTCCCGCGGTGCGCGCTGGGCCTTACCGGGAGCGCAGGATGGAGGTGTTGGTCGCTATCCCAGGCGTGACAAAGGGCAGCGGCGCCTACGTCCCACGTATTTCCCGTCCTCCCCTCCGAACTCCAGTATCTCCACTCCCTTGGACAAGGGTCATAAGTCGATGAGCACCGGCACCTCAGGTCCCAACGGCAGAGCCCCTTCATCCGGAATGCGGGGATACGTCGCACAGTGGGTGGTGCTCGGCGTGGGACTCGGGCTAGCACGCGTGATCTTCGGATCGGTCCAGATCCCCGTTTCGCCAGTTATCCCGGCCGTGGCGACGGCGTTCATCACCGCGCCGGACCTTAACGTGCGCGCGGGGCCGGGCCGCACCCATCCCGTCCTGACCATCGCCGGGGGAGGCGAGCCGGTGGAGATCCTCCCCGGCGGGGCACCAGGCTGGGCGCGTATCCGCGTGCGCGGGATCGAGGGGTGGGTCAGCAAGCGCTACCTGGCCGACGACCTCTCGGGACAGGCAGCACACGGTTCCGTGGCGCCGTACGTGCCCGGACCGACCCGCATCACCCTCCAGTACCAGGACCGCGGCGACCGACAGACGGTCTCGCGCGTGCGGCTGGCGCTGAGACAGCACGGCGACTGGCGGGTCGGCTCGCCCGAGCACGTCCTGCCCGCGGGCGAGAACCGGCCGGAGACCTACGGCGGCGTGCGCTACTTTTTCGAGGGTGACAGCGTGCTCGCGCGGGCGGTGTGCACCGAGGTACAAGCCGAGATGGCGCGACACGGCTACTCAGTGGCGATGCCGCTCTGGCCGATGGTCACGCGCCAGCGCCTGGGGCTGTTCAACGCGCGGCCCGGGCTGATCGAGGTGTGGATCTCGCCGCTGCCGCCTCCGGCATCGGGCGGCGGCCCCGTGCAGCCGGGCCAGTGCGGACGCTGACTAGAGATGCAGAGCCCATCGGAATCCTGTGCACGCGAGAGCCGCCTACGCATTCGGCGTGACGATTAACTCTCGAAGCTTCTGCTGGACCGGATCGACGCTGCCCGCTCTCCCAGACACGCTGATGAGTTCCTCTCTGTGAGCCGGACCACGTGTGTTTGCATTCATCTCTATGAAACATGCCGCAACCGACATGTGACGCTGTCGCCTCGCCTCCGGTCTTTGTGCGGTCGTGAATCGATTGCGTGATGCACTAGCGTACTTCCGGCAGGAGTCAAGTCGGTCCGCATGCGGCGCGAAGAGTCCTAAATCTCGTCGCGGCTGGGTCATCAGTCCATCACCGCCCACGGTTCACTTCAACGACTTGGATTGCGAACCATCGACACTTTTCCCGAACTGCTGTACCATTGTGGCAGCGAGCATCCGACTAGCCGATCTCGGCCGAAGCGGTAGGCGAGTGCCCGCGGTCTACATGCATTGGAGGGACCACAAACCTCCTCCGCGCCACATCACCTCTCCTCCACAGCAACCAGGCGCCCATAGCTGTCTTCAATCGCTCGACGCGTCCGGACATCCGCCGGTACACCCTGGCTCGAACGGCAGACGTGCTCAGTCTACGAAGATGCAGCCGGCCAATCGCCGAGATCCATACACCAGATGTTCGAGGGAGACCCGCTGTTTGGCGGCGCACTCCGGGGCGAGGACGACTCGCGGGGTTTCGAGAGGCTCACCGCCCCCGCGCAGGAGACGGGCCGCTGTTTGCCGGGCTCCGGAGCGGCCCCAAACGAAACGCCCCGGCCGGCATCGCTGCCGACCGGGGCGCCCTAACCTCGACCGGAAAACCTACCCGCGCGCGCTCTCGAACCGCCGCGCGACCTCCTCCCAGTTCACCACGTTCCACCACGCCTCGATGTAGTCCGGGCGCCGGTTCTGGTACTTGAGGTAGTAGGCGTGCTCCCACACGTCCAGCCCCAGCAGCGGCTGGATGCCGTCCATGAGCGGCGAGTCCTGGTTCGGCGTGCTGGTGACTTCCAGCCCGCCCGCCCTTCCCCACCACCAGCCACGCCCACCCGCTCCCGAACCGCCCCTTGGCCGCGTCCGCGAACCGGGTCTTGAACGTGGCGAGGTCCCCGAAGGCCGCGTTGATCGCCTCGGACAGGGCGCCCGTCGGCTCGCCGCCGCCGTTGGGCCCCATGATCTCCCAGAACAGCGTGTGGTTGGCGTGCCCGCCGCCGTTGTTGCGCACCACGGTGCGGATGTCCTCCGGCACCTCGTCCAGGCGGCGGATCAGCCCGTTCACGTCGTCGCCGGCCTGGAACTCGGGGTGCTTCTCCAGCGCCGCGTTCAGGTTGGTGACGTAGGTGGCGTGGTGCTTGTCGTGGTGGATGCGCATCGTCTGCTCGTCGACGTGCGGCTCCAGCGCGGCGTAGTCGTAGGGAAGGTCGGGGAGCGTGAACCCTGCCATCGTGCACCTCCAAATGGGGTGGTGAGTCTGTCTGCCCTGCAACCGCTCGGAAGGAACGCCTCCCCGCGCGCAAGCACCGGGCCGTCCCGCCGGACCCGGGTGAATGTACGGCACGCCGGATGTTCCGCCACCACCCCCTCTCCCGCGCAACCATCCGTTCGGCACCGCGCCTGCTTTGCCCGGCCCCACCGTCGGGCGACTGAAGTCGCTGCAACAAGGGCACGAAGTCCGCCTGCGCGGACTGAACTGCAACCACGAAAGCCCCTCCCCTGCTTGCGGGGGAAGGGTTGAGGTGGGGGCCTGCCACGACACCGTGGAAGGTGAGGATCGAAGTGTGGAGATGCCCCTCCCCCGGAACGGGGGAGGGTGGCGAGCCCGAGGCGAGCCGGGTGGGGGCGCGCGATCAGCTCCGCGCCGCCAGCTCCCGCTCCACCCGGGCGAAGCGCCGCACCAGCGAGACCGTGTACCCGAAGAGGAGGAGCCACGCCACCGCGAAGGCGACGAACAGGTGCCAGTAGCCGCGCAGCGTCCGCGGCGGCCCCTGGAACTGCGCGCTCCCCGCGGCGGGGGCCGGGGACGCCTCCTCCACGGGCGGGCCGACGGTGATCACGCCGGTGTCGGCGGAGCCCGTGGGCGGGGCGGCGGGGGCCTGCGCCGCGGCGCCCGGCACGGGGAGCACGGCCAGCGAGAGCGCGAGGACGAGCAGACGGACGGCACGCATCAGCGGAGCACTCCCTGGACGGGGGAAACGGGGCGGTCCAGCTCCGCCCGCACGCGCAGCAGTTCCGCGCGGGCGCGGAGGCGCTCCAGCGCGTAGCGGAAGAGGAGGAGCGCGAAGAAGAGGAGCGTGAAGGCCAGGAACCCGGTGAGCAGCGTCCAGACGATCTCCGGCGCCGCGCGGGGGCCGTCGGGTCGGGCCACCACCGCCTGCGGGTGCTGCGAGCGGAACCAGTTCACGCTCATGTGGATGAGCGGGATGTCCACCGCGCCCACGATCCCCAGCACCGCCGCGAAGCGCTTGCCGCGCTCCGGGTTCTCCGTGGCGCCGCGGAGCACGAAGTACCCCACGTACATGAGCCAGAGGAGGAGCGTCAGCGTCAGCCGCGGCTCCCACACCCACCACGCCCCCCAGGCGATCCGCCCCCAGAGCGGCCCGGTGAGGAGCACGATGGTGGTGAACACCGTCCCCAGCTCCGCCGCGGAGACGGCGATGGCGTCCAGCCGGTCGTCGCGGAGCCAGAGGTACCCCGCCGAGCAGAGCGCCACGATCCCGAACGCCAGGAAGGCCACCCAGGCGGAGGGGACGTGCACGTAGTAGATCCGCTGCACCACCCCCATCTCGCGCTCGGTGGGGGCGTAGAAGAAGATCATCCAGAAGGTCGCCAGGATCGCCCCCGTCGCCAGCACGGAAAGCAGGGCCGCCCAGCGCCGGGTGCCGGTCATCGGTTCCACGAGAATCGCTTCACTCCTCCACGACCGCGCCGAACACGGCCGTGCACACGACGAGGTAGATCAGGTCGAAGGCCAGCAGCATCTTCAGGTTGCCGGCCACCTCCTCCAGCGGGCGCCCCAGCAGGAGGCGCTGCGTCCCCGAGACGGCGAAGATCACCACCGGCAGCAGCGGGGGGAGGAGGAGCACCGGGAGGAGCGTCTCCCCCAGGCGGGTGTGCGCCGAGACCGCCGCGAACAGCGTCCCCAGGAGCATGAACCCCACCGAGGCCAGGAGCACCAGGAGCGCCAGCCCTCCCAGCGACCCCCCGAACGCCAGCCCGAAGAACAGGGCGTACACCGGGAACACCAGCAGCTCCACCGCCAGCAGCAGGAGCAGGTTGGCGAGGAACTTCCCCAGGAAGAGCGCCCCCCGGTCGGTGGGCGCCAGCAGCACCCCCGAGAGCGCCTCGTCCTCCCGCTCCGGGGCGAAGGAGCGCCCCAGCCCCAGGATGCCGGAGAAGAAGATGGTCACCCAGATCATCGCCCCCGCCACGCTCCGGGCCCGCAGCGTGGGGTCCAGCGAGAAGCTGAACACCACCGCCACCAGCACCGCGAAGGTCCCGGTGACCACCAGGCGCTCGCGGGAGCGCAGCTCCAGCACCAGGTCCTTGCGAGCCACCGCCAGGACCAGCCCCAGGTAGGCGCCCACTACGCGGCGCCCGCCACCCGCTCGGTGTACACCCGCTCCCAGCGCTCCGCGTCGATCGCCGCGCGCGGCTCGTCCGAGACCCAGCGCCCCCCCACCTGCACCGCCACCCGGTCCGCCAGCTCCAGCCCCTGCGAAAGGTTGTGCGTCACCAGGAGCACCGTACGGCGCCCGTCGCGCAGACGCTCCAGCGTGGCGCGGAGCATGGCCGCCGCGTGCGGGTCCAGCCCGGTGTACGGCTCGTCCAGGAGCACCACCTCGGGGTCGTGGAGGAGGGTGCGGGCCAGCGCCAGCCGCTGCTGCATCCCCCGCGAGAACCCCCGCACCCGGTCGCCCCGGCGCTCCAGGAGCCCCACCCCCCGCAGCGCCTCCTCCGCCCGCTCGCGGCGCCGGTCCAGCCCGTAGAGGCGGGCGTAGAACTCCAGGTTCTCCGCGGCGGTGAGGCCCGAGTACAGGTACGTCTGGTGGGAGAGCACCCCGATGCGCCGCCGCCACCCGCCCTCCCCCCCGTCACCGCCTCCCCGCCGATCCGCACCTCCCCGCGCGTGGGGCGGACCACCCCGGCCAGCACGCGGAGGAGCGTGCTCTTCCCCGCCCCGTTGGGCCCGAACAGCGTCAGGAACTCCCCCCGGCGCAGCTCCAGGCTCACCCCCCGCACCGCCGGGAGGGGGCCGTACCACTTCTCCACCCCCCGCGCCTCCACCATCGGCGCCTCCGGCGCCGGCGCCGCTCAAGCCAGCGGGGCGCCGCACCCCGCGCAGAAGCGGCTCCGGGGCGGGTTCACGAAGCCGCACCCGTGCGGGACGGCGTCCGCCGCCCCGGCCATCGCCACCCCCTCCACCCCGCGCAGGCGCTCCGCCGCGCGGATGGCGCGCACCGCCTCGCCGGAGAGGCGGTCGCGCATGCACGTGGTAGTCCGCCTCGTCCAGCTTCCCCGCCGCGAAGTCGTACTCCACCTCCTTCAGCGAGGCCAGCGCCACCCGGCGCCGCGCCTCGGCGTCGAGCACCGCGCCGGGGGCCAGGTCCGCCGGCATCGCCGCGCGCCGCGCCCAGAGCGGGTGGATCACCAGGAGCCCCGCGCCCAGGGCGAGGAGCACCGCCAGGAGGAGGAGCGTCACCGGTCGTCCTCCTGCCCGCCCGACTCGTCCCACTCCGCCAGCGCGGCGGCCAGCGCCTCGCGGTCCTCCGTGCTGAGCGCCTGCGGCGCCGGCTCGCGGGGAGCGGCGGCCCGCATGGCGCGCATCCGCCCCGCCACCACCCCCAGCCCCAGGAGGAGGACCGCGGGAGGCGCGATCCACGCCCACAGCCCGAACCCGGAGCGCTTGGGGACGATGCGCATCTGCTCGCCGCGGCGGGCGATCACCCCCTCCACGATCGGCCTCCGTCGGAGGCCCCGCGCGCCGCCTCCGCGCGGACCGTGTCGCGCAGCGCGTCGGCCTCCGGCGCGGGGCACATGTCCAGCGTGTGCGACGGCGTCACCGGGGAGCGGAGCTGCGCCATGGCGGCGTCCGCCCGCTCCGCCGCGGCGGCGTCCCCCTGCGCGCGCGCCGCCGGGGCGAGCGCCCCGCAGGCGAGGAGCGCCGGCAGCGCATCCTCAGCACGGTGCGCATCAAGCCTCCACCAGCTCGGCGGCCCGCTCGCGCGGCTTCGCCGCCGCCGGGGCGCGGCCCGGCGCGCGCGCGGGAGCGCGGGACGGCTCGCCCTCCGCCGGCCAGAGCGCCACCAGCGTGCCGACCGCCATGATCATCCCGCCGATCCAGATCCACGGCACCAGCGGCGTTCACCAGGACGCGGAAGGTGGCCAGCGGGCGGCGGTTGGTGCCGGCCAGCACCCCGTTGGCGTCCTCGATCCCGGCCAGGATCAGGTACAGGTCCTCGTTCCAGGCGCGGCGGATGCCCACCTCGGAGGCCACCTCCTCGCGCTGCCGGTACGAGCGCTTCTCCGCCGTGAGCACACCGGCGCGCTTCCCGTCCTTGTGCCACCTCCATGGAGGTGACCAGCTTGGTCATGTTGGTGGCCGTGTACCACGGACATGTCCTGGTACGTGAGCCGGTAGGTGTGCCCGAACGGCGAGGCGATCTCCAGGCTCTCGCCCGGCCGCAGCGACACCTGCTTCTCCACGTAGAACGCCTTCCCGGCGAAGCCCATGAAGCAGATCACCAGCCCCACGTGCACCACGTAGCCGCCCTAGCGGCGCCGGTTGCGGTCCACCATGTGGACCAGCGCCAGCACCGCCCCCTCGCCCTCGATGCGGGCGCGGGCGCGGACCCCCTTGTAGAACTCGATCGCCACCGTGGTGAGCGTGAACGCCCCCAGCGCGAAGGTCAGCAGCGCCTGCGGGTGCCGCGTCCCCGCCGCCCAGAGCGCCGCCCCCGTCAGCACCGACATCCCCACCGGGCCGGCGAAGTTGCGCTTCAGGTTGCGCGGGGTGGCCTTGCGCCAGGCGATCACCGGGCCGATCCCCATCAGCGCCAGGAGGAGGAGACCCAGCGGGATGTTCACCCGGTTGAAGAAGGGCGGCCCCGTCTCGATCTTCTGCCCCGTGAACCCCTCCGAGATCAGCGGGAAGAGCGTCCCCCAGAGCACGGCGAACATCGCCGCCACGAACACCAGGTTGTTGGTGAGGAACGCCGCCTCGCGCGACAGGAACGACTCCAGCTGGTTGTCCGACGCCAGCCGGTCGCGCCGCCACCACACCAGCCCCGCCGACACCAGCGTCAGCGCCCCCAGGAACGCCAGGAAGATGTAGGCGATGGTGAGGTTCTCGGCGAACGAGTGCACCGACTCGATCAGCCCCGAGCGCGTCAGGAACGTCGCCAGGATGCTGAGCAGGAAGGTCCCCAGCACCAGCAGGACGTTCCACACCTTGAGCATCCCGCGCTTCTCCTGGATCATCACCGAGTGCAGGTACGCCGTGGCGGTGAGCCAGGGGAGGAGCGAGGCGTTCTCGACCGGGTCCCAGAACCACCACCCGCCCCACCCCAGCTCCACGTACGCCCACATCATCCCGAAGATGATCCCGATGGTCAGAAAGAACCAGGCGAGGAGCGTCCAGCGGCGCGTCGTGGTGATCCAGCGCGTGTCCAGCCGCCCGCTCAGCAGCGCCGAGACGGCGAAGGCGAAGGGGACGGTGAAGGCGGTGAACCCCAGGTAGAGCGCCGGGGGGTGGATGGTCATCCAGTAGTTCTGGAGCTGGGGGTTCAGCCCGCGCCCGTCGGCGGGGGTGAAGTCCATCAGCTTGAACGGGTTGGACGCCGTGAGGATGACCGTCAGGAAGAAGGCGAGGACCACCAGGAGCGTCCCCGCCACGTACGGCATGAACTCGCGGTTGCGCCGCCGGTTCTGCGCCACGGCGACCGCCGCGAAGCCCGCCAGGAGGAGGGCCCAGAACACCAGCGAGCCGGTCTGCCCGGCCCAGAGCCCCGTCACCTTGTAGTAGGTGGCCAGCTCCCGGTTGGAGTAGCCCGCCACGTACTGGTAGCGGTACTCGTTCCCCAGGAAGGCGGCGATGATGGCCGCGGAGGCCACCAGGAGGAGCGCGAACACCCCGTACACGGAGCGCTCGCCGGAGAGCACCAGGTCGCCGCGGCCCGTCTTCCCCCCGATGAACGCCGTCGCCCCCCCCCAGAGCGCCAGGGGGAGGGCGATCCAGAGCGCGACCTCGCCGATCTGCGTCACGTCCTGAGGTCCTCCTCCACGGCCTCGTAGCGAGAGCCGCACTTGGTGAGCACGGTGGCGGCCTCGAACGCCCCGGCCTCGGTGTAGCGCCCCTCCACCACCACGTCGCGCCCCTCCTGGAAGGTGTCCGGGAGCGGGCCCTGGTAGCGCACGGGGAAGCTCCCCTTCCCGCTGGCGATGTCCACCACCCGGAAGCGGAGGTCCAGGGTGCGGGCGTCGTACTGCACCGTCCCGGGCACCACGCGCCCGCCCACCTTGACGCCCATGTCGTGGACGGAGCGGTCGGCGGCCACTTTCGCGAGGAGCTCGTCGGGGGTGTAGTAGTACACCATGGAGTCGCGCATCCCGGTGACCATGAGGTACCCCACGACGGCCACCAGGACCATGGCCAGCGCCAGGAACTTGTGCTGCTTCTTCACGGGTGCGTTCTCCGCGGGAGGTTGTCCGGCCAGGCGGGGAATATAAGGCTCAAGCGGAAGCGGAGAAAGGGCTTGTAGGTAGGGGTTTTCCTGACGTGCGGTGGGGAGATCTGCGCTGTCGTTGCGGTCGGGTCTCGAGGTGGGGCCGCTCCGGAGCCCGGCAAACGGCGCCGGTCTCCTCCGCGGGTCGCGGAGCCGGCCGAAACCGCCCGGCCGTCTCCGCTCCGGCTGCGGGAGCCCCGCCAAACTACCGGCGGGTCTCCCTCCGCCTGCACATGGGGGGACGGAGGGGCCACCGGAGGTTGAGGGAAGACTTGTGTTTAGGTAAGTTTGTCGGATCGCCCGCCCGGGCGGCATCCCCCCGCAGCAGGCGCCCTCCCATGAGCTACCGTCGTTTCCTCGATTCCAGGGGCACGCTCTGGCGGGTCTGGGAAGTGGTCCCCCGGCTCGACCGGCGCCGCGCCCACCGCCGCGTCCTCGCGACCAAGATCCAGCACCCGGAGCGGCGAGCCCTCCCTGACCGGCGCCTGGACATGCGCCGGAGCCGCCTGTTCTTCCCCCCCTCGGAGTCGGCGTGGCTCGTGTTCGAGACCGACGCCGAGAAGCGCCGCCTGTGGCCCGTGCCGGCGGGGTGGTACCTGGAGGACGACGCCGGGCTGGAGCGCCTGCGCGAAGCCGCGGAGCCCCAGGGCCGCGCCGGTGCCCCGGCGCCCTCCGCGGACGGGGAATTCCGCTGAACCCGACAGTCCGCGAAGGCGGACTTCGTGCCGTCGTTGCAGCGAATTCATTCGCCCGGGAGGCCCGATGCTGTACATGATCGTCGAGAATTTCCGCGGAGGCGACGCCGTGCCCGTGTACCGGCGGTTCCGCGAGCGGGGCCGCCTGGCTCCGCCCGGGCTGCGCTACGTGGCGAGCTGGGTGCAGGAGGACTTCGCCCGCTGCTTCCAGGTGATGGAGTGCGACGACCCGGCGCTGCTCCGGGAGTGGATGTCGCAGTGGGAGGACCTGGTGGACTTCGAGGTGCAGCCGGTGATGACCTCCGAGCAGGCGAGCGCGGCGATCTCCCCCCGGCTGTAGGCGCTCCACGACGGCATCGGCCCCGCACTTTCGACGTGCGGGGCCGATCTCGTGCCGCTGCTCACTCCCGGGCTCCTGGCCTGAGCACCGCGCGGAAGGCCTTCAGGGCCGCCGGGTGGTAGATGGTCGCGTGGCGCTCCTCCGGCATCTTCTCGAGGTGCCAGCGGAGGCCCGGCGGCGCGCTCCGGGAAAGGACGTCCGCGAACCGCTGCATGGTCCCGGGGGTCATCTCCTCGCCGCTGTTGGCCAGGTAGAGCGTCTTCGAAAGCCCCGGCCGTCTGCGCAGCTCTTCCGCCGCGCCGTTCACGAGGCCCTGGTCGTTCCACCAGAGGCTCGGGTCGAAGGCGATGTAGGTGTCGAACAGGTCGGGCTCCTCCAGGAGCGTCTCCACCACGAAGAGCCCCGCGAGCGACTCGCCCACGACGGCCGTCTCGTCCGTCGTGCGGTAGCGGGCCTTCACCCGCGGCATCAACTCCCGGCGGATGAAGGCGCGGAACGCGGCCGACCCGCCCACGCGCGGCGCGATCTTCCGGTCCTCCGCGTTCGCGGTAGGCCCGGTCATGTCGCGGCGGCGCTCGGTGTTCTCGATCCCCACCAGGATGAACGGCCGCATCGTCCCGTTCCCCACCGAGACCTGCACCAGACCCGCCACGTGCAGGAAGTCCTCGGCGATCCCGCCGTCGGGCATGTACAGCACGGGGAAGCGCGCGCCCGCCGAATCGGCGTAGCCGGGCGGCAGGTACACGTTGATGCGCCGCGTCTCGCCCAGGACTCTCGATTCCAGGGTGAGCGTCTCGCCGATCACCAGCGGCTCCGACTTCTCCACGGCCTGGGCCGCCCCGAGCGCCGGGACGGCGAGCACGCACGCGACAACCGCCAGGACGATTCTGGACCTGATCACGCGATACCTTCGGTTAAGTATCCCAAATACACTTTGGATATCCAAAGTGTATGCAACCAAGTACGCTCAGCCCGACCGGACCCTACCGCGCCCGGAGCGCCACCACCGTCCCGGCGCCGACCCCGGCCGCGTCCCACACCAGGTCGCGGAACGAGGCGGTCTGGCCGGGAGTCCTGCGGTCGCGCAGCTCCTTCCAGACACCGAAGGCGCCGCCGACGCCCGCGCCCACGTAGGCGCTCTGCTCCGGCTTGAGCCCCGCGGCGCGCGCGGCGGTGGCCGACAGGCTGGTGGCGACGAACGAAGCGAAGAAGTGCTTCCACTTGTCCTCGGCGATCCAGCGGTCCGGCGGGGGCGTCTTCCCCTGCGCGGGGAGCGACATGGACAGGCAGAAGAGCGCAGCCGTGCACGGGTTCATCGTTCCTCCTCGTTGTGAGCCCAGGCCCGGGCCGCCCCCAGCGCCCGCCGCCATCCCGCCGTCCACTCCGCGCGGTCCGCCGCGTCCGCCTCCGGCTGGAACGCCGCGTCGCGCGGGCGCGCCTGCACGAAGTCCTCCGGCGTCCCCCACACCCCCGTCGCCAGCCCGGCGAGCCCCGCCGCGCCGAATGCCGTCATCTCCACCATCGCCGGGCGGCGCACCGGGATCCCCAGCACGTCCGCCTGGAACTGCATCAGCCAGTCGTTCGCCGTGGCGCCGCCGTCCACCCGCAGGGCGCGCATCCGCACCCCCGAGTCGGCCTCCATCGCCTCCACCACGTCGCGCGTGGCGTAGGCCATCGCCTCCAGCGCCGCGCGCGCCAGGTGCGCCCGCCCCGTCCCCCGCGTCAGCCCCACGAGGGTGCCTCGCGCCTCCGGCTCCCAGTGCGGCGCGCCCAGCCCGGTGAAGGCGGGGACGAAGTAGACCCCGTCGTTCCCGCGCAGCGAGCGCGCCAGCGCCTCCGTCTCCCCGGCCTGCGCGATCAGCCCCAGCCCGTCGCGGAGCCACTGCACCGCCGCCCCCGCCACGAAGATGGAGCCCTCCAGCGCGAAGGCCCGCTCCCCGCGCGGGCCGCACGCCGCCGTGGTCAGCATCCCGTGCCGGGAGGGGACGCGCTCCCCGCCCGTGTGGAGGAGGAGGAAGGCGCCCGTCCCGTAGGTGTTCTTCCCCTCCCCCGCCACCGTGCACCCGTGGCCGAACAGAGCGGCCTGCTGGTCGCCCGCGATCCCCGCCACCGGCACCTCCGCGCCGAAGGCGGCGCCGTCGGTGTTCCCGTACACCTCGCTGGAGCCGCGCACCTCCGGGAGCACCGCCGCGGGGACGCCCAGCAGCTCCAGGAGCGCCGGGTCCCAGGCGCCGGCCTCCAGCCCGTAGAGGAGGGTGCGGGAGGCGTTGGTGGGGTCGGTGAGGTGCAGCCGCCCGCCGGTGAGCTTCCAGACCAGCCAGGAGTCGATGGTACCCGCGGCCAGCTCCCCCGCCTCCGCGCGGCGGCGCGCGTCCGGGACGGCGTCCAGGAGCCAGGACAGCTTGGTCCCGCTGAAGTAGGGGTCGATCACCAGCCCCGTGCGCTCGCGCACCCCCGGCTCGTGCCCCGCGGCCTTGAGCCGGCGGCAGGCGTCCGCCGTGCGCCCGTCCTGCCACACCAGCGCGCGGTGCAGCGGCTTCCCCGTGGCACGGTCCCACAGCACGATGGTCTCGCGCTGGTTGGTGATCCCGATCCCCGCGATCCCCTCCGGCCCCGTGCGCGCGGCGGCCACCGCCTCGTGCGCGACGCGGCGCGTCACGCTCCAGATCTCCTCCGCGTCGTGCTCCACCCACCCGGGCCGCGGGAAGTGCTGCGTGAACTCGCTGTACGCCCGCCCGCGCACCCGTCCGTCCGCGTCGATGACGAGGCAGGTGCTGCCGGTGGTGCCCTGGTCGATGGCGAGGATCATGGAAGCTCCCTGGCGAGGTCGGACGTCAGACGGCCTTCAACTCCCCGAAGTCGTAGCGCCAGCCGAAGCGCTCGATGAGCCCGAGCATCCGCACCACGGGAAGGCCCATCACGGCGAAGAAGTCGCCCTCGATCCCCTCCACGATGGCGGAGCCGAAGCCCTGGATGCCGTAGGCGCCGGCCTTGTCCATCGGCTCCCCGGTCGCCACGTAGGCCTCGCACGTGGCGCGGTCCAGCGGGCGGAAGCGCACCTTCACCTTCTCCAGCCCCGACTCCACCCGGTCCCCCCGCGCCACGGCGACCCCGGTGTGCACCTCGTGCTCCCGGCCCGAGAGGCGCAGCAGCATCTCCACGGCCTCCGCGGCGTCGCGCGGCTTCCCCAGCACGTCGCCGTCCACCACCACGATGGTGTCCGACCCCACCACCAGCGCCTCCGGGCGCGCGCGGGAGATGGTCAGCGCCTTCTCGCGCGACAGGCGCTCGGCGTGCTCGTCGGGCGTCTCGTCGCCGAGGCGGCTCTCGTCGATGTCTGCGGGGATGGTCTCGAAGGCCAGCCCCAGCCGGCCGATCAGCTCGGCGCGCCGGGGGGACTGCGAGGCCAGCACCAGCGTCGGCGCCTGCGTGGGTCTCGGGTCGGGCATCCGCGTCCGGAATGGGGGAGGTGATCGGGTCGGGCGTCCGGCGGAAGGTAGTTTTCAGGGGGAGGGGGCGCAACGCGGAGGGGCGGACGGGCGTAAACGGATTGCTGGCGCGGACGGGCTGAATCCTTTATCGTTGAAGCTCGTATATCCCCAGGCACCTCAGCCACATCCTCCCGAGGAGCCCACTCATGACGACGAAGTCCCCCATGCGTACGACCCGAACCCTGTCCGCACTGCTGCTCTGCGGCGCCCTCTTCGCGGGCGACGCATCCGCCCAGATCCCGGGCGGCCTGCGCGGCGCCGCCTCGCGCCTGGGCAACCGCCTCCCCGACGTCAGCGGCCTGCTGCAGGGGAAGCCGCCGATCACCACCAGCCTGCAGGACGCCAAGTGGGCGGTGGACTCGCTGGACAACTTCCGCCCGCGCGAGTCGTTCCGCGAGATCGCGCAGCTGCAGCGCACCCCCAACGGCGGGTTCGTCCTGCAGCCCGGCGCCTACGCCTACCAGTCGCAGAGCTACTGCCTCAAGGCGGGGACGCACGGCCCCGGCGGCGGCGACGGCTACCTGTTCGCGCCGCCCATCGGCCCGGCCGAGGAAGCGGTCATGACCATCGTGCGCAACTCGGTGCAGCACCCGGAGATCCCCCAGAGCGAGATCCAGACGCTGCTGTGGGCCATCATCGCCCGCGCCAAGTTCGAGGACCTGTCCACCGGGCACAAGGCGGTCGCGTCGCGGCTCCTGACGCCGCGCCAGCTCGCCTCCCTGAACCGGAGCGCGCTGGACCTGGTCCCCGGCCCGGCGATGGACGCGGCGCTGGCCAAGATGCCGCCGCTGGTGCGCCAGGTGTTCGAGGCCGAGGCCAAGCTCCGGCAGATGCTGATCAACCCCACCACCTCCTTCCGCGAGCTGGAGGCGGTCGCGGTGCTCACCGGGATGGCGCCGATGGGCGAGGGGAGCCGCGCGGTGCCCTCCGGCCGCTGGTCGATGCACCCGGACGGCTACTACGTGCGCTACATCCCGTCGGGGTACAGCTCCACCCGCGTGGAGGTGTGGGTCCCGCAGGGGAGCCCCGCGGTGGGCAAGGAGTTCGACCCGGCCACGCACATCGCCGTCCCCGGGAACACCTCCCGGCAGCGCCTGATCCAGTCCGCCCGCTTCCAGCGGACCTGATCGGCACTGGCTGGGGTGCGAAGAGGGGGGCGGCCGTCGGCCGCCCCCCTCTTCTCGTCTACGCCTTCCGCTTCCAGCGGAGCTGGAACTCCAGCTCCTCCTCGCCCTCGGCGCGCTCGTGCTCCACGCTCACCCGGGCGTCCGCCGGGACCACCAGGCGCTCCCCCGCCACCTGGATGGTGAACGGCCTGTCCTGCTCGATGGCGTCGGCCAGGCGGCGCAGCTTGGCGACGAAGTCCTTCCGCGAGTAGCTCTTGTCGACGTCTCGGTCTGCCACGGTCGTGTCGGGTGGGAGGAGGATGGCGAGCCGGGAGCCCCCCGGCCACGGATGCCTGCATTCTACACCTTCCGCGGCGGCCGGCCAGGACGTCCACCCTAGTCGATCATCATGAGGTGCGGCTGGAGCGCCACGCGCCCCGAATGTCCGTGCCGCAGGAAGGCCAGCACCTGCTCCCACAGCTTCTGCTCCGCGTAGCCCCGCGCGGCCATTCCCGTCACCGCCAGCCGCTCGTGCGCGCGGCTGTACACCTCGTAGGCGGCATTCCCTCCCCGGAGGTAGTCGGCGGCGGTGGCGCGGACGCCGATCCCCGCGTTCTTCCTGAACGTGACCAGCCCTTCGTCCAGTCGCTTGCCGATCGTCTTCACCGTGTCGACCCGTATTATCGGGACCTTTTTCACCACGTCCACCTTCCCGGTGTACACCTCCACGTGCTTGCGGAGGCTCGCGCCCTGGGTGGTGTAGAGCGCGGTGTTGTCGACCATGTCGGGATCGGTCTGCTCGTACACGCAGGCCCTGCCGCCGGCCTGCACGAAGACTCCGGCGCACATGTAGCAGGGCTCCAGCGTGGTGTAGAGGGTGGCCCCCTCCGGGACCGGCGTCCCCATCTCCCGCTGGAACGCCTGGATGGCGTTGGTCTCCGCGTGCCGCGTGGAGTTGCGGTCGTTGGTGTTGACGCCCCAGCCGATGATCTGGTTGGACGCGCTCACCAGCACGGCTCCGATGTTCTTTCCCGGCGCGACCGGATGGTCCTTGAACGCCTGGCGGAGGTCCGGGTTGACTTCGCCCGACACCTTCGGCTGCCAGTGCCGCGACACCAGGACACGGGCCAGCGCCATGAAGAGGCGGTCGCGGAAGATGTCCCGCACGCCTCCCACCACGGACGTCGGCACCCCCACGGCGAACTCACGCTCGTACGCCACCCCCGTCACGGCGACGGCGCGGTCGACGTACCCGGCCAGGATCTTCAGGTGCTGCTTGGCGTTCGTGCGCTCCGCGGGCTCCAGGACGCGTTCCGCCCACGCCATGGCGCTCCGCCGGCGGCCCGCCATGGTCAGATCCCGCAGCCACCCCCCCGGCCCGGCGTCCGTCACGTCCGGCACCGGTGGGTTGATCTGGTCGGGGCCCTTCGGAGGGGCCAGGTCCACGTTGGTGGCGTTTTCTCTCGGCGGGGCCCCGTTCCTCAGGTCCAGCTTCTTGAGGATCCCCGCGTCGGTGAAATAGATCGCCTTGATCCCCAGCATCGTCGCCATCCCGATGCACGCGGGGCTGGGATGGTAGGTGACGAAGATCTCGCTCCCCACCTTCTGCCCGCTCTCCGCGCACCCCTGGAGGAGATTCACGGCGGCGGTGCGGGTGTCGGTGCGGCTGACCTTGGTGGTCCCGGCCCAGCAGAGGGGCTCCGGAAGGTTCGCCGTGACCTTCGCCCCGAGGGCGAGGTGCTCCCCCGACAGGTCGGAGATCGCGTACGCGACCGCCATGCAGAACTCCTGGCGCGACTTCATTGCACGCTCTCTCCGGCGGGGGTGGATCAGGGGGACAGCCGCACCTGCGCGTCGTCCGCGGGGAAGTCGCGGGTCCTGAGCCAGGAGGTCCACCCCAGGCGGGGGGGCGCCTGGCCGCCCAGGCGCGACTCCGGCACCTCGGCGGCGCGCACCACGGGGCGCACGGTGAAGTCCAGCCCGGGGCCGGCGTAGAGGCGGGTGAGCTCGCAGAGGGGGCGCCAGGCGCTCCCCGTCCCGGGGAGGAAGCGGAAGAGATCCTCGCGCGAGAGCGGCCCCAGGCGCAGCTCGAACGCCCCCTGCGGGTCCCACACCCGCCCTCCCAGCACCGTCCCCTGCCCCAGCTTCCGGTTCTGCCCCGAGCGCCCCAGGCGGGTGGTCTGGCGCTTCCCCAGCGGGAGCCACCGCCCCACCATCTGCATCCCGCGCACCCCCACCCCGAAGTGCTCGCGGAGCAGCCCCTCCAGCCCGGCCATGGAGCGCGGGTGGTGCGACAGGAGCCCCGCGTAGCGGAGGAGGGCGCGGTCGGGCACCTGCAGCCGCTCCTGCAGCCCCTCCGTCCCCATCCCGGCCACGGCCAGGAGGCGCCCCGCCATCCCCCCCTGCTCCGGCGAAGCCGTCTGCAGCGCCAGCCGGCTCTTGCGGCGGGCGTCGGCGAGCAGCTTCACCAGGCGGTGGTGGAAGACGTCCAGGAAGTCGCGCAGGGCGTGGTCGCCGCGCGCGGCCCGCTCCAGCACCAGCTCCGAGAAGGGCTGCGGGAGGGGGCCCAGCACGCCGGCCAGCCCCAGGAACGACACCTTCACCTCCGCCGGGTCCCTCCCGTTCTCCGGGAGGCGCACCTCCTCCACCGCGCTGGTGGGGAAGGCCAGGCTCGCGGACGAGCGGAAGCGCACCGCCTCCGCCAGCGGGGGAGCCTCCCCCGCACGCAGCGCGTGCAGCATCTCCAGCAGCCGCACCGCCTGGTGGAACTCGAAGCGGTGCCCCTCTGCGGCGAGCGTGTCCCTTACAGGAGGCTCTGGTCGCCCGCGAGCGGCTCCCATTCCTTCCATGTCCCCTCCCGCTGGCGGCTGCGGACGACGAGCCGGGTGAACGAGTTGATGGAGGCGTACAGGCCGAAGAAGCGGTTCAGCACCGAGGCGAAGAGGAAGGCGCTGTTCCCGCCGTACAGCTCCTCGTCGAACACCAGGTCGATCCGCGTCCCGCGGTAGAAGCCCTGCCAGCGGGCGTCCGGGAGGCGGGCCACGTCCGGGGTGCACGACATCGCCACGATCCCGTTGATCTGGTCGTGCACGTAGCGCTGCGCCAGGTCCCCGTACAGGCGCAGGATCCCCTGGAGCGCCTGGAGGCCGCCGCGCGGGTCGCTGAGCGACAGGTAGTTGAGCGACAGGTGGGACACCAGGTTCCACTGCGTGGCCGCGCCCAGCACGGGGTCGATCTGCGCCGTGGGGCGGTCCAGCGCCACGATCCCGCTCACCGGGGCCGCCGTCTCCAGCTGGAAGCGGGCGCCCGCGGGGAGCTGCCGCGCCAGCCGCCGGTTGGTGCAGAGCAGGTGCGCGAACACCGTCTGGCTGGGCGGCTGCGTGGGGTTGAAGTCCAGGTCCAGGAAGGAGATCCAGGTCTCCGTCCCGGGCACCTCCTTGCGTCCCGACTCCCGGCGGCGGGCGTGCCAGAAGGCGCGCTGCCCCCGCTCCTCCAGCGCCTGCCCGAAGGCGAAGAACGGCTCGTAGACGCGGGTCCGGTCGTCGAAGTCGGAGGAGGCGGAGACCCGGAGGATGGAGTGCACCTCCGTGGAGCGCGGCCTGCGCGCGTCCGGGACCAGCCGGTACTCGGCGCGGCGGTGGTCGATGCGCACCGGCTCGCTGACGCGCGGGAACAGGTTGAGCACCGGGGTGCACCCCAGCACGAAGTTCCGCGCGTCCACCTCCAGGCGCTCCGGAGGCGGGCGGCGCAGGAGGAAGAGCAGCTCGAAGCTCCGCCCGGCCCGGAACGCCTCCGACTCGCGCGCGGCCTCCAGCCCCTCCACGTCGAAGAACAGGAACTTGCGGGGGACGGTGAAGTACTCCTGCACCAGGCGGTAGGCCGGGTGCGAGTGGTCGGGGTACGGGATCACCGCCTCGTCCGGGCCGAACCCCACCGGGGCAACCGGGGGGGTCTCGCCGTCGCCCAGGAAGACGGGCTCGTCGGAGCCCTCGGGGAGCAGCGCCACCGCCTCCAGCTGGGCGAAGAGCAGCTCGTGGAGCGCGCAGGCGGTGCGCATCTCCCCGTCCAGGTAGAAGCGCAGGCCGCCCAGCTCCATCTCCCCCAGCTTCATCTCCCCCAGCACCCCCACGCGCACGCGGAGCACCCGCGCCACCCGCGGCTCGGCGTTGAGGAACTCGTACTTCCCCGTGGAGACGAAGTCGGCCGACTCCACGCGCAGCGGCCAGAGCGTCAGGGGGTAGCAGGTGCGGAAGCGGACCAGCAGGTCGTCGGGACCGCCCCCCGCCGGCCTCTCCTCCTCCCCCTCGCGCGCGTGCGCCACCACCTGCGTGTGCTTCGGGATCAGGCGCCCGGTGGTCAGCTTCCCCTGCTTGGGGTCCACGTCGAAGCGCGCCACCGTCATGGAGGGGACGGGGTGCAGGTAGTGCGGATACAGCACGTCCAGGAGCGCCGAGGTGACCTCCGGGAGGTCCTCCTCGATCCCCCGCTGGATGCGCGCCGTGAGGAAGGCGAACGACTCGATCAGCCGCTCCACGTGCGGGTCGGCCGACTCGTCGCCCCCCAGCTCCAGCCGCGCCGCCACCTTGGGGTACTTGCGGGCGAACTCCGCGCCCTCCTCCCGGAGGCGGGTCAGCTCGGCGTAGTAGTGCGGGAGGAGGTCCCCGGTGCCCGCGCCGCTCACCGCCTCCCCTCCGTGTGGAAGGCGTCCTCGACGGCGACGTGGAACGAGACCGGCTCCACCACGTCGCCCGACACCATCAGCCCGCTCACGCGGACCGCCAGCTCGCGCTGGCTGTTCGCCATCGGCTCCACCTCCACCCGCACGCCGCGCAGGCGCGGCTCGTAGGCGTCGATGCAGCGCTCGATCTCCCGGGCCGTCTCCGCCTGCGCGTCCGGGTCGCGGGTGTACCGCGCCGAGAAGTCGGGGAGGCCGTACTCCAGCACCGTCCGCTCCCGCCCCTCCAGCGCGGAGGGGGGGAGCGGAGCCCGGGTGTTCAGCAGCCGCGCGACCTCCCGGCGGACCGACTCCCGGAGGCCGTCGCGGTCGAGGACGCGCAGGGGGTGCCGCTCCACGGCCTGCAGGGGATCGAGGTCCACCAGCCGGTCGAAGAGCAGCGCCCTGGCGCCCTCGTGCGTCCTGGGCTCACGCACGGACTAGACGGTCTTGTTGGCCGAGACGTCCCAGCTCCCGGCCACCTTGCCGGCCGCGCCGCCCTCTTCCTTCTGCGCGCCGTAGTCCCACTTGATGGACGAGTAGTTGAGCGAGACGCTCTCCACCGGCTTGTCGCCGCCGCCGCCGCCCACCGAGACCGAGGAGACCACCACGTTCCCCAGCGTGTAGACGATGAGCGGGATCAGCGTCCCGGCGTCGTTCCGGCCGATGGTGAGGAGCACCTCGCCCAGGTTCTTCCCCTCGCAGCACTTCTGGTTGAGCACGGGGGAGGCCTTGTCCAGGTACTTGGTGACGTGGAAGTCCTGATGCATGGGGCGCCCGGAGGTGCGCTCGGTGTTGCTGACGTCGCCGGTCACCTGCATGGACACGCCGTGGCTGTAGGACATCACCTCGATCTGCTCGGCGTAGCCGTCGATCTGGCTGGTACCCGGCACGTCCTTGATCTTGAGCATGATTACGTCGGCCATCGTTTCCTCTCAGCTTGGGTTGTTGCTTGCGCGTGGACGGTCGGGGGCGGCCCTGCGCGGGCCGCCCCGGACGGGAACGATCAGGCCTGGGGAGCCGGAAGCTCGGCGACCAGGCGGATGGAGGCGGTCAGCTCCTCCAGCTGGAAGTGCGGCCGCAGGAACACGGTGGCCTTGTAGGCGCCCGGCTTCCCCGGGACCTCCACCACGTCCACCCGGGCCTCGCGCAGCGGGTACTGCGCCTTGGCCGACTGCGGGGCGTCGTCGTTGAGGAGGACGTAGTCCGCGATCCAGCTGTTCAGGTACTTCTCCAGGCTGCTCCGCGACTCGAAGCTCCCCACCTTCTCGCGCACCATCACCTTGAGGTAGTGGGCGAAGCGGGAGGCGGCCATGATGTACGGGAGGAGCGCCGACAGCCGGGCGTTGGCGTTGGCCTGGTGGGTGTTGTAGGTGACCGGCTTCTGCGCGGTGGAGCCGCCGAAGAACACCGCGTAGTTCTCCCCCTTGCAGTGGCAGAGGGAGATGAAGCCCAGGGTGTCCAGCTCCTTCTCGCGGCGGTCGGTGATGGAGACCTCGGTGGGGCACTTCATCACCTTGTCGCCGTCCTCGGCGGTGAAGACGTGCACCGGGAGACCCTCCACCTTCCCGCCGCCCTCGTAGCCGCGGATGGCCGCGGTCCACTTGTACTTGGCGAAGGCGTCGGTCATGCGCTGCGCCAGGAACCAGGCGGCGTTCCCCCACAGGTACTGCTTGTGGCGCTCCTCCGGGGAGGCGGCGGCGACGTCCTCCTCGAAGGAGAACTTCTCCACCGGGACGGTGTCCTTGCCGTAGGGGAGGCGCATCATCACGTGCGGGAGCACCAGCGACACGTAGCGCGAGTCCTCGCTCTTCCGGAAGTTGTTCCACTCCACCATCTCGACGCTGTCGAAGATCTTCGCCAGGTCGCGCGGGGTGCCCAGCTCGGTGAAGCTCTCCATGTCGAACAGCCCCGGGGCGGCGGCGGCGATGAAGGGCGCGTGCGCGGCCGCGGCCACCTCGGCCATCTTGGCCAGGAGGATCTGGTCCTGCTTGGTGCGCCCGAACTCGTAGTCGCCCACCAGCACGCTGTACGGCGCGCCGCCGAAGGTGCCGTACTCCTCCTCGTACAGCTTCTTGAAGAGGACCGTCTGGTCGAACTCCAGCGGGTTCTCCAGGTCGGACAGCAGCTCCTTCTTGGTCACGTCCAGGACGCGGAGCTTCAGCTCGGTCCCGGTCTCGCTGTTCTTGACCAGGTGGCCCAGTCCGCGCCAGGTGGCCTCGACGGCCTGGAAGTCGGGGTGGTGCATCACCAGGCTGAGCTGCTGGCTCAGGACCTGGTCGATCTGCTCGATCCGCTGGTTGATGGCGGCCACCAGGTTGCCGTCGGTCGACATCCCCTGCTCGGCCTCGACGGCGAACTGGGAGATCATGTAGCCGGCGTAGACCTTCTGGGCCTCGTCGCGGACCATCTTCCCCTGCGAGATGACCTGGTCCAGCAGGGTGGGATCCTGGACGACCACGGCGCTCGGCGCGGTCGCTGTCTGTGTATCAGGCATTCCTGCTCTCCTTGTGTGCGGAAGTTCGGTGGGTGGAACGGCTCAGGCGTCGGCGGGGGCGGGCTTCAGCGCGGCGAGCTTGTCGGTCCCGATGACCTCGCGGAGCTGCGTGTTCAGCGCGTCGTTGCCGTCCAGCTTGGTGATCAGGTCGCTGAGCCGCTGGCGGGCGTCCAGGAGAGCCTTCAGCTGCGGGATCTGCTCCACCACCCGGACCGGGTCGAAGTCCTCCATCTTGTTGAACTTCAGCACCACCTTGAGCTTGTCCTCGGCGTCGTCGGGGGTGAGCAGGTTGTCCACGGTGAAGTCCACGCGCGGGCCGATGGACTTCATCACGTCGTCCAGGTTGTCGCGGTCGATCTGCACGAACTTGCGCTCCTTGAGCGGGCGCGGGCCCTCCTCCTGCTTGCCCGACAGGTCCGCCATGATCCCGGCGACGAAGGGAAGCTCCTTCTTGACGATCGCGCCGCCGGTCTCGACGTCGTAGGTGATCTGCACCCGCGGGCGCCTCACCCGGTCGAGCTTGTGCTGGATGGATTCGGCCATGACTCCTCCTGGAGTGGTGGTAGGTTCGCACCCGGCCGCGGAAGGGCCGCCGGATGACTGGGGACTGCAACTGCGGCCGCGCTCAGCGCGGCTTCTGGCCCTCGGCCATCCCGAGCAGGGTGCGAATGGCGGGGAGGTCGTGTCCGTCCTTGAGGAACTCCTGGATCAGCTCCGCCAGCGAGAGCCCTCCCCAGGCTACGGCGCGCCGCACCAGGTACGGCACCGGGGAGTGGGGCTCGGTGCGCGCCAGGTAGTCGGCGGCGTCGGTGAGCGCGCGGTACGCCTCCTCGCGCGAGGCGAAGGGGCGGACGCGCAGGGCGGCCGGGGACGCGGCGGGGGCGTCGGTGGTCTCGGGGGGCATCGCCACCTCCTCGGCGGTCGCGGGTGAGGGTACGGGGTCGGGCTCCGGCTCCGGGGGCGCGACCCGGTCCCGGGTGGCCTCGGCCCAGCGCTGGACCTCGGCCACCGCGTCGCGGAAGCGGACCAGCGTGGGGGAGTCGGCGCCGCAGCGCCGGTCGAGCAGCTCCTGCAGGGAGCCCAGCGCGGCGGAGGCGGCGCGCAGGTCGGCCACCATGGCGCGGTACACGTCGGGGGCGGTCTCCCGGATCCCGGCCTCCACCTGCGCGCGCCCCGGGGTGAAGTCGGGGGTGTCGCCCGGCCGGGTGCGGTTCTCGGCGCGCACCAGGTCCTGCAGCTCCCCCCAGCTGCACGGCCGGGTCTCGGGGTCGGCCGGGCGGGTCAGCGGGAGGGTCCGCAGCGAGATGGGGAGCTTCTCGTTGATCCAGTGGAAGGCGGCGGCGCGCGCCTCCACCGAGCCGTCCTCGATGCGCGGGTGCACGTCGTCCCAGAAGGCCTCGCAGAGCGCCAGGAGCGTCTCGCACCCGGCGCGCAGCCCGGCGGCGCCGTGCAGGTGGAGCCACGCCTCCAGGAGCCAGGCGGCCAGGTTCAGGTCCTTGGAGCGCCCCTCCAGGGCACGGGCGCAGGTCTCGGCGGCCCCGGCCCAGTCGGCGCGCTTCAGCTCGCGCTGCCAGATCCCCTGCGGGAGGGAGGCGTCGTCGCTCCGGCGGGCCTCGCGGACGCGCTCGTACGTCCCCTCGTAGCGGAGCGAGGGGCCGGAGGGCTCCTCGTCCGTGACGGGGACCAGGAACCGCTCGGCGTCGAGGAGCGGGGGGGAGCGGTCACGCTCATCGGGAGCTCCGTGCGGGGAGGGCGAGCGCGGTCCGCGAGGGAGCCGTCCGCGCGGGGGCCGGGCGCGAGGCGCGCAGCGGCGGGGCGCTGGTGGGGAAGACGGGGACCGGGAGCTCGGCCCCGGACTTCGGGTCGAGCAGCCGGAGGCGGAGGAAGACGCGCGCCTCCCCGGCGGGGTGGGTGGGGACGGTGAAGCGCAGCATCCCCCGCCCCGCAGCCCCGGCCGCGACCTCGCCGGGGAGGGCGGCCTGCTGGCGGAGGAGGCGGAGCAGGGCCCACCCGCCGCCGTGCCCCCAGGCGGCCGTCCGCCCGGCCACGCGGGCGCCCGGACCCGCCACCGGGGCGACGGGCGACTCGGTGGCCCAGCGGAGGGCAAGGCGCACCGGGTCGCCGGGGCGCCACCCGGCCACGCTGTCGGCCCCGCGCGGGACCAGGCGCACCCCGCCCACGTCCAGCGTCCAGCCGGCGATCTGGTCGCCGCCGGCCTCGCGCCCCCGGTTGGCGCGGAACTCCGGGCTCACCAGGTAGGCCGGCCCGGCGGCGGTGTCCCCGGCCAGGACCGGGGCCAGGAAGGCGCGCGCCCGGAGGAGCTGCTCCAGGAAGAGCGCCTGCGGGCTCCCCGCCCCGCCCACGCCGCCCGTCCCGGAGACCACCTGCCGCCAGGCGGCCTCGTGGTCGTCCATCACCCGGAAGAAGCGGCGCACCGACTCGGGGTCGGCCTCGCCCGCGGACGAGCCGGGGAGGGCGAAGGGGAAGCGCCCGGCCAGCTCCTCCTGGAAGGCGTCCTGGATGCGGTCGTACCCGGCGACGGCGCGGGAGCCGGCCAGCTCGCGGCAGCGCTCCCCGAAGGCGGCGCGCACCCGGGTGAGCGTCTGCCCGAAGTAGTCGCCGCCCCGTCCCGGCCGCCCCCGGGCGCACGCTCCCGCGGCGTCCCTGAGGTCGGCGCGGATGAAGGTCTCCAGCGCGGCCAGCGGGTTCCCGGGCGCCTTGGCGTCGTAGCCGTCGAGCGCGGCGTCCACCGAGCGCCAGCGCGCCACCGAGGGGGAGGCGGCCAGCCCCATCGCCTCGGCGGCGGGGGCCAGCGGGGAGGCCGTCATCACCGCCAGGAGCGGGGCGGCGTAGGCGTCGAACACGGCGCGCACCCGCTGCTGCTGGGCGGCCAGGTAGGCGTCCAGGTCGTCGGGAGTGGCGGCGGCGTAGGCGGCCAGCGCCGGCGACCCGCTCCCGTCCCAGGCGTCGAAGCCGTCGGGGGGGAGGTACGACCCGCCCGCGTCCAGGAGCCGGTCGGCCTCGGCGAGCATCGCCGCGGCCTGGACGAGCGCCGCCGCGGCCAGGTCGTCGCGCGACTGGTCCATCCCCAGGCGGTCCATGGCGGCGGCCAGCTGCACCAGGCGCTCGCCCGCGGGCTGGAACTCGGCCACCCGCTCGCGCAGGTCGCGCTCGGCGCCGCGCTGCCCGTAGGTGGGGCGGGCGGGCGCCTGCCGCATGGCGCCGGCCGCGGCGGTGGTGATCCCGGCCTCCAGCTGCGCGGCCGCCAGCCCCTGCACCAGCTGCTGCGCCCCCGGGCTCAGCCCGGGGACGGCGCGCCCCACGAAGCGCTGGTAGTCGCGCTCGCGGGACAGGGCCAGGTCGAGCTGCCGGACGTCCCACACCAGGCGGTAGCCCGGCTGCACCTCGGCGCGGAGGCGGACCGGCGCGCCCGCCACGGCGAAGCTCTGCCGCTGCAGGGTGTCCAGCGCGGCGCGCAGCGCCAGCACCGTCCCGGGAGCGGCGTCCCCGTCCACCAGCGACCCGCCCCCGGCGTACGGCTCCAGCGCCTCGCCGATCTGCTGCAGCCGCTCGGCGCGGCGGGCGCGGAAGCCCTCCTCGAAGCGCCGCCGGAACGTGGCGGCGTCCACGAAGCGCGTCCCCCGCAGCGAGTCCAGCGCCGTCCTGACCCGGGCTCCCAGCGGGGCCTGCGGGTCGAGCCAGTACGCCTCGGAGTCGTCGAAGAAGCCGCGCACCCCGGTGATCTCGTCGCGGATGGTGCCGAAGTCCTCCCCGGTCCCCGCGAACGCCGCGGCCGCCCCGGCGGAGCCCGCCCGGATGCGCAGCCCGTCCAGCCGCTCGAAGAGCAGGTCGTACGACCCGCCCACCAGGACGTCGGCGCGGTCCAGCGCCCGCCGCGTGACGTCGTCCTCGATCGGCTGCTGGCTGGCGGAGCGGAGGGCGCGCGCGTAGAAGGCCCACGACCCCGTGGAGCCGGAGGGGAGGTTCCTCCCGTACAGGTACCCCACCAGCGCCGCGAACCGCCGGGGGTCCGCGGAATCGGGGTGCGCCAGGTAGTTGTAGTTGGCGACGTTCGCGGTCAGACCGCCCAGGACGCGGAGGTACTCCTCCAGCGCCTCCGGCCCGTCCGGCGGCGGCCCCGCCGCCGGGTCCTCGGGGAGGAGCGAGTCGGCGCGCACCAGGAGCGAGGTGCGCATGGCCGGGAAGATGACCTGGTTGAAGGCGGCGGTCATCGACTCCCGCACGCCCGAGCGGAGGCCGCTGAACCAGGAGCTGGGAAGGAGGAACGACCAGAGCGCCCGCTGCCCCACGTCGGACATCTTCTGCAGCAGGTCGTAGGCGTGCACGTCGCCCCACACCTCCTGGGCGTCGGTCTCGGTGGTGTCCTGCCGCTCGGCGTGCAGCCGCCGCAGGTCCGTCTCCACCTCCCGGAGCGTGGTCACCAGCTGCGTGGAGTTCCGCTGGATGCGGCGGTGCGAGTGCCAGCCGGCGAGCACCGCCGCCAGGGGGAAGAGGACCAGCGCGACCTGCGCGGCGCGCACCACCCGGTTGCGCGAGAGCGAGGCGGTCGCGGCCGGACGCACCAGCCCCCGCTCCGCGAGCACCTTGTCCTCCAGGAGCCGGCGCAGGAAGACGGGACGGCGCGACCGGACGGCGGCCGCGGGCACCCCCTCCTCCACGTCCCCTTCCACCGCCGGGGCGAGGGCGGGGAGGGCCGCGTCCGCGTCGCCGGTGAAGTAGACGCCGCGGAAGAAGAAGCTCTCGTTGTAGGCGCTCTCCCGGAACACCTCGTGGAGGTACGTCCGGAGCGGATCGCGCAGGCGGGCCAGCTCGCCGGGGAAGCGGAAGACGCCGTCGGGGTCGGGGGCCGGCTCGGCCCCGCCCAGCAGCTCCACCTGCGCCTCGTACAGCTCGCGGTCCATGGAGGCGAAGGCCTCGTCCACCCAGGCGGGGGAGAAGGAGCTCTCCAGCGGGTACGGGGACGACCACCCGAACGCGTCGTCGAGGAGCGGCGCGGGGAGGGCGGAGCAGAGGGCGCGGAACCCGGCCACCTGGTCGCACTGGGTGACCAGGACGTACACCGGGAAGCGGAGCCCGAGCTGCTTCTGCGCCTCCCACAGCTTGTGGAACGCCGCCTCGCCCCGGGACGCCAGCGACTCCCGCGTCAGCGCGCCGCGGCCGTACAGGGTGGAGCAGGGGACGGTGAGGACCACCCCGTCGATCGGGCGCTCGGGGCGGTGGCGGCGGAGGAGACGGAGGAGGGTGCGCCACCCCCACTCGTCCGAGCCGTTCCCCCCCGCCCGCAGGAAGAGGTCGCCCACGACGTCCAGCACCACCCCGCGGTTGAAGAACGACCAGCGGCACGCCTGCTTGCCGGCCAGGGGGTCCTCACCCGGGTCCGCGAAGGGGCGCTCCGCCCCGGAGCCCGCCAGCGCGGTCGTCTGCCCGGAGCCGGACTCCCCGACCACCAGCACCCAGGGGATGCGGTAGCGGAACTCCCGCCCCGGGACGTAGCGGCGCAGGGTGGAGAGCGCCTCGGCGAAGGAGCGCCGGAGGTCGGCGGAGGTCGCCGCCGGGTCGACCCCGGGAAGCGGCTCGTCCGTCTCCGCGGCCCCGCCGGGGGCGGCGGGCTGCGGCCTGCGCGCCGCGCGCCAGAGCAGGAAGGCGAGCAGCGAGGTCCCCGCCGCGGCGGCCAGGAGGACCACCGGGAGCCAGGGACGGAGCCGGAGGAGGAGGTCGCCCAGGCCGCTCATCGCCCGCCCCCCGTCCGGGTGATCGCGGCGATGTCGGCGTTCGCCTCGGCGAGCCCGCGGGTGGCGTCGAGCCAGAGCCCGTGCGCGACCAGCAGGTACACCAGGACCATCGCGGCCACCGCGGCCACCCAGGGAGCCACCGGCGGGAGGCGGAGGCGCTCGGGGTCCTCCAGCGTGTGGGCGCCGGCCTGCGGGAAGAGGGTGCGGCCGCCCTCGTGAAGGGTGGGCTGGCGCCCGAAGACGAAGGGGAAGAGCTCGCGCCGGTAGCGCTCCAGCTCGCCGATGCGGACGGTGCCCCGGTACCGCCCCTGGAACCCCAGCGAGAGCGCCATCAGGTACACGGCGGCGATCTCGCGGTCCACCTCCTGCTGGTCGCGGAGCAGGTCGTCCACCCGGCGGAAGAACATCTCCCCCGCGAAGTAGGAGCCGAACAGGCGCGACTCCAGCGGCCCCGCGCCCCACGCCTCGCGGCCCTCCCAGTCCAGCCCCAGGAACACCTCGTCCGCCAGCGCGGCCATCACGTACTGCGCCTCCCGGTACGTGCCGGCGCCCCCCTCCAGCCCCAGCCGGCGCGCCTCGCGCCCCTGCCTCTCGGCGAGCGCCACCAGCCGGCCGCACAGCTCCTGCGCGGCGGCGATCCCCCGCTCCCGGCGCTCGTCGTCGCCCTGCGCGCGCAGGGCGCCCGCCCACGGGTCGGAGAGCACCCGGTCGCGCAGGGCGATCACCTCGCCGTAGAACTCGCGGAACGCCGCGAGGACGAAGGAGCCGTTGGGATCTGCCGTCATCTCAGGGAGCCTTCTGGGTGTACAGCACGATCTCCTGCGGGCGGAGCTTCCCGGGGGCCGGGTGGGCGATCTCCAGCTCCTCCCCGGGGACGATGAAGTCCTCGTCCGTGCGGAGGGCGAAGACCAGCACCCCCTGCCCCGGCGCGAGCTGGAACTCGCGCGCGGGGTTCCCCACCCGGCGGCGGTCGGCGCCGCGGATGCGCCGGTCGCGGAGCGAGGCCATCCGGCTGCGCGAGCCGATCCGGCTCTCCTCCATCCAGGTCAGCACCTCGGCCTCCGACATCCCCGGCTGCGGCAGCACCCCCAGGAGCACCGGCGGGCGCGTCCACTCGTCGCGCAGCGGGAGCCCGAACGCCCCCTCGCGGAACTGGAAGGGAACCGGCGCGTACTGCTCCTGCACCCCGTCCACCATCCGGTTGCAGAAGGCCAGCATGGGGCCGAAGGAAGCCAGCAGGTCCGCGTGGTCGTAGCGCGGAGGCCGGGGGGGGACCACCGGGCCCAGCCCGGCCAGGTGCCCGGCGAGCGAGCAGAGGGAGAGGAAGAGCTGGAAGGGGTGCGGCGGGTGCGAGAGCGTGGTGACGGGGGGGCTCCCCGCGGCCACCAGCGCCTCCAGGTGGGGGAGCCCGGCGGAGAGGGCGCGCATGGCTCCCTCCATCTCCGCCATCTGCGGATCGCGCTCCACGGTGCGGGAGGCGCTCACCCGGTCGGCCAGGAAGAGGGCCTTCTCGCGCACCCGCACCGCCAGCGCCGCGCACTGCCGCCCCGGCCAGGTCTCCCCGCTGGCCGCCAGGAGGGGGGGGACGTACTCGGCGGGGACGAAGGCCTCGTCCGCGAAGCGCACCCGCGCCAGAGGGATGGTGACGTACTTCTCCGGCGGCGCCTCCACGGCCAGGAGGACCAGGTGAGGGCGGAGCCGGGGGACCTCCACCGGCGCGGCGTCGCCGTGCTCGTCCAGCACGCCCTCGCCGGGGACGGCGCGGTGGCGCTCCAGCCGCCCCGCCGGGCTCTCCCCCTCGGGGCGCTGCACCGGGACGGCCAGGTGGATGGTGAGCGGGAGCTGGCGCGCCAGGTCGCGGAGCGGCTTCAGGTCTACCTGGAGCGGCTCGTCCCCGCGCGCCGGGTACGACACCGCCAGCCCGTCGGGGAGCACGGCCTCCAGCTCGGTGACCCGGAAGGTCCCGCCGGTGAGGAGGTTGCGGTTGATCTCCAGCCGCCGCACCCCCCAGTGGAAGGGAGCCGCCGCCTGCACGTGGTAGTGCACCAGCATCTCCTGGCGGAGCGAGGCCTGCTGGAAGTGCTGCGGGGCCAGGAGCATCCCCTCGTGCCACCGGATCGCTTCCGGGAGCTCTGCTGCGCGGGTCATCGGGCGGGTTCTGCGCTTCGGTTGGAGGACGGAGCCGGGTCAGCGGCGGCGGAGCGGCTCCACGGCCAGCCCCTCGTCGAGGAGGCGGATCACCATCCGCCGGTACGGGTCCACGCGGACGCGGTGGGCGCCGGGGAGGGCGTAGTCGGCGAACACGAACGCCCCCCGCGCCTTCTTGCGGCGGAGCCGGAGCGGCTGGACGGGGACGGTCTGCCCCGGGACGAACTCCCAGGCCACGGTCTGGAGACCCGTGGGGTTGTCGCGGACGATCTGGTCGCGCCGGGCGAACCAGTCGCGCGCGGTGAGCTCGGCCACCGTCTTGAGGAGCGCCGCGTCGTACACCACCACCACCGCCACCGGGACGGGGCTCCGGTCGTTGGCCGTGGGGGAGGACTGCACCGCGTAGTACCCGGTCTTCACCGGGGACCGGCACCCGCCCAGGAGGAGGGCGCCGGCCAGGAGCGCCGCCGCGAGCCGCCTCACGGGAGGGCGTACTCCGAGGGGACCACGGTGGCCGGCATCCCCTCGCGCCGGGCGAAGCGGAGCGCGGCGTCGCCGGCCTCGGCGCGCTCGTCGAAGCGCTCCACCCGGACGTGGAAGAAGAGCCGCCCGCGCCGGTCCACCCCCGAGACGATGAAGGGCGAGTACCCCCGGTCGGCCAGCCGGTCCAGCACCGCGAGTGCCCGGTCCTCCGCCGCGTAGTCGCCCACCTGGAGCGAGTAGGGGCCGCCCTCGTCCTCCTCCCCCGGCCCGCCGGTCGCGAGCGGGTCCGCCGCGGCGTAGCGGGACGGCTCCGAGTAGGCCGGGGCGGCGGGGCGCGGGCTCCAGGCCACCGCGCCTCCCTCCCCGGAGCGGGACGCCGGGTCGGGGGCGTCCAGGGGCGCGGGGGCCGGGCACGACTCCACGCTCGCCAGCGCGCCTCGCGCCTCCGGCGCGGGGGCGGCCGGGACGGGCTGCGCGCCCACGCCCACCAGCATCCCCGCGAAGAAGAGGAGCGAGCCCACCCCCGCCCACCCGGCGAGGAGGAGCGCCAGGGAACCGCGTTCCAGCGTGAACCTGTAGGTCATGGCAGCGCCTCCGCGACGTCGGGTCGGGTCAGGGGACCTGCGTGGTGACCTGGCCGGCGTAGGTGAGCTGGATCACCCCGCCCCAGGAGCACATCAGCTTGGAAGTGCTGTTCAGCGCCGGCATGTTCCCGATGAGCACCGTGGGCGCCCCGACGATCCAGGGCGCCGCCGTCACGGGGACGCACGGCATGGGGGTCAGCACCCCCAGCGCGGCGGCGGTGGCGGCGGCCACGGTGGGGTTGGAGGGCGACTGGCACATCCCGAACGGGGGGACGTTCACGATGGGGGCGAAGTCCATGATGTTGGCGGCGGGAGGGCCGCCCGCCATGACCCGGTTGGCGGGGAGCACCACGAGCGAGCTGGGCG
This sequence comes from uncultured Gemmatimonadales bacterium, assembly GCA_963733105.1. GTDB lineage: Bacteria > Gemmatimonadota > Gemmatimonadetes > Longimicrobiales > Longimicrobiaceae > JAFAYN01. Next base: position 203,681 of record CAVTCB010000019.1, on the reverse strand, counting down.
CCACGCCGAAGCTGCACATCATCATCGCCCCCATGCACACCTGCTGTCCCACGGCTCACTTCCCTCCGCCCAGGGTCCCCAGCGCCTTGGCGAGCCGCGCCAGGCGCGCCCTCGCTCCCTTCGCCTTCTCCCGCTTCCCCTTCGCGTCGAACTTCTCCGCCTCGCCCAGCGGCTTCCCCTCGCGGAAGCGGCGGCGCTCCCGCACCCGCCCCTCCTCGTCGTAGACCAGCGTCTCGCCGTCCTGCATCCCGCCGCGGTACGCCGCCCGCAGCCGCACCCTGCCGCTGGGGAAGAACTCCAGGACCGTTCCCTCCAGCAGGTCCGCGGCGTACTGGCTCTTCCGCAGGGGGCGCCCCTCGGGGTCGAACCACTCCGACTCGCCGTGGAGCTTGCCGCCGCGGTAGCGGAGGCGGGCCGTCACCTGTCCGCCCGGGGCGTGGGACACCGTCTCCCCCTCCAGCACCCCCGCGCGGTACGCCATGACCATCTGCACCCTCCCGACGGCGTAGACCGTGGACTCGCCGTCCCGCTCCCCGGCGCGGTAGCGCGCCCGGAGGATCGGCTCCCCCTCCTCGCCGTAGGTGGTGACCCAGCCGTCCAGCTTCCCGGCGAGGTACTCGGCGCGGGTGCGGACCGTCCCGTCGGGGGCGTAGACGACGGTCTCCCCGTCCAGCACGCCCCCGCGCTTGCGCGAGGTCTGGACGATGCGCCCCTCCTCGTCCCGGACGGTCTCCTCCACGATCTCCCCGGCGGTGTCGGCCACGTCAGTTGATCTTCACCAGGCCGCCCTTGACGGTCAGCATCCCGCCGCCGTCCACCGTCCCCATGGCGCTCCCCTTGACCTCGAAGGTGGCCCCCGCCTCGATGGCGAGCGTGGCGCTGGACTTCACCTTGACCGTGGTCCCCTCCTCGGTGAGGTCCAGCCCCGCCTTGTTCTTGAGGGAGGTCCCCGCCTCGTTGGTGAGCGCCGTCCCGGCCTTGCTGGTGAGCGCCGTCCCCGCCTTGGCGTCCAGGGTGGTCCCCGACTCCAGCTTGAGCGCCTGCCCCGCCTTGAGGGTGATGTTCCCCGTGGCCTCGATGACCAGGTCGCCGGTCACCTTGAGGGTGTAGTTGCCGCCCGTCTCGTGGGTGAACTTGGCGTCGTTCTTGTGCGTCTCGTCCCCGGCCACGGTGACGCTCCGCTTCCCCTTGCTCACCGAGTGCGTCTCGTCCCCCTCGGTCACGGTGACGGTGCGCTTCCCCTTGGAGACCAGGAGCTCCTCGTCCCCCTCGCTCACGGTGACCGAGCGCTTCCCCTTCTTCACGGTCAGGGTGTCGTCCGCCTCCTCCACGGTGGCGGTGCGGGCGTTCTTGACCGAGACCACCAGGTCCTTGGCGGCGCGGAGGTACACCTCCTCGGAGTCCTTCTTGTCCTCGAAGCGCAGCTCGTTGGACTCCTCCCGCGCCTTGGACGACTTCCCCTTCAGGGTGCTCTTGGTCTGGTCGTCGGGGAGGGTGTAGGGGACGGTCTGCTGGGCGTTGTAGACGCACCCGCTGACGATGGGGCGGTCGGGGTCGCCGTCCAGGAAGGTGACGATCACCTCCTGCTTGATGCGGGGGAGGAAGAAGGTACCCCACCCCTGCCCCGCCCACCCCTGCGCCACGCGGATCCAGCAGGAGGAGTTCTCGTCGCTCTTCCCCTCCTGGTCCCAGTGGAACTGCACCTTCACCCGGCCGTACTCGTCGGTCCAGATCTCCTCGCCGCTCTTCCCCACCACGATGGCGGTCTGCGTCCCCGGGATGCGCGGCTTCGGCGTGGCCTGCGGGGGGCGGAAGGGGAGGTCCACGGGGAAGGCCTCGAACGAGTTGCCGTAGCGCTCCTGGTCGGCGCGGTGCGAGACGGCGCGGAGCACCCAGGCGGCGTTGGCGTCGGAGCGCCCGTGCCCCTTGAGGGTGAACTTGAACCCGGGGGTGAAGCCCCGGCAGGTGCCGTCGCCGCGGAGGCCCTTCCCCGGCACCTCGCAGCTCTCGATGCGCAGCTTGGCCCGCTTCTCCCCCACCGAGGTCTCGGTGAAGCCGCCGGGGTAGTCGTAGACCCGCAGCTTCCCGGCGGTCCCGTCCACGCTCACCTTGAGGTCGGTGGACGGGGTGACGAAGTGGAAGTCGTCCAGGGCGTACTTCCCGGTGACCACCTGCCGCTCCAGCGCGCACCGCGTCACCACGTCCGCCACCTCCTTGTCGGTGGCGCTCTGGTCGTAGCGCACCGTGGCCGCTCCGGGGCAGTCGGCGTGGGCGTCGGCGTCGTCGGCCAGCACCAGGGTGTGCTTCCCCTCCTCGTGCTCGAAGAAGTAGAAGATCCCCTCGTCCTCCAGGAGCCGCGACACGAAGGCGAAGGCGGTCTCCCGGTACTGGACGGTGTACTCGCGCTTGGCGTAGGTGGCGGTGAGCGCGCTGCGGTGGTCGGAGAACCCCAGGTCGGAGAACACCTGGGTGACGATCTCCGGGACGGTCTTGTTCTGGAAGATCCGGCAGTCGGCCGTCAGCGTGAGCATCCAGAGCCAGGGGCGGAGCTCGGCGTAGTAGGTGGTGCTCCGCAGCCGCGTCCCCGCCTGGACGAAGCGGGCGACCACCCCGTCGAACATCCTCTTGCTCCCGTCGGCCAGCGCCAGCGACACCGTCACGTGCTCCCCCACCACGTCGTCGAAGGCCAGCGAGGCGTCCTCCGCCTCCAGCTCCAGCGTGTAGCGGAACAGGTCCGAGAGGCGCTCCTCGCCGTGGAAGGTGCGCAGCACCAGCTTGTCCTTCCCCAGCGGGGTGGTGACGGTGAGCGGGAGCCTGTTCTGCGTGAGCGGCATGCGGCTGCGTACGGCGGTGGCGGCGGGAGACCGGAGACCGGGAGAGTCAGGCTGCGGAGGGCACTCCGTCCAGCTCGTAGACGAACCCTCCGCGCGGGTCGAGCGAGAGGTGCACCGAGGCTACCTCCTCCCCCCGCGCCAGCCGCTCCAGGACGGCGGCGGAGAGCCCGGGGAGGAGCCCGTGGGCGATGGCGCGGTCCACCCCTCTCGCGCCGTTCTCCGCGGCGGCGCACCGGTCCACCAGGGTATCGACCACCGAGTCGTCGAAGGTTAGCTCAGCGCGGTGGGCTTCCCAGAAGCGGCGCTGCACCTCGGCCAGCTTCAGCTCCGCCACCTCCCGGATCTCGGCCTCCCCCAGCGGGAGGAAGGGGACCACGACCACGCGGGCCAGGAGCGAGGGGCGGAACCGGCGGAGGAGGTGCGGCGCGAGCCGCTCCGCCAGCGCCTCGGGGTCGGGGCGGACCCCGCCCCGGCACGCCTCCGCCACCACCTCGGAGCCGGCGGAGGAGGTGAGGAAGACCACCGCGTTGCGGAAGTCCACCGGGCTCCCCTCCCCGTCCTCCATCCGCCCCCGGTCGAAGACGGGGTGGAACAGCTCCAGCACGTCCGCGTGTGCCTTCTCGGCTTCGTCCAGGAGCACCACGCAGTGGGGGCGGCGGCGCACGGCCTCGGTCAGCGTCCCGCCCCGGCCGTACCCCACGTACCCCGGGGGCGCCCCGCGCAGCAGGGAGACGGTGTGGGCCTCCTGGTACTCGGACATGTTGACCGTCACCAGGTTGCGCTCGCCGCCGTACAGGTGCTCGGCCAGCGCCAGGGCGGTCTCCGTCTTCCCCACCCCGCCGGGCCCCACCAGGAGGAACACCCCCACCGGCTTGTCCGGGTCGTCCAGCGAGGCGCGGAAGGTCCGGATGCGGCAGGCGATGGTCTCCAGCGCCTCGGGCTGCCCCACGATGCGGTCGGCCAGGCGGCGCCGCAGCCCCAGGACGGTGCGGACCTCGTCCTTGAGGATCTTCCCCAGGGGGATCCCGGTCCACCCGGAGATCACGGAGGCCACGGTCCGCGAGGCGACGCACGCCGGGACCAGCGGGTCCTCGCCCTGGAGCGCCGCCAGCGCCCGCTCGGCGGCGGCCAGCTCGCGCGCCGCCCTCCCGTCGCCCCCCTCCGCCTCCACCACGGCGCGCAGCCGCTCGGTCTCCGCCACCGCCTCCAGCTCGGCCCGCCAGCGCCCTTCCAGCCGGGCCCGCTCGGCCCGCCCCCGCTCCAGCGCCGCCTCCAGCCGGGCGATCCGCCCCGCGTGCCGCGCCCCGGACGCCTGCTCGCGCCGCAGCGCCGCCAGCTCGGTCTCCTCGCGCTCGATGCGCCGGGCCACGGCCTCCAGCGCGGCGGGGGGGCCGTGCCGCCCCACCGCGACGCGGGCGCAGGCGGTGTCCAGCACGCTGACCGCCTTGTCGGGGAGCTGCCGCCCGGCGACGTGCCGCCCGGAAAGGCGGACGGCGTCGCGCACGGCCTCCTCGAGAACCCTGACTCCGTGGTGGCGCTCCAGGTGCGGCACGACGCCCCGCAGCATCTCCACGGCGCGCTCCTCGTCCGGCTCCTCCACCCGCACCACCTGGAAGCGCCGCGCGAGCGCGGGGTCCTTCTCCACGTAGCGCTTGTACTCGGACCAGGTGGTGGCGGCGATGGTGCGCAGCTCGCCGCGCGCGAGCGCCGGCTTGAGGAGGTTGGCCGCGTCCCCCTGCCCCTCGGCGGCCCCGGCCCCGATCAGGGTGTGGGCCTCGTCGATGAAGAGGATCACCGTGTGGGGCGAGGCGCGCACTCCCTCGATCACGGCGCGGAGCCGCTCCTCGAACTCGCCGCGCACCCCCGCGCCGGCCTGCAGGGCGCCCAGGTCCAAGGCCCGGACCGCCGCCCCGCGGAGCGCCGGGGGGACGCTCCCCTCGGCCACACGGAGCGCGAACCCCTCCACCACCGCCGTCTTCCCCACCCCGGCCTCACCGGTGAGGATGGGGTTGTTCTGCCGCCGGCGGAGGAGGACGTCCACCACCTGGCGGATCTCCTCGTCGCGTCCCCGGACCGGGTCCAGCCGCCCCGCGCGGGCCTCGGCGGTGAGGTCCAGGGTGAAGCGCTCCAGCGCCGCGGCGCCCGCCCCGTCCCCCGCTCCGGCGCCCGCCTCGGGGGAGTCGCGCACCAGCGCGGGGAGGCGGTCCAGGAGCGGCTCGCGGGGGACGCCCCCCAGCCCAGGGCAGGAGCGGAGCGCCGCGGAGCGCAGCGCCTCGTCCTCCACCAGCGCCAGGAGGAGCGCCCCGGAGCGGACCGAGCCCTCCCCCAGGTGCAGCGAGGCGAAGAGCCAGCCGCGCTCCACCCAGCGCGCGAGCTGCGGCGACAGCGTGGGGACGGCCCCGCCCCCCCGGGGGAGCCCCTCCATCGACACCGCCAGCTCCCGCAGGAGCGCGGGCGGCGAGACGCCGAAGTGCCCCAGCACCCGCTCCAGGTCGGTCCCCCCGGCGTCCAGCAGCTCGAAGAGGAAGTGCTCCACCTCCACGCGGGGGTGGGTCTGCCTGGCGCAGAGCTCCGCGGCCCGCTCCAGCCCGCCTCGGCAGACGGGGTTGAGCTTCTCGATCAGGGCCTTGGGGTCGAAGGTCATGCTTCCGTGCGGGGAGACGAGCTTCGGGACCTGCGGGCGGCTGCGAGGCTACGAGGGGCGCTGCGGGTCCATCGTCACCTGGCGGAAAACGGGTGCGGGCGGGGGAAGGTTCGAATATCGAAGGGAGGGAACCGGAAGTCAAGGAAAGATTTGCATAGCCGCGAAAGCGTTGCCGGACGACGGTCTACCGCTCCAGGACCAGGGTCACCGGGCCGTCGTTCACCAGCTCCACCTCCATCGCCGCGCCGAACTCGCCGGTAGCCACGGGGCGGCCGCCGGCGCGCAGCAGCTCCAGGAAGCGCTCGTAGAGGGGGACGGCGGTCTCCGGGCGCGCGGCCTCCACGAAGCTGGGCCGGCGCCCCCTGCGGGCGTCGCCGTACAGGGTGAACTGCGAGACGACGAGGAGCGCCCCGTCGATCTCCTCCACGGAGCGGTTCATCCGCCCCTCGTCGTCCGGGAAGACGCGCAGCCCCACCACCTTGTCGGCCATCCAGGCGAGCGCCTCCGGGGTGTCCGACTCCGTGAAGCCGGCGAGGAGGAGAAGCCCCCGGCCGATCTCGCCGGTCACCCGCCCGCCCACGACCACGCGGGCGCGGGAGACCCGCTGCAGGACGACTCGCACGGCCTACTCGTCGCTGTCCAGCCCCGACCAGCCCTGGACGTAGCGCAGCACCGTGTGGTTCTGGATGGAGCTGAACCAGCGGTCGTGGATCTCCTTCCCCTCGGGAGTGCCGGTGAGCCACTCGCGGAACTGGTTGGGACCCTGCATGTCCGTCCAGTACGCCTCGTTGACGTACTTGGGGCGGTCGTGTACCGCCTTGGGGTGGGCGTAGCTCCCCACGAAGCCGTCCAGCAGCACCCAGGTCTTGCGGTCCACGCAGCCGAAGCGGCGCGCGGCGGTGCCCAGCTTGGCGTCCAGCCACTCCAGGAACGCAGGCTCGGAGACGCCCTTCTTCACGTCGAACAGGTGCACCACGCGGATCATCGCTTCCTCCCCGTTACGAGTTGAACCAGCCTGCGCAGCGGATCGTAGTGCCGGTCCGCCACCCTCTCCTTGAGGGGGATGATGGCGTTGTCCGTGATGGTGATGTGCTCGGGGCACACCTTGGTGCAGCACTTGGTGATGTTGCAGTAGCCGATCCCGTGCTCCTCCTTGAGGTCGGTGACGCGGTCCTCCACGTCCAGCGGGTGCATCTCCAGCGCGGCTGCCTGCACGAGGAAGCGCGGCCCGATGAACTCGTCGTGCTTGTGGTGGTCGCGCAGCACGTGGCACACGTCCTGGCACAGGAAGCACTCGATGCACTTGCGGAACTCCTGCACCCGGTCCACGTCGCGCTGGTCCATCCGCCAGGTGCCGTCCGGCGCGTCGGGGGCGCGGGGCTTGAAGGGCCTGAGCCGCTTCTTCGCCTCGAAGTTCCACGACACGTCCGTCACCAGGTCGCGGACGGAGGGGAAGGCGCGCATGGGCTCCACCGTGACCGGACGGTCCAGGTCCAGGTCGCCCAGGCGCGTCATGCACATCAGCTTGGGCATCCCGTTCACCTCGGCGCTGCACGAGCCGCACTTCCCCGCCTTGCAGTTCCAGCGCACGGCCAGGTCGTTGGCCTGCTCCGCCTGGATCTGGTGGATGGCGTCCAGCACCACCATCCCCTCCGACACCTCCGTGGTGTAGTCCTTCAGCTCCCCGCCGCCCGCGTCCCCGCGCCAGACGCGGAAGGTGGCGGTGCGGCGGACGCTGGACGCGGTGCGGTCGCTCTTGGCGGCGGCCGCCGCGCCGGCGCGCACCGAGGCCATCCCATCTCCCGTAGCGCTCATCGGTTCTCCTCCACGATCTGCTGCAGCTCGGGCGGCAGCGGGGGAATGGGCTCGCGCGTCATCCGCATCTCTCCGTCCGGGCCCCGGGTGAGCACCAGGTTGAAGGTGCCGTACGCGGGGTCCTTGTCGGGGTGGTCGTCGCGGAAGTGGCCGCCGCGGCTCTCCCTGCGCTCCAGGGCGCAGCGGGTGACGGCCTCGCTCACCGTGAGCAGGTTGGGGAGGTCGAGCGCCGTGTGCCAGCCGGGGTTGTACTCGCGGTTCCCGGCCACCCCCACGCGGGAGGCGCGCTCCCCGAGCCGCTCCAGCCCCTCCAGCGCGCGCAGCATCTCCTCCTCCCGCCGGACGATCCCCACCAGCTCCTGCATCATCTCCTGCAGGTCGTGCTGCACCTGGTACGGCCCCTCGCCCGCCGCGCCGCGCTCGAACGGGGCCAGCGCCGCGCGCGCCGCCGCCTCCGCCTGCGCGGGGTCGGCGCTCCCCGCCCCGTTCTCCCGGGCGAAGCGGGCCGCGTGCTCCCCCGCGCGCTTGCCGAAGACGAGGAGGTCGCTCAGCGAGTTGCCGCCCAGCCGGTTGGCCCCGTGCAGCCCCGCCGCGCACTCCCCCGCCGCGAACAGGCCGGGGACGGTGGACATCTGCGTGTCGCCGTCCACGCGGATGCCGCCCATCACGTAGTGCGTCGTGGGGCCCACCTCCATGGGCTCCCGCGTGATGTCGATGTCCGCGAGCTGCTTGAACTGGTGGTACATGCTCGGGAGCTTCTTGCGGATGTGCTCCTCGCTCTCCCTGAGCTTCTCGCGGATCCACGCGATGTCCAGGTACACGCCCCCGTGCGGGCTCCCCCGCCCCTCGCGCACCTCGCGGACGATGCAGCGCGCCACGTGGTCGCGGGTCAGGAGCTCCGGCGGGCGGCGGGCGTCCTTGTCGCCCTGCGTGTAGCGCCACCCCTCCTCGGGGGTGTCCGCCGTCTGCCCCCGGTAGTTCTCGGGGATGTCGTCGAACATGAAGCGGCGGCCCTCGCTGTTCAGCAGCACGCCGCCCTCGCCGCGCACCCCCTCCGTCACCAGGATCCCCTTCACGCTGGGCGGCCACACCATCCCCGTGGGGTGGAACTGCACGAACTCCATGTCCATGAGCGCCGCGCCCGCCTGGTAGGCCAGCGCGTGGCCGTCGCCCGTGTACTCCCACGAGTTGCTGGTGATGCCGTACGCCCGCCCGATCCCGCCCGTCGCCAGGACGACGGCACCGGCGCGGAAGAGGCGGAAGCGCCCCCGCTCGCGGTCGTACGCGAAGGCGCCGCACACCCGCCCGCCGTCCGTCAGCAGGGTGAGGACGGTGACCTCCATGTGCACGTCCATCCCCTGGTGGATGCCGTGGTCCTGGAGGGTGCGGATCATCTCCAGCCCCGTGCGGTCGCCCACGTGCGCCAGGCGCGGGTAGCGGTGCCCGCCGAAGTTGCGCTGCAGGATGCGCCCGTCCGGCGTGCGGTCGAAGAGGGCGCCCCACGCCTCCAGCTCGCGCACGCGGTCCGGGGCCTCGCGGGCGTGCAGCTCCGCCATGCGCCAGTTGTTCAGGTACTGCCCGCCGCGCAGGGTGTCGGCGAAGTGCACCTTCCAGCTGTCGCGCTCGTCCACGTTCGCCATGGCGGCGGCGGCCCCGCCCTCCGCCATGACCGTGTGCGCCTTCCCCAGGAGCGACTTGCAGACCAGCCCCACCCGCACCCCCTCCGCCGCCGCGGCGATCGCGGCGCGCAGCCCCGCACCGCCCGCGCCGATCACCAGCACGTCGTGCTCGACCGTCTCGAATTCCACCATCAGAAGAGCCTCCAGTCCGTCCAGACGCCCATGGAGCACATCCGCACGTACAGGTCGCTGAACGCCACGCTGACCAGGCTGGCCCACGCCCACTTCATGTGGCCGCGGTTCAGCTTGCTGCACCCCTCGTAGCAGGCGAAGCGCGCGGGGTGCCTGGAGAGCTGGTCGATCCCCCCGCCCACCAGGTGGCGCAGCGAGTGGCACCCCAGCGTGTAGCCGCCCAGGAGGACCACGTTGGCGCTCAGCACCAGCGTCCCCACGCCGACGCCGAAGCCGTCGGCGAACTGCGTGGCCTTGATGGCGTCCCAGGCCAGGATGAAGATGAAGAGCAGGGCGACGTAGAGGAAAAACCGGTGGGCGTTCTGCAGCACCAGCGGGAGGAAGCGCTCTCCCAGGTAGCCCTTGCGCGGCTCGCCCACGGCGCAGGCGGGGGGATCGGCCCAGAAGGACTTGTAGTAGGTGCCGCGGTAGTAGTAGCAGGTGAAGCGGAAGAGCCCCGGGAAGGGGAGGATGAGGAGCGCGGGCGAGAAGGGGAGCCACCCCGGCCACCCTCCCGGACGGGGCCCGAAGAGCGCGTGGGGCGAGTCGCCGAACAGCTCGGGCGAGTAGAAGGGCGAGAGGTAGGGGCCGAAGGTGTAGTGCGCGTTCTGGAACGCGGCCCAGGTGGCGTAGACGACGAAGCTCGCGAGAACGGTGAAGGTCACCGCCGGCTGAACCCACCAGGCGTCGCGCCGGGAGGTCTGGCCGAAGCGCCGGGGCGGCGCGAGCACGGGGAGGGTCCTCGTCAAATCCACACTCCTTGAGGGGGGGAGAGGTGCCCGGTCAAGATGCTGCGCGCCCCCCGGCCGGACAAGGGATTTCGATCTTCGCCCCGGCGGGGCTACTCGTCCACCCAGCGGACCAGGGTGCGGCCGAGCGGGGCCGTGGCGAGGTTGACGCCCTGCACCTCGCCCTCGTACTCGAAGATGTTCACCACCCCGCGGTCGAAGTTGATCTCCACGTAGCAGTTGTCGAAGATCTCGTCGGTGGTGCCCAGGGCGACGGTGACGCGGTACGCGGATCCTTCGGAGATGGCAGCCATGGCGGTGTCGGGGCTCGGGGAAACGGGAGGGACGGCGGCGGGCTTCCCCGACACGGTAGCGCGCGCGGCGCGGCCGGACAAGCGGACAGGCGAGGGGGCGGCCCGGACCGGACCGCCCCCTCGGTGGCTCTCAGCGCGGCGCCACGCTCACGCCGCGGGTGGGGGCGGTCCCCCGTCGCGCCCCTTCTTCTCGTGCCAGCGCGCCTCGTGCTCCTGGCGGAGCCGGTCGTAGCGCTCGCGCTGCTCCGGCGTGAGCACGCTGCGGATCTCGGCGCGGGTGGAGTCCACCATGGACCGCAGCCCGGCCCCCTCGTGCTGCCAGAACCGGCGCGTCTGGGAGCGGCGGCGCTCCAGGATGGCGTCCACCTTCGCCCGCTGCTCCGCGGTGAGGTCGAGCTGGTCGAGGATGCGGCCCTTGGACTCGGCGTGCGGCCGGGTGCACTCCGCCGGCCGGTCCGGGGTGCCCGCCGTCAGGGTCTGGTTCAGCGCCGCGCCGCCCAGCATCCCGGCGGCGAAGGTGACGGCCAGCAGGAATCCGCCCAGGAGTCGGACGCGTCCGGAGTTCATCGGGAGTCCTCCACTGCGAGGATGAGGTCGGAGTCGGTCGGGGGCTGCTCGTCCACCGCGAGCAGGGAGACGGGGCCGCCCAGCCCCAGCTCCTCCGCCACGTTCCGCTGCGGCACGGCGGCCGGGTCGTCGGCGCGGGACCGGGTCATCACGCCCAGGCTCACCGCCGACACCACCGCCGCCGCGGCCAGGGCGGGGCGCATCCAGGCGGCGAGCGCGCCCAGCGGCCCGAGCTGCCGCGCGGCGCGGCGCTCCAGCATGGGCGCCGCGCGCCGCATCAGGGCCTCCACCGCGCGCTCGCGGCTCTCCGGGTCCCGCCAGGGGTCCAGGGGGCCGAAGTCCATCGGCCGCAGGTCGTCCATCATGTCACCTCGTTGGAGCTGGCTCCGAGCAGGGACCGCAGGGTCCGGCGGGCGTGGAAGAGGTGGTGGCGCGCGGTCCCCTCGGCGATCCCGAGAGACTCGGCGATCTCCCGGTGGCGCCACCCTTCCAGGTCGTGCAGGAGGACCACCTCGCGCTGCACCGGGGGGAGCGCCTCCAGCCCCTCGGTGAGCCGATCGCGGAGCCGTGAGAGGTCCGCGTCGCGCTCCGGGCTGTCCCCGCTCGCCACCATGGTGGCCTCGTCCAGGGGCGCGGCGGCGCGCACCGCCTGGCTCCTGCGGAAGTTGAGCGCGCGGGTGCGCACGATGCGGAAGAGCCACCCGGCGAACTGGCCGGTGCACTGGTCCAGCCGCTCCAGCGCCACCAGGAGCGCCTCCTGGGAGACGTCCTCCGCGTCCGCGGGATCGGCCAGCACCGCGAGCGCGACCGCGTACGCCGCCCGCAGGTGGCGGCGGACCAGCGCCTCGAAGGCCGTGGCGTCGCCCCGCTGCGCGAGCTCTACGAGTCGGGCGTCGTCTTCCATTCCGCCAACAGGACACCCGGGTCCCGGGAAACGTTGTGGGCCGTCCCCGGCAGCGGGGCCGCTCCTGATACTACTCTCCACGGGCTCCCCGTCAAATCCGGGGCCGGGACTTGACGGGCGCCGTACGTTCACGGCTCACCCGAGGCACAAAGGCACATGGAGATCGGCGTCTACACCTTCGCGGACATCACCCCCGACCCAGCGGGCGGGCGCGCCCCGGACGCGGCGCGGCGGCTGCGCGAGCTGCTGGAGGAGATCGAGCTGGCCGACCAGGTGGGGCTGGACGTGTTCGGCGTGGGCGAGCACCACCGCCCCGACTACGCGGTCTCCGCGCCCGCCGTGGTGCTGGCCGCCGCCGCGGCGCGCACGAAGAGCATCCGGCTGACCAGCGCGGTCACCGTGCTCAGCTCCGACGACCCCGTGCGCGTCTTCCAGGACTTCGCCACCCTCGACCTCCTATCCGGCGGGCGGGCCGAGATCATGGCCGGGCGCGGCTCCTTCATCGAGTCGTTTCCCCTGTTCGGGTACGAGCTGGACGACTACGACGCGCTGTTCGCCGAGAAGCTGGAGCTGCTCCTGAAGCTCCGCGAGGGAGAGCGCGTCACCTGGTCGGGAAGGCACCGGGCGCCGCTGCGCGACCTGGCGGTGTACCCGCGCCCGCTCCAGGACCCGCTCCCGGTGTGGATCGCGGTGGGCGGCACCCCGCAGTCGGTGGCTCGCGCGGGGGCGCTCGGCCTCCCCCTGGCGCTCGCCATCATCGGCGGCGCGCCGGAGCGCTTCGCCCCGCTGGTGCAGCTCTACCGCGACTCCGCGCGCCGGGCCGGGCACGACCCGGAGCGGCTCCCCGTCGGCATCAACTCCCACGGCTACCTCGCCGACGACTCGCGGCGCGCGGCGGACGAGTTCTACCCCTCCTACGCCGAGGTGATGACGCGGATCGGGCGGGAGCGCGGCTGGCCTCCCACCACGCGGGCGCACTTCGAGGCGCAGCGCACGCTCCGCGGCGCGCTGGCCGTGGGCACGCCGGAGGAGGTGACCGAGAAGATCCTCTTCCAGCACGAAGTCTTCGGACACCGGCGATTCCTCCTCCAGCTCGGCCTGGGGACCCTGCCGCACGACCGGGTCATGCGCGCCATCGAGCTCCTGGGCACCGAGGTGGCGCCCGCGGTCCGGCGGGAGACCGCCCGTCGCGAAGAAGATTGACTCCGGGTCGTACCGGCAGGTATCCTGTTGCCGGATCGTAAAAGGCGGCGCGAAGATACCGTTCGCTTGCCCGGTCCTTCCCGTTCCCTCCCGCAGTCCCATCCGGTTCCGGAGACACTCCCCATGGCCAGTCCGCTTACCCTGATGATGCCCATCATCCCCGGCACCAACCTGACGGAGCTGGCGGCGACGCTGGCGAAGTACCAGTCCGAGATCGACCAGGCGCTCACCTCCATCGGCACGGTGCACTACGCCCGCTTTCTGCTGCTGGACCGGTCCACGGCCAATCTACAGCCCGGCGGCGTGTCGTCGGACGAGCTGGTGCTGGCGGTGATCACGGAGTACGACGGCAGCTTCCAGGCGTACATCGGCGACTTCGTCGCGCAGATCGGGCAGGTGTTCGACGCGCTGCTCCAGTTCGTGGTGGGGGGCCAGGCGCTGATCCCCGTGGCGAACCACGTCGCCGCGTTCTCCGCCTTCGTGTCGGCCAACGACGCGTCGCAGCACCAGCCCAACGAGGGGCTGTACTCGGCGTATCCCCAGACGGTGCAGCAGATCCTGGCCGCCTTCTGACCATGGCGCCCCCCGAGATCGACTACGCCGACGTGCAGGGCACCATCCTGCGCGGATACCGCGTGGACCTGGCCCGGCACTTCATCCTCCGGATCACCGACGCCGCGGCCGCGGCCGTCTTCATCGGAAACCTGGTGAACGGCACCGGCGGCGTGCCGAAGATCACCACGGCACGGCGCTGGAGAACCAAGCCGGACTGCTTCGTCAACATCTCCTTCACCGCCCCCGGGCTGTCGGCGCTGGGAGTCACGGAGGCGCAGCTCAAGACCTTCGACCCGGCCTTCCTGGCCGGCGCCACGGACGCGTCGGTGGCGACCACGGTGGGCGACACGGGCACCAGCGCGCCCGCGAACTGGCTGGGCGGCCTGCAGACCTGGCAGAGCGCGCACGTGGTGCTCAGCCTGTGGGTGCACGAGGACCCCGCGGTGCTGGAGAGCGAGAGCGCCAAGCTGCGGGCGGGGTTCGCGGCCGGGATGACGGAGCTGCTCTTTCACGACGCCAAGGCGCTCCCCGACAACCACGTGCACTTCGGCTACCGCGACAACATCGCGCAGCCTACCGTGATCGGCGCCCCGCCGCGCAAGCACGACATCCCCGACGACCAGCCGCCGGTGCCCACGGGCGAGTTCCTGCTGGGCTACCCCAACGCGTCCGGAGGCACGTACTCGGTGCAGCCCGCGCAGCTCTCCACCAACAGCAGCTACGCCGCGTTCCGCATCCTGGAGCAGGACGTGGTCGGCTTCGAGGAGTTCCTCCGGAATTTCGCGCCACAGGCCGGCGTCCCCCCGGAGATGCTGGCCGCCAAGGTGTGCGGCCGGTGGCGGAACGGGAACCCGCTGGAGCTCATGCCCGACGAGCCCGGAGCGGTGCTCCCCACCGATCAGCTGAACGACTTCACCTACGTCGACACGGCCGATCCCAACCAGGACGACACGCTGGGGCTGCGCTGCCCCATCGGCTCGCACATCCGGCGCACCAACCCGCGCAACATGGCCGTGACGGGCACCGACTCCACGCACCACCGCATCACGCGCCGCGCCATGCCGTACGGCCCCGCGTACGACCCGGCGAGCCCCACGGACGTGCCGCGCGGCCTCATCGGCTACTTCATCAACGCCAGCGTGTTCAACCAGTTCCAGTTCATCCAGGGCCAGTGGGCGCTCACCGACACTTTCGTGAAGTCGGCCAAGGCGCCGGGCGGACAGCCGCCGGGGAACGCGGTGAACAACATCAGCGGCGAGGACGTGTTCCTGGGCGTGAACGACCCCTCCAGCAGCTCGTTCACTCTCCCTGCCGAGCCGCAGAACGAGGTCGTGACCGGCTTCTCGCGGATGATCGACACGCGCGGCGGCGCCTACGTCTTCTTCCCCAGCATCACGGGGCTCGAATACCTCGCCACTCTCCCCGCGGGCTGACGGCGACGGCTACTCCAGCGCCGCGCCGACCTCCGCCGCGAGCCGCCGCACGCGCGGCTCGCGCACCAGGGTGAAGTGGTCCCCCGGCACCGTCCGCGCCTCCAGGCGCCCCGTGGTCAGCCCCGCCCACGCCGCGGCGTCCACCCCGCCCTCCTCCGCCCGCAGCAGGAGCACGTCGGCCGCGCACGGGGCGGGACGCCAGGCGCGGAGCGCGGCCACGCCGGCGCGGAACACCTCCCACAGGCTCGCGAAGCGGGCGGCGTCCAGCTCCGGTGGCACCGCGTCCGCGGCGCGGGCGGCCTCCAGCGCGCGCCGCATCCGCTCCTCCGGCTCCATCCGCCGCGCCTCGTCCGCGGAGAGCCCGTCCAGCGGCACCCCCAGGTGGAGGAGGAAGGACGCGAGCAGCGCCACGTCGTCCTCCGCGCCCTCCCCCGCGGGCGGGTGGGAGTCCACCAGAACCACCCGCTCCACCCGCTCCCCCTCCGCTTCCAGCCGCCGCGCCATCTCCAGCGCCACCACGCCCCCCATCGACCACCCGCCGAGCAGGTACGGCCCCGTCGCCTGCACTCCCCGCAGCGCGGCCACGTAGTCGGCGGCCATCTCCTCCACGCGAAGGCGGGGCGCCTCCCCGCCCTCCAGGCCGCGCGCCTGCAGCCCGTACAGGGGCCGGCCGGCCGGGAGGTGGCGGGCCAGCGCGGCGTAGGAGAGCACCCCGCCGCCTGCCGCGTGCACCAGGAAGAGCGGCGTCGCGTCGCCCGCGGGCCGGATCGGCACCAGCGGCCCCGCCGTGGCCCCCATGGGCCCCCGCCGGAGCACGGAAGCGAGCGCCTCCGGCGTGGACGCCGCGAAGAGCACCGCCAGGGGGAGCCTCCGCCCCGTCAGCTCCTCCACCCGCGACACCAGGCGCACCCCCAGCAGCGAGTGCCCGCCCAGCGCGAAGAAGTCGTCGCGCACGCCGACCGGGGCGACACCCAGCACCTCCTCCCAGGCGCGCGCCAGCGCCAGCTCCAGGGCGTCGCGCGGCGCGACGTGGCCCCCGGCGGACGACGCCTCCGGAGCGGGGAGCGCCCGCCGGTCGACCTTGCCGCCGGGAGAGAGCGGGAGCGCGTCGAGCACCACCACGGTGGAGGGCACCATGTACTCCGGGAGGTGCGCCGCGGCGTGCGCCCGCAGCTCCGCCGGGGAGGGCTCCGTCCCCGCCACGTACGCCACGATGCGCTGATCCCACACCACCGCCACCACCTCGCGAACCGACGGGTGGCGCCCCAGCACCGCCTCGATCTCCCCCAGTTCGATCCGGAAGCCGCGCACCTTCACCTGGAAGTCCGTGCGCCCGAAGTACTCCAGCTCCCCGTCCGCGCGCCACCGCACCCGGTCCATCACCCGGTACATCCGCGCTCCGGGCGCGAACGGATTCGGGAGGTAACGCTCCGCCGTCAGCTCCGGCCGGCTGGCGTACCCGCGCGAGAGCCCGTCGCCCGCCAGGTACAGCTCCCCGACGACGCCCACGGGCACCGGCTGGAGGTGACGATCCAGCACGTACGCCCGCGTGTTCGCCACCGGCCGCCCGACGTAGACCCGGTCTCCCCCTCGTTCGACGACCGAGTAGGTGGAGTACGTCGTGTCCTCCGTCGGCCCGTACAGGTTCCCGACCTTCTCGACCGTACCGAAAGCATAGAGCCCCTGCGCCAGCGGATTGGGCAATGCCTCGCCGCCCAGGTTCAGCATCCGGACGCTCGCCGGGATGCCGCCCGACCTCAGCAGCTCCGCCGCCGCGCTGGGGACCATGCTGGCGTAGACCACCGGCTCCTCCACCGTCGCCAGCTCCAGCGCGTTCTCCACCAGCACCAGCTTCCCGCCCCAGCAGAGCGTCCCGAAGATCTCCGCCACCGACACGTCGAAGTTGATCGACGTCGAGAACAGCACCGAGGCGCGCTCCTCGTCCGACACGTTCTCCCGCAGCCAGTGCAGCAGCACGACCGTCGAGGAGTGCCGGATCATCACCCCCTTGGGACGGCCCGTGGAGCCCGAGGTGAAGATCACGTGCGACAGGTTCTCCGGGAGAACCCCGCTCTCGAGGACGACCTCGGACTCCTCCGAAGCGCCGGGAAAGACCAGCCCGGCACTCGTGTCAGGGAGCCGATCCACGAGCCCCGGCTCGGTGAGAACAACGTCGATCCCGGCGTCCTCCAGCATGTAGCCCAGCCGCTCGCGCGGGTACGCCGGGTCCAGCGGCACGTACGCCCCACCCGCGCGCAGCACGGCCAGCAGCGCGACGAGAAGCTCCGGCGTGCGGCTCATGCACACGCCCACGCGGCTCTCCGGCCCGACGCCCCGCCTGCGCAGCGCGTTCGCCAGCCGCGCGGACCGGCGCTCCAGCTCCGCGTACGTCACACGCTCGCCCCGGTGGACCACGGCGACCGCGTCAGGGGTCCGTGCCGCCTGCGCGGCGAAGAGGTCGTGGACCCGCAGCCCCGCCGGATACCCGCGTTCCGTCGCGTTCCACTCCTCCAGCACCCGCGCACGCTCGGCCGCCGGAAGGAAGCCGATCTCCCCCACCGGCCGCTCCGGGTCCGCCGCCAACGCCTCAAGCAGCGCACCGAAGTGCCCCAGCATCCGCTCCATCGTCCCCTTGTCCCACAGCTCCGTCCGATACGCCAGCGCACCCTCGAGCCCGTCCCCCCCCTCCTCCACCCCGAACGTCAGGTCGAACTTCGCCGTCGTCCCACCTCCGTCGCCGAACGGCTCCGCGCGCAGCTCCCCCAGCCCCGGCTCCCCCGGGCCCTCGCTCCGCAGCGTGAACACCGCCTGGAAGAGCGGCGTGTGCGAGAGGCTCCGCTCCGGCGCCAGCTCCTCCACCAGCTTCTCGAACGGCACCTCCTGGTGCCCGAACGCCCCCAGCGTCGCCTCCCGCACCCGCGCCAGCAGTCCGCGGAACGTCGGCTCCCCCGACAGGTCGGTGCGCAGCACCAGCGTGTTGACGAAGAACCCGATCAGCCCCTCCAGCTCGGTCCGCGTCCGCCCCGCCACCGGCGTCCCCACCGACACGTCCTCCACCCCCGCGTAGCGCGCCAGCAGGAGCTGCCACGCGGCCAGCAGCGTCATGAACGCCGTCGCCCCCTCGCGCCGGGAGAGCGCCCGCAGCGCGCGCGACGTCTCCGCCGGGAGCTGGAAGGGGACGTTGGCTCCCCGAGCGCCCTGCACCGCGGGGCGCGGACGGTCCGTGGGCAGCTCCAGCAGCGCGGGCGCTCCGGCCAGGCGCTCCCGCCACCAGCCCAGCTCCGCCTCCAGCACGTCGCCGGTGAGCCAGGCGCGCTGCCAGACGGCGTAGTCTGCGTACTGCACCGGCAGCTCCGGGAGACGGCCGCCTCCGTAGAGCGCGCTGACCTCGCGGACGAAGACGCCGATGCTCCACCCGTCCGAGGCCACGTGGTGCATGGTGAACAGGACCGCGTCGTCCTCCTCTCCCAGGCGGACGACGGTCGCGCGCAGCGGCCGGCCCGCCGCGAGGTCGAAGGGGCGCGCCGCCTCCTCCGCCGCCAGTCGCTCCAGCTCCCGCGACGAGTCGACCCCGCCCAGGTCCACGGTCGGGAGCCGCACCGGCCGGGCGGGATCGACCCGCTGGACCGGCTCCCCGTCCTGCACCACGATGCCCGTGCGCAGCGACTCGTGCCGGCGCACGATCTCCGTGAGCGCCCGCTCCAGCGCCCGCACGTCCAGCCCGCCCCGCACGCGCAGCGGGAAGGGCATGTTGTAGGCGGAGGACCCCGGCTGGAGCCGGTCGATGAACCAGAGCCGCTGCTGCGCGAACGACAGCGGGAGTGGACGGTCGCGCGGCACAGGGACCAGCGGCGGAGCCTGCGTCGCCGCCCCGGCCCCGACCCGCTCCGCGAGCGCGGCCACGGTGGGCGCCTCGAAGAGCGCCCGCAGCGGCAGCTCCACCCCGAACGCCTCCCGCACGCGCGAGACCACCCGCGTCGCCAGGAGCGAGTGCCCGCCCAGCGCGAAGAAGTCGTCCTCCACCCCCACCCGCTCCACACCCAGCACCGCGGCCCAGATCCCCGCCAGCACCTCCTCCGCGGGGGTGCGGGGCGCCACGAACGCCCCGGACGACGCCTCCGGCGCGGGGAGGGCGCGCCGGTCCACCTTTCCGTTCCGCGTCAGCGGCAGACGGTCCAGCACCACGAACGCGGAGGGCACCATGTACTCCGGGAGGCTCGCCCGCAGGTGCTCCCGCAGCTCGCCCGCCGTGGCCGTGCCCACCACGTAGCCCACCAGCCCCCCCTCCCGCGCGACCACCGCCGCCTCCCGCACCGAGGGGTGCCCGGCCAGCACCGCCTCCACCTCCCCCAGCTCGATCCGGAAGCCGCGCACCTTCACCTGGAAGTCGATCCGCCCCTGGTACTCCAGCACCCCGTCCGCGCGCCAGCGCACCCGGTCCCCCGTGCGGTACAGCCGCCCCCCCGCGCCGCCGAACGGGTCGGGGACGAACGCCGCCGCCGTCAGCTCCGGGCGTCCCAGGTAGCCCCGCGCCACCCCCGCGCCACCCACGTACAGCTCGCCGTACACCCCCACCGGCGCGGGCTCCATCGCGCGGTCCAGCACGTACGCCCTCACGTTGGCGACGGGGCGCCCGATCACCGGCACCGGCCCCGCCACGACGCTCACCGCCGCGTCCACCGTGCACTCGGTCGGGCCGTACAGGTTGTGGAAGCGGCTCCCCCGCGCGTCGACGAGCCGGCGCCAGAGCGCCTCGTCGATGGCCTCGCCACCCACCAGCACGTCCGTGGGCCCCAGGCCGTCCGGCCCCAGCATGCGGAGCTGCGCGGGGGTGCAGTCGAACACCTCGACCGCCTCCTCGCGCAGGAAGCTCCGCAGCGCCTCACCGTCGGCGCGCACCTCCTCCGGGACCGGGCAGAGCGCGGCCCCCGAGAGGAGCCGGGTCCACTGCTTGACCGAGGTGTCGAAGGTGATCGGCCCGTTCAGGCTCACCCGCGGCGCGCCCGGGGCGCCCGTGTAGACGGCCGCGTCCAGCGCACGGGCCAGGTTGACCACCGAGGCGTGCTCCACCAGCACCCCCTTGGGCCGCCCGGTGGAGCCGGAGGTGTAGATCACGTACGCCAGGTTCTCCGGGACGGCGCCGCTCTCCGGCGCGGCGTCGCTCCCGCCCTCCTCCGCCTCCACGCAGAGCACCTCCGCCCCGGAGGCGGGGAGCCGGTCGAGCAGGCTCGCCTGCGTGAGGACGACGCGTGCGGAGGCGTCCCCGATCACGTACGCGAGCCGGTCCCGCGGGTGCTCGGGGTCGAGCGGGACGTAGGCGCCCCCGGCCTTGAGCACCGCCAGGATGGCGACCACCTGCTCCGGCCCCCGCTCCAGGCAGAGGGCCACCCGCGCCTCCGGCCCCACGCCCCGGCGGCGCAGCGCGTGCGCGAGACGGCTGGAGCGCCGGTCCAGCTCCGCGTAGCTCAGCGCCTCGCCCCGCCAGAGCACCGCGGGCGCATCCGGCGTCCGCGCCGCCTGCTCCATGAACAGGTGGTGGATGCAGGCCCGGGGGTGGTCCGCCGCGGTGGCGTTCCACGCCTCCAGCACCCGCGCCCGCTCCGCGTCCCCCAGCAGCGGGACCTCCGAGAGGCGGCGCTCCGGACGCGCGGCCACCTCCTCCAGCACGCGCACGTAGTGCTCCAGCAGACGCGCCACGGTGCCGCCGTCCCACAGCTCACGCCGGTACTTCAGCCCGCCGTGGAGCTCCGCCCCCGCTTCCGCCAGGCTCAGCGACAGGTCGAACTTCACCGACGCTCCCTCGCCCGCGAGGCTCTCCAGCTCCGTCCGGCCCAGCTTCAGCTCCTCCTGCACGTTGTTCTGCAGGGAGAACATCACCTGGAAGAGCGGCGTGTGCGCCAGGTTGCGCTGCACGCCCAGCTCCTCCACCAGCTTCTCGAAGGGGAGGTCCTGGTGCTGGTACGCCCCCAGCGTGGTCTCCCGCACCCGGTGCAGCAGGTCGCGGAAGCTCGCCTCGCCCGGCACCTCCGCGCGCAGGGCCAGGGTGTTGACGAAGAAGCCGATCAGCCCCTCCGTCTCCAGCCGGTTCCGCCCGGCGATGGGGGTCCCCACCACCACGTCCTCCTGCCCGCTCCAGCGCGCCAGCAGGAGCTGCCACGCCGCGAGAAGCACCATGAACGGCGTCGCCCCCTCGCGCCGCGAGAGCGCCCGCAGCGCCGCGGCGGTCTCCCCCGAGACCCGGAAGTCGAGCACCCCGCCCGCGTCGACGGGGGCCGCGGGACGGGGCCGGTCCGTGGGCAGCTCCAGCAGCGCCGGGGCCCCGGCCAGGCGCTCCCGCCACCAGCCCAGCTCCGCCTCCAGCACGTCGCCGGTGAGCCAGGCGCGCTGCCAGACGGCGTAGTCCGCGTACTGCACCGGCAGCTCCGGGAGACGGGCCCCTCCGTAGAGCGCCGAGACCTCGCGCACGAAGACGCCGATGCTCCACCCGTCCGAGGCCACGTGGTGCATGGTGAACAGGAGCGCGTCATCCTCCTCCCCCAGGCGCACGACCGTCGCGCGCAGCGGCCGGCCCGCAGCGAGGTCGAAGGGGCGCGCCGCCTCCTCCGCCACCAGTCGTCCCAGCTCCCGCGACGAGTCGACCCCGCCCAGGTCCACGGTCGGGAGCCGCACCGGCCGGGCGGGATCGACCCGCTGGACCGGCTCCCCGTCCTGCACCACGATGCCCGTGCGCAGCGACTCGTGCCGACGCACGATCTCCGTGAGCGCCCGCTCCAGCGCCCGCACGTCCAGCCCGCCCCGCAGGCGCAACGGGAAGGGCATGTTGTAGGCGGAGGACCCCGGCTGGAGCCGGTCGATGAGCCAGAGCCGCTGCTGCGCGAACGACAGCGGGAGCGGCGAGCCGTCGCGCGGTACCGGGACCAGCGGCGGAGCCTGCGTCGCCGCCCCGGCCCCGACCCGCTCCGCGAGCGCGGCCACGGTGGGCGCCTCGAAGAGCGCCCGCAGCGGCAGCTCCACCCCGAACGCCTCCCGGACGCGCGAGACCACCCGCGTCGCCAGCAGGGAATGCCCGCCCAGCGCGAAGAAGTCGTCCTCCGCCCCCACCCGCTCCACGCCCAGCACCGCGGCCCAGATCCCCGCCAGGATCTCCTCCGCCGGGGTCCGCGGCGCGACGTACGCCCCGGCGGACGACGCCGCCGGAGCCGGGAGCGCCCCGCGGTCGATCTTGCCGTTGGGCGAGAGCGGGAAGGCATCGAGCACCACCAACGCGGACGGCACCATGTGCTCCGGGAGGCGCCGTCCCAGCCACTCCCGCAGCTCGCCCGCCGTGGCCGTGCCGACCACGTACCCCACCAGGCTTCCCTCCCGCGCGACCACCGCGGCCTCGCGCACCGCCGTGTGCCGCAGGAGCGCGGCCTCCACCTCGCCCGGCTCGATGCGGAAGCCGCGCACCTTGACCTGGAGGTCCGTCCGTCCGAAGTACTCCAGCACTCCGTCGGCGCGCCAGCGAACCCGGTCCATGACCCGGTACATCCGCGATCCCGCGACCCCGAACGGGTCCGGGACGAAGCGCTCCGCCGTCAGCCCCGGCCGCCCCAGGTATCCCCGCGCCACCGCCGGCCCGCCCACGAACACCTCGCCGGGGACACCCGCCGGGACGGGGTTGAGGCTCGCGTCCAGCACGTAGACCCGCCGGTCGCCCACCGGCCGCCCGATGGGGACGGCCGCGCCCCCGGTCTCCTCGATCACCTGGCAGGTGGAGAAGACGGTGCACTCGGAGGGCCCGTAGCCGTTGACCAGCCGCATCCCCGGATGCGCCTCCAGCGCCCGGTGCACGTGCGGGACCGACACCGCCTCACCCCCGATCATCACCTGCGCGACCCCCTCCAGCACCCCCGGCCTCGTGTCCACCACCGTGTTGAAGAGCGCCGACGAGAGCCAGAGGGTGGTGACCCCCTCCCGGCGGACGGTCTCCTCCATCACCCCCAGCTCCGTGCTCTTCCCCGCGAGGAGGACGCAGCGCCCCCCCGTCAGCAGCGCCGGCCACAGCTCCAGCGTCAGCGCGTCCCACGACGTGGACGAGTGTTGGAGGACTACCTGGTCCGGGTCGAAACGGACGTAGTCGCTCCCCCGGAAGAACCCCGGGATCGCGCGGTGCGGCACCTCCGTCCCCTTGGGCGTCCCCGTCGACCCCGACGTGTAGATCACGTACGCCAGGTGCTCCGGGGTGACGGCGGCGGACGGCGGCCGCCCGTCCGCGAGGGGGGCCTCCAGCACCCCGTCCAGCGGCACCACCTCCGCACCCGTCTCCGGCAGGCGCCCCAGGAGCGGCTCCTGGGTGAGCAGCACCGGCACCCGTGCGTCGGCCAGCATGAAGGCGATGCGCTCGGCGGGATACTCCGGGTCCACCACCAGGTAGGCGCCGCCCGCCTTGAGCACCGCGAGGAGCCCCACCACCATCTCCAGCGAGCGCTCCACGAAGAGCCCCACCTTCACGTCCGGCCCGACGCCGCGCGCGGCGAGGCGGTGCGCGAGGCCGTTCGCGCGCCGGTCCAGCTCCCCGTACGTCAGCGCCGCTGCCCTCGAACACCAGCGCGACCGCCCCCGGCGTGCGCGCCGCCTGCTCCGCGAACAGCTCGTGCACGCAGCGGCCATCCACCGGCGCCGCCCCCGAGACGCCCCAATCGGTCAGGATCGAGAGCCGCTCGGCGTCGCCGAAGAGGGGGAGGTCGGAGAGGCGGCGGTCCGGGCCGGCCGCCATCTCCTCCAGCAGCACCCGGAAGTGCCCCGCCATCCGCTCGATGGTGGCGCCGTCCCACAGGTCGGTCCGGTACTCCAGCGCGCCCCCGAGCCCCTCCTCGCCCTCCTCCATCCCGAGCGTCAGGTCGAACTTCGCCGTCGTCCCTCCCCCGCCGAACGGCTCCACGCGCAGCTCCCCCAGCCGCGGCTCCCCCGGGCCCTCGCTCCGCAGCGTGAACACCACCTGGAAGAGCGGCGTGTGCGAGAGGCTCGCGCTCCGGCGCCAGCTCCTCCACCAGCTTCTCGAACGGCACCTCCTGGTGCCCGAACGCCCCCAGCGTCGCCTCCCGCACCCGCGCCAGCAGTCCGCGGAACGTCGGCTCCCCCGAGAGGTCGGTGCGCAGCACCAGCGTGTTGACGAAGAACCCGATCAGCCCCTCCAGCTCGGTCCGCGTCCGCCCCGCCACCGGCGTCCCCACCGACACGTCCTCCACCCCCGCGTAGCGCGCCAGCAGGAGCTGCCAGGCGGCCAGCAGCGCCATGAACGCCGTCGCCCCCTCGCGCCGGGAGAGCGCCCGCAGCGCGCGCGACGTCTCCGCCGGGAGCCGGAAGTCGAGGCTCGCCGCCCGGTCCCCCTGGACCGTCGGGCGCGGGCGGTCCGTGGGCAGCTCCAGCAAGGGGGGCGCCCCGGCCAGCCGCCCGCGCCACCAGGCGAGCTGCGCCTCCAGCACGTCGCCCGAGAGCCAGGCGCGCTGCCAGACGGCGTAGTCCGCGTACTGCACCGGCAGCTCCGGGAGACGGCCGCCTCCGTAGAGCGCGCTGACCTCGCGCACGAAGACGCCGATGCTCCACCCGTCCGAGGCCACGTGGTGCATGGTGAACAGGACCGCGTCGTCCTCCTCCCCCAGGCGCACGACCGTCGCCGCGCAGCGGCCGGCCCGCCGCGAGGTCGAAGGGACGCGCCGCCTCCTCCGCCGCCAGTCGCTCCAGCTCGCGCGACGAGTCGACCCCGCCCAGGTCCACGGTCGGGAGCCGCATCGGCCGGGCGGGATCGACCCGCTGGACCGGCTCCCCGTCCTGCACCACGATGCCCGTGCGCAGCGACTCGTGGCGGCGCACGATCTCCGTGAGCGCCCGCTCCAGCGCCCGCACGTCCAGCCCGCCCCGCACGCGCAGCGGGAAGGGCATGTTGTAGGCGGGGCTCCCCGGCTGGAGCCGGTCGATGAACCAGAGCCGCTGCTGCGCGAACGACAGCGGGAGCTGCGACGGTCGCGCGGCACCGGGACCAGCGGCGGAGCCTGCGTCGCCGCCCCGGCCCCGACCCGCTCCGCGAGCGCGGCCACGGTGGGCGCCTCGAAGAGCGCCCGCAGCGGCAGCTCCACCCCGAACGCCTCCCGCACGCGCGAGACCACCCGCGTCGCCAGGAGGGAATGCCCGCCCAGGGTGAAGAAGTCGTCCTCCACACCCACCCTCTCGACGCCCAGCACCGCGGCCCAGATCCCCGCCAGCACCTCCTCCGCGGGGGTGCGGGGCGCCACGAACGCCCCGGACGACGCCTCCGGCGCGGGGAGGGCGCGCCGGTCCACCTTTCCGTTCCGCGTCAGCGGCAGACGCTCCAGCACCACGAACGCGGAGGGCACCATGTACTCCGGGAGGCTCGTCCGCAGGTGCTCCCGAAGCTCGCCCGCCGCGGCTGTGCCCACCACGTAGCCCACCAGCCGCCCTCCCGCGCGACCACCGCCGCCTCCCGCACCGAGGGGTGCCCGGCCAGCACCGCCTCCACCTCGCCCAGCTCGATCCGGAAGCCGCGCACCTTCACCTGGAAGTCGATCCGCCCCTGGTACTCCAGCACCCCGTCCGCGCGCCAGCGCACCCGGTCCCCCGTGCGGTACAGCCGCACCCCCGCGCCGCCGAACGGGTCGGGGACGAACGCCGCCGCCGTCAGCTCCGGGCGTCCCAGGTAGCCCCGCGCCACCCCCGCGCCACCCACGTACAGCTCGCCGTACACCCCCACCGGCGCGGGCTCCATCGCGCGGTCCAGCACGTACGCCCTCACGTTGGCGACGGGGCGCCCGATCACCGGCACCGGCCCCGCCACGATGCTCACCGCCGCGTCCACCGTGCACTCGGTTGGTCCGTACAGGTTGTGGAAGCGGCTCCCCCGCGCGTCGACGAGCCGGCGCCAGAGCGCCTCGTCGATGGCCTCGCCACCCACCAGCACGTCCGTGGGCCCCAGGCCGTCCGGCCCCAGCATGCGGAGCTGCGCGGGGGTGCAGTCGAACACCTCGACCGCCTCCTCGCGCAGGAAGCTCCGCAGCGCCTCACCGTCGGCGCGCACCTCCTCCGGGACCGGGCAGAGCGCGGCCCCGGAGAGGAGCCGGGTCCACTGCTTGACCGAGGTGTCGAAGGTGATCGGCCCGTTCAGGCTCACCCGCGGCGCGCCCGGGGCGCCCGTGTAGACGGCCGCGTCCAGCGCACGGGCCAGGTTGACCACCGAGGCGTGCTCCACCAGCACCCCCTTGGGCCGCCCGGTGGAGCCGGAGGTGTAGATCACGTACGCCAGGTTCTCCGGGACGGCGCCGCTCTCCGGCGCGTCGCCGCTCCCGCCCTCCTCCGCCTCCACGCAGAGCGCCTCCGCCCCGGAGGCGGGGAGCCGGTCGAGCAGGCTTGCCTGCGTGAGGACGACGCGCGCGGAGGCGTCCCCGATCACGTACGCGAGCCGGTCCCGCGGGTGCTCGGGGTCGAGCGGGACGTAGGCGCCCCCGGCCTTGAGCACCGCCAGGATGGCGACCACCTGCTCCGGCCCCCGCTCCAGGCAGAGGGCCACCCGCGCCTCCGGCCCCACGCCCCGGCGGCGCAGCGCGTGCGCGAGACGGCTGGAGCGCCGGTCCAGCTCCGCGTAGCTCAGCGCCTCGCCCCGCCAGAGCACCGCGGGCGCATCCGGCGTCCGCGCCGCCTGCTCCATGAACAGGTGGTGGATGCAGGCCCGGGGGTGGTCCGCCGCGGTGGCGTTCCACGCCTCCAGCACCCGCGCCCGCTCCGCCTCCCCCAGCAGCGGGACCTCCGACAGGCGACGCTCCGGACGCGCGGCCACCTCCTCCAGCACGCGCACGTAGTGCTCCAGCAGACGCGCCATGGTGCCGCCGTCCCACAGCTCACGCCGGTACTTCAGCCCGCCGTGGAGCTCCGCCCCCGCTTCCGCCAGGCTCAGCGACAGGTCGAACTTCACCGACGCTCCCTCGCCCGCGAGGCTCTCCAGCTCCGTGCGGCCCAGCTTCAGCTCCTCCTGCACGTTGTTCTGCAGGGAGAACATCACCTGGAAGAGCGGCGTGTGCGCCAGGTTGCGCTCGACGCCCAGCTCCTCCACCAGCTTCTCGAAGGGGAGGTCCTGGTGCTGGTAGGCCCCCAGCGTGGTCTCCCGCACCCGGTGCAACAGGTCGCGGAAGCTCGCCTCGCCCGGCACCTCCGCGCGCAGGGCCAGGGTGTTGACGAAGAAGCCGATCAGCCCCTCCGTCTCCAGCCGGTTCCGCCCTGCGATGGGGGTCCCCACCACCACGTCCTCCTGCCCGCTCCAGCGCGCCAGCAGGAGCTGCCACGCCGCGAGAAGCATCATGAACGGCGTCGCCCCCTCGCGCCGCGAGAGCGCCCGCAGCGCCGCTGTGGTCTCCCCCGAGACCCGGAAGTCGAGCACCCCGCCCGCGTCGACGGGGGCCGCGGGACGGGGCCGGTCCGTGGGCAGCTCCAGCAGCGCCGGGGCCCCGGCCAGGCGCTCCCGCCACCAGCCCAGCTCCGCCTCCAGCACGTCGCCGGTGAGCCAGGCGCGCTGCCAGACGGCGTAGTCCGCGTACTGCACCGGCAGCTCCGGGAGACGGGCCCCTCCGTAGAGCGCCGAGACCTCGCGCACGAAGACGCCGATGCTCCACCCGTCCGAGGCCACGTGGTGCATGGTGAACAGGACCGCGTCGTCCTCCTCCCCCAGGCGCACGACGGTCGCGCGCAGCGGCCGGCCCGCCGCGAGGTCGAAGGGGCGCGCGGCCTCCTCCGCCACCAGTCGTCCCAGCTCCCGCGACGAGTCGACCCCGCCCAGGTCCACGAGCGGGAGGCGCACCGGCCGGGCGGGATCGACCCGCTGGACCGGCTCCCCGTCCTGCACCACGATGCCCGTGCGCAGCGACTCGTGCCGGCGCACGATCTCCGTGAGCGCCCGCTCCAGCGCCCGCACGTCCAGCCCGCCCCGCACGCGCAGCGGGAAGGGCATGTTGTAGGCAGAGGACCCCGGCTGGAGCCGGTCGATGAACCAGAGCCGCTGCTGTGCGAACGACAGCGGGAGCGGCGAGCCGTCGCGCGGCACCGGCACCAGCGGCGGAGCCTGCGTCGCCGCCCCGGCCCCGACCCGATCCGCGAGCGCGGCCACGGTGGGCGCCTCGAAGAGCGCCCGCAGCGGCAGCTCCACCCCGAACGCCTCCCGGACGCGCGAGACCACCCGCGTCGCCAGGAGGGAATGCCCGCCCAGGGTGAAGAAGTCGTCCTCCACACCCACCCTCTCGACGCCCAGCACCGCGGCCCAGATCCCCGCCAGGATCTCCTCCGCGGGGGTGCGGGGCGCGACGTACGACTCGTCGTCGCCCGCGGCCCCGGGCGCGGGGAGGGCGCGCCGGTCGACCTTGCCGTGCGGGGTGAGCGGCATCGCCTCCAGCACCACGACCGCGGAGGGGACCATGTACTCCGGCATCCGCTCGCGCAGCCACCCCCGCAGCTCCGCCCCCGTGTCCTCCGGCGCGACGGCGTACCCCACCAGCGCCTTCGCGCCCGCCGTGTCGGCGCGCACCACGACCGCCGCCTCGCGCACCCGCGGGTGCGACGCGAGGACGGCCTCCACCTCGCCCGGCTCCACCCGGAAGCCGCGCACCTTGACCTGGAAGTCGGTCGCGCCCGACGAACTCCAGGAGCTTGTCCGCGCGCCACTTCACCCGGTCCCCCGAGCGGTACATCCGCGCCCCGGGCTCGCCGGAGAACGGGTCCGGGACGAACCTCTCCGCCGTAAGCTCCGGCCGCCCCAGGTAGCCCCGCGCCACCGACGGCCCGCCCACGCACAGCTCCCCCGCGACGCCCCGCGGCACCGCGCCGGAGTACCGGTCCAGCAGGTACACCCGCCGGTCGCCCACCGGCCTGCCGATGGGGATCGTCGCCGCGTCGAAATCCGCCGGAATCGGGTAGCAGGACGTGAAGACGGTGCACTCGCTCGGCCCGTACCCGTTGACGATCCGCAGCTCCGGGTACGCCTCCAGCGCGCGACGGACGTGCGGGACGCTCACCGCCTCCCCGCCGATCATCGCCAGGCGGAGCCCCGAGAGCACTTCCGGCGTGGTGTCGATGATGGAGTTGAAGTAGGCGGACGAGATCCACGTCGCCGTCACCCCGTGCTCGCGGATCTGCTCGCCCAGCAGCGCCGGCTCGGAGACCTGCGCCGGGAGGAGGACGCAGGTGCCGCCCCGGAGCAGCGCCGGCCACAGCTCCAGCGTCAGCGCGTCCCACGAAGTGGAGGAGTGCTGGAGCAGGACCGTGCCCTCGTCGAAGCGCGCGTACTCCACGTCCCAGAAGAACCCCGGGATGGCGCGGTGGGGGACCTCGGTGCCCTTGGGCTGGCCGGTCGAGCCCGAGGTGTAGATGACGTAGGCCAGGTGGTCGGGGGTGACGGGGACGCCCGGCGCGGGAAGTCCCGCCTCGCCGGACTCCTCCCCGTCCAGCAGCACCACCTTCCCCCCGAACTCCGGCACCCTCTCCAGCAGCCGCTCCTGCGCCAGGAGCACCGGCACCGCCGAGTCCGCCAGCATGTACTCCAGGCGCTCCGCCGGGTATCCAGGGTCGAGCGGGACGTAAGCGCCGCCCGCCTTGAGAATCCCCAGCAGACCCGCCACCATCCCGGGCGAGCGCTCGGCGAGGACGCCCACGCGCACGTCGGGACCGACGCCGCGGGCGGCCAGCACGTGCGCGAGGGCGTCCGAGCGGCAGTCCAGCTCCGCGTAGGTGGTCTTCTCGCCGCGGAAGACCAGGGCGACCGCCTCCGGCGTGCGCGCCGCCTGCTCCGCGAACAGCTCGTGCACGCAGCGGGCATCCACCGGTGCCGCCCCCGAGACGCCCCAATCGGTCAGGATCGAGAGCCGCTCGGCGTCGCCGAAGAGGGGGAGGTCGGAGAGGCGGCGATCCGGGGCGGCCACCATCCCCTCCAGCAGCGCCCGGAAGTGCCCCGCCATCCGCTCGATGGTGGCCCCGTCCCACAGGTCGGTCCGGTACTCCAGAGCGCCGGAGATCCCGTCCCCCCCCTCCCTCAGCGTGAGGATCAGGTCGAAGGCGATCACCCCGGTGCGGGTGGCCAGCGGCTCCACCCGCGCCCCGCCCAGGCGGAGCGGCCCCTCCGCCCCCGCCGATTCCAGCGCGAACGTCACCTGGAAGACCGGGGAGTGGCCCGGGCTCCGCTCCACGCCCACCTCCTCCACCAGGCGCTCGAAGGGGAGGTCCTGGTGGTCGAGCGCGGCCAGCATCCCCGCCCGCGTGCGGCGCAGCGCCCCGCGTACGGTGGGCGCGTCCGCCAGGCGGGCGCGCAGGGCCAGGACGTTCACGAAGAAGCCGATCAGCGGCTCGTGCTCCACCCGGCTCCGCCCCGCCACCGGAGTGCCGACCACGACGTCGTCCTGCCCGGACCAGCGCGCCAGCAGCGCCTGCCATCCCGCCAGGAGGGTCATGAACGGGGTGGCCTCCTCGCGTCGGCCCAGCTCCCGAAGCGCGCCCGTGAGCGCGGGCGGAAGCTCCAGCGGGACCGACGCGCCCCGCGCGTCCGCCACCGCGGGGCGCGGACGGTCGGTGGGGAGCTCCAGCAGCGGGGGCGCCCCGGCGAGCGCCTCCCGCCACCATTCGATCTGCCGCTCCAGAACCTCCCCCCGCAGCCGGTCCCGCTGCCACGCCGCGAAGTCGGCGTACTGCGTCGGCAGCTCGGGGAGCGGCGAGGGGAGCCCGGCGGAGAAGGCGGCGTACAGCTCCGACACCTCGCGCACCAGCACGCCCATGCTCCACCCGTCGCTGACCACGTGGTGCAGCGTGAAGAGCACGGCGAAGTCCCGCTCCTCCAGGCGCAGCGCGGCGGCGCGGAAGAGCGGGCCCGTGGACAGGTCGAACGGCCGGCCCGCCTCCGCGGCGGCCAGGCGGCGCAGCTCCAGGGCGCGCGCGTCCTCCGCGAGCCCGGCAAGGTCGACGACGGGGAGGCCGACGGCGAGCGAGGGCGCCACCACCTGCACCGGCTCCGGCTCGGCGTCCTCGAAGCGGGTGCGCAGCGCGGCGTGGCGGCGCACCACCTCGGCCAGCGAGCGCCGCAGCACGGCCGGGTCGAGCGGGCCACGCACCCGCAGCGCCAGGGGGATGTTGTAGGCGGGGCTCGCCGGGTCCATCCGGTGGGCCAGCCAGAGCCGGAGCTGCGCGAAGGAGACGGGGAAGCGCGCCGGCTGGCGCGCCTTCTTCCGGAGCAGCTCCCGCGCGAGGCGGCGCTTCTCCTCCACCGACATCGGGTTGGAGGGGGCGCTGCTCACGACTCCGGCTCCTCCTCGGCGGCCAGGCTCGCCAGCAGCGCGTCCAGCTCCTCCTCGGAAAGGTCGTCCACGTCGTCCGGGAGCACCGCGGCGGACGGCGCGGAGTCGGCGGGCGGCGGGACGGGAGCCCGGCGGGCCACCTCCGCGGCCAGTCCGGCCACGGTGGGGGCGTCGAAGAACGCGCTCAGGGGGAGGTCCACGCGGAAGCGCTCCCGGACCCGCGAGACCACGCGCATCACCAGGAGCGAGTGCCCTCCCGCCTCGAAGAAGTCCTGGTGCACGCCCACGCGCTCCACCCCCAGCACCTCCGCCCAGATGGCGGCCAGCGCCTCCTCCTCGGGCGTGCGCGGCGCCACGTACGCCCCGGCGGAGGCGGCGGCGCCCTCCGGCGCGGGGAGCGCGGCCCGGTCGGTCTTGCCGTTGGCGGTGAGGGGGATCGCCTCCAGGGGGACCAGCGCGGAGGGGACCATGTACTCCGGGAGCCGTCCGCGCAGCGCCTCCCGCATCGCGTCGGCCGGGGGAGCACCCTCCTCGCCACCCACCACGTAGCCGACCAGGCGGAGGTCCCCGGAGCCGTCCGCGCGGGCCACCACCACCGCGTCGCGCACCCCCGGGAGGGCTCGCAACGCGGCCTCCACCTCGCCGGGCTCGATGCGGAAGCCGCGCACCTTGACCTGGCTGTCGGCGCGGCCCAGGTACTCCAGCTCCCCGTCGGCGCGGCGGCGCGCCAGGTCGCCGCTGCGGTACAGCCTCCCCTCCCCGAACGGGTCGCCGACGAAGCGCTCGGCGGTCAGCTCCGGGCGGTTCAGGTAGCCGCGCGCCACTCCTGCCCCGCCCACGCAGATCTCCCCCGGCACGCCCACCGGCACCGGCTCCCCGTCGGGGCCCAGCAGGTGGAGGCTCAGGTCGGGGATGGGGACGCCGATCACGCTCCCCACCTCCCCGTCCACGTCGGCGCGCGTGAGGGGGCGGCAGGTGACGTGGACGGTGGTCTCGGTGATCCCGTACATGTTCACCAGCCGCGGCTGCGCATCGCCGTGCCGGGCGACCCAGGGGCGCAGGCTCGACGGCTCCAGCGCCTCCCCGCCGAACACCACCAGGCGAAGCGCCAGCTCCCCCCGCGCTCCCCGTCCACCTCGGCGAAGGGACGGAAGGCGGAGGGGGTCTGGCTCAGCACCGTGACCCCTTCCCTGGCCACCAGCGCGTGGAACGCCTCCGGGTCGCGGCTGGTCGCGGCGGGGACCACCACCAGGCGTCCGCCGTACAGCAGCGCGCCCCACGCCTCCCAGACGGAGAAGTCGAAGGCGTACGAGTGGAACAGCGTCCACACGTCCTGCGGGCCGAAGCCGAACCACTCCTCCGTGGCGCGGAAGAGCCGGACGACGGAGTGGTGCTCCACCTGGACCCCCTTTGGGGTGCCGGTGGAGCCGGAGGTGTAGATCACGTACGCCAGGCCGTCCGGCCCCGCCCCGCCCTCCGGATCGTGCGCCGGCCCCGCGGCGATCCGCGGCCACTCCGCGTCCAGCAGCACGGCCTCCGCGCCGCCGTCCGGGAGGGTGCCGGCCAGCGCCCGCTGCGTGAGGACCAGCGGCGCCCCGCAGTCCTCCAGGACCCAGCGCACCCGGTCGGCGGGCGCCGAGGGGTCCACGGGGACGTAGGCGCCCCCGGCCTTGAGGACGGCGAGCATGGCGACCACCATCTCCGGGCCGCGCTCCAGCAGGAGGGCGACGCGGACCTCCGGCCCCACCCCGCGCGAGCGGAGGTGGTGCGCGAGGAGGTTGGCGCGCCGGTTCAGCTCGCCGTAGGCCAGCGGCTCCCCCTCGAAGGTGACGGCCGCCGCGTCCGGCGCGCGCCGGGCCGCCGCCTCGAACAGGGCGTGGATCGACGGGCCGCGCGGCAGCTCCGGCACGGCGGCGAGCCCCGCGGCGACCAGGGCGCGCCGCTCCTCCCCGTCCAGCAGGGAGAGGGCGGAGAGCGGGGCGTCCGCGGTGGCGGCGGCCATCCCCGCCAGGAGGTTGCGGAGGTGCCCGAGCATCCGCTCCACGGCGCCGCCGTCCAGCCGGGCCCGGTCGTACTGCGCGTCCAGCGTGAGCCGCGCCCCGGGGAGGACCACCAGCGTGAGCGGGTAGTTCCCCTGCTCGCGGGCGTCGACGGGGTGGATCTCCAGCCCGCCCCCGCCCCCGCCGGGAACGCCCTCCACCGGGTAGTTCTCGAACACCACCAGGCTCTCGAACAGCGGCCGCCCCGCGGGGACGGCGCTCCAGCGCTGCACCCGGACCAGGGGGACGTGCTCGTGCTCCCGGAACGCGGCCTGCCGCTCCTGGATGCGGCGGAGCCAGCCGCCCAGCGGCGCCTCCGGGACGATCCGCACCCGGGCGGGGAGGGTGTTGATGAAGAGCCCGACCGCCTCCTCCACCCCCTCCAGCTCGGCGGGGCGGCCGGAGGTGGTGACCCCGAACACCACGTCCGCCTCGCCGGAGTAGCGCGACAGCAGCAGCGCCCACGCTCCCTGCACCAGCGTGTTCGGGGTGAGCCCCTCGCGCCGCGCCGCCGCGTGCAGCGCCCACGTCGCCGCCTCGTCCAGGCGGAGGGCCGCGGCGCCGTGGCCGGCCTCACCGGCTCCCGCCGGGCGGTCCACCACCAGCGGGGTGGGCGCGGAGAAGCCCGCCAGCTCGGCGCGCCAGAAGCGCTCCGCCCCCGCGTCGTCCCGCCGCTGGAGCCAGGCCACGTAGTCGCGGTACGGGCGCGCCGCGGGGAGCGACGGCTCGCGCCCCTGCCGGAACGCGTCGTACGCCGCGGCCGCCTCGCGGAACACCAGCGGGAGGCTCCACCCGTCCAGCATCATCTGGTGGAAGGTCCACACCAGGTGGTGCTCCGCGTCGCCCGTGCGGAACAGCGCCAGCCGCATCAGCGGCGCCCGCGCGGGGTCGAGCCCGCGGGAGCGGTCCTCCCGGAGGAATGCGTCCAGCCGCTCCGCCCGCTCCGCCGGGGACGCGTCCCGCCAGTCCTCCTCGCGCAGCTCCACCTCCACCCGGCGGCGCACCGTCTGGAGGGGGCGCTCCAGCCCCTCCCAGGCGAAGGCGCTGCGCAGCGCCGTGTGCCGCGCCACGACGGACTCCCAGGCGCGCCGGAAGGCGTCCCGGTCCAGCACCCCGCGCAGCGCGAAGCCCTGCTGCCCCACGTACGCGCCCCCGCCCGGCTCCAGGAGGGTGTGGAAGAGCATCCCCTCCTGCATGGGGGAGAGCGGGTACACGTCCTCCACGTCGCGCCCGCTCCCCACCAGCCGGTCGAGCCCCGCCTGGTCCAGCCCGGCCAGGGGGAAGTCGCCCGGCGTGCACCCGCCCGCCTCCGGCGACGCGCAGTGCTCCACCAGCGCGCGCAGCTCCGCCAGGAAGGCGCCCGCCAGGCGCTCGGCGGTCTGGCGCCGGTGCACGGCCTCGCTGAAGACGAGGGAGACGTGCAGCCGCCCGCCCGCCACGCGGGCGTTGAAGGCCAGCGGGTGCGCGGGCCGCCCCTCCGGGCTCTCCGACGCCCCGACTCCCTCCCGGGCGAGGGTGAACGGCGCCTCCCCGCCGTCCCCGGCGCCCTCGTCGATCCGGCCCAGGTAGTTGAACGCGACCTGCGGCCGGGGGAGGGCCGCCAGGCGGGCCCGGGTCTCCGGGTCGGCGGAGAGCCAGCGCAGCGCGCCGTAGCCGATCCCCCGGTGCGGGACGGCGCGGAGCCGTTCCTTGACCGCCTTGAGGGCCTCTCCGGGCGGGGCGTCCACGCCCGGGCTCAGGAGCACCGGGAACTGCGTGGTGAACCAGCCGACGGTGCGCGACAGGTCCACTCCCTCGAACCGGTGCTCCTCGCGCCCGTGCCCCTCCAGCTCCACCAGCGCGCCGCGCCCGCCGCTCCACCCCTCCAGGACGCGGGCCAGCGCGGTGAGGAGGACGTCGTCGACCCGGGTGCGGTACGCCCGGGGGGCGTCCCGGAGCAGCGCCCGCGTGGTCGGCTCGTCCAGCGAGACGGCGGCCTGGCGCAGGGTGGCGTGCGTCGGCGCGGCGCCCTCGAAGTCGACCGGGAGCGCGGCGGCCTCCGCCCGCGCCGGATCGGTCCAGAAGGGGATCTCGGCGTCGAAGCCGCCGGCGCGCGCGTGCTCCCCCAGGCGGTGGGCCCAGGCGCGGAAGGAGGTGGTCTTCGGAGGGAGCGCGCCCCCGGCCAGCGCCGTCTCCAGGTCCTCCACCAGGACGCGCCAGGAGACGCCGTCCACCACCAGGTGGTGCACGACGAGGAGGAGGCGCTGCGCTCCGCCTCCGAGCCCGAAGAGCGCCGCGCGGAAGAGCGGCCCCTCCGCCAGCTCCAGGCTCCGCTGCACGCGCGCTCCCTCGCGCTCGATGGCCGCGGCGCGCTCCGCCTCCGGGAGCGCGGAAAGGTCCAGGGTCTCCACCGGGACCCTCGCGCCGGCCGGGGCCACCTCCTGCCGCCACCCGCCGCCGGCGCGGCGGAAGCGCGTCCGCAGCGCGTCGTGGTGCGTGGCCAGGCGCGCCAGGGCCTCCTCCAGCGCGGCGGCGTCCAGCGGCTCCCCGGGGACCAGGAGGAGCGGCATGTTCCAGTGGTGCGGCTCCGGCACTTCCTGCTCGAAGAACCAGTGCTGCACCGGGGTGAGCTCCACCTCCCCCGCGACCTCGCCCTGCTCCGCCCCGGGCCCGGCCGGGGCGCCCGCCAGCGCGGCCAGCGCGGCGACGGTGGGGTTCTCGAAGAGCTGCCGCGGGGACAGGTGCAGCCCCGCCCGCCGGGCGCGCGAGACCACCTGGATGGAGAGGATGGAGTCGCCGCCCAGCTCGAAGAAGTTGTCGCGGACCCCCACCCGCTCCACGCGCAGCACCTCGGCCCACACCGCGGCCAGCGCGCGCTCCGCCGCGGTCCCCGGCGCCTCGTAGGGCGCCTCCGGGGCGAGGGAGCCCGCGTCCGGGTCCGGGAGGGCGCGGCGGTCCAGCTTGCCGTGCGGAGTCAGGGGAAGGCGATCCAGCGCGACGAACGCGGAGGGGACCATGTACGCCGGGAGAGCGCGCGCGACGTGCTCCCGCAGCTCGGCGACGGGGGGCGCGGCGCCCTCCGCGGGGACCAGGTACGCCACCAGGCGCCGGTCACCGCCGCCCGCGTCGCGGACCACGACCACGGCCTCGCCGACGCCGGGGTGCTCCGCGAGGACGGCCTCCACCTCCGCCGGCTCGATGCGGAAGCCGCGCACCTTGACCTGCTGGTCGATGCGGCCCAGGAACTCCAGCTTTCCGTCGGCCAGCCAGCGCACCCGGTCGCCGGTGCGGTACGCGCGCGCCCCGGGCGCACCGAACGGGTCGGGGACGTAGCGCTCCGCGGTCAGCTCCGGGCGGCCCAGGTAGCCGCGGGCCACGCCCTCCCCGCCCACCCACAGCTCGCCGGGAACTCCCATGGGAGCCGGGTGGCCGGCACGGTCCAGGACGTAGACGCGCGAGCTCTCCGTCGGCGTCCCGATGGGGAGGTTGGGCCAGCGCGACCCGTCGTCCCCCGCCTCCAGGCGGAGCGTGGCGGAGGTGACGGTGGTCTCCGTGAGCCCGAAGACGTGCACCAGCGGCACCCCCAGCCCGGCCCAGGCGCGCAGCCGCTCCGGGAGCACCCGCTCCCCGCCCACGATCACCCAGCGCACGCACGCGGGGAGCCGGAGCCCGTCCTCCGCGAGCTGGCGGACGCACTCGTGCCAGTAGGCGGTGGGGAGCTCGAACCCGGTGACGCCCCGGGCCTCCACCAGGCGCATCAGCTCGGCGGGGGAGCCCAGATCCTCCCCCTCCGGGAAGACCACCGCTGCCCCCGCGGTCCACGCCGGGAACAGCTCCTCGACCACCACGTCGAACCCCGGCGAGGCGAACTGGAGGACCCGGTCGTCCGGAGACAGCCGCAGCTCGGCGCGCATGGCCCGGGCGTACGCCGCCAGCGAGCGGTGGCTGACCATGGCGGCCTTGGGGCGGCCGGTGGAGCCGGAGGTGTAGATGGCGTAGGCCAGGTTGTCGGGGTGGACGGAGCACGGAGCCGTCTCCACCTCCCCGCCGGTCTCCGCCTCCACCAGCACCACCCGCCCCCGGTGCTCCGGGAGCCTCCCGGCGAGGTCGGCGCGGGTCAGCACCAGCGCGGCGTCGCTGTCGCGCAGGACGAAGGCGAGGCGCCCGGCGGGGTAGTCCGGGTCCAGGGGGACGAAGGCGCCGCCCGCCCGGAGCACGGCGAGCACGGCCACGGCCAGCTCCGGAGAGCGGTCCAGCACCAGCGCCACCCGCGCCTCCGGCCCGACGCCCAGGGCGCGCAGCCGGAGCGCGAGGCGGGCGGCGGCGGCGTCCAGCTCCGCGTAGCTCAGGGTGCGCGCGCCCTGCGCCACGGCCACGGCGCCGGGCGCCGCGGCGGCGCGCGCCGAGATCAGGTCGTGGACCAGCACGTCGCGGGGGAAGGCGGCGGGGGCGCCGTTCCACTCCTCCAGCAGCCGGCGCCGCTCGGCGTCACCGGCCAGCGCGACGTCGCCGACGCGCGCCTCCGGGGCGCCCGCCAGCGCGCCCAGCACGGTCTCCAGGTGCTCCAGCATCCGCTCGACCGTGCCCGCGTCGAAGCGCGCCAGGGCGTACTCCGCCTTGACGACGATCCGCTCGCCGGGGGTGACGGAGAGGGTGAGCGGGAAGCCGCCCTCCTCGATCCCGCCGCGGGGCTCCACCCGGAGCTCGTGGTCCCCCCCGGCCGTGGCGTCCTCCAGGGGGTAGTTCTGGAAGACCAGGATGCTCTCGAAGAGGCGCTCGCCCGCCGGGACGCCGCTCCACCGCTGCACCGAGGCCAGCGGGGTGTGCTCGTGCTCGCGCAGCTCCGCCTGGCGTGCCTGGAGCCCGCGCAGCCAGGGGAGGACGCCCTCCTCC
The DNA here is from genome assembly GCA_963733105.1 of uncultured Gemmatimonadales bacterium. Classification (GTDB taxonomy): domain Bacteria; phylum Gemmatimonadota; class Gemmatimonadetes; order Longimicrobiales; family Longimicrobiaceae; genus JAFAYN01. Next base: position 165,607 of record CAVTCB010000019.1, on the reverse strand, counting down.
GGGGCGACCCGCGCGCGGACCGGGAGGGTGTTGATGAAGAGGCCCACCATCTCCCCCGCCCCCTCCAGCTCCGCCGGGCGACCGGAGACGGTGGCGCCGAAGACCACGTCCTCCTCCCCGGAGTAGCGCGACAGGAGGAGCGCCCAGGCACCCTGCACCAGGGTGTTTGGCGTGAGCCCGTGGCGCCGCGCCGCCTCGCGCACCGCCGCCGAGGCGCCCCCGCCCATCGCGCGGAGGCGCATCCCCTCCCCGTGATCCGCTTCCGCGCCGGCGGGGCGGTCCACGCCGAAGGGGGTGGGGACGGGGGCGCCGGCCAGCGCCCCGCGCCAGAAGCCCTCCGCCCCGGCCTCGTCGCGCGCGAGGAGCCAGGCCACGTACTCGCGGTAGGGGCGGCCGCGCGCCGGCTCCGCCGCCACGCCGCGGAGGCGCGCGGCGTACACCGCGACGACGTCGCGATACACCAGCGACAGGCTCCACCCGTCGAGGACCATGTGGTGGTGCGTCCAGACGAAGTGGTGGAGGCCCTCGTCCAGGCGGAACAGGGTGACGCGCATCAGCGGCGCCCGCCCCAGGTCGAAGCGGTGCGCGCGGTCCTCGCGCAGCCACGCCTCCATCCGCGCCTCCCGCTCCCCCGCCCCGGCGTCCCGCCAGTCGAGCGTCTCGAAGGGAATCTCCACGCGCTGCCGCACCGTCTGCAGCGGCCGGTCGATCCCCTCCCACGCGAACGAGGTGCGCAGCGCGGAGTGCCGGTCCAGCACCCCCTGCCAGGCGGCCCGGAACGCCTCCGCGTCGAGCGGGCCGTCCAGGTCGAAGCGGAACTGGCCCAGGTACGCGCTCCCCCCCTCCTCGTACAGCGAGTGGAAGAGCATCCCCTCCTGCATGGGGGTGAGGGGATACACGTCCTCGATCCCACGCTCGCTCCCCAGCAGCCGGTCCAGCGAGGCCCGGTCCACCCCTGCCAGCGGGAAGTCGCTCGGCGTGTAGCCGCCCGCCCCGGGCGAGGCGCAGTGCGCCACCAGCGCCCGCAGCTCCGCCGTGAAGCGCTCCGCCAGCCGCTCCACCGTCTCCGGGCGGTGCACGGCCGCGTCGAAGCTCCAGGCCGCGCGCAGCCGCCCGCCCGCGACGGAGGCGTTGACGGTGAGCAGGTGGGGGCTCCGCCCGCCCCGCGCGACCGACGGCCCGGCCGCCTCGGGAGCCAGCGCGAAGGGGGCCCCGCTCCGCGCCGCCCACGTCGAGCTGCCCCAGGTAGTTGAAGGCCACTTCGGGGCGTGGGAGCGCGGACAGGCGGGCCCGCGTCCCGTCGCCGCCCAGGTAGAGGAGCGCGCCGTAGCCGACCCCCCGCTCCGGGACCGCGCGCAGCCGCTCCTTGACGCGCTTGAGCGTCTCCTCCGGCGAGCCGCCCGCCTCCAGCACCACCGGGTACAGCGTGGTGAACCAGCCGACGGTGCGCGACAGGTCCACGCCCTCCAGCAGGTGCTCCTCGCGGCCGTGCCCCTCCAGCTCAACGCCCACGCGCGGGCTCCCGGTCCACTCCGCCAGCGAGCGGGCCAGCGCGGCGAGGAGGGCGTCGTTGACCTGCGTGCGGTACGCCTGCGGCACGTCGCGCAGGAGCGCCCGGGTGGCCTCCCCGTCCAGCTCCACGGCGAGGGTGCGCGGCTCGGGCGGCCGGGCCTCTCCCGCCGCGTGGTCCACCGGGACCCGGGGCACGCCGGCGCGCGAGGGATCGGTCCAGTAGGGGAGCTGGCCGTCGAAGCCGCCCCGTGCGGTGTGCTCCGCCAGCCGCAGCGCCCACTCCCGGAACGAGGTGGTCTTGGGCGGGAAGCGGCTCCCCGGCGAGCGCGGTCGCCAGGTCCTCCGTGAGCACGCGCCAGGAGACGCCGTCCATCACCAGGTGGTGCGCGACGAGGAGGAGCCGCTGCCCCCCGGCTCCCAGGCCGAAGAGCGCCGCCCGGAAGAGCGGCCCGTCCGCCAGGTCGAGGCTCCGCTGCACGCGGGCCCCCTCGCGCTCGATGGCCGCGGCACGCTCCGCCTCCGGGAGCGCCGACAGGTCGAGCACGTCCAGCGGCACGGGGGCGCCGGCCGGCGCGTTCTCCTGCTTCCACGCCCCCTCTGCTTCCCGGAAGCGCATGCGCAGGGCGTCGTGGTGCTCCGCGAGGCGAGACAGCGCGCGCTCCAGCGCCGCCGGCTCCAGCGGCTCGCGGGGAGTCAGGAGCACCGGCAGGTTCCAGTGGTGCCGCTCCGGGACCTCCTGCTCGAAGAACCCGTGCTGCACCGGGGTGAGCGGCACCTCGCCCACGACCGCCCCCTGCTCCGCCGCCGGGCCGGCCGCCACGCCCACGACGGCGGCGAGCGCGGCCACGCTGGGGTTCTCGAAGAGCTGGCGCGGCGTCAGGTGCAGCCCTGCCCGCCGGGCGCGCGAGACCACCTGGATGGAGAGGATGCTGTCTCCGCCCAGCTCGAAGAAGTCGTCGTGCACCCCCACCCGCTCGCGCTTCAGGACCTCGGCCCAGACGCCCGCCAGGGTTGCCTCGGCCTCCGTCCGCGGCCTCTCGTACTCACCGTCCGCCATCCGCGCCTCCGGGGCGGGGAGGGCACGGCGGTCCAGCTTCCCGTGCGCCGTCAGCGGCAGACGCTCCAGCGCCACGAGCGCCGCCGGCACCATGTGCTCCGGCAGCTGCGCCTTCAGGTGCGCCCGCAGCTCCGCCGCCGGCGGCGCCTCCCCCGCGGACGTGTAGTAGCCCACCAGGCGCCGCTCCCCCGGCCCGTCCTCGCGCACCACCACCGCCGCGGCCAGGACGGCCGGGTGGCGCTCCAGCGCCGCCTCCACCTCCCCGGGCTCGATCCGGAAGCCGCGCACCTTCACCTGCGAATCGGTCCGCCCCAGGAACTCCAGCACCCCGTCGGCACGCCAGCGCACGCGGTCGCCCGTGCGGTACAGCCGCGCGCCGGGCTCGCCCCCGAACGGGTCGGGGAGGAACCTCTCCGCCGTCAGCTCCGGCCGCCCCGGGTACCCGCGCGCCACCTGCACGCCCCCGATGTACAGCTCCCCCGCGACCCCCACCGGCGCCGGCTCGCCCCACGCGTCGCACACGTACGTGCGCACGTTCCCCAGCGGGCGACCCATCGTGCTCCCCGCCACCGCCTCCCCGGCGGGGACCGCCAGGGTGCTCGTCAGCACCGTCGTCTCCGTCGGGCCGTACATGACGTGCACCTGCGCCGCCGGGAACGCCTCGCGCATCTCCGCCACCAGCTCCGAGGGGATGCGGTCGCCCCCCACCAGGAAGCGGAGCGGCCCCGGCGCCCCGCGGCCGCGCAGCGCGCGCACCAGGGGACCCATCAGCGCGGGAACGGCGTGCACCGTGGCCGCTTCCGCGACCTCTTCCGCCAGCGCGTCCGGATCGCTCACCCGCTCCGCCGGGACGATCCGCGCCGTGCCGCCCGCCAGGAGCGGGAAGAGGACCTCGAACAGCGAGATGTCGAAGGAGAGCGGCGCCAGCGCGGGGACCTCGCCCGCGTCCTCCCCCATCGCCTCCCGCGCCGACAGGAGGAGGTTCGCCAGGCTCCCGTGCTCCACCCCCACCCCCTTGGGCCGCCCGGTGGAGCCCGAGGTGTAGATCACGTACGCCAGCGACCCGCACCCGGCCTCCTCGCCGGGGCCGACCGCGCCCTCCTCCCCCGGCGCCTCGCCCTCCTCGTCCACCCGGACCACGCGGGCCGGCGTGGAGGGGAGGCGCGACTCCGACTCGCGGTCCGTCACCAGGACGGCGGCGCCGGAGTCCTCCAGCAGGTACGTCAGCCGCTCCGCGGGGTACGCCGGGTCGAGCGGGACGTACACCGCCCCCGCCTTCCAGACGGCGAGGAGCGCAGCCACGCTGTCCACCCCGCGCCGCAGGGCGACGCCCACGCGTGCCTCCGGCCCGGCGCCCAGGGCCCGCAGCCGCCGGGCGAGGCGGCCGGCGCGCGCGTCCAGCTCCGCGTAGGTGACGCGCTCGGCGCCGCACTTCACCGCCACGGCCGCGGGGGTGCGCGCGGCCTGCTCCGCGAAGAGCCGGTGCACCGGGAGCGCCGGGCGCGCCGCCGCCGTGTCGTTCCACTCCTCCACCACCCGAACGCGCTCGGCCGCGTCCAGGAGCGGCAGCTCGTCCAGCGGCGACCCGGGACGGGCGGCGATCCCCCGCAGCAGCGCGGCGAGGTGCCCCAGCATCCGCTCCACGGCATCCGCGTCGAAGCGCGCCCGGTCGTACTGGGCGTGGAGCACCATACGCTCCCCGGGGAACACCGCCAGGGTCAGCGGATAGCCCGTCTGCTCCCGGCTTCCGAGCGTGCGCACCCGCAGGCGGCGCTCGCGCTGGCCCAGGACGTCCTCCAGCGGGTAGTTCTCGAACACCAGCAGGCTCTCGAAGAGCGCCTCTCCCGCGGGGACCCCGCTCCACTTCTGCACCTCCACGAGCGGCGTGTGCTCGTGCTCGCGACGCTCGGCCTCCCGCTCCTGGATCTCCCGCAGCCACGTGCCCACGGGCGTCCGCGGCCACACCCGCACGCGCACCGGGAGGGTGTTGATGAAGAGTCCGACCATCTCCTCCACCCCTTCCAGCCCCGCCGGGCGCCCGGAGACCACGCCCCCGAACACCACGTCCTCCTCCCCGGAGTAGCGCGACAGCAGCAGCGCCCATGCCCCCTGCACCACGGTGTTCGCGGTGAGGCCGTGGCGCCGCGCGATTCCCTGGAGCCTGCGCGTGTCCGCCTCGTCGAGCAGCGCCGACCGGGTGTCGTACGACGGATGGCCCACGGCACCCTCGCCGCGGCGGTCGGCGGCCAGCGGGGTGGCGGCCTCGAAGCCGGCCAGCTCGGCGCGCCAGTACGCCTCCGCCGCCGCCGTGTCGCGCCCGGCCAGCCACGTCAGGTACGCGCGGTACGGACGCGCCTCCCCCAGCCGCGCCTCCACTCCCTCGACGGCCGCGTCGTACAGCGCCACCACCTCCCGGAACACCAGCGGCAGGCTCCACCCGTCCAGCACCAGGTGGTGGTGCGTCCACACCAGACGGTACCGCTCCTCCTCCGTCCGGAAGAGCGCCAGACGCATCAGCGGTCCCCGCTCCAGTGCGAGCCCCTCCGCGCGGTCCGCCCGCAGGTACGCCTCCAGCCGCTCCTCCCGCTCCTCCGCCGGCACGCCCCGCCAGTCCTCCACCGCCAGCGGAACCTCGCCCCCCCGGCGAACCACCTGCACCGCCCGCTCCACCCCTTCCCACGCGAAGCCGCTGCGCAGCACCGTGTGGCGCTCCACCACCCCCTGCCACGCACGCCGGAACGCCTCCACGTCCAGCGTCCCCTCCAGCTCGAAGCCGAACTGCTCCACGTACGCGCCCCCCTCCGGGGAGTACAGGGCGTGGAAGAGCATCCCCTCCTGCATGGGGGTCAGCGGGTAGACGTCCTCCACGTCGCGCCCGCGCCCCAGCAGAGCGTCCAGCGCCGCCTGGTCCAGCCCCGCCAGCGGGAAGTCCGAGGGCGTCCACCCCCCCGCCTCCTCCGAGGTGCAGTGCGCGATCAGCTCCCGCAGCGCCTCCACGTACCGCTCCGCCAGCCGCTCCACCGTCGAGCGCCGGTGCACCGCCTCCCCGTAGCTCCACCCCACGCGGAGCCGCCCGCCCTCCACTCCGGCGCTCACCGTCAGCAGGTGCGGACGGGTCGAGGCGGGGTCGGTCATGTCGCCCGCGGCCCCGGACGCGAGGGAGAACAGGGTCTCTGCGGAGGCCGCGCGGTCCAGCTGTCCCAGGTAGTTGAAGGCCACCTGCGGACGGGGGAGCGCGGCCAGGCGGTCGCGCGTCTCGCCGGAGGCGAGATGGCGGAGCCCGCCGTAGCCGATCCCCCGCTCGGGGGCCGCGCGGAGCCGCTCCTTGACCCGCTTCAGCGTATCCCCCGGCGAGCCGCCCGCCTCCAGCACGACCGGGTAGAGCGTGGTGAACCAGCCGACGGTGCGCGACAGGTCCGTCCCCGGGAGCAGGTGCTCCTCGCGCCCGTGCCCCTCCAGCTCCACGCGCGCCGCGCCCCCGGTCCACTCGCCGAGCGTGGCGGCGAGCGCCGCCAGGAGGGCGTCGTTGACCTGCGTGTGGTACGCGGCCGGCACCTCCGACAGGAGCGCCGCCGTCTCCTCCTCCGTCAGCTCCGCCGCGACGGTGCGCGCAGAGGCGACCGTGTTCGCGCCGGTCCGCGCCGGGTGGTCCACGGGGATCGGCGTGGACCCGCCGGCGCCGGCCTCCCAGTACGCCAGCTCGGCGTCGAACCCGCCCGACCGCGCGTGCTCGGCGAGGCGCAGCGCCCAGTCGCGGAACGAGGTGGTCTTCGCCGGAAGCACGACCGCCTCTCCACGGGAGAGCTGCCCGTACGCCGTCTCCAGGTCCTCCAGGAGCACGCGCCAGGAGACGCCGTCCACCACCAGGTGGTGGATGACGACCAGCATCTCCTGCGGACGGTCCGCCCCCCGCTCGAAGAGCGCCACCCGCAGCAGCGGCCCGGCCGCGAGGTCCAGGCTCCGCTGCACCCGCGCCCCCGCGCGGTCGATCTCCGCCGGCTGCTCCTCCGCGGGGAGGGAGGCCAGGTCGATCCGCTCCACCCGCACCGGCTCGCCGTCGGGGGCGTTCTCCTGCCGCCACCCGTCCGCGGCGTGGGTGAAGCGCATCCGCAGCGCGTCGTGGTGTCCGGCCAGCGCCGTCCAGGCGCGCTCCAGGAGCACGGGGTCGAGCGGAGAGCGGGCGTCCAGGAGGAGCGCCTGGTTCCAGTGGTGGCGCGCCGGCACCTCCTCCCCGAAGAACCAGTGCTGCACGGGCGTGAGCGGCACCTCGCCCGTGACCACGCCCTGCTCGGCCCGGACGGGGAGGTCCCCCGTCCGCCCCGCCACGCGCGCCAGCTCCGCCAACGTGGGGTGCTCGAAGATCTGCCGCGGCGTCACCTCCACTCCCGCGCGGCGTGCCCGCACCACCATCTGGATGGAGAGGATGCTGTCCCCGCCCGCCTCGAAGAAGTTCTCCCGCCTCCCCACCCGCTCCCGGCGCAGCACCTCCGCCCACACCCGCGCCAGCACCTCCTCCACCCTGCCGCGCGGCGCCTCGTACCCGCTCTCCTCCACCCCCGCCTCCGGCGCCGGGAGGGCGCGCCGGTCCAGCTTCCCGTGCGCCGTCAGCGGCAGACGCTCCAGCGCCACGAGCGCCGCCGGCACCATGTGCTCCGGCAGCTGCGCCTTCAGGTGCGCCCGCAGCTCCGCCGCCGGCGGCGCCTCCCCCGCGGCCGTGTAGTAGCCCACCAGCCGCCGCTCCCCCGGCCCGTCCTCGCGCACCACCACCGCCGCCGAGGCCACTCCCGCGTGCCGCTCCAGCGCCGCCTCGATCTCCCCCGGCTCGATCCGGAACCCGCGCACCTTGACCTGCTGGTCGATGCGCCCCAGGTACTCCACCTCCCCCCCCGCGCGCCGCAGCCCCCGGTCTCCGCTCCGGTACAGACGCGCCCCCGCCTCCCCGGAGAACGGGTCGGGGACGAACGTCTCCGCCGTCAGCTCCGGACGCCCCAGGTACCCGCGCGCCACCCCCGCCCCGCCCACGCAGATCTCCCCCGGCACCCCCGCCGGCACCGGCTCCCCGCCCTGCCCCAGCAGGTGCAGGTGCAGGTCCGGGATCGCCGTCCCCACCGGGCTCCCCTCCCCCGCCTCCACGTCCGCCGGCCCGATCTCGCGCCAGGTCACGTGCACGGTGGTCTCGGTGATCCCGTACATGTTCACCAGCCGCGGACCCTCCGCCCCGTGCCGCTCCATCCACCCCCGCAGGCCGCGCGGCTCCAGCGCCTCCCCCCCGAAGACCACCCACTCCAGCGCCAGCGTCTCCTCGCTCTCCACCGCCGCCAGCTGCCGGAACGCCGAGGGGGTCTGGCTCAACACCGTCACCGCCTCGCGCGCCAGCAGCGCGCGGAAGGCCGCCGGGTCGCGGCTCGTCTCCCGCGGGACCACCACCAGGCGGCCCCCGTGGAGGAGCGCGCCCCACATCTCCCAGACGGAGAAGTCGAAGGCGTACGAGTGGAACAGCGTCCACACGTCCTCCGCACCGAAGCCGAACCACGGCTGCGTGGCGCCGAACAGCCGCACGACGTTCGCGTGCGTGACGACCACGCCCTTGGGCCTCCCCGTGGAGCCCGACGTGTAGATGACGTACGCGGCGTTCCCGGGGAGGACTTCCGGGAGGTCGGGGCCGTGATCCCCCTCCGCCGGCACCGCGTCGAGCGACAGGACGGGGACGCCGGTCCCGGGCAGGATCGCGCGGAGGTCGTCCTGCGCGACCACCAGGACGCACCCGGAGTCCTCCAGGACGTAGCGGATGCGCTCGGCGGGATAGGCGGGATCGACCGGCACGTAGGCGCCTCCCGCCCGGAGCACGCCCAGGATCGCGGCGACCATCCCGGGGCCGCGCTCCAGCAGGAGCGCCACGCGCACCTCGGGGCCCACGCCCCGCGAGCGCAGGTGCCGCGCGAGCCGGCCCGCCCGCGCGTCCAGCTCCGCGTACGTGAGGCGGTCCCCCTCGAAGCTCACGGCCACGGCCTCCGGCGCGCGGCGGGCCGCCGCCTCGAACAGCCGGTGGATCGTGGTCTCCCGCGGAACCCCGGGGTGCGCGGCGAGCCCCGCCTCCACCACCTGCCGGCGCTCGGCCGCGCCCAGGAGCGGGAGGGCGGACAGGGGAGCCTCCGGACGGGCGGAGATCCCCTCCAGCAGGACCGCCAGGTGCCCCAGCATCCGCTCCGCCGTCGCGCGCTCGAACAGCTCCGCCCGGTACGAGAGCGTCAGCCCGATCCGCTCCCCGTCCTCGGCCGCGCCGAGCGTCAGGTCGAACTTGGCGGCCTCGCCCTCCGACGCCAGCGGCTCCACCTCCAGGGCCCCCATCCGCAGCTCGCCCCGCTCGTTGTTCTGCAGGACGAAGGCGGCCTGGAACAGCGGGGTGTGCGACAGGCTCCGCTCCGGCGCCAGCTCGTCCACCAGGCGCTCGAAGGGGAGGTCCTGGTGCTGGTACGCTCCCAGCGTGGTCTCCCGCACCCGCCCCAGCAGCCCGGCGAACGTGGGGTCTCCCGAGAGGTCGGCGCGCAGCACCAGCGTGTTGACGAAGAAGCCGATCAGCCCCTCCGTCTCCAGCCGCGTCCGCCCGGCCACCGGCGTCCCCACGCTGACGTCGTCCTGCCCGGAGTACCGCGCCAGCAGGAGCTGCCAGGCGGCCAGCAGCGGCATGAACAGCGTCGCCCCCTCGCGCCGGGCCAGCGCGCGCACCCGGCGCGACGTCTCCTCCGGGAGGACCAGGGCGGCGCTGCCGCCGGAGGAGCCGGGCACCGCCGGGCGCGGCCGGTCGGTCGGCAGCTCCAGCAGCGGGGGCGCTCCGGCCAGGCGCTCCCGCCACCAGCCGAGCTGGGTCTCCAGCACGTCGCCGGAGAGCCACTCCCGCTGCCAGACGGCGAAGTCCGCGTACTGCACCGGCAGCTCCGGGAGCGCGGGCTCCCGCCCTTCCGTGAAGGCCGTGTACAGCTCGGAGACTTCGGCGACGAGCACGCCCGTGGACCAGCCGTCGGAGACGACGTGGTGCAGGGTGAAGAGGAGCGCCCACTCCTCGTCGGCGAGCCGCAGGAGCCGCGCTCGCAGCAGCGGCCCGGCCGCCAGGTCGAACGGGCGCAGCGCCTCCTCCGTCGCCAGCCGGATCGCCTCCCGCTCCGGGGCCGGGAGGCCGCGCAGGTCGGTGGCGGGGAGCGCGACCGGCCCCGCCTCCCGGATCACCTGCACCGGCTCCACGTCGACCATCGCGAAGACGGTGCGCAGCGCCTCGTGGCGGGCCACGACGGTCGGAGAGGGCGCGCGCCAGCAGCGCGGGGTCGAGCGCGCCCCGCAGCCGCAGGGCGTGGGGGATGTTGTACGCCGCGCTCCCCGGCTGGAGCTGGTCCAGGAACCAGAGGCGCTGCTGCGCGAACGACAGCGGCAGAGGACGGTCCCGCGGCACCGCGGCCAGCGGCGGCACGCGTACGCCCGCCCCGTCCCCGCGGAGCGCGTCCACCCGCGCCGCCAGCGCCGCGACCGTGGGTGCCTCGAACAGCGTCCGCAGCGGCAGCTCCACGCCGAAGGCGGCGCGAAGGCGCGTCACCACCCGGGTCGCCAGGAGGGAGTGTCCGCCCAAGTCGAAGAAGCTGTCGCTCACGCCCACGCGCTCCAGCTTCAGCACCTCCGCCCAGATCCCGGCGACGATCTCCTCCGACGGGGTGCGCGGGGCGACGGCGTCCGTCGCGGCCTCCGCCTCCGGCGCGGGGAGCGCGCGGCGGTCCACCTTGCCGTTCGCGGTGAGCGGGAGCGCGTCCAGGGAGACGAAGGCGGAGGGTACCATGTACTCCGGCAGCCGCTCCCGCACCACCTCCCGCAGCTCCCGCGCGGAGAGAGCGCCCTCCGGCCCCGGCACCAGGTACGCCACCAGGCGCGGGTCGCCGGCCGGGTCCTCGCGCAGCAGCACCACCGCCTCCTGCACCCCGGCCCGCTCCCGCAGCGTGGCCTCGATCTCCCCCAGCTCCACCCGGAAGCCGCGGACCTTGACCTGGAAGTCCACCCGTCCAAGGAACTCCAGCTCCCCGTCCGCCCGGCGGCGTCCCAGGTCGCCCGTGCGGTACAGCCGCGCCCCCGGGACGGCGGAGAACGGGTCGGGGACGAAGCGCCCGGCCGTCAGCTCCGGCTGCCCCAGGTAGCCGCGCACGATCCCCACGCCCCCGATGTACATCTCCCCGGCGACACCCACGGGAACGGGACCCAGGTCGGCGTCCAGCACGTACAGGCGCGTGTTGCGCACCGGCCGGCCCAGGGGCGGGGCGCGGCCCACGTCGGTGTAGCGGCTCGACGTCATCCGGATGCTCGCCTCGGTGGCGCCGTAGCCGTTGAAGAAGCGCCGCCCCGGCGCCCAGCGGGCCATCAGGTCGGCCGTGCAGCTCTCCCCCCGACCACGAGGGTGCGCAGCTCCGGGAGGTCCTCGACGGCGAGCACGGCCAGCGCGGAGGGGGTGATCTTCAGGTGGGTGACCGCCTCCTCGCGCAGCAGGCACAGCAGGTCGGGGCCGGGAAGCATGGCGTCGCGCCCGGCCAGCACCAGCGTGGCGCCCGAGCAGAGGGCGACGAAGAGGTCGGCGACGGAGGCGTCGAAGTGCAGCGGAGCGAAGGCCAGGTTGCGCTCCCCGGGGCCCGACGAGTAGACGCGCGCCAGCTCCACCACGGTGTTGCAGACGCCCCGGTGCTCGACCAGCACCCCCTTGGGGCGGCCGGTGGACCCGGAGGTGTAGATGACGTAGGCGAGGTTGTCCGGGTCGAGCGGGACCACCGGGGCCGCGTCGCTCTCCCCCGCGGCCGCCTCGCACGCGGCGTCGAGAGCGAGCGTCCGGACGCCGTGTGCCACGACGCGCGCCTCCAGCGCGGCCTGCGTGAGCACCAGCTCCACCCCCGCGTCGGCCAGGAGATAACCCATCCGCTCGGCGGGAAGATCCGGGTCGAGGGGGACGTAAGCGCCGCCGCCCTTGAGAACGCCCAGCACCGCCAGCACCATCTCCAGGGAGGGCTCCATGCAGATCCCCACCCGCACCTCGGGTCCCACCCCCCACCGGCGGAGGTGGCGGGCCAGGTGGTTGGTGCGCCGGCTCAGCTCCCGGTACGTGACCTCCTCCCCCTGGAAGCGCAGCGCGGCTCCCTCCGGGGTGCGGCGTGCCTGCGCCTCCACCAGGTCCTGGATGAGCAGGTCCCCGGCGAAGCCGTCGTCCGTGCCGTTCCACTCCACCAGGAGCTGCCGCCGCTCCGTTTCCGCGAGGAGGGGAAGGTCGAGCAGGTGCCGCTCCGGCGCGGCGGCGATCCCCTCCAGCACGCGGGCGAAGTGCCCCAGCATCCGCTCCATGGTGGAGGCGTCCCACAGCTCCGGCCGGTAGCTCAGCGAGCCCGCGATCCCCCTCTCCCCCCCGCCAGCGAGAGGCGCAGGTCGAACTTGGCGGTGCTCGCCTCGACGGGCGCCGCCTCCACCACCGCGTCGCCCAGCGCGAGCTCGGCGCCCGCGTCGTCGTGGAGGGCCAGCATCACCTGGAAGAGCGGCGCGTGCGTCAGCGAGCGCTCCCCGGCCAGCTCCTCCACCAGGCGCTCGAAGGGCACGTCCTGGTGCTGGTACGCCCCCAGCGTGGTCTCCCGCACCCGGCGCAGCAGCCCACGGAAGGTGAGGGCGCGCGGGAGGTGGGTTCGCAGCACCAGGGTGTTGACGAAGAAGCCGATGAGCGGCTCCGTCTCCTTCCGCGTGCGTCCGGCGATGGGCGTCCCGACGCTCACGTCGTCCTGCCCCGACCAGCGCGCCAGCAGGAGCTGCCAGGCCGCGAGCAGCGTCATGAACAGCGTCGCCCCCTCGCGGCGGGAGAGCGCCGCGAGCGCGGCGCCGGTCTCCCCCGGCAGGGCCAGCTCCACGCTCCGGCCCTCCCACCCCCGGAGCGTGCCGCGCGGCCGGTCGGTGGGCAGCTCCAGGAGCGGAGGCGCGCCCGCGAGCTGCTCACGCCACCAGGCGAGCTGCGCCTCCAGCACGCCCCCGGAGAGCCAGCTCCGCTGCCACACGGCGTAGTCGGCGTACTGCACGGGGAGCTCCGGGAGCCGCGGACCCCGTCCTTCCGAGAGCGCGGTGTACAGCTCGGAGACCTCGGCCGCGAGCACGCCCATGGACCAGCCGTCGCCGACGACGTGGTGCAGGGTGAAGAGCAGCACCCACTCCTCGTCGGCGGTGTGGAGCAGCGAGGAGCGCAGCAGCGGTCCGGCGGCCAGGTCGAAGGGGCGCAGCGCCTCCTCCGCGGCGTGACGGCGCACCGCGTCCTCGCGCTCCCCCTCCGGGAGGGCGCGCAGGTCGGTCACCGGGAGGCGGACGTCCCCCTCCTCGCGGACCACCTGGACGGGCTCCCCGTCCACGACCGGGAAGACGGTGCGCAGCGTCTCGTGACGGCGCACCACCTCCGCGAGGCTCCGCTCCACCAGGGCCGGGTCCAGCGCGCCCTTCAGCCGCAGCGCGAACGGCATGTTGTACGCGGGACTCTCCGGCTCCATCTGGTGGATGAACCAGAGCCGCTGCTGGGCGAAGGAGAGCGGGAGCGGCCCGTCGCGCGGCACCGGCGCCAGCGGCGCCAGCGGCGCCGGCGTCCCCGCTCCCGCCCGCCGCGCCGCCTCCACCCGCTCCACCAGCCCCGCCACCGTCCGCCCCTCCAGCACCGCGCCCGGCCCCACCTCCGTCCCCAGCAACTCCCCCACCCGGCTCGCCACCCGCATCGCCAGCAGCGAGTGCCCCCCCAGCTCGTAGAAGCTGTCCTCCACCCCCACCCGCTCCACCCCCAGCACCTCCGCCCACACCCCCGCCGCCAGCTCCTCCGCCGGGCTCCTCGGCGCCACGTACCCTTCCTCCGCGCCCGCGCCGTCCGGCTCCGGGAGCGCGCGGCGGTCCAGCTTCCCGTGCGGCGTCAGCGGCATCGCCTCCACCACCACCACGGCGGAGGGGAGCATGTGCTCCGGGAGGCGCTCCCGCAGCCACTCCCGGAGCTCCGCTCCCCGCACGTCCGGCGCGGCCGCGTACCCCATCAGCGCCTTCGCGCCCGTCGCGTCCTCCCGCACCACCACGGCGGCCTCGCGCACCCCCGGGTGCGACGCCAGCACGCCCTCCACCTCCCCCGGCTCCACCCGGAAGCCGCGCACCTTGACCTGCTGGTCCATGCGCCCGACGAACTCCAGCACCCCGTCCGCCCGCCACCGCACTCGGTCCCCGGTCCGGTACATCCGCGCCCCCGCCTCCGCCGAGAAGGGGTCGGGGACGAACCGCTCCGCCGTCAGCTCCGGCCGGTTCAGGTAGCCCCGCGCCACCGCCGGCCCGCCCACGCACAGCTCTCCCGCCACGCCCACCGGCACCGGCCCGGAGTACCGGTCCAGCAGGTAGACCCGCCGGTCCCCGATCGGCTTCCCGATCGGGATCGTCGCCGCGTCGAAGCCGGGCGGCACGGGGTAGCAGCTCGCGAAGACCGTGCACTCGCTCGGCCCGTAGCCGTTGACGATCCGCAGCTCCGGGTGGAGCGCCTGCGCCCGGCGCACGTGCGCGACGCTCACCGCCTCGCCCCCGATCATCACCTGCTCCAGGCCGGAGAGCACCTCCGGAGTGGTGTCGACGATCGAGTTGAAGTAGGCGGACGAGATCCACGTCGCCGTCACCCCGTGCTCCCGGACCTGCTCCCCCAGCAGAGCCGGCTCGGAGGTCTGCGCCGGGAGCAGGACGCTGGTGCCGCCCCTGAGCAGCGCCGGCCACAGCTCCAGCGTCAGCACGTCCCACGAGATGGAGGCGTGCTGGAGCAGCACCGTGCGCTCGTCGAAGCGCGCGTACTCCACGTCCCAGAAGAACCCCGGGATCGCCCGGTGGGGTACCTCCGTGCCCTTGGGGCGGCCCGTCGAGCCGGAGGTGTAGATGACGTAGCAGAGGTGGTCGGCGGTGACGCGGACGCCCGGAGCGGGAAGTCCCTCCTCCCCGGACTCCTCCCCGTCCAGCAGCACGGTCTCCCCCCCGAACTCCGGCAGCCGGTCCAGCAGCCGCTCCTGTACGAGCAGCACCGGCACCGCGGAGTCCGCCAGCATGTACGCCAGCCGCTCCGCGGGGTAGGCGGGATCGAGCGGGACGTACGCACCTCCCGCCTTGAGGATCCCCAGCAGCCCCGCCACCAGCTCCGGCGAGCGCTCCGCGCAGATGCCGACGCGCACGTCGGGGCCCACCCCGAGTCCCGCCAGCCTCCGCGCCAGCCCGTCCGACCTGCGGTCCAGCTCCGCGTAGGTGACCCGCTCGTCGCCGAAGACCAGCGCCACCGCCCCCGGCGTCCGCGCCGCCTGCTCCGCGAACAGCTCGTGCACGCAGCGCGCACGGCGCCGCCGCCCTCCCGGAGACGCTCCACCCCTCCACCACCTGCGCGCGCTCCGCCTCCGACAGCAGCGAGATCTCTCCCAGCCGCACTTCCGGGCTCCCCGCCAGCGCGCGCAGCACGTTGACCACGTGCTCCCCCAGGCGCTCCACCGCCTCCGGCACGATCCGCCCCCGGTCGTACGAGTACCGGAACGCCAGCGGCCCCGCCGGCAGCACCGACACCGTCACCGGGTAGCCCGTCCGCTCCACCGTGCGCACCTCCCGCACCCCCAGCGCCGTCTCCCCGACCCGCCCGCATCCCCCAGCGCGTAGTTCTCGAACACGAACAGCGTGTCGAACAGCGCCTCCCCCCGCGCCACCCCGCTCCACCCCTGCACCTCCACCAGCGGCGTGTGCTCGTACCCCCGCAGCTCCGCCAGCCGCTCCTGCAGCTCCCCCAGCCACGCCCCCGCCTCCGCCTCCCCCGGAACCGCCACACGCACCGGGAGCGTGTTGATGAACAGCCCCACCATCTCCTCCGCACCCGCCAGCTCCGCCGGGCGCCCCGAGACCGTCGCCCCGTACAGGACGTCCTCCGCCCCGCAGTAGCGCCCCAGCACCAGCGCCCACGCCCCCTGCGCCAGCGTCCCCAGCGTCACCCTCCCCCGCCGCGCCGCCGCTCGCAGTTCCTCCGTCTCCGCCTCGCCCAGCACCTCCCAGTGCTCCGCGTGCCCGCCCCCCTCGCCCTCCGGCGCGGGGAGCGCCTGCGCCAGCAGCGTCGGCGCCTCGAAGCTCCCCAGCTCCCCCCTCCAGAAGCGCTCCGTGGCCGCACCGTCCCGACGGTGCAGCCATGCCACGAAGTCCCGGTAGGGGCGTGGCGGCCGGGGGAGCTCCGCCTCCCGCCCCGCCACGTACCCCTCGTACAGCGCCACCAGCTCGCGCACGATCAGCGGCAGGCACCACCCGTCCACCACCGCGTGGTGCGTGCTCCACACGAAGTCCCACCCCGCCTCACCCCGGAACAGCGCCAGCCGCAGGAGCGGCGCCCGCTCCAGCGCGAACCCCGCCGCGCGGTCCTCCCCCAGGAAGCGCTCCAGCCCCGTCCTGCGCCCGTCTTCGTCCAGCGCGGACCAGTCCTCCACCCGCAGCTCCGGGCGCGCGTCGCGCTGGACCACCTGCACCGGCTCCTTGACCCCCCGCCACACGAACGCCGTGCGCAGCGCCGCGTGCCGGGCAACGATCCGCTCCCAGGCGCGCCGGAACGCCTCCACGTCCAGCCCCGCGGCCAGCACGCAGTGCAGCTGCACCACGTACACGCCGGGGTCGTCCCCCTCCACCGTGTGGAAGAGGAGCCCCTTCTGGAGCGGCGCCAGCGGGTAGAAGTCTTCGTAGGCCGCGCGTCGTGGCCCAACCGTCCCGATGTCCGGAGGGGTCACGGGCGGATGGCCCTGGCTGTGGCGACTGCGCGGGCGGAGCGGAGCAAGGCGTACACCGGGTGCGTGGAAAATGGGGGAGCGTAAGAGCGTACGGAACCCGCCACCTGTTGTCAAGCCGCCATCGGAGAGGTGAAAGGAGTGCACGGGCGGAGTGGCAGGACGTACGGGACTTTCGTGAAACTGACCGCTTCGAGACGCCGCGGACCGGCGCGAGCCGACCACGCTGGACCGCGGTGTGCGGGAGGCACGGGCCCCGGCAGGAGCGCCCGGGCGGGGCTCCACGACGTGAACGGAAAAGGGGAGGTACGTGAATGCTGCGTGAGATCATCGGCGGGACGGGGGTCCTGCTCTGCCTGGCCGGAGGCGCCGTGCTTCCGGCGGCGGCCCAGCGGCAGCCGGCGCAGCTCTGCCGGATCGACGGGCGGCAGACGCTCCCCGCCGAGGTGCGGGAGACCAGCGGCCTGGCGCGCGGGAGGAGGAGCCCGGGCGTCCTGTGGACCCACAACGACTCCGGCGCCGAGCCCGAGCTGTTCGCGCTCGACGAGGGCGGGCGGGTCGTGGGGCGGGTGCGCGTGGAGGGAGCGGAGGCCCGGGACTGGGAGGACCTGGAGGCGGGCCCCTGCGAGGGAGGATCGTGCCTGTACGTCGCCGACACCGGGGACAACGCCGGGAGGCGCGAGGAGGTGGTCGTCTACCGGGTCCCCGAGCCGGCCCCGGGCGACGAGCGGACGGCCCCCGCCGTGGCGCTGCGCGCCCGCTACCCCGAGGGGCCCCGCGACGCCGAAGCCCTCTTCGTGCTCCCGGGGGGGGAGGTGTTCGTGGTCACCAAGGGGCGCCACGACCCCGTCACGCTGTACCGCTTCCCCGCCCCGCTCCGCCCCGGGGAGACGGTGACGCTGGAGCGGGTCCGGGAGCTCCGGCCCAGGCCGGTGGTTCCCTTCGACTGGGTGACGGCCGCCACCGCCAGCCCCAACGGCGAGTGGGTGGGGGTGCGCAGCTACCGCGCGCTGTACCTGTACCGCGCCGCCGAGCTGACGGGCAGCGGCGCAGCCGAGCCCCTGGTGGTGGACCTGGCCCCGCTCGCGGAGCGGCAGGGCGAGGCGGTCGCCATCGACGACGACGGCACCGTGTGGCTCACCAGCGAGGCGGAGACCGAGGGGCTCCCCGGGATGTCGCGCCTGCGCTGTACGTTGCCGAGGAGGAGGGGACGATGAGGTGCCGTGGGATTCGGGCGTGCCCCCCGCTGGCGCGGGGGTCGGGCTGCGGCTCCGTAAGCCGGCAAACAACGCCGGCTAACGGAGTCGAGCCCCCGGGAAACTACCCCCGGGGTCTCGCCCCTTCGGGCTCGCATCCCTCACGCAACTGCCAACGGCACAAGCTGTTGCAGTAGGAGCCACCCACGGGAGGAGGTGGGGTGCTCCCGGAGGAATCCGCACTGTCTGAGCGAAGCGAGTTGGCGGATTCCGGAGGGAGCGCCCCGCCGACGACCCACGCGACAACGCTAGCCGCCGCTGACGGCGGGGAAGATGACGATGGTGCTCCCGTCCCTGAGCGGCGTGGCGAGGCCGGCGAGGAAGCGGATGTCGTCGCCGTCCACGAAGACGTTGACGTGGCGGCGCACCTCCCCGCGCTCGTCCATCACCTGGTCCACCAGCCCGGCGTGGCGGCCGGCCAGCGCACCGAGAGCCTCGCCCACCGTGCCGCACGGGTCGTCGAGCACCACCTCGGGGCTCCCGCCGGCGTACGGCTGCAGGGCGCCGGGGAGCGCCACGGTGACCTCCATCAGCCGGCCCCGACCACGGCGGCCTTGACGCACACGATCGGCGGGAGCGCGTCCGTGATCTCGCTCCAGCTCTCCCCCTCGTCCGCCGAGCCGAACAGCTTGCCGCCGCGCGTCCCGAAGTAGATCCCCGCGGGGTCGTGCGTGTCCGCCGCCAGGGCGTCGCGCAGCACGGTCTCGTACGCGTCCTGCTGCGGGAGCCCGGCCGACAGCGGCTCCCACGAGGCGCCCGCGTCGCGGGTGCGGAAGACGCGGAGCTTCGCCTCGGGCACCACGCGGAACTCGTCCGAGTCCAGCGGGACGATGTAGACCGTGTCCGGGTCGTGCGGGTGCATCTCCATGGCGAACCCGAAGTCGGAGGGGACGCCGTTGGCCACGTCCTGCCAGCTGTCGCCCCAGTCGTCGCTGCGGTACAGCCCCCAGTGGTTCTGGAGGAAGAGCCTCTCCGGGCGCGAGGGGTGGTTCACCACCTTGTGCACGCACTGCCCGAACTCCGGGTACTTGTCCGGGAGGAACTCCGCGCGCACCCCGGCGTTGCGCGCCTGCCAGCTGCGCCCGCCGTCGTCCGTGCGGTAGAAGCCGCCGGTGGAGATCGCCACCCCCATGCGCCGCGGCTCGGCCGCGTCCAGCACCACCGTGTGCAGGCACAGGCCGCCGCCCCCCGGCATCCACCGCGGGCGGTGCTCGTGCGCCAGCAGCCCCTCCACGGGGCTCCACGTCTCCCCCGCGTCGCGCGACTCGAAGAGCGCGGCGGGCTCCACGCCGGCGTACACCACGTCCGGCTCGCTCGCCCGGCCGGGGCGGATCTGCCAGACGTTGGCCAGCGCCAGCTCCGACCCCTCGGGGAAGCGGACGTTCTTCCGCTCGGGGGCCGTCCAGGTGGCGCCGAAGTCGTCGCTGGCGCGCACCACGCTCCCCCAGTGGTTGCTGTTGGTCCCCGCCAGCGCCCGGCGGCGCCCCCCCCGCTGGTCGAACGCCAGCGCGTACACGGCCTCGCCGCGGAAGTGAGGCCCGTCGATGCGCCATTCCCTGCGCCCGGCGTCGGAGCGGACGAGGAAGGCGCCCTTCATGGTGCCCACCAGGAGCAGGACGTCGCCTTCGGAGGGAGGGGCGGAGCTTTCGGGAGCCATGGACGTTCTCCGGTGCCGGGGCGGAACGGACGGGATGGACGTGTGGACAGTGTAACCGTAGCCAGGGGCCCCGCCAAGGAGCCCTTGTCTCACGCGGCGCGGCGAACCAGCCGGTCCGGGCTCGGCAGATCGGCTGGCAGTGAAGCGAGATACGACTTGACCTGCGGGGCAAAACAAAGGATAGTGCATGGCGTGGCCGAAATTAAATGCAGATGCGGCCCGGTGCCCTGCAACACCAAAGCTCATTGAGGGCAAAGTCCGGAATGGAAATGCATCCGGGCCTGTCCGTCCAACACCTCTGGAGGTCACACCGGTGCGGGGCACCCCCAGAGGTCCAGGGTCTCGCAGCGGTCCGGACCCTCGCGCTCGGCCCCGGCGCAGAGCGCGTCCGCCCGGTCCAGCTCCCCGCGCACCGCCACGGCCATGCGCGCCGCCCCGGGGTGCCGCAGGCGGTAGTAGCTTTCCGCGGCCCACGCGTGCTGCACGGCGGCGGCCACGTAGGTGTCGCGGATGCACCCTCGGCCGATGGGCACCGAGGGCGGGACCCCGCCGTCGGTCCGGGTGTCGCGTGACGTGCGCCACGCCGCCGCATGGTCGAGGAGATACCGGATCTCCCTCCGGTGCGAGCCCCGGTACACCGCCGGAGTCCCTCCGCCCGGTTTCCGGTGCGACACCTCGTCCACCGTCTGCGGGATCGGGGAGTGCTCCCCGCAGCCCGCCGTCCCGGCGGCCCCGATCACGAGGCAGATCGCGCTCCAGCGTCGGAACGACATCCGCATTGAACCTCCTTTGTTGGCCTTTGTTGGCGAGAGTGGTGTGGTCTAGTTGCCTTTTTCCCGGAGAAGCTCGCGGATCCTGGGGCCTACCTCCGCCCGCGACCGGACGCCCAGCTTCCTCATGACGTTCGCCACGTGGTGCCGGGCGGTGTGCCGGCTGATGCAGAGCGCCGTCGCGATCCCGGCGTTGGACCGGCCGTCGCACAGGAGCCGGGCCACGACGACCTCCTTGGGCGTCAGCCCGAGAAGGGCCCGGAGCACCTCGTCGGGGACGTCGGGATCGATCGGCTGCAGCGTCATGAGGACCAGCCGGCCCAGGCCGTAGCGGTCCAGCTCCACCCACCACCCCCACATGCGGCAGGTTCCCACGGCCGTATGGAGCTCGCGTATGGGGAGCGCGTCCAGGTGCCCGTCGCCGGTCCGCGGCGCCCGGGTGCCCGCGATGATGCGGGCGAAGGAGCCGAGCTCCTCCTCCAGGTACCTGCCCCGGGGGATCCTGCGGAGCAGCTCGACGAGCCAGCGGTTCAGCCGGACGACCTCGCCCCGCGGGGTCATCAGCGCGTGGTGCTGCGGAAGCAGGTCCAGCGTCTCGAAGAAGGCCGTGGGCTCCCGGCCGTCCGGGTCCGAGTCGTGCGACGAATGGTAGGCTCGTCTGGACATGGCGTGGCGCGTTCGGGTTCGACGATCGGCCTTGTGATAGCCGAGCGATTGCGCATACAATGCGGGACGGGTCTCTACCTCCTCCTCGCGTATCCATCAACCTCCCCCGTAAACTCTTGTCGTTCAACGTCCTGACGCTGGGTGAGGCACAGGTCGAGGGCCCTTCGGGGCCGCTCGCGGGGCGGGCGGCCCACAGGCGCCGGATCGCGCTCCTGGCCCTGCTCGCGACCCATCGCACCGGGTCACTGACCCGCGAGAAGGTCATCGGCTACCTCTGGCCCGAGAACGACAACGCCCGGCACCTCCTCTCCGTCGCCCTGTCCGCCCTCCGCAGGGAGCTGGGCGAGGACGCGTTCCTGACCCCGGGTGACGACCTCTCCCTGAACCCGGAGGTCGTCTCCAGCGACGTGGCCGGGTTCGAGGCCGCCATCCGGGCCGGGGACGCGCGCCGGGCGGTAGAGCTGTACCGGGGCCCCTTCCTGGACGGGTTCTACGTCTCCGACGCTCCCGCCTTCGAGGAGTGGGTGGAGAGGGAGCGGAGCCGGCTGGCGCAGGCCTACGCGGACGCCCTGGAGCGCCTCGCCGGGGATGCGGAGACCGCCGGTGAGGCGGAGGAGGCGGTGAGGTGGTGGAAGCAGGTGGCGGCCCACGACCCGCACACCTCGCGCGTGGCGCTCCGGCTCATGCGGGCCCTGGAAGCGGCCGGTGATCGGGTCTCGGCCATCCGCCACGCCGAGATCCACGCGGCGATGCTCCGGGGAGCCTACGAGATGGAGCCCGACCCGGAGGTCGTAGCCCTCGCGACGCGCCTGAGGACCTCCCCGCCTTCCCCGCTTCCGCCCGCCCCGCAGGAGCCGCCCCGGCGCACGGAGACCCCGCCGCCTGAGGCGCCGCCGCACGCTCCCGGTGACGACGACGGCGCCCACGTCCCGCTCCCGGACGCCCGGCGGCCCCGCCGCTTCGCCCGGCTCGCCGCCATCCTGGCCGCGGGGCTGGTCGTGCTGGCGACCGCCGTCGCGTGGCTCCGCGGAGACGGCCCGGCCGTGGCGCCCCCCACCGCGGCGAACCGCATCGCGGTCCTGTACTTCGAGAACCACAGCGGCGACCCGACCCTCGGCTACCTCCTCGACGACCTCACCGAGAGCCTGATCCACCAGCTCGCGCGCGTGGAGGGGCTCTACGTGGTGTCCCCCAACGGGGTCAAGCCGTTCAGGGGGCGGGCGGTCTCTCCGGACAGCCTCCGCAGGGCGCTGGGCGTGGGGACCCTCCTCGACGCGAGCCTGCGGCGGTCCGGCGACAGCCTGCGCCTCACCGTGCACCTGGTCGACGCGAACTCGGGCGAGGAGCTGGACGGCACGGTGCTGGTGCGCCCCCTGGGCGAGCGGTTCTCGCTGGGGAGCGACCTCGCGGCCGACGTGGCGGAGTTCCTCCGCGCGAGGCTCGGGAAGGAGATCCGGCTCCGGGAGTGGACCGCCGGCACCCGGAGCGACCGCGCCCGCGAGCTGCTCTCGCGGGCGGAGGAGATGTGCGAGGACGGGCTGGAGATCGCCGGCCAGCCCGACGCAGTGGCGCTGCAGACCACGGGACGGATGCTGGACATCGCCGACTCCCTGCTGGCGCAGGCCGGCGAGATCGACCCGCGGTGGGTGGAGCCGTCGGTGAGGCGCGGGTGGCTGGCCCTCTACCGGATCGGGGCGACCAAGGCGCCCCAGAAGCGGGTGTGGACCCGGGAGGCACGGAAGCACGCCGAGCACGCCCTCGCCCTCGACCCCACGTACGCGCCCGCGCTGGAGCTCCGCGGGACGGCGTCCTGGCTGGAGGCCGACACGGGCCCGATTCCCCCGGAAGAGTGGAAGGCGCTGGCCACCCGCGCGGAGGCCGACCTGCGCGCCGCGACCGCGGCCGACCCCTCCCTGGCGGGCGCCTGGAGCACGCTCAGCGAGGTGCTCCGCTTCAAGCCCGACCTGGTGGAGGCGGAGTTCGCGGCCCGGCAGGCGTACGAGAAGGACGCCTACCTGCGGGACGTCGACCAGGTGCTGGAGAAGCTCTACCGCATCACGCTGATGCTGGAGCGCCCCGCCGAGGCGAGGCGCTGGTGCGACGTGGGGCTCAGGAAGTTCCCGGGGAACTGGACGTTCGTGCAGTGCCGGCTCGCGGTCCTGAGCCACCCGTCCGTCGAGCGGCCGGACACCGCGCAGGCGCTCCAGCTCCTGAGGGAGCTGTCGAGGATCGACCCTCCGGAGAAGGCCCGGGATGCCGGGCGGCCGTACCACCCGATCTACCGGGTGGTGAGGACGGCGGTGGTGCTGGCGCGCGCCGGCCAGGAGGAGCGGGCCCGGGCGCTGCTCGCCCGGGCCCGCGAGGAAGCCGGGGACGACCCGGCCCTCAACCTGTACCTCGCCTACGACGAGGCGTACCTGCGGCTGGTGCTCGGCGAGAGGGAGCAGGCCCGCGACCTGCTCTGCCACTACGTCCGGACCCGCGGCAACTTCAAGGCGTACGCGCTCGTGGACCCGCAGTTCAGGCCGCTGTGGAGCGATCCGGCGTTCTGCCGCTAGTCCTCCGGGTGGTGCGGCGGGTCCCCCGGGGTCAGGATGGGCCGGATGACGGTGTCGGGAAGGTGGGCCAGCATGTAGACGTTCTCCCCGGCGAACTGGTTGGACACGCGGGTGGCGTACTGCAGCCCCAGCGTCCCGGCGTAGTAGGGGACGACGAACTTGTCCACCGCCGACCGGGTCCAGAAGATCGCGTCGAGCTCCCCGCCGTCGAAGCTCTGGCTCCGCGTGGACCCGTCCGGCAGCCGCACCCGGACGGTGACGTCGAGGACCTCGGGCTTCGGGGCCGCCGCGGACGCGGGGTCCGGCTCGGTCAGGTAGGGGCCGAACACGGCGGGCCGGGTCCCCCCCCTGGCGGCCCTGTCGCGGCTCGCCCTCTCCGCCGCCTCCTTCGCGCCCTCCCCCTCGAAGGACTCCACCTCGCCGAGGTCCTGAAGGTCGGCGACGAAGTACACCGGCTTCCCGTTGCGGTGTCCGTCCGCGGCGGCGGCGAGCCGCTTCGCCACTACTGCAGACATGGGGTTCTGTGATCCGGACACGGGCATCCTCCGCGTTGTGGTTGAAACGGGCTCGCCTCCATGCGTGCCCGCCTGAGAGAAAGCTCGTACCAAACGGGCCACGGCGCATAGGCTAAACCGCCCATATTTGGACACGAAAGTCCGTTTTCCTTCTGGTTTACTGCTTTTTCATGGATTGGGCATACACATGCGCCACTCTCCACAAGCGGGAGCGCCCCCGTGCCGGGGGCACGGGGGCGCTCGTCGTACGGCAGGCCCTGCAGTTGCGTGAGGGATGCGAGCCCGAAGGGGCGAGACCCGCGCGCAGTTTGCGCGGGGCTCGACTCCGTTGGGAACGGTAGTATCGTTCCCTACGGAGCCGCAGCCCGACCCCGCGTCAGCGGGGGCACGCCCGAACCCGCCCTACCGTCTCATGCCCGGGGACGCTGCTGCCCCCCCTGCTGAAGACCGTGCTCGCGGTGATGCGCCTC
Source organism: uncultured Gemmatimonadales bacterium (assembly GCA_963733105.1). GTDB lineage: Bacteria > Gemmatimonadota > Gemmatimonadetes > Longimicrobiales > Longimicrobiaceae > JAFAYN01. The sequence continues at coordinate 141,356 of CAVTCB010000019.1, read as the reverse complement.
CATCCGCTCCAGGTTCTGCTCGAAGCGAACGCGCTGCTCCGGCGTGAGGAGGGCCCGGACCCGCCCCAGCATCTGCTCGTGGTGCTGCTTCATCTCGGCGTGGTGCTGCTGCATCCGCTGGCGCTCCTCGGCGGTGGGCTCGCGGCGCTCGCGCGCCCCGCCTCCCTGGGCGTGCACCCCGGCGGCCGCCCCGCCCTTCGGGCGCATCTCCTCGTGCATGGCGTGGAGCTGCTCCTTCTGCGCCTGGGTCAGCTCGACCCCCTCGAAGAGCTGCTGGAACGGGCCGTGGCCGCCCTGCGCCCGGGCGTGCGCCCCGTGCTGGCCCTGCGGGGGCCCGTGCTGCTGGGCGGTGGCGGCCTGGGCGGTGCTCGCCGCGACGAGCGCCAGCGCGAATCCGATCACTCGATTGCGTCTCATCGGTGCTTCTCCGTGTCTCGGGTGTGTCGTTCCGTGGGGGGGCACCTGCGCCCTCACGCGACCAAGCTAACGCGGGGTACCTAACTGCAGGATTAACGGACCGGCGCGGCGGGGAGGACCGCCTCGAAGACGCTCCCGTCGGGGCCGGTGGCGGCCAGCTCCAGGCTGCCGCCGTGCGCCTCGGCGATCCAGCGCGCGAGGGGGAGCCCGAGCCCGGCCCCGCCGTCGGCACTCCCCGCGCGGGCGAGGCTCCCGCGGAAGAACGGCTCCCAGATGCGCTCTCGGGAGTCGGCGGGGATGCCGGGCCCGGTGTCGGCCACGCGGAGGCGGTACACCTCCCCCGCGCGCCGGGCCTCCACGCGCACGGTGTCGCCGGGGCGGCCGTGCTTGACGGCGTTCTCCACCAGGTTGCGGAGCATCCGCTCCAGGAGCGCGGCGTCGGCGTCCAGGGGGAGCTCGTCGTCGGTCCCGGTCTCCAGCCGCACTCCGCGGGCCGCGGCCAGGGAGCGGTGGGCGCGCGCCACGTCGGCCACCACCTCGGCGAGGTCGGCGGGGGCGCGCCGCAGCGGGTACTCCCCCGCCTGTGCGCGCGACAGGGTGAGGAGGTCGTCCACGACGCGCGCCAGCCGCTCGGACTCGCTCCACACCACACCCAGGGCGTCGCGGTACTCGGCGGCGGTGCGCTCCCCGGCAAGGGCCAGCTCGGTCTCGGCGCGGACCACGGCCACGGGGGTGCGCAGCTCGTGAGCGGCCTCGGCCATGAAGCGGCGCTGCTGGGCGAAGGCGGCCTGGAGCCGGTCGAGGAGCTCGTTGAGCACCCGCGCCAGCGCGCCCAGCTCGTCGCGCGGGTTCCCCACGGGGAGCCGGTCCCCCAGCCGCTCGGCGCCGATGCGGGAGGCCCGGCGGGTCATCTCCCCGATGGGGGCCAGGCTCCGCCGCACCAGCAGCGACCCGGGGACGACGGCCAGGAGGAGGGTGGCGACCACGGCGAACGCGAGCGCCGTCCGGGCGTGCTCGCGCATCAGCTGCTCCGGGCGGGTGGACGCCACCACCGCCAGCACGGCGCCCTCCGGTCGGAGGAGGGGCCGCACGCCGACGCGCACCGGAGGGTCGCCCGGCCGCAGCCGCACCACGCGGCTGGCCGGGTGCCCGCCGTGCGCCGTGGCCGCCAGGGCGGCCGGCGGGGGCACTCCCGCGAACACCTCCCGCGCGGCCGGAGGGCCGAAGGGCGGGGGCGTGGAGGCGGCGAGGACGCGCCCGCCGGGCGCCACCAGGAGCACCCGCCGGTCGGGCGCGCGGAAGCGCTCGACGGCGGCCTCCAGCCCGCCGGGCCGGCGGCCGCCGGTGGCCAGCACCGTCCCCGCGGTCTGCAGGATCGCCCCGGTGGCGTGCCGCGCGGCCATCCGGTCCAGGAACGTGTAGGCGGCCACCGACATGGAGGCGAGCGCCACGGCCAGGATGGCGGCGTACCAGAGCGTCAGGCGCAGCCGGATGGTGTCAATCCGGATCGGCATGGTCCTCCCCGAGGTCGGCCAGCACGTACCCCGCGCCCCGGCGGGTGTGGATGAGCGGGCTCGCGGCCCCGGCGTCCACCTTGCGGCGCAGGCGGTTGATGTACACCTCGATCAGGTTGGAGGCGGGATCGTACCGCTCGTCCCACACCTTGTCCGAGATCTCGGCGCGCCCCACCACCCGGCCGGTGTTGCGCACCAGGTACTCCAGCAGGGCGTACTCCTTGGTGGTCAGCGGGACGGGGCGCCCGCCCCGGCTCGCCGTACGGGCGTTGCCGTCCAGCTCCAGGTCGGCCACGCGCAGCACGTCGGGGGTGAGGGACTCGCCGCGCCGCAGGAGGGCGCGCAGACGGGCGCGCAGCTCGCCCAGGTCGAAGGGCTTGACCAGGTAGTCGTCGGCGCCCAGCTCCAGCCCGTGGATGCGGTCCTCCACGCCGTCGCGGGCGGTGAGGATGAGGACGCGGGCGGCGTTCCCGCGCGCGCGCAGCCGGCGGAGCACCTCGAAGCCGTCCGGCTCGGGGATGCCGATGTCCAGGACGATGGCATCGTAGGGGTTCACGTTCGCCAGGAACAGGGCGTCCTTCCCCGCGCCGGCCACGTCCACGGCGAAGGCGCTCTCGCGCAGGTAGCGCTCGATGGCGCTCGCCAGGCGCGCCTCGTCCTCGACGATCAGGATTCTCATGGAGAGGGCGCCGTCGCAAGCCCCAGGCCGGCTGGCACGTGAATCGCATGACGCCTGCCGTTGTAGCGACCATCCGTTCCGTCTTCCAGCGCACATCCAGCCCGAGACCTGATGCCGCGTCTCCGGACCGCAGCGCTCCTCCTCGCGTGCGCGGCCTCCTCCCTGTCCGGGGCGGGGCCGCTGGCCGCGCAGTCCGTCCTCGGGGAGGACGAGACCCCGCGCGTGCAGCGGGTGACGATCCGCGGCGTGCGCGGCGTCCCCATGAGCGAGCTCCGCGAGGGGCTCGCCACGCAGGCCACCCGCTGCCGCAGCATCTTCCTCAAGCCGTTCTGCCTGGTGAGCCGCGCCGGGATGTTCGTCGAGAAGCACGACCTGGACCGGGCGGAGCTCCCGCAGGACGAGCTGCGCATCCGCGTCTTCCTCTGGCGCCGCGGGTGGCGGCACTCGACCGTGGCGACCACCGTGACCCCCCGGGGGAGCGGGGTGGCGGTGACCTTCGACGTGGACCAGGGCCCCGCCACGCGGATCCGCTCCCTCGCCGTGAACGGGGCGGAGCCGGTGCTGGGGAGGCGGCAGATCCGCGACGCCGCGCTCCCCGAGGTCGGGGACCCGCTCGACGTCCTGCGGCTCGACTCGGCCACGACGCGGCTCCTGATCGCGCTCCACGACCGCGGCTACGGCGACGCCGTGGCGCGCGACACCGCGGTGCTGGCGGACACGCTGGCGGCGGTGGAGGTGACGCTGGAGCCCGGGCGGCGCACCACCATCGAGCGGATCGAGGTGGAGGGGAACGAGCGGGTGACGGACCGGACCATCCGCGACGCGCTCCCGGTCCGGGCCGGGCAGCTCTACCGCCCGGCGAAGGTGGAGGAGGCGCAGCGGGCGCTCTACCTCACGGGGATGTTCCAGCAGGCGCTGGTCGGCGTCCCCCCGGGGCAGGACAGCGCCAAGACGGTGGCGGTGGCGGTGCGGGAGGCGCCGTTCCGGCTGCTCCGCACCCAGGTGGGCTTCACCACCGTGGACTACTTCCAGACGCAGGCGCAGTTCACCTGGTTCAACTGGCTGGGCGGCGGGCGGCGGCTGGACCTCACCGGGGTGCTGGGGCGCCTCCTGGCCTCGCAGCTGAAGGGGAGCTTCCCCTTCCGCGACGAGGAGCCGGCGGGGCTCCCGGGGGTGGACGAGGACGCCTTCCTGCGCCCCACCTGGCAGGCGAGCGCGCAGCTGACCCAGCCGGCGTTCCCGGCCGCGTCGAGCTCGCTGGGGCTCGGGCTCTTCACGCACCGGCGGGTGGAGCCGTCGGTGGTGGTGGACCGCGGCTTCGGCGCGAACGTCACCTTCACGCGCCAGATGGCGGAGCGGGCGCCGCTCAGCCTGGTCTACCGCTACGAGCTGAACACCGTCCTGGCCGGCGACGTGTACTTCTGCGTCAACTACGGGGTGTGCGACGACCCCACCATCCAGGCGCTGCAGGGCCGCCAGAGCCTTTCCCCGCTCTCGGTGAGCGGCTTCGTGGAGCGGGTGGACGACGCGCTGGTGCGGAGCTCGGGGTACACGGCGCGGCTGGGGCTGGAGCACGCCTCGCAGGCCACCGCCTCCGACTTCCGGTACAACCGGGCGGAGGCCGAGGTCACGCGCGACCTGCGGCTGGGGGGCGGGACGCTGGCCGGGCGGGTGCGCGCCGGGTGGGTCCGGGGGCTGGCGGGGACGGCCGCGGCGGTGGGGGTGGACGGGGCGGCGGGGGGGAGATCCTCCACCCCACCACGCGCTTCTACGCGGGCGGCGCGCGCTCGGTGCGCGGCTTCGCCGAGAACCAGCTCGGCCCGCGCATCCTGACGGTGGACCCCGACGAGCTGCTGAGCCGGCCGGACTCGGCGTCGCCGGCGCCCTGCACCCGGGCCTCCCTCCTGAGCGGGGAGTGCGACCCCAACCCGGTCCCCTCGTCCGAGTTCCAGCCGCGCCCCGTGGGGGGGACGCGGCTGGTGGAGGCGAGCGTGGAGTACCGGCGCCCGGTGTGGGGGAACTTCGTGGGGGCGGTGTTCGTGGACGCCGCCCGCGTGGGGGACCCGGCGGTGAGCGCGCTGGCGGACGCCCGCACGGCGGTGACGCCCGGCTTCGGCGTCCGCTACCGCTCCCCCATAGGCCCCATCCGGGTGGACCTGGGGATCCGGCCCACGATCCGCGAGGAGCTCGCCGTGGTCACGCAGGTCACCGACGCGGACGGGGTCAACCGGCTGGTCCGCCTGGACGTCCGGAAGCGCTACGACCCGCTGGAGGAAGGCGGAAGCTTCCTCAACCGGCTGGGGAGCCGGCTCCAGCTCCACCTCTCCATCGGGGAGGCGTACTGATGCGGCGCGGGGTGAAGGTGGCGCTCGGCGCCGCGGCCGGGGTGGTGATCCTGGTGGCGGCCTCCCTCCTCTTCCTGACGCAGACCGACGCGGGGCGCGAGCGGGTGCGGCGCTTCGTGTACACCCGGCTGCAGTCGAGCGCCCACGGGGTGGTGCGGATGGGCCCGGTGCGCGGCAACCTCCTCACCGGCGCCCGGATCGCGGGGGTGGAGATCACCGACAGCACGGGCGCGCCGTTCTTCCGCGCGGACACGGTCGACCTGGGCTACTCGCTCCTCCCGCTCCTGCGCCGCCGGGTGGAGCTGAGGGACGTGCGGCTGGTGCGCCCCGTGGTGGTGCTGGACCGCCAGCCGGGGCTGGCCTGGAACTTCTCGCGCATCTTCCCCAGCGACAGCACCAAGCCGCCCTCCCGGCAGGGGTTCGGCGCCTGGGTCTCGGTGCGCGGCCTGGACGTGGTGGACGGGCGCGTGCTGGTGCGCAACGCGTGGGAGCCGGAGGACTCGCTGCGGGGCGCCGCCCGCGACAGCGCCGTCCGGGTGGCGCTCTCCCCGGCGACCCGGCGCCTGATCGTGCGCGTCCCCCGGGGCTTCCAGAGCATCCAGGACTACCGGCGCCTGAACGGGCGCTTCGACCGGCTCCGGCTGGCGCACCCGGACAGCGCCTCCATGGTGTTCGACGTGGGGCGGCTGAGCATGCTCGCCCTCCCCTTCCGCCCCCCCGCCGCCGACGTGCGCGACCTCGCGGGCCGCGTCGTCAAGAGCGGGGACACGGTGGCCGTCGAGGGGCTGCGGCTGGCCCTCCCCGGGACGCGGGCGACGCTGGCCGGGACGTACCACGCGGGGACGGGGGACCTCCGCGCCACGGCCGCCGCGCCGCGGCTGGCCTTCGCGGACCTCCGCTGGGCGTACCCGCCGCTCCCGGAGCGCGGCGGGGGGAGCCTGCGGCTCGCGGTAGCCCGGAGCGGCGAGCGCACGCGGGTGGTGGCGCGGGAGATGAGCCTGGCCGCGGACCGCGCGCGCCTGGCCGGGCACCTGGACCTCACCTTCGGCGACTCGCTCCGCCTGGGCCCCAGCGACCTCCGCTTCGCCGGGGTGGACACGCGGCTGATCCGCCGCCTCGCCCCGGCGGTGGACCCGCCGCGCGAGGGGACGCTGGACGGTCGGCTGGCGCTCGCGGGGCGCCCCGAGGCGCTCCGCGTGGACGGCAACGTGGCGTTCACGGACCGCGCTCGCTCGGTGAGCCGCGTGGTCGCGGACGGCACGGTGGGGACCGCGGGCGGCTTCAGCGCCCGGGGGCTGCGGCTCCGCTTCGCCCCGCTGCAGCTGTCGCTGGTGAGCGCGGCGGGGCCGGACCTCCCGGTGGGCGGGGGGATCACCGGGACCGCCACGCTGACGGGGAGCACCCGCGCGGGGTTCGACTTCCGCGCGGACCTGGCGCACCGGGACGCGAAGGTGGGGCGCTCCCGCCTGGTGGCGAACGGGGCGGTGGTCCGCCGCTCCGGCGTGTTCGCCGCGCGCGACCTCCGGGTACGCCTGGACCCGCTCCAGGTGGCGCTCGCCCGCGCCTTCAAGCCCGACCTCCCCCTGGGCGGGACGGTGACGGGGACGGCGACGCTCAACGGGAGGCCCGAGGACCTGCGGCTGGCCGCCGACCTGGTGCACCGCAGCGCCGCGACGGGCCGCTCGCACCTGGTGGCGAACGGGGGCGTGGCCTTCGGGGACGAGCTGCGCATGCGCGGCCTGCGGCTCCGCTTCGACCCGGTGCAGGTGGCAGTGGCGAAGGCCTTCAACCCGGAGCTCCCGCTGGAGGGGAGCGTCCGCGGGACGGCCACCCTCGACGGGACCCCGCGCGACCTCCGGCTGGCCGCCGACGTGGTGCACACGGGCGCGTCCACCGGCCGCTCCCACGTGGTGGCGAGTGGCGGCGTGGCCTTCGGCGAGGTGCTCCGCATGCGCGACCTCCGGCTCCGCTTCGACCCGCTGCAGGTGGCGGTGGCGAAGGCGTTCCGCCCCGACCTGGCGCTGGCCGGGACGGTGGAGGGGACGGCGCGGCTGAGCGGGACCCCGGCTGACCTCCGCCTGGCCGCGGACCTGGTGCACCGGAGCGCGGAGACCGGGCGCTCGCACGTGGTGGCGAACGGCGGCGTGGGCTTCGGGGAGGCGTTCCGCGCCCGCGACCTGCGGCTCCGCTTCGACCCGCTGCAGACGGCGCTGGTGCGCGCCTTCAACCCCGACCTCCCGCTGGCCGGCTTCCTTTCCGGCCGGGCGACGGTGGACGGCTCCACGGCGACGCGGCTGGCGGTGAGCGGCGACGTGACGCACGAGGCGCCGACGGGGCGCTCGCGGCTGGTGGGGGAGGCGGGGATCCCGTTCGGCAATGCCGGGCGCTTCGCCGTGGACGTGCGGGCGCTCCCCCTCTCCCTGGAGACCGTGGGGCGCTTCGCCCCGGCGGCGCAGCTGCACGGGAGCGCCACCGGGACGGTGCGCGCCACGGGGACCCGGCGCGACCTGGCGTTCTCGCTGGGGCTGGCGGTGCAGGACGGCGGGCGGGTGGACGCCGACGGCCGACTGGACCTGGCGAGCGCCGGGAAGGAGTACGACGTGCGGGCCCGCTTCGGCGCCTTCGACCCGCGCGCGGTGACGCTCCGCGCCCCCTCCTCCCGCCTCACCGGGACGGCGTCGGCCGTGGGGCGCGGGACCGACCCGGCCACCATGACGGCCACCGTCGCGGCGGACCTCACCGGGTCGCGCCTGGGGAGCACGGAGGTGGACTCGGTGCGCCTCCTCACCCGCCTGGCGGGCGGGCTCGCCACCGTGGAGCGGGGCACGGTGCGGCTGGGCTCGGCGCTGGCCGAGGCGCGGGGGAGCTTCGGGCTGGTGGCGGGGCGGAGCGGGACGCTCGACTACCGGGTGCGGGTGGACACCCTGGCCCGCTTCGCCGGCCTCCTCCCCGCGGACAGCGGCCGGGTGGCTCCCCGCCCCGCCGGGATCGCGCGCGCCGTGGAGCGGGCGCGGATGGACTCGCTCCGCGTCGCCCTGGCGACCGAGGTGGAGCGCGCCGCGACCGGCCGCCCGGCGGAGCCCACCCTCCGGGTGGACACCGCCTCGCTGGCGATCCCCCGCGACTCGCTGGCGGGGAGCCTGGAGGCGGCGGGGACGCTGTCCGGGAACGTCACCCGCTTCGACGTACGCGGGCGCGCGGCGATGCGCGACCTGGTGGCCTTCGGGACCACGGTGGGAAGCGGGCGGGTGTCGTACGCCTGGCTGAACGCCCCCACCTCCCGCTCCGACCTGACGCTGGACGCGGAGCTGGACCGGGTGCGCGCGGGCGGCTTCGACCTGGACAGCGTGGGCGCGCGGGTGCGCTACGCGGGGAGCCTGGCGGAGGGGAGCGGGACGGCAGACGTCCTGGTGCGGCAGGACGAGCGGCGCGACTACCGGGCGACCACGGCGTTCACCGTGTCGCCCCAGCGGAAGGAGGTGCGCTACTCGGCGCTGGCGCTCCGCTTCGACACCACCACCTGGCGCGCGCCGCGTCCGGGCGCGGTGAGCTGGGCCGGGAGCGGGGTGGAGGTGCGCGACGTGGAGCTGCGCAGCGGCCAGGGCGGGAGGATCTACGTGGACGGCCGGCTCCCCACGGAGGGGCCGGCGGACTTGCGGGTGGCGGTGGAGCGGCTCCAGGTGGGCGACGTGCTGGCGCTGATGCAGGACTCGCTGCGGGTGCGCGGACTCCTCTCGCTGGACGCGCAGCTCCGCGGTACCGGCCGGAACCCGGTGATCTCCGGGACGGCGGGGGTGGTGGAGGGGGTGGTGGACACGGTCCGGGTGCCGGACCTGCGGGCGCGCTTCGCGTACGCGGACCGCGTGCTGCGCGGAGACGCCGACCTGCGGCAGGGGGCGCGGGTGCTCCTGACCGCGGAGGGCCGCCTCCCCGTCAACCTGGCGCTCTCCGGGGTGGAGGGCCCCCGCTTCGCCGCGAACGCCCCCCTCCTCCTGGACGTGCGCGCCGACTCCCTCCCGCTGGAGGCGCTCCCCAGCTTCACCCCGGCCGTGTCGGACGTGCGCGGGCGCGTGGTGGGGACGCTGGCGGTGCGGGGAACGCGGGCGGACCCGGACGTGCGCGGCGTGGTGAACCTGGACCTGGGCTCGCTGAAGGTGGTGCAGCCGGGGCTGGAGCTGGAGGACCTGGTCGGCACCGTGCGGGTGGAGGGCGACACGGCGGTCGTGGACTCCCTCACCGCCCGCAGCCGGCGCGGCACCCTCCGCGTGGCGGGCGGGCTGGACCTGTCCACCCTGACGCAGCCGGGCTTCGACCTGCGGCTGGCGGCGCGCGACGCCCGCGTGCTCGACAACGAGTACGGGAAGGTGGAGGCGGACGCGGAGCTGGAGCTGGACGGCCCCTGGACCGCGGCCCGCCTCACGGGAAACCTCCGGGTGCGGCGCGGCGTGGTGTACGCCCCGGAGCTGAACGCGCAGCGCATCGACATCGACGCGCCCTCGGTGACGGCGCTGGGAGACACGGCGGCGCTCCGGGTGCTCCCGGTGCAGAACCCGCTCCTGGCCAACCTGCGGGTGGACGTGGACGTGTCGATCGCCCCGGACACCTGGGTGCGCAACTCGCAGGCGAACGTGCAGGTGTACACGGCGGCGGAGACGGGGGCGCTGACGGTGAACATGGACCGCGCGACGCAGTCGCTGGCGCTGCGGGGGACCATCAACACGGAGCGCGGGGAGTACACCTTCGCGGGGCGGCGCATCCGGCTGACGCAGGGGTCGGTGATCTTCCTGGGGCAGTCGCCCATCGACCCGATCCTGCAGCTCAAGGCGGAGCAGGAGGTGCGCCTCGTCAACCGCCCGGCGTTCGCCATCCAGCTCCTGGTGGGCGGCACGCTCCGGACGCCGCGCCTCACCGTGCAGAGCAACGCGCAGCCGCCGATCGCGGAGTCGGACCTGCTCAGCTACTTCGCCTTCGGGGAGTCGTCCTCCTCGCTCCTCCAGAACGGGGCGGGCGGGAGCCTGGGCGGCGGCACGGGCGGGGGCGGGGTCCTGCTGGGGCCGATCGGTGCGCTGGCGACGCAGCAGCTCGGCGCGACGGCGGTGGGGACGGTGGTGGACCAGATCGAGCAGCAGGCGCGCCGGTCGCTGAACCTGGACGTGTTCAACGTCACCCCCGCCCCGCTCCCGCCGGAGCTGGCGCTGCAGGGCTACTTCAACGTGTTCCGCGGGGCGCAGTTCGAGGCGGGCCGGTACCTGAGCAGCCGCTGGTTCATTGCCGGGCAGGGGCGCACGGCCTTCGTGCTCCCCGGGATGCGGCTGGAGTACCGGACGCTCACCGGGTTCCAGTGGGTGACGAGCTGGGAGCCGCGCTACCTGGCGCAGCAGCCCTCGCTCACCCTGTCGCAGGACCCGAAGACGACCAACGTACTGGGGATGTTCCTGCAGTGGCAGCGGCGGTTCTGAGCGGGAGCCTCAGCAGCCGCTCCGCAGGATCTCCAGCGTATCGGCCGGGACCGGATGCACCCGGTCGAGGTGCGCGCGCCATGCACGCTCGAGCCGCGCGCCGTCGGGCCCGAGCGGGTGGGCCGGGGCTCGCGGCGGCCCTCCCGCGGCGGTCCCCCGCCACAAGGCGCGCACGGTGTCCAGCCCTGCCCCGGTGCGCAGCAGGAAAACCAGGACGCTCGCCGCTCCTGGGGATCAACCCCGCGGACATCGCCCGCATCGAGGTGCTCAAGGACATCGGCTCCACTGCCATGTACGGCGTCCGCGGCGCCAACGGCGTGGTGCTGATCACGACGTGGAAGCAGTAAGGCCGAAGATCGACGGAAAATGAGGAGGGGCGCTCTCCGATGGACCGGAGGGCGCCCCTCTGCACGTCTGTGAGCCGGGTCTAGAGAATCACGGCTCAACGGGTCGACGTCAGTTCAGAACGTGAGCGCACCACGACTGCCGTGGACCGAATCGGCGGCGCTGCCGCGAACCAGCGCCTGCGCGAACAGGCGTCCACCCTTGTCCCCTGCCACCGCCAGGGGGCCGTAAAGCTTCCAACCCTGTGAAAGGGCATTGTTGACCTCCTTCTCCAGGGCGTCGCCCGTGCCGGTGGCAACTACCTTGTACTCGAGATCTTGGGCCATGTGGAACCGCGGATGCTGGACCGGGATCGAAACCGCCACCTCGACACAAGGTACCGTGCAGCCCCCCACGTTCCAAGCCTTCTGCCGAGCCGGACGCCCTGGCTGAGCCGTACATACTTGCCTGCGGGAATGGAGAAGGGGCACTCCCCCGGAACCGGGAGGGTGCCCCTCTGCACATCATGGTACCGAAGCCGCCCTACTGGAGAGGCCCGTCGCGTGAGGGATGCGAGCGCGAAGCGGCGAGACCCCCGCCCGGTTCCGTGGCACCTTTCATGACGAGCCCCATTCTTTCCGCGTGGCTGGAGCGGTGGCTCTAGAACCCAGATCCCGGAGGCGGTGCGGAGTGGCCGAGAACGATCCTTTCTGGAAGGTGGACGCGCACGCGGAGCGGCTCGCCGAGCTGACCGCGGAGACCGGCGACCTCAAGGAAGCCCCGCTCCGGCGCGACGTGCGCTCCCTGGGGATGCTCCTGGGCGAGGTGATCCGCGAGCAGGAGGGCGAGGCGCTGTACGCCGTGGTGGAGGAGCTGCGCCACCTCGCCATCGGCCACCGCGAGGGCGCGGGCGGCGGCGGCGGGCGCGACGAGCTCATGGCGCGCGCCGAGCGGCGGGTGGACGCGCTGGAGGTGCGCGACGCCTACCGCCTCACCAAGGCGTTCTCCACCTACTTCGAGCTGGCCAACCTGGCCGAGACGCAGCACCGCAAGCGGCGCCGGCGCGCCTCCGGCCTCCGCGCCGGCCAGGCGCCGCAGCCCGGCACCTTCCTGGGCACGCTCCTCCGCCTGCGCGACGCGGGCGTGGGGCGCGACGCCGTGCTCGACGCCCTGCGGCGGGTGCGGGTGGTCCCCGTCTTCACCGCGCACCCCACCGAGGTGTCGCGGCGCACCGTGCTCTTCAAGCGCGCCCGCATCTCCGAGGCGCTGGAGCGCCTCGACCGCCTCCCCCTCACCGACGCCGAGGCCGCGGAGGAGGAGGCCGCCATCGCCGCCGAGGTCACCGCCCTCTGGCAGACCGACGAGGTGCGGCGGCACCGCCCCTCGGTGATCGACGAGGTGCGCATGGGGCTGGACTACTACCCCGGCGTCCTGGTCCCCACCCTCCCCCGCCTGTACTTCGAGATGGCCGACGCCTTCGGCCGGGCCTTCGGGGAGGCCGTCCCCGCGCGCGACCTCCCGCAGGTGGTGCGCTTCGGCTCGTGGATCGGCGGCGACCGCGACGGCAACCCGTTCGTCACCCCCGAGGTCACCCGCGCCGCGCTCCGGCTGGCCCGCGAAACGGTGCTGGACTACTACGTGGGGGCGCTGGAAGAGCTGGTCGAGCGGCTCAGCCCCTCCACCCTCCAGGCCCCCGTCACCCCCGAGCTGCGGGCGGCGCTGGAGCGCTACCGCGGCACCATCCCCTCCCTGGACCCCGCCCCCGAGACGCGCGCCCCCACCGAGGTGTACCGCCGCTTCCTGGGGTACGCCGGGTGGCGGCTGCGCGCCGCCCGCGCCGACCCCGCGGACCCCCGGGCCTACCCCGACGCACGCGCCTTCCTGGACGACCTGCGCCTGGTGCGCGAGAGCCTGGTCCGCAACCGCGGCGAGCGCCTGGCGCGCCTCCTCCTGGGCCCCCTCCTGCGCCAGGTGGAGACGTTCGGCTTCCACCTGCACGTGCTGGACGTGCGCCAGCACGCCCGCGTGCACGAGCGGGCGCTGGAGGAGCTGTCCGGCGCCGACGCGGAAGGCGGCGCGCTCCCTCCCCCGCCCTCCCCCGAGACCGTGGGGCTGCTGGACACGCTCCGCGCCGTCGCGGAGCTGAAGCGCACCTACCCCCCGGAGGCCGTGGAGAGCTACGTGATCAGCGGCGCCCGCTCGGTGGAGGACGTGCTGGCGGTGGTGCGCCTGGCGGAGCTGGCGGGGGTGCGGGTGGCCGCGGAGGGCGCAGATCCCGGGCTGATGCCGGTGCCGCTCTTCGAGTCCATCGAGGACCTGCGCAACGCCCCGTCGGTGTGCCGCGCGCTCTGGACGCGCGGCGACTACGCGCGGCTCCTGGACTCGTGGGGGCGGCGGCAGGAGGTGATGCTGGGCTACTCCGACTCCAACAAGGACGGGGGGATGCTCACCAGCACCTGGGAGATCTTCAAGGCGCACCGCGAGCTGCACCGCGTCGCGCGGGAGTGCGGGGTGACGCTGCGGCTCTTCCACGGCCGCGGCGGGACGGTGGGGCGCGGAGGGGGCCCCACGCACCGGGCCATCACCTCGCAGCCGCCGGGCGCCTTCGACGGGGAGCTCAAGATCACCGAGCAGGGGGAGGTGCTGGGGTGGAAGTACGCCGACCCGGTGCTGGCGGAGCGCAGCCTGGAGCTGATGGTGGCGGCGTCGCTGGACGCGCTGGCCCGCCCGGACGCCCCGGAGCCGGAGCGGGAGGCCCGCTGGGAGGAGGCCATGGAGGCCATGTCCGCGGCGGCGTACGCGTTCTACCGCGAGCACGTCTTCGACAACCCCGACGTCCTCCCCTACTTCCAGCAGGCCACGCCGGTGGGGGAGCTGGAGCACGCCCGCATCGGCTCGCGCCCGGCGCGCCGCGGGGACGCGCGCGGGCTGGACGACCTGCGCGCCATCCCCTGGGTGTTCGGGTGGATGCAGAGCCGGCACGTGCTCCCGGCCTGGTTCGGGGTGGGGCACGCCTTCGAGCGCTTCGCGGAGGGCGCGGAGGGGGGCGAGGGGCTGCTGCGGGAGATGATGGAGGGCTTCCCGCTCTTCCAGGACCTGGTGCGCAACGTGGAGATGGGGATGGCCAAGGCCGACCTCTCCATCGCGCGGCGCTACGCGGAGCTGGTGGAGGACGAGGGGCTGCGCGAGCGGATGTTCTCGCGGGTGGCGGAGGAGTTCGAGCGCACCCGGCGGATGGTCCTGCGCGTGACCGGGCAGGGGCGCCTCCTGGAGGACAACCCGGTGCTCGCCCGATCCATCCGCCTGCGCAACCCGTACGTGGACCCGCTGAGCCTGGTGCAGGTGAACCTGCTGCGCCGCAAGCGCGCGGGCGCGGAGAGCGAGGAGCTGAACTACGCCATCGCCGCCACCATCAACGGGATCTCCGCGGGGCTGCGGAACACGGGGTGAGACACGGGGCGGTCCGGGTTCGGGCGTGCCCCCGCTGGCGCGGGGTCGGGCTGCGGCTCCGTAGGGCAGCAAACAACGCTGCCCAACGGAGTCGAGCCCCGCGCAAACTACGCGCGGGTCTCGCCCCTCCGGGCTCGCATCCCTCACGCGACTTCCTTCTACCCCTCCGCCCTCAGCGCTTCCGTGGGCTCCACGGCCAGCGCCCGGCGCGTGGGGACGATGCACGCGAGCAGGCAGATCCCCGTCATCCCCAGGGCGTACGCGGCGAGGGCGGCGGCGCTCGCCGCGGTGATCTCGGTTCCCTCCCCCGCCGCCACCAGCCCGGCGCTGAGGAGGGCTCCCAGGGTGATCCCCACCCCCACCTGGGTGAGCGGGCGGCGGAAGATCGCCCGCACGATGCGGTGCGCGGTCCCGCCCAGCGCCACCCGGATCCCGATCTCGCGCGTGCGCTGCGCCGCGGTGAACGCCATGACCGCGTAGATGCCGGCGAGCGACAGGAACATCGCCACCCCGCTCACCGCGGTCACCAGCCAGAACCAGAAGGACCAGAACTGCAGCTCGCCGCCGTTCGCCCGGTCCAGCGGCTGCATCTCGTAGAGGCGGAGATCCGGCTCCGTCCGGGTGGCGACGCCGCGCAGCCGCGGGGCGAAGGCGGCGGGGTCGCCCTTCACCCGCACCGCCAGGTGGCCCGGGTAGGCGCCCCCGGAGGCGACGGGATGGTAGAGGCCCGCGACCTTGCCGTCGTACTCGCCCTGCGGGACGCCGAGGTCCCGCACCACGCCCACGATCTCGTGCCACGGCTCCGGCGTCGCCGCCGCGACCGCCGGGTCCGCGCCCCCCGCGGTCGCGAGGTGGCGGATGCGCCGCCCCACGGCGTTGCGGCCGCCCAGCACGGTCCGCACGAACGACTCGCTCACCACCACCACCCGCGCGCCGGACCCGAGGTCGCCGGAGCCGAAGCCCCGCCCCGCCAGGACCGGGGCCTCGAAGGCCTCGAAGAAGCCCGGCGCCACGGAGGCGACCGTCACCCGGTGGGCGGACTCGCCGCCGGAGGGGAGCGGTCCGCCGCTCCCCTCCACCTCCACCCAGCGGCTGGGGTGGTAGAAGCGCGGCAGGGTCTCGCCGAAGGCCACGCTCCGGACCCCGGGCTCGGCCGCGAGGCGCTCCTCCAGCCGCTGCACCGCCGCGGCGTACCGCGCCCGGAGCTCCTCGCCGGCCGCGCCCGCGGAGCGCCCGCGGGCGCGGCCTCGTCCATCTCCACCCGCACCGCGAGGTACTGCTCGTCCGGGAAGCCGACGTCCACGGCCTGGAGCTCCGCCACCTCGGTGTGGAGCACGTAGGCCACCACGGGGAAAGCCACCGTCAGCGCGACCTGCACGACGATCACGGTCGTCCAGACCCCGCCGAAGCGGAAGCCGCCGCCGCCCGCCGACGCCCTCTGCAGCCCCGCCCGCAGGCCGCGCGTGGCCTTGAGGCCGGGGACCCCGCCGGCCACCCCCGCCGCGACCACGGTGAGGAGCGCGGCGTACGCCACCGTCGCCGGGGAGAGCCTCGGCCGGAGCCAGAACGGGAAGAAGTCGGTGGACGCGCGGACCATCTCGAACGCCCAGGCCAGCCCGGCCTCCACCGCCGCCAGGCCGAGCGCCGCGCCCGCCGCCGCGAGCACCAGCGCCTCCAGGAAGAGCTGGCCGACGAGGCGCCCGCGCGTCGCCCCCAGCGCGCTGCGCACCACCAGCTCCCCCTCCCGGGACGCCGCCCGCGCGAACATCAGCAGCGCCACGTTGCCGCACACCAGCACCAGCAGCATCACCAGGAACAGGTTGACCGACAGCGACCCGGCGGACTCCGCCCGCGAGAAGCTCATGATGGACTCCCCGTACGGCATGACCTGGGGGCGCAGGCGCCCGTGCGTCGCGGGGAGCTGGGCGGCCGCTCTCTCGCCCAGCGCGGCGAGCTCCGCCCGGGCCTCCTCCAGCGTCGCGCCGGGGGCCAGGCGGCCGAACACCCGCACCCGCGGGGACTGGCCGGGCGCGAAGGCGAGCGGGTCCAGCCGGAGCGGGGTCCAGAGGCCCTGGTCCACCGGGAAGCCGTAGCCCACGGGCATCACCCCCACCACCGTGTGCACCCTCCGCCCCAGGCGGATCTCGCGGCCCACGATCCCCGGGTCGCCCGCGAAGCGCCGCCGCCACACCTCGTGGCCGATCACGGCCACCGGGGCGGCGCCCGGCCGCTCGTCGGCGGACACCAGGTGCCGGCCGAGCAGCGGGGGCACCCCGGTGACCCGGAACGCGGAGGCGCTGATCTCCGCGACCTCCACCGGCTCCGCCGTCCCGCCGGCGGAGATCAGGTTGCGCTGGACGAGCCGGAACGCCCCCAGCTCCTCCACCGTGCGCAGCTCCTCCGCCCAGCGCGCGAAGTCGTGGAGCGCGGGCGCCTCCGCCCTCGCCGTGGCGCGGTCCAGGGTCTTGATCCCCACGATCCGCTCGCCCTGCGCCAGCGGCAGCTTCGGGTGGACCACCTGGTTGATGAACTCGAAGGTGCCCGCGCCCGCCCAGATGGCGAAGGCGATCGCCAGGCCGCCCACCAGGGTGAGCCCGGGGTACCGGACCAGCATCCGGAGGCTGAGCTTGAAGTCCAGGGAGGAGACACCGGTTTTCATGGAGCCCTGTTCCAGGGGGGGTGTATCGGAGGGAGCCGCGCAGGGTCATCCCAGGGCATCTCCCGGACCGCGTCCCGCCGCGCAGGACAACTCCCTGCCGCGCAGCCGGTTGCGCCCCCTCGCCGCGGAGCGGGGCGGGCGGCGGAGTGTCCGGGTGTGGGACGGGCGGTCCCGCAGCCGGACAGCGGACCCGTCCGGGCAACGATCAGCCCCTTCGGGCCGGCACCGCTCCGCCTGTTTACGGCACCCTTGCCCGCCGGCCGCCGCTCCGCTAACACTGAGTCAACCCGCCACCGGGACACCATCCTTCTTTACAGGGCAAGGTCGACGTGAAGATCACCACGACGCTGATGCTGCTCGCATCCCTGACCCTCCTGACGGCCGGCTGCGACTCCCCCACGGACCCCGACGAGAGCGGGCGCCTGGAGCCGCAGCGGGCGCTGGCCGTGGGCGAGCAGCACGCCTGCGTGCTCACGGAGGACGGCGAGGCGTACTGCTGGGGGGGCAACGGCACCGGCCAGCTCGGCAACAACTCCATCGCGAACAGCCCCGTCCCGGTGAAGGTGGCGGGCGGGCTCCGGTTCGTGGAGATCCGCGCGGGGGGGAGGCACACCTGCGCCCTGACGGCGGACGGCGACGCCTACTGCTGGGGCGCGAACGGGGTCGGCGAGCTCGGCAACGGCCGCTCCACTCCGGACGTGGTGCCGGCGCTGGTGGCGGGCGGGCTGAAGTTCGCCTCTCTCGGGGGCGGCGGCTTCCAGCACACCTGCGCGCGCACGAGGGACGGACAGGTGTACTGCTGGGGCGGCGACCGGAACGGGCAGCTCGGCTACGCCACCACGGAGACGTGCGCCTTCGGCGGCGGCACCATCGGCTGCAGCCGCACGCCGCGGCAGGCGACGCTCCCGGGCAGTGCCTCCGCGGTCTCCGCCGGGTTCCTCCAGAGCTGCGCCCTGCGGAGCGGCGGCGTCGCCACCTGCTGGGGCGACAACTCGGCCGGCCAGCTGGGCACCAACACCACCGGCACGCACACGGCGCCCACCGACGTGGCGGGGTCCGTCCGCTTCGCCTCGCTCTCCGGCGGCTCGCTGCACACCTGCGGCCTGGACTCGTCCGGCCGGGGCTACTGCTGGGGAGACGGCACCGTGGGCACCCTGGGCACGTCCAGCACCACGGCGAGCCTGGTGCCGGTGCCGGTGAGCGGCGGCCTCGCCTTCCGGCAGGTCAGCGCCTCTTCCGGGAACTCGGTGCTCGGCCACACGTGCGCGGTGACGAGCGACGGCCGCGGGTACTGCTGGGGCGCGAACCAGCTCGGCCAGCTCGGCGTCCTCGACGCGGGGCAGACCTGCACGTCGAGGATCGGCAGCACCGTCTCGTGCAGCCAGGCGCCGCGCGCGGTGACCGGGAGCGAGCAGTGGGCGGCGGTGGCCGCGGGCTCGCACTTCACCTGCGCGATCAACACGGTCGGCACGGCGTTCTGCTGGGGGGCGAACGGCGCGGGCCAGCTCGGCAGCGGGAGCACGGCGAGCTCCTCCGCGGTGCCGCAGCCGGTGAGCGGCGGGCTCCGCCTGCCGCGCGGTCGCTGAGGGGGTGCGGGTGCGCGCGCGGAGCGTCGGGCGGGTAGCCCGCTTCCGGAAGGCCGGCGCCGCGGCGGCGCTCTGCGCGCTCGCGGTGCTGGCCGCGGGGTGCGGCGGGGAGTCCACCGCGCCGCCTCCCCCGGAGCCGGCGATCTCCCCCGACGCGCTCTCCTACCTCACGGAGGCGCTGGACGTCATGCAGCAGCGGTCGGTGAACCGGAAGCGCATCGACTGGCCGGTGTTCCGCGCGGACGTGGTCCAGCGGGCGGGGGCGGCCCAGACGTTCCGGGACACGTACCCCGCGATCCGCTACGCCATCAAGGGGCTGGGCGACAACCACAGCTACTTCGTGGAGCCGGCGCAGGCGGGGGGGGCCGCGCCGCCGACCTCGCCGCCGCGCGCGGAGCGGGTGCGGGAGCGGCTCGGCTACCTGCGGGTGCCGGGCTTCAGCGGCTCGGGGGGCGACGTGGAGTTCGCGCAGCAGCTGCAGGACATGATCCGCCAGCTCGACGGCTCGGCTCCGACGTGCGGGTGGATCGTGGACCTGCGCGCGAACCCGGGCGGGAACATGTGGCCGATGCTGCTGGGGCTGGGGCCGGTAGTGGGATCGGGGGTGGTGGGCTACTTCGTCGACCCGGATTCGAGCTGGACGTCGTGGTACTACCGGGCGGGCGAGGCGGGGATCAACCTTGCGCCCTCGGGGTTCCGCGTGTCCGCGCCGTACGAGCTGAGGCGCCCGGACCCGCCGGTGGCGGTGCTGACGGGCTCCACGACGGCCAGCTCGGGGGAGGCGATCGCGACGGCGTTCCGGGGGCGGCCGGAGACGCGCAGCTTCGGGGCGGGGACGGCGGGGCTCTCCACGGGGGTGGCCGGCATCCGCCTGCGCGACGGGGCGCAGATCGGCCTGGCGACCTCGGTGTTCGCGGACCGCACGCGCCGGGTCTACGGCGGGGTGATCGAGCCGGACCAGCCGGTGGGGGGATCGATGAGGGAGGACCCGAGCTCAGGCGACGCGGGGGTGGACGCGGCGGCGGCCTGGCTGCTGGATCGCCCGGCGTGCCGGTGAGTCCTATGGGAGATCGGCACCGGGGGCGGAGGGGGCCCTCCCATGCCTGACGCCCTGTGCATCCTGCTCTTCTTCGCGATGGGGGCCTGCGGTGGGTACGCGCTCGTCTCGGTGCTGGGGTCGGTGTCGGAGACGGCGCCGGGGACCAGCACCTGGACGGCGCTCACGCGCGGGGCGTTTCTCGGGCGGAAGCACTTCACGGAGCGGGGGTGGAGCCTTCGCAGGCGGGCGCTGTGGTTCCAGCTCGCGGCGATGGGGCTGATGGTGGTGTTCTTCCTGACCTGCGCGGAGTTCTGACTCGGGGAGCCGAGCCGTCCGGAACGGTGGTGTGGAGAGCTGAGCTATACGGGGTGGCGACCATCAACGGGATCTTAGCGGGCGCGGAATGCAGGGTGAGAGGGTGGGGTGGGTGTTGCAGAAGCTTAAATGTTCCACGGCTGCAGCGGCCGCTCAGAGGTAGCGAGGTGAACAAGTACAATAAGGGCATACATAAAATTGACAGTCTCAGGTTATCCAGCGTATCTTCCCGACGCTCACATAGTGTAGCCTTGTCCTTTGTCTCCCAATTCTCGGCAACGGCCCCCGAGCACGTGGACGCTGGTTGCCTCGATCCCCTCCTCGTACGCGCGTCGCCTAGGAACTAGGCCGGTCGGCGCACGGTCTCTACCCCACATGATTGGATTCGACCTGTTTGCCGGTGCTGGTGGCATGTCTTTGGGGGCCATCGCGGCAGGTGTCGATGTGAGGTTCGCCGTCGAACTTAACGGCAAGGCAGCGCGCACGTATATGGCCAATCACCCAGGTGTGCAGTGCTATGTCGGCGATATTCGGTCCTATGTGCCCCCTTCCCGAGATGTCTTCGAAGGTGAGGAACTAATAGTTCTTGGTGGCCCGCCGTGTCAGGGTTTCTCGACGTCGAACCAGCGGACGCGCACTCGGAGCAATCCGAACAATTGGCTTTTCTTGGAGTTACTGCGGGTCGTGCATGCCTTAGAGCCAGCGTGGGTGGTGGTGGAGAATGTGAGTGGTCTGCTACAGACCGAGGATGGCTTGTTCCTCCACGAAATCCGATCTCAACTTGAGGCCACGGGCTACACCGTATCATGGGGTGTGCTCAACGCGGCTGATTTCGGCGTGCCACAACGGCGCTCACGCCTATTCGTCATCGGGTCGAGGGATGGGCATGCAGAGGTGCTCCCAGCCCCGCGTCGTGCTGAGCCTATCTGTGTCTGGGATGCCCTTTCTGATCTCCCGCTGCTGGATAACGGTGCGGCGGTATGCCGCCTTCCGTATCGGACGGAGCCGCCCTCAGATTACGCGCGGCACCGTAGAGGAGGACTCGCAGAGTGCTGCAATCATCTAGTTACTCGCAATGCACCTCATATTATTGAGCGGTACCAGCATGTTCCACAGGGAGGCAACTGGGAGCACATTCCACCCAACCTAATGTCGAACTACGCCGACCGTTCCGGTTGCCACACTGGCATCTATCACCGGCTTATCGCGGAGGAGCCGGCGAAAGTAATCGGAAACTTTCGCAAGAACATGCTGGTCCATCCATTCGAGCATCGAGGCCTTTCAATCCGTGAGGCAGCACGCCTACAGTCGTTCCCCGACTCTTTCACCTTCTATGGCTCGATAGGTTTTCAGCAGCAGCAGGTCGGCAACGCGGTGCCCCCGCTACTCGCGGAGGCAGTTTTTCAATCAGTTCTCCAAGTTACTGGCGGCGGAAGATCTGACACGAGTGTACACTGTCCGACCGCAGCATGAAACTCAACGATAAGCGTCTCGACGAATGGCTTAGGTGGGCACCAGCCAATCAACGAGGGGCTAGACAGAAGAATGCTCTCTCGCGGCGATACGATGCGATATCGGAGCGCCTAAGCGACGCACATCGTAATGCGGTCGCCCTGGCTACGGCGGCTGAGGCTCGTAGGCAGGCGAACGCCGGTGAAGAGATTAATCCTGGACTTCTTACGGATCACGGTGAGGCTCACATTGCAAAGGTAATTGAGCGTGCCTCTGCACTCGTGTCTGGCGATAAGTTCCTGGGACTTAGCCCACTCGAAGTCTTCATCCTGCTCGTAGCGATTCAACTGCACGATGTTGGAAACGCATTAGGACGGGAAAGGCATGAGGAGCGGGTCTACGAGACGCTCCATCAGGTTCGAGGCGATGATGTTGATGCGTTCGGAGCTCGCATGATCTGCCTAATTGCCGAGGCACACGGTGGGCAGGTAGCGGGTAGCAAGGACCGTATTGGACAAATTACCGCCGCAGAGGAGAAACTTGACGATGAACGAGTCCGGTTGCACCTCCTCGCCGCCTTGCTCCGCTTCGCTGATGAGCTTGCGGAAGACCATACACGTGCAGCACGTTTTGCTTTAGGGGCGGGTGCGCTCCCAGAGAAGAGCAAGGCATATCATCACTATGCAGATAGTCTGAAATCCGTAACCATAGATCCGGATAATCACGAGGTGTCGCTCCGATATGTTCTCACCCGCGAACTCGCAACCGAGATGGTGGGAAAGGATGATGGGAGAGTTTTCCTTCTCGACTACATCTTAGAGCGCACACACAAGATGCACTATGAACGGATTTACTGCTCGCGCTACATGGCGCCGTGGGGGATCCGCATCGACAAATTGAAGGTTGAAATTTTATTCTTAGATCACATAGCTCGCGAGTTCCACCCAAGGATCAGTTACCGCCTCGAAGATCGCGGGTATCCTACGCAAGACCTCCTCGAGGCGCTTCGTCCTGAGGGTCTTGTCGTACCTGGCAGGGACATGCTTTGGTGTGGTGATCTGCTGAAACGCACCCTAGAAGGCGACGCGAATGCCTGAAGCACGAAACCCATTTGCCGTTCAGACACCGGAAGACCTCACCGCAGACGTGATGGTCTCGCTGTTTGTGGATGTCTTCTCTGACTTTACAATGGTCGAGAAGGTAGGCCACACATTCCTACACGGGCCCCGAGGTTCGGGCAAGAGCATGATGTTTCGCTACTTGGAGCCAGACTGTCAGGCCGCAAAGGAAGATAGCCGGCCGTTGCGTGAGCAGGCGTTTTTCGGGGTTTACCTCCCCATCAAGAAGACTGACCTTTCGGTAACAGAGCTCGTTCGGCTGGAAGATCAGAACGCAAGCACCATTCTAAATGAGCACCTCCTCACGACTGCAGTTGCGGCACGCACCTTTGCCGCCCTGCGTAAGGCACCGATCGCTGAGGCAGACGGTGCGTCCGCCGCTCGTATTATCGATTTCTATCAACAGACGTTTTCCCGTCTGGTCCGCCGATCTGGCCTATTCACTGAACTCCCCATTGTAGATGCTACGGCCTCACATGACCAGTTATTCGAGGTGATGCAACGCGTCTGCGATGATATGTATCTGCAGGCGGCACAATACCTTCGCAGGCTGTCATTCTTATCGACTCCACTTCCATACGACGGCGCCCTAGCAGGATACTTGGACTTCATGCTTCCCCTTGTACAGGGACTGAAGCGCCTCCCATTCATGCCTAATGGCCCTGTGTATCTCCTGATTGATGATGCTGATAACCTGAACTTAATACAAACTCGCATTCTGAACACCTGGGTGTCGTATCGGACAGTTGCCGATATAAGCCTCAAGATCTCAACACAACTGCGATACAAGACTTACAGCACTGTGGTTGGCACAAAGATCGAGGCGCCGCATGACTATTCCGAGGTTAACATTGATGTAGTATATACAACAAATCGTGGCCGCAGTAAATATTATGGGCGTGTTGCCGAGATCGTGAAGAAGAGGCTACATCCAGCGATTGGGGAAGTCTCCCCTGATGAGTTCTTCCCGCCGGATCGAGATCAGGAGGCAAGGATCGCCGCGATCGCTGGCGAGATCCGGGAAGCTTTTCCGGAACATGGGCGCGGACATCGAGCGAGTGACGATGTGGCCCGATATGCACGGCCAGAATTCATCAAGAGGCTTAGGGGGCGCAGTAAGTCTGGCTCGAGCTACAGTTACGCTGGCTTCGATCAACTAGTCCATATCTCAGACGGTGTTATCCGCCACTTTTTGGAAGCGGCATCGCGAATGTGGGCGATCGCACAAGCTAACACAGGTGGGCAGACGGTCCGCGTTATCCCGGCACATATCCAGAATCAAGTGGTGCGCGACCTTGCTGACGAATTGCTTGCAGAGTTTGACAAGCTGGCGCTAGATGAGGCAAGTGAGGAAGTGACGCAGCTCCGGAACCTAGTGCAAGCTCTTGGAGGACTTTTCCAGCAGATTATGCTTTCGAACCGATCTGAGCGGCGTACGTTCTCAATCGCCTTCTCGGACCCTCCAGATGAGCAAATTCAAAAAGTGCTGGATCTCGGCGTGCGACTCGGCTACTTTCACCGATCATTTATCGGTAATAAGGAGGGAACCAGCCGAACAGCACTTTATATCTTCACCCGGAGACTCGCGCCGCATTTCACGCTTGATCCGACCAGCTTCGCTGGATATCAATTCGTCCGGAGCGAGGTGATCCGCAAAGCACTGACTAAGCCGGCATCACTCGTTCGCGCAGTTCGCAATTTAGGTGCTGACAGCCTTCTGCAAGGTGAGCAGCAGAGCCTTTTCGAGGTCGACTGATGCCTAGGGGAATACCACTTACTCAACTGAACGAGCGGGTTGCGGGAGATGTCGACCTCCTGCTCTGCAGCATCAGCTTCGAGCCGCGCTGCACCAGCATCCCGAGCGCGATCTCAAGTGAATTGGTAAAGTCCGCCCTTCTCTTTCAGAACCGAGGCTTTCGGTCATCAGTCATGGCCTCCAATTCGCGGACGCTCCGGAGCCACTTTGGAGAAAAAGGTTTAGTGGTTCACTTCGATGGGCGAAGCCCTCTCGGATTTGCTGATGCCGCACGCGTGTCGCTTGAAAAGGCCCTCTCGCCAGAGGTGCAGCGTATCCTCGTTGATGTTACGACGTTTACCCATGAGAACCTGCTCATCCTCCTCAGTTTGTTACGAGATCTACGTGGCCCCGATGTTGACGTGCTTGTCACCTATTCGGGTGCAGCAAGCTATGGTGATTGGCTCAGCCGCGGTTTCGATGATGTGCGGTCTGTCCTCGGTTATCCTGGCCAGATGCGTCCATCGCTTGGCGAGCACCTGCTCGTTCTCGTCGGCTTCGAAACGGACCGAGCGGAACGGCTAATCCGCTCCTACGAACCAGCGCACCTCTCTCTGGCCGTTGCGATGAGGGCACTGCCATCGGGCCCCACCTACACGGCTTAAACGTTCAATTCCACGAGCGTCTCCTCCTGATTCGTCAACAGGTTAATTCATTCGAATTTGGATGTGATGATCCGGAGGCTGCGTGTCAAAGCATCCTGCGGGAAGTAGAGCACCGTCCAGACTACAACGTGGTCGTTGCACCGATGAATACTAAGCTCTCCACTGTCGGTGCTGCGCTCGCCGCATTCCGTGAGCCACGTATCCAGATCTGCTATGTACCAGCTCGCGAGTACAATACGCGCACGTACTCTACCGCCAGTAACCGCTGCTACATTCACCAAGTGACGCTGTAGGCCCTACTTCCAGCAAGGCAGACGACTTCAGCCTCGCGCAGTGCGACCATGAGTCCAGGAGCAGGAGAAACGAGAGGATCACGCCCAAACCTCACCGCGCCGGACTGTCCCCCAGCACCCGGTACTCGCGGCGGAAGTACAGCAGCGGCCCCGCCTCCCGCCCCAGCTCCACCCGCTCCACCTCCCCCACCAGGATGACGTGGTCCCCCCCCGGGTACTCCGCCCACAGCCGGCACACCAGCGCCGCCAGCGCACCCGCCGGCACCGGGTCCCCCTCCGCCGGGAAGAGCGGCCGGTCCAGCGGCAGCCGCTGCGCCACGTAGCTCGCCGTGCGGCGGTCGTCCTCCGCCAGGAAGCCGACGGTGAAGCGCCGCTCCTCCAGCAGCGTCGGGAGGATGGGGGCGTGCACGCCCACGCACACCAGCACCAGCGGCGGGTCCACCGACACCGCGCTGAACGCCGTCGCCGTCATCGCCTCCACCTCGTCCCCGTCCGTCACCGCCACCACCGCCACCCCGCTCGCCCAGGAGGCCAGCGCCTCGCGCAGCCGCGCCCCGAGGCCCGACGCCGGGTCCTCCCCGCCCATGCGGATCGTCGGCTGGATCGGCCGGCGGCTCACGGCGCCCCCTCCCGCGGCGGCGACAGCTCGAACACCCCGATGGGGCGCGGCGTCGCCTCCTCCCCCACGTTCCACTTCGCCAGCGCCACGCTCCACCCCTCCCCCTCCATCGCCTCCAGCAGCCGGAAGCTCGTCGCCCGGAACGGGTCCGAGAGGAGCACCCGCCCCCCCGGCGCCAGGTTCGCCGCGAAGATCGCGCGGAGGTGCGGGTGCATCGCCTCCCCGTAGAGCACGTCCGAGCCGATGATCCAGTCGTAGCGCCCCGCGTCCTCCCACGCCGTCCAGTCCGCCAGGCGGTGCTCGATCTCCCCCACCCCGTTCCGCTCCGCGTTGCGCCGGCACACCGACATCGCCAGCTCCTGCCGGTCCGTCTGCACCACCCGCGCCCCCAGCGACGCCGCCACGATCCCCGGGAGCCCCGTCCCCGCCCCCAGCTCCAGCACCCGCTTCCCGCGGAATGTCTCCGCGCGCGAGGCCACGTCGTGCGCCAGCGCCACCGCCGCCGGCCACAGCACCACCCCGTACGGGAGGTGCTCCCGCTGCTCGCGCAGGAAGCGCTGCTCCTCCTCGTGCGTCAGCACCGTGCCCGTGTACAGCACCGTCCACTCGCGCCCGGCCAGGCGGAGGCGGTACTCGTGCAGCGGGAACTCCCCCGCGGTGGTGCGCAGCACCTGCGGCTGCGTGGTGGATGCGCTCATCTCCCCTGGGACGTAGAAACGCTCCGTGCGGCACGGCGCCCGGCGTGGTCCGAACGATCGGTCAGCCGCCTTCCAGGGCGGCGAGGTTGCCCTTCGCGACGGAGGAGCCCGCAGCCGCGGCCCGGCGGAACCAGCGGATCGCCTCCGCCCGGTTCCGCCGCACACCCCAGCCGTTGTGGTACAGGACGCCCATGTTGTTCATCGCGTCGGCGGACCCGGCATCCACACCCCGGAGATACCAGTTCTTCGCTTCCCGGTAGTCCCGGGGCACACCGATCCCGTCCTGGTAGATCCGCCCCATCGCGAACATTCCCCGGGGCGATCCCTCCTCCGCGGCGGTTCGGTACCCACGCAGCGCTTCCTCCGGGTCGCGGGGCGTCCCCAGCCCCAGCTCGTGCATCAGCGCGACGTCGGCCATGGCTTCCAGGGACCCAGCACGCGCGGCCTTCCGGTACCACTCCAGCGCCGTCGTATCGTTCCGGTCCACGCCCAGGCCCTGCCGGTACAGGCTGCCCATGTTGAGCATCGCCGCCGCGTATCCCTTCTCCTCCGCGGCGGCCCGGTACCAGTGTCTCGCCCACCGGTAGCTGCGGTCCACACCCTCGCCCCTCTGGTACGCGACGCCCAGCCCGTTCATGCCGCGCGGGTCCCGCGCCTCCGCTGCCCGGCGCAGCCACACGATCGCCAGTTCGGGGGACCGGGCCGTCCCCTCGCCGTTCAGGTACATGGTCCCGGCGAACCCCATGGCCTCGTGGCTCCCTCCCTCCGCGGCCCGCAGGAAGAGCGGGAACGCTGCGGCATAGTTTCTGGATTGGTAGAGCGTCCTCGCAGCGTCCAGCTCCGCCGCCGTGTTCGAATCGCCGGATCTCGTGGAGGCCACGAGCGGGACCGGCGACGGGAGGCGGGTGGAGGGAGTCGCCCCGTCCGGCACCGGGCTCCCGGGCGTATCGGAGCCCGCCTGGACGGCGGACACCGGCGCGCCTCCGGACGGATCGCGGTCGAGCAGGATCTCGCCGGCGAGCACGGCTCCCACCGTGAGCACGAGCGCGGCGAACCCCGCCCCGATCCACTTCGCGCCCCGAGCCGCACCAGCGTCCCGCCACGGAGCGGCGAGGAGCGGAGCGGCCCCGGGAGGAGGGGCGACACCCGTCTTCTCCCCTGCCGCGTCCGTGCTCCCGGAAGCGATCAGGACCAGCTGCGAGGGGTCCACGTCCGGGCGCACCACCAGCTCCGGACACTCCCGGTCGTCGAAATGCTCCAGCGTCAGCGCCATGCGCGCCTGCTCGTACGCGGCCCGGACCGAGTGGCCGAACGCAATGGCGCGGTAGAACGAGGCGCCGAAGGTGATCGCCGCCGCGTCGGAGATCTCGCTGCGCGTGCCGATGGCGCACCCCACCGACGCGGCGATCGCCTCCGCCTGCGGGAGCGAGAAGCAGGCGTTCAGCACCACCACCCGAACGTCGCCGCGGAACAGCTCGAACAGCTGCGCCAGCGCCTGTGCGTTCACCCTATGCGTCCGCCGCCCGTCGGCGCTCACCAGCACCAATCCATCGCTCCCGCCGTGTCCGCTGAAGTGCACCACCTGCGGCCGCGTCTCGTTCAGCGCCTGCAGCAGGTCGTCCGTCCGCGCCGCCCAGCGCACGTCGAACTCCAGCTCGTCACGGTGCGCGGCCCCGCGCACCTTCTCCCGGAGCTGACGCACGTCCTCGTCCAGCAGCAACCGGGCGGCGCGTCCGTCCGGTGGAGCGGAGAGAGGGTCGGCGGCAAAGAAGAGGACTTTGACCTTGCTCATCATGGTCCATGACAAAGAGAGGAGCGCGGGGGTTCCGGTGCGCCGGAAACGTTCGCCGGACGGGGCCTGCGCCAGCTTCAAGTTGGCCCGCCGGGAAGGTTCCGGCAACCGGCGCACGTGCCCCGTGCCGCGAGTGGAGCTCCGGCGGAGGTGGGCCGGCAACGAGCCACTTGCGCCGCGCGAGAATCGACTTTATGATGCAAAGCGCTTGGCGAATCGGGAGCACTGAGCGCGGGCCCACAACCGGGAGGATGAACGTTGCTCCACCTCACCAGGCGACGCGGGCTGGTGGTCCTGCTCGGACTCGTCGCCGTCCTCGCCGTGTTCCTCGGCGGGAAGTGGAAGGCCAGCTCGGACCGGGGCGGGCAGCGGCCCGCCGAGCCGTTCCGCATCGCCGGCAACCTGTACTACGTCGGCGCCAACGACGTCGCGGCCTTCCTCGTCACCGGGCCCGAGGGCCACGTCGTGCTCGACGGCGGCTATCCCGGCACCGCCCCGATGATCATGGCGAGCATCGCCAGGCTCGGCTTCGACGTCCGGGACGTGCGGGTGCTGATCAACTCGGAGCCGCACATGGACCACGCGGGCGGGCTGGCCGCGCTCCAGCGGGCGTCCGGCGCCGAGCTGTGGGCCAGCGAAGCGAGCGCGGACGCCCTCGCCTCCGGCGGCGACGACCCCGACATCGCCCTGCCGCTCCGGGCCCTCATCTGGATCGGGCTCCTCCGCTACCCCGCCGCGCGCGTCGACCGCCGGTTCAGGGACGGCGACACCGTCCGCGTCGGCCCGGTCGCGCTCACCGCGCACGTCACCGGCGGACACACCCGAGGCTGCACCTCCTGGTCGTTCCCCGTCCGCGACGGCGGCCGCGTGCTGAACGTGGTGAGCGCCTGCAGCCTGGTGGTGCTGCAGGGGATGCGGTACCCGGAGCAGGGCGCCGACCTGGAGCGCAGCTTCCGCGTGCTGCGGAGCCTCCCCGCCGACGTCTGGGTGAGCTCGCACGCGAGGCTGTGGGGGAGGTACCGCAAGTTCGTCGCGCGCGCCACGGCGCGGAACCCGGCGGACCCGTTCATCGACCCCGTGGGCTACCGCGCCTACGTGGACACCGCCGAGGCGCGGTTCCGCAGGGGCGTCGTGCAGTAGCCGGGGGCCGGGCGGGTGGGTGCGGAGCGGAGCGCACCGCGGTTGACATACATAGAATCCCAATGTATAGTACTGCCAGGTAGCCGCTCATCCCTCGCGACGCGCGTACCAAGCATGGACATCGGCAAGGACCTGGTCGCCGCCTCCGCCACCCCGCTCATCCTGGCCATCGTGGCCGAGGCCGACACGTACGGCTACGCGATCCTCAAGCGCGTCGGCGAGCTGTCCGGCGGCCGGCTGCAGTGGACGGACGGGATGCTCTACCCCGTGCTGCACCGGCTGGAGAAGCACGGCCACATCGAGGGCAGCTGGGGCACCTCGGAGAGTGGCCGCCGGCGCAAGTACTACCGCATCACCGAGCAGGGGCTCGCGGAGCTGACGGAGCAGCGGAAGCAGTGGCAGACGGTGGACGCCGCGCTGCGCAACATCTGGCTCATCTTCACGGCGTCGCTCCTTGGCGGGTGGACGCCCCTCCTTACCCTCTTGCTGGGCTGAGGCAATGACGATGTCGAACGCGGCGAACCCGCTCGAGGAACAGATCGAACAGTGGCGGACCTACCTGGGCCGCCGCCGCGGGATCCACCCCGCCGACGTGGAGGAGCTGGAGGACCACCTGCGCGACCAGATCGACACCCTCGTGGAGGCCGGCCTGTCGCCGGACGAGGCGTTCGTGGTGGCGGTCAAGCGGATGGGCGCGCAGGACGCGATCGCGAACGAGTTCGCCCGCGAGCACTCGGAGCGCCTCTGGAAGCAGCTGATCGTCGCGCCCGACGCCACGGACGCGGCCGGCGGCGAGACGCGCCGCGAGATGCTGGTGGCGTTCGCGCTGGCGGCGGCCGCAGCGCTGGCGGTCAAGGTGCCGGAGCTGTTCGGCCTGAGGCTGGCGGACGACGGGAACGCCGCGTTCTACGGGCGCAACGCCAGCCTCTTCGTCCTCCCCCTCCTGGCGGGCTACTTCGTCTGGAAGCGCGGGGCCGGCACCGGCGCCCGGCTGTGGCTGGCGCTCGCCTTCGCCGCCGCCGCCGTGGTCGCCAACGTCTTCCCCTTCCGCGACGGCAGCGACACCGAGCCGCTCCTCGCGCTGCACCTCCCGATCGCGCTCTGGCTGGTGGTGGGGGTCGCGTACGCGGGGGGACGCTGGCGCGACGGCGTCGCGCGCATGAACTACGTCCGCTTCTCCGGCGAGCTGTTCATCTACTACGTGCTCATCGCGCTCGGCGGCGGGGTGCTGGTGGCCTTCACGCTGGGGATGTACCAGGCCATCGGGATCGACGCCGAGTGGGCGGCGCAGGGGTGGCTGATCCCCTGCGGCGCGGCCGGCGCGGTGATCGTCGGCTCCTGGCTGGTCGAGGCCAAGCAGAGCGTCATCGAGAACATGGCGCCGGTGCTGACGCGCCTCTTCACCCCCCTCTTCGCGGCGATGCTCCTCCTCTTCCTGGCCACCATGGCGTGGTCGGGACGGGGGATCCAGATCGAGCGCAACATCCTGATCGCCTTCGACCTGCTCCTGGTGCTCGTCCTCGCGCTGCTGCTCTACTCCGTCTCCGCCCGCGACCCGCACGCGCCCCGCGACACCTTCGACTTCCTCCTCGTCGCGCTGGTGGTCAGCGCCCTCGTCGCCGACGCCGTCGCGCTGGCGGCCATCTCCGCCCGCATCTCGGAGATGGGCTCCACCCCCAACCGGGTGGCCGCGCTCGGGATGAACGTCGTCCTGCTGGTCAACCTCGGCTGGTCGGCCTGGCTCTACCTCCGCTTCCTCCTGGGCCGCGGCTCGTTCACCTCCGTCGAGCGCTGGCAGACCTCCTACCTCCCCGTGTACGGCGCCTGGGCGGCCGTCGTGGCCATCGTGTTCCCGCTCCTGTTCGGCTTCGGCTGAGATAAGAGGGGCCGCCCGGAGCGCGCCGCGCGGCACGCTCCGGACAGCCGTGCCCCTTATACATAGCAGTACTATGCATAACGCTGCTAGATCCCCGCACTTCAAAAGGAGAACGCACATGCTCAGACCCTTGTCGCTCGCGGCCGCCGCCCTGCTTCTCGGCACGCCCGCCTACGCGCAGGACAGGACCGCCCAGGTCGACGCGATCTTCGGCTTCGCCACGCCGGCGACCCCCGGGTGCGCCGTCGGCGTCTCGCAGCGCGGGAGGGTGGTGGTGAACCGCGCGTACGGCCTGGCCGACGTCGAGCGCCGCGCGCCGCTCGGCCCGCGCTCGCGCTTCGACATCGGGTCGACGCAGAAGCAGTTCACCGCCGCGGCGGTCCTCCTCCTCGTCGAGGACGGGCGCCTCTCGCTCTCCGACGACATCCGCAAGCACCTCCCGGAGCTCCCCGACTACGGCCACACGGTGACGGTGGACCACCTGCTCACCCACACGTCCGGGATTCGCGACTGGACGGGGATGCTCCCGATGGCGGAGGAAGGGACCGACGTCCTGCAGCTGATCCTGCGCCAGCGCGGCCTCAACTTCGCGCCCGGCGAGGAGTGGTCCTACTCGAGCAGCGGCTTCGAGCTGGCGAAGACGATCGTGGCGCGCGTGAGCGGGATGTCGTTCGCCGAGTTCGCGCGCAGGCGCCTGTTCGAGCCGCTCGGGATGACGTCGAGCGCCTACGTCCCCGACATCCTTCAGGGCGGCCCCGACGCCGCGCTCGGGTACCAGAAGGAGGGCGAGGGCTGGAAGCCGTTCATGCGGCTCGGCAACAACCGCGGCGGCGGCGCCATCGTCAGCACCGTGGGCGACCTGGTCGCCTGGACCGACGCGCTGGCCACCGGGAAGCTCGGCGCGTTCGTCACCGCCAAGATCCAGGAGCCCGCGCGGCTGTCCAACGGCCGCAGGCTCAAGTACGCGCGCGGCCTGATGGTGGACTCGACGCCCGGCGGGCTGGTGGTGTCGCACTCGGGCGGCGCGGCCGGGTTCAGCACCTGGATGGGCCACTTTCCGGAGCACGGCGTGTCGATCGCCGTCGCGTGCAACTTCGACCCGGTGTCCGCCACGGCGCTCGCGGCGCGCGTCTCCGACCTGTACCTCCCTCCGCTCCCCGCGGCGGCGCGGGCGGAGGCCGCCGCCGCCGCCACCGGCGCGGCGGGTGTCGACGCGACCGCCAGGGCGGGGCTCTTCTTCGACGAGCGCACCGGCGAGCCGATGCGCCTCGTCCTGAGCGAGGGCCGGCTCCGCGTCGCCAACGGCCCGCCGCTCGTCGCGCTGTCGCAGGACCGCTTCCGCGGCCTGCGCCCCGACCTGTTCTTCCGCTCGCAGGACGCGTTCGAGATGAGCTTCCTGTCGAACGACCGCTTCGAGATGAAGTCGATGGAGGGACAGGTCACGCGGTACCGCCGCGCCCGCCCCTGGACGCCCGCCGCGGCCGACCTCCAGGGGGTCGAGGGCCGGTACCGCAGCGACGAGCTGGGGTCGGTCTTCGAGATCGTGCCGGGAGCGAACGGGTTGGTGATGCGCTTCGAGCGCTCGCCGGAAAAGGCGCTGGAGCTGGCGCCGGTGGAGCGCGACACGTACATGCGGAGCATGATGGTCGTGCGCTTCCGCCGCGACGGGAGCGGCAGGGTGGTGGGCTTCGACTACGGCAACCCGGTGGTGCGCGGCATCGGGTTCACGCGGCTGGGAGACCGTGCCGGGACCGGGGCGCCGGCGGCGGCCGCGCAGGCGCCGCGGCCGGAAGGCCTCACGGGCGAGTACGAGCTCGCCCCCGGGCGCACCCTCGCGGTCACGATCGAGGACGGCAGGCTCCACGGGCAGCCCTCGGGCGGCGAGAAGCACTCCCTGGCGCACGTCTCGGGGACGACGTTCTCCGCCGCGGGCACCCCGATCACGCTGACGTTCACGCTCGGCGCCGACGGGCGCGCGACGGCGGTGGTGATGCGGCAGAACGGAAGGGAGCGCACCCTGCCGAAGAGAGGGAGCCGATGAGCGCCGGGAACGTCGTGCGGCTCCTGGCGGGCGCGGCGAAGAACGCCGTGGTGTGGGGCGTCACCTGGTCCGGCCTCGCCTTCGGGACCATCCTCGGGCTCCGCACCGTCGGCGTCGTGGTTCCCCCGGAGATCGGCGTGCTGGACGCGGTCGGGATGGCCATACGCGTCGGCATCGCCGGCGGCGTGACGGGGGGCGCCTTCGCCGTGTTCATCAGCCTGGTCTACCGCGGACGGCGGCTGTCCGAGATCGACTGGCTGCGCTTCGGCGTGGGCGGCGCGGTGGTGGCGGAGCTGCTGATGATCGCGTTCTTCGCGGTCGGCGGCCTGGTGCCGGGGGGCGAGCTCCCGGCGCTCGAGGACATCTTCTCCGACCTGGTCATCGCCGCGGTGTTCGGCGGGATCGCGGCGGGTGCCTCGATGTGGCTCGCCCAGCGCGCGGAGGCCCCGTCCATCGGCGGGCCGGACCGACACGACGGCCTCCCCGCCGGCTCCGCGCCGGGGATGCAGGACGTCCCGCATCGCACGCACGTCCGGGCCCGCCCGTGATACGCGAACCGGACGCAGGACCAGGCCGTCGGTGCCGTCGTCGCGGGTCACTGCGAGCCACCGCATCCGCTCCGGCGCGCAGACGGTCACGGTGACGGTGCCGAATAAGCCGTCCGAGGCCAGGCATCCTGCTTATCGACCTGGAGCGGTTCGACAACGTCGAGGAGGTGGAGATCGCGCGCTGAGGGCAGGCGCAGGGCTGGAAGGTTGACCGCGCGGCCGTGCACCAAGCATACGTGGTGGTTTGAAGAAGGCGCGCCACAAAGCGAGGCGGTGCGGCGTGGGCCGCGAGATCAAGGGCTATCCCGTGGCTGCGGAATCGGTTCTGGAGTTCGCGATGACCTGCGTGCCGCTTCAGAGACCGCAGTCAAATGGATGAGTGAAGAGCGGGCCACTTGAGGAGTCGTCCGGGCACACGTACCCCAGACACAAGACGAGCTGTGCGGTTCCGTGGTGGATGGCTCGTCTGGAGTCATTTGCTCAAACGCATCTCTTGCGGCTTTGGTGGCGCGATTGTACACATTGTTCAGTAGTCACCAAAGTCTCGAAGGAATGTATCATGCAAATCACGTTCGAGTTCCCTGACGGACTCTTGACTCCCCCCGTTCGGCGGAAGCTGGCTGCCGCACTTAAACTCGAGTCTTCCGATGACGCGAGCATCAAAGGTGCTGTAGAACGAATGGCCCTAGCCGCCGTATCGGAATACATCGAGATAATTGGACGTGACGGGGTGCCGGATACCGCTCGCGCCGCACAGCACCGACGCCTGTTCTTCCTCATTCGTGACTTCTTCCGCGACAGAGTTCCTTCGGAAGCTGAGGTCTCGCTACTTCTTCAACTTCCCCGAACCAGGGCGGCAACGCTTCTGCGGGATGTACTCATCCGGTACGAGACAGAACTCGAGCAGAAATGGCTTGAAACGATGGAATATTGGTTGAACAAGGTGCAAGAGGCTGCGGAGAAGGACAAGCCAGTCACGTTTGCGTTGCCGGATCATGTGGTATACGAATTTAATATGCTTGTGGCCACGCAGAATGCGATGGCGGGGAAGATTCACCGCTCACGAACGGCTTCCGCTGCATATGAAATTCCGGCTCAAGCTCTGAAAGCTGTCGGCGAGGCGCTAACCGCACGGCGAAAGCGAGGTGGACGATGATTGAGAACGCTGCTCCCCCCGTTTTCTCTGAAAGACACGTTTGACCCATTAAATCTTCTTCTTGTATTCGCCACCGTAGTTCTAGGGATACGATTTCCAGCAATTCAGGAAGTGCTGAGGCGCCATTCCTCACGTTAGCAATGATATTGAACGAAAGAACTATAGAGAAGATCTGTGGAGCTGCATCTGGACGCGCGGGTCCGATATTCCTTATATTTCTAATATCTACATACCTATTCTTACCTCGATTTGTCTGGGTGCTAAAAAATTCGACCTTCTCATTCTGGAACTTTGAATTTGAGCGTACGGCATTTGTGCTCCTCGTTAGCATACTGATGCTCTTGTTCCTCTGGGCGCTCTTCCTGACTGTTCAACTGCTTAGACGTATAGGTAAGGCCAGGTGATACTCAGGTTGGAAGAGTCCTCGTCTCGGGATTGAGGTGCCGGAGCTGTGCGTTAAACCGTAGCCTCACGTCTTAGCCTGCCCGCCAGCGGCACAACACGCACCCGATGTCTCCGACCTGCCATGAACGACGAAGATTATCTGGCTCTTATCACCTTGGTGCAGGCGAATTTCCGTAATATCGGCGCACCTGAGTTGGGGGACCAGAGCCATTATCTGGGCGAGGAGTCCGAGACGGGAGAGGTACGGCTCCTTCCTGCCCGAGATCGGCTGATTGCGATGCTCCGGGCCTTCGAGCGCTTCATGGCCGTGCGCGACGCGGAAACATATCGGAGGGCCATGACCCGAATCGCTGAATGGGTGGAGGAGCCGCCGGTTCGCGCGGTGGTCCTTCCACTTCCGGGCGACGAGGCAGCCACGATCGATCTTCAGGATGCCCCGGAGCTCTCGGAACCGCGTCGACGCGTGCATTTGCTCATTGAGCGGCTCGCGGCGGCTGAGGCGGAACCTCCCGACGGGGGCCTGACCATGAACCAAAACCAAGCGAAGTCCGAGATCCAGCAGCTCTTCGCCAGTTACATCCAGAAGCTGAGCGCGGCCGATCACAAGGTGCTGGCCGCGCTGACGGATGGGAAACTATACGAGTTGTATGTCCTCTCATACGTGGTGGGTAACCTGAGCGGCCGTGGCTTCACGCTGTCGTTCAAGGGGGCGGCACTGCAGTTCAAGTGGTCGCCCGGCCGCATCCGACCGGGGGATTCGCACTTCGAGGTTGTCGCGCCCCATGGAAGCCCCACCTCGGTCTTTACGTGGACATTGAGTTTGAAACGCTGGGTAGCGGGCACGTTACCGTCAACGACCGGAGCCGCCGGCACGAAATCGACATCGTGGTGGTCAACAGGAGAACTCAGGGTACCCTCAGAACAGCGAGGTGCTGGTTGGGGTCGAGTGCAAGGCGGTCGCGAGCTTCTCAAAGTCGATCGTGAAGGAGGTTCTTGGGGTCAGACGGGAACTGAGCTTCTTCGCAGATCCACAGCCCTCCGCCCTCTCGCAGTTCGTGACGTTTAACCCGGTGACGGTCGCCGCCGATCCACCCTCGGAATACTGGCTTGCGTACGTCGATCCGGCCGGCGACGCCTACAGAGATAGCCCTGCGGCGTTCGGGATCGAGTTCAAACACCTCCAGCCTTGATCGTCGTCGAGTCGACCGCTCCCGGTGGACCTGGCACGGCAGGTTTCCACTCAATCGCCTCGGTCAAAATGTACCGAGGCGGTTGTCTTCTCCCGATGGTCAGTTTCAGTGATCAATGGGCGATGTGCATCGTAATATGACCGGCTCGCCTGCTACGGCCGCGTGACGCGCATCGTGGGGCTGTGACCAAGGCGCAGGGATCGAGGGCGGTGCTGGGCGAGATCTCGGGTAACGGCGCTGGACGAAACCGTCTCTATTCTGGACGAGGTGGTGGGATTCCACGAGCGCGGCGTGCTGCTCATACCGCCGGGCGAGTTGGACAGTCTGCCTCCCGGTGGCAGCGTGCCATCGCTGGGCCGCCCGTTCGGTGTGGAGGTGCCCGGGAATGCTGGAGCACGTGCCGCGGAGACGCTTGCGCGCCGCCGGAATCCGGTCTACTTAGACAGTCGTCCTGCGGTACGCCGTGCGCGGCTGACCTCCCCCGTATCGACACTCCCGAGGCACGAAAGGACGACCCGATGAGCGTTGCCACCGAGGCGCAGGCCCTCCTGGAGCGGCTCGACCGCACCCGGCCCAACAACACCGAGATCCGGGCGATCGCGAAGGAGCAGGGGAAGAGCCCGGAGCTCGCGGCCCACCTCTGGAAGCACGGCGGCTTCAGCGCCAGGATGCTCTCCCTGCTCGTCCTGGACCTCAGGGCGGTCGACGTCCCCTACCTGGAGAGGATGATCGCGGACCTCGAAGCCGCCGACGGAAAGGAGCAGTCGCAGCTCCTGGACTGGACGATCGCGAACGTGATCATGAAGAAGGCCGTGCTCAAGAACGAGACGGCGAAGTGGCGCGACGACCCCTCCACGCTCAGGCAGCGGACGTTCTGGTCGGTGCAGGCCCGGTCCGTCCGGGCGGAGAATCACGCGCTCAACGAGCAGCTGCTGGAGCACATCGAGCGGGAGCTGGCCGCGGCGAGCGAGAAGGTGCAGTGGAACATGAACTGGTGCGCGGCGCAGATCGGGATCGCGGACGAGCGCCTGCGGAGCCGGTGCATCGCGCTCGGGGAGAGGCTGGGCCTCTACCGGGACTACCGGGTCTCGAAGGGGTGCACCTCGCCCTTCCTCCCCATCTGGATCGGGAGCGTCGTGGGGAAGAAGGCACCCGCGTGAGGGGAGGCCGTGCGGTCCGCGCCCCGCTCCTGCTCGCCGCGCTCCTGCTCTGCGGGTGCTCGGCCCAGGGGAGGTCGCGGGCGATGGAGGAGGTGGGGGAGGTTCAGCTGCCGCCGGCGGCGATGGGGATGGTGCGGTTCGCCCTGGACGACTTCGGGGGGCTGAGCGGGGCCACGCTGGAGACCAACGCGCTCCCGTACCGGCTGGTCGCGGCGGCGCTGGTGATGGAGGAGGAGGCGCGGACGGGCGGGCGGCTGGGGCGCGGCGACCTGCCGCGGATCTTCGGCCGCTTCGGGTTCATGTACCCGGAGCGGATCGCCAACTGGCGCGGGGTCGCGCGCCCGCGCTCGGACCGGCCGCTGGGGCTGGTCACGGGGATGGTGAAGGGGCCGCTCCCCGTGATCCGCATCGACGCGGCGACGCTGGGGTGCGCGTCGTGCCACTCGGGCACGCTGTACGACGCGGGCGGGAAGCCCACGGGCGAGGCCTGGCTGGGGCTCCCCAACACGTCGCTGAACGTGGACGGCTACGTGTGGGCGGTGTACCGCGGGATGCGGCGCGCGGCGCGCGACCCCGACGCGCTGGCCCGGCGCGCCGCCGAGCTGTTCCCGGAGATGGGGGCGCGGGAGCGCTTCACCCTCCGCCGCATGATCCTCCCCCGGGTGCGGAAGCGGATGGCGGAGCTGGCGCGGACGACCGACGCGCCGACGCCGTTCCCCAACGGTGGGCCGGGGCGGACCAACGGGGTGGCGGCGCTCAAGCTGCAGCTCGGCCTGCTGGAGGCGGGCCGGATGCACCCGGAGACCGGCTTCACCTCCATCCCGGAGCTGGGGTCGCGGCAGCTGCGCAGCGGGCTGCTGTACGACGGCACCTTCGCGCCGCCGGGCGCGGACCCGTGGGCGCACCGGCGCGCCGCGGAGCCGGAGCCGGCGCACCTGGACTCGCTGGCGGCCATCGTCACCTTCTTCACGGTGCCGTCGATGGGGATGCACCCGGACCAGGCGGTGCGGGCCATCCCGCGCGTGCGCGAGGTGATGCAGTGGCTCACGCACGAGTACGCGCCGCCGCCCTTCCCCGGTGCCGTCGACGAGGAGCGGGCGCGCGCGGGGCGGGTGCTGTTCGAGGCACGCTGCGCGTCGTGCCACGGCACGTACGACGAGGGGTCGCGGCCGCGGCGGCTGGTCTCGTTTCCCAACACGCTCGTCCCCCAGGAGCGGATGGGGACCGACCCCGTGCGGTGGCAGGCGATCGACCCGGCCCTGCTGGCGCGGCTGCGGGGGACGGCGTACGCGGGGCACGTGCACGCGCGCCGCACGGGCGGATACGTGGCGCCGGTCCTCTCCGGCCTCTGGGCCACGGCGCCGTACCTGCACAACGGCTCGGTGCCCACGCTGCGGCACCTGATGACGCCCGGCGCTCGGCCGGTGCGCTTCCAGGTGGGCGGGCACGCACTGGACTACGGCTCGGTGGGGATCGCCGGGGTGCCGGACGCGGAGGGGACGTACCGCTACCCGCCGGGGTACGTGCCGTGGTCGCTGCCGGAGGTGTACGACACGCGGCGGCCGGGAATGGGGAACGGCGGGCACGAGGAGCCCTTCGCGGGGCTCTCGGAGGCGGAGAAGCTCGCGCTGATCGAGTACCTGAAGGGGCTGTAGGGGACAGGGGACAGGGGACAGGAACGGATCAGACCGGATCCGTGTGGGTGGAGCGCCTCCCCGGCGCCCCCCACCCCCGGCCCCTCCCCCGCCTGCGGGGGAGGGGAGAACGACAGGTACGAGAGAGCCCCGCGTGAGGGATGCGAGCGCGAAGCGGCGAGACCCGGGGCTGTTTCCGGGGCTCGCCTCCGTTGGGAACGGTGGTATCGTTCCCTACGGAGCCGCAGCCCGACCCCGCGCCAGCGGGGGCACGCCCAGACCCCGCCCTTCCTCCCGCTCCGTCCGGATTCGGATCAGACCAGGAGCTCGTCCACGGGAAGACGCGGGCTGCGGGCGGCGCCGCCGGGGGGCAGGCCGCCCACGCGGAGGACGTTGGCAAGGCGGCGCTCCGCGGGGATGCCGTGCTCGCGGCCGAGGCGCTCGCGCGTATCGGGAGAATCGGCCAGGGCGGACATCGGGACCATCCCCGCGCCGAGGGCCGCGACCTGCAGCCAGAGGCGGTAGAAGAGACGCCCCACGGCGAAGTCGTCCAGGTCGCGGCGCGGGGTGAAGAGGAGGAGGGCGGAGGCGCTGCGGATCTGCGCGGCTTCCGAGATCACGGCGCGGGCGCCGCCGAGGCGCCGGAGGACCGCGAACACGCGCGGGCGGAGGAGCACGGACGCCGCGGCGCGCTCCACGCCGGAGAGGGCCATGCACTCCGCGTTCAGCCCGTCGCGCCCCCAGTCCGGGTGCGCGGGGGAAAGGCGCATCCAGCGGTACAGCTCCTCGTGGTACGCGGCCCGGCGCACGAAGGAGTAGCTCGCCTCGTCGTAGAGCCGCGCCGTCTCCGGGAGCGGCGCGGGGTCCGTGATCCAGCGAACGTCCTCGCCCCCGACCTCCGCCAGGCGGCCCAGGACCCCGGCCGATAGAGGGAGGAACCGGCCGCGGAAGCTGCGGCGGGCCTCCACGAAGTCCGCCAGCGGGTCCGGCCCGTCGCCGTCCACCAGCCGGGCGCGGGCCACGGCGGCCCGCCCGTCCTCCTCCTCCGCGTCCTCGAAGAATTCCGGCTCCGACACCCCCAGGCCGTGCCGCGAGAGGGCGATGGACATCCCCTCCCACGCGGCGCCGAGGCTCACGCGCACGTCGTGGCCCGTGGGATCGGCGACCGGGAGGGCGCGGTCCACGGCGCGGAGGAGGACCACCCCGCCGTCCGCCGGGAAGCGCCACCGCGCCGGCTGCACGTTGTGCACGCTGGGCGCGCGGGCGGCTTCCGCCGCCAGCGCGCGCTGCGTCTCCCGGTCGGGGGTGCGCGGCGTCACCCGAGCGCCTTGCGGAAGAGGTGCAGGCGGTGGAGCGGACGGGCGCCCATCTTCTGCATCTGGCGCAGGCTGGCCTGGTTCACCTCCGCGATCCAGGTGATCCCCAGGTGCGTGTAGCCGGCGGCCCTGAGCGCCGTGGTCACCCGGTGCAGCATGGCGGCGTTCAGGCCCCGCCCCTGCATCCGCCCCGCGACGGAGTAGAAGATGACGACCGCGCGCCGGCGCCTGAGCCGGTAGCGCAGGAAGTGGAACGGCGTGAGGAGGCCCATGCGGGACCGGGTGGCGCGCAGCAGCGGGTTCAGGTCGGGGATGCAGACCACCGTCCCCACCGGGCCCTGCGCGTCGTGCACCAGGGCGGTGATGCGCGGGTCCAGGATGGTCGCCATGTCCTTCGCCTGGAACTCCATCTCCTCCGGCGTGAGGGGGACGAACATCGGGTTGCGGTCGAAGCCGTCGTTCAGCACCCCGCGGATGTCCTCCAGGATGCGCCCGAAGTCCCGGGCGCGCAGCGTTTCCCACCGCAGCGCCGGGTCCGCCAGCCGCTCGCGCGCCGCGTCACCCAGCAGCACCTCCGGGTCCAGCCGCCGCAGATCCACCTCCCACGTGGTCGCGGGGAACTCCGGCGCGTAGCCGTGCGCCTGCAGCAGCCGCGGGATGTGCGGCGGGTTGTACTGCTGGTCGGTGTAGGGCACGGCGTCGAACCCCTCCGTCACCACCCCCACCTGCTGCATGGCGGTGAGGTTGAAGTTCCCCATCACCTCGTCGCACCCCTGCGCGCGGGCGAACGCTTCCGCCTCGCCCAGCAGGAGGCCGGCGGCTTCCGGGTCGTCCGCGCAGTCGAAGAAGCCGAAGTAGCCGCGCCGCCACCCGTGCCTCTGGTTGGAGGCGTGGTGGACGTGCGCCACGATGCGCCCCACCGGCGCGCCGTCGCGGTGCGCGGTCAGCACGCGGCGGGCGCCGGTGCGCAGGAAGAGGGGATTGGTGTCCGCGCGGAGGTATCGCTCCACGTCCGCCTTCATCGGCGAGACGTAGGGGGTGCCGCGGTAGACGCGGAACGGCACCTCGAAGAAGGCGCCGAGGTCCTCCTCGCGCAGCTCAAGCACGGGCGGGCCGGCCCAGCAGGACGAGGCTCGCCTGGCGCTGGATGACCTCCAGCTCCAGCTCGGCGTCGCGGTTGCCGCTGATCTCCGGGAGGTTCACCAGGAGGAGGTGCAGCGGGTCGGTGCCCAGCAGGCAGGCGTGCGTCATCTCGTGGCGCTCCAGGATGTCGGCCATCTGCTCCGCCGCTTCCTGCGCCTGGCGCGGGGCGTCCGGGCCGATCTGCCGGAACTGCGCGCCGGAGCAGGTGCGCGACGCGACGAAGAGGGCGGCCAGGCTCGCCGCCGCGTAGGCGCGCAGCTCCTCCGGGCCCAGCAGGAGGTGCTGCTCCGTCAGCGGGTAGCGCCGCAGCCACGCCACCAGCTCCTCCCGCGAGCCGGTGGGGGCGTTCGCCAGCCAGCGCAGCAGCCGCTCCTGGCCCTCCACCGCTCCGGCATTGCGCAGCCGCTCCCCGATGGCGAAGAGGAGGACGACGGCCGACGCCAGCGGGAGCGCGTGCCCCCACACCTCCAGGGGCCGCGGCGAGAGGAGGGCGACCATCCCCGACAGCAGCAGCGCCTGCAGCGCCAGCCAGCCCAGCTCCCGGAGCCGCCACCCCATGTGCTCCGGGAGCCGCGCCAGGTGCACCAGCGTGTAGACGAAGAGCAGCACACCCACGGCGCCCCAGCGCTGCGAGGGGAAGCCCAGCTCCATCCGGAAGTCGCTGGCGGCCATCGGCAGCCCCGCCAGCACGGCCAGCAGGCATCCCGACACCAGCCGGTTCTCCGCGGGGGAAAGGGTGTCGCGCCGGCGGGCCAGGAGGAAGTATCCCAGGAGGGCCATCATCACCAGGAGCACGCCGGGGAAGACGCGGTGGAGCAGGAGCTCCCGCGCCGGCGCCGGCCCCAGGTTCACCGCGAAGAAGAGCGCGCTGCTCCCGGCGGCCAGCAGCTTGGCGGGCCGGGGGAGGTGGCGCCGCAGCAGGCCCTCCACGAACAGCGCCATGGCCAGCGGAAGGAGCGTGGCCGCGGCGAAGGTGAGGCGGTCCAGGCGCACGTCCGCTTCCAGCCACGAGAAGCCGCGGACCAGGAGGAGGACGGTGAGCACGCCCAGCAGCAGGACGGCCCGCCGCTCCAGGGGGCTGCGGCTGGGGTTGCGGACGATGTGCAGCAGGTAGCCGGCGGCGCCCAGCGCGCCGATCCACGTCACCAGGACGTCGACGGCGACCGCGTCAGCCGCCATTCGCCAGCTCCCGCAGCTTGCGGCGGACCACCTGCAGCCGCAGCCACGCCACCGGCGCCGCGCGCGGGCGCTCCACCTCCAGCGTCCACGGGTTGTAGAAGCAGCCGCGGAAATCCACCCCCGACGGCTTCCCCAGCGCCAGCTTCACCACCTCGTACGCCATGAGGTTCCCCGTCAGGATCACCATCGGCGCGAACGACGGGCGGCTGCGCTTCCCGGCCAGCATCTCCGCGGCGAAGCCCAGGTCGATGTGCTCGGCGGAGCTGGAGTGCACCATCACGTGCGTCGCCTCGGCCATCTTGCAGGCGTCCGCGTCCTCCCCGGAGAGCGCGTCCCACGGCTTCCCCACGGTCGGAAAGCCCAGCCGCTCCTCCGGGCGCGGGTCGCCGGGGCGGACGAGCGTCACGGAAGGAAGCGGGGAGGTGTAGGCGTCGATGACGGTGGCGCCGTGCTCGCGCGCCTTGCGGTACAGGTGGATCCCGGCCGCGAGGTCGTCCATCCCGTTCACCACGATCCGGTACTCCGGCAGGATCTCGTCCAGCCGCTCCGTCCACTCCGCGCCGAAGGTGACGGGGCGCAGGCCGGGGTTGATGGCGGCCAGGCGCTCCACGGTGGCCTCCACCTTTCCCTTGCCGACGGTGTGCAGGTCCGCGAAGACCTGGCGGTTGAGGTTGGACACCTCGAAGCGGTCCATGTCGGCGATGGCCAGCCGCTCCATCCCCGCGCGCGCCAGCGACTGCACCGCCGCGCCGCCCATCCCCCCCACGCCGCAGACGAAGACGGGGGTGGCGCGCAGGCGCGCCTGCTCGGCTTCGGTCAC
Organism: uncultured Gemmatimonadales bacterium; assembly: GCA_963733105.1. Taxonomy (GTDB): domain Bacteria; phylum Gemmatimonadota; class Gemmatimonadetes; order Longimicrobiales; family Longimicrobiaceae; genus JAFAYN01. The sequence goes on along the minus strand of CAVTCB010000019.1, from coordinate 97,589 downwards.
GAAGCCGGCGTTGCGGTGGGTCATCACCGCGTAGTCGAAGTCCGGGGTCACGCGCTCTGCTTCCATGGCCGCAGGTCACCCATAGGGCGGGAGGGGTCGAACCACTGGAGCAGCGGGGCCACCAGCGATTCCAGGAGGAGGAAGGCGAAGCGCAGCACCAGCCCCACCGGCGAGAGCTGCGAGCGGAAGCGGGTGAAGTGCTCGCGCGCGGCGATCAGGGTGAACTGCGCCAGCTGGAGGAAGTCGTCGCCGCGGTCGTAGTCCAGCTCGCGCTCGCACATCCGGTTGTAGACGGGGACGCGGTGCTTGGGCGCCGCTTCGAACGTCTTCTTGAGGTTGTCGCTCCCGCCCGTGTAGGCGTTGGTGATGACGAAGCGCTCCTCGTCGAACCCGGCTTCCGGCCCCACGCCGAAGACGTGGCGGTGGCGCGCCATGATCTGCCGCGCCAGCGACAGGTGGTCGAAGCTGCGGCGTCCGGCGGGGTCCGGCGTGGGGAACACCCGGTCGAACGCCTCGCTCACCATCCCGACGACGGACGGCACCTGCGTCACGTTGCTGATCCACATGGGCCGCATCTGCCGCCGCGCGAAGACCAGGAAGCTGGTGAGGCCGTACAGGACGCCGCTCAGCCCCTGGGAGCGGTAGCCGGGATCCACCATCACCAGCCCCAGGTGCAGCACCTCCGTGGGCTTTCCCCGCAGCTCGCACTCCATGATGCTGAGCGCGTTGAACGCCACCGGGCGCCCGTCGTCGTGGCCGTAGACGACGGTGAGGATGGCGGAGCCCAGGCGGTCGGGATCGCCCGTCAGCACGCCGTAGTCCAGCGTCTCCTTCGGGAGCGAGCTGCGCACGACCGTGCGGAGGTCCTCCACCAGCGCCGCCAGCGCTGCGGGGGCCATCCACCGGCCCGGGCGCTCCACGATCCTGACGCGGGCGCCGGAGCGGGTGGTGAACGAATGGTCGAGGTAGCGTCCGCTGAAGGCGGAAAGGAGGGACATGCGGGAGGTGGACGCGGAGGGGGGGACCGGGCGGGCGCGGAGCATGGTAACGGCGGCGCGCCCCCGGTGCAAGGAGATCGGACGCGCCGCGGACGGGAGATCAGCCCGCCGGCGCCGCTTCCTCCGCCGGCTCCTTCGGCCCCCTCCCCGCGGCGGCGAGGAGGGCCTCCGGGGTGGCGGCGACCGTGACCGCGGCGCGGGGCGGCGCCTGCGGGACCGTCGCCGGCGACGGGTCCGCCTCGCCCGCCTCCGGGGTCAGCGAGGCCACGATCCCGCGGATGGTGGCCGCCGCCTCGTCGGGGGTGGCGCCGGCGGCGAGCTGGCCCAGCACGTCCACCAGCTGCGCCGCCTGCCGCACCCGGGCGCGCGAGGCCTCCTCGGAGGCGCGGGCGACGGCCGCCTCCTCCCGCCCGGCGATCACGTCCCTGGCGTTGCCGCGGAAGATCGCCTCCACCGCCTCCACCAGGCGGGTGAGGATGCGGTAGACGGCCGACGCCGAGTAGCCGCCCAGCATGGCGAGGGCGGGCTGCACCAGGCTGGCCCCGGTTCCCTGGCGCTGGAGGTCGAACGGAACCAGCGCCACCAGGATGTAGCCGGCCATCACCCCCAGCAGGAACTTGACCCAGTAGGTGGGGGCGTACTTGGGGTTGTAGCTGGAGTTGCAGATGTACTCGTTCACCTGGAAGAGTATGGCGAACGAGGCGCCCAGGCCGGCGGCGGCGAGCCACCACACCTCGTTGACCAGCAGCTTCCATCCCCCGGTGTTGACGACGGTGACGGTGCCCGATCCGGCGGACTCGAAGAGGCTGATGAGCACGAACGCCAGCACGCACGCGATGGCGACCACCATGAGCTGCCGCACCAGGGCGACCGGGCCCAGGAAGCCGAAGCGGCCCGCGTCGCTCTCGTCGGCCAGGAGCACGATGCCGCACGGCGTGGCGGGGGCCACGATCCTGGCCAGCCGCGAGTGGGCCAGCACCAGGGGCGCGGGGGCGAGCGGCGGCGCGTCCGGCGGGTGCGACTCGTACTGCTCGACCGTGTCCACCATGCTGGTGGGGACGCTCTTCCCGGACGCGAAGGCGTAGCGGATCATCTCCACCGCCTCGCGGAGGAGCTGGCCGCGCAGGTTCTGGGACGACGTGGGGGGCATGGCGGAGACTCGGGAGGAAGGGGAGGGAGAAGGGAGGAGGGAAGGATTAATGATAGTTCGTGACTCCACCGGCGCGCCAGTGCGCAGACGACCGCAGCTCCGACGAGGCTGCTTCTTGCGCACATTGACTTTGTTATATAAAGTCCTTCGCATAAACGAACGGGTGCCGGTTCACACATTCGAACGAGAGGGACGCATGGCAGGGATCGCGCGGCGGGTCACGGTGGGGGGGATGCTCGCACTGGCGCTCGGCGCGGGCGGGGCGGGGTCCGCGGAGGGGCAGCAGGCGCTCCTGGGCCCGGGCGCCGCGTTCATCGCGGTGGGGGCGTCGGGGATCTCGACGGGGGAGCTGGACGAGCGGCTGGCGGCGCGCGGCTACCCGACCTTCGGGAGCACGGCGACGTCGCTCGGCTTCGGCGCGTACCGGGTCCTGTCGAGCGGGGTGATGCTGGGCGGCGAGTTCAACGGGCTCGTGATCGGGGACGAGGAGCACCAGGGGCGCACGGTGGGGCTCGGCGGCGGCTCCGCGACGCTGGGCGTCGGCTACGTCGTGAACCTTTCGCCGCGGGCACGGGTCTACCCGCGGCTGGGGCTCGGCGCGGGCGGGCTGGCCCTGTGGTTCGAGAGCGAGGGCGACACGGTAGGCTTCGACGAGGTGCTGGCGGACCCGAGACCCCTTCCCGACCGCCGCGAGCCGGTGCTGAGCCACGACGGGGTGGTGGTGGACCTGGGGGCCGGCGCGGAGTTCTTCCCGGGCGGGCGGGGCCGCGGCCCGCTGATCGGACTGCGGGCCGGCTACCTGCTGGCGGCGTTCGGCTCCGACTCGGACTGGCAGCTGCACGAGCACACGGCGAGCGGCGGCCCGCCCGCGACCATCGCGGGCCCCTACATCCGGGTGGTGGTCGGCGGGGCCTGGAGACGGTAGGCCGCGCGCGTCGGGCTGCATTTGCGTAACTTGCCGGCGAGCCACGTGAACAAGGAGCGATCCATGTCCGAATCCAGCGCGTCAGCCCGGGGGGCGTCGGCCTGTGGGCGGGAGCACTTCCCGCTCGCCTCGCCCATGCTCGACGATCCCCGCCCGTTCTATGAGCGGGCCCGCCGCGAAGAGCCCGTCTTCTGGAGCGAGTCGCTCGGCCTCTGGGTCGTGACCCGGTACGGCGACGTCTGCGCCGTCGCGAAGGACGCGGCGCGGTTCTCGTCCGTGGATTCCATCACGCCCAGGCCCAGCACCGACCCTCCCCCGCCGGAGCTGCTCGCCGAGCTGGTGAAGGGCTTTCCGCTCCTCCCGAGCCTGGTGACCAGCGATCCGCCCGACCACACCCACGCGCGGGCCCTCGTCACCCGGGCGCTCTCGCTCCGCCGGCTGGCCGCCTTCGAGCCGATCCTCCGCGAGATCGCGGAGGGGCTGGTGGACAGGTTCGCCGCGCGCGGCCGGGTGGAGCTGGTGGAGGCGTTCGCCATCGCCCTCCCGGGGAACTTCATCATCGACCTGCTCGGCCTGCCGAAGGAGGATCTCGCGCAGGTCAACGACTGGACGACCGACAGCACGGAGATCTTCGCCATGCAGAAGCCCCTCGCGCAGCTCGTCGAGCACGCGCGCGGCTTCGTGGCGTACCAGCAGTACCTGGCCGCGGCCATCGAGGAGCGGCGCGCGAGCCCCCGGGACGACGCCCTCTCCGACATCGTCACCGGCTCGGACGCTCTCGACCGGCCGTTCGGGATGCCCGAGCTGGTCAACATGCTCCTCCAGGTGATCTTCGCGGGCTACGAGACGACGGCCGGCCTCATCGCGGCCGGCGCCCTCCAGCTCGCGCGCGACCCGGAGCTCTTCGCCGCGGCGCGGGAGGACCCGGCGGTCATCCCGCCGCTCATCGAGGAGACCCTCCGCACGGCCTCGCCGATCCACGCCATGTACCGCACGGCGAACGAGGACGTGGAGCTCGGCGGGGTGCACGTCCGGAAGGGCGACCGCCTGCAGATCGCGTACATCTCGGCGAACCACGACGAGGGCCGCTTCGAGGAGCCGCTCCGCTTCGACGTTCACCGCGCGACGCCGCACCTCGCCTTCGGGCACGGGATCCACTACTGCATCGGCGCCCCGCTGGCGCGGCTGGAGGGCCGCATCGCGCTGGAGGTGCTGACGCGGCGCCTCCCGGGCCTGCGCCTCGTCCCGGACCAGAAGCTCTCCTACTTCCCCAGCGCCACCGCCCGGCGCCTGGAATCGCTGGAGCTCGAGTGGGCCGCCGACGCACCGTCGTGCTTGTGAATTCGGGAGCGTAAGTCCATCTATATCCTCCGGAGCGAAGCGCCCGACAGGAGGTTTGCCGATTCGTTCCAGCGACATGTGGATGGCGGGATCAGTCGGCTCACCTTGCACGCGGTCCATCATGACCACACCTCCCGTTTACCGCTACCTGCGCGGCTACGCGCTCGATCCAGGGTTTTCCACCCGCCTCGACACCGCCGGCATCAACGAAGTCGTGTACCGCATCCCCTTCGAGCCGGTGGAGCCGGGGCCGATGGGGGAGTACGTCGACGTCCTCGACTTCGATCCGGCGAGCGGCTGCTGGTACGAGCCCGTCGACCTCCGCGAGGAAGCGGTGGCCACGCAGCAGGGGCTCGCCCCCAGCGAAGCGGTCCCGCAGTTCCATCAGCAGTTCGTCTACAGCGTGGCGATGAAGACGATCCGGCACTTCGAGCAGGCGCTCGGCCGGAAGATCGTCTGGTACCCGCGGCTGCGGCGCGACGAGAACGAACGCCTGGCCGGACGGCCGCAGTTCGTCCAGCACCTGCGCATCCATCCGCACGCCATCCGCGACGCCAACGCCTACTACGATCCGGACAAGACCGCGCTCCTGTTCGGGTACTTCGACGCGGCGAACCAGTCGCTCGGCGCGAACTATCCCGGCGGGCTGGTGTTCACCTGCCTGAGCCCGGACATCGTGGCGCACGAGACGACCCATGCCATCCTCGACTCGATCCACCATTACTACATCGAGGACACCAACCTCGACGTCGCCGGGTTCCACGAGGGGTTCGCCGACATCGTGGCGCTCCTGCAGCGGTTCACCTTCCGCCAGCTGGTCGAGGACCAGCTCTTCCGCGCGCAGGGACGGCTCGACGCCTACACCGTGTTCGGAGAGCTGGCCACGCAATTCGGCCAGGCGCTCGAGGGGAGCCGCGGCGCGCTCCGGAGCATGATCGGGCGCTGGAACGCGGCGAACGAGTGGGAGCCGCTGGAGCCGAGCCCGGCGGACTACGTGAACAACACGGAGGCGCACGACCGCGGCGCCGTCCTCGTCGCCACCATCTTCGACGCGTTCCAGCGCATCTACCGGTTCCGTACCCAGGATCTGTTCCGCATCGCGTCCGGCGGGACCGGGGTGATGCCGGCGGGAAGCATCAGCCGCGACCTGGTGGGACGGCTGGCGCGGGAGGCGAACCGGATCGCCGAGCACCTGCTGCACATCTGCATCCGGGCCCTGGACTACTGTCCACCCGTCGACATCACGTTCGGAGACTACTTCCGCGCCCTGATCACGGCCGACCTGGACATCGCGCCCGAAGACGAGACCGGCTACCGCGTTGCGCTGATCGAGGCATTCCGGGCGCGGGGGATATTTCCGGCGCAGCTCAGGACGCTGTCCGTCGAAAGCCTCCGGTGGGAGCGGCCGGAGTTCACGGAGCGGGAGCTGGACAGCCTGCGCTTCCTCGCCGGCGAGCTGGAGGGGCACCTCGCGAAGCTCGTCGATCCGCGAGACCGGAAAGCGCTGTTCGACCACTCGCAGGACGCACAGGCGATGCTGCACGACCTGCTCATCGGCAAGGCCCCCATGTACGGTTCGGACGACTGGGAAGCGTTCCTCAACCGCCTGGGGCTGACGTCGCGTCCCGTGTCGCAGCTGTTCGGCGAGGAATCCGGGAACGTCCGCTTCGTGACCAATGGCGTGGCGGCCGACGCCTTCGTGCCCCCGATCCAGGTGCACACGGTGCGCCCCGCCTTTCGGACCGGCCGCGAGGGACGGCAGATCCAGCAGATGCTCGTCACGCTGATCCAGACGGTGCGCGTGAGCGTCGGCGAGCCGGAGGAGCCCGACATCATGACGTTCCGCGGCGGCTGCTCGCTCATCCTCAGCCTCGGCAGCCTCGCCTCCGCCGACTACGTGGTGCGCAAGAGCATCAAGAGCTACCGCCGGTTCCGCGACCAGGTGGAGTACCTGACCGGCGGCGGCGAGGTACAGCCGCAGCTCGACGTCTACGCCGACAGGCGCGGACGGCGCATCAACTTCAGCCTGCTGCACCGCCACTGAGACCGGGGGCCCATACCATGTCCGCCAGGGTGAATGCGACGATCCGGATGTACCGGCTGAACGAGCTCGGCGACTGCTTCCTGCTGTCGTTCGCCGCCGGGCGTTCCACCAGCCACATGCTGATAGACTGCGGCTCCTTCCAGAACGGCGTAGAGTCGATCGAGCGTCTGAGGGAGATCGCCGGCCAGATCTCCGGAGAGCTGAACGGGAAGGACCTCGACGTGGTCGTGGGCACCCACCAGCACAACGACCACGTGAGCGGCTTCCTGCACTGCGAGAAGGAATTCGCGGCGATGGGAATCAACGAGGTGTGGCTGTCCTGGCTCGACGACCCGCGCGACGCCTCGGCGCGGCGCATCGGCGACGACTACAACAACCTCCGGGTCCAGCTGGTGGCCGCGGCACGGTCGCTCCGGCAGGTTGCCCGGAGCCGCCCGCTGGGCGCCGCGGCCGCCGGCTCGATCGAGGTTCTCACCGACCTGATGGGCTTCTCCGGGCTGTCCGCCGACAGGGAGCCGCCCGAGGTTCCCGCCAGGGCCGTGGCCGTCCTGAAGAAGCTCGGCAGGGACAAGCCGCGCTACCTGAAGCCGGGGCAGGTACTGGAGATGCCCGGCCTCCCCGCGGGATCGGTGCGGGTGCACGTACTCGGCCCTCCGCGCGACGACGCGTCGCTGTTCCGCAAGGATCCGCGCACCGGCGAGAGCTACGACCATGCCCTTACCGTGACGACCCGGCTGGCCGGGCAGTTCGTGCGGGCGGCCGCGGCACATGCGGGCGACGCCGGAAGCTCGTCCGGAGACGACGGCGATCATCCATTCGTCGCGCGTGCCCAGCGTCGTGAGGAGGCTCCGCCGTCGAGCGCGCTCGCCGCGGCGATGGCGCGATACGACCACGCCGACGCGGCGTGGCGGAAGATCGACGACGACTGGATGCAGCAGGCGGCGAGCATGGCGCTCTTCCTCGACAGCTTCACCAACAACTCGAGCCTGGTGCTGGCGATCGAGCTGGTGGAGAGCGGCAAGGTTCTGCTCTTTGCCGCCGACGCGCAGACGGGCAACTGGTCGAGCTGGGACTCGGTCACCTGGCCGGCGGGACACGGTGGCACCGACGACCTGCTCGCGCGCACCGTCTTCTACAAGGTGGGGCACCACGCAAGCCACAACGCGACGCTCGTCAGGACGTTCGAGAAGACCGGCGGATCGGACCTGTGCGCCTTCATCCCGGTGCACAAGCAGGATCGCAACATCAAGAAGAAGAACGGGTGGAAGATGCCCGCGGGGGGCCTGTTCAAGCGGCTGGTGGAAAAGACGGAGGGGCGGGTCCTGCAGATGGACGGGGTGAATCCCCCCGAGTGCGATCCCGCGGGAGCCGCGCGCGGAGCTTGGAAGCGGGTCGGCCTCGCGCCCAGGGATACCGGCGAGGCGATCGAGCTCGTGATCAAGGGGTGAGTGGCTGAACGCCGCCAGCGGCCCCGGTCCGCCCCGGACGGCACACCCTGCAAGGAGGATCGCCCGAATGCAGACGAAAGCTCCCCGATCGAAGTCTCCCGACCCCCGGGCCCCCGCGCCATCCGCGCCCGCGCGGGATGCGGCTCCGGCGGCGGCGCCCGCATCCGCCGCCCTGCTGCAACTGGCGGCCGGCACCGCGGCGCGGGCGGGCGACGCGGGGCCGCCGGAAGCGCCGGGGATCGAGGGGCGCGCCGGGGCCCCGCTCGACGCCCCGACCCGCGCCTACATGGAGCTGCGCTTCGGACAGAGCTTCGGCGGCGTGCGGGTGCACACCGACGGCGCCGCGGCGTCGGCCGCCGAGTCGCTGGGTGCGGCGGCGTTCACGGCCGGCCGCCACATCGCGTTCCGCGCGGGGAGCTACGTCCCGGGCACCCCCACCGGCCGCGAGCTGCTGGCGCACGAGCTGGCCCACGTGGCGCGGCACGGCCACGCCACGGCGGCCGGTGCCTGGCCCGTCGCGGCGGCAGACACGGCCGACGAGCGCGAGGCCGAGGCCGCCGCTCGCGCGGTGGGCCGCGGCCGCCGCGCGAGCCTGGGCGTATCACCGGCGGCGCGGCCGGCGCTGCGCCTCTTCCGCTACCGCCCGGGGGCGGCGGCGGGGCGGTACCACATCGCCTCGTCCATCGGAACGGTGGCGCGGCAGGGCCAGTTCAGCAGCTACCGGCTGGAGACCAACGCGCCCGGCGTCTTCCCCCCGGGCGGCAGCGGGAGGCTGGAGATCCTGTGGACGGTGGAGGAGGGCGGCATCGAGCAGGCGCGCTACCTCCAGGCCGTCTCCTCGTGGCGCGACGTGATCGCCGGGCCGCGCGTGCCGCTGGTGCGCGAGGGGACCAACCGGATCACCGCCCGCCTCACCGAGGACGGGGCGACCACCGAGACGGTGGTGTTCGAGCAGCAGGTCTCGCAGAGCGGCACCTCGCAGGCGCATGCCGACCTCGCGGCGGCGGCGGGAGCGACGACCGTCGACGCCGGCACGCGCGAGTGGACCACCGGCGAGTTCATCTCCTGGCAGGCGGGCACGCCCACGATCCGCAACTACACCATCCACGAGTTCAAGCGGCAGTGGGTGCGCGGCTACCGGCGGGTGATCCGCGCGGCGGCGCAGCGGTTCGCGCTCCCCGAGGTGCTGCTGGCGGGCGTCTGCTACAACGAGGTGGGCGGCGACCCGCAGTGGGTGGACAGCGTGGCCCGGGCGGTGCGCGGAACGGCGCCGGGCACGCGCCCGCCGCAGCTCACCTCGTTCGGCAACGTGAGCACGCAGATCCGCCGCGCCGCCGAGACGCTGGGCTACGACCCCGCCCGGATGAGCCAGGCGCAGGAAGACGCCATCGTGGCCTCGCTCGAAGACCCGCGGCAGAACATCTTCATCGCCGCGAGCCACCTGGCCGACCTGCGCGACATCGACTACCCGGCCGCGCGCGGCGGCGCGATGACGCTGGACCAGATGCGCGTGGTGGCCACGCGCTTCAACCGCGGCCCGGGCCTGACGCTGGCGCAGATCCAGGCCGACATGTCGTACGGCCAGAGCGTGATCGACCGCTTCGTGCTGCTCTACAACGCCCTTCGGGACTGACCGCTCCCCCGCCGGGCGACCCGGTGACGGGCCGGCGGCGCTGGCGAACGCGCAAAGGGCGCGGGGGATGGTCTCCCCTGCGCCCTGCCTGTTTCACACGGTGCGGGCCGCGGCGCCGACCGTCCAGCAGGCGGCCGTATAGCGGACGTCCTCGCCGTGCACGTAGGGATCGAACGCGGCGCGGACCGTCTCGACGACGCGGGTGCGCGTGGGCTCGTCCGCCTCGCGCAGGGCCGCGCCGACGGGACCGAGCCGCGACAGGTAGCGGACCAGCTCCTTCTCCGGCAGGGTGCAGGGAACGTCGATCGGCTGGATGTCGATCGCGGTCCAGCCGCTCTCCTCCAGAATGCGTGCGACCCGGCCCTCGTCCGCGAAGGCGAACTGCCCCGGCGCGTCGGGACGCCGGGCGGGAAGCCCGGGGAGGAGCGGCGCGGCGGCGCGCTCGGCGGTGGTCATGAACGGGTTCTCCGCGGCGCTCCGCCAGGAGACGAACCGCAATCCGGCACCGTCCTTCGCCGCGCGCCTCAGGTTCGCGAAGGCCTGGACGGGGTCGGCGAAGAACATGACGCCGAAGCGGGAGATGACCATGTCGAAGCTCCGCTCCTCGAACGCGTGGACCTGCGCGTCCGCGCGGACGAAGCTCGCCGGCGCGCGCTCCCATTCGGCGCGGGCGCGGGCCGCGGCGATCATCGGTTCCGAGACGTCGATGCCCGTGCAGCGGCCGCGTCCGGCGAGCAACCGCGCAACCGCGACCGCCGTGCTCCCCGTGCCGCAGCCCACGTCGAGCACCTGCCGTGCGGCTGATGCGCGGACCGCTTCGACGAGCAGGTCCTCGAACGGCGCGAGGACCCGGTCCAGCAGCGCCTGCTCGTCGACCCAGGCCCGTCCGGCGGTCCCGTTCCAGAGCGTGATCTGCTCGTCGTTGTGGCGCTCCATCTCCATCTCTCACCTCCTCGTTTGCTTGACTTTTGTGACGCGACGGTCGCACGATGCAAGCTCGGCGCGCGAGAGAGGGTCGCGCCCCGGCGGACGCGGAACGAGCGCGCCACGGACGTCTGAAACGCACGAAGGGCGCGGGGGATGGTCTCCCCTGCGCCCAGTCCGTTTCACGTCGGTGCCGACAGCACGTCTTCCCCGCCGTGTTCAAATTATAATACCCCCGGGGGCTTGCCGGAAGACGGGGGGCGGGTTGCAGAGTTGTCGGCCGAAAAGTCCCCGGCCGAGGGCTCGAACCTGTGGAAATGGGAGTCGCTACATGACCCACCGCTACGTGCTGGAGTTCCAGGAGATCGACCGGACGCAGGTCGCGGCCGTGGGCGGCAAGGGCGCGAACCTGGGGGAGCTTTCGCGGATCGAGGGCGTCCACGTGCCGGCCGGCTTCTGCGTGACGACGGACGCCTTCCAGCGGATCATGGCGGAAGCGCCGTCGATCGACGAGCGTCTCGAGCGGCTGTCGCGCCTGGAGCCGGACGACCGGGAGGCGATCCGCACGCTCAGCGCGGAGGTCCGCCGCATCCTCGAAGGGGTCGCCCTCCCGGACGACCTGGCGGCGGCGATCACCCGCGCGCTCGCCCGGCTCGGGCTACAGGCCGCCTGCGCCGTCCGGTCCAGCGCCACGGCGGAGGACCTGCCGACGGCCTCCTTCGCGGGCCAGCAGGACACCTACCTGAACGTCGTGGGGCCGGAGGCGGTCCTCCGGCACGTCAGCCGGTGCTGGGCCTCACTCTTCACCGAGCGGGCGGTGACCTACCGCCTGCGGAACGGCGTGGACCACCGGAAGGTCCACATGGCGGTGGTCGTGCAGCGGATGGTCTTCCCGCGGGCGGCCGGCGTCCTGTTCACGGCCGACCCCGTCACGGGCAACCGGAAGGTAGCCTCCGTGGAGGCCGGCTTCGGCCTGGGCGAGGCCCTGGTCTCCGGCCGGGTGAACGCGGACGTCTACAGGGTGCGCGACGGCGAGGTCGTCGCCCGGACGGTCGGCGCCAAGCGGCTCGCCATCCTCGCCTCGCCGGCGGGCGGGACGCAGGAACGGGCGATCGAGCCGGAGCGGCAGGAGCAGCCGGCGCTGACGGACGCGCAGGTGGTGCGGCTCGCGGAGCTGGGACGGCGGATCGAAGCGCACTTCGGCCGCCCCCAGGACATCGAATGGTGCCTGGCCGACGACGGCTTCCACATCGTCCAGAGCCGGCCGATCACCACGCTCTTCCCCATCCCCGAACGGACCGACGGGGAGAGCCACGTCTACCTCTCCGTCGGCCATCAGCAGATGATGACGGACCCCATGAAGCCCCTGGGGCTCTCGGTGTGGCTGCTGACGGCCCTCACGCCGATGTACGAGGCCGGAGGGAGGCTGTTCGTCGACATCACGCGGCACCTGGGGTCGCCGGCGGGCCGCGCGGGCCTCATGGGGATGGCGGGAAAGTCCGATCCGCTCACCGGGGACGCGCTGCAGACCGTCATCGACCGCGGCTTCATCCCGTCGCTCCCGGACGCGGCTCCCGGCGGGCCGCCGGCGGGCGGCGCACCCGCCCCGATCGAGACCGATCCGGCCATCGTCACCGGGCTGATCGAGCGCAGTGAGGCGTCCATCGCCGCGTTGAAGCGCGACATCGCGGCCCGGTCGGGACCGGCGCTCCTCGAGTTCCTCCTGGAGGCCGTCCAGGAGCACAGGCGGTTCCTGAGCGATCCGCGCAGCACGCAGGTGATCATGGCGGTGGCGGAGGCCACGTGGTGGCTCAACGAGCGGCTGCAGGCGTGGCTCGGCGAGAAGAACGCGGTCGGCACGCTCACGCAGTCCGTTCCCGGCAACGTCACGTCGGAGATGGGGCTGGCGCTCCTGGACGTCGCGGACGTGATCCGCCCGCACCCCGAGGTGGTGGCCTTTCTGCAGCACGTCGAGGACGACGGCTTCCTGGACGAGCTCCCCGGGCTCGCGGGCGGGCGGGAAGCGCGGGACGCCATCCAGGCCTGGCTCGACCGGTACGGCGTGCGCTGCGCCGGCGAGATCGACATCACGCGGCCGCGCTGGAGCGAGCGCCCCACCACGCTGGTGCCCCTGATCCTGGGCAACGTCAGGAACTTCGAGCCGGGCGAGGGCGCGCGGCGCTTCGAGCAGGGGCGGCAGGAGGCGTGGAAGAAGGAGCAGGAGGTGCTGGAGCGCCTGCGGGCCCTGCCGGACGGGGAGCAGAAGGCCGCGGAGACCAGGCGGATGATCGACCGGGTGCGGACGTTCGCCGGGTACCGCGAGTATCCCAAGTACGGCATCGTCAGCCGCTACTTCGTCTACAAGCAGGCCCTGATGGAGGAAGCCGGGCGCCTGGTGCAGGCCGGCGTGCTGCGAGAGAAGGAAGACGTCTTCTGGCTCACCCTCCAGGAGCTCCACGAGGTCGTGCGCACGCACCGGGCGGACTACGAGGTCATCCGCCGGCGCGAGGACGCGTTCCGGTCGTACCACGCGCTCACGCCGCCCCGGGTGCTCACGTCGGAGGGCGAGATGATCTTCGGCGCGTACCGGCGCGACGACCTGCCGGCCGGCGCGCTGGTCGGCCTGGCGGTCTCCGCCGGCACCGTCGAGGGGCGGGCCCGCGTCGTCCTGGACATGGCGGAGGCGGACCTGGAACCGGGCGACATCCTGGTCACGGCCTTCACGGACCCCAGCTGGACGCCCCTGTTCGTCGCGATCAGGGGCCTGGTGACGGAGGTGGGGGGGCTGATGACCCACGGCGCGGTGATCGCGCGGGAGTACGGCCTGCCCGCCGTCGTGGGGGTGGAGCACGCCACCCGGCTGATCCGGGACGGGCAGCGAATCCGCGTGCACGGGACGGACGGGTACGTCGAGATCCTGCCGTAGCGGGGCCCACCGGACCGGTTGGGGTGTCACGGCATGCGGCCCCGGGCGAGTGGATCGCCCGGGGCCGCGCGTGTCTGAGAAGCTGCCTTTCTTTCCGCGGGGAGCCTCACCCGCGGCCCCTCACTCCACCGTCACGCTCTTCGCCAGGTTCCGCGGCTGGTCCACGTTGGTCCCGCGCAGCACCGCGATGTGGTACGCCAGCAGCTGCAGCGGCACGCTCGCCAGGATCGGCGTCAGCGCGTCGTGCGTGCGGGGGATGGTGATCACGTGGTCCACCACCTCCGCCAGCTCCGTGTCGCCCTCCGTCAGCACCCCGATGATGCACCCGCCGCGCGCCTTCACCTCGTCGATGTTCGAGCGCACCTTGTCGTACACGGCGTCGCGCGGCGCGATCACCACCACCGGCATCTCCTCGTCGATCAGCGCGATCGGCCCGTGCTTCATCTCCGCCGCCGGGTACCCCTCCGCGTGGATGTAGCTGATCTCCTTCAGCTTCAGCGCCCCCTCCAGCGCCGCCGGGAAGTTGTAGCCGCGCCCCAGGTACAGGAAGTTGCGCGAGTCCTGGTACTGCTCCGCCAGCTTCCGGATCGCCTCGTCGTGCTCCAGCAGCCCCGCCACCTGCTCCGGGAGCTGCTGCAGCGCCCGCACGATCTCCCTCCCCCGCGACGCCGTCAGCGTCCCCCGCAGCCGCCCCAGGTGGATGGTGACCAGCGCCAGCACCACCACCTGCGACGTGAACGCCTTGGTCGACGCCACCCCGATCTCCGGGCCCGCGTGCAGGTACACCCCCGCGTCCGTCTCGCGCGCGATCGTCGAGCCCACCGCGTTCACGATCCCCAGCGTCGTCGCCCCCTGCTGGCGCGCCTCGCGCATCGCCCACAGCGTGTCCGCCGTCTCCCCCGACTGCGAGATGGAGATGGTCAGCGTGTGCGGCTCCACCACCGGGCGGCGGTAGCGGAACTCCGACGCGTACTCCACGTCCGTCGGCACCCGGGCGATGTCTTCCAGCATGTACTCGCCGATCAGCCCGCTGTGCCACGACGTCCCGCACCCCAGGATGATGATCCGCTGGATCTGCCGCAGCTCCTCGTCCATCCCCGTCAGCCCGCCCAGCTTCACCCCGCCCTCGTCCACCAGCAGGCGCCCCCGCATCGTCTCGCGGAGCGTCGTGGGCTGCTCCATGATCTCCTTGAGCATGAAGTGCGGGTACCCCCCGCGCTCCACCTCCGCCAGGTCCCAGTCCACCCGGCTCACCGAGCGCTGCACCGGCCCCTGCGCCGGGCGGTGCACCGTGTACCCCTTGCGGGTGATGGTGGCCATGTCCCCGTCGTCCAGGTAGATCACGTCGCGCGTGTGGGCGATCACCGCCGACGCGTCCGAGCCCACGAACGTCTCACCGTCCCCCACCCCGATCAGGAGCGGGCTCCCCAGCCGCGCCACCACGATCTTGTTGGGGTCGCGCGTGGACACCACCGCGATCCCGTACGTCCCCTCGATCTGCGACAGCGCCGCCTCCACCGCCCGCTCCAGCGACTCCCCCGCCCGCCCCTCCCCGCGGTTGTACACCTCCTCGATCAGGTGCACCAGGACCTCCGTGTCCGTGTCCGACGCGAACACGTGGCCGCGCTCGCTCAGCACCTTCCGCAGCGTCCCCGCGTTCTCGATGATCCCGTTGTGGACCAGCGCGAACTCCCCGTTCTCGCTCACGTGCGGGTGCGCGTTGCGCTCCGTCGGCGGGCCGTGCGTCGCCCAGCGCGTGTGGCCGATCCCGTAGGTCCCCTCCACCGGGTTCTCCGCGACCAGGCGCTCCAGCTCCGCGATCTTCCCCGCCTCCTTGCGGACCTGGATCGTCCCGTCGCGCACCACCGCCACCCCCGCCGAGTCGTAGCCGCGGTACTCCAGACGCTTCAGCCCCTGGATCAGGAGCGGCGCCACCTGCTGCTGACCGATGTATCCGACGATGCCGCACATAGGGTTTTGCGTTCCTGGTGTGATTGGATACCGCTCCGGGGGCTTCCTCGGGGGCCGCTCCAGGGGCGGAAACGACACCCCTCATGCAAACACCGGTCCCACCGCCTGCCGGCCGCCTCCGCCGTTTCAGGCTGTCCCCTGTTCCCTGTACCCTGTTCCCTATCTCGGCAGCGCCGCGCGGAGCGCCTCCACCAGCGCCGCGGCCTCCTCGCGCGTGGGAGCCTCGCAGATCACGCGGACGATCGGCTCCGTCCCCGAGGGGCGCAGGTGCGCCCACTTCCGCTCCGCCGGCCAGTCCAGGCGGAGGCCGTCCTGGCGGTCCGCCACCGCCTCCGGGAAGCGGGCGGCCAGCTCGTCGTACACCGCGTCCAGCGGCTGCGACGGGCGCGCCACCTTCTCCTTGACGATCTCGTAGCGGCCGATCCCCGCCGCCAGCGCGCTCAGCGGACCGTCCGACTCCGCCAGGAGCTGGAGGATCAGCGCCGCCGCCACCGGGGCGTCGCGCGTCAGGTGCACGTCCGGGAGGATCACCCCCCCGTTCCCCTCCCCCCCCACCGTCGCCCCCTCCGCCTGCATCCGCCGCGCGACGTTGATCTCCCCCACCGGCGCGCGCACCAGCGGCACCCCGAACTCCGCCGCCACGTCGTCCAGGAGACGACTCGTCGACAGGTTCGTCACCACCGGGCCCGGGCGGTGGGCCAGCACCAGGCGCGCCGCCAGCGCCAGCGTGTAGTCCTCCCCGATCGCCCGCCCCTCCTCCGACACCAGCGACAGGCGGTCCACGTCCGGGTCCGTCGCCAGCCCCACCACCGCCCCCGTGCGCCGCACCAGCTCTTCCAGCTCCCCCAGGTTCTCCGCCACCGGCTCCGGCTCGCGCGGGAAGAGGCCGTCCGTCTCCAGGTTGATCGCCTCCACCGTGCACCCCAGCGCCTCCAGCAGCCGCGGGAAGATCGTCCCCCCCGCCCCGCGCACGCAGTCCAGCGCCACGTGGAAGCGCCGCTCGCGGATGCGCTCCACGTCCAGGAAGGGGATCGCCAGGATGCGGTCCAGGTGGCGCTGCACCGCCCCGTCGTCCTCCGTCAGCGAGCCCAGGTCGCGCCACCCCGCCCGCGGGATCTCCCCCTCCAGGAAGGCGCGCATCTCCGCTCCCTCCTCCGCGTCCAGGAACATCCCCGTCGGGCCGATGAACTTGAGCGCGTTCCACTCGATCGGGTTGTGGCTCGCCGTCACCGCCAGCCCCCCCGCCGCGCCCAGGTCCTCCACCGCCAGCTGCACCCCCGGCGTCGCCGACACGCCCACGTCCACCACGTCGCACCCCACCGACTGGAGCGCCGCCGTCGCCGCCCGCGCGAACATCGGCCCCGACACCCGCGAGTCCCGCCCGAGCACCACCGTCCTCCCCGGGCCGCGGCGGAGCGCGTACGCCCCGAACGCCGCCGCGAAGTGGGCGATCACCTCCGGCGTGAGCCCCTCCCCCACCCGTCCCCGCACCCCGGAGACGCTGACCATGAGCTGCGACGTGTCGATCACTGTGCTCCCCTTCCGGGTTTCGGCCAAGGCCCGCCCCGCGGCGGGCCGCGACGGAACGTAGAAAACGCCCCGCTCCCCCGTCAACAAACGGACGGCGGCGAGCCGCCGGGCCCTGCAAGAACGGTTCTCGCCGGGCGGGTTGCCCCCCCCGCTCCGCGAGCCGTATCTTGGCCGCTTCCGTCCACCTCGACCGGGACCGACGATGAGCGACCAGAACACCAACGACACCGGCGCCGGGCACCGCTTCGGCACGCTCGCCGTGCACGCCGGGCAGCACCCCGATCCCACCACCGGGGCCATCATGACCCCGGTGTACCAGACCTCCACCTACGTGCAGCCCGAGCTGGGGCGGCACCTGGGGTACGAGTACGCCCGCACCCAGAACCCCACCCGCGAGGCGCTGGAGGGGAACGTCGCCGCCCTGGAAGAGGGAAAGCACGGGCTGGCCTTCGCCTCCGGACTGGCCGCGCACGACACCATGGTCAAGCTCTTCTCCGCCGGCGACCACGTCGTCTGCGGCGAGGGCGTGTACGGCGGCACCTTCCGGCTCTTCTCCAAGGTGATCGCCCGGATGGGCGTGGAGTTCACCTTCGTGGACAGCGCCAGCCTGGACGAGATCCGCTCCGCCATCCGCCCCAACACCCGGCTGGTGCACGTCGAGACGCCCACCAACCCCATGATGCGGCTCACCGACCTCGAGGCCGCCGCCGAGATCGCGCACGCCGCCGGGGCGTGGCTCAGCGTGGACAACACCTTCGCCTCCCCGTACAACCAGCGCCCGCTCACCCTGGGCGCCGACCTCGTCCTGCACTCCACCACCAAGTACCTCAACGGCCACTCCGACATGGTGGGCGGGCTGGTGGTCACCTCCAGCGACGAGATCCACGAGCAGCTCCGCTTCCTCCAGAACGCCGCCGGCGCCATCCCCGGCCCCTGGGACTGCTGGCTCGCGCTGCGCGGCACCAAGACGCTGCACCTGCGCATGGAGGCCCACAACGCCAACGGCCAGCGCATCGCCGAGTGGCTGGAGGCCCACCCCGCCATCGAGCGCGTCTTCTACCCCGGCCTCCCCTCGCACCCGCAGCACGAGCTGGCGCGCCGGCAGATGAAGGGCTTCACCGGGATGATCACCGTGGAGACCGGCTCCCTGGAGCGGGCCCGGGCCCTGGTGAACGGCACCCGCCTCTTCGCCCTGGCCGAGTCGCTGGGCGGCGTGGAGAGCCTGATCGGCCACCCGGCCATGATGACCCACGCCTCCGTCCCCGTGGACCGCCGCCAGGCCATGCAGCTCTCCGACGGCGTCGTCCGGCTGTCCTGCGGCGTCGAGGACGCCGAAGACCTGATCGCCGACCTGGACCAGGCGCTGTCGAGGGTCTGACGCCGGACAGCGTTTGGGCGTGCCCCCGCTGGCGCGGGGTCGGGCTGCGGCTCCGTAGGGAACGATACAACCGTTCCCAACGGAGTCGAGCCCCGCAAACTACGCGGGTCTCGCCCCTTCGGGCTCGCATCCCTCACGCAACTGCTTACCGTACGGTGAGTTGTAGTATGAGCCACCCACGGGAGGAGGTGGGGTGCTCCCGGAGGAAAGCAAGCTGTCTGAGCGAAGCGAGTTCTTGCTTTCCGGAGGGAGTGCCCCGCCGACGACCCACACGCCAACGCCTCAGGTGTTGTGCGAGACGGTGTACGTCACCGTCAGCGCCCTCCCCCCGGGCGCCCGGTAGCGCGTCTCCCCACGCGGCCCGGACACCGGCACCAGGCGCGATCCCCCCGTCACCGACACCCGCGCGTGCGCCCCCGCCACCCGCGGGGCCGACACCGCCACCTCCACCCACTCCCCCGACGCGCGCGTCACCGACACCCGCGGCGGGGCCACCTCGTGCTGCCGGAGATCCACGATCCGGGCGCTCACGGCGAGCCGGACCTCGTCGTGTCTCCAAGCCGGCGCGCCACCCGGCGCCCGGCGCGGCACGTAAAAGCAAGCCCCGTTCTCACCACGCGCTACAGCCACAAGACCATACACTTCAACATTTTACCCTTCGCGCACCTCACGCCGGAACGCGCGACTCCTGGGACACGCGCTCCGCGGGCATGGGACATCGATTTCCAGGGGTGTCGCACGCATGGTACATAGTCACCACGCCCCTTCCCGGCACTTGCGCGCGACGGCGAGGAGGCGGAACTTGGCGCAGGGAGGCAACTCACCCGCAGACGCGCGCACGGACACGTGAAGATCCTGGTGGTAGGGAACGGGGGGCGCGAGCACGCCCTCCTCTGGAAGCTCAGGCAGGACGCTCCGGACGCCGAGCTGTTCGTCACCCTGGGAAACGGGGGGACCGACGCGCTCGCCACCGCGCTCCCCCTCAAGCCCGGAGAGATCCAGGCCCTGGCCGGGTGGGCCGAGAAGGAGGGGGTGGAGCTCACCGTCGTGGGTCCCGAAGCGCCGCTCGCCGCCGGGATCGTGGACCACTTCGGGGCACGCGGGCTCCCCGTGTTCGGCCCCACACAGGCCGCCGCGCGCATCGAGAGCTCCAAGGCGTTCGCCAAGTCGCTCATGGAGCGCCACGGCATCCCCACCGCCGCCTTCCACACCTTCCGTGAGCTCGACGCCGCCGAAGCCCACGTGCGGAGCGTCGGCGCCCCGGTGGTGGTCAAGGCCTCCGGGCTCGCCGCCGGGAAGGGCGCCGTGGTGTGCTTCAACGAGGAGGAGGCGCTCGCCGCGCTCCGCGAGATGCTGGGGGAGCGCGCCTTCGGCGAGGCCGGCGAGGAGGTGGTGGTGGAGGAATTCATGCGTGGCGAGGAGCTGTCCGTCTTCGCCCTCTGTGACGGCACCGACGTCATCCCCATGCTCCCCGCCCAGGACCACAAGCGCGCCGGCGAGGGGGAGACCGGCCCCAACACCGGCGGGATGGGCGCCTACGCCCCCGTCGCCCTCGCCACCCCCGCGCTGCTGGAGCGCGTCACCGCCGAGGTACTCCTCCCGGTCGTCGCCGCCCTGCGCGACGAGGGATGCCCCTTCCGCGGGCTCCTGTACGCCGGGGTGATGCTGACCGACGAGGGACCCAGGGTGGTGGAGTTCAACTGCCGCTTCGGAGATCCCGAGACTCAGGTGGTGGTCCCCATGCTGGAGGGGAGCCTCCTGGAGCCCATGCTCGCCATCGCCCGCGGCGGCTCCGTCGCCGGGATGGAGCTGCGCTGGCGCCCCGGCGCCGCCGTCACCACCGTGGTGGCCTCGCCCGGGTACCCCGGCGACTACCCGACCGGGCTCCCCGTGGAGGTGGACCCCGAGGTGGCGGGCGCCGCCGACGTCCTGGTCTTCCACGCCGGCACCCGGCGGGAGCAGGGCGTCCTGCGCACCAGCGGCGGGCGCGTGGCCGCCGTCACCGCGCTCGCCCCCACCGTCGCCGAGGCCGCCGCGCGGAGCCGCTGGGGCGCCGAGCGCGTCCGCTTCCCCGGCGCGCAGCTCCGGCGCGACATCGCCTGGCGGGAGATCGAGCGGGAGGGAGCGGGCCGTGCCTGAGCTCCCCGAGGTGGAGACCATCGTCCGCGACCTGGACCGCCTGGTCCCCGGCGCCCTGATCCGCGAGGTGGAGGTGCTCCACCCCGACCTGGTGGAGGGCGAGGACGCCGCCGCCTTCGCCGCCGGGCTGCGCGGCGCCCGCCTGGGGCGGGTGGCCCGGCGCGCCAAGAACATCCTGCTGCACCTGGACGACGGGATCCTGGTGGTGAACCTGGGGATGACCGGGCGGCTCCTGGTGCGCTCCCCGGACGACCCCGCCCCCACCCACCTGGGGGTGCGCTTCCGGCTGGAGGACGGGCGGGAGCTGGACTACCACGACGTGCGCCGCTTCGGGCGGCTGCAGCGTTTTGCCGGAGAGGAGTGGATTCTGCGAGACGAGTCGCTGGGGGTGGAGCCCCTCTCCGACGCGTTCACCGCCGGGCACCTCCTCGACCTCGCGCGCCGCTCGCGCGTGGCCGTGAAGAGCTGGCTCATGGACCAGCGGCGCGTGGTGGGCGTGGGGAACATCTACGCCAGCGAGGCGCTCTTCCGGGCCCGCATCGACCCCCGCCGCCCCGCGAACTCGCTGAAGCCGAAGGAGGCCGGGCGCCTCCGCGACGCCGTCCGGGAAGTGCTCCGGGAGGCCATCGACTTCCGCGGCACCACCCTCCTGGACTACCGCGACGCCAGCGGCGGGCGCGGCGAGTTCGCGGAGCGGCTCCGCGTCTACGACCGCGCCGGGGAGCCCTGCCGGACGTGCGGCGCGCCGGTCGAGCGGCTGGTACAGGGCGGACGCAGCACTTTCTTCTGCTCCGCCTGCCAGCGCTGACCCGGGCGCCGCGCACGGCTCGCTGGCGCTCGCGTGGACGCCG
Source organism: uncultured Gemmatimonadales bacterium (assembly GCA_963733105.1). GTDB lineage: Bacteria > Gemmatimonadota > Gemmatimonadetes > Longimicrobiales > Longimicrobiaceae > JAFAYN01. Next base: position 76,331 of record CAVTCB010000019.1, on the reverse strand, counting down.
GCATACATTTAGCGACAGTCCGGAAAAGATTTCGAGTCACCCTTGCGGCTTCCCCGGCGGGAGCCCCCTGTGCACGGCGTCGGCGGAGCCCGCCCGCCTCGTACCCCCCGCAGCACCTTGGCACGCAAACGTCCCCCAGTCCCGTCGCCGGAGGAGAGCGCCATGTCCCAACCGGAGTCCGGCTCACCCGGCGGCGCCGGCCAGGGCGACCGGCTGGGCGCTCTCGGGCAGGTAGCCGGGGAGCTGATCCACGACATGGCCAACCTCGTCGCCATCCTGGACGGACGCGTCCGCCTGGCGCTGGGGGACGCGCGCGCGGGGCGGGTGCCCGTGGGCGAGCTGGAGCGCGCCGCCGACGGGTGCGGGGACCTGGGGGCCATGATCCGCGACGTCCTCTCCTCGCTCCGCGAGGAGGACGTCTCCCCCGAGGTGGTGATGCACCCGGAGCCCATCGTGGAGCGCGCCATCCGCCGGGCGCTGGACGGGTGCCGCCCGGTGGAGATCCGCCTCGCCTCCTCCCTCCCGCCGGGCGCCGCCGTCCGGGGGCGCGGCTCCTTCCTGTACCGCGCCGTCTCCAACCTCCTGACCAACGCCGGGAGGCACGCCCTCTCGCAGATCCGCGTGGGGCTGGCGCTGGCCGACGGCGGCCGCGTGGCCGTGACCGTGGAGGACGACGGCCCGGGCGTGGCCGCAGCCGAGCGCGACGCCGTCTTCCGGCCGCTGGTGCGCGGCGCCTCCGGGGGAACCGGGCTGGGGCTCAGCTCCGTCGCCTGGACGGTGGCGCAGCTCGGCGGAACGGTGCGCTGCGTCTCCAGCCCCGTGCTGGGGGGTGCGCTCTTCGAGATCCTCCTCCCCGCCGCCACCGCGCTCCCCGTCCCCCCCGTCCGGCCGAGGAACCTGGCCGGGAAGCGCGTCCTGGTGGTGGACGACAACGCCGACGTCCGCCGCGCCCTGGGCCGCTACCTCCGCCGCATGGGCGCCGACGTGGTGGAGCTGGGCGCCGGGTGGGAGACCGAGGAGCAGCTCATCCACCTGGCCATCCGCAGCGTCCCCGACGCCGTCCTCCTGGACCTCAACCTCGGCGTCCGCAGCGGGGTGGAGGTGTGGGCCCTCCTGCGCGACCACGTCCCCCCGCTCGCGCGGCGGGTGGTCTTCCTCAGCGGCCTGGGCCCCGGCGACGCCGCCTACGAGGAGGCCCGGAAGACCGGGCAGCGCATCCTCCCCAAGCCCTTCGACTTCGACGAGCTCTCCGCCTCCCTGGAGAGGGTGATCCGCGAAGGATAGTCCCCGGCGGCACTTCCGCGCCGCCGCGCCGCTTCTTATCTTCCCGGGGTTCGGCTTTTGTTCCCCCTTCCGACCCGGGCGACCGCGCTTGTCCCCCACCCGCAGCACCGCGCTCCGCGAGCAGCTCCGCGAAGCCAGGAACCTCCCGGGCACCTACCGGATGCTCGCGGAGGACGGAGAGATCCTGTACGTCGGCAAGTCCAAGCAGGTGCGCACCCGCCTCCTCTCCTACCTCCGCGCCCGGGAGGGGGAGAAGGCCCACCGCATCGTGAAGGACGTGCACACCATCGCCTGGGACTACGAGGCCAGCGAGTTCGCCGCCCTGCTCCGCGAGCTGGAGCAGATCAAGAAGTTCCGCCCCCGCTTCAACGTCCAGCACAAGCGCGACGGCCGCTACTCCTTCCTCAAGCTGGCCGGCACCGCCGCACCCAAGCTCTTCGTGGTCACCGCCGTCTCCGACGACGCGGCCACCTACTACGGCCCCTTCCGGGGCGGGCGGCGGATCGTCGACGCGGTCCGGGAGCTGAACGACGTCCTGGGGCTGCGGGACTGCCCCCTGGGCACCCCCATGCGCTTCTCCGACCAGCCCGACCTCTTCCCCTTCGACCCCACCCCCCGCTGCCACCGCTGGGAGCTGCGTCGCTGCGCCGGCCCCTGCGCCGGCCTGTGCACGCAGGAGGACTACCGCAGGCGGGTGGAGCTGGCGCGCGCCTTCCTGAACGGCGACGCGGACGAGCCGCTCCGCTGGCTGGACGAGCGGATGCGGGCCGCCGCCGAGCGGTGGGAGTTCGAGCACGCCGCCGCCGTGCGCGACCGCATCCGCCGCCTGGAGATGCTGCGCGACGAGTTCGGGCGCCTGCGCGAGGCGCTGGAGAGCCTGTCCTTCCTCTACCCCGTCGCCGGCCACGGCGGCGACGACCGCGTGTACGTGGTGCGGCGCGGGACCGTCCGGGCCGTGCTCCCCTCCCCGCGCACCGCCGCCCAGCGCCGCGCCCTCGCCCGCGCCGCCGAGGAGCACTTCGGCCGCCCCGAGCCCGGCGGCACCATGGTGGCCCGGCACCAGGTGGACGAGATCCTCCTGGTGGCCCGCTGGTTCCGCGCCCACCCGGAGGAGCTGGAGCGGACGCTCCCCCCCTCCCGCACGGGAGCTTGCCCCGCCGGGAAGAGCGAGTAGCTTCCGGGGAGGTGGCACACCCCATGCTCCCGCCGCGGGCGAGCGGCCGAGCGCCGCCATCCGCCCACACCCGGAGACACACGATGCGGAGCACTCCGCGCTCCCTTCTCTTCTGCACGCTGGCGCTCCTGGCCGCGGCCGCCTGCCGCGACGGCGACGGTTCCATGGCCCGCCTCCCGGCCCGCCCGGCCGCGGAGGAGTCCCCCTACGGCGCCACCGCCGCCGAGAACCTGCGCGTGGTCCCGGTGGAGGCGGAGATCCCCGGCCTCCCCGCGGGGCTGGACGGGATGCGCGTGGCCGTGCTGGGCGACTTCCAGCTCGGCCTCTGGGCCGACAACGAGCGCGTGGCCGCCGCCGCCGTGCGCCGTGCCGTGGAGCTCCGCCCCGACCTGGTGGTCCTCCTGGGCGACTACGTGTACCGGGGCGACCAGGTGGCGGCGCTCGGCCGGGTGCTCGCCCCGCTGCGCGGGCGCCTCGTCATGGCCGTGCTGGGGGACCACGACAAGCGCGACGAGGCCGAGTCGCAGGGTGAGCCCGACAGCACCGCCATCCGCGTGGTCGCGGCGCTGAAGCAGGCCGGGGTGGTGGTCCTCCAGAACGAGCGCGGCCGCATCGTCCGGGGCGGCGACACGGCCTTCGTAGCGGGGGTGGACCCGTACGTCGCGCGGCGTCCCGAGTGGCGCCAGGCCGAGATCTTCGGGGGAATCCCCCGCAGCGGCTCCACCCCGCTCCTCCTGTCGCACATGCCGGCCGGGGTGCTGGCCGCCCCCGACAGCGCCTACCCGCTGGTGCTCTCCGCCCACACCTTCTGCGGGCGCGTGGAGGTGCCCGGCACCCCGCGCCTCTCCTGGGTGAACACCGAGGTCCTCCCCGCCGGCCGCATCCCCGGCGCGGACCGCCTGTACCGGGTGAACGGGAACGGCCTCTTCATCACCTGCGGCCTGGGGCACTCGTTCGTCCCGGTGCGCGTCGGCTCCCCGCCCGAGGTGGCGCTGCTCACCCTCCGCCGCCCCGCCGCGGCCGAAGCGGCGCCCGTCAACGCCGACACCGCCGCCGCCGCCCTGGACTCCCTGGTCCAGGTCTACCAGCGCCGCGACACCACGCGCCCGGACAGCACCCGGGCCGGCGCCGGGGCCGACACGACGCGGCCCCCGGGCACCTGATCGGAACCGCAGGGGACAGGGAACAGGGAACAGGGAACAGCAAGAAGACGGGGCGGCGCCGCGATGGCGCCGCCCCGTCTTTTGCCTTTCCCCAAAACCTGTTGCGGAGGGAGACCCGCCGGCCGTTTGGCGGGGCTCCCGCAGCAGGAGCGGAGACAGCCGGGCCGTTTCGGCTGGCTCCGCGACCCGCGCAGGAGACGGGCCGCTGTTTGGCCCGGCTCCGGAGCGGCCCCACAAGCTCAGCGCGTGCTCAGCGCCGCCTCGCGCGTGGGCGCCTGGCACGGCGGCCAGCTCTGCCCCGCGTCGTTCTTCAGGTCCGTGCGCCGAGCCCGCGGAAACCGCTCCGGCTCCTCGGAGGCCAGGTACGCCAGCATCGCCACCAGCACCGCGTTCTGCCGCACGTCGTCGAAGGCGATCTTGTCGTACGTGTCGATGTTGGTGTGCCAGGTGTAGGTGCCGTAGTCCCACGACAGCGACCCCAGCGAGAACGCCGGCGCCCCCGAGCACACGAACGCCGAGTGGTCGCTCCCGCCCGTGCTGGGAGTCCCCGGTTCGTCGAGCTTGATCTCCTGCGTGATGTCCGCGGGGATGCGCGACAGCCACCTGCGGAAGTACGTCCCCGCCTCGGTGAAGCCCTGCATCCCGATGTTGGTGATGCGCCCCGTGCCGTTGTCCTGGTTGAAGAGCGCCTGGAGCCCCGCCGCCACCTCGGGGCGGTCCTGCACGAAGGCGCGCGAGCCGTTCAGCCCCTGCTCCTCCCCGCTCCAGTGCCCCACCAGGAGGGTGCGCCGGGGGTTGGGGTACACCTTCCGGAGGATGCGCATCGCCTCCATCATCACCACCGTCCCCGTGCCGTTGTCGGTGGCCCCGGACGCCGTCTGCCAGGTGTCGAAGTGCGCCGACAGCATCACGTACTCGTTGGCGCGCGCCCTCCCGCGGACCTCGGCGACGGTGTTGAACGCCGGGACGTCGCCCCGCAGCTGCGCCGTCGCGTCCACCCGGAGTTTGGGCCCCTGCCGGTTGTGCGCCAGGCGGTAGAGGAGCCCGTAGTCCTCGCACGACAGGTCCACGGTGGGAATTCGCTCGGTGCGGGAGCGCGCGTAGTTGAAGTTGGCGCCCCACCCGCGGTTCCAGTTCCCGGTGAGGATCCCCGCCGCGCCCGCCGCCTCCAGGCGCTTGGGGAGCTCGCGCACGGTGAGCCCCGTGGCCTCCACGCGCGCGTTCCACTCGGCGCGGGCGGTGTCGCGCTCCGCCTTCATCCGCGTCAGCGTCTCCGGCCGGGCCCACTTCTCCCAGTTGTCGTCCGGGCGGCAGGTGGGCTGCGGGAAGGCGGTGAGCACCCACTTGCCCTGCGCCTGCGGGAGCCAGGCGGCGAACTCCGCGGCGTTCGCGAAGCGCGGGAGCACCACCACGTCCGCCGTCACCGGCCCGCTGGTCCCGGGGCTCCAGGGTGCCAGCCACGCCTGCATCGTCCGCACCCGCGGCGCGAGAAGGTCCACGTGCAGCGTCCCCTGCTCCCACCCGGTCCAGGTGCCCCACTGCTCCCGCCGGGCGTTGACCCCCCAGCTCCGGTACTGCCCGATGACCCAGTCGCTCGCCGCCAGGATCCCCGGCGACCCCACCAGCCGCGGCCCCACCGAGTCGAGCAGCGCCTGCGCCAGCGGCTGGACCTGCGAGTTGCGCATCCCCTCGTCCCAGATGGCCTGGAGCACCGCGTCGCTCCCGCCCCGGGCCTGCGACGCCGCCGCCCCGGGCGCCAGCGCGAGGGCGGCCGCCACGGCCGCCCCGATCCACGACACACGCTTCATCCGCATCCTCCTGTGATGGGTCCCCACGAAAAAGGGCCGGTCCCGCGCGGGACCGGCCCCGGTCACACCTCCAGCGTCACCAGCCGGACCGACGCCCGTCCCGACGCCAGCTCCCCCAGCGCCACGGTCACCGGGTCGCGGAAGCGCCGCGGCCCCGCGCTCCCCGGGTTCACCGCGAGGGTGTCGCCCACCTGGCGGACGAGCGCCCGGTGCGTGTGTCCGAAGACGACGAGCCCCGCGCCGGGATGGGCCGCCGCCACCTTCTCCGGCGTCGGCGAGCCGAGCTGCATCCCGTGCAGCACCACCACGCGCACCCCGCCCAGCTCCACCTCCGCCACCTCCTTCACCCGTCCGCGCACCTCCCACCCGTCCGTGTTCCCCCACACCGCCGTCACCGGGGCGATCGCCTCCAGCTCCGCCAGCAGCTCCGCCGGCCCCACGTCCCCGGCGTGGAGGATGTGCTCCACCCCCTCGAAGGCCGCGAACACCTCCGGCCGCAGGAGCCCGTGCGTGTCCGAGATGATCCCGACCCTCATAGGGAACAGTGGTTAGGGTACAGGGGACAGCCTGCAACTACCGACAGCAACACCATCATGAGGTCGTCCTCCCGCTGTCCCCTGTCCCCTGTTCCCTGTCCCCTGCCATTTCCCCGCTCCGCCACCGCCGCCCGATCCCGTGCTCCACGCCCAGGTGGTCCAGGATGCGGGCCACCACGAAGTCCACCAGCTCGTCGATGCTCTGCGGGCGGGAGTAGAAGCCGGGGGAGGCGGGGAGGATGGTGGCGCCGGCCCGCGTCAGCCGGGTCATGTTCTCCAGGTGGATCAGGGAGAGCGGCGTCTCCCGGGGGACCAGCACCAGCGGGCGGCGCTCCTTGAGCGTCACGTCCGCGGCGCGCTCCACCAGGTTGCGCGAGGTCCCCGCGGCGATGGAGGCGAGCGTCCCCATGGAGCAGGGGCACACCACCATCCCGCGCGACGGCGCCGAGCCCGAGGCGGGCGTGGCGCCGCGGTCCAGCGCGTCGTACGCGTCCACCCGCGACCAGTCGCCGGTGGCGGCGCGGAGCTGCTCCACGCCCTCGATCCCCGACTCCTCCGCCAGGAGCCGCCACCCGTAGGAGGAGACGATCAGCCGCGTCGGCGTCGCCGTCTCGTTCAGCGCGCGGAGGAGGCGCACCGCGTAGGGCGCCCCCGAGGCGCCGGTGATCCCGAGGGTGACCGGCGCGCCGGGGTGCCCGCTCACGAGAACAGCCTCTCCCCCAGCACGATCAGGAAGAAGACGATGGAGATGGCGCCGTTGACGTTGAAGAACGCAGCGTCGATGCGCGAGAAGTCGTCGTGCCGCACCAGGCTCTGCTCGTAGACCAGCATCGCCGCCACGATCCCCACCCCCGCCAGGTACGCCGCCCCCAGCTCCGGGAGGAGGAGCCCCACGGAGAGGAAGCACGCCACCGCGCCCAGGTGCAGGAGCCGCGACACCGCGAGCGCGCCCTTCGCCCCCAGCGCCGCCGGGATGGAGTGCAGCCCCTCGCCCCGGTCGAAGTCGATGTCCTGGAGCGAGTACAGCACGTCGAACCCCGCGCCCCAGCAGAGCACCCCGCCCGCGAGCGCCAGCAGCACCGCCGGCGGCTCGCTCCACCGCCCCGCCACGGCCAGGTACGCCCCCACCGGCGCGATCCCCATGGCGAACCCCAGCACCACGTGCGCGAAGCGGGTGAAGCGCTTGGTGTAGGAGTAGAACAGGACGCACCCCAGCGCGAGCGGCGCCAGCGCCAGGCAGAGCGGGTTGAGGAGCCCCGCCGCCGCGAGGAAGACCACGCCCGCCGCGGCCACGGCCAGCGACGCCTGCCGCACCGAGAGCTTCCCCGACGGGATCTCCCGGCCGCGCGTGCGCGGGTTCTTCGCGTCGATGGCGCGGTCCACGATGCGGTTGAACCCCATCGCCGCGAAGCGCGCCGCCGTGAACGCCACCAGGATCAGCGCCACGTGGCGCGCCGTGACCGGGAAGCGGTACGACGCCAGCGTCGCCCCCATCAGCGCGAACGGCATGGCGAAGACCGTGTGCGGGAGCTTCACCAGGTTGGAGTAGTCCACCAAGCGCCCCCGCCCGCGGATGTGCTGCCCTTCGAAGGTGTGCGTGCTCACGGTTCTGTATCTTCCTCGAATGGAACCAGCGGCTCCAGTGCCGTGATCAGCGCCGGGACCGCCTCGGTCGCGGCGCTCCAGACCTGCCCGGCTTCGACCCGCCTGTAGGCGTGGATCAGGACGTCCCGCATCCCTGCCATTCTGCGCCACGGGATCTCCGGGTGCTCCGCCCTGAACTCCGTCGAGACACGCTTTGCCGCTTCACCGATGATCTCCAGCTGCCGGGCGACCGCGGACTCTCGCATCGCGTCGCCCTCGAACCGGTTCAGGTCTACCCCGTCCGTGAACTGCACGACCAGCCGGGCCGCGACGAGGATGTCGTGGAGATAAGCGTGATCAGGGTTCTGCATAGACGGTCCGTGCAGATCCCAGTATGGCCTTTTTCCAGAAAGGGTTTCGACTCTGTTCCAGGCCTTTTCGGTTCACCAGGTCCACCTCTCGCCCGAAGATCTCCGCCAGCTCGTCCTGCATGTCCACGTGGTCGAACAGCGACGGTGCGGCATCCGGCGCGAACGTCACCAGGACGTCGACATCGCTGTCGGGCCGGAAGTCGTCGCGCAGGACGGAGCCGAAGAGCGCCAACTCGTTCACCCGCCACTTGCGGCAGAACTCGGCGATCCGGTCCTCCGGTACGTTCAGCCTGACCATGTGGCCTCCTCAGCCGATCGGCTCGATTCCCAGCGACGCCAGATCATGAACCCTACTGCAGCGCCCGCGCGGCCAGGAACAGCACCCCGTAGCTGAGGTAGACCACCCCCCCGATGGTCATCAGCGTCCGCGACAGCCGGATCTGCTGCACCCCCACCGCGTCGAAGTGCTCCTCGGGCCGGGTGAGCGCCCGCAGCGTCGGCGGCGCCCCCTCGCGCGCGTGGCGCGTCCACGCGACGATCTGCAGCGCCGCGGAGGCCACGCAGCACCCGATGAAGGTGAGGACCAGCCCGTACCCCACCATCCCGAGGAACCCTCCCATCATCGCTTCGTGCCCCAGTGCAGCGCCGCGATCCCGCCCGAGAGCGTCTTCCACCCCACGGTGTCGAACCCCGCCCGCCCCATCTTCTCCGCCAGCTCCGGCGGCTCCGGGAACTGGAGAACCGACTCCGGGAGGTAGGTGTACGCCGACGAGTTGCTGGACACCAGCCGCCCCACCAGCGGGAGGACGCGGAGGAAGTAGAAGAGGTACGCCCCGCGGAACGGCTGCCACGAGGGGGTGGTGAACTCCAGGATCACCAGCTTCGCCCCCGGCTTCAGCACCCGGGCCGACTCGCGCAGCCCCGCGTCCAGGTCGGCCAGGTTCCGCACCCCGAACCCCACCGTGGCCCCGTCGAAGGTGGCGTCCGCGAAGGGGAGCGCCAGCGCGTCCGCGCACGCCGGGCGCACCGGGAGGCGCTCCGTCTTCCCCACCCCGCGCTCCAGCATGGCGAAGGTGAAGTCGCTCCCCACCACGCGGCCGCGGAAGCCGGGGCGGCGCGCCAGCTCCACCGCCAGGTCCAGCGTCCCCGCGCAGTTGTCCAGGTACAGCCCCTCCGGCGCCCGCTCCCACCCCAGCCGGTCCACCGCGCGCCTGCGCCAGAGCCTGTCGACGTTGAGGGAGAGGAGGTGGTTGAGGAGGTCGTATCGCGGCGCGATCGACGAGAACATCCTGCGCACCTGGGCCGCCTTCTCGGCCGGCGCGGGCAGGACCTCGGGACGGGCGGTTCGGGAAGCCATCGACTGCGGTTCGGGAATCGTGTAAGATAAAGGACAAAAGCTACCTGGACCCGCCCCGCGCGGCAAGGCGGCCCCCTGCCGCCGCGCCCCCCTGAAACCTGCGCGCCGCAGCCGCCGTAGAGGCGGCAGGCAGAGTACTCCGACTCATCCGGCTGGAACTTGGACCCGATTCCCGTACCCGACCACGAGCTCGTCGCCCGCGCCCGCAAGGGCAGCCAGGCGGCCTACCGGGAGCTGCTCGGCCGCTATCAGCGGCCGGTGTTCTCGCTCGTGTACCGTATGGTGCGCGACCGGGAGCAGGCCGAGGACCTGGCGCAGGAGACCTTCGTGAAGGTCTTCAACAACATCGAGCGCTACGATCCCAAGTACAAGTTCTCCAGCTGGATCTTCAAGATCGCGACGAACCTGACCATCGACGTGATCCGCAAGAAGGAGCCGGTGACGGTGTCGCTGGACGGCTCGCGCAACGCGACGAGCGACGACGAGATCGAGGCCACCCGGATCACCGTCGCCTCGGACGACGAGAACCCCGAGGAGCTCCTGGAGGCCCGGGAGCTGGGGGCGGAGATCGAGGTGGCCATCGGACGGCTCCGGCCGGAGTACCGTACCGCCATCCTCCTCCGCCACGTGGAGGGGAACGCGTACGAGGAGATCGCCGAGATCATGGGGGTGCCGCTGGGCACCGTGAAGACGTACATCCACCGCGCCCGCGGCGAGCTGCGCGAGTCGCTCGCCCACCTGCGGTGCTGAATGCTCAGAGCTGAAACTTCGCCGCTGCGGCTTCCGTAGGAACGGCAGATACGCAGAACAAACCAGGAGAGGGGACCCGTGCAACACTCGTACGGACACGTTCCGCTGGGAACACTCGAGATGTACGCGGAGGACGCGCTCCCGCCCGGGGAGCGCGACGAGGTGCAGGCGCACCTCCGGGGGTGCGCCACCTGCGCCGGGGAGCTGGAGTCCGCGCGGGCCTTCCTCGCCTCGCTGGCGCAGCTCCCCCGCTTCGAGCCCTCCGTGGCCTTCACGGAAGCGGTGATGGCGCGGGTGGCGGTAAGGCCGGAGGGCTCCCTGGCGCTGGCCCGGGTGCGCCGCTGGCTCCCGGTGACGCGCCGGGGGTGGATGGGGCTCTGGGCGATGCTCCTGGCGCCGCTCGCCCCGCTGGTGGCGGTGGCGGCCTGGCTCCTCTCGCAGCCGCTGGTGACGGCGGGCGGCCTCTGGTCGATGGGGCAGAAGTGGACGGGCGAGGCCGCGGGGACGCTCTTCGCCGCGGCGGCGGGAACGGTGGCCGGTAGCGGGATCATACAGTGGGGGCAGGGGCTGGCGGAGGCGCTGTGGAGCAACCCCTTCGGCACGGCCACGCTGGTCGCGGTGTTCATGGCTCTGGCGACGCCGGTCTCGGCCTGGTCGCTGGTCCGTCTCCTTCGGACCCCGATGGGGGGTGTTTCCCATGCGAACTGATACGATGAAGCTACAGACGCTGGTGCTGGCCGCGGCCCTCCTGGGAATCGGCGGCGCGCCGCTGGCCGCGCAGGAGCCCGCGACGGAAGCGGCCCGCGTGCGGGCCGAGATGGAGGCGGCCCGGGCTCAGGTCCGGATGGAAGCCGAGAAGGCGCGGGAGGAAGCCGCCCGCGAGATGGCGGTGATGCGGGAGGAGGCCGCTCGAGAAGGGGTCTCCGTCCTCACCGGCGACCAGACGGTGGCCGAGGGGGAGGTGATCGACGGGGACATGGTGGTGATCGGCGGGAACCTCCGGGTGAGGGGCGAGATCCGCGGCAACGCGGTGGTCACCGGGGGCGACCTGCGGCTGGAGCGCGGCGGGACCGTCCAAGGCGACGCGGTGGTGACCGGCGGCCGTCTCCTCAACCAGGGCGGGCGGGTGCTCGGGGAGATGCGCACCGTCGCCGGGCCGGGGAGGCACGCTCCGCGGCCGCCGCGGGGTCCCGTGGCCGTGGTGCACGGCCCCTCCGGGTGGTTCGACGAGATCGGGGAGGCGATCGCGGGGGTGTTCTCCACGCTGGCCTTCGGGCTGGTGCTGGCCGGGGTGGCGGCCGGGCTGGTGTTCTACGGCCTGCCCCGGCTCCGCCTGGTGAGCGAGACGGTGCGCGCCTACACCGGCCGCTCCGCGGCGGTGGGGCTGGCGGCCACCTTCCTGATCGTCCCGGCCTTCATCCTCCTGATCGTGGCGCTGGCGGTGTCGATCATCGGCATCCCGCTCATCCTGGTGGCCGTGCCGCTCTACCCCCTGGCCGTGGTGGCGGCGCTCGGGTTCGGGCTGGTGGCGGTGGCCCACGTGATCGGGGAGCGGACCGCCGAGCAGCGCAGCGACCTGGACTTCCGCTGGCGGAACGCGTACGCCTACGCTTTCCTCGGGGTCGGCCTCATGCTGGCGCCGATGCTGGCGGGGCACCTGATCGGGATGGTCGGGTTCCTGGACTGGGTGGGCGGCCTGCTGATGTTCGTGTCGGTGGCGGGGATGATCGTCTCGGCCATGGTGGGGATGGGCGCGGTGATCCTGACCCGCGGCGGCACCCGGCCGGTCTACACGCCGCCGGCGTACGACCCGGCCTTCGACCACGACCCCCTCTTCGACGCGGAGCCTGCCGCGAGGGAGCCCCATGTTTGAGCGGAGCGCGCGCCGGGCCGCGCTGGCCCTGGCGCTGGTGACGGGCGCGACCACGGCGGCGGCGGGGTGCGCCAACGCGCAGAGCTGGCGCACGATCAACGCCTCGCGCCAGACGCAGGGGGAGAAGGCGCTGAGCGTGGAGGTGGAGTACGGCGCCGGGAAGCTGACGGTGGCGCCGGCGACGGGCCCGCTCCTGTACCAGTTCGCGATGCGCTACGACGAGCGCCAGGTGACGCCGCTGAGCTCGTACGACCGCCGGACGGGGACGCTGCGGCTGGGGATGGAGTCGCGGGACCGGGACCGCGGGATCCGGCTCGACAAGGTGGACCGGGAGTCGCACGCGGACATCCACCTGACGCGCGACGTCCCGCTGGACCTGAACCTCCAGTTCGGCGCGGGGGAGGCCCAGTTCGACCTGGGCGGCCTCTCGGTCCGCAGGCTCCGGGTGCAGACGGGGGCCAGCGACACGCGCCTGACCTTCGCGGCGCCGAACCGGATCGCGGCGGAGGAGGTCAGGATCGAGGCGGGGGCGGCGAACTTCGAGGTGCGGGGCCTGGGGAACACCCGGGCGGAGCGCTTCGAGTTCGAGGGCGGGCTGGGGTCCACGACGCTGGACTTCAGCGGGGCGTGGGACCGGAGCGCGGCGGCCTCGGTGAAGATGGGGATCGGCTCGCTGACGCTCCGCATCCCGCGGGGGCTGGGGGTGCGGATCACCAAGGACTCGTTCCTCACCAGCTTCGACGACTCGGGGCTGACCAAGCGCGGCGGGGCCTACTACAGCCGCAACTGGGAGAGCGCCCGCCACCGGCTGACCATCGACGTCGACGCGGCCATGGGGTCGATCGACATCGACTGGATCGACTGAACGCAGCAACGCACAAGGAGGAAAGGATGCTCGGTGCCCTGCTCACTCTATTCGTCATCGCGATCGTCGGCGTGGTTGCCCTCGCCGTGATCTTCGCCCTGGTCGGGGCGGTCTTCGGGCTGGTCTTCGGAGCGCTGGCCCTGCTGTTCAAGGCGCTCCCGGTGATCCTGGTGGGGTGGATGGTGGTGAAGCTGCTCCAGCGCTCCGGCCGCGCCGGCGGCCACCGCCGCCTCTCCCCCGCGGACCAGCGCTGGCTGGATTCGTAGGAACGGCAGGGGACAGGGGACAGCAAGCAACGACGGGGCGGCACCGCGATGGTGCCGCCCCGTCGTGTCGTTCAGCAGTACCCGTAAGATCCTGTCGGAGGGAGACACCGGGGCTGTTTCCGGTGGCTCACTCCGGGGCGGCCCGCAACACACTCAACCCACAGCGCTCGGAACGGCGACCAGAAGCCCCGCCACCCTGCGCGCCACCTCGCGGAGCGCCATCCCGGCCGGCGACTCGGGCGAGGCGACCACCACGGGCTGGCCCGAGTCCCCCCTCCCGCACCTCCATCTCCAGCGGCACGTCGCCCAGGAACGCGATCCCGGTCTGCTCGGCGAGGCGCAGCCCGCCCCCCCGGCCGAAGATCTCGTACCGCTGCCCGCAGCACGGGCACACGAAGCCGCTCATGTTCTCGACGACGCCGAGGACGCGGGTGCTGGTGCGCTCGAACATCTTGATCCCGCGGAGCACGTCGCCGGTGGAAACGTCCTGCGGGGTGGTGACCATCACCACCCCGTCCACGTTCACCGTCTGCACCAGGGAAAGCTGCGCGTCGCCGGTCCCGGGGGGCATGTCGATCACCAGGTAGTCCAGCGGGCCCCACTCCACCTGCTCCAGGAACTGCTTGAGGATGCCGGCGATGAGCGGTCCGCGCATGATGGCCGGCTGCTGCTCGTCCAGGAGGAAGCCCAGGCTCATGAGGCGGACGCCGTGGGCCACCAGCGGCTCGATCTTCTCGGCGCCCTTGGCGCCGGTGACGGACGGCCGCCGCCGCTCCCCGAACATGACGGGGACGTTGGGGCCGTACACGTCGGCGTCCAGCACCCCCACGCGGTGCCCCTCGGCGGCCAGGGCGACGGCCAGGTTCACGGCGACGGTGCTCTTCCCCACCCCGCCCTTGCCGGAGCTGACGGCGATCACCCGGTCCACGCCGGGGAGGAGGTTGGGGTTGGGGGTGGGCGCGGGGACGGAGCCCGGGCCCAGGCGCCCCTTCTTCTGCGGCTGCGCGCCGGGGGCGGCGGGGAGGGAGATGTCGATCTTGACCTTCTCCACCCCCTGGACCGCCTCGGCGGCGGCGCGGGCCTGGCGCACCAGGGTCCCCGGGTCGTCGGGCTGGAGGATGAAGCGGAAGCGGACGGTGCCGTCCTCGGCGACCTGGAGGTCGCGGACGCGCCCGCTGGAGACCACGTCGTCCCCGGTCTGCGGGTGGAGCACGCCGGCGAGGGCGGCGGCCACCCGGCGCAGGGTCTGGTTGCTGTCCACGTTCATGGGCTGGTTCGTTCCGGCGGACCCGCTCCGACGGGAGCGGATACGAAAAACCGACGCCCCTCCGGAGCGTCGGCCGGGTCGGACGGGTCCCGGGCGGGGTTCAGACCGCCTGGACCTCCCGCACCTCGGGGAGCACGGCCTTGAGGCGCCGCTCGATTCCCTGCTTCATGGTGAGCGTGCTGATGGGGCACGAGCTGCACGCGCCCATCAGGCGCACCTGCACGACCCCGTCCGCGTCGTCGAAGGCGACGAGCTCGACGTCCCCCCGTCCGAGCGGAGCGCCGGGCGGATGGTGTCGAGCGTGTCCTCGATCTTCTCCAGGATGGTCATGGACGGACGCGGGCGTGGTGGTAAACCGTGCATTCGCAAAGCGAAAATCTACCAGGGGGCGGGGGTGGGGTCAAGCTGACGGGGCGCGCCCGCGCGGGTGGCGCGCCCCCGGGAGGGCGCGTAGTTTACCGGCCTTCACTCTGACCAGGAGACGGTGATGAATTCCATACCCAAGGTTCCCGAGCCCCGCAACGAGCCGGTGCTCCCGTACGGGCCGGGCGCGCCGGAGCGGGAGGCGCTGAAGGCGGCGCTGAAGCGGATGTCGGGGGAGCAGGTGGAGATCCCGGTGATCGTGGGCGGGCGGGAGATCCGCACGGGGAACACGGAGACCTCGGTGATGCCGCACGACCACGGCCACGTGCTGGCCACCTGGCACAAGGCGGGGGAGGCGGAGGTGCGCCAGGCGATCGACGCGGCGCTGGCGGCGCAGCGCGACTGGGCCCGGTGGCCGTGGGAGGAGCGCGCGGCGGTGTTCCTGCGCGCGGCGGAGCTGCTGGCGACGAGCTGGCGCCCGGTGCTGAACGCGGCGACCATGCTGGGGCAGAGCAAGACGGCGCACCAGGCGGAGATCGACGCGGCGTGCGAGATGATCGACTTCTTCCGCTTCAACGTGCACTTCGCGGAGAAGCTGTACCAGGAGCAGCCGATCTCGTCGCCGGGGACGTGGAACCGCCTGGACCACCGCCCGCTGGAGGGCTTCGTCTACGCGGTGACGCCCTTCAACTTCACCTCGATCGCGGGGAACCTCCCGACGGCTCCGGCGCTGCTGGGGAACGTGGCGGTGTGGAAGCCGGCGGCGACGGCGGTGTACAGCGGCTACTACATCATGAAGCTGCTGGAGGAGGCGGGGCTCCCGCCGGGGGTGATCAACTTCCTCCCCGGCGACCCGGCGATGATCAGCGACGTCCTGCTGAGGCACCGCGACCTGGCGGGGGTGCACTTCACCGGCTCGACGGCGGTGTTCCAGTCCATCTGGCGCACGGTGGGCGACAACATCTCCTCGTACCGCTCGTACCCGCGCCTGGTGGGGGAGACGGGGGGGAAGGACTTCATCCTGGGCCACGCGAGCGCGGACGCGGACGCCCTGGCGGCGGCGATCGTGCGCGGCGGCTTCGAGTACCAGGGGCAGAAGTGCAGCGCGGCGTCGCGCCTCTTCATCCCGGACAACCTGTGGCCGCGGGTGCGGGAGCGGACGCTGGAGATGATCGGGGAGATCAAGGTGGGCGACCCGGCGGACTTCCGGAACTTCATGGGGGCGGTGATCGACCGGAAGGCGTACGACAAGATCACGGGCTACATCAAGCACGCGCAGGCGGCGGACGGGGTGGAGGTGATCGCGGGCGGGAAGTTCAGCGACGCCCAGGGCTACTTCATCGACCCGACGCTGGTGCAGGTGCAGGACTCGGGGTACCAGCTGATGTGCGAGGAGGTGTTCGGCCCGGTGGTGTCGCTCTTCGTCTACAGGGAGCAGGACTGGGCCGAGACGCTGAAGATCGTGGACCGCACCACGCCGTACGCGCTGACCGGGGCGATCTTCGCCAACGACCGCCGGGCCATCGCGGAGGCGGAGCTGGAGCTGCGCAACGCGGCGGGGAACTACTACATCAACGACAAGCCCACGGGGGCGGTGGTGGGGCAGCAGCCCTTCGGCGGGGCCCGCGCGAGCGGGACCAACGACAAGGCGGGCTCCATCCTGAACCTGATCCGCTGGATCTCGCCGCGGACGATCAAGGAGACGCTGGCGCCGCCGAAGTCGTTCGAGTACCCGTTCATGGCGGAGAAGTAGGAGGGAACCGCAGGGGACAGGGTACAGGGGACAGGGAACAGCCGGCAACTGCGCCCTCACCCGCTCGCTTAGGCTCGCACCCTCTCCCAATTCTGGGAGAGGGTTTTCGTTTGTGGGGAGGTCTGAGCTTCGTAGGGAATCGGTGGAGGATGCGGGGAACGCGGACAGGACTCCAGAACGCGTCACCCCCTCTCCCAGCATTGGGAGAGGGGGCCGGGGGGTGAGGGCCGCCCAGGACGTGCTCCACAGCCAGGACCCCGGGGCTTCTGCCGTTCGCAGTTTCCCGCTGTACCCCTATGATCCGTCGCGGAGGGAGACCCGCCGGCGGTTTGGCGGGGCTCACTCCGGGGCGGGGAGACTCGCGCGGTTTGCGAGGCTCCCCGCCCCCGCGCAGGAGACCGGCCGCTGTTTGGCCGGGCTCCGGAGCGGCCCCGCCACCCCATTGAAACGACGGTGTCATTCTTGCCTCACCGCGCCGTGCTGCACCCCTTCGCACGGAAGCACCCAACCAGACCACTCATTCGACCGACCGAGGATCGCATGGCGGAGAGGTACGTCTACTTTTTCGGCGCGGGACAGGCCGACGGCGGGAAGGAGATGAAGGACCTGCTGGGCGGCAAGGGCGCGAACCTGGCCGAGATGACCCGCATCGGCGTCCCCGTCCCCCCGGGCTTCACCATCAGCACCGAGGCGTGCCGCCACTTCCTGCGCCACAAGCGCATCCCCGACGGCCTCGAGGACGAGGTGACGGAGAACGTCCGCCGCCTGGAGGCCGCCACGGGGAAGCGCTTCGGCGGCCCGGGCGACCCGCTCCTGGTCTCGGTGCGCTCGGGGGCGGCGGTCTCCATGCCGGGGATGATGGACACCATCCTCAACCTGGGCCTCAACGACACCACGGTGCGGGCGCTGGCCGACGGCGCGCAGGACGAGCGCTTCGCCTGGGACTCGTACCGCCGCTTCGTGCAGATGTACGGCGACGTGGTGCTGGGGGTGCGGAACGAGCGCTTCGAGCACCTGCTGGAGCAGCGCAAGCACGCCCGGGGGGTGAAGGAGGACACGCAGCTCTCGGCGGACGACCTTCGCGAGATGACGGCGGAGTTCAAAGACCTCGTGCGCGAGGCGACGGGCCGCGGCTTCCCGGACGACCCGGAGGAGCAGCTCTGGGGCGCGGTGCACGCGGTGTTCGACTCCTGGAACACGCCGCGCGCGGTGGCCTACCGCCGGGTGAACTCCATCCCGGACGAGCTGGGGACGGCGGTGAGCGTGTGCTCCATGGTGTTCGGGAACATGGGCGACACGTCGGGGACGGGGGTGGCCTTCACCCGCGACCCCAGCACGGGGGAGGCGGTCTTCTTCGGGGAGTTCCTGGTGAACGCGCAGGGGGAGGACGTGGTGGCGGGGATCCGCGACCCGCTCCCCATCGCGGGGATGGCCACGGCGCTCCCGGAGGCGTACGAGCAGCTGGTGGAGGTGCAGCACCGCCTGGAGCAGCACTACCGCGACGTGCAGGACCTGGAGTTCACCGTGGAGCGGGGGCGGCTCTTCCTCCTCCAGACGCGGGGCGCGAAGCGCTCGGCGGCGGCGGCGGTGCGGGCGGCGGTGGAGATGGTGGACGAGGGGCTGATCTCGCGCGAGGAGGCGGTGCTCCGGGTGGACCCGGCGCAGCTGGACCAGCTCCTCCACCCCATGATCGACCCGGGGGCGAGCGTGCGGGTGCTCACCACGGGGCTCCCGGCGTCGCCGGGGGCGGCGGCGGGGCAGGTGGTGTTCAGCCCGGACGAGGCGGCGGCGCGCGGGCACGCGGGGGAGCCGGTGATCCTGGTGCGGCGCGAGACGTCGCCGGAGGACTTCCACGGGATGGTGGCGGCGCAGGCGATCCTCACCTGCCGCGGGGGGATGACCTCGCACGCCGCGGTGGTGGCGCGGGGGATGGGGAAGTGCTGCGTGGCCGGCGCGGGGGAGCTGCAGGTGGACGAGGCGTACCGCCGCTTCAGCGTGGGCGACGTGATCGTGCACGAGAACGACTGGATCACGCTGGACGGGAGCACGGGGCGGGTGATCCTGGGGCAGGTGCCCACGGTGGAGCCGGAGCTGTCGGAGCACTTCCGCCGGCTGATGGAGTGGGCGGACGGCTTCCGCACGCTCAAGGTGCGCACCAACGCGGACACGCCGCACGACTCGGAAGCGGCGCGCCGCTTCGGGGCGGAGGGGATCGGGCTGTGCCGCACGGAGCACATGTTCTTCGAGGGGGACCGCATCGACGCGGTGCGGGAGATGATCCTGGCGGAGAGCGGGATGAAGCGGGCGCTGGCGCTGGCGAAGCTCCTCCCCATGCAGAGGGCGGACTTCGAGGGGATCTTCCGGGCGATGGACGGGCTCCCGGTGACCATCCGCCTCCTGGACCCGCCGCTGCACGAGTTCCTCCCGGCGGGGGCGGCGGAGATCAAGGACCTGGCCCGCAAGCTGGGGGCGGACCCGGCGCGGCTGCGCGCGCGGGTGGAGCACCACCACGAGGCGAACCCGATGCTGGGGCACCGCGGGTGCCGGCTGGGGATCTCCTTCCCGGACATCACCTGGATGCAGGCGGAGGCGATCTTCGAGGCGGCGGTGGCGGTTCAGCGCGAGGGGGTGCGGGTGTGCCCGGAGATCATGGTGCCGCTGGTGGGGACGGTGGAGGAGCTGCGGCGCCAGCGCCAGGTGATCGACGAGTGCGCGGCGGAGGTGTTCGAGCGGCACGACGCCACGGTGGAGTACCTGGTGGGGACCATGATCGAGCTTCCCCGGGCGGCGCTGACGGCGGACCGGATCGCGGAGGCGGCGGAGTTCTTCTCGTTCGGGACCAACGACCTGACGCAGACGACGATGGGGATGTCGCGGGACGACGCGGGGAGCTTCCTCCCGCGCTACGTGGAGGAGGGGGTGCTCCCGGACGACCCGTTCCAGACGCTGGACCAGGAGGGGGTGGGGGAGCTGGTGCGGATGGCGGTGGAGCTGGGGCGGCGCGCCAAGCCGGGGCTGAAGCTGGGGGTGTGCGGGGAGCACGGGGGGGACCCGCGCTCGGTGGAGTTCTTCCACCGGGTGGGGCTGGACTACGTGTCCTGCTCGCCGTACCGGGTCCCGGTGGCGCGCCTGGCGGCGGCGCACGCGGCGCTCCGGGAGCCGGCGGTGGTGGGCGCAGAGGAGCAGGCGGCGTAGGCCGCCCGGGGCGGGAGGCTACTCCCGCCCCACCAGCTCCAGCCCGTACAGCTTGATCTTGTTGTGCAGGGTCGCGCGGGAGATCCCCATGGCCTCCGCGGCGTGCGTCCGGTTGCCGTCCAGCATCACCAGCGTCCGCTCGATGTGCCGGCGCTCCATCTCCTCCAGCGACAGGATCACCTGGTGCTCGCGCACCGGGGCCCCCGCCGCGGCGGGGTTGCGCAGCTCCGGCGGGAGGTGCTCGGGGAGGATGACGTCCTCCCCCATGGAGAGCACCAGCGCCCGCTCCAGCACGTTGCGCAGCTCGCGCACGTTCCCCGGCCAGCCGTACCCCAGGAGCAGGTCCAGCGCCTTCTCGGCGAGCCGCGTCCCGCCCCGCGGGTGCAGGCGGCGGAGGTCGCCCATGAGGCGGTGCACCAGCTCCAGCACGTCGTCGCGCGAGCGCTCGCGGAGCGGCGGGAGGGTGAGGGGGAGGACGTTGAGGCGGTAGAACAGGTCCTCGCGGAAGCGCCCGGCGCTGACGTCCTCGGCCAGCTCGCGGTTGGTGGCGGCCACCAGGCGCACGTCCACCTCGATCTCGCGGGTCCCGCCCAGGCGGCGGAAGGTCTTCCGCTCCAGCACCTTGAGGAGCTTGGGCTGGAGGTCGGGGGCCAGGTCGCCGATCTCGTCCAGGAAGAGCGTCCCCCCGTGCGCCACCTCGAACAGGCCGCGCTTCATGGACTTGGCGTCGGTGAAGGCGCCCTTCTCGTGCCCGAACAGCTCGGAATCGAGGAAGGTGGCGGAGAGCCCGGCGCAGTTGATCTCCACGAAGGGCGCGCGCGCGCGGGGGGAGTGCGCGTGCAGCATCTGCGCGACCCACCCCTTCCCCGTCCCGCTCTCCCCCAGGAGGAGGACGGTGGTCCCCTCGGAGGCGGCCAGCAGCTCCACCCGGCGCGCCATTTCGCGCATCCGCGGGGAGGTGCCCAGGGTGGAGGTGTCGCGCCCGTCGGCCAGCTTCCCGGCCAGGGTGCGGTTGGCGCGGCGCAGCTCCACCTTCTCCATCGCCTTGTCGGCGGCGGCGGCGAGGTGGGGGAGCTCGATCGGCTTGGTGAGGAAGTTCTCCGCGCCCAGCTTCATGGCCTCCACGGCGCTGGCGATGTCGCCGTGGCCGGTGAGCATCACCACCGTGGCGTCGCGCGGGATCAGCACCTCCAGCACGTCCATCCCCGAGATCCCGGGGAGGAAGAGGTCGAGGAGGACCAGGTCGGGGCGCACCGCCTCGTACAGGCGGATCCCCTCCTCGCCGGTCATGGCGCGGTACACTTCCCACCCCTGGCGCTCGAAGAAGCGGCCCAGGGAGCGGATCACGTCCGGCTCGTCGTCGATCAGGAGGATGGAGCGCTGCATGGAGCCCGGGGTTCGGTGTCGCGCACGTTTACCCCGCCGAGTCTCGGCAGTTCGGCGCGAGCTCTGAAGCGGGGGCCCGGCCCAGCACCTCGTGCACGCGGGCGAGGAGAGCCTCGGGGGCGAAGGGCTTCTCGATCAGGTGCACCCCCTCCTCCAGGACGCCGTGGCGGGCCAGGGCGTCGTCGGTGTAGCCGGACATGTAGAGCACCCGCAGCCCGGGGCGCAGGGCGAGGGCCCGCTCGGCGAGGACGCGGCCGCTCATCCGGGGCATCACCACGTCGGTGAGGAGGAGGTCCACGCCGGCGGCCTCGCCGTGGAGGAGCTCCAGGGCGGCCGCGGCGTCGCCGGCCTGGAGCACGGTGTACCCGCCCCGCTCCAGGAGGCGCGAGGTGAAGAGGCGCACGGAGTCCTCGTCCTCCACCAGGAGGACGGAGCCGGCTCCCCGCGGCGCGCGCGCGGCGGGAGCGGGGGGAGGGGGCGCGGGAGCGGCGGAGCGCGCCTCGGGGAGGTGGACGTGGAAGGCGGTCCCCTTCCCCGGCGCGCTCTCCACGCGGACCCGGCCGCCGCTCTGCTCCACGATCCCGTAGACGGTGGAGAGCCCCAGCCCGCTCCCCTCCTCCTTGGTGGTGAAGAAGGGCTCGAAGGCGCGGGCCAGGGTGGCCTCGTCCATCCCCACCCCGGTGTCGCGGACGGTCATGCACACGCGGCCGCCGGACTCCCCCGCGGGCGCGCTCCGGGTGGCCACCTCCAGCCTCCCCCCGGTGGGCATGGCCTCGCGGGCGTTGACCACCAGGTTCACCAGCACCTGCTCCACCTGCCCCGGGTCGGCCTCCACGTACCCCAGCTCCGGGTCGAGGGAGAGGACCAGCTCCACGTCCTCGCCGATGACGCGGCGGAGCATCTTCTCCATCTCGGCGAGGGTGGCGTTGAGGTCGAGCACCCGCGGCTGGAGCACCTGCCGGCGGCTGAAGGCCAGGAGCTGCCGGGTGAGGCGCGCGGCGCGGTCGGAGGCCCGGGAGATCTCCTGCAGCTCCTCCCGCAGCGGGGAGGCGGGGGGGAGGTCGGCGAGGAGGATCTCGGTGTTCCCCTTGATGGCGGTGAGCAGGTTGTTGAAGTCGTGCGCCACGCCGCCGGCCAGCCGCCCCACCGCCTCCATCTTCTGCGACTGGCGGAGCTGCTCCTCCAGCTGCCTGCGCTCGGTGAGGTCGGCGGAGACGCCGACGACCCCTACCTGCCGCCCCTCGGCGTCGAAGACGGGGGTGTCGGTCACCATCACCGGGAAGGAGTGGCCGTCCCGGTGCCGCACCCGGAACTCCCCGGACCAGGCCTCGCCGGCGCGCAGGCGGGCGAAGACCTCCTCCGCGGCGAAGCCCTCCTCGTCGGGTACCAGGACCTCCCGCGCGCTCCGCCCCACCGCCTCGGCGCGGGTCCACCCGTAGAGCCGCTCGGCGCCGCGGTTCCAGGACACGACGCGCCCCTCCATGTCGAGGGAGACCACCGCCTGCCCCACCATGTCCAGGAGGTTGGCCTGGAAGCGGATCTTCTCCTCGGCCTCGCGCCGCGCGGTGACGTCCTCCAGCACCCCCTCGTAGAACAGGATGCTCCCGTCCGGGCCGTGGACGGCCCCGCCGCTGTCGCGCACCCAGATCAGCGCCCCGTCGTACCGCCGGTTGCGGATCTCGAAGGCCGGCGCCACTCCGTCCCGGTCCAGCGTCTCCAGCCACGCCGCCCGGTCCTCGGCCGAGGCGTAGAACGCCTCCACCGGCTGGGCCAGGAGAGACTCGCGGTCGGGGTACCCCAGGAGCGCGACCAGCGCGGGGTTGGCGTCCAGGAGCCGCCCGTCCGGGGTGGAGCGGTACAGCCCCACCGGGAGGCGCTCGAACAGGCTGCGGTAGCGCTCCCCGCTCTCCCGGAGGGGCGCGGGGGTGTCTTCGCTCGCGGTGTACATCGGGGTGGGGCCGGAGGACGCAGGGACGGAAAGTGCCGGGAAGGCGGGCAAAGCTAGGGAGGAGAGGGGCCGGCGCAAAGTGGAGGGGCACTCAAAAGACGCCTTGCACCACCGATCGAACGCACATCGTCGGACTACATACGTTTTTACGGAGCTACGCCACCGCGTCGGCGGGGGAGCGGCGCGCGAGGCGGACCAGGGCCACGCGGCGCTCGTCCACCTCCTCCACGCGCAGCTCCACGTGGCCGGCGCGGGAGGATACCCGGACGGCGTCGCCCACCACGGGGACCCGCTCCAGGGCCCCGAAGACGTAGCCGCCGATGGTGTCGAAGTCCTCCTCGGGGAGGCCGATGCCGAAGCGCTCGTTGACCTCGGAGATGGAGGCGCCGCCGTCGATCAGGACGTCCCCCTCGGGGGTGGGAGCGAAGTCGGGCTCGGCCACGTCGTGCTCGTCGTTGATCTCGCCGACGATCTCCTCCAGCAGGTCCTCCAGGGTGACCAGCCCGTACGTCCCGCCGAACTCGTCCAGGACGATGGCCAGGTGGACGCTGCTCTGCCGGAACTCGGCCAGGAGGTCGTCCACGGGCTTGGTGTCGGGGACGAAGTACGGCTCGCGCATCAGGGCGCGGACGTCGAACGCAGCGTCGCGGGCGGGGTCGCGCCCGCGCAGGAGGGGGAGGATGTCCTTGGTGAGGACCACGCCGACGACGGTGTCGATGGACCCCTCGTACACGGGGTAGCGGGAGTGCCCCTCCTCCACCAGCACGTCCAGGAGCGCTTCCAGGGTGACGTCGGCGGGGACGGCGACCATCTCGGTGCGGGGGGTCATGACCTCGCGGGCCACGGTCTCGGTGAACTCGAAGACGCCGTGGATCATCTCCCTCTCGTCCTCCTCCACCACCCCCTGCTCGGTGGAGCGGGACACGAACATGCGGATCTCGTCGGGGGTGTAGACCATGGGGTGGAGCCCGGCGGAGACGCCGAAGGCCCGCAGGACGCGCCGCAGGAGCCGGGAGAGGGGCCAGGTGAGCGGGCGGAGGAGGAGCGTCCAGGCGCGGAGCGGCCCCAGGGTGACGCGGGCCACGCGCTCGGCGCGCCCGTTGGCGACGGCCCGGGGGACGCGCTCGCCCAGCACGGCGTGCAGGAGC
This sequence comes from uncultured Gemmatimonadales bacterium, assembly GCA_963733105.1. Lineage (GTDB taxonomy): Bacteria > Gemmatimonadota > Gemmatimonadetes > Longimicrobiales > Longimicrobiaceae > JAFAYN01. The sequence goes on along the minus strand of CAVTCB010000019.1, from coordinate 52,240 downwards.
GCCACGCCCGCCAGGGAGAGCACCAGCGCGGCGGGGTACCCGAGCCCGCCCCGCACTCCGCCCGGCGCCAGGGCGGCGTAGGAGTGCCGCACGGCGACGGCGGCCACCCACCCCAGGAGGACGGTGGCGGAGCTCCGCCCCAGCTGGGCGGCCAGCAGAAGCTCGTCGGTGTGGTCGGGGGCGGCGCGCCCGGACGCACCGGGCTCACCCTCGCGCGAGCGCGTCTCGGCGGGGGGGCGGCGCAGGGTGAAGAGTGCGAACTCGGCGGCGGTGAAGAACGCGTTTGCCGCCAGCAGCGCGGGGACGAGAAGGAGGGCGGGAAGGGCTGGGTCGGTTTCCATGAGGGAACCTGGGTACGGTGGGGCCCCGGAACGGGGCCCCCGCGCTCCGCGTCAGGCCGCGGAGGCTTCCTCCATGGAGAGGTCTTCCTCGTCGACGGGGACGTCGTCCCCGTCGGCGAAGTCCTGCCCGCTCTCCTGCTCCGCGACGGGCGCCTCGGCCGTGGGGCCGTTGGCGATCACGGGGCGGCAGAAGCGGAGCCCGATGGTCTTCAGCTCCCCCAGCTGCTCTTCCGAGAGCGAGGGGTAGCACTCGCCGATGTAACCGATGGTGTCCTCGATCCACTCGAGCTGCTGCTCCTCGGTGGCGCGGAGGACGCCGCAGCGGTGGATGTGGCCGAACAGGTCGTTGCGGGCCTGCTCCAGGTCGCTCACGCGGGTGGAGCCGCCGCTGCTGCTGCCGCCATTGCCGGTCGTCTTCTTCTTTCGGCTCAAAAATGCCTCCCGTTTCTTGCTATGCGGTTCCCCCCCGTCGGGGGTGGATAACTGGAATGGTTCAGTGCCATAAATATAGCACAACCGGGGCTTTCTGGAAACTCCCGGCCCACGGGCGTTCCCCCGGGGGGCCCGGCACTTGCGTCCCCGGGCACGTCGCGCGACCGCAACCCGGACCTTCCCTGTCCCCATGAGCACCCGTTTCGCCGCCTCTCCACCGCTCCCTCCCGACGCGGAGGCGCTCCCGCCGCCGGGCCGGTGGCGGTGGGCCCCGGACCGCCGCTCGGTGACGGAGGTGGGCCCGTACCGCATCCACGCGGCGGAGTTCGGCGCGGCGGCGGGGGAGCCGCTGGTGCTGCTGCACGGGCTCTCGGGCTCGTCGCGATGGTGGCGGCGCAACGTGCACGCCCTGTCGCGGGAGTCGCGGGTGGTGGTGCCGGACGTGATCGGCTTCGGGCGGACGCGGGCGCGGGGGCCGCTCCCGGAGATCGGGGGGACGGCGGATTTCCTGGCGCGCTGGATGGACCTGCTCTCGCTGGAGCGGGTGGACCTGGTGGGGCACTCCATGGGCGGCCAGATCTCGATGCACCTGGCGGCGCGCTTCCCGGACCGGGTGCGCCGGCTGGTGCTGGTGGACGCGGCGGGGGTACCCCGCGCGGTGACGCCGCGCAACGTGCTCCGCTTCGCGGCGGAGGTGGCCCCGCCGAGCCGCTGGGGCGACCCGCTCTTCCTCCCCACCATCTTCGGCGACGCGCTGCTGGCGGGCCCGCGGGTGATCCTCCGCTCCATCGCCCACATCCTCCGCGACGACGTGCGCCACCTCCTCCCCCGCATCCAGGCGCCGACGCTGGTGCTCTGGGGGGAGCTGGACACCATCGTCCCGCTGGAGCACGCGCGGACGCTGCGGGAGGCGATCCCGGGGTCGCGGCTGGTGGTGCTGCGCGGGGCGGCGCACAACCCGATGGTGGACCGGGCGGACGACTTCAACCGGACGGTGTCGGCCTTCTTCCGCGGCGAGAGCGTGGGCGAGTGACGGGCGCGGCCGGGGGGGCGGCGCGGCTGGGGACGGCGGCGGCGGCGTGGACCCGGACGCACCGGGTGGAGGCGGGCGGGGTGAGCGAGCGCTACCGGGAGGCGGGGGCGGGGCCGGTGGTGGTGCTGGTGCACGGGCTGGGGGTGTCGGCGGACTACTGGTACCGCAACGGCCCGGGGCTGGCGGCGGCGGGGCTCCGGGTGCTGGCGCCGGACCTGCCCGGCTTCGGGCGCACGGAGGGCCCGGGGGAGATGTCGGTGCCGGAGCAGACGGCGGCGCTGGCGCGCTGGGCGGACGCGATGGAGCTGGGGCCGGCGGTGTACGTGGGGCACTCGCTCTCCTGCCAGACGGTGCTGGAGCTGGCGGCGTGGAGCCCGGAGCGGGTGCGGGGGCTGGTGCTGGCCTCCCCCACGGGGGCGCCGCAGCGGCGCCGCATCCTGCACCAGGCGCTCGGCTTCCTGCGCGACGTGCCCCGCGAGCCGCCGAAGCTGGTCCCGGTGGTGGCCGAGGCGTACCTCCGCGCGGGGCCGCTGCGGGTGTGGCGCACCTGGCGTCAGGGGGCGAAGCACGACCCGCTCCCGCTCCTGCCGCGGGTGCGCGCGCCGGGGATGGTGGTGGTGGGGCGGCGGGACCCGGTGGTCCCGCCGGAGTTCGCGGAGGCGCTTGCGGCGGGGCTGCCGCGCGGGCGGATGGTGTGGATCGAGGACGCGGCCCACGCGGTGCACTTCGGCCACCCGGAGGCGTTCAACGCGGCGGTGCTGGAGCTCGTGGGGGAGCTGGAGCGGGTGGATCGGGCACCCCTCACCCCCCGGCCCCCTCTCCCACAAGGGGAGAGGGGGTGACGCATTTCCGGGCTCCCGAGCGCGTCGTACCCCCCACCCCCGGCCCCTCCCCCACAAGGGGGGAGGGGAGCACGACACTGCAACTACGGACGCAGAGGGAAGTTGCGTGAGGGATGCGAGCCCGAAGGGGCGAGACCCGGCGTAGTTTGCCGGGGCTCGACTCCGTTGGGAACGGTTGTATCGTTCCCTACGGAGCCGCAGCCCGACCCCGCGCCAGCGGGGGCACGCCCAAACCCCGCCCTTCAATCCGACATTACCCTTCCAAACGCTCAGTAACGGCCCAGGCCAGGAGCGGGACCATGATCTCGTGGTGCCCGGTGATCTGGAAGCCGCGGCCGCCACCGGACCGGGTGGGGCGCTCGACCACGTTCACGCGCGGCCGGTAGTGGCGCATCATGTCCAGGTCGCAGGTGGTGAAGCCGCGCGGGGCGCCGCCGCCCAGGTTGCGGGCGACGGTGAGCGCCTTGAGGAACACCTCGGGCATGACGACGGCGGAGCCCACGTTGAGCACCACGCCCCCCCCGTCCAGCGCGGGGAGCGCGGCGGCGAGCCGGCGAAAGTCGCGGTGCCCGGTGTCGCCGATGGCGGCGCCGTCGGCTTCGGGGTGCTGGTGGATGATCTCGGCCCCGAGGGCGGGGTGGATGGTGTAGGGGATGCCCAGGCGGTGCGACTGGAGGAGGAGCGACAGGTCGGGGTAGGCCAGGTCTCCGCGGGCGTCCAGGTCGCGGGCGACGGACTCCCCCATCCCCCACCCCTGCTCCATCCCGCGGTCGGAAGGCGCGGTTCATGTCGCGCCCGGTCTCGTCGGCCATGCCGAAGCTCCCGTCGCGCAGCCCGGCCTCGACGTCCTCGCTGGTCCCGCCCCAGCGCGCCATCTCGTAGTCGTGGATGGCCGCGGAGCCGTTGGACGCCAGGTGGGTGACGGCCCCCCTGCGCATGAGCCCGATGAAGACGGGCGCCAGCCCGGTCTTCACCACGTGCCCTCCCAGCATCCACACCACGGCCTTCCCCCCGCGGGTGGCGGCGACGACGGCGTCGACCACCTGGAGGAACGCCTCGGCCTGGAGGATGTGCGGGAGCGACGCCAGGAACGCTCCGAAGCTCCGGGCGGAGCGGTCGTCGGGGGGGGGAGAGGCGTACTGCCCGGCCAGCACCTTGTTGGGCCGCCCCCCCACGGGGATGGTGCGGACGCGCGCGAGGTCCGCCTCCGGGATTGTCTGCTCTTCGTCGCTCATCTCGCGGGCGGGGCTGTTCGCTGTACGCTGCCGATCCTGCGGGGAAAGTACCGTCCCGCGCGCCGTTCCGCAGCACCCGGCGTGAGATTTGCCCGTGTCGGCGGCTCCACCGTCCCCATCCACCGTGTCCACCCGATGCCCGAGCACGACCTGTTCGCCGGCGGCGGCGAGGTCCGCGCCCTCTGCCGCGCGATCGACTGGGCGGCGACGCCGCTGGGACCCGTCGAGGGCTGGCCGGCCACGCTGCGCACCGTCGTCCGGACCTCGCTGGAATCGCCCTTCCCCATCAACCTGTGGTGCGGGCCCGAGCTGGTGCTCGTCTACAACGACGCGTACACGCGGGTCCTGGGCGCCAAGCACCCGCGCGCCCTGGGCCGGCGCGGCGCGGAGGTGTGGTCGGAGATCTGGGGCGAGATCGCCCCGATGTTCGCGGGGATCCGGGAGGGCGCACCCCCGGTCTACGACGAGGACGCGCCCTTCACCGTGCGGCGCGCGGGCGAGGCGGACGGCGAGCACCCCGGCGGCCCGAACGCCTGGTTCACCTTCGCGCTGAGCGCGGTGCGGGACGAGGAGGGCGCCATCGTCGCCTTCCTCAACGTGGTCTCCGAGACCACCGGCCGCATCCTCGCCGAGAGGGCGCGGGAGGCGGCGCAGGCCAAGGCGGAGCGCGCGGAGGCGCGCCTGCGCGAGGTGTTCGCGCAGGCGCCGGCCTTCCTGGCGGTGCTGCGCGGGCGGGACCACGTGTTCGAGTACGTGAACGCGGCGTACTACCGGCTGGTGGGGCACCGGGAGCTGGTGGGCCGCCCCGTATTCGAGGCGCTCCCGGAGATCCGCGGCCAGGGGTTCGAGGAGCTGCTGAACGGGGTGCTGGACACGGGCGAGCCGTTCGTGGGGCGGGAGGTGCCCGTTACCGTCTCCCGCGCGCCGGACGGCGAGCCCGAGCAGCGCTTCGTGGACCTGGTGTACTACCCGATCAACGAGGCGGACGGCACCCGCTCGGGGGTGGTGGCGCACGGCTCGGACGTGACGGAGCACGTGCTGGCCCGGCGCGAGGCGCAGGCGGCGAACGAGGCCAAGAGCCAGTTCCTGGCCCACATGAGCCACGAGATCCGCACCCCGATCAACGCGGTGATCGGGTACTCGGACCTGCTGGACGCCGGCGTGGGAGGCGCTCTCTCGGGCCTCCAGCAGGGGTACGTGGACCGCATCCGGGGGAGCAGCCGGCACCTGCTGGGGCTGGTCAACGACATCCTGGACCTGGCCAAGATCGAGGCGGGCGAGATGCCGGTGCAGCACGAGGAGACGACGCTGGCGGAGGTGGTCGCTCCGGCGCTCCAGCTGGTGGCGCCGCAGGCCGCCGCGCGGGAGCTGTCGCTGGAGGACGGCTCGCGGTGCGACCCGGGGACGCGCTTCCACGGCGACGCGGACCGCGTCCGGCAGATCCTGGTGAACCTGCTCTCCAACGCGGTCAAGTTCACGGAGCCGGGGGGGCGGGTGACCATCCGCTGCCGCGTGGCCGGCCCGGAGGGGAGCGAGATGGACGCGCCGTCGGGCGGGCCGTGGCTGGCGGTGGAGGTGGAGGACACGGGGATCGGGATCGCGCCGGAGCAGCTGGCGCGGGTGTTCGAGCCGTTCACGCAGGCGGAGGCCGTGCACACGCGCACCACCGGGGGGACGGGGCTGGGGCTGACCATCAGCCGCCGCTTCGCGCGCCTGATGGGGGGCGACCTGACGGTGCGCAGCCGCATCGGCGAGGGCTCCTCCTTCACGCTCTGGCTCCCGGCGGCGGAGCGGCGGAGCGCGCCCCGGCCGGCGGACTCGGGGGAGCGCGCGCGCGGATGGCCCGCCTCCCCGCGCGAGGTGCCGGGGCTGGGGGAGGTGGGCCGGCTGCTGGCGGACGAGGACGGGCGGATGGACGAGGAGCTGCAGCGCCTCCTCCGCGCGGACCCGGAGGTGCCGGGCGCGCAGGGGCTGGACGCGGCGCAGCTCGGGGACCACACGGCCGCCTTCGTGGCGGCGCTGGGGAGGATGCTGGTGGGACTGGACGAGGGAGGCGGCGAGCCGAGCTACCTCCGGGACACGGAGGCGATCATCGACGTGATCGCGACCCGCCACGGCCGCCAGCGCCTGCGCCTGGGGTGGGAGCGCGCGGCGCTCGCGCGCGAGTACCAGCTCCTGCGCGAGCTGATGGACGCCGCCATCCGCGAGGGAGGTCCCGGGCGGACCCCGGCGGACCTGGACGGCGCGAGAGGGGTGGTGCACCGCCTGCTGGACCACGCCCGCGACGCCAGCCTCGCCGCCTACGACCGCGCCGTCGGCGCGGGCTAGACGCGTCTCCTGCAGGCCCCCACCCGGCTCGCCTCGGGCTCGCCACCCTCCCCCGTTCCGGGGGAGGGGCATCTCCATGCTTCGATCCTCACCTTCCACCGTGTCGTGCCCCCCTCCCCCCTTGTGGGGGAGGGGCCGGGGGTGGGGGGGTACGACGGCGGGGCGACACCGTGATGGTGCCGCCCCGCCGTTCGTTGTTGCAGTTCCGCAGTACCCCTATGATCCGTTACGGAGGGAGACACCGGGGCTGTTTCCGGTGGCTCACTCCGGGGCGGCCCCGAGACAGCCTCAACGAGCCACGCCCGCCGTGTACGACACCAGGTGCATGGTCAGCGACCCCACCACCGGCACCTTGGTGCGGATCAGCACCGGAATCCGCCGCGCGTCGTCGGTGAAGTACACCTCCGCCTCTCCGCCCTCCCCGAACAGCCCCCGCGTCCGGATGACCGGCCGCACCACCACGGTCCGGAAGGTCCCCCCCGGCACCGTCACCGTCTCCCGCCGCAGCACCCGCAGCACCACCGGGTTCCCGGTGGGCTTGAAGTACCGGTCCAGCCGGTACGTCTCCCCCGGCCTGAGCGCCAGGGTCCGCGCGTAGTACAGGAAGGAGATGTCGTCCAGCGGCCGGTCGGTGGGGATGGGCCCGGACTCGTCCTTGTCGGTGCGGCGGTACTCCCGCCGCTCGGGGTAGAACTCGTAGGTGCGGCGGCGCTCGTAGCGGGCCTCCTTCTGGTCCTGCTTGAAGCGCCGGGAGAAGAGCCCGTCCACGTCGATCCAGGTGTCGAACCTGTCGTCCACCCGGGTGAGGGAGACGCCGCCCGAGAGCCGGAAGCGGGCGTGGTAGGTGTCGTGGCCGTGGACCTTCTCGATCCCCACCACCTCCATGGACCCGCTCCCCACCCGGAGCGGGCCGAGCCTCACCGTGTAGGTGGCGCGCTCCCCGGCCCCGAACGGGACGGCCACCGCCTCGGCGGACGCGGAGGCGGTGTCCACCTGACCCTGGGGGGCGCGGGCGTCCGCCGCGCTCCCGGCGGCGAGCACCGCCAGGAGGGGGACCAGGACGCGTGGGACGAATCTATGCCGCATGAGGTCCTTTCCATTTCAGCTTGCCGGCTCGGCCGGGGCGGGGACCGCCCGCCGGGGCGCGCGCCGGGAGAGTTGCCACACTTCCTTGAGGGCGCCCCACGCGCGGAAGCGGCTCTCCCGGTCGCGGCGGTCGTAGCGCACCGTCACCTCGGCGCCCTCGGCGCGGCGCGCGTGCGGCGCGACGGCCAGGAGGAGCTCGGCGTTGGCGGCCCACCCCTCGCGGGTGAGGAGCCGCGCGTCGCCGCGCTCGGCGAGGGCGCGCTTGAGCACGGAGACGCGGTAGGCGCGGAACCCGGTGAAGGGATCGCGGATCTCCCGCGGAAAGGCGGCGCGGGCCACCAGCCACGCGAACCCCTTCCGCGACCAGCGCAGCGCGCGGTCGTGCGGCGGGCCGGCCTCCACGGCGGTCCCGCCCACCACGTCGGCGCCGCCCTCCATCCGCCGGATCAGGCCGGGGAGGTCCTCGGGGGCCTCGCTGAAGTCGGCCTGGAGGAGGATGGCGACGTCGCGCTTGGGATGGGTGGAGCGGGCCACCGCTTCCCGCAGCAGGCGCTCGACGGAGGCGGCGTACCCCTGCGTCCGCTCGTTGCGGAGCAGGGTGAGCGGGAGGACGCGGGCGTACGGCTCGGCCACCTCGGAGGTGCCGTCGGCGGAGCCGTCGTCCAGCACCAGCACCTCGTACTCGCGCGGGAACTCCGCCATGACGCGGCGGATCTTCCACAGGAGGATGCCGATGGTCGGGGCCTCGTCCAGCGCGGGGATGCAGAGGTAGATCACGTCTCGCTCGTCCGGGGGGGAGGAGTGTCGCCAGGGGTGCTAGTACCGCCCTGGGCGGCGGACGGTTCCGGTGGCGGGGCGGTCTTCCAGCGCCGGTGGAACCAGAAGTACTGCTCGGGCGCGCCCCGCACGTCGGCTTCCAGGGCGGCGGCCAGCTCGCGCGTCAGGCGCAGGACGTCGGCTTCCAGGTCGCCGGTGCGGGGGACGGGGACGCGGTGCCCCTGCACCACGTAGCGCACTCCCGGGCCGGGCCTGCGGAAGGCGGTGCAGGCGAAGACGGGGGCGTCCAGCCGCAGGGCGAAGAGGGCGGGGCCGCGGTGGGTGGAGGCGGGGCGGCCGAAGAAGGGGACGAAGACGCCGGAGCGGCGCGCGTCCTGGTCGGCGACGATCCCCACCACCCCGCCGGCCCGCAGCACGCGCGGGACCTGGCGCGGGGCCTCGTGCATCTCGATGGTCTCCACCCCCAGCCGGGTGCGGAGCGCCTCCAGCCGGGCGTCCACCAGCCGGTTCCCCATGCGCTTGACGATGGCGGCGATGGGGACGCCACGCGAGGCGACGGTGGCGGCGGCGATCTCCCAGTTGCCGTAGTGCCCGGTGACCAGGAGGGCGCCCTTCCCCTCGGCCAGGGTGGCGTCCAGCTCCTCCCAGCCGCGGGTCTCGGTGCGCGCGACGATGGCCTCGGGGCTCAGCCGGGAGAGGCGGAGGATGGCGGCGGCCTCGCGCCCCAGGTGGCGGTAGGCTTCCCGCGCGGTCTCGCGCACCCACGCGTCGGGGGCGTCGGGGAAGGCGAGGCGGAGGTTGGCCTCCACGGTGGAGACGCGGATCCCCAGGGCTCCCACCAGCCGCCCGGCGCCGGCGCCCAGCCGGTCGGCGGCGCCCTCGGGGAGGGCGGAGACCAGCGACTCCAGCCCGCGCGCCAGGAGGTACTCGGCGCGGTGGGCGAGGGTGGGCCCGCCCCGCTTCCCCTTCCCGCTCACGCCGCGGGCTCCGCCCCGCCCCAGCTCGCGATCATCTCGGCGCTGGTGCGGTAGGCGCCGTCGCGCACGCGCTGCCACCACTCCCGGTGCTCCAGGTACCAGCGGACGGTGTCGGCGAGCCCCTCCTCGAAGGTGCGCCCCGGGCTCCACCCCAGCTCGGCGCCGGCCTTGGCGAAGTCGATGGCGTAGCGGCGGTCGTGCCCGGGACGGTCGGTGACGAAGCGGATGAGGTCGTCGGAGGCGCCGACGGCGCGGGCGATCTCCCGCACCACCTCCAGGTTCTTCCTCTCGCTGGCCCCGCCGAAGTTGTACACCTCGCCGCCCCGCCCGCCCTCCAGCGCGGCGAGGACGCCGCGGCAGTGGTCCTCCACGTGGATCCAGTCGCGGACGTTGTCGCCCCGGCCGTACACCGGGAGGGGCTCCCCCTCCAGGGCGTTGACGATCATCAGGGGGACCAGCTTCTCGGGGAACTGGTAGGGCCCGTAGTTGTTGGAGCAGCGGGTCACCACCACGTCCATCCCGTGCGTCCGGTGGTACGCCAGCGCCAGGTGGTCGGAGCCGGCCTTGCTGGCGCTGTACGGGGAGGAGGGGCGGATGGGGGTCGCCTCGGTGAAGGCGGGCTCGTCGGGCTCCAGGTCGCCGTACACCTCGTCGGTGGAGACGTGCACGAAGCGCCGGGTCCCGGCGGCGCGGGCGGCGTCCAGGAGGACCTGCGTCCCCACCACGTTGGTGCGGACGAAGGGGGCGGCGCTGGCGATGGAGCGGTCCACGTGGCTCTCGGCCGCGAAGTGGACCACGGCGCCGAAGCCGCCCTCGCCGAACACCCGGGCCATGGCCTCCGGGTCGGCGATGTCGGCGCGGACGAAGCGGTAGCGCCCCTCGGCCTCGGCGGCTCCGGCGACGTCGGCCAGGTTCTCGGGGTTTCCGGCGTAGGTCAGGAGGTCCAGGTTCCACACCTCCCACTCGGGCCGCTCGGCCAGGACCAGGCGGACGAAGTTGCTCCCGATGAACCCCATCCCGCCGGTCACCAGGACCCGCTCTCTGCTCGTATCGCTCACTGTCGGTTCTTCCAGGGTTGTCGATTCGCCTGCCGGCACCGCGTCAATCCTCCTGCGCCTTCGCCAGGAGGTACGAGAGCTGGAGGAGCATCAGGCGGCGCAGCGGGTGCCACTCGCTCCGCACGGCGCGGCCGATCTCCTCCTCCGAGGCGCCCGGCACGAAGGCGGAGGCCAGGGGCGAGGAGAGCACCGGGCTCCGCTCGCTCCGCGCGGCGGCCTCCGCGGAGCCGGCCACCCGGCTCCACTTGGGCCAGGGACCCTGCCGCGCGCGCACCTCCCCGGTCGCCAGCGCCCGCACGCCCCGCGCCGCGGCGAGGGGCGGGAGGAGGAGGAGGTTGGCGGCCCGCCCGAAGTACGGGAAGCGGTACCGCGCGTGGGGGATGCTCCACGTCCGCGCGAAGAACGGCTTCATGGCCCGGTGGAAGAGCGCGCGGTCGCGCTTCCACCCCGCCGGGACCGAGGCGGCCACCCGGAGCACGGCGGTGGCGTGGTACGCCTCGTGGGCCGCGAAGAGCCGGCGGTTCCCGTGCACGTTCGCCCCGTGCTTCCGCATGGAGAAGGGGTAGATCCGCTCCCACTCCGGCGCGGACCCGGGGCGGATCTCCGCGAGGCGGCGCCGGAGCGCCGCGCGCCGCTCGGCGACGGCCTGCACGAGCTCCTCGCGCAGCAGGGCCGTGGAGGGGAGCTCGGCGCGGATCTCCTCCGCCGTGGCGGCCGACCCGCTCCGGCTCTCCCCCTCCTTGTCGGCCTTGAGGAGCGAGTCGGAGGAGAGGCCGCCGAGGACCACGGGGAGGTCGCGCAGCCCCAGCGCGTCGTGGAAGCCGTACCCGTGCACGTCCATGAAGAGGTGCTGGCTCCCCACGAGCGCCGCCACGTCGTCGAAGCCGCGCAGGTAGTGCGCCGGGTCCCGGCGCCCGAACGAGAACGCGGCGCCGTGCGCGCGCGCCACGGCCCGCGCCACCCGCACCTCGCGGTTCTCCCGGTCGCCGAAGACGAAGGCCCGCACGGGAACGCCGGCCGGGACCGCCCCGGCGACGGCGCGCGAGTCCTCCCCGCCGCTCAGGAGGAGCCCCACCTCCGCCGCCCCCTCGCACGCGGCGCGCACCCCCTCGGCGAAGCCCTCGCGGAGCGCCGCGGCCGCGTCGGCCGGGGAAGCGTGGTCGCGGCGCTCGACGGGCTCCCAGTAGCTGCGCGCCGGGCCGGCCCACTCCGCCACGCCGAAGGCGCGGTCCGTCCCGGGCCACGCCTGCTCCACCCCGGCGAAGACCGTGTGCGGGAAGGCGACGGTCAGGTTCACCAGGAGGTCGGCGGCCGAGACGGGGTCCACGTCGCCGCCGCGCCCCGCCGCCCGGGCCACCGCGTCCAGGTGGGTGCCCAGCACCACCCCGCCCCCGCCGCCCGCGGGGGTGGAGGCGAACACCGGGACGAAGCCGAACAGGTCCGTGACCACCCTCCCGCCCCCGCCGGCCCGGTCCACCGCCAGCGCGGCGAAGTGCCCGTCCAGGTGCTCCTCCCAGGCGACGGGGCCGCCGGAGCGGAGGAGCGCGTGCGCCGCCGACCGGCGCTCGCCCGTCGAGGCCCGCCCGGGGCGCTCCCCCGCGCTCCGCACCACCGGGTCGCCCACCAGCACCGTGACGAAGCGGTCGTCCTCCGCCACCACGGCGCGGTCGTGGGGGGCGAGCGCCACCGCCAGCGACCCCCACTCGCCGTGGCGCTCCTCCACGCTCGCGGCCACCGGCGCCAGGTAGCGCAGGAGGTGGTCGCGCAGCGCCCCCGGGGCCGCGCGGCGCGTGGAGAACAGGAAGTCGCTCACCCCCCGCTCCGCCGCCCGCCCACGGCGGCGCGCACGGCGTCCACCACGTCCTCCACGTCGTCGTCGCTCATCCCGGGGGAGAGCGGGAGGGAGACGGTGCGCTCGCTGATCCAGGTGGCGTTGGGGAACGCTTCCGGGGTGTAGCCGAAGGCCACGCCGTAGTACGGCTGCAGGTGGACGCCCACGTAGTGCACCCCGGTCCCGATCCCCGCGGCGTGCAGCTGGGCCATGAAGCCGTCGCGCGAGACGCCGCAGCGCGCCTCGTCCACCATCAGGGTGTACAGGTGCCGCGCATGCACGGTGTCCGGCTCGGGCGGCGGCGGGGTCCCCACGGGGAGGTCGGCGAAGGCCTCGTCGTAGCGCGCCCAGATCCGCTCGCGGCGCTCCAGCCAGCGGTCCAGCTGCGCGAACTGGTGGATGCCGATGGCGGCCTGCAGGTCCATCATGTTGTACTTGAACCCGGGGTAGAACACCTGGTAGTGGCGGTACCCCGCGTCCGAGAAGCGCTTCCACGCGTCGCGGCTCAGCCCGTGGAGGCCGTACGTCTTGATCTTCCCGGCGTAGTCGGGGTTGTTGGTGGTCACCATTCCCCCCTCGCCGGTGGTGAGGTTCTTGGTGACGTAGAAGGAGAAGCAGGTGAGGTGCGAGACGTTGCCGATCTTGCGCCCCCGGTACACCCCCTCCAGCGCGTGCGCGGCGTCCTCCACCACCACCAGGTCGTGCCGCCGGGCCACGTCCAGGATCCCGTCCATGTCGCAGATCCGCCCCGCCAGGTGCACGGGGACGACGGCCCGGGTGCGCGGGGTGACGGCGTCCTCGATCCGCTGCGGGTCGATGAGCTGCGTGTCGCGGTCGCAGTCCACCAGGACGGGGACGGCGCCGGTGTGGAGGATGGCGTTGACGGTGGCGGCGAAGGTCATGGGGGTGGTGATCACCTCGTCCCCCTCCCTGAGCCCGGCCACCAGCATGGACAGGTGCAGCGCGGCGGTGCACGAGTGTAGGGCCATGGCGTGCTCCGCGCCGGTGTACTCGCGGAGCCGCGCCTCGAAGCGCGCCACCTTGGGCCCGGTGCCGATCCACCCGCTGCGGAGCGAGTCCACCACCTCGGCGATCTCCTCCTCCCCGATCACGGGGGCGCCGAAGGTGAGGTACTTCTCGCGCCTGCGTCGCTCCATTCGCTCCGTCCGACTCTGGGTTGCCCGCTTCACGCGCCCCGCCCCACCGCGCCGCGGAGGACGCGCTCGTACGCGTCCAGCATGGTGTCCATGGAGAAGCGCTCCCGCGCCCGCCGCTCCGCGGCCGCGCTCATCTCCCGGAGCCGCGCCGGGTCGTCCAGGAGCCCCCGGACGCCCGCCGCCAGCGCCGCGGGGTCGAACGGGACGACGAGGCCGGGCGCGTCCCCGCCCGGGAAGGGCTCCAGCGCCTCCTCCACCCCGCTCACCGGCGTGCTCACCACGGGAACGCCGGCGGCGAGCGCCTCCAGCATGGCGTTGCTCATCCCCTCCCGGTCGGAGCACAGGACGAACACGTCCAGCGCGCCGAGCACGTCCCCCCGGTCGGAGCGCCACCCGGCGAAGCGGACGCGCGGCGCCACCTCCAGCCGCTCCGCCAGCGCCTCCAGGGCGGCCCGCTCCTCGCCGTCGCCCGCCAGGACGCAGTGCACGTCCGGGGGGAGGAGCGCCAGCGCCTCCAGGAGCCGGTCCAGCCGCTTCTGCTTGGCCAGGCGGGCCATGGCCCCCACCACGCGCGCCCCCGGGGGGATGCCCAGCTCCGCGCGCACCTCCTCGCGGGAGCGGGTGCGCTCCGGCGCGCGGACGCCGTTGGGGATCACCACCACCCGGTCGGGCGAGAGCCCCGGGAGCGCGAGGTACGCGGGGCGGATGCGCCCGGCGTTCAGCACCACCGCGTCCACCCAGCGGTTGAACACCCAGCGGTACTTGGCGCGGCGCGGGGTGTCCGTCTCCAGCCCGATCCGGGCCACCACGGGGCGCACCCCGGCCAGCCGGGCGCCGAGCGCCGCCAGCCACACCTTCTTGAAGGTGCCCACCAGGAGCGCGTCGGGGCGGAGCCGGCGGAGCCGCGCGGCCAGGTGGACGGCGTGGTGCAGCGCCGCGTCGCCCCCCAGCGCGAGCCGCTCCGCCGGGACCCCCGCCTCCTCCCCCGCCCGCTTCGCCACCCGCGCGTCGTTGCAGAGGAGGAGCACCCGGTGCCCGCGCCCCTGCAGCCCGGCCAGGAGCAGCGTCGTGGCCCGCTCCGCGCCGCCCCAGGTCCGGGAGCCGTTGTGGGTCACCAGGAACACCTCGCGCCTCCGCTCAGACGAGGTAGTGCGCGACGGCGTGCTGAACGCGCTCCAGCACGTCCCGCGCGGTGATCCGCTCCATCCGCTCCCACTTCGCCGTGAAGTCGGACGGGTCCGGCGCCTCCCCCGGCTCGGTGTAGCGGTCGATCCAGAGGTCCTGGTACTTCCGGTAGGGGCCCACCCGCCAGGGGTTGGTGTGCCCGTACAGCCCCACCACGGGGACGTCCAGGGCGCGGGCCAGGTGCAGGGGCCCGGTGTCCGGGGCCACCACCAGCGCGCTCCCCGCCAGCATCCACGCCATGCGGCGGACCGGGTCGCCCATGGCCGAGAGCGGCCGGGCGCTCGTCCGCTCCGTGATCTCCCGGGCGATGCGGGTCTCCCGCTCCCCCCGCCCGCCCATCAGCACCACGCGGAAGCCGAAGTCGTGCTCCAGCGCGTCCACCACCTCCGCCCAGCGGTCGGAGAGCCAGTCCTTCTTGTGGTTGGCCGAGGCGGGGATCACCGCCGCCACCGGGCGGTCCACCGCGGCGAAGAACTCCGCCCGCTCGCGGCTCTCCTCCTCCGTGAAGGGGATGCGCCACTCCGGGGTCCCCACGGGGACGCCCAGGTGCTCGGCGAACTCCAGGAACATGTCCACCGTGTGGGCCCGCGGACGGGGCGCCAGCCGGTGGTTGGAGGCCAGCCACACCCCTTCGAAGGTCCGCGCCCGGTCGAACCCCAGGCGGTGCGGGGCGCCGGAAAGGAGCGTGGGCCACACGCTCTTGGTGTAGACGTTCAGGTTCAGCGTCAGGTCGAAGCGGCGCCCCGCCAGCTTGCGCCGCAGGTCGAGCACCCCGGCCACGCCGCGCTTCTTCTCGTACACCACCACCTCGTCCACCGCCGGGTGCGGGCGGAGGACCTGCGCGGGCATCGGCTCCGCGACCCAGGTGACGTGCAGCCCCGGGGCGTGGTCGCGCAGCGCGTTCACCAGGGGGAGGCCGTTGACCACGTCGCCCAGCCCGGTGAGGAGGACCACGCAGACGCGGTCCGCGCCGTAGCGGAGGGGGCCCGTCACGCCGCACGCCGCCCGGGGAAGAGGACGCGCCCGGCCTCCTCCACCATCCGCTCCACCGAGAACCACTCGCGGACGCGGCGGGAGGCCTCGGCGGCGCGGCGCTCCGCCTCGCCCCCGCCCGAGCGCAGGTCGGCCAGGACCCCGCCCAGGGCGGCGGCCAGCGCCGCGGCGTCCTCCGGGGGGACGATCCACCCCGCGGGCGGAGCGTCCGCGGTGGCGCCGAGCGCGCGCTCCACCCCGCTCACGTCGGCGGCGACGACCGGGGTCCCCGCCGCCATGGCCTCCAGCATCACGTTGGCCATCCCCTCGTTGCGGCTGCTCAGCACGAACACGTCGCAGGCGGCCAGCACGGCGGGGACGTCGTCCCGGTGCCCCAGCCAGCTCACCCGGTCCGCGATCCCCAGCCGGGCGGCCCGCTCGCGGAGCGCGCCCTCCTCGGGCCCGGAGCCGGCGACCACCACCCGCACCCCGGGGTCGGCCAGCGCCGCCACCGCGTCGAGGAGGAGGTCGAAGCCCTTGCGGTGCGCGACGTGCCCCGCCCCGGCCACCAGGAGCGTGCCCGGGGCGGCGCCCACGCCCTCCCGGAACGCCCGCACCGCGTCCGGAGCCGGGGGAGGCAGGGGGCGGATGCCGTTCAGCACCACGTGCACCTCGCCGGCCGGGAACCAGGGGGCGGCGTCGAGCCAGGCCTCGCGGATCTCGGAGGCGTTGACGATGAGCGCGTCCACCCAGCGGCGGAACGGGAGGGCGTGCCGGCGGTGGCGCAGCCTGCGGACGATCCCGAGCCGCACCACCACGCGCGGCACCCCCGCGCGCCGGCCGGCCCAGGCGGCCCACCCCATCTCCTTCCAGGAGGTGACCAGGAGCGCGTCCGCCCTCTCGCGCTTCAGCCAGCGGGCGAAGCGCACCGGCCGGACCGGGTCGGCGTACCCCCCCGCCCGCATCGCCACGGCCGGGATGCCGCGCCGCCGCAGCTCCTCCTCCACCGGGCCGCCCCCGCGGCAGGCCACCACCACCTCGTCCCCGCGCGCGAGGAGCCCGGCGGCCAGCGTGGCGAGCCACTTCTCGTTCCCGCCCCACACGGGGCTCACGTTCTGGATCGCCAGCTTCATGGTCCGTCCGCGCGCAGCACCCGCTCCCACTCGTCGAGCATCCGCTCGAACCCGAAGCGCTCCTCCGCCCGCTCCCGCGCCGCCGCCGACATCACCGCGCGGAGCGCCGGGAACTCCACCATCTCGCCCACCGCGGCGGCGATCTCCTCCACCTCGAAGCCGACCACCCGCCCCGGGAGCCTGCCGTCGGCCAGCGGCTCCAGCGCCTCGTGCGCCCCGCTGACCGGGGTGCTCACCACCGGGACGCCGGCCATCTTGGCTTCCAGCATGGCGTTCGCCATCCCCTCCCGGTCCGAGCACAGGACGAACACGTCGAGCGCGTCCAGCACGTCGCCCACGTCGGAGCGGAAGCCCAGCAGGTGCAGCCGATGGCGCACGCCCAGCTCCGCCGCCAGCGACTCGATCGCCTCGCGCTCCTCCCCCTCCCCCGCGAGCACGCAGTGGACGTGGGCGGGGAGGAGGGCCAGCGCGCGCACCAGCCGGTCGAAGCGCTTCTGCTTCGCCAGGCGGGCGACCGCGCCCACCACCACCGCGCCCTCCGGGAGGCCGAGCGCGCGCCGCACCGTTCCGGGCGGGGAGCGGCGCCGGGGCGCCGGGACGCCGTCGTGGACGGTGAGCACGCGCGCGGGGTCGAGCCCCGGGTCCGCCGCGAGGAAGTCCGGGCGCATCGCCTCGGAGTTCAGCGTCACCACGTCCACGAAGCGGCGGAGCGCGACGCGGTAGCGGAGGCCGCGGGCGACGTCGGTGGACAGGACGATCCGCTGCACCACCCGCGGCACCCCGGCGAGCCGCGCCCCCGCCCCCGCGAGGAAGAGCTTCTTGAAGGTGGTCAGGACCAGGGCGTCCGGGCGCAGCCTCCTCAGCGTCCGCGCGAAGCGGAGCGCGTCGGGGAGCATGGCGTCCCCGCCGACGCGCTGCACCTCCGTGGGGATCCCGTACGCCCCGATCCGATCCGCCATCCCGGCGTCGCGGGCCAGCATCAGCACCCGGTGCCCGCGCTCCTGGAGCCCCCGCAGCAGGAGGGCGGTGCCGATCTCTCCCCCGCCGAGGATGGAGGAGCCGTTGTGCGCTACGATGAACACCCCCGCCCCCTCACCCCTGCGGCTCGCCCCTGAGCCACTCCACGAAGCGGCGGAGACCCTCCTCGATGGGGACCGAGGGCACGTACCCCAGGAGGCTGCGCGCCTTGTCCACGCGGGCGCAGGTGCGCGCCACGTCCCCCGGCTGCGCCGGGAGGCGGCGGAGCTGCGGCTCCACCCCCAGCGCCTCGCCCAGCAGCTCCACCAGCTCCGCCAGGGAGACGGTGCGGCTCTCCCCCAGGTTGACGATCTCGAAGGCGCCCGGGTTCTCCGCCGCGAAGCGGACCGCCCCCTCGATCCCCTGCACGACGTCGTCCACGTAGGTGTAGTCTCGCTCCGTGGTCCCGTCCCCGTACACCGGGACCTCCTCCCCCGCCAGCATGGCCCGCGCGAACTTGTGGATCGCCAGGTCAGGGCGCTGCCGCGGGCCGTACACGGTGAACAGGCGGAGGCACACCGCCGAGATCCCGTGCAGGTGCGCGTAGGTGTGGCAGAGCAGCTCCGCCGCCCGCTTGCTCGCGGCGTACGGGGAGATGGGGTTCGCCGCCGGGTCCGATTCCACGAACGGGACCCGGGCCACGTCCCCGTACACGCTGGAGCTGGAGCCCAGCACGAACACCTTCACCCCCAGGCGCCGGGCCATCTCCAGCATCGCCGCCGTCCCGCCGACGTTGACGCGGACGTAGTCGAGGGGGCGGTCGATGGAGGGCCGCACCCCCGCGCGCGCCGCCAGGTGGACGATGGCGTCGAGGCGCCCATACCCCGCCACCGCGGCCTCCACCCGCTCCGGCTCGCACACGTCCTCCTCGACCAGCCGGAAGCGGCGGGAGCGGTCCAGCGCCCGCAGGTTGCGCCGCTTGACCGCCGGGTCGTAGAACGGGTCGAAGCTGTCGACCGCGATCACCTCGTCGCCCCGCGCGACCAGGCGGTCGCAGAGGTGGCTCCCGATGAATCCCGCGCCGCCGGTGACCAGTATCCTCATGCGCCGAAGAACTCCCGGATGGACGTGGCCACGTGCTCCCGCTGCTCCTCCGACATCTCCGGGTACACGGGGATGGAGAGAACCTCCCTCGCCGCCCGCTCCGACTCGGGGAAGTCGCCCTCCCCGTACCCCAGGTAGGCGAAGCACTCCTGGAGGTGGAGCGGGACCGGGTAGTAGACCGAGCTGCCCACGCCGCGCCCGCGCAGGTGCTCCGCCAGCGCGTCGCGCCGCCCGTCCGCCACCCGGAGCGTGTACTGGTTGATGATGGACTCGTTCTCCGGCCGCACCACGGGGGGCGCCAGCCCGTCGATCCCGGCCAGCGCGGCGTCGTAGAAGCGCGCGTTGGCGCGCCGCGCCTCGCTCCACCCGGCCAGGTGCGGGAGCTTGGCCGAGAGGACCGCCGCCTGGAGGGCGTCGATGCGCGAGTTGTAGCCCACCTCCTCGTGGTGGTACATCTGCCGCCCGCCGTGCACCCGCAGGCGCCGCAGCCGCTCGGCCGTCGCCGCGTCGCCGGTCACCGTCATCCCCGCGTCCCCGAAGGCGCCCAGGTTCTTGGAGGGGAAGAAGGAGAAGGCGCAGGCGTCGCCCAGCGTCCCCGTGGTGATCCACCCCCCGTCCGCCCCGCGCTGCCGCGCGCCGATGGCCTGCGCCGCGTCCTCCAGCACCGCGATCCCGCGCCGGTCGCCCAGCGCCCGGAACGCCTCCATCGGCGCCATCTGCCCGAAGAGGTGCACCGGGACCACGGCCCGCGTCCGCTCCGTGACCGCGGCCTCCGCGGCCTCGGGGCCCAGGTTGAAGGTGTCCGGGTCGATGTCGGCGAACACCGGGCGCGCCCCCACGTTGTGGATGGCCCCCGCGGTCGCGAAGAAGGTGAAGGGCGAGGTGACCACCTCGTCCCCCCGCTCCACTCCCAGCGCGCGCAGCCCCAGGAGGAGCGCGTCGGTCCCGCTGGCGCACCCCACCGCGTGCTCCACCCCCAGGTACGCGGCCACCTCCGCCTCGAAGCGGTCCACCACGGGGCCCAGGATGAAGCGCTGCTCCTCCACCACCCCCCGGAGCGCCTCCTGCAGCTCCCCGGCGATGGCGTGGTACTGCCCCGTCAGGTCCAGCAACGGAACGTTCATCTATCTGCCTCCGGTATCGGAAAGTCGCTCATCCCGCCGCCGCGTCCACGCCGTGGAGCACGGGCGGCTCCTCGCCGGCGAACTGCAGGTCGTGCAGCCGGCGGTACACCCCCCCGCGCGCGAGCAGCTCCTCGTGCGTCCCGCGCTCCACGATCCGCCCCCCCTCCAGCACCACGATCAGGTCCGCGCGGCGCACGGTGGAGAGGCGGTGCGCGACCACCACCACCGTCCGGTCGTGCATCAGCTCGTCCACCGCCTGCTGCACCAGCCGCTCGCTCTCCGTGTCCAGCGCGCTGGTGGCCTCGTCCAGGATCAGGAGCGGCGGGTTGCGCAGGAGCGCCCGCGCGATGGCGATGCGCTGCCGCTGCCCGCCCGAGAGGCGCGTCCCCTTCTCCCCCAGCACGGTGTCGTAGCCGTCGGGGAGGGCGGCGATGAAGCCGTGCGCGTTGGCCGCCCGCGCCGCCGCCTCGATCCGCTCCTGCGGCACCTCCTCCATCCCGTAGGCCACGTTGGCCCGCACGGTGTCGTGGAAGAGGATGGTCTCCTGCGTCACGATCCCCAGGAGCCCGCGCAGCTCCGCCAGCCGCAGCTCGCGGAGGTCCGTGCCGTCCAGGGTGATCCGGCCGCGCACCGGGTCGTGGAAGCGCGGGAGGAGGTCGGCCAGCGTGCTCTTCCCCGCCCCGCTCGGCCCCACCAGCGCCACCACCTGCCCGGGGCGGATCTCCAGGTCGATCCCCTCCAGCACCGGCGCTCCCGGCGCGTACTCGAAGTCCACCCCCTCGAAGCGCACCGCCTCGCGGAACCCGGTCACCGGGAGGGCGCCGCTGCGGTCCGTCACCTCCACGGGGACGTCCGCCAGCTCGAAGGCGCGCTCCGCCGCCGCCAGCCCCGGCTGCACCAGCGACGGGTACTGCGCGATGGCCTTGACCGGGGTCATCAGCCGCCCCGCCACCAGGAGCGCGGTCAGGAGCTGCTCCGGCGCCATGGACCGGTCCACCAGCACCAGCCAGCTCCCGTACCACACCAGCCCCAGGATGGCCGTCGCGGTGATGCTCTCCGTGGCGGGCGGAAAGAACTTGCGCCAGCGGTCGTTGCGCGAGAGCGCCTTGTAGTGGCGCTGGGTGAGGCCCCGGAAGCGCCGCTCCTCCCACTCTTCCGCGCCGCTCGCCTTCACCAGCCGGATCCCCGCCACCGTCTCCTGGATGTGCGCGGCCACCTCGCCCACCGCGTCCAGCACCTTCATCACGCCCTTGCGGAGCCGCTTCCGGAACCTCGCCCAGAGGAGGAGCATGGGGGGGATGGAGACCAGCGCCACCAGCGTGAGCTTCCACGACAGGAGCAGCAGCGTCACCACCAGCACCGTCGCCTGCACCACCGACGAGAGGAGCTTGGTGAGGTTGTTGGTGACCAGCGAGCGCATCTGGTCCACGTCCCCCGTCACGCGGGAGATGATCTGCCCCGCCCGCGTCCGCTGGAAGAAGGGGAAGCCCAGGCGGAGGAGGTGCCCGTAGATGTCGTCGCGCAGGTCGCGCGTGACCCGCCCCTCCACCAGGGTGGAGGTGTACCCCTGGACGTACAGCGCCACGTTCTTGACCAGGAGCACCCCGAACATGAAGAGCACCACGTCGCGCAGCGCGTCCATGGGGGAGGCGCCGTCCACCAGCCCCCCGATGGCCCACTCCAGGAAGCGCCCGATCGTCCCCCCTCCGCCCCCGAACAGGCCGTCCGCTCCCCCGGGGCCCCCGCCGCCCGCGAAGAGCACACGCAGGAACGGGCCCAGCAGCGTCAGGCTGAAGGCGTCCAGCGCGGCGTGCACCGTCATCGCCAGGACGGAGAGCGCGAAGAGCCCCCAGTGGGGGCGCAGGTACCGCAGGATGCGGAGGTACAGCTTCATCGCGGGGAGAGAAGCGCCACCGGGAGCACCATCTCCTCGGGGCTGATCCCGCCGTGCAGGAAGCTCCCGCGGTAGCGAGCCTGGTACTGGCGCAGCTTGGTCGGGTAGACGAAGAAGACGTCCTCCAGCGCCAGCAGGTAGTTGGTCGCGGCGCGCCCGGCCGGGAAGCGCAGCGTCGCCTCGTCGCTGGTGGAGAAGGCCAGCGAGGGGTCCTCCGCCCGCAGGTCGTCCCCGAACTTGTAGCGGAGGTTCTGCGTGGTGTCGCGCTTGGCGAACACCGTCGCCGGCCGGTGGCAGTGGATGGAGCCGTGGTCGGTGGTCAGCAGCACGGGGATGCCCTGGCGGAGCGCCTCGCGGATGGCGGTGAGCGCCTCGGAGCGCTCGAACCACTGCCGCGTCAGCGCCCGCAGCGCCTCCTTGTCGCGCGCCACCTCCCACAGCACCGCCGACTC
The DNA here is from genome assembly GCA_963733105.1 of uncultured Gemmatimonadales bacterium. GTDB lineage: Bacteria > Gemmatimonadota > Gemmatimonadetes > Longimicrobiales > Longimicrobiaceae > JAFAYN01. Next base: position 30,322 of record CAVTCB010000019.1, on the reverse strand, counting down.
CGAGCGCCCGTGCGTGAGCAGGTCCACGAAGTTGAAGACCATGGCCGTCACCCCGGGCTGCGACAGGTACCCCGGGAGGCGCCGCAGCGCCGCCTCCCCGTCCCCGGAGGCGAAGATCTTCTCGTAGTGCACCGGGATGGAGCGCCCCAGCAGCCGCCCCACCTGCTCCTCGAACAGCTCGCGCTCGAAGGCGTTCAGGCTCCCCTCCCCGTCCCCGCCCCACCATCCCGGGGTGCGCTCCGCGATCCGGTCCGGGAACCACCCGGAGAAGATGGCGTTGCGCGAGAACGGGGTGGCCGTGGGGAGGATGGAGTAGTACAGCGCCTCCTCCACCTCCGCGTACGGCGTCAGCAGCGGGAGGAGGGTGCGCCACTGGTCCAGCCGCAGGCAGTCGATGATGACGAAGAGCGCCGTGCGCCCCTCGCCGATCAGCGGCCGGAGGAACTGCGGGACCACGTCGGTGGAGAGCGGCGGGCGGTCTCCCGTCCCGGCGGCCCACCCCGCGTAGTTCTGCACCACGAAGCGGCAGAACTCCCGGCGGAAGTCGTCCAGGAGCGTTTCCAGCGAAGCCAGCAGCCCGGTCTCCCCCGCGTCGCGGAGGCGCAGCTCCCAGTCCACCAGCTCCGAGTAGGTGTCCATCCACTCGCGCCACCCGCGCGGCACGCTGCGCAGCGCGTTCAGCTCGCGGAAGCGGGTGGTGAAGTCGCGCGCCACGAACTGCTGCTGGAGCGCCTCGCCTTCCAGGAGGCGGGTGACGACGGAGAGGACCTGGCGGGGGGAGGTGGGCTTGACGAGGTAGTCGGCCACGCGGCGGCCGATGGCCTCCGTCATGGTGCGGTCCTCCTCGCTCTTGGTCACCATGACCACGGGGACGCGGGCGTCCAGCCGGCGGATCTCGTCGAACACCTCCATCCCCGAGCGCCCCGGCATCTGCTCGTCCAGCAGCACCAGGTCGTAGGTGGAGAGGCGGAGCAGCTCCAGCGCGTCGTCGCCGTTGGAGACGGCGTCCACGTGGTAGCCGCGCCCCTGCACGAAGAGCAGGTGGGGGCGCAGCAGGTCGATCTCGTCGTCCACCCAGAGGAGGCGTTTCGTGGGCGCGGGCATAGCCCGTAAAGCTATCTTCCTCAAGGGGCCGGGTCAAACTGCAAACGCAAAAAGCCCCTCCCCTGCTTGCGGGGGAGGGGTCGGGGTGGGGGCCGCCTACGCCGCGATCCGCCCGCCCCCCAGCACCACGTCGCCGCGGAAGATCACGGCGGACTGGCCGGGCGCCACGGCGCGCTGCGCCTGCTCGAAGTCCAGCGACACCGTCCCGCCCGCGCCCGGCTCGCACGCGGCGACGCGGGCCGGGACGGCGGGTGCACGGTGGCGGATCTGGACGCGGACCTCGTCGCCGGGGGCGGGGGGCGCGGCCAGCCAGTTCAGCTCCCCGATCCGCACGTCGGCGCGGTGCAGCTGCTCCAGCGTCCCCACCACCACCTCGCGCCGCTCGGGCCGCGACCCGATCACGTACAGCGGGAGCCCGTGCCCGCCCCCCAGCCCGCGGCGCTGCCCCACGGTGTAGCGCGCGTACCCCTCGTGCTCGCCGAGCGCCTCGCCCTCGGGCGTCACCAGCTTGCCCGGGGGCGAGCGCGGGGTGGTCGGGGCCCAGCCGCTTCTCCAGCACGTCCACGTAGTTCCCGGTGGGGACGAAGCAGATCTCCATGCTCTCCGGCTTCTCCGCCGTCGCCAGCCCCAGCTCGCGCGCCCGGGCGCGGACCTCGGGCTTGGTCAGCCCGCCCAGCGGGAACATCAGCTTGGGGAGGAGCTCCGGCGGGAGCGACCAGAGGAAGTACGACTGGTCCTTGCGCTCGTCCACGCCGCGCAGCAGGACGGGGGCGCCCCGCGCGTCCGTCCCCATCCGCGCGTAGTGCCCGGTGGCGATGGCGTCGCACCCCAGCTGCTCGCCGCGGCGGAGGAGGTCGCGAAACTTGGTGTTCCCGTTGCAGCGCACGCACGGGTTGGGGGTGCGCCCCGCGGCGTACTCCGAGACGAAGTCTTCGATCACGTCGCGCGAGAACTCCCGCTCCACGTCGAACACGTAGTGCGGGATCTCCAGGCGGTCGGCCACGCGGCGGGCGTCCATGATCCCCTCCAGCCCGCAGCACGTCTTCCCCGCCCCCTCCTCGTCGGAGTAGCAGAACGTCTTCATGGTGACGCCGACCACCCGGTGCCCCTGCTCCACCAGGAGCGCCGCCGCCACCGACGAGTCCACCCCCCCCGACATCGCGACCAGCACCGTGCGCTTCATCATCGACCGCTCGACTGCTCGTTGTTTCCGACGCATCCGTGTGCGCCCCCACCCGGCTCGCCTCGGGCTCGCCACCCTCCCCCGTTCCGGGGGAGGGGCATCTCCACGCTTCGATCCTCGCCTTCCACGGTGTCGTGGCAGGCCCCCTCCCCAACCCCTCCCCCGCAAGCAGGGGAGGAGCTTCATCCGTCGTTGCCGTTCAGTCCGCGAAGGCGGACTTCGTGCCGTCGTTGCAGCGAATTCATTCGCCCGGCTCTCACCCCTCGCACGGACGCCCGCGTGAGGGATGCGAGCCCGAAGGGGCGAGACCCGCGCGGCTGTTTGCGCGGGGCTCGACTCCGTTGGACACGGTCGTATCGTGTCCTACGGAGCCGCAGCCCGACCCCGCGTCAGCGGGGGCACGCCCGAACCCCGCCCTCGACCTTCAGCCTACCGGTGAAAAAGACCGCAGACGCTCCACCAGGCCCGGAACCACCGCCACCACGCGGTCGATCTCCTCCTCCGTGGTCTCGTGCCCCACCGAGAACCGCACCGACGGGGAGGCGACCTGCGGGGGGAGCCCCATCGCCGTCAGCACGTACGACGGCTCCGAGGAGCCGCTGGAGCACGCCGACCCGCCCGAGGCCGCGATCCCCTCCAGGTCCAGCGCGGGGATCAGCGTCCCCGCGTCCACCCCCGGGATGCAGGCGCTCAGCACCGTGGGGAGGCGCTCCGCGCCGGCGGCGTTCACCACCAGGTCCGGGACGGCGGCGCGGAGGCCGGCCTCCAGCCGGTCGCGCAGCGCCCCCAGGCGCGCCATCTCCGCCTCGCGGTCGCGCGTCGCCAGCTCCGCCGCCAGCGCGAACCCCACCGCCCCCGCCACGTCCTCCGTCCCGGGGCGGAGCCCCCGCTCCTGGCTCCCGCCGTACACCAGCGGGTGGAGCCGCGTCCCCTTGCGCACGAAGAACGCCCCGATCCCCTTGGGGCCGCCCACCTTGTGGGCGCTCAGCGAGAGCATCGCCACCGGGACCCGGTCCACCCGCACCGGGAGCTTGCCGAACGCCTGCACGGCGTCGGTGTGGAAGGCGACCCCCGCCTCCAGACATCGCTCGGCGATGCGCTCCACGGGCTGCACGGAGCCGACCTCGTTGTTGGCCCACATCACCGAGACCACCGCGGGCTTCGGGTCCAGCAGCGCGTAGACCTCGTCCTCCAGCACCACGCCGTTCCCGTCCACCGGGACCACGTGGAAGGGCGACTTGGTGATCCGCGCCGCCGCCTTGACCGTGGCCAGCACCGCCTTGTGCTCGATGGAGGAGCACACCACAGGCTGACCCGGGGCGAAGTGCGCCCGCCCCAGCACCGCCATGTTGTCCGCCTCCGTCCCCCCGCGCGTGAACACCACCTCCAGCGGCGAGGCCCCGAGCACCTCCGCCAGGCGCGCGCGCGCGTCCTCCAGCGCCGCCCGCGCCGCCCGCCCCCACGAGTGGAGGCTGGACGGGTTGCCGAAGCAGCCGTCCATGCAGGGGAGCATCGCCTCGCGCACCTCCCGCCGGAGCGGGGAGGTGGCCGCGTAGTCCAGGTAGATCGGCTTCATCGGCGTGGAATCTCCGGTGTGTTCGGACGTCTTGGTAAACGCCAGCGCGGATTTGGTTTCCACCCTCCCGGGAGGGAACCGGATTTGCGTGGGGACGCGCGGACCGCCCGCCGCACCGGCGTCCCACGTAGGCTTCGATCTCGAGAGCGGCGATGATCCCGACGTTCCCCGCCGACCACCCCTCCACCTTCCGCACCACCGTCCACGGCACGGTGTTCGGCGAGCGGGCGGCGCACCTGGCCGTCCTGGAGCCCGGGGACCGCCTCGTCCTGATCCCCGACCCGCCCGGCGAGGAGGACCCGGCCGTCTGGGTGCACCTGGAGACCGGCGACCCCGTGGGCCACCTCCCGCCGGAGATCAACGCGTGGCTCGCGCCCTGGCTCCTCCGGGGCGGCTCCGCTTCCGCGGTGGCCGTCAAGGTCGGGGGGGCCGAGGAGCCGAGCTGGAAGCGGCTGCTGATCGAGGTGCGCTGCCGGGAGGAGTAGGAACCCCGCCCAATCCTACCTCCCCGCCCGGCCGGAGGAAAGACCCGCGCGCGAGCCGGTCCCGTAAAGGTATGCGAATTGCGAGCTTCCGCCGCCCCCGAAAACCGGTCCCCGAGTCACAGGAGGAGCCCTCATGGACCTCGACGTCCTGCCCACCCCCGCGCCGCCGCAGACCCGCGAGGGGGGCGCGCCCTGGCCGGTCACGCACGACCTGGCCTACGTCCGCACCGCGATCGTGAACGTGCTCTTCTACGGCGAGCCCGGCGCCGGAGACGGGGCGTGGGTGCTGATCGACACCGGGATGTACGGCTACGCGGACACCCTGGTCCGGGCGGCGGAGGCGCGCTTCGGGGAGGGGGCGCGGCCGTCGTGCATCGTCATGACGCACGGGCACTTCGACCACCGGGGCACGGTGCGCGAGCTGGCCGCGGCGTGGGACGTCCCCGTGTACGCGCACGAGCTGGAGCTCCCCTACCTCACCGGGCGCTCCTCCTATCCCCCGCCCGACCCCACGGTGGGCGGCGGGGCGATGGCCGCGCTCTCGTGGACCTACCCGCGCGGCCCCATCGACCTGGGCGACCGGGTGCGGGCGCTCCCGGCCGACGGCTCGGTCCCGGGGATGCCGGGGTGGCGATGGGTCCACACGCCGGGGCACACCGCCGGGCACGTCGCGCTCTTCCGCGACTCGGACCGCACGCTGGTGGCGGGGGACGCCTTCGTCACCACCAAGCAGGAGTCGGCCCTCTCCGCGCTCACGCAGCGCAGGGAGATCCACGGGCCGCCCATGTACTTCACGCCCGACTGGGACTCCGCGCGCGCCTCGGTGCGTGCGCTCGCCGCGCTGGAGCCCGAGGTGGCGGCCACCGGGCACGGCGTCCCCATGCGCGGCGAGGAGCTGCGGCGGGGGCTGCACGCCCTGGCCGACCGGTTCGACGAGTGGGCCGTCCCCGCGCACGGGCGCTACGTGGGGCGTCCGGCGGTGGCGGACCGGGGCGGCGTGGTCTCGGTTCCCCCGCGCACGGCGGAGGAGACCCGCACCGTGGCGCTCACCGTGGGCGGGGCGGTGCTCGCGGGCGCGGTGCTCGCCAGGCTCCTGCGTCGGAGGGACTGAGTTACGGCTGGGTTCGGGCGTGCCCCCGCTGGCGCGGGGTCGGGCTGCGGCTCCGTAGGGAACGATACAACCGTTCCCAACGGAGTCGAGCCCCGGCAAACTACGCCGGGTCTCGCCCCTTCGGGCTCGCATCCCTCACGCGAGGCCCCTGCGCGCACCGTCTTCGTCGCTCTCCCCTCCCCTGCTTGCGGGGGAGGGGCCGGGGGTGGGGGCCTGCCACGACACCGTGGAAGGGGAGGATCGAAGCGTGGAGATGCCCCTCCCCCGGAACGGGGGAGGGTGGCGGCTCTCAGGCCGCCGGGTGGGGGCCCGCCCGTGAAGTCAGATGCTCCGCACCCCCAGCGCCACCACGTCCTCCACCTCCATCGTCTCCACCGTGTAGAACGGCTCCCCGTACTCCCTGCGGATCAGCGACCCGTAGCGGGCGGCGTGCATCCGCACCTGGTCGTACAGCGGCCGGTCGCCGCCGGGAAAGATCTCCCCGCCCCACGTCTTCCCGTCGAACTGGGAGGAGTAGCAGCGCACCGCCTCCATCTTGGTCTCCATGAAGTCGGTGACGTCCACCACGAAGGTGGGCTTCACCGGGTCCTCGCGGTAGGTGAGCGCGTAGAGGAGCTTGTGGGGGCGGTGCGGCTCCCCCGGGGCGTCGAGCTTGGCGAGGCCGGCCAGGAAGCAGGCGTCGTAGGCGAGCTGCGAGGCGATGCGGTGGTCGGGGTGGCGCCCGCTGGTGAAGGGGAGGATCACCACCCGCGGGCGGAAGGCGCGGACGAAGCCCGCCACCACCCGCCGCGTCTCCGGGGTGTTCTCCAGCCCCGCGTCGGGAAATCCCGCGTTGCGCCGCGCCGCCACCCCCAGCACCCGAGCCGCCGCGTCGGCCTCCTCGCCGCGGAGCTGCGCGCTCCCCTCGGTGCCGCGCTCGCCGGCCGTCAGGTCCAGGATTCCCGTGCGGTGCCCCTGCGCCGCCGCGCGGGCCAGCGTCCCGCCGCAGAGGAGCTCGACGTCGTCGCGGTGCGCCGCGATGGCCAGGAGGTCGACGGGGGGCGCGAGCGGCTCGGACATGGGTGCCGGGGTTGGGGTGTGGAGACGACGAAAGCGCGGAAACCTATCACGGCTCCCGCGCTTCCGCACCCCGGCATCGCTGCCGCTGCCGGCTGTCCCCTGTCCCCTATTCCCTGTCCCCTGCCGTCACTCGTACCGCAGCGCCTCGACGGGGTCCAGCCGGGCGGCCTTGTTCGCCGGGTACAGGCCGAAGCCGATCCCCGTGACCGCGGAGACGCCCAGCGCCGCGGCGATGGACCAGAGCGGGACCTGCGCCGGGAGCGGCGTCAGCGCCGCCAGGAGGAGGGCCCCCCCGCCGCCCACCGCCATCCCGATCAGCCCCCCGATGGTGGTCACCGTCATGGACTCCACCAGGAACTGCCAGAGGATCTCGCGGCGGGTGGCCCCCAGCGCCTTGCGCACCCCGATCTCGCGGGTGCGCTCGGTCACCGAGATCATCATGATCGCCACCACCCCCACCCCGCCCACCATCAGGCCGATGGAGGAGAGCACCAGCATCACCAGCGCGAACACCCCGGTGAGCCGGCCGACCATGTCGGCGATGGCCTGCTGGCGCACCAGCGCGAAGTTGTTCTCGTCCGCCGGGCGCAGCCCGCGCGAGGTGCGCAGCGCCACCGTCACCTCGTCCATCGCCCGGTCCTGCGGCACCCCCGGCGCGGGGACCACCAGGAGGCTGCGGAACTCGTCCGAGGCGCCCAGCCGCCGCACCGCCGTGGTGGGCGGGACGATCACCCAGTTCTTCATCCCGGCGGAGAAGACGTTGGGCTTGAGCTTGTAGACCCCCATCACGGTGAGCTGCTCGTCGCGCAGGCGGATCTGCTTCCCCACGGCCGGGAGGGGGCCGAAGAGCGCCCGGGCCAGGTCGTCCGAGATCACCACCACCGACGCGGAGCGGTCCTCGTCGGAGGGGAGGAAGTTGCGCCCGGCCAGGAAGTCGCCCTGCGAGTAGTTCGGCCAGTCCACCCCGCGCCCCAGCACCTGCACCGCGCTCACCGAGCGGGAGCCCCACCGGGCGTCGCCGTTGGTGTTCACCGCGGCCGCCACCGAGCCGATGGTGGGGAGGGCGCGGAGCATCCGCTCCTCCTGCAGCGAGATCGTGGGCTTCCCCTCCCAGGGCGGACGGCCGGTCCCGTCGTCGAAGCGCATCTCCGTGCCGTCGAAGCGCTCCACGATGAAGTTGTTGGGGCCGATCCCCTCGATCTGCTCCATGATCCCGGAGCGGAGCCCGCCCACCACGGCGGCCATCGCCATCACCGTGGCCACCCCGATCACGATCCCCAGGATGGTCAGGAAGGCGCGCACCTTGTTGGAGCGGAGCGCATCCAGCGCGATCCCCACGCCCTCGCGGACGGCTACCAGGTTCATCGTGCGCTCCTATTCATGCCGCAGTGCCTCGATGGGATCGAGCCGGGAGGCCCGGTAGGCAGGGTACACCCCGGCCGCCAGCCCCACGCCCACCCCCAGGAAGATGGCCCCCACGATGGAGCCGGGGGAGACGCGCGCCGGGATGGGCGAGACGGCGGCCACCACCGCCGCCAGCGCGATCCCGATCCCGATCCCCAGGAGCCCGCCGGCCCCCGAGAGCGTCCCCGCCTCGATCATGAACTGGGTGAGGATGTCGCCCCGCCGCGCCCCCAGCGACTTGCGCAGCCCGATCTCCCGCGTCCGCTCCGTCACCGCGACCAGCATGATGTTCATGATCACCACCGCGCCCACCACCAGGGAGATCCCCACCAGCCCGGGGAGCGCGATCAGCATGTACTGCGAGATCTTGTTCCAGAAGGAGAGGCTCTCGTCCGCCGTCTCCACCTCGAAGTCGTTGGCCTCGCCCGGGCGGAGGCGGTGGCGGATGCGCATCCACCCCTCCATCTCCGCCACGGCCCGCGGCACCAGCGAGGCGTCGGCCACCTTGAAGGTGATCTCGTCCACCACGTTGTGCGGGTTCACGAAGCCGTTCACCCGCGAGCGGGCCGGGGCGATCACCACGTTGTCCATGGACATCCCGAAGAGCGACCCCTGCTTCTCCAGGACGCCGATCACCCGGTACGGGAACCCCTGCACGCGCACCGACTTCCCCAGCGGGGTGCGCCCCTCGAACAGCTTGTCCGCCACGTCCTTGCCCACCACCACCACCGGGACGCCGCGGTCGGCCTCCTGCTGCGAGAACACCCGCCCCCGCTCCACCCCCATGTCGCGGGCGGTGAAGTAGGTGGCCGAGGCCCCCGCCACCCGCACGCCCTGCAGGGTGCGCCCGCCGGGGCCGTCCACCCGCCCCGAGTTCTCGGAGTTGATGGAGAGGATCCCCGGCGTCTGCATCCGCTCCCCGATCCAGGCCGCGTCGTCGAAGGTCAGGCGCGGGCGGCGGCGCCAGGTGCGCCGCAGCTCCGGGTCGTCGCTCATGGTGACCGACGGGCGGCGGCGGAGCATGACGCTGTTGAAGCCGTACACCTTCCCCGCGAAGTCCTCCTTCATGTAGGAGTCCATCCCGGTGATCAGGGTGATGACCGCGATCAGGAAGGTCACCCCCACCACCGTCCCCAGGACCGTGAAGAAGGCCCGCATCTTGTTGGCGCGGATCATCTTCAGCGAGACCAGCACCGCCTCGCCGAGCTGCATCCGCGACTTCCCCTCCCGGGCCACGGCTCAGGCCCCCGCCAGCGCCGCCTCGGGCTCGGCCCGGGAGGCGGAGTGCGGCTCGGTCGGCACCTGGCTGCGGTCGCTGTGGATGGTCCCGTCCTTGAGCACCACCACCCGCTCCGCGTGCGCCGCGATGTCCGGCTCGTGGGTCACCATGATGATGGTCTGCCCCTCGCCGTGCAGCCGCGCGAAGAGCGCCATGATCTCCTCGGAGGTCCGGGAGTCCAGGTTCCCCGTGGGCTCGTCGGCCAGGATGATGGAGGGGCGGTTCACCAGCGCCCGCGCGATGGCGACGCGCTGCCGCTGCCCGCCCGACAGCTCGTTGGGGCGGTGGTCCACCCGGTCGCCCAGCTCCACCGAGCGGAGGGCGGCCAGGGCGCGCTCGCGGCGCTCCTGCCTCCCCACCCCGGCGTAGACCAGCGGGAGCTCCACGTTCTCCAGCGCGGTGGAGCGCGGGAGGAGGTTGAAGGTCTGGAAGACGAAGCCGATCTCCCGGTTCCGCACCCGGGCCAGCTCGTCGTCGGTCATCCCGGCGACGCGCTGCCCGTTGAGGATGTACTCCCCGGCGCTGGGGGAGTCCAGGCACCCGATCAGGTTCATCAGGGTGGACTTCCCCGACCCGGACGGCCCCATGATCGCCACGTACTCGTTGCGGCCGATCATCAGGTCCACCCCGCGCAGCGCGCGGACCGTCTCCGCGCCCATCTGGTACTCCTTCCGGAGGCCGCGGGTCTCGATGACGACTTCGCGCGCGGCGCTCATTTCTTCTCCTTTTCCGACTCCTTCTCGTCCTCGGGCAGGCGGAGCTTGCCGCCCGCCTCCAGCTCGCGGATGGCCTGGTAGCTCCCGGACACCACGGTCTCGCCGCCCCGGAGCCCGCTCTCCACCTCGAAGTAGCGGTCGCCCGCGATCCCCACCTTCACCGGCACCCACACCGCCGAGTCGCCCCGCATCACGAACACCCCCTCCACGCCCCCGTCGGGGTCGGCGTTCCGCTGCGCCTCCGGCCGGGCGGCCGCGGGGTCCTCGTCCTCCTCGTCCTTCCCCTGGTCCAGCTTCTTCCCGGCGGAGTCGCGCACGGTCAGCGCGATGATCGGCACCGAGAGCACGTTGCGGCGCGTGTCGGTGACGATCTCCGCCGTGGCGGAAAGGTCGGGGCGGAGCTGCTCGGGCGGGTTGGTGAGGGTGACCACCACCTCGAAGTCCACCGCCTGCTGGTCCGTGGCGCCGCCGCCGGTCCCGGAGGTGGCCCCGGCGAGCGAGCTGTTGGCGATGCGGGTGACCGTCCCCGCGAAGACGCGGTTGGGGAAGGCGTCGATCCGCACCCGCGCGCTGTCGCCGATGGCGATGCTGGGCACGTCGGTCTCGTCCACCTTGACCTTGGCCTCCATCACCGACAGGTCGGCCACCGTCAGGAGGAGCGAGCCGGGGTTGTTCATGGTCCCCACCACCGCGGTCTCCCCCTCCTCGATGTTGAGGCGGGTGACGCGGCCGCTCATGGGGGCGACGATGGTGGTCTTGCGGAGCGCCTCGCGCGCCTCGGAGAGCACGGCCTGCGCCTGCGCCACGCCGAAGCGGGCGGCCTCGACCTGGGCCTGCGCCACCGCGGCGTTGGTGCGGGCCTGCTCCACGTCCGCCGCCGAGATCAGCTGCTCCCGGCTCTGGCCGAGCTGCGCGGCGCGCCGGTCGGCGCTCTGCGCCTGGATCAGGCTGGCGCGGGCCTGGGCGGCCTGGGCCTGCGCCTGGGCCACGGAGGCCTGGGCGCGGCGCACCTGCGCCTCGTACTGGGTGGGGTCGATGCGGAGGAGGAGGTCGCCCCGGTTCACCCACTGCCCCTCCTCCACGGCGAGCTGGATCACCCGGCCCGAGATGTCGGCCGAGATGTCCACCTTGCGCTTGGGGTTGATGGTCCCGCTCGCGGTGACCGCGGAGGTCAGGTCGCGCCGCGCCACCACCTCGGTGCGCACCTCGGTCCCCTTCTCCGCCATGGCGCTGCGGGCGGCCATCCCGCCCCCGGCCACCACCACCAGGGCGATGGCGCCGAGGATCATTCTCTTCTTCATCGATCTATCTCCAGGCCCTCGAGTGGACGTCGTCATGATACGGGTGCCGGTCAGCGGAGCGACTGCCCCACCAGCGCCTCCAGCGCGGCGAGCGACTTGTGGAAGTCGTACACGGCGTCGATGCGCGCCTTCTCGGCCTGCGCCAGGCTGGTCTGCGCGTCGGTCACCTCCACCGAGCCGGCCGCCCCGAAGCGGAAGCGCTCGCGGGCCAGCCGCAGCTCCTCGGCGGCGGTGCGGGCCACCTGCTCCTGGAGCTGCGCCGTCTGGTAGGCGGTCTCCAGGTTCCGGAGGGTGGTGCCCACGTCCACGCGGAGGCGGTTCTCCTGCGCGCGCACCTGGTACTCGGCGTCCTGCGCGCTCACCCGCGCCTCCTCCACCCGCTGCTGCCGGGAGAGCCCGGTGAAGATGGGGAGGCTGAAGGTGAGCGAGGCGCTCATCGGCTGGCGGTTGTAGTTGAACGGGTAGCCGCTGTTCTGCTCGCGCACCTGCGCCCGGACCCCGGACTCGGTGAAGGCGAACCTGCCGCAGTCCTGCTGCGGCGTCCCCATGAGCCGGGCGAGCGCGTTCCCCTGCTCGCACCCCTGGAGCCGCCCCTGCGCGCCCTGGATTCCCTGCGCCACCAGCGGGTCGATGTCGCCGGCGCGGTACACGGAGCCGTTCCACCCCAGGCTGGCGCTCACGGTGGGGAGGTAGCTGGACCGGGCGGCGGTGACCCCCACGCGGGCGGCGCCGTGCTGGGCGCGGGCGGCGCGGAGGTTGGGGTTGTTCGCGGTGGCCTGCGCCACCAGCGCGTCGGCGTCCCACTTCGGCTGGAAGAGGACGAACTCGCTGGTGAGCCGCACCCCGGGCTGCACGGGAACCCCCATGAGCTGCCCGAGCTGGAGGGTGGCGTTGGCCACGTTGTTCCGGGCCTGGAGGAGGGCCACCTCGGCCTGCCCCTTCTGCACCTCGGCCCGGCGCACGTCCAGCGGGGTCCCGGCGCCCACGTCGAGGCGGGCCTGCGCCAGCGTCCGGTGCTCCTCGGTGCGGGCCACCTCGCGCTCCGCCTGCGCCACCTCCTCCTGCCCCTGGAGCACCGTCAGGTACTGCTGCGCCACCTGCGCCACCAGGTTGGACTCCGCACCCAGGACCCGCTGCTCCGTGGCCTGCTCCTGCGCCCGCGCGATGCGGGGCTGCACCAGCTTGGCGCCGCTCAGGTCGTAGTCGAAGCCCACGCTGTAGCTGGACGAGTAGTAGTCGGGCTCGTTGCTGGCGAGCGAGACGGAGCCGAAGCGCCGCTCGCCGGCCGCCGTGTACCCGAGGGAGCTGGACGCGCTCGCGGAGGGGAGGAAGTCGGCCCGAGCGGCGCGGACCGAGGCCCGCGCGGTGCGCCGGTCGTTCTCCGACGACAGGTAGTCCGGGTTGTTCCTGCGGGCCTGCGCCACGGCCTCCTGCAGCGACAGCGCGGCCGGCGGCGCGGGCTGCGGGTCCTGCGCGAGGGCGGCGGCGGGCGCGAGGAAGAGCGCGAGGCCGAGGGCGGCGGCGCGGGCGGACAGGCGGACCGGGGTGGACGATGCTGCGGTCACGGGTGTGTCTCCGAGGGTTCTTTGCGTGGGGGGTACTGCGACCGACCCGGCACCGTACGGACGCGCGCGGGGAAAGGTTTCAGCCGGGCGGCGGCTTCCGGGGACGGAACACAAGGCGAAGCCGACAAGCAAGATAGCGGATCTCGGGCCCGAAGTGAACACCGAAAAGCGCGTCGCCCCCCCGGCCGCGGGGCCGGAGGGGCGACGGGGGGGCGGGACTCCCGCCTAACGCGGGACGGCGGTGCGCACCGCCTCGTACCCGCGGTCGGGGATCTGCACGCGGATCACGCGGTTCAGGGCGTCCACCCACACGTGGCGCTCCCCCGACCCGGGGAGCTGCACCACCAGGTGGAAGAGGTCCACGGGGGTCCCCTCGATGGTCAGGCGCTCCTCGCCGCGGCTGGTGACGGTGGCGATCACCTGGCGGTTCTCGCGGGGGACGATGACGGGGACGGTGCCGTTCTTGAGGCGCTGCGCCAGGAAGTAGTAGTGGTGGGCCACGCCGTCGTCCAGCACCAGGGCCCGCTCGCTGGCGACGTACTCCCGGAGCTGCTCGCCGGTCCCGGAGACGATGCGGGCGCTGAAGCGCCCCGCCCCCACGGTCCCGACCACCCGCTGCGGGGAGTCGCCGCCGACGTCCACCTGGTAGGCCATGGGGGAGGCGTCCACCCCCCGCGCCCGCAGGCGCGGCGTCAGCTCCAGCGTCCCGGTGGGGAGGGTCACCTCCACCCGCCCGGTCGCGGTCGTCTCGGCGTTGCTCCCGGTGCCGCTCTGCCGGATGGAGAACTCCTCCGTCCCGGCGGCCCGCCCCTCCACCATGACCCGGAAGGTCCCCTGGTCGGCCACCGTCCCCTGCGCGCCGAGCGGCGCCGCGGCGAGCAGGAGGGCCGGGAGGGCGCGGAGGACGGAGCTGCGTGCGATCGGCATGGATTCTCCTCGTGTGGTGTTCGGGGGTCGTACCCCCTAGCGGGGTGGGGGTTTCCGCGGCCGCGGCGCCCCCCACCCCCGGCCCCTCCCCCACAAGGGGGGAGGGGTGCACGACAACTACAGGTGCAGAAAGGAGTTGCGTGAGGGATGCGAGCCCGGAGGGGCGAGACCCGCGCGCGGTTTGCGCGGGGCTCGACTCCGTTGGACACGGTCGTATCGTGTCCTACGGAGCCGCAGCCCGACCCCGCGCCAGCGGGGGCACGCCCGAGCCTCGCCTTTCATACGGAATCATCACTCGTCCTGCGGAGGGGCGATGAACACCTTGCGGCGGATGCGGTCGAGGATGTGGGCGTAGATGCGCCGGCCGGTCTCCGCGGTGGCGAGCGTGGGCCGGCCGATGGAGCCGGGGCACCCCTCGGGGAGGGTGAGGAGGTCGCCGCGCACGTAGCGGCGGAAGCGCTCGTCCTCCATCTCGTAGTCGCGGGCGGCGGCCATGTTCACCGCCTCGGGGCGGATGTGGAGGAGGAGCGAGGTCACCGTCTCCCCTCCGTGTTGCGGCCCCACCGGCCCACTGAGATATTCGGAAAGGTCCACGGCGAGGGCCTCCACCACCCGCACCCGCGCCCTCCGGGCGTACACCGTCGCCATGGCCTCCGCCTGGGGGTCGTGCTCGCTGGCGGTGATCATGACGACCTCCGTGAAGCCGTCGTCCTCCCACGAGGTCACCAGCTCGTTGAGGGCGCGGTGCAGCGTCTTGTTGCGGAGCGAGGCGGTGCCGGCGAAGGCGGCCTCGCTGCGGACGTTGACGCCGTAGTGGAAGGTGGGGGCGCGGAGCACCCCGAACTCCCGCGCCAGGTCGTCGGCGAGGGCCTCGGCGATGCAGGTGGCCGCTCCCACGGGGAGGTGGGGACCGTGCTGGTCGCAGGTGCCGACCGGGAGGATCAGGCGCCGGTCGCGATCCAGGTAGGCTACCACGTCCGGCCAGGACAGGTCGGAAAGGGCGTATGAGCGCAAGGAGCGGCGGATAGTGGGGACACGGGACCGGGCGGACGGCGTCGCGACGCCGCAACTCGCGGACCAGCCGGCGCCATCCCGGCGGGAGCGCGCCGGCTGGGTGGCGGGGTGGGCCGCGCCCGTGGCGCTCGCGCTCTGGACGCGCACCCCCACCCCGGCCTGGCTCCTGGCGGGCGCCGCGGCGACGCTCCTGTGGACGCTGCTGGCGGCGCGGGGGGGGCGCCGCTGGGGGGTGGGCGCGGCGGCGGCGCTCTGGCTGGGGCTGGGGCTCGCCGCCGGCTTCCAGGTGCGTCTGGGGCGGGTGGCCTCCGACTGGGAGGTGGAGCGCTACCTGGTGGAGGACCGCGCGGAGGAGGCGCTGGGGCGCGACCTCAACGACCTGGTGGACCACGGGGAGCAGGCGGTGGACGGGGCCATCGCCGCGGCGCGCGCGCAGGCGGGGAACCGGGCCGGGCTGTTCACGCGGCTGGAGGCGCTGCAGCGGGACGCGGGGGTCTCGGCGGTGGCGGTCTACGGGCCGGACGGCGCGCCGGCGGCCTGGGCGGGGGCGCACCGCGGCACGGTCCCGGACTCGGTGCGCCGGGGGACGCGGCCGTACTTCTTCTCGTCGGGCCCGCTCTTCGGCTACCTGTACTTCTCCCGCGGCTTCGAGGGGGGGCGGACGGCGGTGGCGGCGGTCCTGCTGGAGTCCACCGTCTCCACGGACGGGGGGCCCCGGCCCTTCGTGGAGACCTTCACGCGGCGCCACGGGATCACCCCCAACTTCACCACTCCCGACCGGGCCCAGCAGGGGGAGTCGGTGTGGGACTGGTCCACCGACGTCCCCATCCTCAGCGTGTCCTTCGTCCGGCTGACGCAGGAGCGCTGGCGGGAGCGGATCGTGGCGACGGGGCGGTGGGCGTGCGCGGCGGCGTGGCTCCTGGCCTTCCTCCTCCTGGGGGTGGCGTGGTACCGGCGGCGCGCGGGGCCGCCCGGCTTCTGGATCGCGGCGGGGACGATCTCCCTGTTCGTGGCCCCGCTGGGGGAGATGACGGGGGCGGAGGGGGTGTTCTCCCCGCTGGGGTTCGTCCTCCCCCTCCCGGTGGACGTGACGCTGGGGCAGCTGGTGGTGGTCCTCACGGGGGTGGGGGTGTGGCTCCTCACCTGCGCCCGCCCCCGCCGGCGCCCCTTCCGGGGCGAGGTGGCGCTCCGCACGGGGCTGGCCGCGGCGGCGCTCCCGCTGCTGGTGGCGCTGCTCCGCGGCTCGGCGTCGCAGGGGTTCCTCGCGGCCCACTCCGCGGGCGGCGCCTCGCTGGTGCTGGCGGCCACCCTCCTGTGCGCGCTGGTCCTCTTCCTCCTCTTCCCCTCCCACGACGACGAGCGCGCGCCGGAGTCGGGGGCCCGCTGGTGGGTCCCCGCCCTCCTCCTGGCGGTGGGGCTGGGGGTGGGGGTGGCGCTCTGGTGGCGCCCGGGACGGGGCCCGGCGCCCTGGACGGCCTCGCTCTGGGCGCTCCCCTTCGCGGGGCTGGCGCTGGGGTTCGCGCGCACCCGCGCCGGGCGGAGCGTCCTCCTCCCCTGGCTGGCGGCGGGGTGGCTGGGGGGGACGCTGGGGGCGTCGCACCTCTGGACCGCGCACCTGGACGCGCGGATGGAGGGGGCGGAGCAGGAGCTGGCGCAGCTCGGCACGGCTCCCGACCCGTACCTGGACTTCCTCCTCCGGCAGTTCGCGGAGCGGGCGCTCTTCTACGCGGCGGAGGGGCAGGACGGGGTGGGGCTCCTGTACCAGAGCTGGGTCTCGGGCGGGCTGGCCAGGGAGGGGTACGAGGCGCGCGTGACGCTGTGGGAGGGCCGCAGGCACACGGCGGAGCTCCGCCTGAGCGACGTGGCGCTCCCCGACTCGCTGGCGGCCCCCCTCCTGGCCCAGGCGGCGGACGCGGAGGAGCCGCTGGTGGAGCGCTACACGCGCCACGCGGAGGTCCACTACCTCCTCCTGGTCCCCCTCCCCGGCGGGCGGGCGGTCACGGTGGCGGTCCCGCCCCGCACCCACCTGGGCCGCTCGGGCGCGCTCTCCCGCTTCCTGGACCCCGGCCGCGAGCCGGAGGGGGAGGGCGGCCCCACCTCCCTTTCCCTGGTCCCCGTGGCCGCGGCGACGGCGGCGGACCCGCCTCCCGCGGGGGGGCCGGGGGCGATGCGCTGGGTGCCCACCGCCGGGGGGTGGCGGAGCGAGACGCTGGTGCGCTTCCCCACGGGCCCCATGCACGCCCACCTCCTGGTGCGCACCCCGTCGCCCCTGCTGCTGGCGGTGCGCTCGGTGCTGGTGCTGGCGCTGGCGCTGGGCGCCATGACGCTGCTCTGGGCGCTGGCCCGCACGCTCTGCGGGGAGCCGCTGGGGCTGGTGGCGTCGGAGTGGCGCTGGACGCGGAGCTTCCGCGGGCGGCTGACGCTGGCGCTCTTCGCCTTCTTCCTCCTCCCCCTGGCCGTGTTCGGGGCCACGGCGTACCGGGCGCTGGCGCGCGAGGTGGTGCGCACGGCGGCGGCGCTGGCGCAGCGGTCGCTGGAGCAGGCGGCCTCGGAGGCGCGGGGGCAGCCGCTGGCGGAGCTGGGGGAGCACGTGCGCGCCGACCTCCTCCTCTACGAGCGGGGGGTGCTGACGTCGGCGGCCCCGCCGGAGGTGGTGGAGCTGGGGCTGTACGACACCTGGCTCCCCCCGCAGCTGTACCTGGACTTCGCCACCAGCGAGGAGGTGCAGCAGCTCCAGGAGCAGAGCCTGGGGGGGAGGAGGTACCTCCTGGCGTACCGCCGCATGACGCCGTCGGAGGTGATCGCCGCCCCCACGCCGCTGGCGTCGGGGGAGATCGCGCGCCGGCAGCGGGAGCTGGGGAACGTGGTCCTCCTGACGGTGCTCCTGGCGGCGGGCCTCTCGGTGGTGCTCTCGCTCCTGGTGGGGCGGATGCTGTCGCGCCCCATCGACGACCTGAGCCGCGCCGCGGCGGCGGTGGGCGCGGGGGACCTGCGCACGCGGCTCCCCGAGGAGCGCGAGGACGAGTTCGGGGGGCTGTACCGCTCCTTCAACCGGATGGTGCGGCGCCTGCGCCGCACCCGGGCGGCGCTGGTGCGCGAGACGCGGCGCACGGAGGCGGTGGTGGCGGACGCGGGGACGGGGGTGCTGGCGCTGGACCCGGCGGGGCGCGTGACGCTGATCAACGCGCGCGCGGAGCAGATCCTGGGGATGCGGGTGGAGACGGGGCAGCCGGTGCCGGAGGACACGCCGGTCTCGGCGGGGGTGGCGCGCGCGGTGCACGACTTCCGGCGCGGCGGGGAGGCGGACCACGGGGAGGAGATGGAGGTGGAGGGGCGGGTGCTGCGGCTGCGCCTGCGCCGGCTGCGGGGGGAGTCGGGGGCGGGGGGGGTGGTGGCGGCGCTGGAGGACATCACCTCGGAGATCCGCTCGGCGCGGGTGCTGGCCTGGGGGGAGATGGCGCGGCAGGTGGCGCACGAGATCAAGAACCCGCTCACGCCCATCAAGCTGTCGGTGCAGCACCTTCGCCGCGCCCACGCGGACCGGCGCCCCGACTTCGGGGAGATCCTGGACCGCAACGTGGAGGCGATCCTGGGGGAGATCGACCGCCTGGGGGAGATCGCCCGCGCCTTCGCGCGCTTCGGGACGCCGGAGCAGGCGGTGGGGGAGCTGGAGGCGGTGGAGCTGCGCCGCGTGGTGGACGAGACGCTGGCGCTGTACCGCGGGGCGCAGGACGGGGTGACGTACACGGTGGAGGTGGACCACGCCACTCCGCGCGCCTGCGCCCGGGTGGGGGAGCTGAAGGAGGTGCTGGTGAACCTGCTGGAGAACGCGCGCGCGGCGCTCCCGGAGGGCGGCGAGATCCGCTTCTCCTCCACCGCGACGGGCGGGGGCGCGTGGGTGATGCTGGACGTGGAGGACTCGGGGGAGGGGATTCCCGCCGACCTCCTCCCGCGGATCTTCGAGCCGCAGTTCTCCACGCGGAGCAGCGGGACGGGGCTGGGGCTGGCGATCGTGCGGCGGCTGGTGGAGTCGTGGGGCGGCGAGATCACGGTGGACTCGGTCCCCGGCCGCGGGACGACGGTGCACCTGCGGATGCAGGCGGAGGACGGGAAGCATGGGTCGATCGACTCATGACGGGCGGATAGCGGGCACCTCTCACCCCCGGCCTCTCTCCCACACGGGGGGAGGGGAGCACGACAACTGCAACGACAGGTACGGAAAGCAGTTGCGTGAGGGATGCGAGCCCGGAGGGGCGAGACCCGCGCGCAGTTTGCGCGGGGCTCGACTCCGTTAGCCGGCGTTGTTTGCCGGCTTACGGAGCCGCAGCCCGACCCCCGCGCCAGCGGGGGGCACGCCCGAACCTTCGCCTCCAGGTAAGCCGGTCCGGGGCAGTACGTTGACGAAGTTTCTTGCGTGAGGCGCACGGGCTTTCTATACTTGCCAGTGTAGCCAACCGGATAGTGGACGTAGAGCACACCCCCGTGCTCGCTTCTCCCCCGCCGATCGGTACGGGCATGCCCGGCCGTAGCGAGGGGTCGAGGATGTCGCGCATCCTCGCCGCGCTCTCCCTGCGGATCGAGCAGACCTCGCTCCGCAGGACGGCCGAGGAGGCCCGGTTGAGCCCGAGCGGACTGCGGAAGGTGCTCGCCGGCTCCACTCTGCACCCTTCCACCGTGCGGAAACTGGAGAGCTGGGACATCCGAAACCGCGATCGATCGGGGGAGGGAGAGCTCGACCGGGAAACCGCGGAGGCGGCCCTGAGGCTGCTGATGGAGACGGCGTCCTCCCCCCGGAAAAGGAAGCGCATGGTCGACGCCTTCCTCTCCATGCTGGAGGACGACTGCCGCGAAGCGGGGCGCCCGGTGCCCGCCTGGATAGAAGATCTCCGCAAGGACCAGGAGGACGCCGGCTGACGGCGGGATCGTCCGGAAAAAGTGAACGGGGGTGCTCCTTGGCGGGGCACCCCCGTTTCATGTCGGCCCACGCACCCGCAGTACGACCTTTCGGCGTATTGCCGGTCGCTGTCTCCCGTCGTAGCTTGCCGCCGGCCCTCGCGCAGGAGGGTCTCTCCCGGTACCACCCGTCCCTTCCTATCAGCGGAGGCTTCTCCATGACAGACACCCCATCGTCCGACCTCGTGATCACCCCGGAGCAGCTGCGGGAGCACTGGCAGGGCCACCGGACGCTGACCCGCCGCATGATCGAGGCCTTCCCGGAGGAGGAGCTCTTCCAGTTCTCCCTGGGCGGGATGCGCCCCTTCTCGGCGCTGGCCATGGAGTTCATCGGGATGGCGGTGCCGACGCTCCAGGGCGTGATCACGGGAGAATGGAGCAGCGGCGGGACGGCGGCGGCTCCCACGACGAAGGCGGAGGTGCTCCGGCTCTGGGACGAGGCCACGGCGGAGATCGACCGGCTCTGGCCGACCATTCCCCCGGGGCGCTTCCAGGAGGTGGACGTGGCGTTCGGGCAGTGGGAGATGACGATCTTCGCGCTCCTCCTCTACATCATCGACAACGAGATCCACCACCGCGGCCAGGGGTACGTGTACCTGCGCGCGCTGGGGATCGAGCCGCCCCCCTTCTACGAGCGGGGCTGAGCGCCGGGAGGGGCGGCGGCCCGTGCCGCCGCCCCTCTTGCCCGATGTTTGACGCGCGCACGTACGCGCCATATCTTGCCACCGTGGTCCCCGAAGCTCCCCGTTCGTCCCCCCCCGTCCGTCCCCCGGAGAAAGGCAGGCCCCCGTGAGCACCCTGGCTCCCCCCGCTCCCGCCGCCACGCCCGTCCGTCCCGCGGAGCCGCCCCCTTCGCCCAACGCGCAGGGCGGCGTGGGGCTCCGCCTCAAGCGCTGGATCTTCTACACGCTCACGGGGCGCAAGGTGCTGCGCGCCGTGTTCGCCGTGCTGCGCCGCCACGCACCGCTGGTCAAGGTGGGCGGCCGCGTCGTGGTCAGCCGCCACGCGGACGTGGTGGAGGTGCTGAAGCGCGACGAGGACTTCACCATCAGCCAGGTGAACGGGCCCTCCATCGACCGCATCAACGGCCCCTTCATCCTGGCGATGGACCGCGGGCCCGAGTACGACCGCGACCACGCCGCCCTGCGCGCCTGCGCCCGCCGGGAGGACGCCGAGCGCATCCGGGAGATGGCGCGCGAGTCCTGCGCGCGCGCCGTCGACGCGGCCCGGCCCCAGCGCCGCATCGAGGCCGTGCAGCAGCTCACGCGCGAGGTGCCCGCGGAGCTGGTGGCGCGCTACTTCGGCTTTCCCGGGCCGGACCGCCCCACGATGCAGCGGTGGCTGCGCAACCTGTTCCAGGACGCCTTCGCCAACCCGCTGGACGACCCGTTCGTGCGCCGGGCCGCCGTCCGGACGGCGGCGGAGGTGAAGGCGTGGGCGCTCCCGGAGATCGCCCGCCGGCGCGCCGCGGGGACGGCCGGCGACGAGGACGTGATGGGGCGGATGATCGCGCTGCAGCCGGAGCACCCGTACGCGGACGACGACTGGGTGCGGCGCAACATCGCCGGCCTGGTGGTGGGGGCGGTGGACACCATCTCGCGCTTCAGCATCCTGGCCGTGGACGAGCTGCTGCGCCGCCCGCAGGAGCTGGAGGGCGCCCGCGCCGCCGCCCACGCGGGCGACCTGGACCGGGTGCGGCAGTACGCGTGGGAGGCGGTGCGCTTCAACCCGCACACCCCGCTGATGGCGCGCCGCTGCTCCGTGGACACCCTCGTGGCCGCCGGCACCCCGCACGCCCGGAAGGTCGCGGCGGGGACTTCCATGGCCATCGGCACGCTGTCGGCCATGTTCGACGCGGAGGGCTTTCCCGATCCGAAGCGCTTCCGCATCGACCGCGACGTGCGCTCGTACATGCACTTCGGCTGGGGGATGCACCAGTGCTTCGGGCTGGGCGTCAACATGGTGGTGATCCCGGAGATCGTGGCCTCGCTGCTGCGTCTCCCCGGCCTGCGCCGCGCTCCCGGCCGCGCCGGGAAGGTGGTGCTCGACGGCCCCTTCCCCGACCGCCTGGTGCTCGAGTTCGACTGACGCCGGTCTCCGGCCGACCGACCAGGGAGCCCCGGAAGGCACGACGCCTTCCGGGGCTCCGTTCGTTAGTGTTTGACCTGCGCACGGATGCGCCATATCTTGCGCCGCGGTCCCCCGAGGTTCCCGTCCTCCCCCCCGTCCCGGACCGCGATCCCTTGCTCGCACGCTCCCTCTCCGGCGCCGTCCTCGGCATCGACGCCTACATGGTCACGGTCGAGGCGGACGTCGCCAGCGGCCTCCCTTCCTTCTCCACCGTCGGCCTCCCGCAGGGCGCGGTGAAGGAGGGGAAGGACCGCGTGGTGGCCGCCATCCAGAACAGCGGCTTCGTCGTCCCTCCCAAGCGCATCACCATCAACCTGGCCCCGGCGGACATCGCGAAGTCGGGGAGCGCCTTCGACCTGCCGATCGCGGTGGGGATCCTGGCCGGGACGGGGCAGGTGGCGGCGAACGGCGAGCTGGAGAAGTTCGCCCTGCTGGGGGAGCTGGGGCTGGACGGGGAGCTGCGGCCGGTGCGCGGCGCGCTCTCCATCGCGGTGGCGGCGCGGGACGCGGGGCTGGTGGGGCTGGTTCTCCCGCACGAGAACGTGGCGGAGGCGGGGGTGGTGGACGGGCTGGAGGTGCGGGGGGCGAGGACGCTGGGCGACGTGGTGCGCTTCTTCGAGGGGAAGGAGGCGCTCCCCCTGGCCGCGGGTGGACCGGGACGCGCTCTTCCGCACCTCTTCGGAGTACGACTGCGACTTCGCGGACGTGAAGGGGCAGGAGCACGCCAAGCGGGCGCTGGAGGTGGCCGCGGCGGGGGCGCACAACATCCTGATGGTGGGTCCGCCCGGCTCCGGCAAGACGATGCTCGCCCGGCGCATCCCCACCATCCTCCCGCCGCTGACGCTGGACGAGGCGCTGGAGACCACCAAGATCCACTCGGTGGCGGGACTGCTGGGCTCCGGGCAGTCGCTGGTCGCCACGCGCCCCTTCCGCAGTCCCCACCACACCATCTCGGACGCGGGGCTGATCGGCGGCGGGTCTTCGCCGAAGCCGGGGGAGGTGTCGCTGGCGCACCACGGGGTGCTGTTCATGGACGAGCTGCCGGAGTTCCGGCGCAACGTCCTGGAGGTGCTGCGCCAGCCGCTGGAGGATGCGGAGGTCACCATCTCCCGCGCGGCGATGAGCCTGACCTACCCGGCGCGCTGCATGCTGGCGGCGGCGATGAACCCCTGCCCCTGCGGCTTCTACGGGGCCGGGAGCGGCCAGCGCCAGTGCACCTGCGCCCCGCAGCAGGTGCAGCGCTACCTGGCCCGCGTCTCCGGCCCCCTCCTGGACCGCATCGACCTGCACGTGGAGGTCCCCGCCGTGAAGTACCGCGACCTGGCCGACGGGCGCGGCGGCGAGCCCTCGGCGGCCATCCGCGAGCGCGTCACCCGCGCGCGCGAGGTGCAGCGCGCCCGCTTCGCCGGGCGGCCGGACATCCACGCCAACGCGCACATGGCGGCCCGCGACATCCGCGACTTCTGCCGCGTGGGCGAGGGCGGGCGACGCGCTGCTGCGCACGGCCATCACCCGTCTGGGGCTGTCGGCGCGGGCCTACCACCGCATCCTCAAGATCGCCCGCACCATCGCCGACCTGGACGGCGCGGAGGAGATCGGGACCGCGCACGTCTCGGAGGCCGTCCAGTACCGCTCGCTGGACCGGCTGCTCAAAGGGTGATGGGTGAGCCATCATCAAAAAACAAGAGAGAACCTCGGCTATAAGGTGTGGGCGCCGTATGCGCCTGTTGAGCAGGTTAACCCCAAAAAAGTTCTTGCAGCTTAGATATATAAGTCGTAGGTTCGTTCGGGGTTTATTCGAGGATGTGGTCCCTTCATTTAGACTGGCCTACTCTCCACACGGAGGACGTGTCCAGCCCTCAAATGTGAATGGGAGTCCGATCTATGAGCAACGTTAGCCTGGACACCACCAACGGTTCACTCGGTGTGCCATCTTCAAGGCTGACAGACAAGGAGCGACAGAATGTGGAGCAGTATGCGGCCGGGGATACAACTCAACTCAAGCGAAGGAAAAAGGCAACCCGCTACTATGATTTTTTCTCTGGGCTGAGCCTCGCGTTCGCGTTCTTCGGGTTTCACTGGATAGTGACGGATCATGCCTACAGCTGGCAGAATGTAAGTATTGCGGTTGGCCTACTTGCTTTGGCTGCTCTCCTTTTCTTCCGCCGGAACTATCTTGAGGATCATCTGCACGACGCAATGCTTCTCTCCCCTCCTGAGGCCTACCTTCGCCTTGACCTACTCGAAAAGGAAATCGCAGCGTTAGAAGCCGAGAACAACGCTCGTGATGATGAATTCGAGGAAGCAAGGCGGGACTGGTATGCGCGGAGTGAACAACTGAAAGCACAGATCACGAAGATAGAGGTCCCCTTCGCGGTGTGGTGTACGATCTTGGAGGATACACAGCATAAAGTTGTCAACTTCAGTCGTTGGGTAAACGCTGAATTAGCTAAACCGCCGGCACAGCGAGAGCTAGACACGACGGCCTTTCTTGCCAAGGTTGAAGACGAGTTTTTAGCCTTGGTCCAAGGGGTTGTTGATTATTTCAAAGCTCACCATGAGGACCTCTTTGGCCACAGCCCAGATGTTTATTTCTACGACGTATTCGAACTCCGAGAAGGACAGTGTCACCTGATTGCTAGAGCAAAGACAGAAGGTGCCGAGGAGCACCGCAGACCCTGGCCTATTACACATGGTCACATCGGAGAAGCGATCTATTTGCAAAAAGCTACTCTGCGGAACGACAACCCCACGTCTCGGAACTTAAGTAAGGAACCAAATTCCCGTGCAACCGACTTAGATTATTTCAAGTGCATTATCAATGCTCCAATCCCTGCTGTCGGCAGGAAGCCACACAATTACTATGGAGTGCTGGTCGCTACTTCCTCGGTTCTCGATAGCATGACGCTAACTCACATGACATTAGTAGACATCCTTGCTCACTCGCTGGCGGCAGCTTTCTTCGCGCGTGAACGAGACTGCCACAAAGGCAACCAACCACTCCCGCAACCGGCACCGAGGCGCTCCACCATCTACAGAATAGTGAATTTTTTGTCACGCTACTGATGAGTTAGCCAATTGACGGACAACCACTTACAGCGCAGGATGAAGGGGCGACACTCTGGCAACCCCGCCAATGGTGCGATAGTTGCCAGCAACCGGACCCGCCAATACGGTGGGCCCAGGCAATGCTACAAGGAGGCGGACATGCAGACCACGGGCAGCGATCCTCGCCTATCACGCAGCGCTAGCGTGATCCGAGCTGGAACGGTTCGCGAACCGGGCGCACCAAGCGACAGCGTCCCGCAGCGAAACATCTTCAAGGTGAGGACCGTTCGGCCTGGAACGGTCACGGTGGATATCGACAGGGAGGCTCTTCATCGCGCTACTGCTGAAGAACTACGGGAGGCGCTCGTCGAGCGCGATAGGCAGGTGAGGGAAGCATCGCGCTAACCGATGAAGCCCGATGCGCGCTGGTGGACACAAGAGGGGTTAGACTGACGCGTCTGACCCCTTTTGCTTGCCCTGCGACGCCGAGAACAGCTGATTCGGCAACAGTGATTCCCAGGGCCAGGAAGAACAAGAACGTCTCTGGAGTGAGGCAGCGTTGCCACTGCATCCTTCTTTCGAGTGTTTCCTCTCGGAGAAAAAGACCACCGTACCCCCCCCTGAAATCCCCGCGTATACGGCGACCGCTACGCACCCGCTCGCCTACCTCGGCACGTCCAGCGCCGGGTTCTCGCGAAGAACCCCGCCGGAATCATCCTGAACCCCACGTGCGTCACCGGCATCACCCCGGCACCAGGACGTAGATCTCAGCTGGAGGCTTGCGTCCGCAAGCCTCCTATTCCGCGCGCAGCGCCTCCGTCGGCTGCACGGAGAGCGCCCTCCGCGTGGGGACGATGCAGGCGAGCAGGCACACGCCGAACATGGCGGCCGCGTACGCCACGATCAGCGCGGCGCCCCCCGCGGACGGTCCCGTGCCGGGATCGGACAGCCCGGTCCACAGCGCGAGGATGACGGCCGCACCCAGGGCGACGCCCAGCGTAACCTGCGCCAGCGGCCGCCGGAAGATGGCGAGGACCACGCGGCGCGCGTCGGCGCCTATCGCCACCCGGATCCCGATCTCGCGCGTGCGGCGCGACACGGTGAAGGACATCACCGCGTAGATCCCCGCCCAGGAGAGCACCAGCACGACGAACGTGAGCAGCGCCGTGAGCCGGAGCCAGAACTCGTAGAACTCCAGCTCCGTGGCGTCCACCCGGTCCAGGGGGAGGATGTCGTGCAGCCGGAGCCCGGGGTCCACGGCGGCCGTGAGGCGCTGGAGGCCGGGCACGAACGCCTCCGGCTCCCCCGCCACCCGCACCACCAGGTAGTCGGCGTGCACCCCGTCGGCGGGGAGGGGATGGTAGATGCCGGCGAAGCCGTAGCCGGAGGTCATCCCCAGGTCGGGCGCCACGCCGACGATCTCGTACCAGGGGTGCTCCTCCGCGGCGTTGGCCGCCCCCTCGCCGGCCAGGTAGCGCACGCGCCGGCCGACGGCGTTCCTCCCTCCCAGCACGGTCTCCGCGAAGCGCTGGTTGACCACCACGACGCGCGCGCCGGATTCGGCGTCGCCCGGGTGGAAGCCGCGGCCCGAGAGCACCGGCCGGCCCAGAACCTCGAAGTAGTCGGGGGCGACGTAGGCGTCGCTCACCCGGTGCCCACGCGCGGTGTCCCGAGGGACGACGGCGCCCCCGTCCAGCTCGATCTGGTTCCAGCCGTGATAGCGGCGCGGGATGTTGCTGGCGAAGGTGACGCCCGCGACCCCCGGCTCCTCCAGCAGCCGCCGCTCCAGCCGGTCCCGGGTGGAACGGAAAGCCGCGAGGTACGCGGCCCGCGAGGTGTCGCCGGAGGCCGCCGTCTCCCGGTCCATCTCGAGGCGCGCCGAGAGGAACTGCTCCGCCGCGAAGCCGACCTTCTGGGTCTCGATCTGCCGCATGTCCCGCTGCACGAGGAACGTGATGAGCGGAAAGACGACGGTGACCGCCACCTGGACGACGATCACGACGGTCCAGAGGCCGCCGAAGCGGGGGCCGCCGGCCCCTGCCCCGCCCGCCCGGAGGCGCTCCTCCAGCCGCGGCCCCGTCATCTTGAGCGCGGGCACGACGCCGGCGATCATCGCGGCCAGCACGGTGAGGACGACCGCGTAGACGACGCTCCCGGGCGAGAGGCTGCCGTGGAACCAGAAGGGGAGCCGCGCCCCGTCCAGGAGCTCGGTCAGGAGGCTGCTCATCCCCCACCGCAGCCCGTAGCTGGCGACCGCGAGGCCGGCGGCGCCGGCGAGGGCCGCCAGCACCAGCGCCTCCGCGAACATCTGGGTCACGATGCGCCCACGGCTGGCCCCCAGGGCGTTTCTCACCACGATCTCGCGCTCGCGCGTCGCCGCGCGCGCGAACATCAGCAGGGCCACGTTGCCGCACACGAGCACCAGGAGCACGATGATGAAGCCGTTCATCGACAGGAGCCCCAGCGACATCCACAGCTTGAGGTCCAGGATGCTGCTGGCGTACGGCATCACCCGGGGGCGCAGGTGCCGGTGGGTGTGCGTGAAGTCGGCGGCCGTGCGCCGGCCCACCGCCGTCAGCTCCGCCTGTGCCTGCTCCATCGAGACCCCCGGCGCAAGGCGGCCGAACACCTCCACCTTCGGCTCCTCCCCCCGCGCGTAGTCGAGGGCGTTCAGCCGGAGGGGCGTCCAGACGCTCTGGGCCACGGGAAAGCCGAAGCCCTCCGGCATCACCCCCACCACCGTGCCCTGCTGGCGGCCCAGGCGGACCACCCGTCCCACCACGCCGGGGTCTCCCGCGAAGCGGCGCTGCCACACATCGTGCCCGATCACGATCACCGGGGGAGCGCCGGGCGCCTCGTCGGCCGCCGAGAGCGTGCGGCCCAGGAGCGCCGGGACGCGCGTCACCGGGAAGGCCGACGCGCTGATCTCCGCCACCTCGATCGGCTCGCCCCGCCCGTCGCCGGTGATCAGGTTCCGCTCCACCGTGCGGTAGGCGCCGAGGCCCTCCACCGAGCGCAGCTCGCCACGCCAGGCGGCGAAGTCGTGGAGCCCCGACGGCTTCATCCGGCTCTGGGCGGCGTCCAGGGTGCGGATCCCCACCACGCCGGTGGCCTTCTTCGAAGGGGAGCGTCGGGAAGACCACCTGCGAGACGAACTCGAAGGTCCCCACCCCCACCCAGACCGCGAAGGTGATCGCCATGGTGCCGACCACGGTCAGCCCGGGGTGCTTGACCAGCATCCGGGCGCCCAGCTTGAAGTCCAGCGACATCCCGGTGAGCCACGCCAGCCTCCGCGCGTCGCGCACCTCCTCCTTGAACCTCTCCACCCCGCCGAACTCCAGCACCGCCCGCCGCCTCGCCTCCCCGGGGCTCATCCCCGCCCGCAGGTTCTTCTGGGTCTCCATGTCCAGGTGGAACGCCAGCTCCTCGTCCAGCTCACGCTCCACCGCGTCCCTGTGCACGAGCGCCCGCAGGCGCCTCCTCCAGCGCTTCGTCCAGCCCATGGGGTTCCTCGGGGTCAGGTGGTGCGGAGGATCAGTTCGACCATCTCGACGTAGCGTCGCCACTGCTCCGACTCCGCTCCCAGCGCGCGGCGGCCGGCGGGCGTCAGCGTGTAGTACTTGGCCCGGCGGTTCTGGTCGGTGGAGCGCCACTCGCTGTCGATCCACCCCTTCTCCTCGAGGCGCTGCAGGGCGGGGTAGAGCGACCCCTGCCCCACCCGGAGCGTCTCGCGCGAGAGCTGCTCCAGGCGCTGGCTGATCGCCCAGCCGTGCATCGGCTCCAGGGAGACCGCCTTCAGGATCAGCAGGTCGAGGGTGCCGCGCACGACGTCGTGCGCGGCGGACGAGGCGCTGTGGTCGTGCGGGGTCATGAGGGGGACGTCCGGAGGATCGGTGTCGGAATCCGACACAGGATAAGGCGCGTTGTGTCGGAAGTCAACAACAGCGTCGGGTCCACTGCGCGTGACGCCCCGATCTACCTGGGCACGTCGAGCGCCGGGTTCCTCGCGAAGAACCCCGCCGGGATCATCCTGAACCCCACGTGCGTCACCGGCATCACCGGCCACTCCTCCGGCCGCGGGATGTGCGTGGCCCCCAGCGTGTACCACACCACCACGTCCTCCCCCGTCAGCGGCTCGTCGTCCGCCGCCCAGCGGGGCAGGCCGTCGCCGCCGCCGCTCTGGTTGGGGTAGGCCCCCGCCGCGCTCGTCTCTTCCGGACGGTACCGCGTGGCCCAGAAGTGGTTGTCGATGAAGCCCGCGCGCCGCCGGACCGACGACGACGGCGCCGAGTACGGGACCGAGTTCGCCCCCGGCACCAGGACGTAGCTGGTCGGCTGGCCGAGCGCGTTCCGGGCCGACGCGCTGAGCACCGCCCAGGTGCGCGCCGTCTGCATGCTCATCTGCCGCTGCGCCGCGCGCTCGCTCCCCAGCAGCGTCTCCTCCATCACGAAGCCGGTGCCCGACGGGTTGTCCGGACCGATCGCGAGGGCGCGCGTGTTGTGCTCGTGGACCGAGTTGGACGGGCCGTCCACGTCGAAGTCCAGCCGGAAGTTGAAGAAGTGCTGGTGATGCGGCGCGACCACGCTGGCGGCGACGAGGTGGCCCGACGTGGGGCTCCCCGTGCGCCGGCCATCCGCGCTCGGCACCCCCTTGGGGAGCATGATGCCGGTCAGGGCGGCGTCCACCTCCAGGACCCCGTCCTGGTGGAAGATCCAGTTGACCGCGTAGTCGTAGTTCCCGATGGTGGCGATGAAGAAGATCACGAGCTGGCGGGCGCGCCGCGATTCGTTCTGTCCCGAGTAGCTCTCGAAGTGCTTCCAGAGCATCCCGCCGTCGCGCTCGTAGACGCCGACCGCGCGCTGCAGCACGTAGGGCGCGCCGTCGTCCCCGGCGAACGTGGCGTCGAGGAGGGTCGCGTTCTCCGGCGCGTCGATCCCCGGCTCGATGGAGCTGGCGAGCCGGCCCACGCTGTACTCGCCGACGTCGAACGCGCTCCGCCAGCGCCAGTTCGGGTCCGGGTCGCCGTACGGCACCACCATCTCCGAGAGCGACGCGCGGTAAAGGATGGGGCGCACGCGCCCCTCGTCCTCGTACCCGACGAGGTGCAGCACCAGCCCCTCGCGCGGGTGCATGGTGTAGCGGAAGCGCCACTTCTGCCAGCGAACCTCCTGCCCGTTCACCTGGAAGCTCGCGCCGGCCGGCTGCGAGATGGTGAGCGGCTTCGGAGCCTCCCGCACGCCCGTGGAGCGCTCGTCCAGCTCCTGGCTCGGCGGTGCAATCGGCACCACGCCCGTGTCCTCCACCTCCAGCACCCGCTCCGTGTTCATGTCGACGAGCGCAACCACGCCCTCGATCGGCCGGCCGTAGAAGTTGACCTGGCCGTCCTTGAGGTAGGAGAGGGCGCGCAGCAGGCGGGCCCCCCGGCGCGCCTCCGGGACCTCCCCCACGGCCCAGCCGTCGATCTGC
>CAVTCB010000018.1:0-978640 GCA_963733105.1 uncultured Gemmatimonadales bacterium | reverse complement strand
TCCGCGACCTGCACCGCTGCCACCCCGGCGTCTTCCTGACGGACGTGCGGACCTCGTGCCCCGCCCTGTGGGAGAACATCCCGTACCTGACGCCGCTCTCGCTGGAAGACTGGGGCGTGGAGATCCTGGACTGCCACTACCCCCTGATCCACGAGAGCAACACCGCGCCGTACCACTTCCCGCACTACCTCAACGAGCGGCTCGACCTCCGCGTCCGGCCCACGGAGTTCCGCGGCGACATCCACCTGTCGGACGCGGAGAGGAGCTGGTTCTCGCGGGTGGAGGAGAGCGCGGGCCCGGGGAGGCCGTTCTGGTTCCTGGTGTCGGGGGGGAAGCTCGACTACACCATCAAGTGGTGGGACCACGAGCGGTACCAGCGGGTGGTCGACCACTTCCGAGGGAGGATCGAGTTCGTGCAGGTGGGGGAGGGCGGGCACCACCATCCTCCGCTGGAGGGGACGGTGGACCTGCGCGGCGCCACCACGCTGCGGCAGCTCGTCCGGCTGGTGCACCACGCGCAGGGGGTGCTCTCCCCAGTGAGCCTGCTGATGCACCTGGCGGCGGCGGTTCCGGTGAGGGAGGGGGCGCCGAAGAACCGTCCCTGCGTGGTGGTGGCGGGGGGCCGCGAGCCTCCGCACTTCACCGCCTACCCGCACCACCAGTTCATCCACACGGTGGGGGCGCTGCGATGCTGCGGCAATGGGGGGTGCTGGAAGTCGCGGACGCTCCCCCTGGGCGACGGGGACGCCAAGGACGCGCCGGACCAGCTCTGCGTGGACGTGGTGGGGCGCCTCCCCCGGTGCATGGACATGATCGGCGCGGACGAGGTGATCCGGCGGATCGAGTCGTATTTCATTGGGGGCGCCTGCGCCTACCTGGACGGCGGCGGTGCGATTCCTGCGGAAATGCATGTTCCCCGCCCAACCGCATAGGAGACGATCGCATGAACGACGAAGATCGGCAGATGCCGGACGCCCCCGGTCACGAGCCGCGCGACGCGGCGAACCTCCGCTCGCGCCGCAAGTTCCTGCTCCTGCTCTCCGGGGCGGCCACGCTCGGACTGGGGGCCCTGAGCGGGTGCGAGGACCTCGGCACCGACCCGAGCAGCAGCTCCAGCTCCAGCAACTCCGGTAGCAGCTCCAGCACGGGAAGCAGCAGCAGTTCCAGTTCCAGTTCCAGCTCCTCCAGCAGCAGCGGGTCCAGCTCCAGCAGCGGATAGTCGAGATCGAGGATCGGCTGGACGGAAAACAGGCGGGCCAGGTGCGCAAGCACCCGGCCCGCCGGCTCCTGCGCTGGAGTTAACCGTCTCTAATACCAAATCCGGCTATATCCGTGTGGGTTGGTGAGGGGGCTTCTCTGGAGGTGCGAAATTCGACCACTGCGCGGGCTCAAACAGTACGCTCCTCCTCCGTCCCGTCATCTCTCCGATTTACCCGGATTTGGTATAAATGCGTCAGAGATGATGCCTGCGACGCCTCTCGCCTTCGCATTCTGCAGTTTACCCGCATTTCCAAAGACCCGATACATTGTATTCCTATCCCGGTCCACACGAATGAAACGTGCGGTATCATTCGCCACATCAGTAAGGGCGCGGAATTCAGCCGCGGTGAGCGCGGCGATTCCGTCTACACCACAGACTAGAGCGAGCCATGAGGTGGGATGGCTAGCTATGAGGTTGTCAAGCTCGGAAATGTTATCATGATTGAACGCGAACTGCCACGGCGGCAGTCGCTTCGCGGAATGTTTGATCTGAAGACCCGTGCATCCATTCAGCAGGTACGTATTCACACGTCCTGCCTGATAGAACGTTTCCAAGAGAAGCGGACCAGGCGCGCGGACTACTAGCTCGCGCAGAACAGTCCCGTGATAACGTTCATACTCTCCTATCATTTCAGGTTCTTCGCAAACTCGATCGAACCAACAAACTTATAGTAAAGTCGTGCCATGCCTTCCGAATTCGTAAATACCTTGAGCCCGTGCTTCGCACCGGCTGCTATCTGTGACGCGCCCATCATGCCTCTGCTTCGCGTGATAGTAGCCTGCTCTTCAGGTGTCATCTTAGGATACACTGGTGAAGACTTCTGAATGCTGATGTCACTGTTGGGGCTGGAAGAGGTGTTTACAATAAATTCGCGCAAATACCCTGGGAAGCCGTCGTCCCCAATCAGCTTTTTCAATGCGTCGAGCTTACCGATCATGTCTCCTTCGCCCAATACAATTTGATCTATCATCGGGACGAATTTGAATAGCGCGAAAGACATTTCCCCTCGGTCAATATCGACGGTAGACTTGTCAATACTTGCACTAGCAACCGCAGCTATTCTGGAATCGCTAAGCCAAACTGGCGACCCCTTCCCGTTGGTAATCGAAGCCAGTGAAAGCCGGTGAAAGACAAAGCAACGATGCCAATCGGTGTATAGAGCTGCCGGTATGGTCAATTCAAAGAAATCGAGATAACTACCACGCGATCCAAACATACGAGCACGTTGGATATACGTGTCCTGTTGGATCTTGTGCTTTACGTCCCGTGTGAAAAACATCGAGAGCAGGTTATCAAAAGTGACCCCTCGGGAGACGATGTTGCCACCAATGATGATAGTGAACAATGAGGAGGGATTTGTCGCAGCTGCCCCATTCTGAGCGAAATCACGATCGCTATTTAGCATGATCACAGCGTTCCGGCTGATATTCTCGCGAATATATTGAGTGATTTCGTCGGGATCAGCGTCGCGGTAACGATCGCACGCTATCTGCCACACCTCCTGTATGTACTTGTCGTAGTTCTTCGAATCTGGAGTTTTCAAGGAAGCGAGCGCCTCTTGAACTGTTCCCCAGTCAGTCTTGTGATCAACCTTCTTGCCACTCGTATGTATTAGCATCGAATAATTGAATTCCGACCCACCATTGTTGAAGAGATTTAGATAAGCAACATTAACGAAAAAACTAAACAGCGCTGAGCGAGCGAATCTAGGATCATCACCCTTCGCAGGTAGGAGCGTCAGACGGAATTTTCTCTCTTCTGTTGCAAACGTCTGTACATCAAACGGGAAAAATACATCTTGCCCAGTATACTGGGAGTGGACAGGAAAGTTAACCCACAATTTGCTGTCATTCTCAAAGGTATTATTTAAGTCAAGACGTGCAGGGGTAGCTGTCACACCAATGTAGTCACCAGTAGAACCCAAGATTTCCGATATCAACTCGTTGATCCTAGTCTTCTCAGCGCGATTGACCTTCGCGTTGGGCGAAGCGTAGTCGGCTTCGTCATCGATTACGACGACACCTTTAAACGCTCCAATCTTATTGTACAGCTTCTGGAGGTCTCGCGCGTTCTTCTTGCAAAAGACTACATATTGACCTTTAGTCAGCGAAATCGAAGGATCAAGGACTTCCAGATAGTTTCGCGCAGATGGCGCCAGGCCTGAAGCCTTGAAACGTCCTAGGTTCTGACCAAGCAAGTCAACACTGTCGTTTAGAAGATGGATGATGAGGCTACGTCCTTCATCGAGCAACTTTGCTGTGAGACATATCATCATCTCTGTCTTGCCACTCTGGGGTTCCCCGTAAATTACGAACGCCTTTCGTCCGGCGCCCGCGAGGTTCTCCAGGGCACCTTGGACGGCCTTCTCGATGCACTCTACAGTCTTGCCGCCTTTCGTGAGGCGCCGCAGTTGGCGGGAGTATTGGTCGTGCGGCGATGCGTCCCCTTTGAACTTCGACAGATCAAACGTCTTAGGCATAGTTCCTCTTGAGGCTGGGGTAGGTTGTGCTCGGACTAGGCGGTAGTTTAGTTGGAAGAGTTCACGATAAAACAAACGTCAATATCGTTTCTGTACGCATCCGCCTGCCGAGAGCGCCTTCATTTTGGATTGGCAGATATCGACTCTGACTTGGTAGATCGCGTACAAACCGCTCTACCAAACCCATCCCAAGGAGCTCTGCAGATTTCACAATAGCTTCATCATTATGGATGAAAACACCTTTCAGACACGAATTGCCGATCACAAAAGTGGCGCGTCCACTAGGCTTAAGGACGCGGGCCAACTCCGATATCATCTTGTTCACGTCCCCGACGTAGCGATCAATCATCCGCTGCTGACGGGAGGGCAGCAAGTTGATTTCACCCATAGCGGCACGCACGCGTACGTCGAGACGGTTAGGATCTTCCGGACCACGTTCTGCCCCAATGCTGTTCGCCCGGATCGATCGTAGTTGGGACAGCGTATAGCCGAGCCAAACGAGTGCCATTCGATGACCGCGCATATAGTCGATTGCGTTGAGATAGGGCGGAGACGTGAGGATCGCATCAACTGAGTTTGCGGGTAGATCAATAGCCCTGGCGTCCCCGAGAGACACCTCCGCACGTCCTCGCGGCGGGGCGGAGAGCAGGCGCTTCCTAAGGGCGCGGACGGAGCGCTCGAAGCCGTCGAATACGGAATATCCCGACGTTTGCGATACTTTGTGCGGACGACTGTGTGAAGTGTCCCGCGCGAGAGATGCCCCTCGCTCTTTGGTAATGATGATTCGGCTGAGCGCGAGGCGCAGGATATCAAGAGCTTCAACGGAGCAAGGATCGTCGCTCCGTTGATAGAGGACGCTAGCAATCCGGCGAAGATCTTTCATCTGATCCGGAGCAAACCAATATCTGACAAACGTCGACGTTTCTTCATCCTCATCCATCCAAGGCAAGTTGATATCAGATGGGTTCCTGGCTGACGCATCACGGGCGACTGAGTCATATAGGGCTTCGATCTCAGCGTCGGCTACCGCGCGGGTCCAGACGCGGCTCATCAGAACCGCGAGTGGGTCCATGTCGATTCCAATCGCGTGATGCCCAAGTTCCCCCGCATGGCGAAGTACGGTTCCGGAACCACTCATTGGGTCGAGCACCACGCTCCCTTGAGCGAGCTGCTGAAGCCCGTTGAATGCTAGTTCCGGTGCCATACGCGCCGGAAACGGATGCATGGTTGGGATCACGTTCAGACGGTCTGCGGGTTGGGATACAGGCTGAAAGAAGGTCGCGACGTGGACTGCAACGGTGGGTGGGCACGGCCCTTTCCGCGGACTGGATGCGCCCCTCGCGCGAGAGGAGTATACCACGCGCCGCCCGGTCGCACAAACGGGGCGGTGTGGATTTCGCCGCGCCGTCAGGTAGGCCCGCCCACCGCCTCGTCGCGTGCGGCGCGGACCTCTGATGGCAGCATCCCGACGCCCCGCGGGACCACCTCCTCCGGGAGCGCGGCGGGGAAGAGGACGAGGAATTCCCCCCGGTAGACCCGGTCAGCGGGCGGACGCAGCGCCGCACCGTCTCCACCAGGCACCGGAGCAGCTCGTCGCCTGCGGCGGGCCGCGCCGGGTGGCGCGGCCGGGCGGCGGGTCAGAGATTGAGGGCGCGGGGAGCAACGCCACCTTCGTCGTGCGGCTCCCAGATAATCCCGGACCGAGGAGACCCATCGTGAACCCTCCGCTCAGCGACGTCGAAGCGCGCATCCTCGGCTCTCTCATCGAGAAGGAGGCGACGACCCCGGAGAACTACCCGCTGTCGATGAACGCGCTCCTGGCGGCGTGCAACCAGACGACCAACCGGGAGCCGGTCATGCGGCTCGGGGAGGAGGAGGTGACGCCGGTCGTCGTCGCGCTGCGCCGCAGCGGCCTGCTGCGCCAGATCCAGCCGGTAGGCTCGCGCGTGACCAAGTTCGAGCACCTCCTGGCGGAGGAGCTGGAGATCGGCCGGCGCGAGCTCGCGGTGCTCGGCGTGCTGATGCTCCGCGGGCCGCAGACCCCGGGCGAGCTGCTCGCGCGAACGGCGCGGCTGGCGCCGATCGCGGACCTCGCCGACCTGGAGGGGGTGCTGGAGTCGCTGATCTCGCACGATCCCAAACCGATCGTCGCGCGGCTCCCCCGCCGGCCGGGACAGAAGGAGGTCCGCTACGCCCACCTGCTCAGCGGCGAGCCGGTGCAGGCCGACCTGCCCGAGACGGCGGACGAGCCGGCCCGCCCCGCCCTCCGCCCCCACGTGGAGGACGACCGGATCGCGGCGCTGGAGCGGACGGTGGAGGCGCTGCGGGCGGAGGTCGCGGCGGTGCGCGCCGAGCTCGACGCGTTCCGGGCGCAGTTCGCGTAGGAGGGCCGGACGAATGAAGGCACGGAAGAACGGAAAGACGGCGGCGGACGGGCCGGACGGCGCGCGGCCGCACGAGTTCGTGCGCGTGCGCGGGGCGCGGGAGCACAACCTCAAGAACGTCGACGTCGACATCCCGCGCGACGCGCTGGTGGTGTTCACCGGCGTCTCGGGGTCGGGCAAGTCGTCGCTCGCGTTCGGCACCCTCTACGCCGAGGCGCAGCGGCGCTACCTGGAGTCGGTGGCGCCGTACGCGCGGCGCCTCTTCCACCAGATGGGCGTCCCCGACGTCGA
This sequence comes from uncultured Gemmatimonadales bacterium, assembly GCA_963733105.1. Lineage (GTDB taxonomy): Bacteria > Gemmatimonadota > Gemmatimonadetes > Longimicrobiales > Longimicrobiaceae > JAFAYN01. Next base: position 972,225 of record CAVTCB010000018.1, on the reverse strand, counting down.
CGAGATCGACGGCCTGCCGCCGGCGGTGGCGCTCCAGCAGCAGCGGGGCACGCCCACCACCCGCTCGTCGGTGGGCAGCGTCACCACGCTCTCCAACCTGCTGCGGATGCTGTACTCGCGCGCCGGCGACTACCCGCCCGGCCAGCCCATCGCTCTACGCCGAGGCGTTCTCCCCCAACACCCCCGAGGGCGCCTGCCCCCGCTGCCACGGGCTCGGCCGCGTCTACGAGGTCACCGAGCGGTCGATGGTGCCCGACGACTCGCTGACCATCCGCGAGCGCGCCGTCGCCGCGTGGCCGCAGGCGTGGCGCGGGCAGAACCTGCGCGACATCCTGGTCACGCTGGGCTACGACGTGGACCGCCCCTGGCGCGACCTGCCGCAGGAGGAGCGCGACTGGATCCTCTTCACCGACGAGCAGCCGATCGTCCCCGTCTACCCCGGCTTCACGCCGGAAGAGACGCGGCGCGCGCTGAAGCGGAAGGACGAGCCCAGCTACATGGGCACCTTCAGCAGCGCGCGGCGGCACGTGCTGCACACCTTCGCCAACACGCAGAGCGCGGCCATGCAGCGGCGCGTGATCGCAGTACATGCTCAGCACCGAGTGCCCGGTGTGCGGGGGCAAGCGGCTGCGCCCCGAGTCGCTGTCGGTGACGTTCGCGGGGCTGGACATCGCCGAGCTGTCGCGCCTGCCGCTGGCCCGCGCTGGCCGCCCTCGTCCGCCCCTACGCGGAGGGGACCGCCGCGGGGCGCAAGCGGCGGGACGCGGAGCACCCGGAGAAGGCGCTGGTGGCGCAGCGCATCGCCCAGGACCTGGCCGCGCGGCTGGAGGTGCTGCTCGACCTGGGGCTGGGCTACCTGTCGATCGAGCGCAGCACGCCCACGCTCTCCCCCGGCGAGCTGCAGCGGCTGCGGCTGGCGACGCAGGTGCGCTCCAACCTGTTCGGCGTCGTCTACGTGCTGGACGAGCCCTCCGCCGGGCTGCACCCGGCGGACACCGAGGCGCTGCTGCGCGCGCTGGACGGGCTGCTGGCCGCGGGCAACTCGCTCTTCGTGGTGGAGCACGAGATGGACGTGATCCGCCACGCCGACTGGATCGTGGACGTGGGCCCCGCCGCGGGCGAGCAGGGCGGACGCGTGCTCTACAGCGGCCCGCCCGCCGGGCTCGCCGCGGTGGAGGAGTCGCAGACGCGCCGCCACCTCTTCGGCGAGACGCGCCCGCCGCGCGCGCACGCCGCGCGAGCCGAAGGGCTGGCTGGCGCTGGAGGGCGTCACCCGCAACAACCTCCACGGGCTGGACGTGGAGTTCCCGCTCGGCGTGTTCACGACGGTCACGCGGCGTCTCCGGCTCGGGGAAGTCCAGCCTGGTGAGCCAGGTGCTGGTGGAGCTGGTGGCCGCGCACCTGGGCCACGAGCTCGCCCGCCGCCGAGGACGAGGACGACGACCCGGAGCACGCGGCCGCCGTCCCCGCCGGCGGGCGCATCGCCGGCGGGATGGAGGAGATCGGCCGCCTGGTGCAGGTGGACCAGAAGGCCGATCGGGCGCACGCCGCGCTCCAACCTGGCCACCTACACGGGGCTGTTCGACCACGTCCGCCGGCTCTTCGCCGCCACGCCGGACGCCCGCGAAGCGGCGCTACGACGCGGGCCGGTTCTCGTTCAACGTGGCGAAGGGACGCTGCGAGACCTGCGAGGGCGAGGGGTTCGTGATGGTGGAGCTGCTCTTCCTCCCCAGCGTCTACGCCCCCTGCCCCACCTGCCACGGCGCGCGCTACAACGCGAAGACGCTGGAGATCCGCTACCGGGCCGCAACATCGCCGAGGTGCTGGGGATGACGGTGGACGCGGCGTGCGGAGTTCTTCGCCGACGAGGACGCCGTGCGCCGCTCGCTGCACGTGCTGCGCGAGGTGGGGCTGGGCTACCTCCGGCTCGGCCAGCCCGCCACGGAGCTTTCCGGCGGCGAGGCGCAGCGGATCAAGCTCGCCACCGAGCTGCAGCGCGCGCAGCGCGGCCATTCGCTGTACGTGCTGGACGAGCCCACCACCGGCCTGCACCCCTCCGACGTGGAGAAGCTGGTGGCGCAGCTGCACGGGCTGGTGGACGCCGGCAACACCGTCGTCGTGGTGGAGCACGACATGCACGTGATCGCCGGCGAGCGACTGGGTGATCGACATCGGCCCCGGCGCCGGGGAGGAGGGCGGCCGCGTGGTCGCCGCCGGCCCGCCCGCCGTGGTGGCCCGCGCCGCGAAGAGCCGCACGGCGCCCTACCTGGCGCGGGTGCTGGGGTGAGGGGTCGAGCCCCTACGCCCCGGCCGCGGCGAGCGGTGCGGGGACGTCGGCGGCGGCGAAGCGGCGCGTGAACTCGCGGCGGAGCAGGACCAGGCTCAGCCCCAGCTGCACCCACACCGTGGCCGCGGACAACACCCAGATCCAGGTCATCCGGAAGTCCGGGAAGCGGGCGAGGACGAGCGCCGGCACGATCACCATCGCCATGCGGAGCGCGGACGCGAGCAGCGACGGGATGGTGTTGCCGAGCGCCTGGAACAGGCTGGACGAGACGAAGACCACCCCCGAGGCGACGAAGTTCCACGAGATGATCTCCAGGTACACCGTCCCGGCCCGGACGACCGCGGGATCGGGGGTGAAGAACTGCACCATCCCGTGCGCCCACAGGTGCACGGCCGCCGTGAGCACCAGCATGGCGGCGGCGGCCATCAGGGCCGCGTCGCGGAACACGGCGCGCACGCGGCCGGGAAGCCCGGCCCCCACGTTCTGCCCCGCGACGGGAGCCACCGCGAAGCCGAGCGCCACGACGGGCATGAAGGTGGCCTGGATCACCCGCATCCCGATCCCGAACCCCGCCTGCTCCGCCGCCCCGAACGGACGCGCCAGGGTGTAGACGACCGCCTGGTACAGCGCCATCATCGCGAACTCGAAGCCCGCGGGAAGGCCGATGCCGAGCAGGCGCCGCCAGGTGGCCGGCCGCGGCCGGGCGTCCGCGCGCGAGAAGCGGAGCCAGGCGCCCGGGCCGGTGAAGTGCGCGGACAGCCATACCAGGGCCACGACGATGGAGACGAGCGACGAGATGGCGGCCCCGGCCACGCCCAGGGGACGCCCCGTGCCCCACCCGAAGATGAGGACGGGGGCGAGCGCCATGTTCACCGTGACGCTCACCGTCGACACCAGCACCGGCGCCCGGAACTGGCCGATCCCGCGCAGCGCCGCGCCCATGACCCCCAGGGGGAACTGCAGGGCCATCGCCGGGATGAACCAGACCAGGTAGGCGCGCGCCGCCGCCGCGGTGGCCGCGTCGGCGGACATCGCCCGGGTGTACGCGGGCAACCCGGCCAGCCCGACAACGAGGAACGCGAGCGCCGTCGCCAGCGAGAGCCCCAGCGCCTGGTTGAAGAGGCGCCCCGCCTCCGCGGCGTCCCGGCGCCCCGCCGCGTGCGAGACCAGCGTCGTGGCTCCCACCCCCAGCATCTGGCTCAGCGCGAGCACGACGAAGGAGAGCTGGCCGGCGATGGAGACGCCCGCCACCGCCGCGGTGCCCAGACGCCCCACCCAGTAGAGGTCGATCAGGAAGTACAGCGTCTGGAAAAGCATCATCACCAGCATGAAGCCGGTCGTTGCCAGGAGGTGGCGCGATACGGGGCCGGTGGTCAGGTCCTTCATCGGGAAGCTTCGGGAGAGAGGGAGGACGACAGGGGCGGGATGGGCGGGAGGCGCGCGCGACAAAGCTAAGACCCCGCGGCGGAAGGCGGAAAGGCCCGAAGCGTCCGGGACCATCACGGTCTTCGTTGCGGACACGCGGAACGCGACACATATTGCGCCCGTTCCAAGGCGTACGCATCTGCAGTTCGCGGTCCCGTCCCGTCGTTCCGCCCCCGAAACCCGCCGCCCCGGAGAGCTCCCCATGAGCGAACCCCGCGTTCCCGACCGATCCCGCACCCTCCGTCTGCTCCCGGCACTCCTCGGCACCGCCGCCCTGGGAGCGGCGATGGTAGCCGGGGCGTGCGCACCGGGCCGCTCCGCGCCATCGACCGACCGCCCCACGCCTTCCGTCGCGCAGCACGCGGACTCGCTGCGCGAGCCCCTGGTGGTGCGGTCGGTGAACGGCGTGCTCAGCGCGACGCTGGACGTCACCTTCGCCGACCTGCCGGTCACGCGCGCCGGCAAGGCCATCGTCGGCGACACCGTGTCGGTCACGGACAGCATGCAGGTGGACACCCTCCCCCTGCGCGCCTACACGCTGGCCGCCACCACCGACCCCGCGTACCGGCCCGGCGACCCCCGGTTCACGCCCCGCTTCCCGGGGCCCACCTTCCGGGTGCGCCCGGGAGACCTGGTGCAGATCTGGCTGCGGAACAAGCTCCCCCGGCCCACCACCCCGGACGACTCCAACGACGTCTGCATGACGTACCCGGCGGCGGAGCCCGGAGCGTCGCCGCGGGACGTCTACCAGGACTGCTTCCACGGCCCCAACTTCACCAACATCCACTACCACGGGATGCACGTCACCCCCGACAGCACCTCCACGGTGGTGGGCGACGACGTGCTGCTGGCGATCGCGCCGGGCGACAGCATCCTGTACTCCTTCCGCATCCCCACCAACCAGTCTCCGGGGACGCACTGGTACCACCCGCACAAGCACGGCTCGGTGGCCCTCCAGGTGGCCAACGGGATGGCGGGGGCCTTCATCGTGGAAGATCCCACCACCGGCCTGGACCGCTTCACGCAGCAGTTCAACGTCCGCGAGCACCTGATCGCCTTCCAGCAGATCGACACCACCGTGGGCCTGTTCCACGGCGACAAGACCAACATCCTGGACAAGGTGCCGCCCCTGGTGAACGGGCAGGACTTCCCGACCATCTACATGGCGCCGGGGGAGGTGCAGCGCTGGCGCATCGTGAACGAGAACGTGACCCGGAACACCAAGACGCTGGAGTTCACCTTCGAGGACCGCCCCGGTGAGGAGCCCGTCGTCGCCGAGGTGGCGCGGGACGGCGTGAGCTTCGCCCCGGTCAACCTCGCCGTCGACAACGACTCCGTGCTGCTCATGGGCGCGGGGAACCGGCTGGACGTGATCGTGATGGCCCCGCCGACCCCGGGGACGCACCTATTCCGGGTCGCCCAGAACCCCGGCGCGAGCCGGCGGACCCGCGCGGCGGTGCTTCCGCTGCGGACGCTCGCGGACGCGGACACCCAGCAGATCAACGCGGAGAACAACAAGAACTCCTTCCTCCTGTTCCGGGTGGTGGTCGATCCCGCCTGGACCGGCGGCAGCAGGGGCCTGCCGGCGAGCGTGCCCGACCTTGCGGCCTTCCTGGGGACGCGCATTCCCACCCCGTCCGCCTTCCTGGGGGTGAACCTCACGCCGGCCCGCGACACCGCGGTGGTGGTGTTCACGGACACGGGCGGCCCCGGGAACTACCTGACGCCGACGCAGTTCTACCTGGGGAGCGCGTCGAACGCCTTCCAGAGGTTCAACGACACGGTGGTGTTCGTTCCGTCGAGCGCGGGCGGCACCCCCATGCCGATGTACCTGGACTCGACGCAGACCTGGAAGGTCGTCAACAACAGCCCGAACCAGATCAACCACCCGTTCCACATCCACATCAACCCCTTCCAGGTGGACTCGGTCTACGCCCCGGCGGGCAGCGCGGACCCCTTCTACGACCTGTACCAGGAGCTGAACGCGGCTTCCCGGAGGGGGTCCCCGATCTGGCTGGACGTGCTCCCGCTCCCGCAGCCCTCCGTGAACGCCTCCGGGGCCGTGGTGGACACGGCGTACGCGTTCATCACCCAGCGCTACGACGACTTCACGGGGTGCGCCGACGGCAAGTGCGGCCCGCCCACCGGGAACTTCGTGATGCACTGCCACATCCTGGGCCACGAGGAGCGGGGGATGATGCAGGTGCTGCGGGTGGCGAAGCCCGGGGAGACGGTGTCGCCGCCGCGGAGCCACGGGGCGCACCAGCCCCGCCCGGGCGGAGGCGCACGGGGGAGCGGCGGACAGGGGCAGCACCGGCACTGACCGGGATGGATGCCGGAAGACGAGCGCCCGGCGGCAGCTGCCGCCGGGCGCTCGTCTTGCGGGCCCTCTCCGGAGGTCCCTCTTCCGACCCACTCTCCAGGAGCTGTGAATGCTGACCACCCGCACGCTCGGCACCCGGGGCCTCACCGTCTCGTCCCTGGGCCTCGGCCTGATGGGGATGAGCCAGGCGTACGGCACCCCCGAGGAGCGCGACGAGCGCGAGTCCATCGCCACCATCCACCGGGCCGTCGAGCTGGGCTGCACCTTCCTCGACACGGCCGAGGTCTACGGTCCCTACGCCAACGAGGAGCTGCTGGCCCGCGCGCTCGGGGAGCTCGGGGGCGGGCGCGACCGCGTCGTCGTCGCGACCAAGTTCGGCTTCAGGATCGAGAACGGCGCGATGACGGGGCTCGACAGCCGGCCGGAGCACGTCCGCGAGGCCGTCGAGGGCTCGCTCCGCCGCCTCGCCACCGACCGCATCGACCTCCTCTACCAGCACCGCGTCGACCCGGCGGTGCCGATCGAGGACGTCGTCGGCGCCATGGCCGACCTGGTCCGCGAGGGGAAGGTGCGCTTCCTCGGCCTCTCCGAGGCCGGCGAGCAGACCATCCGCCGCGCGCACGCCGTGCACCCGATCGCAGCGCTCCAGAGCGAGTACTCGCTGTGGGAGCGCAACCTGGAGCCGCGCATCATCCCGCTGCTGCGCGAGCTGGGGATCGGCCTGGTCGCCGTTCGCGCCGCTCGGGCGCGGCTTCCTGACGGGGGCGGTGAAGCGCGCCGAGGAGTACCCGGAGGGCGACTTCCGCCGCGGCGACCCGCGCTACCAGGGCGAGAACTTCGACGCCAACGTGCGCGCCGCGTCGGCGGTGCGCGAGCTGGCCGCGCGGAAGGGCGTGACGCCGGGACAGGTCGCGCTCGCCTGGCTGCTGCACAGGGGCCCGGACGTCGTGCCGATCCCCGGCACCAAGCGGCGGCGGTACCTGGAGGAGAACGTCGGGGCGGCGGAGGTGTCGCTCACCGGGGAGGAGATGGCGGAGCTGGACGCGGCGCTGGCGCCGGAGAAGGTGTCCGGGCCGCGCTACAACGAGAGGCAGATGTCGACGGTGGACCGGTGACGGCGGAGGGGGCGGCGGAGCCGGGAACCCGCCCGGCTCCGCCGTCCCCTCCAGCCCGGGCTCAGTAGATCAGCGCGACCGTGAAGTGGTCGTTCTGGTCGGTGATCGTCGTGGCGTTGGCGGCGGTGAGGGTGAAGGTGGTGGGACCGATCTCTCCGTTGACGGCGAAGAACGCCGTGGGGAAGGCCAGGTGCGTCCCGGCGGGGTTGGCATAATGCTGCACCGTCCCCAGCGTGGTGCTGTGGACCGTCACCTTCACCGCCAGCGTGGTGTTCGGATTGTTCGTGAAGGCGGAGCCCGACACGGCCACCATCACGCTGCCGCTGCTGGGCCAGTCGACGTTCACCGTGATGGGGAGGGGGCCCGCCTGGTTGATGATTACCGGGAACATGGATACGTCTCCTCGCGAGTGTGAGGTGAGCTGCACCGCAAGGATACGGCCGCGCTGCACGCCGACCTAGAACTATCGTTATTTGGCCCGGTACGGTTGCGCGAGCGGGCCGCGTCACCGAGGTTCACGAACGATCCCTCACCCCGCTCCCCGGAGAACGTATGAAGACCGCGTACGCAGTGCTCCTCGCCCTGGCCCTGCCGGCGAGCCTTGCCGCCCAGCAGCCGTCCGCGAGTCCGCCGGCGAACCCCGTCACCGAGGTGTTCCGCGGGCGGACCATGACGCTGCAGCGGAACCTCGCCCAGGCGTTCGACTCGATCCCGGCGCGCCTGTTCACCTACAAGCCGACGCCCGCGCAGCTCACCATCGGCTACATCGCCCAGCACCTCGCGACCGACAACTACCTTTTCTGCAACGCCTTCGGCGACATGAAGGCGACGGTGGCGGCCGAGGACACCTCGACCCCCGACTCGGTCAAGGCCACCTGGCCCAAGGACCGGCTGCTGGAGAAGCTCAACGCGTCGTTCGCGTTCTGCGAGAGGGCGCTCACACAGCTCGACGACGCGAAGCTGGCGGACCAGGTCACCATGACGTTCCGCGGCCAGTCCCGGTCGGTGACGCGCGCGAGCATGGTGCTCGGCCACGTGGTGGACATGGCGGACCACTACAGCCAGCTCGCGAACTACATGCGCCTGAACAACATCCTGCCGCCGACGGCGCTCCCGAGGCCGGCCCCGGCACGCCAGTAGAGCTGGCCGCTCCTCAACGAAAGACAGGAGGCAGATCCTGGCGGATCTGCCTCCTGCTTACAGGATTCCGGGTCGGACGGCCCTAGAACGGCAGGTCGTCGTCGTCGCACCTAGAACGGCAGGTCGTCGTCGTCGTCGCCCATCGGGGGCGCCTGGAAGTCGTCGTAGTCGCCGCCGCGGCCACCACCACCGCCTCCCCCACCACCACCGCGGTTCGCCGTCGCCCGCTCGCGCGGGGCGCTCGCGCCGCCTCCGTACCCACCGCCACCGCCGCCGCCACCGCCCTCACGCCCCCCGAGCATCATCAGCTCGCGCGCGTTGATCTCGGTGGTGTACTTGGTGACCCCCTCCTTGTCCTCGTACTGCCGGTACTGGATCTCCCCCTCCACGTACACCTGCTGGCCCTTCTTCACGTACTTCTCCACCACGTCCACCAGCTTGCCCCACACCACGATCCGGTGCCACTCCGTCTTCTCCTGCTGCTCGCCGGAGTTGGACGTCCACTTCCGGCTCGTGGCCACCGAGAACTGCGCCACCCGGCCGCCGTTCCCGGTCGTGCGGATCTCCGGGTCGGAGCCCAGGTTGCCGATGATGATGGCCTTGTTCAGGCTGCGAGACACGTCTCCTCCTGTCGTTCTGGATGGGGGATCGACCTTCTGGAGGGAAGAGCGACCCCATGTTAGGCGCGGACCTGCCGCCTGTCAAGAAACTTCGTCCACAAAAAGGCGCATTACGAGGGCGTCTTCCGTGGGAAGCGAGTAATAGTTCCGCCTCCGCCCCACCACCTCGAACCCCATGTCCACGTAGAGCGACTGCGCCAACGCGTTCGACTCGCGCACCTCCAGGAAGCACTCCCGCGCCCCGCGCGCCCCCACCCGCTCCAGCACCGCCGACACCAGCGCCCTCCCCACCCCGCCCCCGCGCGCCTCCGGGGCAACGGCCACGTTCCCCAGCTCCGACTGGTCCAGCACCGTCCACGCCACCGCGTACCCCACCAGCCTCCCCTCCTGGTCGGCGCCCACCATGTCGGTGTCGCTCCGGCGCAGCAGGCCGCGGAAGGTGACGTCCTTCCACGGCGTCGAGAAGCACACCTTCTCGATCTCCATGACCCGCCCCAGGTCCGCCTCCGTCAGCGGGCGGACCTGGAAGGGGGCGCTCCCCGTCCCCGTGCGCGGGACCTCGCCGCTCAGCTTCACGCCGGCCCCCCGGCTGCCGCCGCGGCGGCGATCCGCTCCGCCCCCGCGGCGCGCACGTACTCCGGCTCCCACCGCGACGCGTCCTCCACCCGCCCCGTCTCCGGCGCCGCGCGGAGCAGCGCCAGCAGCGCCGAGGCCCGCGGGTGGGCCAGCTGCGCCGGGACCGTCCGCGCCCCCGCCTCCCGCTCGATCTCCTCCCGGTGGAGCACGGCCCCCTCGCCGGTGAAGAGCACCGGCTCCCCGCCGCGGAAGCGCTCCAGCAGCGCGTCGATCGTCAGCGCCTCCGGCCCCCACACCTCCTCCACCCCCGCGCCGAAGCGGTAGCACGCCGCGTACACGTCGCGCTTGCGGGCGTCGAAGAGCGCGCACACCGGGCGGTCCGCACCCCAGCACGCCCCCGCCGCCGCCAGCAGCCCCGAGTAGGCGAAGAGCGGCGCCCCGGTCGCATGCACGATCCCCTTCGCCGTCGCCGCGCCGATCCGCACCCCCGTGAACGACCCCGGCCCTCCCGCCACCACCACCGCCGCCAGGTCGCGCGGGGCGCACCCCGCCGAGCGGAGCGCGGCGTCGATCGCCGGGAGGATCGCCGCGGAGTGCCCCGCCCCCACGCGCAGCACCGTCTCCGCCAGGAGGCGGTCCCCCTCCCCCACCGCCACCGACCCCACCGCCGTGGAGGTGTCCAGCGCCAGCACCGGCCCCTCCGGCGCCGCGCTCACCGGGCCTCCCCGCCCGACGACGGAAAGGGCGGGAGCGCGGGCGGACCGCCCACCGCCGCCAGCTCCACGCGCCGGCGCTCCGGGTCGCCGCACTCCTCCAGCGTCACCTCCCACCTCGGCTCGGGAAGGAGCATCTCCGCGTTCTCCGCCCACTCGATCAGCACCAGGTCCGTCCCCGACCCCAGCTCCGACCACCCCAGCTCCCACACGTCGTCCTGCCGCTCCAGGCGGTACAGGTCCAGGTGGTGCACCGTCGCCCGCGGCGTGTCGTAGCGGAACAGGAGGTTGAAGGTGGGCGAGGGGACCGGCCCCTCCACCCCCGCCCCCCGCGCCACCCCGCGCGCCAGCGTGCTCTTCCCCGCCCCCAGGTCGCCGTTGAGGGCGATCACCACGGGGAGCTCCACCTCCCGCCCCACCCGCTCCCCCCAGGCGGCAAGCTCCTCCTCCGTCAGCAGCGCCACGCTCCCCATCGCGTCAGCCGCCCCGCAACGCCCCCAGCCCCGAACGCTTCGGCGCCGTGACGCTCCCGCTGCTCCGCTTCGCCCCGTCCATCTGCGCGCGCAACTCCAGGAGCTGGTCGCGCAGCAGCGCCGCCCGCTCGAAGTCCAGCTGCGCCGCGGCGTCGCGCATCTCGTTCTCCAGGTCCTTCATCAGCAGTTGCGGGTCGCGGGCGCCGTACGCCGCGCGGCTCTCCGCCACCTTGCGCGCCTTGGGCTCCGGCTCGGGCTTGCTCCGCGCGTCCGCCACCCGGGTGGAGCGCTCGATCTCCGCCACCGACTTGATGATGGTGTGCGGGATGATCCCGTGCTCCCGGTTGTACTCCTCCTGGATGGCCCGGCGGCGGTCCGTCTCCTCCAGCATCCGCGCCATGGAGCCGGTGATCCGGTCGGCGTAGAGGATCGCCTTGCCGCGCTCGTTGCGGGCCGCGCGCCCCACCGTCTGGATCAGCGACGAGGCCGAGCGCAGGAACCCCTCCTTGTCCGCGTCCAGGATCGCCACCAGCGACACCTCGGGGAGGTCCAGCCCCTCGCGCAGCAGGTTGATCCCCACCAGCACGTCGAACTTCCCCAGCCGCAGGTCGCGGAGGATCTCCACCCGCTCCAGCGATTCGATGTCGGAGTGGAGGTAGCGCACCTTCACCCCCGCCTGCTGCAGGAAGTCCGTCAGGTCCTCCGACATCCGCTTGGTGAGCGTGGTCACCAGCACCCGCTCGCTGCGGGCCACGCGCTCGCGGATCTCCGCCAGCAGGTCGTCCACCTGGCCGCGCACCGGGCGGATCACCACCTCCGGGTCCACCAGCCCCGTGGGGCGGATGATCTGCTCCACCACCACCCCGCCGCTCCGCTCCAGCTCGAACGGCCCCGGCGTCGCGGAGACGAAGACCGACTTGGGGACCAGCGTCTCCCACTCCTCGAACTTGAGCGGGCGGTTGTCCAGCGCCGAGGGGAGGCGGAAGCCGTGCTCCACCAGCGTCGTCTTGCGGGCGCGGTCGCCGTTGTACATCCCGCCGATCTGCGGGACGGTGACGTGGCTCTCGTCCACGATCACCAGGAAGTCCTCCGGGAAGTAGTCGAGGAGGCAGGCGGGGCGCTCCCCCTCCGCGCGGCCGGCCAGGTGGCGCGAGTAGTTCTCGATCCCCGCGCACGTCCCGATCTCCAGCATCATCTCGAGGTCGAAGTTGGTGCGCGACTCCAGCCGCTGCGCCTCCAGGAGCTTGTTCTCCCCGAGGAGCTGCTTGAGCCGCCCGTCCAGCTCCGCGCGGATGCGGCGCACCGCCGCCTCCACCGTGGGCTTCTGGGTGACGAAGTGCTTGGCCGGGTAGATGGCCGCGCGCGGGAGCACCGCGATGGTCTCGCCGGTGAGCGGGTCGAAGCGGGAGATGCGCTCCACCTCGTCGCCCCACAGCTCGATCCGCACCCCCTGCTCCTCGTAGGCCGGGTACACCTCCACCGTGTCGCCGCGCACGCGGAAGGTCCCCCGCTCGAAGGCCACGTCGTTGCGCGTGTACTGGATGTTGACCAGCCCCTCCAGGATCTGCTTGCGCCCGATCTTCTGCCCCACGCTCCAGGTCAGCATCAGGGAGCGGTACGCCTGCGGGTCGCCCAGGCCGTAGATGCAGGACACGGAGGTGACGATGACCACGTCCTCCCGCTCCATCAGCGACGAGGTGGCGCGCAGCCGCAGCCGCTCGATGTCCTCGTTGATGCTGGAGTCCTTCTCGATGAAGGTGTCCGTGGAGGGGACGTACGCCTCGGGCTGGTAGTAGTCGTAGTACGAGATGAAGTACTCCACCGCGTTGTGCGGGAAGAACTGCTTGAGCTCGCCGTAGAGCTGCGCGGCGAGCGTCTTGTTGTGGCTCATCACCAGCGCCGGCCGCCCGTGGTTGGCGATCACGTGCGCCATGGTGAGGGTCTTCCCCGTCCCCGTGGCGCCGAGCAGCGTCTGGTACTTGTCGCCCCGCTTCAGACCCTCGGTGAGCTCGACGATCGCCCGGGGCTGGTCGCCCTTGGGCTCGAACGGTGAAACCAGTTGGAACGGCATGTCTTACCTCGTGCGGGCAGCGGGGTGCCGGGGTGCGTCCGGGCGCACTCCTGATACCCCGAAAAGATACCGAAGTTCAGGCGTCGGGGCTCAGGTCGTGCTCGTCCATGTGCTCCCGGCGCTCCACCGAGATCACCCCCTTCACCTTGCGGATCGCGCCCAGCACCCGGTTCAGGTGGCTCAGGTTCTCCACCTCCACCACGAACTGCCCCTTCATCCCCGCCTCGTCCGCCTGGATGTCGGCGCTGCGGATGTTGGTGTTGGTCTGGGAGATGGTGCTGGCGATGTCGGCGAAGAGGCCGCGCCGGTCCGTCCCCTCCATCACGATCCGCACGTAGAAGCGCTCCCCCCCCTCCACGTCCCAGTCGATGTCCACCCGGCGCTCCGGGTGGTCGGCCAGCTGGAGGAGGTTGGGGCAGTCGACCCGGTGCACCGAGATCCCCCGCCCGCGGGTGATGTACCCGATCACCGTGTCGCCGGGGACGGGCTGGCAGCACTGGGAGTAGCGCACCATCAGGTTGTCCATCCCCTGGATGCGCACCCCCTTGGGCTTCCCGCGCACCCGGTCCACCAGGCGGTCGAACGCCGAGGGCGGGCGCGGCGGCGTGGCGCCCTCCGGCTCCCGCCACAGCTCCCTGAACACCGCCGAGGGGCCCAGGTCGCCCCGGCCCAGGGCGGCGAAGAGGTGGGGCGCGTCGCCGAGGTCCAGCGCCTTCGCCACCGCGTCGAAGCGGTCCTCCGAGACGCGGTCCTTGCGCGCCTTCTTGATCTCCCGCTCGATGAACTCCCGCCCCAGCCGCACCGAGGAGTCGAACTCCTCCTGCTTGATCCACTGGCGGATCTTGTTGCGCGCCCGCGCCGTCTTCACGAAGGCCAGCCAGTCGCGCGAGGGGCGCTGCTTGGCGTCGGTGATGATCTCCACCGTGTCGCCGTTCTTGAGCTCGCGCGCCAGCGGGCGCGATCCGCCCGTTGATGCGCGCCCCCGCGCAGTGCAGCCCCACCTGCGTGTGCACCGCGAAGGCGAAGTCGATGGGGGTGGTCCCCCGCGGGAGCTGCTTCACGTCCCCCTGCGGCGTGAAGACGAAGATCTCGTCCTGGAACAGGTCGATGCGGAGGAACTCCATGAACTCCTCCGGCTCCTTCGTCTCCTGCTGCCACTCCAGCACCTGCCGGAACCAGGTGAGCGTCTCGTCCACCTCGTCCCCGCCGCCCCCGCCGCCGCGCTGCCCCTCCTTGTACTTCCAGTGCGCCGCGATCCCGTACTCCGCGGTGCGGTGCATCTCGCGCGTGCGGATCTGGATCTCGTACAGCCGCCCGCCCGGACCGAAGATGGTCGTGTGGAGGGAGCGGTACATGTTGGACTTGGGCGTGGCGATGTAGTCGTGGAAGCGCTCCTGGAGCGGCGTCCAGCGGTTGTGGATCACCCCCAGCGCGTGGTAGCAGTCGGTGACCGTGTCCACGATCACCCGCACCGCCATGAGGTCGTAGATCTCCTCGTAGCTCTTCTCGCGGCGCTGCATCTTCCGGTAGATGGACCACAGGTGCTTGGGGCGCCCCGTCACCTCGCAGTCGATCCCCGCCTCGCGCAGCTCCTCCTCCAGCGGCCCCCGCAGCCGGTCGATCAGCTCCTCGCGCTCGGTGCGCTTGTCCGCGATCTTGCGCGCCAGGTCGCGGTACGCCTCCGGCTCCAGGAACTTGAAGCACAGGTCCTCCAGCTCCCACTTCACCGTCGCCACCCCCAGGCGGTGCGCCAGGGGGGCGTAGATCTCCCGCGTCTCCAGCGCGATCCGCCGCCGCTTCTCCTCCCGCAGGTGCTGGAGGGTGCGCATGTTGTTCAGGCGGTCGGCCAGCTTCACCAGGATCACCCGGGCGTCCTGGGCCATGGAGAGGAGGAGCTTGCGGTAGTTCTCTACCTGCTGCTCCGTGTTGGTGCGGAACTGGACGCGGGCGATCTTGGTGAGCCCGTCCACCACCGTGGCCACCTCGTCCCCGAAGGCGTCGCGCACGTCCTCCAGGGTGGCGGAGGTGTCCTCCACCACGTCGTGGATCAGCCCGCTCACCAGGGTCACCGAGTCCAGGTGCAGCTCGGCCAGGATCTCGGTGACCTCCACGCAGTGGACGATGTAGTCCTCCCCCGAGCGGCGCTTCTGCCCCGAGTGGGCGATGCGGCTGAACTCGTAGGCGCGGGTGACCGACTCCAGGTCCAGCCGCTCCATGTACGGCTCCAGCCGGGCGAAGAGCGTGGCCGGGAGGACGGCGCGCGCCAGGGCGCGCGCCTCCTCCGCCCGGTCGGCCGAGAGCGCGGAGAGCGTGGTGGCCGCCATTACCAGAGCCCGGCCTCTACGAAAGACACGTAACGCCCCTCCCCCACGATGACGTGGTCCAGGACTTCGATCCCCAGGGTGTCCCCGGCACCGCGCAGCTCCTCGGTCACCGCCGCGTCCTCCTCCGAGGGGGTGGGGTCGCCGCTGGGGTGGTTGTGGACCAGGATGATGCTGGCCGCCGCCTCGGTGACCGCGGCCCGGAACACCTCCCGCGGGTGCACCAGCGACGCGTCCAGCGTCCCCCGCGTGATCTGGAGGTCGCGCATGACCTCGTTCTGGGTGTTCAGGAGGAGGACGTGGAACTCCTCGTGCGGGAGGTCCCGCAGCATCAGCCGCATCCGGTCGTACACGTCGCGGGGGGCGCGGATGCGGTCCCGGTCGGGGCGCGCCTCCTCCGCCGCCCGGCGCCCCAGGTCGAGCGCCGCCAGGATCTTGGCCGCCTTCGCCGGCCCGATCCCCCGCACCCGGCACAGCTCCGGGATGGAGGCGGTCATCACCCGGCGCAGCGACTCCTGCCCGTCGCCGCCCCGCAGCTCGTGCAGCAAATCGGCGGCCAGGTCCAGCGCCGAGCGCGCCTCGAACCCCGGCGTCGCGGGCCGCCCCGTCTCGATGAGAAGCGCCAGCAGCTCGCGCGAGGTGAGCGCCCGCGGCCCGAGCGCCTCCAGGCGCTCCCGGGGCCGCTCCTCCGTGGGCCAGCGGTGAATGGGATAGGTGGTCGCCATTCGCACAATCTATCAGGCGTCGGGCCGGCGTCCTAGAGCGCGAAAACGGCCGCCCCTGCCGGAGGGGCGGCCGCTTCCGTGTGCCTGCCGGCGGGGGAGGCTACGCCGTCTTCCCGTGGCAGTTCTTGTACTTCTTCCCGCTCCCGCAGGGGCAGGGGTCGTTGCGGCCCACCTCGCCCGCCAGCGCCGGCTCCGGGCGCGGCTCGGCGCGGTTGGGCGGGGCGTTGGGGACGGCGGTGAAGGGGTTCACCCCCAGCCCCGCGCGGCGCCCGGCCGCGGGCGGGGTCCGCTCCGCGCCCTCGGCGGACGGCCCGGGCTCCGCCTCCTCCGTCCGGTTGGGCGTCCCGAAGAACTCCAGCGGCGGCGGGGGCGGCGGCTCCGCCGGGGTGAGCTGCGCCCGGAAGAAGAAGCGCGCGATGGAGAGCCGCAGGTCGCGCATGAGGTCCACGAACATGTCGTAGGCCTCCTTCTTGTACTCCACCAGCGGGTCCTTCTGCCCCCAGCCGCGGAAGCCGATGGACGCCTTGAGGTGGTCCAGGTCGTAGAGGTGGTCCTTCCACTTCTCGTCGATGGTGGCCAGGACGATGAAGCGCAGCACCCCGTCCGTGGCCTCCCCGAACTGGTCCAGCTTGGCGTGGTAGTGCTCCCGCGTCAGCTCCAGCAGGTACTCGTCCAGCTCCGCGCGCGTCCGGAAGGGCGGCTCGCCGTCGATGGTGTCCGGGAGCTGGTCGGCGAAGATGGCGTAGTCCATCAGGAGGCGCCCGCGCAGCCCGGCCACGTCCCAGCCCTCCGGGTGCTCGCCCGTGGGGGCGTACTCCTCGGCGAGGATGGGGACGCTCTTCTCGATCATGTCCCACACCTCGCCCTTCAGCTCCTCCCCGCCCTCCAGGGCGAAGGAGCGGAGGTCGTAGATCACCTCCCGCTGCTGGTTCATCACGTCGTCGTAGTCCAGCAGCCGCTTGCGCGCCTCGAAGTTCTGCAGCTCCACGCGCTGCTGCGCCTTGCCGATGGACCCCGTGATCCAGGCGTGGGTGATGACCTCCCCCTCCTCGGCGCCCAGGCGGTCCATGATGTTGGCGATCCGCTCCGACCCGAAGAGGCGCATCAGGTCGTCCTCCAGGGAGAGGAAGAACTGCGACGCCCCCGGGTCGCCCTGGCGCCCGGCGCGGCCGCGGAGCTGCCGGTCGATGCGGCGCGACTCGTGGCGCTCGGAGCCGATGATGTGCAGCCCGCCCATCTCCTCGTACTCCTTGCCGTCCGGCCCGGTGTACGGGGAGGGGTCGGTGACCCCGGCCCCCAGCTTGATGTCGGTGCCGCGGCCGGCCATGTTCGTGGCGATGGTCACCGCGCCGGGCTGCCCCGCGTTGGCGACGATCTGCGCCTCGCGGGCGTGGTACTTGGCGTTCAGCACCTCGTGCGCGATCCCGCGGCGCTTGAGCATGCGGGAGAGCGTCTCCGACACGTCCACGCTCACCGTCCCCACCAGCACGGGGTAGTTGTGCTTGTTGAGGCGCTCCACTTCCTCGATGATGGCGTTGTACTTCTCGCGCTTGGTCTTGTAGACGAAGTCGTGGCGGTCGTCCCGGACGATGGGCCGGTTGGTCGGGATGACCATCACGTCCAGGTTGTAGATCTGGTGGAACTCGTTCTCCTCCGTCTCCGCCGTGCCGGTCATCCCGGCCAGCTTGTCGTACATCCGGAAGTAGTTCTGGATGGTGATGGTCGCCAGCGTCTGCGTCTCCGCCTTGACGGACACCCCCTCCTTGGCCTCCACCGCCTGGTGCAGGCCGTCGGACCAGCGCCGCCCGGTCATCATCCGCCCGGTGAACTCGTCCACGATCATGACCTCCCCGTCCTGCACGACGTACTGCTCGTCCTTGTTGAACAGGGCGTACGCCTTGAGGAGCTGGTGGATGACGTGGATCTTCTCGCTCTTCTCCGCGTACTCGCGCTCCAGCTCCTCGCGGCGCTCGCGCTTCTCGTCCACGGTGAGGTCCGGGTCCACCTCCACGCGGTGCACCGCCTCCGAGATGTCGGGGACCACGAAGGCGTCGTGGTCGCCCGGGGCGAGGACGTCCAGCCCCTGGTCGGTGAGGTGGACGTTGTGCCCCTTCTCGTCCATGGCGAAGAGGAGCTGCTCGTCCAGCTCGTGGAGCCGCTTGTCGCGCATGTAGTCGGCTTCCACCTTGGAGATCAGCCGCTGCAGCCCGGGGTCGTCGGCGAGCATCTTCTGCAGGCGCTTGTTGCGCGGCACCCCGCGCTTGGCCAGGAGGAGCTTCTCCCCGGCGCGGAACTCGTCGCCCTCGGCCACCGCCTTCTCCGCGTCGGAGATCATCTCGGCCACGATCCGCGACTGGCGGCGGTACAGGTCGGAGACCGACGGGTTGTAGCGCCCGTAGGCGGCGTTGGTCTCGGAGCCGACGGGGCCGGAGATGATGAGCGGGGTCCGCGCCTCGTCGATCAGGATGGAGTCCACCTCGTCGATGATGGCGAAGTGGTGGACGCGCTGCACCCGCTGGTCGAGCGAGTGCACCATGTTGTCGCGCAGGTAGTCGAACCCGAACTCGTTGTTGGTCCCGTAGGTGATGTCCGCGCCGTACGCGTCGCGCCGCTCCGGGGTGTTGGGCTCGTGGAGGTCGATGCAGCCGACGGTCAGCCCCAGGTAGCCGAACAGGTGCCCCATCCAGTCGGAGTCGCGCTGCGCCAGGTAGGCGTTGACCGTCACCAGGTGCGCGCCGCGCCCCGCCAGGGCGTTGAGGTAGAGCGGGAGGGTGGCGACCAGCGTCTTCCCCTCGCCGGTGGCCATCTCCGCCACCTTCCCCTGGTGCAGCACGATCCCGCCGATGAGCTGCACGTCGTACGGGACCATGTCCCAGGTGAGCGTCTGCCCGGTCACGGCGACCGGGGTGCCCACCAGGCGGCGGCACGCCTCCTTGACGGTGGCGAACGCCTCGGGGAGGATCTCGTCCAGGGTGGCCTCGATGGCCGCCTTGAAGCGGGTCTCCGCGTCGCCGATCCGCGCGGCGATCTCCTCGCGCTCGGCGGAGCTCTCGGAGGCGCGCTTCTCGGCGCGCAGCTCCTCCAGCTCGGCGGACAGCTCGGCGGTGGCCTCGCGGATGCGCTCCCGGAACCGGGCGGTCTGCCCGCGCAGCTCCTCCTCGGAGACGCCCTGCAGCCGCTCCCACTCCTCGTTGATCTGGTCCACCAGGGGCCAGAGGCGCTTCAGCTCCCGGTCGTGCCGGGTGCCGAACATGGCGTTGACGACTTTCTTCAGCATGGTCTTCTCAACCTGAATGTACGGGGCCGCGGTACAGGCCCTCGCGCTCGACGATCCCGCGCACCGCGTCGGGAACCAGATATCGTATGGACTCCCCGGCCGCCACGCGCCGGCGCACCTCGGTAGCCGAGATCGCGACGCGGGTCACGGGGACGGACAGGACCGGGAAAGGGGCGTCCACCTCCGTGCTCTCGCACCCCCGCGGGACGGCAACGATGCGCGCGAGCCGGACGATCTCGTCGGGCTCGCGCCAGGACGGGAGCTCCCTCACGTTGTCGGCCCCGATCATGAAGAACAGCTCCGTCCCGGGGAGCCGCTCCCGCAGGGCGCGCAGCGTGTCCGCCGTGTAGGAGGGGCCGGGGCGCCGCAGCTCCAGGTCGTCGGCCTCGAAGCGTCCGTCCCCCCGGATGGCGGCCCGGACCATCTCCAGCCGCACCCCGGGGGGGGCCTGCACCGTGTGCCGCTTGTGCGGCGGGACGGCGGCGGGGACGAAGAGCACCCGGTCCAGCCCCAGCGCCGCGTGCACGTCCGCCGCGACGATCAGGTGGCCGTGGTGCGGCGGGTCGAACGTGCCGCCGAAGACCCCGATCCGCACCGGCGGCTCAGCCGCCGGGAGGCGCCGCCGGCGGGGTCGGTGCCGCGGTCGAGTCCGGGACCGCGGGGGCGGCCGGAGCCGGGGCCGGGAGCGACTTCGCCTCCGCGCTCTCCGGGTAGTCCCGGAGGAGCCGCGCCCGGGCCTCGGCGGCCTCCTCCTTGTACCCGATGCGGTCGTAGCTCTCCACCATCCGCAGGAGCGCCGCGGGGGCGGCGGCCGTGGCCGGGAACTGCGACACGGTCTCCTGGAAGTAGATCACCGCGGCGTCGTAGGCGGTGCGCTTGAAGTAGAACATCCCCGCCTGGTACGACTTCTCCGCCATCTTGGCCTGGAGGTCGCGCACCCACGCCGCGGCCTGGATTCCCTCCGGCGTCTCCGGGTAGTACGTGGCGAGCGACTCGCAGTAGGCGATGGCGCCGCCGGTGTACTCCTGGTCGAGCTGGACCTTGGGCGAGAGCCGCTGGTACGCCTCGCAGAGCCCGAAGCGCCCGGCGCGCTGCAGCGAGTCCGGCGGCGTCTCGTTGATGAGCCGGGTGTACTCGCCCGCGGCCAGGATGTACTCGCGCCGCGCCATGTGGGCGCGCGCCAGCGTCACCCGGGCCTGGAGCGCGCGCGGGTCGCCGGCGGAGGCCTGCAAGAACCGGGTCAGGAAGTCCACCGCGCGGCCGTGCCTGCCGCTCTGGTAGGCGGCCATTCCGCGCTCGTACAGTGCGTCGGGGGCGAGCTGGGCGGGACTCGGGCCTCCTCCGCAGGCGCCCAGGAGAAGCGCGAGGGGGAGGAGGAGAACGGTGATCTGTCTGAGCGAGAAGCGTGTCATGCCGCCGTGTACCCCGCGGGGCGGGGGTGTGTTTCAGGAGGCGGGCGTCAGCCCGTCTGCGGGGCTCCCCGCTGCCGCCGGATCATTCCCAGGTATCCGCTCACCTGCGCGTTACCCGGCTGCTGGGCGAGGCACCGCTCCCACTCGGCCTCGGCCCCTTCCAGGTCGCCGGCGCGGTAGAGCGCCAGCCCCAGGTTGGTGCGGGCGGCGGCGAAGGCGGGGTTCACCTCCAGCACCGCGCGCAGCTCCGCGACGGCGTCGTCCAGCCGCGCCAGCTCCATGAGGGTGCGCGCCAGCTTGTTGCGCAGGTCCAGGAAGCGCGGCCGGATCTCGCACGCCCGGCGGTACTGCTCCTCGGCCTCCGGGAGGGAGCCGGCCTCCGCGTACAGGTCGCCGAGCTCGGCGTGCCGGTTGGCCAGGAGCGCCGACACGGTGGAGGAGAAGCGCCCGCTCCGGTCCTCGTCGGACGAGGCGGCGTTGGCGAACGCCTCCCTCGCCTCGTCCAGCCGGCCCAGGTCGTTCAGGGTGATGGCGCGGTTGAGGTGCGCCTCCACGTAGCGCGGGTTCACCGCCAGCGCCCGGTCGAACGCCTCCACCGCGGCGTCGGGGCGCCCGGTGAGGCTGAGGCAGAGCCCGATGACGTTGTGCACGTCCGCGAAGCGCGGCTCCCGGCGCACCACCTCCTCGAGGTCCTCGAGGGCGGCCAGGTAGGCGCTGCGGCCGTAGGCCTCCTTGCCGCGCGCGATCAACTGCTCGGTCGTGGGGTCGAGCGGCATGGCTCCTCCGAAAAAGGCGAATCCGGGAGAAGATACGATCCTCTCCCGGACGCGGGCAAGCTCGGGCGCCGGACGGTCAGCTCCGGCCGTACCGGTCTTCCAGCCGGATGATGTCGTCCAGCTCGGGGGTGCTGACCTCCAGGATGACGGCGTCCTCGAGGGCCTCGATGCGGTGGACGTCGCCCGGGCGCACGGTGATGCACTCCCCCGGCTCCATCTCGAAGTCCGTCCCGTTGAAGTGGTACAGGAGGCGGCCCGACTGGAGGTACATGGTCTCCTGCTTGCGCTCGTGCTTCTGGAGGGAGAGGGCGTGGCCCTTGGATACCTCCAGGATCTTGCCGGCGTAGCGCTCCTCGTGGGCGTACCAGATCTCCCGCCCCCACGGCTTGGAGACGATCTTGGGCGTGGTGAGCGCGCCGGGCTTGGTGTCCGCTGGCATCAGCCGTCCTTCGGTTCTGCGGGTCAGGGTTCGTCGGCGCCGCCCGAGGGCGGCGCCGGTTCAGGGTACTGCCGCGGCCTCGGGCCGCGCAAGCGGGCCGGCCGCCGCGGAGGGCGGGACGAGCCCCAGGAGGGACTCGTACCCCGCCGCGACCGCCTCCACGCGGTAGGCGGCGAGCCAGGCGTCGAGCGCGTGCGGCTCCATCCGCCCGGCGCGGAGCAGGAGGTCCAGGAGCCGCTCGGCCTCCTCCGGGGTGGGGAGCTGCCCCCGGTCCACCAGGGTCAGCGCGGCCGGGTAGGAGCGGAAGAACTCCGCGGAGCTGTCCTCCTCGGCGCGCACCAGGTTCAGCACCGGCTTCCGCAGCCCGGCGTACTCCACCACCTTGCTGGGGAGCTGGTACAGGGTGTCGTTCCCCAGGTTCACCAGCACGGCGGCCTCGCGCATGGCCTGCATGGCGTGGTCGCGGTTGACGGTGCCGTGCAGGAAGACGCTCCGGTCGATCCGGTCCCGGTACGGCTCGAAGGCGTCCCAGCAGTCGCGCACGTTCCCGAAGAAGTGCAGCTCCGCGCGGTCGCCCAGGCGCGTCTCCCCCAGCATCCGGAAGAGGCGCAGCAGGAAGCCGGGCTCGCGGATGGAGCGGTACAGGTTCCCGGCGAACACCAGCCGGATGCGCCCGTCGTCCGGGAAGACGCGCGGGTAGGCGCCGGCCTCCGTCTCCGGGAGGAGCGGCGGGACCACGCGGACCTTGGCGGCGGACTCGGGGAAGAGCCGGGCGTAGATCTCCCGCGTGGGCTCGGTGGTGACGGCCACGGCGTCGGCGCCCTGGAAGACGCGCCGCTCGGCGCGGTGGTTGAGCCCCCGGTACAGCCGGTGGTTGTTGGTGGGGGTGCGCTCCAGGAAGGAGAACGGGTCCCCCACGTCCGCCAGCCAGGGCACGCCCGGCATCCGCGCGTGCAGCCGCGCCCCCACCAGGTGCCCGGTGAACGGGTGCGACACGCTGACCAGCGCGTCGTACGCGCCCCGCTCCGCGAGCCTCTCCGCCGCGCGGGAGGCCGGGAAGTACCAGGGCCCGGCGTCGTCGGGCCAGTACACCTTCTTCCAGGTGCGGTCGTACACCCAGCGCGCCGCCCGGAAGTGCAGCGGGTGCGAGGTGATGCTCGCCCGGTCGGTGCTGGTGCGGGTGTCGGAGACCGGCGCGGCGCTCCCTCCCCGGCGGGCGGCGAGCGAGCGGAGCGCGGAGCGCACGGACGCGCGCACGTTGCGCCCCACCCGGTGCACGCGCACCCCGTTCAGCGTCTCCTCGCGCGCCAGCCCCGGCGCCCACGCGGCCACCACGTCCACCTGGTGCCCCGCCGACGCCCAGTGCTCCGCGAGCGCCGACCAGCGGAAGGCGCGCGGCGAGACGGTGGGGGTGTACCAGTAGGAGACGACGAGCAGCCTCATCTCAGGCCGCGGGGCGCGCGGATGGCTCGGTCACGGTGTGCGGCAGCCGGGTCTGCGGAACGGGGATGCGGAGGAGCACGGCGAGGCGGTCCAGCGCGAACGGAATCAAGAACATAGCGCAAGAGGCGGAGCGGATCAATCCGCCGGGCCCGGGCGCTCCCGCTTCCCGTACCCCGGGGAGAACGCCGCCGGAGCGCAGGTGGTCCCGTCCCCCGAGTCGCCCACCACCACCCGGTCCGCCTCCACCGAGACGGTCCGCACCACTCGGGTCCCCCCCACCTCCACGACGCCCGCGAACCCGCGCGGTCCCCAGTAGACGCACCGCCCCACCGGAGCGTCACGCAGCTCGAACAATCCCCGCGCGAGCCTGGCCGCCTCGCCGGACGCCAGCGCCCGCGGGACGAAGTGCGCGCGCGCGGAGCGGTACTCGTCGCGGCGCTCCGGGAGCGCGGTGTACAGGTACGTACCGGGGTCGGCCAGGACGTCCTCGCCGTCGATGCTCAGCTCCACCGACAGCTCGTCCACGTGCGCGTGGCCGTCGGTGGCGATCTGCCCCCGGCGCCCGCAGCGCACGGCGAGGAAGAGCCGGTCCGAGCGGTACACGTACAGCCCGAAGTCGGGGAAGGCGTGCAGGCGCGCGCCCCCGCGGAGGTCGCCGCCGGGGGCGGGGATCTCCAGGGTCGGGGGGACGTCGGCGGGCCAGTCGGCGGGGTGCCCCCCACCCCCGGCCCCTCCCCCACGAGGGGGGAGGGGAGCACGACACAGCGAGCGGACCAGGTGAGTCTCGGCGCCGGTCGCCGGTGAACGCGGCCAGGTCCTCGCGGTCGAGGAGGCCGTTCAGGACGGCGACGGTGTCGCGGTGGTCCAGCGCGTCCTCGTCCAGGTAGGAGGCGTCGTCGGGGAGCGCGTCGTAGCCGTCCAGGCTGGCGTACAGCGCCTTCGCCTCCGCGACGGTGGTCCGGCGGTGGACGGGGAGGAGCTTGAGGAAGCGGCCGCTGTCGTTGTCGCCCACCTGGACGACGCGCCCGCCCGGCTTGGTGACGTGCACGGTGAAGTCGGCCATGCGCTCCAGCCGCGCGAAGTGCTCCGGCGGGAGGGGCGGGACGGGCGCGGGGGCGAGCGGCGCGGCGCCCGTCCACCGGCGCGCGTCGTACTCCGCGAGCGCGCGGCGCTTCTCCTCCGGGAGGGCGAGGAGGAGCGCCGTGGCGTACGCCACCATCTCCGCGGAAAGGCGGTGGTAGGAGGTGGACGACTCGAAGGAGGCTCCGTCCGGGGTGAACTGGAGCGCGGTCTCGCTCGCCAGCTCGCGCGCGGCGAAGGCGAGCCAGGCGTCCGTCTCCGGCGTGCGCGGGAGGTACGCGGCGACGAAGAGGAGCCCGGCCACGTTCGCCAGGTAGTGGTTGCCCCGGACCTCGGGGTTCCACTCCAGGTGGCGCACGACGTACCGTCCGTGGTCGTATACGCTCCGCAGGAGGACGCGCTCGAACTCCGCGTCGAAGACGGCGCCGTGGGCGCGGAACAGGTCGTACCCCGCCAGCCACCCCGCCGCCCGGATCGCCACGTCCATCGCCAGCCGCCAGTTCACCCCGTAGCGCGGCGGGTTGGCGGCGACGAAGTCCAGCACCTGGTTGCGGAACTCGCGCGGGTACGCCCCGTCGCCCGTGAGCGCGTGGGCGCAGGCGAGCACGGGGAGGTGCTGCATCCGCGCCAGCTCCCAGGGGACCTTGACGTCGATCCCCGGACCGTGCTGGAAGGGGACGTCGCGCCACCAGGTCCCCTCGCTCCAGCGGAAGCCGGACCTGAAGTCCAGGTGCCAGTCGACGGGCTCGTACCCCTCGTCCACCAGGGCCCAGACGCGCCGGCTCTCCGCCAGGTTGGAGGGGTTGATCCGCCCCTCCAGCCAGCGCCCCCCGCGGTCGGCGCGGACCTCCGGGCCGGAATGGTAGCGGTGCCCCTCCACGCCGGGGCAGCGCATCCCGTGGCGCACCCGCACCCAGCCGGAGCCCAGGAGGTCGAAGCGGTGGGCGAGGAAGTGCCCGGCCAGCTCCAGGACGTCCTCCTCCCGCGCCCGGAGCGCGTCCGGGGGGAGCGGGGCGAGGTACCGGAGCAGCTCGCCCTCCGGGGCCGGGGAGTGCGTGGGACGGCGCGCGTCGCGGCGCTGCTCGCTCCACAGGCGGAGCTCCCGGCGCGCCTTGCCGAAGCCGCGCGCCAGCGCCTCCCCGAGCGGCATCCGCCGCGCGCGCCGGAGGTCGTCCGCGAGGCTCACCCGCACACCTCCCGCAGCCGGTCCACGATGCGCCGCGTGTGCTCCCGCCAGCTGTGGCGCGCCACCGCCTCCCCGCGCGCCGCCGCGCCCAGGCGCCGCCGGAGCTCCGGGTCGTCCACCAGGGCGCGGAGGCCGCCGGCCAGGGAGCCCACGTCTCCCGGACGCGTCAGCCACGCCGTTTCCCCGTGGCGCAGCACCTCGCCGATCTGGTCCAGCTCCGAGGCCACGATCCCCCGCCCCGTCGCCATGTACTCGAACAGCTTGGTGGGCGAGCCGAAGAAAGGCGTCCCGTCGGGATTGGGGACGTGCGGCGACGCCAGCACGTCGCAGGCGGCGAGGTGCGCCGGCCCCTCCTCCTGCGGCACCATCCCCGTGAGCACGGCCGCGTCCTCCACGCCGTGGCGGGCGAGCGCCGACCGCACCTCGGGCATCCGCTGCCCGTCGCCGATCAGGAGGAGCCGGACGCGCTCCCGGTACGCCGGCTCCTCCGCGAGCATCCGCCCGAACGCCTCCGCCAGCACCTCCGCCCCGTGCCAGGGCCCGAAGGTGCCGATGAAGCCGACCACCGTCTTCCCCTCCAGCCCGTGGCGCGCGCGGACCGCCCCGCCGTCGGTCTCCGGCGAGTAGCGGTCGGGGTCGACCCCGTTCGGGTTGACCAGGACGCGCCCCGCTTCGACGCCCCGCCCCAGCACCTCCTCGCGCATCGGCTCGCTGTTCACCACGACCAGGTCGGCGGCGCGCAGGTTCAGGGTCTCGATCCGCTCCGAGAGCGCCTCGTAGCGG
Organism: uncultured Gemmatimonadales bacterium; assembly: GCA_963733105.1. Taxonomy (GTDB): domain Bacteria; phylum Gemmatimonadota; class Gemmatimonadetes; order Longimicrobiales; family Longimicrobiaceae; genus JAFAYN01. The sequence goes on along the minus strand of CAVTCB010000018.1, from coordinate 946,040 downwards.
AGCGGCTGCCCCCAGTGGCGGCCGATCCACACCCCGGAGCCGTTGTACTCCAGCACGAGCGGGACGCCGAGCTCGCGCGACAGCTTCACCCCGGAGTAGTTGTTGATGCTGTAGCGCTGGTAGACGAAGGCGAGGCGCCGGCCGCCGACGATCCTGCGCACCTCCGCCTCGAACCTCTCGTTGTAGGCGAGGCTGGGGAGGTCGCGGAAGTCCCGGAAGGCGGGGGCCGGGGGGACGAGGTGGAGCGGGAGGTCGCCCCGGACGGTGGCGAGCGCGTCGGAGGAGAGGATCAGCACGCCCCCCGCGAAGTCGCCGAGGTGGTTGGCCACCCCCGCGACGTGCGCGACCGACCCGCCCGACCGCACCCCGAACCAGAGGTCCGTCCGCAGGTAGGCGACCGGACGGGCCAGGTCGAGACGGGGAGATCCGCGCTCCGCCCGCTCCAGCGCCCCGACCTCGCGCGCGACGCGGCGGAGGAGCGCGGGGCGGCGGGCGGCGTCGCGGAGGAAGCCCGCCGCCAGTCCGGCGAGCGTGCCGAGCCCGACGGGGCGGCGGTTCCCCGCCTCGTCCTCCAGCACCGCGGGGCCGCGGCTCAGGGCGCGGACCAGCGCCGCGGTGGCCAGGGGGCGCGTCATCACGTCCAGGCGGTGCGTCAGCAGCCGCGCCTCGGGGTGGCGGAAGAGGGCGCCGGGGAGCCGCGCGCGGAGCTCCTCGAAGGCCACCGTCTCGCCCCCCGGCTCCGGGGCCGGCGGCGCCACGCCGCGGAGGATGCGGAGCCCGGGAGCGCTCACGTCTTCCGCGCGGTGAAGTACCAGGTGGAGACCGCCCAGTGCGGGAGCCGGTCGGCCACGCGCGCGTTCAGCTCGGCCACGCGCGTCCCGCGCAGCAGGAAGCGCTCGCTCAGCGGCGCGCCGACGAAGGCCCCGTTCACCAGCGTCTCCATCCGGAAGCCGCCGCGCTCCAGCGTCTCGCGGAGCGAGCGGCGGGTGTAGAACTGCACGTGGCCGGAGTCGAGGTTGTACGGGATCGCCTCCCCGGCGCGGGGCGGGCGCCGGAGGAGCGCGCGCCGCACCCTCCCGCCCAGCCGCATCGCCCGCGAGATCCCCAGGAGCGCGTCCAGCCGCTTCTCGTTCTCGAACGGGCCCCACCCGTTCGGCACCGCGCCCACGACCACGCCGCCGGACGCCAGGACGCGCGCGTGCTCCCGGAGCACCCCGGCCGGGTCGTCCAGGTGCTCCAGCACGTCGGCGTACACGATCACGTCGAACTCCACGCCCTCCGGCACCCGGTCGTGGAAGACCGCGCCCTCGCGCCCGAAGTGCGCCCGCGCGTACTCCAGCGAGGGCCCGTGCACGTCCACCCCGTGGTAGCGCACCCCGGGGAGCATCAGGAAGCGGGACACCGCGCTCCCGTTGCCGCAGCCGAAGTCCAGGAGCGACACTTCGCGCCCCGCCTCCTCGCGGACGCGGCGGACCACGTCCAGGACGAAGCGCAGCTTCTTGGTGTGCCCGTAGACGTTCTCGGCCGGGAGGGGGGGTGCCGACACGTCAGCTCGCCTCCATCACGCGGCGGCAGGTCACCGCCAGGCACTCGCGCGAGTCGGGGAGGAGGCGGAAGGCCAGCCGCTCCACCGGCCGGATCAGGCGCTGCTTCCAGCTCCCCGGGGCGCGCGGCGAGTAGTTGAAGAAGTGCTCCGCCTCCACGTGCAGCCCGGCCAGCTCCGCCAGCTCCCGCAGCTCCGCCATGGTGAACTCGTGGTGGTGCCCGATGAAGGGGACCGCCGAGCGGTACACGTCGCCGATGGGGGTGTGGGGGGAGTGCCCGCGGAGGAAGCTCACCCGCTTGGGCCAGAAGGCGATGTTGGGGACCTCGACGAAGACCATCCCCCCCGGCCGCACCCCGGCCACCACGTTCTCCATGAAGGGACGGAGCGAGTGCGGGTAGTGCTCCAGCACCGCCATCACCGTCACCGCGTCCCAGCTCCCCGCGAGCGGCGACCCCTCCTCGAAGGGGTCGTAGTCGACGATCTCCACCCCCTGCGCGCCCACGTGGTCGAACAGCCCCCGGAACGCCTCGCTGTAGTACCGCAGCGACTCGGTCATCGCCACCTCGTACCCCAGCCGCTTCAAGGTCAGCGGGAACACCCCCCAGAAGCCGCCCACGTCGCACACCGAGCGGACCGACGCGTCGGCCGCCAGGGCGCGGTACGCCCGGTGGAAGCGGGCGGCGGAGGCGTCCAGGTAGGCGCGGAAGTCGAAGCGCTCCGGGCTCCACCCGTGGCAGTGCCTCGCCATCTCCGCCTGCATCCCGGGATTCCAGTGCGGCCACACCCCGGCCAGCGCCTCCCGGTACGCCCGCTCGAACTCCGCGAGGCCCACCGCCGTCACCGGGCCTCCCGGTGCGAGCCGAGGCTCAGGTAGACCAGGCTCGCCACCAGCATGGTCCCGTACGCCGCCACCGAGGCGAGGGCGGCCCCGGTGATCCCCAGGCGGGGGATCAGCGCCAGGTTGAGCCCGACGTTCACCACGGTCGCCAGCGCGGGGGAGAGGACCGTGATGCGGGGCATCCCGATGGAGGCGAAGTAGTTCATCAGGATGGAGTTGGCCGAGAGCACCAGGACCCCGGGCATGAGCCAGCGGAGCGGCGCCACCGCGGGCATGAAGGCCTCGCCGAAGAGGAGGAGGACCACCCGGGGCGCCAGCAGCACCACCCCCGCGGCCACCACCGCCATCCCCGCCACCGCGATCCCCAGCACCCGGAGCGTGAAGCGCCACCGCTCCGCCGCGTCCGCAGTGGAGGAGAGGCGCGGGAAGAGGATGGTCCCGATCACCGAGGGGAACACCGAGGCCACGGCCGCCACCGAGACCGCGGCCGCGTAGTACCCCGTCTCCTCCGAGCCCAGCATCCGGGTGAGCATGAAGACGTCGGCGCGCTGCGCCAGGTAGGCGAAGAGCGCGGCCAGGTACGCCTTGGAGCCGTAGCGCAGCGTGGTGCGGAAGAGGGGCCAGGAGGGCCGCTCCGGCTCGTGCGGGCCCGACAGGACGTTGCGCTGCACGCGCGCCGCCGCCCACCCGAAGCTCACCACGGACACCACCAGCGCGCACGCCATGAGCGCCGTCACGCTCACCCGCCCCGCGGCCACCAGCGCCACCACCAGTGCCGCCGACACGACGCTCACCGCCGCGTCGATCCCGTTGTAGGCGCGCACCTCGTGCATCCCCAGGAGGAGGCTCTGCAGGAGGAGGTAGGTGAGCGCGAAGGGAACGGCGGCCAGCCCGAGCACCGCGACCCACCCGTACACCGGGGCCAGGTCGGGGCGGAGGAGGAAGAAGGCGAACGCCGCCGCGGCCGCAGCCCCGCCCCCGCCGAACCCCACCAGGAGCGAGTTGGCGAAGAGGTGGGGGACGGCCGACGGGTCGCGGGCGGCGGAGTAGGTGTTGGAGGAGTGGAGCCCCAGGTTGGCGGCCTGCACCCCCATCGCCGTGACCGCCGTCGCCACGGCGTGGTAGCCGCGCCCCGCGGGCCCCAGCGCCCGCGCCAGGAGGACGTTGGTGGCGACGCTCAGCCCCAGGAGGAAGACGCGCGTCCCCAGCGTCTCCCCCACCTGGCGGGCGAAGCGCGAGCCGCCGAGCCGCCGGACGCGCTCGCCCCAGCGCTCCGCCCCGGCGGCGGGCGCCTGGAGGGGGGACGGCTCCAGCTCCGGGCTCACCCGAGGTACTCCCGCCACCAGAGCGCGAAGTTGAGCAGGTACCAGACGCCGTTGACGTCGCGCGCCTCGAAGACGCGGCGCACCTCGGCGGGGTCGAAGAAGTCGGTGTCGCGGCAGAAGGCGTCCAGCTCGCGCCGGGCCTCCTCCCCCAGCCGGTCGAAGAACCACTCGTACACCGGGACGCCGAACCCCTGCTTGGGGCGGTCGATCACCTCGTCGGGGATGACGCCGCGCACGGCGGTCTTGAGCACGTGCTTGAGGGTCCCGTTCCGGGTCTTCACCGCTTCCGGGATGCCCATGGCCAGCTCGACCAGCTTGTGGTCCAGGAAGGGGACGCGCCCCTCCAGGCTCACCCCCATGCTCATCTTGTCCACCCGCATCAGGAGGAGCTCGGGGAGGCGGAGGTTGAGGTCCAGGTAGCTCATCCACGCCAGGTGCGAGTCCTCCCAGCGCCCGGCCTCGAACCGGTCGCGGATGGGGCGGAGGGCGTCCCAGGAGGAGAGGCCGCCCAGCTCCCGCCGGAGCCGCGGCGACAGGAGGCGCCGCTTGCGCCCCTCGGGGAAGGCCTCGGCCCCGCCCCAGAACACCGGCTCGCCGGCCGCGCCGCGCCGCAGCAGCTCGTACGGCCAGGAGGCGCCCTTCCCCGCCAGGCGCAGCCCCGCGAGCCCCAGCCGCTTGGCCGCGCGGGGGACGGGGAGGTCGTCCAGCCGCTGGAGGCGGAGCGACTGCTTCCACCCCGGGTACCCCCAGAACAGCTCGTCGGCGCCCTCCCCCACCTGCGCCACCACCACGCCGTGCTTCCGCGCCAGCTCGGAGACGTAGTAGACGGGGACGCACACCGGGTCGGCGATCGGCTCGTCCTGGAGGCGCACCATCTCGGGGAGGAAGCGGATCAGGTCGTCCACGTCCAGCACCCGCTCGTGGTGCTCGGCGCCCACCCGCTCCGCCATGGCGCGGGCGTGCCCCAGCTCGCTCCGGTAGCTGTCGTACTCCCCCCGGTAGCCGATGGAGAAGGTGCGCACCGGGCCGCCCTCCCCCTCGGAGAAGAGCGCGGCGTTGGTGCTGGAGTCGATCCCCCCGGAGAGGAACACCCCCACCGGGACGTCGCTCACCTTGCGGAGGCGGACCGCCGTGCGCAGCTCCTCCAGCACGCGCTCGGCGATCTCCGCGTCGGACACGCCGACGAGCGGGGTGACGTGGTCCCACATCTCCCACCAGCGGTGCTCCGTCACCTCGCCGGTCTCGCGCACGCGCAGCCAGCACCCGCCCGGGAGCTTGCGGACCCCGGCGAACAGGGTGCGCGGCGCGGGGGTCGTCAGGAAGGAGAGGTAGTGGTAGAGCGACTCCTCGTCCACGGCGCGGGGGTGCTCCGGGTCGGCGAGGAGGGCCTTGATCTCGGAGGCGAAGGAGAGGCGCCCGTGGTGCACGGACCAGTAGAGCGGCTTGACGCCGATGCGGTCGCGCACCAGCCACAGGTCGCGCGAGCGCGCGTCCCAGATGCCGAGCGCGAACATCCCCCGGAAGCGGTGCAGACAGTCGATCCCCCACTCCTCGAAGGCGTGGAGGATGACCTCGGTGTCGGAGTGGTGGGTCTTCCAGCGGTGGCGGCCGGTGCGCTCCAGCTCGGCGCGGACCTCGGCGTGGTTGTAGATCTCGCCGTTGAAGGTGACCCACACCGTCCCGTCCTCGTTGCACATGGGCTGGGCCGCGGCGTCGGACAGGTCGATGATGGCCAGCCGCCGGTGCCCCAGCCCCACGCGCCCGTCCTCCGACACCCAGGTGCCCGCGCCGTCCGGCCCGCGGTGCGGCATGGCGTCGCGCATCCGGTCCACCAGCGCGCGCTCCACGGGCGCCGAGCCGTGGAAGGCCAGCACCCCCGTGATCCCGCACATCTAGCCCGCCACCGTCCGCGGCAGGTGGGCCGTCCGTCCCCGGCGTGGGGAGAGCCGCAGCCGGGCCGCCAGGAGCGCGCCCAGGAGGAGGAGGACGGCCGGGAGGAGGACCACCAGGGTGAAGTAGATGGCGCCCATCCACCCGGCGACGGCCGACGCGCCGTCGTCGGCGTAGAGGAAGGCGGGCCCGGCCCAGAAGCGCACGGGTGGAACGCGGGCGGCGAGCGACTCGGACGCGTCGCGGGCCAGGAAGACGTGGCGGTACAGCTTCTTCCAGGAGACCGGGTACGTCTCCAGGCGCGCGGGGTAGCGCACCTCGCCGTGGAAGACGGGCTCCACGTGTTCCCCCGCGAGGAGGGCGTGCTGCACCTCGCGGGCGCTCAGGAGCCGGCCCTCGCGCGCGAAGCTCACGTGGAAGGTGGGGTCGAACACGATCCAGCGCCCGTCCAGGAGCACCCCCACCGTCTGGTGCGTGTCCACCCCGGCGAGGAAGACGCGGGGCGAGGCGTCGGCCATGAGCGTCACCAGGCGCGCGCGGAAGCCGAGGGCGTGAAGCGCGGCGTGGAAGATCAGCCCCATCTGCGAACAGTTGAGCCCGCCCCCGGCGCGTGCGAACTCGAGCTGGTCGCGGGCGGAGGCGCGGAAGGTGGTGACCCCGTTCCCGGTGGCGCCCGCCTGCGACATGGTCCAGCGGAGGACGTCGCGGACCACCTCCTCGTCGGGGCGCCCGCCCCGCGCGATCCCGGCGCGGCGCATCTCCCCGGCGAAGTAGTCGCTGTCGGGGACGGCGAAGAGCGGCGCCGCGTGCGCCGAACCGGTCCAGCTCCTCCGCGGGGACGGCGTGGTAGCGCACGGAAAGGCCGCCCATGCGGCGGAGGAACAGGAGCCCGCCGAGGTCGAGCGCCGCCAGGACGAGGATGGCGAGCGCGAGGAGCTTCAGCCTGCGGTCGAGCAGTGAGAGCCTGGGATGCATCCGTACGGGTACGTCGTTCGGGAGGTGGTCGGTGGCGACGCCCGATGACGCCGCTCCGGCGTGAGCCGTCACCTCCCTTTATCGGCAGATTCGCGCAAAGCGTGTAATCTAGCGGCTCTACGCTCCCCGCTCAATCGCGGCGGGGGAGGGATGGCAGTCAGATTAATTGTAACAGCGACAGGGATCATTAAAGTGCAGAACTGCCGTTACGCATAACGAGAGTTGGTATAGACACGAAGGCCCCACTGCTCAGCGTGAGCGGAGGGGCCCTTCTCTGGGTGGACTGAAAACGGGTGCGAGCTAGCGCTTCTTACGCGGCTTCTCGGGTTCGGGTTCGCTGGCCGTATCGGCCTTTTTCCCATACACGAAGACGCCCACAAGGGCCGTGAGTCCTCCGAGTGCAACACCAGCACCTTCTATGTTACCCCCTACGGCAGCGATGTAGACACCACCGAGCACGGCAGAGAGGCCGATCAAGGCACCGGAGAAGATCCCAAGGAGGGAGTTCCGACTGTGGATGCGGAGGAAGCCTTGCTCCATCTGTTGCCGGTGCTCCATCTCACGCTCGGTAAGCCCTAAGATCCGGTCGGCCGCACCCGGGAGGATCTGGTCATACTGAAAGAACATCTCCGGCGTAGGGAGCGGGCCCGAGAAGAAGGTGGTTCGGGAGTACTCCACCTGTTCGGGGAAGAACTCCTCCTGACGCTCAACCCCCCGCAGCTCGGAGTCCGCGGAGGGTTGAGGGAGGTTGGTGGTGGGGCGTCGCCGCTTACCGCGAGACACGCTGCCCCATCGTACGTCCGACCGTGTTCATTGCGCGCTGCATGTCCTCGCAGACCGTCCGCCAGTCGGCGGCGATGCTCTTCTGGGCGGTGCTCTCCGGATTGCATCCGATCGGGTTGAGCGTCGCACCGATATCCAGCGTATGAGCCATGCCGTGCAGGAACGACGATCGGGGAATCCGGTACCGAGTGCGTCGCATGGGATCTCCACGGGGCCGATGAGTTCTGGCGTCAGTTCTCGAACGCCTATAGAACTGCATCAGAATGATGCTATAGAGGCCTGGGAACGTCAATCCCCCGTGTTCGTCGGTAGTAGGTCAGTTCGACTGAAGCGGACGGGGCGGCCCCACGAAACTCTAAACCTTCTGGTGATAGACTGCCAGCTCACCTGCAAACTGACCACTACTGTAGGTTTGTAGAAAGCAGCGGCGCCAGCTCCCGGGCCATCCAGGCGCCGATCATCACCTGCCCCTGCTCGGTGAGGTGCACCGAGTCGGTGAAGTACGACTCGCGCGGAGCCGGCACTTCCCGGCTCCAGCGGTCCAGGTCCAGCAGCGCGTACCCTTCGCGCGCGGCCATCTCGCGGAGCGCGGCGTTGTAGCGCTCCGCCATCCCCGCCAGCACGTACGGGTTGTCGGTGAAGGAGGGGAGGTGCCCCACGCGGAGCGCCCGCGCGCCCGGCGCCCGGTCCGTGACGTACAGCCCCGGGAGGGTGACCAGCACCACGCGGCTCCCCGCCGAGCGCATCTCCCGCGCGATCCGCTCCACCTCCTCCAGGAAGCCGGGGACGTACCCCTCCAGCTCCCGCTCCGCGCGCGCCCGGTCCGGGCGCTTGGGGCGCCCGTACGCCTCCAGCGCCGCCGCCCGCTCGTCCTGTCCCGACGCGATCCGCTCGTACCCGCGCCGGGCCAGCCGCGCCGCGTGCGACCAGCGCTCCGGGCCCGACACCGCCGGCTCCGCGAAGAGCGCGTTCCACCCCAGGTAGATCGTGACGACCTCCGGGCGGAGCGCGCTGAACTCCTCGATGCGGGCCAGCACGTCGCGCGGGGTGTACCCCTCCACGCCACCGTTCACCACCTCCGCGCCCCGCAGCGCGCGCTCCAGCGCGCGGGGGTACGAGTACGCGTCCAGCAGCGACCCGAAGGTACAGGAGTCCCCGATGTTGAGGACGCGGGGGCGGGCGTGCGACGGGTCGATCTCCGGGCCCTTGAAGCCCTGGCGGTTGATGCGCAGGGCCACGGCGTTCCCCCGGAAGCCGAGCGCCTCGGAAGCGCCGACGAGGTGCTCCACGGCCAGCGTCCGCCCCCGCTCGCGCTTCCCCGCCAGCAGCTCGTCCAGCGTTGCCGCGTAGCCCGGGCGGAGGCGGACCAGCCAGGGGCGCTCCGGGTCGCGGACCTCGTACTCGTCCAGCACCGGGAACCCGCCGCGCATCCGGGAGACCAGGCGCGCGCCTCCCTCGGCGATCCCCGCAGCCAGGAGGCACCCCAGGAGCACGGCCGCCCCGCGCGCCAGCCAGGCCCGGCTCACCGGCGCGCCACCAGGAGGAGCGAGCCCCCCGCGGGAAAGGACACCCCGCGCGCGATCAGCGCCCGCTCCGCGTCCAGCACCCCCGCCAGGGCGCGGTTCACGGCGGGGTGGATGCGGAACTCGGCCAGGGGGTCCACCTCCGCCGCGGGGCGGCGCTTGCCCACGCGCGCCAGCACCATCAGGGGGAGGAGCGCGGAGACGAACGAGGTCACGCGCTCCACGGTGAAGCCGGCGCGCAGGACCTTATCCACCAGCTCCGCGCGGGTGTAGCGGCGGCGGTGGTGGGCGATGTCGTCCAGCGCCGTCCAGAGCCAGCGGTGCTGCGGGACCGTCAGCACGATCCCGCCCCCGGGGCGCACCGCGCGCCGCAGCTCCGTCAGCACCTCCTCGTCCTCGTCCACGTGCTCCAGCACGTCGAAGGCCCCCGCCGCGTCGAACTCCGCGTCGAAGGGGATGCGGCGGGCGTCCATCTGGAACAGCTCCGCGTCCGGCGCCCGCCGCCGCGCGAACTCCAGCCCCTCGGGGAAGATCTCGCTCCCGGCGAGCGCCAGCCCCGGAAAGGCGCGGCGGAGCCCCCCGAGCACGAACCCCGTCCCGCACCCCACCTCCAGGAAGGAGCGCGCCTCCGGGAAGTGCGCCCCCAGCGCCCAGGCGATCAGCCGGTTGCGGGCCTCGAACCAGAAGTGCCCCGGCTCCGCCTCCGCCAGCGCCGCGAAGAACGCCGCCTCGAACCCCCCCGACGCGGCCATCTCCGGCGCGAACGCGGGGAGCCCGCCCGGCGACGGGGGCGCCCACCCGCACTCCGGGCAGCTCCACCCCGCGCCGCCGAAGCGGGCTCCGCAGGCCAGGCAGCGCTTCATCGCGGCCCCCTCACTCCTCCAGCACCGCCAGGCCGATCCCGCTCCGCCCGTAGCCGTTGCCGTTGTACAGCATCCAGCGCCGCCCCCCGTGGTCGAAGACGTGCGCGTACGCCAGCATCTCCGAGTCCCACCCCTCGGGGGACACGTCGATCCCCACCCGGTCGTCCATCCGCGTCCAGCTCAGGCCGTCCGGCGACTCCGCGTAGCCCAGGCGGTAGGCCGCGCCCCGGTACGTGTACCACATCCGGTAGACGTCCCCGTCGCGGAGCACCGAGGGCCGGGCGATGGCGTACTCGTCGGCGGAGGCGTAGTCGATGCACACGCGCCCGTCCCCGCGCCACTCCACGCCGTCGGACGACTCCGCGTACCGGATGTGGTAGTAGTGCTTCGGCTCCTCGCCCTCCATCTCCCACCCCGTCCCGGACACGTACCACATCCGCCACACGCCGTCCTCCACCAGCACGCAGGGGGAGGCGGTGAGGAACGGGTCCGCCGCCGTGCGCCCCAGCACCGGCGAGGGCGACGCCTTGCGGAACGTGGCCCCCCCGTCCTCGCTCACGGCGCACCCCACGTGGAAGTAGAAGGGGACCGTCACCCCCAGGTGCCACCCCGAGTAGTACAGGTGGTCGCGCCCCCCGTGCGTGGTCACCCAGGAGTTGGTGAGCCCGCTGTCGTCGAAGGCGCCGAGTGGGCCGAGCGCCACCACGGGCTCCGGGGAAACGCGCAGGACCTCGTGCGGCCGCGCCAGGTCCATCTCGAAGAACCCCACCTGCGCCCGCCCCTTCGCGTCGCGCCCGCTGAAGTACACCCGGTGCACGCCGCCCCCGATCGGCCGTGCGAAGGGGATCGCCGCGTGCGAGGCCATCCAGGGGAGCTCCCCGGAGGGCTCGAAGATCCGCCCCAGCTTCTTCCACCGCATCGTCGTCAGATCTCGATCTCGTCGCTGCGCCGGTCCAGGAGCACGCTCCGGGGGGGGACGTACACCCCCTTCTCCACCGTGTCCCGGGTGATCACCGCCCCCGCCCCCACCAGCGTCTCCGGGGCCAGGGTCACCCCGTCGCGGATGGTGGCGTTGACCCCCAGGAACGAGTAGTCGCCCACCCGCACGAAGCCGGACACCACCACGTGCGAGGTGAGGAAGCAGTGGTCGCCGATCACGGACTCGTGGCCCACGTGGTTCCCGCTCCAGAGCACCACGTTGCTCCCGATCCGCGCGAAGGGCTGGACGGTGTTGTCCTCCATCACCAGGGTGTTGTCCCCCGGCGGGTCGTCGGCCAGCCAGGTGCAGCGGGTGGAGACGTAGCTCGCCAGGCGGTACCCCTTCGCCTTCGCCTCCGCGTACTTCTCCGCGCGCGCCCGGTTCATCCGCGCGTACCCCATCGCCACGAACAGGTCGTGCTCCGACGGGGGGTAGCGCTCCGCCACCTCCTCGAAGGGGACCAGGGGAAGCCCCAGGTGGGTGTCCGCGCCACCCAGGTACGCGCGGTCCACGGTGAAGGCCACGACCTCGTACTCCGAGTCGCGCCCGAAGTAGTAGTGCGCCATGCGGGCCGCCGGGCCGTTCCCGAACACCACCAGCCTCCGGTCGTCGCTCATGCGGGGGGCTCTCCGTAGACCCGGCGGACCACGGTGTAGGGGCGGTCCTTGACCTCGGTGAAGATGCGGGACAGGTAGATCCCCAGGATGCCGACGCAGAAGATGGTGAGCCCGCCCAGGAGCCAGATGGAGACGATCAGCGACGGCCACCCCGCCAGGAGCACCCCGAAGAAGAGCCGCCGCACCACCATGTACGCCGCCGCCGCCCCCGCCGTCAGCGAGATCGCGATCCCCAGCCAGAAGATGATGACCAGCGGCCGGTTGCTGAACGCGGTCACCGAGTTGACCAGGATGGCGGCCTTGCGCCGCAGCGTGTAGGTGGTGCTCCCCTTGTCCAGCTTGCGGACGACGAGCGGGACCTGGAGGAACCCGGTGATCGCCCAGAGCCCCGCCAGGAACACCTCGCGGTCGCGGTGCTGGAGGAGCGCCTCCACGTAGCGGCGGGTCATCAGCCGCACCGTCAGCAGGTTGCGCGGGATGGGGCAGGTGGTCAGCAGGTCGAAGAGCGAGTAGAAGAGCCACCCCGTGAAGCGCTCCCAGGCCCCCCCGCGCCGCCGCTCCTGCACCCCGTACACCACGTCCGCCCCGGTCCTCCCCATCTCGGCCAGGAAGCCGTCCAGCAGCTCCGGCTCCTCCTCCAGGTCCGAGTCGATCAGGAACACCCGCTCCCCGCGCGCGTGCGCGAGCCCGGTCATCATCGCCTTGTGGTGCCCGAAGTTGCGGGACAGGTCCACCACCCGCACCCGCGGGTCGCGCCCGCACAGGGCCACCGCCGCCTCCAGCGACTCGTCCGGGGAGCCGTCGTTGACCAGGACCACCTCGAAGTCCGGCGCCGCCCGCTCCGCCGCCGCGGTGACGCGCCGGTGGAACTCCTCCAGGTACGGGGCGGAGCGGTACAGGGTGGCGACGACGGAAAGGTCCACGCTCATGCCATCCGGAGCGGGAAGAAGGGCGAGTGTTTGGGCGTGCCCCCGGCTGCGCCGGGGTCGGGCTGCGGCTCCGTAGGGAACGATACAACCGTTCCCAACGGAGTCGAGCCCCTCGCAAACTACGCGAGGGTCTCGCCCCTTCGGGCTCGCATCCCTCACGCGGGGCTCTCTCGTACCCGTAGTTCTCCCCTCCCCCCTTGTGGGGGAGGGGCCGGGGGTGGGGGGAAGCTCTTCATGTACGAGGGGGCGTCGGGACCCTCGTTGAGGATCAGGTCGAGCACGCTCACCCCGTGCTCGAAGGGGCCGTGGAGCTGGCGGTGCTCGGGGTAGCCGGAGTAGTCCATCCACCGCACCGCGATCCCCGCCGCCGCGAAGGCCGCCTCGTCCAGGTAGCACCGCGCGGCGGGGCCGGACAGGTACTCTGTGGCGCCGAGCTGGCGGCAGAGGGCGATCAGCCGCTCGTTCCTCCCCGTCCCCAGGTCGTAGTCCATGGACCAGCGGACCGGCGTCGCGATCCCCAGCGTCCGGCAGATCCAGGCGAGGAAGCGGGCGTTGACGCGGCTCAGGTGCGTCTCCTCGCACCCCAGGTACAGCTCCTCCAGCTCCGCGCGGTAGTGGCCGAAGAAGGCGGCGCGCGAGTAGGCGTGCACGATGGACCGCCAGTGCCGGCCCGGCCAGTCGGGCTCGCTCACCACGGTCTCGTGGACGAGCTGGTGGTAGCGGTCCTTGACCCGCACGGGGACGGTGAGCCAGGTGAGCCCGGCCGCGGTCTTGATCCGGTTGCGGTTGCGCCAGTCGCGGCGCGTGTACTGGACGTCGTCGTACAGGACGAACTCGTCCACCGCGTTGACGACGTCGAAGTACCCCTTCCAGGGGACGTAGCTCGACTGGATCGCGGCGACGCGCTTCCCCGCGCTCAGGGGGCCTCCGGGGAGAGGGCCCGCGGCCGTCCGCGGAAGGCGGGGAGGGAGCGGAGGACGCCGGCCTCCAGCGCCCCGTCGATCATCACCAGCCCGTACAGCGTGGCGAAGGCGGCGGTGCCCAGGAGGTAGTACAGCGCGGGGATGGCGATCAGCCCCGGGAGGGCCGTGAACCCCATGGCCGCCCAGAAGGGGAGGTGCGTCCGCCACCCCGGGCGGTGCGCCGCCGCCCCGAGGAGCCCCACGTTGGCGAAGAGCAGGACGAAGCCGAGCACCACCGCGCCCTTGGCGGCGAGGGTGCGCAGCACGAAGAGCGGCTCCTCCCGCACCAGGCGGAGCACCTCCACGCGGAGGATCCCCGTGTAGCGCGGCGACAGGTACGGCGCGCGCGGGTCCACCGAGCGGACCTTGGCCATCGCCACCTCGTCGAGGTAGGTGATCCCGCGGTCGTTGGGGAGGTAGCCGAACCCGATGTAGACCGAGTGCCACAGGACGTTCCCCATCTCCGGGCGCCGGTGCTCCACGCCGGCCCGGGCCAGGTAGGCGTCGCGCTCCGCCACCACGGAGCGCACCGCGACGCCGGGGAGGAGCGTCCCCGCGACCAGCGCGGCGCCCAGGAGGAGGCGCCGGGACGCCGGGACCGTCCCGCGGAGGAGGAGCACCAGCGCCGCGAAGAGGAGCACCGCCGTCCCCGAGGAGGCGCGGACCTGGTCCGCCAGACCCAGGAAGAGCCCCAGCCCGAAGAGGAGCGCGGCGAGCGGCGCGGCGCCCCGCCCGGAGGCGAGCGCCCACAGGAAGAGGGGGGCCACGGCCACCACGGCCGCGGCCGACATCACGTACACGTCGCCGAAGTACGCCGCGAGCCCGCAGATTCCGAGGAGCCCGACGGCGGAGGCGGCGCGCGCGGCGGCGGCGCGGAAGAGGAGCCAGCACCCCACCACCCCGAGCACGAGCGCCGCCCCGGCGGCGCCGAAGGTGAAGGCGCGGATCGCGGCGTCCAGCGACAGGCCGAAGGCGTGGGCGACGAACGGGACCACGGCGTAGTAGCCGGGGCTCCCGTCGGCGAGCGGCTCCGGCCACACCCGCGCGCCGTCCGTCCCCACCAGCGGGACCCCGGTGGCCGCGTACCCCCGCATGATCGCCTCCAGCGTCTGGAGGCGGTACGGCATCATCCCGTTCACGGGGCGGCCTCCGCCGGGGCGGCCGCGCGGGCCAGGTACGGCCGGAGGTGGCGCTCCACCTCGAAGCCGATCTCCGTGGTCTGCACCTGCTCCCAGAGCGCGATCGGCCACTCGCCCCCCTCGCGCAGCGCCCGGGCGAACGCCTCCAGCTCGGCCTTCTGACCCTTGTCCTGCGCCCTCGTCTCCACCCCCGCCGCCTTCGCCCCGGCCACGGTGAGGCGGCGGTAGTCGTCCAGCACCAGCACCTTGCCGTCCACGAACACCTCCATCTGCTCCTTGGGGTGCTCGCGCGAGCCCAGCGCCGTGTAGGTGAGGGTGGCGACGGAGCCGTCCTCGAAGGCCAGGGTGGCGACGAAGTTGTCGGACGCCAGGTAGTGGCCGGTGCGCGGGACGATGGCCCGGGCGGTGACGTCGGCCACGCGGCTCCCGGTGAGGAAGGTGAACAGGTCGTAGACGTGGCAGGCCTCGCCCAGGTTGCGCCCGCCGCCCTCCTCGTCGTGCAGCCAGCTGTCCCGCGGGACGTGCCCGGCGTTCATCCGGTAGCTGACGATCATGGGGTTGCTGCGCTCACGGACGATCTCCAGCGCCCGCCGCGCGAAGGGGGAGAAGCGGCGGTTGAAGCCGGTCAGGAGCACCGGGGCCGGCCCGCCCCGCGCCTCCGCACGCCCGTAGAACGCCTCCACGGCCTCCAGCTCGGGCTCCACCAGCGCCAGCGGCTTCTCCACCAGCACGTGCTTCCCCGCCTCCAGAGCGCGCAGCACCATGGGGGCGTGCAGGTTGTGGCGGGTGGCGACGATCACCGCGTCCACCTCGGGGTCGCGCAGCACCTCGTCCAGCTCGGTGGTGGCGTACTCGGCCCCGAACTGCGCGGCGGCGGCGGAGGCGTTGTGCCCGGTGCGGCTCACCACGGCGCGCAGGTGGTAGCGGTCGGCCAGGGCCTGCAGGTTGGGGAGGTGCATCCCCTTGGCGAACGCCCCCGCGCCCACCAGGGCGACGCGCACCTTCCCCGCGCCGCCGCCCCGGGCCCGCGGGTTCGCCACCCGGCGCACGGGCTCCGCCTCGCGCGGGTAGGAGAGGAGCACCATCAGCGGCCGGTCGTCGCCGCCCTCGAGCGCGGCGTAGGCGGCCTCGGCCTCCTGCACCGGGAAGACGCGGGAGACCAGCGGGGCCACGCTCACCCGGCCGTCGGCGAGGAGCCGGAGGTACTCGGACAGGTTGCGGTTCTCGGTCCAGCGGACGTACCCCACGGGGTAGTCCAGCCCGCGCTCCTCGTAGTTCCGGTCGTAGCGGCCGGGGCCGTAGGAGGTGGAGACCAGGAAGTCCAGCTCCTTGGCGTAGAAGTCGGCGCGGTCCAGCTTGAGCCCCACGTCGCCCACCAGCACCACGCGCCCCTTGCGGCGGCACATCCGGAAGGCGGTGGAGAGGATGGCGTCGGAGGGGGCGGCGGCGGTGACGATGACGCCGTCGGCGCCGATCCCGTCGGTGAGCCGCGCCACCTGCTCGGTCTCGTCCCCGTCGTCGGGGTGGAGGCCGACGTCCATCCCCATGGAGACCGCCACGGCGATGCGCCCGCGGTCCAGGTCGGTCCCCACCACCCGGCACCCGTTGGCGCGGAGGAGCTGCGCGGTGAGCTGCCCCAGGATCCCCAGGCCGACGACCACGAAGGTCTCCCCCAGCGTCGGGGTGGCGCGGCGGACGCCCTGGAGGGCGATGGCGCCCAGGGTGACGGTGCTCGCGGCGGCGAGGTCCACCCCGTCGGGGACGGGGGCCACCAGGTTGCGGGGGACGCGGATGACGCCGGCGTGGTGGGCGAACTGGGCCCCGGCGCACGCCACCCGGTCGCCCGGGCGGAGGTCGTCGATCCCCTCCCCCACCTCCAGCACCACGCCGGCGGCGGAGTACCCCGTCGGCGCGGGCGTGGAGATCTGCCCCTCCACGGCGCGGCGGGTGCGCGCCACCCCCTCCGAGGCGGCCATGCGCACCACCCGCGCGACCTTCTCCGGCTGCTGCAGGGCGCGCTTCCAGAGCGGGAGCCCGCTGGCGCGCATCCCGCTCATCTCCGTCCCCACCGAGATGCAGGAGTGGTCCACGGCGACGAGGACGGTCCCCGGCTCCACCACGGGAGCGGGGACCTCCTCCACCAGCGCTCTTCCCTGCCGGATCAGCACCTGCTTCATCGGCTCGCTCGGTTGGACGGCTTCATACCGGAATTCATCGGGGCATCGGCGCGCGGGTCGTCGGCGGGGCGCTCCCTCTACCCCCCACCCCCGGCCCCTCCCCCACAAGGGGGGAGGGGAGAACTACAAGCACGGAAAGCAGTTGCGTGAGGGATGCGAGCCCGAAGGGGCGAGACCCGCGTAGTGTGCCGGGGCTCGACTCCGTTGGGCAGCGTTGTTTGCTGCCCTACGGAGCCGCAGCCCGACCCCGCGTCAGCGGGGGCACGCCCAAACTCAGCGCCTCCACCACCCGCTCCGCCGCGCGCCCGTCCCATCCCTCCGGAGCGCGCTCGCCCACCCCCGCGCGCCCCTCCGCCAGCGCCTCGCGAAACGAAGCGTACACACCCTCCGCGCCCAGCGGCCAGGGGGCGAGGCGGTTGGTCCCCTCGGTGACGGTGACGGGGCGCTCGGTCTGCTCGCGCAGCGTCACGCAGGGGACACCCAGGACGGTGGTCTCCTCCTGGAGGCCGCCGGAGTCGGTGAGCGCCGCCGCGGCGCCGTCCAGCAGCCCGAGCATCTCCAGGTAGCCCAGCGGCTCCAGGACGTGGAGCCGGTCCAGGAGCCCGGCCAGCCCGAACTCCCCGGCCCGGCGGAGCGTCCGCGGGTGCAGGGGGAGGACGACGGGGAGGTCGGCGGCCACCAGGGCGAGCGCCTCCAGCACGGCGCGGAGCGCTCCGGGCTCGTCCACGTTGGACGGGCGGTGCACCGTGGCGACGGCGTAGCCCCCCGGCGCCAGCCCCAGCCGGCCGGGAAGGTCGAGCGCGCGGGCGCGGGGGAGGTGCGCCAGCATGGAGTCGATCATCACGTTCCCCACGAACACCGCCCGCTCGGCGGGGATTCCCTCGGCGAGGAGGTTGGGGAGCGCGTCGCGGCCGGGGGTGAGGAGGAGGTCGGAGAGCCGGTCCGTCAGGACGCGGTTCACCTCCTCGGGCATCCGCCAGTCGCCGCTGCGCAGCCCGGCCTCCACGTGGGCGATGCGGCACCCCGTCTCCTCCCGGAGCTTGGCGGCCACCAGGGCGCAAGCCAGGGTGGAGTTCACGTCGCCCACCACCACCACCCAGTCGGGGCGCGCCTCCGCCAGCACGGGCTCGAACGCTTCCATCACCCGCGCGGTCTGCTGCGCGTGCGTCCCCGACCCGACGCCCAGGTGCCAGCGGGGCTCGGGGATCTCCAGGTCGCGGAAGAAGGCGTCCGACATCCGGGCGTCGTAGTGCTGCCCGGTGTGGAGGAGGAGACCTTCGTGCCCGGCCCGCGCCAGCGCGCGGAGGACCGGGGCCACCTTGATGAAGTTGGGGCGGGCCCCCGCGACGACCAGCGCCCTCATCCGCCCGTCAGTCCGCGGCGACGGCGGCGGCGCGCTCTTCCGGACGGCGGGCCGCGCCGGCCAGCCCCAGGACGCGCGCGGAGCCCTCCACGCGGCGCATCACGCCGCGCGTGTCCACCACCAGCCCCGCCAGCTCGCCCACGCGGGCGTAGTCCACGGCGGAGTGGTCGGTGACCACCACCACCACGTCGGCGGCGCGCAGCTCGGCGTCGTCCAGCGTCGACGCTCCGCAGCGGGAGCCCGCGCAGGGGGGTGTGGCCGTCGTCCGCGATCTCGGGGCAGAAGGGGTCGTGGTAGCGCACGTCGGCGCCCTTGTCCTGGAGGAGGCGCATGATCTCCAGGGCGGGGCTCTCGCGCAGGTCGTCGATGTCGCGCTTGTACGCGACGCCCAGGACGAGCACGCGGCTCCCCTTCACCGGCTTGGAGTCGTCGTTGAGGGCGTCGGCCACCTTGCGGACCACGAAGGCGGGCATCTCGGAGTTGATCTCGCTGGCCAGCTCGATCATCCGGGTCTTGTACGCCAGCGTCCGCATCTTCCAGGAGAGGTAGTGCGGGTCGAGCGGGATGCAGTGCCCGCCCAGCCCGGGGCCGGGGGTGAACTTCATGAAGCCGAAGGGCTTGGTCGCCGGCCGCCTCGATGACGCCCCACACGTCCACGCCCAGCTTGTCGCACGCCTGCGCCAGCTCGTTGGCGAGGGCGATGTTGATCATCCGGAAGGTGTTCTCGTACACCTTCACCAGCTCGGCGGCCTCGGCGCTCTCCACGGGGACCATGGTCTCGAAGACGCGCGAGTACAGCGCCATCCCGGCCTCGGTGCAGGCGGGGGTGACGCCGCCCAGCACCTTGGGGGTGTTGCGCGTGTGCCAGACGGGGTTGCCGGGGTCCACCCGCTCGGGGGAGAAGCAGAGGAAGAAGTCCTCGCCCACCCGCATCCCGCTCTCCTCCAGCATGGGGAGCACCACTTCGCGGGTGGTGCCGGGGTAGGTGGTGCTCTCCAGGATCACCAGCTGCCCGGGCTTGAGCCCGTGGAGCACGGCGTGCGCGGAGGCCACGACGTAGGAGAGGTCGGGGTCCTTGGTCTTGTTGAGCGGGGTGGGGACGCAGATGGAGACGGCGTCGCACTCCGCGAGCCGCGACAGGTCGGCGGTGGCGGAGAGTCGCCCGTCGCGGACCAGCTCGGAGACGGCGGAGGAGGGGACGTCCTGCACGTGGCTGGTGCCGTCGTTGACGCCGTCCACCACGTGCTCGGCGACGTCGAAGCCGAGCACGCGGAAGCCGCTGCGGGCCAGCTCCACGGCGAGCGGGAGCCCGACGTAGCCGAGCCCGATCACCCCCGCGACGGCCTCGCCCGACTCGATCCGGGCGATCAGGTTGTCCCGATTCAGCACGCGTCAATCCTCCAGCGGGCGGCGGGGGAGCCCGCCGGGTACGGGGTGCGCGGGGCGGGGTGTCGCCCGGACGCGCGTCGCTCTCGGAAAACGAGAGGCCGGCACGACGGGCGTTTCCGCCCCGTGCCGGCGGAGAAATATAACATCCCCGGGAAGTTACACCACGCTCCGGACGGCGCGCACGTACAGGCTGTCGGCGGCCCAGCGGAGGGGGCCGACGCGCTCGCTGGCGGCGCGCAGCGCCTCGGAGGCGCGGACGGCGAGCCGGTGGCGGGGGCGGAGGAGGTCCAGGTCGGCCGGCTGGATGCCCAGCCCGAAGAAGCCGTCCACGGTGAGGGTGGCGGGCCCCACCCGCTCCTCGAAGACGCGGCGCATCTCCCCGGGGGTCCAGTAGCGCACGTCCATCCCCTGCGGCTCGCGGAAGCGGCGCCGGAGGAGGTGGTACAGGCTGCGCGCCCCGAAGGCGCTGGCGAGCTGCACGAAGGCGGTCCCGCCCGGCTTCAGCACCCGCCCGACGTCGGCGACGGAGCGGCGGGCGTCCTCCCGGGCGAGGTGCTGGAGGACGCTGTACGAGAAGGCCACGTCGAAGCTGGCGGCGGCGAAGGGGAGGTGGCGCGCGTCGGCCACCAGGAAGGTGGCGGCGGCGCCCAGCCGCCGGGCGACGCGGCGCGCGGCGAGCACGGCCTCCAGGTTGTAGTCCACGCCGACGGGGAGGTACCCCTTCCGCGCGGCGGCGACGCACCAGCGCCCCCAGTTGCACCCCACGTCCAGGAAGCGCCGCCCCTCCCCGTCGGGGAGCCGCAGCTCCGGGATGGGGTAGCGGGTGAGCCGGCCGATCAGCGGCCGGTACATGATCCCGCAGGTGGCCATGACCGCCTTCTGCACGAAGGGGTCGACGCCCTCCGCGCCGTCGGGCTCGGCGACGGAGCGCAGCGCTTCGGGGGTGCGGGCGATGCTGTCGGGGATGCGCTCGGCCTCGGCCAGCAGCATCACGGGGACGCCGTCGACGACGGGGTAGGCGTGCCCGCGCTCGCACGCCAGGGTGTCGCCCGCGGGCTCCAGGCGCCCGTGGTCGCGGGGGCAGGCCAGGTGCTCTCTAAGCCAGGGGTCCATGGCGGCGGAAACTACCGGCGCCGCTCCGGCGGCGCCAGCGCCCCGATGGACAGACGGCGGGCGGCGCGGTACCTTCGACGCCTTCCACCCGGCCCCACCGACGGCTCCCCTGCCCCCATCATGACGCGAAAGCACGCCGCCTTCTCCCTGGTGCTCCTCCTGGTCGTCCTGGCGATCGTGGAGGGAATGTCGGCCCTGGCAACTTCCCTCCTGGTGCGCCGCGGGTGGATGGCCCGCATCCCCCGGCTGTCGGACGAGCAGGCGGACTACTACTTCGCGCACCGCAACCCGCTGCTGGGGTGGGGGCCGGAGGTGGACTCGGCCGGGCGGGTGGTGCGCCTCCGGACGCGGCCCGACCCCGCCTTCCCGGACACGCTCCCCGCCTGCGCGAGCGCCTACGGGGAGTCGTTCACGCAGGGCTCGGAGGTGGGGGAGGACGGGACGTACCCGCACCACGTGGGGACGGCGTTCGGGTGCCGGGTGGCGAACTACGGGGTGGGGGCGTCGGGCTCGGACCAGGCGCTGATGCTCTTCCGGGCGCAGCGCCACCTGGACCGCGCGCCGGTGGTGGTGGCGGGGCACATCTCGGAGAACATCCTCCGCAACGTCAACCAGTACCGCAACCTGCTCTACCCGGACCAGGAGCTGTTCTTCAAGCCGCGCTTCGTGCTGGAGGGCGGCGGGCTGCGCTACGTCCCCATACCGATCCGGCGCCGCGAGGACCTGCGCCGGCTGGAGGAGAACCCGGACAGCGTCCTCCCGCTGGACGCCTTCCTGGCCCGGCCGCGCCGGGAGTTCCCCTTCAGCGTGGCGCTGGCGCGCTGGGCCACGACGGACTTCCACGTCCGCGCCCGCCTGGCCGGGGTCCCCCGCCACGCGGCCTTCTACGACCCGGGGCACCCGGCGGGCGGCCTGGCGCTCACCACGGAGGTGCTCGCCACCTTCGCGCGCGAGGCGCGGGCGGAGGGCCGCACGCCGCTGGTGCTGCTGATGCCGGTGGGGCGCGACTTCCTGTACGCGCGGGAAACCGGGAAGTGGCCCGACCAGCCGCTGGCCGACTCCCTCCGCGGCCGCGGGACCGACGTGATCCACGCCGGCCCGGAGATGCTGCGCCTCATCGGCGACGCGGACCCCTGCTCGCTCTTCGCCGACTGCAGCGCGCACTACAACGCCCGGGGCTACAAGCTCCTGGCCGACGTGGTGGTGGACGGGATGCGCAGGCGCGGGATCGACCCGAAGGCGCGGATGGCGACAACGGGCGAATGAATTCGCTGCAACAACGGCACGAAGTCCGCCTTCGCGGACTGACGGCAACTGCGGAACAGCCCTTGTCGTTCTCCCCTCCCCCCTTGTGGGGGAGGGGCCGGGGGTGGGGGGTACGACGGGCGCACCGAACCCCATGAACGCGTCACCCCCTCTCCCAGAATTGGGAGAGGGGGCCGGGGGGTGAGGGCCGCCCGGCTCCGGAGCGGCCCCCTACTTCCTCACCACTACGTTACCCAGAACCAGCACGTCCAATCCGCTCCGACTGAACGTGTTGAACGCGTTCTCCGGCGTGGTGACGATGGGCTCGCCGCGCAGGTTGAACGACGTGTTCATCAGCACCGGCACCCCCGTGGCCTGTCCGAAGCGCGAGATCAGCCCGTGGTAGCGCGGGTTCCACTCCGCCCGCACGGTCTGCAGCCGCCCGGTGCCCTGGTGGTTGGTGGCGGGGGCCAGCTTCCCCGCCTCCTCCTTCCAGGGAAGCACCATCAGCATGAAGCGCGCGGGGTAGTGCCGCGCCGGGTCGGGGAAGTCCTCGAAGAAGTCCGGGGCGCGCTCCTCCAGGATGGCCGGGGCGAAGGGGCGGAACGGCTCGCGGAACTTGATCTTCTCGTTGACCACTTCCTTCATCTCGTCGCGCCGCGGGTCGGCGATGATGCTCCGGTTCCCCAGCGCCCGCGGGCCCCACTCGAAGCGCCCCTGCGACCAGCCGAGCACCTTCCCCCCCACCAGGTCGTCGGTGAGACGGTCGAGCATCTTCGCGTCGTCGTCGTACACCTCGTAGCGGACGCCCTTCGCGTCCAGGAAGGCGCGCGCGTCGGCCTCGCCGTACTCCTTCCCCAGGTAGGCGTCCTCCATGACGTAGCGCGCGCGGCTTCCCCAGCAGGACGTGGTAGGCGTAGAGCGCGGCGCCCACGGAGCCGCCCGCGTCCCCGGCGGCGGGGTGGATGTACAGCTCCTCGAAGCCGGACTCGCGCAGGATGCGCCCGTTGGCGACGCTGTTCAGCGCCACTCCGCCGGCCATGCACAGCTTCGTCGAGCCCGGTGCGGCGCCGCAGCGCGACGGCCATCTTCACCAGCGTGTCCTCGGTGACCCGCTGGATGCTGGCGGCGACGTCGGCGTAGTACTGGTTCCGCTCGAAGTCGCGCGCGTCGCCCTGGCGGCCGGGGTGCGTGACGCGGGTGAAGAACTCGGACCGGGGGTCGCGCGGCTCGCCGAAGAGCTCCACGAACTTCCGCGAGTAGGTGTGCTCGGGGGAGTAGTGGAAGGCGAAGAAATCCATGTCGAGGTGGAAGGAGCCGTCCTCGGCCACCTGCACCACCCTGTAGACCCGGTCCTGGTACTTGGGGACGCCGTACGGGGCCATCCCCATGACCTTGTACTCCCCCTCGTTCACCTCGAAGCCCAGCCACGCGGTGAAGGCGGAGTACAGCAGCCCCAGCGAGTGGGGGAAGCGCGCCTCGTGCGTGAGGGCGACGGAGCTGGGCCCCGCGCCGCCGAAGGGACCGGCGGCGGTCCCCGTGGCGGTGGTGGTCCACTCCCCCACCCCGTCCACGGTGAGGAGGGCGGCCTCCTCGAAGGGCGAGCAGAAGAAGGCGCTCGCCGCGTGGGACACGTGGTGGTCGACGAAGAGGATCTTCTCCGGCGGGACGCCGAGGTTCTTCTGGATGAACGCCTTGACCCAGAGCTTCTCGTCGAACCAGGTGATCATGGACTCCCCGAACGTCTTCCACGAGCGGGGGAACGACCGGAGGGTGGTGGTGAGGATGCGCTCGAACTTGACCAGGGGCTTCTCGTAGAAGACCACGAAGTCCAGGTCGTCCGCGGTGATCCCCGCGTGCTCCAGGCAGAACTCGATGGCCTGGAAGGGGAAGCCGTGGTCGTGCTTCCGGCGGCTGAAGCGCTCCTCTTCCGCGGCGGACAGGACGACGCCGTCCCGGACCAGCGACGCGGCGGCGTCGTGGTAGAAGCAGGAGATCCCGAGGATGTGCATCAGAACTGGTTGCGGGCCTGGTCGAGCCGAGCGGAGGCGGCGGGGCGGTCGAGCCAGAAGGAGCCCTCCGACGTGGACGCGCGGTGCGCGCCGACGCCCGCCTTGCTGAGCAGCGCGAAGGGGGTGAGCACCAGGAAGTAGAAGAAGCCCATCATCATCCGCCCCTGGAAGTTCCCCATCTTCATGGCGAACCGCTTCCAGGCGGCGAGGAAGCCGGAGCCGGTCTCCGCCTCCGCCCCGGGACCCAGGTGGTCCAGGCGGGCGCGCGGGTCGGCCTCGCCGGGGCGAAGCGCCGCGACGGCGCCGCCGACGGCGAGCCCGGCCAGGAGGCCGGCCCCGACGGACGGCCACTTCCCGACCTGGCCGTGGAGGAGGAGGACTCCCGCCCAGAGGACGACCACCCCGAGGAGGTCGCCCAGCCCGGGGGACACCTTCTTGCTTCCGGCCCCGAGCACGCTGCCGCTGGAGTACCCGACCAGGGTCAGGAGCACCACCGCGAGGATGCCGAGGAGGTCCACGGGGCCTAGAACAGCGTGTAGATGAAGGGCGCGACGGCGGAGCCCTGGGCGAACACCAGGAGGGCGCCGAACACCAGGAGCATCAGCACCATCGGCATCATCCACCACAGCTTGCGCTGCCACAGGAAGCTCAGCAGCTCGCCCATGATGCCGAGCCGCGCGGTGAGGTCTCTGAGGGCCATCGGGGAAAGCTCCGGGACTAGGACACGGCGGCGCGGGCGCGGGCCGGGACGACGGCCCGGAGCGCCTCGATCACGGCGGTCTGCTCCTCGTCGCGGAGGTGCGGACCCAGGGGGAGGCTCAGCACCTCGCCCGCCAGCGCCTCGGCCACGGGGAAGGCGCCGCGCTCCAGCCCCATCTCGCGGTAGGCGCCCTGGAGGTGCGGCGGGATGGGGTAGTGGATCAGCGTCTCCACCCCGCGCTCGGCGAGCTGCCGCTGCACGGCCTCGCGCCCGGCGACGCGCACCACGAACAGGTGCCACACGGGCGCGGCCTGCGCGGGGACGTGCGGGAGGACCAGCTCCAGCCCGGCCAGCTCCTCCAGGTAGCGGGCGGCGACGCGGGCGCGGCGGGCGTTCCACTCCTCCAGCCGGGGGAGCTTGACCCGGAGGAGGGCGGCCTGCAGCTCGTCCAGCCGGGAGTTGAAGCCCTTCTCGTCGTGCACGTACTTGACCTGCGAGCCGTAGCTGCGCAGGGCGCGGATGCGCCCGGCCAGGAGGTCGTCGTCGGTGGTGACCGCCCCGGCGTCGCCGAAGGCCCCCAGGTTCTTCCCGGGGTAGAAGCTGAACGCGGCCGCCTCGCCCAGCGAGCCGGCCCGGCGTCCGCCCCACTCCGCCGCCTGCGCCTGCGCGGCGTCCTCGAACACCCGCAGCCCGTGCCGCTCGGCCACGGCGCGGATCCCGTCCATGTCGGCGGGCTGGCCGTACAGGTGCACGGGGACCACGGCCTTGGTGCGCGGCGTCACGGCCGCCTCGACGCGCTCCGGGTCCAGGTTGTGGGTGCGCGGGTCGGGCTCCACCGGGACGGGAAGGGCGCCGGCGTAGGTGACGGCGAGCCAGGTGGCGACGAAGGTGTTGGTGGGGACGATCACCTCGTCGCCCGGGCCGATGCCGGAGGCGCGCAGGATCAGGTGCAGCGCGTCCAGCCCGTTCCCCACCCCCACGCAGTGGCGCGTGCCGCACAGCTCCGCGAACTCGCGCTCGAAGGCCTCCAGCTCGGGGCCCATCATGTACCGGCCGCTCCGCATCACCCGCGCGAAGGCGGCGTTCGTCTCCTCCTCCAGCTCCTGGTAGGAGGCCCTGACGTCCAGGAAGGGAACCTTCACGCGGTCGCTCCGTCTGCGCTGGGGAGGGCTCCGTGGCGGCAGGCGTCCAGGAACTCCCCGTAGTCGCGGTAGTAGTCTTCCTCGTCGTAGTACTCGGAGGCCATCACCAGGCACAGCGAGCCCGTGGAGAAGTTCTCCAGCTCGCGCCACACCATGCGGGGGACGTAGAGCCCCATGTGGGAGCGGTTCAGCGAGAAGCGCTTCCGCTCGGTCCCGTCGTCCAGCACCACGTCGAAGCTCCCCGAGGCGGCCACCAGGAGCTGCTCCAGCTGCTTGTGCGCGTGCCCGCCGCGGGTCTCGCCGCCCGGCACGTCGTACAGGTAGTAGACGCGCCGGATCTCGAAGGGGACCTGCCGGTTGCTCTCCACGAAGGTGAGGTTCCCCCGCGGGTCGGCGATCTTGGGAAGCTCGATGAGTCGGGCGTTCTTCATGGTCATCGTCCGGGCGCAGACCGCGGGACCGGACGCGCGGGCGTGCCGAGGACGACGCTCCCCGCCTCCACGTCACGGGTCACCACCGCCCCCGCGCCCACCAGCGCCCCGCGCCCTACGGTCACGCCGGGGAGGAGGATGGCCCCCACTCCCACCATGGCCCCGTCCTCCACCGTGGGGCCGACGATGCGCTCCTCGTCGTACCCGGCGCGCCCCATGGCGTTGTCGTTGGCCATGGCCACGGACATGCTGATGAACACGTCGTTCCCGATCCGGCAGTTCCCGGTGACGATGGCCAGGTCCATGATGCGGGTGCGGTCGCCGATGGCGGCGTTGTAGAGCACCATCACCCCCCGCCCCACCACGGTCCGGGAGCCGATCCTGGTCCTTTCGCGGATGGAGGCGCCGTCGCCGACGAGCGTCCCCTCGCCGATCTCCACGTCGTAGTAGACCACGGCATTGGGCCCGATGGAGCAGCCGGCGCCGATGGTGACGCGCCGCTCGAACACGGGGGTCCGCGCCAGCACCCCGGCTCCCTTGGGCTCCTTCCCCAGGAAGGCGCCGGGGAAGACCTCCACGCCGTCTCCCAGCACCACGCCGGGGGCGATGACCGCGTGCGGGTGGATCACCACGTCGTCGCCGATCACGGCGCCGGCCCGGACCACCGCGAACTCCCCGATGGTGACGCCCTTCCCCACCCTGTCGGTCTCGACCACGGAGAGCTTGCTTGTCATCGCGCCTTCCGAAAACGAAATCTCCCGCCCCGCCGCCGGACGGGGAGCGAGAGGAAAGGGGCTTGCCCGTTGGCCCCTAAGCTAAACCGCGCGCGGCACCTGAACAAGTAGCGCCCGGGACCGCCGGAGGAGCCCCGGGAGCCCGCCCGGTTGCCGAAGCCGCGCGCTCCGTGAGATATTGGTCCGCTCCGGCGGCCGTGGCCGCCCCCTGGGTTCCTCACCGGCAGGATGGCACGGTTGGCTCGTTTTCCGGCAAGCGCGGGGCTCGACCTGTGGAGCGCGTACCGCCTGGGGGTGCGCCTGGGCTCGCGGTGGCCCCGCACCCTGGGGGAGAAGGCGCGGCGCCTGGCGGGGCTGGTGCGCTACCCGCCCAACCTGGTGTACTGGCTGACGCCGATCGACTACGTGCGCTGGCGCGAGCTGGAGTTCGCGCTGGACGCGGTGCGGCGCTTCATGCCCTCGCCGCGCGCGGTGCTGGACGTGTCCAGCCCCAAGCTCCTCCCGGTGACGGTGGCGGCGGCGGTCCCCGGGGCCACGGTGCACGCCACGGACATCGTGGACGACGAGGTGGCCTACGTGGGCTCCGCGGCGGAGCACCTGGGGCTCGGCAACGTGGTGGCGGAGCCGGCGGACGCGCGCGCCATGAAGTACCCGGACGGCGCCTTCGACCTGGTCACTTCGGTGAGCGTGTTCGAGCACATCGCCCCCGAGGCGGACGGCGACGTCCCGGCGGCGCGGGAGCTGGCCCGCGTGCTGGCCCCCGGCGGGGTGGCGGTGATCACCGTCCCCTTCGCGAAGGAGTACTTCGCGGAGTACCGGGAGGGCTCCGTGTACGAGCGCGAGGCCGGCGCGGAGGAGCGGATCTTCTTCCAGCGCTTCTACGACTCCGCCGTCCTGGAGCGCAACATCGTCGCCCCCTCCGGGCTGGAGGTGGCCTTCCTCGGCTTCATCGAGGAGCGCCACTTCTCCAAGGACCCGCACACGCGGATGGCGCACTACGTGAACGCCACCGGCCGGCAGAAGCTCTTCTTCGGCCCCTGGTTCTACCCGCTCTCGCGCGTCTTCCTCTCCCGGCCCAAGCCGCTGGAGGAGTGCGAGAAGCCGTACATCGCCTGCCTGGTGCTGAGGAAGCCGAAGTAGGAACGGCAGGGGACAGGGGACAGGGGACAGCCTGCAAACGACGCGAAGGGGCGGCACCGCGAGGGTGCCGCCCCTTCGTCATGGAGTACGCCCGACTCCCTACAGCACCGCAGGGACGCCCGCGGACTCCCAGGTGCGGGCCTCGGCGCCGGACTCCTCCACCAGGCGGCGGAAGTGCGGGATGGTACGCTCCAGCCCCTCGCGGAGCGGGACGCGGGGCTCCCACCCCAGGTGCTCGCGCGCCATGGAGATGTCCGGCCGCCGCACCTTGGGGTCGTCGGCGGGGAGCGGGCGGAGCTCCAGCTGCGAGGCGCTCCCCGTCAGCTCGATCACCAGCTCCGCCAGCTCGCGGACGGTGAACTCCCCCTGGTTGCCGCAGTTGGTGGGGTCCACCCGGTCCGACAGGAAGAGCCGGTAGATCCCCTCCACCAGGTCGTCCACGAAGGTGAAGGAGCGCGTCTGCGACCCGTCCCCGTAGATGGTGATGGGGTCGCCCCGCAGCGCCTGCACGATGAAGTTGGACACCACCCGCCCGTCGGAGGGGCGCATGCGCGGCCCGTAGGTGTTGAAGATGCGCACGATGCGCGTCTCCACCCCGTGGTAGCGGTGGTACGCCATGGTCATGGCCTCGGCGAAGCGCTTGGCCTCGTCGTACACGCCGCGCGGCCCCACCGGGTTCACGTGCCCCCAGTAGCTCTCCGGCTGCGGGTGCACCTGCGGGTCGCCGTACACCTCGCTGGTGGACGCCAGGAGGAAGCGGGCCCCCTTGGCCTTGGCCAGCCCCAGCGCCTTGTGCGTCCCCAGAGAGCCCACCTTGAGCGTCTGGATGGGGAGCTCCAGGTAGTCCACGGGGGAGGCGGGGGAGGCGAAGTGCAGCACCCCGTCCAGCGGGCCCTCCACGTAGATGAACTCCGTGACGTCGTGCTCGACGAAGCGGAAGTCCTTCCGCCCCATCAGGTGCGCCAGGTTGTCCGGGCTCCCGGTGACGAAGTTGTCCATCCCCACCACCTGGTGCCCCTCCGCCAGGAAGCGGTCGCACAGGTGGGAGCCCAGGAACCCGGCGGCGCCGGTGATCAGCACGCGCATCAGTCGCCGTGGGCGGCCGCGGCGGGGACCGCCGCCAGCGGGGCCACCGGCGCGCGGCCGATGGAGACGTACTCGAAGCCCGCCTCGCGCATCTTCTGCGGGTCCCACAGGTTGCGCCCGTCGAACACCACCGGCTCGCGGAGCGCCTCGCGGATGCGCGGGAAGTCCGGCTGGCGGTACGGCGACCACTCGGTGAGCACCAGGAGCGCGTCGGCTCCGGGGAGGCAGTCGTAGTTGTGCTCGCAGAGCTGCAGCCGCCCCTCGGCCAGGAGGTCGGGGAAGTGGCGCTCGGCCTCGTGCTTGGCCTCGGGGTCGTGCGCGCGCACCGTGGCGCCGCGCTCCACCAGCCCGCGCACCACGGTGAGCGAGGGGGCCTCGCGCATGTCGTCCGTCTCGGGCTTGAAGGAGAGCCCCCACACGGCGAAGGTGTGCCCGGAGAGCTCCTCCCCGAAGCGCTCGGCCACGCGCTCCAGGAGCACCTGCTTCTGCGCGCGGTTCACCTGCTCCACGCCGTCCAGGATCACCGGGTCCACCCCGGTCTCGCGGAGGGTGTGGATGAGCGCCTTGACGTCCTTGGGGAAGCAGGAGCCGCCGTACCCGATCCCCGCGAACAGGAACCCGGGCCCGATCCGCTCGTCCGTCCCGATCCCCTGGCGCACCTTGCCGACGTCGGCGCCCACCGCCTCGCAGAGCGCGGCGATGGTGTTCATGAAGGAGATGCGGGTGGCGAGCATCGCGTTGGCGGCGTACTTGGTGATCTCCGCCGAGGCGATGTCCATGAACAGCACCGGGTTCCCGGTGCGGACGAAGGGCGCGTACAGCTCCTCCAGCTTGCGGCGGGCGTACTCGCTCTCCACCCCCACCACCACCCGGTCGGGCTTCATGAAGTCCTGGACCGCGGCGCCCTCCTTGAGGAACTCCGGGTTGGAGCAGACGTGGAACGGGCGCGAGGTGTGGCGGCGGATGGCCTCGCGCACCTTGCCGGCGGTCCCCACCGGGACGGTGCTCTTGGTGATGACGATCTTCTCCTCGCCCTCGGCGGGCATGTTCCGGCCGATGGTCTCCGCCACCGCCAGGACGTGCTGCAGGTCGGCCGAGCCGTCCTCCCCCGGGGGGGTGCCGACGGCGATGAAGATGATCTCCGCCGCAGCGACCGCGGCCGCCGTGTCGGTGGTGAACGAGAGCCGCCCCTCCCGGAGGTTCCGCTCCACCAGGGGCTCCAGCCCCGGCTCGTAGATCGGGATCTCCCCGCCGTTCAGCCGCGCGATCTTCCCCGCGTCCACGTCGGCGCAGACCACGTCGTTCCCGGTCTCCGCCAGACACGCTCCCGCGACCAGCCCCACGTACCCGGTCCCTACGACGGCGATATGCATGTGTCGTCCGAAAGTTCAGTGTCGGTTCAGTCGAGCCGGCCGCCGTTTCCGGCGGCCGCGTCCTACGTCCTTCAGGCCTCCACGGTCTCGTACGCCGCGTAGTCCGGCACCTTGGCGTCGGGGTCGTTGAGCACCGCGCCCACCACCCGCGCGCCCACGGCGGCGAGCTGCTGGAGCGCCTGCTGCGCCTCCTCGCGGTCGGTCTGCCCGGCCTTGAGGACCAGGAGCACGCCGTCGGCCTGGGCGCCCAGGACCGCCGTGCCGGCGGTGGACGCCAGGAGCGGCGGGGTGTCCAGGATCAGCAGGTCGAAGTGCGCCGAGAGCTGGTCCAGGGCGCTCCGCATCAGCGCGCCGCCCAGGAGGTCCGACGGGTTCATCGGCGGGAGGATGCCGGCCGGGAGGACGGAGAGCCCCTCCACCCCGGTGCTCCGCACCACCTCGCCGATGGCGCCCTGGCCCAGGACGAAGTGCGTCAGGCCGGGCTCGCGCGGCACCCCGAAGAGGGAGTGCAGGCGCGGGCGGCGCAGGTCGCAGTCCACCAGGAGCACGCGCATCCCCTGCTGCGCGAAGGTGATCGCCAGGTTGGAGGCGACGGTGGTCCGCCCCTCGCCCATGGAGGGGCTGGTGACCACGATGGTCTTCAGCGCCTGCAGGGCCTGCGAGAAGATCAGGTTGGTGCGGAGCGTCCGGTACGCCTCCGCGCCGGTGGAGTCGGCCTGGTGCGTGGCGACCAGGTCGCGCATGGCGACGGCGCGGCCGTTCCCGTTGCGCCCCACCACCGGGACGCGCAGGGGGATGCGGCGCACCCCGCCCTCGGCCACCCGCGGGATGACGGCGAGCGGCGGCACCTGCAGGATGCGCTCGATGTCGTCGCGGCGGCGGATGGAGGTGTTGGACCGGTCGAGCAGGACGGCCCCGCCCCCGCCGAACACCAGCCCCAGCAGGATGCAGGAGAGGAAGACCTGCCACTCGGGGGTGTTCACGCTCCACCCGGGGAGCGCGGCGTCCACCACCTCCAGCTTCCCGCTCTCCACCACCTCGGAGAGGCGCATCTTGTGGAACTCCTCCCGGAGGAAGAGCGACATCTTCCCGAGCCCCTCCACCTGCTGCACCAGCCGGACCTCCTCGGCGTCGGCCTGCGGGAGCCCCTGGATGGAGGAGACCGCCTCGTTCTGCAGCTCGCGGAGCGACCCCACCTTGGCCTCCATGGCGGCGAGCTGGCTGCTCACCGCGCTCACCAGGCGGTTCTGGGTCTCGGAGATCAGCTTGTCGACGCGCTGCACGTCGGGGTTGGTCTCGGCCTTCCCCCACACCCCGGCGGTCATGGTGTCGCGGGTGGTCTGGTACTCGACGAGCTGGTTGAAGAGCGGCCCGATCACCGGGTTACCCGCCACCTCGGGGGAGGAGACCAGGGTCTGGATGCTCCGCCCCACGTTGGCCCCGCGCGACGCCTGGAGCTGCGCGTTGAGCATCTTGTACATGCGGAGGTCGGCCTCGGCCTCGGCGCGGTCGGTGTCGCGCGTGTCGATGCGGGCCTGCCGCTCCTGGAACTTGGCCGTGGCGCTGTACGCCTGCTGCTGCTTCTGGAAGGAGCTGAGCTTGGCCTGGGCGTCCACCACCAGCGAGTCGGTGTAGGCCATCTGCTCGCGCAGGAAGTCCAGCCGGTGCTGCGTGTCGGCGTCCGACTTCTCGATGCTGTTCTCCTGGAAGATCGCGGCCGCGGCGTTGGTCACCCGCTGCGAGACGTCCGGGTCGTCGGCGGTGTAGCCGAGGTCCAGGATCATGGTGCGGTCGCGCTGCACCACGTAGAAGTTGTCCGCGAACATCCCGATCGCCTGGTTCCGCGTCAGGACCACCAGCTCGGCGGCGTCCACCCCGGGGTTCTCGGCCACGGTGAAGCGGAGCCCCGGGAGGTGGATGGGGGAGCCGTAGGCGGCGGAGGTGCTCGTCCCCTCGCTGCTCTTGACCTGCACCCCGCGGTCGGTGAAGGTGAGCTTGAGGTTCTCCCAGGGAGCGTCGGGCCCGCGGGTCACCTTGACGTCCCGGAGGACGCCGGTGCGGAAGTCGCGCGACTCCTGGGTCTTCTGGAGGCGCAGCCCCATCGAGTCCACCACCAGGCCGGCCATCTTCCGGCTCTTCAGGATCTCGATCTGGGTGAGCATGTTCCCCCCCCGCCGAGCGCGGCGGTGAGGCCGATCAGCCCTCCCAGCCGCCCGGCCCCGCCGCCCCCGCCGCCGTCCTTGGCCTCGAGCATGGCGGTGGAACGGTACTCCGGCTGCTGGAAGGCGACGATCCCCCAGGCGGCGCCCAGCCCGACGGCGAGCATCGCGGCCACGAGCCAGAGGTGGCGCCGGATGGCCCCGACGTACTCCCCGATCTGGATGCGCTCCGGCTCCGCGACCGCCTCGTACTCGGCGTGGACCGGGGCGAACGCGAGCGGGGCCGGCGCCGAGTAGGGCGCCGGCATCCCCGGCCGGTGGTTACCGTTTCCGTTGTAATGCTCGGACATGTGAGACTCCACCTCTGAATGACGCGGCGGGAACGGACTAGTCCCGGCCGAACGCTTGGTAGATCGCGAACACGAAGGTGCCCAGGTTGACCACGTAGGCGGACGCCTGGAGGTAGTCCTTCCAGCGGCGCCGCTCCAGGATGATCTGGTCACCGGACCTGACCGTCAGCTGCAGCTCGGCGGGGCTCGACCCCCGCAGCCTGATCCGCGAGCGCTTCCCCTCCCTGACCAGGATCATCCGGTCCTGGCGGGCCTCCTTGCCGGGGCCGGCGAGGGTGAGCGCCTCCATCACCGTGACCTCCGGCGGCAGCTCGTAGATCTTGGGGCTGGCCACCTCGCCCGCGACGATGACGCGGAAGAGCGGCTGCACCACCACCCGCGGGCTCTGGGCGAGCGTGCCGACGAAGCGCCGCACCCTCCCCTCCACGTCGCGGGCGGGGATCCCCGTCACCGTCACCTCGCGCAGCAGGGGGTGGAAGATCTCCCCCGTGGGCCCGACGGTGAACTCGCCGCTCAGGTCGTCGTTGCGCCACACCCGGATCCGCACCTTGTCCCCGGGCCGCAGCTGCGCCGTGGAGGTGTCGACCGCCGCCTCCGAGAGGGGCGCGGGCACCCCGGCGAGCGCGGGCTCCGCGCGGGCCGCCTGCGCCGCGGCGGGAGCGGCGGCGAGGAGGCCCAGCAGCAGGGCGAGGCGGGTCGGGCGCGGCGGCAGCGGCAAAGTCAGTCCTTGTCGAAGATGGTCTTGATCCCCACCCACAGCTGGTTCAGGGCCAGCACGATGCCGCCCGCGGGGAGGATCACGTCGGTGACGTAGTTGAGGCGCTTGAGGACGATGATCTGGTCGCCGGAGCGGACCGTCATCCCGGCGTAGCGCGGGTTCGCGGCCTTGAGGTTGATCGCGGTGCGCCGGCCGTCGCGGATCAGGCGGACGCGCGCGATGTTCCCCGACTGCGTGACCCCGCCGGCCAGGGAGATGGCGCGCGCGACGGTGATCCCGGTGCCGAACTCGTACATGTCGGGGGCGTTCACCTCGCCGGCCACCACCACGCGGAAGAGCGGCTCGATGAGCACCTGCGGATTCGCCTCGTAGCGCGCGAGGAAGGCGGTGATCCGCGCGTTCACGGTGGTCATGGGGAGCGCCGCGACCTTGAGCTCCTTGTAGAGCGGGTGCGCGATGGTGCTGTCGCCGTTGACGCGGAAGCTCCCGCTCAGCTCGTCGCGCCGGAACACCGTGATCTTGATCCCGTCCCCGGGGAGCAGGGTGGGCTCGGAGGTGTCCAGAGCCGGGTCCTGTGCGAAGGCCGGGCGCGCGAGGAGCCCGGCCGCGAGAACGGCGAGGACGAGGAAGATCCGCTTCATGACTGGCCGGGCTTGGCGTGGATTTCGGTTAAGATTCGGCACCGGTTGGGCTTAAGTCGCACGACAAGCCCATCAAGATAGCCGATCCGGGGCAATAAGTCTAGATTCGGCGCGATCAATCGCCGGAGTGGACGCCCGCGCGCCCAGGAGGGGCTCCACCGCGCGCATCCAGCGCCGCGCGGCGCCGCGGCGGTCGTACACCCGCTCGGCGGCCTCGCGGGCCCGCCGCCCCATCTCCGCGGCCTCCTCCGGGCGGTCGCGGAGGCGCTGCACGGCGGCCACCACGCCGTCCGCGTCGTCCGGCGCCACCACGAAGCCGCACCCCGTCTCGCGGACCACCGCGGCCACGTCGCTCTCCTCGGAGCCGACGAACAGCAGGGGGCGCCCGCTGGCGAGGATGCCGTACGTCTTGCTGGGGACCAGGAGCCCGGCCACGGAGGGCTCCTCCGTGACCAGCGACACGCTCGCCGCGGAAAGGGAGAGGTGCAGCCGCTCCCGCGGGAGGTAGTCCAGGAAGCGGACGTTGGCGAGCCCGCCGCGCTCGGCGGCGGCGCGGATCTCGGGGAGCCGCTTCCCGCCGCCGATGAAGACGAAGGCCACCCCCGGATCGTCACGGAGGCGGCGCGCGGCCTCCAGCACCGCGTCGAAGGTGTGCCCGCGCCCGGCGTTCCCGGAGTACAGCACCACGAAGCGCCCTTCCAGCCCGTGCTCGCGCAGGAAGGGGTTGTCCTCCGCGGGAACGGGGCGGATGGCCTCCTCGTCGGCCCAGTTGTGCACCCACACGGTGCGCTCGGGGCGGCCCCCGGAGGCCACCACCCGCTCGGCCATCCGCGGACCCAGCGCCACCACCAGGTCGGAGGCGCGGTGCAGCCGCCGCGCGAGCGCGTCCAGCGCGCGGTAGGGGAGCCCCGTCTCGCGCAGCACGCCCAGCCGCGCGGCCAGGTGCGGGTACAGGTCCTGGAGCCAGTACACCGTCCGGAACCCCCGCACCTTCCCGGCGGCGAGCGCGGGGAGGAGGAGGAAGGGGGGGTCGCTCATGGCGACCACCAGGTCCGGGCGGGGGAGCC
Organism: uncultured Gemmatimonadales bacterium; assembly: GCA_963733105.1. Lineage (GTDB taxonomy): Bacteria > Gemmatimonadota > Gemmatimonadetes > Longimicrobiales > Longimicrobiaceae > JAFAYN01. The sequence continues at coordinate 910,831 of CAVTCB010000018.1, read as the reverse complement.
GCAGGAGCCGGAGCGAGGCCCCGGCCAGGTAGCTCAGGTAGTCGCCCATCCGCCCCACCAGCCGGTCGCGCCCGAAGCGGGTGGTGTCCACCCGCAGGATGCGCACGCCGTTCCGGGTCTCCTCGCGCGGGAGGTCGCCGCCGTCGGCCGCGTACCCGGCGCGGGAGGCGACCACGGTGACCTCCCACCCGGCGGCGGCCACGGCCTCCGCCAGGTCGGTCAGCATCTGGCCGGTCGCGGCGACGTCCGGCCAGTAGAAGCGGTTGAGGAAGAGGACGGAGGGGCGCCCGGCCATCAATCCTCGCCCACCGCCGCCAGCTTCTCCGCCGGCTGGCGGCGGATGACGGTGTCGTTCACCACGATGACGTCCATGCGGGTGCGGAGGAAGCAGTCCAGCGCCTGCTCCGGGGTGTCCACGATGGGCTCGTTCTCGTTGAACGAGGTGTTCAGCACCACCGGGACGCCGGTGATGGCGGCGAACTCCCGGATGAGGCGGTAGTAGCGCGGGTTGGTGCGCTCGCTCACCGTCTGCAGGCGCCCGCTCCCGTCCACGTGGGTGATGGCGGGGAGGACCTCGCGCTTGTCGGGACGCACGGGGTACACCTGCTGCATGAAGGGGTCGGCGGCGCCGTCCACGAAGTAGTCGTCCAGCGCCTCCTCCAGCACGGAGGGGGCGAAGGGGCGGAACTTCTCCCGGAACTTGATCTTGGTGTTGATCAGGTCGCGCATGTCGGCGCGGCGCGGGTCGGCCACGATGCTCCGGTTCCCCAGGGCGCGGGCGCCCCACTCCATCCGCCCCTGGTACCACCCCACCACGTTCCCGTCGGCGATGAGGCGGGCCACGGCGCGGCAGGTCTCCTCCTCGCTCCCGTAGCGCTCGTACGAGTACTCCCACTCCTCGTCGTCGCGGGCGTCCACCAGCGGGGTGACGTCGGCCTGCGGGTACTCGGTCCCCCAGTAGCCGTGCTCCATGACGAAGGAGCGGGGGTTCCCCAGGGTCTGGTTCCACACGTGGTAGGCGGCCCCCAGCGCGGTGCCGTTGTCGCCGGCGGCGGGCTGGATGTAGACCTCCTGGAACGGGGTGTTCTCCCGGATCTTGCCGTTGGCGACGCTGTTCATGGCGCACCCGCCGGCCATGCACAGGCGCGGGTTCCTGGTGCGCTCCCACAGCCCGTTGAGGACGTGGAAGGCGCACTCCTCGTGCACGGCCTGGAGCGAGCGGGCCAGGTCCTCGTGCCGCTTCTCCAGGGGGCCCTTGGGGTCGCGCGCGGGCCCGAGCAGCGCCTCCAGCTCGGGGGAGTACACCTTCCCGAGGGTGGGGTACCCGCCGTCCCACTCCATCTCCACGCCCTCGGACCAGTGGCGGAAGTACTTCAGCTCCAGCTCGAAGAGCCCGTCCGGCTTCAGCTTCACCAGGTTGCGGAGCTGCTCCACGTACACCGGCTCGCCGTACGGGGCCAGCCCCATCACCTTGAACTCGTCGCCGTAGCCCAGGAAGCCCAGGTACTGGGTGACGGCGGTGTACAGCATCCCCAGCGAGTGCGGGAAGTAGACGCGCTCCAGCACCTCCAGCTTGTTCCCCTTCCCGGAGGCGAGCGAGGTGCTGACGAAGTCGCCGAAGCCGTCGATGGCGCAGACGGCGGCGTCCTCGAAGGGGGAGACGAAGAAGGCGCTCGCCAGGTGGGCGGGGTGGTGCTCCACGAAGTGCACCTTGGGGAGGTCGTCGCGGGGGACGCCGAGCGCCTCCGCGAGCGGCCCGTGCAGGTCGCGCACCTTCTGGGAGTTCTTGAGCCGGTCGAGGATGAGGCCGAAGTCGGGGCGCTTGGAGAGCGCGTACATCCCCTTGCGGAGGAGGTTGGCCTTGGGGTCGCGGCTGATGGCGACGTGGGCCACGTCGGCGCCGGCGATCCCGGCCACCTCCAGGCACTTCCGGATGGCGAGGGTGGGGAAGCCCGCCCAGTGCTTGATGCGGCGGAAGCGCTCCTCCTCGATGGCGACGACGAGCTGGCCGTCGCGGAGGAGGACGGCGGAAACGTCGCCGTGGAAGGCGTTGATGCCGAGGACGTACACGTTGGATGCCATTGAGCCGATCTCGATTATGCGGAACACCGGACGGGGCGCGTCATGCGCCCACCCGGTCGAAAGCCACCTTACCCACCACCCCCGGCGCCGCGGGGCGCTCGCCGTACGGGAAGTGCTTCTTCAGCGCGAGGAAGCGCTTCTCGTACAGGTGCCAGCTCAGCCAGGCCGCGAGCAGGGTCACGGCGGTGGAGAGCCCGTAGAACAGGATCTGCCCCGGGATGGCGGAGCCGGCCAGGACCAGGAAGCGGTCGGGCCCGTAGACCGCGTCGCGCAGCACGCCCCGGATGGGGAAGTGGAAGAGGTACATGGCGTAGCTGTACTTCCCCAGGGTCCGCAGGGCGGGCCGGTCCAGCGCGCGCGCCCACCGCGACTCCGGCCGCGCGGCGACGGCCAGCGTCAGCAGCGCGCCGAAGAGGAGCGCGAGCAGGGTGTAGCCGGCCGTCTGCACCAGGGGCTGGAAGGCGTCCAGCCGCCGCAGCCCCACCAGCATCCCGAGGAGCGCGGCCCCGGAGGCCAGCGCGACGGGGCGCGCGGCGCGGAGCGGGGCGGCGATCCCCGCGGGGCCGCGCGCCCAGAGCGCGACCAGGGCGCCCACGGCGAGCGCGTCCATCCGCGAGAGGGGGAGCACGTACACGGCGACGGGGTGCACGCCCAGGAGCAGGGCCCCGACGCGCCACGCGAGCGCCCCGGCCACCAGCGCCGCGCAGAGGCGCATCAGCGGCGTCCGCCCGAGGGCGAACACGGCGAGCGGCCAGACGAGGTAGAACTGCTCCTCGATGGAGAGCGACCAGGCGACGTCCAGGATGCCGTGCCAGAAGTCGCGGTTGGAGGCCACGACCACGTTGGACAGGTGCAGCCAGTACCAGGGCTCCTGCCCGGCGACGCGCGCGAAGTTCTCGGCCTTGGGGTGCGCGAGGTTCGGCAGCACCAGGAGCGAGAAGGCGACGACGGCGTAGTACAGCGGGAAGATGCGCAGCACCCGCCGGGCGTAGAAGGCGCGGAAGTAGCCGCCGCTCCCCTTGGCGTCGAAGAGGATGCCGGTGATCAGGAAGCCGGACAGGACGAAGAACAGGTCCACGCCGGCCCAGCCGACGCCCAGCACGGCGGACCAGGCCTGGTCGACGAACGGGCCGCCGTCGCCGATCAGGGTCTGGTGGTAGAGCATCACCATCAGGATGGCCACGCCGCGCAGGCCGTCGAGCACCGGGAGGCGCTCGCCGGAGGCGACGGACGGGGCGTGGTTGGATGGAGACGCCAAATGCCGCATTCCCTGATGGTTGATTCCCGACCGCCCCCTCCGCGCACCCCCAGGACGGCGCCGGGGCGCCGGCCGTCACATCCGCTTCCGCGCTCCTGCCCGGGCGGGAGCGCGGAATACATAAAGCGTGGAATATAACGGAGTTTACGGGGTTGGCTCAAGGGCGGGCGCCGGCCCGGGAGTCGGGCGACTGAAGTCGCTGCAACGACGGCACGAAGTCCGCCTTCGCGGACTGACGATAACCACCCAAGAGAATGACACACAATGGCTTGCGAGTTGCGTCACACCTGCTTGCCGCCAGCCCGCCACCGCGGCCGGTGGCAAGCACACAACGCGTCAGGAGGTGACCAATGCGCAAGTGGATGCACAGGACCCGGAACGGGGTCCTCGGGGCCGCCCTGGTGGGCGCCCTGGGGTTCGGAGCCACGCAGGCGCTCGCCGCGCCGGGGGAGGCGGCGCAGGGGCCCGTGTGCAACACCGTCGACTGCAGGCAGCTCTGCCGCACGCTGGGCTACGCGGAGGGGTTCTGCTCGCGGGGAGGCTGCTTCTGCTACGGGACCCGATAGGGGAGGGACGCATGAGACGCTCGACCGATCGGATCCGCCGGAGCGTGTTCGGCGCCGCCATCGCGGCCTCGCTGGCCTTCGGGACCACGCAGGCCCTCGCCTCGCCGGCCCGGAGCGCCGCTCCGCCCACCTGCGACCCGGAGACGTGCGACCGGGTCTGCAAGATCTTCGGCCCCTTCGGCGGCCGCTGCGACGCGGAGGACGGCACCTGCCGCTGCCTGTTCTGAGGTGGGCCCTCACCCGCTCGCTCAGGCTCGCACCCTCTCCCAATCCTGGGAGAGGGTTTGATACGCGCGAGATCCTCGTAGTTCTCCCCTCCCCCCTTGTGGGGGAGGGGCCGGGGGTGGGGGGCAGGATGCCGCCGGAAATCGGAGGGCCGGGACCTATCGAGATCCCGGCCCCGCCGTTCGCCGTACCCGTATGATCCTCTCGGAGGGAGACACCGGGGCTGTTTCCGGTGGCTCACTCCGGGGCGGGGAGACTCGCGGGCTGTTTCGCGAGGCTCACCGCCCCCGCGCAGGAGACCGGCCGCTGTTTGGCCGGGCTCCGGAGCGGCCCCACCTCGTCGGGAAAACCCGCCTACGGCTTCACACCCGTCAGGAAGATCGACTTCCACAGCCCCGGCACCCGCCCCACCCCGTTGAACCGCAGGTCACGGAACCCCGCCGCCGTCGCCATCCGCTCCAGAGTCCGCCGCGAGAAGAACTTCACGTGACCCCCGTCCCAGTCCACCGCCCAGTGGTGGTCCCACCCGTCCAGCACCGAGATCGCCAGGTTCTTGAGGTACCCGTGGTACGGCGTGGAGAGCACGAGGCGCCCCCCCGGCCGCAGCACGGCGAAGCTCTGCTCGAACAGCCGCTTGGGGAGGTACAGGTGCTCGATCACCTCCAGCGAGACCACGCAGTCCACCTCCCCCCCCACCACTTCGCGCAGGTCGTCGTCGTACACGGAGCACACCTCGAAGCGCAGCCGCTCGGAGGTGCCGTACGCCACGCGCGCGGCCTCGATCCCGTCGCGCGACACGTCCGCCCCCACCACGGTGTGCCCCGCGGCCGCGAGCTGCGCCGTGAGGTACCCGTTCCCGCACCCGAGGTCCAGGATGCGCATGGGCCGCCCCCCGGACATGGAGACGAGCTCCCGCTCCAGGGCGGGGAGGAGGTACTCGTGCGAGCTCTTCTGCCCGGCGTCCTTCCACCCGTACTCCACGTGCGTTCCGCTCATCCGTTCCCTTTTCGAACCGTCGTCGAATCCCCGCCCCGCTCCGCTTCCCGGAGCGTGTCCAGGTGGATGTCCACCAGGAGCCGGTACCAGAAGGCGTGCAGGAAGTGGAAGATGAACCCCTGCTTGCCGTCCAGGAAGCCGAGGCGGAAGAAGTACCGGTAGACGAAGTAGGCCATGGGCCGCACGAAGAGCGGCATCCGGTACCACCGCTGCTTCAGCCACACCACGCGCTGGTCGGGGCTCCCGGTGAGGGAGGGCTCGATGACCCAGCTCCCCGGCCCGCTCCGCGCCAGCTCCTCGCGGGCGTGCAGCCGGGCGTAGCGGTTGTGCTTGTCGATCCAGAAGGCGATGTCGTTCTCCTTCCGGTTGTCCTCCAGGATGTCGAAGGGGAGGTTCCGCGTGGGCCCGGCGACGTAGAAGTGGTGGTCCAGGAGGTCCTTTTCGTCGAAGCGCACGGCGCCGCGCCGGAACAGCTTGAGGAGGTACTTGGGGTAGTAGCCGCCGTGCCGGATCCAGCTCCCGCGGAAGATCTGCCGGCGGCGCACGAACACGCCGTCGACTCCCTCCAGCTCGGCGGGGGCGCGCAGGAAGACGCGCTCCAGCTCGCGCCGCAGCTCGGGGGTGACGCGCTGGTCGGCGTCCAGCCCCAGGACCCACTCGTGCCCGACGGGGAGCTCGCGGAGCGCCCACGCCCACTGGCGGGAGTGACCCTCGAAGGGGTGGGGGAAGACGCGCGCGCCGTGGCGCGCGGCGATCTCCAGGGTGGCGTCGGTGCTCCCGGAGTCCACCAGGAAGATCTCGTCCACCCACCCGGCCAGGGAGGCCAGGCAGTCGGGGAGGTTGTCCTCCTCGTTGAAGGTGAGGACGATGGCGGTGACCGGGACGCTCACCGCCGCGCCCCCGCGGCCCGGGCGGCGGACAGCTCGCCGTACAGCTCCATCAGCCTGCGCCCGGTCTCGCTCCACGAGTAGCGCGCGCGCGCCAGCGCGGCGCCGCTCCGCCCCATCCGCGCGCGGCGCTCGGGGTCGGCGGCCAGGGTGTCGAGGGCCAGCGCGACGGCCGTGGCGTCGGTGGGGACGACGAGCCCCGCTTCCGCCGCGGCGACCTCGGGGGCGATTCCCACGGCGTCGGACACCAGCACGGGGAGCCCGGCGGCGAGCGCCTCGGCGACGGCGATCCCGAAGTTCTCCTGGTAGGAGGGGAGGACGAAGGCGTCGGCGCCGGCGAAGGCGCGAGCCTTGGCCTCGCCGGCGAGGTGGCCCAGGAAGCGGACGCGGTCGCGGATTCCCAGCTCCACGGCCAGCGCCTCCAGCTCGGCGCGGTAGGCGTCGTCCCCGGTCCCGGCGACGTCGATCTCGGTGTCGGCCCGGCCGCTGGCGGCGAGCTGCGCCATGGCCCGGAACACCAGGGGGAGCCCCTTCTTGGGGTGCAGCCGGGAAAGGAAGAGGAGGCGGAGGCGGCCGCCGCTCGCCCGCTCCCCGGCGCCGGCGGCGGCGAAGCCCGGGGCTTCGACGCCGAGCGGGATCACCCGCACGCGGTCGCCGTAGCCCAGCGCGGCCACGCCCTCGGCCTCGGCGTCGGAGGTGACGTGGATGGCGCCGGCGCGGCGCAGGTGCGCGCGCTCCACCATGGCCAGGTAGGGGCGCTTCTTCCCCCCGCCCTGCCCCAGGCTCCAGGGGTCCAGCGTCCCCAGGGGGCGCAGCACGTAGGGGACGCCGCGCCGGGCGGCGGCGCGGCAGGCGGGGATGGTGGTGTAGGAGAAGAGGGCGTGGACGTGCACGGCGTCGTAGTGGCCGACGCTCTCGAACAGCCAGCGGGTGAGCGGCCAGGAGAACTTCCACTCCCCGGGGAGGGAGCGGGGGAAGTAGCGGTACTCCACGCCGTCGCGCTCCACCGGGCGGTCCAGGGGGACGGGGAGGCGCCCGGCGCCGTCGGCGTCGGTGGTGACGACGGTGACCTCGGCGCCCAGCGCGGCGGCCTCGCGCGCCATGGCGTGAACCGCGACGCTGGGGCCCCCGTAGCGCGGGGCGACCCCGGCGATGACGTGCAGGACCTTCATCCGGCGGCGAGCACGGGCTCGGGGGAGGCCTCGGCCGCGGCGGCCTCCAGCCCGACTCCGTTCTCCTCGGCCCAGCGGACCAGGGTGTAGAGCGCCCAGGGGCGGCTCCACCCCACGCCCTCGCCGCGCAGGAACCCCTCCCAGAGCCGGCGCACGGGGGCGGGGCGGAGGCCGGCGCCGGCCAGGCGCGCGGGGGTGAAGGCGCGCGACACCTCGTCGCGCAGCGCGCCGCGCAGCCACCGCTCGAAGGGGAGGGTGAAGCCCTGCTTGGGGCGGTCCCACACCTCGCGCGGGAGGAGGTCGGCGACGGCGGCCACCAGGAGGGGCTTGGAGGCGCCGGGGGCCAGCTTGAGCGCGTCGTCCACGGCGCAGGAGGCGGCCACCACGCCGCGGTCCACGAAAGGGACGCGCAGCTCCAGGGCGTGCGCCATGCTGAACACGTCGCTGTCGCGCAGCAGGGTGTCGCGCATGTAGCCGTGCGTCTCGTACCAGGAGACGCGCCGCAGGAGCGGGAGGCCGCGCGGCGGCGCCCCCAGCGTGGAGGGCGCGCCGCGCCCGGTGAGCGCGCGCACCAGGCGGTCCCCCAGGAGGGTGCGGGAGGCGCGGTAGGCGGCGCGCGCCGGGTCGTCGCCCTCCAGGAGGAGCGCGGCCTTCTCTCCGCGCACGCCCCCCACGCGGGAGGCGGCGGAGCCGGCCAGCCGGCGCAGCGGGGCAGTGGCGCCCCAGAGCGGGGCGACGCGGCGCGCGCGGCGGAAGGAGGGGTAGCCGGCGAAGACCTCGTCCCCGCCCAGGCCGGAGAGGACCACCTTGATCCCCCGCTCGCGCACGGCGCCGCTCACCACGTAGGTGTTCAGCCCGTCCATGGAGGGCTGGTCCATGGCGGCGAAGGCGGCGGGGAGGGAGGCGAGCATCGCCTCCCCGGAGAGCGGGATCTCGTGGTGCCGGGTGCCGAAGCGGCGGGCGACGGCGAGCGCGGGGCCGGCCTCGCTGAACTCCTGCTCGTCGAAGACCACGGTGAAGGTCTCCAGCTCCCCCCCGGCCACCTCGGAGGCCAGCGCCACCACGGCGGAGGAGTCGATCCCGCCGGACAAAAAGAACGCCACCGGGACGTCGGCCACCAGGTGGTGCTCCACGGAGTCGCGCAGCGCCGCGCGCACCAGGGCGGCGGCGGCGCGGGGGTCGCGCTCCCCCTCCCCGCCGGTCCAGGGGCCGCGGGTGTAGGCGACCGGCGCGTCGGCGGCGGCCACCCCGCCCTGCACGGCGACGCGGACCACGGTCCCGGGCGGGATGGAGCGCACCCGCTCCACCAGCGTCAGCGGCTCGGGGACGGAGCCGGCGGCCAGGTAGGCGGCCACGGCGTCGGGGGCGAGGCGCCGCGGGACCCGCTCCGAGGCCAGCACCGCGCGCACCTCGCTGGCGAAGAGGACCCCGCCCTGCGCGGCGGACACGTACAGCGGCTTGATCCCGAACGGGTCGCGGGCCAGCCAGGCGCACCCCTCGTCGCGGTCCCAGAGGGCGAAGGCGAACATCCCCCGCAGCCGGTCCAGGAAGGCGTGGCCGTGGCGCGCCCACCCCAGGAGGAGCACCTCGGTGTCCGACTCGCTGCGGAACGTCTCGCCCTCGCGCCGCAGCTCCTCGCGCAGCGCGCGGTAGTTGTAGATCTCCCCGTTGAAGACCAGGGTGTAGCGGCCGTCCGGGGTGCGCTTGGGCTGGTGCCCGCCGGGGGACAGGTCGATGATGGAGAGCCGCCGGTGCGAGAAGGCGCCCCCCGGGCGCCCCGCCGCGTCGGCCAGCGCGGCCACCTCGCCCCCGTCGGGGCCGCGGTGCAGGATGCAGGCGGTCATCCGCCGCGCCACCGCTTCCGCGTCGCGCCCTCCCAGCACCCCCGCGATCCCGCACATCAGCGCCCCCTCCGCCCCGTGGTCCCGAACGCGTCCACGAGCACCCGACCCAGCCGGTCGCGGTAGCGCTCGTAGGTGAACTCCTGCTCGAACCTGCGCCGCCCCGCCTCGCCGAAGCGCCCGCGCAGCTCCCCGTCCTCCAGGAGCCGGGCGATCGAGGAGGCGAGCCCCGCGAGGTCGTCCGGCTCCACCAGGAACCCGGTCTCCCCGTCCACGATCACGTCCCCCGCCGCGTCCGCCACCGAGCCGACGCAGGGGAGCCCCGCCTGCATGGCCTGCAGGTAGACCAGCCCGAACCCCTCGCCCCGGCTGGGCATGGCGAACGCCCCCGCGCGCCGCAGCAGGGCGTGCAGGGTGGCGTCCGAGACGAAGCCGGCGAAGAGGACGCGGTCGCCCACCCCGGCGTCCTCGGCCTTGCGGCGCAGGCGCTCCAGGTCGTCGCCGCGGCCGGCCACCACCAGCTGCGCGTCGGGGACGCGCTCCAGCACGGCGGGCCAGCACTCGATGAGCTGGTCGTGCCCCTTGTAGCGCTCCGAGGCGCTCATCCGCCCCACGATGGCGACGCTCCGCGGCCCCACCCGCTCCAGCAGGTCGGCGTCGGGCTCGCCCGCGGCGGAGGCGGCCTCCGGGAGGAGCCCCAGGAGACAGGGGACGATGGGGCCCACGTCGGGGAAGAGCCCGGCGACGCGACGCGCGGTGTAGCGCGAGATGGCGACGCGCACGGTGGCGTCGCGGATCACGGCGCGGCGGGCGGGGGTGAGCCCGGGGTCCCACGCCTCGATCCCGTTGAGGAACACGGCGTAGGGGCGGCGCAGGATGCCGGGGACCCACCCCTGCGCCTGGGCGATCCCGACGTGGTTGAAGATCCACCAGTCGGCGCGCTCCAGGGCGGCGTCCGAGAGGAGGCGGGCCAGGAAGCGCGTCCTCTCGCCCACGGTCACCCCGCCCGGGGAGGCGGGGGCCAGCTCCAGCACCCGCGGCGGGACGCCGCACAGGTCGCCGCACGCCCGCTGGAGGAGGCGCGCCACGTAGGCGATCCCGTCCCCCCCCTGCCCCAGGCTCACCACGCCCAGCCCCGCGCGCCCCGGCACGCGGGGAGGCGCGCCGCCCGCGTCCGCCGCGACGGGCTCCGCGCGCGCCGTGGAGACGGTCATCCGGGGCTGTGGAGCGTCTGGAGGCGCCCCAGGGTGCGGCGGCGCTGCGCCGCGGCGGCCTGCTCGTACGTCGCCAGGGCGGAGCGCCGCGCCAGGAAGCGGAGCACCATGTACGTCGCCAGCCCGTTCAGCAGGAGCCCGCCGAAGGTGAGCGAGAAGTCGGACTCGATGTTGAACAGCGGGAACAGGAGGATCAGCCCCACGATGGACATCAGCGGGCTCTGCCCCGGCGCGTTCACCAGGCGCTGCAGGACGCGGTAGATGGCCCCCACGATCGCCATCCCGATCAGCACCCCGAAGAACCCGAAGTTCGCGTAGAACTCCACGAAGTACGGGAGGTTGATGGAGGTGCGGACGTCGTCGCTGAGCAGGAAGTTGTAGCGGTGCCCGAACTCCTGCCCCAGCATCTTGTTCGGCTTGCTGGGCCACAGGACGCGCGGCACCGCCATCCCCACCAGCGAGTAGTAGGTCTCGCCGTTCCAGTACGGGATGCGCTCCGGCGTCTCGCGCACCACGTGGGCGTAGATGTCGATGGTCCCCCAGCGCCCGGACTTGGTCCACCCCTCCACGGCGGAGTCCACCAGCCCCTCGGTGCGGATCTTGGCGTCGATCAGCACGTAGGCGAACTCGATCCGCTCGGTGAAGGTCATGGAGCGGGTGAACCAGGCCACGTTGCGGAACTCCTCGATCACCGAGCGCACCGCCAGCAGGAGGAGCGCCGCCACCACCAGCGAGAGGATCCACTTGCGCGGGAGGCTCCCCCGCCCGATCCAGACGGAAAGGAAGACCACCCCGACCCACACCGCCACGTACGAGGTGAGGCCGCCGGTGAGCTGGATGGTGATCCCCGCCAGGACGGCCACCGCGACGGCGAGCTTCGCGGGGCGGGAGAGCCGCCCCTGCGTCGCCAGCACCACCAGGAGCGCCGCCCCGAACCAGGCCAGCGTCGCCGAGAAGAAGAGCGCGCCGCGCAGGATGGAGGGGATGTAGAACTCGCGCCGGACCATCTCCACCACCAGCCCGCCGTACAGCATGACGAAGCCCCAGCGGCGGATCACGTCCGGGTGCCACCCCATCTTCGGGTCGGGGCGGCTCGGTCGGTAGAGGTGCCCCATCAGCAGGTAGCTGGCCCCCAGCGAGATCCACCCCACCAGCGCCACCAGCACCGGGCGCGTGTACTCGGTGGTGGCGTTGATGGTCAGCCGACCCGCCGGGAGGAAGCCCACGGGCGCGATGATGGGAAGGGCGAAGTACACGCCGAACAGCATCCCCACCACCGGGAGGAAGGGGAGCGGCGGGCGCTTCCCCGACTGGCGGGAGAAGTAGTCCCACGAGGGGATGAAGCAGAGCACCCAGAGGAGCGCCGCCTGCGTCTTCACCGAGGTGGGGACGCGCGGGTCGGTGGTCAGGATGAACCAGGCCGGTACCAGCGCCAGGATCGCCACCACCAGCTGCGCCGGCCACTTGCGCCTGGGCCGGGCCCGCCGGGGGGCGGGACGGGGAACGGGGCGCGCGGCGGGGACGGGAGTTCGAGGCATCATCGGGGCAGTCGCTCGTCGAGGGCGCGGACCAGCGCGTCCGCGACGTGGCCCACCGTGCACCGCGAGACGACCTCGCGGGAACGGGAGCCCATTAGTGCACGTTTGTCCGCGGAAAGTTCCGCGAGGCGGCGCATCCGCTCCGCCAGCGCGGGGACGTCGCCGCAGGGAAAGGTCCAGCCGTTCTCCCCCTCCCGGACCAGGTCGGGGGCGCACCCGGCGGCGTCGGAGACCAGCACGGGGAGCCCCGCGGCCATGGCCTCGTTCACCACCAGCCCCCAGGTCTCCATCCGGTCGGAGGGGAGCACCAGCGCGTCGGAGGCCGCGTACCACTCCGGGATCTCCGACTGGTTCACGAAGCCGGAGATGGCCACCCGCTCCGCCACCCCGTGCTCCGCGATGCGGGCCTCCAGCGCGGGCCGCTCCGGCCCGTCGCCCAGGAACACCAGCCGCGCGTCGGGACGGTCCAGGGCGCGGAACGCCTCCAGCAGGTCGAGGGGGCGCTTGCGCTCCAGCAGCTTGGCCGCGCTGGTGAAGACCACGTCGCCCTCCCCCGCCCCGATCCGCGCCCGCACCCGGCGCCGCGCCTCCGCCCGCCGCTCCGGCGGGAGGGCGAACTGCGCGTTGTCCACGCAGTAGGGGGCCGGGTACAGCCGCCCCGCGTCCACCCCGAAGTGGCGGTAGTACTCCGCGTTGCGGGTGCCGATGGTGAGGAAGCCGTCCACCCGCGCGAACCCCTCGCGGTAGAGCCGCGTCCGCACCGGGACCCAGAGAGCCTGCCGCAGCCGCGCCTTGAGCGACGACCCCGGCCGCATCCCCAGGTTGGACTCGCCGCGGAGGAAGAGCGCCATCCCGGCCCGGCGCGCGGCGCGCATCGCCTGGAGGTGCCCCAGCGTCTGCCACCCCAGCACCAGCGCCGCGTCGAAGGCGCCCGGCCGCCAGTGCTCCGCGATCCCGGGGACGCTCACCCCGCGGAAGGAGGAGACGTCCGGACGGCGCGCGCGGTTCTCCAGGAAGACGCTCCGGTACCCCTCCAGGAGCGGGACGTCCCAGCGGAAGGAGGCGCCGAACCCCGCGTCGAAGGCGTCGTCCAGGCCGTGCCGCGAGCCGAAGAACACCGTCGCGTCCAGCTCCGGCCGCGCGGCCAGCTCGCGGAAGAGCGGCGCCTGGTACTGGATGGGGTGCGAGGTGAAGACCGCCACCCGGCGCGGAGCGCGGGCGGCGCCGCTCACGGCGCCCCCGCCGGGACCGCGGGTCCCACCCGGCGCAGCACCTCCGCCGCGCGGGCCGCGTAGGTGTCGTGCTCCACCCGCCGGAACCCCGCCTCCGCCACCCGGCGGCGCCCCTCCGGGTCGGCCAGCCAGCGGCGCGCCTCCGCCACCATCTCCTCCGGGCTCCCGAAGAGCGCCACCTCCTCCCCCTCGCGGAACAGCTCCGCCAGCTCCGGCGTCCGCTGGCTCAGCGTGAAGGCCCCGCACGCGGGCGACTCGAAGGAGCGCATGTTGTGGCTCCCCGCGTTCTGCAGGCGCATCACGTTCAGCGACACCGCCCCCCGCGCCAGCGCCCGCGCCAGCCCCTCCCCGTACGACGCCGGGAGGAAGGTGGCCGCGCGGAGCGGGCTGCGCCCCGGGAGCGCCGCCGTGGTGTGCTCCCCGAACACCGCCAGCCGCAGCCCCGCCGCCGCCAGCGGCTCCAGCCAGCGCACCCGCTCCGCGTCCAGGTTCCCCACGAACACCACCTCGAACTCCGGCTCCCCCGGGGCCTCCGGCGGGGAGTGCTGGTCCGGGTCGCGCGCGAAGGGGAGGTAGTGCACCCGCTCCACCCCGACGTGGCGGTACGCCGGGAAGAGGTGGCGCGCGAAGGTGAAGCAGGCGTCGTACGCCGCGAGCGTCTCCGTGCCGTACGCCATGCGGTTGGAGCGCGCCTCGCCGAAGGGGTCGTCCGGGTAGAAGTTGACCACCGGCGCCCCCGTCCGCTCCCGGAGCCAGCGCACCGTCTCCGCGCTCAGCTCCTCCCCCTTCACCACCAGCACCAGGTCGGCCCCCTCGTCCGCCAGCTCGTCGCGCACGCGCCGGTTGAACACCGGGAGCGCCACCGCGCGGAGGAGCCGCTTCCCCACGCGCGTCCCCGCGCCCGGGAGCGGGAGCGCCTCCGCGTACGCGCGCCGCGGGCAGAAGCGCCGCACCTCCGCCCCCAGCGAGCGGAAGGCGCGCGCGTACGAGTCGGACAGCGCCCCCGGCGCCTCCTCGCCGACGATCAGGACGCGCAACCGTCCGCCCCCGTCACCCGCCGCGCCCGCGCCGCGCCGTACTGCGCCACCATGTCGTCCACGAACTGCCGCCAGGTGCGGGTGGTCCGCATCGCCTCCGCCGCGGCGCGCCCCATCTCGCGGCAGCGCTCCCGGTCGTCCGCGAAGGCGGCCAGCGACTCCGCGATCGCGTCCACGGAGGCCGGGGGGATGATGACCCCCGTGCGCCCGTCGTCGATCACGTCCGGGCCGCCGGTGCTGGTGGTGGCGATCACCGGGAGCCCCGCCGCCATGGCCTCGCACACCACCGCCCCGAAGCCGTCCTCCACCGAGGGGAGGATCAGCACGTCGTGCTCCGCGAAGACGCGCCGCAGCTCCGAGCGCGGCACCTTCCCCTTCCACTCGTCCCCCGCCGCGTGCCGCCGCAGGAGCAGCTCCCCCTCGGGCGCCAGCCCGCCCACCAGCGACACCGAGACCGCCTCCGGACCCAGCCGCTTCGCCGCGTCCAGGAGGTAGTGCGCCCCCTTCCGCAGCCCCACCTGCCCCAGGTACAGCACGCGGAGCGGCCCCTCCCCGTCGCGGCGCGGCGCCGGGCCCTCCCCCGCCGGGGCCACCTCCGCCATGTCCACCCCCAGCGGGGTCAGCACCATCCGCTCCCGGGCGAAGCCGCGCTCCAGGAACGACTTCAGCGCGAAGGTGGAGAACACCTGCACGTAGTCCGCGCGCTCGTACTCCTCGCACTCGCGCTCGATCATCCGCGGGCTCACCGGCGCGGCCGGGAAGCCGAAGGCGCCGTACTCCGCCTCCAGCAGCTCCGCCTGCGTGCGGATGTGCGCGCTCGCGCGCGTGGCCATCACCGTGGTCCCGCGCGCCTGCGCCACCGGGATGGACTCCAGCGTGTACCCCGTCCACCCCTGGAGCACGTCGCAGCGGGGGAGGTTGCGCGCCGCCCAGCGCCCGAAGCGCGACGAGGCGCGGAAGTCGATCTCCGGGTCGGGGATGCGCCCGCGCCTGCGCTCCCAGCGCGACACCGCCTCCACCAGCGGGTTCCAGCGCAGCCGCGTCCACCCGATCCCCTCCCTGGGGGCGCGCCCGTACGCCGTCACCACCCCGGCCAGCATCTCCTGGCGCTGCAGCTCGCGCGCGATGTCGAAGGCGAAGAAGCGCCCCCCCACCAGCACCGTGACCTTCACCGTCCCACCGCCGGGAGCGAGGGTGCCGCCGCCACCGCGGGCGCTCCGGGGCGCGACAGGAGGTCGAGCACCGGGGCGAAGCGCGTCTCGTAGTTCCACTCCGCCGCCACCCGCCTGCGCCCGCGCTCCCCCATGGCGCGGAGCCGCGCCGGGTCCACCGCGTAGCCGCGGAGCGCGCGCTCGATGCTCCCCTCGTCGCGGGGGTCGCACGCCACGGCGAACCCCGCGTCCACGAACATCGCCCGCCAGTCCGGGAGGTCCGAGACCACCAGCGCCAGACCGCACGCCAGGTAGTCGAACGCCTTGTTGGAGGCGCCCGTCATGGCCCGCAGGTTCACGTCGCCGCTGCGGAGCGGCATCAGCGCCAGCCCCACGTCGCAGGTGGCGCACAGGTCCAGGAGGTCCTTCCGGCGGGGCACCGGCCCCGCGTAGGTGAAGCGGTGCCCGATCCCCAGCCGCTCCGCCTCGGCGCGCATCGCCTCCACGTGCCCCTCCGCCCCCGGCGGCACGTACCCCGCCACCACCAGCTCCGTCCGCTCCGACGCCGCGGCCACCGCGTGCAGCACCGAGAGCGGGAGCCGCTCCGGGACGATGGAGCCGTGGTAGAGCACGCGCACCGGCCCGTCCGGGTCCAGGGGCGCGCGCTCCGGGCGGACCTCCTCGCGGAGCGGGCAGTTCCAGACGGTCGTGGCGGCGCGTCCCCCCGCCACCGTGCGCGACACGTGCTCCGCGCGCTCCGCGTTGGGGAGCACCAGCGCGTCCGCGGTGCGCGCCAGGCGCCGCCGCGCGGCCAGGCAGAGCCGCAGGAAGAGCCCCTCGCCCCCGGTGGGGTTGGGGGAGTCGTGCTCGTGGTAGACCACCCGCGCGCCCAGGAGCATGGCCGCCAGCGCCGGCGGCGCCGCCATCACGTCCGAGGCGTACACCCAGCGAGGCCGCCAGGCCAGGACGTTCGCCACGACCCAGAGGCAGAACCGCAGGTAGTTGAGCTTCTGGCGCCAGCCGGGCGCGGCCTCCGGCAGCTCGCGCACCTCGATGCGCGGGTGCGGGGGGAATTCCAGGGCGCCCACCGCGCCGAGCCGGGCCCCGAGGAAGCGGACGCTCCACCCGGCTCCGGCGAGGACGTGCGAGGAGTGCTCCAGCGGGGGGTAGGCCGCGGGGTTGTAGTACTGGACGTACAGGATGCGGTCGGTCTTGTCCGGCACGGGCTCAGGGGTCGCGCGGAACGGGGTCGGGGCGGCGGAGGGGTTTCCGGGCCCTGAAACACGAAAGCCCCAGCACATCTCGGCTGGGTGCTTTTCTCCCCGCAAAGGCGGTTAAACTTAGTGGGGGAAGCGGGTTTGCGCCAGCTTGCGCGGTGGGTGGAGAGGGGTTCTGCGGGTTTGGGGCCGCTCCGGAGCCCGGACGAAACGGCCGTCCGGTCTCCTGCGCGGGGGCGGTGAGCCTCGCGAAACCGCCGCGAGTCTCCCCGCCCCGGAGTGAGCCACCGGAAACTGCCCCGGTGTCTCCCTCCGTCACGGATTTTATGGGTACTGCGGAACCGCGAACGACAACGACGGAGCGACCCATCGGGTGCGGCGCGTCGGGTACCCCCCTCCCCCGACCCCTCCCCCGCAAGGGGGGAAGGGAGCACGACGGAGATCTCGCCGACCGGAGCGCGGAGCGCGCGGGCGCAGCCCGCCAGTCCGCGAAGGCGGACTTCGTGCCTTCGTTGCAGCGAATTCATTCGCCCGACGCAGGGCTCGTGGCGCGCTTAGTGCTGAATACTTGTCGCCTAATAAACGCCCACCTCGCGACTGCGAGGACTGCGCGTTGACAGAGGTCGAGAACGGGCGCAGGGAGCTCTCTTACGCATCGGTTTGTTCACGCAGTTCGGCGAGAACATTCTTTTGCAGGAATTCGCTTCGATGACAAACCTTCTCGCTCTCCTCCCGGATCCCGTCATGCGGGCCCGGATCCAGGCCGCCTCGAAGGTCCATCGCCCCGATGCCGGGGTGCATCAGCTCTGCTTTGCCGACGACTGGGCGGACGCGTTCCGGATCGCGCGCACGTCACCCCCGAACATCCTGGTCTTCGATCCCTACGCATCGGGTGAGCTGAACGCCGATGCCTGCGCGTCGTGGGCGGCTGCGTTCCCGACCACCGCGCTCTTCGCGTACGGGGACTTCGACCGGAGCGCCGCCCAGGACATCCTCCGCCTGGCGAGCGCCGGGGTACGTGGCGTGGCGGCGCGGGACGTGGACGACACGCCGGCCACCCTCCTGGCTCTGCTGGAGGAGCTGCCGATCGACCGGGTCGCCAACGACGTGGTCGCGGTGCTCGGCAACCGCCTCACCCCCGAGACCGAGGCGTTGATCCGGTACCTGATCCAGAACGTACGGCTCCCCCTCACGCCGGGAACGGCTGCCCGCTTCTATCACCGCGACACGAAGACGTTGCGTGAGCACCTCAAGAAGGAAGGGCTCCCTTCCATCGGGAAGCTGATCGTCTGGCTCCGGCTGCTCTGCGCCGCCCATCTCCTGCAGGACTCGGCCTGCTCGGTGGAAAGCGTGGCGTTGAGCCTGGGCTTCTCCTCGGTGAACTCGTTCCGCAATCAGCTCCGGCGATCCCTGGGCGTCTGTCCGACCGAGCTTCGGACGCGGGGCGGGTTCGAGGTCGTGCTGAACGAGCTGTCGAGGCGCTGCAACCGGCCTGCGCGTGGCGCTACGGCGGAGCCGGGGAGGCGCGGGCCTACCCGGCTCCGCCGCGGCTCGCTCCCTTAGCAGTATCTGGACTGGCACCCCTTCGCGGTCTCGTCGCAGCTCCACTTCTCGGTGTGCTGGTTGCAGTTGCCATCCGTGAAGCAGGCGTCGTACTCGCACTTGGGATCGATCTCACTGCCGACGTCGATGACCCCGACCGCCGTGTCCTCTTCCTGGGAGGAGAGGCGCTCGGCGACCAGCGCACCCGTCAGGACGGACAGGGCGAGACCCAGGGTGATCCTGCTGCGCATCCAGACTGTCATGGTGCCTCCTCGGGAGAGGGTCTGGCCGGGCGCGCTCGCGCCCGGTCCGTACCGGTGTCGTCTACGTCCTGGAAATCGGGCAGCACGGCTCCGCCGCGGGCCCATTTCCGGATTTCGAAGACCCCGATCTTCTTTGCCAGCAGCCGCCGGTTGCTGATCTCACGCGCCCCCGCGGAAGCGCCGCCGCCTCTGACCTCGACCGTGCGCTCGAGGACGAGGACCGTGGGCGTCGACACCCTCCCCGCGAAGCCTTCCAGGGTGCCCGCGAGCGTGTTCGACCAGCTGCTCCCGGTAGCGATCTCGTCGAAGCGCCCGAACTTGGAAAGGTGTGCGATGCCTCTTTCAGGGGCCCAGTCCGGTGCGATGCCAATCACGACGAACGACGCGTTCCGCTCGCGCGCCTGCCGCAGCAGGCTCAGCTTGATGCTCTCCACCGCCGGGGGCATCTCCTCGCGGTTGGACCATGCACAGGCAGCCTTGCCCACGTAGACGAGGGCGATCTGGCGGCCCTCCTTCAGCTCGAAGGCGGGCACGTACGACGGCCGGTCCGGGGATCGGGAAAGAGACGCGCCGACCGCGGGAGCCAGCTTCGGCAGAGCCAGCCCGAGCGCGAGCGCCATGGCCAGCGCAGCCACGCCGACCGTGTAGACGCGAGGCGAAGCGCCGGTTCCCGGGAGCCTCATCGGACGGCCGCGAAGCCGTGGATCGTGATCGTGGGATACGGGTCTTCGGACGTCGAAACGAACCGTTTCCGGTCGGCTACCCCGATCAGGGGAAGCGTCGACGAGACGAAGGAGCCCTCTCCGGAGCGGATCGAGAACGCGTAGCTGCGTATCTCACGGAGCTCCGGCTCACGCGTCGTCGGGTTCGGCAGCCGTGTGGCTACCTGGACCAGGAGCGAGCCGGAGGGGAGGTACGAGACCATGTCGACCTGGTTGAAGCCGTCCGCGGGGAGGTCGACGGAGCTGCCGTTCGCCGTCTGCGTCAGGTGGACCGGCCTGTATCCCGCGAACCGCGACACCCACGCGGCGGAGCCGTCCGCCCGGTATCCGATCACCACCGGGAGGATCGAAGCGGGAACGAAGGCCACCATCCGTTCTTCCGGGATGCACGCGAGGTGTCCCCGGGCGAGCTGGAAGTTGACCATCGGGTCGTCGGACTTGTAGATCCTGCCGAAGGAGCGTACCGGCTTTCCCCGCAGATCGAACTGGTGGATCACGTGCCGATTGGCGGACGACGTGCCGTTGACGTACAGCGCGTCCCCCATCGCGCACATGTCGAGGACGCCGATCTCGACGTTGAGCGTCTCCCGGTAAGCGAGCCCGTCCGGCGTGGGATCGAAGACGTGGATCACGCCCGGAACGTCGGCCACGTACAGGCGCCCGGCGCTGTCCACCGTGATGGCCTGCGGAGAGTAGAGCTCCCCGGGGCCGCGGCCGGCCTTGCCGATGGAGTACTGGTACTGGTTGGAGCTGTCGAAGACCCGCACCTCGTTGTACCGCTGGTCCAGCACGTACAGGTTTCCCCGGGCATCCACGGCGAGGTCCTGGACTTTCCCGAAGACGGTTTCACGGGCCCCGTTGAGTGTGCCGATCCGGACGGGGTCCGACCCGACCCGGAAATAGTCGCGCGCCCGCGAGGAGCCGGAGATGGGCCGGCTCGATCGCAGGTCGACGGTCGACGACGGTTCCAGGGGGTACGCCAGAAGCCGATCGACGGGGTGCAGCACCCCGGGTGAGCGGTCGTCCTGCCCCTGACACGCCGTGAGGACCAGCAAGGTGAGCAGGAAGCCGGCGCGGTGCGTCGGGCGGGTGGTCGATCGGGGCGAAGCAGGCATGATGCAACCCGTTTCTGGATGGGAATGCTCCGACTGGCTTCGATCAACATCATGCATCCCGGGCCCCGCCCCGGCCCACACCGTTGCGTACGTTTCCGCACTCTGGCGAACGACCTGCGATCCGACGGCGGAGAGTCCCTGGCAACGGCGGGCCCTCACCCCCCGGCCCCCTCTCCCAATGCTGGGAGAGGGGGTGACGCGTTCCTGGGGGTCCGGTGCGCGCGGCGTACCCCCCACCCCCGACCCCTCCCCCACAAGGGGGGAGGGGAGAACGGCGGAGATCTCGCCGGCCGGAGCGCGGAGCGCGCGGGCGCAGCCCGCCAGTCCGCGAAGGCGGACTTCGTGCCTTTGTTGCAGCGAATTCATTCGCCCGGGGCTCACCGGGCAGTGGAGGCCCCCACCAACGAAAAACCCTCTCCCAGAATTGGGAGAGGGTGGCGAGCCTAAAGCGAGCCGGGTGAGGGCCTACCGTATGCTCCCAGTACGCGTTCGCGAAGCGCTGCCCGATGGTGATGTACGACGCCGTCGTGTAGTGCAGGTCGTCCTTCCGGGCCAGCCCCCGGGTCTCGATCATCCGGACCTTGGAGCCCATGGACCCCGCCACCGCCGCCTGCTGCGCCTGCACGGTGGCCCAGCGGCCGGCGAACCGCTGCGAACAAGGGGCCGTAGTCGCCGATCTGCGCGAAGACCACCGGGAGGGTCGGGGTCGCGCAGGTCCTGGCGGAGGTCCCCGACGAAGTTGCGGAACAGGTTGCCCCACCCGTCCGCGGTGGCGTTCGGCATCCCTGTGGGGTCGGGCGCGCGTTGGACTCGCCCTGGAAGAAGAGCACCCCGGCCACGCGCCCCTTCCCGTAAGCGCCCCACGCCCTGCGGAGGCAGGCCCCGTACAGCGAGCTCGAAGTGGTGTTGCGCGCCCACTTCTCGATCGTGGTCCCGCCCCGCGCGCAGGGGACCAGGGCGATCGTGTCGCCCATGCCATTGTCCATTATCTGCTTCGCGAACGCCACCGAGGGGCCCGCGCCGAAGGCGGAGACCGGCTCGCGCGCGGGGACGAAGTCGGTGTCCGTGCGCACGAAGACGCGGCCCTGCAGATCGGGAGCGACGTAGCCACCGTGCTCCCCTGCCCCTCCATGTTGGACTGCCCCATCAGGAGGAACACCTTCCACCCGCCGGGGCGATCCGCCGGGGGCGTGGGCCCGAACGGCGTCACCCGGACCTTCATGGTCTTGGTGATGTTCTCCGACGTCGCGGTGACCGTCACGAACCCGGGGGCCTTCGCCTCCAGCACGCGCGTCTGCTCGTGAACCGACGCGATCCGCGACGAGTCCACCGTCAGCCAGACGTGCGTGGTCATCGCGTTCCCGTTCTTGTCCTTGGGAACGGCCGTGAGCTGGAGCGTCTTCAGCTCCTCCACCGAGTCCGCGGGCGCGGTGAAGTCCAGCGAGGCCACCTTGGGCTGCTCGGGCGGCGGCGTGGGACCGCCACCCTCGCCGCTGCACGCGGCCAGGGTGATCACGGCAAGGAGCGGGAGAACTCGCTTCATGGCCTTGGAGGAGAAGGTGGACAGGGGCGGAAACGTCCGCCAAAGATATACGGGAACGGCACTTCGTACCAGACGCGGGGTCACTTCATCTCCGCGCGCAGGCGCCGCGAGAACGCCGCGGCCCCGCGGCAGCTCAGGTGGTCCCCGTCCATGAAGTTGGCCGGGTCGCGCGTGAGCGCCGGGTCCTGCGACAGGTCGTGCCACTCCACCCCCGGGCGGCTCGCCAGCGCGGCCATCCGGCGGCGCATGTCGTCGCGCACCCGCGCGTCGAAGCCGCGCTCGTAGAGGTGGTAGTACGGCGGCGTGAAGAACACCACCCGCACCCCGCGCTCCCGCAGCCCGTCCACCGCGCGGGACAGCGCCGCCTGCGCGTCGTCCGCCAGCCGCGGGTGGTTCTGCGACATCTCGACGTACAGGTCGCGGTGCAGCTCCAGCCGCTTGCTCGCGTCCCTCGCCAGCGAGTCCGCCGTCAGGAGCACCGGGCGGCAGTAGCTCCGCTCCGTCGGCACCCCCACGCGCTGCCCCGTCGCCAGCCCCTTCACCACCCCCAGCCAGTGGTCCGGCCGCGCCACCGGCGCCGCGTGGGCCTCCAGGAAGTGCGTGAAGTCGCCCGCGATCCAGCGCGGCTGCGGCTGCGCCGCGTAGAACGAGCGGCGCAGGTCCGAGCGGTCCTCCGTCACCAGCGCCGCGTTGTCGCTCACGAAGAGGAAGTACGACGCCGGGATGAACACCGTGCGCACCCGCGGCACGCGCGGCATCAGGTAGCGGAGCTGGTACTCCAGCTCGAAGGGGTCCGTCCCCCCCTGCCAGATGTGGAAGCCCCGCATCCCCAGCGCGTCGAAGTCGACCGCCAGGTTGTGCGAGTTCCCCACCGCCAGCGCCTCCAGCGAGTCCGCCGACTCCTCCAGGAAGCGCACCCGCAGCTTCTGGTCGGCGTACACCGGCGACACGCTCTCGCTCACCAGGTACAGCGCCCCCAGCGGGACCAGCCCCAGCGCCAGGAAGAGCGCCACCCTGCGGAACAGCTTCGCCACCATTGCTCAGAACTGGAAGTAGATGAACTGCGTCACCTTGAACTGCCCGAACATCAGGATCGCCACCGCCAGCGCGTAGTACATCCCCCAGCGCGCCCACGCCGGGAGCGAGGCCAGGATGCGCTCCCCGTCACGCCCCTCCTGCACCAGGTGCACGCACTCCATCACCACGATGGCCGCCAGCCCGATCCCGATCTCGTAGTAGCCGAGCGCAACGTTCAGCGAGCCGTTCGCCCCGCCCCGCCCGAAGATCCCCCCGATCACCTGGAAGGCGTCCGACAGCGAGCCGGCGCGGAAGAAGATCCAGGCGAACACCGCCAGGTGGAAGGTGAGCAGCGCCGCCAGCACGCTGCGCAGGCGCGCCAGGTACGGCGGGAGGACAACCCCGCCCTCCCCCAGCGGGGCCCGGGGCGCGCCGCCCGGGCCGGCCGCGTGCGCCGGCCCGCCCTCCAGGGTCGCCGACGACGAGGCCAGGTACGTCCCCGCCGGCACCGGCGCCGCGCCCGCGGGGATGCCGGCCGGCGACAGCCCCGGCACCGCCACCGCGCGGAGCGTGGTCGGGAAGGCGCGCACCGTCTCCGCCGCGCGCGCCACCGCGCCCCAGGCCCGGTCGCGCGCCCCCGCCGTCATCAGCCCGAACACCTGGTAGAAGCCGTGCAGCCCGCCCCACACCACGAACGTCCAGTTGGCCCCGTGCCAGAAGCCGCTCACCAGGAACACCACCACCAGGTTCCAGTACCAGCGCCGCCGCGACACCCGGTTCCCCCCCAGGGGGATGTACAGGTAGTCGCGGAACCAGGTGGAGAGCGAGATGTGCCAGCGCCCCCAGAACTCCTTGATGGAGCGCGCCAGGTACGGCCGGCGGAAGTTCTCCAGCAGGTCGTACCCCATCACCCGCGCCGCCCCGATCGCGATGTCCGAGTACGCCGAGAAGTCGCAGAAGATCTGGAAGGCGAAGAAGTAGGTCGCCAGCAGCACCGGCGTCCCGTTGTAGTCTCCCGGGCGCGCCGTACACCTGGTCCACGTACACCGTGAGCCGGTCGGCGATGACAAGTTTTTTAAAGAACCCCCACAGCATCAGCCGGAGCCCCGAGGCCACCCGGTCGTAGTCGAACACCAGCTTCCGCTCGAACTGCGGGATCAGGTGCCCCGCGCGCTCGATGGGCCCCGCGATCAGCTTGGGGAAGAACAGGATGAACAGGAGGAGCCGCGCGTAGTCGCGCTCCGCCGGGTGGCGCCGGCGGTACACGTCGATCGTGTAGCTGATCGCCTCGAAGGTGTAGAACGAGATCCCCACCGGGAGGATCACGTGCAGCAGCGGCGGCTCGAAGGGGAGCCCCATCGCCGCGCGCGCCGACGCCCAGCTCTCGATGAAGAAGTTGTAGTACTTGAAGAAGAAGAGCGCGCCGAAGTTGGTCACCAGGCTCACACCCAGCCACCACTTCCGGGCCTTCTCCCCCTCCGTGCGGTCGAGCTTCTTCGCGACGAAGTAGTCGATCGTGGTGGAGTACAGGATGAGCAGGATGAAGACCGGCGACCAGCTCATGTAGAAGAACAGGCTGCACGCCAGCAGCCAGAACCTCCGGAACCGGTGCGGGAGCGAGAACAGCACCGCCACCGCCACGGGGAAGAAGACCAGGAACTCCAGCGAGTTGAAGAGCATTGCGCGTCGTCTTCCCCGGCCTCAGGCGGTGGGGCGCTTCACCGCCACCACGCCCACGCTCAGGTGGGGGTAGCCGGTCATCCGCGTCACCGGCGCGTCCAGCGGCTGGAACACCCGCAGCGGGAAGGTCAGCGCCCACCCCGCCATGGCGTTCACCCGCCCCACGCGCCGCATCAGGTTCATGATCTTCTGCGGGACCCACCCGCTCACGTACTCCTTCGCCGTCGTCTCCAGCCCCTGCTCCGCGAAGAGGCGCTCCAGCTCCTCGTGCGTGTACCCCCAGCGCACGTGCCCCCCGTCCTCCACCTCCGAGAGCTTGTCCCCCAGGAGCGGGCGGTAGTGCTTGTACGGCGTGGTCAGGAGGAGCCTCCCCCCCGGCTTCAGGAGCGAGGCCAGGTCCGCCACCAGCTTGCGGTCGTCCAGGATGTGCTCGATCGTCTCCAGGCAGATCACCTGGTCGAAGGTCCCCAGCCCCGGCGCGTGCCGGTCCAGCTCGCGCAGGTCGCCGGTCACGAAGCGGACGTTGTCCAGCCCCAGGATGCGGGCGCGCTCCTCCGCCTTCTCCTGGTTGGCGCGGTCGAACGACATCCCCACCGCCTGGTTCCCGACCTTGGCGGCGTACATGGTGAAGGCGCCCGAGCCGCACCCCGCGTCGAAGGTCCGCACCGGACCGGGGGTGAGGTGCCCGCGCAGCCACTGCCAGCGGTCGAAGACCGCCGGGTCGCCGTGGAGGATGGTGGCGTTCCAGCCGAGGACCTTCAGGAGGCCGTTGCTCATGTCGAGGGGCAGAGGTTCGGAAGACCCGTCCTGTCGTCGGCGCGGGTCGAAGTCGTGTCGGTCGCCAGCAGCTCGCGGTACAGCGCCTCCATGTCGTCCGCGGCGTCGGCCATGGTGCGCGGCGTGCGGACCCCCGCGCGGAGCCGCTCCAGCAGGGCCGGGTCGCCGGCCAGGCGGCGGAGCGCCGCGCCCCACTCCGCGGGCGAGCCGGCGGGGACCAGCAGCCCGTCCACGCCGTCCCGCACCAGCTCCGCGATCCCCCCCAGCCGGGAGCCCACCACCGGGACCCCCGCCGCGAAGGCCTCCAGCACCACCAGCGGACCCGTCTCCAGCGCCTGCGAGGGGACCGCGAGGAGGTCGTAGCCGCGGAGCGCCGCGACCACCCCGTCCCCGGGGAGCCGCTCCAGGAAGCGCACCCGCGCGTCCCCGGCGGAGATCCCGCGGAGGCGCGCGGCGTAGGCGGCGCCCGCTCCCGGCTGCGCCACCCCGTACACGTCCAGCCGGACGTCGAGCCCGGGGTCGTCCGCCAGGGCGCGGAGCGGGAGGTCCAGCCCCTTGAGCGGGTCCAGCCGCCCCAGGATCGCCACCCGCAGCGGCCCGCCGGGCGCGCGCGGCGCCGGGGCCGGCCCCTCCGGGAGCGCCGAGACGCCCTGCCGGGAGAGCCGCACCTTGTCGCGCGGGACCCCGTTGAGGAGGAGGAGGTCGCGCACCCACGCCGCCACCGCCACCACCGCGTCCGCCTCGTGCGCCATGTCGCGGAAGGCGCCGATCCGCGCCGACATCAGCTCCGGCATCCGCAGCGCCGTCCACGCGCCCCCCGACGCCCCGGCCCTCCCCAGCGCCGCACCCAGGGCGCGCGGCGCCCGCGCCAGCGCCGCGCCCGCCAGCGCCGGGACGCCGAGCGCCCCGAGCGAGCAGGCCGCGCACCGCGCCACCTCCAGGCGCCCGTCGCACGGCCGCGCGCCGCCCTCCAGGAGCGAGCCCCGCTGGCAGCTCGCGGCCGGGGTGTGGTAGGTGAACACCACCGGGACCCCGCGCCGCCGCGCCGCGCGCGCCATGGCAGGGGACACCCCCCGCGTCAGCGCGTGCAGGTGCACCAGGTCGGGACGCTCCGCCTCCAGCACCCGCTCGAACGCCGCCGCCGCCCGGTCGCAGCGCATCCCGTACAGCTCCGCCGCGTCGCGCACCTCGGGCGCCACCGGGTAGCGCACCACCCGGAGCCCCGCGTGCTCGTAGGCGCGCCCCACCGCGCCCGGCTCCGGCGCCGCGACCACGCACTCCGTCCCCCGGGCCGCCAGGTGGCGCGCCAGGTGCTCCACGTACACCTCCGTCCCCCCGACCGGGTCGGGGTGGAAGCAGAACGGGACGTGGAGGACTTTCACGGAGGCGGCGGACGAGGCGCGTGTCTCGGGGAGGCGGGGCGCGGACCGCGCCCGGGCGAGCACAAATCTACACCTTCGCGCGGATTCGTAAACCGTTCCGCGCGTTTCGGATGCGGATTCCCGGCGAGATCAGGCCATGGAGGCCGCGCGCGGGGCGGGGACGGCGGCGCCGCGAAGCCGCCGGTACACCCCGGCGATCCGCTCGGCGCGGCGGTAGCCGCACACGCGGGAGAGGATCCGGAGCGAGGGCGGCGCGGCGGGGACGAAGCCCGGGACCAGCCGCTCGATGGTCTCCACCAGCGAGCCGAACCCGGCGGGGTCCTCCGCCGCGAAGAAGCGCGCGCCGAAGAAGTACACTCCCGCCAGGACGTCGGCGCGCTCCGGCGTGAGCTCCCCGCGCGCGGTCCAGGCGTCGTGCGCCAGGCGGGCGTTGCGCAGGCATCCCTCCACGAAGGCGCGCGGGTCGCGCTGCGAGAGCGAGGCGCCGTGCTGCCGGTACAGGAAGAGGGGCTCCCCGCCGGGGGCGTGGAGGAAGCGTCCCCCCGCGGTGGCGAGGCGGAGGAGGAGGTCCACGTCCTCGATCATCCAGTACCGCTCGTCGAAGCCGGAGACGCGCTCCAGCCAGCTCCGCCGGAAGAGCTGCGCCCCCACGTGGAGGAAGGTGTCCGGACGGAGGAGCGCCGCGGGAGCGTCGTCCCCCAGCGCCCCGGACGAGACCCCGCCCACCGGCCTCCACTCCCCGCCCCGCTCCCCCAGCCGCTGCCACTCCGAGCACACCGAGGCCACCTCGGGCCCCGCCTCCCCGGCCGCGCGCGCCTGGACCGCCACCTTGGCGGGGTGCATGAGGTCGTCCGCGTCCAGGAACTGCACCCACTCCCCCCCGGCCTCGCGCCACCCGCGGTTCCGCGCCACCGACGGCCCTCCGTTCTTCCCCGACAGGATCTTGTAGGGGGAGCGGGCGCCGCTCAGCGCCTCCGCCGCCGCCGCCACCCCGCGGTCGGTGGAGCCGTCGTCCACCACCACCACCTCCAGCAGCCCGGGGTCGTACGTCTGCGCCAGCACGCTCCCCAGGGTCTCGCCGATCCACCGCTCCGCGTTGTACAGCGGCACCACCACGCTCACCCGCGGCGCCGGAGGGAGCGGGTCTTCGCGAAGCCGGGCGTCGCCGGGAAGGATCATGGCACCGGTGTGGGAGGCGTCCTCCTACAGAACGCCGGGAGAGAAGAGGGCGAGCCCCTTTCGGTACGCCGACTGGATGCCCCGGTACACCCCGCGGGGCACCGACGCCGCCACGTACCGCTTCCAGAACTCCGGCTTCAGCATCGTCCCCGGCGCGTGGCGGACCGCCGCCCGCAGGCACCGTCGGCAGTCCCCCGCCATCCCGAAGCCGAAGTAGCTGTCCGCGTACCGCCGGTACTGGGTCGCGTACGCCCGCGGCCGGAGCTCGCGGATGCGCGCCGGGAGGGCGTCGTCGGCGAAGAACTCGTCCAGGATGCGGACCTCCACCTCCTCGCCGCGCCCGCTGCGGAGCGCGCCGGTGTGCAGGTTCCGGTCGTGGACGCGGTAGTAGACGAGCGGCTCGTCCAGGAAGTAACACTCGTAGCGGCGCGCGATGGCCAGCCAGAGCCGCCAGTCCTCCGAGTAGGGGAGGTCCTCCGAGAACGCCCCCCCCACCAGCTCCAGCCCCTCGCGCCGGAAGAGCGTCCCCGCCGGGGGGAGGTAGTTCTCGAACAGGATCCAGGGGAGCTGGTCCCCCTTGAAGTCGCCGGAGAAGGGGATGTTGGTCCCGCGCTCGGCGCCCACGCGCCCTTCCCCGTCCACCAGCACGTAGTTGGTGTGGACCAGCCCCACCTCGGGGTGGGCGTCCAGGACGGGGACGGTGCGGGCCAGGAACTCCGGGTGCCAGTAGTCGTCCGAGCCCACGTGGACCACGTACTCCCCCGTGGCGCGCCGGAACCCGTCGTTGATGGTCCGGATGTGCCCCTGGTTGGTCTCGTGCTCCAGGAAGACGACGCGCGGGTCCCGGAACCCGGCGATGACCTCGCGGGAGGCGTCGCTCGACGCGTCGTCCACGACGATCAGCTCCAGGTCGGAGAACCCGCGCTGGTTGAGGATGCTCTCCATGCACTCGCCGATGTACGCGGCGTAGTTGTAGGAGGGTACGATGACGGAGACTTTGGGCATCTACCGGTCCGGGAATTTCCTTTGTCGTCGGCGGGCCTCGGCCACGCGGTCCAGCGCGCTCCCGATGCGCGCCGCCTGGCGCCGCCGTGAGAACGCCTCGATCCGCTCCGCGCGCGGGGCGTACGGGATGCCGTCGCCGGCCCGCCACGCCGCGTGCCACCCCCCGAGCGTCCGCGCCAGCTCGTCCACGGTGTCGGCCACCACCCCGCCCCCCGTGTCGCGCACCAGGGCGTCCACCCAGTCCCCGTCCCCGGGGAAGGCGAGCACCGGGCGGCGCGCCGCGAAGTACTCGAACACCTTGGAGGGGTAGCTGAGCGTCCCCTCCCGGGTCTGCTCGGCGGTCAGGTTCAGGAGGAGGAGCACGTCGCTCGTCCGCTGCAGCCGGACCGCCTCCGCGGGCGGCACCTTGGGGAGGATGCGGCACACGCCCCCGCACGGGCGCCCCGCCACCATCTCCCGCAGCCGGTCCTCGCACTTGGAGCCCACCAGCACCACCTCCAGCTCCTCCGCGGCCGCGGGCTCCGCGGCGATCACCCGGTCCAGCGCGTCGAAGAGCATCTCGGGACGCTGGTCTCCCGGATACACCGAACCGGCGTGGGTGATTCGCAGCCTGCCGTCGTCGCGCGGGGGCGGCGCCCCCGCGAAGTCGCGCTCGTCGTACCCCACCACCACCACCTCCCCCGGTACCCCGTACTCCTCCTCCAGGAGCCGGACCATCCGCGGCGACACCGCGAGCGCCCGCCCCGCGGGAGCCAGCCAGCGCCGGTGCATCGCCCGTACCAGGGCCCGGCGCCGGGGGGTGCCGTGCCAGTCGCCCGGGCCCACGTAGAAGTTGAACAGGTCCCCGAAGTACGCCACCCAGGGAAGCCCGAAGCGCTTCGCCAGCCGCGACGCCACCAGGTGGTTGGTCTCCGGCGGGCAGTGGCTCAGGATGGCGTCCACCCCCTCCTCGCGGACCACCCGCGCCCCCGCCTCCACCGCCCCGTCGATCCACCCGGTGAAGCGGTCCGGGTAGCGCCCGAAGAGCGGCCACCCCGCGGAGAGCCCCATCCGCAGCGGGGCCAGCAGCGCGCGCCGCGCGGCGGGCGCCCCCGGGCCGCTGGCGCGCACCAGCCGCTCGTGCAGCCGGAGGAGCGCGCCGCGCGGCCGCGCGTACGGGGCGGTGACCACCCGGGTCTCCGGCCCCGCCTCGCCGCGCAGCTCGGGGACGTAGCTCAGTCCCCAGCCGGCGTCCTCCTCCGCCATCCCCGCGTCCCAGTCCCGGGTGAGGACCGTGGGGCGCCACCCCGCCTCCGGGAGGTGCCGGCAGTAGTCCGCGAACTGCTTGACCCCGACGTTGTGTACCGGGAGGAAGTGGTAGTTGACGACCAGGAGGCGCTTCAGGTCTCGCGCCACCTTCAGACGGGCGGGAGGGCCAGGTAGTTCTCGCGCGTTTCCACGGTCCCGTCCGGGCGCTCGATGCGGGTGATCCGCCACCCCAGCTCCCGGAAGACCTCCAGGAGGGCGGCGTCGGTGATCTCCCCGCGCTCGTCGGACTCCGCCTCGAAGACGATGGCCCGCGGAGGGCGCTCGGCCAGGAGCCGCCTCGCCCCGCGGAAGACGTGCGCCTCCCAGTCCTCCACGTCCACCTTCATCAGGGTGGGGGCCTCCACCCCCTCCACGAACACCAGGTCGTCCACGGTGCGGCACTGCACCTCGTGCGTCCGCCGCGTGGAGGTGCCCCGCGCCAGCGACGAGAGCCCGCGGTTGTTGGTGGGGGCGATGTTGAGCGCCAGCGTCTCCGTGCGGTCGCTGAGGGCGAGCGGGTGCACGGTGTGCGTCCCCCCGTTCAGCGCCAGGTTGTGGCGGAGGATCGCCGCGTTGGCCGGGTCGGGCTCGAAGGAGTGCACCGCGCGGACGCGCGGGTCGTTCACGGCCCGCACCGAGACGGTGCCGATGTTGGCGCCCACGTCCCAGAGCACGTCGTCCCCCCGGGCGTGCGCGCCGAGCGTGGCCCACACCTCGGGCTCGTAGGCGCCGTCGGTGAAGACCAGCCCGGCCACCACGTCGCGCTCGTCCACCGTGATCCACCCGCTCCCCGCGTAGGGGATGGTGAGGCGGCGGTACCCCAGGAGCTTCCGCAGGCCCCAGTAGAACCGCAGCTTCATCGGGTGGTGCGGCCCCATGTAGTAGGCCCGCAGCGCCCGCGAGAGTCCCTTCCCGAGGGGAGCGCCGTCCCCGCTCAGCGTCGTCACGAAGATCGCGTGGTGATGTGGAGGCCGCCGCGCGGGCGGAACCTGCGAAAGATCCAGGAAAACCTTAACCGCGCCGCCGCCGCCCGGCAACCGCGCGCCGCACGCCGCCCCACCAGAAGCGGGACCAGAGGACGTCCGGGTAGCGGAAGGGGAGCTTCGCCAGCTCCGGGAGCGGGTGCCCCTCCCCCGAGAGCGCCTCCCCCACGGCCTCCTGCGCCTCCATCCGCCGCAGCCGCGACGCCATCCGCACCCACTCCGCCCGCGTCCACTGCGCCCGGCTCTCCAGGAGCACCCGCTTGGTCTCCGTCCCGAACGCGGCCGACTGCGCCGTGGTCTTGGCCTCCGGGTGGGCGAGCGCCGTGGAGAGGAGGGCCGGGGTCTCCACCGCCCGGAGCCGCCCCCGCAGCCGCAGGACGACGCGGAGGTACAGCTCCCAGTCCATGATGAAGTGCAGGTCCTCCCGGAACCCGCCGGCCTCCCGGAGCATCTCCGTCCCCAGGAAGGTGGAGGGCTGCGGGAGAACCACCGCGTGGGGCTTCAGGAAGTCGGTGGGGCGCGTGGGGACGCGCGGGAGCCAGTCGTGCACCACGCGCCGGTCCGCCGCGTCCAGCGTCAGCGCCCTCCCCGCCAGGAGGTGCGGCCGCTCGCGCGCCCAGACCCGCCCCACCTCCTGCAGCGCCCCCGGGGCGAGCTGGTCGTCGGAGTTGATCCAGTTGAAGACCTCCCCCGTGGCCGCGTCCAGCCCCTTGGTGATGGCGTGCGTCTGCCCCCGGTCGCGCTCGCTCGCCCACCGCGCGATCCAGGGCTCGTAGCGCCGGATCACCTCCACGGTCTCGTCCGTGCTCCCCCCGTCGAAGATCAGGTACTCCAGGGCGGGATACCCCTGGAGGAGGACCGAGCGGAGGGTCTCCTCGACGTACCGCCCCTGGTTGTACGACGGGGTGACCAGGGTGATCCGCGGCCACGGCGATCCGTCCGGGAGCGCCGGCGGGGCGGGCGGGGGGGCCTCGGTCCAGGGCCACCCGGTCTTCCCGGGAGGCGGCGGCGGGAGGTCCCGCAGCGTCGGCGCGGCGTGGGGCATGGGGCTCAGGCCGGGGTGTGGAGGGCGGCGCCGCGTCCGGCGAGCGCCAGCACGTCGCGGAGCGCCCCCGCCACCTGCTCCGGCGTCACCTCCAGCACGCACCGGGTGGTGGCGAAGCGGCAGGTCCAGTTGCACCCGTAGCAGTCCATGGGGACGCTGCAGATGCGGTTCCGCTCCGGGTCGCCCCAGGGGTGGAAGCGCCCGTAGTGGCCGCCGCCCAGGATTCCCACCGTGGGCTTCCCCAGCGCCACCGCCACGTGCAGCGCCGCCGCGTCGGGCGCCAGGAAGGCGTCGCAGCGGCGGATCCCCTCCACCATCTGCCGGAGGGTGGAGCGCCCCGACAGGTCGGTTACCGACGCCACCGCCGGGCTCCCGGCCAGGAGCCGGCCCAGCTCCGCGCAGATCCCCGCCTCCGACGCGCTCCCGAAGAGCACCACCGAGAGCCGCGCGTCCCCGGCCATCTCCACCGCCCGCGCCAGCTGCTCCAGCGGATAGAGCTTCCCCCGCGGCGCCGTCACCCCGGGGGCGATCCCCAGCATCAGGGCGCCCTCCGCGCGCGGCACCGCGCCCTCCGCCCACGCCTGGTCCGCCGCGTCCGTCCAGAGCTCCGGCCGCACCTCCTCCGCCGACACCTCGATCCCCAGCATCCGCAGGAAGTCGCGCGTCACCGCGAAGTCGTGGTCGCCGTAGCGCTCCGGCTCCAGGCGCAGGAGACCGTCGTAGATCCCCTCCGCGCGCCGCGACTCCGCCTCCGCGAGGTTGCTGAAGTCCCCCGCGATCCCGTAGCGCGCGCCGGCGCGCACCGCCCGCGCCACCGGGTGCATCTCCGCCGTGGGGGAGCGCACCGGGAGGAGGAGCACGTCCGGGGCCCAGCGGAGGCGCAGGCGCGCCAGGCGCAGCGCCCGGTCCAGCCGCCCCCGCCCGCGGAAGCGCGGGAGCCCGTCCAGCAGCGGCTCGTGAAGGTCCTCCCACGCCACCACCCGGTCCACGTGCGGGGAGAGCGCCACCAGGTCGCGCACGTACCGCCGCACGCACAGCGTGATCTCCGCCCCCGGCCAGCGCGCGCGCAGGTGCCGCAGCGCTCCGGTGAAGAGCACCACGTCGCCGAGGTTGTCCGGGCGGAGGATCAGGACGCTGCGCACCCCCATGCGGCCGCCGTCTCCGGGACCGTCAGTTGAGCGCGGTGCGGATCGCGGAGACGTACGCCTCCCACGTCTCGTCGCTCGCCGCCAACAGGCGCTCCCGCATCTCCTCGCGCCGCTCCATCCCCGCCTCGAACTCCTCCAGCACCCGCTCCGCCGTGGCGTCCTTGACGTACAGCGCGGGGATGCCCACCGCGTCCACCATCAGGAGGCGCGTGTCCGTCCCGATCGCCACCGAGGGAATCCCCATCCCCGCCATGGCCACCGAGGCGTGCAGGCGGTTGCACACCGCCCCCGCGGCCCGCGCCGCCACCTCGAAGTACTCCCGCGGCGTCCGGGGGAGGATGCGCTCCAGCGACGGGTCGAGCGCGCCCGCCAGCTCGTATTCCTTGGCGTTGTGGCAGAGGAAGGCGAGCCGGTAGCGCGGCTTCAGCCGGTCCAGCACCGTGCGCATGGACGCCTCCCAGTCGGAGGCGTCCACCCCCTGGCCCCAGTCGTAGTGCCCCGCCCCGGCCATGTAGTTGACCAGCACCAGCCGGTCGTCGCGCTCCGCCGTGGACTGCCCCTTCGCCGCGACGAAGGCCGTGCAGCGGATGTGCGGCGCCTCGCCCCCCACCGACGAGTAGAGCTTGTGCGCCAGCGTGTCGCGCGAGGTGGTCAGCCGGCAGTCCGCCAGCGCCTGGCGGACGTACGCCACGTCCGCCGGGTCGGTGATCCGCTCCTCCGGCGACTCCCACGGGTAGCACGACCCCGCGGCCAGGTTGAGCACCGGGACTCCCCGCTCCGCCAGCCGCCCCACCACCTCGCGCCAGAGCGGCTCCGCCCACTCCGAGGTGTGGCACCCCGGCCAGAGCACGGGCGCGCCGCACTGCACGATCAGGTCGCACCCGTCGAAGCGGGAGAGCGGGAGCGGGTGCAGGAGCCTGCGCGCCAGCCCCTGCGCGCGCCCGCGGCCGCGCGGGAGGCGCTCCGCCAGGCGCACCGGGTGCCACTCCGGGTACACGGTGAGCGGGAGGTGCTTGTTCACCGGGACCCACTCGATCTCCCGGTTCCCGACCGCCGCGGCGACCACGCGCTTCACCCCCTCGCGGATGAAGTCGTCGCCGATGTTGGTGTCCAGCGTGGTGATCAGTCCGACCCGGTAGGCCATCTCGTTCCCGGCAGTTCAGGGGCAAGGCACAAACGACGGTCGCCCCCGGACCTCGGGAGCGACGCAGGGGAAAACTAACGCAAAGTGTCAACGGGCGGCAGGGTTACGCGATTTCGGAACCGATACGGCCTTTGGGCGTGTCCCCCCTGGCGGGGGGCCGGGCTTCCGACCGCCGGGCGAGCCCCGCACCGGGCGAATGAATTCGCTGCAACGACGGCACGAAGCCCGCCTTCGCGGACTGGCGGGCTCCGCCCGCGCGCTCCGCGCTCCCGGCGGCGAGTTCTCTGCCGTTCTCCCCTCCCCTGCTTGCGGGGGAGGGGCCGGGGGTGGGGGCCTGCCACGACACGTCGGACGGTGAGAATCGAAGCGTGGACATGCCCCTCCCCCGGAACGGGGGAGGGTGGCGGCTCTAAGGCCGCCGGGTGGGGGCCCTCGGAGGCTGCCCCCACACGAATCTCACGCCGCGGGGTCGACGTGCCCTTCCCGGATCGTCCAGGCGAGGAAGTCG
This sequence comes from uncultured Gemmatimonadales bacterium, assembly GCA_963733105.1. Taxonomy (GTDB): domain Bacteria; phylum Gemmatimonadota; class Gemmatimonadetes; order Longimicrobiales; family Longimicrobiaceae; genus JAFAYN01. The sequence goes on along the minus strand of CAVTCB010000018.1, from coordinate 876,075 downwards.
TGGATTCCCTGCCGGAGCGGCACCGAGGGGCGGAAGCCGATGGTCCGGTAGGTGTGCTCCAGGTCGTAGGCGCGGTGCACCCGCTTCCCGGGACCCGCCATGATGTAGGTGATCAGGTCCATCTGGCGGCGGTAGCGGTGGTAGCGGTGGCGCACCTTGAGGAAGATCTCGTCCCCCCGCCCCGGCTTCCGCGGGTGGAGCGTGCGCCCCAGCGCCTCCGCCGACCAGCGGAACATCTCCTCCATGCTCGCGTGCTCCCCCGCCAGCGTCACCGTCTCCACCCCCTTCACCTCCGCGCGCGCCGCCGCCAGCAGCCCCTCCGTCACGTCGCGGTTGTGCACCGGCTGCATCCGGCGCTCCCCGTAGACGGGGAGGAACTCCAGGAGCCGGTTGCGCGTCAGGATCGCGTCGGCGACGTCGAAGAGGAAGCTGAACTGGTCCGTCCCGTACACGTTCCCGATGCGCAGGATCACCGCCGGGAAGCGCCCCGCCGCCTTCTCGCGGATGCACGCCCTCCGCCAGCACCTTGCTCGCCCCGTACGTGCTCACCGGGCGGCACGGCGCGTCGTGCGGCGCCGGGACCTCGCGCCACCGTCCCCACCGCCTCGATGCTGCTGGCGTACACGAACTTCCTCGACCCCGTGCGGATGGCGAGGTCCAGCACGTTGCGCGTCGCCTCCACGTTGGCCACCCGGAGCGTCTCCGGGTCGCCGAAGTAGTTCATCGCCGCGCCCAGGTGGAACACCACGTCGAAGGGCTCCGCCCCCTCGGCCGCGCGCGCCATCGCCGCCGCGTCCGCCAGGTCGCCCTCCACCACGCGGACGTCGCCCAGCGCCTCCGCGTGCGCGCGGTTGCGCGTGGAGAGCGTGACGTCCCAGCCGTCCGCGAGCAGCCTGCGCACGAACGGCTTCCCCACGAAGCCGGTCCCCCCGGTGACGAATGCCCTCATCCCGTTCCTCTCAGGCCGGCGCGCCGGCGTCGGTGTCGATCTCCTGCACGATGAAGCGGTGCTTCCCCCGCGAGGTGCGCGGGATGTCGTCCACGAAGCGCACCTCCAGCTCGAACTCCGGGCCGAGCTGCCGGAGCATCTGCTCGCGGATGCGCCCCGTGGTCTCCTCGCGGTACCCCGGTGCGCGGACCACGCGCAGCTCCACCCGTCCCGGCGTGGCCTGCGCGAACTGGTAGGCGCGCACCTCGTCGAAGAGCTCCGAGTGGACGTTGAGCGCCGAGTTCGGCACCCGTCGCCCGTCCCCCGCCACCAGGAACTCCTGCACCCGCCCCGAGATCTCGCGCAGGAGCGGGTAGTTGCGCCCGCAGCGGTCGCACCGCCGCGCCCCCCGCACGCCCCGGTCCCCCGTGCGGTAGCGGATGAAGGGCGTCGCCCGGGTGTGGAACCCGGTGAGGACGATCTCCCCCTCCTCCCCCTCGCGCGTGACCGGCCTTCCCTCCGCGTCCACCAGCTCCATCACCCCGGCCTCGGGGGAGAAGTGGTAGTCGTCCGAGTGCTCGCACCCCGCCGCGAACCCCGCCCCCTCCCCCATCCCGTACCACCCCAGCACCCGGCACCCGAACGTCTCCGCCACGTAGGCGCGCTGCCACGGGTACATCACCTCCGAGCCCACCACCACCCCGCGGAGCGGGAGCTCCACCCCGTGCTCGCGGACCAGCTGCGCCAGCGCCGTCGCCGTGGAGGGGAGGCCCAGGATGAACTCCGGCCGGAACCGCCGCACCCGGTCGATCCACTCCGGGAAGCGGCGCCGGTCCAGGAAGGCGATGGAGAGGTAGAGCGAGCGCCGCTCCGGGACGTACCCCAGCGGCTCCCCGAACGAGGCCGTGAGGTCCAGGACGCGCCGCTCGAAGGAGAAGCCGATCCGTCCCCACATCGCCAGCCGGAACGCCCGCGTCACCTGCTCGTTGTACTGGGCCAGGTGGTGGAACGCCGTCGGCGTCCCCGTCGTACCGCCGGAGGTGACCAGCTGGAGACGGTCGCGCGGGACGTCGCGGGCCAGCCACGCCTCCGCGCCCGCGCGCAGGTCCTCCTTGGCGAGGAAGGGGAAGCGGGCCAGGTCCTCCGGCGCGCGCAGGTCGTCCGGCCCCACCCCGTGCTCCGCGAAGCGCCGCGCGTAGGCCGGGACCTGCTCCGCCGCGTGCCGCACGGTCTCCCGTAGCCGGGCGAGCTGGAAGTCGCGGATGCGCTCCTCGCTCCACCACTGCGACTCGCGGAGCTGCGCCACCAGCGCGCGGTACTCCGGGCTCAGCCGCCACGACTGCGGGACCGCCGCGTACACCCACCGCAGGCGGTCCTTGAGCCCCGACGGGAGCACCGCGCGCCCCGCCCCGAGGACGCGCCCCAGCAGGTCGCTCCGCCCCCCGCTCATGGCGCCGGGGTCAGGCCGGGCGCCCCACGGCGAGGAGGGAGTACTCCGCCTCCCCCATCAGCCGGAGCACCACGGCCAGCGTGTTCCCGAACGGCCCCCGTCGGATCGGCCAGTTGACCGCCACGTTCTTGGTCCTCCCCGTGGCGCGGTACCCCGCCTTCTCCAGCGCCGCCACCATCCCCTTCACGGTCCAGCGGACCAGGTGGTGCGGCGGGTAGGCGTGGCGCCGGTCGAAGTCGGGGAGCTTGAGCGACTGCCGCGGGGAGGGGACGGTCATGTACACCGTCGCGCCGGGGAAGCGGGCGCGGATCTCCCCGAAGACGCGCACCGGGTCCGGGAAGCGCACCATGCTCTCCAGGATCACCACCGCCTTCGGCTGCGGCCAGTCGGCCGGGACCGCCTCCATCGTCCCCGTCTCCACCGGGAACCCCTCCTCCTTCAGCATCCCGATCGGCCGCTCCAGCGGGTCCACCCCGTACGGGCGGAAGCCGTGCGCCTTGAGCGCCGCCAGGAAGCGCCCCGACTCGCAGCAGAAGTCGAAGACCGCGTCGCCCGGCGACAGCTCCTTCTTCAGCATCCCCAGGACGATCCGCTCGTTGGGCGTGAGCGCCTCGTCGATGCTCCCGCCGCCGCGCAGGTCGCCGAAGAGCATCCGCCCGTAGTCGGTGAAGTCCTGGAACACCGGGACGCCCGCCGGGAGCGGGTCCACGAACTGGACCCCGCACGCACCGCACTCGAAAAACGACGAGCCGTCCAGCGGCTCCGCGAGCGTCATCCCGCCCGTACGGAGGCACGCCGGACAGCTCCGGCCCGTCACCCCTTGCGCCAATTCGACCCCGCGGTCTCTAGGAAACGGCCTCGCGCCGCAGCAGGGCGCCGGCCTCGGTCTCGGTCTCGACGGCTTCCACGCTCCAGGGGAGGAGCGGGCAGACCACGCCGAGGCGGTTGTCGGGGATCGCCCCCACCACGCCGCCCGTCGGCTCCACGAAGAACGACACGATGTTGTCCACGAACACCACCGACTCCACCATCGGCACGTCGATCCCCAGGGAGATGCTGTAGCGGCCCTGGTTCAGGAAGCCGCCGGGGATCTCCACCCGGCTCACGTACGTCCCGGTGGTCCGGTAGGCGTCGTGGGAGCGGCCCTCGTCCATGTCGGTGGTGCTGAACACCACCGTCCCGTCGCTGGTCAGCAGGCGGAACCCCACCCGCAGGTTGCGGATCGGGCGGACCAGGTCGTACTCGATCTCCGCCGTGATCGGGTAGCGGATGTCGAAGGTGGAAGCCGCGTCGCCGTCGTGGTCCAGGAGGCGCACCGCGCGCAGGCGGAAGCGCCCGTTCCCCGGCGCCGTCGCGGGGTCGGTGGCCAGGAACTGCGACCCCTCCTCGCTCCCCGCCGCCAGGTAGCGCGACACCACCTCGGCCGAGCGCCCCTGGAACTTCACGCTCCCGCGGTCCAGGAGGATCCCGGTGTCGCAGAGGCGGCTCACGGCGCCCATGTTGTGCGACACGAAGAGCACCGTGCGCCCCTCGCGCGCCACCTCCCCCATCTTCCCCAGGCACTTCTTCTGGAACTCCGCGTCGCCCACCGCCAGGACCTCGTCCACCACCAGGATCTCCGGCTCCAGGTGCGCGGCCACCGCGAAGGCCAGGCGGAGGTACATTCCGCTGGAGTAGCGCTTCACCGGGGTGTCCACGTACTTCCCCACCCCGGAGAACTCGACGATCTCGTCGAACTTGCGCTCGATGTACGCCCGGTCCATCCCCAGGATGGAGCCGTTCAGGAAGACGTTCTCGCGCCCCGACAGCTCCGGGTGGAACCCCGTCCCCACCTCCAGGAGCGAGCCGACGCGCCCGTGCACCTCCGCCCGGCCGGCGGACGGGTCGGTGATGCGCGAGAGGATCTTGAGCAGGGTGCTCTTCCCCGCCCCGTTCCGCCCCACGATGGCGACCGCCTCCCCGTGCTTCACCTCGAAGGAGACGTCGCGCAGCGCCCACACCACGTCGTCGCGCTCCGCGGCGTCGAAGCGCCCCAGGTCGCGGAGGTTGCGGAGGTTGCGGAGCGGCGCCTTGGCGGCGTGCACCAGCGCCTCGCGGAGCGAGTGGTGGCGCTCCGCGGCGGTCCCGATGCGGTACTGCTTCCCGAGCCCCTCGACCCGGACGGCTACGTTGGACATGGCTCGCTCCCGGTCAGGCGACGTCCGCGAAGACCCGCTCCATGCGCCGGAAGTACAGCGCACCGGAAACGAAGAACACGAGCCCCACCAGGAGGGAGACGCCGATGTCCGACCAGGCCACCGCGTCCGTCCCCAGCAGGGCCGCGCGGAAGCCCTCGATCACCCCCGCCATGGGGTTCAGGGCGTAGAGCGCGCGGTAGCGCTCGGGGACCATCGACATCGGGTACACGATCGGGGAAGCGTACATCCAGACCTGCACCAGGAACGGGATGACGTACTTGACGTCCCGGTACTGGATGTTGAGCGCGGCCAGCCAGCACCCCACCCCCGAAGCCGTCACGATCATGGCGAGCACCAGCACCGGGAGCACCAGCACCGCCGAGGCGGAGGGCACCACCCCGTAGAACGCCATGAACGCGGCCAGGATCAGGAGCCCGATGGCGAAGTCCACCAGCCCCGCCAGCACCGGCGCGTACGGGATCACCAGGCGCGGGAAGTACACCTTGGTGATCAGGTTGGTGCTCGCCACCAGGGAGTTGCTCGCCCCGGTCAGCGCGGTGGAGAAGTACGTCCAGGGGACCAGCCCCGCCAGCGAGAACACCGGGTAGGGGAGGCCGTCCGAGGGGAGCTTCGCGAACACGCCGAAGATGACGGTGAACACCACCGTCGTCAGGAGCGGCTGCAGGATCGCCCACCCGGCGCCCAGCACGGTCTGGGCGTAGCGCACCTTGATGTCGCGCCACACCAGGAAAAAGAAAAGCCCGCGGTACGCCCACATCTCCCGCAGGTCGATCCTCGGCCAGCGGCTCGCGGGCTCGATGACCAGGGTCGGGACGGAGTGTCGGGGCGTCTGCGGAATCGGAACGGTCTCGGAGACCGGGACGGCTTGCAACTCGGTACCTGATGGCATGAAAACCTTCAGCCGGACGGCGCCGTCCCGGGAGCGGGTCCCGGGCGGCGCGTCCGGTCAATTGTCAGCGAACGGCCTGCTGGAGGTCCACGGGAGTCGCGGCGATCTCCGCGCGGAGGCGGACCACCGGTCGCTTCCCCTCCACCGCGGCTACCAGGCGCTCCTCGATCACGGGAGCCAGGATGTGCGCCACCCGCTCCGCGCCGAAGGGGCGGAAGCCGTCCCCCGGGTGGCACCAGATGCGCAGGACGTACGGGTCGTGGTCCGCGTCCCCGGTGTTCACCGGGTAGTCCAGCTTCCAGGCGCGGGCGGCGTGCGCGTTGAAGCGGCTCCGGCCCCCGTCGCCCTCCCGGCAGATCTCCATGTGGAGGAAGCGGAAGTTGGGGGCGTTGTCCTCCAGGATCGCGTCGATCTGCTGGAGGGTCTCCGCCCGCCGGATCACCTGCGCCACGTCGCGGGCGTGGATCTGGTCGCCGATCACCCGCCGCACGCGGAGCGCTCCCGACACCAGCACCTGCCCCGCCTCGGAGAACTCGTGGTACTGGAGGCGGCGGACCCCGAACATCAGGATCAGCACGGAGGCCGCGCCGCCGGTCACCGAGATCACCACCGCCGCCGCGGGCGGCGCCAGCGCGATGGAGAGCCCGAGCATGGCCACCGCCAGCGCCACTGCGTACAGAACGAAGACCGCGCGGCGGTGCGTGAGCCCCGCCGCCAGGAGCTGGTGGTGGATGTGGCGCGCGTCCCCCTCCGAGAGCGGCACGCCGCGGAGCCAGCGGCGGAGCATCGCCAGCGAGGTGTCCAGGAGCGGGAGCGCCAGGGCGAAGAGCGGGACCAGCGCGAGCGCCGCCGTGGCGCTCTTCTGCGACCCGTGCACCGAGAGCGCGGCCAGCATGAACCCCACCATCAGGCTCCCGGAGTCGCCCAAGAAGATCCGCGCGGGGTTGAAGTTGTAGCGGAGGAAACCCAGCAGCGCCCCGATCAGCGTCACGCACACCACCTGCACCTCGGTGGTCCCCTGCTTGAACGCCATGGCCAGCGTGGTCCCCAGCGCCACCAGCGCCACCCCCGTCGCCAGCCCGTCCAGCCCGTCGATCAGGTTGAAGGCGTTGGTGACGCCCACCACCCAGAGCACCGTCAGGGGGAGCGACAGCCACCCCAGCTCGATCTCCGGCCGGCCGGCGAGGCTTACCCCCTCCACCCGGAAGCCGAACCAGTAGATCACCACCGCCGCCAGGATCTGCGCCAGCAGCTTCGCGAGCGGGCGAATGTGGCGGAGGTCGTCCACCAGCCCCGCCACGAACAGGATGGCGCCGCCGCAGAGGAGGCCGACGAAGAACTCCGTCTTCCCCGGCCCCACCCCGATGCGGAAGTCGCCCCACCCCGTGACCTCCAGGAAGAGCGAGAGCCCCAGCCCCAGCGCGGTCGCGGCGCAGATCGCCACTCCGCCGAGGCGGGGGATGGGCGTGGTGTGGACCCGGCGCCCGCCGGGAGCGTCGTAGATGCCGAGAGAGACCGCCGCCCGGATCACCAGCGGGGTGACCAGGACGCCGGCCAGTGCGGCGGCGGCGAGCACGACCCAGTATCCGGACGGGATGGCCAACGGCGCCGGGAGCGGGAGCGTCATCGTGGGCTCAGTCTGCGGCGCCGGAGATGGAGCGGGCGCCGGCGCCCTCCAGGACCGCGCCGTGCTGCTCGCGGTACCACCGGATGGTCTCCTCCAGCCCGCTCCGGAAGTCGGTCTCGGCCCGGAAGCCGAAGCGCTCGAAGGCGCTCGACGTGTCCAGGCAGCGCCGCGGCTGCCCGTCCGGCTTGCTCGGGTCGTACACCAGCCGTCCCTCGAACCCCACGGTCTCCGCGATCAGCGCGGCGAGGTCGCGGATGGTGATCTCCATCCCCGTGCCGACGTTGACCGGATCGGCCCCGTCGTAGTGCTCGGCGGCAAGGAGGATGGCCCGGGCGCAGTCGTCCACGTACAGGAACTCGCGCGAAGCCTTCCCCGTCCCCCAGAGCACGACCTCCTCGGCGCCCGCCTCCTGCGCGTCCACCATCTTCCGGATGAGCGCGGGGATGACGTGGCTGCTCGCCGGGTCGAAGTTGTCGCGGGGGCCGTACAGGTTCACCGGGAGGAGGTAGACGCCGTTGAAGCCGTACTGGTCGCGGTACGCCTGGAGCTGCACCAGGAGCGACTTCTTGGCGATCCCGTACGGGGCGTTGGTCTCCTCCGGGTACCCGCTCCAGAGGTCCTCCTCGCGGAACGGGACGGGGGTGTGCTTGGGGTAGGCGCAGATGGTCCCCACCTGCACGAACTTGTCGACCCCGGCGCGGCGTGCCTCCTCGATCATCAGCACGCCCATCATCATGTTGGCGTAGAAGAACCGCCCCGGGTTGTCCCGGTTCGCGCCGATCCCGCCCACCTCGGCCGCCAGGTGCAGCACGAGGTCGGGGCGCGCGTCGCGGTACAGGCGCTGGACGGCCTCCTGCTCGGTGAGGTCGTAGCGCCTGCGCCGGGGGACGAACACCTCTTCACAGCCGAGGGAGTGGAGCCGTTCGACGACGTGCGAGCCGAGAAAACCCGATCCGCCGGTCACCAGGACCCGGCGGTTTCTCCAGAACTCGGGGGAGGGCGCCAACTCGTTGGAGCTGCGATCTGGCATTGAGAAATCCACTGCAAAAAGACGAGCGGCGCCGGGGCCGCGCTGGGTCCGCTGCTCGGAGCGGGCTCGGGCCGGGCGCGTGGGCCATGCAAGTTGCCTTCCACGGCCGCCGTTTCAGCCCATGAAAATACGCCGGGCACTCCTCCGGCGCAATCCCCGCAACGACTTCGCGAACCCGCGCCGCCCGCGCGATCCGGCCCCGACGGGGCCGCGTGCACGCGGCGGAGAATTCGCAATTTCGAAGCGCGTACGGCGGAAAGACGACGGCGGGGGCCGGACGGTCACAAAGGTCAGGGAATCCGCTTGGCGGGATCGCCGCGTGTGAAGAGCAGGCTCTCCCGGTCGCCGCCGTACTCGGCCTGGACCATGTTCACCTGGTCGGGATACAGCTCGAAGTGGAACAGGCTCCGCACGCGCATCCCCCGGAGCCCCGAGGGAGCCGCGGCGGTCAGGCAGAGCCAGTACACCTGCCCGGCGTGGCGCGCTCCGCACCACCGGAGGGGGACGGGCCTCCCGCGGCGGTCGGCCAGGAGCAGGGCGCGCGACGCGTATGCGGACGCCCAGGCCTCGAACTCCGGGCCCGGCGCCACCGCCCTCCCCCCCGCCTTGCGCTGCAGCGCCAGCCCGAAATCGTCGGCGAACACGCGGACGGAGACCCGCACCGCGCGCTCCGCGCGGTCCTCGCTGAGCTGCGCCAGGGTGGTGTGGATCGGGTGCGCGGCGGCCGCCACGTCACCGGCCCGGAGGAGGAGAGCCACCGCCAGCGCGAGCGCGCCGGGGCGGGCCCCTCTCACCACGGGCTCCGCTCCAGCGTCCAGCGCGCCGCCACCAGCACCACCACCGCGGAAACGGCGATCACCCGAAGCCGGAAGGGCGAGGGCTCCGCGCCGGCGGAGCGGACCCGCTCCAGCCCCCGGTCCAGCGCCGCGAAGAGCACCGCGACCACCGCCAGCACGGCGATCTGCCCCAGCTCGATCCCCACGTTGAAGCCGAAGAGGGGGACGGCGACGCGGTCCACGAACAGGCTCCGCAGGTAGTTGGCGAACCCGGCCCCGTGCACCAGCCCGAACACCCCGGCGAACACCGGGCGGTAGCGCCGGCCCCAGAGCCACCTCTCGCGGTCGCGGACCAGGAGGTTCTCGATCCCGGTGGCGACGATGGTCACGGGGATCAGGAACTCGATCAGCTCCGTGGGGAGGGAGAGCGCCCCCGTGACCGCCAGCGCCAGGGTGACGGAGTGGCCCACGGTGAAGGCCGTCACCACCCAGAACACGTCCCGGTAGTCGCGGAACCGGTAGATGGCCGCGAGCGCGATCAGGAAGAGGATGTGGTCGGCCCCCTGCAGGTCGGTGATGTGCAGGAAGCCCAGGCGGACGAAAGCGAGGAGCTCGGAAAGCATGGCCCTCTCCGGGCGGTCAGAGGGACTCCAGGACCCGCCGGGCCTGGTCCGGCTGGGTGGGGTGGAAGTGCGGGTTCAGCTCCAGCGCGCGCTCCAGGTGCTCCCGCGCCGCCCTGCGGTCGCCGAGCGCCCGCTCGATCATCCCGGCGTGGAAGGACAGCGTGGCGTCCTGCGTCCCCATGCGCAATGCCCGGCGCATGGCCGCGCGGGCCTCGGCGTGCTTCCCCTGCTTGTGGAGGGCCCAGGCCAGCAGGTCGTAGCCGTACACGTCGCGGCGGCCCCGGACCTCCTCCGCCGCCTCCGCGGCTACCCGGCCGACGTGCAGGCCATGGTCGAGGAAGAAGAGGCCCCACGGCCGGTGCAGGGGCTCGTCCTCGTGAAAGGCCGAGAGCTCCATGACCTTCACCAGCTCCCGCGCCCGGACGCTGTCGCCGAGCGCGGCGTACGCGTCGCTCACCACGCCCAGGGTGGCGGGGTCCAGCACCGCCGCGATCGCCTCCTCCCCGTACCGCGCCGCCTCCTCCCAGTCGTGCCGGGCCGCTTCCAGGCGCGCCAGGGCGGCGAGGAGCCGGTAGTCGCCCGGGTTCACGGCCAGGCCGGCCCGGAACGCCCGCTCGGCGGGCTCCAGCTCGCCGTCGCGCAGCTCCAGGTCGCCCACGCGGAAGTGGTACCAGGCCACCTGCTCCGCCGGGAGGTCGGCGCGGCCGACCGCCTCGTCGCGGGCCCGGTACAGGAGCTTCCGCGCCTCCGGCATCCGGCCGGAGACCTCGTGCCAGCGGGCCAGGCGGGGGAGGACGGAAAGACGGGGCTTCGCCGCGCCCAGGGCCTCGAAGACCGGCTTCGCGGCGTCGTAGTCCCCCAGCTCCATCTCGATCTCGCCCAGCATCGCGAGGAAGGAGGGGTCCTCCGGGTCGGACTCCACCAGCCTGCGCGCGGCGTCGCGTGCCTCGGCGAAGCGGTGCTGCGCGACCAGGCTCGCGGCGAGCGTCTGGTACGTGGCCGTGTTGTGCGCGACGCGCAGCGCGAGAGAGCTGCGCGCCGCCTTCTCCGCGCTCACGTAGTCCGCCGTGCTCCCCGTCTCGCGGGCACGGCGGAGGTAGAGGCTGGCGAGCCAGGACAGGTCGATCGCGCTGTAGGGATCGGCTGCGGCGCGGCGCTGGAACGTCGCGATGGCGCGGTCCCGCTCCGCGGCGGCCGTCTCGACGGCCCGTGCCGCCACCGCCTCTTCCTGCCGGGCACGAGCCTCGGAGGCGCGGGCGCGCAGGTGCCCGGTCCATCCCAGCCCGGCGGCGAGCGCACAGAGGACCACCCCGACCACGAGAACGCGCTGCTTCATGCATTCCTCACTGCTGCACGTGCGGAGTCTCCCCGGCCGGAATCCGGCCGGGGAGACCCATGACGGCGCCCGGGATCAGGGCGTCGGCTCGGGAAGGTACGGGAAGGTGGAGACCGGCGTCTTGTCGTTGCTGCCGACGTTGTCCGTCACCAGCCCCGGGGTCACGCGCGTGGTGTCGCCCAGCGCGGTCCCGAAGATCGCCCCCAGGCCCTTGTCGACCACGTCGTCGCCGGCCAGCTTGCGGCCGCCGTACCCGGTGTTGTTGGGCGCGAGGGCGTGGCTGAGCCACCCCACGGTCGCGGCGCCCGCCGCCGTGCTCGCCGTGACGCCGGCTGCGCGGTCGGTGAACACTCGCAGCTCGTCACCCGAGCCGCCGACCAGGGCGCCCGCCAGCGTGTTGGCGTAGGCGGCGCTGCGCCCGCCGACCGTGGTGGTGAAGAACGTGATGTCGTCGGTGAAGTGCCCCGCGTCGCGGCGCGGCCCGAAGATGTTGTGCGTCTCGTGCTCGCGCTTCTCCAGGAAGACCTCGGCCACGAGCGGGTTTCCGAGCCGCTCCACCTGCACGAAGAACCGGTTGGGGTTCGTGGCGAAGGTGCTGTCGAACGCCGCGGGGGCGTCCGACTGGCGCGTGGCGGTGGGGGTCTCGCGGTCGCAGGCGACGGCGGTCAGTGCCGCGGCGACCAGCACACCGGAAAGCTGGATTGACTTCCTCATGTTCGTTTCCCTTTCGTGCTCAGTGAAGGTGTGCGGCCGCTCAGCGGCTGATGGTTGCCCAGACGCCCAGCTGAGTGCGGGCACCGTTGAAGGTCAGGTCGGCCTCGGGCACCTCCACCACGATCGCGAGGGCGTTGAAGCCCGCGAGGAAGTCACGCGCGCACCCGAAACGGGCGTCGAACGGAGCGGAATTGGCCGGCGGCGTGGTCCCGGTCCCGCAGTTCGGGCGGAACGCGGTGGCCTGCTGCTGCGGCCCCAGCTGCGAGAGCGCTCCCTGGGTCGGACGGCGATCCGGGAGGATGCGGAAGAACTGCTCCAGGTCGATGTAGAACGGGTCGTCGCGGACGCCGGCGAAGAACTGCATGTTGCGGCCGGAGGCCGGGATCGCGCCGGAGCGCACGGACCCGAGCGGGGCGTCGTTGAAGGTCATCGCGGCGCGGCTGAAGTTGTACGACTCCGAGCCGGAGTCCTGGATCCCGGAGGCGCGGGCCGGCGGGACCGGTCCGATCACGTCCACCGTCTGCGTGCCGTTCGCGCGGCTGTCGAAGGAGAACTGGAACACGACGTCCTCGACCCCGTCCTGGTTGTTGTCGACGTGGATCTGGTACAGCGCGTTCGGATCGAACTGGTGCGCGGCGAGCGAGGACCCGCCCAGCGGGGACGAGAGCGTCACCGCGATGGCGATGCGGTCGTCGCTGGAGCCGGGGAAGGCATAGACGTCGTTGATGTCGAGTCGCGGATTCAGCTCGGTGAGCGGTGTGTCCATGTGGTCGGAACCGATGGACTCCCTCGTCACGGCGAACGTGGCGACGAGGCCTGCGGCGGCGACGACGGGTACGACCCTGGTCCAGCGCGGCAGCTTCGGCGTTTTCATGACTTGCCTCCAGATGATGGGCTCAGGAGGGGAACCAATCCCCTCCGGGCGGCGTGCTACGACGCCGTACTCCACTCCCTGCCGGGTCACTCCCGGTCCCCTGGCGTGCGCCTCCTTTCGAGGTCCTGTCGGTTCATGACAGCGCGGGCGGCGGACGCCGCCCGAAGGTGCGCAGCAAGCATGGCGCTCCCTGATCCGGGAGCGAGAAACGTCGATTGCCGGGAAGCGGGCGAAACCTTGGACGAACCTCCTACATGCTTTCGACAAGCGCGAATCCCCTCTGCATTCTTCATGCCCTGGCTTCTGCTTCTCGTGATTTCACGGCAGGGGTCTGCGGGCACTTCCATGTGCATGGTTATAGAGCCGACAAGCCCAGCGCAATGATTGTCACTTCGGAAACTCATGACGTACAAAAGAAAAAGGCCGCTCGTTCGAGCGGCCTTTTCGCGACGGGAAGAAACGGATCTTAAAACCGGGCCTGCACCCGCAATACCAGGTTCAGGTTGAACGCGTCGTCCTGGAAGTTCCGGTTCAGGTTGTACGCCCCGTTGAGCCCGGCGGTGACGTCCAGCTTCCCCACGAAGAGAAGGCTCTCCGCGCCGAGCGTGTGCACCACGTCGTGCGCCTTGGGGTCGACGATCCCCTTTTCCAGGAACTCGCCGTTCACCTTGTTCAGGGTCCGCGTCCACGACAGGGTGGCCCGGCCCCTCTCGTGGTAGTAGTCCGCCGCCAGCACCGACCCCGCCCCGCCGAACCCGGCCGGCGACCCCAGGAGCTGCCCCCGCTCCGTGTGTCCCTGGTAGGTGAGAGCGTGCCGGTAGAACGGCGACTGCGACCGCACCAGGTAGATGTGCGAGACCTCGGTGTTCAGGACCTCGCCGCGGACCGCCAGGAGCCGGTTCCCCGACAGCCCGCTCGCCTTGCGGAACCCCAGCATGTACCCCGCGTGGTGGTCCGGCTCCAGCGCCGCGTCGCGCCGGTTCCAGTTGTGGTCCTCCTTGCCGAACTCCCCGTACATCTCGAACCCGCTCCGCGGGAAGACCCAGCGGAAGAAGACCGACGCGATCTGGTTGTCGCGGTCCGACTTCTGGTCGGAAGACGAGGCGTCCGTGTCGGAGAGGTAGACCTTGAGGAGCGACTCCGCCGGCTTCAGGAAGTTTCGCGGAGACAGCCCGCTCCGCGGCCACGGGGTGTGGAAGAAGCGCGTCCCACCCACCTCCAGCCCGGGCAACCCGCGCGGCGTGAAGGTGGCCACCATCCCCGACATGAAGCGCCGGCCGAGGAGGACGGGGAGCTTGTCCGCGTCCGCTGCGGTGATCGGGAAGTCGGTGGGGTCCATCCCGGCCGGGAGCACCGCCGGCGGGATCGGGGAGTAGTCCGACTGCTCCAGGCTCCCCCACACGATCCGCCCGTGCCCCTTCCCGATCCACAGGTTTACCGGCCGCGAGGTCCCCAGGAAGAGGTGCGGGAACCCCGGCGCGTTGTTCCCCAGGACCATCGGGTTCTGCGTGGCCGGTCCCCAGTACTGGTTCGCGGTGGAGGCCCCGACGGCGACCCCGCGAGCGTCGACGCGGAGGGTGCTCTGCCCGGGGTCGATCCGGGTGTACGCCTCGTCCCCGAAGCGCTGCGGGAGGTCGATGTACTGCGGCTCGCGGTCGTCGGCGTAGACGCGGTACCCGCGCAGCCCGTTGGGGGAGAGCTCGAAGTCGGCGTTCTGCGTCCGGAAGGCGACCGGGGCGAGCACCAGGGACACCGGGCCGTAGCGCGCCGAGACCCCCGCCTGCACGACGGTGGTGAGCCCCCGCCCCGCCCAGACGGGGCCATCGTTGGCCCCGTAGGGGAAGGCCGAGTTGTAGACCAGGTCCACCCTGGGACGCACCAGCCCCACCCGGAGCCCTGTCGAGGTGTCGGGCGTCAGCGGGTAGCGCTCCGCCCAGGGGTGCACGGAGTCGCGGGGGGCGAGCCGATCCACCTCCTGCGGCGAGAAGCCGCGGACGGACCAGGGGTAGAGCGGAACCCTCCCCTGGCTCTGCAGGAAGCGGAGGTACTCCTCCAGCTCGCTCGCCGTGAAGAGGTCGCTCTTCCCGGGACCCAACCGGTCCTGCGCACGGGCGGAGCCGGCGAGGAGCACGAGGAGGCCGGCGGCGACCGCGAGGGCGCGGGCCGGGGCGGCGAAGGCGGATCGGTGGGACGGTGCGATGATGCTGCGCACGTTGCTCCGTTGAATGCTCGGACGCTCAGGCGGCGTGGCTCGCCGCCGCTCCCAGGGCGGTGACCGCGGCCCGGTACACCTCGTCCACCGGGATCTGGGCCATGCAGAATCCGTCGGTACGGTGGAACTCGTGTCCGAGGTCGAGGCAGGGGCACTCCGGGCACGAGGACCGGATCACCACGGCCCGGGGGTTGAGGGGACCCCACTTCGCGGAGTCGGTGGGCCCGTGCAGCGCCACCTGCGGGACCCCGGCCGCCGCGGCCAGGTGCATGGCCCCCGTGTTCCCGGACACCACCAGGCGGGCAAGAGAGACCAGCGCGGCGAAGCGCTCCAGCGTGAGCTCGGTCCGCGCCGTGCCCCGCCCTCCCAGGGCGGCGGCGAGAGGCCCGGTGAGGCGGCGCTCGTCCGGACCGCCGGTGAAGACGAAGAACGCCTCCCCGGCGGCGAGGAGACGAGTGCAGAGCGCCTCGTAGGAGGCCAGGGGCCACTCCCGCGGGAAGCCGTGGCTCCCGCACCCGGGATGCACCACCACCAGCGGGTCCTCGCCGTTCCACCCGTCCGCCCGGAGCCCCTCGACGACGGCGCGGCGCGCCTCCTCGGCTATCGGGAGCTCCAGCACGGGCGCGGGCGGCTCGATCCCCACCGCGCCGAGAAGGTAGAGGAAGTTCTCCGCCTCGTGGCGGCCGCTCCGGCGCTCCCGGACGTGCGTGTAGAGGAGGTGGCGGGTCCGCGCTCCGGTCCTGAACCCCACCCGCACCGGGATCCCGGCCAGCCGCAGGAGGATGGGGGAGACGTAGGGCCACTGCTCGAAGTCGAAGACGACGTCGAAGCGAAGCGCCCGCAGCCCGCGCACGAAGTGCAGGAGGTACGCGGGCTCGCGCAGCGCCCGCCCCACCTCCAGGCGGAGGATGCGGTCGAAGCAGCGCGGGTAGAGCCGGGCCGCCGCCTCGTTGACGCCGGTGCAGACCAGCGTGACCTCCGCGTCCGGGAAGCGCTCGCGCAGCGCGCGGACGGCGGGGACCAGGAGGACCGTGTCGCCCAGCGCGGCGAGCTTCACCACCAGCACGCGCCGGGGGGAGGCGAGCACCGCGGGCCCGCTCGTCCTCCGGGAGAAGGGAGCCAGCGCCAGGACGCCGAGCTGTCCCACCAGCCGGTCCAGCGACTTGTACAGCCTGTTTCCGCGCATCGATCGAGCCGCCGGAAGCCCTTACCGGGGGACCCTGAAGTCGCCGAGCGGGGGGGCGTTCCCGAGCACCCGGTCGTCGTCCAGCGTCCGCATCCGGATGGGGTACGTGGTTTCCCGCCCCGGGGGCGCCGGACGCACCACCAGGTCGCCCACCACCTCTCCGTAGTCCAGAGGCGCCAGCGTGATCCCGAAGTACCCGTCCGCGTTGCTCGTGGTCACCAGGCTGTCCTGCTCCGTCTGCACCCCGCCGGTGCGCCGGAAGACGATGCGGACGTCGCGGGCGCCCTCGTCGCTGTCCACCCAGAGGAGGCGGCCGATGTAGTTGATGATCGGACCGACGCCGTAGCGGCCCAGGGCCGGCGGCTTCAGGCGGGCCTCGTCGGTGTCGAAGGTGGACACCTCGATGGTGTCCGTGCGGGCACGGAGCCCCGGCGCGCGGATGGTCAGCTCGCCCTTCACCTTCCCCCGTCCCAGCGGAACCGGGCTGAAGCCGAAGAGCCCGGCCGTGTTCGTGACGGTGGTGAACTGCTCGGGGCGGATGCGGATCCCCCCGGTCCTGCGGAATTCCACCGTGACGCCCGGCACCCCCCGGTCGGTGCGCCGGTCGAAGACGGCACCGATGTAGGCGAGGTACGGGTCGACCTTCCAGGTGGAGAGGAAGCGCACGTCGCCGCGCAGGTCGCTCGTGGCGAGCTCCACCTGCCCCAGGAGCAGGGTCCCGAACTCACCGGGAAGGACGACGCTCAGATCGCCCCGGAGCGTTCCCTCGCCGCGTGCGTCCGCCCGGAGGGTGAAGACGCCGGCGGTGTCGGTCAGGGCCACCACGGAGTCCCCCTCCACCGGCACCCCGCCGGAGGGACGGAACACGACCCGCAGCCCGGCCTTGGGGATGTCGGGGTGCCGGACGTCCAGCGCGCCCCGGTAGCTCACGGAGGGGTCGCCGCCACACGAGGAAAGCCCCGCGCACGGCTCGCAGGCGGCGAGCCCGAGCACCAGGAGCAGGGCGAGCGCCGCCGCCGATGCACCGCGCAGGATCATGGCAGCGTCATCCCGCGCCAGATCGCCCGCGCGAGGGCGGTGTTCCCACGGGCCAGGTACTGCACGGCCCGCACGATCCGGCTGGGATAGAAGAACAGGGAGAAGCGGAAGCGGTCCACGGGACCGTACCGGCGGCGCGCCAGGCGGCGCCGGTTCCGGTCACGCTGGACGATCTGGAACGCCGAGGGGTCGGACGGCCCGACCGGGACACGGTGCAGGAGTCGCGCGCCCGGCTGGTACACCAGACGGTACCCCGCGGAAGCGAGCCGGAGCGAGTACTCCACGTCCTCCACGTAGGCGAAGAAGTCCTCCTCGAACTTCCCCACGGCGCGGAACACGCCGGCGGGAACCAGGAGGCAGCACCCGGTCAGGAAGGAGACGTCCTCCATCTCGCCCCCGGCCGGATCGGGGTCGGGCTGGCCTTCCAGGCGGTGGTAGCCGATCGCACGCATCCGCGAGAACTCGCCCCCCGCGAACCAGATCCGCTCCGGCGCATCGTGCACCAGGATCTTGGGAGCGACGGCGCCCACGCCGGGCGAGGTCTCGGCGGCCTCCACCAGCCGCGAGACGCACTCCGGCTCCACCACCGTGTCGTTGTTGAGGATGAGCACGTAGTCCGCGCCGCGCGCGAGCGCCAGGTCGATCCCCCGGTTGTTCCCGCCGGTGTACCCCAGGTTCTTCCCCGTCTGGTAGTACGGAACGTCGGGAAAGCGCGCGCGCAGGCGGTCGCCGGAGCCGTCCGGCGAGCCGTTGTCCACCAGGAGCACCTCCAGGCCGGGATAGTCGCTCCGGTCGAGCGACTCCAGGCAGGCGGCGGTGTCCTCCTCCCCGCACCAGTTCAGCACGATGGCGACGACGTGCGGGACGCGCAGCGCCCTGGGAGCGGGAGCGACGCGGCGGGCGACTGATCCCTGGTAAGGGGTCATGCCGTGGCCCCGCCTTTCCCTTCGATCCCTCGTTCAGCGGCTCCGGTCAAGCGGCCTCCCCAAAGCAAAACCCCGGCAATCCGGTCCGCCGCGGCGAGCGCGGCGACGGCACACATTTGCACAAACCCTGAAACTAGCAGTCTTTCTGCCGCTCGTCTAGGATCGTGCAACCCGGTGGAGCACGTCCAGCGTGAGGGCGGCGCTCCGGTCCCATGTGAACATGGACGCGCGACGGTGCCCGCGCGTCACCATTTCCGCGCGCAGGGCGGGGTCGGACTGCAAGCGGCGCACCGCTCCGGCCATGGCGTCGGCGTCGAGCGGATCGGCGAGGAGCCCGGCGTCCCCCACCACCTCCGGGACGGAGCTGCGGTCGGAGGCCACCACCGGCGCCCCGCACGCCATCGCCTCCAGGACGGGGAGCCCGAACCCCTCGTAGAGCGAGGGGAAGAGGAACACCTCGCACGCCCGGTACAGGCCGCGCAGGGTGCGGTCGTCCACCTCGTCCAGCTCCACCAGGGCGTCGCGCACTCCGCACTCTTCCGCGCGCGCCGTCACCTCGTCGGAGCGCTCGAACCGCCGCCCCACCACCACCAGCCGCAGCTCAGGCCGCTCGCGCCGCAGCCGGGCGAGGACGTCCACCGCGGCGCGCACGTTCTTGTGCGGCTTGCGGTTCCCCACGCAGAGCAGGAAAGGCCCCGGCACAGGGGGCGGCCCCACGGACTCCCCGGGCCCGGCGGCGTGAAAGAACGGGGTCACGCCGTTGGGGACCACCCCGGTCTTCGCGGCGGCGGCCGGACAGCGCTCCACCAGGTCGCGGCGGGTGGCCTCCGACACGGTGAGCAGATGCGCGGCGCGCGCGACCACCCGATCCAGCACGCGCCCGGCGAGCGCCCGCTTCCAGGCCGGGAACACGCCGGGAAAGCGGAAGTGGATCAGGTCGTGGACGGTGACGACGGAACGCCGGGGGAAGCGGAGGAAGGGCGCGTCGTAATGCGGGAAGAAGGTGACGTCGGCCCGGGCCGCGGCGGAGGCCCGGCGCGCGACCCAGTGGAGGTGCGCACCGGGGCTGTAGAAGCCGTGCGGGTACGACTCCACGCGGACCCGCTCCTCCCCGCCCTGCCCGGCCACGAAGGCGCGCAGCTCGTCGGGGGCACCCAGGAGGGTGACCGGGGCGAAGCGGGGGTCGGCGAGCATCCGGGCCAGCACCTCGCGCAGGTACCTCCCGATTCCCGACGAGCCGAGCGCGCGCGCGTCCACCACCACCGACCGGGGGCGGGAAGCACCCGCCCCTCCTTCCAACGCGACCTGTCTCAACCGCACCGTCCTGGAGCACGTCGTTCGGGTTCCCGCGCCGGGCCGGCGCGGGCGAAAAGATAACGCGTTCTACGGGAACGGAAAAAGGGCGGGGGCTGTGACGCCGGCGGGCCCGGCGGAGTCTTTCCGGCAGCGGAGCCGCCGGAGGGCGCGGCATGGACGGGCGCCGGGGGATTCGCTATTGTCAGTCCTTGTTTTCGGGACATGGAGGCCGGTCCCGCCCAACCGCATTCTCCGACGCGAGTCGATGCCGTTTCGCAGCTACAGGACCGCCCTGGCGGTGCTCTGGTGCCTCGCCGCACTCGGGACCCAGGCCCGGGCCCAGGCGCCCGACACCACCCGCTCCGCCTTTCCCTGGCTGGGGAGCCTGGTCACCCTCGGGAGCGCGGAGGACGACCGGGAGCGGGTCGCCCAGCTCCTGGGGCAGCGCGGGACGGAGGGCTACCTGATCCGCTCCCCCTCCACCCGGACGGCGCCGCTCGGCGCGGGGGGGAGGCCTGCCTGGTCGGTGATCCTCCCCACGATCCGTACCACCTGGAACTCCGACATCCCCTACTCCCTGAACGACGGGGCGATGTGGGCGGGGCGCGGCGTCACCACCGCGGTGACCGCCGGGGCCCGGGCCCGCTTCGGTCCGATTTCGCTGGTGCTCGCCCCGGAAGTGACGTACCACCAGAACCGCGACTTCCAGATCATCCCCGACACCACGGGGCTGCGGAGCTTCTTCTCCTCCCCCTGGCACCGGGGGCAGGAGTCGGCCGACCTCCCCCTCCGCTTCGGTGATGCGCCCTTCACCCTGGTGAACCCGGGGCAGAGCAGCCTCACGGTGGAAGCCGGTCCGGTGGCGGTGGGGGTGGCGACCGAGAACCAGTGGTGGGGGCCGGGAATCCGGAACGCCCTCGTCATGAGCAACAACGCGGGGGGGATCCCCCATGCCTTCCTGCGCACCCGCGCACCGCTGCGAACCCGCGTCGGCACCTTCGAGGGAAGGCTGATGGCCGGGGCGCTCACCGAGTCGGTCTTCTTCGACACCCTTTCCGGCAACGACTTCCGCTCACTGAGCGGGCTGGCGCTGACGTACTCCCCCGTGTGGGTCCCCGGGCTCACCGCGGGCTTCTCGCGGGTGGTGTACGCGGGCGTGGAAGGGACGGGCGACCTCCCCGGGCACGCGCTCGACGTCTTCGGGCGCGTTCCGGAGCCCGAGATGACGCTCACCGTGCACGGGGACACCGTCTGGTTCGAGCGCCCCGACCAGATGCTCTCCCTGTTCGCCCGCTGGGTCTTCCCGAGGGACCGCCTGGAGGTGTACGCCGAGTGGGCCCGGCGCACCCCGCCCGTCTCCTTCAGAGACTGGCTGGCGGCCCCCAACCACGGCCAGGCCTACACGCTGGGGTCGCAGTGGGCGACGCCGGTGCGCGGCGACCTGCTGCGCTTCCAGGCGGAGCTGAGCTACCTGGAGCAGAGCACCACCTTCCGGCAGCGGCGGCAGGACATGTACTACGCCAGCCGCTCGGTGCGACAGGGATACACGCAGCGGGGACAGGTGATCGGCGCCGCCATCGGTCCCGGCGCGTCCAGCCAGTGGGTCGCGGGGGACTGGCTCGCCGGGAGGTGGCAGGCGGGGGTGTTCGCGGGGCGCGTGCGGTGGGAGAACGACGCCTACTACCGGGTGCGGACGGAGCGCTTCGGGCGCACCGGGTACGACGTCGGCTTCCTGGGGCACGACGTCTCGGTCCTGGGCGGGCTCCGCGGCGGAGTTCGCCTCCCGTGGGTGGACGTGAGCGCGGAGCTCACCCGGGCGAAGCGCTTCGACTACCTCTTCCAGAACAGCTCTGTGACCTTCACCGGGGAGAAGGCGGTGGACGTGCACAACACCACGCTCTCCCTGACCCTCTCCACCCCGGCGGGGCCGCGGTAAGCGCGGCGCCCGCCGTCCGGATCAAACCGAGGAAGCGCTCCCGCGCAGCGCACCCACCCGACCCAGGACGAGCGACCGCTCGCCCGGGCCCAGGATGCGGAACCAGGCCAGGGCCAGGAAGCCCGCGAGCGCCGCACCGAAGAGCGCCGCCCGCGTCCCCAGCGGGAACGGCATCGCCACCAGGGCGAGCACCCCGAGCCCGGCGGCGGCGCGCACCCCCTCCCGGCGCACCAGCTGCGAGTCTCCCAGGCAGCGCTGGGCCATCACCCAGAGCACGGCGGAGTCGAAGGCCACCCGCGCCGTCCACGCCATGGCCGCCCCGGCCACGCCGAAGCGGTGGGTGAGGAGCCAGAAGGCCGCCAGGTACAGCGGGAGCTCCGCCAGGTGCAGCTTGGCGGTGAGATCGGAGCGCCCCGCCCCCTGCACCACCGCGAAGGAGACGTGTCCCAGGCTGTTGACCAGCACGCCCGCCGCGAGCCACTGCAGGACGGGCGCGCTCTGGCGCGCGAACTCGGCGCTCTTCAGCCAGAAGGCGATCCCCTCGTGCGCGAAGGCCACCAGGACCAGCACGGCCGGGAAGAGGCAGAGGAACGTGGCCTTCGATCCCAGCTCGAACAGCTCGGCCGCGCGGTGCCGGTCCACCGAGAAGACGGCGGCGAAGGCCGGGAAGAGCACCCCGACCAGCGCCCCCGGAACCATCCACAGCTTGGTCACCATCTCGTACGGGGTGACGTAGTACGCCACCGCCGCCACCGAGATGAGACCGCCGATCAGGAACCGGTCCATGTAGACCATGACCGGGCTGATCAGGTTGCTCACCGTCATCCACCCCCCGTAGCGCAGGAGCGGTCGCACGAAGGCGCGGTCCACCCGGATCGAGCGGCGCAGGGAGGGGATGACGCGGAAGCACATGGCCAGGTGGACCAGCCAGACGATCATCCGCCCGGCCATGGAGACCCACACGATCGGCACCAGGCTGGCCGAGAAGGGGAGGACCAGGAGGGGAGCGACGAAGGTGTAGATCCCCATCGGCACCCGGATGGCGTTCACCAGGTCGAAGCGCTGCTTGGCTTCCAGGATTCCCCGCAGCCCGGCCGTGCTGATCACGACCGGCACGGAGAAGGCCAGCACGAAGGCGGCGTAGAGCGCCTCCGGGCGAAGCCCCTCGGGAACCTTGAGCACCCGTCCCACCACGAGCGGAGCGAGCGCCGCGAGCACGACGGTCCCCACCAGCCCCAGCAGGAGCATCAGGAAGAGCCCGGTCCAGGAGAGCACCGGGATCTCGTCCTCCTTCCCTTCCCCGATCTTCGCGGCCACCACCTGGGTCAGCGCCCGGCCGAGCCCCAGGTCGAAGAGGCTGAAGTAGCCGATGAAGGTCCAGACGATGGTGAGCATCCCGAACCGGTCGTCCCCCAGCCGGTGGATCAGGATCGGGATGGTGAAGACGGCCACCGCCACCGGCGCCACCTGTCCCACCAGGTTGAGGCCGGTGTTCCGGGCCAGGAGCCTGCGGCTGGTGAGCTTGAGGACGGGCTCGGACACCCTCACCCCTCCCGCTTGGCGGGGACCAGGGTGCCCGTCAGCCCGTCGGGGAAGCCGTTCCAGGCCGCCCGGAGGGTGCTCCGCATGTAGTCGGTCCTGACCCGCCCGCGCTCACCGGTGAAGAAGGCGTCCGGGAGCGCCCAGAGCACCCGCCGGAAGGCGAACCCCACCACCGTCCAGAAGCGGAACCAGAAGAACCCGCGCCGGCCGAAGTGCTTGAGGTAGTAGTCGAACAGGTTCTGGGTCATCACCGGGTTCAGCCGCAGGTCCTGGTTCTCGTTGCGGGTGGTGACGCCCTGGTAGTGGACGATCTCCGCGTCGTGCACGAAGTAGATCTCCCACCCCGCCCGGTCGATCCGGTAGCACCAGTCCACGTCGTTGTAGTAGATGGTGAAGCGCTCGTCCAGCGGCCCCACCTCCTCCAGCACCTCGCGCCGCACCAGGAGCGCGGCTCCCATCGGCTGGTCCACGCGGTCGGTGTGCGCGTGGTCGAACCACGTCTCCATGTTCCCGAACCGGCGGCTCCCCGGAAAGATCCGGTCCAGGAAGAGCATGTCGCAGGCGTGCACCCACACCGTCGGGAACGACCGGCACGACGGCTGGAGCCGCCCGTCGGGATAGAGGAGCTTCGGCCCGCAGGCGCCCGCCCGTGGGTGCTCGTCCATGAAGCGGACCAGCCGCTCGAAGGCGTACGGGCGCACCACCGTGTCGCTGTTGAGCAGGATCACGTAGCGCCCGGTGCTCACCGCCAGCCCCTGGTTGTTGGGATAGGCGAACCCGGTGTTGACGTCGTTGCAGATCAGCTCCACCCAGGGGTGGCCCTCCCGCACCGTCTCCACGCTCCCGTCGGTGGAGCCGTTGTCCACCACCACCACCTGGAGCGTCACGGCGTCCGGGAGCGAGCGGATGGAGGCCAGGCACTCGTCCAGGAGCTGGCGGGTGTTGCGGTTCACGACGATCACCGAGAGGTCCGTGGCGGACCCGGTGGCGGCGGAGTTGGTCGACATCCCTTTATCGTGTGGAGACCTGGCCCACGGGCGCGGAGCGGACCAGGAAGGTCAGCCCCCAGAGCACCCAGAGGACCTCCATGAGGAACGGGTACAGGAGCGCGTTCACGAAAGCGCTGTGCACCACCAGCGCCACGGTGGCGGCCGCCGTCCCCAGGCAGAGGCCCCGGTCCGCGGGAGTGCGCGCGGCGTCGCGCCACACGGCCCGGCACCGCTTCACCACCGAGACGAGCATCCCCGTGTAGAGCGACACCCCCACCACTCCGGTCATCACCGCGATGAAGAGGAGGCCTCCGTCGATCCCGAAGGAGGCGTTCCCCAGCATCTTGAAGCCGTACTTCTCCTGCACGAAGCCGTAGGTGTTGAAGCCGATCCCGATCACCGGGTGGTCGGCCAGGATGGTGAGGGCGCGCATCCACGACACCACCCGCGTCATCGCGGAGGCGTCCACCGAGAACTTGTTGAAGGAGAGCGCGAAGTCGAGCAGCTTGGGGAGCGCCGGGACCAGCGCCAGGAGGAACACCGCTCCGAAGCGCACCACCCGCCACGAGATCCCCCGCGCCGCCATGATGACCAGCGAGGCGGCGGCGAACGCCAGGATCGCCCCGCGCGAGACGGTCATGAAGAGCGCCGCGAAGAGGAGGAGGAGCTTCCAGTTCGCCACCGCGACGCCGCACGACATGCGGGCCAGGAGCACCAGGAGCCCCACCACGATCAGCGCCCCGGCGAAGTTGGGGTCCAGGAAGGTGGAGACCAGGCGGTGGCCCTGGAGGTCCCAGTCCGTGTACGCGGCGGAGTCGGGATAGACCATCTGCGCGAAGCCGGGGAGGAAGATGGCCTGGAAGACCCCGAACCCGGCGAAGACCAGGATCGCGCCCTCCAGAGTCTTCCACACCGCCTCGACGTCCGACCTGCGGACGAAGTTCACCACCACCACGTACATCCCGAAGTAGACCAGCCAGCGGGCCAGGTAGGCCACGCTGAAGACGAACTGGAACGGGGTGAGGCCGAAGCGCGGGATGGCGGAAAGCGCCGAGAGCCCTCCCACCGCGGCGAAGGCCAGCGCCAGGGCCGCCGTCCGGTCCAGCACAAGGGAACGGCGGCGCAGCGCGACAACACCGCCCACGAAGAGCGTCCCCATCACCAGGAGGTCGTTCAGGAGGAGCGGCGCCTCCTTCTTCCCCCCGTCCAGGAGCGGGACGCGGCCGAGCTGCGCGACGATCAGGAGCGCCAGCGCCACGCGCAGGAGGTGGGCGACGCGGAAGCGGACCGAAGCCGGGTCCCGCGCCGCCCTCGCGCCGAGGTCAAGCGCGGCGACCGCCACTGCGCTCCTCGGTCTGCAGGATCACGCCCGAGACGTTGATCCCCACGCGCCGGAGGGTGCTCACCGCGTCCTGCAGCTCCGCGCGCGTCACGCTCCCCGCCCGTGCCACGATCACGACCGGGCGCTCCGACGACAGGAGGGCCGCCGTGGACTCGTGGTCCAGCGCAGGGAGCGCCACCACCACCAGCGAGCATTCCCGCTCCAGCTCGGCCACCGCGGGGCGGACTCCGCCGCCCTCCAGCGCCTCCCAGCTCGTCCCGTAGACGGGGTACGCCGGGGAGGCGCCGTTCGCCGTCAGGCGGACCAGCGCGTGGGGCGCCCCGTTCCCGTTCCCCGCCAGGGCGACGGCACCGTACCCGCCCGGCCCCGGGTGCTGCGGCGGGGGAAGCAGGCTCTCGAAGTCCACCAGCGCCACGACCCGGCCCTGGAGCGCTGCCGTCGCGGCGATCTTGCGGGCCACGGTCCCGCTGCTCGCCCCGCTCCCCGCCGGGAGGACCAGGAGGCTGCGCAGGTGCTCCGCACCGCCCAGGAGAAGGGGGGCGTCCGGGCGGAAGCGTGTCGCGGGAAGGCCGGTCGCCAGCTCCGCGTCGCGCGGCTCTCGCACCGACTGTCCCAGGTACGCGTTCCCGAAGGCGCCCACCAGCCCCACCAGGAGGCCGCCGGCCAGCCCGATCGCCAGGTTGATGTAGAGCTTGGGGAAGACGGGGTGCCGGGGCGCCACCGCGGCGTCCACCTGCTGCACGCTCCCGGCCTCACCGATGGCGGCCAGGCGTGTCTGGACCATCTGCGCCTGGAGGGCGAGCTGCGTCTCGGTGAGCCGCTTCACGTCGCGCTGGAGGCGGAAGGTCTCCATGGACTGGGCGGGGAGGGCGGCCAGCGTCCCCGAGTACTGCCCCAGCTCGCTCTGCAGCTCGGTGCGCTGCCTGCGCAGGCTCTCCAGGTAGGCCGTGGAGGTGGAGACGAGCTGCGCCTCCAGGCCGCGGATCTGCTCGCCGAGCGCGACGATCTCGGGATCGCGCTCGGTGCGCCGCTCGCCGAGGAGCGTCCGCTTGGACTCCGCCTCCAGCAGCCGCGAGAGCACGTCGTTGATCGCCGGGTTCTTGAGGAAGGTCGGGTAGGCGGCCAGGTCGCGCGGCGCCAGGCGCCCGGCCGCGCCCTGCGCCAGGACCTTCTCCAGCGCGCGGATCTCCACGTCGGCCTGCTCGGCGTCGGCGCGGATGGACATCGCGCGCTCCACCTCCACCTTCCCCTGCAGCTCCGGGTCGAGCACCCCGCTCTGCTCCTGGTAGCGGCGCAGCGCCTGGGAGGCGCGCGCCAGCTCGTTCCCCACGCTGTCCTCGTGCTGGAGGAGGAACTCGTACCGGGTCTGGTTCACCCCGCGGTCGGTGGTGGTGCGCCGCTTCAGGTACTGCGACACCAGGGCGTTGGGGACCCCCGCCGCCAGGAGGGAGCTCTCGGAGCGGAAGGTGATCCGGGCGACGTCGCCGTCCAGCTTGGAGGGCTCCAGCTTCTTGGTGACCACGTCGATCGCGCTCTCGCGGTCGAGGAGCGAGACCGCGAACTCGCGGGGGAGCCCCTCCCTGCGCAGCGTCAGCGTCGCGCCGCCCACCCGGGCGGGAGCGCCCGGCGTCACGATCCCGGCCCCCGTCGGGCCCTCCACGCGGTACCGGTCGCCCTCGCGCCGGAAGGTGTACTTCCCCTCGCGCAGCGTGGCGGGGTACGCCGCGGCGGCGAAGAGCGCGCCGGGGCTGGAGCCCACCGGGTCCGCCACCACTGCCTGGAGTCCCAGCGAGTCCACCACGGCGCCGATCACCGAGCGGCTCATCAGGACCTCCATCTCCGTGTCGAAGCCGGACGCCCCCTTCCCCGGGATCAGGCTCGCCAGGCCGCCGAGCTGCGCCAGGGCCGCCGACGCGCCGCCCTCCTGCCCGCGCAGCACCACCTTGGTGGTCCCCTGGTACTGCGGGCGCAGGAGCCGGGTGGCCGCCGCGCCGGCGACGAGCCCCAGGAGCGCACCGACGAGCACCCAGCGGAAGTTGCGGCGCAGCGCGGCCCAGATCTCCCCCAGGTCGACGACGTCGCCGTCGACCCTCTCGAGGGCCGTGTCGGTAGTCTGGTTACTCGTCATTCTTCAGCATATCACGGACGATGGGAATCACCAGGGTCGCCACGCCCAGCACGGTGCCGGTGGCCGCCAGCGCGTTGCGCGACAGCCAGCTCTTCTGCCCGACCACCACCTGGTCGCCGGAGACGAGGTCCGCCGTGGTGAACCGCGCCTGGTCTCCCTTCCCGAAGCTGACCCGCTCCCCGTCCCGGATCACGAAGATCCGGCCGGGGTCGCCGTCGGAGCTCACCCCGCCCGCCCTGGCGATCAGGTCGCGGAGCGTCATGGTGAGGTCCACCATGTACAGGTCGGGCTGCCTCACCTCGCCCTGCACGCCCACGCGCCGAAGGACGGTCACCTCCACCGAAGGATTCCGCAGGTACACGGAGAACGCCTTCCGGAGCGAGTCCTGGAGCTCCGCCACACCGAGCTCGGTGACCCGGACCCCTCCCAGCTTGGGGAGGACGACTTCGCCGGAAGCCGCGATGTTGAAGGTGTCGCTCATCTCCGGCTCGTTCCAGATCTTGAGCGCGACGGCGTCGCCCGGGCGAACCCTGGCGGCGGCGCCGGTCGGGAGCCCCTGGGCCATGGACGGCCCGGCGAAGAGCACCCCCAGCAGAAGTGCCGCGAGCACCGGCAGGACACGGGTGCGCGGATGGGATCGACGATGCATGGCTGTCCTAACGGGCGACGTTCGCGGGAGGCAGGGCGCCCTGCCGCGCCCCCCGCCGGGCGAGCTTCCGGATCGCCCAGCCGAGCACGGACGGAGGCGGGTCCAGGATCTCGCGCAGCTCATCGATGGAGATTCGCCGGCGGGCGAATATCTCGCGGCGGCGGCGCACGATGGCCGGGAGGCGACGCAGCGTGGCCCACCCCACACGCACACAGGTCCCCGACCCGCCGCCGCGCACCCCGAACACCAGCACCGGCCGGGCGAGGCTGGGGATGGAGCGCAGCAGGTACCCCACGGGAAGGGTGGTGAGCTGGAGCTGGACCAGGTTGCGGAGCCGGTAGAAGGCCGCGCGCTTCGAGATCCGCTTCGAGGTCTCGCTCCCCAGGTGGTACGTGATCGCGGTGGGTACGTAGACGCAGCGGTACCCCGCGATCTGCGCCCGCATTCCCAGCTCCACGTCCTCGTAGTAGGCGAAGAAGTCCTCGTTGAAGAGGCCGATCTCGTCCAGCATGGCCCGGCGGTAGAGCGCGGCCGCAGCACACGGGCTGGCGACGTACCCGGGGCGGTCGAACTCGGGACCGTCGGGGAGTCCGTATCCCCGCCCCTCCGGGACCCCGCGGATGCGGTCGCCGGCGGAGTCGAGGAGGTGGCGGGCGCGGAACTGCCGGATGCGCGCGGTCGCCGACCCCGCCCTGGGGTCCCGGTCGAGCGCGGCGACCATCTCCGCCAGCCATTCCGGGTCCAGCTCGACGTCGTTGTTGACGAGCGCCACCAGCTCGCCGTCACCCGCGCGGATCCCCGCGTTCACGGCGACGCTGAACCCCAGGTTCTCCGGGAGCGCCACGACGCGCACCTCCGGATACTCGCGAGCCAGCAGCTCGACCGAGCCGTCTTCCGAGCCGTTGTCCACCACCACGGTGTCGAAGTCGCGGTAGCGCTGTGTGCGCAGCGAATCGAGCACCATGGGGAGAAGCTTCTCCCCGTTCCAGGTGGGGATGACGACGGAGACCCTCGGAGGCTTCATGAGATCGGCGTAGAGGCTTGCAGCACCAAACCTTACAAGTTAGCGACAGGGGTGGACAGGGTCAACACGAGGAGTGCGTGGAGAGGCGTTTCCGGCCCTGGAAGCTCCCGAAAACAAAACCAGGGACGAGCCGCTCGGACTCGTCCCCGCTTCCTCCCGGGCCGCGGCGCGGTCAGCCCCGGTCTTCCTCCCAGAGCTCCTCCCCGAAGAAGTCCCAGGGGAGGCGCCCCTCGTTGGGATCCGCGGCGTCGAACTGCTGGTCCATCGCGTACAGGAGGAGGGCCCCCTCCCGCCCCGCGCGATACCCGTGCGCCACACCGGCCGGGATGTAGAGCTGAGCCGGCTCCTCGCCCGAGAGCACCACCTTCTGCCGCACCCCCACGGACGGAGAGCCGGCGCGGCAGTCGACGAGCCACACCGTGAGCTGCCCCTGCAGCACGGTCCACAGCTCGTTCTGCGCGGCCTTGGGGTGAATGTGGAAGGCGTTGATCCGCCCCGCCGCCGCGAAGGAGACCGACAGCTGCCGCAGCTCCATCTCTCCCGCCGGAAGCGACTCGACGCTCCCCCCGGTCAGGCGGACGCACTCCGCGAACCACCCGTTCTCCGCCCGGTACTTGCGTACCGGACGCACCCACACACCGTCGATGGCGGGCGCAGGAGCATACTCCTGGAACGACAGCGCCCCCCGGGCGTCCTCCGTGAGGGCCACCGCGTGGCGCCGCTCCGGGGGAGAGCCGCCCTCAGACGAGCTCATGCACGATCTCCCGCTCCCCGGCGTCTACCCGGTTCGCGCCGGTGGTGGCGACCATGTTGGAGGCGCGGTGCAGGCTCTCGATGGTCCCCGCGTCGGTCCACCACCCCTCCAGCATGTCGTAGTGCAGCTCGCCCCACTCGGCGTAGCGGTTGTTCACGTCGGTGATCTCCAGCTCCCCGCGCCCGCTGGGCTCCAGCGTCTTGATGACGTCGAAGACGCGCGCATCGTACATGTAGATCCCGACCACGGCGAGGTTGGTCCTGGGATCTTTGGGCTTCTCCACGATCCGCGCCACGCGCCCGTCCTCCAGCTCCGCCACCCCGAAGCGCTCCGGGTCGGGGACCTCCTTGAGCATGATCGACGCGCCGCGCCCGCCGCGCTCCTCGAAGCGGCGCACCGGCTCGATGATGTTGCGCTCGATCAGGTTGTCGCCCAGCACCACGCACACCGGCTGCCCGTCGGAGAAGTGCTCGCAGAGCCCCAGCGCCTCGGCGATCCCCCCCTCCCCTTCCTGGTAGGTGTAGTTCAGGTGCTTGAGGCCGAACTCCCTGCCGTTCTTGAGGAGGCGGAGGAAGTCCCCCGCGTGGTTCCCCCC
The DNA here is from genome assembly GCA_963733105.1 of uncultured Gemmatimonadales bacterium. Taxonomy (GTDB): domain Bacteria; phylum Gemmatimonadota; class Gemmatimonadetes; order Longimicrobiales; family Longimicrobiaceae; genus JAFAYN01. Next base: position 846,013 of record CAVTCB010000018.1, on the reverse strand, counting down.
GGTGACGATCATGATGTCGTCGATCCCCGCCGTGATCAGGCACTGCAGCGGGTAGTAGATCATGGGGCGGTCAAACACCGGGAGGAGGTGCTTGTTGGTGATACGGGTCATCGGCTGGAGCCGCGTGCCGAGACCGCCCGCTAGAATGATTCCCTTCATCGTGGCCGCTTGGGTTGTCCTCGGAATGCGCCGCGGGGCGCCCGTCAGTAGGCCCCGTCGCCCCGCACCACCACCCGGACGGTGCGGACGAGGATCTTGGCGTCGAGCACCAGGGACCAGTTGCGGATGTAGGTCCGCTCCATCTCGAGAATCCGCTCGAAGTCGGTCACCAGGTTCCGCCCCCCCACCTGCCAGGGGCCGGTCATCCCGGGGACCACCGTGAGTCGCTCGTAGTGGTGCGGCTCGTAGCGCTCGAGGTCGGCCACCAGGGCGGGGCGCGGGCCCACCAGCGACATGTCGCCCCGGAGCACGTTGAAGAGCTGCGGGAGCTCGTCCAGGCTGGTGCGGCGAAGGAACCGCCCCATCCGGGTGACCCGGGGGTCGTTGCGGATCTTGAAGGTGCCGCCCTTGTAGATGTTGAGGTGCGCCAGCTCCTTCTCGCGCGCCTCGGCGTCCGCGTACATGCTGCGGAACTTCCACATGGTGAAGAGCCGCCCGCCGAGCCCCACCCGCTTGTGGCTGAAGAACACCGACCCGGGCGAGTCCAGCTTGATCGCCAGGGCGATCAGCGCGATCAGCGGGGACAGGACCACGAGCGCGAGAGCCGCCACCATCACGTCGAACAGCCCCTTCACCAGCAGCGCCGGGAACTCCAGGCGCGCAGGGTGGAGGCGGAGCAGCGTGCACGAGCCCACGCGGAGCGGCTCCGCGCGGCAGTTCAGGCTCCCCATCACCGAGGGGATGATGAAGAGTGCCACGCCCCGCTCGAAGCAGCAGTCCGCGATCTCGGACACCGCCGGCGTCGACAGCGAGGTGGCGAGGATGACCTCCTGGATGTCGTGCTCCCGCACCACCTCGGCCAGCGTGGAGAGCGAGCCCAGCGCCGTGGGGTCCTCCCCGTCCGGGGCCAGGTGCCCCACGATGTACTGGTCGATGTTGCGGTCGTCGCGGAGCTGCTGGATGGCGCACCCCACCTCGTCCAGGCTCCCCACCATCAGCGCCCGCCGCAGACCGAAGCCGCGCACGTACGCCTGCCGCACGAGCTGGTCGATCAGCTTGCGCTCCACGTAGAGCGCCACCACCGCCGCCGCGCCCAGGGCGAGGAGGAAGGGCGGCGTCACCGGGATCTTGGGCGGGAAGGTGGCCAGGCAGAGGATGATCAGGAGCCCCAGCCCCACCCCCGAGACCAGCCGGCGCCAGTCGCGGCGGGCGTCGCCCGGCCGGTACGCCGAGAGCGACTCGAGGCTCAGGAGGAAGATGGCCACGATCGCGGGGGTGAGCGGACGGACGTCCGCGGCCCCGGGGAGGAGCTTCGAGAGCCAGACGACCACGCTCGCCAGAATCGCCGCGTCCAGCACGTGCAGGCTCAGCACGCGGAGGAGGCGGCGGAACATCGACACCGCGAGGCGCCGATGGGTGATCTCACGTCTCAGCCGAACGTCGTACTGGGCCAGGCGGTCCGCCATGGGAAGCGCCAGCCGCGCCTCGCCCGCGCCCTGTGCCTGAAGCCGAATCGACCGTTGTGACATCGCCTGTCGTCGAAGGGGGCAGCTCGTTGCGTCGCCGGGATCACCGCACCGGCGGTCGCGTGGCCGCAGCAACCTGCGTTCCAGCCCGCCGCCGGTCCCCTCTGGAGCAGCAGCCCGAATCAAAAAAAACGTAGAGCCATCCTCATCGGTGGCTCACGTCGCGAAACAACGTTTCCCCGTGCGCCCTCAGGCGCCTCCGCCCCGCGAGCCCAGGTACCGGGCCAGGGCTTCCTTCCAGTGCGGAAGCGCCCTCCCGATCACGGCCTCGGTCCCGGACAGCTCCAGCACCGAGTACCCCGGGCGCGCCGCGGCCCGATGCAGCGTCGCGGACGAGACCGGAAAAACAGGGATTTCCAGCGCAAGGCGGGACACGATCTCCCGCGCGAATCCGAGCCAGGATACCGGTTCCCCGCCGTCAGTTGCGTGGAATGTACCCTCAGATCCCGAATCTATCAACTCGCAGATAATCCACGCAAGCGAAGCGGTGGAAGTGGGACGCCCCACCTGGTCCTCCACCACCTCCAGCCGGTCCCGCTCCCGCGCCAGGCGCGAGATGGTGTCGACGAAGTTCTTCCCCCCCTCGCCGTACAGCCAGCTCGTCCGCACCACCAGAGAGCGCGACGCCCCGCGGGACGCCGTCTCCCCTCCGAGCTTGGAGCGCCCGTAGGCGTTGACGGGGTCCGGGGGGTCGCCCGGGCGGTACGGGTGCGTCCCGTTGCCGCGGAAGACGTAGTCGGTGCTCGGGTAGACGAACAGGGCACCGATCTGGTCACATGCCCGCGCCACGAAGCCCGCGGCCCCGGCGTTGACCCGGAAGGCGAGGTCCTCCTCCTCCTCCGCCGCGTCCACCGCGGTGTAGGCGGCGCACTGCACCACCACCCCCGGGCGCTCCCCCAGCACCCGCTCCGTCACGGCCCGCTCGTCGGTGACGTCGAGCGCCGCCCGGTCCAGCGCGACCACCTCGTGTCCGCGGGAGCGGAGCTCGGGAACGAGGGCCCGCGCGAGCATCCCGCCGGCCCCGGTGACCAGGACCTTCATCCGGCCACTCCCCGCGCGAACTGCCGGGCGTAGTAGGTGATGATCCGGTCGGCGCCTGCGCGGCGGATGGAGAGGAGCACCTCGCGCATGGCCCGGTCGGTGTCGATCCACCCCCGCTCCCCGGCCGCGACGACCATGGCGTACTCCCCGGAAACGTGGTAGGCCACCAGCGGGAAGCCGGTGCGCTCCTTGACCCGGTGGATCACGTCCAGGTAGGCCAGCGCGGGCTTCACCATCACCATGTCGGCGCCCTCCTCCACGTCCTGGAGGGCCTCGCGGACTCCCTCCTCGGCATTGGCCGGGTCCATCTGGTAGGCCCTGCGGTCCCCGAACTGCGGCGCGCTCTCGGCGGCCTCCCGGAAGGGGCCGTAGAACGCCGACGCGTACTTGGCGGAGTAGGCGAGGATGGGGACGTCGCCGTAGCCGGCCTGGTCCAGGGCGCCCCGGATGACCCCCACCCGGCCGTCCATCATGTCCGAGGGCGCGACCACGTCGGCACCGGCGGCGGCGTGCGACACCGCCATGCGGGCCAGGTAGGGGAGGGTGGCGTCGTTGTGCACCTCCTCGCCCTGCAGCACCCCGCAGTGCCCGTGCGAGGTGTACTCGCACAGGCACACGTCGGTGACGACCAGGAGCCCCGGGACCTCGCGCTTGATGGCGCGCACCGCCTGCTGGACGACCCCGTCGTCGGCCCAGCCGGAGGAGCCGGTCTCGTCCTTGGACTCGGGGATACCGAAGAGCAGCACGGCCGGGATTCCCAGCCCGGCGATCTCGCGGGCATCCTCCACGGCCTGGTCCACGGAGGTCTGCTCCACCCCGGGCATGGACGAGACCGGGCGCCGCACCCCTTCTCCCGGGACGACGAAGAGGGGCTGGATCAGGTGCTCGACGCCCACGGACGTCTCGCGCGACAGGGCGCGGAGCGATTCCGTGCGGCGCAGGCGGCGAGGTCGTGAAACGGGAAATGCGGCCATCAGCGGGTCAGAACAGGAAGGAGACGGCGGCCTCGAACCCCTGCCGGGTCCAGCCGTCTCCGGATTCTCTCTGCAGGGAAAGCCGGAGGTCCGAGCGCGGGGCGAGCCTCCAGGCGGCACTCACGTCCCCCCCGAAGCTCGTCCCCGCGCGGTCCGGCGCGTACAGGTTCCCGGACCACCTGGGCGGGCGGTAACCCCGGTCGCCTCGCTCGCGGGCGAATGCGCGGGCGTCCACGCGGAGACGCGCGTCCAGGAAGTCACCGCTCCCGTACACCAGGAGCTCCTCCCCCTCCCCGCCCAGCGGGTGTCCCAGGGGGCGCCCCTCCCACGTCCATCCGCCGGGGAAGGCGGTGTGGAGATACCAGGGCGGGTTCCCGCAGCACTCCGGCGGCAGGCGGGTCCACTCCGCTCCCAGGGCCACCTGCGGAAGCCGCGGGAGGGCGGGCACGAGGACCCCGAGCACCGTCCCGGGGACGTCCCACCAGGCCCCCGCCGCGTCCTCCGCGCCCCACTCCAGGTAGGCGGTCAGGGGAAGCACCCGCTCCGTGGGGAGGCGGAACCGGAAGTCGGTGGAGACGAGCTGGTTCTCGAAGTCCAGGGAGAGCGTGCCGATCAGCATCCGCGCCAGGTTCGCGGCCGTGACCGGGGTCGAGATGCTGTCGCCGCCGAAGACGGAGGCGCGGTTCACCGCCACCGTCAGGCGCGGATGCGGCCGGACCGCCGCCCGCATCCCCCAGAGCCAGGGGTCGCCCGGCTGGCGCTCCTCCGAGAAGCGGGTCCCGAAGGTGTGGAACGAGGTCGGACCCAGGTGGCGGAGCACCCCCGGGAGGCTCACCGGGCGCGCGGTCTGCACCTCGACGCGTGGCATCCGCGTGGTCCCGGAAAGGATCACCCCGCCGCTCAGGCCCGCCGTGTACCCCACCGGCTGCTCGCCCGCGGAGAGCGCCAGGGAGCGCCACCCGAGCGTCACGTCCCAGCGCCCCCTTTCCGGCCGCTCCGGGCCCATCCCGGGCGCCGCGCGCACCCCCAGGAAGCGGGCCGGGAGGAGGGACACCGAGGCGTCCAGCGCGGCGCCGCGATCGTCCGGGAGGGCGGTGGGGCCGCTGCGACGCTGGAAGAGGCCCGCCCCCGCCTCGACCCTCCCCGTCTCGGCCCGGTAGCCGGCGCCGGCCGCGCCTCCCAGCACCAGGGGCTCGCCCTCGCCGCCGAAGCGGGCGGCCATCCCCGGGAACTCCTCGGAGAAGCGGTCCCACCACCCGCGCGTCAGGGCCTCCGCCGCGGGCCTCTCGCCGGGCGCGCGCGCGGCGGCCTGTGCGAGCGCCGACGCGACCGCCGCGAGCGGCACGGAGCGCTGGGCGGGGAGGTACCGCGCGACCAGCCCCATCGCCTCGGTGCGCGCCGCCGCACGCACGGCCCAGTGGTCCGCGGCGAGCGAGGGCGAGCCGGGGAGCGCGGGAGCGGCGGGCTCCTGCGCGGAGGCGCGGGCGGTGAGACCCGGCGCGACGGCGAGCGCCAGCGCCAGCAGGACGGCGCGGCCGGTGATCACACGGGCTCCGCGCCGAAATGAGCCCGGATCGCCGCGAGGAGGCCGGGGATGGTGTGCTCCGCGGCCTCCACGTGCACCGGGAGCCCCAGCTCGCGGGCGGTCGCGGAGGTGATCGGCCCGATGGAGGCCACCGCGGCGCGCCCCAGCTCCGTCCCCATCGCCTCGACGTAGTTGCGCACCGTGGAGCTGGCGGTGAAGGTGACCAGGTCGATCTCCCCCGCGCGGAGCCGCTCCCGGAGCGAGCCGGCCTCCACGGCGTCGGGCACCGTGCGGTACGCCGCCACCTCCACCACCTCCGCTCCGTGCGCGCGCAGCGAGTCCGGGAGGACGGAGCGCGCCTCCTCGGCGCGGGGGAGGAGGACGCGGCTCCCCCGCAGCTCGGTCTCCCCGACCAGCGCCTCCACCACGGCCTCGGCGACGAAGCGCTCCGGGACCAGGTCCGGGCGCGCGCCCTCCATCTCGATGGCCGCGCCCGTCGCCGGGCCGATGGCGCAGAGCGACACCCCGTGCAGCGAGCGCGTGTCGCGCCCCGCCTCGCGGAGGGCCTGCCAGAACCGCCCCACCCCGTTCACGCTGGTGAGGACGATCCAGTCGAAGCGGTCCGCCTCCGCGGCGGCGCGGCGCAGGGGCTCCGGGTCGAGAGGGTCCACGATGCGGATGGTGGGAAACTGCACCACCTCGGCGCCGAGCCCCTCCAGCGCCGCAGCGAAGTCGCTGGCCTGGGCGCGGGCCCGGGTCACCACCACCCGCCGGCCGAAGAGCGGCTTCGACTCGAACCAGGCCAGGCGCTCCCGCAGCCCCACCACCTCGCCGACCACCACGATCGAGGGGGCGCCCAGCCCCGCCTCCGAGACGCGCGCAGGGAGGGTGCGCAGCGTCCCGGTCACCACCCGCTGGCGCGGGTAGGTCCCCCACTCCACCGCCGCTGCGGGTGTGTCCGGGGAGCGCCCGGCCTCCACCAGCCGGGCGAAGTTGGCCTCCATGCGCCCCACGCCCATGTAGAACACCAGCGTCCCCACTCCGCGGCCGAGCTGCGCCCAGTCCAGGTCACTCTCCGCCTTCTCCGGGTCCTCGTGCCCGGTGGCGAAGGCCACGCTGGCGGTGATCCCCCGGTGCGTCACCGGGATCCCCGCGTACGCCGCCGCCGCGATCCCCGCCGTCACCCCCGGAACGGTCTCGAAGGGGACGCCCGCCTCCACCAGCGTCAGCGCCTCCTCCCCGCCCCGTCCGAAGACGTAGGGGTCGCCGCCCTTGAGGCGCACCACGGTCGCGTGCTCGCGCGCCAGCTCCACCAGGAGGGCGTTGATCTCCTCCTGCGTCCGCGTGTGCTCCCCGCCGCGCTTCCCCACGTACACCCTCTCCGCGTCCGCGGGGACCCGGTCCAGGACGGCGGGGCTCACCAGGGCGTCGTAGACCACCACGTCCGCGCGCGACAGGAGCTCCGCCGCGCGCAGGGTGAGGAGCCCGGGGTCGCCCGGGCCCGCGCCCACCAGGTAGACCGTTCCCGGGGGTGTCGAGCCCCCGCTCACTGCCGCTCCGCGTCGGCCAGGAGGTCGGAAAGGGTCCGGCGGAGCGGGATCTCCGGGCTCCAGCCGAGCGCCCGCATGCGGCTCCCGTCGCCCACCAGGAGCGGGAGGTCGACGGGGCGGAAGCGATCCGCGTCCACCTCGATCCGCGCCCCGGTCTCCGACAGCTCGATCATCTCCTCCACCATCTCGCGCAGCGGGTGCGCCTCCCCGGAACAGACGTTGTACGCCTCCCCGGCCCGGCCCTTCTCCACCAGGCAGCGATAGGCGCGGACCACGTCGCGCACGTCCAGGATGTCGCGGCGGACGGTGAGGTTCCCCACGTGGAGGGTGGGGTCGCAGCGCCCGGCGCGCACCCCGACCAGCTGGTGGGCGAAGCTGGGAAGCGCGAAGCGGCTGTCCTGCCCCGGCCCCGTGTGGTTGAAGCTCCGCGCGATCACCACCTGCGGCCCCTCCGTGGCGCTGGCCTGGAGCGCCACCATCTCCGCGGCCGCCTTGGACGCGGCGTACGGCGTGGCGGGGCGGATCGGGTGCCGCTCCGAGATCGGCTGCTCCCCCTCCGGGACGTTGCCGTACACCTCGGCCGAGCCGGCCAGCAGCACCCGGGTGTCGCGGAAGCCGCCCTCGGCGAGGGCGCACACCAGCCGGAGCGTCCCGGTGGCGTTCACGTCCCAGGTGTCGAGCGGGCGGGAGAACGAGTCCGCGACCGAGGCCTGCCCCGCCAGGTGGTACACGGAGTCGGGGCAGGCCTCCTCGACCGCCGAGGCGACGGACTCCTCCGAGCTCACGTCCAGCCCGAGCCAGCGGACGCGCGCGCACTCCCCCACGGAGAGCGTGCGCGCGTCCGCGGGGGAGCCGTCCTGGGTGCCGCCGTAGACGACGCAGTCCGCCGCGAGCAGCTCCCGCACCAGGTGCTGCCCGACGAACCCCGCCGCGCCCGTGACCAGTACCCGCACCGCCTCAGTCCATCGTGAACACGGCCGACCGCTGCGGCTCCTGGTGCCGCGCCAGGTCGGCGTCCACCATCATCCGCACCAGCTCGCGGAAGCCCACCTCCGGCTCCCACCCCAGCTCCTCGCGCGCCTTGGAGGCGTCGCCCACCAGGAGGTCCACCTCCGCCGGGCGCATGAAGCGCGGGTCCTGCACCACGAACTCCTCCCAGTCCAGCTCCAGGTAGGAGAAGGCGGCCTCCACCAGGTCGCGGACGCTGTACGTCTCCCCCGTGGAGACCACGAAGTCGTCCGGCTGGCCCTGCTGGAGCATCATCCACATGGCGCGGACGTAGTCGCCGGCGAAGCCCCAGTCGCGGCGGGCGTCCAGGTTCCCCAGGCGCAGCTCCTTCGCCTGTCCCAGCTTGATGCGCGCCACCGCGTCCGTCACCTTGCGCGTGACGAACTCCAGTCCGCGCCGCGGCGACTCGTGGTTGAAGAGGATCCCGCTCACCGCGAACATGTCGTAGCTCTCGCGGTAGTTCACCGCTGCCCAGTGCCCGTAGACCTTGGCCACCCCGTACGGGGAGCGGGGATAGAAGGGCGTGTCCTCCTTCTGGGGGACGGCCTGCACCTTCCCGAACATCTCGCTGGAGGATGCCTGGTAGAAGCGGATCTTGGGATCGAAGACGCGGATCGCCTCCAGCATCCGGGTCACCCCGAGCGCCGTCACGTCGCCGGTGAGGACCGGCTGGTTCCACGAGGTCTGCACGAACGACTGCGCCGCCAGGTTGTACACCTCCTCCGGGCGGGCCTGCTGCAGGGCGTAGAGGAGGGAGTTCTGGTCGGTCAGGTCGCCGGGCACCAGCTCGATCCGGTCCTGGATGTGGTGGATGCGCTCGAAGTTGAGCGTCGAGCTCCGCCGGACCAGCCCGAACACCTTGTAGCCCTTCTCCAGCAGGAACTCCGCCAGGTAGCTTCCATCCTGGCCGGTGATCCCGGTAATCAGCGCGGTCTTCATACTCTTTGGGTGACTCGGAACAGGGGCCGTCTCGTCCGGCCAGGGCCGGGGCAATCCGGAAACCTATCCGCCGCCCCGTGCGGTGTCAACGCGAAACACCGGGGGCGAAGCCTTGACCCGTGCCGGATTCACAGGTATCTTTGCTGTCTTGTCGTGCAACCGATCCACATGCTAGGAGAGACTGATGGCCGGCTTCTGCGCCGTTTGCGGCAAGGGCCCGCGCAGCGGGAACAACGTCAGCCACGCGAACAACAAGACCAAGCGGCGCTGGCTGCCGAACCTTCAGTCCGCCCGCATCGTCACCGAGAACGGGACCCGCAAGCGCGTTCGCGTCTGCACCTCCTGCATCTCGGCCGGGAAGATCCGCAAGGCGGGCTGAGCGGTCCCGATCGCGACCCAACAGATCGGAGAAAGGCCGTCCGGAGCGATCCGGGCGGCCTTTTTCATTCCCGAGGGTGACACGAAAAAAGGCCGGACCTCGCGTGGAGGCCCGGCCTTTCCCGTACCGGCGGCTCACTCAGCCGCGGTCGACCAGCTCGATCAGCGCCATCTCGGCGCCGTCGCCCTGGCGGTGCCCGGTCTTGAGGATCCGGGTGTACCCGCCCGGCCGCTCCGCAAAGCGGGGGCCGATGGCGTCGAAGAGCGACACCAGGACGTCGCGGTCGGCGATGTGCCGGGCCGCGAGGCGCTTGGCGTGCAGGTCGCCGCGCTTGGCGAGCGTGATGAGACGCTCCGCGAAGGGACGCAGCTCCTTCGCCTTCTCGGTGGTGGTGGAGATGCGGCCGTGCCGGAAGAGGCTGGTGGCCATGTTCCGGAGCAGCGCCGCGCGGTGCTCCGCGGTGCGGCCGAGCTTGCGGCCCTTGTTGCCGTGACGCATATGTCCTACTCCCTGTCGGAATCGGTGCCGTTGTCAGTCTCGCCGTCGGTGGCCGGCTCGTCCGCCGCCCCGCCGGTCTGCTCGGTAGCCCACCAGAGCGCCCCGTCGTCCCCTTCCTCGAACTCGATCCCGAAGCGGAGCCCCTGCCCGAGCAGGAACTCGTTGATCTCCTGGAGCGACTTCTTCCCGAAGTTGTCGATCCCCAGCATCTGCGCCTCGGTCCGCTGCACCAGGTCCCGCACCGTCTGGATGTTCTCCTTCTGGAGCGAGTTGCGGCTGCGCACGCTCAGCTCCGTCAGGTCCTCGATGGGACGGCTGAGGAGGTCGCGGATGCGCGAGGGCACCGGCGTGCGGCCGTCGGGCGTCGAGGCGGCGAGAACCGAGCCGTCGCTCCCCCACTGGCGGGAATCCGACCACTCGGGCTTGCCGCCCGCGAGGAAGCTCAGGTGCTCGATGGAGAGCCGGGCCGCGTACTGCACCGCCGAGCGCACGTCCACCGCGCCGTTGGTCTCCACCTCGAGAACCAGCCGGTCGAAGTCGGTGCGCTGGCCGACGCGCGTCTCCTCCACCACGAAGTTGGCGCGGGTCACCGGGTTGTAGATCGCGTCGATCCGCACCAGGTCGGCCGGCATCCCGCGGGGCACCGGGTGGAGCTCCGCCAGGACGAAGCCGCGCCCCTTGTTGACGTACAGCTCGATGCGCAGCTCGCGGTCGTCCTGCAGCTCGAGGATGTGGTGGTCGGGGTTGATGACCTGCACCGACGCGTGCTGCCGGATCGCCCGGGCGGTCACCGGACCGGCCTGGTCGGCGCGCAGCTCGAGCACCGCCTCCTCCACGTCGTCGTCCATCTTGAGGACGAGCGACTTGAGGTTGCGGATCACCTGGTGCACGTCCTCGACCACACCGGCGATGGTCTGGTGCTCGTGGAGGACCCCGTCCGCCCGGAACGCCCACACGGCCGCGCCGCGAAGGCTGGACAGGAGGATCCGCCGCATGGTGTTCCCGAGCGTGTGGCCGAAGCCCCGCTCCAGCGGCCGCAAGACGATCTGGCCCTGGCGCGGCTGCTCCGGAAGTCCGGGCATCTGAAGGCCGGTAAGATCGAGTTCCACTAGTATCCCTCCGGGATCTGAACGGGATGCGCAAGACGGATCGAGCGGCGAAGGCTGTGCGCCCCCGCCGCTGATCCGGTCTTCTGTCTTACTTGCTGTAGAGCTCGACGATCAGCTGCTCCTGCACGGCGAGCGGGATGTCGGCGCGCGTCGGGCGCCCCACCATCCGGCCGGTCCGCGTCCCCTCGTCCACCGCCAGCCAGCCCACCGTCGTCGGCTTGGTCTTCGCGGCGAGCGAAGCCTGCACCGGGAGGATGTCCTTGCTCTTGGCGGCGATCCGGACCTCGTCGCCCGGCGCCACCTGGAAGCTCGGGATGTCGACGGTCCCGCCGTTGACCTGGACGTGACGGTGGCGGATCAGCTGACGGGCCTCCTTGCGGGAGGAGCCGAAGCCCATCCGGTACACGATGTTGTCCAGGCGGCTCTCCAGCGCGACCAGAAGGTTCTCACCGGTGATGCCGGGCTGGTGGGCGGCCTTCTCGAACAGGTTGCGGAACGGCTTCTCGGAGACGCCGTAGATGCGCTTGACCTTCTGCTTCTCGCGGAGCTGGTGCGCGTACTCCGACGCCTTGCGGCGGCGGGAGGCGGCCTGCCCGTGCTGCCCGGGGGCGTACGGACGGCGCTCGATCGGGCACTTCTCCGTGAAGCACTTGGTGCCCTTGAGGAACAGCTTCTGTCCTTCGCGGCGGCACAGCCGGCAGACGGGTCCGGTATAACGGGCCATTGAACCGTTTCTCCTGGATTTTGGATCTGTTCTCGGCTTCTTCCCCCCGACGGTCGCGGAGGTTTACGCCATTCGTACTACGGGGAAAGGGAACAGCCGGCAGGCACGAGGCCGTTGCAGGCTGTCCCCTGTTCCCTGTCCCCTGTGCTCTTTCTTACACCCGGCGCTTCTTCGGAGGCCGGCAGCCGTTGTGCGGGATCGGCGTCACGTCGCGGATCGAGCGGATCGCGAGGCCGGCGGCGGCGAGCGCCTGGATGGCGGACTCGCGCCCGGAGCCGGGCCCCTGGACGTACACGTGCACGCGGCGCACGCCGAGGCTCACCGCCTCCTTGCCGGCCTGCTCCGCCGCGACGGTCGCGGCGAACGGGGTGGACTTCTTGGAGCCCTTGAACCCCGCCTTGCCGGCGCTCCCCCACACGACGGCGTTCCCCGCCATGTCGGTGATGTTGACGATGGTGTTGTTGAAGGTCGCCTTGACGTGGGCGATCCCCTCACTGTCTACGTGGCGCTTGGTCTTGGTCCGCGCGCCAGCCTTCGGCTTCGCCATTGCTCGTTCCTCTCGATGTGTCTTCGCGGCCTACCGCGACTGCGGTGCTGCTCCCCGCCGCGGATCGGCGGGGTGGTCGCCGGGCGCGGGGCCCGGCCATGAACCACCACCCGCCGCCTACTTCTTCCCGGGCTTCTTCTTCCCGGCGATGGCGCGACGCGGACCCTTCTTGGTCCGGGCGTTGGTGTGCGTGCGCTGCCCACGCACGGGGAGACCCCGGCGGTGGCGGAGCCCGCGGTACGAGCCGATGTCCATCAACCGCTTGATGTTGCGGGCGATCTCCGACCGGAGCGCGCCCTCCACCCGGATACGGGTGTCGATGATGCGGCGCAGGCGGTTGATCTCCTCGTCGTTGAGGGCGTGCACCCGCGTATCCGGGTTCACCCCTGCCTCGGCGAGGATCTTGTTCGCCGTGGGGCGGCCGATCCCGAAGATGTAAGTCAGGCCGATCTCGATCCGCTTCTCGCGCGGAAGATCGACCCCGGCAATGCGTGCCATCGTGCCTCCTGAAGTGCCGGTCTGTTTAACCCTGGCGCTGCTTGTGGCGCGGGTTCTTCTTGCAGATGATGCGAACCACACCCTGCCGCCGGACCACCTTGCAGTGCTCGCAGATCGGCTTCACACTCGCGCGGACCTTCATCGTCGCCTCCTCAGAGATTGAACCGAAGCCTTGGAATGTACTCGTTTTCCGGCCTTTTCGCAAGCCGTGCGGTCACGAGGCCGCGGAGGCGCCCTTGCCGAGCAGCTCCAGGATCTCGCCCTGCACCTGCTCGATCGGCCGGTCCCCGTCCACCGCGTGGAGCGGAACGCCCGCCTCGCGGTAGAAGGCGACGAGCGGCTCCGTCGTGCTCCGGTAGACCTGCAGGCGGTGCCGGACCGTCTCCTCCCGGTCGTCGTCGCGCTGCACCACGCGGCCGAGCACCTCCGCCGGGGGCGGGTTGTGCTCGACGTGGTAGACCCTCCCCGTCTCCGGATCGGTGCGGCGCCCGGTCATCCGCCGCACGATCCTGTCCTCCGGGACCTCGATCGAGACCACCGCGTCGATGGAGCGACCCAGGTCGGCCAGGAGGCCGCGCAGGCTCTCCGCCTGGGCGGCGTTCCTCGGATACCCGTCGAAGATGGCGCCCGCCGCGGCGTCGGGCTGCCCCAGCCGCTCGCGCACCATCCCCAGGATCACCTCGTCGGGGACCAGCTCCCCGGCGTCCATGTACCGTCTGGCCTCCAGCCCCAGCGGAGTGCCGGCCCGGAGCGCGTCGCGGAGCATGTCCCCCGTGGCGATCTTCGGAACCCCCAGCCGCTCCGCGAGCAGCGCGCCCTGCGTTCCCTTCCCCGCACCCGGGGCCCCGAGAAGGATCAGGTCCATTCGCCGCTCACAGGTAGCGCTGGCGGCCGCGCAGCTTCACACGGCCCTTGCGCATGAAGCCGTCGTAGCGGCGGAGGAGGAGGTGCTGCTGCATCTGCTGCACGGTGTCCAGCGCCACGCCCACCATGATCAGCACGCCCGTCCCGCCGAGCACGGTCCCCAGGAACGGGACCCCCGCGGCGTTGAGCAGGAGGCCGGGGATGATGGCGATGGCCGCCAGGTAGACCGAGCCCGGGAGGGTGATCCGGGTGAGCACCCGGTCGATGTACTCCGCGGTGCGCGCGCCGGGCTTCACCCCGGGGACGAAGGCGCCCTGCTTCTTCAGGTTCTCCGCCAGGTCGACCGGGTTGAAGACGATCGCCGTGTAGAAGTACGTGAAGAAGACGATCAGGAGCCCGAACGTCAGCTCGTACGGCCAGGTCCCGAACTGGAACCAGTTGGAGAAGCTGACCACGTACTGGTTGTCCGAGAACGTCTTGAGGGTGCTCGGCACGATCACGATCGACTGCGCGAAGATGATCGGCATCACCCCCGCCGAGTTGAGGCGCAGCGGGACGAAGGACTTCTGCCCCTCGCGGATGCGCCCCTTCCCCATCACCTTCCGCGGGATCTGCACCGGGATCTTGCGCGCCGCCATGGTGATGGACACCGTGGCCGCGATCACCACCAGCATCACCCCGATCAGGAGGAGGAGCGAGACGACCGACACCTCGCCCAGCCGGACCAGCCGGTAGGTCTCGTAGATCGCGGTCGGGAGGCTCTCGATGATCGAGAAGAAGATGAGCAGGCTCATCCCGTTCCCGATCCCCCGCTCGGTGATCTGCTCCCCGAGCCACATGATGAACACCGCACCCGTGGTCAGGGTCAGCACCATCGTGGCCGTGAAGCCGTACCCGGGGTTGGCCACCGCTCCCGGGATTCCCTCCAGGAACTTGGAGTACCCGATCGCCTGGACGACCGAGAGCGCCACCGTGGCGTACCGGGTGTACTGCGTGAGACGCTTCCGCCCTTCCTCCCCTTCCTTCTGCATCTTCTCGATGGTCGGGAACACCGCCGCCAGCAGCTGGAACATGATGCTGGCGGAGATGTAGGGCATGATGCCGAGGGCGAACACAGTGGCCTTGGAGAGCCCGCCCCCGACGAACATGTCGTAAATCCCGAAAACCGTCCCCTGGAGCTGACCGGCGAACGCCCGCAGCGCGTCCACGTCGATGCCGGGAGCCGCGATGTGGGCGCCGATGCGGTAGATCAACAGGCACAGGAGGGTGAAGAGGATCTTGTCCTTCACCTCCGGTATCCGGAACAGGGTAGCTACGGGATTCGCCATGGTCAGATCTCCGTGACCTGGCCGCCGAGACCCTCGATCTTCTCGCGCGCCGACTTGCTGAACGCGTGAGCGGAGATGGAGATCTTCCGCGTGAGGTCGCCGGTGCCCAGGACCTTGACCGGCCGGCGGGCGTGCCCGATCAGCCCGCGCTCCTTGAGGAGCTCCGGCGTGATCTCCGTCTCACCGCTCTTCTCCAGCTGGTACAGGTTCACCACCTGGTACTCGACGCGATCGAGCGGGGTGAAGCCGCGCTTCGGGAGCCGCCGCTGGAGCGGCATCTGGCCGCCCTCGAAGGCCGGCTTCCCGCCGCCGGGGCCGTGGTGGCCGGCGCGCGCCTTGGAGCCCTTGTGTCCCTTCCCGGCCGTCTTGCCGGTCCCGGAGCCCGGGCCGCGGCCCAGGCGCTTGGTGTCGCGGTGCGACCCCTCCGGGCGCGGGAGGTTGTGCAGATCAGCCATTGGAGCCCTCCCCTTCCACTTCGGTCACCTGGACGAGGTGGCGGACCTGGAAGACCATCCCGCGGATCGCGGGGTTGTCCTCCTTGACCACCGACCGTTGATGCCTGAGGCCGAGCGCCTTCAGCGTGAGCCGGTGCTTCTCCGGCGCGCCGACGCCGCTCTTGGTCTGCGTGATCTTGATCTTAGCCACGAGCACCTCCCAGCGCCTCCACGGGGATGCCGCGCTCCTGCGCGATCTGCTCCCGGGTGGTGAGGTGGGTGAGCCCGTCCATGGTGGCGTGCACCATGTTGAACGGGTTGTTGGAGCCCAGCGACTTGGTGAGGATGTCGTGGATCCCCACGCACTCCAGCACCGCGCGCACGGCGCCGCCCGCGATCACGCCGGTACCCGGCGCGGCCGGACGGAGGAGGACGCGGCCCGCGCCCGACTCGCCGACGATCTCGTGGGGGAGCGTTCCCCGGGTGACCGGGATCTTCACCATCGCCCGGCGCGCCGAGTCGATGGCCTTGCGGACGGCCTCGGAGACCTCGTTGGCCTTCCCCGTGCCGATCCCCACCTTCCCCTGCTGGTCGCCGACGGCGACGAGCGCGGTGAAGGAGAACCGCCGGCCGCCCTTCACCACCTTGGCCACGCGGTTGATGTGGATCACGTTCTCCTTGAGGTCGGACTCGCGGCGGTCGCCGCCCGGTCCGCCCCGGCCGCCGCGATCGCCGCCGCGCCCGCGGCCGCCTTCACGGCCGCCGCCCTCGCCGCCCGGACCACCCTGCCCGCCCGGACCGCCGCGGCCACCACCGCCGAAGCCGCCGGGGCCGCGTCCGCCGCCCGGACCGCCGCGCCCGCCGCGGCCGCCGCCGCCCTGCCCTCTGTTCTCAGCCATGTGCTTGCTCCTAGAACTCGAGGCCGCCCTCGCGGGCGCCCTCCGCGAAGGCCTTGACGCGGCCGTGGTACAGGTAGCCGCCGCGGTCGAAGACCACGCGGGTGATCCCCTGCTCGCGGGCCTTCTCTGCGAGCGCCTTGCCGGCGGCCCGGCTCAGCTCGGTCTTGGTGAGCCCCTCCGCGCCCTTGCGCTCCCGGAGCGCGGCGGCGACGGTGGAGAGCCCCACGAGCGTGACGCCCTGGACGTCGTCCACCACCTGCCCCTCGAGGTGGTTGAGGGAGCGGTAGACGACGAGCCGCGGACGCTCCGCGCTCCCGCTGACCTTGCCCCGGACGCGGCGGTGCCGCCGCAGGCGGCGATCCTGGCGCGTCTTGATCTTTGTCCTTGCCATCGATCGATTCCGTGAGTGTGACTATACGATGACCCGCGCGCGACCGGCGGGATTACTTCCCGCCGGCCTTGCCGGCCTTGCGGCGGATCACCTCGCCTTGGTACTTCACGCCCTTGCCCTTGTAGGGCTCGGGCGGCCGGAGCGACCGGATCTCGGCCGCGACCTGTCCCACGACCTCCTTGTTCGCCCCGGACACCTCGACGGTGGTGGGGTTCACGGCGCGGAGCTCGATCCCCTCCGGCGCCTTGTAGTCGATCGGGTGCGAGTAGCCCAGCGCCAGCGTCAGCCCGAAGGGCTTGTTCTCCGCGCGGTACCCGACGCCGACGATCTCCAGCGTCTTCTTGAACCCGGTGGTGACCCCCTCGACCATGTTGGCCACGAGGGTGCGCGTCAGGCCGTGCAGCGAGCGGTGCTCGGGCTGGTCGGACGGGCGCTCCACCACGATCTCGTCGCCGTCGCGGCGCACGGTGACCTGGCGGTTCAGAGTGCGCGAAAGCTCCCCCTTGGGGCCCTTCACGCGGATGTTCGATCCGTCGAGGGTAACCTCCACCCCCGCGGGGACCGTGATCGGCCTTCTTCCAATTCGCGACATCGTCTCCTCGCTCTCCTTACCAGATGATGGCGAGGATCTCGCCACCCACCTTGGCCGCACGAGCCTCGCGGTCGGTCATTACACCGTGCGAGGTGGAAAGGACCGCCATCCCGAGGCCGTTCCGGACGCGCGGGATCTCACCGACCCCGACGTACTTGCGCAGGCCGGGCTTGGACACGCGGCGAAGCTCGCGGATGACGGGCTTGTCCTGGAAGTACTTCAGGTACAGGCGCAGCACGCCGCGCTTGCCGTCGTCCAGCAGCTTGAAGTCGTGGATGTAGTGGTTGTCCTTGAGAAGGCGGGCGATCTCGACCTTCAGCTTGGAAACCGGGATGTCGACCCGGCGGTGCCGGGCGAGGTGCGCGTTGCGGATGCGCGTGAGCATGTCCGCAATCGGATCCGTCACCATGAAGCGTCTCCTATAGTATCCGGCGGAGAGGCCGGACTCGTAGGAAGTGGAGAAATGGGGGGCGTCCGGACGGACGCCCTGTGCTTACCAGCTCGCCTTGCGGACGCCGGGGATCTCGCCGCGCAGAGCCATCTCCCGGAAGCAGATCCGGCAGAGCCCGAACTTGCGGATGAAGGCGCGCGGCCGGCCGCAGCGGTTGCAGCGGTTGTACCCGCGCACGCCGTACTTCGGCTTCGCGTTCGACTTCTCGATCAGGGCCTTGCGTGCCATGACGTGTCTCGGATGAGGGTTAAGCCTGGACCTGGACCGGCGACGTGTTCCGGAACGGCATCCCCATCTCGCGGAGGAGCGCCAGCGCCTCGTCGTCCTTGTCGGTGGAGGTCACGATGGTGATGTCCATCCCGTGGATCTTCTCCACCTTGTCGTACTCGATCTCCGGGAAGATCAGCTGCTCCTTCACGCCCATCGTGTAGTTCCCGCGCCCGTCGAAGGAGCGGGTGGACACGCCGCGGAAGTCGCGGATGCGCGGCATCGCCACGTTGATCAGCCGGTCGACGAACTCGTACATCCGCTCGCGGCGGAGCGTCACCGACGCGCCGACGGGCTGGTTCTCGCGCAGGCTGAAGTTGGAGATCGCCTTCTTGGCCCGGGTCACCACCGGCTTCTGGCCGGAGATCTGCCCCAGCTCCGCGACCACCGCGTCCAGGAGCTTGGGATTCTTGCTGGCCTCGCCGAGACCGACGTTGATGACCACCTTCTCCAGCTTCGGGACCTGCATCGGGGTCTTGAAGCTGAACTCGCTCTGGAGGCGCGAGCGGACCTGCTCCTCGTAGTAGCGCTGCAGGCGCGGACGGGTCTTGCTGCCGTTTTCGTTCGCCATTCGTCGTTCTCCTCGCGTTCCGTATCCTCCCGCGGCGGGCTTGCCCGGGAGGGCGGTCTCGCTGGTCTGGTCGCGGGCCCCGCGGCGGGACCCGCCGCTGCTCACGCCCTCGGGATCACCGCGCCGGAGCGCACCCCGACGCGATCCTTGCTCCCGTCGGCGTTCGCCTGGGCGCGGATGCGGGTCGGCTCCCCCGTGGAGGGGTCCACCAGCATCACGTTGGAGGCGTGGATCGGGGCCTCGAACTGCAGGATGCCGCCCTCGGGGTTGGTCTGCGACGGCTTCATGTGCCGCTTGCGCAGGTTGAGCCCCTGGACCACCACCCGGTTCTTCTCGGGCTCCACGCGCAGCACGGTGCCCTCCTGCCCCTTGTAGTTCCCGCTGATGACCTTGACGCGGTCACCTTTGCGGATCTTCATCTTGGGCATCAGATCACCTCCGGAGCGAGGGAGACGATCTTCATGAAGCGCTTCTCGCGGAGCTCGCGGCCCACCGGCCCGAAGATGCGGGTCGCGCGGGGCTCGCCCTCGTTGTTGATGATGACGGCCGCGTTCTCGTCGAAGCGGATGTACGAGCCGTCCTTGCGCCGCACCTCCTTGGTGGTGCGGACCACCACCGCCTTGGCGACGTCACCCTTCTTCACGGTGCCGTCCGGGAGCGCGTCCTTCACGGCGACGATCACGATGTCGCCGATGCTGGCGTAGCGCCGCTTGCTTCCGCCGAGCACGCGGATCACGAGCGCGCGCTTGGCGCCGCTGTTGTCCGCGATCTTGACGACCGATTCTTGCTGGATCATGGGTTCGTTCCCCTTACTTGGCGCGCTCGATCACCTCGGCGACCCGCCACCGCTTCAGCTTGCTGAGCGGACGCGTCTCGACGATGCGGACCACGTCGCCGACGTGGTACTCGTTGTTCTCGTCGTGGGCGTGGAACTTCTTGCTGCGGGTCATCTGCTTCCCGTACAGAGGATGCGGAAACCGGCGCTCCACGCTCACCACGACCGTCTTGTCCATCTTGTCGGACACGACGATCCCGATCCGCGTCTTGCGGCGGCCGCGCTCGCTCTGGGTGGTCTCGTTCTCGGTCGTCATCAGCGTACGCCCTCCGAAAGTTCACGCTCGCGCAGGATGGTGTTGATGCGGGCGATGTCACGCCGGATCTCCCGCACCAGCATGGGGTTCTCCAGCTGCGCCGTGGTGCCCCGGAACCGGAGCCGGAACTGCTCCTCCTTGAGCTGCTCCAGGCGGGCCCGGAGGTCCTCCACCGTCATCCCGCGGAGGGTCTCCGCGTCGCTTCCGCGCTTCCGCTCGGCCTTCACGCCTCACCTCCCTCGGCAGGAGCGGCGGCCTCGGCCTTGTGCCGCTCGACGATCTTGCACTTCACGGGGAGCTTGGCCGCGGCCAGCTCGAGCGCGCGCCGCGCCATCTCGGCGTTGGCGTGCTCCAGCTCGAACATGATCCGGCCCGGCTTCACGACGGCCACCCACATCTCGGGGTTGCCCTTGCCCTTGCCCATGCGCACCTCGAGGGGCTTCTTGGTCAGGGACTTGTCGGGGAAGATCCGGATCCAGACCTTGCCGCCACGCTTGATGTGGCGGGTCATGGCGATACGGGCCGCCTCGATGCTGCGGTTGCTGACCCAGCCGCACTCCAGGGCCTGGAGACCGAAGTCGCCGAAGGCCACGTAGTTGCCGCGGGTCGCCTTCCCCCGCATGCGGCCCTTCATCTGCTTCCGGTACTTTACTCGCTTGGGAGCAAGCATGATTTATGTCCTCCTCACGCGTCGCTGGAGTAGGTGCGGCCGCGGCGGTTCTCCACCACCTCGCCCTTGAACACCCACACCTTCACGCCGATCGTGCCGTACGTGGTCCGCGCAGTGGACTGCGCGTAGTCGATGTCCGCGCGGAGGGTCTGGAGGGGGATGCGCCCCTCCTTGTACCCCTCGGCGCGTGCGATCTCGGCACCGTTGAGCCGGCCGCTGACGTGGATCTTGATCCCCTCGGCGCCGGCCCGCATCGCGTTCTGCACGGCGCGCTTCATGGCGCGGCGGAACGAGACGCGCTGCATGAGCTGGTGCGCGATGCTGTCGCCGATGAGCTGGGCGTCCACCTCGGGGCGCTTCACCTCCTCCACGTTGATCGCGACCTCGCCCTTGCTGAGCCGGCCGATCTCGTCACGGAGCTTGTCGACCTCGGAGCCGCCCTTCCCGATCACCACGCCCGGACGGGCGGTGTGGACGGTGACGATGACCTTGCCGGGCTTCCGCTCGATCTCGATCTCGGAGATCGAGGCGTGCCCCAGGCGCTGGTTCAGGTACTTCCGGATCGTCTCGTCCTCCTGGAGGAGCTGCGGGAAGTTACGCTCGGCGTACCAGCGCGACTTCCAGGGGGCGACGATCCCGAGCCGGAACCCTCTCGGATGGGTCTTCTGTCCCACGGGCTACTCCTTCCGGTCGACGATGATGGTGACGTGGCTGGTCCGCTTCATGATCGGCGTCGCGCGTCCCATTGCACGCGGGGAGAACCGCTTCATCGTCGGACCCTCGTTGACGTAGGCCTCCCGGACCACCAGCTCGTCGGTGTCGAGGAAGGTCCCCTCCTGGTCGGCCTTCTGCTGCGCGTTGGCGACCGCGGAGCGGAGCGTCTTCTCGATCGGGTTGGTGGCGGCCTTCTTGGAGAACTTCAGGATCGAGTAGGCCTCGTTCACGCCCCGCCCGCGGATCAGGTCCATGACCATCCGCATCTTGCGGGGCGACATCCCGACGTTCCGGGCCATAGCACGAGCTTGCATTGTATGTTTCTCCTCTTCGCTCGTGTTACCGCGCCTTGGCGCGCTTGTCGGCGAGCTTGCCGCCGTGCCCGCGGAACATGCGGGTAGGCGCGAACTCGCCGAGCTTGTGCCCGACCATGTTCTCCGTCAGGTACACGGGGATGAACTTGTTCCCGTTGTGCACCGCGAGGGTGTGGCCGATGAAGTCGGGCGTGACGGTGGAGGAGCGCGACCAGGTCTTGACCACGCGCTTCTCACCCCGCTCGTTCATCTGCCGGATCTTCTTGAGGAGGCTTTCTTCTACGAAAGGCCCCTTTTTCAGGCTTCTCGGCATTGCTTGAGTCTCTCGCTCTTAGCTCCGCTCCCGGCACCGCGCCGGGGGCAAGGTCCACTTGGTGTCCAGTGGTGGACGCGACACGCCGCGAGGGGTTTCGCGGCATAGCCTTAAAAACTATCAACAAACCAGCGATCCGTCCACCCCCGCGAGGGAGTGGACGGACTGCCGGTCCAAGAGAGCCGGAGTACCGGCCTACTTGGTCGCCCGGCCGCGCTTGCGGCCACGGACGATGAACTTGTTGCTGGCCTTCTTGTTCTTGCGGGTCTTGACGCCCTCCTGCTTCCCCCAGGGGGAGACCGGCGGACGGCCGCCCGAAGTCTTGCCCTCGCCGCCGCCCATCGGGTGGTCCACCGGGTTCATCGCGACGCCGCGGACCTTGGGCCGCTTGCCGCGCCAGCGGTTCGCGCCCGCCTTGCCGATGGACTGCTTCTCGTGGTCGACGTTCCCCACCTGGCCGATGGTGGCCATGCACTCGCGGCGCACCTGCCGGACCTCGGTGGAGGGCATGCGGAGGGTGACGAGCTCCCCCTCCTTGGCGACGACCTGCACGCCGGAGCCGGCGGAGCGGGCCATCTGCGCGCCCTTCCCCGGACGGAGCTCCACGTTGTGCACCGTGGTGCCCAGCGGGACCTCGGCGAGCGGGACGGTGTTGCCGATGCGGATGTCCGAGCCCGGACCCGACTCGATGCTGTCGCCCACCTTGAGGCCGCGCGGGTGCAGGATGTAGCGGCGCTCCCCGTCCTCGTACACCACCAGGGCGATGTTCGCGGTGCGGTTCGGGTCGTACTCGATCCGCTCGACGCGGGCGCGCACGCCGTGCTTGTTGCGCTTGAAGTCGATGATCCGGTAGAGCTGCTTGTGCCCCCCGCCGCGACGGCGCGTGGTGATGTGCCCGTGGTGGTTGCGGCCGCCGCTCTTGGAGATCGCCTCGGTCAGCGCCTTCTCGGGCCGGCCGTCGTGCGTGATCTCCGCGAAGTCGCTGATCTGGCGGAAGCGAGTCCCCGCGGTCACCGGCTTGAATTGCTTGGTCGGCATGGTCAGACTCCTTCGAAGATCTCGATCGTGTCCCCGTCCTGCAGCGTCACGACCGCCTTCTTCCAGGAGGCGCGCCGGCCGACGAACTTGCCGACCCGGCGGTCCTTGCCGGCGTAACGCATGGTGCGGACGGTCTGCACCTTCACGCCGAACTGCTTCTCGACCGCGTGGGCGATCTCGATCTTGTTGGCGTCGTTCGCCACCACGAAGGTGTAGGCGTTGTGCTTGTCCAGCTGGTCCGTGGACTTCTCGGTCAGCAGCGGACGCACGATGACGTCGTGGATACTACGCATTCACCACCTCCTCCGAAGAGGCGCCGGAGCGGACGGAGTCCAGGGCGGCGGCCTCGATCACCAGCTCGCCGGAGTTCATGACGTCGTACGCCGAGGCCTCCCGGAAGGGGAGCACCCGGACGTTCGGCAGGTTGCGCGACGAGAGGTACAGCGTCTGGTTCACCCCGTCGGTGAGGACCAGCACCTTCTTCGCGCCGGCCGCGACCTTCCCCAGGAGCTCCGCCACCTGGCGGGTCTTGGGGCCGTCGAGCCGGAAGCCCTCGACCACGGCGATCCGCCCGGCCTGCGCCTGCGAGTTGAAGGCGGACTTGCGGGCGAGCGCCTTGACCTTGCGGGGGACGTCCTGGTGGTACGAGCGCGGGGTGGGACCGAAGACGATCCCGCCGCCCCGCCAGTGCGGAGCGCGGGTCGAGCCCTGGCGGGCGCGGCCGGTCCCCTTCTGGCGCCAGACCTTGCTGTTCCCGCCGGAGACCATCCGCGCGGGTCTTGGTGGCGGCGGTCCCCTGGCGCTGGTTGGCCAGGTACGCCTTGATCACCTGGTGCAGCACGGCCTCGTTGACCACGCCGTCGAACAGCTCCTCGGGGAGCTGAACGGCGTCGCCAGGCTCGCCGGCCGCGTTGAAGTAGCGTGCGCTGAGCATCGGTGAACCCCTATTGCTTCGTGATGAAAACGTACCCGTCCACGGGGCCCGGCACCGCGCCGCGCACGTACAGCAGGTTGCGCTGGGCGTCCACCTTCGCGACGCGCAGGTTGCGCACGGTCTGCTGCTCGTTCCCCATCTGGCCGGGCATCCGCTTCCCCTTGATCACGCGCGACGGGTTCGTGCCCGCCCCGATGGAGCCGGGAGCGCGGTGGATCCGGGTCGCGCCGTGCGAGGCGCGCCCGCCGCCGAAGCCGTGACGCTTCATCACGCCCTGGAAGCCGCGGCCCTTGGTGGTCCCGGTCACCTTGACCTTGCCACCGACCTCGAACTGCTCCACGGTCACCCGCTCGCCGGGCGAGACGGTCTGGTCCGTGGAGAAGCGGAACTCGCGGAGCACCTCGGGGGCGGCCTCGAGGCCGGCCTTGAGCGCGTGCCCCATCTCCGCCTTGCTGGCGCGGGTGGCCTTGCGGGCCCCGTAGCCGAGCTGGACCGCCTGGTAGCCGTCCCGCTCCTGGCTCCGCACCTGCACCACCGGGCAGGGCCCGGCCTGGATGACGGTCACCGGCACCACGGCGCCGGCTTCGTCGAACAGCTGGGTCATCCCCAGCTTCTTTCCGATGATTCCTGACATCTCTCGTTCCTCCTCAGTCCACCTTGATCTCGACGTCGACGCCAGCCGGGAGATCCAGCTTGGTCAGCGCTTCGACGGTCTGGGGGCGGGAGTCCAGGATGTCGATCACCCGCTTGTGCGTCTTCAGCTCGAACTGCTCACGGCTCTTCTTGTCGACGTGCGGGGAGCGGAGGACGGTCCACCGCTGCACCCGCGTCGGGAGGGGGATCGGGCCGCTGACGCGGGCGCCGGTCTTCTCCGCCGTGCGGACGATGTCGGCCGTGGTCTGGTCGATCACGGCGTGATCGAAGGCCTTGAGCCGGATACGGATCTTGCCAGCCATGTATTCCTTCAGCTCGGTTGACGTGTTTCTGCGGAAAGCCTCGACGAACGGCCGGCGCGCATCCGCGCGCCGGCCGCGTCAACCGGCCTCAGTCGACGATCTCGGTGACGACGCCGGCGCCGACGGTGCGACCGCCCTCGCGGATGGCGAAGCGAAGCTCCTTCTCCATCGCGATCGGCGTGATCAGCTCCACCGTCATCTGCACGTTGTCCCCCGGCATCACCATCTCCACTCCCTCCGGGAGGTTCGCCGTCCCCGTCACGTCCGTCGTCCGGAAGTAGAACTGCGGACGGTACCCGTTGAAGAACGGCGTGTGACGACCCCCCTCCTCCTTCGTCAGCACGTACACCTCGGCCTTGAACTTCGTGTGCGGCGTGATGCTCTTCGGCTTCGCCAGCACCATCCCCCGCTCGATCTCGTCCTTCGCCACCCCACGAAGCAGCAGCCCCACGTTGTCCCCCGCCTGCCCCTCGTCCAGCAGCTTCCGGAACATCTCCACGCCCGTGACCGTCGTGCTCTTCTCCGAGTTCATCCCCACCAGCTCCACCGTCTCCCCCACCTTGATGATCCCGCGCTCGATCCGCCCCGTCGCCACCGTCCCCCGGCCCGTGATCGAGAACACGTCCTCCACCGGCATCAGGAACGGCTTGTCCACCTCGCGCTGCGGCTGCGGGATGTAGCTGTCCACCGCGTTCATCAGCTCCGTGATCTTCTGTCCCCACTCGCTGCTCGGGTCCCCCGACTCCAGCGCCTTCAGACCCGACCCCGCGATGATCGGGATCTCGTCGCCCGGGAAGTCGTACTCCGACAGAAGCTCCCGCACCTCCAGCTCCACCAGCTCCAGGAGCTCCGGGTCGTCGACCATGTCCACCTTGTTCAGGAACACCACGATGAACGGCACGTTCACCTGCCGCGCCAGCAGGATGTGCTCCCGCGTCTGCGGCATCGGCCCGTCCGCCGCCGAGACCACCAGGATCGCCCCGTCCATCTGCGCCGCGCCCGTGATCATGTTCTTCACGTAGTCGGCGTGCCCCGGGCAGTCCACGTGCGCGTAGTGCCGCGCCTCCGTCTGGTACTCCACGTGCGCCGTCGAGATCGTGATCCCGCGCGCCCGCTCCTCCGGGGCCTTGTCGATGTTGTCGAAGCTGATGAAGTCCGCCAGCCCCTTCGCCGCCTGGATTCGCGTGATCGCCGCCGTCAGCGTGGTCTTCCCGTGGTCCACGTGCCCGATCGTGCCCACGTTGACGTGCGGCTTCGTCCGCTCAAACTTGGCCTTGGCCATTGGTTTGGATCCCCTTTCCGGGATTGTGTGAAAAGATCGGCTGGATTGATTCCCCGGGACGGGCGGAGGCGGCAGGCGCTCCTGGGAGCGCCTGCCGCCCGTCCGTCCCTCGCGAACCGCCTCAGCCGCGAACCTTGGCGATGATCTCTTCCGCCTTGGTCTTCGGCACTTCCTCGTAGTGCGCGAACTCCATGGAGTACACGGCGCGGCCCTGGCTCATGGAGCGCAGGTTGGTCGAGTACCCGAACATCTCCGACAGCGGCACCAGCGCGTTGATGACCTGCGCCTCGCCCCGCTGGTCCATCCCCTGGATCTTGCCGCGGCGGGAGGACAGGTCGCCGATCACGTCGCCCATGTAGTCGGACGGGGTGACGACCTCCACCTTCATCATCGGCTCCAGCAGAACCGGCTGCGCCCGGCGGGCGGCCTCCTTGAAGGCCATGGAGCCGGCGATCTTGAACGCGATCTCCGAGGAGTCGACGTCGTGGTAGCTCCCGAAGACGAGCTGCACCTTGACGTCCACCATCGGGTAGCCGGCGAGCACCCCGTTCTCCATCGCCTCGCGCATCCCCTCGGAGGCGGGCTTGATGTACTCGCGGGGGATGACGCCGCCGACGACCTTGTCCTCGAACACGAAGCCCGCGCCCGCCTCGGCCGGCTCCATGTTGATCACCACGTGCCCGTACTGGCCCGAGCCGCCGGTCTGGCGGACGAACTTGCCCTCGACGTTGGTGACCTGCTTGCGGATGGTCTCGCGGTAGGCGACCTGCGGCCGGCCGACGTTGGCGTCCACCTTGAACTCGCGGAGCATCCGGTCCACGATGATCTCGAGGTGGAGCTCGCCCATCCCGGAGATGATGGTCTGCCCCGTCTCCTGGTCGGTGTGGACCCGGAAGGTCGGGTCCTCGTCGGCCAGGCGGCGCAGCGCCTCGCCCATCTTGTCCTGGTCCACCTTGGTCTTCGGCTCCACCGCCACGTCGATCACCGGCTCCGGGAAGGTCATCGACTCGAGGACGATGGGGGCCTTCTCGTCGCACAGGGTGTTCCCCGTGGTGGTGTCCTTGAGGCCGATGGCCGCGGCGATGTCGCCGGCGCGGACCTCGGGGATCTCCTCGCGCTTGTTGGCGTGCATCTGCAGGATGCGGCCGAAGCGCTCGCGCTTCCCCTTGGTGCTGTTCAGGACGTGCGAGCCGGAGGCGATCACCCCCGAGTACACCCGGAAGAAGGTCAGCTTACCGACGAACGGGTCGGTCGCGATCTTGAACGCCAGCGCCGAGAAGGGCTCTTCGTCGGAGGCGTGGCGCTCCAGGACGTTCTCCTCGTTCTGCGGCTCGGTCCCCTTGATGGCCGGGATGTCGAGCGGCGACGGGCAGGTAGTCGATGACGGAGTCCAGGAGCTGCTGCACGCCCTTGTTCTTGAACGCGGAGCCGGTCAGCACCGGGGTCATGGCGCCCGCGATGGTGGCGTTGCGGATCGCGTGGCGGAGCTCCGCCTCCGAGATCTCCTCGCCCTCCAGGTAGCGCTCCATGAGGACGTCGTCGTGCTCCACCGCGCCCTCCACGAGCGCCCGGCGGGCGGTCGCGACGGCGTCCTGCATCTCGGCGCGCACCGGCTGCTCGGTCCAGTTCTTCCCCAGCGTGGTGGCGTCGTAGATCAGCTCCACCTGGCGGAGCACGTCCACGATCCCGACGAAGTGCTCGCCGTCGCCGATGGGGAGGTGGATCGGGAGCGGGTTGGCGCCCGAGCCGGTCGCTGATCATGTCCACGCAGCGCTCGAAGTTGGCGCCGGTGCGGTCCATCTTGTTGACGAAGCAGATGCGGGGGACGCCGTACTTGTCGGCCTGCCGCCACACGGTCTCCGACTGCGGCTCCACGCCCGCCACCGCGTCGAACACGCAGACGGCGCCGTCGAGCACCCGCAGGGAGCGCTCCACCTCGACGGTGAAGTCCACGTGCCCCGGGGTGTCGATGATGTTGATCCGGTGGGTCTCGCCGAAGCGGTCCCACTGGCAGGTGGTGGCGGCGGAGGTGATGGTGATCCCGCGCTCCTGCTCCTGCTCCATCCAGTCCATGGTCGCCGCACCCTCGTGCACCTCGCCGATCTTGTGCGTGCGCCCGGTATAGTAGAGGATGCGCTCCGTCGTGGTCGTCTTACCGGCATCGATGTGCGCCATGATGCCGATGTTGCGCAGCTTGTTCAGCGGTGTGGTGCGGGCCATGATCCCTGTATCCAGTAGTGCAGAGATGCAGGCCGCACGGGGAGGGTCTCCCCGGGCGGCCTGCACCCCGCGGCCTTTTCGGTTGTCAGCCTACCAGCGGTAGTGCGCGAAGGCCTTGTTGGCGTCCGCCATGCGGTGCGTGTCGTCCTTCTTCTTGATGGTCGCACCCTCGTTCCGGCTCGCGGCCAGCAGCTCGGCGGCCAGGCGGTCGGCCATGGTCTTCTCGCCGCGGGCGCGGGCGTAGCCCACCAGCCAGCGCATGGCGAGCGCGGTGCGGCGCTCCGGACGGACCTCCACCGGGACCTGGTAGGTGGCGCCGCCGACGCGGCGGGACTTCACCTCGAGGACCGGCTTGGCGTTGTTCAGCGCGGCCTTGAAGACGGTCTCCGCCGGCTGCCCGGTGCGCTCCTCCATGATGCGCATGGCGTCGTAGAAGATCCCCTCGGCCAGCGACTTCTTCCCGTCGTACATCAGGCAGTTCACGAACTTGGTGACCGACTCGGAGCCGTAGACCGGATCCGGGATGGTCGGGCGCTTGACGGCGCGGTTGCGGCGACTCATGGCTTACTTCCTCCCCTTGGCCGGAGCGCCCTTGGCACCCTTGCCGGCGGGCTGCCCGGGCTTGGGACGCTTGGCTCCGTACTTGGAACGGCTCTGGCGGCGGTCGTTGACCCCCGAGGCGTCGAGCGTACCACGGATGATGTGGTAGCGCACGCCCGGGAGGTCCTTCACGCGGCCGCCGCGGATCAGGACGATCGAGTGCTCCTGGAGGTTGTGACCCTCCCCCGGGATGTAGGCGGTGACCTCGAACCCGTTGGTCAGCCGGACGCGGGCTACCTTCCGGAGGGCCGAGTTCGGCTTCTTCGGGGTGGTGGTGTAAACGCGCGTGCAGACGCCGCGCTTCTGCGGATTGTTCCGCATCGCGGGCGACTTGCTCTTCTTCACGAGCGTCTCGCGTCCCTTGCGGACCAGCTGGTTGATCGTCGGCATACTGGGTTCAGGAGCCTTGGATAGACGAAAAAAGACGGGCGAAGACCGCCCTCGTCTCCGCCGCCGCCCACAAAAGTTAGGCGACAGACCGAGAAACGTAAGGGCAGAACGCCCGAATGTCAAGCGGCCCCGGGCTTTCGCCCGAGGCCGCTCGGTTTCCCCCTGTCGGAGGAGGCTCAGGCCTCCACCGTCTCCGCCACCGGAGCGCCGGCCTCGGCCGCCGGCTCCTCCGCGCCTTCCGGCGTGAAGTCCACCTCCTGGTACCGGTAGATCCCGGTCCCGGCGGGGATCAGGTGGCCGATGATGATGTTCTCCTTCAGCCCCTGCAGGTTGTCCCGGGCACCGCGGATGGCCGCGTCCGTCAGCACCCGCGTGGTCTCCTGGAAGGAGGCGGCGGAGATGAAGGACTGCGTGGTCAGCGACGCCTTGGTGATCCCCAGCAGGAGGGGCTCGGACATCGCCGGCTTCTGCCCGTTGCCGATCGCCTCCTGGTTGGCGTCCAGGAAGTTGATGCGGTCCACGGTCTCGCCCTCCAGGAACTCCGTCTCGCCCGGGTCGGTGATCCGGACCTTCTGGAGCATCTGGCGGACGATGACGCCGATGTGCTTGTCGTTGATCTTCACGCCCTGGAGCCGGTACACCTCCTGGACCTCGTTCAGGAGGTACTCCTGCACCGCGCGCGGCCCCTTGATCCGCAGGATGTCGTGCGGGTTCACCGGGCCCTCCGACAGGCGGTCGCCGGCGCGCACGAAGTCGCCCTCGTGCACCCGGAGGTGCTTGCCGACCGGGACCTCGTACACCCGCTCGTTCCCGGTGTCCGGGATGACGATCACCTCGCGCTTGCCGCGCTTGATGTCGCCGAAGCGGACGGTGCCGTCGATCTCGGTGATCACCGCCGGGTCCTTGGGCTTCCGCGCCTCGAACAGCTCGGCGATTCGCGGGAGGCCGCCGGTGATGTCGCGGGTCTTGTACGCCTCGCGGGCGATCTTGGCCAGCGCGGCGCCCGGAGCGATCGCCTCCCCGTTGGCCACCGTGAGCTGCGCGCCCACCGGGATGATGAACTCGCGCAGCTTCTGGTCGGTCTCCGGGTCGCGGATCTCGATCATCGGGTGGAGCTTCTTGCTCCGGTCCTCGATGATCACCATCTGCCGGCGGCCGGTGGACTCGTCCAGCTCCTCGCGGACCGTCTCCTCGTCGATGATGTCGACGAAGTGGACCGTTCCGCCGAAGTCGGCGACGATCGGCTCCGAGTACGGGTCCCACGAGAAGAGCATGTCGCCCACCGCCACCTGCTGCGCGTCCTCGATGGCGATGGTGGCGCCGTACGGGACCGAGAGGCGCGACCGGACGGTGCCCTCGGCGGTGCGCATGATGATCTCGCCCTCGCGCGAGGTGACGATCCGCGTCCCCTCGGGCGTGGTGACCGTGGTGATGCGCTCGAACTGGGCGATCCCCTCCACCTTGCTCTTCCGCCCGGTGGTCGCGGCGATGCGCGCCGCCGTGCCGCCGATGTGGAAGGTGCGCAGGGTGAGCTGCGTCCCCGGCTCGCCGATGGACTGCGCGGCCAGGATCCCCACCGCCTCGCCCACGTCGACCATCCCCATGGTGGCGAGGTTTCGGCCGTAGCACTGGCGGCAGAGCCCGCGGCGGCTCTCGCAGGTGAGCACGCTGCGGATCTTGACGGACTGGATCCCGGTGTCCTCGATGACGTCCGCGGTCTCCTCGTCGATCAGCTCGCCGGCCTCGCAGACCAGCTCCCCGTCGATCGGGTCGAACACGTCGTCCAGCGCCACGGAGCCGACGATGCGGTCCTTGAGCGGCTCCACCACGTCCTCGCCCTCCTTGAGGGCGGAGACCTCCAGGCCCAGCACCGTGCCGCAGTCCTCCTCGGCGATGGTGACGTCCTGCGCCACGTCCACCAGGCGGCGGGTGAGGTATCCGGCGTCCGCCGTCTTGAGCGCGGTGTCCGCCAGGCCCTTCCGCGCGCCGTGCGTGGAGATGAAGTACTCCAGCACGGTGAGCCCCTCGCGGAAGTTGGACTTGATCGGCGACTCGATGATCTCGCCGATCCCGCCCGTCAGCTTCTTCTGGGGCTTGGCCATCAGGCCGCGCATCCCCGCGAGCTGCCGCATCTGGTCGCGCGAGCCCCGGGCGCCCGAGTTCATCATCATGAACACCGGGTTGAAGCCGCCGCGGTCGCCGGCCAGGCGCGCCACCATGGCGTCCGCCACGTCGTTGTTGGCGTGCGTCCAGGTGTCGATGACCTTGTTGTAGCGCTCGCCGTTGGAGATGACGCCGTTGTTGTAGGCGCGCGTGAAGCGGCCCACGTCGTCCTCCGCCTCGCGGAGGATGGTGTCCTTCTCCGCCGGGATCTTCATGTCCTCGATCCCCACCGACACGCCGCCGAGCGTGGAGTAGCGGAAGCCGAACGCCTTGAGGTCGTCCAGGAACACCACCGTCCGGCCCAGCCCCACCTCGCGGTAGGCGGTGAAGATGATGTCGCCCAGCTCCTTCTTACCCATCGTCTTGTTCCAGAACCCGAGCGCGGGCGGGACGACGGAGTTGAAGATGATGCGGCCCGGGGTGGTCCGCAGCCACTCGGCGCGGCGCGGGGCCTCGTCCTCGGGCTGCTCCGTGGGGATGTACCAGAAGTACACCGGGTCGTGGTACCCCACCTGGTTGTGCGCCAGCGCCATCTCCACCTCGGCCACCGAGCCGAAGCGGCGGACCAGGCGCGCGACGTCACGCTCCGCCTGCGGCTTCTTCTGCTCCTCCGCGTCCGCGGCGAAGACCGCCGGGCCCTCCTCGCGGTCCTTGGTGAGCCAGTAGCACCCGATCACGATGTCCTGCGAGGGCGCCGCGATCGGCCGGCCGTTGGACGGCAGGAGGATGTTGTTGCTGGACAGCATCAGCACCCGCGCCTCGAGCTGCGCCTCGAAGGAGAGCGGGACGTGCACCGCCATCTGGTCGCCGTCGAAGTCGGCGTTGAACGCCGCGCAGACCAGCGGGTGGATGCGGATGGCCTTCCCCTCCACCAGCACCGGCTCGAAGGCCTGGATGCCGAGGCGGTGCAGCGTGGGCGCGCGGTTCAGGAGCACGGGGTGGTCGCGGATGATGTCCTCGAGCACCTCGTACACCCGCGGGTCGTCGCGCTCCACGATCTTCTTGGCGCGCTTCACCGTCTCCGCCTCGCCGCGCTTCTCCAGCTCGTGGATGATGAACGGCTTGAAGAGCTCCACCGCCATGGCCTTCGGCAGGCCGCACTGGTGCAGCTTGAGCTCCGGGCCCACCACGATGACCGAGCGGCCGGAGTAGTCCACGCGCTTGCCGAGCAGGTTCTGGCGGAAGCGCCCCTGCTTCCCCTTCAGCATGTCGGAGAGCGACTTGAGCGGGCGCTTGCCGCGGCCGCGGATCGCCTTGGTGCGGCGCCCGTTGTCGAACAGGGCGTCCACCGCCTCCTGGAGCATGCGCTTCTCGTTCCGGAGGATGACCTCCGGGGCGCGCATCTCCATCAGCTTCTTGAGCCGGTTGTTCCGGTTGATGACGCGCCGGTACAGGTCGTTCAGGTCGGAGGTGGCGAAGCGCCCGCCGTCCAGCGGGACCAGCGGCCGGAGGTCCGGCGGGATCACCGGGACCACGTCCATGATCATCCACTCCGGCTTGTTCCGCTCGGACGGGGTCGCCCCCGAGTTGCGGATGGCGTCGATGACCTTGAGCCGCTTGAGCACCAGCTTCTTGCGGTGCTGCGAGGTCTCCGTGGCCACCTGCGCGCGGAGCGTGTCGGCGAGCGACTCCACGTCCAGCCCGCCCAGGAGCGTGCGGATGCCGTCCGCGCCGATCTCGGCGCGGAACTCCTCGTCGCCCTCCTCGCGGGCCTTGTCGCGGAGCTGGAGGTACTCCTCCTCCTCCAGCACCTGCCCCACCTTCACGTCCTGGCTACCGGCGGCGGTGATCGCGTACGCCGCGTAGTAGATCACCTTCTCCAGGTCGCGGAGCGTCATCCCGAGCAGGTACCCCATCTGCGACGGGAGCGTCTTGAACATCCAGATGTGCGCGACCGGCACGGCCAGCTCGATGTGCCCCATCCGCTCGCGCCGCACCTTGGAGAGCGTCACCTCGACGCCGCACTTGTCGCAGATGTGCCCGCGGAAGCGGATGCGCTTGAACTTCCCGCAGTGGCACTCCCAGTCCTTGACCGGCCCGAAGATGCGCTCGCAGAAGAGACCGTCCCGCTCCGGCTTGAAGGAGCGGTAGTTGATCGTCTCCGGCTTGGTCACCTCCCCGAAGCTCCAGCCGCGGATCTCCTCCGGGGAGGCGATCTTCACCTGGATGTAGTTGAAGTCCTGCGACCGTGTCTCGCGCGTGCGGGGAAAGTCGATCATTGGGTCCCCTATTAGCTGTATCGTGTGCCGGGCCGCCGACGGTGCGCCCGACGATCTATATCGGAGGACGTGACAGGTTACAGGGGACAGCCTGCCAACTGCTGTTTCTTGCTGTCCCCTGTCCCCTCTTCCCTGTCCCCTGCCGTTAGCTCCCCAGCGTGACGCTGATGCCGAGCGCCTGCAGCTCCTTGACGAGCACGTTGAAGCTCTCCGGGAGCCCCGGCTCGGGGAGGTTCTCGCCCTTGACGATGGCCTCGTAGACCCGGGAGCGGCCGTTCACGTCGTCCGACTTGACCGTCAGGATCTCCTGCAGCGTGTGGGCCGCGCCGTACGCCTCCAGCGCCCACACCTCCATCTCCCCGAAGCGCTGGCCGCCGAACTGCGCCTTCCCGGCCAGCGGCTGCTGCGTGACCAGCGAGTACGGCCCGATGGACCGCGCGTGGATCTTGTCGTCCACCAGGTGCGAGAGCTTGAGCATGTAGATCGCGCCCACCGTCACCGGCGACTTGAACTCCTGCCCGCTCCGCCCGTCGCGCAGGCGGACCTTGCCGCCGGGGGTGAGCCCGGCGCGGCGCATGTGCTCCTCGACGGCGGCGTTCAGCCCGTCGACCGTCCCGGAGGCCGCCAGCGCCGCCGCCGCGGGGAAGTCGGTCTCGAAGGAGCCCTCGCCCCGCTCCGGCGATCTCGCGGGCGGAGGCGACCACGTACTGCGCCAGCGAGCGGAGCTTGTCCCGCACGTCCTCCGGGGTCCCCGCCGCCGTCATGAGCCGGTCGATGGAGCGGCCGATCCCCATCTCGGGGCGCGGCGCCTCCTCGGCGGCCTCCTCCGCGGCCTTGGCGGCCAGCACCAGGGCCCGCACGTCCTCGGCGTCGAAGCGTCGGCGGCTGCTGGCCGACCACCCCCAGCGCCTCGCGGGCCCAGATGACGCCCGCCACGCGCAGGAAGCGTGCCGATCTCGTCCTCGGAGGCTCCCTGGAACACCGGCGTCTTGGCCTCGAAGCCCAGGACGCGCGCCGCCCACCCGAGGTGGGTCTCCAGGATCTGCCCCACGTTCATCCGGCTCGGCACGCCGAGCGGGTTGAGGCAGACGTCCACCGGACGTGCCGTCCGGGAGGAACGGCATGTCCTCCTCCGGGACGATCCGGGCGATGATCCCCTTGTTCCCGTGGCGGCCGGCCATCTTGTCGCCCACCGAGATCTTGCGCTTCTCGGCCAGGTACACCTTCACCAGCTGGACCACCCCCGGCGGGAGCTCGTCCGGCTGGAAGACCTTGTCGATCTGGTCCTCGGTCTTCTGGCGGACCCGCTCGATGCGGCGCTTGCTCTCGTCGATGAGGCGGCGGAGCAGCTCGTTGGTCGGGCGGTCGGTGACCTTGAGCGTGGTCAGGTCGATCTCGCTCAGGTCCAGCCCGTCCACCGTCTCGTCCGTCAGCTCCGTCCCCTCGTTGAAGAAGGGCTCCACGGTGCCGCGCTTCAGGAAGAGGGCCACCTGCTTGCCGCGGATCAGCTCCTTGATCTCCTCGTCGCGCGCCTCGGAGATCCGCTGGATCTCGGAGCGCTCGTTGGTGCGCAGCTCGCCGATCTTCTGGCCGCGCTCCTTCTCCAGGATCGGGTCGTCGATCCGGCGGGAGAAGATCTTGACGTCGATCACCGTCCCCTCGACGCCCGGCGGCACCTTGAGCGACGAGTCCTTCACGTCCTTGGCCTTCTCGCCGAAGATGGCGGTCAGCAGCTTCTCCTCGGGGGAGAGCTCGGTCTCGCCCTTGGGCGTGATCTTGCCGACCAGGATGTCGCCCGCCTTGACGCGGGCGCCGATCCGCACGATCGCCGCGCTCGTCGAGGTCCACCAGCGACTCCTCGGCGACGTTCGGGATCTCGCGCGTGATCTCCTCCATCCCGCGCTTGGTGTCGCGGACCTGGAGCTCCAGCTCCTGGATGTGGATGGACGTGTACACGTCCTCCTTGACCAGCTTCTCCGAGAGCACGATGGCGTCCTCGAAGTTGTGGCCGTACCAGGGCATGAACGCCACCAGCAGGTTCCGTCCCAGAGCCAGCTCGCCGGTGTCGGTGGAGGCGCCGTCGGCCAGCACGTCGCCCGCGCTCCACCACCTGGCCCTTGCGGACCAGCGGACGCTGGTTGATGGCGGTGTCCTGGTTGGTCCGCCAGTACTTCTTCATCCGGTAGCGGTCGAACTGCGCCAGCCGGCGCAGCGGCTCGTCCGAGTTGGTGGCGCCCGCCATCCCGGCGTCCACCACGATGTGGTCGGCCGTGACCTCGCGGACGACCCCGGCGCGCCGGGCCACCACCACCGCCCCGGAGTCGACGCGCGACGGTGCGCTCCAGCCCGGTGCCCACCAGCGGCGCGTCCGGGAAGAGGAGGGGCACCGCCTGCCGCTGCATGTTCGAGCCCATGAGCGCCCGGTTGGCGTCGTCGTGCTCCAGGAACGGGATCAGCGCCGCGGCCACCGACACCAGCTGGTCGGGCGCCACGTCCATGTAGTCGATCTCGTCCGGGCGCAGGAGCGGGAAGTCGCCCCGCTCGCGGCAGAGCACGAACTCGTTGGTGAACGAGCCGCCCGCGTCCAGCGGAGCATTCGCCTGCGCGATCCGGGCGTTCTCCTCCTCGTTGGCCGAGAGCCAGGCCGTGATCCGCGTCACCACCGGGGTGACGGGGGTGAGCCGGGCGTCCGCCCCGAAGGGGTAGCGGCCCACGTCCGTGTCCGCCCCGAGCACCGGGACCCCGTTGTTGAACTCCAGCCCCACCGGGTCGATGTCGTCGTCCTCGTCGGCGATGGAGCTGAGCCCCTCCAGCTGGAGGGTGTACAGCCGCTCCGCGACCTCGGCCGTGAGCACCGTCCCGGGGACGGCGAGCACCGCGGAAGAGATCGGCTGGAAGACGCGCACCGGGAGCGAGAACGGGTTGCGGATGGCCTCGGGGGCCACGCCGCGCGCCGCCGCGCCCGCGCGCCGCGACACCACGCGCACGAAGTTCACCGGCTGCTCGGCGATGCGCTGCGCCAGCTCCTCGGTGATCCGCTCGCCGCGGCGGGCGAGCACCGGGAGCCGCAGCACCGTCTCGTCCCACTCGGTCTGCGGGATCTCCGCCGCGAGCATCCGCGGGAAGACGGCGCTCCAGTCGAGCACGTCCTCCGCCAGCTCGGCGCCGACGATCATGGCGCGGAACACCTCGCGGCCGCGCTCCGAGTCGATCTCCTCGCCCTTCTTGGCGAACACCTTGGCGCGCTCGCCGATCACCACGCGCACCGCGTCGGTCAGCTTGGCCCGCGACGGGTACTGGACCACCGCGCGCACCACCTTGCGGTACGGCGTCTCGATGAAGCCGAGGTCGTTGATCCGCGAGTAGGTGGTCAGCGAGTTGATCAGCCCGATGTTCGGACCTTCCGGGGTCTCGATCGGGCACATGCGCCCGTAGTGCGAGTAGTGCACGTCGCGCACCTCGAAGCCCGCCCGCTCGCGGGTCAGTCCGCCCGGCCCCAGCGCGGAGAGACGCCGCTTGTGCGTCATCTCGGCCAGGGGGTTGGTCTGGTCCATGAACTGGCTGAGCTGCGACGACCCGAAGAACTGCTGGATCACCGCCGAGACCGTCCGCGCGTTGACCAGGTCGTCGATGTTGATCTTGTCCGCGTCGGACACGATCGACATGCGCTCGCGGACCAGCCGCGCCATGCGCGAGAGGCCCACGGAGAACTGGTTGGCGATCAGCTCGCCGACGGAGCGGACGCGCCGGTTCCCCAGGTGGTCGATGTCGTCCGTGTCGCCGCGCCCCTCGTGCAGCTCCACGAGCTGGAAGAGGATGGCGAGCACGTCCTGCGCGGTGAGCGCCGTCATCCCCGCGGGCGGGGTGGCGAAGCCGAGCGCCTTGAAGGCGTCCACCAGGCGCTGGTTGATCTTGTAGCGCCCCACGCGGCCGAGGTCGTAGCGCTTGTTGAGCGCCTCCTCGGTGTACTCGCTGTAGTCGGAGCGGGCCCCGGCGCTCTCGCCGGCCAGCGCCCCGGCCACCACCAGCGAGGCGCGCGGCTGGAAGAGGAGCCGCCACACGGCGGTGTAGACCTGCACCACGCGGTTCAGCTCGTACACCAGCACACGCCCCGCGCGGGCGCCCTTCTCCCCGCGGTCGTCGCGGAGGCTCTCCCACACGTAGCGGATGCCCGCGCTCCTGGGCGAAGCGGACCATCCGCTCCTCGGCGGAGCGCTGCGAGTCGCGCGTGACCAGGTCGGAGGCCTGGGCGTCGCGCTCGGCCCACGCGTTGAGGAAGTCGGCGATGTGGACGATCTGCCCCTCGGCCTCGAAGAACTCCTCCTCGGTCCACGCGTCCGGCGCCGGGGCGGTCCCGGGACGGATCAGGTTGTGGATGGCGAAGAGCGAGTCCAGCGTCCCCCGGGTGGGGTCCTTGGCCAGGGTGGCGCGGAGCGCGGTGGCCCCGTGCTGCCCGGCGCGGAAGAGCGACACCTCCTCCACCCCGGCGCGCTGCAGGCGCCCGGCCAGGTCCGCGCCCAGCTCGTCGCCGGCGCGGGCCAGGAAGGAGGCGGAGGCCACGGGGATGGAGCCCACCCCGGCGGCGCGCAGCATCCCGAAGACCTCGGCGGTCAGCCGGGTCCCCCGCTCCAGCACCTCGCCGGTTCCGGGGATCACCACCTCGCGGTACAGGCGCGGCCCCTCGGGCCCGACGGCGCCCGGGTCCAGGACGTCGTCCGCCAGGAAGCCGTGGAAGGTCTCCGCCGCGGCGCCCCTCGCGCCCGCCCTCGCGCTCCAGCGACGAGACGGCCACCGTCTCGCGCTTGAAGAACAGATTCAGGACGTCCGTGTCGCGCGAGTACCCGACGGCCCGCAGCAGCGCGCGTGGCCGGGAACTTCTTCTTCTTGTCGATGTGGACGGCGATCACGTCGTGGATGTCGATCGTGAACTCCACCCACGAGCCGCGGAAGGGGATGATCCGCGCGCTGTACAGCTTCGATGCCGTTGGGGTGGATGTTCTCCTCGAACACCACGCCCGGCGAGCGGTGCAGCTGGCGAGACGATCACGCGCTCGGCGCCGTTGATGATGAAGGTGCCCAGCGGCGTCAGGACCGGCAGGTCGCCGAGGTAGACTTCCTTCTCGATGATGTCCTTGGGACGGCGCTCGTCTCCGACGTCCTCCCACACCACCAGGCGAAGAGTGGCCTTGAGGGGCGCGGCGTACGTCATGTCGCGCTCCATGCACTCTTCCATGTCGTACTTCGGCTCACCCAGCGTGTAGCGGACGAACTCCAGCGAGAAGTTCCCGTTCACGTCGGTGATCGGGAAGATCTCGTTGAAGACCCGCTCGAGGCCGACGTCCTCCCGCTCCCGGGCGGCGGCATCGGTCTGCAGCAGTGTCTCGAATGCGCGCAGCTGCACGTCCAGGAGATTGGGCTGATCCATCCCCGACGTCAGCTTGGCGAAGGAGACAATCGGTTTTTCTTGCGTTGCCAAGTGGGTCTCCCTCTCAGCGAGCGTGGAAAAGAAAGCAAGCGCGACCACCCCCGACCGATCGCCTCGGCGGGGTGACGTATCGTCCATCCAGTTGTAGCGGCCTGCGCGTCATGAGCCGTCCAGCGTGAGGACTGAGCCGGGCCGCGGCCGCGGGCGATCCGCCCGCTACCAGACCGGCGACCCCTCCGGGACCGACCGAAGGGCCCCCGGGGCGCTTTCACACCCCGGAGGCCCTCCCGACCGATCCGGAGCCAGTCCTACTTCAGCTCGACGGCCGCGCCCTGCTCCTCCAGCTTGGCCTTCATGGCCTCGGCCTCGTCCTTGGTGGCGGCCTCCTTGACGGTCTTCGGAGCGCCGTCCACCAGGTCCTTGGCCTCCTTGAGGCCCAGGCCGGTGAGCTCGCGCACCACCTTGATGACCTGGATCTTCTTCTCGCCGGCGCCCATGAGGACGACGTCGAACTCGGTCTTCTCCTCGACAACCGGCGCAGCCGCGGCACCGCCGCCGCCCGCGGCGGCCACCGCCACGGGGGCGGCCGCGGTCACGCCGAACTTCTCCTCGAACGCCTTCACGAACTCGGACAGCTCCAG
This sequence comes from uncultured Gemmatimonadales bacterium, assembly GCA_963733105.1. Taxonomy (GTDB): domain Bacteria; phylum Gemmatimonadota; class Gemmatimonadetes; order Longimicrobiales; family Longimicrobiaceae; genus JAFAYN01. Next base: position 806,769 of record CAVTCB010000018.1, on the reverse strand, counting down.
GACGGTCATGTTGCCGATCGCGTCGAGCAGCTCGTCACGGGAAAGCGTGGTCGCCATTTTGGGCTCCTATCTGTGTGTACGTACTGAGTGAACCAAGGTATCGTCGACCGAGTCGGGGGCGTGCCCCGGCCGCGCCGGGTTAGGAAGCTGTGCCCTCGCGCTGCTGGCGGAGAGCGTCCACCGCCCGCGCGAACCCCGCGAGCAGCTGGCTCATCCCGCCGGCGAGGCGGGCCATCGGCGCCTGGAGACCGCCCGCGAGCTGCGCGAGCAGGACCTCCCGCGGCGGCATGTCGGCCAGCTGCTTCACCTGATCGGCGTCGAAGGGCTTGCCGTCCACCACGCCCGACCTTGATCGCCGGCCGGTCGCCGAACTCCTTGGCGAAGTCGGTGAGCACCTTGGCCGCGGCGACCGCGTCGTTCCGTCCGATCACCAGCCCGGTGGGGCCGGCGAAGTAGGCCGCGATGTCCGGGAGCTCGAGCCCGGTCGAGGGCACGCTGCGCCAGCGTGTTCTTGACCACCACGTACTCCACGCCCTGCTTGCGCAGCCGGGAGCGGAACTGCGGTGATCTGCTTCACGTTCATGCCCGGTGAAGTCCGTCAGGTAGAACGCGGTGGCCCCGTCGAGCTTCTGGTTGAGCTCCTCGACGACGCTGCTCTTCAGCTCTTTCTTCATGGATCAGCCCCGCCGGTAGAGGTTCGGGTCGACCGCCACCCCGGGTCCCATGGTGCTGGAGAGCGTCACGCTGCGGACGTACTGACCCTTGGCCGCGCGCGGCTTCGCGCGGATCACGGTCTCCATGAACGCCGCTCAGGTTCTCCTCGAGCTGCGTGGGCTCGAAGCGAGACCTTGCCGATCGGCGCGTGCACGTTGCCCGTGCGGTCCACGCGGAACTCGATCTTGCCGGCCTTGATCTCCCGGACGGCCTTGGCCACGTCGAACGTCACGGTGCCGGCCTTGGGGGTGGGCATCAGGCCGCGCGGGCCCAGGATGCGGCCGAGCTGGCCGACCTGCCCCATCACGTCCGGCGTGGCGACCACGACGTCGAAGTCGAGCCACCCGTCCTTGATCTTCTGCACGTACTCCACGCCGACGAAATCGGCGCCCGCTTCCTCCGCTTCCCGTGCCTTGTCGCCCTGGGCGATCACCAGCACGCGCGCGGTCTTCCCCGTGCCGTGGGGAAGAACGACGGTCCCGCGGACGATCTGATCCGCGTGACGCGGATCGACCCCCAGACGAACGGCCACCTCGACGGTCTCGTCGAACTTGGCGAAGGCCAGGTCCTTGACGAGGCCCACCGCCTCGCCGGGCTGGTGTGCCGTTCCTTCGGGTATGCGGGACTGTGCCTCGCGGAATTTCTTTCCGTGCTTCGGCATGTACCCCCTCAGGCGATTCGAAACGTAGGTCCTCCCACCGGGCGTCGCCCCACGCCCTCGGTGGTTGCCGGACCCGGACACGGCGTCCTGCCGGGGGACGGGAGCACCCCCTCGCCGCGTCCGCGCTGCTCCCGTCTCAGTCGGTGATCTCGATCCCCATGGAGCGGGCGGTGCCCGCGATCTGCGCCATGGCGCCCTCGATGTCGACCGCGTTCAGGTCGGGCATCTTGGTCTCCGCGATCTCGCGGACCTGGGCGCGGGTGACCGTGCCCACCTTGGTCCGGTTGGAGGTGGCCGAGCCGCTGGCCACGCCCGCCGCCTTCTTCAGCAGGACCGCCGCGGGCGGGGTCTTGGTGATGAAGGTGAAGGAGCGGTCCGCGTACACCGTGATCTCCACGGGGATGATCATCCCCGGCTGACCCTGGGTGCGCGCGTTGAACTGCTTGCAGAACTCCATGATGTTCACGCCGTGCTGACCCAGCGCGGGCCCGACCGGGGGCGCGGGGTTGGCGGCCCCGGCGGGAACCTGGAGCTTGATGAAACCGGTGACTTTCTTCGCCATAGTTCGGCCTCAGTATCCCTTGAGCTGCGTGTAGTCCAGCTCGATGCTGGTCGGGCGGCCGAAGAGCGACACCTCGACCTTGACCTTCCCCTTGTCGGGGTAGACCTCCTGCACCGTCCCGCTGAAGTCGTTGAACGGTCCCTCGATGACCTCCACGACCTGGCCGGCGGTGAAGGGGATCGGCTCCGCGACGCTCTCCGCCGTCTCGGGGGCCTCCGTCTCCTGCCCGAGGATCTTGTTCAGCTCCTCGTCGCGCAGGGGCTGGGGCTCGGCGCCGGTTCCCAGGAACTTGATGCACGCCCTGGATGCTGTTGATCAGGTGCGCGGTCCGCTGGTTGTACACCATCTTCACCAGGCAGTACCCCGGGTACAGGCGGCGCGTCACGGTGACGCGCTTCCCGTTGCGGATCTCGACGACCTCCTGGGTGGGGACCAGCACTTCCTGGATCTGCTTGGTCTCCGGCTCGCCCTGCTCCTCGTCGATCCGGCGCTGGATCAGGCGCTGCACCTTGTTCTCGTGCCCCGAGTACGTCTGGATCGCGTACCACTTCGCTTCGCCCATGCTCACCCCCCGAAGAGGGACTCGATCACGCCGAGCCCTCCGCGCACTCCGAGGTCCATGAGGAAGATCAGGAGCGCGACGATGGTCACGAACGCGACGATCACGACCGTGGACGTTCCGGAGCTGCTCCCGGTCGGGCCAGGTGACCTTCTTGATCTCGTCGCGGACCTCGACTGCGAAGTCGCGGGTGGTCGTGCGGGTCGTTTCAGCCATGCGCGGACAAGGGTGCGATGTTTCGATGGCGGCGGGGACGAAGACGGGCCGTTCACCAGCGCCTTGCCCGCCACCCTCCGCAGCCGGAGTTCCGGCTACTTGGTTTCCTTGTGCGGCGTGTGCTTCTTGCACCGCGGGCAGTACTTGCTTGTACTCGACGCGCTCGGGGTGCTTCCGCTTGTTCTTCGTCTTGTTGTAGTTCCGCTCCTTGCACTCGGTGCAGGCGAGGATGATCTTGTCGCGCATGGCTCCTGTCTCCTATCGGCAGCCGGCAGGCGCTGGCCGGGCACCCGGTCAGCGCCTGCCGGAACGATTGTCCAGCCTCAGTCGACGATCTCGGTGACGACGCCGGCGCCGACGGTGCGACCGCCCTCGCGGATGGCGAAGCGCAGCTCCTTCTCCATCGCGATCGGCGTGATCAGCTCCACCGTCATCTGCACGTTGTCCCCCGGCATCACCATCTCCACTCCCTCCGGCAGGTTCGCCGTCCCCGTCACGTCCGTCGTCCGGAAGTAGAACTGCGGACGGTACCCGTTGAAGAACGGCGTGTGACGACCCCCCTCCTCCTTCGTCAGCACGTACACCTCGGCCTTGAACTTCGTGTGCGGCGTGATGCGTCTTCGGCTTCGCCAGCACCATCCCCCGCTCGATCTCGTCCTTCGCCACCCCGCGCAGCAGCAGCCCCACGTTGTCCCCCGCCTGCCCCTCGTCCAGCAGCTTCCGGAACATCTCCACGCCCGTGACCGTCGTGCTCTTCTCCGCGTTCATCCCCACCAGCTCCACCGTCTCCCCCACCTTGATGATCCCGCGCTCGATCCGCCCCGTCGCCACCGTCCCCCGGCCCGTGATCGAGAACACGTCCTCCACCGGCATCAGGAACGGCTTGTCCATCTCGCGCTCCGGCTGCGGGATGTAGCTGTCCACCGCGTCCATCAGCTCCGTGATCTTCTGTCCCCACTCGCTGCTCGGGTCCCCCGTCTCCAGCGCCTTCAGACCCGACCCCGCGATGATCGGGATCTCGTCGCCCGGGAAGTCGTACTCCGACAGCAGCTCCCGCACCTCCAGCTCCACCAGCTCCAGGAGCTCCGGGTCGTCGACCATGTCCACCTTGTTCAGGAACACCACGATGAACGGCACGTTCACCTGCCGCGCCAGCAGGATGTGCTCCCGCGTCTGCGGCATCGGCCCGTCCGCCGCCGAGACCACCAGGATCGCCCCGTCCATCTGCGCCGCGCCCGTGATCATGTTCTTCACGTAGTCGGCGTGCCCCGGGCAGTCCACGTGCGCGTAGTGCCGCGCCTCCGTCTGGTACTCCACGTGCGCCGTCGAGATCGTGATCCCGCGCGCCCGCTCCTCCGGAGCCTTGTCGATGTTGTCGAAGCTGACGAAGTCCGCCAGCCCCTTCGCCGCCTGGATTCGCGTGATCGCCGCCGTCAGCGTCGTCTTCCCGTGGTCCACGTGCCCGATCGTGCCCACGTTGACGTGCGGCTTCGTCCGCTCAAACTTAGCCTTGGCCATTTCCGATACTGGTCCCGGTGAGGGATGGTAGACGCTGGGGAGGCAGAAGAGCTCGCGATGGGACTCGAACCCATGACCTCTTCCTTACCAAGGAAGTGCTCTGCCGGCTGAGCTACGCGAGCCCGTATCCCCTTATTATCGGGCCCATCCGGACCCGAACGACGAACGGAAAACCCTGTCGGACGCCCCTCCCGACAAGGCTCCGAGTTCCCGCCCGGAGCGTTCCCGCTCCGCTCCTGTCGCCCGGCACGCCGGAACGCCCTTCGGGAGCCGTTCCTGGATGCACGTTTCCCGAGGGCGCGCAAGAGAGACAGCTATAATACCAGCCCTCCCCCCGGGTGTCAACTCCCGCCCCCATCCCCCTCACGGGCCCCCCGGAGACCGCCCGGAGGGACATTCCTGCCGCACGCCGGCCCCCCGCTGTCCCACCCCCACCCGGCTCGCTTCGGAGCCACCGGCCCATCCCCGCAACCACTTACACGGTTCCTGGAGGCGGGCGTGAAGGATGCGCACACCGGCAGAGCGGGACCCTTCGCCCGCCCTGCCCCATACCTTCCCGCCACCCCTCCCGGAGGTTTGCCATGCCGGTCACGCCAGTCACGATCCTCACCCGGAACGATGAGAAGGCGCCCCCGAACGAGCGGGGGAAGCTGCTCCTGAACGGCGCCCCCGTGGTGCTGCGCGGCGGCGGCTACGACGTGTTCTTCGACCCCGGGGAATCGCCGGAGGCGATCGGGAAGCCGCCCCGGCCCGGCAGGTTCAAGGCGCACGTGGTCGACGAGTTCGCGGCGCCCGGGACCCCCCGCCAGACCCAGCGCGACAAGACCGAGGACGTGGTCCAGGAGGGCTGGATCGAGGGGAGGAACGAGTTCACCGCGTTCTTCGCCGCGATGAGGAGCACGCGCTGCAACTTCGTGCGCGTCTTCCTCACGGGCGGTACGATGGTCCGGGGAGGGAAGCCCGTCACCCACTCGCCCTTCGTCCGCACGAACGTCGCGGGCGGAGTCCGGTACGACGTGCGGGGCGCGGTGGAGAGCGGGAAGTGGAACGAGGCGTTCTTCACGCGCCTGACCGCCTTCGTCCGACAGGCCGACGCGGCGGGAGTGGTGGTGCAGCTCTCCCTCTTCAACTACTACGACCTCGTCCCCGACCCGGTCGACAGCGCCGTGAAGACGTGGAGCTTCAGCCCCTGGAACGTGAGGAACTCCCTGGACGCGGCCTGGGCCGCCGGCCACCTGATCCCCCACGCCACGGGGTCCGGGGCGCGCCAGCGGGAGTTCGTCACCCCGCCCTCGGGAAGGCGGACCCGGCTGGTGCAGCAGAAGCTGATCGGACGCGTGATGCAGGCCGTGGCCGGGTACCGCAACGTGGTGCTGGAGGTGATGAACGAGCCCCACCAGGTGACCCGGCCCGCGGACCCGGCCCGGGTGGCCGAGTTCGACTCGTTCGTCACGAGGACCATCGTCGGGCACCGCCCGGTCACCGGCTCGCAGGCGATGATCTCGGTCAACGCCTCGTTCGTCCTCCCCGAGGTGGGCGACCCGCCGGGCGATTCCGACGTGGACGTGTGGGCCGGCCGTCGGGACCTCGCCGGCTACGACGACGTGGACATGGTGAGCTACCACGGGCTGACGGCCATGGGGGTCAAGGACCTCGGCGGCGTCCATGCTCCCCGGGTGGACGCCGCCGCCGTGGACGCGCGGGCCGACCTGCACGGGGCCTTCCATTCCGCCAAGGCCCTCCTCTTCTCGACCGACGCGGTCCTCGTCCGGCAGTTCGAGCACACCTACGCCAGCGGCGCCTCGATGAACGTCCGCGACGGGCAGATCCGTCCCGTGCCCGGCGGGACCACGCTGGAAGCCCAGCTCCTGCGCAGCCGCGTCTACCACTGGGCGCGCCGGTGCTTCGACCGGGGCCGGGGGGCGGAGCTGGGGCGGCTCCACTTCCACAACCACACCACCTTCCGCATGCAGCTCCAGCAGATCTCCGTGGCGGCGCGCGACGCGGGAGTGCAGCCGGCGGCCACGGCGGCGCTGGAGGAGGAGGAGATCGGCGCGGTGTGAGACCGGAGCGCCCCTATTCCACCGTCTTGGAGAACCTCCGGACGCTCAGCGCCACGATCACCACGGCCATCCCCACCAGCACCCCGGCGTCGGGGAGGACGCTGCGCACCGGAGCGTCCTTGAGGAGGAGCGCGCGCAGCACCTCCAGGTAGTGGGTGAGGGGGAGGAGGGTGCTGGCGTACCGGATGGGAGCCGGCATGGCGTCCCGCGGGAACATGAAGCCGGAGAGGAGGATGTTGGGGAGGAGGAGCATGAAGCCGAGCTGCATGGCCTGCGCCTGCGTCCGAGCCACGGTGGACACGAAGAGCCCCAGCCCCAGGCTGGCGAGCATGAAGGCGAAGGTGACGGCGTAGAGGGCGGGGAGGCTCCCCCGGATGGGGACGTCGAAGAGGAGGCGCCCCAGGACGAGCACCACGGTCATCTGCACGTATCCCACGACCACGAAGGGGACGATCTTCCCCAGCATCATGCTGGTCTTGTCGATGGGGGTGACGACGAGCTGCTCCAGCGTCCCCCGCTCCCTCTCGCGGGTGATGGCGAGGCTGGTGATGAGGATGAGCGTCATGGTGAGGAGCACCCCCACCAGACCGGGGACGATGTAGACCTCGCTCCGCAGGGCGGGGTTGTACCAGGGACGGATGCGGACCTCCAGCGGGAGCGCGGCCGTGCCCCGGCGCCCCGACAGCTCCCGCGAGCGGGCCTGCGCCGCCAGCGACGCCCCGGAGAGCGCGGCCGCGGAGGACATGGGGTCGGCGGCGTCCACGATGACCTGGGCGGTGGCGCCGCGTCCCCGCTTCACCTGGCGCGTGTACTCCGGCGGGATCACCACGGCGGCGCGGGCGCGCCCGCTCTCCACCGCGGCCCGCAGCTCCTCCCGCGAGGCGACGCTCCCCACCACGTCGAAGTTCCCCGTGTTCTCCAGCGTCGCCACCAGGGCGCGGCTCTCGGAGGAGCGCGCCTCGTCCAGCACCACGGTGGGGAGGTGGCGGACCTCGGTGCGGATGGCGAAGCCGAACAGGACCAGCTGCATGGCGGGGATCGCCAGCATCAGCGCGAGGGTGAGCCGGTCGCGCCGCATCTGCACGAACTCCTTCCACAGCATGGGCCAGAGGAGGGAGCGCCGGACCCGCCCGGGGAGGCTCATGCGAGGGCGCCCTCGTCGCGCCGCTGCATCTCGATGAACACGTCCTCGATGCTGGGGAGGGAGAACTGCCGGTTGATCTCCTCGATGGTCCCCAGGGCGATGAGGTGCCCGCGGGAAAGGAAGGCGATGCGCCCGCAGCGCTCGGCCTCGTCCATGTAGTGGGTGGTGACCAGGATGGTGGTCCCCGCGCGGGCCAGGTCGTGGATGATCTCCCAGAAGCGGCGGCGGGCGGCGGGGTCCACGCCGGCGGTGGGCTCGTCCAGGAAGAGCATGCGGGGGTGGTGGGCGGTGGCGCACGCCAGGGCGACGCGCTGCTTCCACCCGCCGCTCAGCGTCCCGGTGAGCTGCCCCCTGCGCTCTTCCAGCCCCAGCTCGTCCAGCAGCTCCGCCACGCGCCGGTCGCGCTCGCGCCCCACCAGCCCGTAGACGGAGGCGTAGAAGCGGAGGTTCTCGTGGACGGTGAGGTCGTCGTAGAGCCCGAACTTCTGCGACATGTAGCCGATCCCGCGGCGCACGGCTTCGGGCTCGCGCGCCACGTCGTGCCCCACCACCAGGGCCTCCCCGGAGGTGGGGGCCACCAGCCCGCAGAGCATGCGGATGGTGGTGGTCTTCCCGGAGCCGTTGGGGCCCAGGAGCCCGAACACCTCCCCCGCCCCGATCTCCAGGTCCAGCCCGTCCACGGCCACCATGGGGCCGAACGTCTTCCGCAGCTGCCGGGTGCGGACGGCCGGGGCGGTCACGCGCCCTCCGGGAGGGTGACGGTGACGGGGAGCCCCGCCTTGAGCATCCCGCTCGCGTCGTCGAGCTCCACCTTGACGCCGAAGACCAGGTCGGCGCGCTCGGTCTCGGTGAGGGCGACGCGGGGGGTGAACTCGGCGCGGTCGGCGATGGCGACGACGCGGCCGCGGAAGGGGCGGTCGGGGAGGCCGTCCAGCCGGGCCTCGACGGCCTGCCCCACCCGGAGCCGGGGGAGCACCCGCTGGCCGACGTAGATGCGCGTCCAGGGGCGCCGCGGCTCGCCGAGGGTGAGCACGGCGCTCCCGGCGGGGACCACCTCGCCGGCCTCGGCCCAGCGGCCGAGCACCACGCCGCTCACCGGGGCGAGGAGGGTGAGGTCGCCCGCCAGGGCGCGCCCGGACCGGAGGGCGGCGCGGGCGGCGGCCACCTCGGCGCGCGCGGCCTCGACCCGCCCGGCGCGGGGTCCCTCGCGGGTGAGCCGGACGGCGCCGCGGGCGGCGTCCCGCCGGCTGGTGGCGGCGGTGGCCGCGGACACGGCGGCGTCGAGCTGCTGCCGGGCGACGGCGCCCGCCCCGACCAGGGCGCGCATCCGGGCGAGGTCCCGCTGCGTCCGGACCACCTCGGCTTCGGCGGCGCGCAGCTCGGCCCCGGCGCGGTCCAGCTCGGCGGGGCGGGCGCCCGCCTCCAGGTCGCGCAGGCTCGCCTCGGCCTGGGCGACGCGCGCCTCGCGCGCGGCGACGTCGCCGGGGAGGGCGGCCTGGGCCAGGACGGCCAGGGTATCGCCGGCGCTCACCCGCTGGCCCTCGTCGGCGCGCACGGCCACCAGGCGGGCGGGCTGGGTGGGGGCGACGTCCACCTCGGTCAGCTCGACGGTGCCGACGGCGGTCTCGGGACCCTCGGGAGCGCAGGCGGCGAGCAGGACGGGGAGGAGCAGGACGACGCGTCGCATGGGGGCTCCGGGTCGAGGGATCAGGGCTTGGGGGGAGGCGCCAGCGCCGCGAGCGCGAACTCGGCGGCGTGGCGGGCGTAGGCCCGCGCGGTGTCCGGGGTGGGTCCGTCGGGGGCGCTCCCCAGGAGCGCGGCGACGACGGGCCGCGCGATGTGGAAGTACGGGATGAGCGAGACCACGGAGACGGCGGCGAACCGCGGGTCCAGGTCGTCGCGGAAGATCCCGGCTTCCTGGCCGCCGCGGATCAGGTCGCAGAGGCGCTGGAAGAGGGTGGTGGAGAGCTGCGCGACCTGGTCGCTGGCGTGGGACATCCCGTGGTCCACCAGCTCGCGGGCCAGGAGCTGGGGGAACGCCGGGTGGGCCAGCATCGTCTCCGACTGCGTCTCGATGATCGCCCGGAGCCCCGCTTCGGGAGAGGGGGAGGCGGACAGGCGCGCGCCGCCGCGCTGCATGATGGTGCCGAAGAGCCGGCCCAGGAGGGCACGGTACAGCCCCTCCTTGTTGCCGAAGTAGTAGTGGATCAGCGCCGGGTTGACCCCCGCCGCGGCCCCGATCTGCTTGACCGTGGTGGCGGCGAAGCCCTGCCGGGCGAAGAGCTCCTCGGCGGCGTCGAGGATCAGGTCGGAGGTGTCGGGTTCGCTCATGTATAATTAATTAATCAACCAATTAATAATTGTCAAGGTTCTCGTGGCGAAGCGCCCCGGGTGCGGTGAGCGCTCCCGCCAGCCGGGGTTAGTACCGGAAGACCACCTTGCCGAACCGCGTCCGGTCGTTGTAGGTCCGGTCCAGAAAGCCGGCGGTGTCCGTCCCCGAGAACACGGAGTCGACCACGCACTCCACCGCTCCCCGCTCGTAGTCGCTCACCGCTTGCTGCAGGTCCTCCCGGAGGCCTATGCAGTTCCCCAGGATCACCAGGTTCTTGATCATCACCTGGACCATGATGGCTTCGGCATTCATGCGCCTGATCCCCGCCCGGCTGGCCACCGTAGGATTCTGGGCCAGCAGGCCGCAGGTGGTGTACCGCCCGAACGGGGCGAGGACGGTCACCGCCTTCTCCAGGTGCAGGTCGAAGTAGGGGTCCACGACGCAGTCGAACCAGCCGATCTCCTGGGCGAGGGCAGTCACCTGCTCGCTGTCGCGGAAGCTCTCCCCTCCGGCACCCAGATGGACGACGTGGTCCGCCCCCGCGGCGCGCAGCCGGTCGTCGAAGGCCCGGGACGTGGTGGCCGCGTACACCTGCACGTCGTGCATGCGGAGCGCGGCGATCGCGTACAGGGAAGTGTTCGAGGTGGCGGAGGTTACCAGGACTTTCGCCCCGGGGTGCGGCGCGACCTTGCGAACCATGCTGTAGGCGGTCTGTGCGCCGATGCTGAACCCCGCCGCCACCTCGTCCGGCATCCGCTCCGGGATGCGGATCAGCTTGTTCTCGTGGAGGACGTGGAACTCCTTGGACGCCTGGTTGGTGGGGAGACCCTCCGCCACCCCGTCATCGTCCACGCCTCCACCCGTGAAATGGTTCTGGGCGATCACCCGGTCCCCCGGCTCCAGCGTCTCCACCCCCGGTCCCACCGCGAGCACCGTCCCCGTGAACTCCGACCCGATCGCGAAGAAGTGCCGGGACGGCTGCCGCTGCAGGCGCAGGATGAACCCCTTGTCCCGGTAGTTGCACGAGAATGCGGTCACCCGCACCAGCACGCTCCGCGCGTGGGCCGGGTCGCCCGGGTCGAAGGCGGGCTCCGGCGTCTGCACGATCGCGCTCCGCGCGACCATCCCGTCGATCTCCACGGGGGTGTAGCGCTCCACGATCTCCTCGGTGACCTCGGTCGCGCCGAATACGACGAAATTTCTCATACCATGCTCCTGCCCGGCCCGGCCGGTGAAAGGAAACGGAACGCGTCTTCGGGTCCGGGGAGGACGGAGTCGAGCTCGTGCGGGGGGAACTGCTCCCTCCAGAGGCGGTGGTAGGCGCCCCCTCGCTCCAGCAGCTCCTGGTGTCTGCCCTCTTCGGCCACCACCCCGTCGTGCAGCACGATGATCTTGTCCGCATGCATCACGGTGCTCAGGCGATGCGCGATCACCAGGATGGTCCTGCCGCGGTCACGGAAGTCGTCCAGCGCCTGCTGGATCCTCCGCTCGGACGCAGTGTCCAGCGAGGACGTCGCCTCGTCCAGGATCAGGATCTCGGGGTCCCGGTAGAGGGCACGCGCCACCGCGATCCGCTGCCGCTGCCCGCCGGACAGCGTCGCGCCGTTCTCGCCCACCACGCTCTGGAACCCGTGAGGGAGCTTTTCCACGAACTCGGTGATGCCGAGGCGCTGCGAGAGCTCCATCACCTTCCACAGGTCCGGCTCGAAATCACCCACCGCGATGTTGCTGAGAATGGTGCCGCTGAACAGCTCCACCTTCTGTGGCACCACGCCGATCCGCTCGCGCAGGCTCCCGGTGGACACGTAGGCGAGGTCGACGTCTCCGATGCGGATCCTCCCCCCGTCCAGCGGCTCGCAGCGGTGCAGCAGCGACACCAGCGTGCTCTTGCCGGACCCGCTCTCACCCACGATGGCGGTCACCTTCCGGGTGGGGACCACCATGGAGAGGCCCCGGAGCACCGGCGCGCCGGCACCGTAGCGGAAGGACACGTCCTCGAGCACCAGGTCTCCCACCTTCTCGGGTGGAAGGTCGAGCCGGGTGTCCGTGCCCTCCTCCTCCCCCGGAAGCTCCAGGATCTCGAAGAGCCGGTCGGCGGCCACCTGCGAGTCGCGGAAGTCCCGGTTCATGGCGATCAGCGCCCCCACCGGTCCGGTGAGGTACGCGATCAGCGCATACAGCGAGAGCAGCTCTCCCGGGGTGATCTGCTGCCGCAGCACCATGCTGCCGCCCGCCCACAGGATGACCACCACCGCGGCGCGCGACAGGAAGTCGGAGGCGCTGTGCGAGCCGATGGAAACCCGGGCGCTCCGGTCGATCGTCCTCAGCAGCCGGACCAGCCGTGTCTCCATGTTGAGCGACGCGTATTCCTCCATCCGCAGGTGCTTCACCGTCGCGATCCCCTCCACCGACTCCACCATCCAGGACTGCAGCTCGGCCGAGCTCTCCATCATCGCCCGCTGGTTGCGCCTGTTGACGCGGTCCGTCAGCAGGTACACCAGCGCGTAGAAAGGGAGGATGCAGAGGAGCAGGAGCGCCAGCCTCCACGAGTACAGGAACATCAGGCCCAGCGAGAACACCAGGATCAGGACGTTGAGCGCCACACGGAGAGCGATGGTGCTCACCAGGTTGCGGATCTTCGCCGCGTCGCCCACGCGCGCGATGATGTCGCCCACGCGCCGCCCGGTGAAGAAGCGGAGCGGGAGCTTCAGGACGTGGTCGTAGTAGCCCTGTATGAGCTGCCCGTCGATCCGGCGGCCCACCCCCAGCAGGAGCAGCTCCTGGCTGACCCCCAGGAACACCTGCACGGCCAGCAGAAGCAGCATCCCCACGCTCAGGAGGTTGAGCAGGTTCTGGTTGCCGCTGGGGAAGACGTTGTCGATGATCTTCTGAACGTAGATCGCCGTCGACAGCCCCAGCAGCGTGTACAGGGCCGCGCCCACCAGGGCCTGGAACATCACCGGGCGGTGGGGGCGGACCAGCCTCCACAGGCGCCGCAGCGGGCTGGTGGTCTCGTCTCCCTTCCGGAAGCGCTCTCCCGGCGCGAGGACGACAAGGATCCCGTCCCACAGCTTGCCGAACTCCTCGTGCGTCGCCTTCCGGACCTCGCCGCCGTCCGGGTCCATGTAGACGACGTGGGTCCGCGTGGTCTCGTAGACCACCACGTAGTGCTGATTCGTCTTCACCACCACGTGGGCGATCACCGGCTTCGCCACGGTCTGCAGCGCTTCCGGGGTGGCGCGCACCCCCTTGGCGAGGAGCCCCAGCTTCTCCGCGGCGAGCGTCAGGCCCAGGACGTTGGTCCCGGTCCGGTCGGTGGAGGCGAGATAGTGGAGCTTCGCCAGCGGCACACGAAAGCCGTAGTGGGCCGCGACGGACGCCAGGCAGGCGACCCCGCAGTCGTTGCTCCCGTGCTGCCGCACGCACACGATGCGTCTGCTCATTTCCCCTCCGGAAGGTCGCCGGCGCGGGGATCGATCCAGTCGCTGACGTCGTCGCGGATCAGCGAGAACAGGCTGCGCCGGGTGACCACGAAGTGGGCCCGCAGCGTCATCCCCTTCTTCACCTGCCCCCTGGCCCCGTTGGGAAGGGACAGGTGGCTCCGGTCCACCGAGCAGCGCACCCGGAACACGGGAGTCCCGTTCACCAGGGTGAAATCGTCGGCGATCTCGACCACCCGGCCGGGAACGAAGCCCCAGTCAGTGTACCTGAACGCGTCCACGTGGAGACGAACCGGCATCCCCTCCCGCACCAGCCCCACGTCGCGCGGGGAGACGTACAGCTCCGCCACCAGCGTGGAGGTGGGGGAGATGACGGCGAGCCGCTCGCCCGCCTGGAGGTAGCTCCCCGGTGCCAGGCTCACGAGCTCCTCGATGGTGCCGGTCACCGGTGACGAGATCACGTGGAGCGCGCGCTGCTCCCCCAGCTCGGCGAGCTGGGACTCCACGCTGCGCCGCTCCATCTGCAGCTGCGCCAGCTCCGACTGCCAGCGCGTGTGGTAGCGCTCCCACACGACGCGGGCCGAAGCCCGAAGCTCCGCCACCGCCTGCCTGCGCGACTCCACCTCGGCCGTGGACAGGAAGGAGCGGCTGTGCAGCGCCTCTGCGCGGTCCAGCTCCAGCTGTGCGCTGCGCTCCCGCAGGCCTACTTCGCCCAGCTCGCCCTGGAGCTGCTCCAGCTCCCGCTGGTACTTGGGCGTGGCGAGCCCGCCCGCGGGGAGCGCGGCGGGCCGTGCGCGGGTGAGACGCTCCAGGTCGCCGGTGAAGGCCTGTACCTGGCCCAGGCGGAAGCGGACGGTGCCGTCCTGGTCCCGCAGGACGGAGGACTCCAGCTCGGCGAGCGGAGCTCCCCGCCGGACCGCCTGGCTCTCCCGGACCAGCACCGCCGCCACCTTGCCGCTCACCGGCACCTTCACCTCGTTCTTCTCCACGGTCGGGCGTATGATCCCGGGTGCCTGCAGGGTCACGGGAACGCTGACCACCGGGAGCGCCGCGAGGGCGCCCAGAAGGGCGAGGAGCGCTCCGACGTACACCGGCCTCCGGCCGGTCGGCGACCGCGCCAGGTAGGCCTCGAGGGTGTCGTCGAGGAAGCCGGCGGGATAGAGCTTGGTTTGCATGGGCTTCGGTTCCGGGGATCAGCCGATGTCCAGGGCCGGTTCCGGGAGCGCGGCGGTGCCGGTGCCCCGGCCGGCGGAGGCCGGCCGGAGGCCCAGAGTCAGCATGGACGGGACGCGACCCGCTTGCGCGAGCCGCAGGAGCCCGTAGCCCATCCCGGCGAGGCCGTTCATGAGGCCTGGCGTCTCCACGCCCAGCGGAACGCCGCACTGCCAGCCGTATCGTCGAACGGAATCGAGCAGCGGCCCGGTTTCCATCTCCACACGAGCGGCGATCCCGGAGCCCGGAAGGAGCGGCGCCACCTCCAGGAGCGCGTCCAGCGCCCCGAGAGTGCCGTTGCAGAGGGCGTGGCTGGCGTGCGAGAAGCCGCCGCGGAGCGTCGCCTCCACGGCGCTCTCCAGCGCCGCGGGGGAGCCGCCCACCTCGCGCGCCGCGGCCAGCGCGAGCGCGAGCCCCGGCGCGCCGTAGCACCAGGTGCCGTCCGTGGCCGGGGAGCGCGGCGCGGCCTCCCACTGCCGCCACGCGTGCTCCAGCGACTCCAGCGCGGGAGCACGGAATCGCTCTTCACCCGTGGCTTCCGCGAGGCCGAGCAGCGACCACGCGATCCCCGCCGTCCCGAAGGCGAAGCCCGCACCGGCGGGCCCTGAGGCGTCCGGCAGCGCCCACCCCGTACGGCCGTCCGCGCGATCCGCGAGCGAGAGGATCCGCTCCCCGCACCGGAGCGCCGCGTCGAGCGCCGTCTCCGCGCCCGTAGCCCGGTGGTAGGCGAGAAGCCCCGTGGCAGCGCCCGCCAGCCCCCCGAAGAAGTCGCACCGCCGCCGCTCTACGCACACCGCAGCGATCCGGGCGACGACGCGCTCCGCCAGGAAGCGGGCGGGGAGGTCCGGCCAGCGCTCTCCGGCAACCCCGAGCGCCGGCAGGATCCCTCCCATCCCCGAGAACCCGCCCACGTCGTGGATGAGGACCTCCCCGTCGTGCAGGAACTCGTTCAGCATCGCGAACGCCGCCCGCGCCAGTCCGTCGTGCCGGTCCGTGCCCGAGACCTCGCCCAGGCGGGCCAGGAAGATCAGGATTCCCGAGAGCCCGCCGTGCAGGTCGTACCGCGTGGAGCCGGATACCGAGTGGATGCCGTCCTGCGTGGTGAGGTTGAGCCAGGCGGCGGTCCGGCTGCCGCGCACCGCGAGAGATTCCAGGCGCTCCCCGACCGTCCCGGCGAGGCGCACGAGCTCCTCGGCGCCCGGAGCTCCCGCGGCGGCGGGCCCGGCCCCGGTGGCCGGGTGGTGCCACGCCGCACCGCGGACGCCCGGAGCCGCCACGGCCGGTGGGACGAGAGGGTTCTCGACCAGCGTTGCCATCGCCCCGCCGATCAGGAGACGCTGCCGTTCCAGGTCGGACGGGGAAAGAAGGGCGATCCGCTCCCGCACGCGCTCCAGCCCGCTCTTTTGAAAGTAGGCCGGGATCACCGTTCCGGTGTCCGACACCAGGTCGGGGGAGCTCGCGGTCACGAAGAACACCGGGATGTCGCCGCCACGGAGGGCTTCCTGCTCGAAGGAGATGAGCGGCTTGAGCCGGCCTCGGGCCTCGACCGCGAGCCACAGCTTGTCGAGGAAGCGGTCCATGTCCACCGCATCGCGCAGAAAGTCGGGGTGGAAGCTCTCGCTCTGCAGGGCGGCGTAGGTCCGCGTCATCCGTATTACGACCCGGAGCGGGACGTCGCCGAAGGCCGCGAGCAGCCCCTCCGCCTCCAGCTCGCCCCTGCGCACCGAGAGTGTCTCGTACACCCCGGTGAACCCGCGGTCCATGGCGCCCGCGTACTCGGCGGGCGTGATGCCGGTCCCGGAGATCTGCGGCTGGTTGCGTCCGGCCTGGAGGAGCACCTGGGCGCGAGTGAACCGCATGTCGTCGCTCCCCGTGTTCTCCAGGCGGAGCGCGCGAACGGGCGCGACCTGGTTGCCGGCTCCCCCCACGCCGCTGAGGTCGATCCCGGCGCCCTCCTCCTCGCCCCAGATCCGCTGCGGGAGCAGCGCCACTTTGAGCACCGAGCGGGCGATGAACTCGTAAGGCTCCGGGCGGAGAGGATCGGCCGGGGCGGGGGAACCGTGCCGCGGCGGCGTCATCGGGAAGAGCTCGTCCTGCAGGGGATGGAAGAGCGTCTCCAGGTCCACCAGGACCGGCTGCTCCCCGGCGGCGACGATGTTCTCCATGTGCATGTCCTGACCGTCGACCGCGTACAACACGGCCAGCAGCCCCCCGAGGCGCTCGTAGTAACGCTCCACCTCTTCACGGCTCGCGCACGGCTCGGCGCGGGCGAACTCCACCCAGCCGTGCGAGCCCCGGTCCAGCGTGGTCAGGATCCGGAGCGGCGGGCAGCCGCCCACCCGGTTCAGCCACTCCAGCAGACCGTAGAAGGCGCGGTCCACCGCCAGCGGCCGCGGCTTGTAGACCAGGCGCAGCCCCGAGGAGAAGTCGAGGATCGCCACGGAGCGGCCGCCGCGGTGCAGGTCACCCACCCCGGAATTGCTCACCCGCACCACGTGGCCGAGCGGCTCTCCCCCGTTCAGCTTCACGCGCAGCAGCTCCCCGGTCGTCGCGGAGGCGCCGGAGCAGCTCCGCGCTCGTTTCCACCCACTGGTCGGCCTGGCGCACCAGCATGCGCGCGAGCACCGGGTAATCGCGGAGCAGGGCCTCCAGGTGCTCCGGCTGCCGGAGCCGCCCCACGAAGCTCCCGAACCGATCTGCCGGCGTCTCGCCCTCCAGCACGCCCTGCATGCGGGCGACGTGCAGCTCCAGCGTGAGCACCCGGCCCACCGAGGTGAGGATGCGGCTCAGCAGGCTGCCGCAGAGGAGGACGTGGGCGGACTCCGGGGCGAACGGCAGGTCCTCGTACCCGGCCGCGATCTCCGCCGCCTCGGCGGCGAGCCGGGCCTGCGCGTCGGTGACGAAGGGGGCGAACACCTCCAGCATGCCGCGCGGACCCTCCCGCCAGCGCCACCTCGGGGAGTGGCGAGCGCTCCGTGGACAGGACGCGGCGCAGCGCCGCCATCCATGCCGGGACCTCACCGGCGCACCAGTCGCGCAGGGTGGACGCGGGCGTGCCGAGCAGCATCCGGAAGGCATGCGGATCCACTCCTTCGCTGGCGACGCGCTCCTCGAAGAAGCTCTCGTCTTCGAAGGGACGCTGGCGGCGCCACTCCCCCAGGCGCCAGTCGGCCAGACCGGCGTCGAAGCCGGGTGTCGGGTCCGGCGACCCCTGCCGCCTCCATAGCGCGAGCCGCTCCTGGAAAGTGAGGGCGGCGTACCACTCGGCGTCGGGAAGGTCGGTCTCGCCTGTCATGGATGTTCCGGTTGAGATCGGATTCTCGGCGCGCCGAGCATGGGCGGATCTTTCGATCCGGAGGGGGCCAGCGAGGACAGCCGCAGGGCAGAGGGTACGGCGAGGAGCTGCTGAGCTCGCGAGGAGGCCGGCGGTCCCGCGGGAGCCAGCATTTCCCGCTTCGCTAGGGACGGCGCGGAGATCGTCTCAACAACCTGGGAACGCAGAAGATGTACGAGCCGTGGCGGACTTGCTGCCGGAAAAAAGGCCGGCGTCAATACTAAACACGCGGGAGAGGACGGACAAGGCGTTGACCACCAACAAGCTACTTCGAGCTGTCCTGATCCATGAGAATAGAATACGACACAAAGGCATTGACAGTGGAGATCCACCGGTTATCTTGCCTGGACCATCCCGCCTGACCCGTCCCGTCCCGCTGACTACTCCCGAGTCCCGCACTGCTGCCCGTCCCGGCAGGCTTGCTGACCTCGCGCCAACTGAACGCCGCGCACGCTCTCCCGTCCCGAACCGGGTGTGACGCTCCGGCCCGTTCGTGAGCCTCCCCGTGGGAGCCACGCGCCCCGCGCCATCTCCGGCGCACCATTTCTCCGTCTCAGGAGGTACGGCATGACCCAGGATCAGGTAATCCGCGCGTGGAAGGACCCGGCTTTCCGCGCCGGCCTGAGCGCCACCGAGCTGCAGGCGCTCCCCGCCAACCCCGCCGGGATGGTCGAGCTCAGCGAGAGCGAGCTGACCGAGGTCAGCGGCGGCACGACGTTCCCCTGTCTCACCATCAGCATCTTTCTCCTCGGGCGGTGCTCCGGGGACTAGCAGTGGCTGGAAGGTGCGTGCAGGCCAGGTAAGGACGGTTTGCACGCACTCGTTTGCATCAGGTAATCCGCACCTGGAGGGACCCGGCTTTCCGCGCCGGCTTGAGCACCACCGAACTGCAGGCGCTCCCCGCGCACCCCGCCGGGATGGTCGAGCCTCAGCGAGAGCGAGCTGACAGCGTCCGCACCCGCGCCATCTTCGGCGCACCCCTCTCCCCAATGCCCAGGAGGTACATCATGACCCAGGATCAGGTAATCCGTGCCTGGAAGGACCCGGCTTTCCGCGCCGGCCTGAGCGCCACCGAGCTGCAGGCGCTCCCCGTGAACCCCGCCGGGATGGTCGAGCTCAGCGAGGGCGAGCTGACGGAAGTCAGCGGCGGCACCACGATCGTCTGCGTCACCGTTGTAACCGTCATCCTGTTGATGGACTCCTGCTCGGACGAGGCGAAATAACATGACTCAGGATCAGGTAATCCGCGCCTGGAAGGACCCGGCTTTCCGCGCCGGCCTGAGCGCCACCGAGATGGAGGCCCTCCCCGCCAACCCCGCCGGAATGATCGAGCTCAGCGACGGCGAGCTGACCGAGGTCAGCGGCGGCACCACGCTCCTCTGTGTCACCATCCTTACCCTTCTCCTCGGGCAGTGCTCGAACGACGCGGAGTAGCACTGGCTGGAAAGTGCGTGCAGACCAGGTGAAGTACGGTTTGCACGCACTCGTTCGCATCAGGTAATCCGCGCCTGAAGGGACCCGGCTTTTCGCGCCGGCCTGAGCGCCACCGAGCTGCAGGCGCTCCCCGCCAACCCCGCCGGGATGGTCGAACTCAGCGAGAGCGAGCTGACCGAGGTCAGCGGCGGCACCACGCTCCCCTGCGTCACCGTCTCGATCGCAGTCGTCGCGCTGCTCAAGGGCTGCTCCTAGCTCTCGAGACGCAGGGCTCACAGGGAAGGTGTTCAGACAGTAAGGAGCTGCGCGCCTTCTGGTGGCGTCCCTATCCCATGCTCAGTCGCGTGGACGACGTCCGCGCACCCGCGCCTCTTCGGCGCACCCTTCTCCCCAACACACAGGAGGTACAGCATGACCCAGGATCAGGTAATCCGCGCCTGGAAGGACCCGGCTTTCCGCGCCGGCCTGAGCGCCACCGAGCTGCAGGCCCTCCCCGCGAACCCCGCCGGGATGGTCGAGCTCAGCGAGAGTGAGCTGACCGAGGTCAGCGGCGGCACCACCATCGTCTGCACCGTCGTCCTCACCATCCTTCTGCTGGACTCCTGCTCGAAGGAAGAAGCGCAGTAAAAAGGCGCGCGCCGCTCGGCGGCAGCGGGTTGCTATACTGATGGCACCGCATCGCTTAGACGAATACAACGTCCGTGCACCCGCGCCCTTTCGGTGCACCCTTCTCCCCAACACTCCGGAGGTATGGCATGACCCAGGATCAGGTAATCCGCGCCTGGAAGGACCCGACTTTCCGCGCCGGCCTCAGCGCCACCGAGCTGCAGGCGCTCCCCGCCAACCCCGCCGGGATGGTGGAGCTCAGCGAGGACAAGCTGACCGAGGTCAGCGGCGGCACCACGATCATCTGCGTCACCGTTGTCACCGTCGTCCTGTTGCTGGACTCCTGCTCGGACGAGGCGAAATAACATGACTCAGGATCAGGTAATCCGCGCGTGGAAGGACCCGGCTTTCCGCGCCGGCCTGAGCACCACCGAGCTGCAGGCGCTCCCCGCCAATCCCGCCGGGATGGTCGAGCTCAGCGAGAGCGAGCTGACCGAGGTCAGCGGCGGCAGCACGCCCATCTGCACCGTCATCATCACCTTCCTTGTGACGCAGACCGGCGAGAACGAGGAAGTGCAGCAGTAGAAATTCAGGGCGTGCAGGCCGGAATGGAGGTCAGCACGCCCTCTCGCCGGCCCGGCAACCCCGAGAGCGGCATGGTAGAAATGGAAGCCCCGGCACCGCGCGAGCGATGCCGGGGCTCTGTTCTTCCTGAAAGTTGCGTTCGAGCTGGTGAGGCGGCGCGATCTACTCGATGAAGCAGATGCAGGACCCGTCGATGCAGATCCCGCCCGAGTTCCCCTGCGCGATGCAGTCCTTGCGGCACGGCCCGGTGGCGCAGGCGCGCTCCGCGGACTCCGTGGGCCCCGCGAGCGCCTGCGTGGCGCCGAACCCCAGGGAGAGCGCCACCGCCAGCGAGAACACCCCGTTACGAGTCCGCTTCGTGGAACCGCTCATCGGGGACCTCCTGGATCAGGGTGAACGTGCCCTCATCAGAAGCAGCGGCAGAACCCCCGGATGCACTCCCCGGAGTCGTAGCCGCGCGCGACGCAGTTGCCGTTGCAGGTGGTGTCGTTGCAGATGCGCGCCGTCTCTTCGCGCACGCTGGGCGAAGCGAGCGCCTGCCCGGCCCCGAGCCCCAGCGCCCCCAGCACCGCCGCCCCGAACACAGCCCGTCCGATCCGCTTGCGCATACGGTCCTCCTCGGTGGGATGTTGAAGCAATCCAGCAGGCGCCAGCGCCGCATGTTCCATTCCGCCGTGGCGGGAAATGTCTCGGCCGACACGACGATACGCGCCGTCGGGTCCACGACCTCTCCGACCGGGCGCAAAGCACGAAGTCCCCGACGCAAGCTGCGACGGGGACTAACACAAAAGCGGAGACAGGACTCGAACCCGCGACCCTTAGCTTGGAAGGCTAATGCTCTACCAACTGAGCTACTCCCGCGGAACGGACCCCAAGCTAGACCACGGCGGACCATCATCGACACCAGGAAGTGGCGCCTGACGTGCTGATTCGCTATGGTGTCGTGGATTGTCCACCTTGGCCACTTCCGCGAGAAGACTGATGCTCGACACCCCGCCGAATGGCACGTCAGCAGAACCACGGAAGAAGAGACTTCATACGCTCTATCCGATTCCTCTCCCGCCGAGCTGGCGTGAGGAGATCTACGCACTCAAGGATGTGACTGACGGGTTGGCGGTGGCCCTCTGGCGGGCCCTGCGCAACGTACGGGTGTGGGCTCAGACGGAGCCGGACCGGCGCAAGCGGCTGTTCAACCTTCCCAGTCCCGAGACCCGCGAGAACATGGGGTATGCGTGTGCGCACGCTCCGGAATTGATCGAGGCGTTCGGGACGTTCGCTTTCCTGCTCCGTTCCCCGGACCAGGCGACGACGAGGCAAGTCGCCGATGCGTGCCGGATGGTTCACGAGTGGGCGGAAGCGCGCTCGCTGGTCCCGACGGCGGTCCACTTCGCCGAGACGGCGGCAATCGTGGAATCGGACGACCCTGCGCTTGCCAACGATGCAGGGTGGATGTGCTTCAGGGCCGCCCTCCACGAACGGGCGGCAGCATGGTACCAGCGCGGATTCGGGCTGGCGGTCCGGCTGAGAGGCCTCCAGGAAACGGTCAGCCGCGAACAATCCATTCGCGCGCTTCTCAGGTACGGCATTCTGATGCGGGTGATGGGCCGACACGATGAAGCGAGACGGTACTATCAACGAGCCGCCCACAAGGCCGCCGCGACCGGACGCCTCAAGCAGGCCGGGAAGGCGAAGCACGATCTCCTGACCATTGCAGCCGAGGTGGGAACGTACGAGGAGGGTCACAGGTACGCGATTCAGGCACTCGACCTTTATCCGCGCAACAGCCCCGAGCTTCCTGCACTCGCGCACGACTGGGCCTTCCTCCTGGTGCGTTTCCGCCACTTCACGCAGGCGATTCCCATCCTGCAGCTCGCTCTGCCACTCATCCGGCTTCCCGAGGTGCAAACCGTCGTCTGGAGTACCCTTGCCCGAGCGGCAGCGGGTGCGCGGCGGCAGGATCTCTTCCGGACGGCGGAAGAGAAAGTACTACCGCTCGTCAGGCTTCACGACGAGTACGCGCCCGCAGCCCTGATCCATCTTGCCGAGGGAGCGCGAGTGTTCGGAGACTGGGAGAGAGCAGAGGAGTACGTGAGGACAGGGCTGGAGGTCGCCCGTAGCCGCAAACAGGCTCTCCAAGAGCGGGATTCACTTGCCCTGCTGGAGAAGATCGCCGCCCGAGAGGTGGGGCCCGTGGAGGAAGATCCGCGAGATATCGAGGGTGTGCGGATGCTCTCCCGTCGCTTCAGAGCGCGACTCCAGCAGTGGAAGGCCCCGGGCTCGCCTGAACCCGGGGCCCCGAAAATCGGCGACGCTCTGCCTCTGGTTGTGGAGTCTCAGCCGCCGGAACCGATCGTGTAACCACCTCCCCGTCCCGTCGTGCTGGTCGAATCCGCCGCCATGGCTCGCCCGCCCGAGCCTATCGTGTATCCATTGTCGAGGCGGGGGCTCTCCGGGGCGAGCAGCATCGAGTTCTCGCCGCAGCCAGCGAGACCGCCCAAAACGCAGGCGACCAAAACGGCACGCAGGTTCTTCATAGTTCTTTCCTTGCAATGGGTGAGAGGGGGTATTCCGTCCCTCTAGGTTACCCACACCGCATGCTATCCGCCAGCAACCATCACTGCCGGGATCCGGGTCGCCAGTCACCTGACGGGGATACGTAGTTCCTTGTTCACCAAATCAGACGAAACCGTAGCCTTGGCACCGTGCGCAGGGAATCCGCCATCCATCAACATCACACGATACAGGCTCAAGGATTGGATATTTTGGAGGGGAGAACCGGACATCAGAAAAAGAGAACCCCGGCGTCGCGTGGGCGATACCGGGGCCTTCATTTACAAAAGCGGGAGACGGGACTCGAACCCGCGACCCTTAGCTTGGAAGGCTAATGCTCTACCAACTGAGCTACTCCCGCGGAACGGACCAAAGCTAGACCACGGCGGGACCACCGTCAATCCCGCAGAGCCACCTGTCGGAATCGAACCGACGACCTACGCATTACAAGTGCGTTGCTCTACCGACTGAGCTAAGGTGGCGGAGCGCGAGGGCCGGAGAGGATCACCCCCCGGCCCTCGCCCGCGTCCACGAACCGAGAAAGTTAGGCCATAAAGCCGCCCGGGTCAACCGGATAGCTTCCACCGCGGCCCCTGCGCCGTGTCCTCCACCACCACCCCGCGCGCCGCCAGCTCGTCGCGGATGGCGTCCGACCGCGCGAAGTCCCGCGCCTTGCGCGCGGCCTGCCGCTCCGCGATCCGCTCCTCCACCCAGGCCGCCAGCTCCGGGTCCACCACGTCCTCCCGGTCCGCCAGCTCCACGAACATGAAGACCGAGTCCAGCCGGTCGAACACCGCCAGCGCCGCGTCCCGCTCCGCCTCGCTGATCGGCCCCGCCCCCAGCCCGTCCAGGCGCGCGTTCACCTCCGGGACGAAGCCGTGCAGCGCCGCCAGCGCAACGCTGGTGTTCAGGTCGTCGTCCATCGCCTCCGCGAACCGGGCCAGCGCCGCGTCCGCCGAGCGGTGCAGCACCGGCACGTCGTCCGGGCCGGGGTGGAGCACCGCGGGGTGCGCCCGCAGCCGGTTCCGCGTGTCGCGCACCCGGCGCACCGCCTCCGACGCCGCGGCCAGCCCCTCGAAGCTGAAGTTGAGCTTGCTCCGGTAGTGCGCCGTCAGGAAGAGGTAGCGGATGGACGAGGCCGCGCACCCCCTGCGCGATCAGGTCCTTGAGGTTGAAGACGTTGCCGAGGGACTTGGCCATCTTCTCCCCCTCGATCTGCAGGAACTCGCCGTGCAGCCAGTAGCGCACGAACTCCTTCCCCGTCGCCCCCTCCGACTGCGCGATCTCGTCCTCGTGGTGGGGGAAGGTCAGGTCCACCCCGCCCGCGTGGATGTCGAACGTCTCCCCCAGCTCCTGCATGCTCATCACCGAGCACTCGATGTGCCACCCCGGGCGCCCCCGGCCCCACGGCGTGTCCCACACCGCCCCCACCGCCTCGTCCTCCGGCTTCACCGCCTTCCAGAGGGCGAAGTCGCGCACGTCCTCCTTGTCGTACTCGTCGCTGGCCACGCGCTCCCCGCGGCGGCCCGCGCCCAGGTCCACCTTGGACAGCTTCCCGTACTCCGGGAACTTGGAGATGTCGTAGTAGACCGAGCCGTCCGCCTCGTAGGCGATCCCGCGCTCCTCCAGGCGGCGGATCAGCTCCACCATCCCGGGGACGTAGTGCGTGGCGCGCGGGTACACGTCCGCCCGGGCGATCCCCAGCGTGTGCAGGTTGTCGAAGAGCAGCTCCGCGAAGGGCTCCGTGTACTCCTCCAGCCGCACCCCCTGCGCGTTCGCCCCGCGGATGGTCTTGTCGTCCACGTCGGTGAGGTTCATCACGAACTTCACCTCGTACCCCCGGTACTCCAGGTACCGGTGGAGGACGTCCGCGAAGAAGAAGGTGCGGAGGTTACCGATGTGCGGGGGGGCGTAGATGGTGGGGCCGCAGCAGTACATCCCCACCCGGCCTTCCACCAGGGGGACGAACTCTTCCAGCCGGCGCGTGAGCGTGTTGTAGAACTGAAGGGGCATGGCTCCTCCACGGGACGTCGATGGCGACGGCGGGCGCGGAGTGCGCCCGCCAGGGGATCTTCAGGCTCCGCTTCAGGCGGAGCGGTCCCTACATCGCCTCCCGGGTGCCGTGCTCATGCTTTCTCCGGCGGGTGCGCGGCCGCGGGGAGCTGCTCCCCGTCGCGCAGGTACAGGTTGTAGTGCGGCGAGGGAGTCTCGATCCCCTCCGCGTCGAAGCGGCGCTTGAGGCGGCGGCGCAACTCGCGCGCCACGTCCCACTGCTTCAGCGGGAGCGTCTTCACCATGATGCGGACGTTGACCGCCGCGTCGGTGATCGACTCGATCCCCGGGACCTCCACCTCGTCCACCAGGAGCGGGCGCCACGCCCCGTCCTCCCACAGCTCGCGGCCCACCTCGCGCATCACCTCCATCACGCGGTCCGCGTCCTCCGAGTGGGCGACGCCCACGTCCAGCACCGCGCGCGCCCAGGTGCGGGTGAGGTTGCTCACCCGCTTGATCTCCCCGTTGGGGACCACGTGCACCACGCCGTAGGTGTCGCGCAGCACCACCACGCGCAGCGTCATCCGCTCCACCACCCCGGAGATGGTGGGCTCCAGGCGGATCACGTCGCCCACTCCGAACTGGTTCTCGAAGAGGATGAAGAGGCCGGCGATGACGTCCTTGACCAGCGACTGCGCGCCGAAGGAGACCGCCAGCCCCACCACCCCGGCGCCGGCCAGGAGGGGCCCCAGGTTGATCCCCAGCGCCCCCAGCACCATGAAGACCACCAGGACGGTGATCACCACGATCCCGATGCTCCGCACCAGCGAGAGGAGCGTGCGGGTGCGCTGCTCCTGGACGGTGAGGTGCCCCCCCTCCGCGGGCTCGATGGACCTCTCGATCCGGCGGAGGACCAGCTTCAGCGCCCAGTAGGCCAGCCACCCCACCACCAGCGCGCCCAGGACGCGCAGGCCGGTGGCGGTGAGGTCCGGCCAGTTGAACACGTCGGACCAGTCGCGCCGGACCCGCTTGCCGAGCAGGGTGATGAGGGAGTCGGCCTGGATCACGTCGGAGCGGGGATACGGGTCGAGAGCGCCGGGAGGCGCAATCCTAGGCGGGCGGAGGAGTCCGTGTCAACTCAGGGGAGGACGCGCAGCTCCCGGATGCGCCACCCTCCGGCCTCGCGGACCACCCCCACGTAGACGGTGGAGGTGCGCGGCACCGTCACCCCGCGGGAGCGGGACACCCAGGTGAGCTCCCCGAAGCCCTGCGGCGGATTCCCCCCGGAGAGGGTGACCCGCGTGGCGCGGATGGAGACGCCGTCGCGGTCGGTGAACAGGGCCCGCAGCGCCGCGGCGGCGTTGCGCTCCGGCACCGGCCCCGCCGCCTCCCCGCCCACCTCCAGCAGCATCCGCCCGCCGGACGGGGCGAGCGCCGCGACGGCCGCGGCGTCCTCCGCTTCCCAGAGCCGCGCCACCCGGGCCACGAACGCCTCCAGCGGCTCGCCCTGCGCCCGCGCCGGCGCGGGGAGGAGGAGCGCCGCCCCCAGGAGGAGCAGCGCCGCCAGGCGCCTCACGCCCCCACCGCCCCGGCGGGGACCCCGCCCTCCAGCTCCGCGCGCACCGCCGCGAACGCCGCCGCCGGGTCGGGCGCGGCGGTCACGGTGCGCCCCACCACCACGAGCTCCACCCCGGCCGCCGCGGCCTGCGCGGGAGTGGCGACGCGCGACTGGTCCCCCGCCGCGTCCCCCGCCAGCCGGATCCCGGGGGTGAGCACCCCCAGCCCCGGGCCTCCCTCCGCGCGGATGCGGGCGGCCTCGTGCACCGAGGCCACCACCCCGTCCATCCCCGTCTCCGCGGCCAGGCGGGCCAGGCGCCCCGCCTCCTCCCCCGCCGACACCTCGCCGCGCCCCCACGCCTCCGCCAGCTCCGGCGCGGCCAGCGAGGTGAGCACCGTCACCGCGAACAGGCGGGGGCCTTCCCCGCCCCGCGGGCCGGCCGCCTCGCGGGCGGCCCGCAGCATCGCCCGCCCGCCGGAGGCGTGCAGCGTGAGGAGGTCGGCCCCGAGCGCCGCCGCGGACTCCACCGCCCGCGCCACCGTGTTGGGGATGTCGTGCAGCTTCAGGTCGAGGAAGACGCGCACCCCGCGCGACTTCAGGGCGCGGACCGCCTCGGGCCCCTCCGCGGTGAAGAGCTGGAGCCCCACCTTGGCCCACTCCGCCCCGGGACCCAGGCGATCCAGCAGGGCCAGGGCGTCCGCCAGGCGGGGGACGTCCAGGGCGACGATGGGGACGGGAGGGTGCTTCATCGGCGGGGGGCGCGGGTTTCCGGAGTGGTGGACGTGCGGGGTGACTACCCGGCGGGGGCGCGGAGGGTCCGGCGGGGCGCTACGCCCCGCCCTCGGCGGAGGCCGCGGAGCCGCGGCGGAAGAAGGCATGGATGGACGACGCGAGCTGCTCCGCGATGCGCCCCTGGTGGCCGGAGTCGGCCAGGACCTCCTCCTCCCCGCGGTTGGAGATGAAGCCGATCTCCACCAGCACCGCCGGCATGAAGGCGCCGTTCAGCACCGCGAACCCCGCCTGCTTCACTCCGCGGTCGGGCCCGGGGTGCACCTCCCGCAGCTCGTCCTGGATGATCGCCGCCCAGTCGTTGGAGTCGCGCAGGTACTTGTTCTGGCGGAGGTCGTGGAGGATGAAGGAGAGCGGGTCCAGCTCCGCCGAGGCGTCCTTCTCGTACTTCTGCGCCGCGTTCTCCATCTCCGCCACGCGGCGGGCGTCCTCCGTCTTGGCCTCGGCCAGGAAGTAGGTCTCGAAGCCCCGGGCGGCGCGGCTGGGGTTGGCGTTGCAGTGGATGGAGATGAAGAGGGCCGGCTGCCCCTCCTCGCGCCACCGGTTGGCCATGCGCGCCCGGTCGCGCAGGGCGATCAGGGTGTCGCGGTCGCGCGTCATCCGCACGTCCAGGGTGGTGTCCTCGCGGAGGATGGCGGCGAGCCGGCGGGCCACGGCCAGCGTCACCGTCTTCTCGCGCGTCCCCCCCGCCCCGGCGGCGCCGGGGTCCACCCCGCCGTGCCCGGCGTCCACCACCACCAGCTTCTTCCGGCGGACGGGCTCGGGAGCCGCCCTCACCGGGGGCGGCGGGGGCGTCTCCGGCACGGCGGCGGCCACGGGCTGCCCCGCGGGGGCTCGCACGCGGCGCAGGGTGCGCGAGGCGGCGTCCACCTCCACCGGGGAGCCGCGCAGCGAGGGGAGGAACTCCGCGAAGAACTGCACCGGGAGGAAGACCACGCCCCCGTCCGCGTACGCGGGGGCGGCCAGGCGGTGCTCCTCGCCGTCCACCGTGAAGGCCGCGGAGCCGGCGCGGAAGCGCAGCTCGCGCCCGCCCAGGCGCACCTCCACCTCGTCCCCGCGCGTCCCCACCTCCGCGCCCAGACCTGCCAGGACGGAGACGGGGAGGGCGGCGTACCCCGCGCCCACGTCGGGGCGCACGGACGACGGTCTCCACCCGCCACTCGGGCGGGGGCTGCTGGGCGCGCCCGCCCGCGGGAAGGAGGAGGAGCGCCAGAGCGAAGACGGCGGCAGCGGGCCGCCGGGCGCTAGTCCTTGAGCGCACGCTGGATCTCCCGCTCGGCGTCGCGGCGCTTGAGGTCGTCGCGCTTGTCATGCAGCTTCTTTCCCTGCACCAGGGCCAGGTTCACCTTGGCGATCCCGCGGGTGAAGTGGACGTCCAGGGGGACGAGGGTGAGGCCCGACTTCTCCACCTGCCCGATCAGCTTGCGGATCTGGTTGCGGTGGAGGAGGAGCTTGCGGGGACGGAGGGGGTCGTGGTTGAAGCGGTTCCCCTGCTCGTAGGGGGAGATGTGCATCCCGAACAGCCACACCTCCCCGTTCATCACCCGGGCGAAGGCGTCCTGCAGGTTGGCCTTCCCGTCCCGGAGCGACTTCACCTCCGTGCCCTGGAGGACGAGCCCGGTCTCCCAGGTCTCCAGGACGTGGTACTCGTGGCGCGCCTTGCGGTTCTGCGCCACGATCTTGGGGGCGTCGGAGGCCTTCTCTCCGGCGGGGGGGCGGTTCATCTGGAAATGCGGTGTGGGAGTACGGACGGAGCCGCGGCTCAGTAGATGATGACGGGGGTGCCGATCTCCACCTCGTAGAAGAGGCGGCGGGCGTCCTCGTTGGACATGCGGATGCACCCGTGCGAGACGGGCTGGCCCAGCAGCTCCGGCTTGTTGGTGCCGTGGATGGCGATCTGCTCCTCCAGGTACATCGCGCTGGTGCCGAGCATCCCCACCTCGCGGCGCTTGGGGGAGTCCGGCGGCGGGACCGGCTCGCCGCGCTCCACGAACGCCCAGTCGGGGGCCGTCCAGACGGGGTCCTTCTCCTTGAACTGCACGCGGAACATCCCGCGGGGAGTGGAGAAGTCCCACTTCTGCCCCGCGCCCTCCAGGCGCGTCCCGGTCCCCGTCCCCACCGGGGCCGACCAGATCACCCGGCTCTCCTCCATCAGGTAGAGCCGGTGCTCGGCCAGGGAGATCACCACGTAGCGGCCCTCCACCGTGACCGGGGGGTCGCGGTACCGGGCCACTCCCTCGCGCTCCACCCCGTGGGCGATCGCCAGCGGCGACACCGGGAGCCCCTGCGCCGCCGCGCCCGCTCCCGGCGCCAGCAGGGCCAGCGCCAGGAGCGCTCCCACCTTCACACTTCCGTGCATCGCGCTCACTCCAGAAGCTCCCGCTGCCGCCTGCGTATCCGCGAAAGGTCGTACACCTGCCCGACCTCGCCGCCGAGTACGAACACCACGGCCGAGTAATAGATCCAGAACACCAGCACCACCACCGTCGCCACGCGGCCGTACATGCTCCCGTAGTTGGCGACGTAGGTCACGTACCAGCTGAACACCGACTTGAGCAGCTCCCACGCGACCGAGCTGAACACCGCCGCGGTCAGCGAGATCCGCCAGGAGATGCGCCGCGCCGGGAGGTAGCGGTACATCAGGAGGAACATGGCGAAGATGAAGCCGAAGGCCAGGAGCCGGGCGTACAGCATCTCCGCCACGGGGAGCGTGTGGTACCCGTACCGGCTCAGCCACCCCTCCCCCACGCTCCGGGCCCCGTCCAGCGCCAGCGTGATCCCGGTGTTGGCCAGGAAGAGCGACCCCGCCACGATCACCATCTGGGCGTCGAAGATCTTCCCGCCGACGATCCCCCGGTCGTCCTCGATGTCGAAGACGTGGCGCAGCACGGTGCGCAGCGTCCCGAAGAGCCGGGTGGAGGTCCAGATGAAGAGCACCACGCCCAGCACGCTGAAGCGCGTGCGCCCCCCGATGATCCCGCTCACCAGGTCGCGGGTGAAGCCCACCACCTTTTCCGAGGGGGGGAGGATGGAGACGACGTAGTCCACCGCGGCCCGCTCGGGGTCGGCCACCACCCGCTGCAGGACGAAGCCGAAGATGCCGACGATGAGGAGGAGGAAGGGGATCGCCGCGACCAGGATGTTGAAGGCGATCCCTCCCGCGAGGAAGAAGATGTCGTCCTGTCCCGCCTTGTCCCAGATGCGGCCCACGAAGTCCCACGCCCCACGGAGGACGCGGGCGAGGGCCCTGCGGGCGGCGCCCGCGAGGCTCACCGCCCGTTCCTTCCGCGCCGTGTATCGCATCCCGAAAAACGTAGGCCGCTCGCGCCCGGCCGTCAACGACCGGGCGCGGAGGCGCTAGCGCAGCCCCTCGTCGCCCACTTCCTCCACCGTCACCTCGGTGATGATCACCTCCGCCTGCAGCGCTCCTCCGCCGCCGGCGTCCCGCACCCCCTCCACCCCGCCCCGGTACGCCGCCTTGGCGTCCGTCACCCGGCGCTCCAGCTCGCCGCGGGCGTCGCGGGCGGCGCGGCGCCCCACCTCCACCGCCTGCCTCGCCTGGTCGGCGCGCGTCTCGATGGCCCCGCGGACGGTGGTGATCCCGTCGTTGAGGCGCTCGCGGGCGCGGTCCACCGTCCCGGTCACGGTGTCGCGCGCGTCGTTCACCCGCCCCTCCGCCAGGTCGCGCAGGCGCTGCGCCCGGTCGCGGATCTCGCGCTGCGTCTCGGCCCCGGTGCGGGGGGCGAGGAGGAGCGCGACCCCCGCGCCCAGCAGGGCACCCCACAGGAAGGTGCCCATCCCCCCCCGCTCGCGCTCGATGACGATGTGGGGAAGGTCGTCGTAGTCTGACATTGAGAGCTCTCCGTTATGCCGGGTGTTGGGTTTGCAGCTCCCTGCGCCGCGCGGACGGGGGTGAATACTGCAGCGCCCGCCGGAACTTGGAAAGGTCGATCGGCTTCTGGAGGAAGACGTCGGCCTCGCGCCTCAGGGCGTTCTCGGTTTCCTCGGCCGCGCCCCCCCCGGTGATCACGATGATGGTGACCCCCGCGGGGAAGCCGGCCCGGATCTGACGGATCACCTGGAGCCCGTCGATGTCCGGGAGGTAGAAGTCGCACACCACCGTGTCCGGGTGGAAGTCGTGGAGCCGCTCCAGCCCCATCTTCCCGTTCCCGGCGGTGCAGACCGCGTATCCATCGTCCGACAGCAGGCTCTCCAGCGCGTCGCGGGCGCCCGGCTCGTCCTCGATGACCAAGATTCGGCGTGCCGCCATACAGCGATCCCCCGTCCTTCCGAAGGGCGGCGCCCCGGCCCGACGGGCCTGGACGTGGCCCTCTCAAGGAGCAATCGCCATGCCACGTACGGGCGCCTCGGGGACGGAAACAGCCGTCGTCCCCGGGGGGACGACGGCTGCCGAGGGGCGGGCGGACCGCCCGGGGTCAGACCTCGGCGGTCTGGAGCCCGATGAACTGGGTGAGGCGGTTGCGCAGCTCCTCCTCCTGGAGCCCCAGCATGGTGGCGGCCTTGGTGTAGTCGCCGTCCACGAAGGAGAAGGTCTTGAGCACCAGCGTCCGCTCGGCCTGCTCCACCGAGGTCCCCACCGGGATGCGGACCTCGCGGTCCTCGGAGGAGATCAGCTCGTGGGCGCGGAGGTCCTGGAAGCTGATCTCCTGCCCGCGGGCGAAGATCACCGCGCGCTCGATGGCGTTCTTGAGCTCGCGGACGTTGCCCGGCCAGCGGTAGGCGTTGATGAACTCCAGCGCCTCGGGGGCGAAGCCCCGGATGTCCTTGCCGTTCTCCTCGGAGAAGCGGCGCAGGAACGACTCGGCCAGGAGCCGCACGTCGCCGCGGCGGTCGCGGAGCGGGGGGAGGAGGAGGGGGATCACGGCGAGGCGGTGGTACAGGTCCTCGCGGAGCTTCCCCTCCTCGACCGCCTTGTTGATGTTCTTGTTGGTGGCCGCCACCACGCGGATGTCCACGGAGATCTCCTTCTTCCCGCCCAGGCGGCGGAAGGAGCGCTGCTCCAGGGCGCGGAGGAACTTGACCTGGATGTCGGGCTCCATCTCCGCGACCTCGTCCAGGAAGAGCGTCCCCCCGTCGGCCAGCTCGAAGCACCCGGCCTTCTCGTTGATGGCGCCGGTGAACGCGCCCTTCTCGTGCCCGAAGAGCTCGTTCTCCAGGATCTCGCGGGGGAAGGCGCCGCAGTTGATGGCGATGAAGGGGCCCTTGGCGCGGTTGGA
Organism: uncultured Gemmatimonadales bacterium; assembly: GCA_963733105.1. Classification (GTDB taxonomy): domain Bacteria; phylum Gemmatimonadota; class Gemmatimonadetes; order Longimicrobiales; family Longimicrobiaceae; genus JAFAYN01. The sequence continues at coordinate 774,263 of CAVTCB010000018.1, read as the reverse complement.
CTTCTCGTGGAGGGCGCGGGCCACCAGCTCCTTCCCGGTCCCGCTCTCGCCCACGATGAGGACGCTGGCGCTGGCGGGGGCCACGGCCTCGATGGTGCCGTAGATCCCCCGCATCTCCTCCGACTGGCCGATGAGGTCGCCGAAGCGGGTCAGGTTGGCGAGGCGCTCCGCCAGGAGGCGGTTGGCCTGCTTGACCTGGTACGCTTCCAGCGCCTTGGGGATCAGCGCCTTGAGCCGCCCCACGTTGAGGGGCTTCTCCAGGTAGTCGTAGGCGCCCTCGCGCATGGCCGCGACGGCGGAGTCCACGGAGGCGGCGCCGGTGATGATGATGACCTCGCTGGCGATCCCCGCCTTGCGCATGCGGGCGAACAGCTCCAGCCCGTCGACTTCCGGCATGCGGAGGTCGGCGAGGACCAGGCCGTAGCCGCCGTCGCGGATCATCTCCCACGCGGCGTTGCCGTCCGTGGCCGTGTCGACCTCGTATCCGTCCTCGCCCAGGAGCATCTGGAGCCCCTCGGCGATGTGGCGCTCGTCGTCCGCAACCAGAATCTTCGCTTGCATACCCGCTCGAGGTAGGGAGTCGCCTGTTTATCCAACCAGGGAAGATAGCGCGGAGCGGCGGGGGCGGTCAACCCGGCGTTGGGGCCGGGGGGGCAACGAGTTACGGGCGGTCAGCCGCGCTGGACGGGGACGGAGAAGGTCATCACGGGGCCGTCGGAGGGCTCGACGAGGCCCCCGATCTCGTCGGCGAGGGCCCGCGCCACCGGGAGGCGCGCGACGGCGGGACCCGCCGCGCCGTTCCCCTCGAGGGGGACGGGGGCGCCCTCGGCGTCCGTGGCGGACACGGAGATGGACGCCCGCTCGCCGTCCTGGGTGGTGCGGATCAGGAGGGTCCCCCCGGGGCCCAGGTGGTCCAGGGCGTGGAGGATGAGGTCCAGGATCACCTGGCGCACCGGCTCGCGCGGGACGTGGACGCGGGCGAGCTGGGCGGCGGACTCGTAGCGGACCTCCACCTCCTGCCTGCGCCCCTCGATCTGCACCAGCTCCATCAGCTCGGCCACCAGCTCGTCCAGGGTGGCGGGCTCGGCGCGGCGGGCGGGGCGGGTGAGGCGGAGGAGGAGGTCGATGCGCCGGGTGACGCGGTCCAGCTCGGTCCCCAGCACCCCGATGTAGCGCAGGGCGTCCGTCTGCTCCTCGGCGCTCCACCGGGAGACGCGGCGCTTCAGCACCTCCAGGTTGATGACCATGGAGTGCAGGGGGTTGCGGATCTCGTGCGCCAGGTCGTCGGCCAGCCGCTCGAGGATGTCGAGCTTGTTGGCGCGGATGGAGAGCGCTTCGGAGCGTTCGGCTTCGCTGCCCACGTCTGCTTCCTGGAGCATCGGAGGTGGTCCGGGCTCTTCGCGGGTGTGTGGAGTCTGGCGCTCGCCGTGGGTCCCGGGACGCGGGGGGCGCCGGGCGGGGAGCGGGTCTGCGGGGAGCGACAGGCAGGTTTCGTTCCGCTCCCGTCCCGGCGGGGAACGCGGAGGGCCGGGGGCCGCCCGGAGGCGGCGCACCCGGCCCGGGAGCGCGCGGCGGCGGAGCCGCGGGTCAGTCGGACAGGTCCCAGTCGTCCTCGGCGGCCTTGAAGCGCAGGGCGGAGGGCCCGGAGCGGCGGAGCTCGGGGACGGTGACCACGCGGCGGACGGTCTCGGCCGTCCCGTTCACCCGGAGCTGGCGGAACAGGAAGTCGAACTGCTCGCGCAGCGTCTCACGGATGGCGGCGCGGCTCTCCTCGGGGAGCTCCCACAGCTCGCGCTTGAAGGCGCCCAGGGCCTTCTTGCGGGCCTTGTAGATGAACTGCTGCTCCGTGTCGCTCGGCTTTCTCTCGTCCGGGAAGCTCTGGCGGCAGTGCTCGTACATCCGCTCGCGCAGCTCGGCCGGGAAGGAGGGGTGGTCGTAGAAGAGGTTCTGGAAGTTGGTGGCCAGGTGGATCTCGGCGGTCTCCACCTCGGGGAAGTTCCCGAACGCGGAGGACGGGAGGGTGGAGGCGCCGTGCTGCACCGCCCCGGAGAGCCCGTACTCGCGCCGGGAGATCTCGGAGAGGGTGCGGAGCGTCTCGAAGTCGATGGCCACGTCGGCGATGGTGCCGTCGGGAAGGACGGTCCCCCCGTGGGTGGTGCCGGACTGCACGGAGATCTTGGACAGCCCGTCCATGGCGGTCCCGGCGCGCTCGGCGATGCGCTTCAGCTCGCGGGCGTAGCCGTCCATGTAGGCGCGCAGCTCCTCGGGGGTGGAGTTCTCGGTCCCCACCTCGCCGATCTCGCCGCCCACGGAGACGGTGACGCCCTCGGGCTGGTAGTGCCGGACGTAGGCCGTCAGCTCGGCGGAGAGGCGGTAGTTGAGCGCCTGCTGGGCGTCGAGCCCCTCCTGGTCCAGGTCCACCAGGGTGGAGGTGTCCACGTCGATGTTGTAGAACCCGGCGTGCAGCGCCTCCTTGATCAGGTCCTTGACGGCGCGCATCTCGGCATCGGCGTCGGCCCGGTACTTCTTGGCGTTGAGCTGGAAGTGGTCGCCCTGGATGAAGAGCGGGCCGCTCCACCCCTCGCGGAGGGCGGCGGCGGTCATCACCGTGACGTACTCCACGGGGCGCTGGTCGGTGTAGCCGATCTCGGAGCGGGCGATCTCGCAGATGACGGCTCCCACCTCCAGCTCGCGCGCGGAGGCGAACAGGGCGCGCGCGGTGTCGTAGGAGGCGGCGCGGACGTTGATGGCGGGGACGGTGAAGCCGCCCACCTCGCCGCGGCCGCGGGCGAGGTACAGCTCGTGGATGGAGGCGGGGGCGATCCCCACGCGGCGCCCGGCCTCGCCGATGAGCCAGCGGGCGGTGTCGCGCACGCCCGTTTCGCCGAAGACGGCGGCGTGCACCAGGCGGTCGATCCCGGCGCCGCGGAGGGCGTCCTCGCTCACCACCTCCACCTCTCCGGCGTCGGTGACGCGGACGGCGCCGCCGACCTCGTCCAGCAGCGCCCGGACGTCGGCCTGTTCGAGCAGGGCCCGGTCGTCGCTTCGGGCGGTGAGCGTATCGGACATGATCTCCTCGTGATCTGGTTTCTTGGGTGCGGCGTCGGCCGTCCCCGGGGGCGTCCCGGCTCCGGCGGACAGCAAGATAGACGGAAAACGGGGGCTGGCAAGCGCGCGCGGAGGGGCGCGCCGCGCCTGGTCTGCGGCTTGCACCGCCCGACGGCATGCCGAGCCCCGCGACCGTCCGCAAGATCCTTTCCGCCGCCGTGGCGGGCGCGGGCGCGCTGGGCGCCTACGCGTTCCTGGTGGAGCCGCTCTGGCTGCAGCTGACGCGCCCCCGCATCCACGTGCGCGGGCTGCACCCGGGGCTGGAGGGGCTCCGCGTGGCGCTGCTGACGGACCTGCACGCCGGGGAGGGGACGCCGCTCTCGCTGATCCGCCGCGCCTGCCGGATGGCGATGGCGGAGCGCCCGGACCTGATCGCGCTGACGGGGGACTTCGCGGCGGACGACGCGGAGGGGTTCCAGGGGGTGCTGGCGGCGCTGGGGGAGCTGGAGGCGCCGCTGGGGGTGTACGCGGTGCCGGGGAACCACGACCACGTGGTGGGGATCGATACCTGGCGCAGGCAGGTGGGGGCGCACCCGCGGATCGCGGACCTCACCAACGCGGCGGTGCTGCGCGAGGTGAACGGGGCGCGGCTCTGCGTGGCGGGGGTGGACGACTACTCGCTGGGGGACCCGCGGATGGAGGTGCTCCCCCCGCCGGAGGCGCGGGACTTCACGCTCCTGCTGGCCCACGACCCGGACCAGGCGGAGCGCGCCCGGCGCGCCCACGACCGGGTGGACCTGGTGGTGAGCGGGCACACGCACGGGGGGCAGGTGCGCCTCCCCTGGGTGGGGGCGCTGAGGAACCCGGCGCAGCGCGACGACCTGTACGAGGAGGGGCTGCGCCGCCGGCCGTGGACGCAGGTGTACGTGTCGCGCGGGGTGGGAACGGTGCACTACCCGGTCCGCTTCCTGTGCCGCCCGGAGGTGGCGGTGCTGGAGCTCACGGGGGCGCCCCGCCCGGAGCGCGGCGGGTGAGGCTCCCGCAGGCCCGGGAAGGAGTAAAAAGGTGCGGAACGCTCTTTGCGGTTGCGTTCCCCCCGTCAGCATACCGCGGCGACGCTGGACGGGGCGGCGCAGCGGCAAACGTCCGGTCCCGTCTCAGCGGAGGCATCATGGCTCGACAGACTGGCATCGTGGAGTTCTTCAAGGACGACAAGGGCTTCGGCTTCATTCGTCCGGACGACGGGGGAAAGGATGTGTTCGTGCACCACTCCGCAATCGACATGGAGGGGTTCAAGTCGCTGAAGCGGGGGGACCGGGTGGAGTTCGACATCGAGGAGGACCCGAAGGGCCCGCGGGCCGCTTCGGTGAAGCGGCTCGACGACTGACTTCGGAAATCCCGGAACGACAACGGCGCCGGCCCGATCCACGGGAGCGGCGCCGCTGTCGTTGATGGTATAGAGCCCCCACCCCAACCCTTCCCCCGCAAGCAGGGGAGGGGAGAACTACCGGGTCGAGCTCCGGGGTGAGGACAGGGTGGCCGGCGCCCTCCGCGCGCCCCCACCCGGCGGCCTTAGAGCCGCCACCCTCCCCCGTTCCGGGGGAGGGGCATTTCCACGCTTCGATCCTCACCCTCCACGATGTCAGGCTCCCGCCCGCGGTGTGTTGCCGTTCCCCCACGTGCAGGCGGAGGGAGACCCGCGGCGGTATCGCGGGGCTCACGCAGCAGGAGCGGAGACAGCCGGGCGGTTTCGGCTGGCTACGCGACCCGCGGAGGAGACCGGCGCGGTTTGCCGGGCTCCGGAGCGGCCCCACGAAAAAGTCTCAGGGCACCAGGACGATCTTCCCGAACTGCCCACCCGCCTCCAGCCGCTCGTGCGCCTCGCGCGCCCGCTCCAGCGGGAGCACGCTGTCGACGACCGGACGGAGCCGCCCCTGGAACGCGCACCGGAGCATGGCCTCGAACTCGGGGACGGAGGACATGGTGGTCCCGATGATCTCCACCTGCTTCCAGAAGAGCACCCGCAGGTCCAGCTCGCCCCGGTGGCCGGTGGTGGCGCCGTAGCAGACGAGACGGCCGCCCCTGGCCAGCGCCCGCACGCTCCCCTTCCAGGTGGCCTCGCCCACGTTCTCCACCACCACGTCCACGCCCCGCTTCCCCGTGTCGGCGAACACCTGCCGGCTGAAGTCGACTTCGTCGCGGTCGTAGACGACGTCGGCCCCGAGGTCGCGGACGCGCGCGGCGTTGTCGGCGCCCGACGTCACGGCGAACACGCGCGCGCCGGAGAGCTTGGCCACCTGGACGGCGGCGATGGCGGTGCCCCCGGAGGCGCCCAGCACCAGGACGTCCTCCCCCGGCCGCACCCGCGCCCGGGACACGACGGCCCGCCACGCGGTCTGGTAGGAGACGGGGAGCGCGGCGGCGGTCTCGAAGGAGACGTCGTCGGGGAGCCGGTACGCGTTGGCGGCGGGGACGGCGACGTACTCGGCGAAGCCGCCGTCCAGGTGCTCGCCGACGATGCGGAAGCCGGGGCAGAGCGGCACTTCGCCCGAGGCGCACCACTCGCAGCGGCCGCACCCGACCGAGGGGTTCACCACCACCCGCTCGCCGACGGACACGCCGGAGGCCCCCTCCCCCAGCTCCTCCACCGTCCCGGCGACGTCGGAGCCGCCGACGTGCGGCATGGTGGTCTCGATGCCGATCCCGCGGCGGACCCACAGGTCCAGGTGGTTCATGGCGGCGGCGCCCACCCGCACCAGCACCTGCCCGGGGCCGGGGCGCGGGCGCGGCACCTCCTCGACGAGCACCTTCTCGGGGCCGCCGTTCTCGTGGAAGATCGCCGCGCGCATGGTGTGGCTCATGGTGGGGACGGGACGGGGTGGAGAGCGGGCCGGGAGTGCCTTCCCGGGCGGGACGAAGGTAGGCGCGGGGCGCGGGGCGTGCAATCCGTGACCGGGTGGGTACGGGAGCGTTTCGCGGGGGAGGCGCGGTCTGTCGCGAGCGGCGGCGGGACGTTACCTTGCCGGCCATGTTCTTCCGGAACGCGGAGGACCGGCTCAATCCCGAGACTCCCGAGGGGGTGGACGACACCACGCTCGGCGGGTACCCGGCCGTCCATGGCCGGGCGCCGGGGTTCGAGGGCGCCGACGGGGAGCCGTACACGGCGGCCGTGGAGACGGACGCCTCGGACGACCCGGAGGAGCCCTGGGCGGCCTACCTGGTGTTCCTGCGCTGGTCGGCCTCCGGGACGGCGGTGATGGGGCACCTGGAGACGGACGACCTGGCCCGGGGGAGGACGGAGGAGGAGGCGCGGAAGGTGCTGGAGGCGCTCTCCCTGGCCCGGGTGAAGGAGATCCTGGACGCCGCCATACGCGACCGCTCCGAGCCGGACCCCCACGAGACTCACCGCCCGAACGCGGAACCGACGTAGATGCTCAGACAGAGCCTGCTGTACCTCAGCCAGAGCCCCGCCGCGCAGCGCGTGGTGACCGGGACGCCGATCTCGCGCCGCATGGCGGAGCGCTTCGTGGCCGGCGACACGGTGGACGACGCGGTGGCGGCGGCCCGGGAGCTGAACCGCGCGGACCTCAGCGTGTCGCTGGACTTCCTGGGCGAGTCGGTGGCGACGCGCGAGGAGGCGGAGGCGGCGACGGAGATGGCGGTGCGGATCCTGGAGCGGATCGCGGCGGAGGGGATCGACGCGAACCTCTCCATGAAGCCCACGCAGCTGGGGCTGGACATCGACGAGGCGTTCTGCCGCGCGAACATCGAGCGGGTGCTGGGGCGGGCGCGGGAGCTGGGCGACGGCGAGGGGGAGGTCTTCGTCCGCCTGGACATGGAGTCGAGCGAGTACACGGAGCGGACGGTGGCGCTGGTGGAGGCGCTCTGGGCGGACGGCTTCCACAACGTGGGGACGGTGCTCCAGTCGTACCTCCGCCGCACGCCGGACGACCTGGAGCGGATGATGGCGCTGGGGTCGCGGGTGCGCCTGGTGAAGGGGGCGTACAAGGAGCCGGCGACGGTGGCCTTCCCGGACAAGGCGGACGTGGACCGCATGTTCGTGGAGGAGATGCAGACGCTCCTCTCCCGCGGCGTGTACCCGGCCATCGCGACGCACGACGAGGCGATGATCGCCGCGACGCGTCGCTACGCCTGGGAGGCGGGGGTCTCCAAGGACTCGTTCGAGTTCCAGATGCTCTACGGCATCCGCCGCGACCTGCAGACGCGGCTGCGCGAGGAGGGGTACAAGGTGCGGGTGTACGTCCCCTTCGGCGAGCTCCTGGTACCCCTACCTGATGCGCCGCCTGGCGGAGCGCCCGGCCAACGTGCTGTTCATCGCGGGGAGCATCGCGCGCGAGTCGCCGCTGAGCCGCTTCGCGAAGCCCGCGGCGATCGGCGCCGGGGTGGTGGCGGGGGCGCTGCTGGGGCTGGCGCTGCGCGGCCGCCGCAACTCCCGCTAGACCGAATATCCCGCAGGGGCGCGGACCGTCGTGGTCCGCGCCCCTGCTCACGTTTCCGACACGCACACGCCGACCCATGCCGGAGATCCTTTACCGCCTCGGAATGCCGGAACCCCACACGCACCTGTTCCGCGTGGAGATGCGGGTGGACGACGTCCGCGGCCCCGTGGAGCTGGTGATGCCCGCCTGGGCGCCGGGCTCGTACCTGATCCGCGACTTCGCGCGCCACGTGATGGAGCTGCGCGCGGAGGACGGCTCGGGGGCGCCGCTGGGGACGGAGAAGACGGACAAGCACACCTGGCGGGTGGAGGCCCCGGCGGACGGGACGCTCCGGGTGCGGTACGCGCTCTACGCCTTCGAGCTGTCGGTGCGCACCTGCCACCTGGACGCGTCGCACGCCTACGTGAACGGGACGAGCATCTTCTTCTACGTCCCGGGGCGGGAGCACGAGCCGGTGCGGCTGGAGGTGGAGGCGCCGGAGGGGTGGAGGATCACGACGGGGCTGGGGAAGACGGAGCGCCCGGACGCGTTCACGGCGGCGGACTACGACGAGCTGGTGGACTGCCCGCTGGAGATGGGGACGCACGAGCTGGTGGAGTGGGAGCAGGAGGGGAGGACGCACCGCTACGCGATCTGGGGGCGCGGCAACCACGAGACGGGGCGCCTGGTGGAGGACACGCGCAGGGTGGTCATGGCGGCGAAGGAGCTGTTCGGGGAGATCCCGTACGACGAGTACACGTTCATCCTGCACGTGGTGCCCGGGCAGTACGGGGGGCTGGAGCACCGCAACTCCACCTCGATCGTGCTGGACCGCTGGGGCTTCCGCGGGCGGGACTACGAGCGCGCGATCGTGCTGGTGGCGCACGAGTACTTCCACGCCTGGAACGGGAAGCGCATCCGGCCGGCGGTGCTGGGGCCCTTCGACTACACGCGCGAGAACTACACGCGCAACCTGTGGATCGTGGAGGGGTTCACCACCTACTACACGGACGTCCTCCTGTTCCGCGCGGGGGTGATGCCGCAGGGGCGCTTCCTGGAGCGGATGGGGGAGGTGACGGCGGGGCTCCTGGGGGTGCCCGGCCGCCAGGCGCACACGCTGGAGGAGTCGTCGTTCGACGCGTGGATCAAGTACTACCGGCAGGACGAGAACGCGATCAACTCGCAGGTCTCCTACTACGTGAAGGGCGCGATGGTGGCGATGCTCCTGGACCTGCGCATCCGGGGGGCCACGGGCGGGGAACGGTCGCTGGACGACGTGCTGCGGCTGATGTGGGAGCGCTACGGGAAGCGGGACGTGGGGTTCCCGGAGGAGGGGATCCAGGACCTGGTGGAGGAGGTGGCGGGGGACCGGATGGAGGAGTTCTTCCGGGTGGCGCTGCGGAGCACGGAGGACCCGGACTTCGACGGGACGCTGGCGCTGGCGGGGCTGGAGCGGGTGGAGCCCGGACCGATGGGGCCCATGGGGCCGGGGCCCATGCCGGGGGGACCGATGGGGCCTCCCCCGGGGCCGCCGCTCTGGCTGGGGCTGCGCTTCAAGGAGGAGGCGGGGAAGAGCGTGGTGTCGCAGGTGATCGCGGGGACGCCGGCGTACCGCGCGGGGGTGAACGCGGGGGACGAGCTGCTGGCGCTGGACGGGCTGCGGGTGAGCAGCCGCGACATCGCGGTGCGGGTGATGGAGCGCAAGGAGGGGGAGGAGGTGCAGCTCACCGTCTTCCGCCGCGACGAGCTGGTGACGATCCCGGTGCGGCTGGCAGCGGGCGCCACCCATTCGCCCGGTGCTGCGGCGCGTGGCGGCGCCGACGCCGGAGCAGGAGGCGGTGTTCCAGGGGTGGGTGGGGCGGTACGCGGCGGGGGGCGGGGCGCGCGGCGGCGGGCCGGGCGCGGGTTGACGGAACGGGCGCCGCGGGTTAGGTTATTCGCTCCCCGTGCGGGCCGGCTTGCCGGTGCGCGCGGGGGCCGGGAAGTCGGCTCGGGACGTGGCGCAGCCCGGTAGCGCACCTGAATGGGGTTCAGGGGGTCGCCGGTTCAAATCCGGCCGTCCCGACTGTGATAAGAGAAGGCCCTGCAACGGTTTCCGTTGCTGGGGTCTTTCGCTTTCCCGGTGGGGGTGGGATAGGTCTGGGATAATATAACTCCACGCATTCTCTTCCTCCGTGGAGCGATGCCGAATCTCGACACTCTACTTGGCCGGGTTCTCGCAGAGACACGGCGGCGCGCTGGCCTCTCCCAAGAGGCACTTGCCTCGCGAGCGAAGCTCCACCCAACATACATCAGCCAGCTTGAGCGCGGGCTCAAATCCCCTACGGTTCGTGTGCTGTTCACGCTTGGCGAGGCATGCGGCGTCTCGGCCTCTAGTTTGCTCCGAGAAACTGAGGAGTTGGCGCGCCGAGTGGAGTAGTTATATGCGTTTCACAACAAGGTGATTGGATACCCACAGATCGGGAGCATGCAACATGGCAAAAAGCCGCTTCGAGATTGGTGACATCGTGCAACTCAAATCCGGTGGGCCGAAGATGACGGTTAAGGGAACCTCGCCATCTATCGGAGGTGATCTACTCTGCCAGTGGTTCTCCGGGAGCAAGCTCAATCACGGGTACTTCGATCCTGAGACGTTGCAGAGGGTCGAAGATACTACCAGTAAGTGACAGAATGGTATCGCCCACGGATGTTGCGGAATGGATGTTCCGAAAGCTCCAAGCCGACGGACAGCTTTGGCAGGATGAAGCGGTCTACGAAATAGAAACACGCTTTGGCGAGTCGTTCATCTATATCAATCCCAACGGCAATCCTGCTATCAACCGCCGTGTGTTGAAGGAGTTTCAGAGGCTCACACATACAACCGTCGTTTGGGAAAGAGGCGAGCGGATGTGGCGATTCAGAGAGCCAACGGACCCCTCCGGCCAGCGTCAGGCCGACTACTAAACAGAACGGCGATACGCGGCTTACCCCGAACCTACTGCGCACTTATGTCTCTAAACGAAACTCGAGAGCAGTATACCGCTCGGATGAAAGCCGGGCGCCGTGTGTGGGTTAACCATCAAGGCTGGAAGTTCTACTTGGCATATCTGGCAGACGAACGGACGGGAAAACCTTATCTCGAACTCTATTCCGAAGAACTCGGCCACCTTCGATCTGAGGCGCCAGACAGCAAATCGGTCGAGCAACTTACAGACGCCGATATAGAGGAGGCCTACGGGAAAGCTCTGGATCGTGCGGGTTTCTTCCATTCGGTCGGTGAACTAAAGGAGCTTCTACGTATCTGGCCCGACGACTACATGGTCTACATAGGAGGGCTATCCGTCTACCGCATGAAGCAGCGGGGTGACAAGATCGTCCAAATGGAGTTTAATCAGCAGGTTTGGCACGATCACGAAACAGGGGAAGTGAACATCGAAAACATAGAGTAAGGCTCTACACCCAACATCCTATACAAATGGCTCAGAAAAACCCGGACGAGTTTCCAAGCACGTATGTGAGTTCAGCCCAGATTCAAGATATACGCAGGAAGATGCTGCATGGTGCCGTCGGCGGAACACCGGAGCAACTAGCTGTTGTTAAGGAGATCTGGCACAACGATCTGCCGGATCTTCTGGAAACACTGGAGGGCATGCACCGGGGCGACTACAAAGACAAGGGGTCGTCTCTCGGTTGTCTTTTCGGGTTTGTTTTCGCCGCCATCGGGGGGATACTAGGACTTGGAGCGTTTAGCCAAATATCCTCTGTGGGAGAAGCCACGAAATTGGAAGCGGAGAAGGAGGCAGCAGTTGTGAAGCAAGAGGCGGGTCAGAGGTGTACGGAACTCGGAGGTATGTATGCTGCTGGAGGCGCGAAAATGGGAGAGCGCACCGTCTACTGCATCTTCCGTCAGACTGTGCCACCTCAAGTAGCGCCCACGGCAACGCAGTAAGTGGTGGGCTTCTCCAGAGGCAATCGAGGTAGTTAAAGGGGGCTACTCGGAAGGCTTGACCACAATTTGTTGTGGTGCCAAATTGAAGATGCACTATCTGTAGCCCACCTGTTCGCTGGAGAGTCCCACATGGCGATCAACTTTGGGGGGTGGCAGTTCACCGACCCCACCCCGCTTTACTCATGGGTTCCACCGCGTTGCCCCGGCCTATACGTTGTGATGCTTGAAGACCGTACTTGGACTCCTCTCCCGGCACGGCCTATCTACTTTGGTGAATCTGGCGACCTGTCGGAGCGAGGCTTCCCGTTCAGTCACCACGCTGCGAACGACTGGCTTGCCGTTGGAGGAGGTGCCCTGTTGTGGGTATCATACCTTCCGGCGTGGGGTTCGACCGCCGATCAGCGGCGCGCAGTCGAAACACAACTCGTTGACCAATACAGCACCCCATGTAACGGTCGCGTCCAGCAGCGCAATCGAGCGGCACTTGCTGCGGCTCTTAGTCTGATTGCCAAGGAGGCACGTAGCGGTACCAGAGGCCAGCTGAGGTAAGGAGAGGCCCTCCCGTTTGCCTAGCGCCCTGAACGTTGTGAGTTGAGTTGTGAGTTTCTTGTTACATCGACTCACAACAACACGACGCCGATACCCTGAACACCGCGTGGTTGCTCTACTCTGTCGTAGCGTGGAAACTACCCTGCCCGAATGGGGTTCAGGGGGTCGCCGGTTCGAATCCGGCCGTCCCGACTGTGATAAGAGAAGGCCCTGCAACGGTTTCCGTTGTGGGGCCTTCTTCGTTCACGCACCCGTCTGATACACCTGTTGATACACCTATCTCTGCGACACCACCCCGCCTCCTCGCGCAATCCTGGACCCATTTGCCCGAAGGCACGGAGGGAGCGGACCGTCTCGCATGCGCCAACTCAACCGGCTACCCGTGCCGAGGGGAGCGGGGTATCTTAGTTGTGACCAACCCGAGTAGTCGGCCACTGGAGTTGGGGGGAGCCCGTCAGGGAGAAGGTCCGGTAACTGAGACCTGGGAGAGGGGAGCCATGACGACCAAGGAAAGAGCGATCCAGGTGATCGAGTCACTTCCCGAGAACGCGACTCTGGGCGAGATCGTGGAGAAGCTCCAGCACCTCGATCCGGAGACTGCCGCGGGGCCCTCCGTAGAGCAGGAGCCGCCCCTCGCGGAAGGTGGGGTGTGGGACCTGCTCGAGCACGCCGCCGGCACCGTGGAGATGCCCGCCGATTGGGCGAGCGAGCATGACCACTACCTCTACGGCACTCCCAAGCGGTCCTCCGCGGCTTGATATCGCCTGTGCCCGGTGCCCGGCTCTTCCTGGACACCTATTACGTCCAGGCACTCCTCAACCCCCGAGATCCCCATCACGAGCGCGCCGTGGCCCTCCTGCCGCAGGTGAGGCGAGCGGCGGAGGTGGTCATCACGGAAGCCGTCTTCGCGGAGGTCGGTAACGCCCTGAGTGGAGCCCCCCAGCTGCGGCAACTCGCGGCGGCCTTCATCCGGCGCTGCTACACCGAGGCGAACATGTTCGTGGTGTCGGTGGACACCTTGCTCTTCACCCGCGCTCTGGAGCTGTTCGAGAGGCATGCGGACAAGGGATGGGGGCTCACCGACTGCATCTCCTTCGTGGTGATGCGCGACCGCGGCCTGGTGGACGCGGCCACCGGCGACCGGCACTTCCAGCAGGCCGGATTCCGTGCCCTGATGCTGGGTACGGAGTCGTGACCCTTGCCGGCGCTAGGCGCTGTCCGATGAAAGATGCTGCCGGCAGTTCGGGACCAGCGAGGAGGAACGAGGAGGAACCATGATCGACACAGCGTCTGCGACCCTGGAGGAGATCCGGCGCGCCGGTGTTGAGGCAAGGTGTTGGGGAACCGGGAGTGGTGGAGATGGTGCGCTTCCTCCAGCAGTTCGAGACCAGGACTGGAAACTACACGGAGGATCGGCAGCAGCTCGTGGGGAAGCTGGGCGTCCGTGCGCTCGCGGAGCAGATCCAGCGCGAGCAGACGGATCGTCGTTCCGCGTGATTGTAGGAGAAGGCCCTGCAACGGTTCCCGTTGTGGGGTCTTCCTCGTTTACGCGCCCGGTCCAATACACCATCCCCTGCGGACCTACGCCGTCCCGAAACCGCCCCGCCGCCGTCTCCGCGCCGTCCACCTGCGGAATCGGGACTTCACCGCCGACGAGGCCGGCGTCGAGGCCCGTTTCGTGCGCCGGGATCGCATCGCCGGCCACTGCGAAGCGTTGATTCCGCCGCCCCTTCCGCTCGACCACCGGCCAGGCCATGGACGACACCCCCGAGCGGCAAGCCCGCCGCTACGCCGACGCGGAGACCGCGCTGATCCTCCGGCGCGCCGCGGAGCTGCAGGGCAGCGCGCCCGAGCCGTCCGCGTCCCCCACGCTCGCCGAGCTGGAGCGGATGGCCGGCGAGGCCGGGATCGAGCCGCGCTACGTGCGCCAGGCGGCCGCAGAGCTGGCCTCCCCCGTCTCCGCAGTCCGGGCCACCGGCATTCTGGGCGCGCCCGAATCGCTCTGGCTGGAGCGCACCGTGCCCCGCGAGATCCCCCCGTCCGCGTTCGACACGGTGGTGGAGGAGATCCGCTCCGCGCTGGGTATGGCCGGCCACGCCACCGTGCTGGGCCGCGGCTTCACCTGGACGTCCGGCGTCGCCGGGCACCCCGCGCCGGCCCGGGCGATCACCGTCACCGTGACACCGATGGGCGGTCAGACGGTGCTGCGGGCCGAGGAGGCGCTGGAGCAGATGGAAGTGGCGCACCTGATGGGCATAGGCGTGGGAATCGGCGGGATCGGCGGAATGATCGGGGTGGGGCTGGCGCTCAGCGCGGCCTCGCTCGGGATCGGCGCGATGGCGGCGGCGTGGGCGGGCGGCGGGTTCCTCACCGCCCGGCGGCTGCACCAGCGCGCCGCCGCCCGGCGCCGGCGGGAGCTGGCGGAGCTGCTGGAGCGCGTCGCCGAGCGCTGCCAGGCACTGGCCCCGGGGACCGATCCGCCGCTCACTATACCACGGGCGCGATCCGCAGGAGGGCTTCCCATCCCCGGACCTGCTCGTCGGTGATCGGTTCGAGGTGCGGGGAGTCCTCCGTGTACACCGACAGCCCGCTCCGGAGAACCCGCCGGGTGTCGGAGGACTCCTGGCCCTTCGCGCGCCCGTCCTTCCCGTTCACGAAGTCTCCCATCCGCTCGCTTCCCGCCGCGAGCCGCCGGATCATCGTCCGGAGGGCCAGGGGGGAGTCGTCGACGGCGAGCCACCGTCTCCCCATCTCCTCCGCCACGGCGGCGGTCGTCCCGCTCCCGGCGAAGGCGTCCAGGACGAGGTCCCCCGGATTGGAGGAGGCGGAGATGATCCGCCGCAGGAGGTCGGGGCTCTTCTCCGTGGGGTATCCCGTGATCCGGACGTTCTGGTTGTGCGCGTCGCGGAAGTCCGTCCAGACGTCCTGCACGGCCACCCCCGGACGCTGGTCGAGGTAGACCTTCCGCCTCGGGTTCCCCGACTCGGACCAGACGATCTCTCCCCGGGCGTCCATCTCGTCGAGCGTGCTCGGCCTGTACTGCCAGTGCTTCCCCGGAGGAGGCATCATCCCCTTCCACTCCCTCCCGGTCTCGCCGTTCCGGACGCCCGGAGCGTGGACGGGCACCTTCATGTACCTCCGCCCCGTGCCTTCCTCGACGTACCGGTACTCGCGCTCGGTCCCCTTCGCGTCGAGCGGCTCGAACTGCTGGTTCCAGACGTACCGGTCGCTCCTCGAGTAGAAGAGCACGTAGTCGGCGACGTTGCCGAAGGTCTTCCGCGTGTAGTTCTTGGGATTGCACTTCTTGCGGGTGATCCAGTTCCGGAAGTTGCCGGGCCCGAAGACCTCGTCCATCAGCACCTTGACCGGGAAGGCCATCTTGTCGTCCAGGTGCACGTAGATGGAGCCGTCGGCGGCCAGCAGCTCGCGCATCAGCACGAGGCGCTTCCGCAGGAACTCCAGGTAGCGCGAGCCTGCGAGCAGGTCCTCGTAGGCGTGGTCCTGGTCCCGCGACTCGAAGCGCGACCGGGTGGCGTACGGTGGATCGATGTAGACGAGGCGGACCTCGCCCCGGATCTGCGGGTCGTCCAGGAGCGAGCGGAGGACGCGCAGGTTGTCGCCGAAGCAGATCCGGTTGGCCGGCTCGCCCCCGATCTCCAGGACCCGGCGGAGCCGCGCCGGCTCGGTGGCGAGGATCTCCTCCTCCGGGGTCTTGCCCTCGTACTCCAGCCTGTAGTCCAGCCCACCGCTCCCGCTTCCGCTCTTCCCCCCGTTTCCTCCCGGAATCCCGGTCGCCATCTATCTCTTTCGCCTTTGAGAGTGCTCGCCTACGGCTCCACCAGCTCGCGGTAGAACTCCAGCGTCTGCTCCGCGATGCTCCGCCAGCTGAACCGGTCGAGCACCCGGGCGCGGGCGGCCTCCCCCATCGCCGAGCGGCGCTCCGGCGCGTCCATCAGCTCGTTCACGGCCCCGGCCAGGGCGCGGGAGAACGCCTCCGGGTCGCGCGGCTCCACCGATCCCCCGCCCTCCGCCCCCACCGGGACGAGGATTCCCGTCTCCCCCGGCACCACGATCTCCGGGATGCCGCCCACCGCGGAGGCCACCACCGGCGTCTCGCACGCCATGGCCTCCAGGTTGATGATCCCGAACGGCTCGTAGACCGAGGGGCAGACGAAGACCGCCGCGTGCGAGTACAGGGAGATCACGTCCTCCCGCGGCAGCATCTCCGGAATCCACACCACCTCCGCGGCCGCCGCCCCCTTCACCTCGCGCACCAGCGCCGCCATCTCGGCCGCGATCTCCTCCGTGTCGGGCGCGCCGGCGCAGAGCACCACCTGCACCCCCGGCCGCAGGTGCGGGATGGCGCGCACCAGGTGGAGGATTCCCTTCTGCCGGGTGATCCGCCCCACGAAGAGCACCATCGGGACCTCCGGGTCCACCCCGAGCGCGCGGAGCCGGTCCGGGTCGTGCCGCGGGCGGTACTCGTCCGGATCGATCCCGTTGTGGATCACGCGCACGCGCCCCGGCTCCACCCCGTAGAGCGCCTGCACGTCCTCCTTCATCGCCTCCGAGACGGCGATGACCCCGTCCGCGTTCCGGTACGCCGTACCCTCGATCCAGGTCGTCACGTCGTAGGCCGTCCCCAGCTGCTCCACCTTCCACGGCCGGTGCGGCTCCAGCGAGTGCGTGGTCAGCACCAGCTTCGCGCCGGTGAGCGGCTTGGCGAGGCTCCCCGCGAGGTGCGAGTACCAGGTGTGGCAGTGCACCACGTCGGGCGCGTCCACCGCGCCCAGCATCGCCAGGTCGCGCGCCAGCGCGTCCAGCAGGCGCGCGTGGCGGGGGTCCTGCACCGGGAAGCGCACGCCGGGGGCGACGCCGCGGACGCGCAGGTTCCCCTCCGCGTGGTCCTGCTCCCCGAAGCAGAGCACCTGGACGTGGTGGGCGCCGCCTTCGGCGCGCGCCAGCTCCCGCGCCAGGTACTCGATGTGGACGCCGGCCCCGCCGTAGACGTGGGGCGGGTACTCGTTGGTGAGCTGGGAGATTCGCATGTCGCGGGAGCGGGAGCGGTACGGGGGCTCAGATGACGGTGCCGTCGGGGATCTCGGCGTTCTTCATGATCACGACGATCCCGTCGCGGATGTAGAAGCCGGGCCCCTCCCCCTCCTGGACCCCCGCCGCGTTGGTGATGACGCAGTTCCTCCCGACGGACGCGTTCTTGTCGATGATGGCCCCCTCGATCACCGTGTCCTCGTCGATCCCCGGGTGCATGGGCCCCTCGACGATGCTGCGGCCCCGCGGGTCCTCCCACCGGTAGTAGTCGGCGCCCATGTGCACCACCCGGTGGAGGCGCGTCCGGGCGCCGACGTACGAGCGGATGCCGATGATGGACTCCGAGATGTCGGCGTCGATGATGACCGAGGCCTCGCAGATGATGGCGTTCTCCACGCGCGAGCGGGTCACCTTGGCGGGGGGGAGGAGACGGGCGTTGGTGTGCAGCGGGAGGCGCTCGTCGTACAGGTTGAACGCCGGCTTCGGCTCGGCGAGCATGAGGTTGGTCTCGAAGAAGGAGCGCACCGTCCCGATGTCGTTCCAGTACCCGGCGAAGGGGTACGAGACCACCCTGCGCTCCCGGATGGCGCGGGGGATGATGGACTTGCCGAAGTCGTTGTCGTCGGGGTAGGAGTCGAGCACGTCCTGGAGCACCTGGCAGTCGAAGACGTAGATCCCCATGGACGCCAGGTAGACCCGCCCCGCGCTCTCCAGCTCTGCGTCCACCGGGCTCTCCTTCCCGGCGAGCTCGTCCCGCGCCGGCTTCTCGTAGAACTCGGTGATGCGCTGCTCCTCGTCGGTCTTGAGGATGCCGAAGCCGGGCGCGTCCTCCGCGGTGACCGGCGTGGCGGCGACGGTGATCTCGGCGCCGCTCCGCTTGTGGTGCTCCAGCATCAGCCCGTAGTCCATGGCGTAGAGCTGGTCGCCCGACAGGATGATCACCTGGTCGTGCGCGTAGCCCCGGATGTGCAGGATGGACTGGCGCACCGCGTCGGCGGTCCCCTGGTACCACCGCTCGGAGGTGGGCGTCTGCTCGGCCGCGAGCACGGTGACGAACCCGCCGCGGAAGCGGTCGAAGACGTACGAGCGGGCGATGTGGTTGTTGAGGCTGGCCGAGTTGAACTGCGTCACCACGAAGATCTTGCTGATCCCGGAGTTGATGCAGTTGGAGATCGGCACGTCCACCAGCCGGTACTTCCCGGCGAGCGGCACGGCCGGCTTGGCGCGGTGGGCGGTCAGCGGGAACAGCCGCGTGCCGGCGCCGCCGCCCAGGATCACTGCGAGGACTCGGTTCATCGGGGAAGACATGAGGGTGAGCGGGTCTGGTCCGGCGTACGGGACGATCCGGCTGCAAGAGCGTTGCCGCGGACGCCTATTGTCCTCTCTCCGGCTCCCCGCCGCCGCGCGGCAGGCGGAGGGTGAACGTGCTTCCCTCCCCCGGCACGCTCTCCACGCCGAGCTCCCCGCCCATCCCCCGGGCGAGGTCGCGGCTGATGGCGAGCCCCAGCCCCGTCCCCTCGGCGGTGCGCGGCAGGTCGGCGCGGACCTGCACGAACGGCTCGAAGACCGTGTCCAGCTTCCCCGCGGGGATCCCGATCCCGGTGTCGCGCACCCGCACGGCCACCTCCTCGCCCTCCTCCGCGCACTCCAGCTCGATGGTCCCGCGGTCGGTGAACTTGACCGCGTTGGAGAGGAGGTTCACCAGGACCTGCCGGAGCTTCTCGGGGTCCGCCCGCTGCGCGCGAGCGGGTAGTGCGCCTCGGTGACCAGGACGGTCTCGCCGCGGAAGACGCGCTCGAAGATCGGCTCCTGGAGGTGCCGGATCTCCGGCCAGCAGGCGTGCGTGGGCATCGCCAGAGCGTCCGGGTGCTTCCGGCCGATCAGCGGGACGTAGGCGTCGTTGTAGACCTGGACCAGCTCCGGCCCCCACACCAGGATCATGGGGAAGCCGGAGGCCAGCACGATGGCGACGGCGGTCCGCAGGCTCTGCGGCCACGCCTCCACCGGCCCGAGCGGAGTCGCCGCCCAGTCCGTCCCGCGGCAGAGGCGCCCCATCTCGCCTCCACCGGCCAAGAGCGACGGACCCCCTGGATCTCGACCCGGCTCCTGCGAAGCGCTCATCGTACGACGGGTGCGGGTACAACACGCCTGTTCAGCGCCGTCAACATACGGTCCCCCTCCCGTTTCCGGAACGGCCGGCGGGGAGGGGCTTTTCATCTCCGGGCCCCGCCGCGAGATTCCCCGCCGCTCACCCGGTCCTGCACCCTCCTCCCCGCTCCACGTGCTCCCGGACCCCGACCCGACCACCGCCGGCCGACCTCTGCTCGCCTGGCTGGACGACCCCGCCGCCGACCGCGGCATCCACTTCGCGCGGGCGGACGGGACGTGGTCCTTTTACGCGTACGCGCGGCTCGCGGAGCTCGCGCGCCGGGCCGCCGGCGCCCTCGCGCGCGAGGGGGTGCGGCGGGACGACGTGGTCACGCTGATGGGGCGCTCGGGACCGGAGTTCGTGGCCGCCTTCTTCGGCACGCTGATGGCCGGGGCCACCCCGTCGCCGGTGGCGCCGCCGCTCACCTTCGGGGACCCGGACGCCTACCGCGACCACCTGGCGGGGGTGCTGCGGACGGCGCGCCCGGCGCTGGTGGTGGCCGACGCGGAGCTGGCGGACGAGGTCGCGGGGCTGGCCGGCGGCGCGTGGCGGACGCTGGACGCGGCGTCCCTCCTGGCCGGGGACGCCGCCGCGGGCCCGCCCGGGCGCGGGGTGGCGGAGCTGGCGCTCCTCCAGCTCACCTCCGGGTCCAGCGGGCCGGCCCGCGCCGTCCGAGTGCCGTACGCCGCGCTGGAGGCCAACGTGGAGGCGATCCGCCGCTGGCTGCGCTGGACCCGCGACGACGCCTTCGCCTCGTGGCTCCCGCTGCACCACGACATGGGGCTGGTGGGCGGGCTCCTCTCCTCGGTGGTGGCCGGGAGCGACCTGTGGCTCCTCCAGCCGGAGCACTTCGTCCGGGAGCCGCTCCGCTGGCTGCGCTGCCTGGGCGCGTCCGGGGCCCGGCTCACCGTCACCCCGGCCTTCGGGCTGGACCACGCGGCGCGCCGGGTCCCCCCCGCGGCGCTGGAGGGGCTGGACTTCTCCGGGGTGCGGGGGATGGTGGTGGGGGCCGAGCGGATCGATGCCCGCACGCTGGACGCCTTCCACGCGCTCCTCGCCCCGGCGGGGCTGCGCCGGGAGGCCCTCCTCCCCGCCTACGGGCTGGCGGAGGCCACGCTGGCGGTGAGCGGCGTTCCCGTGGACGAGGGGTGGACCGGGGTGGACGTGGAGCCGGCGTCGCTGGCGCTGGGGCGCGCGGTGGAGCCCGCCGTGGACGGGGGGGCGACGGTGGTGGGGTGCGGGCGGCCGCTGGCCGGCGTGGACGTTCGCATCGAGGACGAGGAGCGCTCGCCGCTCCCGGAGGGGCACGTCGGCGAGGTCGTGGTCCGGGGAGCGTCGCTGGCGGCGGGGTACGGCGGCGAGGCGGCCTCGCTGACCACGCTCGCGGACGGGGTGCTGCGCACGGGCGACGCGGGGTTCCTCCTGGACGGGCAGCTCTTCGTGCTCGGGCGCCTGGGGGACAGCGTCAAGGTGCGCGGGCGGGTGGTGTTCAGCGAGGACCTGGAGGTGGCGCTCGGCGAGGCGGGCGCCTCCCGCCAGCGCGTCGCCGTGCTGCTCGGGGTCCACGCCGGAGTGCCCACCGCGGTGCTCCTGGCCGAGGAGGCGGAGCCCGGGTGGCGGGGCGCGGCGGAGGCGCTCCTCCGCCGGCGGACGGGCGGGGCCCGGGTGGTGTTCGTGTGCGCCGCGCGGGGGACGATCGCGCGGACGTCGAGCGGGAAGCCGAGGCGGCGGCGGCTCTGGCAGGCGTTCGTGGAGGGGAGCCTGGCCGGGGAAGCCGGCGCGGCGCACACGGGGAGCGAGAATGGATGAGACGGGGGAGACCGGGGTGCGGCGGAGGGTGAGGGAGATCGCCCTCCGGCTGGCGCCGGAGAGCGGGGCGCACGGGGATGGGGACGGGACCCTCCACCTGATCGGGGAGCTGGGGTACCACTCGCTCGCCCTGCTGGAGCTGGCCTTCGCGCTGGAAGGGGAGTTCGGCCTGGCGCCGATCCCGGCGCGGACGGCGGGCGCCATGCACACCACCGCCGACCTGGAGGAGTACGTGCTGGGCGCCCTGCGGGAGGCCGGCCGCCCGGGCTAGTCCGGGACCGGCACGGCGGCGCGCAGCTCCTGGAGGGTCTGCGTCCGCGCGCCGGCGATCCGCTGCAGGCGGCTGGCGAAGCGCTCCCGCGAGAAGCGCATCAGGTCGTCCATCCCGATCCCGATGGGGTGGGCGCCGTCGAAGAGCCCCACGAACTGCCGCGTGGAGTCCTCCACGATCGGCTTCAGCTCCCCCATGCGCTGGAGGAAGGCGCGGTAGGCGGGGTCGCCGTGCTCGGCGATCAGCCGGCCGATGAAGTACGTCCCGAACGCCACGTGGCGCGCCTCGTCGCGGCGAAGGAGCCGGATGGTCTCCTGCATCCCCGGGAGGATGCCGTCGTGGCCGAGCATGCGGTCGAAGAGGAAGTAGCCCGTGTCGGCCATGATCCCCTCCACCACCAGGTTGTAGGTGACGGACGCCCGCACCTGCGCCTCGGGCGAGGCGTCGGTGTCGAGCCGGCGGAGCGCGGAGGGAAGCTCCTCGAGGAAGATGCGGCGGTAGCTGGGGTGCCAGTAGCGCGACAGGTCGCCCCGGTCGCCGGTCACCTCGGCGAAGAAGCGGTCGAACACGTCGACGTGCTTGGCCTCCTCCCAGAGGAACGAGGTCAGGTACATCTCCTCCTCCATCCTCCCCTCCGCCGCGACCACGCGCAGGAGCGGGAGGAGGTCGAGCGTGACCGCCTCCTCGCCGGCGTGGAAGAGCGCGCAGAGCTGGAGCACGCGCTCCCTCCGCCCGGCGGGGAGGGCGAGCCAGTCCTCCCGGTCGCGGGTGAAGTCGATGTCCTCGGGGTTCCACACCCCGTGAACCTTGGCCTTTTTCCACAGCCGCATCGGGAACGAGTCGCGGTCCAGCCCGCCCGTCCGGCTCCCCGGGGTCCTCCCTTCCTCCATTCTCCCCCTCCCGTTCATTGCCGGTCCGCGTACGCCCGCAGGAAGCGGACGAGCCCGCCGGCCGCCTCCTCTCCCGCCGCCGGGACGTCGAGGGTGCACGCCACCCCGCGGCCCTCCCGGCGGGAGGCGATGAAGGCGACGCCCACCCCGCAGCGCGCCGCCAGCCGCACCAGCGCGTCCGCCACGTGGACGGTCCCGGCGGCGGTCTCCACGGGAACGGTCATCCCCGCCACCGGCTTCACCCGGTCGATCATCGCGAACACCATCCCTCCCGCGAGCAGCGCCTCCCGGACCTCCAGCAGGAAGTGCGGGGAGAGGGGGATCACGGGGAGGGCGGTCCGGCTCCCCACCCGCCGCGCGACCGGCCCCATGGTCACCACGGTCATCCCGTACCCGGAGTCGTGCAGGTGGCGCACCGCCAGGGAGGTGAGGTGGGTGTGCGGCCCCACCAGGAGGAGCCCGCGCCCGGCGGCCCGCGCCGCGTCCAGCTTCTCCAGCCCCTCGAACCGCAGCCGGGGCTCGAAGCCGATCCCGCTCCGGTTCAGGACGGCGAGCACCACGTGGAGCGCGACGTCCCGCGCGGAGTTGAAGGGGTAGCGCCGGACGCCGCGGAACAGGTCGCTGCGCCGGACCAGCGGGGCGGCGGCGCTCGCGAGCAGCATCGCCACCGCGAACCGCCCCCCGCGGGGGACGGCGCGCATGGCGAGGCCGAACAGCTTCTTGGCGAGGGGGCGGGCAGCGGCGGACATGCGGTGGAAGATAGCGCCTTCCGCGGGCGCGGTCAGCGCCCCGGTGGCAGGCATCGTGCAGACGCCCCGCCGACCGCGATCCGACGCACGGACCGCGATCACAGGCAGCGGAAGGTGGTACCCATGATCACTCGTATCGACAAGCTGGCGCTGGAGCTCCCCGAGCCGAAGCATCCCAATCCCAACGCGGCGGCCGCGGTGCAGGAGCTGCTGGGCGGCAAGTTCGGCGAGATGTCGACCCTGATGAACTACACCTTCCAGTCGTTCAACTTCCGCGGCCGCGAACGAGATGCGCCCCTTCTACGACCTGATCGCCAACATCGCGGCCGAGGAGTTCGGCCACATCGAGCTGGTGTCCTACACCATCAACCTGCTGCTGAGCGGGTCCACCAAGCGCGGCAACGACCCCGACGCCACGCCGCTCGAGGACGCCACCGACGCGCGCAACAGCTACCACTTCATCGCCAGCGGGCAGACGGCCCTTCCGGTGGACTCCATGGGCAACCCCTGGAACGGCAGCTACGTCTTCTCCAGCGGCAACCTGAAGCTGGACCTGCTGCACAACTTCTTCCTGGAGTGCGGGGCGCGCGCCAACAAGATCCGCGTCTACGAGATGGTGGACGACCCGAGACCTCGCGCGCCATGCTCGGCTACCTGCTGGTGCGCGGCGGCGTGCACATCGTGGCGTACGCCAAGGCGCTGGAGAAGCTGACGGGCGTGGACGTGGGCAAGCTCCTGCCGATCCCCGACATCAGCAACAAGAAGTTCCCCGAGACGCGGCCGCACGAGGAGAAGGGCCTCCACCGTATCCTCTACCGCTTCAGCCCGGACGACTACCGCCAGGTGTCGCAGATCTGGAACGGCCCGCACCCCGAGGACGGCAGCGAGCTGATCGTGCAGGACGGCCCGCCCGAGGGCTTCGATCCCCCCGAGCTCCCCGCCGAGCCGCAGCTCACCTCGCCGCTCGGCCCGGACATCGACCACGAGATGTTCCACGACATCGCGAAGAAGCTCTTCGGCTGAGCCTCCGGGCGGGCGTCCGGGACAGGCCCCCCACCCCCGACCCCTCCCCCACAAGGGGGGAGGGGAGCACGACAACTACAGGAGCGGAAAGCAGTTGCGTGAGGGATGCGAGCCCGAAGGGGCGAGACCCGCGCGGCTGTTTGCGCGGGGCTCGACTCCGTTAGCGAGCGTTGTTTGCTCGCTTACGGAGCCGCAGCCCGACCCCGGCGCAGCCGGGGGCACGCCCAGATCTTGCCCTTCAGTCGATCGGCTTGAGCCCCGCCACGATCTGTGCACGGCGAGGCTCCAGGAACGGGGGGAGCACCACCTTCTCGCCGAGCGTGGCCGGGTCCTCGTCCACCGCGAACCCGGGCCCGTCCGAGGCGATCTCGAACAGGATGCCGTTGGGCTCCCGGAAGTACAGGCTGCGGAACCAGAACCGGTCCACCTTGCCGCTGTTGGGGAGGCGGAGCGTGTTCAGCCGGTCGGCCCAGGCGTCGTAGTCCGCGTCCGGGGTGCGGAAGGCCACGTGGTGCACCCCGCCCGCCCCCTGCCGCGCCGCCGGGAGCTCCGGCTGCACGGCCACGTGCAGCTCCGCGTGCGCCCCGCCCTCCGCCATCTCGTAGACGTGCACCGTGTGCCGGGCGTTCTCCGGGTGCGGGTACTCGCGCACCGGCCGCATGTTGAGCGCCCCGCGGAGCACGGCGTCCGTCGGCGCCAGGGCCGGCACGCTCAGCAGGATGGGCCCCAGCCCGCGCACCTGGTGCTCCGCGGGGACCGGGCTCCGCTCCCAGGGGTGGGCCTCCCCCGCCCCGCCGTCGTCCACCAGCGCCAGGCGCTGCCCCTCCGGGTCCTCGAAGTCCAGCGTCCATCGTCCGTCGCGCTCGGCCACCTCGCCGGCCGCCACGCCGAGCTCGCGGAAGCGCCCGCTCCAGAACCGGAGCGCCTCCGGCCCGGCCACCCGCAGGTGCGTCCGGGTGATCGCGTGCGTGCCGCGCCGCTCGGAGGGCACCGGCCAGTCGAAGAAGGTGAGGTCCGTCCCCGGGCTCCCCTGCGCGTCGGCGTAGAAGAGGTGGTAGGCGCTCACGTCGTCCTGGTTCACGGAGCGCTTCACCAGCCGCATCCCCAGCGTCCCCGTGTAGAAGAGGTGGTTGTCGCGGATCTTCGCCGAGACCGCCGTGAGGTGATGGATGCCGGTCAGTTCCATGGGATCGTCTCCTGCGCTGCCCGTGATCGGATGCTCCCGAATTAACTTAGAACTAAGATAACTGCGAGACCCGTCTCCGGTCAACGAAGTCCCGGGAAGCCCCTCGCAAGGGGTTCCAAAAACCGGACCCCGGGGGTAATTTATTTCACGCCATGAAGCACCGGGCGACGCGGGGGACCGGCGCGAGCCAGTGGGGGCGCGCCGCTCCCCCGCATCGCGCAGAACAGGTCAGGAAGGATGCAGCACGTAGTCGTGGCCGGCTGGCGAGCCACGTGCAGGCCTACGCAGGGACGCGAGATGCAGAACGTCGAGAGCGTATACCCCCTCACCGGGATGCAGCAGGGGATCCTGCTGCGCGTGCTCAGGCACCCGCAGGCCGGCGAGTACGTGGAGCAGGTGAGCTGGACGCTGGAAGGGGATTTCGACGCGCCGGCGTTCGAGCGCGCGTGGGGGCTGGTGACGGAGCGCCACCCGGTGCTGCGGACGGCGTTCTTCTGGGAGGGGCTGGACCGTCCGCTCCAGGTGGTGCGGCGCGCCGCGGCGCTCCCCGTGGAGGAGCTGGACTGGCGCGGCCTCGGCGGCGCGGAGCGCGAGGAGCGGCTCGCGCGCTTCCTGGCCGACGACCGTGCGCGGGGCTTCCGCCTCTCCGCGGCGCCGCTGATGCGGCTCACCCGCATCCGGCTCCCCGGGAGCGCCTCCCACTTCGTCTGGACGCACCACCACCTCCTCCTGGACGGGTGGTCGGCGGCGCTCTGCCTGCGCGACGTCTTCACCTTCTACGAGGCGCTGTGCCGCGGCGACGCGGCGCGGCCGGGGCGTGCGCCCTCCTTCGAGAGGTACGTGGAGTGGAGCGCCCGGCAGGACCCGGCGGCGGGAGAGGCGTTCTGGCGCGGGGCGCTGGCCGGGCTCCCGGGTGCGGAGGCGCCCGGCGTGGCGCGCGCCGGCGCGCGCGAGGGGGAGCGGTACGGGGTGGCGGGCGCGACGCTGGAGGCCGAGCTGGTGGAGCGGCTGGGCGCCGCCGCGCGCCGGCACCAGCTCACGCTCAACACGCTGTTCCAGGGCGCCTGGGGGGCGCTGCTGGCCGCCTACACGGGCGAGGACGACCTGGCCTTCGGCTCGGTGGTGGCGGGGCGCAACGTCCCGCTCCCCGGCGTGGACGCCGTCCCGGGCGTGTTCGTGAACACCGTGCCGGTGCGGGTCCGCGCGCGCCCCGGCGAGACGGCCGCGGAGCTGCTCCGGGCGCTGCAGGCGGAGCAGCTCCGCGCCCGCGACCACGAGCACTGGCCCGCGGAGCGGCTCCGCGAGTGGAGCGGCCTGCCGCGGGGGCGGCGGCTCTTCGACACGCTGTTCGTCTTCCAGAACCTCCCGGACGTGGGGGTGCAGTTCGCGGAGGTGGCGGGGGTGCGGGTGCGCGACTTCCGGCGCGCCTCGCCCACCGAGGGGCTGGGGTACGCGCTGGTGCTGGAGGTGGTCCCCGCGGAGGGGATGGAGCTGCGCCTGGCGTACGACGAGGCCCGCTTCGACGCGGCGTCGGCCGGGCGGCTGCTGGGGCACCTGCGGACGTTGCTGGAGGCGCTGTCCGGCAACCTGGAGATCCCCGCGGCGGAGCTGCCTCTCCTCCCCCCCGCCGAGCGGGCGCGGGTGGTGGAGGAGTGGAGCGGGGCCGGCGCGGAGATCCCGGTGGAGGCGCCGCTGCACCGCCTGTTCGAGCGCCGGGCGGAGACGTCCCCCGACGCGGTGGCGGTGTCGTCCGCGGAGCGCTCGCTCACCTACGGCGAGCTGGACCGGCGGGCCGACCGCCTGGCCCGCGCGCTGGCCGCGCTCGGCGTCGGCCCCGAGGTGCCCGTCGCGCTCTGCCTGGAGCGCTCGGAGGAGATGGTGGTCGCCGTGCTGGGGGTGCTCAAGGCCGGCGGCGCCTACGTCCCCCTGGACCCCGCCTACCCCGCCGGGCGCCTGGCCTACGTCCTGGCCGACTGCCGCGCCCCGGTGCTGGTGACGCAGGCGGGGCTGGCGGAGCGGCTCCCGGAGTTCGGGGGCGAGACCGTGCTGGTGGACGGGACTCTCCTCGGCCCCGACCCCGGTCGGGCGAATGAATTCGCTGCAACAACGGCACAAAGTCCGCCTTCGCGGACTGACGGCAACGACGACGAAGCCCTGCCCGAGCACGCCGCTGTTCTCCCCTCCCCCCTTGCGGGGGAGGGGTCGGGGGAGGGGGGTACGAGGGGCGCGCCGGTGCCGACGCATGCGGAGGCATCCCCCGACCACCTGGCCTACGTCATCTACACCTCCGGCTCCACGGGGCAGCCCAAGGGGGTGCAGGTCACGCACGCCAATGCAGTCCGCCTGTTCCGCGCGACCGAGGACCGGTTCGGCTTCGGCGAGCGGGACGTGTGGACGCTGTTCCACTCGTACGCCTTCGACTTCTCCGTCTGGGAGATGTGGGGGGCGCTGCTGTACGGGGGGCGGCTGGTGGTGGTGCCGTTCGAGACCAGCCGCGACCCCGCGGCGTTCCGAGCGCTGCTGGGGCGCGAGGGCGTCACGGTGCTGAGCCAGACGCCCTCCGCCTTCCGCCAGCTCGCGGCGGCGGACGAGCGGGCGGGCGACGGCTCCGGGCTGGCGCTCCGCTGGGTCGTGTTCGGCGGCGAGGCGCTGGAGCCGGCGAGCCTGCGGTCGTGGGTCGCCCGGCACGGGGACGAGCGTCCGCGGCTGGTGAACATGTACGGGATCACCGAGACCACCGTGCACGTCACCCACCGCCTGTTCGGGCGCGAGGAGGTGGAGGGCGGCGCCGCGAGCCCGATCGGCGTGCCGATCGCGGACCTGCGCGTGTACGTGCTGGGCCGTGCGGGAGAGCCGGTGCCGGCCGGCGTCCCGGGGGAGATGTACGTCGGCGGCGCGGGGGTGGCGCGGGGATACCTGGGGCGGCCCGACCTGACGGCGGAGCGCTTCGTCCCCGATCCGTTCTCCGCCCGGCCCGGCGCGCGCCTGTACCGCTCGGGCGACCGCGCGCGCTGGACGGACGCGGGGGAGCTGGAGTACCTGGGCCGCGCCGACCTGCAGGTGAAGGTGCGCGGCTTCCGCGTGGAGCCGGGCGAGGTCGAGGCGGCGCTCCTCGCCCACCCGGGCGTCCGCGAGGCGGTGGTGGTCGCGCGGGAGGAGCGGCTGGTGGGGTACGTGGTGCCGCGGGAGGGCGAGGCTCCGCCCTCCGAGCTGCGGGCGCACCTGCGCGCGCGCCTCCCGGAGCACATGGTGCCCGCCGCCGTGGTGGCGCTGGACGCGCTCCCCCTCACCCCCAACGGCAAGCTGGACCGGCGCGCTCTCCCGACGCCGGAGAGCGCCGGCGCGGAGGAGGCGTACGTCCCCCCGCGCACCCCCACGGAGGCGGTGCTGGCGGGGATCTGGACGGAGGTGCTGGGGGTGGAGCGCGTGGGCGCGCACTCCGGGTTCTTCGACCTGGGCGGGCACTCGCTCCTGGCGATGCGCGTGGCGTCCCGCGTCCACGAGGCCACCGGGGCCGAGCTGCCGATGCGGGCGGTGTTCGAGGCGCCCACGCTGGAGGAGCTGGCGGCGGAGGTGGACGCGCGGCTGCGGGCGGAGGGCGGCACGCAGGCGCCCCCGCTGGTCGCCGGTGCCGCGGGACGGGCCGCTCCCGCTCTCCTTCGCGCAGCAGCGGCTCTGGTTCCTGGACCGCATGGAGCCCGGCTCCTCCGCCTACAACGTCCCCGCCGCCCTGCGCGTGCGCGGCGCCCTGGACGTGGAGGCGCTGCGCCGCGCCCTGGAGGAGGTGGTGCGCCGCCACGAGGCGCTGCGCACCGTCTTCCCCTCCACCGGGGGCGAGCCCGTGCAGGTGGTCCGCGACCCGGCCCCCTTCCCCCTGCAGACCGTCGACCTCGCCGGCGACGAGGCGGAGATGCTCCGCCTGGCGCGCGAGGAGGCCGCGCGCCCCTTCGACCTGGCGGAGGGGCCGCTCCTCCGGGCTACGCTGCTGCGCCTGGCGGAGCGCGACTCCGTCCTCCTCTTCACGATGCACCACGTCGTCTCCGACGGCTGGTCCGTCGGCGTCCTCGTCCGCGAGGTCTCCGCCCTCTACCGCGGCGTTCGCCGCGGGCGAGCCCTCGCCGCTCCCGGAGCTGCCGGTCCAGTACGCCGACTTCGCCGCCTGGCAGCGCCGCCACCTCCAGGGCGACGTCCTCCGGGCGCAGCTCGACTACTGGCGCGAGCGCCTGGCCGGCGCACCCCCCGTGCTGGAGCTCCCGGTCGACCACCCCCGCCCCGCCCGGGTCGGCGCGCGCGGCGCCGCCGTCCCCTTCGACCTCGCCCCCGAACGCACGCGCGCCCTGCGCGAGCTGGCGCGCCGCGAGGGAGCCACCCTCTTCATGACGCTGCTGGCCGCCTGGCAGCTCCTGCTCTCGAAGTACAGCGGCCAGGAGGATGTCGTCGTCGGCGGACCGGTGGCGGGGCGCACCCGGCGCGAGACGGAGGGGCTGATCGGCTTCTTCGTCAACACGCTCGCCCTGCGCACCGACCTCTCGGGCGACCCCACCGTGGCGGAGCTGCTGGGGCGGGTGAAGGAGACCGTGCTGGGGGCGCACGCGCACCAGGAGCTTCCCTTCGAGCGGCTGGTGGAGGAGCTGGGGGTGCGGCGCGACCTGGCGCACACGCCGCTCTTCCAGGTGATGCTCGCCCTGGAGAACGAGGGCGCCCGGCGCACCCTCCCGCTTGGGGAGCTGGAGGCCGAGCGGCTGGAGGTGGGCACGGGAGCCACCAAGTTCGACCTGGTGCTCTCGCTCGCCGACGAGGGGGAGCGGATCACCGGTGCGCTGGAGTACCGCACCGACCTGTTCGAGGCCGCCACCGCCGCGCGCATGGCGGAGCACCTGGGCGTGCTCCTGGAGGCCATGGCCGCCGACCCCGCGCAGCGCCTCTCCGACCTGGAGTGGATCACCCCCGCCGAGATGCGCCGCGTCGTCCACGAGTGGAACCCGGCGGAGCCGGCGGCCCCGCGGACGACCCTCTCCGCGCTCTTCGCGGAGCAGGCGGCGCGCACGCCGGACGCCGTCGCGCTCGTCTCCGGGGACGAGGTCCTGACCTACGCGGAGCTGGGCGCGCGCGCCGCCGCGGTCGCCGCGCGCCTGCGCGCGGCCGGCGCCGGCCCGGAGCGCCTGGTCGGCGTCTTCATGGAGCGCTCGGCGGAGCGGGTGGCCGCCCTGCTCGGCGTCCTGGAATCCGGCGCCGCCTACCTCCCGCTCGACCCGGAGTACCCGGCCGGGCGGGTGGCCTGGGTGCTGGAGGACTCCGGCGCGTCGGTGCTGCTGACGCAGGAGGGGCTGCGGAGTCGGCTCCCGGAGTTCGAGGGGGAGGTGGTGGTGGTGGACGGGGAGGGGGGCGCGCCGGAGCCGACGCGCGCCGACGTCACCCCCGACTCCCTGGCCTACGTCGTCTACACCTCCGGCTCCACGGGGCGCCCCAAGGGGGTGGCGGTGGAGCACGGGGCCGCGGCCGCGCACCTGGCGACGTTCGCCCGGATGCTGGGGATCGGTCCCGCGGACCGGGTGCTCCACTTCGCCTCGTTCGGGTTCGACGTCTCCATCGAGCAGCTCTTCCTCCCGCTCCTCTCCGGGGCGGCGCTGGTGCTGCGCGGCCCGGAGCCGTGGACGCCCGCGGAGTGGCCGGCGCGCGTGCGCGAGGCGGGGGTCACCGTGGCCAACCTGGTCCCGGCGTACTGGCAGGAGGTGGTCGACGCCGCGGAGGGGAGCGCGCTCCCGGAGCTGCGCCTCCTCCTGGTGGGCGCGGACGCCATGCCCTCCGCGGCGGTGCGTCGCTGGAGGGACGCGGTGGACGGCCCGGCGCGGCTCCTCAACGCCTACGGGCCGACGGAGGCGGTGGTCACCACCACCGTGTTCGCCCTCCCGGACGACTACCCGGCCGGGCACGCGGGCGCCGTCGTCCCCATCGGGCGGCCGCTCCCCGGGCGCACGGCGTACGTGCTGGACCGCGGCGGGAGCCCGGTGCCGGCGGGGGTGCCGGGAGAGCTGTACGTCGGCGGGGCGCAGCTCGCGCGCGGGTACCTGGGGCGGCCGGGGCTGACGGCGGAGCGCTTCGTCCCCGACCCGTTCTCCGCCGCCCCGGGCGCGCGCCTGTACCGCACGGGCGACCGGGTGCGCCGGCTGGCGGACGGGACGCTGGACTTCCTGGGCCGCGTGGACGAGCAGGTCAAGGTGCGCGGCTTCCGCATCGAGCCCGGCGAGGTGGAGGCCGCCCTGCGCCTGCACCCCGCGGTGCACGACGCCGTGGTGGTGGCGCGTGAGGACCGGCCGGGCGACCGGCGGCTGGTGGGCTACCTGGTCGCGGAGGGCGCGGCCCCCGCCGCGGGCGAGCTGCGGGCGTTCCTGAAGGCGAGCCTCCCGGAGTTCATGGTGCCGGGGGCCTTCGTGGCGCTCGACGCGCTCCCGCTCACCCCCACCGGCAAGCTGGACCGGCGCGCCCTCCCCGCCCCGGAGGCCCAGGCGGACGGGGAGCAGCACACCGCGCCCCGCACCCCCACGGAGGAGCTGCTGGCGGGGATCTTCGCGGACGTGCTCGGCGCCGGGCAGGTGGACGCGGACGCCGACTTCTTCGAGATGGGCGGGCACTCGCTCCTCGCGACGCGGATCATCTCGCGCGTGGGGGAGGCGTCCGGCGTGGAGCTGCCGCTGCGCGCGCTCTTCGAGGCGCCCACGGTGGCCGGGCTGGCGGCGGAGGTGGACACACGGCTGCGGGCGGAGGGCGGCACGCAGGCGCCCCCGCTGGCGCGGGTGCCGCGGGACGGGCCGCTCCCGCTCTCCTTCGCGCAGCAGCGGCTCTGGTTCCTGGACCGCATGGAGCCCGGCTCCTCCGCCTACAACGTCCCCGCCGCCCTGCGCATCCGCGGCACCCTGGACGTGGAGGCGCTGCGCCGCGCCCTGGAGGAGGTGGTGCGCCGCCACGAGGCGCTGCGCACCGTCTTCCCCTCCACCGGGGGCGAGCCCGTGCAGGTGGTCCGCGACCCGGCCCCCTTCCCCCTGCAGACCGTCGACCTCGCCGGCGACGAGGCGGAGATGCTCCGCCTGGCGCGCGAGGAGGCCGCGCGCCCCTTCGACCTGGCGGAGGGGCCGCTCCTCCGGGCTACGCTGCTGCGCCTGGCGGAGCGCGACTCCGTCCTCCTCTTCACGATGCACCACGTCGTCTCCGACGGCTGGTCCGTCGGCGTCCTCGTCCGCGAGGTCTCCGCCCTCTACCGGGGCTTCGCACGGGGCGAGACGCCGACCCTCCCGGAGCTGCCGGTCCAGTACGCCGACTACGCCGCCTGGCAGCGCCGGCACCTCGAAGGCGACGTCCTCCGGACGCAGCTCGACTACTGGAAGGACCGCCTGGCCGGGGCGCCCCCCGTGCTGGAGCTTCCGGTCGACCGCCCCCGCCCCGCCCGGGTCGGCGCGCGCGGCGCCGCCGTCCCCTTCGACCTCGCCCCGGAGCGCACCCGCGCCCTGCGCGAGCTGGCGCGCCGCGAGGGAGCCACCCTCTTCATGACGCTGCTGGCCGCCTGGCAGCTCCTGCTCTCGAAGTACAGCGGCCAGGAGGACGTCGTCGTCGGTGGACCCGTCGCGGGGAGGACCCGCCGCGAGACCGAGGGGCTGATCGGCTTCTTCGTCAACACCCTCGCCCTGCGCACCGACCTCTCGGGCGACCCCACCGTGGCGGAGCTGCTGGGGCGGGTGAGGGAGACCGTGCTGGGGGCGCACGCGCACCAGGAGCTTCCCTTCGAGCGGCTGGTGGAGGAGCTGGGGGTGCGGCGCGACCTGGCGCACACGCCGCTCTTCCAGGTGATGCTCGCCCTGGAGAACGAGGGCGCCCGGCGCACCCTCCCGCTGGGGGAGCTGCAGGCCGAGAGGCTGGAGGTGGGCACGGGGGCCACCAAGTTCGACCTGGTGCTCTCGCTCGCCGACGAGGGGGAGCGGATCACCGGCTCGCTGGAGTACCGCACCGACCTGTTCGAGGCCGCCACCGCCGCGCGCATGGCGGAGCACCTGGTCGTGCTCCTGGAAGCCATGGCGACCGACCCCGCGCGCCGCCTCTCCGACCTGGAGTGGATCACCCCCGCCGAGCGCCGCCTCGTGCTGGAGGAGTGGAGCGCCACGGAGGACGCGTACCCGCGGGCGAGCGTGCATGCGCTCTTCGCGGAGCAGGCGGCGCGCACGCCCGACGCGGTCGCGCTGGCGTTCGAGGGCGGAACGCTCACCTACGCGGAGCTGGACGCGCGCGCCGGCCGGCTGGCGCGCGACCTCCGCGGCCGGGGCGTGGGGCCGGAGACGCGGGTGGGGATCTGCATGGAGCGCTCTCCGGGGCTGGTGGTCGCCATGCTCGCCGTGCTCAGGGCCGGCGGCGCCTACGTCCCGCTCGACCCGGAGTACCCGGCCGGGCGCCTGGCCTTCATGATGGCGGACTCCCGCGTGCGCGTGGTGCTGGCGCAGGAGGAGACGCGGGAGCGCCTGTCGATGTTCGGGGGGGAGGTGCTGGTGGACGGGGAGGAGGGTGCCGCCGGGGGCACGCCGGAGCCCGACGTCTCCCCCGACGGTCTGGCCTACGTCATCTACACCTCCGGCTCCACCGGCACCCCCAAGGGGGTCGCCGTGCCGCACCGGGCGGTGGCGCGCCTGGTCCGGGACACCGGCTACGTGCGCTTCGGTCCGGACGAGGTCTTCCTCCAGCTCGCGCCCGTGGGGTTCGACGCCGCCACCTTCGAGATCTGGGGCGCCCTGCTCAACGGCGCGCGGCTGGTGCTGGCGCCCCCCGGGACTGCCCACCGTGCCGCGGCTCGCCGAGCTGGTGGCGCGGGAGGGCGTCACCACCCTGTGGCTCACCGCCGGCCTCTTCCACCTGGTGGTGGACGAGCAGCCGCGGGCGCTCGCGGGCGTGCGGCAGCTCCTGGCCGGCGGGGACGTGCTCTCCCCCGCGCACGTGCGGCGCGCCCTGGAGGCGCTCCCGGGGACGCGGCTGGTCAACGGCTACGGCCCCACCGAGAACACCACCTTCACCTGCACCCACGCCGTCGAGCCCGACGACGCGGCGCGCGGGACGGTCCCCGTCGGGCGGCCGATCGCGGGGACGCGCGCGTACGTGCTGGACGCGGGGCTCCGGCCCGTGCCGCCGGGGGTGCCGGGCGAGCTGTACGCGGGCGGCGCCGGGCTGGCGCGCGGCTACCTGGACCGGCCGGAGCCGACGGCGGAGCGCTTCGTCCCCGACCCCTTCGGCGGCGAGCCCGGGGCGCGGCTGTACCGCACGGGCGACCGGGTGCGCTGGAGCGCGCGCGGCGAGGTGGAGTTCCTGGGGCGCATGGACCAGCAGGTCAAGGTGCGCGGCTTCCGCGTGGAGCCCGGCGAGGTGGAGGCCGCGCTCCACGCGCACCCGCGGGTACGGGAGGCGGCGGTCGTCGTGCGCGAGGACGCGCCCGGCGAGCGGCGCCTGGTCGCGTACCTGGTCCCGGCGGAGGGGGAGGCGCCGTCCGCCGAGGAGCTGCGCGCGCACCTCCGGGGGCGGCTCCCGGAGTACATGCTCCCCTCCGCCCTGGTGACGCTGGACGCCCTGCCGCTCACCCCCAACGGCAAGCTGGACCGGCGCGCCCTCCCCGCACCGGAACCCCGCTCCGCACGGCAGTACGTGGCGCCGCGCAGCTCCACGGAGGTGCGGGTGGCCGGGATCTGGGCGGAGCTGCTGGGGGCGGAGCGGGTGGGCGTCCACGACAACTTCTTCGAGCTGGGGGGGCACTCCCTCCTCCTGGTGCGGCTCCACGCGCGCCTGCAGGAGCAGTTCGGCGGGGACATCTCGCTGGCGGAGCTGTTCCGGTTCGCCACCCTGGCGGAGCTGGCGCGCCACCTGGACCGCCGCGAGGCCGACGACGCGCCGCAGGAGGGGCTGGACCGGGCCGAGGCGCGCAGGGCACACCGGCAGCGGACGCGCCTGTCGCGGGCCGGCTCCCGGTCGCGCGACCCTTCCTAGAGCACACGTCCTGATGAGCGAGAAGTCCGAGATGGAGCCGTACGGCGGGCACGAGGTGGCGATCGTCGGGATGGCGGGGCGCTTTCCCGGCGCGCGCGACCTGGAGGAGTTCTGGAGCAACCTCCGCGGCGGGGTGGACGCCATCACCCGCTTCAGCGAGGAGCAGCTCCTCGCGGCGGGCGTCGCCCCCGACCGCCTGCGCAGCCCCGGCTACGTGCGCGCGTCGGGGATGCTGCGCGACGTGGACCTCTTCGACGCGGAGTTCTTCG
The DNA here is from genome assembly GCA_963733105.1 of uncultured Gemmatimonadales bacterium. GTDB lineage: Bacteria > Gemmatimonadota > Gemmatimonadetes > Longimicrobiales > Longimicrobiaceae > JAFAYN01. The sequence continues at coordinate 738,893 of CAVTCB010000018.1, read as the reverse complement.
GCCTTTCCCCGCGCGACGCCGTCTTCCTGAACCCGCAGCAGCGGCTCTTCCTGGAGTGCGCCTGGGAGGCGCTGGAGACCGCCGGGTACGACCCGGGGACGGTTCCCGGGCGCGTCGGCGTCTTCTCGGGGGCGGAGCTGAACGGCTACTGGCAGCTCCTGGAGCGGCACCCCGCGCTCCGGCACGCCACGCTCCAGATCCAGCTCGGGAACGCCCCCTTCAACGTGGCCACCCGCACCTCCTTCCTCCTGGGGCTGGAGGGGCCCAGCCTCAACGTGCAGACGGCGTGCTCCTCCTCGCTGGTGGCCGTCCACCTGGCGTGCCAGAGCCTGCTGGAGGGGGAGTCGGACATGGTGCTGGCGGGCGGGTCCGCCGTCCAGGTCCCCCAGGAGAAGGGGTACCTCTCGGAGCAGGGCGGGATCCTCTCCCCCGACGGGGCGTGCCGCTCGTACGACGCGGAGGCGCGCGGCACCGTGCCGGGGAGCGGCGTGGGAGTGGTGGTGCTGAAGCGGCTGGAGGACGCCCTCGCCGACGGCGACACCATCCACGCCGTGATCCGCGGCACCGCCGTGACCAACGACGGCTCCGCCAAGATCGGCTACTCGGCCCCCAGCCGGAGCGGGCAGGCTCGCGCCATCACGGAGGCGCTGGCGGTGGCCGGAGTGGAGCCGGACGAGGTCTCCTACGTGGAGGGGCACGGCTCCGCCACCGAGCTGGGCGACCCCATCGAGCTGGAGGCGCTGACCCAGGCGTTCCGCGCCCGCACCGACCGGACGGGGTTCTGCGCGCTGGGCTCGGTGAAGAGCAACGTGGGGCACCTGGACGCCGCCGCCGGGGTGGCGGGGCTGATCAAGACCGTGCTCGCCCTGGAGCACGGGGAGATCCCCCCCACCCTGCACTTCGAGCGTCCCAGCCCGAAGGTGGACTTCGAGCGCTCCCCCTTCTTCGTCAACGCGCGTCTCCGCCCCTGGACGACGGACGGAGAGCCTCGCCGGGCGGGGGTGTCCTCGTTCGGGATGGGCGGGACCAACGCGCACGTGGTGCTGGAGGAGGCGCCGGAGGCGGAGCCCTCGGGACCGTCGCGCCCCCTCCAGCTCCTCCTCCTCTCCGCGCGCAGCGCCGCCGCGCTGGAGGCGGCCACCGACCGGCTGGCGCGGCACCTCCGCGAGCACCCGGAGCAGGAGCTGGCGGACGTGGCGCACACGCTCCGCGCGGGGCGGCGCCGCTTCGGGCACCGCCGCGCGCTGGTGGCCCGCGGCCGGGAGGAAGCCGCCGCCGCCCTGGAGTCGCGCGACGCGTCGCGCATCCGGGACGCCGCGGAGGAGTGGGACGAGCGCGACGTCGTCTTCCTCTTCCCCGGGCTGGGCGACCACTACCCGCAGATGGCGCGCGGGCTGTACGAGGCGGAGCCGGTGTTCCGCCAGGAGGTGGACCGCTGCGCGGAGATCCTCCTCCCCCTCCTGGGCACCGACCTGCGCGGCGTCCTCTTCCCCGGCGAGCCCCCCGCCGGGCAGCGCCCCGGCGCCGATGTGAACGGGACGACCGACCTGCGCCGCATGCTGGGGCGCGACGGCTCCGACGCCGGCACGGATGGCCTGGCGCGCACGGAGCTGGCGCACCCGGCGGTCTTCGTGGTGGAGTACGCGCTGGCGCGCCTGTGGGCCAGCTGGGGTGTGGCGCCCGCGGCGCTCCTGGGGCACTCGCTGGGCGAGTACGTGGCGGCCACGCTGGCGGGGGTCTTCGAGCTGCCGGACGCACTGGCGCTGGTGGCCGAGCGGGCGCGCCTGGTGGCGGAGCTCCCGCCCGGGGCCATGCTGGCGGTGCCGATGGACCCCGCGCGCCTGGAGCCGCTCCTGGGCGGGGGGATCGCGCTGGCGGCGGTCAACGCGCCGGGGCTGTGCACCCTCTCCGGCCCCGTGGAGGCGGTCGCGGAGCTGGAGGCCCGGCTGACGGGGGAGGGCGTGGCGTGCCGCCGGCTCGCCGCCTCGCACGCCTTCCACTCCCCGGGGATGGAGCCCGTGGCCGCGCGCCTGGCGGAGCGGGTGCGCCGGACGCCGCTGCGCGCGCCCTCCCTCCCCTTCCTCTCCAACGTGACGGGGACGTGGATCACGGCGGAGGAGGCGACCGACCCGGAGTACTGGACGCGGCACCTGTGCCGCACCGTGCGCTTCGCGGAGTGCCTCGCAACCCTGCTGAAAGAGCCCGGCCGGCTCCTCCTGGAGGTGGGACCCGGGCGCACGCTGGGCACCTTCGCCCTCGCCGCGGGGGCGCCGGAATCGTCCGTCCTGGCGTCGCTCCGGCACGCGTACACCCGCCAGCCGGACCCCGCCTTCCTGCTGGAGAGCCTGGGGAGGGCGTGGATGGCGGGGGCGCGGGTGGACTGGAGCGCCTTCGCCGCCGGGGAGCGCCGACGCCGCGTCCCCCTCCCCACCTACCCGTGGGAGCGGCAGCGCTTCTGGGTGGACCTCCCGGCGCGCGGGGAGCGGAAGCGGCGCGGGCGCCGGCCGGAGGCGGAGGGCGCGGCGGTGCCGTGGGTGACCACGTGGCGGCGGAGCCCCCTCCCGGCGGTGGAGGAGGACGCCCCGCGGGGCTGGGTGCTCCTCCTGGACGGGCGGGGGGTCGGCGCGCGGCTGGCAGCGGCGCTGCGAGCGGACGGCCACCGGGTGGTGGAGGTGGAGCCCGGCGCCGCCTTCGAGCGGACGGGGACGGCTTCCTTCCGGCTGCGGCCGGAGCGCGGCGAGGACTACGCGGCGCTCCGCGAGGCGCTGGAGCGGGACGGCCCGGCGCCGGAGGAGTGGGTGCACCTGTGGAGCCTCCCGGACACGGAAGCCGAGGAGGTGGAGCGCGTGCACCGGATGGGGTACGCGAGCCTCCTCCACCTGGCGCGCGCCCTGGAGGGCGGCGCGGGGCGGCGGCGCGTGCAGGTGGTGACCGGCCGCGTCCTCGACCCCACCGGCGCCGACGCGGCCGAGCCCGCGCGCGCCATGCTCCTGGGCCCGGCGGCGGCGATCCCGCGCGAGTACCCGGGGCTCGCCTGCCGCGTGGTGGACGTGCTCCCGGCGGACGGGGCGCTGACGGAGGCGCTGGGCGCCGAGCTGCGGTGGGGGAGCGGGGCCGCGGCGGCGCTCCGGGGGTGGACCCGGTGGACGCGGCGGGAGGAGCCGGCGCGCGGCGGCGCCCGCGTCTCCCTGCGGAAGGACGGCTTCTACCTGGTGTGCGGGAGGCCGGGGCCGCGCGCCCTGGCGGCGGCCGAGCACCTGGCGAGCCGCGGGGCCGGGGTGCTCCTGCTGGAGGGGGAGACCTTCCCGGAGGAGCGCGAGGGGTGGGACGCCTGGCTGGCGACCCACGACCGCCGGCACCCCGTGAGCCGCGCCATCGGACGCGTGCGCCGGATGGAGGCGCGCGGCGCCCGGGTGCTGGCGCTCGGCGCGGACGCGCAGGACGCCGGGCAGGTGGAGCGGGCGCTCGCCGCCGCGAAGGCGCGCTTCGGGGCGCTGCGGGGGGTGGTGCACGCGGTGGAGGTGGGGCGCACCGGGGAGTCCGTCCCGCTCCGGGCGATGGGACCCGGGCCGGAGGCCGCGGAGCTGCGCGCCGTGCTGGGGGAGATGGAAACGCTGGACCGGGTGCTGGCGGGCGGGGCACCCGACTTCCGCCTCCTCCTGAGCGTCCTCCCCGCCTCCCCCGTGGGCTCGCTGCGGATGCACCGGACCGCCGCCGCGGAGGTGGCGGCGGCGTTCGCCGCGCGGCGCGCGGCGGGGCACCGGGCGGGGTGGACGGCCGTGGCCTGGGACCACGGCCACGAGCTGGACGACCCGGACGCGGAGCCCGCGGAGGCCGGGGAGTGGGCCGCCCTGCTGGACCGGGTGCTCGCGCTCCGCGCCGAGCCCCGGGTGCGCGTGGCGCTCCGCCGCCCCTCCTCCCCCGCGTCCGCCGTCCCGGAGGAGACGCGGGTCCCCGACGCGGCGCAGCTCTACTCCCGCCCCGCGCTGGCGACGCCGTACGCGGCGCCGCGCGACGCGACCGAGCGGCGGGTGGCGGAGGCGTGGCAGGAGGCGCTGGGGATCGGCCGGGTGGGGGTGCACGACGACTTCTTCTCCCTGGGCGGGCACTCGCTCTTCGCCACGCAGATCATCTCGCGGCTGCGCGACGCCTTCCGGGTGGAGCTGTCGCTGGCCTCGCTCTTCGAGGCACCCACCGTGGCGGGGCTGTCGCGTCTCATCGAGGAGCTGCGCCGCACCGCGCCGGAGGCCGAGCTCGCGCCGATCCTCCCGGTGCCGCACGACGGGCCGCTCCCGCTCTCCTTCCAGCAGCACCGGATGTGGCTCCTGGACCAGATGGAGCCCGGGAACCCGTTCTACAACGTCCCCGTTGCTTACCGCTTCCGCGGACCCCTCCGGCTGGCCGAGGCGGAGCGCGCCCTGAACCGCGTGGTGGAGCGGCACGCCGTCCTGCGCACCGTCTACCGCGCCGGGAGCGGCGGGGAGCCGGTGCAGCTGATCCTCCCGCGCGTCGTCCTCCCCCTCCCGGTGGCCGACCTGCGCCGCCTGGCCGGCGAGGCGGAGCGCGAGGCCGAGAGCCGGCGCCTGGCCGCCGTGGACGCCGCGCGCCCCTTCGACCTGTCGCGCGAGTCCTCCATCCGCGCCGGGCTCCTCCGCCTGGGCGACGAGGACTGGGTGCTGCTGACCACCGCGCACCACGTCGCCACCGACGGGTGGTCGGGCGCCATCTTCTTCGAGGAGTGGGTCCGCTGCTACGCGGCGCTGGTCCGGGGCGAGGAGCCCGCGCTCCCGCCGCTCCCGGTGCAGTACGCCGACTTCGCCGTCTGGCAGCGGGAGTGGCTCTCGGGCGAGCGCCTGGCGGAGCAGGTGGCGTACTGGAGGGAGCGCCTGGAGGGGGTGCCGCTGGCGCTGGAGCTCCCCACCGACCGCGTCCGCCCGCCGGTCCGCAGCTACCGCGGGGCGCAGCACCGGGTGCACGTCTCCCCGGAGCTGAAGGAGCGGCTGGAGGCGCTGTGCGCGCGGGAGGGGATCACCCTCTTCATCCTCCTCATGGCGGCGTACAAGGTCCTGCTGCTGCGCTACTCGGCGCAGGAGGACCTGGTGGTGGGGACGGTGGACGCCAACCGCGCCCGCCCCGAGACCGAGCCGCTGATGGGCTTCTTCATCAACACGCTCCCCATCCGCACCCGGCTGGACGGCGACCCCACCCTCCCGGAGCTGTTCGGGCGGGTGCGCGACGCGGCGCTGGGCGCCTACGCGCACGCGGAGCTCCCGCTGGAGAAGCTGCTGGAGGAGCTGCGCCTGGAGCGCGACCTGAGCCGCAACCCGCTGATCCAGGTGGTGTTCGGCTTCGAGCGCCCCATCCCCCACTTCGCCGGGCCGGTCCCCCAGGTGGGGCTCCGCGCCGTGGACTACGAGGACCGGGGGCTGGCGGACAGCGGGACGGCCAAGTTCGACCTGGACTTCCTCCTGCGCGAGTACCCGGAGGAGGGGACGGTCGCCGGGGTGGTGGGCTACAACCTGGACCTGTTCGACCCCGCCACCGCGGAGCGGATGCTCGCCGGCTACGTCCACCTGCTGGAGGAGATCGCGGCCGGCCCCGGGCGGCGCGTCTCGGAGCTGGAGGTGATGAGCCCCCGCGAGCGCGAGCGGGTGCTGTCCGGGTTCAACGACACCGCGCGCCCCTTCCCGCGCGCGCCGCTGGCGCACGAGCTGTTCTCGGAGACCGCCCGGCGGACGCCGGACGCCCCCGCCCTGCTGGCGGGCGGGGAGCGCGTGAGCTACGCGGAGCTGGAGGCGCGCTCCGGCCGGATCGCCCGGGCGCTGCGCCGCCGGGGCGTGGGCCCCGAGTCGCCGGTGGGCGCGTGCCTGGAGCGCGGGCCCGCCCGGTGGCGGCGCTCCTGGGCGTCCTCAGGGCGGGGGGCGCCTGGGTCCCGCTCGACCCCGCGCACCCGGACGAGCGCATCGCCCGCGTGGTCCGCGACGCCTCCGTGCGCGTGCTCCTCACGGAGGAGCGGCTGCGGGACCGGCTGGCCGGGCTCGGGGCGGAGCTGCTCGTCCTCGACGGGGAGGAGGTCGCGGGGGAGAGCGGCGAGCCGGTGGAGGTCTCCCTCTTCCCGGAAAGCCTGGCCTACGTGATCCACACCTCCGGCTCCACGGGCGCTCCCAAGGGGGTGCGGGTGGAGCACGGGACGCTGCTGGACACCCTCCTGGGAGCCCGGGAGCGCTTCGGCGCCGCGAGGGCGACGTGATGCCCTCGCTGGCCTCCCCCGCCTTCGACATCTGGCTCCTGGAGACGCTCCTCCCCCTGGTCTCCGGGGGGGCGGTGCGGACGGTCCCCGCGGAGCAGCTGGCCGACCCGGACGCGCTGCTGCGCGCGGCGGAGGACGCCACGCTGCTGCACGCCGTCCCCGCGCTGATGCGGCAGCTCGTCGCGGCGCTCGCCGCCGCCGGGCGCTCCCTCCCGGGGCTGCGCCGCGCCTTCGTGGGCGGCGACGCCGTCCCCCCCGACCTCGTGGAGGAGATGCGCGCCGCCTTCCCCGCCGCGGAGACCCACGTGCTCTACGGGCCCACGGAGGGGGGGATCATCTGCACCGCGCACCACGCGCGGGAGCCGCGCCCCGGGCGCTACGTGCTGGGCGCCCCGCTCCCCAACGCGCGCGTCTACGTCTGCGATGCCGCGGGCCGGCCGCTCCCCGTCGGCGTCCCCGGCGAGCTGCTCCTGGGCGGCCCAGGCGTGGCGCGGGGGTACGGCGGGAGGCCGGACCTCACGGCGGAGAGCTTCGTCCCCGACGCCCTCTCCGGCGAGCCGGGGCGGCGGCTGTACCGCACCGGGGACCGCGCGCGCTGGCTGGACGACGGGACGCTGGAGTTCCTGGGCCGCGCCGACGAGCAGGTCAAGCTGCGCGGCTACCGCATCGAGCCCGGCGAGGTGGAGGCCGCGCTGCTGGACCACGGGAGCGTGGCGGAGGCCGCCGTCGTGCTGCGCGACGACCGGCTGGTGGGCTACTACACGGCCCGCGGACCGGCCGGCGCGGAGGAGCTGCGGGCGCACCTGCGGGCCCGGCTCCCCGAGTACATGGTCCCCTCGCGCCTGGTGGCGCTGGACGCGCTCCCGCTCACCCCCACCGGGAAGGTGGACCGCGCCGCGCTCCCGGCCCCCGCGCGGGACGGCGGGGAGCCGGAGTACGTGGCGCCGCGCGGCCCCGTGGAGGAGGTGCTGGCCGGGGTGTGGCGGGAGGTGCTGCGCCTGGACCGGGTGGGCGTGCACGACGACTTCTTCTCGCTGGGCGGGGACTCCGTCCTTTCCATCCAGGCGGTCGCCCGGGCGCGGAAGGCGGGCGTGGAGCTGAAGCCGCGCCACCTGTTCGAGCACCCCACCATCGCGGAGCTGGCCCCGCTCGCCGCCGTGGCCGGGAACGGCTCCTCCGCCCCCGCTCTCCGGACGGAGGGGGAGGAGGACGCGTACCCGCTCTCCCCCATGCAGGAGGCGATGCTCTTCCACACCCTCCTCGCCCCGGGCGGGGGTGGGTACGTGGGGCAGCTCGTCTTCACGCTGGAGGGCGGCGTGGACGTGGCGGCGCTCCGCCGCGCCTGGCAGGGCGCGGTGGACCGCCACCCGGCGCTCCGCACCGGCTTCGTGTGGGAGGGGGTGGAAGCCCCGCTCCAGGTGGTGCACCGGCGCGCCGACCTCCCCTTCCGCGAGGAGGACTGGCGGGCGCTCCCCGACGCGGAGCGTGCGGAGCGGCTGGAGGCGTTCCTCCGCGAGGACCGCGCGGAAGGGTTCGAGCCCGCGCGCGCGCCGCTGATGCGGATGGCGCTCTTCCGCCTCCGCGACGACCTGTACCGGATGGTGTGGACGCACCACCACCTGGTCAGCGACGGGTGGAGCATCCCCCTGGTGTTCCGGGACGTGGTGGCGCTCTTCGACGCGCACTCCCGCGGCGAAGGGCTCGACCTCGGCGAGGCCCCCCCGTACCGCGATTACGTGGCCTGGCTCCGGGAGCGCGACCCCGCCATCGCGGAGCGGTTCTGGAGAGAGGCGCTGGCCGGCGTCTCCGCCCCCACGCCGCTGGAGATCCCCCGCCCCGCCGGTCCGCCGGAGGACGGCCCCGCCCCCGGCCGCTTCCGCGTGGAGCTCCCGGAGGCGGAGACCGCCGCGCTGGAAGCGGCCGCGCGCCGCCACCGGCTCACCGTGAACACCCTGTTCCAGGGCGCCTGGGCGCTCCTGCTCTCGCGCTACGCGGGGGAGGAGGACGTGCTCTTCGGCGCGGTGGTGTCGGGGCGCCCCGGGGAGCTGCCGGGAGTGGAGGAAACGGTGGGGCTCTTCATCAACACCGTCCCCGTGCGGGCGCGGGTCGAGCCCCGGGAGCGCCTCCCGGAGTGGCTGGCCGCCCTCCAGCGGCAGCTCGCCGCCGCGCGCGAGCACGCCTACACCCCGCTGGTGCAGATCCGCTCCTGGACCGGCGTCCCCGCCTCGCAGCCGCTCTTCGAGAGCGTGCTGGTCTTCCAGAACCACCCGGTGGAGGACGTGGTCGCGGGCGGAGAGCGCGGCTTCACCGTCCGCGTCGAGGAGGCGACCGAGCAGGCCGACCTCCCGCTCACCCTGGTGGCCGTCCCCGGGGCCCGGCTGCGGCTGGAGGCGGAGTACCGGCGCGACCGCTTCGCCCCGGAGGCCGTGGAGCGGCTCCTGGGGCAGCTGCGCGCGCTCCTCTCCGGGATGGCCGCCGATCCGGAGCGGACGCTGGGGGAGCTGGACCTCCTTTCCGCGGCGGAGCGCCGCCGGGTCCTGGAGGAGTGGAGCGGCGCCCCGGGAGAGGCCGCGGACGTGCCCGTGCACGAGGCCTTCGCCGCACGGGTCCGGGAACGCCCGGACGCCGTGGCCGTGGTCGCCGGCGGGGAGCGGCTGACCTACGCGGAGCTGGACGCCCGCTCCGCCCGGCTCGCCGGCGCCCTGCGGCGGCGCGGCGTGGCCCCCGAGGACCGCGTGGCGCTCCACCTGGAGCGGGGCGCGGAGATGGTGGTGGGGATGCTCGCCGCGCTCCGGGCGGGGTGCGCCTTCGTCCCGCTGGACCCGGCGTACCGCTCGGAGCGGCTGGCCCGGATGCTGGCGGACTCCGGGGCGCGCGTGGCGGTGACGCAGCCGGGGCTGGAGGCGGGCGTCGCGCGCGAGGGGGTGGAAGTGGTGCTGGCGGGGGAGGGGTCGGGGGAAGGGGGTACTGCCGAGGTCTCCCCTCGAGCGCTCGCCTACGTCGTCTACACCTCCGGCTCCACTGGCGCGCCCAAGGGCGTCGCCGTGCCGCACGGGGCGCTCGCCGCGGTGGTGGGCGCCTGCGCGCGACTGCACGGGATCGGGCCGGAGACGCGGCTCCTCCAGACGTACTCGTTCGGCTTCGACCCCGCCGTGCTGGACGTGTTCATGGCGCTCACCACGGGCGCCGAGCTGCACGTCGCCGGGCGCGAGGACCAGCTGGCCCCGGAGCGGCTGGCGGAGCTGCTGCGCGAGCATGCCATCACCGCCGCCGCCCTCCCCCCCGCCCTCCTCGGCGCCATCCCGGAGGACGGCCTCCCCCACCTGCGGACGGTGATCGCCGGGGGCGAGGCGTGCCCGCCGGAGACGGTCGCCCGCTGGTCGCGCGGGCGGCGGTTCTTCGTCGCCTACGGCCCCACCGAGACCACCGTGGTCGCCACCGCGCTGGAGGTGGCCGGGCCCGTGCGCGGAGCGCCCCTGGGCCGCCCCGTGCCGGGCGCGCGCGCCGGGGTCGTGGACGCGGAGGGGCGCCTGGCGCCCGCCGGCGTCCCCGGGGAGCTGCTCGTGGGCGGCGCGGGCGTGGCGCGGGGATACCTGGGACGCCCCGACCTGACGGCGGAGCGCTTCGTCCCCGACGCGTTCTCGGGAGAGGCGGGAGCCCGCGCCTACCGCACCGGGGACCGCGCGCGCCGGGGAGCGGACGGGACGCTGGAGTTCCTGGGGCGGATGGACCAGCAGGTCAAGGTGCGCGGCTTCCGCATCGAGCCCGGAGAGGTCGAGGCCGTGCTCGCCGCCCACCCCTCCGTGCGCGAGGCGGTGGTGACGGCGCGGGAGGACGCGCCCGGCGAGCGGCGCCTGGTGGGATACGTCACCGGCTACGGTACCGGGATCTCGACCGACGACCTGCGCACCCACGCGCGGGAGCGGCTCCCGGAGCACATGGTCCCCTCGGCCCTGGTGGTGCTGGAGGCGCTCCCGCTCACCCCCGGCGGCAAGATCGACCGGCGCGCCCTCCCCGCCCCGGAGCGCGGCGCCGACCCCACGGCCTACGTCGCTCCGCGCACCCCGGTGGAGGAAGTGCTGGCGGAGATCGTGGCCGACGTGCTGGGGCTGGAGCGGGTGGGCGTGGAGGACGGCTTCTTCGACGTGGGCGGGCACTCGCTCCTCGCCACGCGGGTCCTGGCGCGCATCCGCAGGGCGTTCGGGGTGGACCTCCCGATGCGGGCGCTGTTCGAGTCGCCCACCGTGGCGGGGCTGGCCGCGTGGCTCGCCGCGGAGCCGGCGGAGGTGACCGCGCCCGGGGAGGTGCTGGACGCCGTGCTCGACCGGCTGGAGGAGCTGTCGGACGAGGAGGTGATGCGGCTCCTGGCGGAGGGCGCCCTCTGATGGCGGACGCGAGCGACCGGCTGGCGCGGCTCTCCCCGGAGCGCCGCCTCCTGCTCCAGAGGCTCCTCCAGCAGGAAGCGCAGGCGAAGCCCGACCCGGAGGAGATCCGTCCGCGGAGCGGCGACGGCCCCGTCCCGCTCTCCTTCGCGCAGCAGCGGCTCTGGTTCCTGGACCGGCTCGACCCCGGGACGCCCGCCCACAACATGCCGTTCCCGCTGCGGCTGCGGGGGACGCTGGACGTAGGCGTGCTGCGGCGCGCCCTCGCCGGGATCGTCCGGCGGCACGAGGCGCTCCGCACCGTCTTCGCCGAGGTGGAGGGCTCGCCCGTCCAGGTGGTCCTCCCTCCCGCGCCGGTGCGCCTTCCCGTGGTGGAGCTGTCCGCCCTCCCCCCGGAAGAGCGCGAGGCGGGGGTGCTGCGGCTGGCCGGGGAGGAGGCGCGGCGCCCGTTCGACCTGGCGCGCGGGCCGCTCCTGCGCGCCACGCTGGTGCGCCTGGACGCGGAGGACCACGCGGTCTTCTTCACGCTGCACCACGTGGTGAGCGACGGCTGGAGCATGGGCGTGCTGGTGCGCGAGGTCTCGGCGCTCTACCAGGCGCTGCTCCGCGGCGAGCCCTCTCCCCTCCCCCCGCTCCCGGTGCAGTACGCGGACTACGCGCTCTGGCAGCGCGCCTGGCTGGCCGGGGAGCGGCTGGAGCGCCAGCTCGGCTGGTGGCGCGAGCGCCTGGCCGGCGCGCCCTCCACCCTGGACCTCCCCACCGACCGCCCGCACCGCCCGCTGGCCGGCGTGAGCACGCGGACCCTCGACTTCGCGCTCTCTCGCACGGCGTCGCACGGGGTGCGGGAGGCGGCGCGGCGCGAGGGGGCGACGACGTTCATGGTGCTCCTGGCGTCGTGGCAGCTCCTGCTGGGGCGCTACTCGGGGGAGGAGGACGTGGTGGTGGGGACGGCCGTCGCCAACCGCCGCAGGGTGGAGACGGAGGGGCTGATCGGCTTCTTCGTGAACACGCTCGCGCTCCGGGTGGACCTTGCCGGCGACCCGTCCTTCCACGGGGTGCTGGCCCGCGTCCGGGAAACGACGCTGGGGGCGTACCAGCACCAGGACCTCCCCTTCGAGCGCCTGGTGGAGGAGCTGGCGCCGGAGCGGAGTGTCACGCACACCCCGCTCTTCCAGGTGATGTTCGCGCTGCAGAACGTCGACCTGGGCGCGCTCCGCCTGGGCGACCTCCGCATGGAGCCGCTCGAGTCGGGGGAGGGGGTGTCGCAGTTCGACCTGGACTTCTCCCTCCGCGAGGGCCCCGAGCAGTTCCGGGGAGCCCTGGGCTACCGCACGGACCTGTTCGACGCTCCCACGGTGGAGCGCATGCTGGAGCACTTCCGCCTCCTCCTCGACGCCGTGCTCCACGCGCCGGAGCGCCCCCTCTCGGAGGTGTCGCTCCTCTCGCCCGGGGAGCGGGCGCAGCTCCTGGACGCCTGGAACGCCACCGCGCGCGACTACCCGCGCGGGCGCTCCCTCCACGAGCTGGTCTCCGAGCAGGCCGCGCGCACCCCCGGCGCCCCCGCGGTCCTCTTCGAAGGCCGCGCCCTCTCGTACGCCGAGCTGGACCGCGACGCCGGCCGCCTCGCGCGCCGGCTGCGCGCGCTCGGCGTCCGCCCCGAGGCGCGCGTGGCCATCTGCGTGGAGCGCTCGCCGGAGATGCCGGTGGCGATCCTCGCCGTGCTCCGGGCCGGCGGCGCCTACGTCCCCCTGGACCCCGCCTACCCGGCCGAGCGCCTGGCCTGGATGCTGGAGGACTCCGGCGCGCGCCTGGTGCTGACGCAGGCCGGGCTGGAGGAGAAGCTGGCAGGGTACGCGGGCGTCGTCGTCCACCTCGGGACCCCCCACCCCCGGCCCCTCCCCCACAAGGGGGGAGGGGAGCACGACGACCATTCCTCGGCTCCGAGCCGGGCGAATGAATTCGCTGCAACAACGGCACAAAGTCTCGCCTTCGCGGACTGAACTGCCGGACGACAGCGAGATCCAGCCCCTCTCCCGCTTGCGGGGGAGGGGTTGGGGGAGGGGGCCTGCCACGGGCGCGGCTGTTCTCCCCTCCCCCCTTGTGGGGGAGGGGTCGGGGGTGGGGGGTGTTGCCGAGGCCTCGGTGGACAACCTGGCCTACGTCATCTACACCTCCGGCTCCACCGGCACCCCCAAGGGCGTCGCCGTCCCCCACCGCGCGGTCGTCAACTTCGCCACCGACATGGCCCGCCGCCTCGGCCTCGGGCCCGACGACCGCGTCCTCCAGTTCGCCTCCCCCGGCTTCGACGTCGTCGTCGAGGAGATCTTCCCCGCCTGGCTCTCCGGCGCCGCCGTCGTCCTCTCCCGCGAGGAGCTGTTCTCCCCGGAGACCCTCCTGCGCGTCGTCGAGGAGGAGGGCGTCACCACCTTCGAGCTCCCCACCGCCTACTGGCACGAGTGGGTGCGCGAGCTCACCGAGCAGGGACGGAGCGTCCCCGCCTCCGTGCGCCGGGTGCTCGTCGGGGGCGAGCGCGTCGCGGCGGAGCGGCTGCGCGAGTGGGCGCGGCTGCGCGTCCCCCTCGTCCACGTCTTCGGGCTGACGGAGACGGCCTGCACCTCCACCACGCTGCACCTGGAGGCGGGAGAGGACGGCTCGCGGTGGAGCAACCTCCCCGTGGGCCGGCCGACGGGGAACGTGCGGCTCTACGTGCTGGACCGCGCGGGGCAGCCGGTGCCGGCGGGGGTGCCCGGGGAGCTGCTCATCGGGGGCGAGGGAGTGGCGCGCGGCTACCTGGGACGGCCCGCGCTGACGGCGGAGCGCTTCGTCCCCGACCCCTTCTCGGCGGAGGCGGGAGCCCGCGCGTACCGCACGGGGGACCGGGTGCGCTGGCTGGCGGAGGGGACGCTGGAGTTCCTGGGGCGCATCGACCAGCAGGTCAAGGTGCGCGGCTTCCGCATCGAGCCCGGCGAGGTGGAGGCCGCGCTGGAGCGGCACGCGGCCGTGCGGGAAGCCGTGGTCCTGGTGCGCGAGGACGCGCCGGGGGACCGGCGCCTGGTGGCCTACTACACGGCCGGCGGCAACGCCCCCGCGCCCGGCGAGCTGCGGGAGCACCTGAAGGGGCACCTCCCGGAGCACATGGTGCCCTCGGCCTTCGTGGCGCTGGAGGCCTTCCCGCTCACCCCCAACGGGAAGCTGGACCGGCGCGCCCTCCCCGCCCCCGAGGGGGAGACCGGGCGCGAGCACGTCGCGCCGCGGGACGGGACCGAGCGCGCTCTGGCCGGCGCCTGGGCGGAGGTGCTGCGCGTGGAGCGCGTCGGCGTACACGACGACTTCTTCGAGCTGGGCGGGCACTCCCTGCTGGCCACGCGCCTGGTCTCGCGCGTGCGGGAGGCGCTCGGCGTGGAGCTGCCGCTGCGGACGCTCTTCGAGCACCCCACCGTGGCGGCTCTGGCGGAGCACGTCGCGGCGCTGCGTCGGTCCGGCGGCGAAGCAAAGGTCCCGCCCATCCGGCGGGTCCCGCGCGACCGCCCGCTCCCGCTCTCCTTCGCCCAGCAGCGCCTCTGGTTCATCGACCAGCTGGAGCCGGGGAGCAGCGTCTACAACGTCCCGGCCGCGCTTCGCCTGCGCGGACGCCTGGGCCTGCGCGCGCTGCGCGCCGCGCTCGACGCACTGGTGCGCCGCCACGAGTCGCTCCGCACCCGCTTCGTGGCGCGGGGCGGCGAGCCCGTGCAGCACGTCGACGCCCCGGCTCCCGTCCCCCTCCCGCTCCTCGACCTGGCCCGCCTCCCGGAGGCGGCGCGGGAGGCCGAGGTCCGACGCCTGGCTGCGACAGAGGCGAAGCGGCCCTTCGACCTGGCGCGCGGGCCGCTCCTGCGCGCCGCGCTGGTCCGGCTGGACGAGGACGACCACGCGGCCTTCTTCACCCTGCACCACGCGGTCAGCGACGCGTGGAGCATGGACGTGCTGGTGCGCGAGGTCTCGGCGCTCTACGCCGGTGAGCCGCTCCCGGAGCTGCCGGTGCAGTACGCGGACTTCGCCGCCTGGCAGCGGGAGTGGCTGAGCGGCGAGGTCCTGGAGGCCCAGCTCGGCTGGTGGAGGGAGCGGCTCGCCGGGGCGCCCCCCGTGCTGGAGCTCCCCACGGACCGCCCGCGTCCCACCGTCCCCGACGCGCGCGCCGGGAGCGTCCCCCTCGCGCTCCCGGCGGAGCTGTCGGAGAAGCTCCGGACGCTGAGCCGGGGCCAGGGGGCGACGCTGTTCATGACCGTCCTCGCCGCCTGGCAGCTCCTGCTCTCGCGGTACTCGGGGCAGGACGACGTGGTGGTGGGGAGTCCGATCGCGGGGCGCACGCGGAGCGAGACCGAGGGGCTGATCGGCTTCTTCGTGAACACCCTCGTCCTGCGCACGGAGCTGGACGACGGCCTCACCTTCCGCGAGCTGCTGGGCCGGATCCGGGAGACGACGCTGGGCGCCTACCAGCACCAGGACCTCCCCTTCGAGCGACTGGTGGAGGAGCTGGCGCCGGAGCGGAGCCTCGCTCACACCCCGCTCTTCCAGGTGACGTTCACGCTGGACGAGGCCGCTGGAGCCGGGGCGGAGCTGCGACTGGCCGAGGTGCGCCTGGAGCCGCTGGAAACCGGGAGCGAGGCCGCCAAGGTCGACCTGGCGCTCGGACTGGCGGAGGCGGGAGACGGGGTGCGGGGCTCCCTCACCTACCGGGTGGGGCTGTGGGAGCGCTCCACCGTGGAGGGGATGGCCGCGCACTTCGCCGCGCTGCTCGAGTCGCTCGCCGCCGACCCCGGGCGGCGCGTCGGCGAGGCCGGGATGCTCACCCCCGCCGAGCGCGCGCGGGTGCTGGAGGAGTGGAGCGCCGGCGCGGCCGTGGACCGGCGCCCCGCGTGCCTCCACGACCTGTTCGCGGCGCAGGCGGCCCGCACGCCCGGCGCTCCCGCCGTCGTCCACGGCGACACGAGCCTCACCTACGCGGAGCTGGACGCGCGCGCCGGTGCGCTGGCGGGCGAGCTGCGCGCGCGCGGCGTCGGCCCGGAGGTCCCGGTCGGCGTCTGCCTGGAGCGCGGCGTGGAGCTGGTGGTGGCGCTGCTGGGCGTGCTCAGGGCCGGCGGGGTCTACGTCCCCCTGGACCCGGCGTATCCCGCGGACCGGCTCGCCTTCATGCTGGCCGACTCCGGCGCGCGCGTCGTGCTCACCGTGGGGCGGCTGGCGGAGAGGGTGCCGGAGTTCGGGGGCGAGGTGGTGGTGCTGGATACCCCCCACCCCCGGCCCCTCCCCCACAAGGGGGGAGGGGAGCAAGACACCAGCAGTTCAGCCCTCCCCCAGAATTGGGGGAGGGTGGCGAGCCTAAGCGAGCCGGGTGGGGGCGCCCCCACGGACGCCAGCCCGGTGTCTCCCGAGCGCTATGCTGTTCTCCCCTCCCCCGCAGGCGGGGGAGGGGCGGGGGTGGGGGGCGCCGAGGCCACGCCCCAGAACCTCGCCTACGTCGTCTACACCTCCGGCTCCACGGGGCAGCCCAAGGGGGTCGCGGTCACGCACGGGGCAGCCTCCAACCTGCTCTCGCAGGCGGTGGAGACCTTCGGTGCGGGGCCCGGGAGCCGCGTCCTGCAGACGGCGTCGCTGAGCTTCGACGCCTCGCTGCTGGAGGTCTTCCTGGCGCTCTTCTCGGGAGCGGCGCTGCACGTAGCCGACCGGGAGACGGTCCTCTCGGGGACGGCGCTGGGCGCCCTGCTGCGGGAGCGGGAGATCGACGTGTGGGTGAGCACTCCCTCGCTCCTGGAGTCGCTGCCGGACATCGATTTCCCGGCGCTGCGCACGGTGAGCACGGGCGGGGAGCGGTGCTCCGGGGAGCTGGCGGCGCGGTGGTCCGCGGGGCGGCGGCTGCTGAACATGTACGGTCCCACCGAGACCACCATCTACGCCACCGGGCACCTGTGCGCCGAGGGAGCGGCGGAGGCGCCGCCGATCGGGCGGCCGGTGGTCGGCGCGCGGGCGTACGTGCTGGACCGGCGGGGCGAGCCGGTTCCGGCGGGGGTGCCGGGGGAGCTGTGCGTGGGCGGGGCTGGGCTGGCGCGGGGGTACCTGGGGCGGGCGGAGCTGACGGCGGAGCGGTTCGTCCCGGACGCGCATTCCGGGGAGGCGGGGGCGCGGCTGTACCGGACGGGGGACCGGGTGCGCTGGCTCCGCACCGGGGGAGCTGGAGTTCCTGGGGCGCGTGGACGAGCAGGTCAAGCTGCGGGGGCTGCGGATCGAACCGGGGGAGGTGGAGGCGGCGCTGCTGGAGCACCCGGGGGTGCGGGCGGCGGCCGTGGTGGTGCGCGAGGACGCGCCGGGGCGGCGGATGCTGGTGGGGTACGTGGTGGCGGCGAACGGCGCGCTCTCCGTGACGGAGGTCCGGGACCGGGCGCGGCGGCGGCTCCCGGAGTACATGGTCCCGGGCGCGGTGGTGGAGCTGGAGGCGCTCCCGCTGACCCCGGCGGGGAAGCTGGACCGGCGGGCGCTCCCCGCGCCTTCGGGGGTGGGGGAGGAGGCGTACGCGGCGCCGCGCACGCCGACCGAGGAGGTGGTGGCGGGGATCTTCGCGGAGGTGCTGGGCGCGGAGCGGGTGGGCGCGCACGACGACTTCTTCGAGCTGGGCGGGCACTCGCTCCTGGCCACGCGCGTGGTGTCGCGGGTGCGGGAGGCGCTCGGCGTGGAGCTGCCGCTGCGGGCGCTCTTCGAGGCGCCCACGGTGGCGCGGCTCGCGGAGCGCGTCGACGCGCTGCGGATGGAGGGCGGCCCGGCGGGGGCCCCGCCGCTCGTCCCGCTTCCGCGCGGCGCGGCGCCGCCGCTCTCCTTCGCGCAGCAGCGCCTCTGGCTCATCGACCGCCTGGAGCCGGGGAGCGCCGCCTACAACATGCCCTTTCCCCTGCGTCTCCGGGGGGAGCTGGACGTGGCGGCGCTGCGGCGCGCGCTCTCCGCCGTGGCGGCGCGTCACGAGTCGCTGCGCACCGTCTTCGCCGAGGGCGAGAGCGGGCCCGTCCAGGTGATCCACGCCCCCGCTCCCGCGAGGCTGGAGGTGGCCGACCTGGGGGGGCTGCCGCGGGAGGCGCGCGAGGCGGAGGCTCTGCGGCTCGTGGCGGAGGAGTCGCTGCGCCCCTTCGACCTGGCGCGCGGCCCGCTGCTGCGCTCCGCGCTCCTGCGGCTGAGCGAAGAGGAGTGGGCGCTCCTCTTCACCCTCCACCACGTCGTCGGCGACGCCTGGTCCACGGGCGTGCTGGTGCGCGAGGTGTCCGAGCTGTACGCAGCCTTCACCGCGGGGCGCGAGCCCGTCCTCCCCGCGCTCCCGGTGCAGTACGCCGACTACGCGGCGTGGCAGCGCGCCTGGCTCTCCGGCGAGACGCTGGAGCGGCAGCTCGGCTGGTGGCGCGAGCGCCTGGCGGGGGCGCCTCCCCTGCTGGAGATCCCCACCGACCGTCCCCGCGCCCCGGTGGCCGGGGCTCCCGCGGCCGACGAGCCCCTCGTGCTCGACCCGGAAGCCACGCGCGAGCTGCGGGCGCTGGCGCGGCGGGAGGGTGCCACCCCCTTCATGGCGCTGCTGGCGGCGTGGCAGCTCCTCCTCGGCCGGTACTCGGGGCAGGAGGACGTGGTGGTGGGCTCCCCCGTCGCGGGGCGCACCCGGACCGAGCTGGAGCCGATGGTCGGCTTCTTCGTCAACACGCTCGTCCTGCGCACCGACCTCTCCGGCGACCCCTCCTTCCTGGAGCTGCTGGGGCGCGTGCGGGAAACGACGCTGGGCGCCTTCCAGCACCAGGAGATCCCCTTCGAGCGCCTGGTGGAAGAGCTGCAGCCCGAGCGGAGCCTGGCGCACTCGCCCCTCTTCCAGGTGATGTTCGCCCTGCAGACGGTGGAGGAGGCCGTGCTCCGCCTGGGCCGACTGCGGACGGAGCCGATCCCCGACGCGGGAGGCGTCGCCCAGCACGACCTGAACTTCTCCCTCCACCAGGGGACGGACCGGCTGTGGGGCACTCTGCGCTACCGGACCGACCTGTTCGAGGCGTCCACCGCCGCGCGCATGCTGGGGCACTTCCGCCTCCTGCTGGAAGGCGCGCTGCGGGACCCGCGGCGCCCCCTCTCCGACCTCCCCCTGCTCACGGCGGAGGAGCGGACGCAGGTGCTGGAGCGGTGGAACCCCGCCGGGCGCGTCCATCCCCCGATCGCGCTGCACGAGCGGTTCGAGCGGCAGGCGCGGCTCACCCCGGAGGCCGTCGCGCTCGTCCACGGGGGCACGAGCCTCACGTACCGGGAGCTGGACGCGGGCGCCAACCGGCTCGCGCACCACCTCCGACGGCGGGGCGTCGGTCCGGACGCGCGGGTGGCGCTGTGCGCCGCGCGCTCGGTGGAGATGCTGGTGGGGGTGCTGGGGACGCTCAAGGCGGGCGGCGCCTGCGTCCCCCTGGACCCCGCCTACCCCGCCGAGCGCCTGGCCTTCATGCTCGCCGAGTCCGGCGCCCGGGTGCTGCTGACCCAGGCGCGGCTGGAGCCCCGCCTCCCGGAGAGCGGCGCCGCCGTGGTGCGCCTCGACGCCGACGCGGACGAGATCGCCCGCGAGAGCGCCGCGCCGCCCGCGGTGGAGGTGGCCCCGGAGAACCTGGCGTACGTCGTCTTCACCTCCGGCTCCACCGGCCGCCCCAAGGGCGTGGCGATGCCGCACGGCCCGCTCGCCGGCCTCCTCGACTGGCAGGAGCGCGACTGGAGGGAGCCGCGCGCCGCCGCCACCCTGCAGTTCACCACCATCGGCTTCGACGTCGCCTTCCAGGAGATCTTCTCCTGCTGGACGTCCGGCGGGAGACTGGTGCTGGTGGACGAGGAGACCCGGCAGGACCCGGCCGCCGTGCTGCGGGTGCTGGAGGAGGAGGGCGTCGAGCGGCTCTTCCTCCCCTACGTGGCGCTGCAGCAGCTGGCGGAGGAGGCCGTGGCCCGCGGGAGCGCGCCCGCGGCGCTGCGCGACGTGGTGACCGCCGGGGAGCAGCTCCGCAGCACGGAATCGATCCGCGCCTGGTTCGGCGCCCTGGAGATCCCGCTGCACAACCAGTACGGCCCCTCCGAGACGCACGTGGTCACCTCGCGCACCCTGGCGGGCGACCCCGCGGCGTGGCCGCTCCTCCCCGACATCGGCGGGCCGGTCGCGAGCGCGCGCTGCTACGTGCTGGACGCGCGCCTCCGTCCCCTCCCGCCCGGCGTTCCGGGAGAGCTGTACCTGGGCGGGGGGTGCCTGGCGCGCGGCTACCTGGACCGCCCGGACGCCACGGCGGAGCGGTTCGTCCCCGACCCCTACGCCGCGGAGCCGGGAGCGCGGATGTACCGGAGCGGGGACCGGGCGCGCTGGCGGGGGGAGGGGGCGCTGGAGTTCCTGGGCCGGGTGGACCACCAGGTCAAGGTGCGCGGCTTCCGCGTGGAGCCGGGCGAGGTGGAGGCCGCGCTGCTGGGGCACGAGCGGGTGCGCGAGGCGGCGGTGGTGGCGCGGGAGGACGCGCCCGGCGGGAAGCGGCTGGTGGCCTACGTGTCGCCGCGGGACGGGGCGGAGCTCCCCGCCGCGGAGCTTCGGGGGTGGCTGCGGGAGCGGCTCCCGGAGCACATGGTGCCGGGGGCGTACGTGGTCCTGGAGCGGCTCCCGCTCACCCCCACGGGGAAGACGGACCGCCGCGCGCTCCCGGCGCCGTCCGCCTCCCCCGGCGAGGAGCACGCGCCGCCGCGGACGCCCACGGAGGAGATCGTGTGCGGGATCTGGGCGGGAGTGCTCCACCGGGAGCGGGTGGGGGTGGAGGACGACTTCTTCGAGCTGGGCGGCCACTCGCTCCTGGCGACGCAGGTCGTCTCCCGCATCCGCGCGGCGCTGGGGGTGGAGGTGCCGCTGCGCGCCCTGTTCGAGGCGCCCACTCCGGCGGGGCTTGCCGCGCGCGTGGAGCCGCTGCTGCGGGACCGGCCGGCCGTACAGGCGCCGCCGCTCGCGCGGGTGCCGCGAGGCCGCGACCTCCCGCTCTCCTTCGCGCAGCAGCGCCTCTGGTTCATCGACCAGCTGGAGCACGGGAGCCCCGCCTACAACCTCCCCTCCGCCCTGCGCCTGCGCGGACCGGTCGACGTCCCCGCGCTGAGCGCCGCGCTGGACGCGCTGGCGCGCCGCCACGAGTCGCTGCGCACCCGCTTCCCCGCCGTGGGCGGGAGCCCCGTGCAGCGGATCGGCGCCCCCGCGCCCGTCCCCCTCCCCGTGCTGGACCTGGCGCGCCTCCCCGGGGCGGCGCGGGAGGGCGAGGTGCGCCGCCTGGCCGCGGCCGAGGCGGAGCGGCCCTTCGACCTGGCGCGCGGGCCGCTCCTGCGCGCCACGCTGGTCCGGCTGAACGAGGACGACCACGCGGCGCTCTTCACCCTGCACCACGTGGTCGGCGACGGCTGGAGCATGGACGTGCTGGTGCGCGAGATCTCGGCGCTCTACGCCGGCGAGCCGCTCCCGGAGCTCCCGGTGCAGTACGCCGACTTCGCCGTCTGGCAGCGGGAGTGGCTGAGCGGCGACGTGCTGGAGGCGCAGCTCGGCTGGTGGAGAGACCGGCTCGCCGGGGCGCCCCCCGTGCTGGAGCTCCCGGTCGACCGCCCGCGGCCCGCCATCCCCGACGCGCGCGCCGGGGGCGTCCCCTTCGCGCTCTCCCCGGAGCTGTCGGCAAGCCTCCGGGCGGTCTCCCGGCGGGAGGGGGCGACGCTGTTCATGACCCTGCTGGCCGCCTGGCAGCTCCTGCTCTCGCGCTGGTCCGGACAGGACGACGTGGTCGTGGGGAGCCCGATCGCGGGGCGCACCCGCGCGGAGACCGAGGGATTGATCGGCTTCTTCGTGAACACGCTCGTCCTGCGCACCGGGGTGGACGACGCCCTCACCTTCCGCGAGCTGCTGGGACGGGTGCGGGAGACCACGCTGGGCGCCTACGCGCACCAGGACCTCCCCTTCGAGAAGCTGGTCGAGGAGCTGGCGCCCGAGCGCAACCTGGCGCACGCGCCGCTCTTCCAGGCGATGCTCGTCCTCCAGAACACCGCGCGCGGCGAGCTCCGCATGGGCGGGGTGGAGCTGGCGCCGCTCCCGGTGGACGGGGGCGAGGTGGTGAAGTTCGACCTGACGCTGGGGATGGAGGAGGAGGCCGGGGGGCTGCGGGGCTCCATCGCCTACCGGGCCGGGCTCTGGGACCCCTCCACCATGGAGCGCATGGCCGGGCACCTGGCCGCGCTCCTCGGCTCGCTCGCGGCCGACCCGGACCGGCGAATCGGCGGGGCGGAGATGATGGGCGCCGCCGAGCGGGAGCGCCTCCTCCGGGAGTGGAGCGGGACGGGCCGGCCGCGGGCGGCGAGCGGCACCCTGCACGAGCGCTTCGCCGCGGTGGCGCGCCGGCACGGCGGCGCGGCGGCGGTGGCGTTCGAGGGGGAGGAGCTGACCTACGCGGAGCTGGAGCGCCGCGCCGACCGCCTCGCCCACGCGCTGCGGGGGATGGGGGTGGGGCCGGACGTCCCGGTGGGCGTGTGCCTGGAGCGCTCCCCGGAGATGGTGGTGGCCGTGCTGGGGATCCTCAAGGCCGGGGGCGGCTACGTCCCCCTCGACCCCTCGTACCCCGCCGAGCGGCTGGCCTGGCTCCTGGAGGACTCCGCCGTCCCCGTCCTGGTGACGCGGGAGCGGCACCTGGCGGCGCTCCCCCCCCACCGCGCCCGGACCCTCTCGCTGGACGCCCCTCTCCCGGGCGGCGGGGACGCGCCGCCCGCGGTCGCGGTCTCCCCGGAGAACCTGGCGTACGTCATCTACACCTCGGGGTCCACGGGCCGTCCCAGGGGCGTGGCGGTCGAGCACGGGGCCGCCGCCGCGCACCTGGAGTCGTTCGCCCGCGTGCTGGAGATCACCCCCGCGGACCGGGTGCTCCACTTCGCCTCCTTCGGCTTCGACGTCGCCGTCGAGCAGCTCTTCCTCCCGCTTCTCTCGGGCGCAGTGCTGGTGCTGCGCGGCCCCGACCTCTGGACCCCCGCGGAGTGGCCGGCGCGCGCGCGCGAGGCGGGCGTCACCGTCGCCAACCTGGCCCCGGCGTACTGGCAGGAGGTGATCGACGCCGCGTCCGGGAGCGCCCTCCCGGGGCTGCGCCTCCTCCTGGTGGGCGCCGAGGCGATGCCCTCCGCGGCGGTGCCCCGCTGGCGCGGCGCCGTGGCGGGCCCGGCGCAGCTCCTCAACGCCTACGGACCCACGGAGGCGGTGATCACGGCGACGGCGTTCGCGCTCCCCGGGGACTACCCGGCCGGGCACGCGGGGACGACCGTCCCCATCGGGGGGCCGCTCCCGGGGCGCACCGCGTACGTGCTGGATCGCCGCGGGGAGCCGGCGCCGGCCGGAGTGGCGGGGGAGCTGCACCTGGGCGGCGTCCTGGCGCGCGGCTACCTGGGCCGCCCGGAGACGACGGCGGAGCGCTTCGTCCCCGACCCCTTCGGCGGGGAGCCCGGCGCGCGGCTGTACCGCACGGGGGACCGGGTGCGCTGGCTGGCGGACGGCGCGCTGGAGTTCCTGGGGCGCGTGGACGAGCAGGTCAAGGTGCGCGGCTTCCGCATCGAGCCCGGCGAGATCGAGGCCGTGCTGGAGCGGCACCCCGCCGTGCGGGACGCCGTGGTCGTGGCGCGCGAGGACGTGCCGGGCGAGCGGCGCCTGGTGGCCTACTTCGCGGCCGGGGGCGAGCCCCCCGCCGCGGACGAGCTGCGGCGGCACCTGGGGGAGCACCTTCCCGACTACATGGTGCCCTCCGCCTTCGTGGCGCTGGACGCCCTCCCGCTCACCCCCAGCGGCAAGCTGGACCGGCGCGCCCTCCCCGCGCCGGAGGGTGGGCCCGGGGACGCACACGTGCCGCCCCGCAGCGCCACCGAGCGCCTGCTGGCCGACGCCTGGGCGGAGGTGCTGGGCGTGGAGCGCGTGGGCGTCCACGACAACTTCTTCGACCTGGGCGGCCACTCCCTCCTGGCGACGCGCGTCGTTGCCCGCGTGCGCGAGACCTTCCGGATGGAGCTGCCGCTGCGCGCCCTGTTCGAGGCGCCCACGGTCGCGCGGCTCGCGGAGCGCGTGGCGGCGCTGCGGACGGGCGGCGGGACGGAAGTGGCCTCGCCGCTCGTCCCGCTCCCGCGCGGCCGCGGCCTCCCGCTCTCCTTCGCCCAGCAGCGCCTCTGGTTCATCGACCAGCTGGAGCCCGGGAGCCCCGCCTACAACCTCCCCACCGCCCTGCGCCTGCGCGGACGCCTCGACGTCCCCGCGCTCCGCGGCTCGCTGGAGGCGCTGGTGCGCCGCCACGAGTCGCTGCGCACCGTCTTCGCGGTCCGCGACGGAGAGCCCGTACAGGTGATCCGCCCCGCCGGCCCGGTCTCCCTCCCGGTCGTGGAGCTGGCGCGCCTCCCGGGGGCGGCGCGCGAGACGGAGGCGGTCCGGCTGGCGGAGGAGGAGGCGCTGCGCCCCTTCGACCTGGCGCGCGGGCCGCTCCTGCGAGCCACGCTGGTCCGGCTGGGCGAGGACGACCACGCGGCGCTCTTCACCCTGCACCACGTGGTCAGCGACGGCTGGAGCATGGACGTGCTGGTGCGCGAGATCTCGGCGCTCTACGCCGGCGAGCCGCTCCCGGAGCTCCCGGTGCAGTACGCCGACTTCGCCGTCTGGCAGCGGGAGTGGCTGAGCGGCGAGACCCTGGAGGCGCAGCTCGGCTACTGGAGGCAGCGGCTCGCCGGGGCGCCCCCCGTGCTGGATCTCCCGGTCGACCGCCCCCGCCCCGCGACCCCCGACGCGCGGGCCGGGAGCGTCGCCCTGGCGCTCCCGGCGGAGAGCTGGAGGGAGCTGCGGGAGCTGGCGCGGAGGGAGGGGGCCACGCCGTTCATGGCGCTGCTCGCCGTGTGGCAGCTCCTCCTCGCCCGCTGGTCGGGACAGGAGGACGTGGTGGTGGGCTCCCCCATCGCCGGGCGCACCCGCACGGAGCTGGAGCCGCTGATCGGCTTCTTCGTCAACACGCTCGTCCTGCGCACCGGGGTGGACGACGGCCTCACCTTCCACGAGCTGCTGGCCCGGGTGCGGGAAACGACGCTGGGCGCCTTCGCGCACCAGGACCTTCCCTTCGAGCGCCTGGTGGAGGAGCTGCACCCCGAGCGGAGCCTGGCGCACACGCCGCTCTTCCAGACCATGCTGGCGCTGCAGAACACCGCGCGCGGCGAGCTGCGGATGGGCGCCCTGGAGCTGGCCCCGCTCCGGGCCGGCGGGGGCGAGACGGCCCGGTTCGACCTGGCGCTGTCCGCCGAGGAGGTGGACGGGGAGCTGCGGGGCTCCATCACCTACCGGGCCGAGCTGTGGGACCGCTCCACCGTGGAGCGCATGGCGGCGCACCTCGCCACGCTGCTCGAATCCCTCGCCGCCCGTCCCGGACGCCCGGTCGGCGAGGCCGGGCTGCTCGCTCCCGCCGAGCGCGCGCGGCTCCTCGACGCGGGCTACCCCCGGCGCGGCTTCCGGCGGGAGAGCGTGCACGCGCTCTTCGCGGAGCAGGCGGCGCGCACGCCCGACGCGGTGGCCGTCGCCGCCGCCGGCGGGACGCTGACCTACGCCGGGCTGGACCTCCGGGCGGACCGCCTCGCCCGCCACCTGCGCGGCCGGGGGGTCGGGCCCGACGTCGGGGTGGGGATCTTCATGGAGCGCTCGGCGGAGCTGGTGGTCGCCCTCCTCGCGGTGCTCCGGGCCGGCGGCGCCTACGTCCCCCTGGACCCCTCCTATCCCGCCGAGCGCCTGGCCTTCACGCTGGCGGACTCCGGCGCGCGCGTGGTGCTGACGCAGGCCGGGCTGGAGGAGCGGCTGCCGGAGCTCGGGGACGTGGAGGTGGTGCGGGTGGACGAGGCTCCGGCGGAGGCTCCCCCGTTCCCGCCCGACGTCTCCCCCGACAACCTGGCGTACGTCATCTACACCTCCGGCTCCACCGGCACGCCCAAGGGCGTCGCCATGACGCACGGAGCGCTCACCGCCCACCTCCAGTGGCTGCAGCGGGCGTATCCGCTCTCCGCGGACGACCGGGTGCTGCAGAAGACCCCGCTGGGCTTCGACGCCTCCGTCTGGGAGCTCTGGGCCCCGCTGCTGGCCGGGGCCACGCTGGTCATGGCGCCGCCCGACGCGCACCGCGACCCGGCCGAGCTGGCGCGCGTCGTGGAGAGGGAGCGCATCACCGTCTTCCAGGGAGTCCCCTCGCTCCTGGCCGCGATGGCGGAGGACGGGGAGCTGGAGCGCTGCGCCGGGCTGAGGCTCCTCTTCTCCGGGGGCGAGGCCCTCCCGGCGGAGCTGGCGGAGAGGGCGCGCGCGGCGACCGGCGCGGAGGTGGTGAACCTGTACGGCCCCACGGAGGCGTGCATCCAGTCCGTCACGCACCGGTACTCCGGGGGCGGGACGGGGGCCACGGTCCCCATCGGCCGGCCCGTGGACAACGTCCGGGCCGTGGTGCTGGACCGCCGCGGGGAGCCGGTGCCGACCGGGGTGCCGGGGGAGCTGCACCTGGGCGGGGCGCAGCTCGCGCGCGGCTACCTGGGCCGCCCCGACCTGACGGCGGAGCGCTTCGTCCCCGACCCCTTCGGCGGGGAGCCCGGCGCGCGCCTGTACCGCACGGGGGACCGGGTGCGCTGGCTGGCGGAGAGCGCGCTGGAGTTCCTGGGCCGCGTGGACGAGCAGGTCAAGGTGCGCGGCTTCCGCATCGAGCCCGGCGAGGTGGAGGCGGCGCTGGAGCGGCACCCCGCCGTGCGCGACGCCGTGGTCGTGGCGCGCGAGGACGCGCCGGGCGAGCGGCGCCTGGTGGCCTACTTCGCGGCCGGTGGCGAGCCCCCCGCCGCGGGCGAGCTGCGGCGGCACCTCCGGGCGCACCTCCCGGAGCACATGGTGCCCTCCGTCTTCGTGGCGCTGGACGCCCTCCCGCTCACCCCCAGCGGCAAGCTGGACCGGCGCGCCCTCCCCGCGCCGGAAGCCGGGCACGCGCAGGGACGCGTGGCGCTCCGGAGCGCCATCGAGCGCGCGCTGGCCGACACCTGGGCGGAGGTGCTGCGCGTGGAGCGCGTGGGCCTCCACGACAACTTCTTCGACCTGGGCGGCCACTCCCTCCTCGCCACCCGGCTGGTCTCGCGGGTGCGGGAGGCCTTCGGGGTGGAGCTGCCGGTGCGCGCCCTCTTCGAGGCACCCACGGTCGCGCGGCTCGCCGAGCGCGTGGCTGCGCTGCGCACCGACGGAGGGACGGAGGGAGCCCCGCCCCTCCGTCCGGTCCCGCGCGACCGCGACCTCCCGCTCTCCTTCGCGCAGCAGCGGCTCTGGTTCATCGACCAGATGGACCCGGGGAGCCCCGCGTACAACCTCCCGGTCGCGCTGCGCCTGCGCGGGCGCCTCCACCTCCCCGCGCTCCGCGCGTCGCTGGACGCGCTGGTGCGCCGCCACGAGGCGCTGCGCACGCGCTTCCCCACCGTGGACGGGAGCGCCGTGCAGCACGTCGACGCCCCCGCGCCCGTGCCCCTCCCGATCCTCGACCTGGGGCGCCTGCCCCAGGCGGAGCGCGAGGGCGAGCTGCTGCGGCTGACGGAGCGGGAGGCCGGGCTGCCGTTCGACCTGGCGCGCGGGCCGCTGCTGCGCGCCACGCTGCTGCGGGTGGCGGAGGACGACCACGCCGTGCTCTTCACCCTGCACCACGTCGTGAGCGACGGCTGGAGCACGGGCGTGCTGGTGCGCGAGGTATCGGCGCTCTACGAGGCGTACGCCCGCGGAGAGGAGCCGCGCCTCCCGGAGCTCCCGGTGCAGTACGCCGACTACGCCGCCTGGCAGCGCGCCTGGCTCTCCGGCGACGTGCTGGACGCGCAGCTCCGCTTCTGGAGGGACCGTCTCGACGGGGCCCCGCCCGTGCTGGAGCTCCCGGCCGACTTCCCCCGCCGCCCCGCGGCGAGCGCGCCCGCGGGGCACCTCCCCGTCCAGCTCTCCGCGGATACGGGCAGGGGCCTGCGGGAGCTGAGCCGCCGGGAGGGGGCGACGCCGTTCATGGCGCTCCTGGCCGCCTTCGCCCTCCTCCTCTCCCGGTACGCGGGACAGGAGGACGTGGTGGTGGGCTCCCCCATCGCCGGCCGCACCCGCGCGGAGCTGGAGGGGCTGATCGGCTTCTTCGTGAACACGCTCGTCCTGCGCACCGACCTCTCGGGAGATCCCGGGTTCCGCGAGCTGCTGGGGAGGGTGCGGGAGACCACGCTGGGCGCCTACCAGCACCAGGACGTCCCCTTCGAGCGCCTGGTGGAGGAGCTGCACCCCGAGCGGAGCCTGACGCACACTCCCTTCTTCCAGGTGATGTTCTCCCTGCAGAACACGGAGGAGGCCGTGCTCCGCCTGGGAGAGCTGCGCATGGAGCCCTTCTCCGCGGGCGAGGGCGTCTCGCAGTTCGACCTGGACCTGTCGCTCCGGGAGGGTCCGGACCGGATCGAGGGGGAGCTGCGCTACCGCGCGGACCTCTTCGAGCCCGCCACCGCCGGCCGCATGGCGGCGCACTTCCGTCTCCTCCTCGACGCCGTGCTCCACGCCCCGGAGCGCCCCCTCTCGGAGGTCTCCCTCCTCGCGCCCGGGGAGCGGGCGCAGCTCCTGGAAGCCTGGAACGCCACCGCGCGCGACTACCCGCGCGAGCGCTCCCTCCACGAGCTGGTCTCCGAGCAGGCCGCGCGCACCCCCGGCGCCCCCGCAGTCCTCTTCGGGGGCCGGGCACTCTCCTACGCCGAGCTGGACCGCGACGCCGGCCGCCTCGCGCGCCGGCTGCGCGCGCTCGGCGTCCGCCCCGAGGCGCGCGTGGCCATCTGCGTGGATCGCAGCGCCCGCCATGGCCGTGGCCATCCTCGCCGTGCTCCGGGCCGGCGGCGCCTACGTCCCCCTGGACCCCGCCTACCCGGCCGAGCGCCTGGCCTGGATGCTGGAGGACTCCGGCGCGCGCCTGGTGCTGAGCCAGGCCGGGCTGGAGGGGAAGCTGGCAGGGTACACGGGCGTCGTCGTCCACCTTGACACCCCCCACCCCCGGCCCCTCCCCCACAAGGGGGGAGGGGAGCACGACGACCATTCCTCGGCTCCGAGCCGGGCGAATGAATTCGCTGCAACAACGGCACAAAGTCCGCCTGCGCGGACTGACGGCAACGACGCCAGGAGTCCTCCCCCAGAATCTGGGGGAGGGTGGCGAGCCCGAGCGAGCCGGGTGGGGGCGCCCCCGCGGACGCCAGCATGGCGTCTCCCGACCGACGCTGTTCTCCCCTCCCCCCTTGTGGGGGAGGGGTCGGGGGTGGGGGGTATCCCCGGCCTCCCCCGACAACCTGGCCTACGTCATCTACACCTCCGGCTCCACCGGCACCCCCAAGGGCGTCGCCGTCCCCCACCGCGCGGTGGTCAACCTCGCCACCGACATGGCCCGCCGCCTCGGCCTCGGGCCCGGCGACCGCGTCCTCCAGTTCGCCTCCCCCGGCTTCGACGTCGTCGTCGAGGAGATCTTCCCCGCCTGGCTCTCCGGCGCCGCCGTCGTCCTCTCCCGCGAGGAGCTGTTCTCCCCCGCGACCCTCCTGCGCGTCGTCGAGGAGGAGGGCGTCACCACCTTCGAGCTCCCCACCGCCTACTGGCACGAGTGGGTGCGCGAGCTCACCGAGCAGCGGACGGAGCGTCCCCGCCTCCGTGCGCAGGGTGCTCGTCGGCGGGGAGCGCGTGGCGGCGGAGCGGCTGCGCGAGTGGGCCCGGCTGCGCGTCCCCCTCGTCCACGTCTTCGGGCTGACGGAGACGGCCTGCACCTCCGCCACGCTGCACCTGGAGGCGGGGGAGGACGGCGCGCGGTGGAGCAACCTCCCCGTGGGCCGGCCCATGGGGAACGTGCGGCTCTACGTGCTGGACCGCGCGGGGCAGCCGGTGCCGGCGGGGGTGCCCGGGGAGCTGCTCATCGGGGGCGAGGGGGTGGCGCGCGGCTACCTGGGGCGGCCCGCGCTGACGGCGGAGCGCTTCGTCCCCGACCCCTTCTCGGCGGAGGCGGGAGCCCGCGCGTACCGCACGGGGGACCGGGTGCGCTGGCTGGCGGAGGGGACGCTGGAGTTCCTGGGGCGCATCGACCAGCAGGTCAAGGTGCGCGGCTTCCGCATCGAGCCCGGCGAGGTGGAGGCCGCGCTGGAGCGGCACGCGGCCGTGCGAGAGGCCGTGGTCCTGGTGCGCGAGGACGCGCCGGGCGACCGGCGCCTGGTGGCCTACTACACGGCCGCCGGCGGCGCCCCCGCGCCCGGCGAGCTGCGGGAGCACCTGAAGGGGCACCTCCCGGAGCACATGGTGCCCTCCGCCTTCGTGGCGCTGGAGGCCTTCCCGCTCACTCCCAGCGGGAAGCTGGACCGGAGGAGCCTCCCCGCTCCGGAGCGAGACCCCGGGGCGGAGCGCGTGGAGCCCCGCGGCGAGGCGGAGCGCACGCTGGCGGGGATCTGGGCGGAGGTGCTGCGCACGGAGCGGGTCGGCGTGCACGACGACTTCTTCGACCTCGGCGGCCACTCTCTCCTGGCGACGCGCGTCGTCTCGCGGGTGCGCCGGGCCTTCGGGGTCGAGGTGCCGCTGCGGGCCCTCTTCGAGCACCCCACCGTGGCCGGGCTGGCCGAGCACGTGGAGGGCCTCCTCCGCACCCGGACGGGCGTGCCCGCCCCGCCCCTCCGGCGCGTCCCGCGCGACCGCCCCCTCCCGCTCTCCTTCGCCCAGCAGCGCCTCTGGCTCATCGACCGGATGGACCCCGGGAGCGCGGCCTACAACGTCCCCGCCGCGCTGCGCCTGCGCGGGGTGCTGGACGAGCGGAGGCTGCGCCGCGCCCTCTCCGCCCTGGTGCGCCGGCACGAGGCGCTGCGCACCGTCTTCGCCGAGCGCGACGGGGAGGCGGTGCAGGTGGTCCGCCCCGCCGGGCCGGTCCCCTTCCCCCTGGTGGACCTGGCCGCGCTCGCCGCGGAGCGGAGGGAGGCGGAGGCCGCGAGGCTCGCCGCCGGGGAGGCGCTGCGCCCCTTCGACCTGGCGCGCGGGCCGCTCCTGCGCGCCACCCTGGTGCGGGTGGCGGCGGACGACCACGCCCTTCTCTTCACCCTGCACCACGTCGTCAGCGACGAATGGAGCATGGAGGTGCTGGTGCGCGAGGTCTCGGCGCTGTACGCCGGCTCGCCGCTCCCCGAGCTTCCGGTGCAGTACGCCGACTTCGCCGCCTGGCAGCGGGAGTGGCTGAGCGGCGTCGTCCTGGACTCGCAGCTCCGCTGGTGGAGGGACCGGCTCGCCGGGGCGCCGCCCGTGCTGGAGCTCCCCGCGGACGGTCCGCGCCGCGCCGTCGCCGGGGCCCCCGCGGCCCATCGCCACCTCCTCCTGGACCCGGAGGCGTCTCGCGGGCTGCGGGAGGTGGCGCGGCGCGGGGGAGCGACGACGTTCATGGCGCTCCTGGCGGTCTGGCAGCTCCTGCTGTCGCGCTGGTCGGGACAGGACGACGTGGTGGTGGGCTCCCCCATCGCCGGGCGCACGAGGGCGGAGACCGAGGGGCTGATCGGCTTCTTCGTCAACACGCTCGTCCTGCGCACCGACCTTTCCGGCGACCCGTCCTTCCGGGAGCTGGTGGCGCGCGCGCGGGAGGCGACGCTGGGCGCCTTCGCGCACCAGGACCTCCCCTTCGAGCGGCTGGTGGAGGAGCTGGCCCCGGAGCGGAGCCTGGCGCACACGCCGCTCTTCCAGGTGATGTTCGCCTTCCAGACCGACGCCGGGGCCGGGGGCGCGCTGCGCCTGGAGGGGATCGAGGCGGAGCCCCTGGGAGACGGTCCGGCGGTGGCGAAGCTCGACCTGAGCCTGACGGTCTCCGAGGAAGGGGAGCAGCTGTCCGCGTCGCTGGTCTACCGCGCCGACCTGTACGAGGACGCCACCGCCGAGCGGATGCTCCGGCACTTCGGCTCCCTGGCGGCCCGGCTCGCCGCGGAGCCCGACCGCCCCGTAGGAGAGGCGGACCTCCTCGACCCCGCCGAGCGTGCTCAGCTGGAGGAGTGGAACCACACCGCCCGGGAGTACCCACGGGAGAGCGTGCACGCGCTCTTCGCCGCGCAGGCGGCGCGCACCCCCCATGCGCCCGCGCTCGTCTTCGGCGGCGAGACGCTGACCTACGCGGAGCTGGACGCCCGCGCCGGCCGTCTCGCGCACCGCCTGCGCGAGCGGGGAGTGGGCCCCGAGACGCGCGTGGGGATCTGCGCGGAGCGCTCCGCGGAGCTGGTGGTCGCCATGCTCGCCGTGCTCCGGGCCGGCGGCGCCTACGTCCCCCTCGACCCCGCCTACCCCGCCGAGCGGCTGGCCTTCATGCTGGCCGACTCCGGAGCGCGCGTGGTGGTGGCGCAGGAGCACCTGCTGGAGAAACTGCCTGATTTCGAGGGCGAGGTGGTCCGGCTCGGCGGTACCCCCCACCCCCAGCCCCTCCCCCACAAGGGGGGAGGGGAGCCCTACGAGGCTGGAGCGCGTCCGGAAGAGGCCCTCACCCCCCGGCCCCCTCTCCCAATGCTGGGAGAGGGGGAGCACGACGCGCGCAGTTCAGCCCTCCCCCAGAATTGGGGGAGGGTGGCGAGCCCGAGCGAGCCGGGTGGGGGCGCCCCCTCGAACGCCAGCATGGCGCCTCCCGTACACGACGCTGTTCTCCCCTCCCCCCTTGTGGGGGAGGGGTCGGGGGTGGGGGGTATCCCCGTCTCCCCCGACTCCCTGGCCTACGTCATCTACACCTCCGGCTCCACCGGCACCCCCAAGGGCGTCGCCGTCCCGCACCGCGGCGTCGTGCGGCTGGTGCGCGGGACCGACTACGTGCAGCTCGGTCCCGGCGACCGGGTGGCGCAGCTCTCCAACTCCGCCTTCGACGCGGCCACTTTCGAGGTGTGGGGCGCCCTCCTCAACGGGGCCGCCCTGGTGGGCGCGGAGCGCGACACGATCCTCTCGCCCGAGCGCTTCGCGGCGTGGCTCCGCGAGGAGCGGATCACCACGGCGTTCCTGACCACCGCGCTCTTCAACCAGGTGGCGCGCCAGGTGCCGGACGGCTTCGGCACCCTCGAGCACCTCCTCTTCGGCGGCGAGGCGGTGGACCCGGCGGCCGTGCGGGTCTCCCTGGAGGCGGGCCCCCCGCGGAGGCTGCTGCACGTCTACGGTCCCACGGAGGGGACCACCTTCAGCTCCTGGCAGCGGGTGGAGCGCGTCCCCGCCGGGGCGGCGACGGTGCCGATCGGGCGCGGGATCGCCAACACCACGCTCCACGTCCTGGACCGGCGGATGGAGCCCGTCCCCGTCGGCGTCCCCGGCGAGCTGTTCGTGGGAGGCGCCGGGGTGGCGCGCGGCTACGTGGGCCGGCCGGAGCTGACGGCGGAGCGCTTCGTCCCCGACCCGTTCGGGGAGCCGGGGTCGCGGATGTACCGCACGGGCGACCGGGTGCGCTGGAGCGCGCGGGGGAGGTGGAGTTCCTGGGGCGGCTGGACGCGCAGGTCAAGATCCGCGGCTTCCGCATCGAGCCGGGCGAGGTGGAGGCCGTGCTCCTGGGGCACCCCGGGGTGCGCGAGGCGGCCGTCGCGGTGCGCGAGGACGCGCCCGGCGAGCGGCGCCTGGTGGGGTACGTGGTGCCGGGAGAACCTGGGGGAGTGGAGACGGCGGAGCTGCGGCGCTGGCTGGCGCAGCGGCTCCCCGAGCACCTGGTGCCGGGGGCGCTGGTGGCGCTGGACGCGCTCCCGCTCACCCCCAACGGCAAGCTGGACCGCCGCGCCCTCCCCGCCCCCGTGTCCGGCGGGGCCGGGGCGTACGCGGCGCCGCGCACCCCGGCGGAGGAGGTGCTGGCCGGGATCTGGGCCGACGTGCTGCGCGCGGAGCGGGTGGGCGTCCACGACGGCTTCTTCGAGCTGGGCGGGCACTCCCTCCTGGCCACCCGCCTGGTGTCGCGGGTGCGCGACGCCTTCGGCGTGGAGCTGCCGCTGCGCGCGGTGTTCGAGGCGCCCACCGTGGCCGCCCTGGCGGAGCGCGTGGAGGAGGCCCGCGGCGGCGGAGCGCCGCCGCCGCCGCTGGTGCCGGTCTCCCGCGACCGGCCGCTCCCGCTCTCCTTCTCGCAGCACCGGCTCTGGTTCATCGACCGGCTGGAGCCCGGGAGCGCCGCGTACAACATGCCCTTCCCGCTGCGCCTGGGCGGCGGCCTCCACCCGGGCGCGCTGGAGCACGCCCTCTCGGAGGTGGTGCGGCGGCACGAGGCGCTGCGCACCCGCTTTCCCGTGGTGGACGGCGAGCCCGTGCAGCACGTCGATCCCCCGCGGCCGGTCCCGCTCCCCCGGGTGGACCTGCGCGGCCTGGCCCCGGAGCGGCGCGAGGGCGAGCTCGCGAGGCTGGCCGCGGAGGAGGCGCGGCGCCCCTTCGACCTGGCCGCGGGGCCGCTGCTGCGCGCCGCGCTGGTCCGGCTGGACGACGCGGAGCACGCGCTCCTCTTCACCCTGCACCACGTGGTCAGCGACGGGTGGAGCATGGGCGTCCTGGTGCGCGAGACGTTCGAGGCGTACGCCGCCCGGGTGGAGGGGCGCGCGCCCGCGCTCCCCGGGCTCCCGGTGCAGTACGCCGACTACGCCGTGTGGCAGCGGGAGTGGCTCCGGGGCGAGACGCTGGAGCGGCAGCTCGCCTACTGGAGGGAGCGCCTGGCGGGAGCGCCCCCCGTGCTGGACCTCCCCACGGACCGGCCGCGCCCCGCCGTGCGCTCCGGCCGCGGCGCGTGGTGCGCGCTCCGGGTGGAGCCCGCCCTGGCGGAGGGGGTCCGCGCCCTGTCCCGGCGCGAGGGGGCGACGACGTTCATGACCCTCCTGGCCGCCTTCTCCACGCTCCTGGCCCGCTACTCCGGGCAGACCGACGTGGTGGTGGGGACCCCCATCGCGGGGCGCGGCCGGCGCGAGACCGAGGGGCTGATCGGCTTCTTCCTGAACACCCTGGCGCTGCGGGTCGACCTGGGCGGCGACCCGGCCTTCCGCGATCTCCTGGGGCGCGTGCGGGAGACCACGCTCGGGGCGTACGCGCACCAGGACGTCCCCTTCGAGCGGATCATCGAGGAGGTCCAGCCGGCGCGGAGCCTGGGGCACTCCCCGGTGTTCCAGGTGATGCTCAACCTGCTCAGCTTCGACGACGCCCCGCCCGCCGACGTCCCGGGGCTGCGGATGGAGCCGCTGGAGGGCGCCGCGGAGGAGCCCGCCAAGTACGACCTGACGCTGTACGCCTCGGAGGGGGGCGGCGGGCTGGACCTTCGGCTGGTGTACGACGCGGAGCTGTTCGAGGCGGAGCGGATGACGGAGCTGATGGGCCACCTGCGGACCCTGCTGGAGGGGGTGATCCGCGACCCGGGGCTGCGCGTCTCGGAGGTCCCGCTCCTGACCGCCGCGGAGCGGGAGGCCCGCGGGCGCCGCGCGCGCGGGATCGCCGCGGACCGGCCCGCGCGGCCCGACGGCGCGCGGACCCTCCCGGAGCGCTTCGAGGAGCAGGCGCGCCTGCACCCCGGCCGGGTGGCGGTGCGCACCCGGACGCGCACGCTCACCTACGCGGAGCTGGACCGCGAAGCGGAGCGCACGGCCCGCGCCCTGCTGCGCGCCCGCCCCGCCGGGGGCGAGCGCGTCGCCCTCCTGTTCGAGCACGACGCCGCCATGATCGTCGGCGTCCTGGGCGCGCTCAAGGCGGGGAAGAGCTACGTCCCCGTCGACCCGCTCTACCCGCGCGAGCGGAGCGCGTACGTGCTGGAGGACTCGGAGGCCGCGGCGCTGGTGACCAACCGCGCCAACCTGGCCCTGGCCCGCGAGCTGGCCGGCGACCGCGTGGCCGTGGTGGACGTGGACGCGGAGGAGGACGCGGACAACGCAGAGCTGGACGTGCGTCCCGCGGTCGAGCCGGACGCGCCGGCCTACGTGCTCTACACGTCGGGCTCCACCGGGCGGCCCAAGGGGGTGGTGCAGACCCACCGCAACGTGCTCCACTTCAACCGGGTCTACACCGAGAACCTGCGCATCGGCCCCGACGACACGCTGACGCTCTTCTCGTCGTACACCTTCGACGCGGCGGTCATGGCCATCTACGGAGCGCTCCTGAACGGCGCCACGCTCTGCCCCTTCAGCTGGAGGGAGGAGGCCGCCTCGGGCGTGGCGGAGTGGATGCGCCGCGAGCGGATCACGCTCTACCACTCCACCCCCACCGTCTTCCGCCACCTGGTGGGCGGCCTGGGCGAGGGAGCAACCTTCCCCGACGTGCGCCTGGTGGTGCTGGGCGGCGAGGAGACGCAGCGGCGCGACGTGGAGGCGTTCAACCGGCACTTCCCCCCCGGCGCGACGCTGGTGAACGGGCTGGGGCCCACCGAGTCCACCGTCACCCTGCAGGCCTTCTTCGCGCACGGGGCGGAGCCGGCGCGCGCCTCCGTCCCCGTGGGGCTCCCGGTGGAGGACACCGACGTGCTCCTCCTCAACGCCGCCGGGGAGCAGCCGGCCGTCTACGGCACGGGGGAGATCGTGATCCGCTCCCCGCACGTGGCGGCCGGGTACTGGCGCCGCCCCGAGCAGACCGCCGCCGCCTTCGTTCCCGACCCCGCGGGCGGCCCCCTGCGCGCCTACCGCACCGGCGACCTGGGGCGGCGGCTCCCGGACGGGACGCTGGAGTTCATCGGCCGGAGCGACTTCCAGGTCAAGGTGCGCGGCTTCCGCGTGGAGCCCGCGGAGGTGGAGGCGGCGCTCCTGGCGCACCCCGCCGTGCGCGAGGCCGTGGTGGCGCCCTGGGAGAACGCCTCCGGCGAGCGTCGGCTGGCGGCGTACCTGGTCCCCGCGCCGGACGCGCCCCCCACCCCGGAGGCCGCGATGCGCGAGTGGCTGCGCGAGCGGCTCCCGGAGCACATGATCCCCTCCGCCCTGGTGGTGCTGGAGGAGATCCCGCTCACCCCCAACGGCAAGACCGACCGCCTGGCCCTCCCGGCCCCCGAAGCGCCCGCCGCGGCGGAGTACGTGGCGCCGCGCACCTGGACGGAGGAGGCGCTGGCGGGGATCTGGGCCGGGGTGCTGGGGGTGGAGCGGGTGGGGGCGGAGGACAGCTTCTTCGCCCTCGGCGGCCACTCCCTCCTCGCCACGCGCCTGGTGTCCGAGGTGCGGGCGTCGCTCGGGGTGGAGCTGCCGCTGCGGGCCGTCTTCGAGCACCCCACGGTCGCCGGTCTGGCCGGCGTGGTCGACGCCCTCTCCCTGGAGCTGGGCGACGGCGGAGAGCTGTCCGAGGAGGAGCTGCGCGCGCTGGAGGAGATGTCGGAGGAGGAAGCGCTCCGGCTGCTCGGGGAGGAAGGCCGATGAGCGACGCGTCGGACCGGTTCGCGGGGCTCTCCCCCGCCAAGAGGCTCCTCCTCCAGAAGATGCGGAGGGAGCAGGGGGAGGGCGCGCCGCAGGGCATCCCCCGGCGCGCGCCGGGCGGGTCCGCGCCGCTCTCCTTCGCGCAGCAGCGCCTCTGGTTCATCCACCGGATGGACCCCGGGAGCGCCGCCTACAACCTCCCCTACCCCCTGCGCCTGCGCGGGGCGCTGGACGTGCGCGCGCTGGAGCGCAGCCTGGCCGCGCTGGCGGCGCGGCACGAGACGCTGCGCACCGTCTTCCCCGAGCACGCGGGGGAGCCGGCGCAGGTCGTCCTCCCGCCCGCGGCGCCGCCCGTCCCCGTGGCCGACCTGTGCCGGCTGGACCCGGAGC
The DNA here is from genome assembly GCA_963733105.1 of uncultured Gemmatimonadales bacterium. Lineage (GTDB taxonomy): Bacteria > Gemmatimonadota > Gemmatimonadetes > Longimicrobiales > Longimicrobiaceae > JAFAYN01. Next base: position 701,477 of record CAVTCB010000018.1, on the reverse strand, counting down.
CGCGCGAGGCCGCGCTGCGGCGCCTGGTGGCGGAGGAGACGCGGCGCCCCTTCGACCTGGCCCGGGGGCCGCTGCTGCGCGTGCTCCTGGCGCGCCTGGGCGAGGAGGAGTGGGGGCTCTGCTTCACCCTGCACCACGTGGTCTCCGACGGGTGGTCCATGGGGGTGCTGGTGCGCGAGGTCAACGAGCTGTACCGGGCGCACTCCCGCGGCGAGCCGGCGCATCTCCCCGACCTTCCGGTCCAGTACGCGGACTACGCCGCCTGGCAGCGGGCCCGGCTCACGGGGGAGACGCTGGAGGCGCAGCTCCGCTGGTGGCGGGACCGGCTCGCCGGGGCCCCGCCGCTCCTGGAGGTCCCGGTCGACTTCCCCCGCCGCCCCGTCGCGGACGCCCCCTCGGCGAGCCGGCCGCTCTTCTTCCCGCCGGAGACCGCGCGCGCGCTGCGGGAGCTGGCGCAGCGCGAGGGCGCCACGCCGTTCATGGCGCTGCTGGCCGTGTGGCAGGTGCTCCTGGGGCGCTGGTCCGGGCAGGACGACGTCACCGTGGGGACGCCCGTCGCGGGGCGCACCCGCAAGGAGCTGGAGGGGCTGATCGGCTTCTTCGTGAACACCCTGGTCGTGCGGACGGAGATCGCGGACGACGCGACCTTCCGCGGGGTGCTGGGGCAGGTCCGGGAGACGACCCTGGGCGCCTTCGCGCACCAGGAGGTCCCGTTCGAGAAGCTGGTGGAGGAGCTGGCGCCCGAGCGGAGCCTGGCGCACACCCCGCTCTTCCAGGCCCTGTTCGTCCTGCAGAACACCGAGCGCGGCGAGCTTCGCCTGGGCGGGCTGGGGGTGGAGGCGGTGGACGACGGGGGGAGGACGGCCCTGTTCGACCTCACCCTGGCGCTCGTCGAGGGGCCGGACGGGATCGGCGGGGGGATCGCCTACCGCGCGGACCTGTGGGAGGCGTCCACCCTGGAGCGGATGGCCGCGCACTTCGGCCTCCTGCTGGAGGGCGTGCTCCGCGACCCCGACCGCCGCGTCGGCGACGTCGACCTCCTCACCCCCGCGGAGCGCGCCCGGGTGCTGGAGGAGTGGAACGCGACGGATCGCCCGTACCCCGTCGGGATCTCGCGTCCACGACCTGTTCGCCGCCCGGGCGGCGCGCACGCCGGACGCGGTCGCGGTGGTCCACGGGGAGGAGCGTCTGACCTACGCGGAGCTGGAGCGCCGCTCCGCCCGGCTGGCGAACGCGCTGCGCCGCCGCGGGGTCGGACCGGAGAGCCGGGTGGGCGTCTGCATGCGGCGCACGCCGGAGCTGCTCGTCGCGCTGCTGGCCGTGCTGAGGGCGGGCGGCGCGTACGTGCCGCTGGACCCGGCGTACCCGCGGGAACGGCTGGGCTACATGGTGGAGGACGCACGCGTCAGTCTGGTGCTCACCGAGCCGGGGCTGGCCGATCGGCTCCCGGAGAGCGGAGCCGGGGTGGTCTTCGCCGACGCCGCGTCGGCGAGTCGGACGTGGTCGCGGAGAGCGGGGTGCTGCCGGAGAACCTGTCGCACGTGATCTTCACCTCGGGATCGACGGGCCGTCCCAAGGGGGTGATGATCCGGCACTCCTCCACCGTCGTGCTGCTGCACTGGCTGCGGGAGAACGTCTCGGACGAGGAGAGGGCGTCGGTGCTGTTCTCCACGTCGATCAACTTCGACGTGTCGGTGGCGGAGGTCTTCGGCACCCTCTGCTGGGGCGGGAAGCTGGTGCTGGTGGAGAACGCGCTGGAGCTGGCTTCGGTGGAGGAGCCGGTGGCCTACGTGAGCATGGTCCCGAGCGCGGCGGCGGCGCTGCTGCGGATGGGGGGCATACCGGCGAGCGTGCGGACGCTGAACCTGGGCGGCGAGGCGCTGCCGAACGCGCTGGCGCAGGGGCTGTACGGGCTCTCGACGGTGGAGAAGGTGGGGAACCTGTACGGCCCGACGGAGGACACGACGTACTCCACGTACTCGCGGGTGGAGCGCGGCGGGGCGCAGGTGTACGTCGGGCGGCCGGTGGCGAACACGCGGGCGTACGTGCTGGACCGGCACCTCCAGCCGGTGCCCGTGGGCGTGGTGGGGGAGCTGTACCTCGCGGGCGACGGGCTGGCGCGCGGGTACGCCAGCCGGCCGGAGCTGACCGCCGAGCGCTACCTCCCGAATCCGTTCGAGCCCGGAGCGCGGATGTACCGGGTGATGGACCGGGTGCGCTGGACGGCCGCGGGGGAGCTGGAGTACTTCGGGCGGACGGACTTCCAGGTGAAAGTGCGCGGCTTCCGCATCGAGCCGGGGGAGATCGAGACGGCGCTGGAGGCGCACCCGGGCGTGCACCGGGCGGTGGCCGTGGTGCGCGAGGACGCGCCGGGGGACCGGCGGATCGTGGCCTACGTGGTCCCCGCCGGGGAGGCGGTGCCGGCGGCGGAGCTGCGGGCGCACCTGGCGGCGCGGGTTCCGGAGTACATGCTCCCCGCCGCGCTCGTCGTCCTGGACGCGCTCCCTCTCACCCCCGGCGGCAAGCTCGACCGGCGCGCCCTTCCCGCTCCGCGCGGCGGCGCCGAGGAGGCGTACATGGCGCCCCGCACCCCCACGGAGGCGCGGCTGGCGGCGATCTTCGCCGAGGTGCTGGGGGTGGAGCGCGTGGGCGTGCACGACGGCTTCTTCGCCCTGGGCGGGCACTCGCTCCTGGCCATGCGCATCGTCGCGCGCGTCCGCGAGGAGTGGGGGGTGGAGGTGCCGGTGCGGGGCGTCTTCGAGCGGCCCACGGTGGCGGCCCTCGCGGAGCGGGTGGACGAGGCGGCGGGCGCCGCGGCGCCGCACGTCCCCCGGCGTGCCGGGAGCGGTCCCGCCCCACTCTCCTTCGCCCAGCAGCGCCTCTGGTTCATCCACCGGCTCGACCCCGCCGGCTCCGCCTACAACATGCCCTACCCGCTGCGGCTCCTGGGCCCGCTGCGGGCGGAGGTGCTGGGGCGCGCCCTGTCGGAGGTGGTGCGCCGGCACGAGGCGCTGCGCACGGTGTTCGCCGTGGTGGAGGACGGGGAGGCCGTGCAGGTGGTCCGCCCCGCCGCCCCGGTCCCCTTCCCCGTCGTGGAGCTGGCCGGACTCCCCGCGGAGGACGTGGGCGCGGAAGCCTGGCGGCTGTCGACGGAGGAGTCGCTGCGCCCCTTCGACCTGACCCGCGGCCCGCTGCTGCGCGCCACGCTGCTCCGCCTGGCCGCGGAGGAGCACGCGGCGCTCTTCACCCTGCACCACGTGGTCAGCGACGCGTGGAGCATGGACGTGCTGGTGCGCGAGGTCTCCGTCCTCTACGAGGCGTTCTCCCGCGGGGAGACGTCGCCGCTCCCGGAGCTCCCGGTGCAGTACGCCGACTTCGCCGTCTGGCAGCGGGAGCGCCTCTCCGGGGAAGCGCTGGAGGGCGAGCTGCGCTACTGGCGGGAGCGCCTGGCGGGGGCGCCTCCCCTCCTCGAGATCCCCACGGACCGTCCCCGTCCCCCCGTCCCCGGAGTGCGGGGAGCGTACGGCGAGGTCTCCATCCCCCCGGAGGCCGCCCGCGCGCTGCGGGAGCTCGCTGCGGGCGAGGGGGCCACCCCCTTCATGGCGCTGCTGGCGGCGTGGCAGCTCCTGCTCGCGCGCTGGTCGGGGGAGGACGACGTGAGCGTCGGGACCCCGATCGCCGGCCGCACCCACGCCGAGCTGGAGGGGCTGATCGGCTTCTTCGTCAACACCCTCGTGCTCCGCACCGGGCTCGACGGCGCGCCGACCTTCCGCGAGCTGCTGCGGCGGGTGCGGGAGACGACGCTGGGCGCCTTCGGGCACCAGGAGGTGCCGTTCGAGAGGCTGGTGGAGGAGCTGCACCCCGAGCGGAGCATGGCCCACACGCCGCTCTTCCAGGCGATGTTCGCCTTCCAGGCCGGAAGGCCGCCCGGGAGCGCCCTGCGCCTGGAGGGGCTGCGCATGGCCCCCCTCGCCCACGGCCGCGCGGTGGCCAAGTTCGACCTGAGCCTGACGCTGGAGGAGCGCGGAGAGGGGATCGGCGGCGCCCTGCTCTACCGCGCGGAGCTGTTCGAGCCGGCCACCGTCGAGCGCATGCTCCGGCACTTCGCCTCCCTGGCCGGCCAGCTCGCCGCCGCGCCCGACCGCCCCGTCGCCGAGGCCGCCCTCCTCGCCCCCGCCGAGCGCGCGGCGCTCCTGGAAGACTGGAGCATCCCCCGGCGGGAGCCCCCGCGCGAGGGCGTGCACGCGCTCTTCGCGGAGCAGGCGCGCCGCACCCCCGGCGCGCCCGCCGTGGTGTCCGGGGCCGAGACGCTCACCTACGCGGAGCTGGACCGCCGCGCGGACCGGCTCGCGCGCCGCCTCGCCGGGATGGGCGTCGGCCCCGACGCCCGGGTGGGGGTCTGCGTGGAGCGCTCGGCGGAGCTGGTGGCCGCCCTGCTCGGCGTCCTCGGGGCCGGCGCCGCCTACGTCCCCCTGGACCCCGGCTACCCCGCGGACCGCCTGGCCTTCGCGCTGGCGGACTCCGGCGCGCGGGTGCTGCTGACGCAGGAGCGGCTGCGGGACCGGCTCCCGGCGGACGGGATCGAGGTCGTGCTGGTGGACGGCGAGGCCGCGGCGGCCGGGGACGCGGCGGTGGCCGACGTGGGTCCCGACCACCTGGCCTACGTCATCCACACCTCCGGCTCCACCGGCACCCCCAAGGGCGTGGCGGTGCCGCACGGAGCGCTGGCCAGCCACATGCGCTGGATGCTGCGGGCGTATCCGCTCTCCGCGGACGACCGGGTGCTGCAGAAGACTCCGGTGGGCTTCGACGCCTCCGTCTGGGAGCTCTGGGCCCCGCTGCTGGCCGGGGCCACGCTGGTGGTGGCCCCGCCGGACGCGCACCGCGATCCCGACGCGCTGGCGCGGATCGTGGAGAGCGAGCGCATCACCGTCCTCCAGGTGGTCCCCTCGCTGCTGGCGGCCATGGCGGACGGCGGGGGGCTGGCGCGCTGCACGGGGCTGCGGCGCCTCTTCTGCGGGGGCGAGGCCCTGCCGGCGGAGCTGGCGGAGAGGGCGCGCGCGGCGACCGGCGCGGAGGTGGTGAACCTGTACGGTCCCACGGAGGTGTGCATCCAGTCGGTCACGCACGCCTACGCCGGGGGCGAGCCCGGGGCCACGGTGCCGATCGGGCGGCCGGTGGACGGCGTGCGCGCCGTGGTGCTGGACCGCGCGGGCGAGCCGGTCCCCGCCGGCGTCGCCGGGGAGCTGTACCTGGGCGGAGCGCAGCTCGCGCGCGGGTACCTGGGCCGCCCCGACCTGACGGCGGAGCGCTTCGTCCCCGACCCCTTCTCCGCCGCGCCGGGGGAGCGCCTGTACCGCACCGGCGACCGCGCGCGCCGCCTCCCGGACGGCGCGCTGGAGTTCCTGGGCCGCGTCGACCAGCAGGTCAAGGTGCGCGGCTTCCGCATCGAGCCCGGCGAGGTGGAGGCCGCGCTGCGCCGGCACCCCTCCGTGCGCGACGCCGTGGTGGTGGCGCGGGAGGAGAGGCTGGTGGGCTACGTCGTCGGCCCGGGCGCAGGGACGGACGCGGTGGAGCTGCGCGCCTTCCTGCGGGCGAGCCTCCCGGAGCACATGGTGCCCTCCGCCCTGGTGGCGCTGGACGCCTTCCCGCTCACCCCGGGCGGCAAGCTGGACCGGCGGGCCCTCCCCGCGCCGGAGGGGGATCCCGGCGCCGGACACGCGCCGCCGCGCACCTCGACCGAGGCGGCTCTGGCGGCGATATTCGCCGCCGTGCTCCGGCGGGAGGAGGTCGGCGTCCACGCCCACTTCTTCGACCTGGGCGGCCACTCCCTCCTCGCCACGCGCGTGGTGTCGCGGGTGCGGGAGGAGTTCGGGGTGGAGGTACCGCTGCGCGCCGTGTTCGAGGCGCCCACCGTGGCGACGCTGGCGGAGCGCGTGGACGAAGCGATGAGGGCGGAGGCGGACACACGGACGGAAGAGGAGATGCGGACCGAAACGGAAGAATCGCGGCCGGCCGACGAGCGCGGGGGCCTGGACGGGCTCTCCCCGGAGCGGCGCCTCCTCCTGCAGCGGAGGCTGGCTCAGCGCGCCGCGGCGCAGCGCATCCCCCGGCGAGCGGACGACGGCCCCGCGCCGCTCTCCTTCGCGCAGCAGCGGCTCTGGTTCATCCACCAGCTCGACCCCGTCAGCTCCGCCTACAACATGCCCCGCGGGCTCCGCCTGCGCGGCACGCTGGACGTGCCGGCGCTGCGGCGCAGCGTCACGGAGCTGGTGCGCCGCCACGAGGCGGTGCGCACCTCGCTGGTGGAGCGGGACGGCGAGCCGGTGCAGGTGGTCCTCCCTCCCGCGCCGCTCCCCGCCCCGGTGGTGGACGTGTCCGCGCTGCGGGAGGAGCACCGCCTGGAGGAGGCCGTGCGCCGCGTCGTGGAGGAGGGGGAGCGCCCTTTCGACCTGGGCCAGGGGCCGCTCCTGCACGCCCTCCTGGTGCGCCTGGGAGCGGAGGACTGGGCCATCCAGTTCACCATGCACCACGTGGTCAGCGACGGCTGGTCCATGGGGGTGCTGGTGAAGGAGATCTCCGCCCTGTACCGGGCCTACTCGCGCGGCCAGGAGTCGCCCCTCCCCGAGCTTCCCATCCAGTACGCGGACTTCGCCGCGTGGCAGCGGAGCTGGCTCACGGGCGAGGTCCTGGAGCGCCAGCTCGCCTACTGGCGCGAGCGCCTGGCGGGGGCTCCTCCCGTCCTGGAGCTGCCGACCGACCATCCCCGCCGCTCGGCGCTGGGCGTCACCGAGATGGGCAGCCCCTTCGCCCTCTCCCCGGAGGCCACGGCGGCGGTGCGCAGCGCGGGACGCGGCGAGGGCGCCACGGTGTTCATGACGCTGCTGGCCGGGTGGCAGGTACTCCTGGGCCGCTACGCGAGCCAGGACGACGTGGTGGTGGGCACCCCCATCGCCAACCGCACCCGCGCCGAGCTGGAGCCGCTGATCGGCTTCTTCGTCAACACTCTCGTGCTGCGCACCGACCTGGCCGGCGACCCGACCTTCGCGGAGCTGCTGGAGCGGGTGCGCGAGACCACGCTGGGCGCCTACCAGCACCAGGACCTCCCCTTCGAGCGCCTGGTGGAGGAGCTGGCCCCCGAGCGGAGCCTGATGCACAACCCGCTCTTCCAGGTGATGTTCGCCCTCCAGAACGTGGAGGGCGGCGCGCTCGCCCTCGGCGAGGTGGAGGTGGAGCCCATCGGCGGCGGCGACGGAGGGGCCAAGTTCGACCTCGGCGTCACCCTGTTCGAGGTAGGTGACCGGATCGCGGGGGAGCTGACCTACCGGGCGGACCTGTTCGAGGCGTCCACCGTCGAGCGCATGGCGGAGCACTACCGCCTCCTCCTGGAGGCCGCCGCCGCCGACCCCGCGCGCCCCGTCTCGGCCCTGCGCCTGATCGGCCCCCACGAGGAGCGCCAGCTCCTGTCGGAGTGGAACGCGCTCCGGAGCTACCCGCGCGATCGCCTGGTCCCGCGCCTCTTCTCCGAGCAGGCGCAGCGCACCCCCGACGCCCCCGCCGCCTCCGGCCGGGGGGAGGCCCTCACCTACGCGGAGCTGGAGCGGCGCTCCGCCAGCCTCGCCCGCGCTCTGCGGGAGCGGGGCGTGGGACCCGAAGTGCCCGTGGGCGTGTGCCTGGAGCGCGGCCCGGAGCTGCTCGTGGCGGTGCTGGGCGTGTGGAAGGCCGGCGGCGCCTACCTCCCCCTGGACCCCGACTACCCGGCCGAGCGCCTGGCCTACATGCTCCGCGACGCGGCCGTGCCGGTGCTGCTGACGCAGGAGCGCCTGCGGGAGGCGCTGCCGGAGCACGGGGCGGAGCTCGTGCTGCTGGAGGAGGCCCTCACCCCCCGGCCCCCTCTCCCAATGCTGGGAGAGGGGGGGGCGCATTCCTCGGCGATGGAGCCCGAGGTGGCTCCGAGCCGGGCGAATGAATTCGCTGCAACGACGGCACAAAGTCCGCCTTCGCGGACTGACGGCTACGACTCGCGGGAGCCCGTCGTGCTCCCCTCCCCCCTTGTGGGGGAGGGGCCGGGGGTGGGGGGTCCGAGGGGCGCGCCGGAGCCGACGCACGTGGAGGTGTCTCCCGAGAACCTGGCGTACGTCATCTACACCTCCGGCTCCACCGGGCGGCCCAAGGGGGTGCGCGTCTCGCACGGCGCGCTCCTGCACACACTGCTCGCGGCGGGCGAGCGGTTCGGCTCCGGCGCGGGACGACGTGATGGCGGCGGTCTCCAGCTTCGCCTTCGACATCTGGCTCTTCGAGTCACTGCTCCCCCTGCTGGCCGGCGGGAGCGTCCGGGTGGTCCCGCGCGAGCGGGTGCTGGAGACGGAGCGGCTGGTGGACGACCTCGCCTCCTGCACGATGCTGCACGCCGTTCCCGCGCTGATGCGGCAGGTGGCGCTGGTGCTGCGCGCCTCGGGGCGCACCCTCCCCGGGCTGCGGCAGGTCTTCGTCGGCGGCGACGCGGTGCCGCCCGACCTCCTGGAGGAGATGCGCGAGGTCTTCCCCGCCGCCGCCCTGCACGTGCTCTACGGTCCCACCGAGGCCGCGGTCATCTGCGCCACGCACGCCGTCGGGGACGCGCAGGCGCGCCGGCAGTGGGTGGGGCGCCCGCTGGGGAACGCCACGCTGTACGTGCTGGACCGCGCCCTCCTCCCGGTGCCCGTGGGCGTCCCCGGCGAGCTGTGCATCGGCGGGGCGAGCGTGGCCCGCGACTACCTGGGCCGGCCGGAGCTGAACGCCGAGAAGTTCCTCCCCGACCCCTTCGCGGGCGAGGCGGGCGGGCGGCTGTACCGGACCGGGGACCGGGTGCGCTGGACGGCGCAGGGGGAGCTGGAGTTCCTGGGGCGGACAGACACGCAGGTCAAGATCCGCGGCTTCCGCATCGAGCCCGGCGAGGTGGAGTCCGTCCTGGCCGAGCACCCGGAGGTGGAGGAGGCGGTCGTCGTGGTGCGCGAGGACGCGCCCGGGGAGAAGCGCCTGGTCGGCTACGTGGTCGCGGCCGGGGCGGGTGGCGACGCCCCGTCGGGCGAGCTGCAGGAGGAGCACGTGGAGGAGTGGGAGTCGCTCTTCGGCGACACCTACTCCGGCGAAGCCGCGGACGAGGACCCGGCGTTCAACGTCGTCGGCTGGGAGAGCAGCTACACGGGCGAGCCCATTCCCGCGGAGGAGATGCGGGAGTGGGTGGAGCACGCCGCCGAGCGCATCCGGGCGCTGAAGCCGCGGCGGGTGCTGGAGATCGGCGCGGGGACCGGGCTGCTGCTCTTCCGGGTGGCGCCGGAGTGCGAGGAGTACTGGGCGGCGGACTTCTCCGCCGCGGCGGTGCGCTACCTGGAGCGCCAGGTGGGGCGGCGCGAGATGCCGGGGGTGCGGCTGCTGGAGCGCACGGCGGAGGATTTCACCGGGATCCCGGAGGGGCACTTCGACGTGGTGGTGATCAACTCCGTCGCGCAGTACTTCCCGGGCGTGGACTACCTGCTGCGCGTGGTCGAGGGAGCCGTGGGGGCGCTCGCCCCGGGCGGGGCGGTGTTCCTGGGAGACCTGCGCAGCTTCCCTCTGCTGGAGGCGTTCCACGCCTCGGTGGAGCGGGTGCAGGCGCCGCCGGAGACCCCCGCGATCGCGCTGCGGGAGCGCATCCGGCGGCGGATGGCGCGGGAGAAGGAGCTGCTGCTGCACCCGGATCTGTTCCGTGCGCTGCCGCAGCGGCTGCCGCGGATCACGGGAGTGGAGGTGCGGCTGAAGCGGGGGCGGCACGGCAACGAGATGACGCGCTTCCGCTACGACGTGACGCTGCGCGTGGAGGCGGAGGTGAGCGCCGCCGCGCCGGAGTGGCGCAGGTGGGAGGAGGGGATGACCATCGACGCCGTGGCGCGGGAGCTGGACCGGGGGCCGGAGACGCTGGCCTATGCGCGGGTGCCGAACGCGCGCGTGGCGGGGGAGGTGGCGCTGCTGGAAGCGCTGGCGGCGGAGGGGGAGGACCGGAGCGCGGAGCAGCTGCGCGCCCTGGCGGCGGAGCGGGAGGCCGCGGCCGTGGACCCGGAGGCGCTGGCCGAGCTGGCGGAGGCGCGCGGGTACCGGGCGCAGGCGCGCGGGTCCGCGCGGGGCGGTCCGGGGGAGATGGACGTGCTGCTGGTGCGGGAGGGCGTGGCGGCGGCGCTCGTGGAGGAGCCGGTCGCGTCGCCGCTGCCGTGGAGCGCATACGCCAACGACCCGCTGGCGGGGAGGCGCACGAGGTGGCTGCTGCCGGAGCTGCGGAGCTGGCTCGGGGAGCGGCTCCCGGAGTACATGGTCCCGGGGGCGCTGGTGCTGCTGGACGCGCTCCCGCTGACCCCCAACGGCAAGGTGGACCGGCGGGCGCTCCCCGCGCCGCAGACGGCGGAGGGGGAGCACGCGTCGCCGCGCACCCCCACGGAGGAGGCGCTGGCGGGGATCTGGGCGGAGGTGCTGCGGCTGGAGCGGGTGGGGATCGACGACGACTTCTTCGCGCTGGGGGGGCACTCGCTCCTGGCGACGCGGGTGGTCTCGCGCGTCCGGGAGGCGCTGGGGGTGGAGGTGCCCCTGCGCACCCTGTTCGAGGCGCCCACCGTCGCGAAGCTGGGCGAGCGGGTGGACGCGCTGCTCCGGGAGGGAAGCGCGGTGCGTCTCCCGCCGCTGCGGCCGGCGCCGCGGGACGGGGGGCCGCTCCCGCTCTCGTTCGCACAGCAGCGGCTCTGGTTCATCCACCAGCTGGAGCCGCGGAGCCCCGCCTACAACATGCCCTCGCCGCTGCGGCTCCGCGGCCGGCTCGACGTGGGAGCGCTGGAGCGGGCGCTCACCGAGCTGGTGCGCCGGCACGAGTCGCTGCGCACCGTCTTCCGCTCGGTGGAGGGGGAGCCGGTGCAGGTGGTCCGCCCCGCGGAGCCGGCCGCCATCCCCGTGGTGGAGCTGCGCGGGCTCGGGGACGAGGAGCGCGAGCGGACGCTGGCGCGGCTCGCCGCCGGGGAAGCGGCGCGCCCCTTCGACCTGGAGACCGGGCCGCTCTTACGCGCCGTCCTCCTCCGCCCCGGCGAGGAGGACTGGGGGCTCCTCTTCACCCTGCACCACGTGGTGAGCGACGGGTGGTCCATGGGGGTGCTGACGCGGGAGATCTCCGCGCTCTACGAGGCCTTCGCGGAAGGCCGCCCCTCGCCCCTTCCCGAGCCGCGCCTCCAGTACGCGGACTACGCGGTATGGCAGCGGGGCTGGCTCACCGGCGAGGCCCTGGAGGCGCAGCTCGCCTACTGGAGGGAGCGCCTGGCCGGGGCTCCCCCGCTCCTGGAGCTCCCGGTCGACCACCCCCGCCCGCTGGTCGCCAGCGACCGGGCCGACCAGCGCGCCTTCGTCCTGTCGGCGGAAACGTCGCGGGCGCTGCGGGAGATCTCGCACCGGGAGGGCGCCACCCTCTTCATGACCCTGCTGGCCGTCTACCAGGCGCTCCTCGGGCGCTGGTCCGGGCAGGACGACGTCAGCGTGGGGACGCCGGTGGCGGGACGAGGGCGGCTGGAGCTGGAGGGGCTGATCGGCTTCTTCGTCAACATGCTGGTGGTCCGCACCGGCCTCGCGGGACGTCCCACCTTCCGCGAGCTGGTGGGTCGGGTGCGGGAGGGGGTGCTGGGCGCGCAGGCGCACCAGGACCTCCCCTTCGAGCGCCTGGTGGACGAGCTGCACGTGGAGCGGAGCCTGGACCGCGCCCCGCTCTTCCAGGCCCTCTTCGCCCTCCTGGCCGGCGGCTCCGGACGACGAGCGCCTCTCGCTGGGCGACGTGAGGGTATACCCGCTGCACTCGGGAGAGGCCACGGCCAAGTTCGACCTCAGCCTGACCCTGCAGGACGGGGACGAGCGGCTGGTGGGCTCGGTGGTGTACCGCGCGGACCTGTTCGAAGGCGCCACCATCGAGAGGATGCTCCAGCACTTCCGCGCCCTCGCGGACGGCGTCGCCACGTCGCCCGACCGCCCCGTGGGCGAGCTGGACCTCCTCACCCCCGCCGAGCGGGCGCAGCTGCTCGCGACGGAGTGCGCGCGGGACTACCCCGGCGGCCCGGTCCACGGGCTCTTCGAGGCGCAGGTGCGCCGCGCGCCCGCCGCGGTAGCCCTGCGCTTCCGCGGCACAGCGGTCACCTACGGGGAGCTGGGCGCCCGCAGCGCCCGCCTCGCCCGCCTCCTCCGCGAGCGGGGCGTGGGCCCCGAGGTGCCGGTGGGGATCTGCCTCCCCCGCACGCCGGAGATGGTGGCCGCGCTCCTGGCCGTGCTCCGGGCCGGCGGCGCCTACCTCCCCCTGGACCCCGCCTATCCGCAGGAGCGGCTCGGCTGGATGCTGGAGGACGCGGGCGCCCGCCTGGTCCTCACCGATGGCGCCCTCGCCGGACGCCTCCCCGCGGGGGCGGAAGCCGTCCTCCTCGACCGCCTGGAGACCGCCCCGGGGGAGGTCCCCGCGGCGGAGCCGGGAACGGAGGTGGACGGGGAGAACCTGGCCTACGTGATCTTCACCTCGGGCTCCACGGGCCGTCCCAAGGGGGTGATGATCCGCCACGCTTCCGCGAACGTGCTCCTGCACTGGCTGCGCGAGACGGTGAGCGACGAGGAGCGGAGCGCCGTCCTGGGCTCCACCTCCATCAACTTCGACGTCAGCGTCGCCGAGATCTTCGGCACGCTCTGCTGGGGCGGGACGCTGCACCTGGTGGAGAACGCGCTGGAGCTGGCGACGCTCCCGGAGCGGGAGGAGATCCGCTACGCCAGCATGGTCCCCACCGCCGCGGCGGAGCTGCTGCGGATGGGCGCCGTCCCGGCCGGGGTGCGCACGCTGAACCTGGGCGGCGAGGCGCTCCCGAACGCGCTCGCGCAGGCGCTCCACGGGCTGGGGACGGTGGAGAAGGTGGGGAACCTGTACGGCCCCACGGAGGACACGACGTACTCCACCTGCGCGCTTGTGCCGGCGGGCGCGGAGCGGGTCACGGTGGGACGCCCGGTGGCGAACACGCGGGCGCTGGTGCTGGACGCGGAGCTGAATCCCGTCCCCGTGGGGGTGGTCGGGGAGCTGTACCTGGCGGGCGACGGGCTGGCCCGGGGCTACGCGGGGCGGCCGGACCTCACTGCGGAGCGCTTCCTCCCCGACCCGTTCGGCGCGGCGGGGTCGCGGATGTACCGGGTGATGGACCGGGTGCGCCGGCTGGGGACGGGGGAGCTGGAGTACCTGGGGCGGACGGACCACCAGGTGAAGGTGCGCGGCTTCCGCGTCGAGCCGGGGGAGATCGAGTCGTGCTCCTGGCGCACCCGGGGGTGCGCGAGGCCGTGGTGGTGGTGCGGGAGGACGCCCCGGGCGATCCGCGGCTGGTGGCCTACCTCACCGCCGGCGGCGAGGCGCCCTCCGCGGGCGAGCTGCGCGCGGCGCTGCGCCGGAGCGTGCCGGAGTACATGGTGCCCTCGGCGTTCGTGGTGCTCCCGGAGCTCCCGCTCACCCCCAACGGGAAGACCGACCGCGGGGCGCTCCCCGCCCCGGAGCGCGCCGGCGGGGGCGCGGCGGAGCACGTGGCGCCGCGCGACGCGACGGAGCTGGCGCTGGCGGGGGTGTGGGAGGAGGTGCTGGGGGTCTCCCCGGTCGGCGTGCGCGACGACTTCTTCGCGCTCGGCGGGCACTCGCTCCTGGCCGTGCGGCTCATGGCGCGCGTGGAGACGGTGCTGGGCGCGCGGCTCCCGCTCGCCACGCTCTTCTCGGCGAGCACGGTGGAGGCGCTCGCCGGGGTACTGCGGCGCGACGGCGCGGAGGCCGACGCGTCGCCGCTGGTGCCGATCCGCGCGTCGGGCGGTCGGGCGCCGCTCTTCTTCGTGCACCCGGTGGGCGGGGACGTGCTCTGCTACGCCCCGCTCGGCCGCCGGCTGGGCGCCGACCAGCCGTTCTACGCCCTGCGCGCGCGCGGCCTCACCCCCGGGGAGCCGCCGCACGACACGGTGGAGGCGATGGCGCGGGACTACCTGGACGCCCTGCGCGCCGCGCAGCCCCACGGGCCGTACCGGCTGGGCGGGTGGTCGATGGGCGGGGTGGTGGCGTTCGAGATGGCGCGGCGGCTCGAAGCGGCGGGGGAGCGGGTGGAGACGCTGGCGCTGGTGGATTCCATGGCGCCGGCGCTCGCCGGGCGGACCCTGCCGGACGACGAGGGCGTGCTGGCGCGCACCTTCGCCGCGGACCTGGGGCTCCCGCTGGACCATGCCCTCCCCGCCGGCGCGGGCGCGGCCATGGACGCGCGGGAGCACGTGCGCAGCGTGCTGGAGGCCGCACGCGAGGCCGGGCTGGTGCCGCCCGACCTCGGCTTCGACCAGGTGTGGCACCTGTACGGGGTCTTCCGCGCCAACCTGCGGGCCATGTACGACTACCGGCCCGGGCCGTTCGGCGGAAAGGTGACGCTGCTCCGCGCCTCGGAGCACGACCCCGCCGAGGCGGAGACGCTGGGGTGGGAGTCGGTGGCGGCGGGCGGAGTGGAGGTGCGCGCCGTCCCCGGGAGCCACTTCACCCTGGTGCGCGACCCCCACGCGGCGGAGCTGGCGCGCGTGGTGTCGGAGGTGCTGGAAGAAGCGAGGTAGAACGAGCGGGGAGCACGACAACTACAGGCACGGTCGGCAGTTACGTGAGGGATGCGAGCCCGAAGGGGCGAGACCCGGCGCTGTTTGCCGGGGCTCGACTCCGTTGGGAACGGTAGTATCGTTCCCTACGGAGCCGCAGCCCGACCCCCGCGCCAGCGGGGGGCACGCCCGAGCCCCGCCCTTCCTCCGTCCGCATCAGGAGGAGCTGGAACACTCCTTCCCGGGCTTGTCCCCCAGGTGGTACCAGCAGCCGATGTAGCGGATGTCCGTGTGGGAGAGCCGGGTGTTCCAGCCCACCTGGAAGTCGCCGACGGTCAGGGAGTTCGGCACCGGGTACTGCATGATGGAGCCCGAGTCCCACTCGCTGTACTGGGTCTCCCCCGCGTCGTACCGCTTGAAGACCTGCTCGTCCACCTCCTTCCTCGACCAGGACGGCCTCAGGGCGCCGTAGTGCTTGTACACTTTGGTGCGGTCCCACGGGATGGAGGACTTCGGCTGCTGGTGCTCGTGGACGAGGCCGAGCGCGTGCCCGAACTCGTGCAGCACCACCGCGCGCAGCGTCGACGGCGCGCTCAAGGGAGTGAGCCACCCGAACTGCATGGTGTGCCTGCCGAGCGGCGTCTCCTCGGCGTCCGTCCCGACCAGCGACCAGGAGGCGCCGTCGGTGGTGAACGCGATGCGGATCTCGGCGTCGGCGTCCTCGGACCGGACGAAGCGCACGTTGGCGTACTTGGTCCATTCGAGGGCCGTATTGAACACACGCTCCTTCAGGAGCGAGTCGCCGTTCATGAAGCGGACGCGGAGCCGCTTGCCGATGCTCCACCGGCGCGCGGTCCGGAGCGCGGCGCCGCGCTGCCGGGCCTGCATGAACGGGAGCTTGAACCGGGCGGTCGCCGCCGCCGTCGCCCCCTCCTTCGCCGACGGGACCTGCGTCGTGCACAGGTAGTCGTTGAAGACCATGCGGGTCGTGTCCCCGTCCTCGTCCTCGGCGGCGACGGACCCGGAGGTCGAATCCGGCGGCACGCCCGGAGCCGCGTCCGGAGCCGCGTCCGGGGGGGCGTCCGGAGGCGCGTTCCCGTCACTCACCTGGCAGCCGGCGACGAGGAGCGCCAGCATCGACGCCGCGAGGACGCGACGGCACGGGAGGGACGGGAGAGTCCTCCGTGCGGGGGAGTGGTGCGGCATGAGGAATCCGGATCAGGTGGTGCTGGAACACTCCTTCCCGGGCTTGTCCCCCAGGTGGTACCAGCAGCCGATGTAGCGGATGTCCGTGTGGGAGAGCCGGGTGTTCCAGCCCACCTGGAAGTCGCCGACGGTCAGGGAGTTCGGCACCGGGTACTGCATGATGGAGCCCGAGTCCCACTCGCTGTACTGCGTCTCGCCCGCTTCGTACCGCTTGAAGATCTGCTCGTCCACCTCCTTCCTCGACCAGGGCGGCCTCAGGGCGCCGTAGTGCTTGTACACTTTGGTGCGGTCCCACGGGATGGAGGACTTCGGCTGCTGGTGCTCGTGGACGAGGCCGAGCGCGTGCCCGAACTCGTGCAGCACCACCGCGCGCAGCGTCGACGGCGCACTGTAGGGAGTGAGCCACCCGAACTGCATGGTGTGCCTGCCGAGCGACTTCTCCTCGGCTTCCGTCCCGACGAACGACCAGGAGGCGCCGTCGGTGGTGAACGCGATGCGGATCTCGGCGTCGGCGTCCTCCGACCGGACGAAGCGCACGTTGGCGTACTTGGTCCATTCCAGCGCCGTATTGAACACCCGCTCCTTCAGGAGCGAGTCGCCGTTCATGAAGCGGACGCGGAGCTGCTTGCCGACGCTCCACCGGCGCGCGGTCCGGAGCGCGGCTTCGCGCTGCCAGTCCTGGGGACGCTGCGCCCGCCCGACGTCCTGCATGAACGGGAGCTTGATCCGGGCGGTCGCCGCCGCCGTCGCCCCCTCCTCCGGCAGCGGGACCTGCGTCGTGCACAGGTAGTCGTTGAAGACCACGCGGATCGTGTCCCCGTCGTCGATGCCGTCGCCGGGTACGGAAGCCGAATCCGGCGGCGAGCCGCGGTTCGCCGTCCGGTCGCCCCTCTCGCAGCCGGCCACGAGGAGCGCCAGCAGGGACGCCGCGAGGGCCCGGCGGCACGGGAGGGGAAGGAATCGCTTCGGGGCGAGGAGAGACGGGAGCGCTCTCCGTACGGCGGAGTGGTGTGGCATGTGGCCTCGGGAAGGGAACGAGTGGCGGGAATCCGGATCAGGTGGTGCTGGAACAATCCTTCCCGGGCTTGTCGCCCCGGTGGTACCAGCAGCCGATGTAGCGGATGTCCGTCGGGGAGAGCTGGGCGTTCCACCCCACCTCGAAGTCGCCGACGGTGAGGGAGTTCGGCACCGGGTACTGCATGATGGAGCGCGGGTCCCACTCGCTGTACTGGGTCTCTCGCGCGCTGTGCCGCTTGAAGACGTGCTCGTCCACCTGCTTCTTCGACCAGGGCGGCCTCATGGCGCCGTAGTGCTTGTACACCTTCCTGCGGTCCCACGGGATGGAGGAGCCCGGCTGCTGGTGCTCGTGGATGAGGCCGAGCGCGTGCCCGAACTCGTGCAGCACCACCGCGCGCACCGTGGCCGGCGTGCTGGAGGCGTCGAGCCACCCGAACTGCATGGTGTGCTTGTCGAGGGGCCTCCGCTCGGCGTCGGTCCCGAGGAACGACCAGGAGGCGCTGTCGGTGGTGAACGCGATGCGGATCTCGGCGTCGGCGTCCCCGGACCGGACGAAGCGCACGTTGGCGTGCTTGGTCCATTCCAGCGCCGTATTGAACACCCGCTCCTGCAGGAGCGGGTCGCCGTTCACGAAGCGGACGCGGAGCTGCTTGCCGACGCTCCACCGCCGCGAGAGCCGGAGCGCGGCGTCGCGCTGCCACGCCCCCGGGGGGGGCGCGGCCGCCCCCCCGATGGTGTCGGCCGGGTCCTCCGTGGCGCCCCCCGCGACCCCGGCAGGCTCCTCCTCGGGCAGGACCGGCAGGGTGCAGAGGTAGTCGTTGAAGACCACGCGGGCCGTGTCCGCGTCGTCGGCGTCGAGGGCGACGGAAGCCGAGTCCGGCGGCGGGCCGCCGCGCGCCACCCGGTCGCCCCCTTCGCAGCCGGCGGCGAGGAGCGCCAGCACCGGCGCCACGAGAGCCCGGCGGCACGGGAGCGCGAGCGCTCTCCATGAAGGATGAGGGTGAGGCATGGTCCTAGGGAAGAAAACGAGCGGCGGGAATCGGGCGGGGTACGCACACCCCCAGTGGGGTGCGGCGGCGACAATCTAAGGCCGGGGCCGGGCTTTTGGCAACGATCCCGTCTTACCCCCGCCGCCGCGACATCGACTTCCGCAGCGCCGCCCGGTCGCGCGTGCGCGGCCCCGCCTCGCCGCCGCCGTCCGGGTCCTCGGGCTCCAGGTGCGCGGCCAGGGAGGCCACCGTGGGGAAGCGGAACAGGTCCACGATGGTGACCTCGCGCCCGGTCTCCTCCCGCAGCCGCGCGTGCAGCCGCACCAGCAGGAGCGAGTGCCCGCCCACCTCGAAGAAGTTGTCGCCCGCCCCCACCCGCTCCAGCCCCAGCACCTCCCGCCACACCCCTGCGATCGTCTCCTGCAGCCCCGCGCGCGGCGCCACGAACCCCTCGTCCGCTTCGCGCCCGGGGGCGGGGAGCGCGCGCCGGTCCAGCTTCCCGCTGGGCCCCAGCGGGAGCGCGTCCAGGAACACCCAGGCGGAGGGGACCATGTAGTCCGGGAGGTGCTCGCGGAGGTACGCGCGCACCCCGGCCACCGCGGGGCGGGCGCCCTCCCGGGGGACCAGGTACGCCACCAGCCGCAGCCCGGCCCCGTCGTCGCGGGGGAGCACCGCGCACTCGTACAGCTCCGGGTGGCGCGACAGCACGGCCTCGATCTCCCCGGGCTCGATGCGGAAGCCGCGGATCTTGACCTGGAAGTCCACCCGACCCAGGAACTCCAGCTCTCCGTCCTCCCGCCAGCGGGCGCGGTCGCCGGTGCGGTACAGCCGCGTCCCCGGGGGGCCGAAGGGGTCGGGGAGGAAGGCCGCGGCCGTCAGGTCGGGACGCCCGGCGTAGCCGCGCGTCACCCCCTCCCCCGCCGAGTACAGCTCCCCGGGCACCCCCGGCGGCACCGGCTCCAGGTGCCGGTCCAGCACGTACGCCTGCACGTTCGCCAGCGGGCGCCCGATCGGCGGGGGGCGGTCGTCGCCCACCACCGCCTCACCGAAGGAGATGCGGACGCTGTTCTCCGTGGGGCCGTACACGTTCACGAAGCGCCGCCCCGGCCCCCAGCGCCGCACCAGCTCCGCCGTGGACGCTTCGCCGCCCGCCAGGAGCGTGCGCAGGTCGGGGAGGTCGGCCATGGGGAGCGCGGCGAGCGCCGAGGGGGTGAACTTGACGTTGCTCACCCGCTCCTCGCGGAGGAGGCGCACCAGGTCGGGCCCGGGGAGCACCGTCTCCCGCGGGGCGGTGACCACCGTGGCGCCGGAGCCCAGCGCCATGAAGATCTCCGCCGCGGAGGCGTCGAAGTGCAGCGGCGCGAAGTGGAGCACGCGCTCCCCCGGACCGCACCCCAGGGTCCGCATCTGGAAGACGCACAGGTTGGTCATCCCCCGGTGCCCCACCAGCACCCCCTTGGGACGCCCCGTGGAGCCCGAGGTGTAGAGCACGTACGCCAGGTTCTCGGGCGTCACGCCGCTCTCCGGCGCCGTCGCCGGCTCCCCCGCCACCGCGTCCCACTCCGTGTCCAGGGAGAGCACCTCGCGACCCTCCGGGACGGCGTCGCGCACCGCCGCCTGCGCGAGCACCAGCGCCACACCCTCCAGCGTGAAGGCCAGGCGCTCGCGGGGGAAGAGCGGGTCCACGGGGACGTAGGCGCCCCCGGCCTTGAGGATGCCGAGCACGGCCACGAACATCTCGAAGCCGCGCTCCATGCAGATCCCCACCTGCACCTCGGGCCCCACGCCGCGGCGGCGCAGGTGGTGCGCGAGGCGGTTGGCGCGGCGGTCCAGCTCCGCGTACCCGAGCGAGCGGCCCAGGAAGCGGACCGCCTCCGCGTCGGGGGTGCGCGCCGCCTGCTCCTCGAAGAGCTGGTGCAGACAGAGGTGGCGCGGGTACTCGGCCCCGCTCCGGTTCCACTCCACCAGCACCCGCTCGCGCTCCTCCTGGTCCAGCAGCGGGTGCGCGGAGACGGGGCGGTCGGGCTCCGCCGCCACCGCGCCCAGGAGCCGCTCCAGCCGCGCGAGGAGCCGCTCCACGGTCCCCGCGTCGAACAGGTCCGAGTCGTAGGCCAGGAAGCAGTGCACCCCCCCCGGCGTCTCCTGCGCGAAGAGCGACAGGTCGAACTTGTTGCTCCCCGCGTCCACCTCCACCGAGTCCACCTCCAGCCCCGGCATCCGCATCCCGATCCCCGGGATGTTCTGCAGCGCCAGCTCCACCTGGAAGAGCGGCGTGTAGCTGAGCGTGCGCTCCGGCTGGAGCGCGTCCACCACCCGGTCGAAGGGGACGTCCTGGTGCGCGTAGGCGCCCAGGGTGGTCTCCCGGACCCGGGCCAGGAGGGCGCGGAACGACGGGTCGCCCCCCAGGTCGGTGCGGAGCGCGAGGGTGTTGATGAAGGGGCCCACGATCCCCTCCAGCTCCGGCCGGGTGCGCCCGGCGATGGGGGTGCCCACCACCACCTCGTCCTGCCCCGAGTAGCGCGACAGGAGCGACTGGAGCGTCCCCAGCAGCACCATGAAGAGCGTGGCCCCCTCGCGCCCGCCCAGCTCCCGGAGCGAGTCCGCCAGCGCGGGGGGGAGGACGCGCGACACCTGCGCGCCGCGGTAGCGCTGCACCGGCGGACGCGGCCGGTCGGTGGGAACCTCCAGGAGCGGCGGGGCCCCCGCCAGCGTCTCCTTCCACCAGGCGAGCTGCCGGTCCAGCGCGTCGCCCGAGAAGCGGGCGCGCTGCCACACGGCGTAGTCGCCGTACTGCACCGGGAGCGGCGGGAGCTCCGGGGCGCCGTCGGCAACCTCGGCGGCGTACGCCGTCCCCAGCTCGCGCAGGAGCACGGCCATGCTCCACCCGTCGCTGACGATGTGGTGCATGGCGATCGCCAGCACGTGCTCCTCCGCGCCGAGCCGCAGGAGGCGCACGCGCAGGAGCGGCCCCTCCGCCAGGTCGAACGGACGCCGCACCTCCTCCCCCGCCCGTCGCACGGCCTCCGCCTCGCGCCCGCCGGCCGGGAAGTCGGCCAGGTCGTCCAGCGGGAGGTCGAGCCGCGCCTCCGGCCGCACCACCTGCACCGGGTGCCCGTCCGCGAAGGCGAAGACGGTGCACAGCGTCTCGTGGCGGCGGACCAGGGCCGCGAGGGCGCGCTCCAGCGCCGGCACGTCCAGCGCCCCGGTGAGGCGGATGGCGCCGGGGACGGTGTACCCCGCCCCCTCGGTCCCCATCTGGCTCAGGAACCAGAGCCGCTCCTGCGCGAACGAGAGCGGGAGCGGCCCCCGACGGTCCACGGGGACGAGCGGGGCCTCGTCCTCCCGCCGGGCGGCGTCCACCACGGCGGCGAGCGCGGCCACGGTGGGCGCCTCGAAGATGGCCCGCACCGGGAGGTCCACCCGGAACGCCGCCCGCACCCGGGCCACCACCTGGGTGGCCAGGAGCGAGTGCCCGCCCATCTCGAAGAAGTCGTCGTGGACGCCGGGCCCGGTCCCCAGCACCTCGCGCCAGATTCCCGCGAGCAGCTCCTCGGTGGAGGTGCGCGGCGCCTCCTCCCGCTCGCCGGACGGCGCCGCCGCCTCCGGAGCGGGGAGAGCGCGGCGGTCCACCTTCCCGCTGGGAGTGAGAGGAAGCGTCTCCAGCCCCACCACGGCGGAGGGGACCATGTACTCCGGCATCCGCTCCCGCAGCCAGGCGCGCAGCTCCGGCGCCAGGCGCCGCGCCTCCTCCTCCCCCTCCGCGGTGACGTAGGCCACCAGCCGCCGGTCCCCGGGCGCGGCCTCGCGCACCAGCACCACCGCGTCCCGCACCCGCGGGTGCCCCGTCAGCACGCTCTCCACCTCCCCCGGCTCCACCCGGAAGCCGCGCACCTTCACCTGGAAGTCCACGCGCCCCAGGAACTCCAGCTCCCCGGCCGCCGTCCAGCGCACCCGGTCCCCCGTGCGGTACAGCCGCGCCCCCGGCACGGACGAGAACGGGTCGGGGACGAACTTCTCCGCCGTCAGCTCCGCCCTCCCGGCGTACCCCCGCGCCACCGACGGCCCGCCGATGAACAGCTCGCCCGGGACGCCCGGCGGCACCGCCTCGAAGCGCCGGTCCAGCAGGTGGACGCGCCGGTCCCCGATCGGCTTCCCGATCGGCACCACGGGCGCGTCGAAGTCCGGCGCGAAGACGTGCGCCGTGGCGAACACCGTGCACTCCGTCGGCCCGTAGCAGTTGGCGAACCGCTTCTCGGGGTACATCCGCAGCGCGCGGCGCACGTGCGGGACGCTGGCCGCCTCCCCCCCGAGCAGCACCTGCTCCACCCCCTCCAGGATCTCCGGGCAGCTGTCGACGACCAGGTTGAAGTAGGCGGTGGAGAGCCAGAGCGTGTCCACGCCGTGCCTGCGCACCTGCTCCCCCAGCACGTCGGGCTCGGAGGTCTGCCCGGGATACAGGACGCAGGTGCCCCCGGTCAGGAGCGGCGCCCACAGCTCCAGCGCCAGCACGTCCCACGAGGGGGAGACGTGCTGGAGGAAGACCCGCTCCCCGCCGAAGCGCGCATACTCCACGTCCCGGAAGAAGCCGGGCACCGCCGCGTGCGGCACCTCGGTCCCCTTGGGGAGTCCGGTGGAGCCGGAGGTGTAGATCAGGTACGCCAGGTGGTCGGGCGTGACCCCGGTGACGGGGGGACCCTCCGCGGGGGCGTCCCCGACCGGCCCGTCCAGCAGCACGGTCTCCGCCGGGTGGTCGGGGAGCCGGTCCAGGAGCCGCTCCTGGGTGAGCACCACGCGCACCCCCGCGTCGGCCAGCATGTAGGCCACGCGCTCGGCCGGGTAGGCGGGGTCCACGGGGACGTAGGCGCCGCCGGCCTTGAGGACGGCGAGCATCCCGACCACCATCTCCGGGCGAGCGCTCCGCGAACAGCCCGGCGCGCACGTCGGGGCCCACGCCCAGCGCGGCGAGCCGGTGCGCGAGGCGGTCGGCACGGCGGTCCAGCTCCGCGTAGGTGAGGCGCTCGTCCTCCTGCACCAGCGCGGTCGCGGTCCGGGGTGCGCCGCGCCTGCTCGGCGAACAGCTCGTGGACGCAGCGGCGCGGCGCGGGCGCGGCCTCCACCGTGCTCCACGCCTCCAGCTGCGCGCGCTCCACGGCGGCGAGCAGCGGGAGGTCGGCCACGGAGCGGTCCGGGTCGGCCGCGGCGGCGGCCAGGAGCACGCCGAAGCGCGCCGCCATCCGCTCCGCGGTCGCGGCGTCGAACAGGTCGGTGGCGTACTCCAGCGCCGCCTCCAGACGGTCGCCGGCCTCCCCCATCGCCAGCGTCAGGTCGAACTTGGCCGTCCCCGTCTCCGCGCCCTCCAGGCGCAGCTCCAGTCCCGGCAGCTCCACCGCCCCGCCCGGCGCGTTCTGGAGGACGAGCACCACCTGGAACACCGGGTCGCGCCCCAGCTCCCGCGCCACGCCGAGCGCGTCCACCAGCCGCTCGAAGGGAAGGTCCTGGTGCGCGTACGCCTCCAGCGTCGCCTCGCGCACCCCGCCCAGGAGCGCGCGGAACGGCGGCGCCCCCGACAGGTCGGCGCGCAGCGCCAGCGTGTTCACGAAGAAGCCGATCAGCCCCTCCGTCTCCGGCTGCGTGCGCCCCGCCACCGGCGTTCCCACCACCACGTCGTCCTGCCCCGCGTAGCGCGCCAGCAAGGTCTGCCAGGCGGCCAGCAGCGTCATGAACAGCGTCGCCCCCTCCGCCCGGGCCAGCGCCTTCAGCCCCCGCGCCACCTCCGCCGGCACGGCGAACGCGTGCGCGCCGCCGCGGTGGCTCTGCACGGCGGGGCGCGGGCGGTCGGTGGGGAGCTCCAGCTCCGCGGGGGCGCCCGCCAGGCGCTCCCGCCAGAAGGCGAGCTGCCGTTCCAGCACTTCGCCCGTCAGCCACTCCCGCTGCCACACGGCGTAGTCGGCGTACTGCACCGGCAGCTCCGGGAGCGGCGACTCCCGCCCCGCCGCGAAGGCGCCGTACAGCGCCGACAGCTCGTGGAAGAGCACCCCCAGGCTCCACCCGTCGGACACCACGTGGTGCATGCACAGGAGGAGCGCGTGCTCCCCGTCGGCCACCCGCAGCAGGCGGGCGCGGAAGAGCGGCCCCGTGGCGAGGTCGAACGGGCGCCGCGCCTCCTCCTCCGCGCGCAGGCGCACCCGGCCCGGGTCGGCGGACACGTCCTCGACGGGGATCTCGACGGGGGAGGCGGGGACCACCACCTGCACCGGGCGCCCGCCGACGGACGCGAAGACGGTGCGCAGCGCCTCGTGCCGGCGCACGATCTCCGCGAGCGCGTGCTCCAGCGCGGCCGTGTCCAGCTCGCCGGAGAGGCGCAGCACGGCAGGGATGTTGTAGACGGCCGTCCCGGGCTCGATCTGGTCCACCACCCAGAGCCGCTCCTGCGCGAACGAGAGCGGCACGGCCTGCTCGCGCGTCACCGGGCGGAGCGGCGGGACCTCCGTCCCCTCCGCCTCGCGCCGGGCGCGGACCACCCGCGCGGCCAGCCCGGCCACCGTGGGCTCCTCGAACACGGCGCGCACCGGCAGCTCCACCCCGAACGCCCGGCGCACGCGCGCCACCACCTGCGTGGCGAGGAGCGAGTGGCCGCCCAGCTCGAAGAAGTCCTGGTGCACCCCCACCCGCTCCGCCCCCAGCACCCCGGCCCAGATCCCGGCGAGCACCTCCTCCTCCGGCGTCCGCGGCTCCGCGGACGCCGGCGCGCCCGCGAGGTCCCGCGGCTCCGGGTCGGGGAGCGCGCGGCGGTCGACCTTGCCGCCCGGGGTGCGCGGGAGCGCGTCCAGCGGCACCACCGCGGAGGGGACCATGTGCTCCGGGAGCGATCCCTTGAGCCAGCCGCGCAGCTCCCCGGCGGCGGCGGCGTCCCCGTCCAGCACCACCCACGCGACCAGCGCGTCTCCCCGCACCGCGGCCGCGGCCTCGCGCACCGCGGGGTGGCGCAGCAGGGCGGCCTCCACCTCCCCCGGCTCCACGCGGAAGCCGCGGACCTTGGCCTGCTCGTCCACGCGCCCCAGGTACTCCAGCTCCCCCGCGGCCAGCCAGCGCGCCCGGTCCCCCGTGCGGTACAGCCGCGCCCCCGGCTCGCCGGAGAGCGCGTCGGGGACGAAGCTCCCGGCCGTGAGCTCCGGCCGGTGCAGGTAGCCCCGCGCCAGCCCCGCTCCGCCCAGGTACAGCTCCCCCGGGACGCCGGTCGGCGCCGGCCCGCCCGCCGCGTCCAGCACGTAGGCGCGGGTGTTGGAGATCGGGACGCCGATGGATACCGTCGCGCCCGGGACCTCGCCTCCGTGCACGTGCGCGGTCGCGTCGATGCACGCTTCCGTGGGCCCGTACAGGTTCACGGTCTCCGCCCCCGTCCACGTCCGGCACGCCTCCGCCAGCTCCGCCGGGAGCGCCTCGCCCCCGCAGAAGACGCGGCGGAGCGCGCGGCACTCCTCCACGCCCTCCTCCTCCAGCACCACGCGGAGGAGCGAGGGGACGAACTGCGCGACCGTGACCCCCTCCCCCGCCATGGCGCGCACCAGCTCCGCGGGCTCGCGGTGCGCGCCCGGCGCGGCCATCACCAGCGTCGCCCCGCCGAGCAGCGGCGCCCAGAACTCCCACACCGAGGCGTCGAAGCTGAACGGCGTCTTCTGGAGCACGCGGTCCCCCGCCCCCAGCGGGAAGGCGTCCTGCATCCACCGCATGTGGTTGGCGAGCGCCCCGTGCGGCACGGCCACGCCCTTGGGGGTGCCGGTGGAGCCGGAGGTGTAGATGACGTAGGCCAGAGTATCCGCCGAGACCTCGGCAGTACCCCCCACCCCCGACCCCTCCCCCACAAGGGGGGAGGGGAGAACAGCGACGTGCTCGGGAGACACCGGGCTGGCGTCCGTGGGGGCGCCCCCACCCGGCTCGCTCGGGCTCGCCACCCTCCCCCAATTCTGGGGGAGGGCTGTTTCGTCGTTGCCGTCAGTCCGCGCAGGCGGACTTTGTGCCGTTGTTGCAGCGAATTCATTCGCCCGACTCGGAGCTGCTCCGCGCTCTTCCGCCGGGGAGTCGTTGTCGTGCTCCCCTCCCCCCTTGTGGGGGAGGGGCCGGGGGAGGGGGGTATCGAGGGACACGATGGTGCCCCCGAACCCCGAGAACCGCTCCGCCAGCCCCGCCTGCGTCAGGAGCACCGGCACCGCCGAGTCCTCCAGCATGAAGGCCAGCCGCTCCGCCGGGTACTCCGGGTCGAGCGGGACGTAGGCGCCGCCCGCCTTCAGCACCGCCAGGAGTGCGACCACCATCTCCGGCGATCGCTCGGCGCAGATCCCCACGCGCGCCTCGGGGCCCACGCCGAGAGCGGCCAGGCGGCGCGCCAGCCGCTCCGCGCGGCGGTCCAGCCCGGCGTAGGTCAGCGCCTCCGCGCCGGCGACCACCGCCACGGCGTCCGGGGTGCGGCGCGCCTGCTCCGCGAACGCCTCGTGGACGGGGACGGAAGGATAGGGGACGGCGGTCGCGTTGCGGTCCTCCACCAGCGCCCGGCGCTCCGCGGCGTCCATCAGCGGGAGGTCGGCCACGGAGCGGTCCGGGTCCGCGGCGGCGGCTTCCAGGAGCACGCGGAGGTGCCCCGCCATGCGCTCCGCGGTCGCGGCGTCGAACAGCTCCGCGGCGTACTCCAGCGCCGCCTCCAGACCGTCCCCGCTCTCCGCCACGGCGAGCGTCAGGTCGAACTTGGCCGTCCCCGTGTCCGCCCCCTCCACCCTCAGCTCCAGCCCCGGCAGCTCCGCGGCCCCGCCCGGCGCGTTCTGGAGAGCGAGCATCACCTGGAACACCGGGTTGCGCCCCAGCTCCCGCCCGGTCCCCAGCGCCTCCACCAGCCGCTCGAAGGGGAGGTCCTGGTGCGCGTACGCCTCCAGCGTGGCCTCGCGCGCCCGCCCCAGGAGCGCGCGGAACGGCGGCGCCCCCGACAGGTCGGCGCGCAGCGCCAGCGTGTTCACGAAGAAGCCGATCAGCCCCTCCGTCTCCGGCTGCGTGCGCCCCGCCACGGGGGTGCCCACCACCACGTCGTCCTGCCCCGCGTAGCGCGCCAGCAGCGTCTGCCAGGCCGCCAGGAGCGTCATGAACAGCGTCGCCCCCTCCGCCCGGGCCAGCGCCTTCAGCCCGCGCGTGACCTCCGCGGACACTGCGAACGGGTGAACGCCGCCCCGGTGGCTCTGCACGACGGGGCGCGGGCGGTCGGTGGGGAGCTCCAGCGCGGCCGGGGCGCCCGCCAGGCGCTCCCGCCAGAAGGCGAGCTGCCGGTCGAGCACCTCGCCCGTCAGCCACTCCCGCTGCCACACGGCGTAGTCCGCGTACTGCACCGGAAGCTCCGGGAGCGGCGACTCCCTGCCCGCCGTGAAGGCGCCGTAGAGGGCGGACAGCTCGTCCAGCAGCACCCCGACGGACCAGGCGTCGCTCACCGCGTGGTGCATGGTCACGACGAGCCGGTGCTCGTCAGGCGGCCAGGCGGAGCAGGGCGGCGCGGAAGAGCGGCCCCGCCTCCAGGTCGAACGGGCGCGAGGTCTCTTCCCGGGCCAGGCGCAGCGCCTCGGCGTCGCGGAGCTCCCGCGGGAGGGCGGACAGGTCGTCCACCGGGAGGCGCGCCTCCCGCGCGGGGCCGACCACCTGCGCCGGCGTCCCGTCCGCGTCGGCGAAGGTCGTGCGGAGCGACTCGTGCCGGCGGACGATCTCCCCCAGGCTCCGCTCCAGGGCGGCGGCGTCCAGGGCGCCCGACAGGCGCAGCACGGCGGGGATGTTGTAGACGGCGCTCCCCGGCTCCATCCGCTCCAGGAACCAGAGCCGCTCCTGCGCGAACGAGAGCGGGAAGCGCTCCGGGCGCTCCCCGGCCGGCGCGGCGCGGACGCGGCGGGCGGAGGTCCTCTCCTCCGGCGAGGGCGCGAGCGCGTCCACGCGCGCGGCCAGCTCGGCCACGGTGGGCGCCTCGAAGAGCGCCCGCAGCGGGAGCTCCACCCCGCACGTCTCCAGCACGCGCGAGACCACCTGCGTCGCCAGGAGCGAGTGGCCGCCCAGGTCGAAGAAGTTGTCGTGGACGCCCACCTCCGCCACCCGGAGCACCTCGCTCCAGGCCGCGGCGAGGCGCCGCTCCGTCTCGCGTCCGCGGCGCCACGCGCTCGCCGCCCCCCCGCGCCGCCTCCGGGTCGGGGAGCGCCCGCCGGTCGACCTTGCCGTTCGGCGTCTGCGGGAGCGCGGGGAGGACCACGAACAGGGAGGGGACCATGTGCTCGGGGAGGCGCTCGCGGAGGTGCCGACGCAGCTCCTCGGGCGCGGCCCCGGCGCCCTCGCCGACGGCCACGTACCCCACCAGCGCGTCCCCGCGCGCCAGCACCACGGCTCTCGCGCACCGCCGGGTGGCGCAGGAGCGCGCTCTCGATCTCCCCCGGCTCGACGCGGAAGCCGCGCACCTTGACCTGGTGGTCCAGCCGCCCGGAGAACTCCAGCTCCCCGTCCGCCCGGCGGCGGACGCGGTCCCCCGTGCGGTACAGGCGCGCGCCCGGCTCCGCGGCGAACGGGTCGGGGACGAAGCGCTCCGCCGTCAGCTCCGGCCGTCCCAGGTAGCCCCGCGCCAGCCCGGCGCCGCCCAGGTACAGCTCCCCCGGCACGCCCGTGGGCACCGGCTCCATGCGCGCGTCCAGCACGTACGCCGACGTCCCCGCGACCGGCCGCCCGATCCCCGGCGCGCGCTCCCCGCCGCGCGGCACGAGCGACCCCGTGGAGTAGGTGGTGTCCTCGGTGGGGCCGTACAGGTTGTGGACCTCCTCCACGTGCGGGAGCGCGTACAGCGCGTCGGCCAGCTCGCGCTTCAGCGCCTCCCCCGCCAGGCAGACCGTGCGCACCGAGCCGGGAATCCCCCCCGCGCGCACCAGCGCCGCCGCCGCCGAAGGCACGGTGTTGAGCAGCGTGACCTCCCCGCGCGCGGGGAGCGCCGGGAGCCGGAGCGCGTCCTCCGCCAGCACCACCGTGCCGCCCCGGCTCAGCGGAAAGAACAGCTCGAAGACGGAAAGGTCGAAGCTGAGCGAGGTGGAGGCGAGCACCCCCGCGAGCGCCCCGTCCGGGAACACGCCCGCCGCCCAGCGCAGCAGCGCCACCGTGGCGCGGTGCTCGATCGCCACCCCCTTGGGCCGCCCCGTGGAGCCCGAGGTGTAGATCAGGTAGGCGAGGTTGTGAGGCGAGACGTCGTTCTCCCCTCCCCCCTTGTGGGGGAGGGGCCGGGGGTGGGGGGTCTCCCCCGCGAGATCCCCGTCCACCAGCACGGTCTCCGCCCCGTGCTCCGGGAGCCGCTCCAGGAGCGAAGCCTGCGTCACCAGCACCGGGACCGCCGCGTCGGCCAGGACGAAGCCCAGGCGGTCCGCCGGGTAGGCGGGGTCCAGGGGGACGTAGGCGCCCCCGGCCTTGAGCACCCCCAGCACCGCCGCCGGCAGCTCCGCCGTGCGCTCCAGGCACACCCCCACGCGCGTCTCCGGCCCCACCCCGCGCGCCCGCAGCGCCCGCGCGAGCGCCTCCGCGCGCGCGTCCAGCTCGCGGTAGGTGACGCGCTCCTCCCCCGCCACCAGGGCCACCGCGCCGGGCGTGCGCGCCGCCTGCGCCTCGAACAGGTGGTGGATGCAGGCGTCCGCCGCGGGCGCCGGCTCCGCGGCCGACGCAGCGATCAGCGCGGCGCGCCCGGCGGCGTCCATCAGCGGGAGGTCGGAGACGCGGCGCCCGGGGTCGGCGACGACCGCCTCCACCAGCGTCACGTAGTGCTCCGCCATCCGCCCCACCGTGGAAGCGTCGAACAGGTCGGTGGCGTACTCGAAGACCCCCGCCAGCACCTCCCCGCGCTCCTCCAGCCCCAGCGTCAGGTCGAACTTGGCCGTCCCGCTGTCCGCCGCGGCCAGCTCCAGGCGGAACCCGGCCAGCTCCACCGCGCCGGGGTTGTTCTGGAGGGTGAACATCACCTGGAAGAGCGGCGAGTGGCTCAAGGACCGCTCCGGCGCCAGCTCCTCCACCAGGCGCTCGAAGGGGACCTCCTGGTTGGCGTAGGCGCCGAGCGTGGTCTCCCGCACCCCGGCCAGCAGCTCCCGGAAGCCGGGGTCGCCGGCCAGCTCCGCGCGGAGCGGGAGGGTGTTCACGAAGCACCCCACCATCCGCTCCGTCTCGGTGCGCGTCCGCCCGGCCACCGGGGAGCCCACGACGAAGTCCTCCTCCCCCGACCAGCGGGACAGGAGGACCTCGAAGACCGCCAGGAGCACCATGAAGGGCGTCGCGCCCTCCGCGCGGGCCAGCGCGCGAACCCCCTCCGCCGCCTCCGGGCCCACCACGAAGGGGAGGATGGCGCCGCGGGGGTCGCGCACCGCCGGGCGGGGGCGGTCCGTCGGCAGCTCCAGGAGCGCGGGAGCGCCGCGCAGCCGCTCCTTCCACCAGGCCAGCGGGCGGCCCAGCGTCTCCCCGTCCAGCGCCTCGCGCTGCCAGGCCGCGAAGTCCGCGTAGCGGATCGGTGGCTCCGGGAAGGACGGCTCCGTCCCCGCCACCAGGGCGCGGTACCCCTCCAGCGTCTCCCCCAGGAGGATGGAGGTGCTCCACCCGTCCGTGGCGACGTGGTGCGTCACCACCACCAGCACGTGCTCCGCCGCGCCCAGGCGCAGCAGCGTGAGCCGCGCCAGGAGACCCCCCTCCAGGTCGAAGGGGCGCCCCGACTCGGCCAGCGAGCGGCGCCGCGCCTCGGCCTCGCGCGCCTCCGGCCGCAGCCGGGACAGGTCCACCGTCGGGACGCGCACCTCCGGCGCGGGGACGATCCGCTGCACCGGGCGCCCGCCCTCCGCGGCGTACACCGTGTGGAGCGATTCGTGGCGCCGAACGGCCGCGGCGAAGGCGCGCTCCAGCGCCCACGGCTCCAGCGGCTCCCGGACGCGGAAGGCGGCGGGGAGGTTGTGGAGCGCCGTCCCGGGGTCCATCCGGTCCAGGAACCAGAGGCGCTCCTGCGCCGACGACAGCGGGAACGGCCCGTCGCCCTCGCGGCGCGGTATCCCCTGCGGCTTCGCCCTGGCGGCGAAGTCCCCGCGCAGGCGCCGCTCCAGCAGCGCCCGCCTGGCCGAGACGGCCGATCCGCCCTCGTTCGTGCTCATGCCTGGTCCGGGTGGAGCTTGTTCGACGGCAGGGTTCGGGCGTGCCCCCGGCTGCGCCGGGGTCGGGCTGCGGCTCCGTAGGGAACGATACAACCGTTCCCAACGGAGTCGAGCCCCGCGCAAACCGCGCGCGGGTCTCGCCCCTTCGGGCTCGCATCCCTCACGCGGCTTCTTCCCGTACCCGTAGTTGCCGTGCTCCCCTCCCCCCTTGTGGGGGAGGGGCCGGGGGTGGGGGGTGCTCCGTTCGTGCTCATGCTACAAATATCCTGGAAAGAGCCGGGACGGGGTAGCTCCCCCGTCCCGGCTCGCGTCGCCCGGCTCTCGCTGAGGTCGTTCCGCCGGGGCTCAGCCGCTCCGCGCCCGCGCGGCCTCCGCCTCGTACAGGCGCCCCAGCAGGTGGTAGATCACCATCTCCTGCGCCCGCGCCGAGGAGCGGAGGAGCCGGTTCAGGTGCATGTGCGCGTAGCTGGACGCCAGCCCGGCCACCGGGAAGGTCAGGCGCCCGGCCTCCTCGCGCTCGCGGAGCGCCGCCACGACGGGGCGGAGCGCCTCCGAGCGGGTGCGCAGGGGCGCCAGCTCCGGCGGGAGCTCCCCGCCGCCGCGCAGGGCGCCGAGCAGCTCCTCCAGGGCGGCGCGGTCGCGGCGGAAGCGGTCGGACAGCTCCCGCTTCAGCGTGGCCTGCTTCCCGAACTCCTTCGCCATGGCCGCCTCCATCCCGCGCGCCACCTCGCGCCGGGACGCGGCGTCCAGCCCCAGGTCGCCGAGCAGCGCGTCGGTCCCGCAGAGCGCCACCTTCCAGCGCAGCTCCGCCCCCTCGTCCCCCGAGAGCGGGTCCAGGAGCGCCAGCGCCGCCTCGCTGTCCGCGTGGAACAGGCGCTCCGACAGGTCGATCCCCTCCGGCCCCCCGTAGCGCTCCACCTCGCGGTCGTACGTGTCCAGCTGCACCCGCCAGACCGAGCCGTCCTCCAGGAGCGGCTCCGTCAGGGCGCTCAGCGCCGGGAGCACCTCGCCCAGGAGGCGCTCCGGCGCGCCGTGCAGCCGGAGGCGGAGGTGCCAGTCGGGGTCGCCGTAGCGGATGAAGAACCAGCGGTCCGCCGCGCCGGAGGCCATGGCCCCGCGCACCAGCGGGCGCACTACCTCGCGCAGGAGGTGGTCGGCGGTGGAGGTGCCGGTGTAGAGCTTGGCGTACAGCCACTCCGACCCCGGGGGGAAGCGCCGCGGCACGGCGGCACGGGCCGGGGCGGCGCGGCGCTCCGGGCGCGGCGCGGGATGGCGCTCGAAGGGGATCACCAGCTCGTGCACGAAGCGCCCCTCCGGCCCCCGCGCGGCCAGCTCCTCCGGGGGCGGGAACATCTCCCGCAGCACCGCGTCGCTCCGGGAGCGCACGGCGTGGAGGAACGCCTCCACGCTGAGCACGTTGTCCAGGTCCACCGGGAGCTCGTTGTCCCCGTCCGCCAGGGTGACCCAGCGGGGGAGCCCGCGCGCTGCGCGCATCTCCTGCACCCGCGCGAAGCGGGCGGGGGCGCGGGGCTCGCGCAGGCGCTTCAGGTCGGCCTCTTCCAGGCGCCAGCGGGCGCGCGACAGCACCAGCCGCCCGGACACCACGCGGGGGAGGAAGGCGGAGCGCTCCAGCGTCCCCCAGCTCCACCCCGCCCCGCCCGCCACCCCCTGCGTCTGCAGGGAGCAGAGGAAGCGGTACACGCCCACGCTGCGGCGCGAGAAGTTGTGGGCGCTGGTGAGCCGGGGGACCACCGTGCGCCCCAGCCGGGCGGAGCGGAGCGTGATCCGGTCCCCCGACACCGACACCAGGAGGTCGGTGACGGGGATGAGGCGGTCCGCGGGGGCGCCGGAGCGCCCCAGGTACGGGATCTCGTACCCGCGGAGCACGGGGCGGAAAAGAATGTTCCCGATCCGTCCCTCCGGGAGGTGGACCACCTCCGCGAACACGGCGTCCGGGCGGAACGCCTCCTCCGCGCGCAGGTGCTCCTCCGTGAGGCGGCGCAGCTCCGGGTCGGCGTGGCAGAAGCGCCCCAGGATGCGCGCCCCGGACGGCCCGCCGGCCCCCTCCAGCTCCACCCGGAACCGGCCCGCCTCCAGCGCCTCCGGCGACGCTGCGGCCACCATGGCGCGCACCGAGAAGGCGTCGGGGAGCGGGGCCGGGTCGTCGTCCGGCGCCAGCTCCGCCACGTCCTCCGGGCGCAGCTCCACCTCCACGGCCCCGCGCGCGCGGGCGTCCTCCAGGATGCGGAGGAGGCGCGCCTCCCGCTTCCCCCACGGGACGGTGCGCTTCCCGTCCCCGGCGAACTCCAGCCCCTGGAGGAGGGGGGAGCCCTCGGCGCCCGGGGCGCCGGACGCCTCGAAGCCGATCCCGATCTCCTCGTCCAGCGCCTCCACCAGCGGGACCTCGCGCCCCTCGTAGCGTGCCTGGAAGGCGGTGCGGAAGGCGGCCAGCCGCTCGTCCCCCCCGGCCGCGCCGACGCGGTGCAGCAGCTCCACCCCGCGCGACACCTCCGCGACCACCGCCCCGCCCAGGACGGCGCCGCCCGCGGGGCGCGTCATGTCCACCTGGAAGAGGCGCGGCATCTCCACCTTCGCGGGGAGCCCCGACAGCAGCTCCGCCACCTCGCGGTAGCGCCGCGGCGCGTCCTCCGACGGGGGCGCCGCGTCCAGGCGGCGCAGCGCCTCCCGGGCCTGTTCCAGGCGCTCCGCGGCCTCCGCGGCGGCGGGGTGCCGGCGCAGCTCGGCGAGCACGGCGTCCAGCGCTTCCCCGCCGGTGACCGGGGGCTCCAGCTCGGGGACCAGGAGCTGGCTGGCCACCAGCTCCTCCACGTAGCCCGCGGCGTCCTCCCGGTCGATCTCCGCGTCGTACTCCAGGATCGCGTCCACCACCTCCGACGGGCGGGCGCCGTCCCGCGCGCACTCCAGCGCCACGTCCAGGTACGGGGTGTGGTCCACCGCCACCAGGTGATGGGTGCGGACCCCGCGCTCCAGGCGCGACTCCACGTAGCGGAGGCGCCCCGCCGCGCGGTAGATGCTGCTGTTGGGGAAGTGGCGCAGCGAGCCCCGCAGCTCCGGGTCGGCGCAGAGCGCGTCCACCAGGGAGCTCAGGTAGTCCATGTCCAGCCGCGTGTGCCGGCGCCGCTCCGCGCGCGCGGGCGTCGCCAGCTCGGTGCGCTCTCCCACCTCCCCCACCGCGCACCCCGCGAAGAGGCCGAAGGGGGTGGCGCGCCCGGCCATCCGCTCGAAGTAGCGGACCAGCGCCAGCTCCACCCGCTCCCCGCGCTCGCTCTCCGGCTCGCGGAGCCACGTCTCCAGGCTCTCCTCCAGGTCGGGGGAGGCCACGAAGACCGCCTCCCGCACCTCGGGGCGCGCCACGGCGCGGCGGAGGCGCTCCCGCAGGCGCGCGCGGTCCTCCGCGACCGCGGCCTCCAGGCGCACGGGGTCCCCCGCGGCGCCGACGGCGGTGAGCCCCTCGGCCCACTCCAGCAGCTCGTCGAAGGGGAGGAGCGGGGTGCGGAGGACGAAGAACCCCGACGGGCGGAACGGGTGCCTGGGAGAGCTTGCCAAGGGTCCGGGGCTACGCGAAGCGCGAGGAGACGAGGAGGAAGCGGTCCCACTCCGGCTCCACGGGCGTGGCCGCGGCCAGGAGGGTGAGCGCCACGCCGGCGGCTCCGGTGAGGAGCCCCGGGTCGTCCAGCCAGGCGGAGGGCCCCTCGCGCGTGGGGCCCCACGACTGGTAGCCGGCGACGCCCTTCCCGGGCTCGCGCATCTCCAGGGTGCGGCGGGTCCAGAGACGGGCCGCGTCGCGCAGCTCCTCGTCCCCCGTGGCCTGGAAGATCCGGTCGTAGATGAGCGCCAGCCCCGCCGCCCCGTGGCACACCCCCGCGTCCACCACCCCCGCCGCGTCCACCGGGCGCCGCGCCGCGCTCCGCGCGATCCGCATCGCCTCCCGCTCCCACGCCTCCTCGCCCGCGCACCGGCCGGCGAGGAGGAGCGCCGCGGCGATCCCCGGGTCGCCGTAGCACCAGGCGGCGCGCGAGGGGCCCGGCTCCAGCCCCGGGGCGTCGCTGTAGCCGAAGCGAGAGGGCGCCTCCGGGGGGAGCTCCCGCGCCAGCAGCCACGCCACCGCCCCGTCCAGGAGCACGCGGGCGCGCTCCGGCGCCACCCCCGCCGCCACGGCCTGCGCCAGCACCGCGATGGCCCCGGGAACGCCGTGCGCCACCCCCAGGTTGTAGTGCCCGGTGGGGTAGGCGGGGCGCTGGTGCTCGGGGAGGAGCGACCACGTGGTGTGCCAGGCCACCCCGTCGGGCATGGGGACCGCCGTCTCCTCCAGCCGCGCCACCACCTGCTCCAGCACGGCCGCGCCGGAGCGGCGGGGGAGCCGCTCCAGCGCGTACACCGCGATCCCCACCGGCCCGGAGACCAGGTCGTAGTGGGTGGTCCAGGGCGAGAGGCTCACGTGGGTGAGGAGCGCGTCGTCGATCTCCTCGTTCATGTCCTCCCCGTCCCCGGCCTCCCCGGCGCTCCCCTGGAGCAGCTCCGCGGCCCAGGCCACGCCGGAGAACCCGCTGTACAGCCCGGTCCCCAGCGGGACCTCCGCCAGCGCCTCGGCGGCGGCGTCCAGGTACGGCCCGGAGGCGTCCTCCCCGCCCGTGGAGCGCGCCAGCCAGGCGTGGAAGAGCGCGAGTCCCGCGTCGCCGCCCGCGACCCCCGGACCGCCCTCCTCCGTGGCGCCGGGGGCCGGGAGCGCGTCCGCGATCTCGCGCGCCACGGCCAGCGCGCGCTCCGCCTCGTCGCCCTCCAGGATGGGGCTCCAGGCGCGGAAGGTGTCGTGCTCTCGCTGCATCGGATCTCTCAAAGGACGGCGGGGGCGCGGACTCCGCGCCCCCGCCGGGAAGTCAGGCAGTCACGGGGAGCTGGGTCTCGCAGGCGCAGGTGCACGCCTCGCCGCAGCTCGTCTCGATGGTCCCGGTCTGGACGCTCCGGTTCAGGGAGCGGAGGGTCTCGCGGTTCAGCACCAGCCGGCGGGCCTGCTTGGGGTCACGGACGGGCATCGTGTCGGTCTCCGGGTGGAAGGGGTGAGGCGGGCTAGATGGTCACGGCTTCTGCCGGGCAGGTGCACTGCTGTCCACAGCTCGACTCCCGACCGGTCATGGCGTCACCCATGACGTCGGTCAGGGAACGGATGGTCTCGCGGCTCAGGACCAGGCGGCGCGTCTGCTTCTTCTCGTGGATCGGCATGTCTCGCTCTCCGGGTGGAAGGGGTGAAGGAGCGCTACCAGGTCGCGGGCTCGTCCGGGCAGCCGCAGGGCCGGCCCTCGCTGCTGTGCGGGCCGAGGTCGATCACTTCCGCCGCGTCCTGGAGGATGCGGACGGTCTCGCGGGACAGCTGGAGCGGCTTGCGAGTCTTGGGGCTCATCGGAGGTCTCCCTTGTTCGTGTGGGAAAGGGGGCGCGGATTCCGCGCCCCCTCCGTCGATGGATCAGTGCGACGTCACCGTAGTGGGGTCGCAGGCACAGGTGCACGGCCTGCCCTCGCTGGTCTCCGGACCGAACTGCATGCTCGACGGGTCCTGGAGGATGCGGACGGTCTCGCGGGACAGCTGGAGCGGCTTGCGGGTCTTGGGAGTCATGGTACGGTCTCCTGGATTCGGGGTTTTCCGGCGCCTACGCGTCGCCGGCGATGGTGCGGACCGGCTGCGTGTCGGGGGCCCAGGTGCAGCAGGGCTCGGTCTCGCTGGTCTGCGGGCCGAACCGGACGGCGGCCTGGTCCTGGAGGACGCGGACGGTGTCCTTGTGGAGCCTGAGAGACTTGCGGGTCTTCGGAGCCATGCGGATCTCCCTGGTGAGGGTGGAGGGGATGGCGGACGGAGCCCCGCCCGCCGCGGAGCGGCTCAGTACGTCGGCAGCGGGGTGCCGTCGACGTCCACGGTGGGGCAGCAGGCGCGGCGCTCGCTGGTCTGCGGGCCGAACTTGACCATCGCCTGGTCCTCCAGGTTGCGGATGGTCTCGCGACTCAGCTTCAGCGTCCGGCGGGACTTCTGGATCTGGCTGGGCGACATCGCGGGCTCCTTGGATGAGGGGAGGGATGCGTTTCAGCGCACCGACGAAAATAGCCGCGGCCCCGGAATCGGGCAACGCGTGTCTCTAAACGTCTGCACCTCAAGAGACCCGCGGGGTCTTGTTAAGTTCCGTATGCGACTTAACGCAAATTTTCCTATCCCGCCGGTCGGACTCCCGGCCGGCGCCCGCGCCCTTCACGCGAGACGCGGCCGATGCGCTCCTCGCCGGCCTGGACCGACTCGCGCTCCACCCGCGCGGCGAGCGCCGCGACGGTGGGGGTCTCGAACAGCGCCCGGAGCGGGAGGTCGGTGCGGAGCGCCTCGCGGATGCGGCTCACCACCTGGGTGGCGAGGAGCGAGTGCCCGCCCAGGTCGAAGAAGCGGTCCTCCACGCCCACCCTCTCCACTCCCAGCACCTCGCGCCAGATCCGCGCGATCGCCTCCTCCGTGGGCGTGCGGGGCGCGACGAAGCTATCGGCGTCGGTGCCCGCGGCTTCCGGGACGGGGAGCGCCCGGCGGTCGACCTTGCCGTGCGCGGTGAGCGGGATCGCGTCCAGCACCGTGACGGTGGAGGGGACCATGTACTCCGGGAGCGCCTCCAGGAGCGCGCGGCGAAGCTCCGCCGGGGAGGGCGCCTCCCCTTCCGGGACCACGTACCCGGCGAGCCGCCGGTCCCCCGGCGCGTCCTCCCGCACCACGACCACGGCCTCGCGCACTCCCGGCTGGCCCGCCAGCGCGGCCTCGACCTCCCCCATCTCGATGCGGAAGCCGCGGATCTTGACCTGGAAGTCGGTCCGCCCCACGAACTCCAGCACCCCCTCCGCACGCCA
Source organism: uncultured Gemmatimonadales bacterium (assembly GCA_963733105.1). Classification (GTDB taxonomy): domain Bacteria; phylum Gemmatimonadota; class Gemmatimonadetes; order Longimicrobiales; family Longimicrobiaceae; genus JAFAYN01. The sequence continues at coordinate 663,595 of CAVTCB010000018.1, read as the reverse complement.
CCTCACCCGGTCTCCCGACCGGTACAGCCGCGCCCCCGCCTCCCCCCCGAACGGGTCCGGCACGAAGCGCTCCGCCGTCAGCTCCGCACGTCCCAGGTACCCCCGCGCCACCGCCGCCCCCCCCACGTACAGCTCCCCCGGCACCCCCACCGGCACCGGCCCCAGGCTCCCGTCCAGCACGTGCACCCGACGGTCCCCCACCGGCTTCCCGATCGGGATCGTCGTCCCGTCCCACTCCCCCGGCACCACGTAGCAGCTCGTGAACACCGTGCACTCGCTCGGTCCGTACCCGTTGACGATCCGCAGCCCCGGGTACAGCTCCTGCGCCCGCTTCACGTGCCCCGGGCTCACCGCCTCCCCCCCGATCATCACCGTCTCCAGCCCGGAGAGCACCTCCGGCGTACCGTCGACGATCGAGTTGAAGTACGCCGAGCTGATCCACGTCGCCGTCACCCCGTGCCTGCGCACCTGCTCCCCCAACCCCTCCGCGTCCGAGCTCTGCCCCGGGTACAGCACGCACCTCCCCCCCTTCAGCAGCGCCGGCCACAGCTCCAGCGTCAGCGCGTCCCACGACGTCGAGGAGTGCTGCAGCAGCACCGTCCGCTCGTCGAAGCGCGCGTACTCCACCTCCCAGAAGAACCCCGGGATCGCACGGTGCGGAACCTCCGTCCCCTTCGGCCGCCCCGTGGAGCCCGACGTGTAGATCACGTAGCAGAGGTTCTCGGGGGTGACGCGCGCTCCCGGCGCGGGACGCTCCTCCTCCCCCGGCTCCTCCCCGTCCAGCAGCACGACCTCCCCCCCGAACTCCGGGAGCCGCTCCAGCAGACGCTCCTGCGCCAGCAGCACCGGCACCCCCGCGTCCTCCAGCATGTACGCCAGCCGCTCCGCGGGATAGCCGGGGTCCAGCGGCACGTACGCGCCGCCCGCCTTGAGGACGCCCAGCAGCCCCACCACCAGTTCCGGCGAGCGCTCCACGCACACCCCCACCCGCACCTCGGGGCCCACGCCGCGCGCGGCCAGCACGTGCGCGAGGCGGTCCGAGCGGCGGTCCAGCTCGGCGTAGGTGAGGGTCGCCTCGCCGAAGACCAGGGCCACGGCGTCGGGCGTGCGCGCGGCCTGCTCCGCGAACAGCTCGTGCACGCAGCGGTCCGAGGGGACCGGGCCCGTCCCCGCCGCGCTCCACGACTCCAGCAGGGCGCGCTCCGCGTCCGGGAGGAGCGGGAGGTCGGAGATGGGCGTGTCGGGAGCCGCGGCGGCGGCGGCCAGCAGGGTGTGGAAGTGCTCCGCCATCCGCGCCACGGTGGCGCGGTCGAACAGGTCGGAGTTGTAGTCCAGCACCGCCGCGAAGCCGGCCGGCGCCTCCGTCAGCGAGAGCGTCAGGTCGAACTTGGCCGTCTTCGCGGCGTGCTCCCCCTCCCCCGGGTTCCAGGAGCCCCACCGCAGCCCGTCCGCCTGCTCCATGGAGGCCATGGGCGCGTTCTGGAGCACGAGCATCACCTGGAACACCGGCGTGCGGCTGGGGTCGCGCTCCACCCGCAGCTCCTCCACGATCTTCTCGAAGGGGAGGTCCTGGTGGGCGTACGCCTCGAAGGTGCGCGCCCGTGCCTGGCGGAGCACCTCCCGGAACGAGGGGTTCCCGGACAGGTCGCCGCGCAGGGCGAGGGTGTTGACGAAGAAGCCGATCAGCTCCTCGATCTCGCGCCGGTTGCGGTTGGCGATGGGCGAGCCCACCACCACGTCCTCCTGCCCCGTGTACCGCGACAGCAGGACCTGCCAGGCGGCCAGGAGCACCATGAAGAGCGTGCCGCGCTCCTCGTTCCCCAGCGCCCGCAGCCGCTCCATCAGGCCGCCGCGCATCTCGAACAGGTGCGCCCCGCCGTTGAAGGTCTGCATCGGGGGGCGGGGGCGGTCCGTGGCGAGCTCCAGGACCGGCGCGTCGCCCAGCCGGTCGCGCCAGTAGGCGATCTGCCGCTCCAGCTCCTCCCCCGCCAGCGTCTCCCGCTGCCACACCGCGAAGTCGGCGTACTGGATCTCCAGCTCCGGGAGCGGCGACTCCGCGCCGGCTGCGTACGCCCCGTACAGCGCGCGCAGCTCCCCCAGGAACACGCCCAGGCTCCACCCGTCGGAGACGATGTGGTGCGTCACCACCATCAGGACGTGCTCCTCCGGCGCCACCCGCAGCAGCTCGACGGCGATGAGCGGCCCCGCCGCCAGGTCGAAGGAGCGCGTGGCGAGCGCGTACGTCCACTGCACCGCCCGCGCCCTCCGCGTCTCCTCGGGCTCTCCGGTCAGGTCGAGAACCGGGAAGGACACCGGCTTCCAGGGGTGCACCACCTGCACCGGCTCCCGGTCCACCACGACGAAGGTGGTGCGCAGCGCCTCGTGCCGCCGGACGATCTCCCCCAGCGCGCGCTCCATCGCCTCCACGTCCAGCCGCCCCTCCAGGTGCATGGCCGCGGGGATGTTGTACACCGTGCTCCCCGGCTCCAGCTGGTCGATGAACCAGAGCCGCTGCTGGGCGAAGGAGAGCGGGAAGACGAAGGCGTCGTCGGGGATGACGGGAGATTCGGGCTGGGTGGACATCAAGGACAGGGAACAGGGGACAGGGAACAGGGGACAGCCTGCAACTGCAGACGCGGACGGAGCTTGCGTGAGGGATGCGAGCCCGGAGGGGCGAGACCCGCGCGGCTGTTTGCGCGGGGCTCGACTCCGTTAGCGAGCGTTGTTTGCTCGCTTACGGAGCCGCAGCCCGACCCCGGCGCCAGCCGGGGGCACGCCCGAACCACGCTCTTCCGAGCTACTGCTCGATCCGCACGTCCACGTACTCCGGGAACGGCTGAATGCCCTCCAGGTCGTGCTCCATGAGGATGAGGCCGTCGTTCTCCTCCACCTCGCGGAAGCCGCCGAACTTGTAGGTGACGTACATCATCCGGTTGCGGCCGTTGTGCTTGAACTCGGCCCGGAACCGCACCCCGGCCTCGCGGGCCAGCATCATGATGTGGTTCATCATGATGGTCCCCACCCCGCGCGACATCACCCGGCACGACATCAGGAGCAGCTTCAGCGTCCACGCCTCCGCCCCCTTCTCCACCAGCGCCAGCCCGATCTTGCCGTAGGTGCCGTACTTGTCCTCCAGCGACGACACCAGGAGGATGTGGTCGGGCGACTGGCGGAGCGCGTTCAGCTCGTCGTACGAGTAGGTGTAGCCGGTGGTGTTGAGCTGGTTGGTGCGGACGGTCAGCTCCTCGGCGCGCTGCAGGTCGTCCTCGCTGCACGGGGCGATCACGAAGCGCATCCCCAGCGTCGCCAGGAACTCGTCCGTGGGGCCCACGAACTCCGCCTCCGCCTCGTTGCGCGCGATGTCGGCCATGTACATGCGCCGGCGGATGCGCGAGTCGTCGGTGATGAACTCGGGGTTCATCTCCGGCATGTCCAGGAGCGCGTCCAGCTCCGCCGTGTCGATGCAGAGCACCTCGGGGTGGGTGTGGGCCACCTCCTCGCGCTCGAAGGGCTGGTCGTCCACGAAGGCCACCGCGTCGATCCCGATGTTGATCGACTTGCGGATCTGCTCCACGGAGGAGGCCTTGGAGTTCCAGTTGATCTGCGGGTACAGGAAGTACTCCCACAGCCCCAGCTCGCGAAGCTTCGCCATGGCCGCGCCGTGGTCGTTCTTGCTGGCCACCGACTGGAGGATGCCGCGCTCGTCCAGCTCGCGCATGATCCCCGGCACCTGCGGCTTCAGGGTCACGCCCGCGTCCTCCAGGAGGACGCCGTCCCAGACGGTGTTGTCCAGGTCCCAGACGACCACCTTGATCTTCTTCGCCTTGCGCCGGTCCTTCGCCGGGGGGGTGGCGACCTCGGTCTGGCTCATCGTGTCCTCGGGTGGTTTCGGTTCACGCCTGCGAGGCGTCGAAGCGCCTGTACTCGTCGTTGGCGATGGTGACCTGCTGGATCTGCGTGCTCCCCTCGATGATCTCCATCACCCGCGTGTCGCGGAGGTAGCGCTCCACCGGGAACTCCTCCGTGCACCCGTTGGCGCCGTGGATCTGCACGGCGTCCAGCGCCGCGCGGGTGGCGGCGGTGGAGGCGAAGTACTTGGCGACGAAGATCTCCCCCGCCGCCGAGGGGTCGCCCGCGTCGCGCAGCTCGGCCGCGTGGCGGCAGAGGAGGCGCGCCGCGCGCAGGTCGGTCGCCATGTTGGTGACCATCCGCTGCACCAGCTGGTGCTCGCGGATGCGGGCGCCGAACTGCTCGCGGGTGCTGGCGTAGGCGAGCGAGGCGTCCAGGCACGCCTGGATGATCCCCACGCACCCCGACGCCACGCTGAAGCGCCCCACCTCCAGCGCCGAGAGCGCCACCCCGATCCCGAACCCCGGGCCCGCCACGCGGCTCGCCTTCGGGACGCGGCACCCGTCGAAGCGCAGCTCCGCCAGCATGGAGGCGCGCGTCCCGGTCACCCCGCGAAGGGGACGCACCTCCAGCCCCGGCGCGCCGCGCTCCACCAGGAAGGCCACCGGCTTCCCCTCGGTCCGGGCGAACACCAGGAAGAGGTCCGCCACCTGGCCGTAGGTGGTCCACTTCTTGGTCCCGTGGAGGACGTAGTCGTCGCCGTCCGCCACGGCCTCCGTCGCCAGGGAGGCGGGCGTCGCTCCCGGCGCCCGGCTCGCTGAGCCCGAAGGCGCCCACCACCTCGCCGCGCCCCAGCGGCCCCAGCCAGCGCTCCTTCTGCGCGCGGCTCCCCCACCGGCCCACGGTGAAGGCCACCATGCTGTGCACGGTCAGCAGCGAGCGGATGGAGGAGCACCCCCGCCCCAGCTCCTCGTTGAGGACGCCGAAGGTGGCGTAGTCCATCCCCGCCCCGCCCGCCTCGCGCGGCACCAGCGCGCCCAGGTACCCGGCCTCCGCCACCCTGCGGATCACGTCCGGCGGCGTGGCCTCCGCGCGGTCCCACTCCCCGGCGAACGGGGCGATCTCCCGCTCCACGAAGGCGCGGAAGGCGGCCCGGTCGGCGCTCACGCCGCGGTGCCGGCGGTCTTGCGCTCCACCAGCCCCGCGATGGCGTCCACGGAGCGGAAGTTGTCGATCTCCAGGTCCTCGTTCTCCACGGCGACCCCGAAGGTCTGCTCCACGAAGTTGACGAGCTGCATGGCGAACATGGAGTTCACGAAGCCGCTGGCGAAGATGTCCTCGTCGTCGCTCAGCTCGTGGCCGCGGACGTGCTTGCCGATGAAGTCGCGGATCTTGGTCTTGTTGTCTTCCATGACAGGCTCCTATGTAGGTTTCGTGTCCTGAATGTAACTACCGGGTTCGGGCGTGTCCCCCCTGGCGGGGGGCCGGGCTGCGGCTCCGTAGGGAACGATACGACCGTTCCCAACGGAGTCGAGCCCCCGCAAACCGCGCGGGGTCTCGCCCCTCCGGGCTCGCATCCCTCACGCAGCTGCTTTCCCTGCCTGTAGTTTTGTAGTTGCCGTGCTCCCCTCCCCCCTTGTGGGGGAGGGGCCGGGGGTGGGGGGCGCGACGGAGCGCCCCGCCGACGACCCACCGCGCCGGGCTCCTCAGACCGTGTAGTCGAAGAAGCCCTTCCCGCTCTTGCGGCCGTGCAGCCCCGCGTCCACCATCTTCCGCAGCAGCGGGCAGGGGCGGAACTTGGAGTCGTTGTAGCTCTCGTACAGCACCTCCAGCGAGAACAGGATGGTGTCCAGGCCGATCAGGTCGCCGGTGGCGAGGGGGCCCATCTTGTGGCCGAAGCAGGTCACGAAGATGCGGTCCACGTCCTCGGCCGAGGCCACGCCGTCCATCACCTCCCAGGCGGCCTCGTTGATGGTGATCATCAGCACCCGGTTGGACACGAACCCCGGGTAGTCGTTCACCACGATCCCCTCCTTCCCCATCTGCTTCAGGAGCTGGAGGGCCGTGTCGATGGTGTCGGGCGAGGTGAAGTGGCCGCGGATGGTCTCCACCACCGGCTTCAGCGGCACCGGGTTCATGAAGTGCATCCCCAGCACCTTCTCCGCGCGCCCCGTCCACCCCCCGATGCGCGTGACCGAGATGCAGGAGGTGTTGGCCGCGAACACCGCGTGCGGCGGGCAGACCTCGTCCAGCACCGGGTAGATCGTCTTCTTGATCGCCTCCTTCTCGGTGGCGTTCTCCACCACGAAGTCGCACTCCGAGAACGGCGCGTAGTCCGTGGTGAAGGTGATGCGCTCCATCACCTCGCCCAGCGACGGGCCGCCCTTGGTGCGCGACATCATCCCGTGGAAGCGGACGTTGCGCTCGATCTCGCGGCGGGCCTTGTCCAGGATCTCGTCGTTCAGGTCCAGCAGGACGGCGCGGTGGCCGGTCTGCGCCAGGTTCTGCGCCACGCCCACGCCCATCACCCCTGCGCCCACCACGCCGACCGTCGCGATCGTGCGGGCGGGGTCTTCCACCACTGCGGGAGTGCTCATCGTTCTCCGGGTTCGGGTTCGCCCTCAGATCAGGCTCAACGCCTCTTCGTCGCTCATCTGCTCCAGCTCCATCACGATCATCTCCTCGATCAGCTGCGCCAGGAGGGCCACCGTCGGCGCCTCGAAGATGGCGCGCAGCGGGAGCTCCACCTGGAAGGTGTCGCGCACCCGCGAGATCAGCTGCGTGGCGAGGAGCGAGTGCCCCCCCAGGTGGAAGAAGTCGTCGTGGACCCCGATCTCCCCGATCCCCAGCAGATCGCGCCAGATCCCCACCAGGATCTCCTCCGCCTCGTTGGTCGGCGCCTGGTAGGCGGTCGCCAGCTCCGGGCGGGCGTGCATCCCGGGCTCGCTCCCCCCCGCCGCCTTCGCGGGGTGCGCGCCGCGCGGCGACAGGAAGTGCTCCACGCGGGCGGCCAGGTCGTGCGTGGAGACCACCACCTGCGGCTCCCCGCCCAGCGCCACCACCCGCTCGAAGGCCAGGGCGCCCTCGCGCCGCGTCATGGCCCGCTCGTCCCACGCCGTCCCGGCGAGCGAGTCCTCCTCCCCCTCCAGGTGCCAGCGGTCCCAGTCCACGCTGGTCCACCGCCCCCCGCGCTCCGCCGCGTGGCGCCGCGCCCAGGCGTCCACCAGGACGCTCGCCGCCGCGGCCGCCGCCAGCCCCGCCCCCCCGAACACCGAGAGGAGCGAGTTCTGGAGGACGCACCAGTCCAGCGGGGTCCCCTCCAGCGCCGTCTCCAGCGCCGCAAGCTCGCGGGCGAGGCGCGACAGCTCCGCCGCCGTGTCCTCCGGCCGCATCTCCGCCACCGCGACGCGCTCCCCGGCCGCGCCCAGCCCGAAGGAGTGCACCACCCCGTGCAGCGCGCCGAAGCGCTCCCGCGCCCCGGCCACCGCCCCCGCCAGCGCCGCCGCGTCCTCCGCCCCGGCGCGGAGGAGGAGCGTCTCCGCCCCCTTCGCCTCCAGCGCGCGCAGCGCGTCCCGCGCCTCGTCCTCGGGGAAGGCCGGGTCCACCCGGAGGGCGATCCGCGCACCCGGCCTCGCCGCCAGGTGCTCCGCCAACGCGTCGCTCCCCCCCGCCAGCCCGCCGGAGAAGAGGTAGGCGCCGCCCTCGCGGAGCCCCGCGGCGCCCGGCTCCGGGCGGACCGCCTCCCAGCTCCGGGCCCAGCGCCGCGACCCGCGGTACGCCACCACCGGCTCCGCGGCGTCCGAGGTCACCTCCGCCAGGAGCTGCGCCGCCAGGCGGTCCTCGCCCCCCGGCGCCGGCGCCACGTCGATGCAGCGCACCGTCAGGTGGGCGTGCTCCTGCGGGACGGCCAGCGCCGCCCCCAGCACCGTGGCGCGCCCCGGGCGCACCGTCTCGCCCCCGGACACGTCCTGCGCGCCGGCGGTGACCACGTCGACGCGGACGCTCCCCCCCGCGCGGTCGCGCCCCAGGCGCTCCGCCAGGAGGAGGAGGGCCGAGTAGCCGCGCTCCGTCTCCTCCTCGAAGGAGGCGGCCCCCGCGTCCGCGCCCCACAGGTGGACCACGCGGCGCGGGCGCGCCCCGGAGTCCAGCGCCGCCCGGAGGGCGCGGAAGTCGCCCGCCGCCACCACGGCCACCGCGTGCCCCGCCGCCTCCAGCCCCGCGGCCAGCCGCGCGCCGACCCCCGCCGCGTCGGCCAGCACCAGCCAGGCGCCGGGCTCCGCGTCCTCCGTGGCCTGCGCAGCGGCCGGAAGCGGGGCGCGCGACCAGGCGGGGAGGTAGAGCCAGTCGGCCGGGTCCGGCTTCTTGGCCAGCGGGTCGCCCCCGCGCGCCACCGGGGCCTCGCCCCGGCGCGGCTCGATCCAGAAGCGCTTCCCCTCGAACGGGTAGGTGGGGAGCGGGACGCGGCGCAGCCGCTCGTGCTCGTGCACCGCCTTCCAGTCCACCGCCGCCCCGGCCAGCCAGAGCCGCCCCGCGGCGCCCAGCAGGAAGGCCGCGTCCGGGTGCCGCTCGTACCCGTGCCGCATGGAGGCCACCAGCACCGGCTCGGCGCCGCCCTCCGCGACCGGGCGCTGCCGCACGAAGGTCCCCAGCGTCTGCCCCGGCCCCAGCTCCAGGAGGACGCGGCGTCCCTCGGCCAGGAGCGTGTCCACCCCCTCGGCGAAGCGGACCGTCTGGCAGAGGTGCCGCGTCCAGTACGCCGGGTCCGTGGCCTCGGAGGCGCGGATCCAGCTCCCGGTGACGTTGGACACGAAGGGGATCTTGGGGGCGCTCAGGCGCACCCGGCGCATCCGCTCCGTGAGCCGCTCCGCCACCGGCTCCATCATCGCCGAGTGGAAGGCGTGCGTGGTGGGGAGGCGGCGGCAGGCCACCCCCTGCCCCACGAGCTCCGCCTCCAGCGCGCCGACCGCGTCCAGCGTCCCCGAGACGGTGACCATCGCCGGGCCGTTCACGGTCCCCAGCGAGAGCCCCTCGCGCAGCAGCGGGCGGACCTCGTCCGCGGAGAGGGGGACGCTGAGCATCGCCCCGGCGGGAAGCTCCTCGATCATCCGCGAGCGCTCCGCCACCATCGCCAGCGCGTCCTCCAGCGAGAACACCCCCGCGATCGTCGCGGCCACGTACTCCCCCAGGGAGTGGCCGATCATCGCCTCCGGCTTCACCCCCCACGCCATCCACTGCCGCGCCAGCGCGTACTCGACGACGAACAGCCCGGTCTGCGCGAACAGGGTGCGGTTCAGCCGCTCCGCGTCGGCGTCGGGGCCCTGCGCCTCCCGGCTCAGCATCCGCCGCAGGTCGATCCCCCCGGGCGCGCCCTCCTCCGCCGGCGCCTCGCCGGGGAAGAGCACCTCGCGCAGGTCCGCGCCCAGCAGGGGGCGCAGGATCTCCGCGCAGCGGTCCACCTCGGCCCGGAACACGGGCTCCGTCTCGTACAGGCCGCGCCCCATGTTCGGGTAGTGGTCGCCCACGCCGGGGAAGAGGAAGGCCACGGGGCGGGCCTCCCCCGCGGCGCCGGTCAGCACCCGCTGCGGCGCGCGCGCCTCCAGCACGGCGGCCGCGTCCTCGCCGTCGCGGCACACCAGCACGCGGCGGTGCTCCCAGGCGCGGCGCCCCACCTGGAGCGTGTAGGCCACGTCGGCCAGCTCCTGCTCCGGGTGCTCGCGGAGGTGCGCGGCCAGGCGGTCCGTGGCCGCCTCCAGCGCGCCGGGGGTGCGGGCCGAGAGAGTCAGGAGGTGCCAGGCGCGCGCGGGCTCCGAGGGCTCCGGCTCCGGCGCCTCCTCCAGCACCACGTGCGCGTTGGTCCCGCCGATCCCGAACGAGGAGATCCCCCGCCCGGCGCGGGTGGCCCTCCGTTTCCCAGGGACGCAGCTCCGTGTTGACGAAGAAGGGGGAGGAGGCGAAGTCGATCTTGGGGTTCGGCGCGCGGAAGTGCAGCGTCGGGGGGATCTGCCGGTGGCGCAGGGACTGGATCACCTTGATCATCCCCGCGGTCCCCGCCGCGGTGTCCAGGTGCCCCACGTTGGTCTTCACCGAGCCGAGCGCGCAGAACTGCTTGCGCGGCGTCTCCCCGAAGGCCTGCGTGAGCGCCGCGACCTCGATGGGGTCGCCCAGGTCGGTCCCGGTCCCGTGCCCCTCCACCATGGTCACCGTGGCGGGGTCCACGTCGCCCACCGCGAGCGCCTCCTCGATCACCGCCGCCTGGCCGTCCACGCTGGGCGCGGTGAAGCCCACCTTCTGGGCGCCGTCGTTGTTGATGGCCGAGCCGCGGACCACCGCGTGCACGGTGTCCCCGTCGGCGAGCGCGTCCTCCAGCCGCTTCAGCACCACCAGGGCGACCCCGCTCCCGGTGATCGCCCCGCGCGCGTCGGCGTCGAAGGCGCGGCAGTGCCCGTCGGGGGAGAGCACCCCGCCCGGGGAGTACAGGTAGCCCGTGCCCTGCTGCAGGTTGAGGGTGACGCCCCCGGCGACGGCCATGTCGCACTCGCCGTTCAGCAGCGCCTGGCAGGCCACGTGGACGGACACCAGCCCCGTGGAGCACCCGGTCTGCACGTTCAGCGCGGGGCCGCGGAGGTTGAGCTTGTAGGAGGCGCGGGTGGCCAGGAAGTCCTTGGCGTTCCCGATGTGCGCCTGGAACGCCCCCACGGCCTCCATCACCTCGGGGTTGGCGAGGACGTGGTAGGTAAGGTAATGGCTGTTGGCGGAGCCGGCGTAGACCCCGATGCTCTCCCCCGCGGCCTCGGGATCGTACCCTGCGCTCTCCAGCGCCTCCCAGGCGGTCTCCAGGAAGACGCGGTGCTGCGGGTCCAGGACCTCCGCCTCGCGCGGGTTGAAGCCGAAGAAGGCGGCGTCGAAGCGGTCGATCCCCTCCATCACCCCGCCGGCCGGGACGTAGTCCGGATGGCGCGCCAGCGCCGGGTCCACGCCCGCGGCCTCCAGCTCCTCGGGGGTGAAGAAGGAGATGGACTCCACCCCGTCCCGCAGGTTGCGCCAGAACTCCTCGACGTCCCGCGCGCCGGGGAACCGGCCGGCCATCCCGATGACCGCGATCGCGGGGGCCTGCCCGGCGCCCGCCTCGGTCGTATCGCTCATTCGTCAGAACTCCTTGGATTGTTTCTCACGTCCCGCCCCGTCCCCCGCGGCGGCGCAGCATCGCCCGCCGCGCGGCCGCCCGCTCGCTCCCCTGGCGCCCGGCCCGCTCCGGCGCCGCCTCCGGCTCCAGGTGCGCCGCCAGCGCGGCCACCGTGGGGAAGCGGAACAGGTCCACCATGCTCACCTCCCGTCTCAGCACCTCGCGGAGCCGGGCCTGCACCTGCGCCACCAGGAGGGAGTGCCCCCCCAGCTCGAAGAAGTTGTCCTCCACCCCCACGTGGTCCAGGCGCAGCGCCTCGCGCCACACCGCCGCCACGGAGCTCTCCATCCCGCTCCGCGGCGCGGCGCCCTCCGCCCCGGCGTCCCGCTCGGGCTCGGGGAGGGCGGCGCGGTCGATCTTGCCGTTGGGGGTGAGCGGGAGCGCGTCCAGCAGCACGAAGGCGGAGGGGACCATGTACTCCGGGAGCCGCTCCACCAGGTGCTCGCGCAGCTCCGCGGCGCCGGGCGCCGCCCCTGCCGCGGGAACCACCCACCCCACCAGCCGGCGTCCGGCGCCGGCGCCCCGCGCCTCCACGGCCGCCTCCACCACGTCGGGGTGCGCGGCCAGAGCCGTCTCCACCTCCGCCACCTCGATGCGGAACCCGCGCAGCTTCACCTGCAGGTCCAGCCGCCCCAGGAACTCCAGCGTCCCGTCCGCCAGGCGGCGCACCCGGTCCCCCGTGCGGTACAGCCGCGCGCCCGGCGCTCCCCCGAACGGGTCGGGGACGAAGCGCTCCGCCGTCAGCGCCGGGCGGTCCAGGTAGCCGCGCGCCAGCCCGTCGCCGCCCAGGAGCAGCTCGCCGGGGACGCCCACCGGGACGGGGCGCAGGGCGGCGTCCAGCACGTAGGCGCGGACGTTGGCGACCGGCCCGCCGATGGAGGGCGCCCCCTCGTCCGCGCGCCCCGGCGCGACGGCGCCCGCGGTGGCCACCACGGTGTTCTCCGTGGGCCCGTAGGCGTTCACCAGCGCGAACGGCAGCCCCGCCGCGGGGCGCACGTGGAGCGTGTCGCCGCCGGTCAGCATCGTCCGCAGCGCGGCGTCCGCCGGCCACTCCAGCGCCAGGACGGCCTCGGCCAGCGGCGTGGGGAGGAAGGCGACGGTGATCCCGGCCTCCACCAGCCGGTCGCGGAGCGCCGCGGGCTCCGCGCGGACCGCGTCCTCCACCACGTGCACCTCCGCCCCCGCGGCGAGGTACGGCCACACCTCCCACACCGACGCGTCGAACCCCGCCCCGGCGAGCTGCGTCGCCCGGTCCCCCTCGCCGATCCCGAACGCGCGCCGGTGCCACCGGACCAGGTTCGCCAGCCCCCGGTGCGTGACCGCGACCCCCTTGGGAGTGCCGGTGGAGCCGGAGGTGTAGATGACGTAGGCCAGCGAGTCGGGGGAGAGCTCGGGCTCCGGCGCGGGTGCCCCCGCGCCGGCGTCGCCCTCCACCACCACCTCCACGCTCGCCGCCCAGGGCGCGGAGAGCCGCTCGCGCAGCCGCTCCTGCGTGAGGAGCACGCGGGCCCCGGAGTCGGCCAGGGCGAAGGCGATGCGCTCCGCCGGGTACGCGGGGTCCAGCGGCACGAAGGCCCCGCCCGCGAAGAGCACCGCGAGCTGCGCCACGACCATCTCCGCGCCGCGCTCCATGCAGACCGCCACCCGCTCCTCCGCCCCGACGCCGAGGCCGCGCAGCCGCCCCGCCAGGGCGCGGGCGCGCTCCACCAGCTCCCCGCGGGTCAGCGTCGACGCCCCGTCCACCACGGCGACCGCATCCGGGCGCCGCGCCGCGCGGCAGGCGACCCGGGTGTGCACGGGGACGTCGGGCCGGTACGGGGCGTCGGTGGCGTTCCAGCCGCGGAGCACCTGCTCCTCCTCGGCGGCGTCCAGCACCGACAGCTCCGAGACGCGCCGCTCCGGATGGGCGGTCATCCCCTCCACCAGCCTGCGGTAGCGCGCGGCGATCCGCGCGGCCGTGGCGGCGTCGAACAGGTCGGTGGCGTACTCCAGCTCCGCGTGCAGCCCCTCCGGCGTCTCCGCCAGGGCGAGCGTCAGGTCGTACTTGGCCCCGCCGGCCTGCACCGCTCCCAGCTCCAGGGCCAGCCCCGGGAGCGCGGGAGGAGCGGGCGCGGCGCTCTGCAGGGTGAACATCACCTGGAAGACGGGGGAGTGGCTCAGGCTCCGCTCCACCCGGAGCTCCTCCACCAGCCGCTCGAAGGGGACGTCCTGGTGCCCGTAGGCGCCCAGGGTGGTCTCGCGGACCCGCGCCAGCAGCCCGGCCACGGTGGGGTCGCCGTCCAGCTCGGCGCGCATGGGGACGGCGTTCACGAAGAAGCCGATCAGCTCCTCCGTCTCGCGCCGCGTCCGCCCGGCCACCGGCGCGCCCACCACCACGTCGCCCTGCCCCGACAGCTTTCCCAGGAGGAGCTGCCAGGCGGCCAGGAGCGTCATGAACGGCGTCGTACCCCCCCGCCGCCCCAGCGCCCGGACCGCGGCCGCCAGCTCCGCCGGGAGGAGGAAGGCGTGCACCGCGCCGCGCAGGGTGTGCACCGAGGGGCGCGGACGATCCGACGGGAGCTCCAGCACCGCGGGCGCCCCGGCCAGCCGCTCCTTCCAGTAGGCGAGCTGCCGCTCGGCCGCCTCTCCCGCCAGGTGCTCGCGCTGCCAGACGGCGAAGTCCGCGTACTGCACCGGGAGCGGCGGGAGCTGGGGCTCTTTCCCCGCCGCGTACGCCGGGTACAGCGTCCCCACCTCCCGCAGCATGACCTCCATGCTCCAGCCGTCCGAGACCACGTGGTGCATGCAGAGGAGGAGGACGTGATCGTCGCCGCCCAGGCGGAACAGGTGGGCCCGGAAGAGCGGCCCCGCCTCCAGGTCGAAGCCCCGCCGCGCTTCGGCCCGCAGCCGCTCGTCCGCCGCGGCCCCGCCGACGCCCTCCAGGCTCTCCACCGGGAGCGCGAGCGGCGCCGCGGGGAGGACCGACTGCACGGGCCGCCCGCCGCGGGCGGGGAAGACGGTCCGCAGCGCCTCGTGCCGCCGGACAACCTCCGACAGGCTCCGCTCCAGCGCGGGCACGTCCAGCGCGCCGGAGAGGCGCAGCGTGATCGGGATGTTGTACGCCCCGTCCCCCGGCCGCATCTGCTCCAGGAACCAGAGCCGCTCCTGGGCGAAGGAGAGCGGGAGCGGCCCCTCGCGCCCCACCGGGACCACGGGCGCCGGCGGGACCGCGCTCCCGTCCGACCGCGCCGCCTCCACGAGCCGGGCCAGCTCCTCCACCGTGGGCGCCTCGAACACCGTCCGCAGCGGCAGCTCCACCCGGAACACCTCGCGCACGCGCGACACCACGCGGGTCGCCAGCAGCGAGTGCCCGCCCAGCGCGAAGAAGCTCTCCCCCGCGCCCACGCGCTCGGTCCCCAGCACCGCGGCCCAGATCCCGGCCAGCACCTCCTCCACGGGCGTCCGCGGCCCGCGCGACGCCGCGCCGGACGCGGAGGGCGGCGCCGGGAGCGCGCGCCGGTCCAGCTTCCCGCTCGGCGTGAGCGGGAGCGAGTCCAGGTGGACGAAGCTCGCGGGGACCATGTGCTCCGGGAGGAGGCCGCGCGCGTGCGCCCGCAGCGCCTCCTCCGGCACCGGCGCCTCCGCCGGGACCACGTAGGCCACCAGGCGCCGCTCCCGCGCTCCGTCCTCCCGCGCGACCACCACCGCGCCGCGCACCCCGGGGTGCCGCAGGAGCACGGCCTCCACCTCCCCCGGCTCGATCCGGAAGCCGCGCACCTTGACCTGCCGGTCCATGCGCCCCAGGAACTCCAGCGTCCCGTCGGCGAGCCAGCGCGCCCGGTCGCCCGTGCGGTACACCCGCGCCCCGGGTACGTGGGAGTGCGGGTCGGGGACGAAGCGCTCCGCCGTCAGGTCGGGACGCCCCAGGTATCCCCGCGCCACCCCCGCCCCCGCCACCACCAGCTCCCCGGGCGCGCCCGGGGGGGCCGGGTGCATCCGGGCGTCCAGCACGTACGCCCGCACGTTCGAGATCGGCCTCCCGACGGGAGGCGCCGCCCCCTCCGCCGCGCCGGGCTCCACGGTCCCCGCGGTGGCCACCACGGTGGTCTCCGTCGGCCCGTAGGCGTTCACCAGCGCGAACGGAAGCCCGGGACGGGGCCGGACGCGCAGCGCGTCGCCCCCCGTCAGCAGCGTCCGCAGCGGCGCGTCCGCCGGCCACTCCTCCGCGACGAGCGCTTCCGCCAGCGGCGTCGGCGCGAACGCGACCGTGGCCCCGCTCTCCAGCAGGAAGTCGCGGAGCGCCCCGGGAGACGCGCGGGTCTCCTCGTCACCCACCAGGTGCAGCGTGGCGCCCGCCGCCAGGTACGGCCAGATCTCCCACACCGAGGCGTCGAACCCCAGCCCCGCGAGCTGCGTCGCGCGATCCCCCGCCGTGACCCCGAACGCCTCCAGGTGCCACTCCACCAGGTTCAGCAGCCCCCCGTGCGTCACCACCACCCCCTTGGGCGTGCCGGTGGAGCCGGAGGTGTAGATCACGTAGGCCGCGCTCTCCGACGTCGCCGCCTCCCCTCCCCCCGGGGCCGGGCGCCCTTCCCCCGACGCCTCCCGCACCCCCTCCGCCGTCAGCACCACCTCCACCGACGCGTCCGCCAGGATCGTGGCGACCCGCTCCCGCGGCGTGGCCGGGTCCAGCGGGAGGTACGCCGCCCCGGCGCGGAGCACCCCGAGCATGGCGACGACCAGCTCCGGCGAGCGGTCGAGCAGGAGCGCGACGCGCGACTCGGGGCCGACGCCGCGCCCGCGCAGCACCGCCGCCAGCCGGTCCGCACGCCCCGCCAGCTCCGCGTAGGTGAGCCGCTCCGCCCCGTGGACCACCGCCGCCGCCGCGGGCGACCGGAGCGCGTGCGCGGCGACCCGGTCGTGCACCAGGGGGCCCGCCGGGAAGGAGCGCTCCGTCGCCGTCCACCCCTCC
This sequence comes from uncultured Gemmatimonadales bacterium, assembly GCA_963733105.1. Lineage (GTDB taxonomy): Bacteria > Gemmatimonadota > Gemmatimonadetes > Longimicrobiales > Longimicrobiaceae > JAFAYN01. Next base: position 647,612 of record CAVTCB010000018.1, on the reverse strand, counting down.
AGGAGCACCCGCTCCTCCTCCGGCGGGAGGAGCGGGAGGTCGGAAACGCGCCGCCCGGGGTCGGCGACGATCCCCTCCAGCAGCACCCCGAAGCGCACCGCCATCCGCTCGGCCGTCGCGGCGTCGAACAGGTCGGCCTCGTACTCGAAGGCGCCCGCGAGCCCACCCTCCTCCTCCCGCATCGCCAGCACCAGGTCGAACTTGGAGGTGTCCGTCTCCGGGTCCTCCGCCCGCATCCGGAGCCCCGGGAGCTCCACCCCGGCGCCGCGCTCGTCCTCCAGCGAGAACACCGCCTGCACCAGCGGGTTTCGCCCCAGGTCCCGCTCCACGCGCAGCTCCTCCACCAGCCGCTCGAAGGGGAGCTCCTGGTGGGCGTGGGCGCCCAGCGTCTCTTCCCGCGTCCGCGCCAGGAGGCCGCGGAAGGAGGGGTCGTCGCCCAGGCGCGCCCGCAGCGGGAGCGTGTTCACGAAGAAGCCGATCAGCCCCTCCAGCTCCGGCCGCGTCCGCCCCGCCACGGGCGTCCCCACCAGGAGGTCGTCCTGGCCGGTGTACCGGGCGAGGAGCCCCTGGAAGGCGGCGAGGAGCACCATGAACGGCGTCGCGCCCTCGCGGCGGGCGAGGGCCCGTACCCCCTCCGCCGTCCCGGCGGAGAGGGCGAAGGGGTGCCGCGCGCCCCGGAAGCTCTGCGCGGCCGGCCGGGGGCGGTCCGTCGGGAGATCCAGGACCGGGGGCGCTCCCGCCAGCCGCTCGCGCCAGTACGCCACCTGCGCGTCCAGCGTCGCCCCCGCCAGCCAGGCGCGCTGCCAGAGCGCGTAGTCCGGGTACTGCACCGGGAGCGGGGGGAGCGGGGACGGCACCCCGGCCGTGAAGGCCGTGTACAGCGCCGCCAGCTCCCGGAAGAGCACCCCCATGCTCCACCCGTCGGAGACGACGTGGTGCAGGTTCAGCAGGAGGAGGTGGTCCCCCGGGGCGACGCGGAGGAGCCGCGCGCGCAGCAGCGGCCCGCGCTCCAGGTCGAAGGGGCGGCGCGCCTCCTCGCGGGCGATCTCCCCCGCCTCCCGCTCGGCGTCCGGCCCCCCGGACAGCTCCTCCGCCTCCAGCGTGAGGGGCGCGTGCGGCTCCACCACCTGCGCCGGCGCCCCGTCCACCTCCACGAACCGGGTCCTCAGCGCCTCGTGCCGGCGGACGATCTCGTCCAGGCTCCGCCGCAGCGCCTCCGCGTCCAGCGCGCCCGCCATGCGCACGGCGGTGGGGACGGCGTACGCGGCGCCGCCGGGGCGGAGCTGCTCCAGGAACCAGAGCCGCTCCTGCGCGAAGGAGAGCGGGACGGGGCCGCTCCGGTCCGCCGGGAGCAGCGGCGGGACCGGGGCTCCGCCCCGCGCCGCGGCCATCCGCGCCGCCAGCTCCGCCACCGTCCGCGCCTCGAAGAGCGTCCGCAGCGGCAGCTCCACGCCGAAGAGCCGCGCGACCCTCGCGACGATCCGCGTCCCGGAGAGGGAGTGCCCCCCGAGGGCGAAGAAGTCGTCCCGGACCCCCACGCGCTCCACCCCCAGGACCTCCGCCCAGGTCGCCGCGAGCAGCTCCTCGTCGAGGGTGCGCGGCGGCTCGTAGCCCGCGCCGCCCTCCCGGTCCGGGTCGGGGAGGGCGCGGCGGTCCAGCTTCCCGTGCGCGGTCAGCGGGAGGGCGTCCAGGGGGACGAGCGCCGCCGGGACCATGTACTCCGGGAGCCGCTCCGCCAGCCACCCCCGCAGCGCCTCCGCCGCGGGCGGCGCCTGCGGGTCCGCCGCCACCACGTAGCCCACCAGCCGCCCCCCGCGCGCCACCGCCGCCGCGCTCCGCACCCCCGGGTGCGCCGCCAGCGCCGCCTCCACCTCCTCCGGCTCCACCCGGAAGCCGCGCACCTTGGCCTGGCTGTCCGCCCGCCCCACGAACTCCAGCACCCCGTCCGCGCGCCAGCGCGCCACGTCGCCCGAGCGGTACAGCCGCGCACCCGCCTCCCCGAACGGGTCGGGGACGAAGCGCTCCGCCGTCAGCTCCGGCCGCCCCAGGTACCCCCGCGCCACCGCCGGCCCGCCCACGAGCAGCTCGCCGGGAACGCCCACGGGCACCGGCTCGAAGCCGCGGTCCAGCAGGTACACCCGCCGGTCCCCCACCGGCCGCCCGATGGGGACGGCCGCGCCCCCGCTCTCCTCGATCACCTGACAGGTGGAGAAGACGGTGCACTCGGAGGGACCGTAGCCGTTGACCAGCCGCATCCCCGGGTGCGCCTCCAGCGCCCGGCGCACGTGCGGGACCGACACCGCCTCCCCCCCGACCATCACCTGCGCCACCCCCGCCAGCATCTCCGGCCGCGTGTCCACGACCGTGTTGAACAGCGCCGCCGACAGCCAGAGCGTGGTGACGCCCTCGCGGCGGATCGTCTCCTCCATCCGCCCGAAGTCGGTGCTCTTCCCCGCCAGCAGGACGCAGCGCCCCCCCGTCAGCAGCGCCGGCCACAGCTCCAGCGTCAGCGCATCCCACGAGGTGGAGGAGTGTTGCAGGAGCACCTGCTCCGCGTCGAAGCGCGCGTACCCCGCGCCCCGGAAGAACCCCGGGATGGCGCGGTGCGGGACCTCCGTCCCCTTGGGCGTCCCCGTGGACCCCGACGTGTAGATCACGTACGCCAGGTGCTCCGGCGACACGGAGACGGCCGGGGGACGATCGGCCCCCTCGCCGGCGTCGGGCGACAGCGCCACCACCTCCGCCCCGTGCTCCGGGAGGCGCTCCCGCAGCCCCTCCTGCGCGAGCAGCACCGGGACCCGCGCGTCCGCGAGCATGAAGGCGAGCCTCTCCGCGGGGTACTCCGGGTCCAGCACCAGGTAGGCGCCCCCCGCCTTGAGCACGCCGAGCAGGCCCACCACCATCTCCGGCGACCGCTCCGCGAAGATCCCCACCTTCACGTCCGGCCCCACCCCGCGCGCGACGAGGCGGTGCGCCAGGCCGTTCGCGCGCCGGTCCAGCTCCGCGTAGGTGAGCGAAGCGCCCTCGAAGACCACGGCCACCGCGTCCGGGGTGCGCGCCGCCTGCTCCGCGAACGCCTCGTGGACGCAGCGGGGCTCAGCCGGCGCGGCGCCCGAGACGCTCCACTCGCCCACCACGGTCCGCCGCTCCGCGTCCGGGAGGAGCGGCAGCCCGGAGACGCGCCGGTCCGGGTCCGCGGCGATCCCCTCCAGGAGCGCGCGGAAGCGCTCCGCCATCCGCTCCACGGTCGCCGCCTCGAACAGCTCCGAGGCGTACTCCAGCGTCGCGTGGAGCCCGTCCCCGTCCTCCACCGCCTCCAGCAGCAGCTCGAACTTCGCCGTCGGGCTCCGCTCCGTCACCGGGACCAGCTCCAGGCCCCGCATCCGCGGCGTCCCGGCCGGCGTGTTCTGGAGGACAAAGGCGGCCTGGAAGAGCGGGGAGCGCCCGGGCACGCGCTCCACCTTCAGGCCGTCCAGCAGCGCCTCCAGGGGGAGGTCCTGGTGGGCGAAGGCCGCGAGCGTGCTCCGCCGCGTCCGGCGCAGCGCCTCGCGGAAGGTGGGGTCGTCGGCGAAGCGCGCACGGAGGGGAAGGGTGTTCACGAAGGGACCGACCACCCCCTCCGTCTCCCTGCGCTGCCGGTTCGCCACCGTGGAGCCCACCACCACGTCGTCGCGGCCCGACGAGCGCGCCAGGAGGAGCTGCCAGGCGGCGAGGAGGAGCATGAACGGGGTGGCCTCCTCCGCGCGGGCGAGCGCCCGGAGCCGGCCCGCCAGCTCCGGGGGGAGCGAGAACGGGTGCGCGGCCCCGCGGAAGCCCTGGACCGCCGGGCGGGGGCGGTCCGTGGGGAGGTCGAGGAGCGCGGGAGCGCCCGCCAGCTCCTCCCGCCAGAACGCCAGCTCCCGGTCCAGCGCCGCCCCGCTCAGGCGCTCCCGCTCCCACGCGGCGTAGTCGGCGAACTGGAGCGGGGGCTCCGGGAGCGGCGACGGCGCCCCCGACGCGAACGCGTCGTACAGCGCGAAGAGCTCGCGGAAGAGCACCCCCATGCTCCACGCGTCCCCGGCCACGTGGTGCACCGTCAGGAGGAGCAGGTGCTCCTCCGCTCCCAGGCGCAGCAGCCGCGCGCGCAGCGGGGGCGCGCTGCGCAGGTCGAAGGGGAGGGAGGCCTCCCCGGCGGCGCGGCGCTCCGCCTCCGCCTCGCGCTCCTCCGGCGTCCCCTCCAGCGGCTCCACGGGGAGCGCGAGCGGCGCGGGCGGGAGCACGTGCTGCACCGGCCCGTCCTCGCGCCGCGGGAACACGGTCCGCAGCGCCTCGTGCCGGCGGACGGTCTCGCCCAGCGCGCGCTCCAGGGCGTCCACGCGCAGCGCGCCCAGCAGCCGCAGCGCGTGCGGCATGTTGTAGGCGGCCGTCCCCGCGCCGAGCTGCTCCGCCAGCCAGATCCGCTCCTGCGCGTGCGAGAGCGGCGCGTCCCCGTCCCCGGGGCGCGGCCGGATCGGCTCGGGCGCGGCGGCGCCGCGGCTGAGCTGGAGCCGCAGCTCCAGGAGCTTCGCCTTCTCCGGGGAGAGCCCGGCCAGGCGCCGGGACATCTCGCTCACGGCGCGCCTCCCTCCGCCGCCAGGAGGAGCCGCGCCTCCTCGTCGGAGAGGCCGTCCAGCTCCTCCAGCATCCGCGCCAGCGCATCCTCCCGCTCCCGGTCGATCAGCGCGGCCATCCCGGTCAGCGTCGGGGCCTCGAGCACGCGGTGCAGCGGGAGGTCCACCGAGAAGCGCTCCCACACCGCCGCGCCCAGGCGCGCCGCCAGGAGGGAGTGCCCGCCCAGGCGGAAGAAGTGGTCCTCCGCCCCCACGGGCCCGGTCTCCAGCACCTCCCGCCAGAGGAGGGCGAGCGCCGCCTCGGTCTCCGTCCGCGGCGCGACGTGGCCCCCGGCCGCGGCCGGGAGCGCGGGGGCGGGGAGGGCGCTCCGGTCCGTCTTGCCGTTCGGCGTCTTCGGCAGGGTGGGGAGGACGACCAGGGCCGAGGGAACCATGTGCGCCGGGAGCCGCTCCCCCAGCCACGCCGCCAGCGCCCCGGGGTCGACGCTCCCCTCCCCCGCCCCGACGTACCCGACCAGGCGCGCCTCCCCCGGGGCGTCCTCCCGCGCCACGACCAGCGCCTCGCGCACCGCCGGATGGGCGAGGAGGGCGCTCTCCACCTCCCCCGGCTCGATGCGGAAGCCGCGCACCTTCACCTGGTGGTCCAGGCGCCCCAGGAACTCCAGCTCCCCATCCGCCCTCCACCGCGCGAGGTCACCCGTCCGGTAGAGCCGCGCCCCGGGCTCGCCCGGGAACGGGTCGGGGACGAAGCGCTCCGCCGTCTGCTCCGGCCGGTCCAGGTACCCGCGCGCCAGCCCGGCGCCGCCCAGGTACAGCTCCCCGGCCCCGCCCGCCGGCACGAGCTCCATCGCCCGGTCCAGCACGTACGCCCGCGTCCCCGCGATCGGCCGGCCGATCGACGGCTCCCGGCGGTCGCCCGGCTCCACCCGCGCCCAGGTGGAGTAGGTGGTGTCCTCGCTCGGTCCGTACAGGTTGAGCACGTCGCGCACACCGGCCGCGTACAGCGCATCCGCCAGCGCCCGCCTCAGCGGCTCCCCGGCCAGGTTCACCACCCGCACCCCCGCGGGGAGCCCGCCCGCGCGCGCCAGCTCCGCCGCCGCCGAGGGGACGGTGTTCACCAGCGTCACCCGGTCGCGCGCGGGGAGCCGCGGCAGCTCCAGCGCGCTCTCCGCCAGGACCACCGTCCCGCCGACCGCCAGGGGGAGGAAGAGCTCGAACACGGAGAGGTCGAAGCAGACCGAGGTGGAGGCCAGCACCCCGGCCAGCTCCTCCCGCGCGAACTCGCCCGCCGCCCAGCGGAGGAAGGCGGCCGCGGCGCGGTGCTCGATCACCACCCCCTTGGGCGTCCCCGTCGACCCGGAGGTGTAGATCAGGTACGCCGCGCTCTCCGGGAAGGCCCCCGGGAGGTCGTCCGCGCCCCCTTCCCCGATCCGGTCCAGGCAGACCCCCTCCACGCCTTCGGCCGGGAGGACCGGGAGGAGCGATTCCCGCGTCAGCACCAGCGCCGCCGCGGAGTCCCGCGCCACGAAGGCGAGGCGCTCGCGCGGGTACGCCGGGTCCAGGGGGACGTAGGCCGCCCCCGCCCTGAGCACGCCCAGGAGCGCGGCCACCAGCTCCGGCGTCCGCTCCAGGCAGACGCCCACCCGCGACTCCGGGCCGATCCCCCGCCCACGCAGCCAGGCGGCGATCCGCCCCGACCGGTCGTCCAGCTCCCGATAGGTCAGCTCCGCGCCCCCGTGCACCAGCGCGACCGCGTCCGGCGTGCGCGCCGCCTGCGCGGCGAACAGGTCGTGGATGCACAACGCATGGCACTCCAGGTCAGGCGCCAGCGCCTGACCTGTAAAGTGCTCCCGATCCCGGGCAACGGGACCGGACGGCGGGGGCTCCGGAGTCGACGACGAGCGCGGCACGATCATCCCTGCGGGTTACGGCGACCGGGGTGCCGCGAGTTCCAGGAGAGGAGGAGCGGAACGCCAGTGGAGGAGCCGCGGACGCCCGATGCGGGCTGCGATTCGCAGCGATTGAGAATACAGCAAACCCCGTCGATACTCAAGCCGTGCCCGCAACTATACGGGCTCCCTTCCCCGGCTGGACAGCCTCACCGACACCTTGTAGAATGTCCCCCATCCCCCCGTCCACATCCGTGCACCAGCCCCGACGCTCCTTGCGCCCAGGCACGCCCGCCGCAGCCCGTCCTCTCTTCTTCCTGCACTCCGACGCCGTCCTGCGGGAGCGGGTGTTCCGGGCGGGCGCAGATCGCTTCGCCTGCACCCGGGTGACCGGGTGGGACGACCTACTCGAGAAGGTGGGCAAGGCGCCGGTGACCGCCCTCGCCGTGGTGGACCCGTACTCCGGGAGCCCCGGCCGCAAGGATCTCTCGCCGCACCTGCGCACTCTCCTCGAGCGCCACCCCACCCTCACCGTGCTCGCCGCGCTGGAGATCGGCCCGGGACGATTCCACGACCTGCGGAAGCTGGGCGAGTGGGGCGTCTCCGAGATCATCGCGCTCGACCGCGACGAGACCACGGAGAGCATCTCCCGGAAGATCCGCTCCGCGCAGGGGAGGGTGGTGCGCAGCTTCCTCTCCACCTCCCTTCCCCCCTTCGTCCCCGGCCGCGGCCGGGCCGTGCTGGCCGCCGCGGTGGAGGTCGCCTCCCGGGGCGGGCACGGGAGCGACCTGGCCGGCGCGCTCCACCTCTCCGACCGTTCCCTCCTCCGCTGGTGCGAGCGGTCGTACCTCCCGCCCCCGCGCCGCCTGCTGGCCTGGATGCGCGTCCTGCTCGCCGCCGAGCTGCTCGACCACCCCGAGCAGACGGTGCTGAGCGTCGCGCACACCTGCGGCTACGCCACCGACAGCAGCCTGCGCCGGGCGATGCAGGAGTTCACCGGGTCCACCCCGACGGAGATGCGGCGGGTCGGCTCCTTCGACACCGCCTCGGGCGCCTTCCTGGCCGAGCTCCACCGCTACCGGGACACCCGGGACGTCGAGCCGGGCGATGCTCCCGCCGAGCCGTAGCGTGCCTCACGAGGAAGGGCCCGGGATCGCTCCCGGGCCCTTCCCGCTCCACCGGCTCCGGCGCGGGCTACTGCTTCCGGATCGTCTCCAGCTCCAGCACGATCTGCACGTCCGTCCCCACCACCACTCCGCCCGCCTCCAGCGCGCGGTTCCAGGTGAGCCCGTAGTCCGTGCGGTCCAGGTTCCCCGTGGCGTTGAAGGCCATGCGCTGCTTGCCGTCCGGGCCGTGCACCGGGCCCTCGTACTCCACGTCCAGCGTGATGGGCCGGGTCACCCCGTGCATCGCCAGGGTGCCGTCCAGCTTGAACTTCTTCCCGTTGACGCCGCGCACCCGGTTCCCCGTGAAGGTGATGTCCGGGTACTTCTCCGTCTCGAAGAAGTCCGCGCTCCGCAGGTGGTTGTCGCGGCGCTCGTTGTTGGTGTCGATGCTGGCGGCCTTGATCGTCGCCGTCGCGCGCGAGCCGGCCATGTTCTGCGGGTCGTAGACGATGCTCCCCGAGAAGTCGCCGAACTGCCCGGTGACCGTGCTGATCCCCAGGTGCTTGATCTTGAACTGAACCTGCGAGTGGGCGCGGTCGATCTCGTACTCGGCGGGGGCGAGGACGGGAGTCCCGGCCGAGCTCTCGGCCGCGGTCCCGCTCCACGCGGGGAACGCGCCGATCCCGAGCGCGAGCGCCGCGAGAACAACGGTACGTCGCTTCATCATGACATCTCCTGGAGGAACGGTGGCTCTATCCGGGCGGGGATGGCCGGCTCCGGCCGGTGACGGCCGGGATGCAGTTCGGGTTGAAACAGTACAGGAATGAATAATGTGCCGGCGCCCCGCCGACAACGGGGGGGGTGCCCTCCACCACCAGCGCGGCCCGGTACCCCGGCGCGGGGTCGGGGAGCCCGTGCAGCGACCAGCGCTCCGCCTGGCGGGGGTCGCGCGACCCCAGCAGCAGCGCCGGCTCCCCGGGGCGCAGGGAAACGTCGAAGACGTGGAGGGGGAAGGAGAGCCCCTCCCCGACCGCCTTGATGTACGCCTCCTTGCGCGTCCAGCAGTTGAAGAAGGCGTCCGTCCGCACGTCGGCCGGGAGCGAGCGGAGCACTTCGTTCTCCGCCGCCGAGAAGAACCGCTCCGCGATCCGGGTGGCGTCGTCCATGGCGTGCACCCGCTCCACGTCCACTCCCAGCTCCCGCCCCCGCGTGAAGGAATGGAGCGCCAGCTCGCCCGAGTGGGAGACGTTGAACCGGAGCCCGCTCCCCGCCACGCCGTTCGCGAGCGCCGGCTTCCCGTGGGAGCCGTACCCGAACGCCACCCGCCGCGGGTCCACGCCCAGGTACCTACCCAGGAGCGTCCGCAGCACGCCCCTGGCGACGGTGAAGCGCCTCCGGTCCCGGTCGAAGCGGAAGCGGTCCGCCCGCGCCCGCTCGTCTTCCGAGAGGAGCGCGCGGGCACGGCGCACCGTCTCGTCCGGCGGGTCGAGCGGAGTGCTCCAGACGTGCACCTCCTCCCCCCCCAGCGACAGCTCCGCGGGAGGGGGGCCCCACGAGTCGGGGATCACGCCCACTGCGGCTCGCGCAGGCGGCGCAGCACCGCGTGGAGGTCCTGGGCCAGGTCCCGGAGCACCATCGCCTGCGCGCTGTGGATGAAGAAGTGGTCCCCCGCCATCATCCGCACCTGGAAGCCCCCCGAGGTGTGGAGCTTCCACGCCTCCATCTCCTCCCGGTCGGCCTTGGGGTCGTTCACCCCGCCGGTCGCGGTGACCGGCACGTCCAGCGGCTCCTCCGCCGCGTGCACGTACGTCTCGTGGATCGCCGAGTCCGCGCGGAGGAGCGGGACCAGGAGCTTCATCAGCTCCGTGTTCTGGAGGATCTCCTCGGGCGTCCCGCCCAGGCGGCGGAACTCCTGGATCAGCTCGTCCTCGGGGAGCGCGTGAACCGGAGGGTCCTTGTCCGGGAGGTGCGGCGCCGGGCACGCGGCCACGAACAGGTGGACCGGGCCGCGCCTTCCCCGCCGCCGGAGCTCACGGGCGAGCTCGAAGCCGATCAGGGCGCCGTTGCTGTACCCGTAGAAGGCGAAGGGGAGGTCCATGTGCGGCGCCAGCGCGTCCGCCAGCGTCTCCACCAGCGGGGCGACCCGGTCGAAGGGCGCCTCGCGCATGCGGCTCTCCCGCCCCGGGAGCTGGACCGGGCACACGTCCACCTCGGGCGGGAGGCTCTGCCCCCAGCTCCGGTAGATGGAGGCCCCGCCTCCGGCGTACGGAAAGCAGAAGAGCCGGAGGCGCGCGCCGGGGTTCGGGGGGCGGCGGAGCACCCAGGGATCGGGCGCGGAGGGACGAGTCATGGGTACCTTGCTTCAGCAGCCTGTCCACAGGAACACCCCGGCGGAGGCGCGAGCCGCGCCCCCGCCGGGGGAAGGAAACGAACAGCGTCGGAGCGGAGCCCGGTCTCAGCCCAGGCCGGCCGCCTGCATCTTCTCGCGGAGGCTCTTGGGACGCATGTCGGTCCAGACCTCCTTGATGTGGGCCAGGCACACGTCCTTGAGCCCCTGCACGCCGACCTCGTTCCAGCCGAGCGGCAGCTCCTTGTGCGCCGGCCAGATGGAGTACTGCTCCTCGTGGTTCACCACGACCTTGTAGATCGTGGTATCTTCCTTCTCGTCGCGGCTGCTCATGGGATTCCCCCCCTTGAAAGGTGATTGTGGACTAACACCCGACGGTCCGTTACGGAGACCTCTCTCCGCTGCATCCCGGCGCCGCGCGACCGCGCGTGCCTGGAATCTCGAAAACCTTGAATGGAGACGGCTGACGTATTATAAGTGCTGCCGGAGGGAACGCCAGCCCACCTCGAACGCTCCTGCCTGTCACTTTCCGAGCTGCCCCGAAGCCGACAAGACCCCGCGTGCGCCCGGGAGCGGGATGGACAATAAGACAACCTGCCCGGCTTGCGCAAGGGCTGTCGGAAAAGATGTGGGATTTCGATCCACCCCGCTATTCTCCTGGTCTTCCGGACCGAAACTTGATGTAAGGGGTATTTCTGGACACGGTGGACAGAACGTTGGCAAACTGTTGCAGCACAGCCGCATGACGCACCCTCCTCGGCGCGGTCCGACCGCGGAAACGGGGCCGCTTACGCGGGCAGGGAACGGCCTGGCGGCCGGAGTCGCCCCGGAGGTGCGGAGAGACGCACAACTGCTTCAGGGAAAGCGGCTTACGCCGGCCGATAGCCGGGTGACAGTGACTCGGGCCCATGGGGCAACTGCTACAGGCACGCGTAGCAAATCCCAGCTGATGACACAAAAGTAATGCTCAGGTCATGGCGTCCACTCGACGAGACTATTAGTATACCTATACGTACAGTACCGAAATGACCCCGAAACCATCATCTCACTCCTGCGATTTCGCCAGGGAAATCACGCTGGAAGGAGCCAACATGAAGACGTCCCAGCCGAAGTCCATGTCCCGCCGCCCCCCCCGTCCGGTTCGAGTCCCCCCGCCACTCACCCGTGGGAGCGAGAGGTTCGAGGGTTCCAGCGTACTGAGCGAGTTCGAGGGTGACTTCGGGATCCTGCTCTGGCAGTCTCTGCGGAACGTGCTCCTCTGGAGCACCACCGAGACGGCGAAGCGCAAGAACCTGTTCTCTCCCGGCTCGGAGGAGCGGCGCCGCGTCAAGCTGCTCTCCACCGAGGTGGAGGACTCGCTGCGGGCGCCGCTGGCCGTGATCGCGCGGCTCCTCGCGGACCCCTCGGGCGCGGACCGCCGCCGGGTGACGACGTCGTGCCAGCGGATCGCGGAGTGGGCGGAGGAGAGAGGCGCGCTGGCGACCGCGCTCGCCTTCACGCAGGCGGCCGCGCTCACCTCGTCGGGCGACGCCCGCCTGTCGTACGCGGTCGGGCGCCTCGCCCGCCAGCGGGCCGAGTATCCGCGGGCCGAGACCTGGTACCGCCGGGCGATCCTTCTGGGGCGGCAGAGCGGCGACTGGGAGTCGTACGCGCTGGCGTTCGCCGGTCTGGGCAACCTCTACATGCAGCGGGGCAGCCTCCCCTCCGCGCACAAGGCGCACCTGCGCGCCTACCGCGCCGCGCGGCGCAAGGGGCTCCGCGGCGTGCAGGGCATGGCGCTGCACGACCTGCTCCTCATCGCGGTGAAGCGCAACGAGGTGCGCGAGGCGGAGGAGCTGGCCGCGTCGGCCCTGAAGGCGTACGGACCGAAGCACCGCAACCTCCCGGCGCTCGCGAACGACGTGACCCTCTTCTGGATGGACCAGGGCTACTACGCCCCGGCTCTCACCGTCCTGGAAGCGCTTGTCCCCCACTTCCCGCGTGTCAACGAAGAGATGGTGGTCCACGGGAACATCGCGACCGCGGCGGCCGGCCTCCAGGACCGGGAGCGGTTCGACCGCGCCTGGCAGAAGGGGTGGGAGCTGGTGTCGGCTCCGGAGTCGCAGGAGCATACCGCCACCGTGTCCCTGACCCTGGCCCAGGCTGCGGTCATGCTCGAGGACTGGGAGCGTGCGTCGACGGCCGCGGAGCGTGCGCTCCAGGTGGCGACCCTCCGGCAGGAGATCGGGGTCGCGGCCTCCGCCCAGGAGCTGCTCGAGGCTCTTCGCGAGAGGACCGCCGTGCCGGCCGTGGAGGTGCCCGCGGCCGAGCCCTGGATGGCCGATCACGCCGGGACGCTCGCGACGACCTTCGCCAGGTCCCTCAACGCAGGACTGGCCGTGCAGTAGCGCACGGCCAGTCGGGAACAGCGAGCCTCACCAGGGGCGAAAGAGGGGTCGCTGGCCGGTCGGCCAGCGCCCCCCGCTACGTTACGGAAGGATGAACGTACCCACCGACATCGTGGAAGCGGTCAGCACGGAGTCGGGAGAAGCGGACCGCGCGCCCGAACCCATCCCGGTGCCCGCTTCGTACGCCGGGCCGGTGGGCTTGAGGGCTCGTGGGGCCTCCCCGCGTGTCTCGGACAACACCTCGGGAGCGGTCGCGTCGCTGCTGCAGGCGGCCAGCGAAACGATGGCGGCGAGGGCGATCAGGGGAAGGCGAACGGAGCGCATGATAAATCCTTGTGAAGGGAACCGAGGGCACATGATCCAGCAGGTGGGATTGGTCCCTGAATTCTACCTCTTTTCCCCCGTTTTCCAACTCATGTCCGTATAATAATCAGATAGAACACGACAACCCATGCAATCCGTATCCAGAGTCCTGCTGATCCTCCACCCGGACGAGGTGTTCCGGGACCGCGTCCACAAGGTCGGGACGGCGCGCTTCCGCTGCTGGTCCGTGTCCGGCTGGGACTCGCTCCGGGACGCGGTGCGCGACGCCCCGCCCGCGGCGATCGTGGTGGTGGACCCTTACATGGAGATGCCGGGGAGGCGGGAGCTCTCCCCCAAGCTGCGCAGCCTCCTGTGGGAGTTCCCCTCCGTGACGGTGCTCGCCGCGATGACGCTGCGGCCCGACCGCTTCCGCGACTTCCACGTCCTCGGGGAGTGGGGGGTGACGGAGGTGGTGGACATGGAGGAGGAGAACACCGCCGAGGCGATCGAGCGCAGGCTGCGCGCGGCCTACGGGAGCCCCGTCCAGCGGCTCCTGGACCGCTCCATTCCCCCGTACGTGTCGGGGCGGGCGCGGGCCATCCTGGCCTCGGCCGCCGAGGTGGCGGCCGCGGGAGGCCAGGGGCGCGACCTCGCCCGCACGCTCCATCTCTCGGAGCGGACCCTCCTCCGCTGGTGCGAGCGCACGGACCTCCCCCCGCCGCGGCGGGTGATGGCCTGGATGCGGATCCTCTTCGCGGCCGACCTGCTGGACGACCCCGGCCGCACCGTGCTGAGCGTGGCCCATGCCTGCGGCTACGTGTCGGACAGCAGCCTCCGCCGCGCGATGCAGGACTTCCTCGGCATCCCGCCCACCACGCTGCGCGAGCAGGGGGCGTTCGCCACGGCGTCGCGGATGATGGTGGCCGAGCTCTTCGAGCTCCGCCGCAAGGGGCGCGAGAACCGCGAGGCCAAGGCCCTCAAGGCCAGGTAGGACACACCCTCCGGGCGTGAAGAAGGACCGCCGTCCGCTCTCCGGAGCGGACGGCGGTCCTTCGTTCCGGGACGGCAGAGCGGCTCAGTCCGGAGCCGACGCCCGGAGCGGCTCCAGGAGCGCGTCCGCGAGGGCGCGGACCCCCGGCTCCCGGACGATGGAGTGGTGCGTCCCGGACACCGTGCGCACCTCGAGGGGCTCCGTCGAGAGCCGGGACCAGCGCAGCCGCGGGTCGTCGCCGGGGGGACCATGGCTGGCCCTGAGCACCGTGATCCGTCCGGGGTAGGGCACGGCCCGATATTCCGCGACGGCGCGCGAGGTGGCCCGGTACACGGCGAGCCGGCGCGGCACCTCGGCGGGGTCCGGCACGGGGAGGTCGGGAGCCGCGCCGCGCATCCATTCCGTGAAGCGGGCGATCCGCTCACCGTCGGGAAGGGCGCGCAGCTCCTCGCGGAGCGCCGCCAGCTCCTCCCCCGGCCCCGCGTAGCCCAGGTCCTCCGCCAGGAGCGCCAGGAGGTCCGCGTCCCCGGCCACGCCCGGACGGCTCCCTTCCAGCGGCGCCCAGCTGTCGACGAGGGCCAGGAGGGCCACCTCCTCGCCGGCCCGGCGCAGCCGCTGCGCCATCTCGAACGCGATCACCCCGCCGAGCGACCACCCCCCGAGGAGGTAGGGGCCACGCGGCCGGACGGCGCGGACCGCCTCCAGGTACAGCGCCGCCATCTCCTCCACGCTCGCGAGCGGCTCCTCGTCCGGGGCCAGGCCCCGCGCCTGCACGCCGTAGAAGGGCCGGTCGTCGAAGCGGCGGGCGAGCGGGAGGTAGGCGAGCGCCATCCCCCCCGCGGGGTGCACGCAGAAGAAGGGTGCCCCCGCCCCGTCGCGCAGCCGCACGAGCGAGGAGGGGAGGCCGTCCGCGGCGGCACCGCCGTCCAGGACGCGGGCGAGGCTCTCCACGGTGGGCCCGCGGAAGAGCGTGGCCAGGGGAACCTCGCGCCCGAAGCGCTCGCGGAGGCGGGCCACCACCCGCGCGGCGGCCAGGGAGTGGCCGCCGGCCTGGAAGAAGTCGTCGCGCACCCCCACCCGCTCCAGCCCCAGCACCTCCGCCCATACCTCCGCCACGCCGCGCTCCGTCTCCGTGCGCGGGGCCAGGTACTCCCGGGCGTCGGTCCCGGGGTCGGGTTCGGGGAGGGCGGCGCGGTCCACCTTCCCGTTCCCGGTCAGGGGGAGCGAGTCCAGGGGCACGAACAGGGCGGGCACCATGTAGTCCGGGAGGCGCCCGCGCAGGTGCTCCCGCAGCGCGGCGGGGTCCGCGTCCGCGGCGACGTAGCCCACCAGCCGCTTCTCCCCCGAAGGCGAGGTGTCCACGACCACGGCGGCCTCCCGGACGCGCGGGTGCTCCAGCAGGGCGGCCTCCACCTCGCCCGGCTCGATGCGGAACCCGCGGATCTTGACCTGGTTGTCGTTGCGCCCCAGGTACTCCAGCACCCCGTCGGGGAGCCAGCGCGCCCGGTCTCCGCTGCGGTACATCCGGGCCCCGGGAACGCCCGCGTACGGGTCGGGAAGGAAGCGCTCGGCGGTCAGCTCCGGCCGTCCGAGGTAGCCGCGCGCCAGCTGCGCTCCGCCCAGGTACAGCTCGCCGGGAACGCCGGCGGGGACGGGGCCGAGCCGGCCGTCCAGCACGTACGCCCGCGTGTTGGGGATGGGGCGGCCGATGGGGACGGTGCCGGAGACGGTGGTCCGCTCCGCCAGGTCCGTGGCCGGGTGCACGGTGATGATCACCGTGGTCTCGGTCGGCCCGTAGTGGTTCAGGAGGAGCCCGCGCCCGCCCCCGAGGCGGCTCCAGCTCCGGGCGGCCTCCATCGGGACCGCCTCGCCGCCCACCCGCACGATCCCGGGGAGCGGGAGAAGACCCGCGCCGCCCAGCGGCTGGAGACTCTCCAGGAAGTGCAGCCAGAGCGCGACCGGACAGCTGAAGACGCTGACGCCGTGCGCGGTGAGGAAGCGGAGCAGCCCCTCGCCGGCGAGGTCCGCGGGCGAGGGATGGAACACCAGCGTCGCCCCGCAGGCGAGCACGGGGAAGATGTCCCCGACGGTGGCGTCGAAGCTGAGCGGGGGCACCACCCACATCCGGTGCCGCGGCTCCAGCCCGTGAAGCTCGATCTCCGCCCCCACCAGGTTCGCCACCGCCGAGTGCGGGACCATCACCCCCTTGGGCTTCCCGGTGGAGCCGGAGGTGTAGATGACGTACGCCAGGGCGTCGGGCGGGACGTCGGGGTCGGGGACCGGGGCGTCCTCCGCCCCCTCCCCGTCCGGGAGCCGGTCCAGCAGGAGGAGGTGACCGCCGTAGGGCGGGAGCCGCTCCCGCAGCTCGCTGTGCGCCAGGAGGACGGGGACGGCGGAGTCCTCCAGCAGACCCTCCAGCCGCTCCGGGGGCGAAGCCGGGTCGAGGGGGACGTACGCCCCCCCGGCGCGGAGGATGCCGAGGAGCCCGACCAGCATCTCCGGGGTCCGGTCGACCGCGATCCCCACCCGCACCTCCGGCCCCACCCCGAGCCTGCGCAGGACCCGCGCGAGCCCGGCCGAGCGGAGCTCCAGCTCCGCGTAGGTGAGCACCCGGTCGCCGAACACGGCCGCGGCGGCGTCGGGCGTCCGCCGGGCGCGCTCCACGAACTGCCGGTGCACCGGCTCGCGCGGGTAGTCGCTGCGGACGCCGTTCCACTCCTCCAGGACGCGGCGCTCCTCCTCCGGCGGAAGGAGCGGACACGCCGAGACCCGGCAGTCGGGGTCCCCGGCGACGGCGGCGAGCAGGGTGCCCAGGTGCGCCGCCATCCGCAGGATGGTGGCCTCGTCGAACAGGTCGGCGGCGTAGTCCAGCCCCACGTACATTCCGTCCGCCCTCTCCACGAAGCTGAAGTTCAGGTCGAACTTGGCGGTCCCCGTCCCGGTGGCCTCCGGCGTCCAGCGCAGCCCGGTGGACTCGTCCCCGGCGGCCGCCGCGCCACCGCCGCCGCTCTGCAGGACGAACATCGCCTGGAAAAGGGGGGTGCGGCTGGCGTCCCGCGGCACACGCAGCTCCTCCACCACCCGCTCGAAGGGAACGTCGGCGTGGGCGTAGGCACCCAGCAGCCGCTGCTTCACCCGTCCCAGCAGCTCGCGGAAGGTGGGGTCGCCGGACAGGTCGGCGCGAACGACCAGCGTGTTCACGAAGAAGCCGATCAGCCCCTCCAGCTCCGTGCGGTTCCGCCCGGCGATGGGGGTCCCCACCAGCACGTCCTCCTCCCCGGCGTAGCGGGAGAGCAGGACGGTGCACGCGGCGAGCAGCGTCATGAAGAGCGTGGCCCGCTCCCTCCGCGACAGCTCGCCCAGCGCCCCCGGGAGGCCGGGAGGGAGGCCGAAGACCAGCCGCCCCCCGCGCGGGCCGCGCACCGGCGGGCGCGGGCGGTCCGTGGGGAGGTCGAGCGCGGGGGGAGCCCCGTCCAGCTCCCGCTTCCAGAAGGCCACCTGCTCCTCCAGCGCCTCCGCACCCAGCTCCTCCCGCTGCCACACCGCGTAGTCGCCGTACTGGATGGGGAGCTCCGGGAGCGGCGAGGCCCTCCCCGCGGCGAACGCCCCGTACAGCGTGGTGAGCTCGTGGTGGAACACGTCCATCGACCAACCGTCGCTCACGACGTGGTGCATCGTGACCGCCAGGAGGTGGTCCTCCGCGTCGAGGCGGAGGAGCGCGGCGCGGAGGACGGGTCCGCGGGCGAGGTCGAACGGCCGCCGCGCTTCCGCTTCCAGGAGGCGCCGCGCCTCGGCGACGCGCGCGTCCTCCGCGAGCCCGGCCAGGTCGGGGAGGGGGAGCGGGAAACGGGAGGGGGGATGGACGAGCTGGGCGGGCTCCCCGTCCACGATGCCGAAGCGCGTCCGCAGCGACTCGTGCCGCGCGACCACCTCCTCCAGGGCGCGCCGGAGCGCCCCCGCGTCGAGCGCCCCGCGGAGGCGGAGGACGGAGGGGAGGTTGTAGAGCGCGCTCCCGGGCTCCAGCTGGTCCATCAGCCAGAGGCGCTGCTGCGGGAAGGAGAGCGGGAAGACGATGACCTCGTCCCCGGTCTCCGCGGAGGGGGAGGTCACGGCGTCGGCCCCGCCTCTCCGGAGCGCTGGTCGCGGAGCATCCGCTTCATCTCGTCCGGCGACATCCGCTCGATCCGCTGCATCAGGCGGGCGATCCGCTCCGTCTGCCCCGGCGCCCGCTCGCGGGCCACCAGCACCTCGGCCAGGTGGGCGACGGTGGGCGCCTCGAACAGGCTGCGCAGCGGCGCCTCCACCTGGAAGACCAGCCGCACGCGCGACATGAGCTGCGTGGCGCGGAGGGAGTGCCCGCCGAGGTCGAAGAAGTTGTCGTACGCGCCGACGCGCTCCACCCCCAGCACCTCGCGCCAGATCCCGGCGAGCACCTCCTCCACCGGGGTGCGCGGGGCCACGTACGCGTCCTCGCCGGCGCGGGAGCCGTCGGGGGTGGGGAGGGCGCGGCGGTCCAGCTTGCCGTGCGCGGTGAGCGGGAGCGCGTCCAGCGCCACGAGCCAGGCGGGTACCATGTACGCCGGGAGCCGGTCCCGCAGCCAGCCCCGCACCTCGGGGGCCCCGGTCCCGGGCTCCAGCGCCAGGTACGCGACCAGGCCGGTGTCGCCGGACCCGTCCGTCCAGGGTACGACCGCGGCCTCGCGCACGCCGGGATGGCCGGCGAGCACGCCCTCCACCTCGGCCGGCTCCACGCGGAAGCCGCGGATCTTGACCTGGAAGTCGGTCCGCCCCACGAACTCCAGCACCCCCTCCGCACGCCACCTCACCCGGTCTCCCGACCGGTACAGCCGCGCCCCCGCCTCCCCCCCGAACGGGTCCGGCACGAAGCGCTCCGCCGTCAGCTCCGCACGCCCCAGGTACCCCCGCGCCACCGCCGCCCCCCCCACGTACAGCTCCCCCGGCACCCCCACCGGCACCGGCCCCAGGCTCCCGTCCAGCACGTGCACCCGACGGTCCCCCACCGGCTTCCCGATCGGGATCGTCGCCCCGTCCCACTCCCCCGGCACCACGTAGCAGCTCGTGAACACCGTGCACTCGCTCGGCCCGTACCCGTTGACGATCCGCAGCCCCGGGTACAGCTCCTGCGCCCGCTTCACGTGCCCCGGGCTCACCGCCTCCCCCCCGATCATCACCGTCTCCAGCCCGGAGAGCACCTCCGGCGTACCGTCGACGATCGAGTTGAAGTACGCCGAGCTGATCCACGTCGCCGTCACCCCGTGCCTGCGCACCTGCTCCGCCAGCCCCTCCGCGTCCGAGCTCTGCCCCGGGTACAGCACGCACCTCCCCCCCTTCAGCAGCGCCGGCCACAGCTCCAGCGTCAGCGCGTCCCACGACGTCGAGGAGTGCTGCAGCAGCACCGTCCGCTCGTCGAAGCGCGCGTACTCCACCTCCCAGAAGAACCCCGGGATCGCACGGTGCGGAACCTCCGTCCCCTTCGGCCGCCCCGTGGAGCCCGACGTGTAGATCACGTAGCAGAGGTTCTCGGGGGTGACGCGCGCTCCCGGCGCGGGACGCTCCTCCTCCCCCGGCTCCTCCCCGTCCAGCAGCACGACCTCCCCCCCGAACTCCGGGAGCCGCTCCAGCAGACGCTCCTGCGCCAGCAGCACCGGCACCCCCGCGTCCTCCAGCATGTACGCCAGCCGCTCCGCGGGATAGCCGGGGTCCAGCGGCACGTACGCGCCGCCCGCCTTGAGGACGCCCAGCAGCCCCACCACCAGTTCCGGCGAGCGCTCCACGCACACCCCCACCCGCACCTCGGGGCCCACGCCGCGCGCGGCCAGCGCGCGTGCCAGGGCGTCCGAGCGGCGGTCCAGCTCGGCGTAGGTGAGGGTCGCCTCGCCGTGGACCAGGGCCACGGCGTCCGGCGTGCGCGCGGCCTGCTCCGCGAACAGCTCGTGCACGCAGCGGTCCGAGGGGACCGGCCCCGTCTCCGCCGCGCTCCACTCCTCCACCAGCCGCCGGGTCTCGTCGGGAGCCAGCATCGGGAGCGCGGAGATCCGGCGGCCGGGATCGGCCGCGACGGCTTCCAGGAGCGTGACGAGGTGGCGGCCGATCCGCTCCGCCGTCGCCGGGTCGAAGAGGTCGAGCGCGTACTCCAGCGACCCCGCCACGCCGCCGGAGTATTCCTCCATGCTGAGCGACAGGTCGAACTTGGCGATCCCGCTGTGCGCCTCGCGCGGCCGGACGCGCACCCCCGGGAGCTCCGCGGCCGGGGAGGCGGCGGTGTTCTGGAGGGCGAAGAGGACCTGGAAGAGCGGGGCGTGGCTGAGGGTGCGCTCCGGCGCCAGCTCCTCCACCAGCCGCTCGAAGGGGAGGTCCTGGTGCTGGTACGCGGAGAGGGTGCGGCGGCGCGTCTGGGCCAGCAGCTCGCGGAACGTCGGATCGCCCGCGAGGTCGGCGCGCAGGGCGAGGGTGTTGACGAAGAACCCGATCAGCTCCTCGACCTCCCGCCGGTTCCGGTTGGCGATGGGGGTGCCCACCACCACGTCCTCCTGCCCGGAGTACCGCGACAGGAGCACCTGGAAGCCCGACAGGAGCACCATGAACAGCGTCGCGCGCTCCTCCTGCGCGACCGCGCGCAGCCGCTCCGCCAGCTCGGGCGGAAGGCGGAAGACGTGGCGCCCGCCGCGGCGGCTGGGAACCGGGGGGCGCGGGCGGTCGGCGGGGAGATCCAGCACCTCCGGGGCTCCCTCCAGCTCCCCGCGCCAGTAGGCGAGCTGCTCCTCCAGCCGCTCGCCGGCCAGGTGCTCCCGCTGCCAGACGGCGAAGTCGGCGTACTGGATGGCGAGCTCCGGGAGGGGCGACGGGAGCCCTCCGGCGAAGGCCGTGTAGAGCGCGAACAGCTCCCGGAACAGGATCCCGAACGACCACCCGTCGCTCACGGCGTGGTGGATGACCAGCGCGAGGACCCACTCCCCCTCCCCGGAGCGCAGCAGGGCGGCGCGCAGCGGTGGGCCCGCCTCCAGGTCGAGAGGGGCGCGCACCAGCCGCGAGACGGCGCGCCGGACCTCCCCTTCCCGCCCGGCGTCCGCGATTCCCCGCAGGTCGGCGCGGGGGAGGCGGAATCCCTCCCACCCTCCCGCCACCTGGACCGGCTCCACCCCCGCCGCCACGAAGCGCGTGCGGAGCGTCTCGTGCCGCCGGACCACCTCCCGGAGGGCCCGCTCCATGGCGTCCTCGTCCAGGGCGCCGCGGTACTCGTGGACCGCCCAGGTGTTGTAGAACGGGGTCCCCGGCTCCAGCTGCTCCAGGAACCAGAGCCGCTGCTGCGCGAAGGAGAGCGGCGCCGGGCCGTCGTCCCCGCGGCGCTCGATCCGCTGCGGCGTGGGGGCGGCGCCGGCCAGCTCCATGAGCCTCTGCTGGAGCAGCGCCCGCCGCGACTGCGCGGGGCGCGTCGCCTGCCCCGGATTCTCTTCGGACACCGGCTACGCCTCCCCGAGGAGGCGCAGCGCCTCCTCCTCCGAGAGGGACTCCAGCCATTCGAGCTGCCCTTCCATCCGCGTCTCCATCTCGTTCTCCCTTTCGTCCCGCGCCACCGCAGGGGCGCCCCGGTCCACCCACTCCGCCAGCGCCGCCACCGTGGGCGCGTCGAACGGCGCCCGCACCGGCAGCTCCACCCCGAAGACGGTGCGCACCCGCGCCACCACCTGCGCCGCGCGCAGGGAGTGGCCGCCCAGCTCGAAGAAGTCGTCCCGCACCCCCACCCCGGGGAGCTCCAGCACCTCGCTCCAGATCGCCGCCATCCGCTCCTCGGTGGGGGTGCGGGGAGCCACGTGCGGCGCCGACGCCACGAGGTCGACGGCGGGAAGCGCCGCGCGGTCGACCTTGCCGTTCGGGGTCAGCGGGAGGGCGTCCAGCGCCACGAACGCGGCCGGGACCATGTGCTCCGGGAGCCGCTCCCTGAGCCAGGCGCGCAGCTCCGCGGCCGCGGGCGCTTCCCCCGCGGGAACCAGGAACGCCGCCAGCAGCGTCTCCCCCGCCCCGCCCTCGCGCGCCACGACCACCGCCTCGCGCACGCCCGGGTGCCGCTCCAGCACGCGCGCCACCTCGCCCGGCTCCACGCGGAAGCCGCGCACCTTGACCTGGTGGTCGGTCCGGCCCAGGTACTCCAGCTCCCCGTCCGGGAGGAGGCGCCCCAGGTCTCCCACCCGGTACATCCGTGCGCCCGGCTCGCCGGGGAACGGACAGGGGAGGAAGCGCTCGGCGGTCGCCTCCGGCCGGTCCAGGTAGCCGCGGGCCAGCCCCTCCCCCGACAGGTACACCTCGCCCGCGGACCCGCCGGGGACGGGCTCCAGCCCCGCATCCAGCAGGTGGAGGCGCGTCCCCGTCACGGGACGGCCGATGGTGGGCTCGCGCCCGGCGCCCCGCTCCACGAGGGACCAGGTGGAGTAGGTGGTGTCCTCGGTGGGCCCGTACAGGTTGTAGACCTTCTGCACTCCGGGGAGGGCGTACAGCCCCTGCGCCAGCGACCCCTTCAGCACCTCGCCTCCCAGGTTCACCACCCGGACGGAAGCGGGGATCCCGCCCTGGCGCAGAAGCTCCGCCGCGGCCGAGGGAACGGTGCTCAGCAGCGTCACGCGGTCGAGCGCGGGAAGGCGGGGAAGCTCCAGCGCGCTGTCGGCCAGCACCAGCGTCCCCCCGACGGCGAGGGTGTGGAACACCTCGAACACCGACATGTCGAAGCACACCGAGCTGGAGCAGAGCACCCCGGCGCACTCCTCCGCGGGGAAGACCTCCCGGCCCCACCGCAGGAGCGCCGCGGCGCTCCCGTGCTCCACCTGCACGCCCTTGGGGGTGCCGGTGGAGCCGGAAGTATAGATGACGTACGCCAGGTTCCGGGGACCGACGCCGCTCCCGGGGCGCTCCCCCGGCTCGGCGGCGACGAGCTCCGCGTGGGCGTCCACCAGCACCGCGCCCTCGCCGCGCCCCTGCAGGAGCGGGAGGAGGTCGCGGCGGGAGACCACCAGCGTCGCCCCCGCGTCGCGTAGCGTGTGCTCGATGCGCTCGCGCGGGTAGGCGGGGTCGAGGGGGACGTAGGCGGCGCCGGACTTCAGGATCCCGAGCAGCCCCACCACCAGCTCGGCCGAGCGGGGGAGGCAGATCCCCACCCGCACCTCGGGCCCCGCCCCCCGCCGGCGGAGGTGGCGGGCGAGCCGGTCGGCGCGGAGGTCGAGCTCGCCGTAGGTGAGCGTCTCCGTCCCGTGCACCAGCGCGGTCGCGGCGGGCGTGCGCGCCGCCTGCGCCTCGAAGAAGTGGTGGACGCACGCGCTCCCCGCCCCCCCGGGGGGTGCGGGGAGCGGGGGCGCTCCGGGCGTCGCGCTGTTCGTCTGCATCCGAGGCTGCGTCGGTCGGGTGCGGCCCTTCCGGGAGGAGGTCCTCCGCCGCACGGTTCAAGACAGGAATATTCACCCGCGGCCGGGGGCCGCGTCAAGTGACGCTCCCCCCGGGGAAGAGCGCCGCCGTCAGCTCCGCGCGCAGCCGGACATTCCAGGCTTTGTCGAGGCGCGGACGCGCATCCGGAAAGGCCGTCACGGGTTGCGGGTGTCAAAAGAGTTGACGCGGGACCCTCGTTGCCGCATCTTATCAGACTGCCGGACCTTCCATCTGCTCCTCCCGGACACAGGCAGCCAGCTCAGATCCAGGCCGTACCTGCCAGCCGGACCCGAGACCGTCTCGTTCTTCCTACTCTTGCCCGCTGACAACGTGAGCCTGCTTCGCTTCCGCACCAGCCGTTTCCGGCTTGCGACGCCCACCCTGCTCCTGGCGGCGGCCTTCGCGCTCGCCGCGTGCGAGGGCGACGGGACCGGAACCCGCACCGTGGCATCCGTGACCGTCACCGGCTCCGCGCAGACGGTGGAGGTCGGGAAGACGGTGGCGCTCAGCGCCTCGGCGCTGGACTCCCGCGGCCGCGTCCTCTCGGGGAAGAGCTTCACCTGGTCCAGCAATGCCGAAGCCGTCGCCACCGTGGCCGGCGACGGCACGGTGACCGGCCGCTCCGCCGGCCCGGTGACCATCACCGCCACGACGGACGGGAAGTCGGGCACCTTCGCCCTCACCGTCACCCCGGTGGCGCCGGTCGCCGTCGCCTCGGTCGTCGTCGCTCCCGACACCGCCACGCTGGTGGTGGGCGCCACCCGCCAGCTCGCCGCGACCGCGCGCGACGCCGCGGGGAACACCCTCACCGGCCGCGCCGTGACCTGGTCCAGCGCGGACTCCGCGATCGCGCGGGTGAGCGCGACCGGGCTGGTGACGGCGGTCCGGACCGGCACGGCGCGGATCACCGCCACCGCCGAGGGGCGGAGCGGGGGCGCGAACGTCACGGTGGTCCCGGTACCCGTCGCCTCGGTGACCGTCGCCTCCGACACCACGATCGCGGTGGGCGGCACGGCGCAGCTCACCGCCACGGCGCGCGACGCCGCGGGGAACGTGCTGACCGGCCGCGCCGTCACCTGGTCCAGCTCCAGCGCCGGGATCGCCCGCGTGGACGCGGCGACCGGGGTGGTGACCGGGGTGGCCGCGGGAACGGCCGTGATCACGGCGGACGTGGAGGGGCGGCGGAACACCGCCACGGTCACGGTCGTCGCGCAGCCGGTGGCGCGCATCGCGGTGTCCCCCCCGTTCGCCATGGCCGACGTCGGCGCGACGGCCGCGTTCTCGGCCACCGCGTTCAACGCGGGTGGCGGGACGGTGTCGAGCGCGGCGGTGACCTGGAGCTCGTCGGGCGCTGCGGCGACGGTGAGCGCCACGGGGACGGCGACCGGCGCTGCCGAGGGGCAGGCCTGGATCGTCGCCCGCTCCGGCGTGGTGGCGGACTCGGCGCTGCTCGCCGTGCTGGGGGCGCAGAGCCTCCTCTCCACGGCCTTCCCGGGCGGGGCGATCCGCGCGGACGTGCAGGCCGGGCAGACCTTCAGCGTCCCGGTGACGCTCGACCTGTCCCGGGTGAGCGCGAACGGAGACCTGGGATCGGTGCAGCTCGAGGTGAGGTTCGACCCGGCGGTGCTCCAGTACGTGTCCGGCACGTCCGGCGTACAGGGCGCGGCCGACGTGAACCTGGCCGGCCCGGGCCGGGTGGTCTTCGCCCTGGCGGCCACGACGCCGCAGGGGAGCCCGCGGCTGACGCTGGTGACGCTGGTGTTCCGCGTGGCGCCCGGCGCGCTGGCGGGGACCGAGCGGGTGATCGACCTGAGCTACACGGCGCGTCCGAGCAACGGGGCGTTCGTCGCCTACGCGGCGCCGGTGACGGTGGACGGGCGGGTCCGGGTGGTCGCACCCTGAGCCGCAGGTAGGGAGGGAAGGGCCCCCGGCCGCAGGTGGGCGGGGGAGACAACGGCGCTATCACAGAAGGTACCGACATGAGCAGGAACAAAGGAATCCGCCGCGCGCTGGTGCTGGCCATGGGCCTCGGGCTGCTGGCCGGGTGCGAGAACGCCATGGCGCCGGAGGAGCAGATCGACGTGACCGAGGGCCTCGGGCCCGGGATCCACCCGATCGTGGTGCTGGCCGGGATCAACGCCGGGACCACGGACGTGCAGCTGCACCTCAGGCGGGTGCAGGTGGACGCGACCATTTCCAGCTTCCAGGGGGAGCTGAGCTACGACACCAACGCGATGACGCTGAAGGGGGCCGATCTCCCGCAGGCGGTCATGGGCGCGTGGAACGAGATCGCCCCGGGTAAGGTGCGCTTCGCGGGCGCCGCGCTGGAGGGGGTGCCCGACGCCCCGGTCCTGACGCTGCACTTCGAGGCGAAGCAGGCCGTGCAGGGGAGCGCGTTCGGGGTGAAGATGGAGGAGATCGTGGCCGCCACGGACTTCCACAGCCTCACCACGCAGGTCATCCAGCGGGAGCAGCCGCTCTTCTCCCGCGTCCCCCTCCGGCAGTAGAAGTAGAAGTCCCCCATAGCCTCACCTTCCCTCAGGCCGGGACCGCGGATCAGCCGCGGTCCCCGTTCTGTTTCGGAACACCGTTCGTTCGGGAGACCACCATGCGGTGCATCACCAGGTTCGCCATTCCCGCCCTGCTCGGGCTCGCTCTCTCCCTCACAGGCGCGGGCGTCCGTCCCGCCGCGGCCCAGGCCGAGGGAGGAACGGTGCTGCGGGGCGACGTCAACGGGGACGGCTCCATCTCGGCCCTCGACGGGCTGGCCGTGCTGTCGCACGTCGTCGGCAAGAACCTGCCGCAGGGATTCAGGGTCCTCCCGTTCGGGGACGCGGACGGAAATGGCGAGGTGACGGCGCTGGACGCGCTGGTCATCCTGGCCTACATCGTGGGCAAGGACGTCTCCCAGTTCCCGATCGGGAAGCCGGTCGTGGTCACGGGAGCGGTCACCATCAGCCCCGACCACCTCAAGCTGCGCGTCGACGAGACGGTGCGGCTGACGGCGAAGGTGGCCGGAAACGACACCGCAGCGGTGATCTGGCGCTCCGCGAAGCCGGGAGTGGCGTCGATCACCGCCTCGGGCGACGTGACCGGGCACGTGCCGGGCACGGTGGACATCGTGGCGATGGCCGCCGCGGACACCACCAAGAGGGCGTCCATCTCGATCGAGGTGAAGGGTGAATCGGTGTCCGTCACCCCGGACTCGGCGACTCTGGTCATCGGCCAGACCCGCCAGTTCACCGCGGTGGTGAACAACCCGGCCGGGAACCCGATCCCCAGCCGCAAGGTCATCTGGGCGGTCTCGGACACCTCGGTGATCCGCGTCTCCGGCACGGGCCTCGTCACGGCGGTGGGAATCGGCTTCGCCTCGGTGACCGCCATCGACGAGAAGGACAGCAAGGTGACCGGCGGCGCGGTAATCAACGTGGTCGCCAAGGCCGCCACGCCGAGGCAGTACCTGGTGTCCACGGACACGCCGGACCCGGCGCCCGGCGCCACCATCACCATCCGGGCGCAGCTGGCGGACTCGCTGGGCGCGGCGGTGAAGACGGCCGGGAGGACGGTGACCTGGAGCAAGACCCTCCCCGCCGGCTCCTTCGCCACCCCGACCAGCACCACCGACACGGCGGGCGTGGCGACGGTGGCCTACACGGTGAGCACCACGGCGGGGGCCGTGGACAGCGTGACCGCCACCGACAACGCCGGCCTCAAGGGGACCAGCGGCCCGATCCGCGTGCAGATCGGCGCGGCGGCCTCCATCCGGATCATCGCCGGTAACAGCCAGAGCGTGAAGGTGAACACCGCGGTCCCGATCCCGCCGAAGGTGCAGGTGGTGGACGCGAGCGGAAACGGAGTCCCGAACGTGGCGGTGACCTTCACGCCCACGCCGGGGAGCGGGAGCGTGACGGGCGGGACGCAGACCACCAGCGCCTCGGGCGAGGCCACGGTGGGATCGTGGACGCTGGGGACGACGCCGGGGCTGGACTCGCTGACGGTGTCGGCCGCGGGGATCACCGTGACCATCACCGCGACGGCGCTTCCGGGCGAACCGACCGACATCGCGCTCCTCGACGGCGACAACCAGACGGGCGAGGTCGGGAAGACGCTCGCGCAGCCGCTCCGCGTCCTGGTGACGGACTCCCTCGGCAACGGCGTCCCGGGTGACACCGTCCGCTGGGAGGTCGACCCCGGCAACGGCTCGCTCTCCGATTCGATCTCGCTGACGAACGGGAGCGGGATCGCGTCGATCACCTGGACGCTCGGGACCGTCGCCGACACGCAGACGGTGAGGGCGCGCCGCGACACCCTGAACGGGTCGCCGGTGACCTTCACCGCCGCCGCCACGCCGGCCGGCGCGTCGCGCCTCTCCATCACCACGCAGCCCTCGGACTCGGTGCAGAGCGGGGCGGCCTTCCCGCGGCAGCCGGTCGTCCAGCTCCGGGACGAGTTCGGCAACGCGGTGAGCCAGTCGGGCGTGGAGATCACTGCGACCATCGCCTCCGGCGGCGGCGCGCTGGGCGACACCACCACCGTGACGACCAACGCGAGTGGCGTGGCGACGTTCACCAACCTCTCCATCACGGGGACGGTGGGCGACCGCACGCTCTCCTTCTCGTCGAGCGGTCTTACCGGCGCCACCTCCAGCACCATCAGCGTCTCGGCCGGCGCCCCGGCAAAGCTCGAGATCACGACGCAGCCCTCGGCGACGGCGCAGAGCGGGACACCGTTCGCGCAGCAGCCGGCGGTCCAGCTCCAGGACGCCAGCGGCAACCCGGTGGCGCAGGCGGGGGTCTCGGTCACGGCGGGAATCGCCTCCGGCGGCGGCACCCTGGGCGGCACCACTACGGTGAGCACGAACACCAGCGGCGTGGCTCCCTTCACCGACCTCGTCATCACGGGGGCGGCGGGTGACCATACGCTCTCCTTCTCCTCGGCCGGCCTGGAGGCCGACACCTCCAGCACGGTCACCTTGACGGCTGGTCCCCCGGCGAACATCACGGTCCAGGCGGGTGACAACCAGACCGCCGTGGCGGGCAGCGCGGTCGCGGTCGCACCTGCCGTCAAGGTGACGGACGTGGACGGGAACCCGGTGGCGGGGGTCTCGGTGACCTTCGCTCCGTCGGGCAACGGGAGCGTGACCGGGAGCCCGGCGACGACCGACGCCAGCGGGGTGGCCACGCTGGGGAGCTGGACGCTCGCCACGACCGCGGGGGCCAACACCCTCACGGCCACCGCGGGCGCGCTCAGCACCACCTTCAATGCCACCGGCACCGCGGGCGCGCCGGCGAACATCACGAAGACCGCGGGTGACGGCCAGACCGCCACGGCGGGCACGGCGGTGGCCACGGCCCCGGCGGTGACCGTCACGGACACGAACGGGAACCCGGTGGCGGGGGTCTCGGTGACCTTCGCTCCGTCGGGCAACGGGAGCGTGACGGGGAGCCCGGCGACGACCGACGCCAGCGGGGTGGCCACGCTGGGGAGCTGGACGCTCGCCACGACCGCGGGGGCCAACACCCTCACGGCCACCGCGGGCGCCCTCAGCACCACCTTCAGCGCCACCGGCACCGCGGGCGCGCCGGCGAACATCACGAAGACCGCGGGTGACGGGCAGACCGCCACGGTGGGCACGGCGGTGGCCACGGCCCCGTCTGTGACCATCACGGACACGAACGGGAACCCGGTGGCGGGGGTCGAGGTGACCTTCGCTCCGTCGGGCAACGGGAGCGTGACGGGGAGCCCTGCGACGACCGACGCCAGCGGCGTGGCTACGCTGGGGAGCTGGACGCTCGCCACGACCGCGGGGGCCAACACCCTCACGGCCACCGCGGGCGCCCTCAGCACCACCTTCAATGCCACCGGCACCGCGGGCGCGCCGGCGAACATCACGAAGACCGCGGGTGACGGCCAGACCGCCACGGTGGGCACGGCGGTGGCCACGGCCCCGTCTGTGACCATCACGGACACGAACGGGAACCCGGTGGCGGGGGTCTCCGTGACCTTCGCTCCGTCGGGCAACGGGAGCGTGACCGGGAGCCCGGCGACGACCGACGCCAGCGGGGTGGCCACGCTGGGGAGCTGGACGCTCGCCACGACCGCGGGGGCCAACACCCTCACGGCCACCGCGGGCGCCCTCAGCACCACCTTCAGCGCCACCGGCACCGCGGGCCCGCCGGCGAACATCACGAAGACCGCGGGCGACGGCCAGACCGCCACCGGAGGCACGGCGGTGGCCACGGCCCCGTCGGTGACCATCACGGACACGAACGGGAACCCGGTGGCGGGGGTCTCGGTGACCTTCGCTCCGTCGGGCAACGGGAGCGTGACCGGGAGCCCTGCGACGACCGACGCCAGCGGGGTGGCCACGCTGGGGAGCTGGACGCTCGCCACCGGCGCGGGGGCCAACACCCTCACGGCTACCGCGGGCGCCCTCAGCACCACCTTCAGCGCCACCAGCACGGTGGGCCCTCCGGCCAACATTACGAAGACCGCGGGTGACGGGCAGACCGCCACGGTGGGCACGGCGGTGGCCACGGCCCCGTCTGTGACCATCACGGACGCGAACGGGAACCCGGTGGCGGGGGTCTCGGTGACCTTCGCTCCGTCGGGCAACGGGAGCGTGACGGGGAGCCCGGCGACGACCGACGCCAGCGGGGTGGCCACGCTGGGAAGCTGGACGCTCGCCACGACCGCGGGGGCCAACACCCTCACGGCCACCGCGGGCGCCCTCAGCACCACCTTCAATGCCACCGGCACCGCGGGCGCGCCGGCGAACATCACGAAGACCGCGGGCGACGGGCAGACCGCCACGGTGGGCACGGCGGTGGCCACGGCCCCGTCTGTGACCATCACGGACACGAACGGGAACCCGGTGGCGGGGGTCTCGGTGACCTTCGCTCCGTCGGGCAACGGGAGCGTGACGGGGAGCCCGGCGACGACCGACGCCAGCGGCGTGGCTACGCTGGGGAGCTGGACGCTCGCCACGACCGTGGGGGCCAACACCCTCACGGCCACCGCGGGCGCCCTCAGCACCACCTTCAGCGCCACCGGCACCGCGGGCCCGCCGGCCAACATCGTCAAGACCGCGGGCGACGGGCAGACCGCCACGGTGGGCACGGCGGTGGCCACGGCCCCGTCTGTGACCATCACGGACGCGAGCGGCAACCCGGTGGCGGGGGTCTCCGTGACCTTCGCTCCGTCGGGCAACGGGAGCGTGACGGGGAGCCCGGCGACGACCGACGCCAGCGGCGTGGCTACGCTGGGGAGCTGGACGCTCGCCACGGCCGCGGGGGCCAACACCCTCACGGCCACCGCGGGCGCCCTCAGCACCACCTTCAATGCCACCGGCACCGCGGGCCCGCCGGCCAACATCGTCAAGACCGCGGGCGACGGGCAGAGCGCCACGGTAGGCACCGCGGTGGCCACGCCTCCCTCGGTGACCATCACCGACACCTACGGCAACCCGGTCTCCGCCGGGACCGCAGTCACCTTCTCGGTCGCTTCGGGCGGAGGGTCGGTGACCGGCGGGAGTGCGACCACCAACGCCAGCGGTGTGGCGACGGTGGGGAGCTGGACGCTGGGGACCACGTCCGGGTCCAACACGCTGACGGCCTCGGCCGGAGCGCTGACGACCACCTTCAGTGCCACCGGCACCGCGGGCCCGCCGGCGAACATCACCAAGACCGCGGGTGACGAACAGAACGGCACCGTGGGGAGCCCGGTTGCGACCGCGCCCACGGTGCACGTGACCGACCAGTACGGCAACGTGGTGCCCGGTGCGACCATCAACTTCACCGTCACCGGCGGCGGCGGCAGCACCACGGGCGCGAGCCCCACGACCAATGCCTCCGGCGACGCGGCGGTGGGGAGCTGGACGCTGGGCTCGGGCCCGACCACGAACACGCTGCAGGCGGCGGCCACGACCGGCACGGCCGCTCCGGTGACCTTCACGGCGTACGTGCCGCCGACGGCGACCACCGACCTCTCCCAGGCGATGGGCAACACGACGCTTCCGGACAGTATCACGCCGAACGTGCTGGCCAACGACTTCTCGATCGATGGCGGCACGCTGAGCGTGACCAGCACGGGCGCTCTCACGACGGTACGTGGAGGGACCCTGACGCTCGCGGCCAACGGCGTCTTCAGCTACCTGCCGGCCGCGGGGGTCACCGGACGCGACAGCGTGAACTACACCATCACCGACGGGCGCCTCAGCGGCACCGGCTGGATCAAGCTCGCGCTGATCGGCAAGGTGTGGTACGTGGACAACGCGTCCGCCTCCGCAACCCACGACGGCCGTGACGTGAGCCCGTTCACGACCGTTGCCCTGGCCGAAGCCAGCGCCGGGGCCAACGACACCATCCTGGTGCGGACCGGCAGCGGCGTCACCGCGGGCGGCACGCTCAAGAACGGGCAGATCCTGCGCGGACAGGGCCACAGCGCCCCGTTCACCGTCACCATCAACACCCGCTCCCTGACCCTGCTGCCCACCGGCTCCGCGCCGACCCTGGGCGCGCTCACCCTGGGCAGCGGCAACACACTGCGCGGCTTCAACTCCGGCAACGTGGGCCCGACGGGAACGGCCCTGACCGGGAGTAGCTTCGGGACGCTCACCGTCTCGGAGATGGGGATCAACACCGATGGGCGGGCGCTGAGCCTGACCACCGGAACGCTGAACGGGAGCTTCACGCAGCTCCGCTCCACGGGCGGGACCAACAACGTCTTCCTCTCGGGGGTGGCGACGACGGGCACCTCCACGCTGGGCGGCGCGGGTGACGTCCTCCAGGGGGCCACGGGCGACGCCTTCGTGGTGGCGAGCGGTACCGGCTCCTTCACCTACTCGGGGAACGTCACGCAGGCCAGCAACGCCGCGACGGTCAACGTGAGCGGCGGCCACAGCGGGACGCTCACCTTCCAGACCGGGACCGTGAGCGCCACCAACGGGACCGGGCTGCAGTTCAACAACGCGGACGGGAGCTACGCCTTCAGCGGCACCAACACGCTGAACGGGGGGAACGCGGGGGTCGACGTGTCCAACGGCTCGTCGGGGACCTTCACCTTCTCCGGCAGCTCCAGCATCACCGACCCGACCGCGGAGACGGTGGCGATCAGCAACAGCACGCCGACCTTCACCTACTCGGGGACGCTGAGCAAGACCGGGAGCGGCAGCGGGATCACGCTGAGCTCCAACACGGGCGGCACCATCACCTTCGACGGGCCCAGCAAGGTCTTCAGCACGGGGACGGCGACCGCGGTGAACATCACCGGCAACGGCGCGACGGTGGTCTTCTCCGACTCGCTGAAGATCACCACCACCACCGGGGCGGGCTTCAACGCCGCCGGCGGCGGGACGGTACGGGTGGCGGGGGCGAACAACTCCATCACCTCGGCCGGCGGGACCGCGCTGAGCGTGGTGAGCACCACGATCGGCACCGGCGGGCTGAACTTCCGCAGCATCAGCACCAACGGCGGGACCGACGGGGTGGTGCTGAGCAGCACGGGGAACACGGCCGGGCTGACGGTGACCGGGAGCGGCACCGCGGGCTCGGGCGGGACGATCCGCAACCACACGCAGCGCGGGCTCCGGGCCTCGAACGCGGTGAACGTGTCGCTGACGCACATGAGCTTCCTCAACAACGGCACGGCCAACCTGTCCGCGGCCGCCACCTGCGGCGACGCGCTCAACGGCCTCAACACCAACTGCGCGGCGGCGATCGACCTGCAGTCGGTCACGGGCGTGACCATCGCCAACGACTCCATCGACGGCGGGGCGCAGATCGGGATCAACGGGAACGGCGTCCAGAACCTGACGATCACCAACACGGCCGTCCGCAACTTCGGCAACGAGGTGAACGAGGACGGGGTGCAGATGGCGAACCTGACCGGGACCAACACGGTCACCAACTCGCGGTTCGTCTCCACCTTCCACCGCGGGCTGGAGGTGCAGAACTCCACGGGGACGAGCAACCTGACGGTGACCGGCTCGACGTTCGACCGGGGGACCTACCTCTCGACCTCGTCGGACGGGGTCGCCGTGATGATGCGCGGCACGGCGACGATGAACGCGACGGTGCGGTCCTCGACCTTCCGGCGCTGGTTCAGCGCCGCCGTCTTCGGACAGGTGTTCGACGACGCGACGATGAACCTGATGGTGGGTGACACCACTGCGGGCGGAGCGGCGAACGGGAACACGTCCACCGAGAACTCGCTGCTGACCCAGGTGGTCTCCGACGGGACGGCGGACATGAGGTTCGGGGTGGGCCACAACACGCACACCGTGTCGGGCGTGGTCACCTCGGGCTCCACGCCGGTGACCTTCCGGAAGGGGACCGGCTCCACCGGGACGTACCGCGGCACCTTCGCCTTCAACACCATCGGCAACGGCACCGCCGGCTCGGGGAACAACTGCGCCGGGTGCAACGCGGTGTCGATGACCAACGAGGGGGCGAGCGGCGGCTACAACGTCCGCATCATCTCGAACCTCATCCAGAACGTGAACCAGCGCGGCGTGGAGGCGATCCACCAGTTCAACGACGTCATGAGCGTGATCGTGCGGGACAACACGATCCGCTTCCCGGAGGCCACCATCGGCCAGGCGATCTGGGGGCAGTCGAGCAACGACGCCAGCGACACCGGCACGCTCTGCATGGACATCCGCAACAACACCATCGGCGGGCTCTGGGACACGGCCATCGACCCGGCGGGACGCAACATCCGCGTGCGCCAGGCTCCTCCGGGCGGCACCGCCCCCTTCCAGGTGGTGGGGCTGACCGGGTCCACGGCGACGGACATGCAGAACTACCTCAACACCAACAACGGGATCACCAACGCGTCGGCGACGGCGACGACCAGCTTCACCTCGGTCGCCTCCTGCCCCTGAAGCTGAAGGACCCGCGGGGCGGCCGCCCGGCCGCCCCCGCGGGAGCAGGGCCCACACCACCCTCCAACCTCAGCAACGAGGCGAAATGGCAGAACCCTTCCTGTCGGAAATCCGCATCATGAGCTTCGTCTTCGCCCCGAAGGGATGGGCGCTGTGCAACGGACAGCTCCTCCCCATCAACCAGAACCAGGCGCTGTTCTCGTTGCTGGGCACCACCTTCGGCGGCGACGGGCGCGTCAACTTCGCCCTCCCCGACTCGCGCGGCAGGACGCCGATCCACGTCGGCAGCGGGCACACCCTCGGCGAGAGGGGCGGCGAGCAGGCCCACACCCTCTCCATCGCCGAGCTGCCCACCCACACCCACGTGGCGCAGGGCACCAACACCGGGGCCACCACGAACATCCCCACCGGGAACCTCCTGGGCTCGGTCAGCTCCAAGATGTTCATCCCCCCCACCAACCTGGTGGCGATGGCCCCCTCGGAGGTCACCAACGTCGGCGGGAGCCAGGCGCACCTGAACATGCAGCCCTTCCTGACGCTGTCGTTCTGCATCGCCCTGCAGGGCATCTTCCCTTCCCCGAACTGAGACGGTCCCGACATGGCGCAACCCTACGTGGGCGAGATCCGGATGTTCGCCGGGAACTTCGCCCCTGCCGGCTGGGCGTTCTGTGAAGGCCAGCTCCTCCCCATCAGCGAGAACGAGACGCTCTTCCAGCTCATCGGCACCACCTACGGCGGTGACGGCGAGAGCACCTTCGCGCTCCCCGACCTGCGCGGGCGGATCCCCATCCACCAGGGGAACGGCTTCATCCTGGCCGAGACCGGCGGGGCGGAGGAGATCACGCTGACGACCAACCAGATCCCGGTCCACACACACACCATGCTGGCGTCCTCGGTGCTGGCCCAGAACCCTCAGCCCGACGGCGGCGTGCCGGCGCAGACGCCCACCCTCCAGCCCTACATGTCGGACACGGGGCAGGTCTCGCTCGCCCCCACCGCCATCCTCCCGGTGGGCGGGAGCCAGCCGCACACGAACTTCCAGCCGTACCTGTGCGTCAACTTCATCCTCTCGCTGTTCGGTCTCTTCCCCTCTCCGACCTGAGGACCAGACATGGCAGATCCGTTCGTAGCGGAGATCCGCATCTTCCCGTTCAACTTCGCCCCGAAGGGGTGGGCGTGGTGCGACGGGCAGCTCCTGCCCCTCTCCCAGAACACCGCGCTGTTCTCGCTCCTGGGCACCACCTACGGGGGGGACGGCAAGAGCAACTTCGCGCTCCCCGACCTGCAGGGCCGCGCGCCGATGCACCCGGGCCAGGGGCCCGGCCTCTCGCTGCACGACCTGGGGGAGACCGGGGGGAGCGAGACCGTCTCGCTGCTGGAGAGCGAGATCCCGGCGCACGCGCACTTCATGAGGGCGGCCAGCGACATCGGTGACCAGAACAACCCGACGGGCCGGGTGCTGACGATCTCCAACAACGGGCCGGCGTACGCTCCGGCGGCTTCGCCCCTGACGGCGATGTCCGACAGCACGCTGGCTCCGGCCGGCGGCGACCAGCCCCACAACAACCTGATGCCCTACCTCACCTTCTACTTCAACATCGCCCTCCAGGGCGTCTTCCCGCCCCGCTCCTAGCCGGGCTCCGGAAAGCGCAGGGGTGCGGCCCCCCGGCCGCACCCTTCGCGCCCATAAATCACACAAGATGACGTGTTACGTAGGTGACCAGAGTGCCTATGTTTGCACCGGCCGCCCGGAGGCGGCTCGAACGGAGGTGAGGATGACAGCAGAGGTGTCGCTCCGGCCCATCCGGGAGGAGGACCGGGAGCACCTGTTCCGGGTGTACGCCTCGACGCGCGAGGAGGAGCTGGCGCAGGTGGACTGGTCGCCGGAGCAGAAGGAGGCGTTCCTGCGCATGCAGTTCGAGGCGCAGCACGCGTACTACCAGGAGTACTATGCGGGCGCCGCCTTCCAGGTGGTGGAGCTGGGCGGCGAGCCCGTCGGCCGGCTGTACCTGGCCCGCTGGGAGGAGGAGCACCGCATCGTGGACATCGCGATCCTCCCCGGACACCGCGGCCGCGGGCTGGGGACGGGGCTCCTGCGGGAGATCATCGCGGAGGCGGACCGGGCCGGGAAGCCGGCCAGCATCCACGTGGAGATGAACAACCCGGCCCGGAGGCTCTACGACCGGCTGGGGTTCGTCCCGGCGGGGGAGCACGGGGTCTACGTCCTCATGCGCAGGCCCGTCGCCTCCGGGTAGAGGCGACCGCCGCAGCCGGTGGGCGAGCGGGGCACCTCTTCCGGGTGTCCCGCCCGCATTCGGGAGCGCGGGCGGGGAACGTTTCCTGCTACCTGACCCGGCGGGAACGGAGCCGGGACGATGGATGTACCCGCTTCCAGAGTGGAGCGCGACGCGGGCTGCGCCGGTGTAGGGGCAGCGATGGTGCACTGATGGGGCGTCGATGGGGCACCTGGATCGGCCGAACGTCCGTCCGACTCCTCGCTCTCCGCCTCGCCCGCTGATGTGGGGACACGAATTACCGTAACATCCTCCAGCATTACGCAGTGGAGCGCATCGCTTCCCGCTGCTTCCATTCCATAAGCGCCCGTCCTCACGGGCCTTCGCCCGACGTCCGGGCAACCAACTCTCATTCCCCATGCTCGCCCCTCCGTGCTCCACGGAGGGTCGGCTGCGCCGCTCCGGGGGCGCGCAGGATCGCCCGGCTGCCATCCACCACCCACCAGGGGTCCCATCATGCTGCGTTTCAAGCACGTCGCCTGTATCGCGCTCGTCGCCCTGGCCGCAGGCTGCGGCGGCGATGCCGGATCTATCGTCGGTCCCGAAGGAGGACCCTCGCCCATCGTCTCGGACGCGGCCCACGCGGGCGCGGTGCAGGGATTCTACTTCCTCCCCCCGATGGTGGCCGCGCCCACCTTCAGCGGGACTTTCGACGCGGCGCTGTCTCCGCGCGTGGAGATCTGTGAGGTGGTCGCCGGGTCGTGCAGCACGGTGATCGCCCAGTACACGACGACGAGCGGCTCGGGCTCCGAGACGGTCCGCCTGAACGCGGCGCAGCAGAACTACGCCGTCAACTGGCACACCAACGACTTCAACCTCGACCCGGCGAAGCACTACCGGATCAGCGTCTTCGTCGGCTCCTTCCGCCTGGGATTCGCCGACGTGGACGTGGTGGGAACGGGGAAGGAGCTGAAGAACGTCGACTCGAACCAGTACATCGCGCTGGTCGACGGGAGGACGCTGCCGATCAAGTTCCGCATCGAGACCGGGGTCGTGGCGGCGGTGGTGGTCACTCCGGCCACCGCGACGATCAGCGCGGGACAGACGCAGCAGTTCACGGCGACGCTGACCGACCTGCACGGCAACACCATCACCGGGCCGGTGTCCTGGACCACGTCCAACGCCGCGGTCGCGACCATCGACGGGAGCGGGCTCGCCACCGGCGTGGCACCCGGGACGGTGACGGTGACCGCCACCAGCGGGGGGGCCTCCGGGACCGCCACGCTCGTGGTGGTGAACCCCAACACGCCGCCGGTGGCGAACGCGGACGCCTACGACGCCATCGGCAACGTGACCGTGCCGGTCGCGGCGCCGGGCGTGCTGGCCAACGACACGGACGGGGAGAGCAACACGCTCACGGTGACGGCCGGGACGTTCGCCACGGCGGCCGGCGGCACGGTGACGCTGAACGCCGACGGGAGCTTCACCTACCTCAGCGCGGCGGGCTTCACGGGGAGCGACTCCTTCCAGTACGAGGCGAGCGACGGCAGCGCCACCGCCACCGGGACGGTCGCGGTCACGGTGAACGGCCGCGTGTGGTACGTGAGCAACGCCGCCGCGGCGCCCGGCGACGGGCGCGACGCTTCGCCCTTCACCACCCTCGCCGCGGCGGAGGGCGCCAGCGGCCCGGGCGAGACGATCTTCCTGCTCGCGGGCAACGGCTCCACCACCGGCTACGACCAGGGGATCACGCTCAAAGCCGGGCAGGCGCTCACCGGGCAGGGGGTGACCAGCAACATCTCCGCCTCGCTGAACGGCCAGAGCGTGCTGCTGCTCGCCGCCGGGAGCACCCCTTCCATCACCCGCACCTCCGCGGGCCCCACCATCCAGCTCGCCACCGGCAACACCGTGCAGGGAGTGAGCGTGGCTTCCACGGCGGGCGCGGGGATCGCCGGGAGCGCCTTCGGCACCTTCACCGCCGGGAGCATCTCGGTGAGCGCGGTCGGCGGGCCCGCGCTCGACCTGCAGACGGGGAGCGTCGCCGCCGCCTTCGGCTCGCTCTCTTCCACGGGCAGCACCGGGGCGGGGCTCAGGCTGCATGCCCTGTCGGGGACGCTGACCGCGGATGGCGGCAGCATCACCGGCGCCGCGGGGACCGGCGTGCACGTGAGCGGCGGGGACGCGAACATCGCCTACGGCGGGAGCGTCACCAACGCGACGGGCCGGGCGGTGTCCGTCACCGGCAGGTCCGGCGGGTCGCTGGCGCTCTCCGGGTCGATCAACGAGACGGGGACGGGGATCCTGGTGAGCGGGAACACGGGCGGGACGATCTCCTTCACCGGCCCGGCCAAGACGCTCGACACCGGGGCGTCGACCGCCTTCGACCTGCAGAACAACACCGGGGCCACCATCAACGTGCAGGGCGGCGGCCTCGACATCACCACCACGAGCGGCAACGGGTTCAGCGCCACGGGCGGCGGGACGGTGAACGTCACCGGCGCGGGGAACCGGGTCGTCTCGGGCACCGGCCGCGCGGTGAACCTCCAGAACGTCTCGCTGGGCACGCTCGGGGTGACCTTCCGCAGCGTCTCGGCGAACGGAGGGGCCAGCGGCATCGTGCTCGACGGCACCGGCGCCGCGGGCGGCTTCAAGGTCACCGGGGACGGCGCCACGGCGGGCTCGGGCGGCACCATCCAGAACAGCACGCAGCGCGGGGTGCGCGCCTCCAGCACGGTCAACCTGTCGCTGTCCTTCATGAACTTCCTCAACAACGGGACGGCCAACCTGTCGGCGGCCGCCACCTGCGGCGACGCGCTCAACGGCCTCAACACCAGCTGCGCGGCGGCGATCGACCTGCAGTCGGTCACCGGGGTGACGATCGCCAACGACTCCATCGACGGCGGGGCGCAGATCGGGATCAACGGGAACGGCGTCCAGAACCTGACGATCACCAACACGGCCGTCCGCAACGTCGGCAACGAGGTGAACGAGGACGGCGTGCAGATGGTGAACCTGACCGGGACGAACACGGTCACCAACTCGCGGTTCGTCTCCACCTTCCACCGGGGTCTGGAGGTGCAGAACTCCACGGGGACGAGCAGCCTGACGGTGACCGGCTCGACGTTCGACCGGGGGAGCTACCTCTCGACCTCGTCGGACGGGCTCGCCGTGGTGATGCACGGCACGGCGACGATGAACGCGACGGTGCGGTCCTCGACCTTCCGGCGCTGGTTCGGCGGCGGCGTGTTCGGACGGGCCCTCGGGGACGCGACGATGAGCCTGACGGTGGGCGACACCACGGCGGGGGGGGCGGCGAACGGGAACACGTTCACCGACAACTCTCTGATGACCCAGATGGTCTCCGACGGGACGGCGGACATGACCTTCGGGGTGGGCCACAACACGCACACCGTGTCGGGGGTGGTCACCTCGGGCGCCACGCCGGTGGCCTTCCGGAAGGGAGTCGGTGCGACGGGAGCGTACCAGGGCACCTTCGCCTTCAACACCATCGGGAACGGCACCGCCGGCTCGGGGAGCAACTGCACCGGGTGCAACGGGGTCTCGATGACGGACGAGGGGGCGAGCGGCGGCTACGACGTCCGCGTCGTGTCGAACCTCATCCAGAACGTGAACCAGCGCGGCGTGGAGACGATCCTCCAGTTCAACGACGCCATGAGCGTGATCGTCCGTGACAACACCATCCGGTTCCCGGACGGGACGTCCGGCCAGGCGATCTACGCGCAGTCGAACAACGACGCCACCGACAACGGCGCGCTCTGCATGGACATCCGCGCCAACACCATCGGCGGGACCTGGGACACCGGCGTCCCGGGGGGGCGCAACATCCGGGTGCGCCAGGGCTCGGCGGGCGGGAGCCCGCCGGCGCCGGCTACCGGGGCCCCCTTCCTGGTGGTGGGGCTGACCGGGTCCACGGCGGCCGACATGCAGAGCTACCTCAACACCAACAACGGGATCACCAACGCGTCGGCCACGGCGCTGGGCGGGTTCACCTCCGTGGCTTCCTGCCCCTGAAGCCGAAGGACCCGCGGGGGCGGCCGCCCGGCCGCCCCCGCGGGAGCAGGGCCCACCACTACCCTCCAACCTCAGCAGCGAGGCAAAATGGCAGAACCCTTCCTGTCGGAAATCCGCATCATGAGCTTCGTCTTCGCCCCGAAGGGATGGGCGCTGTGCAACGGACAGCTCCTCCCCATCAACCAGAACCAGGCGCTGTTCTCGTTGCTGGGCACCACCTTCGGCGGCGACGGGCGCGTCAACTTCGCCCTCCCCGACTCGCGCGGCAGGACGCCGATCCACGTCGGCAGCGGGCACACCCTCGGCGAGAGGGGCGGCGAGCAGGCCCACACCCTCTCCATCGCCGAGCTGCCCACCCACACCCACGTGGCGCAGGGCACCAACACCGGGGCCACCACGAACATCCCCACCGGGAACCTCCTGGGCTCGGTCAGCTCCAAGATGTTCATCCCCCCCACCAACCTGGTGGCGATGGCCCCCTCGGAGGTCACCAACGTCGGCGGGAGCCAGGCGCACCTGAACATGCAGCCCTTCCTGACGCTGTCGTTCTGCATCGCCCTGCAGGGCATCTTCCCTTCCCCGAACTGAGACGGCCCCGACATGGCGCAACCCTACGTGGGCGAGATCCGGATGTTCGCCGGGAACTTCGCCCCTGCCGGCTGGGCATTCTGTGAAGGCCAGCTCCTCCCCATCAGCGAGAACGAGACGCTCTTCCAGCTCATCGGCACCACCTACGGCGGTGACGGCGAGAGCACCTTCGCGCTCCCCGACCTGCGCGGGCGGCTCCCCATCCACCAGGGGAACGGCTTCATCCTGGCCGAGACCGGCGGAGTGGAGGAGATCACGCTGACGACCAACCAGATCCCGGTCCACACGCACACCATGCTGGCCTCCTCGGTGCTGGCCCAGAACCCGCAGCCCGACGGCGGCGTGCCGGCGCAGACGCCCACCCTCCAGCCCTACATGTCGGACACCGGGCAGGTCTCGCTCGCCCCCACCGCCATCCTCCCGGTGGGCGGGAGCCAGCCGCACACGAACTTCCAGCCGTACCTGTGCGTCGACTTCATCCTCTCGCTGTTCGGTCTCTTCCCCTCCCCGACCTGAGGACCAGACATGGCAGATCCGTTCGTAGCGGAGATCCGCATCTTCCCGTTCAACTTCGCCCCGAAGGGGTGGGCGTGGTGCGACGGGCAGCTCCTGCCCCTCTCCCAGAACACCGCGCTGTTCTCGCTCCTGGGCACCACCTACGGGGGGGACGGCAAGAGCAACTTCGCGCTCCCCGACCTGCAGGGCCGCGCGCCGATGCACCCGGGCCAGGGGCCCGGCCTCTCGCTGCACGACCTGGGGGAGACCGGGGGGAGCGAGACCGTCTCGCTGCTGGAGAGCGAGATCCCGGCGCACGCGCACTTCATGAGGGCGGCCAGCGACATCGGTGACCAGAACAACCCGACGGGACGGGTGCTGACGATCTCCAACAACGGGCCGGCGTACGCTCCGGCGGCCTCGCCCCTGACGGCGATGTCCGACAGCACGCTGGCTCCGGCCGGCGGCGACCAGCCCCACAACAACATGATGCCCTACCTCACCTTCTACTTCAACATCGCCCTCCAGGGCGTCTTCCCGCCCCGCTCCTAGCCGGGCTCCCGTTAAATGCAGAGAAGCCGTGCGGCTTCTCTGCATTTAACGATATTGACGCATTTAACGCAACCGAGTACCTTTCAACCAACCAGACGATCCTGGCCTCTCGACAGGCCCCGCCCGGCACGCGCCGGGACGGGGCCTGTCCGCGTCGGGACCACACTACCTCGGAAGGAGATCGCACATGGCGGAGCCTTACCTGTCGGAGATCCGGATGATGGCCTTCGACTTCGCACCCCCGGGGTGGGCCCTCTGCGACGGGGCGCTCCTCTCCGTCCAGGACAACCAGGCGCTCTTCGAGCTCCTGGGAACCACCTTCGGCGGGAACGGGACCGGCAACTTCGCCCTCCCCGACCTGCGCGGGCGCGCGCCGATGCACGTGGGCGGCGCCCACGTCCTGGGGGAGCAGGGCGGCACGCAGGCGCACTCCCTGTCGGCGGCGGAGATCCCGGCGCACACCCACGTGCTCTACGGCACCAACGCCAACGGCACCACCTCCAACCCGGCCAACGCGGTCCTCGGGGCGTTCGGGAGCGGGTACGGGACCTCGCCGCAGAGGACCACGCTGAACCCGGGCACCGTGGCGCTGGCCGGGAGCGGCCAGGGGCACCCGAACATGCAGCCGTTCCTGGCGCTGAGCTTCTGCATCTACCTGCAGGGGAGCCCCCCCTCCCCCGCTTCCACCTGAGACCCGGGAGTCCGACACAATGATCGAACCTTACGTGGGCGAGATCCGCATGTTCGCCGGGAGCTTCGCCCCCGACGGCTGGCTGGTCTGCGACGGCCAGCTCGTCTCCATCGCGGGGAGCGAGGCGCTCTTCGCCCTGCTCGGCACCACCTACGGAGGCGACGGCGTGGACACCTTCGCCGTCCCGGACCTGCGCGGCCGCACCTCGATCCACCAGGGGAGCGGCTTCGCCGTGGGCCAGGCCGGCGGGGCGGAGGAGGTGGCGCTCACCGCCTCCCAGCTCCCCTCCCACAGGCACTCGCTCGCGGCCGTCCAGGCCTTCGGCAGCACGCCGAACCCGGGCGGGAGCCTGCTGGCCGAGACCACGGGCGGGGCGAGGCCCTACATCGACGGTTCGCCCGGGGTAGGGATGGCCGCCGCGGCGATCGGCGGCGCGGGAGGGGGCGAGGCGCACCCGAACGTGCAGCCGTACCTTGCGATCAACTTCATCATCTCGCTCTTCGGCACCGACCCCACTCCCTCCTGAGAGGCAGACCATGGCCGATCCGTTCGTCGCGGAGATCCGCGTCTTTCCGCTCGACTTCACCCCGGGGGGCTGGGCACCGTGCGACGGGCAGCTCCTCTCCGTGAGCCAGCACCCGGGGCTGTTCACGCTGCTGGGCACCACCTACGGCGGGGACGGGACCACCACCTTCGCCCTCCCCGACCTGCGCGGCCGGATCCCCGTGCAGGCGGGACAGGGAGCGGGGCTCTCCTCGCGCCCGCTGGGACAGGCGGGCGGGTCCGAGACGGTCACCCTGGGCGAGGCCCAGCTCCCGGCGCACACCCACCAGCAGCGCGCGTGCGGGGACGTGGCCGACAACCTCATGCCCGGGCCCAGCCTGTCGCTGGCGATCTCCGCCGGGGGCGGGATCTACGTGCCCGCCAGCTCGAGCCCGGCGCTGACGCCCATGGCCACCGGGGCCCTGGACACCGTGGGGGGAGGCCAGGCCCACGACAACCTGATGCCCTACCTGGCGCTGGGCTTCTTCATCGCGCTGGAGGGCGTCTTCCCCACCCACGCGTGAGCAGGGCGTGAGCGGGAAGTGAGAAGCCGCCCGGCGCGGGGCGCCGGGCGGCTTCGTCGTGCGTGGGCCGGGACGGGTCAGGTGAAGACGGCCTCGTACTGCATCGCCTCCCCGGCCGGCCCCACCGGGACCAGGAAGAGGTCGAACGCGCCGAGCCCCTCGTTTTCCATGCGGTAGGTGCTCTGCGGCAGGATGGGCCGGAGCGGGCCGTTGAAAAGCAGGGAGAAGGCGTTGCGCCCCCCCTCCTGCGCCTGGCGCCCGAAGGCGCGCGCCTCGACGAGCCGCGTCTCGACGGAGCTCCCGTCCTCCAGGCGGATGACGAACGGCTCGCCGATGCGCGGCGCGAAGGTGTCGTGCGTGAAGGTCTCGAGCATGTGGAGGCGCGGTGAAGGGGAGACGGGGCGCGGGTCGGAGGCCGTAAAGATGCACGCGCCGCCGCCCCGCGCAACCCATTCCGCGTCAGGTGAACACGGCCTCGTACTCCATCAGCGCGTCGTCCGGCCCCACCGGCACCAGGAAGAGGTCGAAGGTGCCGATCCCCTCGTGCTCCACGCGGTAGGTGAGCTGCGGGAGGGCGGGCTCGCGCGGCCCGTGGAAGACCAGCGAGAAGGCCTCGCGCCCTCCGGGGGTGATCTCCTTCCCGAAGGGGCGCACCTGGGCAAGGCGCGTCTCGACGGAGCTCCCGTCCTCGAGGTGGAGGACGAACGCGTGGCCGACGTGGCCGGAGAAGGTCTGGTGCGTGAAGCTCTCGAGCATGGCAGGACCCTGGGTGGTGGTGAAAGAAGGAATTGCGAAAAGGACCGCAGAGACGCACGAGCGCCCCCTGTCCGGGACGAATGCCGCCCCGGCGAAACGGAGCCGCGGACGCGTCGTCCGGCAGTTCCGTCGTACCCATATGAAGATGTTCGGAGGGAGACAGCCGGGCAGTTTCGGCTGGCTCACTCCGGGGCGGGGAGACTCGCGGGCGGTTTCGCGAGGCTCCCCGCCCCCGCGCAGGAGACCGGCAGCAGTACCGCCGGGCTCCGGAGCGGCCCCATCAAGCGATCACGACGCCAGGCTCACCCGAGCCACGGGAGACGCCCCCGCCACCTGGTAGATGCTCGCCGGAAGAGCGTTCACCCGGCTCACCCGGTCGGTCAGCCCCACCGCGGTCTCGGCGGCCCCCAGGAACAGGTACCCGTCCGGCGCCATGACGCGCGCCATCCGCTCCAGCACGTCTCGCTTGGTCTGCACGTCGAAGTAGATGAGGACGTTGCGGCAGAACACCAGGTCGAAGGTCCCCAGCCCCCCGAACGGGTCCAGCAGGTTGGCCTCGCGGAAGGTGACCGCCCGCCGCAT
The DNA here is from genome assembly GCA_963733105.1 of uncultured Gemmatimonadales bacterium. GTDB lineage: Bacteria > Gemmatimonadota > Gemmatimonadetes > Longimicrobiales > Longimicrobiaceae > JAFAYN01. Next base: position 602,689 of record CAVTCB010000018.1, on the reverse strand, counting down.
CTCGTCGCTGATCCGCCAGTCGTTCCCCTCCTGCCGGAAGTGCTTCAGCAGCATCTGGATGGGGAGCCCGCGCTGGACCTCGAAGTGGTTGTACACCCCCTCCCGCGCCCGCCCCAGCGCCGCCCGCGAGTAGTCGGTGGCGAGGATCTCCACGCTCCACCCCGAGAGCGCCGGGACCATCCCGGCCAGCGTCATGGCGACGGAGTACGGCTCCTGCCCCGTGGACGCCGCGGCGCACCAGATGCGGAGCCGCCGGGTGTGCTGGCGGGCCGCCACCAGGGCGGGGAGCACCTTCTCCCGCAGCAGGGTGAAGGGGGTGCCGTCGCGGAAGAAGAGCGACTCGTTGGTGGTCATGGCCTCGCACACGGACTTGACCACCGGCGCCGGGGCGCCCCGGCGGAGCGCCTGCACCAGCCCCTCCAGCCCGGGGTACCCCAGGCAGGCCGCCACGGGGGCGAGCCGGCTCTCCAGGAGGTACTCCTTCCCCTCCCCCAGCGAGAGGCCGCTGTTCTCCTGCAGCACGCGGCCCAGGAGCTCGTAGTCGGCGCGCGGGATCATACGGCCACGGCGGAGGAGAGGTGGTGGAGGTGGCCGGCGATGCGGTCGAGCGGGAGGACGGCGGAGGCGAGCCCGGCGTTGGCCACGGCGCCGGGCATCCCCCAGACGACGCTGGTGGCCTCGTCCTGGACGACCACACGCCCGCCGCGCGCCACCACCTCGCGGCACCCGCGCAGGCCGTCCTCCCCCATCCCGGTGAGCACCAGGGCGAGGGCGGAGGGGCCGAACACGGAGGCGACGGAGCGGAGCATGGGGTCGGCGGAGGGGCGGCAGTAGTTCTCCGGCGGGCCCGAGTCCAGGCGGAGGACGGGCTCGCGCTCGGCGGTCATGACGGTGGTGTGGTGGTCTCCGGGGGCGACGTAGGTGTGCCCCGGGAGGAGGCGCTCGCCGTGGCGGGCCTCGGCGCAGGGGCGCCCCGCTTCGCGCTGCAGCCGCTCCGCCAGCGCGGCGGTGAAGATGGGCGGCATGTGCTGCACGACGAGGACGGGGAGCGGGAAGTCGCGCGGGAGCCCGGAGAGCACGGCGGCCAGGGCGTTGGGCCCGCCGGTGCTGGAGGCGACCGCCAGCACGCGGAACGGCTCGCCGCCCTCGCCCGCGGGGGCCAGGACGTGCCCCCCCGGCGACGCGGGCGCGGGGGCGCGCGGCGCGGGGGCGGCGGGGGCCGGGAGCGCCCCGGAGCGGCGGGCGGCGCGGCCCAGGGCGCGGACCTTCTCCACCAGCTCGGCGGAGATGGTCTCCATCCCCCGGGCGGCGTGCACGGCGCTGGGCTTGGGGACGTAGTCGGCGGCGCCCAGGGAGAGGGCCTTCATGGTGACCTCGGCGCCCCGCTGCGTGAGGCTGCTCGCCATGACCACGCGGACGCCGGGGCGCAGCTCCAGGATGCGCGGGAGGGCGGAGAGCCCGTCCATCTCGGGCATCTCCACGTCCAGGAGGACGACGTCCACCTCGCGGTGGCGGAGGAGGTCGAGGGCGCTCCGGCCGTTGGGGGCGGAGCAGGCCACGCGCATGTCGGGCTGGGCGTCGATGATGCGCCCCAGGAGGCCGCGGATGACGGTGGAGTCGTCCACCACCATGACGCGGATGGGATCGGCGGCGGCGGCGATCACGGGAGGCCGATCTCCGCGAGCTTGGAGCCGAGGATCTCGGCGCTGAACGGCTTCATGACGTACTCGTCGGCACCGGCGCCCATGGCCTCGGTGATCTTGTCGAAGGAGGTGTGCGTGGTGCACATCACCACGGGCGGCTGCGGGAGGACGGGGGAGCCGCGCAGCTCGCGCAGGAAGGTGATCCCGTCCATCACCGGCATGTCCACGTCCAGGAGGATGGCGTCCACCATCCCCCACTCGCGGCAGTAGTGGAGCGCCCGGGCGCCGTCCTCGGCCTCGTCCACGGCGTACCCCATGGTCTCCAGGATGCGGCGCATGGCGGCGCGTATGGCGGTGGAGTCGTCCACCACGAGGATCTTCTTCATGGCCGGGCCGGGGGTGGAGGGGTGCGGGGATGATCCCCGTACCCGGAGTGTCGGGAGCGCCGGGGGGCGACTTGAGCCGCGGACCCCCGGCGCGCGCACGGAACCCGACGCGACGGTCAGACGCGGAAGGCGCTCACCAGCTCCTCCAGCTCCTCGGCCACGGTGGCGAGCTGCCGCGAGGCGCCCAGCGACTGCGCGGCGCCGCCGGCGGTCTGCACCGCGGTGGCGGACACGCTCCCGATGGAGCGGGTCACCTCCTCGGTGCCGCGCGCCGCCTCGGTCACGTTGCGGGCGATCTCGCCCGTGGCGGCGCTCTGCTCCTCCACGGCGGCGGCGACGCTGGTGGAGACGGCGTTGATGCGCTCGATGGTCCCCCGGATCTCGCGGATGGCCGTGACCGCGCCCCCGGTGTTGTCCTGCACCCCGCGGATCTTGCGGGCGATCTCGTCGGTGGCGCGGGCGGTCTGCGAGGCGAGCTGCTTGACCTCGTTGGCGACCACGGCGAAGCCCTTCCCGGCCTCGCCGGCGCGGGCGGCCTCGATGGTGGCGTTGAGCGCCAGGAGGTTGGTCTGCTCGGCGATGGTGTTGATGACGCGCACCACCTCGCCGATCTCCTGGCTGCTCGCCCCCAGCTCGTCCATCATCCGCACCGTCCCGTCCGCCCGCACCGTGGCCTCCTGGGAGACGCGCAGCGCCTCCTGGAGCTGGCGGGAGATCTCGCGGATGGAGCCGCTCATCTCCTCGGCGGCCACGGCCACGGTCTGCACGTTGACCCCGGCCTGCTCGGAGGCGGCGCTGACCGCCTGCGCCTGGCGGGAGGTCTCCTCGGCGGCCCCGGCGAGGGACTGGCTGCTGTCGCGGATCTGGGTGGAGGAGGAGGCCACCGTCCCCGAGGCGGCGCGGATCTTCCCCAGCGTGTCGCGCAGCGACTCGATGGTGCGGTTCAGGTTCTCCTTGAGGCGGGCGTGGTCGCCGCGGTAGTCGCCCTCCATCCCGCGGGTGAAGTCGCCCCGGGCCAGCCGTTCCAGCACGCCGTTGGCCTCGTCGATGGGGGTCAGCACGGCGTCCAGCATCTCGTTGGTGCCGCGGACCAGCTCGGCGTAGGCGCCGCGGAAGCGCGCCGCGTCGCCCCGCTCGGCAAGCCGCCCCTCGCGCGCGGCTTCGGCCACGCGGCCGAACTCCTCCTGCAGCTCGCGGTTCACCTGCGCCACGGTGAGGAAGGCGCGGGAGAGCTGGTCCAGCTCGCTCTTGGGAACGAGCTCCACCCGGAGGTCGCCGGCGGCCACCCTCGCGGCGGCGTCCGTCAGCTCGCGCATGTGCCCGGTGAGCCCGCGGAGCGCGCCGTTGAGCTGCGCGATCTCCAGGGTGTCGGCCGCGGCGGGGACGGACACGCCGGTGTCCCCCAGCGCCAGGCGCTCGGCCGCCCCCGCCGCCGCCACCACCGGGTCGGCGATGCGGCGCGCCATCCACCAGGCGAGCCCGGCGGCGAGCGCGCCCACCAGGAGGGAGACCAGGACCAGGAGGTCGCGGAGGTCGGCCGAGGCGGCGAACGCCTCGCCGGCGGACTGGACGATGACGATCCCGGCCTTCCCCCCCATGAACCCCTTGAAGTCGCCGGACTGGTCCCCCGCGTTGTTGAAGATCCCGTAGGCCACCAGCGACTCGCCCAGACCGGGGACGTCTTCCACCAGGGCGCCGGACCGGCCGGAGCCGAGCCCCCTGAGCGCGCCGGAGCCGGCGAGGCTCACGCGGAAGACGTCGGCCGGCCGGGTGGAGCCCACCACCTTCCCCGCGGGGTCCACGATGTAGGCCCGCAGCCGCCGGGTGCCGCCGCTCTTCCGGGCGTAGCTCCGCTCGGTGTAGCCGACCACCGCGTCGGTGACCCTCTGCCAGTCGAGGTCCATCACCACCGCCCCCAGGTTTTCCCCGCTGGCGGAGCGGACGGCGTCGGCCATGCGGACGCGGAGCTTCCCGTCCGGAGCCCGCTCCACCGGGCCCACGTAGGTGGGGCGCCCGGCGGCGAGCGCCTCCCGGAACCACGCGGCCCCGGCGGCGCTCGGCTCGGCGTGTCGCCAGCTCCTGCGGGGTGTTGGCCGCCACCAGGGTCCCCGCGGCGTCGTAGAGGAGGACGCCGTCGGTGACGCGGTTGCGCTCCTGCACTCCCGCGAGCACGGCGCGCGTGGCCACGGAGTCGCCCATCCCCATGACCGCGGTCGCCAGCTCCACGTTGCTCCCGAGCGCCTGGATCTCCACCGTGCGCTCGTAGACGATGCGGTCCAGCCAGTTGGCGGCGTTGTCGGCCACGAAGCCGCGGGCGGTCCCCAGCGAGCTCTCCACGGCGCCGCGGGAGCTGCGCACCGCCAGGACCGTGGCGGCGGTGAGAGGGAGGACGACCATCGCCACCATGGAGAGGAGGAGACGGCCCCGGAGCGAGCGGGTGAGCTGTCTGAGCTTGTGCATGACGTCAGCGCGCCTGGTACACGATGGGGAAGCGGACCCGGGAGGGGACGGCCCTGCCGTCCACCATCCCGGGGGTGAAGGAGATCCGCTGCACGGCCTTCTTGGCGGCCTCGCCCAGGGCGGTGGCGCTGGCCACCACCACCTCCACGGAGCCGGGATCCACGCGGCCGGAGGGGTCCACCACGAACTGCAGCTGCACCCGCCCGCCGATGGAGCGGAGCTGCGTGGGGAAGGAGCTTTCCACCGCGGCGGCCGCCGCAGACGCCGACTTCACCTTGGGAGCCGTGGTGAGCTCGGCCGGCTCGTAGACCTTGTCCTGCGCGGCCACCCCCGCGGGAGCGGCCGCCCCGAGGGCGGCGGCGAGGGCGAGGGAGGCGAAGAGCGTGCGCGGGCGGGGCGCGCTGCGTGCGACGGGCATGGGGCTGCTCCTGTCTTCGGTGAATAGGATCTGTCGGAAGGTATCGGACGCCCTCCGGGAAACTTTACCCGACGCCCCGTGAGGCGGGTTTTCGTCCAGAAACTGGACACGGCGCGCGGCCCCGGGGGGCCGCGCGCCGTGTGGTCGAGGGGGGCGGGCGGGGGCTACGCGGCCGCGCCGAGCCGGAGGAGCGCCTCCACGTCCATCACCACCAGGAGCCCGCGCTCGCGGCGGATGACCCCCTCGCAGCACTCCCGCCAGCGGGCCTCCAGCGTGGGCGGGGTAGGCTCCAGGCGGTCGTCGTCCACCTCCACCACGTCGCCCACCTCGTCCACCAGGAAGCTGAACAGCTCCCCGCCGTCGCGGACCACGATGTTCATGCTCGCCCCCTCCTCCTCGCGCGGGGGGAGCCCCAGCCGCACCCGGAGGTCGATGGCGGTGACGATCTGCCCCCGCAGGTTCAGGAACCCCGCCACCTCGGCGGGGGCCAGCGGGACGGGGGAGATGGCCTGGGCGGTGAGGACCTCCTGCGCCACCACCACGGGAACGCCGAGCCACTGGTCGGCCACCCGGAAGCTGACGTAGCCGTGCTGCCGGTCCACGTCCCGGCGCGCGTGCCGGGGGTTCGCGGGGTAGATCATGCGGTCGCCTCCTCCTCGGTGAGCGCCGCCGCGGACTCCACGGCCTGGAGCACGGCGTCGCGGTCGAACTTCTGCAGGAACTCGCGGAACCCGGAGGCCAGCCCGTGGCTGCGGTCCTCGTGGCCGGAGCGCCCGGTGAGCGCCAGGAGGGGGATGCCGCTCCAGCGCGGGTGGCCGCTGACCCGGCGGGCCAGCTCGAAGCCGTCCACCCGGGGCATGTCGATGTCGGAGACGATCACGTCGAAGTCCTCCCCCCGCTCCAGCCGGGCCAGCGCCTCCTGGCCGTCGCCGGCGAGCTGCACCTCGTAGTTGGAGGAGCGGAGCACCGGGCCGATCAGGCTGAGGAAGAAGGGCGAGTCGTCCACCAGGAGCACCCGCTTGCGGTCGGCCCGCTCCTTCCGGGCGCCGAACCACTCCGGGTCGGCGGCGCGGAGGTAGTGGTTGATGTCCACCACCTCGGTGCTCCGCCCGGCGATCACCGCCGTCCCCAGGACCCCCGGGGTGGCGGAGCGGACCTCGATCTCCAGCCGGTCGTCCACGATGTCGTGGATGGCGTTGACGGCGAGCCCCATGGAGCGGGTCCCGTCGGTGAAGACGATCACCGGGCGCTCCTCCACGGCGCGCATCTCCACCTTCGCGGAAGCCGGGACCAGGGGGAGGATGGAGCCGCGGTACTGCACCAGCCAGCGCCCGTCGGCCACCTCGATGTCGGCGGCGGGGATCTTCTCCAGGCGCGACACCAGCGCCAGCGGGAGCGCCTGCACCGACTCGCCGCCCGAGTCGAAGAGCACCAGCGACACCCGGTCCTCGTCGGCCGTCTCCGCCGCCAGGGCGTGCAGCGAGCTCGCCTCGGCCCGCTCGGCCTGGTCCGCGGCACCGGTCATGGCCGCGATGCTGGGGACGTCCAGGATCATGATGACGCGCCCGTCGCCCAGGATGGTGGTCCCCGCGTAGCAGGGGATCTCCTTGACCATGCGCCCGATCGGCTTGACCACGATCTCGTGCGTGTCGAAGATCTCGTCCACCGCCAGCCCGAAGCGCTGCGCCCCCACCTGGCACACCACGATGCTCGCGTGGTCGTGCCCCCCGTCCGCCAGGCGGAGCACCCCCGCCAGCGGGACCAGGGGGAGGAGCGTCTCGCGGAGCCGGTAGAAGAGCGTCCCGTTGACGCTCTCCACCCGGTGCCGCTCCTCCTCGGGGACGCGCACCACCTCCACCACCCCGATCTGCGGGATGGCGAAGCACTGCCCGCGCGTCCCCACGATGAGCGCGGAGAGGATGGCCAGGGTGAGCGGGATCTTGATGCGGAAGACCGTCCCCCGCCCCGGGACGGAGGTGAGCTCGACGGTGCCGCCGATCTTCTCGATGTTGCTGCGCACCACGTCCATCCCCACCCCGCGCCCGGAGACGCTGGTGACCGCCTTGGCGGTGGAGAAGCCGGGCTCGAAGATGAAGCGGAACACCTGCGCCTCGGAGAGCGCCGCCGCCGCGTCGGCGCGCGCCAGCCCGCGCTCCACGGCCTTGGCGCGGATGGCCTCCACGTCCAGCCCGCGGCCGTCGTCGCGGATCTCGATGACGATGTGGCCGCCCTCGTGGTGCGCGTCCAGGCGGATGGTCCCGCGCTCGGGCTTGCCGGCGGCGGCGCGCGCCGCGGGGGCCTCGATCCCGTGGTCCGCGGAGTTGCGGATCATGTGGGTGAGCGGGTCCTGGATGGCCTGGAGGATCTGGCGGTCCAGCTCCGTCTCGGCCCCGCTCATCTCCAGGTCGATCTGCTTCCCGCTCGCCTGGCAGAGGTCGCGCACCAGGCGCGGGAGCTTCCCCCAGGCGTTGCCGATGGGCTGCATCCGGGTCCGCATCACCGCCTCCTGGAGGTCGGTGGTCACCCGGTTCAGGTGCTGGAGCGGGAGCTGGTAGACCGAGTCCTCGTCGGCCTGGGAGAGCTGCACCAGCTGGTTGCGGGTGAGCACCAGCTCCCCGGCCAGGTTCATCAGCAGGTCCAGGATGTCGACGCCCACGCGCAGCGAGGCGTCGGCCACGCTGGTCCGCGCCTCGGGGCGGTCGGCGGGCTCCGGCACGACCGGCTCCGGGAGCGCGGCTACCGGGGGCGCGGCCACCTTCTTCGCGCGGCCGCCCGACTTCGCCGGCTTGGCGGCGGGCTCGGCCTTCTTGCGGGTGCGCTTCTTCGGAGCGGCGGGTGCGGCGTCCGCCACGGCGGGCACCGGGGCGCGCACCGGGAACAGGTGCTCCAGCGACTCCTCCTCCTGCGCCTCCCCGCCCAGCCAGCGCTCCAGCCGGGCCACCAGCGCCGAGTCGTCGCCCGCGGGCTCGGCCTCGGTGCGCTCCAGCCCGTCCAGGATGGCGCGGATCACGTCCACCGCCGCCAGGACGTCGCTGATGACCCCGGGCTCCACGGCCAGCTTGCCGTCGCGCAGGAGGCCCAGGACGCTCTCGGCGGCGTGCGCCACTCCCTCCAGCCGCTGCAGGTCGAGGAAGCCGCACGTCCCCTTGATCGTGTGGATCGTGCGGAAGATGCTCTTCAGCAGCTCGGGATCGTGCGAGCTCCGCTCCAGTTCCACGACTTCCCGGTCGAGGCGCGCCAGGTTCTCGGCGCTCTCGGTCAGGAACTCTCTGAGCAGGTCGTCCATGCGTGCGTCTCCGGGGGGCGGGGCGTCCGCGGCGGCGCGTCGGGGCGCCCCGCGGGTGGGTTCGAGGGGAGAGTGTCGGCCCCGCCCCGGGGCGACTTGAGCCGCCCTCCGCGCCCTTCCCGACCGTTCGCGCGGGCCCACGCGGGTTGGCCGGACAGGATCGCGGCAGGACGGGTGGGGCGCGTTGCGGGACCGCCCGGGACGGGGTTAGCTTCGTGCATCCGCTCCCGGCCCGTACGCACCGCGCATGCTCCCCGACGCCCAGACCGCAGCCGTGCAGATCCCCACGTTCTCCGCGCCGAACGATGGGCCCGACCCGATCCTCGCGTGGGTCCGCGCACTGGTGGACGACCTCCCGATCGGCGTGCTCCTCCTGGACGCGCGGGGCGTCGTCCGCTGGGCCAACGCCACGGAGGCGCTGCTCTCGGAGCGGAGCCCGGCGGAGCTGGCCGGGCGCGACTTCTTCCGCGAGCTGGCCCCGTCGCTGGAGGGGGAGGGGGTGGGAGAGCACTTCCGCTCGCGCGTCGGAGGCGAGGGGGTGGAGACCGAGGCCGACCTCCTCCTCCCCGGGCCGCGCGGGAACCGGGTGGTGCGGCTGGTGATCCGCTCCCGGCACTGGGCCGAGGAGCCGTGGGGCGTGGTGCTGGTGGAGGACCGCTCCGAGCTGGTGCGCGAGCGGGACCGCCGCAAGCAGTCCGAGCGCCTCGCCGCCGTGGGGGAGCTGGCGGCGGGGGTGGCCCACGAGGTCAACAACCCGCTGGGCTCCATCAAGAGCTTCGCTCAGCTCCTCGCGCGCGAGGCCACCGGGACGGCGCAGCGCGAGGCGCTGGAGATCATCATCGAGGAGAGCACCCGCATCGCCGGCATCGTGGGCGACCTCCTCTCCTTCGCGCGGCAGCAGGGCGCCGGCGGGCGGGAGCCGGTGAGCCTGAGCGCGGTGGCGGAGCGCGTCCTCAGCATCCAGCGCTACGCCCTGGAGACCGCGGGGATCGAGGTGCGCCGCGACTTCGACGCCTCCCTCTCCACGGTGATGGGCGAGGCGGGGGCGCTCCACCAGGTGGTGCTGAACCTGGTGGTGAACGCCGAGCAGGCGCTGGTCTCCCGCCCCGACCCGCGCCTCCTGATCCTGCGGACCCGCGAGTCCACGGAGGGCGTGGTCCTCTCGGTGGTGGACAACGGCCCGGGGATCCCCCGCGAGCGCCTCAAGCACATCTTCGACCCCTTCCACACCACCAAGGCCGAGGGGACCGGGCTGGGGCTGGTGATCTCCGCCGGGATCGTGCGCGACCACGGCGGGAAGATCTGGGCCGAGAGCGAGGCCGGCCGCGGGACCGCCTTCTTCGTGCAGCTCCCGCACGGCGACGCCCCCCCCGCCCCGCGCTCCCACGCCCCGTCGCGCTCCTCCGCCCCCTCTTCCTCCGCCGCCGGGGAGGCCCCGCGCGGCCTCCGGGTGCTGGTGGCCGACGACGAGCCCAACCTCCGCCTGGCGATCTCCCTCTTCCTGGCCCGGCGCGGCCACGAGGTGGTGCAGGCGGGCGACGCCCACGAGGCGTTCCGCCTGGCCGGGGAGCGCGGCTTCGACGTGGCGCTGGTGGACGCGCGGATGCCCGGCGACGGGCTGGACCTGCTGGAGCGGCTGGAGAAGCTCCCCTCGCTGCGCGGGCGCACGGCGCTGATGACCGGGGACATCGGCCGGGCCCGCACCAGCCAGGGGATCACCACCGGCCGCCCCTGCCTCACCAAGCCCTTCGACCTGGACGAGATGGCCCGCCTGGTCGAGAAACTCGGGCGCTAGCCAGGACGCACGTGGAAGTCTTCGTCGCACGCCAGCCCATCTTCGACGCCGCGGACCAGCTCCAGGCGTACGAGCTCCTCTACCGCCGCAGCGGCGACGCCGTGCGCGCGGAGGGGGCCACCCAGCGGCAGATGTCGCACGAGGTGCTCCTCCACTCCCTGCTGGGGTTCGGGCTGGACCGCGTGACCGGGGGGAAGACGGCGTTCATCAACTTCACCCGCGAGATGCTGACCGAGCGGCTGTACGAGCTGCTCGACCGCGGGACGGTGATGATCGAGCTGCTGGAGGGGGTGGAGCCCGACGAGGAGGCCGTGGCCGCCTGCCGCGAGCTGACGCGGGCCGGCTACCGGCTGGCGCTGGACGACTTCGTCCCCCGCGAGGCCGCGGAGCCGTTCCTGGAGTGCGCCGAGGTGGTGAAGCTGGACGTGCTCAACGCCTCCGCCGACGAGCTGTCCCGCACGGTGGAGCGGCTGCGCCCCTTCGGCGTCCGCCTCCTGGCGGAGCGGGTGGAGACGCGGGAGGTGCGCGACCTGTGCCTGGAGCTGGGGTTCGAGCTCTTCCAGGGGTACTACTTCTCCCGCCCGGAGATCCTCTCGCGGCGGGAGATCTCGGTGGAGCAGGCGGGCGCCATCCGCCTGATGAACCTGCTCCGCGACCCCGACGCCACCGACGGCGACATCGAGGAGGCGTTCCGCACCGACCCGCTCCTCACCTACAAGCTCCTCCGCATCGTCAACTCCGCCTCGGTGGGCGGGCGCGGCATCCAGTCCATCGGCCACGCGGTGCGGATGGTGGGGCGGGAGGCGCTGCACCGCTGGCTGGCCCTCCTCTTCGTCACCTCCATCCCCGCGGAGACGGGGGTGGAGAGCGAGCGGGTGCACGCGGCCGTCCAGCGCGCGCGCCTGTGCGAGCTGGTGGGGGAGGCCGGGGGGCGCGGGAAGTCCACCGGCGCCTACTTCATGGTGGGGATCTTCTCCATGCTGGACGTGCTGCTCCGGGTGCCGCTGGAGGAGCTGCTGGCGCGCATCGACCTGGCGCCCGAGGTGCGGGACGCGCTCCTGCGCGGGAAGGGGCCGTACGCCCCCTCGCTGGAGATGGTGCGTGCCTACGAGGCGGGGCGGTGGGACGAGGTGGCGCGGCTGGCGGCGGCGGCGGGGGTGTCCGCGCTGGACGTGCCCGACCTGTACGTGCAGTCGCTGACCTGGGCGCGGGAGCGGATGCGGGCGCTGGGGGAGTAGTTTCGTGAAGGGCAGGGTTGGGGCGTGCCCCCCGCGGGGCGCGGGGGTCGGGCTGCGGCTCCGTAAAGCACGATACAACCGTGCTTAACGGAGTCGAGCCCCGGCAAACTGCGCCGGGTCTCGCCCCTTCGGGCTCGCATCCCTCACGCAACTGCTGTTCGTGCCTGTAGTTCTGTCGTTGTCGTGCTCCCCTCTCCCGCTTGCGGGGGAGGGGCCGGGGGTGGGGGGGCTGTCAGACGGCGCCGGAGCGGACCGGGGCGGCGGGCTCGGGGGGGAGGACGAAGGGGAGGAGGATGGAGATGCGCCGGTTGGACGGGTCGAGCGGGAGGTCGGGGCGGCGGAGCTGCCGGTCGCCCAGGCCGCGCACCTCCACGACGCGCCGCGGGTCCAGCCCCGAGCCCTCCAGCACCCGCCGCGCCGCGTTGGCCCGCTCCGCCGACAGCTCCCAGTTGGAGTAGCCCCCCCGCGCGCCGAAGGGGGCCGCGTCGGTGTGCCCCTCCACCACCACCGGGTTGGAGAGCGCCACCAGCTCCGCGGCGATCAGGCGGAGCGCGCGGCGGGCCGGCGGCTTCATCGCGGGGGAGCCGAAGGGGAAGAACGCCTCCCCGTCCCCGCCCTCCACCAGCTCGATGCGCAGCCCGTCCTGGCTCACCACGATCTCCACCCGCGCCCCGATCCCCCCCACCCCGTCCGGTCCCGCCAGCCGCCGGTTCAGCCGGTCCCGGGCCCGCTCGAACCCCTCCTTCTGCCGCGACTGCACGATCAGCCGGAGCGCCGCCGTGGGGACCGCCGCGGGGGAGCTCCCGGACGAGATGGGGCTGCTCCCGCCGGAGTACGCCTTCTGCTGCCCCACCGGGCTGGCGAAGTAGGACTCGATGGCCTTCTTGGTCTGCTCGTCCATCCCCAGGATCCACATCACCATGAAGAAGGCCATCATCGCCGTGACGAAGTCGGCGTAGGCCACCTTCCACGATCCCCCGTGGTGCGCGTGGGCGTGCGCCTTCTTCCTGCGGACGATGACCACCTTCTTCGGGGCCTTGCGGTCCTGGCTCACCTCACGCCGCCTTCCTGCGGGTCAGCTCCTCCAGCTCCGCGAACGACGGGCGGTCCGCCGGCTCGATGTTGCGCCTCGCGAACTCCACCGAGGTCATGGGGGAGTCGCCGCGCGAGAAGGAGAGGAGCGCGGTGCGGATGCAGTTCATGTAGGCGCTGTGGGAGCGGACGCGCCCCTCGATGGCCTGCGCGATGGGCCCGAACACCCCGTAGGCCAGGAGGATCCCCAGGAAGGTCCCCACCAGCGCCGCGGCCACCTTGGCGCCGATCTCGGAGGCCGCGCCGCCGATGGAGCCCATGGTGATGATGACGCCCAGCACCGCGGCCACGATCCCGAACCCGGGCATGGCGTCGCCGGTCTTGGTGATGGCGTTGGGGACCACCATGGCCTCCTCGTGCTGGCGCTCCAGGTCCAGGTCCAGGATCTCGGCCAGGTGGTGGTCCTCCACCGCGCCGGTGAGGAGCACCTTGAGGGTGTCGGCCAGGAGGGCGACGGCGTCCGCGTGGTGGCTGAAGGTGGGGTAGCGCCGGAAGATCTCGCTCTTCGCGGGGTCCTCGATGTGGGCCTCCAGCCCCACGAGCCCCTCCTTGCGCGCCGTCTGGAAGACGTCGTACAGAACCTGCAGGAGCTCCGCGAACGCGGCTTCGCCGTAGGGGTTGGGCTTGAGGAGCGCCAGCGTCTCGGAGAACATCCGCTTCACGACGGCGGGCGGGTTCCCGATCAGGGTGGCGCCGAGCGCGGCGCCGCCGATGATGATGAACTCGTTCACCTGGAGCAGGACGCCCACCTGGCCGTGGTGCATGACGTATCCGCCGATGATGCTGCCGAATACGACGACGAGGCCGATGATCAGGAACACGTGGGTTCACCGTGGAGTGCGGGGTCCTCGGGCGCGGGTCTCCTCCGTGGGAGGAGTATCGGCCGGAGCGACCGAGAGCTGCACCGCGGGGCGGGAGGCGGGGCGATGAGCGGGGAATCGGCGCGGGAGGCGTGGCTGGCGGCGAGCGACGGCCTGGTGGCGGGGGTGCACCACGCCCTCAACAACCGCATGGCCTCGCTGAGCGCGCTGGCGCAGCTCCTCGCCATGGGCGCGGCGCCGCCGGGGGCGGAGCGCACGCTGATGCAGGAGGTGGAGCGCTTCTCGGGGACGCTGCGCCTGCTGGGGCTGGTCCCGCGCCACCCGTCCGAGGGGCCGATCCCCCTGCAGCTCCCTCACCTCTTTCCCGACGTGCTGGCCTTGGTGGGGCAGCACCGGGAGGTGCGCGACGTGGAGTTCGCCGTGGACGGCGACCCCGGGGTGCTCCCCGTGCTCTGCGCCGACTGGGCGCTGACGCACGCGCTGCTGGCGCTGCTCGTGGCGCTGGGGGAAGCCGCGCGGGAGCGGGGCGCGCCGCGGGTGTCGGTGCGCTGGGCGGGCGACGAGCGGTTCGTGGTGCTGGAGGCGGAGGTGGAGGGCGGGACGGGCGGGGAGCCGCCGGGGCTGGCGGGCGTGGCTGCGCTGTTCGGGGAGGTGGGCGCCGAGGCCCAGCCGACGGGGGCCGGGATCGTCGTGCGATTCCCGACGCTCCCGGAGGCGCGGCGGCGGGAGCGGGAGGGGTGAGGCGCTACGGAGCGAGGCCCAGCCTCCGGGCGGCCTCCCGGAGGTCGGCTTCGAAGCGGTCGAGCTGGGCGAGGGAGTACAGCCCGTCGATCATGCGCCGGTCCCAGAGGTCGTAGATCCTCCGGAGGTCGGCCTGCCGGCTCTTCCACCCGATCCCGTCCACCACGGCGTACACGTACTGGCTGGGCAGGCGCACGCTCGCCATCTCCTCGATCTCGCGGACGGCGTCCGTGAGCTTGCTCCCGGTGGAGTTGTAGCTCTTCATCGCGATCACGATCTGCGCGCGATCCCCGCCCGCCGGGATCGCCAGGTCGCACGGCGCGGTCCCCCCGCCCCGCCCGGAGAAGCGCGTCCGCGCGTCCCGCGGGAGCCCCACGCGCTCCACGATCGCCTCCACCTCGTCCTCGACGGTGCGCCCCTGGCTCACGGCGGTGACCGCGCCGCGCCTGGACCAGAGGTAGCGCTCCAGCAGCACGTCGTCGAACGTCCATTCGCGGGCGAGCTGCTCGGTCAGCCGCTCGACCAGGTTGAACTCCGCGTCCAGCACCCTGACCAGTTCCTCGCCGCGAGTGCGCGCGAGCGTGACCCACCCGCTGGTCCCCAGACGGTGCCTCAGCTGGTTCTTCAGCTGCTCGTGCGTCAGACCCACGCAGGTCGCGAGCACCGGGACGGAATCCGGGTGCGCGCGGACGAAGTCGGCCAGCATCTCCCGGGAGGGCCGGCCCGCTTCCCGCAGCGCGGCGACCACTCTCGACACCTCGGCGGCCACCCCCGCGTCCTCGCGCGCGAGACGGCGCAGGTCGGCCAGGGAGTCCAGGAAGTCGGAGAACGAGATCGGTGCCGCCACGCGTCACTCCGCCACGAAGATGTACTCGTCTACGGCGCGGCGCGCGGCCCTGGAGTGCGTCCCGAAGGAGTAGCGGTGGGGCACGCGGATCATCTCCACGGCCGGCTTGACCCCGGAAAGGATCTCCCGGATCTCGGGCGCGGCGGGCACGGAGTTGGAGCTGTAGGAGAGGACGAGGGTGCTGTCCCGGAAGTGCGCCACCAGCCGCTCCAGCGCGTCACTGATGGTGCGCTTGGAGCCGAACGGCGTGGGCTTCTTGCGGATCTTCTTGGTGATGGTGTCCTCCAGGATGGTCTGCCCGGCCCAGTAGACGGAGAGCCCCTCCAGGAAGTGGTAGCGCTTGATGTAGTCGTTGTCGTCGCGGGGGGGGGCGTACGGCGGGTCCAGGTAGACCAGGTCGAACCCCGCGGCGTCGGTCTGGAAGACGTCCCCGCACCGCGCGGAGTTCCGGTGCCCGTT
Organism: uncultured Gemmatimonadales bacterium; assembly: GCA_963733105.1. Taxonomy (GTDB): domain Bacteria; phylum Gemmatimonadota; class Gemmatimonadetes; order Longimicrobiales; family Longimicrobiaceae; genus JAFAYN01. The sequence goes on along the minus strand of CAVTCB010000018.1, from coordinate 587,503 downwards.
GTCGAACACCACGCGGTTGTAGTCGCGCACCGCCTCCACGAAGAGGTCGCGAAGCGGGAGCCGGAGGGTCCTGCGGCCGTCGTCGTAGCGGAAGGTGGTGACCGTGAAGACGCCCCGCGGCTGCTTGCGCGCCGCCGCGAGGCACAGCGCCGAGACGGCGAGGTCCCGCTTGTAGGGGGGGAGCGTCGCCAGGTGCGACCAGGCCGCGTCGAGGAAGAGGTGGTCCTCGCGCGGGAAGTACAGCCCGTCGAAGGTGCTCGCGATGAAGTCGCGCCCGTCCCGGTTGGGGGAGAGGAGCAGCTCCACGTCCTCGTCCTCCAGGCGGACGCCCGGGTTCTCCACCACCGCGCGGGCCACGGTCGCCGGGAAGTGGAGGAAGTCGTTGGTGGTCACCCGCTTCCCCATCTCCTTCAAGGCGTACCCCACCACCCCGCTCCCCGAGAAGGCGTCGAGCACCGTGTCGAACCGGAGGCCGGACAGGACCGCCGCCAGGTGGGGGATCACCCGGTACTTCGATCCCATGTAGCGGAGCCGCGGGTACAACCGGGTGCGGGCACCCAGGAAGGCTCCCCTGCCGTCGTCGAGGTCGAGGTCCAGCGGGATCGATGCCATTCGCGGGGAAGCGGGAGCCGGCACTGCTGCGACGAAGAACGATGATACCTGTCCGCTCCGCACAGCGGCAAGAGCCGGTCCGGGTGAGGGTCCGGCTATCCGGCCCGCTTCCGGACCGACGTGGCGCCGACGGCGTAGCAGAGTCCCAGCACGACGCAGACCGCGGAGCTGACCACCATGAACGTCATCCTCGCCTTCAGCTGGCTCGCGTACGGGTCGTCCGCGAGCATCACGGCCGGGACGCCCAGGATGCCGCGGGCCAGGTACACGGCGGCGACGAGCGCGAGGACCGGGCGCAGGAAGGGGAGGCGGCGGACCACACCCGCGCCCGAGAAGGCGTAGAGCGCCCACACGCCCAGCACGGCGGCGATGCAGGCGGTGACGGCGGCCGGGTAGACGGAGCCGCGGGCGGCGAGACGCGCCATGCGCTCGCCCGCCCCGAAGAACCGGTACCAGTCGGGGCCGCCGAGGATGATCGCGACGTGCAGCAGGGCCGCGGCACCCGTGAGCGCCCCCCCGGTCACGAGCAGGCGGTCACCGGTCCGCATCATCGTACGGGAGCGCGTCCTCGTCGACCCCGACGAAGTCGGGCTCGGGATCGGCGTCCAGCCGCACCGCCACGACCGTCGCGCGCCCCTCGAGATACGCCTTCGCCACGCGATGCATTCCGTCCATCACGCGGCCGTCCGCACCCAGGATGATCGGGTACCGGAGGTCGGTCTCCGCGATCAGCCGGGCGTGGTCCGCCACCGCGCGGCACGTCGCGGCCTCGCTCCCGCCCCCGAACCAGAACGGCTCGTCGAGCTCTCGGATCGAGTCGAGCGGCACCTCGACGTGCGGGAGGTGGGCGGTGAGCCGGATGAGCCGATGGACGTCCCAGGCGAGGAGGCCGGAAGGCGATGGACGCAGATGGTACTGCTTCCTCATCGGGGGACCCGGGTGGTGGGGAGCGTGACGAGCGTCGGGCACGGGTCGGAGAGTCGACAGGGAAGCTGCGCCACCCCCATGCCGGAGCGCAAGGATGTAGCCCGCTTCACCCGTTTGCCCCCCGTCCGGACGCGACTACCTTGCCCCGTCACCCCCTTTCACGAGGAGACACGATGCGCCGCCTCGCTTCCGCCTTCGCCCTGCTCGCCCTCTTCGCGGCCTGCGACGACCCCGCCGGGCCGGGGGAGCGCGAACGCCCCGACGCGGCCGTGTCCCTGGTGGCGGGGGACGTCCACAGCTGCGCGCTGACGGAGCGCGGGGAGGCGTACTGCTGGGGCGCCAGCGACGTGGGCCAGCTCGGCACGGGGACCAACGTGGGGAGCACCACCCCGGTGGCGGTGACCGGCGGGCTGCGCTTCACCGCGCTGGCCGCGGCGGGGAAGACCACCTGCGGCCTCACCCGCGACGGCGCGGCGTACTGCTGGGGGCTGAACACGGACGCGCAGCTCGGGAACGGCACCACCACGGACGCGGCCGTCCCGCAGCCGGTCTCGGGGGGGCTCGTCTTCGCCTCCGTCGGCGTGGGAGGGTCGCACGCCTGCGGGTCGACCCGGAGCGGGGAGGCGTACTGCTGGGGGTCCAACGCCACCGGGAGGCTGGGGACCGGCTCCACCACCAGCAGCCCGGTCCCCGTCCCGGTGGCGGGGGGGCTCGCCTTCCGCTCCCTGAGCCCGGGGCTCCTCCACACCTGCGCGATCACCACCGCCGGAGCCACCTGCTGCTGGGGCTCCAACGCCCTGGGGCAGCGCGGCGTGGGGAGCGGCGTGACCCCGGCGAACGCGACCGCGCCGGTGGCGGTGCCCGGCACCGCCTTCAGCTCGGTGAGCGCGGGCGGGGCGCACACCTGCGCGCTCGCGTCGGGCGCCGCGTACTGCTGGGGCTACAACCTGTACGGGCAGGTGGGGAACGGGGCGGGCGGGGGGCTGGTGTTCACCCCCGCGGCCGTCGCGGGGGGGCTGCGCTTCGCGGCGGTGTACCCCGGGCGGGCCAACTCCGTCGTCGGGTTCAGCTGCGGGATCGCCGAGGGGGGCGCCGCGCACTGCTGGGGGAGCAGCGACGCCGGGCAGCTCGGCACCACGCAGGCGCTGGAGAGCTGCCGCCTCAGCCAGCAGACGGAGTTCGGGTGCGCGCGGGTGCCCGTGCCGGTGGCCGGCGGGCTCGCCTTCCGCACGCTCGCGCTCGGCAGGCAGCACGCCTGCGGCCTCACCACGGGCGGCGAGGTGTGGTGCTGGGGCTCCAACGCGTTCGGCCAGCTCGGGACCTCCGGCAACCTCGACAGCCCCGTCCCCCTGAAGGTGGCCGGCACGCTCCGCTTCCCCTCCTCCTGACGCACGAACGCCCGCCTTCCAAGGCGGGCGCTCCATTCAACCGCAGGCACAGCCAACAGTTGCGTGAGGGATGCGAGCCCGGAGGGGCGAGACCCGACGGCAGTATCGTCGGGGCTCGACTCCGTTAAGCACGGTCGTATCGTGCTTTACGGAGCCGCAGCCCGACCCCCGCGCCCCGCGGGGGGCACGCCCGAACCCTCCCCCTACTTCTGCGGGTTCGACTGCACCGGGATCACCTCCAGCCACTCGCGCGCGTCGGGAGCCGCCCCGGCGCGGCGGTTCTCGTCGGCGATCTGGTTGACGATCTCCTCGCGGACGATGCTCACGCTCGGCGGGGCCTCGATCCCCAGCCGCACTCCGCGCCGGTCCACCCCCAGCACGACGATGCGGATCCCGCCCTCGATCAGGATCGCGTCGCCCTCGCGACGGCTCAGGATCAGCATCGAAGCACCTCCACGTTAGACCATGTTGAGGACGGTCTGCGCCATCTCGTCGGCCGCGCTCACCAGCTTGGCCGCCGCGGCGTAGGCCTGCTGGTGACGCATGAGCTGGACCAGCTCCTCGTCCGTGGACACCCCGCTCACGCTGACGCGGCGCGTGTCCGCCTGCGAGGCCAGCGTCTCGTACACCGCGGCGGAGCCCGCCGCCGAGCTGGCCTGGAGCGCCACGCCCGCCACCGTCCCCCGGTAGTGGTCGGAGAACGACTCCCCCCCCACCATCCCCGTCGCCGTGCGGAGCTGCGAGATCCGCGAGCGCCACCCAGTTGTCCGCCGGGCCGTTCTGCGTCTTCCCCACCGCGACGTAGGCCTTGTCCGACTTCACCGGCGCCGACAGGGAGATGTTCTTCGCGCCGGTGGTGGCCGGGTCGAAGAAGGGGACGCGCGAGCCCTGGAGGGTGGGGTCCGCGTGGGTCCAGTCGGCGCCGCCGGCCAGGTCGCCCGCGGCGGTCCAGCCGCGCAGGTGCACCCCGTTCACGTGCGACACCAGCGAGACGGCCAGCGCGTCCAGGCGGGCGATGGCGCCCGGGACGTCGGTGTTCACCGCCTCCAGCATCGCCCCCAGCGAGCCGCCGAGCTGCGGCATGGGGGAGCCGTCCACGTGCACCCGGTTCGGGGGGCCCTCCAGGGTGAAGGTCTTGGCCGAGCCGCCGTCCACGGCGGTGACGTTCTCCACGTACACGGAGATGGCGCCGTTGCCGTGCTCGATGGTGCGGACGGGCGCGAGCTTCGCCATGCGGTCCACCAGGCGGTCGCGCGCGTCGCGGAGGTCGGGCGCGGAGACGCCCCCCACCTCCGCCGCCATGACCTGGTTGTTGACCTCCGCCACCTGCCGGGCCAGGTCGTTCAGCTCGCCCAGCGAGTTGCGGAGCCCGTCCAGGGTGTTGCGCCCGATGTCGCCGAGCTGGCCGGCGTAGTTGTTCAGGAGGAAGGAGAGCTGCTCCCCCCGCTGCTGCACCACCCCGCGCGCGGTGGCGCTGTTGGGGTGGCTGGCCAGGTCGCCCCAGGACGACCAGAAGGCGTCCATGGTGGAGGCCAGCCCCTGCTCCGACGGCTCGCCGAAGACGGACTCGATCCGCGCCAGGAGGTCGCGGCGCGTCCCGAACTCCGCCGCGCTCCCCGCCTCGCGGCGGTACCCCTCGTCCAGGAGCGCGTCGCGGATGCGCCCCACGTCGCTCACCACCACCCCGGTCCCCAGCGCGCCGATGGGGGTGAGCAGGGGGACGCCGGCCTCCATCGTGGTCCGCTGGCGGGAGTACCCCTCCACCTCGGCGTTGGCGACGTTCTGGGAGGTGACCTGCACCGCGAGCTGGTGCGCGGACATGGCCGTCCGCGCGATGCTCAGGATGCTCCCGATGGACACGGCCGCTACCCCCTGCGGTCCAGGAGGAGCCCGCCGCGGCGCTCGTCGGGGGCGCCGCACAGGGCGCGCACGTACTCGTCGCCGGTGGCCAGCGCCTCGCGCAGGACGCGGCGGTTCACCTCCACCTCGCGCGACAGGTGGAGCGCCGCCCCCCGCAGCCCCTCCCGCGCCTCGCGGAGCCGGGACGCGGCCTCGGCGCCGAAGGCCTCTTCCAGCTCGGGGAAGCGCAGCTCCTCCGGGTCGCCCAGGAGGGTGTACAGGGAGCGGCGGCGGCGGCGCGCCTCGTTCAGCGTCAGGAGCACGCGGTGCGTGGCGAAGACGCTGTCGTCCACCCCCTCCAGGTCGTCCACGCCCACGGCGGAGCGCTGCCGGCGCATGATGGCCACCAGCTCGTCCAGGAGCCGCCGCTCGGAGGCGAGGGCGTCCACCAGCGCGTCCAGGGAGGCGCGGGACGGGAGGGCCGGGGCGGTGGCGAGCTGCGACTGCGTCATCATCGTTCCTCTCGGGTGGCTGCGGGGAGTGCGGACCTCAGCTGGCGGAAGAGCGCCTCGCCCAGCCCGCGCTCCCCCCACTTCCCGGGGAGGGCTTCGGCGAGGGACTGGTCCAGCATCCCGGTGAACATCTCCTCTCCGGTCCCCCCGTCCACCGCCCCGTCGCGCGGGACGGTCTCGCGCATGGCCTTGAGCAGCTGCTCGGCGAACACCCCCTCCAGCTGCCGCGCCGACCGGCGCAGCCGCTCCGCCTCGCCGGCGGGCGAGGCGCCGGCCGCGGGGGCGCCGGGCCCCTGGACGGCGCTCACCGGATCACCACCTCGGCGGAGATGGCCCCCACCGCGCGAAGCGACTCGAAGATGGCCGCGATCTCGGAGGGCGGGGTGCGGACCGCCTGGAGCGCGGCGGCCACCTGCACCACCGGCGTCCCCACGGCCACCTGCACGCCCCCCTGCCCCGCCGCGCCGCCGCCGCCCGCCGCCGCGCCCACGGTGAGCGTGACCGCGCCGTGGCTCACCGTGGCCTCCCCCACCTGCATGTCGCCCCCGGCCACCACGGTGCCGTCGCGCCCGTCGATCACCAGCCGGTTGGGGCGGTCGGGGCGCACGCGCAGCTCGCCGATGCGGGCCAGGAGGGTGGCGCGGTCCTCGTTCCCGCGCGGCGTCAGCGCCACCGCGCCGGGGTCCTCCACCGCGGCGCTCCCGGCGCCCAGCGCCCCGTTCACCGCCGCGGCGATGCGCGTGGCGGTCCCCAGGTCGGGCTCGCGCAGCACCAGCCGCGACTGCCGGGCGAAGGCGGGGCGCGGGAGGTCGCCCTCCAGGAGCCCGCCCTCGGGACTGCGCGCGGTGGTCTCCACCGCGTACGAGCCGCGGGCCTGCCCCCCGTCGCTGACCAGGAGCGCCCCCTGCGCCGTGGCGACGGGCGTGCCCCCCGCCTCGGCCACCAGCGGGGTCATCCAGAGCACGCCGCCGCGCAGCGAGCGGGCGTCCCCCACCGAGGAGACGGCGACGTTGAAGCGGGCTCCGGCGCGCAGGTAGGGCGACACCTCGGCGGTCACCAGCACCGCGGCCACGTTGCGGGTGCGGAGCATCTCCGCGGGGACCTCCACGTCGAAGCGCCGCAGGAGGTTGGCGACGGACTGCACCGTCTGCCCCGCCCCTCGCGCCCCGAGCCCGCGGTCGCCGGTCCCGTCCAGCCCGGTCACCAGCCCGTACCCCACCAGCCGCACCGGGACCGCCGCGTCCCCCAGCGTCAGGTCGCGGATGCGCACCTCCTGCGCGCCGGCCGCGAGCGGCGCCAGCACCAGCCCCGCCAGGAGCAGCACCGCCCGGAGGGCTACCCCCCACCCCCGGCCCCTCCCCCACAAGGGGGGAGGGGAGAACGACGGGGCCGCCGCGTCCTCCAACCCTCTCCCAGAATTGGGAGAGGGTGCGAGCCTAAGCGAGCGGGTGAGGGCCGCCCTTGCCGGCTGTCCCCTGTCCCCTGTTCCCTGTCCCCTGCGGTTCCTGGTCACGGCCACACCATCCCCAGGATGCGTCCCAGGATCCCCGTGCGGGGCTTCCCGAGCGATCCCTTCCCGGTGTAGACCAGCTCGGCGTCGGCGACGCGCCAGGAGTCCACGGTGTTGTCGCGCGACACGTCCTGCGGGCGGACCCACCCGGTGAAGGCGATCTCCTCGCGGTTGCGGTCCACGTCCACCACCTTGCGGCCGCGGATGCGGAGGAGCCCGCCCGCGCCCACGGAGTCCACCCGGGCGCTCAGCTCGCCGGTGAAGCGGGTGGCGCGGGTGGCCTCGCCGCGCTGGCGCGACTCGCCGGCGCTCCCGGTGCCCACGCGGGCGCCGGTGGCGGGGAGCGAGGCGGCCAGCCCGGTGCCGGAGGCGCCCAGCTCCAGGTCGCGGCTGCGCGTCTCGCTGGCGTAGCTCCCCTTGTTGGCCGAGGCCACGGTGGACTCGTCCACCAGCACGGTGACCACGTCGCCCACGGCGAAGTCGCGGCGGTCGGAGGTCCACGAGCGCGGCGCGGCCCTGCGGGGCGCGGCGTCCTGGGCGCGGGCCTCCGGCGCGGCGGCCACGGCCGCAGCGAGGAGGAAGAGGAGCCCGGGGATCGGGCGGAAGCTGTTCATCTCTGGGTGCCTCTGCGCTTCACGGTTGGACGCGGACGATCCCGGGGGCGACCGCCACCCCCTCCAGCCGCCGCGCCGTGTCGATCCGGACCGCCACTCGCCCGCCCTCGCTCGCGGAGCCGAGCGCGACGCCCCGCAGCCTCACCTGCACCCCGCTCCCGCTCCACACCACCTCGGCGGGCTCCCCCGCGCGCACCAGGAGCGGCGGCCCCACCGCGGGCTCGCGGAGCGGCTCCCCGGCCGCGATCCCCCGGCGCGCGGTCCACCCGGCGCCCGGCGCGGGGCCCTCCGCGCGGGGCGGGCCGTGCTCCACCACCGGCGCCACCGCCACGTCCTCCGCGGCGAGGGTGGCGCCCCGCGCCACGGCGCGGGCGGCCACCGGGACCCTCCGCTCCACCCCGGCGCGGACGCGCAGGAGCGGCCTCCCGGGGAGGACCACGCTCCAGTATCCCCCGACGCCGGTCCCGCCCAGGCGGAAGGGGGCGGCGGAGTCCACCGGGGCGGCGGAGGCGGTGGGCCACTCCAGCCGCACCGACGCGGCCTCCACCCCCCAGCGCTCCGCGACCTCCCCGGCCACGCGGCGCGCCAGCCCGGCCGGGGGCGACCACGCCGCCGCCCGCCCCGCCGTGTCGGCGGGGGCGGGGGGCGCCGCGGCGAGCGCCAGTACGAGGAGGAGCGCGGAGGTCATCCTACCGCACCATGGAGGAGGCGATCTCCGACATCTGCTCGCTGTTCTTGATGGACTTGGAGTTGATCTCGTAGGCGCGCATGGAGGCGATCATGTCCACCATCTCCTGCACGATCTCCACGTTGCTCCCCTCCAGCGCCCCCTGGAGGATGCGCCCCATCCCGTCCTCCTGCGCGAAGCCCTGGATCGGCTCGCCGGAGGCGGCGGTCTGCGTGTACAGGTTCTCCCCCGCGGAAAGGAGCCCGGACGGGTTGACGAAGCGGGCCATCTCGATCCGCCCCAGCTCCACCGGCTCGGGGGAGCCGGTCCGCTGCCCGGTCACCACTCCGGTGCGGGAGACGTTGACCTCCGACAGGTCGTTGGGGACCTTGATCCCGGGGACCACGGTGTAGCCGCCCTGGGTGACCAGCGTCCCCTGGTCGGAGATGGCGAGGCTCCCGTCGCGGGTGTACGCCGTGGTCCCGCTGGGGAGCTGCACGGTGAAGAACCCTTCCCCCTCGATCGCCAGGTCGAGCGAGCGCGAGGTGGTCTCGATGGGCCCCTGCGCGTGCAGCCGCTGCACGGACGAGAGGTGCGTCCCGCGCCCCACCTGGATGGCGGGGACGGTCTGGTTGTCGGGCCCGCCGACGGTGGCCGTCCCCTGCACCGTCTGGTACAGGAGGTCCTCGAAGTGCGCGCGGCTCCGCTTGAACCCCGTGGTGTTGACGTTCGCCAGGTTGTTGGCGATCACCTCGCTGCGGGTCTGCTGGGCCATCATCCCGGTGGCCGCGGTGCGCAGTGCTGGATCCATGATAGGGAACAGGGTACAGGGAACAGGGGACAGCAAGCCAAAGACAAAGACGAAAGACGAGCCACACCGTCATGGGAGGAGGGGGCGGCAGACCGGGAGCCGGCGGACCGTGTGGTCCGCAGTTGCAGGCTGTTCCCTGTCCCCTATCCCCTGTCCCCTGCTATACCGGCTTCCCCAGCTCCGTCGAGATGGTCTGCCGGATGCCGTCCAGCGTGGTGACCGCCTTCTGCACCGAGGCGTAGGCGCGCTGCACGGAGATCATGTCCACCAGCGAGCCCACGGAGCTGACGTTGCTCTCCTCGGTGAAGCCCTGGCGGACCTGGCGCGCGTCGCCCCCCGCGGGGGCGCGGCCGGCGTCGGGGACGAAGAGCGTCCCGGCCTCGTGCGCCAGGCGGACGCCGGGGGGCGAGGTCTCCACCCGGAGCTTCGCCACCTCCCTGCCGTCCACCCGCACCACGCCCTCGCGGTCGATGGCGACGGCGCCGCCGGCGGGGACGGTCACGGGGCCGTCCTCGCCCAGGAGGGCGTTGCCGGAGGCGTCCACCACCTGTCCCGCCGGGTCCAGCCGGAACGACCCGCCGCGGCTCCACCGCTCCCCCCCCTCCGTCCCCACCACGAAGAAGCCGGGGCCCTCCAGCGCCAGGTCCAGCGGCGCGCCGCTCGGCTTCAGCGTCCCGCCGCTCAGGTCGGTGGCGGTGTCGGCCACCGGGAGCGCGTCGTCGATCATCCGCGCGAACACCCGCTCCGCCTTGAACCCGTCCGTGGACACGTTGGCCAGGTTGTGGGCCGCCACCTCCTGGCGGCGCTCCCAGTAGCGGAGCGCGCTCGCGGCGCTCGCCATCCCGTTGCTCGGCCTCACGCGGCCCTCGCCCCGCGGCCCAGGAGGAGGACCACTCCGTCGCGCGACAGCCCGGTGCGCCGGGCGATCTCGGCGGGGGCGGCGCCGCGCGCCGCCAGCGACCTCACCTTCGCGGGGAGCCTGCCGGCGCCGCGGACGCGGGACACGAAGCCCGCGGCCAGGAGCGACACCGCCACCACCCCGGCCAGCGCGGCGGGGAGGACGGCGCTCACGCGACCTGCTCCCGGAGCGGGGCCAGCTCGCCGCGCAGGCGGGAGATGGCCTTGGAGCGGATCTGCGACACGCGCGACTCGGTCAGCTCCAGGATGGTGGCGATCTGGTGCAGCTTCATCTCCTCGTAGTAGTACAGCGAGAGGACGATCCGCTCCTGCTCCTTGAGGCGGAGGATGGCGTCGCGGAGGATCTCCACCTCCTCCCCCAGGTTCAGCCGGTCCTCGATGTCGACGTGCGTCTCGCCGGCCAGGACGTCGGCGGGGGTCACGGAGCGCCCGTCGCGGTCGTCGACCGAGCGGTCGTCGAGCGGGATGTGCATGGTCCCCTCCACCTCGCCGCTCCAGCGCCAGAAGGTCTCCAGCTCCACCCCCATCTGCTCCGCCAGCTCGCGGTCGTCCGGGGTGCGCCCCAGGGTCCGCATGAGCGCCTCGCGCGCCGCGGAGATCTCGCGCGTCTTGCGGCGGATGGAGCGGGGGACGTGGTCCTGACGGCGCAGGTCGTCCAGGATGGCGCCGCGGATGCGGGGGGCCGCGAAGGTGCTGAACGCCAGCCCCCGGGAGGGGTCGAAGGTGTCCAGCGCGTTCATCAGCCCCATGCTCCCGGCGCTGACCAGCTCGTCGAAGTCGGCCTCCACCGTGAGGCTGCGGGAGACCTGGCGGGCCACGTGGTGCACGAGCCCCAGGTGCTCGGTGAGGAGCTTCTCGCGCGCCGCCGAGTCACCGCCCGCGTGCGCAGTCCAGAGGGCCGTCGTAGTCATGGTTCCAGATCTCCGGTGGAAGGGAGCGAGCCGATCTCCGTCCGGCTCACGCTCCCTTATATAGGCACGCACCGGACCGCGTCCGGCGCACTTCGCAAAGCCGGGATTCGCCCGGCGTATGTTGCTGATTCTGCTCGACTTGCGATTTTCGGCCGAGCCGCGGGACCGCGCCGGGGGGGTGGGAAAAAAGCGCTCTGCGGCAGTTTCTTCCCGGGTGGGGAGGGCGCCTTTTACCGGAGGAGCCGCGCCGCCACCCGGTCCGCCGCCAGGGCGGTGGGGGAGGCCGCGGCGGCGTCCTGCAGCGGCATCCCCGCCCCGACGCCCGCCCGCAGCGAGGAGTCGGAGGGGAGGGCGCCGGCCAGCTCCACGGCGCGGTCCAGGAAGAGCCCCGCGGCGGTGCGCAGGTGCTCGAAGCCCTCCCGCGCCCCGGTCTCGTCCGCCTCGTTGAGGAGCACCTCCACCGCCAGCCCGGGGACGCGCTCGTGGACCGCCTTGAGGAGGGCGTACGCCCCGGCCAGCGCGATCCGCTCCGGGGTGGCCACGGCCAGGAGGCGCCCCGCGCCGGCGGAGCACGCCGCCAGCACCGAGTCCAGCCGCGAGCCCCCGTCCACCACCACCAGCCCGTAGCCGCCGTACAGGGCGGCGACGCGCCGGAAGAGGGCCCGGCGCTCCGCGGGGGCCAGGGGCGGCGCCCCCGGGTCCCCCGCCCCGCCGGGGAGGAGGTCGAGCGTGTCGCCCAGCGGCACCAGGAGGTCGCGCGGCTCGGTGGCGCCGCCGCGCAGCATCCCCAGCGTCCCGCGCGGGCGCACGCCCAGGAGGAGGGGGAGCGTCCCCAGCCCCTCGTCGGCGTCCACCAGGAGGGTGGGGGTCCCCCGCCCCGCCGCGGCCAGCGCCAGGAGCGCCGCCGCGGTGGAGGTCCCCACCCCGCCCTTCCCGCTCCCCACCACCACCACGTGCGCGGCCGCCCCCGGGGCGCGCCCGGCGGGCGCACGACCGGCGACGAGGCGCCGCAGCCCCTCCGTCTGCGTGCTCACGCGGCCCCCCGCTCCGGCCCGCCGGCCAGCGACGCCATGACGCGGGCGCCGGCCGGGCGCAGGTCGGCGGGGACCTCCTGCCCGTCGGTGGCCCAGCGGGCGGGGAGCTCCATGCGCAGCGCCAGCTCCGCCACCCCGGCCTCGCCGGGGACCTCGTCCAGCTTGGTGAGGAGGAGGTGCGTGGCCCCGAACTCCTCGAAGGCGCCGCGCGCGGCGAGCGCCACGTCGGTGCGCAGGGTGGCGGGGAGCACCAGGTGGGTCTCGTCCGGGGCGGCCGCGGCCAGGCTGGCCCGCCACTCGGCGTTCAGCTCCGCGGCGCGCGGGCTCCGCCCGGGGGTGTCCACCAGCACCGCGTCGCAGGCGCGCAGCCGCTTCAGCGCCTCGGGGACCTCGCGTGCCTCGTACGCCACCTCCAGCGGGAGCCCGGCGATGTCGGCGTAGCTCCCCAGCTGCTCCAGCGCCCCCACGCGAAAGGTGTCCAGGGTGAGGAGCCCCACCCGCCAGCTCCCGAAGGCCGCGGGGTGGGTGGCGAGCTTGGCGGCGGTGGTGGTCTTCCCCGCCCCGGTGGGCCCCACCAGCGCCAGCACGAAGGGGCGCCCCCGCTCGCCGGGGAGGGGGAGCCGCCCGGGGGCGAGCTGCGCGCGCAGCCGCTCCACCTCGTGCGCCGGGGTGGCGGTCACCTCCACCAGGGTCCGGTCCCCCTCGCGCAGCACGCGGGTGCGGACGATCATGGCGTCGCGCCCCAGCACGGCGTACGCGCGCTCCGAGACGGCGCCCAGGTCGGGGCCGCGGAAGGTCTCAAGCCGCATCGTTCAGCTCCCAGGTGGCGACGCCGTCCAGCGACACCTGCGGGGGAAGCTCCGCCAGCGACACCACCGGGAGGCCGGGGAGCACGGGCTCCACCAGCCGCCGGATCCCCACCCGCAGCGAGGGCGGGGCGATCAGCGGGAGCATCCGCCCCTCGGCGGCGTGCGCGGTGGCAAGGGTGTTCAGGTCGCGGAGCAGGTTGGCGAGCGAGTCGGGGTTGAGCAGCATCATCCCCTGCTGCCCCGGGCGCGGGGAGAAGAGCCCCATGAGCGCCGCCTCCAGCCGCGGCCCCACGGTGATCCCCCGCACCGTCCCGGTGGCGTCCATGTGCTGCCGCGCGATGACGTTGCTGAGGGCGCGGCGGACGTGCTCGGTGAGCGCCTCGGCGTCCTTGGTGGTCTCGGCGGCGTCGCCCAGCGCCTCCAGCACGGTGACCAGGTCGCGGATGGGGACCCGCTCCCGCAGCAGCCGCTGGAGCACCCGGTGCAGCGTCCCCAGCGACACCTTGGCGGGGAGGATGTCGTCCACCAGCGCGGGGTGCGTGCGCTTGAGCGTCTCCACCATCTCCTGCACGTCCTGCCGACCCAGCAGCTCGCCGGCGTTCCCCTTGAGCACCTCCATCAGGTGCGTGGCGACCACGGTGGAAGGCTCCACCACCACGTAGCCGTACGACTCGGCGTCCAGCCGCCGCGCGGCGGAGATCCAGCGCGCCGGCATCCCGAAGCTGGGGTCGACGGTCTCCAGCCCCTCGACGGGGGCCACCACGCCGCCGGTGTCCAGCGCCAGGAGGAAGCGGGGCATCACCTCGCCGCGCGCCACCTCGGCGCCGCGCAGCTTGAGCACGTACTCGTTGGCGGGGAGGCGGATGTCGTCGCGGATGCGCACGGCGGGGATCGAGGATCCCCAGCTCCTGCGCGGCCTGCTTGCGGAGCAGCCCGATCCGCTCCAGGAGGTCGCCCCCCTGCCGCTCGTCCACCAGCGGGATCAGGGCGTAGCCCACCTCCAGCTCGATGGGGTCCACCTGGATCAGGTCGCGCATGGGGTCCGCGGCCGGCGGGAGCTCCTTCTGCCGCTGCTCGGTCTCCACGGCCTCGGCCCGTTGCGCGCGGGCCTTCTCCCCGGCCGTGGCGGCGCGGGCCAGGAGCGCGGTCCCCCCGCCCAGCGCCAGGAAGGGGAGCGCCGGGAGCCCGGGGGCGATCCCGAACAGCCCCAGCACCCCGGCGGTGATCCAGAGCGCCCGCGGGTGCGCCCCCAGCTGCGTGGCGAGGGTGGGCCCCATCCGCGTCCCCCCGCCGGCGTTGGTGACCATGATCCCGGAGGCGGTGCTCACGATGAGCGCCGGGATCTGCGACACCAGGCCGTCGCCCACGGTGAGGATGGTGTACTGCGAGAGCGCCTGGCTCATCGGCATCCCCCGCTGCACCACGCCGATGAAGAAGCCGCCCACCAGGTTGATGGCGGTGATGAGGAGCCCGGCCACGGCGTCGCCCTTCACGAACTTCCCGGAGCCGTCCATGGCGCCGTAGAAGTCGGCCGGCGCGGGAGATCTCCTCGCGCCGCCGCCGCGCCTCGGCCTCGTCGATGAGCCCGGCGCCCAGGTCGGCGTCGATGGCCATCTGCTTCCCGGGCATGGCGTCGAGGGTGAAGCGCGCCGCCACCTCGGCGATGCGCCCGGCGCCCTTGGTGATGACGATGAAGTTGATCCCCACCAGGATCAGGAAGAGGACGATCCCGACGGCGTAGTTCCCCCCGATGACGAACTGGCCGAACGCCTCGATGACGTCGCCGGCGTGCCCCTCGCTCAGGATGAGCCGGGTGCTGCTGACGTTGAGCCCCAGCCGGAAGAGGGTGAGGAGGAGGAGGAGCGACGGGAAGGACGAGAACTCCAGCGGGTCGGTGGTATAGACCGACGCCAGGAGGACCACCAGCGACAGCCCGATGCTGAGCGCCAGGAGGAGGTCCAGCACCACGCCGGGGAGCGGGACCACCAGCAGGGCGATCACCAGCACCACGGCCACGGCGAGCCCCACCTCGGCGTTGCGCCGGAAGGGCCCCTCTACGGAGATGGCGGCGGCGCTCATCCGAGGGCGCTCCCCGGCCAGCCGTTGCGGGCCTGCCGCTGGCGGATCACGAAGGCCAGCACCTCGGCCACGGCGACGTACAGCTCCTGGGGGATCATCATCCCCACCTGCGCGCTCGCCAGGAGGGCGCGGGCGACGGGCTTGTTCTCCACGCAGGGGACGCCGTTCTCCCGCGCGATCTGCTTGATGCGCTCGGCCACCTTGCGCTGCCCCATCGCCACGATCATGGGGGCGGGGGCCTTGTCGGGGTCGTACCGGATCGCCACGGCGATGTGCGTCGGGTTGGTGATGACCACGTCGGCCTGCGGCACGTCGCGGAGCATCTGCTTGCGGGCGAGGGAGCGGGCCATGCTGCGCATGCGCGCCTTGAGGAGCGGGTCGCCGTCGCTCTCCTTCATCTCCCGCTTGACCTCGTCCTTGGTCATGCGCAGCCCCTTCTCGTGCTGGCGGAGCTGGAGGAACACGTCCACCCCGGCGAAGGCCAGGTAGGAGAAGCCGGCGGTCTGGAGGAGGCGGATGCCGTAGCGCCGCACCACCTCCAGCAGCCCCACGGGGGACTCCTGCGCGAGCGCCAGGATCTCGGGCCAGGCGTCGGCCAGGGAGCCGCGCACGGCGGCGGCGACGATGGCGAGCTTGGCGAGCGACTTCCCCAGCTCCATCCAGGGCTGCGCGCCCAGCATCCGCGCGCCGTTGGCCAGCGGGTCGATGCGCCCCCACTGGGGGGTGACGGGCTTGAGCGAGGCGACGCCGCGCGCCTGCGCGGCGGCCACGGCCAGGGCGATCCCGGCCATGGCGAGGAGGAAGACGGCGAGCGCGGCGAGCGCCCTCCCCCCGGTGGCCTGCACCAGGGCGACGGCCCCGGCGGCGTCCATCCGCGCGGAGCCGGCGGCGAGGAGCCCGGTGGTCATCCCGGTGGCGAGGGCGGTCCCCAGCCCGCCCCCGGCGCTCTTGAGCACCACGGCGGAGCCCAGGAGGAGGATGGCGGAGTTCAGCTCCTGGCTGCGCGGGATGCGCCCCTCGGCGAGCGCTTCGTCGCGCCGCTTGGGGGTGGCTTCCTCGGTCTTCTCCTGGTCGGTGTCGGCCACCTCAGCGCCCCCCGGCGCCGCGGAGGGCGCCCAGCAGGTGGTCGAGGGTGCCTTCGTACGCGGCGCCCCACCCGGTGAACCAGGCGGCTATGAGCGGGAGGGCGGCGGCGAGGGTGAAGAGCCCCAGCCCGATCTGGATGGGGAAGGCGACGGAGAGGACGTTGAGCGAGGGCGCGACGCGGCTCAGCACGGCGAGGGCGACGTTGGCGATGAGCACGGCGGCCAGCACGGGCGCGGCGAAGCGCAGCCCCAGCGAGAACAGCGTGCCCCCCAGCGACACCATGGCGGCCATCCCCCCGCGGAAGTCCACGGGGGAGCCCACGGGGATGTAGCGGAGGGAGGCGGCGACGGCGTCGATCATGGCGAGGTGCGCGTCGAACGCCAGGAGGAGCGCGACGGCGAAGAGCTGCATGAGCTGCCCGAGCACCGGGACGGACTGGTTGGAGAGCGGGTCCAGCAGCGCGGCGCCGGAGAGCCCCACCTGGGTGGTCATCAGCTCGCCGGCGACTTCGGCGGCGCCCACGACGGCGGCGGCGCCCAGCCCGATGGCGAAGCCGATGAGGGTCTCGCCCAGGAGCCCGGCGGCGGTGATGCGCGGCTCGGCGCCGCCCAGGTGGCCCACGGCGACGGGCTGGAGGAGCACGGCCAGGAGCACCAGCACGGCGGTGCGCACGGTCATGGGGATGGTGCGCGCGGAGAACACGGGCGCGATCATCACCAGCCCGCCCACGCGGGCGCCGACGAGCACGAGCGCGGCGCCCCCGCCGGGGGCGAACGGGTCGAACACGGGCGCGGTCACGAGACCAGGGTGGGGAGGCTGCGGAACAGCTCGACGGTGTACTTCACCAGCATCTGGAGCATCCACGGGAGCGCCAGCAGGAACACGGCGGAGACGGCCAGGAGCTTGGGGACGAAGGACAGGGTCTGCTCCTGGATCTGCGTGACGGCCTGCACCACGCTGATCACGAGCCCGACGCCGAGCGCCACCAGCAGGAGCGGGCCGGCTACTATCAGGGCCAGCATGACGGCGTTGCGGGCGAGGTCGACGATCAGGACGTGCGACACGGGTCGGGGCTCTCTTCTCGGTTGCGGTGCTTGCGGCGGATGTTTCGGGCAACGGGAAAGGCACGCCCCGGGCCAGATGGGGCGTGCCTGTTTTGCCGCGGGTACGGCGGGGTGTAAAATATCCTTACACAGTCACTTGCGGACTGCGATCGAGGTTCAGGGTTGCTGCTTGGGGAGGGGGGTAAAAGCCGCTCAGCGGAAGAAACTGCCGGGTGGGGGTGGGTGGGTTTTTCCCTGCTTGCGGAACGATCGTTCCAGAGTGGAGGTCAGCCCTGAGTCAGCCCGTACAACTGCTTCCGTCAACTCAGTAACGCCCGCCCCGGAGTCGCTGAACCCCGGGACGGCTTTCTTCCCCGAGAACTACCCTCCCGATTAAGGAAGGTTCTGGCTCTTTCAGTGGCCGCTCCCTACGCCGGTGCCCGCCTCGAACGCGGTGCTGTCCGCACCCTGACTGCTCGCGGCACCGATTCCGCTCAACTGCGCTGCCGGGCGCTGTGTCGGTTCCACCAGCGGCACAGCCGCCTCGCAGGCCGCCAGTCCCGCCCCAAGGGCACACACGCCCAGAACGACCCGAAGCTTCTTCATACTTTCCTCCGCGTGAAGGGAAACCGGTGGTGGTCCCGTGCAAGCTAACGGGCGACCGTGCCGATTACGACAGTAACGAAGGTACGGGGACGCGGAGGAGTGTGCCCCCCCCCTGACATGGAGGTGTTGCTTCAGGGACGGTAGGAGTGCTTGTTGGTGGGGCTGAGTCGCTGGTAATTTGCTATCTTACTCTATTCGGATCGACGTGCTAATCGTTTTCAACTGCGCTTTGTACGGGATTTGCGTCACGCCGCGTTGGCACAACTTGGCCATGGAGGCTTCGCACCCTCGCCTATTGCTGACTATAAGCATAGGCACAACTGAAGCATCTTACGTGTGATAGCAGAGAACCTTCACAAACCGCCATATCTATGTCTACAGTCGAAGTTCGTCTACCAGGCGGGGTTTGGAAGTATGATCCTGGTCATCAGCTAGGTCCGAGAGGCGGGTTCGGCGCGGTCTACGCCGGCACCGACGAGGCTGGTGGGCAGGTGGCGGTAAAGCGGCTACACATAAATGCAGCGGATGCGGCTCATCGCGAACTCTCGCTTGCGCAGGATCTCGCTGGGCGAACCTTCACCCATGTAATGCCGGTACTCGATGCGGGGCAGGATGCCAACTCCGATGGATATTTCGTAATAATGCCGGTCGCTGAGCAAAGCCTTCAGGACTACCTCAACAAGAACGGCCCTCTAGGAGAGGCGGAAGCGGCGGACGTTCTGCTTCAGATTACTCAGGGCTTGGAAGAAGCAAACCACATTGTCCACCGGGACCTAAAACCTGGCAATATTCTGGCACATGGAGGCCTCTGGAAAATCGCTGATTTCGGTATCGCTCGCTTTGTGGAAGACAGTACTTCACTGCAAACTCTCAAAGAGGCTCTCAGCCCTCAATTCGCCGCTCCAGAGCAGTGGAATTACGAACATGCGACAGCAGCAACAGACATATATGCTCTGGGATGTATTGCGTACGCCTTGCTGACAGGTCAGCCACCGTTCACCGGTACCCCGGCTGCGTTACGTGAGGGGCACCTTCGGCAGGCGCCACCTCCATTAGGAGGCGCAAGTAACCAGATGCGCGGGCTTGTTGCGCTAATGCTACGAAAGTCTCCAGAAGTTAGGCCACCACGCCCTCGCGTCAGGGAAATCCTTCTCTCAATCCAGCGGGAGTCCGCCAAGGGTTCGGGAAATGATCCAGTTCAGCACTTAGCTGCAGCGGCTGCCGCATATGAGCAACAACAGTCCGAAGCTGAGGCTGAGAGGCAGCGTGTCCGGGCGGAAGCTTCTAAACGCGCGGCGATTGCAGAGGATGCGAAATTGATTCTTCGTGAGATTTCCACCGAACTACGGCAACGCGTTACTGATACTGTACCCGGAGCGAGTATTCTAGAGAACTCTGGACGACTTGAGATCCGAATTGCTGGTGCAGTGCTCAAACTCAGTCTCCAAACCGATCAATATTCCGCGGAGGCCTTTCCCCATTCGAAGTGGGATGTAATCTGCGGCTCGGTCATCGTAGTGGAACAGTCGAACCCGCAACATATCCGGTCAGCATCCTTGTGGTTCACGAGGCGTGAATATTCGCAAGCGGAGTACCGGTGGTTTGAGGTAGGTTACGAAGCGAATCCCCTCATGGGATCATTCAAGTTTTCACCGATTGCCCTACCTCCTGAACGTGCTGACAAGGCTCACTGGAATGCTATGACGGAGGTGCAAACCTCATACCATCCAGTTCTTATAGACGGCGAAGATATGGACGCCTTCTGTGATCGCTGGCTGCATGTCCTCTCCAAAGCGTGTCACAAGCAGCTGCAACGAATGCCTCATAGTTTACCACGGCTCGATGAGTAGATCTATGAAGCCGCTTGCCAAGCACACAGATAAGGTCGCACACCAGATGCAGCGCCCCCAAAAACTTCAACGGCCATCAGTGCGGCCCAATGCCGTAGGCAAGCGGCAGCGAGGATCAGCTGCAGTCGCATCCAACAAGCGTTTGCTATCGCTATAAGACCTGTCGATAGATCACCCGCATCCCCGGCGCGCCCCGATCTCGAACCGCCGGGCGCGTCCGTTCTTCCTTTGAGGAGGTGGTGAATGGAAGATCCGGTCCGGACGGAATACCTGCGGGATTCTGCCGCGACGTTCCGCAAGCAGAAGGCGCTCGCGGACCAGTCGCTCGCCCGCGTCACCGACGCACAGTTCTTCGCCGCCCTCGACGCGGAGTCGAACAGCCTGGCCGTGCTGGTCAAGCACATGGCCGGCAACCTGCTCTCGCGCTGGACCGACCTGCTCACCTCCGACGGTGAGAAGCCGGACCGCGACCGGGACTCCGAGTTCGAGATCACCCCCTCCGACACCCGCGCCGCCCTGATGCAGTCCTGGGAAGCGGGCTGGACCTGCGCGCTCGACTCCCTGGAGGCGCTCACTCCCGCCGACCTCGACCGCAGCGTCCGCATCCGCGGAGAGCCGCACTCGCTGGTGCAGGCCATCAACCGCCAGCTCGCGCACGCTGCCTACCACGCGGGGCAGATCGTCTTCCTCGCCAAGCACCTCCAGTCGGACACCTGGCAGTCGCTCAGCATCCCCCGGGGCCGGTCCGGGCAGTTCAACGCCGACATGCTCGCCTCGCCCCCGCGCGGCTAGCGACTGTGCAGTGGGGTTGGTAGGCTCACGGCTCCAGCCGGTGCGGGTGTGGCGAGCCCGTGTTATCTTCCGTCACCGGCAGGAGATCACCGTCCCAGGAGCACGCCGATGGGAGAGCACGCAATCGACCTGAGCCAGGCCCAGGCCCGCCTCGCGGAGCTGGTCCAGGAGGCCGCCCGCGGAGAGGAAGTGATCCTCACGGAGGGAGGAGAGCCCGTCGCCAGGATCATCCCCATCAACCGGGCGCAACGGCCGCGCGAGTTCGGCAGCGCTCGTGGGTTGATCCACATGGCCGAGGACTTCGACGCGCCGCTCGAAGACTTCCGGGAGTACATGTAGCCCAGCCGATGCCTACGCGCGCGCTGCTGGACACGCACAGCTTTATCTGGTTCATCAGCGGCAGCGAACGGCTGAGCCGCCCCGCCCGCACACTCATCGAATCCCGAGAGAACCTCATATCGGTCAGCATGGCGAGCCTGTGGGAGATCGCCATCAAGCATGGCCTCGGCAAGCTCTCCCTGGAGCGCCCTCTTCGTAGAGTTCATTCCTGAGCAGCTGGAGCGCCAGCAGATCGGCGTGCTGGGAATCGAGCTCGCCCACCTCGCCGAACTGATCCGCTTGCCGCTCCACCACCGCGACCCATTCGACCGCCTGCTCGTTGCTCAGGCACGCGCAGAAGACCTGCCGATCATCAGCGTGGACGCCGCGCTCGATGCGTATGGTGTGCGTCGGATCTGGTAACATGCCGGCCTCTCCCCCACGCCCCTGACGACGCACCGGGCCGCGCGGCTCGCCTCCCTTCCGGCGGGCCGTGGGAATCCGCGCGTCCGTGTCCATCCAACATGGCTCCGGCACCGAGGGACGAAGCGAGGCCTGATCGTCGAGCCTGATCTGTTCCGGCACGTCGGGACCTGATAGAATCGGCAGCGGCCGCATTCGAGCCCCCTCACCCCATCGCCACGTATCCACCACACCGGGGCAAGTCCG
Source organism: uncultured Gemmatimonadales bacterium (assembly GCA_963733105.1). GTDB lineage: Bacteria > Gemmatimonadota > Gemmatimonadetes > Longimicrobiales > Longimicrobiaceae > JAFAYN01. The sequence continues at coordinate 566,508 of CAVTCB010000018.1, read as the reverse complement.
CATGACTCCAGTCGCCAGGTCCGTGCTCGCCGTAGCCCTTCCGCTCATCGGCGCGGCGTGCGGCACCGCCGTCCAGTCCGCCCCCGCACCCGAGGCCCCCATCACACGGATCGGCCCTGCTGCTCTCCGGGAGCGCTACCAGGCCATCTGGAGCTCCGTGGGCGGCGAGGTGCCGCCGGTGGTGGTGCACCTGGGCGCCGCGGCGGGGAACCGGATCGCCGCGTGGGCCAGGTCGGACGCCGGCCGGGGCGCCGCCGCCCGGAGCTGGAGCATCGCGTGCGCCGGCACCGACGCCGTCGACGTGCGCGAGGAAGTGCACGACGCCCGGTTCGGCGTCTCCAAGCTCGCCATCACCCGGAGCGACGGCGGCGCCGCGCCGCTCCCCTGCACCCTCCGCGTGGGAGGCAGCTCCGCGCAGGTGGTCGTCCCCGTGCTCCCGCAGTCGCCCGACCCCGGCCGCTTCAGCTTCCTCGCCTACAGCTGCAGCGAGCCGTTCAGCACCGGGCACGGCGGCGGCATCTACGCCCGCGACCTGTCGCTGTGGCTGAGGATGGGCGCCCGGGCCGGGGGAGAGGACAGCCGGGGGCAGCTCCCCGAGCGGCCGGCGTTCGTCCTGGGGCTGGGGGACCAGGTCTACGTGGACCCCGACCCGAACACCCCGCGGCCGCTGGCCTTCTTCAGGGGGCGGGACTCGAACCGGTGGCTGGTCCACACCGACGCCGACTCGCTGTACGGCGCCCTCGACGCCGTGTACCGCTACAACTTCTCGCTGCCCCCCGTCGCGCAGGCGTTCTCGAAGCTGCCGTCGTTCATGATGTGGGACGACCACGAGATCCGCGACGGCTGGGGCTCGCAGGACGACGAGCGGTCGGACACGATGAGCACCTACTTCCGCGTCGCGCGGCACGCGTTCATCGCCAACCAGCTGCTGCGCTCCTATGCGCCGGGCACGCTGAGCCAGGCCGGGTACGACGCGCTGGTGGCCGGCGGGCAGACGCTGCACACGCCGTTCAGCCACGGAGAGCGCACGCACGTGCTCATGCTCGACTCCAGGTCCACCCGGGGGCGGAGCCCTTCCATCTTCGAGGAGACCGAGCGGAGCGCGGTGCGGGAGTGGCTGGCCCGCGGCAGGCCGGAGAACGGGGACCTGTACGTCCTCACCGTCGGTGTCCCCCTGTTCCCCAACCGGCTCCTGAAGAAAGCGAGCATCTCCGAGCTGGACGACGACCTGAGGGACAGCTGGGACAGCCCCGACAACCGGGAGGCGAGGGAGCGCCTGCTCCACGTCCTCGGGGACCACTTCGCGTCCAACCCGAAAGACCGGCTCCTGGTGCTCAGCGGGGACGTGCACTACTCTGCCCTGTTCTTCCTCACCATCGGCGGCCGGGTGGTCGGGCAGGAGGTCGTCAGCTCCGGGATCGCGCACTCGCTGCCGGGGGCCGCCATCGCGGCGAACTACCACCTGGACGTGGCCAAGCGGGCGGGGCCCTTCCAGGTCAGGCCCGCGGGGAAGATCAGCCAGAGCGCGTCGTTCGCGGAGCTGGTCGTGAACCCCGGCCCGTCCGGGGACACGCCCGGAGTGGACGTCGTCTTCCACACCAACGGCGCGAAGTTCAGGAACGGTCCCTGGGCCGTCGCCAACACCAGCCTCCTCCGGCCGCAGGACCGGCCGCTGTGGTACTACCCGTACCGGTACGACTACGAGGACGTGTCCGCACACCTGGACTCGGTCCCGGCCGGCGTCACCTCCGCGGGAACCCTGGTGCCGCTCCCCATGCGGATGCCGAAGGTGAAGACGCGCACCACTCTCTTCCAGTGGCTCCTGGGACGCAACTCGGTCCAGTCCGCGATCGAGCCGCAGTCGGTCACCTGCTGGGTGAGAGGCACCGACTACAACGGCACGCCCGCCCGCAGCTGGGACCTGGCCGAGCTGGCGTCCCGCTGCGAGCCCCTGGAGCGGTAGCGGGAGACCTCATCCACCCCGGCGACCATGCAGATCGACGAATCCCACGTCATCACCTCGCTCGACGAGCTGGCCGCGCTCTACGAGCCGCCGAGCGAGCGCGCGGTCCTCAAGCAGATCGACCGGCTCGACGAGCACTGCCGCGCCTTCATCGCGGCCTCGCCTTTCCTGCTGCTGGCGACCTGCGGCAGCAGGGGAGCCGACTGCTCGCCGCGCGGCGACCATCCCGGCTTCGCCCGGGTGGCCGACGAGAAGACCCTCCTGCTCCCGGACCGCAGGGGGAACAACCGGCTCGACAGCCTTCGCAACATCGTCGAGAACCCGGCCGTGGGGCTGACCTTCCTCGTGCCGGGAGTGAACGAGACGCTCCGCGTGAACGGCCGCGCCCGCGTCTCCCGCGACCCGGCGCTCCGGGAGCGCTTCCGGGTCGGCGAAAAGGACCCGGCCACCGTGCTGGTGGTCTCCGTGGACGAGGCGTTCATCCAGTGCGCCAAGGCGCTCGTGCGCTCCGAGCTGTGGAACCCGGCCCGGCACGTCCCCCGCTCCTCGCTGCCCAGCCTCGGGACCGTGCTCGCCGCCCACACCCGCAGCGGAGTCGACGCGGCGGCGTACGACCGGGAAGCGGAGGCGCGCATCCGCGAGACCCTGTACTAGCCCGCCGATGCGGAACCATGAACCCATCCGCCGCGCCTACGACTCGGTCGCGTCGGAGTACACCGAGCGCTTCTCCGGCGAGCTCGCCCACAAGCCGCTCGACCGCGAGATCCTGCGCCGGTTCGCGGACGGGGTCCGCCCCGGAGGGACGGTGTACGACCTCGGCTGCGGCCCGGGACAGACCACCGCCTTCCTGCACTCCCTCGGCGTCGCCGTGCGCGGGCTCGACCTCTCCCCCGGGCTGCTCGGCCACGCCCGCCGGCTGAACCCGGAGATCGCCTTCGACGAGGGCGACATGCTCGCCCTCCCCTACCCCGACCGCTCCGCGGCGGGCCTCGTGGCCTTCTACTCCATCGTGCACTTCTCCCCGCCGGAACTGCAGGACGCCATCACCGGGATGCACCGGGTCCTGGAGCCGGGCGGGCGTCTCCTGCTCGCCTTCCACGTGGGCGAGGACCGCGTCCACGTGGAGGAATTCCTCGGGCAGCCGGTCTCGCTCCACTTCTCGTTCTTCATGCCCGACGCGGTCCGCTCCGGGCTGGCCTCCGCGGGCTTCGTGGACGTGGAGACGGTGACGCGGGAGCCCTATCCCGACGTGGAGTACCCCAGCCGGCGGGCATACCTTCTCGCCCGAAAGGAGATCTCGACCCATGGGTAGCACCCGCATCACCCGGCACCTGAACGCGCCCCCCGAGACGGTCTACCGCGCGATCCTGGACGCAGGGGCGATCGCGACGTGGATGGTGCCCGACGGGATGACGAGCCGGGTGCACGAGTTCGACGCCCGCGAAGGCGGCTCGTTCCGCGTCTCGCTCACCTACGAAGAGCCGACCGGGGCCGGGAAGACCACCGCGCACACCGACACCTACCACGGCCGCTTCCTCGAGCTGGTGCCCGACGAGCGCGTGGTCGAGGTGATGGAGTTCGAGACCGACGACCCGGCGATGCGCGGCGAGATGACCGTCACCTTCACGCTCGCCGCCGCGGACGGCGGCACGGAGCTGGTGGCCACGCACGACGACCTGCCGCCGGGCGTCGCCCCGGCCGACAACGAGACGGGGTGGGCGATGTCGCTCGACAAGCTCGCGAAGCTGGTGGAGGCGGGCCCGGCTCCGGCGGGAGGCCCGGGCGGGCCCGGATAGTGTCCGGGCCTCCGTCCGCCCTCGCCCCGGAGTCCGGCGGGATCCGGTTCCGCCAGGCCGGGGCGGCCGACGTGCCCTCGCTGGCGCTCCTCCCCGGCCGGGGCGAGCCCGGCGACGCGGCCGACCCGCGCATGCTGCCGTACCTCCTGGGCGAGCACCACCCGCAGCAGGCGCTTCCTCCACGGGCGATGTGGATGGCGCTGGACGGGGACTCCCCGGTCGGGTACATCGCGGGGCACCTGACGCGCCGCTTCGGCTGCGACGGCGAGCTGCAGTACCTCTACGTCCTCCCGGCCTACCGCGGAGGCGAGGTGGCCGCGGGGCTGCTCCGCCGGCTCGCGGGCTGGTTCGTCGAGCAGGGCGCGCGGCGGGTCTGCGTGGACGTGGGGAGCGAGCGGGGCGGCCGGTTCTACGCCCGCCACGGGGCGAAGCACCTCCGCAAGCACTGGATGGTGTGGGAGGACGTCGGGGAGGTCCTCGGGCGATGACCACGCCCGCCGTCTCCGGAGCTCGGGCGCGGCGCTTGCCTGTCACGTTCCGCCGACCCTGCTCCAGGTGACGCGTCTCCACCCGCAGAGGGATTCCGATGCGACCGTCCAGGTACAGGTTCCCCAACGAAGTCCGCGAGACAACCCGCGCCATGGCGTCGCGGATGGTCCGGGACGGAACGACTGCCCGGACCCCGGAGGAGCTCGACGCGTGGATCTCGCGGACACCCGACGTCAGGGAATCCCTGGAGAGCGGCGGGTACGGCGCGGAGTTCACCGCAGACGACCTCTTTCCGCTGCTCCAGGTCTTCGTCGCGCAGGCCGGGGGAACCCCTCCCTCGGCTCCCGCAGCCGACGCGCCTCCCCGCTTCTCACAGAAGCGATGGCTCCTGGCGCTCGCCGCTTCCGTCGCCGTCGCCATCGTCCTGGGCCTGCTCCTCGTGGCGACGGGCGCGGTTCCGTAGCAGGAAATCCGGGCAGGGAGTCTGCCCGGAGGCGGTCCACCCGACACCGAGGAGGCCTCATGCCCGGGCACGAGAGCGCCGCCGTCCTCGCGTCCGCCGTGGAGTTCGGCGGCGTCACCCCCATCCTCCGCGTCGCCAGCCTCGACGCGAGCCTGGCCTGGTACGTCGACGTCCTCGGCTTCGCCGTGCAGTGGCGCGAGGACGGCTTCGCGTCCGTGGGGCGCGGGCGCGCCTCGCTCATGCTGTGCGAGGGCGGCCAGGGGCACCCCGGCACCTGGACGTACGTCGGCGTGAGCGACGCGGACGCCCTCCACGAGGAGCTCCACGCGCGCGGCGCCGCCATCCGGCATCCCCCCACGAACTATCCCTGGGGCGCGCGCGAGATGCAGGTGTCCGACCCCGACGGCCACGTGCTGCGCTTCGGCTCCGACGCCGTGCCGGGCGAGCCCGTCGGCGAGTGGCTCGACGGCGAGGGGGTGCGCTGGATTCCGCAGCCCGACGGGAGCTGGCGCGCGGCGGAGTGACGGCTCCGCGGGGGCGCCCCCCCCCGCTCACGCGCGGCGAAGGCGCTCCAGCACCCGCTCCGCCGCGCGCACCCCCGACACCACCGCCCCCTCCACCGTCGGCGCGTACAGGTAGTCCCCCGCGAGCGCGACCCGCCCCAGGCCCGCGTCGATGCGCCGCAGCTCCGGGAGCCGGGCCGCGTACCCGGGCGGGAAGAGCGTCCACCCCTCCGGCCAGCGGTACACCTCCGCGTCCGTGATCCGGCCGCGCACCGAGGGGAGCGCCCCCGCCACGTCCGGCACCAGCGCCTCCACCACGCGCCGGGGCTCCGCCTCCGCCAGCGCCTCCCCCGCCCCCGGCGTGGGGAACACCACCAGCAGCCCCCGCCCCTCCGGGACCAGCCCCGGCCCCTTGTTCTCCTCCACGCACACCGCGGCCACGGCGCGCGACTCCGCGCGGGGGAAGGAGAGCCCGAACCAGCGCACCCCCGCCGGGCGATCCAGGAAGAGCGCCAGCGACACCGTGGGGCGCATCCGCACCGCCGCCAGCGCCTCCGCCGCGCTCCACCCGGCCAGCACCGCGCGCGCCGCGGGCGCCGGGAGCGCCACCACCGCCGCGTCGAACCCCTCGCTCCACCCCGCCCCCGACACCTCCACCCCCTCCCCGCGCGCCTCCACCCGCCCCACCGCCGTCCCCGTGCGCACCTCCCCGCCCCGCCCGCGCACCCCCGCGAGCAGCGCCGCGCAGAACCCCGCCGCCCCCCCGCGCAGGGCCAGCACCTGCACCGAGGTGCCGTGGCTCGCCAGCATGTGGTAGAGCGCCGCCGTCGTCTCCTCCGGCGCCAGGCCGTACCCGGTGGCCAGGAGCGGCCCCGCCAGCAGCTCCACGAAGTCGCGCCCCATCTCCCGCTCCCCCCAGGCCGCGATCGACTCGCGGTCCAGCCCCGCCGCCGCCGCGCGCTCCAGCGCGTGCATCTCCAGCGCCCCCTCGTGGCGCGACAGGAAGGGGAGGTAGGTGGCCCCCAGGCGGAGCTTGAGCGCCAGCGGGAGCGCGCCCGACGCCAGCATGCTCGCCGCGCTCCCGTACACCACCTCGTGCGTGCGCCCCCCGCGGCGCAGCGCGTCGCGCCCCGCCGAGCGCACCGCCAGCCCCCCCGCCCCCGCCTCGCCCAGCAGCCGGAGCATCTCCGTGTACATGGAGCCGAAGAGCTGCGTCCCCGCGTCCACCCGGAAGTCGCCCACCCGCTCCGTCCGGGTGCGCCCGCCCGGCTCCGGGCGGGCCTCCAGCACGGTCACGGCGGCCCCGGCACGGGCCAGGACGTGCGCCGCGGCAGCCCCCGAGGGGCCCGCCCCGACCACGGCGACGCGGAGTGGGTGGTGGCTCATGGGAGCGCGCAGACCGCAAGCCGCGCACCCGTCCGCCCGCCCTTGCACCGGTCGAACGCCCGATCTAACTTTTTCGTCCTCTTCCCCCAGAACCACTCATCCGACCCGGAGAGTCCATGGACCGTCGTGAGTTCCTGGTGCAGGGCGCCCTCGTGGCGGCCGGGATCACCGCTTTCGGACCCGACGCCCTCGCGGGCGTCGCGCGCGCCACGCCCGCCCCGCAGGCCGACCCCGCCGTGCGCGAGCTGGCCATGCGCGCCCTGGACGCCGCCCGGCTCGCCGGAGCCACCTACGCCGACGTCCGCATCTCCCGCAACCGCAACCAGAACCTCTCCACGCGCGAGCGGCAGATCACCGGCCTCACCGACACCGAAACCTTCGGCTTCGGGGTGCGCGTGCTGGCCGGCGGCACCTGGGGCTTCGCCGCCAGCCGCGACCTCACCACCGCCGAGGTGGAGCGGATCGCCCGGGTGGCCGTGGCGCAGGCCAGGGCCAACTCCGCCGCCCGCCCCCGCGCCGTGGAGCTGGCCCCGGTGGAGAAGTACCCCGACGCCACCTGGCGCTCCCCCGTCGAGATCGACCCCTTCGAGGTCCCGGTCGAGGAGAAGGTGGGGCTGATGCTCGCCGCCAACGACGCCGCCCTCCGGGTGCAGGGGGCCCGCTTCGTCACCTTCAACATGTTCTTTTTGCGGGAGGAGAAGACCTTCGCCTCCACCGAGGGCACCTTCACGCACCAGGTCATCTACCGCTCCCTCCCCCGCATGAACGTCACCGCCGTGGGCGGGGGCGGCGAGTTCCAGACGCTGCAGTCCACCGACGTGCAGCCCATGGGGCTGGGGTACGAGCACGTGCGCGACTCCCGCATGGTGGAGAACGCGCCCCGCTGGGCCGAGACGGCCGTGCGCAAGCTCACCGCGAAGCCCGTGCAGCCGGGGCGGTACGACCTGGTGCTCCTCCCCTCGCACCTCTGGCTCACCATCCACGAGAGCATCGCCCACCCCACCGAGCTGGACCGCATCATGGGGTTCGAGGCCAACTACGCCGGGAGCTCCTTCATCTCCCCGCCCGAGAGGTTCCTGGGGCAGTTCCGCTACGGACCCGCCCTGATGAACATCCAGGGCGAGCGCTCCACCCCCGGCGGCCTCTCCACCGTAGGGTGGGACGACGAAGGGGTGAAGCCCGACGAGTTCTTCATCGTCAAGGACGGCGTGCTCAACGACCTGCAGACCACCCGCGAGCAGGCGCCCATGCTGGCCGACTGGTACCGCCGGTCGGGGAAGCCGGTGCGGAGCCACGGCAACTCCTACGCGGAGACCTGGTCCGACGTGCAGTTCCAGCGCATGCCCAACGTCAACCTCCTCCCCAACCCGGAGCGCGACGTCACCCTCGACGAGCTGGTGGCCGACGTCAAGGACGGCATCCTGATCGACGGCGACGGCTCCTTCTCCATCGACCAGCAGCGCTACAACGCGCAGTTCGGCGGGCAGGCCTTCTACGAGATCAAGAACGGCAAGGTGGGCCCCATGCTCAAGGACGTCGCCTACCAGATGCGCACCCCCGAGTTCTGGAACGCCCTGGACGGGATCGGCGGGAAGAGCAGCTACTTCCTGGGCGGCTCGTTCAACGACGGCAAGGGGCAGCCCTCGCAGTCCAACGCCGTCTCCCACGGGTCCGTCCCGTCGCGCTTCCGCAAGATCAACGTCATCAACACCGGACGGAGAGCATAGGGCATGGCCGACCGTTTCTTCTCCCGCGACGAGGCCGAGGCGATCGCCCGCAAGGCCCTCGGCTTCTCCAAGGCCGACGACGCGCGCGTCAACATCAACAGCACCGTCACCGGGAACACGCGCTTCGCGCAGAACCAGGTGAGCACCTCGGGCGACACCACCAACGGCACCATCCAGGTGACCAGCTCCTTCGGGAAGCGGGTGGCCGCCGCCACCACCAACCGCTTCGACGACGCCTCGCTCCGCCAGGTGGTGGAGACCAGCGAGCGGCTGGCCCGCCTGGTCCCCGAGGACCCCGAGTACCTGGGAGAGCTGGGGCCGCAGCAGTACCTGGAGTCGCGGGGGTTCCACGAGAGCACGGCCAACCTCGCCCCCGAGGAGCGCGCCCGCGCCGTGCTGGCCATCACCCGCCCCTCGCAGCAGCGCGGGCTGGTCTCCACCGGCTTCCTCTCCCACACCGCCGGCTCCACCACCGTCGCCACCAAGCGCGGGCTCTTCGCCTACAACCAGAACTCGCGCGTCAACCTCACCGCCACGGTGCGCACCGCCGACGGGACCGGCTCCGGGTGGGCCGGGACCGCGCAGAGCGACTGGAGCCGCGTGGACGCCGCCCGGCTCGCCGAGCAGGCCATCCGCAAGGCCGAGCTCTCCCGCAACCCGCAGGCGGTGGAGCCCGGGGAGTGGACGGTGGTGCTGGAGCCCACCGCCGTCGCCAACCTGGTGGGCCAGATGGTGGGGTCGATGAACGCCCGCAACGCGGACGAGGGGCGCTCCTTCTTCTCCAGGTCGGGCGGGGGGAACCGGCTGGGGGAGAAGTTCCTGGACTCGCGCGTCACCCTCTGGTCCGACCCCTCCGACCCCAACCTGGCGAGCGCCCCGTTCAGCAACCAGGGCCTCCCCAACCGCCGCGTGGTGTGGGTGGAGAACGGGGTGCTCAAGAACCTGAACTACGACCGCTTCTGGGCGCAGAAGCAGGGGGTGCAGCCCACCGGGGGGGGCGGAGGCGGCGGGGGCGGCGCCTCCTACTACATGCAGGGCGGGAACACCTCCCTGGAGGACATGATCGCCTCCACCGAGCGCGGGCTCCTGGTGACGCGCTTCTGGTACATCCGCTCGGTGGACCCGCGCACCATCCTGTTCACCGGGCTCACCCGCGACGGGACCTTCCTGATCGAGAACGGCAAGGTAGTCTCCGCGGTCAAGAACCTCCGCTACAACGAGTCGCCGGTCTTCATGCTCAACAGCATCGAGGCGCTGGGGGAGCCGGTGGCGGTGAGCGCCTCCGAGTCGGGGGACACGGGGGCCGCGGTGGTGGTGCCGGCGATGAAGGTGCGCGACTTCACGTTCTCGTCGCTCTCGGACGCGGTCTGAGACTTTGGGCGTGCCCCCCGCTGGCGCGGGGGTCGGGCTGCGGCTCCGTAAAGCACGATACAACCGTGCTTAACGGAGTCGAGCCCCGGCAAACTACGCCGGGTCTCGCCCCTTCGGGCTCGCATCCCTCACGCAACCGCTTACCGTACCTGTAGTTGTCGTGCTCCCCTCCCCCCTTGTGGGGGAGGGGCCGGGGGTGGGGGGTGCCGCCCCTCCCCGCTCCTCCATCCACCCCGGCCATGCCCTCGACCGCCTCCCTCTTCCTCCCCGCGCTCCTCGCCCTCTTCCCCGCGCCGCTCGCGCCCATGGTGCTGTTCGGCGCGGAGTGCGCCTGGTACCTGGCGCCCGATACGGCGGCCAGCCCCGCGCTGCACCGGCGGACGGCGCCGTCCGGGGCGGAGCTGACGTTCGCGGGCGGGCGCGTCCCGGTGCGCGCGCTGCGCCACGGAGGCACCGTCCCGCTCCCCGGCGGGGAGGACGTCCCGGCCGCGGCGCTGGCCTTCGCCGCGCCGTACGGGGAGGACGGGGCGTCGTTCTTCGTCATGGCCGCGCCCTCCGTGTGGAAGCGGGAGCCCCGCCACGCCGCCGAGCCCGACCTGGGCGGGTTCTTCCAGGGCGTGTTCGCGCACGAGATGACCCACACCCTCCAGGTGGCCGCCGTCGTCCGCCGCGTGGAGGCGCTGCGCGGCCGCTACACCCTCCCCGAGGACTTCGACGACGACGTGGTCCAGAAGCGCTTCGAGAGCGTCCCCGGCTTCCGCGCCGCGTACGAGACCGAGCGCGACCTGCTGTACCGCGCCGCCCTGGAGCCCGACCGGGAGCGGCGGCGCGGCCTCGCCCGGAGCGCGCTCGCCGCCGCCCGGGAGCGGCGAGCGCGCTTCTTCACCGGCGCCGGTGCCACCGACGCCGAGGTGCTCGCGAAGGTCCGCGGGAGCGGGCGGTGGTGGTCGCAGGACGAGGGGCTGGCCCTCTTCCTGACCCTCCACTCCCTCCTCCCCGGCTGGCAGGCGCGGGTGCTCGGGAGCGAGCCCGCCTCCGTGTTCGCGCTGCTGGAAGAAGCCGTGCAGTGAGACAACCCCCGACCCACGAGACGATGCGCAGAGCCCTTCCCCGACTCCTCGCCGCCGGCCTGGCCGCCGCCGCCCTCCCCCACGCCGCCGCCGCGCAGGCGCCCGGCTTCGGCGACCGCGTTCCGCCGCGCCCGGTGAACACCTACTCCATCGTCGCCTGCGACCCGCAGACCGGAGAGCTGGGGGTGGCCGTGCAGTCGCACTGGTTCTCCGTGGGCCCCGTCGTCCCCTGGGCCGAAGCCGGGGTGGGGGCGGTCGCCACCCAGTCCTTCGTGGAGCCCTCCTACGGGCCGCTGGGGCTGGAGCTGATGCGCGCCGGGAAGACCGGCCCCGAAGCGCTCAGGGCGCTCCTGGCCGCCGACGCCAGCACGGCCGTGCGCCAGGTGGCCATGATCGACGCCCGCTGCAACGTGGACGCGTGGACCGGCGGGAGCGCCATCCAGGCCGCCGGGCACCGGGTGGGGAAGAACTTCTCCGTGCAGGCCAACCTGATGCGCGGCAACGTGTGGGACCCCATGGCCGCGGCCTTCGAGAGCGCCACGGGCGACCTGGCCGCGCGGATGCTCGCGGCGCTCGAAGCCGCCGAGCGCGCGGGCGGCGACATCCGCGGCAAGCAGTCGGCCGCGCTGGTGGTGGTGAGCGGGAAGCCCACCGGGCGCCCCTGGGTGGACCGGACCTTCGACCTGCGGGTGGAGGACCACCCCGACCCCGTGGGCGAGCTGCGCCGCCTGGTGCACCTGGCCCGCGCCTACCGCCACATGAACGCCGGCGACGAGGCCGTGACCCGCGGCGACGTCCCCGGCGCCATCCGGGAGTACGCCGCCGCCGAGGCCATGGTCCCCGACTCCGCCAGCAACGGCGAGATGGTGTTCTGGCACGCCGTGATGCTGGTGAACGCCGGCCGGGTGGACGAGTCGCTCCCCCTGTTCCGCCGCGCCTTCGCGCAGGACGCGGGGTGGCGCGAGCTGGTGCGCCGTCTTCCGGCCGCCGGCCAGCTGCCCAAGGACCAGGCCGTCATCGACCGGATCGTGGCGGTCAGGTGAGGTTCGGGCGTGCCCCCGCGGCGGGCGAATGAATTCGCTGCAACAACGGCACGAAGTCCGCCTTCGCGGACTGAATTGCCGGACGCCAGCGTGGAGATGCCCCTCCCCCGGAACGGGGGAGGGTGGCGGCTCTCAGGCCGCCGGGGGGGGCCGGGGGGTGAGGGGTACCGACACGAAAAAGACGGGGCGGCACCGCGATGGCGCCGCCCCGTCGTATCTGCAGGCTGTCCCCTGTACCCTGTCCGCTGTCCCCTGGTCTTTACGCGGCCGTACGGACGCCGGTCTTCCAGCGTCCGAACGGGAGGGAGGGAGCGGGAGAGACCTCCGGACCCCACATGAAGGCGACCGCCCGCGGGTACCTGCGCCCCTGGACCTCGCCTCCGCTCACGGCGGTCCCCGACCCGGAGGACTCGACCGGGGACCTTTCGTCCCGGTCCGTGTTGTTCGACATCATGCTGACCCCGAAATGAAATAAAGGCACGTTCGGCGCAACGCGCGCCGCCGTGCCCTGGACGCACACACCATACCCGGCCGGGCCGTCCGCACAAGTCATTGCGGACCTTTTACTTGCCGCTGGATACCCCGCTCCCGTCCGCGAGGTCCGTGTCGAAAGGATACGGAGATTCCGTGTCTAAGCGACACTCTCCATCGGCGCGGGCTCCGGCTCCGGGTCGCGCACGATGACCGGGCGGGAGGGCGCCTCCGGCGGCGCGGGGGCGGCCACGCGGACGCGGACGCGCGCGCGCTGCTGGCGCTCGGCGCTCCAGGCGCGGTACCCCGGGAGCTTCAGCATCCGCACGATCCGCCGGTCGATGGCGGCGCAGAGCAGGATCTCCGTGAGCTGGTACTGCCCCTCCTGGCTCACGCGCAGCTCGTTCACCACCTCGTCGGCGAGACGGAGCAGGTCGGAGCGCGGGACGCTGTCCTTGAACGCCTCTACCTGCTCCTCCACCCACTCGAGGTAGGCACGGCGGAGCGAGCGTGGAGATTGGGTTTCAGTCACGTTGAACCCGCGCAGAGGGAGCCGGGAAAGAGCACGTTTTCGGCCAGCGGGTACGAAGGGTCCTGCCGCATCGGGTGACAAGGTACATGTCCGGGGGCGCAAGATCAAGCGCGAAGATCCACCGAAGCCCGGCGGAGCGCCGCTTCGCAGCCGGCGCAGAACTCCGCGCCGCGCCGGTCCACCTCCTCCGCGACCGCGCACGGGTGCATGACGCACCCGGCTTTTTCGCAGTGCTCCAGCCCGGCCACGTGCCCCAGCTCGTGCACGGCCTCGGAAAGGAGACGCGCCCGGAGGCGCCCCGCGCCCCCCCCGCCCTCCAGGCGGGCGGTGGAGACCACGGCGCAGCACCCCCCCACGGTGGCCTCCCCGAAGACGAACGTCCTCCCCGGCGCCCCCAGGTCGGCCCCGGTCACCCCCAGCGACCAGAGGCGGGGGAAGCCCAGCGCCTCCGCGCGCGACACCAGCGCGTCCACCACCTCGCCCGACTCGTACTGCCCGCTCTCCGCGTCGCGCCAGCCGGGGTCCAGGGGGAGCGGCGGCCCGGTGAAGGAGCGCGTGCCGAAGCGGCGGTCCAGCTCGCGCCCGAGGGGGCGGAGGAGCCCCTCCCCCACCCCGCCGACGTCCACCAGCTCCAGCCCGCGCCGCGCGTCGCTACCCGGCACGCTCTCCGGGGCCGCCCGCGGGCACGGCGTCGCGGGCGCGAGCGCGGACGACGCCCTCCATCGCCACGATGGTGCCCGCCACCTCGTCCAGCGACCGGTGCCGGTTCTGGCTCTCGCGCCGCAGGAGGCGGTACGCGTCGCCCTCGGAGAGGCCGCGCGCCTCCATCAGGATCCCCTTGGCGCGCTCCACGGTGCCGCGCCCCTCCATCCGGCGGCTCAGCTCGGCGACGCGGCCGCGGAGGGTGCGCACCTCCTCGAAGCGGGCGCGGGCCAGCCGGAGCACGGTCGACAGGTCCTCCAGGGGCACGGGCTCCACCAGGCAGGCGAAGACGGGGAGGTGCGCGGTGCGCTCCACCAGGGCCGGGTCGCGCCGCGGGACCACCAGGACGATGGGGACGGGGTGCGCGCCCGAGATCTCCGTCGCGGCGGCGGCCCCGTCCCCGGAGGCCACCACCGCCAGGTCGGCGCCGCGCGCGCGCAGCAGCGCGGCGGCCTCGCGCGCGCCGGGGGACGGCCCCAGCACGCGGTGCCCGAGCGCCTCCACCGCCACCCGGAGCCGGGCGGCCCCCGTCGGCTCTTCCGCCATCAGCAGGACGTCCATGGCACCCTCCTCCCCTCGGCCCGTGCCGCGAAAGCGAGACACGAATGGGGGGAAGCAGCCGCTTCCCCCCGCGCCTCGACCGAGCATGTTCCGTACCGGCTCAGGGAGCCAGCTCCACCACCTCCACGGGGACGATCTCCCGGAGGGCGGAGGCGACCAGGGTGCGGTGGCAGTGGGCGGGGTCGGCCTCGAAGCAGAGGAGGCAGGCGCGGCGGCCGGAGCGCACCAGGCCGGCCAGCGTCTCCAGCTCGGCCTGCGCGGCGGGGGTGGAGAGCTGCTCCGCGAAGACGGCGCGCATCTCGTCGTGGCGCCCGGCGCGGGCCGCCGCCCGCCCCTCCGCGGGGGTGCCCAGCGCGCGGAGGTGCAGGTACTCGATCCCGGCCTCGCCCACGCTCGCGGCCAGCGCGGTCTTGGAGAACCCCGGGCGCCGCGAGTTGGCGACGGCGCGCACGTCCACGAGCAGCTCCACGCGCGCTTCCCGGAGCGTCTCCACGAGGCGCTGCACCGTGGCGCCTTCGTAGCCGATGGTGGCGAGAGGGGTCATGCGTGCCCTTGATCGATGTGCGGTATGGTCGGCGGGGGGAGACTCCTCCCCCCACCTCCCTCTCGGCTCCGGCACGGCCCTCGAGGAGCGCGTCACCCCCTCTCCCGCTTGCGGGGGAGGGGGCCGGGGGGAGGGGGGGCAGTTCCGCAGTACCCGTATGATCCGTGACGGAGGGAGACCCGCCGCAGTTTGGCGGGGCTCACTCCGGGGCGGGGAGACTCGCGCCGTTTGCGAGGCTCACCGCCCCCGCGCAGGAGACCGGCGCTGTTTGCCGGGCTCCGGAGCGGCCCCAACGCAAAAACTCACGTATCCATCCCGTACCGCATCAGCTTCCGGTACAGCGTGGAAGGATCGATCCCCAGCACCTCCGCGGCGCGCGACTTGTTCCCGCCCTCCGACTGCAGCACCCAGAAGATGTACGCCCGCTCGATGATCTCCAGCGTCGGGTTGGGCGGGAGCTTGTCGGCCACCAGCGGCTGCGGCGCCCGCTCGGTGATGCGCGACGGGAGCGCCGAGGAGGGGATCTCGCCGTCGCCGGTGAGCACCACGGCCCGCTCCAGGGCGTTCTCCAGCTCGCGCACGTTCCCCGGCCAGTCGTACCCCTGGAGCACGGCCAGCGCGTCCGGCGACAGGAGCATGGGCTCGCGCCCCCGCGTCTTCGAGAAGCGCTGCAGGAAGTACTCGGCCAGGATGGGGACGTCCTCGGCCCGCTCGCGCAGGGTGGGGCAGCGTGCAGCGTGATGACGTTGAGCCGGTAGTACAGGTCGCTCCGGAAGCCGCCGCGGCGGATCTCCTCCTCCAGGTCGCGGTTGGTGGCCGCGATGATCCGCACGTCGATGGGGAGCGTCTCGGTGGCGCCCACCGGGATCACCTCGCGCTCCTGGAGGGCGCGCAGCAGCTTGACCTGGATGGCGGGGGACATCTCCCCCACCTCGTCCAGGAAGAAGGTCCCCCCCTTGGCGGCCACGAAGAGCCCCTGCTTGTCGCGCACGGCGCCGGTGAAGGAGCCCTTGACGTGCCCGAACAGCTCGGACTCCAGCAGGTTCTCGGGGAGGGCGCCGCAGTTGATGGAGACGAAGGGGCCGTCGGCGCGGTCGGAGCGCTCGTGGATGTAGCGCGCCAGCACCTCCTTCCCCGTCCCCGACTCGCCGGAGATCAGCACCGTGGAGTCGGAGGGGGCCACGGTGTCGGCCATGCGCAGCACGTCCAGGAAGCGGCGGGCCTTGCCGATGGGGCGCACCGGGTCGGAGCGGTCGCGGCGGCGGATCTCGCTCTTGAGCGCCTGGTTCTCCACCTTGAGCTGCCGCGACTCGGCGGCGCGCCGGCAGATGGCCACCAGCTCGTCGTTGGCGAAGGGCTTCTGGATGTAGTAGAAGGCCCCCTCGTTGACGGCGCGGATGGCGGTCTGGAGGGAGGCCTGGGCGGTCATCAGGATCACCGGGAGGGTGGGGTCGGCCTCGCGCGCGGCCAGGAGCACCTCCAGCCCCCCCACGCCGGGCATACGCACGTCGGAAAGGACCACGTCGGGGCGGACCTCGGCCAGCCTCTCCAGCCCCTCGCGCCCGCCCACGGCGGTGCGCACGTCGAAGCCCTCGCGCTTCAGCAGGATGCGGAGGGTGTCCAGGATGGCGGTCTCGTCGTCGATGACCAGGATCTTGGGTGCGTCGCTCACTGCTCTCCTCGGCTCGCCTGGTTCTCGGCCCCCGCGTCCGCTTCCGGGAGCGCGGGGAGGTACACCACGAAGGTCGCGCCGGCGCCGGCGGCGCTGTCCACGAACACGGCGCCGCCGTGCACGTCCACGGCGCGCTGCACCAGCGCCAGCCCCAGCCCCGTCCCCCCCGGCCGGGAGGTGTAGAAGGGGTCGAAGATGTGGTCCACGTCCCCGGCGGGGACGCCGGGCCCGGTGTCGGAGACGCGCACGCGCACCAGCCCGGAGATCCCCACCTCGGGGGCCAGCACGTCGGACTGGGAGGTGTCCACCGACACCGACACCTCCCCGTCCGGCCCCGCCCACTGCGCGGCGTTCAGCACCAGGTTCAGCACGGCGCGGTGCAGCAGGTCCTCGTCGCCGCGGACGGCGGGGCCCTCCCCGTCCGGGAGGTCGGCCACGATGGTGCGCCCGGCGGCGTCGGGGTGCGCGCGGACCACGTCCACCGCGTGCCGCACCACCCGGGCCACGCGCACCGGAGCGGGGTCGCGCACCCGCACCCGGGCGAAGTCGATGAACTCGGCCAGGAGGCGGCTGAGGCGGTCGGACTCGCGGATCACCAGCGCCTCCAGCACCCGCTTGTCGTCGGCGTCGATCCGGTCGCCCGCGAGCTGCTCCACGGCGCTGCGGATGGAGGCCAGCGGGTTCTTGATCTCGTGCGCCAGCGAGGCGCTCAGCTCGGCCACCGCCTCCAGCCGCTCGGCGCGCCGGCGGAGCGTCTCCATCCGCTTCCGCTCGGTGATGTCGGTGAAGATGGCGGTGACGGTGGGGTCCTCCGGGTCGGGGCGCTCCATCAGCGTGGTGCTGACACCCAGGATGGCCTCGCCGTCGCGCTTCCCGGAGGTCTCGAAGCGGCGGATGGCCTGGCGCGTCTCGGCGGAGCGGCGGATCACGGAGCCCAGCCCCGGGGCCGCGACGTCCAGGGCGTCCAGGATCGGCTTCCCCAGCCACTGGTGGGCGTCCACGTCCAGGATCTCGGTGGCGTGGGGGTTGATGTACGCCAGCCGCCCGCGCCCGTCCACGGTGAGGATCCCCGTGTTGATGCTCCCCAGGATGTCGTCGGTGTCCAGCCGCAGGAGGCGCAGCTCGGTCTCGATCTCCCCCAGCACCGCGCCGGTCTGGCGCAGCCGGTCGCCCAGGTAGCCGGTGACCAGCGCCACCGTGGCGAAGAGCGCGACCTGGAGGCCGACGGCCACGTCGAGCGCCCCGGGGTGCGCGAAGGCGATGTCGGCGAAGTACAGGATGCTGGCGAGGAGCCCCACCAGGATCCCCCCCAGGATGGGGAGGAGGACGGCCGCGGCGCAGATCACCAGGATGTACAGCGGGGCGAAGGCGCTCCCGTTCCCCCCGGTGAGGTGCACCACCCAGGTCACCATGACCACGTCGAACAGCACCTGCGCGTACAGGAAGTTCTTCCCCGGCGCGTTGCGGGCCAGGTGCGACCACCAGAACGACGCCGTGGTGAACACCCCGCTGAGCACCAGGATCAGCGTGGCGGCCAGGGTGGTCCCCGGGGGGGCGTCGCGCCACGCCAGGAGGACGGCCAGGAAGATGGCGGCGGCCAGGCAGAGGCGCCCCACGTACAGCCACCAGAGGATGCGGCGCGGCTCGGGGAGCCGGGCGGCCGAGAGCGCCCGCGAGGGCCGCATGCGCCCGGAGGGTTCGCCGTTGGAGCTCATGTCAGCGGGACCGGGGCGTGCGGGAAGGAGGAGGTGCGACGCCCGTATGGTACGGGGACGACGGGGGCCCCGGCAAGGAGCCGGGACCCCTCGCGCATCAGTCCAGCAGGACGGCCAGGAGCACCCCGGCGATCACGATGACGCCGACCAGCCACCAGAAGCTCCCCCGCTGCGCGAGCTGGTCGCGGCTCTCGCGGGCCTCGGCCGTCTCGCGAGCCTCGGCCTTCACCGGCTGCGTGGCGAGCGACGCCTCCACGGGGGCGGCCTCCAGCACCCGGGCGACGGGCGTGCGCGTGGGAATGGGGGAGGAGGGCTGCAGCGACTCCTGGGCAGCGGCGCCGGCCGGCGCTGCGAGGAGCAGGGCCACCAGGGCAAGGACCTTACGCATGGACGTTCCTCCGACAGAGGGGTTCGGACGAGTACCGCGAGCCTCCGAGCCACCGCAAGGACCATGCTCCTTCGCGCCGGCGGCCCGCATCTTGTAGAATGCGCGGCGTCTTCAGACGCCGGCGCCCTCCGCGCCGGCCGCACCCCCGTTCCGGAGGATGTTCCGTGAAGCAGTCGCTCACCGTTCTGCGCACGACGGCCGTATCCGTCCTCGGCGCCGCCGCCCTCCTCGGTGCGTGCGGCGGCGGGGGTTCCGACAACGCGGCCGCGAAGCAGGCCGACGGGCGCGCGGCCGCCGCCGGCGGCGACTCGGCCGCCCCCGCCGCGAAGCAGGCCGCCAACTTCGCCCCGGCCGACACGGCCACCCGCACCGTGGCCGAGGCCATCGCCCAGCGCCTGGCCTTCGTGAAGGACTCCATGGCCAAGGCGCCGCCGGCGGACAGCGCGGCCGCCGCGGCTCCGCGGCAGCGGTTCAACGCCGGCGAGAACCCGGACTTCGCGCGGGAGATGGGGTGGCCGGTGAACGCGCCCAGGCCGCTCCCGGGCGCCGTCCTCCCGGGGAGGCGGATCATCTGCTACTACGGGAACCCCAACTCCAAGAAGATGGGCGCGCTCGGGGAGTACCCGCGCGACGAGATGCTGCGCCGCCTGGACCGCGAGGTCCAGCGGTGGACGCAGGCCGACCCGCAGCACCCGGCCGTCCCCTGCCTGCACATGGTGACGGTGGTGGCGCAGGGCGCCCCCGGCCCCTCGGGACATTACCGCGCGCAGCTTCGCGACACGCAGACCGACTCCATCTACCGGATGATCAAGGAGAGGAACGGGATCTTCTTCATCGACGTGCAGGTGGGCACGGACGACATCCGCAACTTCGTGCCGCGCTTCGAGGACTTCCTGAAGCGGCCGGACGTCCACTTCGCCGTGGACCCGGAGTTCTACATGCGCGGCGGGGTGGTGCCGGGGCGGAAGATCGGGACCATGACGGCGGCGGACATCAACTACGTGACGGGGGAGCTGGCGCGCATCGTCCGGCAGAACAACCTCCCGCCCAAGGTGCTGGTGATCCACCGCTTCACGCGGAACATGGTGACGGGGACGCGGGACATCATCCTGCGGCCGGAGGTGCAGATCGTGATGGACATGGACGGGTGGGGGGCGCCGTGGCTGAAGCGCGACTCGTACCGGGACTACGTGGTGCGGGAGCCGGTGCAGTACACGGGGTTCAAGCTGTTCTACCACAACGACACCAAGAAGGGCGACCCGCTGATGTCGCCGGCGGACCTGCTGCGGCTGCACCCGGTGCCGCTGTACATTCAGTACCAGTAGACTTCGACTGAGGGTTCGGGCGTGCCCCCCGCGGGACGCGGGGGTCGGGCTGCGGCTCCGTAGGGCAGCAAACAACGCTGCCCAACGGAGTCGAGCCCCCGGGAAACTACCCCCGGGGTCTCGCCCCTTCGGGCTCGCATCCCTCACGCAACTGTTGACTTCCGGGCCCCGGGCGCGCGCGCCCGGGGCCTGTTCGCACCCACGCCACGGCTACGACCGATGACCGATTCTTCAAGCTCCGAGCGACTCTCGATCTTCGCCGTCACGGCGCCGGGGCTGGAGGGGCTGTGCGCGGCCGAGCTGAAAGAGCTCGGGGTGGAGGGGGTGGCGGAGCCGGGGGGGGTGGCGTGGGAGGGGACGCGGGAGGAGCTGTACGCGGCCAACCTGCGGCTGCGCACGGCGTCGCGGGTGCTGGTGCGGGTGGCGGAGTTCAGGGCGCGGACCTTCTTCGAGCTGGAGCGGCACGGGCGCAAGGTGCCGTGGGAGCGGTGGGTGCGCCCGGGGCGGGCGGTGCGGCTCCGCGTGACGTCGAAGAAGTCGAAGCTCTACCACGAGGGAGCGGTCGCGGAGCGGCTCCTGGACGCGGTGGGGCGGAGCGTCGCGGGGGTGGGGGCTTCCCCCGCCAAGAGGGGGGACGAGGAGGAGGAGGGGGCGGAGGAGCAGCTCTTCGTGGTGCGCTTCCACTACGACCGCTGCACCGTGAGCGCGGACGCCTCGGGGGCGCTCCTCCACCTGCGCGGCTACCGGCAGGCGGTGGCCAAGGCGCCGCTGCGGGAGACGCTGGCGGCGGCCATGCTCCTGGGGAGCGGGTGGGACGGGCGGGCGCCGCTCCTGGACCCCATGTGCGGCTCGGGGACGGTCGCCATCGAGGGGGCGCTCCTGGCACGTCGCGTCGCCCCGGGGCTGGCGAGCCCGGACCGGGAGCCGCGGCGCTTCGCCTTCCAGGAGTGGCCGGACTTCGACGCGGAGGTGTGGTCGTCCGTGGTGGAGCGGGCGCGGGGGGAGATCCTGTCCGCGGCGCCGGGGCCGGTCCAGGCATCGGACCGGGACGCGGGGGCCGTCGAGGCCGCGCGGGCCAACGCCGGGCGCGCGGGGGTGGCGGACGACCTGGAGCTGGCGGTGCGCCCGCTCTCCGCCGTGGAGCCGCCCGCGGGGCCGGGGTGGCTGGTGAGCAACCCGCCCTACGGTCTCCGCGTGGGCGAGAGCGACGCGCTCCGCAACCTGTACGCGGCGCTCGGGCGCGTGGCGCGCGAGCGGATGCCGGGGTGGACCGTCGCCCTCCTCTCCGCCGAGGCGAAGCTGGAAGCGCAGGTGCGCCTCCGCTTCGCCGAGGCGCTGCGCACCCGCAACGGCGGCATCCCCGTGCGGCTGGTGGTGGGGCGGGTGGAGGAGTAGCCCCCCACCCCCGGCCCCTCCCCCGCAAGCGGGAGAGGGGAGAACTACAGGTACGGGAAGAAGTCGCGTGAGGGATGCGAGCCCGAAGGGGCGAGACCCGGCGCAGTTTGCCGGGGCTCGACTCCGTTAGCCAGCGTTGTTTGCTGGCTTACGGAGCCGCAGCCCGACCCCGCGCCAGCGGGGGCACGCCCGAACCTTCCGGTTCACCGCCTGCGCGGCTCCAGAGATGCCAGCACGCGCTGCACGAAGCCGTCGAGGGCGGGGTTCTCGATCCAGCGCACCACCACCACCAGGTCGTTCTCGGGGTCCACGTACACGGCGTTGGTCCCGTTCCCCAGGTGCACGAACGCCGTGGGCGGCGCGCTCGGGAGCGTCTTGCGGTCCGTGTTCAGGAACCAGTTCATGAAACCGTAGCCGGTCTGCGCCGGCGTGGGCGTCGTCGCCATCCGCACCCACTCCTCCGACAGCACCTGGCGGTTCCCCCAGCGGCCCCGCCGCAGCGTCAGGTAGCCGAAGCGCGCCAGGTCTCGCGCGCTGATGAACATCCCCCCGCCCCAGTGCCCCCCGCCGCTCACCGACTGCACCGCCCGCCCGTCCAGCACCACCCACGAGTCGTCGTAGCCGTACCACCGCCAGGTGGGGGAGGCGCCGATGGGGTCCATGACGTGCTCGCGAAGGACCTCGGGGAGCGGACGGCGCCACACCTGCAGCGCCGCGAGCGCCAGCGCGTTCACCCGCACGTCGTTGTACTCGTACGCCGTCCCGGGCTCCTTCCGCGCCCGGGTGCGCCACTCCGCCGGGTTCTGCGAGGGGCGGTCCGCCCACTCCGGCTTCCCCCACAGCGTCCCCTCCCAGTCGCTGGTCTGGCGGAGGAGGTGGTCCCAGGTGACGCGGCGGTTGTGCTCCGTGGCGAACGCGTCGACGAACGGCGACCGGCCGAAGTCCTCGGCGCGGTCGCTCCGCATCCCGGGCGTGTACGCGAGCACCGGCCCCACGTACCCGCGGACCGGGTCGTCCAGGTCGCGGATCAGCCCCCGGTCGAGCGCCACGCCCACCACGGTGGAGAGGAAGCTCTTGGTGACGCTGAAGGTCATGTCCACCCGCTCCGGGTCGCCCCACTCGGCCACCACGTAGCCGTGCCGCAGCACGACGCCCGTGGGGTCGCCGCGGTCCCGGAAGGGACCCACCGCCTCCCCGAACGGCTCCCGCCCGAACGTCTGGTAGTGCGCCTGCTCCAGGCTGCGCGGGGCCTTGGCCTCGCTCGCCACCGCGAAGGCCACCGCCTCCGCCAGCCGCACCGAGTCCATCCCCACCTGCCGCGGCGCCCTCCGCTCCCACCGGTCCCCCGCCCCGGGGTAGTAGACCCCCTGCGCCACCAGGACGCGCGCCGGCGAGGGAGCGGCGAGCAGGAGCGCCGCGGCGAGAAGGAGCGGGCGGCGGAGCGTTCGGGACATGCGGGTTCCTCCGGGTCGGCTGGAGCTTTCGAGGGGACGCGGCAAGATGCGCGATCCGTTCCCGGTGCGACAGGGGCCGCCCCCACCCGGCGGCCTTAGAGCCGCCACCCTCCCCCGTTCCGGGGGAGGGGCACCTCCACGCTGACGTTCGTAAGCTCAGGCCGCGCAGGAGCCCCGCGTGAGGGATGCGAGCGCGAAGCGGCGAGACCCGGGGCTGTTTCCGGGGCTCGCCTCCGTTGGGAACGGTCGTATCGTTCCCTACGGAGCCGCAGCCCGACCCCGCGCCAGCGGGGGCACGCCCGAACCCTCCTCTTCCAGTCCCGTCCCGAACACCTGGTGGACGGCGCGGGCGAGGACCGGGGCGTCCTCCGCGCGTACGGCGCCGAACACGAAGCGGTCGGGGCGCACCACGGCCACCCGCGCGCCGTGCTTCCGGAACCACTCGCCGAACCGCCCCGTCAGGTCGCGCACCACGCGCACCTCCGGCGGGTGGGCGGTCCAGGGGGCGTCGCCGGGGATCACCTTCACCAGCGTGGTGCCGAGCGCCTCCCAGAGCCCCTGGTCCGCGGCGGGGGCCACGGTGCGCGGGTCCGCGCCCATCGCCACCACCGCGAAGCCGCCGCCCAGGACGTGGTCGGAGAGGAGCCGCTCCCCCCGCTCCGTCTCCACGCGCCCCTGCGGGAAGAGCGTCCCCTCCGGGGCGTTGCGGCCGCGGCGGCGCCCGCCGAGCATGACGCCGGACGGGTACACCGGGAGCGGCTTGAACTCCAGCCCGCGGATGAAGCGGCGGACGCGGGGGACGAGCTGCACGGCGCGGAAGAACCGGTCGCGCGCCCCCGCGGCCAGGCGGCTCCGCGACATGAACAGCTTCCCCATCCCCACGCTGGTGTCGGCCATGGCCTTCACGTGCGGACGGCGCTCCGCCTCGTAGCTGTCCAGCAGCGCGGAGCCGGCGACGCCCCGGAGCGCCAGCTCCAGCTTCCACGCCAGGTTGAGGGCGTCGCGGAGCCCCGACACCAGCCCCTGCCCCATCATCGGCGGCATCTGGTGCGCCGCGTCGCCCACCAGGAAGACGCGCCCCGCGCGCCACCGCTCGGCCACCGCGTTGTGGAAGCGGTACACCACCGAGCGGGTGATGCGGTAGCGGTCCGGGTCCACGTAGGGAGAGATCAGCCGGCGGACGGTGTCCGGGCGCTCCATCTCCTCCTGCGTCTCCCCGGGGAGGAGCATCAGCTCCACGCGGTAGTCGTGCAGCGCCCCCTTGCCGACGAAGGCGGGGCGCCCGGGGTCGCAGACGAAGCGGGTGTCCGGGAGGCGGAGCGCGTCCGTCCTCCACCTCGCCCGAGACGGCCAGCCACGGCTCCTCGTAGCTCATCCCCTGCATCCCGATCCCCGCCAGCCGCCGCACCGCGCTCCGCGCGCCGTCGCACCCCAGCACCCAGCGGGCACGCACCCGCAGCGCGCGGGCGCCGACGTGGTCGCGCACCTCCAGCGTCACCCCCCCGGCGTCCTGCGCCAGCCCCGTCACCTCGTGGCCCGGGCGCAGCTCCACGTGCGGGAAGCGCGCCGTCCCCGCGCGCAGCACCCGCTCCAGCTCCGGCTGGTAGAAGAAGCTGAGCACCGGGTAGCCGGAGCCGAAGTCCAGCCCCTCCAGCGACAGCTCCGCGAACTTGCGCCCGCCCACCCCGGTGTAGTGCACCCGCCCCGCCTGCACCATGTGCTCGCGCACCTCGTCCACCAGCCCCGCGGCCTGGTAGACGCGGAGCGCCTCGTCGTCGCAGGAGAAGGCGCGCGGCTGCCCGTGCTCCGTGGTGTCGCGCTCCAGCACCACGACGCGCACGCCGCGCACCCCCAGCAGGTTGGCCGCGAGCGCGCCGACCGGCCCGCAGCCGACGATCGCCACGTCGGTCTCGATGGTCTCCGTCATGTCGTGTGTCTCCGGGTGGGGTCGCGGCGCGGACGTGCCGGGGGAGGACCGCGCGTCCATGATAGACCCGGAGCCGGACCGGGGCATGGGGAGTTCGACCCACCCGCGACGGTTGTACGACGCAAACCCCGACACTACATTCCGCTTCCGGACCCGCCTCCGCTCTCCCCCCTCCGACGCTTCATGGAACGACCACTCCCGACGACCGACCCGGAAGCCCGCCTGGCCGACCTCGCGGCGGAAGGGCGCCACCGGCAGGCCGCGGCGCTCGCGCTGGAGGAGGCCGAGGCGCGGCGGATCGAGCGGAGGGAGCGCCGCGAGGCGGAGCGGATGGGGCGCGGCAACGTGCTCACCGCGCTGGTGGAGAGCCCGCGCGCCCCGGCGCTTCCCCTGCTCCGCGTCTTCACCGTCCTGCTGGTCGCCAGCAGCGTGCTGGCGTTCGCCTCCGAAGAGCTGGGGCTCCGCCACCCGCTCTGGCGCACCGCGGGGCTGGCGGCCTTCTTCGGCGCGGCCGTGGGCTACTTCCCGGCGCGGTGGCTCGCGGGGCGGTGGTACTTCCGCCGCGAGCGCGCCTGGATCCTGTCGCTCCCCTTCCCCGTCCGCGGCTACTTCCGCGCGCTGGGGAGCTCCCCGGAGGAGGAGCGGACCCTGCGGCTGCGCATCGCCTTCCGCGACGCCGCGCCCGACCGCGAGCTTCTCGAAGGGCTCCTGGGCCGCGTGACCTTCCCCGCCACCGCCACGCTGACCGGCGGGAGCGGCCTGCGCTGGACGGCCGAGAGCGGGCCGGTCCGCTCCCCCGCCATCGGCGACGTGGACCCCACCAACTCGGCGGCGCTCTGGTGGATGCGGGCCGTGGTGGCGGAGGTGCTGCTCCCGCTGCACGAGGTGTATCCGCTCCGCGGCGCGAAGCTCGGGGGTAGAGGATGAAGACGATGACGGACGAAGCGCGGGGCCGCGAGGTGGGACGGGTGGCGGCGCTGTGGCGCTACCCGGTGAAGTCGATGGGCGCCGAGGCGCTGGAGGCGGTGGAGGTGGGGTGGAACGGCCTGGCCGGGGACCGCCGCTGGGCCTTCGTGCGCGAGGGGATGGAGCGCAGCGGCTTCCCCTGGCTCACCATCCGCGAGCGCCCGGAGCTGTGGCTCTACCGGCCCTGGCTGGCCGAGCCGGACCGTCCGGACGGGTCGGCGGTCATGGTGCGCACCCCGTCGGGGCGCGACCTCGACGTGGTGGACCCGGAGCTGGCCGCCGAGCTGGGCCACGGCGCGCGCGTCATCAAGCAGGACCGCGGCGTCTTCGACACCATGCCGCTCTCCCTCCTCACCACCCGCACCGTCGCCGGCCTCGGCGCGCTCGTCGGCGCCGACCTGGACGTGCTGCGGTTCCGGCCCAACCTGCTGGTGGAGGCGGCGGACGGCGCGGAGTTCCCCGAGGACGCCTGGGTCGGCTCCGTGCTGCGCGTCGGCGGGATGCGGATGCGCGTCGACAAGCGCGACCAGCGCTGCGTCATGATCAACGTCGATCCGGCCACCGCCCTGCGCGACCCGGCGGTCCTGCGCGCCGTCGCCCGCGAGCGCGAGGCGTGCCTGGGGGTGTACGGCTCGACGGTCCAGCCCGGCCGCGTGGCCGTCGGCGACCCGGTGTTGATCGACGATTGAGAAGTGTGCGAGTTCACGCCACCGCTCAACGCAGAGTGGTCGCGCAGCAGTACGAAAATGGCTAACTTGAAGGGGAACACGAACCGGAGGATCACCCCATGACGCAGCTACTCGAAGAAGCGTTCCGGGCAGCCCAGGCCCTCCCCGAAGCGGAGCAAGACGCTCTCGCGGCGAGCATCCTGGCCGAGATCGAAGACGAGCGTCGCTGGAGCACCGCGTTCGAGCGCTCGCCCGACGTCCTTGCCGAGCTGGCCGCCGAGGCTCTGAACGAGCATCGCACCGGGCGCACGCTGCCGCTCGATCCCGACCGCATGTGAAGTCCCGCACGACCGAGCGGTTCCGCAAAACCCTCGCGGCGCTTCCCGAACAGGTCCAGGAACAGGCGCGCGCGGCATACAGGCAGTTCCAGCGCGATCCGTCCCATCCCGGCTTGCGCTTCAAGCCCGTGCATCCATCCGAGCCCATCTACTCCGCCCGAGTGGGGCGAGGCTACCGCGCAGTCGGTGTTCTGAGCGGCGACACCATGATCTGGTACTGGATCGGCTCACATGCCGAGTACGACCGGCTCATCTCCCGGCGTTAGCGAGCCGGCCCCGCTGCCTCAGAACCGCATCACCTCGATCAGGTTGGAGAAGTCGTCCGTCCAGGGCTCCACGCCCGGGTCCAGCGGGAGGGGCGTCCAGCGGGGGTCGGGAAGCAGCGTCCCCAGGTCCTCCGCGCGGCGGGCCACCACCGCCCAGGTGGACGCCGAGCCGTAGCGCCCGTCCGCCGCGTCCGCGCTCCCCACCCGCGCCACCAGCCCCCGCTCGCGCGCCAGCGCCCCCACCACCGGCTCCAGCTCCAGGTAGCGGTTGCTGAGGTGGAAGATGACCGCCCCCCGGGGCGCAGCTTGCGGAGGTAGAGGTCCAGCGCCTCGCGCGTCATCAGGTGCACCGGGATGGCGTCCGAGCTGAAGGCGTCCAGCAGGATCAGGTCGAACGAGGCGTCCGGCGCGCGCGCCAGCGAGAGCCGCGCGTCCCCCAGCGCCACCTCCGTCCGCGCCCTCGAATCCGCCAGGTAGGTGAAGTAGCGCGGGTCGCGGGCGATCCGCACCACCGCCGGGTCGATCTCGAAGTACGTCCACCGCTCCCCCGGCGCCCCGTACGCCGCGCTCGTCCCCGTCCCCAGCCCCACCACCGCCACCTGCCGCCCCGGCCGCGCCGGGAGGCTCGCGAACACCTGCCCCAGCGGGCCGCCGCGCCGGTAGTAGGTCAGCGGCTCGCGGCGCAGCCCCGGCACCATGCTCTGCGCGCCGTGCAGCGTCGTCCCGTGCACCAGCGAGTGGTAGGCCCCCCCGTCGCTCACCGCCAGCACCGTGTAGCGCCCGAAGAAGGTGCGCTCCGCCAGCAGCACGCGCCCGCTCCGCTGCTCGTGCAGCACCCCCAGCACCAGCACCGCCCCCACCGCCAGCCCGAAGCGCAGCGGCCAGCGTGCCAGGAGGATGCACGCCACCGCCACGAACCCCGCCGTCGCCGCGAACGCCAGGTCCACCGACGGGGACGCGAACACCGGCGAGCGGACGATCGCCGCCAGCACCCCCAGGAACACCAGGGGGACCCCCCAGTCCAGCACGCGCGCGGCGAGACCCCGCTCCCCCCGGCGGCGCGGGCGGAGCGCGCACGCCGCCCCCATCGCGATCCCGTACTCCACCACGTGGTCGAAGAGCACCGGCGCCAGCAGCACGTTGAACGCCCCGCCCAGCACCCCGCCCACCGAGATCCACAGGTAGAACTCCGTCAGGTGGCGCACCGCCGGGCGGCGGCGGGCCAGCTCCCCGTGGCACACCATCGCCGTCAGGAAGAACGCCGCCAGGTGGAGCGGGACCACCAGCGTCGCCGCGTAGTCCAGCGACAGGAAGGTGATCACCGCCACCGCCACCACCGGCACCGGCTGCAGCCGCACCATCCACGCGTGCGGGAGCACCGGCCGGCGCGCGAACGCCACCGTGAAGGTGAGCAGGTAGAGCGCCAGCGGCACCACCCAGAAGAGCGGCGCCGCCGCGATGTCCGTGGTGATGTAGGTGGTCACGCTCAGCAGCAGGCTCGACGGCGCGAACGCCAGCGCCGTCCAGAGCGCCCGCTCCCGCACCGTCACCGGCGCCGCCTCCCGCTCCTCCTCCCCCGCCGGCTCCGCCGCGGCGACCGCCCCCCGCCCCCGCAGACCCACCCCCGCGCACGCCGCCACCAGCACCCCCAGCAGCGCGTACCCCAGCGTCCAGGCCAGGCTCTGCTCCGCCAGCCGGAGCCGGGGCTCCAGCAGGAACGGGTAGCCCAGGAGGGCCAGCGCGCTCCCCAGGTTGCTCGCCGCGTAGAGGAAGTACGGGTCCCCCGCGTCCCGGTGCCCCGTGCGCGCGAACCAGCGCTGCAGCAGCGGCCCCGTCCCCGCCAGCACGAAGAAGGGCGGCCCCACCGTCGCCGCCATCAGCGCCAGCAGCCAGGGCACCGGTGCCTCCCCCCCTCCGGCGCCGCCGCCCCCACCGCCACCGGGAGCACCAGCGCCGCCGCCGCCAGCAGCCCCAGGTGCAGCCCCGCCTGCCCCCGCGGGCCCAGCCGCCGCGCCGACAGGTGGGCGTACCCGTACCCCGCCAGGAGCGCCGCCTGGAAGAAGAGCATGCAGGTGTTCCACACCGACGGCGCCCCGCCCAGGAGCGGGAGCGCCATCCGGCTGAACAGGGGCTGCACCAGGAAGAGGAGGAAGGCGCTGACGAACACCGCCGTGGTGAAGACGGCCAGCGCCCCGCGCGGGGGAGTCGAGGAGGGAGTGGTCATGCGGGGAATCTGGACCTCCCCGCTCCCCCCACGCAACCGGCCTGGTCCGCCGCACGGGAGCGCGCTACCTTGCCGGAACGACCGGGGCCGCGCCGGGTACGTCGTTCCCTGGTCCGCGGAGCACCGGCTCCGGCCGCCACCCTCACCCGTCACCCGACCACCCGATGAAGCGTTTCCTGCCGCTGGTCCTCGCGGGCGCCGCGCTCGCATCCGCGCCGCTCGCGGCCCAGACCGCACCCGGCGAGGGCCCCCGCAAGCACGCGCCGCGCCCCACCCGCGCCGCCATCACCGCGGAAGACCTCAAGACGCGCGTGTACGGCTTCACCGACGACTCCATGCGGGGCCGCGCCGCCGGGACCCGCGACAACGTCCGGGGCGCCGAGCTCATCGCCCGCGAGCTGCGCCGCCTGGGGCTGCGCCCCGCCGGCGAGAAGGGGACCTTCTTCCAGGACGTCCCCCTGATCCGCCGCACGCTCAGCCCGTCCGCCCACGTCACCGCCGGCGGCACCCGCTTCGTCGCGTGGAAGGACTTCTTCCCGCGCGACCAGGGGCTCCAGACCCGCGACATCGACAACGCCGAGGTGGTGTACGGCGGGACCTGGGCCGACACCGCCTCCCTGATCGCCAGGGAAGCCGCCGCCGGGAAGCTGGTGGTGCTGACCCTGGGGCGCGACTCCGCCGGGCAGCCCGTGCAGCCCAACCGCAACAACATCACCAACCGCTTCGTGGGCGCCGCCGGGATCGCCGTGGTGAGCGTGGAGGAATCCTCCCCCGACGAGCTGGCCCTGTACCGCACCCCCGGCCTGGCGCTCCCCCCCACCCCGGGCGGCGCGGCGCGCCCCGCGTACCTGTACGTGAACCGCCCCCTGGCCGCCGCGCTCCTGGGCGCCCCCGTGGAGAGCGCCCGTCCGGGCGCCACCGGGCCGCGCGTCCGCGGGTCGCTCCTCTTCACCAACGTCCCGGCCTCCGCGCGCAACGTCGTCGCCGTGCTCCCGGGAAGCAACCCCGCGCTGCGCGGGCAGTACGTGGCCGTGGGCTCGCACAACGACCACCTCCCGCCCTCCACCCGGTCCTTCGACCACGACTCGCTCCGCGTCTTCAACCGCTTCGTGCGCCCCGAGGGCGCCGACAGCCCCGCGGGCGAGGCCAACGCCGAGCAGGCCGCCGGGATCCGCGCCGCCCTGGACTCGCTGCGCCGCATCCGCCCCGCGCGCCGCGACTCCGTCTACAACGGCGCCGACGACGACGGCTCCGGCTCCATGGCCATGCTGGAGATCGCCGAGGCGCTCGCCCGGGCCCCGAAGCGGCCGGAGCGGTCCACCCTGTTCATCTGGCACACCGCCGAGGAGGTGGGGCTCCTGGGGGCGCAGTGGTACACCGACCACCCCACCGTCCCGCTCGACTCCATCGTCGCCAACCTCAACATCGACATGCTGGGGCGCGGCGGCCCCCTGGACGGCAGGGCGCCGGGGTACCTCCAGCTCATCGGCTCGCGGCGGCTCTCCACCGAGCTGGGCGACATCGTGGACGCCACCAACCTGGCGCAGCGGACCCCGTTCACCATCGACTACTCCTACGACGCCGACGGGCACCCGGACAACTCGTACTGCCGGAGCGACCACTACATGTACGCGCGCTACGGCGTGCCGGTCACCTTCTTCTCCACCGGCGGGCACCGGGACTACCACCAGGTGACCGACGAGGCGCAGTACCTGAACTACGAGCACTTCGCGCGGGCCACGCAGCTCATCCACGACGTGCTGGTGCGGGTGGCGAACCTGGACCACCGGGTCGTGGTGGACAAGCCGAAGCCGGACCCGAACGTGCCGTGCCGTCAGTAAGGTCGTCGAGGGGCAGGTTCGGGCGTGCCCCCCGCTGGCGCGGGGGTCGGGCTGCGGCTCCGTAGGGAACGATACAACCGTTCCCAACGGAGTCGAGCCCCGGCAAACAGCGCCGGGTCTCGCCCCTTCGGGCTCGCATCCCTCACGCAACTGCCGACTGGGCACGTAGTTGTAGTAGGAGCTACCCACGGGAGGAGGTGGGGTGCTCCCGGAGGAAAGCAAGCTGTCTGAGCGAAGCGAGTTCTTGCTTTCCGGAGGGAGCGCCCCGCCGACGACCCACGCGCAGAAGTCAACACCGGGCGGGCCTCTTTCGAGGCCCGCCCGGTGTGTTTTTCAGGACCTTTGCGGAGGCTCCCGTCGCGGCGTACACTTGGGATGGCGCACCTCAAAGGAGAGCCTCATGGAGATCCCCGATCCGTTGTTCCGCGAAGCCGTGGCCGCCATGGACGCAGGCGACGTGGACGCCCTGGAGCGCCTCCTGGAGGAGCACCCCCGGCTGGCCGTCGACCGGCTCGAGACCGGCGACGGGTACTTCCACCGGCCGTACCTGCTCTGGTTCGTGGCCGGGAACCCGGTCCGCAACGACCGGCTCCCCGCCAACACCCCCGAAGTGGCCCGCGCCATCCTCCGGGCCATCGAGCGCCGGGGGACCGACACCCTCCGGGAGCAGGTCGACTACGCGCTCGCGCTGGTGTGCTCCGGGCGCGTCCCGCGCGAATCCCGAGTGCAGCGCGCACTCGTCGACATTCTCCTCGACGCCGGCGCCGATCCCGACGGCGCCCTCCCCCCCGCCCTCGCCCACCGCGAGGCCGCCGCCGCCGAGCGGCTCCTGGAGCGCGGCGCCCGGCTCACCCTCCCCGCCGCCGCGTGCACCGGGAGCGTGGACGACGTCGCGCGCCTCGCGCCCGCCGCGGACCCCGACGAGCGTCGGGCCGCCCTCGCCATGGCCGCCCTCCACGGCCGGGCCGACGTCCTCGCCGTGCTCCTCGCCCACGGCGCGGAGCCGGACGCCTACCCCCCTCCCGGGTACCACCCGCACGCCACCGCCCTCCACCACGCCGTGGACTCCGGCTCCCTCGACGCCGTCCGGGTGCTGGTGGAGGCCGGAGCCGACCCCGGCCTCAGGGACCGGGTGTACGAGGGAACGCCGCTGGGCTGGGCCGAGCACCTCCGGCGCCCGGAGATCACCGCCTACCTCCGCGAGCGGGGAGCCCCCTGAGCCTCATCCCTCCCGCAGCACCTCCGCGCCCAGCTCCGCCACCGCCACCGCCAGGGCGTCGAAGTCCTCCCGCCGGCTGCGGTGGTTCACGTTCGCCACCCGGATCGCGTAGCGCCCGCCCACCGTCGTCCCCGACGGCACCGCGATCCCGCGCTCCTGGAGGCGGAGCAGCACCTCCCGGTTCACCCCGTCCAGCACGGCCTCCGGCACCCCCGCCGGCGCGTAGCGGAAGCACACCACGTTGAGCGGCACCGGCGCCAGCAGCTCCAGCTCCGGGTGCGCCTCCACCAGCGAGGCCAGGTGGCGCGCCTGCTCCACGTTCTGCTCGATCAGCCGGGCCACCGCCCCCACCCCGTGCGCCTTGAACGACATCCACACCTTGAGCGCCTTGAAGCCGCGCGTCAGGTCCACCCCGCGCTCCGCGAAGGGGATCCCCCCGCGATCACCCCCCGCCCCGTCTCCGCCAGGTAGCTGGCCTGCGCCGCGAACGCCGCCCGGTGCACCGCCGCGTCGCGCACCAGCACGCAGGCGCACTCGAAGGGGAGGTACCCCCACTTGTGCAGGTCGAAGCCCACCGAGTCCGCCTCCTCCACCCCCGCCACCCGCGGCGCCAGCGCCGGGCTGAAGCGCGCCAGCGCCCCGAACGCCCCGTCCACGTGGAACCAGAGACCCTTCTCCCGGCAGAGCGCCGCCAGCGCGCGCAGGTCGTCCGTCGCCCCCGTGTTCACCGTCCCCGCCGTCCCCACCACGCAGAAGGGGCGGCGCCCCGCCGCCTCGTCCTCCTCCACCGCGCGGCGCAGCGCCGCCACGTCCACCCGGAACTCGCCGTCCACCGGGACCGTCCGGAGCCCCGCCGCGCCCAGCCCCAGCAGCTCCGCCGCCTTGCGGGCCCAGGCGTGCGTCTCCGTGGAGCCGTACATCACCAGCCGGGGCCGGTCCCCCTGCACCCCCTCCGCGCGGACGTCCCACCCGGCCCGGGCGTGCCGCGCCACCGCCACCCCCAGCACGCTCGCCATCGTCCCCCCCGCCACCAGCACCCCGCCCGCGTCCTCCGGGAACCCCATCAGCCCCGCGAGCCAGCGGATCACCTGGCGCTCCACCAGCGCCGGCGCCTGGTCGAAGCCCGCCATGTGCGGGTTGAGCGCCGCGGCCAGCATGTCCGCCATCATCCCCAGCGGCGTCCCGTTCCCCTGCACCCACCCCCAGAACCGCGGGTGGAGGTTGCCGTTGGGGTAGGGGCGCACCCGCTCCACGAACTGTTCGTACGCCGCCTCCGCCCCCTCCCCGCTCCAGGGAAGCGGCTCGTCGAACGAGCGCCGCACCGCCTCCGGCATCGGCCGCCAGGCCGGCTGCTCGCGGAGCCCCGCCAGGAAGTCCACCGTGTCGTCCACCATGCGGTGGGCCAGCGCGCGGAACTCCTCCCAGTCCGCCGGGTCGAGCGTCGCCTCCTCGGGCTCTCCTTCCTGCATCTCTCTTCTCGTTTTCGGGGGTGCGCGTGGACCACGCCCCAAGCTATCCGCCCGTCGGCTCCGCGCCACCCGGTTCGTGCGGTCGAATCACCGCTCCCCGAACCGGCGCAGCCGGACCGCCCCGCCGTCCAGCCAGGCCAGCGCCCCTGGCGCCAGCGACGGCGAGGCGCCCGCCACCGGCTCGGCCAGCTCGCGCGTCCTGTCCCCGTCCAGCCGGGCCAGGTGCACGCGCCGCTCCGCCTCGCGCCGGTCGTCCCAGGCCACCCACACCCCGTCCCCACCCGCGGCCAGCCGCACCTGCGAGGGCGGGACCCACTCCCCGGCGAGGAGCGCGCGCGGCGCGGCGAAGCTCCGCCCGCCGTCCGCGGACGAGGCGTGCCAGATCCCCTGCCGCCCCTCGCGCCCCGTGTACCAGGCCACGTGCAGCCGCCCCGCCGCGTCCACCGCCAGCGAGGGGCCCGCGTGCGGGCACCCGGGGAACACCCACCCGTCGCGGTGCACCGCCACCGGCGCCGCGAAGGTGCGCCCCCCGTCCGCCGAGCGGGCCACCAGCGCGGTGCCCCCGTCCGCGGCCACCGCCACCGTCGGCGTCCCCGCGCCCGAGGGAGCCAGCGTCACCGGCTCTCCCGGGACCGCGCCCTCGCCGCGCGCGCACCCGGCGAGGGCGAGCGCGGCCAGCACGACGGCCCTCATCGTCCCCCCTCCCCGCTCCAGCGGTACCGCACCGCCAGGCTCAGCGCGCGCGGCGCCCCCGGCGTGAACAGCTCCCCCTGGAAGCGGTCGAACGAGGCCCCCTCCGCGTAGCGCTCGTCGAGCAGGTTGCTCACCCGTCCGTCCAGCTCCAGGGCGCGGGTGAGCGGAACGCTCAACCGCAGGTTGAGGAGGTCGTGACCGGGGTAGGTGCGGGTGTTGGCCGGGTCCAGGAAGTACGAGCCCACGCGCACCCACTCCACCCCCGCCCTCGCCTCCGGGGCGAACGCCGGGGCCCAGGCCAGGCGCGCGTTCACCAGCTCGCGCGGGGCCGACTCCATCCGCATCCCGGCGTAGCTCTCCGTGGCGCTCAGCTCCCACTCCTCGTAGGTGTGCAGCGCGCTGGACCAGGCCGCGTCCACCCGCAGCCCCACCGCCAGCTCCGCGCCCACCCCCAGCTCCACCCCCCGGTGCCGCGTGTGGCCGGCGTTCAGGTTGACCCGGTTGAAGCCGCCCGCTCCGTCCGGGGCCAGGTAGGTGAGGATGTCGTCGCGCACGTCCATCCGGTACGCCGACGCCTCGTACGAGACCCGGCCGCCGAGGACGCCGCGCACCCCCGCCTCCCAGCTGTCGGCGTCCACCGGGCGCAGATCCACCCCCCTGTCCGACGAGCCCTGCCGGAACACCTGCCCCTCCGACGGCGCCCGGAACCCGTGCCGGTAGGAGGCGAACACCCCCGCCTCCCTCGCCGGCGTCCAGGTGAGGCCCAGCTTGGGGCTCACCTGTCCGTACCAGAGCGTGGTGTCCGCCGGCACCCGCCAGCGCCCCGCCGACGTAGGAGCCAGGTGCGTGTCGTACGCGTACCCCACCCGGTCGTACCGCACCCCCAGGCTGACGCGCAGGTCGCGGAGCGGCTCCAGCTCCGCCTGGACGTACGGGCGAGACGCCGCGGAAGGCCACGTCGTAGTCGTAGACCCGGTCGCCCCGGGCGAACTCCGCGTAGGTGCTCCCCACGCGGGTCACGGAGATGCGGTCCTCGCGGCGCGACCCCGGGCTGTTCTCCAGGTCCACCCCCGCCACCACCTCGCCGCCCCAGAACGGGAGATCGCTCCGCGCGCGGGCCAGGAGCCCCAGCGAGCGGTGCCCGGTGGTGTAGACGGTGGGGTCGTAGGAGAGCTGCCACGAGGGGAGCAGCTCCATCGAGTTCGCGCGCACGAACGGGGTCAGGCTCACCGTCGCCGCGCCGAACGGCTTCTCCAGCGCCGCCGAGAGGCGCAGCGCCCGCACGCGGCGGAAGGCGATGGGATTGTAGTTGACGGCGGAGCGCGACCCGGTAGTCCGCCGCGGTCACCGTGGAGCCGTCGGTCTGGTCGATGGTGGAGTACGTCGCCACCGTCTTGAGCGTGGCGCTCCCCGGGAGGTAGCGGTCCCAGCGCACGGTGCCGCTCACCCGGTCGTACCCCATGGCGTCGCGGTAGCCGTCGCTGTGGGTGACGTTGAGGTCGCCCCGCACGCCGTCGCTCCCGGCGGTGCCGCTGGCCGTGAGGAGGAGGCGCGTCCAGGCGCCGGAGCCGCGCTCCAGCGAGCCCTCCAGCTGCGGCGCCAGCGATGCGGGCCGCGTCTCCACCCCGATCACCCCGCCGATCGCGTCGCTCCCGTACAGCGCCGTCGCAGGCCCCTTCAGCACCTCGATCCGCTCCGCCTGGGGGAGGTTGACCTCGTACAGCGCGTTGTGGTTGAAGAACCCCGTGGAGCGCG
Organism: uncultured Gemmatimonadales bacterium; assembly: GCA_963733105.1. Lineage (GTDB taxonomy): Bacteria > Gemmatimonadota > Gemmatimonadetes > Longimicrobiales > Longimicrobiaceae > JAFAYN01. Next base: position 530,572 of record CAVTCB010000018.1, on the reverse strand, counting down.
TGGGGACGCCGTCCTCCAGGAACAGGTACATCGGCTTGGTGCTCCTGGGCTGGCGGATGGCGGTCATGTGCCCCTCCCCGCCCGCGTTGGACACCCACACGCCGGGGACGCGGCCCACGATCTCGGCCGGGTGCGCCGGGCGCACCTCGCGGATCTCCGCCCCGCTCACCGTCCCCACCGAGGCGGCGGTCTGCGACTTCAGGCGGGCTTCGCGGGTGGCGCTCACCACCACTCCCTCCAGCTCCATGGCCCGCTCCGCCAGGACCAGGCGCGCCCGCACCTCGCCCCCCGCGGGGACTTCCAGGGACTGTTCGGCCGCGGCGTAGCCGATCCGCTCCGCGCGCAGGGTGACGGAGCCGGCGGGGACGCCGGGGATGCGGAAGCCGCCGCGGGCGTCGGTCAGCGCGCCGGCGCCGCCGGGCCCGGCGGTCACGCGGGTCCCGGCCAGCGGTGCGCCGCCGGAGGAGACCACCACGCCGGCGACGGCACCGGCCTGCTGCGCCGCGGCCGGGAGGACGGCAACGAGAAAGAGGGCGGCCGCGGCGAGGAACGCCGCGACGCGCCTCCGCGGCGCCGGAGCGCCGCGGGAAGAGACGACGGGATGCATGGATGAACCGGGGTTCGGCTGTGCTGGGTCTCCGCGCCCGGGGAAGGTCCCGGACGGGCACGCGGGCGCTCGCCCGCGGGGTGCCGCTCAGCCGAGCGTGGGAGGGGCCTGCGCGTAGGGGAGGGTGTAGGGGGTCCGCCCCGGGAGGATCTCCCGGGAGCGGGGCGCCTCGTCCCGCACCCGCGGCGGCGCCCAGGCCGCGGCGAAGGTGGGGGCTTCCGCGGGGGGATGGACGGGGGGCCCGTCCAGGCACGGCCCGGGGCAGGTGCACCCGCCCGGGTGGGCGGGGTCCGCCGGGGCGTCCCCGTGGCCGTGCGCGTCGGCCGGCGCGGCCGGGACGTGGGCCGCCGAGACCGCGTCGTGGTGCGGGCAGTGGGGACGGCCCAGCCCCTCTCCCACCCCCAGCAGCAGGAACACCGCCGCCAGGAGGAGGGAGGCGAGGCGGGACGGGAGCCCGCGTCTCGGTCTCGGTAAGGGGGTCGCGCCGTGCATGGGAGAGAGTATAACGCGTCCGGGCCCACCGTCCTATCGGGTCGTTTCCGCGTCGCCGTGGGGGTTTCCCCCACGGGCTGCCCGTGGTGCATCTTTCCCATTGCCCACCCCTCCGCCCCCGGAGGCGGGGAGCCGGCGCCCCGGGAGGTGTGTCCCACCCGTCCCGCAGTTTCGCCGCCTCGAGGCGCACCGGAAGGGAAGAATTCCGCGTGACTGCTGGATTCCTGCACCCGGGCCACCCCTGGTCCCGCGCTTGCCCTTCCGGGAGCCGGCCGCACCGGCAGGGCACGACGCGCCGGCCGCGGCTCCGACCGGCCTCACACCCGCCCGGGGCCGGGCACCTCGAAACGTGGCGGGAGACCGGGGCCGCGAATCCACGCGCCCCGGACGTCCCGAGACTCCTTGCACCAGAAGGGTACCGACATGAGCCGCAACACGCACCACAAGAGCTGCATGACGCTGAACCTGGGGAACTACCTCGAGTTCCTCCGCGCCGTGGAGAAGGACCCCGCGAAGGCGCGCTTCAGCTTCTCCGCGAAGACGTCGTGGAAGGGCGGCGCCGCCACCGAGACCGTGGCCCGCGACCGCGTCATCGCCGCCGACGAGCCCGAGGCCTTCGGCGGGGGCGACACCGCCGCCGACCCGGTGGAGCTGGTCCTGGCCGCGCTCACCAGCTGCGTCTCCATCGGCCTGGTGACGCAGGCCGCCAAGCGGGGGATCGACTTCGAGGACTTCGAGATGGAGGTGGTGGGGGACATGGACCTGCGCGGCTACCTGGGGCTGGACGACGAGGTGCGCCCCGGGTACGAGAAGCTGGAGTACGTGGTGCGGGTGAAGACGGACGCGCCGGAGTCGCTGGTGGCGGAGATGCTCGCCGCCGCCGAGCGCACCTCGCCGATGTACGACACCATCCGCAACGGCGTGGCGGTCACGTCGCGCCTGGAGGTTCTTCCGACCTCGCGCGTCCTCGCGACGGCGTAAAGGTGTTCGAACGGCTTGGCTTGGGCGTGCCCCCCGCGGGGCGCGGGGGTCGGGCTGCGGCTCCGTAAAGCACGATACAACCGTGCTTAACGGAGTCGAGCCCCGGCAAACTGCGCCGGGTCTCGCCCCTTCGGGCTCGCATCCCTCACGCAACTGCCTTTTGTTCCTGTAGTTGCAGTTGCTCTGCTCCCCTCCCCCCTTGCGGGGGAGGGGCCGGGGGAGGGGGGTACGTGCGAAGAGGCCCGTCCCCTCCGCGGGGGCGGGCCTCTTCGCGTGCTCCGGCTGGACCGCGGGCTTCATCTACTCGTCTGAGCCGCGGGCCTCCCGCAGCTGCCGGAGCAGGTCGCCCCGCTCCTCCACCACCTCGCGCATGCGCTGCGAGACTTCCCGGATGTCGGCCACGGCGGCGCGGCGGTCGGACCGCCGGATCAGGTCGGCCGTGCTCGCGACGGTGCGCTGCGCGCGCGCGACCAGGGCCAGCGCCCGCGCCCGGCTGGCGGCGAGCTTTTCCAGGATCTCTGCCTGCCGGTCGCGTTTCATGGCTGCGGTGCGCGGGTGCGGAGCGAAGCGCGCGCCTGCCGCACACGGCGGGCCAGGAACAGCCGCGCCAGAAGCTCGCAACTGAGCCCCCGGCGCGGATTTACCCCTCCCCGGCAGGACCGTCCGCCCCGCTCACCGCTTCTTCGGCGACCCGATCGACCACAGGTGCCCGAAGGGGTCGCGCACCTGGCCGTAGCGGTCGCCCCAGAACGCGTCCTCGATGGGGAGGACCACGGTGGCGCCCGCCTCGACGGCCCGGCCGTACCACCGGTCCGCGTCGTCCACGGCCAGGTGCAGGGTGACGCCGCGGGGCTCGCCCTCCATCCCGTAGCCGTGCTCCGGGAAGTCGTCCGACATCATCACGTCCGCGCCGTTGATCCTCAGGTGGCAGTGGATCAGCCGCTCGCCGTCGTCCGCGGCCGTGCGCATCACTTCCTCCGCGCCGAAGGCCCGGGCGTAGAACTCGGCGGCCCTGCCGGCGCCGCGGACCGTCAGGTACGGCGTCACTCCGTGCAGCACCGGGGGGGTGGACTCGGCCATGGGTCTCTCCGTTGGCTGGGGGTGGTGCGCGGCTTCACCGGGAAGCCGCGGGGGTGCGTCACGCGCTCGCCGACGCCCGCGAGCACCGGCTTCACGTCGACGATGGGGGTCAGGTGCAGCGCCTCCATGTCGCTCACCCGGAACCGCAGGCCGCCGTCGACGGCGACGATGCGGACGCGGTGCAGCCCGATCGGGTTGGGGCGGTCGGCGGAGCGGGTGGCGAACACTCCGGTCAGGGGGCGGGACGGGTCGTCCCGCGGGTGGACGCGGAGGACGTCGCGGTCCGCCCGGTCCAGCCAGGTCAGGACGATCACCTCGTCCCCCTCCCGGAGGTCGGCGAGCCCCTCGCGCATGGGCTCCCGGAAGACGAGCCAGGCCTCGGGAGCGCCCTCGCTCCCCTGCTTCGGCGCGAGCGCCGGGTCGGTCAGCGGCGACAGGACGATCCCGATCGCCACCAGGGTCATGTCCGCGTTCACGCTCTCCGCTCCGGGTCCGGGTGCCTCGCTTCATCCCTACGTCGAACGGGGGACCGCGGAATCGACACGCCGGGCCCCCCTCTGTCAACCGTGAACGGACAAGGGCCGCCCGAACCCTCCACGACTCCCTAGTTCTCCCGCCGCAGGAACGCGTTCACCCGCGTGAAGAACGGCACGGGAGCCTCCATCCACGGGAAGTGCCCCACGCCGCTCATCACCCACAGCTCCGCCCCCGGAACGGCCTCGGCGAACCGCTGCGAGCTGGCGAAGGGGACCGCGTCCGCGGCGCCGTGCACCACCAGCGTGGGGACGTCCACGTGCCCCAGCTCGGTGCCCAGGTCCCAGATCCCCAGCGACCCCAGGATGGTGAGGTGCGTGGGGAGGAGCCCCGCGGCCACCTCGTCCGTCACGTCGCACCAGCCGCCGCGCAGGTTGGCCATGTTGGCCGGGTCGGCGAAGTAGGTGGCGAAGCGCAGCTCCAGGTACTCCTGGCAGAGCGCCTGCGTCCCCTGCCCCGTCAGCCACTCCCCCACCAGGTGGTTCATGCGCGCGTTGGTGGCGCTGTCCGCGCGCCCGGCGATGACCGCCTCGAACTCCCCCCAGAGCGCGGCGCTCACCGGTGCGGGGTTCAGCAGCACCAGCTTCTCCAGCCGGTCGGCGTGGGCGCGGGCGTAGAAGCCGGCCAGGAGCCCGCCCCAGGAGTGCCCCACCAGCGTCATCTTCCGCAGCCCGAAGTGCGCGCGCACCGCCTCCAGGTCGGCCAGGTGCCGGTCGAGCGCGACGTCGGACACGACCTGCGAGCGCCCGCCGCCCCGCTGGTCGTACAGGATCACGGTGCGGTTGTGGGCCAGCGGGGCCAGGTCGCGGTCCAGGTAACCCATGGACATCCCCGGCCCGCCGTGCAGCACCACCACGGTGTCGCGGCCGGTGCCGAGGACCTTGTAGTACAGGCGGACGCCGTCGGCGCCGGCCAGGTACCCGTCGCGGACGGGGGCGTCGTACGCCAGGCGCGCGGCGGAGTCGATGGGGGCCAGCTGCAGCGCGGCGCCGTCGACGGGGGACGTCGCGGGGGCGAGCGGCGCACCCTGCTCGCAGGCGGCGAGGAGGGGAAGGGCAAGGAGAAGAAGGTTCCGGATTCTCACGGTGGTCTCTCGGTTCGGATCGGTCATGGGACGGATGACGGCACGGCCCGCGGTCGCGGTCCGCGCTGCCCCCCGGGGCACGCCCGGTGCCGGACCCCGCCGCCGTCCGCCCGTATCCCGCATATCGTTGCGGAGACACGATGTACGCCCTCCGCTTGACACCGCCGGGTGTTTTCCGCACCCGGGGCGCCCCCGCCCCACGGCGCCGGGGCGCGCCCTCCACGCCCCCGGCCCACCTGTACGGGCGGAGCCCGCCTGCCAGGTGCGATCTTCCCATGCGCTGGTATGCTCCTTGACCGGTGCACCGCGAGCCGCCCGCGCGGGCGGCGCCCGAACCGGAGGGGAGCGATGGGCGAGCAGAGGTGGCCGGACCGGATGTGGATCGTGCGGCACGGGGAGAGCGCCGGGAACGTGGCCCGCGACGCGGCGGACGCGGCGGGGATCCCGATGATCGACATCGCCATGCGCGACGTGGACGTGCCGCTGAGCGCGCTGGGCGAGCGGCAGTCGCGCTCGGTGGGGCACTGGTTCGCGGCGCTCCCGGAGGACGAGCGCCCCACGGTGGTGCTGGTCTCCCCCTACCTGCGCGCCCGGCGCACGGCGGAGCTGATCCGCGACGCGGGCGGGATCGCGCCGGACGCGGGCGGCTTCACCATCGACGAGCGGCTGCGCGAGAAGGAGTTCGGCGTCCTGGACCGGCTGACGCGGTTGGGGATCGAGCAGCGCTTCCCCGACCAGGCGGAGTTCAGGCGCCTCCTGGGGAAGTTCTACCACCGCCCCCCGGGGGGGAGAGCTGGTGCGACGTGATCCTCCGCCTGCGCAGCGCGCTGGACACGGTCTCGCTCCACCACCGCCGCGAGCGGGTGCTGGTGGTGTGCCACCAGGTGATCGTCCTCTGCCTGCGCTACCTGCTGGAGTGCATGACGGAGGACGAGATCCTCGCCATCGACCGCGAGGGCGACGTGGCCAACTGCTCGGTCACCGGGTACCGCTTCGACCCCGCCGCCGGGCGGCAGGGGAAGATGGTGCTGGAGGCGTACAACTTCGTGGCGCCGCTCCTGGACGAGGGGACGCCGGTGACCTCGGAGCCCGACGCGCGCGTGGCGGCCCGGTGACGGGGGAGGCTATCTTCCCCCTCCCCGGCAGGCCGTCGCCACCCCCCGTCCCGGAGCCCTCCGCCATGAGAACCGCCGCACTCCTCCTCGCCCTCTGCGCCGCCTCGCTCCCGGGTGCCGCGCGGGCGCAGGGCACGCTTCCCGACTCGGGCGCCTTCCGCCTCTTCAAGTTCCAGCAGCCGATCGGGCGGGAGAGCTACACCGTGCGCCGCGCGGGCGACACGGTGGTGCTGCGCTCCTCGTTCCTGTTCAGCGACCGGGGCACGGAGGTGCCGCTGGAGGCCACGCTCCGCACCCGCGCCGACGGGAGGCCGCTGGGGATGGAGCTGCGCGGGCAGACGTCGCGCAGCAGCGGGATCGACGCATCGGTGACCGTGGCGGGGGGCGTGGCCCGCGTCCGCGAGGGGGGCGAGACGCGGGAGGTCCCCCTCCCCGCCGGGCGCTTCTTCACCCTGGCCGGGTACGCGCCGGTGGCGTTTCAGGAGGCGCTCCTCCGCTATGCCTCGGCCGGCGCGGCGGGCGCCCCGCTCCCGACGCTTCCGCGCGGGACGGTGCGCGTGGAGCGGAGGGGCGTGGACACGGTGGCGGTGGGGAACGGGCGGCGAGTCCCGCTGACGCGCTGGCTGGTGCGCGGGGTGAGCTGGGGGGGCGAGGCCCTCTGGACCGACTCCACGGGCCGCCTGGCGGCGCTGGTGACGGTGGACGACGAGTTCGACCACTTCGAGGCGCTGCGCGAGGGGTACGAGGCGGCGCTTCCCTTCTTCGTGGCGCGCGCGGCGGAGGACGGGATGGCGGCGCTGGCGGAGATCGGGCGCGCCATGGCGCCGGTGGAGGCGCCGGTGCTGGCGATCACGGGGGCCACGCTGCTGGACGGGACGGGGCGCGCGCCGGTCCCGGACGCGGTGGTGGTGGTGCGCGACGGGCGGATCGCGGCGGCGGGGCCACGCGGGCGGGTGAGCGTCCCCGCGGGGGCGCGGGTGGTGGACGCGCGGGGGAAGTGGGTGCTCCCGGGGCTGTGGGACATGCACGCGCACTTCCAGCAGGTGGAGTGGGGGCCGGTGTACCTGGCGGCGGGGGTCACCACGGTGCGCGACCTGGGGAACGAGCTGGAGTTCGTCCGCGCGGTGCGCGACGCGGTGGCGGCGGGGCGGGGGCTGGGGCCGCGCCTCCTCCTGGCGGGGATCGTGGACGGCGAGGGTCCCACGGCGATCGGGGTGATCCGCGCGAGCACCCCGGAGGAGGCCGTCGCGGTGGTCCGGCGCTACCACGACGCGGGCTTCCAGGAGATGAAGGTGTACAGCTCCATGAGGCCGGAGCTGGTCCCGGTGATCGCCCGCGAGGCGCACCGGCTGGGGATGCGCCTGGCGGGGCACGTCCCCCGGGGGATGACGGTGCTCCAGGCGGTGGAGGCGGGGATGGACGAGATCAACCACGTCACCTACCTGGAGCGCGAGATGCTCGCGGACACCGTCCCGGGGCAGCCGCTCACCGTGCTCTCCCCGCTGGACTCCGCCCGCGTGGCGCGGACCGTGGCCGTGCTCCTGGCGCGCGGGACGGTGGTGGACCCCACGCTGGCGCTCTTCCAGAGCCAGCTCCGCGGGGAGAACACCCCGGTGGAGGCGCTGGAGCCCGGCGCGGCCAAGCTCCCGCCGGAGCTGGTGGGAGCGGCCCGCAACACGGGGGGGGTTCCCGACTCGCTGGCGCCGCTCGCCCGGATGGTCTTCGACCAGCGCCTGGAGATCGTCCGCATCCTGCACCGCGCGGGCGTCCCCGTCGTCGCGGGGTCGGACCAGGGGCTGGTCCCGGGGTACAGCCTGCACCGGGAGATGGAGCTGTACGTGGAGGCCGGCTTCACGCCGATGGAGGCGATCCGCGCGGCGACGCTCCTCCCGGCGCGGGTGATGGGGCTGGAGCGCGAGCTGGGGACGCTGGAGCCGGGGAAGCGCGCGGACCTGATCGTGGTGGGGGGAGACCCGCTGGCCGACGTCCGCGCCCTGCGCAACGTGGAGCAGGTGATGACCGGCGGGAAGCTCTACCGCACCGGGCCGCTCTGGGAGAGCGTGGGGTTCCGCCCGTGAGCGCTCCCCGCAAGGTGACGCCCGCCCTGCTGCGGCGGCTCCCCCTCCCCCGCCCCGACGAGGCGGGCGACAAGGAGGCTCGCGGGCGCGTGCTGGCGGTGGGCGGCGCGGTGGAGATGCCGGGGGCGCTGGTGCTGGCGGGGATCGCGGCGCTGCGCGCGGGGGCCGGGAAGCTGCAGCTCGCCACCTGCGCGAGCGTGGCGCCGCTGGTGGGGATCGCCGTCCCCGAGGCGCGGGTGCGGCACCTCCCGGAGACGGAGGCCGGGGGGATCGACCCCGCCGCGGCGGAGGGGCTGGCCGGGCACGCCGGGCGCGCGGACGCGCTCCTGCTGGGGCCGGGGATGGTGGACGCGGAGGCCACGGCGGAGCTGGCGCGGCGCCTCCTGGCGGCGGTGGACGGTCCCGCGGTGGTGCTGGACGCGGAGGCGATGATGTGCCTGGCCGGGGCCCGCGACGCGCTGCACCGGCTCCCGGGGCGCGCCGTCGTCACGCCGCACGCGGGGGAGATGGCGGGGCTCCTGGGGATGGAGCGGGAGGAGGTGGAGGCCGACCCGCTGGCCGTGGCCCGGCGGGCGGCGGCCGAGCTGCGCTGCGTGGTGGCGCTCAAGGGGAGCGAGACGCACGTCGCCGCGCCGGACGGCACGGCGTACCGCTACGCCTCGGGGGGCGTGGGCCTGGCGACCTCCGGCTCGGGGGACACGCTGGCGGGGATCGTGGCCGGGCTGGCCGCCCGCGGCGCCGACCCGCTGCGCGCCGCGGTATGGGGGGTGGCGCTGCACGGCGGCGCCGGGAACGTCCTGGCCCGGCGCGTGGGGCCCATCGGCTTCCTCGCCCGGGAGCTGCTGGACGAGGTGCCGGGGGTGATGCGGCGGCTTTCGTAGCCCGGGCGACGGACGCGCCCGGTGCCGTCACGGCACCGGGCGCGACGGCTCGGACGGGCTACGCCGCCAGCACCTGCGAGGGGAGCACCTCCAGCGCCCATTGCTGGTCGAAGTTGGCGGCGCTGGCGATGTAGATCACGACCGGTCGGCCGAAGAGCGGGGTCCCGCCGCTGTCCATCGCGTACTTGCCGCCGCCGATCAGCGCGGCCCCCGTGTTGAGGATCAGCGGCGCGGCGGAGGCCAGGTCCCACACCTGGGTGGCGTCGGACGGGATCACCGTGTTCAGTAACAGGGGTGTGCCGTTGAGGTTGGGGGGGGAAGTGGGCCGGAAGTCGAGGCAGTAGGCGGGGTCCTGGCCCTCGCCCCCGTAGAGGTAGATCCTCCCGTCGCTCCCGAGCTGCCAGAGCTGGAGCGGCGTGTTCCCGCTGTAGTCGACCTCCTGCTGGGTGACGCTGGCGTCCACGCCGGCGTACGCGGCCTGCGCGCAGAGGCTGACCCCGACGGCGCCGGACCAGCGGAGGATGAAGGGGGTGGAGTAGCTGGACATGGTCGTTCTCCTCGTGTGGGGATGTGATCGCGTGTCGGGTCCGGCTTGCCCGGCCCGGAACGCGTGGTTAGTATGGGCCGGAGGTCTCAAGGTCATCCCTCAGTTCGTGTCACACCCCCGCGTTCCCCCTCCGTGATCACCATCCAGGTCCTCGGCGCCCCCCTCCTGCGAGGCCCGGACGGGCCAATAACCGGCCGCGCCGCGTACCGTCGGCGCCTCGCGCTGCTCGCCGTCCTGGCGGCCGCCCGCGGTCGGCCGGTGGGGCGCGAGCGGCTGGTGGGCCTGCTCTGGGGGGAGCTGCCGGGAGACTCCGCGCGGCGCACCCTGAGCGAGTCGCTGTACGTGCTGCGCAAGGAGCTGGGGGAGGAGACGTTCGTGGTGGTGGGCGACGAGGTGGGGCTGAGCCCGGAGCGGGCCCGGAGCGACCTGGACGAGTTCGAGACCGCGCTGGAGGAGGGACGTGCGGAGGACGCGGTGCGGGCGTACGGGGGTCCGTTCCTGGACGGCTTCTACGTGTCCGGTGCCCCCGAGTTCGAGCGCTGGACCGAGGGCGAGCGGGACCGGCTGGCCCGCGCCCATGCCCGCGCCTGCGAGTCGCTGGCGGAGGCCGCCGGGGCGGCGGGCGACCCGCTCCGCGCAGCGGATGCGTGGCGGCGCCTGTCCGTGCACGACCCCTTCAGCTCGCGCGTGGCGCTCCGCCTGGCGCGCGCCCTCCGCGACGCCGGGGAGCACGCGGCCGCCCTGCGCCACGCGGAGACTCACGCGGCGCTGCTGAACGAGGAGCTGGGCGTGGGCCCCGAGCCCGAGCTGGCCGCCTTCGTGGAGCGCTTGCGGACCGAGTCCGTCCCCCTCCCCCCGCCCCGTCCCGGCCCCCTCGCTCCCGGCGGAGCCCGAGGCTCGGCCCGGGCCCGGGCCCGTGGAGGCGCCGCGGCCGGAGGCGCCCGCCCCCGCCGTCCCGGTCGCGGGGCGCGCTCCCGCGCAGGTCCGCCGGACGTGGCCGTTCCTTGCCGGAGCGGCGGGGGCGCTGGTGGTCGCGGTCGCGGTCGTGCTCCTGGGGCTGGGACGACCGGAGCCGGAGGCGCCCCCGGCCGGGCCGGGGTACGACCCGCGGCGGATCGGCGTGCTCTACTTCGACGACCACAGCCGGGGCGGGGAGCTGGAGTACCTGGCCAACGGGCTCACGGAGATGCTGATCCACGAGCTGAGCCAGGTGGAGGCGCTGGACGTGGTCTCGCGCAACGGGGTGAAGCCGTACCGGGAGGGGAGTGTCCCGCTGGACAGCGTGGCGGCGCGGCTGCGGGTGGGGAGCCTGGTGGAGGGGAGCGTGCAGCGATCCGGCGACAGCGTGCGCGTGGTGGTGCAGCTCATCGACGCCAACACGCAGTCGCACCTGGAGAGCCGGGCGGTGGTGCGGCCGATGGGCGACGTGCTGGCGCTGGAGAGCGCGCTGGCCGAGGAGGTGGGGGGGTTCCTGCGCCGCCGGCTGGGACGCGAGGTGCGGCTGCGCCAGGCCGGCGCCGGGACGCGGAGCCCGGAAGCGCGGGCCCTGGTGCTGCGGGCCGAGCAGGCGATGCACGACGCCGGCCGGGTGGCGGAGAGCCGGGACCCGGCCGACGCCGACGCCGGGCGCCGCCTGCTGGCTTTGGCCGACTCGCTGCTGGCGGCCGCCGAGGCCGCCGACCCGTCGTGGTCGCGCCCCCCCGTGCTGCGCGGGCGGGCCGCGATCACCGCCGCGAACGCGCTCGCCTCGCGACGGCCGCGTGACCTGCTGGCGGCCGCGGAGCGCCACGCCGACCGCGTCCTCGCCCGCGAGCCGCGCAACGCCGAGGCGCTGCAGGTGCGCGGCATGGCGCGCTGGTGGACGGGGGTCGCGCTGGGCGAGGCGCCCGGGGCGGCGGACCGGCTCTCCGGCGCCGAGCGCGACCTGCGGGCCTCCGTCGCGGCGGACCCGTCGTTCGCGCCGGGGTGGGGCTCGCTCGCGCGCCTGCTCCTGGTGCGCGGCAGCCTGGCCGAGGCCGGCGTGGCCGCCCGCCGCGCCCTGGACGCGGACGCGTACCTCGAGGACGCCGACGCGCTCCTCCTGCGGCTGTTCTTCACCGCTCTCGGCAGGGCCGACTACGGCGCCGCGGGAGACGCGTGCGGCCGCGGCGGACGGATGTTCCCGGAGGACTGGCGCTTCGTGGAGTGCCGGCTGACGCTGCTCCGCGAGGACCCGTCGCGCTCCCCCGATCCCGCGCTCGCGTGGAAGCTGGTGGCGGAGCTGGAGCGGATGGACCCGGGGCCGCGGGCGCGCGCCGCGGGACGGGGCTACGCGCCGCTGTACCGACGCGTGGTGGCCGCGGCCGTGTCCGCGCGCGCCGGGCATGCCGACAGCGCGAGGGCCGTGCTGGCCCGCGCGCGGCGCGACGCCGCCTCCGACTCCGCGTCGCGGGTGTCGCTGGCCTACGACGAGGCGTACGTGCTGCTGGTGCTGGGGGAGCGCGGCGCCGCCCGCCGCCGCCTGGACGAGTACGCCGCCGCGCGCCCGGAGCTGCGCGCCTACCTCCCCCGCGACCCGCTCTTCCGCGACCTGTACGCCTCCCGCCGTCCCCGTTAGCCCCGGCGCCCGGGGAACTCGGGGAGCGGGACCACCCGCGCGCCGCCGGGGGCGCTCCGCGACGCCGAGACCACCCCCAGCTCGTGCGTCAGCGGCAGCGCAGAGGCGAGCAGGTCCGTCGGCTCCCAGTCCGACTTGGGAAAGTGGATGATCGCGGCGGGCTCCTCCGTGTCCGGGTCCGCGCCGGGCCCCGCCGTGGTGGAGAGCCCCATCCACACGGAGTCGATGTGCGCCAGCTCGCCGAGCGCCCGGACGCCGTACGCCCTGGCGTAGTACGGCATCAGGACCAGGTCCACCGCGGCCGTGCCCCAGAACGCCGAGTCCACCTTCCGCCCGCACAGCTCCTTACACACTCCCTCGTCGAGATGGAGGGTCACACGGGAAGGCGTGGGCCGGACCCGGCGGGTGGGGGGCGTGTACGCGGGGATCACCACGCGGTTGGAAAGGTCCTCCGGGAGCGTCGCCACCGGCGCGCTCCAGCTCCCGTCGATCACGTCGAATAGGAAGTACATCGGCTTCTCCCGCAGCGAGTTGGCCCACTCCGCCATGCGGCGCAGGTCGAACTGCGACGGATAGCGCGGCAAAGCGGCGGTGACGGGCCCGCGGACGTACGCCACCTGCTCGCGCGGGGGCGGGGGCGGCACTCGAATGGGGTCGATCCCCGCCAGGAACTCCTCCAGCGGGCTGACGCGCAGCTCCCCCCCGGCGACCGAGAGGTCCAGGTAGAGCACGTCCACCAGCTCGCCCACCGCCAGCGACGCGCCCTCCTTCGTCCAGCCGCGGAGCAGGAGCCCCAACACCGGCTGGTCGTCCGGCCAGCGGTTCCAGGCCGTCATCACCCGCGCCAGCACCCCTGCCGCGGCGCCGCCGGTCAGCGCGGCCAGGTAGGGCACCACGAACTTCTCGACGGAGGACTCGCTCCAGAAGGCCGCCGTCCACTCCCGTGCCGAAAAACACGCCGGATCGTAGCCGCCGACCGCGAACTCGATCGCGCTGAGCCGCCCGGGCCTGGCCCCGGTCCAGGAGGGGACGAGGACGTCCGCGGCGGAGACCGGCACGGCCGGGTCCATCCGGGTGAGGACGGCGTCCGGGCCGTAGACGAAGACCAGGTTCTCGTTCGGCATCTCGCCCGCCCAGGCGGACATCAGCCGCAGTTCGTCGCCGCTCATGGGGTAGACCTCGGACTCGTCCCGGGCTGCGGGGGGGGTCGCGTCGCTCATGCACCACCTCGGGGAAGGGTTCTGCGTGTCGCGGCCGGCGGCCGCGCGGGAACGGCGGAAAGGATAGTCCCCGCCCGTCACAGCCGCTTCCCCGTAGCTGTCAATGCCCTTGCGCCAGCACGTCTTCCGCCACGCCGCGGAGCAGCGCGTCGCGGGCGTCGTTGAGCGCCACGCGCGCCTGGCGGAAGCGCAGCCCCGACCGCTGGCACGCCAGGTCGCACAGCCGGAGCAGCCGCTCCACCGAGGCGTCGTCCAGCTCCATGCGCGTGCCGGTGAGCGGCGGCGCGACCCGCTCGCCCGCGGCCCGCGCCTCCAGCAGCGCCTGGGTGCGCGACAGGACGCAGGCGCGCACGTACAGCTCGATGGCCATGTCGGCCAGCCGCGCCACCACGAACTGCCGGTCCACCAGCTCCCGCCCGTGCCGGCGGATGACGCCCTCGGCGGCGGTGCGCAGGTCGCGCGTGTGCGACTCCAGGTAGTCGAAGTGCCGCTGCAGCCGCTCGTCCACCGGCGCGGCGATCCGCGGCTCCCCCGCGCGCAGCGCCAGCTTCACGCGCCCGGCGGCGAAGTCGGTGAGCAGCCCCAGCCCGCGGATCGGCTCGCGCAGCGCCTCGCCGATCTGCCGCAGGTACTCGCCCGGCCCCTCCACGCCCGGAGTAGCCCACGAACAGGCGCAGGATCTCGTTGGTCCCCTCGAAGATGCGGGTGATGCGCGAGTCGCGGTACATCCGCTCGTACGGGTACCCCTTCACGAAGCCGCGCCCCCCGGCGATCTGCACCAGCTCGTCCACGGCGCGGTCCATGGCGTCGGAGGTCCACACCTTGGCGGCGGCGGACTCCAGGGCGTAGTCCACGTCGTCGCGGTCGGCCAGCCCGGTGGTGAAGTACGCGGCGCTCTCGGCGGTGTAGGCGTCGGCGGCCATGGCCGCCAGCTTCCCCTGGATCAGCTCGTAGCGCGCGATCGGCTTCCCGAACTGCTCCCGCTCCGCGGCCCACTCGGCGGCCATGCGCAGGCACTGCCGCACGCCCCCGGCGCACCCGGCGGAGAGCCCCTGGCGGCCGGAGTTGAGGATGCGCATGGCCAGCTTGAACCCGCCCCCCACCTCGCCCAGCACGTTGGCGGCGGGGACGCGCACGTCGCGGAAGTGCAGCTCGGCCTGGTTGGAGCCGCGGGCCCCCATCTTCCGCAGGACGGCGCCGCGCTCGAAGCCGGGCATGTCGGGGCGGAGGATGAAGGCGGTCACCCGGTCCACGGTCTCCCCGTCCCGCTCCACCGGGGTCTGCGCGAAGGCGACGATCACCTCGGAGAACGAGCCGTTCCCGATCCAGATCTTGGAGCCGTTCAGCGTCCAGTGCGACCCGTCCTCCGAGAGCACGGCGCGGGTCTGGATGCCGGCGGCGTCGCTCCCGGCGCCGGGCTCGGTGAGCGCGAAGGAGGCGAACCACTCGCCGCTGGCGGCCTTCGGGAGGTACTCCCGCTTCTGCGCCTCGGTGCCGGCCAGGAGGACCCCCTTGATCCCGATGGAGAGGTGCACGCCCAGGATGATGGCGAGCCCCACGTCGTACCCGGTCACCTTCTCGAACACGCGGCAGTAGGCGCTCTGCGACAGCCCCATCCCCCCGTACTCGCGCGGGATGGAGATGCCGAACAGGCCGATGCGGCGCAGCCCGTCGATGACCTCGGGGGGCACCTGCTCGTGCTCGTCGATCCACTCCCGGTCCACGTGGCGGTCCAGGAACTCCGTCAGCTCGTCCAGGAAGGCGGTGACGCGCCGGTCCTCGTCCTCGCTGATGCGCGGATAGGGGAAGAGGACGGCGTCGTCGATGATCCCGCCGAAGAGCTGCCGGGTGAAGGAGGGGAGCTGTTCCGCCATGGGTCTCGCTCGGGGTGCGGGTGCGCGGTGCCGCCGGACGGAAGGCAACGTACGGGGGGTGCCCATGCACGGGAAGGGCCGCGGGAGCGGTCTTGCGCGCCGCCGCCGCGCGCCTGAGCTTCAGGCCGCTGCCATCTGTCCTCTCACGGAGGGAGAAGGGAATGACGCCGATCAGCCAGGCCGAGAAGGGCGAGCGGTTCCGGGCGCTGCACGACCGTCCGGGGGCGTTCGTGATCCCCAACCCCTGGGACGCGGGCACCGCGCGCATCCTGACCAGCCTCGGCTTCGAGGCGCTCACCACGACGAGCGCCGGGCTGGCGTTCACCCTGGGGAGGCGCGACGGCGCGGGGCTGGTGACCCGCGAGGAGACCCTCGCCAACGCGAAGGCCGTGGCCGAGGCGACCGACCTTCCGGTGGCGGCCGACCTGGAGAACGGCTTCGGCGACGCGCCCGAGGACGCGGCCGAGACGATCCGCCTGGCCGGGGAGGCGGGGCTGGTCGGCGGGTCCATAGAGGACTCCACGGGCGATCCCCGGCGGCCCATCTACGGCTTCGGGCACGCGGTGGAGCGCGTGGCGGCGGCCGTGGAGGCGGCGCGCGCGCTCCCCTTCCCCTTCGTGCTCGTGGGGCGGGCGGAGAACCACCTGCACGGCCGCCCCGACCTGGACGACACCATCCGCCGCCTGCAGGCCTTCGAGGCCGCGGGGGCCGACGCGCTCTTCGCGCCGGGGCTCACCCGCTCCGAGGACATCCGGACCGTGTGCGCCTCCGTGGGGAGGCCGGTCAACGTGGTGATGAGCCTGCCCGGCGCGAAGGGCCCGCCGCTCTCGGTGGCCGAGCTGGCGGAGCTCGGCGTCCGGCGCATCAGCCTGGGCTCGGCGCTGAGCCGTGCGGCGCTGGGGGGCTTCCTCCGCGCCGCACGGGAGATCAGGGAGCAGGGCACCTTCACCTTCATGGGCGAGGCCCTCCCCTACGGCGAGGCGAACGGAATGATGGTGGGGCCGTGAAGGCCGCGCCGTCCTCGCCGGCGTCGCCGCTCCCCGGCTACCCTCGCGCCCGCCATCTCCTGGGGTGGCCGTTCGCCGCCGGGCTGGCGCTGGTCCTGGCAGCCGAGCTGACCGTGAGCGCGCGGGGAAACCGGGCGTGGAGCCCGGTGGCGCTCCCAGCCTGGTACCTGGTGTGGGGGGGATGGGTCGTGTGGATGTGCCGGCGGAACGGGATCGGTCTCCGGCGGCTGGTCGGCCGGTGGCCCAGGCGCAGGGCCGCGTGGGCGTACGTGGGCATGGCGCTCCCGCTCCTCCTCCTCTCCGCCGGCCTCTTCCTGCTGCAGACCGCGGCGGCGGCGTGGGCCTTCCCGGAGCTGATCCAGCAGTTCCTCGCGGAGGACCCGGCCGGGGAGGCGGGTCCTTCGCCCGCGTCGAGCGTACTGCAGATCCTGGTGGCCGTCGCTCTCGCCCCCGTCGTCGAGGAGCTGGCCTTCCGCGGAGTGCTCCTGCGCAGCTGGTCGCGGCGCCGGGGGCGCAGGGCGGCCGTCCTCGGGACCGCCGCCCTCTTCGCCGTGCTGCACCCCACCGACCTGCTGGGGTCGTTCGCCTTCGGGGTGGTGCTCGCGGCGATCCGCCTGCGCACCCGGACACTCCTGGTGCCCATCGCGTGCCACGTTCTGTTCAACGCGCTGGTCAGCCTCGTCAGCACCGGTGCCCCCGCCGTTCTCGAGGACCCGGACAGCTCCGCCCTCACCCCGGACGAGCTGCGGAGCATGGCATGGGTCGGAGCGGCGTGCCTGGCCGTCGCGCTCCCCGCGCTCGCCGTCTTCCTCCGCCGGCAGGCCGGCCTACTGGCGCCGCAGCGCCACCACCGGGTCCAGCCGGGCGGCCCGGCTGGCGGGAGCGATCCCGAAGACCATCCCGCATAGCGCCGAGACGCACAGCCCCGCAGCCACCGACCAGATCGGCACGGACGCGGGCACGGGGGTGAGCCGCTCCAGGAGGAGCGCGCCCCCGCCCGCCAGGACGATCCCGGCCGCCCCCCCCACCACGGTCACCGTCACCGCTTCCACCAGGAACTGCCACAGGATCGCCCGGCGGGTGGCACCGAGCGCCTTGCGCACCCCGATCTCGCGCGTACGCTCGGTCACCGAGATCATCATGATCGCCACCACCCCCACGCCTCCCACCACCAGCCCCAGCGACGAGAGGACCAGCATCACCGCGAAAAACGCCCGCGTGGTGTCGTCGAACAGGGCCTGCACGGCTTCCTGGCGGACGAGCGCGAAGTTGCTGGGCTCGATGGAGCGGAGGCCGCGCGCCGAGCGGAGCGCCGCGGTCACGTCGTTCATGGCGCGAGCCCGGGGCACCCCCGCCTCGGGGACCACCCGTGCCTCCAGCCACTCGTGGTCCACGTTCAGGTGCTTGGTCGCGGTGGTGTAGGGCGTGACCAGGCGGCGCCCCGTCACGTCGGCGAGGACGCTCCCCTTCTCGCGGTACACCCCCACCACCCGGAAGGTGAGCCCCCCCAGCCGCACCTCGGGCGCGGTGGGCTGCGTCCTGCCGAAGACCTCCCGCGCCAGTGCTTCCGAGAGCACCACCACCGCGGCGGAGCGCCTCACCTCGGTCTCCAGGAAGTTGCGCCCCCAAACGAAGCTTCCGGCCTGGTACTCCGGCCAGTCCGTGCCGGCCCCCTCCACGTCCACCCCGGCGGCGGTGGTCCGCCCGAGGCGCAGGTGGGTGGTCCCGCTCACGCTGGGAGTGGCGGTGCGCACCGTCGGGAGCCTCGCGAGCAGCTCCACCTCGCGCAGGGTGATGGCGGGGGCACCCGCCCAAGGGGCCTTCCCCTCCCCGAGCTCCGCGAACCGGATCCGGGTCATGTCGAAGCGTTCCACCACGAAGTTGTCGGGCCCGATGGCCGCGAGCTCCTCGGTGACGGCACCCCGCACGCCCGTGACCACCGACGCCATGGCCATCACCGTCGCCACCCCCACCACCATCCCGGCCGTGGTGAGCAGGGCGCGCACCTTGTTGGCGCGGAGCGCGTCGAACGCGATCCCCACCCCGTGGGCCGCAGGCACAAGGTTCATCACCGCCTCCTCATTCGTGTCCCAGCGCGGCAACCGGGTCCAGCCGCGCGGCGCGCCTGGCGGGATACACTCCCGCCGTGATCCCCACCCCGACTCCGAGTAGGAGCCCCAGCCCGGCGGACCACGGCGCCACCTGCACCGGGAGCGGCGAGAGCACCGTGACCAGCCACGCCAGCCCGAGCCCCGCCACCACGCCGAGCGCGCCCCCCAGCCCCGAGAGGGTGCCGGCCTCCACCAGGAACTGCAGGAGGACGTCGCGGCCGCGGGCACCCAGCGCCTTCCGCACCCCGATCTCGTAGGTACGCTCGGTGACGGAGACCAGCATGATGTTCATGATCACCAGCCCCGCCACCAGCAGGGATATCCCGATCAGGCAGGGCACCGCCACCATCATCACCCGCGAGATCCTCCCCCACGCCGCCAGGGCCCGCTCCGAGGTGGTCACCGAGAACTCGTTCGCGTCACCGGGGCGGAGCCGCTTCCGCACCCGCATCCATCCCTCCATCTCGGCCATGGCCGCGGGGAGGAGGGTGCTCCGCGGCACCTTGAAGGCGATCACCTCCGCCACGTCGCGCGGGACGACGGCCCCGTTCAGCGGGGAGCGCGCGGGAACGATCGCCGTCCGGTCCATGGAGATGGTGAAGAGCTTCCCCTGGCGCGCCAGGACGCCCACCACCCGGTACGAGAGCCCCGCGAGGTACACGCGCCGCCCCAGCGCGCTCGCGCCGGGGAAGAGCCGGTCGGCCACATCCCGCCCGATCACCGCCACGGGGAGTCCCCGCTCCGCCTCGTGGTCGGTGAAGGGGCGCCCCTCCACCACGGCGATGCCGTTCACGTAGAAGAGTCCCGGGGTGGCGCCGGAGACCGTCACCCCGGTGAGCTTCCGGCCGTCGGCCGCCGCGGGCGTGGAGGCGGACCACGCCGCCGACACCACGCCGGGGGTCCGCATCCGCTCCTCCAGCCAGCGCGCGTCCTCCAGGGTGAGCCGGGCGTACCGGCTGCGCGAGCGCCGCTCCGACGCGCTCGCCACCACCGCGCGGGGAGGGGCGCGCTGCACCGTGACGGTGTTGTGCCCGTAGAACCGTCCGATCACGCGGGTCTCGACGTAGCTGCTCATCCCCTGGAGGACGGTGATGACGGCCACCAGGAAGGCGACCCCCGTCAGCGTCCCGAACACCGTGAAGAACGCACGGAGCGGATACGCGCGGATGGTGTCGAACGCCCCCCGTACCCCTTCGGTGAAGCGCATGGGCTACGCTCCCACCAGGGCGAGGCGGGACGCAGGGACGATCCGGTCCGCCTCCCACCCGGCATCCTGCCGCACGTCGCTGGCGATCAGCCCGTCGCGCAGCATCACCCGGCGCTCGGCGTGCCGGGCGACGTCGGGCTCGTGGGTCACCATCACGATGGTCTGCCCCTCCGCGTTCAGCCGCCCGAAGAGCCTCATGATCTCGGCCGAGGTGCGCGAGTCCAGGTTGCCCGTGGGCTCGTCCGCCAGGAGGATGCTGGGGCGGGTGACCAGCGCCCGGGCGATCGCCACCCGCTGCCGCTGCCCACCCGAGAGCTCGTTGGGGCGGTGGCCGAGCCGGTCGCCCAGTTCCACCGCGCAGAGCGCCTCCGCCGCGCGCGCCCGGCGCTCCGCGCGGCGCACCCCGGCGTAGACCAGCGGCAGCTCCACGTTCTCCAGCGCCGTGGAGCGCGGGAGGAGGTTGAAGGTCTGGAATACGAACCCGATCTCGCGGTTCCTCACGCGGGCCAGGGCGTCGTCGCTCATCCCGGCGACGCGGGCCCCGTTGAGCACGTACTCGCCGGCCGTGGGGGTGTCCAGGCACCCGATCAGGTTCATCAGGGTGGACTTCCCCGATCCCGACGGCCCCATAACGGCCACGTACTCGTTGCGCCGGATGGCGAGGTCCACCCCGCGCAGGGCGTGCACCGTCTCCCCGCCCATCAGGTATCGCTTCTCGAGGCCGCGGACCTCGATCACCAGGGGGGTCAAGCCTCCTCCCGCGCGTCCGGCGCCGCGTCCGTCCGCCGGACGGGGTTGCCGGGCTGCAGCGTGCGGATCACCTCGTACGGCCCGGCGACCACCACGTCCCCCCGGCGCAGGCCGCTCCTCACCTCGAAGTGCTGCTCCCCGGCGATCCCCACCTTCACGGGGACGAACTCCACGACCGCCCCGCGGACCACGAAGACCCCTTCCACGCCGCGGGTGCGCGCGGCGGGCGCGTATCCGCCCGGCGCGCGCACGGTCAGCGCGAGCGCGGGAACGGCAAGGACGCCGGACCGCGACTCGACGGCCACCTCGGCGCTCGCGGACAGCTCCGGCCGCAGGTCGGTCGGGGGGTGGTCCAGCGCGACCACCACCTTGAACCCCGCGGACTCCTGGCCGCCGCCCCGGAAGGCGCTGTTGGAGATGCGCGCCACCCGTCCCGGGAAGGTCCGCCCCGAGTAGGCGTCGATGCGCACCCGGGCAAGGTCTCCCACCGAGACGGTCGGGACGTCGGTCTCGTCCACCAGCACGTGCGCCTCCATCTCCGAGAGGTCGGCGATGGTCAGGAGGAGCGAGCCGGGATTGTTCATGGTGCCGACCACGGCCGTTTCGCCCTCCTGGATGTTCAGGCGGGTCACCCGGCCGCTCATCGGGGCGGTGATGGTGGTCTTCGCCAGCGCGTCGCGCGCCTCCGAGAGGGCGGCCCGCGCCTGGTCCACGGAGAAGCCCGCACCCCGCGCCTGGGCTCCGGCCGTCTGCGTCTGCGTGCGGGAGCGGTCCAGCTCGGCCCCCGCGACGAAGCCCCCGGCGCGGCCCACGTCCTCCAGCCGCCGCAGCTCGTTCTCCGCCTGGAGCCGGTTCGCCTGGGCGTTCTCGACCGACGCCTGCGCCTGCGCCAGCGAGGCTTCCGCGCGATAGACCGCGGCCTGGTAGCGGGTGGGCTCGATGCGCAGCAGCAGGTCGCCCCTGTCCACCCACTCTCCCTCCTGCACGGCGAGCTGGACCACGCGGCCGGGGATGTCGGCCGAGATGTCCACCTTGCGCCGGGGCTCGATCCGGCCGCTTCCGGGGACGGTGCTGACCAGGTCGCGGCGCACCACCCGCTCGGTCTGCACCTCGATCGCCTCGTCCTCGGTGAAGGCGGCGGCGAGCACCACCGGGACCGCCAGCACGCAGGCTGCCGAGAGCAGCGTCACGATCTTCTTCTTTCGCATGATGTCTTCCGGGTGTGTGGGGCGCGTCTCAGCGGAGGGAGGAGCCCACCAGGGCTTCCAGATCGGTCAGCGTCTGATGGAAGGCGTAGACGGCGTCGATCTCGTCCATCTCGGCCTGGGCGAGGCGCGTCTGCGCCTCGGTCACGGGCATCTCGTGCGCGGCGCCCAGCCGGAGGCGCTGCCTGGCGAGCTCCAGCTCCTCCTCTGCCAGCTCACGGACGGTGGTCTGCGCCCGGGCCAGCTCGTAGCCCGAGCGGAGGTTCGCCAGGGCGGTGCTCACCTCCGCGTACACGCGCAGCTGCTCGGCGCGGCGGCGTCCCTCCGCGTCCTCCACGGCCGCCCTCGAGCGCTCCACCTGCGTACCCCGCCCGAAGCCCTGGAACACGGGGAGCGACACCGTGGCCGAGGCGCTCAGCGGCTGGCGGTTGTAGGCAAAGGGGAAGCCCTGGTTCTCGCGCTGCACGCGCTCGCGGATGTCGGCTTCCGCCTGCGCCGACACGGTCCTCCCGCCCAGCCGCTGCTGCACCAGCATCTCTAGGTCCCCGGCGCTCTGGATCCACCCCGTCATGCTGACGGAAAGGGAGACGGTGGGGAGGTACGCGGCCCGGGCGGAGGACACCCGGGCGCGGGCGGTCTCCACCGAGCCGGCGGCGGCGCTCAGCGCCGGGTTGTTCCGCATGGCCGCCTCCAACAGCTCCTCGCCCGTCCAGCGGGGCTCGAACACCGTGAAGCCGGAGGTCAGCTCCACCTCCGGCCTCATCGACACTCCGAGCGAGCGGCCCAGCGCGACGGTCTCGGTGCGGAGGGTCCGGACGGCCTGCAGCCGGCGGACCTCGACCTGGCTGCGCTGCACCTGGGCGCGCTTCCGGTCCAGCGGGCTGGTCAGCCCGGCCGAGGCCTGCGCGAGACCCTGCCGCATGTGCTCGTCGGAGCGGACGACCTCCCGCTCCGCCTGGCGGACGCGCGCCTGCGCCTGCAGCACCGCCACGTACCGCCGGGTGACGTCGGCGACGAGCGCGGCCGCGGCGCCCGCGGCCCGCCGCTCCGTCTCGCGCGCCTCGGCGCGGGCGATCCGCGGCTGCACCAGCTTCCCCATACCGAAGGAGTACGAAGCCGAGACGCCGTAGTTGGAGGAGTAGATGGAGGGCTGCTCGCCCAGGGAGACGGAGCCGACGCGGCGCTCGCCCGGCGCCGTGTAGCCGAAGGAGTTGGAGACGCTGAGCGAGGGGAGCAGCTCCCCGTACGCCGAGCGCACGGACAGCCCGGCCAGGCGCACCTCGTTGGCGCTCTGCGCCACGGAGGGGTTGTGCCTGCGCGCCAGCGACACCGCGTCCTCGAGCGTCAGGACGCCCGGCCCCGCGGGGATGGCGGGCTGCTGCGCCCGGGCGGCGCAGGGGGCGGCCGCGCACAGCACGGCCACGGCGGTATTGAGAAGCTGCTTCAGCATGTCGTCTCCATTGGCCTGCGGCCCTGCAGATCGTTCAGTGTGGCTGAGGATCTCAGCCTGCCGGCCCGCGGAGCGTCCGCGGGGCGGCAGCACGTCGAAGTGTTGCGTAGTTCGAAAAACGTCCTTCACTCCATCCCGTCCTCCCCACCCGCCGCCGGCCGTAGCCGGCGGCGGGTGAAGTCCGGACCATCTCAGCAGGTCGACAGCTCGGCCTGGTAGTAGTTCAGGCCGCTATTCATGTCGCCGCCACCGCCACCACCGCCGCAGCCGCCGTCGCCGTACCACACCTCGGTCTGCTGCCAGGTGCTGGTGGCCTGGTTGCTGGTGGTGGACGCGGTGCCCGCCTGGTAGGCCGCCTCGGACGAGTACTCGACCGTCTCCGACTCGTTGCGCTGCTGGGTGTCGCCGCCCTCGACCGTGCTGGTCCGGCTCGCGAACACGGTGCGGAAGAAGTCGATGATCGTCTTGATGGCGCCCAGCACCTTGGCGATCTGGGTCACCCAGCTGACGAGCTTGCTCACCCAGGAGAACAGCCCGGCACCCTGCACCACGCTCATCTCGGCGCGGGAAAGCTGCACGGCCACGGCCGGGGCCCCGGTCCGGGCGGCCGCGGCGAGCGGCGCCGTCAGCGCGAACTGCGGCGCGGTGGACGGCGCGTGGACCGCCGGGGAGGCGGGGAGCGCCGGGGCGGCGCCGACGGCGAGCGTCACCGCCATCATCCAGGTAAGGATCAGGTTCTTGAACATGTCGTGTCCCAATTGGTGGTTTCGAAGGAAAACTCTCGGTGTGGCCGTGGTTCCGGCCCGTGGTCCTGCCCGGTCTTCAAAGCACATGGGCGCGTGGTGTCATCCGGAAACGGTCCTTCGTCTCATCCCCGCTCTCCGGTCCGGCCGCCGGCCGCAGCCGGCGGCCGGTGGAGAGCCGGGCCGGCTCAGCAGCTCGGCATTACGTCCACCTGCGCCTGGTAGTGGTACAGGCCGCCGGTGTCGCCGCCGCCGCCGCCGCAGCCGCCGCCGTCGCCGTACCACACCTCGGTCTGCTGCCAGGTGCTGGTGGCCTGGCTGCTGGTGGTGGACGTGACGCCCGCCTGGTAGTCCGTCTCGGAAGCGTACTCGACCGTCTCGGTCTCGTTGCGCTGCTGGGTGTCGCCGCCCTCGACCGTGCTGGTCCGGCTCGCGAACACGGTGCGGAAGAAGTCGATGATCGTCTTGATGGCGCCCAGCACCTTGGCGATCTGGGTCACCCAGCTGACGAGCTTGCTCACCCAGGAGAACAGCCCGGCACCCTGCACCACGCTCATCTCGGCGCGGGAAAGCTGCACGGCCACGGCCGGGGCCCCGGTCCGGGCGGCCGCGGCGAGCGGCGCCGTCAGCGCGAACTGCGGCGCGGTGGACGGCACGTGGACCGCCGGGGAGGCGGGGAGCGCCGGGGCGGCGCCGACGGCGAGCGTCACCGCCATCATCCAGGTAAGGATCAGGTTCTTGAACATGTCGTTCCTACGTTCGTGGTTTTGAAAGGGAAACTTCGGTTTTTACTTCGCTTCACGGTCTTTCCGGCATGACACCGCGCACGCAACGCGTCGATCGGAACTGCGCTCTGCCCTCTCAACAGGCAGGCAGGTCTCCTTCTGGTCGGGTGTGGAGCCGGGGGAGGTGCGCACGGGACGCACGCCAGCACCGGCGAATTCACAAAGAATGGCCTAAATTAAGTTATAAAATCGCACAGAGACACGTAGAGAGCTGCCACACACCCGGGAAAGACTCCCGGGCGCAGTGGTGACTTCTCACGATCGGCAAGGATGAGGGTCGGAAACGCTCCGAGAGAGCGGGGACTGCGCCACCCCGTGGCGGGGGGCAGGTACGATCCGATCCCCGGGCAGGGGACCGGCGCGGCAGGTCTAGGCCGCGATCGGGAAGGACGAGAGGGAGGAGCGGGTGGCGAGGGGCCGGATGATCCAGCGGCTCGAAACCGGCGAGGCCAGCTGCTGCATGGCTTCGCATCCGACGGGAGCGGCGCTCTTCGCGCCAGGGTGTTCGGAACTCACATGTTAATCGGCCAGGGCGCCCGTGTCAATACATTTGTTTATCAGGCGCGCACCGATCGGGTAAACTCTTGCTCAGATCACACGCCTTCGGCGGGCGGGCCGTCGAAGAGGAGCACGCTCCCCGTCCAGAGGTTCTCGAAGCTCGCGCGGGGCAGGTCGATCCGGCCGAGCGAAGGGTCGCGTACCTGGACCGTGCCGTCGGGTGCGATCCGGTCCACCACCACGTAGTGGTCCTCGAAGTGCGCCACGGCCGGAAGCGGGGCACGCGCCAGCCCGGCGAAGTCCAGGCGCCACCCCGTGGCGCTGAGCCCGCGCTCCCCCGCGATGGCCTGCATCTCCAGGAGGGTGAGGCCGCTCCGGCGCTCCAGCACCAGCCGGCGGACGGCTTCCAGCCGCGGGTCGCGTCCGTGCCGCTCCAGGATCATCGCCAGGGCGGCGACCCCGCAGTCGGACCGGCCCTGCTGCAGACGGATCCCGTCCCGGCCCAGGTACTCTCCGCCCAGCGACCAGACCCACAGGCGGGCAACCGGCTCGACGGGCGGCGGCGAGACGACACCGGACACGGCCGCGGCGCCGACGCACAGGGCTACGGTGGCGGTCACCCCGACCACGGCCGTGCGTGGACGAACGATCGGCATGCGGACCCGGGCTCAGGAGAGGACGACGGGAACCACGGGGCAGTCCAGCGAAGCAGAGGAGAGGCTTCAGGAGATCAACGCCATGCGTTCGCACAGAACCCGACATATATAGCGGTGAGTAAACATTTGAGCAAGGGCTCCCGGCGGATTTTCCGGTGTTTGCGCTCGGTCCCTAAATTATGGCGCCACAACAGGTTTTATTTGACCGCACGGGAGAGCGCCGTCCTGTGAAAACGAGATCCGGACGGGCTCCGCCGAGGATCCGATCCTTGCGCCGCGGTATGGGGGTGCACAGGTTCCGTCGGTCGCCGCAGCCGGCGGCGCGCCTCCTTCACTCCTACCGGACTCCCGTCCAAGCCCGGGGAACGCCAGTGGCAGCCAACCCGCTCTCGGCCTCGGCCCTGATCCCCGCTCCGCCGCGGGACCTCTACGCCATCATCACCGACTACCGCGGGGGCCATGCGCGGATCATCCCCAGACCGCCCTTCGTCTCCCTCGACGTGGAGGAGGGGGGCACGGGAGCGGGGACGAGGATCCGCGTGGGGATCCGGGTGCTGGGCCGGCCGGTGAGCTACCGCGCCGTGGTCAGCGAGCCGGAGCCGGGGCGCGTGCTGGCGGAGACCAACGACAACGGGTACGTCACCACCTTCACGGTCGATCCGGAGGCGGACGGGCGCCACGCCCGCGTCACCATCTCCACGGAGACGGGGCGCGGCGGGATGCTGGGCGCGCTCGAGAAGTGGCTCCTGGCGCGGCTCCTCCTCCCGGTCTACGTCCGGGAGCTGGAGCTGCTGGCGGCGGTCGCGGCGGAGCGGACGCAGCACGGTTGAGCGTCCGGATACTGCACGCGTACCTGCACGCGCCGGGGCCTCTCGTCGTATACGGACGCGGCGTCCAGGAGCACGGTGCGCTCCCCTTCCTCCGTAGCCCGGTAGAGCCAGAGCGGACGCCTGCGCCGCGCGGTGGCTTCGCCCTCCCTGCGCTCCACCAGCCCGCGCGAGGCGAGCCAGAGGAGATCCTCGCCCAGGGAGCGGTCCGCGGCGCGGGCGACCTCGAGCCCTGTGGTCCAGCCGGCGGCGTCCTCCCCGCCTCGCGAACGCTGCCGCAGGAACCGGAGCGCGACCCACGCGTTGGTCGGCATGAACAGCGTCCCCGCCTCGGGGTCTTCGTCCGGGTCCACCGGCTCCAGGAGCGGCTCAGCGCCCCACGCCGAGCCGCCTGCCCGGGCGAGCACCCGCTCCCCCGCGGCGGCGATCCGGTACATCCAGAGCGGCCTCTCCCGCCCTTCCTCGCGCACGTCGGTCCGGTCCACCAGCCCCCGCCCCGTTAGCCAGGCGAACACCTCGGGGCGGGTTCGCCCGACGGCCTCCTCCACCTCATCGCCGAACCGCCAGCCGCGCACGCCGCGGCGCCGCCACCCCGTCCCCCACGCAGCCTCCTCGTGCAGGTGGACGAGAACGCGACGGGAGTCGGGCGGGATCTCCCTGGGAGCGGTGGCGGAAGACACGGGCGGCGCTCGTGCGGCTCAGCTCAGCGGGGCCTTCTCCGGGCGGGTCCGCGGCGGCGCGGTCGTGGCCGTCGAGGAGCGCCCGGCCGAACGCGGCGGACAAGGCGTCGAAGGCGCCGCGCTCGCGCAGGCCGCGCGGGGTGGTGCCGAAGAAGGCGCGGACGGTGAACTTGAGGGAGGGGGCGCCGGCGTAGCCGCACGCGCGCGCCACGGACTCGATGGAGCGGCCGGGGTCGTCCAGCAGGTGCGCGGCCAGGAGGAGACGAAGCCACGCGAGCAGGCGCCGGGAGGGCGGGAGCCCGGCCCGGTCGAGCCACCGGGACACGGTCCGCTCGGTGACGCCCAGGGCGGCGGCCAGCTCGGGGGTCTGCCCGCCGGCAGCGACGACTTCGGCGGCGAGGGAGACGAGCCCGCGGGCGCGGGGCGGGAGGCCAGGGGGGACGACGCGGCCCAGGAGGCGGTGCACGGTGCGCCCCTGCACGACCCCCAGCCTCCGCGAGACGGCCTCCGGGGTGCGCTCGCGCGCCAGGTCGAGGACGTCGGCGGAGCCCGCGGCGAGCAGCTCCCGCAGCAGCGTGGAACGGGCGGGGGTGACTTCCACGGCGGCGACGACGGTGGCGGAGGGGAGCGCGGCGAGCAGGTCCCGCAGCTCCCGTAGGGTCCGGTCCTCGTCGGCGCCGACACCCACGACGCTTACGGCGGTGGCCGGAGCCCGGCGCAGCGCGTCCCGCAGCCCGGTCCACCCTCCGACGGCGGACACGGCGTAGGGCTGGCCGGGGAGCCAGCCCAGGAGGGCGCGCGTCCCGGGGTCCACGTCGAGGACGAGCAGGGGGCGGACGACTGGCTGCATGCGCGGGCCGGGGTGGTAGTTTTCAGGACACTTCTTGATCGGAGCGCGGCAGGGGCTCAGCTTACGGAGCCGGCTGTTTCAACGTCCCGCCGGCTGAACGCTCCCCTGCTTCCCATGGAGGAACCATGAAGATGCCCCGCGCTGCTTCCGTGACGCTCGCGCTCTGCCTGCTCGGCTCGGCCTGCTCGGGAGACGGAATCTTCGCCCCCCGGGTCCAGTCGCCTGAACACCCCAGCCGGGGTGGGATCGGGTGGATCGGCGGCGGCGGCCGTTCCGACACAACCTCCACGACGGCTTCCAGCGGAATTGGCATGGTGGGCAGTGGCGGCCGTTCGGACCCAGGCACGATTCCGAACACGACTCTCAAGCCGGGAGCCGTCCGCGCCGGATGGGGGGTGGTCGGTGGCGGGGGTCGCTCCGACAGCACACCCACTACAGTATCCAGCGGAACGACAGAAACGGTACCTACCCTTGCTGGAATCGGTATGATCGGCGGCGGCGGGTGATAGTATTCACGCACCCACACTACCGCTCATCTGTGCCCTAGGAACGTCCCCAAGCGATAGGATCAGGTCGTCACGGAGCCGATTAGCTTCCCGGGTAATGCTCGGGGAATCCTCTCGCACACTGCCCGCGCCACTAGTCCCGGCGCGGGCAGCGTGCAGCGCCGCCACCGCCGCGGTTCGCATCTGTGCATCCCTCCGCCGGGTTGCGACATCTATCGCCATCTCGGCGACTTCCATGGCGCGCCCCCACTCTTCCGCGAGAAGGTCGGCACGCGCCATGATCACCAGCGCATCGGGAATCCTTGTTTCATCCGGGACATGCGAAATAGCCCGGAGAGCGGCCATGCGCCGTTCCTCATAGGTTTCCCGCCAGCCGGCTCCGGCTGCAGCCCGAGCAGAGTTCACGGCGGCCAGCATGTGTTTCACCGGGTCACGCATCCGGGGGAGGATCGCCTGGAAGACCGGGAGGGATCGCTCAAATGCACCTAGGTCGCACCAGTGGCAAGCGACATCATGCGCGAGGTCTACAAGCTGTGCGTGCCCCGGCCCATACGCGTCGAGCGCCTGCCTCGCGCAGTCATAGGCTCGGCGGAGGTCTCGCACTTCGCACTCCGCTACAGCGAACGCAAACAGGTTATGGAGTACCACACCTTGGAGTGGTCGGAGGCGGTGACGCATCGCCGTGCGGAGCGCACGATGGGCGAGATCCAGCGCTCCCGCGAAGTTCCGGGCTCGCCAGTACATGAGCGCCAGCCCCATATGGCTCCAGACGTAGGTCTCCCAGTCCCGGTTCCGGGAAAGGGAGATCGCGCGCCGCAGCCAGGACTCGGCGCGGACGGGCTGGGCCAGGTCTCGCGCGAGCCTCCCCGTCTCCAGCACGAGCGGAAGTGCGAGTTCGACCTCACCGCCGCGTTCGTACCGGGCTCGCTCACGATCACCGACCTCGACGCCGACGGCGTCGGGGAGGCCACCTTCCTCTACACCCTCCACTGCACGAGCGACGTGAGCCCCGCGACCCGGAAGCTGATCATGCGGGAGGGGGAGGCGAAGTACGCCATCCGGGGAACGACGAAGCTGCCGGAGGGCTACGGGGGTGGCGAGATGCGCCTGGACCCCTCTTTCAGGGCAGCCCCGAAGTCCTTCCGGGAATACGCCGTCCAGCGGTGGAACCGGTACGTCGCCGATAGCGGCTGGGGGGAATCCTGAGCGCACCCGGAAAGCACGGAATGGAATCCGCCGGCCACTACCTCGACCTGGACCGCTGGAGCCGGCGCGCCCACTTCCGCCTGTTCGGCGACTACGATCGCCCGCACTTCAGCGTCACCGTGGAGGTGGACGTCTCCGCCCTCTACCGGGCGTCCTGCCTCCCCGGGGGACCGTCCTTCTTCCTCGGCACCCTCTTCGCTGCGTCGCACGCCGCCAACGCGGTCGAGGCGTTCCGGCTGCGCCTGCGCGGCGAGCGCGTCTGGTGCCACGCCGCCGTGGGGATCGGCTGCACGGTGCTGCGGCCGGACCGCACCTTCGGCTTCGGGTACTTCCCGCACCAGGCGTCGTTCCCGGCGTTCCAGGAGCACGGCCGCGCGGAGCTGGAGCGCGTGCGCACGGGCACCGAGCTGGAAGACGGGAGCGACGGAGACGACGCGTGGATTCACGGGAGCGTGCTCCCGTGGATGCGCTTCACCGGCTACACCAACGCGATCCGCCGGGACGACTCCCACCCCAAGGTGGTCTTCGGGAAGCGGCACGCGTCCGGGGACGCCTGGAGCATGCCCGTCGCCGTGGAGGTCCACCACGCGCTGGTGGACGGGATCGACGTGGCCGACTTCCTGGAGCGCCTACAGGAGAGCCTGTCGCGCCTCGGCGACGGCTAGCGGTCTCGCATCCGCCCCGCCACGGGGACGGTGCAGTCCGGGTCGGGAAGGAGGCGGGTGAAGCGCCCGACCGCCCCGCCCGCTTCGTCGAACTCCCCCTCCAGCTCGAACTGGTCCGTCGCGTCCGGGGCCTCCCGGTCGCTGAACACCAGGAGGAAGTGCCCGGACTGCGGACTGACCCGTCCGTGCGTGAGCCGCCGCGCCGGGCCCGCTCCCGCCGCGCCCACGACGCGCGCCTCCCCCGCCACGAAGAAGCTCCCCCAGGTGCGGTCCCCGTCGCGCAGGCGCACCTCCAGCGAGTCCACGCCGCACGCGGAAGCGCCGGTCGCGCGGAAGCTCCAGGCTCCCTCCACGTGGCGGGGCTGGATGCGGCCGTGTCCGGCTACCCAGCAACCGGAGAGGGCGAACAGGAGCAGGACGGGGAGCACGGTGCGGCGGGTCGAGCGGCGCGTCATCGGGAGATCCTCGTCGGTGCGGGGTTCGAATCAGGATGGACGGGAAGGCTACCGGGGGAAGGCAGCGCCGCGCAATGCGCCAGATCTCCCGGTTGACAATGTGTGTTATAACACTTATATTGGTTGCATGCCTACGCAGCTTCGCGACGAGATCAAGCAGACCCGGCCGTTCGCCAGCCTCGAGCAGGAAGCCTTCCTGAGCGTAGAGCGCACCGCGGCCGTGCTGGGGCACGCCTTCTCCGAGGCGCTGAAGCCGCACGGGATCACGTCCACGCAGTACAACGTGCTCCGCATCCTGCGCGGCGCCGGCGAGGGCGGGCTCTGCCGGAGCGAGATCTGGGAGCGGATGGTGGCCCAGGTCCCCGACGTCACCCGCCTCCTGGACCGCATGGAGGCCGCCGGGCTGGTGGAGCGCGAGCGGAGCGCCACCGACCGCCGCTTCGTCACCACGCGGATCACGGAGGAGGGCCTGCGCATCCTGCGCGAGCTGGACGGGCCCGTCGAGGCGCTCCACCAGCGGCTCATGAGCCACCTGGGCGCCGACGGCCTGCGCACCCTCGTGGACCTCCTGGCCCGGCTGCGCGAAGCCGTCTGATCGTTTTCACATATGCGTGTTCAAACACAGGGTGTGAGCACGCGCAGCAACCATAGGGAGTGACCATGTACACCAGCACCGACCTACTGAACGTCCGCGAGGCCGCCGAGCAGCGCCGCTCCGTGCGGGAGTACGAGCCCACGCCCGTCCCCCGCGAGGACATGGAGGAGATCCTGCGTGTCACCGGGCTGGCCCCGTCCGCCTTCAACCTCCAGCCGTGGCGCTTCGTCGTGGTGGAGACCCCCGAGGTGAAGGAGAAGCTCGCCGCCGCGGCGTACAACCAGCGGCAGGTGCGCTCCGCCCCGGCGGTGATCGTGCTCTACACCGACATGGCCGACACCCTGGAGCACGTGGACGAGACCCTGCACCCGGGGATGGACTCCGCCCGCCGGGCCGCCTCGCGCGATTCCGTCCTGAAGTCGTTCGCCGCCAGGAGCGAGGCCGAGCGGGAGGGCTGGGGCGCCGAGCAGGGGTACATCGCCCTGGGCTACCTCCTCCTGGCCGCCGAGTCGCACGGCTACCAGACCTCGCCCATGCTGGGCTTCGACGCCGCCGCCGTGAAGGAGCTGCTGGGACTCCCCGCGCACGTGCGCATCCCCGCGCTCGTCGCCATCGGCCAGGGCGCCGAGGAGGGCTTCCCGCACCACCGGCACCCCGTCGCGCGCATCGCGCGCGCCGCCTGACCCACGCACCGGAGGAGACCATGCAGAGCTACGGCATTCCGCCCAGCGGCCACCGCCTCCCCGACGCCACCCGCCTGGGTCGCGTGAGCCTCCAGGTGGCGAGCCTGGAGCGCTCGCTGGCGTACTACCAGGGCGTGCTGGGGATGCGCGTGCTCCGGCGCGACGCCGGCGCCGCCACGCTCGGCGCCCACGGGGACGACTCGCCCCTGGTGGAGCTGCGGGAGCATCCGGGCGCCGCGCCCGTCCCGGGGCGGGGACGGCTGGGGCTGTACCACTTCGCCGTGCTCCTCCCCGACCGGGCCGCGCTGGGGCGCTTCGTGGCGCACCTGGCCGCCGCGGGCGAGCGCGCCGGCGCCTCCGACCACACGGTGAGCGAGGCGCTCTACCTCCAGGACCCCGACGGGCTGGGGATCGAGGTGTACGCCGACCGCCCCCGCTCCGGGTGGCGGCACGAGGAGCGCCAGCTCCTCATGGACACCCGCCCGCTCGACCTGGAGAGCCTGGTGCGCGCCGCGGGCGGGGAGCCGTGGACCGGGATGCCCGCCGGCACCGTCATCGGGCACGTCCACCTGCACGTGGGCGACCTGGAGCGCGCCGACGCCTTCTACCACCAGGGGCTCGGGCTGGACCGCGTGGTGTGGGGCTACCCCGGCGCGCTCTTCCTCTCCGCCGGGGGCTACCACCACCACCTGGGACTCAACACCTGGGCGGGCCCCGGCGCCGCGCCCGCGCGCGAGGGCGACGCCCGGCTGCTGGAGTGGGAGGTCGTCCTCCCCGGCGCCGCGGACGCGGAGGCCGCGGCGGGGAGCCTCCGCGAGGCCGGGCACCCGGTGGAGGAGGACGGCGCGGGGTGGCGCGCCCGCGACCCGTGGGGCACCGTCCTGCGGGTGACGGCCGGCGGCGGGCAACCATGACGACCTTGTGTCGGGCTCCGGGGTTGGAATAACTTTCCGGAGCCACCCGGAGCCGGAGCAGAGCATGACGCTGACCATCGAACTACCCAACGAGCTTGAGAGAGCGCTCGCGGCCGAAGCCGAGCGCCTGGGATTGTCTCTGGACGAGTATGCACTGCACGTTCTGTCGACGCGCGGAACCGGCACGGCACAGCCCCGGACCGGCGCCGAGCTGGTTGCGTTCTGGAAGACCGAGGGCGTGGTCGGCGCCCGTCCCGACATCGCCGACGCCCCGGCCCACGCGCGCGCCGTGCGGGAGCGGGCCGAGCACCGCTACCGGAGCTAGCGCGTGCACCTGGTGGACACCGATGTCCTCATCGACGTCTGGCGCGGTCACCCACCTGCGGTGGTGTGGTTCGGTGGCCGTGCCGAGTTGCCGTCCGTTCCGGGTTTCGTGATCATGGAACTGGTCCAGGATGCACAGAACCGGCAGCAGGTTCGGCAGGCGCTCAAGCTGGTGGAGCCCCTCCCCGTCGTCTGGCCCACTGAGGCCGACGGTGCCCTGGCCCTGACACACTTCGTCAGTTACCGCCTCTCCCACGGCCTGGGGCTACTGGACGCGCTGATCGCCGCCACCGCCCTCCGACACGGCGCCACGCTTTACACCTTCAACAGCAAGCACTACCGCTTTCTCCCCGGCCTTTCCATCGCGGAGCCATACCAGCGCTAGACTTCCGCCGGGAGCACAAGCAGGGGTGATCGGCGCCCGGCCGTAAAAACGGACCGGCGCCGGGATCGCTCCCGGCGCCGGTCTGGTCCTTCGTGGTCCGGTCAGCTCACCGTGACGCTCCCCGCCGAGACCGCCGTCAGGTCGAACTCGCCCGGGGTGGTGCAGCTCGGGTCGTTCCCGGCTTCGGCCAGGTTCACCAGGGTGGCGTAGTCCGTGGTCGCCCCGTCCTGCACCTGCCACGACGCGTCGTCGCCCTCGATGCTCGTGTCGTTGCTCTCCAGGACGGTCCCGCCGAAGGTGGCCGTGTTCCCCGACTTGTACAGGCAGGTGACGTTGATGACCGCCACCACGTTGGCGTTGGACGAGTAGTACAGCGCCTTC
Source organism: uncultured Gemmatimonadales bacterium (assembly GCA_963733105.1). Lineage (GTDB taxonomy): Bacteria > Gemmatimonadota > Gemmatimonadetes > Longimicrobiales > Longimicrobiaceae > JAFAYN01. The sequence continues at coordinate 496,600 of CAVTCB010000018.1, read as the reverse complement.
CCGGTGGTCACGCTCCCCGAGCTGTTGTTGACGATGAAGCTGAGGTGCGCCGTGGTGGCGCCGAAGGGGAACCGGACCACCCCGGTCGCGGCGGCGTTGGCCGTGCCGGTGAGGAGCGGTGCGCCGTCGGCGGTGCGGGCGGCGGTGGGCGCGCGGTCGCACGAGCCGAGCGCGGGGACGGCCAGGGCCGCGAGGAGGAGGAGCGGGAAGGATCTCATGGGAGCCTCCGGGAAGGGTTGCGGGCGCGGGCCTCCGCTCAACAAAAGGCGGGAAAAGAACGCGCCCTGCAGGAAGGTTAATCCCGCCCGCGGGGAAGCACAAGCAAACGTACGGCTCCCTCTCCGGAGCTAACGGATGGTGATGTCGACCCGGGCGCGCCCGTTTGCCTCCACCAGGGTGGCGATGGCCCGCGGCGTGACCGCCACCCCCAGCGGACGAAGGCTCTCCACGTGGCCGCTCAGGCGCACGGCGCGGCCCAGCCTGCGGTTCATGGCCGCGTTGACCTTCGCGCGGACGTCGGCCACGCGGTCGCCCACGGCGAAGCGCGCGGCCCCCCGGATGCGGTCGCGCATCTGCTCGTGGAGGAGCCACGTCGCCGTCCGGCCGAGCACGTTGCGGCTCTCCACGGAGAAGTCGAGGTCGGGCACGGTGACCGTCTGCGCCGCCGGGTCGTACCGGGGCGTCCCCACGAAGTACAGCGTGCCGCGCGCGTCCCCGCCCACCTTCACGCGCAGCGCCAGGCGGTCGCCGCCGATCGGGTACAGGTGCAGGTCCCTCACCCGCACCCGGTGCCCGCGCAGCGTGATCTCCTTCCCCCGCAGCGCCTTTCCCAGCAGACGGTTGGCCGTCTCGTACGGGAGCTCCGCCACCAGGGCGACGCGGAACCCGCCCGCCCGGGGTGCCGCGCGGGAGTAGTCGGGGAGCGGCAGGTGCCCCGCCTCGGGACGCTCCCCCACCACGACACGGGGGCGCGTGGTGACGGCGACCGTGGTGCTCATCCGCGTGCCCCTGACGGACGGCTCGGCCACCGCCACCGCTTCCGGGCGGAAGAGGAGGAACACGTCCTTGCCGGCGGGGATCGGCTCCTGGAGCCGGTCCCACACCTCCTCCACCCGGCTCCGCAGCACGACCGTCCTGCGGAGCTCGGCGTCCACCTGCGGCACCGCGCCGTCCAGGAGCCCCTGCACCGCCTTCCGCACCCGGTCGCTGACGTCCACGTTGGCCCGGGTGAGCCGGCAGGGCACGCCGGCCTCGACCGGGCGCGCCGTCGTGGCCGGCTCCACCGTCCAGTCCCTCCGCCAGCGGAGGCGGGTGCGCAGCCCCACCCGCAGCGACGGCATGGGCCCCTCGTGGCCGCACCAGGCCAGCTGGACCCAGCGGCACCCCAGGCGGGGGAGGCACGCCCGCTCGGCGATCCGGGCGCGGTAGCGCACCCGGGCGCTCACCTCCACCCCGTCGCCGTCCCGGTCCAGGCTCACCTCCAGCGGGTCGCGCTCCCACATCTCCTTGACGTACAGCGTCCCCAGCACCGGGACCTTCCCCATGGGGTGCCACTCGTCCTCGCGGCTCTGCGAGCGGGGCACCGCTTCCTCCACCTTGCGGACCACCGCGCCCAGCTCCAGGGAGATGGGGAGGTGGACGGTCGAGGGCGGCGGCTCCGGGAAGGAAGGCGTGGCGGCCGCGGTGTCGGGCGCCGGGACGTCCACGCGGGTCCCGCAGGCGGCGAGCGCCAGGACGGCCGCCGCGAGCGCGGAGGCCGGGCGGAGGCCCGGGAAGGGCAGAGCCGTGGATCGCTGCATGGGGATGCTCCATGGGACGGGGGGGCCACGCCGGAGCCGTCCCGCGGCGCTCAGGGCGGGCTCGACTCCAGCGCGGCCGAGACGTGGGCGGCGAGGTCGCGGACGTGGGGCTCGCGGACCATGCCGAAGTGGTCGCCGGGGGACACGGCGGCCGTGACCCGCCCGCGGGTGAGCGCCCGCCAGCGCCCGGCCACCTCCGCGGCGGGGGTGCTCCGCTCCTCCGCGCACACCAGCAGGACGTCGGCCGCGCACGCGCCCGGCCGGTAGCGCCGGAGCGCGGAGACGTTGACGCGAAACACGGTCCACAGCCGCTCGAAGCGGGGCAGGTCCAGCTCCGCGGGGAGCGCGCCCGCCGCGCGCGCGGCCTCCCACGCGAGCCGCGGCCGCTCCCCGGGGCCGCTCCGCAGCAGCTCCTCCGCGGACAGGGCGATCCGCTCCGGGTCCAGCCCCAGGTGCCGGGCGAAGCTCGCCAGCAGCGCCGGGTCGTCCGCGTCGGAGAGCGGGCGCTCCTCCCCCTCTCCCGTCGCCGACGGGTCCGCCAGCACCAGCAGCTCCACCGCGTCCCCGGCGGCCTCCGCCTGGCGCGCCATCTCGAACGCCACCACCCCGCCCATCGACCACCCGCCCAGCCGGTACGGCCCCTCCGGCTGCACCGCGCGCAGCTCCGCCAGGTACTCCGCGGCCATCTCCTCCACCGTCCCGTGCGGGACCTCGCCCGCCTCCAGCCCCCGCGAGCGGAAGGCGTGGAACGGCTGGCCGGGGCCGAGGTGGCGGGCCAGCTCCGCGTAGCCGAGGACGTTGCCGCCGGCGGCGTGCACGAAGAAGAGCGGCCGCGCGTCGCCCTCCGTCCGGATCGGCACCCGCGTGGAGGAGCCCCCCCGCGCCTCCCCGCCGCGGAGCGCCGCGGCCATCCCCTCCACCGTGGGCGCGGCGAACAGCGCCGCCACCGGGAGCTGCGTCCCGGTGAGCTGCTCCACCCGCGCCAGGAGCCGCACCGCCAGGAGCGAGTGCCCGCCGAGCGCGAAGAAGTCGTCGCGCACACCGACGGGAGACGCGTCCAGCAGCTCCTCCCAGAGCGCGGCGAGCCGCGCCTCCAGGGCGTCGCGCGGCGCCAGGTACGTCTCCCCCGGCGCCCACTCGGGGGCGGGGAGGGCGCGCCGGTCCGTCTTGCCGCTCCCCGTGAGCGGAAGCTCCTCCAGCGCGACGAATGCGGCGGGGAGCATGTACTCCGGCACCCGCCCCGCCAGGTGCGCCCGCAGCTCCACCGCCGGGGCGGGATCCCCCGCGGGGACCACGTAGGCCACGATCCGCCGGTCCCCCGGCGCGTCCTCCCGCACCACGGCCACCGCCCGGTGCACGCCCGGGTGCGACTCCAGCGCCGTCTCGATCTCCCCCAGCTCGATGCGGAAGCCGCGCACCTTGACCTGGAAGTCCGTCCGCCCGAAGTACTCCAGCTCCCCCTCGGCGGTCCAGCGCACCCGGTCCATCACCCGGTACATCCGCGTTCCCGCCGGCCGAACGGGTCCGGGAGGAAGCGCTCGGCCGTCAGCTCCGGCCGGCTCGCGTAGCCGCGCGCCAGCCCTCCGCCCGCCAGGTACAGCTCGCCCACCACGCCCACGGGCACCGGCCGGAAGTCGACGGTCCAGCACGTACGCCCGCGTGTTCGCCACCGGCCGCCCGACGTACACCTGCTCCCCGCCCCGCTCCACGACCGAGTAGGTGGAGTAGGTGGTGTCCTCCGTCGGGCCGTACAGGTTCCCCACCCGGTCGACGTCCCCAGCCCGTAGAGCCCCTGCGCCAGCGCGCTCGGCAGCGCCTCGCCCCCCAGGTTCAGCGTCCTGACCGAAGCCGGGATGCCCCCGCTCCGCAGCAGCTCCGCCGCCGCGCTCGGCACCATGCTCGCGTGCACCACCGGCTCCGCCACCCGCGCCAGCTCCAGCGCGTTCTCCACCAGCACCAGCTTCCCGCCCCAGCACAGCGTCCCGAAGATCTCGGCGACCGACACGTCGAAGTTGATCGACGTGGAGAAGAGCACCGAGGAGCGCTCCTCGTCCGAGACGTTCTCCCGGAGCCAGTGCAGCAGCACGACCGTGGACGAGTGCCGGATCATCACCCCCTTGGGCCGGCCCGTAGAGCCCGAGGTGAAGATCACGTGCGACAGGTTCTCCGGCAGCACCCCGCTCTCGGGGACGACGTCGGGCTCGCCGGAGGCGGCGTCGGGGAAGAGCAGCCCGGCCGTGGCGTCCGGGAGCCGCCCGGTCAGCCCCGGCTCGGTGAGGACCAGGTCGATCCCGGCGTCCTCCACCATGTAGCCCAGCCGCTCGCGCGGGTACGCCGGGTCCAGGGGCACGTAGGCGCCCCCCCCGCGCAGGACGGCCAGCAGCGCGACGAGCAGCTCCGGCGTGCGCCGCATGCAGACGCCCACCCGGCTCTCCGGCCCCACGCCGCGGCGGCGCAGCGCGTTGGTCAGCCGGGCGGAGCGGCGCTCCAGCTCCGCGTAGGTGAGCCGCTCCTCGCCGTGGACGACCGCCACCGCATCGGGAGTGCGGCGCGCCTGGGCGGAGAACAGGTCGTGCACGCGTAGCCCCGCCGGGTACGGGCGCTCCGTCGCGTTCCACTCCTCCAGCACCCGGGCGCGCTCCGCGGACGGGAGGAAGGCGACGTCGCCCACCGGCCGCTCCGGGTCCGCAAGCACCGCGTCCAGCAGCGCGGCGAAGTGCTCCAGCATCCGCTCGGCCGTCGCGCGCTCCCACAGCTCCGCCCGGTAGGCGAGCCCCCCGCGCAGCGCGTCCCCGTCGTCCGTGAGCGCCAGCGTCAGGTCGAACTTGGCGGCCTCCGCCCCGCCCTCCTGCTCCAGCGGCTCCACCTCCAGCCCACCGAGCCCGAGCCCGCCGCCCCCGCCCGCGGTCCCCAGGAGGAACATGGCCTGGAAGAAGGGCGTGTGGCTCAGGCTCCGCTCCGGGGCGATCTCCTCCACCAGCTTCTCGAAGGGGATCTCCTGGTGCTGGTACGCCCCCAGCGTCGTCTCCCGCACCCGCCCCAGCAGCCCGCGGAACCCGGGATCGCCCGAGAGGTCGGTGCGCAGCACCAGCGTGTTGACGAAGAAGCCGATCAGCCCCTCCGTCTCCAGCCGCGTCCGCCCCGCGATCGGGGTGCCCACCGACACGTCCTCCTGCCCGCTGTAGCGCGACAGCAGGAGCTGCCATCCCGCCAGCAGCGTCATGAACAGCGTCGCCCCCTCGCGCCGGGCGAGAGCGCGCAGCGCGCGCGACGTTGCCGCGGGGAGCGCGAAGGCCACGCTCTCCCCGCGCTCGCCCTGCGTCGTCGGGCGTGGACGGTCCGTCGGCATCTCCAGCAGCGGCGGCGCGCCGGCCAGGCGCTCGCGCCAGTAGCCGAGCTGGGCGTCCAGCACGTCGCCGGAGAGCCAGGCGCGCTGCCAGGCCGCGTAGTCCGCGTACTGCACCGGGAGCTCCGGGAGCGAGGGCGCGCGTCCCTCCGCGAGCGCCGTGTACGCCTCCGACAGCTCCCGCACCAGCACGCCGGTGGACCAGCCGTCCGAGACCACGTGGTGCATGGTGAGCAGGACCGCCCACTCCTCCCCGGCAAGGCGGAGCGCCGCGCAGCGCAGGAGCGGGCCCGCGGCCAGGTCGAAGGGGCGCGCCGCCTCCCCGGCCGCCAGGCGCCGGGCGGCCGCTTCCCGCTCCTCCGCTTCCAGCGCTCGCAGGTCGGCCACGGGGACGGCCACCGGCCCCGCCTCGCGGACCCGCTGCACCGGCTCGCCGTCGACCGTCGCGAAGACGGTCCGCAGCGCCTCGTGGCGGCGGACCACCTCCGCCAGCGAGCGCTCCAGGACCCGCACGTCCAGCGCGCCGCGGACGCGGAGCGCGTAGGGGACGTGGTAGGCCGCGCTCCCCGGCTCCAGCCGGTCGATGAACCAGAGCCGCTGCTGCGCGAAGGAGAGCGGGAGCGGACGGTCGCGGGGGACGGGGACCAGCGGCGGCGCCTGCGTCCCCGAGCCCTCCCGCGCCAGCGCGTCCACCCGCCCGGCGAGCCCGGCCACCGTGGGCGCCTCGAACACCGCCCGCAGCGGCAGCTCCACCCCGAGCGCTCCCCGCACCCGCGACACCACCCGCGTCGCCAGGAGCGAGTGCCCCCCCAGCTCGAAGAAGCCGTCGCCCGCACCCACCCGCTCCGCGCCCAGCACCTCCGCGAAGATCCCCGCCAGCACCTCCTCCGTCGGGGTCCGCGGCGCGAGCCACGGCGCCGCGCCGTCCGTCCCGGGAACGGGGAGCGCGCGCCGGTCCAGCTTGCCGTTGCGGGTGAGCGGGAGCGCCTCCAGCACCACGTACGCTCCCGGCGCCATGTAGGCGGGGAGCCGCCCCGCGACCCGCTCCCGTAGCCCGGCCACCGGCACCGCCGCCCCCTCCGCCGGGACCACGTAGGCCACCAGCCGCGCCTCGCCCGGGGCGTCCTCCCGCAGCAGCACCACGGCGTCCGCGACGCCGTCCGCCTCCCGCAGCACCGCCTCCACCTCACCCGGCTCGATGCGGTAACCGCGCAGCTTCACCTGGAAGTCCGCCCGCCCCAGGTACTCCAGCATCCCCTCCGCCGTCCACCGCGCCCGGTCGCCGGTGCGGTACATCCGCGCCCCCGGCTCCCCGGAGAACGGGTCCGGGACGAACCTCTCCGCCGTCAGGCCGGGCCTGCCCAGGTAGCCGCGCGCCACCCCGGCCCCTCCCACGAACAGCTCCCCGGCCACCCCGGCCGGGACCGGCCGGAGGCCCGCGTCCAGCACGTACGTCCGCGCGTTGGACACCGGCCGGCCGATGCTCGGGGCGCCCGTCTCGCCCACGCGGCACAGCGAGGCGTCCACCGTGCACTCGGTGGGGCCGTACAGGTTGTGGAAGCGCCGCTCCGCCAGGGCCGACAGCGTGGCCCACAGCGCCGGGTCGATCGCCTCCCCCGCCACCAGCACGTCCGTCGGCGTCGCGCCGAGCCGGTCCAGCAGCCCCTCGGAGGCCAGCAGCCGGAGCTGCGCGGGCGTGCAGTCGAAGACCTCCACCCCCGTGGCGCGCAGGTACTCCGCGAGCGCCGCGGCGTCGTAGCGCACCTCCTCGGGGACCACGTACAGCGTGCTCCCGCCCAGGAGCTGGATCCACTGCTTGACCGAGGTGTCGAAGGTGACCGGCCCGTTCATGCTCACCCGCGCGCGGCGTCCGCCGTACACGGCCCGGTCCAGCGCGGCGCGCAGGTTGAGCACGGAGCGGTGCGCGACGACCACGCCCTTGGGAGTCCCCGTGGAGCCGGAGGTGTAGACGACGTAGGCGGCGTTCCCGGGGACCGCGCCGCTCTCCGGGGCGGTGGCGGGGTGGCGCTCCACCTCCTCCCCGTCCAGCAGGACGACCTCGGCCGCGTCGGCGGGGAGCCCGGCGAGGAGGCGCTCCCGGGTGAGGAGGACGCGGACGCCGGCGTCGGCCAGGAGGAAGCGGAGGCGCTCGGCGGGATGGGCGGGGTCGAGGGGGACGTAGGCGCCGCCCGCCTTGAGGACGCCCAGGATGCCGACCAGCGTCTCCACGGAGCGCTCCGCGCAGAGCCCCACGCGGTGCTCGGGCCCGACGCCGCGGGCGCGGAGGAGGTGCGCGAGCCGGTTGGCGCGCGCGTCCAGCCCGGCGAAGGTGAGCGTCTCGCCGCCGGCCACCACGGCGGGATGGTCGGGGGTGCGGGCGGCCTGGAGGGCGAAGGCCTCGTGCAGGCACAGGTCGTCCGGGAGCGGCGCGGGCGCGGCGCTCCACTCCCCCAGGAGCTGCGCGCGCTCGGCCGCGGACAGCATGGCCGCGTCGCCGGCGGAGCGGGCCGGGTCGGCGGCCAGGGCGTCCAGGAGGGTGGAGAGGTGGGCCGTCATCCGCCCGATGGTCGCGCTGTCGAACAGGTCGGTCCGGTACAGGAGCGAGCCCTCCAGGCGCTCCTCCCCCTCCCCCATCGAGAGGCTGAGGTCGAAGCGCGCCGAGGGGGCGCCGCCCTCCAGCGGCTCCACCCGGAGCGGGCCCATCGCCAGCTCGCTCCGCTCCAGGTTCCGGAGCGAGAACATGGCCTGGAAGAGCGGCGTGTGCGCCAGGCTCCGCTCGGGGGCCAGCTCCTCCACCAGGCGCTCGAAGGGGATCTCCTGGTGCTGGTAGGCGCCCAGAGTGGTCTCCCGCACCCGCCCCAGCAGCTCCCGGAACGAGGGGTCGCCCGCCAGCTCCGTGCGCAGCACCAGCGTGTTGACGAACAGCCCGATCAGCGGCTCCGTCTCCAGGCGCGTGCGCCCCGCGATCGGGGTGCCCACCGACACGTCCTCCTGCCCCGAGTAGCGGGACAGCAGGAGCTGCCACCCGGCCAGCAGCGTCATGAACAGCGTCGCTCCCTCGCGCCGGGCGAGCGAGCGCAGCGCGCGCGACGTCTCCGCGGAGAGCGCGAAGGCGTGGACGTCGCCGCGGTCGCCGCGCGCCGTCGGACGCGGCCGGTCGAGCGGAAGCTCCAGCACGGGAGGCGCGCCGGACAGCCGCCCGCGCCAGTAGGCGAGCTGCGCCTCCAGCACGTCGCCGGAGAGCCACGCCCGCTGCCAGGCGGCGAAGTCGGCGTACTGCACCGGCAGCGACGGGAGGACCGGCTCGCGCCCCTCCGAGAGCGCCGTGTACGCCTCGGAGACCTCGCGGGTCAGCACCCCCATGCTCCACCCGTCGCTGACCACGTGGTGCAGGGTGAAGAGCAGTGCCCACTCCTCCTCCCGGAGGCGGACGAGAGTGGTGCGCAGCAGCGGACCGGCGGCCAGGTCGAACGGTCGCAGGGCCTCCGCCGCGGCGAGCCGGCGCACCTCCTCCGCGCGCGGGCCGTCCGGGAGTCCGCGGAGGTCCACGGACGGGACGGCGGGCGGAGCCGCCTCGCGGACGGTCTGCACCGGCTCGCCGTCGGCCGTCGCGAACACCGTCCGCAGCGCCTCGTGGCGGCGGACGACCTCCGCCAGGCTCCGCTCCAGCGCGCGCACGTCCAGCGCGCCCCGCAGGCGGAGCGGGTACGGCATGTTGTAGGCGGCGCTCCCCGGCTGGAGCCGGTCGACGAACCAGAGCCGCTGCTGCGCGAAGGAGAGCGGGAGCGGACCGTCCCGCGGCACCGGCACCAGCGGCGGCGCCTTCCCCCCGCGCCCGCCCCCGCCAGCGCGTCCGCGCGCCCGGCCAGTGCGGCCACCGTCGGCGCCTCGAAGACCGCCCGCAGCGGCAGCTCCACCCCGAGCGCCGTCCGCACCCGCGAGACCACCCGCGTGGCCAGCAGCGAGTGCCCGCCCAGCTCGAAGAAGCCGTCGCCCGCCCCCACCCGCTCCACACCCAGCACCTCGGCGAAGATCCCCGCCAGCACCTCCTCCGCCGGGGTGCGCGGCGCCACGTACTCTCCCTCGAACTCCCGCCGCGGCGTCCGGCGCCGGGAGGGCACGCCGGTCGACCTTGCCGCTCCCGGTCAGCGGAAGCTCCTCCAGCGTGACGAGAGCCGAGGGAAGCATGTACTCCGGCACCCGCCCCGCCAGGTGCGCCCGCAGCTCCACCGCCGGCACCGCCTCCCCGGCGGGGACCACGTACGCCACGATCCGCCGCTCCCCCGGCGCGTCCTCCCGCACCACCGCCACGGCCCGGTGCACCCCCGGGTGCGACTCCAGCGCCGCCTCGATCTCCCCCGGCTCGATGCGGAAGCCCCGCACCTTCACCTGGAAGTCCGTCCGCCCGAAGTACTCCAGCTCCCCCCCGGCCGTCCACCGCACCCGGTCCAGCACCCGGTACATCCGCGCCCCGGGCTCGAACGGATTCGGGAGGTAGCGCTCCGCCGTCAGCTCCGGATGGCCCACGTACCCGCGCGCCAGCCCCTCGCCCGCCAGGTACAGCTCCCCGACCACGCCCACCGGCACCGGCTGGAGGTGACGGTCCAGCACGTACGCCCGCGTGTTCGCCACCGGCCGCCCCACGTACACCTGCTCCCCCCCGCGCTCCACGACCGAGTAGGTGGAGTACGTCGTGTCCTCCGTCGGACCGTACAGGTTCCCCACCTTCTCCACCGTCCCTGTCGCGTACAGCCCCTGCGCCAGCTCGTTCGGCAGCGCCTCGCCCCCCAGGTTCAGCGTCCGCACCGTAGCCGGGATGCCCCCCATGCGCAGCAGCTCCGCCGCCGCGCTCGGCACCATGCTCGCGTAGACCACCGGCTCCGCCACCGAGGCCAGCTCCAGCGCGTTCTCCGCCAGCACCAGCTTCCCGCCCCAGCACAGCGTCCCGAAGACCTCCGCCACCGACACGTCGAAGTTGATCGACGTCGAGAACAGCACCGACGACCGCTCCTCGTCGGAGACGCTCTCGCGCAGCCAGTGCAGGAGCACGACCGTGGAGGAGTGCCGGATCATCACCCCCTTGGGACGCCCCGTCGATCCCGAGGTGAAGATCACGTGCGACAGGCTCTCCGGGAGCACCCCGCTCTCCGGGACGACCCCGGACTCGCCGGAGGCGGCGTCGGGGAAGACCACTTCAGCCCCGCTCTCCGGGAGCCGCCCGGCCAGCTCCGGCTCGGTGAGGACCAGGCCGATCCCCGCGTCCTCCACCATGTAGCCCAGCCGCTCGCGCGGGTACGCCGGGTCCAGCGGCACGTAGGCGCCCCCCGCGCGCAGCACGCCGAGCAGGGCCACCAGCAGCTCCGGCGTGCGGCCCATGCAGACCCCCACCCGGCTCTCCGGCCCCGCCCCGCGGCGGCGCAGCGCGTTCGCCAGCCGGGCGGAGCGGCGCTCCAGCTCCGCGTAGGTGAGCCGCTCGCCCCCGTGGACCACCGCGACCGCGTCGGGGGTCCGCGACGCCTGCGCGGCGAACAGGTCGTGCACGCGAGAGCCCGCCGGGTACGGGCGCTCCGTCGCGTTCCACTCCTCCAGCACCCGCGTGCGCTCCGCGGACGGAGAGGAAGCCGATCTCCCCCACCGGCCGCTCCGGGTCCGCCAGCACCGCCTCCAGCAGCGCGGCGAAGTGCCCCAGCATCCGCTCGGCCGTCGCGCGCTCCCACAGCTCCGCTCGGTAGGCGAGCCCACCCTGCAGGCGGTCACCCCCGTCCATCATCCCGAAGGTGAGGTCGAACTTGGCCGTCTCCGCCCCGGCGTCCAGCGACTCCGCCCGCAGCCCGCCCAGGCGCAGCTCCCCCGGCTCCGCGCTCAGCAGCGAGAACATCACCTGGAAGAGCGGGGTGTGGCCGAGGCTCCGCCCGGAGGCCAGCTCCTCCACCAGGCGCTCGAAGGGGACCTCCTGGTGCTGGTACGCCCCCAGCGTCGTCTCCCGCACCCGCCCCAGCAGCCCACGGAACCCGGGCTCGCCCGACAGGTCGGTGCGCAGGACCAGCGTGTTGACGAAGAAGCCGATCAGCCCCTCCGTCTCCAGCCGCGTCCGCCCCGCGATCGGGGTGCCCACCGACACGTCCTCCTCCTCGCTGTAGCGCGACAGCAGGAGCTGCCAGGCGGCCAGCAGCGTCATGAACAGCGTCGCCTCCTCGCGCCGGGCGATCGCACGCAGCGCCCGCGACGTCTCCGCCGAGAGCGCGAAGGCTACGCTCTGCGCCCGCGCGGCCTGCACGCTCGGGCGCGGACGGTCCGTCGGCAGCTCCAGCAGCGGCGGAGCCCCGGCCAGGCGCCCGCGCCACCAGCCGAGCTGGGCCTCCAGCACGTCGCCGGAGAGCCAGGCGCGCTGCCAGGCCGCGTAGTCCGCGTACTGCACCGGGAGCTCCGGGAGCGAGGGCGTGCGCCCCTCCGCGAGCGCCGTGTACGCCTCCGACAGCTCCCGCACCAGCACGCCCGTGGACCAGCCGTCGCTGACGGCGTGGTGCAGCGTCACCAGGAGTGCCCACTCCTCGTCGGCCAGACGGACGAGGGTCGTGCGCAGCAGCGGACCGGCAGCCAGGTCGAAGGGGCGCAGCGCCTCCTCCCTCGCCAGGCGGCGCACCTCGGCCTCGCGCTCGGCCTCCGGGAGGGCGCGCAGGTCGTGCAGGGGGATCGCCACCGGCCCGGCGGGGTCGATCACCTGCACGGGCTCCTCAGCCACCGTGCCGAAGCGGGTGCGGAGCGCCTCGTGGCGGCGGACGACCTCCGCCAGGCTCCGCTCCAGCGCGCGCACGTCCAGCGCGCCCCGCAGGCGGAGCGGGTACGGCATGTTGTAGGCGGCGCTCCCCGGCTGGAGCCGGTCGACGAACCAGAGCCGCTGCTGCGCGAAGGAGAGCGGGAGCGGACCGTCCCGCGGCACCGGCACCAGCGGCGGCGCCTTCCCCCCCGCGCCCACCCCCGCCAGCGCGTCCGCGCGCCCGGCCAGTGCGGCCACCGTCGGCGCCTCGAAGACCGCCCGCAGCGGCAGCTCCACCCCGAGCGCCGTCCGCACCCGCGAGACCACCCGCGTGGCCAGCAGCGAGTGCCCGCCCAGCTCGAAGAAGCCGTCGCCCGCCCCCACCCGCTCCACACCCAGCACCTCGGCGAAGATCCCCGCCAGCACCTCCTCCGCCGGGGTGCGCGGCGCCACGTACTCTCCCTCGACTCCCGCCGCGGCGTCCGGCGCCGGGAGGGCACGCCGGTCGACCTTGCCGCTCCCGGTCAGCGGAAGCTCCTCCAGCGCGACGAGAGCCGAGGGGAGCATGTACTCCGGCACCCGCCCCGCCAGGTGCGCCCGCAGCTCCACCGCCGGCACCGCCTCCCCGGCGGGGACCACGTACGCCACGATCCGCCGCTCCCCCGGCGCGTCCTCCCGCACCACCGCCACGGCCCGGTGCACCCCCGGGTGCGACTCCAGCGCCGCCTCGATCTCCCCCGGCTCGATGCGGAAGCCCCGCACCTTCACCTGGAAGTCCGTCCGCCCGAAGTACTCCAGCTCCCCCCCGGCCGTCCACCGCACCCGGTCCAGCACCCGGTACATCCGCGCCCCGGGCTCGAACGGATTCGGGAGGTAGCGCTCCGCCGTCAGCTCCGGATGGCCCACGTACCCGCGCGCCAGCCCCTCGCCCGCCAGGTACAGCTCCCCGACCACGCCCACCGGCACCGGCTGGAGGTGACGGTCCAGCACGTACGCCCGCGTGTTCGCCACCGGCCGCCCCACGTACACCTGCTCCCCCCCGCGCTCCACGACCGAGTAGGTGGAGTACGTCGTGTCCTCCGTGGGTCCGTACAGGTTCCCCACCTTCTCCACCGTCCCCGTCGCGTACAGCCCCTGCGCCAGCTCGTTCGGCAGCGCCTCGCCGCCCAGGTTCAGCGTCCGCACCGTAGCCGGGATGCCCCCCATGCGCAGCAGCTCCGCCGCCGCGCTCGGCACCATGCTCGCGTAGACCACCGGCTCCGCCACCGAGGCCAGCTCCAGCGCGTTCTCCGCCAGCACCAGCTTCCCGCCCCAGCACAGCGTCCCGAAGACCTCCGCCACCGACACGTCGAAGTTGATCGACGTCGAGAACAGCACCGAGGAGCGCTCCTCGTCCGAGACGCTCTCGCGCAGCCAGTGCAGCAGCACGACCGTGGAGGCGTGCCGGATCATCACCCCCTTGGGACGCCCCGTCGAGCCCGAGGTGAAGATCACGTGCGACAGGCTCTCCGGGAGCACCCCGCTCTCCGGGACGACCCCGGACTCGCCGGAGGCGGCGTCGGGGAAGACCACTTCAGCCCCGCTCTCCGGGAGCCGCCCGGCCAGCTCCGGCTCGGTGAGGACCAGGCCGATCCCCGCGTCCTCCACCATGTAGCCCAGCCGCTCGCGCGGGTACGCCGGGTCCAGCGGCACGTAGGCGCCCCCCGCGCGCAGCACGCCGAGCAGGGCCACCAGCAGCTCCGGCGTGCGGCCCATGCAGACCCCCACCCGGCTCTCCGGCCCCGCCCCGCGGCGGCGCAGCGCGTTCGCCAGCCGGGCGGAGCGGCGCTCCAGCTCCGCGTAGGTGAGCCGCTCGCCCCCGTGGACCACCGCGACCGCGTCGGGGGTCCGCGACGCCTGCGCGGCGAACAGGTCGTGCACGCGAGAGCCCGCCGGGTACGGGCGCTCCGTCGCGTTCCACTCCTCCAGCACCCGCGCGCGCTCCGCGCAGGAGAGGAAGCCGATCTCCCCCACCGGCCGCTCCGGGTCCGCCAGCACCGCCTCCAGCAGCGCGGCGAAGTGCCCCAGCATCCGCTCGGCCGTCGCGCGCTCCCACAGCTCCGCCCGGTAGGCGAGCCCCCCGCGCAGCGCGTCCCCGTCGTCCGTGAGCGCCAGCGTCAGGTCGAACTTGGCGGCCTCCGCCCCGCCCTCCCGCTCCAGCGGCTCCACCTCCAGCCCGCCCAGACGCAGCCCGCCGCCCCCGCCCGCGTTCCCCAGGAGGAACATGGCCTGGAAGAAGGGCGTGTGGCTCAGGCTCCGCTCCGGGGCGATCTCCTCCACCAGCTTCTCGAAGGGGATCTCCTGGTGCTGGTACGCCCCCAGCGTCGTCTCCCGCACCCGCCCCAGCAGCCCCCGGAACCCGGGCTCGCCCGACAGGTCGGTGCGCAGCACCAGCGTGTTCACGAAGAAGCCGATCAGCCCCTCCGTCTCCAGCCGCGTCCGCCCCGCGATCGGGGTGCCCACCGACACGTCCTCCTCCCCCGACGTAGCGCGACAGCAGGAGCTGCCAGGCGGCCAGCAGCGTCATGAACAGCGTCGCCCCCTCGCGCCGGGCGATCGCACGCAGCGCCCGCGACGTCTCCGCCGGGAGCGCCACCCCCACGCTCTCCCCGCGCTCGCCCTGCGTCGTCGGGCGCGGACGGTCCGTCGGCAGCTCCAGCAGCGGGGGGGCGCCGGCCAGGCGCTCGCGCCACCAGCCGAGCTGGGCCTCCAGGGTCTCGCCGGAGAGCCAGCCTCGCTGCCACACCGCGTAGTCCGCGTACTGCACCGGGAGCTCGGGAAGGTCGGGATCACGCCCTTCCGTGAAGGCCGCGTACGCCTCCGACACCTCACGGGTCAGCACGCCCATGCTCCACCCGTCGGAGACCGCGTGGTGCAGCGTCACCAGGAGCACCCACTCCTCGTCGGCCAGACGGACGAGGGTCGTGCGCAGCAGCGGACCGGCGGCCAGGTCGAAGGGACGCGCCGCCTCCTCGTCCATCAATCGACGGACCTCCCGCTCCGCGTCCACCCCGCGCAGGTCGGTCAGGGGGATCGGCACCGGCCCGGCCGCCCCCACCACCTGCACCGGCTCCTCGCCCGCCGTGGCGAAGCGAGTGCGCAGCGACTCGTGCCGGCGGACGATCTCCGCCAGGCTCCGCTCCAGCGCGCGCACGTCCAGCGCGCCGCGAAGTCGGAACCGGTACGGCATGTTGTAGGCGGGGCTCCCGGGCTGGAGCCGGTCGACGAACCAGAGCCGCTGCTGCGCGAACGAGAGCGGGAGCGGACGGTCCCGCGGCACCGGCACCAGCGGCGGCGCCTGTGCCCCCGAGATCTCCCGCAGCAGCGCGTCCGCGCGCGCCGCGAGCCCGGCCACGGTCGGCGCCTCGAACACCGCGCGCAGCGGCAGCTCCACGCCGAGCGCCGTCCGCACCCGCGAGACCACCCGCGTGGCCAGGAGCGAGTGCCCCCCCCGCTCGAAGAAGCCGTCGCCCGCCCCTACCCGCTCCACACCGAGCACCTCGGCGAAGATCCCCGCCAGCACCTCCTCGGTGGCGCCGCGCGGCGCCACGTGGGCTTCCCCGTCGCCGGCCGGCGCCTCCATCCGCGCGAGCGCCCGACGGTCGACCTTGCCGTTGGGGGTGAGCGGGAAGGCGTCCAGCACCGTGAGCCCGCCGGGGACCATGTACTCCGGGAGCCGCTCGCGCAGCCACTCGCGCAGCTCCGCCGCGGTGGGAGCCGGGTCCTCCGGCACCACGTACCCGGCCAGCCGGGCGCCGCCGGGCCCGTCCTGCGCCACCACGGCCGCCTCCCGCACCCCGGGGTGCCGCTCCAGCGCCGCCTCGACCTCGCCGGGCTCGATGCGGAAGCCGCGCACCTTGACCTGGTGGTCGGTGCGCCCCAGGTACTCCAGCTCCCCGTCCGCGCGCCAGCGCACCCGGTCGCCGGAGCGGTAGAGGCGCGCGCCCGGCTCGCCCGAGAACGGGTCGGGAAGGTACTTCTCGGCGGTCAGATCCGGCCGCCCCAGGTAGCCCCGCGACACGCCCGCGCCGGCCACGTGCAGCTCCCCCGCGGCGCCCAGCGGGACGGGATTCCCGCGCCGGTCCAGGAGGTAGACGCGCACGTTGGCGATGGGCCGCCCCAGCGTCACCCTCCGCCCCGGCTCCACCCGCGCCACCGTGGTGTTGACGGTGGCCTCGGTGGGCCCGTAGTGGTTCCACAGCGCCACGCCGGGGAAGAGCGCGAAGGTCCGCTCCACCAGCTCGGGGCTGAGCGCCTCGCCTCCGAGGAGCACCGCCTTCAGCCCCTCCGGCCGCGGCGCCTCGCCGGAGCGGACCCGCTCCAGCATGGCGCTCCACAGCGACGGCACGCCCCCGAACGAGGCGCGCCCGTGGGCGGAGACTTCGGCCAGCAGCGCCGCGGGGTCGGTGACCGTGGTCTCGGGGAGCACCCACACCGCCTCTCCCCGCAGCAGCGGCGGGAAGAGCTGCCGGACGTGCGCGTCGAACGACACGCGGCTCACCAGCGGGAGCGCGAAGCCCTCCTCGCCCAGCACCGTCCGGTCGAACCAGCGCAGGTAGTTGAGGAGGCCGCGGTGCTCCAGGAGGACTCCCTTGGGCGTGCCGGTCGAGCCCGAGGTGTAGATCACGTACGCCAGGGTGTCCGGCCCGGCCCCGCTCTCCAGCGGCTCCGCGGACTCCCGTTCCAGGGCCTCCCGGTCCGCGTCCAGGCGGACCGTCCTCCCGGCGAAGGAGGGGACCCGCGCCGCGAGCGCCGCCTGCGTCACCAGCACGGGGACTCCGGCGTCGTCCAGCGTCCGCGCCAGGCGCTCGTCGGGCCAGCCGGGGTCGAGCGGGACGTACGCCGCGCCCGCCCGGAGGATGCCGAGCACGCCGACGGGGAGCTCCGCGCTCCGCTCCAGCAGGAGCGCGACGCGCGCGTCCGGCCCCACGCCCAGCGCGCGGAGGCGGCGGGCGAGCCGGGCGGTGCGGCGGTCCAGCTCGCCGTAGGTGAGCACTTCGCCGCCGGAGACCACGGCGGCCGCCCCCGGGGTGCGCGCCGCCTGCGCCGCGAACAGCTCGTGCACGCACGCGCCCTCCGGCCACGCCACCGCGGTGGCGTTCCACTCCACCAGCATCCGCTCCCGCTCGGCGGGAGTGGCGGCGGGGAGCGCCGAGAGGGGGCGGTCCGGGTCGGCCGCCATCTCCGCCAGGAGCATCCCCAGGTGCGCCACCATCCGCTCCGCGGTCGCGGCGTCGAACAGGTCGCTCCGGTACAGGAGCGAGCCCTCCATCCCCCCTTCCGCCTCCACCATGGAGAGCCGCAGGTCGAATCGCGCCGTCTCCGCGCCCCCGTCCAGCGGCTCCGCCTCCAGCGCGCCCATCCGCAGCTCGACGCGCTCCTGGTTCTGGAGGGCGAACACGGACTGGAAGAGCGGCGTGTGGGCCAGGCTCCGCTCGGGGGCGAGCTCCTCCACCAGCCGCTCGAAGGGGACCTCCTGGTGGGCGAAGGCGCCCAGCACCCCCTCGCGCACCCGCCCCAGCAGGGCGCGGACGGTGGGATCCCCGCCCAGGTCGGTGCGCAGCGCCAGGGTGTTGACGAAGAAGCCGATCAGCGGCTCCAGCTCGGCGCGGGCGCGGCCGGCGACGGGCGTCCCCACCACCACGTCCTCCTCCCCGGCGTAGCGCCCCAGGAGGAGCTGGAACCCGGCCAGGAGCACCATGAACGGCGTCGCCCCCCCGGCGCGGGCGAGCGAGGCCAGAGACGCGGAGACGCCGGGGTCGAGGCGGAACGTCCGGCTGGCGCCGCGCTCGGTGGGAACGGGGGGGCGGGGGCGGTCCGTCGGGATCTCCAGGAGCGGCGGGGCGTCCGCCAGCCGCTCGCGCCACCAGGCGAGGTGCCGCTCCAGCGTCCCGCCGCGGAGCCAGCCCCGCTGCCAGGCGGCGTAGTCGGCGTACTGCACGGGCAGCTCCGGGAGCGCGGGGGCGCGCCCCTCCGTGAAGGCCGCGTACGCCTCCGACACCTCGCGGGTCAGCACGCCCATGCTCCACCCGTCGGAGACGACGTGGTGCAGGGTGAAGAGGAGCGCGTGCTCCTCCTCCGCCAGCCGGACCAGGAGGGCCCGCAGCAGCGGCCCGCGCGCCAGGTCGAAGGGCCGCAGCGCCTCCTCCGTCACCAGGCGGCGCACCTCGGCCTCGCGCGCGGCCTCCGGGAGGGCGCGCAGGTCGCGCAGGGGGAGGGCCACCGGACCGGCCGGGTCGACCACCTGCACCGGCTCGCCGCCCGCCGTGTCGAAGCGCGTGCGCAGCGCCTCGTGGCGGAGGACGATCTCCGCCAGGCTCCGCTCCAGCGCCCGCGCATCCAGGGCGCCGCGCAGGCGGAGCGGGTACGGCATGTTGTAGGCGGGGCTCCCCGGCTCCAGCCGGTCCACGAACCAGAGCCGCTGCTGCGCGAACGAGAGCGGGAGCGGGCGGTCGCGGGGGACGGGGACCAGCGGCGGTGCCTCCCCCCCTTCCCCACCCTCGCGGAGCAGCCCCTCCACCCGCGCGGCCAGCCCGGCCACCGTGGGCGCCTCGAAGACGGCCTGGAGCGGGATCTCCACGCCGAACGACCCGCGGACCCGCGACACCAGCCGGGTCGCCAGGAGCGAGTGCCCCCCCAGCTCGAAGAAGCTCTCCTCCACCCCCACCCGCTCCACCCCCAGCACCTCCGCCCAGATCCCCGCCAGCACCTCCTCCGTCGGCGTCCGCGGCGCCACGTACGCCTCCGCCGCGCCGGAAAGCTCCGGCGCGGGGAGTGCCCGCCGGTCGGTCTTGCCGTGCGGCGTCAGCGGGAGCGCGTCCAGCACCACCACCGCGGCGGGAACCATGTACTCCGGCATCCGCTCCCGCAGCCACGCCCGCAGCTCCGCCCCCGTGGCCTCCGAGGCGGCCGCGTACCCCACCAGCGCCTTCGCCCCCGAGGCGTCGTCGCGCACCACCACGGCGGCTTCGCGCACCCGCGGGTGCGACGCCAGCACGCCCTCCACCTCCCCCGGCTCCACCCGGAAGCCCCGCACCTTGACCTGCTGGTCGGTCCGCCCGACGAACTCCAGCGTCCCGCCCGCCCGCCACCGCACCCGGTCCCCGGAGCGGTACAGCCGCGCTCCCGGCTCGCCCGAGAGCGGGTCGGGGACGAAGCGCTCCGCCGTCAGCTCCGGCCGGTTCAGGTACCCCCGCGCCACCGCCGGACCGCCCACGTACAGCTCGCCCGCCACTCCCACCGGCACCGGGCTGGCGTACCGGTCCAGCAGGTATACGCGCCGGTCCCCCACCGGCCTCCCGATCGGGATGACCGGCGCGTCGAAGTCCGCCGGGACCGCGTAGCAGCTCGTGAAGACCGTGCACTCGCTCGGCCCGTACCCGTTGACGATCCGCAGCCCCGGGTACAGCGCCTGCGCCCGCTTCACGTGCGCGACGCTCACCGCCTCGCCCCCGATCATCACCTGCTCCAGACCGGAGAGGACCTCCGGCGTGGTGTCGACGATCGAGTTGAAGTAGGCGGACGAGATCCACGTCGCCGTCACCCCGTGCTCGCGGATCTGCTCCCCCAGCAGCGCCGGCTCCGAGGTCTGCGCCGGGAGCAGCACGCAGGTGCCGCCCTTCAGCAGCGCCGGCCACAGCTCCAGCGTCAGCGCGTCCCACGAGGTCGAGGAGTGCTGGAGGAGGACGGTGCGCTCGTCGAAGCGCGCGTACTC
The DNA here is from genome assembly GCA_963733105.1 of uncultured Gemmatimonadales bacterium. Lineage (GTDB taxonomy): Bacteria > Gemmatimonadota > Gemmatimonadetes > Longimicrobiales > Longimicrobiaceae > JAFAYN01. The sequence continues at coordinate 476,945 of CAVTCB010000018.1, read as the reverse complement.
CACCTCCCAGAAGAACCCCGGGATCGCACGGTGCGGCACCTCGGTCCCCTTCGGCTGCCCCGTGGAGCCCGACGTGTAGATGACGTACGCCAGGTGCTCGGGGGTGACGCCGTTCTCCCCTCCCCCCTTGCGGGGGAGGGGTCCGGGGGAGGGGGGTATCGAGGGACACGATGGCACCCCCGAACTCCGGCAGCCGCTCCAGCACCCGCTCCTGCGCCAGGAGCACCGGCACCGCCGAATCCGCGAGCATGTACGCCAGCCGCTCCGCGGGGTATCCCGGGTCCAGCGGCACGTAGGCGCCCCCCGCCTTGAGGATGCCCAGCAGCCCCGCCACCAGCTCCGGCGAGCGCTCCGCACAGATCCCCACGCGCACGTCGGGACCCACGCCGCGCGCGGCCAGCGCGTGCGCGAGCGCGTCCGAGCGGCGGTCCAGCTCCGCGTACGTGACCCTCGCATCCCCGGAGACCAGCGCGACGGCGTCCGGCGTGCGCGAGGCCTGCTCCGCGAACAGCTCGTGCACGCAGCGGGCGGGCGCGGGCGCCTTTCCCGTCGTGCTCCACTCCGTCACCACGCGGCGCCGCTCCGCCGGGTCCAGCAGCTCCATCTCCGAGAGCCGCCGCTCCGGGTCCGCGGCAATCCCCTCCAGGATCGCGGCCAGCTCCGCCAGCATCCGGTCCATCGTGGAGGCGTCGAACAGCTCGGCCCGCCACGCCAGGGCGGCCGCGAGGCCGCCGCCATCCTCCCGCACCAGCGTGAGCGTCAGGTCGAACTTGGCCGTGGTCTCGACGGACTCCACCGGGGACAGCTCCACCTCCCCCAGGCGCGGCACCTCCCGCACGCCCTCGTCCTCCAGCGTGAACATCACCTGGAAGAGCGGCGTGTGGCCCAGGCTCCGCTCCGGCGCCAGCTCCTCCACCAGCCGCTCGAAGGGGATGTCCTGGTGGTGATAGGCCCCCAGCGTCGTCTCCCGCACCCGCCCCAGCAGCCCGCGGAACCCGGGGTCGCCCGAAAGGTCGGTGCGGATGACCAGCGTGTTGACGAAGAAGCCGATCAGCCCCTCCGTCTCCAGCCGCGTCCGCCCCGCGATCGGGGTGCCCACCGACACGTCCTCCTCCCCCGACCAGCGCGACAGCAGGAGCTGCCAGGCGGCCAGCAGCGTCATGAACAGCGTCGCCCCCTCGCGCCGGGCGAGCGCGCGCAGCGCTCGCGACGTCTCCGCGGAGAGCGCCAGGCCCACGCTCTGCGCCCGCGCGCCCTGCACGCTCGGGCGCGGCCGGTCCGTCGGCAGCTCCAGCAGCGGCGGTGCGCCGGCCAGGCGCTCGCGCCACCACCCGAGCTGGGCCTCCAGCACGTCACCCGAGAGCCAGCCCCGCTGCCAGGCCGCGTAGTCCGCGTACTGCACCGGCAGCTCCGGGAGATCGGGATCGCGCCCCTCCGTGAACGCCGCGTACGCCCCGGACACCTCGCGCACCAGCACCCCCATGCTCCACCCGTCGCCCACCACGTGGTGCAGCGTGAACAGCAGCACGTGCTCCTCCTCCGCCACCCGCAGCAGGCGCGTGCGCAGCAGCGGCCCGCGCGCCAGGTCGAAGGGACGCAGCGCCTCCTCCTCCACCAGCCGCCGGACCTCCCCCTCCGCCTCCACCCCGCGCAGGTCGGTGAGCGGGATCGGCACCGGCCCCGCCTCTCCCACCACCTGCACCGGCTCCCCGCCGGCTTCCGCGAACACCGTGCGCAGCGTCTCGTGGCGCCGCACCAGCTCCGCCAGGCTCCGCTCCAGCGCCCGCGCGTCCAGCGCGCCCCGCAGGCGCAGCGGGAACGGCATGTTGTAGGCGGCGCTCCCCGGCTGCAGCCGGTCGATGAACCAGAGCCGCTGCTGCGCGAACGACAGCGGCAGCGGCCGCTCCCGCGGCACCGGCACCAGCGGCGGCGCCTGCGCCGCTCCCGCGCCGCGCAGCAGGGCGTCGGCGCGGGCGGCGAGCCCGGCCACCGTCGGCGCCTCGAAGATCGCGCGCAGCGGCAGCTCCACCCCCAGCGCCTCCCGTGCCCGCGTCGCCACGCGCGTGGCGAGCAGGGAGTGCCCCCCCAGCTCGAAGAAGCTCTCCTCCACCCCCACCCGCTCCACCCCCAGCACCTCCGCCCAGATCCCCGCCAGCACCTCCTCCGTCGGCGTACGCGGCGCCACGTACGCCTCCGCCGCGCCGGAAAGCTCCGGCGCGGGGAGTGCCCGCCGGTCGGTCTTGCCGTGCGGCGTCAGCGGGAGCGCGTCCAGCACCACCACCGCGGCGGGAACCATGTACTCCGGCATCCGCTCCCGCAGCCACGCCCGCAGCTCCGCCCCCGTGGCCTCCGAGGCGGCCGCGTACCCCACCAGCGCCTTCGCCCCCGAGGCGTCGTCGCGCACCACCACGGCGGCATCGCGCACCCGCGGGTGCGACGCCAGCACGCCCTCCACCTCCCCCGGCTCCACCCGGAAGCCCCGCACCTTGACCTGCTGGTCGGTCCGCCCGACGAACTCCAGCGTCCCGCCCGCCCGCCACCGCACCCGGTCCCCGGAGCGGTACAGCCGCGCTCCCGGCTCGCCCGAGAGCGGGTCGGGGACGAAGCGCTCCGCCGTCAGCTCCGGCCGGTTCAGGTACCCCCGCGCCACCGCCGGACCGCCCACGTACAGCTCGCCCGCCACTCCCACCGGCACCGGGCTGGCGTACCGGTCCAGCAGGTACACGCGCCGGTCCCCCACCGGCCTCCCGATCGGGATGACCGGCGCGTCGAAGTCCGCCGGGACCGCGTAGCAGCTCGTGAACACCGTGCACTCGCTCGGCCCGTACCCGTTGACGATCCGCAGCCCCGGGTACAGCGCCTGCGCCCGCTTCACGTGCGCGACGCTCACCGCCTCGCCCCCGATCATCACCTGCTCCAGACCGGAGAGGACCTCCGGCGTGGTGTCGACGATGGAGTTGAAGTAGGCGGACGAGATCCACGTCGCCGTCACCCCGTGCTCGCGGATCTGCTCCCCCAGCAGCGCCGGCTCCGAGGTCTGCGCCGGGAGCAGCACGCAGGTGCCGCCCTTCAGCAGCGCCGGCCACAGCTCCAGCGTCAGCGCGTCCCACGAGGTCGAGGAGTGCTGGAGGAGGACGGTGCGCTCGTCGAAGCGCGCGTACTCCACCTCCCAGAAGAACCCCGGGATCGCACGGTGCGGCACCTCGGTCCCCTTCGGCTGCCCCGTGGAGCCCGACGTGTAGATGACGTACGCCAGGTGCTCGGGGGTGACGCCGTTCTCCCCTCCCCCCTTGCGGGGGAGGGGCCGGGGGAGGGGGGTATCGAGGGACACGATGGCACCCCCGAACTCCGGCAGCCGCCCCAGCACCCGCTCCTGCGCCAGGAGCACCGGCACCGCCGAATCCGCGAGCATGTACGCCAGCCGCTCCGCGGGGTATCCCGGGTCCAGCGGCACGTAGGCGCCCCCCGCCTTGAGGATGCCCAGCAGCCCCGCCACCAGCTCCGGCGAGCGCTCCGCGCAGATCCCCACGCGCACGTCGGGACCCACGCCGCGCGCGGCCAGCGCGTGCGCGAGCGCGTCCGAGCGGCGGTCCAGCTCCGCGTACGTGACCCTCGCATCCCCGGCCACCAGCGCGACGGCGTCCGGCGTGCGCGAGGCCTGCTCCGCGAACAGCTCGTGCACGCAGCGGGCGGGCGCGGGCGCCTTTCCCGTCGTGCTCCACTCCGTCACCACGCGGCGCCGCTCCGCCGGGTCCAGCAGCTCCATCTCCGAGAGCCGCCGCTCCGGGTCCGCGGCAATCCCCTCCAGGATCGCGGCCAGCTCCGCCAGCATCCGGTCCATCGTGGAGGCGTCGAACAGCTCGGCCCGCCACGCCAGGGCGGCCGCGAGGCCGCCGCCATCCTCCCGCACCAGCGTGAGCGTCAGGTCGAACTTGGCCGTGGCCTCGACGGACTCCACCGGGGACAGCTCCACCTCCCCCAGGCGCGGCACCTCCCGCACGCCCTCGTCCTCCAGCGTGAACATCACCTGGAAGAGCGGGGTGTGGCCCAGGCTCCGCTCCGGCGCCAGCTCCTCCACCAGCCGCTCGAAGGGGATGTCCTGGTGGTGATAGGCCCCCAGCGTCGTCTCCCGCACCCGCCCCAGCAGCCCGCGGAACCCGGGGTCGCCCGAAAGGTCGGTGCGGATGACCAGCGTGTTGACGAAGAAGCCGATCAGCCCCTCCGTCTCCAGCCGCGTCCGCCCCGCGATCGGGGTGCCCACCGACACGTCCTCCTCCCCCGACCAGCGCGACAGCAGGAGCTGCCAGGCGGCCAGCAGCGTCATGAACAGCGTCGCCCCCTCGCGCCGGGCGAGCGCACGCAGCGCTCGCGACGTCTCCGCGGAGAGCGCCAGGCCCACGCTCTGCGCCCGCGCGCCCTGCACGCTCGGGCGCGGCCGGTCCGTCGGCAGCTCCAGCAGCGGCGGTGCGCCGGCCAGGCGCTCGCGCCACCACCCGAGCTGGGCCTCCAGCACGTCACCCGAGAGCCAGCCCCGCTGCCAGGCCGCGTAGTCCGCGTACTGCACCGGCAGCTCCGGGAGATCGGGATCGCGCCCCTCCGTGAACGCCGCGTACGCCCCGGACACCTCGCGCACCAGCACCCCCATGCTCCACCCGTCGCCCACCACGTGGTGCAGCGTGAACAGCAGCACGTGCTCCTCCTCCGCCACCCGCAGCAGGCGCGTGCGCAGCAGCGGCCCGCGCGCCAGGTCGAAGGGACGCAGCGCCTCCTCCTCCACCAGCCGCCGGACCTCCCCCTCCGCCTCCACCCCGCGCAGGTCGGTGAGCGGGATCGGCACCGGCCCCGCCTCTCCCACCACCTGCACCGGCTCCCCGCCGGCTTCCGCGAACACCGTGCGCAGCGTCTCGTGGCGCCGCACCAGCTCCGCCAGGCTCCGCTCCAGCGCCCGCGCGTCCAGCGCGCCCCGCAGGCGCAGCGGGAACGGCATGTTGTAGGCGGCGCTCCCCGGCTGCAGCCGGTCGATGAACCAGAGCCGCTGCTGCGCGAACGACAGCGGCAGCGGCCGCTCCCGCGGCACCGGCACCAGCGGCGGCGCCTGCGCCGCTCCCGCGCCGCGCAGCAGGGCGTCGGCGCGGGCGGCGAGCCCGGCCACCGTCGGCGCCTCGAAGATCGCGCGCAGCGGCAGCTCCACCCCCAGCGCCTCCCGTGCCCGCGTCGCCACGCGCGTGGCGAGCAGGGAGTGCCCCCCCAGCTCGAAGAAGCTCTCCTCCACCCCCACCCGCTCCGCCCCCAGCACCTCCGCCCAGATCCCCGCCAACACCTCCTCCGTCGGCGTCCGCGGCGCCACCCGGGCCTCCGTTCCCGGCCCCGACGGGGCCGGGAGCGCCCGCCGGTCCAGCTTCCCCGCCGGCGTCAGCGGCAGCGCCTCCAGCACCACCACGACGGAGGGAACCATGTACTCCGGCAGCCGCCGCCGCGCGCGGTCCCGCACCTCCGCCACCGATAGGGCACCGTTCGCCGCCACCACGTACCCCACCAGCACCCGCCGCCCCGGCGCGTCCTCCCGCACCACCACCGCCGCCGCACGCACTCCCGGGTGCTCCAGCAGCGCCGCCTCCACCTCACCCGGCTCGATCCGCAGCCCCCGCAGCTTCAACTGCCCGTCCACGCGCCCCAGGAACTCCAGCTCCCCCGACCCCAGCCAGCGCACCCGGTCTCCCGTGCGGTACAGCCGCGCCCCCGGCTCTCCCGAGAGTGCGGGTCCGGGACGAAGCGCTCCGCCGTCCGCTCCGGCTGCCCCAGGTATCCCCGCGCCAGACCCACACCGCCCAGGTGCAGCTCTCCCGGCACGCCCGCCGGCACCGGCTCCCCGCGCCGACCCAGCACGTACGCCCGCGCGCCCCCCACCGGCCGCCCGATCGGCGGCGCCTCCGCCGAACCGGCCTCGCAGAGGTGATCGGTGATGTAGATGGCCGTCTCGGTGGGCCCGTACAGGTTCAGCAGCCGCCGCCCCGCCGACCAGCGCGCCGCCAGCTCCCCCGAGCACCGTTCCCCTCCCGTGCCCACCGTGCGCAGCGCCGGGAAGTCCGACTCCGGCAGCGATTCCAGGAGCGGAGGCGTGCTCGCCCACACGTCGATCTCCCGCTCCCGCAGCAGAGCGCCCAGCGCCTCGCCGGAGAGGACCGTCTCCCGGTCGGCCACGTGCAGCGCCGCCCCGGAGAAGAGCGCCAGGAAGATCTCCAGCAGCGAGGCGTCGAAGCTCAGCGACGCCGTCTGCAGGACGCGGCTCCCCGGCTCCGCCCCGAAGGTCTCCACCGCCTGCGACAGCAGGTTGGAGGCGGACGCGTGCGTGACCGCGACCCCCTTGGGCCGGCCGGTGGTGCCCGAGGTATAGATGACGTACGCCAGGTTGTCGGGGGAGACGTAGTGCTCCCCTCCCCCCTGGTGGGGGAGGGGGGTCTCCCCGGGCACGTCCATACGCACCACCTCGCCGTCGAACTCCGGAAGCCGCTCCATCAGGCGGCCCAGGGTGAGGACGACGCGCGCCCCGGAGTCCTGGAGCATGTACTCCAGGCGCTCCGCGGGATACGCCGGGTCCAGGGGAACGTAGGCGCCGCCGGACCTGAGCACCCCCAGCAGCGCCACCACCAGATCGGCCCCGCGCTCCAGGAAGACGCCGGCGGGGACCTCGGGACCGACGCCGCGCGCGCGCAGCTCGCCCGCCAGCGCACCGGCGCGCGCGTCCAGCTCCGCGTAGGTGAGGCTCGTCTCACCATGGACGACGGCGGGAGCGTCGGGCGTGCGGGCGGACTGCTCTGCGAACAGCTCGTGCACGCAGCGGGCGGGCGCAGGCGCCTTTCCCGACGTGCTCCACTCCGACACCACGGCGCGTCGCTCCGCCGGGTCCAGCAGTTCGATCTCCGAGAGCCGCCGCTCCGGGTCCGCGGCCATCCCCTCCAGGATCGCCGCGAGGCCCGCCAGCATCCGGTCCAGCGTGGAGGCGTCGAACAGCTCGGCGCGCCCCGCCAGCGCGGCCTTGAGGCCGCCCCCCTCCCGCACCAGCGTGAGCATCAGGTCGAACTTGGCCGTGGTCTCGGCGGACTCCACCGGGGACAGCTCCACCTCGCCCAGGCGCGGCATCCCCCAGGTGTCGCCGTCCTCCAGCGAAAGGACGGCCTGGAAGAGCGGGGTGTGGCCCGGGGAGCGCTCCACGCCCAGTTCCTCCACCAGCCGCTCGAAGGGGAGGTCCTGGTGCGCCTCCGCGTCCAGCATGGTCTCCCGGGCACGGCGCAGCAGCTCGCGCACGGGGGGATCGCCGGACAGGTCGGTGCGCAGCACCAGCGTGTTGACGAAGAAGCCGATCAGCGCCTCCAGCTCGATGCGCGTGCGCCCGGCGATCGGCGCCCCCACCACGACGTCGTCCTGGCCCGACCAGAGGGCGAGGAGCGCCTGCCAGGCGGTCAGGGTCGTCATGAACAGCGAGGTCCCTTCCGCGCGCCCCAGCTCCCGGAGCGCGCGCACGGTCCCGGGGCCCAGCCCCCGGAGGCGGGTGACCCCCTGCCCCCCCATCACCGGGGGGCGGGGGCGGTCGGTGGGGACCTCCAGGACGGGGGGAGCGCCCGCCAGCTTCGCCCGCCAGTAGGCGACGTGCCCGTCCAGGGCACCGTCGCGCAGCGCCTTCCGCTGCCACACCGAGAAGTCCGGGTACTGCGTGCGCAGCTCCGGGAGGGGCGACGCCTCGCCGCGCGAGAAGGCCTCGTACAGGGCGGACACCTCGCGCACCAGCACCCCCGTGCTCCACCCGTCGCAGACGATGTGGTGCAGGGTGAAGAGCAGGGCGGATTCCCGCTCCGCCGTCCGCACGAGAGTGGCGCGCAGGAGCGGACCGCGCTCCAGGTCGAAGGGGCGCACGGCCTCCTCCTCCACCAGGCGCCGCAGCTCGGCCTCGCGGACGGCCTCCGGGAGTGTGGACAGGTCCACCTCCCGGAGCACCTCCCGCGCGGGGGGACGCACCACCTGCGCGGGGCGCCCTCCGGCCTCGGTGAAGACGGTGCGGAGCGCCTCGTGGCGCCGCACCACCTCGGCCAGCGTGCGGCGGAGCACGCCCACCTCCAGCGGGCCACGCATCCGCAGCGCCAGGGGGACGTTGTAGGCGGGGCTCCCCGGGTCCAGCCGGTCGGTGAACCAGAGCCGCTGCTGCGCGAACGACAGGGGGAAGGTGTCCGGCCTCTGCGTCTTCTTCTGGAGCCTCTGGACCAGGAGCCTGCGCTTCTCCTCCACCGACAGCCCCGCCAGGTCGGGCGTCTCGTTCACCATCCCAGGTCATCCTCCGCGGACGTGGCCTCCAGCAGCCGGTCCAGCTCCTCCTCGCCGAGGGCGTCCACGCCCGCCAGCACCTCCTCCGCGTCGATCCGGGCGTCCACCGTCGGGAGGGGGGCGGAGACCGGGACGACTTCCGCCCAGGCGACCTCCAGCGCCAGGCCGGCCACCGTGGGCGCCTCGAAGAGCGCCCGCAGCGGAAGCTCCACGCCCAGTGCCTCGCGCACGCGCAGCGCCACGCGCGTGGCGAGGAGGGAGTGTCCCCCCAGGTCGAAGAAGCTGTCGTCCACGCCCACGCGCTCCACGCCCAGCACCGCGGCGAAGATCCCCGCCAGCAGCTCCTCCGTCGGCGTGCGAGGCGCCACGTACGCCCCGGCGTCCGCCGCCTCCGGCGCGGGGAGGGCCCGGCGGTCCACCTTGCCGTGCGCGTTCAGGGGGAGCGCCTGCAGCACGACCACCGCCGAGGGAACCATGTACTCCGGGAGCCGCTCCCGCAGCCACCCCCGCAGGTCCGGCGGCTCCGCTCCCCCCGCCGCCACGTACGCCACCAGGGCCCGCGACCCCCCCGCGTCCTCCCGTACCGTCACCACCGCCTCGCGCACCCGCGGGTGCTCCATCAGCACCGCCTCCACTTCTCCCGGCTCCACCCGGAAACCGCGGACCTTGACCTGGAAGTCGGTCCGTCCGACGAACTCCAGCGTCCCGTCCTCGCGCCACCTCGCCCGGTCGCCGGAGCGGTACAGCCGGGCTCCCGGCTCCCCGGAGAACGGGTCGGGAACGAAGCGCCGGGCGGTCAGCTCCGGCCGGCCCAGGTACCCCCGCGCCACCGCCGGCCCGCCGACGTACAGCTCTCCGGGAATCCCGGCCGCGACCGGCTCCAGGCCGCGGTCGAGAAGGTGGACGCGCCGGTCGCCGACCGGCCTCCCGATGGGGACGGCGGGCCCGGGCTCGCCCGGGTCGACGACGTGACAGGTGGCGAACACCGTGCACTCGGAGGGACCGTACCCGTTCACCAGCTTCAACCCGGGGAACCGCTCCAGGGCGCGCCGGGCGTGCGCGACCGACACCGCCTCCCCGCCGACCATCACCTGCTCCAGTCCGGCGAGGACCTCCGGCGAGGTGTCGACGATCAGGTTGAAGTACGCCGAGGTGAGCCAGAGCGTGGTCACCCCGTGCCTGCGCACCTGCTCGCCCAGCAGCTCGGGCCGGGCGGTCCCGCCCGGGTACAGCACGCACCTGCCCCCCTTCAGCAGCGCCGGCCACAGCTCCAGCGTCAGCGCGTCCCACGACGTGGAGGAGTGCTGGAGGAGGGCCGTGCTCTCGTCGAAGCGCGCGAAGTCCACGTCCCAGAAGAAGCCCGGGATGGCGCGGTGCGGCACCTCGGTCCCCTTCGGCTGCCCCGTGGAGCCCGACGTGTAGATGACGTACGCCAGGTGCTCGGGGGTGACGCGGACCTCCGGCGCGCCCCTCGCCTCCCCCGGCGCTTCCCCGTCCAGCAGCACGATCTCGCCCCCGAACTCCGGCAGCCTCTCCAGCATCCGCTCCTGGGCCAGGAGCACCGGCACCGCCGAGTCGGCCAGCATGTACGCCAGCCGGTCCGCCGGGTACCCCGGGTCGAGCGGGACGTAGGCGCCGCCGGCCTTGAGGATCCCCAGCAGCCCCACCACCAGCTCCGGCGAGCGCTCGGCGCAGATCCCCACCCGCACCTCGGGCCCGACGCCGCGCCGGATCAGGGCGTGCGCGAGCCGGTCGGCGCGCCGGTCCAGCTCGGCGTACGCCAGCGTCTCGTCGCCGTGGACCAGCGCGACCGAGTCCGGCGTCCGGCGGGCCTGCTCGGCGAAGAGCTCGTGCACGCAGCGGCCGTGGGGCACGTCCGAGCGGACGGTGCTCCACTCCGACACCACCCGCTCGCGCTCGCCGGGGCTCAGCAGCGACAGCGCCGCCAGCTCCCGCGACGGGTCCTCCGCCATCCCCTCCAGCAGCATGCGGAGCTGCTCCAGCATCCGGCGGACGGCCCCCGGCTCCAGGCGGTCGCGGGCGTACAGCGCGCGCAGGGACAGCCGGTCCGCCACGCTCGCCACGAGCGCCAGCGGGAAGCTGGCCTGCTCCAGCGTCTCGCGCGGCGCCATCCGGAGCCCGCTCCCGCCACGCCCCAGGGCCTCGTCCACCGGGTAGTTCTCGAACACCAGCACGCTCTCGAAGAGCGGCTCCCCGGCGGGGACGTCGCTCCAGCTCTGCACGCGGGCCAGCGGCGCGTACTCGAAGTCGCGCGTCTCCGCCTGGCGCTCCTGTAGGGCGCGCAGCCACGGGAGCACGCGGGCCTCCGCGGGGACCCGGACGCGCACCGGGAGGGTGTTGATGAAGAGGCCGACCATCTCCTCCACCCCGTCCAGCCCGGCCGGCCGGCCGGACGCCGTGGCGCCGAACACCACGTCGTCGCCGTCCGAGCAGCGCGCCAGGAGGAGCGCCCAGGCGCCCTGCACCAGCGTGTTCAGCGTCAGCCCCTCGGCCCGCGCGAACCCCTGGAGCGCCGCCGTCTCCGCGGCTCCCAGCCGCACGTCGTGCCGGCCGTGGCGCGGCTCGCCGGCGGGGAGCGCGGCGGGCACGCGGTCGATCCCCAGCGGGGTGGCCGCCTCGAACCCGGCCAGCGCCCCGCGCCAGAACCGCTCCGCCGCGCCCGCGTCCTGCGCCAGCAGCCACGCCACGTAGTCGCGGTACGGGCGGACGGCGCCGAGCGCGGGCTCGGCCCCGCGCGAGTGCGACCCGTACAGCGCCACCACGTCCCCCAGCACCAGCGGGAGGCTCCACCCGTCGAACGCCATCTGGTGGAAGCTCCACACCAGGTGGTGCTCCGCGTCGCCGGTGCGGAACAGGGACAGGCGCATGAGCGGGGGGAGGGCGGAGTCGAAGCCCCGCGCGCGGTCCCCGCGCAGGAACGCCTCCAGGCGCGCCTCCCGCTCGTCGGCGGAGAGCCCGCGCCAGTCGTGCCGCTCGAAGGGGAGCTCCACCCGGCGCCGCACCACCTGGACGGGGCGCTCCAGCCCCTGCCACACCGGGCCCGCGCGGAGCGCCGGGTGCCGCCCCACGGCGTCCCTCCAGGCGCGCTCGAAGGCGTCCGCGTCCAGCGCGCCCTCGATCCCGTACCCGAACTGCCCCACGTACGCCCCCTCGCCGGGCGCGTACAGCGTGTGGAAGAGCATCGCCTCCTGCATGGGCGAGAGCGGGTATACGTCCTCCACCCCGCGGTCGCTCCCCAGCAGCCGGTCGAGCGCGTCCTGGTCCAGCCCGGAGAGCGGGAAGTCGCTCGGCGTGTACCCGCCGGCCCCGGCGGACGCGCAGTGCGCCACCAGCGCCCGCAGCTCGGCCAGGAACGACTCCGCCAGCGCGCGCACCGTCTCCTCCCGGTGCGCGGCCCCGCTGTAGCGCCAGCGCACGCGGAGCGAGCCGCCCTCCACCAGGGCGTCCGCCTCCAGCAGGTACGGGCGGCGCGCGGCGGGGGAGAGGGCGGGCCCCGCCGGGTCCAGCGTCAGCGCGAGGGCCGCTCCCCCGGGCGCGGCCCCGTCCACCTGGCCCAGGTAGTTGAAGGCCACCTCCGCCGCGGGGAGCGCGGCCAGCGCCTCCCGCGCCCCGGCCGGCGCCAGCCAGCGGAGCGCGCCGTGGCCGATCCCCCGGTCGGGCACCGCCCGCAGCTGCTCCTTGACGGCCCGGAGGGCCGCGCCGGGGTCGCCGCCCGCCTCCAGCAGCACCGGGAAGAGGGTGGTGAACCACCCCACCGTACGCGACAGGTCCACCCCGGGGAACAGCTCCTCGCGGCCGTGCCCCTCCAGCTCCACCAGCACCCGGGACGCGCCCGTCCACCCGGAGAGCGCGCGGGCCAGCGCGGTCAGCAGGACGTCGTTGACCTGCGTGCGGTACGCGGCGGGCGCGTCCCGCAGGAGCGACTCCGTCTCCTCCGCGCCCAGCTCGACGGCGACGACCCGCGCCGTCGCCTCGGTGTTGGCCTCCCGGCCGCCCGCGTGGTCCAGCGGGAGCGGGGCGGCGCCGCGGCGCGCGGGGTCGGTCCAGAACGCCAGCTCGGCGTCGAAGCCGCCGGAGCGCGCGTGCTCCGCCAGCCGGCGCGCCCACTCCCGGAACGAGGTGGTCTTGGCCGGGAGAGCCCCCCCGGCCAGCGCGGTCTCCAGGTCCTCCACCAGCACGCGCCAGGAGACGCCGTCCACCACCAGGTGGTGCGCCGCGAGGAGCAGGCGCCCCGGCCGCCCCGCGCCGAAGTCCAGGTACGCGGCGCGCAGCAGCGGCCCGCGCTCCAGCTCCAGCTCCCCCTGCACGCGCGCGCCCTCCCGCTCCGCGGCTTCCGCCTCGGCGCCGGGAGCGACGTGCGCCAGGCGGACGTGCTCGAAGGGGACCGCCCCCTCCACGGGCGCGCTCCACTGCCTCCACGCCCCGTCCTCCTCCGCGAAGCGCAGCCGCAGCGCGTCGTGGTGCGCCAGCAGCGCGCCCAGGGCCCGCTCCAGGGCGGCCGGGTCCAGCGGGCGCCGCGCCTCCAGCAGGAGCGGCATGTTCCAGCGGGCGCGCTCCGGCACCTCCTGCGCGAAGAACCAGCGCTGCACCGGCGTCAGCTCCACCGCGCCGGTCACCGGGCCCTGCTCCGCCCGCACCGCCTCCGCCGCCCCGGCCACCCGGGCGAGCGCCGCCAGCGTCGGGTGCTCGAACACCTGCCGCGGGGTGAGGTGGAGCCCGGCGCGGCGCACGCGCGACACCACCTGGATGGAGAGGATGCTGTCTCCGCCCAGCTCGAAGAAGCTGTCGTGCCGCCCCACCCGGTCGCGCTTCAGCACCTCGGCCCAGACGCGCGCCAGCGCCTCCTCGGCCGCGCCGCGCGGCGCCTCGTACCCGCCGGGGACGGACGCCTCCGGGTCGGGGAGGGCGCGGCGGTCCAGCTTGCCGTGCCGCGTCAGCGGGAGCGACTCCAGGAGCACGAACGCCGACGGCACCATGTACGCCGGGAGCCGCGCCCCGGCGTGCTCCCGCAGCGCCGCCGCCGCGAGCGCGCCGGGCGACGCGCCCTCGGCGGGGACCAGGTAGGCGACCAGGCCGCGGCCCCCTTCCCCCGTCTCCCGCACCGCCACCACTGCTGCCCCCACCGCCGGGTGCTCCGCCAGCACCGCCTCGACCTCCGCCGGCTCGATCCGGTACCCGCGCACCTTGACCTGCTGGTCGACCCGCCCCAGGAACTCCACCGTCCCGTCCGCCAGCCACCGCACCCGGTCCCCCGTACGGTACGCCCGCGCTCCCGCCCCGGCGGAGAACGGGTCCGGGAGGTAGCGCTCGGCCGTCAGCCCGGGACGCCCCAGGTACCCCCGCGCCACCCCCTCGCCGCCGACGTACATCTCCCCCGGGACGCCCACGGGCGCCGGGTTCCCTTCCCGGTCCAGCACGTAGACGCGCGCGTTCTCCACCGGGCGCCCCACCGGGAGGTTGGCCCACTCCGAGCCGTCGTCCCCCGGCTCCAGGCGCAGCGTGGTGGTGGTCACGGTGGTCTCCGTCAGGCCGAAGACGTGCACCAGCGCCACCCCCTGCTCCGCCCACGCCCGCAGCCGCTCCGGGAGCACCCGCTCGCCGCCCACCAGCACCTGCCGCACGCACGCGGGGACGCGACCGCCGTCCTCGGCCATCTGCCGCACCCACTCGTGCCAGTAGGCGGTGGGCACCTCCAGCGCGGTCACCCCCTGCGCCGCCACGACGGCCGCCAGCTCCGCGGGGGAGCCCAGCAGCTCGCCCTCGGGGAAGACCACCGCGGCGCCCGCCGTCCAGGCGGGGAACAGCTCCTCGACCAGCACGTCGAAACCGGGCGAGGCGAACTGCAGCACCCGGTCGTCGCCTCGCAGCCCCAGCCGGCGCACCATCGCCTGCGCGTAGGCCACCAGCGAGCGGTGCGTGACCATGGCCGCCTTGGGCCGGCCGGTGGAGCCGGAGGTGTAGACGGCGTACGCCAGGTTCTCCGCGTCCACCCCGGCGTGCCCGCCCGCACCGGACGCGGGCTCCCCCGGGGCGCCGTCCAGGCACACCACCCGGGCCTCCGTCTCCGGCAGCCGGCAGCGCAGCGCGGAGCGGGTCAGCACCAGGGCGGCGCCGCTGTCGGCGAGGACGAAGGCCAGCCTCTCGGCGGGGTACTCGGGGTCCAGGGGGACGAAGGCGCCCCCGGCCCGCAGCACGGCGAGGATGGCGACGGCCAGCTCCACGGAGCGGTCCAGCACCAGCGCCACGCGCGACTCGGGCCCGACGCCCAGCGCGCGCAGCCGCGCGGCGAGCGCGTCGGCCTCCGCCCCGAACTCCGCGTAGGAGAGGGTCCGGGCGCCGCAGACCACGGCGGGCGCGCCGGGGCGCGCCGCGGCGCGGGCGGCCACCAGGTCGTGGACGAGCGCCCCGCGGGGGAACTCCGCCGCGGTGGCGTTCCACTCCTCCAGCAGCGTGCTCCGCTCGGCGTCGCCCACCAGCGCCACCTCGCCCAGCACCCCCTCGGGGCGCGACACCAGGGCGTCCAGCACCGTTTCCAGGTGCCCGGCCATCCGCTCGACGGCGTCCGCGTCGAAGCGGGCTTCGTCGTAGCGGAGGAGCAGCTCCAGCTCGTGTCCGGGGGTCACCTCCACCAGCAGTCCGTAGCCGAGCCCCGCCTCGGTGGCGACCCGCCCCAGGTCGCGGATCTCCTGCCCGGCGACGGTGGCGCCGGAGAACTGCACGTCGGGAAGGTTCTGGAAGACCAGCAGGGTGTCGAAGAGCCGCTGCCCGCGCGGCACCTCGCTCCACCCCTGGATGCGCGCCAGCCCGGGGTGCTCGAAGCGGCGCGCGTCCGTCTGCTCCGCCTGCAGCTCCTTGAGCCACGCGGCCACGCGCGCGCCGGGCTCCATCCGCACCCGCGTGGGGACGGTGGAGATGAAGACGCCCAGCATGGCGTCGGAGCCGGGGAGCGACGCGGGGCGCCCCGCCGCCACCGACCCGAACACCACGTCGCGCTCCGCGGCGTAGCGCCCCAGCACGATCCCCCACGCCGCCTGGAAGAGGGTGTTCAGGGTGACGCGCCGGCTCCGACCCGCCGCACGCAGCCGCCCGGCCAGCGCGGCGGGGACCACGCGCGTCCGGATGCCGTACCGCTCCCCCTCCTCTCCGCTCCGCGCCCCGGTCCGCTCCACGGGCACCGGGGTGGCCGCCGCGAACCCCGCCAGCGCCCCGCGCCAGAAGCGCTCGGCCTCGGCCGGGTCCTGCCGCCGGAGCCACGCCAGGTAGGCGCCGAAGGGCTGCACCGGCTCGGGCGCGGGCTCTCCTCCCCCGCACAGCGCCCCGTACGCCGCCAGCACGTCGCGCAGGCAGAGCGACGCCGACCAGCCGTCCAGCAGGAGGTGGTGGTAGCTCCACACCACCCGGTGCTCGCGCTCGCCGGTGCGGAGCACCACCACCCGCATCAGCGGCGCGGCGGAGTAGTCGAAGACGCGGGTCCGCTCCTCCGTCCGCAGCCGCTCCAGGCGCCCGGCCGGGTCGGCGGCCCCGCGCCAGTCCTCCACGCGGACGGCCGCTTCGGCGGTGCGGCGCACCACCTGGAGCGGCTCCTCCAGCCCCTCCCAGAAGAAGACGGTGCGCAGGACCGGGTGCCGGTCCACGACCGTCTGCCACGCGCGCGCGAACGCCCCCTCGTCCAGCTCCCCCTCCATGGTCCAGCAGATCTGCTCGACGTACTCGTCGCGATCCGGCGTCCCGAGGATGCGGAGGAGGATCTCCTGCTGGATCGGGGAGAGCGGAAAGACGCTTTCGACGTTCTCCATGCTGGCCTGCAGGGGGTGCGACAGTGAGGCGGCGCCGGGAGGGGCGGGCGCCGGGACGATACGGAGGAGGAGTCTGGAGCAGGAACGAAGCGGGGTCGCGATCCACCGGGACAACAGGCGGACCGAGGCCCCACGGTACCGAGTATTATTCGCCAGGAATGGCGCATATAAATAGCGACAGGGCACACACGCCGTCAAGCCGCGGAACGCTCCTCCGCAGGAGGTGCTCGAGCGGCTCCAGAAACGGCGCAAACGGGCCTGGAAAAAACACTTCCGTCGGGGGCCGGAGCGGGAGGTGACGCGCCCCGTGGAGGGTGCGCGGGGACGCCTCGACGACATATGTTGTCGGCGGGGCCTCCGCCGGGGGCCGCGAACCCGCACCGCACAGCCGCACCGATGCCACACAAGGTCGAGCGCGAGATCCAGCTCTCCCGCCCCCTGAGCTCGCTCGCCCAGGAGCTGACGCTCAACGTCTACCGGACGGACCTCCACCTGACGGCGGTCCTGGAGGAGGTCCTCCGGCCGGCGGACCTCCGGCTGGACGAGTTCAACGTGCTGCGCATCATCCGCGGCGGGGGCCCCGAAGGCCACCCCCGCGCGGAGATCGAGAAGCGCATGGTCCACGCGGCGGACCGCCTCCTCGCCATCCTCCACAAGCTCAAGACGCGCGGGCTGATCGAGGGCACCGTCCGGCTCTCCATGACGGCCGAGGGGCAGGAGCTGCTCCGGTCGTTGGACCCCGCCTTCCAGGCCCGCATCGAGGAGCGGGTCGGCTGGATCCCGGAGGACCGGCTCCGCGTCGCCATCGAGGTGCTGGAAAGCATCCGCGGCGGCCCGCCGGCGAAGTAGGGGTCTCTCCTCCCGGACATCTCTCCCCTTGCGCGTCTGGGGGAAGCGGCCTATCCTCTCCCATAGACCGGCATAGGATAGGATCACCCAACCGGGGAGGCGCCTCGATGTTCGACCGGGATTCGGGACTGCTGCAGGGGACGCTGGAGCTGCTGGTGCTGAAGACGCTCTCCTGGGGGCCGATGCACGGCTACGGGATCGCCAGCTGGATCGAGAGCGCCACCGGCGACGTGCTCCGCGTGGAGGAGGGGTCGCTCTACCCGGCGCTCTACCGCATGGCGCGCAAGGGGTGGATCCGGGGGGAGTGGGGGGTCTCGGAGAACAACCGGCGGGCCAAGTTCTACCACCTGACGCCGGAGGGGCGGCGGCAGTTCGGCGAGCAGTCGTCGGGGTGGGAGCGGTTCGCCTCGGCGGTGAGCCAGGCCGTGGGCGCGACGCAGGCGCCGGGGTGGGCGAGGTGACGGTGCGCGACCCGGCCCCGGGCGGGCGCCGCGGCCCCCTCTTCGACGCGGAGCCCCGGGCGGAAGTGGCCGACGAGCTGGCCTTCCACCTGGAGCAGCGCGTCCGCGACTACGTGGCGCAGGGGATGGACGAGGCGGCCGCCCGCGCGGCGGCGCTGGAGCGCTTCGGCGACGTGGACACGGTCCGCGACGAGTGCGCGGAGCTGCTCGCGGCCGACCGGCGCGCCGTGGCCCGGCGCGACTGGCTGGACGACCTCCGCCAGGACCTCCGCTTCGGGGTCCGCTCGGCCCTCCGCACGCCGCTCTTCTCCCTTCTCGCGGTGCTCACCCTGGCCCTGGGGATCGGCGCCAACGCGGCCGTCTTCGGGGTGGCGAAGTCGGTGCTGCTCGACTCGCTGCCGTACGCGGAGGCGGGGCGCCTGGTGCGGGTGTACGCGCGGTTCGAGAAAGCGCCGATGGAGCGGTCCTCGGTGAGCCCGGGCGTGGCCGCGGACTTCGCGGGGCGCCTGCGGTCCTTCACGGGGGTGGCGGCGTTCAACTTCACCACCTTCGACGTCACCCTCGCCGACCGGGCGGGGCCGCGGGTGCTGTCGGGGGCGCTGGTGGGGGGCGGGTTCTTCTCCACGCTGGGGGTGCGCGCGGCGCTGGGGCGGACGCTGGCGGACGCGGACGGCCCCGCCCAGGTGGTGATGCTGAGCGAGGAGGCCTGGCGGCGCGACTTCGGGGGCGACCCGGAGGTGGTGGGCCGCACGCTCCGCATCGAGCGCGAGCCGTACGAGGTGGTGGGGGTGCTCCCCCGCGGCTTCGTGGGACCGATGGGCGGGGCGGACCTGTGGTTCGCGCTCGACCTGGCGCCCCTGCTGGACGACCCGGCGACGGCGCGCGGCCAGCACTGGATGGGGGTGGTGGGGCGCCTGGCGCCCGGCGTGGGGCTGGAGGCGGCGCAGGGCGAGATCGACCGGCTGGGCGCGGAGCTGGCGCGCGAGCACCCGGACACGGACCGCGGCCGGAGCTTCCTGGCGGTGCCGCTGCGCGACTCGATGGTGGGGGAGACGCGCACGCCGCTCCTGGTGCTGATGGCGAGCGCGGGGCTGGTGCTCCTGATCACCTGCGCCAACCTGGCGGGCGCCCTGCTGTCGCGGACGCTCTCGCGGCGGAAGGAGCTGGCGGTCCGGGTGGCGCTGGGCGCGAAGCGCGGGAGGCTGGTGCGGCAGCTCCTCACGGAGAGCGGGCTCCTCGCCCTGTCGGGTGCGGCGGTGGGGCTCCTCCTCGCGGAGCTGGGGCTCCGGACGCTGCGGAAGCTGGCGCTGCCGACGCTCCCCCCGTACGCGGAGCTGTCGCTGGACGCGGGGGCGGTGCTGGCGACGCTGCTGGCCGCGCTGCTCACGGGGTTGGCGTTCGGCCTGGCGCCGGCGCTGGCCGCGGGCCGCTCGGACACGCAGGGCACGCTCCGCGAGGAGACGCGCGGGTCGAGCGAGGGCCGGGGCTCGCGCCGGATCCGCGGGGCGCTGGTGGCGGCGCAGATCGCGCTCTCCCTCAGCCTCCTGGTGGGCGCGGGGCTGCTGGTGCGCAGCCTGTGGGCGATGACGTCGGCGCCGCTGGGGTTCGACCCGGACGGGGTGCTGACGGCGCGGGTGGACCTCCCCTCCGGCCACCTACGCGACGCCGGAGGCGCGCGCCGCGGTGTTCGGGCAGCTCCGGGAGCGCATCGCGGCCCTCCCCGGGGTGCGGGGGGTGGCGAGCACCACGCAGATCCCCTCGCCCACCATGAGCAGCAACGTGCTCACCGTCGAGGGGGTGACGCCGGAGGGGGACGGGCCCACGTTCATCCCCTACTCGGCGGTGTCGGACGACTACTTCCGGACGCTGGGGATCGGCCTGGTCCAGGGGCGCACCTTCGGGCCGGAGGACGCACCCGAAGCCCCGCCGGCGGTGGTGGTCAACGAGACCATGGCGCGGCGCTACTGGCCGCGCGGGGGCGCGGTGGGCGCGCGCATCCGCGTCAGCCCGCACACGGCGGAGCGGTGGGGCGTGGTGGTGGGGATCGTCCGCGACGTCCGGGTGGACCCCGCTCTCCCCGCGCCGGGGCCGATGGTGTACGCATCGGAACGGCAGGACTTCTCCTGGGCCGGGCGCGACTTCCTGGTGCGCACCGCGGGGGACCCGCTGGCGCTCCTGCGCCCGGTGCAGCGGGAGCTGGCGGCGCTGGACCCGGAGGTGCCGCTGCGCGACCCGGCCACGCTGCGCGCCATCATGGACGAGCGCCTGGCGGGGCGGCGGCTCCCGGTGCTGCTGATGACGGGGTTCGGGGCGCTGGCGCTGCTCCTGGCCTCGGTGGGGGTGTACGCGATGTTCGCGGCCATGGCGGCTGCGCGGGAGAGGGAGTTCGGCGTGCGGGTGGCGCTCGGGTCCACCCGGGGCGCGATCGCGGGGCTGGTGCTGCGGCAGGGAGGGGTGTGGATGGGGGTGGGGCTGGCCGGGGGAGCGCTGGGGGTGCTGGTGGTGACGCGGCTGCTGGGGGAGCTGCTCTACGGGGTGGAGCCGTTCGACCCGGTGGCGCTCGGGGCGGCGGTGGCGGCGCTGCTCGCGTGCGCCACGGTGGCGCTGCTGGTGCCGGTGCGCCGGGCGACGCGGGTGGACCCGATCGAGGTGCTGCGGTAGGCGGCTGGACCTCCGGAATCAGGAGAGGGCGCCAGGGATGATCCCGGCGCCCTCTCCTGCAGATGCGTGGCTTCTGGACAGATCTCTTTCGCCAGCCAGCCGGTCCGCCTCTCCCTTCACGCGGCTCCCCGACTCGACCCTGCCACTGAATCGTGGCCTTGCTGCCGTTGCGGTCGCGGCACCAGACGGCGGTTTCGCGCTGTACGACTTCCATGCTGGGCAGGCGCCGGTCCAGGCATTGAGTGCCGAGCACGGAGAACTCCACCTCGGCCATGTTCAACCAGCTTGCATGCTTGGGCGTGTAGTGAAACTCCAGACGCTTTGCGATCCGGCTTGCCTCCTCGGGCGCGAACGCCTGGTAGAGCGAGGCCGGCGTGTGCGTGTTCAGGTTGTCCAGCACCACGCGGACCTTCTCCGCCTCCGGGAAATGCACGTCCACCAGATCACGCATGCAGTGGGCGAAGTCGATCGCGGTGCGCCGCTGCGTGACCTTGACCTCTCGCCAGGCGGTGTCGGGGCTGAAGAAGAGGAAGAGATTACATGTGCCTTCGCGCCGGTACTCGTAGTCGAACCGCTCGGCCTGCCCCGGGCGCGCCGGCAGTGGCGTACGCACCTCGGACAGGAGTTGCAGAGGCATCTCGTCAAAGGCCACACGCGGCCGCTTCGGGTCGCTCGGCTCTGCATACAGGTCGAGCACGTCCTCCATCCGCCAGACGAATTCGGCCGTGATCTCCGGGATCAGCCACTGCTGGCGCTGCCAAGGCTTCGTCTTGCTTTTTTGAGCGTGCGGCGCACTGTCTCATCTGAGATCGAGTCCACCGCCCCCAGTTCCACCAGCCGGTCCGCCAGCATCTGCATGCTCCAGCGGGCGCGCCCACCCGGCACGTCGCTGCAGGCCAGCGCCAGGAGCAGGGCCTCCGCTTTGCCAGTTAGTTTCGGCGGCATCGGCGGGCGGGGTTTCTCTGAGAGAGCCGCCTCCAGCCCTTCTTCCACGAAGCGCTTGCGGATGCGCTCCACCGTAGCGACCCCGACGCCCACGCCCGCGACGATCTGCTCGTCCGTGGCACCCTCGTCGGAGCGCAGCAGCACCAGAGCGCGTTTGATCCGCCGGACGCTCGCCTTCCCCTTGCGCGTGAGCACGAGCAGATCGCTGCGCTCCTGCTCCGTCAGCATCACCGTGTACCGCTTCGTCATCCTTCGACTCCTGTACAAGTGCGTACACAAAGCCGAAGGATACCCCATCAACTCACACGTGGTGCCCCACTAGCAGTAGAAACGAAAGCTCAAACAATAGCATGCGAAGAGCATCTTCCCTATTTTCGTTTGAATCGCTGCTCCCTAAAAAAGAGACGTGAGAGGCGCCTCCGGGGCCTCTTCACTGATGTGACATGCGTAGCCCGTAGCTCCAATAGTAGCGATGGCACCCCCACCCTCCTCCCTCTCGCTACTGGCCAGCCGCGTGGCCGACGCGGTGCGGCCGCTCTGACGCCGGGAGGCCGGACGGAAAGGGGTCCCACCCGGAACCGGGCGGGACCCCTCGCGCACGTCCATCCCCCGCCCGGGCGCCTCAGGTGACCGGGAAGCCCGCCTCCACGTGACGTGTCCGCGGGTCCAGCGCCTCGGCCAGCGCCGCGGAGAGCTCGCTCTGGACGTGGAGCGCCAGGACCTTCGCCCCGTGCGGCCGGTACACGGCGGCCAGCTCCTCCGTATGGCAGTCCTCCACCATGGACACCACCGCCGAGCTGTTCGGCGGGAGCGCCTCCGCGATCCGGCGGAGGTCGTGCGGCTCCAGCAGGCGCCCCGCGAAGTGGCCGTAGAGGCCGCCGATCACCCCGCCCGCCACCACCATCGCCACCAGCCCCACCGGCCCCCCCACCAGCCCCAGCACCCCCGCCGTCACCGCGCCGAACGTACCCCCCATCACCTCCGCCCCCGGGTCGTGCACGTGCACCCTCCCGTCCGCGTCGTGCGTCACCACCGCCGTGGCCACCACCTCGTCCGCGTGCAGTTCGTGCCGCGAGCCGAGCTCCTGCTGCACGTGACGGGCGGTCCGGTTCCCTTCGAAGCTGCACACCAGGACGCAGAACTTCGGCATCGAGTCGTCGCGGTCTTCGAACATGGCTCCCTCCATCGCTGGGGACGCGGGCACACCCTCCCAAGATAGGGGTCCCGCTCCCAAGGTCCAGAAGAATCTTGCCGACCGGCGTACGGGGAAAGGCCTGTCCAACGTGGGGAAGGTCACCCGGGCGGGAGGTCTCCGAACGCGGCTCCCACGTCCTGCTGCTGACGCAGGATACGGATGACCTCGACGCGGAATCCGGCCGTGGGGACCGCCGGACGGAAGTAGATGCGGAAGGGGTACCTGTGCACGATCCTGCTGCGAACGTCGGGGCCGAGATCCGGGCGCCGCTCGCACTGCCCGGGGTCTTCGCCCGCACGGCGGCACGCCGCCCGGATCTCCTCCAGCACCTTCAGAGCCGCGGACGGGTTCTCCTTCTCGATCGCGTAGAAGTCCACGATGCGCTCGAGGTCGCGCTCCGCGGCGGGAGCGAGCCCGTACCGCTTCAGGAGACAGACCCCCGGTCCCTGCCGACCCGGGCCAGGACCCGGTCGAAGGCCTCCTCCCCGTCGACGGCC
This sequence comes from uncultured Gemmatimonadales bacterium, assembly GCA_963733105.1. GTDB lineage: Bacteria > Gemmatimonadota > Gemmatimonadetes > Longimicrobiales > Longimicrobiaceae > JAFAYN01. The sequence continues at coordinate 454,204 of CAVTCB010000018.1, read as the reverse complement.
TCTCCCCGGTCGAGCTCGTCCAGGCCGACCTGGATCTCGCGTCGGAGCGTTTCGAGGCGAACCTCACGCTCTTCCTCCTTCTCCTGGAGCAGGCGCAGGCCGTCCCGCACGACCTCGCTCGCGCTCTTGTATCGGCCGGCTTCGACCTTTCCCGAGATCCAGCGCTCCAGCTCGGGCGTCAGCGACACGTTCATGGGTCCTCCTCGGATGATGTCGGCTCCCGGAATATGGTCCAGGCCCCGGCGCGATGTCAATTTTTGCTACTGCGGCTTCGATCGTGGCCGATGTCACCTTTCCGCGGCTCCGGCTACCCAGTATGCGAGGCCCCCGCACGACGCGGAGGCCCGCACCCGCACCGGAGTCTCGCGATGCCCCGACTTCCCCGCACGGCCGCCGCGCTGCTCGCCGCGGCCCTCCTCCTCGCCCCCTCCCTCCCGGCCCAGTCGCCGGACGCCCCCAAGCCCTTCGCCGTGGAGCGCGCGGGGAGCGGACGGCCCATGATCCTGATCCCCGGACTCCTCTCCTCCGGCGAGGTGTGGAAGGGGACGGTCGAGCACTTCCGCGGGCGCTACGACACGCACGTCCTCACCCTGGCCGGCTTCGCGGGTGTCCCGCCGCTCGGGGGCGAGCGCTTCCTGGAAGCCGAGCGCGACGCCATCATCCGCTACCTCCGCGAGCAGCGCCTGGACCGCCCGGTGCTCGTGGGGCACAGCCTGGGCGCCTTCCTGGCCCTCTGGGTGGCCGCCACCGCCCCCGAGCTGGTGGGGCCGGTGGTCGCCGTGGACGGCGTCCCTTATCTTGCGGCGCTGGCGGACAGCACCCTCACCCCCGAGCGGATGCGCCCGCAGGCCGAGCAGATCCGCGCCGCGTTCGCCGCCTACGGCGCCGGGCAGCTCGCCGAGCAGACGCGCATGGCGCTCCGCTTCCAGGCCAGGGACTCCGCCGCGTGGGAGATGGGCGCGCGCTGGGGCCGCGCCTCCGACGGCGCCACCGCCGGCCGCGCGGTGGCCGAGATGCTCACCACCGACCTGCGCGCCGCCGTCGCCGCCATCCGCACCCCCGTGCTCCTCGTCGCCTCCGGCGACGGGCAGACGCCCGAGCAGCTCGGCGCCACGCTCGCGCGCTACCAGGCCCAGGTGGCCCGCGTCCCCGACCACCGCGTGCTCGTCGCCGCGAACGCCCGCCACTTCGTGATGCTGGACGACCCCGCCTTCCTGTTCTCCGCCATGGACCGCTTCCTCGCCGGCCGATGAGCGAGGCCCTCGCCCTGCGCCTGCACCCCGACGTGGTCGCCGCCTCGCGCGGCGACCCCCAGGCCTTCGCGCGGCTGGTGGACGCCACCCGCGGCCCCGTGGACGCCATCGCCCTCGCCGTCCTGGGCGACGTGGAGGCGAGCCGCGAGGTGGCCCAGGAGGTCTACCTGGCCGCCTGGACCGGGCTGGCGAAGCTCCGCGACCCGGCCAGCTTCCTCCCCTGGATACGGCAGCTCGCGCGCAACCGCGCGCACCACGCCCTCCGCACCCGCGTGCGGCGGCGCCGCCGGATCAGCGAGGGGCACGCGGACGAGCTGCTGGCCGCCGCGGCCGACCCGCGCCCCAGCGCCGTGGAGGAGCTGGTGGCGGAGGAGGAGCGGGCCGCCCTCGCCGCCGCCGTGGACGCCCTCCCCGCCGGGACGCGCGAGGTGGTGGTGCTCTTCTACCGCGAGGGGCGCTCCGCGCGGCAGGTGGCCGACCTGCTGGGGATGAGCGAGGACGCCGTGAAGCAGCGCCTGTCGCGCGCCCGCTCGCGGCTGCGCGCCACCCTGGTCCGGCACCTGGAGGAGACCGCACCCGGCGCCGCCTTCACCGCCGCGGTGATGACCGCGCTCAGCGTCGGCGCGCCGTCCACCGCCGCGGCGGCGGGGCTGGGGCTGGGAAAGGCGGCCGCGGGGAGCAAGCTCGCCGCCAAGCTCGGCGCGGGCGGCCTGTTCCCGGCCGCGACGGCGGGAGCGCTCCTGGGCGCCCTGTTCGGGCTGGCCGGGGGGTGGGGAGGCGTGCTCTTCGGCGCGCGCCGGCTCCTCCGCCTGGCCCGCGACGACGAGGAGCGGCGCGGGATCGTCCTGACCGCGGCGGCGTGCATGCTCGCCACCGCGGGCTTCATGGCCACGCTGCTGGCCTGGCCGGAGCCGCTCCCGGTCACCGTGGCCTTCGTGGGGATGATGGCGGCCATCGGGACCGTCCACTTCCTCTGGCTCCCGCGCGTCACCCGCCGCCGCATGGAGGCGGAGATGCGCGAGGACCCCGTCCGCGCCGCGCGCGAGCACCGCGTCCGCAGGCGCCAGGCGGTGTGGGGATTCGTGGCCGGGGCGGTGCTGGGCGGAGCCCCCATCGTCGCGCTCTGGCTCCTCCGCGGGTAGCGGAAGCGCGCGTTTTCCCATAAGTTACCCCGTCCGGGATTCTATATATTCCGGGCACACGCCCGCGCGCGCGGGGTATCATTCCGCAGTTGCGTTCCGCCCCTCCCCGGGCGGACTCCCGATCTATCGACCGTCCCAAGACGACCCAATGGCCGACGAGACCCCGACCGAGGCGCCCGAGCAGCATCATCCCAAGATCGTTGCGCGTCTGATCGAGGACGAGATGCGCGAGTCGTTCATCGACTACTCGATGAGCGTCATCGTGCAGCGCGCGCTCCCCGACGTGCGCGACGGGCTGAAGCCGGTGCACCGGCGCATCCTGTTCGCCATGCACGAGGCGGGGCTCTCCCCCAGCCGCCCGTTCAAGAAGAGCGCGACCGTGGTGGGCGACGTGCTGGGCAAGTACCACCCGCACGGCGACGCCTCCGTGTACGACGCCCTCGTGCGCATGGTGCAGGACTTCTCCCTGCGCTACCCCATGGTGGCCGGGCAGGGGAACTTCGGCTCCATCGACGGCGACTCGGCGGCCGCCTACCGCTACACCGAGGCCCGGCTGTCGCCCATCGCCACGGAGATGCTGGCGGACATCGACAAGGACACCGTCGACTTCGCCCCCAACTACGACGACCGCCTGGAGGAGCCGCGGGTGCTCCCGGCGCGCATTCCCAACCTGCTGGTCAACGGCAGCTCCGGGATCGCCGTGGGGATGGCCACCAACATCCCGCCGCACAACCTGCGCGAGGTGGCGGACGCCTGCGTCCACCTGATCGACAACCCGGACTGCACCATCGACGACCTGCACGCCTTCGTGAAGGGGCCGGACTTCCCCACGGGCGGGCTCATCTACGGCCGCGACGGGATCCGCGAGGCGTACGAGGGCGGGCGCGGGCGCATCCTGATGCGCGCGCGCGCCGAGATCGAGGAGCGCGAGGGCGGCAAGGGGGAGCGGATCGTGGTCCGCGAGATCCCCTTCATGGTGAACAAGTCGCGCCTGATCGAGCAGATCGCGGAGCTGGCGCGCGACAAGCGGGTGGAGGGGATCTCCGACCTGCGCGACGAGTCGGACCGCGACGGGATGCGCATCGTGGTGGACCTGAAGCGCGACGCCATCCCCCACATCGTGCTCAACCAGCTGTACAAGCACACCCAGATGCAGAGCACCTTCGGGGTGATCATGCTCTCCCTGGTGGGCGGCGTCCCCCGGATCCTCTCCCTCAAGGAGATGATCTTCCACTTCGTGGAGCACCGTCACGAGGTGCTGCTCCGGCGGACGCGCTTCGAGCTGAACAAGGCGCTGGAGCGGGAGCACATCCTGGAGGGCCTCAAGATCGCCGTCGACAACATCGACGAGGTCATCCGCATCATCCGCGGCTCCGACACGAGCGCGGACGCGGGGGTGGCGCTGCGGGAGCGCTTCGGGCTCTCCGAGCGGCAGACGGACGCCATCCTCAACATGCGCCTGGCCAAGCTCACCGGGCTGGAGATCGAGCAGCTGGAGGCGGAGCTGGCGGAGATCCGCGCCACCATCGCCGACCTGCGCGGCATCCTGGAGAGCCGAGAGCGGCGCCTGAACATCATCAAGGAGGACCTGCGCGAGGTCGCCGACAAGTACGGCGACGAGCGGCGCACGGAGATCATGGGCTCCACGGGGAGCTTCTCCCTGGAGGACCTGATCGCGGACGAGGAGATGGTGATCACCGTCTCGCACGCCGGCTACATCAAGCGCGTCCCCGCCGACACCTACCGCGCCCAGGCGCGCGGCGGGCGCGGGATCTCGGGGATGCGCACCAAGGAGGAGGACTGGGTCGAGCAGATCTTCCTGGCGAGCACGCACGACTACGTGATGTTCTTCACGCAGAACGGGCAGTGCTACTGGCTCAAGGTGCACGAGATCCCGCAGGGCTCGCGCGACAGCCGCGGGAAGCCGATCGTGAACCTCATCAACCTGCGCCCGGGCGACAAGATCGCCTCGCTGGTGCCGGTGCGGGAGTTCTCGCACGACCGGTCGCTGATCTTCGCCACCCGCAAGGGCGTGGTGAAGAAGACGGCGCTCTCGGCCTACGGCAACCCGCGCGTGGTGGGGATCAACGCCATCAACATCCTGGAGGGCGACGAGCTGATCTCGGTGCAGCTCGCCGACGGCGGGTGCGACGTGGTGCTCGCCACCCGCGAGGGGATGGCGATCCGCTTCAGCGAGGACAACGTCCGCGAGATGGGGCGCGCCACCACGGGCGTCCGGGGCATCTCGCTGCAGGACGGCGACGAGGTGATCGGGATGGTGGTGATGAAGGCGGGGAACACCCTCCTGGTGGTCACCGAGAAGGGGATGGGGAAGCGCACGGGGATCGATGCCTACCGCCAGCAGCGGCGCGGCGGGAGGGGCGTGATCAACGTGAAGACCAACGACAAGACGGGCCGGGTGGTGGCGATCCGCGAGGTCCGCCCCGGCGACGAGCTGATGGTGATCACCCGCGAGGGGATCGTCAACCGGCAGTCGGTGGACGGGATCCGCGTGATCGGCCGGAACACGCAGGGGGTGCGGCTCATCAACCTGTCCGCCAAGGACGTGGTGATGGACGTGGCCCGCGTGGTCAAGGAGGACGAGATCCCGGAGAGCCCCGAGTCGCCGGACTCCGGCGACGGGTCCGGCCCCGGTGGCGCCTACGTGGAGGTGCTCGCCATCGCCGACGGCGAGGAGCCGGAGGACGAGCTCGGGCTGGACGGCGAGGAGGAGGAGGTCGCTCTGGACGGCTCCGAGATCGAGGACTAGGCGGCCTCCGCGGGCCCGGGACGCCGGAGCGGGGCGGGGGACTTCGGTCCCCCGCCCCGCTCTGCTTTCGGAACGGCATGGCTGAACAGGTGGCGTCAGAGCTCGATCTGGGCTCCCAGTTCCACCACCCGGTTGGGAGGGAGGCAGAAGAACGAGGTGGCCGGGCGTGCGTTCCGCGACATCACCGCGAAGAGGTGCTCGCGCCACAGGGCCATCCCCGGGTGCCGCGAGGGGATCAGCGTTTCCCGCCCGAGGAAGAACGAGGTCCGCATGGGAGCCAGCTCCAGCCCGTCGGCGCGGACGGCCTCCAGGGCCTCCGGCACGTCGGGCTCCTCCATGAAGCCGAAGCGGACGACGATCCGGAAGAAGCCGTGCCCCAGCGCCTCCACGCTGGAGCGCTCCGCCGGGTCCACGTGCGGGACCTCGGCCGTCTCGATGGACAGGAGCACCACCTGCTCGTGCAGCACCCGGTAGTGCTTCAGGCTGTGCAGGAGCGCGGGAGGCGTCCCCGTGGGGTTCCCGTACATGAACACCGCGGTCCCGGGGACCCGGTGCGGCGGGCTGCCCGCCACGTCCTCGAGGAAGAGCTCCCAGGGGAGGGAGGAGTCCGACAGCCGCTTCGCCAGGATCAGGCGCCCCGTCTTCCAGGTGGTCATGAGCGCGAAGATCAGCGCTCCCACCACCAGCGGGAACCAGCCGCCGTGCGGGATCTTGACGATGTTCGCTCCGAAGAACGCCAGGTCGATGAGGAGGAACACCGCGCTGAACGCCGCCACAGCGCCCGTCCCCCACTTCCAGCGCTCCCGCTGCACCACCGAGAGCAGGACGGTGGTCACCACCATGGTGGTGGTCACCGCCACCCCGTACGCGGCGGCCAGGTTGCTGGACGAGCGGAATCCCAGCACCAGGCCGATGCACGAGACCATCAGCAGCCAGTTGACGCCGGGGATGTAGATCTGCCCCCGCTCGCGCGCCGAGGTGTGCTCGATGGCCACGCGCGGCAGGTAGCCGAGTTGCACCGCCTGCATGGTGAGCGAGAACGCCCCGGAGATCAGCGCCTGCGACGCGATGATCGCCGCCAGGGTGGCGATCACCACCACCGGGTACAGGGCCCAGGACGGCACCATCTCGAAGAAGGGGTTCTCCACCGCCTCGGGCCGGAGCAGGAGCAGCGCCCCCTGCCCGAAGTAGTTGAGCAGCAGCGCCGGCAGCACGACCACGAACCAGGCGATGCGGATGGGCCTCCGCCCGAAGTGCCCCATGTCGGCGTAGAGGGCCTCGCCGCCGGTGACCACCAGGAACACGGACCCCAGCACCAGGAACCCGTGCCAGCCGTTCACCGCGAAGAAGCGCACGGCGTGGTGCGGGCTCACCGCCACGAAGACCCGTGGCTCGCGGACGATCCACGAGATTCCCAGCGCCGCCAGCGCCGCGAACCAGAGGAGGGTGACGGGACCGAAGACCCTGCCGATGGTCGCGGTGCCGCGGCTCTGCACCGCGAAGACGCCGACCAGGACGGCGATGGTGATGGGGATGATGTACGGCTCGAAGAGCGGCGTGGCTACCTTGAGCCCCTCCACCGCGCTCAGCACCGTGATGGCCGGGGTGATGATGCCGTCGCCGTAGAGAAGCGCCGTGCCGAATAGGCCGAGCATGATGAGCGCCCAGCGCCCTCCCCGGCGCATGGCCCCCACCGGGGTCACCAGCGCGGTGAGCGCCAGAATTCCCCCCTCCCCGCGGTTGTCGGCGCGCAGCACGAACACCGCGTACTTGACGGAGATCACCAGCACCAGCGACCAGAAGACCAGCGAGAGCACTCCGAAGACGTTGGTCTCGGTGACCGCCAGGTGGTAGTAGTGGAAGGACTCGCGCAGGGCGTAGAGGGGGCTGGTGCCGATGTCGCCGTACACCACCCCGAGCGCGGCGAGGGCCAGGAAGGCCAGGTACCTGGCGGACCCGTCACCGTGGACCCGCTCCCCCTTCTCCTCGCTTGCCTCCATCCGTGGCTCCTCCACCTGGCATGAGTGTGTGTCCGGTGCCGGGGAAAGATGGGGAGAGCCGTGTCAAGGAAGCACAAAGATCGGGGGACGCGGCGTTAAGAAGTCACAAAGAAAGTTCGCCGTCCGGAAAATCCGCCGCGGGCACGGAGAACCGGAACACGCTCCCGCCACCGGGCCGCGGCTCGTAGACCAGCGATCCTTCCTGGGCTTCCGCGAGCCGGCGGGAGATGGACAGCCCGAGCCCCGCCCCGCCCACGTCGGGCCGGGCGCGGCCGGCGCGGTAGAAGGGGGAGAAGACCTGCTCGGCCTCCGGGCCCGTGATTCCCGGCCCCCGGTCCGCCACCTCGAACACCAGCCGGTCGCCCTCCCGGCGCGCGGCGAGGTCGACGGGCGTCCCCGGCGGGGCGTACTTGTGCGCGTTCTCCAGCAGGTTCACCAGGACGCGCAACGAATGGACGAAGTCGAAGCGCCCCAGCAGGAGCGGCTCGCCGTGGCCGAGCGACGCCCGCACCTCGCGCCCGGCGAGCGAGCCGGAGACCCGCTGCAGTGCGGCGCCGAGAAGGTCCTCCGCCGCGGTCAGCTCCGGCTGGAGCCGCAGTTCCCCCGCGTTCAGGCGCGACAGGTCGAGCAGGTCCGCCACGAAGTGGTTGAGGCGGTCCGCTTCCTCCTCGATGTCCGCCGCCCGTTCGTCCCCCTCTCCCGCGATATCGTGCGCCAGCGCCTTGATGGTGGTGAGTGGCGTGCGCAGGTCGTGCGACACCGAGGCGATGAGCGCGTCCTTGAGCCGGTCCGTCTCGCGCAGCGTCCGGGCGGCGGCGAGCGTCTCCGCCCCCAGCGTGGAGAGCCGCTCGATCTCGTCCGCGCGCCGCCGGGCCTCCTCCGCCTCCCGGCGGGCGCGGTAGAGGAGCTGCGTGGCGACGCCGGCCACCACCAGGAAGGTGACGAGGACCAGCCAGTCCAGCGGGTCGTGGACGACGAAGGTGCCGTACGGCGGGAGGAAGAAGAAGTTGAAGCAGAGGAACGACAGGAAGGCGAGCACGACCCCCCGGACACCGCTCCCGCGCGTGCTCCCGGCCAGCACCAGGAGCAGGTAGGACAGGGCCACGTGCGCCCCGTCGAGCCCCGGGCGCACCGCCACCATCCCGGCCGTGAGCGCTCCCAGGGCGGCCAGCCATGCGGCCCACCCGAGCGCCTCCCGGGCCCGGCCCCGCGGCGGCGCCACGACTCAGTCCAGGGCGCGGAACCGGTAGCCCACCCCCGGCTCGGTGACGAGCAGGACGGGGCGTACCGGGTCGCGCTCGATCTTGCGTCTCAGGTTGGCGACGTGCACCCGGAGGTACGCCTGCGGGTCCCCGCCGGACCGCCCCCAGACGGCGCGGAAGATCTGCTCGTGGGTGAGCGTGCGTCCCGCCTGCACCACGAAGGCGCGCAGCAGGTCCCACTCGGTGGGGGTCAGGTGGATCTCCCCGCCGTCCCGCGTGAGCACGCGGCGCGCCAGGTCCACCCGCAGCCCGTCGAACGCCAGAGGGCCGGCGTCGGCCGGGAGCGAAGCGCTGCGGGCGCGGCGGAGTTGGGCGCGCACGCGGGCCTGGAGCTCGGCCGTGCTGAACGGCTTGGTCACGTAGTCGTCGGCCCCGGCGTCCAGCAGCGACACCTTCTCGTGCTCGGAGTGGCGCGCGGAGAGCACGACGATGGGGGCGCCGGACCACTTCCGCACCTCGAGGCAGACGCTCGCGCCGGCCATGTCGGGGAGCCCCAGGTCGAGCACGATCAGGTCCGGCCGCTCGGCGGCGGCCAGGTCGATCCCCGCCTGCCCGGTGGGCGCTTCCAGCACCCGCGCGGCCACGCCTTGCAGGGCGTTGCGCACCACGCGGCGGATCTGCGGCTCGTCGTCGATGATGAGAACGGTGCATTCGGCCATGGGGACAACGTAAGACGCTCCCATGGTGAAGGACCAGGCAGGGGTTCGGGCTCGATGCTCCCGTGGAGGGTCGAGCGCGCCGTGGAGACAGACTTCGTCTACCCGCTCCGCTCGGCGGCTTCGCGAAGCGTCTCCACGACCCAGGCATTGAGGCTCTTCTGCGACCGCGCGGCGGCGATGAAGGCGGCGCGGTGAAGCTCGGGGGTGCCGCGGACGAGGAAAGTGCCGTTGAAAGGCTTCTCCGGGCTCTCCCCGCGCTCGGCGCACCAGGACAGGTAGTCGCCCACGGAGGCGGCAAGCTCGCGCTTCAGCTCCTCCACGGAGGTTCCCGCGAAGGTGATCCCGTCCTTGCCCAGGTTCACCACCCTGCCGCGGAAGATCTCGTCGTCGGGGTCGTACTCGAACACGCCGACATATCCCCTGTACTCGATCATGGGCCTGCTCCTGCGATGGTGTGCGTTCATCGCCTCCGATGATATCGTATGTCGATATCCATATCAATGACGCGATTCCGCGCCCTCGCACTCCCGCGCTCCCGCGCGTACCTTCCTGCCCATGTCCCTCTCCGAACGGCTCTACGTCTCCGCGCTGCGCGCCGCCCTCCCGCTCCTCCCCCTGCTCGGCCACGGGGAGGGGAAGCTGGCGCGGGGGATACGCGGGCGGAGGCGGGTGCTGCAGCGGATGCGGCGGTGGGCGGCGCAGGAGCGCGACCGGGCGCGGCCTCTGGTCTGGTTCCACGCCCCCAGCGTGGGCGAGGGGCTCCAGGCGCGGGCCGTGGTGGAGGCGCTCCGCGCGCGGCGGCCGGACGTGCAGGTGGCGTACACCTTCTTCTCCCCGTCCGCGGAGAAGTTCGCCCGCAGCGTCCCCGCCGACTTCGCGGACTACCTCCCCCTGGACCTCCCCGGGACGGTGGGGCGGGCGCTCGACCTGCTCCGCCCCGACGTGCTGGCCTTCTCCAAGACGGACGTGTGGCCCGTCCTCACGCGGGAAGCGCGGCGGCGGGGCGTCCGCCTGGCGATGCTCAGCGGCACCCTCCCGGAGGGCTCCAGCCGGCTCCGCGGCCCCGCGCGCGCCCTGCTGGGCCCCGCGTACGCGCGCCTGCACCACGTGGCCGCCATCTCCCCCGCCGACGCGGAGCGCTTCGGCGCGCTGGGCGTGCCCCCGGAGCGGCGCAGCGTCATGGGCGACGCGCGCTTCGACCAGGTGTGGAAGCGCGCCGCCGCGGCCGACCGCGCCTCCGACCTCCTCCGCTCCGTCGCCGACCCGTCGCGCGCGACGCTGGTCGCCGGCTCCACCTGGCCGCCGGACGAGGAGCGGCTGATCCCCGCGGTCCGTATGGCGCTCGACGGCGGGCACCGGCTCCGGCTGCTGCTGGTGCCGCACGAGCCGGCCCCGGCGCACCTCGACGAGTCCGAGGCGCTCCTCGATCGGCACGGTCTGTCGCACGTCCGCCTCTCCGCGCTGGACGGGGCTTCGAGGGGGCGCGACGTGCTGCTGGTGGACCGCGTCGGCGTCCTGGGCGACCTGTACGCCGTGGGGGAGCTGGCCTACGTGGGCGGGGGCTTCGGGACGGCGGGGCTGCACTCGGTGCTGGAGCCGGCTGCCTTCGGTCTCCCGGTGCTGTTCGGCCCGCGGCACGCCAACGCGCGCGAAGCCGGCGAGCTGGTGGACGCGGGAGCAGCCCGGGCGGTGGAGGACGGGGACGAGCTGGCGGAGCGGCTGCTGCGCCTGCTGTCGAACGAAGGGGAGCGGCGCCGCGGCGGGCGGAGCGGGCGCGGGCGTACGTGGAGGCGGGGCTGGGGGCGGCGGAGCGGGGCGTAGACGTGGTGGAAGGGCTGCTGGCGACACCTCACCGACCGGGAGGCACAGGATGACGACGATCTGCGTATCCACCTGGAAGGTCGCGCCCCCGGGAGACTGGACGCTGGAGCAGCGCGTGAACAAGCTGAAGGTTCAGCTCGCGCACGCCGAGCAGTGGATGCCGAACTGGGACGAGGAGGAGCAGATTCCCTACGAGGCACACATCTTCATCGCGCCCGAGTACTACCTGGGCCGGAAGAAGCCCGACGGGTCGCTCATCTCCGACACGGACAAGCTGCGCGTGCAGGACATGCTCCGGCAGGTCGCCGCGCGCCATTCGTCGCTCCTCCTGATCCCCGGCACCCTGTCCTGGTCCCGGACGCTCACCCGGACCAACCCGGGACTGGACAGGATGGGTGAGAAGAAGCCCCAGGAGCGCTCGCTGGAGAAGTACGTGTCGCGCTACCGCGAATGGGGGAAGTTCGTGGGGAAGGCCCACCAGGACGACGGGCTCGCGTTCGACGAGCAGGCCAAGGCGCAGGTCCGCATATGGCAGGCGGAGTCCATCAAGGACAAGAGCGCGGTGAGGCTGATCAAGAACACGGCCCTGATCACGCAGAGCGGGAACAACCAGATCATCGACCGGACGCCGGACGTCACGATGCTCGAGTACGACAAGCGCTACGACAACTACGACCAGGGGACCATCACGGAGAACTCGCTCGGGGAGCTGTACAAGCCGAGCGCCACGATGGAGGTACCCTTCGGAATCGGCGAGAAAGTCGAGGAGCAGGCCATCTTCCCCCTGTTCGTGCCCGGGCGAAAGTCCCCGACCTTCACCTGGAAGGGCTACAAGGTGGGGATCGAGATCTGCATGGACCACGAGAGCGGGTCGCTGCGCTGCCAGGGATTCAAGGACCTGGACGTGCAGGTGGTCCTCTCCGCGACGACCAAGCTGAAGCTCCAGAACTCGGCGGTGAAGTACGGAGGCCTCGTGATCCACGTGGACACGGTGGAGTCTCCGGTGGTCTACAAGCGCACGTTGACGGGTGTGAAGCAGCAGCCGAGCAAGGCTCTGGACGGCAGCCTGACCCAGTGGTTCACTTCCCTGTGAGACGTACGAAGAGCCCGGCGCGAGGCGCGCCGGGCTCTTCCGCGAGGGGCGGCTACAGGAGGCTGTTCTCCGGGAAGCAGTCGCAGTAGCCGTCGACCGTGTTGCAGATCCCCCCGTTCGGCCCGCACTGCGTGGAGTGGAAGCAGTCGAAGTCGATGCGACACGCCACGAACGGCGTCCTCAGCCGCCGTGCTCGCGAGCGCCTGCGAGGCGCCGAAGCCGAGGGAAAGCGCCATGGCCAGCGCGAACGCGCCGTTGCGGACCCGTGTGGAACGGTTCATGGAAACCTCCTGAAGATGATGTGACCTCCGGACCTGCCGTTCAGCTCAGATCCTCAGCGCGTAGCCGAGCTTGACGAAGAAGGTGCGGCCCGTGCGCGTGAGGCTGACGTCCTGGAGCCCCAGCTGGTTGTCCGTGTAGCCCACGAACAGCACCGTCTGCGGGTTCACCTTGTGCGCGAACATCAGCTGGCTGAAGAGCGTGTTGGTCTCCGGCCGCACCGGGCGCCCGAACAGCGTCGGGTCCTGGTTCAGCCCCTGGTGCTGCAGGATGGCCCGCACGAAGGTCCGCACCCCGAAGTGGTACACCGCACGCCCCTCCGTCAGCCGCGCGTCCAGGATCTCCAGCTCCGGGCGCGGATCGCTCGACTGCGTGTCCAGCCGCCGGATGGCGTGGTCCAGCTCCAGGTACAGGCTCCGCCCCACCCGAAGCTCCACCCCCGGCGCGATCTGGAACAGGTTGGCCTTGCGCGCGTTCGCCACGTCGATGTCCTCCCCGAAGCGCCCGGCCAGCGAGAACGCCACCCGCGCGCTGGGGCGGATCTCGAAGGAGGGGCGCACGTCCAGCATCTCGAACGTCTTCCCCGCGAACAGCTTCCGGTTGTACCCCAGCCCCACGCTCGCCGACGTCTGCCTCGGGCCCTGGTAGCTCCCCACCAGGGCCGCCCCCAGGTCGGTCTCCTCCCCCTCGTGGTTCCCCAGCCACTCCAGGAAGCCCAGCACCCCCAGCCGGTTGTACCACTTCTGCGGACCACCCCAGAAGATCCGCTCCGCCTGCGTGGTGAAGCCCCGGATGTCGGCCCGCGGAAGGAAGCCCGCGTCGGCGCGGAAGTCCTGCCCGATGTCGCGGAAGAGCGCGCTGGCGAACCAGTTGCGGCTGCGGTGCAGGAGCTCCGCGTGCAGCACCACGCCCCCCAGCACCTCGTCCGACTGGCGGAACGCCCGCACCACCGTGTCCGGGTACTCCGTGCCCGAGAAGGCCACCTGCGCGCGCACGAAGTTCGACGGGCTCAGCCGGAGGAAGCCGTCCACGGCGCCCACGTGGTTGAAGTACCCCTCGCCCACGCGCCCGGTGTAGGTGGCCCCCACGGTGGAGGAGCGCCCGATGTCGCGCCGGTAGCGCGCCACCCCGGTGTGCACCTCCTCCTGCAGGAGCCCCTGCGCGCTCCCCTGGTTCGAGGGGATCAGGAGCGAGGTGACGCGGTCCGACGCCGCGAAGACGCCGAAGACGTTCTTCCCCTCCTTCCCCGACAGCTTCAGCCCCCCGACGGGGTCGACGATGGAGCGGGTGAAGACCAGCCGCGTCGGCGTCTGGAACAGGTCGGCCCCCTCCAGGAAGAAGGCGCGCTTCTCCGGGTAGGAGAGGGCGAAGCGCTCGTTGACCTCCAGCTGCGCCACGTCGGCCTCGACCTGCGAGAAGTCGGGGTTGAGCGTGGCGTTGAGCTTGACGTTGGGCGTGATCCCCCAGCGCCCGCTGAGCCCGAACTCGGGGTCCACGTCGCCCGACTGCATCCCGCCGCGGGGGAAGTCCAGGCGCACGTCGGAGCGGCGCGTGGTCAGCGTCGGGGTCAGCTCCAGGTCGCGCCCGGGCTCGACGCCCTGGAAGCCCACCAGCTTGTCGGCCTGGCAGAGGAGGCAGGCCTGGTTGCGGTTGATGTTGATGGAGCGCAGCTGGAAGCGCGAGCCGCGCGGGTACAGGCGCGAGACCAGGAAGCCCCAGGTCTGCACCGCGCCCGTGTTGGGGAAGCGCAGCGAGCTGAAGGGGATGGCGGCCTCGACGACGAAGCCCTCGGGGGTGATGCGCCCGGCCGACTTCCAGATGGCGTCCCAGGTGAAGTCCTCCACCCCGTCGACCTCGCTGAAGGTGGCGTCCATCTGCACGCCCAGCGGGTTGAGGCCGAACTCGAAGGCGCGGCGCTGGTCGTTGAAGGGGTCGACCACCAGGAAGATGTGGTCGTCCTCGCGCGGGGTGTCGCGGTCGGCGTAGCGGGCGCGGATGCGGGAGGGCTCGGGGTCGTGGGCGACGCACCCCAGGTACAGGTTGGCGTCGTCGAAGGCGATGCGGCAGTCGGTCCGCACCGGCGCGGGGGAGCCGTCGGCGGGGAAGAACTTGTAGGGGACGTCCACGGCCTGCGCGCCCTCCCAGAGCGCCTCGTCCAGCACGGCGTCCACCCGGACGGGGGTCTCCACGGCGGCGACCTGGAAGGTGCGCGCGCCGGCGCGCGGCGGCGCCGCGGGAGCGGCGGGCGCGTCCTGCGCCGCGGCGCTCCCGGGGAGGGCCGCCAGGGGGACGACGGCCGCGGCGAGCGCCAGGAGCGGCCGCAGGATCGCAGAGCGAGGGGTCATCGTGGTTTTCCGTGGGAAAAGGAGGGCGTCGGGGTCCCGCTCACTCGGCCAGGGGGAGCGTCTCGCCTCCGGCCAGCTCCCGCACCGCGGCGGGGGAGAGAGCCACCTTCACCTCCGGCGGGGCCGGGAGGAGGTGCTCCAGCCCGAAGCGGCGCGCGGTCTCCTCGATCTCGGCCCGCATGGGGAGCGGGAGGCGCTCGGAGAAGCGCTCCAGGTACGCGGTCATCAGCTCCGGCGTGTCCCGCAGGAAGGCGAAGTCCGTCGGGACCATGAAGCGGATGGACATCAGCGGCACCGGGCTCCTCAGCGGCCGGAAGTCGGGGTTCCACAGCCCGGCCTTCTTGGGCGGGCCGGGGTGGAACTCGCCGACCATGACCCCGTGGGGGACGTACTCCGGCTTGAGGAGGGTCTGCGTGTCCTCGATCAGCTCGATGGCGTCCGCGGTGGAGATGTCGGGGAAGAGGATGTTGATGGTCTTGTACGGGACGTCCTTCCCCTCGCGCGGCTCCAGCTCCAGGAACCAGTCGCGGTACTCGCGGATGACCCGGGCCACGTCCTCCCGGCGCAGGTCGGAGCCGTGGTAGACGGTGAGGAAGAAGGTGTTCTTCCGCAGGGCCGGGCGGGTGAACGGGCACACCGCGCCGGACCGCCCCAGCTCCGGGTGCGGGTTGGTCAGGTAGCTCTCCGCCCAGGCCATGGCCCCGGCCAGGAGCTCGAAGTCGGCCCGGACCGCTTCGGGCATGGGGTCGGCCCGGAGGTCCGCCGGCTCGACCAGGTACAGCTCCGGGTTCTGGGGATGGACGCGCATCGGTCGATTCCTCGGGTCGGGGGGCTATCCTTTCCTGCCCATCACCAGCCGGCGCGCCCCGGAGAACCAGAGGGCGAGGCCCAGGAGGAGGTTCAGCCCGGTCCACCTGCGGATGCGGTGCTGCCTCCGCTCGCGCTCCAGCGCCTCCGAGTACGGCATGCTGGTGTGCACCACCATGTTGTACAGAGGCATCCACGAGCCGGGAAAGAGCCGGCTCAGGACCATGTCGGCCTGCTTGCGGGCGCGCACCACGGGGGAGTTCACCGTGTCGCGCAGCTCGTCGAAGTTCTGCCTGACCAGCTCGTGCAGGGCGTCCGTGTTCTTCTTGCGGAGCGCCTGGTACTCCCGGAAGGCGGCCTCGCGGTCGGCGGGGTGGCGCTCCAGGCAGGCGTCCAGGACGGCGCAGTCCTCCAGCGCGGCGTTCATCCCCTGCCCGTAGAAGGGGTACACGGCGTGGCACCCGTCGCCGATCAGCACCACCCGGTCCTGGTGGTGCCAGCGCGAGGTGCGGGTGCTCACCAGCGGCGCCACCGGGTGGCGGAGGAACTCGTCGGCCAGCTCCGGCGCCAGCGGCGGCAGGTCGGGGAAGGTGCGCGCGAAGAAGCCCTCCACCTCCTCCCGTGACTTCAGCGCGGCGAAGCTCCGCTCCCCGCCCTCGAAGGGCATGAACAGGGTGGCGGTGTGCGACCCGTCCAGGTTGGGGTGCGTGACGACCAGGCAGTCGCCGCGCGGCCAGATGTGCAGCGCGTTCAGCTCGATGCGGGAGCCCCCGCCCGGGGCGGCGGGGATGGTGAGCTCCTTGTAGCCCCAGTCCAGGAACTCCTGCTCGAAGTTGGCCCTCTCCCGGCGCAGCATCCGCGCGCGGACGGTGGACCAGGTGCCGTCGGCGCCGATGACGAAGTCGGCCCGGACGCGCACCGTCTTCCCCGTGGCCTCGTCGCGGAAGAGGGCGGCGCCGGTCCGCTTGTCCACGTCCAGGCAGCGGTGCGAGAAGCGGAAGCGCACCCCCGGGGAGCTCTCGGCCTGGTCGATCAGCGCGGCGTTCAGCTCGCGGCGCGAGATGGAGTGGAGGACGTGGTGCCCCTCGGCGCCGTATGGCTGGAAGACCTGCTCCCCGTCGGGGGTGTGGATCATCCGCCCGCGGGCCACCACGGAGCGCTCCAGCACCCGGTCCACCACGCCGACCGCGGTGAGCGCCTGGATGCCGCGGTGCGAGAGGCCCAGGTTGATGGAGCGGCGCTCGCGCTCGGCCGAGGCCTCGTCGCGGGGGTCGGCGCGGCGCTCGTAGACGCGGACCTCGTAGCCCCGCCGGCCGAGGTAGACCGCCATGGCGGACCCGGCCAGGCCGGCGCCGACGATGGTGACCCTGGGCGCGTTGGACGACATCAGCGGACTCCCACCCGAGTTTTGGCCGGGAGCCGGGCGTCCAGCCCGGCGCCACGAAGGAGACACACATGGCCGAGTTTCAGCATTGTGTGCCGGATAGTATACGCGTCCGAGCCGCCCCGCAAGGAAAAAATGTTCCCCGCTGAGCCGGGCTCATCCATCACGCGGGGATCGGCGCAGGGGGCGCGATCGGACCGAGCCACGGCTCCAGGAGCAGGGCGAGGGCGCGGGCGCTCTCCCCCGCCAGCATCCCGTAGTGGTCGCCGGCGACGGTCCGCACCTCCGGCGGGGTCGTGACGAGCTCGCTCCAGCGGAGCCGCGGGTCCGCGGCCTCCGGGGGCCCTTCCGCGGCGCGGACCAGCACCGTCCGGCCCTCGTAGGGGGCGGGGCGGTAGCGCGCCGCCGCGGCCAGGTTGCGGCGGTACCCCTCCGCCCGCTCCCGCACCTCCTCCGCGCCGGTCCCGGCGAGGTCGGGGACCCGGGCGCGCAGCTCCTCGGCCAGCCACTCCGGGCGCTCCTTCGGGGAGCGCGCGGCGAGGCGCTCCCCCAGGGCCTCCAGCTCCCCGCGGGGGTACCCCAGGTCGTGCGCCAGGAAGAGGAGGAGCTCCAGGGGGTCGGGCTCGCCGCGGTACTGGCCGTCCAGCGGCGGGAAGGCGTCCAGGAGGAGGAGCAGATCCACCTCCTCCCCGCGGGCCCGGAGCTGCCGCGCCATCTCGAAGGCGATCACCCCGCCGAGCGACCACCCGCCCAGCCGGAAGGGCCCCTCCGGGCGGGCGGCGAGGACGGCCTCCACGTACTCGGCCGCCAGCTCCTCCAGCTCCACGTCCGCCCCGGCGGCGCGGGGGAGCGCCTCCAGCCCGTACAGCGGCTGGTCGGGCCCCAGCCGCTCGGCCAGGGGGAGGTACTGGAGGACGGTCCCCGCGGCGGCGTGCACGCAAAAGAGCGGCGGCCGCGAGCCGTGGGGCTGGATGGGGACCAGCGCCGAGGCCGCGGCGCCCGCCCCGTGCTCCCGCAGCACTTCCGCCAGCTCGCGGACGGTGCGCGCGCGCAGCAGGGCGGCCGTGGGGAGGGCCACCCCGAAGGCCTCGTTGACCCGCGCCACCAGGCGGATGGCCGAGAGCGAGTGCCCGCCCAGGTCGAAGAAGTCGTCCCGCACGCCCACGCGCTCCACCCCCAGCACCGCGCTCCACACGTCGCGGAGCGCCGCCTCGGTGGCGTCCCGGGGCGCCTCGTGCGCCTCCTCTCCCCCGCCCCACCGCGGGTCCGGGAGCGCCCGGCGGTCCACCTTGCCGTTGGGGGTCAGCGGGAGCCGGTCCAGCGGGACCAGCGCAGCGGGGACCATGTACTCGGGAAGCCGCTCGCGGAGCCGCGCCCGCAGCTCCGCCGGGTCCGCGTCCGCCCCGGCAACCACGTACGCCACCAGCTGCTTCTCCCCCGCCTCGCCGCCGCGCGCGACCACCACGGCCTCCCGCACCCCGGGCTGCGCCAGGAGCGCGGACTCGATCTCCCCCGGCTCGATGCGGAAGCCCCGCACCTTGACCTGGAAGTCGGTGCGCCCGAAGTACTCCAGCTCCCCGTCCGGCCGCCAGCGCACCCGGTCCATCACCCGGTACATCCGCGCCCCTGCGGGCCCGAACGGGGAGGGGAGGAAGCGCTCGGCCGTGAGGTCGGGCCGGCCGGCGTAGCCGCGCGCCAGCCCGTCGCCGGCCAGGTACAGCTCGCCGACCACGCCCACGGGCGCCGGCTGGAGGTGCGCGTCCAGCACCAGGGCGCGGGTGTTCGCCACCGGCCGGCCCACCATGACCTGCTCCGCGCCCCAGGGCACCAGCGAGCAGGTGGAGTAGGTGGTGTCTTCGGTGGGGCCGTACAGGTTGCGGACCCGCTCCACCGTGCCGAGCGAGAGGAGCCCCTGCGCCACGGGCGCCGGGAGCGCCTCCCCGCCCAGGTTCAGCGTCCGCACGCTCGCGGGGATCCCCCCGGAGCGCAGCAGCTCCGCGGCGGCGCTGGGGACCATGCTGGCGGTGACCACCTCCTCGCCCACGGACGCCAGCTCCAGCGCGTTCTCCACCAGCACCAGCGAGCCGCCCCAGCAGAGCGTCCCGAACACCTCGGCGACGGAAACGTCGAAGTTGACGGAGGTGGAGAAGAGCACCGAGGCGCGCTCCTCGTCCGACATCGTCTCGCGCAGCCAGTGCAGGAGCACGGCGGTGGACGCGTGGCGGATCATCACCCCCTTGGGGCGCCCGGTGGAGCCGGAGGTGAAGATCACGTGCGACAGGTTCTCCGGCCCCACGCCGCTCTCCGGCGCCCGCTCCGGCTCCGCCGCCAGGGCCTCCTCCTCGCGGTCCAGCACCAGGAGCGCGGCCCCGCCTTCCGGGAGCCGGTCGGCCAGCGCCGCCTCGGTGAGCACCAGCTCCACCCCGGCGTCCTCCATCATCCACCCCAGCCGCTCCCGCGGGTAGGCGGGGTCCAGGGGGACGTAGGCGCCCCCCGCCCTGAGCACGCCCAGGAGCGCCGCCACCAGCTCCGGGGTGCGGCTCAGGCACACGCCCACCCGGCTCTCGGGGCCTACGCCGCGGCGGCGCAGCGCGTGGGCGATCCGGCCGGCGCGGCGCTCCAGCTCCGCGTAGGTCGTCCGCTCGCCGCGCCAGCGGAGGGCCACCGCCTCCGGAGCGCGGGCGGCGGCTTCCGCGAACAGGTCGTGCGCCAGGACCCCGGCCGGGTAGTCGCGGGCGGTGTCGTTCCACTCCTCCAGCACCCGGGCACGCTCGGCCTCCCCCAGCAGCGGCACCGCGGACACGGGCCGCCCCGGGTCGCGGGCGATCCCCTCCAGGAGCGCGGCGAGGTGCCCCAGCATCCGCTCCACGGTTGCGCTCTCCCAGAGGTCCACGCGGAAGGAGGCGGCGCCTTCCAGGCGCTCCCCGTCGTCGCGCATCCCCAGCGTGAGGTCGAACTTCTCGCTCCCGATCCCCACCTCCAGCGGCTCCGCCTCCACCTCCCCCAGGCGCAGCGGCTCCGCGCGCCCGCTCTCGAAGGCGAACATCACCTGGAAGAGCGGCGAGTGCGCCAGGGAGCGCTCCACGCGCAGCTCGTCCACCAGGCGCTCGAAGGGGAGGTCCTGGTGTGCGTGGGCGGCCAGCACCCGCTCCCGCGCGCGGGCCACCAGCTCGCGCCCGTCCGGGTCGCCCGACAGGTCGGCGCGGACCACCAGGGTGTTGACGAAGAAGCCGATCAGCTCCTCCGTCTCCAGCCGTCCGCGCCCGGCGACGGGGGTGCCCACCGGCACGTCCTCCGTCCCGGCCCAGCGCCCCAGGAGCGCCTGGAAGCCGGCCAGGAGCACGGTGTAGAGCGTGGCCCCCTCGCGCCGGGCCAGGGCGCGCAGCGCCTCCGCGGCCGCGGACGGGAGCGCGAAGGCGCGCAGCGCGCCCCGGTACCCGGCCACGGCCGGGCGGGGGTGGTCGACCGGGAGCTCCAGGAGCGGGGGGGCGCCGTGCAGCTCCCTCCGCCAGAAGGCGATCTGCGACTGGAGCACGTCGCCCGAGAGCCAGGCGCGCTGCCACACGGCGAAGTCGGCGTACTGCACCGGGAGCTCCGGGAGCGGCGAGGGGCGCCCCGCCGCGAAGGCCCCGTAGAGCGCGGCCAGCTCGTGCGTGAGCACGCCCAGGCTCCACCCGTCGCTCACCACATGGTGCAGGCCCAGGAGGAGCACGTGGTCCTCCGCGCCGAGGCGGACGAGCGCCGCGCGCAGCAGCGGACCGCGGGCGAGGTCGAACGGACGGGTCGCGTCCTCCGCCGCCAGCCGCAGCGCCTCCGCCTCCCGCGCGGGCTCCGGGAGCCCGCCCAGCTCCACCCGCGGGAGCGGGCGCGGCCCGGCGGGGAGGACGGTCTGCGCGGGCTCGCCCTGCACGCGGACGAGGACGGTGCGCAGCGCCTCGTGGCGCCGCACCAGCTCCTCCAGGGCGCCCCGGAGCGCCCCGGCGTCCAGCGCGCCGCGCAGCCGCAGGGGGAGGGGGACGTTGTAGGCGGTGCTCCCCGGCTCCAGCTGGTCGAGGGTCCAGAGGCGCTGCTGCGCGAAGGAGAGCGGGAGCGGCGATCCGTCGCGCGGCACCGGGACCACCGGGGGCGCCTGCACCGCGACCCCCTCCCGCAGCGCGGCGTCCAGGCGCGCCGCCAGCCCCGCGACGGTGCGCGTGTCGAACAGGTCGCGCAGCGGGACCTCGGTCCCCAGCGCCGCCTGCGCGCGCGCCGCCACGCGTGTGGCCAGGAGGGAGTGCCCGCCGATCTCGACGAAGTCGTCCGTCACCCCCACGCGCTCGCGGCCCAGCACGTCGGCCCAGATCCCCGCCAGCACCTCCTCGGTGGGGGTGCGCGGGGGGACGTGCTCGCGCTCGGCCGGCTCCCAGTCGGGGTCCGGGAGCGCGCGGCGGTCGGTCTTCCCGTTGGGGGAGAGCGGGAGCCGCTCCAGCGCCACGACGGCCGAGGGGACCATGTACTCCGGGAGCCGCTCGCGGAGCCACGCCCGCAGCTCCGCCGCTCCGGCTTCCGCACCGCCCGTCACGTACGCCACCAGCCGCTTCTCCCCGGCTGCGTCGCCGCGGACCACGGCCACCGCCTCGCGGACGCCGGGGTGCGCCAGGAGGGCGGCCTCCACCTCCCCCGGCTCGATGCGGAAGCCCCGCACCTTGACCTGGAAGTCGATCCGCCCCAGGTACTCCACCACCCCGTCCGGGAGCCAGCGCACCAGGTCTCCGGTGCGGTACGCCCGCGCCCCCGGCCGACCGGCGAACGGGTCGGGGACGAAGCGCTCGGCGGTCAGCTCCGGCCGCCCGTGGTAGCCGCGCCCCACCTGCACCCCGCCGATGAACAGCTCGCCCGGGACCCCCACGGGGACCGGGTCGAGCCGGCCGTCGAGCACGTGTACGCGCGTGTTCGCCACCGGGCGCCCGATGGGGACGACGCGCCGCCCCTCGCGCGGGAGGCAGGGCCAGTACGTCACGTCCACCGCGGCCTCGGTGGGGCCGTACAGGTTGTGCAGCTCCGCCCCGGGGAGGGCCTCGCGCGCCCGCTCCACCAGCTCCGGCGGGAGCGCCTCGCCGCTGCACACCACCCGGCGCACGCTCCCGCAGCGCTCCGGCCGCCCCGCCTCCAGGAACACCTGGAGCATCGGCGGGACGAAGTGCAGCGTGGTGACCCCTTCCCGCTCGATCAGCTCCGACAGGTACGCCGGATCGCGGTGCCCCTCCGGCCGGGCGAGCACGAGCCGGGCGCCCGTGATCAGCGGCCAGAAGAGCTCCCACACGGAGACGTCGAAGGAGAACGGCGTCTTCTGCAGCACCACGTCGGCGGGCGTCAGCCCGTACTCCTCCTGCATCCAGAGCAGCCGGTTGACCACGCCCCGGTGCGCGTTCATCGCCCCCTTGGGACGCCCGGTGGAGCCGGAGGTGTAGATGACGTAGGCGAGGTTGTCGGGGGAGATTTCCACTCCCCCCTCCTCCCCCGATCCGGCGAGCCCCCCGTCCACCGCCACCACCTCCCCCGCGAACCCGTCGAACCGCTCCGCCAGCGCCGGCTGCGTGAGCAGCACCGGGACGGCGGAGTCCTCCAGCATGTACGCGATCCGCTCCGCCGGGTACTCGGGGTCGAGCGGGACGTAGGCGCCGCCGGCCCGCAGCGTCGCCAGGAGCGCCACCACCATCTCCGGCGAGCGCTCCATGCAGATCCCCACCCGCGTCTCCGGCCCCACTCCCCGCTCCCGGAGCGCGCCGGCGAGCCGCGCCGCGCGGGCCTCCAGCTCCGCGTAGGTCAGCCGCTCGCCCTCCGAGACGAGGGCCACGGCGTTCGGGGTGCGGGCGGCCTGTGCCGCCACCAGCCCGTGCAGCGTCGCTTCCGGGGGGTACGCCCGCTCCGTCCGGTTCCACTCCTCCAGCACCTGCCGCCGCTCGGCAGGCTCCAGGAGGTCGATCTCCTCGTAGCGCGCCCGCGGCGACCCGGTCATCGCCGCCAGCACCCGCCGGTACCGCCCGGTGATCGCCTCCACCTGCGCGTCCGCGAAGGCCTCGCGGTCGTACTGGATCACCAGCTCCGACTCCTCCGCGCTGAGCGCGAAGTTCACCATGAAGGCGAAGCTGGTGCTCCCGAACGCCCGGACCTCCCCCACCTGGAGGCGCTCCGAGGAGAAGGCGCGGTCCAGGACGTGGAAGTGCACGAAGTTGAAGGCGGTCTCGAAGAGCGGCTCGCCGCCGTGCAGCCGCTGCAGCTCCGCCAGCGGGAAGCGCCGGAAGGGGAGGATCTCGCGCTCGGCGGCGAAGACCTCGCGGACCAGCTCCAGCCACGTCCCGCCCCGGAGCGCCGCCCGGAAGGGGACCGTGTTGAGGAACAATCCCAGCACCCGCTCCCCGTCGCTCCCCTCCGGCCGCCCGTTGGACACCAGCCCGGTCAGCACCTCCGGGCCCCCGCTCAGCAGGGCGAGCACCCGGAGGTGCGCCGCCAGGAGGACGCTCTTCAGCGGCGCCTGCGCCTCCCGGGCCAGGCGCGCGAAGGCGGCCGCCTCGTCGGGGGTGAAGAACAGCCCCCGGTAGCCGATCCGCTCCTCGCCCTCCAGCTCCCCCTCCCCTCCCAGCTCCGGGACGCGGGTGTCGGGTCGGTCGCGCAGCCGCTCCTCCCAGAAGCGCCGCTGCTCGGGCGAGGCCACCGCCTCCCTCTCCAGCGCCACGAAGTCCCGGAACTCGGACCGCAGACGCGCGTCGGGCGCGCCGGCGCCGTCCAGCTCGCGGACGTACCCCTCCAGCAGCTCGTCCAGGAGCGTCGCCACGCTCCACCCGTCCAGGATGGCGTGGTGCTCCACCAGCCCCAGCTGGAACGCCTCCGGACCGCGGCGGTGCAGGTGCACCCGGAAGAGCGGCGCGCGCGAGGGGTCCACGAAGTGGTCGTGCTTCTCCGCCTCCAGCCAGGCGTCCAGCGCCGCCTCCTGCTCCTCCGCGGAGAGCGCGGAGAGGTCGTGCAGGACGAGCGGCGCGGGAAGCTCCCGGTGCACCAGCTGCAGCGGGTCGCCGAAGTGGACCAGGTCGAAGGAGGTGCGCAGCACCGCGTGCCGGCGCATCACCGCCTCCACCGTCCGCCGCCACGCCGCCGGGTCGAAGGGAGCCCGGACGTGGACGCTGGTCAGGTTGTGGTAGAGGAGGCTGTCCCGGTCGCGCCCCCCGTGGAAGAGCATCCCCAGCTGGAGCAGCGTCGCCGGGTAGGCGTCCTCCACCCCCTCGGGGAGCCGGACCCGGTCGGCGTCGGAGACCAGCTCGAACGGCCGCGTCCGGACCGCCGCCTCTCCTCCCGCGCTCCCCCCGCGGATCCAGGCGGCCAGCCCCTCCACCGTCTGGTGCTGGAACAGGTCGGGGATGGTGAAGTCCACCCCCTCCTCGCGGGAGCGGGCCAGCACGCGGATGCTGAGGATGGAGTCGCCGCCCAGGTCGAAGAAGTTGTCGCGCACCCCCACCCGCTCCGCGCCCAGCACCTCGCCCCAGACGCGGCACAGGGCGGCCTCGGTCCCGTCGCGCGGGGCGACGTACTCACCCTCGGCGCCGCCCCACTGCGGGTCCGGGAGCGCCCGGCGGTCGGTCTTGCCGTTGGGGGTGAGCGGGAGCCGCTCCATGGGGACGAACGCCGCGGGGACCATGTGCTCCGGGAGGCGCGCCCGCAGCCCCTCCCGCAGCCGCGCGGCGGCCACGGCGTCCGCGTCGCCCACCACGTAGGCCACCAGGCGCTTCTCCCCCGCCCCCTCGCGCACCACGACCGCCGCCTCGCGCACCCCGTCCTGCGCCAGGAGGGCGGCCTCGATCTCCCCCGGCTCGATGCGGAAGCCGCGCACCTTGACCTGCTGGTCGGCGCGGCCCAGGTACTCCAGGTCGCCGTCGGGGCGGTAGCGGGCCAGGTCGCCGGAGCGGTACAGCCGCTCGCCGGGGCGGAAGGGGTCGGCGATGAAGCGCTCGCGGGTGAGGTCGTCCCGGTTCAGGTAGCCGCGCGCCACCCCGGCGCCGCCCACGAACAGCTCCCCGGCCACCCCGACGGGGACCGGCTGGAGCTGCGGGTCCAGGAGGTAGAGCCGGAGGTCGGGGATGGCCCGCCCGATCACGCTCCCCGCCCCGGACTCCAGGTCCGCGCGGGTGATGGGGCGGTAGGTGACGTGGACGGTGGTCTCGGTGATCCCGAACATGTTCACCAGCAGGGGCCGCTCGTCCCCGTGCCGGTCCATCCAGGGGCGGAGCGCCTCCAGCTCCAGCGCCTCCCCGCCGAAGACCACCAGGCGCAGCGCCAGGGGGCGGGCGCCGGGGCCCGCCTCCCCTTCGGCCTGCACCAGCTGCCGGAAGGCCGAGGGGGTCTGGTTCAGCACCGTCACCCCCTCGTCCGCCAGGAGGCCGAGGAACGCCTCCGGGGAGCGGCTGGTGAGGTAGGGGACCACCACCAGGCGCCCGCCGTGGAGGAGCGCGCCCCAGATCTCCCACACCGAGAAGTCGAAGGCGTAGGAGTGGAACAGCGTCCACACGTCGTCCGGGCCGAAGCCGAACCACGCGTCCGTGGCGGTGAAGAGCCGGACCACGTTCCGGTGGGTCACCATGACGCCCTTGGGGCGCCCGGTGGAGCCGGAGGTGTAGATGACGTACGCCAGGCTCTCCGGCCCGGCGGCCTCCTCCGGGGCGCGGTCGCTCTCCCGCTCGACCTCCACCCCGTCGCGGTCCAGGCACACCACCGCGCACGCGTGCTCCGGGAGCGCGTCCAGGAGCCGCTCCTCCGTGACGAGCACCTCCGCCCCGGAGTCGGCCAGCACGTACTCCAGCCGCTCCCGGGGATACGCCGGGTCCAGGGGGAGGTAGGCCCCCCCGGCCTTGAGCACCGCCAGGATCGCCACCGGCATCTCCAGCGAGCGCTCCAGGCAGATCCCCACCCGCGCCTCGGGGCCCACCCCCAGGCGGCGCAGCCGGTGCGCGAGCCGGTTGGCGCGGCGCTCCAGCTCGCCGTAGGACAGGCGCTCGTCCCCGTACGACACCGCCACGGCGTCGGGGGCGCGCGCGGCGGCCTCCGCGAACCGGGCGTGCAGCGTGCGCTCCGCGGCGAAGTCGCCCTCCACCTGGTTCCACTCTTCCAGGAGCTGCCGCCGCTCGGGGGCGCCGAGGAGGGAGAGGCGGGAGATGCGCCGCGCCGGGTCGTCCGCCACCCCCTCCAGGAGGGTGCGGAAGTGCTCCCGCATCCGCTCCGTCGTGGAGCGGTCGAACAGGTCGGTGGCGTACTCCAGGTAGCCGGCCAGGACGGAGTCGTCCTCCTGCATCACCAGCGACAGGTCGAACTTGGCCGTGTCCGTGTCCCCGGCGGCGGGCTCCGCGCGCGCCTCGCCCAGGTCGAACGCGCGGGCGAGCCCCTGCAGCGAGAAGAGCACCTGGAAGACGGGGGCGTGGCTCAGGGAGCGGTCCACGCGCAGCTCCCCCACCAGCTTCTCGAAGGGGAGCTCCTGGTGGTCGTGCGCGCCCATCAGCGTCTCGCGCACCCGCCCGACCAGCTCGACGAAGGTGGGGTCGCCGGACAGGTCGGTGCGCAGCGCCAGCGTGTTGATGAAGAGCCCGATCAGCGCCTCGGTCTCGCGCCGCGTGCGGCCGGCGATGGGGGAGCCCACCACCACGTCCTCCTGCCTGGCGTAGCGGGACAGGAGGGTCTTGAAGGCGGCCAGCAGCACCATGTAGAGCGTGGCGCCCTCGCGGCGGGCCAGCGACTGGAGCTTCTGCGTGAGGGCGGTGTCCAGCACGATGGGGATGCTGGACCCGCGGAAGCTCTGCGACGCCGGGCGGGGCCGGTCGGTGGGGATCTCCAGCACGGCGGGCGCCCCGGCCAGCTTCTCCTTCCAGTAGCCGAGCTGCCGCTCCAGCACGGCGCCGCGCAGCCGCTCCCGCTGCCACACGGCGAAGTCGGCGTACTGGAGGGGGGGCTCGGGGAGCGGGGAGGGCTCGCCCCGGCGGAAGGCGTCGTACAGCGCGGCCAGCTCCCGGTACAGCACCTCCATGGACCAGCCGTCGCTGACCACGTGGTGCATCCCGGCGTACATCACGTGCTCCTCGGGGGCCAGCCGGAGGAGCCCCGCGCGGAAGATGGGGCCGCGCTCCAGGTCGAAGGGGCCGGACGCGGCCCGCAGCCGCCGCCCGGCCTCGGCGCTCCGCTCCGCCTCGTCCAGCTCCGACAGGTCCGCCGTCTCCAGCTTCCACTCCGCCGCCGGACCGACCACCTGCACCGGCTCCCCGTCCTCCACGGCGAACGTGGTGCGCAGCGTCTCGTGCCGCCGGACGACCTCGTGGAACGCCCGCTCCAGCGCCGCCGCGTCCAGGGGGCCCCGCACCCCGAACACGGCGGACATGTTGTAGAGCGTGCTCGACGGGTCGAACTGCCACAGGAACCAGAGCCGCTGCTGCGCGAACGACAGCGGGAAGCGCGTGGATCGCGAGGCCTTCTGCTGGAGGAGCTTCGCCAGCAGGCGGCGCTTCTCCTCGGCGGACATCCCCTGCCCGGCGTCGCTGGCGGTGCTGCTCATGCGGCCGTCTCCTCGCTCCCTGAAAGTCCGGCGAGCAGGCGCTCGACCTCCTCCTCCGAGAGCCCGTCCAGCCCCGCGAGGAGCTGCTCCGCGGCGCCCCGGCCGATGATCTCCATCTCCCGCTCGCCGCCGTCGCCCAGGATGGCCTCGGCGAGCCCGGCCACGGTGGGGCGCTCGAAGAGGGTGCGCACCGTGATCTCCGCCCCCAGCGCCTCGCGGACCCGGAAGACGAGCTGCGTCCCCTTGAGCGAGTGCCCGCCCAGCTCGAAGAAGTTGTCGTGCACGCCCACCCGCTCCACCCCCAGGAGCTGGCTCCACAGGGCGCACAGGGTGGCCTCCGTCTCGTTGCGGGGAGCCACGAGCTCCTCCGCGCCCCCCCACTGCGGGTCCGGGAGCGCCCCGCGGTCGGTCTTGCCGGCGGGGGTGAGCGGGAGCGCGTCCAGCGCCACGAAGGCGGAGGGCACCATGTAGTCCGGGAGGCGCTCCCGCAGGCCGTCGCGCAGCCGCCCGGCGGCCACGGCGTCCGGCTCGCCCACCACGTAGGCCACCAGCCGCGGGTCCGCGGCGTCGCCGCGCACGGTCGCCACCGCGTCGCGCACCCCGGGCTGCGCCAGGAGCGCGGCCTCGATCTCCCCCAGCTCGATGCGGAAGCCGCGCACCTTGACCTGGAAGTCGGTGCGGCCCAGGTACTCCAGCTCCGCGTCGGGGAGCCAGCGCCCGCGGTCGCCGGTGCGGTACATGCGCGCGCCCGGCGCCCCCGCGAACGGGTCGGGAAGGAACTTCTCCGCCGTGAGGTCGGGCCGCCCCAGGTAGCCGCGCGCCACCTGGGCGCCTCCCAGGTACAGCTCCCCCGGAACGCCGACGGGGACCGGCTGGAAGTGGTCGTCCAGCGCGTACGCGCTGGTGTTCACGAGCGGGCGCCCGAGAGGGACGCTCCCCGGCCGCCCGGGAACGACCGGGTGCAGGGTGGACCAGATGGCGGCCTCGGTGGGGCCGTACACGTTGAGCAGCTCCCGGCAGCGCGGGCGGAGCTCGGCGGCCAGCTCGGCGGGGAGCGCCTCGCCGCCGCAGACCACCCGGAGCCCCGGGCTCCCCGCCCACCCCGACTGCACCAGCATCCGCCAGGTGGCGGGAGTCCCCTGCATCACCGTCGCCCCGCAGCGGCCGATCAGCTCCGCCAGCGCGGCGGCGTCCGACGCGGCGTCGCGCGGCGCCACCACCAGGCGGGCCCCGACCGTCAGCGGGAGGAAGATCTCCATGGTGGCGATGTCGAAGGAGAGCGTGGTCACGGCGAGGAACACGTCCCCGGCGCCCAGCACTCCCGCGTGGCGCATGGCTTCGAGCAGGTTCACCACCCCGGCGTGCGGCACCATGACCCCCTTGGGGCGCCCGGTGGAGCCGGAGGTGTAGATGACGTACGCCAGGCTCTCCGGCGCGGCGGCCTCCTCCGGGGGGGCGCCGCTTCCCCGCTCGACCTCCGCCCGGTCGCGGTCCAGGCACACCGCCGCGCACGCGTGCTCCGGGAGCGCGTCCAGGAGCCGCTCCTCCGTCACCAGCACCTCCGCCCCGGAGTCGGCCAGCATGTACGCCAGCCGCTCCCGCGGGTAGGCGGGGTCCAGCGGGAGGTAGGCGCCGCCCGCCCGGAGCGTCCCCAGGAGCGCCACCACCATGTCCACGGAGCGCTCCAGGCAGATCCCCACCGGCGCGTCCGGGCCCACGCCGAGCGAGCGCAGGCGGCTCGCGAGCCCGGCGGAGCGCCGCTCCAGCTCGGCGTAGGTGATCCGCTCGGAGCCGCACTCCACGGCGGTCGCGTCCGGGGTGCGCGCGGCCTGCTCCGAGAACGCGCCGTGCAGCGTGCGGGGGGGAGGTCGAGGCGCTCGGCCCGGCCCCACTCCTCCAGGAGCCGGCGCCGCTCGGGGGCACTCAGGAGCGGGAGATCCGAGACGCGCCGGTCGGGGCCGTCCCCGACCGCCTCCGCCAGCGCGACGAAGTGCCGGAGCATCCGCTCGGCCGTGGAGCGGTCGAACAGGTCGGTGGCGTACTCCAGGAACCCCGTCAGCCCCCCTCCCTCCTCCACCAGCACCAGGGTGAAGTCGAACTTGGAGGTCCCGGCGTCGTCGATCAGCGGCTCCGCCCGCACCCCTCCCAGGTCGAAGGCGCGCGGCAGCCCCTGGGTGGAGAGCATGGCCTGGAAGACGGGGGCGTGGCTCAGGCTCCGCTCCACGCTCAGCTCCCCCACC
The DNA here is from genome assembly GCA_963733105.1 of uncultured Gemmatimonadales bacterium. Taxonomy (GTDB): domain Bacteria; phylum Gemmatimonadota; class Gemmatimonadetes; order Longimicrobiales; family Longimicrobiaceae; genus JAFAYN01. The sequence continues at coordinate 424,582 of CAVTCB010000018.1, read as the reverse complement.
AGCTTCTCGAAGGGGAGCTCCTGGTGGTCGTGCGCCCCCAGCAGCGTCTCGCGCACCCGCCGGAGCAGCTCCGGGAACACCGGGTCGCCGGAAAGGTCGGTCCGCAGGGCGAGGGTGTTCATGAAGAGCCCGATCAGCCCCTCCGTCTCGCGCCGCGTGCGCCCGGCCATGGGAGTGCCCACCACCACGTCCTCCTGCCGGGCGTAGCGCGACAGGAAGAGCTTGAAGGCGGTCAGGAGCACCATGAAGAGCGTGGCGCCCTCGCGACGGGCGAGCCGGTGCAGCTTCTGCGTGGGCCCGGCCTCGAGGGCGAAGGGGACGGTCGCGCCGCGGAAGCTCTGCGAGGCCGGGCGAGGCCGGTCGACCGGGAGCTCCAGGACGGCGGGCGCCCCGGCCAGCTTCTCCTTCCAGTAGGCGAGCTGCCGCTCCAGAACCGGCCCGCGCAGCCGCTCCCGCTGCCACACGGCGAAGTCGGCGTACTGGATGGGGAGCTCGGGGAGCGGCGACCTCTCCCCCCGGCCGAAGGCGTCGTACAGCGCCGCCAGCTCGCGGCACAGCACCTCCATGGAGAGGCCGTCGCTGACGACGTGGTGCATGCACAGCAGGATCACGTGCTCCCCGGGACCGCAGCGCAGCAGCGTTCCGCGGAACAGCGGGCCCGCCTCCAGGTCGAAAGGACGGGCCGCCTCCGCGTGCAGACGCCGCCGCACCTCCGCCTCGTCCACCTCCTCCACCGGGAGCGTCCACGGACCGGGCGGCGCGACCACCTGCACCGGCTCCCCCTCGACGGTGGAGAAGGTGGTGCGCAGCACCTCGTGCCGCCGCACGATCTCCCCGAGCGCCCGCTCCAGCGCCGCCGCGTCCAGCGGGCCGCGGAGCCGGAACGCCATGGGCATGTTGTACAGCGAGGTCCCGGGGTCGAACTGGTTCAGGAACCAGAGCCGCTGCTGCGCGAAGGAGAGCGGGAAGTGGCTCGGGCGCGCCGCCTTCTGCTGGAGGAGCTGCGCCAGGAGGCGGCGCTTCTCCTCTGCGGACCGGGCGGCCTCCCCGGCTTCGGGAGTCGTGCTGCTCATCGGGTCATCCCTCGCTCGCTGCCAGTCCGTTGAGAAGCCTCTCGACCTCCTCCTCCGACATGCCGTCCAGCTCCGAGAGGAGCTGCTCCGCCGCGCCGCGCCCGATGATCGCCGGCTCCTCCTCCCGGCCGCCCGCCTCCGAGGCGACCGCCGCCAGCGCGGCCACCGTGGGCGAGCGGACCAGCTCTCGGAAGGTGATCTCCACCCCCAGCGCCTCGCGGACGCGGGAGATGAGCTGCGTGGCCGTGAGCGAGTGCCCCCCCAGGTCGAAGAAGGAGTCGAGCACGCCCACGCGCTCCACCCCCAGCACCTCGCTCCACACCCCGCACAGCGCCTCCTCCGTCGGGTTGCGCGGCGCGACGTACGACTGGGCCCCCGCGCCCCACTGCGGCTCCGGGAGGGCGCGGCGGTCGGTCTTGCCGCTGGGGGTGAGCGGGAGCCGCTCCATGAGCACGAACGCCGCGGGGACCATGTGCTCCGGGAGGCCGGCCCGCAGCCCCTCGCGCAGACGCCCGGCGGTCAGCTCCGGCTCGCCCGCGGCGTAGGCCACCAGGCGCGGGTCCCCCGCCTCGGCGCGCACGACGACCACGGCCTCGCGCACCCCCTCCTGCGCCAGGAGCGCGGCCTCCACCTCCCCCAGCTCGATGCGGAAGCCGCGCACCTTGACCTGGTGGTCGGTGCGCCCCAGGAACTCCAGGTTCCCGTCCGCCAGGAAGCGCACCCGGTCCCCCGTGCGGTACACCCGCTCCCCCGGCCGGAAGGGATCGGGGAGGAAGCGCTCCACGTTCAGCTCCGGCCGCCCCAGGTAGCCGCGCGTCACCCCCACCCCGCCGATGAAGAGCTCCCCCGGCACCCCCGCGGGGACCGGCTGCAGCTGCTCGTCCAGCACGTACACGCGGGTGTTCGGCACCGGGCGCCCGATGGGGAGGCGCCCTTCCGGCATCCGCGCCACCTCGTCCGGCGCGGCGCGGTACAGGGTGGCGCACACGGTGGTCTCCGTGGGCCCGTACGGCCCCACGAACACCACGCGCCCCCCCGTGAGCTCCGCCCAGCTCCGGAGCTGCTCCACCCGCACGCTCTCCCCGCCCGCCAGCACCAGGCGGAGCGTGGGGAGGAGGTCGCGCCCTCCGCTCCCCTCCAGCGCGCCCAGCCAGTGCTGCCAGAGGGCGGCGGGCATGTCCACCGCGGTGATCCGGTGCGCGTCGCAGAAGCGGCTCAGCTCCTCTCCCCCCAGGGCCGCCCGCTCGCGCGGGAGGACCAGCGTCCCCCCGGCCGCCAGGGTGGCCCAGATGGTCCCCACCGAGGCGTCGAAGCTGAGCGAGACCAGGAGGAGGAGCCGGTCCCCCGGGCCCAGCTCCAGGACGCGGCGGAAGTACCGGGCGAGGTTGACCACCCCGCGGTGCGGGACCATCACCCCCTTGGGGCGCCCGGTGGACCCCGAGGTGTAGATCAGGTACGCCAGCCCGTCCCGCGTCTCGTGGCCCGCGAGGGGCTCCGCGCTCTCGCGCTCGACGACGTCGAGGTCGCGGTCGAGGCAGAGGATGGGGACCGTGGCCCCCGGGAGGGCGTCCAGGTGCTCCGTCCGGGTGAGGAGCGCGACGGCGCCGCTGTCCTCCAGCATGTACTCCAGGCGCTCGCGGGGGTACCCGGGGTCCAGGGGGAGGTAGGCGCTCCCGGCCTTGAGCACGCCCAGCATCGCCACGATCGCGTCCACGGAGCCGTCCAGAGAGATCCCCACCAGGCTCTCGGGGCCCACCCCGATGCGCCGCAGGGCGCGGGCGAGCCGGTTGGCCCGCCCCTCCAGCCCGGCGTAGGTGATCCGCTCCCCCTCGCTCTCCACGGCCACTGCGTCGGGGGTGCGGGCCGCCTGCTCGGAGAACAGCTCGTGGATCGACCCGGCGTCCGCGCCCTCCGCCTCCGTCCCGCTCCACTCCTCCAGCAGCCTGCGCCGCTCCTCCGGGCCCACGCGGGGGAGGGCGGCCAGGGGACGCTCGGGGTCCTCCACCACGCCCGCGAGGAAGGCGCCGAGCTGCGCGGCCAGCGCCTCCGCCTCCTCCGCGGCCACGGCCTCCGGGTCGTGGACCCAGCGGCACGCCGCCGGCTCCGCGGACAGCTCCAGGCGGAGCGCCCCCGCCTCCGCGTTCCCGACCACCCCGGGCCAGGCGACGGAGACCGGCCACCGTCCCCCCGGGAGCTCCCCGGCCAGCCGGCGCAGCTCGGGGTAGCGCAGGGGGAGGTCCCGCGCGAAGGTCCCGCGGCGCTCCAGTTCCCCCAGCTCCGCGCGGACCGCCTCCAGCACCGCGGCGAAGGGCCGCTCCGGCTCCACCTCGAAGCGGAGCGGGACCGTGGCGGCGAACACGGGGGAGAGGGTCCCGCCCCCGCGGGCGAGCCCCAGGTTGAAGCGCCGCGCCCCCGTGACGCGGGCCAGGAAGGCCCCGCACGCCGCCGTGAGCCAGGGGAGCCGCTCCGCCTCCTCCAGCGAGGCCAGGCGCGCGCGGACCTCCGGGCCGAGCGGCGTCTCGACGCTCGCCCGGGCCCCTGCCCCGGCGGACGGCGTCCCGAGGGCCAGCGGCTCCGCGCCGTGCAGCCGCCCCACCCAGAACGGCTCGTGCCGGCAGAGGCGCCCGTACTCGGCGGAGAGGGCACCGGCCTCCGCGGGGTCGAGGGAGGGGAGGCGGTCGCCGACGCGCGCGAGCTCCGCCGCCGGGAGGGCGGCGCCGTCGGGCGCGCGGAAGCCCCCCACCCGGAGGTCGGAGGTGCCGGTCGCCACCGTGATCCACCCGTCGTCCACCGCCACCACCGTCCCCGGCTCCGCGAGCGAGGCCCGCCCCGTCGGCTCTGTGCGGGTCACCGGCACCGGCTCCCCCGCGATCCACGCCTTGGGGAGGCCGAGGGGGTTGACGTAGCCGCCGAAGTCGAGCGCGCGGACCAGGGCGTCGTCTCCTCCGCGGGGCGGCTCCAGTCCACGCTGCACGCCGCTTCCGGCCGGGCGTGCAGCGGGAAGTAGCTCCGCCGCGACAGGTCCTGCGGGCGCGGCAGGGCGCGTCCGGCGGCCAGCTCGTCCACCAGCTCCTCGAACGACTCCGCGGCCGCGTCGTAGCAACGGGCGTTGAGCGTGAGCGCGGTGTCGCGCGGCTCCACCTCCACCAGGCGCTGCTTCAGCACGTCCCCCGCGTCCACCGCTTCGGCGACCAGGTGCCAGGTGACGCCGTGCACCTCCTCGCGCCCGAGGAGCGCCCAGGAGGTGGCGTGGACGCCCGCGTACCGCGGGAGCGGGGAGTCGTGGAAGTTGATGGCCGCGCGCGCCGCGAGGGCGAACACCTCCCGCGGGAGGACGCGCCGGTTGACGATGCTGAAGAGGTAGTCGCAGGGGGCGGAGCGGAGGAACGCCCCGAGGTCGGCATCGGGGGCCGCGTGGGCGATCCCGTGGCGGGCGGCCCACTCGGCGGCCGCTCCGCCGGGGGAGGCGACCCCGCGTACGCGGTGGCCGCGGAGGAGGAGGGCCTCGCCGCAGCGCACGAGGAGCGCGCCCTCGCCGACGAGGACCGCGTCGAATCGGTCGGGTTGCGTCATGGGTCGGCCAGTGGAGCCGGAAATTGTTGAGCGTGGCGTTAAACGAACGTTTTGCAGCCTGTGCGGAGCCAAGAGTGCGGCACGCACTGGAATCGTCCGGCGAATCTTGTCCGCCCGCGGGCCGATACTATGCGTCACCTGTTCACCGGAAGTGGCAGTAGACTACTTCCAACCGGGGGGGCACGCAAGCTTTTCGAACGGACGTACGCTACGGGCCAGAAACCGAAAACGAGCCGGGGCGACCCTCTCGGATCGCCCCGGCTCGCGGACCTGCTCACCGCCCCCTTCTCACCCCTCCCCGTCCCGCTCCCCCTCGGCCTGCGAGGGCTTCCCGTCCGCCTTCTCCTCGTGCGGGTTCACCGGCCGCTCCGGCGCGGGCGACGACTGCTCGTCCGCCGGCTTCGGGCTCTTCCCCTGCTCGCGCTCGTCTCTGGACACCGTCGGCTCCTGTTCGCGTCTCACGCTTCCGGGTCGATCTCGCCGGCGGGCGCCGGGAGCACCCGGGTATCGTCCAGCATCCCGCCCTTGGGGGGCGGCGTCTCCACCACCCGCTCCGGGAGGGGGTCGCGGGTGCGCGGCGGGAGCCCCATGATCTCGCGCAGCTCCCCCTCGTCCACCACCTCCTTCACCAGGAGCCGCTGCGCCAGCACCTCCAGCACCGGGCGGTCCGCGGTCAGGATCCCCCGCACCCGCTCGTACGTCCCCTCCACGATCCCGTAGATCTCGCGGTCGATCACCCGCGCCGTGTCCTCCGAGTAGTTCCCCCCGCCCCCGTCCCCCTCCGCGCCCTGGAGGAACTGCGCCCGTCGCGGCCCCGCGTAGTTGATGGGACCCAGCTCGCGCGACATCCCGTACTCGGTCACCATCCGGCGCGCCAGGTCGGTCACCCGCTCCAGGTCGTTCCCGGCGCCGGTGGAGATCTCGTTGAAGACGATCTCCTCCGCCACGCGCCCCCCCAGGAGCACCGCCACGCGGTCCATCAGCTCCTGCTTGGTGAGGAGGTAGCGGTCCTCCGTGGGGAGCTGCTGCGTGTAGCCGAGCGCCGCCACGCCCCGGGGGATGATGGAGATCTTGTGCACCGGGTCGGCCGTGGGCACCCGCTCCGCCACGATGGCGTGCCCCGCCTCGTGGTAGGCCACGATGGTGCGCTCCTTCTCGTTGATCAGCCGGTTCTTCTTTTCCAGCCCGGCGATGATGCGGTCGATGGCGTCGTCGATCTCCCGCATGCTCACGTCGGCCCGGTCGCGCCGGGCGGCCAGGAGCGCCGCCTCGTTCAGCAGGTTCGCCAGGTCGGCGCCCACGAAGCCCGGGGTGCGCCGCGCGATCCGCTCCAGGTCGGCGTCGGGGGCCAGCTTGATGTCCTTGCCGTGGATGCGGAGGATGGCGAGGCGCCCGCCCACGTCCGGGCGGTCCACCAGGATCTGGCGGTCGAAGCGGCCGGGGCGCAGCAGCGCGGGGTCCAGGATCTCCGGGCGGTTGGTGGCCGCCATGATGATGACGCCCAGCCGCGGGTCGAAGCCGTCCATCTCCACCAGGAGCTGGTTCAGCGTCTGCTCGCGCTCGTCGTTCCCTCCCATGATCCCGCCCGGGGTGCGCGCCTTCCCCAGCGCGTCCAGCTCGTCGATGAAGATGATGCAGGGGGCCTGCGCCTTGGCCTGCCCGAACAGGTCGCGCACCCGCGCCGCGCCCACCCCCACGAACATCTCCACGAACTCGGCGCCGGAGATGGAGAAGAAGGTCACCCCCGCCTCCCCGGCCACGGCGCGGGCCAGGAGCGTCTTCCCCGTTCCCGGGGGGCCCACCAGGAGCACGCCCTTGGGGATCTTGGCGCCCAGGGTGGCGAACTTCTGCGGGTTCCGCAGGAACTCCACGATCTCGGAGGTCTCCTGCTTGGCCTCGTCCACCCCGGCCACGTCGTCGAAGGTGACCCCCGTCCCCTCCTCGCCCACGATGCGGGCGCGGCTCTTCCCCACCGTCAGCACCCCCTGCGTGGGGTTCATCCGGCGGAGGATCCAGAACCAGAAGAGGAGGATCAGCGCGAAGGGGAGGAGCCAGCTCAGGATGCCGCGGAGCCAGTTGGGGGGCATCCCCGCGTACGGGACCCTGCTCTGCTCCAGGAGCGGGATCAGCGTCTCGTCGCCCTCCACGGGGACGGCGGTCCAGACGGTGACCTTGTCCGCCTTGCGGATGGAGTCGGAGGGGATCGCCTGGATGGCGTCGGGACCGATGCGGACGCTCTTGACGCTCCCCGCCCGGATGCGGTCCTTGAGCTGGCTGTACCCGATGTCCCGGGTGCCCTGGCCGGCCAGGAGGAAGTTGATGGCGAAGAGCGCCAGGAACGCGACCACCAGGTAGCCCACGGAGAACCGGGTCTTCCGGTCGTCCAGCGGACCTCCTGGTGTGCGATTGGAGCGCCGGTCGGGGCCTCCCCGCCGGCGCTCGTTCGGGAACTTGTTGCCGTCTGCCATGCCGCGGGGGTCGAGCAAGAGTCGGACCAGCCTCCGGGCCCGCTCAGCGCCTCGCGCGGGGCCGGCTCTCGCTCGCCGGGTCGTCCCCGAAGAACTCCGAGAAGAAGAGGCGCCCGGCCACCACCGCGCCCGCGGCGACGGCCCCGGCGAGGAGGTAGCTCCGTCCCCGCTCCAGCTTCCGCACCTCCAGGGAGGCCACCGTGGAGCGGGGGATGGACGCGAAGGCGCCGTCGCGGAAGGCGGAGCCGCCGCCGAGCAGGTACACCCGCCCCACCAGCAGGTCCAGGGTGTCGCCGTGCACCGCGTCCACCCGGGCGTCGATGGTCGCCACGTCCGGCCCCAGCGCCCCGGCGAGCTGCCGCGAGCCCGGCTCGGTGAGCCGCACCACCACCCGCGAGCGGGGCTCGGGGCTCCCCGCGCCGAGCGGGATGGTGGTGTAGCAGGCGGAGAGGAGGAGCGGCGCGAGGGCCACCCGCGCGGCGAGGCGCACCGTTGCGAAGCGCATGGGAGATGGAGTGGGGTGAAGGGGGACGGTCGGGGTCAGTGCTGGACCGGCGGCCCCCCGCCGCCGCCGCCGCCGCCTTCCGTGCCCCCGCTCACCACCCGCCCCGTCACGGTCATCACGGCCACCACCGCCGCGGCGAGCAGCCCGGTGCGCACGGCGGAGACCCGCCGCGTCTGGATGGACGCGACGGCGGCGCGGGGGATCTCCAGCGTCTCGCCCTTCCCCGGGAACTCGTACCCGGAGCGGGCCTGGAGCTGGACGGCGGAGATCACCAGCCGCTCCGCGTCGCCTCCCACCATCTCGCCCTCCAGGACCGTCACCTCGTTGGCCGTGTAGTCGGTGAGGCGGAAGTCGGCGGGGGCGGCGAGGAGGACGCGGACCGCGACGGCCCGCGAGGGGACGGCCGGAGCCGGGACCCAGGTGAAGCAGCCGTTCAGGAGAACGGTCAGGAGCAGGACGAGCGCCGTGGATCGCATGGAGCCGGCTCGGGGTCGAGGAAAGGGTCGTGCGTGAAGCGGGCAACGCCCGCCCCGGTGCTCCGGGGCGGGCGCTGGTCCCGCGGTCTGTCCGGATCGCTACCGTCCCGGCGTCACGCCGGCCGGGGGCAGGCCTGCGGATCGTTGTCGTTCCGCGACGGCTGGTTGTTCGGCGTCGGGATGTTCGGGTTGGCGGCCCGCTCCGTGTCGGAGTACAGGATACGCCCGATCACCGCCTGCGCCGTCCCGGCCGGCCGGATCTCCGGCAGGCAGGTGCGCTTGTAGTCGTTGAACGCCTCGACGCTCTGGAACATCGCAATGTACTTCTCGAGCATGATCTCGCGGAAGAGCGCCGTTCCGGAGAGCGTGCCCGCCGCCGCGGAGAGACCCTGCGAGGTCCGGGCGGTGCTCAGGGCGGTCCGCGCCGGGGCCTCGGCCCCCAGCCGGTACTGAACCTCCGCGATGATCAGCTGGTTCTCCGCGTAGGTGACCATCGGCTGGCGGAAGTCCGGAGCGCCGCGCTGCACGCTCAGGAGCGAACCGGAGGCCCCGGCGGGGGGAGCCCCGGTGACCTGCCCGCCGGTGGCGATGAAGTACTGCTCCAGCCGCGGGTCGCTGCGGGACTTCAGCAGGTCCACCAGGTACTTGCCGGCGGCCATCTGCCCCTGCCGGCGCACGTAGATGAACTGGTACCACAGGTTCTCGCTTCCCGCCGTGGTGCTGTGGAAGCTGGTCATGTTGTTGGCGGCGCTGGAGACCCCGTTCTGCGCGGCGGCCAGCGCCTTCTGCAGGCAGTTGCCGCCGCACGCCCGGTTGGCCTCGGCCTGGACGTTCTTGCCGTTGTGCGTCCCGGAGAAGCCCTGCGCCTCCACCCAGTGCATGTAGAACCGGGCCTTGAGGGTGTTCGCGGCCTGGATCCACTTCTGCCGGTCGCCCCGGTGCACCAGGTCCACGTTCCCCGGCCCCGTACCCTGGCCGCTCGCCAGGTCGGCGATGGCCTGGTCCAGGACGGTCTGCACCGCCGCGTAGACCGCCGCCTGGTCGTCCAGCTTCGGCGTGGCGACGCCGTCGGTGACGGCCTCGGAGTAGGGGAGCGCGCCCCACAGGCTGGCCGACTCGCCCATGAGGTATCCTTCCCACACCCGCAGGATCCCGGAGTAGGTCCGGTCGTTGGCGGCCTGCGTGCGGACCAGCGCCTCGCGGATGTCGATCAGCCCGCCGCCGGTGTAGATGTTGTTGTACCAGGCGGCCAGGTCCTGCTCGGAGACGACGTACTGGTCGCGCCCCGAGTACTGGTTGCCGATCCCCGCCATCTGCTGCACCCACATGGAGGCGTGGCGGGAGAGGTCCCCGGTGTGCTGCACGAACTGCGTCAGCTGGATCCCCTGGTAGAGCTGGGAAGTCCCGACGTCGAGCGGCGCGTTGGGGTTGTCACTGACTCCGGGGCCCGTCAGGAAGTCGTCGCAGGCACCGAGCGTGCCGGTGAGCGCGACGACGGCGAGAGCCGCTTTGGTTCTTTTATACATGCGCGAACGGCTCCTTTAGCGGTTCAGGTTGACGCTGAAGATCCACTGGCGCGACTGCGGGTTGTTGTAGTAGTCGACGCCCTGCTGGTTGGTCCCGCCGCCCAGGTTGGTCTCGGGGTCGAAGCCGGTGTAGTCGGTCCAGGTCTTGAGGTTGCGGCCCGCGACGCGCAGGTCGATCCCCCCATCCCCAGCCGGCCGGAGATGCGGGTCGGGAGCGTGTAGCTGAGCGAGATCTCGCGGAGCTTCACGAAACCGGCTTCCTCCACGAACTGGCGGCCCGGACCGTTGAAGCTGTTCCCCTGGCCGTTGAAGTACCAGTTCTGCCCGATCGGCACGGAGCGCCCGGCGCCGGGGCCCACTACCGGCTCGCCCTCGAAGATGGTCTGTCCGAAGACCTTCTCGTTCCCGGTGCACACCAGCGTGGCCCCGGTGCAGTTGGCGCGGACCTCGGTGTCCTTGTGCGTCCCGTAGGAGTAGGTGGCGCCGCGGGTCCCGTTCCAGATCTCGCCGCCCTGGCGGACGTCGAGGAGCCCCGACACCTGGAGCGCGGAGAACAGGGTGACGCTGCTGCGGAGCCCCGCCGTCCAGTCCGGCTGCGGGACGGCGATCACGCGGAGCGTGGGGTCCAGGACCGGGAAGCCGTTGGCGGCGATGTACAGCGCGCCGTTCGGCTGGCCCTCGCACGCCGCGCCGACGTTGTGCGCGGTCCCGCCGGAGTTCAGCACGGTGAGGCCGTTGCCGCAGCGGGCGAAGTCGGTCCCGCGCAGCACGCCCACCGGGTAGCCGACCACGGCCGCGCCCGAGGCGCTGGTGAAGCCGCCGGCCAGGCCGATGAACTGCGTGGCCTCGTCACCCAGCGAGAGGACCTCGTTGTCGTTGGTGGACCAGTTGCCGCCGATCTCCCAGGTGAAGCGGGAGGTCTCCACCGGGCGCAGGTCGAGCGACACCTCCCACCCCTGGTTGCGGATGGAGGCGGCGTTGCGCTGCTGCTGGGTGAAGCCGGTGGAGCGCGCCAGCGGCACCTGCAGGATGGCGTCCTCGGTGCGGGCGATGTAGTAGGTCACGCCCAGGTTGGCCCGGTTGTCCAGGAGGGCCAGGTCGAGCCCCGCCTCGGTCTCGGTGGTGCGCTCCGGGCCCAGGTCCGGCTGCGCCCGCGTGGCGCCGCGGTAGGCCCCGCCCTGCCCGCCGGTGGTCGGGCGGATGAAGGTGCCCCACCCCGCGTCGGCGATGTCCGCGGCGGTGAACCCGCCGATGGTGCCGTACACCGGCGGCTCGTTACCCGCCTGCCCCCACGCCGCGCGCAGCTTGCCGTTGGTCAGCAGCGGGAGGCGGTCGCTGAGGCCCAGCGTCTCGGAGAAGGTCCAGGCCGCGCTCGCCTTGGGGTACCAGTGCCGCCGCTGGCTCTCGCCGAAGGTGGAGAAGCCGTCGTTGCGGAGCGCCGCGGTCAGGAAGAGCTGGTCGAACACGTTGGTCTGCAGCTGCCCGAAGAAGGACTCGCTGCGGATGTGGTACTCGTAGTTGTCCGGAGTACGGTCCAGCGTGTTGTCGAGCTGGAACACGCCGGGGGCGATGAAGGTGGTCCCCTCCACGTACTGCCGGCGGAAGTCGCGCGCGTTCCGGTTCCACCCCAGCGTCAGCGACCCGCCGAGCGCGCTGCTCAGGTCGTGCGTGAAGGTGGCGGTGGCGTCCTGGTTGAGCTGCTGGAAGACGATGGTGGCGTCGCCCAGGTAGCCGTTCGCCTGGAGCGCGTTCCCCGTGGGGAAGAACTCGAGACGGTCGTCCGCCGAGTAGTCGTTGCCGAGGGTGTAGTTCAGCTTCAGCCAGTCGGTCGGCGTGTAGTCCACGGCGACGTTGCCGAAGGCGCGCCCCACCTCGCTTCTGGTGCGGTTCTCGTTGATGATCCAGAACGGGTTGTCGAACGTCCCCACCTGGTTCTGGGCGGTGGGTACGGGACGGTCGTAGAAGCGCTGGAACCCGTTGGACGTCAGGTAGCAGCGGTCCCCGTTGTCGTTCGAGCAGTTGTTGAAGCTGGGCGGCGTGCGGAGCCCGGCGAGCAGGAGCCCGGAGGCGCTGGAGCCGGTCTGGATGTACCCCGCCTCGGACTGCGAGTAGGCGAAGTTGCCGGAGAGGGTGATCTGGCTCCCCAGCATCTGCGATGCCCGCAGGCGGGTCGTGTACCGGTCGAAGTAGTCGTTGTCGCCGGTGACGATCCCGTCGTGGGCGAAGCGGCCCACCGACAGGTAGTAGGTGGTGCGGTCGTTGCCGCCGGAGACGGTCAGGTTGGTCTCGTTGATCCGGCCGCTCTCGAACAGCTCGCCGAAGTGGTCGAAGGACTGGCCGGTGATCGGCGCGCCCCAGCTCCGGAGGTTGTTGGAGTTCACCCCCGCCACGCCGGCAGCGAAGGAGCGCTGCAGCGGGTAGGTGCTGATGACCTCGTCCGTCGTCACGGTCTGCGACAGCGTCACGCGGGGCGGGCCCGCCGTGCCCTTCTTGGTGGTGATGAGCACCACGCCCTGCGCCGCGCGTGCGCCGTAGATGGCCGCCGCCGCCGCGCCCTTGAGGATCTCGACCGACTGGATGTCGTTCGGGTTGATGTCCGAGATCCGGTTGGAGGACACCGTCCCCGCGAGCGTCACCGGGTTGGCGGAGGTGCCGCCCACGGAGCGCACGGTGGCCGGGAGGACGTTCTCCTGCGTGTTGATGGGGACGCCGTCCACCACGAACAGCGGGCCGACGCCCACGTTCTGGAGGGTGTTGACGCCGCGGATGCGGATGGAGGTGGGGGCCCCGGGCTCACCGGAGGCGGTGAGCACCTGCACGCCCGCGGCCTTGCCGGCGAGCGCGCTCACCACGTTGGGGGCCTGCACCTGGGTGAGCCTCTCGCCCGACACGGAGGCGATGGAGGTGCCCAGCCGCTCCCGGGTGGTGGCCGTCCCCACGCCCGTGACCACCAGGGCCTCGAGCTGGAACGGGTCGGACCCGAGCTGGAAGTTCTGCGTGATGGCGGCGCCCGGGGCGAGCGTCACGCTGCGGCTCTGCGCCGCGAGCCCCACCTGCGAGGCCGTCACCGTCACCTGCTGGCCCTGCGCGCGCGAGGCCGGGATCGTCATCCGGTACGTGCCGTCCTCACCGGTCACCACACCCACGTTCAGCGCGGGGATGCGGACGTTCGCCGTCGCCACGGGCCCGCCGTTCTCGCGGGTCACCCGGCCGCTGACCGTGGTTTCCTGCGCGGCGGCGGCCAGCGGGGCGAAGGCCAAGGCGAGGCCTATCGCCGTCAGCCAACGAAGCTTTCTCATCTCCTGTTCCTCCCGGTTTTCAATTCGGTTGTCGAGAACCGGTGCGGCGTGCCCGTTCCGGGACCGCGCACCGCGGGACGCACACGATGGAGAGCCTCCTTTCCGCCGCGGGGGAATAGGAAAAAGAAGGGAACCGACGGGTCCGAGCCTGAATCAGGAGCAAGCGCCGCCGGTCGGCGGCGCCGACAAGGCGCGAGGAGAAGAGCGAAGCGTGGAGAACGGGTCGTGCTGGTCTGGGAGACTTACATATAGAGGCGCCGTCACGGCGTGTCAAGAATACGTACGGGCCCGCCGGGTCAGCGCGTGAGGGAGAGGGTGACGGTCACCCCCCGGGCCAGGGGGTGCCCGTACCAGTCCACCCCCCGGCCGGGGAAGGCCGCGCCCGCCACGCTCGCCTCGGGGTCGGCGCCGGTGTAGCGGGTCCAGCTCCGCAGGTTCCTCCCCGCGACCGCGGCCTCCACCGCGCGCAGCCCGAGCGCGCGCCGCAGCCAGGGCCGCTCCAGGGTGTACGCCACGGACAGCTCCCGGAGCCGGGTCACGGAGGCGTCCTCCACGAAGGGCGCGCGCGGCCCCGCCGCCCCGCCCTCGCCGGTGAACCACCCCTCCCCCAGCTCCACCGACCGCCCCGCCCCCGGACCGGCCACCGGCCCCTGCATCCAGTCGAAGCCGAAGGTGACGCGCCGGCCCCGCTCCCCGGTGTCCCGGTGCGTCCCGAACTGGTAGAGCGAGGCGCGGGTCAGGTTGACGGTCTCCCCCCCCTGCCGCGTGTCCACCCGGGCCGCCAGGCGGAGCGCCCCCACCCGGACCGCCGCGGTCGCGCCGCCGGTCCAGTCGGGGCTCGGGTCGGCGATGGCCCGCTCCGTGGGGTCGCGCACCGGGTAGCCCGTCGGCCCCCAGGTACAGAGCGCCGTCGGGCTCCCCGGCGCAGGCGGCACCCACGTCGTGCGCCCCCACCCGGTCGAGCCCCCGGCCGCAGCGCGCGAAGTCCTGCCCGCGGACCACCCCCAGCGGCCGGCCCACCTCCGCCGAAGCGACGCTCCCGGCGAAGGAGGCCGCCGCGAACGGGTAGGGGACGGCCGCGAGCGACGGGTCGCCCAGGCCGAGCACCCGGTTGCGGTTGCGCGCCCAGACGAGCCCCACCTCCACGGCGACGCTCCCGCGGGTGTACGGACGCAGCGCCAGCTCCGCCTCCCACCCCTCGTCGCGGATGCGCGCCCCGGCCTGCCCGGGGAGCGGGCCCACCACCACGTCCGTGGCGTCGGCGAGGTAGCGGGTCGCCCGGAGCCCGGCCCGCCCGCGGAGCAGCTCCAGCTCCAGCCCCGCCTCGGTCTCCGCCACCCGCTCCAGGCGCACGTCGGTCTCCGCGGCGACCGGGGCCGCTCCCCCGGCCGCCGGCGACGCCTCCGAGAGGCCGGCCAGCAGCGAGGGGGGGCGCAGGTCGCGCAGGAGGTACAGGGCGGGACGGCTCCCGCTCCGGCCGTGGGCCAGGCGCACCGTCCCGGAGCCGACCAGCGCCTCCGGGAGCCGGAGCGCCCGGGCGAAGCTCCAGGCGGCGCCCGCCCGCGGGAACCAGCCGCGCTCGCCCGCCCCTTCCGCGTCGGTCAGGGCGTCGGTGCGGAGGCCCGCCAGGAGGGCGAGGCCGCCCGCCACCTCCGCCGTCCCCTGCAGCCAGTAGCCCTCCAGCCGCCGGATCTCGCGGAAGTCCGGGGGGGTGAGCCGGATCCCGGTGTTGTCGAGGGTGAAGGGCTCCGGGAGGATCAGCGGGCGGCCCAGCTCGGAGTGCTGGCCGAGGCGGTGCTCGCGGAGGTTCTGCCCGGCGGCGACGCTCCCGGAGAGCCAGCTCCGCGGCGCGAAGTCGAGGGTGGCGCTCAGGGCGTGGTCCAGCGTCCGCTCGGTGAAGCGGCGGCGGATCACGCTCCCCCCCGGCTGGGGGCCGGAGCTCTGCTGCGGGCGGCCGTCCAGCCGGTCGTCGCGGTACGCGTCCGCCCCCAGCGCCCACTCCACGCGGAGCCGGCGCAGCGGGGTCCACGACGCCGTGACGCCGCCGAGGACGCGCCCCACCTCCTGGGTGTTCTCCCCCTCGTACAGCGCGTAGAAGGGGTTGTCGAAGCCACGGCTGCGCAGCTCCGACCCCGGCGCGGGCGCGGGGAAGCGGTAGCTGCGGTGCAGCCCCCCGCCGGTGAGCGGGTCCCGGTTGTCGAAGTCCGGGGGGGTGCGGAGCGCCGCCAGGAGCACCCCGTTCGCCGTGCTCCCCCCGCGGGCGAAGGCGGCGTCGGTGCGCGCCAGCGCGAAGCCGGCGCCCAGCGTCAGCCGCTCCCGCGGCCGGTGCGTGGCGCTCAGGCGAACGGTCTGGCGCCCGTAGCGGTCGCCGTCCCCCGCCAGGAAGCCGTCCGCGCGCACCCCCGAGGCGGAGGCGTGGAAGACCGAGCGGGCATTCCCCCCCGAGGCGGAGAGCGAGGTGTCCAGGGTGAGCCCCCCGGCGTACACCTCGCCCGCGTGGTCGAAGGTGGGGGTCCCCGGGGCGAGCCTCGGCCCCCAGGAGAAGAAGTCGCCGGCCAGGAAGCAGTCGGGGGTGGAGCAGGCGGTGGACCGCCCCCCCGTCCCCACCCCGAAGCTGCGCTGGAGCGGGACGGTGCGGGCCGCCTCCTCGGTGCGCAGCGCCGAGCGGAAGGCATAGGCCGTGGGGCCCGGGCGGCCCCGGCGGGTGGTGACGCGGACCACCCCGGCCGCCCCGCCGCCGGCCCCGTACTCGAGCGACGCCGCGGGGCCCCGCAGCACCTCCACCGACTCCACGTCGTGGAGGGGGATGTCGGCGGCGCGGTCGACCGCCGCCGCCCCGGCCAGCGGGGAGCCCCCGCCCGCCCCCTCCATCCCGTAGCCGTTGAGGAAGGTGGCCCCGCTCACCGGCTGCCCGTCCACCACCCAGAGCGGCTGCCAGCTCCCCGCGAAGGTGCGGGGGCCGCGCACGCGGACGGCCGTCGCCGCGCCCGCCTCCCCGCTCCACTCCGTGGGGACCACCCCGGCCACCCGCCCGGCGAGCGCCGCCGCCAGGTGCGTCTCCCCGGAGCGCCGCAGCTCCTCCCCGGACACCCGGGTGACGCCGAAGACGGAGGGAGCCGCCGGGGCCGCCGCGGGGGAGACCGGCGGCGGCGCGGCGGGGCCGGGCTCGCGCGCCAGGCGGAAGTTCTGCGTCAGCCGGGCGCCGGGGGTCAGGGTGAGGGTGCGCGACTCCGCCCGGAGCCCCTCCCCGGCCACCTCGATGCGGACCTGGTCGCCCGCGCTCACCCGCCCGCCCGGCACCACCAGCCGGTACTCGCCCTGGCGCCCGGCGACCGTCTCCACCCCCAGGGCGGGGAGGCGCACCGTCGCACCGGCCGCGGGAGCGCCGTCGGCGCGCGCCACCGTCCCGGAGACGGTCACCGGCTCCTGCGCGCGGAGCGGCGCGGGCGCCAGCGCCGCCACCACGGCGGCCGCGGGGAGCCAGGGGAGCCGCCTCACCGGGGGGCGCCCTCCGGCGCCACCACCTGCACGGCCCGGAGGAGGGCGCGCGCCTTGTTCAGCGTCTCCTCGTACTCCGCGGCGGGGACGGAGTCGGCCACGATCCCCGCGCCCGCCTGCACGTGCGCCTCCCCGTCCCGGACCACCACGGTGCGGATGGCGATGGCGGTGTCCAGCGTCCGCCCGCCGTGCGCGACGTATCCCACGGCCCCCGCGTACGCCCCGCGCCGGGAAGGCTCCAGCTCGTCGACGATCTCCATGGCCCGCACCTTGGGGGCCCCGGACACCGTCCCCGCCGGGAAGGAGGCCCGGAGCACGTCCATGGCCGAGAGGCCGTCGCGCAGCTCCCCTTCCACGGTGGAGACCAGGTGCAGGACGTGGGAGTACTTCTCGATGGCCATCCGCTGCGGAACCCGCACGCTCCCGAAGCGGGCGACGCGCCCCACGTCGTTGCGCCCCAGGTCCAGGAGCATCAGGTGCTCGGCCGTCTCCTTGGGGTCGGCCAGGAGGTCGGCGGAGAGCTCCGCGTCCTCCTCCTCGCTGCGCCCGCGGCGGCGCGTCCCGGCGATGGGGCGCACGGTCACCACCCCGTCCTCCAGCCGCACCATCACCTCGGGCGACGAGCCCACGAGCTGGAAGCCGTCCAGCTCCAGGTAGAAGAGGTACGGCGAGGGGTTCAGGGTGCGGAGCGCGCGGTACAGGTCGAAGGGGGGGACCTCCAGCGGGAGGGAGAGCCGCTGCGACAGGACCACCTGGAAGGCGTCTCCCGCCCGGACGTACTCCTGGACGCGCCGGACCGCCGCCTCGAAGCCCTCGCGGGTGAAGGTGCTGCGGAAGGGGGGGTCCTCCGCCGGGGCGTCGCGCACCGCCAGCGGGCGGGGCCCCTCCCCGTCGCGGATGCGCCCGACGGTCTCCTCCACCTCGGCGGCCGCGGCGTCGTAGCGGCGGCGCAGCTCGGCCTCGTCCGCACCTTCCGTCTCCACCGCGGCCACGGCGCGCGCGCGCCCGAACAGGTTGTCCACCGCCACCACCACGCCGGTGAGCATGAACAGGGCGTCGGGGAGGCCCAGCCCCTCCGCGGGGGGGGCGGGGAGGCGCTCCACGTGGCGGACCACGTCGTACCCGAAGAAGCCCACCGCCCCGCCCCAGAAGCGGGGGAGCCCCGGGACCTCGGCGGGGACGTGGCGCCCCACCAGCCGGTCGAAGTCGGCCAGCGGGTCGGGGGAGCGCTCCCCCTCGGTCCACCCCGACTCCGGGCTCCAGCGGTCGATGCGGTCCCCCACCAGCCGCCACGCCGAGCGCGGCTCCGTCCCCAGGAAGGTGTAGCGGGCCCAGCGCTCTCCGCCCACCACGGACTCCAGGAGGAAGCCGAAGGGCCCGCGGGCGAGCTTGTGGTACGCGGACACCGCGGTGTCCGTGTCGAACAGGAACTCGCGGGAGACCGGGACCAGCGTCGCGGTGCGCGCCAGGCGGAGGAACTCGGGAAAGCAGGGATGGAGCTGCATCGCGGATGGGCTGTTTCGAGGCGGAGGGCGAGCCGCCCCGGGAATCTCCCGCGCCCCGCGGCGCTTGTCAACGCGGAGGCCGTCTTGCGGCGGGCCCCGCCTCCCGCTTACTTCCCCGTGCACGCGTCCGCGCGCCCGCCCGCCGCCCTCCTCCGCTCCGCGCCGTGAACCGTAGCACCCCCCTGGTGAGCATCGTGGTCAACAACCACGACTACGCGGCGTTCCTCCCCGCGGCTGTGGAGAGCGCGCTGGCGCAGAGCCATCCGCGCGTGGAGGTGGTGGTGGTGGACGACGGCTCGACGGACGGCTCGCGGGAGGTGATCCGGGGGTTCGGGGACCGCGTGGTGGCCGTCCTCAAGCCCAACGGCGGCCAGGCCTCCGCCTTCAACGCGGGGTTCCGCGCCGCGCGCGGGGATCTGGTCCACTTCCTGGACGCCGACGACTCCCTCGACCCCCGCTGCGCGGAGCGCGTGGTGGACGCCTGGGGCGCCCGGGAGGGCCTCTCCAAGCTCCACTTCTTCCTGCGCATCGTGGACGGGGCCGGGCGGGCGACGGGGAAGGCGAAGCCGCTGTACACGGAGCGCCTCCCCGACGGGGACCTGCGCCCGGAGCTGGCCGGGAGCGGGGGGTACGTCTCCCCGCCCACCAGCGGGAACGTCTTCGCCCGGAGCTTCCTGGAGCGGGTGATGCCGGTCCCGGAGGAGGACTTCCGCATCTGCGCCGACTCGTACCTCTGCCTCTTCGCCCCCCTCTTCGGCGAGGTGGCGGCGGTGCAGGAGGCGCTGGGCTCGTACCGCGTGCACGGTGGGAACCGCTACTGCCGGAGCGGCGCGTACGCCGGCGCGGGGGAGATGCGCGCGCACCGGCGGCGGATCGCGGACGCCATGGAGGGGTCGCTGCGCGCCTGCGAGAGCCTCCCCGAGCCGTACCGCTCGCCGGTGCGCGCCCGGATGGAGCGGGCGCTCCGCGCGGAGCGGCTGGTCTGCGCCAAGGTCGGCGCGGACCGGCGCGCCGGCCCCGCCGCCCTCCTCGCCCTCGCGAGCGGGGTGAGCCGCTCGTACGCCGCGGACGCGAACCGGCCGTGGACGCGCCGCGCGGCTTGGGCGGCGTGGTGGTGGACGGTGGCGCTCCTCCCCGTCCCCCTGGCGACGCCGCTCCTCCGCTGGCACCTGGACCGCATCGAGCGCCTGTCCCGCGCCGAGCTCGGCATGGGCGCCGGGGCCGCCGCGTGAGCGGCCCCGCGGTGCGGGTGGAGGGGCTGGGGAAGCGCTACCGCCTGGGCGACAAGGCGCGCGCCCGCTACGGGACGCTGCGGGACGCCCTGGCGCGGCTCCCCGCGCGCCTGGCCGGGCGGAGCGCCCCGGCGGGCGAGGACTCCGTCTGGGCGCTGCGCGGGGTGGGGTTCGAGGTGGGCCGGGGCGAGGTGGTGGGGCTGATCGGGAGGAACGGCGCGGGGAAGAGCACGCTCCTCAAGGTCCTGTCGCGGGTCACCGACCCCACGGCGGGGCGGGTGGAGCTGCGCGGGCGGGTGGGGAGCCTGCTGGAGGTGGGGACCGGCTTCCACCCGGAGCTGACCGGCCGCCAGAACGTCTTCCTGAGCGGCGCCGTGCTGGGGATGGGGCGCGCCGAGGTGGCCCGCCGCTTCGACCGGATCGTCGCCTTCGCGGGGACGGAGGCGTTCCTGGACACCCCGGTGAAGTTCTACTCCAGCGGGATGTACCTGCGGCTGGGCTTCGCGGTGGCGGCGCACCTGGACACCGAGGTGCTCCTCCTGGACGAGGTGCTGGCCGTGGGGGACGCCGCCTTCCGGGCGAGCTGCCTGGACCGGATGGGCGCCGCGGCCGCGGAGGGGAGGACGGTGCTCCTGGTGAGCCACGACCTGGGCGCGGTGCGGGCGTACTGCCGCCGCGCGCTCTGCCTGGACGCGGGGGAGCTGGTGGCGGACGGGCCGGTGGACGAGGTGGCGGAGCGCTACCTGGCCCGGCTGCGCGGGGCCGCGGGCGCGGGGGAGGGCGAGGCCGTCTTCGCGGAGGAGCCGGAGCGGCGCGCGCAGGTCACCCGCGTGCGCGTGCTCGGCGCGGACGGGGAGCCCCGCGCCGCGCACGACCTCCTGGAGCCGGTGCGCGTGGAGGTGGAGTTCGTGGTGCACCGCCCCTTCCCCTCGCTGGTGCTGCGCTGCACGGTCCTCGCCCGCGGCGGACAGACGGTGCTCACCAGCCGGGAGACGGACTGGGCCAACCACGCCGGGCCGGAGATGGGCGCGCCGCTCCCCAAGGCCCCGGGGCGCCACGTCGCCACCCTCGCCCTCCCGGCGCCGCTCCTCCAGGCCGGCGTCTACGAGGTCCAGGCCGCGCTCACCGTCCCCCGTGTGGAGATGGTGGACGAGCGCGGCGGCGTCTTCTTCGAGCTGGAGGACCGCGGCTCCTTCGCGGGCTTCCCCGCTCCCCGGCGCGGCCTTCTCGCCATCCCCCTTCCCTGGGACGTCCGCGCCCTGCCCCTTTGAACCCCGGAGCCCCATGTCCGTCACGCCCCCATCCGTGGACCTGAGCCACACCCGCAAGGACGTGCAGACCGTCGACGCGGAGGGGCGGTCCGTCCGCCCCGTGATCGACGGGGTGCGCGTCAGGCCCCTCGCCACCCTCCCGGACGACCGCGGGACGGTGTGCGAGATGTTCGACCCCGCCTGGGGGGTGCACCCGGACCCGCTGGTCTACGTGTACCAGGTAGCCATCCGCCCGGGGGCGGTGAAGGGGTGGGTGGTGCACCGCAGGCAGGACGACCGCATCTCCACGCTCTTCGGGACGCTCCAGGTGGTCCTGTACGACGGCCGCGAGGGCTCGCCGACGCACGGGATGGTGAACGAGATGTTCTTCAGCGAGCACAACCGGGCGCTCTTCACCATCCCCGCGGGGGTGTACCACGCGGTGCGCAACGTGGGGACCGCGGACGCCGTGTTCGTGAACATGCCCACGCGCCCCTACGACCACGCCGACCCGGACAAGTACCGCCTCCCGCTGGACAACGACCTGATCCCCTTCCGCTGGAGCTGAGGAGCGGGCCGTGCCGCGCGTCACCGTCGTCGTCGCCACTTACGACTGGAGCAGCGTCCTCCCCTACTCGGTGGGGAGCGCCCTGACGCAGACGTTCGGAGACCTGGAGGTGCTGGTGGTGGGCGACGGGTGCACGGACGACTCGGAGGAGGTGGTGGGGCGGATCGGCGACCCGCGGGTGCGGTGGATCAACCTCCCCCGCAACTTCGGACAGGCGGCGTGGCCCAACAACGAGGGGCTGCGGCAGGCGCGAGGGGAGCTGGTGGCGTACCTGGGGCACGACGACCTGTGGCTCCCGCACCACCTGGCCGTGCTGGTGGCCGCCGCGGACGCGGGGGCGGACCTCGCCTACGCGATCACGGCCTCGGTGGACGCGCAGGGCGGCGAGCCGGTCCCCGCGCCGAAGCTCCCCCACCCGTACCGCCCGGGGATGTGGATTCCCCCGTCGTGCGTGCTGCACCGGCGGGAGGCGGCGCTGGCGGTGGGGGGGTGGCGGGACTACCGGGAGCTGGACGTGGACCCGGAGGCGGACCTGTGGCGGCGCATCCACGACGCGGGGGGGCGCGTGGCCTTCGTGCCGCGCCTGGGGGCCGTCAAGTTCCCCGCGGCGTACCGGCGCGACGTGTACCGCGTCCGCCCCTGCCACGAGCAGGCGGCGTGGTCGGAGCGCCTGCGCACCGAGCCCGACCTGGAGGCCACGCTGCTGGCGCGGATGCTGGCGGCGGCCCAGGCGGCGCAGCGCCCGCCGCTGGCCGTCCGCCTGCGGGCACGGCTGGCCGCCTGGAAGCGCGGGGCGTGGGGCGCCGTGCACGCGCGGGGGCTTCACACCATCGAGGCGCGGCGTAAGTTCAAGGGGCTTCCGCCCCGGCCCTGAACCCAGACACGATCGAGAGAGAGACGATGACGACGAAGCGTGTGCTCCTTTCCGCCCTCCTGCTGGGCGCCGGCGCTGGCCGCGCCGGCGCACGCCCAGCGCCTGTCGGTGGCGCCGTACGCGGGGTACGGCTTCTTCGGGAGGCTCCCGGAGGAGAGCGCCAAGCTGAACGGGGACTGGGGGTACGGCGCGCGGGCGGGGCTCCGGCTGGCCGGACGGTGGGGGGTCTACGGCAACTTCCAGCGCTTCACGCCCCGGCTGGTCGGCCGGCTCCCGCTCGGCTTCACGGTGGAGGGAGACGACGTCCGGGTGGAGCACTGGAGCGCGGGGCTGCAGTACACGTACTTCCCGGGCGGCGCCGGGGAGGGTGCGGCCCCGCTCGTCCTGGAGCTCGGGGCGGGGGAGGCGCGCTACGAGGGCGGGCAGTCCGACCTGGCCCTGAACCTGGGAGCCTCCAACTCGCTCTCCTTCACGCCCAACCTGGCGCTCCGCTACGGCTTCAACGACTTCGTCTCCAACTTCAACGGGGACCAGGGATGGATGAACCAGCTCTTCGTCACCGTGGGCGTCGAGCTGTCGCTCTGAGCGCGCGGGCGAGCGGAAGGGCCGGACGGGGCATGGTGCCCCGTCCGGCCCTTTTCGCATCAGAGAGTGCCCTTGTACAGCAGCCGGTTCGGGGTGCCGGCCGGGACGCCGGTGAGCACGCCCACGGTCGCGTTGTTCTTGATCCAGAGGTTCACCGTGGAGGCGGTGGCCGACGGGAAGGAGGCCAGGTAGAGCACCCCGACCCCCGCCACGTGCGGCGCGGCCATGGACGTCCCACTCCGCGTGACCACGGCCCCGTTCAGCGCCAGGGTGGGGATGTTGTGCCCGGGCGCGTAGCCGTCCACGCAGCTCCCGTAGTTGGAGCCGGCCATGTGCGCGTCGGCGATGGTGCTCGCGGCGGTGGTGAAGGCGTTCACCGCGGCCCCCGGGGAATAGTTGCAGGCGAGGGACCCGCTGTGCCCGGCCGCCACGGCGGTGAAAACGGTAGCCGCCAGGTTGTTGACCGCCGTGTTCAGCGCGGCCGAGGCGGGGCCGCCCAGCGACATGTTCGCCACGGCGGGCTGCTGCGCGTTGAGGCGCACCCAGTCCACCGCCGCGATGATCCCGGAGGTGGTCCCCGTCCCGTTGCAGTCCATCACCCGCACCCCGCGCAGCTGCACCCCCTTCGCCACGCCGTGGGTGCTGGAGCCCACCACCGCGGCCACCCCGGTCCCGTGCCCGTTGCAGTCGGCGCCGTTCCCGCCGAAGGCGTCGTACACGTTCTGCACCCGTCCCCCGAAGCCCGGCAGCGCGGGGTTGATCCCGGTGTCGATGACGTACGCCCGGACGGAGGCTCCCGTGCCGCCGTACGTGAAGGACGAGGTCAGCGGGAGGTTGTGCTGGTCGATGCGGTCCAGCCCCCAGGGCGGGGAGAACTGCGTGGCCTGCGGCTCCACCGCCTGGTCCTCCTCCACGTAGGCGACGTTGGGGTTGCGGCGCAGCGCCTCCAGCTGGCCGTCGTTCAGCGACGCGGCGAAGCCGTTGAGCACGGCGGTGTAGACGAAGTGCGGCTCCACCCCCGCAATCGCCGCGACGGAGCGGGGGACGGCTCCTTCCTTGAGCACGACGACGTACGAGCCGCCGATGCCGCGGCCGGGCGCCGCGGCCAGGAGCGGCGCGGCGTCGGCCGGGGCGCGGACGGGGGCGACGGGCCCCTGGTCGGCGCAGGCGGCGAGGAGAGCGGCCCCGGCGAGCAGGGCGGGACGGAGATGGCGCATGCGGCCTCCGGTCGGATGAGAGGTGGGGACGGTCACAGGGTGGACTTGTAGAGGAGGCGGTTCGGCGTGCCGGCCGGGACGTTGGTGAGCACGTTCGCGGTCGCGTTGCTCTTGAGCCAGCTGTCCACGGTGGCCGAGGCGGCGTCGCCGAAGACCGACTTGTACAGCGCGGCCACGCCGGTCACGAACGCGGACGCCATGGAGGCCCCGCTGAGGGTGTTGGTCCCGCCGCCCAGCCAGGTGGAGGTGATGCTGCTCCCGGGGGCGAAGCCGTCCACGCAGCTCCCGTAGTTGGAGAACGAGGCCCGCGCGTCGGTGCTGGTGCTGGCGCCGGTGGTGAAGGCGGCGGCGGCGCTGGCCGGGGAGACGTTGCAGGCGTTCTGGTTCTCGCCCCCGGCGACCACGGCGACGAAGATGCCGGAGTTGGCGAGGTTGTTGACCGCGGTGTTCAGGGTGGAGGAGAAGCCGCCGCCCAGCGCCAGGTTCGCCACCGCGGGCTTCTGCGCGTTGAGGCGCACCCAGTCGATGGAGGCGATGATCCCGGAGGTGGTGCCCGACCCGCTGCAGTTGACCGCCCGTATCCCGCGGAGCTGCACCTGCTTGGCCACGCCGTACGTGGTGGACCCGACGATGCCGGCCACGTGGGTGCCGTGCCCGTTGCAGTCCTGCCCGTTGCCGCCGAGCGCGTCGTAGACGTTCTGCGCCCGGGTCCCGAACTCCGGGTGCGCGGTGTAGATCCCGGTGTCGATGATGTACGCGCGGACGCTGCTCCCGGTGGAGGTGTAGTTGTACTTCCCGTCCAGCGGGCGGCTGCGCTGGTCGATCCGGTCCAGCCCCCACGGGGCGTTGAGCTGCGTGGACTTGGTCTCCACCACCTGGTCCTCCTCAACCGACGCCACGGCGCGGTTGTGCCGCAGCGCGTTGAGCTGCCCGCGGTTCAGCGTGGCGGCGAAGCCGTTGAGCACGGCGGTGTAGACGAAGCGCGGCTCCACCCCCGCGATCGCCGCGACGGAGCGGGGGTTCTCCCCCTCCTTCAGCACCACGATGTACGACCCCTCCACCGCGCGGCCGGCGGCCGAGGCGGAGAGCAGGGGCGCCTCCTCGGGCGCGGCGGCGGACGCGACGGGGCCCTGGTCGGAGCAGGCGGCGACGGCGGCGACGGCCCCGGCGAGCAGGGCGGGACGGAACTGGCGCATACGGCCTCCGGAATGGGGAGAAACGGGGAAGGACTTCTGCTGCGGGATACGTCTCGACATGCAGCATACTTCAAGCCAGGATTAACCGGACAGCAACCCGAATCCCGCCTTGCGCTTACCGTTTCAGCGAGGGGAGAGCGGCGCGCCAGGAACGGTGCGGGGCGCTCCAGAATGGTGCAGGGGGGAGGGACCACGGGCGAATGAATTCGCTGCAACAACGGCACGAAGTCCGCCTTCGCGGACTGACGGCAACGACGAACGACGGGGCGGCACCGCGAAGGCGCCGCCCCGTCGTTTCGCAGTTCCGTCGTACCCATAAAAAGATGTTCGGAGGGAGACACCGGGGCTGTTTCCGGCTGGCTCACTCCGGGGTGGGGAGACTCGCGGGCTGTTTCGCGAGGCTCACCGCCCCCGCGCAGGAGACCGGCCGCTGTTTGGCCGGGCTCCGGAGCGGCCCCAGATCCAGAACTCCCTACTGAAGCACCGGCAGAGCCCTGTCCCCCGCCCCCAGCGGCACCTTGATGCACGCCGCGAAGTGCCCACCCCCCTTGTCCGCCAGCGGCGGGACGATCCTGGCGCAGTCCGCGTCTTTCAACGGGTGCTGGCAGCGCGGGTGGAACGGGCACCCCGGCGGCGGCTTGGCCGGCGAGGGGACGTCGCCCTGCAGCACGATCCGCTCCCGCTTCCGCCCCGGAATCGGCACCGGCACCGCCGACAGCAGGGCCTGCGTGTACGGCATCAGCGGGTTCCGGTACATCTCGCGCGCGTCCGCCAGCTCCACGATGCGCCCCAGGTACATCACCGCCACCCGGTCGGAGATGTGCTCCACCACCGACAGGTCGTGCGCGATGAACATGTAGGTGAGCCCGAACTGCCGCTGCAGGTCCTGGAGGAGGTTGATGACCTGCGCCTGCACCGACACGTCCAGCGCGGAGACCGGCTCGTCGCACACGATCAGCTCCGGCTCCACCGCCAGGGCCCGCGCGATCCCGATCCGCTGCCGCTGCCCCCCCGAGAACTCGTGCGGGTAGCGCACCGCCTGGTCGGGGCGGAGCCCCACGATGCTGAGCAGCTCCGCCACCCGGTCGTTCGCCTTCTTCCCCTTGGCGATCCCGTGGATGCCGAGCACTTCGCGGAGCATCTCCGCGATGGTCATGCGCGGGTTCAGAGAGGAGAACGGGTCCTGGAAGACGATCTGCGCGTCGCGGCGCATCTCGCGAAGCTCGCCGCGGTCCATCTCGAAGATGTTGCGGCCCTTGAACTCCGCCCGGCCCGCGGTGGGCTCGATCAGGCGCAGGATGGCGCGCCCCGTGGTGCTCTTCCCGCACCCGGACTCCCCCACCACCCCCAGCGTCTCCCCCTTCCGCAGGAAGAACGACACCCCGTCCACCGCCTTGACGTCCCCCACGTGGGAGTTGAAGAACCCCTTCCGGATGGGGAAGTACTTCTTGAGCCCGCGCACCACCAGGAGCGAGTCGGCGGGGGGCTCCATCTGGTCCGGGGTCTGGCCGCGCAGGTCCGAGTCGCCCTTGGCGGGCGGGAGCTCCTGCCGCTCCGGCGCCTCGGGGATGCGCTTCACCGCCCCGCGGCCGGCGCCCGCTGAGGTGACGGGGCCGCGCTCCACCCCCTCGCCCACCAGCCCCTCCGCGGGGGTCCGCCCTTCCGGAGTGGAAGCCATCAGCGCACCTCCTCCCCCGCCCCGCCCCCGGGCGCGGCGTCCTCCGGCGTCCCCGCCACCGGCGTGGCGGCGCCCGTCCCGGTGACCGCGCCCGCGGGGGTGAACCCGCCGCCCGCGCGGCGCACCTCCTCGCGGCGCTCCGGGTAGTTCACCAGCCAGCACTTGTTGCGGCGCCCGGGGCCGACCTCGAACAGCGGCGGCTCCTCGCGCTCCGTCTTCTCCCACCCGTAGGGGCAGCGGTTGGCGAAGCGGCACCCCACCGGCCAGTTGGTGGGCGCGGGGACCACCCCGGGGATCACCGCCAGCCGCTCCACCTCCTCGCCCAGCTTGGGCATGGAGCGGAGCAGCCCCTCCGTGTAGGGGTTCTGCGGATCGCTGAAGATCTCCTCCGCCGACCCCTCCTCGAACACCTGCCCGGCGTACATCACGATCACCCGGTCGCAGGTCTCGGCCACCACCCCCAGGTCGTGGGTGATCAGGATGATGGACATCCCCAGCTCCTCCTGGAGCCGGTTCAGCAGCTCCAGGATCTGCGCCTGGATGGTCACGTCCAGCGCCGTGGTGGGCTCGTCCGCGATCAGCAGCTTGGGGTCGCACGCCAGCGCCATGGCGATCATCACCCGCTGCCGCATCCCCCCCGAGAGCTGGTGCGGGAACTCGTCCACCCGCTGCTCCGGGATGGGGATCCCCACCAGCTGCAGCATCTCGATGGCGCGGTCGCGCGCGTCCCGCTTCCCCAGCTTCTGGTGCAGGCGGAGCGACTCCATGATCTGCTCCCCCACCGTGAAGACGGGGTTCAGCGAGGTCATCGGCTCCTGGAAGATCATGGCGATGTCGTTGCCGCGGATGCGGCGCATCCGCTCCTCCGACACCGTCGCCAGGTCCTCCACCCCGTTGTCCCCGCGGAACAGGATGCGCGACCCCGGCTCGATGCGGCCCGGGGGGTTGGGGATCAGCCGCATCACCGAGAGCGACGTGACCGACTTCCCGCTCCCCGACTCGCCCACGATCCCCAGCGTCTCGCCCGGGTTGACGTGGAACGACACCCCGTCCACGGCCCGGGCCAGCCCCGAGTCGGTGCGGAAGTAGGTGCGGAGGTTCTCCACCTGCAGGATCGGTTCAGGCATCAGCAGTTGCGAAAGCGATCGTGACCCGAAGGGCGGAGACCCGGCGGCGGTTTGCCGGGGCTCCGTTCTGCTGGATACGGTCGTATCGTATCCAGCAGAATAGAGCGCGGTCCCGGCAACGCCGGGACTCGCCCGAATCCAAGCTTCGCAACTGCTCACGTCCTCAGCCGCGGATCGAGGGCATCGCGCAGGCCGTCGCCGAGCAGGTTGAAGGCGATCACCGTGAAGACGATGGCCAGGCCGGGGAAGGTCGCGATCCACCACGCGGTGATCAGCGCGTCGCGGCCGTCGGAGACCATGTTCCCCCAGCTCGGCGTGGGCGGCTGCACGCCCAGGCCCAGGAAGGAGAGCGACGCCTCGGTCAGGATGGTCTGCCCGATCCCGAGCGTGGCGGAGACGATCACCGGGGCCAGCGTGTTGGGGATCACGTGGCGCAGGATGATGCGCCCGTCGCCCATCCCCAGCGCCCGCGCCGCCTGCACGAACTCCCGCTCGCGCAGCGAGAGCACCTCGCCGCGGACGATCCGCGCCGTCCCCATCCACCCCGTGAGCCCCAGCACCGTCACCACCAGCCAGATGGAGGGCTCGAACAGGGCGATCACCACGATCAGGAGCACCAGGCGGGGGAAGGAGAGCATCATGTCGGTGAAGCGCATCAGGATGCCGTCCACCCACCCCCCGAAGTAGCCGCCCACCGCCCCCACCAGCGTCCCCAGCGTGACGCTGATCCCCACCGCGATGAAGCCGATGCTGAGCGAGATGCGCGCCCCGTACAGCACGCGCGAGAAGATGTCGCGCCCGAACTTGTCCGTCCCCATCAGGTGCTCGCCCGAGGGGGGGAGGTAGCGGGTGAGGACGATGTCCCCCTGCGCCGCCGGGTCGTAGGGCGCGATCAGCGGGGTCACCAGGGTGATCACGTAGAGGAGCACCATGATCGCCAGCCCCGCCATGGCCATCCGGTTGCGGCGGAAGTGGCGCCCGGCGATGGCCCACTGCGAGTCGCCGCGGACGCGCACCTCCGCCCGGCGGCGGCGCGCCATCCCCCGCAGCGTCCAGAGGAGGAGCCCCACCGCCATGAGCGCCAGCGTGGCGGCCGCCACGTACATGTCCAGCGGGACCCGCCGCATCCCGGGCATCCCGGTGATGCGCCCCCAGGACAGGAAGGCCAGCCCGGACACCAGCCCCCAGGCCAGCACCAGCGTGACGATCTGGGACCAGGTGATCGCCTCCCCGCGGACGGGGGTGGCCGCGGCCGGGCTCCGGGTCTCCGGGAGCGGCTCGGGCGGCGAGGCTTCGACGTCGGGAGAAGCGCGCATCGTCCGTTACTCCGTCCGGATCCGGGGGTCGACCACCGCGTACAGCACGTCCGAGATCAGGTTTCCGAACACCACGATCGCCGCGATCACGAAGGAGGTGGCCATCACCAGGGGGTAGTCGCGCTGGAAGATCGCCTCCACGATCAGCCGCCCCATCCCCGGCCAGGCGAAGATGGTCTCCACCAGCACCGCGCCGCTCAGCAGGAAGGGGAGGTACAGCCCCAGCAGGGTGATGATGGGGATCAGCGCGTTCCGCAGGGCGTGCTTGAAGATCACCTTCCCCTCCGAGAGCCCCTTGGCCCGCGCCGTCCGGATGAAGTCCTGGTGGATCACCTCCAGCATGGAGCCGCGCATGTAGCGCGCGACCCCCGCCGCCGAGCCGATCCCCAGCGCCGTCGCCGGGAGGATCAGGTGCTGGATGCGGTCCCAGAGCCGCGCCCCCGGCGGGAGGAACTCCGCCCCCACGCTGGTCATCTGCGTGGCCGGGAGCTGAAGCCAGATCGGCCACCCCCACTGGCTGGCCTTGAGCGAGAAGAACAGGATCAGCATCAGGGCGAGCCAGAAGCTCGGCATGGAGTAGAAGAAGAGCGCCAGGAAGGTGAGGACGTTGTCGGCCAGCGAGTACTGCCGCACCGCCTGCACGATCCCGATCAGCATCCCCAGGACGAAGATGATGACCAGGGAGATCAGCGTGAGCTGGAGCGTGTTCCAGAGCGTCTCCGGGAGGATCTCCGAGATCGGGCGCATCTGCCCGAACGAGTACCCGAAGTCGCCCCGCACGAAGGCGCTCAGCCACTTGAAGTACTGGATGTGCAGAGGCTGGTCCAGCCCCAGGTTGCGGCGCATCTGCTCGATGACTTCCGGCGACACGTTCGGATTGAAGAAGCGCGCCGTCGGGTCGCCGGGGGCGAGATGGATGATGAAGAAGATGATGGTCAGGATCCCCAGCAGGAGGGGGATCGCGCCGAGCAGGCGCCGGAGCAGGTAGCCGATCACGCGGCGTCCTCCGGGAGCGTCTTCATCCGTGTCACCATGTCGTCGCCCATGCTGTGGTCGCGCCCTGACCCCCGGACGGCGCGCTCCCCCCCGTCCGCAGAAATCGGACCGGACTCCTGCGAAGAGCGGGGCGGCCGTCCGGCCGCCCCGCTCCCTGGTGCCTCACCGGTGCTTCACCGGGCCGCGGTGTCCGCCCGCGGCGGCGCTCCCGGCCCTCCCCTCGCATCCTTCCGGACCCACCACTGCCAGGCGTTCTGGTAGGCGCCGTAGGTGTCGATCTTGATCCCCTGGAGCCGGTCGCTCACGCCGCTCACCTGGTCGAAGTAGTAGAGGAAGGTGTACGGCTGGTCGCGGGAGATCTGCTCCCCGACGGCGCGCCAGTACGGCGCCGCGGCCTGCTCCGACGGCTGCGCGAGCGCCTGCTCGATGAGCTGCGTCACCCGCGGGCTCTCGTACGAGGTGATGTTCCAGTCCCCCTTGGTGGACCAGAGCGGCGTGAGGTCCGCGCTCAGCCCCACGATCCAGGTTCCCAGCAGCGCCTCGTAGTTCCGCTTCAGCTGGCGCTCCTGGAAGGTGTTGAACTCCAGCTGCTGCAGGCGGACGTCGACGCCCAGCTGCTTGAGCTGCTGCTGGACGATCTGCTGCACGTCCGCCTTCCGCTGGTTCCCCGTGTTGGTCAGGAGGGTGAACCGGAACGGCTTCCCGTCCTTCTCGCGGATCCCGTCGCCGTCCGCGTCACGCCACCCCTTGGCTTCCAGGATGCGCCTGGCCTGCTCCGGGTCGTGCGGGAGCGGAGGCGTCCGCCTGGGGTCGTACAGGTCGCGGAAGATGGGGGCGTACGGCCCCGCCGCCGGGGCGGCGAAGTCCTCCATCTGGAGCGCGCGGATGATCCCCCGGGCGTCGATCCCCAGGCTGAGCGCGCGGCGGATCTCCGGGTCCGCGAAGGCGTCGTTGGCCTTCGGGTTGTAGGCGATGTAGTCGTAGCTCCGCTGCTGCTCGCGCTCGAAGCGCACGCCCGGCGCCTCGCTCCGCAGGCGGGGGATCTGGTCGTGCGGGATGGGGCGCGTGAAGTCCAGGCTCCCCCGCTGCAGCTCCACCAGGCGGGTGGTCGCCTCGGGGATGATGCGGATGACGATCTGGTCCAGGTTGGGGCGAACCGGGAAGTGGGGGTTGGGGACCAGGGTCACCTGCTGCCCCTTCCGCCAGCTCCCGACCATGAACGGGCCGCTCACCACCAGGTTGCCGCTGTCCGGCCGGAGAAGCCGCGGGTGCGAGCGGATCTGCGCCGGGGCCGCGCCCTCGAAGGCGTGCTTCGGCGCGATGGGGATGCCGGAGTGGTACACCATCTCCGAGTAGCGCCGGTTGAAGTGGAAGACGACGGTGGAGTCGTTCTCCGCCCTCACCGAGTCGATCTGCTCGGTGTAGAAGCTCTGGGGCGAGGCCACCCGCGGGTCCGCCGCCATCTCGTACGTCCACACCACGTCGTGCGCGGTGATCGGCCGCCCGTCCGACCACTTCAGCGCCGAGCGCATGCGGTAGCGGAGGGCGGAGGAGTCCGGCCCCGCGTACTCCCAGTGCCAGGCGAGGGCCATGGGGTTGTCGTGCGAGGTCAGGTAGACGGCCCGCCCGTCCCTCCACTCCGTCCGGAGGAGGGGCATGTACAGGATGTCCCCGATGTCGGTGTCCACGTTCCCCTCGTACAGGAACGGGAGCGGCTTGTTCATGTCCGACAGCTCGGAGAGCACCGCCGTCCCGCCCCGCTGCACCCCCTCCCGTCCCGCCGGGGGGCCGGCCTTTCCGTCCTTCTCCCCGCCCCCGTCCCCACCGCAGGCGGCCGTCCAGGCCAGCGCTCCCAGCACCAGGGCCCGCCCCGCCGTCCGGAACCAGCTTCGCGCGTTTCGCATCGAGCGTCTGCCGTTGTGAGTTAGTTGCCGGCTCGCCCTCCCGGCACGATCCACCATTCGTCCACGCCCACGAAGTCGCCCCGGGCGTCCGGGCGCACGTTGCGGAGCCGGCTGGACACCCCCTCCAGCCGCTGCTGGAAGTACAGGAAGGTGTACGGCTGGTCCTCGGCGATCTTTTGCTGGTAGCGGCTCCAGACGGGCTTCGCCGCCGCCCGGTCCACGATCCGCGAGAGCGAGTCCAGGAGTCGGTCGGTCTCCGGGTCGCAGTACGCCACCCACTGGTAGGGCTCGTCCAGCTTGTCGCAGGAAAAGAGGTCCGCGTCGTCGGGGCGGAACTCGGCCACCCACCCCATGACCACGGCGTCGAAGTCGCGCGTGGTGTTGAGCTGCTCGATCAGCGTCCCGAACTCCACCAGCGTCGGCTGCGCGTCCACCCCCACGCTGCGCAGGTTCGCCTGGATCACCTCGGTGATGTCCTTGCGCTCCTGGTTCCCCTGGTTGGTCTTGAGGGCGAAGCGGAGGGGCTCGCCCCGCTCGTTCTCCACGATCCCGTCGCCGTCGCGGTCGCGCCACCCGGCCTCGGCCAGCAGGCGCTTCGCGGCTTCGGGGTCGTAGCGGAGCCCCGCGTGGGCCGTGGAGTCGTGCTGCCAGAAGATGGAGGGGACGGAGGAGCGGGCTACCTCGCCGTACCCGTACATCACCCCGTCGATGATCCCCTGCTTGTCCACGGCCATGGTGAGCGCGCGCCGCACCCGCTCGTCGCGGAACATCGGCCGCCGCGCGTTCCACCCGATGAAGACGTAGGAGCGGAACGGGAAGGCGACCAGCCGCGCCTCGCGCGACGCCTCGATGCGCGGGGTCTGCTGCGGGGTGACCTGGACGTAGTAGTCCACCCGGCCGGTCAGCAGCTCGGTGAGGCGGGCCGTGGCGTCGGGGACCACGCGCACCACCAGGCGGTCCAGGTAGGGGCGGCCGCCCAGCTCCTCCGGGTGGTCCCGGTTCGCCTCGAAGGTCCAGCTCTGGCCGGGCACGCGCGAGACGAAGCGGAAGGGGCCGTTCCCCAGCGGCTGCCGGGTGCTGAAGGGGTGGTTCTTCAGCTCCGCGGCCGGCACCCCGCCCAGCACGTGCCGCGGCACGGCGAAGAAGGTCCGCCACGGGTCCATGTACTCGGCGTGGGGCCTCATCTTCACCCGCAGGGTGAAGGAGTCCGCCACGGTGGCCTCGCCGTAGTGCTTCCAGAACGAGGTGTTGGCGTACCCGGTGTCCGGGTTCCGCGCCAGGTCGTAGGCGAGCTTCAGGTCGTGCGCGGTGGTCCTGACCCCGTCGTGCCAGCGGACGTCGTCGCGGAGGTGGAGGACCAGCTCCGAGGTGTCGGCGTTGACCTCCCACGACCTCGCCAGGCCGGGGACCGGCCGGAACTTCTCGTCGTAGCGGATCACGGGGGTGAACAACACGAACATCTGGAGCTGGTTCGCGTTGTTGTCCGTGGACGTGAGCGGGTTGATGTCCGACACGTCCTGGCCGAGCACCGCGACGGCGGTCCCCCCGAACCGCTGCGCCTCGGGAAGCTGCGGGTCGCCGTCCGCGGGGGCGTCCTTCCCGTCGCCGCCGCCGCCGCACGCGGCGAGGAGGGCCAGGAGGAGCAGGACCGGGAGCGTTGGGGGCTTCGTCATGGGCTGTCGTCTTCCGTGGCGTCCGCCCGGCCTCCGGCAGCCGGGGAGCCCCGCGGGCGCAGGGCTCCCAGACGTGTACTGCGCGTCTTTACAGGGAGTTCCGCCGCGTCAGCGGCGCCCGCCGCCCGGCATCCACCACTGCGACACGTTCACCAGCTCGCTCCGCGCGTCGGTCTCCACCCCGCGCAGGCCCGCGCCCACGCCCGTGAGCTCCTCGGTCCAGTAGAGGAGGGTGAGCGGCTGGTCCTGCTGGAGGATCTGGGCGAGCTGCGCCCAGCTCTGCTTGGCGCGCGCGGGGTCGGACTCGCGCAGCCCCGCCTGCATCAGCCGGTCCGCCTCGGGGTTGCAGTAGCCGGTGCGGTTGGCCGACTTGGGCTTGCGCGCCTCCGCGCAGGAGAAGAGCGGCGTCGGGTCGGGCTTGAAGTAGTCCCAGGTCCAGTTGGTGATGATGGCGTCGTAGTCCCGGGCCCGGTGCTGCTGGAGCAGGGTCTGGAACTCCATGGTGCGGATCTCCGCCTGCACGCCCACGTCCCGGAGCTGCCGCTGGACCACGGTGGCGATGTCCTGGAAGAGCTGGTTCGCCGCGTTGGTGATGATGACGAAGCGGAGCGGCCGCCCCCCCTTCTCCAGGATCCCGTCCCGGTTGGTGTCCTGCCACCCCGCCTGGGCCAGGAGCTGCCGGGCCCCCGCCGGGTCGAAGGGGATCGGCTGGAGGCCGGGGTTCATGGGGCTGAAGGGGGGGATCACGGAGCCCGCGGGCTGCGCGAAGCCGAACATCATCCCCTGGATGATCTGCCCGCGGTTGACGGCCATGCCGAGCGCGCGGCGCACCGCGGGGTCGCGGAACGGCTCGCGCTCGTTGTTCCACCCCAGGTAGGTGAACTCGCGCGAGGGGAAGTGCTCGATCGTGACCCCGCGCTGCCGCTGCACCTGCTGCGCCTCGCCGGGGAGGATGGAGTAGTCCATGTGCAGCGAGCCGTTCACCAGTTCGGTGAGCCGGGTGGTGGCCTCGGGGATCACCCGGAACACCACGCGGTCCAGCCGCGGGCGCCCGCCCAGCGCCGCCGGGAACTGCGGGTTGGCCTCCAGCACCAGCTGCTGCCCCTGCTGCCAGGAGACGAACTTGAACGGTCCGCTCCCCACCGGGCGCAGGTTGAAGGGGGCCTGGGAGAGCTGGGCCGGCGGCACCGACTGCAGGAGGTGCTTGGGGACCGGGGCCCACCAGAAGTCCTCCAGCGGCTGGGCGTGCGGCTCGGTGAAGCCGAAGCGGATGGTCCGCGGGTCCACCACGGTGGCGGACTTCACCATGGGGAGGTAGGCGGACACCACCCCCGCGGCGGCCTGGGGGTTCTTGGCCAGGTCGAAGGTGAACTTGACGTCCTCCGCGGTGAGCGGCTTCCCGTCGTGCCAGGTCACCCCGTCGCGGAGCTTGAAGGTGACGCTGGTGTCGCTCAGCTCCCACGACTCGGCCAGGTACGGCCGAACGTTCAGCTTCTCGTCGTACTGCACCAGCGGGGTGAACAGCATGAACTTGATGACCTCGTCGGTCACCAGCGCGCTGTTGGTCACCGGGTTGAAGCCGCCGAAGTCCGAGCGCACCCCCACCACCGCGGTCCCCCCGTTGGTCGGGGTCCCGGCGTCCTTCCCCGCCGCGCCGCCGCCGGAGCCTGCGTCACCTCCCCCGCACGCCGCCGCCAGCAGGAGTCCCGCCGCGGCACATCCCGACCTGAGCGCTCTCGACCGTTTCATGCTCTCCCCCCGACGAACGTTCGCTGTGCAGCGGGGCGGACATCATAATCCGCGCCCGGGACCCGGAGCAAGCGGATCAGGCATGCCAGGTCCATGCCGGGTCGTCGAAGCGCCGCGCCAGCTCCTCCGCGCGGGAGCGCTCCGCGCCGGTGAGCCCGTCGGCGCGCAGGGCGAGGCCGGTGGATTCCTCCCACCCCTCCGCGAGCGCCGCGGTCAGCCGCTCCCACGACGGGAGCGGGTCGCACAGCTCCGCCAGCGTCGCCGGGGGGGCGTCGGCGCCGCCGCGCGGGGCGCCGAGCGTCACCGCGCGCACCTCGCCCTGGTCCCCCGCCAGGAGGAGCGAGCCGTGCTGGAGCACCACCCCGCGCTCCCGCCACTGGGCGCTCCCCACCAGCTTCCGCCCGCCGGCGGTCACCTCCCCCTCGGCGGGCTCCTTGAAGCAGGGCGCCAGCGAGGGAGCCGCCGCCCGCCCCCCGCGCGGCTGGAGCTCCGCCGCCACCCCCAGCCGCCGCAGCCCCGCCAGGAGCGCCCGGTTCACCCGCGCGTAGGCGTCGCGCGGCCCGCCGAGCGCCCCCTCGGCCACCACCACCGAGTAGGTCAGCTCGCGGTCGTGCAGCACCGCGCGCCCGCCGGTGGGGCGGCGCACCACCTCGATCCCGCGCTCGCGGAGCGCGTCCAGGTCGTAGCGCCCGGACGCCGGCTGGTTGCGCCCGAGGGAGAGGCAGGGAGGGTTCCAGCGGTAGAAGCGCAGGGAGGGCGGGGCGCCCCCGCGGACGGACTCCATCAGCGCCGCGTCCACCGCCATGTTCCAGGCGCCGCGGGCCGGCGGGGTGTCGATGAGACGCATAGGGGACAGGGTACAGGGAACAGGGGACAGCCTGCAACTACACCACGCAGGACCGCTCCGTCTTCGTCGTTTCTTGCTGTCCCCTGTCTACTGTCCCCTGTCCCCTGCTTTTCAGATTTCCGTGCTCTCGCCGGGCTCGAGCACCCGCAGCTCGGCGCGGCCGGCGACCAGGCGGCGGAACTCCTCCGTGTCCTGCCTGATCACCGGGAAGGTGTCGTAGTGCATGGGGAGCACCACCTTCGGCTCGATGAACTCCACGGCGCGGGCGGCGTCCTCGGGCCCCATGGTGAAGTTGTCGCCGATGGGGAGGATGGCCACGTCCACCTGGCCGCGCAGGAGCTGCATGTCCAGGGTGAGCGCGGTGTCGCCGGCGTGGTAGAGGCGGAGCCCCGAGTTCAGCGTCACCAGGAAGCCGGCGGGGGTGGCGGTGTAGCGGCCGTGCTTGTCGCCGTGCACCGTCCCGGTGTGGTGGGCGATGGTCATCTTCACCCGTCCGAAGGGGAAGCGGTGCGCCCCGCCGATGTTCATCCCGTGGGTGTTCTTGGCTCCCTCCTCCCCCGCGAAGGTGGCGACCTCGAAGGTGGAGACCACGGTGGCGCCGGTCTTCTTCGCCAGCTTCACCACGTCGGCGAAGTGGTCGTAGTGCCCGTGGGTGACGAGGATGAAGTCCAGCTCCTCCACGTCCTTGACGCGGAGGTCGGAGACGGGGTTCTCGTCCAGCCACGGATCGAAGATGATCCGCGTCCCGTCGTCGGTGTGCAGCGAGAAGGTGGAGTGTCCGTGCCAGGTAAGCTTCGCCATGGGGTCGCTCCGGTCGGGGGTGGAGACGCGGACGGCGCGGCTCCCCGGGGAGCCGCGCCGTCCGCGGGCGGGGTCAGCCGCCGATCAGCTGCTCGTAGCCGGCGGCGTCCAGGAGCCCGTCCACGGCCGACGGGTCGGAGACGCGGAGCTTGATCATCCACCCGGCCCCGTACGGGTCGCCGTTCACGATGGCGGGGTCGGCGTCCAGGGCGGAGTTGGCCTCCACCACCTCGCCGGCCAGCGGGGAGTACAGCTCCGAGACCGCCTTGACCGCCTCGATGGTCCCGAACACCTGGTGGGCCTCCAGGACGGTGCCGGCGGCGGGGAGCTCCACGAAGACCACGTCGCCCAGCTCGCCCTGCGCGTAGTCGGTGATCCCGACGAAGAAGACCCCCTCCTCCCCGGCGGGCTTCACGTACTCGTGCTCCTTGGTGTATCGCAGGTCCTGCGGGACGTTGGCCATGGTCGGGTCCTCCAGGGGTTTTCGGGCCGGGATGCGGAACGGGGGGAGAATAGGGGTCAGGAGCGGGGGGAGTCAAGGAAAGGCGGGGGGCCGCCGGCAGCTGCGCCGACGGCCCCCGTTGGAAGCGGACCTCCGTTCACCGCGGGCGTCGTCCGGTCAGCGCGCCGCGCCTGCGGGCGGACAGAAAGTGGACAGGCATTCGACCTCGGTCACGCAACCGCCGAAGTGGGTGCAGGCCAGAGTGATGTCGCACTCGTAGGTGTTGCAGGCCCTGTCGATGGTGACAGGGAGTCCCGCCGCATTGCGGCTCACGGCCAGGTTGCGGACGGTGTCGCGGCTCAGGCGGAGCTTGGGAGCGCGGGTGGCGGTGGCAGGCATCGGAGATTCCTCGTCTCGGGGGAGTGTCGAACGGCGCGTCGGACCCGCGCCCTTTGCGCCGGACAGCGCACACACCGAAGTAAGCGGCGGTCCGCCCCGGTGTCAACGGAAAGCAGAAAGCATCCAGGTCAGGGACGCTAAGGAGATGATGAAGTGCGATTCCGCGCGATGGCGCGACTTGCTGAACATCCCCGATCGAAGCAGGTTTGGACCGTGCCTCGCAGGGAGCCTGGTCTACACCGATTCGGGCCGATCAGCCACAAGGAGAGCGAACGTGGATCCAGATTACGCGTTGGAGCTCCAGGCGCCGGAAGCGGCGCCCAGGCACACGCGCTTCATCGAGCGGCTCGCTTTGCGCAACTACAAGAGCATCGCCGCGTGTGACGTCGCTCTCGCGAACCTGACGTACCTGGTCGGTCCCAACGGGTCCGGCAAGAGCAACTTCCTCGACGCGTTACGCTTCGTCACCGACGCACTCCGGAACTCCCTCGATCACGCTCTTCGCGACCGCGGTGGGATCAAGGAGGTGCGCCGCCGTTCGACAGGCCACCCGAAGCACTTCGGCATCCGGATCAATTTCCGCCTTCCCGATGGATCGAGGGGTCACTACGCCTTCGTCATCGGATCGAAGGCGAAGGAGAGCCGTGCTCTCCAGGGAGGCTATTTCGTTCAGCACGAGGAGTGCACGCTGCGGCACGGCATCACGGGGCAGGTGATCGGCCACTACTCGGTCATGGGGGGACGCGTCAACGAGAGCAGTGTGACCGTGCCCCCGGCAGCGGTCAAAGACCGATTGTACCTCGTGAACGTGTCCGGTCTTCCCGAGTTCCGACCGATCTACGACGCCCTCTCGAACATGGGGTTCTACAACCTCAACCCCGACGTGATCCGCGAGTTGCAGTCTCCCGACCCGGGCATACTCCTAAGCCGGGACGGGAGCAACCTCGTGAGCGTGCTGGAGACCCTCGCGAACCGCAGCCCCGACGTGCGTACCCGCATCGAGGAGTACCTGTCCAAGATCGTTCCGGGTGTCAGCGGCGTCGACGCCATCACGGTCGGCCCCAAGGAGACCCTGGAGTTCCGCCAGGAGGTGAGCGGTTCCAAAGACCCCTGGCGATTCATCGCGGCGAACATGTCGGATGGGACCCTTCGGGCCTTCGGGATACTCATCGCCCTGTTCCAGAACGTGGGCACCGATGGAACGGGCGTTCCGTTCGTCGGGATCGAGGAGCCGGAGACGGCCCTGCACCCAGCCGCTGCCGGAGTCCTGACCGACAGCCTCGCGGACGCGAGCGAGCACACTCAGATCGCCGTCACGAGCCACAGTCCGGAGTTGCTGTCAAACGACGAGATTTCGGACGAAGCCATCCTGGCCGTCGTGTCCCGGCGCGGCGAAACGAAGATCGGCCCGCTGGACTCCGGAACGCGTACGGCGCTCCGGGAGCACCTGTTCACGGCCGGGGACCTCCTCCGCATGGGTCAGCTTCAACCTGACCCCAGGGCAGTCACACTCACGCCGGAGCAATTGGTCCTCTTCGGACCCGATGAGGGCTGACGTGCGAATCTCCTGCATCGTGGAGGGACACGGCGAGGTCGAGGCGGTTCCCATCCTGCTTCGTCGGCTCCGCGACATCTTCGCACCGGAAGTACAGATCGACATCGGAAAACCGATCCGTGTCCCCCGGTCCAACCTGGCCAAGCAGGAGGATCTGAAGAGGTACGTGACGTTGGCGGCGAGCCAGGCGGGCGAGGACGGAGGAGTCCTGGTGCTGCTGGACGCGGACGACGATCTACCCTGCGAGCTCGGCCCGCGGTTGCTGGCCTACGCGCAGGAGGCCCGGCCCGACCGCCGGATCCGGGTCGTAGCCGCCATGCGGGAGTTCGAAGCGTGGTTCCTCGCAGCGGCCGAATCACTCCGGGGCCGCCGTGGCCTCCCCGCCGACCTCACCGCGCCTGCCGATCCGGAAGCGATCCGCGACGCGAAAGGATGGCTGACCCGCCACATCGCGGGCAGGTCCTACAGGGAGACGATCGACCAGCCGGCGTTCACCGCCGTATTCGACATCCCCGGCGCACGCCGTTCCAAGTCGTTCGACAAGCTCTGCCGCGACGTCGAGAGTCTCCTCTTGGGCGGATAGAGCCGCGAACGCTCCGCCCGGGTCGGTGTACCGCGGGGCGCGGAGGCGATCCGTTTGCCATCGGGGAGACCCCACGGTAAGTTTCGCGCGCCTTCCGGCACCACACCGCCACGGCTCTCCTCGACCGGGGAAACCCGGCCGCGGCTGCGCACTTTCGCGACTTGCATGACCACGACCAATAAGAACCTGCTCCGGCACACCGACACCTTCGTCCGGAGGCACGTGGGGCCGGGCGAGGAGGAGGTCCGGCGGATGCTGGACGCGCTGGGGTACGACTCCCTGGACGCGCTGATCGACGCCACCGTCCCCGGCTCCATCCGCCTCCGCCGCCCGCTCGCGCTGGGACCGGAGGGGAGCGAGTACGAGATCCTCGCGGACCTCAGGGTCATGATGTCCAGGAACCGGGTGTTCCGGTCCTTCATCGGGATGGGGTACCACGACTGCATCGTCCCCCCCGTGATCCAGCGCAACGTGCTGGAGAACCCGGGGTGGTACACGCAGTACACGCCGTACCAGGCCGAGATCGCGCAGGGCCGGCTGGAAGCGCTCCTCAACTTCCAGACGATGGTGGTGGACCTCACCGGCCTCCCCGTCGCCAACGCCTCGCTCCTGGACGAGGGGACCGCCGCCGCCGAGGCCATGGCCATGGCGTACGGGATCGCCGGGAGCGCGGAGCGGAACACCTTCTTCGTCGCGTCCGACTGCCACCCGCAGACCGTCGAGGTGGTGCGCACCCGCGCCCGCGCCCGCGGCATCGACGTGCTCGTGGGCGACGTGGACGCGTTCGACTTCTCCACCCCCGTCTTCGGCGTCCTCCTCCAGTACCCCGCCACCGACGGCGCCGTGATCGACCACGGCGCCTTCGCCCAGCGCGCGCGCGAGGAGGGGGCCGTGGTGGTGGTCTCCGCCGACCTCCTGTCGCTGGCGCTCCTGGCGCCCCCGGGGGAGTGGGGCGCCGACATCGCCGTGGGGACCACGCAGCGCCTGGGCGTCCCGCTCGGCTTCGGTGGCCCGCACGCCGGCTACTTCGCCTGCCGCGACGAGTACAAGCGCCAGATCCCCGGCCGCATCATCGGCGTCTCCACCGACGCGCAGGGGAGCCCCGCGCTGCGCATGGCGCTCCAGACCCGCGAGCAGCACATCCGCCGCGAGAAGGCCACCAGCAACATCTGCACGGCGCAGGTGCTCCTGGCCGTCATGGCCGGGATGTACGCCGTCTACCACGGCCCCGAGGGGCTGAGGAAGATCGCCGAGCGCGTCCACTTCTTCGCCGCCATGCTGGCCGAGGGGGCGCGGACGCTCGGCTACCGCGTGGTGCACGAGCACTTCTTCGACACCGTGCGCATCGACGTGGGGACCCGCCTGGCCGCGGTGACCGCCGCCGCGCGCGACCGGGGCTTCAACCTCCGCGCCTACGACGAGAGCTCGGTGTGCGTCGCCCTGGACGAGACGGTGGGCGTGGAGGACCTGGAGGGGCTCTTCGCCGCGCTGACCCGGGGGTCCGCCGTGCACTTCGGCGTGGAGGAGCTGGCCGACGCCGTGGACCCCGCCATCCCGGCGCCCTTCGCCCGCACCACCCCGTACCTGACGCACCCCGTCTTCAACCGCTACCACTCCGAGACGGAGATGCTGCGGTACATCCGCAAGCTGGAGAGCCGCGACCTGTCGCTGACGCACTCCATGATCCCGCTCGGGTCGTGCACCATGAAGCTGAACGCCACCGTGGAGATGTTCCCGGTGACGTGGCCCGAGGTGAGCCGCATCCACCCCTTCGCCCCGCGCGAGCAGACCGAGGGGTACCGCGAGCTGTTCCGGCGGCTGGAGTCCGACCTGGCCGAGATCACCGGCTTCGCCGCCGTCTCCCTGCAGCCCAACGCCGGCTCGCAGGGCGAGTACGCCGGTCTGCTCGTGCATCCGCGACTACCACGAGAGCCGGGGCGAAGGGCACCGCGACGTCTGCCTCATCCCCCAGTCCGCGCACGGCACCAACCCGGCCAGCGCCGTCATGGCGGGGATGAAGGTGGTGGTGGTGGGGACCGACGCCAGCGGCAACGTGGACCTGGACGACCTGCGCGCCAAGGCCGAGCAGCACGCCGAGCGGCTCTCCGCGCTGATGATCACCTATCCCTCCACGCACGGCGTCTTCGAGGAGGGGATCCGGGAGATCTGCGACATCGTGCACCGCCACGGCGGGCAGGTCTACATGGACGGCGCCAACATGAACGCCCAGGTGGGGCTGTGCCGCCCCGGCGACTTCGGCGCCGACGTGTGCCACCTGAAC
Source organism: uncultured Gemmatimonadales bacterium (assembly GCA_963733105.1). GTDB lineage: Bacteria > Gemmatimonadota > Gemmatimonadetes > Longimicrobiales > Longimicrobiaceae > JAFAYN01. The sequence goes on along the minus strand of CAVTCB010000018.1, from coordinate 382,386 downwards.
CTGCACAAGACCTTCTGCATCCCGCACGGCGGCGGCGGCCCGGGGATGGGCCCCATCGGCGTCGCGGAGCACCTGGCGCCCTTCCTCCCCGGGCACCCCGTGGTCCCCGTCGGGCAGGGCGAGCGCGGCGCCGTGTCGGCCGGCGCCGTGGGGGAGCCCCAGCATCCTCCCCATCTCCTAGGTCTACATCCGGCTGATGGGCGGCCGAGGGGCTGACGGCGGGCCACCGAGGTGGCGATCCTGAACGCCAACTACATCGCCCACCGGCTGGAAGAGCACTACCCCGTGCTCTACCGCGGCCGCAGCGGGACCGTGGCGCACGAGTGCATCGTCGACCTGCGGCAGCTCAGGCAGTCCGCCGGGATCGAGGTGGAGGACGTCGCCAAGCGGCTGATGGACTACGGCTTCCACGCCCCCACCGTGTCCTTCCCGGTGGCCGGGACCTGATGATCGAGCCCACCGAGAGCGAGTCGCTGGCCGAGCTGGACCGCTTCTGCGAGGCGATGATCGCCATCCGCGAGGAGATCCGTCAGGTGGAGCTGGGGATCGCGGACCGGCGGGACAACCCGCTCAAGAACGCCCCGCACACGCAGGCCGTGGTCATGGCCGACGCGTGGGAGCACGCCTACACCCGCGAGCAGGCCGCCTTCCCCACCGAGGCCGCGCGCGAGCGCAAGTTCTGGCCGCGCGTGGGACGGGTGAACAACGCCGCCGGCGATCGCAACCTGGTCTGCTCGTGCCCGCCCATCGAGGAGTACGCGAGCGTTTAGGGGAGGTGGGTTTGGGCGTGCCCCCGGCTGGCGCCGGGGTCGGGCTGCGGCTCCGTAAAGCACGATACAACCGTGCTTAACGGAGTCGAGCCCCGCAACTACGCCGGGTCTCGCCCCTTCGGGCTCGCATCCCTCACGCAACTACTTGCCGCACCTGTAGTTCCTGCCGTTGTCGTGCACCCCTCCCCCCTTGTGGGGGAGGGGCCGGGGGTGGGGGGTCTCCAGTGACACGAAGATGCCCAAGGGGCCGCCTCCATCCGGGGCGGCCCCTCTTCGCGTCCGCGACGGGTTGCACGGATCGGCATCTGCCACTAGCTTGGTTACATATTTACTTCACCCCTGTAGCACCTATGTCGAACCACAGAGAAACACCGCTGCGCCTCAGCGTGCTGGACCAGTCGCCGATCGCGGAGGGCTCCAACGGGCGGGAGGCGCTGCGCGCCACGCTGGAGCTGGCGCGGCTGGCGGACCGGCTGGGATACGAGCGCTTCTGGGTGGCCGAGCACCACGGCACCCCCGCGCTGGCGAGCGCCAGCCCCGAGGTGCTGATCGGGCCCGTCGCCGCGGCCACCTCGCGCATCCGCGTGGGGAGCGGCGGCGTGATGCTCCCGCACTACAGCCCCCTCAAGGTGGCCGAGTCGTTCAGCATCCTGAGCGGGCTCTTCCCGGGGCGCATCGACCTGGGGCTGGGGCGCGCCTCCGGGACCGACCCGCGCACCACCCTGGCCCTGCAGCGCGACCGGCGGCAGGGCGCCCCCGACGACTTCCCCGAGCAGCTCACGGAGCTGCTGGCGTACCTGGAGGACCGGCTTCCCGCCGGCCACCCCTTCGCGCGGCTCGCCGAGCTCCCCGGAAGGCCCGAGCGCCCCGAGCCGTGGCTCCTGGGCTCCTCCCCGCAGAGCGGGATCTGGGCCGCGCAGCTGGGGCTCCCCTACGTGTTCGCCGACTTCATCAACCCCGCGGGCGCGGAGATCGCCGCGCGCTACCGGGCGGAGTTCACCCCCTCGGAGGGGCTGGAGGCGCCGCGCGCCGTCGTGGCCGTGTGGGCCGTCTGCGCCGACAGCGACGAGGAGGCGCGCCGGCTGGCCTCCAGCGCCGAGATGATGATGGCGCTCCTCTTCCGCGGGCAGCTCGTCCCCGTCCCCTCCGTGGAGACCGCGCTGCGCTTCCTCGCCGAGCAGGGGCCCGCGGCCGGGCTCCCCCGCGCGCGGCGGGCCATCGTCGGCTCGCCCGACACCGTGCGGGAGGGGATCGAGGCCGTGGCGCGCGAGTACGGCGCCGACGAGGTCATGGTCGTCTCCATCCTGCACGACCCCGCCGAGCGGATGCGCTCCTACGAGCGGATCGCCGACGCGTTCGGGCTGGGGTAGACCGGCGCGCGACGGAGCGTCACCTCGGCGAGAAGGTGGCCGACCGGGCCTCGTACCTCCGCTCCGGGAGGCCGATGATCCGCACCATGGCCCTGCGGAGCCCGCTCTCGATGGCGCGGCCCACGGGGCGGCGCCCCTCCACGGCGGGGCGGGCCTCGCCGCGGAGCCAGCGCCGCAGCTCGTCCAGGTCGGAAAGGGAGAGCGTCTCCACCTCCAGCTGGGCGATGTAGTAGTAGCGACCCTGCCGCGCCGGGTGGAGGGTGGAGGCGAGGGCGGCCTCCACGGCGGCCTCCACCTCCGGCAGCGTGGGGAAGCGCTGCTCGGAGCGCCCGGTCTCGACGGTGTACGACCCCTCCAGCGGGTCCTGGAGCACCGCCAGGCTCACCCGCTGCGTCCCCGCCAGCCGGTCGAACAGGTCCTTCTGCCACAGCTCGATGCGGAAGCGGAGCCGGAGCGGGAGCCCGGAGGCCAGCGCCTCGCGGAGGTCGCCGTCGTCCAGCATCCCCCGCAGGCGCACCACGGGGCGCCACCCGGCCGCGGCGGCGCCCACCCCCACGCCGAGCGGGCGCCGCGCCTGGGCGGGGGCGGCCCCCGCCCAGAGGAGGAGCCCCAGGAGGAGGAGCGCGAGGCGGAAGGGACGCGAGGTCAAAAGCGCGGGCCGAGGCGGACGAACAGGTTCACCCCGCCCCCGCGGCGCAGCGGGACCGCGGCGTACACCCCCACCTCGTCGAAGAGGAGCCCCACCCCCGCGTCCACCCCCGTCTCGTCGTCCCCCTCCCGCCCGTGGGCCCACCCGCGCCCCGCGTCCATGAAGAGCACCCAGTCCATGTCCCCCTGCACGGTCCCCGCGTAGTCGCGGTCCTCGCCGTCCTCGTCGTCCCACCACCCCCGGCCGTTCCAGTCGAAGTGGAAGTCGAAGCTCCCCCGGTACTCCGCCTGCGCCAGCGCGAAGCGGTCGCACCCGTAGGAGGGGACGAACAGGGCGTCGTCGTCGAACGGGCTCTCCGGCCGGCCCTCCGCGTCGGGGCGGAGCACCCGCGTGCGGCGCGCCCCGCAGTCGAAGCGGAAGAGGGAGTAGCCGGGGAGCGAGCCCTCGCCCCCCAGCACGTGCTGCCGCTGCGGCGGGAGCTCCGAGCCGTCCAGCGAGCCCCCCGCCAGGAGGCGGAGGTTGAGGCGGGAGCCGGGGTTGAGGCGGTTGTAGCGGCGCAGGTCCACCCACCCGGCGGTGAAGGCGTCGAAGGGGCGCGCCGGGACGGGGACGTAGACGGCTTCGTCCGCGGGGCCGACGACGGGCTGCAGCGCGGCGGGGCGCACCAGGTCGGAGTCCAGGGCGCGCTCCACCCGCCCGCGCACGTACCACCCGGTGGAGGGGTCCTTCCGGTCGTTGCGGGTGTCGATCCCCGCCGTCGCCAGCACGCTGTTCAGCCGCCCCTCGCCCACCAGCGGCTGCGAGCGCCAGGAGTCGCCGTTGTCGAAGATGGTCCAGGGGTCGCCCACGGCCAGGCTGGCGTGCTTCTCGGATCGGTACTCCACCCGCAGCGAGAGCGGGCCGTCGCGGGGCTCCAGCACGGCGAAGGCGTTCCACCCCTTGCGCTCGTACCAGTCGCGGAAGTCGCGGTGGAAGAGGAAGGTGGAGAGGCCGTTCTCGGTGTCGGAGACGTGCCAGTCCTCGATGGGCGCCACCACCGAGAACACCCCGGCGCCCACGCGGAAGGCGCGCCCGCCGCCCAGGAACTGCTCGGCGCGCACGTCGTGCCCCCACCGCTCGGTGCGGAGGAAGGGGCCCTCCTCGGTGCGGTAGACGGCGAGCGCCCGGAGGCGGAACGGGTTGGAGCCCCCCGTGTCCAGCGACGGGCCGAAGCGGATGGGGAGCCCCTCCACCCGGTTGTAGCTCTGCCCGGCCCCCACCGTGAAGCTCCCCTGCGCGCGGCCGTCGCCCTCGCGCCGACCGCGGTCGCGGCCGCGGTCGGTGTGGACGATGCGGTCCCCGCGCTGGGCGTAGCGCAGCCGCTCCGAGTAGGTCACCGCCTCCCCCCCGACGCGGGCCGAGTCCAGCCCGGTGATCTCCCCCCCGATCACGGTGAGGTCCCCCTCCACCACGGCGCCGGGGAGGAGCTCCACGTCGCCGTTGATCACCACCACCCGCCCGGCGATCCGTCCCGCCACGGTGAGCGGGCCGCCCAGCACGGCCACGTCGCCGGTGATGGAGTTCTCCTCGCCCACGCGGGTGCGCCCGCTGAAGTGCAGCGTCCGGGAGTCGTTGAAGAAGGCCACCACCTCCTCCGCCACCTCGGGCGGGAGGTCCGAGCGGCGGAGCGTGTCCGCGGGCGCGGGGGCGCCGGTCTCCTGGGCGGAGGCGGGCGCGGCGAGCGCCAGGAGCAGGATGGAGAGTGCCAGAAGGGGGCTGCGCATGGTTCCTCCGTGAGGGAAAGCCGGGCGGGGTCGTGCCGCGCTGCAGGGCACGGGGCGTGCCGATTTCCGGCGATCCCGTAAGAACTTACAGGGCAACGAGTTGATCTTTTCGGAGACTGACGAGGGGGAGCGGTTCCGTGTCGAACGGACGCGCGGAAACGCCACGCCGGGGTGACGGCGCGGCAGTACCCCCCACCCCCGGCCCCTCCCCCACAAGGGGGGAGGGGAGCACGGCAACGGCATAACCACAGACACGAACAGCAGTTGCGTGAGGGATGCGAGCCCGAAGGGGCGAGACCCGCGCGCAGTTTGCGCGGGGCTCGACTCCGTTAGCGAGCGTTGTTTGCTCGCTTACGGAGCCGCAGCCCGACCCCGGCGCCAGCCGGGGGCACGCCCGAACCCTGCCCTCCAACCTGTTTCGACGTCAGACCGGGCAGACGGTCGCCACGGGGAGGGTGCCGTGAACGGGCGGGTCGGGAAAGTACTGGATGGTCTGCTGCACGGCCTGCGCGACGGCGGTCCCGCTGATCAGCTCCACCAGCTTCAGCGCCTCGTCCAGCCCCGCGGAGACGCCCGCGCCGGTCACGCGCACCCCGCGCGAGCGGCGGGTGGGGCGTGGCGGGTCCACCACGAAGCGCGGGTAGCCGTCCGCTCCGCCGACCACTTCCTTGATCCCGGGGAACTGCTTGAGGCAGGGGATGAACGCCCAGTGCGTGGTGACCCGGTACCCGTCCAGGAGCCCCGCGGCGGCCAGGAGGAGCGCCCCCTCGCACACCGAGGTCACGTACGCCGCGCCCCGGCTCCAGGTGCGGAGCCGGTCGAGGAGCACCTCGTCCGCCATCCTCACCTTGAGCGCCTCCGGGGAGCCCCCGGGGACCCAGAGCACGTCCAGCTCGGGGAGCTGGTCGAAGGTGCGGTGGGGGACGAGCTGGAGCCCGTCGCGGGTGGACACCGGCCCGTTCACCTCGGCCACCAGGTACACCCGCACCGGCCGGGGGGACTTCCACGTCTCGGCCATCCAGTTGAACACCTCGTACGGGGCGGAGACGTCCAGCAGGTCCACGCCCGGGTACACGGGGATCCCGATGACGTACGGCTTGATCGCGGGCATGGAGTCTCCCGTCGGGGTGGACTATCCGACCCGCTGGACGGCCGGGGCGGGCGCGCTCGCGGGGGCCGGCGGGGCCGCGGGCGCCGGGGCGGCCGGCCCGGCGAGGGCCTTGGCGCCCATCCGGTCGGCCTCGCGCTCCAGCCCCGCGTCGTCGTTGACGGGCTTGCCCCCCACGCGGATGGTGGGCTTCACCCGCCCCTGCTTCTGCTGCACCACGTGCCACGCCTCGTGCGCCAGGTGCTCGTGCTGCCCCGGGGCCACGTGGATCTCCGTCCCCTGCGTGTACGCCGCCGCCTCCACGCCGGCCGGCCTGGCCGAGTCGTAGTGCACCTTGACGTCGTCCAGCGGCACGCCCGACAGCCGCTCGATCCCCGCCTTGAGCCGCCCGGGGAGACCGGTGCGGTTGGGCTTGGCCTGGATCGGCGCGGAGCCGCCCGGCGCCACCCGCCCGAAATCGTGCCCGAAGCGCGCGGCGCTCTCCCCCTGCGGCGCCGGGGCGGCCTGCTGCTCCGGGGCCGAGAAGGGGCGCGTGGCGGCGAGAACCGGGCGCGCCGGCTCCGCCGCGACGGGGCGGCCCCCCTGCTTCTGGACGGTTCGGATCGGCATGTCGGGAGGTCCCGGTGGCGGGGCTCGCCCGGCCGCGCGGCGCGGGCGTGCTGCGGAAGCTAAGGGATGGTGCGGCGGGGTCAAGGAGATCGTCGGCCGTCCCGATTCGCCACTCCTAGCGCTCGATCTCCAGCCGCCGCATCCGGCGGTACAGGTTGGCGCGGTCGGTCTGGAGGCGGCGGGCGGCCTCGGCCATGCTCCCGTCCGCGGCCTCCAGCGCCTGGAGGAGGAGGTGGCGCTCGTACTCGTCCAGCCGGTCGGCGAGCGAGCGCCGGTCGTCGTCGCGGTAGCCCGGCTCCGGGCCGGGGCCCGCCGCCGCGCCGGCCAGGAGCGCGCGCACCTCCGCCACCCCCACCTCGCTCCCCGCGTGCAGGATGGTGAGCCGCTCCACGATGTTGGCCAGCTCGCGGATGTTCCCCGGCCAGGGGTGGCGGGCGAACGCCTCCAGCGCCGAGGGGGCCACGCGGGGCGGGCGCAGCCCGCTGCGCGCGCGGTTGCGGGCCAGGAAGTGCTCCACCAGGAGGGGGACGTCCTCCCGGCGCTCGCGGAGCGGGGCCAGGTGGATGGGGATGACGTGCAGGCGGAAGAAGAGGTCCTCGCGGAAGCGCCCCGCCGCCACCTCGGCGCGCAGCTCCTTGTTGGTGGCCGAGAGCACCCGCACGTCCACCGGGATCGGCTCCGCCCCCCCCACCCGCTCGATCTCCCCCGCCTCCAGCGCGCGCAGCAGCTTGGCCTGCGCCTCCAGGCTCAGGTCGCCGATCTCGTCCAGGAAGAGCGTCCCCCCGCTCGCCAGCTCGAAGCGGCCGCGGCGCCTCTCCGTGGCCCCGGTGAACGAGCCCTTCTCGTGCCCGAACAGCTCCGACTCCACCAGGTCGCGGGGGATGGCCGCGCAGTTGACGCGGACGAAGGGCCCGCCCGCGCGGGGCGACTGGCGGTGGATGGCGCTCGCCACCAGCTCCTTCCCCGTCCCCGACTCGCCGGTGATCAGCACCCGCGCCGCCGTCCCCGCCACCCGCGCGATCAGCCCGCGCACCGCCTCCATCCGCTCGCTCCGCCCCACCATCTCGTCCGCCTCCCCCAGCTCCTCGCGCAGCGCCCGGTTCAGCTCCCGGGCCTTGCGCAGCTCCAGCGCCGAGCGCAGCGTCACCAGCACCGCCTCGGGGGAGAGCGGCTTCTCGATGAAGTGGAAGGCCCCCAGCTTGGTGGCGCGCACCGCGTCCGACAGCGAGGCCCGCCCGCTCATCATCACCACCGGGAGGTCCGGCGCCTTCTCCTGCAGGCGGGGGAGGACGTCCAGCCCCGTCTCCTCGGGCATGTACAGGTCCATCAGCACCGCGTCCGGCTCCTCCGCCATGACCTCGGCCAGGGCGCCGCGGGCCGTCCCGGTCTCGCGGGTGCGGAACCCCTCCGCGCGGAGGAGGCTCCCGAGCATCCGGCGGATGTTCGGCTCGTCGTCGACGATCAGGATGGTGGACATGGGGCGGGTGTGGGGGACGGGAAGGCCGCGCGGGCGGGCGCGGGGAGGAGGACGCGGAACTCCGCGCCGCCCTCGGGGCGGTTGCGGGCGGACACCTCCCCGCCGTGGGCCTGCACCGTCTGGCGCACCAGCGCCAGCCCCAGCCCCGTCCCGCGCGACTTGGTGGTGAAGTCCGGCTCCCAGATCCGCTCCAGGTTCTCCGCGGGGATGCCGGGGCCGCTGTCCGCGACGCGCACCTCCACCGCCTCCCCCACCCGGCGCGCCGTCACCGCCACCGTTCCCCCCCCGCCCACCGCGTCCGCGGCGTTGAGGAGGAGGTTGGCGAAGGCGCGCGCCAGGGCGTCGTGGTGGCCGTGCACGGAGGGGAGGTCCACCGGGGCGCGGAGGCGCCCCCCCGCCTCCGGGGGGAGGTGGGTGCGGACCAGGTAGTCCAGCATCTCCGGGAGGTCGATCTCGCTGGTGGGCCCCTCCGGGAGGCGCCCGAACTGCGCGAACGAGCGCGCCAGCTCCTCCAGCCGCGCCGACTCCGCCGCGATCACCTCCAGCGCCTCGTGGTCGGCCGGGGTCCGCGCCCGCGCCTCCAGCGAGCGCACCGCCAGGCGCATGGGGGTGAGCGGGTTCTTCAGCTCGTGCGCCACGCTCCGCGCCATGGACACCCAGGTGCGCATCCGCTCCGCCTCCAGCTCGCGGGCGCGGGAGGCCGCCAGCTCCCCCTCCATCCGCCGGAAGGCGGCGCGCAGGATGCCGAACTCCCCGTCCTCGTCCGGGTCGCCGGGGTGCTGCGGCGGGAGCGCCTCCCCCCGCCCCACGCGGTGCGCCCACCCCACCAGCTCCCCCACCGGGCGGGAGAGGCCGTGGGCGATCCAGCGGGCCATGCGGTGGGCCAGCCACACCACCCCCACCCCCAGCACCAGCGCCGCCAGGGGGATGGCGTACAGGGCGCGGCGGAGGAGGAAGTCCCACCGCCGCGCCTGCACCAGCGACTCCGACAGCTCCTCCCGGTGGCGCCCCGCGGCGCCCGCCAGGGCGGGGTCGCGCGCCCCCTCCGCGCGGCGCAGCAGGTCGCGCCCGCTCTCCGCCACCCGCTCCCACGCCGCCCGCGCGTCGGTGCGCGCCACCGTGGCGGAGAGGAGGTACGTCCCGGCGCCCAGCAGGAGGAGCGACGGGAGGAGGGCGAAGAGCACCAGCGCGATCCGCAGGCGGCGTTCGAAGGAGCGCCGAGGGGGCATCGGTCTTTCCGGAGGACGACGGGAAGGGTACTTTCGGCCGTCGGGGAGCACCGGCCGCCGACGCCGGAAGCTACCGCCGCCGCCGCGGGAGCGGCAAGCCGACCCACCCCACGGAGCCCGACGCGTGAGCCCTTCCCCGCTGGAGGCGGAGCTGCGCCGCCGCTTCGAGACGCGGACCGAGACCTTCTCCCACGGCGGCTGGGAGGCGGAGATCCTCCTCCCCGCCGCGGCGGACGAGCTGATCGACGAGGCCGAGTTCGAGCGCGACGAGCGGCTCCCCTACTGGGCCGACCTGTGGCCCTCCGCCCGGGCCCTGGCGCGCCGGCTCCTGGACGGACCGCTCCCCGCCGGCCCCGTGCTGGAGCTGGGGTGCGGGGTGGCGCTCCCCTCCCTCGCCCTCCTCCGCCGCGGCGTGGAGGTGACGGCGACCGACTACTACGCGGACGCCCTTCTCTTCGCCCGCGCCAACGCCGAGCGCAACGGGGTGGGGGAGCTGCGCACCGCCCTCCTGGACTGGCGCGACCTCCCCCCCGAGCCGCGGCGCTTCGCCACCGTGCTCGCGGCGGACGTGCTGTACGAGGCCCGCAACGCGGAGACGCTGGCCGGCCTCCTCCCGCGGGTGGTGGCGCCCGGGGGGAGCGCCCTGGTGGCCGACCCGGGGCGGACCTTCCGCTCCGACTTCGAGGCGCGGATGCGGGAGCGGGGGTGGACGCTCGCGGAGGAGCGCGTCCGCGAAGCCTACGTCCCGGCGCCCGCGGGGGACGTGGAGGTCCATCTCCTCCTCCTTCGCCCGCCCACTTCCTGAACCGAGAACCCGAAGCACCATGAAGCGACTCCACGCCCTGCTGGCCCTCCTCGCCCTGGCCGCCGCGCCCGCGGCGGCGCAGCAGCCCGTCGCGTCCGCCCCCGCCGAGCGGGTGGACGCGCAGGCGAACGCCCGCATCCGCGAGGAGGGGATGACCCGCTCCCGGGTGCTGGAGACGGCCACGGTCCTTTCCGACGTGCACGGCCCCCGCCTGGCCGGCTCCCCCGGCTACCTCCGCGCGGCGGAGTGGGCGCGCGACCGGCTGGCCTCCTACGGCCTCCGCGCCGCCCTGGAGCCGTGGGGAACGCGCCGCGGCCGCGGCTGGGAGGCCGCGCGCCACTCGGTGGAGCTGGTGTCCCCCTACTACGCGCGCATCGTGGCCTACCCCAAGGCGTGGAGCCCCGCCACGGCGGGAACGGTGCGCGGCGAGCCCGTGCTGGTCACCATCACCAGCGAGGCCGACCTGGCGAAGCACGCGGGCCGCCTGCGGGGGAAGATCGTGCTGAACGGCGAGCTGCGCCCCGACACCGCGTCGCGCTTCGTCGTGCCGGGGCGCCGCTTCACCCAGGCGCAGCTCGACTCCCTGGCGCGGCTGACCGATCCCGGCGACCCGGCCGACTACTGGGAGGACGCGGGCGGGTACGCGGACCGCGTCCGCCAGCGCCACCGCCTGGCCGTGCGCCTCCGCGAGGAAGGGGTGGCCGCCATGCTGGAGCCCAGCCGCAACCCCGCCGCCGTGGGCGTCTCCGCCTACCAGGCGTACGACAGCGACGTGTCCGGCGCCGTCCCCGCCTTCGTGGTGGACGCCGGCGACTACGCGCGCATCGTCAACCTGGTGCGCCACGGCGCCGCCCCGGTGCTGGAGGTGGAGCTCCGCACGCGCGAGACCACGAGCGACTCGGTGGGCTACAACGTGGTGGCGGAGATCCCGGGAAGCGACCCGCGCCTCCGGGAGGAGGTGGTCATGGCGGGCGGGCACCTGGACTCGTGGAACGCGGGGACCGGGGCCACCGACAACGCGGCCGGGGTGGCGGCGGTGATGGAGGCGGTGCGCATCCTCCAGGCGATCGGGGCCAAGCCGCGCCGCACCATCCGCGTGGCGTTCTGGGACGGGGAGGAGCACGAGGACTACTTCGGCTCGCTGGGGTACGTGCGGAAGCACTTCGGCTCCCCGGAGACCATGCGCCTCCTCCCGGAGCACCGGAGGGTGTCGGCCTACTTCAACCTGGACAACGGCGCCGGCCGCATCCGCGGGCTCCGCCTGCAGGGGAACCCGGCGGTGCGCCCGGTCTTCGCGGCCATCCTGGAGCCCTTCCGCGACCTGGGCGCCGCCAACCTGACCATCGAGAACACGGGGAGCACCGACCACATGCCCTTCGTGTCGGTGGGGATTCCCGCGTTCACCTTCCTCCAGGACCCGCTGGACTACGACACCCGCACCCACCACACCCAGCGCGACGTGGCGGCCGCGCTGCCGGAGGCCGACCTGAAGCAGGCGGCCGTGGTGGTGGCGTCCATGCTCCTGCACGTCGCCAACCGGGACGAGATGCTCCCGCGTGGGCCGCTTCCGAAGCCTCGTCCGTAGAGGGTTGGAGGGCGGGGTTCGGGCGTGCCCCCGGCTGCGCCGGGGTCGGGCTGCGGCTCCGTAGGGAACGATACTACCGTTCCCAACGGAGTCGAGCCCCGCGCAAACTGCGCGCGGGTCTCGCCCCTTCGGGCTCGCATCCCTCACGCAACTACTTGTCGCAACTTTAGTTCTGCCGTTGCCGTGCTCCCCTCCCCCCTTGTGGGGGAGGGGCCGGGGGTGGGGGGTAGCCGCCGACGCGCGAGGACCTCCCACCGGGCCGCGGCGCCGCCGGTGGTGTGAAACCACCGGCTGGGAACGGCAGCCGTCCTGGCGGACGGAACCGCGTCATGGGGTCGGGTTCGCTGGAGGTGTGAGGAACGAGCGGGCGGATCACCCGCCCTTGCGGCGCCGGGCGCTCGGGCGCCAGAGGTGGCCCAGGCGGCGCATCTCCACCGAGTGGAGGAGGACCACCGCGTCCTCCTCCTCGCCCGCGTGGCCGGGAAGGCCGCCCTGAAAGAGCACGTCGACCGGCTCCCCGGGGCCGCGGACGCGGGTGCAGACGCCCCACGGCCCGTCCTTGCGGAGGCGCACCAGGTCTCCCACGGCCGGCGCGGGGGAGTCCTTCTTCCCCAGGGGGCGAACGCCTTCGCCGAGACGGTCCAGGTGCTCCCGCACCCCGTCGCGGTCCGAGCCGGCCAGGCCGCGGTGCGCGAGCCCGGCGGCGGTGAGCACCTCGGCCACGAAGTCGCCCGCCACGGACAGGTCGCGGCGCCGCACCGTCCGCTCCCCCCAGAGCCCCACCAGCTGCGCCAGGTCGGCGGGCCCGCTCCAGGCGCGGGGCTCGCGGGTGGGGCTCCAGAAGTAGCGCAGCGTCTTCCCGCGCACGCCCCCGGCGCGCACCCTGCCGGACGCGGCGACCCCGGGCTCGCCGGCCAGCCGCGTGACGCGCCCCTCCTCGTCGACCGCCACCACCAGGTAGACCGCGCCTCCCTCCGCCACCACCACGTCGCCCGCTTCGGCCCGGCGCCCGGGGACCTCGAAGGCGCCGCCCTCGTCCGGCAACCCCTTCTCCCCCAGGAAGAGCACCCCGTCGCCCCTGCACTCGGCGGCGCGCAGCAGCTCCGCCGCCGAGCCGGAGCGGAACGCCGCCTCCATCGCGGCCAGCTCCCCGCGGACGCGGGCCAGCGCGGGAGCGAGCGCCTCCGCGTGCGTGTCGTGGTACGCGGCGGCGGCGTGGGCGTCCCGGACGAGCTCCAGCGAGCGGCGCACCTCCTCCTCGCCGCCGGAGTAGTCCATCGCGTCCCCCTCTCCCAGCTCGGCCTTCGCGGCGGCGGGCGCCTCGGGGACGGGAGCGACGGCGTCCGGCTCCTCCCCCTCCACCGACATGGCCGCCACCGAGCTGACCGTCACGGGGCCGGGTGCTGGAGCCGGGGGATTTCTCGGCGCAAGCGGGGGGCCCACGGAGAGGCGGGACTTCTCCGGCGGGCGCCCCGAGTAGGTGCCGAAGTGCACCGCCCAGTCGTACACGTTGGGGAGCGGCCGGCCGTGCTTCTTCGCCCAGGCGTCCAGGACCGCGCCGGGCTCCACGAAGTCCCACTGCTTCGGCCAGAATCCCTGCTCCATGATCCACTCCCGGCGCGGCGCGAAGGCCGGGGTGTCGATCACGCTCCAGCCGAGGGCGAGGGCCGTGATCGCCTCGGCGAAGTCCTCGTGCACGTCGGTGCCCGCATAGCTGCTGGCGAACCCCTTCGCCTCCCAGCGCCTCTCCACCTCCGCGCCGGAGAGCGGTTGCGCTCCGGGCCCCAGCGGGATGGGGAGGAGGGGCCGGTTGACGTTCCGCAGTCCGAACATCCTCCCGATCGGCCCGAGCCCGGTGACGACGTTCGGCGGATCGGTGAGGTCGTTCCAGAGGAAGCCGAGCGGGTTGGGGTTGTTCACCACCCACCCGGTCCGCTCCGCGTACTCCGTGGCCAGGTCGCGCCGGGCGAAGGCGTAGTACCGCCCGTACAGTCCCCCGGCGAGCACCGCCAGCGAGATCCCGGCCGTGGGCACCGCCGCGGCCAGCGCCGCGCTCAGCACGGTGGCGAGCGCCTGCCGCTCGTCCTCGGGAAGGGCCCGGTTGGAGAAGGCCACGTGCGCGAGCTCGTGGACGAAGGTCTCCACCAGGTCGCGGTCCTCGTCGGTGTACTCCCCCGATTCCGGGCGGAGGCGCTGCACCCGGTCCCGGTCGGAGATGAGGACCGCGCGCTGTGGAAAGGGGAGGTGCTGTCCCATGAAGGGGTCCCCGGTGGACGGGTCGGAGAGCTCCGGGGCCCGCAGCACGGCCACCGGGCCGACCGCGGCCAGGAACTCGCGCGGGAGCTGCATCAGCGTCTCCGTCATCAGCAGCACCGCCCGCCGGCCGTGCGTGTCGTTCCAGCGGAGCGACCTGCGGCCGGGGAGGTAGTGGTAGTCGTCCACCGGGACGGGACCGTCGGAGGGCGGGGGGCCCACCATCACGTGGACGGCCGCCTTGGCGACGTGGAGGCCTCCCTCCGCCACGGCGAACACCTCCGTCCGGGGCAGGCGGAACCCCTCGTGCGCCCAGAACTCGCCCGTCTCCTTCACCACCGTTCCCACGTCCGGCGGGTTCACCACCCAGATCGCCTCGGCCGGCTCGCCGTCCACCTCCAGGGTGAAGTGCCACCCCAGCCCCGGGAACACCAGCTTCCAGGGCGGGTCGATGCGGGCGCGCGGCTTGGAGGAGGAAGCCATGACGGGGAGGAGGGGAAGCGGAGGAAGGAAGGCGGAGCCGGGATTCTACGGCTTCCCTGCTTGCCGCACCAGCCGGTGCGCGGCGATACTGACCGGATGAACCGCCTCTCCTCCCCGCCTCCCGCCGCCACGCGCGCCCTCCTCCTCGGCGTGGCCGCCGCCGCGTTCTTCGCCGTCACCTTCGTGCTCAACCGGAGCATGGCCGTGGCGCACGGCCACTGGGCGTGGAGCTCCAGCCTGCGCTACTACCTGATGCTCCCGCTCCTGGCCGCCGTGCTGACGCTGCGCGGGCAGTGGGGGGCGCTCGGCGCGGCCTGGCAGGTCGCCCCCCGGGCGTGGGTGGCGTGGGGCACGGTGGGGTTCGTGGTGTTCTACGTCCCCATCACCGCCGCCGCCGGGTTCGCGCCGGCGTGGGTGGTGGCGGGGACGTGGCCGGTGACCATCGTGGCGGGGATGCTGCTCGCGCCCCTCCTCTACGACGACCACCGCGGGAGGGTCCCCCGCCGGGCGCTGGCCGGGAGCGGAGTGATCGTGCTGGGCGTGCTCCTGCTGCAGGCCGAGCAGGCGCGCCTGGCCGACTGGCGCACCGCCGCCGCCGGCCTCCTCCTGGTGCTGGCGAGCGCCGTGGCCTACCCGCTGGGGAACCGGAAGATGATGCTGGCCCTGGAGGAGCGGGGCGGGGAGAGCGGGCCGTCCGCCGTCGACCCGTTCGTGCGGCTCACGGCGATGACGCTGGGGAGCGTCCCCGCCTGGCTCCTGGTGTCGGCGTACGGCTGGGCGCAGGCCGGGTGGCCGTCCGGGAGCCAGACCGCCCAGGCGGGCGTGGTGGCGGTGAGCAGCGGGGTGGTGGCCACCTGGCTCTTCTTCGCCGCCACCGACCGGGTGCGGCGCGAGCCCGTCGCGCTGGCCGGCGTGGAAGCCACCCAGGCCGCCGAGGTGCCGTTCACCCTCCTCCTGGAGGCCGCCCTCCTCGGCGCCGTCTGGCCCGCGCCCATGGGGATGGCCGGGCTGGCCGTGATCGTCGGCGGGATCCTCTGGTACGCCCGCCTCGCCGCGCGCTGAGCGCGCCTACCGCCCCGGGTCCGAGCGCACCACCAGCACCCCGCCCAGCGTCAGCGCCGCCCCGGCCAGGGCCAGCGGCCCCGGCCGCTCCCCCAGCCAGACCGCCCCCACCGCCATCGCCACCACCGGCGTCAGGTTGGAGAAGATGGAGGTGCGCGTGTTCCCGATCCGCTCCACCCCGCGGTACCAGATCAGGTACGCCAGCCCGATGGAGAAGAGCGCCGAGAACAGGAGCCCGCCCCACGCCCCGCGCGTCACCGTCCCCCACTCCTGCGCCGCCAGCGCGGGAGTCCCCAGGAGCACCAGCCCCACCGTCCCCACCCAGAGCGTCCACGCCGTGGTGCGCACCGAGCCGTACTTCTCCACGATCGGCCGCGCCCCCACCGTGTAGGCCGCCCACGCCGCGCACGCCCCCAGGAGGATCAGGTCTCCCTTCAGCGTGGAGGCCCCGCCCTCCGCCGGGAGCGAGCTCCCCGTCACCAGCGCGATCCCCCCGATGGCGATCGCCGCCCCCACCCAGGTGCGCGGCCCCGGGCGCTCGTACCCCCGCCAGGTGGAGAGGAGCGCCGTGAACACCGGGGTGAGCGCCAGCACCAGCGAGGCGTGCCCCGCCAGCGTGTGGTCCAGCCCGGTGATGAACGCCATCTGGTAGACCACGTTCCCCAGCACCCCCAGCGCCAGCACCCGGGGAACGTCCTCCCGGTCCGGCCGCCCCGTGAGGCGCTGCGCCCGCAGCACCGCGAACACGAAGAGCGAGGCGATCGGGTAGCGGAGGGCGTTGAACGCCAGCGGGTCGAACGTCGCCAGCGCGCTCTTGACCACCGCGAAGTTCACCCCCCACACCAGCACCATCGCCGCCAGCGCCGTCTCCGTCCACCCCCAGGGCGGCACGGGCCCGGTGGCCTCCGCCCCCAGCATCCCGTCGATCCCCTCGCCGTCCTCTCCCGCCCCTTCCATGCGTGACATCCGTGTACCCCGTCCCTTCGTCCATGCGCGCCCGTCCCGGGAGGTCCGGAAGATCGGAGAGATCGCCGCGGGTGGCAACCACGCCCGTGGGGCTCTCGCCCCGGTGCGCGCAATGACCGTTCTTGCGCGCCGCCCGATTCGGACATATACTGTCGGGACTTATGCGGTCATTTGGCCGCCCTCGATACCACTCGTTCCGCGCGAGGGAGAGATGAGGCACTTCAAGTCGGGTTCCGCCGTCGTAGTCGCCCTGCTGGTCACGGCAGCGTGCGAATCGTCCGACGTCCCCCTCGGGCTGGAGCCCGGCGGCGCGCCGGCCAGCCGGGCCGCGTCGCAGGCGTCCCCCCGCACCCCCGACGACGAGTTCGCGCGCGCGTCGCGGGCCGAGGTGCCGGGATTCGCCGGGTTCTACCTCGAGCCGGACGGCACCCCGGTGGTGCGCCTGGTGGACCCCTCCCAGCGCGGCGCGGCGCAGCGCTACCTCGCGCAGCACTTCATCGCCGCGCGGCGCGGCCGGCACGCCGGCGCGCCCACGCAGCCGGTGTTCCGGGACGCCGCGTACGACTTCGCGCAGCTCAGGGACTGGGCCGAGGCCGTCACCCCCCTGATGCAGCAGAACCCGGACGTGTTCCTGGTGGACGTGGACGAGGTGGAGAACCGCGTCCTGGTGGGCGTGGCGGACGCGGCGGCCACGGCGGCGGTGCGCACCGAGGCCGCGCGCATCGGCATCCCGGGCGCGGCGCTGGCCGTGCGGACGCAGCAGCGCCCCGCCACCCGCGCCACGGTGCGCGACCGCTTCACGACCACCCTGGGCGGCATCCAGATCGCCTTCGGGCAGTACCTGTGCACGCTGGGCTTCAACGCCAAGCGCGTGTCCACGGGCGCCAACGTCTACGTCACCAACTCGCACTGCACCGGGACGCAGAACGCCGTCGACGGCATCGCCATCTACCAGCACACCGTCGCGGTGGGCAACCAGGTCGGCGCCGAGATCGCCGACCGCGGCCTGTACGCCTGCGTCACCGGCATCCTCTCCTGCCGGCAGGCGGACGTGGCGTACATCAGCAACAACGGCACGCGCGCCGTCGGCCAGGGCGGGATCGCGCGCACCGCGTGGGCGACGGGCGGGCCGGGCGGGCTCACCGTCACCGGCGAGTACGACATCATCGGCCGGTACACGGGCACGCTCCCCGTGGGCACCTACCTGGACAAGACCGGCCGCACCAGCGGGTCCACGTACGGCCAGGTCACCAACTCGTGCGTGACCATCGGCAGCCTGCGCTGCCAGGACGTCTCCAAGGTGTGGTCCGAGGGCGGCGACAGCGGCTCGCCGGTGTTCGTCTACGTCGGCGGCGCCGGCACGGCCGAGAACGACGTCCGGCTGCACGGGGTCATGTGGGGCGGCCCGGGCACCGACTACACCACCACGTATTCCAGCCGGCTCTCCGGCATCGAGGCCGACCTGGGGGCGCTGAACAGCCTGTGCCGGCCGGGCTACGGCTGCTGATCGGGGCTCTTCCGGAAGGAGAAGGTTCGGGCGTGTCCCCCGCTGGCGCGGGGGTCGGGCTGCGGCTCCGTAAGCCGGCAAACAACGCCGGCTAACGGAGTCGAGCCCCGCGCAAACAGCGCGCGGGTCTCGCCCCTCCGGGCTCGCATCCCTCACGCAACTGCTTTCCGTGCTTGCAGTTCTCCCCCTCTCCCCTTGTGGGAGAGGGGGCCGGGGGGTGAGGGCCCGCCGTTCCTACCCCCCTCCGCGCCCCACCGGCGACTCGTCGAAGTGCTCCAGGAGGTCCGCCGGATGGTCGTAGACGGCGATCGCCCCCTCCAGCTCCGCGTCGCCCCACCCGCCGCAGCGCACCGCCACGATCCGCACCCCCGCGCGCGTCGCCGCCTCCACGTCGTAGGGCGTGTCGCCCAGCATCACCGTCTGGTCCGCGGGGAAGCCGCCCTGCTCCAGCGCCGCCTCCACGATGTCCGGGTCGGGCTTGGACCGCTCCGCGTCGTCCGACGAGGTGGCCGCCTGGATCAGGTCCGCGACCCCCGCCTGCTCCAGGATCTCCCGCATCTCCTCCTCCTTGGCCGAGGTCGCCACCACCAGCTTGATCCCGTCGTCGCGCAGCCGGTGCAGGAGCTGCCGCGCCCCGGGCGTGGGCTTCAGCCCGGGGAGGTACTTCTCGCGGAAGATCTCCGTCTTCCGCTCCGCGATCCGCTTCCCCTTCCCCCGGTCCTCCTCCAGCTCCGACACCTCCGGGAGGAGCTTGTCGCCCCCCATCCCGATGCGGCGGCGCACCTCCTCGAAGTCCAGCTCCACCCCCACCTCCCGCCCCGCGTCCACGTAGGAGCGGGCGTGCGCGTCGTTGCTGTCGATCAGCGTCCCGTCCACGTCCAGGAGGACCACCCGCACCCGGCTCACCGGTCCTCCCGCGACGCGTCCACGCGCTTCAGCGGGTACGGCGCCGGGCCGTTCAGCACCGCCCCGTCCGGCGCGAAGCGCGAGCCGTGGCAGGGGCAGTCCCAGCTCCGCTCCTCCGTGTTCCACTGCACCACGCACCCCAGGTGCGTGCACACCGCCGACAGCTCGTGCAGCGTCCCCGCCTCGTCGCGGTACGCCGCCACCTTGAGGGCACCCCGCTGCAGGATCGCCCCCGTCCCCGGGGCGATCTCGTCGGCCGAGGACGCGTCGCCGCCGCGCAGCCAGTCCAGGTAGCGGACGCCCACGTCCAGGTTCTCCACCAGGAACTCCTTGGCCGACTCCCGCGAGAGCGTCCTCCGGGCCGGGTCGTACACCCTCTCCCACGCGTTCGGCACCCCCGTCACCAGGTCCGCGATCAGCATCCCCGCGATGGTGCCGTGCGTCATCCCCTGCCCCGAGTCGCCCGTGGCCAGGTACACGTTCTCCATCCCCGACCCCGGGTCGCGCCCGATGAAGCCCACGTAGTCCATCGGCTCCATCACCTGCCCCGACCAGCGCAGCTCCACCGCCCCGATCGGGAAGCGCTCCCGCGTCCACGCCTCCAGCTTCGCGTAGCGCTCGTCCGCGTCGTCCGCGTGCCCCGTCTTGTGGTCCTCGCCCCCCACGATCAGCATCTCGTGCTCCGCGTCGCCGTCGATCGGCGCCAGGCGGACGTAGTGGTAGTGCTCCAGCGTGTCCCAGTACAGCCCCCGCGCCACCGCGCCCTTGGGCACCCGCGCCCCGATCACGAAGGTCCGGTAGGGCGCCTGCTTGGTGTGCATGGTGAAGCGGTCGCTGATGGGCGAGTTGGTGCACACCACCACCGCCCCCGCCCGCACCGCGAACCCCTCCCCGCGCGCCTCCGGCCGGCTCCCGCCCCGGATCTCCAGCACGTGGCTCCCCGTGTGGATGCGCCCCCCCAGGCGCTCGATGGCCCCGATCAGCCCCTCCAGGTACTTGAGCGGGTGGAACTGCCCCTGCCGGGGGAAGCGGAGCGCCGGCCCGCTCTCGAAGGGGAGCCCCGGGATGCGCTCCAGCAGCTCCACGTCCGCGTGCCCCGCCCGCCGCGCCGCCTCCGCCTCCCTGATGAGGAAGTCGCGCGTCTCGTCGGGGGCCAGGAAGAAGTAGCCGTCCAGCCGCTCGTAGTCGCAGTCGATCCCCTCCGCCGCCGCGATCTCCCCGATCCGCTCGATGGCCGCCTGGTGGGAGTCGTGCACCAGCCGGGCGCCCTCCTCGCCGTGGATCTGCTCGAGGGTCTGGTAGTAGTCGTCGAAGGCGCTGGCCAGGTGGGCCGTGGTCTGCCCCGTCTCCCCCCCGCCGACCGCGTTGTCGTCCAGCACCACCACGCGCTTCCCGGCCTTGGCCAGCAGGTAGGCCGTGGTCATCCCGGCGATCCCCGCCCCCACCACGCACACGTCCGCCTCCGTCTCCCCCGTCAGCGGGGGGAGGCTGCGCTGGGGGCGCGTGGCCTCCCAAACCGAGACGGACCGTTCCGACGATTGCATCATCTTGTGCTCCCTCCGTTCCCTGGAATCTCTACGACGAGGGCCGGAGGAACACTGCAAGGTCGGTTCCGAGAGGGGTCTGTCGAGAGCGGGCCACGAAAAAGCCCCTCCCCGCTGGCAGGGGAGGGGTCGGGAAGGGGGCCTGCCACGACGCCCGTCGTCCTACGCCTTCAGCTCCATCAGGTACGAGGTCAGGTGCCGGATCTTCGCGTCCCGCATCACGAACACGTCGCTCAGGAGGCCACCGTCCCGCCGGGTGCTTTGGACGCGGGCCACTGAGCACACGCTCTCGAAGCTCACTCCCCGGAAAGGGCGAGCGCCGCGATAACGAAGAAAGCCAGCACCACCGATGCCGCGATGCATCCTACGAGGCCGGCTACCGCGCGACTTCATGAATGCGGTTGGGACGAAGGCAACGCCGGCACCCACGGAGCCGCCGTCGCCTGCAGTCCCGGCTACCCGGAAGGTGAACCGCTCGGCGGCCTCAGTCCACGAGAGAAGGCTGGCAGCGTAGTCCGTGTACTCCCGCAGATGACGGTGGAGCATGCTCCGAGATGCCACTCCAGCGAGTACCGCGGCCGCACCCACCGACGTGTTCCCGCCCATCCGGAAGAGGAACGCTGGAGCACGAGCCAATGGCGCGAGAACGCCACGTTGTACGCTGTGCCCGGTGCTGCGTCGCAGAGCAAGCAGGCGTATCACGCTGACGTCCGACGGTGAACGCCCGGCGAGCAGGGGGACCGGAGACAGTGAGCACCCGCTCTGGCTCTCGCGCCTTTCATCTTCCCTCGCTGGCCCCGCCGTCGTCGCCCAACCGGACGCTGCGCACCTTCACGCCGTTCCGAAGGCGAGACGCAACGGGATGTTCCAGCACACGCACCGACGGGGCGGCGCCTCCATGGCGCCGCCCCGCGGTTGCAGGCTGTTCCCTGTCCCCTGTCCCCTGTTCCCTGTCCCCTGTTCCCTGTCCCCTGTTCCCTGTTCCCTGTCCCCTAGCTCCTCACGATCCTCACCCCGCCCGACCCGGTGTCCACGCTGATCCGCCCGCGGCCGTCGCCGATGCGGCCGGTGTAGTGGCTGCGGCGGGAGCGGACGTCCTGCGCGGGCACGTCCACCTGGATGCCGCCGCTCCCCGTGTCCACCTCCACCTGCGCCCCCTGCGACGAAGGCACCGCCAGGCGCACCCCGCCCGAGCCCGTGTCGATCTCCACCGAGCGGGCCGCCGCGGCCAGCGACACGTCCACCGAGCCGCTCCCCGTGTCCACCTTCAGGTCGCCCGCGCGCACCCCCGTCAGGTTCACGCTCCCCGAGCCCACGTCCACCTCCACGTCCTCCCCGGCCAGCGCCGAGCCCGTCACCGAGCCGCTCCCCGTGTCCACGTGGAGGCGCCGGGCGCGCACGTCCGACAGGCGCACGCTCCCCGAGCCCGTGTCCACGTCCACGTCGCCCTCCGCGCGCTGCACCTGCACGCTCCCCGAGCCCACGTCCACCGTGAGCGACCCGCGCGTCCCCGCCGTGGTCACCGGGGCCGACGAGGTGTTGACCCGCAGGTTCCCGTTCACGTTGGACACGTCCACCTTCCCCACCCCCTGGTGGATGGCCACCGTGCGCCCCGCCGGCACCTGCACCACCAGGTCCGCGTACGCCACCGTCCCGCGGCCGGTCCCGCTGATGGTCACCTGCCGTCCGCGCCCGAAGCTGCCGTCGTCGCGGACGGAGAGAGTGGTCCTGGACCCGCGCCCCATCCGCGGGTACACCACCCGGTCGCCCGGGGTGATCACCCGGAGCGCCTCCTCGTCCCCGCGCCGCCCCTGCTCCACGCGCAGGCGCCCCGCGTCGCCGCCGCCGCGCGTCACCTGCACCACCACCCCCGACCCCGTCGCCGGCTGCACCCGCACCTCGCCGGCCAGGTTGTAGACCGCCACGCGCTCCCCGCGCAGCGTGTAGCTCTGCGCCGCCAGCGGTGCCGACGCGGCCAGGAGGGCGCCCGCGCCCGCCAGCGTCCGCAGTCTCGTTGAAAAACGTCTCATCGTATTCGCTCCCGTGTCCGGGTGGAGGGTGTGCTTCACAGGTTCAGCCAGTAGTTCACCTTGACGAGGAACACGTTGGTGCTGGGCACCCCGAAGCGCTCGTCGAAGCCGAAGAGCCGGCCCATGTCGCGGCGGAGGCCGAAGCTCCCGTCCGCCAGCTCGTCCTGCCGCCCCTGGCTCCACACCACGAACAGCGTGGACCCGGGGCGGTACTCCCAGCGGAGCACCGCGTTGGAGCGGAACTCCTTGAAGTTGAAGTCCGGCGAGTCGAAGCGCAGGCCACCGGCCCCCGGCGCGCGGTACCCGTCCTCGCCGCGGACGAGATCCAGCGGGCGGAGGCGGGCGGCAAAGCCGTCCGCGGCGGCCACCCGGCTCCCGCCCTGCGTCAGCGCCACCTCGCGGAAGTCCGACGCCTCCCCCGCGCTCACGAAGGGCTGCGCGTACAGCTGGAGCGACAGGTCCGGGGTGAAGGTGTAGCTGAGCCGCGCCGTGAGCGCCGCCGTGGTCTGGTCCAGCCGGCCGAACACGTAGTGCGACTCCCCGTCGTCGCTCTCCACCCCGTCCACCCACTGCCAGGCCGACAGGGACCGGGACACGGAGGGGCTCAGCGACAGCTCGCTCCGGGTGGAGGCGCGCCAGGTGGCCCAGGGGCTCACCTCCCAGGAGCGCCCGTCCGTCTCGTCCTCCCACCAGGTGCTGGCGCTCAGACCCCCGAACACCTTCTGCCGCCGGTCGGAGCTCATCCCCATCCACAGGTTCACGCTCCCCGGCACGTCCAGCGAGGGACCGCCGCGCAGCGCCTTCACCGAGGTCACCCCCATCTCGCGGCCGATCCCGGCGTTCCCGTTCCAGAAGTTGAGGAGCTGGAAGCTTCCGTTCACGTTTCCGCCCAGCGACGTCACCTCGCGCCCCAGGGTGGAGGCCGTCCACCCGTTGAGGTTCAGGTTCCAGCTCCGGAACGTCTTCCCCGCCTCCGACCGGCGGTACTGGAGGAACCCCGCCGCCAGCGCCTGGTCCGCGTCGCGCTGGTAGCCCAGGTCGTTCACCTCGAACCCGGCGGAGCGCAGGTTCGCCACCCCGCCGCCGCGCCAGTTCCCCCCGCCGATCTTGAGCATCTCCATGCTCGCCGCCCACCCGGACAGCGAGGTGCGCGTCCAGTCGTAGTCCAGGTGGTCCGCGTCGGGACGCTGGAAGTACCGCGTGGAGGAGCGCTGGGCCCGCCGGATCGCCGTGCTGTCCCCCGTCACCACGCTCCCCAGCACCCAGGTGCGCACCTCCCAGTTCCCGCCGCCGAAGCGGTGCCGGGCGTCCACCCCCCCGGCGTACGCCGCGGAGCGGAGGAAGTCCAGGCTGTCCTCCTCGTCCAGCCGGCGGTGCGTCATGGAGAAGATCCCGCCCACCGCGCTCTTCCCCTGGCGGAAGTCGCGGATCACGCGCCCCACCGCGTAGTTGGTCAGCGGCTCCACCGCCGTGCTCCGGTCCCGCGTCTCGCCGGGGAGGGTGAAGCGCGCCTCCTCGCGCCCGGTCACCGCGTTCAGCACCCCCACCGACCACCCGCCCGGCGTCTTCCCCGTCAGCTTGGCCGCACCCAGGATGGTGCTGGCGTCCGGCGTCCGGTCGAAGGCCGCGTCGTCCGGGATGCGCGAGGTGCCCTGCGGCGCCCGCCCGATGCGGCGCGAGTAGAAGAGCGCCTCCGACCCGAAGTCCCCGTCCCCCGCGCCCAGCCCGAAGCGGAAGATGTCCGCCCCCTCCACGAAGAAGGGGCGCTGCTCCGGGAAGAAGCTCTCGTACGCGCTCAGGTTCACCTGCGAGGGGTCGGCCTCCACCTGTCCGAAGTCCGGGTTCAGCGTGGCCGTCAGCGTGAAGTTCGAGGTGATCCCGTACTTGACGTCCGCCCCCACCCCGGCCGCCGAGTCGTTGCGCCGGTAGAACGGGTTCCCCCCCTCCTCCGGGGCGCGGGTGAGCTGCGCCACCGAGTAGGGCTGCACCTCCAGCCGCCGCGGCGAGGGGAGGCCGGACAGCCCGCGCAGCTCCCCGAAGCGCGACACCATCCCCGACACGTTGGGGAGCAGCGGCGCCCAGAAGCTCTCCTCGCGCGTCCGGGCCACCTCGCGCTTCACGTTGAATCCCCACACCTTCCCGCCCTCCAGGTCGGCCGCGCTGTAGCGGAGCTGCGAGAGGGGGATGCGGAACTCCGCCGTCCACCCCGCCGAGTCGACCCGCGCCGCCGCGTCCCACACCGCGTTCCACCCCGTGTCGTCCTCCCCGTCGTTGAAGACGAAGAGGTCCGTCTTCACCCCGCGCGGGTTGACGCCGAAGGCGTAGGCGGTGCGGCGGTCGTGGTACGAGTCGAACGCCACCAGCACGCGGTCCGAGTAGGGGTTCTCGTCGCGCCGGGAGAGCTGCCCCACGATGGAGTCCGGGCGGGGGTCGTGCATCCGCAGCGCCACGTACACCGCCTGGTCGTCGTACGCCACCCGGGCCTCCGTGTCGTGCGAGGCCGGGGCGCCCGGGTTGGGGGTGAACTGGACGAAGCCGCGGGCCGGCGCCGCCCGGCTCCAGGCCGCGTCGTCCAGGCGCCCGTCCAGCACCGGCGCCTCCCCGGGGGGGAGGCGGAGCGCGTCGATCGACTTCAGGGTGTCGGCGGGAGGAGCGAGAAGGGTCGTGCCCAGGAGGGCGAGATGAGCGAGCATCGTGCTGCGGCGTGCGGGTGAGTGAGGGTGAACCTGGCTCAGCGGCGGACTACGGCGGGGGCGGCGGCGGAGTTTCAGCCGCCGGGCACGCTCCCTGCCGTGCAGGCGGAGGCGCGACCCTTTCCCGCCGAACGTGAGGACCGACATGGCGAAGCCGAGGCCCAGGGACCCGTCCCCCGTGCAGGAAGACCCGGTGCTCCGCGCCCTCGACGGGGTGCGCGACGCCTACCGGGAGCGCCGCTCCGCCTGGGAGGCCGAGCACGCCGAGCTGGAGGAGACGCAGGTCCGGCTGATCGCCTCCGAGGGGGAGAACCGCCGGCTGGCCGAGCGGCTGGGGGAGGCGGAGGGGCGCGCCCGGGCCGAGCGGGAGGCGGGGGAGCGCCAGCGCCGCCGGGCCGACCAGCTCGCCGCCGCGCTCAAGGAGATCCACCTGGCCCTCTTCCACGGCGACGTCTACCACCTGATCCTGCGCGCCTGCCTCTCCATCACCGGGGCCACCCGCGGGGTGTACGTCACCTGGCGCAAGGAGACCGACGCCCCCCGAGTGCGGGCGGCGGTGGAGGTGGGGGGCTACCCGCGGGCCGAGCCCTCCGAGTTCCTGCGGGCGCTCTGCCGCAAGGTGCTGGACGACAACCGCACCCTGGTGTGCAACCGGGCCGGCGACCTGGACGACCTCCCCGCCCCGGAGCACGAGGACGAGCGCTTCCGCAACTGCGTGGCCGCCCCCGTGGTGCTGCTGCGCAACTTCGACGGGATCATCGTGGCCGCCGACAAGAAGGACGGCGAGTTCGACGCGGACGACATCGAGGCGCTGCTCAGCGTGGGCGACCAGGCCGCCGTGGCGGTGCAGAACCTCCACCTGGAGCGCCAGCTCCAGCACGCCTACGTCTCCACCGTCACCATGCTGGCCGACGCGGTGGAGGCCAAGGACCCGTACACCCACGGCCACTGCGAGATGGCCTCGCGCTACGCCCGCCTGGTGGCCGAGCGGCTGGAGCTGTCGGACTACGACCGGAGCGTGGTGTGCTACTCGGCGCTCCTGCACGACGTGGGGAAGATCGGCGTGAGCGACGGCGTGCTCAACAAGCCCGGCCCGCTCCTCCCCGAGGAGCGCGAGCTGATGCGGGCGCACGTGCGCGTGGGGTACGACCTGCTCAGCAACGTCCCCGCCCTGCGCGCGGTGGCGGACGTGGTGCTGCACCACCACGAGTGGTACGACGGGAGCGGGTACCCGGACGGGCTGAAGGGGGAGGAGATCCCGGTGGCGGCGCGGATCGTGGCGGCGGTGGATGCCTACTGCGCCATGGTGACGCGGCGGAGCTACAAGGAGGCGTACACCGAGGAGCACGCGCGCTCCGAGCTGGAGCGGTGCGCCGGGAGCCAGTTCGACCCCCGGGTGGTGCGGACGCTGCTGGCGGTGCTGGCCGACCCGCGCTCGGACGACGACGACGACGACTGGGACGGGGAGTGCGGCATCCTCCCCGGCTTCACCCACGTCAGGGAGCTTCGGGAGCTCCTCTGACCAGGAGGTCGGGGCTCCAGAGCACCCGCCGCACGCGCAGGGCCAGGAGGACGGCCACGGTGGCGAGCGCCACGCTCAGCCCCGTCCACACCCCGGTCGGCCCCAGCCCGGCGCGGAAGCCCAGCAGGTACGCCACGGGGACGCCGATCACCCAGTAGCCGAGCACGGCCACGAACATGGGGACGCGGGTGTCCGCCGCGCCCCGCAGCGCGCACAGCCCCGCCACCTGCGCCCCGTCGAACACCTGGAAGAAGGCCGCCACCAGGAGGAGCGAGGCCCCCACCCGGACGATCTCCGGGTCGGCGGTGTAGAGCCCCACCAGCTCCCGCGGGAAGAGGAAGAACGCCGCCCCGCACAGCGCCATGAACCCCACCGCGCACAGGTAGGTGGCCGCCACCGCGCGGTGCACCCCCCGCGCGCTCTTCCCCCCCACGTGCTGCCCCACCCGGATGGAGCCCGCCAGGCTGACCCCCAGCGCCACCATGAAGGTGACGCTGGCCAGGTTGATGGTGACCTGGTGCGCGGCCAGCTCCACCGGCCCGAACCACCCCACCATCACCGCGGTGAAGGAGATCAGCCCCACCTCCAGGCCGAGCTGCGCCCCGATCGGCGCGCCGATGGACGCGATGCGGCGGAACAGCTCGCCCCGCGGACCCCACCCGCCCCCGCGGAAGGGGTCCAGGCGCGGCCGGAGGAGGAGGTAGCCCACCATGACCGCCAGCATCGCCCAGCGGGCCACGGTGGTGGCCCACCCGCTCCCCACCACCCCCAGGGCGGGGATCCCCCACTCCGGGACCCCGGGGATCAGCGCCAGGTTCACCAGCACGTTGAAGAACAGCCCCACGAAAGTCATCACCATGGCCGGGGTGGTGACCCCCATCCCCTCCAGGTACTGCCGGAAGGCGAGGAAGAGGAGGGTGGGGGGGACGCCCCACGCCAGCGCCGCCATGAACCGCCCCGCCAGCTCCGCCACCCCGGGCTCCTGCCCGAACAGGCGGGCCATGGTGCCCCCCTCCAGGGTGAGCCAGGTCATGGGGACGCTGAGCGCCAGCGCCAGCCAGATCCCCTGCACCAGCACCTCGCGGCACCGCTCGCGGTCGCCCGCGCCGTGGGCCTGGCTCACCAGCGGCGTCATCCCCAGCACCACGCCGGTGTGGAGCATGAGGAGCGCCATGAACAGGGCGCTCCCCAGCCCCGCCGCCGCCAGCGCCTCCGCCCCCAGCGGCCCCACCATGATGGTGTCGGCGGTGGTCATGGCCACCTGTCCGAGCTGGGAGACGATGATGGGCCCCGCCACCCACAGCAGCCGCCGCAGCTCCCGCGCGAACAGCGCCCCCCGCCGCCGCTCCGTGCGGGGCGAGCGGCTTCGGGAGGACGGCGGATCGGGGCGCTTCACGGCGGTGGTCATGCTCGGGCTGGCGCGGACTCGGGGCGAAAGACCCGTAAGATACAACGGGCGGGGAGGATGCGCAGGCGGGGAGGCGTTTGAGAGGTGCAGGCGGGTTTGGGCGTGCCCCCCGCTGGCGCGGGGGTCGGGCTGCGGCTCCGTAGGAGCAGATACAACCGTGCTAACGGAGTCGAGCCCCGCGCAAACAGCGCGCGGGTCTCGCCCCTCCGGGCTCGCATCCCTCACGCAACTGCTTGCTGCACCTCTGGTTGCCGCATCGTCCCGGCGTGATCCGGGGGGACTGTCCTCGCGGGGTGACACTCCGGGGAGGGGCGGCGGGCGGGGTCCGTGGGCCAAGTCGTTCCGGGGAAAACGCTTCGCTCCGGGGGCGCCGGTTGGACCCGCCCTTGCCCCGGGGAGCGGCGTCCGACGCGGGCTTCGTTTCCCTTCCCTGGAGAATTCCGATGCGTTCCGGTTTCGCTCTGCGCATGGCAGACATGGGTGTCGCGGCCCGGGTGGGCCGCCGGCTGGCGGTGGTGCTGGTGATGGCGGTGGGGGCGTGCGGCGAGTCGCCCACGGGGACGGAGGCTCCCCCCGTGCAGCAGCCGGCGGCGGTGGCCTCGGTGGAGGTCGCCCCCGGGACGGTGCAGCTGGAGGTGGGCTCCTTCCGCAGGCTGGAGGCGACGGTGCGGGACGGCGGCGGCAGGGTGCTGGCGGGGCGGACGGTGGCGTGGTCGAGCGGGGACGTGTCGGTGGCGACGGTGGACGCGTCGGGGAACCTGGTGGCGCACGCCCCGGGGCGGGTGCGGGTGGCCGCCACCAGCGGGGGGCGGACCGGCGAGGCGCTGGTGGAGGTGGGTGCCGAGCCGGTGGCCTCGGTGGAGGTGGCGCCGGGGAGCTTCACCCTGGACGCGGGCTCGGAGCGGAAGGTCGGCGTCACTCTCCGCGGAGCGGACGGGACGGTCCTGGTGGGGCGCCCGGTGGCGTGGTCCAGCAGCGACCCGGCAGTGGCGGCGGTGGACGCGGACGGTACGGTGCGCGCCCTGCGCGGCGGGACCGCGACGGTGACCGCCGCCAGCGGCGGCGCGGCCGCCCAGGTGAAGGTGAGCGTCCCGCTCTTCCGCGAGCTGCGCATGCGGAGCGTGAACGACATGGCGCTCCCCGCGCAGCTCCGCACCTCGGTGATCGTGGACGAGCACGGCGTCGCCCGCCGCCGCTGGGAGACCGTGGCCGGCGCCACGCTCCGCTTCTCCACCACCTCCTCCACCTGGGAGCAGGAGCTCACGGTGATCGTGTCGGACGAGATCGTCTTCGTGATCGACGGCGTCCCCGTGTCGCAGGGCTCCATCGCCACGGTGAAGACGGTCCGCGACCGCGGCGAGGTGCTGTACGACGTGTTCAACGGCGAGGTGATCCTGGAGTCCGCCGTCACGAAGGGCGTCGCCCACCGCGGCCGCTGGACGGGCGAGAACGGGTTCACCCTGACGCAGCCGCTCCCCGGGATCGGCGGGGCGTACGTGATGGCGTTCGGGAAGTAGAGCCGTAGAAAAAAATCACAGGCTTGCCGGCAAGTCATGGAAGCATGATCTTGCCGGTTCTCCGGCCCTCACTCCTTCACGCTCTGCTACGGCCGGCTACGCAGAGATCCCCGAGTATCCCTTCCGGATGTTCGAGTCGACGATCGGGAGCGGTCGCAACCGAGCGGAGCCCGGGGTACCGCGGGGGCTTCTCGAATTCGTGCTCCATGCGGGTCCGTTCGGCGACGAGGGCACTTCGGGGGACAGGCTTCCCGTCAGCTTTTTCGTGGAGCCGTCCTACTGGCGGCGACCGGACGCGCAGGATCGCCGGATCGCGGGCACCGCCGTGGAATTCTGGCAACGGCTGTTCCTTCACCACGGGCTGAACCTGTATTGCGCCGCATGCCGTCAGATCGCGCTGGCGACGACCGGAAGAGAGGACGCCATGAGCGCGGCGGACCGGCATACCCGGCTGTTGCTCGACGACCGCGCGGGAGAGGCCGGATCGCTGCGCGGATGGTCGGACGGTGCGGGTGACTGGCGCTACGGCGACGATCGGCGTGCCCTCACGTCGCGGGAGGGCAGCGCCTTCTTCTTCGGAGCGATCTGCGAACGGTTCCACCTGACCGATCCGCACACGGGTTCGTCGCACTTCCCCGAGGAGCTGGGCGGCGCGCCGCTGTCCTGGAACTCCTACGATCCCTTCCTGGGCGAGAACAGCTGGGCGGCCCTGCTGGGTCCCCTGCAGGTCGCCTTCCTCAGGTCGCGCGGCGCGGCCGTCGACCCGGATTGCGCCGAGGTGCGGCTCGCCCTGTCGCTCGTGCCCGCATGCCTGGCGATGCAGAGCCCCGTGGGCGGGGTCTATGCCCGGCCGGCCGCCGCCGGCCGGAGCCAGGAGCGGCTGATCTCCAACGAGACGAACCTCACCCTGTATGCCGGCCTGTCGATGCTCAGGCGGATGGCGGGCGACGCTCCGCAGCTGCAGGCCCGGATGGCCCAGGTCGACAGTCTCCGTCAGGGGCTGATGCAGTACTTTCGCCGTCACCTGCTCGGCAGGGTGGACGGTGAGCCGCGCTTCCACGCGTGCGGCACGTTCATGGACGGAGTGTTTCGCCCGGGCACCATGGCCGACGGCGAGCCGGCCCGCTTCGCGGCCGACGTCCACACCTGGGGCATGAGCATCCTGGGCGTCGACGAGATCGACGGCCGCCACGGCCGGGGGACCTGCTTTCGTCTCTGGCAGACGGTGAAGCGCCACGCGGGGTTCTACGCGGACGGCGACCCGACGGGCGCCGTGGACGGAATCGGCTTCTCTTCAGGCCCGGGAGGCGAGCCCGTCCACGACGTCTGCTCTCCCGAATGGACGTTCGGGGCGATCAACATGTGCCGGGTCCTGGCCGCCGGGTACGCGGCGCCTGGACCGCACCACGACGCCGGGCTGGCGGCGCGCCTGCGGGAGGACGAACGGAGCATGCTGGAGGGCGTGTCGAGGTTCGAGACGAGCCCGGGAACGGCCTATCCGTCCCGCGCGTTTCCCTACGTGAACCGCCTCACCGACACGGGCTTCGGCTGGCACGCGCTCCCCGTTCCCAGCCTCTGCGCGACGGCCTGGGCGATGCTGGTCGAGAACGGCTTCAACCCCTTCCGCCTGGGCGGTGGCAGCGCCGGGGACACGGGCTTTTCCGAACGATGACGAACCTTCTCCGGGATGAGCTGAGTGCGCTGCAGGAGTTCGAGCTGCTGGACGCCGGCGGCGGCTGGGTCGCGCGCATCCGGCTGCTCCCCGACGGCACGGTCACGGCCCGGCCCGATCCGTTCGGACTCACGGGTTTCTGGAAGCGTCACGACCAGGTCCTGAGCATCGTCGACGCGACCGGGGCCGTCGTCGCGCGCTTCGACTCGGAGGGACTGGACGGACGCGGGCACAAGCTGGTCTGGGGAGCGGTGAAGGCGCCTCCGCACTGGCTCGAGCACTGCCTGCGCGTGCGGCTCATGCCGCGCCCCAGCATCTCCATCTGCATCTCCAGCCGCGGCCGTCTG
Organism: uncultured Gemmatimonadales bacterium; assembly: GCA_963733105.1. Taxonomy (GTDB): domain Bacteria; phylum Gemmatimonadota; class Gemmatimonadetes; order Longimicrobiales; family Longimicrobiaceae; genus JAFAYN01. The sequence continues at coordinate 351,111 of CAVTCB010000018.1, read as the reverse complement.
CACCACCTGCAGCGCACCCTGCGCCGGAACATCGACGACAACGCCGACTATCCGGACCTGGAGTTCGTCCTGCTCGACTACGCCTCGACGGACGGGCTCGGCGACTGGGTCCGCCAGGAGTTCAGCGCGGAGATCGCGAGCGGGCGCCTCGTCTACTACTTCACCTCCCAGCCGACGCACTTCCACGCCACGCACGCCCGCAACCTGTCGATCCGGCTGGCCAGGGGCGAGGTCGTCTGCGCCGTGGACGCCGACAACTACACGGGCCGGGGCTTTGCCTGGTACGTCGCCGACCATGTCACCCCGGACAGCTTCCTGATCGGCTGCCGCATCGACGGCGACCGCCTGGACCCGCACGACGACGAGGGCTGCGTCGGCCGCTACGCGCTCTACAAGACCACGTTTCTCGACGTCGGCGGCATGGACGAGGCCCACGTGGGCTGGGGGTGGGACGACCTGGACCTGTACGCCCGCCTGCGCGCGAAGGGCTACCGCTGGCAAACCATCGACCCGCGCCATACCCGCTGCATCGCGCACGGCGACGCCGAGCGCAGCAGGGAACTGCTGGTTCAGGACATCGGCCGCGATTCGACGACGGGAGAGGGCAGCGTCTGGGAGAACGCCCGGCGCAGCCAGGCCAACCTGGAAGCGGGCCGCATCGTGCTGAACGACGGCCACGTCGGCTGCGGCGGCGTCATCCGGAACTTCGACCAGGGCGCCGTCGTCGTCCGCGAGCACCGCAATCCCCGCATCTCGATCTGCATCCCCTGCGGCGAGAGCGCCGAGGAGATCGCCCGCACCCTGCCGGAGAACCTCCACGCCACGCGCCACCATCCGAACCTGGAGTTCGTCCTTCTCGACGGGCCGGACGGCCGCGTGGGTCCGTGGCTGAAGGAGAACCTGGCGCGCGACCTCGACAGCGGCCGCGTGGTCCATTGCCGCATGACGGCGCCGTTTCCCGCCTGCGGCACCGGCAACGCGGCCCACCAGCGCAACATGGCCGCGCGGCTGGCGAGTGGCGAGATCCTCTGCATCGCGTCGCCCTCCGACCGCTTCTCGCCCGGCTTCGTTCGACGGCTGGCGGAGAAGTTCCACGCCGGCTGGATCCACGAGCCGCTCGACCGCACGGGGCTGATCGTGTCCCGGCACCTCTTCTACCTGGCCGAAGGGCTGGACCAGGCGCTCCCCGCCGACCAGGCCGAGCGGGATCTGCTGCTCCGCATCGGGAGGCGCCTCGACGGCGGGGACCCGCCCGCCTGGAGCCGCAGCGGCCTGGAGTCGCGCGACTTCGGCGGCGGGGTAGCGCGCCGCGGCGACGACCTCGTCGTCGTCTCTCCGCATCGCTTTCCGCGCGTCACCTTCACGACGGTGTGCATGGGCCGCCTGCATCATCTCAGGCAGACCCTGCCCAGGAACCTCGCGGACAACTGCGACTATCCCAACCTCGAGTTCCTGCTCCTGGACTACGCCGACCGGGAGGGGCTGGAGGAATGGGTGCGGACCGAGATGGAGGAGCATCTCGCGTCGGGCCGCCTCGTCTACCATCGCACCCCGGACCCGCGGCGCTTCCACTGCGCCCACGCCAAGAACATGGCCATGCGGCTGGCGACCGGCGAGCTCCTGTGCAACGTCGACGCCGACAACCTGACGGGCCACCACTTCGCCTTTCACGTCGCCGAGCGCCTCCGGGAGTACGACTTCCTCACGGGATGCCTCTATCCCGGCGAACGCATGGACCCCTACTGCGACCAGGGCACGAGCGGACGCACCGCCGTGCGGCGGCCCGCCTTCTACCACGCCGGCGGCTTCGACGAGGCCATGGTGGGGTGGGGCCACGACGACCTGGACTTCTACGCGCGGCTGAAGGCGCTGGGCTATCGCGGCGCCTCCATCGACGGCCGGTTCCTGGCCTGCATCGCACACGGCGACGCCGAGCGCGCCGCCAACACCGGCGTCGGCGACATCGGCGGCGTGATGCGCGCCGACCAGGGAACCGCGCGTGACAACCGCGAGCGCAGCAGCCGGAACCTGGAGCGAGGCGACCTGGTCCTCAACGCGGGCCGCATCGGCTGCGGCAGCGTCCTGCGCGGCTTCGGGACGGCGGCCTTCGAGGTGAAGCCGGTCCGCTTCCGCAGGGTCTCGCTCTGCGTGACGGCCATGGACCGTCTCCACCAGCTCGCCGAGACCCTGCCGCGCAACCTCCTCGACAACGCCGGCTATCCCGATCTCGAGATCGTGCTGCTGGACTACAACTCGTCCGACGGGCTGGAGGAGTGGGCCAGGCGCCGCTGGCGGCAATGGATCGAAGCCGGCCGCCTGGTCTACTACCGCACGACCGAGCCCACCTGGTTCCACCACAGCCATGCGCGCAACCTGGCGGTTCGCCTGGCCAGCGGCGAGATCGTCTGCACGGTCGACGCCGACAACTTCACGGGGCCGGGCTTCGCGCACTACGTCAACGAGCGCTTCGACCGTTACGAGCGGATCCATCTCCGGCCCGACTACGACGGCGCGCACGTCCGGCTGCGCGACGCCTTCGGCAGGATCTGCGTGCGCAGGGAGGATTTCCTGCGCGTCGGGGGCTATGACGAGCAGCTCGTCGAGTACGGCTACGAGGACGTCGACCTCTGCCATCGCCTCGAAAAGGGAGGTCTGGCGGCCTGCTTCATCGAGGACGAGCGCTTCCTGCGCTACATCGCCCACGGCAACCGCGAGCGGGTGGCCAACGGGCCCCTCGTCAGCCGGGTGTCCGCCTTCCTGCGCGGCCGCCAGGTCGACGAGGAGCACGAGTCGCTGCTCTACCTGATGCGGGACGGCGGCTTCCTGTGGCTGGGGCCGCGGGTCGACGGGCTCTCGACCCGGGGGAGCTGGGAGCAGGGGAACGGGCGACTGCTGCTCACCTGCGAGCAGGGCGCGCGGGCGTCGCTGCGCGCGGGCGACGACGGCGACGCCTGGCTGCTCGAGCAGCCCGCCGCGGCCCTTTGCCTGCGCCCTTCGGACGACCCCGAGTTCTTCTCGGGCGCCGTCCTCGACTACGTGCTGGCGACGAACGAGCGCCGGCACCGCCGCAACCGCGACCGCGCCGACTACCAGGTCAACGCGGGCTGCTTCGGCCGCGCGACCGTCCGCCGGAACTTCAGCCCCCAGGCAGTCCCGGCGGAGGCCATCGCGCGGGGCGGCGTGTGAGCCGCCGCCGCTGCCTGCTGGTCGAGAGCCTGTCCTACCACTGGGAGGTCCTGCCGGCCTGGGTGGGGATGCTGCAGCGCCTGGGCTACGAGGTCGAGGTGGCAGCCTCCGAAGACACCCCGGGACATCGCGAGACGCTCGCCCTGCTGCGGCCCGGCTGCCGGACGCACCGCATCGCCGACGTCGAGGGCCTGCCGCTGGACGAGTTCGACTTCGTCGTCGTGAACACCCTCGTCCACGACGGCTACTTCCTGCCGTGGCCGCCGGAGCGGCGGCCCGACCTCCAGTGGATTCGCGATCTCGGACGCCCCTCGATCGCCATGATCCACGAGCCCGGCCACTGGGTCGAGAAGCGGATCGCCCATTCGTTCGACGAGGTCTCCGGGCAGGGCCGCAGGCGGGTGGACCTGCTGATGGACGGATGCTTCCTGTACGAAGCGGGGTTCTGGTCGCTGCGGCACTGGTCGTTCGAGGGGAGCCGCCTGCGCCTGGCCGAGGAGGGCCGCACGCGGCTCTTCGAGAGCGGCAACGGTGGCCGCACGTACCGGGGGCTCGATGCCGACCGCGGCACGTCGCTGGTGCGGCGCGACGTTCCGGTCGAGGACCTCGCCGGCCACTGCGCCGACGGCCGCCACGCCGTCGTCGCGCTGACCGAGGCGGGCGCGGCGCACCTGGGAACGGTCTGCGACGCGGAGTGGATTCTGCCCCTGGAGGTCCCGCGGCGCCCGCCGTCGCGGCCGTCGGGCGAGATCGCCTTTGCCGGCACGCTCGACTGGGACCGCAAGGCCATACCCTCGCTGCTTCAGGGGTGTACGGCGCTGCGGGACGGCGAGTACATACGCGTCATCGGCGGCAGCCGCGACGCGGACCTCGACAACGACCGCGTCGTCGCCCGGGTCAGGCGGCTGATCGCCGAGCGCGGCCTCGACTCGCGGTTCCGCTTCAGCGGCTACCTGCCCTACGGCGACTACGTCGAGGCGATCCGCCGCTGCCGGTTCCTGCTGCCGCTGGTCGACGACTACGTGGATTCGGGCGCCTACCTCGTCAAGCTTCCCGCGGCGGTGGCGTCCTCGCTGGCGCTGGGCGTGCCGCTGATCCTCAACCGCACGATCGCGGAGAGGCTCGGCATGGACTACATGATCTGCTACCCCGGCGACGACCTGGCGTCCGGCCTGCGCGCGCAGCAGGCGCTGAGCGACGGGGACTATGCCGCGATGCTCGCCGCCCTCGACCGCCACGCCCGGGCGCTCTGGCGGCGCAACCTCGCGGTGCTCGCAGGGATGATCGAGCGGATCACCGGACGCACCCCGGCTGGAGCCGTGACATGAGACGCCGCAGCGAAGAGCTCGACCTCGGCCGCTACGATACCGACAAGATCCCCAACGGCTACCTGCGCGTCTACGACCGCATCTTCGAGCCGCTGGTCGACCGGCCGGTCAAGCTGCTCGAGCTGGGCGTTCGCAGCGGCGGATCGCTGCGTCTGTGGCGGGACTACTTTCCCCGGGGCACCGTTGCCGGACTGGACGTCGAGCCGCTGCCGGGCGCGGAGGACGGCGAGCGCCTCAGGATCTACCAGGGGCGCCAGGAGGATACCGCGCTCCTGTCGCGGATCGCCGCCGAGGTGGCTCCCGACGGCTTCGACATCGTGATCGACGACGCCTCGCACGTCGCCGCACCGACGCGCACGTGCTTCTGGCACCTGTTCGACCATCATCTCAAGCCCGGCGGCCTGTTCGCCATCGAGGACTGGGGCACGGGCTACTGGGACCGCTGGCCCGACGGGAGCGCCTGGCGGGCCGGCGAGCCGCATCACGCCGGCATGGTGGGCTTCATCAAGGAGCTGGTGGACGAGCAGGCCGCGCACGACGTGACCCGCGGGTGGTACGACGAGCCGTGGGAGCGCAGCACGCGATTCGAATCCATCTTCCTCGTGTCGTCGATCGCGATCGTGACGCGCAGGGGAGGTGCGTAAATCCCCTGGCATGGGGCGGCACCGCGAGAGGTGCCGCCCCGCTGTTCTCTGGCCCCCACCCGGCTCGCCTCGGGCTCGCCACCCTCCCCCGTTCCGGGGGAGGGGCATCTCCACGCTTCGATCCTCGCCCGCAGGCCCTCACCCGCTCGCTTAGGCTCGCACCCTCTCCCAATTCTGGGAGAGGGTTAGAATTGCAGCGCCGTCGCAGTTCTCCCCTCCCCCCTTGTGGGGGAGGGGCCGGGGGTGGGGGGTACGACGGCGGGGCGGCACCGCGAGAGGTGCCGCCCCGCTGTTCGTATTTCCGCAGTACCCGTAAAAATCCGTTACGGAGGGAGACACCGGGGCTGTTTCCGGTGGCTCACTCCGGGGCGGGGAGACTCGCGGGCTGTTTCGCGAGGCTCACCGCCCCCGCGGAGGAGACGGGCCGCAGTTTGGCCCGGCTCCGGAGCGGCCCCGCGAGCACCGTCCGAAGAGACCTCAGTTGTGATCCACCCGCCCGTTCGTCGCGGAAATCGCTCGCCGCTCGCCGCCGGACATGAGCGCCTCGGCGAAGTCCTGCCGCTCCTCCATCAGCGACAGCCGCGAGTCGATCCCGGTGAGCAGCTCCCGGATCTGGGCCATGTCGGCCCCGGCGGGCACAGGACGCGGCTGCGTCCGCTCCCGCGTCATGGCCTCGATCAGCCCGCCCACCTTGCTGGTCATGGGCCGCAGGATCATCACGGCCCCGGTGGTGAGGATGGCCGTGATCGGGACCGACATGATGATGAGCAGTTCACCCATGATACCACCGCGCGTGGAGAGGAGAAGAAAGAGAGATCAGTCGGAAGACGGCGCCACGCCCGGGCGCCCGCCGTTGAGCTGCGCCGTCGCGCGGCGCTCCCCGGAGGCCAGCAGGGCGTCGGAAAAGTCCTGCCGCTCCTCGATCAGCGAGATCCGCGAGTCCATGCTCGCCAGGAGGTCGCGGATCTGCCCCAGGTCGGCGCCCCGGTCCGGGAGCCGGCGCTCCTGGGTGACCACGTCCAGGAAGTTCCCCAGCCGCTTGGTGAGCGGCCGGAGGATGAGGACGCCGCCGGTGGTCACGATGCCGGTGACCATGACGATCATGGGGCCGAGGTTGGGGTCCATGCGCTGAGAGGAGGTCGGTTGTGGACGAGACCGGGAGAACGCGAACGGCCCTCCGTACGGGAGGGCCGCGCTCCGGGTTTCAGCCCACGGGGCGCACCCGCGGCGGGGGCTTCTTCGTCCCGCTCGCGAAGGGGAGGCGGAAGGCCAGGAGCAGGGCCAGCACGCCGGCGTAGATCAGCGGCTCGCGCAGGTCCTTCTTCACCAGCCAGAGGAAGTGCACCACGGCCAGCACGGCGGCCAGGTACACCAGCCGGTGCAGCTTCCCCCAGCGACGGCCCAGCCGCCGGATCATCCCCTGCGTGGAGGTGGCGGCCAGCGGGACCAGGAGGAGGAAGGCGGTGAAGCCGGCGGTCACGTACGGGTGCTCCACCACGTCCTCCACCACGTACGAGAGCGACAGCTCCTGGTCGAACAGGTAGGTGAGGAAGTGGAGCGTGGCGTAGAAGAAGGCGAAGAGCCCCACCAGCCGCCGCAGCCGGACCAGGGGGTTCCACCCGGTGAGGCGCCGCAGCGGCGTCACCGCCAGCGAGCAGAGCAGGAGCACCAGCGCCGTCAGCCCGGTGCGGTGGGTGACCTTCTCGATGGGCTCGGCGCCCAGGCCGCCGTGGAAGCCGTCCCACACCAGCAGGGCCAGCGGCGCCAGGGCGGCCGCCCACACCAGCGGCTTGACCACCCGGCGCAGCGCGCGGTCCGCGTTCACCGCGCGCGCCTCAGAAGTTGCGGCGGAGGTCCATCCCCCGGTACAGCGACGCCACCTGGTCGGCGTAGCCGTTGAAGGGGAGCGTCTCGCGGCGGCGCCACTCCCCGATGCGGCGCTCGCGCGCCTGGCTCCAGCGGGGGTGGTCCACGGCGGGGTTCACGTTGGCGTAGAAGCCGTACTCGCTGGGCGCGGACACGTTCCAGGCGGTCCGCGGCTGCCGGTCCGTGAGCCGGATGCGGACGATGCTCTTGATGCTCTTGAAACCGTACTTCCAGGGCACCACCAGCCGCAGCGGCGCCCCGTTCTGCGCGGGGAGCGGCTTGCCGTAGATCCCGGTAGCGAGGAGCGTGAGAGGGTGCTGCGCCTCGTCCAGCCGGAGCCCCTCCACGTACGGCCACTCGAGCACGGCCCGGTTCTGCCCCGGCATCTGCTTGGGGTCGTGCAGGGTGGTGAGCTCCACGAAGCGGGCGCCGGGGGTGGGCTGCACCCGGGCCAGCACGTCGCGCAGGAGGATCCCCTGCCAGGGGATCACCATGGACCACGCCTCCACGCAGCGCAGACGGTAGGTGCGGTCCATCACGCGGTTGGCGCGCACCAGGTCGTCGAAGGCGTAGCGCCCCGGCCGCCGCACCATCCCGTCGATGGTCACCGTCCAGGGGCGGGTGCGGAGGAGCCCCGGAGCGAGACGCGCGGGGTCCTCCTTGTCGGTGCCGTACTCGTAGAAGTTGTTGTAGCGGGTGACGTCCTCGTACGGCGTCGGCTCGTCGCGCCCCTGCGGCGGCGCGGCGCTCTCGCAGGCGGCCAGCACGCCGGGGCTCGCCACGGTGGCCAGCGCCGCCGCGGAGAGGGTGCCCAGGAAGCCGCGGCGGCTCTGGTACGTCTTCTCGTCGGTGATCTCGGACGACGGGACGTCGTCGGGGCGTCGGATCAGCATGGGCGCGCGGGGGTCGGCCGGCGGGGCGGGCCGGGGGAGGCCCCCCGGCCCGGTCGCGCGGGTGAAGCAGGTTGTACTGTCCAACCCCCGTGCAAGGTTCCGGCCGCCCCCCGCCTCAGGCGGCCCGCCGGAAGCGCAGCGCCTCCAGCCGGGCCACGCGCTCCTCCGTGGGCGGGTGGGTGGAGAACAGCTTCGCCATCCCGCCGCCGTACGCCGCCAGCGGGTTCACCTGCGCCAGCGGCGCCGCCGCCGGGGCCACGTGCATGGGGATGGCGTGCGCCGCCGCGTCCAGCTTGCGGAGCGCGCCGGCCAGCGCCAGCGGGTTCCCGCTGATCTCGGCGCCCACGGCGTCGGCCTTGAACTCCCGCTGGCGCGAGATGGCGAACTGGATCAGCATGGCCGCGACCGGCGCCAGGATCGCCATGGCGATGGCCGACACCGGGCTCATCCCGTCCTCGTCGTCCCCCGAGAGGCCGAAGAACAGGCCGAAGTTGGCCAGGTTGCCCACCGCGCCGGCCAGCGTCGCCGTGAAGGTCTGGAGGAGCATGTCGCGGTTCTTGATGTGCGCCAGCTCGTGCGCGATCACCCCCTCCAGCTCGTCGCGGGAGACCACGCGCATGATCCCCGCGGTGACGCACACCACCGCGTTCTCCGGGTTGCGCCCCGTGGCGAAGGCGTTGGGCTGCTCCTGCGGCGCGATGGCCACCGTGGGCATGGGGAGCCCCGCCCGCTGCCGCAGCCGGTCCACCATGGCGTACAGCTCCGGGGCCTCGGCCGCGGTGACCGTCCGCGCGCCGTACATGCGCAGCACCATCTTCGACGAGCCCCAGTACATCACGAAGTTCATCACGCCCGCGAAGGCGAGCGCCATCACCATCCCCGACTGCCCGCCCAGGGCCCCGCCCAGAGCCACGAACAGCGCCGTGAGGCCGGCCATCAGGGTGAAGACCTTGAGGTTGTTCATCGTTTCCTCTTCCGTCGTGGGTGCATGCGCGAAGGCGAGGCCCCCGCGCAGCCGCAGCGCACTCGCGCCGCGGCATCCGCGAAGGTCTCGCCTGTTCGCTCGTGAACCCGGCCGGACCGTGCGCCCGGCGGGCGCAGTCTTGACGATCCGACCGCGCGGGATCTTACCGGTCCCCGCGTGGCTACTCCCCTTCGAATTCCTTTCCTGCTCCTTGCAACCCCCGTACCCCCAAAGGGTTCCGTTTCGGCAGCCCCGGCCTGCCGATCCGGCGGGCGCGCCGGGCTCCCGTGCGGAACGGGATGTGCGCCGCCGGACGGCTCGATCCGGCACCGCCCCCGTCTCCCCTGGACCGGATGACTTCACCCAACCCGGAGCGCCTCTTCCTGGCCGTGGACCTGGCGGAGGAGCTGCGCCGCGCGCTGGAGGCGCACCTGCGCGGGCGCGACCTCCCGGGCCGCGCCGTGGCCCCGGCGAGCTGGCACCTGACGCTCCGCTTCCTGGGCGACACCCTCCCGGAGGAGCGCGCGCGGCTGGCGGGGGAGATGCGGGCGGCCGCGCTGGGGGCGCCGTTCACCCTGGGCTTCGACCGGGCGGGCGCCTTCCCGCGGCCGGCGCGCGCGGCGGTGCTCTGGCTGGGGGTGGCGGAGGGGGAGGCGCCGCTCCGCGCCCTCGCCGCCGAGGCCGAGGACGCGGCGTTCCGCGAGACGATGCCCGTGGAGGAGGTGGTCCTCTTCCGCAGCCTCCTGGGCGCGGGCGGCGCGCGCTACGAGGCGCTGGAGCGCTTCCCGCTGCGCCGCTGACGGCGCCTCTTTAATTCTACCCGCACCCCCGAGGCACACCATGCCGGACGCACTCGCCGAGCAGGAGATCCGCGACCGACTCGCCGCGCAGCTCCCGAGCTGGCGCTACGAGGACGGCCACCTCACCCGCGTGTACGAGACGGGCGCGTGGCACCGCACCCTCCTCCTCGCCAACGCCGTCGGCTACCTGGGCGAAGCCGCCTGGCACCACCCCGACCTCCTCCTCAGCTATCCCCGGCTCACGGTGAAGCTGCAGACGCACGACGCGGGCGGGATCACGGAAAAGGACTTCGAGCTGGCCCTGCGCATCGAGGAGATCGCCACCTGGCAGCCGGCGGAGGGCTCGGCGCTGACGGGCCCGGAGGGCGGGTGGTTCGTCTGAACGGCAGGGGACAGGGAACAGGGAACAGGGGACAGCCTGCGACGGCGGAGCCCCGCGCCGGGCGAATGAATTCGCTGCAACGACGGCACGAAGTCCGCCTTCGCGGACTAACGACAATGACCCACGAGATTGTGGTGCTCCCCTCTCCCCTTGTGGGAGAGGGGCCGGGGGTGAGGGGTGATCCCCTGTGGGCACGAAAATCTCGGGTCGCGCCGGATCTCTGCGACCAAGGCACCATCACACGGGGGACACGATGCAGCTCGCGGACAGGGTGGCGCTGGTGACCGGCGCCGGGTCGGGGATCGGCAAGGCGGCCGCCGTGCTCATGGGGAAGGAGGGCGCCAGGGTGGCCTGCCTAAGCCGCACCCGGGAGGAGCTGGAGAAGACGGTGGCCGAGATCGCGTCCGCCGGCGGCGAGGGGATGGTGGTGGAGGCCGACGTCTCCGACCCGGAGCAGATGGAGCGCGCGGTGAAGGAGGTGACCGACCGCTGGGGCCGCCTGGACGTGGTCTTCGCCAACGCGGGGGTCAACGGCGTGTGGGCCCCCATCGAGGAGCTGGAGCTGGAGGACTGGAAGAAGACCGTCGACATCAACCTGACCGGCACCTTCCTCACCCTCAAGTACGCGGTGCCGCACCTCAAGAAGCGGGGCGGCTCGGTCGTCGTCACCGCCTCCATCAACGGGACGCGGGTGTTCAGCAACACCGGCGCGACGGCGTACGCCTCCACCAAGGCGGCCCAGGTGGCGTTCACCAAGATGATGGCGCTGGAGCTGGCGCGGGACAAAGTGCGGGTGAACGTGATCTGCCCCGGGGCCATCGAGACGGAGATCGACGAGAACACCGAGAAGCGCGACCTGGAGGGGCTCGGGGTACCGGTGGACTTCCCGCGCGGGTGGCACCCGCTGCGCGGCAAGCCCGGGACCTCGGAGCAGGTGGCACGCCTGGTGCTGTTCCTGGCCTCGGACGCCTCCGACCACGTCACCGGCACGGAGATGTGGATCGACGGGGGCGAGTCGCTCATCAGCATCAACGGCTGACCGTGAAGATCACTCTGCTTTCCGACGAACGCATCCGGCTGGACGGCGGCGCCGGGCCGATGACCATCGAGGCCGAGTCGGCGGAGATGCAGTACTCGCCGTACCACATGCTGGCGAGCTCCCTGGCCACCTGCACCTACTCGGTGCTCGGCTCCTGGGCCACCAACGCCAAGCTCCCCGTGGACGACCTGGCGCTGGAGGTGGGGTGGAGCTTCGTGGAGGACCCGCACCGGGTGGGGCGGATGGCGGTGGACATCGACTGGCCCTCGCTCCCGGCGGAGCGCAGGGCGGCGGCGCAGCGGGTGGCCGCGCTCTGCACGGTCAAGAAGACCTTCGAGCACCCGCCGGAGATCACGACCGGGGTGAAGGGCGCATGAGCTTCCCCGTGGTGCACTTCGTCTTCGGCGGGCAGCGCAGCGCCGCCGTGGGGACGGGCCGCCCCTACACGGTGGTGTTCGACGGCGCCTGCAAGGTGTGCGGACGGCTGGTGAAGCTGCTCAACGCCTGGGACCGCAACGACGAGCTCGAGACCGTCCCCTTCCAGAACACCAGCGTCCTGGACCGCTTCCCCTGGATCCCCCCCGCCGCCTACGCGGAGGCCATGCAGCTCGTCGGCCCCGGGGGGCAGACCTGGCAGGGCGCGGCGGCCATCGAGCAGCTCCTCAAGATCCTCCCGAAAGGCGGGCTCCTGGGGTGGGCCTTCAAGGTTCCCTTCGTGGGCGTCCTCATCGACCGCTTCTACCGCTGGTTCGCGCGCAACCGCTACAAGTTCGGGTGCGGCGAGCACTGCCAGCTCCGTCCCCAGCAGCTGGACTTCGGCGACCTGGACGGCTGAATCCCAGCAACCCTGTACAGACATTGATCATCACCTGCCATTCGGGTTATATTCGGAGGCACCCGAACCCGGCAGGCCGATGGACGTCGAAGCCAAGCTCTCCATCCTCGCGGACGCGGCCAAGTACGACGCGTCGTGCGCCAGCAGCGGCTCCACGCGCAAGCGGGCGGCGGGCCCGAAGGGGCTGGGGAACACGGAAGGGATGGGGATCTGCCACTCCTACACTCCGGACGGGCGCTGCGTCTCCCTCCTCAAGGTCCTCCTCACCAACGTCTGCATCTACGACTGCTCGTACTGCATCAACCGGAAGTCCAGCGACGTGCGGCGGGCGCGCTTCCGGGTGGAGGAGCTGGTGCGGCTGGTGCTGGAGTTCTACCGCCGCAACTACATCGAGGGGCTCTTCCTCAGCTCCGGGATCATCCGCGATCCCGACTACACCATGGAGCAGCTGGTGGCCGTCGCGCGCACGTTGCGCGAGGAGCACCGGTTCGGCGGCTACATCCACCTCAAGACCATCCCCAACGCCGCGCCGGAGCTGATCGACCAGGCGGGACGCTACGCCGACCGGCTGAGCATCAACGTGGAGCTTCCCACGCAGGAGAACCTGGACCGGCTCGCCCCGGAGAAGAAGCTGGTGCAGATCACCGGCGCCATGGACCGGCTGAAGCGGGGGATCGACGCCTCCAAGGAGGAGCGGAGCCGCTCCGCGCGGGCGCCGCAGTTCGCCCCGGCGGGGCAGAGCACGCAGATGATCGTGGGCGCCACGGACGCCAGCGACGCGGTGATCCTCGCGGCCGCGTCCACGCTGTACCGCGGGCAGGGGCTGCGGCGCGTGTACTACTCCGGCTTCTCCCCCATCCCCGACGCCTCCTCGCTCCTCCCCGTGATCCCCGCCCCGCTGGTCCGCGAGCACCGGCTCTACCAGGCGGACTGGCTGATGCGCTTCTACGGCTTCGACGCCGGCGAGATCGCCACCCCCGCGGCGCCCAACCTGGAGCTGGATCTGGACCCCAAGACGGCCTGGGCGCTCCGCAACCGCGAGCGCTTCCCGGTGGACCTCAACCACGCCCCCCGGGAGGACCTCCTGCGCGTCCCGGGGATCGGCGTGCGCAACGTGAAGCGCATCCTGGAGATCCGCCCCTGGCGCACGCTCCGCCTGGAGGACCTGGCGCGGCTGGGGGTGTCGCTGCGCAGGGTGTCCCCCTTCGTGGTGACGGCGGACCACCGCCCCGGCACCGCGCTGGACGCCATGGACCTGCGCGACCGCCTCTTCCCCCGCCAGGCGCAGACCGACCTGTTCGCCGCCGCCGCGGTGGCACGGAGCGGCGAGCTGTGAGGACGGTCGTCCTGGACGGGAGCTGGGACGGGTGGCGCGGCGCGGCGCGCGCGCTGCTGGCGGAGGGAGTGCCGCCGGAGCGCGTGCTCTGGCGCGAGGAGGACGGGACGGCGCTCCTGGACGGGCTGTGGAGCGCCGCGGGCGAAGCCGGGCCCGTGGCGCCAGCGGAGCCGGTGCGGGTGCCGCGCAAGCTGCTGGAGACTCTGGAGGAGGCGGCGTGCTTCCGCGACCCGGAGCGCTGGGCGCTCTTCTACCGCGTGCTCTGGCGGGTGGCGCGGGGGGAGCGGCACCTGGTGCGGGTGGCGAGCGACCCCGAGGTGCACCGGCTCCTGCGCATGGCCAAGGCGGTGCACCGGGAGGTGCACAAGATGCACGCCTTCGTGCGCTTCCGTACCGTGGACGAGGGCGGGGAGGAGCCGCGCTACGTGGCCTGGTTCGAGCCGGACCACCCCGTCGTGGAGCGGGCCGCCCCCTTCTTCGCGCGGCGCTTCGCCTCCATGCGCTGGTCCGTGCTCACGCCGGACCGGTGCGCCCACTGGGACGGCGAGCGGCTGGAATTCACCCCCGGGCTCCCCCGCTCCGCGGCCCCGCGCGACGACGAGCTGGAAGCGCTCTGGCGCACCTACTACGCGCACACCTTCAACCCGGCGCGCCTGCGCACCCGGGCCATGCGCGCCGAGATGCCCAAGCGTTACTGGCGCAACCTCCCCGAGGCGGCCATCATCCCCGGGCTGGTGCACGACGCCCCCGCGCGGGTGCGCCGGATGATCGACGCCGCGAGCGCGGGCCCGCCGGAAGGCGCCGCCCCGGCGGAGTGACCGTCCCGCGGGCCCCCTGCCGTTGCGGTCCGCCGCGCGAGCCGTTAGCGTGGCTCGCGGTGGCGCACACGGCGCCCGAGCCGGCGCTGCCGCCGACCCCGAAACCGGAGACTTCCATGAACAGACTGATCGTCGCCGCATCGCTCGCGCTCGGCCTGGCCGCCGCGCCCGCGGCCGCCTCCGCCCAGCACCCGCAGGCCGTGGAGGACGCGAAGCCCAGCGCCTTCGCGGCGCTGGAGCACAGGCAGGCGCTGGGGCTCACGGCGGAGCAGACCGCGCGCATCGAGGCGGCGCGCGCGGCGCTCCGCGAGGCCCACCGCGTGCACTGCGCGCCCATGCACGCCTCCAAGCCCACCGCGGCCGAGGAAGAGCGGCACCACGCGGAGATGAAGGGGATCAACGACCGCCACGAGGCCGAGGCGGCCGCCGCGCTCACCCCCGCGCAGCTCGCCGGCCTGGCACGCATCCACGCCGCCCGTCCCAGGACGGAGGCCGGCCACGGGGGCGGCCATCACGGCGGCGGGCAGAAGGCGGAGGGCCACGCCGGCCACCACCCCGCGCGCTGACCCACCTGGCCGGACACGCAGGCAACCGGAGGGACGGATGGAGGAGCAGCGTTACGAGTTCGAGGGGGCCGAGGTGCGGGCGCTGGTGGAGGAGTCGCGCGCGGCCCCGGAGCGGCTGATGAACTGGGCGCAGCAGTGCCAGGCCGCCGGGATCGGGCCCGACACGGAGGAGCCGGACTGGGCGGCGGTGGAGGAGCAGCCCGCCACCGGGGCGCCCCCGGGGCTCTGGCTCTGCAACGACCGCGGGGTGTACCTCCGCAGCAACGCCAGGCGGGAGAGCGGAAACGTCGCCTACGCCCGCGGCTACCGCGCGGAGGTGCAGGTGGGGGACGACACCTTCTGCGAGTTCCTGGACGCCGCGCAGCTGGACCGCGTGGGGCCGGGCGACACCCTGGTGGTGACGCTCACCGAGCAGAAGGTGCGGCTCTCCCTGATGACGCCCGGCTGACCGACGCGGGGCGGGGGCGGCGCCTTGTCAGCCCCCGCCCCCGCGCCCTATGTTGTCCTGCCGCGAGACACCGCCCGAAACCCGGCCGCGCCGCGCCCCGTAGACCCCTTCCGTCCCCCGCGCCCCGCGGCGCCCGCAGATCCCCGGCCCCAGAACCGCCCCCTGTCCGTGAACCCAGCCAGCGACCCGACCGGAGCCACGCACGGCCGCGAGTGGATCGTGGAGGCGCACGGCTGCGACCCCGCGGCCCTCGCCGACCCGGAGGCGCTGCGCGCGCTCTTCGCGCGGATGATCGAGGAGCTGGGGCTGCACCCGGTGACGGAGCCGCTCTGGCACAAGTTCCCGGGCCCCGGCGGGATCACCGGCCTGTGCCTCCTGGCCGAGTCGCACCTGGCCTGCCACACCTTCCCGGAGCACGGGTCGCTCTGCCTCAACCTGTTCTGCTGCACCCCGCGCCCCGAGTGGGACTACGCGGAGCGGCTGCGCGAGCTGGTGGGGGCGGAGTCCGTGGACGTGCGCTCGCTGGAGCGCCCCTACGCCGCCCCCGTCCCCGTCCCATGAGCGGCCCCGAGTCCAGCTGCCCCAGCTGCGGCGCGCCCGTCCGGTTCCGCTGGTCCGGCGCGGTGCAGACCGTGTGCACCTACTGCAGCTCCGTCCTGGTCCGCCACGACCTGGACCTGGAAGCGGTGGGGAAGAAGTCGTCCCCCCCGCCCACCACCTCCCCCGTCCAGCTCGGCACGCGCGGGCGCTTCCGCGACCGCCCCTTCACCGTGGTGGGGCGCATCGCCTACGAGTACGAGCGCGGCGGGTGGAGCGAGTGGCACCTGGTGTTCGGCGACGGGAGCAGCGGGTGGCTCTCGGACGCGCAGGCGGAGTACGCCGTCTCCTTCCTGGCCGCGGACGCGGGCCCCCTCCCCCCGCGGGCGAGGTGAGCCGGGGGCGGCGCTTCCAGTGGCGGGGGACGGAGTTCGAGGCCACCACGCTGACGCGCGCCCGCTACCTGGGAGTGGAGGGGGAGCTCCCCTTCGAGTACTGGGACAAGGACGAGGTCCTGTTCGTGGACTTCGGCTCGCGGACCGAGGGGCGCTTCGCCACGCTGGACTACAGCGACCCCGAGCCGCTCCTCTTCCTGGGGGAGCACGTGGAGATCGGCGCGCTGGCGCTCACGGAGACGCGCGAGGCGGAGCCCGCGCGCGTGTCCGGGGTGCGCGCGCTCAACTGCCCCGGCTGCGGCGGCGCGGTGGAGATCCGCGACCCGGCCAACTCGGTGAACGTGGTGTGCGGGTCGTGCGGCTCGGTGCTGGACGCGAAGAGCCCGGGCCTCCGGGTGCTGCAGCGGGTGCAGGCCGCGAAGAAGGTGGAGCCGCTCCTCCCCCTGGGCGCGAAGGGGAGGTGGAAGGGGGAGGAGCACGAGGTCCTGGGCTTCCAGGTGCGCACCATCCGCGTGGACGGGGAGGCGTACTCCTGGCGGGAGTACCTGCTCCGCTCGCCGGCGCAGGGGTACCGCTACTTCACGGAGTACGACGGGCACTGGAACGACGTCATCACGCTCCGCACGCTCCCGGTGGAGTCGACCCTGAGCGGGCGCCCCGCGGCCGAGCTGCACGGCGAGATCTTCAAGCACTTCCAGCGCGCCGAGGCCGAGACCACCTACGTGATGGGCGAGTTCCCCTGGGAGGTCCGGGTGGGCGACCGCGCGGTGGGGAGCGACTTCGTGGCCCCTCCGCGGATGCTCTCCGCGGAGACCACCGGGGACGAGACCACCTGGTCGCTGGGGGAGTACACGCCGGGAGAGCGGATCTGGCAGGCGTTCGAGCTAGAGGGGAAGCCGCCGCACGCGCGGGGCGTCTTCGCCAACCAGCCCTCGCCGCACAGGCCCCGGCTGCGGGCCTACTGGCGCACCTTCATGCTCCTGGCGGTGCTCCTGGTGGGCGGCTGCATGGCGCGGATGGTCCTCCCCAACTCGCAGCCGGTGTACTCGGGACGCAGCCAGTACGTCCCCGGGTCGGACGCCTCGGTGATGGTCACGGACCCGTTCACGCTCGGCGGGCGCCCGGCCAACCTGAGCGTGGAGGTGAAGACCGACGTCGACAACAACTGGGCGTTCTTCAACTACGCGCTGATCAACCAGGAGACGGGGCAGGTCACCGAGTTCGGGCGGGAGGTGAGCCACTACCACGGCGTGGACGGCGGGGAGAGCTGGAGCGAGGGGTCGCGGGAGGACGAGGCGCTCGTCCCCAGCGTCCCCGCCGGGCGCTACGTGCTCCGCGTGGAGCCCGACGGCCCGGCGCCGGTGAGCTACTCCCTGAACGTGCGGCGCGACGTGCCGAACACCCTCTTCTACTGGCTGGCGCTCCTGGCGCTCGCCGTCCCCCCGGTCTTCGCCCTGATGGGGGCGGGGAGCTTCGAGAGCCGGCGCTGGGCGGAGAGCGACTACGCACCCACGGAGGAGGACGACGATTGAGCGGTCCACGCACGTACCTGCTGATCGGCCTGGGGGTGCTGGCCCTCCTGGCGGCCTCGGAGTACCGGGGCTGGAGCATGCTGAGCACCAGCGAAGTGAAGCAGCCCCCCCGCTCGGTGCGCGACAACCCCGGCGCGTACCGCCCCCACTACTACGGCACGGGACGCTACGTCGGCGGAAAGTGAGAGCCTGAAATGAACAACCAGTTCCTGCAAAACATCCTCGCCGCGCTGGTGTACGCGGTGCTCGGCATCGTGATCTTCGCCGTCGCGCTGATCGCGGTGGACCGGGCCACGCCGGGGACGCTCTGGAAGGAGATCATCGAGGAGCACAACACGGCGCTCGCGGTGATGATGGCCGGGGTGTCCATCGCGCTCGCCCTCGTGATCTCGGCCGCGATCAGCGGCTGAGGGCGAGGGGACAGGGAACAGGGGACAGGGAACAGCCTGCAACGGCACCCGGTCCGGGAGTCCCTGCGCGCCACCCTCTCCCGATGCCGGGAGAGGGTTGTCGTTTGGCGGTTCCGCAGTACCCGTGAGATCTTCTCGGAGGGAGACACCGGGGCCGTTTCCGGTGGCTCCCTCCGGGGCGGGGAGACTCGCGGGCTGTTTCGCGAGGCTCACCGCCCCCGCGCAGGAGACCCGCCGGTAGTTTGGCGGGGCTCCGGAGCGGCCCCACCCCAGCAGTAGAGCCAAGTTGCACATCGCCTTATTCCTGACCGTACTGCTCATCGCGGCGTGCGGCCTGATCTACGAGCTGGTGGCCGGCGCGCTCGCCTGCTACCTGCTCGGCGACAGCGTCACCCAGTTCTCCACCGTCATCGGCACCTACCTGTTCGCCATGGGGATCGGGAGCTGGCTCTCCCGCTTCGTCACGCGCGGGCTGGCCACGCGCTTCGTGGTGGTGGAGCTGATGGTGGCGGTCGTCGGCGGCTTCTCCTCCACCGTCCTCTTCCTGGCCTTCGCCTACACGGACGCCTTCCGCTTCCTGCTGTACCTGCTGGTGCTGCTGGTCGGCATGTTCGTGGGGCTGGAGATCCCCCTGCTCATGCGCATCCTGCGCGACCGCTTCGAGTTCAAGGACGTGGTCGCCAACGTCCTCACCTTCGACTACCTGGGCGCGCTGGGGGCCTCGCTCCTCTTCCCCCTCGTGCTGGTGCCGCGAGCTGGGGATGGTGCGGTCGGCGCTCGCTGTTCGGGATCGTCAACGCGCTGGTGGCGCTCTGGTCCACGCACCTCTTCCGCGAGTCGCTGCGGCGCCCGGCGCACCCTCCAGGCCGCGGTGCGTCGCGGTGCTCGCTCCTGCTGGGCGCGGTGACGCGTCGGCGCCGAGCGGATCACGCGCATGGCCGAGACAGCCATCTACGCGGACGAGGTGGTGCTCACCCGCAACTCGCGCTACCAGCGCATCGTGCTGACGGCGTGGCGGGACGACCTGCGCCTCTTCCTGAACGGGCACCTGCAGTTCTCCTCGCGCGACGAGTACCGCTACCACGAGGCGCTGGTGCACCCCGGGCTGGCGGCGCTCCCCGGCGCGCGGCGGGTGCTGGTGCTGGGCGGCGGCGACGGGCTGGCCGTGCGCGAGGTGCTGAAGTACCCGGGGGTGGAGGTGACGCTGGTGGACCTGGACCCGGAGATGACGCGCCTCTTCACCGAGCACCCGACCGCTCTCGCAGGCTGAACGAGCGGGCGCTGCGCTCGCCGCGGGTGCGGGTGGTGAACGCGGACGCCTTCGTGTGGCTGGCGGAAAACACCGAGTCGTACGACTTCGTGGTGGTGGACTTCCCCGACCCCTCCAACTACGCCGTGGGGAAGCTGTACACCACCACCTTCTACCGCCTGCTGGCGCGGCACCTGAGCCGCGACGGGATGATGGTGGTGCAGAGCACCTCGCCGACTGTTCGCGCGCACCGCGTTCTGGAGCATCGCGGAGACGCTGCGGGCAGTCGGGGCTGCGCACCTACCCGTACCACCTGTACGTCCCCTCGTTCGGCGAGTGGGGGTTCGTGCTGGCCGGGCGGGCCCCGTCGTACACGCCGCCGACGGTTCTCCCGGAGCGGCTGCGCTTCCTCACGCCGCAGGTGCTGCCGCAGATGTTCACGTTCCCGAAGGACATGCTGCCCGGTGCCGGCGGAGGCCAACCGGCTGAACGACCAGGTGCTGGTGCGCTACTACGGGGACGAGTGGAAGGAGATCGCGCGATGACTTCTTCCAATGCGAGGTTTGGGCGTGCCCCCGGCTGCGCCGGGGTCGGGCTGCGGCTCCGTAGGGCAGCAAACAACGCTGCCCAACGGAGTCGAGCCCCGGGAAACAGCCCCCGGGTCTCGCCCCTTCGGGCTCGCATCCCTCACGCAACTCCCAACTGCACGCGTAGTTGTAGTAGGGGCCACCCACGGGAGGAGGTGGGGTGCTCCCGGAGGAAAGCAAGCTGTCTGAGCGAAGCGAGTTCTTGCTTTCCGGAGGGAGCGCCCCGCCGACGACCCCGCGCGACACGGCCGACATCCGGCATCACAACCCCACGCACTCGTGGCTGACGGGGCGATGGACCGGCGGGCGTTCCTGGGGACCGTGGCGGCGGGGGGGGCGGCGCTCTCGGCCGCCATCGTGGGGTGCGCGCCCAAGACGGACCGGCCGCTGGCGGGGGGCTTCGTGGACGACGGCGGCGCGCGCGGGCACCGCCTGCGCGACGGTGGAGCCCTCCCCGCTCCGCGGCGCACGGAGCGCGTCCCCGTGGTGGTCGTGGGCGGGGGGATCGCCGGGCTCTCCGCCGCGTGGTGGCTGGACCGCGCGGGGATGAGGGACTTCGTGGTGCTGGAGATGGAGGACCACGCGGGGGGCAACTCGCGCTGGGGGGAGAACGAGGTATCCGCCTACCCCTGGGCCGCGCACTACGTCCCCGTCCCGGGTACGCGCTCCACCCTGGTGCGCACCCTCTTCGAGGAGCTGGGGGTGCTGCGCGGCGGCGCCTGGGAGGAGACCGCGCTCGCCTTCTCCCCCCAGGAGCGCGTGTTCCGCTGGGGGCGGTGGCACCCCGGCCTGGAGGAGGCCGTCGCCGAGACCGCCGCCGAGCGGGCCGAGTTCCGGCGCTTCGACGAGGAGATGGACGCCTTCCGCCGCACCGGCGAGTTCACCATCCCCTCCGCCACGGGAGCGCGCCCCTCCCCGCTGGACGGGCTCTCCATGGAGCGCTGGCTGGCCGAGCGCGGCTACCGCACCCCCGCCCTGCGGTGGTACGTGGACTACGCCTGCCGCGACGACTACGGCGCGCGCTCCGCCGACACCTCCGCGTGGGCCGGGGTGCACTACTTCGCCGCCCGCGAGCCGCACGAGGAGGGGCCGCTCACCTGGGCCGAGGGGAACGGGTGGATCGTGCGCCGGCTCCTGGAGCGGCTGGGGCCGCGCGTGCGCACCGGCGCCCTGGTGCACCGGGTGGAGCGGCGCGGGACCGGCGCCCGCGTGCTCGCGGGCGACACCGAGTACCTGGCCGACGCCGTGGTCTTCGCCGCCCCCTCCTTCCTGGCCTCGCGCCTGGTGGAGGGCGCCCCGCCCGTGGACTTCACCTACTCCCCCTGGCTCACCGCCAACCTGACCCTGGACCGCCTCCCCGCCGAGGCGCAGGAGGCGGCGCCCGCGTGGGACAACGTGCTCTTCGACTCCCCCGCCCTGGGCTACGTCGTCGCCGACCACCAGTCGCTCCGCACCCACCGGGAGCGCTCGGTGTGGACCTACTACTGGGCCCTGTCCGACCGCACCCCGAAGGACTCGCGCGCCGCCCTCCTCCGGGGGAGCTGGAGGGAGTGGGCGGAGCGCATCCTCGCCGACCTGGAGCGCGCCCACCCCGACATCCGCCGCTGCGTCTCGCGCCTGGACGTCATGCGGATGGGGCACGCCATGGTCCGCCCCACCCCGGGCTTCCTCACCTCCCCCGCCCGCCTCGCCCTCCGCGGCGCCGGCGGCCCCGTGTTCTACGCCCACTCCGACCTCAGCGGCCTCTCGCTGTTCGAGGAGGCCCAGCACCACGGCGTGGAGGTGGCGGAGCGGGTACTGGAGTGGCTGGGATAGCAGAGCGGCCCCGGGACCGAAATGGTCCCGGGGCCGCTCGCCGTTCACGCGATCCGTCCTAGCGGCCGCGCCCGAGGCCGATCCGCAGCCCCACGTCCCCCGTCAGCAGGGCCACCGCGTCGCTCCCGTCCTCCGTCCTGGCGTTGTAGCGCACGTACCCGATCCCCGGCGTGAGCGTCACCGTCCGCCCCAGGCGGAAGCCCAGCCCCGCCCCCGCCCCGATCCCGAACGCCGGGTCCGAGCTGTCCGAGTAATCCACCCCCCCGGGCGACGAGGACACGTCCAGCGTGTGCATCACCGGCCCGCCCCGCACCCACAGGCCGTACGGGAGCTCCACGCGCACCCCCGCGTCGAAGCCGCGGGAGGTGAAGACCGGGTCCACACCCCGGCAGAACCCGTCCTCGCACCCGAAGCGGGCGAAGGAGTAGCCGCCGTACACCGCCAGGCGCGGCGAGGGCGCGAACGCCAGCGCCACCGAGGCGGCCGGCTGCGGCACCGACTGGAAGCCCGCGCTGGTGGCCGCGTACGAGCCGGCCCCGGCCCCTCCGCGCACCTCCAGCGAGAGCTGCGCGGCGGCGGGAGCGGCCGCCAGGAGGGCGAGCGCGGGAAGGGCTGCGAGGAGTCGCTTCATGGTCCGGTTCACTCGGGGCGGAGGACGCGGCGCGTGGTGCGCACCCCGTCCGAGAAGAGCACCTCCAGCTCGGAGGCGCCGGTGCGGAGCGAGGCCCCGCCGTCGCGCGCGATCGCCACCACCTCGCCCGTGCGCGCGTCGCGGACCAGCGCCGCCGGCTGGCCCCCCGCCGCCCACTCCAGGCGCACCTCACCCCGGCGGGCGCCGCGCCGCAGCGCCGCAGCCGGGGCGCGCCGCGGGGCGGAGAGCACCGACGGGCGGCGCTCCGCGCGCACCCCGCGGCCCGTCACCCGCAGCGAGGCCAGGCGGTCCGTGCGCGCCAGCCGCGCCGGGATGGCGTAGGCGAAGTGCCGCTCCGTGGTGTCCCCCTCCGCCAGCTGCGCGCCGCGGAAGGGGAGCGAGAAGAGCACCGCCCCCGCCGCGTCCAGCCCCTCGATCCGGTACGGCCCCGGCTCCGGGAGCGACGGGCGGGTGGTGAGCTCGAACGCCGGCTCCAGCGCCGCCCCCGAGCTCCCCACGCGCCCCCACACCAGGAGCGACGGCTCCTCCACCTCCGACACGGACACCGCGTCGCCGCCCGTGCCGCCATCGCCGCCGGTGGTGCGGTACGCCAGCACCGCGCGGTAGGTGTAGTCGCTGATCCACTCCGGCGTGCAGTACGTCATCAGGTCCTTCTCGCGCCCCGGGTCCTTGGGGCTGCGCAGGAACACGTCGTACCCGAACACCCCGATCCCCCCGCCCGCGTACGGGAAGGCGGGGTCCGGCCCCGCCGGGTTCCCGCAGGGCGCGTGGCGCCGGCCGAAGTTGTGCCCCAGCTCGTGGGCCAGCGTCCCCGCCGCCGCCGGGAGCCGGTCGTAGCCCAGCGCCGCCGGGAGGCCGATGAAGCCGATCCCGGCGATGGTGGTCCCCCCCGGCGAGGTCAGGATGCCGTAGTAGTAGCGGCGGCTCCCGTCCGCCGTGCGGAGGAAGTACATCTCCTCCACGATGCGGCTCCACCCCTCCTGCGTGGCGGCGCTCCGGCTGGTGGCGTACGGCGCGCGGACGTCCACGTCGTGCTCCGCGATGGGGAACATCCCGAGCAGCTCCTGGACCCACTGGTCGCGGTTCAGGTTGCTCACCTGCCCCGTGGTGCCGTGCAGCGTCTGCGTCACCGGGACCAGGCGGAGCCAGAACTTGGGGACCGTCACCACCTCCGGCGCCAGCGAGCCCGACGCCGGGTAGCGGAGCTGGCTCCCCGCCCTGAGCGGGAGCGTGCGCCCCGGGTCCGCCTCCACCACCAGCGACAGCCCGGGCTGCACCACCGCGCCGGGGACCATCACGTTCCACGACGAGGCGAGCACCCCCTCGTTGATCGCGGTGGGGACGGAGTCGCCCTCCGCCTGCAGCGTCAGCGTCTGGACCGGCGCGCCGTTGCTCAGGAGCTGCACCCGCACCTGGGGCCGGAAGAAGTTGAGCTGGTCCCCGCGCAGGAACACCCGCAGCAGCGCGTCGCGCCCCTTCACCAGCGGGATGGGGGCGCCCATGCTCTGCACGCTCTGCGTCAGGTAGACGCCCGCCACGCTCAGCCCCAGCTCGCGGGGGTTCACGCGCAGGGCGGCCGTGGCGGTGAGCCCCGCCACCGTCACCGTCCCCGTCGTGGCGCCGGGCTGGAGGGCCACCAGGAAGCCGTCGCGCGCCTCCACGCGCCCCGGCTGCGAGAAGCTCCAGGCCGGCGCCGCCCACGCGGGGACGCGCTCGAACGGCTCCCCGTTCTGGTCCAGGACGGTGACGCCCACGTGGACCGGGTTCCCCTCCACCACGGTGACCGTGTCCTGGTCCAGCCGGAGGGTGGTGGGGACGCGCTCCGCCTCCGGCAGGAGGTCGGAGCAGCCGCCCAGCGCGAGGGCGGCGAGCAGGACACGGCTTGAGAGACGGGCCATCGGTGCCTCTGTGGAGTGCGGATCGCGGTCGGCGGGCGGGACGGGCGGGCAGCCCGGAACGTATGACGGATGGGCTTTGGAATATGTCACTTACGCGCATCCGGCACAAGCTCGGGACCGCTTGTCCCGGACCGCTCCGGGTGTTAGATTCAGCAGGTCAAAAGGCGGGTGCGCCCGCCGGTCGGTCTTCCAGAGCCGCAGACCGCGGCTCTTTTTTGTTTTTCTTGCTACGGACATCATGACATTCTCCGATTTCGGCCTCCACCCCGACGTGCTCAAGGGGATCCAGGCCCTCGGTTTCGAAAAGCCGACCCCCATCCAGGAGCAGGCGCTCCCGGCGGGTCTCGCCGGGAAGGACCTGCTCGCCGCCGCCATGACGGGGAGCGGGAAGACCGCGGCGTTCCTCCTCCCCATCGTCCAGCGGCTGATGGGGAAGCCGCGCGGCACCACCCGCGCGCTGGTGCTCACCCCCACGCGCGAGCTGGCCGCCCAGGTGCACCAGCACCTGCAGGAGCTGGCCCGCTTCACCGGCGTCACCGGCGCCGCCGTCTTCGGCGGGGTGGGGATGGGGCCGCAGGAGCAGGCGTTCCGCCGCGGCGTGGACGTGATCGTCGCCACCCCGGGCCGCCTCCTGGACCACTTCCAGCAGCCCTACGCGCGGCTGGACGGGCTGGAGGTGCTGGTGCTGGACGAGGCGGACCGGATGCTCGACATGGGCTTCCTCCCGGACATCCGCCGCGTCCTCAAGCACATCCCCCGCGAGCGGCAGACGCTCTTCTTCTCCGCGACCATGCCCGCGCCCATCGTGGAGCTGTCGCGCGAGATGCTGCGCTCGCCCGAGGCCATCAACATCGAGCGCAAGTCCGCCCCCGCCAAGGGCGTGGCCCAGGCGGTGTACCCGGTGTCCGAGGAGCTGAAGCCGTACCTGTTCGCGGAGCTGGTCAAGCGCGACGTGATCGGCAACGTGATCGTGTTCACCCGCACCAAGCACCGCGCCAACCGGCTGGCCGACTTCCTGGACCGGGTGGGGATCCCCAATGCCCGCATCCACGGTAACCGGAGCCAGGCCGCGCGGACCGAGGCCCTCGCCGGCTTCAAGAGCGGGAAGTACCGCGCCCTGGTGGCCACCGACATCGTGGCGCGAGGGATCGACGTGGAGGCGCTGGAGCACGTGGTGAACTTCGACGTCCCGCACGTCCCGGAGGACTACATCCACCGCGTGGGCCGCACCGCGCGCGCCGAGGCCACCGGGGACGCGTACACCTTCGTGTCGCCGGACGAGGAGAAGGACCTGCGCGCCATCGAGCGGGCCGTCGGCAAGTCGATCCCGCGGGTGACCGTCCCGGGGTTCGACTACGCCAAGAAGCCCGCCGAGCGCTTCGAGGTGCCCATCGCGGAGCGGATCGCCGAGATCCGCGCCCGCAAGGCGGAGGAGCGCGCCCGCGCCAAGGCCAAGGCGGAGCGCAAGACCCAGCGCGAGGCCGAGGAGGCCGGGCGCCCCGCGGCCCGCGGCGAGCGCCGCCCGCAGGGCGGCGGCGACGGCCGGCGTTCCCAGCCGCAGGGGCAGGGATCGTCGCAGGGAGGCGGGAGCAGCTCGCCGGCGGGGGGCGGCTCCAGCCGCAACCGGCGCGGCGGCCGCGGACGGAGCGGGGCCGGGAGCGGCGGTCCGCGCTAGAGCGCCAGCCCCGCCCCGACCAGCGCCTCCCTCTCCGCCGGCGCGAGGGCGTCCTCCCCGTCCGCCTCCAGGGCGGCGAGGAGGCGCCCCAGCCGCGGCGCGATCCGCCCGACCCGCCGGCTCTCGCCGCGGGCGTCCAGAAGCAGGTAGAACTCCCCCTCCTCCAGCTCGTACGGCGGCGGCCGCCGCTCCCCGAGCATCTCCAGCAGCGCCGCCGGGTCGTGCCGGAAGCGGACCACCCGCACCCGCGGGTCCAGCCGGGCGCCCCCGGCCCCCGGCTCCGCGCCGGCGGGGAGCAGCCCCAGGGCGAAGCTCGCCATCTCGTACTCCAGCACCTCCCCCAGCACCCCGTCCTCCAGCTCGCCCGAGGCCAGCCTCGCGCGCAGCTGCTCCGCGAAGGCGCCCAGCTCGCGGTCGTTCGCGTCGCCGGCGCGCGGGTGCACGGCCCAGAAGCGCTCCAGCTCCCCCGCCAGCCGCGGCCCCAGCAGGAAGCAGGTGAAGGGGAGGAGCGCGTACACGGGCCCGAGGCGGTTTCCGCGGAAGAGCGCGCAACTGGTCGCCATCCCCCGCTGCCGGACCACGTCCGCCAGGCGCCGCTCCTCCCGCGGGGTCAGCTCGTAGCGGCCGAGCACCGACGCGGGGTCGGCCCGCGCCGACCGGCACAGCTCCGGGGAGGCGACCAGGTCGGCCAGCGCCTGCTGGAAGGCGCGCAGCGACACCCGCCCCTCCTCAGCGGCGCCGGTCCCAGGCGTCGCGGGCGCGGCGCAGCTCCCCGCGCACCCCTTCCGCTCCCAGCCCCGGGAAGTACGTCTCCTCGAACTCGAAGGTGATCCCGCACAGGTTGGGGGCCGCGCCGACCACCCGGTCCAGCAGCTCCCAGACGGGGTCGGGGCACGGCCCGGAGTGCGAGTCGGTGTACATCCCCGCGATCTCGCTCCCCCCCGCCACGTGCACCTCCACCACCCGCGACAGGTCCAGGGCGTCGATGAACGCAGCCGGGTCGAAGCCGTGGTTGACCGAGTTCACGTACACGTTGTGCACGTCCAGCAGGAGCCCGCACCCCGTGCGCTCGGTCAGGCGGTTGAGGAACTCCGGCTCGCTCATCTCCTGCTCGGGGAGCTCCACGAAGTTCACGTTGTTCTCCAGCAGGAAGGGGGCGGGCACGGTCCGCTGCACGTGCTCCACCCGCTCCGCGATCAGCTCCAGCACCTCGGCGTCGTAGGGGACGGGACAGGCCATCCCGGCGTTGTAGCTGTGCGCGTCCTCCCCCGCCACCCGGGCGAACGACAGGTGGTCGCTGTGCCAGGGGAAGCGGTACCGCTCGCTCCAGCGGGCGATCTGCTCCACGTGCTCCGTGTCGAACAGGTCGGCGCTCCCGATGGAGAGCCCCACGCTGTGCCCCACCACGGGGCGGCGCTCCGCCACCCACTCCAGCACCTCCATCCAGGCGCGGATCTCGGCGAAGCGGTCGGGGCGTCCCTCGCCCCGGTCGCTCCAGAACCGGTCGGGGATCACCGCGACGTAGTCCAGCAGCTCCAGGTCGGAGCGGAGGAAGGCGGGGAGGGCCGCGTTGTACAGCAGGCCCACCCCCAGCCGGGGGATCTCCGCCAGGCGGGCGGCGGGGGACGTGGCCGCGGGGGAGAGCAGCGTCATGGGGGTCGTCTCCGGAAGGCGATGCGGGTGCGTGCCCGGGACGCGCGGCGCCCCGGGCACGCCGTCGTGCGGCGTGGGCCTTACAGCTCCACGTTCACCACTTCCACCAGCAGGGTCTCCGGGTAGTCCGGGAACCCCGACCGGCAGGTCGGACAGGAGGTCGAGGGGATCTGCTCCGTCTTCAGGATCTCCACCGCGGACAGCTCGGCCTGCAGGTTGGCGTTGTTCGTCGGCATCGCGACCTCCTTGAAGTGGGGTGCTCAATGGCGCGCCTATCGCGCCTCGAACAACGTAACCACCAAATATTTTGAGTCAAGGAATGCAAGAAAAGGGCCCCGGTGGATCGTCCGGGGGGTGGCACTCGACAGCCTCGCCCCCGGCGGCTAGAATGAGCCGCGCGTCCCCGAGGACCGCTCCGTCCACCCCTCCCCCGCCCCGTCCATGCAGCAGACCGCCGCCCCGCCGGCCGCTCCCGGCGCACGCCCCGCACGCCGGGAGTACCGGTACTACGACCTGATCACGGCGGTGTTCGTGACGGTCCTCCTCACCTCCAACCTGATCGGGCCGTCCAAGGTGGCCACCCTGTGGGGCTTCACCTTCGGCGCGGGGATCCTGTTCTTCCCCATCTCGTACCTGTTCGGCGACATCCTCACCGAGGTGTACGGGTACGCGCGCGCCCGCCGGGTGGTGTGGACCGGGTTCGCGGCGCTCGCCTTCGCGTCGCTGGTGACGGTGGTGGTGCTGGAGCTCCCGCCCGGCGGGGGGTGGACGGGGCAGGAGGCGCACGAGGCGGTGTTCCGGCAGACGCCGCGCATCGTCCTGGCGTCGCTGCTGGCCTTCTGGACGGGGGAGTTCGCCAACTCCTACGCCCTGGCGAAGCTGAAGCTGCGCACGGAGGGGAGGCACCTGTGGGCGCGCACCATCGGCTCCACCGTGGTGGGCGCCGGGGTGGACTCGGCCATCTTCTACCCGGTGGCCTTCCTGGGGGTGTGGGAGACGCGGACGGTGTTCCTGGTGCTCTTCACCAACTACGGGCTCAAGGTTCTGTGGGAGGTCCTCGCCACCCCGCTCACCTACCGGGTGGTGAACGCCCTGAAGCGCGCGGAGCACGAGGACCACTTCGACCGCGGCACCGACTTCACCCCCTTCTCCATCTCCACCGAGCCTGCGCCGCGATGAACTTCCGGCAGCTGCGGGACCACTGCCTGTCCAAGAAGGGGACGACGGAGGACTTCCCCTTCGGGGAGGAGGTGCTGGTCTTCCGGGTGATGGGGAAGATCTTCGCGCTGACCAGCGTGGAGAAGCTCCCCCTCTCCGTGAACCTGAAGTGCGACCCCGACCGGGCCGTGGAGCTGCGCGACCGCTGGCCGGCCGTGCAGCCCGGGTACCACATGAACAAGACCCACTGGAACACCGTGGAGCTGGACGGTAGCATCCCCGACCGGGACGTCCGGGAGATGATCGACCACTCGTACGAGCTGATCGCCGCGAGCCTGAAGAAGGCGCAGAAAGAGGCGCTCGGCCGCCTGTGAGCGACGCCGGCGTGGAGAAGATGTCCCCCGAGGAGACGGGCCGGCTGCTCGACCCGGCCCGGCTGGCCGCGGTGGCCGCGACGGGGCTCCTGGACACCTCCCCGGAGGAGCCCTTCGACCGCCTCACCCGGCTGGCGGCGCGCTTCCTGGACGCGCCTCTCTCGCAGGTGAACCTGGTGGACGACCGGCGCCAGTTCTCCAAGAGCTGCGTCGCGCCGCCCTGGTGGCCGGAGGGGCGAGACACCCCGCTCCCCGACTCCTTCTGCAAGTGGGCGGTGGTGTCGCGCGAGCCGGTGGTCGTCGAGGACGCCCGCGCCGACCTGCGGCTGGCCGACACCGGGACGGTGACGGAGAAGGGGCTGATCTCCTACCTGGGGATCCCGCTCAGGACCTCGGCGGGCTACGTGGTGGGGGCGCTCTGCGTGGCCGGGTTCGAGCCGCGCCGCTGGACGGAGGATCAGGTCTCCATCCTGGCCGACCTCGCGGCCTCGGTGGTCACGGAGGTGGAGCTGCGCCGCGACCTGGCCGCGCGCCGCCAGGTGGAGCGGATGAAGGACGAGCTGGTGTCGGTGGTCTCCCACGAGCTGCGCACCCCGCTCACCTCCATCCGGGGGAGCCTGGGGCTGCTGGCCAGCGGGAAGCTGGGGACGCTCTCGGAGCAGGGGCAGCGGATGCTGGAGATCGCGGCGCAGAACTCCGACCGCCTGGTCCGCCTCATCAACGACATGCTGGACCTGGAGCGCACCGAGTCGGGGACGGCGCACCTGGAGATGGGGTGGGCCGCGGCGGCGGAGCTGGTGTCGGAGGCGGTGGCGGTGGTGGAGGAGATCGCGGCGGGGTGCGGGGTGGGGCTGGAGACGCGGGTCCCGCCGGAGCTGTCGCTGCGGGTGGACGCGGACCGCATCGTCCGGGTGCTGGTGAACCTCCTGTCCAACGCCATCAAGTTCTCCCCGGCGGGAGCGGCCGTGCAGGTGATCGTGGAGCGGCGCGGCGCGGAGGCGCTCTTCCAGGTGCGCGACCGCGGGCGCGGCATCCCCGCCGACAAGCTGGAGAGCATCTTCGAGCGCTTCCGCCAGGTGGACAGCTCGGACGCGCGGGAGAAGGGGGGAACGGGGCTGGGGCTGGCGATCTCCCGCAGCATCGTGCAGCAGCACCACGGGCGCATCTGGGTGGCGAGCGAGGCGGGCAAGGGGAGCACCTTCTTCTTCTCCCTCCCCGTGGACGCGCCCCCGGGGCGCCCCGCGTGACCCGGCGTCCACGCGCCGGACGGACCGGCCTCACGCGCCCCGAGCGCATCCTCGCCTCGATGGTGGCGCGCCCCATGCCTTCCGGGCCGGTGCGCGCCGCCGCCGCCCTGGCCTTCTGGGCGCTCGCCGCCCTGGCCACGGTGGGGGTGGGGCGCGCCGCGGAGGGGATGCGCTTCGCCCTGTTCTACGTGGCGGTGACGGCGAGCGCGCTCCTCGGCGGCTTCTGGGCCGGCCTGCTGGTGACCGTGCTCGCCCTCCTCACGGTCGTCTTCCTGTTCGTCGAGCCGCTCCACACGCTCCGGGTGGCGGACCCGGTGGCCCTGGTGCCCCTCCTGGCGTACGGGGCGGCGGCGGCGCTCATCAGCCTGGTGGTGCACGCCCTGCGCGCCGCGCAGGCCGGAGTGGAGCAGGCGCTGGTGGAGGCGGAGCGGGAGGAGGCGCGCGCGCGCACCAGCGAGGCCGAGCACCGTGCCCTGCTGGAGGCGGTGCCCACCATCACCTGGCGAAACGACCCGGCGGGCGGGGTGGCCTTCTTCTCGCCGCGCTGGTACGAGCTGACCGGGATGACGCCGGAGGACTCGCTGGGCCGCGGCTGGCTCTCGGCCATGCACCCGGAGGACGCCCCCCGCATCCGCGAGGTGCGTGCGGCGGCCATCGCGCGCGGAGAGCCGTACGGGGTGGACTTCCGCCTTCGCCGGCGGGACGGGGCGTACCGGTGGCACTTCGGCCACGTGGTCCCGGTGCGCGGCGAGGAGGGCGGGGTGGACGGGTGGATCGGGACGGCGCTGGACGTGGACGACGTGCGGAGCGCCGGGGCGGAGCGCGAGCGCCTCCTCCGCGACCTGCAGGAGCAGCGCGCGCTGCTGGAGGCGGTCCACGCGCAGATGCCCGCGGGGCTCATCGTGGTGGAGGCGCCCTCCGGGGGCATCCTGTACCACAACGCGGAGGCGGAGCGTCTCCTGGGGCACCCCATGCACCCCGCGGCCGGCTTCCGTGAGTACGGCCGCTACGGGGGCGAGCACCCGGACGGCACGCCCTACCGGCCGGAGGAGTACCCCACGGCGCGCGCCGTCTTCGGCGAGGTGGTGGACCAGCACGAGCTGCGCTACCGCCGCGGCGACGGCGCCCTGGCGCGCCTGAGCGTGAGCGCCGCCCCGGTGCGGGACGCGGAGGGTGGGGTCTCCCACGCGGTCTGCACCTTCTACGACGTCACCGAGCGCCGCCTCGCGGAGGAGGAGCGCGCGCTGCTCCTGGACGCGGAGCAGCGCGCCCGGGAAGAGGCCCGCGCCGCGCAGGCCGCCGCCGAGGCGGCGAACCGGGCCAAGTCGGACTTCCTGGCCAGCATGTCGCACGAGATCCGCACGCCGATCAACGCCATCATCGGCTACACGGACCTGCTGGCGCTGGAGATCCACGGCCCCCTCACTCCGCAACAGTCCCAGAGCGTGGAGCGCGTGCGCTCCAGCAGCCGGCACCTGCTGGGGCTGGTGAACGAGCTGCTCGACCTGGCGAAGCTGGAATCGGGGCAGATCACCATCCACGCCGCGGAGCTCCCGCTCCGGGCCCCCGTGGAGGAGGCGCTCGCCATCGCGGAGCCGCTCGCGGACGGCGCGGGGGTCACGCTGTCCGCGGAGTACGGCCCCGGGCTGCGCTGCGTGGGGGACGAGGACCGGGTGCGGCAGGTGGTCATCAACCTCCTCTCCAACGCGGTGAAGTTCACGGGCGCGGGGGGGCGGGTGGAGCTGGAGTGCGGGGCGGCGGACGCGCCGGCCGGCGGCGCCCCGATGGTGTACGTGCGGGTGAGCGACACGGGGGTGGGGATCGCGCCGGAGCACGTCCGGGCGATCTTCGAGCCCTTCTACCAGGTGGAGAGCAGCTACAGCGGCCGGCGGCCGGGAACGGGGCTGGGGCTCACCATCAGCCGCTCCTTCGCGCTCCTCATGGGGGGCGACCTCACGGTGGAGAGCGAGCCGGGACGCGGCTCCACCTTCACCCTCTGGATTCCCGCCCCGGCGGAGGAGCCGGCGGCGGTCTGACTCAGCGGGGGAGCCGGAGCAGGCTCCCCGCCCACGCCGCCGCCCCGCCGCCCAGCGTCACGCGCAGGTTGTCGTCCAGGGGGAGGGGGAGCAGCTCCACCACGGACGCGGCGAGCGCCCCCGCCACGATCCCCAGCGGGGTCAGCCCCGGGTCGGCCCAGCCGACGGCGCACCCCACGGCCAGGTTGACGGCCAGCCCCGCCGCGAACCCCTCCCAGCTCTTCCCCCACCGGGTGCGGTGCCGCCCCCAGCGCTTCCCCACCAGCGCCGCCGTCGCGTCCCCCAGCCCGTTGTACAGCATGGCGGCCACGGCCACCGGCTTGGGGTAGAGCACCAGCGCCAGGGCGTAGGCCACGGCCATGTAGGTGGCGCCCGCGAGGCCGTGGCGCTCGTGGGGGCGGAGCATGGTGCGGGTGAGGCGGAGGAAGTGGTAGCGCGGCGCGCGCAGCCGCAGCCGGGCCAGGTCCACCGCCAGCCCCACGGCGGCGACCGGGACGAGCACGGCCAGGGCGACGGGGCGCGGCGCGAGCCAGACCAGGAGGGGGAGGACGACGGAGGCGACGTGGAACGACTTGCGGGCGAGCTCTCTCTTCATCCCCCGAAGCTACACGCTCACCCGCCGCGGAGAAAGCCGGCCAGGAGCCGGCCGACGCGCTCGGGCTCGTCGGCGGCCACCCAGTGGCTCGCCTCCGGGATGCGCTCCACGCGGATGCCGGGGACCCACGGCTCCAGCCCCTCGGTGTTGCGGACCACCAGGTGCGGGTCGCGCTCCCCCCACACCAGCAGGGTGGGGGCGTGGATGCGGTGCAGGCGCGGGCGCGGCCGGCGGGCGAAGGCGCGGTAGTAGTTGAGCATGGCGGTGAGCGCCCCGGGGCGCGCGGCGGCCTCCCTGTAGCGCGCGATGTCCTGGTCGGTGAAGGCGCCGGGGCGCGCCGGCTCGGTGCGGAAGACGCGCTCCAGCAGGGCGAAGCCGCGGGCGCGGATGGCGGCCTCGGGGAGCCAGGGGAGCTGGAAGAACGCCGCGTAGGCGGAGCGGAGCATCTGGTCGGGCTTCCTCAGCTCCCGCGAGAACACGCCGGGGTGCGGGGCGTTCAGCACCACCAGCCGGTCGAGGACCTCGGGCCGCTGCATCGCCAGGTACCAGGCCACCACGCCCCCCCAGTCGTGCCCCACCACGTGCGCGCGCTCCGCTCCCGCGTGGCGGACGAGCCCCGCCACGTCGTCCACCAGCACCCCCACGCGGTAGCTCCCGACGCCGCGCGGCTTGTCGGACAGGTTGTAGCCGCGCATGTCCGGCGCGACCACCCGGAAGCCGGCCTCCGCCAGCGCCGGGATCTGGTGCCGCCACCCGTACCAGAACTCCGGGAAGCCGTGCAGCAGCACGACGAGCGGTCCCTCGCCCGCCTCCACGTAGTGCAGCCGCACGCCGTTCACGACGGCGTCGCGGTGGGTCCAGGGGCCGGGGACGTCGGCGAGCGGAGAGGGCGCGTCGGACATGGTCGCTCGTGTGGATGGAGGTCCGGGCTTCCGCTCTTCCGACCGGCAGGAAGTGCGCCGGGGCGGGCGGGGCTGTATATAGAACGTGCCGCACGACGATTCCCCTGCTTCGACAGGACCCGATGACCTCAGATTCCCAGGACCGCCCGTGGCTCCCCGCGCTCGCCCCGTACGTGGAGCGGGACGACCTCCGCGTGCCGCTGGCGGTTCCCATCCACCTCCCGGGAGGCCCGATCGTCCTCGACGTCCAGTCCGTGCTCCTGCGCTTCCCCCGGTGGACGGGCGACCCGTTCGCGGACGACTTCGGGAAGAAGGCGGCCGGGATGATCGAGCTGGACGGCGAGCACCTCTTCGCCGAGCTTGCCGTGCTGCGCCTGCTGGAGCGGGACGGGTGGCAGGGACGGTGGGTGGTCACCCAGGGGGGGAAGGGCGAGGTCTCCAAGTTCCTGACCGAGTGGAAGGACGTCCCCCGCCAGGAGCAGAAGAACCGCCCGATCGAGGAGGCCGAGCCGCGCCAGATCCTGGCCCGCGTCGCGGGGATGAACAAGCCCGCGAGGTACACGGGGTGCTGGGACGTCTTCGCCTGGCGGGGGGAGGACTACCTGTTCGTGCAGACCGGGCGGGCTGCGAAGTCCGGCGCCGAGGTGAAGAAGCCCCAGATCGAGTGGCTGCGGGCGGCGCTCTACCTGGGCGATCCCCGGCTCAGGGTGAAGTCGTTCTGCTTCGTGCAGTGGGACTATGCCTCCTGAGCCCGCGACCGTGCGCGCCGTACAGTCCGGGGACCGCGACGAATGGCTGCGGCTCCTCCTGGCGCTCTACCCCGACACCGGCGAGGCGGACCACTCGGAAGACGTCGACGGCTTCCTCGCGGGCCGGGTCGCGGGGAGTCCCGCCTACGCCGCCGTCCTCGTCGCCCCGCGCCCCGGGGGCGGGCTCGCCGGCGTGCTGGAGCTCTCGGTGCGCGACTACGCCGAGGGGTGCGACGGTCCCACGCCCTACGTGGAGAGCTGGTACGTGGACCCCGACCGGCGAGGCACGGGGACCGGCGCCTCCCTCGTGGCGGCGGCCGAGGCCTGGGCCCGCGAGCACGGGTACCGGGAGCTGGCCTCGGACACGCTCCTGGACAACGACGCGAGCCTGCGGGCGCACCGGGCCCTCGGGTTCGAGGAGGTGGAGCGCTCCGTCCACCTGCGCAAGGCGCTGTAGCCCGGCCTCGCGCGCCCGTTGCGGCGCACCCCGGCGCGCGCGAAGTTGGGAGCCCGGATACACCCGACATCCCGAACCGAGGACCCGCGATGAGCCCAGCCCACAGGCCCGAAGGCTACAGCACCGTCTCGCCCTACCTCATCCTCGACGGCGCGGGCCGGACCATCGAGTTCCTGGAGCGCGTCTTCGGGGGGGTCGAGCTTCGCCGCTTCCCCACCCCGGACGGCAGGATCATCCACGCCGAGGTCCGCATCGACGACACGGTCCTGATGCTCGCCGACAGCGCCGACGGGTGGCCTCCGGTCCCCGCGCACGTGCACGTCTACGTCCCGGACGTGGACGAGACCTACCGCCGCGCGCTGGAGGCGGGCGCGCAGTCGGTGCAGGAGCCGGTGAAGAAGGACGACGAGGACAAGCGGGGAGGGGTGATGGACTCCGGTGGCACCACCTGGTGGATCGCGACCAAGGTGGAGTGAGCCGCATGCCCCCGCGCCCGTGGCCCTGGCGCGCGCTCCTGCTCCTCCTCGCGCTGCAGGTCGCGGCGGCGATGCAGGCTCCGGCGCAGACGCCCGTCCCGGTGCTCTGCTACCACTCGTTCACGGAGGATTCGACGGCCCGGGGGCTGACGGAGCCGTACGCGCGCTTCGAGGAGATGCTGCGCTTCCTCAAGGCCAACGGCTTCCGGAGCGCCTTCCCCGACCAGATCCGGCGCGGCCGGGCGGACGCGCGGCGGTCCGTCGTGCTCACCTTCGACGACGGCGGGCGCGACCAGCTCCGCGCCGCCGAGATCATGGAGCGGCACGGCTTCCGGGGGATCTTCTTCGTGATCCCCGCCGCGGGGCCGGCCAGCCCCAACCGCATGACCCCCGAGGACGTGCGGCGCCTGGCGCGGGCCGGGCACCGGGTGGCGGTGCACGGCTACCGGCACCGCAGCATGGTCGACTCCGGCGCCGAGACGGCCGCCTCCGTCGCGCGCTCGGCGGGGGTGCTCCGCGAGAGGCTGCCGGAGCGCCACCCGATGCACGACTTCGCCTTCCCCTTCGGGCACTACACCGAGGAGATCGCGGAGGCCGTCGGCGAGCGGTACCGGTACCTCCACACCGTGAACCCCGGGTACTGGGACGGCCGCTCGCCGCTGGTCCCGCGGATGCTCCTCGCCGGCGAGGTCCCGCTCGCCTTCTACCAGGAGTACCTGCTCGGCGCCGGCGGCTACCGGCCCCCGGCTGCGCTCCTGGGCCCCGACGGCGCGTCCGGCGACGTCCTCCGCTTCCGCCTGGCGGGGGCGCTCCCGGAGGGCGAGATCGCCATGCTGTCCATCTCCGCCGACCGGGAGGGGAGGATGTACAATGTCCACCCCCTGGGCGACGCCGCCCGCGTGGAGGGCGACACCCTGGTGGTGGAGCTGCGCGAGCACCTCCGGCGGCACTTCCCGCCCGAGCGCCGCGTGGTCTCCTACGCCCTGGTCACGCGGACCCCCGCGGGCATCCGCTACCTGACGCCGGGATACTCGCAGTGGGTGGAGTGATCCGGCGGGTACCCCCCACCCCCGGCCCCTCCCCCACAAGGGGGGAGGGGAGCACGACAACCGCAGGCGCAGGAAGAAGCCGCGTGAGGGATGCGAGCCCGAAGGGGCGAGACCCGCGTAGTGTGCGGGGCTCGACTCCGTTAAGCACGGTCGTATCGTGCTTTACGGAGCCGCAGCCCGACCCCGCGCCAGCGGGGGCACGCCCGAACCCCGCACTCCCTACGTCACCCCCCGCCTGCGCAGGTGCGCGTCGAAGACGAAGGGCCCGAAGGGGAGGACGGAAGCGGCCAGCGCCCCCGCCACCCGCCCGAGCGGCCAGCGCAGCTCCAGCGCCGCGTGCGCCACCGCCGCCACGTAGAGCATGAAGAGGACGCCGTGCGCCATGCCGGTCACGCGCACCATCTCCGGCTGGCCGGCGAGGTACTTCAGCGGCATGGCGACGCCGAGGAGAAGGAGGAAGGACACGCCTTCCAGCATACCGACCAGGCGGAGACGGGCCAGCGGATCACGGAGCACGGCGAGCAGTCCTGAAGGAGGAGCAGCGAGCGCCCACGTCGGCGCGGCCACAACACTATCCTGCACCTAGAGACCCGACAAGCCCTTCCAACCGGAGCACACCATGGGAACCCGTCACCCCGGCGTGGACACCTACATCGAGAAGTCGGAGGAGTTCGCCAGGCCCATCCTCCACCACCTCCGCTCCGTCGTGCACGCGGCCTGTCCCGAGGTGGAGGAGGCCCTCAAGTGGAGCTTCCCCCACTTCCTGTACCGGGGGATGCTGTGCAGCATGGCCTCGTTCAGGGAGCACTGCGCCTTCGGCTTCTGGAAGGGGTCGCTGATCGTGGAAGCCGGGGGGACGCGCGCGGAAAAGGCGATGGGGCAGTTCGGCCGGATCACCTCGCTCGCCGACCTCCCCCCGGACGACGTGCTGGCGGGGTACGTCCGCGAGGCCGTGCGGCTCAACGAGGAGGGCGTCCGCTCGCCGGCGAGGGCGAAGAAGGAGAAGCCGGAGCTGGCGGTCCCCGGCGACCTCGCCGCGGCGCTGGAGGGGAGCGCGCAGGCGCGGGCGGCGTTCGAGCGCTTCAGCCCCAGCCAGAGGCGGGAGTACGTGGAGTGGATCACGGAGGCCAGGACCGAGGCCACCCGCAGGCGCCGGCTGGACACCGCCCTGGAGTGGATCGCCGAGGGGAAGCCGCGCAACTGGAAGTACATCAAACCGTAGCGGAGGCTCTGTCATGGCAGTCGTCAGCGTGGGTGTCTACCAGGCCCTGTGGAACCCTTCGGGGGACACCGCCCGGGCGGGATCGGGGACCCTCATCCTCAGGGACGCCGGGAGCGGCGACCTCCACCGCATCGAGAACCTGGGCGCGCAGGACTTCCAGGTCATGCTCGGCATGCTGCAGAACGAGCGGCCCCTGTTCTGGGACACCGAGGCCCGGCACCTCCGCACCTCGCACGCGCAGAGCGCCGGCGCGGAGCCGGTCGGGGAGCAGGAGGGCACGTAGCGCGAAGGAGCCCGGACGGCGTCGCCGCCCGGGCTCCTTTCGCGTCCCCGCGCCGCGGCCTAGCTGATCACCATCCCGCTCGGCCCGAAGAAGTAGCCGCAGAAGCTGGTGTACCCGCCGCGGTTCGCCGTCTCCGGGTTGTAGATGATGTTCCCGCTGTTGTCGTAGTTGCGGGCCGCCGTCTGGCCGGGCTTGTGCCCCCAGAAGCCGTCGCTCTGGTGGCGGTACCAGTGGTAGTCCGTCCCCGGCCAGATCACCAGCGCCATGTAGTGCCGCGGCGACCCGGAGGCGGCGCAGTTGGGCGCCTGCACCGCGCCGTCGCTCACCGCCCCCGCGGTCACGTTGGAGCACGCCATCACCGTGGCCTGCGCCCCGGTGGCGCGCCCCGGCTGGGCGAAGGTGTCGGTGCGGCGGTTGGAGGCGTAGTTGTAGCAGTTGTTGCTGCGCATCGTCGTCCGCTTCGCGTTCCAGAAGTTGGGGTTGAACGCGGACGCCTCGTACTGGCACGCTCCCGCCGTGAGCGTGCTCCAGCTGCTCGCGTCGGTCCCGATCACCGTGGCGCCGGCCTGCGCGCTGACGTCGCCGGGAGCGGCGTTCCCGGAAAGGGCGGACGCGCTCCCCTCCACGCCCTGGAGCCCCTCGCGCGCCAGGCGCCGCAGGTCCAGGTCGTCGTACATCCCCACGCTGGTGGGGAGGCCCGTCGCCGGGAAGGGGCGCCCCATCCTGGCCAGCAGCCGCTCCGCGATCTCCAGCCCCTTCCCCTCGTTCCCGCTCTGCCCCCCCGCGATCCGGAAGCGCTGCGGCAGCTCCAGCCCCCCCGCCTCGTCGCCCTCCTCGGTCTCCACGATCAGCCCGCGGAAGCCGAGTACGCCCCGGTCCTCGTCCGCCGAGGAGAGGGTGTCGCGCTGCGCGGCCAGCTCGCGGAGAACCTCCCGCGCCTCCTGCTCGTCCAGCACCCAGGAGGGGTTGGGGCGGCCGGAGAAGATGTCGAGCGTTACACGTACCATGGTGGTCTCCCGTGGCAAGATGTGGGTGGTGCCCCGCGCCGGCTGGGAGCCGGCGCGCCCGCTTGCCGGAGATGCCCGGCGGGTGACGCTGTTGGGTTGTGTCCGAAAATATACCGAACAAATTCCGAAAGTCAATGCCGCCCGTGCGGAAGTGCCGCCCCCCCGCGCGGTTACTTGTCTTCCGGGGGGTGTCCCGTATATTGGCGTTGATCTCCGCTCCTCCTCCCCTGCACAGGAAGCCCATGGCGACTGCCACCTCCCCCGCCGGCTCCCCCGCGGTTCCCCTGAACCCCGTGGAGCGCGACACCATCCCCAAGATCTTCCTCCGCGCCGTGGACCGCTTCGACAAGCCGGACGCGCTGCGCCACAAGGAGAACGGGGCCTGGAAGCCGCTCTCCCACCGGGAGGTCGAGGAGCGGGTCACGCGCCTGGCGGCGGCGCTCGCCGCCGCGGGGGTGGAGCGCGGCGACCGGGTGGCCATCCTGTCGGAGAACCGCCCGGAGTGGGCGATCGTGGACTACGCGGCGATGGGGCTGGGGATCATCGACGTCCCCGTCTACCCCACCCTCCCCGCCAACCAGATCGCCTACATCCTGCGCGACAGCGGGACCAAGGTGGTGTTCGCCTCCACCCGCGCCCAGGTGGACAAGGTGCTGGAGATCCGGGACGCGCTCCCGGCGCTGGAGCAGGTGGTGGCCTTCGACGACCCGGGAGGCGCGCCGGGGGTGACCCGCCTGCGCGACCTCCTGGAGAGCGGGCGGCGGGCGCTGGAGCAGGGGCAGGTGGGGAGCTTCCGGGAGCGGGCGCTCGGCGTGGAGCCGGACGACGTGGCGACGCTGATCTACACCTCGGGGACCACGGGCGACCCCAAGGGGGTGATGCTCACCCACTTCAACCTGGCCTCCAACGTGGCCGGCTCGCAGCAGCACGGGCTGGCGGGGATGATCCAGACGGGGGACACCGTCCTCTCCTTCCTCCCGCTCTCGCACGTGTTCGAGCGGATGGTGGACTACCTGTACTGGGACATGGGGACCTCCATCGCCTACGCCGAGTCCATCGACAAGGTGGCGGACAACCTGCTGGAGGTGCAGCCCCACATCGCCGTCTCCGTCCCTCGCCTCTTCGACAAGATCTACACCCGGGTCATGGGCGCCACCGGGATCAGGAAGAAGCTGGTGCTCTGGGCCAAGCGGGTGGGCGAGGCCGCGGTGGACGCGCGCGTGGCCGGGCGGGAGCCCACCGGGGCGCTGGCCTTCCAGTTCCGCCTGGCCGACCGGCTGGTGTTCTCCAAGCTCCGCGCGCGCACCGGCGGGCGCATCCGCAGCTGGGTCTCCGGCGGGGCGCCGCTCTCCGCCGACGTGGCCAGGTTCTTCCACGCCGCGGGGCTCCCGGTGTACGAGGGGTACGGCCTCACCGAGACCTCCCCCGTGATCGCGGTGAACCGCCCGGCGGGGTGGAAGCTGGGGACGGTGGGGCAGCCCATCCCCGGGGTGGAGGTGCGGATCGCCGGGGACGGCGAGATCCTGACCCGCGGCCCCCACGTGATGAAGGGGTACTGGAACAACCCCGAGGCCACGGCCGGGATGGTGGACGAGGAGGGGTGGTTCCACACCGGCGACGTGGGGGAGCTGGACGCACAGGGGTACCTGCGCATCACCGACCGCATCAAGAACCTGATCGTCACCGCGGGCGGGAAGAACATCGCCCCCGCCCCCATCGAGAACGCCGCCGCCGCCTCGCCCTACGTGGCGCAGGCGGTGATGCTGGGGGACCGGCGCCCCTACCCCATCCTCCTCCTGGTCCCCGACTTCGAGAACCTGGAGGCGTGGGCGCGGAAGCAGGGGATCGGCGCGTCCGACCGGGGCGCGCTGGTGGCCGAGCCCCGCGTCCGCGAGCTGCTGGAGCGCGACACCCTGGGCCGCCTGAGCGGCTTCGCGCGCTACGAGCTCCCCAAGAAGACCGTCGTGATCCCGGAGGAGTTCACCATCGACAACGGGATCCTGACGCCCAAGCTCTCCGTGAAGCGGCGCGTGGTGGAGGACCGCTACCGCGCCCTGATCGAGGAGACGTACGCCGGCGCGCGCCCCGCGGACGACTAGACCAGACCACGCCGACCATGAAAGCCAAGCTCCACGACCCGAAGAAGTCCGGGGGGATGTCCAAGAAGAAGATGCTCCTGGGGGCGGCCGGCCTCCTCCTCTTCATCGTGGGCGTGCGCCGCTCCCTCCGCACCGACGGCGG
The DNA here is from genome assembly GCA_963733105.1 of uncultured Gemmatimonadales bacterium. Classification (GTDB taxonomy): domain Bacteria; phylum Gemmatimonadota; class Gemmatimonadetes; order Longimicrobiales; family Longimicrobiaceae; genus JAFAYN01. The sequence goes on along the minus strand of CAVTCB010000018.1, from coordinate 309,807 downwards.
CGAAGTGGCCGACGAGGAGCCCCCGCGGGGCCGGTACGAGGACGACGAGTAGGCTACACACGGTTCGGGCGTTCCCCCCGCTGGCGCGGGGGTCGGGCTGCGGCTCCGTAGGGAACGATACAACCGTTCCCAACGGAGTCGAGCCCCCGCAAACTGCGCGGGGTCTCGCCCCTTCGGGCTCGCATCCCTCACGCAACTGCTTACCGTACGGTTGGTTGCAGTAGGAGCCACCCACGGGAGGAGGTGGGGTGCTCCCGGAGGAATACGCACTGTTTGAGCGAAGCGAGTTGGCGGATTCCGGAGGGAGCGCCCCGCCGACGACCTACGCTCACGAACACGACGGAAAGCGGGGCCGGGCGACGTGCCCGGCCCCGTTCTCGCGTGTGTCCCGGCTTCCATGAAGCACGAAGAGAAGCACGCGGTGGGGATGTGGCTGGTGGTGGCCTTCCTCGGGGGCTTTGCGCTGCTCTACTGGGCGGTGGGGCGCTTCGCCGGCGGACGACGGCCGCGCGGTCCCCCGCCCTCCCGTCGAGCTGCGCGACTCGGCGGCGGCCTGAGTCAGCCGCGCGAGATCTCCTCCACGGCGCGGCGGACGTACACCGACACCATCGCGCGGCGCCACTCCGGGTCCACGATGATGTTCTCCAGCGGGTGGCACTGCTTGTAGGCCTGCTGCGCCACCGCCTCCGCCACGTCCGCCGGGCGGTGCCCCACCGTCTTCTCCAGCCCCGACACCACGCGCGGGCGCGCCCCCAGCGCCGACACCACCAGCGACATCCCCCGCAGCGTCTCGTCCTCCGCCACCTCCGCCGCCAGCGCCACCGAGAGAAGGGGGAAGTCCACCGACTCGCGCTGGCGGAGCTTCACGTACGCCGTGCGCAGCCCCGGCGGGGGGAGCGGCACCCGCACCCGCACCACCAGCTCCCCCGGACGGCGCACGGTGTTCCACTTCCCGTCCGCCACGAAGAACTCCTCCACCGGGACCGTCCTCCCCCCCTCCGCCGACGCCAGCTCCACCACCGCCCCCAGCGTCGTCAGCACCGGCGGCGTGTCCGCGGAGTTCGCGGCCACGCACTTCTTCCCCACCCGGGTGACGTGGCAGACGTCGCCGTCCTTCTTGAGGCAGAACCCCAGGGCGTTCCGCCAGAAGAAGCTCTGGTTGTAGTAGGTGCAGCGGGTGTCCAGGCAGAGGTTCCCGCCCAGCGTCCCCTGGTTGCGGATCTGCGGCCCGGCCACCTTCCCCGCCGCCGCCGCCAGCGAGGGGAAGAGGCGGCGCACCAGCGGCGAGCGCGCCGTCTCCGCCAGCGTCACCGCCGCCCCCAGAGAGAGCGAGCGCGCCGCGGGGTCGCCCTCCGCCACCGGCGCGCCCTCCGCGTCCTCCAGGCGGATCCCCTGCATCTCCTCCACCCCCTTCAGCCCCACCAGCACCCGGGGCGTCCAGAGGCGGTGCTTCATGTTGGGGACCAGGTCCGTGCCCCCGGCCACGGCCATGGCGTCCTCGCGGCCGTGCAGGAGCTCCGCGGCCTCGGCGAGGCGGGCGGGGCGGAGATAGCGGTACTCGTGGAGGCGGAGCATTCCTGGAGCGCTCGGGTTCGAACGGACGATTGTCCGAAGCTAGCGGAAAGGCGGGGCGCGATCCAGGGAGCGCGCCGGATGGGACGGGAGGAGCCCGTCAGGCCGGGTCCGGGTCCGCCTCCGTCTCCTCGGGCTCGATGATCAGGACGCGGGGGAGGCGCACCCGGAACACCGACCCGGTCGGCTCCCGCCCCTCCACCGAGATCGAGCCGCTCAGCAGCACCGCGAGCTGCCGGGCGATGGTCAGCCCGAACCCGGTGCCGCGGCTCATGGAGTCGCTCCGCGAGGGGTCGCCGAGCTGCTCGAAGGCCTCGAAGATGGTCTCCCGGTACTCGGGGGAGATCCCCGGTCCCGTGTCCCACACCGAGATCTCCACCTCGTCCCCACGGACGGCCCGGGCCTCCACCCGCACCTCGCCGCGCGGGGTGAACTTGACCGCGTTCCCCACCAGCGCCGTCAGCAGCTGCCGCAGGCGGTCCGGGTCGGTCTCCATCTCCGGCGTCCCGGGAGCCACCTCCACCTCGAAGCGCAGCCGCTTGGCCTCGGCCATCTGGCGGAGCGGCTCCATGCTGGCGCGGAGGAAGGCGTCCAGATCCACCGGCGCCGGGGACACCGGGAGCCGCCCGATCTCGGCGGTGGTCACCAGGAGGACGTCGTCCACCAGGCGCGCCAGGTGCTCCGCGCAGGCGCCGGCGCGCTCCGCCGCGCGGCGCGCGCCCGCGGGGACCGGGCCGTACGTCTCGGTGCTGAGGAGGTGCGTGTAGCCGACGATGGCGTTGAGCGGGGTGCGAAGCTCATGGCTCACCGCGGTGAAGAAGCGCCCCTTGGCGCGGTTGGCCTCCTCGGCTTCCGCCGCCAGCCGCGCCAGGTCGCGCTCGCGCGCCACCCGCTCGCTCACGTCCTCGAATAGGATGGAGACCCCGCCCAGCGGGAGGGGGGAGGTCCAGATGTCGAAGAAGCGGTCGCGGAAGACCCGCCCCTCCGGGCGGACGGCGGAGAGGTGGCGGGGCGCCCCGTCCTCCATGGTGGCGCGCAGCGCCTCGCCCAGCTCCGGCGGGCCCGCGGGGAGGAGGCTCCACAGGTCGGAGCCCACGGCCCGCTCCCGCGACAGGGGGAGGAGCGACTCCGCCATCCGGTTCACGTACACGATCCGCCACTCCGGGTCCACCGCCACGAACCCGTCGCGGATGGCCTCCAGGAGCCGGGCGTACTGCTCCTGCATCCCCGTCTCGTGGGTGGCGTCGCGGAAGTGGACCATCACCCCGTCCCCGTCCAGCGGGGCGGCGTGCACAGCGAAGTGCCGGGGGCGCCGCCCGGAGGAGTGCGACTCCAGGTAGTGCCGCGGCTCGCGGTCCTCCATCACCCGGCGCAGGCTGTCCCAGGCGCCGGGGTCGTCCGGGCGGGGGACGACCTCCTCGAAGGGGCGGCCGAGCGCGGCGTCCCGGGGAGTCCCCAGGATGCGCTCGGCGGCCCCGTTCCAGTAGGTGACGCGCCACTCCGCGTCCAGCGTGTAGACCCCGTCCCGGATGGCCTCCAGCACGGGGTTCGTCGCGGTTGCGAGCATTCCTTCGTGTCGTAGGGTCACGGCTCGTCCCTGCACCTTCAATCCACCCCTCGCGGTGGGATTTGTTTCACCCCGCCCGTCCCGCCGCCCGCCGGGCGAACTCCGCCCCCGCGCTCCACTCCGGGAAGCGCGCGGCGGAGGCCACGGCCAGGGCGGTGCGCAGCAGCACCCGGCCCTGCTGCACCGCGCCCGCGTAGTCCGTCCCCTCGCGGTAGGCGTCCGAGGGCTGGTGGTAGTGGCGGGTCACGAACTCGTCGTACCACCGCTCCCCCCACCCCTCCGGCCGGTCCTCGAAGTCCAGCCCGTGGTCCAGCGCGAGCGCGGGGACCCCGGCGCGCGCCAGGGGAAAGTGGTCCTGCCGGAAGAACATCCCCTGCTCCGGGTGCGGGTCGGGGCGGAGCGACATCCCCTCCGCGCGGGCGGCCTCCCGCACCGCCTCCCCCAGCTCCGAGCGGTCCGCCCCCAGGGGAGCCAGGTCGCGGGTGCGCCCCTGGAGGTTGGCGCCGTCCAGGTTCAGCGCCGCGGCGGTGCGCTCCAGCGGGACCAGCGGGTGCCGCGCGTACCACTCCGCCCCCAGGAGCCCCGACTCCTCCGCCGTGGTGGCCACGAAGAGGAGCGAGCGCGGCGGCCTCTCCGGGAGCGAGGCCGCGGCCCCGGCGGCGGCCAGGAGGAGGGCCACGCCGCTGGCGTTGTCGTAGGCGCCGTGGTAGACCACGCGCTCCCCGTCCTCTCCCGTCCCGGTCCCCAGGTGGTCGTAGTGCGAGGTGAGGAGCACCACCTCCCCGCGCCGCTCCGGGTCGCTCCCCGGGAGGAGCCCCGCGACGTTGGCCGTGGCCACCTCCCGCACCTCGCTGCGCACCCGCGCCCTCACGCGCACCCCCGTGGCGACGGGACGGAAGCCGCGCTCCCCGGAGCGGCGGAGGAGGTCGTCGGGGTCGTGCCCGGCGCGGCGCAGCGCCTCGCGCGCGGCCCCCTCCGAGATCCACCCCTTCACCCGGAGCGGGTGCTCCGGCGCCCCCGCCAGGTCGAACTGCTCCCCGGTGTTGGAGGAGCGGACCACGTTCCACCCGTACCCCGCCGACTCGTCGGTGTGGAGGAGGAGGACCCCGGCGGCCCCGCGGCGCGACGCCTCCTCGTACTTGTAGGTCCAGCGCCCGTAGTAGGTCAGCGCCCGCCCGCCGAAGAAGCCGGGCGTGGCCTCGGTTCCCGGGTCGTTGACCCGCACCAGGAGCACCTTGCCGCGCACGTCGGCGTCCGCGTAGTCGTCCCACCCGTACTCGGGCGCGGTGATCCCGTACCCGGCGAACACCAGCTCCCCCTCCGCCTCCACCCCGGCCTCCGGGACCCCCGCCCGGAGGACGTAGTCCTCGCGGTGGCGCGGCTCCAGGGCGGAGCCGTCCGGGAGCGACAGCTCCAGCCCGGGATCGGAGCTCAGCCCCACCAGCGGCACCGGCTGGAGGTACGACCCGTCCGGCGGCTCCAGGCCGATCCGCCGGAACTGGGCGCGCACGTACTCCGCGGCCAGCTCCCCGCCCCGGCTCCCGGGGGAGCGCCCCTCCAGGAGAGGGTGGCTGAGGAAGCGGAGGTGGGCGTCGATGGCCTCCGGCCGGATCCGGTCCAGCACCGCGTCGATCGGGCTCATGCGCTCGGGGTCGGGAGTGTCGGGCCTCAGCGGAGCAGCCGGTAGCGGCCGAGGAGGCCGCGGCGCACCTCGCCGCGCCCCTCCAGGTACGTCAGCACGGCGCGGAGGGAGCCCTCGGCCGCGGCGGCCAGCCCCGGGTGCAGCTCCGGGCCGTAGACGCGCCGCACCAGCCCCCTCGGGGTGGCGGCGCCGTCCCGGAGCGCCGCGCGCACCTGCTCCACGCGGGTCCGCCGGTGCTCCGCGTAGCGCTCCACCGCCGCCGCGGCGTCGCGGATCGGGGGGCCGTGCGCGGGATACAGCACCTCCGCCCCCGCCTCCCCGATCCGGCGGAGCGACTCCAGGTACGCCGCGAGGTCCCCCTCCGGGGGGGCCACCAGGGAGGTGTCCCCCTCCCCCATCAGGTGGTCGCCCACGAAGATCGCGCTTCCCTGTCGCCAAACGAACGCCAGGTGCTCCGGGGCGTGCCCCGGCGTCGCCAGCGCGCGCAGGGTCCCGGCGTCGGTCTCCACCTCGTCCCCCTCGCCGATCCAGCGCCCCACCGCCCCCGCCGGGAGGCGGGAGGCGAGCGCCCCCCGCGCCATCAGCACCGGGGCGCCGGTCCGCTCCGCCAGCGCGGGGGCGGCGCCGGAGTGGTCGGCGTGCGAGTGCGTCAGCAGGATCGCCCCGGGGCGGACGCCGCCCAGCGCCTCCACGATCGCCTGCACGTGCCGGTCCAGCGCGGGGCCGGGGTCGATCACCACCGGGCGGGCATGCCCCACCAGGTAGGTGCGCGTCCCGTCCAGCGTCATCGGGGACGGGTTGGGCGCGGGGACCACCCGGAGGCCGGCGGGCTCGCTCATCACAACGGGCGGAGAACGGCCCGCACCGGGGACGCGTCGGCGTCCCGCAGGCGGAGCGGGAGGGCCACCAGCTCGTACCGCCCCTCGGGGACGCCGGCCAGGAGGAGGTTCTCCAGGATGGCGACGCCTCCCTCCCCCAGGACGTGGTGCGTCTCCAGCTCCTTGCTCTCGTACGGGTCCACCGAGGGCGCGTCCGTCCCCACCAGCCGCACCCCGGCGCGGACCAGGGCGCGCGCCGCCTCCGGCTCCGGCGCCGGGAACTCCGTGGGGAAGACGTCGGGGTCGCGCCAGCACCCGGTGCGGAAGAGCACCCGCTCCACCGGCCCGGCGCGGAGCACCGCCTCCACCGCCTCCACGTCGATCCGCCCGCGCTCCCCCACGTCCACCACCGTCGCGGGGCCGAAGTACGCGTCCAGCGGCGCCGCCCCGATCCGGATGCCGTCGTCGGAGACGTGGAAGGGACCGTCGGCGTGGGTCCCGGTGTGGACGCTCATCCGCAGCTCGGCCACGTTCACCGACGCCCCCTCGGAGCGGAGCAGGGTCCAGCCGATGGAGCAGGGGCAGTCACCCGGCCAGACGGGGATGCCTTCCCGGACCGGCCAGGTGACGTCGTACAGCCCTCCGGGAGTGGTTTCGGCGCGCACGGGCGTCGGGTGGACGTGGACGGCGGTCCTGGCCGGCCTAGCGGGCCAGCCGGAGGAAGAGTCCGGGATGCAGCAAGGAACGGACCGGCTCCAGATCGCCGGTCACGCGGATCAGCGCGTCGGCGACGTCGCGCCGGCGCTCGAAGCGCCGCGCCGCCGCGGCCAGCACGGCGGGGCGGGCGACGAACGCCTCCACCACCCGCTGCAGCCGCTCCCCGGGCCCGAACGCGCGCCGCCGCGCCCGCTCGTAGGGAGCCAGCGCGGCGGCGGATGCCTCCCCCCGGTCCAGGGCGGCGTGCAGCGCCGCGGCAGCCAGCTCCGCGCCGCGCAGGGCGCGGAAGATCCCCTGCCCGGTGAACGGATCATAGTACCCGGCCGCGTCGCCGACAAGCAGCGCCCCGGGGGCCACGGCGGCCCGCACCGGGCAGTCGAAGGGGCCGGTCGCCAGGACCGCGTCCACCCGCTCCAGGCCGCGGAGCCCGTACGCGGCGAGCGCCCGGTCGAAGAACCCCTCCGCGTCCCCCGCCACCTGTTGGTGAACAATATAGTCGGGTAGTCGTACTTAATGTCGGGTAGTCAGTCGCAAGTTAGGCAGTCATTAGTAAAGTTAGGAAGTGGAAAGAGTAGGCGAGTCGCCGTTGGTTATTCTTCAGCCGCAAAGGGTCAGGACGCAGTCCGTTGGGCCCTCGCGCAGAGTTATATGGCCCCCGATCCGGAGTGCCAATGCTGGCGATCCCGTTCAGAGTGAGCACCTCGGCGAGCACGTTAGGGAGTTGTGTGCGCAGACGCAGTTCGGCGTTCTTCGGCGAGAGCGCCTCGTTGCGGCGCTTGCGGCGTTGAACACCTCCTGGAACGAGGCGACCACGCGGTCGCTCCCCACGAAGATCCCTGTATACTGAGTGATAAGGCACCCAGCTCAACCCGACAAACAACGCTCGCAGGACGCGGCATGCATCCGGAGGCAGAAGCAGCAAGATGGGTACGGGCCGCCAGGGGGGGCGTCCACGGTCCTGCCCTGTCCACCCTCCTGCCACCCGCCAATCTCGATCGCCGACGGCGCGCAGCCCTCATGACGGCCGCGAGCGGCCAGCGCTGTTCACAGCGGCCAGCGCCACCGATCAGCTCTTGGCCTCCGGGAACAGTTGCCCGAGGACGAAGCCGATGATTGTCGGCGAGACCGACACGACCGAGGCCATAAACGCCCCAGTCAACGACCACCATCCGAATGGCCACTCAGGCAACGCTGCAATCTTGTCAGCTTCGGACCGCAGGAACTCGAGCTGCTTCAGGCGCTCCTCTGTGAGGTCCTCTGACGTCCTCGGAGCGAGTTCCTTCAGGAAGGACTCAATCTCGTAAGTCCTGGCGCGCTTGTACTCCAGCATACGGTGGTGGAGAGGGAGTTGCGCGATGACAAAAGAGCCGGTGATGATGAGGATTGCAGGGACAGCGAGTGCGAGCATAGGGATCCAGCCGGCGGTCAGGTTCCAGCCAGCGGAGGAGGTGTACAAGCACCAAATCACCCCGGCGAGCAGATAGCAACGTAAAAGCATGGGTCCAGTACTTTTCACCCCGAACCGGCTTGCGGTGACTTCCACTTGGAACTGTCCCAGTCGCCAGACGATCCTCGCGAGGCGAATGATGGTTGCGACTCCGATCCCACAGCAGAAAGCGGACACAGCTAGCACGAAGCCAGCCGCAGTGAGGTCCAGAGCCGACATACCAGCGAAAGCTCCGCTGTAGTGGAAAGCAACCGATGCAGCGAGTAAGTAAACCAGGCCGAAAAGAGGAACATCCCAGGATCGCAGGTATGCGACAATCTGGTTCCCAAACCAGTCATGGAATGCCTGGGGTTTGACTACGACGAAGCGGACAGCAGAGGCTTCCCAGCCGACAACGATGCGATATCCCAGCCGGATGGCTATCGGAACGCCCACGACTCCGAGCGAGAGAGGCAAGAAAGTGGTGATATATGTGAGCATCCCGGTCTGATAGTACAAAATGATACATAGGGCCGTCAGTCCGAGACCTAGGATAACCCAGGCACGGTATCCGCCCGGCCGCTGCTTGAGCCACAGCCAGTCGAAGTACGTGAGCGTTCGGGGATCCACTGTGGCTGCTGCCGTTCTGATGTCCATCGTCTTCACTCGTGTTCGGGGTCTACTCGTCTATCAACGGTCGTGCATCACGACCCACGACTAAGTAGGCATGGGCGCACAGGATCAGCACCGTCTCGAATATTCTTCGCACTGTTCACGATCTGCGATTACTAAGAGAAATTTGTGGCCTGCAGCATAGATCGCTGTCCTATACCGAATGCTCACTCTCTCTCCCCACGTGCGAGCACCCTGTCACCGATGCAGGCTCCCGACTCACCGGCATGAAGAACCACGAAGCAACCGGTGTTGTAGCACACGCACTTCAGATGGCATGCTTGCGACCCCAACTGGATGATGTGAGCCGATCTGCACGGTCCGCCCCCAGTCCTTGATAAAGTATACAGGTGAAGGGAGCGGAATCTATCAAGAGGAACAAGTCCTTGTCTGTGACGAGCTTCGCAAAAAAGCATCGACAATCTTCATACGGCACCATTCTTTACACAGGAATGGACCGCCATAGTGCCAAAAACCAACGAGTTTACCGTCACGTCCTGGAATCCAGCCGTCCTCAAGAGATCAGCGACCCTGTGTTGACCCGGATAGTTTTGGAGCGACTCGACCAAGTGCCAGTACGTGGTGGCGTTCCGATGCAGCAGGAGCCCCATGACGGTGCCTACCCCCATCAGGTAGGTATACCAGATAGGCAGCAACGGCCGAATCGGATGCCCCAGATCAAACGCAATGAAGGTCCCACCGGGCCGCAGGATACGATGTATTTCCGCGAAAAACAATGTGAGGTCCGAAACATACCTCATTCCATATGCAATCGAGACGACATCTACACTCGCAGTCCTGATGGGCAGACGGTTGATGTCCCCCACGACACAACGACTCTGGAGCTGCGGGGCCCCGGCCGCCGCCCGTGTGAGCATCTCGGGGCGGAGGTCAAGTCCAAAAACTGGGTCAAACCTCCCTTCAGACAAAGCAAACTCGACAACATCTCCAGTTCCGGTTGCCAAGTCCAACCAACTACCGCCCTGCTGCTTGATTGCACGCCGCATTGCCTTGCGCTTCCATCTCTTCTCTTGGCCGAAGGAGAGGAGCGCCTTCATCAGATCATAACGGGGCGCGACCGTGATAAAGATGTCATTAACATACCGGTAGGCGGTATCCGGATCATCCGGCCACTTCGGAAGTTGCATGCAGCCATGTCCTCGTTGTTGTCGTCCGCTCTAACTTTCTTGGACCATGCCAGAGACCACCAAGTGCGCTAGTGTAGTGCATCAGAATTATCGTGCGCTTTGCCTACGGGGAAGCTATATTCCCTCTCATGGCAAATCGCATCCGAACTGTAAAGCTCACCGAGAGTGAGCGCGCCGTCTTGGAGGAGCGGGCTCGCTCTCAGACGCTGCCCCAGCGGGAAGTCGAGCGCGCCCGCATCGTCCTGCTCTCGGCGGACGGGAAGCGCAACGCCGAGATCCAGTCTGCGTTGGGTGTATCGCGTACCAAGGTGCAGCGGTGGCTAGACCGGTACGAGGAAGGCGGCAGCGAGGCGGTGCGCACAGACTTGCCGCGTCCGGGCGCACCGGTGACGATCACGCCGGAGAGGGAGGCCGAAGTCGTCCGCCGGACGCTGGAGGGTCCACCTGCGGGCGCGGGGACGCACTGGAGCACGCGGACGCTCTCTCCCCTGGTCGGAGTGAGCCCCGCCAGTGTGGGGCGCATCTGGAAGGCGCATGGGCTGCAGCCGCATCGGACCAAGACTTTCAAGCTGTCGAACGACCCGCACTTCGTGGAGAAGCTGCGCGATGTGGTGGGGATGTACGTCGATCCGCCGGAGCGGGCGGTGGTCTTCTCCGTCGACGAGAAGAGCCAGGTGCAGGCGCTGGACCGCACCCAGCCGGGGCTGCCGCTGAAGAAGGGTCGCGCGGGCACGATGACGCATGACTACAAGCGGCATGGCACCACGACTCTGTTCGCGGCGCTGAACGTGGCCTCGGGCGAGGTGCTGGGCGACTGCCACAAGAGACATCGGCACCAGGAGTTCCTGCGCTTCATGAGAAGCGTGGTGAAAACGGTGGATCGGAAGCTCGACATCCACGTGATCCTCGACAACTACGCCACCCACAAGCACCCGAAGGTAAAGGCGTGGCTGGCGAAGAACCCGAGGGTGCACTTCCACTTCGTGCCGACCAGTTCCTCGTGGCTGAACCTGATCGAGCGGTTCTTCGGCGAACTCAGCCAACGCCAGTTGAAGCGGCTGGCTGTGACCAGCGTCGACCAGTTGATCAACGCCATCATGGCTTACATCAACCGCAGGAACGTCGACCCCACGCCGTTCGTCTGGACCGCCAGCGTTCAGCACATCCTGGAGAAGGTCACGAAAGCGCGCGCGACTCTTGAGGCACTACACTAGATAACTGGCTAAGAACATAAAACGGGGGTAAGCGCTTGGAACCCGCAGCACGATAGAGTTACGCCAATATACACCAACAAAATCCGACAATCGTAGAGTACCATTTGTAGGCAGGGGAGTCAACCCGTTCTCCAGTACATCGCCCTCTCGATGGCCCCTGAAGATCGTTGCCCTGTTGCCTGTAGAGACACATACAGGATCGCCAGCCTCTTCCGTCTCGGTTCTGAATGGATGCTCCTCGATCCAGGTGAGATACTCAGGGAGATGCTACTACCCAACTTTATTGTGATGACCTGTTTGGCAACTTTAATTTTTGGCTGTAGCAATCCTGGAAAAAGTGAGAGAACACGCGAAAGCGACTACCAAGCCACCTCACGCGCCGTCCCCCCCGCGGTCACGCTGACGTTGGCGAGGCTGCCCCCCACAGGAGAGATCCCCAGGCACCCGCAGCCATCCCTCCAGCGGCGCCCGGCGGCCTGCACCGCCGGGAGGACCGAGGGCGAGCAACGCCTCCAACCCCGCGGGATTGACGCACTCCCCACACGGCTTCCGCCGCGGGAACTCCGCGCGGTCTAGTTCTCAGTCACAGCAGATTTGAGCTTTGTGCTTCGTCCTGCTAACTTGTTGATTTCCCAGCAGGATGGAGAAGCATGAAGAAGCTGTACACAGTTAGTCTGACAGACGCGCAGCGCGAAGAGTTGCTGGTCCTGATTCGCTCGGTAAGGCGAGCGCACGACGGCTGCGTCGGGCCAGAACGCTCCTCCTGGCCGACGAGGGAAAGACGGACCTTCAGATCGCCTCCGCCCTGCACGCCGGTCGAGCCACGGTCGCCCGGACTCGGCAACGCTTCGCCGAGGAGGGATTCGAAGCCGCGCTCGGGGAGCGAACCCGCGAGGGAGGCGCGCCGAAGCTCAGTCCCAAACAGGAGGCGCTCCTGGTGGCGCTGGCCTGCAGCAAGCCACCCGAGGGAAAGCAGCGCTGGGCGTTGCGGATGCTGGCTGATCGCATGGTGGAACTGGGCCACGTGGACGAACTCTCCTATGAGACCGTGCGCCGCAGATTAAAAAAGACCAGCTGAAGCCCTGGCAGAGAAAACAGTGGTGCCTGGCCACGGTCGGAGCCGACTTCGTCTGGCGTATGGAGGACGTGCTCGACCTCTACGCCGAAGCTCCTGATCCACGTCGGCCGCTGGTCTGTTTCGACGAGAAGCCGTACCAACTCCTCTCGCACAAGCGTCCTGCACTGCCGCTTTCCCCTGGCCAGGCGGAGCGGATCGACTTCGAGTACAAGCGCGAGGGCACGTGTAACCTGTTCCTCTTCTTCGATCCCCACCGGGCCTGGCGCCGACTGGAGGTGACGCCGCAGAGGACGGCGGCTGACTTCGCGCACCAGATGAAGTGGCTGGTCGACCAGGGCTACCCGCAGGCAGAGGTCATCCGCGTGGTGCTCGACAATCTGAACACCCACACCCCAGCCTCTCTCTACCAGACCTTCGCCCCGGAAGAGGCCCGGCGCATCACCCAGAAGCTGGAGTTCCGCTACACGCCCAAGCACGCCAGTTGGCTCAACATGGCTGAGATCGAGTTCAGCGTGCTGGAGCGCCAGTGCCTGGACCGGCGGCTCCCCAGTCGCGGAGACGTTGCTCGCGAGGTGGCCGCCTGGGAAGCCGATCGCAACGAGGCGTGTGCCTCCATCCAGTGGCGCTTCACCACCCAAGAGGCCCGAACCAAACTGCGTCGCTTTTATCCCTCAGAAACCCTGTGACTGAGAACTAGCAGCAGCATGCGGCGGCCAGTCCCGCCAGGCGGGCAGCAACCGCCGCACCTCCGGGTCCTCGAAGTGGTGGAGCGCGGTGGAGCAGAGGGCGAAGTCGAAGACGCCGGGCCCGTAGGGGAGGTCCAGGGCGTCGGCCGGCTCCACGCGCACGTCGGAGTCGCGCGCGGTGTGCTCGCGCGCCAGGGCGAGGGTGCGGGGGTGGAGGTCCGTCGCGGTGACGCGGACGCCGATTCCCCGGGCGCGGGCCCAGCGGGCGACGGCCAGGGGGAGGTCGCCCGACCCGGTCCCCACGTCCAGCACGGTGAAGGCGCGCCCTCCCAGGCGCCGGACCATCCCCCCCAGGTGGCGGAGGACCACGCGACGCCCCCCGAGCCAGCGGTTCACCCCGCGGAGGTCGTGGAGGCTGCGCGCCAGCTCGGCGCGGTCCACCTCCGGCTCGTCCATCCGCTCCGCGGCGCCCACCAGGCGGGGGAGCCCCGTCACCCCAGGTGCTCCCCGAGCCGCGCGCCGGCCTCCTCCACCGCCGCCCCCAGCGCCGTCTCGTCCAGCGAGAGGACCCGCCCGTCGCGGTACAGGACGCGCCCCCGCACCGCCGCCAGCACCACGTCGCTCCCCCGCGCCGCGTGGAAGAGCGCGGCGGCGGGGTCGTGCACCGGCCGCGCGTGCGGGGCGGCCAGCGACACCGCGCACAGGTCGGCGTCCTTTCCCGGCTCCAGCGTCCCAACGCGGTCGTCCAGCCCCAGGGCGCGCGCCCCGTCCAGGGTGCAGAGGCGGAGCAGCTCGTCCGCCGGGAGGAGGTCGTGGCTCCGCAGCCGTGCCCGGTGCACCACCTGGGCGGCGCGCGCCTCCTCCAGCAGGTCCAGCCGGTTGTTGCTCCCCACGGAGTCGGTGCCGAGCCCCACCCGCACCCCGGCCTCGCGCAGCTCCGGGAAGGGCGCCGCGCCGTGCCCCAGGCGCGCGTTGGCCACCGGGCAGTGGGCCACGGCCGATCCCGAGTCGGCGATCCGCCGCGCGTCGTCCCCCCCGAGCCGGACGCAGTGGATCAGGAGCGGGCGGGCGCGGAGGACGCCGAGGCGGTCCAGCATCTCCACGGTGGACGTCCCGCGCGCCGGGGTCGCGATCCCCCGCGCCCGCAGCCCGGGGGCGAAGTCGCCCTCGCCGCGCATCACCAGGTCGTCCTCCGCCTCCGACTCGGCCGCGTGCACCGCCACCGGGAGCCCCTCCGCCAGGGCGTACTCCGCCGCCGCGGCGAAGAGCCGGTCGGACACGGTGTACGGCGCGTGGGGGGAGATCCCGACGCGGACCAGCTCCGTCTCCTCCGCGCGCAGCCGCTCCACCGCCGTCCGCAGCTCCGCCAGCGACGCCTCCGCATGGTCCGGGTCGGGCCCGAAGGTCTCGCGGAAGACGATCCCCCGCATCCCCGCCTCCCGCAGCGCCCCCGCCGCCGCCGCGGACATCTCCGTGGCCGCCAGGGTGGTGATCCCCGCCCGGAGCGACTCCACCATCGTCCATCGCGCCGCCGTCTCGTAGTCCGCGTCCCGCAGGGCGGCGCGCTTGGACCCCACCAGCCGGAGGATCCAGTCGCGGAAGCGCAGGTCCTCCAGCCCCCCCTTGAAGAGCGCCAGCTCCGGGTGCGCGTGGACGTTCACCAGCCCCGGGAGGAGGACGGCCTCCCCCAGCTCCACCACCTCCGCACCCTCCGGCGGCTCGACGGCCTCCCGCGGCCCCACGGCGGCGATCCGCCCCTCCGCGTCCACCAGCACCGCCCCCCCGCGCACGGGCGGGGCGGCGACCGGGAGGACCCAGGCGGCGCGGTAGACGGTCGTCGGGAGCGGCATGCGTCGGAGCTCACGGGTGGAAGCGGCCTCGCCGAAGGATAGCGCGAGGCGAGCGGCAAAGCACGAGCCGTGCCCCCGACGGAGCACGGCACCCGCCCGGGAGGACGGATGCCGCGTGAGGGTCGGGCCGCCCCCCACCCCCGACCCCTCCCCCGCAAGCAGGGGAGGGGAGAACTACGGGCGCAGGCGGAAGCCGCGTGAGGGATGCGAGCCCGAAGGGGCGAGACCCGGCGCAGTTTGCCGGGTCTCGACTCCGTTGGGAACGGTCGTATCGTTCCCTACGGAGCCGCAGCCCGACCCCGCGCCAGCGGGGGCACGCCCGAACCCTCCGTCCAATCAGTTCGGATAGCTGAACAACGACGCCGAAAGCAGCCGCCTCGAGCTGCGGCGAATCTGCGGGTCGTCGCGCAGGTCGCGCCCGATCGCCTGCCCCACGCCCACGGAGAACACCGCGTCGCGGATGCCGCCCCCGCCGGTCACCGGGAAGGCCACGTCCACCCGGTAGGTGCGCCGCGACCCGGGCGGGAAGGCAATCCGGAGCCCCGTCCCGACGCTGGCCTGCCAGGGGGAGTCGGTGCCGTACATGGCGCCGCCGGCCCAGCTCCGCCCCACGTCCACGAACCCCACCGCCCCCAGGTCGAAGAGCTGCGGGTAGGGCCACCCCAGGTAGACGCGGTCCTCCAGGGAGAGCACCCCCCGCCGCGCCCCCACCTCGGCGTGGCGCGGGAAGCCGCGCAGCCCCGAGCGGTTCCCCAGGGTGAGCTGGAAGGGGACGGTGGTCCGCCACCCCCCCGCCGCCTCCACCGCCGCCACCAGCGTGTGCCGCGACTCCTGCGAGGGGCGCCAGTACGTCCAGGCCTCCACCTGCCCGAACAGGTTGCTCCACTCCCAGCTCCCCACGGGCGCCCCGTACCCCCGCTTCCCCTCCAGCAGCACCCGCATCCCCGAGAGCACCCCCCCCGGGAGCTCGGTCGCCAGGAAGAGCCCCAGGTCCAGCGCCAGGTCGTCGTCGGTGGAGAACGCCTCCACGCTGCGGCCGATCGCCACCTCGGCCTCCGCACCCAGGCGGACGTCCTCGGTACCGCGGACCGCGTCCAGGGCGCTGCGCCGCACGAAGTACACGTTGCGCTGCCCGGCCAGGAACACCAGCCGCAGGCTGGACACGGAGTCGAAGCTGGCGCCGGGGGGGCCCAGGAGGGGGAGGTTGTGCTCCGTCCGCTCCTTCTCGCTGGCGAAGCGGGTGCCGCCGGGATAGCGGATCCACTCGCCCGCGAGCGCCGCCCCGAAGAGCGTCAGGTTGCCGCGGCGCCCCAGGCGGAACACCGCGCCCACGTCCATGGAGCGGCGGCTCTCCGGGTAGAGCACCCGGACGACCCCTCCGTCCTCCGTCTCCGCGCGGTACTCGAAGTAGCGGTCCTCGTGCTCGAAGCGCTGCCGGAGCGCCCAGCGCCCGTTCTCGCCCCGGAAGGGGTAGGCCAGCGACTGCGAGAGGAGCGACCCGTTGGAGGTCTTCCCCACCGCCACCTCCGCGTCCACGGAGGTGCCCAGGAGCTGCGGGGTGGAGTACGACGCGCCGAGGGTCAGCTCGCCGTACTGCTGCCCCCAGTACGCCGCCACCTGCTGCCCGGAGCCCAGGAGGTTGTCCTCCCGCAGCTCCAGCCCGCGCAGCCCCCCGCCCCGCGAGTCCACGCGCGGCTCCAGCCGGGTGGACCACTCGTCGTCGGTGTCCACGATCACGTGGTACGACCCGTCGGGCTGGCGGATGCCGTAGATGTCGGCGTCCGCGATGAAGCGGGTGCTGCGGAGGGTGCGCTCCGAGTCCAGGAGCACGTCCGGGGCGTAGCAGTCCCCTTCCCGGAACAGGATCTCCCGGCGGATCACCTCCTCGCGGGTGGGGATGTGCAGGCGGTTGGCCAGGTGGTACGCCCAGGTGAAGCGGGCGTCGAGCCGGCTGTCGGTGGGATCGAAGACGGCGTGGTTGTCGACGAAGATCTGCGAGATGCTCCCGGACGGGCACACGGCGGGACCGGTCTCCGAGCCGGACGCCGCCCGCGGCGCGGCGCCCAGGAGGGCCGCGGCGAGGAGGACGGAGCGGGCGCGGGGTCGGCGGTGCACGGCGGGTGCCTTCCGTGGTCGGGACGGGGATGCGGGACGCGAGGTCGTCACGTCGTACCCGTCCGCAATCCGGAGGTTCGGCTCCGGCTGTTCCCGACTTGATGGTGGACGAGCAATGTTCGCGCCCGGGAGGGCCGAAGTCAAACGGCAGGCCCCCGCGAAAGGCGGGAGCCTGCCGTCTTCGAAGCACCCGCAGCGGGGTCCTCCTAACTGACCGGCACCTGCGCTTCGGCAGGGTCGCAGAGCGAGCGCAGGATCCGCTCCGCGCGGGCCCGCTCCGCCACGTCTCCCTGCAGCGCGAAGATCTCGCACGCACGCTCCAGGTACGACTGCGCCTCCTCCCGGCCGCCGAGCTCGCTCCGGAGGACCGCGTAGTTGACCAGCGCCTCCCCCTCCAGGAGCAGGTACTCCTTCTCGCGGGCGATCTCCAGCGCCTTCTCGAAGAAGATCATCCCCTCCTCGTCGCCGCGTGCGAGCGCGAGCTTCCCCAGGCTCATGTACAGGTGGCCGAGCGTGTAGGGGGATCGCGCGGCGATGGCGTGCTCCTCCGCCTCGCGGCCCCATTCCTCGGCCTGCCCGAGCAGCCGGTCCTTGAGATAGGACTCCGCGAGGTCGATGGCCACCGCGGCCCTGAGCGACGACGGGACCGGCAGGTCGAGCGCCTTGCGCAGCATCACCCGCGCATCGTCCGTGCGCTCCTGCCAGCGGTACAGCAGCCCCAGGTTGTGGTAGCAGATGGCACGGTCCACGGGGGAGTCGATGACCTTCCAGGCGTGCAGGGCACGGTCGAACCAGGCCTCGGCGTCGACGTACCGCCCCTGGCGCGTCGTCACCATCCCGAGGTTGTTGTACAGCTGTGCCTTCTGGAGGGCGAGCGTGTCGGGGGTGCCCGAGACCCGCTCCAGCGCCTTGCGGTAGGACGCCTCCGCCTCCACCCAGCGGCCCTGCATCGCCAGCACGTTTCCGGCGCCCGTCTCCGCGATCACCTCGTTGTGGAGGTCCCCGCTGTTCCGGGCGAGCTCCGCGCTTCGCTGGTAGTAGGGGAGCGCCGCGTTGAGCTCGCCGAGCGACTGGGCGACCCGGGCGATGCGCCGGAGCGCTACGATCTGGGGGTGCTTGTCGGGGAGCGGAAAGGAGAGTGCCAGGGCCGTCTCGAAGCACTGCCGCGCCTTCCGGTAGCGGCCATGCTGCTCCTGGCGCTCTCCGAGCTGGATCAGCAGGGTGGCGACCCCGACGTCGTCTCCTTCCCAGTACGCCCTCAGCAGGGGCCGGAAGGTCGCGAACAGGGTGGTTACGTACTCGTGCAGCGCCTGCTCCGCCTCGTCCAGGACGCCCTCGACGCGCGGCAGCGACACGATCCGCTTGTCGATCGTGGCGTACGCCCGCGACCCGTCCCACTCCCGGTCGGGATCGGGGACGGCCGCGTTCGCGATCGCGAGCCGGAACCATTCCAGCTCCTCCATGTCCGGGAGGAGCCGATAGATCTCTTCGAGGGTTATGCGCGATCGATCCACAGCCCGCACACGCAGCTCAGCCGCCAGAAGTGGTCACCACGTTGCCGCGCGTGGACAGGGTCGTAGTGGTCCCGTACGTCGAGAGATCGGAGGTCTGTGCGGTCAGCTGGGAGTCGTCGGCGGTCGGCGAAGCTCCCGCGTCCACCCACCCCTCGCTCCAGCGGACGATCGTCGCGGAGGAGCCCTCGGCGGAGGTCCCCCTGTAGGGGAGCTCGATGGTGAGCGGCTTGGCGAACTTCCGGTTGTGAGGCCCGAACTCGGCCACCACCCGCTCCGTGGCCTTGGGATCGACCGGGAGGTTGATGGTGAACATGGTCACCCGGTCCACGGCCCCGGCGGGAACCACGATGGAGAAGCCCTGGAAGTCCAGCCGCCCCCCCTCCGGCCCGATCCACTTCTTGGCCCACGCGATGGTGACGGAGCGGCCAGCCTTGAAGGTGGCCAGCTGGTCGAGGTCGGCGGCGGACTCGCCGACGCTGCGGAGCGGCGCCACGTCGGCCGCCCTCGGCTCCAACGGCGTCGGCGCGGTGCCGTCCGCACAGGCGGACGCAACGAGCAGTGCCAGAGCGGAGAGAGCGGGGACCAGGCTCCGTACGAAGCGGTGCATTCAAACCTCCTTTAGGGCTGGTGAGAAAAAAAGGGGTGAACAGCGACCGACACTAGAGCTTCTGGCCAGGCCGGCTCCGCGGGGGACGAGCCATGGCGGGCACAAGCCGCGCCACGCGCGCCGCCGCCTAACACCGAGTTAAGTGTCTACTATAAGTACTTTTACGGATTGACGCAAGCAAAACGCGGCGGGAATCGTGCACCATATCACAGCGGCCGGCCTATTCTGGTGCAAGAACCATCCCACGATCCAGGCCGTACTCGGCCATCTTCCTCCGCAGCGTGTTCCGGTGGATCCCCAGGCGCTCGGCGGCGAGGGTCAGGTTGTTCCCCGTCTCCCGGATGGCCCTGCGGATGTAGCGCCGCTCCATCTCCTCCAGCGTGCAGAGCGGCCCCTCGTCCACGTCCTGGTCCAGCGTGCGCGGCTGCGGCTGCATCACGTCCCCCGGGAGGTGCTGGGGGAGGAGGACGTCGCCGCTGCACATCACCACCGCGCGCTCCACCACGTTGCGGAGCTGCCGCACGTTCCCCGGCCAGGGGTGCAGCCGGAGGATCTTGAGCAGCTCCTCCGAGACGCCCCGGATCGGCTTCCCGTGCTGCTGCGCGTAGCGGGCGACGAAGTGCTCCACCAGGCGGCTCAGGTCCTCGCCGCGCTCGCGGAGCGGGGGGAGGTGCAGGGTGACCACGGCCAGGCGGTAGTACAGGTCCGTGCGGAAGGTCCCCGCGTCCACCGCGCCCTGGAGGTCGCGGTTGGTGGCCGCCACGATCCGGACGTCGATGGGCACCGGGGCCTCCCCGCCCACGCGCTCGATCTCCCGCTCCTGCAGGGCGCGCAGGATCTTGGACTGGAGCGCCAGCGACATGTCGCCGATCTCGTCCAGGAAGAGCGTCCCCCCGGTGGCCCGCTCGAAGCGGCCGATCCGCCGGCCGATGGCGCCGGTGAAGGCGCCCTTCTCGTGCCCGAACAGCTCGGACTCCAGCAGGTTCTCCGGGATCGCCGCGCAGTTGATGGCGATGAACGGCCCCTTGGCCCGCCGGGAGCGGGAGTGCAGCACCCGCGCGATCATCTCCTTCCCGGTCCCGCTCTCGCCCAGCACCAGCACGGTGGCGTCGCTGCTGGCGGCGCGCGCCACCGAGGCGAAGGCGGAGAGCATCTCCCCGCTGGACCCCACGATGGCGTCCTCCCCCGCCGGGGTGGCCGGGAGGGGGCGGATGGCCCCGGTCCGCTCGATGGAGGCGACGATCCCGCGCAGCTTCCCCGGCGGAATCGGCTTGGGGAGGACCTCGTGCGCGCCCTGGCCGATGGCCTCCAGCATCAGGTCCATCGACGGCTCGGACGTCAGCAGCACCACCGGGGGCGACGCGGGGTCGGCGCGGAGCCGCTGGAGGATCTCCATCCCCGCCCCGGAGAACTCCACGTCCAGGAGCATCAGGTCCCACCCGCCCTCCCGGATCAGGCGCAAGCCCTCCGCCTGCCCGTGCGCGGCCTGGAGGAGGGCGCCGTTCAGTTCCGGTTCGAGCGTTCGAACGAGACTCCGGTCTGCGTCGAGGAGGAGGACCTTCAATGAGCCTGAGACGGTCGGTGTCTATGGGTTGCGGTAAGCTCAAGATACCGCGGGCCCCACGGGCGCGCAATCGGTGTCGCGCCGTGGGAAGGGCCGGTAAAAAACCGAATTTTTCAGGTATCCGAACGCACCGAGCGAGCCGGGGGAGATCCCCCGGCTCGCTCGGTGTTCCCTGACGGGTACGTCAGTTGGTCAGGTTGTTGATCGCGCGGTACACGTTGATCCGCCCGAAGCCGTACAGGGTGTCCCACCCGCCGGCCCCCAGGTCGTCCGCGGTCCGCTCGATCCGCGTGCGGATGTTGCTCGCGCCGGTCACGCCGTTGGCGTGGAGGAGGGCGCCCAGGCCGGCCACCTGCGGGGTGGCCTGCGAGGTCCCCGCGACGAAGGCGTAGCCGCCGTCGTTGTAGGTGGAGAGGATGTAGCTGTACCCGTTGGCGTTCTCGCTGTCGCCGCCGGGGGCGGAGATGTCCAGCGGGTTGCCGCCGTTGGAGTAGGAAGCGCGGGTGTCGAGCCAGTCGGTGGCGCCCACCGCCACGCACTCGGGGAAGGCGGCCGGGTAGGACACGGTGCGCTTGTTCCCGTCGTTTCCGGAGGCGCAGAAGGGGAGCGTGTTCTTGCCGAGCGCGTACTGCAGCGCCTGCTGCTCGGTGGAGGAGCCGAACCGGCCGCCGAGGCTCAGGTTGATGACGTTGGCCCCGTTGTCGGCGGCCCAGCGGATGCCGCTGGCGATGGCGGAGGTGGGGCAGCCGGCCGGGCCGCACACCTTCACCGGGAGGATCTTGACGTTGGCGCCGTACGCCACGCCGGTCACGCCGATGTTGTTGTCGCCGTTGGCGGCGGCGATCCCGGCCACGTGCGTGCCGTGCCCGTCGTCGTCGTTCGGGTCGGAGTCGTTGTTGACGAAGTCGTACCCCGGGAGGACGCGGCCCACCAGGTCCACGTGGGTGCCGAGGATCCCGGTGTCGAGCACGCCGATCACGGCGGAGCCGGTGAAGGCGCCGAGCTGCTGGTGCGCCTCGAGCCAGTCGATGTCGGCGTCCGCCTTCCCCGTGTTCACCACCAGCACGCCGGTGCTGTTGTTGAGGGTGCCGTCGTTGTGGTGGTCCCACTTGTACCCGAAGTAGGTGTCCAGGGGCGTGATGCAGTCGCCCAGGGCGCAGGGGGTGCCGAAGGTGCGGACGTAGTCCGGCTCGGCGAACTCCACGTTCGGGTTGTGCGAGAGGGCGGCGATGACGGTGGCCTCGCGGCCGGCGGGGACCTTCATCACGAAGATCCGGTCGAGCACCTCGCGGTCCAGCTTGCCGCCGTGGGCGGAAGCCACGCCCGCGCCGTTGGAGCCGCGCTTGAACTTCACCAGGATCTGTCCCGACACGTACTCGCCGTTCCCGGCGGTGCTGAAGGACGGCGTGGCCTCGGAGGCCGCGGGAGCGAGGGGATCGCGCGCGTCCTGGCAACCGGCCAGGACCAGGGCGCCCGCGGCGAGCATGGCGAATCGCTTCAAGGTGGTGCTCCTGAAATGAGAAAACGGTAAGGCAGTTGAGCCGCAAGCACTTAAGGCACGTCGTGGACCAGAGTCCCCGAAATGCTAAGTGCCTACAACGTAAACACTTGACCACTTCACCCCCCTGACGGGGCGCACCAGAGTGGGTCGCGGAGACCCGGGGCGTACCATTTTGGTGCAGGTACAACCGGACAGGAACGAACCATCTGCACCAAACCGGAGCCCAAGCGAAGGGGGCCGCGGCTCTCGCCGCGGCCCCCTCGTTCTTCACCTGCCGGCGGAGCTTACAGGGCCGCCTTGTAGAGCAGCCGGTTCGGCGTGCCGGACGGGTTGCCCGTGATGACGCTGGCGGTCGAGTTGTTCTTGATCCACGAGTCGATCGTGGACGAGGACGCGTCGCCGTAGTTGCCCTTGTAGAGCGCGCCCACGCCCGCCACGTGCGGCGAGGCCATCGAGGTGCCGCTGATGCTGCTGGTGCCGCCGTTCAGCCAGGTGGAGGTGATGCTGCTCCCCGGGGCGTACAGGTCCACGCAGCTCCCGTAGTTGGAGTACGAGGCCTTGGCGTCCGAGCTGGTGGAGGCGGCCACGGTGGTGGCGCTCGCGGCGCTCGCCGGCGACACGTTGCAGGCGTTCTGGTTCTCGTTCCCCGCGGCCACGGCCACGAACACGCCCGAGTTGGCCAGGTTGTTGATGGCGGTGTTCAGCGTCGAGGAGTACCCGCCGCCCAGCGACAGGTTGGCGACCGCCGGGTTGGTGCGGTTCACGCGCACCCAGTCGATGGCGGCGATGATCCCCGAGGTGGCGCCGGAGCCGCTGCAGTTGAGGGTGCGGAGGCCGCGGAGACGGACGCCCTTGGCGACGCCGTAGGTGGCGGAGCCCACGGTGCCGGCCACGTGCGTGCCGTGCCCGTTGCAGTCCGTCCCGTTGCCGCCCAGGGCGTCGTACACGTTGCTCGCGCGCCCGCCGAACTGCGAGTGGCTGGCGTAGATCCCGGTATCGATGATGTAGGCGTACACGTTCGACGCGGTGGTCGTGTAGGTGTACGTCCCGCTCAGCGGCCGGTTGCGCTGGTCGATGCGGTCGAGACCCCAGGTGGCGCCGCTCTGCGTGACGGCGGCCTGCATCTCCTGGTCGGGCTCGATGTAGTCGACGTTCGGGTTGTGCTGCAGCGCGTTGAGCTGCCCCTCGTTGAGCGAGGCGGAGAAGCCGTTCACCGCGGCGGTGTAGACGAAGCCCGGCTCGACGCCGGCGACCGCGGCGACGGAGCGGGCGTTGGCGCCCTCCTTCAGCACGACGATGTAGTCGCCGTCGATCTTCTTGCCGCTGACGGACAGGAGGGGAGCCGAGTCGCGGGGAGCGGCTACCGGGGTGGCCTGATCGTTGGAGCAGGCGGCCAGCGCCAGGACGGAGCCGGCCAGGAGTGCGGAACGGGTGAAGCGCATGGTTTGTCCTCGGGTGTGAGATGTGTACATCTGCTGCCGATGGGAACGGTACCACTGCACTGCCACGACGGTACTGCGACTGCGGTCGCCTGAACGACGTCGGTTCCGAGCCGGGTTCGGAAGGGGCGCCCTCCTGGTGGCGGTGGATGGTTTCGGGAGTCGCGCGCCGGGCGGCGTGGGCCGCCGCCCGGCGCGCCGGTGGTCAGCTCAGGGCTTGGTCGTCACCAGGGTGTACGAGCCGCTCCCGCTGTACGAGTAGACGCGCCAGCGGTAGGAGCCCGACGTCCCGGAGTAGTTGACGTTCTCCGTGGAGGTGACCCCCTCGGAGCGGGCCACGATCGCCCACGAGGAGCCGTTCCACTTCTGCAGGTACAGGTCGAAGTCGGCGCCGGTGCCGGTCAGCGAGGCGGTGTGCGCCCCGGAGACGCTCACCGTGTAGCCGCTGGTGCTCGGCTGGTACGAGTTGGCGCCGGTGCCGCTCAGCGTCCCGGTGTAGGTGGTGCCGGTCGGGGGAGGCGTGGGGCCGCCGCCGGTGAGCAGCGAGTACACCAGGCGGTTGGGCGAGCCGGTCCCCGCGCTGGTCACCTTGTTCAGCGTGGAGGTGCTGATGATGGCGTTGGCCACCGTCGCCGGGGTCGCCGTCGGCGCGCCCTGCAGGTAGAGCGCGGCGATGCCGGCCACGTGCGGCGAGGCCATGGAGGTGCCGCTGATGGTGCTGGTGGCGGTGTTGCTGCTGTACCAGGTGGAGGTGATGCTGCTCCCCGGCGCGAACACGTCCACGCAGCTCCCGTAGTTGGAGTACGAGGCCCGCGCGTCGGTGGAGGTGGTGGCGCCCACGGTGATGGCGTTGGCCGCGCGCGAGGGCGACACGTTGCAGGCGTTCTGGTTCTCGTTGCCGGCCGCGACCACCACGGTGACGCCGGCGTTGTGCATCCGGTTCACCGCGTCGTCGACGGCCGTGGAGGCGCCGCCGCCCAGCGACATGTTCGCCACCGCGGGCTTGACGTGGTTGGCCGTCACCCAGTCCATCCCGGCGATCACGCCGGAGTTGGTGCCGCTCCCGGCGCAGTCCAGCACGCGCACCGCCACCAGCGAGACGCCCTTGGCGACGCCGTAGGTGGAGGAGCCGACGGAGCCGGCCACGTGCGTGCCGTGCCCGTTGCAGTCGGTGGCGGCGCCGCCGTCCACCGCGTCGTACCCGCTGGTGGCGCGGCCGCCGAACAGCGTGTGCGAGGTGTTGATCCCGGTGTCGATGATGTACGCCCGCACGCCCGCGCCGTCGGGCGTGTAGCTGTACGAGCCGTTGAGCGGGAGGTCGCGCTGGTCGACGCGGTCCAGCCCCCAGGTGGCGCCGGTCTGCGTGGTGGCGGCCGTGACCTCCATGTCCTGCTCGATGTAGTCGACGTTCGGGTTGTGCTGCAGGGCGTTGAGCTGCCCGGCGTTCAGCGTGGCCGAGAAGCCGTCCAGCGCCGCGGTGTACACGAACTTCGGGCTCACCCCGGCGACCGCGGCCACGGAGCGCGGCGTTCGCCCCCTTCTTGACGACCACGATGTAGTGGTCGGGGATGGCCTTGCCGCCCCGTCCGGAGGTGGAGAGGAGCGGCGCCTCGGAGGGAGACACCTTGGCGGGAGCGACCTGCGTCACGTCCCCGTCTGCGCAGGCCGCGAAGGCGAGCGTGGCGGTGGACAGCAGGGCGGTGCGGAAGAATCGCATGAGCCGGGTCCTTTCGGATGGGTCATCCTGCCGCGGGCCCCGGCGGATTCCGGGGACACCGCGTCACCTCTGCCGCCGGACCCTCCGGGGCGCGTGCCCCGGAGGTCGGGCGGAACCGCTCTCTCAGTAGCTGCTGAAGAGGAGGACGTTGGGCGAGCCGGTCCCGGGGGAGGTGACCTTGCCCGTGGTGCCGTTGGCCACCAGCGCGCTGCGCACCTGCGCGGGGGTGGAGGCCGGGTTGCTCTGCAGGTAGAGCGCGGCGACGCCGGCCACGTGCGGGGCGGCCATGGAGGTGCCGCTCAGCACCTTGGAGCCCGTGGCGCTGGCGTAGTCCGCCGAGGTGATGCTGGAGCCCGGGGCGAAGACGTCCAGGCAGGTGCCGAAGTTGGAGTACGAGGCCTTGGCGTCGGTCGACGTGGTGGCGCCCACCGTGATGGCGTTGGCGACGCGCGCCGGCGAGTAGTTGCAGGCGTTCTGGGCGATCCCCAGGAAGTTGCCGTTCCCGGCGGCGACCACGACGGTGACGCCGGCGTTGATCATCCGGTTGGTGGCGTCGTCGATGGCGGTGGAGGCGCCGCCGCCCAGCGACATGTTCGCCACGGCCGGCTTGACGTGGTTGGCCGCCACCCAGTCCATCCCCGCGGCGACGCCGGCGTTGCTCCCCGACCCGCTGCAGTTCAGCACGCGCACCGCCACCAGGCTCACCGTCTTGGCGATCCCCCAGGTGGTCCCGCCCACCGTGCCGGCGACGTGCGTCCCGTGGCCCTGGCAGTCGGCCGCCGTGCCGCCCGCGGTGACGGCGTCGTAGCCCGTGACCGCCCGCCCGGCGAACTGCGCGTGGTCGAAGCGGATCCCCGTGTCGATGATGTACGCCCGGACGCCGAGGCCGGTGTTCAGGTAGGTGAAGCTGGTGCTGAGCGGGAGGGCGCGCTGGTCGGTGCGGTCGAGCCCCCAGGTGGCGCCCGTCTGCGTGGTGGCGACGCTGACCTCGGCGTTCTCCTCGATGTACTTGACGTTCGGGTTGTGCTGGAGCGCGTTGAGCTGCCCCTCGTTCAGCGTCCCCGCGAAGCCGTTCAGCGCCGTGGTGTAGACGTAGTCCGGGTCCACCTTCGCGACGGCGGCCACCGAGCGCGGGTTCGCCCCGTCGTTCAGTACCACGATGTACTGGCCGGGGATGGCCTTGCCCGAGGCGGCCAGCAGCGGGGCGGACGCGTCGCGCGCGGCCACCGGGGTGCCGCCCTGGTCGGCGCAGGCAGCCAGGGTCAGGGCCGACCCCGCGATCAGGAAAGTACGAATCGAGCGCATCGCTTCACCTCGTTCCGGGTTTGATCCGCCGGCCCCGCCCGGATTGGCGGGAGTCCGTCCTTCCGAACTACCGTGCACAGCGTGTCCTTTTTTATTCGATCTGTTCCCCGAAGCGGGCGCCCCCGGCGCGGACGTCGGGGGTGGGGCTGCGGGTTGCCATCGTTTGGAAGCGGACCCACAAGGGGCACGAACAGGGCCAGGCGGGGGCCTTTTCGTAACTCGTTTCCCCGCCTTTTCTTGACGAAACGGGAACGGACCCGGGACAGTTGCAACTTGGTGCGGGGCGCAAACGGGGTGCACCATCCTGGTGCGGGGCGCTCGGCTTGACACCGGTCGCGCGCGGGAGCTACGCTTCGCCCCTCGCGAAGCTGCTCCTTTTCGAGACTTTTCCAGGGCCTGCCGCCATGTCGTTTCACCGCCAGGACGCGCTGGACTACCACAGCTCCGGCCGCCGCGGCAAGATCGCCGTCGTCCCCACCAAGCCCGCCAGCACCCAGCGCGACCTGTCGCTCGCCTACTCCCCCGGCGTGGCCGAGCCGTGCCGGGAGATCGCCGCCGACCCGGAGGCGGTGTTCCGCTACACCGCGCGCGGGAACCTGGTGGCCGTGGTCTCCAACGGGACGGCGGTGCTGGGGCTGGGCGACATCGGCCCGCTCGCCGCGAAGCCGGTGATGGAGGGGAAGGCGGTGCTCTTCAAGCGCTTCGCCGACATCGACGTGTTCGACCTGGAGGTGGGGAGCAGGGACGCGGACGACGTGATCCGCTTCTGCGAGCTGCTGGAGCCCACGGTGGGGGGGATCAACCTGGAGGACATCGGCGCGCCGGAGTGCTTCTACATCGAGGAGGAGCTGAAGCGGCGCCTGGACATCCCCGTCTTCCACGACGACCAGCACGGGACGGCGGTGATCTCGGGGGCCGCTCTGCTGAACGCGCTGGAGATCGGCGGCAAGGAGATCGGCGCGCTCCGGGTGGTCTTCTCGGGGGCGGGCGCGGCGGCCATCGCCACGGCGGAGCACTACGTGTCGCTGGGCGTGCGCCGCGAGAACATCGTGATGACGGACAGCAAGGGCGTCATCCGCGCCGACCGCGGCAACCTGGACCGCTACAAGGGCCGCTTCGCCACGGAGCGCGACCTCCGCACCCTGGAGGACGCCAT
The DNA here is from genome assembly GCA_963733105.1 of uncultured Gemmatimonadales bacterium. Lineage (GTDB taxonomy): Bacteria > Gemmatimonadota > Gemmatimonadetes > Longimicrobiales > Longimicrobiaceae > JAFAYN01. The sequence goes on along the minus strand of CAVTCB010000018.1, from coordinate 282,499 downwards.
GCGCGGGGCGGACCTGTTCGTGGGCCTCTCGGTGGCGGGCGCGGTCACGCGGGAGATGGTGGCGTCCATGGCGGAGAGCCCGATCGTCTTCGCGCTCGCCAACCCCGACCCGGAGATCCTCCCGGAGGACGTGCTGGCGGTGCGCCCGGACGCGATGGTGGCGACGGGGCGCACGGACTACCCCAACCAGATCAACAACGTCCTGGGCTTCCCCTTCATCTTCCGCGGGGCGCTGGACGTGCGCGCCCGCGCGATCAACGACGAGATGAAGATGGCCGCCACCCGCGCGCTGGCGGAGCTGGCGCGCCAGGACGTCCCGGAGGCGGTGGAGCGGGCGTACGGCGGGGAGCGCTTCCGCTTCGGCGCGGACTACCTGATCCCCAAGCCGTTCGACCCGCGCATCATGCTGTGGGTGGCGCCCGCGGTGGCGCAGGCGGCCATCGAGACCGGGGTGGCGCGGCTCCCCATCGACCTGGAGCAGTACCGGGCGGAGCTGGTGGCGCGCCTGGGCCGCGGGCGCGAGGTGATGCGCGACATCATGCGCCGCGCCCGCCGCGACCCGCGCCGCATCGTCTACCCGGAGGGGGAGAACGACCGGATCATCCGCGCCTGCGCGCTGGTGCTGGCGGAGGGGATCGCGCGCCCCATCCTCCTGGGCCGCCCGGAGACGATCCGCGAGCGGGCCGCGGCGCTGGGCGTCTCCATCGAGGGCGCGGAGATCGTGGGGTGGGACGACGAGGAGCGCCGCGAGCGCTACGCGCAGGAGTTCTTCCGCCGCCGCCAGCGCAAGGGGGTGACGCTGGCGCAGGCGCGCGAGCGGATGCGCGAGCCCGTCTTCTTCGGCTGCATGATGGTGATGGGGGGGGACGCGGACGGCCTGCTGGCCGGGGAGGACATGTACTATCCCGAGACCATCCGCCCCGCGCTGGAGACCATCGGGACGGCGCCGGGGGTGCGGCGGGTGGCGGGGCTGTACATGATGGTGCTGCAGCAGGAGGTGGTGTTCTTCGCGGACACCACGGTGAACCCCGACCCGGACGCGCGGACGCTGGCGGAGATCGCGCTCCTCTCCGCCGGCTTCGTGCGGCGGCTGGGGATCGTGCCGCGGGTGGCGATGCTGTCGTACTCCAGCTTCGGCTCGGCGCGCGGCCCGGCTTCGGACAAGGTGCGGCACGCGACACAGCTGGTGAAGGAGCTGGCGCCGGAGCTGGAGGTGGACGGCGAGCTGCAGGCCGACGCGGCGGTGCTGGACGACTTCCGGCTGGAGAACTACCCGTTCACCACGCTGCAGGGCCGCCCCAACGTGCTGATCTTCCCCAACCTGGACGCGGCCAACATCGCCTACAAGCTGATGTGGCGGATGGGGGGGGCGGAGGCGTTCGGCCCGATCCTGCTGGGAATGGCGCACCCCATCCACGTGCTCCAGCGCGGGAGCGAGGCGGCGGACGTGCTGAACCTGACGGCGCTGGCGGTGGTGGACGCGCAGGAGCACGCGGGCCGGCACGATGGCGCCTGAGCCGGCGTACGCGCCCGGCGACACGGTGGAGATCCGGTACCTGCGCCCGCCGGACCGGGTGCAGCGGTTCCGCCAGGCGGTGGCGCACGACGGAGGGGGGCACGTGGTCACCTTCCTCCCGCGCGCGGAGCTGCGCCGGCCGGTGACCGCGGGGGGGCGGGTGGTGCTGGACCCGGGCGCGCCGGTGGTGTGGACCACCTGGCGCGGCGAGGTATGGCACGACGTGGGGCGCTTCCACCGGGCGGACGGCACCTTCACCGGCTTCTACGCCAACGTCCTCGCCCCGGTGCGGATGCGGGGCGCCCGCTGGGACGTCACGGACCTGGCGCTGGATGTGTGGCTGGGGGCGGACGGCGCGGTGGAGGTGCTGGACGAGGAGGAGTTCGAGGAGGCGGTCCGCGCCGGCTGGATCGACCCCGGCACGGCGGCACGGGCCCGCGCGGAGGCGGACGCCCTGGCGGCCGCGGCGCGCGCCGGCACCTGGCCGCCCGAGCACGTCCGCGAGTGGGACCTGGCCCGCGCGCGCGAACATTCATCCGACACGGAGCAGACACCCTCGTGAAGCCTCTTTCCCGCCTCGCCCCCCTGGCCGCCCTCCTGGGGGCGCTCGCCGCCCCCGCCTGCGCGCAGACCCCGCAGAAGGGGGCGCCGCCGGCGTCGGGGGCGCTGAGCGTCGACTCGGTGCAGGCCCGCGCCTCGCGGGCGCGCATGAAGGGCCCGGAGGGCGCGCCCGTGACGGTGGTGGAGGTGTCGGACTTCCAGTGCCCGTACTGCCGCCGCTTCGCGGAGGACGCGTACCGCCAGTTCGACAGCGCCTACGTGAAGACGGGGAAGGCGCGCCTGGTCTTCATCAACTACCCGGTCCCGAACCACCCGCAGGCGTGGGCGGCGTCGGAGGCGGCGATGTGCGCGGGGGCGCAGGACGCGTTCTGGCCGATGCACGACCGGCTGTTCGCGACGCAGGCGGAGTGGAGCGGCGGCGGCAACCCGGGGGAGCGCTTCCTCCGCCTGGCGACGGAGCTGAAGCTGGACGTGGCCGCGTTCCGCCGCTGCGTGGACGAGGACCAGGTGGCGCCGCTTATCATGGGCGACGCCATGCAGGCGGCGGGCGCGGGGCTCCAGGGCACGCCGACCTTCATCCTGAACAACCAGCACGTGATCACGGGGGCGCAGCCCTTCTCCGAGTTCAGCAAGGCCATGGACGCCCTCCTCTCCGGCGCCCCGGCCCCGGGCGCGCCGCCGGCTGCGGCTCCTCCAGCAGCCGCAGCAGGTCCCCCCGCTACCCGGCCGTAGGCCCCCACCCGGCTCGCCTCGGGCTCGCCACCCTCCCCCGTTCCGGGGGAGGGGCATCTCCACGCTTCGATCCTCACTTCCACGGCGTCGTGCTCCCCCTCTCCCGCTTGCGGGGGAGGGGGCCGGGGGGAGGGGGCCAGGAAGCCGCCGAACGACAAGAGGCCGGGACCTCACCCGAGATCCCGGCCGTTCGCCATTCGCAGTACCCGTATGATCCGTAACGGAGGGAGACAGCCGGGCGGTTTCGGCTGGCTCACTCCGGGGCGGGGAGACTCGCGGGCAGTTTCGCGAGGCTCACCGCCCCCGCGCAGGAGACCCGGCGCAGTTTGCCGGGGCTCCGGAGCGGCCCTACAAGCCCCGGATACGCAGGGAAAACTCCGGATCGTCCGCGTGCTTCAGCGCCCGCGCGTTGATGTGGTACCGCTCCCGCGCCTGCTCGAACGGCAGCTCGCTGTCCACCAGCCCCAGGTCGTACGCCAGCCGGTCCGAGTAGCCCGGGAGGAGCATCTGGTAGCCGTGCGGCACCCGCCCCGGCACGATCCGGTTGACGTGGTCCGCCAGGTTGGTCGTGCAGTTGTTGAAGACGGTGTTGTAGAACTCCGGCTCCTCCCGCAGCGCGTTGGCCCGCCGCAGCACGTCCTCCAGCGCCGTCCGCATCCGCTCGCGCGTGGTGCGCACCGGGTACAGGTACACGTCGTCGTGGCGGTAGTTGGAGCGGAGCTTCACCACGTCCCGCTCGTCGGCCAGGACGTACATGATCTCGAAGCGGTTGAGGATCCCCTTCACCGGGGAGAACGACTCCCCCTTCTCCTTGCGGAGCTCGACGGAGGCCGCCAGGAAGCGCCCGTCGTCGAAGCCGAAGCTGACGAAGGTGTGCGCCGGCCCCTCGAAGCCGGGGTCGAACGGCTCCACGCCGAACCAGACGGAGTTGAGCCGGCGAAGGTCGTAGGCGCGGTCCTCCCAGGCGACGTCGAAGCTCTCGGTGCTCCGGTAGCTCGCGTTGCGGACGTTGTGGACCACCACGGAGTCGCCCCGGAACTCGGCCCAGGGGAGACGGGCGTTGTCGGGGGTCCAGTCGCGGTCGTTGGAGGGCTCCATGGAGCCCAGGCCGACGGAAGCGGAGACCGCGACGGCGGCGAGCACGCCGAGGGCGGTGAGGATGATGCGCCTGCGCTTGGTCATGGGACGGGTCGTCGGGCTGGGGCGCCGGGAATGCTCCCGTCGCCGGGTGAGGGAGGGAACTAGCGCGGCCGGGGGCCGTGGATCAGCGGACGCCCGCTGGTGCTGAAGAGCGCGGCCTCCAGGATGACGGCCGCGGTGTTGGCGTTCTCGCTCCCGGTGGGGAGGAGGGTGCGCTCGTACACGCCCGAGCTCCACCCCTTCTCCGGGTGGCGGGCCGGGGCGACCGTCTCCACGGCCAGGCGGGTGTAGCCGCCGGGGAGGAGCGCGTGCCAGCCGAAGGCGGCCTTGGCGCTGATCCAGCGGGGCTCGTCCAGGACGACCTCGGCGGTGTCCTGGGCCACCACGGTGAACTGCCGGCCGTGGTGGTTGATGGCGTAGTAGTAGAAGTAGTACGGGGGTACGGGGACGGCGTCCTCGCTGACCATGGTCACCTGCCCGGTCCTGCGGAAGCGCTCCTCCTGCACCCGGAGCACCCGCTCGGCCAGGCCGCGCATCTCCGTGCCCCACCCCAGCTCCAGCCCCGCCAGGACGAACGGCTCGCTGGTCAGCGGGTCGTGCCCCCGCCGGTCGGCCACCAGGGGGACGTCCAGCACCACCACGGGGAAGGTGTTCTCGCCCAGGCGCAGCGCCCGCTCGGCCCGGTGCCCCCACAGGGCGAAGCCCAGGGCGGCGTACTGCTCGTAGCCCAGGCGCCCCTCGGGGTAGCGCCGCACGGTCCCGTCCGCGTCCAGCTGGGCGCCGCGGAGGTAGCCGTCGGCCACGAGCTGCTCCAGCTCCATGCGGTCCACCACGCGCCGGACGTCGGCGGCGAAGCGGGGCTGGTTCAGGGCGATGATCCGCAGCCAGACCAGGAGGCGACCCACGTCGGTGGCGGACCACCCGAAGCCGCGCTCGCCGACGGTGGTGTCGCGGTCGTCGCGCCCGGCGACGGCGCCGGTGCGCGCGGAGTAGTTCTTGTTGGGGGCGATGCCGTCGAACAGGCGGACGGTGGCGAGCGTCGCGAGCGCGCGCCGCATCCGCGCGTCGTACTCGGCGTCGGGGAGGAGGCCCAGCCCGTTGGCGCAGTACAGGGCGGCGAGCCCGCTGGCGGCGTCCCACATGGTGGCGTACGGGTACCCGGCCACCGAGTTGATCCATCCCGTCGCGGGGTTGTGCTCCCGGTCGGCGTAGCTCCAGGCGGCGCGCGCGGCCTCCAGGAAGAGCGCGCGGTCGGGGTGCGGCGAGCTCCCGGAGGGCGGCGGCGGGATCTCGGGCGCCAGCGGGGACGGCGCGGCGTCGTCGCACGCGGCGGCGAGCGGGAGGAGGAGCGCCGCCGCGGCGAGGCGGAGGATGCGGGCGAGCCGGGCTGGGAGCTGCATGGGCCGGGGAGCTGCGGGGTCCGGGCGCGACGTGCGCGGGAGCCCGTACACCCGGCCTGCCGGACGGTTCGGCCCGGCGGCGGTGCCCTAGTCCTGGTCCTCCACCACGTAGGCGGAGACCAGCCGCGACATGTCCACGTACATCTGCCGGGTCACGCTCTCCTCCTCGCGCAGGAGGTCGACCAGCCGCTCGTAGCGGGCGAGCTTGTCCACCGGCACGTGCACCGTCTCGGCGTGGAAGGTGCCCTGGTCCGCGAAGACGAGGCGGATGGGGGTGGTGGTGCGGGAAGGCTCGGCCATCGGTGGTCCTCGGGAAGCCGTGGGTCAGCGCGCGCGGCGCAGCCCCGGGATCGTGAACAGGAAGATGAGCGTGATGACCACGGCGGAGGCGATGCACCACCGGCACCAGGCGTTGATGACCGCGGCCTCCAGGTAGGTGAGGTAGGCGGTGAACACCACCCCCACCGCGGAGATCGCGAAGAGCGCCAGCGCCACCCAGCGCGCGCCGGACCAGCGGGGCTGCACGCCGAGCAGGGCGACGACCAGGAGGGCCAGGTACTCCCCGACCCCCCACACCGCCACCGGGACGCCCAGGAAGTAGGCGTAGCGGGACGACTGCACCGTCTCGCACCCCCCGGTGCCGCACTGGATCATCCCGAAGTACCCGAGCTTGTAGAGCGCCAGGTACCCGGCGATGAAGAGCCCGACCAGCGCCAGGACCGCCACCGCCATCCGGGAGGCGGGCGGCGCCTCCTCGGCGGGGAGGGCGAGCGGGTCGCTCACCGCGCGGCCGAGTCGGCGGGCGCGGCGGCCGGAGCCGGAGCGGCCCCGGCGGCGTTCACCACCTCCTCCAGCTCGGCGAAGCTCCGCGGGGTCTCGATCCGGCGCCCGTTGACGATGAGCGTGGGCGTCCCCTGGACATTGAGCGACTCGGCGAACCGCATGCTCTCGGTGATCTCGCGGGCGAAGCGGTCGGAGCGGAGGCACGTCTCGAACCGGCCCTCGTCGGCCCCGGCCCGCTGCGCGTAGTCCACGAACAGGTCGGTGGGGTCGGCCTCGCCGGACCAGTTGGGCTGCTGGCCGTAGACGATGTCGTGGAACTCCCAGAACCGCCCCTGCTCGTTGGCGCACCGGCCGGCGCGCGCCGCCAGGAAGGCGTTCGGGTGGATGCTGATGAGCGGGAGGTCGTAGAACACGTAGCGCGCCTTCCCGGTCTGCACCAGGCGCTCCTTGATGAGCGGGGTGACCATGGAAGCGAACTGGCTGCACCCGGGGCACTGGAAGTCCGCGAACTCGTAGATCACCACCGGGGCGTCGGCCCGCCCTACGGAGATCCCCTGGACCCGGTTGAGCGCGGCCGGGTCGAGCGCCACCTGCACGGGCTGGGTGGTGGGCTTCTCCTTGCCGAAGGCCTGGTACAGGAGGAAGCCGGCGCCGCCGAGCGCGACCAGGCCGAGGAGGGCGTAGAACGGCGCCAGGGACGACCGGCCACGGGGACGGGGCGCGGGAGGACGGGACACTGGACTCGCTCCGGTTGCAGCGGTGAACGGAGGGGCACTGCGCCGTGAAGGCGTTATGATAACCAGGCCGGACGCGGAGCGGCAAGACGGCGGAACGTTCCTTGCGCCTTTTGTTCGGTCCCGGACCCGTTCACTCTCGATCCGAAGACCCTGGCATGCCGGACATACGGCTGGTACGACCGCGCGGCTCGCGCGTATGGCTCTGGACGGGCGGGCTGGTGGCCGCCTCGCTCCTGGTGCTCGCGTTCTCCGCCTTCTTCGGGGACCCCACGGAGACGGCGCGGACCCGCGGGGCGGGCGCCGCGGCCAACTTCGGTGCCGAGCGCGGCGCGGTGATCCCGGTGGTGGCCACCCCGTTCGAGTCCATCCCCCAGCTCACGCCGGGGACGGTGGGGCTCCTGGTGCACCTGACCGGGACCGCGGAGAGCGTGGTGCGCAACAACGCGGTGTGGGTGCGCGCCCGGGGCGGGCGCCGCATCCTGGTGCGCTTCGAGCCCGCGCCGCCGGCCGGGACCCGCATCCCCGTCTACGCGGGGGGCGGGGTCAGCCTGGACGGCTACGTCCAGCGGATCGCGCGCGCGGAGCTGGAGGTGGTGCTCCGGTCGCTGGGCGTGGGGCTCCCCCGCCCGTCGCCGGGGGTCAAGTTCGGCGACATCCCGGACAGCGGCTTCATCCGCATCGACTCGCTCTTCGTGAAGAACTACTACGTGTCGGTGCGCCCGCAGGCGCTCTCCGGCGGGGCGCCGGCCCGGACCGGACCGTCCGCGCCCCCGGCGGGAGGGCGGTAGGATGCGCTGGAGGCCGCAGGACCTGGACCGGCTGGAGCGGGCCATCGACGAGGGGGCGCGCATCCAGCTCTCCCGCCGGGGGACGGAGTACGTGATCGTCCCCCGGGAGATCCGGACGGAGGGAGCGGAGGAGGTGATCGTGGCGGTTCACCCCACCACCGGGGACGAGATGCGCTTCGGGCTGGACGAGATCGACGCCTTCTCGGTGCTGGGCTGAAGCTCCGCGAACTCCCGCGCCGCCCGCACCAGCGCCCAGAACAGGCGGCGGTCGGGGTCCCGCTCGTCGCCGGGCGACTCCGCCTCGCCGCGCTCGGGGTGCCACTGCACCCCGTACACCCACGGGTACTCCGTCGCCTCCACCCCCTCCACCAGCCCGTCCTCGGCCAGCACCGTGGCCTCCAGCCCGGGGGCCAGCCGGTCGATCCCCTGGTGGTGGAAGGAGTTGATGAACAGCTCCCCGGTCCCGAAGACGGCGTGCAGGGCGGAGCCCGGCTCCACCCGGGCCCCGTGCCAGCGGTGGCTCCAGGGGGCGGTCTGCTCGTGGTGGACGCGCCCCGGCCGCTGGGCGGGGAGGTCCTGGAAGAGCGTCCCCCCGAGCGCCACGTTGAGGAGCTGGAGACCGCGGCAGATGGCGAGCACGGGGAGGCGCCGCTCCAGCGCCGCCTCCAGCGCGGCGAGCTCCATGGCGTCGCGCGGGAGGTTGACGCTCCCCAGCGCGGGGTGCGGCTCCTGGCCGTAGCGGGCGGGGTCCACGTCCTCCCCGCCGGTGAGCACCAGCGCGTGCGCCATCCCCACCAGCCGCCGCACCGACTCCTCGTCGTGCGCGGGGGTGGCCAGGAGGGCGGTCCCGCCGGGCTCCTCCACGGCGGCCACGTACTGGGCGTTGAGCTGGACCTGGGGGAGCCCGTGGCTCCCGCCCGGCCGGATCGGGGTGGTGACGACGATGAGAGGGCGCACGCGGATCTCCGGGTCTCTCGGGGCTCGAAAGGGAGGCCGCGGTCGCAGGAACCGCGCCTCCCTTCTCCACGCCCCCTACCCGGCGCGCGCCTGCGACCGGGCGGAGGCCAGCGGGACGGCCAGGCGGACGCAGTCGCGCCCGTCCTGCTTGGCGACGTAGAGCGCGGCGTCGGCGGCGGAGATCAGGTCCTCGGCGGTGCGGGCGTCCACCTCCGGCCAGGAGGCCACCCCCACGCTGAGGCTGGCCCGCACGGGGGCGCCCTCGAAGACGAAGGCGATGGAGGAGAAGTAGGCGCGGGCGCGGTCGGCGAAGCGCAGCGCCCCGGTGGCCGGGGTCTGCGGGAGGACCACCAGGAACTCGTCGCCCCCGTAGCGCCCGGCCAGGTCGTTTGATCGCAGGGCGCCCTCGGCGTTCAGCCACCCGCCGAGCGCCCGCAGGACGGAGTCGCCGGCCAGGTGCCCGAAGGTGTCGTTGATCGCCTTGAAGTGGTCCACGTCCAGCACCAGGAGGCTGAGCGGCTCCTGGCGGGCCTGGGCCAGCTCCATCTCCTCCCGCAGGAAGTGCAGGAGCGAGCGGCGGGTGGCGCACCCGGTCAGCTCGTCGGTGTGGGCCAGGTCGTGCAGCCGCCGCCGCTGCTCGATCAGGTTCTGGAACACCTGCACCCGCCCGCACGCCTGCACCACCGCCTCCACCACCCGCCCCGCCAGCTCCTCGGCGCCCTCGCCCAGCGCGGGCTCCCCGGCCAGAGAGCGCTCCACGAAGACGCCGGTCATGCTCTCGGTGATCGGGAAGGGGACGGCGATGACGGAGCGGAGCGCGGGGGAGATCCCGTCCCGCTCCCAGCGCGCGCGGGTCTCGGCGAAGAGCGGCGAGGTGGAGACGTCCTCCACGGAGACGGGGGCGCCCCTCTCCAGGGCGGCGCGGATCTCGGGGTAGCGCTCCAGGTCCAGGAGCATCCCGCCGCCGGAGGGCTCGTCGGAGGATGCGGCCACGCGCGCCAGCCACTCCCCGCCGTCTCCCCGCTCCACCACCACCACGGAGCAGCGGCACACGCCCAGGATCTCCGCGGTGCGGGAGGTCACCAGGTGGAACATCTCGTCCGCGGTGACCACGCGGTTCAGCTCGCGGATCAGGTCGATGGCCTGCAGGCGCATCCGGGCCTGCTCCCGCGCCCGGCGCAGCTCCTGGTGCCGCTGGATGTGCGAGTCCACCCGCGCCAGCAGCTCGTCCAGGCGGAAGGGCTTGGTGAGGAAGTCCACCGCGCCGTCCCGCAGCGCCGAGACCGGGAGGGTGGCGTCGTTGGTGGCGGTGATGAGGACGACGGGGAGGTCCACCCAGCGCGGGTCGCGGCGCACCACGCGCAGGACGTCGAGCCCGCTCATCTCGGGCATCATCACGTCCAGCAGGAGGAGGTCGGGGGTGTCCCGCGCGGCGGAGAGCATCTCCAGGAGGAGCGGACCGTTCTGCGCCGTCTGCACCTGGTACCCGTTGGCGCTCAGCGCCCGGTCAAGCCCCTGGAGGATGGACGGGTTGTCGTCGGCGACGAAGACCGTGGAGACGTGACTCATGCTCGCGCGAATAGTAGGGATGGGAGGAAGGGAAGGACGCGAGCGAGGAGGAGGACCGGACCCTCTGTTACCGCCCTGCACATCCGGTTGTATGTCCGTGGCGCGCCGGGGTTCCCCCACCCGGACCTCCGCGGAGTACGCCCCCCCGGAAAGCAAATCCCAGACCATGCTCGGGTGTCGGGAATTCTGCGCTTCGCCCCTCCGCGCACGGTCTTTTCCGGGGCCCTCGATGGGACAGTGCGTACCCACCTCCTGGGTCACGCGCGTCCCAGAAGAGCCCCTGCCCACGGGCCGGGACCCGGACGGAGGTGGCCCGCACCGTGCGTAGCCGGCCGGTCTCCCGGAGCGTTCACTCCCTTCGTCCGCGCATGACCCGTTTCCGAGAAGCCGGCGCCCGGCGGGCGCTCGTACTGGCGGTGCTGCTGGCCTGCGCGGGGTGCGCGCCCGAGGAGCCGGAGACCGGGTGGGCGGAGGCGACGCTCCCCCGCCTCTCCCCGCGCGCCCGCGCGGCCCAGCTTGTGGTGGCCTCCCCCGGGCGGACGGCGCCGGAGCGGGTGCGGGGCTGGGTGCGGGAGGACAGCGTGGGGGGGGTGCGGCTGGAGGGAGGGGGCGCCCTGGCGGTGGTGCGCTCGCTGGCCGCGCTCCGCGCCGCCGCCCCGCTCCCGCTCCTGGTGGCGGCGGAGCTGGACGGCGGCGCGGGCGCGCTGGTCCCGGAGGCGACGGAGCTCCCCCCGCCGCGCGTGCTGGCGGCGCTCGGCGACGCGGAGCTCGCGGGGGAGGCGGGGACGCTGGTCGCGGGCGAGGCGCGCGCGCTGGGCGTGCACCTGGGGCTGGTGCGCCTCCCGGAGGCGGAGACGGAGCCGGCGGCGGCGCTCCCCCGCCCCGCCGCGGCGGCCGCAGACGGGATGGACGCGTACCTGGCCGCCCTGCGCGAAGGGGGGATCCTGGCGGGGGTCCGCCTCCTCCCCCCGGGGTCGGGGGTGGCGCGCGACAGCGTGGCGACGCTGCGCTGGGACCGGGCCCGGCTGGAGGCGACGGAGCTCCCCCCGGTGCGGAGGGCGCTCGCGGCGGGGGTGGAGGCGGCCGTGCTCCCCGACCTGGCCCTTCCCGCGGCGACCGGAGACTCGGTCCCGCTCTCCCTCTCCCGCGCGGGGAACGTAGGCGTGCTCCGCCGCGACCTGGGGTTCGGGGGGCTGGTGGTGGCGGACGTGGGGCCGGGCGGAGCCCTGGCGCGGCGGCACGGCGAGGCGGAGGCGGCGGTGCTCGCCGTGGCCGCCGGGGCGGACCTCCTGGTGGGGGTGTCGGACCCGCCCCGCACGGTGGCGGCGCTGCTGGCGGCGGTGCGGGGCGGCCGCCTGCGGCAGGCGCGGATCGACGAGGCGGCGCGGCGGGTGCTGGGGCTGAAGGAGCGCCTCCGCGCGCGGGCGGGGAAGGAGATGGCGCCGGACAGCGTCGCGCGCCTCCTGGGGACCCCGGAGGCGCGCGCGCTCGCCCGGCGGGCGGCGGAGCGCGCGCTGGTGGTGCTGGGGCCCCCGCCCGGCCCGCTCCTCCGCGCCTGCCGCGCCCCGCTCCTGGTGGCCCGCCCGGGGGCGGCGCCGCTCCTGGAGCGGGAGCTGGCCCGCCGCTTCCCCCTCATGCGCCTCCTTCCCGCACCCGCCGCGGCGCCGGCCGACTCCCTCCCCCTCCCCCCCGGCTTCGCGGAGCGGATGCGGGCGGCCGACTGCCTGGTGCTGCTGGAGCGGGAGCCGCGCCCCGGCCCCGGGCTGGCCGGCCTGGTCCGCCGCGCCGCCCTCCCGGACACGGCGGGGCTGGCCGACACGGCGAAGGCCCGGCTCCGCGCCGCGGCCGCCGCCCGCAGGACGGTGGCGGTGCGCCTGCTGGGCTCGGGGCCCGCCGGGCTCCCCGCCGCGGGCACGGTGGTGCTGGCCCGGGGGGCGGGGGAGGAGGCGCAGCGGGCGGCGCTGCGCGCGCTCGCCGGTGAGCTGCCGGCCCCCGCCGCGCCGGAGGGGGTGCGCTGGCCCCCGGCGCCGACGCTGCGCACTGCGGGGGCGGCGGAGGTGGGGATGAGCGAGACCGCGCTGGCGCGGGCGGACGAGGCGATCCGGGCGGCGGTGCGCGAGGGCGTGTTCCCGGGGGCGGCGCTGGCGGTGGGGCGGCGGGGGGGGCTGGTGCGCCTGCGCGGCTACGGCCGGCCGGGGAGCCCGGCGCCGGGGACGGTGGACGCGGAGGAGACGCTGTACGACGTGGCCTCGCTGACCAAGGTGGCGGGGACCACGGCGGCGGTGATGGCGCTGGTGGAGGACGGGCGGATGCGGCTGGAAACGCCGGTTCGGCGCTGGGTCCCCGGCTTCGCGGGGAAGTGGAAGGAGCGGGTGACGATCCGCCACCTCCTGACCCACACTTCGGGCCTCCCCGCGGGGGACTGGCTGTACGGGAAGGCCCGCTCGCCGGAGGGGGCGCTGCGCAGGACGCTGGAGACGCCGCTCCTCCGCCCCCCTGGGGAGCGGATGGAGTACAGCGACTTCGGCTTCATCCTCCTGGCGGAGGCGGCGGAGCGCGCGGCGGGGGAGCCGCTGGACCGCTACCTGGCGCGGCGGGTGTACGGTCCGCTGGGGATGTCGTCCACGATGTACCTCCCCCCGCGCGCCTTCCGCGCGCAGACGGCCCCCGCGGCGACGGAATCGCCTCAGGGGTACGCGCTGTGGGGGACGGTGCACGACGCGAACGCCTTCCGCCTGGGGGGGACGGCGGGGCACGCGGGGCTCTTCTCCACGGCGCGCGACCTGGCGGTGCTCTCGCAGATGCTGCTGAACGGGGGCGCCTACGGGACGCAGCGCGTGCTCTCGCCGGGGACGGTGCGCTCCTTCAGCCAGCACCGCGCGCGGGTGGGCCGCCGCGCGCTGGGGTGGGACACGCCGGCGCAGCGCAGCTCGGCGGGGAGCTACTTCTCCCCGCGCGCCTACGGCCACACGGGCTTCACGGGCACCTCGGTCTGGATCGACCCGGACCGCGCCCTGTTCGTGGTGCTGCTGACCAACCGCACGCACGACAACGCCTCGCAGCGCGCGATGCTGGAGGTGCGCGAGCGCGTGCACGACGCCGTGGCCCGCGCCATCACGGACCTCCCCATGACGGCCCGCCCCGGCTCGCCGGTGGCGGTGGAGGAGGCGCGCCGCGCGCGGGTCGAGGCGGCGCGCAAGGCCAAGCTGGAGCGCGACCGCAAGGCCCGCCTGGCGCGCGAGCGCGCCCGGGCGCGGGCGAAGAACCGGCCCAGGCCGAAGGGGCGGCGGGGGTGAGGGCGGGCCCCCACCCGGCTCGCTTCGGGCTCGCCACCCTCCCCCGTTCCGGGGGAGGGGCATCTCCACGCTTCGATCCTCGCCCTCCACACTGTCTTGCTCCCCCTCTCCCCTTGTGGGAGAGGGGGTCGGGGGGTGAGGGGTAAACCGACGGGGCGGCACCCATGGCGCCGCCCCGTCGTTGTCGTTCGCAGTTGCAGTTCCCGCAGTACCCGTATGATCCGTCGCGGAGGGAGACACCGGGGCTGTTTCCGGTGGCTCACTCCGGGGCGGGGAGACTCGCGCGGTTTGCGAGGCTCACCGCCCCCGCGCAGGAGACCGGCCGCTGTTTGGCCGGGCTCCGGAGCGGCCCCCATGCAACAAGATCACCCCATCTCGTCCAGCACCTCCTCGAACTCCATGGCCATGGTGGGATGACCGTGGCGGTTGGCGGCCTCGATCCCCTCCCGGTACGCCTCGCGCGCCTCGTCGTCCCGCCCCAGCTCCCGCAGCGCGTGCCCCAGCCGCCCGTACGCGTTCCCCTCGTCCCGGCCGTGGGCCAGGTACGCCCGCAGCTCGGCGACCGCCTCCTCCCACCGCCCCGCCCGCTCCAGCTCCAGCGCCAGCCCGAAGCGCGGCCGCGGGTCGTCGGGCCGGGCCGCGACCATCTCCCGCAGCGACTCGATCCTGTCCACGTCAGCTCAGCCGGCGGAACAGCCCCACCACCGCCGCGCCGGCGACCGCCCCCAGCATGGCCGCCCCGCCGATCATCGCCACGCGCTCCGGCTCCACCGCCGCCAGCCCCCCGCCCCACTGCCGCGCCCGCCCGCCGCCTCCGTACCCCTCGTCCCGCCCCTCGTACCCGTCCGTGACCAGCGTCGGGCGCGGACGCGCCGCGGCGGAGGCCAGCGCCTCGTCGACGTCCACGGTGTGCTCGCACGCCAGGCACATGGCCCGCCCGGCGGTGCGGCTGCTCCGGTTGGGGAAGACCAGACCCTCGCCGCAGTCGGGGCACTCCGCGCCCGCGGCCACGGGCCGGATGGACGCGTAGAGCGCGTTGCGCCGGAGCCCGAGCTGCTCCGCCACCCCGTCGACCGTGTCGTCGCTGTTCCAGTACAGCGCGTTGGCGCGCTCCTGCAGGGGGTCCACCGTCTCGGTCGGGGTCATCGTCGTCGCCTCGTCGGGTTGGCTGCCGGATGCTCCGCGCGGGCGCGGAGAAGCGCAAGCCGCGCGCACGACCCGTGCCAAGCACCGGGGCGGCAAGCGCTTGGAACCGCCCCGGGAGGACGGCCCGTCGCGGCCGGACGCGGGGGCGCACGTTGTCAGGGAGCGCGCGGTCGCCTTATCTTGCACGCCCCGCGGACGGCAGGGGTGAAACGGAAGGGGATTTCTTTGAACGGCAGATCCAGCACATTGGCGGCTCCCGCGCCTCCGGGACCGGCGGCGCCCGGGGGCGCGGCGCGGCGCCCGGAGCGGTCCTCGCTCGCGGTGGTGTTCCTCACCGTGTTCCTGGACCTGGTGGGGTTCGGGATCGTGATCCCGCTCCTCCCGCTCTACGCGGAGCGCTTCGGGGCGGGACCGGTGGCGGTGACGGCGCTGGTGGCGGTGTACTCGCTGATGCAGCTCCTGTTCGCCCCCTGGTGGGGGGCGCGCTCGGACCGCGTGGGGCGGCGCCCGGTGCTCCTGGTGGGGCTCTTCGGGTCGGCAGCCTCGTACCTCCTCTTCGGGGTGGCGGAGTCGCTGGCGCTCCTCTTCGTGGCGCGGGCGCTGGCGGGGGTGGCCGGGGCGACGGTGGGGGTGGCGCAGGCGTACGTGGCGGACGTGACGGCGCCGGAGGACCGGGCCCGGGGGATGGGGCTGATCGGCGCGGCGTTCGGGCTGGGTTTCATCTTCGGCCCGGCGATCGGGGGGGCGCTGGCGGGCTTCGGGCCCTCGGTGCCCTTCTTCGGGGCGGCGGCGCTGGCGGCGGCCAACGGGCTCCTGGCGGCGTTCCGGCTCCCGGAGTCGCTCCCGGCGGGGCGGAGGGCGGAGGGCGAGCCGGCCCCGGCGGGGCTGGGAGCCCGCGCGCGGGCGCTGGCCCGGGCGGCGGGGGACCGGCGGCTGCGCCCGCTGTACGCGGCCTCGCTCCTGGTGACGCTGGCGCTGGCGGGGATGGAGTCCACGCTCTCCCTGTGGGTGGACCGGCGCTGGGCGCTCCCCCCGGAGAAGGTGGCGTTCCTCTTCGCCTACGTGGGGGCGGTGGCGGTGCTGGTGCAGGGTGCGCTCCTGGGGCCGCTGGCCCGCCGGCTCGGGGAGCGGCGGCTGGCGCTGCTGGGGGCCGTCTCCCTGGCGGCGGGGCTGGCGGCGCTCCCGCTGGCGCCCTCGGCAGTGGGGGTGGCTGCGGCGCTGGCGGCCTTCGCCTTCGGGCAGGGGACGGTGATTCCGGCGGTGTCGGCGCTGGTGTCGCGGGCGGCGCCGGCGCGCGAGCAGGGGCGGCTGCTGGGGGTGTCGCAGTCGGTGTCGGCGCTGGCGCGGGTGGTGGGGCCGGTGTGCGGGGGGCTGGCGTTCGCGCGCCTGGGGATCGGCGCGCCGTACCTGGCGGGGGCGGGGCTGGCTCTGGCCGCGGGGGCGGCGCTGGCGCTCGGGACCGCGGGAGGGGAGTCGTGATCCGCCCGCCCGCGCTGCGCCCGGGGTCGCGCGTGGCCCTGGTGGCGCCGGCCGGCCCGCTGGCGGAGGGGGCGGTGGACCGCGCGGCCGGGCGCGTCCGCGCCTGGGGATGGGAGCCGGTGGCCGGCGGCTTCTGCCGGGGGCGGTGCGGCTACCTGTCGGGGACGGACGAGGAGCGCTCGGCGGACCTGAACGCGGCGCTCCGCTCCCCGGACGTCGACGCGGTGTGGTGCCTTCGCGGCGGGTACGGGACCATGCGCATCCTCCCCGCCATCGACTGGGCGCCGCTGGTGGAGCGCCCGCGCCCGCTGGTGGGGTTCAGCGACAACACGGCGCTCCACCTGGCGCTCCAGCGCCACGGGGTGGTCTCCTTCCACGGCCCGCACCCGGCCACGGCGGAGATCCCGGAGTTCTCCCGCGCAGGTCTCCTGCGCGTGCTGACGGAGACGGAGCCGGCGGGGGTCCTCCCCTTCCCCGACGGCGGCCCGGAGCGGGCGCTGCGGGTGTCGGGGGGCGCGGCGGAGGGGCCGCTGGTGGGGGGGAACCTGGCGCTGCTGGCGGCGCTGGCGGGGACGCCGTACGCGCTCCGCACGGAGGGAGCGATCCTCTTCTTCGAGGACGTGGGGGAGACCTCGTACCGGGTGGACCGGCTGCTCTCGCAGCTGTTGCTGTCGGGGGCGCTGGAGGGGGTGGCCGGGGTGGCGGTGGGGGCCTTCAGCGAGTCGCCGGACGAGGGGCAGGCGGGGGTCACCCCGGTGGTGGAGGTGATCGCGGACCGGCTGGGGGGGCTGGGCGTCCCCATCGCCTTCGGCTTCCCCTTCGGCCACGTGGAGGAGAGCTGGACGCTCCCGCTGGGGGTGCGCGCGCGGCTGGACGCGGACGCGGGGACGCTGGCGCTCGTGGAGCCGGCGGTGGAGGCAGGCCGGATGAGCGGGGATGCGTACCGCGTGTCGGTGGGGCTGGAGGAGGGGGCGGACGGCGCCTTCCTGGCCCACGCGCTGACCCTTCCCGGGTGCGCGGCGCCGGGAGCGGACGCGCAGGGGGCGGTGGGGGCGCTGGAGGGGGAGGTGCTGGCCTGGCTCGGCTTCCTGGCCGCGGCCGGGGAGCCGGTCCCCCCGCCGGAGGCGGAGGTGGAGATCGCGGTGGACGAGTGGCTCCGCACCGACGCCCGGGTGGCCGGGGGGGAGAGCACGGCCTGCTTCGCGCACGACGTGCGCTCGCTCACGGACGCGGAGACCGACGCGGGGCTGCGGCGGCTGGGGGAGCTGCGCGCGCTCCTGCTGGCGCGGGTGCGGCGGCTCCCGGACGAGGTGGCGGAGCGCCCCCTCCCGGGCGGGGGGACGGTGCGGCGGGGGCTGGAGGAGCTGGCGCGCGCGGAGTGGTGGCTGCTGAGCCGCCTGGGCGCCTCCCCCATGGCCGAGCCGCCGGACCGGACGCTGGGGCGGCTGGACACGGCGCTGGCGCTGGTGGTGGAGCACTTCGCGCACATGCCGCCGGAGCGGCGGGGGGCGCTGCTGGAGATCGAGGGGGAGGAGTGGACACCGCGCAAGGTGCTCCGCCGCCTCCTCTGGACCGAGTGGTCGATGGGGCGGGTGGTTGCCCGCGCCCTGGCCGAGCCCCACGAGGAGCGATGAAGATCTACACCCGGACCGGGGACCGCGGGGAGACGGGGCTGTTCGGCGGGCAGCGCGTGCGCAAGGACCACGAGCGCGTGGAGGCCTACGGCGACGTGGACGAGCTGAACTCGGTGCTGGGGATCGTGGCCGGGCAGCTGGAGCGCGGGGGGGAGCCCGAGCTGGCGGCGGGGGTGCGCGGGCTGCAGGCGGACCTCCTGGTGGTGGGGGCCAACCTGGCCACGCCGGCCCCGGAGGACGGGGGCCGCGCCAACGACCACGTCCCGGTGCTCCCCGCGGGCCGCGTGGAGGAGCTGGAGCGGTGGATCGACGCGGCGGAGGGGGAGCTGGAGCCGCTGCGCCACTTCATCCTCCCGGGGGGCGGGGAGGCCGCGGCGTTCCTGCACCTGGCGCGCACGGTGTGCCGGCGGGCGGAGCGCCGCTGCGTCTCGCTGGCACAGGCGGCGCACCTGGACGAGGCGATGATCGTGTACCTGAACCGGCTCTCGGACCTGCTCTTCACGCTGGCGCGCCTGGCGAACCGGCGCGCGGGGGTGGAGGACGTGCCCTGGGTGCCGAACCCCCGTTGACGGAGCGTGTATTGTTGGGATCGCGCACCGGTCCGGTGCGCGCGTTGAACGCACTCAGTGGAGGAACGGATACATGTACAGCGAGATGATGGTGGCCCCGATGCGGGCGGAGCTGACCCGGCTGGGGGTGGAGGAGCTGCGGACGGCGGAGCAGGTGGACCAGGTGCTGGGCGCCGACTCGGGGACCACGCTGCTGGTGGTGAACTCGGTGTGCGGGTGCGCGGCGCGGAACGCCCGCCCGGCGGTGGCGATGGCGCTGCGCGGCGAGAAGAAGCCGGAGCGGCTGACCACGGTGTTCGCCGGCCAGGACCAGGAGGCGACGGCGCGCGCCCGGGGCTACATCCACGGCTACCCGCCCTCGTCGCCCTCCATCGCGCTGCTCAAGGACGGGGACGTGGCCTTCATGCTGGAGCGCCACCAGATCGAGGGCCGCACGGCGCAGGAGATCGCGGAGGACCTGTCGGAGGCGTTCCAGCGGTACTGCTGAGGACACGGAACAGCCTGCAGGCAGACGGGGCGGCGCCACAGCGGCGCCGCCCCGTCGTCGTTGCAGAGCAGCAGTCACCCGCGAATGCTCGTCCGCTAGACTGCCTTCATGCCCGCCAGCCGAGGACCTCCCGACTCGCCCCGGACGAGGGCAGGCTCTCCTTGCGGCACGTACATCGCTGCACCATCGATCACGGAATCGTTCGAGATCTCGTCGTCATGGCCGACGATGTGGAGGCGTCCGTCCTGCATGAGCAGGATCCGGTCGGCCCACCGGGCAGCGGCCGGGCGATGGGTGATCAGGATTACCGTCTTGTCACGCGCGTGCTCGTGGAGACGTGCGAGGACTGCAGCCTCGATGACGGGGTCCAGAGCACCGGTGGCCTCGTCGAGAACTAGGACGCCGGCATTTCGGACGAGTGCCCGCAGAAGGCCGAGCCGCTGCCTCTCGCCGTCCGACAGACCGGTGCCGCCGGGACTGATCACGTGGTCCCATCCATTCTGGAACTTTGCCACCACCGAGTTGAAGCACGCGATTTCGGCGAACCGCTCCAGATCTTCGGCAAGGATGCCCCGCTTTCCGAGGAGCACGTTCTCCCGCAAGGTGCCACGGAACAGCACGGGGCTGGCCGGCACGAGTGACACCGCCCGTCGAAGGCTCCGTAGCCGGATAGTGCGCATGTCGGCGTCACCCAGCCGCACATGGCCGGAGTCTCCGTCGTACAGCCGTACCAGAAGCTTGGCGAGTGTGCTTTTGCCACTCCCGCTGCGCCCCACGAGCGCCAGCCGCTCGCCCTTCTCCACGTGCAGGCTCACGCCCCGGAGGACAGGCTGTCCTCCCTCGTACGCGAACCGAACGTCGAGACAGCCCACCCCCGCCACATCCTTGGCTTCTATGGACCGGGCGAGCGGAGCGTCCCGCACTACCGGGTCCGCCTCCTCCAGCTCGGCGATCCGCTGGAGGCTCGCGCCGGCCCGCTTGAGGGACGCATATGTCTCCACCGCGAGCGCGAGCGGATCGAAGAGGCGGGTGAGGTAGCTGTAAAAGGCGATGTACCCGCCGATCGTCAGGTGTCCCTGCAGTACCTGCCATGCGCCGGCCAGTAGAACGGCACCGGTAACCACGGTCAAAGCGCTGAACGAAGCGGCGAAGTAGGCCATCTCCGTCCTGCGGCGCGCCACACCGGTGCGAACCGACTCGACGTTCACCCGGGCGTACCGCCGGCGGAAGAATTGCTCGGCGCCCAGAAGCTGCACCTGAATCAACGAAGCCAGCATGTCGTTCAGGAAGCTGGACCGCTCGCCTGCCGTCTCACGCGACGCGAGCGACGTGCTCTCCAGTCGGGCACGGAAGAACATCCGCAGCCCCATGAACACGGGCATGAACGGCAGGACGATGAGGGTCAGCCGCCAGTCCAGGAAGACCATGATCCCGACAGTCACCGAAGTGGCGACGATGATCCGGAAGAGGACGGGGAGGAGGTTCGACCCGACCTGCCCTACCTGCTCCACGTCCTGCTCGAGCCGGCGTACGAGCTCCCCTACCGGTTGCCGGTCCAGAAAGCTCGCATCCATCCGGTGTAACCGGCGCACCAGCCGCAGCCGGACGCCGAGCATGAGGCGCTCCAGCATCCGTGTGCTGACCATCGCACCCCAGACGACCAGGAGCATCCGGAGAAGATAAGCGGCGCAAAACGCCGCCACGGCAACGAGCACCACCGGCCAGGAGCGCCGCTGCATTCCGGAGTCGATCAGCCACTTGATCAGGAGAGGATCTACGAGTGAGAGCAGGGTAGAACCGAGGAGGATCACCGTACTCAGCACCTGGAGTCCCGCGAACGGACGTAGCTCCCGCAGAAACCATCTCCACTCGTTCGCCGGCTTCGGAATTCTCATGCGTGTCCTGTGGAACGGGGCAATCGACCGGGTATCCGACTCGGAGAGCAGGCGTTCAATGACGTCGAAGCATCTTGACGGGGTCCACACGCATTGCCCACCGGGTGGGGACATAGCTTGCGGCAGCGGCGACCGCGAAGAGACCGATGGCCGCAGCAGTCAGGATGAGCGGGTCTGCGGGGTCGACCTGGAACAGGAGTGACTGGAGCGCACGCGTTGCGACCAGCGCCACGGCGAGACCCGCCATGATGCCCAGGATTGCGAGCCAGAGCGACTGCTTGAGCACCATCCATCCCACCTGCCCGGAACGCGCACCGAGCGCCACGCGGATTCCGATCTCCGACATACGCTGCCCCACGAGGTACGCGACGACACCGTACATCCCTACCAGGCTGAGCACGACGGCACCACCGCAGGCGAGGCCCAGCAGCAGCGCCGCGAACGACACCCGCGCCGTGGATCGGGCGACCATCTCATCCATCGGGCGCATGTCCGCCAGCGCGACCTCCGGGTCCATCTCGGCGAGTGCGCTGCGCACAAACGGGATCAGCTGTTCGGGCTGATCTCCCTGCACGTGGACCGCCACCCGCAAGCTCCGCGGAGGGCCGCCCATGAGAGCTTCCACACCGCCTGCCGGAAACAGGGGGATGTACAACGCTTCTGAGGGCGGCTGGTCGAGCCCACTCTCTCTCAGTCCGGCCACGGTCCCGGCCACTCGGTAGAACCCGACGCCCGACGCCGTCGTGACGCCTTTCCCGAGCGGGGACTCGCCAGGCCAGAGGCGGCGGGCGAGGGCATCCGAGACGATCACGCCGGCGGAGCCTGCCTGGACGTCGTTCCATTCCGGTGCACGCCCATGCACCGGAACGCGCAGAGCACGGAAGAAGCCAGGGGTAACGACGTGGACCGGAAGGCACGGGGGTTCGCCGTCGTGCCCTTCGACAAAGACGCTGGAGCAGCCGTCGAACCCGCTGAGCGGAAGAGATGTCGTCAATCCCGCGGCTTTCGCACCGGGGAGGCTCTCGATGCGGCTCGTCAGGTCCCTGTAGAACTCCCCGACCGACTCGAACGTCCCGTAGCGCCCGTCGGGGAGGACCACCCGAAACGTAAGTACTCCATGCGCATCGAAGCCTGGATGAACATCGCTCAGGTGGCGGAAGCTCTGAAACAACAACGTGGCTCCAGTGAGCAGCACGAGCGACAGGGCCATTTGAGCCACGACAAACCCTTTCCGTCCCCACAGTCTCTGCCGCGAGACCGTCGAGCCACGCCCCACCTCGCGCAGCACGGCAGCACCTGCGTGGGGACGAGCTACCGGGAGAAGGCCTAGGGAGAGTCCTGTCCCCAGCATCAGCAGGGCCGTGAACCCGACTTCAGCAGAGCCGATCCCCACGTCCACCAGGCGCGGCAGGGCGACCGGTGCGAGTGCCAGCAGCAGGCGTTCGACCGCGATCGCCAGGACGAGGCCGAGTGCGCCCGCAGTTCCCACCACGACGAACATTTCCGCCAGGAAGTGCTGGGCGAGGTGCCTGCGCTCCGCGCCGAGCGCGATCCGCACCGCGGTTTCTCCCCGCCGTGCCTCCAGGCGAGAGAGAAAGAGGTTGGCCACGTTCGTGGTAGCGATCAGGAGCACCAGGCTTACGGCGCCAAACAGGATCCAGAGGACGCGCCCGACTCCGCCGAGCACATCGGCAGGAAGAGGAAGCAGGAGTGGAGTCATCCCGTACTTCTGCATGAAGTCGGGCGTATACGCCTCGGGAATGGCTTCGGGCAGGCGTGCGGTCAACCGCGTCAGTTCCGCGTCGGCCTGCTCGAGTGTCACTCCCGGGCGGAGCCGCCCGATCGCGCGGAAGACATGTCCGCCGCCGGTCGGGGGGTCGGCGGGATCCAGGTGAAGGGGCATCCAGAGCCCCACCGACATCTCCGGCGTCGACAGCTCATCCGGAAGCCGAGCCCTCTGCTCCAGCACCCCGACGACCCGAACGGGACGACCATCCACCGGGATCGTGCGTCCCACGATGCCGGGGTCCGCCCCGAACTCCTGCCGCCAATAATGATCGGCAAGCAAGGCTACGCCGGGTTCCTGCAGCCGGTTGTCCGCGGGCGTAAGGAGCCGCCCCAGGGCGGGACGGGCGCCCAGCACCTCCGTGAGAGATGCGCTTACGTATGCCACCTCGGTCTGCTCTGCGGGCCGGGCGACGGGCCCACTCTGCGCGATCGCCACCGACCCGATGACGTACAGGCCCATCTGTTCGAAGCTTCGTGCATTCTCGCGGTAAAAGAAGAACTGTGGCCGGCCGAGCCCCCAGCGAGCGTCGGGGCCCACACCCGGCACTGCCGACCACATCCGTACGAGTCTGTCCGGCCGTGGATATGGCAGCGGTTGCAGGACGGCCCTGTTCAACAGGGTGAAGACCGCCACGGTTGCTCCCATTCCGAGAGCGAGGCTGAGAACCGCCGTGAGCGTGTAGCCTGGCTGACGCACGAGCCTGCGGAGTGCGTGGCGAAGCTCCCTCGCCAGGGAACTCGGCCAGAGCCGGAGGCGGCGGGCCGGGATCTCCTGCTGCATGGTCACCTCGGGCTCTGGAATGATGAGCGGATTCCGGCGCGGCTGACCCGGCTACGGGACCGGCCGCCCTTCAGGGTGCCGAGCACGCCATCGCTGGCTCCGGTGCTGCCGGCACTCCCCTGGGGTGCGCCGTTATCAACTCGTCCAGCATGAAAGGGGCGGGACCTCCCCTCAGCAGCCGGTGGAGCGACAGGGCGATTCCCGCGCTCCCGGTGCCGAAGTCGCAGGAGATCCGCTCCCGCATCTCGCCGGGGAACGCCAGGCCCGCCGGACGCTCCACCCCGAAGAGGAGGGTTCCGGACAGCGCCTTCCGCGCGCCCCTGATCGCCTGTCTGCGGTCGGCGTTCCGTTGCTCGGCGAGGTCGAGCCAGAATTCACTTACGCCGGCCATCCCGGTGAACCGGCCGGGGAAGATGCTGTACTTCCGGTCCACGTCCAGCAGGATCTCGCACAGGGGAGCCTGGTAGCGCTGCTCCCGGAGGGCCCGGTCATATCGCATCAACACCGAGCCTATCCCGGCGCTGCCCCAGCGCCAGTATGGAGTGTGCGTAGGCTCTCCCTCCTGAATCGACCAGGTTAGGCCGTCGTCGAGGTTCCGTACCCCACCCGCGAGAACGTACTCGAGCCCTGACTTCCCCACGTCCAGGTACTCGCGCGCGTCGGAAGCGAGGTGCAGGTAGAGGAGGAAGAGCGAGACCCCCGCTGCTCCGTGACCCAATCCACAGGACTCCACTTCCCCTACAGGCCAGCACGCTTCGCCGTCGCGCTCGTTCCGGGTCCGGATGAGGAACTGGCCTGCCTCCTCCGCGCGCTCCAAGTAACGCGCGTCACCGGTGGCAAGGAAGAACCGCAGGTTCGTCATACCCCATCCGGCCGCACCGTAGAAGAGGTCGGGTGAGCGCCACAACAAGGGGTGCGCATACGAGGCGTCGAGCAGTTCCTCCGCGCGCTCCCGCACACCGAGCTCGAGCAGCGTCCAGGCGATTCCGGCCGTTCCCACGTACAGACCGGGAGGGTATGCCTCGCTGGTGATGCCGCGGGTAAGGATCCAGTCGATCACCCACGAGGGGACTTCGCCCTCCACCTGCTTCATCACGTAAGCCACCCCGCAAGCGCCGAACGCCACATTCAGCGGATTGGTCTCGAACAGCATGGGGGCGGAGGGGAAGAGGCGGTCTCTGCGGCCGGGTGTCGCGGCCGCGTGGATGTACTCCATCACCCTTCGCAGGACCATCTCCAGATCTTCTTCCAGGTCGTCCGAATCCGCCTCCGGGGTGGTGACCGGAGGAGGGCGTACCGCGGAAGAGGCGCTCAGGCCATGAATGACCTGCGGGAGCCGGACACGCTCAGTACGCCGGGGGTTCAGCAAGCCCCGGATCAGTTCCGCGATCTCGCTCGGCAGTCCTATGTCCCGCTCGAAGGCGCGAAGGAAAGGCTCGTAGGCATCCGCCGACAGCGCCATGATCCCGTTGACCGGGAGCAGTCCCGCCAGCATCAGGCTCCCCAGCCCGAACAAGTCGTCATCCATCTGAACGCGGCCCTCTTTCTTCACCTGCTCGGGACTGAAGCCCGGCGTGAAGATCAGCGTGGGTGCATCTACGCCCTGTTCGTACGCGCCCTCGAAGTCGATCAGTCGAACGTTTGTGCCTTCTTCATCCAGCACGAGCAGGTTGAGGAGCGAGAGGTCCCCGAAAACGATACCGCGATCGTGGAGCACTTTGAGGGCGTTGGCGACGCTCAGGAAAACCCGCCGGTAATCGTCGTAGTATGCCTTCGCGGCTTCCGGAGTGGGGCGGGTCCGCAGTGCCAGGGCCCGGCCCATGATGAAGTAGCGCAACGCAACGCCCTCGACGAACTCCTCTACGAGGTAGAAATGCTCCCATTGCTTGAAGAAGTCCATGGGCCGCGGTGCCACCACCGCGTCCTCCAGCATGGCCAGGAGCCGGTATTCTTTCTTCAGCAGGTAGACGGCATCCGTTCCGAGGTTCGACGTGTTCGTGAACGGCCGGGCTTCCTTGATAAGCACCTCTGTGCCCGTCTCGGTATCGCGGGCGCGGTAGACTCCACCGGTGTTGGAGAACGCGAGGGCCGATTCGATCCGGTAGCGCCCCTCCTTGAGCGTGAAGTCGCCCTCGAACGTCGACGGCTCCTCCACCAGGAAGGGATCCGCAACACCGGGAGGAAGCTGGAAGTAGGGAAGACGGTCGTCGTTCAGCAGCGCCCCGTCAGCAGCTTTGACGACCAGTGTCCGGCCGCCTTTCTCGTCGAGAACGCGTACCGGTAGCAATCCACCGTATCTGTAGAAGACGATCCCATCCTTGTAGCGCCGGTCGGAGAGGATGTAGGGCCCGTCGAACCCGACCGTCACCCGGTGCAGGCTCTCCAGCAGCGCCCTGCACTGCTCGACGTCCGTGGGGTAGACCGTGATGAATTTCCCTGCGCCGCCGCGGGGCCAGCGCTTGAAGTTCAAGAAATAGAGCATGAGCTTGTCGATCGCGAACTTGAACGGTACGGCCTCTCGCACCAGCAGGCGCACCACCGTTGCGAGTACCGGGACCGAGTTCCCGAGCGTGGCCGACACGTGGATCTTCCAGCCCTGGTCAGGGATCCGGGCATGGGGAGGGTGACAGTGGAACCATGGTCCGGTTCGATCCGTTACCCAGTCCTGCGGGAGGATGCGACGTACCGGATCGAGGAAGTGGTCCTCCATGGGGCGGTACCGGTCGAGGGGCTCGTAGAATTCCTCGTCCGCGATGGTATACAGAAAGCTGTCCTCCACGATCTTCGTCATGGGAAATGCTCCCGGAGACAGAGTTTCACGGCAGGTCAACGGTCGGGCTGGGAGAACACCGCCCCGCGCAGGCCAGGATGACCCAGCGGGGCGGTGCACTCCCCCGGAGGCGATCGGCTAGGTAACTGCGGTGAACTCGACTGGTCGAAAATCCCGAACGGTCGGCCGCAGGAGGTCAGGCCTGCGGTCGGGAGATCAGCAGGCCGACCAGCTGCTGGTGGAGCAGCTGCACGAACTGCCACTCGACGTGCTGGTGGTACCCACCGGGTCGGTGCCTACCGACGGAAGCGACTGCATTGCAAGGATCTGTGACATGAAAGTTCTCCTGCGTCGTAGGTGAGCCTGGCGCCTCCGGGGTGGCGCGTCAATACACAAAAAAGTATATATAGAACGTTTCTTTAGAGACAACTATTTTGCGGAACAAAACCGGACGCGGATGAACGACTTATCGGACGTGCTCACACACGGCTTCCACATGGCTGGTGCTCTTCCACAGAAAAAAAGGAAGATCGATGGCTCTCTTGCTCGGGAGCACACTGGACGCGGCAGCCCGCGGTCACATCGAAACCGCTCTCAGAATGGATACGGTCGCGGGGGCGGCGCATCGGATCGTCTACGCGTCGGGATGGGAGGAGACATTCGAATGGGCACACCGGCACCCGGTCCAGCTTCTCATCTTCGATCCGTACGAGTCCGGCAGCCTGGTCCTGACTTCACCGGCTCGCTTCCAGCGCGTTTTCCCGTCGGTGGCACTCCTGCCGTATACATCGTTTTCACGCAGCCACGTGCGTGACGTACTGCGTCTCGCGAATCTGGGGATCCGGACCGTTGCGGTGCGGGGAGAGGACGACCATCCGGCCACGCTCCGGCCACTCATCGGGGAGGCGCTCTCATCGGCCATGGTCAGAGTCGTGCTGGTGGAGTTGCAGGGCTTGGTTCCGGAGGAGCTGCTGGGAGTTTTCCGCTACGCGCTTGGTGAAGGGTACCGGTTGCTTTCCGCGGCGGAGCTGTCACACCTGTACTGCCGCCACAGCAAGACGTTGCGAGAGCACCTCCGTCTTGCCGGGCTCCCGCCGACGCAGAAGTTGATCGTGTGGGGCCGGCTATTCAACGCGGTGTTCTTCCTCCAGGATCGTGGACGCACGATCGCCAACGTGGCAGCAACGCTCGCGTTCTCGTCCGAGTCCGCGTTCCGCCACCAGTTCTTCCGCTATACGGGCTTGTGCCTGAGCAGAATCAGGAATCCGGACGGTCTTCAACTCCTCGTCGAGCACTTCAAGGATCGCCACAGGCGAGGGGACTGGAACGTCCAGCAGCCCGCGCAAAGCGTCGCCGGCCCTTCCTAGAGGCTCGCCATCACGCATCACTTGGAGAGCCGTGCTTCCGGACGCGCGACAGCGCGGCGGGCGGATACGCGTCCAGGAGCGGGGACCGCGCGCGGTGCAGGAGCCGGACGGTGGCGGGGGATGCCAGGAGCCTGGCCGTCGCGCCCTGCCAGGACGCCGCTCCCGCCGCCTCCGGGGAGAACCAGGCGCGCACCGGCCACCCCCCCCGCTCCTCCAGGTCCGCGGCGAGCGCGCGGAGGACCGGGTCCACCAGCCCCGCCGCGGTCCAGCGCTGCAGGTGCTCGCGGCAGGTCCGCGCCGCCGGGTAGCGGTCCGGCACGTCCTGCCAGCGCGCGTCCTCGCGGAGCAGCCAGAGAACGCCGTCCAGCGCATGCCGCGGGTCCGTGGGGAGCCGGCCTCGCGTCTCCGCCCGGGGGTGCGCCGGGGCGAGCAGCGGAGCCACGGCCGCCCACTGCGCGTCGGTCAGGTCCCCCGGGGCCGCGACGGCGGACGGAGCGGGCGACGGCTCCTCCGCCGCCCGCACGGAGGCGCGCCGGCGGCGGAACCGGGCGCCCCGCTCCGGCTCCAGCGCCTCGCGGGCGCGGTCGAGCGCGCGGTCGCGCATGGAGTGCACGCTCTGCCGGCTGACCCCCAGCAGCTCCCCGATCTCCTCCAGGCTGCGCTCCTCCCCGTCGTCCAGACCGTAGTACAGGCGCAGGAGCCGGGCGTGGTGGGCGGGGAGGGCGCGCAGGACCCGCTCCACCTCCGCGCGCACCCCGCCCAGTTCCACCCCCCTCCCGGGGTCGCTCCCCTCGTCCGCCGCCGGGACCGACTCCACCCGATGCCGCGCCTGCTCCGCGTCCCGGCTCCCGGGCGAGTCCAGGCTCACCTCCGCGGGCGCCAGGGCGTCCGCCAGCTCCACCTCCTCCGGCTCGATCCCGGCCGCGTCCGCCACCTCTCCCGCCGTGGGCTCCCGGAAGAGGATTTGCCTCAAACGGGCTCTCGTACGGGCGATCAGGGACACGGACGCGTACATGCTCCTCGGCAGGCGCACCGCGCGGCCCTGGCCGCGGAGCGCCGCCGCGATCTCCCGGCGGATGCACCAGACGGCGTAGGTGGTGAACCGCACCCCCCGATCCGGGTCGAAGCTCCGGGCCGCGCGCACCAGGCCGACGTTCCCCTCCTGCACCAGGTCCTCCAGCTCCACCCCGCGGTGGCGGTACCGCCGCGCGACGGACACCACGAGCGGAGCGGTGGCGCGCACGAGCCGGTCCAGCGCCCGCTCGCAGCCGGCGCGCACCGCGCGCGACAGCTCCGCCAGCCGCTCCGGCGGAAGGAGCGGCTCGCGCCGGATCTCCCGGAGGTACAGCTCCAGCGCGGACGGCGTGCCCTCCCGCGGCCCGGCGCCGAAGCCCGGGCCGCGCCGCGGACGGTCTCGCGGCGGCACGGGGGTCACCCGTCCCCGGGGGTACGGCGTCGCGCCCGGCGGCGGGCGGGGACGTTCCCGGACATTGCTCCTCGCGGCTGAGTCGTTCACGTGTGCCGCAATGGTAGGCGGTGGCGGTCCCACGGGGGAACCGGGACTCATGGCGTAAACTATGTCCACTAATCGGACGGCGCGCACCGGCGCGGAGGCTCGCCGAACGGTGGGCCCTCCCGGTGTACCCCCCTTCCCCGGCCCTTCCCCCGCAAGGGGGGAAGGGAGCACGGCAACGACAGGAACTACAGGCGCAGAAAGCAGTTGCGTGAGGGATGCGAGCCCGAAGGGGCGAGACCCGCGCGGCTGTTTGCGCGGGGCTCGACTCCGTTGGACACGGTCGTATCGTGTCCTACGGAGCCGCAGCCCGACCCCGGCGCAGCCGGGAGCACGCCCGAACCCCGCCCTTCCAAACGAAAGTCAGTCCGCCGCCATCCCCGGCTCCGGAAGATCCTCCCCCGAGTACGACTCCTCGCGGACGGTGGCCGTGGCCGTGCGCTCGTCGTACTCCACGCGGAGCACCTGGTCCAGGCTCTCGCGGATCCCCTCGATGTGCGTGATCAGGATCACCTGCTCGAAGCGGTCCTCCAGGTGGTGCAGGAGCGCCACCACGTTGTCCCGCCGCGCCACGTCCAGCGACCCGAACACCTCGTCCAGGATGAGGAGCGAGAGCGGGTGCCCGGCGCGCTCCGCGATCATCTGCGACAGCGAGAGCCGCAGCACCAGGTTGGCGACGTCCTCCTCGCCGCCGGAGATCACCGGCTTCTCCTCGCCCTCGTCCAGAACCAGGATGTTGTAGGCGTCGTCGATCTCCATGGACGTGTAGCGCCCGTCGGTGAGCTGCGTCAGGAAGGTGGAGGCGATCTCCGACAGCTCCGGCCGCACCTGCGCGTTCAGCTCGGCGCGCAGCTGCGAGAGGGCCAGGTCCAGCTCGTCGTGGTACTTCAGCTCCGTCTCGCGCTCCCCCACCTCGGCGGCGCGCTGGTTGTACTCCGCCTCGGCGCGCTGCGCGGCCTGGAGCCCCTGCTCCGCCGCCACGACGTGCCCCCGCAGCTCGGTGACGCGCAGCTCGGCGCGGCGGTGGCGCTCGGCGGCCCCCTCGTGCTCCGCCCGCAGCGCGGCGAACGCCTCCTCCGAGAAGCCCAGCGCCTCCCGCTCGGCCGCGGCGGCGCGCCCCCGCTCGGCCGCGGCGGACGCGCGCTCCCGGGCGGCGTCGCGGTCGCGCTCCATGGCGGGGCGGCGCGAGGCGGTCTCCTCCAGGCGGACGGCGCGCTTCTCCGTCTCCCGGAGCGCCTTCAGCCGCTCCTCGGCCTTCCGGTGCCGCTCCCGGTCGTACCCGGAGGGGACGTCGGCCAGCTCGGCCGCCAACTCCACGCGCCGCTCCTCGCGCCCGTCCTGCTCCGCGCGGAGGGCGGCCAGCTCCTTGACCGCCTCCTCGCAGCGGGTGAGCTTGCGGGAGCAGGCGTCGGTCTGCTCGGCGAGATGACGGGCGCGCTCCTCCAGCTCCGCCACGTCCTCGGGCTTCTCGGCCAGCTGCTCGAAGCGGCTCTTCCACCACTTCCCGTCCTGGACGATGCTGACCCACTGCTCCTCCATCTCGTCCAGGAGGCGCTCGTAGTCGTCGCCCACCGGGCGCCCGCAGGTGGGGCACTTCCCCTCCGGCCCCAGCTCGCGGATCTGGCGGATCTGCTCCTTGAGCTCGATGCCGCGGTCGCGGTACGTCTGGAGCTTGGTGTCGGCGTCCTGCCGGTCGCGCAGCCAGGCGGTCTTGCGCTCCTCCAGTGAAGTATCGGCGGCGGCGCGCTCGGCGCGCAGCGCCTCCAGCTCCTCGGCGTAGCGGCGCTCCAGCTCGGGCGCCTGCTCCACCCGGGCCAGGCGCTCGCGCGCCCGCTCCACCTGCCCCTCCAGGTCGGCGAGCCGGGCCGCGAGCGCGCTGCGGCGCTCGTCCTGGCGGGCCAGCTCGGCCAGGCGCTCGCACTCGGTGCCGGCGGCGGCGAGGCCGCGGAGCTGCTCGCGGAGCGGGGCCAGCTCGGCCTCGGCCCGGGCCACCGCCTCCAGCTCCTCCCCGGCGCGGAGCACGTCGCGGTCGGCGGCCTCGCGCTCCCGCTCCGCCGTCTCCACGGCGTGCGTCAGCTCGCGGTGGCGGTCGCGGGTGCCCTGGGCCTGCTCCCAGCGCGGCGCCAGCCCGCGCACGGCCAGGAGCGCCTCCTCCTCCCCCTCCTTCGCGGCGGCCAGCGAGGCCAGCGCCTCCCCCATCCGGCGCTCCGCGGCCAGCCGCTCCGCCACGATCTCGTCCGGGTTCCCCAGCGCGGTGCGGAGCCCCAGGATCTCGTGCCGAAGCTCGCTGCGGCGGGCGCGGGCCAGGTCCTGCGCGCGGCGCAGGCGCTCGTAGCCGAGCACCTGCGAGAGGAAGCGGCCCCGCTCGGTCGGCCCCATGGCCGACAGGAACTGCAGCTCCTTCTGCCCGGTGAAGTAGGTGTTGAAGAACTCCTCCCGGGTCATCCCGATCCGCCCCTGGAGGTAGGCCGTGGCCCCGCCCAGGGTGGCGGCCACCGGGGCGGCCCCGCCGTCCAGGTAGACCTCGGCGGCGCTCAGGGTGCGCATCACCCGGTACTCGTGCCCCCCCAGGGCGAACTCCAGCTCCACCTCCACGCGCGAGCGCGGGGCGGCGCGGTTGAAGCGGATGGTGTCGTTGGTCCCGCGGGCGGCGGGGGCGCCGTAGAGGGCCCAGGCGATGGCCTCCAGGATGGTGCTCTTCCCGGCGCCGTTGGGGCCGATGATCCCGGTGAGCCCGGAGCGGAAGTGCACCTCGGTGTCGGCGTGCTGCCGGAAGTTGCGGAGGCGGAGGCGGAGGAGGCGCATGCGTCCTACGCCTCCTCGGCCCGCTGCACGTAGCGCGTCCCCAGCTCCACCAGCCGCGCGCGGTCCAGCCCCTCCGCCTGGAGCTGCCAGTGCTTCTCCAGGTAGCTCGCCACCTGCTCCCCCAGCGTCTGGCGGCGAACCGGGGCGCCGGAGGCGGAGACGCGCCGGACCTCGGGGGGACGGGCGTCCAGGTGGAAGTGCAGCGCCTCGGCCTTCCACTCGCGGATCCTCCGGTGGTTCAGCTCGCGCACCGTCCCCCGGACGATGTCGGTGACCACCAGGCGCACGATCTTCCCCGCGATCCCCCCGGCGATCCCCTCCACCGCGGCGCGGATGCGCTCGTCCGTCTCCGCCGCCGTCAGCCCCTTCGCGGAGAGGCGGGGCAGGTCCACGACGGCGCGGGTCCGCACGGCGTGGAAGTCGGCGCGGCGCGCGTCGGTGTCGTAGGTGAGGAAGCCCTTGGGCCCCTCCTCCATCCACAGGTTGGTGGAGGTGCGCTCGATCCCCCCGGCGTACCACATGTTGGGGGCCAGCTCGGTGGCGATGTGGTAGTGCCCCAGCGCCACGTAGTCCCAGCGCTCCGGGCCGATGTCCGTGTCCTGCACCACCGCCCCGCCGAACTCGGTCACGTAGCGCAGCTTCTGCTCGGCGACGCTCCCCCCCACGGTGCCGTGCAGCATCAGCACGTTGTGGCGCGCGGCGGGGTCGGGCCGCATCTCCACGGGGGCTTCGCCCTCCACGGCCAGCGCGTTGTGCGGGAGGCAGAGCACCGAGGTCTCCACCTGGGGGAGGAGGACGGCGCGCGCCTCCTCCGCCACCACCGTCACCCCGGGGATCTCGCGGAAGAGCGCCAGGATGTTCCCGGTGTCGGTGGAGCGGGGGGAGTCGTGGTTCCCGGCGATCACCACCACCGGGACGCCGGGGAGGCCGTCGGTGAGCACCGAGAACTGCCGGAACGCCTCGGCGATGGCCGTGTTGGAGGGGCGCACGGTGTGGAAGACGTCCCCCGCCACCAGCACCAGGTCGGGGCGCAGCTCCACCGTCCGCGCCACCGACTCCCGGAAGGCGTCGGCGACGTCGGCCTCCCGCACGTTGATCCCGCGGGGGGTCTGGCGGTGGTAGGCCCGGAACCCCAGGTGCAGGTCGGCCAGGTGGGCGATCTTCATAACTTCATAAATCGGTGTCCGGCGATTACCTTTGAGCGGTCGGACCGTGCGACCAACGCCCTACGCTTCGGTACAATGGCGAACAAGAAGAAAAAGCGCGACCCCGCGCAGATGCACCGCCAGATCCAGGACTCCGTGCAGGCGCTCCCCTTCGCCATCGCGGACCACGAGAAGAACGGCCGCAAGGGGAAGGCCTTCCTCCTGAAGTACATCGGCGGGCCCATCCTCCGGGTGATGAACCGCCTCTTCTCCTCCCAGCGCTACAAGGGCTCCGAGGGCGCCAAGCTGAAGCAGGCGGAGCTGGCGAAGCGCCACATGGAGCACCGGCGCCAGGCGTACAAGCACGTGCAGGGGGAGATGACCAAGGCCCAGAAGGCGGCGCGGCGCGGCAAGCCCCGCTGAGCCGCGGCCGGCACCCGCCCCCCGAAGCCCGCGCGGCGGCCCCCTTCAGGAGGCCGCCGCGCGCTTTTCCTCCCCGGACGGGGGGCGGTCGCGGAACACCGTGGTCCCCGCCCACCCCGGCCACTCCTCCCGCGGCCACCGCTCGAAGGTCCCCGCCCGCTCCGGGAAGCGGTGCCCGGGCTCGGGAGAGGCCGCCAGGAGGAAGTTCTGCCGCTCCGGGTAGCTCCGCCCCAGGTGGACGTACAGCTCCACCGAGGGGAAGACCTCGCAGCAGGTGCGCACCGTGGACCAGAGCCGGAGCGCCCCCTCCTCCGCCGCCACCCCGATCACGTTGAGCGCCAGCGCCCCCCCGGGGCGCAGGAGCCGCCGGAAGAGCGTGAACGCCTCGGCCGTGACCAGCGCGTAGGGGAGCGACTCGCGCCCGTCGTACACGTCCACGTACACCCGGTCGAAGCGCGCCCCCTCCCCGCCCAGCCCCTCCGCCACCGCGCGGGCGTCGCCGTGCACCGAGGCGACCCCGTGCTCCGGGCGCAGCCCGAAGCAGCCGTACGCCGCGCGCGTCACCTCGGGGTCCAGCTCCACCACCGTGATCCGCGCCGTGGGGTCGCGCTCCGCCACCCGCCGGGGGAGGGTGTACGCCCCCCCGCCCAGGAAGAGGAAGGAGTCCCCGCGCGACGCCGTCTCCCCCAGCCAGCGCTCCGCCGCCGCCACGTAGGCGAAGGTGGGCGCCCCGGTCCGCACCAGCTCCCCGGACTCGATCTCCTCGTCCTGGTACAGGGTGCGGTCCGGCTGGCGGTCGCCCGGGTACACCGTCTCCACCACCCGCAGCGTGCCGAAGGGGGTCTCGGCGCGGTACACCGTCCGCTCCTCGGGCCCCGGACGCTCCGCGCGCGGGAAGAGGACCGGCGAGGTGAGCAGCGCCGCCGTCCCCAGGAGGAGCGGGCCCGGGTCCAGCTTGGGGACCAGGAGGAGCCCCGCGAGCAGGGCCCCCGCGGCAACGCCCAGGAGCACCCCCAGCGCCACCGTGCCCAGCGCGCGCCGCGCCGCCGCCTCGTCCCCCTCCCCGTGCGGGTCCTCCACCCCCTCCGCCCACCCGGTCAGCGCCGGGAGGAGGAAGGCGATGGCGTACACCGGGAGCGCGATCAGGAAGAGGAGCGCCCCGAGCCGGAGCGCGTCCCCGCGCCCCCCCACCCGGGTGAGCACCTCCATCACGGTGGCGAACACCCCCGCCGCGCCCACGGCCAGCCCGGCGAAGAGCCAGCGCCCGTGCAGCGAGGCCGGCTCGTCGGCCGTGGGGGGTACGCCGGCCCAGAGCCCCGCCGCCAGCGCCACCGCGAAGGTGGCCACCAGCGCCGCGGCCGCGGCCATCAGCCCGCGCGTCTCGAAGAGCGACAGCCCGCCCCCCGCCATGGCGGTCACCCCCAGGGCGGTCCCCACCAGGAGCGCCCGCGCGGCGACCGGCCAGCTCACGCCGCCGCGCTCAGGGGACGAAGCGTCCATACCCCCCGCGGTAGTAGAGGAGGGGCGTGCCCTCGCGTGCGTCCGCGGCGACCACCTCGCCCATGAAGACGGTGTGGTCGCCGCCGGGGAGGGCCTCCACCACCCGGCATTCCAGCCAGGCCAGCGCGTCCTCCAGGACCGGGACCCCGGTCCGCTCCTCGCGGAAGGCCACCCCGCGGAACTTGTCGGCCACGTCCGACGTGGCGAAGCGGCGGGAGAGCGTCTCGCCCCCCTCCTCCTGGAGGACGTTGACGGCGAAGGCGCCGGTGGAGCCGATGCAGTCGTGGGTGTCCGCCCCCCGCTCCACGCACACCAGCACCATGGTCGGGTCGATGGAGACGGAGCACACCGCGCTGGCGGTGAGCCCGCACGGCTCGCCGCCCTCGCGCAGCGTGGTCACCACCGTCACGCCGGTGGCGAAGTGTCCCATGACCCGCCGGAACTCGAAGGGGTCGATCATCTAACCTGGCAGGGCGTGCGAGAATCCCGTAGCTTCACGGCGCGGCGCGTGGCCGGGTACTTGCTACGCTGCGCCGCGCCGAAGCCCGTCCGAAGACCGAGACAAACGCCGCCATGCAAGCTCCGACAAGGCTCCCGGCCCGGGTGGCCGCGCTCCTGATTCTAACCGCTCTCCCGGGCTGCGACAACGTGGGCTGGGGGGGAGCCGACGTGCAAGTGGTCCCCCCGCCCCCCGCCGGGGGCGTGCGGGAGGTCGCCCCGGACGAGCAGACCTACGCCAGCCTGGGGCTCCCCACGGGGACGGTGCTCTTCCACGTGGTGCGCGAGGCGCAGGGTGCCCGCGTCATCCCCGTGGCCGAGGTGTCCGGCGACTCGCTGCGCACGCTGCGCCGCCCGTCCGGGGTCTCCCCCCAGGCGTACGAGTCGCGCTTCCGCGACGCGGTGCTGGAGCCCGGCTCGCAGCTCCAGCTCTTCCGCAACGGCGCCGCGGTGGGGACGCTGAGCCTCACCGGGACCGGGGCGGTGACCTCGTGCGGCATCCCCACCGCCACCGGGACCGCCACCACGGTGGCGGCGGCGGCCGACGTGCCCGGAGTTCCTGGCCTTCCGGCAGGGGCTCGCCCCGCAGGTGCGCGGCGAGTACACCCCCCCGCAGATCAACGGGAGCATCACCACCTACGCCTCCATCGTGGCGGAGCGGCTGGTGCTGCAGAACGGCCTCCCCCGTCCGCGGAGCTGGGGGGGCGCGCAGCGCGACCTCAAGGCGATCGAGGTGGTGCGGGGAGGGAACCCGGAGATGGCGGCCACCTACCTGGTGGGCGACCGCCTGGCGGTGGGCCCGGGGGAGCCGGAGGGGTACAGCATCTTCTACATCGCCGGGTACGAGACGCGGAGCGGGTACTCCCCGTTCTACCAGGAGGTGCGCGACTACCGCCGGACGGGGAAGGCGGCGCCGCGCATGGTGGACTACCTGGACTGGAACGGGACGGGGAGAACGGACATCCTGGTGCAGGTGTACGGCCCCGCCGAGAGCTGGTACGAGGCCGTCTCGCAGGACCGCCGCAACCGCTGGCAGAAGGTGTGGGAGGGGGCTACCTGCCGGGGCGGATCGACTCCCGCTCGGTGACCACGGCGTCGAGCGGCGCGTCCCAGGGGTCCACGGGGAGCGCCGCCGCCTCCTGCGCCGCGAAGAAGAGCCCGCAGCGGAACCCTCTCCAGCGGGGGTCGGCGAAGAGCCGGTCGTAGTACCCCGCCCCGCGGCCGATCCTCCCTCCCTCCCGGTCCCACCCCAGCCCCGGGACCAGCGCCGCGTCGATCTCCTCTGTCCGCACCCGCGGGCAGGCCGCCTCGTCCGGCTCGCGGATCCCGTAGCTCCCCGCCTTGAGCTCCTCCAGCTTCTGCAGCGCGTGCAGCGTCATGGCGCGCGTGTCCGTCACGCAGCGCGGATAGGCCACCGTGATCCCGCGGCGCCAGGCCTCTTCGGCGATGGCGTCGGTCGGCACCTCCTCGGGGAGCGCGGCGTAGAGCAGGAGCACGCGGGCGTCCGCCACCTCCGGGATGGTCCAGACGCGCTGCGCGATCTCGTTGCCCGCTTCTTCGCGCTCCCGCGGGGAGAGGACGCGGAGGCGGGCGCGCAGCTCGCGGCGGAGGGTGTCCTTCATGCTGCTTGAACTGCCCGTTTGGGCGTGTCCCCCCTGGCGGGCATCGAGCGGGCGAATGAATTCGCTGCAACAACGGCACGAAGTCCGCCTTCGCGGACTGAACGGCAACCGCAACGACGTATAAAGCCCCTCCCCTGCTTGCGGGGGAGGGGTTGGGGGTGGGGGCCTGCCACGACACACCGGGCGGCAAGGATCGAAGCATGGAGATGCCCCTCCCCCGGAACGGGGGAGGGTGGCGAGCCCGAAGCGAGCCGGGTGGGGGCGCCCTCACGGACGCCAGCTCCGTGTCCCCTGGTCGCACTGTCGTGCTCCCCTCCCCCCTTGCGGGGGAGGGGCCGGGGGAGGGGGGTCTCGGTCACACCCCCCACCCGAAGCCGCGTGGCCCGTCCACGCCCACTCCCGCCACAGCGCCGGCCACTGCGGCGGCGACGCGGGCGTTCTCGCGGAGGAGGGCGACGTTGGCGTCCAGGGAGCGGCCGCCGGTCTCCTCGGCGACGGCGCGCAGGAGGAAGGGGGTCACCTCCTTGCCGCGCACCCCTTCCGACTCCGCGCGCTCCAGGGCGCGGCGGATGGCGGCGGCCACCTCGTCGGCGTCCAGGGCGTGCTCGGGCGGCGGGGGGACGCAGAGGAGGAGGGCGCCGGGAACGCCCAGGCCGCGGTGGGCGCGCCAGAGCGCGGCCACCTCGTCGGCCTCGTCGGCGCGCGCGTCCACGGGGAGGCCGCTGCGGGCGGAGTAGAAGGCGGGGAGCTCGTCCGTGCGCCACCCCACCACCAGCACCCCCGCCGTCTCCAGCGCCTCGCGCGTGGCGGGGAGGTCGAGGACGGCCTTGGCCCCGGCGCACACCACCACCATGGGGGTGCGCCCCAGCTCCGTGAGGTCGGCGGAGACGTCGCCCGCCTCCCCGCGGTGCACCCCGCCGATCCCCCCCGTGGCGAAGACGCGCACCCCCGCGGCGTGGGCCAGCCACATCGTGGCCGCCACGGTGGTGGCCCCGTCCGCGCGCCGCGCCACCGCCACCGGGAGGTCGCGGGTGGAGACCTTGAGCACCCCGATGGCCGTCGCCATCCGCTCGATCTCCTCCGCGTCCAGCCCCACCTGCGGCGTCCCGCCGACCACCCCCACCGTGGCCGGCGTCGCCCCCCCGCCCCGCACCTCGTCCTCCAGCGCGCGCCCCACCTGCAGGTTGCGTGGGCGCGGGAGCCCGTGCGCCAGCACGGTGCTCTCCAGCGCCACCACCGGGCGGGCGGCGCGCAGGGCTTCCTCGACTTCCATGGAGACGCGGATCATCGGCCGACGGGGTTCGTGGGTGCGGGAGCGGGTGCCCGGGAGTAAGTTACGGGCGAGACGCGGCGCACGACACCCGGGCGCGACGGCGGACCCTCACCCGCTCGCTTAGGCTCGCACCCTCTCCCAATTCTGGGAGAGGGTTGGAAGCGGAGGAATCGCCCGCAGTTCTCCCCTCCCCCCTCGTGGGGGAGGGGCCGGGGGTGGGGGGCCGCCGAGGACGCGCTCCGCAGTCCGGGAATGCGTCCCCCCCTCTCCCAGTATTGGGAGAGGGGGCCGGGGGGTGAGGGCCGCCGTTCCCGTCGTACCCATGAAATCCGTTACGGAGGGAGACAGCCGGGCTCCGGAGCGGCCCCGAAGCACCACCATCCCGACCCGTACCCGAGAGCATGTCCAAACAAGAATCGAAAAACACCGGCGACATGGACCCGGACGAGTTCCGCCGCCACGCCCACGCCGTCGCCGACTGGATGGCCGACTACCTCCGCGACCCCGGCCGCTTCCCCGTCCTCGCGCAGGTCCAGCCCGGCGACACCGCCGCGAAGCTCCCGGAAGCGGCCCCCGAGCACGGGGAGGACATGGCCACCATCCTCCGCGACTTCGAGGACACCATCCTCCCCGGCGTCACCCACTGGAACCACCCCGGCTTCTTCGCCTACTTCGCCATCACCGGATCGGCACCCGGGATCATCGGCGAGATGCTGGCCGCGGCGCTGAACGTCAACGCCATGCTCTGGCGCACCGGCCCCGCCCCCACGGAGCTGGAGGAGCGCTCGCTGGACTGGCTCCGCCAGATGATGGGCCTCCCCGAGGACTTCCGCGGGCACATC
Organism: uncultured Gemmatimonadales bacterium; assembly: GCA_963733105.1. GTDB lineage: Bacteria > Gemmatimonadota > Gemmatimonadetes > Longimicrobiales > Longimicrobiaceae > JAFAYN01. Next base: position 243,483 of record CAVTCB010000018.1, on the reverse strand, counting down.
CAGGACACCGCCTCCATCTCCTCGCTCACCGCCATCGCCGCCGCGCGCGAGGAGGCGGGGCTCGGCGTCCGGGAGGACGGGATGAGCGGGCGCGACCTCCCGCGGCTGCGCCTGTACTGCTCGGAGGAGGCCCACTCCTCCATCGAGAAGGCCGGGATCACGCTGGGGATCGGGCGCGCCGGGACGCGCCGCATCCCCACGGACGCGGAGTTCCGCATGGACCCCGCCGCCCTGGAGGCCGCCATCCGAGAGGACCTGGAGGCCGGGGTGCGCCCCTTCTGCGTGGTGGCCACGGTGGGGACCACCTCCACCACCAGCGTCGACCCCGTCCCGGCGATCGCCGACCTGTGCGGGAAGTACGGGCTCTGGCTGCACGTGGACGCCGCCTACGCGGGCTCCGCCGCGGTGCTCCCGGAGATGCGCTGGATCCTGGAGGGGTGCGCGCGCGCCGACTCGCTGGTGGTCAACCCGCACAAGTGGCTCTTCGTCCCCGTGGACTGCTCCGCGCTGTACGTGCGCGGGCCGGAGCGGGTGAAGCGGGCCTTCTCCCTGGTGCCGGAGTACCTCCTCACCCCCGAGGGGGAGACGGTCACCAACCTGATGGACCTGGGCCCCGCCCTGGGGCGCCGCTTCCGCGCGCTGAAGCTGTGGACCACGCTCCGCTTCTTCGGGCGGGAGGGGATCGCCGACCGCATCCGCGAGCACCTCCGCATGGCGCGGGACTTCGCGGCGTGGGTGGACGCGGAGCCGGGGTGGGAGCGGCTCGCCCCCGCCCCCTTCAGCACGGTGGTCTTCCGCTTCGTCCCGGAGGGCGCGGCGGACGAGGAGGCGGACCGGGCCAACGACCGCATCCTGGAGCGGGTGAACGAGGGCGGCGAGGTGTTCCTGTCGCACACCCGCGTCCGGGGGCGGCTGGGGCTGCGGCTGGCGGTGGGGAACCTGCGCACGGAGGAGGCGCACGTGCGGCGGGCGTGGGAGCTCCTGCGAAGCGAGGCGGAAAACGTATGATCCGTAGGGGGCTTCGGGTTGACGCCGCCCGGGGCCCCGCTCAACTTTCCCCGACCCACGACCGATACTTCGCAGTGCCTCCCCCGTCCCTCCGCCGGCCTCCGCCGCTCTCCTCCCGCACGTGACCCACTCGGCAGCCGACTTCCGGGAGCTGTTCGCGCGCGAGTCCCGGCTCGCCATGGAGGCCCGGCACGCCCAGGTGATCCACAACCGCTGGGCGGTGGTGGCGCTCTCGTTCCTGCTGGTGTTCGCGGGGATCTGGGGCGACGCGGTCTCCGCCCCTGCGGCGGTGTTCGCGCTGGGGGTGGGGATGCTGGTGGCCAACGGCGGGGCGCTCTGGCTCCTCCGCGCCGGCCGGTTCGCCCCGCGCCAGTTCTGGGGGATGGTGGCGGTGGACGGGCTGGCGCTCGGCGCCTTCACCGCCGCCCTCGGCGAGGGGGGCTACCTGGTGCTCCCCCTGGTGGTGTTCTCCGTCGCCACCTACGCCCTGGGCATCCCCGCCGCCGCCCGCCTCCTCTGGGCGGTCACCGCGGTGGCCTACCCGCTCGGCCGCCTGGCCGGGCTCGACTCCGCCCAGGGCGGGCTCTCCGTGGGGCGCGTCGCCGTGGAGTGGCTGGTGCTGGTGGGGACGGGGTGGCTCTCCGTCGGCCCCCCCGCCAGCATCACCCGGCGCCTGCGGCGCGTGCGCGAGGCCGTGGCCCGCATGGAGCAGGGCGACTTCACCGCCTCCCTCTCCACCCGCCACCTGGACGACCTGGGCTTCCTCTCCGCCAGCGTCAACAGCATGTCGAGCACGCTGGGCGCCGTGGTCCGCTCCATCCAGGAGCAGGCCGGCGTCCTGGCCGCCCTTGCCGCCGAGACCGCGGCCACCGCCGAGGAGGTGCTCGCCTCCGCGGAGACGATCGGCGCCACCACGGGCGACCTGGCCGACGAGGCGCGGCGGCAGCTGGAGCTGGTGGCGGGGGGGACGAGCGCCGTGGAGGCGGCCGCGGAGGGGAGCCGCGAGCTGAGCCGGAGCGCCTCCGGCTCGGCCGAGGACGCGCGGGGGCTCTCCGCCCGGGCGCGCGAGCACGCCGGGAGCGTGGGGCGCGCCGCCACGCTCCTGGTGGAGATCGGGGGCGAGTTCCGCGTCTCGGCCGAGTCCACCCGCGCGCTGGCGAGCGCGGGCGAGCGCGTCGGCGGCTTCGTCTCCGCCATCCAGGAGATCGCCCGCCAGACCAACCTCCTGGCGCTGAACGCCGCCATCGAGGCGGCGCGGGCGGGGGAGCAGGGGCGCGGCTTCGCCGTGGTGGCCGACGAGGTCCGCAAGCTCGCCGGCCAGGCCGACGCCTCCGCCGCCGAGGTGGCGGGGACGGTGGCGGAGATCCACACCGCCATCGCCGGGGTCCGCGAGCGCCTGCTGGGCGGGAGCCGCCGCCTGGAAGGGGTGGGCGAGGTGGCGGAGGGAGGCCGCGAGGCGCTTGGCTCCATCGTGGCCGGGCTGGAGGAGACGGTGGCCTTCGTCTCCCGCATCGACGCCGACCTGAAGCGCCAGGCGGGGGCCATGGACGTCCTGCGCCGGGACATGCTCGCCATCCGGGAGATCGCCGCGGCCTCGCGCGAGCGGGCCGGGGAGACGGCCGCCGCCACCCGGGAGCAGGCCGCCTCCATGGAGCAGCTCACCGCCGCCGGCCAGCGCATGGCGGAGACCGCCTCGGCCCTCCAGGAGCTGGCCGGCCGCTTCCGGGTGGAGGCCGCCCCGGAGCCGGCGCGGCCCGGTCCGGCCCCGCGCGCTGCGGGGGGCCACACCCGCGTCCCGGCCTCCGCCGTCGGGGGCTGAAGCTCAAGACCCTGTCTTCTCGTGCCGATAATGGTACATTGTCGCGAGCGGATCTCTTCCTGGCATCCCAGCCGCCGTCGATCACGCCCATTTAGAGTCATGTGATGCCTTCCGATCGCCGTTCCGCTTCTTCGAGCTACCTGGAGCGCCGCTGGCGCATCCCGCCGCTCCCCACCCACCTCTCCGGCGCGTTCGCCGGCATGGCCGTGCTGGAGGAAGTGGCGGGAGGGATGGGGCTGGCGCTCTGGCAGTCGCTGCGCGACGTGATGCTCTGGGCCTCGGCTCCGTCCGCCGCCCGCGCACGCCTCTTCGCGCCGGGGGCCGCCCGCGCCCGCGCCGTCCCCGACGCCGAGGCGCGCGAGGCCGACCTGCGCGAGCCGCTGGACGTGCTCCTGGCGATGGTGGAGGACGGGAGCGCGGCCACCGCAGAGGGAGTCGCGCTGGCCTGCATGCGGATCTCGCAGTGGGCCGAGGAGCGCGGCGCCTCCGCCACGGCGCTGGCCTTCGCGGAGGCGGCGGCCTCGGCCGCCCCCGGCTACGCCGCCATGGCGGTGGCCGCCGGGCGCCTGTCCCGCCAGAAAGCCGAGTTCGCGCGCGCCGAGAGCTGGTACCTGCGCGCCATGCGGCTGGGGCGGCAGAGCGGGGACTGGGACTCCTACGCCAGCGCCCTGAACGGGCTGGCGCGCATCCAGCTCCAGCGCGGCGCCCTCCCTCGGGGGCGCAAGTACCTGCGCCGCGTCCTCCGCACCGCCCGGCGCTTCGGGCTGAGGAAGCCGGAGAGCGACGCGCTCCACGAGCTCTTCATCGCCGCCGCGGAAGGCGGCAACGTCGCGGAAGCCGAAGGATGGGCCCGCCAGTCGTTCGAGGTCCAGGGACCCGGGCATCCGGAGCTACCCCGCCTGGCCCACGACCTGGCCCACTTCTGGGTGACGCAGGGGTACTTCGCGCGCGCCCTGGTGGTCATGCGGGCGCTCCTCCCGTACTGGGAGAAGAACACCCGCGAGCGGCTCTACATCATGGCCGACGTGTGCCGGGCCGCGGGCGGCACGGGCGAGCGGCCGCTCTTCGAGGAAGCGTGGAGCGCCGTCTGGGACAGGATCGAGACGCTGAGCGGCCAGGACGCGGCCGCCCAGTCGCTGCTGGACATCGCCCACGGCGCGGCCAGCCTGGGGGAGCACGCCCGGGCCGAGGCCGCCGCCCGGCGCGCGCTGGAGCTCGCGACCGCCCGGAGGGAGGGCGGCGTCTGTCTGGAAGCCGAGGCGCTCCTGGAGTCACTGCGCGCGCCGGCGCCGCGGCACGCGGAGCCTGAGACGGTGGAAGAGGCCGGGCCGGTGGAGGGGGACTTCCTGGCGGCCGAGATCGCGGAGGGGCTCGCGGCGCACGCACCCGGCTGACGGGGCGGCGTGCGCCGGGCGGTCAGCTCCCGGTGGGGCCCACGTAGGGGTTGCGGCCGGTGGTGTCCGAGGCGGCGGCCGGAGACGTCGAGGTGGTGTCCGACCCGGCGGCGCGGGGCGTAGACGGCGGGGCGACCGGGTCGGCGACGCTGCACGCGGCGGCCAGCAGGGCGGCGGCCGCCAGGGCGAGGAGAATGCGAGGCGCTTTCATGGCTGTTTATTGACGCGGAAGGTAAGACGGCGCCGCGGACACGGACGCGCATCCTGAGTATCGGTCACGCCGGGCGGAAGTGTAGCCGCTCCGCCAGCATGGCCGGTACAAAGGGGTTTTTACACGTGTTGTGCGGATCGTGTCACATAATATACGGACACGGCGCCCGTTCGTGCAGCCCCCTCGCGCCTTTTTCCTGCGTCAGTCCTCTCCCGGCTCCTCCGCTCCGGCGCCGCCCAGCCGCCTCCGCACGAACTTCTGCACCTCGATGGCGATGGCGCGCAGGAAGCCCGCTTCGCGCGCGTCCAGGTCGGCGCGCCGGGTCACCTCGCGCAGCGTCCGCATCACCGTCTCCGTCTGCCGGCTCTTGAAGAAGTCCACGGACCAGAGCGCCCGCTCCGCGTCCGCGAAGAACGCCTCCAGCAGCTGCACGGTGGCCGGCGGGGCCACGTGCCGCGGGTCGCGGAAGGGCTGCACCTCCCCCTCCGCCGCCATCCACAGCTCGTAGGCCATCACCAGAACCGCCTGCGCCAGGTTCAGCGACGCGTGGTCGGGGTTGGTGGGAATGATGGCGGTGCGGTGGCAGAGGTCGAGCGCCTCGTTGGGGAGGCCGTGGTCCTCCCGCCCGTACAGCAGCGCCACCGGCCCCGCCGCCCCGCGCGCCGAGTCGCCCGCGCGCGCCAGCAGCTCCGCAGCGATCTCGCGGGGGCGCGCCACCGCCCGCTTGGCCCGCCGGGCGCGCGCGGTCATCCCCACCACGTACGAGCAGTCCGCCAGCGCCTCGGGGAGGGTGTCGAAGATGCGCGTGGCCTCGATGATCTCTTGCGTGTCGTGGGCGATCCCCTCGATGCGCCAGGGGTCCCACTCCGCGGGGGCCACCAGCCGCAACCGCGACAGGCCGAAGTTCTTCATGGCCCGGATGGTCCCGGCCACGTTGACGCGGTCCTGCGTCTGCCAGAGGACGACGACGACCCCGTCCAGCGCCGCGCGCCCGGGTGCGGGATCGGGAGTGTTGCTGTCGGCCGGATCGGTCATGTCGGTATCGATGGGGCTCGCGGGTCGGAAAACGACGGGGAGACCTCCGGCGACGGGCCGGAGGTCTCCCTTCCCGAAGTCGAACGTCTAGCGCAGCTCGCCGGAGGTGTCGTCGCGGCGGTCGCGGCGGTCCACGTAGTCCCCGGCGGTGCGGGCGGTCAGGCGTCCGAGGAGGATGCGCCCCGCGCGCACGTCGTGGCCCACGTCGATCAGGAGGAGCGTCAGGTCGCCCGCGCCCCAGAGGATCGCCGCCAGCACGATCCCCCGCACCACGTCGAAGATCAGCGGGAGGAGGGCGTCCACCCCTTCCAGCGCCACCCCGGCCACGATCTCGGCGGTCAGCGCCACCACCACCACCATCGCCACGATCTTGAACAGGCGGGCCACGTACTGCAGGGCGACGTACGGCTCCGTGTCCTCGGCGCGGATCGCCCAGGGGTCCCGGCGGGCCCGGTCGTCCCCGACGGGGACCGCCGCTCCGGCCGCGGGGGGGCGGGGCCCGGGAGGCGGGACCGCGGAGCGCCGCACCTCGCCGGGTTCCCGACGCTCCCCCACCTCGCCGCCGCTCCCCGGCGCGGGCTCGCTGCGCTCGGGCTCGTGTTCGCGTTCCATCACCCGTTCCTCCCCGTAGAAGAGTTTGGCCCTTCCCCGCAACGAAACCTCGCTCCCTCCTAGCCCCGCCGCTCCGGCACGAACATCTCCGCGTCGGTGATCCCCACCCGGCGGGCCGTCTCCGTGGCCCAGTCCAGCCTCGCCACCTGCGCCTCGGTGTGCCCGTCGCTCCCCAGCGAGAAGCGCACCCCCGCCTCCCGCGCCCTGCGGAGGAGCCGGTCGTGCGGGAGACGGTACCGGTTGGACACCTCCAGCGCCACCCCGCTCCCGGCCAGCGCCTCCACGTAGCGCTCCTCCCGCTCCTCCGTCCACCAGGCCTCCACGTCCGCCTCCAGGCGGAGGAGCGCCGGCGGGGTCAGCGTGGAGTGCGCCGCGATCTGGATGGGCATGGTGCGGACCATGTCGCACAGGTTCGCCACCATCAGCTCCATCAGCTCCTGCGGCCGCTCGTCCCAGGGCTTCGGGAGCCGCTGCCACCAGGGCGACCCCAGGGACCCGTCCGGGAGCCAGAACCCGTGGTTGGAGCCCACCCGGTAGTCGAAGCGGTCCATGATCTCCGCCGGGAGCTCGCGCCACATCGTGTCGCACCAGCAGAACTCCCCCGAGCGGAGCACCGGGGCGCCGTCCAGCGCGTCCAGGTACGCGCGCACCGCCGCCTCCGTGGCCACGAAGCGCTCCGCGTTGCGGGTGGAGACGTGGTCCGCCACCCCGATCTGCACCCCCCGCTCCCGGGCCAGCTCCACCACCCGCTCCAGCGGGAGGTCCCCGTCCGACATGGTGGTGTGGAGGTGCAGGTCCTGGCTCCCCAGCACCCCGGCCCGCCCCGCCGCGCCCGGAGCCGTCACCGCGCCGCCCCGGCGCCCGCGGCCGGCGCGCCCCGGCGCTCGCGGTACTCCTGCTCCGCCGCGGCGATCGCCGCCCACCCCTTCTGCCCCTCCGGCCCCAGCCGCTCCTTGTGGACCCTCCGCGTCGGCCAGGGAGTCAGCCGGTCGGAGAGCGAGCCGTGGTACAGCCCCATGGTGGCCTCCACGATGGCCCGCGCCGCCGCCTGCCGCGCCTCGTCCTCGATCCGGTTCAGCGACACCACGGTCCGCAGCGTCCCCCGCGAGAAGACGTCGGCCAGGAAGGTGGCGTACTCGGCGTCGCGCGCCTCGTTCCCGGAGCTCCCCGCCAGCGCCAGCACCCCGCGGAGCGCGACCGCGTCGTCCTTGAGCCCGCGCTGGATCAGCTCGCTGGCCGTGGCGGCCCAGCGCGCGCTGGTGTCCGCCTCCGCCTTGAGCTGCTGCCCCAGGCGGGTGAGGAGCCGCGGCGTCGCGATCCCGGCGAAGGGGTTGGCCGGGCGCACCGCCGCCGCCGTCCGCTTCCGCTGGGTGAACCTCGCCACGCTGTCGGGCTGCTCCTGCGCCACCTCGTCCGGGCCGCCCTGGATCAGGATCGGCGTCCCGATCTGCACGTTGTGGAAGAGCCGCACCGCGTTGGCGTTGGAGAGCCGGATGCACCCGTGCGACACCCGCTGCCCCAGGAGCTCCGGCTTGTCGGTGCCGTGGATGGCGATCTCGTTCCCCAGGTACACCGCCGCCGCCCCCAGGCCGCCGGGCTGCCTCCGCCGGGGCGAGTTGGCCGGGGGAACGGGGAGCTTGTTCTCGATGAAGTACCAGTCCGGGGCGACCCAGACCGGGTTCAGCTCCTTGTACTGGACGTGCATCATCCCCTGCGGCGTGGAGAAGCTCCACTGCTGCCCGGGGGTGGTGAGCCGGAACCCGGTCCCCGTCCCCACGGGAGCGGCCCAGAGCACCCGGTCCCCGTCCATGAAGCGGAGCTGGTTGGCGTCGAGGTCGATCACCACGTACTTGGCGTCCCGGCGGATGGTCTCGCCGGGGTTCACGGCCTCGACCGGGGCCGGGGCGGGCTCCGGCCCGGAGCCGAAGGCGGAGCACCCGGCCAGGGCGCCGAGCAGCGCGGCGGCGCCGAGCGCGCGGAGGGAAACGGATCGGTTCATACTCGTGCTGCCAGGGGGTACCACGTTTCGGGACACGGCGGACGCACGGTTTGCAACCCGCGCGCCAGGTCCGCTGCGAGCGTCCTACAACCCCGCTCCGCTCCGGTTGTTCGCGGGCGGGAGGGGGGAACGCGAGCGGGGAGCCTCGACGAGGCCCCCCGCTCGACCGACCGTTGCCGCTCCCGCCTCACGCAATGTCGTGGTGCACCGCGCTCGCCACGGGGGCGGGGACCAGCGAGGGCGGGCGCGCCGCCAGCGTCGCCGGGGAGGGGAGCATGGGGAAGGTCTTCACGAACCAAAGGTACGACAGCAGGAACAGGCCCATGAAGCCCAGCCCGACGCCGATCTCCGTCAGGCCGAAGGGGAGGTCGTGGTTCCCCTCCGGGTGCAGCGACGGGTACACCAGCAGGTAGCGCTCGATCCAGTTACCCAGCAGGATCACCGCCGAGAAGAAGGCCACGATCGCGGGCACCTTCTTCACCGGGCGGGTCAGCAGCCCCAGGAAGGGGATCACGAAGATCAGGAGCGGCACCGCCTGCGAGAGGCCGGTGAAGGGCGCCTCGAAGCGCTTCACGAACCACTCCTGCTCGGTCGGGAGGAGGCCGTACCAGATCACCACGTACTGGGACCAGTTCAGGTACATCCAGAACACGCCGAAGGCGAAGATCATCTTCCCCAGGTCGTGGTACTGCCGCGGGGTGATGAAGTCCTCCAGCCCGAGCGGACGCCGGAGCACCGTCACCAGGATCGCCGTCGCCGCGAGCCCGGCGTGGAAGCCGGCCATGAAGAACGCCACCGGGAACATGGTGCTGAACCAGTGCGGCATCAGCGTCATCGCCAGGTCGATGGCGATCATCCCCCACAGGAGCGCGTACAGCAGCCCCAGGATGGGGCTCATCCTCATGAGGATCTTGCGGGAGCGCGTCGCCTCCTCCGTCACTCCCCGGAAGCCGCCGGTGAGCCGGCGGTACCAGGAGCGCTGCGCGTCGGTCCGCCCCGCCCCGTGCACGTCCGGCCGGAGCGAGAAGTAGGCGAAGGCGATCGCCAGCCCGTAGAGCACCGCCACCGCGATCAGGTCGCGGGTGAGGAGCCCCGGGAAGTTCAGCCACGCCCGCTTGGCGTCGATGACGTGGTCGCCCTCGACGTGCAGCCAGTGGTGGAAGAAGTGCTCCTTCCCGCCCAGCAGGATGATCGGGAGGAAGACGAACGAGATGGGGAGGAAGGCCACCCCGCCCAGCGCGAAGCGGCGGATGGACCAGGGCCACTCGGCCTCCACGGCCTGCCAGGCCACGGCCAGCATCACCATCCCCATCGCCAGCGCCGACCAGAACAGCCAGTTGAAGAGGAGGGCCGTCCAGATGCGGCCCGGCTCCTCGCCGCCCATCCCCAGGAAGGCGGAGACCACGCCGACCAGCACCAGGAGGGCGATCAGCCCCAGGAGCCCGCCCGGGATTCCGCTCCAGCGTGCGGAACGGGATGGACTTCGGGATCGGAGAAGAATGTGACATCGTCGTCTTGTTCCGGTGCGAATCAGCGCGGCCGACCGCCGCCGGCGGTGTCGGGGCTCGGAGCGGTTCCGGCGGCCGGGGCGGCCCCGCCGGCCGGCGCCGCCGCGGGCGGGGCGCTCGGCTCGATGGTGGCCGGGGGCGGCGCCGGGTTCTCGGAGCTCCCCTGGAGCCGGCGGACGTAGTGGACCACGGCCCACATGTCCGCCTGCGACATGCGGTCGCCGTAGGGAGGCATCAGCCCCCGGCCCACGCGGATCACCCCGTAGATGTAGCCGTCGGAGCGGGCCTGCGTGGGGGCCGAGTTGATGGCCGGGGCGAAGGGGAACTTGCCCTGGCCCACCACCGGCCCGTTCCCCGCGCCGTTGGCGGCGTGGCAGACGCTGCAGTTGCGCGCGTACTGCGTCTCGCCGCGCTCCGCGAACGCGGGCGTCACCGGGTACGGGTTGCGGAGCGTCGCGGCGGCCGAGTCCAGCTGCGTCTGCGCGAACTCGGCCGGTGCGTCGCCGTTGGGGGAGCGCGCGGGGACGCTCCCCGGCGCGGGGAGGCGCGGGTTCTCCCACGGGTCCAGCTGCACCCCCTCGCGCATGGTGGCGAGCCAGGGCACCTTGCCGGTCAGGACGTCCAGGTCGTACCCCGCCCAGTCGGTGCACCCCGACAGGAGGAGCGACCCCAGGACGAGCGTCCCCGCGAGACGGCGCCGGGCGGTCAGGTCAGGACTGCTCAACGAGCACCTCCTCGGAGCCGCTTTCGTTCAGGATGCTGCGCACCGCGTCGTAGCGGTCGCGGGGGACGTGCGCGAACACGCCGAAGTTCCCCGCCGTGAAGGAGGGGTGGTAGAGCGCCTCCGGGCGCCCCAGCTTCGGGAGCTGGGCGTTGATGAAGAGGCCCGCCACCGTGGAGAGCGCCCCCAGGAGCACCGTCACCTCGAACATGATGACGCTGAAGGCCGGGAGCGAGACGATCTCCTTCCCGCCCACGATCAGCGGCCAGTCCAGCGAGGCCCAGATGGCGAGCGCCGCGCCCGCCGCGGTCCCGGTGAAGGCGCCCACCAGGGTGAAGATGCGGACCGGGCTCTCGGAGCTCTCCAGCGCCTCCTCGATCTCGTGGCGCAGCGTGGGGGAGTACACCGTGAGCTGGTCGTACCCCGCCGCGCGCAGCCGCTGGATGGCGTCGGTGGTGGTGTCGAGGTGGGCGAAGACGCCCAGGACACCGGAACGTGACTTTCTCATCGCCGCTCGTATTCCTTGTATCCGGTGGGCAGCTCCTCCACCAACCGCTCCGCCCGGTCCTCGGCCACGTCGTGGTGGTGCCGGGTCGGCGGCGGGAGCACCTCCTTGATCTCCGCGATCGACAGGCCGGGGAGGAAGCGCAGGAAGAGCAGGAACCACATGAAGAACCAGCCGAAGCTCCCCATGAGGATGGACGCCTCCGTCCACGACATGTGGTAGTTCAGGAACTGCCACGGCTCGTAGGAGTGCGCCAGCGACGGGACGATGATGACGAAGCGCTCGTACCACATCCCGATGTTCACGAAGATCGAGATGATGAAGAACGCGTTCAGGTTCTTGCGGACCTTGGGGATCCAGAGGAGCTGCGGGATGAAGGCGTTGAAGGTGATCATGGACCACCCCGCCCACCAGTAGTCGCCCGTCACACGGTCCAGGAAGACGTCGCGCTCGTACAGCTCGCCCGAGTACCAGGCCATGAAGTACTCCATCCCGTACGCGTACCCCACGATGCACGAGGTCAGCAGGAGGAGCTTGGCCAGCCGGTCGAAGTGGAGCTCGGTGAAGTACGCTTCCAGGTGGAACACCTTCCGCACCGGGACCATCAGCGTCACCACCATCGCCACCCCGGAGAGGATGGCGCCCGCCACGAAGTAGGGGGCGAAGATGGTGGTGTGCCACCCCGGGACGATGGAGACCGCGAAGTCCCACGACACCACCGAGTGCACCGAGAGCACCAGCGGGGTGGCGAGCGCCGCCAGGAAGAGGTAGGCGCGGGAGAAGTGCTTCCACTCCCGGTCCGTCCCCCGCCACCCCAGCGACAGCACCGTGTACGCCTTCTTCCGCCAGGGCACCGTGGCGGCGTCGCGCGCCGCCGCGATGTCCGGGATGAGCCCCACGTAGAAGAAGACCGAGGAGACGGTGAGGTAGGTGGTGACCGCGAACACGTCCCACAGGAGCGGCGACCGGAAGTTCGGCCAGAGGTGCCGCTGGCTGGGGAGCGGGAGGAGCCAGTAGAAGAACCAGGGGCGCCCGATGTGGATGATCGGGAAGAGCCCCGCCGTGAGCACCGCGAAGACGGTCATCGCCTCCGCGAAGCGGTAGATCGACTGCCGCCACCCGGCGCGGAACAGGAAGAGGATCGCGGAGATCAGCGTCCCCGCGTGCCCGATGCCCACCCAGAACACGAAGGTGGTGATGAAGGTGCCCCACCCGACCGGGTTGGTGAGCCCCGCCATCCCCAGCCCCATGGCGATCTGGTACAGCTCCGCGAACACCATCAGCCCGACCAGCGAGACCGCCGTGCCGAGAAGGGCGAGGTAGCCCTTCCCCGGCTTGGTCAGGAGCCGCATCGAGTCGCGGTTGACGTCCGCGTACCCCTTCAGGTGGGGGTGGAAGACGGATCGGAGAGAGCTGGCCATCTTAGTGGGCCTCCTGCGCCCCAGAGTTGAACCCGGTACCCGCGGGGGCCTCGTGGCTGATTCCGGCGGGCTCCTCCAGCGTCACCTTCTTCAGGTAGACGATCGCCGGCTGCACGTTCAGCGCGTCCAGCACCCGGTAGCTCCGGTTGGAGCGGGAGGCCTGCGCCACCGCGCTCCGCGGGTCGGCGATGTTCCCGAAGACGAACACCTCGGTCGGGCAGGTCTGCACGCACGCCGGGGTGACGTCACCGTCGCGCACCTCGCGGTTCTCGCGGGACGCGTCGCGCTCCGCCTCGTGGATGCGCTGCACGCAGAAGGTGCACTTCTCCATGACCCCCTTCTCGCGGACGGTGACGTCCGGGTTGAGCTGCCAGTTCAGCGGCTCGGGGAAGTCGTAGGTGAACCAGTTGAAGTAGCGGACCTTGTACGGGCAGTTGTTGGCGCAGTAGCGGGTCCCCACGCACCGGTTGTAGACCTGGCCGTTGAGGCCGTCCGGGGTGTGGTAGGCGGCGTACACCGGGCACACCGGCTCGCACGGGGCGTTCCCGCAGTGCTGGCAGAGCATGGGGAGGAAGCGCACGTCGTCCGTGGCCTCGTCCTCCATGGCCTCCTCCGGGTTCCGGGTCACGCCGAAGTAGCGCTCGATGCGGAGCCAGGTGAGGGCGCGCCCCTTCTTGACCTCCTGCGGCCCCACCACCGGGATGTTGTTCTCGGCGGAGCAGGCCACCACGCACGCCGCGCACCCGATGCAGCGCGACAGGTCGATGGCCATGGCCCAGCGCGTCTGCCCCTCGCTGTACTCGCCGTACTGGGTCCCCGGCGGGGGGTACGAGCTGGGGTCGGTGTGCGAGGCGACGGGCGCGAAGCCGCCGTTCCCCTTCAGCTCCTTGACCGTCTCGGTCTGGCCGGGGATGGTCCCCGGGCCGCGGGAGTCGGCCTGGCGGAGCGCCGCCACCGACACCGCCTTGGCGATGTCGCGGTCGTGCTGCACCCGGACGCCCTGCTCGAAGAGCCCGTCGGGGTAGCCGGGCTTCCCGGCCACCTTGGTCACCTTCACCCGCTGCCCGTAGCGGGCCATCTCGCCCGTGGCCGGGTCCACGGAGGCGCCCAGGAGGACGTTGGGGTTCACCCCCCGCCCCTCGGTGAAGCGGCCGAACGCCTTGTGCCCCAGCCCCATCTGGATGGCCACGGTGTCGGGGCGGACGCCGGGGTAGACGTAGGCGGCGGCCTGCACCTTCCCGTACTGCGAGGCCACTTCCAGGATCTCGCCCTGCTCCACGCCCAGCTCCCGGGCCGTGGTGGGGTGGATCTCCACCCAGGAGTCCCAGGGCACCTTGGTGACCTGGTCGGGGAGCTCCAGGAGCCAGGGGCGGTTGGCGGTGCGGCCGTCCAGGAAGCGGGCGGAGGGGTACACCACCAGGTGGTAGCGGGCGTCCGCCGGGCCCTCGAACTGGAGCGGCTGGAAGGTCGGCGCGGCCGTCGCGGCCGGAGCGGGAGCCGGAGCCGCAGCGACGGCCGGAGCCACGGGGGCCGGGGCGGGCGCCTGCGCCGCCGCGGCGCCGATCCCCGCGAAGCCGGCGGCCTGGGCCACCTCGCCCGCGCTCGCGGCGGGGAAGACGCCGCCGTTCTTGACCGCCTGCCGCCACCCCTCGGCTCCTCCGACCACCGGGGTCCAGCTCTGGCGCAGGTAGTCGTAGAAGGTGGTGGCGCCGATCCCGGGGGAGACCGCCGGGACGCCGAGCCGCTGCGCCACCGCCAGGAGGACGTCGCCCACCTGCTTGGTGTTGAACACGGGGCGCATGGCCGGCTGGACGAGGTTGAACTCGCCCGGCCGGGTGACCACGTCGTCCCACGCCTCCAGGTAGTGGTGGTTCGGGAGGACCATGGAGCAGAGCTGCGACGTGTCGTCCGGGAAGGGCGAGAAGCTCACCGTGGTCGGCACGCGCTTCATGGCCTCCTCGAAGCGGAGCACCCCGGGGAGCGTGTACGCCGGATCGGGCGCGTCGATCAGGAGCACCTGCACCTCGCCGCGCCGCATCTGGTCCACCAGGGCCACCACGTCCTGCCCCCGCGAGGCCGTCGCGGGCGACGCCGGGGCGGCGCCGCCGTTGAGGCGGTTCACGGCGGCCTGCAGGTCGCCGGCGTTGCGGCCGGTGACGGCCAGGCCGGGCCCGAGCGCCACCTTGCGGGCGGCCTGACCCCACTCCTGTGCCAGCCGCTGCAGCACGGCCTCCTCCACCCCGGTCTCGCGCGCGGCGCGGCCGACCTCGGCGGGGTTGGCGAGGGCCAGCGCCACCAGCGCCTCGGTCCCCGGCTTGGGGGCGATCCACTGGTCGGCGTTGATCCCGGTGAGCGGGCGGTGCGGCCCCACCCACACGAACTTGCCGCGGCGGCCGTTGCGGTACGCGTGCATCTGCTTGAACTGCCACGCGTAGTCCAGCGGCGAGCCCCAGGTCTCCAGGAAGTCGGCGCCGAAGGCCACCAGCATCTCGGCGTCGGCGAAGTCCAGGTTCTTCGGCTGGTTCCCCAGCGGCTCGTAGACCACGCGGCGCCCGCCGACGGCGCGGGCGAAGTCGTCGGCCAGCCGGGCCATGGTCCCGGTGTACGCCGCGGTGAGGAAGACGATGCTCCCGGGGCGGCCGGACTGCCGGGCGCGGGTGATGGCGTCGGCCAGGTTGGCCTCGGCGCCCGACCAGCTCAGCTCGCGGACGGCGCCGCCGACGCCCGCCTCGCGGACCTGCGGGCCGCGGTAGCGGTCGGGGTGGTAGAGACCCTGCACGGAGGTCTGCCCCACCAGGCAGAGGTTGCCGCGCGACACGGGGTGCGCGGGGTTCCCCTCCAGCTTGGTGACGCGCCCCTCGTGCGTCTCCACCAGCACGCCGCACCCGGACGGGCACTCGCGGCAGGTGCTCGCGTACCAGGTGGGGACGCCGGGGACGATGTCCTCCGACGGCACCACGTAAGGAATCAGCTTCTCCACCTCGCCGGTGGAGCAGCCGACCGTCGCCACCCCCGCCCCGGACACCCCGAGGACCTTGAGGAAGTCGCGCCTCTTCATTCCGTCAGACATTCTCGCTCCTTGGGAAGCAATCAGCCGCGGGACCCCGTCCCGACGACGCCGCGCTCGGTAGTGCTCAGTAGTGACAGACCACGCAGTCGGTGGAGGCCCTCTGGTTCGGGTACTGGGCCTCCTGGGCGCGGACGTCGTTCCCGGCCGCCTTCAGCGCCGCGATCTTCCGCACGTACGAGGAGTTCCTGCGCACCGCCGTTTCCTCGGCCTGGGACAGCTCGGTCTCCCCGCGGTGGCAGTCGATGCACCACCCCATCCGCAGCGAGGAGAACTGGTAGACCTTGTTCATCTCCTGCACCGGCCCGTGGCAGGTCTGGCACTGCAGCCCCGCGTTCACGTGCATGTAGTGCGGGAACTTGGCGTGGTCCGGGAGGTCGTGGATGCGGACCCAGGGGATCGCCTCGCCGCGGCGCCAGTAGTCCACCAGCTTGGTGGCCTCGCGGACCCACATGGTGTCCCGCCCGGCCGCCGGGAAGGCGAGCTGCGCGTTCTCGCGCGGCTGCGTCGCGCTCCCGGGGACGTGGCACCCCACGCAGAGCTGCACGCTGGGGATCCCCGCGTCCGCGGAGCGGTCGGCCACGGTGTGGCAGTACATGCAGGGGATCTGGTTCTGCCCCGCGTGCACGCTGTGGTAGAACGCGACGGGCTGTTCCGGCCCCTCGTCCGGGTTGTAGCCGCGACAGCTCGCCGCCCCGAAGGCCAGGAGGAGGACGCCTGCGAACTTGAGGACTCTGGTCATGGTGTATCCGAGCGGATGATACCGATGCTCCGCGGGGCCGGACCCGGGCCGGAAACGCCCACGCGGACAAGCGACTCCATATAACACGGCGCCCAAACATCGGCAATAGAGCTTCCGCCGGTCTCGCGGAAGCACCGCCCGGGACAGCCGTCCAACCCTCCGAGCCACAAGAATTTGAGCCGTTTTCACGACTCTCGGCGCGAGAGTGAATGAGAACGTTTCTCAATCACGTTCCTGCGCTTTTTCCCGACGCGGCGTGGGGAATCTCCCCACGGGCGCGAAAGGAAAATCCCGTGGGACCCCCCACCCCCGGCCCCTCCCCCACAAGGGGGGAGGGGAGAACTGCACGGAACCCGCGTGAGGGATGCGAGCCCGAAGGGGCGAGACCCGCGCGGCTGTTTGCGCGGGGCTCGACTCCGTTGGGAACGGTTGTATCGTTCCCTACGGAGCCGCAGCCCGACCCCGCGTCAGCGGGGGCACGCCCAAACCCTGCCCTTCATCCGGAAATCAGCGCCCCACGTACCGGTGCTCCACCATGGCGCACCGGTCCTGCACCACCTTGATCCCCGCCTCCGCCAGCCGCCGCGCCGCCTCGGCGTTGCGGATCCCGCTCTGCATCCACACCGCCTTGGGGCGCGCCTGGAGGATGTCGTCCACGTGCGGGAGGACGTCCTCGGAGCGGCGGAAGACGTTGACCAGGTCGATCTGGCCGGGGACGTCCGCCAGCCGGCGGTACACCTTCTCCCCCATGATCTCCGTGGCGTTCGGATAGTAGACGGGGACGGGGACGATCTCGTACCCGGCCTTCTGGAGGTACTCGGGGACGTAGTACGCGGGCTGCCCCCGCGCCGCCTCGGTCTTGATCCCCAGAACCGCGATGCGCCGGGCGTCGCGGAGGATCTCCCGGACCCCCGCGCTGTCCTCGATGAGGTTGGCCTGCCAGTCGGACATTCGTCGGCCTCCCGTGGAGTGCGAAAGTGCGAAGCGCGAGACTCCGCGCGGACGGACGGTGCGCCGCGCGCAAAGGCCGTGCTAGGCCGTCTCCCAGCGCTCCGGCGGGCCGGGGAGCTCGCGGACGCGGCCCCCGGCGCGGAGGTGGATCAGGTGCGCGCGGGTCTCGCGCAGGGCGTGCAGGAAGCTCTCCGGGGGAAGGCTCCCGAACACCCCGGCGGCGACGTCGTAGGAGGTCCTCGGGGTGTCGGCCAGGAGGCGGAGGATCTCCCCGTTGCGCGACTCGTGGTGGGCCAGGATCTGGTCGATCCGCCCGCCCAGGTCGGCGAAGGGATCGCCGTGGGAGGGGAGAACCACGTCCACCGGGAGGGCGCGGAGGCGCCGGAGGGAGGCCAGGTAGTCGGAGAGGGGGTCCTCCACGTAGAGGTCCGCGCCGATGTTGGGGGAGATGCGGGGGAGGACGTGGTCCCCGGCGATCAGGACGCGGTGGCCCGGGTGGTACAGGACGACGTGGCCGGGGGAGTGCCCGGGGGTGAGGAGCCACTCCCACCCGCCCCCGCCGGGGAGCGGGCCGCGCTCCCCCCGGAGCAGCTGGTCGGGCTGGAAATGGGCGTACAGGCGGTGGATGCGGTCGGAGGCGGCCAGGAGCGCCCCGGCCGCCTCCGGCGGGGCGCCCATCCCCCGGAACGCGGCGACGGCGCCCTCGCGGTCCTCGGGCCAGCGGTCCACGAAGCGCCGCGCCAGCGCCTCCTCGCGCTCGTGGATCGCCACCCGCGCGCCCGACCAGGCCCGCACCGGGCCGGCGAGGCCGTAGTGGTCGATGTGCACGTGGGTGAGGAGGACGTGCGCCAGCTCGGCGGGGCCCACCCCCGCCCGCTCGGCCCCGTCGCGCAGCGCGGCCCGGGCGGGCGGGGTGTCCATCCCCGTGTCCACCAGGGTGTAGCCGTCGTCCCCCTCCAGGAGCCAGGCCGCGACCTCGTGCGGCGGCCCCGGGAGGGGGACGGAGATGCGGTGGACGCCGGGCGCGGCGAGGGTGGCTGCGGCCCCGCTCACTCCGCGGCGGCCGGGTCGAAGAAGCGGCCGCCGCTCTCGGCCTTCTCCACCAGGAGCGGCGCGGGGGCGAAGCGCGGCCCGTGCGCGGCCTCCAGCGCCCGCAGGCGGGCGAGCACCCGGTCGGCGCCGGTCTGGTCCACGTACCAGAAGGGGCCGCCGCGGAAGGGGGGGAAGCCGATCCCCAGGATGGCCCCCACGTCGCCGTCGCGGGCGCTGCGCAGCACCCCCTCCTCCAGGGTGCGCACGGCCTCGTTGACCATCACCAGCGCCAGCCGCTCCTGGATCTCGGCTTTCGGGACCGCCTTCCGCGGCGGGCTCCCGATCAGGGCGTACACGCTCTCGTCGGGTCCCTTGCGGTCGCCGTCCTCGTAGCGGAAGAAGCCCTTGCCGTTCTTCCGCCCCATCCGCCCGTCGGCGACCATCCGGTCGATCACGGTGGGGGGGACCATCCGGTCGGCGAAGGCCTCGGCCATGATCTTCCCGGCCTTGGAGGCCACGTCCAGCCCCACCTCGTCGTACAGGGTGACGGGCCCCACGGGGTACCCCCACTCGGTCATGGCCCGGTCGATCTCCTCCATCCGCACCCCTTCCTCCAGGAGGAGCGCGGCCTCGGCCATGTAGGGGGTGAGGATGCGGTTGGCGTAGAAGCCGGGGGAGTCGTTGACGATGATGGGGGTCTTCCCCAGCCGCTTCCCGTAGGCGTGGCCGGTGGCGGTGACGGCGGGGTCGGTCCCCGGGTGAACGATGATCTCCAGGAGCGGCATCTTGTCCACGGGGGAGAAGAAGTGCAGCCCCAGGACGTTCTGCGGGCGGGAGGCGGCCTCGGCCAGGCGGGCGATGGGGATGGTGGAGGTGTTGGTCCCCAGCACGGCGTCCGGGTCCAGCGCCGCCTCGATCTCGCGGATCACGCGGTGCTTCAGCTCGGGGTCCTCGAACACGGCCTCCACCACCAGCTCCACCGCGCCGAAGCCGGTGTACTCGGACGTGGGCTCCACCCGGTCCGTGAGCTGGGTGACCTCGTGGCGGGGGCGCTTCTTCCGCCGGGCGCGCTTGACCAGGGTGTCGCGCGCGGTGCGGAGCCCCTTGGCCACGGCCTCGGGGCTGACGTCCTTGAGGCGGACGCGCATCCCCGCCTCGGCGGAGGCGGCGGCGATCCCCGCGCCCATGAACCCGGCGCCCACCACGGCCACCCGCTCCACCTTGGCGGGCCTGGGGCTCCCGGGGAGGTCGGGGCGGTTCTCGGCGCCGGTCTTGGCGAAGAAGAGGTGCACCAGGCTGCGCGACTCGGGGGTGACGCTCAGCTCCCCGAACGCCCTGGCCTCCAGCGCCAGCCCCTCGTCCAGGGTGCGGTCGATCCCCCGCTCCACCACCTCCAGGAGGCGGAGCGGCGCGGGGTACAGCCCCTTGGTCTTGTCCATGACCCCCTCGCGCGCCTTGCGGAAGACGAGCCCCTTGACCCCGGGGAGCGCCTCCTTCCAGTCGGGCGACCCCTTGGGGCGCCCGGCGCGCGGCTGCCGCTTCCCGTCCGCGAGCTCGCGGGCGGCGCGCTTGGCCTGGGCGAGGAGGACGGGGGCGGGGACCACCTCGTCCACCAGCCCGGTCTTCATGGCGCGGCGGCCGTCCAGCGTCTTCCCGGTGAGCATCAGGTCGAGCGAGGCGGCGAGCCCCAGGAGGCGGGGGAGGCGCTGCGTCCCCCCGGCGCCGGGAATGATCCCGAGCTGCACCTCGGGGAGCCCCAGCTTGGTCTTGGGGGAGTCGGTCGCCATGCGGTAGTCGCAGGCGAGCGCCACCTCCAGCCCCCCGCCCAGCGCCGCGCCGTCGATGGCGGCCACCACGGGGATGCGCAGCCGCTCCAGCCGGTTCAGCAGCTCGTGCCCGGCGCGGCTCATCCGCTCGCCGTCCTGCGCGGTCTCGATGCGGGTGAACTCCTCGATGTCGGCCCCGGCGATCCACACCCCGGGCTTGTCGGAGACGATGACGGCGGCGCGCGCCCCGCCCTCGCCGGACTCCAGCCGCCGCAGGACCTCGCCCATCTCCTCCATCATGCCGCGGGAGATGACGTTGACCGGCTTCCCCGGCTGGTCCAGGCGGACGATCGCGATCCCGTCCTCGATCTCCATGCGGACGGTCCGGGGGAGGGTCTCGACCGCGGTCTCCGTGGCTGCCATCGTCTCGGCTCCTGTTCTCTCTCGGAAGTGTGGGCCCTACGCGGCGGTCATCCCGCCGTCCACCGCGAGCACCTGCCCGGTCACGTACGACGCAGCCGGGGACAGGAGGAAGAGCGCGGCGCCCATCAGCTCGTCCTCCCCGCCGACGCGCCCCAGCGGGACGGCGCGGGCGATCGCCCGCTCGGCCTGCGCCAGCACCCCGGCGGTCATCTTCGTGGGGAAGAAGCCCGGGGCCAGGGCGTTCACCCGGATCCCGTGCCGCGCCCACTTCACCGCCAGGTCGCGGGTGAAGGCGATCACCGCGCCCTTGGAGGCGCTGTACCCCACCGCGTCCAGCACCTCGGGCGGCGCCCCGGCGATCCCGGCGATGGAGGCCACGTTGAGGATGGCCCCTCCCCCGCCCCGCGCGATGATGCGCCGCCCCACCTCGCGCGAGCAGAGGAAGGTGCCGGCGGCGTTGGTGTCCATGACCCTGCGCCACGCCTCCAGGGTCATCTCGGCGGCGGGGGCGCCCCAGGTGGCGCCGGAGTTGTTGACCAGGAGGTCCACCGGCCCCAGCGCGCGCTCCGTCTCCTCGACGGCGGCGCGCACCTCCTCCTCGGAGGTCACGTCCAGGCGCAGCGCCAGCGCCCGCGCGCCGTGCTCGTCGCGGAGGGCGGCGGCCACCTCCTCGCACGCCTCCCGCTTCCGCGAGCCGAGGGCCACGGCGGCCCCCGCCTGCGCCAGCCCGCGGGCGATCTGCTCCCCCAGCCCGCGTCCTCCGCCGGTGACCAGCGCGACGCTCCCCGACAGGTCGAAGAGCTGCGGAACGGTGCGCATGTACGGTGCCTCCGGGGCGCGGATCGGGCGGCGGGACACGCGTCCCGCGGAAGTGGCGGAACATCGTAATCACTGAGCGTGACTCACACAAACGACGGACCCGGACGCACGGAGGGGGCGCGCCGGCCAGGCCGGCGCGCCCCCCCTCTCGGACTTCTCCGACTTTCGTGCCGGGGCGGCTACACGTGCGCGGCGCGCGCCCGCCGCCCCGGCTTCTGCAGCGCCCGGAAGAGCTGCCCGGGGGCGTGCTGCATCACCCGCTCCGGGGCGGTCCGCGCCAGCGAGCCCGCGCGCGTGCGGGCGTAGCGGATCACCGCGGAGGGGACCCGTACCGGCTGGATGAGGGTGTACCGGCCGTCCGCAGCGGCCTTCTCGAAGAAGAAGAGCTCGCCGCCGCGGTGGTTGAGGAAGAGCAGGTACTGGCTGCGGAAGGCCTGCACCGCGAAGTGCGCGTAGGCTCCGAGCACGGCAACGACGAGCGCCGACAGCATGTATGACATGGCGATTCTCCGGGTCCGGGTTCCCATCATTCGGGCCTTCGCCCACCCGTCTTTCTAGCCAAACCCGTGCCACCGGAATCCGTCTTCGTGGCCCCAAGGTGTCGGCCCCTCCGGCACCCCCACGCCGGCCTGCCGGAGGCGCAGCCCGCCTGCCGGGGTGGCGCGCCGGGGCGCCATTCCGGCCAGCCCGGGCAAGCGGAGAAGGGTACACGGGTTGCACCCGTCCCGACCCGTCCGGCGCCCCACCGGCGCCGCGCACACGCCCTCACAACCCAGGAGACCCCCACGACCTTCGGAGGTGAGCCATGAAGATTTCCCTTGCGTTCCCGATCGCGGCCGTCCTGTCCTGCACTCTTTTCTCCCCCGCGAACGCACAGCAGGCCGCGCCGCCCCGGGCCGGGGGCGGCGGATCGGTGGAGTACTTCGTCGCGTGCAGCCGGATGGCGCTGGGCGGGGGGCGTACCGACCTGGACGGCGTAGGCGGGAGAATCCTCTGGCCGCTGGTGTCGCGGATGGCCCTCGGCGGGTACGTGGTGCACACTCCGGAGGACAGCGAGGACGTGGAGATGTGGCACTACGGGGTGCAGGCCGACCTGCGGCTCCCCGGACCCGGGCTCGTCCCCCGGGTGGACCCGCTCCTCTCGCTCGGGGTGGGCGCGGTGCGGGTGGAGGAGGAGCCCGGGAGGACCCCGACGGCTCCCCCGCTGCTGCTCGCCGCGGAGCCCCGCTCCGCGCCGGCCCGCCCGGAGACCAGCCTGTCGCTGGTGCCCGGGCTCGGCGCGAAGCTCCGGCTCGTCCCCGGGCTCGACTTCCGCGGCGACCTGCGGATGGTGGTGGACTTCCGCGACCGGACCACGTGGAACCTGGAGCTGTCCGGCGGGATCAGCATCCCGACCTGAACGGCGCCCTCACCCGCTCGCTTAGGCTCGCACCCTCTCCCAATTCTGGGAGAGGGTTGATGCATGCACGAGCACCGCAGTTCTCCCCTCCCCCCTTGTGGGGGAGGGGTCGGGGGTGGGGGTGCCAAGGACGCGCTCCGGAGCCTGGAAATGAGTCACCCCCTCTCCCAGCATTGGGAGAGGGGGCCGGGGGGTGAGGGCCGCCGTCGTCAGAAGCCCGCGGGGAGGCGGGCGGGGGCCATCTCGTGGAGCGGCGGCGGCGCGGGCTCGACCGGACGCGGCGCGCCCCCCACCGGGCTCGCCCCCCGCCGCCCCAGCACCTTGGCCGCGTAGCCGTTGGCCGGGTCGCCGCCCCCGGCGCGGATGCGCGCCACGGTTCCCATCCCCCGGTTGTAGGCGTGCAGCGCCTCCTGCACGTCCCCGTCGTACAGCCGGAGGAGACCGCGCATGTAGCGGAAGCCGAGCCGCAGGTTGGTGCCCCGGTGGAGGAGCTGCTCGCGGGTGATCCCGGGCTGCATCTCCTCGGCGGTGCGCGGCATCACCTGGGTGAGCCCCAGCGCTCCCACTTCGCTCACCGCGTCCTCGCGGAACTCGCTCTCCACGCGCACCAGCCGGAACCCCAGGTCGGGATCGATCCGCTCCGCCTCGGCGGCGTCGTAGATCTCCTCCGCCAGCGCGGGGGTGATCCCGTAGCGCACGGCGTAGGAGGTGATCCGCTCCCGCCGCGCTCCCTCGCGGCGGCTGACCGCCACGGCCTCGCGCAGCGCGTCCCACCCCTTCCCCAGCGCGCTCCGGGCCGGCGGGAGCGTCAGAACGAGGGCGAGCAGGAGCGCGCCGGCCACGAGCCGGCGCCGGTCGGCCAGCAGGAGCGGGCGGCGACGCCGCGGAGCACGGCGGCGGGTGCGCGCTCGGGAGCGACGCGGGGAACGGGACAGACGGGCCTCCGGGGAGCGTGAGTGGCGCACGGGACCGGCGGACGGGAGAGGGAGAATCTAACGCGCCGCCCGGCGGCGGTCACGTCCCGGACGGCGGGCTACGCCCGGAGCGTCCGCGGCGCCAGGCAGCGCACGGTGCGGGGGCCGCTCTCCAGCACCAGGAAGTCCGCCACGTTCCCCACGCCCTCCACCATCTCGGCGTTGGCGAGGGCGCACTGGAGCGCACCGAAGCCGGGGACGGAGCCGTGCAGCGCCACGGTGCGCCCCAGCACCTCCACCCGGACGCGCGCCGCCCCCAGCGAGGGCTCGGCGGCGATGCGGGCCTCCACCTCGCCGCGGATGCGCTCCTCCCGCGCCGTGTCCGCCGGGATGGGGGCGGGGGGACCGCCCCGGCCCAGGAGGCCGCAGGCGGGGAGCGCCAGCAGCGCGGCGGCGAGCGCGGACCGCGACGCGCGCCCGAGGGTACCTTTGGTCATCTCCGCTCGCCTCCGGGAGCCGCCCGGGGCGAAACCTCGCCGGACCGGGGCCGTAGTGTCGGTTGCCGACGGGTTCGTCCGCGCGGCCGGTTTTCGCAATCGCCAGGCCAGGGTCATGCGACGCTACTTCGATCTTTCCCGCACGCACACCTACTCGCTCCTCTTCGCCATCCCCCTCCTCCTCCTGTACGAGGTAGGGGCGGCGTGGGTGTCGACCACCTCCGCGGCGCCGCTCCGCAACGGGGCGGACGTGATGGTCCGCACCCTCCTGGCCACGGGAGGGGTGAGGAGCACGCTGGGGGTGACCGCCCTGCTGGTGGCGCTGGCGGCGCTCTTCGTGCTGGCCGAGTGGCGGCGGAAGAAGGTGCAGCGCCTGCAGGCGGGGATCTTCGCGGGGATGCTGGCGGAGAGCGCGGCGTACGCCCTGGTCTTCGGCGCGGTGGTGGGGACGGCGACGCAGTGGGTGCTGGGGGGCGGGGGGGTGCGCCTGGCGGCGGACGGGGGATCGCTCTCCGACCTCCCGCTGGGACAGGGGATCGTGCTGTCGCTGGGGGCGGGGATCTACGAGGAGCTCCTCTTCCGGGTGATCCTGGCGGGGGGTCTGTACGTCCTCTTCCGCTCGGGCGGGCTGCAGCGCGGCCGCTCGGGGGTGTTCGCGGCGCTCCTGTCGGCGCTGGCCTTCTCGGCCTTCCACTACGTCGGCCCCTACGGCGACCCGTGGGAGCTCACCTCCTTCACCTTCCGCTTCCTTTCCGGGCTGGCGCTCAGCGCCCTCTTCCTCCTGCGCGGCTTCGGGATCGCGGCCTGGACGCACGCCCTCTACGACGTCTTCCTGATGGTGGCGCGGGGGTTGTAGTCCCTACCGGGGGCGGGTGGGGCGTGGTACCTTAGGGGCCGCTCCGCAGCGACCCCTTTCTTCCATGGTGCCCTGATGGACACGGAGACCGCGTTCTTCACCCCCGCCGAGGCGCGGGGGATCGCCGACGTCATGGAGACGCTCCGCGCCGGGCGCGAGGACATCCTCCGCGACTGGCTGGAGCGGGTGCGGGTGAACCAGACGGTGCAGGCCGGCCAGGCGCTGAACGACCCCCTCCTGCTGGACCACGTCCCCCAGCTCTTCGACGCCATCGTGGACCGGCTGGAGGTGAACCGCCCCCGGCAGGACGCGGAGCAGTTCGCCACGGTGCACGGCTTCGCCCGCCGGCTCAGCGGGTACAACATCGCGGAGACGGTGCTGGAGCTGATGATGTTCCGGCGGGCCATCTGGGCGCACCTCACGGCGGTGGGCGCGCGGGTGGAGGGGGCGTACGCGGCGATGGAGCAGATCGACGGGATGGTGGACCGGTCGGTGCTCGCCAGCGTGCAGGCCTTCCTGGACCCGAGCGCGCGGATGATGGGGCGCCCGGAGGATGGATCTCCCGAGGGCTCCGCCGGGTAGCAGGGCGCGAACCTCATCGAGCGACGGAGGACCACATGCGCGGGTGGACGATCGCGGCCGGGCTCGCCCTGGCGGCCACGGGGTGCGGAAACGACGGCGGGACGGGCCCGGCGCGCCTGGCGCCGGAGGAGGTGGCGGGGTCGTACGCGGTGTGCGCCCTCGCGTTCACGCCCACCAGCCGCTTCCTCCCGGCCGTGGACGTGCGGGCGAAGGCGTTCGAGCTCTCCTCCACGGGGGTGACGGCGCCGGCGCTGAAGCTGGACGCCACGCAGGCGTTCGAGCTGGAGTACACGCCGCGCGGGCGCTTCGCGGACGTGGAGCACCGCGGCTCCTTCGACACGCGGGAGAGCACGGTGCTGCTGAGCTTCGCCCGCCCGGGGGACGTGGTCCCGCTCCTGCTCCCGCAGAGCGTGGAGGCGGAGTGGGACGCGGCGGCCCGGACGCTCACGGTGGCGGACGCGTTCGCCTACACCGTGTCCAAGGCGGACTACGAGTGGCTCCTGGGGGAGAGCGACCCCGGGATTCCGCCCCGGGTGGAGGGGAGGCTGGCGGGGAGGTTCTCCGCCGGCCCGTGCCCCTGACGGGGCTCCGGAGGGCCTTCACGGACCGGGTCCGCGCCGCCGAGGCCGGGCCCGGACGCGTTTCCGGAGGCCGGGAACACGACATCGACCACATGCGCAGAGCACTCCTTTCTCTGGTCGCGGGGGCGTTTCTCCTGACCCCCGCCCTCCTCCCGGCGCAGGAGCCGTCCCGCCCCTCCTCCGCGGCGGGGTGGGACGACGCGCGCGCGCTGGACCTGGTGCGGGTGGCGCAGGAGCGCCGCTCGGCGACGCTGGTGGACACGGCGCTCGCCAACTACCAGGCGGACGCCCGGGGCTACGTCTACTTCTACCTGGACCGCAGGGACACGGGGGAGCGCACGCTGGTGAAGACGGACCAGGTGGCGCTGGACGTGTTCTGGAAGGCGCCGGCCTCGGCCAAGCAGCGGATCGTGGGGCTGCGCGACCGGAAGACGCTCCCCACCAACATCAACTACCACCTGGACCACCTGGCGGTGGTGCAGGACAACTTCGGCGACCGCATCCGCCTGGGCGACGGGGACGAGGTCCGCGACGTCCTGCACCCGGCGGCGCCGGGTGCGGGGTCGTTCTACCAGTACCGGGTGGCGGACTCGCTCTCCATCCGGCTCCCCGGCTCGCCGGAGCCGGTGCGGGTCTACGAGGTGGAGGTCCGCCCGCGCGACCTGCGCCAGCCGGCGTTCCTGGGGTCGGTGTTCGTGGACCAGCGGCGCGGCGACCTGGTGCGGATGGACTTCACGTTCACGCCGGCGTCGTACGTGGACCGCAACCTGGACTACATCAACATCTCGCTGGACAACGGGCTGTGGAAGGAGCGCTTCTGGCTCCCGAACCAGCAGCGGGTGGAGATCCGCCGGCAGATCCCGGAGCTGGACTTCCCCGCGGGGGGGGTGATCCGCGGGACGATGAAGGTGTCCAACTACCGCTTCAACCAGGACCTCCCGGACGCGCTCTTCGCGGGTCCGCGAGTGGTGGCGGTGCCGGAGGCGCAGCGGAAGCGGTTCGCCTTCGAGCAGGAGATCCACGAGGAGGTCCGGGAGGAGGGGATCAGCCCGGAGGTGGAGCTGGCGGAGGTCCGCAGGCAGGCGGCGGCGCTGGCGCGCGAGCGGGTGCTGAGCGGCCTCCCGGGGACGCGCCTGGACGTGGGGACGGCCTCGGGGGTGCTGCGCTACAACCGCGCGGAGGGGCTCGCGGTGGGGGTGGGGGTCTCCTCGCGCCTGTCGGAGACGCTGGCGGGGCGGCTGCGGCTGGGGTACGCCTTCGGGCCGGGCCACGCCAACGCGGAGGCGGGCCTCCGCACGCAGGTGGACGGGACGGGGATCGAGGTGGGGGCGTTCGCCAACGCGCCGCGCGACGTGGGGGTGGGCCCGGCGGCCTCGGGGGCGCTGAACACGCTGGCCTCGCTCCTGGCGGGGGAGGACTACACGGAGCCCTTCTACGCCACCGGGGCGGAGGCGCGGGTGGAGCGTCCGCTGGTCCCGGGGTGGCGGGTGTCGGCGGAGGCGCGGGGGGAGCGGCACCGCTCGGCGACCCTGGCCTCGGACTTCTCGGTGCTGGGGGGGACGGACGCCTTCCGCCCGGTGCGCCCGGTGGACGAGGGCGACCTGTTCGGGGTGGCGTTCGGGGTGCGGCGCGCCGTCCCCTCGGAGGTGGCGGCGGGGTGGGGGGCGGGGCTCCGCCTGGAGGGTGCGACGCTGGACGCGGAGGAAGGGGGCGCGCTCACCTTCTTCCGCCCGGTGGCGGACGCGCGCTGGGTGCGGAGCTGGACGCCGCGCGACGCGCTCCTGGAGCTGGACGCGGCGGCGGGCGCGGCGTGGGGCGACCTCCCCCGCCAGGCCCTGTTCCTGGTGGGAGGACGGGGGACGGTCCCGGGGTTCGGCTTCCGCGCCTTCGGGGGGGACCGCTTCGCGACGGCGCGCGCCACGGGCTCGGCGGAGCTGCTGGCGCCCTGGCGTGCGCGGCCGGGTGTTCGGGGCGGCGGGGTGGACGGGGGTGGGGAGCACCGGCGCCCGCGCGCTCGACGCCTGGGGCGCGGGGACGACGGACGGGGCGATCTTCGGGATCGGGGCGGGGGTGGGGGTGTTCTACGACATCGTGCGCGTGGACTTGGCCCGCGGGCTGGGCGGCCGCGGCCGCTGGGAGGTGATCGTGGAGACGCGCCCGTCGTTCTGGGACTTCCTGTAAGCTCGGCTTCGGCGGGGCCGGCGATCACTCCGCCCGGAGCACCGCGTTCGGGTCCAGGCGGGCGGCGCGCCAGGCGGGGAGGGCGCACGCCGCCACCGAGACCGCCGCCAGGGCCAGCGCCGAGATCGCCCAGGTGGCGGGATCGGCGGGTGTGAGGCCGAAGAGGAAGGGCGCGACCCGGCGCGTCGCCGCCAGCGCGACCGCGCCGCCCAGCACGAGACCCGCCCCCACCAGCCACACGCCCTCGCCCAGCACCAGGCGCATCACCCGCGCGCCGGCGGCGCCGAGCGCGAGGCGGATCCCGAGCTCGTTCCGGCGGCGCGCCACCGAGTAGGCCATGGTGCCGTAGAGGCCGACCACCGCGAGGAGGAGGGCGAGCCCGCCGAAGAGGCTGGAGAGCGTGGCGAGCAGGCGCTCGCGGGCGAGCGATGCGTCCATCTGCGCCTGGAGGGTCTTGTAGCGGATGGAGATGCTCCCGTTCACCTCCCCCACCGCCGCGGTGACCGCCGGGATGAGCGAGCTCGCCGTGCCGCGGCCGCGCAGCTCCAGCTCGAGCGCAGGGCGGCCGGGGCCGCCGAGCTGGCCGAGCGGGCGAAATACCAGCGGCAACCTCCCCTCACGCATCGAGCGGTACTTGGTGTCCCGCACCACCCCCACCACCTGCAGCGGCTCGTCGCCCTCGGGGCCGTGGCCCTTGACCGTCACCCGCCGGCCCACGGGATTCGCGCCGTGGAAGAACTTCTTCATGAACGACTCGTTCACGATGGCGACCGGCGGCGATTCCGCCACGTCGCCCTCGCCGAAGTCGCGGCCGGCGAGGAGCGCGGCGCCCAGGGTGGAGAAGAAGTCGTCGCTCACCCCGTTGAAGTAGACCTCCGCGTCGAGCGGGCCGGTGGGAGTGTAGCCCTCCACCTCCACCATGCCGTTCCACGCCCCGCCGCTGAGCGGTGTGAAGACGGACGCGCTGGCCGACTCCACGCCCGGCGTGGCGCGGAGGCGCTCGAGGATCAGGCTCTTCACGCGGGGAAGCTCCTCCTCCCTGAACCCCGCGCTCCCCATGTCCAGGGAGGCGAGCACCACACCCCCGGGCTCGAAGCCGGGATCCAGGGTGGCGAGGCGGCGGAAGGTGCCCAGCAGTAGGCCCGCGCCCACCACCAGGACGAGCGAGAGCGCGATCTGCCCCACGACCAGGGCCTTCCCCACGCCGAACCGGGAGTGCCCCTCGGCGACGCTCCGGTCGTTCGCCTTCATCGCGCCCCGCGGGTCCACCCGGGCGGACCGCCACGCCGGCACCAGGCCGAAGAGGACCGCGGTCCCGGTGGCGACCACGAGGGTGAACGCGAGCACACGGCCGTCGATGGACAGGTCCAGCCACACCGCCTCCCCGCGCATCTCCATGTAGCGCACCATCAGCCGCGTGGCGGCACCGGCCAGGAGGAGCCCCACCGCCGCGCCCAGGATCGAGAGGAGCAGGCTCTCCGTCAGGAGCTGCCGGACCAGCCGGCCGCGCCCCGCGCCAATGGCGATCCGGACGGCCACCTCGTGGCGCCGGCTGGAAGCGCGGGCCAGGAGCAGGTTGGCCACGTTGGCGCAGCCGATGAGCAGGCTGACCACCGCCACCGGCGGGCATCCCCGGTAGTCGTCCGCCGGCGCCACGAGCCGGCCGGCGGCGGGACGAACGCCCAGCGTCCGGAAGTAGCCCCCGCTCACCCACGCCCCCGCGACCGGGCGCGACTCGCCGCCCCCGGCGAGGTCGAAGCGCTCCTCCGCCGTGGCGAACGCGCCCGAGAAGACGTCCTGGCGGTCCCGCAGCGCCTCCCAGATCGGGTTGGTGAAGTTGTCGCCCCCTTCCCCCAGGCTCCCGTCGCGGGCCGGTGTCATCACCCGGACCAGCTCCCCCGGACGCTCCACCGGGAGCGACCGCAGCATCACCGCGTCGATGAGGCTGAAGATGGCGGTGTTCGCCCCGATGGCGAGCCCGAGGGAGAGGATCGCGACCGCGGCGAAGCCGGGGCTCGCGCGCAGGGACCGCAGCGCGTAGCGCACGTCGGCGCCCAGCGACTCCAGCCACGGGAGCACGTCCCTCTCGCGCGTGCGCTCCTTCAGCACCCCGGGGTTCCCGAAGCGGAGCCGGGCTTCCCGCCTCGCCTCCTCCTCGCTCATCCCGCTCTCCACCAGCTCGTCGACCCGCTCCGCGAGGTGGAACTCCAGCTCGCGGTCCAGGTCGCCGGACAGGCGCTCGGAGCGCACCGTGTTGCGCAGTCGATGGTACCAGGCCATGGGTGGTTCCGTCCCCAGGATTCGAGTAAAGGCTCAGGCGTAGCCGAGGACCCGCCCCACCCCCTCCGTGAGCCGCGCCCAGCTCTCCTGCTCCGCCGCCAGCTGCGTCTCGCCCGCGGGAGTGATCGAGTAGAACCGGGCCTGCCGGTTCTTCTCCGTCGTCCCCCACTCGCTCCGCAGCCACCCGTCCTGCTCCATCCGGTGCAGCGCCGGGTACAGGGAGCCCTCCTCCACCCGCAGCAGCTCCGCCGACACCCGCTGGATGTGCGAGGTGATCGCGTACCCGTGCATCGGCCCCCGGGCGGAGAGGGTCCGCAGGACGAGCAGGGCGAGCGTGCCCTGCAGGACGTCGTTCCGGCGCGATCGAGGTTGATCCATAGCAGCCTATGCATAGAGTTCTAGGGGTAGATAGCGACGCCCGCCGCCCCGTGTCAAGGAGGTCGTCGCTTCCGCCTCCCCAGCGGCGCACGTGCGGCGGCGCTGTTATCTTCTACAACATGCAAGCGGAGGGAGACACCGGGGCAGTTTCCGGTGGCTCCCGCAGCGGCCCCCACGAAGAAAACAAGCAGTGAAGATCGACGCGTTCCACCTCCCCGCCCTGCCGCACCCCCCGACGACGACCTGGTCCTATGGCCGGGGCGACGCCGAGGTGCAGCTGCGCGTGGCCCGGCTGGACGCGCCCATGCTCCGCCGCCAGGTGGAGGCCCTCGTCGAGGCCCGCGACCGCCACCTCCGCGACCGCCCGGTGCACGAGGTGGCCGCGGTGGTCGACCGCGTGGCGGCCCGCCTCGCCGACCCCGCGGACCCGCTCCGGCAGGCCGCCGAGACCGCCCTCCCGCCGGTGACCGGCTACTCGCCGCCGATGATCCGCCGGGTGCTGGACGCCATGGCGGCGGAGTGGCGGACCGACCGCCTGCGCGCGCTCCTCCGCTCCGAGCTGGGCGACCCGCGCGTGCTGGACGCCTTCCGCCCGCGTGCCCACGCGCCGGGGCGGGAGCGCGCCTTCGGGCCGCGGCTGGCGGCGCACGTGTTCAGCGGCAACGTCCCGGGGGTGGCGGTGACCTCGCTGGTCCGGCTCCTCCTGCTCAAGGCGGCGTCGCTGGGGAAGACGGCGGTGGGGGAGCCGCTCCTCCCCGCGCTCTTCGCCCGGGGGGTGGCGGAGGAGGACGCGGAGCTGGGGGCCTGCCTGGCGGTGACCTACTGGGCGGGGGGCGACACGGTGCTGGAGCAGGTGGCGCTGGAGAGGGCGGAGGCGGTGCTGGTGTACGGGGGCGCCGAGGCGGTGGCGGCGGTCCGCGAGGCGGCGCCCGCGGGGGCGCGGGTGCTGGTGTACGGGCCCAAGGTGTCGTTCGGGGTGGTGGGGCGGGACGCGCTCTCCGACGCCGCGGCGTCGGCGGGGGTGGCGGCGCGGGCGGCGCTGGACGCCGCCACCTTCGACCAGCAGGGGTGCGTGTCGCCGCACCTGTTCTACGTGGAGAAGGGCGGCGCCGTGAACCCGCGGCAGTGGGCGCGTCTGCTGGCGGCGGAGATGGAGGCGCTGGAGGGCGACCTCCCCCGCGGGACGCTCTCCCCCAGCGAGTCCTCCGCCATCCGCCAGCTCCGGGGCGAGGCGGAGTTCGCGCAGCTCGCCGGCGGCGGGGTGGAGCTGCACGCCTCGGCGCAGGGAACGGCGTGGACGGTGGTCTACGACCCGGACGCAGCCTTCGCCCCCTCCTGCCTGAACCGGGTGGTGCGCGTCAAGCCGGTGGGCGACCTGGAGGAGGTGGCGCCGCGGGTGGAGGGCTTCGGGCACCTGCTCCAGACGGTGGGGGTGGCCGCCGCGCCGGAGCGCGCCGCCGCGCTGGCCGAGGCGCTGGGGCGCGCGGGCGCCAGCCGCGTGGCCCCGCTGGGCGCCATGGCCTGGCCGCCGGGGACCTGGCACCACGACGGCCACCCGCCGCTGCGGGAGCTTCTCCGGTGGTGCGACCTGGAATAGTGCGGAACGCGGCGGAACGAGGCGCAAAACGCGCTCGGACGGGCCGGCCGCCGCCCGGAAGCCCTCTCCCGCCATTCCGTCCACTCCTGGCACCACTTTTGCCGACACCTGTTTCCCACCCGTCGGCCGGTTTCCCCCGCCGGACACCCAGCGTCGCTGGAAGCGCCATGTCCACACGCCGCAGCCCCGTCGTCGGCTCCCTCCACTCCCTGGCGGAGGCCGAGCCGGGGGACCACCTGGAGGTGGTCTACATCCTGTTCGGCAGCCTCCGGAAGCGGTACGAGGCGACCGGCGTGCGCGTGGGGACACGGCTCCGCTGCCTGGAGCGCACGCGCGAGTGCGTGAGGGTGCGGCTCCCGGACGGCGCGACCGTCGAGGTGGAGGGAGTGCACGCCCCCTTCGTGGAGGTGCGCTCCCTGGACCCCGAACGGACCGGGCACGACCGCCCCGCGGACCGGGGCTCCTTCCCGCTGTACCGGCTCCCCGGGCGCGCCGCGGAGCCGGAGACGCAGACTCACCCCAAGACCGCCTGAACGGAATGCGTCCGACCCAATCCCCCACCCTCTCCGACCGGCGCCGCGCGCGCCCCGTGTGGCGCGCCTTCGAGACCCGCGACTGCCGCGAGATCGACGGACAGCTCCGTGACGGCCGGGAGCCCTGCTGCCCCGGCTGCGGCGACGTGCTGGAGGCGCGGCCGGGGACGCGCATGGCGCGCTACCTCCCCCTGGACGCCTCCGGGTACGACCTGGAGTGCCGCGGCTGCCGCCGCTTCCGCTGCGTGGTGCGGCACACCGCCCGCTCGCTCCGCCTGGTGCGGATGCGCCGCCTGGTGGCCGCGGTCCGCGCCGTCGGCGAGCGCGACCTCCGCCTCTTCGGGGAGCCCGTCCTGGCCTGACCCGCCCCTCATGGCACGCCCGTTGCTCCGTCCCCCGGACACTCCAGCGGCGGACGGACGACGGGCGTCGTCGTCAGTGCGCCGCGCTCCCGCATCCGGCGCACCATGAGCATGCACCTCTTCAGTACCCCGGTCCAGTGCACCAACTGCGGGACCGTGGTGGATGATCCCAAGCAGGACCACTGCCCCAACTGCCAAGCACTCCTCCGCGAGCGCCGCACCCCCAGCCGCCTGGCCGGGGTGGAGAAGCGCTACGGGGGCCTTCGCGCGCTCCTCAACTTCCTCCGCTTCCTGGGGATCATCACCCTCCTCCTGGGGGTCCTGGTCTTCGCGTACGGGCTGGGGGACGACCGCGTGACCGTGCAGTCGAACATCATGACCCTGCTGGGGACGGTGGTGGGCGCGGTGATCATCCTGGCGGTGTCCGCCTTCTTCGAGGTGGTGCTGGACATGGAGGAGAACACCCGGGCCGGGTTCCGCGTGCAGCAGATGATGCTGGAGCACATGCACGAGACCTCGGGACGCACCGAGGACCCCCGCGCCGGGGTCGAGACGCAGGCGAGCTGACAACCGGAGCACGAATGACGAGCAGAAGCACCCGGCGGCGGGCCCTCGGGCTCGCCGTTTTCGCGGCGGGCGCCGCCCTCCTGACTCCCCGCGCGGCGCCCTCGCGGCAGGCGCAGGCGCCGCTCCAGGCGCAGGCGGAGGCGATCGTAGGACGCAGCGAGGGGTGGACGGTCATGGCCTGGTCCATGGACCGCCGCCGCCCGCTCTTCTCCATCAACGCGGACCAGCCGCACGTCCCCGCGTCCAACAACAAGGTCTACAGCGCCATCTGGGCGCTGGAGATGCTGGGGCCCGACTACCGCTTCCCCACCGACCTCCTCCTCCCGGGCCCGGTCCCGCAGGACGGGGTGGTGCGCGGAGACCTGTACCTGCGCGGCTCGGGCGACCCGGCGTACGGGTACCCGGAGTTCGACAAGGACCCCATGAACCCCATCCGCATCCTGGCGCGGCAGCTCAAGGCGCGCGGGGTGAAGGCGGTGACGGGCGGGGTGGTGGGGGACCCCAGCGTCTTCGACACGCTGTTCTACGGGCCGGAGTGGCCGGCGGACACGGGGAACGGCGCGGCCTACTACGCGCCCACCGTCAACGGGCTCGCCTTCCAGCGCAACATCCTCTGGGTGAACGCCACGCCGGGGCCGGGCGGGCGGGCGGCGTTCGCGCGCGAGCCCGACGTCCCCGAGATCCCCGTGGTGTCGCTGGCGAGCAACCGCGGCGGGCGCGGGTGGGCGGTGCGGAAGCCGGGGCAGGACACCATCCAGATCAAGGGCGGGATCATCGCCGGCCGGCCCAACCGCTACCCGGTGGGGGTGGCCGACGCCTCGCTCCTGGCCCCCGCCGCGCTGCGCCAGGCGCTGCGCGAGGAGGGAATCCAGGTGCAGGGGCCGGTGCGCCGCGGGAAGACCCCGGACGGCGCCAAGCTGGTCCACCGCCACTACTCCATCACGCTGGCGGAGATGCTCCCCAAGCTGAACCGCGACTCGGACAACTTCTTCGCCGAGCACGTCTGGAAGGCCGCGTCGGCGCGCAGCATCGGGGTGGGGAGCTACGAGCGCGGCCCCGCGGCCTCGGCCAAGTTCTTCGAAGAGAAGGCCCGGACCCCGCGCGGCCAGATCCACCAGGCGGACGGCTCGGGGCTCTCGGCGCAGAACAAGACCAGCGCGCTGGCCATGGTCACGGCGCTGGCCTACGCCGACCGGCGCCCGTGGAGCCGGGCGCTGCACGAGTCCATGGCCCTGGCCGGCGACCGCAACGGGACGCTGCGGCGGCTCTTCAACGGCGGCGCGGCGGAAGGGAACCTGCACGCCAAGACCGGCTACATCCGGGGGGTGCGGTCGCTGTCCGGCTACGTGAAGACCAAGAGCGGGGAGAACGTGGCGTTCTCGTTCATCTACAACGGGCGGAACACGGGGGGGGCGCGGGGAGTGCAGCAGCAGCTGGGCGAGCTGCTGGCGAGCTACGCGGGGCCGTGACTTTGTTTCGCTGAGGCGGGCCGCTCCGAAGCCCGGCAAACTACGCCGGTCTTCTACGCGGGCTCCGGGAGCCAGCCGAAACAGCCCGGCTGTCTCCCCTCGCGCGGAGGGAACCCCGCCCAACTACGGCGGGTTTCCCTCCGCTGCTGATTTGGGAACTATGGAACGGCAACGGCACTTTCGCTCCCGGGCGCTCCGGCCTATTCTCCCGCGTCCGAGACACCCCTGACCGCGCCGCCACGTTGACCGACACCTTCGAACAGCTCCGCGACCGGCTCCTCCAGCGCATCCGGGCCGGGACGGCGGAGATCCCCGACGCGGAGTTCGACGCGCTCGCACTGGCCGTGTTCGCGCACCAGTTCGCGTGCAACGCGCCGTACCGGGCGTTCTGCGAGCGGCGGGGGGCGACGCCGGAGACGGTGGGGCACTGGACGGAGGTGCCGGCGGTGCCGACGGACGCCTTCAAGGCGGCGCCGCTGGTGTGCGGCGGGCCCGGGGCGGCGCGGGCGGTGTTCCGGACCAGCGGGACCACGGCGGGGCCGGAGCGCCGGGGGGAGCACCACTTCCCCGACCTGGCCCTGTACGACGCGGCGCTGCGGGAGGGGTTCGCCGCGCACCTCCTCCCCGAGCGGCGGGCCGTGCGGATGCTCTCGCTGATCCTGCCGCCGGAGGAGGCGCCCGACTCCTCCCTGTCGCACATGGTGGGGGAGGTGGCGCGGGAGTGGGGGGCGGAGGGGAGCGCGTGGCTGGTGGGGGAGGCGGGGATCGACCACGCGGGCTTCGCCGCGGCGCTGCGGGAGGCCGAGGCGGACGGGGTCCCGGTGTGCGTGCTGGGGACCAGCTTCGCCTTCGTGCACTGGCTGGACGCCGCGGGGGAGCGCTACGCCCTCCCGGCCGGGTCCCGGGTGATGGACACGGGCGGCTTCAAGGGGCGCTCACGGGAGGTCACCCGCGAGGAGCTGTACACCGCGCTCGGGGAGCGGCTGGGGGTGGGGGCGGAGTGGTGCGTCAACGAGTACGGGATGACCGAGATGAGCTCCCAGTTCTACGACGGCGTGGCCGGGGTGGCGGCCCCGCGGCTGCACCGCGGCCCGGCGTGGGTGCGCAC
Source organism: uncultured Gemmatimonadales bacterium (assembly GCA_963733105.1). Taxonomy (GTDB): domain Bacteria; phylum Gemmatimonadota; class Gemmatimonadetes; order Longimicrobiales; family Longimicrobiaceae; genus JAFAYN01. Next base: position 207,146 of record CAVTCB010000018.1, on the reverse strand, counting down.
CCGCGCGGTGGACCCCGAGACGCTGGAAGCGCTCCCCGACGGGGAGACCGGGGTGCTCCGCCACTGGGACCTCGCCAACCTCGGCTCCGTCATGGCCGTGCAGACCGCCGACCTGGGCGTGGTCACCCCGGAGGGGGTCCGCCTCCTGGGGCGGGCGCAGGGCGCCGAGGCGCGGGGGTGCTCCCTCGCCATGGACCAGTTCCTGGCCGCCTCCGGGAGCCGCTGACCCGCCTCACCCCCACTCGTCGTCCTCCAGCGCCAGCTGCTCCTCCGCGCGCACGATCCGGCGCAGCGCCTCCTCGAAGCTGGTCCGCTCCCCCATCGCCGCGGCCTGCGCCTCGATCCACACCCCCTTCAGCACCACCTCCTGGATGGACACGGAGAGCCCCTCGCGCGTGCGGCGCAGGTCCGCGGCGCGGCGGGCCAGCGGGAGCAGCTCGTCCGGGATGTCCGCCTCGGGGGGGAGGTACTTCTGCCCCGCCGTCTCGGGCGTCCGCCCGTCGCCGGGAGCGGCCCCGGGGCGCTGCGGCCCGGGCGCGAACATCCCCGGGTCGCGCGCGATCCGCAGCGCGATGCTCCCCGGCCCGAACGGCTGCCACCACTCCACCAGCTTCCCCGACAGCTCGTTCAGCATCCCCTCCACCGCCAGGCGCACCGCGCTCTTGCGGTGCGCCGCCTCGCGCCGCCCCCGCTCCAGCACCAGGAGGAGCTCGGCGCCCGGCTGCTCGTGCGCGAAGGTCTGGATCCAGCGGAGGGCGCGGTCCCGCGCCGTCGCCGGCCCCTCGCCCTGCAGGTCGAGGCGGCGGGTGGGCGGGTAGTGCCGCGACTCGTACTCGCGGTACAGGTCGTTGAGGTGTGCCAACGCGGCCTCCGGGCGTGGGAAACGAAGCGGGGAACACGGCTTGCAGCGTCCGTGCCTCCCCGGCCGCGCCGGACGCCGCCGGCCGGGAACCGAACCTGGAGAGACGCACATGGCTCGCTACGATCGGGGATACGACTTCGGGCTCCGCGGCTACGACGAGACCACCTCCTTCCCGCGCGGGGGCGGGGCCCGGCCGCGCGCCGGGGGGTACGGCCGCGACTTCGCCTACCCGCGGATGGCGGCGGGCGGGTACTCCAACCGGGTGACCGCGCGCTACAACCGCGACTACACCTACGACCGGCCGTACCGCGGCTTCGAGCGGAACTACAACCCGTACGGCGGGGATCGCATCGGCCGGATCGGGGACATGGAGGACTACCGCCACTCCTACCGGACCATCGGCGGCACGAGCACCTCGCGGGGGTGGTTCCGCCCGCAGCCCGAAGTGCCGCGCGACCCGCTGCAGGACAACATGCGCTTCGGGTACGACTGGGACTTGCGGGACGGGGGGTGGGGTCGGCGTTACTGAATCAGGGGCGGGATTTGGGCGTGCCCCCGGCTGGCGCCGGGGTCGGGCTGCGGCTCCGTAAGCGAGCAAACAACGCTCGCTAACGGAGTCGAGCCCCGCGCAAACTGCGCGCGGGTCTCGCCCCTTCGGGCTCGCATCCCTCACGTAACTGCCGACTGCGCGCGTAGTTGTAGTAGGAGCCGCCCACGGGAGGAGGTGGGGTGCTCCCGGAGGAAAGCAAGCTGTCTGAGCGAAGCGAGTTCTTGCTTTCCGGAGGGAGCGCCCCGCCGACGCCGACACCACGCACCGAAGCCCGAATAACGAAGGGGAAGCCCGGCAGCCAGCCAGGCCTCCCCTTTCGCTATGCGGCCCGCCCGCCCCGGCGCGGCCCTCTCCCGCGTCGGGCGTCCACGCGCGTCCGCCTGCGACGGCCCCCGCGCCGCCGCCAGCCGTCCAGAGACACCACCTCGGCGCCCGCCTCCTCCTCCTCCTCGCCCCCGAAGGGGCGCCGGCCGTCGTCGCGGGCGGCGGGACGGTCCATCTCGCGCGCCAGCTCACCCACCACCCGCTCGGCGGAGACGCCCCACACCACCGAGAGCAGCGTAACCAGGCTCCCCAGCAGCCCCTCGCACGACCGCTCCACCCGGTGCCGCGGCCGCTCCGCCCGGTCCGGGAGGAGGCAGCTCGGCCCCTCCGGGTGCGCGGCGCGCTCCCGCACCCGCTCCAGGCGGCACTCCATCGCCAGGATGGCCCGCCGGGCGGCGTAGCGCCGCCGGTGGAGCCGCCTCCCGGCGCAGAGCCGCGCGGCGTGGGCGCGCCACTCCCGCCCCTGCGACGCGCTCTCCCGCAGCAGCCACACGGCCGCGTACAGCTCGGCGAAGATGCGCAGGTCGATCTCGCGGATGAGGTCGGGAGGGAGAGTGGCGAGGTACTCGAGGAAGGCGGAGATGCGGCGGGGACGGGCGAGGAGGAAGAGGACGACTTCCTGGCAGCCGCGCCGCTGGTTGCAGCGGGCGCAGGCGGGGACGATGATGCGGAGGTCTTTTCGTCGTCCCCCCCGGGCCCTGGGGATCACGTGCTCCCGGGTGAGGGGGTTGTCGGGCACCGCCGAGGCCCGGCAGTAGACGCATCGTCCGTTCTTGATCCGGTGCTCCAGCTCTCTGCGAAGGGCACCGCTGCGCTCAGGTTTCCGCAACTGGCACTCCCGGGCTTCGGGGGAGGGCGGGGGCGGACCGTGGCGTCCGACGCTCCCCGCCTTGCGCGGGGTGCGGCCGCCGGGATGGCCGCACCGGGTCACCTTCCTGCGGGCCGATCTTTTCGCCAGAACGGTGCCACGCGGCAGGCGCCGCGGGAACAGTCGGGAGCGGATCGGCCGTGTGCGTCCAGGGGGGGGGATGCCTCCGGGCGGGGGGTGGATCGGGTGTCCGGCAGGGTTCTACCGGAAGGCGGCGGGCAGGGTTCCGCCTGGAACGGAGGTTGCGACCCCGGAGCCGGGGGCCGCCTGCCACAATAATGTGTGGCGAACCCGTGCAACACCAGGGATACGATCATGACACGATATCGCGCAGGCTACGACCTCGACCACGGCGACCGGAGCCGCGGCTACGACCGGGGGTACCGCCGCCTGGACACCTTCGGCTCCGGCCGCGGCGGCCGCCCCTGGGTGGGCGGCTACCACGAGGGCTACCAGGGCGGCTCGGAGGGGATCGCCATGAACACCACCCCCACCGGGAGCGCCTGGGTGCGCGGCGAGGGCCGCCCCTGGCCCGCCGGCTACGACCGCGGCTACCGGGGCGGTCCCGGGCAGGGCGGCTACGACCGGGGGTACCGGGGCGGCCAGGAGGGGAGAGGGCGGCAGGCGGCCGGCCGCGCCCCCGTCGACCGCGGCGACCAGGGCTACATGGGCGGAGGCGGCGAGTACGACCCGCGCTACGTCCGCCGCCGCCCCGAGGCCTACGACCACGGCTACCGCGGCCGCGGCTACGACGCCAGCGACTTCGAGCGGAACCGGAGGTACTAGGAACCGCAGGGGACAGGGAACAGGGGACAGGGGACAGCCTGCAACGGCACCGGGCGAATGAATTCGCTGCAACAACGGCACGAAGTCCGCCTTCGCGGACTGACGGCAACGACGGGGCGGCGCCGCGATGGCGCCGCCCCGTCGTCGTTCAGTCGTTCGCAGTACCCGTATGATCCGTTGCGGAGGGAGACAGCCGGGCAGTTTCGGCTGGCTCACTCCGGGGCGGGGAGACTCGCAGCAGTATCGCGAGGCTCACCGCCCCCGCGCAGGAGACCGGCGTAGTTTGCCGGGCTCCGGAGCGGCCCCGAAGCCGAATCCGACCCTCAGTACCAGCGGGTCAGCTCGATCCCCCGGTAGTAGTGCTTGAGGATCTCCTCGTACGTGTGCTTCTTCTGCGCCATCCCCACGGCCCCGGTCTGCGACAGCCCCACCCCGTGCCCGAACCCGCCGCCGTACACCACGTACCCCGTCTGCTCACCCGACTTGCGATCCATGGTCGGCTCCACGAAGAAGAGCGTGCTCAGCAAGTTGGTGGGCGCGCCGCTCGCACCGATGTAGCGCAGCGAGGAGCGGATGCGGTCGCGGGTGTCGGTGAAGGTCCCCGCCTCGGTGACGTACTCGATGGCGAGCACCCGCCCGGACGGCCCCCGCTCGGTGACGTTGATGGCCAGCACCTTCCCCACCGGCTGCCCCGCGTAGGCGGAGATCACGCTGCTGATCTCGTCCATGGACCACTCGAAGGTCCAGCGGTGGAAGCGGGCCCAGTCCGACTCGAAGTCGCCCTCCTTGGCGTTGCGCAGCGACCTGGGGTTGGCGTGCGACCGGAACACCTCCAGCGAGGGGACGTGCTCCAGCGCCTGGCCGCGCTCCGCGTCGGGGATGCCGCGCAGGTAGGGGGTAGCGGCGGCGTTGAACGCCTCCTCGTTGTCGGCGGTGTGGCCGCCGGAGGTGGAGGAGTAGAGCGCGGTGATCAGCTTGCCGTCGTAGGTGGCGGCCATCCCGGCGGTCTCGTCCACGGCCTGCGTGGAGAGCGGGTGCTCGGCGGAGTAGCCGCCGTACACCTGGTCGTCGGTGGTGGCGCGGAGGTCGTACCCGTCGGAGCCGCGCTTGCCGAGCCCGGAGAGCGCGTAGGTGCGGGCGGCGACGGACTGGGCCTTGAGCGCCTCCAGCTCGGGGTAGGCGATGGGCCCCAGCTCGCGCGGGACCACGCCGTACAGGTACTGCTCCATGGGGAGCTCGTTGATCCCGGCCAGCGTCCCCGCCCCGTTGACCCGCACCTCGGCCATGTCGCGGTACTTCGCGCCGGCGATGGTGACGATCCCGTCGGAGGAGGTGAGCACCACCGGGCTGGTGGCGTCCACCGTGGTGGAGCCGCGGGTCACCCGGTACACGGTGAGGCCGGGGTCGGCCTTGACCACCCAGAAGGCGTCGGCGGCGGCGTGACCCTGGGTGACGAGCTGGTTCTTGAAGGCGGTGCGCGCGGCGAAGGTGTTGGCCGGCGGTGGCGCGAAGCGGCCCAGGAAGAGCCGGGTGCAGTTGGCCGCCGGGACGAACTCGGTGAAGGTGGGGTACCCCGCGGCCTCGGCCGCCGCCTTGCGGGTGGCCACCGCGGTCGTGCTCCCGCACACCACCTGGAGGCGGTACCAGGAGAGCACCACGGAGGCCAGGGCGACGGAGACGGTGCCGTTGGTCCCGCTCATCAGCACGGCGTCGGTCGCCTTGTCGCGGACCGTGTAGTCGGCGGCGCTCCCCAGCGTGACCGTGCGAGGCGGCCTGCACCACGCCGATGCGGATGCGGCCGTTGAAGGCCGCGGCCTCCACCTCGTCCCGCCGGGCGCCCTCGGGCGCGCCGAGGGAGGGCCCGACCGGGTCCCGGTCGCAGGCGGCGAGGAGGAGCACGGCGGCGGCGAGCGGGCCCGCGCGCAGCGGGACACGGAAGCCGGACAGGCGCATGAGGGGTCTCCGTTGGGAAGAGGTGCGGCCGGAAGCCGTCAGACACTGCGGGAGAACGCCTACGTTCGTTCTGCGCCGTACGTTTGTCAACCTTGGCCCGGTCCGCTTCCGAACGTCTTGACCGCGTCGCTTAACACCGTTAAGTATTCTACCGTAGCACTCACCCGGGAGACCGAGATTGGGAATCGCAGAACGCCGCGAGAGGGAGCGCACCGAGCTCCGCAGCAAGATCCTGGACGCCGCCCGCGTGCTCTTCGTGGAGCACGGGTACGAGGCCGTGTCCATGCGGATGATCGCCCGCGCGATCGAGTACTCGCCCACGGCCATCTACTTCCACTTCAAGGACAAGGAAGCGCTCTTCCAGGAGCTGTGCGCCTGCGACTTCATGGCCCTGTCCGGCGCGTTCCGGGAGATCGCGGGGATTGCGGACCCGGTGGAGCGGCTGCGCACCCTCGGGACGGCGTACGCGGAGTTCGCCATCGGGTACCCGAACCACTACCGCCTCATGTTCATGACCCCCACGCCGCCCATGGACACGAGCACGCGCGTGAACCGGGGGAACCCGGAGGAGGACGCGTACGAGTTCCTCAGGGCGACGGTGGCGGCGGGGATCGAGGCGGGGAAGTTCCGCCCGGGGCTCGACGACGCGGAGCACCTGGCGCAGCTGGTGTGGGCGGGGGTGCACGGAGTGGTGTCGCTGCGCATCGCCAAGGGGGAGGACCCCTGGGTGAACTGGGGGCCGCAGCGCGAGGCCGTGCGGCTGATGGTGGAGGTGCTGATCCGGGGGATCGTCCGGCCGGATGCCTGAGGCGCCCCCGGCGTCCTCCAGGCATCTTTTTTTTGTGCCACCTACTTAACAGTGTTATACGATCTGACGCAGGTAAGCAACGGAGGCCCGTTCAGCCCGGCGGCCTCCCTCACCCGGGGACAGGAGCACCCACGATGAACGGAAGTCCCACCCACATGATCCGTTGCGGAGGGAGACAGCCGGCGGTTTGGCTGGCTCCCTCCGCGGGCGGGGAGACCCGGGGCCGTTTCCGGGGCTCACCGCCCCCGCGCAGGAGACCGGCGCTGTTTGCCGGGCTCCGGAGCGGCCCCACCTCCGCCAGGCCCCCACGGCACGCCTGCTGCCAGACGTAAGAGCCGAACCGCCACCCGGAGCCCCGGTGCACGAACAGCAGCGCCCCGCCCACCACGCCGCCGACGGCACCTTCCGCATCCCCTGGCCGCTGGAGGCGCCCGACGAGCGCGGCGCCGGCTCGCTCCTGCGCTGGCAGTGGGAGCGCCTCACGAGCAGGCGGGCGCCCGACCCTCCGCCCGGTGCGCTCCCCCTCGCCGAGCCGGAGGTGGCCCGCCCCCGCGCCCCGGCGGACGAGGTGCGGATCACCTGGGTGGGGCACGCCACCTTCCTGGTGCAGGCGGGCGGCCTCAACCTCCTCACCGACCCGGTGTGGAGCCGGCGCGCCTCGCCGTCGCAGCGCATCGGCCCGGCGCGCTTCGTCCCGCCCGGCCTCCCCTGGGAAGAGCTCCCGGAGGTCGACGCCGTCCTCCTCTCGCACGACCACTACGACCACCTGGACGAGGGGACCGTCCGCCGCCTCCACGAGCGCTTCGGCGACGCGCTGCGCTGGGTGACGCCGCTCGCCTACCGGGAGTGGATGGGGAAGCGCGGGGTGCGGAGCGTGACGGAGCTGGACTGGGGGGAGGCCACGGAGCTGGCGGGCGCGGCGCGGGTGACCTGTCTCCCGGTGCAGCACTGGACCCGCCGCGGGCTGCGGGAGATGAACGACCGGCTCTGGGGCTCGTTCCTGCTGGAGACGGCGGGCGGGCGGAAGGTCTACTTCGGCGGGGACAGCGGGTACTTCCGGGGGTTCCGGGAGATCGGGGAGCGCTTCGGCCCGCTGGACGCGGCGCTCCTCCCCATCGGCGCGTACGACCCGCGCTGGTTCATGCGCCCTGCGCACATGAACCCGGAGGAGGCCGTGCGGGCGTACCTGGACCTGGGCGGGGCGGGGGTGCTCGCGGGGATGCACTGGGGCACCTTCCGCCTCACCGACGAGGACCCGCTGGAGCCCCCGGTCCGCGCGCGCGCCGCCTGGGCGGAGGCGGGGCTCCCACCGGAGCGGCTCTGGATTCCCCGGCACGGGGAGACGCGCGTGCTCCCCCGCGCCGGCGGGGCCGCGGGGGAGTAGCGGCGCGGACCCGCCCTACGGCCGCACGGTGCTGGTGTCCGCGCCGGGGCCGCTCGGGGCCGGCGGGACGGGCACGCCCTGCGGGGTCCCGCCCGCGGGGGGCATGGACTCCGTGGCGGTGGGCTCGGCGTTCTCGGCGGGGGGCGGCCCGCGGACCGCCCCCGCCTTCCGCGGCGGCTACCGCATCGCGTCGGGGTTCACCACCCGCTCGGCGAGCTGGGTGAGCCGCTCGTCGGTGCTCCCTTCCTCGTCCAGAGTCCGCTGGAGGATCTCGGCCTGGTCGTTCAGCCCGAGCTGCCGGGCGAAGGTGCGCACCGTGCCGTACCCGGCCATCTCGTAGTGCTCCACCCGCTGGGCCGAGGTGATGAGCCCCGCGTCCAGCACGTCGGAATCCACCTTCATCGCCATCAGCTCCTCGCCCTCCTTGAGGAGCCCCTCCATCCCCTTGCAGTGGTGCCCGGACGGCTTCTCCCCCAGGTCGGTGAACACCTGGTCCAGGCGCCGCACCTGCTCGCGGGTCACCTGTTCGTGCTCCTGGAAGGCCGCCTTCAGCTCCGGGTGCGACGCCTTCTCCGCCATCTTGGGAAGCGCCTTGAGGATCTGGTTCTCGGCGCTGTACAGGTCGCGGAGCTGGTCCACGTAGAGGTCCTTGAGCGAGTCCATCTTCATGCGTGCCTCCTGGCGTATCGTGTTTCGGTGTCCCTACTTCCGCCGTGCCGGAGCCGGCCGGCGGGGGCGCGGAGCGGATGCATGGCTCGTACCACCCCGCGTCCTGAAGGAAGGCAGGAAATGTTGCTTCCGGAGCGGGGCGGCGCTAAGTTGTACGGGTAACCCGTACGATTCGAGGAGTGTCCCATGCCCAAGCGGAAGCGGATGACCGTGTCGGAGGCGCGCGCCAAGCTCTACGACCTGGTGGAGTACGTCACGGAGACGCCGGACTCGGCGGTGGTGATCGAGCACCGCGACCGGAAGGAGCGCGCGGTCCTGGTGGACGAGTCGCACTACCGGTACCTGGAGGCCATGGTCACGGAGCTGAGAAAAGCGATTCCGGACGACGGGTTCAGGCTGGCGGGGAGCATCCAGTCCGACTACACGGCCGAGGAGATCGAGGAGTGGATCGCCCGGAACCGCCGGGAACAGGAGGAGCTTCTGCAGAAGAAGCTGGACTCCATGTTCGCCGATGATTGAGATCGCGGTCACCGACGCCCATCCGCTGATCTGGTACGGCAATGGTTTCTGGAAGAAGCTCGGGCCCCGGGGCCGAGAGGTGTTCGCCGCGGCCGAGGAGGGCCGCGCCACCATCTACGTCCCGGGGCTCGCCCTGGTGGAAGTCGCCGAAGCCGCCCGGCACAGGCGCATCTCCCTCCAGGGCGGCTTCTCCGAGTGGAGCACGGCCCTCTTCTCCATGCGCGGCTTCCGGTACGTTGACCTGTCCCTCGATATCATCCACCGTGCGGAGGAGTTCTATTCCATCCCGGAGCGAGGCGACCGGCTGATCGCCGCTACCGCCGCGTACCTGGGGTTCCCGCTCATCACGCGCGACCCGGAGATCGCGGGCGCCGCCGGGGTGGAGGTGGTCTGGTAGGCTATATTTCCGGCTCCTGCACTCTCCCCCGTCCCGAACGACACCCCCATGACCCGTACCCTCCTGCCAGTCGTCTGCCTCCTGCTCGCCGCCTGCGTCTCCACGCCGCGGGGGACGGGCCGCCTCGCTCCCGAGCAGGAGGCGTTCTGGAGCGGCCTCCGGCGGCTCTGCGGCCAGGCGTTCGAGGGAAGGCTGTCGCAGGGGAACGCCTCGGACACGGCCGCCTTCGCCGGGAAGGCGCTGGTGATGCACGTCCGCGAGTGCGGCGCGGACACCATCCGCGTCCCCTTCCACGTGGGCGGGGACCGCTCGCGCACCTGGGTGCTCACCCGCACGGCCGCCGGCCTGCGCCTCAAGCACGACCACCGGCACGAGGACGGCTCGGAGGACCGCGTGACGCAGTACGGCGGCGACGCGCGCGGCCCGGGGACCGCCGCGCGCCAGGAGTTCCCCGCCGACGCCTTCACGGCCGCGCTCCTCCCCGCCGCGGCCACCAACGTCTGGACGGTGGAGGTGGTGCCCGGCGACCGCTTCGCCTACGCGCTCCGGCGCGAGGGGACGGACCGGCGGTTCCGGGTGGAGTTCGACCTGCGCCGCCCCGTCGCGCCGCCGCCCGCGCCGTGGGGGCGCTGACGCTCCGGCGGGCGGCGCTCGCCGCCGCCGTGCTCGCGGCGGCGGCGTGCGGGGCCGCGAGCCGCGTGGTGCGGGTGCCCTCCCTGGCGCCCTGCCGGACCGTGGTCCCTGTGGGGCGCCCCGCGGCCCCCCTCCCGGAGGTGCGGTGGATGGCGCCCGCGTCGGCGGAGGACCGCGCGACGCTGCACGCGTGGTGCGAGACGGTGGGCGGGGTGGCGGTGGACACGACGCCGGACGCGCCCGGGCCCGGCGGGGCGGACTCCCTGGCGGTGATCACCTGGAACACCCACATCGGGGGCGGGGACGTGGTGGAGCTGGTGGACCGCCTGCGCTCCGGCGCGCTCCCGGGCGGCGCTCCCCGGCACTTCGTGCTCCTCCTGCAGGAGGTCTACCGGGCGGGGCTCCCGGTGCCGGCGGGGAAGCCCGGCATCCCCGTCCCCGAGGGGCACCGCGAGGCGCCGCCGGGGAAGCGGCGGATGAGCGTGGTGGAGGCGGCCGACAGCCTGGGGCTCTCTCTGCTCTACGTCCCCTCCATGCGCAACGGCCACACCGGGGACCCCGCCACGGAGGAGGACCGCGGCAACGCCGTCCTCTCCACCCTCCCGCTCTCGGAGCTCGCCGTGGTGGAGCTCCCGGTGCAGCTCCAGCGGCGCGCGGCGGCGGTGGCGAGCGTCCGCGGCACCACGGCCGCGGGGGCGCCCTGGTGCATGCGGGTGGCGAGCGCCCACCTGGACGTGCTCGTGAACGGGTACCAGGCCCGCGTCCTGGGCGATGCCCTCTCCGGGGAGCGGACGCTGGTGATGGGCGGGGACTTCAACTCGCCGCTCTCCCGCCTGGGCACCGTCGCGCACCTGCGCCGCCGCTTCCCGCACTCGCCGCCCGTGGAGTACGGGCGGACGCACCGCATGGGACGGCTGGACTACCTGTTCGCCCGGTCCGCCTCCGGGGCCAGGGGCCGCGCCGTGCGCGTCCCGGAGACTTTCGGCTCCGACCACCGCCCCGTCGTCGGCTGGTTCCCCACCGCGGGCGCGGAGTGCGGCGCCGCCACGGACACCCCACCGTGAAAGAAGAGCGGGGAGCCGGCTACTTCGGCTCCCCGCTCTTCTTTCCGCCTCCGCCTCCCCGCCGCCCGGGCTTCCGGTAGGGGAGCTCGTCGCGGTACTCGGCCTCGATCAGGCGCAGCACCCACTTCCGGAACGCCGGCGAGGTGGCGGGGATCTCGTCCGGGTGCCGTCCCGCCAGCTCCCAGAGCTTCCGCGCATCGGCCAGGGCCTGCTCCTTCCCGCCGGGGAAGATGGCGCGCAGCTCCGACGACCAGAACACCGGCGGCTCCGAGCCGCCCGCCTCGGCCACGAACACCAGGCCGCGCTCCCGCCAGTACAGCACCGTGAAGGCGCGCAGGGTCCGCGCGTGCGGCTGCTCGGTCTCCCCCTCCACGAACTGGCGGATCGCCTCGTACCCGATGTGGGTGACGGCCTTGGCGTGCCGGAGCGAGGTGCGGTCCACGAACTCCTTCATGAACGCGCGGAGGTCCTCCACGGGCACCGGCCGCAGCGGGCCGCGCTCGTAGACGATCTCGGGGCGCTCGCCGGAGCCCTGTCCACTTTGACCGCTATCGTTAGGAGGACACTGGGGAGACTACGGAATGGAGCGCGCCGGCGCAAGTCGCTTTCCCTTGTCCGCTTCAGGTCGTCTTCAGCTCGCAGGTGTAGAAGAGCAGGTAGCCGGGGTCGATCTTCTCCATCTTCGCCTGCAGCGCCGGCTTGCCGTCGTGCGTGTACACACCGGACGGTCCCGAGTGGGCGTCCGCGCTCCCGATGCACTCCGAGCTGGCGTGCACGACGAAGCCTCCGCTCCGGGCGGCCAGGCTCCCGGACCGGTTCGAAACCATGTTGGACACGATGAAGTGGAGGTCGAGAGCCCGCCCTCCCTCCGAATGGGCGAGCGTCTCGGGCCCGTGGTCAGCGCAGACCTCCAGCCCGCACTTCAACGTGACTGTGTACCCACTCCCCTGAATCGTCACCGGGAAGTTGCCGCTCCGGTGCCCGGGGATGAACTCGTGCAGTTCGCCGTTCCGCTTGGACGTTTCCGGGGTGGTCGTGCTGGCCCATCGCTTGTGGTACTTCAGAACCCGGAAGCCGTCGTGGAAGGCGTAGGCCGTGTTCCGCACCACGTAGGCCGGCTTCTTCCCCTCGTAGGCTTCCTTGAGCCTCTTCCCCGACGCCGCGAAACTCTCCAGCTCCTTGTTCATCCGCCCCTGGTACATGGTCGGCACCGTGAACTGCGACAGCTGCTCGTCCGGGATCGGAGCCGCGCCCATCGGATCGATCTGGGCCGCCAGGTGGCCGACCCGCTTGTAGTAGCCGGTGTGGAGGTCCGTGTAGCGCTCCAGCAGCGGGCCCGACACCTTCTCCCCCCGGTTCGGCTGGTACGCGTTCCGCTGGCGCAGGGCATCGCGCTTCTCCTGCTTCGCGCCCCCGTGCTCCCCGCGGTCGTCCAGCTCCGCATCGACCGGCTTCCTCCAGTGGATCGTTCCCGGGATCAGGAGGAGGCCCTTGCTGAGCCCGGGAGCCACGGCTTCCAGCATGAGCCGGCACTTCAGGTCCGCCTCACCCTCGTCGGCGCTGAACAGGTCCTCCGGAGCGATGAAGATGTCCAGCGCCGGCTCGGGATGGGGCTGGCCGCCGAACCAGCCCCGCGCGACACCGAGCGCATCCTTCAGCTTCGCGAGGCGGTATTCGAAGCTGCCGGCCATGGGAACGCTGCCGGCGATGTTCCCGGAGTAGGGGGCACCCATCCCCGTGTTCACGGTCCAGATCACGATGTTCAGGGTCACGACGGGCATCTTGTTCCGGGACGGCGGGGGGTTTCGGACCGCGAACCGCCACGACCGAGCCTCTGCCGGATATTCCGTGCCTGCCAGACGTCCAGCCCCGGACGCGGCGGGCGCTGTCCTACGCCGCGGGGAGCGTGAGCGTGAACGTGCTCCCCGCGCCGGGGGTGCTCTCCGCCGTCAGGTCGCCCCCCATCCCGCGGGCGAGGTCGCGGCTGATCGCCAGCCCCAGCCCCGTCCCCTCGGCCGTGCGCGTCAGGTCGGCGCGCACCTGCACGAACGGCTCGAACACGCGGTCGAGCTGGTCCGCCGCGATCCCGATCCCCGTGTCGCGCACCACGACGTGCACGCGGTCCCCGGACGCAGCGCACGCGAGGTCCACGCGCCCGCCGGGGTCGGTGAACTTCACCGCGTTGGAGAGCAGGTTCACCAGGATCTGCCGCACCTTCTCGGCGTCGGCCCGCGCGGTGAGCGCGGGCGGGCACGGCGCGACGGTCAGCATGAGCTCCTTCGCCTGCGCCTGCGGCGCGACCAGCGCCTCGGCGCCGGCGAGCGCGTCGCGCATGCGCACCTCGGCGATGTCGTAGTGGACGGTCCCGGTCTCGAGCTTGGCGTAGTTGAGCACCTCGTTGATGAGCCCCAGCAGGTGGCGCTGGCTCGTCTGGATGCGGCGAAGGTCCTCGGCCTGCTGCTCGGTCACCGGCCCGCGGATCCCCATCTCCATCAGCTCCGCGTACCCTCCGATGGCGTTGAGCGGGGTGCGCAGCTCGTGGCTCATCACCGCCAGGAACTCGTTCTTCGCCCGGTTCGCGCGCTCCGCCTCGGCGCGCGCGGCGTGCTCGGCCTCGAAGAGCCGGGCGCGCTCCACCGCGAGCGCGGCCTGCTGCCCCAGGGCGAGGAGGAACCCGCGCTCCTCGGGGGCGAACTCCCGGGGCGCGTCGAAGGCGAAGGAGATGACGCCCACCGTCTCGTCGGCGGCGACGAGGGGGACGAACGCCGCGGACGCCACGCCCAGCGCGTCCCACACCGGGGCGATGGGCGGAAAGCGCGCGTCCAGCCCCTCCGGCCCCTCGCGCCCCTCTACCCAGACCGGCGACTGCGTGCGGAAGCACTCCGTCAGCGGGCTGCGGAGGTCGAGCGCCTGCCGCCGCACGCCGGCCGCCACGGGCTCGGGGAAGCCGACGGTCCGGAGCAGCACCAGGCCGTCGCCGTCCGGGGCGCGTCCGGCCAGCGCCCCGGTCCGGGCGCCCAGCGCCACCACCATGTCGGCCACCACGACGTCGGCCACGTCTTCGAGCGTGCGGGCGCGCGCCAGGGCAGCCGTGAGCGCCTGCAGGCGCTCGGCGCGGTCGCGGGCGCGCTCGGCCTCCGCCAGGGCGCCGCGAAGGCGGTGATGATCGGGGTCGTTCACGGACGAGGCATGCGGTATCCGGGATGCCCGCGGGGGTCGAACGGCTGCCACGGGACGATGGGCGGCGGGGTATGCAACATCTTCACCAGCCGTGGATTCCTGCCATTCAAGCGCATTGCCGGCTGACGCGCCTAGCTGTTAATCTGTGGTGGCCCTTGACTACTGACGCATTCGGACCGTGAGAGGCCGCATGCCGGATGAGAGCACGGATCTGCCCGTTCCGCCCCCTCCCCAGCCCGATCCCCTGGAAGTGGCGCTGGCCGCCTCCCGGAACGAGCGGCGGCGCCCCCCTCCCGGCCGGGTCGGGCGGCTCTGGGGCGACCTCCGAAAGGAGATCCGCGTGGGTGTGATCGCCCTGGTTGTGGCGACAGCCATCGGACTGCCGGCCTGGGCGGTCGGGGGGATGCCGTCCGCCGCCCACGTCTGGCGCTCGGTCCGGGGATGGATGCTGCCGGCCGCGCCCGACGACCGCTTCACCGTGCTCGTGGCGGACCTTGCCAACGACGACGCCAACCAGAGCCAGACGCGGCTGCTCTTCGAGAGCTTCGAAGGGCACGACGGCCTTCACGTGGTCCGGATTCCGCGCACCCTCCAGCTCGGCGACGTCGGGCGGCTCGACGAGGGACTGGAGGCCGCCCGCCGGACCGGCGAGGAGTGGCTCCGCGACAAGGACGCCGACGTTCTCGTCTGGGGGACGGTGGCCGGGGAGAAACTGCTCCTCCGGTTCCTCTCCCGTGGCGGGGAGCTGACGCCCCGCGCCGCATACGGCTCCTTCGAGGAGCAGCTCACGCTCCCGCGCAACTTCAGCCAGGCCCTCGGCACTCAGATCGAGGTGGTGGCGCTTTCATCGGTTGCGCCCGCGACAGAGCAGGAGGGCAGATACCTCGCGGACATCCTGAGGCCGACCAACCGGAAGCTCCGGCACCTGCTCCAGGACAGCCTCTCCGTATCTCCGGACGCTCGCGCCAGCCTGTGGCACTCGTACGGCATCAGCTCACATGTTCTCGGGGAGCAGACCGGCGACGCCGCATACCTTCACGAAAGCATCGAGGCATACCGGGTCGCGCTACAGGGATACAGGCGCGAGCAGTTCCCGCTTCAACGGGCGACGACCCAGAACAACCTCGGCTCAGCACTCGCAAGACTAGGGGAGCGAGAGAGTGGGACGGCAAGGCTGGAAGAGGCCGTGGCGGCGTACCAGGATGCACTCCTGGAATACAGACGGGAGCGGGTACCGCTCCGGTGGGCGGTGATTCAGAACAACCTTGGCGCTGCGCTCCAAACGCTGGGGGAGCGGGAGAGCGGAACGGCGAGGCTGGAGGAGGCGGTGGTCGCGTACCGGGCTGCACTCCTGGAATTCAGGCGCGAGCGGGCGCCCCTCCAGTGGGCGATGGTCCAGAACAACCTCGGCAATGCGCTCACAGGCCTGGGGAGGCGAGAGAGCGGGACAGCGAGGCTGGAGGAGGCCGTGGCGACGTTCCGAGCTGCGCTCCAGGAATACAGGCGCGAGCGGATGCCCCTCCACTGGGCGACGACCCAGAGCAATCTTGGCGCAGCGCTCACGAAGCTGGGGGAGCGAGAGAGCGGAACAGCAAGGCTGGAAGAGGCCGCGGCGGCATTCCGAGCCGCGCTCCAGGAATACAGGCGCGAGCAGATGCCCCTCCAGTGGGCGATGGCCCAGAACAACCTCGGCACCGCATTGACGAGGCTTGGGAAGCGAGAGAGCGGAACAGCGAGACTGGAGGAGGCCGTGGCGGCATTCCAGGATGTACTCCAGGAATACAGGCACGACCGGGTGCCCCTCCAGTGGGCGATGGCCCAGCACAATCTCGGCGTAGCGCTCTCGACATGGGGAGAGCGAGAGAGCGGGACGGCGAAGCTGGAAGAGGCCGTGGCGGCGTTCCGAGCCGCGCTCCAGGAATACCGGCGCGAGCGGATGCCCCTCCAGTGGGCGATGGCCCAGAACAACCTCGGCAATGCGCTCACGGGCTTGGGGGAGCGGGAGAGCGGGACGGCGAGGCTCGAGGAAGCTGTGGCGGCGTACCGAGCTGCGCTCGGAGTTTACACCGCCGCAGAAGCCAAGTACTACGTGGATGGGACGACCGACAACCTGCGAAGGGCGGAACGCATCATTGCTGCTCGGCACCGTAGAGACGGCGACCGCGCAACCGGGACGTGAACGAGGCCGGCGAGGGATCACCCCCGCCGGCCTCGTCCGTGTTTCCACCGTCTTTATCTCTCAGACGTCCAGATTCCTGACGTATCTGGCGTTCTCCTCAATGAAGCGGCGGCGCGGGACCACGTCTCATCTCGGGGTTCCGCGGATGACCCGACCTCAGCTATTGTTGAAGGCTAGGAGTTGATACCGTCATCCGAACCGGATCTCGACCATGGAGACCAAGCGGCACCGCGACGGGAGGTTCGATCGAACGGGCAGGCTCCGCCCCGTCATGGTGGAGCGCATCGGGCGCGAGGCCGTGGCCGCGGCAGTGCGTGACCACAAGCTCGCCGGCCATGAGGTGTACTATACGGATTCAGCATACCCGGGCTACCTCGTCCGCGAAGCAGCGGACGGGTGCCGCGACCTGCTCCAGGAAGACGCCGCCGGAGAGCTCCGCGTGGTCCGTTCGCTCGATCGTGGATGAGCGAAAGACCCTGGATCTATGTGGTTGCAGGTCCAAACGGTGCCGGAAAGTCCACACTCGCCCGGATGCTGCTGCCGGATGTTCCCGTGGTGAACCCTGACGACATCGCGCGGGCGATCAGTCCCGCCTCGCCGGAAGCGGCTGCGTTCACGGCTGGGCGCCAGGCACTGAGGCGAGTTCAGGAGCACCTGGACTCCACGAGGAGCTTCGGTGTCGAAACGACGCTGGCAGGTAGATGGATCTTCCGCACCATGTCACAGGCGAGGCGCCGAGGCTTCGGCCTGATGCTGCTTTACGTCGGCATCGCCCCCGAGACTCTGGCGGTTCAGCGTGTGGCCGAGCGCGCACGCGCAGGCGGCCACGACGTCCCGGTGGAGGACATCCGGCGCAGGTACCGGATCAGTCTCGCACACCTTCCCGAAGCGCTCGCGCAGGCCGACCACGCGGTTCTCTACGACAACTCGGCCCGGGCCGAGGTGGGGCCGCGTGTGTTCGCCGAGGTCGAGGAAGGGGTGTTCGCGGCGCTCGAGGCCGAGCCCCCGGAATGGTTCTCCGCTGCGCTCGGGCGTGCGGACATCGGTACGGACTTGAGGAGCGAACGCCAGGGGGTATGAACGGGACGAGGCCGGCGAGGGATCACCCCCGCCGGCCTCGCTCGCATCTCCGACTTCCCTGTGTCTCAGACGTCCAGGTTCCGCACGTACCGGGCGTTCTCCTCGATGAAGCGGCGGCGCGGGTCCACGTCCTCGCCCATCAGGGTCTGGAAGATGGAGTCGGCCTCCACCGCGTCCTCCATGGCCACCCGCAGCAGCGTGCGCGTCTCCGGGTCCATGGTGGTCTTCCAGAGCTGCTCCGGGTTCATCTCCCCCAGCCCCTTGTAGCGCTGCACGTGGATCCCCTTCAGCTCGCCGTCCGCCGCGCCGCCCTTGTAGCGGGCCAGGATCTCGTCCCGCTCCGCGTCCGAGTAGGCGTACTGCTCCTGCTTCCCCTTGCGGACCAGGTAGAGCGGCGGCTGCGCGATGTAGATCATCCCCTCCTCGATGAGCTGGCGCATCTGCCGGAAGAAGAAGGTCAGCAGCAGCGTGCGGATGTGGGAGCCGTCCACGTCCGCGTCCGTCATCAGGATGATCTTGTGGTAGCGCGCGTTCTTGACGTCGAACTCGTCCTCGCCGATCCCCGTCCCGATGGCGGTGATGATGGCGCGGATCTCCTCGTTGGAGAGCACCTTGTCGAAGCGCGCCTTCTCCACGTTCAGGATCTTCCCCTTGAGCGGGAGGATCGCCTGGTACCCCCGGTCGCGCCCCTGCTTGGCCGAGCCGCCCGCGGAGTCGCCCTCCACGATGTAGATCTCGGAGATCTCCGGGTTGTTCACCGAGCAGTCCGCCAGCTTCCCCGGGAGCACCCCCGTCTCCAGCGCGCTCTTCTTCCGGGTGAGGTCGCGCGCCTTGCGGGCGGCCTCGCGGGCCCGGGCGGCAGAGATCGCCTTCTCGATGATGGCGCGCCCCACCCCCGGGTGCTCCTCCAGGAACTCCATGAACTTCTCGTTCACCACGCTCTCGACGACGCCCTTGATCTCGCTGTTCCCCAGCTTGGTCTTGGTCTGCCCCTCGAACTGCGGCTCCTTGACCTTCACGGAGATCACGCAGGTGAGCCCCTCGCGCACGTCGTCGCCCGAGAGACCCTCCAGCCCGCCCTTCTTGAAGAGCCCGCTCTTGCGCGCGTACTCGTTGATGGTGCGCGTGAGCGCCGCCTTGAACCCCGTGAGGTGCGACCCGCCCTCGTGGGTGTTGATGTTGTTGACGAAGGTGAACGTGTTCTCGTTGTACCCGTCGTCGTACTGGAAGGCGATCTCCATCTCGGCCTCGGCGCGCGCGGCCTCGATGTAGATCACCAGCGGGTGGAGCGGCTTGCGCGTCCCGCGCAGGTGCTCCACGAACTCCCGGAGGCCGCCCTCGTAGTGGTACTCCTCGCGGCGGGTCTCCGAGCCTTCCTCCAGCTTCCGCTCGTCCGTGAGCGTGATGCGGACCCCCTTGTTCAGGAAGGCCAGCTCGCGCAGGCGGTTGGAGAGCGTGTCGAAGGAGTAGGTGGTCTCCGGGAAGATCTCGCGGGTCGGGCTTGAAGGCCACCGTGGTCCCGGTGTCCGTCGCCTTCCCCACCACGGTCAGCTCCTGCGTCTTGTCGCCGCGCGAGAAGACCATCTCGTGGATCTTCCCGCCGCGGCGCACGGTGACCCGCGTCCACTCGGAGAGCGCGTTCACCACGGACACGCCCACGCCGTGCAGGCCGCCGGACACCTTGTACGAGCCCCCCTCCTGGTTCTCGAACTTGCCGCCCGCGTGCAGCACGGTGAGCGCGAGCTCCACCGCGGGGACCCCCTCGGTGGGGTGGATGTCCACGGGGATGCCGCGGCCGTTGTCCACCACGGTGATGGAGTCGTCCGGGTGGATGGTCACCTCCACGCGGTCCGCGAAGCCGGCGAGCGCCTCGTCGATGGAGTTGTCCACCACCTCGTACACCAGGTGGTGCAGACCGCGCGGCCCGGTGGACCCGATGTACATCCCCGGGCGCTTGCGCACGGCTTCCAGGCCCTTGAGGACCTGGATCTGCCCGGCGTTGTATTCGTTGGCTGCGGCAGTCGAAGCCATGTTCTCCGCTATCTCTGGTTTACGAGAAATTCCGACCCCGTCCCATACACCCGCACCGGGCTTTCGTGCCCCGGGAATTCCAGGCGCGGGAAGGGTTTCCGCCCCCCGCTCAGGAGCCCATCACGAAGACCAGCTGCTCGATCCTCCCTTCCTTCTTCCCCGCGTTCAGCCGGCGCAGGATGTCGCCCTTCATCAGCGTCAGCTCCATCATCCACGGCGAGGTGGAAACGGCCACGAACAGCGTGTCGCCCGAGACGCGCAGCGGCTCGGTGACGGCGGCGATCTGCGGCCCCACCCGCTCCGCCCACTCGGTGAGGACGGACGCCGCCTCCACCCGGCCCTCCAGGCCGCTGCGGTTCAGGAAGCGGGCGAGGACGTCGCCCACGAGCTGGGGGTGGCCTGCCTTGGGGTCGCGGGGCATCTGCGGGAGTGACGGGAACGGCGAGCAGGACGGACGGGGAATTTAGCCCATCCGGGGGGTGCGGTCAAAGCGGTCCGGCCAGCACCCTCCCGCCGCGCATCTCCCACCGGGGGAGCGCCCCGCCGCGGATCTCCACGTCGCTGGGCTTGGGGGAGGTGAGGATCACCTGCGCCCCCTCCACCCCCTCGATCCACTCCAGGATGCGCCGGGAGCGCCCGGGGTCCAGCTCCGCGAACACGTCGTCCAGGAGGATCACCGTGTCGCGGCCGCGGGTGGCGCGGATGGTCTCCGCCTCCACCATCCGCAGCGCCACCGCCGCGGTGCGCTGCTGCCCGCCCGAGCCGTAGGTGCGCAGGTCGAGCGGGGCCTCTCCCCCGCGCTCCATCTCGAAGCGCAGGTCGTCGCGGTGCGGGCCCACCAGCGTCATCCCCCGCCGCGCCTCGCGCTCCGCCACCCGCTCCAGCTCCGCACGGAACGCCGCCGCCACCTCGCGGGGGTCGTCCGCCCCCTCCACCTCGCCCGTGGACGGGTCGTAGGCAAGCACCCCCCGCGGGCCGCCGGCCACGCGCGCGTAGTGCTCCGCGAAGCCCGCCGCGCTCTCCCGCACCCACGCCGCGCGCGCCGCCACCACCCGGCTCCCCCATGCCACCAGCCCCTCGTTCCACGCCGCCACCATCGCGGGCGCGGCCCCCTGCCGGAGCAGGGCGTTGCGCTGGTGGAGCACCTGCCGGAAGCGCTGCAGGGCGCCCAGGTACCCCGGCACGGCCAGCGACAGGACGATGTCCAGGAAGCGCCGCCGTCCCGACGGGCTCCCCGCCACGATCTCCACGTCCGAGGGGGAGAAGATCACCGCCCCCACCCCGCCGATGGCCTCCCCCAGCCGCTCCGGCTCCGCCCCGCCCACGGTCACCTTCTTCCGCCTGCGCCGCCGCTCGAACGCCGCCGCGATCTCGCGCTCCGTCCCGTCCGCCGCGCGCATCCGCCCCTCCACGCGGAACACCTCCTCCCCGAAGCGCACGAGCTGCTCGTCGGGCGCGCCGCGGAAGGAGCGGAAGATCTCCAGGTAGTAGACGGCCTCGAGGAGGTTGGTCTTCCCCTGCCCGTTGTCCCCGATCACCGCCACGCCGGACGGGGGGAACTCCAGCGTCTGCTCCTCGAAGTTGCGGAAGTTGCGGAGGACCAGGCGGGCGAGGTGCATGAGGGGCAGGGGACAGGGGACAGGGAACAGGGGACAGCCTGCAACTGCGTTTCTTGCTTGCTGTCCCCTGTCTACTGTCCCCTGTTCCCTCGTTCGTGTTCGAGGAGCCAGCGCTTCAGGTCGGGCGCGTGGCCGTCGCCCTCCCAGTAGCCCAGGTAGCCGCCGAGGCCGCCGTCGGCGGCCAGCACGCGGTGGCAGGGGACGATGATGGGGATGGGGTTGCGGGCGTTGGCCTGGCCCACGGCGCGCACCGCGGCGGGGCTCCCCACCAGGGCGGCCAGCTGCTTGTAGCTGCGGGTCTCGCCGAAGGGGATGCGGCGGAGGGCGCCCCATACCCGGCGCTGGAAGGCGGTCCCCCCCGCGACCAGGGGGAGGTCGAAGTCGCGCCGCTCCCCCGCGAAGTACTCCCGCAGCTGGAGGAGGATGGCGCGTCCCACCGCGTCGCCCCGGGGCGCGTCGTCGCGCGTCCGCGCCGGGGGGTGGTCCCCCTGCTTCCAGAAGCGCAGCGCCTTCAGCCCCTCCCGGTCGTACTCGGCCAGGAGGGGCACCCCCATGGGGGTGGCGAGGATCAGGAAGTCGGACGCGGGGTCGACGATCACTTCCGCTTGAACTCCGCCTTCCGCTTCTCCAGGAACGCGCTCATCCCCTCGCGCATGTCTTCCGTGGCGGCCAGGAGGCCGAACAGGTTGGACTCCAGCGCCAGCCCGTCGTCCACCGACATCTCCATCCCGCGCGTGGTGCACTCGATGGCGAGCCCCACCGCGATGGGGCCGTTGGCGAGGATGGTGGACATCGTCTTCCGCGCCGTGTCCATCAGCTCGGCCAGCGGGACCACCTTGTTCGCCAGGCCGATCCGGTACGCCTCGTCCGCCTTGACGAACTGCGCGGTGAGCATCAGCTCCAGCGCGCGCCCCTTCCCCACGATGCGGGGGAGGCGGAGCGTCCCCCCGTAGCCGGGGATGATCCCCAGCTTCACCTCGGGGAGGCCGAACTGCGCGTTCTCGCTGGCGATGCGGAGGTGGCAGGCCAGCGCCAGCTCGCACCCGCCGCCCAGCGCGAACCCGTTCACCGCCGCGATCACCGGCTTCCGGGACAGCTCGATGCGCCGGAACACCTGCTGCCCCAGTCGGCTCACCTCGATCCCGTCCACCGGACCCATCCTGGCCAGCTCGGCGATGTCCGCGCCCGCCACGAACGCCTTCTCCCCCACTCCGGTGAGGATCACCCCCCCCACGTCGTCGCGGCGGGTGAACTCGTCCACCGCGTCCGACAGCTCGCGGATGGTCTGCTCGTTCAGCGCGTTGAGCTTGTCGGGACGGTTCACCGAGAGCGTCGCGATCCGGTCCTGGACTTCGAGCGTGAGGTTGGCGTATTCGGGCATGGAAGCGTGTTCAGAGAAGGGTTCCCCGGTGCCTGACGGCGACAAGCTAGCGGGCGCCGCGGAGGGGAGCAACGCCCGCGCCCGCCTGCGCCAGCGCCTCGCGAACCCCCTCGCGCTCCTTCGCGCGGAGCGGGCGGAGGGGAGAGCGGGGCGGGCCCCCGTGCATCCCCAGCTCGTCCAGGGCGGCCTTGACGCCCGGCACCCCCAGCGCGCCCACCACCTTCCGGTGCAGCGGGGAGATGCGCTCCTGGAGCCGCCCGGCGCGGGCGGCGTCGCCCGCCACGAAGGCGGCGTACGTCTCGGCGCAGGCGTCCGGCGCCAGGAGCGCCACGGCGAGGATCCCTCCCCGCGCTCCCACCTCCAGCGCCCCGTAGAGCGCGTCCCCGCTCCCCACCAGCACCGCGCAGCTCCGCTCGCACGCCCCGGCCAGGGCGGCCAGCGTCTTCAGGTCGCCGGTGGAGTCCTTGATCCCCGCGACGTTGGGGTGGTGGGACAGCTCCGCCACCAGCCCGGCGGGGAGCTCCACCGTGCTGAAGCGCGGCGGCACCTGGTAGAGCACCACCGGGACGGGGGAAGCGTCCGCAACGGCGGTGAAGTGCTCGCGGAGCGCCTCCGGCGTCATCTGCGGCCGGTAGTACGCCGGGGGGTGCACGAGCACCGCGTCCGCCCCCGCCGCGGCCGCCGCGCGCGTCAGGCGGATCGCGGCGCGCGTGGACTCCGCCCCCGTCCCCGCCAGGAGGAGCCGCCCCGCGGCGAGCTCGCGCACCGCCTCCAGGGCGCGGGTCCGCTCGTCCTCGTCCAGGAGGAGCCCCTCCCCCGTGGAGCCGAAGAGCACCACCCCCGTCAGCTCCGCCCGCAGCCAGGCGCGGGCGTTGGCCCGCAGCCCCACCAGGTCCAGATCCCCGGTGACCGGGTCGAAGGGCGTGGTGGCCGGCGCGAACACACCGCTCAGCTCCATGCGTGACTCCTCCTCTTCAGCGAAGCGCCCGGGCCGGCACCGCCGGCACGTCGTACAGCGGGAGGAGGAGGGTGAAGGCCGTCCCTTCCCCCGGCTCCGACTCCACCTCGATCCGTCCCCCGTGCCCCTCCACGATCTCCTTGCAGATGGAGAGGCCCAGCCCCATCCCCTTCCCCTTGGTGGAGACGAAGGGCTGGAAGATCCCCTCCAGCCGGTCCGGCGGGATCCCCGGGCCGTTGTCGGCCACGCGGAGGGCCGCCACGGTGCCGAGCCGCTCCACGGTCAGGGTGAGGCGGGCGTCCGGCCGCCCCTCCATGGCCTCGCAGGCGTTGCGGACCAGGTTGTCCAGCGCCTGGCGCAGGTAGTACGCGTCGCCCAGGATGGTGGCCTCCGTGATCTCGGAGGCGTCCACGCGGATGCGGCGCTCCTCCGACTCCCGCTCCTCCTGCCGGGCCACCTGCCGCAGCAGGTCGTGCAGGGGGAGGGGGTCGCGCCCGAACGCGCGGCTCGCCCCGGAGGCGTACACCGACAGCTCGTTCAGCATCATCACCAGCCGCTGCGACTCGCCCACGATGGCCTCGCACACCTCCCGGCGCGCCACCGGGTCGCCCACGATGGCGTCGTCCTGCAGGATGTCGGCGTGCAGGACGATGGTCTGGAGCGGGTTCTTGATCTGGTGGAGGATGCGGGCCGTGGCCGTCCCCATGGCGGCCAGCTTCTCCTCCTCCACCCGGCGCCGTATGCTCTGCCGCAGCAGGGCCAGGATCACGCCGCTCGCGAACAGGACGACGCTGACCACCACGACCACGCTGACGTAGAAGAGGAGCTCGCTGTTGGGGAGGGGTGACTGCTGCACGGCGGGGGAGGGGGTGTGGTGGGGAGTCGCGCGGGGCGCGCAGGCGGGGATGGGGGACGCCCTAGTCTTCGTCGGACGAGGCGTCCCCGGTGGCGCGGGTGATGGAGAGGATCACGGTCTCCCCCTGCTCGGCGCCGTCGGGGACGACCGTCTCGATGGTGATGCGGCGCACCGTCTGGCGGGCGTCCAGGAGCGCCACCTCCACGTCGATCCCCAGCTCGGGAGCCGTGATCCGGGTGCGCACGCGCGGGCCCGGGTCCTGGACCGGGGCCTCGAGGTTCCGGAACAGCGTCTTGGTGGACTGGCGCCCCGTCTCCAGGTCGCGGGTCACCTTGATCTGGCGGAACCAGTCCGGCTGGTAGCCGATCCGGTACTCGTGCCCGCGCTGGTCTTCCCCCCGGCCATCCCGGTTGTGGCGTGCCATCCAGAGCTCCGCGTACGGCGTCTCCTGGTGCTGCAAATAGGGAAGGAGAATCTCTCCCCTTACCCCTCCCCTGTCAAGAATTCGGCGGGGACGGAACTCCTTCGCGTCACAGGGAGAAAGGCACCGCCACGAAGGTGAGCGCGAGGATCGCCACGCACGCCCAGCCGACCACCCGGCGCGCCCCCTCCACCGGGTAGAGGGGGTCGAAGACGCGCGGGTGCGCCACCGAGCCGCGCCCCACCACCAGGACCAGCACCGCCCAGAGCCACCACCCCATCCACCACCACCCCAGCACCAGGAGCGCGGCCAGGAACGCCAGCGCGGCGAAGCGCTGCGCCCGCCCCGCCAGCGCGTAGAGCACGTGCCCCCCGTCGAGCTGGGAGAGGGGGAGGAGGTTCAGCGCGGTGACGAAGAGCCCCACCCACGCCGCCAGCGCCAGGGGGTGCAGCACCACCACGCCCTCCCCCGGCGCCAGCGCGGCGGCCAGCCCGCGGAAGACGAGCGACCCGCCCACATGGATGGCTTCCTCGCCCGCGCCGAAGGGAACCCGGAAGCGGGTCCCGGTGTCGTACACAGTGTAATCCACCGCACTCCACCGGAGCCCCACCGCCGCGAGCGGGACGGAGAGGAGGAAGCTGGCCAGCGGGCCGGCCGCCCCCACGTCCAGCAGGACGGCGCGGTTGATCACGGGGGAGCGGAGCCGGATGAACGCCCCCAGCGTCCCGATCAGCCCCACCAGGGGCGCCGGGATGAAGTACGGGGGCGAGACGTCCATCCCCCGCCGGCGCGCGACGAGGTAATGACCCATCTCGTGCGCCAGCAGGACTCCGAGCAGGGGGAGGGAGAAGGCGAGTCCCGGAACGATCTGTGCAGGGAGCAGGCCGGCCGGCAGGAGCCACTCCCACGGACCCACGGGAACGACCGTCCAGAGGAGGGGCTCCCGGCCGGCGAAGAAGGCACCCGACACGGTGGTGGTGAAGAGCGTCGCCAGGAAGAGCAGGACGTGCAGCCACCACCGCTCGCGGGGGAGCGGCGCGGTGCGGCGGACCAGGGTCAGCTCGGTCCCCGCGGGAGTAAGCCGGGTGTAGTGCGTGCCCTCCCACTCCCGCAGGAAGCTCCGGACGGCGGGCGCACGGGCGCTCAGCTCCGGGTGCAGGAGCCCCTGCACGATCTCCTCCCGGTGGAGGGAAACCACGCGATAGCTGGCGAAGACGCTTACCCAGTCGACCACGGAACTCTTGACCTCAGTATACGCGCGCGTTAGGTTGGTCCCATCGTCCCCCGACCACCCAATCCGCACCGGTTTCGTGGCGCTACGCGCCTCCCGCCCGCTGGCGAGCCTTCCTCTTCCCGGTCTCTCAACCACAACAACGGACCCGGCGTTGCGCGGCTTTGCCGTAACGTCGTTCCATAGAGCCATTCGGAGCAATTCGTGGACATCACGGCACTGAAGTCGAAGACCATCGCCGAGCTGCA
Organism: uncultured Gemmatimonadales bacterium; assembly: GCA_963733105.1. Taxonomy (GTDB): domain Bacteria; phylum Gemmatimonadota; class Gemmatimonadetes; order Longimicrobiales; family Longimicrobiaceae; genus JAFAYN01. The sequence goes on along the minus strand of CAVTCB010000018.1, from coordinate 181,145 downwards.
TGAGATGGCGGAGGGTCTGAACATCTCCAACTACTCGGGACTGCGCAAGCAGGACCTGATCTACCGGATAGAGCAGAACCTCCTGGACTCCGAGGTCGTCCTCCGCGGCGAGGGGGTGCTGGAGGTCCTCCCGGAGGGGTACGGCTTCCTCCGCTCGCAGGACTGGAACTACCTGTACGGCCCGGACGACATCTACGTCTCCCCGAGCCAGATCAAGCGCTTCGACCTGCGCACCGGCGACACGGTGCTGGGGCAGGTCCGCCCGCCCAAGGAGGGGGAGCGCTACCTCGCGCTCCTCAAGGTGGAGCGCGTCAACGGCGACGAACCCGACAAGTCGAAGCACCGCATCGCCTTCGACAACCTGCGCCCCCGCTACCCCGACCAGCGCATCCGCCTGGAGAGCCGGATCGGCGACCTGTCCATGCGCGTCATGGACCTGGTGGCCCCGCTCGGCAAGGGGCAGCGCGGGCTGATCGTGGCGCCGCCCAAGGCCGGCAAGACGATCCTGATGCAGAAGATCGCCAACGCGATCACGGAGAACCACCCGGAGGTGCACCTCATCGTGCTGCTCATCGACGAGCGCCCGGAGGAGGTGACCGACATGCAGGAGAACGTCAAGGCGGAGGTGATCTCCTCCACCTTCGACGAGCCGGCCGACCGCCACACGCAGGTGGCGGAGATGGTGCTGGAGAAGGCCAAGCGCCTGGTGGAGCACGGCAAGGACGTGGTGATCCTCCTGGACTCCATCACCCGCCTGGCCCGCGCCTACAACGTGACGGTGCCGCACTCGGGGAAGATCCTCTCCGGCGGCGTGGACGCGCATGCGCTCCACAAGCCGAAGCGCTTCTTCGGCGCGGCGCGCAACATCGAGGAGGGCGGCTCGCTCACCATCGTCGCGACGGCGCTGGTGGAGACCGGCTCCCGGATGGACGAGGTGATCTTCGAGGAGTTCAAGGGGACCGGCAACATGGAGCTGGTGCTCGACCGCCACATCGCGGACAAGCGCATCTTCCCGGCGATCGACCTCAACCGCTCCGGGACCCGCAAGGAGGACCTCCTCCTCAGCGAGACCGAGCTGGCGCGGATCTACCTGCTGCGCAACTTCCTCTCGGACATGCCCCCGGCGGAGGCGATCGAGTTCCTCCTGTCGCGGATGCGCAAGGTCAAGACGAACCAGGACTTCCTGGACTCCATGGCCCGCGGCGGCTGACACGCGGCGGGTCCGGGTACGAAGAGAGCGCGGGCGGACCGGGAGGTCCGCCCGCGCTTTTCCGTTGTCGTGCACGGGGCTACCCCCCACCCCCGGCCCCTCCCCCACAAGGGGGGAGGGGTGCAGGACAACTACAGGAACGAAAAGCAGTTGCGTGAGGGATGCGAGCCCGGAGGGGCGAGACCCGCGCGCGGTTTGCGCGGGGCTCGACTCCGTTGGACACGGTCGTATCGTGTCCTACGGAGCCGCAGCCCGACCCCGCGCCAGCGGGGGCACGCCCGAACCGCCGCCCCGGGGATCTAGGCGTCGATGGCGTGCGTGTAGGCGGGGTGCACCACCAGCTCGCCGTCGTCCGAGACCACCTGCCGGTCCCAGGGGAAGACGATGAGCGAGCCGGTCTCCAGGGCGTGGTAGTCGGGGCGGTAGCCGCCCGGCTTGACGAAGCTGGTGGCGGTGCGCACGTCGGCGGGGTCGTTCTCGCGCACGGCGGCCAGGGCCAGGCGGAGGGTGTCGCCGCTGGTGGTGATCTCGTCCACCACCAGCACCCGCCGGCCGCGCACCTGCGGCGGCGCGCCGGACATCAGCCGCGGGTAGTCGTGCACCCGCTCCCCCTGCTCGCGCCGCGAGATCTTGATGCTGAAGAAGTCCACCTGCAGGATGCTGGCGACCACGGCGGCCGGGAGCACCCCCGCCGTGGCGATCCCCACCACCACCTCGGGGTCGTAGTCGCGGGCCACCCGCAGCGCCAGCACCCGGCACAGCTCGCCGAACAGCTCCCAGGAGAGCTCGAACGCCGGCTGGTGGCCGGCGGACCCCGGCTCCAGCGGGTTGGGGACGGTGTACGGCATGACGGCCTCCGGTCGCAGGGTTGGGGCGCTGCGCGCGTCAACTTCCGTGCCCCGTGGGGAGAAGATAGCTTTTCGGCGGCGCCGGCACAGGACCCGGGAAGGTGGCGCCTCCCGGGGAGGCCGCGTAGCTTGTGCCCTCCCCTCGGACCTGCAAGGACGACATGGCGGACGACGAGATTCGCGCGCGGGCGGACCGGCGCTTCGAGCAGGCGCTCCGGGACACGGGGGCGCGCGACCCGCGCGACTTCTACCGCCGGCGGCTGCGGGAGATGAAGGAGCGCGACCCGGCCGTGTTCCGGCGCGCCCTGGCGTACTTCGAGGAGCGCCTGATCCCCACCGTGGCGGCGGAGGGCTCCGACCCGCTGGCGGAGTGGCTGGAGTACGGGCGCTTCCTGGCGGAGCTGTCCGCGGCCGGGAGCACGGTGCAGATCGACCCCGTGGGGCGCTCCCTCCCCTACGCCCGCCCCGTCCCGCACGACCACCTGGTGCTCCACCTCCCCCTCTCCGCCTCGGAGCGCGCCATCGTGGTGGGGCTCCCCCTGGAGCTCTCCCCGGCCCAGCGCGCCACCTACGGCCTCCTGGTGGCCGGAGCGCAGGAGTAGGCCCCTTCCCCCCATTCCCGACCGACGAGCCGACATGGACGCGACGGCCAGCACCGCTCCCAAGCCCTTCGTCTTCGTCCTGATGCCCTTCGACCCCGCCTTCGACGACGTGTACACGCTCGGGATCAAGGAGGCGGCCGCTGCGGCGGGCGCCCACTGCGAGCGGGTGGACGAGCAGGTGTTCGACGGGGCGATCGTGGACCGCATCCTCAACCAGATCGCCAGGGCGGACGTGATCGTCGCGGAGATGACGGGGCGCAACGCCAACGTCTTCTACGAGACGGGCTACGCGCACGCCCTGGGAAAGCGGGTGATCCTGGTGACCCGGCAGGTGGAGGACATCCCCCACGACCTCAAGCACTTCCCGCACGTGGTGTACGGCGGGCGCATCGCCGAGCTGCGCGACGAGGTCGAGCGCCGCGTCCGCTGGAGCATCGAGAACCCGGCGAAGCCGCTCTCGACGGTGGAGCCGATGCTGGAGTTCTTCCACCGGGGCGCCCCGCTGCGGGACGCGACCCTCACCCTCCCCGGCGCCCGCCTCTCCGGCGGCGTCGGGTTCGAGCTGACGGTCCACAACACGTCGCGGCGGACCTTCCGGGACGAGATGGCGCGCATCGCCCTGGTGCTCCCGCGCGAGCTGCCGGGCGTCCATGCCTTCGACGCCAAGACGGTGCCGCTCCCCGACGGGACGCGCCTGTGCTTCCTCCGGTTCACGGAGGACGTCCTCCCGGACGCCTGGGACGTGCTGGCGACCGGGCTCGTGGGGCCCGCCCCCGAGCCCCTCCCGGCAGAGCTCCCGCTCCGTCTGCGTGTCTACTCCGAGGTGAGCACGCAGGAGATCCCGTTCGTTCTCCGCGTGGAGTGACGGGTCGTTGCAAGGCGGGGTTCGGGCGTGCCCCCCGCTGGCGCGGGGGTCGGGCTGCGGCTCCGTAGGGAACGATACAACCGTTCCCAACGGAGTCGAGCCCCGCGCAAACTGCGCGCGGGTCTCGCCCCTTCGGGCTCGCATCCCTCACGCAACTGCCAACGGCAACAGCAGTTGTAGTAGGCGTCACCTACGGGAGGAGGTGGGGTGCTCCCGGAGGAATCCGCACTGTTTGAGCGAAGCGAGTTGGCGGATTCCGGAGGGAGGGCCCCGCCGACGCCCCACGCACCCGGCTCGCGCGAGCTGGCGCCTTCCGTCCCTTGCCCGGGCCGCACCGGGGGCGCATTCTTCCCGCTCGCAGCAGCGCAGTCCCGCGAAGGAGAAGACGTCTTGCAGGCCCTGGTCATCGTAGGGCACGGCTCGCACCTGAACGCCGATTCGAGCGCCCCGGTCTACCGTCACGCGGAGGCCATCCGCCGGCTCGGCGTGTTCGACGAGGTGCGGGAGTGCTTCTGGAAGGAAGAGCCCTCCATGCGGGAGGTGTTCGACCTCCTGGAGTCGGAGGAGGTGTACGTGGTCCCCCTCTTCATCTCCGAAGGGTACTTCACCGAGGAGGTGATCCCCCGCGAGCTGGGGCTGGACGGCCCCGCCCCCTCCGAGACCCGAAAGGCGGGGAAGACCGTCCGCTACTGCGGCCCCATCGGCACCCACCCGGAGATGGCGCGGATGATCCTGCGCCGGGCGGAGGAGAGCGCGGGGCTCTCGGACGAGGAGGCGCGCGGGGCGGGGCTGGTCATCATCGGCCACGGGACGGAGCGCAACACCAACTCCGCCGAGGTGATCCACCGCGTGACGCGGGAGGCCGGGGCGGCGGGGGTGTTCGGCCGGGTGCGCGCCGGCTTCCTGGACCAGCCGCCCGAGGTGGGCGAGGTGCTGGAGGAGATGGAGGAGCGGCGCGTGGTGCTGGTCCCCTTCTTCGTGGCGGAGGGGTGGCACACGCAGGAGACCATCCCCGACGACCTGGGGATCAACCGCCCCGCCGTCTCCCCCGTCACCGAAAAGGACGGGCGCACGGTGTTCTACGCGGCCCCCGTGGGAACCTTCCCGGAGGTGGCGGAGATCGTCCTGCAGCGCGCGCGCGAGGCGGGCGCCCGTGTCTGACGCGCCGGAGGTGCGGGGGATGCACGCCCCCGCCGGGGTGGCCGAGGCGCGCGCCGCGCTCCTGGCCTGGGTGGACGGGGCGGGGCCCGCGGGGCGCGTCTTCCTCCAGGCGCGCCTCCTGGCGACCGGGGAGGGGCGGTACGAGGTGCGCCACGCGCGCGACGCGCGACGCTCGCTCGCCTCGCTGGAGACGGTGGCGAGCGACCCGTTCGCGGCGCGGGAGATCGCCCAGGCCACCAGCGCGGGGGAGTACCGCCCGCTGAAGACCTCACCGAACCTGCGGCAGGGGTGGGCCCTGGTGGAGCTGGACGGACGCGGGCTCTGGACGGCGCTCGACTACCTGTACCCGGCGTGCGCGGCGCACTGGCACGCGGAGCGGACGGGGACGCTCCGGGTCACGCACTGGCGGGAGACGGCCGGGCGCCAGAGCGGGATCTACTCCGCGGTCAGGCTCCTCCCGGACGACGCCGTCCGCGACACGGTGCGCGCCTGCTGCGCCGACGAGGTGTGCCTGCGCCGCGTGGCCTGGGAGCTGGACGCCCGGACCCCGCTCGCCCTGGCCGACGAGGGACCGCCGCGGGGCGACGCCCGGGTCCCCTGCCCCGAGGCGTGCTCGCTCTTCGTGTCGCTGGCCCGCAAGGTCCTGACCCTGGAGCGCGCGCCGCGCACGGAGGTCCCCGGGCTGGGGCCGATGGGCGCGGCGGAGCTGGAGCAGGTGCGCGAGGTGGTGGCCGCCGCCGCCGCGGGGACGCTGGGCGCCGCCCGCGAGGGCGACTTCGCCGAAGCCACCAACCTGCGCCGCGTCCGCTACCTGGCCGCCCGCCTCGCCGACGCCGCGGCGGAGGCGGGGGACGCGGAGGAGGGGCTCCCCTGCGAGGGGTGCCCGCGGCCGAGCCCCTGCGCCGGCTGTCCCCTGACCCCGGCCTGAACCCGTGGAGACCCCATGACCCCCGACACCCCGGACGACGGGACGCTGACGCTGACCCGCTGGGAGATCCGCCCCTCCGACGGCGGGCCGCCCGTGCGCGGCGACCTGCGGGTGCGGGCGGGGGCGGAGCCCCGCTCCGCGGTGGTGGTGTGCCACGGCTTCAAGGGGTTCCGCACCTGGGGCTTCTTCCCCCCGCTTGCCCGGGCCGCGGCGCTCCGGGGGCACGCGGTAGTCACCTTCGACTTCTCGCACAACGGCGTGGGGGCGGACGGGGTGGACTTCTCGGCGCTGGAGCGGTTCGCGGAGAACACGCACACCCGCAACCTGGACGAGATCCGCACGGTGCTGGACTCGCTGCGCGGCGGCGCGCTCCTCCCCCGCTCGCCCCGGCGGATCGGGGTGTTCGGGCACTCGCGCGGGGGCGGCGAGGCGATCCTGGCCGCGGCCGAGGACCCGCGGGTGGACGCGCTGGCCACCTGGGCGGCGATCTCGGACATCCCGGCCCGCTGGACGGAGGAGCAGAAGGAGCGCTGGAAGCGCGGGGAGACGGTGGAGATCACCAACGCCCGTACCGGCCAGGCGATGCCGGTGGGGCCCGGGTACTGGCGCGACGTGGAGATGAACCGCGAGCGCCTGGACATCCTGGCCGCGGCGGAGGCGGTGCGCGTCCCCTGGCTCATCGTCCACGGGGACGCGGACACCTCGGTGCCGCAGGCGGACGCCCACGCGCTGTTCGAGGTGGCGGGGGACGAGACGGAGCTCCTGGTGGTGGAGGGAGGGGACCACACCTTCGGCGCGCGGCACCCCTGGGCGGGGAGCACGCCGGAGCTGGGCGCCGCCGTGGAGGCGACGCTGGACTGGTTCGACGAACACCTGGGCTGACGCCGGGCGATCGGCCGCTTTTCGCGGCTGTGGACAACCCCGGACGGGCCTGTTATTGTAACGCCCGGCACGCACACGCCCGCCGCGGCACCCGCAAACTCATCACGCCGTTCCGGAGACTCACATGCCGTACGTGATCACCGAGCCTTGCATCGGCACCAAGGACGCGAGCTGCGTCGAGGTGTGCCCGGTGGACTGCATCTACGAGGCCGAGGACCAGTTCTACATCAACCCGGACGAGTGCATCGACTGCGGGGCCTGTGAGCCGGAGTGCCCGGTGAGCGCCATCTTCCCGGACACGGACGTCCCGCCCGAGTGGTCGGACTACATCGAGAAGAACCGGCGGCTGTCGGAGAAGTAGGGGACAGGGAACAGGGGACAGGGGACAGCCTGCAAAAGACACGAAGGGGCGGCACCGTCGCGGTGCCGCCCCTTCGTCGTTCGCGCCCGGGAGCGTCTCAGTGGCCCTTGCGGCGCCCCATCACCATCTCGACGTACCCGTTGTCCGGGTTCCCGCCGCGGCGCAGCACCTTGTCCACGGTGCCCGGGCCCCGGTTGTAGGCCAGGAGGGCCAGGCGGGTGTTGCCGTCGTACTTGTCCAGCAGGTCGCGCAGGTACCGGAACCCGATGCGCAGGTTGGTCTCGGGGTCGCGCAGGTCGCGCACGGTGGTCCCCGGCTCCAGCCAGCGCGCGGTGCGCGGCATGAGCTGCGTGAGGCCGACGGCGCCGACGTGGCTGGTCGCCTGGTTCTTGAACCCGCTCTCGGTCTTCACCAGCCCGAAGGCTACCTCGGGATCGATGTCGTTCTCGCTCGCCGCCTCGTAGATGGCCTTGGCCAGCGCGTCGGAGACGCGGAAGCCGTTCTTCTCGTACCTGTCGGCCAGGGCCAGGGCCTCGGCGTGGGGCTCCACCGGCTTCGCCTCCGAGGGCGCCTCCTTCACGGGGGCGCTGTCCAGCTGGAGCTGCGCCACCACCACCGGCGCGAGCGTCGGGTTCGGGCGGCTCACGGCCACCGCGGCGCTCCGGCTCTTCCCCCTGGCCTGCTCCGCCCTCGCCTCTTCCACCTTGTGGACCGTCACCGCGGCCTGGAGGGCGGCGGCGGCCAGGAGGATCGCCTGCACGCGACGGTGGCGGAGAAGGTCGCGCACGCCGTCCCGGCGGTCGGTCATCTGGATCATACGGTTCTCCACTCGCTACGTCTCCTTGTCCGGAGAATGAGATGCGCGGCGGACAACCAGCACCGTCCCACCGCGCCGCACCCCTCAGGGCTTGGAACTCGTGAGACAAATATAGCACATGCAAGCTGTTATATCAATTGCATTTAAGCCCAGTTATCTCAAACGTGTGTTTTCACCCGGCGAAGAGAGAGGGTGCGGGAAAAGACACGGGGCGCCGCCGTCCCATGTGGGACGGCGGCGCCCCGTGGGCGCACGCCTCCGGACCGTCCTGCGATAGGGCTTCCTAGAAGCCCGCCGCGCGGATCTCGTCGAGATCGACCGCAGCCGGAGACGCGGGCTCGTGCGGCACCCCGTCGTCGGAGCGGCGCTCTTCCTGGCGCTGCCGGACGACGGTGAGGCTGGCCACGATGGCTGCGATGGCTACGAGACTGACACCTAAAGCGCGAATAAGCACCTCCGTGGCCAGGCATGGGAGCGGCGCGTCGTCCGGCGCGCCTGAGGGGGAGTTTCGGCAGTTTCCGTGCCGGGGTTTAAGGTGTTGCGGGCACGCCCGGTGCGGTCCACTCCACCCGTGACATGGACGATTCAATCCCGTGTCAGGTCACATCGCCACGAAGCCTGTCTTCGGCAAAATTTCGGGCCCCGTCCGGCTTGCCGCAAGGGGTCGGACGACCCATCTTGGCGGTCGGCAGGCACTGACCCTGGAGGGGAGAAAGACGATGGCGGACGACAGGCGGTACACGGACGAGGAAGGCGGCTTCGACGTGCGCGTCCCCGAGGGGTGGGAGACGGAGCGCGACGGGGAGACGGGGGCGGTGGAGGTGGCGCACCCGGACGGCGCGGGGCTCCTGAGCCTGGTGGGGATTCCGCAGCCCGACGGGGACTTCGCGGACCCGGCGGAGGAGCTGTACGCCTTCCTGGAGGAGCAGGGGGTGGAGCTGGAGGAGGACGAGGTGGAGGACCTGGAGCTGGAGGGGGGCGGGGAGATGTCGGTGTGCGAGTACGTGTCGGACGACGAGGAGGAGGCGGGGGAGACGTTCTGGATGGTGGGGGTGGCGACGGCGCCGGGGGCGCTGGTGTTCGCCACCTACTCGTGCGCGGCGGGGGAGGAGGAGGAGGAGCGCGAGGCGGTGCGCGGGGTGCTGGCGTCGCTGCGCCTGCGCGCGGCGGAGTGACCGTGGCGCGGGCCGCGGCCCCCGAATAGTTTTCCGCTTCCCGAACCCCTTGCCGCCCCGCGGGCGGCGCATCGTTCCCGAACCGAGGACCCGACATGCCTCTCAAGCAGGGGGACCAGGCCCCCGACGTGACGCTCCCGTCCCACGCGGGGGAGATGGTGTCGCTGGCGGCGCTGTGGCGCGAGCAGCCGGTGGTGGTGCTCTTCTTCCCGCTGGCCTTCACCTCCACCTGCACGGAGGAGCTGTGCACGGTGGGGGGCGACCTGTCGTCGTACCGCGGGCTGGACGCGCAGCCGGTGGCGATCAGCGTGGACTCGCCCTTCACGCTGGCGCGCTTCCGCACCGAGTGCGGCGCGGACTACCCGTTCCTGTCGGACTTCAACCGCGAGGCGAGCGAGGCGTTCGGGGTGGTGCGGACGGCGCCGCTGGGTCCCGGGCTGCGCAACGCCTCGGACCGCGCGGCGTTCGTGATCGACCGCGACGGCAGGGTGGCGTACGCCTGGCACTCCGCCAACCCCGGGCTCCTCCCCCCGTTCGACGAGATCAAGGCGGCGCTCTCCGGCCTGGCGGCGGGCACGGCCTGAGCGGAGGAGGGTGAAAGGACGAGGGGCGGGAGCACGGGGATCACCCCGCGCTCCCGCCCCTTCGCCTTTGGAGGAGGCCGACCGCCGCGAGATAGCCGAGGATGGGGGATGCCCCGTAGCCCAGCACCGGCACCGGAAAGCTTCCCACCGCCGCGGCCAGGAGCGTCACGGACAGGTACGCGCCGAGGGCGAGGGCGAGACGATCGCCGGCCTCCCGCCGGGCGGCGAGGAAGGGGACCGGGAGCAGCAGCAGCGAGGCCAGCGCCGCGGCTCCCCACCCCGTCCCCAGCTCCGCGGCCAGCCCTACGATCCCCTCCACGTGGGGAACCTCCAGGAGCGGGTCGCTCCGCAGCCACGACGCGCCCGCCAGCGCGAGCAGCGGCACGAGGCGGATCGAAAGACGCGCTTCCCCGGCGGTCCGCGGGAGGAGCAGGACGGAGGCCGCGGCGGCGAAAGCCGTGGTCTGCGCGGCATCCGGCTGGGCGAAGAGCACGAGCGCCACGACGGTGGCGAGGACGGCCGAAGCCCCCCGCTTCCCCGCCCGCTCGAGGCCCGCGACGGCGGCCAGCAGGAGCGGCAGGAGGATGGCGCCGGCGTGGAGCCGTACCGGGCCGAGCTGCACCCAGCGGTGGACTCCCTGCATCCCCGGGTCCAGCAGCGTCGCGGCGAGGCCGCACGCCGCCAGCACGCCGGCCGCGTAGAGCACTCCCGGCCCGTGGGACGGCCGCACCCGCCACAGGCCGGCGCATAGGAGCGCGCCGACCACCCACGCGGCGACGTTCTGGCCCCACAGCATGGCCGGCACGCCGGACGCGCGCATGACCAGCACGCCCACCGCGAGCGCCGGCAGCGGAGCGAGCAGAGCGAGAAGCGATGAGGAGCCTGCGGCTGGCCGGTCTGGTCGCATGGTCAGGATGGAATGATGGTGGGAGCTCAGGAGCAGGACGCTGTGAATGGGAAGTTCGCCGCGCCGTGGGACCCCCCACCCCCGGCCCCTCCCCCACAAGGGGGGAGGGGTGCACGGCAACGGCAGAACTACAGGTACGAACAGCAGTTGCGTGAGGGATGCGAGCCCGAAGGGGCGAGACCCGGCGGCAGTTTGCCGGGGCTCGACTCCGTTGGGCAGCGTTGTTTGCTGCCCTACGGAGCCGCAGCCCGACCCCCGCGCCAGCGGGGGGCACGCCCGAACCCTGCACGTCAGCCCTTCAGCGAGCGGATTCCAGAATCCCCTGCATCTCGTCCGCGCTGAAATGGTACGCCTCGTTGCAGAAGTGGCACACCACCTCGGTCCGCTCCTGCTCCTCCTCGCGGATGATCCGCTCGATCTCCGCCTCGCCCAGGCTGACGATGGCGCGCTCGAAGCGCTCCCGCGAGCAGGGGCAGTGGAAGCGGACCGGCTGGTGGTCCAGCAGGTCGAACCCCTCGGGGAAGACGCGCTCCAGCATCTGCTCGGGCGTGACGCCCTCGCGGATCAGGGCGGTGGGGTGCGGGAGGCCGGCCAGGCGCCGCTCGATGGCGGCGATCTCGTCGTCGTCCAGCCCGGGGAGGAGCTGCACCATGTAGCCGCCCGCGGCCTCCACGCGCCCGTCGGGGCTCACGAACACGCCGATCCCCACGGCGGAGGGCGTCTGCTCGCTGCGCACCAGGTAGTAGGCCAGGTCCTCGCCGATCTCGCCGCTCTGCAGCTCGACGGTGCCCTGGTAGGAGTCCTTCATCCCCAGGTGCTTGCTGACGGAGAGGTAGCCGGCGCTCCCCACCACGCCGGCCACGTTGAGCTTGCCGTTCACGCTCTCGGCGTGGACGTGCGGGTTCCCCACCATCCCGCGCACCTCGCCGCGCCCGTTGGCGGTGACGATGATGCGCCCGGCGGGCCCGCCGCCCTTGACCTCGACGGAGAGGAGCTGTTCCTCCTCCTTGAGGGAGGCGGCGGCCATCAGCAGCGCCCCCATGGCGGTGCGGCCCAGGGCGGCGCTCACGGCGGGGTAGGTGTCGTGCCGCCGCTGCAGCTCGGCCACCACTCCCGTGGCGTTCAGCGCGAAGGCGCGCACGCGCTCGCCGAGCGCGGTGGCGCGCACCAGATAATCACGGTCCGACATCGGAATCCTCCCGGGTGTAGACAGAGCAGCGCCCACGTAAGCCGATCTACGTGAGCGCGTTGCAGTAGGATACACCCGTGCGGCGGAGGGTTCCGCAGACCCTCGACCCGAGCCCCCCACCCCCGACCCCTCCCCCACAAGGGGGGAGGGGAGAACTGCGAGCTCCCGAGTCGTCGTCGTCAGTCCGCGAAGGCGGACTTCGTGCCTTTGTTGCAGCGAATTCATTCGCCCGCCGTTGCAGGCTGTCCCCTGTCCCCTATCCCCTGTCCCCTGCCTCACAACGGCAGCACCAGCGTGGCGCGCACGCCGCGCGCGCCCTGGCGGTTCTCCAGGGTGAGCTCGCCGCCGTGGGCCTCGGCGATCTGGCGGCTGAGGGCGAGGCCGATCCCGGTGCCGGTGGGCTTGGTGGTGAAGAAGGGGACGAACAGGTTGGCGGTGTCGGCCAGGCCGGGGCCCTCGTCGTCCACGCACACCTCCAGGCGGCCGGTGTCCGCGCGCCACCCCACCTCCACGCCGCCGCCGGTCTCCAGCGCGGCGTCCACGGCGTTGCGCACCAGGTTGATGAGGAGCTGGTCGAGCTGGTCGCCGTCGGCGAGGACGGCGAGGTCGGGGCCGGGGGCCACGCGCACGCGCAGGCGCGTCTCCAGCGCGGCGACGCGGCGCACCCAGCCGCCCACGTCCAGCGGGGCGCGCTCGGGCGGGGGGAGGCGCGCGAGGCGGGCGTAGGAGGACATGAAGCGGCTGAGCGCCCGGGAGCGCCCGGCGATCACGGCCAGGCCGCTGCGCAGGTCGTCGTCCAGGTCTTCGGGAGGCGGGTCGGCGGCGACCAGCTTCTGGAGGGTGCCGGCGATGGACTGGATGGGGGCCAGGGAGTTGTTGATCTCGTGCGAGAGGACGCGGATGAGGCGCTGCCACGCCTGGCGCTCCTCCTCGCGGAGGACGCGGCTGACGTCGGCCAGCACCAGCAGCTCGTGCGGGCGTCCGCCCTGGCGGAAGGGGGCGCGGCGCACCTCCCAGCGTCCGCTCCCCCCGGGGAAGGCGTGGTCCAGGGTGCGGGGGGACTCGTCGCCGCCCTCGCCGCGGACGGGCTCCAGCCCCACCTCGGCGGCGGTGCGCCCCAGGAGGCGCACGGAGGGGAGGCCCAGGAGGCGCTCCCCGGCGCGGTTCACCAGGCGGAGGCGGTCCTCGCCGTCCAGGGCGAAGACGGCGACGTCGATCTCCTCCATCACCCGGCGGAGGAGGGCGGTGGCCTCCAGGGCGCGCACGCGCTGCTCGCGCAGGGTGTCGGCGAGGGCGTTGGCCTCCAGGAAGGCCAGCCCCAGGGCGTCGCGCGTCCCCGAGCCGCGGGCGCGCATGGAGAAGTCGCCCTCGCGCAGGGCGGCGAGGAGGTTGGAGAGGGTCTGGAGGGGGCGGACGATCCGCTCGCGCAGCGCCAGCGCGAAGCCGGCCCAGGCCAGGAGCAGGAACAGGGTGAGGGTCCAGCGCAGCTTGTCGCTGTGGTCGCCCGTCCACAGGAGGAGGAGGGCGAGGGCGGCGCCGGGGAGGCCGGTGAGGAAGGCCAGGCGCCGTACCTGGCGGTCGTGGCCGGGGGGCGGCTTGGGCCGGCGCCCCGGCGCGGTCACAGGCCGTACCGCTGGAGCCGCCGGTAGAGGGCGCTCCGGCTCAGCCCCAGCGCCTCGGCGGCGTGGCTGACGTTGCCGCCGTGGCGCTCCAGCGCCTTGCGGATGAGGAGCCGCTCCACCTCCTCCAGCGACAGGTCCTCCAGCGCGGCGGCGCCGGCGGCGCGGCGGGAGCGGAGGTTGAGGTCCTCGGGGGCGATGAGGGGGCCCTGGGCCAGGAGGACGGCGCGCTCGATGGTGTGCTCCAGCTCGCGCACGTTCCCGGGCCAGGCGTAGCCCAGGAGCGCCTGCATGGCCTCGGGGTCGAAGCCGGTGAGGTGCTTGCGGTACTGGTCGGCCTGGCGGCGCAGGAAGTGGGTGGCGAGGAGGGGGATGTCCTCCCGCCGCTCGCGGAGCGAGGGGAGGTGGATCTCCACGGTGTTCAGCCGGAAGAGGAGGTCCTCGCGGAAGCGCCCCTCGGCGACGGCCTGCGGGAGGTCGGTGTTGGTGGCGGAGAGGACGCGGACGTTGACGCGGCGCGTCTTGGAGGAGCCGACGCGCTGGAACTCGCCGGTCTGCAGGACGCGCAGGAGCTTGGCCTGCTGCTCGGGGGGCATGGTCCCGATCTCGTCCATGAAGAGCGTCCCGCCGTCGGCCAGCTCGAAGGCGCCCACGCGGTCGGCGCGGGCGTCGGTGAAGGCGCCCTTGACGTGCCCGAACAGCTCGCTCTCGAACACCCCCTCGGCGATGGCCCCGGCGTTGACGGTGACCAGGGGGCGCGAGGCGCGCGCGGAGGAGGCGTGCAGCCAGCGGGCGACGACGTCCTTGCCGGTGCCGTGCTCGCCGGTGATGAGGACGTGGGCGTCGGAGGGGCCGATGCGCTCCATCATCCGCAGCGCGGGCTGCATGGCGCGCGACTCGGCGATCATGGCGGGGAGGCCGTCGCTGCGCAGGCGCCGGTTCTCCTGCTCCAGCCGCTGGGTGCGGCGGAGCGCCCGCCCCAGCTCCACCTGGGAGCGCAGGGTGGCGATGAGCCGCGCGTTGTCCCACGGCTTCTCCACGTAGTCGCGGGCGCCGCGGCGCATGGCCTCGACGGCACCCTCCACGCTCCCCCAGGCGGTCATCACCACCACGGGGAGGGTGGCGTCCAGCCCCTGGAGCTCGTGGAGGAGGTCGAGCCCCTCGCGGCCGGAGGTGGTGTCGCGGGCGTAGTTCAGGTCCATCAGGACGGCGTCCAGCTCCTGCTCCCGCACGGCGGCGACGATCCCGGCGGGGGAGGTGGCGGTCTCGGTCCGGAAGCCCTCCCCCTTGAGGAGGAGGCGGAGGGCTTCCAGGACGTCGGTCTGATCGTCGGCGACGAGGACGCGGGGGGGGTCGACCGTCAGGGTGTGCATGGGCCTCAGGATGCGGTCACTCGGCGCGCAGCGCAACCATCGGGTCCACCCGGACGGCGCGGCGCGCGGGGAGCCAGCTCGCCAGGAGGACGGCGCCCCCCAGGAGGAGGGTGATCCCGGCGAAGGTGGCGGGGTCGGTGGGGCTGACGCCCCAGAGCAGGCTCGCCAGGACGCGGGTGACGCCGAAGGCGCCCGCCAGCCCGAGGGCGGCGCCCGCGGCGGCGAGCACGGCGGCCTGCCCCACGACCATCCCCAGGATGGCGGCGGGGCGGGCGCCCAGCGCCATGCGCACGCCGATCTCGTGGGTGCGCTGCGAGACGGAGTAGGCGATGACCCCGTACACGCCGGTGACGGCCAGGAGGAGGGCGATGGCGGCGAAGGAGGTGAAGAGCCCGCCGAACAGGCGCTGCTGCCAGAGGGAGCGGTGCACCACCTCGTCCATGGCGAGGGCCTCGTCCACCACCACGGTGGGGTCCAGGGCGCGCAGGGCGCTCCTGGCGGCCGCCGTGGCGGCGGCGGGGTCGCCCGCGGTGCGCAGGAGGAGGGTCATGGCCGCGGGGGAGCGGTCGGTGTGGGGGGCGTACACCTGGAAGGTGGGCTTCTCGTTCAGCTTCCCCAGGCGGACGTCCTCGGCCACGCCCACCACGGTGAGCCAGGGCTCGCCGATGCGGATGCGCCGCCCCACCGGGTCCTCCCCGGGCCAGACGCGCTCGGCCAGGGTGCGGTTGACCACCACCACGGGGAGGGCGCGCTCCACTTCGTCGGCGGTGGGGGCGCGGCCGCGCAGGAGGGGGACGCCCAGGACGCCGAAGTAGCCGGCGGAGATCCCGCGGTACTCGGCGTCGGGGCGCTCTTCCGGCTTCACCGGCCGCCCCTCCACGTCGAAGCCCGAGGTGGTGCTCGTCCCGCCCAGCGGGACGAAGCTCACCACGGCGGCGCCCCGCACGCCGGGGAGCTCGCCGGCGCGCGCGACGGCCTGGCGGAAGAGGGCGTCGCGCGCGGCGCGGTCCTCGTAGCGCCCGCCGCCGGTGGCGACGCGCAGGGTGAGGACGCGGGAGGTGTCGAAGCCCGGGTCGGCGCCCTGGAGGACGAGGAAGCTCCGCACCATCAGCATGGCCCCGATCAGGAGCACGGTGGCGAGCGCCAGCTCCCCCACCACCAGCGTCCCGCGGAGCCGCCCCTGCCGGACGCCGCCGGTGGTGCCGCGCCCGCCGTCCTTGAGGACCCCCTGGAGGTCGCGGGTGGCGCGCAGCGCGGGCGCCAGCCCGAAGAGGAGCCCGGTCCCCAGCGACACGGCGAGGGTGAAGAGGAGGACGTTGCGGTCGATGGCGAACGTCATCCAGAGCGGGGGCTGGAAGGGGAAGGAGGCCAGGATCAGCTCCAGCCCCCAGTAGGCCAGCAGGGTCCCCAGGGCGCCGCCCACGAGGGCCACCACGCCGCTCTCGGTGAGGAGCTGGCGGACGATGCGGCGGCGCCCGGCGCCGAGGGCGGTGCGGACGGCGATCTCCTTGCGGCGGGCGGCGGCGCGGGCCAGGAACAGGTTGGCGACGTTGGCGCAGGCGATGAGGAGGACGAAGCCGACGGCGCCCAGCATCACCAGGAGGACGGGGCGCACCTCGCCGGAGAACGACTCCCGGAAGTCGTGCGCGGCGACGCTCCACCCGGTGTTGGTCTCGGGGTGCTGCGCTTCCAGCCGGCGGGCGACGGCGGCCAGCTCGGCGCGGGCCTGCTCCAGGGTCACGCCGGGGCGCAGCCGCGCCACCGCGCGCAGGTAGTGGCTCCCCCGCCCCTCGCCGGGGCGCAGCGCCATGGGGACCCAGAGCGGCTGGTTGTCGGGGAAGCCGAAGCGCGGGGGCATCACCCCCACCACGGTGTGGGGGACGCCGTCGAGCCGGATGGTCTTCCCCACGATGGCGGGGTCGGAGCCGAAGCGCCGCTCCCACATGTGGTGGGTGAGGATGGCGACCTGGTCGCGGCCGGGGGTCCCCTCCTCGGGGAGGAAGAGGCGCCCCATGGCGGGGCGCGCCCCCAGGAGCGGGAACAGGTCGGGGGTGACCGCCTCGGCCTCCACCTCCTCGGGGTCGCCTCCCCCGGCCACCAGCACCCGCCGGTCGTCGCCGTAGCCGGCGATGGCCTCGAACGAGACCGTCTGCTCGCGCCAGTCGTACAGGTCGGCGGGGGTGATCCCGCCGTCGTCCACGCCCTGCGCCGGCCGGGTCGCCCGGAGCTGCACCAGCCCCTCGGTGCGGAGCTGCGGGAAGGGGCGGATGAGGATGGTGTTCACCACGCTGAAGATGGTGGTGTTGATCCCGATCCCCAGCGCCAGGGTGAGCACCGCGACGGCCGCGAACCCCGGCGACCGAAGCAGGGAGCGCCCCGCGTAGCGGAGGTCGTGCAGGAGGGTGTCCATGGTGGGCGGTCTCCGGTCGGGTCCGAAAAGGCCGGTCAGGCCGTGGCGGTCTGGCCGACCACCCACCCGTCGGCGAGCTCGATGACGCGGTGGCCGCAGGCGGCGTTGGCCTCGGAGTGGGTCACCATGACGATGGTGGTCCCCTCGGAGTTGAGCCTGCGGAACAGCTCCATGATCTCGCGCCCCTGGGAGGAGTGCAGGTTCCCGGTGGGCTCGTCGGCCAGGATGACGCGCGGGCTGGCGACGACGGCGCGGGCGACGCCGACGAGCTGCTGCTGCCCGCCGGAGAGCTGGGCGGGGTACAGGTCCTTCTTCCCCACGATCCCGAAGCGGTCCAGGGTGTCGCCGACGATGGCGTCGCGCTCCTTCTTCTTGACGTCGCGGTAGGAGAGGGGGATCTCCAGGTTCTCGGCGACGGTGAGGTTGTCGAGCAGGTGGTACTGCTGGAAGACGAAGCCGATGTGCTGCTTGTTGAGGGCGTTGCGCTCCTTGACGGAGAGCTTGTGGACGGGGTAGCCCGCGAAGTGGTACTCGCCGGTCCAGCTCCCGTCGAACATCCCCAGGATGGAGAGGAGGGTGGACTTCCCCGCCCCGGAGGGCCCCATGACGGAGACGAACTCGCCGGGCTGGATGTCCAGGTTGACGTTGCGCAGGACGTAGCTCCGGCCGGTGCCCGACGGGGTACGACTTCTCCAGCCCGCGCAGGCGGATCAGCGGCCCGCCGTGGACGGGCGCGGGGTCCGGGTCCGGGGCGCGCGAGGAGCGGAGGAAGGAGGGGATCAGGGCGGATGCCATCGGGTGCTCTCCTCGGGGTTGGCAGATTGCGGGGTCGCCGGGGCTGCGCGACGGGGTCATTCTAAGGCGAGGGGCGTGCCGCTTTCAATGGGCGCACAACCCTTTGCGTTCCAACCGCTTGCCGATCCGCGCCCGGTCCTCTCCTGTGCGCTTCTGGGAAGCGGCGTCCCAAAAGCGGACACTCGGCGGTATAGGCCTCCCGACGCGTGCACGAACGGGGACGGATCGGCGGCGGCAGAATTGCGAGGTCCGGGCGGGGTCGAGCCTCCGTCCGAGGGGCAAAGCGCGTCTACGGAAGACAGACATCGAGCATGGAACCAGACACATCCGCTCTGCCGGGACTGCCAGGCGGGCCGCCTCCACCTGCCGAGATCCCCGACTTTCGCAGCTTCTTCGAGGCCGCACCTGGACTGTACCTCGTTGTGCGCGCCGACGCACCCCGCTTCACGATCGTGGCCGTCAGCGACGCGTACCTGCGTGCCACGCTGACCACGCGCGAGGGCCCGCGCGGCATCATCGGCCTCGGCATCTTCGAGGCCTTCCCCGACCCGCCGGGCGACGCCGAGGCGACCGGCGTGCGCAACCTGCGCGCTTCGCTGGAGCGCGCGGTGGCCTCTGGCGCGCCCGACCGGATGGCGGTGCAGGCCTACCCCATCCCGCGTCCCGACGGTACGTGGGAGGAGCGGCACTGGAGCCCGCTCAACACGCCGATCCGCGGCGCCGCGGCCGGCCGGGTCACGCACCTGATCCACCAGGTGGAGGACGTCACGGAGTCGGTCCGGCTCACCGCCGCACATGAGCGGCTTCGGCGGGAGAAGCAGGAGAGTGAGCAGTCCCTGCATCGGGCGGAGCACGCGAACGCCGCGTTGACGGAGGAGGGCACAGCCCTCAGAGAGGCGAACCAGGCGCTTCAGGAGCAGGCAGTCGAGCTGGAGATGCAGGCCGATGAGCTCCGCGACGCGGCGGCGCGGCTCGAGGCGCGAAGCGATGAAGCCGAGGCAGCGCGGCGCACCGCTGAGGCCGAGCGCGAGCGCGCCGCCGGGATCCTGGAAGCGATGACCGACGCGTACTTCGCGCTGGACGCGGACTTCCGCATCGCGGCCGTCAACGCGGCGATGGAGGCGAACACCCGGCGCTCACGCGAGTGGCTCGTGGGGCGGGTGTTCTGGGAAGCCTTCCCCGGCACGGTCGGCACCCCGTTCGAGCGGCACTACCGGGCGGTTGCCCGCGACCGGGTCCCGGTCCGCTTCCAGCACGCCTACGCGGACGACGGCCTGGACGTGGTCGCCTCCGTGGACGTATACCCGGCCGAGGGGGGCGGCATCGCGGTGTTCTGGCGCGACATCGGGGAGTTCGTGCGGAGCGAGGCCGAACGCGAGCGACTTCTCGAGGCGGAACGCCAGGCGCGGGCGGACGCGGAGGCGGCCTGGGCGCGGGCGGAGGCCGTGCTGGCCAGCATCGCGGACGCGTTCTACCTGCTGGACCGCGAGTGGCGGTTCACGTACGTCAACGATGCCGCTGAGCCGCTCCTGCAGACCACGCGCGAGCGCCTGCTCGGCCGCACCCTGTGGGAGGCGTTCCCGGGGGTGGCGGGCTCGGAGTTCGAGGCCCCCTACCGCGAGGCGATGGCGACGGGACGGGTGACGTCGGTCGAGGCCTACTTCGAGCCGCTCGGCACCTGGTTCGACGTCCGCACCTACCCGTGGACCGAAGGAGTGATGGTGCACTTCCGCGACATCGGCGTCCGGAAGCGCACCGAGGCCGAGCGCGAGAGACTGCTGGAGGATGCGCAGGCGGCCCGCGCGGAGGCGGAGGCCTCCAATCAGGCAAAGAGCCAGTTCCTTTCCACGATGAGCCATGAGCTGAGAACCCCGCTCAACGCCATCGCGGGATACGCCGAGCTGCTGATGATGGAGCTGCGTGGCCCGATCACGGAGCCGCAGCGCCAGGACCTGGACCGCATCCAGCGCGCCAACCAGCACCTGATGTCGCTGGTGAACGACGTGCTGAACTTTGCCCGCCTGGACGCCGGCCAGGTCGAGTTCAACCTGATGGACTTCGACCTGGCGGAGACCATCGCGGATCTCGAGCCGCTCCTGGGGCCGCAGTTCGCCGCGAAGGGGATCCGGTTCGACCACGACGCCTGCGCCGCCGACACGCCGGACCGTCCGCACCGGGTGCACGCCGACCCTGAGAAGCTACGCCAGATCCTGCTCAACCTCCTGACCAACGCCGTGAAGTTCACCGACGCCGGCGGCGGTATCATGGTGCGGTGCGAGACGGACAGGGACGGCGGGGTCGTCCGCATCCGTGTACGCGACACCGGGCGCGGCATCCCCACGGACCAGCTCGAGAAGATCTTCGAGCCGTTCGTGCAGATCGAGCGCAACCGCACGGAGGGCAGTCAGCAGGGCGTCGGCCTCGGGCTGGCGATCAGCCGGGACCTGGCGCGAGGAATGGGCGGCGAGCTTGCCGTCGAGAGCACACCAGGGGTGGGGAGCACTTTCACCCTGTCGCTGCCGCTCGCGTAGACCGGCTCGCAACGGGCCGCTCCCCCGCACACCGTGATGGGGGAAGCCGGGTCCATACTCGCCGCAGCAGATGACGCTCGGCCTCGCGCCGCTCGCGATGAGCGTGCTGGTGGCGGGCCTGGTCCTGGTGGGCAGCGCCCCGCTCGCCACGACCGTGGGGATCTTGCGGGACGGCATATTCCCCCCCAAGGTGGAAACGGGTCGCCGCGACTTTGTGAATCCGGCAACCTGGTAGACCCGACTTGGGAACGAGTAGGTCCACTTTGGGCAAAGTGACGCCATCAGTGTTGTTCTGGTAAGGCTTCTCTTTGGGAATTCACAAATGGTCTGTCTGACGGAACGGACGAATGAAACGTGATAATTGACCCCTAAACAGAATATGCCTAGCATACAGCTCAGTTCCTGCTCTTCCTTGTTCGTGCGAGATGGTGTCCGTCACCATCCGCCCCTCTAAGGAACTCGCGAGGTATATAGCCGAAAAAAGGAGCGAAGATGCGGAGGCTGATCATTCTAGGTATGGCCACTTTGCTGGTTGGATGTGCCACGTCATACAGGAGACCGATCCTCGGTATGGGCGGAGGATATTCGGACAAGCAGGTCGGTGAAGGCACGTGGAAGGTCACATTCGGTACCAATGCCTACACTCCCAGAGGCTATGCACTGAACGCCGCGATCTACCGGTCCGCCGAACTGGCACGCAACGCAGGCTTTCCATATTTCCAGGTCGTACGGAGCAGTCTGGTGATAGGAAGCTTCAGCATCGGCTATGGCTATGCCTCACCCGTGGGCAACCATTATGGCGGGGAAGGCGTATACCTGACCGTTCGTGGCGTGCAGAGCCCTGATGACGAACTGAAGTGCGAAAACGACAAGGGTGCCGGCTGCATGACCTTGTCCACGGAGGAAGTTCTGCGCGAAATCGAACCGGTGGTGAGGTCCAGGCGTTCGAGAACTCAGAACGAAATAAATCCCGAGTGAATCGGCTTTCGCTTCGAGGCGACGAGGACATCGGCCAAGTAGTTGTGGCCACGGTTGCCACTCTCTGGGCTGGCCGGGCGGTGCCGAGACGTCGGTCAGCGAGGTGCTTCGGTCTTGCCCAAGACAGGCCCGCGGCGCCGCGCTAGCTTCCTGCGGACGGAAAGCAGGATCGTCTTCGCTACAGCCGGAGGGAAGCGACATGGAAGCAGAGGGATACGGGGACGCGGACCGGCCACTGCGGGGGAAGGTGGCCGTGGTCACGGGGGCGAGCCGCGGCGCGGGGCGCGGGATCGCGGCCGAGCTGGGCGCGGCGGGGGCCACGGTGTACGTGACGGGGCGGAGCACCCGGGCCGAGCCGGCGCGCGGCTACGGGATGATCCTGGCGGAGATGGGGCTGGAGGCGCCCCCCGGCACCGTGGACGCCACCGCGGAGGAGGTGGAGCGGCTCGGCGGCGTGGGCGTCCCCGTGCGCTGCGACCACTCGCGCGAGGAGGAGGTGCGCGACCTGTTCGCGCGGGTGGAGCGCGAGCAGGGGAAGCTGGACGTGCTGGTGAACAACGCGTGGGGCGGGCACGAGAGCTTCACCCCCGCGCTGTTCGACCGGCCGTTCTGGGAGCAGCCGATGGACCACTGGGAGGCGATGTTCGACCGCGGCGTGCGCAACCACCTCCTCGCCGGCCGCTACGCCGCGCCCCTCCTGGTGCGCCAGGGGCACGGGCTGATCGTCACCACCAGCTTCTGGGACGGGGGGAAGTACCTGCGCGGCAACCTGTTCTACGACCTGGCCAAGGCCACCATGAACCGGCTCGCCTTCGGGATGGCGGAGGAGCTGCGCCCGCACGGGGTGGCGTCGCTGGCGCTGTCGCCGGGGTGGATGCGCACGGAGCTGGTGCTGGCCGGCCACGGGACGGACGAGGAGCGCTGGCGCGAGCGCCCGGAGCTGGCGCGCACCGAGAGCCCGCGCTACGCCGGGCGCGCGGTGGCGGCGCTGGCGGCCGACCCGGAGGTGATGGCGAAGAGCGGCGGCGTCCACCGGGTGGGCGACCTGGCGCGGGAGTACGGCTTCACGGACGTGGACGGGCGCGTGGTCCCTCCCTTCGAGCTGGACGGCGGCTGAGGCGCCGGAGCCCCCCACCCCCGGCCCCTCCCCCACAAGGGGGGAGGGGAGCACGACAACGACGACGGCGAACCGCCCCGGTACAGGGGTGGTTCGCCGTTCCATAGTTCCCACATTCCGTGCGGAGGGAGACAGCCGGCCGTTTGGCTGGCTCCCTCCGCGGGCGGGGAGACCCGGGGCCGTTTCCGGGGCTCACCGCCCCCGCGCAGGAGACCGGCGCAGTTTGCCGGGCTCCGGAGCGGCCCGCCGCCGCCAACCTCCTATTCCGAACGCAAAGCCACCATCGGGTCCACGCGCGTGGCGCGCCTGGCCGGGAGCCAGCAGGCCAGCAGCGCCACGGAAGCGAGGAGCACGGGAACCCCCACGAGCGTCGCCGGGTCGGTGGCGCTCACCTCCCACAGCAGGGCGGCCAGGAGGCGGCCCACCCCCAGCGCCCCGAGCACCCCGATCGCCACCCCCAGGAGCACCGGGCGCATCCCCTGCCCCACCACCAGGCGGAGGACGTCGCGGGCCGAGGCCCCCAGCGCCATGCGGACGCCGATCTCGTGGGTGCGGCGGACCACGCCGTGCGCCATGACCCCGTACACCCCCACCGTCGCCAGGAGGAGGGCGATCGCGGCCAGGACGCCGAGCATCACCGCGGTGAGCCGCTGGCCGAAGAGGGCGTCGGAGAGAACCTCGTCCATCCCGCGCAGCGCGTGCACCGGCTGCTCCGGGTCGAGCGCGAACACCGCCCGGCGCACGGCCGGCGCCACGGCGAGCGGGTCGGCGCGGGTGCGCACCACCACCCCGATGCGCGGGGAGGGCGCCTGCGCCTGGGGGAGGTAGAGGTAGGCGGCGGAGCGGTTCCCGGCCCTCCAGTCGGCCACGTCGTCCACCACCCCCACGATCTCGCGCGGCTCGCCGCCCTGCACGGCGACGCGCTTCCCGAGCGGGCTTGCCCCCGGCCAGAACCGCTCGGCCATCCCCCGGCTCACCACGGCCACCCGGGGCGCCCCCTCGCGGTCGGCGTCCGCGAAGCCGCGACCGCGCAGGACCGGGAGACCCAGGGCGCGGAAGTAGCCGGGGCTCGCCACGCGGAGGTTGGTCCAGGGGGTGTCGGCCGGGGTGGGGACGGGGCGCCCCTCGATGGTGAAGCGCCGCTCCGACCCCTCCCCGGTGAGCGGGAGCGGGTCCACCGTCCCCACCGACTCCACGCCGGGGAGGGCGCGCAGCCGCTCCACCAGGGCGTCGTGGAAGACGGTGACGCGCGCGCCGTCCGGGTAGCGCGCCGCGGGGAGGTTGAGCCAGAACACCAGCGACCGCTCCGGGGTGAACCCGGGGTTGGCGGACTGCTGGCGGAGGAAGCTCTTCACCATGAGCCCGGTGGCGGTCACCAGCACCAGCGCCAGCGCCACCTCGCACACCACCAGGGTGCTCCGCAGCCGCCCGCGCCGCGCCCCGGCCGAGCCGCGGTCGCCGTCCTTGAGGGTGGCGGCCAGGTCGGGGCGGGAGGCCTGGAGCGCGGGGGCCAGCCCGAAGAGGACCCCGGTGGCGAGGGAAAGGAGGAGGGTGTAGCCCAGCGCCCGGGCATCGACCCCCAGCTGGGCCATCTGCGGACTGAAGTCGAGGATGGTGGCGGGGACGGTGGCGGAGAGCGCGTCCAGCCCCCACACGGCCAGCACGGACCCCGCGGCGCCTCCCAGGAGCGCCAGCAGCAGGCTCTCGGTGAGGAGCTGCCGGACCAGCCGCCCCCGCCCCGCCCCGATCGCCAGCCGCACCGCCACCTCCCGCTCCCGCGCGGCGGCCCGCGCCAGGAGGAGGTTGGCGACGTCGGCGCAGGCGATGAGGAGGACGAACCCCACCGCCCCCAGGAGCACCACCATGGTGGGGACGATCGGCCCCTGGAAGAGCCCCTCGTTGAGCGGCTGCACCGACATCCGCCAGCCGCGCTCGGTGTCGGGGTGGCTCCGCTCCAGCTCGCGGCCGAGGGTCCCGGCCTCCGCGCGCGCGTCGCCCACGGAGACCCCCGGGCGGAGCTTTCCGATCACCCGGAGGAAGTGCGACCCGCGCACCTCCCAGGTGGAGTCGGGGAGGGCGAGGGGGGCCCACACGTCGCCGGCGCCGGGGAAGCGGAACCCGGCCGGGAGCACGCCGACCACGGTGGTGGCGACCCCGTCCAGGAGGACGGTGCGCCCCACCACCCCCGGGTCGCCGGCGAAGCGGCGCTGCCAGAAGCGGTGAGCCAGCACCACCACCGGGGCGGCGCCCGGCCGGTCGTCCGCGGGGAGGATCCCCCGGCCCAGCGCGGGGCGCACCCCCAGCATGGGGAAGAAGGCGGCGTCCACCACGTGCCCCTCCAGCTGCTCGGGCTCCCCGCTCCCGGTGAGGGTGAAGTCGGCGTAGTCGTACGCGGTGATCCCCTCGAAGGAGCGCGCCCGCTCCCGCAGGTCGCGGACGTGCCCCGGCGCCACCTCGCTGAACTCCTGCCCGTCCCCGGCGTTGTTGTCCCACACCACCACCAGCCGCTCCGCGTCGGCGACGGGGAGGGGGCGGTACAGCAGGGTGTGGACGATGCTGAAGACGGCGGTGTTCCCTCCGATCCCCAGCGCGAGCGCGAGCACGGCCATGACGAGGAAGCCGGGGCTCCGCCGCAGGGTGCGGAGGGCGTAGCGCAGGTCCTGGAGGAGGGTGTCCACGGCGGGTCTCCTATTCCGAGCGGAGGGCGACCATCGGGTCCGTCCGCGCGGCGCGGCGGGCGGGGAGGTAGCAGGCCAGCAGGGCCACGCCGAAGAGGAGGAGCGAGACGCCCGCGAAGGTGACCGGGTCGTTCGCGCCGACGCCGTAAAGGATGCTCCTCATGGCGCGCGACGCCCCCCAGGCCAGGAGGAGCCCGACCCCCACCCCGGCCGCGGCCACCCCCGCCCCGCTCCCCACCACCAGGCGGAGCACGTCGCGCCCGGCCGCGCCCAGCGCCAGGCGGACGCCGATCTCGTGGGTGCGCTGCGACACGGAGTACGCCATGACGCCGTACACCCCCACCCCGGCCAGGACCAGCGCCAGGAGCCCGAATGAGGCGAAGACCTCGCCGAAGAGGCGGCGGTCCCAGTTGGTGTAGGCGCGGTACTCCTCCAGGGTGCGCACGTCCCACACGGGGAGGGTGGGGTCGGCGGCGCGGACCTCGCGGCGCACCGCGGGGGCCACGGCGGCCGGGTCGCCCTGCGCGCGCACCAGCAGCGTCATCAGCCGCCACCCGGCCACGCCGTAGGGGAGGTAGACCTGGCGGCGCGCCTGCGGGCTGTCCTCCCCCACCTCCTCCAGGTGCACGTCGGGCGCGACCCCCACCACGGTGAAGCGGACGGCGCTGTCGCCCAGGGCCAGGGTGAAGCGGCGCCCCACCGCGTCGGCGCCGGGCCAGAGCTGCCCCGCCAGCGTGCGGCCCACCACGGCGACCCGGGCGGTGCTGTCCACCGCCTCGAGGGCGGTGAAGGTCCGCCCCGACACCAGCCCGGTCCCCAGGGTGGCGAAGAAGCCCGGCGTGACGCCCAGGTAGCGCACCGAGGTCTCCTCCCCCGGGGCGCGGGGCTGCCCCTCGGCCACCGCGGCGGACCCCACGCCACCGTCGTCGCCGGGGAGGGCGGTGCTCCAGGCCGCGTCCGTCACCCCGGGGAGCGCGCGGAGGCGCTCCTCCAGCCGCCCGAACGCCTCGGCGCGCTCCGCCGTGGAGGCGTACCGCTCCCCGGTGAGCGAGGTGCGCAGGGAGAGGAGCGGGCGGGTGTCGAAGCCCAGGTCGGCGCTCACGGCGGAGAGGAAGGAGCGGGTCATCAGCCCCGCCCCCACCAGGAGGACCAGCGCCAGTGCGATCTCCCCCGCCACCAGGGTGCTCCGCAGCCGCCCGCGCTCCGCCCCCCCGGACGAGCCCCGCCCCCCGTCCTTGAGCGAGGCGGTCAGGTCGGGGCGGGAGGCGCGCACGGCCGGGAGGCCGCCGAACACCACCCCGGTCACCACGGAAAGGGCCAGGGTGAAGAGGAGGACGCGCCCGTCCACGCCGAGCGACATCCAGTACGGGAGCTCCTCGGGGATGCGCGAGGTGGTCCAGTCGATCCACCACACCGCCACCAGCGTCCCCAGCGTCCCGCCCGCCACCGCCACCACGACGCTCTCGGTGAGGAGCTGGCGGACGATCCGCCCGCGCCCGGCGCCCAGCGCCGCGCGCACCGCCACCTCGCGCCGCCGCCCCACCCCGCGGGCCAGGAGGAGGTTGGCGAGGTTGGCGCAGGCGATCAGGAGGACGAAGCCCACCGCCCCGCTCATGAGGTAGAGGGTGAGCCGCAGGTCGCCCTCCACCCACCCGTCCTTCCAGAGCTGGGCGTCGAAGCTCCACCCGGCGTTGGTGGCGGGGCTCGCCCGCTCGTTCCGCCGGGCGACGGCGGCCAGCTCGGCGCGGGCGGCCTCCAGGGTGGCGCCCGGGCGCAGCCGCGCCAGCGTCAGGAGGTAGCGCTCGGAGCGGACCTCCGTGGGGTCGGCCCGCATGGGGACCCAAAGCTCCTCCCTCTCCGGGAACCCGAAGCGCGGCGGCATCACCCCCACCACCACGCGCGGGGCCCCGCTCACCAGGACGGTGCTCCCCACCACGTCGCGCCGCCCGCCGAAGCGGCGCTCCCAGAGCCCGTGCCCCAGGATCACCACCGGCTCCCCGCCCGGACGGTCCTCCTCCGGGAGGAAGCCGCGCCCCAGGAACGGCTTCTCCCCCAGGACGGAGAAGAGCCCGTGCGACACGTACGCCCCCGGCACCCGCTCCGGCTCGTCGCCCCCGGCCAGGTTGAACCCGCCGCGGTACAGCCCCTCCACCGACTCCAGGGTGCGGCTCTGCGCCCGCACGTCGGCGAGGTCGGCCACGCTGAAGGGGGCCTCGTCGATCCCCTGGCGCTCCTGGCGGGTGTAGAGCCTCAGCACCCGGTCGGGGTCGGCCAGCGGGAGGGGGCGGATCAGGAGGGTGTTCACCAGGCTGAAGACCGCGGTGTTCACCCCGATCCCCAGCGCCAGGGAAAGGACGGCCACGGCGGTGAAGCCGGGGGAGCGGCGCAGGGTGCGCAGCGCGTAGCGGAGGTCCTGGAGGAGGGTGTCCACGGAGTGTCCTTACTCGGCGCGGAGGGAGACCATGGGATCGACGCGCACGGCGCGCCGGGCGGGGATCCAGCAGGCGAGCAGCGCGACGGCCGCCAGGAGGAGCGGGGTCCCCAGGAAGGCCACGGGGTCGGAGGCGCTCCCCCCCAGGAGGAAGCCGCCCAGGAGGCGGGCGAGCGCCCACGCGGCGGGGAGGCCGATCGCCACCCCCAGGGCGGTGAGCACCACCCCCTGCCGCAGCACCAGCCGGAGCACGTCGGCGGCGCGGGCGCCCAGCGCCATCCGCACCCCGATCTCGCGCCGGCGCCGCGCCACGGCGTAGGCCAGCACCCCGTACACCCCCACGGCGGCCAGGAGGAGGGCGGCGCACCCGAACACCGCCAGGACGCGCCCCGCGGCCCGCTGCACCAGGAGCGAGGCGTCCAACTGCTCGGCCATGGTGCGCGGCTCCTCCAGCGACCACCCGGGGGCCGCCTCGCGCACGGCGGCGCGCAGCGCCCCCAGCACGCGGCGCGGCTCGCCCGCGGTGCGGAGGTGGAGGACGGCCCCCCAGTCCTCCTGGAGCGCGGAGGCGTACACGTAGGGGCGCGGCTCGTCGGCCAGCGAGGAGTACTTCCCGTCGCGGGCGACGCCCACCACCTCCAGGAAGGGGCCCTCCGGCCCGGAAAGGCTCACCCGCCTCCCCAGCGGGTCCCGCCCCGGCCAGTAGCGCCGGGCGAACGCCTCGTTGACCACCACCGCCCCGGGGGCCCCGCGGCGGTCGCGCGCGTCCAGCGGCCGGCCTCGCAGGAGGGGGGTGCCCATGGTCTCGAAGTAGCGCGGCCCCACCACGTTGAAGGGGATCTCCATGTCCTCCCCCTCGCCGGGCTGGTACCCCTCCACGGAGACGCCCCGGCGGCTGGTCTCGATCCCCATGGGGGCGTAGGCGGCCCAGCTCGCCGACACCACCTCCGGGAGGGCGGCGGCGCGCTCCTGCACCTCCCGCGCGACGCGGACGCGGTCGGCGGTGCGCTCCGCCCCCGGCGGGGGCTCCAGCGACACCAGGAGGAGGTTGTCGACGCGGAACCCCGGGTCGATCCCCGCGGCCCGCTGCAAGGAGCGGAGGAAGAGCCCCGCGCCCACCAGGAGGAGGAGCGACACGGCCACCTGCGCCACCACCAGCGCGCTCCGCAGCGGGAAGCGCCTCCGCCCCCGCCCGACGGTGCCCCCGCCGCCCTTGAGCACCCCCACCAGGTCGGGGCGGGAGGCCCGCAGCGCCGGGGCCAGCCCGAACACCACCCCGGTCGCCGCGACCACCAGCGCCGTCGCGGCCAGCACCCGCGCGTCGGGGCGGAGGTCGAGCCCCACCCGGAGCGGCGCGGGGATGCGGACCGCCATCAGCAGGTCGGTGGCCCAGACGGCGGCCAGCACCCCGGCGGCACCCCCGGCCGCGGCCAGGAGGAGGCTCTCGGTGAGCATCTGCCGGACGATCCGCCCGCGGGTGGCGCCCAGCGACAGCCGCACCCCCACCTCCTGCGTCCGCCCGGTGGCCCGCGCCAGCATCAGCCCCGCCACGTTGGCGCAGCACACCAGGAGCACCAGCCCCACCGTCCCCCCCAGCAGGGCGAGCAGCCCCAGCGCGGGGCCGCGCACCTGCGGGAGGATGCGCGCCTCCGCCTCGGGGAGGAGGGAGATGCGCCGCCCCTGCTTCCGCAGGTCGGTCCACGACTCCGGGTGGGCGGCGTGGAGCCCGCGCGCCACCCCCTCCATCCGCGCCCGGGCCTGCTCCAGCGTCACCCCCGGGCGGAGCCGCGCCAGGACGAAGGCGCCCCGGGCCCCACGGTTGGTGAGGAAGCCCTCCTCCAGCCCCACCGCCGCCGCCGCTCCCGCCGGGACCCAGGCGTCGAAGGACACCCCGCGCAGCGACCCCCGGAACCCTTCCGGCGCCACCCCCACCACGGTGAAGGGCCGTCCGTTGACGCGCACCGTCTTCCCCACCACGTCCGGGGCCCCGTCCAGGAAGCGCAGCCACAGGTCGTGGCTCACCACCACCGACGGCTGCGCCCCGGACGCGCTCCCCTCCTCCGGGAGGAAGAAGCGCCCCATGCGGGGCTTCACCCCCAGCACGCCGAAGTAGTTCCCGGACACCACCTCCACCCCCGTCCGCTCCACCCGCTCCCCCTCCCCCAGCGCCACCGGGCGGGGGAGGTACGCGGCCACGCCCTCGAACACCCGCGTCTCCGCGCGGAAGTCCAGGTAGTCGGCGTACGACGACGCGCCGTACGGCGGGCCGCTGTAGTCGCTGGTGTAGACGGCCACCAGGCGCCCCGGCTCCGCCACGTGCGGCGGGGGGCGGAGGAGGAGGGCGTTGACCAGGCTGAACACCGTGGCGTTGGCCCCGATCCCCAGCGCCAGGGTGAGGACCGCGGCCAGCGCGAAGCCGGGGCTCCGCGCCAGGGTGCGGAGCGCGTAGCGGAGGTCCTGCAGGAGGGTGTCCATGCGGCGCTCCTCGGTCTCAGTCGGCGCGGAGGGCGACCATCGGGTCCACGCGGGTGGCCCGGCGGGCGGGGAGGTACGAGGCCAGCAGCGCCACCCCCAGGAGAAGGAGGGGGACGGCGGCGAAGGTGACCGGGTCGGTGGCGGTGACGCCGTACAGCATCCCGGACAGGAGACGGGTGAGCGCGAGCGCGGCCGCCAGCCCCACGGCGATCCCCACCGCCGTCAGCGCCAGCCCGCTCCGCACCACCATGCGGAGCACGTCCCCCGCCCGCGCGCCCAGGGCGATGCGCACCCCGATCTCGCGGCGGCGCTGCGCCACCCCGTGCGCCAGGATCCCGTACAGCCCCACCGCGGCCAGGAGGAGCCCCACCGCGCCGAACACCCCGATGAAGCCGGCGGCCAGGCGCTGCGGGAAGAGGGAGAGCCCCACCAGCGCCGGGAGCGGCGACGCCTCCCGCAGCGCCACGTCGGGGTCCAGCGCCCGCAGCTCGCGCCGGATCGCCTCCAGCCCGCCGGCCGCCCCGCCGCGCGAGCGGACGATCACCGTCAGGTTCGCGGAGCCGTTCTGCGCCAGCGGGAGGTACAGGTGCGCCGCGCGCTCGTCGCGGTGCCCCTCGTACTTGGCGTTGCGCGCCACCCCCACCACCTCCCGCACCGTCCCGTCCACGCGCACCCGCCGGCCGATGGGGCTCTCCCCCGGCCACAGGCGGGCCGCGAGCGCCTGGTTCACCATCGCCACCGGGGCCGTCCCCGGGGCGTCCCGCGCCGTGAAGGCGCGCCCGGCCAGGACCGGGATGCGGAGCGTCTCGAAGTACCCCGGCCCCACCGGGTCCACCCCCACCGGGACCGGCTCCCCGCGGGCGCCCGGCCGGACGTCCTGCGGCTCGATGGTCGTCGCCATCACGTTCCCGCTCATGGGGGCGAAGCGCGCCGCCGCGACGGACCGGACGCCCGGGTCGGCCTCCAGCCGCTCGCGGAGCCGGCCGTACAGCTCCGCCGACCGCGCCGCGTCGTAGCCGTGCGCGGACAGGCCGAGCTGCGCCACCACCACCCCGTCCGGGTCGAAGCCCGGCTCCTCCGCCAGGGCGCTCCGCAGCGTGCGGACGAAGAGCCCGGCCGTCACCAGGAGGAGGAGCGAC
The DNA here is from genome assembly GCA_963733105.1 of uncultured Gemmatimonadales bacterium. Lineage (GTDB taxonomy): Bacteria > Gemmatimonadota > Gemmatimonadetes > Longimicrobiales > Longimicrobiaceae > JAFAYN01. The sequence goes on along the minus strand of CAVTCB010000018.1, from coordinate 150,070 downwards.
ATGGCGAGCTGCGCCACCACGAAGCCGCTGCGCAGGCGGCCCCTCCGCCCCGGCGCCTCCCGCCCCTCCTTGAGCGCGGGGACCAGGTCGGGGCGCGACGCCCCCAGCGCGGGGACCAACCCGAAGACCACCCCCGTCCCCAGCGCCAGCGCCATGGCGAAGCCGAAGACGCGCCAGTCCACCCCCAGGTCGATGGCCACCTGCACCGGGACCGGGGGGCGGAAGGCGGAGAGCATCTCCGACAGCCAGAGCGCCAGCAGGAGCCCCGCGGCCCCGCCCACCAGGAAGAGGAGCACGGTCTCCGTGACCAGCTGCCGCACCAGGCGGGCGCGCCCGGCGCCGATCGCCAGGCGGATCGCCGTCTCCCGGCGGCGGGCCACGGCGCGGGCCACCCCCATCCCCGCCACGTTGGTGCAGGCGATCAGGAGCACCAGCCCCGCCGTCGCCAGCAGCATCCCCAGGAAGCCCGCCAGCATCCCGCGCATCTCCGCGGGGACGCCGGAGTGCGCGTCCACCCGCACGCCGCGGATGGTCGTCCCCTCCTGCTCCGGCGGGACCCGCTTCGCGATCACCTCCAGCGCCGCGCGCGCCTGCTCGCGCGACACGCCGGGCCGGAGCCGCCCCACCATCGCCAGCCAGGACGTCCCGCCGGCCTCTTCCGCGACGGGGGCGCCGCGCCGGTACGCCGCCTCGGGTACCCACACGTCCACCGGGAGCCCGGCGAGGATCCCGCCGAACCCGGCCGGGGCGATCCCCACCACCGTCATCTCCCGGCTGTCCACCGACACCGTGCGCCCCACCACGTCGGGACTCCCCCCGAACTCGCGCTGCCAGAGCGCGTGGCTGAGCACCGCCACCGGCGCCGTGCCGTCCGCGTCCCGCGCCTCCGAGAAGAAGCGCCCCGCCGCCGGGCGGAGCCCCAGCACCTCGAAGTAGTTGGGCGTGGCGAGCACCCCGTTCAGCACCGCCGCCTCCCCGCCGCTGCGCAGCGAGAACTCGTCGTAGCGGTGCGCCGCCAGCCCCGAGAGCACGGAGCCGCTCGCCTCGCGGAAGGCCCGCCAGCGCTCCGGGGACACCGCCGTCTGGCTCATCACCTGCACCACGTTCCCGCTCCGCATCTCGGCCACCGTCACCAGGCTCCCGGGGTCGGCCACGGGGAGCGGGCGGAGGAGGAGCGCGTTGACCAGGGTGAAGATGACGGTGGTGGCCCCCACCCCCAGGGCCACGCTCGCCACGGAGACCAGCGTCGCCCCCGGGGTGCGCGCCAGCATCCGCGCTCCGTAGCGGAGGTCCTGGAGGAGGGTGCCCATCACGCCACCTCGAACCCGTGGCGCTCCAGCTCCGCCGCCGCCGCGCTCCGCTCGTCGCGCAGCACCTGGCCGTCGAACAGGTGGACGGTGCGCTCCGCGTGCTCCGCGTAGCGCGGGTCGTGGGTCACCATGCAGATGGTGGCGCCCTCGCGGTGCAGCTCCTGGAGGAGCCCCATCACCGCCTCGCCGTTGACCGAGTCCAGGTTCCCCGTGGGCTCGTCGGCCAGGAGGATCAGCGGCTTCCCCGCGATGGCGCGGGCCACGGCCACGCGCTGCTGCTGGCCGCCGGAGAGCTGCGACGGGTAGTGCTGCGTGCGGTGGCTCATCCCCACCCGCTCCAGCGCGTCCTGCACCCGCTGCTTCCGCTCCGCCCCCGACATCCCCCGGTAGGTGAGCGGGAGCTCCACGTTCTCGTAGACCGTCAGGTCGCCGATCAGGTTGAACGCCTGGAAGATGAAGCCGATCTCGCGGTTGCGGATCTGCGCCCGCTCCGAGGCGGAGAGCCCCGACACGGGGCGCCCGTTCAGCAGGTACGTCCCCGAGGTGGGGGAGTCCAGGAGCCCCAGGATGGAGAGGAGGGTGGTCTTGCCGCCGCCGGAGGGGCCCGCGATCGCCAGGTACTCGCCGGCGCGGATCTCCAGGTGGACGCTGGAGAGCGCGTGCGTCTCCACCTCCTCCGTGTAGAACACCTTGCTCACGCCGTCGAGATGGATCAGGGGCTGCTCGTTGCTGGTCATCGGAAGGATTCCCGGATGAGAGTTGGTGGAGTTGTGAGCGGAGCTCTACTTCAGGCGGACCCGGTCGGCCGAGTCCCACTGCGACATGTCGGAGAGGATGACGACGTCGCCCGGGCGGAGCCCGCTCGCCACCTCGATGGTGCTGGCGGAGCCGCGGCCCAGGCGCACGTTCACCCGGCGCGCCTCGTTCCCGCCCTCCGCCAGCCGGAACAGCCCGACCGTGCTCTCCGGCTGCCCGTAGGCCGGGCGGCCCACGTACATCACGTTGCGCAGCCGCTCGATGTCCACGGTCCCGTCCACGCTCAGGTCGGGGCGCGCGCCGCGCGGGAGCGCCCCCTCCAGCGCCACGTCCACCGTCACCGTCCCGTTCTGCGCCGCCGGGTCGATCCGCACCACCCGCCCGGCGACGATCCCGTTGCGGGTGTCGATGGAGGCGGGCTGCCCGATCACCACGTCCTTGGCCTGCGTCTCGGGGATGCGGAGCACCGCCTTGAGCCGCCCCGGCTGCACCACCTTCGCCAGCGTGGCCCCGGAGTTCACCCACTGCCCCATCTCCAGCGGAAGCTCCTGGAGCACCCCGTCGGCCCCCGCGCGCACCTGCATGGAGGCCACCTGCTGCCGCTGGAAGGCCACGATCCCGCGGAGCATCCGCACCTGGTCCTCCTGCGCGGCGAGCTGCGTCCGCATGGACTCGCGGAGGAAGCCCAGCCGCTTGCGCTCCACGTCCAGCCGGGTGCGCAGCTCCACCGCGTTGTCGCGCGCCTTCTCCAGCTCCATCGGCGCGCCGAGCCCCCGGGAGGACAGCCCCTCGTTCACCTGGATCTGGCGCTGCGTCTCGCGCTCCTGGGAGTTCACCGTGGCGATGGTGGCCTCCTGGGTGAGGATCTGGTTCTGCAGCGTGGCGCGGAGGTTGGCCAGCTCCGACTGCGCGGCCACCAGCTGCCGCTGCGCCTCCAGCGCCTGGCGGTCCACGTCGGGGTTGCTCAGCTCCACCAGCACGGTCCCCGCGGTCACGGGGGTGCCGGGCTGCACCAGCTTGCGCTCCACGCGCCCCTGCGTGACCGCGGACACCCAGCGCACCTCCTCGGCGGCCAGCGTCCCGGGGCCGCGGACCTGGCGCACCATGTCGCCCTGGCGCACGGTGTCGGTCCAGAGGGTCCCCCGCTCCACGGAGGGCGGGGCCGGCTCCAGCCGGGAGAGCGCCAGCGTCACCAGCGCGAGGGCCACGAGCCCCGCGCCCGCGTAGATCCAGCGGCGGCGCTTGCGGGTCGATTGGCGGGGTACGTCCACGGGGATGCTCCTGCGATGTATGGGATGACGGGTCTTCGGATCGGGCCGAGCCGCTCAGGCGGCGCGGCGCTCGCCGCGGGGCTCGGAGGCCAGGCGCTCCACCGCCGCGGCCAGCTCGGCCAGGCGGGCCTCCAGCGCGTCGAAGCGCGCCTGCGCCTCGGCCCCGCCCTGGGCCTCGCGGCCGGCGGCGCGCACCCGCGCCACGGACTCCAGCAGCGGCTTCAGCCCGAAGCGGGCGGTGAGCCCGGCGAGGGGGACCAGGAGGACGGAGCCTCCCATCCAGATGGCGGTGATCAGCGTCAGGTCCACGTTCAGGGGGCCCATCTCGGTTTCTCCGTGGGGCGGGGCGTCGGGAAGGATTCTGCACGCCTCCCCCAAGGCGAGGACCATGCCCGCCCTTCACCGCCTCGCAAGCGCGCTCTACACATACACTTAAGCTGTTGCAACGGGTCCTCCGGGGCGCCGGCCCTGCCCGCTTGTGGGAATGTCCGTCCCAAAAGCGGACAGCTACGTGGGGGTTGCGTTTTCCCCGCCCTGCTCACACACTCCACCCCCAGCGGCCCCGGCGCGCCCGACCGGCTGCGCGCCCGCACGACGAAACCGAGCAAGAGGAGAGGCATACGGATGAGGAGCGCAAAGGCTGACGAGCGGTTCGACTCGCTCGTCGCGCAGGTCCACGACTGGGTGGAGTCCGCGGTCGCGCTGGACGCGGGCCACTTCCCGAGCGAGCTGCTCAGCGACCTGCAGGACCTGATCGAGGAGCTGAAGTCCTTCCTCGACGACGAGTCGGGGAGCTACGACCGGAAGGACGTGACGGAGCTGTTCGTCACGCCGGAGATGGCCGAGGTGAACACGCGGTTCCCGCGCGTCCGCCGGCTCATCGAGAACGCCTGGGGAGCGGCGCTCGCGGAGCAGATCGAGGAGGAGGGGGGCGGCTTCGCCGGGTTCGACGACGAAGACGAAGATGAAGACTAGCGGGGCCCTCCGGCCCCGACGTCCCGCGCGTGGCTGACACGCGCGGGACCGTCCTGGTGGTGGACGACCAGGACGACGAGCGCCGCATCCAGGGCGCCATGCTCGCCCACCTGGGGTTCGCGGTCCGCGAGGCGGGGGACGGGATCTCGGCCGTCGCCGCCGCCGTGGTCGACCCGCCGGACCTGGTGCTCCTGGACGTCTCCATGCCCCGGATGGACGGGTTCGAGGTGTGCCGCGCGCTCCGCGCCGACCCGCGCACGGCCGGCATCCCCGTCCTCTTCCTCACCGCCTCCACCGCGATGGACGTGGCCGCCCGGGCCACGGAGGCCGGGGCCCAGGGCTGCCTCACCAAGCCCATCGACCCCCGCGAGGTGGCGGAAACGGTGGCCCGACTGGTCGCCCTCCCGGAGCCGTAGCCCTTCCCCTCGCTCCTCTCCCTTCCCGCGCCGCCCGGCGGCTGGTGCGGGTCTTGCCCGTTCGCCGCCCCGGCAGGTCACGCCCGCCCGCGAACGGGAGCCCCGATGCCCGACGGTCCGCAGCAGAGCGACGAGCCCCGCGTCCCCACCCCGGCGGACGCGGTGGAAGCTCCGCCCCCTCCGGGAGGCCCGGTCTACCTCCGCCCGAGCCACCTGTACCGGTTCGCGGCGCTCGCCTTCCTCTTCGCGCTCCTCTTCCGCTTCTTCGACGCGCTGGTCCAGACGCTCCTGCTGGCGTACGCGGCGGCCATCCTGGCCGTGGCGCTGAACGCGCTGCAGTCGAAGCTCCCGCTGAACCGGCGCTGGGTGGCGGCGCTGGCGGGGATCGCGATCGTGGCGGGGCTGGTGGCGCTCTTCTGGTGGGGAGCGCCGGCGATCTTCGAGCAGGTCCGCAACCTCCTGGGCGACACGCCCACCATCCAGGCGAAGCTCCGGGGCTGGGCGGACTGGATCTACCAGCGGACGGGGATCCGGGTGCCGCTGGGGGCCAAGGGCGGCGGGGGGATCGCGCAGATGCTCCCGCAGCTCCGGGGCGGGCAGGTGATGGGGCAGGCGGCGGGGGTGGTGGAGGTGATCCTGCTGATGCTGGTGGTGCTGTTCGGGGGATTGTACGCGCTGGCGAACCCCAACGACCACCTCCTGAACCCGCTGATGCGGATCTTCCCGCGCGGGATGCGGCCGGCGGTCTACCGCATCCTGGAGCTGCTGGGGGTGCGGCTGGTGGGGTGGCTGAAGGGGACGGGGCTGGCGATGCTGGCGGTGGGGACGCTGAGCACGCTGGCGCTCACCGTCATCGGGGTGCCGAACGCGCTGGCGCTGGGGCTGTTCAACGGGATCATGGAGTTCATCCCCATCTTCGGCCCGTGGATCGGGGGCGGCGCGGCCATCCTGGTGGCCTTCATCGACGACCCCACCAAGGGCGCCTGGACCGCCGCCGCGATGCTCGCCATCCAGCAGATCGAGGCCAACGTCATCACCCCGTTCGCCATGTCGCGCGCGGCGGAGCTGCACCCGTTCGTGACGCTCTTCGCGCTCCTCCTGTTCGGGGGGTTGTTCGGGTTCATGGGGATCTTTTTAGCGGTGCCGCTGGCCATCTTCTTCTGGACCGTGATCCAGGTGCTCTGGGTGGAGCGCACCATCGACACCGACGACGACCGGATCAGACCGGTGGTCAAGGACTGATTGCGGACACGCACCCCGTTCCGCCGTACGACTCCCACTCCGGCGCGCCCTCCAGGATGACTCAGAACCGGGAGCACTTCGAGAGCTTCGAGCCCCACACCCGCGCAAAGCACCTCCTCCTTCAGAGCTACTTCGACACCTGGGCCCGCAAGCTCCTGCTCCGGCCGGGAGCGGGCGACGTGCTATGCTACGTCGACGCGTGCGCCGGTGCGGGGGTCGACCAGGCGGGCAACCCGGGGTCGCCGGTGCTCGCGGCCCGCAGCGCCCAGGAAGTCGAGACCCAGCTCGCGGAGAAGTACCAGCGCAGGGTGTCCGTCCACACCATCGCCATCGAGAAGAACGCCCGCAGGTTCTCGCAGCTGCGCGCGAACCTCGAACCGTTCGCACCATCCGCGAGGGCCCTGCAGGGTACGCTCGCGGATCACATCGAAACCCTCTTCGCCGAGTTCGGCGAAGTGCCCATGCTGTTCTTCATCGATCCGTTCGGGCTGGAGCCGCTGCGGTCCGACGTGGTCAGGCGCGCGCTCTCCGGCCCCAGGAACGAGCTGCTCGCGCTCTTCGCGGATCAGGCAGCGCTACGGCACTTCGGCGCCGCGACAGCGGCGGAAGTGGACGTCGATGCCGAGGTGGAGTCACGTATGTCCGCGCTTGATCTTTTCGACAGCATCGACCCGGATTTGGGCACGCAGCAGGAAAGAACCGTTCGCGAGGAGGTGTCAAAGCGCAGGAAGGGCCGGGAGACCACCCGGCCGGCCGCCGTCGAGATCCTGAACGCCGCGTTCGGGGGGAACCACTGGCAGGCCGAAGTTGAGACATGCCCGCCCCAACAGCGACGGGGACGCTTTATCAGGCTTTACGAGGACATGTTGAGATCCTGTGGCGCGCTGTACGTGATCTCACTTCCGTTACGTAATGACCGGGACCGCCACGTGTATCATCTCGTCTACGCAACCAAGTCCCCCCGCGGGTACAGTGCGATGAAGGAGGCGATCACCCACGCGCTCAAGCATGCACCTCTCTCGGGAGAGGCGCGGGACAATGCGGTTCCAGATCCGCTCGGACCTGGCGCGTGTCGAGCAGTTGATCCGGGAGGAGTTCGCGGGAAGGGTGGTCCGGTTGACGACTGGGGATTCGAGACGGCCGGGCATCAGGGAGTTCGTGCTGGAACAGACCCCCGCCTTTCCGTTCGAGATGGAGGAGTTGAAGATGCGGCTGAAAGCGCTCAAAGTCCCGGGGAAAGGCCCCCACCAGTACTCGTTCCCACCGCCGTCAGACGAGCTGAACCTCCGGTGAGGGAAGCGGAAGCTGGCTCCACTCCTCCCCGTCGAGGAGGCGCCCACCCGCTTTGGGAGTCCGTCCCCCCCACTGCTTGAAAAAGAACGCAACGTCGGCTTCCCTGCACTGGTCCCTTACCTCCATCGCCCACTCCTCCGACATCCGGCGGTAGCCGATTCCGCTCTCCCCGCCCACGATCACCCAGTGGATTCCGTCCAGGTCGAGCGAAAGGGGTCCGAGCAGCGGCTCGCACGACAGGAAGCGGACTTCCGCGGGCACGGAGCGGATGTGGTCGACCCGGTACGCGACGTCCTGGCTTTCCACCGAGGTTCCCATCCAGATGTGCCCGGGAATCTCTCCGCCGGGAAAGAGGTCCCGGTTCCGTGCAAAGAAGCGCGCGGCACGGGACGGACGCTTGGTCAGGACCTGGTAGACGTGCCGATCCACCCGGAGCATCACCTCGAAGATGCTCCGGACGTACGTCTCCGGAATGTCCACGTGGAAAAGATCCGACATGGAGTTCACGAAGATCATCTTCGGCTCCGCCCACTTCTCCGGCTGCGCGAGCCGATCCGGCCAGAGGCGGACCGCGAACGGATCGGCCAGGTTTTCCGGGGAAGACACTACGGGAAGGGCCCGCAGGTAGACGTTCGTCAGCCTGCCGTGCGCGAGCGCGTGGGCATAGCAGTTGTCACAGCCGGCGCTCACCTTGGTGCACCCCGTGACGGGATTCCAGGTCGCGTCGGTCCACTCGATCTTGCTGAGCTGACCCATAATTACCGTAGAACTCCATAGTTACCTGGGCTTTCGGGATGCGAAGGAAACCCGAAAACCTGCCCAAGGATAGTCCTGGGAATGATCCATGGCAAGCGCTCGGGTGATCTTTGTGGACACCGCATCCGCCCGAACCGACTTGCGCGTCCGGTGTACAACGCGCAACTTTGCACCCTTCGTGGTGCCCTTCCTTATTCAGTTTCCGCCATGCCGAACTCCGCACTGAAACCGCACCAGGAGCAGCTCCTGCGTGAGCTTCTCGCCCGTGGCAAGCCTGTCGCGGCGGACGAAGTCGACGGCCGCATGCTCCGGCCGCTGCGCGCGCTCAAGCTGGTAGTGGTCAAGAACGGCCTGGTCATCCCCACCGGCGCCGCCCGCGTGCTCCTGGGGATCGCCCCCGGCGAAAGCGCCCTCGTGGACGAGGAGGAGGAAGCCTCCACGCTCAGCGCCTCGCAGCAGGACCTGCTCTGGTCGCTGGCCCGGCGCACCACCCCGGCGCTCTCCGACCACCTGGACGGCCGCACCACGCGCCCGCTCCTGGAGCGCGGCCTCCTCGCCGAGCGCGACGGCTGGGTGCGCGTCACCGACGCCGGGCGCGAGTGGCTGGCCGAGGCGCGCCGCGTGCGCCGCCGCGCCGGCCCCAGCGCCCGCACCCCCGGCGAGGGGCGCGCCGAGATGATCTGGCGCGCCCTGGAGCTGCTGGAGGACGCCATCCCCAGCGACGCCGAGATCCAGCTCGGCGGCGCCGTGGCGTACGGCGACGACGTGCTCCTCGCCCTGCGCCGCGCCGCCCGCGAGCTGAAGAAGGAGCGGTAGCCCACACGGCGCCGCGATGCAACCGGGGCCCCCGCCACGCGCGGGGGCCCCGGTTGCGTTCCGCGGGCCTCCCCGCTCCATTACCTCCGGCCCGCCTTCCCCGCGCACCGCCCGAGACGATCCCATGCCGAACGCCGCCCGCGCCCTTCTCCCCCTGCTCCTCGGCCTGGCCGCCGCGTGCGCCCCCGCCGCCACCCGTCCCGCCCCGGTCGCCGTCACCGACGCGCCGTCGCTGGTTCGCGCAATGCACCACCGCTACGCCGGCAGCTGGTACCGGACCGCGGCGTTCCGTCAGGCCACCACCAGCCTCGCCCCCGACGGCACGCAGTCCACCGACACCGCGCGCGTGTTCGTGGCCGTGCCCGGGCGGCTGCGCATCGAGACCGGCGCACCCGCCGACGGGCGCGGCGCGCTCTTCGCCGGCGACAGCCTGTACGTGCTGAGCGGGGGACGCGCGGTGCGGCGGGGCGCCCGGCGCAACGAGCAGCTCATCCTGGGCTTCGACGTGTACGGCCAGGACCCCGCCCGCACCCTCGCCGTGCTCGCGGAGCAGGGCTTCGACCTCGCCCGCTTCCACGCCGACACCTGGGAGGGCCGCCCGGTGTACGTGGCCGGCGCCGCCGCGGGCGACCTGCGCACCCGGCAGTTCTGGATCGACCGCGAGCGCCTGGTGTTCGTGCGCATGCTCGAGCCCGACCCGCGCGACAGCACCCTCGTGCTGGAGACCCGCTTCCAGGACTACCGGCCCGCGGGCGGCGGCTGGATCGCCCCGCGCGTGGAGATGCTCTCCGGCGGCCGGACCATCGTCCGGGAGGAGTACCTGGACCTCCAGGTGGACGTGCCGCTCGATGAGCGGCTGTTCGTGCCGTGAACCGGAACCAGGCAGGGAATCGATGCACAGGAACGACGTGATCCTCGCGGGAATGCTGGCGCTCTCCGCGCTCCTCGCCCTCCCGCTGGCGGTCGCCGCGCAGGGCCGGTCGGCCACGCCCGTACCCGGCGGCGCCCGGCAGATGGTGGTGGTGACCACGGAGGGGTGGGACACCGTCCGGGGCACGCTGCGGCGCTTCGAGCGGCGGTCGGCGCGCTCCGCCTGGCGCCCCGTGGGCGACCCCGTCCCGGTGGTGGTGGGACGCAGCGGGATGGCGTGGGGGATCGGGCTGCACGGCGACGCCGCGCCCGCGGACGGGCCCGTGAAGCGGGAGGGCGACGGCCGCGCCCCCGCCGGCGCCTTCCGGCTGGGCTCCGCCTTCGGCTACGCCCCCGCCGCCGAGGTGCCCTGGGTACGCCTCCCGTACATCCACTCCACCGACTCGTGGCGCTGCGTGGACGACGTGAAGTCGGCCCACTACAACCGCGTCGTGGACAGCACCGCCGTCGCCAAGGACTGGACCGGCAACGTCGAGCGGATGCGCCTGGACACCGACCAGTACCGCCTGGGCGTCGTCGTCGAGCACAACTGGGCCGCGCAGACCCGCCCCGGCGGCGGCTCCTGCATCTTCCTGCACATCTGGAAGGCTCACGACTCGGGGACTGCCGGCTGCACCGCCATGGACCCCGCCCACATGGAGGGGCTCCTCCGCTGGCTCGACCCCGCCCGCGCCCCCGTCCTGGTGCAGCTCACGGAGACGGGCTACGACGCCCTCCGCGGCGCCTGGAAGCTCCCCCGCCTCCGCTGAGCGCGGTTCGCTACCTCCCGGGGAACGGGAACACGGCCAGGCTCTCGTGCCCTTCGCGGTCCACCGCCGCCACCGCGAAGAAGTAGTTGTCGATGATGATGTTCTCCAGCGTCACCTCCGTCGCCGTCCCCACCCAGCGGGAGTGCGTCCACTGGAAGTCCGTGGGCGCTCGCCAGTAGACGCGGTACCCCGCCAGGTCCGGCGCACGCACCGGCGCCCAGCGCAGGCGAGTGGACGGCTGCACCGCCCCCGCGATGGTCGCGCTGTCCGGCGGCGCGGGCGCCCACCCCAGCGACGCGAGCACCGCCGCGTTCAGCGCCGTCATCTTCGCCGCGTAGGGGAAGTCCACCCCCTCCACCACGTCGCCGTAGCGGATGCCGTTCTCCGTGCGCAGGTCCTGGTGCTGGCGGTCGTAGTTCTCGTTCGTCTCCATCAGCCGCACCGCCGGAGAGCCCTCGTTGAAGAAGGGCGTGTGGTGCCCCCCCCGCCCGAAGCGGTCCAGCCGGTAGATCACCAGCACGTCCAGGTTGGGGACGTAGCGGTCCGCCACCCGGTCGATGTAGCGCGCCAGCTGCCGCGAGGGCGTGTCCAGCTCCCCGCCGCTGTACAGGTAGCGGCGCAGCTCCGCCGCCGTCGCCGTGGTGGGGATTCCCGGGGCGAACACGCGCGCCGTGTTGTTGGCGGTGACGCCCGTGATCCCCTGCGTGTTCCCGATCATGTCGTTGTTGATCACCCCCTCGAACCGCCACCCCTGCGCCTTGGCCCACCGGGCCACGATGGCGCCGCCGTTCAGCCCCTGCTCCTCCCCCGAGAGCGCCGCGAACACGATGGAGCCGTCCGTGGGGTAGCGCGACAGCACCCGCGCCGCCTCCAGCGTCCCGGCGATCCCCGAGGCGTTGTCGTTGGCCCCCGGCGACTCGCTGGTGGCGTTCATCACGTCCGTCACGCGCGAGTCGATGTCCCCGCTCATCATCACGAAGCGGTTGGGGTCGCTCCGTCCGCGGAGCACCGCCACCACGTTCACCACCTCCACGTCGCGCCGGATGCGCGACGTCGAGTCGCCCTTCACCACGTCCGACACGTAGCGCACCTCCAGGCACCCGCCGCACCCCTGCGAGATGCGCTGGAACTCGTCGAAGATCCAGCGCCGCGCCGCGCCGATCCCCCGCGTGCGCGACACCGTGTCCGAGAGCGTGTGCCGCGTCCCGAAGCCCGCCAGGATGCGGATGTCGCGCTCGATGCGCGCCGGCGACACCGCCGCCACGATCTCGCGGATGCGCGGGTCGTCGTCCGCGGGCGCCACGCCCGCGGCCAGGGGCGCGGGGGCGGGCGCCGCCGCCGGGAGCGGGGCCGCCGCGGCCGGGGCCGGCGCGGAGGCCGACGGGGCCGGCGCCATGCAGGCGCCCAGCACGGGCGCCAGGGAGAGACACGCCAGACGGAGCAGGGGACGCACGATCACCTCCGGAGTGGGACTGGGAAACAGGGTCCGGGTATCATGGCGACAGGCGTTCCCCGCCGCCAGGGAGCCCCGCCCGGCCCGGGCCTTGCACCCCGCCCCGACCCTCTCGCGGCACTCACCCCAGCGGAACGGGAAGCGGATGCAGCACGAAGCGTACGACGCGGTGGTCGTCGGGGGCGGGCCCGCCGGGCTCGCCGGGGCGTTCTGGCTGGCGCGCTACCGGCGCCGCGTCGTCCTGTTCGACGCCGGCGACCCGCGCAACGCCGAGACCTGGGCCGTGCACGGCTACCTGGGGCTGGACGAGATCCCCCCGTACGAGCTGCGCCGCAGGGGGAGGGAGCAGGCGCTGGCCGCGGGCGCCGAGCTGGAGGCCGCCAGCGTGCGAGCGGATCGAGGGGGAGGAGGACCACTTCCGCGTCACCCTGAGCGACGACCGCTCGGTGTCCGCGCGGCGCATCCTGCTCTGCACCGGGCTCAAGGACATCGTCCCCGAGATCCCGGGGATGCAGGACTTCTACGGGCGGCAGCATCTGGCACTGCCCCGACTGCGACGGCCCCTCCATCGCCGACAAGCGGGTGGGGATCATCGGCTGGGGGCGCTCCATCGCCGCGTACTGCATGTACATGCTCACCTGGACCGACCACCTGGTGCTCCTCACGCACGGGCACTCCCCCGAGCTCCCGGAGAAGTCGCAGGCCGCCCTGGCGCGCTTCCAGATCCCCATCCGCACCGAGGTCATCGACCGGCTGGAGGGGGAGGACGTGTGCCTCAAGCGCGTGGTCTTCCACGACGGCAACGCCGAGGAGATGGAGGCCCTCTTCTTCCACATCGCCTCCGGCCCCGGCTCCACCCTCGCCGCCGACCTGGGGTGCCAGGCCGACGAGGACGGCATCCTGGAGATCGACAGGGAGCACCGCACCACCGTCCCGGGGGTCTACGCCGCCGGCGACATCGTCCCGGGGTCGCGCCTGGCCATCCGCGCCGCCGCCGAGGGGGTTCGCGCCGCGCTGGGCATCCACAAGTCGTCTGATCCCCGAGGACCGACGGGTGTGAAAGGCAGGGAACAGGGGACAGTTGACAGGGGACAGCAAGCAACGACGACGCCGTTGCAGGCTGTCCCCTGTTCCCTATCCCCTGTCCCCTGCGGTCATCGCGACTCGGTATCCGCCCGGCGCTCGATGGGAGCCGCCTCCGGCCACAGCCGGTGCCGGCCCTTGAGCAGCGGGGCGAGCGCGGCCAGCATCCCCGACACCGTCTGGAACCGCTGCGCCGGGTCGCGGTCCAGGCAGCGCAGGAGGATGCGCTCCAGGTCGCCCGACACCTGCGGGTTGTGCTGGCGCGGCGGCACCGGAGGGCGGCGGAGCTGCGGGTAGCGTGTGACCAGCTCCCCCGTGTTCATCGTCCTCTCTCCGCGGTCGGCAGACGAGGTCGAGCGCGGCGGCGGGTCGTCGAAGTCGTCGTCGTCGTCCCACTCGTCCTCGTCCGGGTCGCGCGGCTCCTCCGTGGGCCAGTGGCCGGTGAGCAGCTCGTACAGGAGCGCCCCCAGCCCGTACACGTCCGTCGCGGGGGAGAGCGCCTCCTTGCGGATCTGCTCCGGCGCCATGTACGGCGCCGTCCCCAGCCGGTCCGCCGGGCGGCGGCCGGGGCGGATCTCCCGCACCACGTCGAAGTCCACCAGCACCGGGATTCCCTCCCGCAGGAGGATGTTGGCCGGCTTCAGGTCGCGGTACAGGAAGCCGCAGCGGTGCAGGTAGTGCACCGCCGCCCCCACGTGCATGGTGGCGCGGATGGCGTCGGGGACGTGCAGGCGCCGCTTGGGGAGCCCCTCCAGCACGTCGAACAGCGTGGGGCCGGGGAAGTACTCCAGGAGGAGGTAGGTGCGCCCCCCCGCCGTCCCCGTGCCGAAGAAGCGCACGATGTTGGGGTGCTGCAGCTTGGCCAGCACCCGCGCCTCGCGGCGGAACCCGGCGGGGACCCCGTTCTCCTGGTGCTCCGGGGCCACCAGCTTCCCCGTCAGGGCGCACCAGTGCCGGTTGCTCCACACCTGGTACAGCTCCGTGGCGCGGCCCCGGGCCAGGTGCCCGATGATGGTGAGCGTCCCGATCCGGTCCCCCACGGCCAGGGAGAAGTCGGCGCGCGGACGCACCGGCGCGTGCTCCCAGCGGCGGGCGGCGGCGAGCCCCTGGTAGCGCGGGCGCGAGATCGCGGGATCGGGCATCGAGTCCGGGAGCAGAAAGGTGTCGGGCGGCTGGAGTCGAGAGCGCCGGGACCGCCTTGCAACCCGCGTACCGGACCCCGTCAGGAACGTGGCATTCTCCGCCGGGTACCCTTAGATTGCAGGCACTCTCACCGGAAGGTTCCCCATGAAGCGTCTCCTCGTTCTCCTCCTGGGAGCGTCCGCCCTGGCCGCCGTCCCCGTGGACCGGCCGCAGGAGTGGCGCCCCCCCTCGCGGCAGATGCCCTCCATGCCCGCCCGCGCCCAGCTGCAGGGCGGAGCCACCGGCTGGGCCGCCTCCTGGCTCGGCTCCATGTCCGGGGCCGCCGGCGTGGCCGCCGACGGGGTGCGCGCCGCCGGCGAGGGCGGGAGCGCCCGCGCCGGGTTCGTCCGCTTCACCTCGGGCGTCTTCCCGGTCGCCACCTGGAGCGACCGCAACGGCGACGGCACCTGCGACATGGTGGAGGTCTTCCGCGAGGGCGCCCGGACCCACCAGCTCATCGACGCCGACTACGACGGGAGCGCCAACGTGCTCCGCGTGTACTCCGCCTCCGGCGAGCTGGCCCGCGAAGAGCGGATGTAGGGAAGGGACGCTCCTCTCCGCCCTTGGACGACCCCGGCCTCCTCCGCGCCTACTTCGACACCACCTGGACGGTGCACGCCCCGGACGGAGCGCTCACGCTCCGCCTGGCGGAGCCCGTCGCTCCCGGCTCGCCGCTGAGGCCCGGCGGGGTGGTCACCGCGTACAACCCCGCCTCCGAGCCGCGCCCCGCGGAGGAGAACCGGGCCGCCGGCCTCCTCCTGGAGCGCGCGCTGCGGGCGTCCGACACCCCGTACTGGCCCGCCGTGGCCGGGGGGACGGGGCCCGACGCCGACCTCTGGACCGAGCCCGGCTTCTTCCTGCGCGGCGGGGTCCGCCCGCTCCTGGTGGCGCTGGGGGTGGTACTCGGCCAGAACGCCGTGGTCTGGGTGGACCCCGCCGGGACGCCCGCTGCTGGTGGTGACCCGCGCCGGGTTCGCCGGCCGCGCCGCCGGCGACGAAGTCCGGCGGCCCTGAAGCGCCCGTCCGTCCCCCGCTCTCGAAAAGCTTTCCCGCGATCCGATGCTCGTACGACACCGCATGACCCGGGACCCGTTCACCGTCGGTCCCGACGACACCCTCAGCCACGCCCTGCGGCTCACCCGCGAGCACCGCATCCGCCACCTCCCCGTGACCGACGGGGAGGGAGTGCTGGTGGGGATCGTCTCCGACCGCGACGTGCGGCTCGCCATGCCCTCCCCGCTCACCGTCGCCGACCCGGAGCGGGTGGCGTTCCTGGACCGCACCCCGGTCTCGGCCATCATGACGCGCGAGGTGGTCACCGTCTCCCCCGGCGACCCCATCGAGGACGCGGCCAAGACGCTGTGCCGGCACCGCATCGGCGCCGTCCCCGTCACCGACACCGCCGGGCGGCTGGAGGGGATCCTCAGCGAGACCGACCTGCTCGGCGCCATGGTGCAGATCCTGGGAGGCACCGAGCCGGCCTCGCGGCTGGAGGTGGCGCTCGCCGACCGCCCGGGGGAGCTGGCGCGCGCCGTGGCCATCCTGGCCGAGCACTCCGTCAACATCGTCAGCCTCCTGGTCTCCCCCGTGCGGGTGGACGGCGACAAGACGGTGATCTTCCACGTGGGCACCATCGACCCGCGGGAGCCGCTGCACGCCCTGGAGGCCGCGGGGTTCCGGGTGGGGTGGCCCTCCCTGGAGGAGGACGTGCGCGCCTTCCTGTCGAGGTGAGGGGATGAAGTCGGCACTGATCTGGGACCCCGCCGTCCTCGCGTACCGCTTCCGCCCCGACCACCCCTTCAACCCCAAGCGCCTGGAGCTGACCGTCTCGCTGATCGAGGCGCTGGGGCTCCTGGAGGGCGACGGGGTGCGCGTGGTCCCGCCGCGCATGGCCACCGAGGAGGACCTCCTCCGGGTGCACTCCCCGGAGTACGTGGCCGCCGTGCGGCGGCTGGGGGAGGAGGGCGCCGACCGCGGCGACGCCTGGCTCTGGGGGCTGGGGACCGACGACACCCCCATCTTCCCCGGGATGCACGAGGTGGCCTCGCTGGTGACCGGGGCGACGCTGCGCGCCGCCGAGCTGGTGATGTCGGGCGAGGTGACGCGCGCCTTCAACCTGGCCGGGGGGCTGCACCACGCCCACCGCGACCGCGCCTCGCGGCTTCTGCGTGTACGACGACCTGGCCGCGGCGATCGCCTGGATCCGCGAGGCGCACGGCGGGCGGGTGATGTACATCGACTACGACGCGCACCACGGCGACGGGGTGCAGGGGATCTTCTACGACGACCCGGAGGTCCTCACCCTCTCCGTCCACGAGTCCGGGCGCTTCCTCTTCCCGGGAACCGGGTTCGTGGACGAGCTGGGCGAGGGGGAGGGCTTCGGCTACTCGCTGAACCTCCCGCTCGACCCCTCCACCGAGGACGGGTCGTGGATCGACCTGTACGCCCGGCTCCTCCCCGAGGTGGCCGACGCGTTCCGGCCGGACGTGATCGTCCTCCAGAACGGGTGCGACGGGCACACGCTGGACCCGCTCACCCACCTGCGCGCCACCACCCGCGTGTACGAGGAGACGGTGCGCATCACCTGCGAGGTGGCGGACCGGGTCTGCGGCGGGCGCGTGGTGGCGACGGGCGGCGGCGGGTACGCCGTGTGGAGCGTGGTCCCCCGCGCCTGGACGCTGGTGTGGGCCGGGCTCTCCGGGCAGAAGGCGCCGGACGCCATCCCCCGCGAGTGGCTGGACCGCTGGCAGGGGGAGAGCCCCGACCTCCTCCCCGAGCGGCTCCGCGACGCCCCGGACGCCTTCGCCCCCGTCCCCCGCCGCGCCGAGGTGGAGGCCCTCAACCTGCGGACGCTGGAATCGCTCCGCCGCCAGGCGCTCCCGCTGCTGCGCGGGTGGGGGCTGGGATTCTGACTTGGAGACCGCGACCATCACCCCGCTCCCGATCTTTCCCTCCGGGACAAGCATCCTCCCCATGACCCTCCACGACCGAGAGGGCCTCCCCTTCCGCGTGCGCGAGATGGACTCCGCGGACCGCGAGGCGGTGGCCGGCTTCTACGAGAGCTTCGAGCCCAAGCGGGCCGCGCAGGGGCTCCCCCCCGAGGGGAGCCACCGCATCGCGCGCTGGCTGGACGTGGTGCTGCGCGGCGGCACCCACCTCCTGGTGGAAGGGGAGGAGGGGGTGGTGGGGCACGCCTTCCTGGTCCCCACCGACCGCCCCCAGGTGGCGGAGTACGCCATCTTCCTGGACCGCGGCATCCGCGGGCGCGGGGTGGGGACGCAGGTGAACCGGGCCGCCGCGGAGGTGGCGCGCACGCTGGGGATGCGCAACCTCTGGCTCTCGGTGGAGCCGCACAACCGCCCCGCGGTGCGCTCCTACGAGAAGGCGGGGTTCCGCTTCCGCCCGGAGACCATCTACTCCCCCGAGGCGGAGATGGAGCTGGCGCTGTAGCCCTCCCGATCTCCGGCCTGAGCGCCGCGGCCCCGGACGGATCTCCCGTCCGGGGCCGCTCCGCGTTCCGGGCCGGGCACGGAGCGTGCGCGCCGCGCCCCGGACCCCGACCCCGAACCGACACCGGAGAACGCCGTGCAGAGAACCGTCGCGCTCGCCGCGATCCTCGCCCTGCTGGGCGCGTGCGCGCCGGGGCGCCCCGCGAGCGCCCCCGAAGCCGAGAGCGCGGACACCGGGACCCGCGCCCTCCTCCTCCCCGTCCCCGTCCCCCCCGGGTACGCGGAGGCCCTGCAGCGGGGGACGCGCGACACCACGGGGGCGCCGGGGCCGCGTTACTGGCAGCAGCGGGTGCGCTACACGATCGAGGCCGAGCTGGACCCGGCCACGGCCACGCTGCGCGGCCGGGAGCGGATCGTCTACCACAACCGCTCCCCCGCGCCGCTGGGGGAGGTGGTGCTGAACCTGTACCAGAACGTCTTCGCGGAGGGCGCCCCCCGGAACCGCCAGGCCCCGGTCACCGGCGGGATCACGCTGGAGCGGGTGGCCGCGCAGGGGGAGGTGCTCACCGGGTACGCCGTGCAGGGGACGATCGCCCGGCTCCCCCTCCCGCGCCCCCTGGCGCCGGGGGACAGCGCCGCGCTGGAGGTGGAGTGGAGCTTCCGCGTCCCCCCGGCGGGGGCCTGGCGCACGGCGTGGGAGGACGCGCTGGGCGGGCGCGCCTTCCAGGTGGCGCAGTGGTACCCGCAGGTGGCCGTGCTCGACGACGTGCGCGGGTGGGACGCCACCCCGTACCTGGGCGACGGGGAGTTCTACCTGGAGTACGGCGACTTCGACGTGTCGCTCACCCTCCCCGCGGGGTGGGTGGTGGGCGCCACCGGGGAGCTTCGCAACGCCGGCGAGGTGCTCGCCCCCGGCGTCCTGGCGCGGCTCTCCGCGGCGGCGGGGACCGACGGCGTCACCCGCGTGGTGACGGGGGACGACCTGGCCGCGGGGAGCGCCACCCTCCCCGGCCGCGGGGGGAAGCTGACCTGGCGCTTCGCCGCCCGCGAGGTGCGCGACTTCGCCTTCGCCGCCTCCGACCGCTACGCCTGGGACGCCGTCCCCGCCACCATTCCCGGCGAGGGGGCGGCGCCCGCGCGCGCGGCGCTGGTCCACGCGCTGTACCGCCCCGGCTCGGCCGGGTGGGGGGAGACGGCCCGCTACGCCAAGCACGCGCTGGAGCTGTACAGCCGCCGGGTGGTCCCCTACGCGTACCCGCAGGTCACCGTGGCCGAGGGGCCGATCCGCGGGGGGATGGAGTACCCGCAGCTGGTGTTCGTGGACCGCCCCGACAGCGCGGCGGAGCTGCACTCCGTCACCGCCCACGAGGTGGCGCACCAGTGGTTCCCCATGGTGGTGGGGCAGGACGAGGCGGCCTTCCCCTGGATGGACGAGGGGCTGGCCGAGTACCTGGAGGTGGCGGCGCGCGAGGAGCTCTTCCCCGGGACCCCGGCGTGGCCGGAGGAGATGGCCGGCTACCTGGCCGTGGCCGGCACCCCGGCCGAGGTGCCGCTGATGCGCCACGCGGACGAGGCGGGCCCCGGGCCGGGTCGCGCCGTCGCCGCCTACGAGAAGCCCGCCCTCCTCTTCCGCGCCCTGGCGGGGGTGGTGGGCGACTCCGTCTTCACGCGGGCGCTGGGCACCTACGCGCGCGAGTGGCGCTTCCGCCACCCGTACCCGTGGGACTTCTTCGCCACGGTGGAGCGCGTGGCCGGGCGCGACCTGGACTGGCTCTGGTACCCGGGGTGGTTCGCGACGGGGACGGTGGACTACGCGGTGGAGCGGGTGGAGACGGGGGAGCGGGGGACGGTCCGCGTCACCATCCGCGACCTGGGCGAGGTCCCCGCCCCCGTCGCGGTGGTGGTCACCTCGGAGGGGGGCGCCGTCGCGCGGGCCGTGCTCCCCGTGGAGCTGTGGACCGAGGACCGGCTCCGCAGCGCCACCCTGGCACTCCCCGCGTACGGCGCGGTGGTGCGGGTGGAGGTGGACCCGGAGCGCCTCTTCCCCGACGTGAACCTGGAGAACAACGTGTGGACGCCGCCGGGCACCCCCCCGGCGTGATCCTTGCCGCACGGGGGGCGGGGCATCTTCCGGTGCCCTACGTGCTTCCACGCCCGACGCAGACCCGTATGCCTAACCATCCGTACGCACGACGCTCCGCGCTGGCAGCGCTCCTTCTCTTCCTCGCCGCCTGCGGTGGTGACGGCGGCGCCGGCGGGGCCCCCGGCAAGGACGGCGCTCCCGGAAAGGACGGCGCCCCCGGCGCGGCCGCCGCGTCCGACAGCGCCGCCCCGGCCGCGGGGGACGACCGGAGCACCGTGGGGAACGAGGCGGTGCGCGACAAGGCGCCGCCCATCATCCGCGGGCTGTACCTGAACGCCTTCGCCGCGGCGTCGCGCACCCGGTTCCCCCGGCTGCTCCAGATCGCCGACGAGACGGAGATCAACACCTTCGTGATCGACGTCAAGGACGAGAAGGGAATCCGCTACCAGACCGCGCTGGAGCTGCCCCGGCAGCTCGCCCAGGAGGGGGAGGTCGCCATCCGCAACCTCCCGGCGCTGATGGACTCCCTGAAGGCGCACAACATCTACGCCATCGCGCGGATCGTCGTCTTCAAGGACCCCATCCTCTCCAAGGCGCGGCCCGACTGGTCGGTGAAGCGGCCGGACGGGTCGCTCTGGGTGGACAAGGCCGGGAACACCTGGGTGAGCCCCTGGGACGAGCGGGTGTGGGACTACAACCTGGCCATCGCGGAGGAGGTGGCGCGGGCGGGGTTCAACGAGATCCAGTTCGACTACGTGCGCTTCGCCGAGCCGTACAAGAGCCTCCCGCCCCAGGTGCACCCCCGGGCGAAGGGTGACCGCACGGACGCCATCGCGGCGTTCCTGAACGAGGCCAAGCGGCGGCTCCACCCGCTGGGGGTGACGGTGACGGCGGACGTGTTCGGCCTGTCGCCCAACGAGGGGGGCGACGTGAACATCGGGCAGCAGTGGGAGACGATCTCGGCCACGGCCGACCACATCCTCCCCATGATGTACCCGTCGCACTACTTCCCCACGCACCTCCCCGGGGTGCGGCAGCCCGACCTGATGCCGTACGAGACGCTCTTCAAGTCGGCGGGGATGGCGCGCGTCCGCAGCGACCGGCTGCAGGAGGCGGGGGTGCGCCCGGCGCGCATCATCCCCTGGCTGCAGGCGTTCAGCGCCACCTGGCTGCGCTCGCACCTGGACTACGGCCCGGCCGAGATCCGCAAGCAGAAGCAGGGGGTGTACGACGTGGGGCTGGAAGACTGGATCCTGTGGAACGCGGCCTCCCGCTACGACCCGTACGCCCCGGCGCTGGAGCGCGGCGAGGCGCAGTCGCGGAAGAAGGCGCAGTACACGCCGCCGGCGGACGTGAGCGCCTGGCTGGCCCGCTTCGAGCGGGAGGGGGTGCGCGCCGCGCGCGAGAAGGCGGTGGCGCAGGCCCGCGGCGACGTGGTGGACCCCGCCGCGGCGCAGGCCGCCAAGGCCGGCCGCCCGGAGCCGAACCAGCCGCCGTCCAAGTCCGCGCCGGGGCAGAACGCCCCCGCGGAGGCGGCGCCCACCGCGACGGGCGTCCCGGCCGCGGGCGGGCAGACGACCCCGTCCGCCCCCGCGCAGCGCCCGAGGCGGTAGGCGCTCGCGGTACGTAGAAGACGACGGGGCCGGTCCTCACCTGGAGGACCGGCCCCGCTGTATCTAACAGGCAGAGCAGCACGTTCAGCAGTTGGTATGGGAACCCCTTTCGCGCCAGCCTTCATACAAAATAACTCACTCATGTCCTATTCGGCGGCCTGCGTTGACCAGCGTATACGGGCCGTATATATACCGTCTAGGTGTCCACAACGTGCTCAAATGATGCGCGTGAGCCCAGCTCGACGTGAGACCTGCGCCCCCCGCACGTCACCTTGACCAACTTCTCACCGGGTTGCGCCATGACAGGGAAAAAGCATCCTCGACCAGGGCGGCCAGCCGCTGTGCACCCTGCCCTCGTTCGCTCTGGTGAGCCCTTCGATGGACACCATGTCCTCGAAGAAATCCGCAACCCGCTTGGCGCGCTTCTCTGGCAAACTCTACGTGACTTGGTGACTTGGGCAGCCACATCTCCGGATCTCCGAACGAAGCTTTTTGACTCAGCGGCCCACTCACGCCGCCTTGCGATGCTCGCTCGATCCCGCATAGGTGGGAGGCTGGAGAGTTCTTTGACTACTCTATCCCGAGTCCTGCTCACTTCGGAGCAGCCAGACGCCTCCATGCTTGCCAAAGCTGCCCGGCAGGTCTCAGTTTGGGCCGACGAGCACACCTATACAAAGAGCGCAATCTGGTTTGCGCAGGCTGCGGCTCTACTTACGCCGGAGAATGCCCAACATGCATACCATGCAGGGCTCCTCTGCCGAAAGCATGCGGAATACGCCCATGCCGAAACATGGTTCTACCGTGCGATCGGTCTCTCTCGCAAAAAGAGGGATGCTCAGACGTACGGGGCTGCTTATCTGTCCCTCGGCAACTTGATTCTCCAGCGGACGGGGGATTACGCCAGAGCCAGGCGTGCGTTCGAACGCGCGCTCCGAATTTCCCGGAGAGCAGGAATCCGTCCGCTCCGGGCAGAAGCCCTGCAAGACCTGTTTACGGTCGCAGTCGAGACTCGCCAGGTTACGAGAGCCGAAGCACTGGCCCAGCAGACCTTCAAGGCGTACAAGCCTTCCCATCCACGACTCCCAGCCTTGGCCTTCGATGTGGCGGTGTTCTGGATGCTGCAAGGTTCCTTTCAGCGGGCACTTCCAGTGTTCCAGGCTGTCTCGGCCATCGTCACCCGTCCGGAAGATCGCCTGCTGGCCCTGTCGAGTGTTGCTCGCGCGGCTGGAGGCGCCGGTCGGCTGGATGTCTTCGCTCGTGCGTGGGTTGATACGTGGCAACTGATCGACGGCCGCCCAACCCTGGAGTGTGTTCCATCTTCGCTCCTGAGACTCGCCTATGGCTCTGCTTACATAGGCGACATGGAACGTTTGAACCTGACTACGCAGTTCGCACTGGCTCTGTGCAGTGAGCGCGGCGAAGAAGCGGTACGGAAGGAAGTAGAGGAGTTACTCAGGGCGGTCGAGAATCAACAGGTCGTAATGTCCGTGATCCGGCCAGCTGACAGCCAGGAGATCAGCGAAGCTGCGGAGCGTCTTGCCGACGAGCTGGTTCAGAAGCTCGCAGGATGCGCGGGCGGCATCGACCACCCGCGCATACGCTGCTAGGCTGTGATCAGTGACCGCTGCCCATCGTGTGGATGCCGCTCAGCTCGACTGAAGCCGTGGAGTCAGCACTGTTTGTTGTTCCCATTCCAGAGGGATCGGCCAGATTCCCGCTGCCCATCGTGTGGATGCCGTCGAACTGAGCCCGTGTACCGGCCGGCGTGACCGGACTGTCCTCAAGGCCGCAGCCAGCGAGTGCGACTGCAAGGAAGAGGATGGTGTGACGCACTTTCATAGGTGCTCCTTGGGTGAGAAGGGTTAGAAACTCCGTGAAGCCCGAGGAAAGTAATCGTGCAGCCAAAATTTTCCCACGCAGTGTCAAATAGGAGCGCCTTTCGACTAACGCGATCCCTCGGCCGTGTCCAGAATGGCACTCATCCGCTGTGACCCTCCTGTCCGAGCTCTGCCATGCGCCAAGTCGAAATGAGCGGTCCACTCCCGGTGTTCGTCGCCCCTCACGGCCGCTCCGCGACCATTGAGGCTCATATCATCGTTGATCCGGACCAGCGGCTTGAACCCGATGACTTGGATGCGCTGCTATGCGATGTGCAGAGCCGGATCGCCATCGCTCTCGACGGCCTCTTCGAAGGTCTCCCTGCGAGTGCGGTGATCGGAGACGTAACCATGGGGTTCCCAGCCCACATCCCGATGTTCCCGGCAACGTTCGGGGACCGAGCCTATGAAGACCAGGCTGATGTGTGGGAGGCAATTGATCAACTCCGCAAGGGCACTCCTCTGGAGGGCTTGCTCTACGACTGCCGAGGTCGGGCGTTCACACTGAGTGTCTGGGCTAACTTCCGGAGAGAGCCTGGCCAGGACCGCGGTATCTCCGAGATCTGGACCCTGGACCCGCTTGAGAACCATATCGCCCAGGTTGAAGAATAAACCTGGCCCATGACGCAGCCGTACGTTGATGACGACGGGGCCGGTCCTCACCTGGAGGACCGGCCCCTTGCCGTTCGGAGGCTTGCGAGCAGAGCTACGCGGCTACGTCGATGTAGGTGGACTCGCTGCCGGCTCAGGGACCGGAAGACCTTCCAAAACGCAGGCCTTCAATGTGGAACTCGATGGCTTCGCGCATGTTGCGCTCGACCTCTTCCCGGCTGCGACCTGTGCTCGCGCAACCCGGCAGATCGGGAGAGTAGGCTGAACAGCCGGTTTCCGTGTGTTCGACGACGACCAGGTAGCGCCTCATGGCTTCAGCCTCGCCTGCTCAGGCACGCCGCCAGCGCCTTAACTCCCGCGGTGCGCGTCAGTGCCTCGCGCGCTCCCAGCTCCCGCGCCCACGCCAGCATCCCCGGGTCCGTCTGCCCCGTGTAGACCACCACCGGGGGACCCTCCGCCCCGCCCGCGAGCGCCTGCACCACCCCCAGCCCGTCCAGCCGCGGGAGCGCGATCTCGGTGACCACCAGGTCCGGGCGCAGGCGGCGCGCGTACGCCACCCCCGCCTCCCCGTCCGCCGCCTCGATCACCCGGAACCCCTCCCGCTCCAGCTCCGCCCGGAGCGAGCGGCGCGCCTCGCGGTCCTCGTCCACCACCAGCACCCGCGCCGCCCCCGGCGCGGGCTCCGGCGCCGGAGAGGCCGGCGCGGCTCCCCGCTCCCCCAGCAGGCGCGCCAGGAGCGCGTCCACGCTCCCCTGGCTGGAAGTGCCCTCCACGAACGGAGCGCTCACGTTGTCCACCAGCTCGTGCAGCGAGGTGGCCCCGGAAAGCACCCGCTCCAGCCCCGACTCCCAGAGCGTCCGCATCCCGCCCCGGCGCGCCATCTCCGACAGCTCGGCCACGCTCGCCCCGCGCGCCACCGCGTGCTGCACCTCCGGCGTCACCGCCAGGATCTCCGCCACCACCATCCGCCCGCGGTACCCCGTCCCCCGGCACGCCGGGCACCCCACCGCGCGCCGCAGCCCGTCCGTGCGCATCCCCGCCAGGAACACCTGCTGGTCGGGCGGGAGGTCGGAGAGCGCCGTCGGGCGGCTGCACTCCGCGCAGAGGCGCCGCACCAGGCGCTGCGCCACGATCCCCTTCAGCGCCCCCGCCAGCGCCCCCATCTCCACCCCGATGTCCGCCAGGCGCGCCACCGCCGAGGGCGCGTCGTTGGTGTGCAGCGTGGAGAGCACCAGGTGCCCCGTCATGCTGGCGCGGATGGCGATCCCCGCCGTCTCCGCGTCGCGCACCTCCCCCACCAGCACCACGTCCGGGTCCTGGCGGAGGATGGAGCGGAGCGCCGCCGCGAAGGTGAGCCCCGTCCGCTCGTTCACCTGCACCTGGTTGATCCCCTCCAGCCGGTACTCGATCGGGTCCTCCACCGTCACCACGTTCTTCTCCGACGACTGCACGTGCCGCAGCGCCGAGTACAGCGTCGTGGTCTTCCCCGAGCCCGTGGGGCCCGTCGCCAGGATCATCCCCTCCTGCAGCCCCAGGAAGCGGTGCAGGCGCTGCAGCTCCCCCGGGGTGAAGCCCAACCGGTCCATCCCGATGGCCGAGACCTGCGCGTCCAGGATGCGGATCACCACCTTCTCCCCCACCCCGCCCAGCGGAAGGGTGGAGACGCGCAGGTCGATGGGGCGCCCCGAGAGCGGCGTGGAGGCGCGGCCGTCCTGCGGGCGGATGCGGTCCGCGATGTCCAGGTTGGCCGTCACCTTCACCCGGCTCACCAGCGACGGCGCGGTCTCCGGCGGCACCCGCCCCGCGTCGTACAGGGCGCCGTCCACCCGGAAGCGCACCAGCATCCCGTCCTTCTTGGGCTCCAGGTGCACGTCGCTGGCGCGCTCGCGCAGCGCCGTGGCGAGGATCTGGTCCAGCATCTCCGTCGCGCTCCCGCGCAGGAGCGGGGCGGGCGGAGGCGAGAGAGTGGAATGAGCCATGGAAGGACGTTTCTCCAAGCAAAGGCTGAATAGGAGCTTCGCAAGTACCAAAGAAAACCGCGGCCGCCCCGGGGGGACGGCCACGGCGATGCTTCCGCCGGCTGCGTGCAGCGGCCTTCGAAAAGATCCGCCCGGGGTCAGTTCGCCCCGAACGTCCCCGCGCCGTCCGCGGCGTCGGCCACCCGGTTGTTGACGGTGCGCCGCAGCGTCTGCATGCGGTTCACGTCCTCGCCGCCGTAGGTGCGGTTGGCCAGGAGGACCGCCCACGTCCCGCGGTCCGGGTCGATCCAGATGGAGGTGCCGGTATAGCCGGTGTGCCCGTACGCGTTCGGCGAGATGCGCAGCCCCGCCGCGCCGCCACCCGACCGGTTGGGCGACTCCCACCCCAGGGCGCGCGTCCCCACCTGGCGCTGCCGGAAGGTCCGGATCGTCTCCGCCTTCAGCACCCGCACCCCGTTCAGCTCCCCCTCGTTCGCCAGCATCGCGGCGAAGCGCGCCAGGTCGTGCGCGGTGGAGAAGAGCCCCGCGTTCCCCGCGACCCCCCCGAGCTGGCGGGCGATCGGGTCGTGCACCTTCCCCTGGAAGGCGTCGCCGTGCCTGCGCGACGTGGAGGCGCAGCTCGAGCACCCCACCCCCGCCGAGTAGGTGGTGGAGCGCATCCGGAGCGGCCCGTACACCCGGCGGTCCAGGAGGCGGAACACCGGCTCCCGCGCCGCCTTCTCCGCCGCGGCGAAGAGCACCACGAAGCCGATGTCCGAGTACTCCACCCGCGCCCCCGGCGCCGTCTCCAGCCGGGTGCCGACGGCGCGCGCCATCGCGGCCTCCGGCCCGCCCCACAGCTCCGCCCAGGCGGGGAGCCCCGAGGTGTGGGTGAGGAGGTGGCGCACCGTCACCCGGTCCTTGTCGCCCCCCGAGAACTCCGGGAGGTAGCGCGACACCGGCGCGTCCAGCTCCATCTTCCCGTCCTCCACCAGGAGCATCACCGCCGTGGTGGTGGCCACCACCTTGGTCAGCGACGCCAGGTCGTACACCGTCCAGTCCGGGTCCACGGGGACGTCCTCGGCCGTGGTACCGGTGTTTCCGATCCCGATCTCGGTCACCACGCGGTCGCGGCGGCCCACCGCCAGCGACGCGCCGGGGAAGGCCCCCCGCTCCACCTCCGCGGCCACGGCGGCCTCGGCGTGGATCAGCGCGGTGACGCTGAGCCCGGCGGTGTACGCGCTCGACAGCTCGTGCCCGGCGCCGAGCGCGGCGGCGCCCCTGACCGCGGCGGGGCGCGTGGAATCGGAGGGAACGACGGGAACGGCAGTCCGGGGGACGGCGTACAGCGACGCCGCCGCGGAAAGGAGCAGCGGGAACAGCATGGGCGGTGATGTTCGGGGGGTACGGCGGTGCAGCGCGATGTGACTTGAGGGGAAGCAGATTAATCCGCGCTTCCCGGGTCGTCAATGAAAAAGTATCGGCAGGTTTTCGTGCCAGCGGCAAATGCGTTGGACGAAAACGCGTTGTGAATTCCGGCCTATTGGGAGCGGGAAAACCTTGCCGGGGCCGCCCCCCCTGCGGGCGGGGCTATCCGGCCGCGGTCCGGATCTCCTCCAACTCCGCCCAGCGGGCGTAGAGCGCCTCCACCCGCTCCGTCACCTCGCGGAAGGCGGCCCCCACGCGCGCCGCCTCCTCGGGGGGCGCGGCGTAGAGCGCGGGGTCGGCGAGGCGGGCGCCCAGCTCCTCCTTGGCCGCCTCCGCCTCCAGGATGGCGGCCTCCATCCCCTCCAGCTCCCGCTGCTCCTTGTAGGAGAGCTTGCGCGGGCCCTCCTTCCGCGCGGGAGCGGCCTGGCGGGGAGCGGGCTTCTTCTCGGGGGCCCGGCGGGCCGCCTCCTCCGCCTCTCGCTGCTCGCGCAGCCGGCGGTACAGGTCGTACCCGCCCGCGTGGCGGCGGACGGCGCCGTTCCCCTCGAAGGCGATCAGCCCGGTGGCCACCTTGTCCAGGAAGAAGCGGTCGTGCGTCACCAGGAGCACGCACCCCGCCCAGTCCGCCAGCACCGACTCCAGCACCTGCAGCGTCACCAGGTCCAGGTCGTTGGTGGGCTCGTCCAGGATCAGGAGGTTGGCGTCCTGCAGGAAGAGCCGCGCCAGGAGCACGCGGTTCCGCTCCCCCCCCGACAGGGAGCGCACCGGCTGCCGCTGCTGCGCCGGGGAGAACAGAAAGGTCTCCAGGTAGCTCCGCAGGTGCGTCCGCTCCCCGGCCACCGTCACCCAGTCCTGGTTGGAGACGGCCTCGAAGACGGTGGCGTTGGGGTCCAGGTCCTCGCGGCGCTGGTCGAAGTAGGCGATGCGGGTGTTCTTCCCCGTCTCCACCTCCCCCGCGTCCGGCGGCTCCTCCCCCAGGATGATGCGCAGCAGGGTGGTCTTCCCCGCCCCGTTGGGCCCGATGATCCCGATCCGCTCGCCGGCCTGGAGGATGGTGCTGAAGTCGCGGATCAGCACGCGGTCGCCGAAGGCCTTGGAGATCCCGTGCAGGTTCAGCACGGTGCGCCCCATGTGCGGCACCGCGCCGGCGGCGATCTCCACGGCGCCGCGGGTGGGGAGGCGCCTGTCCTGCTGCTCCTTCCGCAGGTCGTCCAGGCGGTTGATGCGGGCCTGCTGCTTCCCCGTGCGCGCGGAGGGGGAGCGCTTCACCCAGGCCAGCTCCTTCTCGATCAGCTTCTTCCTCTTGTCCTCCTCCACCGAGAGGCGCTCCATCCGCTCGGCCTTGGCCTCCAGGTACTCGGTGTAGCCGCCGGGGTAGGCGGTCAGCTCCCCCACCGACACCTCCACCATCCGGGTGACCACCCGGTCCAGGAAGTAGCGGTCGTGGGTGATGAGCATCACCGCGCCGGGGTACTCCTGCAGGTGCTCCTCCAGCCACAGGACGGTGTCCGCGTCCAGGTGGTTGGTGGGCTCGTCCAGGAGGAGGAGCTCCGGCTGCTGGAGGAGGACGCGGGCCATGGCCACTCGCTTCTGCTCGCCGCCGCTGAGCCCCGACACGGGGCGCTCCCAGCGGTCCACCCCCAGCCGGGTGAGCACGGCCTCCATGCGGTGCTCGTAGTCCCACCCGCCCAGCGCGTCGATGCGCGCCGCGGCCTCCCCCTGCCGGGCGATCAGCCGCTCCACGTCGCCCTCCCCGCGCGTCAGCCGGCCGACAGGTCGTGGTACTCGGAGATGGCGTCCAGGAGCTCCGGCTTCCCCCCGCGACGGCGCGGAGGATGGTATCCCCCTCGGCGAACTCCGGCTCCTGGGCCAGGTACCCCACGCGCGCGCCGCGCTGGAAGGAGAGGGTCCCTCCCTCGTGCCCCTCGTCCCCGGCGACGATCCTGAACAGGGTGGACTTCCCGGAGCCGTTGACCCCGATGAAGCCCACCTTCTCCCCCTCGTCCACGGCGAAGGAGACGCCGTCGAAGACGACGCGGGGGCCGTAGGTCTTGTGCAGGCTCTGGACGGTCAGGATGGGTGTGGGCATAGGGCGTGGAATATCTCCCGCACGGGAAGCGCGGGCAAGGCGGGGGGAGACCCGCGGGCGCGACGCTTGCCCGACCCGGCCCGCACGTGTATCCTCCGTGACTCTCCCCGCCCGGACCCGCCGTCCCCCGCATCCCTCCTCATGTCCAGCCTGAGCCCTTACAGCCCGCAGGTCGCGAAGTCCACCTACAAGCTCACCGGGTCGAAGCTCTGGAACTTCCTCTTCGACATGCAGGCGACGTACGCCATCGCCAAGTACAACGGCGCCTTCCTGGGGGCGTTCAAGTCGGGCGACGGCGGGGGAGGCGCGACGTGCACGGAGCCGCACGCGGAGGACCACGCGATCGCGGCGCTGAAGGAGCTACGGGAGCAAGGACAAGAACGGCAGGCTGGTGGGGAACCTCACGATCAAGGTGAGCAAGAGCCCCTGCTCACGGTGCACGCAGACGATCATCACCCTCAAGAAGGACAACCCCGAGCTGAGCATCCGCGTGAAGGTGCTCGGCCTCTACACGGGGGAGATGCCCCAGATCGGGGAGGGCGGCGTGCTGAAGCTCCGGTCGGCGGGGATCCCCGTCCGCCTGTGGGACGTGCGGAGCGCCTACGAGAGCGAGGACATCGCCACGCACGGCCAGAAGGGGCGGGAGCTGAAGGAGTTCACCGAGATGAAGAGCTCCAGCTTCGACCAGATCGAGGGTCGCGAGGTGCGGCGGTACGACGTGGCCTGGTCGGGCAAGAAGGAGTACAGGGATGCCTTCAGCGGGAGCACCCTGTCGGAGAAGGCGCGGACGCAGATCTTGCTCGACCAGCTCAACTACCAGAACGAGCAGGCCGCGAGTGCGCTGAGAGGGTACCTCCTCAGGACGGCCGAGCTGCAGAAGTTCATCCAGCAGATCGACAAGGTGATGCTCGCGCCGAAGGACATGACGGAGCGGTTCGTCATCGACTCAGACAAGGACAGCCACGTGGTGACGAGGCAGAAGCAGGGCTACAACGCATACAGGGACGAGCACGACAAGCTGGCACAGCTCATACTCAACGTGCAGGCCGAGAAGAAGCGGATCGACACCGAGATGGAGAAGCTGAAGGGAACCTGAGGTCCCGGCGGCGGAGCGAGATGCGGAGGGGGCGGGGACCCGGTCGGGTCCCCGCCCCCCTCGTCGTTCCGCCCTCCGGCGCCTACGGCTTCGGCGCGGGGACGAACCGCAGGTTCTGGAAGTCGAAGCTGAAGTCGGCCAGCGGCGAGACCGACTCCATGGCGAAGGAGCCCACCGTGCCGCGCGGGGTGAGGGTGAAGGTGACGAACGCGTCCGCGATGGCGCGCTCGCGCCAGCGCGCGACGAAGGTGTCGTGGTGCCAGTGCTCCAGGTCGGCCACGAACTCCGGCGAGTGGGCGAAGCGGAGCACCAGCCCGCTCCCCTCGCGCGCGATGGAGGCCCCGCCGTACAGCGGGTCGGTGTACGGGCCGGCGTAGCGCTCCAGGAGGAGCGAGGGACGGGTGCCCGGGACGCGCTCCGCCGCCTGCCGGCGCTCGGTCTCCGCCGCGCGCTCCTCGCCGCGGCGCGCGGAAGCCGCGAAGCCGCCCACCCAGTCGGTGGCCGGGGCGCCCAGGAAGCGATCCATGATCCACCAGGCGAGCGCCGTGTGCGCCGCCGTCTCGGCGTTGGTCAGGATCACGATCCCCAGCTTCTGGTCGGGGACCAGGAGGGTGCGCGAGGTCATCCCCGAGAGCCCGCCGGTGTGCATGGCGATCTTGTGCCCGCGGTAGTCGCGCAGCGACCACCCCAGCCCGTACTGGGCGAAGCTCGGGGTGTACGCCTCCATCCCCGGGGTCGGGCTCCCGATGGGGAGGATGGTCTGCCCGCTCCACATCTCCCGGGCGCGCGCCGCGCTCCAGAGCCGCCGCCCGTCGGCCGCGCCGCGGACCCGCCCGGAGTCGAGCTGCACGACCATCCACTTGGTCAGGTCCGTGACGTTGCTGACCAGCGAGCCCGCCGGAGCGGCGTTGTCCATGTTGTCGCGCGGCACCACCCGCAGGGCGCCCTGGAAGCGGGAGTGCGGGAAGGCCACGTCGCCGCTCGCCGGGATGTCGCGGGCGAAGAGCAGCGTCTCCGTCATCCCCAGCGGGAGGAGGATGCGCTCGCGGACCCACCGGTCCCACGGCGTCCCGGTCACGGCGGGGATCACCTCGCCCGCGGCCAGGAAGGGGATGTTCTGGTAGGCGTACGTCGTCCGGAAGCTGCTGGCGGGCGGGAGCGCGCGGAGGCGCTCCAGCACCTCCCGCGGCCCGTGGGAGGAGCGGTACCAGAGCAGGTCGCCGCCGCCCAGCCCCAGCCCGCTCCGGTGCGAGAGCAGGTCGCGAATGGTCAGCTCGCGGGTGACGTACGGGTCGGCGAGGCGGAACCAGGGAAGGCGGTCCACCACCCGGTCGTCCCACGACACCTTCCCCGAGTCCACCAGCATGGCCAGCGAGGCGCTGGTGAACGCCTTGGTGTTGGAGGCGATGGGGAAGAGGGTGCGCGCCGTCACGGGCGCCGGGTCGCCCAGCCGGCGGACGCCGTACCCCTGGACGTGGACCACGCGGCCGTCCTTGACGACGCCGATGGCGAGCCCCGGGAGCTGGAACTCCCGCAGCGCGCGGGCGACTTCCTGGTCGAGGCCCCGGAGGGGGGTGAACGTCTGGGCCGGGAGCGGCGCGGCGGCGAGCGCGAGCGCCGCCGCGAAGGCGAGGATGCGTCTGATCATGTTCGGCGTGGAGTTGCGGGAGCGGGCCCCTTCGGACGGGCCGGGATGGACGGTAGCGCCCGCCCGCCCCTCCGGCAAGGCGCACCGGCGGTGGGGAATCTCCCTTCGCGGCTTCCGTAGCCCTCCCTACTGCGGAGACCCGCCTTTCCTGCTACCGTTGAGGCGTGACCCTGGACCGAACACCCCTCGCCGGAGCGCCCCACATGCACGCCACCCTCGCCGCGGCCGCCACCGCGCCGCTGATCCCGGAGCTCGAGCTGCGCCGCCGCGAGTACGAGGCCGCCGCCGACCAGGCGCGCGGGCTCGTGGAAGGGCTCTCGGACGCGCAGCTCAACTGGCGCCCCGCCCCGGGAGCCTGGTCCATCGCCGAGTGCCTGGACCACCTCCGGGCCACCGCCGACGAGATCCTCTCCGAGCTGGACCCCGCCATGGAGCGGGCCCGCGCCCGGGGACGGACGGGCTCGCCGCCCTTCCGCTACGGGTGGCTGGGGAGCTGGTTCGTGCGGTCCATCGGGCCGCGGACGGAGCGGAGCCGGAAGCTGCCCGCGCCCCGGATCTACCGCCCCGTCTCCGAGCACGCCGGTGACCGCGTCCTCCCCGCCTTCCTCGAGCTCCAGGAGCGGCTGGTCGGGCACCTGGAGCGGACCAACGGGCTGGACCTGGGGATCCGGGTGCGCTCCCCCGTCACCCCCCTGCTGCGCATCGCCATGGGGCAGTGGTTCGAGGCCATCGCCGGGCACCAGGTACGCCACCTCCAGCAGGCCCGCGCCGTCCGCGAGCACCCGGCGTTCCCGCGAGCCTGACCGGGCGGGGGCGTGCCCCTGGCCCGCCCTCTGCATCGGGGCGGAGCGTTCCTGTGTGCGCTACCCCGGCGGGACCTGTACCATGCTCTACTACCTGCTGTTCATCTTCGTCGCGTTCGGGTCCAAGCTCCTGCTGGGGCTGGTGACCATCTTCCTCCTGCTGGACTCCGACTCCAGGTGCAGCGAGTGCGACGGGGAAACCATCCTGCTCCGCATGGGGCCGCTGGGGCGCACCGCGTCGTGGCTCATGTTCGGGCAGATCCAGCGGCGCTGGTGCCCCCGGTGCGGGTGGGAAGGGACGACGCGTCCCTGCCGGAGCGCGGTGGAGGCCGGGTCCGCCGTGCTCCCACGCACGCCGACCGTGTGATCCTGGAGTAGGGGCCGTTCCGGAGCCCCGCAAACTGCGCCGGTCTCCTCCACGGGGGCGGTGAGCCCCACGATACGACTGTGGGTCTCCCCGCCCGCGGAGGGAGCCAGCCAAACTACCGGCTGTCTCCCTCCGCTTCTTTTTCGGGTGAAGGGCACGGCGCGGGTGTGTCCTTCCGACGCGGGACCGGCGCCCCGCGTCCGGCACCGCGGACACACCGCGCCCCTCCCCGCTTTCCTCCCCCGCGGCGCCCACTCCTCCCAAGCCTCCCCCCGACATCGCCTTACACTCTCCGGAGAAGTGCCGGGCCCACCGGAACGACGGTTGCCCCTCCGGCGGGTGCGGCGCCGACCACTTCGGCGCCGCACCCACCTTCGCCCGCCACCGACATGACCTCCCGACGCAGTCACCCGACCCGCCCGCGCGCTCCTCGGCGCGCTCCTCCTCCTGGCGACCGCGGCTCCCCGCACGGCCTTCACACAGCAGACCTCCGGGAGCGTCGCAGGGCAGGCAGTCGCGGCGGAGAGCGGTGCCACCATCCCGCTCGCGCTCGTCCGGCTCCTCCCCGCCGCGGGAGACGAGGAGCTGCGGGAGATCCTCACCGACGCGCGCGGCGAGTTCCGCTTCGACGGAGTGGCGCCCGGGCGCTACCGGCTCCGCATGGACCGCGTGGGGTTCGACTCCCCGCCGACGGAGCCCTTCGAGGTGCGGGGGGGAGAGACGGCGCGCCGGACCCTCCGCAGCGGGATGCGGGCGGTGGAGCTGGAGGGACTCACCGTCTCCGGGAACGACTGCTTCACCCTGGACCGCCTGGACGACGCGCCCGACCTGGCGGCGCTCTGGCGCGAGGCGCAGAAGGCGCTGGAGACCCGCCGCAGCTTCCAGCGCCAGTACCGCTTCACCTACGACCGGCGGGTCGCCGGGGTCGGGCGCCTGCGCCTTCTCCGGGACAAGCGCATCGTGCAGGACACCACCCTCCTCAGCACCCCCGACTCGGTGGCCGTGCGCGAGGAGCGCCGCCGCGAGATGCGGGCGCGCGAGGGGTACGCCACCAAGACCCGCACCTCCCTCCTCCTCAGCGTCCCCGACGAGATGGAGCTGCTGGACGACCGCTTCCTGACCACCCACTGCCTGGAAGGCGACCCCGGCGACGGGTCGGCGGGGTACACGCTCCGCTTCCGCCCGGTGCGCAGGCCGGACGACGGCAGGACGGACATCCGCGGGGAGGTGCGCATCGACGCGGCCGGCTACGGCGTCCGCGAGCTGGTGTACGAGTACCTGGACGGCGGGCGCCGCTTCGCGCGCGCGTCGCTGCGCTACGAGGACGTGCGCACCCCGGACGGCGTGGTCCGCCTCCCCGCCACGGGGACCATTTCGGGCAATCCCGACGGGATGCTCGGCGTCCTGCTGCAGGACTTCCACGGGACCATCACCTTCGGCGGCTTCCGCGGCTTCGAGCGGGTGCGCTGACCCGGCGGGTGGAACGGGGTGCGCCGCGCGTGTAGATTGCAGGCCGCACCGATCCCGCAGCCCCAGGAGCCTTCGCATGAGCACCGTCGACTTCACCGCCCTCCCCGCCGACGCCCGCGTCTGGGTGTTCGCCGCCTCTCGTCCGCTCTCCCCGGAGGAGTCCGCGTCGCTCCTGGAGCGCACGGACCGCTTCGTGGGCACCTGGCTCGCCCACGGCTCCGCCGTGGTGGGGGGGCGCGACTGGCGCCACGGCCGCTTCCTCGTGGTGGGCGCCGACGAGCGCGCGACCGGGGTCTCCGGCTGCTCCATCGATTCCCTGTTCCACACCCTCCAGGAGGTGGAGCGGGAGATCGGGGCCGGCTTCCTGGACCGCTCCGGCGTCTGGTTCCGCGGCGCCGACGGCGAGGTCCGCTCCGCCTCCCGCGCCGACTTCCGCGCCCTCGCCGAAGCCGGCGAGGTGAGCGGGGACACCGTCGTCTTCGACAACACCGTCTCCACCGTCGCCGAGCTGCGCGACCGCTGGGAGGTCCCCGCCCGCGACACCTGGCTGGGGCGAACGCTCTCCCGGGCGGGTTGAGAACGGCAGGGGACAGGGAACAGGGGACAGGGAACAGGGGACAGGGAACAGCCTGCAACGACGGGGCGGCGCCGCGAAGGTGCCGCCCGTCGTCGCGTAAGGCCCCCCTCCCCCGACCCCTCCCCCGCAAGCGGGAGAGGGGAGAACCACCTGGATCGAGCTCCGGGTGAGGACCTGCCGAGCGGCACCCTCCGCGCGCCCCCACCCGGCGGCCTTAGAGCCGCCACCCTCCCCCGTTCCGGGGGAGGGGCATCTCCACGCTGACGTCCGGCAGTTCAGTCCGCGAAGGCGGACTTCGTGCCGTTGTTGCAGCGAATTCATTCGCCCGGTGAGATGCCGAGGAACACGTCACCCCCTCTCCCGCTTACGGGGGAGGGGGCCGAGGGGAGGGGGCCGCCGTTCGCCGTACCCTCATGATCCTTGACGGAGGGAGACAGCCGGGCAGTATCAGCTGGCTCCCTCCGGAGCGGACCCGCACGAGAGACCACACCCCTTGCACACCGCCTCCCCAGGCACGAAGATCCTGCACCCGGCCCCACAACGCCCGAATCCGCGAGCCATGACCGAGCGCCACCCCCACTACTACGGCGGGATCGACTTCTCCGGGGCCAAGGAGCCCCTCTCGACCCTGTGGACCGCCGTGGGGCTGGAGCGCGAGGGGAAGCTGCACGTGGTCGCTCTCTGCCCGCACCCCTTCCGGGCGGACCTGCGCGCCTACGTGGCCGGGGGGTGGAGGAAGCCCGCGGGCGCGGACGGGGAGGCGCCGGTGCTGTGGGGCGCCGACTTCCCCTTCGGCCTCCCGCGCGAGGCCGCGGCCGTGCTCGGGAAGGAGGGGAAGGAGCCGGGCTGGGCCGCGGTGCTGGCCTGGGTGGCCGACCGCCCCGCGGACGAGGTGCGCGCCGCCTTCCCCGACCACTGGAAGACCCCACGCCGCACCGACACCGGCGGGGCCATGGCCCCCTTCGACATGCGGCTCTACAAGCAGACCGTGGAGGGGCTCCGCTGGCTCCACGAGCTGCGCGACGAGGCCGAGGTGGCCGTGCTCCCCCAGGCGCCCAACCCGGGCGCGCGCACCACCGTGGTGGAGGTGTACCCCTCCGGCACCGTCACCGACCTGGGGATCCGCTGCCGCCGCACCCCCTCGCGCCCCGGCGAGGTGCGCGCGCGCCCCGCGGCGCTCCGTCCGTACCTGACCTTCGCCGAGCCCTCGCTGGAGGCCATCGCCGTAGCGCTGGAGGACGCCTGGGACTCCGTGATCGCCTGCCTCACCGTCTTCCTGGCCCGCAACGACCTGGAGCAGCCTTTCCGCCTCCACCCGCAGCTCCGCGACACGCTGGCTCTGGAGGGGTGGATCTACCGCGCCCCCGACGCGCTGAGTTGATCAAGGCCGGCTGAAAGGTAGGGTTTTGGGCGTGCCCCCGCTGGCGCGGGGTCGGGCTGCGGCTCCGTAGGACACGATACGACCGTGTCCAACGGAGTCGAGCCCCGGCAAACTACGCCGGGTCTCGCCCCTTCGGGCTCGCATCCCTCACGCAACTACTTGCTGTATAGGTAGTTGTGTCGTTGCCGTGCTCCCCTCCCCCCTTGTGGGGGAGGGGCCGGGGGAGGGGGGTCCGACGGGCGCACCGAACCCCAGGAATGCGTCACCCCCTCTCCCAGCATTGGGAGAGGGGGCCGGGGGGTGAGGGCCGCCGTCGTGAAGCACGGAGGGGGCGATCCGATGACCGGATCGCCCCCTCATGCTTCCCCACCACCCCCGAGCGTCAGGCCTTCTGTGCCGACTCGGTGCGGAGGTCCTTCCGCAGGATCTTGCCGACCGGGGTCTTTGGCAGCTCCTTCCGGAACTCGATCTGCTTGGGGATCTTGTACTTCGCCAGCGACTCGCCGCAGTGCCGCAGCAGCTCCTCCTCCGTGAGGGAGGCGTCGCGGGGGACGACGAACGCCTTCACCACCTCGCCGCTGCGCTCGTCGGGGATTCCGATCACCCCCACCTCCTGCACCCCCGGGTGCCGGGCGAGGCATTCCTCCACCTCGTTCGGGTAGACGTTGAAGCCGCTCACCAGGATCATGTCCTTCTTGCGGTCCACGATCCGGAAGTAGCCGTCGGAGTCCATGGTCGCCACGTCCCCCGTCCGCAGCCACCCGTCCACGATCACCTTGGCCGTCTCGTCCGGGCGCTCCCAGTAGCCCGGCATCACCTGCGGCCCCCGGCACGCCAGCTCCCCGGGCTGGTCCACCCCCACCGGGACCCCGTTCTCGTCCAGGCACACCACCTCCGTCGAGGGGACGGGGATGCCGATGGTCCCGTCCTTGACCTGCCCGCCCATGGGGTTGAAGGTCACCACCGGGGCCGCCTCCGTGAGCCCGTACCCCTCCACCACCGGCGTCCGCGTCACCTCCTGCCAGCGCTTCGCCACCGCGCTGTGCAGCGCCATCCCCCCCGCCACCGAGGCGCGCAGGTGCTTCGGGGGGCTCTGCCGGAACCACTCCTCGTTGAGGAGCGCGCCGAACAGCGTGTTCACCCCGCTGAACCAGGTCACCGGGTACTTGTCCCACGCCTTGCGCAGGTTGCTGGGCGGGCGCGGCGAGGGGATCAGGATGTTGCGCCCCGCGGCCTGGTAGAAGCCCAGGAGGTTCACCGTGAAGGCGAAGATGTGGTACAGCGGGAGCGCCGTCAGCACCGTCTCCGCCCCTTCCTTCAGGCGCGGCCCGGCCATCTCCAGCATCTGCGCGGTGTTCGCCAGGAGGTTGCGGTGCGAGAGCATGGCGCCCTTGGAGACGCCCGTGGTCCCCCCGGTGTACTGGAGCACCGCCACCGAGTCCAGCTCCACCCCCTGCAGGTACCCGGTGAAGTCCGCCCCCGCCGCCATCCGCTCCCGCCCCGCCGCCAGCGCCGCCTGGAACGGGGTGTGGGGGACCGTGATCGGGGGGAGCTGCTTCTTCACGTACTTCAGCACCGTCCGGATGATGGCGGAGGCGAGCGCGGGGAAGAACTCCGTGATGCGCACCGTCACCACCGTCTCCACCGGCGTCTTGGGGAGCACGGCGGGTAGGCGGTCGGCGAACAGGTCGATGATCACCAGCACCCGCGCGCCCGCGTCCGAGAACTGGTGCACCATCTCCGGCGGCGTGTAGAGCGGGTTGGTGTTCACCAGCACGCACCCCGCCTTGAGCGTCCCGAACGCCACCACCGGGTACGCCAGGCAGTTCGGCATCTGCACCGCCACCCGGTCTCCCGGATTCAGCCCCAGCGTCCCGCGCAGGTACGCCGCGAACTCGTCCGAGAGGCGGTCCACCTGCGCGTAGGTGAGCGAGCCGTCCATCCCGTTCGGCATGCACTGCGTGAAGGCCACCGCCTGGGCGTACCGGGACGACGACCCGCGCACCATGTCGGCGAGGTGCCGGAAGGGGATGGGGGGGATCTCGGGGCGGGTGCCTTCGGCGTAGTGCGAGGCCCACGGACGTTCGCTCATGCTACCTCCTCCGGCGGGTGTGGAGACGGACTGCGGCGGGATCGTTCCTTCCACGTCGCAAGGTACGGAGCGCCGCGGGGCGGGTCAATTCCGGGCCAGCCAGAGCGCGGTCCCGCCCTTCGCGTCCGTGGCCGCCACGTCGTCGTCGTAGTCCTCCGTGGTGATCCCGCCGACGGTGCCGCTCCCCACCGACTGCCTGAGCTGCCACCCCCGGCCGGGGATGCTCACGTCCACGTTGTAGGCCGCCCAGTAGTGCTCGAAGCGGAGCGAGGAGTACAGCTGCTGTCCCGTGAGCCCCGGCTGGTATCCCACGTACACGCCGGGGACGTACCCCGCCGCCGCCACCCGGTCGTGCCAGGCGTTGCAGTAGGCCGTCGCGTCCGCGGCCTGCGTCCCGTCCGCCACGCACTCCAGGTCGAGCCAGACGTTGACCCCCGGCGGGACCCCGATCTGCCCCGCGAACGCCGCGGCGTTGGTCCCGTACTCGTCGCCGAGCGCCGCGGTGGGGTGCCATCCCGGCTCCTCCACGTGCTGCACCACCATCAGCGCCAGCCCCGACGCCAGGAGGGTCTCCGCCTCCGCCGCGGTCAGGTCGTGGGACGCCATGGTCCGCCGCCCCACGTAGCGCACGCAGAAGGCGTAGCCGTGCTCCACGAAGGCCTGCGCCACGGACGCGGTGACGGGGACGTTGACGTCGAAGCCCTTCGCGCCGGAGACAGCCGGACGGACGGAGCCCTGGAGGAGGGACATGGGAGCTGCTCCTGTGGGTGGGGAGGCGGGGGACCTGCGGGCGGGGGGAGGGGGCGCCGTGCCCCCTCCCCCCGGTTCGTCACTCGGCCGCGGCGGGCGCCGCGGCGTCCGAGGCGCGGGCCGGAGCGCGCTCCCCGGCCGGGCGGGCGCGGTCGTCCGGCGAGGGCGGGGCGGCGGCCGAGGCCAGGGCGCGCTCCACCTCGTCCGCCGTGGGAGCGGCGGGGTCGCCGGTGAGCTTCCCGAAGTACTGCGGGAGCTCCACCCCGCCGATCTCCTGGATCACCTGCATCATCGGCGGGAGGGTGCGGGTGAGCCCCTGGAGGAAGTTCCCCGTCGAGGCCCCGTTCCCGCTGTCCCACACCACCACCTTGTCCAGCTTCACGTTGGAGATGGCGGTGGCCGCGGTCTGCGCCAGGTTGTCGATGTGCTCCAGCATCAGGAGCTGGAACGCCTCCTTGGACCCGCCGCAGGCGGCCACGATCTCCTTGAGGCCCTCCGCCTTCTTCGACAGCATCTCGTACTGGCCGCGGGCCTCCGCCTCCAGCCGCGCGAAGATGGCCGCCGCGTCGGCCTGCGCCTCGATGCGGCGCTTCTCGGCCTCGGCTTCCGCCTCCACGATGGTGCGGGCCTTCTCGGCCTTGGCCGGGGCCTCCAGCGCGGCGCGGCGCTCCGCCTCCACCCGCTCCGCGTCCGCCAGCGCCGCGCGTGCCATGGCGCGGTTCTGCGCCTCCTGCACCGCCGCCTCCGCCTCCCGCTTCCGGGTCTCGGCGAGCTGGTACGCCTCCGCCTGCTTCACCTGCAGCTCCGCCTGCGTCGCCACGATCCGGGCCTGCGACTCGGCCTCGCCCGCGATGGCGCGGGCGTCCGCGCTCGCCACGGCGATGCGCTTCTTCTGCTCGGCCTCCTTGATCTGGGCCTCGCGCTCGAAGGCGGCGGTCTGCTCGCCGACCTTCTGCTCCTTGTCCAGCTCGGCCACGCGCACCGCCTGCTGGCGCTGCGCCTCCTTGATCTGCGCCTCGCGCTCGAAGGCCGCCGTCTGCTCGCCGACCTTCTGCTCCTTGTCCAGCTCGGCCACGCGCACCGCCTGCTCCCGCTGCGCCTCGCGGATCCCGATCTCGCGCGACTTGTTGGCGTTGGCCACCTGGATCGTCTTCTCCCGCTCCGCCTCCGCCACCCGCACCTCGCCCATCTTCTCCTGGTCGGCCACGTCGCCGCGGGCCTTCTGCACCGCCTCGGCGGCCGCCTTGCGCCCGATCGCCTCGATGTACCCCGACTCGTCGTTGATGTCGGTGATGTTCACGTTCAGCAGCACCAGCCCGACCTTCTTCAGCTCCGGCTCCAGCGAGGTGAGGATGTTGTGCAGGAACGACTCGCGGTCGCGGTTGATCTCCTCGATCCGCATGGAGGCGATCACCTGGCGCAGCTGGCCGAAGATGATGTCCTGCGCCTGCCGCTTGATCTGCGCCTGGTCCAGCTCGAGGAGGCGGATCGCCGCGTTCTGCCGCACCTCCGGCTCCGTCCCCACCGCCACGGTGAAGACGCTGGGGACGCTGACGCGGATGTTCTCGAAGGAGAGCGCGTCCTTGAGCGGGATGTCGATCTGGATCGGCTCCAGGCTCAGGTAGGCGTACTCCTGGATCACCGGCCACACGAAGGCGCCGCCGCCGGAGATGCACTTGGCCGCGTTCCCGCCGCCCACCGTCCCCGAGATCACCAGGACCCGGTTGGCCGGGCAGCGCTTGTAGCGCGACACGAACAGGGTGAGGAGGCCGCCGGTGATGACCAGGGCCGCGAGGATCCCCCCGGACAGCACGAAGGAGCCGGTCTGGAGAAGCGCGAAGGTGCTAGAGTACATCGGAAACGCCTCCGATCTGGGGAGTGGGGGCGACCTCCACGGTGTCGGGACCGACCACGTCCACGACGACCACGTGTGCGCCGGTGGGGAGGGGATGGGTGGAGACCGCCTGGTACTCCACGGTGCGGTTCTGGAGACGGACGTGGACCTTGCCGATTCCGGCCGGCCCACCGGGGATGCTCAGGTAGACCGTGGCCGCCTCGCCCACGGCGCCCTCGATCCGCGGGTTCCCGTCGCTCTCCATGCGCAGGAGCGCGCGCATCGCCGCCGCGACGGCCACCGTCGCCGCGGCTCCCAGGACGAGCGCCATCGGGAAGGCCGCGGCGGCGCCGAGCCCCAGCGCGTACCCGCCCAGCCCGCCGATCCCGAAGAAGGTGAGCCCCGCGCTGAGCGCGCGGACGCCCAGGAGGTTCAAGCCCTCGGACGCGTCGTGGTGCAGGTCGCCCGCGCCGTGGTGGTCCAGCCCCACCAGCCCCAGGAGGAGCTGGAGGACGAGGACCGCGCCCCCGAGGAGCGCGCACGTCAGGAAGAAGGTCTGCAAGGGCCGGGAGGGAGGCGGGTGGGAGGTCCGGCAGACGCAGGAGCGCCGCGCGTTCCACGCCGGAAGGTACCGGGCAAGCGCCGCAGCGTCAACCTGTAAGGAGCACGGCGAGGAACATCCGGCTCAGCCGACCACCCTCCGCGCGGCCGCGAACACCGCGTCCAGCATCTCCGGGGTCAGGCGCCCCGTGAAGGTGTTCTGCTGGCTCGGATGGTAGGAGCCGATCAGCGTCAGCTCTCCCACCCGCGCCTCCACGCCGTGCCCGAACTTCGGGAGGGGAACGGGGACGGGGCGCCCGTCCTCGCGCAGCACGCGGAGGAGCTGCCCCCAGGCGAACCCGCCCAGCGCCACCACGGCGCGCAGCTCCGGGAGCGCGGCCAGCTCGCGGCGCACCCAGGGGGCGCAGGCGTCCCTCTCCCCGGGCGAGGGCTGGTTGTCCGGCGGGGCGCACTTCACCGCGGCGGTCACGTAGGCGCCGCGCAGCTCCAGCCCGTCGCCCACGTGCGTGGAGGTGGGCTGGTTCGCGAACCCGGCGCGGTGCATGGCCGCGTACAGCCAGTCGCCCGAGCGGTCGCCGGTGAACACCCGCCCGGTCCGGTTCCCGCCGTGCGCCGCGGGCGCCAGCCCGAACACCAGGAGCCGGGCCGCGGGGTCGCCGTACCCCGGGATGGGGCGGGCCCAGTAGTCCCACTCCAGGTACGCCCGGCGCTTCTCCCTCCCCACCCGCTCCCGCCACTCCACCAGCCGGGGGCACCTGCGGCACCCGACCACCTCCTCCTGGATCACCTTCAGCATCGCGCGCCTCGCACAAGCGAAGCTCCCCACCCCCGGCGGGGGTGGGGAGCGGTGTTCACGGTTCCCGCGGCGCGGCTCAGCGCGCCGGCGGGGTGGGATCGATCCGCGTCTCCTCGCGCCGCGGCGGCTCCACCCGCGCGGGCTCGGAGCGGGGAGGCTCCGCCCTCGGCTCCGGGCGCGACTCCACCCGGGGCGCGGACCGCGGCGCCTCGCGGGGCTCCGACCTCGGCGCCTCGGAGCGGGGCTCCGCCATCCGCGGCCGCATGCGGGGCTCGTCCTCGCCTCCCCGGCGCGGCTCCGTCCGGGGCTCGGTCCGCGGCTGCATCGGGGGCGTGGACCGCTCGTCGCGCGCGGACCCGCCGCGCAGGTCGCCGGTGCGCTCGCCCGGGTCGGCCCGCCACGTCCCCGGCCGCGCCCGCCCCGCGCCCGGCTCGGGGATCACCTCGACGGTCGGCGCCCGCGGCGACAGCCGGCTCACCTCGCCGGTGCGGACGCCCGGGGTGCCCGGCACCGGCTCGCCCGGACGCCTGCGGATGGGCTCCCCCCCGGCGGTGGAGTCGCGCGGCGTCTCCGGGTTGGTCTGCGTGGGCGGACGGTCCCCGCACGCGCCGAGCATGTAGTAGGCGGGCCCCGTCAGCACCCGCCCGTCCGCGCAGCGCACCCGCACCCACTGCGTGGAGGCGTAGCGGGTCTGGTAGCTCTGCTGCGGGTAGACGACGTACACGTCGTCCGACCAGTTGGCCGACCCGCCGTAGGGGAGCACCATGTCCTGCAGGTCGCTCATCACCCCGTACGGGTTGCTGCTGGCGAAGCGGTTCAGCCCCAGCGAGCGGCGCAGCGC
This sequence comes from uncultured Gemmatimonadales bacterium, assembly GCA_963733105.1. Classification (GTDB taxonomy): domain Bacteria; phylum Gemmatimonadota; class Gemmatimonadetes; order Longimicrobiales; family Longimicrobiaceae; genus JAFAYN01. The sequence continues at coordinate 106,513 of CAVTCB010000018.1, read as the reverse complement.
CCCCGGCTGGCCGACCAGCTGCGACAGGCGGAGCGGAGTGTCCGAGGCGATCAGGTACAGGTAGCGCACCGCCCTCCGGTTGGCGGGCCGGGCCTGGAAGTACGAGTAGTACGACCGCGACTGCGAGATCATCAGCGTGCTGTACCCGCTCGAGAGGTAGTTCCTCTCCCCGCGGTACGCCGGGTACAGGAGCCCGACCCCTTCGCCGGGCACCACCTCGAAGACGGCGACGTACGCCGGACGGTTGGTGGTGATGGAGATCTGGCCGGTCACGTCGACGATCCGCGCCCGGATCGGCGTCGAGTAGCCGGACTCCACCGGGTACGGGTCCGACGGCGTGTACGCGGGCTGCGCCGCGCAGGCAGACAGCAGGGCGACGAGGCCGAGGCTCGGGAGGGCTCTCATGGTGGCGATCCGGGTCGTGGAGTGGGAAGCTGGCTCTCGTTACCCCTCTCGGGCAACTCGCGTTCCCGTCGGGGCCCATCTCACAACCACTTGCAATGCAACACCTTGCCAGCCGAAGGACCTGTACCGCGGGTCCGCGGCGCACTCCGCGGAGGACGCCGGATGTATCTCCGGTGTGACGGTGCCCCGCGCGTCAGGCGCGCCAGGCCGTCCAGGCGAGGAGCGCCCACCCCGCCAGGAAGGCCACGCCCCCCAGCGGGGTGACCGCGCCCAGCCAGCGCACCCCCGTGAGCGCCAGCACGTACAGGCTTCCCGGAGAAGACCACGATCCCGGCGGTGAACGCCCACCCCGCGGCCGCGGCGCTCCCGCCCGGCCACCGCTCCACGGCCCAGGCCACCGCCAGCAGGGCCAGCGCGTGGTACATCTGGTAGCGCGCGCCGGTCTCGAACACGGCCAGCAGGTCGGGCGCGAGGCGGGCGCGCAGCGCGTGCGCGCCGAACGCCCCCGCGCCCACGGCGGCGAGCGCGAAGAGGCACCCGAGGGTCCAGAAGGTTCTCGCCATGGGGAATTTCGATGAGGTAGGGCGGCGGCCGACGACCGCAAGATGCGGCGCGCGGCCGTCCCGCGCCACCCCGCCCGCCCGGCGGGAACCGGCCGGACGCCCCCGGGTAGACCCAAGAGCTTGCACGACAATCGGATAGCGCCGGCGGAAGGGAGCACGGGAACGGGTCTTGCTCCCCGGCCGGACGAAAGCGTGTCTGGAAGGCTCCCGACGATCCCACCGACCATGACGGAACCGCGGAAGGGCTTCAGCAGGCTGCGTCACGAGCACCCGGTGTTCTTCTGGGGGATGGCGGCGCTCATCCTCCTCTTCGTCGCGGCGACGGGGGTGGTCGCCGCGCGCGTCCCGCGCTACCAGCGGGAGGCCGAGGAGGTGAACCGGGAGATGACCGTGGCCGAGCGGGCCACGCGCGACCGCATCCTCCAGTCGCGGGCGACCCGCTCCGAGATGGCGATCGCGCTCCTGCGCCGCGAGCTGCGCATCAAGGACCTGCAGCAGAAGGGGCTGCACCTGGCGCTGAGCACCGAGGACTCCACCCTGTCGCTCCGCCACGGACGGGCGACGCTCCGCTCGGCCAAGGTGCAGATGGGCCCGGACTCCGTGGTCCGCGCGCCGGACGGGCGCACCTGGCGCTTCGTCCGGGCTCTGGGGGAGCGGCGCATCCGGGAGAAGGAGGCGTCCCCGGTGCTCACCGTCCCCGACTGGGTGTACGTGTCCCGCGGGGAGCCCGTGCCGCCGGAGGCGGAGCGGCGGGTGGAGGGCGGGCTGGGGGCGTACGTGATCCGGCTGGACGACGGGACGGAGATCTACACGCAGCCGGAGGCCGGGCCGTTCGCGCAAGGGGTGAAGCCCGCCTCGTTCGTGGTCCGGCGGAGGGACATGGGGGCGATCTTCGACGCCGTGCGCGTCGACACCCCGGTCTTCATCTACTAGCGGGAGGCGGTACACGATGGACGAGCGCACCACGCGGGCCGGCACCCCGGAGCGGCGGAACTACACGCCCCCGGGACGCCTGCGCCGCATCTTCTTCGACAACCGGGGCACCACGCTGGCGCTGATCGCCGTGGCCGCCCTCCTGGCGGGGCTCTTCGTGGCGACCTCCGCCTGGGCGGTGAACGAGCGCTACGAGCGCGACGTGGCCCGCATGGCCTACGCGCACGACAGCGAGTCGCTCCGCTTCCTGGAGGAGCAGGAGGCGAAGAGCGCCGAGGCCATCGCCAGCCGCGAGCGCGAGCTGAAGGAGAAGGAGGAGGAGGTCGGCACCCTGAACCGCCCGTACCTGGTGGTCTCCATCGCCGAGCGGAAGGTGGCGTACCTCAAGGGGGACGACACCCTGTTCACGGCCCCGGTGGCGGTGGGCTCCGGGAAGACGCTGGTGCTGGGCGGGAAGACCAAGCGCTTCCAGACGCCGCGCGGGAAGATGTCCATCACCCACAAGGAGCTGGACCCGGTCTGGGTTCCGCCCAACTGGCACTACGTGGAGGTGGCCCGCAGGCGGGGCCTCCGTCTGGTGGACATGAGCAACGCGCACCCCGGGGCCCTGGCCGGCTTCCCCGCGGGCCGCGAGCCCATCCGCGGCGGCACGATCTACATCCCCCCCTGGGGGAGCCCGCAGCGCAAGCACAAGGGCGTGCTGGGCGTCGCCAAGCTGGAGATGTACGACGGCTACTACTTCCACGGCACCGACAACGAGGCCTCCGTCGGCACCGCCGCCAGCCACGGGTGCATCCGCATGCGGCGGGACGATATTCTCTGGATGTACCAGAACGTGCCGGTGGGGACGCTGGTCTACATCTACTGAGAACTGAAGGGGACAGGGGACAGGGGACAGGGGACAGGGGACAGGGGACAGGGAACAGCAAGCAACGACGGGGCGGCACCGCGATGGTGCCGCCCCGTCGTTCGCAGTTGCAGTTTCCGCAGTACCCGTATGATCCGTAACGGAGGGAGACCCGCCGCAGTTTGGCGGGGCTCACTCCGGGGCGGGGAGACTCGCGGGCTGTTTCGCGAGGCTCACCGCCCCCGCGCAGGAGACCGGCGGGGTAGTTTCCGCCGGGCTCCGGAGCGGCCCCACCCAGCCCAAAGACTACGAACTCGGCAGACGGATCTCCGGCCTCTCCGGATGCGCCCGGTACAGCACGGCCGTACGCCCGATGGTCTGCACCAGGTGCGCCCCCTCGATCCGCGCGGCCAGCTCCGCCCCCGCCTCGCGCACGTCGGCAGGCGCCGCCTCCTGCACCTTCACCTTGAGCAGCTCCCGGGTGTTGAAGGCGTCCTCCAGGGAGCGCACGGACGCGTCCGTCACCCCCTCCTTCCCCACGTGCAGCACCGGCTTCAGGTGGTGGGCCAGCGACCGGAGGTGGGCCCGCTGCTTCGGCGTCAGGGTGTCGATGGGTTCCTCGCTCATGGCAGGGGTGAATCGTCGGCGCCCGGGTGGTCCGCCCCCTCGGCCAGCGGCGGCATGCCCTGGGCGACCTCCACGCGGTTCCGCCCCAGGGTCTTGGCGCGGTACAGCGCCCGGTCGGCCGCGCGGATGAGCTCCGCGGCGGTGGCGCCGTCGTCGGGATAGGCGGCCACCCCGAAGCTGGCGGTGAGCGTCCGGGGGACCTCCTCGGTGGCGGAGAGCGACTCCACCTGTCCGCGGAGGCGCTCGGCCAGCTTGACGCTCTCCTCCCTGGGCGTCTCCGGGAAGATCACCGCGAACTCCTCGCCGCCGTAGCGGCAGGCGCTGTCGGTGGTGCGGAAGGCGTGGCGCACCGTCCGCCCGATCCGCTGCAGCGCGTGGTCGCCCGCCTCGTGGCCGAAGTCGTCGTTGATGGCCTTGAAGTGGTCGATGTCCAGCAGCACCACCGAGAGCGGGCGCTGGTAGCGGTGCGCGCGCGCCAGCTCCAGCGCCAGGAGCTCGTCGAAGCCGCGCCGGTTGTGGCACCCGGTCAGCGGGTCGATGGTGGCCTGGGCGCGGAGGCGGTCCAGGAGGTCGGCGTTGCGCAGCGCCACCGCGGAGGAGTCGGCGAGGGCGCGCAGGAGCGCCAGGTCGTGCGGCTCGTACGGCGCCTCGGTCATCCGGCGCCCCAGGATGAGGAGCCCGGCCTGTCCCTCGCCGATCTCCAGGGGGGCGACCACCGCCACCTCGGCGGGGACGTGGTCCCGGATCTCCGCGTCGGCGGGGGGGATGACCGGCGGGTGCCCCGGCGGGGCGATGGCGCGCACCACCCGGGCGGGGATGGCGTAGGCCACCGACTCCCCCCGGAGCGAGCGCACGGCCCGGCAGATGTACTCGCTCCCCTCGGTCCGGTACAGCGCCGCCCACCAGGCGAAGAACACCTCCCCCACGGAGTCCAGCACCAGCCGCTCGGTCTCGTCGGTCCCGCGGACCACGGCCAGGGTCCGCGCCACCTGCTGGAGCGCGGCCAGGTGGAAGCGGAGGCGGTCCAGCTCGGCGGCCTGCGCGGAGCGCTCCTCCTGCACGCGCCAGACGCGCGCCAGGTGCTCCTGCAGCGCGCTCCGCACCAGGGCGTCCAGGGGGACCGCCTCGACGGAGAGCCAGAGCTCCCCGCCCCCCTCCCCTTCCGGGAAGCGCAGCACGGACACCAGCCCCTCCGCCGGGTCGCCCAGCGCGAGCGGGACGGGGACGGTGGGGACGGAGATCCGCACCTCCCCGCCGACCAGGCTGCGCACCGCGTCCACGCACGCGGCGGCCACCTGCTCCGGCCCCCCGTCGAGGGGTACCGAGGAGAAGGCGTGCGCCACCCGGGCGGCGTCGGCGGGTGCCGTGCGCGAGCGCGGCCGCTTCATCTCGCCGGACGCCGGCGTCCTGGGTTCACGGGAAGGCCTCGGGGGTGATGGCATGGACGCGGGCTAGTCGCCGAACGCGATTCCGAGCTGCCGGGCAGTCACCAGCCGGTCGTTATGGGGGGGGACGCGCTTGATCTCGCCCACCGCGTCCCGGAGCGGGACGGCCCGGACGGCGTCGCCCTGCAGGGCCACCATGGTCCCCAGGCTCCCCTCCCCGATGCAGCGCACGGCGGCGGCGCCGAAGCGCAGCGCCAGGTTGCGGTCGGAGGCGATGGGGGACCCTCCGCGCTGGATGTGGCCGAGCACCATGGAGCGCGTCTCCTTCCCCGTCAGCACGGCAAGGTCGGCCGCGAGCCGGTCCGCGATCCCGCCGTAGCGCCCGGTGGGGTCGGCGTAGCTGGGCTCGCCGCCGCGGGGGCGGGCGCCCTCCGCCACCACCACGATGCTGAAGCGGCGGCCGTGGGCGTCCCGCTCGCGCACCTTCTCGGCGATGCGCTCCAGGGAGTATTCGATCTCCGGGATCAGGATGACGTCCGCCCCCCGGCCAGCCCCGACTCCAGGGCGATCCACCCGGTGTGGCGCCCCATCACCTGCACCACCATCACCCGCTGGTGGGCCTCCGCGGTGGAGTGCAGGCGGCCGATGGCGTCGGTGGCCACCTCCACGGCCGTGGCGAAGCCGAAGGTGACGTCCGTCGCCCGCAGGTCGTTGTCGATGGTCTTGGGGACCCCGATCACGGGGAGCCCCTTCTCGTGCAGCGCATGGGCGATGTTCAGCGACCCGTCCCCGCCGATGGCGATCAGCGCGTCCACCTCCATCTCCCGGAAGCGGCGGACGATCTCGTCGGAGCGGTCCACCGTCCCCCACGTGCCGTCGGGCTGCCGGACCTCCAGCCCGAACGGGTTGCCGCGGGTGGTGGTCCCCAGGATGGTCCCGCCCAGGTGGGTGATCCCGCGGACGGCGTGGGCGGTGAGGGGGAACACCCCCGGCTCGCCGTCCACCTCCCCCTCCAGGATTCCCATGTACCCGCGGCGGATCCCCAGCACTTCCCAGCCGTTCTGGAGCGCCGCGAGGGTGGCGGCGCGGATCACGGCGTTCAGACCCGGGGCGTCGCCGCCCCCGGTGTTGATCGCGATCCTGCGGATCGTCTTGTTTTCCTGGCTCATTCGCTCGTGGAGACGGACGTCATCGGGAAAGCGGCCTGCACACCGGGCCGCGCGCGCCATGCTCCCGGCAGGCCCCGTGCCGACGTGGACAAAGGTATGGTCTCGCCCCGGAACGGCAAGGGCGGCCCCGGGGAGGTTGACACGCGGCGGCGGCTTCCGGTATCCTCCTCCCCTGGAGCACGCACACCGATTCCCCGAAACGATTCCGCCTGCGATGGTTACCGAAGCTGCGGTCAGGAAGGCCCTGCGCCAGGTCAAGGACCCCGAGCTGAACCTGGACCTGGTGGTGCTGGGGCTGATCTACGACATCCGGGTCGACGGCGCGCACGTCGAGGTGACCATGTCGCTCACCTCGCCGGGGTGCCCGGTGGCCGGGGAGATCCTCAACCAGGCCCGCGAGGCGGTGGAGGGGATGGAGGGGGTGGAGAGCGCCGAGGTGGAGCTCACCTTCTCGCCCCCCTGGACGGCGGACCGCATCCCGCCCGTGGTGAGGGCGGCGCTGGGGCTCTGAGGCGGCGAGGGGGGGAAAGCAGAGAGGGGGAGGACGCCGCGGCGTCCTCCCCCTCTCTGCTTCCGGTCCGTGGACCGGGCTTACTGCACGGTCAGCTGCCCCTTCATCCCCATGGCGGCGTGCGGGTCGCACTGGAAGGTGTAGCTCCCCGCGTCCATGGTCACCGGCACGTCCACCGTCGCGGCCCCGGTCACGTACGGCGTGGCCGGCGGGAGGTTGCCCTTGCCGGTGTTCTCCGGCGTGTTGAAGTTCGCGTTGTGGGCCGCGCCACCGTCGTTGACGAAGCGCAGGATGTCGCCCTTCTTGGCGGTGACCTGCGCGGGCTCGAAGACCCCGGAAGCGCCACCGTTGGTGGTCTTCATCTGGATCTCGATCACGTTGCCCTGCGCCGCCGGAGCGGCGGCCTGCTCACCGGCCGGAGCCGCGGGGGCCTCGGCCGCCGGGGTCGCCGCGGCGCCGGTGTCCTCGGTGGTGGCGCTGTCGGACCCGCCGCACGCGGCGGCGAAAGCGAGAAGGCCGAGCACCGGAAGCTGCTTGAGAATCGACATGTCCGTCTCCTGGATCGTGAAGTCGTATCGCATCACAGACCGAACCGTTATGCGGTAAATCTAGCGATTTCCGGCGCCCGTGCAGTCGGGACAACGTGGAACTTCCGTAAGGCTTTTCCCCACAGCAAGAACAGGGCACAAAAGACGAAGCCCTCCCGATCCGTGAGGATCGGGAGGGCTTCGAAGACTAGGCCGGCAGCGCCGTACTCTCCCACCGGGTGGCCCCGGCAGTACCATCCGCGCAGCGGGGCTTAACTTCCGAGTTCGGGATGGGATCGGGTGTGACCCCCGCGCCATCGCCACCGGCCATAGATGTGGCGAATGCTACAGGTAAAGAGAAGAGCAGAGGGGGGGAGTAGAAGACGCTTCGTTGCTGCGTACCTACATGGAGTGGACCCAGTCCCTAGGGACCGGTCAAGCCACACGGGCCCTTAGTACGGCTCGGCTGAACGGCTCGCGCCGCGTACACCTGCCGCCTATCGACGTGGTCGTCTGCCACGGCCCTTCAGGGGTCTTGCGACCCGGGAGGATTCATCTTGGGGGGGGCTTCCCACTTAGATGCGTTCAGCGGTTATCCCGTCCCGACCTAGCTACCCGGCACTGCCGTTGGCACGACAACCGGTACACCAGAGGTCAGTCCGTCCCGGTCCTCTCGTACTAAGGACGGCTCCCCTCAATCCTCCTGCGCCCACGACGGATACAGACCGAACTGTCTCACGACGTTCTGAACCCAGCTCGCGTACCGCTTTAACCGGCGAACAGCCGGACCCTTGGGACCTTCTCCAGCCCCAGGATGCGATGAGCCGACATCGAGGTGCCAAACCGCCCCGTCGATGTGAACTCTCGGGGGCGATAAGCCTGTTATCCCCGGCGTACCTTTTATCCGTTGAGCGACGGCCCTTCCACGCGGGACCGCCGGATCACTAACGCCTGCTTTCGCACCTGCTCGACCTGTCCGTCTCGCAGTCAAGCTCCCTTATGCGTTTACGCTCTCTACGCGCGATTGCCGACCGCGCTGAGGGAACCATTGCGCGCCTCCGCTACGCTTTAGGAGGCGACCGCCCCAGTCAAACTGCCCGCCTGACACGGTCCCTACCCCCGATTCAGGGGGCCAGGTTAGATCTCCAACATCACCAGGGTGGTATTTCACCGGTGGCTCCACCCGAGCTAGCGCCCGGGCTTCATAGCCTCCCACCTATGCTACACAAGTGATGCCGAAGACCAATGTCAGGGTGCAGTAAAGGTGCACGGGGTCTTTTTGTCCTGTCGCGGGTACTCGGTATCCTCACCGAGACTCCAATTTCGCCGAGCGTGTGGAGGAGACAGCGCCCAAGTCGTTACGCCATTCGTGCAGGTCGGAACTTACCCGACAAGGAATTTCGCTACCTTAGGACCGTTATAGTTACGGCCGCCGTTTACCGGGGCTTCGGTTCGGACCTTCGAGGTTGCCCCCTAAGCCCTCCCCTTAACCTTCCGGCACCGGGCAGGCGTCAGTGCCTATACGTCGTCTTGCGCGACTTTGCAGGCACCTGTGTTTTTGCTAAACAGTCGCTTGGGCCGATTCTCTGCGGCCCCCTTCCCCTCATGCCCGCATGGGGCACTCAAGTACCGGGGGCTCCCCTTCTCCCGAAGTTACGGGGACATTTTGCCGAGTTCCTTCTCCACAGATCACTCGCGCACCTGAGGCTACTCGCCTTGCCTACGTGTGTCCGTTTCCGGTACGGTCACAAGATGTACTCCCCGCCGAGGCTTTTCTCGGCAGCCTGTTTAGGTAGACTCACAGGGGCAAGCCCCTGCTTGGCATCAGATCTCGGCTACCCAGGTCTTTTATCCCCCGGGACCGCCTACCTCCTTGCACCGGGTCAACCACCGCCCGGCCCTACGTTCACTCCTGCGTCCCCCCTGCGGGTCGAACGCACATCCTGTGGTGCAGGAATATTCACCTGCTTCCCATCGCCTACGCCCCTCGGCCTCGGCTTAGGGTCCGACTAACCCAGGGCGGACGAGCCTGCCCCTGGAACCCTTAGGCTTTCGGTGCGGGGGATTCTCACCCCCGTTATCGCGTACTCATTCCGGCATCCTCACTTCTGCCCGCTCCACCCCAAGGTTTCCACCGGGGCTTCTCCGCTAGCAGAACGCTCCCCTACCGCTTGACCCTAAAGTCAAACCCGTGGCTTCGGCGACTGGCTTCAGTCCCGACCATTATCGGCGCAGGCGCACTTGACTGGTGAGCTATTACGCACTCTTTCAAGGAATGGCTGCTTCTAAGCCAACCTCCCAGTTGTCTATGCACACCCACATCCTTTCTCACTTAGCCCGTACTTCGGGGCCTTAGCCGACGGTCTGGGTTCTTTCCCTCTCGTACACGAACATTATCGCCCGTGTGCTGTCTCCCGGGGTCCATGTCCACGGCATTCGGAGTTTGATAGGAGTTGGTAACCCGGTGGGGCCCCGCGTCCTTTCAGTGCTCTACCTCCGCGACACACGCCCCGAGGCACTACCTCAATAGTTTTCGGGGAGAACCAGCTATCTCCGAGCTTGATTGGCCTTTCACCCCTACCCACAGCTCATCCCAACCTTTTTCAACAGGAACGGGTTCGGGCCTCCACTAGGTGTTACCCCAGCTTCACCCTGGCCATGGGTAGATCGCTTCGGTTTCGGGTCTACCCCCACGCACTCTGCGCCCTATTCAGACTCGCTTTCGCTGCGGCTCCGAGCCTTAAGCTCTTAACCTCGCACGTGAGGAGTAACTCGCCGGATCATAATGCAAAAGGCACGCAGTCAGGGGATTGCTCCCCCTCCTACCGCTTGTAGGCACACGGTTTCAGGTTCTGTTTCACTCGCCGCCAGGCGTTCTTTTCACCTTTCCCTCACGGTACTGGTGCACTATCGGTCATGGACGAGTATGTAGCCTTGGAGGGTGGTCCCCCCAGATTCCGACGGGATTTCCCGTGTCCCGCCGTACTCAGGTACCTGGACCATCCGCTGGGACTCTCTTTCGCATACGGGACTCTCACCCCCTATGGTGGACCTTTCCAGGTCGCTTCTGCTAGAGACTCCATGCGGACGGGATAATCCCCGTCCAGGCCCTACAACCCCGGCTCTCACCGGTTTGGGCTAGTCCCCTTTCGCTCGCCGCTACTCAGGGAATCTCGTTTGATTTCTTTTCCTGGGGATACTTAGATGTTTCAGTTCTCCCCGTTGGCTTCCTTCTCCCTATTTATTCAGGAGAGGATGACGGAGCATGACCCCCGCCGGGTTTCCCCATTCGGACACCCCCGGATCACTGCCTACGTGCGGCTCCCCGAGGCTTTTCGCAGCTTATCGCGTCCTTCGTCGCCTGTCCATGCCAAGGCATCCACCGTGCGCCCTTATTCGCTTGACCGGATATCTCTACCCGGCCCACTCTCAGGTACGCTTCTCTCAGCGTCTTGCTACTCCCTTCCCTCTACCCTTGTTTTCAATCAACCAAAGTCTTGGGGTGTGCGAGTAAGGACGTTCGACCTGTGAGCGACTTTCGACTCCGAAGAGCTTACTCGCCTTGCTCCAGAAAGGAGGTGATCCAGCCGCAGGTTCCCCTACGGCTACCTTGTTACGACTTCGCCCCAGTCACCGAGCTCGCCTTCGGCCGCTCTCCCCCTTGCGGGTTGAGTCACGGACTTCGGGCGCTCCCGACTCCCATGGCGTGACGGGCGGTGTGTACAAGGCCCGGGAACGTATTCACCGTGGTGTAGCTGACCCACGATTACTAGCGATTCCAGCTTCATGCAGTCGAGTTACAGACTGCAATCCGAACTTGGACCAGGTTTTTCCGATTCGCTCCACCTCGCGGTCTTGCAACGGTTTGTCCTGGCCATTGTAGCACGTGTGTAGCCCTGGGCGTAAGGACCATGATGACTTGACGTCGTCCCCACCTTCCTCCGGTTTGTCACCGGCAGTCTCTGCAGAGTCCTCGGCTTCACCCGTTAGCAACAGCAGATAGGGGTTGCGCTCGTTGCGGGACTTAACCCAACATCTCACGACACGAGCTGACGACAGCCATGCAGCACCTGTGCACGTGCTCCGAAGAGGGCTCCGGCTTTCACCGGAGTTTCACGTACATGTCAAGCCCAGGTAAGGTTCTTCGCGTTGCTTCGAATTAAACCACATGCTCCACCGCTTGTGCGGGCCCCCGTCAATTCCTTTGAGTTTCAGCCTTGCGGCCGTACTCCCCAGGCGGGATACTTAGCGCGTTAGCTGCGACACGGAGAGGGTCGATCCCCCCCGCGTCCAGTATCCATCGTTTACGGCGTGGACTACCAGGGTATCTAATCCTGTTCGCTCCCCACGCTTTCGCGCCTCAGCGTCAGACCAAGCCCAGCGAGCCGCCTTCGCCTCTGGTGTTCTTCCGGATCTCTACGCATTCCACCGCTACACCCGGAATTCCGCTCGCCTCTACTTGTCTCCAGTCGTCCAGTATCCTCTGCAGCCCCGGGGTTGAGCCCCGGGATTTCACAGTAAGACTTAAACGACCGCCTACGCGCGCTTTACGCCCAGTAATTCCGAACAACGCTCGCACCCTCTGTATTACCGCGGCTGCTGGCACAGAGTTAGCCGGTGCTTCCTCTGGAGGTACCGTCATCCCCAAAAGCATTTCCTCTCTTGGGTCTTCGTCCCCCCTGACAGCGGTTTACACTCCGAAAAGCTTCCTCCCGCACGCGGCGTCGCTGCGTCAGGCTTTCGCCCATTGCGCAAGATTCCCCACTGCTGCCTCCCGTAGGAGTCTGGGCCGTATCTCAGTCCCAATGTGGCCGATCGTCCTCTCAGATCGGCTACGCGTCGTTGCCTTGGTGAGCCGTTACCTCACCAACTAGCTGATACGCCGCGAGCCCCTCCTCGTGCGCCCCCGTTAAGGAGCTTTCCTCCCCAGGCCAATCGACCCGAGGAACGTATGCGGTATTAGCCCCGGTTTCCCGAGGTTATCCCCCACACAAGGGCAGGTTGCTCACGTGTTACGCACCCGTTCGCCACTAATCCACCCCCGAAGGGGTGAACCCGTTCGACTTGCATGTGTTAAGCGCGCCGCCAGCGTTCGTCCTGAGCCAGGATCAAACTCTCCATTAGTTTGCATAGCTCTGTTGAACGAACGATTTCTCGTCCATTCGGAATTTTCACTTTGTGTCCCGTAGCCGGACCGAGGAAGTGATGCCTCGACCCGTGGGACGTCCTCACTCGCACCCCAAAACCTCAGTTGTCAATTTCCACGCGGGCCACTGACCCGCCTTCCTTCTCATGACAGCTCAGCCAGTTTCACCCGGCCGCCTGTGTCGCGCTCGCTTCAGCGAGCCCTTCAACTTAACCTCTTCCGCCCCGTCCGTCAACCCCTGCCCGAGTCCTTCTTTTCGAGCTTCCGTCGCCGCAACCCTCGCGGCAAGTCCTTCAATTTAGGCGACTTGCGCCGCTTCGTCAAGGGGCCAAACCGCTCGTTTCCCTCGCCCCTCTCCGTTCGCACAAGAGCCTTAAAGGATAACCCCCCTTCCTGGCCCCGTCAACCCCCCGTGTCACGTCTCTGCGAGCGTTTTTGCGAGGGGCACATAGTATACGTGGGAGCACGCGGATCGTCAAGGGGGACCTGCGCGCTCGGGGGCCGGAGTGCGCCAGGCAGCCGGGAAGCATATCTTGGGGCGGGCACGGGGCCATCTCACCTCTATATATAGGGCGCGATTCGAGTGCGGAACGAGAGCGGAGACGGTCTCCCGGTGGTGGTGATCGGCGCGGGGGCGGCGGGGATCATGGCGGCGATCTTCGCCGCGGAGGGAGGCGCGCGGACCCTGCTGGTGGAGCGCACGCGGGACGGCGGGCGCAAGATCCTCATCAGCGGCGGGGGACGGTGCAACGTGCTCCCCTCGGAGGTGGACCCGGCGCGCTACGTGACGGCCTCGTCGCCGAACACGCTGCGCAAGGTGCTGCTCTCCTGGCCGCTGGCGGACCAGAGGCGCTTCTTCGAGGAGGAGGTGGGGCTCGGCCTGGTGCTGGAGCCGGAGACGGGGAAGCTGTTCCCGGGGACGGACCGGGCCCGCGACGTCCGCGACCGGCTGCTGGCGCTGGCCCGGGCGCGCGGGGCGGCGACGGCGTTCGACTCTCTGGTGGTGGGGCTGCGCCCGCCGGTGGGCGCGGAGCCCTGGCGGGTGCTGCTGGACGGCGGGGGAAGCCTGGACGCGTCGGCGGTGGTGGTGGCGACGGGGGGGCTCTCGGTGCCGGCCACGGGGAGCGACGGGACGGGGATGCGGGTGGTGAAGCAGCTGGGCCACTCGCTGCACGACACCTACCCGGCGCTCACCCCGCTGACGGCGGACCCGCCTCCGCACGCCCCGCTGGCGGGGGTCTCGGCGCAGGTGCGGATCGAGGCGCCGGAGGGGAAGGGGCGCTTCTCCACCTCGGGCGGCTTCCTCTTCACCCACCGGGGGTACAGCGGCCCCTCGGTGCTGAACGTCTCCCACCTGGCGGTGCGCTCGCGCCTGGCGGGGGGGGCGCGGCAGCCGGTGCTGGTGCAGTGGACGGAGCTGGACGCGGCGGGGTGGGAGCGCGCGCTCCTGGAGCGGACGACGGGAGGGGTGCTCCCCCTGCTCCGCCGCCACCTCCCCGCGCGGCTGGCGGAGGCGCTCCTGGCGGAGGCGGGGGTGGACGCGGGACGCACGCTGGCGCAGCTCCGGCGCGAGGAGCGGGCGCGGCTGGTGGAGGCGCTGGCGCGCTACCCGCTCCCGTGGACGGGGGACGAGGGGTACAAGAAGGCGGAGGTGACGGGGGGGGGCGTCCCCCTCTCGGAGGTGGACCCGCGGACGCTGGAGAGCCGGGTCGTCCCCGGGCTCTTCCTGTGCGGGGAGATCCTCGACGCCTTCGGCCCCATCGGCGGCTACAACTTCCTCTGGGCGTGGTCCACCGGGAGGGCGGCGGGGACGGCCGCGGCCCGGGCGGCCGCGCGGCAAGGGACGGACGGATGACGGCACGCGACGGCGACGACCTGCTCCGCGGCTTCCCGGTGGTGGTCTCCATCCCGGTGCAGTGGGGCGAGATGGACTACTTCCGGCACGTCAACAACACGGTCTTCTTCCGCTACTTCGAGAGCGCGCGGATCGCCTACCTGGACCGGATCGGCTTCCGGGAGGAGCGGGCGGAGGGCGGGCTGGGGCCGATCCTGGCCTCGACGCACGCCCGCTTCCGGCGCCCGCTGACGTACCCGGACACGGTGCGGGTGGGGGCGCGGAGCACGGAGGTGGGGGAGGACCGCTTCGTGATGGAGTACCGGCTGGTGAGCGAGGCGCAGGCGGCGGTGGCCGCGGAGGGGGGAGGGGTGCTGGTCTCGTTCGACTACGCGGCGGGGCGCAAGGCCCCGCTCCCGGAGGCGGTGCTCCGCAGGATCGCGGAGCTGGAGGGGACGGCCCCGGCGCCCTGAGCGGCCGGGCCGTCCCCCGCTCCGGGGGTGTCAGCGGGCCAGCTTCTCCGCGAACTCGACCAGCCGGCGGGCCTGGTGGCGGATGGAGGCCTTCTCCTCGTCGCTCAGGGGCGCGCCGGTGGCCGAGACGCTGGCGCCGTACGGGTTCCCGCCGCTGGCGTAGATGGCGGGGTCGGTGTAGCCCGGCGGGACCAGGATGGCGCCCCAGTGCATGAAGGTGATGTAGAGCGACTGGAGGGTGGTCTCCTGGCCGCCGTGGGGGTTCTGGGCGCTGGTCATGGCGCTGGCGGCCTTGTTGGCCAGCTTCCCTTCGGCCCAGACGGGGCCCAGGGTGTCTATGAACGCGCGCATCTGGCTGGCCGGGGTGCCGTAGCGGGTGGGGACGCTGAACAGGTACGCGTTGGCCCACACCAGGTCGTCGGGGGTGGCCTCGGGGACGTGCGCGGTGCGCTCGGCCTGCGCGCGCCAGGCGTCCTGCCCGTTGACCACGCCCTCGGGCGCGGTCTCGCGGACCTTGAGGAGGCGCACCTCCGCGCCCGCCTCGCGGGCGGCCTCGGCGGCGGTCTCGGCCATCTGGTGGTTGGTGCCGTAGGTGCTGTAGTAGACGATCGCCAGCCTGACGTTGCTCATGGTCTGCTCCGCGCCAAAGCTCCCGGGGGGTGAAAACAGAGGGGAACGGCGGATGCAAGACCAAGACCGGCCGCGCGTGGGGAAATCCCCCACGACGGGGTCCAGCCCTCACCCGTTGTCCAAACCCTTCCCGCGCGGTATCTTGAAGGCTCTCGGGAGTGGCCGCCGCCCGGCGGACGGCTTTCCCGGGACGCTGAGGTAACAGGGGCGACCCGCCGGCGAGTCGATCCCGCGCCCCGGATTCGATCCCCCAATTCTCGACGCAAGGAGGCACCCATGCCGTTCGGACTCGGTTTCGGCGAGATGATCCTGATCTTCGCCGTCCTGCTCCTCTTCTTCGGGGCCAAGCGCCTCCCGGAGGTGGCCGGCGGCCTGGGCAAGGGGATCCGCGACTTCAAGCGCTCCCTCAACGGCCTCGACGAGCAGTCGCTCCAGGCGTCGCAGGTGCCGCCCGCGCAGGTGCAGGCCCCCGCGGCGGAGAGCGAGCCGGCCCGCCTCCCGTAAAGCACGGGCTGGGCGGAGGACGGAAGAAGGGGCCCGCGGCGGATCGCCGCGGGCCCCTTGCTCGTGCGCTCCGGCCGGGCTACCGCCCGCCCGCTCCGGCCTGGCCGGCGGGCTGGTCGGGGACCACCCGGGCGGTCTTCCCGCGCAGCTTGCTCTGGTCCAGGCGGGCGGCCTCGCGCTGGGGGTAGGCCACCGTGCCGGGGTCGCCGTCGGAGACGTAGCGCCGCGCGGGGTTCTTCTCGTACGCGGCGAGCTGGCGCTCCAGGGCGCCCGGGGCGACGATGAAGCGGTCCACGGAGTGGGGGTCGTACTTCACGTCCCAGGGGGAGACGTTGGGCCCGCCGGACACCTCCAGGACCACCTCGTTCCGGTACGGCTTCCCGTTCCAGCTCCCCTGCCAGGCCGTCGCGCGGTTCCTGGGCCACATCCCCAGCGGGAGGGCGAAGGTGACGATGTCGTAGTCGGCGGGGAGGTACACCTTGATGGAGTCCTCGCCGCGGCCGATCCACTCCTGCGCCTGCGCGTCGTCGCGCGCCCGGTCGAGGCGGGCGTGGTACAGGGTGTGGTTGCAGACCTCGTGGCCGTTCTGCACCAGGTAGTCCACCTTCTTGCGGATGGTGGCCTCGCGCTGCTCGCGCGGGATCTCGCGGCTCTTCTTCTCCCCGAAGAAGTTGGACGGGTGGTCGGCGCCGGGGAGGACGCACCAGACGGCGCCGTGCCTCCACCCGGGGTTCTCCTGCTTGAAGGCGGCCCACATCCCCATCATGGTGTTGGGGTCGATCCGCCCGTCGGCCGTGTAGTAGAACTGGCCCAGCGAGGAGTCGTCGATGGTGAAGACGACGGGGGTGGTGCCGGCGGGGACGTCGATGTTCCCCTCGATCACCTGACGCATGGTGACGGGCCGATACCCCTTTTCCCAGAGGGTCCGGAGGTCCTTGCGGAAGTTCTCGGCGCGGCGGATGAACTCGCCCTCGTTGTTCCCCAGCCGGTGGTACTCCAGCACCATGATCTCGCCCAGCTCGTTGGGGGCGAGGCTGGCGGTGGGGCCGTTGTCCGCGGGGGTGGTGGCGGCGGGAGCCGTCCCGCCGGCGGAGTCCCCGGGGGCGGCGGCGCTGTCGGCGCCCTTGGGCTGCTCGCCTCCGGCGGCTGCCCCGCCTCCACTCTCGCCGCCGCAGGCGGCGAGCAGGAGGACGGCCCCAGCCAGGAGGGGTGCGATCGAACGGACGGTCTTCGGCATCTCGGGATCCGGACTGCGTGTGGGAGCACGGGGCGGCGACGCCCCCGGCGAACGGCGGTCCGGGGGTGCAAGAGGCATGCTATCGCCCCCGCTCCCGTCGCGCGCGCCCCGGCGCGGGGGCGGCGGGGGGCGCCGGAGGCGGCGCGTCCTGCGGCTCCTCGTCGCGGAGGAGGCGGGGGAGGTGGTGCTCGGCCAGGCGCGCGAGGACGCGCTGGTACACGGAGCCGGAGATGCGCTGCGGGACCTCCACGTCCTCGAGGTAGAGCTGCACGCTCTGCGGGGGCGCCACCAGCTCGTCCAGGGTCTCGGTGTAGACCATGGCGTGCTTGAAGTGGGTGCGGATGAGGGCCTCGTCGGCGCGGGCGGCGAAGAGCTCCATCCACAGGTCCTCCTCGGCGTTGCGGCGGAGCTGCCGGCGGATGAAGCGGAGGGCGCCCAGCGGGGTGACGTACCGCCAGTCGAACCCCCACCCCCGGTGGCGCTCGCGGGCCAGCTCGGAGCCGGTCTGCGGGTCGCTGAGCAGGGCGAGTGCGCGGGTGCGGACGATCTCCTCGGCGTCGCCCGCCAGGAGCATGATCTCGACGTAGCGGTCGATGGCCTCGTCGAAGGGCATGCGGGGGGCGAGGATGGCCACCAGCTCCAGGGCCTGCGAGCCGTGGGTCTCGGAGACGGCTTCGCGGGCCTTGGCTTCGGCCAGCTCCAGGCGGCGGCGGACGTCGACGGGGATCCGCTGCAGCCAGAGCGGGTTGGTGGTCGGCATGGAGGTTCCGGGCCGGTGCGCGGGGGTGAGACGAGGCCCCGCGGCGCGTTGCCGCGCTCCGCGGGGCCGGCTTATCTTGGGGGACGCGGGCCGCGGGGCCCCCGTCCGCCCG
This sequence comes from uncultured Gemmatimonadales bacterium, assembly GCA_963733105.1. Classification (GTDB taxonomy): domain Bacteria; phylum Gemmatimonadota; class Gemmatimonadetes; order Longimicrobiales; family Longimicrobiaceae; genus JAFAYN01. The sequence goes on along the minus strand of CAVTCB010000018.1, from coordinate 88,850 downwards.
TAAGATGCGGCGGGCGGGGCGCGGGGACAACTCCCCCGGCGCGCCCCGACGGCACGCCGACCACTTCGCGAAGAGGACGATATACACATGGCACTGTCGCGCAGCTCTTCCTGGAAGGAGCACCGGCTGGCGAACCGCCTGGAGTGCGACGGGACGGAGTACTCGGTGGACCTGGTGGCGCGCAAGGCCACCGGGGTGGAGGGGTGGAGGGTGACGGTGGTGTTCCTCCCGCGCGAGTCGGGGGAGGAGGTGGCGGCGGAGCTCCCGAACGCGGGCTCGACGGCGGAGGTGCGCCGCCTGGTGACGGAGCTGGAGGGGGCGGAGGAGCGCCTGCGCGAGCTGTGCCGGGGAGCGAGGGGGAGCTGACGGAGTGGGTGGTGGACGGGGAGCGGGTCCGCACGCTCCCCGACCTCCTGGCCCCGGGGCTGCGCCTCCTGTTCGTGGGCTTCAACCCCAGCGTGCGCGCGGCGCGGCTGGGGCACTACTACGCGGGGCGCAACAACCGCTTCTGGGAGCTGCTGGCGGCCTCGGGGCTCACGCCGCGGCGCCTGGCGTTCACGGAGGACCGGACGCTCCTGGAGCTGGGGATCGGGATCACGGACCTGGTGAAGCGCCCCACCCGGAGCGCGGCGGAGGTCACGCCCGGGGAGTACCGCCTGGGGGTGGAGCGGCTGCGGGGAATCGTGCGGGAGCTGCGGCCGAGGGTGGTGTGCTACAACGGCAAGGGCGTGTACCTGCACGCCTGCCGCGCGCCGGCGGCGCCCTGGGGGCGGCAGCCGGGGTCGCTGGTGGAGGGGACCGTGGACTTCGTGGCGCCGAGCCCGAGCGGGCTGGCCCGCATCCCCTTCGCGGTGAAGGCGGGCCGGTACACGGAGCTGCGCCTGCTGCTGGAGGCGCTGGAGGAGGAAGGGGAAAGATGACGAGCGACACGGAAGTGCCGGCGGAGGAGCGCGGCGCGGCCTTCACGGAGGTGGCGGGGCGGCGCGTCCCCGCGCACTTCGGCGACGCGGCGGCGGAGTACCGCGCGGTGCGGGAGGGGGCGGGGGCGGCGGACCGCGCGGACCGTGCCCTGGTCCGGCTGTGGGGGAAGGACCCGGTGAGGATGGTGCAGGGGCTGATCAGCAACGACCTGGCGAAGGCGCCGCCCGGACGCGGGGTGTACGCGGCGATGCTGACGCCCAAGGGGCGGATGATCGCGGAGCTGCGCGCCTTCCGCCGGGAGCTCCCGGCGGGGACGGAGGTGCTCCTGGACCTCCCGCGCGAGGCGCTGGAGGGGACGCGCGAGCACCTGCGCAGGTTCGTCCCCCCGATGTTCGCGCGCTGGGCGGACGCCTCGGAGGAGATGGGGACGCTGGGGGTGTACGGCCCCCGCTCGCGGGAGGTGCTGGGGCGGGTGCTGGGCGACGCCCCGCCGCTGGAGGAGGACGCGTCGTGGGAGGCGGGGTGGGAGGGGGCGCCGGTGCTGGTGGCGGGGACGCGCGACACGGGGGAGGAGGGGTACGACCTGTTCGCCCCGGCGGCGGCGCTCCCGGGGCTGTGGGGAGCGCTGCTGGAGGCGGGGGCGGCGCCGGTGGGTCGCGAGGCGCTGGAGACGCTGCGGGTGGAGGCGGGGGTGCCGCGCTACGGGGCGGAGCTGACGGAGGAGGTGATCCCCACGGAGGCGTACGAGGCGACGGGGATGGTCCCCCGGGCGATCTCGTTCGGCAAGGGGTGCTACACGGGGCAGGAGGTGATCGTCCGCATCGCGCACCGGGGCCACGTGAACCGCCACCTCCGCGGGCTCCTGCTGGGCGACGCCCCGGCCCCGGAGCCGGGGACGCGGCTCTTCCACCCGGAGACGGGGCGGGAGGTGGGGCGCGTCACCAGCACGGCGGCGTCGCCGCGGATGGGGGGGACGGTGGCGCTGGGGTACGTGCGGCGCGAGCTGGGGCCGGGCGACTCGGTGCGGGTGGGGGCGCCGGACGGGGCGGGCGCGGCGGTGGTGGCGCTCCCGTTCCGGAGGGAGGACGGCGATGCGGGCTGAGAGCCGCTCGGCGCTCAAGGAGTGGGCGGCGGTGGAGCGGGCGCTGGCGGAGGGGCGCACCACGGTGCTGGTGCGCAAGGGCGGGATCCACGAGCGCCGCCGCGACTTCGAGGTGGAGCACCGCGAGTTCTGGCTCTTCCCCACCCTGTTCCACCAGAACCGCGGGGAGCTGCGCCCGGAGCTCCTCCCCGCGCTGGAGGCGGCGGAGGCGCTCCCGCGCGACCCGGACCGGGTGCGCCTGCAGCACTACGCGGTGGTGGAGGACGCGCTCCGGGTGGAGAGCCTGGAGGCGCTGCACCGGCTGGAGGGGCTCCACCCGCTGACGCGCGAGACGGTGGAGCAGCGCTTCGCCTACCGCGGGAAGCCGTACCTGCACGTGCTGGTGCTGCGGCTGTACCGGCTCCCGGAGCCGCGCCTGATCCCCAACACGCTGGACTACGAGGGGTGCGTGTCGTGGGTGGAGCTGGACGACGCGCTCCCGACGGAGGGCGCGCGCCCGGTGCTGATGGACGCGGAGTTCGCGGCGCGGCGGGTGGAGGTGCTGGACAGGCTGGGGGAGGCGGGGGTGGTGAGGATCTGAAGGAGGTAGAGGGGCAACGCGAGCGGCCGGCTTCCGAGCGCCGAGGCGGCACCCCCCTCCCCCGGCCCCTCCCCCACAAGGGGGGAGGGGTGCACGACAACTACAGGTACGCGAAGCAGCCCGACCCCGGCGCAGCCGGGGGCACGCCCGCACCCTCCCCTTCATCCCGCTTCAACCGAACATCAGGCGTGCTGGCGGAGGGTGGCTTCGATGCGGGCCTTGGGGACGGCGCCGACGATCTGGTCGACGACGCGGCCGTCCCGGAACAGCAGGAGCGTGGGCATGGCGCGCACGCCGAAGCGGATGGCGACGCGCGGGTTCTCGTCGGTGTCGACCTTGGCGACGCGCACCTGGCCGGCTCGCTCGGCGGCGATCTCCTCCAGGGAGGGCGCGATGGCCCGGCAGGGGCCGCACCAGGTGGCCCAGAAGTCCACCAGCACCAGCCCGGGAAACTGCTCGACCTCGCGCTCGAAGGTCGCGTCGGTGACGGCCACGGTGTTCTCGCTCATTGCTGTCTCTCCCTGTGGGTCCCGCCGCGGGGCCGTCAGCACGGCTCCAGGACGGCGATGCGCTCGGTGATCCGCTCCCGCAGCTGCAGGAGCGTGCGGACCTGCTGGTCGACCCGGGCGAGCCTGGAACGGTACAGGGCGGCGGTCTGCGCGCAGCAGTCGTCGCCGGGCGTGGCGCCCAGGAGGCAGGAGGAGAGCGACCGCACCTCCTCGACGGTGAAGCCGGTGTCGAGCAGGTCGCGGATGGCGCGCACGCGCTCCACGGCGGACGCGTCGAACTCCCGGTAGCCGTTGGGGCGCCGGACGGCGTGCAGCAGCCCGGACCGCTCGTAGTAGCGCACGGACCGGACGCTGACGCCGGCGCTCGCCGCGACTTCTCCCACCTTCATGGCTCCCTCCTCCCTCGCGTGATCGACCACGGCCAATCTAAACCCTGACACTGGTGTCAGGGTCAAGGCCCGCCACCGCGCGCCCCCACCCGGCTCGCCTCGGGCTCGCCACCCTCCCCCGTTCCGGGGGAGGGGCATCTCCACGCTTCGATCCTCACGCTCCACGGTGTCGTGGCAGGCCCCCACCCCAAACCCCTCCCCCGCAAGCAGGGGAGGGGCTTTTCGTGGTTGCCGTTCCGCAGTACCCGTATGATCCTGTCGGAGGGAGACACCGGGGCGGTTTCCGGTGGCTCACTCCGGGGCGGGGAGACTCGCGCCGTTTGCGAGGCTCACCGCCCCCGCGGAGGAGACGGGCCGCTGTTTGGCCCGGCTCCGGAGCGGCCCGCTACCCGCTCGAAGACCGCAGCTCCACCGCGACACGTAAAGTGGAGACGTGGATGTCGACGGTGTCCTCGGTGTCGCGGGCGTAGCCGCCGGCCATGGCGACGGCCACGGGGACCCCCGCGTCGCGGCAGGCACCCAGCACCAGCCGGTCGCGCGCGGCGAGCCCCTCCTTGCTCATCCGCAGCCGCCCGAAGCGGTCGTCGCGCCAGGGGTCGGCGCCGGCCAGGTAGACGGCCAGGTCGGGGCGGAAGTCGGCGAGGAGCCCGGGGACGTGCAGCTCCAGGGCGGCGAGGAAGACGTCGTCGCCGGCGCCGTCGGGGAGCTCGACGTCGAGGGTGCTGCGCTCCTTGCGGAACGGGTAGTTGCGGGCGCCGTGGACGGAGAAGGTGAAGACGGAGGGGTCGGCGGCGAAGACGGCGGCGGTGCCGTTCCCCTGGTGGACGTCGCAGTCCAGGACGGCGGCGCGGCGGATGCGCCCCTCGCGCTGGAGGACGCGGATGGCGACGGCGGCGTCGTTGAAGACGCAGAACCCCTCGCCGTGGCCCGGGTAGGCGTGGTGGGTGCCCCCGGCCAGGTTGGCGGCGACGCCCCACCCGCGCGCGGCGGCTTCGTCCAGGACGACGCGCCCGGCGGCGACGGTGGCGCCCACGGAGCGGCGGGAGCGCTCCACCATCTCGCGGCTCCAGGGGAAGCCGATGCGGCGCTGCTCCAGCGGCTCCAGCGTCCCGTCGCGGACGCGCTCCAGGTAGCGCGCGTCGTGCACCAGCGCCAGCTCCTCCCAGGCGGCGGCGGGGGGCTCCTCCAGGTCGGCGGGGCGGAGGACGCCCTCGGCGAGGCAGCGCTCGCGGACGCGGGCGTACTTGACCATGGGGAAGCGGTGCCCCTCGGGGAGGGGGAGGACGAAGCGGTCGGAGTAGAAGGCGCGCACCGGCTTCAGCTCACGGGATGCCGGTCACCTTGTGGGTCTGGACGGAGAGGCGCCAGGGGGGGCCCAGCTCCATGACGGCGCGCACGGCCTCGCCGTAGTTGGGCCCCCCGGCGGCGGGGACGTCGACGGCCTGGAGGAAGTAGCTCCCGAAGCGGGTCCCCTCGGCGAGGCGGCGCACGGCGGCGGCGTCGGGGGTGATCCCGGGGACGGAGGCGCCGGTGAAGAGGAGCTTCAGCTCGTCTCCCTCCTTCTGGGCGAACTCGGCCTGCTTGGGGGAGACGGTGAGCCAGTCCACCAGGGAGCGGTCCACGGGGCGGGAGCCGTTGGACTCCATGGAGACGCGGTAGCCGCGCTCGCGCAGGGCGTCGGAGAGGGGACGGTCGAGCTGGAGGCTGGGCTCGCCCCCGGTGGCGACCAGGAGGAGCCCGGGGCGCTCGCCGCCGAAGCCGGCCTCGGCGGTGGCCCGCACCAGCTCCAGCGTCTCCTCCAGGGGGAGGGTGTAGGACGCCTTCACCCAGTCGGTGTCGCACCAGGGGCACACGTCGTACCCCAGGTTGCACCCGGCGAAGCGGAGGAAGACGGCGGGGGTCCCGGCCTGGGCCCCCTCCCCCTGCAGGGTGGAGAACACTTCCTTGATCGCGTACTTCTTCCTGGACATCCGGTGCGCCGGGCTGCGTGCGGGTGGGGCGAGGTGGCCGGGAGCGGCTCCGCGTATACACCCTTCTCCCGGGGTTGCTCCCCGCCCGTCCCTGCGGGGGGCACTTGACAAACCCTCGCATCCACACCCTGGGGCACCTGCGTCCCAGGGTGTCTCTTCTACGTCCCAGATATGCCGTCCACTCCCGGAACCCGGATTTAGCCATCTCCTATTGCCGCAACAACTTGACGAGCATGGAACAGCTGGCCCCGCGATTGCTCTTCTGCGGACCCGAAGCCGGACCACACCACCGCGGGTCACACCGCGGCAGGCGGCGAGGCTCCCAGGCACCGGGGGGGACAGCGTCCGCAGTACCACCCTTTCACACGCCCCATCACGCACCCGCAGCATACGCCGCGCAGCTCCGCCCACCCTGATCAGACGCCGCTGCCCGCCCCCCAAGCGGGCCCAGTGCCCGAGACAAGAGGGATCCGCCGCCCGGCGGGTCCCTTTTGTCTTTTCCGGGTGCAACCCGCGGGGGCGCTCCGGGTAGAACCCGGCTCCGGCGCGATCGGCGCCGGTCCACACGAAAGGACGGAAGATGAGATCGAAAGCCCTGTTGGCGCTCCCGCTGGCGCTGGTCCTCTCCGGCGCGGCGGCGCTCGCCGCGCAGCAGCCCGCCCCGATGCCGCCCCACGGGGAGCGGGTGATCCGGGTGTCGGCGGTGGGCCAGGTGGAGGCCGCGCCGGACGAGGCGCACCTGGACTTCGCGGTGGAGACCATGGCCGCGACGGCGGCCCAGGCGGCGCGGGAGAACGCGGCGAGGATGGAGCGGGTGATCGCCGCGCTGGTGGCGGCGGGGGTGCCGCGCGCGTCGGTGGAGACGCGCGGCTACCAGGTGTACCCGGAGTACGCGCCGCAGCCGCAGCCGAACGCGGAGCCGACCATCCGGGGCTACCGGGTGAGCAACACGGTGACGGTGGAGACGCGCGACATCGGCAAGGTGGGAACGCTGCTGGACGCGGCGCTCCGGGCGGGCGCCAACCGGGTGGACGCGGTCCGCTTCGGGCTGAGCAACCCGGAGGCGGCGCGGGGTCAGGCGATCCGCCGCGCGACGGAGAGCGCCCGCCGCGACGCGGAGGCGCTGGCCGCGGCGCTGGGGGTGCGCCTGGGCGCGGTGGTGGACGCCAGCACCACGGGCGAGCCCCCCCGCCCCTTCCCCGTGATGATGCGTGGCCGCGCGGAGGCGATGGACATGGCGCAGTCGGTGACCACGCCGATCCAGCCCGGGGAGCAGACGGTGACGGCCACGGTGTCGCTGGTGTTCTCGATAGGGGGATAGGGGACAGGGGATAGGGGACAGGGAACAGCCTGCAACGGCACGGGGCGGCACCATCGCGGTGCCGCCCCGTCGTTTGCCGTTGCAGTTCCGCAGTACCCCTCAAAAGATGTTCGGAGGGAGACACCGGGGCTGTTTCCGGTGGCTCACTCCGGGGCGGGGAGACTCGCGCGGTTTGCGAGGCTCACCGCCCCCGCGCAGGAGACGGGCCGCCGTTTGGCCCGGCTCCGGAGCGGCCCAGAAGCCAGCAGATCAGCGCCCGCGGCAGGAATTCGCGGCGGCTCCCGTACGGACGTCCACGTCGAGCGTGCGCGCGGTGATGGAGCCGAACACCCCCACCCCGTCGCCCACGACGCTGGAGATGCGCACGGTGCCGGAGGGGTTGAACGCGCCCCCTCGCACGGAGTTGATGAAGTTGCGGTCCCCCGCCCCCACCACCAGGCGCACCTGCACCTGCGGCGGGAACCCGTTCTGGATGGCGCGCAGCAGCTCCTGCTCCTGGGTGAAGCGGTCGAACACGCCGATCTCGGAGGGGACGGCGACGGTGGTGTCGGCCTGCGAGATGGACACGCCCAGGAGCTGGAGCGGGTCGGGGATGTCGGGGATGCCGCTCCCTTCGAGGGCCCGCTTCAGCCCGCGCACCTCCATCTCGGTGAGGTAGGCCCACGCCCCCTCGGAGGTGGACCAGATGAGGTCGAGCGGGGTGTTCGGCGGGAGGGTGCAGCGGCGGTAGCCGGTGGTGGGGTCGCGGTCGGCGCGGGGGAGGTTGAGGAGGTCGAAGACGCCGGGGACGACGGTCCTCCCGCGCAGCCGCTCCCCGCCCCGGGTCACCACCTCCAGCTCGTACTCCTGCCCCGGCGCCACCCAGCGAGGGGACACGGAGGCGTAGCAGGTGGCCTCCACGCGCAGGGAGTCGTCGCCGCGCAGCGACTGGGCGTCCAGCTCCAGGCAGACGCCCTGCGGCACCTGCTGGAAGGTGAACGACCGTCCGTCGGCGGCGCGCACGACCACCCGCGCGCCCGTCTCCCCGGCGACGGTGCGCCCCTGGAGGGTGCGGTGCAGGAGGAGCCGCTGCGGGTCGCGGTCGGTGCGGAGGATGGACTCGGCCACCAGCACGTCGGCGCCCTCGGGGGTGGTGACCTCGGCCAGCTCGCACCCGGCGGCGAAGAGCGGCGCGGAGGCGAGCAGGGCGGCGAGGACGACCCCGCGCGTGGAAGAGGGCAAGGATGCTCCAGGATGCAGTGACGGGATGCGGCCGCACCCTGATACGCGCGGGGCGGGCGGAAGGTCCCCGGGCGGTCCGCCTCCTTATCGGCGGTCCTCGACGAACGGGTACCGGCCGCGCACGCGGTCCACCTCGGCGGGGTCCAGCTCCACCACCACGGGCCCTTCCGGGGCCGCCGGGGACCCGGCCAGCGGCTCGCCCCAGGGCCCGTACGCCGCCGACCCGCCGTCGTGCTCCACCCCCCCGCCCTCCCCGCTCCGGTTCACCGCCACCACGTAGCACTGGTTCTCGACGGCGCGCGCCCGCACCAGCACGTCCCAGTGCTCCCGGCGGGCGGCGGGCCAGCTGGCGATCAGGAGGACGCCGTCCACCTCGGGGGCGACGGCGCGGAAGAGCTCGGGGAAGCGCAGGTCGAAGCAGATGAAGAGGGCCAGCCTCACCCCCTCCACGCCCACCACCGCCGGCCCCTCGCCGGCCGAGTAGACGCCCGTCTCGCCGGCGTGGGCGAAGAGGCGCTGCTTGCGGTACTCCGCCGCCAGGGCGCCGCCGGGGCCGAAGAGGAGGGCGGAGTTGTGGAACCGCTCGCCCCCCGGCCCCGCCTCGCGCGTGGCGACGCCGGCCAGGAGGTGGACGCGGTGGGCGCGCGCCAGCTCCGCCAGCGCGGCCACCGAGGGCCCGGTGAGCGGCTCGGCCTGCGCGGCCGGGTCCATGGTGAACCCGGTGGTGCACATCTCCGGGAGGACGACCAGGCGGGCGCCGGCCCCGGCCGCGCGCGCCACCACCCCGGCGGCGCGGGCCAGCGAGCCGGCGGGGTCGTGCCAGCCGGTGTCGTACTCTCCCAGCGCCACGCGCAGCGGTCCGGAACCACCCACGGGTCTCTCCCTCGCGACGGGACGGCGTGCATGCGAACCCCTCCCCCGGGATAGCACGCGGGAGGCGGGGGCGTCAAGGGCGGCCGCCCCCACCGTGGTGGGTCGGACGGGCAGGTCTTCCGGACCTCCCGTACACTCCGTATCCCTTCGGGGCGCAAAACAACGTCTGGCGGGAAAGATAAGGCGCAATTAAGCTACTCGTCGCGAGCCGGCACACTCCCACCGCGCGCCGACGATGTACGACACGAGCACCCCCCCGGGCGAAGGCCAGCGGTCGATCCAGCTGAACATCCCGATCCGCGGCGCCCCCCGCGGGCACGGCCGGTTCTCGGCCATCCCGCCCATGCCGACGGACCCGCGGCGGGAGCTGGAGCTGCTGCGGGACCACGCGGGGCCGCTCGGGCTCCTGCTCTGGCGCGCCGTCTCCGACCTGCGGCTCTGGATCGACTGTCCGCCGGAGGACCGTGGGCGGCTCTTCCATCCCGCTCCCGCGGGGGAGGCCGGGGCGCCGGCCTCCCTCGCGCTCGCGGCGCCCGAGATCCGGCGGCACCTCCAGGTGCTGCTGGCGGTGTCGCACGCGCCGGAGCTGGCGGAGCCATGGGCGGTGGCGGAGGCGTGCGGCGGGGTGGTGGAGTGGGCGGAGCGGAACGACATGAAGGAGACGGCGGTGCAGTTCGCCGAGGCGGCGGCCCGCATCGAGCCGGAGGTCTCCGCGCGCTCCTACACGGCGGGGAGGCTCTGCAGGAGGCTCGGTGCCCACTCGCGCAGCGGGATGTGGTACAACCGCGCGGCGCGGCTGGCGCGACGGGCTCAGAACGAGAGGAAGAAGGGGGCCGAGATCGATTTCGCCAACGCCCACCTGGGTCTTGGAAACCTGGAGCTGGACCTTGGCCACTTCGAGCGGGCAGAGAGGCACTTCAACAAGGTAGTGCACGCAGCGCTTCGCGTCGGCCGTACGTCGCTGGCGGGTGCGGGTCATCACAGCCTCTTGACACTCCTGATCGCAATGAAGCGGTTCCCTGAAGCGCAAAGGCACGCGGAGAAGGCGGTCTCTTTCTACCCGCGCGACCACCCCCGCTTCGCACTGCTCGCCCATGACATAGCTTTCCTTTGGCTATGGCAGGGATACTTCTCAAGTGCTCTGCTTATCTTGGAGAAGATTCTGCCCTGGGTCCAAAGGAGCCGTGAACGAATCCTCGTTATGGCGAGTCTTGCCCGATGTGCGGCAGCGGTCAAGGATCACATACGCTACGAGCGTGCGACAGCCGAGGTAATCTCGCTAGCAGCTTCAGAACATGAGATGGCAGACAGCTCTTTATACCAAGTCGCGGAAGGCGCACGGTCATTTTGGGAATGGGATCAAGCGGAGCAACTTGCTACGCGTGCATTAGAACTCGCTCGCCACCAACAACATAATCTTGTGATAGAGCTTGCTCAGGCATTGCTCAGTTCCGATCGCTGACCGTCAACTAGGTGACGTGGATCTGGTCCCGCCCGAGGGCAGCGACATAGAAGTGATAACATCGAACGTCCTGCGGAAGCTACGAAGACAAACCGCCCCGGCTCTTCACTCCGGGGCGGTCCCACCCGAACGTTTCCCTACCGAGTAGAACTTACTCCCAGCGACCTTTCGTGGCCGCTTGTCAATCAGTGACCAGTCCCCGCCATCCCGATTCCGTACACGTCACGCTCAGGAATCCGAAGCGAGGTCCCCATCGCGTGCCGTACCCATCTGCCTGAGCCTGTGAAGTGACCGCTACCAGACCGCCAATGCCGTCCGTCGTCGGCGCCGTCGGTGCAGTGATGCTACCATTGTTCTGGCAAGCACTCACGGTCACCAGTAGTGCAACCGCAGCGACGGAAAGTCGAAGTCTGCTCATGTGTCCTCACAAGAAGGGGAAGGGCGAGAATCGCCTGGTGCACAGCATTAAACATCAGCAACGATGGAGTGTAAAACGGTTTGCTTAGTGTCCCGTCCCCGCCCACCCTCCGTTCCGTGCGGTAGCGCTGCTGTCTGACCCTGCTACGCCAGTGGCAGACCGGTCGTTAATCCGTTCTCCTGAGCCGGCCATTCCACCGTTGTAGCTCGTGCGGTGACCGCTGCCGGCCATGCCGATGCCGTCTCGCGCCGTGGCCGTGGCATCGCTCTCAGCCGTGAAGTGCCCGCTTCCTGCCGTCCCTCCGTTGTCGACAACCTTGCTGTGCCCACTCCCCAGCATGCCGATCCCATACAACGTCGTATCCAGGGAATCGGAACCAGCTGTCTCCGCAGTGAAGTGCCCCGTGCCCATCGTCCCGATACCCGGAGCCTCGTCGCGGTGACCGCTTCCGGCGCCGCCGATTCCATCCCTGCTTGGAGAGTCCGGCGCGGTGATCCCGGCGTTCTGGCACGCGGCCACGCTCAGCACCAGCGCGCAGGTACCGAGCGAAAGGCGAAGTCTGCTCATGCGTCCTCACAGGAAGGGGGGAAGTAGGCGAACGTCGCCAAAGTAAACAGTACAGAATGCGTCAGCAACGATGGTACGCGACGAACGGGTCACTCGCCACGGTACGCCTCCCCCGCCTCCAGCCCCCCGCGAGTGACCGCTTCCTCACCCTGAGTCCCCAAAGGATTGACGCTCCGAAAGCGGGTGTCGTACCGTGGCGCTTCGCGGGTCAACCGGCACCCCACGGAAGCGCGCCGCCATGCCACCACAGAAAACCATCTCCCCGGTCGAGGCCACCATCCTGTTCTACCTGCGCGACGAGGCCGTGGACGGCTGCGGCTGGCTCCGGCGAGGGGTGCGCGGGTGGAGGCTCTACGACGAGATCCGGGCGGCCACGGGCGAGTACATCTCGGAGCGGCTCCCCGGCCTGGCGAGGCACGGGCTGCTGGACCGGGTGGACGTGGTGGAGCTCGGGAGGGAGCGCCCCACCCTGCTGTACCGCATCTCGGAGGCGGGCGCGCGCGCGGTGGCGGAGCTGGAGGGGCGCCCCGTCGCTCCCCTTCCCTCCCCCGGGGCGGACGACCGGGACCGGGGCAACCTGTTCGTCCCGGCGCGCTCGTGGGCCGCGCTGGCGACGCTGCGGAGGCACGCCGTGGACCGGATCGGCCCCGTGCGGCTGGACGCGCACGGGTGGATGACCGCCCACGAGGTGCACGAGGCCCACCCGCTCGTCGTGGGGCACGACGTGGGGTGGCTGCTCCGGCGCGGGCTGGTGGAGCGCCGCCAGGTCCCCGCGCCGTCCCGACCGCTCCTCCCCCTCACCTACTACCGCGTCAGCGAATGGGGGCTGCGGACGGAACAGGTGGACGCCGTGCCCTCGCCCTCGGGCACGGTGGAGCGGATGGAGGCGCGGGTGCGCGAGGAGGCGGGACCCACGCGCGCACGCCCGCGGGCCGCGCGGCACGTCCGCGGGTCCCGGCGCGGGGCGGCCGCGGCGCGCGGGCGCTAGGCGGGCGGGGCGGCGCGGGTCCTGGCGCGCGCGGTGTCCATTTGTCGAGGGCGGGACCCGGAACCGGGAGCGGAATGGGAGGATCGAGCGGGCGGGGAGCGCTGGAGCGGGCGCGGGAGGCGGAGGGGGTGCGGATGCTGCTTCGGCGGGAGCTGCGCCACACGCCGCAGCGCCTGCTCGCGGCGCTCGTCGGCATCGACCGCAACTCGCTGCGGAAGTTCCTGGCCCTCAGCGATCCCGCGCCGGAGACGTGGGCCCGCCTCCGTGAGTGGGCCCGGGACCGCCCGGAGCCCGACCCGCCGCCCGGCTCCGTCGCGCTCGCGCTGCTCGCGGCCGGGTTCCCCGCCCCGGAGCGCCTCGCCGCGCGCCGCGGGCTCGCGCGGGCGCTCCTCCAGCTCCACGTCGGCGCGGACCGCCAGCCGCCCGGGTGGCTGGTGGAGGAGAGCGGGACCGCCTGACCTGCCCGGCAGGAGCGGAAACCCGGTGAACCTTTGGCGCCGGGAGGAGCCACATTGTCACATAATCTGTCAGGTGCCGACTGGACTTCGCGTTGTAAATCACGCCAGCCGGCAACGGACAAAATTCGCACGATTCCGCGCCAGAAGTTTGTTTGACCGCCCACCCGGCCCTCCGCATTATTGCGTCCCGCCCGCTCCCATGCGGGCTCCCCAGCTGCGGTACCCACCCACCCCGAAAGGAGATTTCCATGGCCTGGCAGAACGCGCCCTCCCTGTTGAACAAGCTCACGGCGTCGCAGCAGGGCGGCAACCGTGGCGCGCAGCTGTGGGGCGTCGACTACAAGGGCACGCTCCACACCACCTACCAGGAGACGCCCGGAGGAGAATGGAGCGACTGGCAGGGTCCCGAGTGGGGCGGGCCCGGCTACCCGAAGCAGGTGTACGAGCTGGCCGCCGCGCAGCAGGGCAACGGCGGGGTGCAGATCTGGGTGGTCGACGTGAGGCAGCAGCTCTGGACGAACCGGCAGCTCCAGCCGGGCGGCGGCTGGGAGGGGTGGCGCGGGCCGGGCTGGAACAACCTGCCTCCCTCGGTGAAGCTCAGGAAGCTCGCCGCGAGCCGGATGGAGGGCGGCAAGGGCGCGCAGTTCTGGGGGATCACGGACAACGGGATCCTGACGGGCTGCTCCCAGATCCTCCCGGGGGGCAGCTGGAGCCCCTGGCAGGACTTCAAGCCCACCCCGGAGAAATCGGAGTGGATCGAGGTCGCCGCCGCGCAGCAGGGGGACGGGAAGGGAGCCCTGTGGGGGCTGGACTCCAAGCGGCAGCTGTGGGGGATCGGGCAGGTGTCGCGGGGCGGCGAGTGGGGCACCTGGAGCGGGCCGAACTGGCTCGATGCCCCGAAGCTCCGCAACATCGCCGCGGTGGAGGGCTCGACCGGCGCCATCCTCTGGGGGCAGACCGAGGACTACAGGATCGTCTCCAACTTCCAGGTCAAGCGGGGGGCCAACGAGTGGAGCGGATGGTCGTCGGGCGACTGGCTCAACGCGCCGCGCTCCTACGAGATGACCGCCGCCGGGCAGAACAACGGCTGCGTCCAGCTCTGGGCCCTCGACGTGAAGCAGGTCCTGCACAGCATCGCCCAGACCGGCTCCAGCTGCGGGTGGGACACGTGGCAGCCTCCGCGGCGCTGACGTGAGCCAGCGACGAGCCCCCCGGCCAGGCGACCTGGCCGGGGGGCTCGCTTCCTCGATCCGCTTGGAGGCGCCTCGGAACGACACTTCAAGCCCGATCGTCGGCAGCATCGGGAACATGCTGATCCCGCCCCGCGTCGGCGGGAGATCGTCGTCGTTGTAGAAGTAAGCCGGCGGCTACTCCTTGAACATGCCGCCGTAGATCCCCCCGAGCAGGAGTGAGGAGGCCACCACGGTAAGCCAGAGGTCGGTGTCCCATGCGGAGAAAGGCCCGTACACCCCGATCAACATCAGCGTAACGACGCAGGCCATCATGATGGTGCCGAGCACGATACGGCCTACTGGGGGACTGCTGGGTTGTGGGTCGTGCGATCCTTCATCAGTGCTGGGACCTTGAACGACGGCCGACTCATCGGGACCGGCTGGTTCAGACGGAATCATAGTCATATGTCCATTTAGTTTAGATTCAAACGGAACTGGTACCATCCATAGCTTCGTCTAACAGCACACACCGTTGATCAGACTTATTTGTTCGAGAGTTCCTGTCCGACAGGGGAACTACGGAGAGCCGCCAGTTCTTGTTGCGACTCTCACAGCATCAAACGTTGGTTTGAATATAGGTGATGGCTGGAGCCAGGCGTGGCTCTTCCCTGTTCGGCATAAGATGCTGTGGATAAGGAGGGGTAAACGGATGACCGATGTACTGAAACCGTGCCAAAACAAAGTCTCTTGTCTCCTCTGGCAACCCCTCCCACCAATCAGGTCGAACCGCAAGATTTTCACACGCTGAAAGAATTAGTCTCATGACCGCTTCCCCAATCTCGTTTTCAGGTTCCGGGACGGACGCCAGCGATCCGATGAACCGTTTGCAGGCGGAATCACTGCTTGCATGCCAAGCGAGAATATAGGCACTACCTGAATCGGTTGCGATTGCTGAAAAGGACAGCAGATCTCGCCGCAAGTCTGCACGTGAGAGATCCTGCAAGGTCTCCCCTTGGAAGTCATATTCCGGGTAAATCACACCACTACAGAGCACATCGGGCGCATTGTCCGACACAAATGCCACATATCTAAATTCATCGAATCGTCCCTCGCACAGGCATTTATCGTACAAACACTTATGCCGCAACAAATTATCGTGCCCGTTTGAAAGACCACCCTCATAGGCATCAAGAAGACTCTGGATGCCCTGCTGCTCTGCAAGCGAACGACCGCGATCAAGAGTTCTGAAGAATGGAATCATACTAAGTGCGTTCTCCCGCACCCATAGCTCGCGAGTAAGCGCACGGTACGCATAAAGGGCAACCCTATCCTCCGACGCTTCAAATGAGTACTTGTCGATCGGCTCAAACAAAGCATTATCGTGAAATGAGCAGAAGCCCATAAACGTTGATATTTGGTTGATCCCAATTAATTTAGCCGTTACAAGTCCGTTTTCCCGGATGAGGTCCGAGAAATCTGCGGAGAAACGGTAGACCTTTCCCCCCCTCGCAATGCGATCGAGCCCACGCTTGCGCTGAATGGAGTGTGCGCGGATGAATGGGCGGGAACAGGAGTAAGGACCCGCATCGAAGTGGAGGCAGCTTGAGCGAGTACGTGCGCGCTTGTAGCGCTCGATGATCTCGCTTGTCGGTACACGAGTCTCATCCTCACGTCCCTTATGACAATGAGCAAAGGGTAGATTAGACCCACACCAGCATGGCGAATCATCGTTGAATTGCTCGACATGGTGGATAGAATTCTTCATCTTACCTTTCCTATCTCAAGTCGCAACTTGGCGCCAGCGGTCCCAGGGCCCCACATGATATCCACCGCTGCCAAAGGCGGCTTGGTGCTACCCGCATTCGGAAGTACACATAGGACACTACACCTGAGTGCCTTAGAGATCAGAACGACACCTCCAGCCCGATCGTCGGCAGCACCGGGAACATCGAGATCCCCGAGCGCGTCGGCGGGGAGTCGTCGTAGTTGTAGAAGTAGAAGAGCGGGTTGCGGCGGTTGTACAGGTTGAGCACCTGCAGGTACGGCGTCGCCGTCCCCCAGCGCGGCTTGAACGTACGCCGGAAGGTCACGTCCAGGCGGTGGTACGACGGGTAGCGCTCCCCGTTGCGCGGCCCCAGCACCACCGCGAACGGGTTCTCCCCGTCGTCGTCCTCCCCCCCGTCGCCGCGGCGCACCTGGCGGTAGTTCCCCGTGCTCACGTCGTACTCCCAGTCCGCGTACTGCCCCAGCGGGCGCGTGTAGGGAATCCCCGAGCCGAAGTTCCAGCGCGCCCCCGCCTCCACCTTCCAGGGGAGGTCGTACTGGAGCACCAGGTCCACGTCCACCCGGCGGTCGTACACCGGCGGGTAGGTGACCGTGGGGGGAAGGTCCTCCCACCCGTCCGCCGCCGGGTCCGGGAGCGTCTGGCGGGCGCGGAGCAGCGACATCGTCGTCCACCCGCGCAGCCGCCCCGTGTTGCGCCGCACCAGGAAGTCCAGCCCCACCGAGCGCCCCGTCCCGTTCAGCAGGTCGTCCGAGGGGTCGTTGGGGTCGTCCGCGAAGTTGAGCGCCGTCATCCCCCGGAAGCGGCGGCCGTACGCCTCCACCGACCCGTACCACTCCTCCCCCCAGTACCGCTCCACCCCCAGCTGCACCTGGTCCGACACCACCGCCGGCACGTCGCGGTTCGCGATGATCCAGGTGTCGTTGGAGAGCGGGAACGACTCGTCGCGCAGCGAGTGCAGGAACTGCGTGTAGCGCCCCACCGCCACCTTCACCGCCCCGTCCCGCTCCCGCCCGAAGAAGCGCTTCACCGCCAGGCGCGGCGACACCGTGCGGATCTCCGCGTCCGTCGCGCTCCACACGTCCGCGCGGAGGCCCGGCTCCACGATCCAGCGGTCCGAAGGGCGCCAGCGGAGCTGCGCGTACCCCGCAGCCAGCACCCCGTCGTCCCCCTGGTCCGTGAACACCGTCCCCCCCGCCTCCGCCCGGTTGTGGTACTCCAGGCGGTTCCCCTCCGCCCCCAGCCGCAGGTTCAGCCGCGGGGACAGGTCGCGCGCCAGCTCGCTCCGCAGCGTCGCCTGCGAGATGCGCGACGAGAAGCGCGTGTCCTCGAAGTCCAGGAACCCCAGCGTCTCCCCGAACGACGAGTACCCCAGCCGCGTGTCCGCCACCCAGGCGCCCAGCGGCTGGCTCCAGCGCACCCCCGCCACGTCGTTCCCCCAGTTCCACCGCAGCCGGAGGATGCTCTCCTCCTCCCCCTCCTCCTCGCCCGGCGGGGTGAAGTCGCTCAGGTCCAGCACGTCGCGCCCCGTGTACCCCACCAGCCGCACGCTCCCCCCGCCGCGCGTCCCCACCGTCACCCCGCCCTGCAGGTCGGTGAGGTGGTAGGGGAAGCTCACCGGCTCCGGGAACACCACGTCGAAGTACGAGCGCCGCGCCGACACGTACGCCGTCCCCCCGTCTCCCCCCAGCAGCCCGCCCACCGCGCCCGGGAGGCGCCCCCGGAGGGCGATGCGCGAGGCCAGCAGCGACACCCCCGCCTCCCCGCTGAAGCCGTCCGCGTCCGAGCGCGTCTCCACGTTCAGCACCGAGGAGACGCGCCCGCCGTACTCGGCCCCGAAGCCGCCGGCCAGCAGCTCCGCGCGGGCGATCACGTCCGAGTTGAAGACGCTGAACAGACCGCCCAGGTGGAAGGGGTTGAAGATGGGGAAGCCGTCCAGGAGGATCAGGTTCTGGTCGGCCGAGCCGCCGCGCACGTTGAAGGCGCTGGAGAAGTCCGACGTGGTCACCACCCCCGGGAGCACCTCCACCGCGCGGAGCACGTCCGCCTCCCCCAGCCCGGGGAGGATCTTGATCTCCGCGCCGGTCACCACCCGGGACGTGACCCCCGCCTCGCTCTCGAAGCGGGCGCGCTCCCGCTCGCTGTCGCGGGTGCTGCGCACCTCGATCCCCTCCAGCGCCAGCGCCCCCGTGGCGAGCCGCAGCTCCACCCGCGCCTCCGCGCCCCGCGACACCCGCACCTCCCGCTCCGCCGGCGCGAAGCCGATCCGCTCCGCCCGCACCCGCCAGCGACCCGCAGGCACCCCCTCCATCCGGAAGGCGCCCGCCGCGTCCGTGGACGCCGAGCGCACCGGGGCGCCCCCGTCCGGGCGGAGGAGGCGCACCGCCGCCTCGGCCACCGGGCTCCCGGCGGGGTCCGTCACCCGCCCCGCCAGCGTGCCCGCGTCCCCCCCACCCTGCGCCCGAAGGGGAGCGGGCGCGGGGAGCGCCGCCAGGGCGCAGAGGAGGAGCGCCGCGGCGAGGCGGAACGAGCGGGGCACTGCGGTCATCGGGTCCCTTTGGGTGGCGTGTCGGCACCGTGTACCCGACACGTTGTACGGAGGTTCACCGGGGGGCAACCCCGGGGCCCGCCTCTCCCTTGACGGGGCGGGGGGCGGGGCAGACCTTTGGGGGCCCGCCGCCCGGCGGGAGCGCGCCACCTCCCGGAGCCGGAATGAGGGCCGACACCTTCGCCAAGCTGGTCACCCTGGAAACGCTGATCGACGCGGAGATCGGCCACTACCTGGAGCACCGCCCCGCGACGATGGAGCGCTTCCGGGAGGGGATCGTCACGCGCGTCAGCGACCTGGTGGACCAGATCGACGCGCTGGACGCCGTGGCCGCGGCGCGGGTGTACGACGCCGTGGTGGACTTCCTCGCCGAGCTCCCCGAGGACGACGAGGGGGTGGTGGAGTCCACCCTGCGCTTCAAGCGCGCCGTGGACCGCATCGTGGCGCGGGGGATGGAGGTGCGCGAGCTGGCGCTCCCCTCCACCTGGGCCGTGGTGCTGGACGAGCTGCTGGAGGAGCTGGCAGACGAGTACCACGCCGCCGTCCGCGCCGGCGGCGAGGTCCGCCCGCGCGAGTACCTCCGGGCCCAGTTCCTCCTGGAGCGCGCCCGCGACGCGGCCGAGCGCATCCACTGGTCGGCCGGGGCGGGGGACGGCGCGGAGCTGCGCGACGCCATGGACCGCCTCCACTTCGCCGTGCGGAGCCGCCGCCTCAGGCCGACCGCGGTGGACTTCCTCATCCGCGCCCCGCAGCGGCTGGCCCGGCGCCACCGCCCGTCCACCCTGGCCCGCGTGGGGGGCTTCGTCCTCGGACAGCTCCTCCGCCGCCGCACCCCTCCACCCGAGGAGCCCCGCGCCCCGTGACCCCGACCGATCCCAAGGAGCGGAGGCTGGTCAGCATCCGCCGCACCGTCGCCCCCGAGCGCCGCGAGGAGTACGACGCGACGTGGGGGCTGCTGCACGCCGCCGCCGCCGTGCGCGGCGCGCACGCCTGGCGCTTCCGCTCCGCCGACGTGGACGACCTGTACCTGGAGTTCCTGGAGTTCGGGACCGACGACTCCGACATCCGCGCCGACACCGAGGTGCTGGGCGGGATCAAGGCGCTCCACGAGGCCTTCGGCGAGCCCTACCCCACCCCCATGACGCTGGAAGAGTGGATCGAGATCCCCACCGCCAACCGGGGGCTCCCGTGACCGAAAGGGACCGCCTCCTCCGCCTCCTCCTGGAGCGCTCCTTCCGCCTGGGCGACTTCGTCCTGGCCTCGGGGGCGCGGAGCCGCTACTACATCGACTGCCGCACCACCACCACCCACGCCGAGGGGCAGTTCCTGGTGGGGCGGCTGGGGCTGGAGCTGCTGGAGGGGATCGTCCCCGCCCCGGCGGCGGTGGGCGGCCTCACCATGGGCGCCGACCCGGTGGCGTACGCCATCGCCCACGCCTCCTGGGCGGCGGGGCGGCCGGTGCACGCCTTCTCGGTGCGCAAGGAGCCCAAGGCGCACGGGACGGGGAAGCGGATCGAGGGGTGCTTCGCCGCGGGCGACCGGGTGGTGGTGGTGGAGGACGTGGTGACCAGCGGGGGGAGCGCGCTGCGCGCCTGCGAGGCGGTGCGGGCGGAGGGGGGGGAGGTGCTCGCGGTGCTGGCGCTGGTGGACCGCGAGTCCGGCGGACGCGAGGCGATCGAGGCCGCGGGGTTCCCGGTGCACACCCTGTTCGGCGTCTCGGAGCTGCTGGCCGCGGCGGGGGAGCCGGCCTGAGCGCCGGCCCGGTTGCGTCCGGCCCCTTCCAGGCATACTTTGCGACACGAATCACTCTCCGCCGCACCCCTCCACCACAGGCACGGCCCTCCATGTCCCGCAAACGTGCAGCCCTGTCGCTTCTCTGCGCCGCGGCCGCGCTGGCAGGCGCCCCCGCTCGCCCGGCGGCGCAGACGCCGGCGCAGCCGCAGTCGCCTCCACCGCCGCCGCCGCCGACCCGGGTCGACGCCCCGCGCGTCGTCTGGCGGGAGCGCACCCTCCCCAACGGGCTCCGGGTGTTCAGCATCCAGGACCGCGCCACCCCCACCGTGGCGGTGCAGACGTGGTACGGCTTCGGCGACCGCGACGACCCGCCGGGGCGGAACGGGCTGTCGCACCTGGTCGAGCACCTGATGTTCCAGGGCTCCCGCAACGTGGGGCCCAGCGAGGCGGTGTTCCTGGCCGAGGACGCGGGGTGGCCCAACTTCCCCGGGAGCCAGTCGGACAACTCGCAGGACGCGCTCCGGGTGTACCAGGCCGTCCCCTCCTCCATGCTGGAGCGCTTCCTCTGGGCGGAGGCGGACCGGCTGCGCGGGCTGGTGGTGAACGACAGCGTGCTCGCCGTGGAGCGCCAGTCGGTGGACGAGGAGATCCGCCGCATCATCCTGAACCCGCCGCAGGGCAGCTTCCCCTACGCGGTGCAGCGCGCCTCCTACGCCCGCCACCCCTACCGCAACCCCGACCGGGGGACGGTGGAGGAGGTCGCGGCCATCACCATGGACGACGTCCGCGCGCACGTGGCCAAGTTCTTCCGGCCCGACAACGCGGTGCTGGTGGTGGTAGGCGACTTCGACCCGGCGCAGCTCGACCGCCTGGTGGACCGCCACTTCGGCCCCATCCCCCGCCCCGCGGCGCCGCTGCAGCGCGCGAAGGTGGAGGAGCCGGCGCGCACGGCGCCGCTGCGCGTGACCGACTACGGCCGCGTGCAGGACCCGGCGGTGGCGATCACCTTCCAGGTCCCGGGGTGGGGGAGCCCGGACATCGCCGTGCTCCGGGTGGTGCGCGAGATCCTGGGGCCGCGCCTGAACAACGCGGTGGTCGGGGGGCAGCGGACCGCCACGCGGGCGGCGGCGTCGCTCCTGGAGTACGAGGAGCCCTCCACCTTCGTCCTGGAGGCGTTCGGCGCCCGCGGGGCCACGGCGGACACGCTGGAGAAGGCGCTCCGGGCGGAGCTGGCCCGGATGCGCGACGAGCCCGTCCAGGAGCCCGGGCTGACGCGGATCAAGAACCTGCTCGCGACCGACCAGCTCCGCCAGATGGACGGCAACATGGGGAAGGCGGACGCGCTGGGGCGGGCGGTGATGGTGGCCCGCGACCCCGCCCGCATCAACACCACCGTCGCGCAGATCCAGGCGGTGACCGCGGACGACATCCGGCGGGTGCTGCGGCAGTACGCGTCGGACGAGCGCCTGATGACCCTCCACTACCTCCCCCAGTCGGCGCGGCCGGCGCAGGGGGCCACCAGCAGCAACCAGAGCGCGCCCGGCGCGCGGGAAGGGGGGGACCGATGAGCCGGACGAGCTGGATGCTGCGCGGCGCGGCGGCGGCCTGGGCGGCCGCCGCGGCGCTCCCCGGGACGGCGGCGGCGCAGCAGGAGCCCCCGCCCCCGGCGCCCGCCATCTCCTTCTCCCTCCCCCGCCCCGCGGAGCGGACGCTCCCCAACGGGCTGCGGGTGGTGGTGGCGGAGCAGCACGACGTGCCGCTGGCGGCGGCGTACCTGGTGATCCGCTCGGGGGCCGAGTCCGACCCGGCGGAGCGCGGCGGGCTGGCCGACTTCGTGGCCACGCTGGCGACGCGGGGGACGCAGAGCCGCCCGGGCCCGCAGGTGTCGCTGGCGCTCGGCCAGGCCGGCTTCGGGATGGCCTCGGCGGCCGCCTGGGACTACTCGTGGCTCCGGGTGCTGGGGCCCGTCGCGGGGCTCCCGCTGGCGGCGGAGGTGCTGGCGGAGAGCGCCATGCGCCCGGCCTTCGCCGACGCGGACGTGCGCACCTTCAACGGCCTGGCCGCCGGGCGCGCGCAGGCCCGCGCCGCCCTCCCGGAGTTCCTGGCGGAGTACGCGGCCTCCCGGCTGGTGTTCGGGAAGGGGGCGTACGCGCCCCCGACGGTGGGGACGGCGTCCGCGGTGCGGGCGATCACGCGCGACGAAGCGGTGCGCTTCCACCAGGCGCACTGGCGCCCGGACAACGCGGTGCTGGTGCTGGCCGGGGACGTCCGCCCGGAGGCGGGCTTCGCGCTGGCGGAGCGCGTCTTCGGCGGGTGGGCCCGCCCCTCCACCCCGCTCCCCGCCCCGCGCGCCGCCACCGGCGCCATGGACGGGGTGCCCACGGCGGTGCTGGTGGACGTCCCCAACACGGAGGGGGCGACGCTGGTGGTGGCCCGCCCGGGGGTGGCGCTGGGGTCGCCGGACTACTTCCGCGCGCTCATGGCGGGCACGGTGCTGGGCGGGGGGTACACCTCGCGCCTGAGCCGCGCCGCGCGCGTGGACCGGCAGCTCGCCACCGAGCTGCGCACCTGGACCGACGCCCGGCGCGGCGGCGGGGTCCTCTTCGCCTCGGCGGTGACGCCGTCGGCGGCGAGCGCGCCGGAGCTGGCGTCGCTCCTGGCGGGGGGGATGGGGTCGCTGGCCCCGGCGGCGGCAACGGCCCCGGAGCTGGCGCTGCGGCGCGGCTTCGCGGTGGCCCAGCTCGCCCGCGAGCTGGAGACGGTGGAGGGGCTGGCGGCGCACGTGGGGATGCTGGCGGCGCGTGGGGTGCCGCTGGATCGCCTGGCCCGCTACGGGCAGGAGATCGCGGCGGTGGGGGCGGCGGACGTGCAGCGCTTCGCGGCGGCGCACGCGGCCCCTGCGGGGGTGCGGCTGGTGGTGGTGGGCGACGCCCGCTCCCTGCAGGACGAGCTGCGCCGGCGCTTCCCCGGGCTGGTGGTGATCCCGGTGGACGACGTGGACCTGGCCTCGGCGGACCTCCGCGCCGTGACGGGCGGGACGGAGTAGCCCCCGCGCGGGCCGGACGGAGGAAGAGGCGGGCGCCCCTACAGGAGCGCCCGCCTCTTCACTTCCAGGTAGCGGTTGACGACGGCGGGGGTAGCGTCCTGCGGGCGGGCGTCGGCGACGAGGACGCCGGCGCGCTGCATGGAGGCCAGGGCGGCGGCGCGGGCCTGGAGCAGCTCCTCGGCGGCGGCGCGGCGGAAGACGGCGGCCTCGTCCCCGGCGGGGTCGGTGGCGGCGGCCTCCAGCTCGGGGTTGCGGAGCGCGACGGCGAGGGGGAGGTGCCGCGCGGCGGAGCGGATGAGGTGCGACACCAGCGCCCCGGACGCCCGGGCGTCGATGACGTCGGTGAACATCACCAGGAGGGAGCGGCGGCGGAGCTGGCCGGCCAGGTAGGTGAAGGCGGCGGGGTAGTTGGGCTCCACCATCCGCGCCTGCACGCTCCCCAGGGCGTCGGCCAGCCGGGACAGGTTGACGGGGGCGGGGGGGAGGTACTGCTCCACGCGGTCGGCGAACACCAGGAGCCCCACGCGGTCGCCGTGCAGCGAGGCCACGTCGGCGAGGAGGAGGGCGGCGGAGAGGGCGTGGTCGATGCGAGCCCCCCCGCCGACGCGCTGGGTCATCAGCCGCCCGGCGTCGATGACGACGAGGACGTTCTGGCGCCGCTCGGCCTCGAACTGCCGCACGGTGAGGACCCCGCGCCGCGCGCTGGCCTTCCAGTCCACCACGCGGGGGTCGTCGCCGCGGACGTAGTCGCGCAGGCTCTCGAAGCTCCCGCCCTCCCCCCGCTGCCGGACGCTGCGGATGCCGGCCTCGTGGAGCCGGTTGCGCAGCCCCAGGAGCCGGTGGCGCCGCACCTCCAGCATCCCCGGCTGCACCCGCAGCGGGTCGGCGCGCGGCTCCCGCCGCTGCGTCCACACCAGCCCCAGCGGCCCCGACACGCGCAGGTGCAGGTCCCCGTACGCGGCGTCCCCCCGCTCCTTGGCCCGCACCCGGTACGACGCGGTGGCCGCCCCGCCCGCCGCCACCGCCAGGTCGTGCGTCTCCGCCCCTTCCCTCTCCAGCAGCGCCGGGAGGTCGTCGGTGAGGAGGACGCGCGCGGCCCTCCCTCCCCGGCTCTCCACCTCCAGCACCACCTCCGCCGTCCCCCCCAGCGCGATCCGCGCGGGCGCCCTCCGCTCCACGCGCAGGTCGCGCCGCCGCGGCGTGAGCCACGCGTCCGCCCCCGCGGCCGCGAGCAGGAGCGCGTCCGCCGCCAGCGCCGCGCGCGCGTCGAGGAGGAAGAGGAGCGAGGCCGCCGCGAGGGCGAGGAGGAGACGGTGGGTGGGGAGCAAGGTGGACGGCAAGGGAAGAGGGGACAGGGAACAGGGAACAGGGGACAGCCGGCAACTGCGGCCCTCACCCGCTCGCTTAGGCTCGCACCCTCTCCCAGCATTGGGAGAGGGGGTCGGGGGGTGAGGGCCGCCCGGGACGCGCTCCGGAACCGCGGCTACGTGTCGTTCAGTAGTTCCGCAGTACCCGTATGATCCGTGACGGAGGGAGACAGCCGGGCAGTATCGGCTGTCTCCCTCCGGAGCGGCCCACACCCGACAAGCTACTTCAAAGGACTGAGCACCAGAACCACCACCTCGGGAGGCACCCGGAACCGCACGGGAAGGATGCTCGTCCCCACGCCCGTGCCCACGAACAGGTGCCGCCCCCCCTCCACCACGTGCCCCGCCGCGTACCGCTGGCCGTAGCGGGAAGGCACCACCGGCCGCCCGACGAGAGGAAGACGCACCTGCCCGCCGTGCGTGTGCCCCGCGACGGTGAGGCTTACGCGCGCCGGCACCTCCGGGAACACGTCCGGGTTGTGGGTCAGGAGCAGGACCGGCGCGTCGTCGGTGACCGCCCCCACCGCCCTCCGCACGTCGTGCGGCCCCTCCCACCAGTCGCTCACCCCCGCCACCCAGAACGGCGCCCCCCGCGACACCACCCGCGCGGCGGTGTCGTCCACCACGACCATCCCGGCGGAGCGGAGCGCCCGCGCCACCCGCGGCGCGTCCAGCCACCAGTCGTGGTTCCCCAGCACGGCGAAGGTCCCCAGCGGGGCGCGGAGCCCGCGCAGCTCCGCCGCCATCTCCTCCGGCGGGACGAAGCTCCCCCCACCACGCCCTGGATCACCAGGTCGCCCAGGACCACCACCGCGTCCGGCCGCGCCCGGTTCACCATGCGGACGACGCGGCGCAGCTTCTCCCGCCCGTTGTGCGGCGAGCCGACGTGCAGGTCGGCCAGGACGGCCACGCGCAGCCCGGCGTGCTCGGCCCGCCACCCGGGGACGGCGAGCGGCACCTCCCGCAGCACGACGCGCCCCGGCTCCCACCAGAACGCCCACCCCGCCAGCCCGAGAGCCACGGCGAGGACCGGGAGGAGGACGGCGGGGAGGCGGCGCTTCGCCCCGGACCTCGAAGCTAACGCGTCAGGCGGGCGCGGGGACGGTCTCCTCGGCCGGCTCCGCTTCCCCCACGCCCCCGGTGCGCGCCCGCCGGTCGAGGTACAGCAGCGTGAAGCCCGCGGCCAGCAGCGGGACGCCGCGCGCGGCGACGAGGGCGGCGAGGACGGGAGCCAGGGCGAAGGCCCAGTCCAGCACCCCGTACAAGGTCCCGTCTACCTCCCCGGTGGACAGCAGGCGCAGGCTGGAGAACAGCAGCACGGCCGACGACACCACCAGGGCCGCTCCCAGCACGAGCAGGCTCGGGAGCGCCGCGGCCACCAGCAGCGACAGGACGGTCCCGGACACGGGCCGCCACGCCCCCTCGACGAGCTTCCAGGAGCGGGCGGCCGCCTCCGGCACCCCCTTCCTCTCGAAGACCACCGCCGGCACGGTGGCGAAGAGGAAGACCAGGGCTAGGACGCCCGGCACCACCATGAGCAGGAGTCCCACCCCGACGAGGAAGTACGTCAGGAGCATCGCCGCCAGCAGGGAATCGATACGGCTGCGCACCGCCCGGAGCGACTCGTCCGGGACCACGGGCCGCCCCTGCGCCTCCTCCCCGACGGCGTGGGCCACGGCGCCCCACGCCACCGCCATCGCGGGGATCGACAGCGCGTAGCCCGCCCATGGCGCGAAGCCGCCGAAGGGAAGGAGCCAGAGCCCCCAGCCGGCCGCCAGGGGGAGGACGGAGCCCAGGCCGGCCGCGAGGAAGAAGCGGCGGTTCTTCAGGTACGACGCGCGGGCGCCGTCGACGATCTCGGCCGCGGTGAGAGGGCGCAGGTGGGCGTCCGACACGTCCTGCGGCCCCGCGGCAGCGGCGACGGGGAGCTCCGGGGGAGGCGGGGGAGCGGAGACGGGTGCTTCGGCCGCCTCCTCCACTCCCGTCACGCCCTCGGTGCGCGCCCATCGGTCGAAGTACACGAGCGTGGAGACGGCGACCAGGAACGGGACCTTGCGCGCCGCCAGGAGGACGCCGAGGGCGACCGTCACGGCCAGGGCCCACACCGCCGCCGGTCCGGGGTAGAGCGTCAGGACCATCACCATCACGCCGCCCCCCATCACCACGAACAAGCTCGCGGCCACCACCTCCAGCAGCACCCCCAGGACGAACCAGGGGAGGGTCCCCCACACCGCGTCGACGAGCTGCCTGGAGCGGGCGCCGGCCTCCCCGGCCCCCTTCCCCTCGAACATCACCACGGGCCAGACCAGGAAGAGCGACACCAGGGCCAGGATGCCCGGCGCCACCAGGATCATGAGCCCCGCCCCCACGAAGAAGTGCGCCAGCAGCGTCGCTCCCAGGAGAGGGAGGGCGCGGCGGCCCGCCGCCCGGAGCGACTCGCGCGGGACCACGGGCCGCCCCTCCGCCTCCTCACCGACGGCGTGGACCAGGGCACCCCACGCCAGCGCGATCGCGGGGACCGAGAGCGCGTAGCCGGCCCACGGCACCCAGGCAGGGTCGCCCGCGGCGAGGATGGCGTAGCACCAGGCGGCGGTCAGCGGGAGGAGCGGGACCAGGCCGGCGGCGAAGAAGAACCGGAAGTTCTTCCGGTACACCGCGCGGGCGCCGTCCTGGATCTCGTCGAGGGTAAGGGGGCGCAGGAAGTGGGACATGGGGGGGCCTCCGGGGGTGGGGGGGAGGAACACGGCGCTCGCCGGGGAGGGTCTCAGGACTCGCGGAGCTCGTCCGCCCTGCGCGAGGCGTCCTCCACCAGCCGCTCCAGGTCCAGGTCGCGCACCCGGACGTAGCCGCCGACGCCCACGGTGACCACCTGCTCGCCGACGCGGCCCACGGAAATCACGCCGTAGCTGCGGTAGGTGAGCAGGACGGGCGCGATGCGGTCGGCGCCGAAGAAGCTGAGCACGGGGTGCCCGGCCCGGAACGACTCGGCGAAGCGCGCCCGGTGGTCCGACTCGGAGGGGTTCAAAAAGAACAGGGCGGCGAGCGCGGCGGCGAGACGAGGAGCTTCTTCATGGTCAGTCGCGGGGTGCGGGGAGGGTGCGGAGGAGGGCTTCGAGGCGGGCGTCCACGGCGGTCCCCTCCACCTCGGCCTCGGGGGTGAGGAGGACGCGGTGGCGGAGCACCGGGAGGGCCAGGGTCTTCACGTCGTCGGGAACCACGAAGTCGCGCCCGGCCAGGAGGGCCTCGGCGCGCGAGGCCAGGAAGAGCGCGACCCCGGCGCGGGGGCTGGCCCCCAGGGCGAAGCTGGGCTCCTCGCGCGTGGCGCGCACGATCCGGGTGACGTAGTCGCGGACGCTGGGCTCCACGTGCACGGCGGCGACGGCGCGGCGCAGCGCCAGCAGGTCGCCGGCGCTCAGCACCGGCTCGATCCCGTAGGTGTCGGAGCGGTCGGCGCTGAAGCCGTCGGCGTAGCGGTCCAGGATGGCGCGCTCGGCCTCCTCGCCGGGGTAGTCCACCACCACCTTGAGGAGGAAGCGGTCGAGCTGGGCCTCGGGGAGGGGGTAGGTGCCCTCGTACTCCACCGGGTTCTGCGAGGCGAACACGGTGAAGGCGGGGGGAGCGGGCGGGTGGTCCCGTCCACGGTCACCTGGCGCTCCTGCATGGCCTCCAGGAGGGCGGCCTGGGTCTTGGCGGGGGCGCGGTTGATCTCGTCGGCCAGCAGGACGTCGGCGAAGATCGGGCCGGGGTGGTACACGAACTCCCGGCGCTGCTCGTCCAGCATGTTCACCCCCACCAGGTCGGTGGGCATCAGGTCGGGGGTGAACTGCACGCGCCCGAAGCGCAGCTCCAGCGCCATGGCCAGGGAGCGGATGGCGAGCGTCTTGGCGGTCCCGGGGACCCCCTCCAGGAGCGCGTGCCCCCCGGCGAGGAGGGCCACCAGCATCTGCCGGAGCACCTCGTCCTGCCCCAGCACCACGCCGCGGAGCTGGTCCAGGACGCGCAGCGCCCGCTCGGCGGGGACGGGCTCGGGGGTGTCGGTGGTCGTCACGTTCTCTTCACCTCTCGGAGGAGTCGGTCCACGTCGCGGGACAGCGCCACCAGGTCGGCGCGGTCCCCCTTCTTCCATTCCTGCTGCACCCCGCGCGCGGCCTCGCGCCCCACGGGGAGGTGGGTGCCCAGGCGCTCCAGCAGCTCCCCCTCCTCGCGGGCGTCGCGGGGGGAGTGGCGCCCCAGGCGGCGGGCGAGCCCGGCCAGGAGGAGGCGGCGCGCGGTGGCGCGGGCGCCGGCCTGGCGGTACGCCCCGGCGAGCGCCTCCACGTGCTCCAGCGGGGAGCGGCGGCGGGCCGGGGGCGGAGGGACGGGGGAGCCGAAGCGCCACCCCAGCGCCAGGAGGAGGAGCACCGCCACGGCGGCGAGCTGGAGCGCCAGGTGCCCGGCGGGGGCCCGGCGCAGGAAGCGCAGGGTGGCGTCCACGGCGCTCCCGCCGCCGCGGTAGCCGTGGTGGTACTCGTCGAAGCGGAGGGTGTCGCCGGGGGGGAGCAGGTCGGCGGCGGCGCGGGCGAACACGGCGGCGGCGCCGCTCCGGCGCAGCGCCCGGTTGCGGAGCGGGCCGGCGTCGCTCCACGCCACCACGGTTCCCCGCCCCACCCGGAGCCGCGCCACCACGGCGTCGCCCCCGCGCGTGGAGAGCACCACCTCGCTCGCCGCCAGGGCGCGCGAGGAGTCGGCGAAGGCCCAGCGGAACCCCTCCACGGAGCCGGTCCCCCCGGTCCAGCGGTGGTACGCGGGGGTGGCGGGGAGCCCGGGCCAGTCGGCCCGCCGGGAGAAGGGGACGGAGTCGGGGACCAGCGGCTCCAGCACCAGCCCCAGGGTGTCCAGCGTGGCGTCGCGGGGGCGGGCGGCGTACAGCAGCGTCCCGCCGGCCGTCACCCAGCGCTTGAGCGCGGCCAGCTCGGCGGGGGTGGGGGGCTCGGCGGGGGCCAGGAGCACCAGCGTCCCGCGCCCGGCGAGGGAGTCGGCGTCCACCCAGGGGGTGTAGCGGCGCCCGGCGGGGACGTCCAGCTCGTCCAGCGCCAGGTACAGGGCGCGGGCGCCGGCGGGGGTGTCGCGGAGGGTGGAGGCGCGGGTGTCGGTCGGGTCGCTCTCGTCGGAGGGGGTGGCGAGCAGGGCGAGGAGGGCGACGATGGCGATCAGCGCCACCATCAGCACCCGGTCGCGGCGGCTATCCACGGGGCTCCCCCTCGGCGGCGGCGCGGGCCAGCGCGTCGTACCCCGCCCCGTCCAGCGCCCTCCCGCCGAAGGCCACCGGCTCGAAGCGGCGCAGGAAGGCGTCCAGCGCGCGCGCGGCGTCAGGCTTCTTCCTGGCTTCCCGGCGGTAGTCGCCGGGGGTCTTGGAGGGGTCGTAGCGCACCGCGCCGCGGGCGTCCAGCCGGAGGAGGAGGGCCTGGTAGAGCGCCAGCGAGGCCTCCCGCAGCCGCCCGGCGGCGGCCAGGCGCCGCGCCTCGGCCTCCCACTCCGGGCCCCCGGCGGGGCGGCCGGCGCTCCCGCGCTCCCCGGCGGCGGCCCGCGCGCGGCGCTCCCGCCCCCGCCACGCGCTCCGCGCGATGTGCGCCAGGATCCCCAGCGCGCAGAGCACCAGCACCAGCCAGACGATCACCAGCCAGTACGCGGGGGCGCTGCCCTCCAGGAGATGGAAGCGGTCCAGCAGCGCGGCGAGCGCGCCACGGATCTCGGCCCACCGCTCGCCGATCCACTTCAGGAGCGGCGCGGGCTCGCGCCCGGCCAGCTCGGGCCGGGCGTACACCTCGCCCAGGGCGCGCTCGACCTGCGCCGCGGTGGGGAGGGGGCGCTGCGTCACGCGCGGAAGCCGCCCGGCGGCCGGGGGGTCAGGCCAGCGCCGGGAGCTGCTCCTCGGCCATCTCCAGGTCCAGCCCCTCGGTGCGCACCCGCCGGTCGAAGTAGAGGAGCGTGAAGGCGGTGATCATGAACGGGGTGGTGAGCGCGGAGAGCACGGTGCTGAGGATGTTGCTCACGGCCGAGATCCACGCCACCGCGTCGGTGGCGGACTCGGCCCCGCCGGAGGAGAGGGACACGAAGAGCACCGCCATCCCGCCGGCCATCCCCGTGAGCGCGCTGGGCATCATCACGATCAGCCACACCACGGCGGTGACGCCGAAGATCCTCAGCCACGCTCCCTGGGCGAGCCGGCGCGAGCGGGAGGCCGCCTCGACGGGGCCCTTCCCCTCGAGCACCACCACCTGCCAGATGGCGAAGAGCATCAGCATCACCAGGACGCCCGGGACCACGAAGAGCAACAGCCCCAGCCCCATCAGGAGCCCCAGGAGGAGCGTGGCGCCCAGCAGCGGGAGGAGCCGCCGGAACGCCACCCGGTACGCGTCGCTCCGGACCACCGGGCGCCCCATCACCGCCTCCCCCGCCTCGTGCACCAGGGCGCCCCACATCACCAGCATCCCCAGCATGATGAAGGGGAGGGCGAGGAGGAAGCCGCCGCTGGCCGCGAGCTGCGCCTCGAGGGTCGTGGCCCCGGCGCCGGCCACCCCCAGGAAGCCGTAGGCGAAGGCCATGGGGAGGAGCGGGATGAGCGCGGTGGTGAAGAAGACGGCGAAGTGCCTCCGGTACAGCGTGAAGGCGCCGTCGAGGATCTCCCCGAACGTGAGGGGACGGAGGTGCGTGGTGAACATGGGAGAGGGCCGGGAAGAGGGTGGAGAGGGGGACGGGGCGGGCACTGCGGAGCCGGAAGAGTAAAGGCGCGGCCGCCGGCTGTCAAAGGCGGCGGCGCGGAGGGAGCGGCCGCGCCGTCAGTGCACCACCACGGTGAACGGGGAGGAGCCGCCCTGCTGGAAGGTGCGGTGGTCGGGGCCGGCCCAGGTGAGCCGCAGGCGGTGCTCCCCGGCGGGGAGGGCGGGGAGGGTCCAGCGGTAGCGCCCGCCGCCCAGCGGCTGCACCTCGCCGGGGGCGGCCATCAGCTCGGTCCCGTCCACCAGCGCGTGGAGGTGGAAGCTCCCGCCGGTCTGCCACCCGTCGGCGGTGCGGACCATCTCCTCCGGGGTGCGGAACACCAGCGTCACCCGCCCGGAGAAGATGGAGCCGCTCTCCGGCTCCAGCACGGTGACCTCGGGGGGAGCGCCCGCGGCGGCGCCGTCCGCCTCCCCGCCCACCAGCGCGAAGACCAGGGCCAGGAAGACGGCGGCGCCCCCCACCAGGCCGTACACCACGTCACGCGTGGTGCGGGGGGCGGAGGCGGGGGGTGCGGGCGGCGCGGCGGTCTGCTCGGTCATGGCTCGGGTGACGCTGGGGTGCTCCGGTGACGACGGTGCAAGATACCACCGCCGCCCCGGCGGCGTACAGATCTTGCCTCCCACGCGGCGTCGCCCCGAGCCTCCACGCCCTGTCCCGGAGACCATGCCCGACCGCCGTCCCCGCGCCGCGCTCCTCCTGCTCGCCGCGCTCGCCCTCCTGGCCCCCGCGCCCGCGGCGGGCGCAGCAGCCGCCCGACACGCTGCGCCGCGCGCGGCTGGACACGCTCGCCGTGCGGGTGCTCCGCGTCCCGCTCCCCCGGCTGCGGGCGCCGTACGCGGTGTCGGCGGTGGGGGAGGAGGAGGCCCGCCGGGCGCGTCCCGGGCTGGGGCTGGACGAGGCGCTGGGGGCGGTGCCGGGGGTGCAGGTGGACAACCGCTTCAACTACGCGCTGGGGGAGCGCATCTCCATCCGTGGCTCGGGGGCGCGGGCGCAGTTCGGGGTGCGGGGGGTGCGGGTCCTCCTGGACGGGCTCCCCGCCACCCTCCCGGACGGCCAGACCACGCTGAACCAGGTGGACCCCGGCGCGCTGGGCGGGGCGGAGGTGGCGCGCGGCCCGGCGGCGGCGCTGTACGGCAACGCCTCGGGCGGGGTGGTGCAGCTCTTCTCCCCGCCCCCGCCCCCGGTGCCGCTGGGGGTGGAGAGCCGCGTGGTGGCGGGGGGGGACGGGCTCCTCCGCCTGCAGGGGAGCGCGGGGGGGCGCTCCGGCGCCCTCTCCTGGCGCGCCCACGCGACGCGCCTGCGCTACGGGGGCTTCCGCGAGCACTCGTCGGCGGAGAACGTGCTGGGGGGGGCGCAGCTGGGATGGCGCCGGGGGCGCGACGGGGTGCGGCTGGTGCTGTCCGGGGTGGGCTACGACGCGCGCAACCCGGGCTCGCTCTCCGACTCGCTGCTGCGCGCGGACCGCACCCGCGCCTTCGCGCGCAACGTGGCGCAGCGCACGGGGGAGACGGGGCGCCAGGGGCAGGCGGGGGTGGCGTGGGAGCGCGCGCTGGGAGGGGGCGGGGCGCTGGAGGTGGCGGGCCACGCGCTGGCCCGCTCGCTGGAGAACCCGATCCCGGACCGGGTGATCGACCTGGACCGCCGCGTGGGCGGGGTCCGCGCCACGCTCTCGGGGCGCCTGGGCGCGGAGGGCGCGGGGGTGCGCTGGACGGCGGGGGGGGAGGCGGAGGCGCAGCGCGACCGCCGCCGCAACCGTCGCAACGACGCGGGGGAGCGGCGCGAGCTCCTCCTGGACCAGCGGGAGCGGGTGACCTCGGCGTCGGCCTTCGCGCAGGCGTCGGCGTCGCCGGGGCGCGGCTGGAGGTGCTGGGGGCGGTGCGCCGGGACCGGCTGCGCTTCTCCGCGGACGACCGCCTGGTGACGGCCGCGGACCCGGACGACTCCGGCTCGCGGGTCATGGCGGAGTGGAGCCCGACGCTGGGGGCGAGCTGGGCGGCGTCGCCGTCGCTGGTGGTGTACGCGAACTTCGCCACCGCCTTCGAGACGCCCACCACCACGGAGCTGGCGAACCGCCCGAGCGGGGCCGGGGGCTTCAACCCGGAGCTGCGCCCGCAGCGGACGCGCTCCTGGGAGGCGGGCGCGAAGGGGCGGCTGGGCGGGTGGGGCACCTACGACGTGGCCGCCTTCCGCGCGCGGGTGCGCGACGAGCTGATCCCCTTCGAGGTGCAGGGGGTGCCCGGCCGCCAGTTCTTCCGCAACGCGGGCTCCACCCGCCGCCGCGGGGTGGAGGCGGGGGTGACGCTCGCCCCCCTCCCCGGCCTCACGGGGCGCCTGGCCTGGACGCACGTGGACGCCCGCTTCGGGCGCTACGTGGTGGGGCGCGACACGCTGGACGGCAACCGCGTCCCCGGAGTGGCCCCGCACCGCCTGGACGCGCGCCTGGCCTGGGAGTCCGCGGGGGGCTTCTTCGCCGGGGCGGAGGTGCGCCGCTCGTCCTCCGTCCCCGTGGACGACCGCAACCTCTTCCGCTCCCCGGCCTACACGGTGGCCGACCTCCGCGCCGGCCGCGAGGGCGTCCGCCTGGGCCGCCTCCGCGCGACCCCCTTCGCGGGCGTCACCAACCTCTTCGACCGCGCCTACAACGCGTCGGTGGTGGTGAACGCCTTCGGCCGCCGCTTCTTCGAGCCCGGCCCCGGGCGCACGGCGTACGCGGGGCTGAGCGTGGGCGCGGGGCTCCCGGAGGGGTGGGGGGTGCGGTAGGGAGGAACGGCAGGGCAGGGGACAGGGGACAGGGGACAGGGACAGGGAACAGCAAGAAGAGGGGCGGCACCGCGAAGGTGCCGCCCCGTCGTTGCAGTTGCCGTTCCCGCAGTACCCGTAAAATCCGTTGCGGAGGGAGACAGCCGGGCTGTTTCGGCTGGGCTCACTCCGGGGCGGGGAGACTCGCGCGGTTTGCGAGGCTCACCGCCCCCGCGCAGGAGACGGGCCGCTGTTTGGCCCGTCTCCGGAGCGGACCCGGAGCAACCCGAAACCTCAGCGCTTCCGGTCCACCTTGTCGTCGTGGCGCGCGATCTCCCAGAGCAGCTTCGCCACCCCCGCCACCGCCGCTAAAAACAGCAGCATCGCCACCCCCGGATAGCCGAAGATGCGGAACGAGGTCTCCACCCGCATCAGCATCGCCGCGCCGATGATGAGCGCCGCCAGCACCAGCCCCATGGTGATCCGGTTGGCCACCTTCTGCAGCCCCGCCATCAGCCGCACCTCGTCGATGGCGTCCACCCGGATGCGGAACTCGTTCTCGGCCAGCGAGTCCAGGATGGCGTTCAGCCGCCCCGGGAGCCGCTGCATCAGCTCGTTGGCCTCCAGCAGCGTGGAGAACGCGTGGGTGGGCGACGCCTGCTTCAGCATCCGGCGGCGCAGCATGTCGGCGGCGTTGCGCTGGATGGAGGCGTTGGGGTCGAAGGCCGGGTCCAGGGTGCGCCCCACCTGGTCCAGCGCGAAGAGCGTCTTCCCCAGGGTGGAGAGCTCGGCGGGGAGGAGGATCCCGGTCTCGGCGGCGCTCCGGGTCATCTCCATCACGATGCGCCCCACCTGGATGCGCTCGGCGGTGGCCCCCTGCATCCCGGTCACCAGGGCGGTGACGCGGCGCACGAACTCGGGCTCGTCGAAGTCGTCGCGCGCGGTCCCGATGCGCACCGCGGTCCCCGCGGCCTCCTCGCCGCGCCCGGAGGCCACGGCCAGGAGGAGGCGGAGGAGGCGGTCCTGCATCTCCGGCGCGATCCGCCCCACCATCCCCACGTCGATCATGGCGATGCGCCCGTCGGGGGTGATGAACACGTTCCCCGGGTGCGGGTCGGCGTGGAAGAAGCCGTCCACCAGGATCTGCTTCATGTAGGCGGCGAACAGCTCCTCGGCCAGCGCGTTGCCGTCCAGCTCGGTGCGGGTGAGCCCGCCCAGGTCGGTGACCTTGGTCCCCCGCACGTACTGCATGGTGAGCACGCGCGAGGTGGTGTAGTCGGCCACGGAGCGCGGCACGGTGATCCGCCCGAAGTCGCCCAGGTTGTCGGCGAGGGTGGCAAGGTTCTGCGCCTCCTGCCGGTAGTCCAGCTCGGAGAGGAGCGTCTTGCGGAACTCCCCCAGCATGGCGGCCACGCCGTAGCGGCGCCCGGTGTCGGTGTGGCGGTCGGCGAAGTCGGCCAGGTCCTCCAGGGCGTCCAGGTCCTCCACGATCCGCTCGCGGATCCCGGGGCGCTGCACCTTGACGGCCACCTCGGTGCCGTCGCGCAGGGTGGCCCGGTGCACCTGCCCCAGCGAGGCGGCGGCCAGCGGCTCGGGATCGAAGCTCCCGAACGCCTTGGACATCCGCACCCCCAGCTCGGTGGTGACGATCCGCTCCACGTCGGCGTAGGGGAAGGGCTCCACGCTGTCCTGGAGGCGGGTGAGCGCCTCCACGTAGGGGGCGGGGAGGAGGTCGGCGCGGGTGGAGAGGAGCTGGCCCAGCTTGATGTAGGTGGGGCCCAGCCGCTCCAGGTCGGCGGCGAGCTCCTCGGCCACCCCCTCCTGCCCCGGGGCGGCGACCGGCTCCTGGTCCACGAGCACGGCGTCCAGCCCGCTCTGCTTCACCAGGTCGGAGCGCCCGTACTTGAGGAGGAGCCGTCCCAGCTCGGCGTACCGCTTGAGGTGCTCGGGGCGGAGCGAGATCACGGGCTTCGCGCGTCCAGGGTTTGTGCAATCTTATGCCGTTCCGGCACTTGCGCTCTCGCACGAAGCATGCGCGGGGGTGGCGATCGACGTGGAGGGAGGTTCGGGCGTGCCCCCCGCTGGCGCGGGGGTCGGGCTGCGGCTCCGTAGGGAACGATACGACCGTTCCCAACGGAGTCGAGCCCCCACGATACTGCCGTGGGGTCTCGCCCCTCCGGGCTCGCATCCCTCACGCAACTGCTTTGTGTACCTGTAGTTCTCCCCTCCGGTGAGGTCCGCACCGGGCGAATGAATTCGCTGCAACAACGGCACGAAGTCCGCCTTCGCGGACTGAACGGCCGGCGCCGGCGTGAAGGGGCGTTCCGTACAGGCTCGCGCGGAGCCCCGCGTGAGGGATGCGAGCGCGAAGCGGCGAGACCCGCGCGGTTTGCGGGGCTCGCCTCCGTTAGCCGGCGTAGTCTGCCGGCTTACGGAGCCGCAGCCCGACCCCGGCGCAGCCGGGGGCACGCCCACATCCTCGATACCCCACCCTTCACCCCACCCTTCACGCCGACGGGAGCGTGAACGAGAACGTCGTCCCCACGCCGGGGGTGCTCTCGGCCCGGATGGTCCCGCCGTGGGCCTCGACGATCCCCCGGGTGATGGGGAGCCCCAGCCCGGCCCCGTCCCGGGCGGTCTGCCGGGCCTGCCAGAAGCGGTCGAAGACGTGGGGGAGGTCGGCGGCGGGGATTCCCGGGCCCGTGTCGGAGACGGCGAAGCACACCCCGGCCGGGTCGGGGCCGGCGCGGACGGCGATCCGCCCCCCGGCGGGGGTGAACTTGAGGGCGTTCCCCAGCAGGTTGGAGAACACCTGCAGGACGCGCTCGGGGTCGGCGGAGACGGGGGGGAGGCCGTCGGGGATCTCCACCTCCAGCTCCAGCGACTTCTCCGCGGCCTGCGGCTCGAAGATCTCCCTCACCTCGCGGAGGACGTCCGCGGGGTCCAGGGGGGAGGGGTAGAGGTGGAGGTTCCCCGCGTCGATCCGCGTGACGTCCAGCAGGTCGCCGATGAGCCGGTTCATCCGCTCGGTGGCCCGCTTGATGATCCCGAGCTGCTTCCTCTGGATGCTGTCTCCCTCGTCCAGCAGGTCGAGGAGGAGGGAGGTGGACATGAAGGCGGTGTGGACCGGGTTGCGGAGGTCGTGGGAGACGACGCCGAGGACGTCGTCGCGCTGCCGGACGGCCTCGCGGGCCTCCCGCTCGGCCTCGCGGATGTCGTGGACGTCGGCGGCGGAGCCGATCCACCCCTCCAGCTCCCCCTCCGGGCTCCGCAGGGGGACCACCCGTCCGCGGTGCCAGCGGAAGTCGCCGTCCCTCCCCTCCAGGCGGAACTCGATCTCGTACGCGGCCCCCGCGGCGATCCCGTGCTCCCGCGCGCCGCGCAGGGCGGGGAGGTCGGCGGGGTGGACGGCCGACACCCAGGCGCTCCCCTCGGACTCCTCCGGGCTCCGCCCGGTGTGGGCGTACCACAGCCGGTTGAAGTGGGCCACGCGCCCGTCGGGGTGGTTGGTCCACATGATCAGCGGCGCGGACTCCAGCAGGGCGCGCGTGCGGCGCTCGCTCTCGCGCAGCACCGCCTCGGCGCGCCCGGCCTCGCGGGCGAGCTCGCGGAGCTCGATCTCGCGCATGGCGGAGGCGGCCAGCTCGACGAGGAGCTGGACCTCGTCGTCGGTCCAGCGGCGGGGCTGGAGGTCCATGGCGCAGAAGGAGCCGACGGCGTGCCCGTCGGCGGTGACCAGCGGCACGCCGAGGTAGGCGCGCACCCCGAGCGACTCCACGGTGGGGACCCGGCGGTACACGGGGTCCGCCAGGGTGTCGGGGATGACGAGCGGCTCCGCGCCCTGGATGGTGTAGTGGCAGAAGGTGGGGCCGGCCAGCTCGCGCGCGGAGGCGAGCGGCTCCGGGAAGCCGTGGCAGCTCTTGTAGAAGTCCCGGTCCTCGTCCACCAGGGCGAGGAAGGTGGCCGGGGCGCCGAGCACCCGGGCGGCGACCCGGGTCAGCCGGTCGAAGGGCTCTTCCGGGGGAGTGTCCAGGAGCGCGGTGCGCCGGAGGGCCGCGAGGCGCTCGGGATCGGAGAGGGCCGGGGGTGGCGTGTCCAAGTACGGTGTCGGACCGGGTGGATGAGGCACAACGACAAGATGGCGCACCGCAACCACTTATGCAACCTCCCCTAGGAAAGCTCGCGGTCGGCGATGGCGGCGACCTCCTCCTCCTCGCGCCAGCGGCGCTCCAGCTCCGCCACCTCCGGCTCCAGGAGGCGCCGCTCCGCGTCGTCGTTCACCGCGATCTCCAGGGCGATGGACTCGGTGCGGTGGTGCCGGGCCAGCTCGCCCAGGGGGAGCCGCCGCCCGGCCAGCCCGCGGGTGAGGGCCCCGGCCGAGCCGGCCTGGTCGATGGCGCGGGCCGCGTCGCGGATGCGCGCCTCGGAGGCCCCGCTGAAGTGGCGGTGGGCCAGGATGCGCCGCAGGGCGCGCTCGGCGGGGGCCCCGGCCAGCAGGTGCCCGGCCCCGGCCTCGCCGCCGCAGGCGCGGCAGGGGTGGAAGAGCGCCACCCCGCCGTGCTCCCCGCCGGGGAGGAGCACCAGGCGCCCCGTGTGCCGGAACTTCACCTCCGTGGACACGCTCCCGCAGCGGGGGCACCCGGAGCGCCCCCGCACCGCCACCCCGCCGAAGCGGCTCCAGCGCGCCACCCCCTGGAAGAGGCCGTGCCCGCCCAGCGCCACCAGCGCCCCGCCCGAGACCACGGAGGCCACCACCATGGCGGCCACTTCCGCGCCGTGCAGGAGGTAGGACCGCTTCCGCCGCCGCGCCAGGTCGCTCCCGTAGCGCCACCACGCCTCCTCGGCGAGCTGCGCCCGCCCCACCCGCACCAGCTCCAGGTCGCCCGCCCGGAGGAGCGCCACGTTGTCGGTGCGGGAGAGGAGGCGCGCCCGGCCCGTGGACAGGCGCTCCAGCTCCTCCAGCGCCTCCCAGCGCTCCTCGATGGGCGCCAGGTTCCAGCGCGCGCAGGCGCCGCAGACGGTCCAGAGCCGCCCCCGCTCCGGGTCGAACGCCACCTTCCGCCCCCGCGGGAGGTGCTCCAGCGTCTCGTTTTCCGGGAGCCCGGCGTGGCAGAAGAGACAGCGGGTAAACATCGGTCTCCCATGGGGTTACGTGCGGCGGGAACAGAGGGCTGGCCCGCATCTTGCTGGTCCCCGCGTGGACCTTTCTTACGCGAGCATCATGGCCGTACGAAACTTCATGGATCCGGAAGGCAGGGAGTGGCGGGTGTGGAACGTCACCCCGGGCCAGCACCACGAGTCCACCACCCCCAGCCACCTCCCCGACGACATGGTGGACGGGTGGCTCTGCTTCCAGAGCGGCGACGAGAAGCGCCGCGTCGCCCCCGTCCCCGCGGACTGGCAGGACCGCTCCGACGGCGAGCTGTGGGGCCTGTGCGGCGGCGCCGTCCGGGTGGGGCAGCGCCCGCCGATGGCGGTGCCGTAGCCGCGGCGGTCAGAGCGGAAGCCGTATGGTGAAGGCGCTCCCCTCGCCGGGCGCGCTCTCCACCGTCACGTCCCCGCCCAGCAGCCGCGCGAGCTGGCGGCTCACCGCCAGCCCCAGCCCGGTCCCCCCGGCGCTCCGCGTCATCGCCGCGTCCACCTGGCGGAAGGGCTCGAAGATCACCTCCTGGTCTGCGGGGGCGATCCCCATCCCCGTGTCCCGCACCCGCAGCAGCGCCCACCCGTCCGCGCGCTCCACCTCGAACCCCACGCTCCCGCGCGCGGTGAACTTGACGGCGTTCCCCAGGAGGTTCACCAGGACCTGGCGGAGCTTGCGCGGGTCGGTGACCAGCGTGGCGGGCTCCACGCGCGCGGGGACGTGGAAGGCGAGCCCCTTCCCCGCCGCCAGCGGCTCGATGATGGCGCTCACCTCCCCCGCCAGCGCCAGCAGGTCCACCTCCTCCCGCTCCACGCTCTCGCGCCCGGCCTCGATCCGCGAGAAGGTGAGGATCTCCTCGATGATGGAGAGGAGGTGCCGGGTCGCCAGGCGGATGCGCTCCACGTGGCGGCGGTCGCCCTCGGGGACGGGCTCGGGGACGCCCAGGAGGAGGAGGTCCACGTACCCGATCATGGCGTTGAGCGGGGTGCGGAGCTCGTGGCTCATGGTGGCCAGGAAGCTGGCCTTGGCCTGGTTGGCGGCGCGCGCCTCCTCGTAGAGCCGCGCGTTGTCGATGGCCACGGCGGCGCGCTGCGCGATCTCCCGCGCCAGCCGCAGGTCGTGCTCGCCGTAGCGCCGCCCCGACCCGGAGGAGACCAGGGAGAGCACTCCCTCCACGCGTCCGCGCACGGTGATGGGGACGGAGATGCTGGAGCGGAAGCGCATGGCGCGCAGGAGGCGGAGGTGCCCCTCGTCGCGGGCGACGGCGTCCCACACCTCCTCGGGAATCTCGGGGACCAGCTCCGGCTCCCCGGTGCGGAGCACGCTCCCGGTGCCGTAGGGGGCGTCCGGGTCGATGGGGTAGAGGCGCGCGACCTCGTACGCCAGCTCCACCCGGGCGGGGTCGGCGTGCGCGGCGGCCACCATCCGCACCGAGCCCTCGGGCTCGCGCATCTCCACGAAGCACCAGTCGGCCAGCGCGGGGACGGCCAGGCGCGCCACGGTGGCCACGGTGGCCTCGTACTCCAGCGAGGAGGCGAGGGCGCGGCCGGCCTCGGCCAGGACGTGCAGCTCGGCGGCCAGCCGCTGCGACGCCTCCACCTGCTCCTGGAGCTGCGCGGCCAGCGACTCGGCCTCGCTGCGGGACAGGCTGAGCTCCTCGGTGCGCGCCTCGCGCAGGGCCTCGGCCTCACGGCGGTCGTGCACGTCGTGCAGCGTCCCCACCCACTCGCGGATGGCGCCGTCGTCCCCCAGCACCGGGACGCCGCGCGCCCGGAACCAGCGGTGGCTCCCGTCGCGAAGCCGCAGCCGGTAGTCGGCCACGTACGGCTCCCGCGCCCGGCACGCGCTCGTCCAGAGCGCGGCGGTGCGCTCCCGGTCGTCGGGGTGGACGGCGGACTGCCACCCCTCTCCCCGGACCTCCTCCTCGCTCTGCCCGGTGAGGGCGCGCCAGAAGGGCATGTCCGCGACCATCCCCCGCGCGTCGGTGGTCCACACCATCCGGGTGCTGGCCTCCACCAGGGCGCGGTACCGCGCCTCGCTCAGCCGCACGGACTCCTGCGCGCGCCGCCGCCCGGCGACGTCGCGGACCACGGCCATCCCCCCCGCCACCTCGCCCGCCTCGTCGCGGAGCGGGGCCCAGCGCGTCTCCACCAGCCCGTCGCCGCGGAACGGCCAGTCGGCGGTGGTGGAGGTCTCCCCCCGAAGCGCGGCCTCGGCGCCGGCGGGGTCGCCGATCTCGCTCAGCGGGAACACGTCGTACGCGGTGCGCCCCAGCACCTCCCCGGCGGGGAGGCCGGAGAGCCGCTCCATGGCGGGGTTCCAGGCGGTGTAGCGCAGCTCCCGGTCGAAGGCGGCCACGCCGTCGGGGGCGGCTTCGTAGAGGCCGGCGAGGAGCGAGTCCGGTCTGCTGACGGTGCTGCTCATGCGGCTTTCGTGCGGGAGGGTGCGGCGGGAGCGGGCGCACGCCCGCGGCGTCGCGCCCGTGCGGGCGTGACGCCATGTAAGATGCAAGAAGCGGGCGGGGGAGGGGAAGTGCGAGAGCGCGAAACGAGCGGGTCAGCGGGGGATGGGGGGGATGACGAAGACGCGCTGCACCTCCTCCAGGACCCGGCGGGGGCCGAGGGGCTTGGCGAGGACGCGGGCGCAGCAGCGCAGCAGCTCCCGGTGCCACTCCTCGGTCAGCAGGTGCGCGGTGAGCGCGATGACGGGGATGGCGGAGCACTCGGGGGTCTCGCGGAAGCGCTGCGGGAGCGTCTTCCCCGCGGCGGCCCACGGGAAGATCTCGGTGAGGATCAGGTCCGGCCCCTGCGCGCGGGCGATGCGCAGCCCCTCCTCGTCGCTGTCGGCCTCCAGCACCTGGAAGCCGGAGCGCGCGAGCACGGTGGAGTAGACCACGCGGCTGTCGCGGTGCGGATCGACGAGGAGGATGGTCTTCGGGGTCACGTGGCACCCCCGGGACGGAGGGGGAGGGAGAGGAGGCCGGAACGGGAGGTCCGTTCCGGGTGGTGGGCGGCGTGGAATCCGTGAGAGCCGGGATGAGCATGATTAAGGCGCCCGGGCGGGGAAAGCAAGGACTTCCTCCCGGCGAGACGGGAGCGTAGCGCGTTTCGTGGCTTTTCGTTACGCCGCGCGGACGCGGGAGGCGCCGTGGTGGTGCCTGCTGGCTGATTCGGTGCGCATCAGGTAACGTCAAGCCGCGGCTGATCCGCCGTTCATTCCCCCTCTACAAGGAAGCAGACCATGAAGAAGCTCGGCACGCTCCTGTCGCTGTGCGCCCTCGGCGCAGTCCTCGCCGCCTGCGGCTCCTCCTCCATCACCGCGCCCGAAAGCGCTCGTCGCAATGGTAGCATCCTCGGCTCGGGGAACTTCGCGGGTGAGCCGGGAGCCATGGTGGTCACCACCACGTCGGATACGACGGCCACTGCCATCGCGAGAAACGGCGGTATCCTCGGTTCCGGAAACTGAGGTACGGTGCTCAGAGCGCCGACGGGTCCTCCTCGTCGGCGCTAACGCCGGTTTGGGGCTCCTGACTCGATGGTCTCCACCGACGCAGCCGCGCTATCAGGCGGCGGGCAAACGCTGCTGTCTCCTCCGATGCGGAAGTATCCGGCAGGGCAGCTTCGCGGCGCTCGATCTTCTCCAAGACGATCCCGGCAAGACGTTCCCGCCCCGCGTCGGAGCGCATCCGAGCAATCTCGATCGCCTCCTTCGCGTACCAGACACTTTTGTCCCAATCGCGCAGGAGACGGGCCCCCTCAGCCAACCCTACCATGGCTGCTGCGCTGTGCTCCTTGTGCTGCGCTACGAGGGTGAGAGTGTGTCGCTCCGCCTCTGCATACCGCTCAGCCCTACCGACGCCGGCCGACGCCCGAGCCACGGTGCTCCAGACGAACGCCGCCTCCGGGGGACTGAAGCACGACGGAAGCTGAGCGAGCAGCGAGTACGCGAGTCTGTAGTGGTGCTGGCTGACCATGATGAGCGCAAAATCGTGCACCAGGGCGGGAAGACGAGAGTGGTGCAACGGGTAATGCTTCTCCGCACGCCGCGCGTGATCCATCGCCACACGAAAGTCTCCAAGGTCTAGGTTCAAGCCCATCAGGTCGTGGTGTGCTTCCGCGGCCTTCCGTCGTCGGCCGGTCCGGGCGGCCCGACGCGCGCCCTGCTCCATGAAAGGCCTCGCTTGTTCATAGAGACCCAACCCGTACAGGAGCATACCGTAGCCGAGCAGCGCACCCACCGCCGCATCCCGGTGGTCGGCGCGCACGGCGAGTCGGAACGTCCGGTCGTACCAGAGCGCCGAACGCCATATCCAGGCGGCCCGTCTGGTGGTGCGCGCCGCGAGGTGCGCCCGCTCCGGGTCGTCCGGGTCCGCGACCGCCGCGGCCTCCGCGAAGGCGGCGGCGAGCTCCAGCATCGAGCGCGCCTCCGCCCACTCCTGCACGTGGTGGCACGCCATGGCGACGTGGCGGCCCTCCACCGCGTCCGGCGTCCAGCGGAGGAGGTGGAAGGTGCCCAGCACCTCCCCCAGCTCGGGCGCCTCGCCTCGCGCCCGGAGGGTGCGCCCGTAAAGCCCCTCCGGAGGAGCGTTGAACAGCTCGCGCCGGGTCTCGACATCGACTTCCGCCCACAGCCAGACGTCACGGAGCGCCTGCCAGAGCACCAGCCACAGCTCACCTCCCGCCGCGGCCACCTCCTCCAGCGCGCACGCGAGACTCCAGTCGCTTGGAGAGCGGGGGGGCGCCAGCTCGCGGGGGTGACGATCGGAATGACGGGAGAGGTGATCTTTCCCCATGAGTCGGCTGTGGAGGAAAGCGGCCCGGCGCCGCAATAACCAGTCTTCTACGTACCACATTGCGAAAGCGGCATCAGCGCCACGCTTCGCATTCCGCGGCGACCCACGGCGGGACCGGCTGTCCGATCCGCACGTGCGCGGCTTCGAGGAGACGGGCGACCTCCCCCCGCACGTCGCCGCGCGCCTCCAGCCGGACGTCCATCACCAGGACCGCCAGCGCCACCGCGCCCAGCGGCGTGCGCGCATCCGGGCGGTTGGCCGCCCACTCCCGGATCAGCTGGAGCGTCCGGTGAGTGGGCATGCTCTGCATGTCCACGAACTTCCGGAGACTCCCCCGGC
The DNA here is from genome assembly GCA_963733105.1 of uncultured Gemmatimonadales bacterium. Taxonomy (GTDB): domain Bacteria; phylum Gemmatimonadota; class Gemmatimonadetes; order Longimicrobiales; family Longimicrobiaceae; genus JAFAYN01. The sequence continues at coordinate 44,652 of CAVTCB010000018.1, read as the reverse complement.
TGATCCCGATCTCGGCGGCCAGGGTGCGCTGCCCGGTATGGACGGCCAGCTCGCGCCGCAGGACCTGGCGGAGCCGCTCCATCTCGTACAGGTCCGTGAGGATGCGGAAGTCGCGGCGCAGCGCCACTTCCGGCGATAGATGCTGGCTGGAAGTGTACCGGGTGGGTCGCATGAGGTAGTTCCAGGCGCAGAGTGCACGGACGGGCTCTCCGCCATGCTATCCGGTCCCGGAGCCGATCCGCAGTATCGGCCAGTGGCCGAATCGGCGCGGGTGCCCCTCCACATGGGCCCCACGGACCGCGCAGACAAACTGGACACCGGGGCCCGCTCGCGCGCGACGCAGCGGCGAAATGCCCTGGGGACGCGGGAGAGTAGGGACGGCCCGCGGAAGGCATGGGGCCCGCCCCGGGGGCCTGGAGGAATGAAATGGGCCCCGGCGGCGACGTGCTGTCAGGCTTCCCCCCACTCCGCGGTATCACTCGCCCCCACCGAAGTCTCCACGCCCTCCGACATACCGGGCCTCCCTCGACGCGCATCTTTCCGTGAAAGCCGGAAACGCACGCCGCGAGGACACGATGAGACCCGCTTCCAACCTGCTGCTCGCCCTCACCGGGGCGCTCTGCCTCCTCCCCACCGCGCTCCGCACGCAGGCGCCGCCCGCCCCCGTCCCCTTCGGGATCGGGGAGGAGCTGGTGTACCGGGCCAGCAGCACCCGCTTCGGGAAGCTGGGGACGGGGGTGATGAGCGTGGCCGGGCCGGAGGAGGTCCGCGGGGCGCGCACCTACCTCCTCCGCTTCGACTTCCGGGGGAAGGTGGGGCCCGCCGTGGTGAACGACCGGACGCGCTCCTGGCTGGACCCGGAGCGGATGGCGTCGCTGCGCTACACCAAGACCGAGCGCTCCCCCGTCACCCGCCGCGACGAGGACGTGACCATGGACCCGGCGGCGCGGCGGTGGGAGTCCGCCCGCGGCGGGCACGGAGCCATGGCCTCGGCCCAGCCGCTGGACGAGCTCTCCTTCCTGTTCTTCGTCCGCACCCTCCCGCTGGCGGACGGGGCGTCCTACGACCTGGCCCGCCACTTCGACGCGCGCCGCAACCCGGTGCGGCTGCGGGTGGTGCGCCGTGCGCGGGTGACCGTCCCCGCCGGCAGCTTCGACGTGGTGGAGGTGGAGATGCGCGTGAAGGACCCGGGCCGATTCGGCGGGGAGGGGGTCATCCGCATGCACCTCACCGACGACGCGCGCCGCATCCCGGTGCGCATCGACTCGTCCATGCCCTTCGTGGGCGGGGTGGCCCTCTCGCTGGAGTCGCACACGCCGGGGCGGTAGGGGGAGGGCTTCCCCCACACGCCCCGGTCCCCGTGGTGGTTCCCCCTACACGCCGCGTCACACCCCCTCTCACACACCTCCCCCACCCCGCCCGACAGATGGGGACCAGCCCGGGGACTAGCTTGAAGCCAGCGGAAACGGGAAGCGAAAACGACGCTCCGGCCGCTGCTGGACACAACCGCTGGACCAAGGAGACGGACCATGTTCACGCTTCGCAGCAGAATCGCCCTGGCGGCCCTCGTGGTGCCGACCGCCCTCGCCTGGAGCCCGGCCCGCGCCGCCCTGGACTTCCAGCCCGAGAGCCGGGTGTGGGTGGAGGGGACCTCGACCGTGCGCAGCTACCGGTGCAGTGCCACCCGCGTCAACGGGACGGTGACCGCCGAGGGCGCGATCGACGCGGTCGCCGCCGACCCGGACGCGACGGTGCGGCGCGCCGAGGTCACCATCCCGGTGCAGGCCCTCGACTGCGCGAACGGCACCATGAACGGGCACCTCCGCAAGGCGCTCAAGGCCGCGGAGAGCCCCACCATCCGCTTCCGCCTGAACGACGTGTCGGAGAAGGCGACGGGCGCGGTGCGGATGAGCGGGACGCTGAGCATCGCCGGCCGGGAGAACCCCGTCGCCATCGACGCCACGGTAGCCCAGGGACGCGCAGGGGCGCCTCCGCGTGAAGGGGAGCAAGCCGCTCCGCATGACGGAGTTCGGCGTGACGCCGCCCTCGCTGATGATGGGGACCATGAAGGTGCACGACCCGGTCGTCGTCGGCTTCGACGTCCTCCTGAACCGGTAGCGGCAGACCCCCGCAGGCACGAGGCGGGGCCCCCCGGGGCCCCGGAAAACCCAAGCTCCGCAACGGAGACACGACCATGAGACCCCAGACCCGTCTGCTGCTCGCCGCCCTCGGCATCCTCGCCGCCGGACCGGCCCTCGCCCAGAGCGATCCCGACTTCACGGTCGCGGCCCGCGACACCGCGAAGGCCGCCGGGGCGGCGGAGAGGACGGCGAGCACGCTCCCGCCCATCGCCATCCAGCACATCCGCCCGGGGGACCAGCGCGGCCTGAACGTCTTCGAGGCGCCCAAGGACGACGCGGTCCCCTACACCGGCTTCCGCCTGGACTGGAGCGCCGCCTTCACCCAGCAGTTCCAGGCGCTCAGCCACGACAACTCGGCGGCCGCGGCGATGAAGAAGGACGCCGCCGGCAAGGAGTACGACGCCAACCAGCTCATGGACATCGGCACCGGCTTCAACCTGGCCACCGCCAACCTGGGGCTCAACGCCCAGCTCGCCCCCGGCATCCGCGTCTCCCTGGAGGCCTACCTCTCCTCGCGCCACCACCAGGAGGCCTGGGTCAAGGGCGGCTACCTGCAGGTCGACGAGTCGCCCATCGACCACCCGCTCCTCCACGCGGTCATGGAGGTGGTCACCCTCAAGGCCGGGATGTTCCCCCTCAACTACGGCGACGCGCACTTCCGCCGCAGCGACAACGGGAACGCCATCTACAACCCCTTCATCGGCAACTACGTCCTGGACGCCTGGACCTTCGAGCCCGGGGCGGAGATCTACGTGCGCAGGAACGGCTTCCTGGGGATGGTGGGCGTGACCTCGGGGCTGAACAAGGGCGACGTGACCAAGCCGGACACCCGCGGCTTCGCGTACCTGGGGAAGGTGGGCTTCGACCGGCAGCTGAGCCCCGACCTGCGGGTGCGCCTGACGGGGTCGTACTACAACGTGGACAAGACGCCCACGGCGACGCTCTTCGCCGGGGACCGGGCGGGCTCGCGCTACTACATGGTGCTGGAGAACACGGTGGCGACGACGAACGCGCAGTTCACGTCGGGCTCGATCAACCCGCTCTTCACCAACCAGCTGCGGGCGTTCCAGGTGAACCCGTTCGTGAAGCTGCGGGGGCTGGAGCTCTTCGGGGTGGCGGAGCGTGCGGAGGGGAAGGCGGCGGCGGAAGCGGGGACGCGGGTGTTCGAGCAGTACGCGGGGGACGTGGTGTACCGCTTCCTGCAGGGGGAGAAGCTGTTCGTGGGGGCCCGCTACAACACGGTCAGCGGGGAGCTGCCGATCTCGGGGCGGAGCTACGACGTGAGCATCGACCGGACGGCGCTGGGGGCGGGGTGGTTCGTGACCCCGACGGTGCTGGTGAAGGGGGAGTACGTGAGGCAGCAGTACGACGGCTTCCCCACGACGGACATCCGCAACGGCGGCCGGTTCGACGGCTTCGTGGTGGAGGGGGTGGTCTCCTTCTGAGCCGGCGCGAAGGGCGGGCCCTCACCCCCCGGCCCCCTCTCCCACAAGGGGAGAGGGGGTGACGCGCTCCCGGGCCCTCGGGACCCCCCTCCCCCGGCCCCTCCCCCACAAGGGGGGAGGGGAGCACGACAACGGCATAACCACAGACAGAACAAGCAGTTGCGTGAGGGATGCGAGCCCGAAGGGGCGAGACCCCGCGCAGTTTGCGGGGGCTCGACTCCGTTGGGAACGGTAGTATCGTTCCCTACGGAGCCGCAGCCCGACCCCCGCGCCAGCGGGGGGCACGCCCGAACCCAACCCTCATCCCTCCTCCGCAACCCCCTTCGGCGGCGCCCCCGGCTTCGCGTACTTCTCCAGCACCTCCCCGTACTCCCCGAACAGGTCGGGAGGCCCCACGGACTTCTTCCCCCGCACCATGGACTGCAGCATCAGCGTGTTGGTGATCCCCTTCCCCCGGTAGTGGTTGTTGGTGACCACGTACACGTCCTCGGTGCCCTTCTCCGCGGCGATCTCCTTGGCCCGCGCGGCCCAGGGCTTCAGCTCCTCGGCGGAGTACAGGTAGTCGTAGCGCTCGTGCGGGGCGGCCTTGTCGCGGAACCAGTCCTGGTAGTTGCGGCCGTGCACCCGCACGTAGCCCACGGCGGAGGTGGCGTGCGCGCTGGGGGCGATGGAGTCGTGGAAGAGCGGCTGGTCGATGTTGACGAAGCCGATCCCCCGCTCCGCCAGCTCGGCGAAGAACTCCGGCCGGTTCCACGTCTCGTGGCGCACCTCCAGCACCAGGGGGAAGTCGGCGAAGGTGGCCGCCAGGTCGTCCAGCCACTCGCGGTTCTCGTCGGTGCGCCGGAACGACCAGGGGAACTGGAGGAGGAGCGCCCCCATCTTCCCGTCCTCCAGGATGGGGTCGAAGGCCTCGCGCGCCTGCTTCACCTCGTCCGCCGTCCACGCCTCCTTGCGCTCGTGGGTGAAGCGCTTCCACAGCTTGGCGGTGAAGAGGAAGTCGGGGTTGCCGCGGGTGCGCTCCAGCCACGACTTCGCCACGGAGGCGCGGGCGGGGCGGTAGAAGGTGGAGTTGACCTCGATGGTGTCGAAGTACCCGGCCAGGTACTCCAGCGGGTCGAACCCCTTGGGCTTGGGCTTGGGGTACACCACCCCCGCCCAGTCGTCGTAGCTCCACCCGGCGGGTCCGAAGCGGATCACGGCGCCCTCCCTTCCGCGGGCTCCGGGTCGCCCGCGTGCCCGGCCAGGCTGCGCAGGGAGACCCGCTCCGCCTGCTCCAGGAGGCGGAAGAACACCTCCAGAGCGGCGTCCGCGTCCTCCGGGGAGGGGGGCGGCACCTCCTCGCGCACGGCCTGCTCCGTCTCCTCGCGCAGCACGGCGAACTCCCGCCGCATCGCGCCCTCGTCCCACCCCAGCCGCGCCCGCTGCGCCCCGTGGCGCTCGGAGATGATGCGCTGGATCTCGGAGCCGTCCTTCATCAGCTCGGGCTCGCCGCCCCCCTCGTCCAGCGCCACCAGCGCCAGCCCGATGTCCACCAGGAAGGTGGAGGTGTGGTCCTCCACCTGGGCGCGGCTCCACCCCTCGGTGGGGACGCCGGGGTCGGCGCGGAGCCGGTCGCCCAGGCGGCGCACGATCCCCTCCGCGCGCCGGGCCACGATCCGCCCCACCTCGCCGAGCCCCCGGACGGGGTGCGCCTCGCCGAGCCAGGGCTCCTCCTCCGCGGCCTCCCCGTCGAGGGCGGCGGGGAGCCAGAGGGTGAAGCACGAGCCCTGCCCGGGGCGGCTGCGCACGGTGAGGTCGCCCCCCATCAGCCGGGCCAGGTGGCGGGAGATGGTGAGCCCCAGCCCCGTCCCCCCGCTCTGGCGGGTGTACCCGCTCTCCACCTGCACGAAGGGGTCGAAGACGGTGGCGAGCCGGTCGGGGGGGATGCCGATCCCGGTGTCTTCCACGTCGGTCCGCAGCCACGTCCCGCCGGGGGCGAGGACCGCCTCCGGGTCGGGCTCGTCCACCGTGCCGCACCGCACCCGCACCTGCCCCCCGGAGGGGGTGAACTTGACCGCGTTGGAGAGCAGGTTCAGGAGCACCTGCCGCGTCCGGTCCTGGTCGGCGCAGAAGGCGGTCTCGGGCCCGCACTCCGACGCCTCCAGCACCTCCACCCCCCGGGCCTCGGCCTGCGGGGCCACCAGGGCCACCGCCTCCAGCACCGTGGCGCGGAGCTCCACGCGCTCGCTCCGCACCTGCATCCGCCCCGACTCCACCTTGGACAGGTCCAGGACGTCGTCGACCAGGCTCAGCAGGTGGTCGCCGCTGGCCCGGATGCGCCCGAGCTGCCTGCGCTGCTCGTCGGTGAGGGGGCCGGAGAGCCCCATCTCCAGGAGGTCGGCGTAGCCGATCATGGCGTTGATGGGGGTGCGGATCTCGTGGCTCATGTTGGCCAGGAACTGGCTCTTGGCCCGGTTGGCCGCCTCCGCCCCGGCGCGCGCCCGCTCGGCCTCGGCGAAGATGCGGGCGTTCTCCAGCGCCAGGCTGGCGGGCTGGGCCAGCGCCCGGGCCAGCTCCACCTGGCGCGGGGTGATCCGCACCGGGTCGCGCCACCCCGCGATCAGCGCCCCGAACGCCTTCCCCTTCGGGTCCAGCAGGGGGACGCCCAGCGCCGAGCGCATCTCCTCGGAGGCGTGCACCGGGAACTCGTCGGGGAGGAACTCGGGGTTGTCGGGGAAGCCCTCGATGACCACGGGGGCGTTGCCGGCCACCACGCGCCCCGCCGTCCCCCGCCCCGGGGGGAAGGAGGCGCTCCGCCAGCTCTCCCGCCGGTTCCCCACGATGGCGAGCCACTGGGTCTCCCCGGTGGGCTCCAGCACCGCCACCGCGGCGTAGGAGGCCTCCAGCAGGTCGCGGGCGTGCGCGGCGACGCGGTGCAGGACCGTCTCCGGCTCCACCCGCGAGAGCACGTCGCGCCCGATCTCCCGCAGCGCCTCGCCCTCGCGGATGCGGCGCTCCGCCTCCTCCGCCCGCTCCCGCGCCTCCTCCTCGGCCCGCGCGCGCTCGGTGACGTCGCGGAACACGACGGCGATCCCCCCGTCCGGGGAGGGGTGGACCTCGCCGTCGAAGCGCCTCCCCTCCAGCTCCGGACCCTCCAGGGACACGTCGCGGAGGGGGCGCATGCGGCGGTCCCGCATCACCTCGCGGTACACGGCCATGCGCGCCTCCGAGGGCTCGGGGACGTCCACGCCGATGGTCTTCCCCACCGCCTCCGCCGCGGGGACGCGCAGGAGCGCCGCGGCCGCCCGGTTCACGAAGCGGATGCGCCAATCGGGGTCGACCAGGACGACGCCGTCGGCGAGGGCGTCGATCAGGGCGTGGTCGGTGGATTCCGTCAACGGCGGCCGGTTCCGGGTGGTCGGAGGAAGAGAGCGAGAGGGGCGGCGGTGCACGCGGCGTGCCTGGCACGTCGGCTGCAAAACGAGGGGGGGTGGCGCACGGGAAACATCCGGCCGCGGAGGATGTAGAACCCGGGAGAGAGAACGCACGACGGCCACGGACAACCGGAGGGATCGCATGATCAGAGCGAACGTGCGGGCTTCGTTCGGAAGGCGCGAGGCGGAGTACCTCCTCGCGCTCGCGGGGCCCGGGGGGGAGGAGCGGCTGCGGGAGGAGGGGCTGGACGCCCTCCTCGACGACCCGCGCCTCCTGCGCGCCTTCCTGCAGCGGGGCGGGGTCAGCCTGGCCCCCGCGCCCCTGGTGTTCTACCTCCTGGTGCGGCACGCCCTGCTGCAGCGGGAGATCGAGGACCGCCGGCTGGCGGACTACACCGCGGCCCTCCTCCTGGAGTTCGGCAACGCGGGGCGGGCGCACCGGGTGGACGGAGGGGGGGAGACGCACTTCCACTACCTGGCGGACATCCTGGCGGAGATGGAGCGGGCCCGCGGCGAGAGGGAGTTCCAGCTCCGCGTGCACCTGGGGAACTTCGCGCTCTGGCTGGCGGGGGTGTTCCCGGACCACATCACCCACCGGGTGCAGCGCCGAGGCGCCCCTCCGCTCTCCTACTACGACGAGATGGGCGCCATCGGCTTCCGCACCGCCGCCGCCACGGACGTGGCGCTCCGCCACGGCGTGGGAGACCTCTTCCTCCGCTTCGCCGACGAGTTCAGCAACGTGCGCGGGGCGCTGAACACGCTCTCCGACGCGCTCTTCTTCCCCGTTCCCCGCGACGGGGTGGAGCGGGTGCTCCGCGAGGTGGCGGACTCGTTCGAGCGGGGGCTGCGGCGGCGCTGACGCGCGGCTTCCAGAAGCGGCGTCCCGGCGCCGATACTCGGGGGTGAGCGGAGCCCGCGGCGAGACCCGGGCTTCGAACCGAGTCCCTCGCAGACAGGAAGCACATCCGATGTCCAGCGCAGTCGAGCGCCGCCGCCCCGGAGAGGCGGCGGCGGGGTCGTCCCTCCTCCGGGAGGGGTGGGAACGGGCCGACAGGCTCATGGGCGTCCTCCTCGCCCTGCACTTTCCGGCGTCGCTGGCGCTCGCCCCCCTGCACGGCACGTGGGCGAGCGCCCTTCTCGTGGGCGGCGGGGCCGCCGCCGCGGCGCTGCTGCTGACGCGGCGCTGGCCGGGGCGGACGGGGACCCGCCTGGCCGTGGGGGTCCTGCTCATGGTGTACTCGGGGCTGCTCATCCACCAGTCGGGCGGGCTGATCGAGGCGCACTTCCACGTCTTCGCCGGCCTGGCCTTCCTCCTGGTGTACCGCGACTGGCGGGTCCCGGCCGCCGCGGCCGCCGCCATCGCCGTCCACCACCTGGGCTTCCACCTCCTCCAGGAGTGGGGCGCGGGCGGGCTCCTCTTCCCGGACGACGCCATGCACCGGGGGGCGCACGGCTGGCGGATGGTGCTGGTGCACGCCGGGTTCGTGGTGTTCGAGACGGGGGTGCTGGTCTACATGTCGCGCATCCTCCACGCGGAGGCGCGCGAGTCGCAGGCGCTGTTCGGCGTCGCGGAGAAGCTGGCGGCGGGCGACCTGGACGTGGACGTCCGCGGCGGGACCGTGGCCGACGCCTTCCGGCAGGTGATCCGCAGCCTGCGCGAGCTGATCGGCGAGACGACGGGGCTGGTGCAGGCCGTCCAGGCGGGGGAGCTGGGGCGCCGCGGCGACGTGGGCCGCTTCCGGGGCGCGTACCGGGAGCTGCTCCAGGGCGTGAACGACACCGTGGAGGCGATGGACGACGCGCACCGGGCCGTGGACGCGGAGAAGCGGACGGCGCTGGGCTTCCTCGTGGAGCTGCAGCGCGTGCTGGACCGGGTGGCGGCGCGCGACCTCACCGCCCGCATGACCGGGACCCACGCCGGGGACTACGGCGCCATCCAGGAGAGCCTCAACCGGACGGTGGACACGCTGAGCGCCACCGTGCAGCGCATCCGCGGGGCGTCCGCCACGGTGGCGGACGCCTCCGCGCGCATCCACGACAGCAGCCGGTCGCTCGCCGGGGCGGCCGAGGAGACCTCGCGCCAGTCGCAGGCCGTGGGCGCGGCCTCGGAGCAGGCGGGGATGAACGTGCAGACGGTGGCCGCCGCCACGGAGGAGATGAGCGGCTCCGTGCGCGAGATCTCCCGCCAGCTCCGGGAGGCGCTCCGGGTGGCGCAGGAGGCCGACCACCGCGCCGAGGGCACCGTGCGGCTGATGGACGAGCTGGGGGCCAGCAGCGAGGAGATCGGCGAGGTGGTCAGGGTGATCAACACCATCGCCGAGCAGACCAACCTCCTGGCGCTCAACGCCACCATCGAGGCCGCCCGCGCCGGGGAGCACGGGAAGGGCTTCGCCGTGGTCGCCCACGAGGTCAAGCAGCTCGCCGGGCAGACGGCCCGGGCCACCGAGGAGATCGCGCGCAAGATCCGCGGCGTGCAGGACGGCACCTCGGCGGCGCGGTGACGGCGATCCGCGAGATCTCGCAGATCATCGAGCGGATCAACGCGGTGAGCACCAGCGTGGCCGCCGCGGTGGAGGAGCAGAGCGCCGCCACCGGGGAGATCGCCCGCAACGTCAACGAGGCGGCGCGGGGGACGGAGGAGGTGTCGCGCTGCATCGTCAGCGTCTCCGCCGCGGCCACGCAGACCGCGGGCGGGGCGGCGCAGTCGCTCGACGCGGCGCGGCAGCTCGCCGGCGTCGCCACCGAGCTGGAGGAGCTGGTCGGCGCCTTCCGCGTGTAGCTCCCGCTCCCCTCCGGCGCGACGCGGGCCCCGGCGACGGGGCCCGCGTCGCTTTCCGGGGTGGCGTGAGCTATCCGGTCCGCCCGTCCGGGCGTCTCAAGTCCTCGCGTGGCCGGGGCGACACTCCTTTCCCGGCTCCCTCATCCTTCTTCCCTCCGGAACAGACACCCATGCCCCGCTCCATACCCGCCCTCCGCGCCCTGCTCCTGCTCGGGGCCGTGCTCGCCTCGCCGGCCGCCGCGCTCGCGCAGGGCGAGCCCCTGGTCACCGACCGGCCGGACTTCACCGAGAGCACCGCCCTGGTCCCGCTCCGGCGCGTGCAGGTGGAGGGCGGCTACACCTTCGAGCGCGACGGCGCGGAGCGGCGGCACTCCGTGGGCGAGGTGCTGGTGCGCGTGGGCGTGGCGGCGCCGCTGGAGCTGCGGATCGGGCTCAGCTCGTACGCGCTCGCCCGCGCGCCGGGCGCCGACCTCTCCGGGGTGGAGGACTCCAGCCTGGGGGTCAAGCTCCGGCTCCTGCGGCGTGCGGACGGCGCCCCCGGGGTGGTCCCCGACGCGTCGCTGATCGTCGCCAGCTCCCTCCCCACCGGCGCGCGCGCCCTGCGCTCCGACGGGGCGCAGCCGGAGGCCAAGCTCGCGCTGGGGTGGTCGCTGTCGGAGCGGGTGTCCCTCGCCTCCAACCTGAACTACGCCGCCGTCCGCGCGGACGACGCCCGCCACGGGGAGCTGGGGGGGAGCGCCTCGGTGGCGGTCTCGCTGGCGGAGCGCGTGGGCGGCTACGCCGAGTACTTCGGCTTCGTCCCCACGGCCCCGGGGATGGAACGGCCGCAGTACCTGAACGGCGGCCTCACCTTCCTGCTCTCCGACGACTTCCAGGTGGACGCCCGGGTGGGGCGCGGGATCGGCGCCGCGGGCGGCGACTACTTCCTCGGCGTCGGAATCGCGCGCCGCTGGTAACCTCCCTACGAACCGCTACCTACATGCCCATGACCCTCGGCCTCTCCGTCCGCCAGAAGCTGTTCGCCCTCTCCCTGCTGGGGGCCGCCACCACTCTCTGCGCCGGGCTCACCGGCTACCACGGCCTTTCGAGGTCCATGGCCACCGCCGACCGGGCGACCGCCGACGCCCGGGCCCAGCGCGAGCAGATGAGCGCCGACATGATGCACGACGCCATCCGGGCGGACGTGTTCCTGGCGCTCTTCGCCGCCTCCCGCGGCGACGGGGAGGGTGCGGGCGCCGCGCGGAAGGAGCTGGCCGAGCACGCGCGGGAGCTGCGGGCCTCGCTGGGGAGGGCCGCAGCGGCCTCGTCCGATCCCGCGGTCCGGCGGCAGGCCGCGGCGCTGGGGCCCGAGCTGGACGCCTACGTGCGCTCGGCGGTCGGGATCACCGGGGCCGCGCTCCGCGACCCGGCTGCGGCCGCCGCGGGCGTCCCCGCCTTCCTGGAGGCCTTCCGCTCGCTGGAAACGGAGATGGAGGCGCTGGGCGACCGGATCGAGGCCGGCTCGGCGGCGGCCGCCGCGGCCCAGCGCCGCACCAACCGCCAGGTGGTGGCGGCGACGCTCGCCGCGATGCTCCTGGGGATCGCCGCCGGGCTGGCCGCCACCTCGGTGCTGGCCCGGCGCCTGGCCGCCACGCTGCGCTCGGTGGCGGAACGGGCGGAGCGGCTCCGCACCGTCTGCATCGCCGGCCTGGGTGGCGCCGCGGGGGCGCTCGCCCGCGGCGACCTGCGCTTCGAGCTGGCCACCGGGACGGAGCCGCTGGAGGTGACCTCGCGCGACGAGCTGGGGGAGCTGGCGGGGAGCATCAACGGGATCATCCTCCAGACGCGGGAGACGGTGGGCTCCTTCGAGCGGGCGCGCGCCACGCTCCGCGAGGTGCTGGAGGAGACGGAGAAGCTGGTGGCGGCCGCGGCGGAGGGGGAGCTCACCCACCGCGGCGAGGCGGCCCGCTTCGAGGGGAGCTACCGCGACCTGGTGGAGGCCGTCAACCGCACGCTCGACGCGGTCACCCGTCCGGTGGAGGAGGCCTCCTCCGTACTGGACCGGATGGCGGAGGGCGACTTCACCCGCAGGGTGGAGGGCGACTACCGCGGCGACCACGCCCGCATCCGGGACAGCCTGAACCGCACCGCGGACAGCGTCCGTACCGCCCTCCTCCGCATCCGCGGCGCCTCCGGGACGGTGTCCGCCGCCGCCGTGGAGATCCGGGACACCAGCGGTACGCTCTCCGGCACCGCCGAGGAGACCAGCCGGCAGGCTCAGGCGGTGAGCGCCGCCAGCGAGCAGGCCGGCGTCAACGTGCAGACCGTGGCGGTGGCGGCGGAGGAGATGAGCGGCTCCATCCGCGAGATCTCGCGGCAGCTCCAGGAGGCGCTCCGGGTGGCGCAGGAGGCCAACGACCGGGCGGAGGGGACGGTGCGGCTGATGGACGAGCTGGGGGCCGGCAGCGACGAGATCGGCGAGGTGGTGCGCGTGATCAACGGGATCGCCGAGCAGACCAACCTCCTGGCGCTGAACGCCACCATCGAAGCCGCCCGCGCCGGGGAGGCCGGGAAGGGCTTTGCCGTCGTGGCCCACGAGGTCAAGCAGCTGGCCGGGCAGACGGCCCGGGCCACCGAGGAGATCGCGCGCAAGATCCGCGGGGTGCAGGACGGCACCTCGGGAGCCGTGACGGCGATCCGCGACATCTCGCGCATCATCGAGCAGATCAACACCGTCTCCACCAGCGTGGCCGCCGCCGTGGAGGAGCAGAGCGCCGCCACCGGCGAGATCGCCCGCAACGTCACCGAGGCGGCGCGGGGAACGGAGGAGGTGTCGCGCTCCATCGTCAGCGTCTCCGCCGCGGCCACGCAGACGGCCGGCGGGGCGGCGCAGTCGCTCGGCGCCGCACGGCAGCTCGCCGGCGTCGCCACCGAGCTGGAGGAGCTGGTCGGCGCCTTTCGCGTGTAGGCCCGGGTGGCGAGGGCTGTCGGGTTCTGTAGCCGTGAGCCCCGCTCACCGTTCAAGCATTCGCGCGGAGCCACCGAAGATCCGAGCCGGGACCCTGGGCGCCCGCAGCCCCGAACGACTCCCTCAACCGAGAAGAAGATTCGCATGCTGACCTGGTACAACAACCTCAGGCTCTCCGCCAAGATGCTGCTGGGGTTCGGGCTCGTGATCGCCATAGCCGGCACCGTCGGCGCCGTCGGGATCACCGGCATCCGCTCCATCACCGCGGCGGACACCTTCCTCTACGAGAAGAACACGCTCCCGCTGGCGCAGATCGGCGACCTGCGCACGTCCTTCAGCCACGTTCCCGTCGCGCTGCGTGACCTGGTGCTCACCACGTCGGAAGCCGACAACCGCGCGCTGAAGGCCAGGGTGGAGGCCAGCACCCGCGCGGTGGACTCGATCTCCGCGGAGTACGAGAAGACCTTCTTCTCGCAGGCCGACCGGGAGGCGTTCGCGAAGTTCCGGGCTGCATGGCAGGCGTACCGGCCGGTCGCGGACCGCGTCATGGAGCTCGGCTTCGCCAACCGGAACGAGGAGGCCGTCGCAGTCGTCCGGGAGCAGGGCGCCGCGAGGGTACACGCCGTGGACGCCAGCCTCGACCGTCTCGCCGCGGTCAATCTGGAGGCCGCGCGGGCCACGGCCGAGGCCAACGCGCGCCAGGGCAGCCGGGCCGTGGGCGTCATGCTCGCCGTGCTCCTGGGGGGCGTCCTGCTGGCCGTGGGGACCGCGCTCTTCACCGCCCGGCGGATCTCCTCCGCGGTGCACCGGGTGGCGGAGCGAGCCGAGTCGCTGCGCGCCCTCTGCGTCACCAACCTGGGCCTGGCCACCGAGGCCCTCGCGCGCGGCGACCTCACGCTCGAGATCAGGACCGGCACGCCCTTCCTGGAGGTGGACTCCCGCGACGAGGTGGGACGGCTGGCCGAGACGGTCAACGGGATGATCCGACAGACCCAGGCCACCGTGGCCGGGTTCGAGGAGGCGCGTGCCCGCCTGCGGGAGGTGATCGCCGAGACCGAGGCGCTGATCGCCGCGGCGGAGGCGGGCGACCTGTCCCGGCGCGGCGACGCGGCGCGGTTCGAGGGGAGCTACCATGCCCTGCTGGACGGGATCAACCGCACCCTGGACGCGGTGGTCACCCCGGTCCGGGAGAGCAACCAGGTCCTGGAGCGGCTGGCGCAGGGCGACTTCACCCGCAAGGTGGAGGGGAGCTACCGGGGCGACCACGCCTCGCTGCAGGAGAACCTGAACCGGACCATCGACTCCCTGCGGGGGACGCTGGCGAAGATCCGCGGCGCCTCCACCACGGTGGCCTCCACCTCCACGCAGATCCGCGACAGCAGCCAGTCGCTGGCCGGCGCGGCCGAGGAGACGAGCCGCCAGTCGCAGGCGGTCTCCGCCGCCTCCGAGCAGGCCGGGGTCAACGTGCAGACCGTGGCCGTGGCCGCCGAGGAGATGAGCGGCTCCATCCGCGAGATCTCCCGCCAGCTCCAGGAGGCGCTCCGCGTCTCCCGCGAGGCCAGCGGACGCGCGGAGGCCACCGTGCGCGTGATGGACGAGCTGGGGGCCAGCAGCGAGGAGATCGGCGAGGTGGTGCGCGTCATCACCTCCATCGCCGAGCAGACCAACCTCCTGGCGCTCAACGCCACCATCGAGGCCGCCCGCGCCGGAGAGGCCGGCAAGGGCTTCGCCGTGGTGGCCCACGAGGTCAAGCAGCTCGCCGGGCAGACGGCCCGGGCCACCGAGGAGATCGCCCGCAAGATCAAGGGCGTGCAGGACGGCACCTCGGGAGCCGTGACGGGGATCCGCGACATCAGCCGCGTCATCGAGCAGATCAACGCGGTGAGCACCAGCGTGGCCGCCGCGGTGGAGGAGCAGAGCGCCGCCACCGGCGAGATCGCCCGCAACGTCACCGAGGCGGCGCGGGGGACGGAGGAGGTGTCGCGCTCCATCGTCAGCGTCTCCGCCGCGGCCACGCAGACCGCCGGCGGGGCGGCGCAGTCGCTCGGCGCCGCGCAGCAGCTCGCCGGCGTCGCCACCGAGCTGGAGGAGCTGGTCGGCGCCTTCCGGGTGTAGGCGGGGCCCCCGCCACTGGGGGCGTGCGGGGCGCGAGCGGCGGCGGGGCGGCACCGGGCGGTGCCGCCCCGCCGTGCGTGGCGGCCCGGTTCCCGGTATATTGGGAGCCCCGGCGAATCCGAATCCCCCGACATCGCACAGCCCGTGAGCCACACCACCCCCGACGCGCTCCCGGCGGACACCGCGCGCGACCTGCTCGACCGGGCCCGCGAGGTCCGCGCCCGCGCCTACGCCCCCTACTCCGGCTTCACCGTGGGCGCCGCCCTCCTCGCCGAGGACGGGAGGGTGTTCACCGGCGTCAACGTGGAGAACGCCTCCTACGGCCTCACCAACTGCGCCGAGCGCGTGGCCGTGGGGAAGGCCGTCTCCGAGGGCGTCCGCCGCTTCCGCGCCGTGGCCGTGGTGGGCCCCGAGGACGACCAGCCCTGCGCCCCCTGCGGCGCCTGCCGCCAGGTGCTCCACGAGTTCGGCCCCGCCCTCCTGGTGCTGACCCCCGACGGCCGGGGCGGCTTCCGCGCCGCCACCGCCGCCGACCTCCTCCCCGGCGCCTTCGAGGAGAGCCGCCTCCCCACGAAGGAGCCCCGCGGATGAGCGGCGCGCGCGCGTTCACCGACATCGTCCCCCTGATCGCCGCCAAGCGCCGCGGGGGCGAGCACACCGCCGAGGAGCTGGGCTTCCTCTGCCGCGAGTTCGTCGCGGGGCGCATCCCCGACTACCAGATGTCCGCCTGGCTCATGGCGGTGGTCTGGCAGGGGATGACCGACGAGGAGACGCTGGCGATGACCCGCGCCATGGTGGAGACCGGCGCCGTGCTGGACTGGAGCGGGCTGGACCGCCCCACCGTGGACAAGCACAGCACCGGCGGCGTGGGCGACAAGACGTCCATCGTCCTGGTCCCGCTGATGGCCGCCGCGGGGGCCGCGTTCGTGAAGATGTCGGGGCGGGGGCTGGGGCACACCGGCGGCACGCTGGACAAGCTGGAGGCCATCCCCGGCTTCCGCGTCCACCTCCCGCTGGACGAGATGCGCGCCCAGGTGGCGCGCATCGGGTGCGCCCTGGTGGGGCAGAGCCCCGAGCTGGTCCCCGCCGACGGCGCCCTCTACGCCCTGCGCGACGTGACCGGGACCGTGGAGTCGGTCCCGCTGATCGCGGGGAGCATCATGTCCAAGAAGCTGGCGGGCGGGGCGCGGACCGTGGTGCTGGACGTGAAGTGGGGCGTCGGCGCCTTCATGCCCACGCGTGGAGGAGGCGCGGGTCCTGGCCCGCGCGCTGGTGCGCGATCGGCGAGGGCGCCGGGCGCCGCACGCGCGCCGTGCTGAGCCCCATGGAGGAGCCGCTGGGGGAGGCCGTGGGGAACGCCCTGGAGGTGCGCGAGGCCGTCGAGACCCTGCGCGGCGGCGGCCCCGACGACCTGTGGGCGCTCACCCTGGAGCTGGGGAGCCACCTCCTGACGCTCTCCGGCCTGGCCCCCGACGCCGACGCCGCCCGCGCGCGCCTCGCGGAGCTGCGCGACTCCGGCGCCGGGCTGGCCGCCTTCGCCGAGCTGGTGCGCGCCCAGGGCGGCGACCCCCGCGTGGTGGACGACCCCGGCCTCCTCCCCCGCGCCGCCGTGGTGCGCGACGTGACCTCCGACGCCGACGGCGACCGCTGGGTGGCCGCGCTCGACGCCCGCGGCGTCGGCGAGGCCGCGCTCGACCTGGGCGCCGGCCGCCGCGCCAAGGGCGACCCCGTGGACCCCGCCGTGGGGATCGTCCTCCGCGCCCGCATCGGCGACCGCGTGGCCCCCGGCGCCCCCCTGGCCGAGCTGCACGCCCGCAGCGAAGCCGAGTGGGAGGCCGGCGCCGCCCGCCTCCGCGCCCTGTACCGCCTCTCGTCCGACCCGGTGGAGCGCCCCGCTCCCCGCTACGAGGTCATCGGCTGAGCGGAAACCGTCTTTCAGCAGCCGCCCCGCCTCCCCCCCTGCACGCGAGGTCCCATGGGTCCCGATGACGTCATGAAGCTGGTCGTGATCTTCGCCCTGGTGGTCGTTCCCGCGCTGGGCATCACGGTGCGGTTCGCCCTCAAGCCCATCGTCGACGCCATCCTCCGCCTGAAGGAGGGCGGGGTGCTCCGGAGCTACGACCCCGGCGCCACGACGGAAGTCCGGCAGCTGCGCGAGGAGGTGGCCGAGCTGCAGCGGACCATCCGGGAGCTCAAGGAGGTGGAGTCGTTCCACCGCACCCTCGCCGCCCCTCCCGCCCCCGGACCCTCCCGGGACGAGTAGGCCCCGATCTCCCCACCTCTGTCCGGCCGTGGGATGGACGATCCCACGGCCGGACAGTCTTGCACATGCCACCCGCCGTTACAAATACCGCAAACAACCACACACCAACAACATACGCCATAGTTAACTCGCGGCACGGGGGCTGCCTTACACGTCCGCCACGACCCTCTCGAGTTCGGCACCCCCGTAACCCAACGAGCAATCCGATGTCCCTCGCCCGCTCCCTCCGGCCCGCGGCGCTCCTCGCCCTGGCCGGCGCCCTCTGCTCCACCGCCGCCCCCGCCGCCGCCCAGGCCAGGCGTCCCATGACGTGGCTCGACATGAACCGGCAGCAGAGCCGCTCCCCCGGCGCTCCCTCGCTGAGCCCCGACGGGCGGTGGATGCTCTACGCGCTGGGGACGCTGGAGTGGAAGGACGTGTCCCGCCAGAGCGACCTCTACCTCGTCTCCACCGAGCGCGGCGTGTCGTCCACCCGGCAGCTCACCTCCACCCCGGACAAGAACGAGGCGCAGCCGCGCTGGGCCCCCGACGGGCGGTGGCTCGCCTTCCTGTCCAACCGCGAAGCCACGAGCGCGGGCCCCGGCGCCATCCAGCTCTACGTGATGCGCCCCGACAGCGGCGCCCCGCGCAAGGTCACCCAGGCGCCCGCCGGCGTCGCCGCCTTCGAGTTCAGCCCCGACGGGAGCCGGCTCGTCTACCGCAGCGGCCGCCCGGGCGCCCAGCAGCTCTACTCCCTCCCCGTCGCCGACCTCGCCGCCGGGCGCGACGCCCCGCCGCAGCAGCTCACCCGGCACCCCACCGGCGTCGGGGAGTGGGAGTTCGCCCCCGACGCGAAGCGGATCTACTTCGCCACCGCCGACACCGTGGACCGCGACGACCGCGCCCGCACGGAGAAGGGGTTCAACGTCGTCGTCCGCGGCGCCTGGACGCCCACCTCCAGCCTCTGGGCGCTCGACCTGGACGGCCTCGCCACCACCCGCCTCACCCGCGACACCGCGCTCACCGTCAGCGACTTCACGGTCTCGGGCGACGGCCGCTGGATCGGCTTCCGGCACCCTGCCGAGCGACCGCCTCAGGCGCAACGGCAACGCCGACCAGCAGCTCCACTTCGACCTCCACCTCCTGGAGACCGCCACGGGGCGCGTCGAGCGGCTCACCGACAACCGGGAGGTGTGGGAGAGCGCCCTCAGCTTCTCCCCCGACTCGCGCTGGGTCGCCTTCTCGTCGTCCGACGACATGAGCGGGCTCAACCTCGGGAACCAGCGCGTCTACCTCCGCCGCGTGGACGACGCCGCCGGGGAGTGGCGCAAGCTCGGCACCGGCTTCGACGGCGACGTGCGGGTCGGCTTCTGGTCGGCCGACGGGCGCACCATCTACTTCAACTCGGGGCTGCGCGCCACCACGCAGGTGTTCGCGCTCGACGTGCGCAGCGGCGCCGTCCGGCAGCTCACCGACGTCAAGGGGATCGTGAGCGCCGAGCAGGACCCCGCCACGCGCCGCGTGCTCGTGCGCTACTCCGACCCGGCCACCCCGTCCACCGTGTACGCCGTCCCCGACGCCGGGCGCATCGGCGACCGCCGCCGCTGGACGCAGCTCACCGACCTGTACCCGGAAGTCTCCGGCCTCGCGCTCGGCCAGACCGAGGAGATCACCTGGACCTCCGCCGACGGCACCCCGGTGGGCGGCGTGCTGGTGAAGCCGGTGGGGTACGAGCCGGGCCGGCGCTACCCCCTCATGGTCGTCCTCCACGGCGGGCCGCACTCCGCCGAGGTGCTGGAGTTCAACGGCGACGGCGACGGCGCCCAGGTGTACGCCGGCGCGGGGTACGTGGTGCTGGCGCCCAACTACCGCGGCTCCACCAACTACGGCGAGCGGTTCAAGCTCGGCGTCATGGGCGACTACTTCGGCCACCCCTTCCGGGACGTCATGTCCGGCGTCGACCACCTGGTCGCGCAGGGCCTCGTCGACTCCACGCGGATGGGCGTGCTCGGCCACAGCGCCGGCGGCACCCTGGCCAACTGGATCCTCACGCACACGGACCGCTTCCGGGCCATCAGCTCGGGAGCGGGCGTGTCCAACTGGGTCTCCATGTACGCCACCAGCGACTTCCAGCGCCCCCGCGAGCTCTGGTTCGGCGACCGGACCCCGTACCAGGACTTCGAGGCGTACTGGAGCCAGTCCCCCATCCGGTACGTGGGGAACGCGAAGACCCCCACGCTGATCTACGCCACGCAGGGCGATCCGCGCGTGCCGAGCGGGCAGGCGCTGGAGCTGTTCACGGCGCTCCGGAGGCTGGGCGTCCCCACCGAGCTGTACATGTACCCCGGCGACCAGCACGGCACCCCGGGGCCGCGCAACCGCCTCCACAACGGGATGGCCGAGATGGCGTGGATGGACTACCACGTGCGCGGGAGCGGGCGGCCGTTCGCGTGGCGGGACGTGCTGGCGACTCTTCCGGAGGAGAAGCCGCCGACGCCGTGATGGGGTTCGGGCGTGCCCCCGCTGGCGCGGGGTCGGGCTGCGGCTCCGTAAAGCACGATACAACCGTGCTTAACGGAGTCGAGCCCCGGCAAACTACGCCGGGTCTCGCCCCTTCGGGCTCGCATCCCTCACGCAACTGCTTACCCTATCTGCAGTTCTGTCGTTGTCGTGCTCCCCTCCCCCCTTGTGGGGGAGGGGCCGGGGGTGGGGGGTCAGCTCCCGAAGCGGCGCGCCACGGTCATGTGGTACACCGGCTGCCGGTTCTCCATCATGACGTGGAGCGCGCCCGCGTCGCGCAGGGACGCGATGGCGCGGCCCAGCTCCGCCTGGAGCGCCTTCGCGTTCTCCTTCCCCGCCTCCTCCAGCATCTCCACCTCCGCCTCCCACTCCCCGGGCGCTCCCGCCGGCACGGCGAAGCGCTCGTGGGACACGTCCACGGTGGTGCCGAACTCGTGCGCGCTGGTGGTGCTGGAGGCGTAGGAGTTGATCTTCCGCAGCTCCGCCTGCGTCTCGTCGGTGCGGATGGCCGAGGTCACCTTCATCCGGTAGCGCGGCAGCCCCAGGGAGTCCAGCCGCGCGTGGAAGCGGCGGCCCAGCTCCACCAGCATGGCGCGGGCGTCGGGGGTCACGTAGGGCACCGAGTGCTGCATCCCGCGCAGCACCCAGTACGGCGTGCTGTCCCCCAGCGCCACCAGCCTCCCCTCCCGGCGCAGCTCCTCGATCCGCGCCCGGCCGGAGGCCCGCACCCCCAGGCGCTGCGCCGTCGCCACCTGCTCCGCGTTCACGTCGCGGCGCAGCTCCGCCACCTCGCTCGCCCCCAGCGCCCGCGCCCGCTCGAACGCCGCCCGCACCGAGTCGCCGCGGGCGGCGATGCGGGCCCGCATCGCCGCCGAGTCCGCCGCGCTCGGCGGCGGCGCGGGAGCGGCCTGCGCCACCACCGCCCGGCGCGCGGGCGGCGCCTCCGGCTCGTCGTCGTAGTAGCCCTCGTGCTCGCCGCGGTCGCAGCCGCCCGCCACCAGGGTCCCCACCACCAGTCCCGCCGCCATCCAGCTTCGCGTCCCCCGCATCGGCTCCCCGTCGAATGTCGTTCCCGGAAAGGGAACGAAGGCGGGGCCAGATGCATGCCACGAAGGTCCCCTACGCGCCGCCGCGCTCCTCCCACGCCTGCGCCACACGCGGGAGACGGGTCTCGATCCAGTCGGCGAGCGCGCGCACCTTCTCCGCCGCCTCCCGGCCCAGCGGCGTGAGGCTGTACTCCACGTGCGGCGGCACCACCTCGTAGGCCACGCGGTCCACCAGGCCGTCGCCCTCCAGCCACTGGAGCGTCTGCGCGAGCATCCGCTCGCTGACGCCGCCGATGGCGCGCCGCAGCTCGCTGAAGCGGTGCGTCCCGCCCTGGAGCGCGAGCAGCACCAGCACGCCCCACCGGCTGGTCACGTGCTTGAGCACCTCGCGCGAGGGGCACGCCTCGGCCATGAGGTCGCCGCGCCGCAGGCGCTCGGAGAGCGGCGTCGCGCCGCCGACGGGGGTAGCTTTCGTGTCTTTCATACTTACCAGAATGTAAGTACTTACAAATCGTAAGCAAGCCTCTTAGCTTCCCTCCACGCACCTTGCCTTCACGAGGTGCCGGGCAAATCCAACGGGAGCAGAGGAAAATGACCATCGCAGTCACGGGAGCCACGGGGCAGCTCGGCAGGCTCGTCGTCGGCAGGCTCGTCGGCCAGGCGCCCGCCGGCGGGATCGTCGCCCTCGCGCGGTCGCCGGAGAAGGCGGCCGGCCTCGGCGTCGCGGTGCGCGAGGCCGACTACGACAGGCCCGGGACGCTGGGGCCCGCCCTCGCGGGCGTCGGCACCCTCCTGCTCGTCTCCGCGAACGAGGTGGGGAGGCGGGAGGCCCAGCACCGCAGCGTGATCGAGGCCGCGAAGCAGGCCGGCGTGCAGCGGATCGTCTACACCTCCCTGCTGCACGCCGACACCTCGCCGCTGAGCCTCGCCGGGGAGCACTTCGCGACCGAGGCGGAGCTGAAGGCGTCGGGGATCCCGTTCACCATCCTGCGCAACGGCTGGTACACGGAGAACTACACCGGCTCCATCCCCGGCGCGCTCGCCGGGGGCGCGTTCCTCGGGAGCGCGGGCGAGGGGAGGATCTCCGCCGCGGCCCGCGCCGACTTCGCCGAGGCGGCCGTCGCCGCGCTGACCGGCGCCGGGCACGAGGGGAAGACGTACGAGCTCGCCGGCGACGAGGCCTGGACCCTCGGCGACCTGGCCGCCGAGATCTCCCGCCAGACCGGCCGTACGATCCCGTACCGGGACCTCCCCGAGGCGGAGTACGCCGCCGCGCTCGAGGGCTTCGGCCTCCCCGGGGAGCTGGCGCGGGCGATCGCCGGGTGGGACGCCTCGGCTTCGCAGGGCGCGCTGTTCGACGACTCGCGCCAGCTCT
Organism: uncultured Gemmatimonadales bacterium; assembly: GCA_963733105.1. Classification (GTDB taxonomy): domain Bacteria; phylum Gemmatimonadota; class Gemmatimonadetes; order Longimicrobiales; family Longimicrobiaceae; genus JAFAYN01. The sequence continues at coordinate 22,629 of CAVTCB010000018.1, read as the reverse complement.
CCCGGCTGATCGGCCGGCCCACGACCCCGCTCCCCGCGTCCGTGGCCGACGCGCTCCGGCAGACCACGTAAAGAACGACGCTCAGCTCCGACCCAGCCGCCGCAGCGCCTCCCGGTGCGCTGCGGCGAGCGCGTCCGCCGCGGGGACGGCCACGTCGGGCTGCACGCCCACCTTCTCCCACCCCTTCCCGGTGCGCGGGTCGAACACGTTGGTGTGGGAAACGGAGAGCACCAGCCCGTGGCCCACGGGCACGTGCCGGTTGTTGCGCCCCCCGCCCCCGGTCCGCTCCCCCACGACGACGGCGCGCCCCAGGCTCTGGAGCACGAAGGCGAAGTCTTCCGCGGCCGAGAAGGACCGCCCATCCGTCAGCACGTAGAGCGGGACGTCCGGGCGGCGTGGCCCGGGGACCTCGGCGAGCGTGTAGCGGTGGAGGGTGTCGCCCGTCGCGCGGTCGTAGCGGCTCAGCGACAGGAGACGGGGGGCGGTGAAGTGGCTGATGATGAAGTTGGACATCCGCGCGGTCCCGCCCGGCACCCCGCGCACGTCGAAGATCATGGCGTCCGTGTCGCCCAGCGCGCGGAGCGCCTCCGTGGCCGCGCCGAGCGAGCCCTCCCCGGCGAAGCGGCTCAGCCGGACGTACCCCACGTTCCCCTCCAGGCGCCGGACCTCCTCGATCCCGCCGTTGGCCGGCTCCTGGCCCGGGGCCACCCTGCGCGGCCCGCCGGAGGGCGGGGCCTCGCCGTCGTGGCGGACGTTCAGGTGCCCGTCCCCGTTGAGGGCCTGGAGGTCGGCGGTCAGCGCCTGGGCGAGCTGCGGGAAGGTGGACGCCTCGCCGTACGCCCCCGCCCGCTCCAGGCGCCGCAGGCGCTCCGCGATCAGCCTCCCCGTGTCGGGCGACACGTAGAGCCGCTCCACCGCCCTCGCGATGCTGTCCACCACCTCCCTGCGCGTCGCGGCGTCCACCTGCGCCGACGCGGGCGCGCACCCCGCCCCGAGCGCCACCACCACCGCCGCTACCGCCGTACGGACGAGCGTCTTCATGGGACCTCCGCCTGGAGAGGATCGTTCACGAACGAGAAGCACACTCCCTGTGAGACGGCGCCACCCCCCGGAACCGTTGCCGGAGCACCCTCAGAACGTCCACGACGAGAACACGCTCACGGCACGGTACCGGTAGTCCGCCCCGCCCGTGGGAGCCAGCTGCTGGAGCCCCGAGTTGGCGTACGCCCCCGACACCCCCACCTGCCGCCCCGGCCCCACCACGTACCCCACGCGCCCCGTCGCCCGGAACGACGCCGTCCGCTCCCCTTCGCTCCCCACCTGCTGCCACCCGGGCGCCGCCTCCGCCGCCAGCACCCAGCGCCGCCCCTCCCGCGCCCACCCGGCGGTGGCCTCCACGATCCCGTAGAAGTCCGGGTCGAAGTACCCCTCGGTCAGGTCCTCCTCGAACCCGAACGCCCGCGCCGCCACCCCCAGCGTCACCAGGCGCGACACCAGCCGCGTCACCGCCGCGCTCCCCGCCACCTGCCGGTTCTCCTCCCGCCCCCGGTACACGGCCGTGGAGCCGTTGGCCGTGAGGGTCCACCCGCGCGCGGGGTTCGCGGTGGCGTTCAGGGCCCACTCGGTGCTCACCACCCGGTTCCGCGCCAGGAGCGCGGTCGCGTCGAAGGCGCTGCGGGCGAACGAGAGCGTGGCCTTGACCGGGTTGCGCAGCGGGGAGCCCAGCGCCACGCGCGCCGTCCCCACCGGGTCCGCGTCCGGGGCGTCGGAGCCGCTCACCCCCGCCCCCGCCGCGAGGGTCCACCCCGGCTCCCACTGCGTCCAGGCGGTCAGCATCCCCCCCAGCGCCCGGTACCCCAGCCCGCCCGCGATCCCGGACTGCGCCTCCGCCTGCTCCAGGTCGCGCAGGTAGCCGGAGGCGCGCAGCTCCAGCCGTGGCGCCGCCCGCCAGGAGCCGGAGGCGGTCAGGGTGGTGATGCGGTTCCCGTCCGAGTCGGACTCGTGGGTCAGGTTGGGCGCGCCCTTCGGGGCCAGGGCGGCGCGCATCCAGCGCATCTGCTCGCGCACGTCGGCGTCGTTGGGGGCCAGCCGCTCGGCGCGGCGCAGGAGGGGGAGCGCGGCGGCGTCGCGCCCCTGCCAGCGGAGCACCGCCCCCAGCCCCACCAGCCCGGGGACGTCGTCCGGCGCCACCTCCAGCACCCGGCGCCAGCGCCGCTCCCCCTCCACCAGGTCGCCGCTCCAGCTCGCCACCCGCGCCAGCCCCCGCAGCGCCTCCGGGTCGGCGGGCTTCGCGCGCAGGAGCCGGCCGTAGACGGCCTCGGCGGAGTCGAAGCGGGCGGACCAGGAGAGCACCTGCGCCAGCCCCAGGAGGAGCTCGGGGTCGTCCGGCGCGGCGCGCAGCAGCGAGTCGTAGCGGGCGATGGAGGCGCCGTAGTCCTTCGCCCAGGAGAGGACGCGCGCCTGCGCCAGCCGGAGCGAGCGGTCCTCCGGGGTGATCTCCAGGAGGCGCGAGTAGGTGGCGAGCGACTCCTCGTAGCGCCCCGACCAGGAGGTGAACTGCGCGCGCGCCTCCAGCGCGTCGCGCGCGGTGGGGTCGCGCGCCAGCACCGCGTCCAGCGCGGCGATGGCGGCCGGGTAGTCCCGGTTCCAGGCCAGGACGCGGGCGCGGTCCAGCGCGAGCGCGCGGTCGGCCGGGGCCAGGCGCACGGCCCGGTCGAAGAGCGCCAGGCTCTCGGCGTACCTCCCGGCCCAGGCGCGCGACATGGCCACGCGGTGCAGCGCGGTCACGTCGGAGGAGTCGGCGGCCAGGCGCTGCTCGAAGAGGCGCGTGGCCGTCTCGGTGTCGCCCCGCGCCCAGGCGGAGTCGGCGGCGGTCCCCTGCGCGCGGGCGGGGGAGTGGAGCAGCGAGGCTGCCAGAGCGAGGACGACGCAGGTTCGGTGCAGGCGCATGGGACTTCAGGGCTGTCGGAGGACGGGCGCGTCCAGCGTCCGCCAGGCGTCGCGGAGGGCATCATACACGGGGCGCGGGCGGGCCCGCCACTCGGGCTCCTCCCATCCGGGCCAGGTGAAGCTCGCCGCGTCGGCGGCCCGCCCCCCCGCGGGGAAGCTGCGCCACCCCGCCGCGTCGCGCGCGGCGGCGACGATGCGGATGGCGTCCACCCGCACCGTCCCCAGCTCGTTCCCCTCCCCCTCGCGCTGGAAGCGGGCGGTGTCCTGCAGCACCAGGCGCCGGCTGGGGTCGGTGACGCCCAGGAGCTGCCAGGGGATGCGCACCTCCACCGTCCCCCGCGCGTCCAGCCGCTCCCACAGCCCGTCCGGGAGGGGGCCGCGCGGGAGGATGCCCCAGTCGTACCCCAGCGCGCCGTACTCGGTGGTGTCGCGCCCGTAGCGGGAGCGGGAGGTGAGGACGCGGAGCGAGTCGTAGACCCCGTCCTCGTTGGGGCGCGTCACCAGGGGGAGGCTCAGCATGCGCATGAAGCGCCCGCGGAAGAACCCCGGCGGGCGGCGGCCGATCTCCGGGGCGGCCACCGGGCCGCCGCGCATCCCCTGCCCCGAGGGGACCACGCGCGTGGGGTTGGAATGGGTGTCGGCCAGGAGGCGCGCCTCGTCACGGGTGACGCGGAGCGCGAGCTCGATCCCCACGGGGAGCCGCTCCCCGGCGCCGCCGGGCCAGCGGAAGTCCCCCGCGTCGGGGCGCACCAGGTCGAACCCCAGCAGGAGCTCGTCGGCGGGGCGGCTCCCCGGCTCGAAGAGGAGGCGCAGGTACGCCTCGTCGGCCAGCGCGCGCAGGCGGGCGCCGTCGGGGGTGGAGTACAGGGCGGGGAGGCGGCGCCAGGAGGCGAGCCGCTCGCGCCGCGTCGGCGCCCGCCAGCCGCTCGCGCGGCTCCATGGCCAGCACCCCGTAGTGCTCCTCCGCGTCCATCCGGTTGTGCCAGAGCCGGTCGCGGTCCAGCGGGACCTCGAACTCGGTGGTGTTCCAGGTCTTCTTGAACCACTCGTCGATCCACTCGAAGAAGACCCCTCCCGCCATCCGGGCGGCGGCCACCTCGCGCGTGAGCCGTGCGTTCACCTCCGCCATGAGCGGCTCGGGGTTCCCGCCGTGGTGCCACCCCTGCGGGTGCAGGTGGGCCATCCCGATGCTGGCCGGGACGCCGTACTCGGAGATCAGGACCGGGAGGTCGGAGTGGTGCTCCTTGAGGTCCGTGAGGTACCCCCAGTAGCTGGAGGGCCCCCAGGGAGAGCGGGCCCGGTTGTACCCCGGGTCCAGCACCATGAAGTCCGGGTAGTACGGGTAGACGTGGTAGGAGGCGTAGTACCCGGCGGGGAACTCCGCCGTGGCCCGCACCAGGCTCGGGTCCAGCGCCACCGCGTCGTCCCCCTCCAGCACCGGGCGGATGTTGACCGCCTCTCCCAGCGCGCGGCGTATCCCCGCCTCCTCCATGATCGTGGACTCGGTGGGGTGCGCCAGCGGGTCGGTGGTCGGCCAGTTGGTGTAGGCCACGGGGCGCTGCGCGCGGTAGGTGCGCATCTCGTAGGCGATCACCTCCTCGCACGCCTTCCCCATCCAGGCGTCCATCGGGTTCCCCCCCTCCACCCGCAGGTAGCGCCCGCGCCACCCGCTCCGCTTCCCGCGGAGGCTCACGTAGTGCGCCACCGAGTGCGACTCCCACTCGCGGCCGATGATGTACCCGAGCGTCCACGGCGACACGTCGGCCGTGTAGCGGCCGGAGGAGCGCCCGGGGCGCACCGGGACGTCCGCGCGCCCGTGGACGATGTCCACCACGAAGTGCACGTCGCCGAAGAACTCGCGCTCCCACTCCGGGTGGTCGTAGTCCTCCCCCGGTGGGAGCTCGGCCCACACGCCGTGGATGAGCCAGAGCGGGGCGCCCGGGTGCGCCAGGTTGTGGGCCCGCAGCGCACGGTAGAAGTGGGGCGGGTGCATGGTGTAGACGCGCACCGTGTTGGCCCCCATCGCCCCGATCTGCTCCAGCCACCGCGCGTAGGTGGCCGAGTCGGGGAACTCGCTGGCGTACTTCCCGGGGAGCGCCGCGCCGATGTTGACCCCCTTCACGTAGAACGGCTCCCACCCGCGCGCGGTGCGCACCTCGAAGCGGTCGCCCCGGGCCCGGGCCGGGTACACCACGGTGTCCGGGAGGACGAGCGGGGGCCGCGGGGGCGCCGCGGCGGCGGCCCCCTGCCCCGCCTGCGGCATCCGCGCCAGGTGGGTGCGCGCCTCCTCGTTCGCGGGGTCCAGCCGCTGCACGCGCGTGAACGCCGTGCGGGCCGCCTCCACGTCCCCGGCGCGCCAGGCGGCCAGCCCCAGCCCCACCGCCGCGTCCACGTCGTCCGGCGCGCCCGCCAGCACCTCCTCGAAGCGGCGGCGCGCCTCCGGGAGCCGCCCCTGCTGGAGTGCGGCGTACCCCAGGCCCGTGCGCCCGCCCGGGTGCGCGGGGCAGCGGCGCAGGGCGGCGGCGAACTCGCGCTCCGCCGCGGCGAAGTCCCCCGCGCGGTAGCGGGTCCACCCCGCGTTCACCTGCGCGTTCGCCGCGGTGGGGCACCCGGCCTGCGCGGCGGAGGGGCGCGGGGCGGCCGCAAGGGCGCAGGCGGCCGCAAGGAAAAGGATCGTCCTGGAGAACGGAATCGGCATCGTGCAGCGAGAAAAGAAGGAAGCTTCCCCCCGGCGGCTCACGTCGGACGGATGCGCCGGTAGCGTGCCTTGACCACCTCGAACACCCCGTAGCCGATCAGCCCGAGCGCCACCAGGCCCAGGAGCCACGGCCCGTACGCCCGGTCCCGGAGCGACTCCAGCGCCCCGCCGATCCCCCGCGCCTCGCCGGGGTTGGAGTGGAGCGCCGCGCGCACCAGGAAGACGCCCATCAGGGCGAACACCACCCCGCGCGCCGCCCACCCCGCCCGCCCGAGGCGGCAGAACCAGGTGCGCGCCTCCGCCCCGATCCCGGACAGGTCCAGCCGCTTGGCCGGGTCGGACGCGTACGCGCGGTACAGCTGGTAGCCGCCGAAGCCCACGAGTCCCGCCCCGATCGCCACCGCCAGCCACTTCCCGAACGGCTGCTCCAGGAGCGTGGCGGTGCGTCGGCCGGCGTCCTCGCGGGCGCTCCCGCCCCCCGCCAGCGCCATCCGCGCCGCCGTCAGGGCGAGCCCCGCGTGGACCACCCCGCTGAGGGCGTACCCGGCGCGCGCGACCGCCCCCTTGGCGTCCGAGCCCTTCCCCTCCGGGTCGAGCGCCGCCTGCACCAGCCGGTACAGGGCGTACCCGGCCAGCCCCAGCGCCACCACGCCCAGCAGCGCCCGGCCGAAGGGCTGGTGGACGATGGCGAGCATCGCCCCCTCGGAGCCGGTGGGGCCGCCGCGGCTCCCGACCGCCGCCTGCGCCGCCAGCCCGCCGACCACCACGTACACCAGCCCGCGGGAGGCGTAGCCCAGCCGGGCCAGCCGCTCCACCCACGGACCCGCCTCGCGCACGGCGCGCCGCCCCTGCCGCTGCACCTCGTCCATCGTGTCCGGCGCCATCCGTGCCTCCGCTCCCCGGGTGAAACCGCCCGTCCCCGCGGCGGCTCTTGCAACAACCGTGACGCCCCGCCCCGGGCGCGGCGTTGCCCCCCCGTCTCCCATCCCCTACCTTGTGCCGGATTCACGCGGAATCCGGGGGGTTCCTCCCCGTTCGCAACCTCTTTCGCAACCGCGAGGTGAAGCTTGGCGGACAACAACTTCGACGTGGTGGTCGTCGGCGCGGGCCCCGCGGGCTACGTCGCCGCGATCAAGGCCGCGCAGCTCGGATACCGGACGGCGTGCGTGGAAGACACCTTCCTGGGCGGCGTCTGCCTCAACATCGGCTGCATCCCCACCAAGGCGCTCCTGGAGAGCGCGGCCATGATCACCCACCTGGGCCACGCCAAGGAGTTCGGCGTGGAGGTGGGGCAGATCAAGACCGACATGGCGCAGGCGGTGAAGCGCTCCCGCCAGGTGTCGGACCGCCTGGTGAAGGGGATCGGCTTCCTCTTCAAGAAGAACAAGGTGACGCACGTCGCCGGGCGCGGGCGCCTGCTGGGGAAGGGGAAGGTGGAGGTCACCGACAAGGACGGAGGGAAGCAGACGGTCACCGGGAAGCACGTGATCGTGGCGACCGGCTCCCGCCCGCGCGACCTTCCCTTCCTCAAGATCGACCACGACCGCGTCTGGGACTCCACGGACGCCATGATGTCGCAGACGGCGCCGAAGACGCTGGCGGTGGTGGGCGCCGGGGCCATCGGGTGCGAGTTCGCGGACGTGTACGCCGCCTTCGGCACGCAGGTGATCATCATCGAGGCCGCGCCGCGCATCCTCCCGCTGGAGGACAAGGACTGCTCGGCGGTGGTGGAGAAGAGCTACCGCAAGCGGGGGATGACCATCCACACCGGCGCCATGCTGGAGAAGGCCGAGGTCGGCAAGGACGGCGTAACCCTCACGGTGAAGAGCGCCAAGGGCGAGACCGTCACCATCCAGGCGGAGCGGGTGCTCTCGGCCATCGGCCGCGCGCCGAACACGGAGGACGTGGGGCTGGAGGCGGCGGGGGTGAAGCTCACCGACCGCGGCTTCATCGCCGTGGACCGGCAGATGCGCACCAACGTGGAGGGGGTCTACGCCATCGGCGACGTGGCCGGGCCGCCGCTCCTGGCGCACAAGGGCTCGCACGAGGGCGTGGCCTGCATCGAGGCCATCCACGGCGACCCGCACGCGGGGATCGACTACGGCAACATCCCCAACTGCACCTACTGCCACCCGGAGGTGGCCTCGGTGGGGCTCACGGAGGAGCAGGCGCGCGAGCAGGGGCTGGACATCGAGGTGGGCGTCTTCCCCTGGACGGCCAACGGCCGCGCGCTGACGGCGGGGGACACGGACGGCTTCGTGAAGGTGATCCGCGACAAGAAGTACAGCGAGGTGGTGGGGGCGCACATCGTGGGCCCGCACGCCACGGAGCTGATCGCGGAGTTCGTGGTGGGGCGCCACCTGGAGACCACGGTGGAGGAGATGGACCGCGCCATGCACCCGCACCCGACGCTCTCCGAGGCCGTGGCCGAGGCCGCGCTGGCGGCGCTGGGGCACGCGCTGCACATCTGAGCCGCGCCGGTACGGGCAGGGTGACGGCCAGGCGGGCCGGGGCAGGATGCCCCGGCCCGCTGTGCATGCGGGTCAGGCGTCGAGCGGGCTGCGCACGCCCATGCCGCCCCGGTTGAGCACGTGGGTGTAGATCATGGTGGTGCGCACGTCCCTGTGCCCCAGAAGCTCCTGCACGGTGCGGATGTCGTAGCCGGTCTCCAGCAGGTGGGTGGCGAAGGAGTGCCGGAAGGTGTGGCAGCTGCCGGTCTTGGCGATCCCGGCCTTCCGAATAGCCTCCCTGACGGCCTTCTGCACGGCGGATTCCGAGAGATGGTGCCTGCGCACCTCGCCGGAGCGCGGGTCCGTGGAGCGCTGGCGCGCGGGGAACACGTACTGCCAGCCCCAGCTCCGGGGTGCGCCGGGATACTTGCGGGCGAGCGCGCCGGGAACGTACACGGCCCCGAATCCCTCAGCGAGGTCCCGCTCGTGCAGCGCACGCACGCGCTGCAACTGGTCTTCAAGGGGTGCCCTCAACCGCGCCGGAAGCATGGTGATCCGGTCCTTCTGCCCCTTCCCATCGCGCACCACCACCTGGCCAGTCTCGAAGTCCAGGTCCTTCACGCGCAGGCGGAGCCCCTCCAGGAGCCGGAGCCCGGACCCGTACAGCAGGCCTGCAACCAGCCGGTGCGTTCCCTCGAGGTGTGCGAGAGCCGCCCTCGCCTCACGCTGCGTGAAGACCACGGGGAGGCCTGGCCGGCCTCCGGGCGCGGACGATGTCCTGGATCGGTCCCAGTTCGACCTGCAGGACGTTGCGGTAAAGGAACAGGAGCGCGTTGAAGGCCTGGTTCTGCGTGGACGCGGCCACCTGGCCTTCGGTGGCGAGGTGGGAGAGGAACGCCCGGACCTCCCCTGCCCCGAGTTCTGCGGGGTGCCGCTTCCCGTGAAAGACGATGAATCTCCTGATCCAGCGTGTGTACGCCTCTTCTGTGCGGATGGAGAAGTGTTTGAGCCGCAGGGTGTGCCTGACCTGGTCCAGAAGCTTCGGTGAGGACATTGGTTCCTTGTGCCCGAAAGAGAGCGGACCTATACTGCGGCAGGAGGAACCAAGATGGGGGTTCCGTATTCCGTCCCACAAGGAGCTATGCGGAACCCGTCTCCGCATATCCTGATATGCGAGTTCGCTGCCAGACGGACAATCATTCGCAGGATCAGGAGATAGGACGTGCCCTCTCCTGATGTATGCTTGCGTGGTATGTGGAACGGGATCCAGGATGCCCCATCCAGGCTCGCACCTATCGCATACACAGACGGACACTTACGGCAGGTGAGCCTGCGTGATATGTGGACGATCTTCAGTCTACACAGAAGTTAGGCTCCTTGGGAAAGGTTCCGCGTGAGTAGATTTGTGCTCAGCAAGTACGTGCTTGGTAAGCCGACATCAATCGATCTCAGCAGAGGCGAGTATGATGGCATTGTCGCGGCAAAGCGGCACGTACTCGAATACCTGGCCTTGGAGTACCTTTTTAACCTGTTACTCGAGAACTACGAGGAATTTGAGCTTGAGCTCCTTTCCGTTACGCTGAAATATGCTACATACTTCGGGCAAGACGAATGGGCCGGCCCTGCTGACGTCCTTCAACTCATCGCGCGGCGCTTCGCGAACATGCTTACCACCGCGCACGGCTACTGCGACCAGGCCCCGCACATTATCAGTACTCGGTATGGAAGTGGGTCTCCGAAGGTGTCAACAGCCAAGGAGTACTTCCGATACGAGCATTCCGCCGTGCTCGGCTACCGTGTGTGCGTAGAACTCCGGCGATTCATGCAGCATCGAGGATCGGCAATCGACAGCGCATTACAACGTTCGGCCTGGGTCGAGCGCCCGGACGGCCGGAGGTTTAGAACTTACGCTATCGAGCCGGAGGTGAATCTGCGCAAGCTTGCTGAAGATCCGAAGGTCAAACGGCCCGTTCTGGCGGAAATGGAGCCGGGCAGTCGCAAGAAAATTACTGGAGATCTCGCACGCGACGTACGTATCTTTGTGCGAGACTACATTTCGGCGCTCGGCCGCGTTCACCTCAAGATTCGAGACTTACTTCGCGAGGACATCGAAGCCGACGACAGCGTGATTCTCGGAACGGTCGAGCGGTACAGAGAGATTTCGGAGGACGGCTCCGTGGTCGGTTTGGCAGTGATGGAGCTTACGGAGCAAGGGCTTATCGAGGATCGCTCCCCGACGTTTGTGCTAGCTGAGCCCATCGAACGTCGGCGTTTGCTTATCAGTCGCAACCACCTACCGACCCACTTTGACACTCAGGTCATCACGAACGAGATCGAGCCGCGGCCTTAGACCCACTTCCGTGAGCGCGGCTGCCTAACAATCGGCTGCAGGGGATGCGGGGCCTTGCATGTCTTCGTGCGGATGAAAGTCTTGCGCGCCGGCCCCGCACCCTTGACCCTTGTGTCGTTAGGCCGCTGGGGCAGGCATCGCGGCAAGCCGCAGGTGATCCCTCTTGCGGCTTCAACAGGATCAACGTAAGCACATCCGGCATGGCGTTGAACGAAGAGACCAGGTCGGCGCTCGACGAGATCTTGCGCAAGCGTAAGGACGCGCAAGATGCAGCGCGTGTCGCCGCTGAGAAACGGACGTCAGCCGAGGATGCTTTCCTTGGCCGCTTCGCTCAGCATCGCGAAGCGGTCATCCGGCCTTCGATGACAGCGTTCGGAGACTATCTCACCGGCCACGGCTGCGCGTACGAGATCATGGACCCAGAGTCGAGAGATGGAAGTAGAGTGCCGTTTGCGGCGATAACTTTCTATCTATTCCCGGGCGGGAGAAGCTATCAACATCGGAACCACGACTATCCCAAGCTCAGCGTCATCGCTGAAGCGAGAGAGCAGAAGGTCCGGCTTGATCAGAGCACAATGGCTCCGGGCAAGGGCGGGCAGGCCGGCTCGATTGGAACCTTCCCGCTTGAGCAGATTACCCCGCAATTCATCGAAGAGCGTCTTGTAGATTTAGCTCGCGAAGCTCTGCGGTAGCCCAGCGCACACGCCCGGGTCCGCCGGTCGCCGGCGCGGCCTAACAATCGGCTGCAGGGGATGCGGGGCCGGGCATGCTTTCGAGCGGAAGGAAAGCCTTGCGCGGCGGCCCCGCACCCCTGACCCTTGTGTCGTTAGGCGGCTTGTCAATCAACCAGTGAAGTCGCACCCGTGTACAATCTCCAGAGCCCAACGTGCACCTAAAGAAGCTCTCGCGACGAGTCGCCGGTCTTACAGTCTCTCACGTGGAGTCGGTTGCAGAGGACGCTTTGAGCATCCGCTTCACCGACGGCTCATCACTCACGTTCTCGGCGCACGCTGAACCCGTGGTGGCATCGTTTCAGGAGCCTGCGACGGAAGGCACGCAGGCGCGCGCTTTTGATCAGCCATCGGCCCGACAGCGTGACTACCTTGATTTCATACGGAAATTCACTACGCGGTACGGCGTCCCTCCGGCAGAAACCGACATCGCACGGCATTTTTTGGTATCGGCACCCTCCGTCAACCAGATGGTCAAGACACTCGAGCGACGCGGATACATTGCCCGTGAACGCGGACCAACCGGGCAGGCGGTGCCGCGCTCGATTCGAATTATCTGGTCGCCTTGAGCGAGTGCGTCCGGCACGTGCTTGATGCTCCACACCTGGCTTGCAGGGCGGGCCTTGCTCCTGCGGCCGCCTAACAATCGGCTGCAGCGGATGCGGGGCCGCGCATGCTTTCGGCCGGAGGATAAGCTTGCGCGGCGGCCCCGCACCCCTGACCCTTGAGGCGTTAGGCGCCGCCGGGACAGGCCTCGGTGCGGCGCACTCGGCGCGGCGACAGGCTTCCGTGTCGCGAGCTTCCCGGCCGAGACATCCGGGGCGCTGATCACCGCCGCGCACCAGGCCGCGACGCGCTGCGGCGAGCGCACGTGCGGCGCGGCTGTCTTGCGCGGACCGCTGAACAACCAGGCTTGGGCGCGCCACGCCGGTGCGCACCAGCTCCGCGGCCCGGCGGTGCCACCACCTGCGGCGCGCTTTTCTGGTTCAGTGTGGGGGCAGGCCCTCGGGCGCCTAACAATCGGCTGCAGGGGATGCGGGGCCTTGCATGCTTTCGGCGCGATGAAAGGCTTGCGCGCGGCCCCGCACCCCTGACCCTTGTGTCGTTAGGCCACTTACCCAGGTTGGCGAGGAACGCCAGTGCCCATACAAACACCGCATTCTGATCTACCGCTGTCGAGTGGAACTGGTACCAGGATCGACTCAGCAGCGCAAGTCGAGGATGTCGTGAGCAAGTGGAAGCGCGACCTCCAAGCTGAGCTAAAAGAGAACCGCGAGCTTGCCACGACGTTTTTCACTGTCGCGGGCATCATGGCCGGCTTGTCGATGGCCTCTCTCTTCACGCTTTTTAGCCTTCCAAAGTCGAATACATTGACAGTGGCAATTTCGCTCCTCACCCTTACCACAACTATCTTCATTATCGGGCTCTTAGAGAGTGCGTCATCGCTGATGACTCTCGCCTCTCTGGAAGGCAATCTGCGACTAGACTGGTGGGTGGAGGATCGTTACGAAAAATATACTCCGACGCCAGAGTTCATCGTTGAACGCTTGGATTTTCAAGTAAAAGCATTGGGTATCGGGTTTGTGCTTCTTTCGTCTACAATTGGTGTTGCTGGGTTCGTATTTTCGCGAGTTGTCGGTTGGGTTTCTGTGGCGTGTGCAATTCTACTGGCACTATACCTTCTGTCGTTAACTCGTCAAACGGTTGGAGACGCGGAGCGTCTAAGGCTGCGACCGCATTTCAAGGATCTGGCGGAGCAGTTGGAGAGCCAGACGCGGGGTAAGCGTTCTTGACTCGCGCGCGGTAGCGGCCTAACAATCGGCTGCAGGGGATGCGGGGCCTTGCATGCTTTCAGCCGGATGAAAGTCTTGTGCCCCGGCCCCGCACCCCTGACCCTTGTGTCGTTAGGCCGCTGGGGCAAACATCGCGGCAGCCGCGGGTATGCCCGTGGCTGCCGCGCACAGCCCTAGCCAACGAGCTCGATGCGACAGCTGAGGAGCGTGAGAGTTGAACGGGCGAAGGTTCGCGCGTAGTCTAATAGCTGTTGCGTAGATTTTGGGCTTCTCTTGCCGTGAAGCATGCGATGAGTCATGAATATACTGAGGCGGTCCGCCGCAACCTACTCACCCGCTCAGCAACGCAGCGGTTGCCGCAAGCGTTCGCAGAATGGCAGTTCACAGGCGAGACGCAGGATTATCGAACCGCGACTGAGGTGTGCCAGCTATGTGAGCAAGAGAACCTTCGCTATCACTTCCTTATAACCAACGACCAGACAAACGCAAAGCTCTGGGTGGGGTCTAGTTGCATCCTGAGATTCGATGTCGGGGTATATGACGAAGGGGAGCGGCTATCTCCAACCCGCGCAAAGCGGAAGCTTAACGCTCTCGTAGAGGAAATGCGCCACGAGTCCTGCCTCAGCGCGCTTGAAGAGGTTGCCGATACTGAGCAGAACCCAATCCTTCGTAACGCACTTCGATACTACCGCGAGCATGGGTATCTGACCCCGAAGTTCGGGGCAGTCGTCCTCTGGCGCCTCTCTGAAAACAAGATCGATCACAATCCCAGCTTCTTCAAAATCAGTTTGAAGCGACAGAAGTACCGCGACGATCTGGCTCAGATGTCTCGCCGACAAGTACGTTCTATCTGGGCGGCACTCAGCGCTTCCCAGCGAAGGATCGCGGAAGCTGCCGGCCATTCATTTCTAGAATAGCCGGGGCTCCGGCTGAAGTAGACGGCGGGTTGCAGCCGCAGACGATCAGACAGATGCGTCTGGCTCCGAAGCGAACAGCTACCGCACCCCGCCAGCAGGTTGGGAGCGGGTGCTCCTCCGCCTCGCCCGGGAGCGCGGAAAGGAGTTGGAACGCCTTATTCGCCAACTCGAACAAGGCGCGGATGAGAAATCCTAAAGGCTGCGCACGCTGAGTCCACGCGCGGCCTAACAATCGGCTGCAGTGGATGCGGGGCCGGGCATGTTTTTTAGCGGAACGAAAGTCTTGCGCGATGGCCCCGCACCACTGACCCTTGGGTCGTTAGGCCGCTGGGCAAGCACCGCGGCAGCCGCAGGCTTCGGCGGGACGAAAGTCTTGCGCGCCGGCCTCGGACCCCTGACCCTTGTGTCGTTGGCACGCGAACGTGGCGTCCAGCTAATTTCGTTCGCTGACCAACTCGAGCAGTTGAACACTCCTGCTCACGATGTCGTTCAAAACCGACGCCACCGCTCGTGATTGCGTTGTTCCGTGTAGACACCTAACAGGTCGCTGAAAAAGGGGCATCGGAACGGGGGTGGGGAGAGTAGATTGTGGGGAACCCACACCCGGAGGCAAGCAGATGCGCGGACAGGTCAGCCCCCAGCAGCCGCTCTGGTACGCGATTGACATCGAAAGCCTGATCGAGCCGGATCATCCGCTGCGGGCGGTCAAGCGCCGTGCGGACGAGGTGCTGAGCGCGATGGACGGCGAGTTCCGCCGGGCGTACTCGAAGCTGGGGCGGCCGAGCATCCCGCCGGAGATGCTGCTGAAGGCGCTGCTGCTGCAAGCGCTCTACAGCGTGCGTTCGGAGCGGCGCCTGGTGGAGGAGATCCGGGTGAACCTGCTCTATCGGTGGTTCCTAGACCTGTCGCTGGATGCGCCGGTGTGGGATGCGACGAGCTTCACGACCAACCGGGAGCGCTTCGAGAAGCACGGGCTGATCCGCAGCTTCTTCGACCGGGTGGTCGAGGGTGCCTACCTGGAGAAGGTGGCCAGTGGGGATCACTTCACGGTCGACGGGACGCTGATCGAGAGCTACGGCTCGATGAAGAGCTTCCGGCGCAAGGACGGCACAGACCAGAAGGTCAGTGACGGCTCGGACGACGGCGATCCGGGCAACCCGACGGTCAACTTCCGGGGGGAGAAGCGCACCAACGCCACGCACCAGTCGATCACCGACCCGCAGGCACGGCTGTACCGCAAGGCGGCCGGCCAGGCGAGCCGGCTGTGCCACTCGGCGCACGCGCTGATGGAGAACCGCAAGGGGCTGCTGATCGACATCTCGGTGGCTGCGGCGGACGGCCATGCGGAGCGGGAGGAGGCGTTGCGGATGGTGCGACGCACACGAGAACGGCAGCAGGTCCGGGTGCGTACCCTGGGGGCGGATGCCGGCTATGATGCGGGGCCGTTCCTGCACACGCTGGAGCACGAGGAGCAGGTGGTGCCGCACGTGCCCACGCGCAGGGGCGAGATCGTGGGCACCGATGAGGCCGCCGAGGCCCGGCGGCGCGCACGGGAACGGCAGCAGAGCGAGACGTACCGCGTCTCGCAGCGGATCCGCAAGCGCGTGGAGGAGATCTTCGGCTGGGCCAAGACCATCGGAGGGCTCCGGCGCGCCCGGCACGTGGGGCGCTGGAAGATCGGCCAGCAGGCGCTGGTCGTCGGCGCCGCGTACAACCTGCTGCGCCTGGCGCGCCTGGCCCCGAGTTGCGGAGCACCTGCCTGAGGCGAAGTGTGCCCAAGTGGGCCGAAAACGGCCTGCTCTGGGCACAAAGCCGAAGGAAAGTGCGTCGAATCAGCCGTTCAGGGCCCACCAGGGCTGCACTTATCCACAATCGGCCGAACAGTCGCGATTCTTCAGCAACCTGCTAAATCTCGCTGACGTGAGTATTGCGTTCATCGGCGCACGAGAGATGACGATAATTCGATGAACCGTATCCAGTTTCTAGAAGAAACTATAAAACTAAGCCAACAGGCCTATCAGATGCAGAGACGAGTTACGGCTGCGCTCGTACTCATTGGGATAGGTTTGATTGTCACTGGTACCGTGTTAACCCAATTTGTGGTGCCAGATTACTGGAAATGGGTTCTAACGCTCGGCGGTACTTTCACTGCTTCTTTGTCAACTACACGCGCCAAAGACATATCATCTGAAAGGGACCGCATATCTGCGTTGCAGAGTCTAAAGCAGGAGATTGAGCAGTTTTCACTGCTTGCAGCCCCCAACTCGCAGGAGTATGAACGCCTCTGCGAGCGCGTCGAACGCCTCTTCGACAAGCGATTAGGATTATGAGTCGGCAAGAGCTTAACCCCGAGCCGAGCTATGAAGAGACGCTACGGTCGATAAGGGATCGGCAGCGTGCGAACAGACGCAAGGCAATTCTGTGGACCAGCTTTCCGATAGCGCTTGCCACGCTCGTTCTTGCCTTCTCAGTCTACCAAGCGCGCCAGGCAATGAACGCCATGGCACAAGTTGAGCACGCGCGTAGTCGGTTAGACTCTGCCCAAACCGTGACCGACAGCCTGGCAGTGGCTACGCGGATGCTCAATTCTCAAATCCAAGAGAAACAGCGCGAACTAGAGTCGTTAAATAGGACGCTCGAAAGTTATTCTAAAGGCGAGGTCCCAGTCATTTATATTCAGCGCAGCGATAGTGTCAGCGACGAAACCGTGCAAGCATTGCGCGGGGAGTTTTTTCGCAATCACATTCCCACTCCTGGCGCACAGCGTATTTCGGGTAGAATCTCGTCTCGAGTGGCTTATTTCCATGCGCAGGATCGACGAACGGCACAGCAGGTACAGCAAATCGCAGAGGAATTCTTTAGGAAAGCTGGTTGCCCTCAAGACCTACCAGTTCAGTATCTTTCTGGCTTAGCTGCTAGATCAGGCCTTGTTGAGCTTTGGATTGGAAAGCCGTGTGAGGAGTAATCACGCGCATGTACCGTCCTTCCGCGACGCCAGTTCTCGCTGCAAGTCGTTGCTCTGCCGTGCGATGCGGCCTAACAATCGGCTGCCAGCGGATGCGGGGCCTTGCATGCTTTCGGCCGGAGGAAAGTCTTGCGCGCCGGCCCCGCACCCCTGACCCTTGTGTCGTTAGACTGACCAACTCTGGATGACTCACGCCTCACCCTCGCCCGCGACCTGGCACGACGCAGTCGGCCGAACCCTGCGAACCGTCGGTTACGACTGCCGGCCGCTTCCGGCGAGTCTCCCTTTTGCCTTGGAACACGCGTCTCTCGCTTCGGTGCGAACGCGCTTGCCTTCCAATCCGGTTCTCGTTCTGGACGGGGTTCCGGGTGTTGGCAAGACATCCGTAAGCCGTCTGCTGGAGCGCGCAGGTTTTGCGCGATTCCCCCGAGTCACCACGCGAAGGATCCGACCCGATGAGCGCGCTGAAGACTACGAGTTCGTCGAGCCATCGGAATTCGCGTCGTTGCAGGCTGCCAACGCCCTGATGGGCGTGAGCCGCACGTGGGGCGCAAGCTACGGCTATCGGCGCGAAACCCTCATGGAGCTGAAGGGGACATGCCGCTTCTACGCTGAGGGTAAGGGTTTGCTTCGCGCCTCCGCCGAACCGTCGAGTACCTCCATCAGTGAGTCGCTTCTCTGCATTCATCTTGTACCGCCCTCCCTTGAGTCGTGGCGAACGCGTTTGGAAGGGAAGGCGGCCGCGAGTCAGTTTGACGAGGCCGGGTTGACCGAGCGATTTGCCAACGGCTTGGCCATCCTAGAAAACAGCCCGTCGTTCTGGCCGTATGCTTGCTGCACAGTCTACCTGGTGAACGACGACCTACGACGTGTCACTGACCTCGTGCTGGCCTTGGCGGCGACCGAGTTCGACACCATCTGCTCGTGCACGGATGAGGACGGGCGCCCGGAAAGGGCGGTGACCATCGACTTCGCGCACGAATGCGCACTTCTCCACCCGATCGCCGTCGTATACGTGTTCGACTCCGAGGGGCGCTTGCTGCTTCAACGGCGAGCGTCCGACGGTCGCTGGGATCACTCTGCCGCGGGCCACCTGCTCGTCGGTGAGACACCAGAAGACGGTGCGCGCCGGGAGACGCTGGAGGAACTCGGTTTCATCCCGTTACTTCAACCAGTTGGGAGCGGCTTCGCGCACCATTCCGAAATTCCACCAAGTATCCGTCATGCCTTTCACTTGTTCGATACCACCCACAATGGCGTGGTGCGCGCAGATCCACAGGCTGTTCGTGACACGCGCTTCTTCACGCTTGCGGAGATCGAAGACCTACTTCACAACGCGCCTGAGACCGTTTCGGGCGGATTTCACGCGACGTATCGGTGGTACCGTTCTGGAACTCGCCCCGGGTCAGTCTAACAAGGACGATAAAGCCGACCGGGGGCGCCGGCATCGGAGCAGGCTTCGGCATTTCGCTCGCCCCCGGCGGCTTATCGCCGAGTCGTTAGGCCCTCTCCTAGGAACCTTCCATGGCATCTGACCTCGCGTATGTTCAGCACGTCTGCGATCAGCTTCGCGACGTGGGTGCCGTATCCTTCAAGAAGATGTTTGGTGAGTACGGGCTCTACGTGGGCAGCAAAATCGTCGCTTTGGTCTGCGACAACCAGCTCTTTCTGAAGCCGACGGAGGCGGGGCGCGAACTTCTCGGAGCACCGTCCGAAGGCGCACCGTACCCGGGAGCCAAACCTCACTTCGTGCTGGACGAGCATCTCGACAACCGCGAGCTGTTGTCGGCGGCCTTCCGCGTGACCGAAGCGGCGCTGCCGATGCCGAAGCCGACGAAGCGGAAGGGCTCCTGAGTTGGGGGCGCCACCGATATCCGTGGCTGTTCGCCGTGTGTGGGGTAGCGTTCGCTCTGCACCTTGGGACCAGCATGCGTTGGTGAACATCGTCCGCTTAGCCGAAGCCCTCGGTTTGGAGCCGGCCCAACTGCTAGTCGGGCTCGAGTCGAGCGGCTAACCTGCGCAGCCGCTCAGTGGCGCGTGGAGCATTCAGGCCTCTGTGCACGCCGCAGCTCAGCACGGGCTAAGTCCTCTCGTGGCCTAACGTTCGCTCAGTCGACATTCAGCTTCTCAGCCGGTGGTGGGCGCTGCGGGCTTGTGCGCCGGTCGGTGTGCCGCTCAGGTTCTGGTGCGAAGCTGAATGCGACTGAGCTTTGGGCGTTAGGCCCTCACGCAATGCCAGGGGTTCCAATGGACAGACCCAGTTTCCTTCAACGTCGTCGAGTAGCCACTGAGCGCTTCCGGGCACGCGGAAAACATGCATTCATTCTCCACGTGGGGATCCTCCGCTGGGGCCTTCCCGTGTGGCTCTTCGTCTCCGTCTTCCAGCCCCTCGTGACCAGCTGGATATTTGACCAACCATCGCGGCCAGTGTGGTCTCACGTGACCTCTTCCGTCCTGACACTCCCAATCTGGGTAGTGGCCGGGTACTGGTTTGGCAGCCGAATGTGGAAGCATCCCCCGGCCTAACAAATGCTTGCAGGCGACTCGCGGCCAGGCATCGCTGCACCTTCAGCGGCGGCGGGGCCACTCGCGCCTGAAGCTTAATCGTTGGGCGGAAAAGAGCATCGCCTTCACAGAGGAGACACTCCCATGAACAAAGTGACACCTTTCCTCATGTTCAACGACCAGCTCGAAGCGGCAATCGAGTTCTACACCGCGACGTTTCCGAACTCCGAAGTACGCAACGTCGCCCGCACGGGCAAGGACGGTCCCATCAGCTCCGCCGAGTTCGTCGTTGGTGGTCAACTCTTCATGGGCTACAACGGAGGGCCGTACTTCAGCTTCTCCGAGGGGGTCTCGCTCTACGTGGACTGCGTGGATCAGGATGAAGTGGATGAATACTGGGACAAGCTCGTGAAGGCAGGAGCGAAGCCCACGCAATGCGGTTGGATCAAAGACCCCTTCGGTCTCACCTGGCAAATTGTCCCGAGACGATTCACCGAGCTGATCCGTGACAGGGACCCCAGGAAGGTGAAGGCCGTGATGGAAGCCATGATGACGATGGTGAAGCTCGACGTGGCTGAGCTCGAGAGAGCCTACAACGAGGCGTAGCAGTGCGAAACGCCCTCGCCTTGGGCGCCTGGAAGTGCCGCCCAACCAGCCGATGCAGCGGACGGCCTTCGGCCGCCGCTGATCGGCGAGGCGTTAGGCCGCACCCCAACTCTCGTCGACACTCGGATTGATGCCAATGAGCGAGGATGGTTCCAATGGATATGAGGGGATCGCGAGCATTTACGTTGCCGGACGTGGCACCCGTCCCCTGGTCGGCGATGCGATCGGCGCCGCCACCGTCCGGGCGTGGGCACAAGCCTTTCCCCCGGGTGCGACAGTCCTCGACCTCGGCTCCGGCCCCGGTGAGCCGAGCACGCGGATCCTGCAGGAGGCCGGCCTCGCGACCTACGCAGTCGATGCATCATCGGCGATGGTCGCTGCATTCCGCGAGCGCTTCCCGGGCGTGCCGATCGAGCAAAACACGGTCGAAGCGTCTGAGTTCTTCGACCGGACCTTCGATGGTGTGCTTGCCTGGGGGCTCCTGTTCTTGCTCAAGCCAGTAGCTCAAGCGCTTGTCATCGAGAAGGTGGCGGGCGCGCTCAACCCCGGAGGGCGTTTCCTCTTCACGGCCCCTAAAGAGCCCCTCGAATGGTTGGATGCCATGACCGGCCGTCAGTCGCAGTCACTCGGGGCGCAAACCTATGAGCGATTGCTGCGCGATGCCGGTCTGACGTGGGTGGCCGAAGCGCAGGACGAGGGCGAGAACCACTATTACTTCGTCGAGAGGCGGCAGCCGAGCCGCGGCTTGGAGGGACGACAGCAATAGCGAATGGACAACTCACGCGTCCGCTCGCATTGCGGCCTAACGAGTGGTTGAAGCTGACGAAGCCGCGCACCGCTCCGGCCCGGCGGCATGGCTCCAACCCCGCGGCTTCGCAGCTTAACCTGGACGTTAGGCCGCTCACGAAGCACTGTCGCATACCAACCCTTCCTCTTAGGAGGCTCCAATGCACCGAAAAGAAACGCCGGTTCGTGGAATCGGCTTGGTCGTGATCCTCTCCCTCGTCGCGTTGGCACTTCTCGTGACGCTTTTCCGCTAGAGCCGTTTCCCATGCGTGACAGACGACTACTCGCCTCGTGGCTCCTCGCGGTAGTGGCGGTGCTCTTCGTTGCAAATGCAGTTCGGCACGACTGGGTCACCGAGTCTTGGTTGACCGAAAACAAGGATGTCATTGACGTAGTCACAAAGCTCGTCGGGTGTGCGATCCTCGTCCTGGGTGCCGTAGCGTCGTACTTCCGCTTCTTCCATGGTCGCCTGTTCACGCCAAAGGCTAAATTGGATTTCGAGATAGAGGTGATGGCTGCGAGTGCCACTCAGAACCTCCATGCGGTCCGCATCTCCTTGGAGAACATAGGTCCCGTACCAATATGGGACCCTGTGGTATCGCTCGAACTTAGTGAGCACGCTGCGGAGCCGAGATCATCACGACACCTGGGCCGGTGGCACCCCGTCGAGTATAACCGTGATACGACACCTCGCTCATCGGTCATCGACCCTCAGGAGCAGGCGATCTTCGAAACCGTCATCATGGTCGACAAGTCAGTGTGGGCCGTAACCTACGGCGCCACGGTAATCGCGGTCAGTCGCGACGTGTGGCACAATGGTAAGACGATCGCGAACCTTCCAGGTATCCAGAGTGCGCCTTAAATTTAGCGTTGGGCAGCAATCGAACGGCAGCCGCGGTAATCCCTCCGAGGCGGAAGTAGCCGTAGGCTGAGACTCCGTACGCGGCCTAACAATCGGCTGCAGGGGATGCGGGGCCGGGCATGTTTTCGGCCGGCGAAAGGCTTCCGCGGCGGCCCCGCACCCCTGACCCTTGTGTCGTTAGGCCGCTGGGCAAACATCGCCGCAGCCGCAGGTCCTCCCGGAGCTACCGTGTGTCTCACTCGGTTCGTCTCAGGCAGCGAGCGGTACCTTTGGTGCTTGCGATCGCGAACTGAAGCAGGGGACATATTCCACGCCTAGGGAGAAACTGATGACCGAAACATCTGATAAGGCCCTGTCCCTTGATGAGACCTTTCGCAATTACGCGTGGGACTACTTCTCGCTTCATGCCGACCACCGGCTACGCGCCTTTCACTTCTACATTCTTCTCTCAACTGCACTACTCGGAGGGTTTGCGCTTTCCGTCAAGAATGGCGGACTATCGAAGTGGATGGCATTCTTTGGCGTGTTGCTGGCCTTTTTTTCCTTCGTCTTCTGGAAGATGGACGAAAGGACTAGACAACTGGTCAAGAACGGCGAGGACGCCATCAAGTTCTTGGATAGGCAGCATGAGCTACCCGACCAAGAGGATCTGCCGCATGCACTTCGGCTCTTTTCCCGGGAGGAGGCTTCGAGCAAGCGTTTGAAGCTGTACCCTCTCCACAGTGGGCACTTCAGCTACGCTCGCTGTTTTCGCTGGGTGTTCGGCATGTTCACGCTTGTGGGTCTCGGGGTTGCCGCAGCGAGTCTCGTTCTCGGCGATGCTTGACCTTCTCCACCAAGGAGACGCTCGGCTGACTGGAAACTGGTGATCCCTCGTGCGGCATCTGCGCTCCAAAACAGCAACAGCCGCGGGTGCCAGCGCCTAACAATCGGCTGCAGGGGATGCGGGGCCGGGCATGTTTTCGGCGGGACGAAAGTCTTGCGCGCCGGTCCGCACCCCTGACCCTTGTGTCGTTA
>CAVTCB010000017.1:0-33142 GCA_963733105.1 uncultured Gemmatimonadales bacterium | reverse complement strand
AGAGGAGCGGGACCACGGCCTTGGAGAACTCCCGCGCCAGGGCGATCTTCTCCTCCAGGGGACGGGAGCGGAGCACGGTGCCGATGATGCGGATGCGGCGCCGCAGGAGGAGACCCAGGTCGATCTCGGCGCGCGAGCCGCCCACCGTCCCCACCACCACCACCCGGCCTCCCGGCGCCAGCCCCCGCAGGGTGGTCTCCAGGCTCTTCCCCCCACCAGGTCCACCACGGCGTGGACGCCGCTCCCGTAGGTGGCCTGGTTGAGCGCCTCGGCCAGGTCCTCCGTGGAGGTGTCGATCCCCACGTCCAGCCCCAGCTCCTCGGCGCGGCGGAGCTTGGCGGCGCTGCGCGAGGTGCCGATGACGGTGGCGCCGGCGGCGCGGGCCAGCTGGAGGGCGGCGGTCCCCACGCCGCTCCCCACGGCATGGATCAGCACCCGCTCCCCCATCTGCAGCTCGAGCCGGGCGAACAGGGCGTCGTAGGCGGTGAGGAACGCCTCGGGGACGGCGGCGGCCTCTTCCCAGGAGTATCCCTGGGGGACGCGGATGGCCTCGCGCTCGTGCACCACCACCTGCTCGGCGTGCCCCCCGCCCCCCACGATCCCCATCACCCGGTTCCCCACGGCCCAGAGCCCGGCCCCCTCGCCCACGGCCTCCACCTCGCCCGCGTACTCGAGGCCGGGGACGTCCTGCGGCGCTCCCGGTGGGGCGGGGTAGGTGCCGCGCCGCTGGAGGAGGTCGGCGCGGTTCAGGGCGGAGGCGTGCACCCGCACGCGGATCTCCCCGGGGCCCGGCTCGGGGACGGGGCGCTCGGCCAGCTCCAGTACCTCGGGCCCGCCGGAGCGGGCGATCACGACGGCCTTCATCGCGCCGCCGCCCGGCCGCGCAGGAAGGCCTCGATGCCGCGCAGGTGCGCGGCGGCCAGGCGCTCCAGGAGCTCCGGGTCGCGGAGGGCGGCCTCCTGCTCGGGGATCAGCATGAAGAGCGACTCGGTGAGCGTGCTCGGCATCCAGGTGGGGCGCACCAGGGCCAGGTTGCCCTGGCGCGCGCCGATGTCCCGGATGCGCGTGACGTCCACGATCTCCCGGTTCAGCGCCGCGGCCAGCCCGGCGGACCCGGGGTGGAAGTAGTAGGTGCTGGTCCCGGTGGCCCGGAAGGGGCTGGAGCCCTCGCCCAGGGCGTTGTTGTGGACGGACACCAGGAGGTCGGCGTCGATCCGGACGGCCATCTCGGTGCGGTCCCCCAGCTCCACCGCCGTGTCGGTGGTGCGGGTCATGTGGACGTCGGCGCCGCGCGCGCGGAGCTGCGCGGCGAGCGGGAGGGAGATGGCCAGGTTGGCCTCGGCCTCGCGGAGCCCGGTGGGGCCGGTGGCGCCCGCCGGGGGGTGCCCGGGGTCCAGCAGGATGCGGATGCCGCGCAGCGGCTGGGCCGGGTCGATGGCCGGGGGGTGCCGCAGGCGGAGCACCAGGGTGCCGTCGGGCTCGTAGAACGCCTTGTACCCCCAGGGCTCGGCGGCCAGGTCGAGGTCCAGGCGCGCGCTCCCCCCCTCGCCCTCGCTCCAGGCGGCGCCGAGGAGGAGCGGCGGCGCGGACACGGCGGGGGCCCCGGCGGGCACGGCGGCGCCGTGCAGCGTCACGGACAGGGTCCCCTCCCGCGCGTCCACGCGGAAGGGGGCGCCCCGCGCGGGGACGAGGACGTCGGTCCACCGGCTCCCGGGACGCGTGGCGACCCGCCCCACCACGACGGGGGCGGGGGCGGCGGGGGCGCCCAGGGTGAGCGAGGCCGCGGGGAGCCAGGCCGTGGTGGCGGGGTCGAGCTGGACGCGGACCATGTCGCCGCGCCGCTCGCGCGCGCTCACGCGGGCGCCGCGCGGGAGGAACCAGCGGTACGTCCCGGTGGGCGTGGGGCGCCCGACGGCCACGTCGGAGCCGGTGGCCAGGGTGTCGGCCCCGCCGGTGACGACCGCCGCCAGGGGCTGCGGGAACACGGTGCCGGTGGTGCGCGCGGGGGCCGGGGCGGCCGCGGTGTCCGCCTCCGGCTGCGGGGCCGGGCGCGTGACCGGAGCGGCGTAGGCGGCGACCGCGCTCGCCTCCCGGCCGCCGGCCGAGGCCACCAGCGCGTACCGCCCGTCCGCGGGGACGGAGAGGTAGGCGACGAAGGCGCCGTTGGGGGCCACGGGGACGGGGACGCCGTTGATGGAGAGGGCGGCGTCGCCGGTCCCCACCGAGCCGTAGACGAAGGTGGAGTCCACCCGCGGCCGCGGCGTGTCGGGGGTGGGGTGGATCACCCGGATTGCGAGCGGCCCGGCCACCCGCGGGATGGGCGGGAGGGCGGGGCTGATGGGGACGTAGGCCGGCCGCGCGACCGGCGCGGGCCCCGTCTCCGGCCCGGGGGCGGACGGGCCGCCGCCCCCGGGGGCGCAGGCTCCGATGGACATGGCCAGGACCAGCGCGCCCGGGAGGGCGCGCCGCGCTTCGGTGTGGTTTCTCAAGAGGACGCTCTCCGTCTGGTGTGCGCGGGGGGCGCTTGCAAGCGTCGGGCCGGGCGGGGGTTGCGGCCATCCGTTTCCGGGAGCATTATTCACGACACTTCCTGCACGTTTCCGGCCCCCTCTTCCGGAGATCTCCATGCGTCCTGCGTACCTGTCCCGCGCGGCGTCCCTCGCCGCGCTCGCCCTGCTCGCCGCCTGCGCGGACGACCCGCGGGGCGCATCGCCCGTCTCGCCTCCTTCCACGGCGGTGCAGGAGCAGGACGCTCCGCCCCGCGCGCAGCAGCGTCCCGGGACGTTCCTGGAGGAGACGGACGCGCAGCTCTGGCCGCACGTGGCCGCGGGGGGCGGGCGCGCGGCGGTGGGGCTCAAGGCGCCGGGCCGCAACCGCGGGGTGTGGCGCGGGCGGGTGCTGGTGGGGCAGGCGGAGTGGGCGCAGGGCCGGGCCGCGGTGGCGGCGCAGCGGGGGGTGACCCTGCTGCGCGCGGACACGCTCCTCCCGGTGCTGGAGGTGCGGCTGGACGGTCCGGAGGCGCTGGCGGCGGTCCGCAGGCTCCCCTTCGTGGACTACGTGGAGCCGGTGGTGGTGGAGCAGGCGCTCCCCCAGTTCGCGGGGGTGGGCGGGTGCGGGTGGGGGAGCGCGTGGACGGGCGACCGGCAGCTCACGGCCTCGGGCGACGTGTACTCGCAGCGCTGGACGGCCATGAGGATTCCCGACGCCTGGACGCTGAGCAGCGGGGCGGGGGTCACGGTGGGGCTGCTGGACACGGGGATCTCGGCGAACCAGGCGCAGCTCCTTTCGCAGTTCGCCACGGGGGAGAGCACGGGCCGCACGGTCCGGCTGTTCTACCTGACGCACCTGGGGAGCGCCTACGACGACTGCGGCCACGGGACGCGGATGGCGGGGATCATCGCGGCGCCGCGCGACGGGCGGAGCGTGTCCGGGGTGGCGTGGAAGGCCAACCTGCTCAGCGTGCGCCAGGCCAACGGGGTGGCGGCGGTGTCCAGCAGCGACGCGGCGGCCTCGGTGCGCACGGCGGCGCAGAACGGGTCGCGGGTGGTGGTCATGGCGTGGGAGTCGCTGAACTGGTTCTGGCAGGTGTCGGACGAGATCGAGTACTGGCACTACAACCAGCCGGTGCTCTTCCTGGGCGCGGCGGGGACCTCGGGGTGCGGGGACGGCATCCTGGACAGCAACGTGGTGTTCCCGGCGGACATGCCGGAGGTGGTGGCGGTCACCGGGATCAACTACCCGGGCGGGGGCGTCCCCTGCGGCATCCACTCCGGGAGCGACGTGGAGCTGACGGCGTACCTGTCGGTGCCCAGCACGGGGCGCTACACGGCGGACGTGGTGGAGATGGGCGGGAGCTCCAACGCGACGGCGGTGATGGGCGGGATCGCGGCGCTGGTGTGGTCGCGCAACCCGTCCATGACGCGCGACCAGCTGCGCGCGCGGCTCCAGCAGAGTGGGGCCTACTATCCGAGCCGGCACTCCAAGGAGGGGTACGGCCTGGTGAACGCGCTCAAGGCGGTGCGGGGGTACTGACCCTCTGCGCGCCGGAAACACGAAGGGGGGGAGCGCATCCGCGCTCCCCCCCCTTCGTGCTCTCCCGGCGGCGGCTCGTACCGCCGTTCCCGGGACTGGTGCCACATCTGTTTCCGCCCGCCTCCCCGGCGGGCATCGTTCTCCTGCGAAGCGCGGCGGGACGGGTCCACGGACCCGCACCGCCGCCCCATCCCGAACCGCTTCCGCCGCGCGGAAGCCCGCAGGAGGAGTCCCCCATGAGAAGCTCCGTCGCCCTGTTCTTCATCGCCGCCGCCGTGCTGGCCGCGTGCGAGAGCCCCGTCACCCAGCCGGACCTCCCCGGAGACGGCCCCCGCTTCGGGGTCGCCGACCTCGACCCGTGCACCCTCGACGACCCCAATTGCGGTGGCGGGGATACCGGCGGCACCGGCGAGCCGATCCCGGTGCCGGACTCGGTGCTGTCGGTGAGCATCAGCGGCCCCGTCGAGATGCTGGCGGCGGGGACGGCCACCTTCACCGCCTCGGTGAGCGGCGGGACGGGGCCGTACACCTACACCTGGTACTACCGCTGGTGCGAGACCACGCCGACGCCGGGGACCAACTCGCTCGGCTGCTACCAGCAGTACCTGAACAAGGGCACGTACTGG
This sequence comes from uncultured Gemmatimonadales bacterium, assembly GCA_963733105.1. Taxonomy (GTDB): domain Bacteria; phylum Gemmatimonadota; class Gemmatimonadetes; order Longimicrobiales; family Longimicrobiaceae; genus JAFAYN01. The sequence continues at coordinate 28,484 of CAVTCB010000017.1, read as the reverse complement.
CAGGGGAGCACGGTCTCCTCCACGCTCCACTCCTACGACTGGAAGTACGAGATCGGGGTGCTGGTGCAGCAGGACGGGAGCAACCGGACCGGCCGCGCCACCCACGTCGTCTGGGGCCCCGCGGACGTCCCGGAGCCGCAGCCCATCAGCGGCGGGTGGTCGTGCAACAAGCCCTCGGACTACGTCCTCACCGAGATCGCGAAGACCAGCACCGGCCAGACGCAGACGCGCCTGTACACCCGGAACTTCTGCACCGGCGAGAAGACGTACAAGTTCGGCACCTGACCGCGAACGACGAAGGGGGGGAGCGCATTCGCGCTCCCCCCCATGCTTCCGACTGCCGGCCCGGCTCAGGCGCAGCCGTCGCGGTGCAGCCGCATCTCGCCCTCGGTGCCCCGAACTCCGGGACCGACCGGGAGCGGGAGGGAGGGGAAGCGGAGCTTCCCCTCGGCCATGCTGGCCCCGCGGAGCGCCACGGCGAGCGCCTCGTCGATGGTCTCCGCCAGGTGCACCTCGAACTGTCCCCGGATGTCCTGCGGGAGGTCGTCCAGGTCCGGCTCGTTGTCCTTGGGGATGATCACCGTGCGGATCCCCGCGCGGTGCGCCCCCAGCATCTTCTCCTTCAGGCCGCCGATGGAGAGCACGCGGCCGGTGAGGGTGACCTCGCCCGTCATCGCCACGTCCGAGCGGACGGGCGTGCCGGAGAGGACGGAGACCAGCGTGACCGTCATCGCCACCCCCGCGGACGGGCCGTCCTTGGAGATGGCCCCGGCCGGGACGTGGATGTGCAGCTCCGACCCCCACGCCTTGCGCGGGTCGATCCCGTAGCGGGAGGCGTGCGCCCGGGCGTAGGTGAGCGCCGCGCGCGCCGACTCCTTCATCACGTCCCCCAGCTGCCCGGTGAGCACCAGGTTCCCGAAGCCCGGGGGGGCGTGCTCCGCGCCGGCGTCGCCGGGGGCGGCGAAGGTCCGCTGCTGGGCGGAGGCCTCGATGAACATGATGTCGCCGCCCACGGGCGTGTAGTACAGCCCCGTGGCCACGCCCACCATGTCCTCGCGCCCGGCGCGCTCCGGGTGCACCCGGCTCCGCCCCAGGAGGTCGCGGACGGCGGCCTCGTCCACCACCACGCGCTCGGTGGTCCCGGAGGCGATGCGGCGCGCGGCCTTGCGGGCCAGCTTCCCCATCTCGCGCTCCAGCTGCCGCACCCCGGCCTCGCGGGTGTACTGCGAGATCACGGCGCGGAGGGCGTCCTCCTCCACCTCCAGCTCGCCCACCTCCAGCCCCGCCTCCTCGGTCTGCCGCGGGAGGAGGTAGCGCTCGGCGATGGCCTTCTTCTCCTGCTCGGTGTAGCCGCGGAACTCCACCGCCTCCATCCGGTCGTACAGCGGCGCCGGGATGTTGGCGATGTAGTTGGCCGTGGCGATGAAGAGCACCTCGCTCAGGTCGAACGGCACGCCCAGGTAGTGGTCGGTGAACTCGTGGTTCTGCGCCGGGTCCAGCACCTCCAGGAGCGCGGCCGACGGGTCGCCCTGGAGCGACACCCCCAGCTTGTCCACCTCGTCCAGCAGGATCACCGGGTTGCGGCTCTTGGCCTGCTTGAGCGCCTGGATGATGCGCCCCGGCATGGCGCCCACGTAGGTGCGCCGGTGCCCGCGGATGTCGGCCTCGTCGCGCGCGCCGCCCAGGGCGATGCGGACGTACTTGCGGCCCAGCGCCCGCGCGATGGACTTGGCGATGGAGGTCTTCCCCACCCCCGGGGGGCCGGCGAAGAGGAGGATGGGCCCCTTGGCCGTGGCGCGCGCCTTGGCCTCGGTCACCTCCTGCTCCAGCGCCTCGGGCGCCGCCTCGGCCTCGGTGCCCTCCAGGGCCTCGGCCTCCACGGCGGCCTCCTCCTTGACCTCCTGCTCGGCCCGGCGCGCGGCGAGCTGCCGCACGGCCAGGAACTCCAGGATGCGGTCCTTGACGTCCTCCAGCCCGTAGTGGTCCTCGTGCAGGACCTCCTCGGCGGAGCCCAGGTTCAGGCGGTCGTCGGTGCGCGTGTTCCAGGGGAGGTCGGCCACCCACTCCAGGTAGGTGCGGATCACCTGGTACTCGGCGCTCTGCTGGGGCGTCCGCTCCAGGCGGCCCAGCTCGCGCTCCACCTCCTCGCGGGCGGTCTCGGACAGCTCCAGGGCGTCCAGCCGCTCGCGCAGCTCGGCCACCTCGGCGCCCTCGTCCTCGTCGCCCAGCTCGCGCTGGATGGCCTTCATCTGCTCGCGCAGCAGCATCTCGCGCTGGCGCTCGCCCAGCTCCTCCTGCACCTGCTGCTGGATCTCCTCCTGCGCCTCGATCATGGCGAGCTGGCGCTGCACGATGAGCAGGAGCGAGCGGAGCCGCTCCTCGATGGAGAGCGTCTCCAGGAGCTTCTGCTTCACCTCGGTGTCCACGTCCGTGTAGAAGGACACCAGGTCGGCGAAGGCGCCCGGCTCGGTGATGCCGCTGAGGAACTGCTCCAGCATCTCCGCCGGGATGCCGCGCCGCCGCGCCAGCTCGGAGCCCCGGGCGCGCATCTCCCGGTACAGGGCGATGTACGCGGGGTCGTCCGGGTTCACCGGCTGGAGGTCGTCCATCAGGCGGGTGTGCGCGGACAGCCCGCCGTCCTCCGTCTCCACCAGCTGCAGCGCCAGCGCCCGCTGCTCGCCGTGGATGAGGAGCTGCATCCCGCCCGCGCCGCGCTGCACCTGGGCGATCTGCACCACCGTCCCCACGGTGTACAGGTTGTCGGTCTCCACCTCGTCGCGGTTCTCGCGCTGCGCCAGGGCGAGCATCCGCCGGTCACCGGCGAGCGCCGCCTCCACGGCCTGCAGCGTCCCCGCGCGCCCGGCCGAGATCGGCACGGCGACGCCGGGGAAGATGACCGTCTCCCGGAGGGGGAGAACCGGAAGCATCATGCGTTCGTTCATGTGAACACCATTCCTCGTCGTGTTCTCACGCCATCCTTCCACGCGTCCGCGTGGCGAGGAGCGATTGAGCCGGTCCAAAGCATTTCCTTTGCCACGCCCTGTTACACCCGCTAAGTGGCGCCGTGCCTTGGAGATGCGCCGTAAGTGCCTTTTTAACCAGAACTTAACCCGGCCCGCCCCGCTGCCGATTCGGCCGCGTTCCGGCGTCCCGCCGCTGTCGTTCAGGCATGAACGACTGTCCGGACGGCATGAAGCCGCTCCGCTTGCCCCCCCGGAGTCCCGGCACGTACCTTGTCGCTCTCCCGTACCCCGCCCCGACACCTCCCCGGAAAGGACGAGCGCCGATGATCCACGGAACGATCCGCAGGCTGGCGGTCGCGGTCCTCCTGGCGGGCGCCGTCCCGGGCGCTCCCGCCGCGGCGCAGGCCGGCTCCTCGGCGGAGGCGCGGACGGCGCGCCGCTTCGACGCCATGCGCGGGGAGCCGCTCCTCCAGGCGGCCTTCCTGCGCCGGATGCCCAAGGGCGGCGACCTGCACAACCACCTCTCCGGGGCGGTCTACGCGGAGAGCTACGTGGGGTGGGCGGCGCAGTCGGGGCTGTGCGTGAGCCGGGAGACGCTGGGGCTGGTGTCCCCCCCGTGCGACTCGGCCGCGGGGCTGGTCCCGGCGGCGCAGGCGCTGCGCAGCTCCACGCTCTACGGGCAGCTCGTGGACGCCTGGTCCATGCGCAACTGGCACCCGGCGAACCGGAGCGGGCACGACCAGTTCTTCGACACCTTCGGGAAGTTCGGGGCGGCGACGGACGGGCGCACCGCGGAGATGCTGGCGGAGGCCGCGTCGCGCGCCGCGCACGACCGCCTGGCGTACCTGGAGCTGATGCAGACGCTGGACGGCGGCGCCTCGGCCGGGCTGGGGCGGGAGGCGGGGTGGGACGACGACTTCGGGCGGCTGCGCGACGAGCTGCTGGCGGCGGGGCTGCGCGACACCGTGGCCGTGGCGCGCCGGGCGCTGGACGCCACGGAGGGGCGCACGCGGGAGCTGCTCCGCTGCGGGACGCCGCAGGCGGACCCCGGGTGCGGGGTGACGGTGCGCTGGCTCTACCAGGTGTCGCGGGGGCGGGCGCCGGAGCAGGTGTTCGGGCAGATCCTCATGGGGTTCGAGATGGCGTCGGCGGACCCGCGGGTGGTGGGGTTCAACCTGGTGCAGCCGGAGGACGCGCTGATCCCCATGCGCGACTACTCGCTGCAGATGCGGATGATCGGCTACCTGCGCCGCCTCTACCCGCGCGTCCGCTTCACCCTGCACGCCGGGGAGCTGGCGCCGGGGCTGGTGCCGCCCGAGGGGCTCCGCTTCCACGTGGCCGAGGCGGTGCGGGTGGCGGGGGCGTCCCGGATCGGGCACGGGGTGGACGTGATGTACGAGGACGACCCCTTCGCGCTGCTGCGGGAGATGGCGGAGCGCCGGGTGCTGGTGGAGATCGCGCTCACCAGCAACGCGGTGATCCTGGGGGTGCAGGGGAAGGAGCACCCGCTGGCCCTGTACCTCCGCCACGGGGTCCCGGTGACGCTCGCCACGGACGACCTGGGGGTGGCGCGCTCGGACATGACCATGGAGTACCTGCGCGCGGCGCGCGACCAGGGCCTGGGATACGTACAGCTCAAGGCCATGGCGCGCAACTCCCTGGAGCACGCCTTCGTGGACGGGGCAAGCCTGTGGCGCGACGCGCGCACGCTCGCCCCCGTGGCGGAGTGCTCGGCGGCGCGCGGCGGGATGGAGGGCGCGGCCTGCCGCGGCTTCACGGAGCGCAGCGTCCGGGCGCGCCTGCAACGCGAGCTGGAGCGCTCTCTCGCGGAGTTCGAGCGGGAGCAGGCGGGGATGCCGGAGGCGGTGCCGGCGAGGCGTTGAGCGGGGGAGGAAGCCACCGCTCCGAACCGAAACAAGGGGCGCCCTCCCGACGGCCGGGAGGGCGCCCCTTGAATGTGGACCATTTGCAGTCCGCGCGGACCAATTATGGTCCTGATTGTGCCTCATTGCAAGCACTCCGTGCGCGGTAGGGTCCGGCCTCACCGGGCACGGCACAGGTTTGCCCAACCCTGGCCGGGGCGGTATGCTTGGGAGAGCGCCCACACTCCAGCCCCGAGCCCCATGCCGCCCGAGAAGACACCGCCCGACCGATCCGCCGCCTCCGCCGCGCGCCGCGCCACGGACGACCCCGGCGTCTTCCTGATCCCCGAGGAGCAGCTCCCCGCCGGCTTCGCGGAGAAGGTGTCCTCCGGCGGGTGGACGCCGGTGGAGCCGCGCCCGGCCGCCACCGTGGTCCTCCTCCGCGAGGGCGCGCAGGGACCCGAGGCGCTCCTCCTGCGCCGGCACCGCAGGAGCGGGTTCGCCGCGGACGCCTGGGTGTTCCCCGGGGGGACGGTGGACGAGGCCGACCGCGACCCCGCGCTCGCCGAGCGGCTGGACGGGCCGGCGCCGGCCGGGTGGGCGGCGCGGCTGGGGGTGGCGGACGAGGGGGAGGCGCAGGGGTACGTGGTGGCCGCGCTGCGCGAGGCGTTCGAGGAGACGGGGATCCTCCTGGCCCGCTGGGACCGGGTGGGCGACGTGCACGCGGACCCCGCCGAGAGCCTGGCCGTGGCCCGGCGCGCCCTCCTCAACGGCGTGGTGGGGATGTGGCAGACCGTCGTGGCGAACGGGCTGCGCCTTTCCGGGGGCGAGCTCCTCTACCTGGCCCACTGGATCACCCCCGAGCCCGAGCCGCGCCGCTACGACACCCGCTTCTTCCTGGCGCGCGTGGACGAGGGCGCGGAGTGCGTCCCCCACGAGGCGGAGATGACCGACCACCGCTGGATGACGCCGGCGGCCGCGGTGGCCGGCTTCGAGTCCGGCCAGATGAAGCTCCTCCCCCCCACGGTACACACCCTGCGGAGGCTGGCGCCCTTCGGGTCGCTGGACGCGGCGTGGGGCGCGCTCCGCGGCGCGGAAGTCCCCGCCATCCTCCCCCGGATGCGCAGGCACCCGGAGGGCGTGGCGATCGAGATCCCGAAGGAACAGGCGAGACCATGACCCAGCGCCCCACCACCCTCGGCGCCCTGCGGGCGTCCGGCTACCGCCCGCGCTCCGTGAAGACGGAGCTGCGCGAGAACCTGGTCGCCCGGCTGCGCGCGGGGGAGACGCTCTTCCCCGGGATCGTCGGGTACGAGGAGACCGTCGTCCCCGCCCTGTCGAACGCCGTGCTGGCGCGGCACAACTTCATCCTCCTGGGGCTGCGCGGGCAGGCCAAGAGCCGCATCCTCCGCCAGCTGGTGGAGCTGCTGGACCCGGAGATCCCGGTGCTCGCCGGGTCGGAGATCAACGACGACCCGTTCCGCCCCATCTCCCGCTACGGGCGGACGCTGGTGGAGGAGCACGGCGACGACACCCCCATCGAGTGGATCGGGCGCGACCGGCGCTACGTGGAGAAGCTCGCCACCCCGGACGTGACCGTGGCCGACCTGATCGGCGACGTGGACCCGATCCGCGCGGCGCGCGGCGGGCACCTCCTGTCCGACGAGCTGACCATCAACTTCGGGCTCCTCCCCCGCGCCAACCGGGGGATCTTCGCCCTCAACGAGCTCCCCGACCTGTCGGGGAAGGTGCAGGTGGGGCTGTTCAACATCCTCCAGGAGGGGGACATCCAGATCAAGGGGTACCCGGTGCGGCTCCCCCTGGACGTGATGCTGGTGTTCAGCGCCAACCCGGAGGACTACACCGCCCGCGGCAAGATCATCACCCCCCTCAAGGACCGCATCGGCGCGGAGATCCTGACGCACTACCCGCGCACCCCCGAGGAGGGGATGGAGATCACCCGCCAGGAGGCGTGGACCCGGCGCGACGGCGCGGAGGGAGTGGAGGTGCCCCCCTTCATCGCGGAGATCGTGGAGCGGGTGGCGTTCCTGGCGCGCGAGGACAAGCGGATCGACCGGCGCAGCGGCGTGTCGCAGCGGATGCCGATCTCGGCCATGGAGACGGTGGTGTCCAACGCCGAGCGGCGCGCCATCCTGGGGCGCGAGCCGCGCGTCGTCCCCCGCGTGGCCGACGTGTACGCCGCCATCACCGCCATCACGGGGAAGATGGAGCTGGAGTACGAGGGGGAGCTGCAGGGCTCCCAGGCGGTGGGGCGCGACCTGATCGCCGCCGCCGCGCGCGAGGTGTTCGACCGCCACTGGGACGCGGAGTCGCTGGACGGCGTGACCGAGTACTTCGACCGCGGCGGGGTGCTCCAGATCTCGGACAGCGCCTCGGCGGAGGCGTGCTGGCAGGGGCTGGCCGCCGTCCCCGGGGTGGAGGAGGCGCTGCGCGAGGCGGACCTGTTCCACGACGGAGACCGCGAGCTGAACGTGGCCGCGGCGGAGCTGGTGCTGGAGGGGCTGGCCGCGCACCGCAAGATCTCCCGCGCGGAGACCGGCGTCTACGGCCGCGCCCGGCAGGAGCGCCCCAAGAAGAAGGGCCCCGGGGGCGAGGGCTTCAGCTTCGGCAACGACATCTTCGGGTGAGCGGCGGCCCGGAGCGACCTTTCGGCCGGCCGGAGGGTAGCACCACGCTCTCCGGCCGGCGCTCCGTCCGCCGTCTCCCTGCTCCACCCGCATCACCGTAGCCGCCGCCATGCAGTACCGTCTCCGCGCGCTCCTCCCCCTGCTCGCCCTGGCCCCCCTCGCCGCCTGCGGCTCCGGCCCGCCCCGCGTGGCTCCCGGGGACGCTCCCGCGCAGGCCCCGGCGCTCCACCCCCCCGTGGCGGAGGCGCCCGCCCCGGCACCGCTCCCGGCGCCCGAGCCGCCGCGCCCGGTCCTCCCGGGGGCCGACGTGCTCCTGCGCGACTCGCTGCACCTGGTGCGGGGGAAGCGCGTGGGGCTGATCACCAACCACACCGCGGTCACCCGCGACGGGCGGAGCGTGATCGACGCGCTGCACGGCGCGCCGGGAGTGCGGCTGGTGGCGCTGTTCGGCCCGGAGCACGGGCTGCGCGGCGACGTGGACGGCGGGGAGCGGATCGCCAGCGGGCGGGACGCGCGCACCGGGCTCCCGGTGCACTCGCTGTACGGCCGCACGGAGCGCCCCACCGCCGCCATGCTGCGCGACGTGGAGGTGCTCCTCTTCGACATCCAGGACATCGGCGCCCGGCCGTACACCTACGTCTGGACCATGACCATGGCGATGGAGGAGGCGGCGAAGCGGGGGATTCCCTTCGTGGTGCTGGACCGCCCCAACCCGATCACCGACCGGGTGGAGGGGCCGCTGATGCAGATGGAGATGCGCGACAAGGGCCCCCTGATCACCGGCCACTACCCGGTCCCCCTGCGGCACGGGATGACGGTGGGGGAGGTGGCGCGCTACGTGAACCGGGAGTACGGGGTGGGGGCCGAGCTGCGCGTGGTCCCGGTGGACGGGTGGACGCGCGACGAGTGGTTCGACGAGACGGGGCTCCCCTGGATCAACCCCTCGCCCAACATCCGCAGCCTCACGGCGGCGCTCTCCTTCAGCGGGCTGGTGATGCTGGAGACGGCCAACGTCAGCGTGGGGCGGGGGACGGAGGCGCCCTTCACCTACGTGGGCGCGCCGTACGTGGACGCGCCGGAGCTGCTGCGCCGGGTGCGGGCGTACGGGCTCCCGGGGGTGGAGTTCGAGCGGGCCGACTTCACGCCGCGGGGGAGGGACTGGATGCAGTTCCCCGGGCGCCTCTGCCACGGCGTGCGCCTGCGCGTGACCGACCGCGAGGCGTACAGGCCGGTGCTGACCGCGCTGGTGTTCCTCTCGGAGCTGTACAAGATGAACCCGCGGGAGCTGGGGATGGGGAGCATGCTCCAGATGCTGGGGAGCCGCTGGGCCCCGGCGGCGGTGCGGGCGGGGACGGACCCGCGCGAGATCTACCGGCGCTGGGAGGAGGAGAACAGGGGCTGGGAGCGGGTGCGGGACCGGTACGCGCTGTACCCGGCGAGTTCTGTCGGCGGTAGCGGGGGGGCACTGAGCTGAAGGGCGGGGTTCGGGCGTGCCCCCGGCTGCGCGGGGTCGGGCTGCGGCTCCGTAAGCCGGAAACAACGCCGGCTAACGGAGTCGAGCCCCGCAAACAGCCGCGGGTCTCGCCCCTTCGGGCTCGCATCCCTCACGCAACTGCTGTTCATAGCTGGAGTTATCCCCCTCTCCAGGAGTCGGAAGAGGGTCTTTTCCGTGCCTCACCCCACCACGAGCAGATCGCAGCCTCCGCGCGCCCCCACCCGGGCTCGCTTTAGGCTCGCCACCCTCCCCCAATTCTGGGGGAGGGGCATTTCCACGCTTCGAGCCTCGCCCTCCACAGTGCCTGCTCCCCTCTCCCGCAAGCGGAGAGGGCCGGGGGAGGGGGCGTTCCTGCTCTTATCTCAGAGGCGGCAGGACCCCGGAACTGAGCGTGTCGCCTTCCGGGCAGAAGGGAGGACACACCTTGCCTTCCTCATCCCAGGACCAGACCTCCCCGTCCTTGGTCTGCACCGTGACCTTCAGGATCTGCTGCCGCGGGTCGAACACCGCGAGCGCCGCATCGCGGAACGTCAGCGCAAGCTCCGTCGGCTTGGCACCCCGGTAGACCTTCGTCTGGCGGTAGACCTGCTTGCGCACACCCTGGGCGTTCACGATCTCGATCCTGCTGATGTAGCCGGGGTGGTACACGACCTCCCGACCCGCCCTCTGGTGCTCCCGCGCGTTCCCCACGCTGGCGAGCGCCCGGTCCACCGCCAGGGCATCCGGCCCCATTCTGGCAGCGGCGCCCGGCGGGGGCGGCTGGATGCCACTCACCGAATCGGAGCCGGTCGGGCACGCGGGAGGACAAAGCTGGCCTTCCTCGTCCAGCATCCAGACCTCCCCATCCGCCATCTGCACGGTGAGCTTCAGGATCTGCAGCTTCGGATCGAACACCGACAGGGCCGCATCCCGGAAGGTGAGCGCCAGCTCGGTGGGCTTCACGCCCCGGTAGCCGCGCGTCTGGCGGTAGACCTCCTCGCGCACACCTTGCGCGCTCACCACCTCGATCCTGCTGATGTAGCCGGGGTGGTACACGACCTTCCGTCCCTGGTAGTCGGCCATGCGGTGCTCCCGTGCGGTGCGCACGTTCGCGAGCGCCCGGTCCCGTGCCGAGGGGTTCTGCCGCGACGTGGAGGCGGCGACGGCGGTGGTGGCGAGCGCGATCGCGGTCAGCAGAATGACTCTCGTCGTCATGAGCCTTCCTCGCATCGGGGGAGATGAACGGACGTCCAGCGATAGGCACTAATAGAGCGGGAAGTGCGGAGTCAAGTATGCTGACACCAGGCGCTGAACCATCGGATCGCACCCGGCTGTACCCGGAGGTTCCGACATGATCCCTGTGGCGCCAATGCGCGGCGGGGCGGCACCGGAAGGTGCCGCCCCGCCGTCCTCCTGACTGTCCCGTCCCCACCTCCTCCCGTCGGCACGGCACACCGCAAATACAGGCGCACGAAGCAGTTGCGTGAGGGATGCGAGCCCGAAGGGGCGAGACCCGCGCGCAGTTTGCGCGGGGCTCGACTCCGTTAAGCACGGTTGTATCGTGCTTTACGGAGCCGCAGCCCGACCCCCGCGCCAGCGGGGGGCACGCCCGAACCCCGCCCTGCAACTCAATTTGCCCGGCGCTCCGCGCCCTGAAGACCACGACGCCACCGCCCGTACCAGTCCATCATGTACAGCTGCGTCCGCATCCAGTTGGACGGCTTGGAGCTGGTGCCGTGGTACTCCCCCTCGAAGCGCAGCAGCGCCGACGGCACCCCCCGCGTCTGCAGCGCCGCGAAGTACTCCTCCGTCTGCGCCATGGGGGTGCGCATGTCCAGCACCCCGGTCATCAGCAGCACGGGCGTCTTCACCTTCCCCACGTGCATCAGCGGCGAGTGCGCCAGCCACTCGGTGGGGTCCTCCCAGAACGGCTTCTCGAAGAAGTTGGCGGTGAAGAGGGGGATGTCCGTGTGGCCGGCCATGCTCATCCAGTTGGTCACCGGGCAGCGCACCGCGGCGGCGGCGAAGCGGTCGGTGTGCGAGATGGCCCAGCTCGACAGCACCCCGCCCCCGCTGCACCCGCCGATGTACATGCGCGTGGTGTCCACGTAGCCGCGCCCCACCACCGTGTCGATCCCGGCCATGAGGTCGTCGTGGTCCACGCTCGGGTAGGCGCGCTCGATGGCGTTGCCGAAGGCCGAGCCGTAGCCGGTGGAGCCCCGCGGGTTGGTGTACAGCACCACGTACCCGTTCGCGGCGAAGCTCTGGAACATGGGGTTGAAGCCCACGTTGTACGTGGCGTGCGGGCCGCCGTGGATCTCCATGATCAGCGGGTACCTGCGCGACGGGTCGAAGCGCGGCGGCTTGACGATCCACCCCTGCACCCGCGCCCCGCCGCTGGAGGTGTACCACACCTCCTCCACCTCGCCCAGCGCGACGCCGCGGAGCAGGTCCTCGTTGACGCGGGTGAGCTGCTGGAGCTCGCCGCGCCGAAGGTCGATCCGCACCACGTCGTCGGGGGCGTGCGGGGCGGTGCGCACCCCGGCGGCGACGCCGTTGCGGGAAAGGGAGCCCAGGTTGACCATGTGCGTCCCGCGGGTGACGGGGCGCACCTCGCCGCGCAGCGGGGCGAAGTGGACGTTGCGCGAGCCGCGGTCGTCGGCGGAGAAGTAGACGCCGCTCCCGTCCGGGGCCCAGCGCAGCTCGTCGGGCTCGCGGTCCAGGGCGGGGGCCAGCTTCCGCATCCCGCTCCCGTCCATCCCCACCACGTACAGGTCGGCGGCGCGGTAGCTCTCCCGCGAGTAGGGGTAGCCGGTGAAGGCCACCCACCGCCCGTCGGGGGAGACCACGGGGCGGCGCCAGGTCCCCCGGTCGGGGGTGAGGCGGCGGAGGGGGCCCCCGGCCACGTCCACGGCCACGACGTACGAGTCGCGGTAGCGCAGGTCGGCGTCGGGCTCGTTCAGCGCCTCGGCCACCAGCGTCCGCCCGTTGGGGGCCCAGTCCCACTCCACGCTCCCGGGGACGCCGTCGAAGCGGTACCCCAGGTTCCAGTCGCCGGAGGTCACCTGCCGGGCGCTCCCGCCGTCGGCGGGGACCACGAACAGGTGGGTGTACCCCGGCTCGGTGAAGCCGCGCCGGTCGGCCCGGTAGTGCAGGCGGTCCACGTGGCGCGGAGCCCGGGTCCAGCGGGCGCCCTCCGGCGCGGCGGGGAGGTCGATGCGCCAGGCGTTGTTCCTGGCCACGAACTGCGTGAAGCCCAGCCAGCGGCCGTCCGGCGACCAGCGGAGGTTGCCGGGGCTCTCGGTGAGGCGGGTGACCTGGGTGGCGCCGCCGTCCCCGTCCATCCAGCGCACCCACACCTGCGTCCCCTTGGGCTCCCCCTCGGCGAGGTAGGCGATCCGCTTCCCGTCCGGCGACCAGACGGCGCCGGAGCCGCGGCCCAGGAAGCGGTTGCGCGACCCGTCGGCCTCCACGATCCAGAGGGCGGTCTTCCACTCGTCCTCCATCCGGTCCACGTAGCGCCGGGTGTAGACGATCCGCGAGCCGTCGGGGGAGATGCGGGCGTCGGACACGGTCTCGTAGTCCAGGTACTTCTCCACGCTGAAGACGCCGTCCGCGCCGCCCCGCTGCTGGGCCGGGGCGGGCGGCGCGGCGGCGCAGAGGAGGACGAGCAGCGCGGCGGGGGTGCGAAGTCGCATGGGGGCTCCTGCTTCGGGTGCGGGCGAGCGCGGGGGAGATCCCTGATGCTACGGGGCTTGACCGGTGGCGGCAAGCGCTGCCATATGTTCCGCGGGCTCCGGGGCCGCGGTCCCGGACTTGCCGCACCCCGGCGGCGGCGTCCGCCGGGGTGTGCTCCGTCCGTGAACCCGGGAAGAGGAGGTGCGCGGCATGCCCGAACCGGAACCCGCTCGGCGGCGGGGCTCCCCGCCCCGCTGGCTCCTGGCGGCCCTCCCGTTCTGCGTGGTGGTGGGGGTGGTGATCGGGGTGTACGCGCCCAGCGTGCCGGACGCGCTGGGCCCGCGCAAGGGCCCGCCGGACACCGTCCGCGTGGCCGGGACGCGGGTGGCCATCCCCCGCCCGCCGCCGGTGGTGCAGGCGCCCTACCTGGAGCGGATGGTGGAGAAGAAGCGGTCGCCGCGCGAGGAGGCGATCTCGCGCCTGGCGGACCGCTACAACGTGACCCAGCCGCTGGCCCGCCTCATCCACGACGTGGCGATGGAGGAGGGGATCGACCCGGAGCTGGGGTTCCGCCTGATCCGGGTGGAGAGCGTGTTCGACGCGGACGCGGTGGGGACGGGGGCGGTCGGGCTCTGCCAGCTGATGCCGGGGACGGCGCGCGACATCGACCCCGAGGTGGACACCCGGAAGGAGCTGTTCGACCCCCGGACCAACCTGCGGCTGGGGTTCACCAACCTCCGCAACATGATCGAGCTGTTCGACGGGGACGTGCGGCTGGGGGTGATCGCCTACAACCGCGGCGAGGTGGCCGTGCAGCGCGCCCTGAAGCGGGGGAAGGACCCGGAGAACGGCTACGGGAAGCGGGTGCTGGGGCCGCGCTTCCACGGGGGGAAGCCGTACACGGGGAAGGGGCTGGTCCCGCGCACGCCCGCGCCCCGGTAGCCGGTGCGGCGGGGCACGACTTCGGACAGCTGGTGGTGCAGCGGGTGAAGAAGACCACCGAGGAGCGCCTGACCGCGGCACACCTCAGGGCGGAGGCGCGGGCCAAGAACAAGATCAAGAAGCCGCGCCACGCGTTCGAGGAGCGGGCCCGGAACGCCACGCTCGACTTCGACGCCAGCAAGACGAAGACCGCCTTCGGCACGGCGTTCGGCTCGACCAACCTGTCCTCGTTCCCCACCAAGGACCCGGGGGCGAAGGTCACCACCGTCGCCAAGGACTACGGCAAGGCGACGGTGGGGCACAAGTACACCGAGCTGTCGGAGGCGCTCACCGAGGGCGGGGCCAAGGAGGCGGACGTGGCGGACGACCTGCTGGAGGGCTCCACCACGGGGACGGTGCCCAAGGTGAGGGCGGTCAGCTCGTTCAGGAAGAAGAACGCCGCGGCGAAGATGCTGGCCATCGCCAACGTCTCGGAGCAGAAGCGCTTCGGCGGGTCGGCCAAGGCCTTCCGCGCGGTGCTGCGCATGGTCAAGGCGGGGAAGGTGACGTTCAAGGAGGCGTTCACCGGGGACGCGCCGCTCTTCCCCATGGCCAAGAACCCCACCTACATGCGCAGGCTGGTCAACGTGGACAAGAAGAGGCTCCGGAAGCCGCCGCCCAAGCCGAAGAAGTGGGACGAGCTGGCGGAGCACATGTCGGACGACTCCGACAACGACTAGGCCGCGGACGGGGCGCGGGCCTCGGCGGCGGGGACCAGGTAGCGGTCCACGAGGTCGTGGATGGCGGGGAGGTGGCGCGGGTCGCGCGGGGCGTCGGCCACGGAGGTGAAGACGGCCACCAGCCGGAGCCCCGGGACCACGAACACGTACTGCCCGCCGTACCCCCACGCGAAGTACACCGGGTGCGCGCCGGAGCGCCGCATCCACCACCCGTACCCGTACTCGTGCCCGCTCCACGGCGAGGAGGCGCGGGAGCGGAACGACTCCTCCACCCAGGCGCGCGGGACCACCTCCCGCCCGCCGTGCTCCCCGCCGTTGAGGTACAGCTCGCCGAAGCGGAGCATCTCCCGCGGGGTCAGGTACATGTCGTTCCCGCCGAAGTAGATTCCCTGGGGGTCGCGCTGCCAGGGGCGCAGCTCGATCCCCAGCGGCTCCGCCAGCTTCTCGCGCGCGTAGGCGTAGGTGCTCCGCCCCGTGGCGCGGGTGAGCACGGCGGAGAGGAGGTGCGTGCTCCCGGTGCTGTACACCATTTCCCCGCCGGGCTCGGCCACCAGAGGCCGGTCCAGCGCGGCGCGCACCCAGTCGCGGCTGGACACCCAGCGGCCGTAGTTGCCGAAGCTGGTGGACTCCAGCCCCGCGGTCATGCTGAGCAGGTGGCCCACGGTGATGGCGCGCTTGCGGGGGTCGGTCCCGGCGCCGAAGTACTCGGGGAGCAGCTCCGCGACCGGCTGGTCCACCCCCTTCAGGTGCCCCTCGCGGATGGCGACCCCCACCAGCGCGGAGAGCACGCTCTTGGACGCCGACTTGACGTTGGTGCGCCGGTCGGGCCCCGCGCCGCGGAAGTAGCGCTCCGCCTCGATCCGGCCGTGCTGCGACACGATGATCCCCGTGAGCCGGGGGAGCGTGGCGGCCTCGGCCACCGCCGCGGCCAGGAGGGCGCTGTCCGGGCGCGCGGCGGGACCCGGGGCGGCGGGCGCGCGCTCCCCCGCCCGCGCCTCCGCGGCGACGCCGGGCGCGGGAGAGCCGCGGCCGGACGCGTCGCACGCCGGGGCGGCGGCCCCCAGGGCCAGCAGGGCGAGGCACGCCCGGCGGAAGCGGGCGGACGGGCGGAGGCGGTCGGGCATCGTTCGGGTCGCTGCGTTGGACGGTGAGCCCCTGGAACCCCTCTCGCGGGGCGCGGGTTCCGTGGGTGGACATCGGCCGGTGGCGCCGGCCGGGCGGGGGTGAGAGATTGACGGATGCGCCTCCGACCCCTCCTCTCCCCCGCCGCCGGGCTCGCCTTGCTCGTGGCGTTCCTGCTCGCCGGGGAGTGGGCCGTGCGCGCCACCGGCGTCCCGCTCCCGGGGAGCGTGGCCGGGATGCTCCTTCTCTTCGTCTCCCTCCGCCTGGGCGCGGTCCCGCTCGCGTGGGTCCGCCCCGCCTCCGACCTCCTCCTGCGGCGCATGGGCTTGTTCTTCGTCCCCCCCGGCGTGGGGCTCATGGCGTACGGGGCGCTCCTCCGCCAGGAGTGGCCGGCCATCGTGGGCGCGAGCGTCGTCAGCACCCTGGCCGTGCTCCTGGTGGTGGGGAGCGTGCAGCAGCGGCTGGAGCGGGGTGGCTGAGCCGGCGCTCGCCGCGGGGGCCGCGGTCGCGGCGACGGTCGCCGTGTACCTGGCCGCGGAGCGCCTGTACCGCCGCTCGGGGACGCTCCTGCTGAACCCGGTGCTGGTGTCGGTGGCGGTGCTGATCGCGGCGCTCCTGGTGCTGGGGGTGGACCACGCCACCTACCAGCGCGGGGGGCGCCTGGTGGCGTTCTTCCTGGGCCCGGCGGTGGTGGCGCTCGCCGTGCCGCTCCACCTGCAGTGGGGGGAGATCGCGCGGCGCGGGCGGGCCATCCTCCTGGCCGTGCTGGCGGGGAGCGCGGTGGGGATCGTGGCCGGCGGGGCGACGGCGGCGCTCCTGGGCGCTTCCCCGGCCGTGGTGCGCTCGGTGGTGCCGCGCTCCGTCACCACCCCCATCGCCATGGCGGTCGCGGAGAAGGCGGGGGGAATCCCCGCGCTCACGGCGGCGCTGGTGATCGCCTCGGGGCTGCTGGGGGCGATGGTGGGGCCGGCGCTGCTGCGGTGCGCCGGGGTGCGGAGCCGCACGGCGGCCGGGCTGGCGATGGGGGCGGCGGCGCACGGGATCGGGACGGCGCGGGCGCTGGAGGAGGGGGAGACGGAGGGGGCGGCCGCCGGGCTGGCGATCGGGCTGATGGGGCTCGCCACGGCGCTGCTCACGCCGCTCCTGGTGCGGCTCCTCTTCTGAGGGCGGGCACGGTCCGTGCATAGCCGCGCGCCGCGAATCGTGCAGACCACCTCAGGAAACCGGAGCACCCGAATGAAGCGCAGCCTGTCCAGCATCCTCGCCCTGACCGCGGTACTCGGCCTCGCCGCGTGCGGGGGGGGCGAGGGGGAAGCGGGCGGAGAAGCCGGCGCCACCCCGGACACCACCGCCGCCGCCACGGCGCCGATGGGCGACACCATGGGGATGCAGGGCGGCTCGCAGCCGCCGTACGTGAACCCGGAGGGTGGGGCGGTCGCCCCGGCGGGCGGCGCGACCGGCACTCCGGCGCCCGGCGACACCGTCTACGGCGACGCCGGCCCGGCCGGGCCTTCCGGCCCCGGCGGGCACGACACGCTGGTGACCAAGCCGTAAGTAGTTCGCGGGGAGCCGTCCGGCTCCCCGCGTTTGATACATCTCGAGAACCTGGAGACAGACCATGATCCGGAACCGCATCTTCACCGTCCTGACCGCCGCCTCGCTGGTGAGCCTCGCCGCCTGCGGCGGTGGCGAGGAAGGCGCCGGCGAGGGCACCACCGTCGACACCACGACCACCACCACGACCACGGACATGGGCGGCACCGCCCCGATGCCGATGGACACCACCACCATGGGCGGCGCGGCTCCGATGCCGATGGACACCACCGCCATGGGCGGCGCCACCGGCCCGGACACCCTGGTCAAGATCGACAGCACCGGCGCCCGTCCGTAACCCGGACGCAGGGCGCTGAAAGAAGCCGGGCCCGGGGAGCGATCCCCGGGCCCGGTTTCTCGTTGAGCACGTTGAACAACCCCGCTAGGACGCTGCAACGCGGGACGCTCGGATCTCCGTCTCCACGTCGTCCTCGGTGAAGCGGTCTCCTCTCCTGGACACTTTCTCCCGCATTCGCGCCACCGCCCACTGCGCACGAGCGCGTCGGATCAGAGCGGCGGTCTCCTCCACCTCGTCCTCCTTCACTTCGATCGCCAGCGCAAACGGTCTTCCGCTCGTGGTCAGGACCACGACGTCCTCACGCAGCGACTCGCGAAGCTCCCCGGTTCGGTTGCGCAGGTCGCGCATGCTGAAGGACCTCATGCTCGTCTCACGTGACAAGGGCTGCGAGGCGGAATCTCCGACCGTCACTACAGGCGCACGCGGACGTCGCGTGAGGGATGCGAGCGCGAAGCGGCGAGACCCCGCGCAGTTTGCGGGGGCTCGACTCCGTTGGACACGGTGGTATCGCTGTCCTACGGAGCCGCAGCCCGACCCCGCGCCAGCGGGGGCACGCCCGAACCCTCTTCTCCGTCCCGCTTCAACCGGATCTGGTACTGCCCTTCCTACCGGCCGATCCAGTACGTGGCCTTGATGACGAAGACGTTGTCCGGGCGCTCCCGGAACATCGCGCCCGCGTCGCGTCCGAAGCGGAAGTCCCCGAAGCTCTCCCCCCCGTTGCGGTTCTGCTGCCACACCAGGAAGACCGTGGAGCCGGGGCGGTACTCCCAGCGCAGCACCGCGTTCCCCCGCAGCGAGCGGACGTTGAAGTCCGGGTTCCCGAAGGAGAAGCCCGCCGTGGACGGGTCGCGGTCGGGGTCCAGCAGGTACACGCTGTCCCGCCCGGCCGCGCCGCGCACCGCCCGGAGCTGCGTGGCGTCGTAGCTCACCCGCTCCAGGGCGCCCGCGGCCGCGAACTCCTTGTAGTCGGAGTACTCGCCGCTGGAGACGAAGGGCTGCGCGAACAGCTCCAGCGTGAGCGTGGGGGTGAAGGTCACGTTCAGGCGCGTGTCCAGCGAGAGCGTGTTCTGCTCCAGGTCCGAGAACACCACCCGCTGCCCGAAGAAGTGCGTGGCCGCGGGGTCGGTGAAGCCGCGGACGTACTGGGCGCTGGACTCCGCGTGCGTGAACGTGGGGCCGAACGACACGGAGACGTTGGAGGCCGGCTTCAGCCGCAGGCTCCCGTCCACCTTGTAGCTCCGGTTCCCGCCGTCCGACCACTCGATCCAGGGGCTGGTCGCGAACACCAGCTTCCGGCGCGGGTCCGTGCTCACGTTGGGGTTCATGTAGAACTGCTCCCCGCGCCGCACCACCGGGCCGCCGCGGGTGCGCCGGTCGTCGTCCATCTCCGGTCGGTAGTGCATGTACAGCCCGGCGTCCCAGTAGTTGGGGAGCTGCACGTACCCGGAGCCGTGGACCTGCCCCTCGTTCACGTCCCCGTCGTAGTTGGTCTGCCGCTGCGCCCCCCCGGTGAACTGGAGGAAGCGGTAGCGCGCGGTGGGCGTGGTCCAGCGGCGCCGCACGTTCCCCTGCAGCCAGACGTAGTCGGCCGTGGAGAGGAAGGCCAGGTCGTTGACCTCGAACCCCGGGCTCCGGAGGTTCACCTGCCCCTCCCACTGCCACGCCCCCGCCTGCCGCGCCAGACGCATGTAGCCCGCGTAGCCGCGGAGCGAGGTGGCGTCCGGGTCGTACGCGTCGGAGAAGACGCCGTTGCCGCCGTCCTCCCGGTCCGGGCGCTGGAAGTAGTGCGCCGGGGCGCGCTGCAGCCGGTCGATGGCCGACGCCTCCCCGCTCACCTGCGAGACGGCGAAGCTCCCCCGCAGCTCGTACGCGCGGTTCTTCCAGTACGCCGTCCAGTCCACCCCCGCCGCCTCCGCGTGCCCCGGGATCTGCCGCGCCAGCGTGTCGTACCCGAAGCCGCGGACCACCGAGGTCCCCATCCCGCCGACCACGAGGTCGCCCCCGCGCATGGTGCGGCGGACGCGGCCCACGAAGTAGTTGGTCAGCGGCTCCACCTCGCGGGACAGGCGGCTCCCGTCCCGGTAGACCAGGTCCGCGTCCTCCGCCCCGGTCACCGCGTTGAGGAGGCCCAGCTGCCACCCGCTGCGGAAGCGCCCCGTCAGCTTGGCGGCGCCCAGGATGGGGGAGTTCTCGGGGACGTCCGAGTAGAGGGGGCTCCCCGGGAGCGCCCCCTGCGGGCGCCGCCCGATGCGGCGCGAGTAGAAGAGCGAGAGCGAGCTGACGTTGCTGCAGGTGAAGCAGCTGAACCCGCCGAACCCGAACAGCCCGCTCCCCTCCACGAAGAAGGGGCGCCGCTCCTCGAAGAAGGTCTCGAAGGCCGAAAGGTTCACCGTGGCCGGGTCCACCTCCACCTGCCCGAAGTCCGGGTTCAGCGTGGCGGAGAGCGTCAGGCTGGAGCCCAGGAGCGCCTTGACGTCCGCCCCCGCGCGCACCCGGTACGCGCTGGCGTCCTGGAAGGGGCTCCCCGGCTGCGTGGGGGTGACGTACGAGGCCCGCGCCAGCGTGTAGGGGAGGACCTCGAAGCCCTTCGGGCGGCTGGCGATGCGGACCCCCTCCAGGTGGCCGAAGCGCGCGGGGCCGCCCGCCTCGTTCTTCCCCCAGAACGACCACATGGAGGTCTCGTTCAGGCGCTGCACGTAGCGCCACACCTGCACCCCCCAGGTCTGCGCCGCGTCGCGGGAGAAGCGGAGCTGCGAGAAGGGGACGCGGATCTCCGCCGTCCACCCCAGCGAGTCCACCCCGGTGGCCGCCTCCCACACCGGGTCCCACGAGGGGTCGGCGGTGGGAGTGGCCTGGCCGGCGTCGTACTTCACCCCCGAGGGGTTCACCTGGAGGATGGTGCGGCCGCTGTGGTCGTGGTAGGTGTCGAACACGAACTGGAGCCAGTCGCTCTCCACGTCCTGGTCGCGGCGGACCAGGCGGGTTCGCACCCCCGCCGCCCCCAGCGAGTCGAACATGCGCGCGCCGATGTACAGCGCCTCGGCGTCGTAGGCGAAGCGCACCTCGGTGCGCTGCGTGGCGGGCTCCCCCTCCCGCGGGTCCTGCTGCGTGAAGCCCGTGGCGGGGGCGGGGGAGGCCCACACGGCCTCGTCCAGCTTCCCGTCCAGCACCACCGGGACGGTGCGCTCCACGGCCTGCACGGAGAGGTTCTGCGGGTGCCCGGAGCCGCCGCTCCCCTGCGCGGGGAGCGGCGCGGCCGCGGCCAGCAGGGCGAGCGCGGTGAGACCGGCGCGCATGCTCAGCGGCTCGCGCGGCGGACCGACACGCCCCCGTTGGTGGTCACCGCGCGCACCCGCGGCCCCCCGGAGCCGAGCCGGGTCCGCACCGTCTGCCCCGAGCGGTACCCCTCGGGGAGCGGGACGTCCAGGTTCAGGCGCCCGTTGGTGGTCCCCACCTCCAGGTCGGCGGAGTAGTCGCGCGGGAGGGTGACCCTGATCCCGCCGTTGGAGGTCTCCGCGTCCAGCCCCTCCCCGTTGAACCGGCCCCCCTCCAGCTCCACGTTGATCCCCCCGTTGGAGGTGCGGGCCTGGATCGCCCCGCCCACGCGCCGGAGCGAGACGCCGCCGTTGGAGCTGCGCAGCGTCATCCGCCCGCGCACGTCCTGCACCGACACCCCGCCGTTGCTGGTGGTGACCGACACGTCCTGCTGGCGCGGGGCCTGGATGTCGTGGCTCACCGACCACCCGGTCCCCCGCTCCCGCTCCGGCCCCTCGACGCTCACCCTCCCGTTCCCCACCTGGACGGCCACGCGGCGCGCCAGCGCCTGCGCCGCGGCCTCGGTGCGGGCGTACGCCTGGATGCGGGAGGACACCCGGACCTCGGCCACGTCGCCGCCGCGCACCGACGCCCCGCCGTTCTCCGACTCCACCCGGATGGAGCCGGTGGGGCGCATGGTGGCGGTGCGGACCTCGCAGAACACGGCGCGCTCGCGGTCGCCGCGGTCGCGGCGGCAGCTCTCCAGCCACTCGGCGTCGCTGCGCTGCGCGGCGGCGGGGGAGGCGAGGACGGCCAGGGCGGGGAGGAGCGCGGCGGCGGCGAGGAGCGGGGCGAGGCCCGCGGACTTCCGGGTGGGGACGGTCTGCATCGGAGTGCTCCGGATGGCGTGTGTGAGGATGGCGTGCGTGAAGGGCCCTGCGTGAGATCTGGACACTGCGGCGGACGGAAAGGTTTACTGGCGGCGCAGGCGGATGCTCCCGCTCACGGTGCGGGCGGTGATCTCCGCGCCGCCCGAGCCGCTGGAGAAGCGGAGCACCTCCACCTCCGAGCCGTTCCCGGAGCGCCGCGGCTCCGGCCCCAGCTCGCTGAGGATCTCCCCGCCGCCCAGCGAGGTCAGCTCGAAGTCGGCGGCGACGTTGCGGGGGAGGCGCAGGTCGATCTCGCCGCTGCTGGTCTCGAAGCGGAGCGAGCCGTCGCGGGGGACGCTCCCGGCGAAGCGGGTGCGCCCGGCGGTGCTGCGGAGCGTCCCGCGGCGCACGCCGCGGCTGGTCACGTCGATGTCGCCGGTGACGGTGACCAGCTCCACGAAGCCCACGGCGCGGGGGACGAAGATGTCGCCGCTCATGGTCTTCACGCGGAGGCTGGCGGTGCTCCCCTTCAGCTCGAAGCGCCCGCTGAGCCCCTCCGCGCTCACCATGCGCGGGTTCCCGGTGATGCGGAAGTCGCCCGTGGTGGACTCCAGGTCCACGGCGCCGGTGACCCCCGTCACCTCCACGTCGCCGGTCGCCGTCGCCACGTCCACCCGGCTCCCGGCGGGGACGCGCACCTCCACGGGCTCGTGCCCGCTGATGCGGACGCGCGTCTCCCCCCGGCCGGAGGTGATCCGGACCGGGCCCTTCCCCTTGCGCTCGTCGGGATCGCGAGTGTCGCGGGAGAGGGCCACCACCTCGTCGCGGCCCCACCCCACCACGCGCACCCGGCCGTTCCCGGCGCGCACGGTGACCGTCCCGTCGCGGGTGGCGTCGGCCCGCCAGGAGACCACCTCCTGCGCCTCCCCGGGCCCCGCCGCGGCGGGGAGGAGGGCCAGGGCGAGGGCGAACGCTGCGGATCTCGCGGATCTCATCGTCATCTCTGTGTCAGGTCTGAGCCGAGAGGCGCACCGCGCGCTCCAGCACGTCGATCTTGTCGCGGTAGGTGGCGTCCAGCACGTGGGGGAGCTCCGCGCTCGCGGGGTCCCTCGCCAGCGCCGAGCGCGCCTCGCGGATGGCCGCGTCGATGGTGCGGAGGTTGTCCTCGATCACCCGCAGCGTCCCGGGGGAGAGGCGGTCGCGCCCGGCGTGCAGCGCCGCCTCCAGGTCGGCCGCGGTGGCCGCGTACCCGGCCTCGGCGCGGCGGAAGTCCACCATCGCCGCCTGCGTCTCGGGGACCACCGGCCGCACCGTCACCGGCGCCAGCGTCGCCTCCCCGGCCGGCGCGCGCAGCAGCGCCGCCGTGATCCCGGAGGAGAGCGCCGCCACCACCACCGCCGCGGCGATCCCCCAGCGGGCTCCCCACGGCGCCGCCCGCCCGATCCGGGGGATCTCCACCGTCTCCTCCCGCACCGCCTCCCACACCTCCGGGGGCGGGGCGATCTCGCGGGGGAGGCCGGCCACGTGGCGGAGGAGGTCGCGCAGACCCTCCACCTCCGCCCGGCACGCCGTGCAGGCCGCCAGGTGGGCCTCCACCCCGGCGCGCTCCGGGGCGGTGAGCTCCCCGTCCACGTAGTCGTTCAGCCGCTCTTCCGTCGGATGCATCGTGATCATCGGTCGATCGCCTCCCTGAGGAGCCTGCGCGCCCGGTGGAGCTGCGCCTTCGCCGTCCCCACCGCGATACCCGTCATCCGCGAGATCTCCTCGTGCTTGTATCCTTCCACGTCGTGGAGCACGAACACCGTCCGCGCCCCCTCCGGGAGCCCCGCGATGGCCCGCTCCAGCGCGATGCGCATCTCCGGGCTCCCCTTCGCCGTCCCCGGCCTCTCGTACCGCTCCGGCTCCTCCACCGTGTCCACCCGGGCGCGGCGGCGCTTGTCGGAGCGGACCGCGTTGAGCACCAGGTTCACCGTGATGCGGCGCAGCCACCCCGCGACCTCGCCGTCGCCCCGGAACGACTCCAGCTTCCGCCAGGCGCGGACGAACACGTCCTGCGTCAGCTCGGCGGCGCGGCCGGAGTCGCCGGTCATGCGCAGGCAGAGCGCGTAGACCCGGCCGGAGTTGTCCCGGTAGATCCGCTCGAAGCTCTGCGGGTCCGCTGTGGCGGCGGGGCGGGGGCCGGGGCTCACTCCTCGTTCGGTCGGCGGGGGGGCGACGGCGTGGATGGCAGTGGACCGGTCGCGGTGGACGTCGTCGTGCTGCTGCTTCCGGTCACAAGGACACCGGGTGGTGCGGGATGGTTTGAATCTCGTGGCGGGGCCGCTCCGGAGCCCGGACGAAACTACCGTCCGGTCTCCTGCGCGGGGGCGGTGAGCCTCGCGAAACGGCCCGCGAGTCTCCCCGCCCCGGAGGGAGACAGCCGAAACTGCCCGGCTGTCTCCCTCCGACAAAGATCATAGGGGTACTGCGGAAACTGCAACGACCAACGACGGGCGGCACCTGCGTGTCGCCCGTCGCTCGCCCGTGCCGGGGCGCCGCCGTGGGTGTGAAACCCACGGCTATGAACCACAGGCGTCCTGCGGACGCGGTTCCGTCCGCCAGGACGGCTGCTGTTGCCAGCCGGTGGTTTCATACCACCGGCGGTGCCGCCGACACAGCGGGGACGGCCCCTGCGCGCCGCTCCGTCGCCCGTCGTTGCCGGCTGTCCCCTGTTCCCTGTCCCCTGTCCCCTACACGTACACTTCCGTCCGCCCCCGACCGAAGTCGTGCTCCGTCACCACGTGCTTGCCCACGTCTGCCTCCCCGGTTTCAGGACGAACAGCTCACCACCAGCCGCCGGCCCCACTCCGGCGGGGGCCCGGCCAGGCGCTCCATCCCGGGGTGCTCGGCGAAGGGGTCGCGCAGCACCCGCAGCAGCGCCTCGATCTCCGAAGGGTCGCGCCGCTCCTCGGCCGCCTCGATGGCGGCCTGCGCCAGGTAGTTGCGCAGCACGTACTTGGGGTTGACGCGGTCCATCCGCGCGCGGCGCTCCGCGTCGCCGCTCCCCTCGGCCCGGAGGCGGCCGCGGTAGCGCGCGGCCCACGCCTCCCACCCCGCCGCGTCCGGGAAGCGGTCGCGGAGCGGCGCGTCGTCCTCCCCCTCGCCGGTGCGGAAGCCGCCCAGCGCGCGGAAGAAGCCCGTGTGGTCCACGGAATTGGCCGCCAGCAGGGCGGAAAGGTCGTTCCACAGCTCCCCGTCGTCCTCGCGGTCGCGGGCCAGCCCCAGCTTGGCGCGCACGCGCCGGGCGTGCTCCTCCGCGTACGCGCCCTCGTAGGCGTCCAGCGCCGCCACCGCCTCGTCGTGCGTCATCAGCGGGAGGAGGGCGCCGGCCAGCCGGGCGCAGTTCCAGAGCCCCACCGCGGGCTGCTGGTCGAAGGCGTAGCGCCCCCCCGGGTCGGAGTGGTTGGGGAGGAAGCGGGGGTCGTGGTCGTCCAGGAAGCCGAAGGGGCCGTAGTCGATGGTGAGCCCCAGGACGGACATGTTGTCCGTGTTCATCACCCCGTGCGCGAACCCCACCGCCTGCCACATCGCCATGAGCCGCGCGGTGCGCTCCACCACCTCGCGGAGCAGGCGCGGGAAGCGGTCCTCCTCCCCCTCAATCTGCGGGAAGTGGTGGCGGACCACGTGGTCCGCCAGCGTCCGCAGCGCCTCGTGCCACCCGCGGAAGGCCAGCACCTCGAAGGTGCCGAAGCGGACGTGCGTGGGCGCCATGCGCAGCAGCGCGGCCGCGGCCTCCACGGTCTCGCGCTGCACCGGCTCCTCGCTCCCCACCACGCACAGGGCGCGGGTGGTGGGGATTCCCAGCCCGTGCACGGCCTCGCTCCCCAGGTACTCGCGGATGGCGGAGCGGAGCACCGAGCGCCCGTCGAAGCCGCGGGAGAAGGGCGTCGGCCCCGACCCCTTGAGCTGCAGGTCCCACCGCTCCCCGCGCCCGTTCACCGCCTCCCCCAGGAGGATGGCCCGCCCGTCGCCCAGCTGCGGCACCCAGCTGCCGAACTGGTGCCCCGCGTACAGCGCCGCCAGCGGGTCCGCGCCGGGGAGGAGCTTCCCGCCGCCGAAGAAGTCCGCGAAGTCCGGGCGCTCCGCCTCCGCCGGGTCCAGGTCGATCAGCTCCGCCGCGTCGGGGTTGAAGCTCACCAGCCAGGGGCGGGCGAGCGGGGTGGGGCGCACGCGCGCGAACAGCTCCCCCGGGAGGCGGGCGTAGGAGTTGTCGAAGCGCAGCTCCTCCAGGCGAAGCAGTTCGGTCACGGGCGTCTCCGGTCGCGCGGAACGGACGGTTTTCGTATCCGAATGTTCCCGTGCAAGCACGCTCTGTACCAGTGGTTTGCGATGGTGCATGGGGGCAGGAAAAGCCCCGTGGCTCCACTGCCCCCCGGGGCCGTCCTGGCGCGGTACGTGCCTTCGTCTCCGCTGCTCCTCGACCTCTCGAACCGGCCCGGCACCCGATGCAACAGGTCTTCACGGCGGCGTCGCACCACGAGGTGCTCGTCCTCCTCGTCCAGGTGGCGCTCCTCCTCTTCGCCGCGCGCGCGCTGGGGGAGGTGGCGCAGCGCCTGGGCCAGCCCGCGGTGGTGGGGGAGATCCTCGCGGGGATCGTGCTGGGCCCCTCGCTGCTCAGCGGCTTCTTCCCCCTGCTGGGGGAGTGGATCGTCCCCCACACCCCCACGCAGGGCTACCTGCTGGAGGTGGTGGCGCTGTTCGGGGCCATGTTCCTCCTCCTGGTCACCGGGCTGGAGACCGACCTGGGGCTGATCCGGCGGCAGGCGCGCACCGCCCTGGGGGCGTCGCTGGGGGGGATCGTGGTCCCCTTCGCCACCGGCTACGCCCTGGGCGCCTGGATTCCCGACGTGCTCCTGGCCGACCCGGACCGGCGGATGGTGTTCGCGCTCTTCCTGGCCACCGCCATGTCCATCTCGGCCATCCCGGTGATCGCCAAGGTCCTCATGGACCTGAAGCTGATGCGGCGCGACGTGGGGCAGACCATCATCGCCGCGGGGATGACCGACGACGCCGTCGGGTGGATGCTCCTTTCCGTGGTGACCGGGCT
Organism: uncultured Gemmatimonadales bacterium; assembly: GCA_963733105.1. Lineage (GTDB taxonomy): Bacteria > Gemmatimonadota > Gemmatimonadetes > Longimicrobiales > Longimicrobiaceae > JAFAYN01. The sequence continues at coordinate 1,975 of CAVTCB010000017.1, read as the reverse complement.
GGCGCGGAGCGGCGAGGTCACCGGCCCGGGGGTGGCCTGGTCGGTGGGGAAGGTGCTGGTGTTCATGGCGGCCAGCTTCACCGTGGGGCGGTGGATCGTGCGGCGCTCGCTCGACTGGGTGCAGGACCGCGCCGTGAGCCCGCACCGCATCCTTTCCCTGGTGGTGGTGCTCACCTTCGCCTGGGGGGCCGTGTCGCAGGGACTGGGGCTGGAGGCCATGCTCGGGGCCTTCGTCATGGGGATCCTCTTCGGGCAGCTCCCGCGGCTCCCCGGCGAGGTGTTCCACAGCGTGGAGCGGATCGCCATGGGGATCTTCGCCCCCGTCTTCTTCGCCGTGGCGGGGCTCAAGGTGAACGTGCGCAGCCTCATGGAGCCGCGGCTCATCGGGATCGCCCTGCTGGTGGTCCTGGTGGCGAGCCTGGGGAAGGTGGTGGGGGGGTACGCCGGGGCGCGGCTGCTGGGGGGGCGCGACCACTGGACCGCGCTCTCCTTCGGGATGGGGATGAACGCGCGCGGGGCCATGGAGATCATCATCGCCACCATCGGCCTGTCGCTGGGAATCCTCTCGCAGGACATGTTCTCCATCGTGGTGGTGATGGCCATCGCCACCTCGCTCATGGCCCCGCCCGCGCTCCGCTGGACGCTGTCCAGGGTGCAGCCCGAGGCGCAGGAGCTGGAGCGCCTGCGGCGCGAGGAGCTGGCGGAGGGGAGCCTCCTGGGCCGGGCCCGGCGCGTCCTCCTCCCGGTGCGCTGCGTGGAGCGGGAGCGCCGCGCCCTCTTCCAGCTGGAGGGGCACCTCCTGGAGCAGATGCGCCTGCAGGGGCCGGTGGCGCTCACGCTCCTCACCGTCCCGGAGGGGTGCGACCGCGACACGGCCGAGCGCTTCCTGGAGCGCGCCGCCCGGTCGTTCTCCGGCGTGGAGGTGACGCGCAAGGTGGTGGAGGGGGGCGAGGTGGCGGACCGCGTCCTGGAGGAGGCGCGGAGGGACTACGACCTGCTGATCCTGGGGGCGCCGGAGGACGGGGCCGCGGAGGAGATCTTCGACCCCACCGTGGACTACCTCATCCGGGTGGCGCCCTGCCCCACCCTGGTGGTGAAGGGGCGGGTGGGGGACTACAACTGGCCCCCCCACCGCATCCTGGTCCCCACCAACGGCTCGGCGGCCGCGCGCCAGGCGGCGAGCGTGGCCTTCGCCCTGGCCGCCGCGGACGGGACCGAGGTGACGGTGCTGAACGTGGTGGGGCGGGGGACGCGCGGGCTGGACGTGGAGGGGGAGGCCCACCGCCGGCAGGTGCAGAACGCGCGCTCCATCGTGGACGAGCTGTGCCGGATGGGGGAGGCCATGGGGATCCGCACGCACACCTCGGTGCGGGTGGGCGTGTCGCCCGAGGAGGCGGTGCTGGAGCTGGGGGGGCAGGAGGAGTACGACATGATCGTGCTGGGGACCGACCTGCGCACCGGCTCCGACCGGCTCTTCCTGGGGCCGCGCGTGGAGCGGATCCTGAACCACGCTCCGTGTCCGGTCGTGGTGGTGAACGCTTCCTGATCTTTTGAAGGGTGGGGTTCGGGCGTGCCCCCGCTGGCGCGGGGTCGGGCTGCGGCTCCGTAGGGGAACGATTACAACCGTTCCCAACGGAGTGAGGGCCCCCCCACGCAAACGGCGCGGGTCTCGCCCCTTCGGGCTCGCATCCCTCACGCAACTCCTTCCGTACCTGTAGTTCTCCCCTCTCCCGCTTGTGGGGGAGGGGCCGGGGAGGGGGCCTGCCACGACGCGTCGGAGGGTGAAGATCGAAGCATGGAGATGCCCCTCCCCGGAACGGGGGAGGGTGGCGGCTCTAAGGCCGCCGGGTGGGGGGCGCGTGGAGGCTAACATGGCTCTGATGTATTTTCCAGGAAATCCACCCCGGATAAGTTCCCCTCCCGTCCTCCTGCCTGCCCCTTTTGTCAAGCATCACAACGAAATTCCGTTCGGGCG
>CAVTCB010000016.1:0-215411 GCA_963733105.1 uncultured Gemmatimonadales bacterium | reverse complement strand
CCCAACTGCATTTTGCCGGTTGAAAGCGCTTTCGCAAGAGCTGTCGGCGGGGCTTGCGGCGGTCGCGGACTTCGTGTCCCCTCCCGCTTCGAAAATCAGGAGTGTCCATGTCCTTCGCGAAACTCGACGAAACATGCCGCAGGCTGGAGGCGCTGGAACATGCGCTGGCGATTTTCGGTGCCGACGAGGCGACCCATATGGCGGTCGGCGGCGGCGAAAAGCGCGCCGAGGCGCTTGGCGTTGCTCACCGGCATGTATCCATCGCCAGGCAACCGCGCCGGAGATCGCCGACTGGCTGGACACCGCCGATACCGAGGCACGAAACGGGGATCAGGCCGCGGCGCTGCGCGAGTTGCGGCGGCAATCACACCAACATGACCCTGCCTGCCGCCGGAATTCGTCGAGCGGCAGACGAAAGCGCGGCTGCGCGCCGGAACAGCTTTGGCGCGCGCTTCGCCCCAGCAACGACTGGGCGGGCTTCCTGCCGGCGCTCGGCGGCATCATCGACCTGGTGCGGGAGGAAGCGGCGCTGCGCGCCGACGCGCTCGGGCTCGATCCCTACGATGCGCTGATGGAGCAATACGACCCCGGCAACCGGGCGGAAGGACATCGCGCCGATCTTTTGCGAGCTGAAGGCCTTTCTCCGCGGTTTCCGTGCCAGAGGCGCTCGCCGCGCAGGAGCAGCGGCTGGGGAAGGCGCCGATGCGGCCGCTGTCCGGCAATTACCCCCATCGAGAAACAGCGCGAACTCGGCCTCGCCATCGTGGGGGCGGTCGGCTTCGATCTCAACCGACGGCCCAGCCTTTCGGGTGTCGCATCATCCGTTCTGCGGCGGGGTGCCCACGGATGTGCGCATCACCACGCGCTACCGGACGTCGAGCTTCCTGCCCGCGCTGATGGGCGTGCTGCATGAGACCGGCCATGCGCTGTATGAAGCAGAACCTGCCTAAGGAATGGTCGCACTGGCCGCTCGGCAAGGCGCGCGGCATGGCGATCCATGAAAGCCAGAGCCTGTTCGTCGAAATGCAGCTCGTGCGCAACGGCCGCCTTCTGGCGCTGGGCGCTGCCGATCGTCGAGCGGCATCTCGGCGAAAGCTGGAACGTGGACGACATCCTTGCTCACGTCCTGCGCGTCGAGCGCGGCTTGATCCGCGTCGACGCCGACGAAGTCACCTATCCGCTGCATGTCATCCTGCGCTTCGAACTTGAGCGTGACCTGGTCGCGAGGCGCCTGCGGGCGACGGACATACCGGAGGCGTGGGATGCCAAGATGCGCGACTATCTCGGCCTGTCGACGGCTGGCGATTTCCGCGACGGGCCGATGCAGGATGTGCACTGGCCGGGCGGCGCTTTCGGCTATTTCCCCTCCTACACGCTGGGCGCCATGATGGCGGCGCAGCAGGCAGCGGCGCTGAGGCGCGAGCACCCGGCGTTCGAGGACGACATCGCGCGGGGGAATTTCGACGCCATCAACGATTGGCGCCGCCGAAACATCTGGTCGCAGGGTTCACGCTGGTCGACGCCTGACCTGCTGCGGCGGGCGACGGCGGAAGAGCTGAACGCGGCCTATTTCATCGACCATCTGAAGGCCCGCTATGGAGGGTAATGGTCGGCGAGTGAGGCGGCTAAGTGGCTAGCTATGAGCCGCCTTGCTGAAGGCCGCCCTGCCGTCGTCGAATTGCAGGCTCGCGAGGCGGGCATAGAGGCCGCCCTTGGCGACCAGGCTCTGATGCGTGCCTTCCTCGACGATCCGGCCCTGGTCCATGACGAGGATGCGGTCGGCCTTCAGCACGGTGGCGAGGCGATGGGCGATGACGATGGTCGTGCGATCCTGCATCAGGGCGTCGAGCGCCGTCTGCACCAGCGTTCTCGCTTTCGGCGTCGAGCGCCGACGTCGCCTCGTCGAGCAGCAGGATCGGCGCATTTCGGAGGATGGCGCGGGCGATCGCGATGCGCTGGCGCTGGCCGCCGGAGAGCGTGATGCCGCGCTCGCCGACCTCCGTGTCGTAGCCCTGGTCGAGCCTGCGGATGAATTCCTCGGCATGGGCGGCGCGCGCCGCTGCCTCGACCTCGGCACGCGGCGCACCCGGCGCGCCGAAGGCGATGTTCTCTGGATCGAGGCGGCGAAGATCGTCACGTCCTGCGGCACGATGGCGATGCGGGCGCGGAGATCGGCGGGATCGGCGTGCGCGATATCGATCGCCGTCGACCAGCACGCGGCCGGAATTGCGGATCGTAGATAGCGCAGGATCAGCGAGAAGATCGTGCTCTTGCCGGCGCCGGAGGGACCGACGATCGCCACCTGTCTCGCCGGGCTTGACCGTGAAGCTCAGGCCGTCGAGCGCCGATGCACTCGGGCGCGTCGGATAGGTGAAGCGACACGTGGTCGAATTCGACCTCCCCGAGCGGCGGCCGGGCAGCGCCAACGGGGTGTTCGGGGGCCGCGATCGCCGGGCTTCTCGTCGAGCAGCTCGATCAGCCGCTCCGCGGCGCCGGCCGCCTGGCTGAGCTCGCCCCACACTTCGGAAAGCGCGCCGAGCGCGCCGGCCGCGAAGACCGAATAGAGCAGGAACTGGCCGAGCGTGCCGGCCGTCATCGGTGCCGGCAAGCACGTCGCGCGCGCCGAACCATAGCACCGCCACCACGCTGCCGAAGATCATGAAGATGGCGAAGACGGTGAGCAGCGAGCGGGCGAAGATGCGAGGAGCGCGCCGCCTGGAAGGCATTCTCGACGGCTCCGGTGAAGCGGCCTGTGGCCTGCCGCTCGTTGGTGAAAGCCTGCACGCGTGCGGATCGCGCCGATCGGCTTCGCCGGCATAGGCCGAGGCTTGCGCGAGCGTGTCCTGGGCATCGCGCGACCTTGCGCGCACCGAGCGGCCGAAGCGCGACAAGCGGCAGCACGATGAGGGGGATGGCGACGCAGCACCAGCGCCGGACAGCTTCGGGCTGGTGTACGACCATCATGGCCATCGCGCCGAGACAGAGGATGGAGTTGCGCAGCGCCAGCGAGGCCGTCGCGCCGACCGCCGACTTGATCTGCGTCGTATCGGCGGTCAGCCGCGACACGATCTCGCCGGACTGCTCGCCGTCGAAGAAGCCGGGCGACAGCGAGGTGACATGCGCAGAAGACGTCGCGGCGGAGATCGGCGACGATCCGCTCGCCGAGCGTGATGACGAAATAGTAGCGCGCGGCCGACGCGGCGGCGAGCACGGCGGCCATCACCACCAGCATGGCGAAATAGTTGGCGATGAAGGTCGGAATCGGACGAGGAGAAGCCGTGGTCGATCATCCGCCGCACCGCGATCGGCAGGCGCCAGCGTCGTGGCGGCGGCCACGGCAAGCGACACGCCCGCGCCGATGGCTTCCGTGCGATAGCGGAGCACATAGGGCAGCAGCCGCCGAAGCGGCTTCAGGGAGCGTCTCTTAGTCTCCTCCATGGACTTCCTTCTAGAGCAGATCGGCCGACACGCCAAATCCTACACTAACCTTTTGTTTCTTCGCATAATCTTGTCCGCAAAGTCTGCAACTTTGCGGGATCATGCTTCAGCCGGCCTTGTGCTTCAAATCCGGCTGGTGTATAGGCGCCGCCGACCGTTTTTGTAGCCGTAGCCGCTCAATAGCTGCGGCTTCATTCATTTTGACAGAGGGCGCATCGCCGCAGGCCGCGCCCCGCCAGCCAGGACGACGCCGATGAGACAGAAGATTCACCCCGACTACCACACCATCAAGATCGTCATGACCGACGGCACCGAGTATATGACGCGCTCGACCTGGGGCAAGGAAGGCGACACGATGAACCTTGACATCGACCCGACCACGCACCCGGCCTGGACCGGCGGCACGCAGACCCTGCTCGACCGCGGCGGCCGCCTGTCGAAGTTCAAGAACAGTTCGCCAATCTCGGCATCTAAGTTCCGGCATGTCGGCCATCGACGAAAACCCCGCTCCGGCGGGGTTTTTTGTGTGGGGTCCGCCCGATCCCGAACGGAGCCCCGCGAGCGGTTGTCAGGCCAGCACGTTCGCACCGACCGTGCGGTCGATGTCGCCAACCAGCGGAGACCGTTCCGCCGGGTTGTTTTCCTCGTAAGTCCAGACCTTGAACGTCGACAGCGAATGCGAACCGAAACTGTGCAGCAGCGGAATGTCGGTCGCGTCGCGCCCGCGCGCGATCACGACGCGGCCATGCGCGGCATGTTGTGGCGCGGGTCGAATGTGTACCACTTTCCGTCGAGATAGACTTCGATCCAGGCGTTGAAGTCCATGGGCGCGGGGTCGGCGGGACGCCTGATCGCCGAGATAGCCGTTCACGTAGCGCGCCGGTATGTTCATGCAGCGGCACAACGTGATGGCGAGATGCGCGAAATCGCGGCATACGCCGACCCGTTCGTCATGCGCCTGGGCGGCCGTGCGGGTGGCGCGGGCATAGCCATAGCCGAAGGAAAGCCGGTTATGCACATAGTCGACGATCGCCTGGACCCTGGCCCAGCCCGGCGGGAGATGACCGAGGAGCTGCCAGGCCACGCCCATCATATGATCGGTCTCGCAATAGCGGCTGCCGAGCAGATAGACGATCGCGTCGTCGGGGAGTTCCTCGACCGGTGTCTCGCGCGCCAGAAAATTGGCCTGTTCGGGCTCGCCGCTGTCCTCGACAATCGCGTCGTAGAGGATTTGCACGCCTCCTTCCGGGGCGGTAAAGCGGCGGCAGGTATTGCCGAAAAGGTCGTCATAGACGCTGATGGGCACCGGCGGGGAGGCAAGCACCTTGGTCTGGCGCTTGATGTCCTTCTGGCGGTCCTTGTGGACTTCGAGAAGGGAGATTACCGGAGTTGGCTGAGCGCAGCTGATCGCTATTTCATAGCCGAGCCTGATGAGCATGGGTACCTCTTCGATGTTGGGCGAAATTTTCGCCTACAACGCAACAGTGCCGGTTCGGTTCCGGGCGCTCCCCCACGTCGGGTCTCCGGCGTGCCTCGACGGGCAAGGCGTCAAAAGTCGCTTGCCAGTCCCTTGTGTTCCCAGTCGCCATAGTGAACCGGCTCATGGCCGCCGCGCCCGCCCAGTTCGCGCGGCATCGCGGCCACACGCGCCTCCTGTCCGGCGCGGCGGGGCCTCCGCTTCGGCGAGCGCGCGCCTGGCCGCGGCAGCAAGTTTCTTGCCCGGAGTTCGGGGTTCGGCCGCGGGAGTGTCTTCGGTCTTTTCTTCGGCTGTCCGGCTCATTCCCGTCTCCGTCGGAAATCATTGAAACAAACGCCTGTATTCCCCATCATATAGCAGGGTTTCGGCGGGATCGACCACCGGGAAGGCCATGAGGGTCTTTTTGATGAATGTGATGCGGACGGCGATGCTCCTGGCGCTTATGACAGCGCTGTTCATGGGAGTGGGCTACCTGATCGGCGGTTCGGGCGGCATGATGATCGCCTTCCTGATCGCCGCTGCCATGAAATTCTCGTTCAGCTACTGGAACGCCGACAAGATGGTGCTGAGAATGCACCATGCCGTCGAGGTGGATGAGCGCAGCGCGCCGGAATATTACGGCATCGTGCGCGATCTTGCCGCACGCGCCGGCCTGCCGATGCCGAAGGTTTTTATCATCGACAATCCGCAGCCCAACGCTTTCGCCACCGGGCGCAATCCGCAGAACGCCGCCGTCGCCGCCACCACCGGCCTGCTCAACCGTCTCAGCTACGAGGAGGTCGCCGGCGTCATGGCGCACGAGCTGGCGCATGTGCAGAACCGCGACACGCTTACCATGACGATTACCGCAACGCTTGCCGGCGCAATCTCCATGCTTGGCAATTTCGCCTTTTTCTTCGGCGGCAATCGCGACAGCAACAATGGCGGGCTGGGCATTGTCGGCGTCCTGGTCGCCATGATCGTGGCGCCGCTGGCCGCCGCCATCGTGCAGATGGCGGTCAGCCGCACGCGCGAATATGCCGCCGACCGGCGCGGCGCGGAGATCTGCGATAATCCGCTGTGGCTTGCCTCGGCGCTCGACAAGATCGCCACGCAATGTCCAGCGCATTCACAATGACGACGCCGAACGCAACCCGGCGACGGCCCATATGTTCATCATCAATCCGCTGTCGGGCGAACGCATGGACAATCTGTTCTCGACCCATCCCGCAACGCAGAACCGGATCGCGGCGCTGCAAGCAATGGCGCAGGAATTCGGAGGCTCTGAGGCCGTGTTCCGGCACAGCCGCGTCGGGAGGCTCCTTCTCAGCCGCGCGCTTCCACGCCTGAAGGTCCGTGGGGCAGCGCCGGCTCCACCCCGGCCGAGGCCCCGCGCCCGCAGCCAGCGAACAACCCCTGGGGCCGCAATCCGACCGGGCCGCGCGGCGGACGCAAAGGCCCGTGGTCGTGAGCGGGACGCCGTCAGCGGCTCGCGACTTCCGACGCGGCAAACAGTCCGCATCATCCGCCGATAGCGGGCAGCCTGCCCAGGCCGGCCTTGCCGTGCGCATGGCGGCGGCGCGCCTGCTTGCCGCGGTGGTCGATGCCCGGACGCCGCTCGACGGCATGACCGACCAGGACCACGGCCATCCGTTGTATCGCGTGCTCGAGCCGCGCGACCGGGCGCTGGTCAGGGCTATCCTGGTGACGGCGCTGCGTTACCGCCGCACGGATCGAGGCGCTGATTTCGGCGCGGCTGCGCTCGCCGCTGCCGGCCAACGCAACGACGCTTTCGCACATCCTGCATGTCGGCGCGGCGCAGATCCTTTTTCTCGACGTGCCGGACAGCGCCGCCGTCGATCTCGCGGTCACGCACGCCAAGGCCGATCCGCGCACCGCCCGTTTCGCGGCGCTGGTCAATGCGGTGCTGCGCGGGATTTCCCGCGACAAGGCGGCTGATCTGGCCAGGGCGTCTGGCCGCGACGACCGACGCGCCGGACTGGTTCTCCAATCGTCTGCGCTCCGCCTATGGCGCGGAGCGTACCGCGAGAATACTGGCCGCGCACCGGCTCGAATCGCCGACCGATTTTTCGGTTAAGGGGGACCCCGAACGCTGGGCGGACGCGCTGGGCGGCGTCGTCTTGCCGACCGGATCGGTGCGGTGCGCGCGCCTTGCCGGCCCGGTGCCGGAACTGCCCGGCTATGCCGAGGGCGCGTGGTGGGTGCAGGACGCGGCGGCCGCGCTGCCGGCGCGCCTGTTCGGCGACGTAAAGGGACTGCGGGTCGCCGACCTTTGCGCGGCCCCCGGCGGCAAGACCGCGCAGCTTGCGGCCGCCGGCGCGCTGGTGACGGCCGTGGACTCCTCGCGCAGCCGTCTGGCGCGGCTGCAAACCAATCTGGCGCGGCTGCGGCTCGACGCTTCCATCATCCGGGCGGATATACTCGAATGGCGGCCGGCGGAGCCTTTTCGACGCCATTCTGCTGGACGCGCCGTGTTCGTCGACCGGTACGGTTCGCCGCCATCCCGACGTGTCCTGGACCAAAACGCCGGCTGATATCGAGAAACTCGCCGGCCTGCAGCGCCGCCTGCTGGACAGTGCCGTGCGATTGGTCAGGCCCGGCGGGCGGATCGTCTTCTCCAACTGCTCGCTCGATCCGCTGGAGGGCGAGGAGATGATCCGGACCTTCCTGGCCGAGAACAAGGCGGTCGCCGCCGATCCGATCCGACGTGGGCGAGCTGCCCGGCACGGCGGACTTTGTCACGCCGGAGGGGTTCCTGCGTACGACGCCCGCCGACCTTGTCCTGCCGGACCCGGCGCTCTCCGGCATGGACGGGTTCTTCGCGGCCCGGCTGCGCCGCCTGGCCTGACGCAAGAAAATCGTAGGGCGGACCGCCTTCGCAGAGTCGGCTGAATCATCTAAAAGGCGCCAAATCGATCCTTTGAAGGAAGTAGGTCTTGGCGGCAGCGACGGCCGACAAACAGGCGTCTGTGGGCGTTCATCGCCCGCGCGTATTGGCGAAGGGCGCGGCGTCGCCTGCGCTCGGGGCCTCTCTATCGCTGGCGCTACAGCGGCCGCACGCCCGAGCGCGTGCTGATCGCGCCGTCGGACCTCCGCATTGCCGACCCGCAAATTGCCTTCGAAATCTACCATGGCCGCTTTCCGCTGTCCGGCCGTCTGGTCGAGACCGCGCGGGCGGTCGCCCTTCCTGCTCGAATGTCGCAGATCGCAAGGCTGGCAAAAATCGCTGCACGGCTTCCGCTGGCTGCGCCACATGCGCGCCGCCAACACCGAACTCGCCGCCGCCAATGCGCGCGCCCTGGTGTCCGACTGGATCGCGTCGCATGGCCGCCGCATCCGCGGGCCGGCGTGGGACCCGGCGACGACGGCCAAGCGCGATCATCGCCTGGCTGCAGCACTCCTCGGTGGTTCTGCAGGGCGCCGAGCTCGCGCTTCTACCGGGCGTTCCTCCGATCGCTGGCCACGCAGGTCCGCTATCTGCGCTCGGTGGTGCGGGAGATGCCGGAGGACGAGGGCCGGCTGCGCGCCCGTGTCGCGCTTGCCTATGCCGCGATGTCGCTGCCGGCGCCGTCCGTCGGCGTTGCGCGGCGCGACGCGCCACCTTGCCGCGGAACTCGACCGCCAGATCCTGCCCGACGGCGGCCATGTATCGCGCAATCCGATGGCGGTCATGGAACTCCTGGCCGATCTCCTGCCCTTGCGCCAGACCTATGCCAACCAGGCGAGCGCCGCCCGCCGCGCTGATCGGCGCGGTCGAGCGCATGCTGCCGGCGCTGCGCTTTTTCCGGCATGGCGACGGAAGCCTCGCCCATTTCAACGGCATGGGCGTCACCGTCCACGAGCGCGTCGCCGCGATCCTGCGCCATGACGATACGGCGGGCGCGCCGCTGCTGCACGCTCCGCATTCAGGCTATGAGCGGCTGTCGATGGGCGGCACGGTCGTGATAGCCGATACCGGCATGCCGCCGCCGGTGGAGATCGCGGACGCCGCCCATGCCAGTTGCCTGTCGTTCGAACTGTCGTCCGGCCGCCAGCAGTTCATCGTCAATGCCGGCGTCGACACCTATCGGCGCCGAGGAGGTCCGCCCGCTCGGCCGCGCCACGGCCGCGCATTCCGCCGCCTGCATCAACGATACGTCCTCGGCGCGCTTCACCCATTCCGGAGCGCATCAGCGGCATGATCGGCGCGCCGCTGGTGGACGGCCCGCGCGAGGTGCGCTGCGACCGGCTGGACCGGCCGGGCAGCCAGGGCTTTCTGGCCGGTCACGACGGCTATGTCGGGCGCTTCGGCATCTATCACGAGCGCGGCATGACGCTCTCCGGCGAAGGCGCCATGCTCGCCGGCCGCGACCGCTTCATTTTCGAGCGGCTCCTCCGCGCCGGAGCGCGACGAGGTGGCCATCCGCTTCCACCTGCATCCGGATATAGAATTGTTCCGCGACAACGAGGACAGGCTGGTTCTGGCCGCGCCGCAGGCCGACCGCTGGGTCTTCTACCTGCAATATCGCCGCCGCGCGTCGAGGAATCGATCTTCTTCGCTGCACTCGGCGGCCCGCGCCGCAGCCGCCAGATCGTGCTCGCCTTCCGAGCGTCGCGAGACCCCGGAGGTGCGATGGCAGTTCCAGAAGCGCCGCTTGAGGCGGAACTGCCGTAGGGCGGGCGGCGCGGGCCGTGACGTTGAATTGCGATATGGCCGGAGGAGCTTGATTTCCCGCCAGCCTGTGCTAGGCCCCGCGCGAACCTCAGCCACCCGAGCGAAAGGCCCGCCGCATGGCCGTTGTGTCCAAGAACATTCCCGCGCCGGACCTCGTGTCGATCCGCCGGGCGCTGCTGTCGGTCTCCGACAAGACCGGCCTCGTCGATTTCGCCCGGGCGCTCACCGCCTTCGGCATCGAGCTGGTCTCCACCGGCGGCACGGCGAAGGCGATCGCCGAGGCCGGCATCGCCGTGCGCGACGTCTCCGAACTGACCGGCTTTCCCGAAATCATGGACGGCCGCGTCAAGACGCTGCATCCGGGGGTTCATGGCGGCCTGCTCGGCGATCCGCGACGACCCGGAGCATGCCGGAAGCGATGCGCCGCAACCGCATCGAGCCGATCGACCTCGTCGTCGTCAACCTCTACCCGTTCGAGGAGGTGCGCCGCTCCGGCGCCGACTATCCGTCGGTGGTCGAGAATATCGACATCGGCGGCCCGGCCATGGTGCGCGCCTCGGCGAAGAACCATGCCTATGTCGCTGTCGTCACCGATCCGGACGATTACGCGGCGCGTCCTGAACGCGCTTGAGCTCAACACCGGCAGCCTGACGCTGGAATTCCGCAAGAAGCTCGCCGCCAAGGCCTTCGCCCGCACGGCGGCCTATGACGCGGCGATCTCGCAATGGTTCGCCGAAGCGCTCGAGATCGAGCACCCGGCCTGGCGCGCCTTCGGCGGGCGGCTGGAAAGCGTCATGCGCTATGGCGAAAACCCGCACCAGTCGGCCGGCTTCTACGTCACCGGCGAGCCAAGCGCCCGGCGTCGCCACCGCGCGGCAGCTCCAGGGCAAGCAGCTCTCCTACAACAACATCAACGACACCGACGCCGCCTTCGAGCTGGTCGGCGAGTTCGATCCCGCGACGTTCGCCGCCGGTCGCCATCATCAAGCACGCCAATCCCTGCGGTGTCGCCGTCGGCGCGACGCTCGGCGAGGCCTACCGCAAGGCGCTCGCCTGCGATCCGGTCTCCGCCTTCGGCGGCATCGTCGCGGTCAACCGCCTGCTCGACGCCGAGGCGGCGGAGGAGATCGTCAAGACCTTCACCGAGGTGATCATCGCGCCCGAGGCAAGCGACGCAGGCGCGAGACATCATCGCGGCCAAGAAGAATCTCGCGGCTGCTGGTCACTGGCGGCTTGCCCGATCCGGCCGCCGCGGGCACTCTCGGTCAAGTCGGTCGCGGGCGGCCTGCTCGTGCAGTCGCGCGACAATGCGGTAGTCGAGGCGCTGGACCTGAAGGTGGTGACGAAGCGCGCGCCGAGCGCGGCGGAATTCGCCGACCTGCGTTTCGCCTTCCGCGTCGCCAAGCACGTGAAATCCAACGCCATCGTCTATGCCAAGGACGGCGCGACCGTCGGCATCGGCGCCGGCCAGATGAGCCGGGTCGACTCCTCGCGCATTGCCGCGCGCAAGGCGTTCGACGCGGCCGAGGCCGCCGGCCTCGCCGAGCCGTTGACCAGCGGCTCGGTCGGTCGCCTCCGACGCCTTCTTCCCCTTTGCCGACGGGCTGCTTGCGGCCGTCGAGGCCGGCGCAACGGCGGTGATCCAGCCGGGCGGCTCGATGCGCGACGACGAGGTGATCGCCGCCGCCGACCGCGCACGGCATCGCCATGGTCTTCACCGGGGTCCGGCATTTCCGGCATTGATGCAAGGGGACCCGGCGGCGTACTGCCAACCGGCTGGAACCCGGCGGCTGGCGACGCGTTGAGGCGCATCCAGTCATCCGGGGATTCCATGGAACAGCTTGTCGAGGAATTCGGTCATCCGACCTACACTTCCTTTCCAGTGATTGCCGCGCGCCTGCTGCTCGCCACGATCTTCGGCGCGGCCATCGGCTTCGAGCGCGAATGGCGCAACCGGCCGGCCGGGTTGAGAACGCATATTCTCATCTGCGTGGCCGCCGCCACCTTTGCGATCCTTACAATCGAGATCATCCACGCGCCGATGTTTACCTCCGACGCGCTGGGAGACGCAGTCAAGGTCGATCCGATCCGCATCGTCGAGGCGGTGACGGCCGGCGTGGCATTCCTGGCGGCCGGCGTCGTGATTTTCGCGCGCGGCCAGGTGCATGGGCTGACCACCGGCGCCGGCATGTGGCTGGCGGGCGCCATCGGCGTCGCCAGCGGGCTCGGCCTGTGGCAGATCGCGCTGTTTGCGACGCTCTTGGCGCTGGTCGTACTCGGTCTTCTCTATGCGTTCGAGGATCAGCTTGACATCAACCAGGGCCCGGATTTTTCCGAGAGTGGCGACGCGCGGCGCGCCGTCGAAAGCAAGCCGGACGATCCCGCGCATGTCCAGCCGTACGATCCCGGCGAGGCGCGCTGACATCAGCCGGCCATGGCCGCCGGGTTTGGCACACGCCATCGCGATTGCCGAAAACCTTAAAGATTGATATGAGCCGGGCCATGGAAGAGCTTTTCGGAGATCCGAGCTACAAGGGCTTCGTGCTTCAGGACAAGAAGCGGCTGCCCGCGCGGTTCTTCGCCCGCATATCGGGCGCGCCTACCAGCCGGCTTCGGCAGGGTTGACCGCTCCGGCGCCGCCGGGTCTCACCGACGCATTCCTGAACAAATCGACGGATTTACGCATATGAGCGCACCGCGCACCCTCTACGACAAGATATTCGACGACCACGTCGTCCACCGCCAGGACGACGGCACCTGCCTGCTCTACGTTGACCGTCACCTCGTGCACGAAGTGACCAGCCCGCAAGCTTTCGAGGGCCTGCGCATGGCCGGCCGCACCGTGCGCCATCCGCAAAGGACGCTCGCCGTCGTCGACCACAACGTGCCGACCTCGCCGGACCGCAAGTTCGGCATCAAGAACGAGGAAAGCCGCATCCAGGTCGAGGCGCTGGCCAGGAATGCGGCCGAATTCGGCGTCGAATATTACTCCGAGAACGATGTCCGCCAGGGCATCGTCCACATTGTCGGCCCGGAGCAGGGCTTTACGCTGCCCGGCATGACCATCGTTTGCGGCGACAGCCATACCTCCACGCATGGCGCCTTCGGCGCGCTGGCGCACGGCATCGGCACGTCGGAAGTGGAGCATGTGCTCGCCACCCAGACGCTGATCCAGAAGAAGGCGAAAAACATGCTGGTGCGCGTCGATGGGCAACTGCCCCGCGGCGTCACCGCGAAGGACATCATCCTCGCCATCATCGGCGAGATCGGCACGGCGGGCGGGACCGGCTACGTTATCGAATATGCGGGCGAGGCCATCCGTTCGCTGTCGATGGAAGGCCGCATGACCGTCTGCAACATGTCGATCGAGGGCGGCGCGCGCGCCGGCCTGATCGCGCCGGACGAGACTACCTTCGCCTATGTCAAAGGCAAGCCGCGCGCGCCGCCGGGCGCGGCGTGGGACCAGGCGCTCGCCCACTGGAAGACGCTGCATACCGACGAGGGCGCGCATTTCGACAAGGTCGTGGTGCTCGATGCCGCCAAGCTGCCGCCGATCGTCACCTGGGGTTCCTCGCCGGAGGACGTCGCCTCGGTGCTCGGCGTGGTGCCGGATCCGGACGAGATCGAAGACGAGAACAAGCGCAACTCCAAGAAGCGCGCGCTCGACTATATGGGCCTGACGCCCGGCACGAAGATCACCGACATCACGCTCGACCGCGTTTTCATCGGCTCCTGCACCAACGGCCGCATCGAGGATTTGCGCAACGTGGCGAAGGTCGTCGAGGGCAGGAAGGTCGCTTCCACGGTGGATGCCATGATCGTTCCCGGCTCGGGACTGGTGAAGGAGCAGGCGGAAGCCGAAGGTCTCGACAAGATCTTCATCGCCGCCGGTTTCGACTGGCGCGAGCCGGGATGCTCGATGTGCCTTGCCATGAACGACGACCGGCTGAAGCCGTTCGAGCGCTGCGCCTCGACCTCGAACCGCAATTTCGAGGGCCGGCAGGGCTTCAAGGGCCGCACCCATCTGGTGTCGCCGGCGATGGCCGCGGCGGCGGCGATCGCAGGCCACTTCGTCGATATCCGCGACTGGCGCGGATGATTTTCGGACAGGGCGGGGCGGTTGTGGGGCCGCCCGCTCTCTGCGGGCAGCAATCGCGTGCAAGCCAGGCGGCGAAGCTGGATGCGGACTTCGGTACTGGCAAGGCCGGTTAGGACGGGTCAAATGCGGGACCGGGCCGCACCCTGAGGCGGCTATCCGGCCATGCTCTAAACCCGCCGCTCCACCATCATCTTCTTGATTTCGGCGATCGCCTTCGCCGGGTTCAGGCCCTTGGGACAGGCTTGGGTGCAATTCATGATCGTGTGGCAGCGGTAGAGCCGGAACGGATCTTCCAGATTGTCGAGCCGCTCGCCCTTGGCCTCGTCACGCGAATCGATCAGCCAGCGATAGGCCTGCAGCAGAACCGCCGGGCCGAGATAGCGTTCGCCGTTCCACCAGTAGCTCGGGCAGGAGGTCTGGCAGCAGAAGCACAGGATGCATTCGTAGAGGCCATCCAGCTTCTGCCGGTCCTCATGGCTCTGCCGCCATTCCTTGGCCGGCTCGGGCGACACGGTTTTCAGATAGGGGTCGATCGAGGCAAGCTGCGCATAGGGCACGCTCAGGTCGGGAACCAAATCCTTGACCACCGGCATGTGCGGCAGCGGATAGACCTTCACCGTTCCGGAGATGTCGTCCATGCCCTTGGTGCAGGCAAGCGTATTGCCGCCGTCGATGTTCATGGCGCAGGAACCGCAGATGCCCTCCCGGCAGGAGCGGCGAAGGGTGAGCGTCGGGTCGATCTTGTTCTTGATCCACAGCAGCGCGTCGAGCACCATCGGCCCGCAATCGTCGAGATCGACGAAATAGGTGTCGACGCGCGGATTCTCGTCATCGTCCGGAGACCAGCGGTAAATCCGGTACTCGCGCAGGTTCGCGGCGCCCTCGGGCTTCGGCCAGGTCTTGCCCGGCCGGATCTGCGAGTTCTTGGGGAGCGTGAGTTCGACCATTCTGGTTCGCATCCGTTCTATATCTGGTTCCTAATTCACCGCCATAAGCCGCTCGATACCACGTTGGAAATACGGAAGCAAACTCGCGATGTAAAAGGCATGCCGCTCTGGGTCTTGTGTCAATTCGCCGGCATCGTGGTGCATTTGTTTGAAAAAATTCGCCGCTAGCGGCCTTCCATACCAGCAAACGGAGATGACATGTCGAAGGGCATCTCCGTCCACTTCGGAAAGTTTTTTCTTGAACTTCTGTACCTCGATCTCTCAGTCCCGGGTTCGAACTCCGGCAGATTGCAAATTTTCTCAGTGAGGAGGACTACCGGAGAACCCTGAAGCTGTCGGGACAGCTGATTTTCCACTTCACCTATCTTCTCGACGAGAAGATCGAGATCGCCGGGTAGCCCTCCAAGCGTATCGACCGATACGGCCCTGCGTCCGATCACTCGGGTATACTCGCCGAAACCTCCCCCTATGACCTTCCTGACGAAATCCCAGTCCGCGGTAAGCAGTTGCCGCCCATCTGCTTTCACAGTCGCGGCAAGAAAAAAGCAGTCATAGATCGGGTGCATCAATGTTTGAGAACGTTCATACGCTGAGTGAGCAAGCTCGCCTACAGGAAATGGATTCGGAGAAGTAACTCGATAAATTTTCCAGAACGGCGCGCGCCTGCGCATCCTCTACTTCACCGCGCTCTACTTTTCTGCTCAAGGCCGATGCGGTCTCCGCATAGATCAACATGTGCCGCGACGGAAACGGGCAGCGGAACTGCCGAACGCTCTGCCCTGTGGCGAGCATCGGGTGGAGCCTGACCGAGGAGGCGACACATGTCTGTCGCGCGTCGGATCGCCCTGTTCCTCGCGGTCGTCGTCACGGTGGCCATGGCGCTGCCGTCGACGGCGGGCGCCCAGCACCGCAAGGCCCCGCAGGTGAGCCCGCTCGCCTCGTTCGGGAGCGGCCTCGGGTCCGGCAGCACGATCGGTCCCGACGGGGCGCTGTACGTCACGGACGGCAACGCCGGCAGCGTCCTGCGCATCGATCGGCACACCGGGCTGGTGACGACCTACGGCACCGGCCTGCCGACGCAGGTGCTCGGGATCGGCGGCGCCATGGACGTGGCGTTCATCGGCCGCAGCGCTTACGTCCTGGTCACGATGGTCAGCGGCGAGATCGTCGGCAGCGGACCCTTCGGCGACGCCGCCGACACCGTCGGGATCTATCGCCTCGAGCGCGACGGCACCTTCGCCGTGTTCGCCGACCTCGGCACGTGGTCCGTCGACAACCCGCCGCCGACAGCGTTCTTCATCACGACCGGCGTGCAGTACGCGATGCAGCCGTTCCGCGGTGGGTTCCTGGTCACCGACGGCCATCACAACCGGGTGCTGCGGGTAGATCGCCACGGCGCGATCAGCCCGGTCGTCACCCTGCAGAACGTGGTACCGACCGGGATCGAGAGGAGCGGCAAGCGCGTCTTCTTCACCGAGATCGGGCCGAATCCCCACCACGCGGAGGACGGCAAGGTCTTCGAGCTGCATCCCCGGTCGGGTGAGATCACCGAGCTGGCCAGCGGGGCGAGCATGGTGGTCGACGTCGAGCGGGGGCCGGGCGGACAGCTCTATGCGCTCTCCCAGGGCCAGTGGAACGGCGTCGGGGAGGGCTCGCCTGCGTTCGCCAATACCGGACGGCTCGTCGTCGTCCGCGGCGATGGCAGCCTGCGGCCGGTCGTCGACGGCAGCGGAGCCGAGATCGTGCTCGATCGCCCGACGTCGATGGAGATCGTCGGCCACACCGCCTATGTCGTGTCGCTCGCCGGCGACGTGGTGCGCATCGACAATCTCTGAGCACCGCTGAGACGGCGCCTCGCGCCGAGCTCGCGTAGAGCGAGCGCGAGCTCGGCGCTGGCCCGCACGTCCGAGGCGCGCTCTGGCACCATCGCCCGCGAGGAGGACGCCGGTGCCCGAGATCGTCGGCCGCGACGAAGAGCTCGCCTGCCTCCGCGCCTTCGCCGACCGGCCGGGCGCGGGCACGGCCGCGCTCCTGCTCGAGGGCGAGGCTGGCATCGGCAAGTCGACGCTGTGGCGCGCCGGGGTCGAGGCGGCGCGGGCGCACGGGGCCCGCGTGCTGGTCTCGCGCCCGGCCGAGGCCGAGCAGGGCCTCGCCTACGCGGGACTCGGGGATCTGCTGGAAGGCGTCCTCGACGACGTCCTGCCGGCGTTGCCGCCCCCGCGGCGCCGTGCGCTCGAGGTCGCGCTCCTGCTCGAGGACGACGACCGGGTCGTCGACGCTGTCGACCCGCGCGCGCTCGGCGTCGCCGTCCGCAACGCGCTGGAGTTCCTGGCCGCGAGGGGCCCGTGCTCGTCGCGATCGACGACCTGCAGTGGATCGACGCCGCCTCCGCGAGCGCGCTCGCGTTCGCCCTGCGGCGGCTCGACGCCGCCCCGGTCCGCCTGCTCCTCGCCCGGCGGCCCGGCGACGGCGTCGCGCCGTCCGAGCTCGAGCGCGCGCTCGGCGACGGCGGATCGCCGGCGCGTGCCGGTCACGGCGCTCAGCGTCGGCGCGCTCCATCGGCTGCTGCGCGACCGGCTCGGCAAGACGTTCGCGCGCCAGACGCTGCTGCGCATCCACGAGCGGTCGGGCGGCAATCCGTTCTTCGCGCTGGAGCTGGCGCGCGTGCTCGACGTCGACGTCGACCCGTCCGAGCCGCTGCCGATGCCCGAGACGCTCGACGAGCTCGTGCGCGCGAGGATCTCCGGGCTCCCCGCGCCCGACGCGCGAGCGCGCTTGCGCTCGCGGCGGCCCTGGGCACGCTTCCGATGTCCCTGCTCGAGCGCGCGGGCGTCGCGCCGGACGTGCTCGAGCCCGCGGTCGCCGCGCGCGTGATCGAGCGCGAGAACGGGCGATCCGCTTCACCCACCCGCTGCTGGCATCGGTGCTGTACGCCGACCTGGGCGACGAGCGGCGGGACGTGCACGGCCGCATCGCGGCGATCGTCGACGACCCGGTCCTCCGCGCCCGCCACCTCGCGCTCTCCACGGCTCTGCCGGACGCCGCCATCGCCGACTCGCTCGACGACGCGGCCGCGCTGGCCGGCGATCGCGGCGCCTCCGCCGCCGCGGCCGAGCTCGCCGAGCAGGCGCTCCGGCTGACGCCGCCGGATCGCGTCCGCCGAGCGGCGTCGCCGAGCGCTCGCGGCGGCCCGTGCGCAGCAGGCCGCCGGGGAGTGGACGCGCGCCCGCGCGATCGCGACCGACCTGCTCGCCGAGGCCGAGCTCGGCCCGCTCCGCGCCGAGGGCCTCGTCCTCCTCGCGCGAGTTCGAGAGCGTCGACGCTCGCCGTCGGTCTGCTCGAGGAAGCGCTGCGCGAGGCGGCCTCGCAGCCGGCGCTGCAGTCGCTGCATCCACATCCGCCTCGCCTGGGCGAACGCGTTTCCGGAAGGGGTTCGCGGCCGCGCTCGAGCACAGCGCGTGCGGCGCTCGAGATCGCCGATCGTCTCGACGACGACGCGCTCCGCGTCCGACGCGCTCGCTGGCAGCTCGCGACCTGCTCCGCCACCGTCGGCGATGTCGACGCGCCCGACTGTACGCGGCGCGTGCGCGCGAGCTCGCCGGCGCCGTCGGCGACCCACGGCTGCTCCGGCGGCGACGCTCGTCGCGGCGGATGCGCTCGACTCCGGCGACGAGGATCGAGCGACGCGCGGGCTCCTCGAGGACGAGTATCGAGAGTGGCAGGAGCGCGACGAGCTCTTCGGCGCAGACGTGCTCTGGGAGCTGTCGTGGATCGAGCTCTGGGATGGGCGCTGGGGGCTCGCGGCGGAGCATGCGGCGCGCGCCCGCGACGTCGGCGTCCAGTACGGCGTCGAGCAGGCGCCGCACCACCTCCCGAGCGCCTGGATCGCGGTGCATCGCGGGCAGCTCGAGCTCGCGCGGGCGGAGTCGGCGCGCGCGCTGGAGCTCTGCCGAGGTACAGATCGGGTTCCATCCGCCCCTGCTCCTGGCGGTGCTCGGGCTCGTCGCGCTCTGGCGCGGCGACGCGCCGACGGGCGCGGCGTGGCTCGCAAGGCCGATCGGCAGGCGGCGGCGCTCGGCTGGGGCGCCCGACTCGCGGCCCTGGACCGGGGACTACGTCGAGGCGCTGCTCGAGGTCGGCCGGCTCGACGACGCGGTGCAGCGTCCTCGACCGCTGGGAGGCGGATGCGGACGCGGCTCGGCCGCGACCGGGTGCTCGCGCAGGTCGCGCGCTGCCGCGGGCTCGTCGCTGCGGCGCGAGGGAGCGGTCGACGACGCCGTCTCGCTGCTCGAGCAGGCCGTCGCGCGAGCACGAGCGACATCGGGGATGCCTTCGGACGTGCCCGGGCGCTGCTCGCGCTCGGCATCGTCCGCAGGCGCGCGCGTCAGAAGCGCGCCGCCCGCGAGGCGATCCACGCCGCGCTCGGCGGCTTCGAGCAGCTCGGCGCGGCGACCTGGGTCGAGAGGGCGCGCGACGAGCTCGGGCAGCATCGGCGGGCGCACGCGCGAGGACGGGCTTGACCGCGGCCGAGCGGCGCGTCGCCGTGCTCGTCGCCGCCGGCCGCACGAACCGCGAGGTCGCGGCCGCGCTGTTCCTCGGCGAGCGGACGGTCGGCGAGCCACCTCACGCGCATCTACGCCAAGCTCGGCGTGCGCTCGCGCACCGAGCTGGCCCGTCGCCTCCAGTGACGCGCCGCGCCGCGAGGCGCAAGGTTCCGACGTTCTGACGTTTCCGGCCGCGCCGCGCGTGCCTAGCGTCGGCGGCATGCCCGGCTACCTCGTCGAGACGTTCCTCGCGCACGGCGACGCGGGTGCCCTGGCAGCGCGGGAGCGGCGGGCGCGCTCGGCCGCCGAGCAGCTCACGCGGACGGGGACGCCCGTCCGCTTCGACGGGGCGATCCACATCCCGGGCGACGAGCTGTGCTTCTTCCTCTTCGAGGCACCGTCGGGCCGTGCTGCGGCCCTGGCGGCGCAGAGCGCCGCGCTCGATCCCTTCCGCGTCGTCGATGCAGTCCCGTTCGGAATCAAGGAGGAGACATGAAGTCGAAGTGGATCGTGGCGCTGCTCATCTGCGTGGCAGGCGGCGCGCTGTACGCCGGGAACGTGCTGGCCACGCCCGCAGCCGGAGTGACCACCACGCAGCTCGGTAAGGCGCTCTTCGGCCCGATCGAAGCCAAGGCGCGCACGTCGCCGTCGAGCCTCTGGCACAGCAAGATCAAGACACGCGGCCAGTCCGACGTCTACGTCGTCGACAACAAGATCGCCCCGGGCGGCAGCACCGGCTGGCACTCGCATCCGGGCACGAGCCTGATCCTGGTCGTCGCCGGCACGGTGACGAACTACATGGGCGAGGGCTGCATGGCGCACGTCTACCACGCGGGCGAGGGCTTCATCGACCACGGCGGCAAGGAGGTGCACAACCTCCGCAACGAGGATCCCAGCGTCGAGGCCGAGACGATCGCGGTGCAGTTCCTGCCGCAGGGCGCGGTCCGGCGGATCGACCAGCCCGACCCCGGCACCTGCCACTGAGACGCGGCACGGAGGGTGATGGCGATGATCGCGGCGTCCATCCTGGAGCCGGGGGTCTACTTCGCCATCAACGCCCCGGCGGGGGTGGTGGGCGCCACGCTGGAGGAGGCCACGCGCACCATCGCCACCTGGGGGTTCGTGGTGTCTCCGGAGCAGATGCAGACGCTGGCGCGGCAGGTGGGGGAGGAGTCGCTCCTGTCGCGCACGGGCGGGGCGCCCTCGCTGGCGGTGGGGATGGCGCAGATCTTCTCGGGGATGTTCGGGGGGACGAGCATGCTGGCGCTCTGGTACCACTTCGCCATCATGTTCGAGGCGCTCTTCATCCTCACCACCATCGACACGGGGACGCGCGTCGGCCGCTTCATGCTCCAGGAGCTGATGGGCTACGTCTGGAAGCCGCTGGGGCGCACCTCGTGGTACCCCAGCATCGTGCTCTCCAGCGCGCTGGTGGTGGCGGGGTGGGGGTACTTCCTCTACCAGGGGGTGGTGGACCCGCTGGGGGGGATCAACTCGCTCTGGCCGCTCTTCGGGATCTCCAACCAGCTCCTGGCGGCGGTGGCGCTCTGCGTGGGGACCACGGTGATCATCAAGATGGGGCGGGCGCGCCATGCCTGGATCACGGTGGCGCCGCTGGCGTGGCTCTCGGTGGTGACGTTCACGGCGGGGTGGCAGAAGGTGTTCGCGGCGGACCCCAAGCTGGGGTTCCTGTCGCACGCGCGGATGGTGCAGGGGCACCTGGCGGCGGGGACGCTCCCGCCCGGCGCGAAGACCATCGAGGCGGCGCGGTCGATGCTCTTCAACGACCGGCTGGACGCGGTGGTGGCGCTGGTGTTCATGGCGGTGGCGGTGCTGGTGATCGCCACCTCGGTGCGGGAGTGGGTGCTGGTGCTCCGCGGCCGCAAGCCGGCGGAGGTGCAGGAGACGCCCTTCGTGCAGAGCGCGCTGGCGGCGGGGTGAACGTGGGCACCTTCTCCCCGCTCAACCTGGCGATCGCGGTCGGCTACATCGTCGCCATCACCCTCCTGGGCACCTGGTTCGGGAGGCGGCAGAAGGACGCGACCGACTACTTCCTGGCGGACCGCTCCATCCCCTGGTGGGCGGTGTGCTTCTCGGTGGTGGCGACGGAGACCAGCGCGCTGACGGTCATCAGCGTCCCCGCGACGGCGTACGCCAGCGACCTGTGGATGCTGCAGCTGGCGCTGGGGTACGTGCTGGGGCGCATCGCCATCTCGCTGTTCCTCCTCCCCCGCTACTTCCGCGGCGAGATCACCACCGCCTACGTGCTGCTCCAGCAGCGCTTCGGGGTGGTGGCGCGGCGCTTCGCCTCGCTGATCTTCATGGTGACGCGGGCGCTGGCGGACGCGGTGCGCATCTTCGCCACGGCCATCCCGGTGGCGCTCCTCTCGGGGCTCCCCCCCTGGCAGAGCATCCTGGTGATCGGGGTGTTCACGCTGATCTTCAGCTACTACGGGGGGCTGAGCGCGGTGGTGTGGGTGGACGTGGTGCAGATGTTCATCTACGTGATCGGGGGGGTGGTGGTGCTCTGGGTGCTCCTGGGGCGCATCCCCGGGGGGTGGGACGCGGTGGTGGCGGCGGCGGCGCCCGCGGACAAGCTGCGCGTGCTCCACCCGGCGGGCGGCTTCGCGGACCCCAAGTGGGTGCTGACGGGGATCGTGGGCGGGGCGTTCCTGACCATGGCCTCCCACGGGGCGGACCACCTGATCGTGCAGCGCCTGCTGGCCTCGCCGTCGCTGCGGGACGCGCGGCGGGCGCTGGTGACGTCGGGGGTGATCGTGCTGGCGCAGTTCGCCCTGTTCCTGGTGATCGGGACGGCGCTCTGGACGTTCTACGAGGGGCGCACCTTCGCCACGCCGGACGAGATCTTCCCGCGCTTCGCGGTGGAGGAGCTCCCGCCGGTGGTGTCGGGGATGGTGGTGGCGGCGATCCTGGCGGCGGCGATGTCGTCGTCGCTGAACGCGCTGGCGGCGGTGTCGGTGCACGACATCTACGTGCCCCTCTCCCGCCGCGCGCACGACGAGACGCACCTGCTGCGGCTGGGCAAGCGCTTCACGCTCGCGTGGGGGGGGGTGCTGATCGTCCTGTCGCTGGCCTTCCAGTGGGTGGCCTCGGGGACGCCGGTGGTGGTGATCGCGCTGCAGATCGCGTCGTTCACCTACGGGGGGCTGCTGGGGGGCTTCCTGCTGGGGATCCTCTCGCGCCGCGCGGACGAGCGCGACGCGGTGACCGGCATGGCGATTGCCGTCGCGCTGATGACCTCGCTCTGGGCGGCGCAGCAGTTCGGGGCGGTGCCGAAGACGGTGGACACGCTCTGGTTCGCGCTGATCGGATCGGCGGTGACGGTGGGGGCGGGGACGGCGAGCAGTCTGGTGCGGGGGAGCCGGGCGGCTCCGCCCGCCACGGAGTAGGCGACGCGCCGCCTGCGGGCGGCGCTTTCTTTTACGGATACACGGACCCAATGGACCTGCTTCTGCTCCTCAAGGCGGCGATTCTCGGGCTGGTGGAGGGCGCCACGGAGTTCATCCCGGTGTCCTCCACGGGGCACCTGATCCTCTTCCAGGACTGGCTGAACTTCGAGGGGAAGAAGGAGTTCGCCTTCGTCATCTTCATCCAGCTGGGGGCCATCCTGGCGGTGGTGTGGATGTACCGGCAGAAGATCCTGCACGTGCTCCGCACCTGGAGAACGCCGGAGTCGCGGCGCCTGATGATCAACCTGGTGGTGGCGACGATCCCGGCGGTGGTGGTGGGGCTCCCGACGGAGGACTGGATCGAGGCGCACCTGTCGAAGCCCTTCCCGGTGGCGCTGGCGCTGGTGGTGGGCGGGGTGGCGATCCTGCTGATCGAGCGCGCCTTCCGCAGGCCGAGCGTGGAGTCGGTGGACGACATCCCGCTGGGGAAGGCGCTGGGGGTGGGGATCTTCCAGGTGCTGGCGATCGTCTGGCCGGGGCTGTCCCGCTCGGGGGCCACCATCATGGGGGGGCTGTCGCTGGGGCTGTCGCGCACGGCGGCGACGGAGTTCTCGTTCTTCCTGGCGATCCCGGCGATGGTGGGCGCCTCGGTGATCAAGATGGGCGACATCATGGACGTGGCGACCGCGGCGGACATTCCCGTGTTCGCCACGGGGTTCATCGTGGCGTTCGTCTCGGCGCTGGTGGTGATCCGGAAGCTGGTGGCCTACGTGTCGAAGAACACCTTCCGCCCGTTCGCCTGGTACCGGATCGTGTTCGGGATCCTCCTGGTGGCGTGGTACTGGGGGAGCTGGGGCGGGTTCTGAACGGCAGGGACAGGGACAGGGAACAGGGGACAGCCGGCAACGACGGGGCGGCGCCTTCGCGGCGCCGCCCCGTCTCGCCCCCACCCGGCTCGCCTCGGGCTCGCCACCCTCCCCCGCCTGCGGGGGAGGGGAGAACTACAGGGGCTGTTCCGCAGTTGCCGTTAGTCCGCGAAGGCGGACTTCGTGCCGTCGTTGCAGCGACTTCAGTCGCCCGACGAGAGGCCGGGGCGGGGCATACAGCCGAGGAATGCGTCACCCCCTCTCCCAGCATTGGGAGAGGGGCCGGGGGGTGAGGGCCGCCCACGCCTCAGCGACGCTCGCGGTCGTCCGGGGGGAGCTGGCCGCGCGGGGTACCGAGGCCGCCCACGTCGGTGGTGACGGTGTTCAGGCCGTCGGTCACGATCAGGCGCAGGACGCCGTTCCCGGACGCGCGCGCCATGTGCCGGGTGTCGACGACCACCGTCGTGTCGCTCCCGGACAGGCCGACGGCCGTGGGCATCCAGCTCGCGCCGCCGTCGTGGCTGTAGGCCAGGGTGATGCTGAGATCGGAGGGCCGGGTGTCGCGGTCGCGCACCTCCCAGGTGAGCCGGGCCCGCTCGTCGAGGGTCGCTCCCGCGACGGGAGCGCGCAGGCGCGCCGCGGGCGGGGCCGTGCGCTCGAATCCGCCCAGCGGGGCGGCCTCCCCGGCGCGCAGGATGCGGAGCCGCGCGACCTCGCGCCCCGGATCGACGGGGACGACCACCTGGAAGAAGCCGCGCTCGGGCGGGCCGTTCTTGCCGTCGTCGTCGGATACCCACGCGTCGAAGCGGCGGCGCGTGACCGCTCCGCGGTCGTCGGTCACCTCGGCCACGAACTCGGCCCGGACGCTCTCGGGGGTGGGGAGGCGCCGCCAGGGGGAGCGGAGCGCCGGCCAGAGGTGGAGCAGCCGCCGCCCCGTGGGGTCCACCACCCCCTGCACGACCAGGGGCCGCGCGGCGGCGGTGTCGGGGAGCAGGACCGTGGTGCCACCCGGCGCGGCCACCGCCGCCAGGATCGCGCCGTGGCTGGTCGGGTCGATCCACGCCTGGTTCGTCAGCAGTCCTCCCACCATGATGTCGCTCAGGGTGTCGGACTTGATGCGCCCCGCCGGCACCCCGTTCCCGGCGGGTGCACCCGGGAGCCGCGCCCCCACGTCCCACCCCGGGTCGCCGACGGTGCGCGTGTTGTGGCCCATCCCGAAGTTGTGCCCCACCTCGTGCGCGAAGGTGCGCTGGAACCGGTTCGCGGCCGTGTTGCCGAAGGCGAGGAACCCCGGCGTCTGCCCCAGGCCGTTCCCCGAGATCGGGTTCCCCGCCACCCACCCGTAGACGAAGGTGTTCCGGACGTTCTCGTCGAACCCGACGGCGACGATGGTGGCGTGCGCGAGCCCCAGGAGCCCCATCAGCAGGGGACCGTCCGAGCCGTCGATGACGCCGGCGGTCCCCCGGTCCTGGCCCGGCGCCCCGCCGAAGAGGAGGGGGGGCATGAGCGCCATCCGGTACATGAGCGTGTTCCCGTCGTCGACGGGGAAGGTGGCGCGCAGGAACAGGTCGCCCGACCCGGGGCCGACCAGCGACGTGGCGGGCGCGCCGGCTCCTCCTGGGGTGTAGTTCACGGGCACGCCGAAGATGAGCGGCCGCTTGGCGGCGATGATGGGCAGCGAGACGGCGAGCGAGTTGTTGGAGGGGTCGTCCGGCCGGTTCCAGGTGAGGTCCACGCGGAAGGTGGCGGTGGTGCCGCCGACGAGCCCGCTGGGCGAGGGGAGCTCGAAGTTGAGCGTCTGCGCCTCCACGTCGCGGCTGGCGGGCGCGAACGCGGTGAACGACGCGTTGATCGGCGCCAGGCCGGCCGCGGGGGTGATCTCCGTGCCGTCCACGAAGACGTGCAGGACGCCGGTGACGCCCGTGGCGGCTCCCCGGTTCGCCACCCCCACGGTGGCGCGGACGGCGGTGCCGCGCTGCGCGACCAGCGGCACGGTCTGCCCGGCGGTCTGGATTCCCTGCGTGACCTCGATCCCCTGCACGAACACGTCGCCGCTCGACGCGGGCACTCCCTCCTGGTGCCCCGCGCAGTGATTCGCCATCACGACGGGTGCCATGGCCGCGACCAGGAGGAGGCTGCGAAGAGACCGCATGGGGACCTCCGGGCAGGTGTGTGGAGTGTGGGGCAGGAGGGGAAACCGTCGTTCGCAGTTCTCGCTGTATCCATGTGAAGATGTTCGGAGGGAGACCCGCCGCGGTTTGGCGGGGCTCACTCCGGGGCGGGGAGACTCGCGGCGGTTTGCGAGGCTCACCGCCCCCGCGGAGGAGACCGGCGCTAGTTTGGCCGGGCTCCGGAGCGGCCCGCACCGACAGAACTCACCTCACCGGCCGCACCGGCTTCAGATAAGGAGCCAAAAACCGGTACACCTCCCGCCGCGACTCCCGCGCCAGGGGCGTGTCGATGCGGTTGAACGCGTGCCCGCCCGGGGCGTTCTCGTACTGCTTGAAGTGCCACCCCGTCTTCCCCGACGCCCGCAGCGCCGCCACCAGCCGGTGCACCTCGGTGGCGTACACGTCCTCGTCGTTGGTGTTGGTGTGGATGAGGAGCGGCGTCCCTGAGTAACGGTGCACCTGGAAGGCCGGCGAGCGGCGCCGGTACTCGGCGGAGTCCTGCGCCACGGTGCGGCCCACGTGGTAGTCGGCGGAGAACAGCCCCTCGTAGCTCCGCCCCTTGTAGGAGAGCCGGTGGATGAGGTCGCTCACCGGGACGCCCGCGTAGGCCACGGCGTACGACTCGGGGTGGTCGAAGATGTTCATCAGCGCGTGCAGCCCGCCGTGGCTCCACCCCACCAGCCCCACCCGCTGCGGGTCCAGGAACGGGTACGCGTCCAGCGCGGCCTGGCGCGCGGCGTAGGTGTCCTCGGTCTCCAGCCCGCCGTAGTCGATCTGCCGCCAGAACCCGGCGCCGTACCCGGTGCTCCCGCGGTAGTCGGGGGCGATGACGGTGTACCCCTGCTGCACCAGCTCGCGGACGACGTTGGCGCCCCCGCTCTCGAAGTTGGCGTGCACGCCGCCGTGCGGCAGCACGACGAGCGGGTGCTTGCGGGTGCGGTCCAGGTCGCGGGGGACGAAGACGTAGCCGCGGATCTTGAGCGGGTTGTTGGCGCCCGGGTTGTCGGAGACGACGCGGTGCGCGGGCGGGGGGCCGGTGAAGGTGAGGACGTCCACCTCGGCCACGTCGCCCAGGCGCTGGAAGAGCATCAGGTTGTCGATCTGGCGCTCCAGGATGTCGTTCTGGTGCCCGTCGGACTCCACGTGGCGCTGGAGCGTGGCGCGGAGCTGCGCCACCTCCTGCTCCAGCCGGGCGTGCTCCTCCGGGGAGACGGTCCGGGCGGGTGGGGGGGCGAGGGGCGGCTCCGGGCGGGCGGCGGCGGAGCACGCGGCGAGGAGGGCCAGCGCCAGGGGGAGCAGGGCGGTGCGGGGACGGGTGGAGGTCACGGGCCTCTTCCTCTCGGGTCGGGGGAAGTCTCAGCGCGCGGGGCGCAGGGCGTTGAACAGGAGCGGCCAGGTGGCGATGGACTGGCCCCGGTAGTCGGGCTGGAAGCCGAACAGGACGACGGAGCCGCGCCCCACGCGGGCCTCCAGGAGCGCGGGCTTCCCGGCCAGCTGCTCGGGGCCCAGGATCCACCCGGAGAGGAGCGGGTCGCCCTCGCCGTAGCGGGCCGCCACGCGCACGGAGGGGTCCGTGGTCTCGAAGGCGCGGCTGGAGTCCCAGTACCAGGCAACGGTCTCGGGGCGGAGCCCGGCGGCGAGGGGGTGCCCGCCCTCCAGCCGGAGCCGCAGGATGGAGCCCGGGACGTAGAACTGCTGCGGCCGCAGCCCGGCGACGGCGTTGCGCACGGGGAGGCCGAGCGCCTGGATCGCGAAGTCGGTGGCCTCCTCCACGGCCACCAGACGCCCGCCCTCGCGGACGAAGTCGCGGACGGCGGCGGCGCCCTCCTCCCCCAGCCCACCGGCGTACGGCTCCGGCATGGTGCGGGCGGGGAAGCCGTTCAGGATGGACGCCATGGGCTGGTCCTGGAAGAGGATCACGTCGTAGCGGCGGGCCAGGCCGCCGCGCCGCACGTCGGCGTCGTGGAGGGTGTCGTAGCGGATGCCGTGGCGGTCCAGCGTCCAGCGCGTCCACCCCTCGGACATCGGCTCCGCCCACGACTTGTAGACGCCGATGCGCGGGGCGCCGCGCCCGCGCAGCCAGGCGGGGGCCTCGTAGCGCAGCTCGGGCGCGGGGACCACGCCGCCCAGGGCCGCGCCCACGGGCTCGCGCACGGGGACGGCCTCCACGTCCATGAGGAGGGGGAGGGTGTGGGCGGTGACGTCGTAGGGGCGGGTGGGGGGGCCGCCGGGGTAGTCCACCATGCGGGGGTAGTCCTGCCGCTCCAGCAGGGTCTGCGCGAAGGAGGCGTAGGGCTGGCCCATGGGGACCACCCAGCTCCCCGCGGGGAACTGGCGCCCCCCGGCGGTGAAGGCGGCCTGCGCGCGGTGCACCTCCACGTCGCCCAGGCGCAGGATGCGGAGCACGGCGTCCACGCCCTTGCCGTTGGCCTGCCCGGCGGGGATCACCCAGGCGTGCGGCCACTCGGGCCAGCGGTCCACGGCGCGGCGGTTGACGCGGTGGAAGTTCTCCAGCCAGAAGCGCCGGTTGCGGGCGGCGTTGGTGAGCAGCGCCATGGCCCCGGACTCCATGTAGTCCACGATCTGCGGGAGCCCCCACTCCCCGCCGGGCCAGGGCGCGGGGAAGTTCCAGCTCCGCCTGCGCGCGTCGAAGCCCCGCTCGCCGCGCAGCTGCTCGGGGCGGACGACGATGGGGGTGGCCATGCGGGCGGAGGCGGTCTCGGTGAGGATGCGCACGCCGCCGTGGTAGTGCTGGTAGGCGCGGGCGGGGGTGTACATGTCGTACTGGGCGTTCACCACCACGCCGGTCTTCCCCTGGGTGGTGAGCTCGGCGGCCATGTAGGTGCCGAGCTGGTTGAGGGCGGAGACCAGGAGCGGGTCCACGTTGGGCTCCACCGGGTCCACGTACGGGGGGACGAAGATGCGGGCGCCGTTGCTCCCCATCTGGTGCACGTCGTGGACGATCTGCGGGTGCCAGGCGTTGTGCGCCTTCTCTATGGTGAGCTGGGTCTCCTTCTGGGTGAAGGCGTACCAGTCGCGGTTGTTGTCGTGCCCCGTGTAGTGGTGGTACAGCGCGGGGAGGGGGGCGGCCTCGAAGGGGGTGCCCACCCAGCGGCGGTACCAGTCGGAGACCATCTCCGTCCCGTCGGGGTTCAGCGAGGGGACGTGCAGGAGGACGACGTTGTCCAGGATCTCGCGGACGCGCGCGTCGTCGGAGGAGGCCAGGCGGTGCAGGAGGCGCGGGGCCATCTGCCCGGCGCCCACCTCGGTGGAGTGGATCTGCTGGGTGATGAGCACCACGGTGCGCCCCCGGTCCAGGAGCCGCTCCAGCTCCTCGGGGCCGGAGACGCGGCGCGGGTCGGCCAGGCGGAGCTGCACGTCGCGCAGCTCGGCGAGGCGGGCGTGGTTCCCGGGGCTGGTGACGGTGAGCATCACGAAGGGACGGCCCAGGGTGGTGGTCCCCAGGGTGTCCAGCGTCACGCGCGGGCTGGCGCGGGCCAGCTTCTCGTAGTAGCCCAGCAGCTCGGTCCAGTTCGCCAGCCTGCGGTCGGCGCCGGGCTCGAAGCCGAAGTGGGAGGCCGGCGTGGGCACGGGCCCCTGCCCGCGCAGGGGGAGGGCGGGCAGGAGGAGCAGCAGGGCTACCAGACGGGCGATTCGCGGCATCGGTTCTCTCCGGGAAGGCGTCATTCGCCGGCGGGGACGGGGCCCGCCATCCGCTCCAGCAGACCCTCGTACAGCGCCCGCGCGACGGGGCCGGGGCGCCCCTCCCCGACGGGGCGGCCGTCCAGCCGCACGATGGGGGTGACGTCCGTGGTGGTGCCGCACACCAGCAGCTCGTCGGCGCGGGCCAGCTCCTCCACGCGCACCGCCTCCTCGCGCGCGGCGATCCCCCGCTCCGCGGCGACGCGGAGGAGGAGGTCGCGGGTGACGCCGGGGAGGATGCGGGGGGAGAGGGGGTGCGTGCGCAGCTCCCCCCCGACCACGGCGAACACGGTGGTGTGCGACCCCTCGGTGACCACTCCGTCGCGCACCAGCACGGCCTCCGTGGCCCCGGCCGCCACGGCGGCCTGCTTGGCGAGGACGTTGGGGAGGAGGTTGACGGTCTTGAGGTCGCAGCGGGCCCAGCGGAGGTCGGGGTGGGTGACGGCCTCGCCGCCGCGCTCGCACTGCGCCGCCGGCGGGACGAGGCGGGCGGCGGACAGGTACACGGTGGGCGCGGTCCCCGCGGGGGGGAAGTAGTGGGTGCGAGGCGCCGCGCCGCGGGTGACCTGGAGGTACACCGTGGCATGCCCCTCGCCCAGCCCGTTCTCCTCCAGGAGCCGACGGGCCAGGGAGAGGAGGGTGTCGGAGGAGGTGCCGCTCCCCCCCTCGATCTCCAGCCCGCGGAGGCCGTCCCGGAGGCGCGCCAGGTGCGGCCCGGCCTGGAAGAAGCGCCCGTCCAGGGCGCGCATCACCTCGTAGACCCCGTCGCCGAAGGTGAAGCCGCGGTCGTCCACGGAGACCACGGCCCGCTCGCGGGGGAGGAGCTCACCGTTCAGGTAGACGATGCCGCTCACCGGGGCACCCCGGGCCGGGTCAGCGTGGGGTACTCGATCCCGAGCTGCTCCAGGTAGGTGGCGTAGCGGGAGGGGTCGTACTTCAGCTTCTCCAGCTGCGGGCGGTAGCGGGCCATGCGCTCCTGGTTCAGGAAGGTGGGCGGCTCGGTCCCCGCGGGGATCAGCGACACCCACTTCGCGTCGCGGGTCTGCACCTCGCGGAAGTAGCGCCACGCCTCGGCCCGCAGGTCGGCGTCCACCAGCAGATCCACGGCGGTCATGGCGACCACCCGCGAGCCGTGGTTGGCGCCCTTGTGGGCGATGGGGGTGGCCATGGAGATGGCGTTGGCCCAGTTGTGCCCGGGGAGCCCGGGGATGTTGGCGGGGTAGCGGAGCCGCACCGTGGGGACGTTCCACGACACCTCGGCGATGTCGTCGCTCCCGCCGCCGGTCCCCTGCCGGGCCTCCTCCAGCTCGCGCCGCACCGCGGTGCGCAGCCCGGTGACGCTGTCCGCCCCCACCTCCCGCTGCACCGCCCGGGCGAGCGCCTGGTCGGCCTCGGACCACTGCGGCATCCCGACGGCCAGGATGTTGGCGTGCATCCGCTCGGCGAGGGGGCGGTTGTAAGTCTGCGGCCAGGCGGAGCCGTACACGCGCTCGGTGAAGGTGGTGGAGGTCATCAGGGCGGCGGCCCGCGCCATGGTGTCGCCCAGGGCGTGCAGCGCCACGATCTTCGGGTAGTCCAGCTCGCGGAAGTAGTACCAGACGGTGGCCTCGGAGGGGACCACGTTGGGCTGGCTCCCGCCGTTGGGGATGGTGTAGTGCGAGCGCTGCTGGAGGCGCAGGTGCTCGCGCCGGTAGTTCCACCCCACGTTCATCAATTCCACGGCGTCCAGGGCGCTCCGCCCCGACCAGGGGGCGCCCGCGCTGTGCGCCGACCGGCCGCCGAAGGTGTAGCTGGTGGAGACCAGCCCCGACCCGTTGATCCCCCACGCCGTGCGGAAGTCGCTGTCCACGTGGGTGGAGAGCATGGCGTCCATGTCCCGGAACATCCCCGCGGTCACCATGTAGGTGCGGCTCGCCACCAGCTCCTCGGCCACGCCGGGGATGACGCGGATCTCCCCGGGGAGGCCGTGCCGCTCCATCACCCGCTTGACGGCGATGGCCGCCACCACGTCCACGGCCGGGGCGCTGTTGTGCCCTTCGCCGTGCCCGGGGCCGCCGGGGATGAGCGGGTCGCGGTAGGCCACGCCGGGCTTCTGCGAGGTCTCGGGGAGCCCGTCGATGTCGCCCATGATCCCGATGACGGGCTTCCCGCTCCCCCAGCTCGCCACGTAGCAGGTGGGCATCCCGGCGCACCCCCGCTCCACGCGGAACCCTTCCCGGCCAAGGACGCCGGTGAGGTAGTCGGCGGTCCAGCGCTCCTCGAAGCCCAGCTCGGAGAAGGAGAACACCATGTCGGTGATCTCCTGCGACAGCTTCTGCAGGCCGGCCACCTCCGCGGCCACCTCCCGCCTGAGCCGGTCGGGGGAGGGGCGCCGCTGGGCGGAGCCGGGGGACGCCTGCAGCGCCAGGAGGGCGCAGGCCAGGAGGAGCACGGGGCGTCGCATGTCGTCGCGGGTCAGGGGAGCGTTGCGCGGCCGGTGCGCGGGTCGAAGGTGCTCCCGGCCGGGAGGAGGTGCATCCGCACGTCCGCGGCCCCCAGGACCGGGGCGGCGGCGGGGGTGACGCGGGCGGGGCGCGCGTCGACGACCAGGGCGGCGCTGGCGCCCACCACCTCCCAGCGCCCGTCGGGGCGCACCTGGAGCGCGGTGGACTCGTCGATCCCCACGCCGATCACGGAGGGGCGCTCCAGCACGACGCTGAGGAGCCGGTTGTGGCGCTCGCGCCGGAGGAAGTGCTGGTCCACCAGGGTGCCGGGGAGGAAGCCGAAGCCGGGCGCGAGCTGCACGGAGCCGCGGGCCACGCGCGGGTACTCGTCGCCGTAGTAGCCGGCGGTGTCCACGCCGGGGCGGAACTGCGCGCCCGTGAGCATGGAGTCGGACATCACCGCCGCTCCCGCCGAGGTCCCCGCGACCACGGCCCCCTCCCGGTGGCGGCGCCGGATGGCGTCCAGCACGGGGGTGTCCAGGAGGACGGCGGTGAGGCGCCCCTGGTCCCCGCCGGAGAACCAGACGCCGGTGACCCCGTCCAGGAGCCGCGCGGCGGAGTCGGTGCGGGCCTGGGCGCGGGTCAGGTTCAGGGAGAAGGCGTCGGCGCCGAGGGCACGGAGCTGCTCGGCCTTCTCGCGCCCGCCCGCCTCGGCCTCCTCTGAGGCCATGGGGAGCACGGCGATCCGCGCCCGTCCCGGACCGCCCGCCAGCTCCACGAAGCGCGCCACCAGCTCCGGCGGCTGCGTCCCCCCGCCCACGATCAGCAGGTGCCCGCGCCCGCCCCCGGGGACCGGGGACGCGGCGGGCGCGCCCGTCCCGCACGCGGCCAGGGCGAGCGCGAGGAGCGCGGCCGCCACCCTCACTGCGGCACCCCCGCGCCGTCGCGCCGGGCGCGCTCCACCACCGCGCGCCCCACCCTCCCTCCCAGCTCCTCCCCCGCCAGCACGTCGAAGCGGTAGTGCACCCCGGCCCACACGCGGGAGAAGGAAGCTTCCTCGGCCTTTGCCCGGTACTCCCGCGCGCGGTCGGGGAAGAGCTCCGCGAACACCTCGGCCGCGGCGGAGGAGATGGTGGAGTGCCCGGACGGGTAGCTGGGAAAGGGCGGGGTGGAGAACACGGTGCGGAGGTCGGGGGCCATGGTGAGGGGGCGGGCGATCCAGTAGTGGAACTTGGCGTCCCAGCACGCCACGAAGGCGTCGTACATGGCGACGCTCGCCAGCGCCTGCGCCCGCGCGGCGCGCAGGGGGGTCCAGCCGCGGCGCTCCACCTCGTCGGCCATGAGCAGCTCCCAGCGGGTGGAGGGGGCATCGGTGGCCCAGTAGCGCGCGGCGTCCGCCTGCGCCGGGGTGCGCCCGGTCCCCAGCGCGCGCAGCTCCGCGAGGTCGCGCTCGAAGGACGGGGAGCCCGGCGCCGGGGGCGGCGCGGGGCGGAAGGCGTCGCCGCGCGGGAGCACCCAGGTGCGCCAGGAGCCCGCGCCGGGGTCGAAGGGGGAGGCGACGCGACGCGGCGGCGTGGGCTGCCACATCCCCGCCCCGGCGGGGACGGTGCCGGTCCAGGGGGCGGCGGAGCCGTCCTCCCGCGCCCGCTCCAGGACGCGCAGGGCGGCGGCGCGCCCGAGCGCCAGCCCGGCCTCCACGTCGCTGCGGCGCGCGGCGCCGCCCAGGATGCGCGACTCCCCCGCCCGGCGCGCGGCGGCCCGGAAGGCGGCGGCGTCCTCCCCCGGGAAGGCGTACGCCAGCACCTCGGCGGCGGCGGCGGCCGCGACGGCGTGCTCGGAAGGGTAGCTGGGGAGCGCGGAGCGCGCGGCCCACCGCCGCACCCGCCCGTCCGCCTCGGACGGGGCCTGCCGGCCGTAGGCGTGCTTGGCGTCCCACGCGGCCACCAGGGCATCGTACATGGCGACGTGCAGGAGCGCCATGGTGCGCGAGGCGCGCGCGGGGGTGGCGGTGCGGACGTCGGGGAGAAGGGGCCAGTAGAAGTCGAGCAGCTCCACGCCGCGGCGGGTCCAGGGGGCGGTGGGGAGCCCGTCCCACGCCTCCACCTCGGCCCGCCCGGCGGAGGAGACGGCCTGGAGCCGCACCACCTCCTCCAGCTCCCGCAGCGCCTCCTCCGACCCCTCGGCGGGCGGAGGCGGCGGGCGGAGCGCGTCGCCGGAGGCGAGCACCCAGGTGGCCCAGCGCCCCCCGTCCCGGTCGGGAGAGGTGGGGGAATCGCCGCACCCCGCCGCCGCGAGGAGGAGCGCGAAGGCGAGGACGGTGCGCGCGGCCCTCACCGGAGCGTCGCCGTCCCGACCGGCCCGCGGTCGCGGAGGGTGATGGCGCGCGGAATCCCGGGTCCGGCGGTGCCGAACGGGTCGCGGTAGGGGCGGAGGAGGAAGGGGCGCTCGGTGGTCATCCTTTCCCCGCGGTCGGTGAGCGGCTCGATGGTGATGACGTGCGTCCAGCGTCCGTTCCCCGCCGCGTCGGTCTCGCGCAGGTCGAGCGGGAGCGGGAGGTTCCCCGGCACGGCGAGGCCGAGCGGGTTGGAGATCCAGTCGTCCCCCGGGAACTCCTCCTCCCCCTTGAGGAAGTCGACCACTCCGGAGAAGGGTCCCCACCCGGTGTCGTCGCGCTGGCTGACGGCGCCGGTCCCCTCGGGGAGGAACTTGCCGTAGGAGAGCCACACGGCGCCGGGCGAGTCCAGGTCGCGCACCATCCACCCCTCGTAGATCCACCCGTCGCGCAGGGGTGCGAGCCGCACCCACATGTCCCCCTGCTCGGTCTGGCGCGGGGCCATGTTGAAGAGCCAGATCCCGGCGCTCTCGGAGGACGGGTAGCCGTTGAGGTGGTTGTCGCTGGGGGTGAACATGGTGAACTGCCCCGGCCGCTCCCGCAGCGGCACGTCGGTAGCCGTGACCGCGCCCACCACGGACAGCTCCGCCGTCCCCCCGCGGAACGCGCCCCGCAGCAGCTTCTGCCGCGACGGCGCGGGGTCGCGGTCCCCCGGCGCCTCCACGGTGACCTCCACCGCGGCGGGAGCGGCGACAGGCGACGCGACCTCGACGCGTCCCCGACGCGGGCGGCGCCAGCTTCCCCGCCGACCTCGGCGTCCCGTCCCGCTCCACCACCCACAGCTCGTACTCCGCCTTCACGCACGGGATCGAGCGCGCGCAGGCCGGTGAGCGTCAGCCGGAGGGTGGGCCGGGCGGGGGAGACGGGCTCGCCCCCCCCGCCGTCGCCGGAGGAGCAGGCGGCGAGGAGGAGAGACGAGCAACAGCCGGACGGGGAATTCGCTGCAGCAGATGCTCGATCCGCACTTCTCGGTTGACGGCAGGCCGCTCACCCGCTCGCTTAGGTCGTCAGCGACCCTCATCCCAATTCTCGGTGAGAGGGTTGATGCATCCTGTAAGTTCTCCCCCTCTCCCAGCATTGCGGAGAGGGGGTCGGGGGGGAGGGCCGCTCCAGGACCGCCGTACCCGTAGAACACGTTCGGAGAGCGCGCCGGGTTCGCGGTGCTCCCGCCGTATCCGTAGACTCGCAGACTGTTCGCGAGGCGCACCGACCTCGCCGCGGAGATCGGCGGGGCTGCCAGCTCCGGAGCGGCCCGCCAGCCCCCACCCCCCTCAGGTCCTGAAATTAGGATTCGTACGAAGCTCCTCGTCGCTCACGGGAATGCACTGCGCCCGCTCGCCCCAGGTGGCCAGCCGCGGGTCCCCCGGCTCCTGCATGAACTGCCGGTTCCCCTCCGCGTACCACCGCCGCAGGTCCCCGAACCGCCGCCCCTCGATCCAGAGCACCGCCCCCCGCTCCCTCTGCAGCACCCTCCACGCCTCGTCCACGGAAGCGGGAGCCGGGAGCGCGACGAGACCGTACACCGCCCGCTGCTGGTTCACGAATCCGATCATCTGCGAGACGCTCCCGGCACGCAGCGCCGCCTCGGCCCGGATCATCAGCATCTCCGTCCCCTTGGCGAGCGGGATGTCGGAGTCCAGCGACGCGTACTTCTTCTGCTGGAAGAAGGTGGTCCGCCCGTCCTGCCCCCGCTGCAACGCCCCGGAGGAGGTCTTCACCGTGTCCCACGGCACCCGCGGGTCGCGGAAGACCCGCGCCCACGGGGTGTTGAAGACGGTGAACTCCCGCCGGGAGTACGTCTCGAACACCAGGTCGTTGTTCTCGCGCGAGGTGTTCAGCGAGTACAGCGCGTTGTAGGTGAAGGCGGCCGGGACCAGCGCCGCGTCGGCGGACGCGTCGGCCCACTTCCCCTGGTACGCCCGCACCGAGGCCCGCCCGGCGAGCGCCGCGTTGCGGAGCGGCGTGCTGCTCGCGGCGGTGGCAATGCGGAGCGCCTCGGAGAACTGCCCCTCGGCGCGCACGAAGTGCTCCCTGTAGTCCATCCCCGGGCCGCCGTCGAACACGGCGGTGCACACGTTCTCCCCCAGGAGCCGGTTGGAGAAGCCGGCGTACAGGTTGGCGCGGGCGGCCAGCGGGGAGCGGTCGAACTCGGCCCCCATCACCGTCTTCATCCGCTCGATCCCGCTCTCCGCCACCCAGCGGGCGCGGTGCATGTCGCCCCAGTCGCCGTTGATGTCCTCGGGGCGCACCTGGCCGCGGTTGTACAGCCCCTCGGCGGTGTAGCTCCCCCCGTGGTACAGGTCGTCGCCCAGGATGGAGAGCGTCTGGATGACCTCGCTCAGCGCGAACGCCAGGTCGGCCGACATCCCGTTCACCAGCGAGGGCATGGCGGTGAGGGTGTTGAGCTGCTCGTCCGGGATGGGGCCCGGGTTGTCCACCTCGAACAGGCCGTCGCAGGCGGTGAGCGCGAGCGCCCCCGCCAGGAGCGCGGCCGGAAGGATCCGTCGGGTCATGGCTGGTCTCCTCGGCTCGCGGTCAGAAGCTCACCCGCAGCGACGCCTGCAGCGTGCGGTACGACGGGAGCTGGTAGTACTCGCGGCGCCCGAACGGGTCGTCGCGGCGGTCGGTGGACTCGGGGTCGAGCCCGTCGTAGTCGGTGCTGCTGAACAGGTTGCGCCCGGAGAGCGTGAAGGTGGCGGTGCGCCCGCCGGGGACCAGCCGCGGCGGGAGCTCGTAGCTCACCGAGGCGGTGCGCAGCTTGAAGAAGTCGGACGGCTGGGTCCAGAAGTCGGCGTCCTGCTTGGTGCGGTCGATCGCGCACTTGGCCCGCTCCCGCGCCGTCACGTCGGCGAGGGCGCCCGCGTCGCCGGCGGCGGCGCGGCGCAGCTTGGCCTGGGTGTCCAGGCAGGGCTTCCACGCCCCGCGGAGGGCGTTCTGGTAGCCGATCCAGTTGGCCAGGTGGCCGCCCTGCTGGAGCTCGCCCAGCACGTCCACGGTGAGCCGCCCGAAGAGCACCAGGTTGCTCCCCACGCCGACGATCCGGTCGGGGAAGGAGGAACCGATGAAGGCGCCTTCCTCGATGACCGGGTCGGCGATCTCGTCGGGGTTGGTGATGCGCCGCCCGAAGAAGGAGGGGAGCGGGTACCCCTCGACGGCGTAGTTGCGGTTGCCGATCAGCACCCGCTGCCCGCTCAGGTCCTCGGCCTCGCTCTCGATGCGCGAGTAGTTGAGCCGCGCCCGCCAGTCCACGGCGGAGCTGCGCACCACCCCGGCGACGACGCTCACCTCGGTGCCCCGGTTGCGGATGCGCCCCACGTTCTCCAGCTGCGTGGCCAGGATCCCCTGCGAGGGCGGGTAGGTGACGGGGACCAGGGCGTCGTCGGTGACGGTGTTGAAGGCGGTCACGTCCAGCGCCAGGCGCCCGTCGAACATGGAGCTCTCGAAGCCGGCCTCCAGCTCGCGGGTGCGCTCGGGGCCCAGGTCGGGGTTCCCCACCTGCGAGGGGGTCACGGCGGGCTGCCCCTCGTCGCCGGCGATGGGGCGCCAGGTGCGCACGGCGTCGAAGGCGCCGGGGGCCTTCCCCGACTCGCCGACGGCGGCGCGCAGCTTCAGCGTCTCCCACCACCCGGAGGGCCAGAAGGCGTGGTCGGAGAGGACGTAGGCGGCGCTGGCCTTGGGGTAGGTCTGGAGGCCGAAGTCCTGCCCGAAGGCGCTGTTCCCGTCCACCCGCATCCCCAGGGTGACGAAGAGGCGGTCGTTCCAGGAGAGCGCCTCCTGGAAGAAGACGCCGGCGTTGACCACCCGCTCGCGGTCGTCGTTGAGCACGGTGCGGCGGGCGGCCGACTCCACGGTGGGCTGCCCCGGCCCCGCGAAGTCGAACGCCTCCACCTCGAAGACGCGCCGCCGGTCGTCGAAGAGCTGCCCGCCCCAGGAGAGGGTGGAGGTGAGGCTCGCCGGGAGCTCGTTGCGGAGCGAGCCGGCGTAGTCCAGCGACAGGAAGGCGCGCTGGTACTCGTCGCTCAGGATCTGCCCGCGGGGGGTGCGGACGAAGTTGAACGGGTTGACGGCCTCGTTCAGCGTGGCGTTGTAGTCGTAGCCCACGGTGAGTCGGTTGCTCAGCGTGGGGCCGGGGACCCACGCCGCGGTGAAGCCGGTGATGAAGTGGTCGTTGCGGGTGGTGTTGTCGGTGGTGAGCAGGTCGCCGTTGACGATGCACGCCACGTTGGGGTCGGTGGAGGCGCAGTTGGGTCCGTCGTAGCCCGCGGGGCGCCGGAAGTTGCTGTTGAAGCCGCGCGTCACGTTCAGCATGAAGCCGTTGGCGTTGTTCCCGTCGGGAACCCACCGCGTGCTCCGCTTCTGGTACGAGGAGTTGAGCGACAGCTCCAGCCCGCGCACGGGGGTGAAGCCGAAGTTGCCGCGGAAGCCGCCGTCGCGGGAGCCGCCGGGGGCGATGACGCCCTCCTGGTCGGAGTAGTTCCCGGAGAGGAAGTAGCGCATGGCCTCCGCCCCGCCCCGCACCGACAGGCTGTACTGCTGCACCCCGCCGTTGCGCAGCCAGGTGCCGCTCCCCGGGCAGGTGGGGTCCTCGAAGCGCACCGCCTCGTCCCGGGAGGGGTCGGGGTACTGCACCAGCCCCTCGCCCCGGCACTGGTTCACGAAGAGCCCGGTGGCGTCCTCGTCCGGGCCCACGTGCCCCATCTGGTTGACGCCGCCCGTCACCTCGGCGCTCCACTGCGGCTTCCCGCCGGAGCCGCGCTTGGTGAAGATCTGGATCACCCCGCCGGAGGCCTCGGTCCCGTACAGGGTGGTGGCGGCGGCGCCCTTGACGATCTCCACCCGCTCGATGTCGTCGGCCTTGACGTCGTTGAGCGGGAGGGCGCCCTGGCGGCCGGCCTGGTTGGTGGGGGTGAAGCCGCTGTAGATGCGGACGCCGTCCACGTAGATGATGGGGTTGTTCCCCTGGCTGATGCTGTTGTTGCCGCGCAGGCGGATGGTCCCCCCCGCCCCGGGCTGCCCGGAGTTCCCCAGCACGGTGACGCCCGCGGTGCGCCCGGCGATGATCTCCTGGGCGTTGCGGACCGGCGCGGACTCGATCTCCCGCCCGCCGATGGCCTCCAGCGAGGTGGCGATCTCGCGGCGGCGCGTCTCCCCGGTGGCGGTCACCACCAGCTCCTCCAGCGCGAGCGCGGAGGGGGCCAGCGCGAAGTCGGCGGAGGCCGCGGCCCCGGCGCCCACCGCGACGCGCGCGGTGGAGGGCGCGTAGCCGATCTTGCTGGCCTGGAGGGTGGCGGAGCCGGAGGGGACCCCGGCCAGGGAGTAGGCGCCGTCGTTGTCGGTCACCACGCGGCGGGGGCTCCCCACCACGGCCACCTGGGCCTCGGAGATCGGGCGGCGGGTGGCGGCGTCGAGGACGCGGCCGCGGACGGTCCCCGTCTCCTGCGCCGCGAGCGGCGGCGCCGCGGCGCCCAGCGCGCCGGCGAGGACGAGGACGATCCGGAGTCGCTTGCCGAGTGAACGGGCCATCGCGTGCCTCCTGCGGGGGTGGATTGCGGGACGGTCGGGGGGGTCTCTGGAAGGTCTGTCGGGTAGTAAGCGCAATATAAGCGCGCCGTCCGGCCCGGCAAGACGGCCGCTCTAGCGCCCCCGGTCCAGGAGGTCGCGGAGCCGGTCGCGGTAGCCGCGGGTGGTGGTGACCTGGGCGCCGCCCTCCAGGATCAGCACGAAGTCGCCGTTGAACCAGGGCTGGATCTCCACCACCCGGTCCAGGTTCACGATGGCCGAGCGGCTGACGCGGAGGAAGCGGACGGGGTCCAGCCGCTCCTCCATGCTCTTCATCGTCTCCCGCATGGAGTACGCGGTCCCCCCCACGTGGATGCGGACGAACTTGGCGTCCGCCTCCACCCACTCCACGTCCTCCACCCTGCGCAGGTAGGTCCGCTCCCCCACCCGGATGGCGAGCCGCCGGGTGTCGCGCTCCCGGGCCAGGAGCATCTCCACCGCCTCCGTCACGCGCCGGCTCTCCTCCCCGCCGTCGCGCGACCGCTGCGCCCGCACGCGGTCCAGCGCCGAGGCCAGGCGCTCGGGGGCGAACGGCTTCAGGAGGTAGTCGACGGCATGCACCTCGAACGCCCGCACGGCGTACTGGTCGTAGGCGGTGACGAACACCACCGCCGGCATCTGCTCCGGGCCGATCTCCGCCGCCACCTCCAGCCCGGTGCGCCCCGGCATCTGCACGTCCAGGAAGACCAGGTCCGGCCGGTGCTCCGCCACCCCGCGCACCGCCTCGGTCCCGCTCCCGTACTCGGCCACCACCTCCACGTCGGGGTGCGCCGCGAGCATGTCCGCCAGGAGCTCGCGCGCGGGGGGCTCGTCGTCCACGATCACCGTGCGGAGCGCCACCCTACACCTCCACGAACTCGGCGAGCGGCTCCGCCGCCCGCGCGGGGATCTCCACCACCACCCGCACCCCGCCCGCCTCCGCGTTCTCCAGCACGAAGCGGTAGCGCGCGCCGTACAGCTGCCCCAGCCGCGCCCGCGTGTTGGCGAGGCCGATTCCTTCCGGGCGGAGCGCTCCCCGGGCGGCGGGAGCCAGCCCGGGCCCGTTGTCCACCACCTCCAGGCGCAGCCACCCGTCCGCGCGGCGGGCGCGCACCACGATGCGGCCGGGGCCTTCCTGCTCCTGCACCCCGTGCCGTATGGCGTTCTCCACCAGGGGCTGCAGGACCAGCCGGGGGACCAGCAGCTCCAGCGTGGCCGGCTCCGCGTCCACCTCCACGTGCAGGCGGTCCCGGAAGCGGGCCCGCTGGATCTCGATGTACTGCTCCACGAAGTCCAGCTCGTCGCGCAGGGGGGTCTCGTGCCCGCTCCCGCCGTCCAGCGAGCGCCGGAGCAGCCCGCTCAGACGCACCAGGGTGCCGTGCGCCGCGGGGACGTCGTGCTTCATCAGCGACGCGATGGTGTTCAGCGTGTTGAACAGGAAGTGGGGCTGGAGCTGCATCTTGAGCACGTCCATCCGCGCGTGGGCGAGCCGGGTCTCCAGCTGGGCCGCGTGCAGGGCGCGGGTCTGGAAGGCCCGGTAGTAGAGCGCCGCGTGCTGCACGGCCACGATCGCGCAGTACACGCTGAGCAGAAAGAACCCGTACCCCGCCAGCCCGATGGCCACGCGCTGCAGGTACGGGACCTCCACGGGCGCGGCCGGCGGCACGTACTGCTGCACCGCCGACACCACCATCACGTTGAGCACCACCGCCACCGTCCCCGCGCCGAGGTGGACGCCCAGGTTCCGGAGGCGGCGCGGCCCGAGCACCGGGAAGCGGCGCGACACGCGGAGGATGGCCGGGGAAAGGGCCAGCCACGAGTACCACACCGGGATCTCCCGGAGCACCCAGAAGATCCAGGGGACCGGAGGGGGCACCTCCTGCCCCATGCGGGCCGCGAACGCCAGGTTGATCCGCTGCCCCACGTAGTTCTCGGTGGAGTAGGCGAGGGCGAGGAGCGTCACCACCCCGAGCGCCAGCGCCCACGCGCGCCAGGGTCCGCCCTCGCGGACGTCGTCGTCGTGGTCCATACAGGGGGAGGTGGAGGGGAGTCGCCCCGGAAAGCGTCCCCGGGAGGGCGGGAAAGGTGGCGGACGCGCCCCCGCCGCGCGGCGCCCGTGGTACGGGCGTCGGGCGGCGTGGCACGAAGCGCACGCGTCGTGGAACGAGACGCGGAAACGCGCCTCCGCCCGCCCTCCGGACCGGCCGGGACCGCTCGTGCCACGCGCTCCGCGGCTCGTCCCGCGCGCCCCGGGTCTCGTCCGGGATTCGTGGTGCTCCCCCTCCCCGCCGGGCATCGTTCTCCCCGCGGGCCGGGAACGGGACCCGCCTCACCACCACCCCCATGCAGGAGGAGACACGATGACAGAGCTGAGCGCGGCCGAGATGGAGCACGTCCACGGAGGGATCATCGGCATCCTGGGCCCCACGGACACCCTCCGGGTCACCCTCTGGCTGGTGGACGCCTACCAGACGGTGAAGGCCGGGATCGACGCGGCGGCCAGCAGCCCCACCGGCTTCTGAGCCGGCAGGGTCATCGGCGAGCT
The DNA here is from genome assembly GCA_963733105.1 of uncultured Gemmatimonadales bacterium. GTDB lineage: Bacteria > Gemmatimonadota > Gemmatimonadetes > Longimicrobiales > Longimicrobiaceae > JAFAYN01. Next base: position 173,205 of record CAVTCB010000016.1, on the reverse strand, counting down.
CGGCCAGGCGCTGACCTACGCCAGCGAGAACAACGTCAAGTACAACGACTGGCAGATGTAGCCGTCCGTCCGGCGTCCCCGGTCCGGGGAACCCTCCCGGGCCGGGGACGCCGCGCTTCCTACCTCCGCGCCGCGCCGCCCGCCAGGTAGTCCAGCAGCAGCCCCGACATCACCCGCATCCCCACCGGGATGGAGGCATCGTCCGCCATGAAGGTGGGGGTGTGGTGCCCGCCCGAGACCGTCCCCGGCTTCACCGTCCCCAGCCGGTAAAAGAACCCCGGGACGCGGTTGGCGAAGAAGGAGAAGTCCTCCGCCCCCGTGGTGGGCTGCACCGGGACCACGTTCTCCGCGCCCGCCACCCGCAGCATCGTGGGGCGCATCCGCGCGGCCAGCGCGCGGTGTCGTTCACCGTGGCCGGGTAGCCGCGGTTGAACTCCAGCGTGAAGGAGCCGCCCCCCGCGCGCGCCACCCCGTCCAGGATCTCGCGCATGCGGCGCTGGATGGTGTCCTGCAGCGCCGTGTCGAAGGAGCGGATGGTCCCCTCCAGCTTCACCTCCGCGGGGATGATGTTGAGGCGCTCCCCGCCGCGGATGATCCCCACCGTCACCACCGTGGGCGCGAACGGCGACAGGTTGCGCGAGCGGATGGTCTGCAGCGCCATCACCGCCTGCGACGCCATCACCACCGGGTCCACCGAGAGGTGCGGCGCCGCCCCGTGCGCCTGGCGCCCGCGGATCGTCGCCCGCCACTCGTTCGCCGCCGCCATCGCCGGACCGGGCGTGTACCCCACCTTCCCCACCTCCATCTCCGAGAAGGAGTGCAGCCCGAACACCGCGCTCGGCTTCAGCGGACCGTCGAACACCCCCTCCTTGAGCATCAGCTCCGCGCCCCCCTCCTCCCCCGGAGGCGCCCCCTCCTCCGCCGGCTGGAACACGAACATCACCGTCCCCGGGAGGCGCTCGCGCATGGAGGCCAGCACCGAGGCCACCCCCATCTGCACCGCCGTGTGCACGTCGTGCCCGCAGGCGTGCGACACCCCCACCTCCGTCCCGTTGTACGTCGTGCGCACCGTGGAGCGGAAGGGGTACGGCGTGTCCTCCGTCACCGGGAGGGCGTCCATGTCCGCGCGCACCGCCACCACCGGCCCCGGGCGCCCCCCGCGCAGGACGCCCACGACCCCCGTGTGGGCCACCCCGGTGCGCACCTCCATCCCCAGCGAGCGGAGGTGCGCCGCCACCAGCTCCGCCGTCTTGTGCTCCCGGTTCCCCAGCTCCGGGTTCTGGTGGATGCGGTGGCGCGCCTCCACCATCGCGGGGGCGAAGCGCTCCACCGCGGCGCGCACCGGCGCGTCCAGCGCCTGCGCCGCCGAGCGGGCGGGGAGAAGGGCGGCGAGCGCGGCGCCCGCCGCGGCAGCGCGGACCAGGGAGGATCTCATGGCGGAACCCGGGATCGGGGGAGGAGGAAACGGACGGGGAACGCGACCAATATCCGGCGCGCGGGGCGGCCGGTCAAATCCCGCGCGCCGGGGAGGAGTGGCGCCGCGGCGCCCCGGGGCGCTAGAATCCCTCCGGGCGCCAGATGGCGCACCCCTTGCGGGGGACCCCCCGACCGCCGCCCGGCGGCGGTCGGACAGGGAACTATTCGTCCAGAGGAGAACGGTCGTGGCGCAAACCCAGAGGCGTAGGTCCGAGTCGAGCCAGATGCTGCTCTTCGCCCGGAACTTCTTCAAGCACCCGGTGATGCTCGGGTCGGTGATCCCCAGCTCGCGCTTCCTGATCCGCCACCTCATGGCGCAGATCTCCTGGAAGCGGGCGCGGGTCATCGTGGAGTACGGGCCCGGGGTGGGCACCATCACGCGCCACCTCCTCAAGCGGATGGCCCCGGACGCCACCCTGGTGGTGTTCGAGACCAACGGCGACTTCGTGAACTACCTGCGCACCCACCTGGCCGACCCGCGCCTGCGGGTGGTGCACGGCTCCGCCGCCGAGATCGGGAACGAGCTGCGCCGCATGGGGATCGACGGCGCCGACTACGTGATCTCCGGCATCCCCTTCAGCACCATGCCCGAGGAGGTGCGCGACGCCGTGCTGCAGGCCACGCGCGACACGCTCCGCCCGGACGGGGCCTTCCTGGTGTACCAGTTCTCGCGCGCCGTGTATCCGCACCTGGAGCGGGTGTTCTCGCGGGTTCGGCAGGAGTTCGAGCCGCTCAACATCCTCCCCGCGCACCTGTTCTACTCGACACCTTGATTTACCGCGGGTTCGGGCGTGCCCCCCGCTGGCGCGGGGGTCGGGCTGCGGCTCCGTAGGGAACGATACTACCGTTCCCAACGGAGTCGAGCCCCGCGCAAACTGCGCGCGGGTCTCGCCCCTTCGGGCTCGCATCCCTCACGCAACTGCCGACGGCACACGCTGTTGTAGTAGGAGCCACCCACGGGAGGAGGTGGGGTGCTCCCGGAGGAAAGCGAGCTGTCTGAGCGAAGCGAGTTCTCGCTTTCCGGAGGGAGCGCCCCGCCGACGACCCCCGCACGGATACCCGGTTCAGTCGGTATCCGGGGGCAGAGGCCGCAGGTACAGGGCCCACACACCCCAGGCGGCCAGGAGCGGGAGGTAGGCGTAGAACGTCCGGGCGAAGAGGGGCGCCGGATCGGGGAGGCGGAGGATGGGGCTGGGGACCAGCGCCAGCACCCCCACCAGGGGGAGGAGCGGGCGCCAGCGGTGGCGGGCCAGCACCCACCAGGCCACCGGGAGCAGGAAGAGGAAGGAGTACAGCTTCATCCGCGGCGCCACCAGCGCGAACGCGGCGCAGTACGCCAGGATCCCGGCCACGCGCGCGTCGTGGCCGGGATCTTCGCTTCGCAGCGCCAGAAGCCGCCGGGCCGTCACCGCCGCCACCCCCGCCGCCGCCAGCGCGAACCCCGCCACCGGCACCCACCCCGGGAGGGGAAGCCCCGCGCGCCCCAGGTGCCCCGCCAGGTCGCGGAGCAGCCCCAGCGTCGACGCGTTCACCGTCCCGTGCTCCTCCACCGTCGTGACGTTGCGGACGAAGCCGCGCCAGAGCGCCGGGTAGACGAGCGCGTTCACCCCCAGCACCCCCGCGAACACCGCCGCCCCCCCCGCCATCTCCGCCCACCGCGGCCGCCGGTCCACGAACAGGAGGAGCCCCAGGAACGCCACCGGCGTCAGCTTGAGCTGCGCCGCCAGCGCCACGCACAGCGCGAACGTCCACGTCCTCCCCCCCGCCAGCGCCAGGAGCCCCGCCCACAGCAGGAGCTGCTCGAACACCGACACGTTCCCCGACGCCAGGTCCACCAGGAGCGTCGACCCGAACCCCAGCACCAGGAAGAGGAGCGGCGGCACCCGCCCGTCCAGCCGGACGAACCCCCGCAGCCACGTCCACGCCAGCAGCGCCAGCGCCGACAGCTTCAGCCAGAGCCACACCTCCTGCGCCGTCCGCAGCGGGAGCGCCGCGAACGGGCGGAACAGGTGCAGCGTCAGCGGCGGGTACAGGAAGGGGAGGCGGCGCCCCGAGAGGCGGTGCAGCAGCGCCGTGTCGTACGGGTCCTGCCCCCGCCCCCACGCCGAAGCCGCGTGCCAGTAGACGGAGAAGTCCCACTGGAAGCGCCCGTCGCGCAGCGTCCCCCACACCACCGCCAGGAGGTAGGCCGCGGCCAGCGCCTCCGCCGCCAGGAAGAGCGCGCCCGGGCGGGCGCGCGCCGGGTCCGTGAGACGCAAGCGAGGGCCGCGGGCTACGCCGCCCCGATCTCCGCGCGCAGGCGGAGCAGGGCGTCCTCCGCCGTCACCAGCTCCCCGCGCGCCTCGTTCAGCTGCTCCTGCTGCACCTGCACGAAGCGGCGGTAGGGAGCGATCGACTCGTTCACCTTCTCCGTGGAGTCCTCGATCGCCGCGTGCACCTGGCGCGTCAGCGAGTCGTTCAGCCGCTTGCGCAGCTCCGCCACCTTCGTCGCGAACTCCGCCTTCGCCTGGCGCCGCCGCGCCGGGATGATGTACAGCCCCGTCGCCGCCAGCGTCGCCGCCAGGAGGATCCCCGTGATGTCCGCCACCGCCCCCGAGAGCGCCGCCGTGATCAGCACCCCCAGCCCCGCCCCCGCCCCCGCCACCACCGTCGTCCCGTACGCCCCGCGCACCTCCTCCGCCAGCTTCCGCGACTCCCCCTCGCGGTTGTACGTCCCCACCGCCTCGTGCGCCGTCCGCCCCACCGAGTCCAGCAGCGCCTGCCGGTTGTAGGAGAAGCCGCCCCCCACCTCCCCGATCATCCCCTCCCGGTGGCGGGCGATCTGCCGGCGGTCGATGTAGCCGCCGATGTCCTGCCAGAGCCGGAGGTTGCGCTCCACGATCCAGTCGATGATCCGCCCCACCTCGTCGTCGATGTCGCGCGGCGTGTCCGCCACCACCTCGCGCTCGAAGTCCTTGCGGCACCTGGTCCGTGTTCATCAGGTCGCGGATGCGGCGGAAGCGGATGGTCTCGTCGAAGAACGCCATCCCCCGCAGCTCCATCGCCGAGAGCATCGAGTCCAGCCGCCCCAGCCGCGGCCCGAAGTCGCGCGAGCATCTCCTGGTGGAAGGCCGCCAGCTGCGTGTCGATGTTCTGCAGCGTGGACACGTCGTCCGCCAGCAGCTTGAGCCGCTCGAACGCCACGTCCTTGTACCGCCCCGCCAGCCGCAGCCCCACGTTCAGCGGGTTGAGGAGCTTCAGCCGGATGCGCTCCTGCTGGTCCAGCGTGTTCAGGAGGAAGTCCTCCACCGCCCCGAAGCCGCTCGCCTCCCAGAGCGCCGCGTCCTCCCCCTCCCGCGCCTTCATCGCCATCCGGGCGGAGACCGGGAACACCTGCGGCGCCTCCCCCAGGAGCGTCTCCCCGTTCTGGCGGACGAAGCCGAGCACCTCCTCCCGGTCCGCCGCCGTCGCCAGGATGTCCACCTTGTTGACGATGAAGACGATCTTCTTCCCCCAGGAGCGGATCTGCTCCAGGAAGCCGCGCTCGCTCTCCGTGAACGGCCGGTCCGCCGAGGTGACGAAGATCACCAGGTCCGAGCGGGGCACGTAGTCGCGCGTCAGCTCCTCGTGCTCGCGGACGATGGCGTTGGTCCCCGGCGTGTCCACCACGTGCAGGTCGCGCAGCATCTCCGCCGGGTGCGTCCGCTCCAGGAGGTACGCCTCCAGCAGCTCCTCCCCCACCGCGTCGCCGTGGCGCAGCAGGTTGATGCGGTCCGTGGTGGGCGTCACCCCCTCCGGGAGGACGCGCTCGCCGAGCAGCGCGTTGATGAAGCGACGACTTCCCCGAGTTGAACTCCCCCGCGATCACCAGGAGGAAGAGGCCGTCCAGCTGCTCCCGCGCCTCGCGGAAGTGGCGCATGTCGTCCTCCTCCACGTCCGGCCCGAAGCGCTGCAGCGCCGTCGAGAGCCGGTCCAGCAGCTCGCGCTCGCGGGCCCGCAGCTCCGTCTCGCGCTCCCCCAGAATGCGCTTCCGCTTCAGCAGGCGTCCAAGGACCACGTCGTTCCCCCGGGTGGAGAGGTGATTGGGAGGGCTTCCTTCACCCGACCTGCGCGCGCGCGGCTCCTGCATCGTCCGCGCCACCCGGCGGGCACAGAGCGGCCGTGGTGCGGAACCTGCACCGCCGCGGCGCTCCCGCCCGGCGGGAGAGATCGGGCCAACTCAGGACGGAGAAGAGACATGCGCACCATCGTACTCTGCATCTCGCTGGCCGCCGCGGCCGCGTGCACGCCCCGCATCCACACCGACCCCGACACCGGCAGGGTGGACGTGGACATGCAGCCGGTGACCCAGAGGGGCGAGGTGTGGAACGCCACGCTCGCCGGCCAGGGAGGCTTCGCGGGCGTGTCCGGGACGTCGCGGGCCACCGTGCGCGAGGGGCACACCATCGCCACCATCGCGCTCTCCGGCGCCCGCTCCGGGGGCGTGCACCCCTGGCACGTGCACGAGGGGAAGTGCGGGAGCGGCGGCCCCATCGTGGGCACCATGAACAACTACCCGCCCCTGCAGGTGGGGAGCGCCGGCCAGGCCACGGCCGAGGCGCACCTGATGCTCCAGCTCAACGAGGCGCGGGAGTACCACGTGAACGTGCACGCGTCGCCGAGTGAGATGGGGACCATCGTGGCGTGCGGCGCGCTGGACGACTGACAGGCAGGCTCGGGCGTGCCCCCGGCTGACGCCGGGGTCGGGCTGCGGCTCCGTAGGGAACGATACAACCGTTCCCAACGGAGTCGAGCCCCGGCAAACTGCGCCGGGTCTCGCCCCTTCGGGCTCGCATCCCTCACGCAACCGCTTACCGTACGGTTAGTTGCAGTAGGGGACACCCACGGGAGGAGGTGGGGTGCTCCCGGAGGAAAGCGAGCTGTCTGAGCGAAGCGAGTTCTCGCTTTCCGGAGGGAGCGCCCCGCCGACGACCCACGCACGGAACACCAGAGAACGGGGAAGGGGCGCTCCCGCGGGGGCGCCCCTTCGTTTACCTGTCCCGGTTCTCCTCCACCCAGCGGACGAGCACCGCCTCGATCGCCTTCGCGGCCCTCGCCGCCGCCCGGCTCCGCTCGCCGGGACCCTTCTCCACCATCTCCCGGATCGTCGCCTTCGCCGCCGCCGCTTCCCTGGGGAGGGCGCGCCTCAGCCCCTTCTCCAGCGTCTCCGCGTAGGGCGCGCGGGGGCGCTCCGCCACCCGGCGCAGCCGGCGAGGCTCCGGGGCCTCCTCCGGCTCGTCCCGCAGCTCCGGAGGGACGGACAGGTAGAGCTCGGCGATGGGGCGGCGGACGCGGTCCTGCGTGCGGGTCTTCCCGTGCACGAAGTGGTTGTACGCCCCGCGGGAGACGCCGATCTGCTCCGCCACCGCGCGCGCCGACCGCCCCACCCGCGTGGGGTAATCGCGCGCGAACCGCCGGAGCACGGGGATCTCGATCTCCCACCACTTCGGCTCGCGCGGGTCCGGCGGCTCTCCGCCTGGACCATTTTGTCCATTATTCGAAGTTGGACACTGTAGACGCTACACTCCGCGGCTTCGGCGCGCAAGAAAGCCACCCGGAACGGGCACGCCTTGTGCCCCTGTGAGCGGTGAATTCCGCACCAGCCGCAGCACCGCGCACCCGAGACCCCAGCACGGGCGCGCGGTTTCGTGTCGCCGCCGTTTCCGGCCGGCGACGAAGAAGTGTCCGGAACCCGCAAAGTTTTCCGATCCGGCCTGCAGCATCGCGCAGTCCGCCCCTAACACGGAAAGGACGACCCCGATGGCACCGACCTTCGGCAGGCGCAGGCGTCCGCGCGCCAGCAAGCACGTGGACGACCTGGACGAGCTGGAAGCTCCGGACGAGCTGGACGTGGAGCTGCTGGACACGCAGATGGAGATGACCAGCTCGCTGATGTTCTCCGTGGAGATGAAGGAGCACCAGCTCGGGATCGTCTCGCACTGCGCGCGGGTGTCGCTCACGGCCGGGTGGCTGGCGCGCCAGGTGGGGGTGCAGGGCGACGCCTTCCACGACGTGCAGTTCGCCGCGCGGATGCACGAGGTGGGGATGATCTCCGTGCCCCCGGCGCTGCTCCGCAAGCGCGGCGCGCTCACCCCCGACGAGCTGGAGCGCATCCGCTCGCAGGCGCGCATCGGCGCCGAGATCGCCCGCACCATGCGCCGCCCCCTCGCCGCGCTCCTGATCGAGCACCAGTACACCGACTACGCCGAGCTGGAGACCCTCGTCTCCCCCCGGAGCCGCGAGTTCCTCCTGGTGGGCCTCCTGCGCGTGGCCGACGTGTTCGACGCCATGACCACCCCCCGCCCCTACCAGAGCGCCCTCCCCGAGCAGCGCCGCATCGAGATCCTCCGCGCCGGCGCCGGTACCCGGTTCCACCCCCGCGCCGTGGAGGCGCTGCTGCACGGCTGGGGAGCGGGATAGCCCTCAGTCCCCGTACAGCGCCCGGTAGACGTGCATGTACAGCCGGACGCGCTTGGCGTAGGTGCGCGTCTCCTCGAAGGGGATGCGCTCCACCAGGAGGTCCTCGTCGCGCGCCTCGGGGAAGGAGCGCCACCGCGCCACCCGCCCGGGGCCGGCGTTGTACGCCGAGAACACCTCGGTGAGGTTGCGGTAGCGCCGCACCTGCGCGGCCAGGAAGCGCGTCCCCAGGCGGACGTTGACGTCCGGGTCGCGGAGCATGTCGGGGGTGAAGCCGCGGATCCCGGCCCCCTGCGCCAGCCCGCGCCCCGTGGCGGGCATCACCTGCATCAGCCCCACCGCTCCCACCGGGCTCACCGCCGTGGCCTGGAAGAACGACTCCTTGCGGATCAGCCCCGCCACCAGGAAGGGGTCCAGCCCGTTGCGGCGCGCCTCGCGCTCCACCAGGTCGCGGTAGCGGAAGGGGTGGGCGATCCGCAGCAGGCGCTCGTCCCAGCGCCCCGTCCGGTTGCGGATCTCCTGCCCCAGCACCTGCGCCGCCACCGGGCGCCCCTGCTCCGCCATCCCCTCGGAGAGCGCGTACAGCGCCCCCGGGTCGGCGTCCACGCCCCGGCGGACGCGGTCGTGCTCCCACCACGCCTCGTCCTCCATCCCGATCTCCCGCAGCACCCCGGCCCGGAAGAGCGCCGCCCGCACCCGCTCCTCCATCCCCGGGTCGGCCCGGGGCGCCTCGCCGAGCGGGACGTCCTCCAGCGTGCGGCCCAGCCGCTCCGAGGCGCGCACCCCGTAGAACGACCAGGGGTCCGCCTCGCGCGCCTCCTCGAAGCGCCGCCGCGCCGCGTCCGCGTCGCCGGCCAGGAGGTGGGCGCGCCCCGCCCAGTACAGCGCCGGCGCCGCCAGGGAGTCGCGCCCGCGGCCGGCCAGGTAGGCGCTCATGTCGCGCAGCGCCGTCCCCGCGTCCCGCGCCAGCACCGCCATTGCCGCCAGGCGCACGGCCGCGTCCCGGGCCGCCGCGCCGGGGGCGCCGGTGGCCACCGCCTGGCGGTACCACTCGCGCGCGGGGCCGGCGCGCCCCGCGTCGCGCTCCAGCTCGCCCAGGTAGTAGAAGGCCTCCGCCGCGGCCGGCGTCCGCGGGAAGCGGGCCGCCGCGGCGCGTAGGGTCGCCCGGGCCTGGTCCTCGCTCCCCCGGCGCACCTGCGCCCGCCCCGCCAGCACCGCGGCCTCCCCCAGCAGGGGCGCGGCCCGGAGGAGGTGCTCCTCCGCGGCGGCGTAGCGCCGCACCGTGAACAGGGCGCGCCCCGCCTCCAGGTGGAGCTGCGCGCGCTCGGCCGGGGTGCCGCGCCCCGCCTCCAGGTACGCCCCCAGCGCCGCCGCGCCGCGCTCGGCCCCGCCGCCCGCCAGCAGGGCGCGCCCCACCAGGAGCCGGTCCTCCGGCGCCAGGCCGGGGAGGTCGGCCGCGGCCCGGGCGGCCCGCAGCGCCCCGGGCGAGTCGGGGTCGGCCCGCAGCGCCCGGCGGAAGGCGTCCAGCGCCCCCGGCGGGTCCCCCCCCTTCAGCCGGAGGGCCCCGGCGGCGGCCCAGGCCTCCGCCTGCGCGCGCCCCGGGAGGCCGGGCGCGGCCTCCGCCGCCACCCGCGCCGCGCCGGCGCGGTCACCCGCCTTTTCCAGCGCGTCGGCGCGCACCCGCCACCCGCGCTCCAGCGCCACGCTGTCCCCCCCCACCTCCACCAGCCGGCGCGCCGCGGCGGTGTCCCCCGCGCCCGCGGCGGCCTCCGCGGCCAGGAGGTGGGCCCAGCCGCGGAAGGCGGGCATCACCCGCGCCGCCTCCACGAACACCCGCTCGGCGCCGCGCACGTCCCCCGCGCGCGCCAGCTCCCGGCCGCGCCGCAGGGCGGCCACCCCGCGCGCCCGGTCCTCGGGGCCGGGGAGCGCCACCGGGACCGCCGGCTCGGCCGCCGCGGCCTCGGAGGCGGGGGGAACGGGCCCGCGCTCCCCCTGGTTGGAGGGGGAGGGGCCGCAGGCGGCCAGGGCCGCGGCGGCGGCCAGGGTGCGCAGGAGTCGGGCGTGGGCGGTCATGCTTCGGGCTCGGGCTTCTCGTAGAGCGTCGGGGCGCCGGGGCTCACGCGAGCCCCGCGCCGTCACGGGTGCGACCGCCCTGCCAGATCCGGGCCCGGGAGGCTTGCGCGATCGGCCCCGCCTGCCGACACTTGAAGGAGTCACGTCCGGCGCGCCCCGCGCCGCCTCCGCCGTACCCGTCTCCGCAGCATCTTCCGTCCCGCGCCGCCCCTTCCGGGCTCCGCACCGCTCCGTCACCGCCCATGAACCGCCTGCACCCCGTCGCCGCGGCGCTCGCCGCGCTCGCGCTCGCGTCCCCGCTCTCCGCCCAGCTCCCGGCCCTGCGGCCGGTCCCGGCCGGCGCCGTGGCCCCGGCCGTCCTCCCGCGCCGCGAGGCGGTCCGGCTCCCCGCGCCCGCCGCGCTCCCCGCCGGCTCCGTGGACCGCCGCGGCGTCCACCGCTGGGGCGCCCTCTCCGTGGTGGACCCGGAGATGGCGGGGGCGGTGCTCCGCATGGCCGCGCGCTCCCCCTCCTTCCGGGGGGCCCTGGAGCGGCTGTCGCGGTCGCGCGTCCCCGTCCTGGTGGGGACCCCGGGGCAGCTGGCTCCCCGCGTCCCCCGCTTCGCGCGCCGCTCCAGCCTCCTCGCCACCACCGTCGCCGTCCCCCGCCCCGGCGCGCGCATCCACCCGGGCTCCGACCGCCCCGTGGCGCTGCAGAGGGTGCTGGTGGTGGTGGACCGGGACGCCTTCCGGGACGCGTACGCCGCCGCCGGGACGCTCGCCGCCCTGGAGCAGGACCTGGAGGTGGTGCTGGCGCACGAGCTGGCGGGGCACGCCCGCGCCTGGGGGGAGTCGGGCGACCTGCGGCGGGGGTGCATGGACCCCGAGACCGCGGAGGTCCTCCTGGGGAGCGACGAGAAGGGGTGCGCCGTGGAGCACGAGAACGCCGTGCGCCGCGAGCTGGGGGTGGTGGAGCGCCCCTCGTACCGGGTGATGCCGCTGGTGTCGGGGCAGGCGTGGGGGCGCCTCGAGGAGGCGCACCAGCAGAGGCGCGCGCAGGGGCGCGGCCGGAAGCGCCTGGTGGCCTGAGCCGCGCGGGGCGCTCCGCCCTTGCCCCTTCCCTCCCCGGCGCGGTACTCTAGGCGCACGCCGCATTTCTAGCGCGGCGCCGACGCGTACCCGCAAGAGAGGGGAATGTTGATGAGACGTCTCGCATGTGTGGCCGCCGCCCTGGCGGTGATGGCGCTCGCGGCCCCCGCCCGGGCCCAGTCGATCCTCCCGTTCGCCGCCGAGGGGCGGGTCGGGCTCGCCTTCCCCACGGGCGACTTCGGCGAGGGGCTCGGGCTCGGCTACGGCCTGGGGGCCAACGCCACCTTCAACCTCCTCCCGCTGATCGGGGTGTACGGGGGGTACAGCTACACCTCGTTCGACCTGGACACCGACGTCCGCGGCGACGAGGACGCGTACAACCTCCAGGGGTTCGACGCGGGGCTGAGGGTGGCCGTCCCCACCCCGGGGATCGCCCTCTCCCCCTACCTCCGCGGCGGGGTGGTGTGGTACAAGGGCGAGCTCTCCGGCGGCGGCGCCGAGACCGACCGCAACCTGGGCTTCCAGCTCGGGGCGGGGCTGGACTACTCGCTCGGCGTCCTGATGTCGCTCACCCCCGAGGTGAGCTACGTGCGCCTCCCCGCCGGCGACGGGGGCGGCCCGGACGCCAACTTCTTCCGCGCCGACTTCGGGCTGCGCCTCCGCCTGTAGGGCGCGTCGGCGGCGGGCCGGATCTCCGGCCCGCCGCCTTTTTTCGCCCACATGCTTGACCAAGTCAAATAAATGCCCTAATCTGTCAAGCATCCCTACTCCCTCTCCCCCCCGAGCCCCGGTGGAACATGACGGCACCCGACCTCGTCCGGCGCGTGGAGGCCGTGCGGCGCTTCAACCGCTTCTACACGCGGCGCATCGGCGTCCTGGGCGAGGGGCTGGCGAGCAGCCCCTTCTCGCTCACCGAGGCCCGCGTGGTCTACGAGCTGGCCCGGCGGGGGGAGGCCACGGCGGCGGAGCTGGGGCGCGACCTGGGGCTGGACGCCGGCTACCTGAGCCGCCTCCTGCGCGGCTTCGAGCGCCGGGGGCTCCTCCGCAGGCGCCCCTCGGAGAGCGACGGCCGGCGGAGCCTGCTGGGGCTCACGCCGGAGGGGGAGGCGGCCTTCGCGGAGCTGGACGCCGGGACCCGGCGGGAGGTGGGGGCGCTGCTGTCGGCGCTCCCGGAGGAGGAGCAGGACCGCCTGGTGGGGGCGATGCGCGCCATCGAGGGGGTGCTGGGCGCCCCCCCGGAAGGGCGCGCCTCCTACCTGCTCCGGCCGCACGGCCCCGGCGACCTGGGGTGGGTGGTGCAGCGCCACGGCGCCCTCTACGCGCGGGAGTACGGGTGGGACGAGCGGTTCGAGGCGCTGGTGGCGGAGATCGCGGCGAAGTTCCTCCGCGAGCTCGACCCGCGGCGGGAGCGCTGCTGGATCGCGGAGCGCGACGGGGAGCCGGTGGGCTCGGTGCTCCTGGCGCGCGAGTCGGACGAGACCGCGAAGCTGCGCCTCCTCCTGGTGGAGCCCCGGGCGCGGGGGCTGGGGATCGGCTCGCGGCTGGTGGAGGAGTGCGTGCGCTTCGCCCGGGGAACGGGGTACCGCCGGGTGACGCTCTGGACCAACGACGTGCTCCGCGCCGCCCGGCGCATCTACGAGGAAGCGGGCTTCCGCCTGGTCCGCGAGGAGCCGCACCACAGCTTCGGGCACGCCCTGGTGGGGCAGACCTGGGAACTGGAGCTTTGACCCCTTCCAAGTCCCTCCGCGCAAGGCGATTGACACGGATGGCGCCGGGATGCCAGAATACCAGCCGGCCGACCGAGCGCCCCGCTCTCGCCCGGCAAGACTCCCCGACACCCTGGACCCGTATGATGCGCCGAGCAGCTCCCCTCCTGGCGGCGGCAATGGCCGTCGCCGCCTGCACACAACCGTCGCGCCCGCCCGCGAGCGGGCCGACCCCGGCCGGGAACCCCGCCGCCGGCCCCACCGCCGTGCGCACCGGCGCGCCGGGAGCCCCCGGTGCGGGCGGCGACACGGCCGGGGGCGGCGGACGGTCCGCCACCGTCCGCCCGTACGCCCGGGTGGTCACCCCCGACGCGCAGACGCGCCGCGGGATGTTCGCCGTGCACCGCATCGGCGACCGGCTCCTGTTCGAGATCCCCCGCCGCGAGCTGAACAAGGACATGCTCCTGGTGGGGCGCTACGCCCGCGCGGCGGCGGCCGACCCCACCGGCGGCACCGACCAGTCCGAGTACGGCGGCGACCGGTTCACCACGCGTACCCTGCGCTGGACGCGCAGCGGGAACCGGGTGATCCTGCGCTCCCCGTCGTTCGCCATCGCCGCGGACACCTCGCTCTCGGTGTACCGCGCGGTCGAGGCGTCCAACTACCCGCCGATCGTGGCCGTCTTCAACGTGGAGGCGTACGGCCCCGACAGCGCGGCGGTGGTGGACGTGACGCGGCTCTTCACCACCAACGTCCCCGAGGTGGTCGGCATCCGCGGCAACCTGGACCCGCAGCGCTCCTTCATCGAGCGCGCGGTGGCCTTCCCGGACAATGTGGAGATCGAGGCCACGCAGACCGGGACCCCGCCGCCGGCTACTCCCGCGGGCGGTGGGCAGGGCGGCGGCGGCCAGGGCGCCCGCCCGCCGACCGCCCAGAGCGTGCTGGCGCACTGGAGCATGGTGCGCCTCCCGGAGGTGCCGATGGTCCCCCGCCGCTTCGACGAGCGGGTGGGCTTCTTCTCCGTCCGGCAGGTGAACTTCGGCGAGGAGCAGCGCGCCGCGCCGCGGGCGTTCATCACCCGCTTCCGGCTGGAGTGCTCGGACCGCCGCGAGGGCGACCTCTGCTACCCCAAGAAGCCGATCACCTACTACGTGGACCCGGCGACGCCGGACCAGTGGAAGCCGTACATCCGGCAGGCCATCCTGGACTGGCAGCCCGCCTTCGAGGCGGCCGGCTTCAAGGAGGGGATCGTCGCCGCCGACCCGCCGGCCAACGACCCCGACTGGTCGCCGGAGGACGTGCGCTACACGGTGATCCGCTGGCTCCCCTCCACCACGGAGAACGCGCAGGGGCCCAACGTCAACGACCCGCGCACCGGGGAGATCCTGAACGGCTCGTCGCGCATCTTCCAGAACGTGCTGCAGCTGCAGCAGTCCTGGTACTTCACGCAGGCGGCGCACCTGGACCCGCGCGCCCGCAGGCTCCCCATGCCCGACTCGCTGATGGGGGAGCTCCTGCAGTTCGTGGTGGCGCACGAGATCGGGCACACCATCGGCCTGCAGCACGACCAGATCGGCAGCTCCATGTACCCGGCCGACAGCGTGCGCTCGCGCACCTGGGTGGCGCGGATGGGGCACTCGCCGAGCATCATGGACTACTCGCGCTTCAACTACGTGGCGCAGCCGGAGGACAACATCGCGCTGAAGGACCTCATCCCGCGCGTGGGGCCTTACGACAAGTTCGCCATCTCGTGGGGCTACCGGCCCATCCCGGGCGCCACGACCTCGGCCCAGGAGCGCCCCACGCTGGACCGCTGGGCGCGGGTGCAGGACACCATCCCCTGGCTGCGCTTCTCGGCCGGCAACGAGTTCGGCGCCTACGGGACGCAGAACGAGGCGGTGGGCGACGCGGACCCGGTGAAGTCCACGGGGCTCGGCTTCCGCAACATCGAGCGGGTGGTGGGCTACATCTCGGGCGCGACGCTGCGGCCGGGTGAGGACAACTCGGACCTGCGCTTCCTCTACGACCGCACCGTGGGGCAGTGGGGGACCGAGGCCAACCACGTGGCGACGATGGTGGGAGGCGGGCAGGTGCAGTACAAGTCGGGGAGCCAGCCGGGCGCGGTGTACACGCCGCTCCCGCGGGCGCGGCAGGCGGAGGCGGTGCGCTTCATCAACGACCGGGTGTTCCGCACCCCGACGTACCTGATCCGCCCGGAGATCGCCTCCCGCATCGAGGCGGGCGGGATGATCACCCGGATCAACGGCGCCCAGAGCCGGGTGATGAACACGCTGTTCGACAACGGCCGCCTGAATCGCCTGCTGGAGCAGGAGGCCCTGAACCCGGGGACCGCCTACCCGCTGGCCGTCATGCTGAACGACGTCCGCCGGGGGCTGTGGTCGGAGGTGTACTCGGGCGCGGCGATCGACGCGTACCGCCGCGAGCTGCAGAACGACTACCTGACGGTGCTGGACGGCAAGATCAACCCGCGGCCGGTGTCGGAGGCGGTGCAGGCGCAGGCGCGCCAGTTCGGCGCCACCCTGCCGCCGAACGCGTCGGAGGACGCGCGGTCGCAGCTCCGCGGCGAGCTGGTGTCGCTGCGGGCGGACATCCAGCGCGCCATCCCGGGCGCGGCCAACCAGGCCTCGCGGCTCCACCTGCAGGGCGCGGTGCACCGCATCAACAACATCCTGGACCCGAACGGGTAAGGACGGGATTCAGGAGACGGACAGGAGAGGGGCTCCCGCGAGGGAGCCCCTTTTTTTCCGGCCGTACGACTTCCTTGCCCCGCGCCCGGGGACGCGGCACTATACTCGCGGCGCGGGGTAAGCGCCGTCCGGGACGGAGGCTCTCCCCGTCCATCCCCGGAACCGAGCAGGTGCCTATGCACCATGGGCTTACACTCTACCAGGGTCGCGACCCGCGCGAGCTTCCGGCCTACGGGATCACGGAAGCAGCGAGGTACGTTCACATACCTCCCGCGACGCTGCGCTCGTGGGTGGCGGGGAGAACCTATCCCAGACAGGACGGCATCGGCTCGTTCCAGCCCCTGATCAGGGCGGCGGGCCAGGAGGGCGTCCGTCTCTCCTTCGGCAACCTGGTGGAGGCGCACGTCCTCCGCGCCCTCCGCACCCAGCACGGAGTGGAGATCAGGGCCGTCCGGAACGCGCTCACGTACGCCGAGCGGGAGCTGAAGATCGAGCGTCTGCTGCTCAGCAACGAGCTGCTGACCGACGCGGGCGACATCTTCCTCGAGTACTACGGCGAGCTGCTCGACCTCAGCAGGTCCGGGCAGATCGTGATGAAGAAGGTCCTCGAGGCACACCTGAGACGTGTCGAGCGGGACGACCGCGACATCCCCATCCGGCTCTATCCCTTCCTTCCGGGCGAGGTGGGAAGCGACCGCAGAACCGTGGTCATCGATCCGTTCGTCTCGTTCGGGCGCCCGACGGTGGCAGGCCACGGGGTCACGACGGCCGTGCTCGTCGGACGGGTGGATGCGGGGGAGAGCATCGAAGAGCTGTCGGACGACTACGACATCCCGCAGCAGGAGATCGAGGAGGCCATCCTCTTCGAGCGGGCCGCGTAAGCGGTGGAGTTCTTCACGGACCGGGACGTCGGGGGTAAGAAGTTCCCGCAGATCCTCCGTGACGCGAAGCTCACCGTCCATGCCCACAGGGACCACTTCCCTCCGGATGCGCCCGACACGGTGTGGCTCCCCGAAGTCGCCGCGCGCGGGTGGATCATCCTGACCCGCGACAAGAACATCATCCGCACGCCCCTCGAAAGGGACGCGGTGTTCCGGTCCGGAGCCGCCTTCTTCGCGCTGACGGGAGGAGAGGTCCCGACGGCCGAGCTGGCGCAGAACTTCGTGAACACGCTCGCGCAGGTGGAGCGCTTCGTCGCCCGGCACCCGCGGCCGTTCATCGCCAAGGTCTTCCGCCCGAATCCCGCGACGGAGATCGCCAGGGGCACGCCCGGACGGGTCGAGATGGTGATGACGCTCTCCCGGTGGGAAGAGCTGAAGCGGAAAGGGTACTAGAGGGATCGAAACGGGAAACGACTCCGGAGGATGCACATGGCCGAGACCAAGACCAGGCCCACTCAGGCGAGCGTCGAAGATTTCATCGAGGCGGTCGAGAAGCCGGTACGCCGCGCCGACGCCAGGGTGGTGCGCGACATGATGGAGCGCGTCACCGGCGAGCCCGCGACGATGTGGGGGCCGACGATCATCGGCTTCGGCACCTGTCACTACCGCTATGCCAGCGGGCACGAGGGGGACATGTGCCGCGTCGGCTTCTCGCCGCGCTCGGCGAACCTCGTGCTCTACGTCGGCGGCTTTCCCGAATTCGAGGAGCTGCTCGGAAAGCTCGGGAAGCACAAGCGCTCCAAGGCCTGCCTCTACGTCAACAAGCTCGCCGACGTGGACATGGGCGTGCTCGAGGAGATCGCCCGGCGCACCTTCGAGGCGAGCGGGGAGGTCGATCAATCCCCGGGCTGCTGAGCGGGCGGGCCGCAATCCTCCAGGGGGCACGGATCGGCGATCCGTGCCCCCTTCGCTTTGCCCTTGCGGCACCTTTCCGCCGGGGCTACCTGTTCCTCGACCAAGTACGGTTCCCCACACCTGGAAGGATTGGATGGCGAACGAATCGGGGGTCACGTTCTTCCGCTGGGAGGACATGCCGAAGGAGCGGGTCACGGACCTCATCGACCGCCGGCTGATCACCGGCGACCGGATGATGCTGGCCCACGTGTACATCAAGAAGGGCGCGATCGTCCCCAAGCACTCGCACGAGAACGAGCAGCTCACCTACATCCTGGAGGGGGCGCTCCGCTTCCGGATCGGGGAGGACGGGGCGGAGGAGATCGTGGTGGGGGTGGGGGAGGTGCTGCACATCCCCTCCAACGTCCCGCACATGGCCGAAGCGCTGGAGGACACGCTGGACGTGGACATCTTCTCCCCGCCGCGGCAGGACTGGCTGGACCGTACCGACGACTACTTCCACCGCAAGTGAGCCGATGGACCTGGGACTGAAGGACAGGGTGGCGCTGGTGGCCGGGTCGAGCCGCGGCCTGGGGCGCGCCGTCGCGGAGGAGCTGGCCGCGGAGGGCGCCTCGCTGGTGCTCTGCGCGCGCAGCGAGGACCGGCTGGCCGAGGCGCGCGCCTCCATCGAGGAGCGCTACGGCGTCGCCGTGGCCGCGGTCGCCGCCGACCTGTCGCGGGCGGAGGACGCGGAGCGCGTGGCCCGCGAGGCGCTGGAGCGCTTCGGGCGCGTGGACGTGCTGGTCAACAACGCGGGCGGCCCGCCGGCGGGCCCCTTCGAGAGCCACTCGCCGGAGACGTGGGAGAAGGCGTGGCGCACCAACTTCGAGAGCGCGGTGAACCTGACGCGCGCGGTGCTCCCGGGGATGAAGGAGCGGCGCTGGGGACGCATCCTCAACGTCACCTCCATGGCCGTGAAGCAGCCCGTGGACAACCTGATCCTCTCCAACAGCGTCCGCGCGGCCGTGACCGGCTTCGCGCGGACGCTCGCCAACGAGGTGGCGGCCTTCGGGATCACCGTCAACAACGTGCTCCCCGGCTACACCCGCACCGAGCGCCTGGACGAGCTCTCCGAGGCCACCAGCCGGGCCCGGGGGATCGACCGCGAAGCCGTGTTCGCGCGCTGGGAGCAGGACACGCCCATGGGGCGCATCGGCGAGCCGCGCGAGTTCGCGGCCGTGGTGGCCTTCCTGGCCTCCGAGCGCGCCAGCTTCGTCACCGGCACCTCCGTCGCCGTGGACGGCGGCTGGGTGCGCTCGCTCCTGTAGAAGCGGGGCATCGTAGCGCGGGGTCGTCGGCGGGGCGCTCCCTCCGGAATCCGCCAACTCGCTTCGCTCAGACAGTGCGGATTCCTCCGGGAGCACCCCACCTCCTCCCGTGGGTAACGCCTACTGCAACTGCTGTTGCCGTTGGCAGTTGCGTGAGGGATGCGAGCCCGAAGGGGCGAGACCCGGCGCAGTTTGCCGGGGCTCGACTCCGTTGGACACGGTCGTATCGTGTCCTACGGAGCCGCAGCCCGACCCCCGCGCCAGCGGGGGGCACGCCCAAGCCCTAGCTCGCGGCCGGACAAGTCGACCCACAGTGCGCCTTCACCAGCACGTCCAGAACCTCCAGGTACTGCGCGTGCGAAACGCCCCGCCCCTCCGGCCGGGTCTTGTGCACCACCACCAGGTCCAGCGCGGGCATCACCGTGATCTGCTGGCCGTACGCCCCCAGCCCGGTGTACGCCCCCGCGTACGGGCCCCGCGCCCAGGGGCCGTCCCACACCCACCAGAGATAGCCGTAGCCGAAGGGCCCCTTCTTCAGCTCCGCGGGGTTCATCTCCGCCACCGGGGTGACGGCGCGGGTGCTCTCCCGCACCCAGTCGCGCGGCACCACCTGCCGCCCCGCCCAGCTCCCCTCCCGCAGCATCAGGTACCCGAGCCGCGCCATGTCGCGCGTGGAGAGCACCATGTGGTACGCCTTGTGGACCGAGCGGGTGGTGTCGCCCGTCCGCTCGTGGATGGAGCGGTCCCAGTCCTGGAACCCCAGCGGCCGGGCCAGGTCGGTCTCCAGCGCGTCGTAGATGCTGCGCCCCGTCTCCCGCTCGAAGACGCTCCCCGCCGCGTTGAAGTCCCAGTTGCTGTACAGGTAGTAGGCGCCGTGCCGCTGCGAGCCGCGCGGCGGGGCGTCGGCCAGGTTGTCCCCCGGGTTGGAGGCCGGGTGGTACACCCCGGAGCGCGCGGAGAGGAGGTCGCGCACCGTGGCCTCCTTCTCCTGCGGCGTGAGGCGGCCGATGTCGTCGATCCCCATCTCCGCCAGCGTCCGGTCCAGCTTCACGGTGCCGTTCGCCACGTAGCTGCCGTAGAGCATGGAGAGCACGCTCTTCCGCACGGAGGCCAGGTAGGTGAGCGTGTCCACGTCGCCGTGCTCCATCAGCACCCGCCCGCCGGCCACCGCCATGAACCCGGTGGTGCCGAGCCGCGACAGGCGGGCGTGGACGCTGTCCAGCCCGGCCGAGGACCACCCGGCCGCTTCGGGGCCGGCGACGCGCTCCCATTCGGCGCCCGGGTAGACGTGGGCGGTGGGGGCCGCGGCGGGGGAGGCGGACGGCGCGGGAGACGCGGGAGCGCACCCCGCGAGCAGGGCGAGGGCCAGCAGGCGCGCCAGCGGCGCGGACCGGAGGATCGGGCCGGGACGAGAGGACATGAGGCTCGTGGATGGAAAGGGGAGGGAGACCGCACGGACCGAAGATGTTCCCGCCGCCGCCCGCCGCGCAAGCGCCGGTTCCCCTGCGCCGTCCCCCGCCCTACCTTGTAGTCCGTCGAGCGCACCCGCACCCCCGCAAAGGAGCCCCCGAGTGAACCTGAGCCTGCGCGCCCTCCGCCGTCTCGTCCCCGCCCTCTCCGGCACGCCGGAGGAGATCGCCGACCGCCTCCGCGCCAGGGACATCGTCGTCTCGCGCATCGCCCCCCTGCGGGAGATGCTGCAAGCCGTCGTGGTGGGGCGGGTGGAGGAGGTGACGCCGCACCCCAACGCGGACCGGCTGCGCGTCTGCGTGGTGAACGACGGCGGCGAGACGCCGCGCCAGATCGTCACCGGGGCCTCCAACGTGGAGGCGGGGGCCAGCTACCCGGTGATCCGCTCGGGCGTCACCCTCCCCAACGGGACCAAGATCCGCAAGGGGAAGCTCCGCGGCGAGGTGTCGGAGGGGATGCTCGGCTCCGCCATCGAGCTGGAGCTGGGCGACGAGAAGGAGGGGCTGATGACGCTCTCCGGAGACCCGGCGCCGGGGACGCCGCTGCCGGACGTGGTTCCCGTGGAGGGCGTGGTGTTCGTGCTGGACGGGGAGGTCACGGAGGAGCAGGTCGCCGGGGCTCTCGGCGGCTGAGCGCGAGGATTTCCGCCATGCTCTCCAACCGCTCCATGCCGGACGCCACCTTCATCCCCGTGCTGGCCTACGCCGACCTGGGGGCGGCGGTGGCGTGGCTGTGCGGGGCGTTCGGGTTCTCGGAGCGGCTCCGCATCGGGGACCACCGCGTCCAGCTCGCCTTCGGCGCCGGCGCGGTGGTCGCCGTGCGGCGCGACGCCCCGCCCCCGTGGGCGGAGGCCGGACACTCGATCATGGTGCGGGTGGAGGACGTGGACGCGCACTGCGCCCGCGCCGTGGCGTACGGGGCGCGCATCGTCCAGCCCCCGGCCACCCACCCGTACGGCGAGCGCCAGTACTCCGTCCTGGACCCCGGCGGCCACACCTGGACGTTCTCGCAGTCCATCGCGGACGTCCACCCCGGTGACTGGGGAGGCGTGCTCATCGCGCCGGACGGCGCCCCCGGCTGACGGGAAGAGCTATGCCACGGTCGGTAAACAACTGGCTGGCGCCCGTGACGGCGCCCCCACCCGGCTCGCCTCGGGCTCGCCACCCTCTCCCGATTCCGGGGGAGGGCTTTTTTCGTCGGACCCAACGCTCCGGCGGGCTCGCGTGTAACTCCCTGTAGCGCAACCCGGACGGTTGCGGACGAAGCCACACGTGCAGAGAGAGACACCCATGAAGATCCGTACGCTCGCCTTCGCGCTCGCCCTTTCGGCGGCGCCGCTCCCGCTCCTGGCCCAGAACCCGTCCGCCCCCGCCGCCCCCCGCGAGCGCGCCGAGCGCGCGATGCGCGGCGCGGAGGGCATCCGCCACTCCGTTCCCCGCCTGCTGGAGCGGCGCGAGCAGCTCGGCCTCACCGCCGACCAGGTCTCGCGCCTCCAGGCCATCCAGCAGCGCATGCAGAGCCAGAACCAGCCGCTCATCGAGCGCATCCGCGCGCTCCACCAGTCCGCCGTTCCCGGGCAGGAGCGGACCCGGGAGAGCCTGACCGCCGGGGAGCGCGAGGCGCTCAAGCGCGCCCGCGAGCAGGCGCAGCCGATCCGGGAGCAGATCCGCAGGAACGCCCAGGCGGCGCGCAGCGACGTCCAGGCGGTGCTGACCACCGAGCAGAAGGAGCGGCTCCGCGCCGCCATGCGCGAGCAGCGCGGCGAGCGCCGCCGCGAGCGCGGGGGGCACGAGCGCCGGGCCCGCGGGGAGCGCCGGGGCGCGCGTCCCGCTCAGCCCGCGCAGCCGGCTCCGCCCGCGCCGCCCCGGCCCTGAGCTTTCCGGGCGCGACAAGAAGCGGCGGCCCCGCCACACCGGCGGGGCCGCCGCTCTCGTTTTCGTCCGTCTCCCCCGGCCTGCTACTCCGGGCGGTCCTCCCCCGCCAGCCCGTCCAGGCGCACGCGGACCAGGTCGTCCAGCAGGTCGTCGGGGACGCCGTACACCTCGTCGGCCAGGAAGCGCCGCGTCTCCGTCTCGTTGCGGGCCACCTCGCGGAGCATGCTCCCCAGCCGCTCCAGCGGCATCCCCACCCGGCGCGCCGCCTCCGCCAGCCGGCGGTACGCCTCGCGCCGGGCCTCCTGCTCCTCGGGGGTCTCCCCCGGCTCCCACGGCTCGCGCGCGCTCACCCGCCCGGCCCCCCCGCCCCGGCCGCCGGGGCGTCCTCCTCCTGCGCCTCGTCCAGGGGGATGGCCCCCGCGCGCATGGGGTCGAGCACGTCGCTGAGCTGCTGCGCGTCCGCGATCCCCGCCACGTCGCCGTCCAGCACCCCCCAGGCGGAGACGGTCCAGGCGCTCCGCGGCCTCCCCTGCTCCTCCTCGTCCCCGGCGCTGATCCGCACCAGCTCGTCCGCCGCCGCGCGCGAGGCGCAGACGGCGGAGAGCGCCGGGCAGCTCTCGCCCGGGAGCCGCTGGAAGACGCACCAGACCTTTCGGCTCACGGGCCCGTCACTCCCAGTCGTCCCGCGGGTGGAAGGTCATGGCCTTCTGCCCCCACAGGAAGAGGATGAACCCCAGCGTCAGGAGCGAGACGGCCACCAGCGGGAACCCGGAGCCGGCCTCGGCGTTCCGGGAAGGCGCGGTCGTGGCGATCCCACCGCCACGGGGCGCGGGGGCCTGCGGGCGCGCGGCGGCCTCGGCCCGCGCCTCCCTGGCCTGCGCGGCCGAGGACGCGTCCATCTTCGCGGCGTACGCCTGGAAGGACGGGAACACCGCGATGTGGTAGTGCGGCGGGTTCCGCTCGCGCGTCACGTCCAGCACCCCCTCGCTTTCCAGGGAGAGGAGCATGCTCTCCAGCCACTCCCGGCACTTGGCGTTGCGGCTCACCCGCAGGTCCGCCGCCATCCCGGTGGGGTGCACGGAGAGGGCGTGGGCGTTGGCCGGCTGCCCCGCCTGCGGGCGCGTCAGGCTGGTGACCACCATCTTCTCCCCGCACGCGGCCAGGTGCCGCGCGCCCAGGAACTCCACGAGCTGCTGCGTCGCCGGGCGCGCGTACGGGTGCGACACCCCGCGCGACACCTCGTACCCGGCGCCCCCCGCCACCGGGACCAGGAGCCCCTTCTGCGCGAACTCCTGCACCTCCGCGGGGGTGCGCAGGAACGAGTACCGGCTTTCCCGCGCCACCTCGTTCTGGTGGACCATGGACGCGGGGGAGCCGCGCAGCGACGAGGCGGCCGAGAGCGTCCCCGGGAGGGCGGTGGTGAGGATGGTCAGGGTGATGGTGGCGGCTCGGATCATGACTTCAACCCTCTATGACTTCGGTGCGGCTGGTTTCAACGGTTGATGTGCTTGGGGAGTATGCAGTTAGCGTACCGCCGAGACGCCCGCGGGTTCCATGCGCGCGCCGGACGTTGAAGATCGGCGCGGCGTGCGCTATCGTTCGCGCTTTCTCCGACGCCGTCAACCCGCGCAGCGGAAAGCCCCGTGGACAGCAGCAGCGCCAGCACCGAGAGCACCGCCGCCCGCCCCGAGGGCGGGCTGGACTTCATCCGCGCCATCGTGGCGGAGGACCTGCGGCAGGGAAAGTACCGGACCATCGTCACCCGCTTTCCGCCGGAGCCCAACGGCTACCTGCACATCGGGCACGCCAAGGCCATCCTGCTCAGCTACGGGATCGCGCAGGAGACGGGGGGGCGCTTCAACCTGCGCTTCGACGACACCAACCCCGAGACCGAGGACGTGCACTACGTGCAGTCCATCGTCGACACGGTGCGGTGGCTGGGCGCGGACTTCGGCGAGACGCCCCTGTTCGCGGCGGACTACTTCGGGCAGATGTACGAGTTCGCCGAGTTCCTCGTCCGGAACGGGCTGGCGTACGTGGACAGCTCGTCGGACGAGGAGATCCGCGAGGCGCGCGGCACGGTGACGGAGCCGGGGCGTCCCACGCGGTACCGCGACCGCTCGCCGGAGGAGAGCCTGGACCTCTTCCGGCGGATGCGCGCGGGCGAGTTCCCCGACGGGGCGCACGTGCTGCGGGCCCGGATCGACCTGTCCTCGCCCAACATGCTGCTGCGGGACCCGCTCCTGTACCGCATCCGCCACGCGCACCACTACCGCACGGGCGACGCGTGGTGCATCTACCCGCTGTACGACTACGCGCACCCCATCGAGGACGCCATCGAGGGGATCACGCACTCCCTCTGCTCCCTGGAGTTCGACAACAACCGCGCGGTCTACGACTGGGTGGTGGACCACTGGCAGGACTTCGTCCGCGGCCAGGGGGGGACGCCGGCGCGGCCGCACCAGTACGAGTTCGCGCGCGGTGAGCTGGAGTACACCATCACCAGCAAGCGCAAGTCGCTGCAGCTGGTGAAGGGCGGCTACGTGAGCGGCTGGGACGATCCGCGCATGGCCACGCTGGCCGGCCTGCGCCGCCGCGGCGTCACGCCGGAGGCGCTGCGGAGCTTCTGGGACCGGATGGGCGTCGCCAAGTTCAACAGCCGCATCGACATCGCCAAGCTGGAGTTCGCCATCCGCGACGACCTGAACACGCGGGCGCCGCGCGTGCTCTGCGTGCTGCGGCCGCTGAAGGTGACGATCACCAACTACCCGGAGGGGCGGACGGAGGAGCTGGACGCGCCCTTCTGGCCGCACGACGTCCCCAACGAGGGGTCGCGCCCCCTCCCTTTCGGGCGGACGCTCTTCATCGAGCGCGACGACTTCGCGGAGGACCCGCCGAAGGGGTACCACCGCCTGGCGCCCGGCCGCGAGGTGCGGCTCCGCTACGCCTACTTCATCCGCTGCGACGAGGTGGTCAAGGACGAGGCGGGGGAGGTGGTGGAGCTGCGCTGCAGCTACGACCCTGAGACGCGCGGCGGCAGCGCCCCCGACGGGCGCACGGTGAAGGGGACCATCCACTGGGTGTCCGCCGAGCACGCCCTCCCCTGCGAGGTGCGGCTGTACGACCGGCTCTTCACCGTCCCCGACCCGGACGCGGGGGAGGGCGACTTCAAGGAGCACCTGAACCCGGAGTCGCTGGTGGTGGTCCGTGACGCCCGGATCGAGCCCGGGGTGCGCGACGACCCGCCGGGGAGCCGCTACCAGTTCGAGCGCCTGGGCTACTTCTGCTCCGATCGGGTGGACTCCCGGCCCGACGCGCTGGTGTTCAACCGCACCGTGACGCTGCGCGACACCTGGGCGAAGCAGTCGCAGCCCGGGCCGAAGCCGGAGGCGAAGCCCGAGCGGAAGAAGCCGGAGCCGTCCGGGACGGGCGAGGCGAAGCCGCGGGCGGAGGCGGCCCGTCCCCCAGAGGTGGAGGAGCTGTACCGGCGCCTCATGTCTTCCTATGTGCTGACGAACGAGGAAGCGGATCGCATGGCACGCGAGCCGGCATTGGCTGACCTGTTCGAGATCGCCGTTCAGGGCGGGGCGAGCATCATGACGACAGCGAACTGGGTTGTGAACGAGCTACCCCGTGAGCTCGCCGACAGACCATTGAGCAATCTTCCTTTCAGCGGCCGTGAGCTCGGCGAACTGATTGCGCTCGTGGATGACGCAACCATTTCTACCCCTGCTGGTCGTCAACTGCTCAGAGAGATGGTGCAGAACGGCGGTAATCCAAGAGATCTGGTCGAGAAGCTCGGCCTGCGACAGGTAAGCGACACCTCCGCTCTGACACCGATCGTAGACGAGGTGGTGTCGGCCAACGCGGCCAAGGCGGAGGAGTACCGCGGCGGGAAGACGGGGCTGCTGGGATTCTTCGTGGGCCAGGTGATGCGCCGCACCGGCGGCAAGGCGAACGCCGAGGTGGTGAGCCGGCTGGTGCAGGAGCGGCTGGGCTCGTAGGCCGCCCCGGAGGGCCTGGTCGAGAGAGGGGGCGTCCCGGACGGGGTGCCCCCTCTTCGCTTGCTCTACTCCCGCGGCTCCAGCCCCATCGCCTCCGCCAGCAGCTCGTAGGAGCGCATCCGCGCGCCGGGGTCGTGCGTCACGGTCACCGCCATCACCTCGTCCACGCCGCAGCGCTCCGCCAGGCGGAGCAGCTCGGCGCGCACCCTGTCGGGGTCGCCGGCGATCACCCGCGCCCCGTCGGTGCCGGGCGGCGGCGGCTCCCACCCGGGCTCCAGCTCCCGGAGCGCCTCCTCGGGCGAGGGGATGCCCCGGTCCTGCCCGTACGCGATGCGCCGCCGCCACAGCTCCAGCGAGGCGGCCAGGCGGCGCGCCTCCTCCCCCGTCCCGGCGCAGATCACCCCCACCCCCACGCTCGCGCGCGGCTCCGCGAGCCGCGTGGACGGGCGGAAGCGCTCCCGGTAGGCGCGCGTGGCGGCGGCGCCGTCCTCGCCGCTGATGAACTGCGCGAAGGAGTAGCCGCACCCCAGCTCGGCGGCGTACAGCGCCCCGTGGCCGCCGGAGCCCAGGATCCACAGCTCGGGCACGCCCGGTCCGCGCGGCATGGCCCGCACGCGGTGGAAGGGGTGCTCCGGGGTGGTGGAGTTCTCCAGCCAGGTGCGCAGGTCCTCCACCTGCCGCGGGAAGGTCTCCACGGGGAGGGCGCCGCGCCCGTACCGGAGCGCCGCCACAGTGCGCGGGTCTCCGCCCGGCGCCCGCCCGATCGCCCAGGTCGATCCGTCCCGGGGAAGAGCGTCTCCAGCATGCGGAACTGCTCGGCCACCTTGAAGGGGGAGTAGTGCGGAAGGAGCACGCCGCCCGAGCCGATCCGCATCTCCCGCGTGACGGAGGCCACCCGGGCGATCAGCACCTCGGGCGCGGAGCCGGCGAACGAGTTGGTGCTGTGGTGCTCGGCCAGCCAGTAGCGCGAGTAGCCCAGGCGCTCGGCCGCGCGGGCCAGCTCCAGCGTCTCGCGCAGGGCGTCCGCGCCGGTGCCCCCGGTGCGCACGGGCGACTGGTCCACGACTCCGATCTTCAGCGGCATGCGGTGCAGGCGTGCGAGGGTGAACAACCGGTTGTAGCCCCGCGTCGGGCGTCGTGCAAGAGACGTGACGCACAAAAGGTAGACATAGTTTACGCCACGAGGACCCACCAGGAGGCCCAGCAGCGCGCGTGCACGGGGGCGGGAACGGGTTGCCAGTCGACACGAACGACGAGTGACCGTTGCCGGACCGCCGGGTAACGTGCCACCGCGCGACCCGGGCGCCACTCGGTGGAACGTGGCAGAGCGCAAGGGCTTCCGCTATCGTGTCGGGAAGGATATGTCATGTGCCCTCCTCCAGATCCTGTCGAATCATGGCTCCTTTACACACGCAGTCCCGTCCGGGGCGCCGCCACTCGATCCTACCGGCGCCCCCGCCGCGTCACTGGAAGGAGGAGGTCAGGATTCTGGAGGAGGTCGGTCCGGAGCTGGGGATAGCCTTCTGGCGGATGCTGCGGCGGACCCACGTCTGGGCAGCGGTAGCGCCCGGGGATCGTAAAAATCTCGCTTTGCAGGATTCCGACGGAGCAAGTCTACGTCTAGCCGGTGCATGCGTGTTCGCCCCGCAGCTCCTGGAGACGTTCGGGACGTTCGCCCTGCTGGTGCGCGATCCCGGAGGCGTGACGGGGCACCAGCTCGCGGAGGCCTGTCGTCGGGTCTTTGTCTGGGCGGAGGAGCGCTCCAGCCTCGACGTGGCCGCCCTGTTCGCCGAGGCGGCCGCTGCCGCGGACCCGGACGCGCCTGGCCGCGCGTACGATGCCGGGCGACTGTGCCGACGAGCCAATTACCACGAGCGCTCCGCGTCCTGGTACCTGCGCGCGTTCGGACTGGCCGTTCGGACGAAGAGCCGCCAGGAGGTGATCAAGGCGCTCCTGGGGCATGGAAACCTGATGAAGCATCTCGGCCGCAACGCGGAAGCCCGTGTCTTCTACGAGCGTGCGGCGCAGCGGGCGATCAGCACGGGGAGACGCCGGCAAGCCGCCGAGGCGCACCACGCCCTCCTCACCCTCACGGCTGAAGCCGGAATGTACACGAGCGCCTGCCGGCACGTGCGGAAGGCGCTCGAGAACTATCCGGTCAGGCACCCTCTGGTTCCGTATCTGGTGCATGACTTTGCGTACGTCCTGCTCCAGAACGGCTACTTCAATCCCGCTTTTGGCCTCCTAGTTCAGGTGGCCCCTCTTATTCAGAGCCCCAGCGTACTTGCTCTCGCGCACGCGTCCATCGCCCGCGCAGCCGGGGGATTGCGTAACCTCCAGCGATTCAAGGAAGCCGAGCAATCCGCCCTCCACCTCCTGAAGAATCACGGGGAGCATGCTGCGCCTGCCTTCAACTGTCTGGCGGCCGGCGCATGGGCACTCAGCGATGTGACGCAAGCGGACAGTTACGCGACTACAGCCCTTACGACCACTCGGGCGACCAGGGACATGGCGGCAGCCCACGTGGCCGAGCACCTGCTGGCAGCAGTTGCCGATGGCGCACAACCACCCTCAGAGGCAAATCCCTCCGACCGAGATCGACTGGATGCTCTTGTTCAGCGTCTTGCGTCCCGACTGCGGATGTGGGAAGGCTGCGGGCGCCAGGTTGAACCCGCAGCCCCTCACGCGCGCATTGATCCAGTGACAGCCGCGGAAGCTGCTTAGTGACCCGTGCCAATCGTGGGGCCGGAAAGGCCCGATGGCTCGGTCGATGACGCAATGACGCTGGTCGAGTCGGCGACCCGATGCCCCGTCCCGATCGTGCCGCCGCTGTTGTTGCTGGGCCTGGAGGGAGCAACGAGCGTCGTATCACCACAGGCACTGAGGCCGAGGCCAAGCACCAGGGCGCTGGTGAGGAATCGAAGGTTCTTCATGGTCGTTCCTTCTCTGGAGGTAGGAAAGTGCACGAAGTTTCCGCACGACAACATTACCCGCCCCGTACAGAATCCGCCAGGAACACCTTGCCCCTGGAATCACCTGTTTCGGAGGGGATCAGACCCGTCTAATACCCAGTGCCGAAAGTCGAGCCGTTACGCGAGGCATCCGTGGATGAAGCCGTGATGTCGCTCGTCGCGTCCGCCCGGTGGCCGGTGCCGAACGTGGGGCCGGCAAGCTCGGTCGAAGCGGTGATGGCGGTCGTCGTGTCTGCCCGGTGCCCGGTCCCGAAGGTCGGGCCGCTGTCGTAGCTCGGGCCGGCGGGGGCGAGGAGCGGCGTCTCGCCGCAGGCGCCGAGGCCGAGGGCGAGCGCCAGGACGCCGACCGGAATGCGTAGCTTCTTCATGGTTCCTTCCTTCGTGCTGGAGGGGGAAAGAGTACAGAGTAGCCGCCCGACAACATTATCCATCCCGTACAGAATCCGCCAGGAACGCCCCCTCCGGAGCGGTCGTCCGGCAAAGAGGACAGCGCCCGCCGTCCCGGGTGGGACGGCGGGCGCCTGGGGTCCGGAGCACGAGGATCAGCGCGGCGGCGGCGGAGTCGTGGCTGCCCGCGGCGGCCACACGGCTCCTTCCGTGACGCCGTGGCGGGTGCGCTCATCGTATTCCCGGTTCTTCTCGCGGTGGGCGGCGAGCGCCCGCTCGGCGGCGGCGCGGGTGCGCGAGTCCATCCCGGCGCAGCTCGTGTTGGACTCCGCCTCCACCGCCCGCCGGACGGCCTGCGCGGCCTCGGCGCCGATGTCCACGTGCCGGGCCTCGTGGAGCGAAAGCGCGTGCATGAACGCGCCCCATCGGGCCACCAGCTCCGGCGCCGCGTCCGCGGGAGGGTCCCAGCGCGGGAGCGTGACGCGCGCGGTCAGCCGCACGTCGACCGAGCCGACCCGGCAGGTGCGGTCACCCTCCCAGCGCGCGCGCCACGTCACGTTCCAATCGGCCCGGGCGAAGTGCGAGCCGCCGAGCGTCCGCGCGCTCCCCTCGCGCAGGGACGCCCGCAGCGCCGCCGGCGTGTCGCCGCTCACGTCGTAGAACACGTACTCGGCCGCGGCGCGCGTCACGAGCGCCGGCGCGGGCTCAGCCGGCGCCTCCGCCCGCGCGCAGGCCGCGCCGGCGGCGAGAAGCGCCACCGCCGCGATCCGTCCGACGAGCGTCTGCGGGAGGAAGGGGGACGAGTTCGTCACGCTGCAACGTTACTCCTCCCGTACGGAATCCGCCAGGAACGCCCGCCGCCCCGGGTGGGACGGCGGGCGCATGGAGTCCGAAGTACGTGAGCGCCTACGGAGCGACGGCGATGCTCCGCAGCGGCGTGGCGTGCCCCACCGGCCCCACCACGACCGCGTTCCCCAGCCGCAGGTTCACCGTGTACAGCCGCGACGGCCCGGCCGCGGCACCCGCCGGCGTCAGCGTGGCGTACGCCACGTCCGTGTCCCCCGCGATGTCGAAGCCCACGTCGTCCGAGGTGTCGAAGCCCAGCGACCCGATGGTGCGCAGCGTCCCCCCGTTCGGCCGGTCCGAGATCGCCAGGATGTCCCGGTTGGAGTCGATCACGAACAGCTCCGTCGCCGTGGGCGCCGGGCGGACGCTGTTGGTGTACGCCACCCCCACCACGTTGGGGTTCGCCCCCGCGTTCGCGTCGCCCGCCACGAAGGCGAGCGCCGTGTCCACCGTCGCCGCGCCGGTGGCCGGGATTGAGCCGGAGGTTCTGCTCCGTGGTGGAGTGCACCCGGATGCGGTCCGGCACCGGGTTGAACCCCACCCCGAACGCGCTCCCGCTCACCGCCGGGGTGAACGCCGTCCCGGACGGCGTCGCCGCGCCCGTCGTGAGGTTCAGCGTGTAGACGCGGCTGGAGGTGGTGACCGCGTACAGCGTGTCGTTCGCCGGCCGGAAGTCGATCCCTATGATGCTCTCCCCCGCCGCCAGCCCGGTCACCGCCACCTGGGCGATGCGCGTCCCCGGCGTCAGCGCCCCGAAGGAGACCAGGTTGTTCGCCGCGTCCACCCCGTAGATCGTCCGCCCCGCGAACCCTGGTCCCTGCGGCCCCGTGGGCCCCTGCGGTCCGGTGGGCCCCGCGGGTCCCTGCGGTCCGGCCGGCCCCGTGGGTCCCGTGGCCCCGTCGTCCGCGCACGCGGCCAGCGCCAGCACCATCGCGAACAGCACGCCCAGCGGGCGCGCGCTCCGTCCTGTCTTCATGGGTCCCTCCCGGCCATGAGGTGGCGTTCCCCGGCACCCATGGGGCAGGCCCGGAGCAACCCTGTGCAAACCTTGCACGGGAGCCGGGGCCCGGCGCAAGAAGAAGGCCGCGCCGGGAGGGGGCGCGGCCGGGGGCCGGACGGCGGGACCGGGGAGGCTTCCGCGGCTACGCCGCCTCGGCCTTCTTCAGCGCCTCGCGGGCGGCGCGGTAGCCCTCCTCCAGGAAGTACTGCGTGCGCTCGAAGTCCCACCCGCCCAGGTGCCCCACCTGCGGGCGGACGTAGAGCAGCGTCGGGCCGTCGTAGCCGTCCAGGCAGCGGCTCCGCTGGTCGCGCAGGTTCAGGTTCAGCACCCGGTCGTGGATGGCGATCATCCCGCGGTCGAAGAACCCCTCCGCGGGGGGGAGGAACTCCGACCCCACGTCCACCCCGATGATCCGCTCCGCCCCCCATGCCGCCGCCTTGCGCACCGGGAACACGTCCAGCACCCCCCCGTCCACCAGGAAGTCCCCGTCCAGCTTCAGCGGGGGGAAGTAGATGGGGAGCGCGCAGGAAGCGTACACCGCGTCCGCCACCGGGACGTCCTCGCGCGCCCCCGTCCCGAACCACACCTCCTCCCCCGACACCAGCGACACCGAGTTCAGCCGGCAGGGGATCTTCATCTCGTCGAACGTCTTCACCGGGAGGATGCGCTCGATGAACTCGTGGTAGTGGTCGCCCCGGAACACCGCCTCCTCCCGCACCCCCCCGAAGAACACCGCCCGGCGGTTGATTGCAACGATGTCGTCCTTGGTGAGCTTGCGGGCGATCTCCGCCAGCTCGCGCCACCCGTACCCCCCCGCCACCCCCGCCGCGATCAGCGCCCCGATGCTGGTCCCCATGATGGCGTCCGGGCGCACCCCCGCCTCCTCCAGCGCCTTCCAGACGCCGATGTGGGCGATCCCCTTCATCCCCCCGCCTCCCAGCACCAGGATGGTGCGCGGGGAGCCGTCCGGCGCCGCCGGCGGAATGTCCTGGTCTTCGCTCACGGGAGACCTCCTGCGGAGGGGGAGGGTGGACTCTCACCAACGGTACTCCTCAAGGACGACGGGTGCAACCCGCGGGCCACCTCCGCGGGGCGCGGCGTCCTTGACATTCGTGGCAACGCCGTCTACGTTGCGCATTGATAAGAAGAATCATTCTCCGAAAGCCGTCCCGCGCCCGCGCGGGTGGCGGCGCCGCCGGGGCGATCCGTTCGCAAGCTGCGGTGTAACAAGGAGATAAACCACCCGCGCCCCGGCACCTGCCGGACGCGGGCTTCCGGTCCAAGAGGGAGAACCAGCACGCATGGCCGAGCCGCTGCTCAAGATCAGCAACCTGCACGCAGAGATCGCGGAAGACGGGACCGAGATCCTCAAGGGCCTGGACCTGGAGCTGGGCTCCGGGGAGATCCACGCCATCATGGGGCCCAACGGCTCCGGGAAGAGCACCCTCTCCAAGGTGATCTCCGGGCACCCGGCCTACGAGGTGACCGACGGCGAGATCCTGTTCCGGGGCGAGAGCGTCCTGGACATGGAGCCCGACGAGCGCGCCCGCTCCGGGATCTTCCTGGCCTTCCAGTACCCGGTGGAGATCCCGGGCGTCTCCGTCGCCAACTTCATGCGCACGGCGCTGAACGCCAAGCGCGGCGAGGAAGTGGACATCTTCGACTTCCAGGAGGAGCTGGAGGGGAAGATGGAGATGCTGGAGATGGACCCCACCTTCGCGCTCCGGTCGGTGAACGAGGGGTTCTCGGGCGGCGAGAAGAAGCGCAACGAGATCCTCCAGCTCGCCATGCTGGAGCCGGAGCTGGCGGTGATGGACGAGACCGACTCCGGGCTCGACATCGACGCCCTCAAGGTGGTGACCGCCGGGATCAACCGGATCAAGGAGCAGAACCCGGGAATGACGGTGCTCCTGATCACGCACTACCAGCGGATGCTCAACTACATCACCCCCGACCACGTGCACGTCATGGTGGAAGGGCGGATCATCCGCTCCGGCGGCCCCGAGCTTGCCCTCGAGCTGGAGGAGCGGGGGTACGACTGGCTGCGCGAGGAGACGGCGGTCTGACCCCGCGAGGGTAACATAGTCAAGGAGGCAGCATGCCGCAGAACGACGCCGTAGCCCAGCTCGGGCTGGACGAATACAAGTTCGGGTTCAGCGACCCGGAGAACTACCTGTTCAAGTCCCGCAAGGGGCTGAACGAGGAGATCGTGCGCGAGATCTCCAGCCAGAAGGGGGAGCCCCAGTGGATGCTGGACCTCCGCCTCAAGGCGCTGAAGCACGCCCAGAAGCGCCCCTGGCCCACCTGGGGGGGCGACCTCTCGGGACTGAACTTCGACGAGATCTACTTCTACATCCGCCCCAACGAGCGCGTGGGCCGGACGTGGGACGAGGTCCCGGAGGACATCAAGAACACCTTCGAGCGCCTGGGCATCCCGGAGCAGGAGCGGAAGTTCCTGGCCGGCGCCGGGGCGCAGTACGAGTCGGAGGTGGTGTACCACTCCCTCAAGGAGGAGTGGGAGAAGGCCGGCGTCATCTTCAAGGGGATGGACGACGGCCTGCGCGAGCACGAGGAGCTGGTCCGCCAGCACTTCGGCACGGTGGTCCCCTTCCGCGACAACTTCTTCGCGGCGGTGAACACGGCGGTGTGGTCGGGCGGGTCGTTCGTGTACATCCCCAAGGGGGTGAAGCTGGACATGCCGCTCCAGGCCTACTTCCGCATCAACGCGGAGAGCATGGGGCAGTTCGAGCGCACCCTGATCATCGTGGAGGAGGGGGCGGAGGTGCAGTACATCGAGGGATGCACCGCGCCGAGCTACTCCAGCGACTCGTTCCACTCCGGGGTCATCGAGATCATCGTCAAGGACAACGCGCGCGCCCGGTACACGACCATCCAGAACTGGTCGCACAACGTGTACAACCTGGTGACGCAGCGCTCCATGGTGGGGAAGAACGCCACCATGGAGTGGGTGGACGGGAACCTGGGCTCCAAGCTCACCATGAAGTACCCGTCCTGCTACCTGATGGGCGAGGGCGCCCGCGGCGAGATCCTGAGCATCGCCTACGCCGGCCCCGGCCAGCACCAGGACGCGGGCGGCAAGGTGGTCCACATGGCGCCGCACACCTCGTCGCGGATCGTCTCCAAGTCGATCTCGCGGGGCTCGGGGCGCTCCTCGTACCGCGGCCTCCTCAAGGTGGAGAAGGGCGCGCACCACGTGCGGAGCAACGTGGAGTGCGACGCGCTCCTGCTGGACAAGGAGGCGCGCACGGACACCTACCCGTACATCGAGATCGAGGAGGAGCACGCCTCCATCGGCCACGAGGCCACGGTCTCCAAGATCGGCGACGAGCAGCTCTTCTACCTGATGAGCCGCGGCCTCTCGGAGGACGAGGCGGCCACCATGGTGGTGCGCGGCTTCATCGAGCCGATCGCCAAGGAGCTCCCGCTGGAGTACGCCGTGGAGCTGAACCGGCTGATCGAGCTGGAGATGGAAGGATCGGTAGGATAGGGAACAGGGAACAGGGGACAGGGAACAGCCTGCAACTGCGGTTCGCTTGCTGTCCCCTGTTCCCTGTCCGCTGTCCCCTCTTCAAACGCGGTACCAAACCAGAGATACGCGACAAGTGGCAGATACAACCGTGGCGGGCGAGAGCACAGGCGTCTTCACCCGCGACCAGGTCAACATCCTCTCCGCCCGCAAGGTGGAGTCCGACTGGCTGCAGGAGTCCCGGCTCGCGGCGTACGACGCCTTCGCCGCGGCCCCCATGCCCGACTCGCGCATGGAGGACTGGCGCTACACCGACGTCGGCTCGTTCCTGCGGCTGGACCAGCTCGGCTTCGCGGAGGAGGCCCCCCCCGTGGCCTCGGCGGACGAGCTCCCCGAGGGGCTGCGCGAGGTGCTGGCGGAGGGGGGGAGCTTCTCGGGGCGCCTGGCGCAGACCGACGGCTCGGTGACGCTCCGCGAGCTCCCGGAGGAGCTGCGCGCGCAGGGGGTGGTGTTCACCTCGCTGGAGGCGGCGGTGCGCGAGCACCCGGAGCTGGTGCGGCGCTGGCTGGGGACGGCGGTCACGCCGGAGGAGGGGAAGTTCGCGGCGCTGAACGGGGCCTTCTGGACGGGCGGGCTCTTCCTGTACGTCCCCCGCGACGTCCGCGTGGCGGCCCCCTTCCGCTCCTACCGCTGGCTGGGCGAGGCGGGGGGCTCGGTGTTCCCGCGCACGCTGGTGGTGGCGGAGCAGGGGGCGGAGTTCTCGCTGGTGGACGAGGCGGCCTCCCCCGACCTGGACGGGCAGACGCTGGCCGTCCCCGCCGTGGAGGTGTTCGCGGAGGAGGGGGCGCGGGTCACCTACGTGTCGGTGCAGCGCTGGGGCGCCGGGGTGGTGACGCTGGGGACGGAGCGGGTGGTGGCCGGGCGCGACGCGCGCGTGACGGCGGTCTACCTGGCGCTGGGCGGCGACGTGACCCGCAACGACGTGCGCTGCCGCCTGGCGAAGCCGGGATCGCACGTGGACCTGCTGGGGCTGTACGTGGCGGAGGGGACGCAGCACTTCGACCACGAGACGCTGCAGGACCACGTCGTCGCCGCACGCCTCCAGCAACCTCCTCTTCAAGGGGGCGCTCCGCGACCGCGGCCGCTCGGTGTTCCGCGGGCTCATCCGGGTGCACCCGGGGGCGCAGCGCACGGACGCGTACCAGACCAACCGCAACCTGATCCTCAGCGCGGACGCGCGGGCGGACTCGCTCCCCAACCTGGAGATCCAGGCGGACGACGTGCGCTGCTCGCACGCGGCCACGGTGGGGCAGCTGGACGAGGAGGAGCTGTTCTACCTCCTGAGCCGCGGCATCCCCAAGCCGGAGGCGGTGCGGCTGGTGGTGTTCGGCTTCTTCGGCGAGGTGCTGGTGCAGCTCCCGCTGGACGAGGTGCGCGAGGAGCTGACGCGGGCGGTGGAGCGCAAGCTGGCCGGCGGGGGGGTCTGACGGTGGCGCTCGTCAGGGTGGCCTCCCTCGCGGAGGTCCCGGAGGGGGAGGTGCAGGGGGTGGAGGCGGAGGGGGTGCGGATCTGCCTGGCGCGCGTGGACGGGGAGGTGTACGCCTTCGCGGACCGCTGCTCGCACCGGGAATTCCCGCTTTCCAACGGCGAGCTGGACACGGACGAATGCTCCATCACCTGCGAGTGGCACGGGGCGCGCTTCGACGTGCGGACGGGGGCGGCGCTCTGCCTCCCCGCCACCCGCCCGATCCCGGTGTACCCGTGCCGGGTGGACGGGGAGGAGATCTACGTCGACCTCCCGGCATAAAGCCCCGGAAACAACCAGGCGCGAGGCCGCGCGCCCCTTCGCGGGGCGGGTGCGGCCTCGCGCCTTTCTCCTGAAAACGACATGAGCACCCTCATCGAAGCCGTTCCCGCCGCCGCGCCGCTGGACGCGGAGCGCATCCGGGCGGAGTTCCCCGCCCTGCACCAGGAGGTCAACGGCCACCCGCTGGTGTACCTGGACAACGCGGCCTCCACGCAGAAGCCGCGCGCGGTGCTGGAGGCGGTGGACGGCTTCTACCGCCGCGACAACGCCAACGTGCACCGGGGGCTGCACGAGCTGTCCAACCGCGCCACGGAGGCGTACGAGGGGGCGCGCCTGAAGGTGGCGGCCCTCTTCGGGATCGCCGACCCGGCGGAGCTGCTCTGGACGCGGGGGACCACGGAGGGGCTGAACCTGGTGGCGAACAGCTGGGGCGCGGCCAACCTCGGCCCGGGGGACGAGGTGCTGCTCACCGTGATGGAGCACCACTCCAACCTGGTCCCCTGGCAGCTCCTGGCCCGGCGCACCGGCGCCCGCCTCCGCTTCCTGGACGTGGACGACCAGGGGCGGCTGGACCTTTCGGCGCTGGACGAGCTGCTCACGGAGCGGACGCGGCTGGTGTCGGTGGGGCACGTGTCCAACGCGCTGGGGACGGTGAACCCGGTGCGGGAGATCGCGGCGCGCGCACGCACCGTCGGGGCCGTGACGGTGGTGGACGGGGCGCAGTCGGCCC
The DNA here is from genome assembly GCA_963733105.1 of uncultured Gemmatimonadales bacterium. Classification (GTDB taxonomy): domain Bacteria; phylum Gemmatimonadota; class Gemmatimonadetes; order Longimicrobiales; family Longimicrobiaceae; genus JAFAYN01. The sequence goes on along the minus strand of CAVTCB010000016.1, from coordinate 136,060 downwards.
CCCATCTTCCCGTGGACGTGCCGTCGCTGGGGTGCGACTTCTACGCCTTCTCGGGCCACAAGATGTGCGGCCCCACGGGGATCGGCGGGCTGTGGGGGCGGCGCGAGCTGCTGGAGGCGATGCCGCCCTTCCTGGGCGGCGGGGACATGATCGACGTGGTGGAGCTGGAGGGGTCCACCTGGGCGCCGCTCCCCCACAAGTTCGAGGCGGGGACGCCGCACATCGCGGGGGCGGTGGGGCTGGGCGCGGCGGCGGACTTCCTGGCGGGGATCGGCCGCGACGCCATCCTGGCGCACGAGCGGGCGCTGGTGGGGTACGCGCTGGAGCGGCTGGCGGAGGTCCCGGAGCTCCGGGTGTGGGGGCCGCGCGACCCGGCGGAGCGCTCGGGGGTGGTCTCCTTCACCCTGGCGGACGTGCACCCCCACGACCTGGCGACCATCCTGGACGCGCGGGGGGTGGCGGTGCGCGCGGGGCACCACTGCGCGCAGCCGCTGATGCGGAGGCTGGGGGTGTCGTCCACGGCCCGAGCCTCGTTCTACCTGTACAACACCCGTGCGGACGCGGACCGGCTGGTGGAGGGGCTGCACCACGCCCGCGACCTGTTCGGCTACTAGCCGGCTACCCGGAGGGAGGACAGGATGGCCGAGGCCCCGCTCAACGCGCTGTACCAGCAGCTCATCCTGGAGCACTACCGACGCCCGCGGAACCGGGGGACGCTGGAGGCCCCGGACGTGGAGGTGCGGATGAACAACCCCACCTGCGGGGACGAGATCGTCCTGCAGCTCCGCCTCCGCGACGGGGTGGTGGAGTCGGTGCGCTTCGCCGGGCAGGGCTGCTCCATCTCGCAGGCGTCGGCGTCCATGATGGCGCAGCGCCTGGAGGGGAAGCGGCTGGAGGAGGCGGACGCGCTGGCCGCGCGCTTCCGCGAGATGCTGCACGGGAGCGCGGAGGCGGCCGGCGACAAGGCGCTGGGGGACCTCCGCGCGCTGGCGGGGGTGGCCCGGTTCCCGGTGCGCGTGCGCTGCGCGATGCTCGCGTGGAACGCGCTGGAGGAGGCGGAGCGGCAGCTCCGCGACACGAATCACGAGACAGACCGAGGAAGCACAGAGTGACGCTACAAGGAACGGGCGGGGCGCCCCACCAGCGGGTCGCCATCTTCATAGACGGCTGGAACTTCCGCTACGCGACCTACGAGTCGTTCGGGCTGCGGGTGGACTACACCAAGCTCCTGCGCCACTTCTCCGAGAACGGGATCCTGGTGCGGGCGTACTTCTACACCGGGGAGTGGGACGACTCGGCGATCTCCCGCTACGTGCGCCTCACCAGCGCGCCGGACCCCCACACCAAGCAGCGGGAGATGGAGGTGCAGCGCGACGGGGAGCGGGCCTTCTGGCGCTTCCTGAACCGCAACGGCTACCGGGTGGTGCGGAAGCCGGTGCGGGTGGTGCGCGACGAGGGGGAGGACGTGACCATCAAGGCCGACCTGGACCTGGAGCTGGCCATCGACATGCTCACCCTGGCCGACAAGGTGGACCGGATCGTCCTGGTGTCGGGCGACGGGGACTTCGTCCCGCTGGTGGACGCGGTGGCCAAGCGGGGGGTGCGGGTGGCGGTGGTCTCCACGCAGAGCGAGGAGGCGTTCCGCAACGCGCGCTACCGCGCCAGCGACGACCTGCTGGACGCGGCGGACGAGTTCATCCCCATCGAGAGCATCCGCAAGTCGATCGAGCGGGAGCACCGCCCGTACTCCGGCATCCGCCGCGAGCCGCGGGAGGGGGGCGGCGAGGAGCAGGCGCCGGTCCGGCGGGATTCGCGGGACTACGGGTACGACCGCCCGGCGTACCGCCGCGAGCCGCCGCGCGAGATCGCGGCCGAGGCCCCCGCCGCGGAGGCGCCGGCCGCGCCCGTACCCGCGCCCGTGGCGGACGAGGCGTAGCCCCGGCGCGGAGCGGGGCTGCCTCTTGTATTGAGCGGGGCTCACCAGAACATTGGTGGGCCTCGCTCTTTTCTTGCGGCGCGGCGGGCCGGGGCGGGCGCGACGGACACACCGGAGGAGAGGCCAGATGAACGGAAACGGGCGCAGGGTCGCCATCGTGAGCGGGTGCCGGACGCCGTTCGCCAGGTCCGGGACGGTGTTCCGGAACCTGTCGGCGGTGGAGCTGGGGAAGACGGCGGTGCGCGAGCTGATCTCCCGGACCGACCTGGACGTGGGGGTGGTGGACCACGTGGTGTACGGGACGGTGGTGCAGTCGGTCCAGGAGCCCAACATCGCGCGGGAGGTGACGCTGGGCGCGGGGATCCCGCCCTCGGTGCCGGCCTTCACGGTGGGGCGCGCCTGCGCCTCCTCCAACCAGGCCATCACCTCGGGCGCCGAGCAGATCATGGCGGGGCAGGCGGAGGTGGTGATCGCCGGGGGGGCGGAGTCGCTCACCGACGTCCCCATCCTCTTCTCCCCGGAGATGCGCAACGCGATGGTGCGCGCCTCCAAGGCCCGCTCGCTGGGGGAGCGGGTGGCGGCGTTCGCGGCGATCCGCCCGCGCCACCTGGCCCCGATCACCCCGGCGATCGCGGAGCCCACGACGGGGCTCACCATGGGCGAGTCGGCGGAGAAGATGGCGCAGGAGAACGGGATCTCGCGCGAGGAGCAGGACCGCTGGGCCTTCCGCTCGCACCGGCTGGCGGCGGCGGCCACGGCGGACGGGCGGCTGACGCGGGAGATCGCCCCGGTCTTCATCCCGCCGAAGTACGAGGAGGTGGTGACGCAGGACAACGGGATCCGCGCGGACACCTCGCTGGAGAAGCTGTCCACGCTGAAGCCGGTGTTCGACCGGAAGTACGGGACGGTGACGGCGGGGAACGCCTCGCCGCTGACGGACGGGGCATCGGCGGTGCTGCTGATGAGCGAGGAGAGGGCGAAGGCGCTGGGGTACGAGCCGCTGGGCTACATCCGCTCCTACGCCTACGCCTCGCTGGCCCCCTCGGACCAGCTCCTCCAGGGCCCGGTGTACGCGGCCCCGACGGCGCTGGACCGGGCGGGGATCACCATGAAGGACGTGGACCTGCTGGAGATCCACGAGGCGTTCGCGGCGCAGGTGCTCTCCAACCTGCAGTGGTTCCAGTCGGACCGGATCGCGAAGGAGCGGCTGGGACGCGACAGGGCCATCGGCGTTCCCGACGAGGACCGGATCAACGTGATGGGCGGCTCCATCGCCATCGGCCACCCCTTCGGCGCGACGGGCGGCCGGATCACCATCACCCTGCTGGAGGAGCTGAAGCGCCGCGGCGGCCAGTTCGGGATGATCTCGGTGTGCGCCGCCGGCGCGATGGGCTTCGTGATGATCGTGGAGCGGGAGTAACGGCAGGGGACAGGGGACAGGGAACAGGGGACAGCAGGCAACGGCGAAGGGCCGGCTCCACGGTGGGGCCGGCCCTTCGCACCCCCCACCCCCGACCCCTCCCCCACAAGGGGGGAGGGGAGCACGGCAACTACAGAACTACCGATACGGCAAGCAGTTGCGTGAGGGATGCGAGCCCGGAGGGGCGAGACCCGCGCGGCTGTTTGCGCGGGACTCGACTCCGTTAGGCAGCGTTGTTTGCTGCCTTACGGAGCCGCAGCCCGACCCCCGCGCCAGCGGGGGGCACGCCCGAACCCGAACATCACCGGGAGTCGTTACGACGCCGCCCCACCCGCACCCACAGCGCACGCAGCTTCCGGAGCGTGTCGTCCAGCTTGGTCTGCACGGTGCGCAGCTCGTCCAGCGCCTGGCCGATCAGCCGCTGGTTGGTGGCCGCCTGGTCCACCACCGCGCGCGCCTTGCACTGCCAGATGGGCTCGCCGTCGCGGGCGTCCACCCGGTGGCGCTGCTCGCCCAGCCAGCGCGTGTGCTCGTGGATCTCGCGGATCTCCTCGCCGATCCGCTGGATCCGCTCGTGGTCCGCGACCACCAGCTCCACCAGGCGGTCCAGCCGCTTGCGGTCGTCGGCCACGAAGCCCGCGACGGCGGCCGTGTCGTGCCCCCCCCCGGCGCGCCAGAGCGGGAGGCGGTCCACCACCTTGGAGAGGAGCTGCACCAGCCCGTAGGCCAGGAGGGCGAGCCCGACGGTGTTCAGCACGTCGGCCGGCTGCCCGGCGACGTCCCCGCCCACCTGCGGGAGGGCGAGCCCGGCCTCCCCGGCGTAGGTGCTCCCTCCCGGGCGGGGGAGGCCGGGGTAGGGGACGGTGTCCCGGGCGGCGGCAGTCATCCGCCCCCCCCGCCCGGGGGCTCGGCGGCCTCCCCGCCGTCGGGGCAGCAGGCGGCGCGGGCCCGCTGGCGCTGCGCGTCCTCGTAGGCGATCCCGCCGACGGCGATCCCCAGCACCCCACCGACCGCCAGCGCGTACTCCGAGAAGTCGGCCCGCAGCGCGAAGGCCATCCCGGTGAGCAGCGAGAGCGCCAGGTACTGGGCGAACACCTTCCGGCCGCCGACCCGCGCGTAGATCCGTTGCATGGGGCCCTCCTGGAATCACGGTGATGGATGTATGCCCGGTCACGCGACGCCGCCCAGCTCCTCGTTGAGCAGGCCGCGCGTGAGGTACAGGTCGTAGATGGTCTTGCACCCGCGGTGCTGGCACTGGTACGTCCCCAGCCGGGTGCGCTGCGCGTGCCCGCCCAGCCCGCGGGCCGCCTCCTCGGTGATGCGCAGCGCGGGGCGCGAGCCGCACCGCGGGCAGCTGGTGGCGATGCGGAGGAGGCGCCCCGAGTGCGGCTCTTCCCCCCCCTCGCCGCCTGCGGCCTCCCCATCGGCCGCGGAGCCCGCGGTACGCTCCGGCCCGGACCCGGTCAGTCTACGCCTCCTGGACATGTCATGGTCGTACATGGGGATTGCTCCTGCTCTGGTGTTTCCTTTTCGGTTGTGCGGCCGCCGGGACGGATGGCGGGCGCGGAACGATGGAAGGACCTCCCTGACCCGACGTTTCCATTTCACAAGCCGCGCCCGCACAAGCACTTCGCGAATCCCTGTCCTAAAATGTACTCCAGCCTGCGCTTACCCCCCGGCCGTCCTGAACACCCGTTCCCAGGCCGGGTGCCGACCGTCCCCACCGGAGCCCACCCCTCGCCCACAAAATGAAACAAGGCCCGCCCGGGCGCTGTGCCGGGAGGGCCTTGCAGGCCGGGTTCGAGCTGTGTCCGTGTCTTCCTGTCTCCGGCGGCGCTCCCGGGGACAAAAAGCCCCGCGAACCGAGCGCTCTGCCGATCCGGGGGGCTCCTGAGGGGGCCTCTGTCAGGTTTTTGTTCACCCGGATTATACAAACGTTTACCGCGACTGTCAAGCGCCAATCCCTGCTGCCTTTCCGCACTCCACGCATCCGCCGGCGGCGGCCCGGATGCGCACCGCCTCCGTTCGCCGCCCGGTGTCCCACCCGAGCAGGAAGTCGATCATGGCGTCGGACACCGCGCCGCCGCCCACCCGGTCGAACATGGCGAACATCGGCGAGTTGTTGATCTCCAGGAAGAGGAGGCGCCCGGTCGCCGGGTCGGTCTTGAAGTCGGCGGCGCCGAAGTCCATGTCGAAGCGGTCCATCAGCTTCCCCAGCCCGTCCAGGAGCTCCGCCGGCACCTTCTCCAGCGGGAGCGGCACCACGGTGCAGGTGGGCGCGGAGCGGTAGTCCAGCAGGTCGGACACCATGGAGAAGGCCAGGAAGCGCTGCCCGACCTTGTAGATGCGCACTTCGGGCTGCTCCAGCCGGGGCTGGACGATGGCGGGCGGGGTACCGGGGCCGGTCTCCCGCTCGCGGCCCAGCATCTCGCCGATCTCCCGGCAGTAGTCGCCGCCCTGCACCGGCTTGGCGACCAGGGCCCGCTCGGCGGCGAGGGAGCGGAGCATCCGCAGGTCGTTGGTGACCAGCGTGTCGGGGACCTCCAGCCCCACCGCGCGCGCCACGTGCAGGGCGTGCAGCTTGTTGGAGTCGCGCATCCGGGCGTTGGGGCGGCGCACCTCGCCGTGCGCCTTGAGCCACCCCAGGGTGGCCGCGAACCAGGCGTCGGCGCGCCGGCTCGCGTCCGGGTGCCCGTCCTGCCTGCCGGAGAAGGCGTCGTAGCGGAGGAAGGCGCCCGTGGGACGGATCTCCACCCCGTCCACCACCAGGGTGTCGCGCTGCAGGTCCCAGGTGGCGACGGGGTGGTTGTCGGGGCCGGCCTGGAGGGCGAAGGTGCGGACGCCCCGCTGCGACAGCCTGCGCAGGAGGGACACCAGGTTCGGGTCGGTCTCGCCCCCGGCCACCAGGACCAGGGGCTCTCCCGCCGCCTGCGGCGGGATCTCGTTCGTCGTTGTAGACATGGGATTGTCGGTGGAGCGTGTCGAGGGATGGCCGTCCCGGCGGGTGCCGGGACGGCCGCGTCCGTCACTGCGCCGGAGCGTCGCCCTGCTCGGCCGGCGCGTCGCCCGTCTGCGCCGGGGTGTCCCCCTCGATCGTGGCCTCGTAGGGCTGGATCTCGGCGTACTGGGCCGCGTAGGTCTGGTCCTCGTACCTGTAGTAGCCGTACGGGTCGGTCTCCGACGGGTAGTTCTCCGAGGGATCGTTCTCCGACGGGTAGTTCTCCGAGGGATCGTTCTCCGACGGGTTGGTCTCGGTGTAGTCGTCGCGGCCGGTGGGGCCCTCCTCGCAGTACGGGGCCGTGGTGGCCGGCTCGGTGGACCCGCCGTAGCAGTAGTCCACGTGCCCGTCCCAGATCTTGATGCACTGCCCGTCGAAGCGGGTGAGCATGAACCCGCCGCCCTCGTTGAACAGGATGCTCTGCTCCTGGAGGATGCGGATGGCGACCTGCTCGCCCAGCAGCAGCGCCTCGGAGTAGTCGGTCTGCCAGTGCACCCCCGCGGCGTTGCGGCCGATGGCGATGTTGGCGGCCAGCTTGTTCAGCTCGCTCCCCACGGTCATGCTCCCGGCGTCTCCCCCGCCGTACGGCACCAGCGAGAGGCCGTCGGCGCTCGCCACCAGCGGGTTCTCGATAGGGATGTCCTCGTTGAAGAACGCCTTGAGGATGGTGGCGCAGGCGCCGGCGGCGGTGGCGTGCCCCGACCCGTAGGAGGGGTGCAGGGGCGCCCCCTCCGGGAAGGCCTGCGGGAGGAGGTACGACCCCTGCCGGTGCGGGAAGTGCTGGCTGAGCAGCCCGTAGCGCAGGGAGTTCAGGATCTCCGCGTTGATGGGGTAGCTGCGCCGCCCGTACAGGTGGTTGTCGATGCGCCCCCCGAGCTCCTCGGGGCGGAGCCTGCGGTGCACGAACCACTTCTGGAACCACACCGCCCGGAGCGCCCGCGCCACCACCTCCCACACGGTGGTCAGCAGGTGCGTGTCGCCGAAGGTGGCGAAGGGCGCCTGCTTGGCGTAGGCGTTGTACGGGTTCATCTGGTCCCACGGGAACTCGCGGTCCACGTTGGGCCGGGCCCCGCTGTTCAGCTGGTTCCCGGTGGGCTCCTGGATCAGGATCCAGGCGGCGTTGTAGAACGCGTCGCCCACCTGGTCGAAGTGCACGAAGTTCCCCAGGTCGCGCAGGTTGCGGATGAAGCGCCGGGCGTTCATGTCGAACTGGTCCATCCCCCGCTTGTCGGCGCCGTCCTGCACCATCAGCCACCAGTAGAAGTCCGTGAGGTAGTCCACCCCCGGCACCACGGTCTGCCGCCGCTGGTCGATCTTGAGGGCGCCGTAGCGGATGAAGCCGTCCGCGGCGCTGCGCCCCTGGCCGGGGATGGCGCCGGGATCGCTGGTCCCCTTGAGCAGGAACTGCGAGATGTACGGACCCACGGCCTCCCCCGGGAAGATCCCGCGGAAGACGGTCTGCGGGGAGATGGAGCCGTAGAGCGCCCGCGGCCGGTAGTCGGAGAACTCGGTGTTCAGCGACTGGATGGCCTGCTGGACCACGGGGTGCCAGCCGTAGTCGTTGAAGTGGACGTCGCGCGCCAGCGCCATCCAGTACAGCTCGCCCATCTCGGACGAGCTCTGCGCGCTGTCGATGCGCGGCGCCGGGGGCATGGTGACGGCGTGGGTGTCGGCGCCCTCCAGGTCGAAGGCGAGCCCGGCCTGCGGGTTGACGAGCTTCATCCCGCCGGGGCCCAGCTGGATGGCCTCGAAGGCGGCGGGGGTGCGCTGCTGGGCCGCGCTCAGCAGCGACTGGTACGAGGCGGGGAGCACGTCGCCGATCCCGTCGTGCGCGAGCCCCTTGGAGTAGCTGGCGACGTAGGGATAGTCGTTCTCCTCGCAGTTGTTGAGGTGGCAGGGGTGGGCGCGGTTGTAGGCGATGTCGGCGGCCTGCACGCGCTTGCTCCGGGCGTTGTCCCTCCGGTACGGGTCCGGGGGCGTGGACGGGGTGCACTGGTTGTGGTAGTCACCGGTCGGCATGGGAAACCTCCTGGCCGTGAATGGGGTGGCTGCCCCGGGGGTGGGGCGGGCCTTCCGTGCACTGGCGACGGCGGCGCTGCGCGCGCTCCGGCCGTGGGGCCGGACGCCGTCCTTTCGGGAGGGACCTCCGCGGACGCGAAGAGGCCCCGGCCGGGCGCTGTGCCGGCGGGGCCTCGGATGGAGCCCGGGTTCAGGGGGTTTCGGGAGAGGGGGACGCAAAAAGGCCCCGCGGACCGGCGCTGTGCCGATCGTCGGGGCCCTGTGGCGAGCCGCTTCCCATCCGTCTGTGGAACAGGATAAACCCGTCGGGACCGCCCTGTCAAGGGGAAGGCGCGAAGTGAACGCCCCGGCGGGCGCGCTAAAGCCCCCGGTCGCGGAACAGCTTCAGGCGCAGCTCCACGCGGTCCTCCAGCCGCTCCCCGGTCCAGCTCTCGGCGTACTCGGCGACGGCCAGGGTGATCTCCGCCCGCACGCGGCGCCAGGGCGTCTGCCCCTTCCGCACGTCGGCGATCCACCACCCGGGGACCAGGTCGGCCAGCGCGAACAGGTCGGCGATGCGCTCGGGGAGCGCCATGTACCCCTCGTCGGCCAGGAACACCGCGCCCTCCACGTCGCCCGCGAGGACGTGCGCGATCTCGTGGCGGAAGGCGAACAGGCGGTCGGTCCGCTCCGCGTTCCGGTTCACCAGCACGGGGTACACCTCGGCGCAGCGCGGGAGCGCCATCGCCACCGTGTCCGAGAGGAAGGCGAAGATCTCCACGTGGCACCCCAGGCCGCGCAGCAGGGCGGACACCTGGTCGGTGCGCAGCGGGGCGTAGGGCCCGGCGTAGTCCTCCACCACCCCCCGGGCGGCGTCGACCAGCCGGGCCGCCGCGGCGAGGACGAGCTCCTCGTCGGCGCTAGAGCTCATCGCTTTCCACGCGATCGCGGAGCTGGTACCACCAGTCCGGGAGGCGTCCCTTGGCCGTGAGCATCCGCCGGAGCCCTTCCAGGGCGTCCAGCTTGCGCAGCCGCTCCTGCCCCGCGGGGCCGATCCCCCCCAGGAAGCGCGCGACCGCGTCCAGCGAGCTGAACAGGTCCTCGGTCTCCTGCTCCGGCGCCGCGTCGGCCTCTTCGGGGGCGCCGGGCGACTCCCCGCTGAGGAGCCACTCGGGGTCCACGTCCCCCCACTCGGCGATCCGATCCAGGTGGTAGCGGTGCGGGACCGACCCGCCGGTCTCCCAGCGCGCGATGGAGCCCGGGTGGATGGCCAGCCGCTCGGCCAGCTCGTTGCGGTCCCACCCCAGCTTCTCCCGCACCCGCCGCAGCCGGTGCCCGATCGCTCTCCGCTCCGCTTCAACGTTCATTACATTTACCTCCAGATGTTTTCACGTTCTTGACAGTGCCGGACGGCCGGGTTAAACTTGTTCTCAGACAAGCACGCCGGCCCTTCATCCTGTGATTACTGTTAAGCAGGATAGTCGGCGGGTCCACGGGGCGCAAGGACCTCATCACGAACGGCGACACGGAACGGGGAGGAGCGGTTGAGCGAAGTCGAGACATCTTCCGGGCAGGGAGGCGAGGAGTCCCGCGGCGGCCGCCTCCTGCGGCTGGCGGTGAGCTGCCCGCGGTGCGGGTCGCGCCCGGCCCTGCGCCTGACGGCGTCCGCGGCGGGGGTCCTCCAGAGCCACGCGCAGGGAACCCGGCTGGGGACGTACCAGTGCCAGCGGCGGGGGTGCGGCGCCATCTACGACCTGACCTCCGCGGAGTGCCTGGCGGACGAATGAAGCGGATAGCGCACAACACATTTGACAGGCACGCGGAGCGGTAGTTAGCTTTACCGAAGACATACCGAAAATACACTCTCGACACGGGCCGGTAAAGGCCCCCAGTCCGGCACAGCGTCCGGGCCGGGGGCCTTTTCGCGTCCCCGAATCCGAGGAACGCGGGGCCGGCGGCGCGCCCGATCGGCGCAATCACCCCCCTGGCACACCGGCGCACAGGTCGCCCGTCCGCCGGTCCCGCACCCGTTTTTACCCACACACCAGGAGCCCGCATGCGCTGGGACGAAGCCCTCGCAGCCGCGTTGCAGCGGCTGCGCTCCGACACGGAGCTGATCGACGCTCTCGGCGGCGACCACATCGTCCGGGCGGACGCGAACACGCCTCCGGTCCCGGGGATCACCTACGAGGTGACCAGCAGCCGGCGCCGGGAGAACGACGAGGTGGTGTTCACCCGCTGGGACGTCCGCGCCCCGACGCTGGCCGAGGTGGTGGCCGTGGAGGAGCGGCTGCACGAGAACCTGGACCGCACCCTCCCCGAGACGGTGAGCGGCGTCCCCATGTGGATGGAGCACGTGGACGCCTGGGACGTGCCCCAGGCGCCCGCGGGCACGGCCCACCGCACGGTGCTGTTCCGCTTCACGCTGATGAAGGAAGGCTGAGCATCGCGCCGCATCCGGCGGCGCGCCCTGCCCGCAAGGGCAACCATCTCCAAGGAGAAAGAAGATGAACCACCCCGACCTGCTGTCCACCTTCCGGTCCATCGGCAAGGGCTACGTGTTCGTGGGCGATCCGTTCACCGCCGCCGGGCTGAAGCCGCTCGGCCTCACGGAGGGCGAGATCAAGGTGGCGTTCAACCAGGAATTCAACGACCTGAAGTTCCCGGAGTACACCGGCCCGGCCGTGCACGAGCGGAAGCTGACCGGCGAGAACATCACCGTCACCATCCCGCTCATCCTCGGCGACCCGCTCCTGTTCGAGACGCTGAGCCCGGTCAAGAAGTCGAGCGGCGGGTTCACCTCGCAGCAGAAGGTGGTGACCACCGCGCTGGTGGTGATCCCGCAGGCGGAGATGAACGCCTCCGGCCTCACCTACACCCCCCCCAGCGGCGGCACCGGCGGGACGGCGGGCGGGTGGGTCCCGGCCGCCCCCAAGCAGGCCGTCTGGATCTGGAAGGGGCACTTCAGCCGCCCCGGCCTGAACTACAAGCACGCGGACGGCGGGAAGGTGATCGCGGAGACCACCTTCCAGGCCATGTTCAGCACCGAGGCGCGCCTCCCCGAGGGCCACAAGCTCTACACGATCGGCGACCCGGTCGCGCAGGGGATCACGGGACTGGTGATCTGACATGATCCTGCCGCACACCGAAGATCGCCTGGACCAGGTCCAGGCGACGCTGGCCGCGGAGGTCCGCGCGAACGAGCCGGAGACCAGGAACCTGGGGCCCGTGCAGGACCTTTCCCGTCCGCTCCCGCTGGAGTTCCGGGGACGAACGTACCTGGTGCCGCCCGTCCCGTTCGTCTTCGGTGTGGCGCTGGTGGGGCTGCAGGAGCGGGTGCGCCGGCTCCAGGACCAGCCGGACTCGACGGAGATGCTCGCCGAGCTCGAGCGCATCATGCACGAAGCGGTCGCGCTGTTCCCCGCACTGGTGCGCCCGGCCGGGTGGCGCCGCCTGGTATGGCGGCTCCTCCCGAACCCCTTCCGCAACGCGAGCGAGTTCGAGGTCGGCGAGCTGATCGGTTTTTTCTCGGGGTGCCGGATGAGGTCCGGCGTCCGGCACCCGTCGCCGACGACGGCCCCTCGCAGCCGACGGACTTCGTAGACCTGCTGTGCGAGTTCGCGGCGGCGTATCCCGCCTGGACCCGGCCCGACGGCAACCCGCTGTCGTGGCGACACTTCAGCTACGGCATGGCTCACCTGGGCCGGGCACACGCGCGGGCCTCGCTACGCTCCTGCGCCGCGGCGGTGATCGCCCACGCCACACGAGAGGATTCAGAGCAATGGTATCGCGCACAGACACAGGCTGCGGGGTGGTGACCCATGCCTGACCCGACGAAGGACGACCGCAGCAGGGTCGAGGAGTACAGGAAGATGATCAGGGACTCCATCGCGGAGCTGAAGAGCGTGGGCGAGCGGATGGCGAGCTCGGTCGCGTCGAGCACCAAGACCGCGCTGGACGCCATCCGCGACCTCGCGAGGGAGGCCACGACCGACATCTCCAAGATGGGCCGCCTGGCGGCCTCCCAGATCCAGGAGGCGGGGGAGAGGGCGCTCCCGCCGATCCAGGCCCTCGCGACGCGCGCCATCGGCACGGTCACCGGGGCGGTGGGGAGCTTCCTCACCAGCGCCGAGAAGGCGCTCTCCGACGTCCGCAACAAGGCCGAGGAGACCGTGGAGGCGGTGGAGAAGGCCGCCCGGCGGGCTACCGACGCGGTGAAGAAGGCGGTGGAGGGAGCGGCGGTCTCGGTGGGGACCGCGTTCAGGGAGATGGTCCACAGCGCCGGGGTCTCGGTGGAATCCGCCACGGCCGGCGTGCAGAAGGCCGCGGAGCGGATGCTCAACCGCACGCGCTCGGCCGCGGACGAGGCGGTGGGCCACGTGGCGACGACGGCGCAGAAGGTGGTGGACCGCACCGCCGACGCGACGGAGAGCGTCACCGAGCAGGTGCGCAAGTCGACGCAGAAGATGGTCCGGGACACGGCGGGCGCCGCCGAGGACGCGACCGAGAAGGTGGGGACGGCCGCCAAGAAGATGGTCGTCGACACGGCGGCGGCCGGCGAGGACGCCACCGAGAAGGTGGGGAAGGCCGCCAAGCAGATGGCCACCGACGCGGCCGCCGGCGCCGACCGGGCGTACGGCAAGATCGGCAAGGCGCTGGAACGCAGCTCCGCCACGGCGCACGGCGCCGGGAAGAGGGCGGCGAAAGCGCTCGAGCAGGAGGCCGGCGCGGGGGCCAGGAGGGTGGAGAGGGCGTACGCCGCGGCGTACGAGCGCGCCGCCGTCGGCGGCGCGAAGGCGGCCAAGGACGCGGAAGCCAAGCTCAAGGCCGCGGGCGGCGGCGGCGGCGGCGGGGGCGGCGGCGACGACGACAAGAAGAAGGGCGGAGGGGGGATCCTCCCCTGGAGCAAGGTCCAGGGAATGGCCTCGAGCGCCCTCCAGACCCTGGCGCGCGGCGCGATCTCCCAGGCGGCCAAGATGGAGCAGGCCTGGGCCCGCCTCCAGCGCACCGTCGCCATGACGGGCGGCAACTGGGACAAGCACCGGGTCGGGATCGAGCAGATGGCCGCCCAGTTCGAGCGCACCACCACGTTCGGGCGCGAGGAGTTCGTCACCGGCCTGGAGGAGATGACGCGGCGGACCGGGAGCGTCACCTCCGCCATGAACCTGATGGGCGTGGTCGCCAACGTCGCGGCGCACAAGAAGATCTCGCTGGCCGACGCGGGGAAGATCGTCGAGGAGGTCTACCGGGGAGAGGGCGACGCCATCGGGGAGTTCGGGATCAAGGCCAAGACGAGCAGCGAGCGCATCGCCGAGCTGGCCGCGAAGTCGAACGGGTGGGCCGAGGGCGAGGCGAAGACCTTCGGGGGCCAGCTCACCATCCTCAACAACCTCTGGAAGGGGTTCCAGGCGGAGCTGGGCGGCGCGCTGATCGCCGGCGAGAACGGCTCCACCGTGATGGAGAAGCTCCGCGGCGTGGTGGAGAGGCTGACCGCGTGGGTGCAGCAGAACAAGGAGGCGATCAACGCCTTCGGGACCGTGGTGATCTGGCTGGTCGAGAACGGGATCAAGTACCTGTTCATCGGACTGGACACCATCGTCTCGCTGCTGCGAGTGGACTTCCTGCAGTCGCTCGCGAACGGCCGGGAAGCGCTCGCCTGGATGGCCGTGGCCATCGCCGACGTGGTGGAGGCCGGGGCCGGGCTGATGGACGTCTTCGGCAACGACGCAGCGGCCGAGAGATGGCGCCGCTTCGCCAGGGAGCGGAGGGAAGACGCCGAGGAGATGCGCCAGGCGGCGGCAAAGGACCGGGCGGCCGCCGACCAGGTGTTCCAGAACTACGCGGACCGCGTCCACAGCACCGCCGGGAGGGAAAGCGTCGTTCCGTCGGCCGCGCCCTCCACGCCGCTCGACACCAGCAGGGCACACACGGCCAGGTTCCGCCCGGCCGCCAAGAAGGAAGACTCGGGCGGGGGCGGAGCCTCGGGTGCCGAGGAAGATCCCGACGAGAAGAAGATCCAGCTGTGGGCGGAAGCCAAGCGCCTGGGCGTCCTCGAGAACAAGGAGAGGGACGACGCGCGCGCGATGGAGGCGAGGCTCAACGCCGAGCTCCTGAGGGGGAACCTCTCCATCGAGGACCGCATCCGCCTGCGCCAGCGGCTCAACCAGCTCGCCGAGATCACGGTCGACGACACGGCGGCGCGGGAGGCGGCGGAGCGCGCCCGGCTGGAGGAGGAGCGCATCCAGAGGCAGGAGCAGGAGATCTCGCTCCTGGAGCGCGCGGCCTCGGTCAACGAGTCCCGCGAGGAGACGCTGGCCCGCATCCTCAGGATCGAGCAGGAGCTCACCGCCGAGGCGAGCGACCAGACCCGCACCTTCGACCAGCGCGTCGCGGCCCGTGAGCGCCTGAACCGCGCCACCGGGGTGCGCCAGGGGATCCAGCAGGCCCAGGCCGAGGACGAGCGGGCCAGGAAGGCGGCGGAGGACCGCAAGAAGCAGCCGCCCGTGGCCGACCTCAACATCGCCCGCCTGGGGAAGGTGAGCCAGGAGGCCAAGAAGCTCCTGGAGGGGATGGAGTCGGGCGCCAGGAAGACGGGCGACGCGATGGCCGGCCACATGGCCGGCGCGTTCGAGAAGATGATGACGGGGGCCTGGAGCGTCGGCGACGCCTTCAATGCGCTCTGGGAAGGGATGGCGCAGGGCGCCCTCAAGGGCGTGGCGGCCAAGGCGCAGGGACGCGCGGGCGAGGAGGCGGCCGAGGCCGTCAGCGCCATCGCCCGGGGGATCGGGTACGCGGCGACGCCCGGGATGCAGGGGATGGCGGCGGGACAGTTCGCCTCGGCGGCCAAGCACATGGTGGCGGCGGCGGCCTGGTCGGCCCTGGCGGGAGGCGCGAACGCGGCGGCCGCGGCGGTGGGCGGCGGCGCGGCCGGCGGCTCCGGAACTCCCCAGCAGTCCCGCGACGCCGGGTCCGGCGTCGCCGAGCGGGCCGAGAAGCGAGGCCCCGAGATCCACGTGTACGTGGACGGAATGGACCCCTCCAACCCGCGCCACCAGAAGCTCACGCAGCAGACCATGCAGAGCGTGCGGGAGCGCTACGGGACGGACAGCAAGGTCACCTACGGCTCGCGAAGGGCATCATGAAGTGGATTCCCAAGATCGTCTACAAGATCACGAACACCAACCCGCTGACGGGGGTGACGGTGCCGCTCTCGCTCCCGCAGCGCCTCTGGACGCCGGGGAGCACGGGAGTGGGCGGGACGGACACCAGCGCCGCCGGGATCACCGAGTCGTTCCTGATCCGCAGGGACCAGACGCTCGACGTGCGGCTCGTCTTCCGGGAGAAGGAGTGGCCCGGGGTGCACGCCTGGCTCACCTGGATGCAGGACACGGCGGGGAGCTGCCGGTTCTACCCCGCCGCGAGCGATCTCGATTTCAACACCTGCTACCTGGAGTCGCCCAGGATGGGGGAGGAGATCCGGCCGGAGCGGGGGGAGTACCCCGGCACCTACGAGATCGGCGTGCGTCTCCGCGACGCCTCGGGCACCGCGTTCGACGTGCGGGCGTATGACCCCAAGGGGGCCGCATGACCACGTGGCGCCTGACCCTGTTCAAGGACGACGACGCCACGCCCCTGGCGGTCTGCTCCACCGACCCGGCCCACGTGCGGCCGTACCTGCACGTCCCCGAGTCGTTCGCCGAGTCCGAGGTGGACCTGGCGGAGGGGACCAGCGTGATCGGGCAGGTCAACGTCCGCGTGCTCGACAAGCGGACCAGCACCGACCCCGACGACCCGGACGCCCGCAAGACCGGGTGGCTCACGGCGCTCCTCCCCACCTCGAAGGGGGAGTCCGCCCTGAACGGCCGCCGCGCGCTGCTGGAGCAGAACGACGGGAGCGGCCCGGACGCCTGGTTCACCGTGATGGACGGCGTGGTGGGCGGGGTGGCGCTGGAGGACAACTACGTCACCTACGCGCTGGAGATCCGCGACGTCCGCGACCGTGAGCGCAAGGTGCGCGTGTTCGACCGCGCCGACACCGCGACCATCTTCCCGCGGGGGGTGATCGGCGGGTACGGGCGGCAGGGGTACGGGTGGCTCATCGCGCCCACCCGCCCGGTGCGCGGCGTGTACAAGCGCAACAACCCCAACCAGGGCGTGGTGGACCTGCTCCCCTACTGGAAGCGGCGCCCCGGAGACGGGCGCCGGGTGGGGAAGGTGTACTCCAACTTCGTCGTCACCAAGACGATGAAGGAGGCGCTGAAGCCGGAGACGCTGCTGGTGCAGGAGCTCCGGGCGGGGGTGTTCCGCTTCAAGCGCTACCAGCTCAGCTACGCCCGCGCCCGCATCCTCTGGCGGCCGTGGGTGTCCAGCGGCGCCAAGCCGGCCTGGAAAGAGATCGTGGAGCCGGTGCGGTACGACAGCAAGGAGCGCGGCCTGATCCGCACGGCCCGGGCGCGCGTGGAGGACGACGACGACGGCAACGTCGTCGACGCCGCCAAGTCGGTCCTGATCGGCTCGTCCGACCCGGCGCTCCTCCCGCTGAACAACCAGCAGATCGAGCTGATCGTCGCCTACAACGGGCCGCCCACCGAGACCTACCCGCTCCACCTGGACGGGATGACGGCGGGCGAGCTCCTCCGGGACCTGTACGACGGGAAGTACTCCCCCGCCGAGGACATGGCGGACCCGCGGCTCCGGGTGCGCTACGACCCGGCCGCGGTGCTGGCGCTGAACACCCCCGTGCGGGCGCGGATCACCGAGCCCGTGGACGACCTGCGGGGGTGGATCGAGGAGAACGTGTTCAAGCCGCTCGGGGCCGCCCCGGCGCTGGACGCCCAGGGGCGCGTGTCGCCGATCCGGTACGCGCTCCCCGACGCCACCGTCCCGCTGGTGCAGCTGGACGACGGCAACACCGCGCCCGACGCGGGGTGGGAGCACTCCGCGGGGGACGCCGTCAACCGGGTGATCGTCACCTACCAGCGCGACTACGTGGTGACGGAGGACGAGGACCCCGACGGCGAGAGCGTCGCGGGCGACGGGATCACCTCGGTGGAGGTCACCATCGAGCGCCGGCACGCGGAGTCGATCGCGATGCTCGGCGAGAAGGAGATGCAGGTGGACACCCTCCTGTTCCGCGCCGTGGGCGGCGTGGACGGGGAGCCCCTCACCGGCGAGGTCGCGGACGAGATCGGGCACCACCTGGCCATGGAGCGGGCCACCCAGGCGCTCGACCGCTTCCTGTTCGGGGCGCAGCGCATCAGCGCGCGCTGCCGCCGCTCGGCCACCATCGGGCTGCGGGTGGGCGACTGGGTGCTGGTGGCGCTCTCCTGGCTCCCGGAGTACGGGACCGGGCGCCGCGGGTCCAACCGCCTGGCGCAGGTGGTGGCCGTCAAGGACCTGAACCCCGCGTGGCGCGAGCTGTCGCTGGTGGACGCGGGCCCGGCCAACCAGCCGCTCACCTCCTCCGCGCTGGGGGCCCTCACGGTCTCGGCCGAGGGCGTGGTCGGCGTCCCGGTCACCCTCATCCCCGCGGGGGGCGAGGCGGCGGTGTCGTACGCCCTCTCCCCCACCCTCCCCGGGAACACCTCGGGCGACTGGCGCTTCCTGGAGCGCACCGCGGTCACGGCGACGCTGGAGACGCCGCCGCTCCCCGCCGGGTCCACGGTGTGGGTGCGGACGCGCGGAGAGGCGCCCGGGCGTCGCCCGAGCGCCTGGACCAACCCGGTCAGCATCTCGCTCCCGCAGACGCCGCGCGTCCGCGAGGTGAAGGTGGAGATCGACCCGGCCACCCGGAACCCGGTGGTCTCCTGGCTCCCGAACGAGTTCGCCGCCGGCGTGCGCGTCCGCTACCAGGAGCACGACGCCGCGACCGAGCCCGCTCCCACGCTGTACAGGGACGCGAGCGCGGCGGCGGGGTCGCTGGTCATCCCCGTCCAGGTGACGCCCGGCCGCTGGATCACCGTGGACGTGGAGCCCCGCACGGGGTGGAGCGGCACCGCCGCCACCGGGACCATCGGCGAGGCGGTGCGCGCCAGCGCCCACCTGCTCGCCGCGGCGGCGCACCGGGTCCGCACCGCCGTGGAGGTGTCGGAGGACGGCGGCGTCGGCACGCTCACCCTGACCGTCACCGACCCGGACGCGCTGGTGGCCCAGGTGCGGTTCATGGTCACGGACGGGAGCGGCGCGCGGACCGGGCCGCACGCCGCGGACGAGCCCCCCGCGGGAGGCGTCTACGTCAAGCGGGTGCAGCTCCACGCGGAGCACAACTCGCTCATCGAGCCCGTCGTCACGCTGATCGACGGGAGCACGCTCCGCCCCGGGAGCGAGACCTTCGACCGCGACCGCGCGGCGGAGATCGTAGGGCGGCCGCAGGTCTCCTACGACCGCGACCAGGCCATCGTGGCCGTCACGGCGGACGGCGACACCGCGTCGCTGCACGCCGAGGAGAAGGTGGGGACCGTCTGGGTGGCCCCCTCCGAGCTGCCCCAGAAGCAGTTCGCCACCGGGCAGCGCGGCACCTTCACCGTGAAGGCCAGCACGGCGGGGCAGCGCGTGTTCCGGGTGTTCGGGAAGAACGCCGACGGCGTGGCGGGCGCTCCGGAAGAGGTGCGCGTGGACCGCTACGAGGTGAGCTCCCCGGTGACCGGGGTGCTCTGGGCCACCGTGTCGGCGGCGGGGGACACGGCCGACCTCCGCGTGCGGGTGGACGGCCCCGCCGCGGCCTTCCCCGTGGACGTGGAGATCTACCGCGACGACCCGGGGCAGGCGAGCGCGCGGCTGAACCTGAACGGAGCGGGGCTCTTCCAGCACCGCTTCGCGGCGCCGGGGACCATCGGGCCCGAGAGCTACCTCGCGCTCAACGACGTCCCGCTCCCGACGTCGTCCGCCACCCACTGGTGGGCCAGGCTCACCGACGCGCTGGGGAGCCCCCCTTCGTGGGCGAACACGGCCGCCGACCGGGACACCCTCCCGGGCGGGTCGGTCACCCCGGACGACTTCCGGGTCGACCCGGCGCTGGTGTGCACCTACGACGACGACGTGACGGAGATCGCCGTCTTCGTCCCGGGCGGTAAGACGCGCACCTTCCCCAACCTCGCCGGCGGGGGCGTGGCGAAGTACACCGTCGGGACCGCTCTGGACGACGGCACGGCGGAGCCCCAGTTCAAGCCGGAGGAGGGCGCGGGACGGGGAACGTACCGGGTGGAGTTCCGCGGCCCGGGCGGGAGCACGACCAAGTTCTCCGGGCCGCTCCACGGCCCGTCGGCCAACGCGCCCACCTGCGAGCCCCTCCTGGCGGTCGACCCGACGCGCCGCGACCGCGTGGACGTGTCGCTCAGGGTCTATTCGCCGGTCGGCGAGCAGGTGTCCGTGGAGATGAAGGACACCGACGCGCCCGGCGCCGCCGTCTGGAAGTGGGTGGCGGTGACGCAGAGCCAGACCCTGGCCTACGCCGCCAGCGGCACCGTCGTGCCCTCCGGGGCCGAGTTCTTCTCGCCCGGGCAGCCGAACGCGCTGCGCTTCAACGACCTGGAGCTGCTCCGCGACCAGGTCCGGAAGATCTACGTCCGGGTGCTGGGGAAGGACAGCAAGCTCCCCAGCCCGTGGATGCCGGTGGTGCTCCCCAGCCGGGAGCAGCCCTGGCTGGAGAGCATCGACCTCTCGTGGGACGAGATCACCGACGAGCTGGTGCTCCGTGCGGTCGGCGGCGCCCACTGCGCCAGCGCCCGCTTCCAGATCTCGACGGAGAGCAGCTTCGATCTCGCCGTCCCCACCCTCCACCTGGCCCTGGCGGACGGGGCCGACGTGGAGGGCCGCTTCCCCCTGCCGGGAGGCGCGCGCGGCACCCGCATCCACGGCCGGGTCACTCCCTACAACGGACCCGTGCACGCTCCGGGACTGGAGGGCCAGTCCCACCGCGACGCGGTGGAGGTCCCCGCGGTCTCGCCCAGCGTGTACGCCAAGGTGGCGCTGGACCCGGTGTTCCGGGACGAGGTCGACCTCAGGCTGGTGGGGGCGTCGCCGGTGGACGAGGAGATCACCTTCCAGTTCCGCTACGGGCCGGACGAAGAGATCTGGACCCTGTCCGGCCTCGGCGACGCCCCCACCCCGCGCTTCGTGCCGAGCGGGAGCGAGGTGGGCGAGAACGACTGGTTCGACTGGGGGCAGCTGAGCGCCCGGGTGCTCAACAGCCTGCCGCTGCTCCGGGACCAGATCCGCCAGGTGTACGCCCGGGTGGTGAGCCGGTCCGGGATCGAGAGCGAGTGGATCTCCATCGCGCTCCAGGTGCGGGAGCAGCCCCGGCTGGAGAACATGGCGCTGGTGTGGGACGGCGGCTCGGGGACGCTCAGCCTGACCGCGCACGCGGGCGCCTTCTGCCGGTCCGCCAGGTTCCAGCTGGCCGACAACCCGGAGTTCCACGCCCCCGAGACGACCGTGCTCGACCTGGTGGACGGGAACCCGGCGTTCGCCAGCGCCACCTTCTCGCTCTTCCTTCCGGCGGCGGACCGCGGCAAGACGTGGTACGGGGCGGTGATCCCGTACAACCAGCCCGGCGGCGGAGGGATCCGGGGCGAAGCGCCCGTCGAGCAGGTGTTCGTCAACCCGACCATCGGCACCAACCCGCCGACGGCGCAGATCGCCGTGCGCAGCAGCAACCTGCGGAGCGTGCAGCTCACCCTGACGGGGGAGCTGGCGGAGGGGGGGCGCGGGCCGCTGGAGTACCGCTACACCCAGGACGAGTACGGGGAGGACCCGAGCTGGGGGAGCTGGCTGCCGCTGACCGGGCCCGTCCGGAAGACGGCCATTCGGCACCGGACCATCGACTACATGGCGTACCTGGAGGTCCGGGACGCCGACGGCAACGTGGGACGCGACACGTACGCCATCTACCCGTTCTTCCTGGGGCTCGGCCCCGGCGGCCGGGTGGACCCCGACCAGCGGATGGAGAACGACCAGTACCCCGAGGACCAGCGCGGCAGCCAGCTCCGGGTCAACTACGGGGTGAGCGCGGCGTACCGCGCCACCAGCGAGGTGGAGGACCGCGAGGGGATGAGCGGGACGCCGGGGGCGCGGCGCAACACCCGCCCCACGTACGACGCGGCGGGGCTCAACCCGCTGGTGGACACGGCGGCGTCCCGCATCCTCAACACGCGGCTGGACGAGACCGTCCGCGACCACGGGTCGCGCCCGGTGAACCAGATGTTCGCCAAGGAGAGCCCGAGCGCGCCCGACTCGCTGGACGGGATCACCGAGGGGACCGCCTTCAAGCGGACCACCCCGCAGGAGAAGCTGGGCGGGTCCAGGGCGCACACGGGGCTGGCGGACAACGGCTACGTCCGCGCCGGGATCGAGAACGGGGCGTACGTCAACAGCTCCACCGCGGGATCGCTGTACCGCACCAACGCGGACACCATCAACGCCGTCTCGGACACGCCGCAGTACGCCAGGACCAACGCCGCGTACCTGGACACGGGGCGGGTGGCCTCCGTGTACCGCAACACGGTCGCGGTGGGGGCGGGAAGCCTGTTCCGCAACCAGGAGAACTCGCTCGACGACGTTTCCGCCGCCTCCACCGTGTGGCGCAAGCCGGCCGCGGGCTACCTCTCCACCGAGGGCTACATCCACTCGGTCTACCGCAACTCCCTCGCGGTGGGAGCGGGGAACCTGTTCCGCAGCCAGGAGAACACGCTCGACGACGTTTCCGCCGCCTCCACGCTCTGGCGCAAGTCGGCGGCCGGGTACCTGGACACCAGCGGACGCATCCACTCGCTGTACCGGAACACCCTCGCCGTGGGTGCGGAGAGCCTGTTCCGCAACCAGGAGAACACGCTCGACGACGTCTCCGCCGCCTCCACCACCTGGAGGAAGCCGGCCGCCGGCTACGTCTCGACCGAAGGGTACGTCCACTCGGTCTACCGGAACTCCCTGGCGGTGGGGGCCGGGCTCCTGTTCCGCAGCCAGGAGAACACCCTGGACGACGTCTCCGCCGCCTCCACCGTGTGGCGCAAGCCGGCCGCCGCGTACCTGACGCCCGAAGGATACGTGCAGTCGGTCTACCGCAACTCGCTCGCGGTCGGGGCGGGGCTCCTGTTCCGCAGCCAGGAGAACACGCTGGACGACGTCTCCGCCGCTTCCACGGTGTGGCGCAAGTCGGCGGCCGGGTACCTGGACACCAGCGGACGCATCCACTCGCTGTACCGGAACACCCTCGCCGTGGGTGCGGAGAGCCTGTTCCGCAACTCCGAGAACACTCTCGACGACGTCTCCGCCGCCTCCACCACGTGGCGCAAGGCGGGGTCCGGGTACCTCGACACCTCGGGCCGCATCCACTCGGTCTACCGGAACTCGCTCGCGGTCGGGACGGGGCTCCTGTTCCGCAGCGGCGAGAACACCCTGGACGACGTTTCCGCCGCCTCCACCGTGTGGCGCAAGCCGGCCGCCGGCTACATCTCGACCGAAGGCTACGTCCACTCGGTCTACCGGAACTCCCTCGCCGTGGGCGCGGGGCTCCTGTTCCGCAGCGGCGAGAACACCCTCGACGACGTCTCCGCCGCCTCCACCACCTGGAGGAAGCCGTCCTACGACTACCTGACGGCGGAGGGCTACATCCACTCCGTCTTCCGCAACGGGACGGGGCTCTCCGCGGGAGGCCTGTTCCGCAGCGGCGAGAACACCCTGGACGACGTCTCCGCCGCTTCCACCACCTGGAGGAAGCCGTCCTACCACTACCTGACGGCCGAGGGCTACGTCCACTCGGTCTTCCGCAACGGGATGGGGCTCTCCGCGGGAGGCCTGTTCCGCAGCCAGGAGAACACGCTCGACGACGTCTCCGCCGCCTCCACGGTCTGGCGCAAGGCGTCCGCGGGATACCTCGACACGGACGGGCGCGTCCACACCGTCCGGCGCGGAGGCCTCGACATCGGCTCGGGCGACCTGTTCCGCATCAGCGAGAACTCCACCAGCGACCTCCGGGTCATCAACTCCAACCACGGCTTCTCCACGGAAGCCCAGAGATCGGGAGGTGAAAAGGCAAACATCGCGCTGGACGACAGCGCCCGGGTCAGGGACCACACCCGCGTCTACCCGGTCATGGCGGCGAACCGGACGTACGCGATCGAGGGGGGCGGCTCACCCATCACGTCGAGCAACTCCGGCGGGTACGTCACCATCAACGTGGCGCCGCACAGCATCCGCTTCGCCTGGGGCACGGTGTCGCTCCCCTCCGGGAGCACCGCCGGCTACTGGGGGGTCGGGGAGAGGGTCTACGTGTTCGCCACCATCCCCAACTACGTGTCCAACGGACAGTACTCCGGGACCCTCAACCTCGACGAGCTGGTCAACGACCCGAACAAGTACTACGTCGGCTTCACCACCGTCCCGGCTTCCGGCTCCACGGGGGGCGGCGGCGGCGGCGGGTGCGTCCTCGAGGACTCCTTCCTCCTGGACGACCTGGTGGCGGGAGACGCCAGGCCCGGCGACGAGATCGACGTGTGGATCGGCGGAGAGGACCAGGTGGTGCGCGCGCCGATCCAGGGGCGGTCCGGGCCGATCGAGACCCTGTGCGTGCGGCTCACCTCGCCCCGCGGGGCCTCGCTGGTGGTGGGGTGGAGCACCCCGCTCACCCTGCGCGACGGGACCGCGGTCCGCGCCGACGCCGCCGAGGGCGCGGAGATCCTGACCGACGTGGGCGGGGTGCTGGAGTGGGAGCCGCTGCACGTGGAGCAGGTGGGACCCGGCAGGGTCGTGCACTTCAGCCTGGGCGGGGCGGTGTTCGCGGCCGGCGAGCGTCCCAACGCGCGGATCTACACCCACAACGTCCTGCTGCGGAAGCAGGAAGTCATGTAGGCGGCGGGTGGCCGCCTCACGAAACACGGAGGATTCATGGCTGCGAACAAGCCATTCAGCATGCAGGCGATGGAGCGGACGCCGCCCGGGCTCGCGAAGAACGAGCGCGCGTTCCAGCTCGACACGGGGAGGAAGGTGGCCGTCCGCGTACAGCGGAGGGAAGCGCTGGAGCAGGGGTTCATCTGCATCGAGGCGGCCGCCCGGGAGATCGCCGAGGACGGGTCCACCGTCACCATGGACGGGGTCCCGGTGAGCTGCCCCCCCAAGATCAAGACCATCCAGGTGGACCTCCTGGCCGAAGGACTCACGACGATCGAGGACGAGATCGCCGACATGACGACGGAAGCCGTCCGTCGCATGAACAACCACGCGACCGCGCTCCAGGCGTGGCGCAAGATCCCTACGGAGTAAGCTACGATGAGCGAGAAGACCCTTTTCGACAGCGGCCCGATCCTGCGCGTCACCACCAACGACATCAACCAGGACTTCGACGGCGGGCGGATCGTCATCGAGGGCCAGGAGAAGCGGCTCCAGAAGGAGACCGGCGTCGCCCTGGTGACCCTGCTCCTGGCCTTCGCCGAGGACGAGGACATGGTCACCTACCCCAACTCGCGCGAGGAGCGGCAGGCGCGCCGCTTCCGGGTCGTCCTCACCGAGGTGCTGGACTCGGAGGAGGCGTGAGATGGCCCAGGGGGTGAGCTATCGCTGCGACTGCTGCGACTGCCGGATCGACGACGACGAGGAGTGCCCGCTGGTGGCCTACGTCGTGGTGGGCCGGGTCGGGGGAGCCGGTGGAGTCCGCTACTACGACGACGAGCTCCCCCCGTACGTCGAGGCCCTGATGCAGCACCCCGTGTGGCGCCGCGACTACTGCGTGCACTGCTTCGGGCACAAGTTCCGGGCGACCCCCTCCGCGGTCCGGGAGCTCCTGGACGAGGCGGTCGCCCGGCACGGGCTGGACGAGGACGTCGCCGCGCGGATCCGGCAGCGGGCGGAAGAGCAGGACGCCGGGCACGGCAGGCCCGGCGCGAAAGCATAAAGAACCGTAAAACAACCGACCACGACACTTACAGAGCGGAGACGAAGACATGTCGGCAATGAGCGATTACACCGAGCAGAACCTCCTGAAGCTCCTGTTCCGCGCCACGGCGTTCGCGCCCCCGGCCACCTACGTGGCCCTGTTCACCACCGACCCCTCCGAGACGGGCACGGGGACCGAGGTCACGGGCGGCGCCTACGCCCGGAAGCGGGTCTTCGGCGACGGCGCGACCGTGCCGTACTGGTCGGCCCCCGAGACCGAGGCCGGCGGCGGGCACCAGGTGCGCAACGTCCAGGAGATCACCTTCGCCGACGCCACCGCCGACTGGGGGAACGTCGGGTTCGTGGGGATCTTCGACGCGGCGACCGCGGGCAACATGCTGTTCGGCGGCGCGCTGACCGCCCCCAAGACCATCCAGACCGGCGACGTGTTCCGCTTCAAGGCGGACGACCTCAAGGTCCAGCTCCGCTAAAGCACGGCCGCGGGCGCGCCGGCCTCCGGCGCGCCCTCTCCGGCGGGGGACAGGCGGGCGGCCCTCCCGGACCACGGCCGGGAGGGCCGCTTCCCTCCCCGGCCCGGCCCCCAATGGAACCCAATCTCACACGTTGAGCACATGGCAATCTGGCATACCAAGTTCGACGCACGCGCCGACGGGGAGGAGGTCGACGTCGACGACGAGGGACACGTCGTCGGCGAGGACCTGAGCGGGCTCGTGCAGCTCCGCGAGGTGCCACGGCAGCACAACCCCGGCGGCGCGTCCGTCTACGTCTACGCGGCCGCGGAAGACCTCCACTTCACGGAGGTCACGGGAGTCCCCGCCCCCGGCCAGTTCCGGGTCCGCTACGACCTGCGCGACCGGCTGGCGGGGACCGTGGAGTTCAACCCGGCGGACGACGGGCGCGAGGTCCAGGTCAGCTACCTGGGACGCGGCTCCGCGGTCTTCGCCCGCGACATCAACCGCCTGCAGTCGCTGAAGCTGGACGACGCCTTCGTGTCCGTCGCCGACCGGGCGGGGGCCACGCAGCTGCGCGCCGACGGCGCCTCCGCCCTGAAGTTCGTCTCCGACGACGCCAACATCGGCGTGCGGTACGACCCCCTGGAGCGCCAGGTGGGGGTATACCTGAACGCGGCGGCCAAGAGCCCCATCAACAGCACGGTCCTGCTCTGGCTGGACGCCGCCCGCATCCCGCTCGCCGACGGCTCCCCGGTGCACACCTGGTACGACGCCGGGGGGATGAACCACCACTTCACGCAGAGCGACCTGGCCCGGCGGCCCGTCTTCCGGCGCAGCGGCGTGGCGGGGCGCCCGGTGGTCCGCTTCGACGGGATCGACGACGTGCTGGTCAACTCCACCCTGGCGGTGACCACCGCCACCATCTTCGTCGTGGTGGCGCGCGGCACGGGGACCGGCGCGCAGCGGCTGGTGGGGAACAACGCCAACCTGTCGCTGGGGACCAACGCCTTCGGCCATCTCTCCACCCGCTACGGGAACGGGACCGCCTGGGGCACCGAGGTCGCGCACGGCTCCGACGCGTACGTGCGGCCGGGAGGGTTCCAGCTCGTCTCGCTGCTCCAGACGGGGACGGCCGAGAGCGTGTACCTGCAGAACCGGCTGGTCGGCAGCGGACCGGCCGCGATGTCCGCCTTCACGGACGGGCTCCACCTGGGCGGCGACCCGGTCGCGAACGCGCAGTTCTGGAGCGGGGACATCGCCGAGGTGCTGGTGGTGGGCGGGGCCACGTACGACAAGAGCTGGGACCGGTACTTCATGGCCAAGTACGGCATCAACCTCGTCGACCCCTCCTCCCTCAGCGGCGTGCTGGCGTGGTTCGACGCCGGCGGCCTCAACCTGGCGGACGGGACGCCGGTGGCGTCCTGGCCCGACCGCATCGGCACCGGGGCCAACCTGACGCAGGCCACCGCGCTCAAGCAGCCCACCTTCCGCGCCGGCGTGGCCGGCGGGCGCGCCGCGGTCCGCTTCGACGGGGACGACGACGTCCTGAGCCTCGCGACGGAGATGGACGCCAAGGACGTCTTCCTGGTGGTGGGGAACTACGCCTTCACCGGCGACGACATGGTGGTGATGGGCGGGCTCACCGCCGACGAGGCGATCCGGGTGCGGACCAGCCACCAGATCTACGCCTCCACCACCGGCGGCGCCCAGCTGGTGAACAGCATGGCCAACGTCCCCGACAGCGGGTTCCGCATCTTCCAGCTCTCCACGGACGGGACCCACGCGTCGCTGCGGGGGAACGGGGTCACCCTGGCGCGCACGCCCTCGTCCACCGTGTTCACCTTCGGGCAGCTGGGGCACTACCGCAACCTGGCCACGCCCGAGTTCTTCGGCGGCGACGTCGCCGAGGTCCTCATCTACAACCGCGTCCTGAACGTCGTGGAGCGCAAGCGGGTGGAGCAGTACCTGAGCGACAAGTACGACATCCCCGTCCAGCAGGCGCAGCCCGTCGACGTCCCGGGGCTGCGCGCGTGGTACGACGCCGGGCAGCTCGCCCTGGAGAGCGGCGCGCGGGTGGCGCTCTGGCCCGACCTGAGCCCCACCGACGGCCACCTCTCGCAGGCCACCGTCTCCCGTCAGCCGACCTTCGTCAAGCCCGCCGTCGCCGGGAGGCCCGCCGTCGCGTTCGACGGGATCGACGACTTCATCTACGGCGGGATCTCCGCGCTGGCGGCGCCGTTCACCGTGTTCGCGGTGGGGCAGTTCGCCTTCCCCAGCCAGCCCGCCGGGAACTCCGACACCATGGTGTTCCTGGGGACCACGGGCACCAACGCCACGGCCAGCATCTCCCGGAGCGGGAGCAGCAACTACTTCTCCGCCATGAGCGCGGACTACGCCGGGAGCACGCCCGCCACGGGCCCGGTCCTCCCCGGACAGGAGTGGATGATCCTGGCCGCCGTGCACCAGCCGTCGGAGCCGCGCCACCAGATGTACCTCAACAGCATCGCGCAGACGGTCGCCTCCTACGGCACCGCCGCCAGCACCATCGGGCGGATCAACCTGGGCGCCGAGTTCTTCGAGAAGAACCACTTCACCGGACAGATCGCCGAGGTGATCGTGTACGACCGCGCCCTCACCGACGAGGAGCGCGTCCTGGTGGAGGCTTACCTGGGGGCGAAGTACGCCGTCGACCTCCTCCCGTAAAGGAGCACAGCCATGATCTACGGCGGCGGAAGGTACGGCGCGGGCGCGCTCTACGGCGCCCCGGCCGGAGGAGGGTACGTAGACGGCGGGGCGTCGCTGGGGTGCGTGGCGCGGCTCTCCGCCCGGGCCACCTCGGTCCGGGACGGGAGGTCGACCCGGGTCGCGGTGGGAACGGGCTCGGCGCGCGGGGGCCGGCTCCGCTCCGCGGCGGCGCCCCTGGCCGCCCAGGCGGCCGTGTCCGCGCGCGGGCAGCGGGTCCGGAGCGGGGCCCGGCCGCTGGCGGCCCTGGCGGCGCTCCCGGCGAGACCCGGCCGGCTCCGGTCGGCCCCCGCGGCACTCCCCGGGATGGCGGCGGTGGCGGCGCGGCGGACCGTGATCCTCCGGGGTCCCGCGCAGCTCGCGGGGAGCGCCACGGCGGTCGCCGCACCGGGGCGTCTCCGCTACACCGCCTCGGCCCTGGTGGGGCGGGGTCTGGTCGCCCCGAAGCCGCAGCGCGTCCGGCAGGGAAGCCGCGCCCTCCCGGCGACCGGCGGACTCGCCGGGCTCCCCCGGCGCATCGTGTCCCCACCCTCCACGCTCCCCGGATCGGCGAGCGTGCCGGCGAGGCCCCGCGTCCTGGCTCGCGGGCGCATCGACCTCGTAGCGCGGGCCACCCTGGCCGCGCTCGCGAGCCGGACCCGGGGGCTGGTGACGATCGACCTGGGCCGGGCGTTCCTGTCCGCGCGTCCGGGACGGGTGCGGCCGGGTGCGCGCACCTTCGCGACCGTGGCGGCCGTGTCCGGGCGCGCGTCCCGCATCCTGGCGCGCGCCGCGACCGTGCAGGGCCGGGCGCTGGTGTCGGCGCGCCGGACAGTGCTCTACCGGTCGGGATTCGCGGCGGTGGGACGGGCCTCCACCACGGCGGCGGGAAGGCGGCTCCGGTTCGCCGTTCTCACCACCACGGCGGAGGGCGTGGTGCAGGGCCAGCTGGAGCGGTTCGCCTTCTCCGCCGAGCACGCCCGGTTCTACTGGGACGCGGGGCTCGGGCACGCTCCCGTGCTCGGGGGCGAGCCGTTCTTCGCCCGCGACTCGGCCGCGGTGGCCGCGGACCGCAGGGACGTGCTGCGCCAGCTCATCCGCGACGTGGCGCGGTTCGAATGGGTGGGGACGGTGGACCAGCGCAGGCAGGTCCTGCTCCTGGAGATGGCCCGCAGCAACCGGTGCGCGTACAACGTGGACTTCGAGACCGGGAGCACCACCGGGTGGACCCTCGGCGGCCCGGGCGCGGCGGGCGCGACCCTCACGGTGGTGGAGGACCGGCGGGAGCTGCACGCCGCCGGGCTCGCCGAGCTGGTCCCGGACTCGAGGGTGCTCCGCCTGGACAACACCACGGGGACGGCGGAGGCGTGGGCGGTCTCGACCGGCCAGACCGGCTCGCTCGGCGTCCACACCGCGAGCGTCTACTGGCGCGGCACGGGGTCGGCGCGCCTCGGGGTCGGCGCTCCCACGGCGGCGGCCGCCGCGCTCCCCCCCGGCGGCTACCAGCGCGCCACGCAGAGCCAGACTCCCGCGGCCACGAGCGCCACGCTCACCGTCGCCGCCGCGGCCGGCGCGGAGGTCTACCTGGTGCTGCCGCAGCTGGAGGCGGGCTCCTCGGCCACCTCGCCGATCCGCAACCCCACCCAGGGCGTCCCGGTCCGGCTCGCCGAGCAGTTCGGGTGGGACTCGCCGCCCAGTCCTGCCGGGTCCGCCACCTACGTCCGGTGGACCGCGGCCATGCCCGGCGCGGGCGGGATCACCTCGCCCCGCGTCGTGGAGTTCTCGGTGACGGCGGGGCTCGCGCCCAGGGTGGCCATCCGGTACACGTCCACGGGGCTCAACGTGCTCCTCGAAAACGGGACCGCGCAGACCTCGACCTCCGTCACGGCCGCCATCGCCGCAGGGGCGGAGGTGGAGGCGATGCTCTACCTCACGCCGGCGGGCTCCGGCCGGATCGCGGTGTCGGTGAACCGGGGCGCACCCGTGGGCGCCAACGTCGCGGCCCCCGCGGGCGGGCTCCCCTCCACCTGGGAGCGTCTGTGGGTCAACGGGGTGGGCACCGCGAACATCGGAGCCGGGCGGTACCAGCAGGTCAAGCTCGTCGCCGGACTTCCCCACACCTCGGACGTGGGGCGGATGGTCGCCCTCCGGGGATTCGAGGTCAACCCCAACGGAGAGGTGCTCTGATGTACAGCGTATGGCGCGCCACCCGCGAGGAGTGGGAGGCCTGGGCGGTGACCCGGCTGGACGACGGGACCTCGCGTCCCGCCTCCGAACAGGAGCTCCTCGACCGCCAGGTGGCGGTCGCCGGAGTGGACGAGGAGGAGGGGGAGGTCTACTTCCAGGTCGGCAAGGTGGAGTGGAAGCGCGGCGACTTTCCCGGCCGCCCGCTGACCGCGGGCGGGCCGGAGGCGCGCTTCCGGAGCCTCTCGCGCAAGGCCAGGGAGGTCTGCGGGCGGGCGGCCGCGGCGGGCCGCGCGCAGCCCCTCTCCGGGGCCGCGCGCGCGATGCCCCACCTCGCCCTGCACCGCTGGCTGGGAGAGCCGGGGAGCTGAACCGGCACCACGATTTTTACGTTTCAACCGGCAGAGCCGATCCACGGGCCGGAGAGAAGGAACAACCATGAAGTCCGACACAGCCCTGATGATCGGGTGGGAGATCCTCGCCGGGAGCGGTGTCGTGGTCGGCGTGCTCCTGCTGGCGCTGGTGGAGCGGCTCCGCAGGACCTTTGCCACCCGGCAGGACCTGGAAGGCCTCCGCGGGCGGGTCGACGCGCTGGAGACCCTGTACGTGCAGACGCGCGACCTGGCGGACGACGCCCGCGACCGGCTCGGGGGCGTCGTGGCCCAGCAGCGGCACCAGTGGGAGCGCGTGGCCGAGCAGGTCATCAAGCCCCTGGAGCGCATCACCGACAAGCTGGAAACGGTCAGCGAGAGCCAGTCGGCCCAGCGCGCGGTGCTCGCGCACATCGGCAAGGGGCTCGACCGCGCGGAGGAGCGCCGACCCCGGGCCCCGCCGCAACGACCTTGACGTTTACCACAACCATGGTTAGATTACCGTAGAAAATCCGAACAACGAAAACGGCCGGCAGAGGCCCTCCACCCGGCACAATGCCCGGGGGAGGGCCGCTTTGCGTCGGAACGGCGCCCGTGGCGGACCCCCTGTGAACCGAAGGAAACGATGAAGTCCGACACACCCCTCATGATCGGATGGGAGATGCTCGCCGGGAGCGGGTTCGTCGTCGGCGTGCTCCTCCTGGCCCTGGTGGAGCGGCTCCGGAGGACCTTCGCCACCCGCCAGGACCTCAACGGCCTCGGCGACCGCGTCAACGCCCTGCAGACCCTGTACGTGCAGACGCGCGACCTGGCCGACGAGGCCCGGGACCGCCTCAGCGGCGTCGAGGCCGAGCAGCGGCACCAGTGGGAGCGCGTGGCCGAGCAGGTTATAAAGCCCCTGGAGCGCATCACCGACAAGCTGGAGACGGTCAGCGAGATCCAGTCGGCTCAACGGGCGACGCTCGAGCACATCGGCAAGTGGCTCGACCGCGCGGGGGAGACACGCCCCCCCAACAATCCACCCCGGAGGTAGAGATGAGAGCGATTCGGTCACGGCTCGCCGCCGTCCTGGCGAGCCTCGTAGTGGCGGCGCTGGTCTCGTGGGGGCTCGACGGCACCCCCGAGATGGAGGTGCAGCTCCGCGCCTGGCTGGACCACACCTTCGAAGTCGTCCTGATCGTGGGGTACGCCCTGGTCCACCCCTGGCTCCAGAAGCGCTGGAACCCCACGGGGGCGATGACCGAGGACGCCGCCTGGCGGCTGGAGCAGGTGGCGTCCGTGCCGCGGGGTCGTCCCCGCGGGCTCTAGCTCATGAGCCGCGCTCACGAAGATTCTTGACACATCCTTAGGCGTAAACTACCTTGCTCCCCCATCGAACTGCCCGACCCATCCAGCCGCCCGGCGCCGGTGCTCCGGCAGGGCGCGCATCCACGTCAGTCCCGCTGGGGTTGTCCTCCGAAGAGGTCCGTGTGATCGAGGTAGAGATCGGGGAGAAAGGTCGCCCGCACCCCGCGCCCAAACAGATCCGCCGCCAGCTCGCCCATTCCGGTCCTTCCGCCGACGCGCGCGGAAAGCGTTCCTCCGTCCATCCCGGGGGAGCCCGGAAGAGCTAAGGCCTGTCGGCGCCGAGCGGCGCAGGCGAAGGCTCTCGCAGGAGTCGCCCAGCGTGGGGGGCGCAGCAGGAAGAAGCCCACGAGTCGCAGTCGGTCGGTGAGGCGATGCCGCACCCCCGATCACACCAATACCACAGGAGTGCAGCATGAGGATCAGCGGAACGGTGAAGTGGTTCAACGACGCCAAGGGCTTTGGCTTCATCACGCCGGCGAACGGAGAGAAGGACTGCTTCGTCCACTACTCCGCCATCCAGGGGAACGGCTTCAAGTCGCTCACCGAGGGCGAGCCGGTCGAGTTCGACCTCGTGCAGGGCGAGAAGGGCCCCGCCGCCGAGAACGTCGCCAAGGTCGGCGCGCCGGCCTGAGCCAGCCGCGTCCCCGACGCCACGAGGGGCGCCGCTCTCCCGCAGAGCGGCGCCCCTCGCCCTTCCCCCCCTCCCCGCCGTCAGAACTCCCCGATCATCCCGATCTCGGTCCGCAGCTCGTAGCCCAGCTCCCGGGCCACCGTCCCCTGCGCCAGCTCGATCAGCGCCCGCACGTCCGCCGCGGTGGCTCCGCCCAGGTTGACCATGATGTTGGCGTGCTTGTGGAAGATCTGCGCGTTCCCCAGCACGTGCCCCTTGAGGCCGCACTGGTCGATCAGCCGCCCCGCCCCCACCCCCTCGATCTTCTGGAAGACGGACCCCGCGCTGGGGTACAGCCACAGGTCCGGGTGCCGGTCGTCGCGCCACTGGAGGTTCTCGCGGATCACGTCGCGCAGCGTCTCTCGCGGCTGCGGCTCCAGCCGGAAGGTCACCTCCAGCACCACGTCGCGCCGGTCGTGCAGGATGCTGTAGTCGTAGCCGAAGCGGAAGTACTCCCGGTCCACCTCCCGCACCTCGCCCTCCTCGGTGAGGATGCGCGCCCCCTCCACCACCTCCTCGATGAACATGGTCCGCTCGCGCTCCGGCGGCGGGGAGAGGAAGTGCAGGTTCTGCCAGACGGCCCCGCCCACCGTGCTCGGAATCCCCACGTAGTGGTGCAGCCCCCCCAGCCCGCGGGAGACCGTCGCCTGGATCAGGTCGTGGTAGACGCGCGCCCCCGACCCCGCGCGCACCCGTGTCTCGTCCAGGAACTCGATCTCCTCCACCTCGTTCTTGATCACCAGCCCCCGGAAGCCCCGGTCCCCCACCAGGATGTTGGCCCCCATCCCCAGGAGGAAGTAGGGGACCTCCATCTCGCGCGCCGCGGACACGGCCTCCGCCAGCTCGTCCGGCGTGCGCGCCCGGTACAGCCAGTCGGCCGGCCCGCCGATCTTGAAGGTGGTGTAGGGGGCGAGAGGGACGTCGCGCTCGATCCGCTCTCCGTGCAGGCGCCGCGCGAGCGCATCCACCGGGACTTCCACCGTGTTCGCCATGCACCGGGTCCGCTTCTGGAGGAACGGCGGGGACGCGTCTCCGCCCAAAGCCGCCGCCCCGGGTTGCAAGGGCGGTGCCGGGAACGGCGAGGGGACAGGGAATAGGGGACAGGGGACAGCAGGCAAAAAGACGGGGCGGCACCGTGGAGGCGCCGCCCCGTTGTCGCGGTTCCGTCCGCCAGGACGGCTGCCGTTTTCTGCCGGGTGTTTTATACACCCGGCAGTGTGGGACCCCGGCCCCTCAGCGCCCGATCCAGTACGTCGCCTTGATCAGGAAGACGTTCTGTCCCGGCTCGGTGAACAGGCCCCGCACGTCGCGGCCGGCGTCGAAGTCGGCGAAGGGGCGGTCGCCGCTCCGCACCTGCTGCCACACCAGGAAGACCGCCGAGCCGGGGCGGTACTCCCAGCGCAGCACCGCGTTCCCCCGGAGCGAGCGGAAGGTGAAGTCCTGCTCCGGGAAGCCGAACGCCCCCGCCGCCCCCGTCCCGTCCGGGTCCACCAGGTACCCGCCCCGCGAGTCGCGCGCGATCGTCCCGCGGTCGCGGCCGTACACGTCGAAGTCGAAGGTGCCCGCGGCGCTCAGCTCCTTGTACCCGTCGAAGTCCGCCGACGTCACGAACGGCTGCGCGAACACCTCCAGCGAGAGCGTGGGCGAGAAGGTCCAGTTCACGCGCGTGTCCAGCGCGAGCGTGGTCTGGTCGAGCTCCGCGAACACGTAGCGCCGCCCGAACGTGCTCCGGGCCAGCGTGTCGGCCCGCACGCGCACGTACTGGTCGGGGCGCTCGTCGCGGGCGAGCGAAGGGCCCACGCTGAGCTGGAGCGAGCTGCTGGGGCGCATGCTCAGGGAAAGCTGCGCGCTCCGCTCCCGGATCCCGTAGTCGCCCCGGGAGAAGCGCGCCGAGCCCGAGGCGGAGACGCGCTTCCGGGTGTCCGAGCCCGCGTTGGCGCTCACCGCCCACTGGGAGGGAGTCAGCGTGAGCGGACCGCCGCGCGTGAGCCGGTCGTTGGTCGTCTCGGGGTTGTAGTTCAGCTCCACCCCCGCGTTCCACAGGTTGTTGAGCGTCCCGTTGATCCCCGTCCCGTACCCCTCGTAGGTGCGGTCCCCGCCGAAGTTACGGGCGTGCGTGGTGTACACGTAGTAGCTGGCGTCGCGCAGGGCGCGCGTGGGACGCTCGCGCCTCTGTCCCAGGAAGGTGGCGAAGGAGCGCGAGTCCGCGCGCGACTGGAAGCCGCCGTCGTTGATCTCGAAGCCGGGGCTGGTCTCCTGGTACACCAGCGACAGGTCCCACCTCCCGCTGTGGCTGATCCCCAGCGCCCCCGTGTGCCCGGCCAGCGAGGTGCGCGTGGGGTCCAGCTCCAGGTGGTCGGCGTCCGGGCGCTGGTAGTAGCGGGCGCTGGAAAGCTGCGTCTGCTCCAGCGCGGCGGCGCTCCCCCCCACCCGGCTCCCCGCCAGGAAGCCGCTCAGCACCCACTCCCGGTTCCCCCAGGCGTGCTGCCCGTCCACCCCGGCCAGGTAGGCGTTGCCGCGGAGGAAGCCGTCGAAGACCCCGTCCCCCATGTCGCGGTTCACCCCGGTGAGCATCCCGCCCACCACCGTGCGCCCGCCGTTGAGGTCGCGGCGGAGCCGCCCCACGAAGTAGTTGCTGAGCGGCTCCACGGGCGACTCCCCCCGGGCCCCCGACGCCGTTCCGAAGCGCGCCTCCTCGCGGGCCGTGACCGCGTCCATGAGCCCCACCGACCACCCCCCCGACGTCTTCCCGCTCACCTTGGCCGCGGCCAGGATGGTGGACTGCTCCGGGGCGTCCACGTACAGCGAGTCCAGGAAGCGCTGCGGCGAGCGGCCCACCCGGCGGGAGTAGAAGTACTGCGAGAAGCCGTAGGTGTTGAACGCGTTGATCTCCCCGAAGCGGAAGATGTCGGCCCCCTCCACGAAGAAGGGGCGCCGCTCCGGGAGGAAGGTCTCGAAGGCGGTGAGGTTCACCACCGCCGGGTCCAGCTCCACCTGCCCGAAGTCCGGGTTCACCGTGGCCGTCAGGTTGAGCCCGCCGGGGAGCCCGTAGCGCAGGTCCGCGCCCACCGAGGCCGCCGTCCGGTTGCTCCGGTAGAAGGGGTCGGAGCGGTCGCCCGGGGCGCGCTCCACGCGCGCGCTGGTGTAGGGGAGCACCTCCAGCGGGCGCGGCGCCCGCACCCCGCCCAGCCCCCGCAGCTCGCCGAAGCGGGACACGAACCCCGCGTCGTTCCGCCTCCACGGCGACCAGGTGTCGCGCTCCGCGTGCCGCGCCACCTCGCGCATCACCGCGAAGCCCCAGCTCCGCTCCCCGCCCCCCGTGGCCGCCTCCGCGAAGCGGAGCTGCGAGAAGGGGATGCGGAACTCCGCCGTCCACCCGGCGGAGTCCACCGTCGTCGCCACGTCCCACACGGCGTCCCACGACGCGTCCTCGGCCCCGTCGTCGAACAGGTAGGTGTCCTGCTTCACCCCACGCGGGTTCACCGAGAAGCTGAAGCCGGTGCGGCGGTCGTGGCGCGAGTCCACGAACACCATGACCCGGTCCGAGTAGCTCCCGAAGGCGTCGCGCCGGGTGAGCTGCGCGGCGATGGAGTCCGGGTGGGTGTCGAACATTCGTGCCCCCACGTACAGCGCGTCCTTCCCCACCAGCACGCGGACCTCCGTCCGCTGCGAGGGCGCCGCCCCGGGGTTGGGATACGACTGCGTGAAGTCGCTCGCGGCCTCCGCCGCGGCCCACGCCGGCTCGTCGAAGCGCCCGTCGACGCGGAGCTCGTCCGGGGCCGGGGACGCGGTGAGCACGCGCCGCGCGCCGGCGGGCGCGTCGGTCCCGGGCGCCTGCGCGAGTGCGGGGGACACGGCCAGGAGAAGGAGGAATGCCGCGCTTTTCATGGAATTGGGCTGCGGGTGGGTGACGGCTGCGGGTGGCGGAGGGCGCGGAGCCGGAGCCCGCCGACGCCTTGGACACCGGAGACCCCCGGAAAGTTGCTTCCGCGACACGATCCGGCAACGGCTCCTTGCCACGGAACCCGCGGTGTACCATGATGGACGCCCCGTGCGAGCCGGGTGTGACTCCGGGACGGGGTTCCTCGTCATCGTACGGGAACGTGTGCAACCGAGTATCCGGTGACGTATGAACGATCGTATACACGCCTGTCTGGACGGTGAGCTGGCCCGGGACGACCTGTCCCCCGCCGAGCGCGCCCGCCTCGCCGAGATCGAGGAGGCGCTGGGCTCGGTGGTGGACCGGCTCCGCGCCGCCCCCACGCCCGACCTGACCTCCGCGGTGATGCGCCGCCTCCCCCCGCGGGAGGCGGCCGTCCCCGCCGCGGCGCCGGCCGCCTGGCGCCGGGCCCTGGAGTGGCTCTGGAACCCGCGCCCGGTGCGGCTCACCTTCCGCCCGGCGTACGCGCTGGCGGGGGCGATGCTGGCGGCGTTCGCGCTGGTGCGCGTCCCGCAGCTCCTCTCCCCCGGCCAGGCAGGCCCGTCGGGCGGGATTCCCGTCCGCATGGCCGCCACGGCGGGGCGGGCGCCGCTGGTGTACGTCCAGTTCCGCGTGGAGGCGGAGGGCGCGCACCAGGTGGCCATCGCGGGGACCTTCACCGGGTGGAAGCCGCAGAACCTCCTGCGCGAGACGGAGCCGGGGGTGTGGACCGCGCTGGTCCCCCTCCGTCCCGGCGTGCACGACTACGCCTTCGTGGTGGACGGCGAGGAGTGGCGCCCCGATCCGAACGCGCCCCAGGTGGAGGACAGCTTCGGCGGGCACAACTCCCGGATCTCGCTCCCGCCACCGGGCTCCGCATGATTCGACGCACGGCCCCTGCGGGGAGGAGCATGCTCCTCCCCGCGGTTTTGCTTTGGGTCGCCCTCCTTCCCCGCCCCGCCCGCGCCCAGTGGACGGTGGAGGCCTCGGCCGGGCGCGCCGTGTACGACCCGGTCTCCGCGCGCATCGACGCGGTCAACGGCTCGCTGGGGGCCCGCTACGACGACGCGGCCAGCCGCTGGCTCTACCTGGCCGGCGGGGCCGCGCTGGGCTCGCCGGGGCCCGGCTGGGGAGCCGGGGGGCTAGGACGGCGCTTCGGCGCGGGGCGCCCGGAGCTGTCGCTGGAGGTGGGGGCGCACTTCTACGGCTACTCCGCCTCCGAGTACGACACGGACGGGGTGGAGCTGCGCGAGCCGCCGGGCGGGGGGATCACGCTGGAGGCGGTGCCCACCCTGGCGCTGCGGCGCGGGATCTTCGACCTGGAGGTGCGCGCCGGGGTGGTGGAGTCCGTGATCTTCGTCTCCGACCTTTCCAACGCCCTGACGGCGCTGGACGGCGGGGCCGTCCTCACGGCGGCCCCCGCGCCGGGGGTGCAGGTGAGCGGGATCGGCCGCTACCTCCTCCTCCCCGAGGGGGGCTACCCGTACCTGGGCGCGTCGGCGCAGCTCACCCGCGGGCCTGCGGCGGCGTGGGCCTTCGGAGGGCGCTGGATCACGGACCTGCTGGAGTCCCCCCGCTCCGCCTACGGGGCGGGAGGGAGCCTGTCGCTGGGACGGGGCGCCACGGTGACGGGGACCTGGCAGCAGGAGCCCGGCGACCCCATCTACGCCAGCACCCCCCGGAGCACGTGGAGCCTGCGCGTGAGCCGCGCCTTCGGGAGGCGTCCCGCCGCCCCGGCGGCGGCACCCGCGCCCGCGCCGCCCGCGGCCGCGGCGGACGGGCTGGTGGCCATCCGCCTCCCGCTCTCCGCCGCGGCGGAGCCGCCCCTGGTGGTGGGCGACTTCACGGAGTGGAAGCCGGTGCCGATGGCGCGGGCGGGGGACGCCTGGGAGGTGCGCCTCCCCATCCCCTCCGGGGCGCACCGCTACGGCTTCCGCACCGCGGCGGGCGTCTTCTTCCTCCCCCCGGGAGTCCCTCGCGCGGACGACGGGATGGGCGGAGAATCCGCGGTCCTGCTGGTTCCGTGAGCCGAAGGGGACATTTGTGACGTGTTTCCTGCGTCGCTCGTCTGGTATGCAGGGCTCCGAGATGGAGCCGTTTCCCGATCTGTAGAAGGACAGTCAAGATGAAGCGGATCCTGATGATCGCCGCCTGCCTGCTGCTGGCGCCCCCCTCGCTGGGGGCGCAGGGCGGGGGCGACCCGGCGCAGCGGATCGAGGCCGCCAGGCGCCGGGCGGGAGCGGAGGGCGTGCCCGTCTCGCTCCTGCAGAGCAAGGTGGCCGAGGGCCAGGCCAAGGGGGTTCCCCTGGACCGCATCGCCGCGGCCGTGGAGAACCGGCTCGCCCTGCTGGTGCGCGCCCGCTCGGCCATGGGCCCCGCGGCCGTTCCCGCCGACCTGGCCGTGGGCGCCGACGCCCTGGCGGCCGGCGTGAGCGGCGAGGCGCTGGCCTCGCTGACCCGCGCCGCCCCCGGCGACCGGCGCGCCATGGCGATCGCGGTGCTGACGCAGCTGGTGCAGCAGGGCGAGGCGTCGGAGCGCGCGCTGGAGCGGGTGCGGCTGGCGATGGCCAACCCGGAGTCGCTCCGCAGCCTCCCGGGGCAGGGACGCGCCAACCCGCTCCAGCGGGAGCGCCCCGGCTACGCCGAGCTGGGCGAGACGCGCCGGGCCGGGCCCCCCACCTCCATCCCCACGCCCGGGAAGCCGGGCCTGGCCGACGCCTCCCGCGAGAACAAGCGCCGCCCCGGCCGGCCGGTGAAGCCGTAGGGGAACGGCAGGGAACAGGGAACAGGGAACAGGGAACAGGGAACAGGGAACAGGGGACAGCCTGCGACGGCAGGGACGACGGGGCGGCGCCATCACGGCGCCGCCCCGTCGCTCGTCGTGCGGGGGCGTTGCGCGGGGGTCGGGTCCTCGTCAACTTTCAGCGCTGAACCGTCTCCTGCGCCCGGGGTACAGGGAAGGGACGGCTCCAGTCGTTCCAGGCAGCACGCATCGACAGAGAAAGATGATCCAGCTCACAGAGGCCGCACGGGAGAAGATCGACTCGCTGGTCGCGGCGGAGGTGGTGCGCGACCCTGCGCTCCGCATCGGCCTCGACCGCGACGCGGACCCGCGCACCCCGCTCCAGCAGGCCTACGTGATCTCCCTGGTGGAGCGCGACGAGAAGGAGCGCACCGAGATCGCCATCAACGTGGAGGGGATCCGGGTGTTCCTGAACCTGGACACCTCCACCCTGCTCAGCGGGGCGGTGGTGGACTGGGTGCAGGAGGACGGGGCCAGCGGGTTCCGCGTCCGCCCTCCCGAGCGTCCCCGCGCCGCCGCCCGCCCCTCCGGGGAGCCGGCGCTGGTGTCCGGCCCGCTCGCGGACCGCGTGCAGGAGGTGTTCGACGAGCTGGTGAACCCGCGCATCGCCTCGCACGGCGGGGCCGTGGAGCTGGTGGACGTGGAGGACGTGAACGTCTACATCCGCATGAGCGGCGGGTGCCAGGGGTGCGCGGCTTCCGCGGCCACGCTGCGGATGGGGATCGAGAGGACGCTGCGGGAGGAGATCCCCGAGATCGGGGAGATCGTGGACGTGACGGACCACGCGGCGGGGGTCACTCCGTACTACTAGGCGCGTCCTGCGGACGCTGCGAGGAGGAGCCCGCCGGGGGAGACCCGACGGGCTCCTCCGCTTTTCCGGCTTCGTCCCGGCTCGCGTCCCCGGCGGGAGGGCCGCCGCGAGGGAGGACGAGCGCGAACTCGCTCCCCTTCCCGGGCTCGCTCCGGACCTCGATGCGCCCCCCCACCAGCGCGGCGTACCGCCCGGAAAGGTAGAGCCCCAGCCCCGTCCCCCCGTGCGCGCGGGAGAAGCCGCTGTGGAGCTGCTCGAAGGGGCGGAAGAGGCGCTCCCGGTCCTTGGGCGCGATCCCGGGCCCGGTGTCCTCCACCGACAGCACCACCTCGTCGTCGCGGGCGGCCACCCGCACCCACACGTCTCCCCGCTCGGTGAACTTGACGGCGTTTCCCGCCAGGTTGATGAGGATCTGCCTCACCTTGTCGGGGTCGGTTGGGACCACCTGGCGGTCGGTGCACATCTCCACGTGGAAGAAGAGCGCCTTCTGCTGGGCGAGCGGCTCGATCACCGCGGCCACCTCCTCGGCCAGCGCGCACACGTCCGTGTCGGAGACGTGCACCTCGGGACGCCCTGCCTCCAGCCGGGCGAAGGAGAGCACCTCCTCGATGAGCCCGCGGAGGTGGCGCGACGCCGCCCCGATCCGCCCCAGCGCTTCCCGCTGCGGCTCCGTGAGCCCGCCGTGGATCTCCATCTCCAGGAGCTGGAGGTGCCCCAGCACGGCGTTGAGCGGCGTGCGCAGCTCGTGGCTCATGGTGGCGATGAAGTCGGACTTGGCGCGCGACGCGGCCTGCGCCGCCTCCAGGAGCCGGGCGTTGCGCAGCGCGATGGCGGCGTGGTCGGCGAAGGCGGAGAGGAGGGCGGCGTCGGCCGGGCCGAAGGGCTCGTCCCGGCGGAAGGCGGTGAGCACCCCCAGCGTCTCGTCCCCCACCCGGAGCGGGACCGAGGCGGCGTGCCCCCCGTCGTCCTCCAGCGTGGTCTCGCCCCGGTGCACCGGACCCTCCAGGAGCCGCCCCTCCACGGGGAGGATGGTCCCCACCGGGCTCCCCGCCGCGCCGGAGGTGGCGACCACCTCCAGGTCGGCGCCCTCCCCCCCGCCCTCGTGGCCGCCGTCGCGAAGGAGCGCCACGGTCACGGCCTCGGAGCGGACGATGCGCGCCGTCTCGCGCGCGACCACGGCCAGCGTCTCCTCCAGCCCCTGCGCCGCGGACACGGTGCGCGCCACCGTGCGGATGGCCTCGCTCTCCCGCGCCCGGCGGCGCTCCGCGGCCACCAGGTGCGCGTTCTCCACGGCGATGGCGGCGTGCCGCGCCAGGCGCTCCAGGAGCCGGAGGTCGCCCTCGGCGAAGGAGTCGGGGTTGGAGCGCGAGCGCACCGCGGTGAGCGTCCC
This sequence comes from uncultured Gemmatimonadales bacterium, assembly GCA_963733105.1. Classification (GTDB taxonomy): domain Bacteria; phylum Gemmatimonadota; class Gemmatimonadetes; order Longimicrobiales; family Longimicrobiaceae; genus JAFAYN01. The sequence continues at coordinate 94,156 of CAVTCB010000016.1, read as the reverse complement.
CAGCGTCCCGGAGCGCCCCACCAGGGGAGCGCAGATCACCGAGGCGATCCGCTCCGGGTCCAGGTAGGAGGGACGGACGCGGGGGTCGTCCGCGGCGTCGGGGAGGAGGACCGGGACTCCCTCCCGCACCACCGACCCCACCAGGGAGTCGTGCGCCGGGATCTCGCGCCCGGCCGCGGGGGCGAGGAGCCCCAGCGTGTAGTCCGCCGCCCGCAGCGTGTCCCCGCCGGGGCGGAGGAGGGCGATCCCGCACCCGTCCGGCTCCACCAGGCGGACGGCGGCGTCGGTGACGCGGCGCAGCAGCTCGTCCGTGTCCAGGGTGGAGGCCAGCGAGCGGGCGATCTCCCCCAGCTCCTCCAGCTCCTCCGTGCGTCCGGCGAGCGAGCCGGCCATCTCGTCGAAGCCCCGCCCCAGCTCCTCGATCTCCAGCGGCGCGGCGGCGGCCACCCGCCCCACGCGGACGTGCAGGTTCCCCGCGGCCAGCGAGGCGGCCACCTCGCGCATGTGGAGGAGGGGGGCGGCCAGGTACGCGGCCAGGACGTTGCCGATCCCCAGCGCCACCAGGATCACGCCGATGAGGAGGACCAGGAGGCGGACGTACGCCTCGCCGGCGAACGCCTGCACCTCGGCGAAGGGCTCCTCCACCCACACCCACCACCCCAGCCCGGTGAGCGGGGCGACCCCGGCCAGCATCTGCCCGCCGGTCACGGAAGCCGCGGCGGCGGGGCCGGGGACGGCGTAGGTGGTGGTCCCCGGCCGCCCCATGGCGCGCACCGCCGCGAAGGCCACCGAGTCCTCCACGGTCCGGGGGCGCTCGCCGGGGCGGTAGCGGGCGCGGGAGTCGAAGACCAGCGTCCCCCTCCCGTCGGCCACGCGGAGGCGCTCCCACGCGGCGGGGGCGGGCACGGGGCGGGGGAGCTTGCTCAGGTCCAGGGCGCCCAGGACGTACCCGGCCAGGGTGTCGGCCAGGAGGATGGGCTGGGCGATCACCACCAGCGCCTCCCCGGACCGCCCGGGGCTGGCGAACACCCCCGAGATCACCGTGGCCCGGGTGGCGCGGAGGCGCCGGAAGTACTCGCGGTCGGCGAAGCTCCGCCCCGGCAGGGTGTCGCCGTGGGGGCCGGTGAGCGGGTGGGAGGCCACGGCGGTACCCCGGGAGTCGGCGGCGTACAGGTCCACGAACCCGGGGAGCTCCTCGTGCTCCGCGGCGAGCAGGTACCGGAGCGTGGCCGGGTCCAGGTCCCCGCGCCGCTCCGTGGCGGCGGCCACCGAGCGCACCGCCCGCTCGTGCAGGCGGACGTAGTGGTCGAGCTGCGAGCCGTACGACTCGGCGAACAGCCCCACCCGCTCCCGCGCCCGGTCCATGCTCCGCTCCCACTCCTGCCGCCCCGTCCAGATCCCGAACGCCAGGACGGGGACCACCGCCGCCAGGGTGACCACCACCGCGAGCGCCGAGCGGAGCCGGGGCGCCCCCCGCGCGCGCAGGAGCCGGCGCACCGGCGGGATCAGGAACACCGCCTCCGCGCCCAGGGCGTTGATCAGCCCGTTGAAGGGCTGCTTGAGGAAGAGGACGGCCGCGGCGGTCCCGGCGACGCCCTGGGACAGGTAGTAGGCGAGGAGGAGGAGGGGGGCGCCGGCCAGAGACCAGTAGAGGAGCGCCGCCACCAGGGGGCGGCGGTCGCGGCGCGTCACCAGCCACCCGACGGCGGCCGCTTCCAGGCAGAAGATCAGCCAGGCGTACGGGTGCTCCCAGAGCCAGAGGGCGCGGGCCGAGGCGATCCCCGCGGCCAGGGCGCCGGGGCCGGGCCCGAACGCCACGGCGGCCAGGAGGTACGCGACGCCGCCGAAGAGGAGGTCCGTCCCCGGGGAGAGGGGGACGGGCTGGAGGTTGACGAGGTACCCCGCGACCCCCAGGAGGGCCCCGGCTCCCCAGCGGAAGCCGAGGACGCGCCAGCGGAGCCGCGAGAGGGCCGCCAACGGCTACCCGGCCCTCCGCGTCTTGCGGCGGAGGAAGTCCTTCATGATGTACTGGCCCAGGGTCATGGTGGTGGTGAAGTACGCCTTCCCCCGGGCGATCTCGGACACGCGGTTCACGAAGCCCACCAGGTACGGGTCGCGCGCCAGCATGAAGGTGTTGATGAGGATCCCCGCCTTGCGGCAGGCGGCCACCTCCTGGAAGGTCTCGCGCAGCACGAAAGCGTCCAGCCCCATGGAGTTCTTGTAGACGCGGCCGTCGGGCATGGTCACCGCGGAGGGCTTCCCGTCGGTGATCATCACGATCTGGCGCATGTCCTTGTTCTGCGCCAGGAGGAGCCGCCGCGCCAGCTTCAGCCCCTCGGCGGTGTTGGTGTGGAAGGGGCCCACCTGCGCGTGCGCCAGCCGCGAGAGGGGGATCTCCTCCGCGCGGTCGCCGAAGGTCACCACCCGGAGCGTGTCGCCGGGGAACTGGGTGCGGATCAGGTGCGACAGCGCCAGCGCCACCTTCTTGGCGGGGGTGAAGCGGTCCTCCCCGTACAGCACCATGGAGTGGCTGGTGTCCAGCATCAGCACGGTGGCGCAGCTCGACCGGTACTCGGCCTGGTGCACGTGCAGGTCGCCGTAGTCCAGCCCGATGGTGCCGTCGTCCCGGAGTCCCTCGCGGGCGAGGGCGCTCTTGAGGGTGGCGGGGATGTCCAGGTTCAGGGTGTCGCCGAACTCGTAGGGACGCGACGCGGCCTCCACCTCCACCCCGGTGGCCAGGTGGGGCGTGTCGTGCGAGCCGAAGGAGGACTTCCCCATGGCCCCCAGGAGCCCGCGCAGGGTGCGGTATCCCAGGAAGTCCATCCCCTTCCCGGTGAGCGAGAACTCCACCTGCTGGGCCGCGGAGCGCGCCTCGTCCACCTTCCCCTCCCCCGGCTTGGGCGGGGGGCCGCCGGGAGGGCCGGGGTGCGACAGGTTCAGGAAGCCCTCCTCCACCAGCCGCTCGACGAGGCGGTCCAGGAGGTCGGCGATCTCCTGCCGGACGGCGTCGTCCCCGCTCCCCTGCCCGCGCAGCTCGGCCAGCATCTCGGGAGTGAGCTGGCCGCTCTCGATCAGGGCGCGCAGGAGCGCCTCCTTCAGGGCGTCCAGCGAGCGGTCGCCCTCCTCCTCCCCGAACTCCCCCCAGTAGGGATGGTGGTACGGCCCGCCCGCGAACCCGCTCTGGAGGAGGAAGTCGGAGAGGTGGTCCAGCAGGGCCTGCAGGTTCAGGGCGTCCGCCCTCTGGCCCGTGTAGCGGGTGTAGTTCGTGAATCGCATGGCTCCCTCTCCGGATGACGCCGCAACCGCGGTAGCCCAAGCACATCCCGGGCCAGGCGGCGCGGCCCGTGACCGCAAGCTACGGGGTCCCGGGCGCGCCGACCAGGGAAACGGGCCGGCGGCCGCTCCGGGGCGTATCCCTTTGCCCGGCATCGTCCTTGCCCCTCCCCGCGGAGGCTTCCGGGGGTTATGTTACCGGTTCCCCGCCAAACGCCGTCGCCGCCCCATTCACCAGAACGGATGCGACCGAACCGCAGCAGAGCATTCCGCGCTCCCCTCGGGACCGCGCTCGCCCTCGTGCTGGCCGTGCTCCCCGCGCGCACCCAGGACGCGGTGCAGGGCATCTCGCGCGACGGGCAGAGGGTGGAGGTGCAGGTGACCCGGCACCCGGGGGACGCCACGACGGTCTGCCTGGAGAGCGGGCCGGGAGTCCGGGGGCGGAAGCGGCTGGTGGTCACCCACGGGACTCGGTCGGCGAAGCTCACCACCTCGGACGGCGACCGCGGCCCGCACTGCACCTTCTTCCAGGCCGAGGGGGAGAGCTTCCGCGTCCGGCTGGAGTACGTGCACCTGGCGGTGCTGACCACGGTGCTGGGCGAGCGGGCCTTCGGCCGGGCCGCCTTCGCGGGGAGGACCCTCACCTTCCGCTGGGTGGCCGAGTGAGGGAGCTCCGCGAGCCCCTCCTCCGCTGGTACGACGCCCACCGGCGCGACCTCCCCTGGCGCGCCGGGCCGGGGGACGAGGCGCAGCCGTACCGGGTGTGGCTCTCGGAGGTGATGCTCCAGCAGACGCGGGTGGAGACGGTGCGGCCGTACTTCGAGCGCTGGCTGGAGCGCTTCCCCACCCTGCGCCACCTGGCCGAGGCCCCGCTGGACGACGTGCTCAAGCAGTGGGAGGGGCTCGGCTACTACTCGCGCGCCCGCAACTTCCACCGCGCGGTGCGGGAGGTGGCGGAGCGCTGGGGAGGCGCGGTCCCGGACGACCCGGAGGCGTTCCGGGCGCTCCCGGGGGTGGGGCGGTACACGGCGGGGGCGGTGATGTCCATCGCCTTCGGGCGCGCGGAGCCGCTGGTGGACGGGAACGTGCGCCGCGTCTTCGCGCGCTGGACCGACGACCCCGCTCCCGCGGACGCGGACCTCTGGGCGCTGGCGGAGGCGCTGGTCCCCGGGGAGCGCCCGGGTGACCTGAACCAGGCGGTGATGGAGCTGGGGGCCACGGTGTGCGTCCCCCGGAGCCCGCGCTGCGGGGAGTGCCCGGTGCGCGGGGGGTGCCTCGCCTTCGCCCGCGGGACGCAGGACCAGCGCCCCCTCCCGAAGAAGGCGAAGCCGCTCCCCCACGAGGACACGGTGAGCGCGGTGGTGGAGCACGAGGGGCGCCTCCTCCTGGCGCGCCGCCCGACCGACGCGCGCCTGGGGGGGATGTGGGCCTTCCCCGCCGTGGTGCGGGAGCGGGGCGAGGGAACCGCCGCGGCGGCGGAGCGCGCGGTGCGGGAAGGGCTGGGAGTGGAGGCGCGCGCGGGGGAGGAGATCGGGCGGGTGGCGCACGGCTTCACGCACGTGCGCGTCACCTACCACGCGGTGCGCTGCGCGCACCTGTCGGGGGAGCCGCGGGCGCTGCGGTACGACGCCTGGGCGTGGGCCGCGCCGGAGGAGCTGGACGGGTACGCGCTCCCCGTGGCGCAGAGGAAGATCGCCGCGCTGGCCACCGAGCCGACGCTGTTCGGCTGAGGGGGCGCGGTCCCCGGCCTACTCGTAGTCGAACCGCACTTCCCTGCGGACGTCGGGGTGGAGGCTCCGCTCCACGGGGCAGCTGCGGGCGACGCTCTCCAGGCGCTCGCGCTGCCCGGGGGTGAGCCCCGCGGGCATGCGGACGGTGACGGGGACGGAGTCCACCCGGCGCGGGTCGGAGCGCATGTGCTTCTCCAGGACGAACGAGGCTCCCTCGAAAGGGATTCCCTCCCGCTGCGCGACGATGGCCATGGTGCTCACCATGCACGAGCCCAGGGAGGCGGCCAGGAGGTCGGTGGGGGAGAAGGAGCTCCCGTCGCCCAGGTTGTCCTTCGGGGCGGCGGTGCGGATCTCGGTGCCGGAGGGCCCGTGGCGGAGCGTCATCTTCAGCCCGCCTTCGTAACTGCCGGTGATCTCTACGGACATGGTCGGGTTTTGCGCCGGGGTGTGCGGAGGTGACGGCAGCAATGTAGCGGGGGTGTGTCCGCCCGTCACCGGTCCCGGGGCCGGATGTCACCCCCGGAGGTCACCCGCGCGGGGAGCGCCCGGACCCGCACCAGGGGGCATCCCGATGCGCGGCAACGGGATGCCCGGCGGGCGCCCTCGTGGTCCGCGCGTTGCCCCTGGACGATGCCGCGAAGCACGCCGGCCACGCTCCACCACCCGAGGACCCCATGAAGACGTCCGCCTCCGCCCTGCTCCTCGCCGCCGCCCTGGTCGCGGCGGCCGACCTCGCCGCCCAGCGCCGCCACCACTCCGACTTCCCGCGCGAGCCCAGCGGGGTCTTCGCCGGGGGGAGCTTCGCCTACGCCCGGCCCCAGGGCGAGTTCCGGGACTTCGTGGAGCAGGGGTTCGGTGGGGGCGGGCACTTCATCTGGCAGCCGGGGCGGCGCGGGCCGCTGGGGCTGCGCGTGGACGGGAGCTTCCTGGTGTACGGAAGCGAGACGCAGCAGGTCCCCCTCAGCCCCACGGTGGGCGGCCGGATCACGGTGGACCTGAACACCACGAACAACATCGGCTTCCTGGGGGTGGGCCCCCAGGTGGGGCTCCCGGACGGGAGGCTCCGCCCCTACGTGGGCGGCTTCGTGGGGGTGGCGTACCTGTTCACGGAGAGCTCGCTCACGGGGGCGGACGACGAGTACGAGTTCGCCCGCACCAACAACTACGACGACGCGACGCTCTCCTGGGGCGGCCGGGCGGGGCTGTACGTCCCGGTGCACCGCGGCTCCACGCCGGTCTCCCTGGACCTGGGCGCCACCTGGCTGAACAACGGGGAGGCGGAGTACCTGCGGGAGGGCGACATCGTGGACCACCCGGACGGGAGCATCTCCTTCACCCCGTCGCGGAGCGACACGGACCTCCTCACCTTCCACGTGGGCGTGTCGGTGGGGATCTCCCGGAGGCAGCGGCACTGAGGCGCCCCCACCCGGCGGCCTTAGAGCCGCCACCCTCCCCCGTTCCGGGGGAGGGGCATCTCCAAGCCTGAGCCGAGCGCCGCCGTGTCGTGGCAGGCCCCCACCCCAAGCCCCTCCCCCGCAAGCAGGGGAGGGTTTTTTTCGTCGGGCGAGAGCCCTGCGTGAGGGATTCGCGCCCGGCAGGGTCGAGACCCGGGGCCGTTTCCGGGGCTCGACGGAGTTAGGCACGGTTGTACCGTGCCTTACTCCGCGCGAAGCCCGGCCCCCCGCCAGGGGGGACACGCCCGAACCCGCCGTTCAGGAAACCCGCGCGAAGAACGCCTTCAGATAGCGCGTCTCGGGAATCGCCGGATGCACCGGGTGGTCCGGACCCTGACTCCCCTCCTCCAGCACCTGCACCTCGCGCCCCAGCCGACGACCCGCGCGCAGCAGAGCGTCCTGCAGCGCCTCGCGGGGCATGTGGAACGAGCAGGAGGCGGACACCAGGACGCCGTCCGGCGCGAGCGCCTCCATCCCCAGCTGCGTCATACGGCGGTACGCCTCCTCGCCGGCCTTCTGGTCCTTCTTCCGCTTGATGAACGCGGGGGGGTCGAGGACCACCACCTCGAAGCGCTCCCCCGCCCCCACCAGCTCCCGCAGCACCTCGAAGGCGTCGCCCCGGCGGGTCCGCACCCGGTCCTCCACGCCGTTCAGCGCGGCGTTCCCGCGCACCTCGCCCAGGGCGAAGTCGGAGGCGTCCACGCACACCGCCTCGGCGGCGCCGGCGGCGGCGGCCTGCACCCCCCACCCGCCGACGTAGCTGAACACGTCCAGCACGCGGCGGCCGCGGGCGTACGCCTGCAGCCGGGCGCGGCTCATCCGGTGGTCGTAGAACCACCCGGTCTTCTGCCCCGCGGCGAGCGGAGCCCGGAAGCGGACGCCGTTCTCCTCCAGCTCCACGTGGTCGGGCACCTCCCCCCGCGCGACCTCGACGTAGGAGTCGAGCCCCTCCAGGGCGCGGCCGGAGACGTCGTTGCGCAGGAGGATGCCGGCGGGGCGCAGCGTATCCTCCAGGGCGGCGACCACCTCGTCGCGCACGCGCTCCATCCCGGCGGTGGTGAGCTGGGCCACCAGCACGCCGCCGAAGCGGTCCACCACCAGCCCGGGGAGCCCGTCCCCCTCGCCGTACACCAGGCGGTAGAAGGGCGCGGGGAACAGGCGCTCGCGCAGCGCGAGGGCGCGCGCGATCCGCTCGCGCAGGAGGGCGCCGTCCAGGGGGCGCGAGGGGTCGCGGCTCACCAGCCGCGCGGCGATCAGGGAGCGCGGGTTCACGTACGCCGCGCCGAGCGGAGCCCCGCGGGAGTCCTGGAGCTGCACGGCGGCGCCGGGCTCGAAGGCGACGAGCGGGGTGTGGGCCACGTCCACCTCGTTGCTGAACACCCAGAGGTGCCCGGCGCGGATGCGGCGGTCTTCGTTCTTCTTCAGGCGGAGCGGTGGGAGCATGAGGGCCTGGTCTGCTTCGGGACGGGGGCCGCGGCTGGCGTCCGCGGCGGCGCGGCCCCAAGATAACACCCGCCCCGCGCGCCGCACGGAACTTGCGGGCCGGGCGCCACCCGCGCCGCGGGCCCGGCATCTTCCGGGCCGGGCGCCGACCGCCGTTACGTCTCCGGGAGAGTCTCGCCATGCCGTCGGAGCTGGGTCGTGAGCTGGAGATCCTCCGGGAGGCGGCCGTCGCCGCCTCTTCGAGCCTGGAGGGTGACGAGATCCTGGAGACGGTCCGCGAGCACGCGCTCCGGCTCTTCCACGCGGACTTCGCGACGGCGGTGGTGGCGGGGCCGGCGTGGGCGGACGGGAGGCCGCTCCCGGACTGGCGCGGCCTCCCGCTCCCCGAGCCGCTCCCGGAGGTGGCGTCCGGGGCGCTGCGGGCCGGGGAGTGCCGGGTGGAGCGAGACCTCCCCGCGGGGCCGGACGGGCTCCGGGCGGCGGTGGCGGCCCCCCTCCGCCACGGGGACGAGGTGCGCGGGGTGCTCCTCCTGGCCTGGCGCGACCCGGCGGGGGTGCGCCCGGAGACGACCCAGCTGGCGGAGACGCTGGCGGTGCACACGGCGGTGGCGCTGCACAACGCCCGCCTGCACCACGAGCTGCGGCGCTCCACGCAGGGCCGCGACCGCTTCTTCTCGGCGATGAGCCACGACCTGCGCACCCCGATCGCGGCGATCGTGGGGTACAGCGAGCTGCTGGCGGACGGGATCGTGGGCGACCTGTCGTCGAAGCAGCAGGAGATGGTGGAGCGGATCTCGCAGGTGGCGGCGCACCTCACCGAGCTGGTGAACGACATCCTGGACCTGGCGAAGCTGGACGCGGGGCGGGTGGAGCTGCGCCCGGAGCCGGTGCGCCTGGGGGAGCTGGTGGACGACGCGCTCCTGGAGGTGGAGCCCCAGGCGCGCGCCAAGGGGCTCCCGCTGCGCCCGGAGCTGGACCGGGCGGGGGACGAGACGGTGGTGGTGGACCCGGTGCGGGTGCGGCAGATCCTGGTGAACCTGCTGGGGAACGCGGTGAAGTTCACGGAGCGGGGGGAGGTGCGCGTGCAGGCGGGGGTGCACGGCGCGCGCACCTGGATCACGGTGCGCGACACGGGGCCGGGGCTCCCCGCGGGAACGGAGGACGCGGTGTTCGAGGAGTTCATGCAGCTCCCCACCGGGCGGGGGGAGGAGCCGAAGCCGGGGAACGGGCTGGGGCTGGCGCTCTCCCGCCGCCTGGCCCGCGCCATGGGGGGCGACCTGACGGTGGAGAGCACGCTGGGGGAGGGCTCGGCCTTCACCCTCTTCCTCCCCCTCCGCCGGGAGTAGGGCCGCCCCCTAGTCCGCGGCGGCTTCCTCCCCCGCCCCTGCCAGCTCGGCCCCGGCGAAGCCCCGCGCCGCGCGGTCGATGCGGGCCGGGGGCTCCAGCTCGTCGCCGTCGGCGGCGCCCAGGTCGCGGAAGCGGCGGGCGCCCACCAGCACCCGCGACTCCAGCGAGGCGGCGGCGCGGTTGTAGGAGGCCACGCTGCGGTCCAGCCCGCGGCGCAGCTCCTCGAAGTGCCCGGCCAGGACGCGCACTCTCCCGTACAGCTCCCTCCCCAGCTCGCTGATCCGCTGCGCGTTCCCGGCGATGCGCTCCTGGCGCCAGCCGTAGGCCACGGCGCGCAGCAGGGCGATCAGGGTGGTGGGGGTGGCCAGGATCACCCCCTGCTCCACGCCGGCTTCGATCAGCGACGGGTCCTGCTCCAGCGCGGCGCTGAAGAAGGTCTCCCCCGGGAGGAAGAGGACCACGAACTCGGGGGAGGCCTCGAACTGCTCCCAGTACGACTTGGCGCCCAGCTTCTGGAGGTGCGTGCGGACCTGGCGAGCGTGGTCGCGGAGGTGCGCGGCGCGCGCGGCCTCGTCGCCGGCCTCCAGCGCCAGGAGGTAGGCGTGGAGCGGGGTCTTGGAGTCCACCACCACGTGCTTGCGGTTGGGGAGGCGGACCAGGAGGTCGGGGCGGAGGCGCCCGCCCTCGGTCCGGGCGGTGGCCTGCTCCACGTAGTCGCAGTGCTCCTGCATCCCCGCCAGCTCCACCACCCGGCGGAGCTGGATCTCCCCCCAGCGCCCGCGCACCTGCGGCGCCCGCAGCGCGGTCACCAGGCTCCCGGTCTGCCGCTGCAGCTCCACCTGCGAGAGGGCGAGGGAGCGGACCTGCTCGGTGAGCGCGGCGTACGACCCGGCCCGGTCCACCTCGATCTCGCGGAGCCGCTCGGTGACGCGGTCCAGCGACTCGCGCAGGGGGCGCACGGTCTGGTCGATGGAGTGCTCGCGCCGGGCCAGATCCTCGGCGGAGAGGGCGCGGAACGACTCCCCCAGCCGCCGCTCGGACGCTTCCAGGAGCGCCCGCTGCGCCTCCCAGGCGCGGCGCTCCTCCTCGGCGCGGCCGTGGGCTTCGGCCAGGGCGGCGCGGAGCCCGGAGGCGTCGGCGCGGCTCTCCTCCAGCCGCTCCTCCCGCTCCGCGGCGGCGGCCTTCCACTCCTCCGCCCGACGCTCGGCGGCGCGGGCGCGGGCCACGGCCCACGCGGCGAGCGCCCCGGCGAGGGCGGCGAGGAGGAGGAGGAGCGTGTCCATGCGGGAGCGGGTGCGGTGCGGGGAGGTGAGGGGCTCCGCGCAAGATCCCCGCGCGGCGGGGGCGTGTCAACCCGCGCGCCTCCTGACGCGTTCCTGACACGCCCCTGACCGCGTCCCTACCCGCTCCCGGGGCGCGCCCGGTAGATTTGGGCGCATGAAGACCTTCCACCGCAGGCCCGCCGCCCCGCCGCGGCCCGGCCTGGTCGTCGCGCTCCTCCTCCTGGCCCTGGGGCTGGCGGGGGTGCTGACGTTCGAGGCGCAGCGCGCCGCCCGCTCGCATCGCGAGGCGGCGGAGCGCACGGTGCGCGACTACGCCTTCTTCTCGGCGTTCCAGTTCGCCCGCCACGCCAAGCAGGGGATCTACTCGGCCGTCTGGGCGGAGCTGGGCCCGGCGGAGATGGTGCACCCCGAGAAGCCCCTCCCGCCGCCCGGCTTCGTGGTGAAGGGGCGGGAGGAGCGGTGCAGGTCGTGCTACGCGGTGGCGTCGGTGCGCTCCTGGTTCCGGGTGGACCTGCGCGCGGGCTCCTTCGCCACCACGGACCCGTCCCCCCGCCCGGAGGTGTACCGCTGGCTGGCGGACACGCTGTCCCGCACCCACACCATAGAGGGGGAGCCCAGCTTCACCGGCGCGCTGGTGGCGGACGTGGGGGGGCGGTCCCGCGCCTTCGGGTACATGGTGCGCGTGGACAGCGCGGGGAAGCCGCTCTTCGCCTACGGCTTCGAGACGGACCCCGCCGCGCTGGGCGCGGTGTTCGGGAGGGTGCTGGAGCGGATGCCCCTCCTCCCCCCCACGCTGATGGACGGCGCCCCCAACGACTCCATGGTCTCGGTGACGGTGATGGACCCGGCGGGGCGGGTGGTCTACCGCTCCCGCGCCTCCTACCCGGCGACCTTCGCGGAGAAGGACACCATCGGGGTGCGCTACGGGGGGCTGACGGGACGGGTGGCGCTGCGCCCGTCCGCGGCGGAGCGGATGGTGATCGGCGGCCTCCCCCGCTCGCGGCTCCCCCTCCTCCTGGGGCTCCTGGGGCTGACCGCGGGGCTGATCGCGGTGGCGGTGGTGCAGCTCCGCCGGCAGAGCGAGCTGGCGCGGCTGCGCAGCGACTTCGTCTCGGGGGTGTCGCACGAGCTGCGCACGCCGCTGGCGCAGATCCGCATGTTCGCGGAGACGCTCCTCCTGGGGCGGGTGCGCTCGGAGGAGGAGGCGAACCGCTCGCTCCGCATCATCGACCAGGAGGCGCGCCGGCTGACGCACCTGGTGGAGAACGTCCTCCTCTTCTCCCGCTCGGAGCGGCGGGCCACGCACGTGTGCCCGGTCCCCACGGAGGTCGCCCCGGAGGTGCGGGAGGCGCTGGAGGGCTTCGCGCCGGTGGCCCGCGCGCGGCAGACGGAGCTGCACGCGGAGCTGGAGGAGGGGGTCACCGCCACGGTGGACCGCGGCGCGCTCCGCCAGATGCTGCTGAACCTGGTGGACAACGCGCTCAAGTACGGCCCCGCGGGGCAGACGGTGACGGTGGCGATGGAGGCGGCGGGGGGGTGGGTGCGCATCCGGGTGGACGACCAGGGCCCCGGCATCCCCGTGGCGGAGCGGCGCCGGATCTGGGAGCCGTACCGCCGCCTGGCGCGCGACACGGAGGGGGCGGTGGGGGGGAGCGGGATCGGGCTGGCGGTGGTGGCGGAGCTGGTGGAGCTGCACGGCGGGCGCGCCGGGGTGGAGGACGCGCCGGGAGGGGGGGCGCGCTTCGTCCTGGAGCTCCCCGGGGCGGAGCGGACGCCGGGCCGCGGGGACGGCGCGGCGGGGGACCCGGGCGAGGGAGCGGCGGCGTGACGCGCATACTGGTGGTGGAGGACAACCCGGACCTGGCGTTCGGCCTCCGCAACAACCTGGAGATCGAGGGCTACGAGGTGGAGGTGGCGGGGGACGGCCTGCGCGGCTTCGCGCGGGTGCAGGACTGGCGCCCGGAGCTGGTGATCCTGGACCTGATGCTCCCCGGGCTGGACGGCTACCGGGTGCTCCGGGCCATCCGGGAGGAGGGGATCGACGTCCCGGTGCTGATCCTCACCGCCCGGGGCGAGGAGGCGGACAAGGTGCGCGGCTTCCGCCTGGGGGCGGACGACTACGTGACCAAGCCGTTCGGGGTGCTGGAGCTGCTGGCGCGGGTGGAGGCGCTGCTGCGGCGCACGGGGAAGGCGGGGGCGAAGGCGGCGGGCGAGGGCGGCGAGACCGAGCGCTTCGGGGAGGTGGTGGTGGACCCGGCCACGCGCACGGTGTGCCGGCGGGGGGAGGCGGTGCCGCTGACGCCCAAGGAGTTCGACCTGCTCCTGGTGCTGCTGCGGCGGCGGGGGGCGGTGGCGTCGCGGCTGGACCTGCTGCGCGAAGTGTGGGGGCACCGCGCGGCCGTGGTGACGCGCACGGTGGACACGCACGTGGCCGAGCTGCGCCGCAAGCTGGAGGACGACCCCGCGGAGCCGCGCCACATCCTGACGGTGCGCAAGGCGGGGTACCGGGTGGTGCCGTAGCGCTCAGCCCACGGGCTTCCCGCCGCGGTACACCTGCACGCCGTCGGCGCCGTGGATGAGGAGGCGGGCGTCGCGGCCGCCGTACTGCCGCATGAGGTCGTGCATCAGCGCCTCCTCGCCGTGCCACGGGTAGCCGTACACCAGGTCGAAGTCCTCCAGCGGGTGCATCAGCTCCAGGTAGCCGGAGGCGCCGTCGCCGATGGTGCCGGGGCGGGAGTCGCCGCCGGCGGGGCGCCAGCGGTAGCCGGTGGGGAGGAAGCTCCCCGCGGCGAAGCGCGCGCGCGAGTCGTACTTTTCGGCCAGGCCGCGGGCCACGTCCACCAGCTCCGCGTCCAGCTCGATCCCGTACGCCTCGAAGCCGAGCAGGTCGGCCATGATGGTGATGACACCCGTGGCCGAGCCCCATTCCAGGAACCGCAGCCCGGGCCCCCGCAGCGCCAGCATCGTCTCCAGCACGCGCTCGTAGTCGGCGGGGACGAAGGGGTGCCAGTCGTTCCGGCGCACCTCGGCGTCGAAGCGGTCCCAGAAGTCCCGCCCCTCCTCGATCAGCGAGTCCATCCGCGAGCGGAGGGCGCCGTCCAGCTCCGCGCCGGGAGCAGGGGCGCTCCGTTCCATGGTCTGCTTCAAGCCCACCTCCGCTGTCGTGTGCCCTCCCACTCGGACCGATCCGGTGAATGCAAGGACGCGGCCGGAAGCGCGACATCCTTGCCCGCGCCGCCGTCGCCCGGCACCTTGTGTGTCCGTGTCCCACCCACCGACCGCCACCGCCGAATGCTCACCGCACCTCCCGTCGCCGAGCCCGAGCTGGAGCGGCCGCCGCTCCCGGGCGAGCCGCAGAAGCGCCGGTCGGACTGGATCGCCGAGGCACTGCTGCAGGCCGGGCTGGTGGTGCTCAGCATCCTGCTGGCGCTGGCCGTGGACGAGTGGCGGGACGAGAGGGTGAAGGACGCGCGGATGCGGGCGGCGATCCGGAGCATCCACTCCGAGCTGACCGAGAACCGGCGCGAGGTGGAGCGGGCGCGCGCCTACCACCGGGCCCTTGCGGACACGCTGCAGAACCTGTCGAGCATGGGTGCGCCGCACCTCCCCGCCGGCGCCGCCCCGCAGGGCTTCCTGATGGACAGCGACATCGTCTCCACGGCCTGGCACTCGGCGCAGGTCGGAGGCGTCCTGGACGACATGCCGCACGAGACCGTGCTCGAGCTCGCGCGCGTCTACCACGAGCAGGCCGGGTACGAGCAGCGCCGGGAGGCGACGGGGCAGGTGCTCTACGCCCAGATGCTCTCGGTGGGGATGGACGGCCTCCTCCGGAGCTACCGCAACCTGGCGCACATCGTCGTCGACCACGCGGACATGGAGCACCGGCTCATCGGCCACTACGAGGCCGCGCTGGAGCACCTCGGCACCCCACCCTCCCACTAGCGTCCACCCCCATGAGCAACGACCCCCTGGCCCGGGTACGGCGGGCCTGTCTCGCGCTCCCCGAGGCGTGGGAGAAGGAGGCGTGGGGCGAGCCCACCTTCCGCGTGCGCAAGCGGATGTTCGCCATGTTCGCGAACGACCACCACAAGGACGGACGCGTCGCCCTGTGGTGCAACGCGCCGCCGGGGGTGCAGGAGGCGCTGGTGCGCTCGGAGCCGGAGAAGTTCTTCGTCCCGCCCTACGTGGGCCCCAGCGGCTGGGTGGGGCTGGTCCTGGACCGCGTGGACGACGCGGAGCTGGAGGGACAGGTGGCGCAGGCGTACTGCATGGTCGCGCCGAAGAAGCTGCAGGCGCTGGTGGAGGGCTAGGGAGCGCGGGACCCTCTGCGAGGGTCCCGCGCTCCCTCCGTTCTATCCCGGAGCGCGGATCAGACCGCGCACTGGCAGGTGCCGTTCTCGCAGTACCCGGCCGCGAACGGCCCCCACTGCGCCTCGCACGCCGCGTTGCACGCCGCCTGGACGCAGGCGGCCGCCGCCTGGGCGGTGCTCGGCGCCGCGAACGCCTGGATCAGTCCGAAGCCGAGGGCCCCGGCGGTGCCGGCCGTCAGGATGCTCGTGCGCAGGTTGCGAAGGATGCGGCTCATATCGTCCTCCCCTGTCTCGGGTTCTTGTCGCGCCTCCGGCCCTTCCGTGCAACCCGTTGGGCTGCAATCACTTAGCGATTCCGAAGGCGCGGGGGCAGAGTGCAATTCCCGGACCAGCCGCAAACAAGCGCAAATGTCGTGACACCAATCACTTAACAAACCCTGTACCACGAAAGCGACCGCGGCGGCCCGGGAAAGACCCGGACCGCCGCGGCCGTGAAGGAAGACTCTTCCCGCGGAGAAGCTACGGCTGCGCGGCCGGCTTGTTCTCCATCCCCGGGCTCACCCGGTTCTCCAGCGCGTCGGTGAACACCTGCCGGAACTCGTCCAGCTTCTTCTGCGCTTCCTTGTCGTTCGGGTCGGAGAGCCCGCTGAGCGCCAGGATCCCCGAGCTCCCCCCCGCGAACCCGACCGCGCTCCACATGGACTCGGTCACCGCAGGCTTGGCCCGGCGCAGCACCTCCACGTTGGCGAGCACCGCCCGCGAGGGGCCCTGCTCGCCGCCGCCCGCCGTCATCTGGTCGGCCGCGGTGCGCATCTGCTGGATGTCGGCCTCGGTGAAGCCGGCGGCGCCGCCCGCGGCGAGCTGCTGCTGGAGCTGGTCCGCCTGGGTGCGCATGTCCTGGGCGCTCCGGGCGGCGGCCTCGTACATCGGCTTCATCATCACGTACCCGGCCACCTCGCCCATGCGCTGGCGCACCCACTCCATCTCGGCCGGGTTGTGGCCCAGGGTGCGGGCGGAGCGGATGTAGCTCCCCCCCAGCAGGTCGCCCACCTGCACCACCGTCTGCCCGGCGGCCACCATGTTCTGGAGCTGCCCCAGCGTTCCCCCCTCCTTCTCGCGCTCCTCCATCCCCTTCACGCGCTCGTGCAGCCGCGCGCTCTCCTTGCGCATCAGGTCGAACTGGAGGAGGCTGGTCTTGAGGTAGGCGTCCACCTGCGCCGGGGTGACGACGCTGTCGGCGGGCGCCCTGAAGCGGGCGGCCTCCTCCTCGGTGATCGCCACCGGGGTGCTCTGGTCCACGTCCTCGGGCGTGGCGTCGGGATTGGGCTCGTCGCCCCCGCCGCACGCGGCGAGCGGGACCAGGAGGAGGAAGGCGCCGGCGAGGGCGCGCAGGGAGCGCGGAAGAAGCATGGGGGCCTCCGGTGTAGAAACGGCGGGGTGCGGTGAGGGACGGAACGTGCCGAAGCCGAAGGATCGCAACGGGGAACGGGTGTGTCAAGGAATTCGATGTTTCCCCCTTGCGCCGGGTCCCTGCTGTATGGAACTTGCAGCGGTTACCCTCCGCCCCGCCGCTCCCACCGGGACACGGCCGGGCAATCCCACCCCCTCCTCTCAGGAGATCCGCCCATGTCCGACACGCCCAGCACCCCGCAGGGGAGCACCGGCCTCGCGCCCAACCTGGCCGGCGCGCTCTCGTACCTGGTGATGCCGCTCACCGGAATTCTCTTCTACGTGCTGGAGAAGGAGAGCCGCTTCGTGCGCTTCCACGCGGCGCAGTCGATCGGGGTGGGGCTCGCCCTGTTCGTGGCGAACATCGCGCTGTCGGTGGTGGGCAGTGTCCTGCGCGTGATCCCCCTCCTGGGGGCGCTGATCTGGTTCGCGCTGACGGTGCTGCTGGGGTTCGGGAGCCTCGCGCTCTGGCTGTACCTGATGTACCGCGCCTACCAGGGCGACGAGTGGGAGGTGCCGGTGGTGGGCGCGCAGGTGCGGCGCCACCTGGCGGGCGTGGCCATCGCCCCGCCGAGCTGAGCCGGCAGGGGATTGGAGACGGCGGAGGGCGCCCCGGGACTCCCGGGGCGCCCTCCGTGCTTACGGGGCCGCTCCCTCCGCGGCGCCGTCGGGAGGGGGGAGGCGGAAGAAGAAGGTGCTCCCCTCCCCGTGGGTGCTCTCCACCCGCACCTCGCACCCCAGGAGGTGCGCCAGGTGCCGGGTGATCCCCAGCCCCAGCCCCGTCCCCTCGGCGCGGCGCGTCAGCGAGGCGTCCGCCTGCCAGAACGGCTCCCAGATCCGCTCCAGGTGCTCGGGGAGGATGCCGACGCCGGTGTCGCGCACGGCGATGGAGAGGGAGCCGTCCGGCTCCTGCCGGGCGGTCAGCTCCACCTCGCCGCGCTCCGTGAACTTGACGGCGTTGGAGAGGAGGTTGAAGAGCACCTGCCGCACCTTGACGGGGTCGGTCCGGCGGACCCAGCTCTCCTCGGGGAGCTGGACGCGGAAGGCGAGCCCCTTCTCGCGCGAGAGCGGCTCCAGGGTGGCCGCGGTCTCGCGGAGCAGCTCGGCCAGGTCCACGGGCTCGGGGCTCACCTCCTCGCGCCCCGACTCCATCCGCGCGAAGGCGAGCACCTGGTCGATCATCCGCGCCAGGTGGCGCGTGGTGTCGCGGATGCGCCCCATGTGGCGGTGCTGCGCGGGGCCGAGCGGCCCCGCGTCCCCGTCGTAGAGGATGTCGGCGTAGCCGGTGATGACGTTCAGCGGGGTGCGCAGCTCGTGGCTCATCACCGCCAGGAAGCTGCTCTTGGCGTGGCTGGCCGCCTCGGCCTCCTCGCGGGCGATGCGCTCGCGCAGGAGAAGCTCCTCGCGCTCGGCCTCGGCGCGCTTCCGCTCGGTGATGTCCTCGGCGATGGCGTACACGCCCAGGATCTCGCTGTCCACCAGGATGGGGACCACGGTGACCCGCGCCTCCACGCGGTTCCCGTCGCAGTGCACGATCCCCAGCTCCAGCCCCTGCGGCTCCCCGCGCGCGGCGAGCCGGAAGTGCTCGGTGGCGCGCTCTGCGTCGTCGGGGGCCACCAGGTCCAGGATGGAGCGCCCCTCCAGCTCCTCGGCGGTGTAGCCGCACATGGTCTCCGCCGCCGGGTTCGCGCTCCGCACCCCCCCCTTGAGGTCGAAGGAGCAGATGGCGTCGGGGTTGTGCTGGAAGAGGGAGCGGTAGCGCTGCCGGCTCTCCTCGTACTGCATGGCTACCTGGCGCCGCTCGGTGAGGTCGCGGGTGATCTGCCCGATCCCGATCAGCCGCCCCGCCTCGTCGAAGACGGCGGTGAGCACCACCGAGGCCCAGAGCCGCGACCCGTCCCTGCGCACCCGCCACGACACGCTCTCGCAGCGCCCCTCCTCCACCGCGGTGCGCAGGTCCGCCGCGGGCCGCCCCTCCTCCACGTCCTCCGGGGCGTAGAGCACGGCGACGTTCTCCCCCACGATCTCCCCGTCGCGGTAGCCCAGGATGCGCTCCGCCCCCTCGTTCCAGCTCGCCACCCGCCCGTCGGGGTCGAGCATGAAGATGGCGTAGTCGGTGACGTTCTCCACCAGCAGCCGGTACAGCTCGGCCGTGCCGCGGGAGGTCCCGGGGACGGGGGAAGGCGGAGCCTGGGTCTCGGGGTCGGTCATGCGGCGGGCTCGGAGGGGCGGGGACGCGAGGCCGACACGCATTGTAACGTGCGGGGCGGGGAGTGGGAAAGTGCGAAGTGCATACCGCGGGGAAACAGGCGGGTCAGCCCGGCGTGAACTCCGGGTCTGTGCCGATGGAGCCGCGGCCCTCCAGGCGGCCGAGCATGTAGCCGAAGGTCTCGCTCTGCAGGGGGTAGCGCACCCGGTAGGCGCGGCGCCAGATGGCGAACAGGAGGCGCTCCACCTCGGGCACGGGAAGCTCGGGGCGGGGGTCGGCCACCGGCTCGCGGTACAGGACGTAGCGCCCCTCGGCCCGGCGCGGCATCCAGGGGTGGAAGTAGGGGAGGTCGAAGGGGATGGCGCGTCCGCTCCCCACCAGGGTGCGGAGCCAGGGGCTCTCCCGCCGCACCTCCCCCACGGCCCAGGCCAGCTCCTCCCCCCGCCTGCGGCGCGCCTCGGCGCGCATGGCGTCCACCAGGCGCTCCCGCAGCCCGCGCCCCAGCCGGGCGCCGCGCTGGTCCTCCCGCACCGCCAGGTAGGTGATGAAGCCCGCGTTCACGGCCTCCAGGTACACCCCCGCCGCCGCGGCCGCCACGCGCCCCCCGGGATCGGTCATGGCCAGGAGGTGGTAGTCGCCGCCGGAGGGGAGGCCGCGGCGCCGCTCCGCCAGCTCGGCCAGCAGGTCCTCGGTGGGCTGCACGTCCCACATGCTCTCGTGCACCAGCTCGAACGCCTCCCGCGCGAGCGGGCTCCGCTCGTCGTCCACCTCCACGATCGTCATCCCCGGCGCCGCGTCACCCACCGGCCCCTCCCTCCGCCCCGTCCGGGTCCAGCCGGAAGAGCCGGACGGCGTTGCGCCACATCAGCCCCTCCCGCTCCTCGTCGGTCAGCTCCAGCGAGGCCACGAAGCGGAGGTAGCTCCCGACGTCCGAGATGGGCCAGTCGGTCCCGAACAGGAGCTTGCCGGGGTCGTTGACGTAGGCCACGGCGTCGTTCACCCGGGCCCGCGCCAGACGCTCGAAGCGGGGCTCGAACTCGCCCAGGGTGAGCCCGGACACGTCGCCGTACACGTTGGGGTTCTTGTAGATCACCTCGGCCGCGTCCATGAACCAGGGGTTCCCCAGGTGGCACAGGACGAAGCGGGTGTCCCGGTGGTCCACCGCCACCTCGTCGGCCTCCAGCGGGTGCGCGTAGCGGACGCGGGCGCGGGCGGCGTAGGTGTCGCCGGTGTGGATCATCACGGGCACCCCGTGCTCGGCGGCCATCTCGTACACGGGGCGGAGCCGCGGGTCGCCCAGAGCGTAGGGCTCGTACCCCGGGTACAGCTTGAGCCCCCTCAGCCGCCCGGCCGCCAGGAGCGCGCGGAGCCCGCCCAGGCCGCCGGACTCCAGCAGCGGCCAGGGGACGCCGGCCACCACGCCGATCCGCGGGTCGCCCTCCACGGCGTCCAGCACCTCCTCCGGCGCGGGGCGGTCGGCGCTCACGAAGTACGAGGTGAGCACCAGCGCGCGCGCGATCCCGTGCGCGTCCATCTGCGCCCGCAGCGCGGCGTACCGCTCCGCCAGGGAGGCGGGCTCCCCGGGCGCGTAGCGGTTCAGGTGGGTGTGGCAGTCGACGATCAACGTGCGTCTCCGCGGTCCGTGCGGTAACTTGGGGGCGCTCCGGCGGGCGCGGCCCAGCAGGGATCGTACCGCCGGGCACGGATCGTGACCCCCGCTCCGCGGGGCTCCGCGCCGGGGAGCCGCCGACGCGCCGGACGAAAAAACCGAACGGGACCCGTCCCGAGACCGTCTACCGAGATGAATCCACTTCTGTCGCAGGACTACCTGATCCCCTTCCACCGGATCCGCCCGGAGCACGTGGTCCCCGGCGTCCGCGAGGCGCTGGCCGCGGCGGAGCGGGAGCTGGAGGCGCTGGTCTCCGAGCCGGGGGAGCGCACCTACGCCAACACCCTGCAGCGCCTGGACGACCTGGAGGAGCGGCTGGACCGGGCGGTGTACCCGGTGGTGCACCTGGTGGCGGTGATGAACACCCCGGAGCTGCGCGAGGCGTACGAGGTGGTGAACCCGGAGATCTCCGCCTTCAACGCGCGCCTCCCGCTGAACGCGGGGCTCTGGAACGCGGTGCGGGAGTACGCGGGGACGGAGGAGGCACGCGCCCTCACGGGGGTGCGGCGCCGCCACCTGGAGAAGACCATCCGCGACTTCGTGCGCGCGGGCGCCGACCTCCCCCCGGAGAGGAAGGCCCGGGTGGAGGAGATCAAGGTGGAGATGTCGCGCCTGGGGACGCAGTTCTCCAACAACGCGCTCGACTCCACCAACGCCTTCGAGCTGCTGGTGACCGACCCGGACGACCTGCGCGGCCTCCCCCCGTCGGCGGTGGCGCAGGCGCGAGCCGCGGCGGAGGCCAGGGGGGTGGAGGGGTGGCGCTTCACGCTCCACGTTCCCTCCTACCAGCCCTTCCTGCAGTACGCGGAGAACCGGGAGCTGCGCCGCCGGATGTACGACGCGTACATGAACCGGGCGTGCTCGGGCGAGCACGACAACCGCCCGGTGATCGCGCGCCTCCTGGAGCTTCGCCGCGAGCTGGCCGGGCTCCTGGGGTACCGCGACTACGCGGACTTCCGCCTGGACGACAGCATGGCCTCCGACGGGGCCACGGCGCTCCGCTTCGAGGAGGACCTCACCGTCCGCACCCGCCCGTACTGGGAGCGGGAGACCGCGGCGCTGGCGGAGTTCGCGCGGGCCGAGCTGGGGATCGCGGAGATGGAGCCGTGGGACACCGGCTTCGCGGCGGAGCGGATGCGCCACGCCCGCTACGACCTGGACGAGGAGGAGCTGCGCCCCTACTTCCCCATGGACCGGGTGCTGGGCGGGATGTTCGAGCTGGCGCGGCGGCTCTTCGGGGTGCGGGTGACGGAGCACGCGGTGGAGGAGGTGTGGCACCCGGAGGTCCGCTTCTACCGCGTGCACGACGAGGAGGACCGCTTCCTGGGCGGGTTCTACGCCGACTGGTTCCCGCGCGAGTCCAAGCGCGCCGGGGCCTGGATGACCGGGCTGGTGACCGGCGGGCCCACCCCGGACGGCTGGCTCCCCCACCTGGCCTCGCTCACCGGGAACCTGTCGCCGCCGGAGGGGGAGCGCCCCGCCCTGCTGACGCACCGGGAGGCGCAGACCGTCTTCCACGAGTTCGGGCACCTTCTCCACCACGTCCTGTCGCGGGTGGAGGTGCGCTCGCGCGGGGGGACCAGCGTGTCGCGCGACTGGGTGGAGCTCCCCTCGCAGATCATGGAGAACTGGACCTGGGAGCGGGAGGCGCTGGACCTGTTCGCCCGCCACTGGGAGACGGGGGAGACGATCCCGGAGGAGCTGTACGGGAAGATGCGGGCGGCCCGCAACCACATGGCGGCCACCCACCAGATGCGGCAGCTCTCCTTCGGGACGCTGGACCTCTCCCTCCACGCCCTCTACGACCCCTCGCAGGACGGCGACGTGATCTCCTACGCGCAGGAGGTGATGTCGCGCTTCGCCATGCGCCCGGAGTTCGCGAGGAACCACTTCGTCACCGGGTTCTCGCACGTCTTCTCCGGCGGGTACGCGGCGGCGTACTACAGCTACCTGTGGGCGGAGGTGCTGGACGCGGACGCCTTCACCCGCTTCCGGCGGGAGGGGCTGTTCAACCGCGAGACGGGGCGGGCCTTCGTGGACTCGGTACTGTCGCGGGGCGACGGGGCCGACCCGCGCGACCTGTTCCGCGAGTTCATGGGGCGCGACCCCGACCCCGCCGCGCTCCTGCGGCGGAACCTGGGCGAGGGGTAGGCGCCGTCTCCGGCACCCAGCGCCACACCAGGGCGGCCACCACCAGGGCCGAGGCGGCGGCCAGCAGGGCGCTGCTCGGGTACCCCCAGCGCGCGTACGCCGGGGCGGCCAGTGCGGCGCCCGCCCCCCACCCGCCCTGCCCCACCGCCATGGACAGGCTCATCAGCGAGCCGCGCCGGTCCTCCGGCACCAGCTCGGTGAGCAGGGTCTGGAAGGGGCCGGCACGCGCCGCCGTCAGCACGCTCGCCACGAAGAACACCGCGCCCGCGGACCAGGCCCCGCGCGCCGCCCAGGGGGTGGCGAGCATCGCGACGGCCAGCAGGAGCCCCGACCCCACGGCCAGCCGTTTCCGCCCGGCGCGGTCCCCCGCCCCGCCGGGGGGCCCGCGAGCGCCGTCGCCACCCCGCCCGCGCCGAAGAGGAGGGCCACCTCCCCCGGGGAGGCGCCGCGGGCGTGCTCCAGCCAGGCGGGGAGGAAGAGCGTGTACGCCGCCGTCCCCAGGAGCATCCCGCCGAACGCCGCGACCGCCACCGCCACCTCCCGGCGGGCCAGGAGCCCCGCGTAGCGGCGCGGGACCTCCCGCGGGCGGGGGAGCCCGCCCGGCGCGGGGGAGCCCGCCTCCGGGACCCAGCGCCACACCGCTGCGAAGGCCAGCGCCATGGCCCCCGCGAAGGCCACGAAGGGGAGGCGGAACCCCCACCCCGCCGCGAGCACGGTGCCCAGCGGGATCCCGACCACCTGCCCCACCGCCATCCCGCTCGCCACCCACCCGTTGGCCCACCCCCGCCGCTCCGCCGGGAAGGCGTCCGCCACGTAGGCCGCCGTGGCCCCGGTCAGCACCCCGCCCCCCGCGCCGGTGAGCACCCGCACCGCCAGCAGGGCGCCGAAGCCGCCCGCCGCCGCGTGCAGCGCCAGCCCCGCCGACATGGCCGCCGCGCCCGCCAGGAGCATGCGCCGCCGCCCCACCCGGTCCGACACCGGGCCGGCCAGGAGCGCCACCACCCCCACCGCCACCGAGTAGCCGGTGACCAGCCCGCCCAGCCGCGCCTCGGGGATGCGGAGCTGCTCGGAGATGCGGGGGAGGATGGGAGCCAGGATCATGAACTGGCTGGTCACCGCGAACACCACGAGCCAGAGCGCGGCGAGCGTGCGCCGCTCCCGCCGCGCCTCCGGGGAGGGAGCCACCCTCCCGGCTACCGCTCCGCGCCGCCGAGCTGCTCCTCCAGCGCCTCCGCGGTGATGTCGAAGTGCGAGGCGTGCCACCCCGCCTCCCCGCCGCGGAGCAGGATGGCCTGCGGCGAGTGGTGCTCGATCCCGGTCCGCTCCGCCACGTAGCGCGAGGCGTCGCGGCTGGTGTTCACGTCCAGCAGGTACACGGGCGCGTCGGGGTTGGACTGCAGGTAGCGGTTCACCTGCTGCTGCGCCGCCGCGCTGATGGGGCACATGGTGCTGTGCTTGTACACCAGCGCCACCTCCCGCCCGAACGCGGCGTCCACCTCCTCGCGCGTCTTCAGCTCGTCCATCGCTCGCCTGCTCCAGGTCTGGGGTGCACGGAGGGGAAGGGCCTTCCCCGGGACCCGCTCCCCGCGCAACCCCCGTACCGCTTTCACCCGGAATGGACGAAATGATTTTTGCGGGGTACAGAGAGGAACAGGGCGTGCTCCGGCGCGCCCCGACCTTCCGACACCGTACCCGCGGCCGTCGGCACCGCACGGGGCGCGACACCGCGTCCCCCGCATGAATGGAGGCAGGCATGGCCCCGAAAAAAGAGACCCACGAGCAGAAGATGACCCGCGTGGCGCGGGAGCTCGGGAGCGCGCTGCGGGAGCAGGCGGCGGGGAGGTGGGGAGAGGTGCGGACCGCGGACCGCGGCGAGGACCATGGACACGCCTGGAAGTTCCGGACGAGCCCCAAGGACGACGGCCGCTTCCTGCGCGTGTCGCACCGGGCGATGGAGGAGCGCGACGTCCCCACGCTGCTGGAGCAGCTCGCGGCGGGGCGGTGGCTGGACCGGCTGAACGAGGAGAGCTCGCTGATGCTCCACGCCGACGGCCGCCTGGAGCCGCCGGCCAACCGGTAGGCGCCGGCAGGACCGGAGTAGAGGAGGGGGGCGGCCCGCGGGCCGTCCCCCTCCTTCTATTCCGGGCACCTCTTGCGCGGACCGCCCCGTGCCGCTAGCTTGCGTCTGCGATTGCGAGACGGTACGGAAAAACGAGGCCAGCGTACGACAGGACCTGGACTTTCGTCCCGGTCCTTTTTCGTGTTCGCGACGCCCGATGCGGGGGGGCGAGGAAACCCCGCAGATCACGCACGCATGTCGGCTGGTACGGAACTTACCGCAGCTCGACGGCACAACGACATCAGGAGTACGGTATGCGTACCACCGGGACCGTGAAGTGGTTCAACGACGAGAAGGGCTACGGCTTCATCACGCCGGACGACGGGTCCAAGGACTGCTTCGTCCACCACAGCGCCATCCAGGGCAGCGGCTTCAAGTCGCTCAAGGAGGGACAGCAGGTGGAGTTCGAGATCACGCAGGGGCAGAAGGGCCCCGCGGCCGAGAACGTCACCCCCGTCTGACCACGGGTTGACCGCGCCCCCTCGCGGGGGCGCGAAAGAGCCCTCCCGACCCATGGGTCGGGAGGGCTCTTTCCGTTCCGGCGGGCGGGGGAGCGCCGGAGCGCCGGCTCACTTGTGCCGGTACGTGATCCGTCCGCGGGTCAGGTCGTACGGGGAGAGGGAGAGCGTGACGCGGTCCCCCTGCAGCACCTTGATCTTGAACTTCGACATCTTTCCAGCGCCGTAGGCGAGCACCTGGTGCCCGTTCTCCAGCTTGACGCGGTACATCCGGTCCGGGAGGACTTCGGTGACGACGCCCTCTACCTCGATCCCTTCCTGCTTCGCCATAGACACGCTTTCCGCCGGGGTGAACCCCCCGACAACAGATGAGACCCGGGGACGGGCGGCCCCCGGGCGTGCCCCCATTACACCCGAGATGCAAAAAGGTTGCGCGCGCTACCTCGCGGGGCCCAGGAGGGCGTCGGCTTCGGCCTTCGCGGCGTCCAGATCGCGCCGCAGCACGGCGTAGCGCTCCACCGCGTCGCGCCCCACCTTCTGGGCCGCCTGGTTGGTGAGCCCGTACAGGTAGGTGATCTGGGTCTGGAGCCCGGGCCGCCCGTAGCGCACCCGCTCCGCCACCAGCCGCCCCTCCAGCGCCGCCAGCCGCGCGGTGTCCGCTCCCGCGGCCGCGCCGCGCCGCGCCTCCTGCACCCGCGCGACCAGGGCGTTCGCCTCGCTCACCAGGTCGCGCACGCGCAGGTTGTGGGCGAGCTGCTCCTCCAGGTCGGCCTGCGTGACGCCGTCCCGCTCCACGCGCGGGTCGGGGCGCACCACCAGCGGCCGCGTGGAGACCCGTCCGCCGGCCGTGAGGCGCAGCTGGAACGTCCCCGGGGCTACCGTGGGCCCGTTGCGCCCGCTCCGCTGCGGGTTCGCGTCCCAGGGCCCGGGCATCGCCAGGTCCCACACGAAGCGGTTGAGCCCGCGGCCGCGCGGGAGCCGCGGCGTCCCCGCCACCTCCAGGGTGGGGGCGCGCATCCCGGGCTGCTCCGGCGCCTGCACGCGCTCCCCCGCCCCCTGGCTGGTGAAGCCGCGCACCGTCCGCCCCGCGGCGTCCAGGATCTCCAGCGTCACCACGCCCGCCGTGTCGGCCAGGAAGTAGTCGATCACCGCCCCCGCGGGGAGGTACTGCGGGTCGGACGGTGCCGCGCGCGCCGACTCCGCTCCCCCGAACCCGGACGCGTAGCGGGTGCGGTACGCGGCGCGCGGCGCGAACAGGAAGCTCCCCGCGGCGCGCACGCTGTCGGCGAGCTGGTGGAGCGGCGCCAGGTCGTCCAGGATCCAGAACGAGCGCCCCTGGGTGGAGACCACCAGGTCCCCGCGGTGCACCTTGAGGTCGGTGACCGGGGTGTGCGGGAGGTTGAGCTGGAAGGGCCGCCAGCCCCGCCCGTTGTCGAAGGAGACCCACATCCCGAACTCGGTCCCGGCGTACAGCAGCCCCTCACGGTCCGGGTCCTCGCGGACCACGCGGGTGGGGTGGTCGGCGGGGATGCCGTTGGTCCCGTCGGCCAGGCGGGTCCAGGTGCGCCCGTAGTCGTCGGTGCGGTACAGGTACGGCCGGAAGTCGCCCAGCAGGTAGCGGAGCACGGCCAGGTAGGCGGAGCCCTTCCGGTGCGGCGAGGGCTCGATGGTCTGCACGCGCCCGCCCGGCGGGAGCCCCTTCGGCGTGACCTCGGTCCAGCTCCGCCCCCCGTCGCGGGTGACGTGGACGGGGCCGTCGTTGGCGCCGGTCCAGATCACCCCCGGCTCCAGGGGGGACTCGCGGATGGCGTACAGGGTGCTGTACGTCTCCTCCCCCGTGACGTCGATGGTGATGGGCTCGCCGGGGATGACCGACTGGTAGCGCGGGTCGTTGGCGGTGAGGTCGGGGGAGATCCGCTCCCAGGTGACCCCCTCGTCCGTGGTGCGGTGCACGTGCTGCGAGCCGTAGAGGACCACCCGCGGGTCGTGCGGGGAGATCTCCATGGGGGAGACGCGCTGGAAGCGGAGGATCAGGTCCTTCCCCGGGTTCCCGTACAGCGACTGGGCTCCCACCCAGTACTGCTCCTCCTGCCCGGTGCGCAGGCTCATGCGCGAGTACTGCCCCTTGCACGAGCCGTAGACGGTGTCCGGGTTCGTGGGGTGGGGGATGATGGGCCCGGTCTCGCACCCCGGCCCCTGCCGCCACGACTGCACCGGGTCGTCCGGCGGCGACTGCGACAGGGGGAGGGAGGGGACGATCAGGGTGGAGTTGTCCTGCTGCGCCCCGTAGACGCGGTAGGGGAACTGGTTGTCGACGTAGACCTGGTAGATCTCGGCGGTGGGCTGGTTGTACTGGGTGGACCAGGTGCGCCCGCCGTTGAGGGTGACGTTGACCCCGCCGTCGTTGGCCTGGACCATGATCTCCGGGTGGTCCGGGTTGATCCACAGGTCGTGGTTGTCGCCGTGCGGGGTGGGGAGGGTGCGCCACGTCCTGCCGCCGTCGGCGGAGCGGTAGAACCCCTCGGTGCCCACGTACACCACGTCGGGGTCGCGGGGGTGGGCGGTGATGTTGGTGTAGTAGAAGGGGCGGGTGATGAGCTGCGCGTAGTCGCTCACCTGGGTCCAGGTGTCCCCGGCGTCGTCGGAGCGGTAGAGCCCTCCGCCCGGCTTCGCCTCGATCAGGGCGTAGACGCGGCGGGGGTTCGCGGCGGTGACGGCGATGTTGCTCTTCCCGAACAGCCCGGTGGGGAGCCCCCCGCCCAGCTTCTTCCAGCTCTCCCCCCCGTCGGTGCTCCGGTAGATCCCCCCCTCGCGCGCCCCGCTGACGACCGTCCACGGCTTGCGCTCGGCGCGCCACATGGAGGCATAGATCACGTCGGGGTTCCCCGGCTGGAGCTCCACGTCCACGGCCCCGGTGCTGTCGGAGAGGAAGAGGACGTTCTTCCACGTCCGCCCCCCGTCGCTGGTGCGGTACACGCCCCGCTCGCGGTTCCTGGCGAAGGCGTTCCCGACCGCGGCCACGAGCACCCTGTCGGGGTCGCGGGGGTGGACGCGCACGGCGCCGATCTGCCCCACGTCGCGCAGCCCGGCGAAGCTCCACGTCCGCCCCGCGTCCCCGGAGCGCCAGATCCCCCGGCCGGTGGAGACGTTGCTGCGCAGGCCCTCGGAACCGGTCCCCGCGTACACCACGGCGGTGTCGGAGGGGGCCACCTCGACGGCGCCCATGGAGGCCACGTCGATGAAGCCGTCGGAGACGTTGGCCCAGCTGTGCCCGGCGTCCGTGGTCTTCCACACGCCGCCCCCGGTGGAGCCCATGTAGAAGGTGTGCGGCTGCCCCCGCACGCCCGTCACGGTGGTGACGCGCCCGCCCCGCGCCGGCCCGATCATCCGGTAGCGCATGGCCGCGAACAGCGCGGGGTCGAACAGGGCGGCGCCCCCGGCGACGGGGCGGCCCTGCGCGGCGAGCGGCGCGGCGGCCACGGCCAGGAGCGCGGCCAGGGCGAGGCGTGGGGCGACGGAGGGCCGTCGGATCATGGATCTTCCTTTCGGGGGTCGGGCGGTGAGGGACGCCTCTGAATAACACGGCGGGGGGAGCGGACGCCAGGGGCGGGAGAAGCGGCTCAGGCCTTTCAGCGCTTCACGGAACACCGTTGGAAACGTGATCATGATCGATTAACATGATCAAAACGAATTCGAGATGATCACATTCCCAAGGATACACGTGCGCTCTTTCGAGCCGGGCTTTCTGGAGAGCCAGCGGATCACCCCCGTCCTGTTGACTACGGTCCGGGAATTGGGGGAGTTCAAGGGGAGGCAGGAGCTCTTCAAGGAGCAATCACCGCAGGTGCTCGCGACCCTCCGGGAAGCGGCCGTCATCCAGAGCACCGAGTCGTCGAACCGGATCGAGGGTGTGGTCGCACCACCGGAACGGATCCGTCAACTCGTCGCACATCGGACGGAGCCGCGCAACCGCTCGGAGCAGGAGATCGCCGGCTACAGAGACATCCTGCAGACGATCCACGCGAGCTACGCACACATTCCGTTTCGCACAGGTGTGGTGCTCCAGTTCCACAGGGACCTTTACCAGTTCATGCCGGGCTACGGCGGGCGATGGAAGTCGGCCGCAAACGAGATCACCGAGACGCTTCCTGACGGAACGCGGCGCATCCGCTTCCACACCGTCCCGCCGCATCAGACCGCGGAGGCCATGGAGCGGCTGCACGAACGGTTCTCTCGTCTCTGGATGGAAGGCCATGTGGACCCGCTACTCCTCATCCCCGCCTACGTACTGGACTTCCTCTGCATTCATCCCTTCCTGGACGGCAACGGCCGCATGGCCCGGCTACTGAGCCTCTTCCTTCTCTATCAGGCGGGCTACGAAGTGGGGAGATACGTAAGTCTCGAGCAGATCGTCGAGCAAACCAGAGAGGGTTATTACGATGCCCTGGCCCGATCCTCCCAGGGATGGCATGAAGGAACACACTCTCTCCTGCCCTGGTGGGAATACTTTCTCGGAGTGATGCTGCGCTCCGCGTATCGGGAGTTCCAGCGCCGGGTGGATCTGGTCACCTCCTCACATGGTGCGAAGCGTGAGCTGGTCCTGGACGTGATCGACCGACTGCCGCAGGAGTTCCGGTTCGCAGACGTCGAGCGGGGGTGTCCGGGCGTCAGCCGCCCGACGATCAACCGCGCGCTCGCCGACCTGCGGCGGAGCGGAAGGATCAGGCTCCTGAAGGGAGGGAGGGATGCAGCCTGGACCAAAGTCGAGAGAACGTGATCATGACCACGCGAACGTGATCACATCTCGCTACCATGATCACGTTACAGGACGGTCGACAGCCGGCTCGACGCCGAGGCGCTGGGTGCCGGTCCACTCCTCGCCCGGAGCCAGGTGGACGGGCTCGGTGGCGACGGCGGCCTCCACGCAGAGCATCTCCAGGTACTCGTCGTCGGCCATGTCGGGGAGCTCACGGGCCAGCCCGGCCCACGGGTTCCACACCACGGCGTCGGCGAAGCCCTCCTTCTCCAGCACCACGGTCCGGCCGCGCGACCCGTCCCGCACGAGCAGGCGGTCGGGCGCGCCCACGTAGACGCGGTCCACCTCGCCCGCGACGGTGACGGCGTCGCGCTCCTCGGTCCCGGCGGCGCCCGCCTCCACCTTGTCCAGGTAGCGCACCCCGCGCAGCCCTTCCACGGCGGCCTCGCGGACGTCGCCCACCCGGAAGTAGGTGTGGAGCGCGCAGGTGAAGGCGAAGGTGCCGTCGCCGGTGTTGGCCACGCGCAGCGCGAGGGTGAGCGCCCCGTCCAGCGTCACGCGCAGCTCGGCGCGGAAGGGGTGCGGCCAGAGGGCGCGCGTCTCGTCGGTGTCGGCCAGGCGGAGGAGCGCGAAGGCGGCGCCGTCGGGGTCCGTCCCCTGCTCCGCCGGCTCCCACGCCGCGGTGCGCGCGAAGCCGTGCTTGGGGAGCGGCCCCTGGTCGGCGAACTGGGGGAAGATCACGGGGACACCGCCGCGGATGGCCGCGCCGGGCTCGAAGCGCGACCGCGAGCTGACGAAGAGCAGCTCCTCCCCCGCCGCGTCGGTCCACGAGGCCACGTGCGCGCCCTGGAGGTGGACGCGCGCGCGGGCGCCGGAGGAGTGGGCCAGGTCGACGTGGGGGAGGCCTGCGCCATCCCGAGAATCATCAGCGTGCATCGGGCCTCCAGGATCCAGCATTGAAAATTTCGGAGCTTATGCTTTAATTGCTCCCGGAGCAATTAAAGCTCGGTTCACCCCCGGGCGTCAAGACTCCCCCTCCGGAGCTCCCCCTCATGATCGCCTCTCCACGCGCCGGTCGCCTGATCCAGCAGCAGGGGGGGGCGGACGCCTTCTCCGCCTTCGTTCCCAACCCGCTTCCACCCGACCCACCGCTGGAGATGGGGCCGGACCTCCTGCACGTGCTGGAGATGGCCGGTGTGGCGCTGGGACGCCTGGACGGCGTCTCCGGCCTGGTGGAGCCGGACCACCTGCTCTACATGTACGTGCGCAAGGAGGCGGTACTCTCCAGCCAGATCGAGGGTACGGAGTCCACCCTCGCGGACCTCCTCCAATACGAGGCGCAGGACGTCCCCGGCGTTCCCCTGGAGGACGTACGCGAGGTGTCCCGCTACGTGGACGCGCTACGCTACGGCACCGAGCGGGTCCGTGAGGGTCACCCCGTCACCCTCCGACTGATCCGCGAGCTGCACGGACTGCTGATGCAGGAAGGCCGCGGGAGCCAGCAGGCGCCCGGGGAGTTCCGGCGCGTGCAGAACTGGATCGGGGGACCGAAGCCGTCCCGGGCCCTGTTCGTCCCCCCCCCGCCGAACGAGGTGCTCGCCGCGCTCGACGCGCTGGAGAAGTTCGTCAACGACCAGCCCCGTCCCACGCCGCCCCTGCTCAAGGCCGGTCTGGCCCACGCGCAGTTCGAGACCATCCACCCCTTCCTGGACGGCAACGGACGCGTGGGACGCCTCCTCATCACGCTGCTCCTATGCGCCGCCGGGGTGCTGCGCGAGCCGTTCCTGTACCTGAGCCTCTACTTCCGGCAGAACCGGGCGGATTACTACGAGGCTCTCCAGCGCGTCCGCACGCACGGGGAATGGGAGCAGTGGCTCCGCTTCTTTCTGGCCGGCGTGGAGGCCGTGGCGCTGGAGGCGACGGCCACGACACGCGCTCTCCTGGAGCTCTACGAGAGGGACCGGGCCCGTGTCCGCGGGCTTCCCCGCGGGGCGGCGTCCGCCCTCCGGCTCTACGAGCTGCTCCGCCACCGCGTCGTCCTGTCCATTCCCCGCGCGGCGGCGATGCTGGAGGTCACGCAGCCGACCGTGGCCGCGGCCATGCGCCGCCTGGAGGAGCTGGAGATCGTGCGCGAGGTGACCGGCCGTGGGTGGGCGCGACAGTTCGCGTACGTACGCCAACACCGTATACTGGACGAGGGAGTGGGCTGGTGAGCGCCTCCCCTCAGAGCCTGGCCGCGTAGGCGCGGGCCGTCCGGCACGGCTCGTGCGGCAGCTCCGGACCGGGTGCCGGCCGCGCGCCACGCACCCGGAAGCGATACACCTCACGACAACGGCAAACCCGTCGAAAGGCGGGGACGCAAAGCCACGAGGCTACCGCCGAGGCCCCCTCCGGGCCCGGCCACGCCAGTCGAGCCGCCGAAGAGGAAGGATGCAAGCTTTTCCTGCCGTCCGCGATCCGTTCCGGGCCCTCGTGGACACCTGCCCGGACGCCGTCCTCACCCTCGACGGGGAGGGCGACGTCGTGTACGCCAACCCCGCCGCGCAGCGGCTGCTGGGCCACGCGCCCCTGCGGCTTCCCCCCGCGCTCCACCCCCCGTACCCGTCCGAAGTCCTCCTCCGCACCGCCTCGGGAGGCACCGTCCGCGTGGAGGTGAGCCGCGCGGAGTACGACTGCGGGCCCGAGCACTGCACCGCCGTCTTCCTCCGCGACGTCACCCGCCGCAGCGGGGCCGAGCGGCGCCTCCGGACCGGGCACGCCGTGGACCGGGTGCTGGCCGAGGCACGGAGCTGGGAGGAAGCCGCCCCCCGCGTCCTCGCCGCCCTGTGCGAGGGGCTGGAGTGGGAGGCCGGCCTCCTCTGGGAGGCCGAGCCCGACGCCCCCGTCCTGTGCCACGCCGCCACCTGGACCGCCCCCGGCGCGCGCGGGGAGCCCCTCCTGGAGGTGAGCCGCAGGCTGGTGTTCCTCCCGGGCGTGGGAGTCCCCGGCCGGGTGTGGGAGGAGCGCGCGCCCCTGTGGGTCCCCGACCTCGCCCGCGGCCCGGCGCCCACCCGCGCCGCGGGCGGCGCGCTCCGCTCCGTCTTCGCCTTCCCCGTGCTCCTGGGCGACGAGGTGTTCGGCGTGGTGGAGCTGTTCACGCGCGACGCGGCCGAGCCGGACGCGGAGACCCGGGAGACCCTGGTGGCCGCCGGGAGCGGGATCGGCCAGTACGTCCTGCGCAAGCGCAACGAGGCCGCCGTCGCGGCCCGGGAGAAGCGGTTCCGCTCGCTGATCGAGTACGCCACCGACGTGATCACCGTGGCCGACGCGCGGGCCCGGATCCGCTACGTGAGCCCCGCGGTGCGCCGGGTGCTCGGCTACGCCCCCGACGACCTGCTGGCGTGCGAGCTGTTCGCGCTCCTCCACCCGGAAGACCTCCCGCAGGCCCGCAACGCCTTCGACCTGGCGCTGCGCAGCCCCGGCGTCCCCATCGCCCTGGAGTGCCGCATCCGGCACAGCGACGGGAGCTGGCGCGTGATGGAGTCCACCGGGCGCAACCTGCTGCACGCGCCCGAGGTGGGGGGGCTGGTGGTGAACTCGCGCGACGTCACCGCCCGCCGCGGGGCGGAGGAGGAGACCCGCCGCCTGTCGCTCACCGACGAGCTGACCGGGCTGTACAACCGGCGCGGCTTCCTCGCCCTGGCGCAGCAGCAGCTCCGGCTGGCGCAGCGGACCGGGCGCGACTTGGCGCTCCTGTTCGCCGACGTGGACGGCCTCAAGCCGCTGAACGACTGCTTCGGCCACACCGCCGGCGACCGGGCGCTGGTGGAGACCGCCGGAATCCTGCGGCAGATCTTTCGCGACTCCGACGTGATCGCCCGCGTGGGCGGGGACGAGTTCGTGGTGCTGGCGCCGGAGACCTCACGCAGGCAGGGGAAGGCGATGACCGACCGGCTCCAGGCGCGGGTGAGGGAGCGGAACGCCGCCCGGGGGGAGGGACCCGAGCTGTCGCTGAGCGTAGGAGTGGCCTGGTACGACCCCGCCCGCCTGTGCACCGTGGAGGCGCTCCTGGCCGAAGCGGACGCCGCCATGTACGCCCGCAAGCGGAGGAGGTGAGACCGCGCCGTCCGGGCCATGACTCTTGACCCGCCCCCCACTTCCGGCCCATTATCTGCGTACGCCCCGGCTTCCGGACCCTGCAACCAGGAGGACTGACTTGAACGCATCGCCTTGCGCTGCGAGCACTTCGGCGCTTCCCACCGGGCTGCGCCACCCGCTGTACCTGGCGGTCTTCGCGCTGTGCGCCTGGGTTTCGCCCGCGTCCGGGCAGAGCGCCGACAGCCTGCGCCTGGCCGCCCCGGCCGCCCCGCGGGCGGCCGACCACGCCACCTTCGGGCGCGATTTCTGGATCCGGCTGCGCGAGGAGGCGCGCCGGTTCCGCGAGGAGTTCGGCGCCTGGGGGTACGCCCGGCGCTACGAGATCTCCGAGGAGATGGCCAGGATGATCCACGAGGAGGCCCGCAAGGAGGGGATCGACCCCGAGCTGGCCTTCCGCCTGGTGCGCGTGGAGAGCCGCTTCCACCCGCGCGCCCGCAGCCACGCCGGCGCCCTGGGGCTCACGCAGCTCATGCCCGGCACCGCCCGCAGCATCGACCGGCGGATGCGGACCGCCGAAGCCGTGCTGGAGCCCCGCGCCAACCTGCGCGTCGGCTTCCGCTACCTGCGCAGGCTGATCGACTACTACGACGGCGACGTGCGCCTCGCCCTCCTCGCCTACAACCGCGGCGAGAACGCCGTGGACCGCGCCCTGCGCCGCGGGCGCGACCCCGAGAACGGCTACTCCCGCAAGGTGCTGGGCACCGGCGCCGACCGCTACCGCGGCAGGGGCGTGGCCGACCGCTGACGCCGGCCGGAGCGAGGCGGCCTCAGCGCCGCCTCCGCTTCTTTCCCTCCTTCTTCCGCTTCTCCTTGCGCGCCTTCCGGGCGTCCGCCTTCCTCGCCATCTCGCCCAGCGCCTGCATCCAGTCCGCCATCACCACGTCGACGGCGAAGTCGTAGACCTTTCCGTCGGCGGGGAGGCGGGAAAGGTCCATGCCGGGTGGGATGTCGTCCGGAGCCGCCTCGGTCGCGATCCCCTCCTCCACCAGCAGGGGCGTCAGCTCCTCCATCGCCTCCTTCGCCTCGCGCACCCCCGGCGCGGGGGGGAGCTCGCGGGGGAGACGGGTGTAGCCGCCGAGGGAGGAGATCAGGCCCTCCACCACGGCGCACTCGGGGAGGCCGTCCGTCGCCTCCATCGCTTCGGCCATCTCCTCCGCCCGGTCCCCGAACCCCGGTACGATCAACATCCCCGGGGAGCGCAGCCACGTCCCGTCTCCGAAGGGGATGAGCCGCCCCAGAGCGAGGGCGCCGGTCCCGTAGGGCTGCTCCGGCGCGTGCTCGCGCACCTCGTACGTGGAGCCGTCCAGCGGCCCCCTGAGGACCACCCGCTCCCCGTCTCGCTCGCTCACCTCCCACACGCCCACGACCGAGTCCCGGAGGCCGCGGGCCATGCGCCGCTGCTTCTCCGGAAGGCCGTCCAGCTCCCCGTCCTCCTCCAGCGCTTCCACCAGCGTCCGGCCTCCCAGCCCCAGGAAGGGGCGGTCCACCAGGGCGAGCTCCTGCTCCCGCACCCCCTGCGCGAACTCGTGCTCGGGAGGGGTCCGCGCCGGGGTCCACCGGCTGAACCACCAGTCCACGGCGACGCGCTCGCACATGAGGAGGGCGTCCCGCGCCACCCACTCCTCCAGCCGGTCATACAGCGCACCGAGGAGCCAGACGTGCGCCTGATGGCGGGTAACCGGCAGGGCGGTGAGGAGCAGGCCCTGTTCCGGGTGCCTCCCGAGAGCGACGTCCATCTCCAGCGACTCCAGTGCGGCCTCGCGGAGCAGGAGTCCCACCTCGGCCAGCACCTCCTCCGCCTCGGCGGACCGGAGGAGCTCCTTCAGCGCGGGCCCCGCGAGCGCCTCCACCTCCTCCATGAGGGAGGAGGCCGCCTCCCTCAGCTCCACGGCGGACGGCGCGCCGCGGCCCCCCAGGGCACGGTCCACCACCTTGCGGGCCAGGGCGCGCACCCGCTCGCGCAGCTCCTCCGCCGCGTCCGGCTCCAGCTCCTCGGCGGCGGTCAGCACGTAGGCGAACAGCTGTCCGGCGCTCAGGGCCTGCACGGCGTCGGCCAGCTCGTCCCGGACGGGAACCATCCGTAGATCGGGGGGCGGGGAGTCGTCGCGGGACGTCATCGGGACCTCCGTACGGGGAATGGTTGAGCCGGGCCGCGCGCCCGGACCGCCCCAGGATGGCCGGTGCGTGCCCGCCCGGCAAGAGCCCGGCGCCGCGGTCCCGCCCCCGTCTTGCCCGCCGGCGGGACGGGGCGGTAGACTCCGCCTGCGCGTTTCCCGAGCCCTGTCCCCTGCTACACGCCCGCACCCATGAAGCGCCTCCTCCCCGCCCTCCTCCTCCCGGCCCTCCTCGCCGCGCCCGCCGCCGCGCAGGAGCGCCCCCTCGGCACGCTGCGCGAGCAGGCCGCCACCCGGCAGGAGTGGCTCCGGCTGCGGCTGGAGCGCGTCCTCCCCCGGCTGATGCGCGAGCACGGGGTGGGGATGTGGATCGTCCCCATGCGGGAGTACGACGAGGACCCCGTCTTCCGCGCCCTGGTGTCGCCCACCACCATGGCCGCGCGGCGGCGGACCATCTACCTGTTCTGCGACCGGGGGCCGGAGCGCGGCGTGGAGCGCGTCGCCATCGGGGGCACCTCGCAGGGCGGCCTGTACCGGGTGGTGCGCGACCCGGATGCGCCGCTGGGGGCGGCGGCGGGTCGGGTGCGCCCGGCCGAGCCCTTCGGCCCCGAGCAGTGGAAGCTCCTCCCCCCCGTGGTGGAGGCGTGCGACCCGCGCACCATCGCCGTGAACACCTCGCACACGCACGCCTTCTCCGACGGCCTGAGCGCCGGGGAGTGGGAGCAGCTCCGGGCCGCGCTACCGCCGCGCTACCGCGAGCGGGTGGTGCGCCGCGAGCTCCTCCCCCTGCAGTACCTGGAGGAGCGGCTCCCCGAGATGCTCCCCGTCTACGTGCGGATGCAGGAGACCGCCCACGCCATCATCGCCGAGGCGTTCTCCGAGAGGGTGGTCGTCCCCGGGACCACGCGCACCGACGACGTGGTGTGGTGGATGCGCCAGAGGGTCAACGACCTGGGGCTGGGGACCTGGTTCCACCCCTCGGTGGAGGTGCAGCGCCGGGGCGTGGAGATGGGCGACTCGGCGAGCCCGGTGATCCTGCGCGGGGACGTGCTGCACTGCGACTTCGGGGTCACGGCGCTGGGGCTGAACACCGACAACCAGCACATGGGGTACGTCCTGCGCCCGGGGGAGACCGACGCCCCCGCGGGGCTGCAGGCCGCCCTCCGCCGCGCCAACCGCCTCCAGGACCTGCACCTGGAGGAGATGGCCCCCGGGCGCACGGGGAACGAGGTGCTGCGGCGCGTGCGGGAGCGGATGCGCGCGGAGGGGATCGACGGCTCCGTCTACACCCACCCGGTGGGCGACCACGGGCACGGCGCCGGGCCGCTGATCGGGATGTGGGACCGGCAGGAGGGGGTCCCCGGGCGGGGCGACGTCCCCCTGCGTCCGGAGACCTGGTTCTCCATCGAGCTGCAGGCCACCTCCCCCGTTCCCGAGTGGGACGGGCAGCCGGTGCGGATGGCCCTGGAGGACGAGGCCCGGCTGAACGCGGCGGGGGAGCGAAGCTGGGTGCTGGGCCGTCAGGAGCGGTTTCACCTGGTGCGGTGAGAGGGTTCGGGCGTGCCCCCCGCGGGCGCGGGGGTCGGGCTGCGGCTCCGTAAAGCACGATACAACCGTGCTTAACGGAGTCGAGCCCCGGCAAACTGCGCCGGGTCTCGCCCCTTCGGGCTCGCATCCCTCACGCAACTTCTTTTCGTGCCTGTAGTTGCAGTTCTCCCTTCCCCCCTTGCGGGGAAAGGGCCGGGGAAGGGGGGTCAAGCCGTTGTCGTGCTCCCCTCCCCCCTTGTGGGGGAGGGGCCGGGGGTGGGGGGTACCCGGAGCGCCCCGCCGACGACCCACGCACCGGAACCACCCACTTGCAGAACGCCCGGAGTTCCGGTAAAATGCGGCACCCGGAGCTTTACAATCTCTTCACGATTCCGCGTAAACCTTCCTGCCTGCGCGGTTTCCGAGTAAGATTGACCTCGTGGAACGCCGGGTGCAACGCGCACCGGCCCACGGCCATTCCCGGCACCCCCGCCGGGAACCTCCGACAAACGGCAAACCCGCCTAAAGGCGGGGACGCAAAGCCACAAGGCTAAAGCGCGCACCCACGGGTCGCGCCACGCCGGTTGGGCTACCGAAGAGGGACCCCCCGCATGACCCCGATCCGCCCCGGCGCCGCTTCCGGCGCTTTCCTCCGTTCGTTCCGCGCCCTCCTCCTCGCCGGGCTCGCCCTGGCGGGCGCCGCCGTCCCGGCCGCCGCTTCCGGCGGGAACGGCGACGACGGCCGTCCGTCCGACGCAAACCCCGTGGCCCGCGCCCGCTTCTACGTGCAGCCGGTGAGCGAGGCCCGCCGCCAGGCCGACGCCTGGCGCCGCGCCCGCCCGCAGGACGCCGCGCTCATGGAGTGGATGGCCGCGCAGCCCACCGCGCACTGGGTGGGCGACTGGAGCGGCGACCCGCGCGCCGACGTGGAGCGCGTGACCTCCGCCGCCGCCCGGGCGGGCGCCACCCCGGTGCTGGTGGCCTACAACATCCCCCAGCGCGACTGCGGCCACTACTCCTCCGGCGGGACGCGCGGCGGGGACGCCTACCGCCGCTGGATCCGCGGCTTCGCGCAGGGGATCGGGCGCCGCCGCGCCGTGGTCATCCTGGAGCCCGACGCACTGATGGTGACCGAGTGCCTGACCCCCGCCCGCCGCGAGGAGCGGATGGCGCTCCTCCGCGACGCGGTGGAGGTGCTCAAGGGCGCCGGCGCCGCGGTGTACCTGGACGCCGGGAGCGCGCGCTGGGGCCGCCCGGAGGAGATGGCGTCGCGGCTGCAGCAGGCGGGGATCGCCCGCGCCGACGGCTTCGCGCTGAACGTCTCCAACTTCATCGCCACCCCCGTCAACGTGTCCTACGGGGAGCGGATCTCGCAGCGGGTGGGCGGGAAGCACTTCGTCATCGACACCAGCCGCAACGGCGCCGGCACCGCCACCGGCCGCGAGTGGTGCAACGCCGCCGACCAGGCCCTCGGCGCCGCGCCCACCGCGCGCACCGCCCACCGCCTGGTGGACGCCTTCCTCTGGGTGAAGCGCCCCGGCGAGTCCGACGGCACCTGCAACGGCGGCCCCTCCGCCGGCCGCTGGTGGGCCGACTACGCGCTCGGCCTGGCCAGGCGAGCGCACGCCATGGGCGCCGTGGCGAT
Source organism: uncultured Gemmatimonadales bacterium (assembly GCA_963733105.1). GTDB lineage: Bacteria > Gemmatimonadota > Gemmatimonadetes > Longimicrobiales > Longimicrobiaceae > JAFAYN01. The sequence goes on along the minus strand of CAVTCB010000016.1, from coordinate 55,082 downwards.
GCGGTAGGAACGGCAGGGGACAACGGTAGGGGACAGGGAAGAGGGGACAGGGGACAGCCTGCAACGGCACGACGGGGCGGCACCATCACGGTGCCGCCCCGTCGTCTTTTTTCCCGGCCGCGGCTACTCGCCGTGGATGCGGCGGGTGAGGGCGGGGACCAGCCCCATCATCCGGGCGTACAGCGCTACCTGGCCGCGGTGGTACTCCTCGTGGCCGATCCCGTGGTGCATCCAGCCGAGGCGCGAGGCGTGGCTCCCGTCGAACTGGCGGATGGGGCGCAGCATGTGCTCCGCCCCCGCCGCGCGGAGCCTCCGCTCCCCGTCCGCGTGCGTGTCCCGCAGCACGCGCAGCAGCTCCTCCTTCTCCACCGCCCCCTCCACGCCCGAGGCGTGCTCGCGGAGGTGCGCCTCGAAGCCCTGGCGGGTGAAGTCGCCGTCGGGGCGCGACAGCTCCCCCGCCATCATCATCCCCGACCGGACCACGTGGAGCACCAGCTCGGCCAGGGTGCGGCTCTCCGGCGCCGGGCGGAAGTCGAAGCGGCCGGCCGGGACCGCCTCCACCTCGTCCACCAGGCTGCTCCGCGCGTAGGCCCAGGCCTCCAGCGCCTCCCGGAGGAGCGTCTCCGCGGTCCCGGCGTCTCCCATGCGGGCTCCGCTACACCGCCTCGGCGGTGGCGGGCTCGGTCTCCGGCTCCGGCGCCCCGTCGTCCAGCAGCGCCGACAGGCGCTCCAGGTGCTGGGGGGTGCAGAACAGGCGGATCTCCCCCCGCTCGCCGCGCCGCACCCGCGGGCGCGAGAAGCACACCACCCGGTGCTCGGCGCAGAGCCGCTCCAGCGCCCGGGCCGCGCGCGGGACGTCGGACTCCCCCTCCCGGTCCCACGTCAGGTGCCGCGCGACCTCCTCGGCGGAGACCGCGTCGTGGACCTCGGGGTTGAAGGCGTCCTCGGAGAGCCGCTCGATCACCAGCTCGCGGTCGCGGAGGAAGCGGAGCACCTCCTCGCAGTCGCGCCCGCACCCGGCCTCGTCGGCCTCGCTCAGGGCGGTCACGCTCTCCAGCTCGCACCACTCGCTCCCGTCGATCCCCTCCTCGTCCGCCTGCCACATCTCGCAGGCCAGACTCTCGGCCGCCTCCCGGTCGGGAGCGTCCACCGCGTAGCGCACCGTCACCCGGTACACCACGTCCACCTCGTACCGCTTGTCCTCCATCTCCAGATCCTCCGGTTCTGCGGCTGTACGCGAGGGTGCGACGCCCCCGATCCCGGGGGAGAACGCGAGGATCGTGCTAACGCGGCGGCGGGAGCCCGCTCAACCCTCCGCTTCCACCGCGCGGGCCAGCTCCGCCAGGTCGTACGGCTTCTCGAAGACGGGGCGCCCCGTCCCCTCCAGGAAGGCCTTGCGCGCGGGGGAGATCACGTCGCCGGTGGCGAACACCACCCGCCCCGCGAGTTCGGGGCGACGCTCCAGCAGGGCGCGGTACAGCTCCTCCCCCGTCATCCCCGGCATCTTCAGGTCCAGCACCAGGGCGTCGAAGGCGGCGCCCTCCAGCCGCTCCAGCGCCTCCGCCCCCGAGCCGGCCTCCGCCACCGCGTGCCCCCGTCCCTCCAGGTAGCGGCGGAGGATGCGGCGCAGCTCCGGCTCGTCGTCCACCACCAGCACGCGCCGGGCGGAGGAGGGGGGCTCCTCCGGGGGGGCGGGGAGCGGCGCCTCCTCCTCCGGTGGGACGACGGGGATCTCCACCGTGAAGACCGAGCCCCGGCCGGGCGCGGAGCGGACGCGGATGGTCCCGCCGTGCTCGGCCACGATCCCGTGCGAGACGGCCAGCCCCAGCCCCGTCCCCTCCCCCACCGCGCGGGTGGTGAAGAAGGGCTCGAAGAGGCGCGCCTGCACCTCTTCCGAGATCCCCGGCCCGTCGTCCTCCACCTCGAAGCGCACCACGCCCTCCCCCGCGCCCGTGCTCACCGTGACGCGCCCGCGCCCGCCGCCGGAGGCGATGGCCTGCTCGGCGTTGCTCAGGAGGTTGAGGACCACCTGCTCCAGCTGCGAGGCGTCGGCGAGGGTCGGAGGGAGAGCGGGGGCGGGGCGCAGCTCCAGCTCCACCCCCCCGGCGGCCATCCCCGCCTTCCGGAACCGGCACACCCGCCCCACCACCTCGTTGAGGTCGGTCGCGGTGCGCTCGTGCGGGGTCTGCCGGGCGAAGTGCAGGAGCCCGCGGACGATGCGGGCCGCGCGGTCGGCGTGCTCCCGGATGGCGCGGGCATCCTCCGCCGCCTCCCCCTCCAGCTCCGCCTCCAGGAGGTGCGCGGTGGTCTTCACCACCGTGAGCGGGTTGTTCAGCTCGTGCGCCACCCCGGCCACCAGCTCCCCGATGGCGGCCAGCTTGGAGGACTGGAGGAGGCGCCGCTGCGTCTCCATCTGCTCCGTGAGGTCCACGGCGATGGAGACCACCCCCGTCAGCTCCCCGCCGGGACCGTAGCTGGGGGAGGCGGAGACCAGGATGGGGAAGTTCTCCCCGCTCTTGCGGGTGGCCTGCACCACGCGGGTCCACGGCTCCCCGCGGACGGTGGTGGCGGTGAACTCGGCCGCGATCCCGGGGGCCCCGGCCACGTTGCGCCCCATCACGGTGATGTGCTCCCCCACCAGCTCCGCCGGGGCGTAGCCGTGCGTGCTCTCCGTCCCGGCGGCGTAGGTGATCCGGCCGGACAGGTCGGTGACCACCACCGAGTGCCCCACCATCCGCTCCACGGCGGCCAGCAGCTCGCGGAACCTCACCTCCGAGTCGCGCGCCTTGTTGTACAGGAGCGCGTTCTCCACCGCCACCGCCGCCTGGTCGGCCAGCGACTCGAAGAGTCGGACGTCCTCGGCCGAGTACGGCTCGCCGTAGGAGAACACCGCGAGCACCCCCAGCACCCGGCCGTCCTTGACCAGCGGGGCGTGGATGGCGGCGCGCGCGGCGCGGCCGGTGTTCCCGAAGGGAATCCCCTCGGGGTCCTCCTTCCCCCCCCAGAGCACGGTGCGCCCCTCCCGGATGGCGCGGCTGGTGGGGCCGCTCCCCAGGGGGACGCGCTCCCCGGGGTACTCCGTCCCCTCGTCGTAGAGGAGGGCGTAGCGGATGGTCCCCGCCGCCTCGTCCCAGAGCGCCACGTAGAACCCGTCGCGGCGCAGCACCCGCCCCACCTGGACGTAGAAGGCCCGGTACAGCCGGTCGGGCGAGCGCTCGGAGGCGAGGGTCCGCGCCACGTCGTTGAGCACCTCCAGCCGCTGCGCCCGCCTCTCGGCGTCGGCGGTCACCTCGCGCAGATCCCGCAGGGCGGCCTCGCGCGCGCGGGCGTAGATCAGCGACAGGACGAGGATCACCACCAGCACGAACAGGTGCACGGCCGCCCGCTCCCCCTCCCCGGACCCGCCGGGGGCGAGGTCGGGAAAGTCGAAGCCGCGAAGCTCCAGCGCCCACAGCCCCAGCACGGCGACGACGATCGCCGCTCCCCAGCGGGCCGCCTCCCGCGCCCCCAGGGCCAGGGAGACCGCCGCCGGGAGCGCGAAGACCCACACCCCCCGCGTCCCCGAGATCCCCCCGGAAACCGTGAGCACTCCCAGGACGGCGGCGACCGCGACGCCCACGGCCAGGTGGACGGCCAGGGTCCGTCCCAGCCGCCGCCGTCCGGCGTACGTCCCCAGGAGCGCCGCGCCCCCCAGGGCCATGGCGGCTCCCACCGGCCACGCCGCGGAGAACATCCACACCGGAGCCCAGACCAAAGCCGCCACCGCCCCCACCATGACGAAGCGGCGGAAGGTCTCGTCGGCGCGCGTGCTCCCCGGGCCGGGGGGCGGGGGATGATGGCTCATGCGGAGGAGAGTGACACGAAGCGGCGCATTCGGCACTTTTTTGAGGCGGGACTCGCCCCAGAACGGTGAAGCCGATTTCACCGTAATTGTGCAAACAGCCTCCTTCAAAGAAAGCGGCTCGCCCCCCGCTCCGCAACCTCGCGCCCTCGGACCGTCCCGCCCACCCACCGCCAACGAAATATCCTGCAATCACTTGCGCCCCCTCCACCCGGCGGCCCGCGCCGCCGCCGCGGCACGGCGCGGAGGGGTCCGGCCCCCGGTCCCGCGCTTGCCCTGGCGGGGTGCCGGCAACCGTATCGCAACCCGCTCCGTGGAGGAACCGATGAAGAGGTGGCTCGCCCTGACCCTGTGCGCGCTGGCCGTGGCCGCCTGCCAGGACCGCTCCGGCGCCGGCGCCGCCGACCGCCCCCGCCGGCCCCGCCGCCGGCCTCCTGGGGAGCGGCGCCCGGGTGGACGCCGTGCTCGCCTCCGTGCTGGCCTCCGCCGCGCCGACCGACCGGCTGGTGGTGCTCGTCAACTTCGAGGAGGGGCTCACCACCGGCACCCTGCTGGGCGACGCCGTCCGCGCCACCGGGGCGGGCGTCCTCACCTTCCGCCACCTCCCGGTGGTGGCCGCCTCGGCCACCCCCGCGCAGGTCGCCGCCATCCGGGCCCTCCCCGGCGTCTCCTCCGTGTACGCCAACCGGCGGCTCCGCTACCTCCTGCGCGAGAGCGTGCAGAGCATCAGGGCCGACCAGGTGCACGCCATGGGCTACACGGGGAAGGGCGTGGGGATCGCCATCCTGGACAGCGGGATCGACGGCCTGTACCACCCCGGGGTGGCCTACCCCGGCAGGACGGTGCAGAACGTCAAGCTCGCCGCCGGGATGGACGACCTGGGCGTCTTCGACGGGAGCACCCCCGCCGTCGGCGGCGACCTGTTCGTGGAGAACGTCGGCGACACCGACACCTCCGTGGGGCACGGGACCCACGTGGCCGGGATCGCGGCCGGCGACGGCGGCGGCTCCTCCGCGGGGTCGTACCGGGGCGTGGCCCCCGGCGCCCACCTGGTGGGGATCAGCGCCGGCGACGCCATCGCCGTCCTGTGGACTCTGGCCGGCTTCGACTACGTCCTGGAGAACCGGGCCAGGTACAACATCCAGGTGGTGAACAACTCCTGGGGGACCACCGGCGCCTACGATCCCGAGGACCCCATCAACCGCGCCACCAAGAAGGTGCACGACGCCGGGATCGCGGTGGTGTTCGCGGCGGGGAACGAGGGCCCCGGCCCCAACACGCTGAACCCCTACAGCGCCGCCCCCTGGGTGATCTCCGTGGCCGCCGGGTGCAAGCTGAACGTGAGCCCCGAGCCCACCGGCTCCGTCTCCCTGTGCGAGGACGAGAGCAACGCCGGGCGCGCCCCGCTGCTGGCCTACTTCTCCTCCCGCGGCATCCCCGGCGACCCGCTGGTGCACCCCGACGTGACCGCGCCGGGCGCCAACATCGTGTCGTCGCGGGCCGCGTTCGGGCTGGTGATGAACGGGAGCGACCTGACGAGCGACGCCACCACCTGCAACATCAGCCTCCAGCACGTGGACCACTACACCTGCGCCTCGGGGACCTCCATGTCCGCCCCGCACGTGTCGGGCGTCATCGCCCTCATGGAGGAGGCCTCCCGCGGACGGCTCACCCCCGACCAGGCGCTCGCCGCGCTCGTCCGCACCGCGCGCCCGCTCCCCGGCTACGCCGAGTGGGAGGCCGGGGCCGGGTACGTGGACGCCCTCGCGGCCGTGAAGGCGGTGCGCCGCTAGCGCGCCGGGCAGGAAGAAGCGAAGCGACGAAGGACCCGCGGCCGCCGCATCCGGCGGCGGCCGCCCCGACCCCGAGACCCACGGACCCGACCCATGAAGCGCATCCTGCTCACCACCGCCTGCGCGCTGGCGCTCGCCGCCTGCCAGGACTCCGGCCCCACCATGCTCCCCGGCGCCCCCGAGGGCGCGGCGCGCACCGTCGCCGGCGCCCCGCTGATCGCCCCCGACCTGGCCGCGGCGCTCGCCACCGCCGCGCCGGCCGACCCGCTGCTGGTGATCGTCAACTACGACGCCGCGCGCACCTCCACCCCCGCCATCTCCCGCGCCGTGCGCGCCCTGGGCGTGGGCGTCGTGGAGTTCAGGCACCTGTCCATGCTCCTGGCCCTCGGCACCCCCGCCGAGATCCGGGCCGTCGCCGGGCTCCCGGGCGTGGAGGGGGTGTACGCCAACCGCACCCAGAAGCTCCTGCTGCGCGAGGCCGTGCAGAGCATCAAGGCCGACCAGGCCTGGGCCGCCGGGTACACCGGGAAGGGGGTGGGGATCGCCATCCTGGACAGCGGCGTCAACGGCCTGAACCCCGACGTCGCGCACCCCACCAAGATGGTGCAGAACGTCAAGTTCACCGCCAGCTTCGGCTACTTCACCGAGGACACCACCGCGCTCCCCCGGCTGGGCGGCGACCTGTTCGTGGAGAACGTCCCCAACACCGACCTCACCAGCGGGCACGGGACGCACGTCGCCGGGATCGCCGCGGGGAGCGGCGCCAGCACCGGCGGGGCCTACCGTGGCGTGGCGCACGGCGCGCACCTGGTGGGGCTGAGCGCGGGCGAGGGGCTCTCCATCGTCTACGCCTCCATCCTCCAGGCCGTGGACTGGATGATCGAGAACCGGGCCAAGTACAACATCCAGGTGGTGAACAACTCCTGGGGCGACACCGGCGACTTCGACCCCACCGACCCCGTGGTGGAGGCCATGAAGACCGTGTACGACGCCGGGATCACCGTGGTGTTCGCGGCGGGGAACGAGGGGCCGGGGGAGAACACCCTCAACCCCAAGAGCGTGGCGCCGTGGGTGATCTCCGTGGCCGCCGGGTGCAAGATCGGCGTGCTCGACCCCACCGGCTCCGCGTCGCAGTGCAACGACGGGCGGAGCCGCGCGCTGGCCGACTTCTCCTCGCGCGGGCGCCCCGGCGACGCGCTCTACCACCCCGACGTCATGGCGCCGGGCGTGCTCATCGTCTCCACGCGGGCGTTCACCGGGGCGGTGCCGCTCCTGGGGGCCAGCTCCGACGTCGGCTCCTGCAACATCGGGATCCAGAACCTCCCCAACTACACCTGCATGTCGGGCACGTCGATGTCGGCGCCGGCCGTGGCGGGGGTGGTGGCGCTCATGGAGGAGGCCGCGGGCGGGAAGCTGACGCCCGACCAGGCGCTCGCCATCCTGACCTCGACGGCCCGTCCGCTCGCGGGGTACGGGGAGTGGGAGGTGGGGGCCGGGCACGTGGACGCCCTCGCCGCCGTCCGTGCGGCGCGTCGCTTGAGGTGAGATAGGGGGCCACCCCGGAGTGAGCCACCGGAAACCGCCCCGGTGTCTCCCTCCGACAGGATCTTACGGGTACGACGGAACTACGAACTACAACGACGGGGCGGCGCCTTCAGGGTGTTGTCCCGTCGCGTCGTTGCAGGCTATCCCCTGTCCCCTGTTCCCTATCCCCTTGCCGTTCGCACTTTTTTGGTGAAACGTGCCGTTGCGCCCGCGCGGCCGGCTCCCCAAGTTGGGGAAGCACGGCCCCACCCCGAACCCGGCGACGCGTGGCGCTTCCCTGCATTCTGGTCATCGACCCCGATCCGGGCGCCGCGCGGGCGCTCGGGGCCGCCGTGCGCGAGCGGGGCGGGGTGGAGGGGGTGGCGTCGCTGGCCGAGGGGCTGCAGCGGCTGGCGGGGGGGGAGTGGGCGGGGGTGGTGCTGTCGCTGGACTTCGAGGCCGCGGACATGGCGCTGGTGCGCCGCCTGGTGGAGACGGGCGCCGTGACCGGGCCGCTGGTGCTCACCACCGCCCGCCCCACCATGCAGACCACCGTGGAGGCGTCGCGGCTGGGCGTGGTGGCCGTCCTCGCGGCTCCCCCCGACCCCGGGGAGCTGGCGGAGACGCTCCGGGAGGTGTTCGCCCCGCCCGAGGAGGTGGTCCCCCTCCCCTCCGCCGCCGACGCCGCGGAGGACGACTCCGCCATCGGCGCCTCCCCCGCCATGCTGGAGGTGTTCCGGATGGTGGGGCGCGTGGCCGGGAGCGACGCCACCGTGCTGGTGCTGGGGGAGAGCGGGACCGGGAAGGAGCTGGTGGCCCGCGCCGTACACCGCAACAGCGAGCGCGCCTCCGGCCCCTTCGTCGCCATCAACTGCGCCGCCATCCCCGAGAACCTCCTGGAGTCCGAGCTGTTCGGGCACGAGAAGGGCGCCTTCACCGGGGCCATCGCCCGCAAGATCGGGCGCTTCGAGCGGGCCAGCGGGGGGACCCTCCTCCTGGACGAGATCGGCGACATGTCGCTCGCGCTCCAGTCCAAGATCCTCCGCGCCCTCCAGGAGCGGGAGATCGAGCGCGTCGGCGGCGAGGGGCGCATCCCCGTGGACGTGCGCGTGGTGGCCGCCACCAACAAGGACCTGCGCGCCGCCATCGCCGCCGGCACCTTCCGCGACGACCTGTACTTCCGCCTCGCCGTGGTCACCCTGCACCTCCCCCGGCTGGTGGAGCGCGGCGGCGACCTGGAGCTCCTGGCCCGGCACTTCGTCGCGCGCTACGCCGCGCGCTACGGGCGCCCCCTGCACGGCGTCGCCCGCTCCGCGCTGGAGCTGCTCCGCGCCCACGACTGGCCGGGGAACATCCGCGAGCTCAAGAACGTCGCCGAGCGCGCCGTCCTCCTCTCCCACGGCCCCGTGCTCCGGGTGGAGCACCTCCCCCTGGACCAGCTCCGCCCCGCCGGCGCCCCCGCCGCGGACGGCGCCCCGCTCTCCGGCTACGGTCCCACCCTCTCCATGGCCGAGGTGGAGCGCCTCCACATCCGCGAGGTCCTCCGCGCCGTCGGCGGGCACATGGGGCGCGCCTCCGAGGTCCTGGGGCTCCACCGCAACACCCTCACCCGCAAGGTCCGCGACTACGGCCTGGACGGCGCTTCCCCATATTCGTGATCCTGCACGTTTTTTGTGCAGCCGGGGCGGCCCTCGGCGGCCCCGCGGGAGGGGCAAAGCCCTGGGGCGCATGCCTTTCTCCCCGGTGCGCCACGGCACGGCACGTGCTTTGGACGGGAGCAGATCGCCACGTCCACCCTGAGGGATGGTTCCGATGAAGCGCTTCCTGCTCCCGGCCGTCGCCGCTCTGCTGTCGCTCGCCGGGTGCTCCGAGCCCGCGGGCACCCCGCTGGCGCCCGACGCCACCCCCTCCGCCTCGCTCACGTCCTCCCTGGGCGGAGTGCTGGAGTTCACCTCGCTCCCCGACCTGAACGGCACGCGGAGCGCCTCCAAGCGGATCTCGGCCGCGAGCGGCGGGTGGGTGGAGCTGAACGGCTTCCGCGTGGACGTCCCGGCCGGGGCCCTCCCCCAGGACACGGTCATCACCATCGTCCTGCCGCAGAACGCCGTGCTCGGCAGGCGGGTGCTCGCCGAGTTCGAGCCGCACGGCATCCAGTTCAACACCCCGGTCACCCTCTCCTTCCCGCTCACCGGGGTGTCGCTCCCGCTGGGCGGCGGCCTGGAGGTGGGGCGGTGGGAGAACGGCGGGTGGACGTCGCTGGGGGGCACGGTGAGCCTGAACGGGACGCGGCTCTCCGCCACCACCCCGCACTTCTCCGTCTACGCGGCGCGGGGCGGAGCGTACACCATGGCGGGCGGCTGATCGGCGCCAGCCGCCGGACCCTTTCCCGAAAAGCCGGACACCACGCATGTCGTCTCACCTCCTGGTGGAACGGGCGCTCGCGCTCATCCCCGACTCCGAGGAGTTCCTCCCGCTCAGCGATGCCGTGATCGGCACCTCGCGGGTGGACTCCGACAAGGTGTGGGCCCGCTCCGGGGCGTACGCCACGGTGGGGAAGCGCGTGGTGGACGCGTCGCGGCTGCGGGAGCTGGTCCCCCGGCTGGCCGAGCGAGCCCGCGAGCGGCTGGAGGGGCTCTTCACGCTGGTGCTCCAGGCCATCCAGGAGCAGGAGGCGGGGAACGCGGCCGCGGCGGCCGGCACGCTGGTGCGCGCGGGGGAGATGGAGGAGGTGGACCGCCGCCTGGACAAGGCGGAGCGCATCTACACCATGGCGCTGGAGATCGCCCGCGACCTCCGGGAGAAGGGGCCGCACGTCCTGGCGCTGCGCCGGCTCGGGCGGGTGACGCGCGCGGCGGGGCGGCTGGAGGAGGCGTGGTCGTGGTACGAGCAGAGCTACGTGCTCAGCGAGAACCAGCTCGACCTGGACGGGCAGGTGATCGCCTGCCAGGGGCTGGGGAACCTGTGCGACGACTGGGGGCGCCGCGAGCAGGCGCGCTCCTGGTACGAGCGGGGGCTCCGCCTGGCCCGGGGGAGCGAGGACCCGCGGCTGGAGTGGCCGTTCTACACCAACCTCTCCATCCTGGCGCTGAACCGCGGCGACCTGGCCGAGGCCGAGGAGCTCCTGGAGCGCGCCCGCGCCTGCATCGAGGCCACGGGCGACGAGGGCGCCATGCTCTACTGGTACAACAACCGGGGGCTGGTGCTGCTGGAGGGGGGGCAGACGGGCGCGGCGGAGGCCATCTTCCGCGAGGGGCTGGCCCGCTGCCGCAACCTGTTCTGGGAGATCCTCCTCCGCTGCAACCTGGGGGACGCTCTGGTGCGCCAGGAGCGGCTCTTCGAGGCGGAGGAGGAGGCCCGGCGGGCGGAGGAGGCCGCGGTGTCCGGGCGCTACATCCCGCAGCTGGTGGAGGTGTACCAGCTCTTCGGGCGGATCGCCCGCGCCCGCTGCGACGAGGAGGGGTTCGTCTTCTACGAGCAGGCGCTCGTCGTCTGCCGCGAGCGGGGGCTCCCCCCGGTCAAGTCCGCCGGGCTGTACCAGGAGTACGGGCTCCTGCACCTGTCGTGCGGCCGGCTCCCGGAGGCGCAGGCGTACCTAGAGCAGGCCCGCGACGCCTACGCGGAGCTGGGGCTGGCGCGCGAGCTGGAGCGCGTGGAGGAGGAGCTGCGAGGGATTCGGACGGAAGCCGTGGCCTGAATTCGCACCACAACCATCTCCGCTTTCCTGGGTCAGCGGCCCGCATTCGTCAGCACACGGTCACGAAGCTCCTCGATCGTCGGTCTCCGGGCGTACAACTCGTGTGCGATCTCCTCCGCGAGAGAGTCCGCGAACGGGCTGCGGTGCAGGCCCACGAGGGCGTCGCGCTCGGCGTCTTCCAGGATCTTCACACGCGCGTAATGAAGACGGAGCCGGTCGAATTCCTCCGGGTTTATGTACAGCCCGTTTTCCTCCCACCGATCGAAGAAGTGCTCCCTGGCACGCCGAGCATCATCGGCCTTCTTCTTCGAAAGGGCCTTGCGTTCAGAGGCGGGTTTTCGGAAGCTGGCGGGTAGGCGCTCCAGGGAGAGGACCTCGTCGCGCCAGCTGAATACGATGCCCTCGTAGTCGCTCAGCGCTTTCCAGGTCTCCTCCAGCTTTGCGAGCTGTACCCGTGCCACCTCGTGCCTGAAGGTGTTGTCGCCCTTCGCGCGTTCGAGGAGGTGACTCGCGTACAGGCCGAAACACGCGAACACGAGGCCGAGAAGAGCTTTGTCGATGAGGAGGAGCGTGAGCTTCTCGCGGAATTCGGACATCGTTCTCACCTGAGACCGGTTCTACGTCGTCGCGCTTCAGCAGCCCCTGCTCACGCCACCACCGTCCGGTCGGCCAGGTAGTCGCGCAGCTGGCGCTCGTTGTCGTGGGCAAGGTACCCCCAGGGGAGGTCCGCGACGGCGAAGGGGAGGATCTCGCTCACCTCCAGCGGGTCCTGGATCTCCGGGGTGCCCTCCACGTCGGCCACCAGGGTCACGTTCACGGCGTGCGCCCGGGGGTCGCGGTCGGGGGACGAGTACACCCCCAGCAGCCGCCGCACCGCCACGATGCGCATCCCCGTCTCCTCCTCCAGCTCGCGGCGCGCCGTGGCCTCCACGTCCTGCCCCCAGTCCATCATCCCCCCCGGGATCGCCCAGCGGTCGTCGTCCACCCGGCGCACCAGGACGATCCGCCCGTCCGCCAGGAGCGGGACCACGCTGACGCTGGGGATGGGGTGGCGCAGCACCAGCCCCATGGCCGCGCGCAGGTAGCGCCAGAGCTGGCGCCGCTTGGAGGAGCGCCTCCGCCGGTCCTGTTTCCGCACCATCAGCGTCCCGCCGGTTGAGGTGAGCGCCGCGCCGCGCGGACCGCCGCCCGCGCCTCCGCGAGCGCGGCTCGCATCTCCGTCCTTCCCGCCTCCCCGATCTCCTCCCCCCCGAAGCGCGCCCGCAGGTACAGCTCCACCACCCGCTCCGCGCTCTCCGCGCCCGGCGCCCCGCGCCGGCGCAGCCCTTCCGCGAAGTCCAGCGGCCCCCCGCCCTCCTCCGGCGCCAGCCCCGCGCGGGCGTAGGCCCGCCGCAGCGCCAGGTACGCGCGCCCCTCCGCCGTGAGCGGGCGCCGCCGCCGGCGCGCGCCCCGCAGGAGGAGGAGGAGCACCGCGGCCCCCGCCGCCCAGGGGAGAGCGCCGCGCACGTCGAGCCCGCTCCCGCCCCCCGGCCGCCAGCGCTCCCCCCCCGAGCCGCCCCGGTCGAACCAGTCCTGCATCGTGCGCAGCGCCGCCACCTGCTTCCGCAGGTCGTACCCGATCACCCACTTGTACCACCGGTGCTGCATCCCGTCCAGCCAGAGCATGGCCGGCCAGCTCCACGCCCCCTCCTCCTCCTGCACGCGGGCCCGGCTCCCCGGCGGCGTGGGGTCGAACGCCACCCACCCCGAGCCCGGGAACCACACCTCCACCCAGGAGTGGGCGTCGTTCCCCGTGACCAGGAGGTAGCGCCCGAACTCGTTCCACTCCCCGCCCAGGAAGCCGTTCACGTTGCGGGCCGGGATCCCCGCCGCGCGCAGCAGCACCACCATGGCGCTGGAGAAGTACTCGCAGTGCCCCGCCCGCCGCGTGAAGAGGAAGCTCTCCAGCCGCGCCTCCTCCGCGTCGCGGGGGAGGTCGAGCGTGTAGCGGAACCCGCGCTTGAAGTACTCCTCCACCGCCGCCGCCCGGTCGTAGCGCGTGGCCCGCCCCGCCGTGAGCGAGTCGGCCAGGCGGCGCAGGCGTGGGGAGACGGGGGGAAGCTGCAGGTAGCGGTCCTCCCAGGGCTCCGCCCCCTCCGCCGTCGCGCGCAGGTCGGCCACGGGGGGCCGCGGCGCCGCCGACACCGCGTCGTAGGCGGGGGAGTCGGAGCCGAAGAAGCGCACGTCGCCCGTGGGGTCCAGCAGGGGGCGGATGGCGGAGCGGGGGCGGACCCGCACCACCGGGTGCAGCCCGAAGAGCACCCTTGCTCCCGTCGGCCCGCCGAACACCTGGTACGAGCGCATCGGCCCGCCCCAGCGGGCGGCGTAGGCGGTGGGGGGAAGGGTGGTGTAGACCGGGGGGGCGGTGCGCGACCAGCGCGTCCCGTCGAAGCGGTCGAAGGAGCGCCCGCGCCAGTACAGCGTGGACGGGTCGGGGGCCGCCCCGTCCCGGAACTCCACCCGGAAGGCCACCTCCGGGTTGGCGGAGATGCTCCCCCCGTGCTCCGCCAGCGACACCTGGTCGCTGAAGCCGGCCATGACCTCCGTGCCGCCGGGGCGCCCGCGCACGTTCCACTGCCGCGGGAGGCGCGGGAAGACCAGGAACACCGTCGCGGCGAAGAGCACCGTCACCGCGGAGAGCGCGGCGGTGGCGGTGAGGAAGGAGCGCCCCACGGGGATGCCGCCGGAGCGGAAGCGCTCCCCCTCGCGGCGGAGGTGCCCCACCATCAGCGCCAGCGTGGTGAGCGCCACGTACCCCACGAACGCCGCGGCGAAGGAGAGCCCCGGGGAGTAGGCCGTGGCCGCGATCATCAGCGCGAACGACAGGGCGTAGATCCGCATGTCGTTGCGCGCGTCCAGCGGCGCGGAGCGCCTCCCCCACCAGGATGAAGAGGAGGAGGACGAGCACGGCGGGCATGAAGTCCCCCGCCACCACGAAGGCCACGTACGCCGCCCAGGCGAACAACCCCAGCGCCCCCGTGCGGATGGCCCGCTCCACCCACGCGCCCCACTCCGGCGCGGGGAGGCGGTACATCGCCAGGCAGAGCCCCACCCCCCCCAGCGCCACCACGGGGGAGACCCCCGCCCCCGCGGCGAACGCGGCCAGCGCCGCCAGCGCCATCCCCGCCGAGAGGCGGCGGTGCAGGAGCGCCAGCCTCACCGCCCCTCCTCCCCCGCGCGGAACACGTCGCCCCACCCGGCCTCCGCGGCGCCGGCGGTCACCAGCACGCACTCCATGGGCGGGGCCGGCGGCGCCACGCGCGGCGCGTCCGGGCGGAAGCGGGCGCGGGCCAGCGCCTCCAGCACCCGGTCCAGCTGCGCGGGCCCCGTCCCCGCCGGGACGCGGGCGTCCCCCGTCGCCACGCCGAACGCCTCCCCCCGCCGCAGCGCCGCCGCGGCCAGGGCGGCCACGGTCTCCGCCGCCGCCTCGGCCGCGTCGCCTTCGGGGGCGCGCAGCTCCAGGCAGAGCCAGAGCGCGCGCGAGCGGTCGCGCTCGAACTCCCGCACCGTGGGCGCGCCCACGCGGGCGGTGGTGCGCCAGTGCACGTCGCGCGGGTCGTCGCCGGGGCGGTAGGGGCGCAGCCCGCGGAAGTCGCCCCGCCCTCCCGCCGCGCCGGCCAGCGCGCGGTCGGTGGCGAGGGTGCGCCGTCCGGCGGGGTGCGGGTCGCGCACGCGCCGGTCGGTCCGCGGCCACACCACCACCTCGCCGGGGAGGTCCACGTCGCGCTCCTTGCGGAACAGCCCGAACGGGAAGGAGGTGGCCAGCACCACGCCCTCCAGCGGGTACACCCCGCGCCGGGGCCACACGTGCTCGGTGCGGGCCGCCCGCGTCTCCCCCGGGGGGAGCACGGCCACCCAGCTCCGCTCCGCCTGCCCCGCCTCGCCCGCCTCCACCGCGAAGCTGGGGAGGCGCCGCTTCCGGTTGGTCAGCTCGTAGCCGATGCGCGCCGGCTCCCCCGCCGTGGCCCCCGGCGCCACCCGCCGCCGCACCTCCAGGGCGCGCAGCGTCTGCTCCGACATCCACCCGCTCAGGGTGATGAAGCCGAACACCGCCCCCAGGAGGAGGAAGAGGAGGTTGTTCCCCGTGGCGATGGCCGCCACCCCCAGGAACAGCGACCCCACGGTGACGATCCACCCCGACCGCGTGAAGCGCAGCCGGCGCGGCGGCCGCAGCCAGCGGCGGAGCCGGGGAGGGAGGGCTAGATGCACGGGCGAATGAATTCGCGGCAACAAGGCACGAAGTCCGCCTGCGCGGACTAACGACAGGGATCAAGGATCGGGGTAGTTCAGACCCCCGCGCGCAGAGCCCCGCGTGAGGGATTCGCGCCCGGCAGGGTCGAGACCCGGGGCGGTTTCCGGGGCTCGACGGAGTTAGGCACGGTCGTATCGTGCCTTACTCCGCGCGAAGCCCGGCCCCCCGCCAGGGGGGACACGCCCAAACCCGCGGTCAGACCATCAGACCGGCGCGGGCACGCGGGCCAGGATCTCCTCGAGGACCGCGGCCGCCTCCTCGTGCGCCCCCGCGCTCCCCGCCGAGACCCCCGCGGGAAGGACACGGTGCGCCAGGCACGGCACCACCAGGCGCCGCACGTCGTCCGGCACCAGGAACTCGCGCCCGTCCACCAGCGCGTACGCCCGCGCCGCCCGGAACAGCGCCACCGCCCCGCGCGTGCTCACCCCCGCCCGCAGGCGCGGCTCCGTGCGCGTGGTCCGCACGATCTCCATGAGGTGGTCCACCAGCGACGGGTCCGCGCGGACGCCGTCCACCCGCGCCTGCAGGTCCAGCACCTCCCCCGCCCCCATCACCGGCTCCAGCCGCTCCATGGGGTCGCGCGCCGTCGCGCCCAGCACGATCTCGCGCTCCTCCGCCGCGTCCGGGTAGCCGATGGCCAGCCGCATCAGGAAGCGGTCCAGCTGGCTCTCCGGGAGCGGGTAGGTGCCGTGCTGCTCCAGCGGGTTCTGCGTGGCGAGCACCAGGAAGGGGCGCGGCAGCTCCCAGGTGCGCTCGTCCAGCGTCACCCGCCCCTCCTGCATGGCCTCCAGCAGCCCGCTCTGCGTGCGCGGCGGGGCGCGGTTGATCTCGTCCGCCAGGAGCACCTGGGTGAAGATGGGCCCGGGGCGGGTCTCGAACTCCTGGGTGCGCGGGTTGTAGACCGACACCCCCAGCACGTCCGAGGGGAGGAGGTCGCTGGTGAACTGGATGCGCCGGAAGTCCAGCCCCAGCGCCACGGCCAGGGCGTGCGCCAGCGTGGTCTTCCCCACGCCGGGGACGTCCTCGAACAGGACGTGCCCGCCGGCCAGCAGGGCGGCGACGGCCAGGCGGACGGTCTCCCGCTTGCCGCGGAACACCGTGCACACGGCGTCCACCAAGCGGTCGAGGGAGCGCGGGTCCACCCCGCGCAGGGGGAGTGCGGACGCGTTCTGCATCGGAGACGAGGGGGGGTCCGGGATGGAAAGGGGCTCCAAAAACGTATCGGGGATCGGGCCGGCGGACCAGGGGGGCGGAACCCCGCGGGGCCGGCGGGTACCAATGCGGTCCGCACCTTGCGGCGTCGGCCCGGTGGTGCCAGATACCCGCAGGACGCCGCGCCTCGCGCTCCGCGGCTCTCCTCCTCCGTTCCCTCCCAGCGAAGCAGTCCATGAAACGACACCTCCTGGCAGCCCTGGCGGTCCTCGCCGCCGCGGGCTGCTCCGACGACGGGTCGGACCCGACGTCCGCCGGCCTGGCCGTGAGCCTCCTCCCCTGCGTGTTCGGGGCGGGCGAGCAGCTCCAGGTGGGCGAGGCGCTCACCGTTCAGGGAGCGGAGGCCTCCACCCTGTGCGTGGAGGGCTCGGGCGACGGCTCCGAGTACGCCCTGGTCCCCTTCCTGGCCAACTCGGACGGGGACGCCCGCGTGCGCGTGACCGCCGTCGGCGGGAACCTCCAGGACGTCACCGGGCCGCCCAACCCCAGCCTCGCGGCGGGCGTGGCCTTCGGCCGGGAGGGCGGCCCCGTGCGCGACGACCGGCTCCACCTGGAGCTGATGGAGCGCATGCGCCGCGACGTGGGGCCGCGCCTGCGCCCCGCCTCCGCGGCGGGCGGGAGGGCCTCCCTGGCCCCCGCGCGGGGCCCGGCCGCCCTGGAGGCGGCGGCCCCGGCGGTCGGGGACACCATCACCGTCTCCATCCCGCAGTTCTACCGCGCCGTGGACCCCTGCGAGATCTCGGTGACGCGCCGGGCCAAGGTGAGCGCGGTGACGCAGCGGGCCATCGTGGTGAACGACCCGGCCAACCCGGCGGGCGGCCTCACCGACGCCGAGCTGCGCGCCTTCGGGGAGGAGTTCGACCGGGTGATCTACCCCACGGACGTGCGCTTCTTCGGCGAGCCCACGGACATCGACCAGAACGGCCGGGTCATCATCGTCTTCACCCGCGAGGTGAACGCGCTGACCCCGCCCAACAACTCGGGGTACGTGGGCGGGTTCTTCTTCTCGGGCGACCTGTTCCCCCGGGTGGGCACCCCCCGCTTCGACCCGTGCCCCCGCAGCAACGTCGGCGAGATCTTCTACCTCCTCGCGCCCGACCCCACGGGGAGCGTGAACAACAACCGCCGCTCCCGGGAGCTGATCCTCCAGAGCGCCGCGGGGACCATCGCCCACGAGCTGGAGCACCTGATCAACAGCTCGCGGCGGATGTTCGTCAACAACGCCAACGAGTTCGAGACCTCCTGGCTGGACGAGGGGCTGGCCCACGTCGCCGAGGAGCTGCTCTTCTACGAGGAGTCGGGGCTCACCCCCCGCCAGAACCTCGACCTCGCCCGCCTGGGCTCCTCCGACCGGGTGGCGAACGCGACCGACAAGTACATGCTGGAGAACTTCGGCCGCTACCTCACGTATCTGGAGTCCCCGGACACCAACTCGCTCCTGGGGCCGGACGAGCTGGAGACGCGCGGCGCCGCGTGGGCCTTCCTCCGCTACGCCGCCGACCGCAAGAACACGGGCGACCAGCCCTTCTTCTTCGGCCTGGTGAACTCCACGGTGTCGGGGGTCACCAACCTGAGCCGCGTGCTCGGCGCCAACTCGCTGGACTGGATGCAGGACTGGACGCTCGCCGTGTACACGGACGACGCCGTGGCCGGGATCGACTCGCGCTTCGTGCAGCCGAGCTGGAACTTCCGCTCCGTCATGCCGCGCGTCTCGGTGATCTACGGCGGGCCCAACGTGTACCCGCTGGAGGTGCACCGGCTCGTCTCGGGCGGCGAGCAGGGGTACAACCTCCGCGGCGGCGGCGCCACGTACCTGCGCTTCGGCATCGCCTCCGGCGCGCGGGTGGCGCTCCGGCTCAGCAGCGGGGACAACCCGCCCCCCGAATCGCTCCGCTTCTCCCTCGTGAGGACGCGCTGATGACGCACACCCGCAGGCTCCTGGCGGCGCTCGCCGCGCTCGCGCTGTCGGCCCCGTCCGCCGCGCGGGCGCAGGGGTGCGTCGGCGCCCCCGTCCCGGACCGGCACCACGCGCTGCAGCTGGAGACCGGCTTCGCCAACTACGACGTGGGCTCGGCCGTGGACGGCAAGGGCTTCGGCGCCAGCTTCCGGGCGAACCCGGGCGGCCCCCTGGCCGCCTCGGCGGAGTACATGCTCAACACCGTGGGCGAGGCCGACGCCCGGCTGCACACCGGCGGGGTGAACGTGGCCTTCCGCCTCCCGCTCAACCTCCCCGTGCTGGCGGTGTGCGCCCGAGCCGGGGCCACGGGAGCTCTCTTCTCCGACGGCCCCAGCGGGAGCGAGCTCACCAACTGGACCTTCCCGCTGGGGGTGGTGCTGGAGCTCCCGTACCCCCTGGCGAACGGGAACGCCCTGGTGCCGTACGTGGCGCCGCAGTACCTGGTCTCGAGCACCTCGGGCCAGGTGTTCGGCTTCGACCTGAGCGAGTCGGGGAACGGGTTCGGCTTCGAGGGCGGCCTGGGGCTGCGGCTCCGCCGCGCCGTGCTCACCTTCGGGGGCACCTTCTCCGACCTCCCCGAGGAGCTGGTGACCACCGCCTTCCCCAAGCGCTCCCTGTTCGTGCGGGCCGGCGTCCTGTTCTGAGACGGCGGCGGGAGGGGGGCGGCGCCGCGGCGCCGCCCCCCTCCGCACTTCCGCGGCTCCTCCTCCGCCCCTACATTTCATCCGCTGCACCATCCCCTCGGCCGGAACGCACGTCCCCTCCGGCCAGCGAGCCTTCCCCGACGGACAGGAACACTCCCATGCCCACGCTGAGCTACCGCCAGTCCGGCCTCGTCATGAGCGCCACCCATCCCGGCAGCAAGCAGCAGGTCGGCGACCTGCAGCGCGACCTCCGCTCCCTCGGCTACCTGCGCCGCGGGATCGACGGGCAGTTCGGGGGCGGTACGCAGCGCGCCGTCATGGCGCTCCAGAACGACCTCCTCCGCAACGACGGGCGCGGCTCCGACGGGAGCGCCCCGGTGCGCATCATCGACTACAACCGCGGGCGGGTGACCGCCGCCGACGGCGTGGTGACGCAGGCCCTGGTGGAGTGCATCGCCGAGATGCTGGACGACGTCCGCTTCCCCAAGCTCCCCCTCTCCCAGGCCCCGGCCGACGACAACCGCAAGATCGCCGTCCGCATCGCCTCCCTCCCCTCCACCCGCGTCCCCACCCCGTACCTGGTGGCCATCCTGAAGCAGGAGAGCGGGATGATGCACTTCGCCGTGCCCCGCGGCGCCGACGACCGGGACACCTTCGTGGTGGTGGGGACCGACTCCAACTCCGGCGACCCCAACGTCATCACCTCGCGCGGCTACGGGGCCGGGCAGTACACGCTGTTCCACCACCCCCCGCGCCCGGAGGAGGTGGCCGGCGTCATCCTGGACCCCGGGCAGAACGTGGAGCGCGCGGCCGAGCTGCTGCGCGACAAGCTCGACGGCTTCGTCAACGGCCCCACCTCCAGCGCCGACGACCGCGTCGCCGAGATCGGGCGGGGGCCGCTGCGCCTCTGCAAGTATGCCCCCTCCGACGCCCGCTACATGACCGACTGCAAGGCGTGCGCGACCGCCGCGGGGACGCGGAGCATCCGCCAGGGGCTCCCCGTGTTCCCGGGGAGCACCACCACCTGGGCGCCCACCCAGTACTACGGCACCGCCTCGTACGACGGCGTGCCGGTGCGCGAGAAGATCGGCTGCGACTGGCCCTATGCGGTGCGGCGGTACAATGGCGGGGGGATCAACTCGTACCATTACCAGGTGAAGGTGCTGAAGTTTCTGGTGGGGTGAGGTTGGGTTGAAGGGCGGGGTTCGGGCGTGCCCCCGCTGGCGCGGGGTCGGGCTGCGGCTCCGTAAAGCACGATACAACCGTGCTTAACGGAGGCGAGCCCCGGAAACAGCCCCGGGTCTCGCCGCTTCGCGCTCGCATCCCTCACGCGGGGCCCTGCGCGAGAGGTGACGGAACGACAACGGAACTACACAGAACGACAGGGGGACCGGAGCGGCGCTCCGGTCCCCCTGTCGTTTCATGGGTGCCCCCCGGGAGGAGGTGGGGTGCTCCCGGAGGAATCCGCACTGTTTGAGCGAAGCGAGTTCGTGCTTTCCGGAGGGAGCGCCCCGCCGACGACCCCACGCAGGGCCGCCAAAGACCCGCCGGGGTTCAGTCCTCCACGAGATATGCGATCCCCCAGGCGCCCTCGCCGGCGTGGGTGGCGAGGATGGGGCTCATGGGGGCGCAGATCACCTCGCGGTTCCCCCAGCGGGCGCGCAGCTCGCGCGTCACCTCGTCCAGGATCTCCGGACACGCCACGTGCACCACCCCGAAGCGCACGCTCCGCACGTCGCGGGGGACGCGCTCCTCCACGATCTCCAGCATCTTCGCCACCACGTTCTTGCGGCCGCGCGTCTTGGCCACCGGCACCAGCTTCCCCTCGCGGTCCACGTCCAGCACGGGCTTGATGTCCAGCAGGCTCCCCAGCCACGCCCGCCCGCGCCCCACCCGCCCCGAGGCCAGCGCCCGCTCGAAGGTGTCCAGCGTCACCAGGATCCCGCTCCGCTCCCGGTTGCGGTTCAGCTCCGCCACGATCCGCTCCGGCTCCCACCCCGCCTCCCCCAGCTCCGCCGCGCGCAGCGCCATCAGCCCCTGCAGGAGCGAGCCGCCGCGCGAGTCCACCAGGTGCACCGGGGCCTCCCCCTCCGGGCGCTGCCGGGCCGCCGCCAGCGCCGAGGCGTGCGTCCCCGAGAGCGCCGAGGAGAGGAGCACCGCCACCACCGACTCCCCCTCCTCCGCCGCGCGCCGGAACCCCTCCAGGAACGCCGCCGGAGCCGGCTGCGAGGTGCTGGGATGCGCCCCCTGCTTCAGCCGCTCCGCGAACGCCTCCGCGGTGATGTCGAAGCGGTCGCGGAGGACCTTGTCGTCGAAGATCAGGTTCAGCGGCACCAGGTGGAGGCCGTGCGCCCGGACGATCTCCTCCGGGAGGTCGCACGCCGTGTCCGCCACGATGGAGATGGGCCGCCGCGCCAGCGACACGTGCCCCGCCGCCGCCGCGCGCCCCATCACCGCGTGCTGCGCCTGCATGTCCTCCGCCTTGTGCGTCGCCAGCTCCCCCAGCGTGCGGAGGTAGGCGAACACCTCCTCCGGCTCGTCCGTGTGGACGTGCACCTTGAGCAGCTCGCCGCTCCGGATCACCACCAGCGAGTCGCCGCGCTCGCGCAGCACCGCGCGCACCGCGTCGGCCTCCGGGATCGCCCTCCCCCGCACCAGCGCCTCCGTGCAGAAGCGGAATCGCTCGCTCTCCGACGGGTAGTCCGCCTGCGCCGCCGCCAGCGGCTCCGCGTCGTACACGGGCACGCTCTCCAGGGGCACCAGCGGGTCGCCCGAGAGGAAGGCCGAGATCCCCTCCAGCAGGTGCACGAACCCCTTGGCGCCCGCGTCCACCACCCCCGCCGCCGCCAGCGCCGGGAGGAGCTCCGGAGTGCGGGCCAGCGCCTCGCGCGCCCGCACCAGCATCCGCTCGAAGAGGACCACGAAGTCGGACGTCTCCATCCGCTCCGCCTCCTCCGCGACGGCGCGCATCACCGTGAGCATCGTCCCCTCCACCGGGCGCTCCAGCGCCCGGTACACGTGCTCCACCGCCTCGCGCAGCACCTCCGCGAACTCGCCCACGCTCAGCCGGGCCCGGTCCCCCGCCGCGTTGCTGAAGCCCAGGAAGAAGTGGGAGAGGATCATCCCGCAGTTGCCGCGGGCGCCCATGATCCCGGCCTCCGCCGCCTCCTTCGCCACCGCCCCCACCCCGTCCTCCCGGCTGGCGCGGAGGCGGTCGGCGATGGAGGCGACGGTCAGCGCCAGGTTGGTCCCCGTGTCCCCGTCGGGGACGGGGAAGACGTTGATGCGGTTGAGGTCCGCGCGGTGGCGCTGGACGTATTCCGCCGAGGCGACGAGGGCGCCGCGGAGCCGTGTGCCATCCAGGTGAGTGACGTTCATGGCTGCATAATAGGGTGGCCGCGCGGGATGCGACAGCGGTCCCCGCGTTTGACGCTCCGGGGCCGCGCGCGTAACATTCGCCCACCCGCACACGGCGTGCGGGACACACGTCTGACAGGGACGGTCACGGATGAACAAGCTCACTTCCGCTCTTCTCGCCGCCGCCGCCTCGGTGGCGCTCGCGTCCGGCGCCGCCGCGCAGTCGGCGCTCCCGCTCTCCTTCGAGGTGCGCGCCGGCGCCGCGATCCCCACCGGCGACTTCGCCGAGGGGCTGAGCGCAGGGTATACCGTCGGGGCGAACGCGATGTTCAACTTCACCCCCATGCTGGGGGTGTACGCGGGCTACACCCTCAACAGCTTCGGCTTCGACGACGACACCGGGCTCGTGGACGACGACGTCAGCCTGAACGTCCGCGGCTTCGACGCCGGGCTCAGGGCCACGCTCGGCTCGGGCGGGTCCTTCTCCCCCTTCGTGCGGGGCGGGATCGTGTCGTACAAGGGCGAGCTGTCCGGCGACGGCGGGAGCTTCGCCGGGGACAACGAGATCGGCTTCGAGGTGGGCGCGGGGCTGGACTTCCCGCTGGGCCGCCAGATCTCCGTCACGCCCGGGGTCAGCTTCACCTCCGTGGACTTCGACGGCGACAAGGTGAACTTCTTCCGCGCCGACGTGGGGCTGCGCTTCCGTCCGTAGGCTCCGCCGCGGGCGGGCACGGGGCGGCGGGCCGGGCGACCGGTCCGCCGCCCTTCGCGCGTCCGGTGTCCCCCTCCGGCACCCCGCGGCGTCCTCCCCCGCGGACGGCGCGGGGCCGGCCGGAACCACACAAACCCTTGATCTGCAAGGCTTTTTCTCCGGCACGCCCCCTGCCTGTGCCTGCCGGCAGCGGCGGAGACGGGCCCGCCGGGCTCCCCGCCGCCGACGGTTCGGGAAGGCAGCTCAATTCTTTTCGGAGAAGGAGACATGAAGAAGACGATCACCGCAGGTCTGCTGGCGGCGCTGGCCGCCCTCGCGTCCGTGGACGGCGCGCACGCCCAGGGGCGGAGCCCGCTCTCCTTCGAGGCGCGCGCGGGCGCCGCCCTCCCCCTGGGAGACTTCCGGGACGTGCTGGGCGGGATCGGGACCGGGTACGGCGTCGGCGTGACGGGCGAGCTGGCGCTCACCCCCATGCTGGGCGTGTACGCCGGGTACAGCTACACCGGCTTCGAGCTGGACACCGGGGACGAGACGCTGGACCAGACCGGCGCGGACGCCGGCATCCGCGCCTCCCTGGGCTACGGGCGGAGCATGACCCCCTTCCTCAAGGGCGGGGTGGTGTACCACAAGCTGGAGACCGACTTCGCCGAGGGCGAGTCCAAGCTGGGCTTCGAGGTGGGCGGCGGGGTGGACTACCCGCTGGGCAACGTGCTCTCCGTGACCCCCGCGGTGAGCTACCTCCGCATCCCCGGCGACGAGGGCGAAGTGGACCTCTCGCAGGTGCGCCTGGGCGTGGGGCTGCGCTTCCGGCTGTAGCCCCGCGGCCCGGCGCTTGCAATCGCACGGCGTTGCCGCTGCACGCGCAAGCCATTGCGCGGCAACGCAATGCGTAAACATCCGCCGCTCGCGGCGGAAAAGACCAGGAGAGAGAAAAGCATGAGGAAGATCCTGTTCGGCACCCTGACCGTGCTGGCCACCGCGGCGCTCGCGGCTCCCGCGAGCGCTCAGCTCCCCATCGCCGTGGAGGCGCGCGGCGGCGTCGCGATCCCCACGGGCGACTTCGGCGACGCCGCGGACAACGGCTTCAGCTACGGCGCCACGGTGTCGCTGGTGGTGGCTCCCCGGGTGTCGGTGTACGGCGGCTACAGCCGCGCGGAGTTCAACCTGAACGCCCCCGCCGCGGAGTCCACGGACAAGGGCTTCGAGGCGGGCGCCCGCCTGGCCTTCCCGGGGAGCAGCTTCTCGCCGTTCGTGAAGGGCGGCGTGCTGTTCCACGACTTCGAGATCGAGCAGGTGGGGATCGAGGACGAGGGCGAGGACGAGATCGGCTTCGAGGTGGGCGCCGGAGCGGCGTTCCCGCTCGGGCAGCGGGTGTCGATCACGCCCGGGGTCACGTACCGCCAGTACGCTACCGAGTTCTTCAACCAGGGCGACACCAAGATCTCGTACCTGAACCTGGACGTCGGCCTCCGTATCCGGCTGTAAGGCAGTCCCGGCCGGCGGCCGCGCCGACATGAGCCATCCCGGAGTCTGCTGGTCCGGGAGACGAAGTGAGAAGCCTTCCGATGGGGTCACGTCCATCGGAGGGCTTTTCGTACGGGGTTCGATGGGGCGCGTGTGCCCCCGGGGTGCACCATTCCTGTCCCGCCGGGAGCCGCGCACCTGCTTCGGAAGCCCGATGCCGCACTGGGGGGAGTACCCCGCCCGAGCCCGGCACGCATGGTGCTCCCGGCGCGGCTGTCGCGTCTCCGGCCGCTGCCGGTCTCGGCACGCCCGTCCCGCTCCCATCCAGCCCCGCTCCGATGCCGATTCTGTACCCCACATCCGACGTACGGGCCCGGGCCGTCGACGGCCTGGTGGTGCTGCTCGACCTGCGCAGCGGCTCGTACGTGGTCCTGGACCGCGTCGCCACGGCGATGTGGCAGGTGCTGACCTCCATCTCCGGCCGGGCGCGGCAGCTGGCGGTCCTGGGGGAGCGGTTCGACGCTCCCGCGGATCGCCTGGAGACGGACCTGGCCGCGTTCGCGCGGGAGTGCGGCGAGCGGGGCTTCCTCGGGCCGGAGCCCCCCGCGGCGGAGGGCACGCCCGTCCGGCGGCGGCCGGCGCGCGGGCTCCTCGCGGCCCGGGCGTGGCTCTCGCTCCTGGGCACGAGCCGCTCCATCGCCCGGCGGGGCTTCTCCGACACGTACCGGCGGTACGCCCGGCTCCCCCGCCCCGCCGCCGACCCGGACGACGTGGAGGCGCTGGTCTCGCGCGCGGAGGCGGCCTTCTCCCGCGCGGAGAGCTTCTTCGTGCTCCGCAGGGCGCCCCGGGACTGCCTCCCCCGCTCGCTGGCGCTCTTCCGCTTCCTGCGGTCCGCAGGCGTCCCCGCCGAGCACTGCATCGGGGTGCAGCGCTTCCCCTTCGAGGCCCACGCCTGGGTGGAGTGCCGGGGGAGCGTGGTGCACGACGCCGCCGCCTTCACCGGGCGGTTCACGGAGCTGGCGAGGCTGCGGGCGTGAGCCGCTTCGTGGCGTGCCTGGTCGCCGGCGAGCCTCCGCGGCTCGTGGCCGATCCTCCCGCTGCGGAGGTGGAAGGATGCTCGGTCCTCTTCCGGGGCTACCTGGCCAACCGCGCAGCACTCGACGCTCTGGCCCGCGGGCGCGGCCACCCGCGTGCTCCCGCCTCGGACGCCGAGCGGCTCGCCCTGGCATACCGGTGGTGGGGCGCCGACCTCCCGCGGCACGTGCTGGGGGAGTACGCCGCCGCCGTCTACGATGCGCCCCGGCGGACGCTGCTCCTGGCCCACGATGAGCTGGGGCTGAGGCCGCTCTTCTACGCGGCGTCGGGGGGCGCGCTCCACTTCGGGGCCCGGCTGGAGGAGCTGGTGGCGGAGACCGGCGTGGGCGAGCTGGACGAGGAGTACCTCGCGGACTACCTCGCGCGCGGGGAGCACTCCGGGGAGCGTACGCCGTACGCGGCCATCCGCCGCCTCCGGCCCGGCGAGTCGGTGGTGTGGCGCGACGGGCGGCTGTCGCGGCGCTCCACCTGGACGCTCCCGGAGGTGCAGCCGCTGCGGTGCCGCGACCCGGGCGAGTACGCGGCGCGCGTGCGGCAGTGCGTGGAGGAGGCCGTGGCCGGCGCGCTCCCCGCGGGAGGTGGCGCCTGGTGCGAGCTGTCCGGCGGCCTGGACTCGTCCACCGTGCTCTGCGTGGCGGCCCGGCTCGGCGCTCCCGGCCTGCGGGCGGTCTCCCTGGTGTACCCGCGGTCGCACACGGCCGACGAGCGCGGGTGGATACGACGGGTGCTGGACGAGAACCCGGTCCCCTGGCACCCGGTGGACGCCGACGCCGTCCGCCCGTTCACCGAGGAGCCTCGGGGGTTCCACGCGGAGCCGAGCGCCTGGATGTCCTTCGGCGGGGTGCTCCACGCCACCGCCGACCTGTTCCGGGAGCACGGGGTGGACGTGGTGCTCACCGGCCAGGGGGGCGACGCCGTGTTCCACGGCGACCTGCCGGAGCCGTACTTCCTCGCGGACCTGCTCCGCCGCGGCCGGCCTGCGGAGGCCTGGAGGCACGCCCGCGCCTGGGGCGCCGCGTCGTACGAGCGCCGCCCGCCCGCTCACTTCCTCGCCCGCTACGGCCTGCGCCCCCTGTGGCGCCGCCTGCGTGGCGAGGGCCCACACCCTTCCACGGTGGAGATCCCGTGGGCGGACGGGCGCTGGGCGGGACGTGTCGGTCTCCGCCGGCGCGGACGAGGCGCGCTCCCGCTGGAGCTCCCCTCCGTGGCGCAGACGTACCACGCGCAGCGCGTGCTGCGCACCGCCGCCTCTGTCGCGGTGCACCACTCGCCCGCCCACGCCGGGCCCGAGTACCGCAACCCGTTGCTGTACCGCCCCCTGGTGGAGCTGATGCTCGCCGTCCCCCCGGAGCACGCCTGCCGCGCGGGCGCCGACCGGGTGCTCCAGCGGCTCGCCATGCGGGGGGTGCTGCCGGAGCGGACGCTGCGGCGCACCGGGAAGCGCGGCCCGGACCAGGCGTTCTACGAGGGGCTGGAGTCGGCCGACGACTGGATCGCGATGCTGACCTCCAGACCGCGCATCGTGGAGCGGGGCTACGCCGACGCGAGCCGCTGGCGCGAGGCGGTGCAGCAGGCCCGCTTCGGCAGGACGGTGGGGATCCGGTACTTCCTCGCCTCCGTGAACGTGGAGACGTGGCTCCGGCGGCTGGAGCGGTTCTCCGGCCGGCCTCGCCTCGCCCTCGAAACAGCCGCGGAGGCGACGGTCCACGCCTGAAGGGAGCCGCAGACGGCCCCGTCGCCCAGGAGGAGGCGTCCGCTCGGTGCGGGCGCCGGCAGGGAGCCCGGCGCTCCCAACCACGCAGCACTCCTTCAGGAGGTCGTTCACATGACCCACGTCGAGGATCGGAGCACCACACCGCAGAAGGACACGTACCGCGCGCCGAGTGTGACGGAGGTCGGAAAGGTCGAGGAGCTGACGGCGGGCGGCCCCGACGGGTCCGCGTTCGACGGGATGAACGGCTGGCGCGGGCTCGCCGTGACCGGCGACGAAACGGACGAACGCACGGACCCCGACGAGGCCCCGCCGATTCGGGAGGAGGAGAAGGAGGAGGAGTAGCCGCCGGGCCGGTGGAGGCGCGGGTGTCGACGGGCCGGAGCGGGGCTGCTCCGGCCCGTCGTCCTTTCCACGCGGGCCGCCGTTGCACCGCCCCAAAATGGTTCGGAGGGAGACAGCCGGCGGTTCGGCTGGCTCACTCCGGGGCGGGGAGACTCGCGCCGTTTGCGAGGCTCACCGCCCCCGCGCAGGAGACCGGCCGCTGTCTGGCCGGGCTCCGGAGCGGCCCCAACTCCAGAACCGACCCCACGTTACCCCCCGTACGAACCCCGAGAAAACCCAGTCCCCACCTTGCGCGGGCACACGACGTGCGTCTATGCTGTCCGCAATTCTGCGCAACTATAAACCCGCTCACGTGCACGACCGGTCCCCCGCCCCAGGCGTGTGACCCGTACCGATACGCGCCCCGCGCCCGGCACCGTCCGGAGCGCGCCCGGCGGGCCGCCCTCCACCGACGGGGGGAGCCCGCGCCCTACCCACCATCAGGAGGGTTCCTCATGCGCCGTATCCGTTCACTTGTCGCGGCGGCCGCCGTCGCGACGCTGCTCGCCGCCTGCGCGGACGAGCCCACCACCCCGCGGGCGGCCGACCCGCCCGTCCCCGCCGCCCGGGCCCAGGGAGAGCTGGACGCCGTCTTCGCCGCGGCGTCCAGGGCGCACGGGGTACCCTCCGACCTGCTGAAGTCGATCGGCTACGTGGAGACCCGCTGGCAGATGGTCAGCGGCGGGAGCGAGTTCGAGGGACAGGAGCCGGCGTTCGGCGTGATGGCGCTGCGCGGCGCCAACCTCACCCGCGGCGCGCAGCTCGCCGGGGTGTCGGCCGAGGCGGCGCGCACCGACGCGTCGGCCAACGTGCACGCGGCGGCGGCGCTGATGCGGAGCTGGGCGGACGAGGCCGGGATCGACCGCGCCGACCTGGGCGCGTGGGCGCCGGTGGTGGCGCGCTACAGCGGGATCGCGCAGCAGGAGGGGCAGTCGTACTACGTCCACAACGACGTGTACGCCGCGCTCCGCGACGGGGTGGTGGGGAAGAGCGCGGACGGCCGCGTGCGCGCCAGCCTGATGCCGACCCGCGTGGAGGCCAAGTTCGCCCCGCCCACCTCCGGCATCCGCCTGGCGGTGGCCCCCGACTACCCGGTGGCGGGCACCATCTGGCGCCCCTCGCCCAACTACAACGCGCGCCCGGCCGGCGACATCGGCAAGGTGGGGATGGTCATCATCCACACCTGCGAGGGCTCCTACAGCTCGTGCTGGAGCTGGCTCACCAACACCGCGTCCGGGGCCAGCGCCCACTACGTGGTGAACGAGAGCGGCTCCGAGATCTCGCAGCTGGTGCGCGAGTCCAGCCGCGCCTGGCACATCGCCGCCACCTACGACTGCTCGCTGAACTCCAGCGTGGAGTGCTGGCGGAACGGCTACAGCAGCAACCACTTCACGGTGGGCATCGAGCACGGCGGCTTCGCCTCGCAGACGTCCTTCCCGGTGGGGCAGATCGACGCCTCGGCCCGCCTCTCCTGCGACATCAGCAAGGCCCACGGGATTCCGCGCGACCGCTACCACTACGTGGCGCACGGGCAGCTGCAGCCGTACAACCGCACCGACCCGGGCCCGAACTGGCCGTGGACCGACTACCTGAACCGGATCAACTCCGCCTGCGGCTCCACCGGCGGCACCTCGATCATCGTGGACAGCAACAACGCCAACAACAACTCGGCGGTGGCCAACTACGAGGTGTCGGCCAACTGGTCCAGCGGCACCAGCGCCGGGTACTACGGCTCGGGGTACAACTTCGCCAGCACGCAGGCGCTCTCGGACCCGGCCACCTTCTGGTTCTACCTCCCGGCGGCGGCCACCAAGACCATCGACGCCTGGTGGGTGGCGGGGACCAACCGCTCCACCACCGCGCCCTTCATCGCCTACAACGCGAGCGGCGTGGAGGTGGGACGGGTGAGCGTGAACCAGCAGGCCAACGGCGGCCGGTGGAACGCCATCGGCACCTGGAACTTCTCGGCCGGCTGGAACAAGGTGCAGCTTTCCCGCTGGACCACCACGGGGTACGTGGTGATCGCGGACGCCATCCAGGTCCGCTGACGCTCTCGCAGTACCGCGCGCCCCGGGGCTCCGGGGCGCGCGGCCTTCCCGCAACGGATTCTCGATGAGACACTCGCACAATGCCGGCGCCGCGGCCGTGCTCCTCCTCGCCCTGGCGGGGTGCCGCGGAGGGGACGGCGCCTCCCGCTCCGCGGCGGCTGCGGGGGACACCCTGTCGCTGGAGGAGCGGCGGGGGATCGCCGGGACGCTCGCCTTCGTGTCGGAGCGAGACGGCGACGCGGAGGTGTACCTGCTCCGCCCCGACGGGAGCGGGGAGCGGCGCCTGACGGCGAGCCCGGCGGCCGACTACCCGGCGGCCCCGTCGCCGGACGGCTCGGGGCTCCTGGTGGTGTCGGTGATGGAGGACTCGCTGGACCACTACGAGGAGCTGGCGCTCCACCCGCTGGCCGGGGGGACGCCGACCCCGGTGGCGCCGCGGAGCGCGCGGGCCCGGGCGCCGAGCTGGGCGCCGGACGGGGGGTGGCTGGTGTTCGAGTCGGACCGGGCCAGCTTCCGCGACCTGTTCCGCGCGGGGCGGGACGGGGGCGGGGCGCGGCGGCTCACGGACAACCGCGAGGGGAACTTCGAGCCCGCGGTGTCGCCCGACGGGGGGTGGATCGCCTTCGCCTCCAGCCGCGACGGCGACGCGGAGATCTACGTGATGCGCCCGGACGGGACCGAGCAGCGCCGCCTGACCGCCTTCCACCGCGACGACTGGGGCGCCCAGTGGTCGCCGGACGGCCGCTGGATCGCCTTCCTGAGCAACCGGGAGGGGATGGACCGGGTCTACCTGGTGCGCCCGGACGGGTCGGGGATCCGCAGGCTCAGGGCGGAGCCGGACACGAGCGCGGCGCGCGCGGACGTGCAGGAGGGCGAGCACGCCTGGTCGCCCGACGGGACGCGCATGGCGTACGTGACGCGGACGCGCGCGGGCACTTCCCGCGTGCACGTGGCCGACGTGCGCACGGGGAAGCGCCTGGAGGTGGGGGACGGGCGGGGGAAGGACGACATGCCCGCCTGGTCGCCGGACGGGCGCTTCCTGGCCTTCACCTCCACGCGGGACGGGGACGTGGAGCTGTACCTGGCGCGCGCCGACGGGACGGGGACCACCCGCCTGACGCGCTCGCCGGGGCCGGACTGGCTCCCGCGCTGGATACCGGAGGCTCGTTCGCGCGGTGCGGACACGTGAGTCGTGTGAAGGTTCGGGCGTGCCCCCGCTGGCGCGGGGTCGGGCTGCGGCTCCGTAAGCCGGCAAACAACGCCGGCTAACGGAGTCGAGCCCCCGCAAACTACGCGGGGTCTCGCCCCTTCGGGCTCGCATCCCTCACGCAACTTCTTCTCGTACCTGTAGTTGTCGTTCTCCCCTCCCCCCTTGTGGGGGAGGGGTAGGGGGTGGGGGGTACGCCAGGACGTGCGAGGAGGGCCGTCGGTGTCAGCGGGGGATGTACGCCACCGCGCTGATCTCCACGCGCACGTCGCCCAGGCGCACGCCCACGGTGGTGCGGGTGGGGTACGGCGGGCGGAACACCTCGCCGTAGACGCGGTTGAAGGCGTCCCACTCGCCGATGTCCTCCAGGTAGGCGGTCACCGAGACCACGTCGGCGAGCGAGCCCCCGGCGGTGCGGAGCACGGCGTCCAGCTTCTGCAGGGTGTGGCGGGTCTGCTCCGCCACGTCGTCCCCGCCGAGCAGCTCGCCGGTCGCGGCGTCGCGCGGGACCTGGCCGGACACGTAGACGAAGTCGCCCGCGCGCACGGCGGGGGAGTAGTTGCCCCGCGGCGGCGGGACGTCGCCACCGGGAAGGACGGGCTGCCAGGAACGGGTGTCGTCGGGCATGGTGATCTCGGAAGGGTTCAGGGTCACTCCGACCGCTTCGGCGGGCGCGTCAGCTGCGCGAGGGTGCGTCCGTGCGCGGAGTCGTCGATCAGCGTGGCGAGGCGCTTCCGGCGGGTCTCCTCCTTCTTGGCGCTCGTCACCCAGTGGACGGCCGTCTTCCGGTACCCGGCGGGGCGCGACTGGAAGAACTCCCACGCCACCGCCTCGGCGCGGAACGCCGCCTCCTCGTCCGGGGCCAGCGCGGCGGCTTCCTTCTGCTCGTACGCGTAGATCCGGGAGTTGTCCTCCGTGCGCGCCTCGTACGCCCGCAGCCCCGCGGGGCGCATCAGCCCCGCCTCGACCAGCTCCGGGACGCGCTTCAGGTTCACCGCGCTCCAGGTGCTCCGCGCCTTGCGGGGGGTGAAGCGGATGGTGTACGCCTCCTCGCCCAGGCTCCTGCGCACCCCGTCGATCCAGCCGAAGCAGAGCGCCTGGTCCACCGACTCCGGCCAGGTCATGCTCGGCCGGCCCGTGCCCTTCTTGTAATAGCCCACGTGCAACTCGCGCTCGGACTCGTGGTGCTCCTCGAGCCAGGCGCGGAACTCGGCGGGGTTGGCGAAGAAGATGGGTTCCATGGGCGTACACTAGCCGCCGCCAGCCTCCCGGACAAGCGCCGCTCAGCCCTCCTCCGGTGCGAAGGCATCGCTGTAGAACCGGCGCGCGGCCAGCAGGATGCGGTCGCTCAGCTCCGGGTCGTCCACGGCGCGGGCCAGGAGCACCGCCCCCACCATCCCCGACGCCAGCACCAGCGCCTCGTCCGGCGGGTCCGACTCGGCGCCGCCCGGACGGAGGAGCCGCCCCAGCCGCCCCAGCAGCGCGCGCAGCGCGCCCGTGAACCCGGCGCGCACCTCCGGGGCGGCGCGGGACGCGTCCGCGGCCAGGGCGGGCATCACGCACCCCGTCCCGGGGTCGTCGCGGTGGAGACGGCTCACGTAGCCGCGGATCACCCGGCGCAGCCCCTCCGCCCCCCCCACCGCGTCCGCGTCGTCGAAGAGGCGCGCCGCCATCTCCGAGCGCGCGGCCTCGCACGCCTCCGCCACCAGCGCGTCCTTGCTGGGGAAGTGGGCGTAGAACCCCCCGTGCGTGAGCCCGATGCTCTGCATCAGCTCCCCGATTCCTACCCCGGAGACCCCCTCCTCGCGGTAGGCGCGGGACGCCGCCGCGAGGATGCGACGGCGGGTCTCCTCCTTGTGCTCCCTGGAATAGCGCACCATCAGCGGCCCCCCTCCGCATCCCTGCGGCGGACGTAGATCGTCTTCTCCACCTCGGCGTGCACCACCCCCTCCGCGTCGGCCAGCTCCACCCGGTAGACGCGGTCCACGGAGGGCGCGAGCGCCGCGGCCTCGCGCACGGCGTCCGTCTCCTCCTCCGGGAGGAGGAAGCGGGCGTACAGGGTGCCGCGCCCCGGGCGGCGGAAGCGGATGGACGCGGACTTGTCCCACACCACGTAGTCCGGGCCCAGCGTCCGGATGAGCATGATCATGTAGATGGGGTCCACGGCGGCGTACATGCTCCCGCCGAAGATGGTCCCCACGTAGTTGCGGGTGCGCCAGCTCAGCGGGACGCGGACGCGGATCTCCCGGAAGTCGCCGGCGATGTAGGTGATGCGCGCCCCCGTCCCCCGGTACGCGGGGAAGAGGTTGAACCCCAGGCGCAGCAGGCGCGTCCGCGCGGTCTCCGGCACCTCACCCCTCCGGCGCGCCGGGGCGGAACACCATGCAGGTGGTGGTGGCGTGCGCGTACAGCTTCCCCGCCGCGTCCGTCACCCGCGCCTCCGCCGTGGCCACCCGCCCGCCCACGTGGATGACCCGCCCCTCGCAGAACACCCGGCCCGTGTCCACGGAGAGGGGGCGGATGAAGTTGACCTTCAGCTCCAGCGTGGTGTACCCGGCGCCCGCGGGGAGCGTGGAGTGGACGGCGCACCCCACGGCCGTGTCGCACAGGGTGGCGGCCAGCCCGCCGTGCACCGTCCCGATGGCGTTGTAGTGGAACTCGCGCCGGGTCGGTCCAGAACACCGCGCGCCCCTCCTCGAACTCCGCCCCGCCGATCCCCAGCGTCCCCAGGATGGGCGGGAGCGGGACCTCGCCGCCCGCGATGGCACGCAGGTACTCCAGCCCGGACAGCGTCCGCGCCGCCCCCGCGCCCACCCGCGGGTCGTCCCAGGCGTGGGTGCGCGTGCGCGCGGGGGCCTCCGTCTCCGTGGTCGCCATGCTCCTCCTCGGGTGGTGGTCGTCAGCCGCCCGCCGCGGCGGGGACGGCGGCGGCCTCCGGGCGGCGCGCCCCGCTCCCCACCCGCAGCGCCATGGCCGCGGCCAGGAAGCAGAGCGCCCCCGCGCTCCAGAAGGCCGTCTCGTAGTCGCCCAGCACGGTCCGCACCATCCCCGCCCCGAACGCCGCCGCCGCCGCGCCGAGCTGGTGCGCGGCCACCACCCACCCGAACATCACCCCCGCGCGCTCCGCCCCGAAGGCGCCCGCCGTGAGCTTCACCGTGGGCGGGACGGTGGCGATCCAGTCCAGCCCGTAGAACACCGCGAAGGCCCAGCGCGCCGGCTCCGGGCCCGCCAGGGCCAGGGGGAGGAAGAGCAGCGACAGGCCCCGGAGCGAGTAGTACCAGGCCAGGAGGCGGCGCGAGTCCCAGCGGTCGGAGAGCCACCCCGAGAGGGTGGTCCCCACGAAGTCGAACACCCCCATCATCGCCAGGAGCCCCGCCGCGGCCACCTCGGGGATGCCGTGGTCGTGGGCGGCGGGAACCAGGTGCGTCCCCACCAGCCCGTTGGTGCTGGCGCCGCAGATGAAGAAGGTCCCCGCCAGGAGGAGGAAGTCGCGGGAGCGCACCCCCCGCCGCAGCGCGTCCACGGCCGCCGCCGCGGCGCTCCCCTCCGGGCGCGGCGGAGGAGCGTCCGCCTCCGTCGCTCCGAAGGGGGCCAGCCCCACCTGCGACGGCCGGTCGCGCATCAGCAGCGCCACCAGCGGGAGGACCGCCGCCATGACTCCCGCCACCACCAGCACGGCGGGGCGCCACCCGGAGCTCGCGGTGAGCGCGGCCAGGGCGGGGAGGAAGACGAGCTGCCCCGTGGCGGTGCTGGCGGTGAGGACGCCCATCACCACCCCGCGCCGGGTCGCGAACCAGCGGCTCACCACGGTGGCGCCCAGCACCAGCGCCGTCATCCCCGTCCCCCCGCCCACCACCACGCCCCAGAGCAGCACCAGCTGCCAGGGGCGGGTCATCAGCGTCGTGGCCGCCACCCCCGCCGCGGTGACGCCGAGCGAGAGCAGCATGGTCCGCCGCACCCCGAGCCGGTCCATGATGGCCGCGGCGAAGGGGCCCATCAGCCCGTACAGCACCAGGTTGACGGAGACCGCCAGGGAGAGGGTGGCCCGGCTCCATCCCAGCTCCTCCTCCAGCGGCACCATCAGCACCGCGGGGGCGGAGCGCACCCCCGCCGCGGCCAGCAGGGTCAGGAAGGTGACCCCCGCCACCACCCAGGCGTAGTGGAAGCGCCCCCGCGGCGCGGGGGGAGCGAGCGCCGCCACGCCTCAGATCCGCTCGATCACCGTGGCGACGCCCTGCCCACCCGCGATGCACAGGGTGACCAGCGCGGTGGCGAGCCCGCGCCGCTCCAGCTCGTCCAGCGCCGTCCCCAGGAGCATGGCCCCGGTGGCGCCCAGCGGGTGCCCCAGCGCGATGGCGCCGCCGTTCACGTTCACCCGCTCCGGGTCGAGCCCCAGGTTGCGGATGGTCTGCAGGGGGACGGCGGCGAAGGCCTCGTTGATCTCCCAGAGGTCCACGTCGCCCGCCTCCATCCCCGCCTTGCGGAGCGCCCGGCGCGCCGTCTCGGTGGGGGCGGTGAGCATGATCACCGGGTCCTCGGCGTGCGTGGCCATGGAGCGGACGCGGGCGCGGGGCTCCAGGCCGTGGGCGCGGACGTACCCCTCCGAGGCCAGGAGCACCGCCGCCGCGCCGTCCACGATCCCGCTGGAGTTCCCCGCCGTGTGCAGGTGGCGCACGGCGCCGGCCCGCGGGTACTTCGCCAGGACCATCTCGTCCAGCGTCTCGCCCTCCGGCCCCGCGGGGGTGGCGCCCGCCCGCTCGAACGCGGCCGGGAGCCCGGCCAGCGCCTCCGCCGTGGTCTCGGGGCGGAGGTACTCGTCCCGCTCCAGCAGCACGGCGCCGGTCTCCGGGTCGCGCACGGGGAAGAGCGAGCGCGAGAAGCGGCACTCCCCCTGCGCCCCGGCCGCGCGCCGCTGCGACTCCAGCGCGAATGCGTCCAGCTCCTCGCGGGTGAAGCCCTCCAGGGTGGCGATGAGGTCGGCGCTGATCCCCTGCGGCACCTGGAAGTGCCTGCGGCGCAGGCGCGGGTTGATCCCGTCGCCCTCGCCGCCGTCGGAGCCCATGGGAACGCGCGACATGCTCTCCACCCCGCCGCCCACCGCCAGATCCTGCGCCCCGGACATCACCCCCATGGCGGCGAAGTTGACCGCCTGGAGCCCGGAGCCGCAGAAGCGGTTGAGCGCCACGCCCGAGACGTGCAGCGGCCAGTCCGCCGCGAGCACCGCGTTGCGGGCCACGTTGGCGCCCTGCTCCCCCACCTGCGACACGCACCCCACCACCACGTCCTCCACGTCGCCCGCGTCGATCCCGGTGCGCTCCGTCAGCCGGACCAGGGTCTGGGCCAGCAGCTCCTGCGGGTGCACCTCCGTGAGCGAGCCCTTCCCCTTCTTCCCCCGCCCCCGCGGGGTCCGCACCGCGTCGATGATGTATGCGTCCGCCATGGCTCTCGCCTCCTGGTGATGGACCGGCCTGACTTCATTGTATGATAATCATAATACAAACACATGGTCATGCAAGGCGCCCCGGTGTCCACTCTGTGAACAAACCCCGGGAGAAGGGTTATCAGACCTCGCGCGAGGACTGGCGCCAAGGGGCGCCGCGGCGGGAACCCGCACGGGGGAGCGATGCAGGCGGAGAGCGTGGGCGGACAGCTGGAGCGCATCCTCGCGCGCTACGCGGCGGCGCGGACGGAGCCGTTCGGGCAGGAGCACGAGCTGTGGGGCGTCTTCAAGGCGCTCCGGCAGGCGCTCTCCGCGCACCCGGCCGTCCGCGCGCACCCGGGGATGCGCGTGGCCTGGTCGGCGGGGTTCGGGAGCTGGGCGCGCGTCCCCTGGGTGGCGCTGTTCGACACGCGCGAGACCACCAGCGTGCGCGAGGGGCTCTTCTGCGCCCTCCTCTTCCGGCAGGACATGAGCGGCGTGTACCTGGCCCTCGGGCAGGGGACGGCCGAGCCCCGCCGGCAGGTGGGGAGGGAGATCGCCCGCACGGTGCTGCGCGCCCGCGCCGCCGGGCTGCGCACCCGCTGCGACGGGCTCTGCGAGCGCGGCTTCCTCCTGGACGACGCCATCGACCTGCGCTCCGACTCCGGCCCCGTGGCCGACCCCGCCTCCGTGGTGGCGTACCGGCTGTACGAGGCCGGGAGCGTCCCCCCGGAAGACGTCCTGGCGGGCGACCTGGAGGCGCTGCTCGCCGCGTACCGGCGCGGTGTGGAGGAGCGCGAGCGCGCCGGGGCGGAGGAGGCCGGGGAGCCGCAGGAGTGGGACCGGCCGTGGGACCCCGCGGCGGCGCTGGAGGAGCTGCTGGAATACGTGGGGCGGCGCGGCTTCGTGTACGAGCCGTGGCAGGTGGCGGCGTACGTGGCCGCGCTCCGCACCAAGCCGTTCGTGATCCTGGCCGGGGTGACGGGGACGGGGAAGTCGCGCCTCCCGGCGCTGGTGGCGGAGGGGACCGGGGGCGCCGCCCGGCTGGTTCCCGTGCGCCCGGACTGGACGGACAGCGCGGACGTGCTGGGGTACACCGACCTGCGGGGCGAATTCCGCCCCGGCGCCGTGCTGGACGCCGCCCGCGAGGCCATGGAGCACCCCCGCCGCCACCGGGTGGCGGTGCTGGACGAGATGAACCTGGCGCGCGTGGAGCAGTACTTCGCCGAGGTGCTGAGCCGCATCGAGGACCGGCGCCCCCACCCCGCCGGCGGCTTCGCCACCGCGCCCCTCCTGCACTCCGCTCACGGCCCCGGCGAGGAGTGGGCCCGCGTCGTCCTCCCCCCCAACCTGGCGCTCGTCGGCACGGTGAACGTGGACGAGAGCGCGCACGGCTTCTCCCGCAAGGTGCTGGACCGCGCCTTCACCCTGGAGCTGGCGGAGGTGGACCTGGCCGCCTGGGAGCCGCTGGGCGCCGCCGCCGAGCCGGAGCCCGCCTGGTGGCCCGTCTCCGCCTGGCACCCCCGCGCCGTCACCCTGGCCGGCCTCGGCCCGCTGAGCGAGGCGGAGCGGGAGCGCGTCCGCGCCACGGTGGAGGCGCTCGCCGCCGCCAACAGCTGGCTCGCGCCCGCCGGCCTGCAGGCGGGGTACCGCACGCGCGACGAGGCGGCGCTCTTCGTCCTGCACGCCGCCGAGGTCGCGCCCGCGTTCCGCACCCGCCGCGGCGAGCCGGTGGACCCGCTGGACCTGGCGCTCGCCATGAAGCTCCTCCCCCGCGTGGCCGGGGGGAGCGACGCCGTGCGCCGCGCGCTCCTGGGGCTGCTGGGGTGGGCGCGGGACGGGCGGTCCCCCCTGGCGGAGGCCGACGCGCGCGCCCTGCTGGAGGGGTGGGACGCCGCCGGGCGGCCCCCCGCGCTCCCCGGCGCCCGCTTCCCGCGCACCGCCGCGCGCCTGGCGATGATGTGGGAGCGCCTCCTGGCCGAGGGCTTCACCTCGTTCTGGACGTGAGCGACCTGTTCCGCATCGAGACCGACCGCGTCCTCCTGGCGTGGGCCGCGGTGCGCGGCGCGGAGCCCGCCGTGCTCTCGCCCGACCCGCCCCCGCCCGGGCGGCTCGCCGTCCGCGCCCGCCGCCCGGGAGCGGGGGAGCCGCGGAGCTGGCGCGCGGGCGGTGAGGAGGCGCCGCGCCTGTTCGAGGAGACCGCCTACTCGCTGTACCTGCGGGGGAAGGAGGGGAGCACGGTGGCGCTGGAGCACCGCGACCCGGCCCTCCTGCGGGGCCTGCGCGCCTCCGAGGAGGGGCGGGTGGTGCACGGGCGGGTGGGGTTCGGAGGGCAGGTGGGGCGGAGCGAGTTCACCGTCCTGGTGGACGGGGAGCCGGAGCTGGACTTCGAGGTGGAGGTGTTCCCCACCAAGCTGGACTACGCGGAGGACTACGCGCGGCTGCGCGCCGAGACCGGGGAGATCCTGACCGGGCTGGTGCTGGAGTACCTGCGCGCCACCTTCCACCTGGGGGTGGACCGCCACGCCCCCGCCCCCACGCGGCTGGAGTGGCTGGCCCTCCTCCGCCACGCCGCGGACGACCTGGAGCGCGCCCTCCGCGAGGTGGCCCGGCAGCCGCGGTGGGGGATGGCCCCCGCCGCGGCGGACGCGCGCGCAGACCGCGTCCGCCGCCCCGACGCGCGGGTGCGCCGCGCCGTGGAGCGCGGCGCCGGGAGCGGGCGGGGCTTCCTGCTCGACGGCGGGCCGACCGTCCGCGAGCGACTCCCCGAGGGCCGCGCCCGCGCCACCCTGGACACCCCCGAGCACCGCTGGATCGCCGCGCAGCTGGTCCGCGTCCGGCGCCGGCTGGCCGGGCTGCGCGCGGAGGAGGAGGAGCTCCCGCCCACGCCGCGCCGGGAGCGCTCGCTGGGGGAGATCGAGGCGCTGGAGCGGCGCATGGCCCGCCTGCTCGCCACGGAGCCGCTCGCCGCCGCGGGAGGCGCCCCCCCGCCCGGGCCGCCCTCGCCGCAGCTCACCCGCGCGCCGGGGTACCGCGAGGCGCACCGCGCCTGCACCCTCCTCCGCCTGGGGCTGCACCTGGAGGGGGGGCCGGTGCGGCTGGCGGTCAAGGACCTGGCGCTCCTGTACGAGTACTGGTGCTTCCTGGCGGTGGCCCGCGCGCTGGCGGAGCTCACCGGCCACCCGCTCCCCGCCGGCCGTCTCCTCTCCGTGGAGGAGCACGGCCTGCGCGTCCGGCTGCGGCGCGGGCGGGAGCAGTCGCTGGCCTTCGCCACGGCGGACGGCCGCCGCGTCCGGCTCACCTACAACCCGCGCTTCGGCGGCCCGCCCCTCCTCGTCCCCCAGCAGCCCGACATGCTCCTGGAGGTGGAGGGCCCGGACGGCGCCGCCACGCGCGTGGTGCTGGACGCCAAGTACCGCGTCGCCGCAGACCCCGGCTACCTGGAGCGCTACGGCGCCCCCGGACCTCCCGAGGACGCCCTCAACGTCCTCCACCGCTACCGCGACGCCATCGTCCGCCCCGGGAGCGGGAGCGGCCCCGAGCGCGTGGTGGCCCGCGCCGTCGCGCTCTTCCCCTACCGCGAGCCCGAGCCCGGCGCCTTCCGCCGGAGCCGCCTCTGGCGCTCGCTGGACACCCTGGGGATCGGCGCCATCCCCCTCCTCCCCGGGAGCACGGAGCACCTGGAGGAGTGGCTGCGGGGACTGCTCCCTCTACCGCAGGAGACCCCGTGACGGCCCGCCTCCCGCGCACCGCCCCGCTCCTGGCGCTCGCCCTGCTGGCCTGCACCGCCCCCGCGCGGGCGCAGCTCCGCCCCTCCGCCTTCTCGGTGGGGGGGCGCGTCCACGCCGCGATCCCGCTGGGGTCCCGGGGAGAGGGGCTGGACGCCGGGACGGGGTTCGGGATCGACGCGGCGTACGAGCTCGGGCCGGGCTTCCTGGTCTACCTGGGGTTCAGCCGCACGTCGTTCCCCGTCTCCGGCGCCGGCGGCACCGACCGCGTGGACTCCGGCGTGGACGTGGGTATCCTGACGCAACGCCCCGTGGGCGGAATCCCCCTCCGCTTCCGGGCCGGACTCGTCCTCCACGAGGCGGAGACGCACGAGGCCTCCGCGGGGGGCGACGGGCTGGACGACGGGAAGACGGGGGTGGGGCTGGAGTCCGGCATCGGCGTCCTCTTCCGCCTGGGCCGCCGGCTCGACCTCGTCCCGGGCGTCACGCACACCGCCTACACCCGCGGGGCCCCCGGAGGCGTCACCCACCTGCGCGCCGAGCTGACCGCCCGCCTCCGTCCCTGACGCGTCACCTTTCGCACGCTACCGCACGACACGGCCGGTCCTTCCGATCTCCCTTCCTGAAAAGCACTTGAGCTCCCGGCGCGATCCGCGCCGGGAGCTTCGGCCTTGCTTCGGTTTTTGTTCGGAACTAGCTTCCGTTATCCCCTCACCTCGGTACGGATCTCACGGCGGCGTCCTTCGGGCGTGGTCCAGGTGATCCGGAGCGCGAGAGGGAGGTCGCACCGGCGCGGGCGGAGGGCGTTGGGATAGCTGACGGAGCTGTGTCCCGGGACCTGGCCCACCTCGGCCGGGCCCTTCCAGGCGCGGTTCTCGGGCGCCCGGATCTCTCCCACCCAGACCTCCACCTCCAGCGCGTCGCACGCCTCGGGGTTCACCAGGACCAGGTGGAAACGGCCGCCCAGCCCACGCTCGACCTCCGCCCGCAGCAGCGCGACGGGGGAAGGAGCCCGCTCCAGGAGCGCGGGAGTCATCGGTCGGGACCGCTCAGCCAGGGGGGGATGTCGATGCCGGAGCGCCGGTAGGCGCTGCGGAGGAGCTGCACCAGCTCGCGGCGCAGGGCGTCCCTCCCGGCAGGCGGGAAGTCGCCCAGCAGCGGTCCCAGCACCACGTCCGCCG
The DNA here is from genome assembly GCA_963733105.1 of uncultured Gemmatimonadales bacterium. Classification (GTDB taxonomy): domain Bacteria; phylum Gemmatimonadota; class Gemmatimonadetes; order Longimicrobiales; family Longimicrobiaceae; genus JAFAYN01. The sequence goes on along the minus strand of CAVTCB010000016.1, from coordinate 13,820 downwards.
CCGCGGGCGCGGGAGGAGACGGGTCCACCTTCTCATGCCAGTCCCGGAGCTTCCGCCAGGTGGTGGCGTACGGCCGGCCACCGCCCAGGAACTTCTGCAGGCCGCTCGGGCTCATCCCCACCTCGCGGGCCACGGGGCGCAGCCCGCCGGCTGCCACGGCCCGCTCCACGGCCTCGCGGACGCGCGAGACCGTGTCGCCGGTGCGTTCCGATTCCATCCGTCCTTCTTGTCTCCGCGGATCTCCACCCCTAACGTACCCAGTGTAACCGAACCGATATCGCACGATTTTCGCACGGGCAATCTGCGCCCTGACGACGAGCCGGTCAATGGTATCGTCTAGGTCGGGTGTGCCCCTGCACGTTCTGCGGGAGGCGGCGCGCCTGCGCGTGGCGGCGATCGGTTTGCGCCCTGCATCGCGGGAAATGGGCCTGTCGTGGTCCGGATTGCGCACCTTCCTCGGCGGGACGCGCCCGCACTCCGCCACCCTCCTCAAGCTCTCGGAGTGGTACGACCGGCTCCTCCACGTCCCGGAGGCGCAGCTCCCGGTCGAGACCGCGCGCGTGCTCCTGGCGCTCCTGGTGCAGCACGTCCCCCCCGCGCGGCGCGTGAGGGTGGCCGACGCCATCCTGGGGCTGCTGCGCCAGGAGGCGGAGGAGACCGGGACGGCCCTCCCCGCCTGGGTGGGCGCCCTGCTGAGCCTCTGACGGGGGGTCACGCGGTCAGCGCGCCGACGGGGCCGCGGCGGGGCGCTTCGCCTGTGCGGCGGCGGGGGCGGCGGCGAGGAGCGCGAGGAGGAGCGGCGCGGTCTTCATACGGGGACCCGGTTCGAGAAGTGCGCGGGAGAAGCAGGGACAAGCTAGGCGCCGGGGCGCGGGGGTGCTACCTTCGCCGTCCCGACGACGAACCCCGGCACCCGGCGCCCCATGTCCGACACCCCCGACACCGTCCTCCGCGAGCGCTTCGGCCTCGCCTCGTTCCGCCCCGGCCAGCGGGAGGTGATCCGCGCGCTGATGGAGAGCGGCGGGGCGCTGGCCGTGTTCCCCACCGGGGGGGGCAAGTCGCTCTGCTACCAGCTCCCCGCCCTCCTGCTGGAGGGGGTGACGGTGGTGGTCTCCCCGCTGATCGCGCTGATGAAGGACCAGATCGACTTCCTGCGCGGGCGGGGGATCGACGCGGCGCGGCTGGACTCGTCGCTCACCGGGGAGGAGGCGCGCGACGTGGAGCGCCGCCTCCGCTCGGGGGAGCTGCGGCTCCTCTACGTGGCCCCGGAGCGCTTCAACAACGAGCGCTTCCTGGCCCAGCTCGGCCGCGCGCGCATCGCCGTGTTCGCGGTGGACGAGGCGCACTGCATCTCGGAGTGGGGGCACAACTTCCGCCCCGACTACCTGAAGCTGGCCGAGACCGCCCGCGCCGTGGGCGCGGAGCGCGTCCTGGCGCTCACCGCCACCGCGACCCCGCCCGTGGTGGAGGACATCTGCGCCTCCTTCCGCATCCCGCGCGAGGCGGCGGTGGTCACCGGCTTCCACCGCCCCAACCTCTTCCTCCGCACCTCCCCCACCCCCTGGCGCGACCGCGACGCGGCGCTGCTGGAGCGGGTGCGGAGCCGCCCGCCGGGGTCGGGGATCGTCTACGTCACCCTGCAGCGCACGGCTGAGCGGGTGGCGCAGTCGCTGGCGGACGCAGGGGTCCCGGCGCGCCCCTACCACGCGGGGATGGACGACGAGACGCGCACCGAGGTGCAGGAGTGGTGGAAGGGGTCGGACCGGGGCGTGGTGGTGGCGACCATCGCCTTCGGGATGGGGATCGACAAGGCGGACGTGCGCTACGTCTACCACTACAACCTCCCCAAGGGGCTGGAGAGCTACTCGCAGGAGGTGGGGCGCGCGGGGCGCGACGGGCTCCCCTCCACGGTGGAGGTGCTGGGGAGCCTGGAGGACGTGGCGACGCTGGAGAACTTCACCTTCGGCGACACCCCCACGCGCGCGTCGCTGCGCGGGCTGCTGGCGGAGGTGCTGGGCGGCCCGCGGGAGTTCGACGTGAGCCTGTACACGCTCTCCAGCGCGCACGACATCCGCCCGCTGGTGCTGCGCACGGCGCTCACCTACCTGGAGCTGATGGGGGTGCTGCGCCAGGGGACGCCCTTCTACGCGGGGTACAAGGTGAAGCCGGCGCGCACGGTGGAGGAGCTGGCGGGACGCTTCCCGCCGGACCGCACGGCGTTCGTGACGCAGGTGTTCGCGAAGGCGAAGAAGGGGCGCGAGTGGTACACGCTGGACCCGTCCGTGGTGGCGGCGGAGCTGGGGGAGCCGCGCGACCGGATCGTCCGCATGGTGGACTACTTCCAGCAGGAGGGGCTGGCGGAGGTGCAGGTGACGGACGCGCGGCAGCGCTTCACCCGGCTGGTGGAGGACGCGGACCCGGAGGCGCTGGCGGCGGAGATGGAGGAGCGCTTCGTCCGGCGCGAGGAGATGGAGACGGTGCGGGTGCGCCAGGTGGCGGAGCTGGTGGCGCGCGACGGGTGCCAGACCAACTTCCTGCTGGCCCACTTCGGGGAGGTGCGCGACGAGCCGTGCGGCCACTGCACCTGGTGCGAGATCGGGAAGCCGACGCGCTTCCCCCCTCTGCCGAAGCGTCCGCCCGTCGAGGGCGCCATCGACGTCGCCGCCTTCCGGGCGCTGGTGGCGGAGAACCGCTCCGCGCTGGGGGACCCGCGGCAGCAGGCGCGCTTCCTCTGCGGCCTGAGCAGCCCCGCCGTCACCCGCGCGAAGCTGTCCAAGCACTCCCTCTTCGGCGCTCTGGAGGACCGGCGCTTCCCGGAGGTGCTGGCGTGGTGCGAGGGGTGACTCCCACGATCAACTCCCGCTCGTACCCAGCGCCTCCGCCACCGACCGCCCGACGCTCTCGGCCGTACGCCCACCGCTGAGCGCCGGGTGGTCCCGGGGGAGCACGAGCACCGCGCCGTGCGGGAGGCGCAGGATGACGCCATCCGCCGCTTCCACGCGGATGCCGGCATCCGCTTCGGCCTCCGGCTCCCGGCGCGCCGCCTGCACTCCCGGGAGCGGGCGGGGGACGTGGTCGCCGGCCTCCTTCTCCGCCAGCTCCGCGAGCAGCGCCACGAGCCCGTCGTCGTCCAGGGCGGCGATGCGCTCCGCGGCGGCGGCGAGGCTCAGGTGGTGGAGGTGGCCGGCCAGGCGCGCGGCGGCGGTCTCCAGCACGTGGCGGCGCCCGTAGCGGGAGTTGGGGCCGTCTCCCGACGGGGCGGAGACGATCCCCTGGGTGCGGTAGTAGCGCACGGTGCGCACGGAGAGGCGGCCCTCCCACACCTCCGCGGAGACGCCCAGCCCGTGCAGCAGCTCCAGGGCGCGCTCCACCACCTCCTCCACGCGGAGGGCGGGCTCCCGCTCCGGGAAGAGCCGCGCCAGCAGCTCCTCCACCCGGTCCGCGGCGCTCACGGCCGGGGCTCGGGCCGGGGGGGGACCGGGTTCTCCCGCACGCCCGGGAGGGGGCGGGCGCGCTCCAGCGCCTCCGGCCGCCCGATCACGATGCGGAGCCGCACCCACGTCGTCTCCTCCTCCAGCTCCCCGACCTCCACCACGCGGAACGTCTGCCCCGAGCGGCCGGTGAGCCCCGTTCCCGCGGCGCCCGCCACGTCGCCCTCGCGGATGGACGCCGAGGCGTACGGGGGGATGAACGACGGCGCGGGGTGCGGGGACGGCGCCGCCGGGGGCACCGACGGGACCGGAGGACGCCCGGGCCAGGGGCGGTCCTCCAGCGGCACCGGGAAGGCGGGCGAGGGAAGGACCTCGTGCGCGACCGGGCGCTCCCGCTCGCGCCGGAACTCCACCTCCACCAGCCCCAGGTCGGGGTTGTCGCGGCCTCCACTCTCCCCGAACACCTCCTCCGTCCCTTCCGGGAAGACGGTGAAGCGCCCGTGCTCCCCGTCCTTGACGGGGCGCTCCAGGTTCATGGTCTCCCCCGGGGCGAGCACCAGCCCGCCCTCGGTGACCGGGAGCCCGTCCAGGCTCACCTTCGCCACCGCCCGCCGGTCGGAGTGGTTGCTCACCTGCACCAGGTAGACCTGCCGTGGCCGGGCCAGGACGCGCCCGTCCTCCCCCTCCACCATCGTCCCCCCGCCCACCGGCACCAGCCGCACCGTCACGTCGCCGATCCGCATACGCCACCCTCCCTCCAGAGTGAACCGCCGCACTGCCCGGCCTGAAGGTTAGGAGGGACAAGCCATACTGTCAATAGACTGTCAATACACTGTTCAGTTAGGCCGCTTGCGATTCGTGTCAGGGGGCGCGATCCTACCGCCCCTGCCCACTACGACCCTGAACGGAGGCCGCATGGCTGAGCGGAAGCACGAATCCACGATCACGGGCGAGGACTGGTACGGCGAGGACGTCTCGGGCCGGAGCTACGCCCGCGTCCTCTTCGTGGAGCTGGACATGGCCGAGGCGGAGAACGACGGAGCGACCTTCGAGGAGTGCACCTTCCGGGGGGCGCGATTCAACGCCTCCGTGCACAGGAACGCCGCGTTCGTCAACTGCACCTTCAGCGGGTGCAACTTCTACGACGCGAGCTTCACCGGGTGCAAGCTGGTGGGGAGCACCTTCGACCGGTGCACCTTCGAGATCATGAAGGTCGACGGCGGGGACTGGTCGTTCGTCGCGCTCCGGGGCGCAGACCTGCGCACGGCCTCCTTCCGGGAGGTGCGGATGCGCGAGGCGGACCTCGCCGGGATCCGGGCCCAGGGCTCCGTGCTCCGCGACGTGGACCTGTCCGGCGCGTCGCTCCACGGAGCCGACCTGTCGCGCTGCGACCTGCGGGGGAGCGACCTGAGCGCCCTCCGGCCGGAGAGCGTGGAGATGCGGGGCGCGGTCATCACCATGGACCAGGCCGTCGTCGTCGCCGAGGCCCTGGGGCTGGAGGTCCGGGCCGGGTAGGCCTACGCGCCGTCGGGGATGCGCATCCGCCCCTCCGCCACCCGCACCGCGCCGCCGCCGACGCGGACCGCCGTCACCTCCCCGCCCCGGACGTCGGCCTCCACGCGCAGGATGCTGGGGCGCCCCATCTCCCACCCCTGCTCCACCGTCCAGCGCAGCGTCCCCTCCCGCTGGGGCGAGCGCGCGGCCAGGTAGCCGGCCAGCGCCACGGCCGCGCCCCCGGTGGCCGGGTCCTCCGCGATCCCCATGGACGGAGCGAACATCCGCGCCCGCACGTCGGAGCCCGGCAGCTCGGGGTCGCGCGAGAACACGAACAGGTGCGGGGCCCACCACCCCGCCAGCGTCGCCTCCCAGCGGGCCAGGTCCACCCGCGCGCGCCCCAGCGCCGCCCGGTCGCGCACCGGGACGTAGAGGAAGGGGACGCCGCACGACACCCCGCCGGGCGCCCACTCCCCGTCCGGCAGGTCGTCCTCCGCCAGCCCGAGCACCGCGGCCAGCTCCCCGCGCGGCGGGGGCGGGGGGCCGTGCTCCGGGAGCTTCGCCGCCGTGAGCTGCGCCCCCACGGGCTCGCCCCCGCGCGCGAAGATCCGCACCGGGACGGGCCCCACCCCCTCCTCGAACACGATCGCCGTCTCGTCGCCCTCCAGCGGGACCTGGCCCAGCGACGCCAGGAGGAACGCCGTCCCCACCGTGGGGTGCCCCGCGAAGGGGAGCTCGGCCGCGGGGGTGAAGATCCGCAGCCGGCGCGTGTGCCCCGGGTCCTCCGGGGGGAGGACGAACACGGTCTCCGACAGGTTCAGCTCCCGCGCGATCCGCTGCATCCGCTCCGGCGCGATCCCCCGCGCGTCCGGGAAGACGGCGAGCGGGTTCCCGCCGAACACCCGGTCCGTGAACACGTCCAGCGTGTGGTAGACGGCCTCCATCCTCATCTCCTCCGTTTCGGGTACCCCTCCCCCGCAAGGGGGGAGGGGTGCACGACAACGACAGAACTACCAGCACGGAAAGCAGTTGCGTGAGGGATGCGAGCCCGGAGGGGCGAGACCCGCGCGCAGTTTGCGCGGGGCTCGACTCCGTTGGGCAACGGTTGTATCGTTCCCTACGGAGCCGCAGCCCGACCCCGGCGCCAGCGGGGGCACGCCCGAACCCCACCCTTCAAAAGATCAGGAAGCGTTCACCACCACGACCGGACACGGAGCGTGGTTCAGGATCCGCTCCACGCGCGGCCCCAGGAAGAGCCGGTCCGAGCCGGTGCGCAGGTCGGTCCCCAGCACGATCATGTCGTACTCCTCCTGCCCCCCCATCTCCAGCACCGCCTCCTCGGGCGACACGCCCACCCGCACCGAGGTGTGCGTGCGGATCCCCATGGCCTCCCCCATCCGGCACAGCTCGTCCACGATGGAGCGCGCGTTCTGCACCTGCCGGCGGTGGGCCTCCCCCTCCACGTCCAGCCCGCGCGTCCCCCGCCCCACCACGTTCAGCACCGTCACCTCGGTCCCGTCCGCGGCGGCCAGGGTGAAGGCCACGCTCGCCGCCTGGCGCGCGGCCGCCGAGCCGTTGGTGGGGACCAGGATGCGGTGGGGGGGCCAGTTGTAGTCCCCCACCCGCCCCTTCACCACCAGGGTGGGGCAGGGCGCCACCCGGATCAGGTAGTCCACGGTGGGGTCGAAGATCTCCTCCGCGGCCCCGTCCTCCGGCGCCCCCAGGATCAGCAGGTCGTAGTCCCTCCGCGCCTCCTCCAGGACGCGGTCCGCCACCTCGCCCCCTCAACCACCTTGCGCGTCACCTCCACGCCGGAGAACGACCGGGCGGCGCGCTCCAGGAAGCGCTCGGCCGTGTCGCGGTCGCACCCCTCCGGGACGGTGAAGAGCGTGAGCGCCACCGGCCCCTGCAGGCGCATCTGCTCCAGGAGGTGCCCCTCCAGCTGGAAGAGGGCGCGGCGCTCCCGCTCCACGCAGCGCACCGGGAGGAGGACGCGCCGGGCCCGGCCCAGGAGGCTCCCCTCCGCCAGCTCCTCGCGCCGCAGGCGCTCCAGCTCCTGCGCCTCGGGCTGCACCCGGGACAGCGTCCAGCGGAGCGCGGGCGGGGCCATGAGAGAGGTGGCGATGGCCATCACCACCACGATGGAAAACATGTCCTGCGAGAGGATTCCCAGCGACAGGCCGATGGTGGCGATGATGATCTCCATGGCCCCGCGCGCGTTCATCCCCATCCCGAAGGAGAGCGCGGTCCAGTGGTCGCGCCCCCCCAGCAGCCGCGCCCCGGCGTACCCCCCCACCACCTTCCCCAGGCTCGCCACCAGGACCACCAGCAGCGCGATCCCGATGAGCCGCGGCTCCATGAGGCTGCGCACGTTCACCTTGAGCCCCGCCACGGCGAAGAAGACGGGGGCGAAGATCCCCATGGCGATCCGCTCCACGCTGTGGAACACCTCGCCGGGGAGCCTCGGGAGCTGCCCGAAGAGGATCCCCATGACGAAGGCCCCGAGCATGGCCTCCAGCCCCAGTCCCTGCGACACGGCCCCCCAGGCGAAGGTGAGCACCACCACCAGGGAAAGGATGCGGTGCGGGCTCACGGCGCGGTCCTGCACCCAGTCGAGCGAGCGCCGCACGATCCACCGCCCCACGGTGAAGCTGGCCGCCATGAACACCAGCACCTTCCCCACCGACCAGGCCACCCCGGGCCGGTGACCTCGCCGCTCCGCGCCAGCCCAGTCACCACGGAAAGGAGCATCCACCCGACGGCGTCGTCGGTCATCCCCGCGGCGATGATGGTCTGCCCCACGTCGCGCCGCATCAGCTTCAGGTCCATGAGGACCTTGGCGATCACCGGGATGGCCGAGATGGACATGGCGGTGGCCAGGAAGAGCGCGAACACCATCCGCCGGTCCGGGTCGGCCAGGAGCACGTCGGGAATCCAGGCGCCCAGGGCGTAGCCGGTGGCGAAGGGGACCACGATCCCCCCCAGCGACGCCCCCAGGGCGGTGCGCGCCTGCCGCCGGATCAGCCCCAGGTCGGTCTCCAGCCCGGTGACCAGGAGGAGGAACATGGCCCCGAACAGCGCCACCACCTCCAGCAGGTAGCCCTGCGTGGGGGTGTGGGGGACGATCCACTCCCCCAGCAGGGGGAAGAAGCCGCTGAGCAGCGAGGGGCCCAGCACGATCCCCGCGAGGATCTCCCCCACCACCGCGGGCTGGCCCAGGCGCTGCGCCACTTCCCCCAGCGCGCGCGCGGCGAAGAGGAGGAGCGCCACCTGGACGAGGAGGACGAGCACCTCGTGGTGCGACGCCGCCGTGAAGACCTGTTGCATCGGGTGCCGGGCCGGTTCGAGAGGTCGAGGAGCAGCGGAGACGAAGGCACGTACCGCGCCAGGACGGCCCCGGGGGGCAGTGGAGCCACGGGATCTTTCCTGCCCCCATGCACCATCGCAAGCCACTGGTACGGAGCGTGCTTGCACGGGAACATTCGGATACGATACACCGTCCGTTCCGCGCGACCGGAGACGCCCGTGACCGAACTGCTTCGCCTGGAGGAGCTGCGCTTCGACAACTCCTACGCCCGCCTCCCGGGGGAGCTGTTCGCGCGCGTGCGCCCCACCCCGCTCGCCCGCCCCTGGCTGGTGAGCTTCAACCCCGACGCGGCGGAGCTGATCGACCTGGACCCGGCGGAGGCGGAGCGCCCGGACTTCGCGGACTTCTTCGGCGGCGGGAAGCTCCTCCCCGGCGCGGACCCGCTGGCGGCGCTGTACGCGGGGCACCAGTTCGGCAGCTGGGTGCCGCAGCTGGGCGACGGGCGGGCCATCCTCCTGGGGGAGGCGGTGAACGGGCGCGGGGAGCGGTGGGACCTGCAGCTCAAGGGTCGGGGCCGACGCCCTTCTCCCGCGGCTTCGACGGGCGCTCGGTGCTCCGCTCCGCCATCCGCGAGTACCTGGGGAGCGAGGCCGTGCACGGGCTGGGAATCCCCACCACCCGCGCCCTGTGCGTGGTGGGGAGCGAGGAGCCGGTGCAGCGCGAGACCGTGGAGGCCGCGGCCGCGCTGCTGCGCATGGCGCCCACGCACGTCCGCTTCGGCACCTTCGAGGTGCTGGCCTTCCGCGGGTGGCACGAGGCGCTGCGGACGCTGGCGGACCACGTGGTCCGCCACCACTTCCCGCAGATTGAGGGGGAGGGACCGCTTCCCGCGCCTGCTCCGCGAGGTGGTGGAGCGCACCGCGCGGCTCATGGCGATGTGGCAGGCGGTGGGGTTCGCGCACGGGGTGATGAACACGGACAACATGTCCGTCCTGGGGCTCACCATCGACTACGGCCCCTTCGGCTTCCTGGACGACCACGACCCCCGCTTCCTCCCCAACCACTCCGACCCGGGGGGGCGCTACGCCTTCGACCAGCAGCCCGCGGTGGGGCTCTGGAACTGCACCCGGCTGGCCGGCGCCCTCCTCCCGCCGATGACGCACGACGAGGCGGTGGCGGCGCTCGACGCCTACGAGGGCGCGTACGCGGAGGAGCACGCCCGGCGCGTGCGCGCCAAGCTGGGGCTGGCCCGCGACCGCGAGGACGACGGGGAGCTGTGGACGACCTTTCCGCCCTGCTGGCGGCCAATTCCGTGGACCACACGGGCTTCTTCCGCGCGCTGGGCGGCTTCCGCACCGGCGAGGGGGAGGACGACGCGCCGCTCCGCGACCGCTTCCCGGACGCGGCGGGGTGGGAGGCGTGGGCCGCGCGCTACCGCGGCCGCCTCCGGGCCGAGGGGAGCGGCGACGCGGAGCGCCGCGCGCGGATGGACCGCGTCAACCCCAAGTACGTGCTGCGCGACTACCTGGCGCAGGCCGCCATCGAGGCGGCCGAGGAGCGGCGCGACGCTTCGGAGATCGAGGCGCTGCTGCGGGTGCTGCGCGACCCCTTCGCCGAGCACCCCGGGATGGAGCGCCTGGCCGGGCCCCCGCCGGAGTGGGGCCGGCGGCTGGTGGTGAGCTGTTCGTCCTGAAACCGGGGAGGCAGACGTGGGCAAGCACGTGGTGACGGAGCACGACTTCGGTCGGGGGCGGACGGAAGTGTACGTGTAGGGGACAGGGACAGGGAACAGGGGGACAGCCGGCAACGACGGGCGACGGAGCGGCGCGCAGGGGCCGTCCCCGCTGTGTCGGCGGCACCGCCGGTGGTATGAAACCACCGGCTGGCAACAGCAGCCGTCCTGGCGGACGGAACCGCGTCCGCAGGACGCCTGTGGTTCATAGCCGTGGGTTTCACACCCACGGCGGCGCCCCGGCACGGGCGAGCGACGGGCGACGCGAAGGTGCCGCCCGTCGTTGGTCGTTGCAGTTTCCGCAGTACCCCTATGATCTTGTCGGAGGGAGACAGCCGGGCAGTTTCGGCTGTCTCCCTCCGGGGCGGGGAGACTCGCGGGCCGTTTCGCGAGGCTCACCGCCCCCGCGCAGGAGACCGGACGGTAGTTTCGTCCGGGCTCCGGAGCGGCCCCGCCACGAGATTCAAACCATCCCGCACCACCCGGTGTCCTTGTGACCGGAAGCAGCAGCACGACGACGTCCACCGCGACCGGTCCACTGCCATCCACGCCGTCGCCCCCCCGCCGACCGAACGAGGAGTGAGCCCCGGCCCCCGCCCCGCCGCCACAGCGGACCCGCAGAGCTTCGAGCGGATCTACCGGGACAACTCCGGCCGGGTCTACGCGCTCTGCCTGCGCATGACCGGCGACTCCGGCCGCGCCGCCGAGCTGACGCAGGACGTGTTCGTCCGCGCCTGGCGGAAGCTGGAGTCGTTCCGGGGCGACGGCGAGGTCGCGGGGTGGCTGCGCCGCATCACGGTGAACCTGGTGCTCAACGCGGTCCGCTCCGACAAGCGCCGCCGCGCCCGGGTGGACACGGTGGAGGAGCCGGAGCGGTACGAGAGGCCGGGGACGGCGAAGGGGAGCCCGGAGATGCGCATCGCGCTGGAGCGGGCCATCGCGGGGCTCCCGGAGGGGGCGCGGACGGTGTTCGTGCTCCACGACGTGGAAGGATACAAGCACGAGGAGATCTCGCGGATGACGGGTATCGCGGTGGGGACGGCGAAGGCGCAGCTCCACCGGCGCGCAGGCTCCTCAGGGAGGCGATCGACCGATGATCACGATACATCCGACGGAAGAGCGGCTGAACGACTACGTGGACGGGGAGCTCACCGCCCCGGAGCGCGCCGGGGTGGAGGCCCACCTGGCGGCCTGCACGGCGTGCCGGGCGGAGGTGGAGGGTCTGCGCGACCTCCTCCGCCACGTGGCCGGCCTCCCCCGCGAGATCGCCCCGCCCCCGGAGGTGTGGGAGGCGGTGCGGGAGGAGACGGTGGAGATCCCCCGGATCGGGCGGGCGGCGCCGTGGGGAGCCCGCTGGGGGATCGCCGCGGCGGTGGTGGTGGCGGCGCTCTCCTCCGGGATCACGGCGGCGCTGCTGCGCGCGCCGGCCGGGGAGGCGACGCTGGCGCCGGTGACGGTGCGGCCGGTGGTCCCCGAGACGCAGGCGGCGATGGTGGACTTCCGCCGCGCCGAGGCCGGGTACGCGGCCACCGCGGCCGACCTGGAGGCGGCGCTGCACGCCGGGCGCGACCGCCTCTCCCCCGAGACGCTGCGGGTGATCGAGGACAACCTCCGCACCATCGACGCCGCCATCCGCGAAGCGCGCTCGGCGCTGGCGAGGGACCCCGCGAGCGCGGAGCTCCCCCACGTGCTGGACGCCACCTACCGCGACAAGATCGACGTGCTGGAGCGCGCGGTGCGCCTCTCGGCTCAGACCTGACACAGAGATGACGATGAGATCCGCGAGATCCGCAGCGTTCGCCCTCGCCCTGGCCCTCCTCCCCGCCGCAGCGGGGCCCGGGGAGGCGCAGGAGGTGGTCTCCTGGCGGGCCGACGCCACCCGCGACGGGACGGATGCACCGTGCGCGCCGGGAACGGCCGGGTGCGCGTGGTGGGGTGGGGCCGCGACGAGGTGGTGGCCCTCTCCCGCGACACTCGCGATCCCGACGAGCGCAAGGGGAAGGGCCCGGTCCGGATCACCTCCGGCCGGGGGGAGACGCGCGTCCGCATCAGCGGGCACGAGCCCGTGGAGGTGCGCGTCCCCGCCGGGAGCCGGGTGGACGTGGCGACGGCGACCGGCGACGTGGAGGTGACGGGGGTCACCGGCGCCGTGGACCTGGAGTCCACCACGGGCGACTTCCGCATCACCGGGAACCCGCGCATGGTGAGCGCGGAGGGGCTCAGCGGGCGCTTCGAGCTGAAGGGGAGCACCGCCAGCCTCCGCGTGAAGACCATGAGCGGCGACATCTTCGTCCCCCGCGCCGTGGGCTTCGTGGAGCTGGTCACCGTCACCGGCGACATCGACGTGACCAGCCGCGGCGTGCGCCGCGGGACGCTCCGCAGCACCGCCGGGCGCACCCGCTTCGCCGGGAGCGTCCCCCGCGACGGCTCGCTCCGCTTCGAGACCAGCAGCGGCGAGATCGACCTGCGCCTCCCCCGCGACGTCGCCGCCGACTTCGAGCTGACCTCGCTGGGCGGCGGGGAGATCCTCAGCGAGCTGGGGCCGGAGCCGCGGCGCTCCGGGGAACGGCTCGGAGGTGGAGGTGCTCCGCTTCTCCAGCGGCTCGGGCGGCGCGGAGATCACCGCCCGCACCGTGAGCGGGAGCATCCGCCTGCGCCGCCAGTAAACCTTTCCGTCCGCCGCAGTGTCCAGATCTCACGCAGGGCCCTTCACGCACGCCATCCTCACACACGCCATCCGGAGCACTCCGATGCAGACCGTCCCCACCCGGAAGTCCGCGGGCCTCGCCCCGCTCCTCGCCGCCGCCGCGCTCCTCCCCGCCCTGGCCGTCCTCGCCTCCCCCGCCGCCGCGCAGCGCAGCGACGCCGAGTGGCTGGAGAGCTGCCGCCGCGACCGCGGCGACCGCGAGCGCGCCGTGTTCTGCGAGGTCCGCACCGCCACCATGCGCCCCACCGGCTCCATCCGGGTGGAGTCGGAGAACGGCGGGGCGTCGGTGCGCGGCGGCGACGTGGCCGAGGTCCGGGTGTCCTCCCGCATCCAGGCGTACGCCCGCACCGAGGCCGCGGCGCAGGCGCTGGCGCGCCGCGTGGCCGTCCAGGTGGGGAACGGGAGGGTGAGCGTCGAGGGGCCGGAGCGGGAGCGGGGGACCGGGTGGTCGGTGAGCCACGACATCCAGGCCCCGCGCCAGCAGGACGTGTCGGTCACCACCAGCAACGGCGGGGTGTCGGTGCAGGACGTGCGCGGGCGGATGACGCTGCGCAGCTCCAACGGCGGCGTCTCGCTCCGGCGCGTGGGCGGGGCGATCCAGGCCCGCACCTCCAACGGGGGGATCAACGTGGAGCTGGAGGGGGGCCGGTTCAACGGGGAGAGGGCTGGACGCGGAGACCTCCAACGGCGGGATCAGGGTCACCCTCCCGCGCGACTACTCCGCCGACCTGGAGGTGGGGACCACCAACGGGCGCCTGAACCTGGACGTCCCGCTCCCCGAGGGGTACCGCTCGGGGCAGACGGTGCGGACCCGGCTCGGCTCCGGGGGGCCGCGGGTGCGCGCGGTGACCACCAACGGGGGCGTGTCGGTCCGCCGCGCGAGCCGCTGAGCATGCGCGCCGGTCTCACCGCGCTCGCCCTGCTGGCCGCGGCCGCGCCGCTCCCCGCGCAGGGAGCGGCGGCTCCGGGCACCCGCAGAACCTCTCCGTGCAGGCCGTGGAGCGCACCGTCCCGGTGGTGCTGGACGGGAAGCTGGACGAGGCCGTGCTGGGCCTCCCCCGCCCCCGCCACGGGCTTCACGCAGCAGGACCCGCGGGAGGGGAGCCCGCCATGCAGCGCACCGAGGTGCGCTTCGCCTACGACGCCGAG
>CAVTCB010000015.1:0-15100 GCA_963733105.1 uncultured Gemmatimonadales bacterium | reverse complement strand
AAGGAAGGAGCGGGGGGGGGGACACCCTCGGACTTCCCGCTCGCCGGGCTGGACCAGGCGGCGCTGGCGCGGCTGCTCGCGGGCGGGGGCGAGCACGGAGAGGTGGAGGACGTGTACCCGCTCACCCCCATGCAGGAAGGGATACTCTTCCACTCCCTGGACGAGGGGGCCCCCGGCGCCTACATCAGACAGCCGCTTCACGCTCGCCGGCCCGCTGGACGTGGAGGCCTTCCGACGTGCCTGGCGGGGCGTGCTGGACCGGCACTCCGCGCTGCGCGCCGACTTCGCGTGGGAGGGGCTGGAGCGCCCGCTCCAGGTGGTGCGCCGGGGCGTGGAGCCGCCGCTCCTCGTGCAGGACCGGCGCGGCCTTCCGGAGCCCGAGCGCCGCGAGCAGCGGGAGGCGTTCCTGCGGGAGGACCGCGCGCGCGGGTTCGACCTCGCGCGGGCGCCGCTGATGCGGCTGGCGCTCTTCCGCACGGGAGAGGAGGAGTGGGAGCTGGTCTGGACGCACCACCACCTGGTCCAGGACGGATGGAGCCTGGGCGTGATCTTCCGCGACGTGGTGGGGCTGTACGGCGCATACCGGCGGGGCGAGCGGCCCGCGGCGGGAGAGGGGAGACCCTTCCGCGACTACGTGGCCTGGCTGGAGCGCCGGGACCGTGCCGCCGCGGAGCGCTTCTGGCGCGCGGAGCTGGCCGGTCTCGCCTCTCCCACGCGGCTCGCGCGCGGCCGGACCACCGGGGAGAGCGGCTACGGGCTGCGCGAGCGGCGGCTGGCGGAGGGCTCGGTCGCCCGCATGCAGGAGGCGGCGCGCGCCGCGGGGCTCACCCTGAACACGCTGGTCCAGGGCGCGTGGGCCCTCCTCCTCTCCCGCTACGGCGCGGGGGACGACGTGGTCTTCGGCGCGGTCGTCTCCGGCCGCCCGGCGGAGCTGGAAGGAGTGGAGGAGATGGTGGGGCTCTTCATCAACGCCCTCCCCGTGCGCGTACGTATCCCGCCCCGGGACCCGCTGCTCCCGTGGCTCCGGGTGTTGCAGGACCGGCAGGCGCGGCTGCGGGAGATGGAGCACACTCCGCTGGTGCAGGCGCAGCGCTGGGCGGGGCTCCCCGGCTCGGAGCCGCTGTTCGACACCCTGCTGATCTTCGAGAACTACCCGGTGGGGGCGGCGGCGGGAGGAGGCGGCGCTTCCGGCCTGCGCGTCGCCGGGGGGGGCACCCTGGAGCAGACCAGCTACCCGCTGACGGTGGCGTTCAAGCCCGCTGCCGGGCTCCTGGTCGCGGGGCATGAGCGGTCCTCGTTCGACGCGCCCTTCGTGGACCGGCTCCTCGGCCACCTGGAGGGACTGCTGGAGAGGATGGCGGCCGGTCCGGAGCGCCCCCTGGCGGATTTCGCGATGCTGGCCGCGGCCGAGCGGGAGCAGCTCGTGGTGCGCTGGAACGACACCGCCCGGGCGCTGCCCTCCACCCCCGTCCACGTGCTCTTCGAGAGGAGCGCTGCACGGTATCCCCACGCTCCGGCGATCGTCTCCGGCGGACGGACGCTCACGTACGCCCATCTGGAGGCGCGCTCCGCGAGCCTCGCCCGGCGGCTGCGCGCCCGGGGCGTGGGGCCCGACGCGCGGGTCGGGGTGCTGCTGGAGCGCTCGCCGGAGCTGATCATCGCGATCCTGGGCGTGCTCCGGGCAGGAGGCGCGTACGTTCCGCTGGACCCCTCCTACCCGCCCGAGCGGCTCCGCTACATGCTCGCCGACTCCGCGGCGCGGCTCCTCCTCACCGACGAGGCGCGGCCGGTCGGCCCGCCTCACCCGGGGGTGGACGCACTCCTCCTGGAGGGGGAGGACGAGGAGTCCTCGCCCGGTGCCGGTGCGGAGATCGCCCCCGATCCCGACCCGGAGAGCCTGGCCTACGTCATCTACACCTCGGGCTCGACGGGCCGCCCCAAGGGAGTGATGGTCCCGCACCGCGGCCTTTCCAACGTGATCGGGGTGTCTCTGGAGGCGGCCGCGATCCGCCCCGGAGACCGGGTCCTCCAGGCGGCCTCGGCTTCCTTCGACGCCTCCGTACTGGAGGTCTTCCTGGCGCTGGCGGGCGGCGGCACGCTCCACCTCGTGGAGCGTGCCGCCCTGCTCTCTCCGGCGGAGCTGGCCGGCAGGCTCCTGCGGGAGCGGATCAACGTGGTGGTGACGCCGCCTTCGCTCCTGGCGACTCTTCCCCCCGGCGACTTCCCCGAGCTCCGCACCCTGATCGTCGGCGGCGAGCGCTGCCCGGCCGAAACGGCGGGCCGCTGGGCGCGGGGGCGGCAGATGCTGAACGCGTACGCCCCCACCGAGGCGACCATCTACGCCACGCTGCATACCTGTGCCCCTCTCCCCGCCGCGCCGCCGCTGGGCCGCCCCATCGCGAACCTGCGGGCGTACGTCCTGGACGGGCGCATGGAGCCGGTGCCCGTCGGCGTCCCGGGCGAGGTCTACCTCGGCGGGGCGGGGGTGGTGCGGGGATACCAGGGCCGCCCCGGCCTGACGGCGGAGCGCTTCATTCCCGATCCGTTCGCTCCGGCCCCGGGAGCGAGGATGTACCGGAGCGGCGACGTCGCCCAGTACCTCCCCGACGGAGCGCTGGAGTTCCTGGGGCGGATCGACGACCAGGTGAAGATCCGGGGCTTCCGGGTGGAGCCCGGAGAGATCGAGACCGTCCTCCGGCAGCACCCGCGCGTGCGGGACGCCGCCGTGGTCCTGCGCGAGGACGGCCGGGGCGATCCGCTCCTCGCCGGGTACCTCGTCCCGGCGGACGCTCTCCGGGACGACCCCGGAGAAGTGGATCTCGCCGGCGTACGGGCGCACCTCCGCGCGCGGCTGCCGGAGTACATGGTCCCCGGGGTGCTGCTGGTCCTGGAGGCGCTCCCCCGCACGCCCACCGGGAAGCTCGACCGCCGCTCCCTTCCGGACCCGGACGCCGCGGTCCGGGAGCCGGAGCCCAGCGCCGCGCCCCGCACCCCGGTCGAGGAGGTGCTGGCGGCGATCTGGGGGGAGGTGCTGCGCCGGGAGTCCATCGGCCGGGAGGAGAGCTTCTTCGACCTGGGCGGCCACTCGCTCCTGGCGGCGCGGGTGATCTCGCGCATCCGCAGCGATCTGGCCGTGGAGGTGCCGATCCGGGCCCTCTTCGAGGAGCCCACCGTCGCGCGGCTCGCGGCGGAGGTGGAGTCGCTGCTGCGCGGCGGCTCCCGATCGACTGCACCCGCCCTCGGACGGAGGGGAGGGGGGAGCGAGATTCCGCTCTCCTTCGCGCAGCACCGCCTCTGGGTGCTCGACCGGCTGAACCCGGGGACGGCCGCGTACAACCTGCCGGTGGCGCTGCGCGTGCGCGGAGCACTGGACCGGCGGGTGCTGGAGCGCAGCGTGAACGTACTGGCGCGCCGTCACGAGGCGCTCCGTACCGTCTTCCCTTCCGCGGGTGGCGAGGGCGCGCAGCGTGTCCTCGAGCGCCTCGACCTGCGCATTCCCGAGGTGGACCTGGGCCGCCTGCCGGACCGCGAGGCCGAGGCGATGCGGCTGGCGCAGGCGGAGGCGCGGCGCCCCTTCGACCTGGCGCGCGGGCCGCTCCTGCGCGCGGCGGTGGTGCGCCTGGGCCCGGACGACTCCCTCCTCCTCTTCACCCTGCACCACATCGTCAGCGACGGGTGGAGCATGGGGGTGCTGGTGCGCGAGGTCTCGGTGCTCCACGAGGCCTTCTCCCGCGGGGAGGAGCCGCGCCTGCCGGAGCTGCCGGTGCAGTACGCCGACTACGCCCTCTGGCAGCGCGCCTGGCTTTCCGGAGAGATTCTGGAGGCGCAGCTCGCCTGGTGGCGCGAGCGCCTCGCCGGGGCCCCCCCGGTGCTGGAGCTCCCCACCGACCGTTCCCGTCCGCCCGTGCTCGGCACCCGCGGGGGCACCGCCGCCTTCGCGCTCTCCCCGCAGGCCGGCGCCGCGCTGCGGTCGCTCTCCCGGCGCGAGGGGGCGACGCACTTCATGACTACCCTGGCCGCCTTCCAGGTCCTGCTCTCGAAGTACGCGGGGCAGGAGGACTTCGTCGTGGGCACGCCCGTGGCCGGGCGCGCGCGCGCGGAGCTGGAGGGGCTGATCGGCTTCTTCGTCAACACGCTCCCGCTGCGGACCCGCCTGGAGGGCGACCCGCCGTTCCGGGCGCTGCTGGGACGGGTGCGCGAGGAGGCGCTGGGGGCCTACATGCACCAGGACCTCCCCTTCGAGCGCCTGGTCGAGGAGCTCGGCGTCGAGCGCAGCCTCGCCCGCACTCCCCTCTTCCAGGTGATGTTCTCCTACGAGGAGAGCCGCGGGCGCGACGTGCTGCGGCTGGGCACGGCGGCCGTGGAGAGGGTGGCCACGACCCACTCCGCGGCCAAGTTCGACCTGTCGCTGGGGATGAGCGGCGACGGGGAGCGGATGGTCGGGACGGTGACGTACCGGGTGGAGCTGTGGGACCAGGGGACGATGGAGCGGCTGCTGGGGCACCTGCGCACCCTGCTGGAGGGGATCGCCGAGGCGCCGGAGCAGCCCGTCTCGGAGCTGCCGCTGCTGGAGGAGGGTGAGCGGCGGCAGCTCCTGCGGGGATGGAGCGCCGCCGGGGCATCCGCGCGGCGGGAACCCGCCGTGCACGAGCGCTTCGCCGCGCAGGCGGCGCGCACCCCCGGCGCGGTGGCGTTGCGCTGGGCGGGCGGAGCGCGCACCTACGCCGAGCTGGAGGCGGGCTCCAACCGCGTGGCGCACGCGCTCCTGCGCCGCGGCGTGGGTCCGGAGGTGGCGGTGGCCGTCTGCGCCGAGCGCACTCCGGCGCTGCTGGAGGCGCTGCTGGGCGTCTGGAAGGCCGGCGGCGTCTTCGTCCCCCTGGAGCCGGAGCACCCGGCCGAGCGGCGGGCCTACGTGCTGCGCGACGCGGGGGCGCGGCTGGTGGTGGGGCACGCGCACCTGCTGGAGGAGCTGGAAGCGGAGGAGACGCTGGCGCTGGACGACGGGGCCGAATCCCTCGTGGGCGAGAGCACGGAGGCACCCGGCGTGGCGGTCGCACCGGAGAGCCTGGCCTACATCATCTACACTTCGGGGACGACGGGGCGGCCCAAGGGGGTGGGGGTGAGCCACGGCAGCCTGGCGGGGACGCTGGGGTGGTGCGCGGAGGAGTTCGGGTTCGGGGCGGAGGACGAGATGCCGTCGATGGCGAGCAGCGGCTTCGACATCTGGCTGCTGGAGACGGCGCTTCCATGGCTGGGCGGGGGACGGACGCGGCTGCTGGAGCGGTCTCGGGTGCGGGAGGTGAAAGAGCTGGTGGAGGAGCTGGAGGAGGTGACGGCGCTGCACGCGGTGCCGGCGCTGATGGGAGAAGTGGTCGAGGAGATCGCGCGCGGGCCGGGCACGCTGCCGCGGATGCGGTGGGTGCTGGTGGGGGGGGACGTGATCCCGCCGGAGCTGCCGGGGCGGATGCGGGCGGTCTTTCCCGGGGCCGAGCTGCGTCTGGGGTACGGGCCCACGGAGGGGACGATCATCAGCGCGAGCGTGCGCGCGGAGGGGGCGGTGGGGGGCGGGAAGCGGCTGATGGGGAGGCCGCACGGGAGCGGGCGGATGTACGTGCTGGACGGCGGGATGGAGCCGGTGGCCGAGGGCGTGGCGGGGGAGGTGTACGTGGGGGGCGGGGCGGAGGCGCGGGGGTACGTGGGGCGGGCGGCACTGACGGCGGAGCGCTTCGTGCCCGACCCGTTCGGGGCGGATGCGGGGGGGCGTCTGTACCGGACGGGGGATCGCGCGCGGTGGGGGAGCGGGGGGGTGCTGGAGCACCTGGGGCGGGTGGACGGCCAGGTGAAGCTGCGGGGATACCGGATCGAGCCGGGGGAGGTGGAGGCGGTGCTGCGGGAGCACGCGGGAGTGCGGGAGGCCGCCGTGGTGCTGCGGGAGGACCGCCCGGGAGACCCCCGCCTCGTGGCCTACGTGGTCCCCCGGGCAGGTGCCGGCGAGCCGCCGGGATCGCGGCGCGACGACGCGATCGAGCTGTGGCCGTCCATCGGCGCGCACTACGTCTATGACGAGCTGATCTACCACGGGCTGAGCAGCGACGTACGGCGGAACGACATGTACCGCATCGCTCTGGAGCGGCACGTGTCGGGCCGGGTGGTGGTGGACGTCGGCACGGGGGGCGACGCTGTGCTGGCCCGGCTCTGCGCCGAGGCCGGCGCGCGGAAGGTGTATGCCGTGGACCTGCTGGAGGCCTCGTGCGATCAGGCGCGCCGCCGGGTGGAGGCGCTCGGGCTGGGGGGGACGATCACGGTCGTCCAGGGTGACGCCCGGACGGTGGAGCTCCCCGAGCCCGCCGACGTGTGCGTCAGCGAGATCGTGGACTCCATCGGCGGAGCGGAGGGGGCCGCGACCATCCTGCGGGACGCGCGCAGGCTCCTCCGGGACGGCGGCGTCTTCGTCCCGGCGCGGAGCGTCACGCGCATCGCCGCGGCGAGCCTCCCTGCGGGGCTCCACGAGCGCCCGGCCTTCACCGAGGTCGCCGCGCACTACGTGGAGCGCATCTTCGCGCAGGTGGGCCGGCGCTTCGACCTGCGGCTGGGGATCCGCAACTTCCCCTCGGACGCCGTGCTCTCGGGGGAAGGAGCGTTCGAGGACCTCGACTTCCAGGCGGGGGCGGCGGCGGAGTTCGAGCGCCGGGTGGCGCTCACGGTGGAGCGGGCCGGACGCTTCGACGGCTTCGTGCTCTGGCTGGAGCTGCACTTCGGCGCGGGGGAGGTGCTGGACACCCTGCGGGAGCGGACCTCCTGGGTGCCCGTCTTCCTCCCCGTCCTCCACCCGGGAGTCCAGGTGGTCCCGGGAGACCGCGTGGAGGTGGTCTGCAGCGCGCGCCTTCCGGACGGCGGCGTGCACCCCGACTACCGGGTCCGCGGGAGCCTGGTGCGCGGCACCGGCGAGAGGCTCTCCTTCGACCACCTTTCCCCCGCCCGTGGCACGGCGTACCGGGCCGGCCCCTTCTACGACCGGCTCTTCGCCGGCGATGGAGTCCCGGTCACCGGCGTCCCCCCGGCAGTCGCGCCCGCCGAGCTGTACGACCACCTGCGGGAGCGGCTCCCGGAGTACATGGTCCCCGGGGCCGTCGTCCTCCTCGACTCCCTCCCGCTCGGCCCCAACGACAAGCTGGATCGCGCCGCGCTGCCGGAGCCCGGCGCGCGGGAGGAGGGGCGCGGCGGGTTCCGCACCCCGGCGGAGGAGGTGCTGGCCGGGCTCTGGGAGGAAGTGCTGGGGCGGGGGGGGATCGGGCCGGACGACGGCTTCTTCACCCTGGGCGGGCACAGCCTCACGGGCACTCGCCTGGTGTCGCGGATCCGGGAGGTATTCGGGATCGAGGTGCCGCTGCGCGCCCTCTTCGAGGCGCCCACCGTGGCCGGGCTTGCACGGGCCGTGGAGCGCCTCCTGCGCGAGGGCGGAGGCCCGCCTCCCCCGCCCCTGGTCCGCGTCCCGCGCGACCGTCCGCTCCCGCTCTCCTTCGCGCAGCAGCGGCTGTGGTTCCTCCACCGGCTGGACCCGGCGAGCACCGCGTACCACGTACCGGTCGCGCTCCGTCTCCGGGGCGGGTTGGATGCGGAGGTGCTGGCGCGCGCGCTGGGGGAGGTGGTCCGGCGGCACGAGGCGCTCCGCACGGTCTTTCGCGCGAGCGGCGGAGAGCCGGTCCAGCTCATCCGGGAGCCCGGCCCGGCCGTGCTCCCGGCCGTGGACCTCGCGGCGCTCCCGGGGGAGGCGCGCGAGGCGGAGCTGCTGGAGCTCGCTCGCGCCGAGGCGCGCCGGCCCTTTGACCTGGCGGAAGGGCCTCTCCTCCGTGGCCTGGTGGTCCGGCTGGGAGAGGAGGAGGACGCGCTGCTTCTGACGATGCACCACGTGGTGAGCGACGGGTGGAGCATGGGGGTGCTGGTGCGGGAGGTGTCGGCGCTGTACGGCGCCTTCTCGCGGGGGGAGCCGTCGCCGCTGCCGGAGCTTCCGGTGCAGTACGCCGACCACGCCGTGTGGCAGCGGAGCTACCTCTCGGGCGAGGTTCTGGAGCGGGAGCTAGCCTACTGGCGCGAGGCGCTGGAGGGGGCGCCTCCGCGGCTGGAGCTGCCCACCGACCGGGCGCGCCCGGCGGTGGCCGGGGGGCAGGCTCGGACGGTGCCCTTCCTGCTCCCGGCCGAGGTGGGGCGGGCGCTGCGCGCCCTCGCCCGGGGCGAGGGGGCGACGCTGTTCATGGCGCTGCTGGCGGGGTGGCAGGCGCTGCTGGGGCGCTACGCGGGGCAGGAGGACTTCGTCGTGGGCACGCCGATCGCCGGGCGCACGCACGCGGAGCTGGAGGGGCTGATCGGCTTCTTCGTCAACACGCTGGCGCTGCGGGCCGACCTGTCGGGCGATCCCACGGTGGGCGTGCTGCTGGGACGGGTCCGGGAGCGCACGCTGGGCGCCTACGCGCACCAGGAGCTGCCCTTCGAGCGTCTGGTCGAAGCGCTGGGGGTGGAGCGCAGCCTGGCGCAGACGCCGCTCTTCCAGGTGATGCTGGTGCTGCAGAACCTGGAGCGTGCGCCGCTGCGGCTGGGGGGTGTGCGCGTGGAGCCGCTGGGTCCGGCCGAGGGGGGGGCGAAGTTCGACCTGAGCCTGGCGCTGACCGAGCAGGGGGAGGCGCTGGCGGGGACGCTCACCTACCGGAGCGCGCTGTGGGAGGCGAGCACGGCCGGGCGGATGGTGGAGCACCTGGAAGCGCTGCTGCGCGGGATGGGCGCGGGTCCCGGGCGGCGGCTCGGGGAGATCGGGCTGCTGGGGGCGGCGGAGCGGGAGCAGGTGCTGCGGAGGTGGAACCGGACGGGGCGGGCGTACCCCGCGGGGGCGACGCTGCACGGGCTGGTGGAGGCGCAGGCGCGGCGGACGCCGCAGGCGCCTGCGCTGGTCTACGAGGGGCGGAGGCTGGAGTACGGAGAGCTGCAGGGGCGTGCGGAGCGTCTGGCGGAGCGGCTGCGGGGGGTGGGGGTGGGCCCGGAGGTGCGCGTGGGGGTGAGCGTGGAGCGGAGCCCGGAGCTGGTGGTGGCGCTGCTGGGGGTGCTGCGGGCCGGGGGGGCGTACGTGCCGCTGGACCCGTCGTACCCGGCCGAGCGTCAGGAGTGGATGCTCCGGGACGCCGCCGTGCCGGTGGTACTGGCGCAGGAGGCGCAGCGGGAGCGGCTGCGCGGGGTGCTGGCGGAGTACGGGGGCGGAGTGCTCTGGCTCGGGGACGGCGGAGAAGAGGGAGGGGCGGAGGCTGGCGGAGGGGGGGCAGCGGCGGCAGGGGCGCAGGCGGAGAACCTGGCGTACGTGATCTACACCTCGGGGAGCACGGGGCGTCCCAAGGGAGCGATGAACGAGCACCGGGGGATCGTCAACCGTCTGCTGTGGATGCAGGAGCGGTACGGGCTGGACGGAACGGACGTGGTGCTGCAGAAGACGCCGACGAGCTTCGACGTCTCGGTGTGGGAGCTGTTCTGGCCGCTGCTGTCCGGGGCACGCCTGGTGCTGGCGCGGCCGGAGGGGCACCGGGACGCGGCGTACCTGTGGGAGCGGATCGAGAGCGAGGGAGTGACGACCGTGCACTTCGTGCCGCCCATGCTGCAGGCGTTCCTGGAGGCGAGGGGGGGGCGGAAGGGGGGCACGCTGCGGCGGGTCTTCAGCAGTGGGGAGGCGCTTTCGGCGGAGCTTGCGGAGCGCTTCCGGGAGGCGCTGCCGGGAGTGGAGCTGCACAACCTGTACGGGCCGACGGAAGCGGCCGTGGACGTGACGCACCACGCGTGCGCGGGGGGAGAGGGGGTGGTGCCGATCGGGCGGCCGGTGGCGAACACGCGCATCTACGTGCTGGATGGAGCGGGGGAGCCGTCGCCGGTGGGGGTTCCGGGGGAGCTGTGCATCGGGGGGGTGCAGGTGGGGCGGGGCTACCTGGGAGGCGCGGCGGGGACGGCTGAGCGGTACGTGCCGGACGCGTACGGGGGAGAGGCGGGGGGGCGGCTGTACCGGACGGGAGACCGGGGGCGGTGGCGGGAGAGCGGAGAGGTGGAGTACCTGGGGCGGCTGGACGCGCAGGTGAAGGTGCGCGGGTACCGGATCGAGCCGGGGGAGATCGAGGCGGCGCTGCGGGCGGAGGCGGGAGTGCGGGAGGCGGTGGTGGTGGTGCGGGGGGAGGGAGCGGGAGAGGGGCGGCTGGTGGGGTACGTGGTGGGGGAGGGGATCGAGGGGGGGGCGCTGCGGGAGGGGGTGCGGGCGAGGCTGCCGGAGCACATGGTTCCCACGGCGGTGGTGGTGCTGGAGGAGCTGCCGCTGACGCCGAACGGGAAGCTGGACCGGCGGGCCCTCCCCTCCCCCCTCCCCTTCCCCCTCCTCCGCCTACGCCGCCCCGCAGACGGCGATCGAGCTGCAGCTCGTGGAGATCTGGGAGGAGCTGCTGCGGGTGCACCCCGTCGGGGTCACCGACAACTTCTTCGAGCTGGGCGGGAACTCCCTGCTCGGCGTCCGGCTGGTGGATCGGGCGGGCCAGCGGTTCGGGTGCGAGGTGCAACTCGCGGTGCTCATCTCCGGCGGGACGATCCGCCACATGGCCGAGCACGTCCAGGAACGGCTGCGCGGGACCGGGCACGCCCGCCCGGCGGTCCTCCCGATCCAGCCTTCCGGCTCCCGCCCTCCCCTGTTCTGCGTCCACGCGCTCAGCGGAGAGGTCCTCGTCTACGTCTCCCTCGCGCAGCACCTCGGCTTCGACCAGCCCGTCTACGGGCTGCAGGACCCCTGGCTGGATAGTGCGGCTCCGCTACGGATCCCCATCGAGCAGATGGCGGAGCGGTACGTCCGCGAGATGCGGGAGGTGCAGCCCTCCGGCCCGTACTCTCTCGGCGGCTACTCCTTCGGGAGCACGGTCGCATTCGAGATGGCGCGGCAGCTCCGCGCCGCCGGGGAGGAGGTGGGCTCCCTGGTGATCCTCGACATGCCGGCCCCCCACCCGGTGGCACGACCTCCCGCGGGAGCCGGTCCGGGCCGCCCCGGGTCTCCGCCGGAGGGCGCCCCCGTCAGCATCGGCGAGATGTGGCTGTTCGCCGTCGACAAAGCCCGCTACCACGGCGTCGAACTGACGGTGAACCGCGTCGAGGTGGAGCATCTCACCTACGAGGAGCACCTGGAGGAGGTCCTGCACCGGCTCAAGCACCATGGGCTCGTGAATGCCGACGCCGGTCCTGAGGCGGTCCTCTTCCCCATGCGCCTGCGCCGCGTCCGCGTGGCGATGCTGCGCGCGTACCGTCCCGGGCCGTACGACGGACCGATCACCGTCTTCCGCGCCGAGGGAGCGGGCCGGGACGGGCCCACCGAGATGGGCTACATCAGTGAGAATGCGGACTCACCCACACTGGGGTGGGCAGAACTGACGACCGGAATGGTGGAGGTGCTCCTCGTCCCCGGCGATCACCTCACCATGATGTCCGAGCCGCACATCGAGGTGCTTGCCCGGAGCTGGGCAAAGCACCTGGACGAGGTCCGCTCCGTCCCGGACCCCGGGGAACTTCGCCGCACCGGGATCTGACCGGCAGGACTTTCCGACACATTCAACCATGGAAACGATGACACCGTCGACGCAAGTGCTGGTGATCGGAGGTGGGCCCGCCGGGTCCGCCACGGCCCCGCTGCTGGCCAGGGAGGGATTCAAGGTCACCCTGCTGGAGCGCGAGGTATTCCCCCGCTACCACACGGCGAGTCGCTCCTGGTTGCCCTCGACCATGTCTTCACCTACCTGGGCCTGCGGGAGAAACTGGAGCTGAGCGAGCCGCAACGCGACGTCACCCCGGAGGGGAGCGCGGCGCGGTTGCGCGAGCTGCCGGAGACCCGCGGGGAGAAGGGGCGGCCGTGAAGGTGCTCGTCACCGGTGGGGCCGGCTACATCGGGAGCGCGGCCGTGGCGTCGGCTGGTGGAGAGGGGCGACCAGGTGGTCGTCCTCGACGACCTGTCGCAGGGGCACCGCGCGGCGGTGCACCCCGGCGCCGTGCTGGTGGAGGGCGACCTGGCCGACCGTGCGCTATGGACCGCGCGCTGGCGGAGCACCGCCCGGAGGGGATCCTGCACTTCGCCTCGCGCACGCTGGTGGGGGAGTCCATGGAGCAGCCCCTTCCGCTACCTGGGCGAGAACGTCCGCAACGGGCTGAACCTGCTGGAGAGCGCGGCGGAGCACGGCGTGCGGCGCTTCATCCTCTCCTCCACGGCCAACCTGTTCGGCCTCCCCGACGCGCGTCCCCATCGACGAGGACGCTCCGCATCGCGCCCGGCAGCCCCTACGGCGAGTCCAAGTACCTCCTGGAGCGGATGCTCCACTGGATGGACGACCGCTTCGGGATGCGCTACGCCGCGCTGCGCTACTTCAACGCCGCGGGCGCGGCGTCTCGCCGGAGCTGGGGGAGGACCACGACCCGGAGACGCACCTGATCCCGCTGGTGCTGCAGGTGGCGCTGGGGCAGCGGGAGCAGGTGACCATCTACGGGGACGACTACGAGACGCCGGACGGCACCTGCGTGCGCGACTACGTCCACGTGGGCGACCTGGCGCAGGCGCACGCTGCTGGCGCTGCACGCGCTGGACGCGGGGGAGCCGCACCTACAACCTGGGGAACGGGCGGGGCTTCAGCGTGCGCGAAGGTGATCGAGACGGCGCGCGAGGTGACCGGGCCACCCGATCCCCGTCGTGGTGGGCCCGCGGCGCCCCGGCGATCCCGCGGTGCTGGTGGCGGGGAGCGGGCGCATCCGCCGCGAGCTGGGGTGGGAGCCCCGCCACGTCCGACCTGCGCGCCATCGTGGAGAGCGCCTGGCGCTGGCACGTCGCCCACCCCCACGGCTACGGGGGCCGATGACGAACGGAAACGGCGACCTCCGGCTCAACCTGGTGCGGTCGTTCGAGGCATGCTTCAAGGGGCCACCGCGTGCGGTGGGCTCATCTTCTTCGACGACGCGCAGGAGCTCGACATGGGCGACCTGCGGCACACCGGCGGGGTGTATCGAGTACGTTCGCGGGGTGGCGTGGGCGCTCCGCGAGCGGGGACACGCGCTGGAGGGGTGGGAGGGCGTGACCGCGGACAACGCCCCGGTGGGAGCAGGCCTCTCCTCCAGCGCCGCCCTGGGCTGGCGACCGCGCGCGCCTTCGCCACGGTGTCGGACCTCCCTTTGGCCCCGCGCACGATGGCGCTCCTCTCGCAGCGCGCGGAGAACGAGTGGGTGGGGTGAATTGCGGCGGGATCATGGACCAGATGATCGCCGCCGCCGGGCAGGCTGGGTACGCCCTCCTGATCGACTGCCGCTCGCTGGAGTTGCTCCCCGCCTCGCCCTCGGGACCTCGGTGGTGATCTTGGACACGGCCAACCGGCTCGGGCTGGTGGACTCCGTCTACAACGAGCGCCGCGCCGCCTGCGAGGCCGCCGCGCGCTTCTTCGGAGTGGACGCCCTGCGCAACGTGGATCTGGACGCCTTCGAGCGCCGCGCGGGCCAGGTGGACCCGCTCTCCCGCCGCCGAGTCCGACATGTGGTCCCCGAGAACGCACGCACCCTGGAGGCCGTGGAGGCCATGTCCCGCGGCGACGCCGCCGCCATGGGCCGCCTGATGAACGCCAGCCTGAGCGACGACTTCGAGGTGTACAGGAAGGAGCTGGACGCGATCGTGGAGCTGGCGCAGGCGCGCGCGGAGTGATCTTCCCCGTCAGGTGACCATGGGAGAAATAATGACGGCGGTTCACGAAGGAGTACAAGATTGAGGCGGTGCGACTGGCGACGCTCGGAGACAAGAGCCTGGCGCAGGTGACCCGGGAGCTGGAGCTGCGGCCCGATGTGTTGCGAGAGTGGATGCGGCAGTTCTCGGCGGCGCCCAACCCTGCGGAGGCGTTTCCGGGCAATGGTCGCGCAGCAGGAGCAGAGGAGAAGTTGCAGCGGCTGCGTCGCGAGGTGGAGCAGGCTGAAGCAAGAGCGGACTTCCTAAGAAAGCAGCGGCGTACTTCGCGAAGGATCAACGCTGAAGTACGCCTGCATCGAAGCGCGCCGGGAGGAGTTCGCGGTGGTGCTGATGCGCCGCGTGCTGAAAGTGAGGCGCTCGGGCTACTATGCGTGGCGCAGCAGGGGGCCGAGTGCGCGGCAGGTGGTCAACACGGAGTTGGTGGCGTAGATCGAGGAGGTGCACGCGTGGAGCCGGCGCACGTACGGCAGTCCATGGATGCGCGCGGAACTGGGTGCACGCGGCATCGTGTGGGGAAGCATCGCCTCGCGGGTCTGATGCGCACAAGGCGGTGGTAGAGAGCTATTTCGCTACGCTGAAACGGAGCTGCTCGGCCAGGAGCTCTTCCGTACCCGAACGCAGGCCGTGCCACGATCTTCGAGTGCATTGAAGTCTGGTACAACCGCCCGAGGCGTCATTCGACCCTCGGCTACGTCAGCCCGGCCGAGTTCGAGAGGAACGCAGCTTAACCCGGTGCCCACCGAACCGAGGACGATCATACCCGGGCGGGACAATCACACGGGGTAAGGTTCGCATGTCTGGAGTGCTCCACCCCTTCTCCCAATTGTTGACCGCGGGCTCGGAGATGCCCAGCAGCTCCCCGAGTTGAAGTGGGGTTATCTCCTCATCCAACCGCTTCTTTAGGACGTGGTCCCCTAGCGTACGCAGCTTGGCTAGGTACCCGCGACAAGGTATTGGAGCTGGAAGCGCCACACCACAATAGGGCTACACAGGTAGCCCATGCGGCTACTATCTGCCCCGCACCGGATCACGAGTGATGCTACGGCAGCGGCGGAGGGGGCGAAGGGAGCGGTTGCTGCCCCGGGAATGGTGCCGCAGGCGGAAGGCGGAACGGGCCGGTACCGCCGGTCGAGACGGTGCGTATCACGGCGGTGCCCCCGATCGCGTGCGCCTGCCGCGCAGGGGTCCGAGTCGAAGTACCGGATGCCGACGGCACGGGGACGTTCGCCGCGGTCCACGAGCCTGGGGGCTGGAATCTGGGGTGCAGGAGCCTGGGGTCGTAGAGCAGCTCCCGGGAGCGGGGCTCCAGGGTGGGAGTCCCCGACGGTAGGG
>CAVTCB010000014.1:0-37960 GCA_963733105.1 uncultured Gemmatimonadales bacterium | reverse complement strand
CATGGTCCTCCGGGATATCGGGCACCTGACGGAGGCCCGGCGGCACATGGAGCACGCCTTTACGATCCAGCAGCAGAACTTCGGGGTCGGATCATCCCCGTACGGCTGAGACCCTGAACAATCTCGCCTACCTGGTCCAGGAACAAGGCCTCTACGACGAGGCAGAGCCACTCTACCGGCAGGCACTAGAGGTTCTGGAGAGGGTGCTCGGGCCGGAACACCCTCGAACGATCGAGATCCTGAACAACCTGGGTACCCTGTTGCTGGACCGTGGCCGCCCGGAGGAGGCAGAGCCGCTCTACCGGCGAGCGCTGGAGGTTCGGGAAGAGAGCGTCGGGCCGGAACACCCCCGAACGGCCGAGACCCTGAACAACCTGGGTACCCTGTTGCTGGACGGTGGCCGCCCGGAGGAGGCAGAGCCGCTCTACCGGCGAGCGCTGGAGGTTCGCGAGAGAGTGCTCGGGCCGGAACACCCCCGAACGGCCGAGGCCCTGAACAACCTGGGTACCCTGTTGCTGGACCGTGGCCACCCGGAGGAGGCAGAGCCGCTCTACCGGCGGCGCTGGAGGTTCTGGAGAGAGTGCTCGGGCCGGAACACCCCCGAACAGCCGAGGCCCTGAACAACCTGGGTACCCTGTTGCTGGACCGTGGCCGCCCGGAGGAGGCAGAGCCCGCTCTACCGGCGAGCGCTAGAGGTTCGGGAGAGAGTGCTCGGGCCGAGACCCCCCGAACGGCCGAGACCCTGAACAACTTGGGTACCCTGTTGCTGGATGGTGGCCGCCCGGAGGAGGCAGAGCCGCTCTACCGGCGAGCCCTGCAGGTTCTGGAGAGAATGCTCGGCCGGACACCCCCAAACGGCCGAGGCCCTGAACAACCTGGATACCCTGTTGCTGGACCGTGGCCGCCCGGAGGAGGCAGAGCCGCTGACCGGCGAGCGCTGGAGGTTCGAGAGAGAGTGCTCGGGCCCAACCACCCCGACATAGCGCTCAGCCAGAAAAACCTCGGCCGCTTACTAGGGTACTGGATGATCGTTCCCGCACAGAACTGTTGAGTTCCGATGGGATCAGTGATCAAGTCGACCAGGCCTCCACCTACTATCAGCTCGGTAGCGCGGCCTTGAAGCAAGGACGGTGGGATGAGGCGGAGGAGCACTACCGCAAGGCGCTCCAGATTTCCATAGAGACTGGTGATCGCCACGCCATGGCTGTCGCGTACCACCAGCTTGGCAGGGTGGCCCAACAGCGGCGGCGGTGGGACGAGGCAGGGGACCAGTTCCGCAACGCGCTCCAGATCACGACGGAACTCCATGACCTTCATGGTCAGGCGTCCACCCATCACCAGCTCGGGAGGGTGGCCCAAGAGCAGCGGCGGTGGGCGGAGGCGGAGAAACACCACCACACGGCGCTCCGGCTAATCCAGACGGTTGGTGATCGGCCCCGGCAGGTATCCGTTTACCACGAGCTCGGGAGGGTGGCCCAGGAGCAGCGGCGGTGGGCGGTGAGCGGGGGAGCACCATCGCAAGGCGCTCCAGATCTCTGTGGAGCTCAGTGATCGTTACAGCCAGGCTGTCGCGTACCACCAGCTCGGCAGGGTAGCCCTGAAGGAACGGCGGTGGGATGAGGGGGAGGAGCACTACCGCAAGGCGCTTCAGATCTTCGAGGAACTCGGTGTTCGCAACGGTCAGGCATCCGTTTACCACCAGCTCGGCAGGGTGGCCCTAACGCAGCGGCGATGGAACGAGGGGGAGGAGTACTACCGCAAGGCGCTTCAGATCTCCGAGGAACTCGGTGATCGCTATGGCCAGGCATCCGTCTACCACCAGCTCGGCAGGGTGGCCCAGGCACAGCGGCGATGGGACGAGGCGGAGAACCACTACAGCAGAGCACTCCAGATCACGACGGAATCCGGACATCTACACAGCGAAGCTTTCACGCACTACCAGCTCGGTCGGGTGGCCCAGGAGCAGCGGCGGTGGGCGGAGGCGGAGAGGCACCACCACAGGGCGCGCCAGCTATTCGACATAGTTGGTGACAGGCGCGGTCAGGCATCCGTTGACTACCAGCTCGGCAGGGTAGCCATGGCGCAACGGCAGTGGGGCGGGGCGGAGAACCACTACCGCACGGCGCTCCAGATCGTCGCGGAACTCGGTGACCGGTACCGTCAGGCACTCGTTTACCACCAGCTTGGCAGGGTGGCCCAGGCGGGTGGGCGACAAGGGGAGGCGAAGAAGTACTACAGTGCGGCGATCCGGATCAGGTCGGACTTCGGCATCCATCCGGGCTCGGGCCGGCAGGATACTCACGGATCTCCTCCAATCGTGTCTTCATCAGCTACAGCCATGATTCCCGCCAGCACCGCGAGCGGGTTCATGGTCTTGCGGGGCGGCTCCGCACCGAAGGTGTCGACTGTTGGATTGACCAGTACGTAGCAGCACCCGACGAGGGATGGCCAAGCTGGATGGACACCCAGATCAGGGAAGCGAACTGCGTCCTCGTCGCTTGCACTGAGACCTATCAGCGGCGTGTCGATCTGTTGGAGCAGCCTATGCGGGGGCTCGGCTCAACCTGGGAGGGTGGCTTGATCACCCTCTCCGCATACGTCGCTCAGGGGCGGGAACAACAAGTTCGTCCCGATCGTGTTTTCGGCAGACGATGTGCGGTACATCCCAGATTATCTCCGGGGGGCCACTTGGTACGACGTGAGCACTGAAGATGGCTACCGAAGCTCTCTACGCCCACCTAACGGCACAGTAGCTCGTCCCCGTGCCTCCATTGGGTTTACGTCGCCAGGTGAGGACTTCCCGAGTGGCACAACCGGCAGCCCAGGCCGGAGGGTCCGGCTCCAATCCGGGGGCTGGGCCCCCGGACGGGACGATGGAGACGCTCGTGTTGCTGGAGTCGGAACAGGGTAACCGTTTCTTCCGCGCCGAACAAATCGAGGAGAC
Organism: uncultured Gemmatimonadales bacterium; assembly: GCA_963733105.1. Taxonomy (GTDB): domain Bacteria; phylum Gemmatimonadota; class Gemmatimonadetes; order Longimicrobiales; family Longimicrobiaceae; genus JAFAYN01. Next base: position 35,016 of record CAVTCB010000014.1, on the reverse strand, counting down.
CGGCGACCGGGTTCACCTCACGCTGGTGCCTTCGGCAGGGGACGATCCGGCGTTCATCAGGGGCCTGAAGCAACCCCAGAGGGCGAGCCGTATCTGGCTGTCCTTCAGCGACACCGGGACGAGCGCCACCGTGGAGTCAGTGGACCGCTCGAATGATGCTGCCGGAGAGCCGCTGGACCGTCGTGCTGGCCCTCGCTGAGGATGATCGAAGCCACATCACGGAGATGGGGACGGCTGGCAAGTCGGCCGATGACATCGCTGAACTTCGGGCACGGCGGATCCTGCTCGATGAGCGTCTACCCGTGGGTCTCGACCATGCGGAGAAGGTGGACAACACGCTCGAGATGCTGGTGCAGGGCCTGGGCACCGGTCGATCCGTAAAGGCATCGCCCCTCCCTGCGCTGTTCCAAACGCTGGGACGGGATCGCTCCCGGTTTCTCGACGCCGCGCGGCTCGTGGCTGTGTTGGAGCTCCATCGGACGGGAACGGTGGAGCACATCCTGGAGCTGGACATGCGGATGGAGGGTTCAGACAGTCTGCGTGTCCATTTTCAGGGGCAGCGGCGGAAGATCTATACGAGCGCGCCAGCGCACGAGATCACCGTGGATGGCGTGTGTCAGTTGGTCGGGCGTCCGAGATAAGCAGCGATGCACGCCTCTGTCCACGTGACATGAGTGTCCGCCACAGTGCAGGGGGATCAGATACTATGGAACCACCTTGACGTATAGACCCCAGCAGCGAAAGGGGGGCGCGAGAAATTCAGTCTCGCGCCCCGGCAGCTCCTAAGAGCGACGGGCTGCTGAAGTGGTCGCAAGCCCAATTAACCACCGCGATGGCAGTGTTGCTCTCAAGCATCTCAGAAACCCCTTTTTACCGTTGGCCGAGTTTTTTAGCCACAGCCCATCCATCGGCAGCCAAGTCGCACACCTCGATCGCCCCCTGTGGATCTGCTAGGTAGCGGAACCAGCCATTGAGCCGGATCACATCTGGGCTGCGGACATCGTATACGCCAGCCACACCTCCGGGGTGAGATGCAGCATTTCACTTCACCTCGCGGCTGTGGTGGGCAGATCGCGAGGACTGCACCACTGATCGAGGCGAGCCCAAGGTTCCGGAGGCCTCGTCCGTGCCCGCCGACGTGACGCGTAGGCTGCATGCGGCGGGGGTAAACTCAGCTTTCTCGACCCACCGGAGATCCACGACACGGATGTGTCGGTAGCGGGCTCGTTTGACTGGAGCAATCGTACACTGGGCAGATCACCGCTCCTCTAACCTCATCTGGAGCAGGGGAAACCGGGTACTGCCTCTTCAGATTCGCCTGCGGATTGGGATCGAGTCGCTTTTTGCGATTGTCGTCTGCCTTGTCGTAGGTGGTTGGTTGCATCCTTCCATAACGATTTCCCGCCTCGACCCGTCATGAAAAGAAGGCGCCCCGCGTCCGCGAGTGCGCGAGCACTGCCTTGGAGGCATGACAGCCGCCGGGGCGGTTTCTGCCGAGCATCATGCTCGCTCCCCGGCGGCCCTACGGGAGAGGCGGAGGCGGCGCGAGGAGGGCGGCTGCGGCCCCGGGAACGGCGCCGCGGGTGGAAGGCGGAACGGGCCGCCGCCGCCGGTCGAGAGGATGCGCAGCACGGCGGTGCCGCCGATCGCGTGGGCCTGGCGCGCAGGCGGTGCGGGTCGGGGCCCCGGCCGCCGACGGCGCGGGGACGTTCGCCGCGGTCCACGAGCCCGGGGGCTGGAAGGCCGGGTGCAGGAGCCTGGGGTCGTAGAGCAGCTCCCGGGAGCGCGGCTCCAGGGTGGGCGTCCCCGACGGTGGGGCCTGGTTCAGGGGCGCGCCCCAGGAAGCGCAGGCGAAGCCGTCGCTCGTCCGGTCCTCGATCTGGACAGCGCCGACGACGCGGAGGCCGACCCGGCTCCAGTCGCCGAGCACGGCGGGGGCGGCGCGCCAGCTCCCGCCGTAGTCGGCGGCCCCGATCTGCCGGCAGGTCTGGAGGCGGAGGACGGCGTAGATCGTCACGTTGCTCTGGGCGATCAGGGGGAGGGCGCGGGGAGCACCCCCTCCCGTGGCCGCGACGCTGTCCCACACCGACGTGGTCCGCAGAGCGAGCTCCGCCTCCGCGGGGAGCACCGTGATGCGGGGGGCGTGGATCATCGCCGGCTTGGGGTCGACCACGTTGAACGAGCCGACCAGGACCACGGGCAGCTGGGAGTGGATGGTGAGGGGGCCGGCGATCTCCGCGGCGTTCCGGACCAGGAGGACCTCGCGCGTGCCGTCCGGATTCGCCTCCGGCGGCAGGCCGGTCGACCGGGCGACGGAGAGGAGCCCGCCGGGGAGGACGGGCAGCGCCCCCGCGTCCAGCGTCCAGCCCCAGGCGTTGCCGGGGCAGCGGAAGGTCCGCCAGCTCGTGCCGGCGACGGTCGCGGTGCACCGCGCCTCGCGCCGGGCGTCGGGGTACAGCCCCTTCCACAGGCGGGCCGGGTCGGCCGGGTCGGGCTGCGCGGCGGCCATGTCCACGCCGCCGGCGAAGGGCCAGGGAGTCCAGGCGAGCGCGGCGACGGCGGGAGCGCAGTCGCCGCCCGCGTAGCCCGCTCCGCAGCGGTACGTGGGGGACGACGCGTTGCCCTGCACCTGGACCGTGGGGTGGTACGCGGCCGCGCCGCCGCACGCGGCGTCTCCGCCCGGCGCGAAGTCGAGGCAGTCGCCGCTCCCGGCGACCGCCGCGGTGGCGAAGCGCGTCCGGGGAAGACGTCCGCCGATCGCCCCGGCCATGCGGAGACGGCCCCCCCAGGGCGCGGTGGCCGCGTCCGGGTCGAGCTCGGCGGTGCTCGATGCCAGCGAGGTCAGGGGCATGGCCCCGGCGTCGCCGGCGAGCTGGTGGAGGCCGGGGGCGCCGTCGACGCGCAGGTCGCCGGTGAGCTCGATGCCGCCGGTGTACTCGACCGTGCCCCCGCAGTCGGCGAGCCGGAGGGAGCCGTCGACCCTCACGGTGCCGTGGATCCGGTGCACGCTGCCGCCGGCCGCGCAGATCTCGCCGTCGCCCGCGACGTACAGGGCGTCCTGGTGGGGGGGCACCCGCGAGACGGAGACGACCTCCCGGGCCGTGGCCTTCTCCCCGCCGGGCGCCTCCACGGTGGCGAACACGAGGAAGTCGAGGGTCTGGCTCGCGGTCAGCCCGCCCACGGGAGGGATGGCGTCGTAGCTGCGCCGCGGCTGGTCCGTCCAGGCCTCCAGGGGCGTCTCGTCGTAGGCGAGCGGGTGGTTCCGGCGGACCCGGTGGAGGATCACGCCCGTCTCGGCGGGTCCGGTCAGCAGGGTCATGCCGCCGCCCGGCGCCGGCAGGGAGGAGACGGACGCGGCGAGCGCGTCCAGGTCGGACTGCCCCAGGTCGCCCAGGCGCTCCGCGGCGAGGGAGGTGAGGCGCGCGCGGAGCACGGCCGCGGCGGAGCTCGCCGCGTCCTGGGCGCTGCGGGCGGCCGAGCGGGACATCGAGGTGCGGAGGGCGTCGACCAGGAGCGGCGCCGTCGCCGCGATCAGCCCGGCGAGCCCGGCGATCAGGAAGAGGACGATCACCAGGGCGGTCCCGCGCGTGTCCCGGGGGAGGTGGACGGTGGGTCTCATGGAGCGGCGCCCTCCGCGGACGCGCCGGCGCGGATCCCCGGGGTGCGCTCCACCAGCCGGCCGGTGGCCCGGACGAGGGTCCCGTTCGGACCCTCCCGGAGGAGCTCGTAGGTGACCTGCACGGCCGCGACGGTGTGGTAGCCGCTCGTCAGGACCCAGGCCCGGGGAGCGTCGTCGGCGGGGCCGACCGCGCGGGAGATGGAGGGACCCGCGTGCTCCAGGAACCCCTCGCCGAAGCCCAGCCCGGGCACCCACCGGTCGCCGCCGAGCTGGAGGGTGGACGCCCGCACGGAGAGGACCGGAGCCGCGACGCGCCGGCTGCGGGCCCAGCTCCCGGCAGGGGTGGGCTCCGTCTCCCGGACCAGGGTGGAGTCGGAGCCGCGCACCCAGAAGCGGGAGACCTCGACCGGCTGGAGGAGCGGCGCGGGGGTGCCGCCGGCGCCGGCACGCCGGGCCGGCGGCACGGGCGCGCGCGGCAGGCCCCAGGCGGTGCCGGCCTCGGCCAGGCGGACCTCCGTGTAGGTGGCCGCGGGGCCGCTGGTGACGCACCGGTCGGGCGCCGGCGCGGAGACGGCGACCGTGGTCTCCGTCTCGGTGCAGCGGGAGCCGTCCGCGAGCACCGGCTGGAGGCAGGGCTCCGTGGACGGGAGGGGAGGGCCACCGCCGGGCGGGACCGTCTGGGATCCCCCGACGTCGGGCGCGGCGGCAGCGGGCGCGGCCGCGAAGTCGCACAGGAGGCGCAGGGTGCAGTCGGCTCCGCACGGGGCGCTGAAGGCGGAGGGGGCGTCCGAGACGAGCAGGACCTCCATCCCGGTGCCGTGCGTCCCCAGCGCCACGGCCATGCCCCGCGCGAGGTCGCGCCGGTGGTCGCCGAGGAGGGCGATGCAGTCGCCGGGAGTGCCCGGCCGGCACCCGCGGGTCGCCACCCGCATCGGCGTGCCGGAGGCGCGCATCGTGTAGATCGTGTCGGAGGGTGTCGCGCGGACGACGTGGAAGCCCGCCAGGTTCGCGCTGCTGCGCATCCCCTGTCCGGCGGCGGCGAGCGCCTCGCCGAGCTCCCGCTCCAGGGCCAGGTCGGCCCCGCGGCGGTTGCTCTCGGCCCAGACGGACAGCTGCTCGTCTCCGATCGTGCGCCAGAGGTCCCACACGGCGGTCAGGACGATCCCGGCGAGCAGGAGCGCGAAGACGACGTCGATCGCGGCGAACCCGTGCGTGTCGCGTATGCCTTTCACGAGATCATCCCTCCCACGGTCCACCCGGTCGAGCCCGGGGTGCGATCCATGTCCAGGGTGGTGCGCAGCGTGTCGCGGCCACCGTCCCGGAAGGAGGCCGGATAGGCTACCTCGACGGTCCAGCGCCGCAGGGCGCGCACCCCGCCGGGACAGCTCCCCGGCGCGGACGCGAGCGAGTTGTCGTGCGGGCTCGGTCCCCCTTCGCAGAGCACGGTGCCGGCGACCGTGACGTCGAGGGTGGCCGGCCCGGGAGGGGCGCTGCCGCCGTCGCCCGCGATCGAGTAGCGCCGCGTCTCGGGGCCGCCCCACGGGTCCTCCACGGACAGGATGGTCACCGCTTCGGAGAGCACGCGCTCGGCGACGGCACGCTCCTGCAGCTCGGCGTCGGTGGCGGCGTTCGCGGCCGCGAAGTCGGTGAAGCCGAGGCAGACGATCCCGAGGAGCGCGAGGCAGACCACGATCTCGATCAGGGTGGTGCCGCGAGTGTCCCGGCGGCGCGTGCGCCCGGTCACTGGAGTGAAGGGGTCCATCGGCGTGTCCCTGCCTGGTAGTGGAAGATCTGCACGTTCCCGCCCCGGGAGAGCACCACGGCCTCCACGCTGAGGGAGTCCCGTGCGTGCGTGAGGTACAGCGTGGCCTGCTCCCGCCCCCCGAGGTCGCACCCCCCGTCCGCCGTGCAGCGGATCGTCCCCGGCATCCGCGCGGGCGGCGCGCCGTCCGGCCCCGCGGCGGCGCTCCCCCATCCCCACTGCACGTCCTCCAGCAGCTCCAGCCACCCGTCGTGGTCCGCCGGGAGGGTGTCCCGCGTGGTCCCCGCCGGGCCGGCCAGCGCCAGGAACCGGCCCCGACGCCCGCCGACGACGGCGGGGTCCAGGTAGAACACGGCGTCCCCCTGCCGCCCGCCCGCCTCGGCCAGGGCCCGGGTCATCCCGGCCCGGACGAGCTGGGCGTAGCCGTGTACCTGGCGCGGCGAGACCGGCTGCGGCCCGCGGAGCCACAGGCTGGTGGCGATCAGCACGACGAGCATCACGGCCATGAGCTCGATCAGGGTGAAGCCCGCGGTGCCTCCCGGGCGAGGAGGAGCGTCGGTCATTTCGGGGAGCCGGTGGGGGTGGGACTGCCGGATGCCGAAAGGCGGGATGGCGGGGTATCGCCTCGCAAGCAAGCGATTTTCACGAGGAGTTACCCCGCGTTTCCGGCTGCCGTTTCCGGCCCCACCACGCACCCCCCACCTGCGGAGGCTACCCTGCGACTGATTCGATCCATCCTGAGCCGCGGCGCCGGCGCCCGCCCGGCGGCCGCCGGGGGCGGGCTGCCGGTGGCCGGCGTCGACCTGGGCGAGCGGCGGACCAAGCTGGTGGTGCTGGACGTGGTCGGCGGCAGGCCCGGACTGGTGGGGTGGGCCGACCAGCCGACCCCGGCCGGGCTGTTCTTCGGCGGCCGGCCGGTCCGCCCGCTCGACGCGGGGGCCTGGGTGCGGAGGCTCCTCGGCCAGGCGGGGGTGCAGCCGGAGTCGCTGGTGATGGCCGTCCCCGGGGGCGACGTGCAGATCAAGCGGCTCCCCGTCCCGGACCCCGGCGACCGCGAGGCGACGCTGCGGAGCCTCGCCGCGAGCCCCGCGTTCCGCACGGGCGGAGACGGGGGGAGCGGCTGGAGCTTCGACTACCACGTGCTCGATCCGGAATCCGGGACCGTCCTCGCCGTGGCCGCGCGGCGGGAGGGGATCCACGCCGTGCAGGCGGTGGCGAGGGCGGCGGGGTTCTCCCGGGACCGGCGCTGGCTCTCGGTCGGGGAGGTGGCGCTCGTCAACGCGTGGGAGGCGGTGGCGCCGGACCCGGCCGGCCGGGTGATCCTGGTGGACGGGGGACACACCGCGGTGACGGTGGTGCTGGTGGAGAACGGGAGCCCGCTGGCCTGGCGGCGGGTGCTGTCCGCCGGGCGGGAGCTGGAGGAGCGGAGCGGCGGGTCCGGGCTGTCCGCAGACCTCCCGCCGCACCTCGTCGAGGAGTGGGGCGGCAGGATCGTGCAGGAGGTGCGGGTGGTGGTGGGGTCGGTGCTGCGGGGCGCGGCGGTCGGAGACCTGCCCCCGGTGGTGCTCGGCGGTGGACTGGGGCGGATCGGAGGGGTCGCGGAAGCGCTCGGGAAGGGGCTGGGGGCGGAGGTGGCGCGGTTCGACCCGCTGGCGGGCCCGTGGGCAGGGGGAAGCGAGCGGGGCGACGGCAGCCGGCTGGGGGTGGCCTGGGGGCTGGCGACGCAGGTCGTGGCCCGGCACCTCGCGGCGTCCGGGACGGGGGCACGGCCCGGGGATGCGGAGGTGGCGGCGTGATCTTCATCGACCTCGGGCTCCCGGACGAAGCGGGCGGAGCCCCCGGCGTGGAGGACCTCCGGCAGCTCGGCGGCGCGCTCGTGCGCGACACGGGCGTGCGCGGGGCCGCCGTGCTGCTGCTCGTCGTCGGCGCCGCCTGCCTCGGTGGGGAGCTCTGGCTCCGCGAGGAGACGGCGCGGCGGACGGGGCGCCTCGCCGGCGCACGGGCCGACTCGGTGGCGGCGCAGGGGGACATCGACCGGGCGGCCAGGCTGGAGGCGCAGCGCCTGAAGCTCGGCGCCGGGGCCGACGCGATCCTGAGGCTGGAGGCGTCGCGGGACCTGTGGCCGAGGATGATGGACCGGCTCTCCCGGACCATCCCGGCGAACACCTGGGTGGACTCGATCGGGATGGGGGAGATGGACCCGCAGGGCGGAGGGTTCACGTTCACCCTCCGCGGGGTGGGCGGGTCGGGGAGCGAGGTGGCCCGCCTGGAGCGCGCCCTGGTGGGCGGGGTGGTGACGCAGGCGGCGGTGGTGTCGACCCGCACGGTGCGGATCGGCGGGCTGGCGCTGGTCGCGTTCGAGCTGGAGGGGCGCGCGTCCAGCGGGGGGGACGCAACGCCGGGATCCGGGGTCGCGGGGTATGGTCCCGAGGGGGGCGCGAGGGGCGCGGGAACCGCACCGGCCGCGGGAGGGCGATGATGGTCTACGATCAGGTCCGCGGACGGATCGTGCGGTACGCGCTCCTGGGGGCGCTGCTCGGCGGAGCCGGATGGGGCGTGCTCGGCGGGCTCCCGAAGGTGCGCGCCGCTCGGCACATGGGCGCGGAGATCACCCGGCTGGAGCGGGGGACGCTCCGCGCCCGGGACGAGGCGGTGCGGATGGGCGGGTCGGCGATGGAGGACTCGATCGCCGCCGCGAAGGCGCGCTTCGAGGCGCTGCAGGACCGGGTCCCCGGCGGGAGCGGGGGGATGAGCCCGGCGGAGATCCGCCAGGTGATGGCGGGGCTCGCGGAGCGGGAGGGGGTGGTGGTCCGGCAGGTCGAGCCGATCGCTCCGGCGCGCGAGGGCGGATTCGAGGTCGGCGGCGTCCGCGTGCGCCTGGTCGGTTCGTACCACGCCCTCGGGGCCTGGATGTCCGGAGTGCTGTCCATCCCGCGGCTGGTGCAGCTGCGGGGCGTCGCGATGCGGGTCGAGCCGGACTCGCTGCGGGCGTCGGCCCGCGCGGACGGGGCCGAAGCGGCGCCCGCGCCCGCGGCGCCCCGCGGGCGCGAGGAGCCGGGAGCGATCGTCGGGGAAGTGGCGGTCGTCTGGTTCCGGCAGGCCCCGGGGTCCCCGGTGCAGGCCGCGGATTCCACCGTTGATCCGGGGAGGTGAGCGTGCGCGGTGCGGTGGCGATGGCATGCGTGGCGGGGATCCTGGTCTCGGCCGGGGTGGCGGCGGTCGGCCGGGCGCCGGTGCGTGCCCAGGGCGTGCAGCCGGCGGGGTGGCAGGGGGCGGCCGAGAGGCCGGGCCGGACGCCCGGCCGGGCGGATGCGGACGGCGGCGCCTGGCTGTACCCGCGCGACGCTCGCCGCGACCCTTCGGCGGCTCCCGAGGAGCTGTACCGCACGGCGGCGCGCGCCGGCCTGCGGGTCAGGGCGATCATGATGGACCCCGAGGCCCCGGGCAGGTCCACCGCGGTCGTCCTCCTGACGGGGACGCCGCCGGTTCGCGCGGTCGTCCGGGCGGGGGACCGGGTAGGCGGGTACCGGATCACCCGCATCGAGCACGACCGCGTCGTCGCCGTGCTCCGGGCGCTGGGCGCGGAGCGGGCGGTGATCGCCCCGGCCGACTCCTCGGCGTCCCCCTCCTCGTCGAATCCCTGAGCGTCCCGCTCGAAATCCCTCACCCGGGCAGGTTCCGTTGAGCTCGACACGTGTTCCCCTCGTGGGGATTGTTTTCGCCGCCGCGCTCGCGGGGTGCGGCGCGCTCGGCGGGTCGTCGCCGCACCTCGTGCCGGCGTCCGAAGTGGAGCGTGCCTCCGCGGCCCGGAAGGCGGCGGTGGTGCCGGCGGTCCCGCCGCCGCCGATCGGCGCCGCGCGGGACTCCGCCCGCGGACCCCGCGCGCGAATCGGCGACGCCCGCGATTCGCGGTCGCTCCGGCGCCGGGGAGAGGGAGCGGGGGGGGCGTGGAGCCGACCCGGAGCACCGAGTCGGCGCGGACCCCGGGAGGCTCGGGAGCGGCTGCCCCGGCCGGACGCCGGAAGCCGGAGACGCGGCAGGGGCAGTGGATACGGGTCGAGGGCCCGCAGCGCCGCGTGAGCTTCGAGTGGGCGGGGAAGGGGCTGGGGGACGTGGTGTCGCTGTTCGCGGAGCAGTCCGGCCGGGACATCATCCTGGCGCAGGGCGTGGACTCCGTCTCGGTGACGGCGTCCATCCGCGACCAGGAGTGGCACCTCGCGCTGGAGTCGGTCCTGCTCGCGTACGACCTGCGGCCGGTGGAGACCTCCTCGGGGATCATCCTGGTGGTGCCGAAGGAGCGGGCGCAGGAGGCCCGCGCGCCGGAGTCCATCGTGCTCAAGCACCGGCTCGCCAGCGAAGTGGAGCCGGCGCTGCGGCGGGTCCTCGGGATGGATGCCGACACGGTCCCTTCGGGCGACGCCGTGGAGATCATCGGCGACTCCAGGAAGAGCCGGACGCTGATGGTGCACGCCTCCCAGGACCGGCTGGCCCAGGCGCGCAGCCTGATCGCCCAGCTGGACCGGCGGCCGCCGAGCGTCACCATCGAGTGGCGGCAGGTGGAGGTGCACCAGGACCGGATGCAGCAGCTCGGGCTCTCCTACCAGCTCGGGCAGTTCCGGGACAGCCTGGGGACCGTCCAGCCGGGGGTGGTGGTGCGGCCCACGGGCGGCCTGAAGGCGGACGCGGGGAGGGCGTTCGCGCTGCTCCGGCGGAGCCGGGGCGGGGTGGGGGCGCTGTCGCTGGAGGGGTTCGTGGACGCGCTGGCCGAGGACGGGATGGGGGAGACGGAGACCGTCCAGACCATCACCGTCAACTCCGACGAGACGGCGGAGATCCGGGTGGGGGACGCGTTCATCCTCCCCAACAACCAGCCCATCCTGGCCGGCGGCGGGTACGCGCCGGCCCCCTTCGGGCAGCAGGGCGGCGGGTCTCCCCAGCAGGGGGCCTCGGGCGGGGGCCCGGGCCAGCCGGGGCTGACCGTGGGCGGGTTCCAGCAGTTCGAGACCGGCACGAGCGTCCGGGCGACGGCCTACGTGCTGTCCGCGGACGAGGTGCGCCTCGACCTGGAGCTGACCCGCGACGGCGGGACGCTGGCGCCGGACGGCCGGTCGATCACCGGCGGCAAGCAGACCGCCTCCACGCGGGTCACCGTGAAGAACGGGACGCCGGTGGTGATCGGCGGGCTGGCGGTCAAGGGGCGGAGCAGGACGAACAGCGGCGTGCCCGGTCTTTCGAGGCTCCCCGTGATCGGCAGGCTGTTCAGGAACGAGGGGGTCGCCGAGCAGCACCGGGACCTGCTGATCATCGTGACCCCCCGCATCAAGGTCGTGGACGATGAAAGCTGACATCAGGAGGGTGCGGGCGGGGCTCTCGGCCGGAGTGCTCGCGCTGGCGGCCGTGTCCGGGTGCGACCACCGGGAGCCGCTCCTGGGTCCCGGCGGGGAGGGGGTGCCGGGTGACGCGCCGGTGGCGGTGCTCCCCGGCGACAGCGCGGTGACCGTGCGGGAGGGCGCCCGGGTCAGGGTCGGGCTCAGGGACAACGCCGTGCAGGGGCGCAGCGTCCGCGTCGGACTGCTCCTGCTGGACAGCGCCCGGGTGGTGCTGTGGAGGTCGGCGGCGGTGGTGTCGGACAGCGGCGCGGCGATGGTCCCGGTGGACGGGGTCGGTGCGCAGCTCCAGGGGCGCGGCCCGCTCTTCCTGACGGCCACGGCGGAAGGGCCGGACGGCCGGCGGGTGTACGCCGGCCGCGACGGAAAGCCGGCGGGGACGCTGCGGGACGCGTCGCTGCTGAAGGCGCACGTACGCGCGGGGAGGGTGGTGGGGCTGGGGGGCGTGGTGCGCGCCCTGGCGGCGGACCCGCGCCGGGGGCGGCTGTACTTCACCCGGGCGGGAGCGGGGGAGATCGGGGTCCTGGACCTGGGGTCGCTCGCGGCGGGAGCGGCGGTCGCCCGGGACGGGGCGGAGGTCGGCGACCTCGCCCTGGCGGGGCGCTTCCTGGCCTACCTGGGCGACGCCGGGAGCCGCGTCGTCTTCGTCCCGCTGGAAGGCGGTGGCGAGGCTCGCTCCGTGGTCCTGGGGCCGCTCGACGTCAGGGCCACGCGGGTCTACCCGGCCTCGGGCGAGGGCGCGGACACGGTCCCCAGGGAGGAGGTGGCGAGCGACCGGGTGCGGCCCTACGGGACGGCCCTGCGGCTGTTCTGCGCGGACGGGGAGGCGAAGTGCGAGGCGCCGGTGGCGGTGGTCCCGAGCCGCACCCAGGGGAACGGCGGGGTGCTGCGCACGGTCGGGTACGCGGACGTCCCCGGTCCGCTGGTGGCGCCGGAGTTCCTGCGGCTCCCCGGAGGAGCGGACACGGTGGCCGCGACGCTGGTGGTGCGTGGGCCCCGGCGCCCCGACGGCGAGCCGGAGCTGCTGGCGTCCCGGCCCTCGGTCGCGGGGTGCGTCGCCCTGCACCTCGGGGTGGAGGGGTTCTCGGTGACGCCCGGCGGGCGCCTGTTCGCGGCGTCCGGCCCGGCGTGCGGGCCCGCCGGGCGGCTGGTGCGCGTCGACGGGGCCGGCGGATACGCGCCGGCGATCGGGCGGCTCGCCAGCGAGACCGTGGCGGCGGAGGACCGGATCGGGACGCCGCGGCAGGTGGCCGTGTCGCAGGACGGCACCCGGTTGCTCGTCCGGGACGACAGGGGCGTCTGGCTGCTCGACGAGGATGCGCGGGTGCTGGGGTTCCGGCCGTTCGCGGGCGCGTCGAGCGTCGCGTGGGTGGAAGGGACGGGGCGAGGGCAGCCCCTCCGGTTCGTGGTCGCGGACGGCGGCCGCGTGGGCGTGTACGAGGCGGACCGCTTCGGGGTGGTCGCGGAGGTGGTGACCGGCCCGCTCGCGGACCTGCCGGTCGCCGCGGTGGCTCTCCCGAACGGGGAGAGGGTTGCCGTCGTGGTGCCCGCGGAGGCCCCGGCCGCGGTGGTGGTCGTCCCCCTTCCTGCGCGGTGAGGAGTGATGCAACCGATTCCTGGAGGCGCGCTGCGCCGGGAGCTCGCGGCCGTCGCGGACGCGGCGGTGGAGCTCGAGAGGGCACTGAGGCGGGCCCTGCTCCTCCTGCCGGACGGGGACCCGGCCGCGGAGGAGCCCCCGGCGGGCCCGGCGTGCTGGGTGTCGCCGACCCGCAGCGCGGCCGCGGTGGTGGTCGACGGCGAGGGTGATCTCCTCGCCGCTTTCGGGCGGGGCGACCCGCGGCTGGTCTTCGACGGAGGGGGCGGGTTCCCGCGAGGAGTGCTCTCGGCGGCGGAGCGGATCCGGCTGCTGGCGCCCCGGCTCGTCGGCGACGTCGCCCTGGAGGTGAAGCACGCCGGGCTGGAGGAGGACGGGGGGGCGGTCGACCGGATGCTGCGGGAGGTGCTCGGGCTGCTGCAGGTCGACGCGGCCGAAGCAGGCCAGGAGGTGCCGCTCCGGCTGTTCGTGGGGGCGATGGAGGAGTTCCCGGAGCTGAGCGCGAGGGGGGCGGAATGGCGGTGATGCAGCGGTCCGAGGAGCGCATGCTCGGGCAGATCGTGTACGTCGGGCCCGGGCTCTCGGGGAAGACGACGAACCTCACCGTGCTCGCGGCCATGCTGCCGAAGACGCGGCTGACCATGTTCCCGACGGCGAACGAGCGGACGGCGTTCTTCGACGAGCTGCCGGTCCGGGTGCCGCTCCCCGGAGGGTGGCACGCGGCGTTCCGGGTGCAGACGGTCCCCGGGCAGGCGCACGCGCAGTACCGGCGGGCGCGCGAGATGTTGCTGGCGTCCCCGGACGCGGTGGTGTTCGTCGCGGACTCCGACCCGCGCCGCATGGGCGCCAACCGGCACGCGCTGGACGAGGTGAAGCGGATCCTGGCGGGGGGCACGCGCCCGCTGGAGCAGGTCCCGCTGGTCTACCAGTACAACAAGCAGGACGTGCCGGGCGCGCTGCGGCCGGACGAGATGCACCCGGAGATCAACCCGGAGGGCGCCCCCTACGTGCTCGCGGAGGCGGTACGCGGGGTGGGGATCGTGGAGACCCTGGGCCTCGCCGTGGCGCGGGGCACGGCCCTCATCGTGAGCGACTTCGGTCTTTCCGCCGGCGACGGCGTACGGTGACGGCCCGGGTCACGGGCCGTCGTGGGGAACACTCTCAGCAGGAGGGTTGGACGATGCGAGGTCTGGTGCAGAGACGCGGCCGGAAGGCCCTCGGGCGGCTGCGGTCGCGGGAGGGGTTCACGCTGGTCGAGATGATGATCGTGCTGGTGGTGATCGGGATCCTCGCCGCGGGCGCGATGAACCAGTTCGGGGAGACGCCCGACGACGCGATCGAGCGGAACATGGAGATGAGCCTCAACGGCTTCCGGGTGAAGGCGGAGAGGCACCGGTACCGGTTCAACACCTACCCCGGCGCGATCCAGGCGTCCGGGACGGAGGCCGCGGCGACGATGAACTTCGAGCCGGCGCCGGGGGTGGTGTTCGCGATCAGCGGCGCGTCGGCGAGCGCCGTGACGGTGACGGCGACGCACCCGCAGGTGCCGAGCAGGCAGTGCCGGATCACGATCCACCGGACCGGGAGCGCCCGGCCGACGTGCTCGGACGTGGTGGCGCCCGGGGGAGGGGGGATCACGACGTAGCGTCCGGCCAGGACGCGGCGGGTGCGCTGTCAGGGGGAGAGGTGAGCGGGGGCCGCTACGCCAGCGGTCCCCGCGGTTGTGTGTGCCAGGTATATTCTGACTCTGGGGTGGAAGTCCCCAAAGGACCGTAGCAGCCGGAACCGATAGCTGGGCCATTCCGCCGTCCCGCGCCGCGCCCGGCTCTCCGTCCGGAGCCGCGCAGCCACCGCGATGACACCTGCGCAGTTGGGGTGTGTCCCCCAGTCCCGCCCTTCTGTCTCGCAGCACTGCAGGGCGATGCTCCACAGCGCAGTGCGCCCGCGCGCCTGCCCCTCCAGAACACCGCGTCGTACCGCCCGACGACTGATTGACCTGCAAGGCCGCGATCAGCTCCTCGCCCTCCGCGAACCGCCGCTCCAGCGAACTGCACGCCGTCACGGCCGCGGAGAGCAGGAGACGCAGAAGCGGGCGCGGGGAGGGTAAAGGCGCAGTTCAGAACACTTGTCCGGTGCATGCCCCTATTTACTACACCCGACATTCCTTGTGGAACAATCGTTTCAGGGTACCTTGTTTTCATAGGACGATACACATGCAGTATGCGGCAGCCACGAATAATCCTTCGAACTGGCGGCAGGTCCCCTTCTTCAACAGAAGCAACAGAAATGAAATCCTGTCTGACGGCGCTCGCCGCCGCGTTCCTTCTGTTTCCGATCGAAGCTGTCGCTCAGGATAACCGAGGACAAACCTTTCAGGATTGCGGGGAGGGAACGCCTCGATCGATCATCGAGACGGGGCCCCAAGTAGCGTTCAACGATTTCGGGGAGATTGACCAGACGGTCTTGGGTGTTTCGGGAACCCTTGGCCTGTGTATGACCGGCTCGCGGATGCGCTGGCGGCTCGAAGGCAATTACGTGAATGTGGATGAGGACCTCTACAATGCCAACGGTGTGCTGATTGGACTTGGGTTCACCGCGCGCCTGATCGACGGCCTACCTGGCCTAACCGTGACGCCTATCGGCAGACTGGGCTCCGAGAAGTCTTCAGATGGTCAATCAGACTTTCTCTATGGAGGAAGCGTCGCCTTTGAATTCGTGGCGCCGATTGGATCCGGGGTCCATGCCTCCGGGCCAGGCGTTCAGTTGGTTCTCGTCGAGCGCCCCGAATTTGTCTTCCGGAGCGTCGTCCGAAGCTCTGTCCCCATCAGTTCTGGCTTAAGCGACACCTTCAGCAACTTTGCTTCAGCGGGCTTGGATGGCTCATTCGGAACAACATCGAGATGGCGCTGGAAAGCCGGCATAGCCACCACCTCCATTGCCGAGGACGTCCCAACTAATCAGATCTTCAGCGGGATTGTTTCGATTCGCCCCACCAGCAGGAGCGGCGCATCCTACCCTTGGAGCATCGAGCTGTGGCTCAGCCGTGGTAACGGAAACTATCGGGGGGTGCTCGTGTCGTTCACCCTGCGGTTCGATTGAGAGGCGAAAATGGCCCTATATCTTTTCTTCGCGTCCTTCGTGTTGTGGCCGAGGGTCTTCAACAAGTGAGGGAAGGAGCCCTCTCCGCATTTCGCGCATTCCGGTCGGAATGCTGGGCACGAGTTAACGTCTTACAAATGGCCCTCCAATTGTAGGTGTGTTCAGAACGCATGAAGGCCGTGCCATCCCACGGCGCTCTGGAATTCCGGCTGGGGACACTGAAAGCGCGAGGACGCCTCATGAACGTAGTAATCTCCTCAGACAATCGCACCAGCTTCTTGCATAGCTCGCTACTCACCGGTGCGATTGCCCTGTTTGCTTTTCTTCTCGCCCTGCTGTTGGGAATTAAGCTCTGGATTGCAGCCGTCGGTGCCGTCCTGCTTCTCCTCGTTACTGTGGGCCTCCACCGTATCTCAGCTAAGACCAGCTCAGAAAATCATGCGAGGGCCGCAACAAATGTGGGCCTCGTGCTGACTACGATAGCCTTAATCACGGAAGCGCCCGATTCTTTGAAGCAGCACTCGGCGCCAGAGTCGAAGGGTGCGGTGTCCCCGGTGGATAATACACCGCCGGCTCAGCTGGAGACGCTGGCGCCTAACGATCTGCTCGTTGACAACAAGGAAAGCGCCCAGCTCACCGTCTGCAAGATCGAGTCGCCCGGTGTCAACGACACCGAAAACGTCAGCTATCGTGCGAGAGTTCATTGGCGGCGCTCTCCAACGAGTGGGATTGCCACTTTCCATATTGGAGCGATCAACCCCAATGGTGAGTTCTGGCCTCAGATGACCTCCGCTCGGATCGCTCAGGGGCAAGACGTTCAAGTTGATTTCGTTGTGTCGCGACAATCGATGTTCCCGACACGCTTCGTTGTGGTCGGGCTGGATCGGTTCGCGGAGGAAGCCCGCGCGAACACCTGCCGTCCTGGCAGCAGCTGCTATCTGCAGCTGCCTCGCGCGGGGGTTTTCCAGGTGAGCGACGAATTTAGCTTGAACAGCTTTGACGAATCTGTGCCTGGCTGCTGATCCCAGAGCCCTTCTGCGGCGGTGGAGCTCACGTGTGGGCTTTCGCTGTGCCAAGAATGGGCTCAATGGCAAAGCCGGAGTTCTAGTTCCGGGCATTCCGACCGGAATGCAAAGAACGCGAGTAGGGCGCCCTCCCCCCGGAAGGCGCCCTGCTCGTGTGTGCTAGGCATGTTCTGACTCTGGGATGGAAGTCCCCAAAGAACCGTAGCAGCCGGAACCGATAGCCGAGGGCAAGGGTGCTCGTCGCGAGGCAGGATCTGAAGTAAGCCGGAGCCGACGAAGAGGAACCGGATACAAGGCCGACGCCACCTAGGTGACCCGGCACGACACGGGGAAGCCCGATGGCTGCTCAGAGGGGGCGTGGGTAAATCCGGCGGGTTCGCGTGAAAGAGTCAGGGCTACCCTGGGAGGCCTGCGTCGCTGTCAACGCGATCTGGACTACCTCGTCAGCAATGGCGGGGGAGGGCCTCGCAGGAGTCAGCCGAGGCCAAGGTACCTCCCCTGTTCGGGAGAGAAGGGCCGAACTTCTTGGTGCAGGAAGATCAACAGATCGGACGACTCGCATGGACGTGGCGCTGCAGCAAGGCACGACTTACCAGCTCTCCCTTTTCGAAGGGGAGGAGGAGGTCGTCGTGCGCTCCTTCGGAGGCGGAAAGACCGGAAGCCGATCTGCACCGGCAGGAGAGCGGCAAGCGTCGGGGTGTCGGAAGGGAATTGAGCCCTGGTGACAGCATACCTGATGGAGAAGATCTATGAGCGAGAGAACCTGAACCGGGTCTACAAGCGAGTCAAGCAGAACCGGGGCGCACCAGGCGTGGACGGCTTGAGTGTCGGGGACTTGGGGCCCTGGCTCGCGGTCCACCGGAAGGAGTGGGTCAGGAGTCTGCTGGAGGGGAGCTATCAGCTGCAGGCGGTTCGAGGGGTCGAGATCCCGAAGCCAGGCGGCGGGGTGCGGCAGTTGGGCATCCCCACGGTAGTGGACCGGCTGGTCCAGGCGATCCTCTAGGTGCTAGACCCGCGTTCGACCCCACCTTCTCGGAATCCAGCTACGGATTCCGGCCCGGCCGCAGCGCCCACCAGGCATTGCGAAAGGCGCAGGAGTACGTAGCCGAGGGGCGAACGGCCGTGGTGGACGTGGACCTGGAGAGGTTCTTCGACCGGGTCAACCACGACGTGCTGATGAGCCGCATCGCACGTCGCGTCTCAGACACACGGCTGCTGCGGATCGTCCGGCGCTTCCTGGAAGCAGGAATTCGGCCAGGGCATTGTCGTACGAATCGTCTCGGCTTCCCACGGGGGGGCAATGCCCGCCTCTGGGAGGCGCTCGGTGTAGCGGATCGAAAGACACTAAGCGGACTCGAGCGCTCGTCGCAAAACCATGTCGGGGGTGTGTGTGGATCGTGATGGCGCGCACATTGAGCGCGAGGTATAGCATTTCCAACTTAGTCGATGCCGGGAACAACGGGCCCGGAGACATGCGCGCCCTCCTGGGTCAGAGGTGCGGCCTTCCGTCTGCGAAGTGCGTACCCGGAATCACCGAAAATGGCGAAGAGCCAAAATACGTGTCGCCCAACAAGGTCAGTGGGCGGCCATGGCCCGCGTCGCCTGGAAGAGGGGCAGGTACAAGCACAGGACCAGCACCGCGATCCCCCCCGCCACCAGCGTCGTCAGCGCCACCTCCGATGCGGACGAGACCCTCTGGCCGAGGTGCGCGACCTCCCCGGCGTAGAAATCGGAGGTCAGCTCCATCTGCTGGGGGAGGGTTCCGCTCCGCTCCCCTACCGCCACCACCCTCGGGACCAGCATCGGCACGACGCCGGTCCGCTCCAGGGCGGCGGCGATCGGCCGCCCCTCGGCCACCTCCGGCACCGCGGCGGCGATCGCGCGGGCCATGCGGCGGTTGGGGACGGTCTCCGCGGCGAGCGCCAGCGCGTCCACCGTCCTGACGCCGCTCGCCAGCGTGAGCCCGAGCATCCCGCAGAAGCTCGCCATCGCGTTGGCCTGGATCAGCGGCCCGATGAAAGGCACCCGCGCGAGCAGCGCGCCGGCGGCGTCCTGGACCCGCGGGTCGGCGGACACGCGGGAGCCGGCCCACAGGGCGGCGACGAGGCCGGCGAGCACCAGGTTGCCGGAGGTCCGCAGGATCTCGGACGTGGCGATCAGGACCCGGGTGGAGAGCGCGAGCTCCATCCCGGAGTCGAGGAGGATCTTGGCGAAGGGGGGGACGACGTTGCGGAGCATGTACCAGGCGAGGGCGCACGCGATCAGCAGCACGGACACCGGGTACACCGCGGCCGAGCGGCTCTTGGCCCTGCGGTCCTCCTCCTGGGTGAGCCGCACCGCCATGCGCCCCAGCACCGCCGCGAGCTGCCCGGTCCGCTCGCCCGCGGCGACCACGTGCGCGTAGACCGCCGGGAACACCCGCGGGTGCCTGCGCAGCGCGTCGGCGACGGAGACGCCGCCCTGCACGTCCACCGAGAGCGCCGCGATGGTCCGGCGGAGGCGGCGCGACGGCATGTCGTCCTGAAGCACGCGCAGCGCCTCGGCCGGGGTGCCGGTGGTGGTGATCAGCGCCCCGAAGAGCCGGGTGAAGAGGGCGACCTCGCGGCGGCCGACGGGGCGCTCCAGGAGGAGGGAGGCCCACCACGCGGCGCGGACGTGGACGTCACGGAGACCCTCCGCCTGGAGCACGGCGAGGAGGTGGTGCTCGGACTCGGCGTCGCGGCGGCCGGTGGTCGGCCGGCCCGCGGCGTCGAGCGCTCGGTACGCGAAGTTCATGGGAACGGGTGCGGTCGGGTGAAGGGGTGGCGGGGACCCGCTACTCGGGGTCCGGCGTCTCGGTGAGGACCTCGTCCAGGGTGGTGAGCCCGCGCTCGACGAGTCGCATCCCCGCCTCGCGGAGGGTGACGAGCCCCGCTCCGCGGGCGGCCCGGCGGAGCTGGTCCGGCTCCGCGCCCGCGGCGATGGCGCGGCGCAGCTCCGGGCCGACGAGGAAGAGCTCGTGGACTGCGCGGCGGCCGCGGTAGCCGGTCCCGGCGCAGTCCGGACAGCCGCGGCCCCGGGAGGGGCGGATGCGGGCGGCCCATGCGCGGTCCACCTTCGCCTGCGCGACCTGGAGCTCGGTCAGCGCCGGCGCCGGCTCCCTGCACGAGGCGCAGATGCAGCGCACCAGGCGCTGGGAGAGGATCAGCTCGATGGCCTCCGCGATGGCGTAGGGCTCCAGCCCCATGTCGCGGAGCCGGGCGACGGTCGCGACGGCGTCCGGGGTGTGCAGGGAGGACATCACCCGGTGCCCCGTGATGGCCGCGCGGACGGCGGTCTGCGCCGTGGTCAGGTCGCGGATCTCGCCGACGAGGATGACGTCGGGGTCCTGCCGGAGCACGTTCATGAGCACGCCGGCGAAGGTCAGCCGGGTGGTGTCGCTCTCGTCCGGGCGGCCCTGGATGCTGACCTGGTTCACCCAGGCGAGGCGCCGCTCCACGGGGTCCTCGATGGTGACGATGTTCACGGTGGGGCCGGCCGTGTCCTCCAGGACCGCGTAGAGCGTGGTCGTCTTCCCGCTCCCGGTGGGCCCGGTGACCAGCACCATCCGGTCCCGGCAGCGCGCCGCGTCGCGCAGGATCTCCAGCTGGTCCGGCTCCAGTCCCAGGTCTTCGAGGGTGCGGCGCACCTCGTCGTGCTCCAGGATGCGGAGCACCACCTTCTCCCCGGTGACCGTGGGGAGCGTCGAGACGCGGAAGTGGACCCGGGGGCCTCCCTCGTCGAACGCGACCTCCAGGTGGCCGTTGTCGGGCACCCGGTCCTGGGCCGTGTTCATCGAAGCCAGGATCTTGATCCGGTTGACGAGCTGGGAGCGCACCTCGATGGGAAGCGTCTCCGAGCGGCTCATCAGGTGGCCGTCGCGGCGGTAGCGGACCCGGCCCGACGTGTCGGACCACTCGATGTGGATGTCGGAGGCGCCCATCCGGACGCCGTCGCGGAGGATCCGCATGACGGCCTGCGGCACCTTGGCCGCGGCGACCACGCGCTCGATGGCGTCGCTCTCCGAGACGCGGCCGGGCGCGCCGGCGCGCTCCCGGGCGGCGTCGCCGAGGAGCGTGTCCACCGAGTCGCCCTGCGGATGGACGGCGAGCAGGGCGCGGGTCAGGTGGTAGTCGTCCGCCATGAAGGGCCGCACGTCGTTCCCGGTCTCCAGCTGGAGGTGCTCGATCACCTCGATGGCGTACGGGTCGGCCACGGCCACGTGGAGCACGTTCCCGGTCCGCGCCAGCGGGAGGACGTGGAGGCGGTGGGCCAGGTCGCGCGGGAGCAGGGTCGCCGCGTCGGCGCGGGGCGGGCGGGCGGCGAGGTCGACGGTCTCGATCCCGGGGAACCGGCGCTGCGCCTCGGCGAGGAGGGCGGCGGGGCGGAGGCCGCCCGTCTCCACCAGGTGGTAGACGAGCGAGCGGGTCTCGCGGGCTTCGGCCTGCAGGGTCAGCGCCCCGGCGACCGCGGCCTCGGTGAGCTCGCCGGCGGCGATCAGGTGCGGGATCAGGTCGTCCTGCGACCACGTCCCGGAGGGACGCGGCGGTGCGGCGGCGGGGGTCATTGCGTAGCGCGAGGGTTCGGGTCGGGAGCCGGTCGGAGGGTCGTCAGGACCCGACGGGAAGGCGCACGGGCCAGGACCGCCCGGGCGGAGTCATGGCCCGGGTCAGGTGCGGGTTGAGGGCGAGCACGGCCCGCTCGCTCGCGGAGTAGCGGCGCGCCACGTCGGCGAGGGGGACGCCCCCGGGGACCCGCACCTCCCGGAACCGGAGCGGCGGCACGCTGTCGGGGACGGCGATCCCGTAGAGGGCGGGGTCGCGTCCCACCCGGGCCGCCGCGAGCACCCTGGGCACGTAGTGGCGCGTCTCGGCGGGGAGCCGCGAGCGCGAGCGCCAGAACGCGCCGTCCTCGCGCGCGCGGTCGCCCCGGAGCGCGCGCCGCACCCGGTCGCTCCCGCCGTTGTAGGCGGCGGCGGCGAGGTGCCAGCTCCCCAGCTCCCGGAAGAGGTCCCGCAGGTGGCGCGCGGCGGCGTACGTGGAGCGGATCGGGTCCCTGCGCTCGTCGACGTAGGCGCTGACCTCCAGGCCGTACGCCCGGCCGGTGGGCCCCATGAACTGCCACATCCCCGCGGCGCCCTTCCGGCTGGTGGCCCCGGGCCGGTATCCCGACTCGACGAAGGCGAGGAACGCCAGGTCGGCGGGGACGCCGTGGTCGGCCAGCGCCCGGCGGATCAGGGGCTCGTAGTACCGGAAGCGGAGGAGCGCGGAGGCGGTGGCCTCGCGGTCGGCCACGGCCAGGCGGAGAGCCCAGCGGTCCACCTCGGCGGCCGGGCTGTCGTCGGCGTAGGACCGGAGGCGGGCACGGGCCTCGGCGATCCCGTCGCGCGCGCCGGGACCGTCCTCCGGTGCACCGGCGGCGGAGGACGGCGCGGCGGGGACCTCGCGCAGCGCGCCGGACCCGGACGGCGGGGCACTCGACACCGGCGCGGCAGGCGCGGGCTGCGGGACCGCCGACTCCACCGGCCGGAGAGGGCGGACCGCCGCGGCGGCGGCCGTGCCGCTCGCCAGGAGCAGGGCGAGGACCCACCCGCCGGAGGGCGGAGTCACGCGCATGCCGCCGCCTCGTGGAGCCGGAGGAAGGCGTCCACGACGCCCGGGTCGAAGTGGGTGCCGCGGCCCTCGGCGATCATCTCCATCGCGCGCGGGCGGGGCAGGGGCGGGCGGTAGGGCCGCGCGTGCGTGAGGGCGTCGAAGACGTCGGCGACGGCCACGATCCGCGCCGCCTGGGGGATGTCGTCGCCCGCCAGGCCGAGGGGGTAGCCGGTCCCGTCCCAGTGCTCGTGGTGCGAGCGGGCGACCTCCTGGGCCATCCGCAGCAGCGGGCTCCGGCAGTTGCCGAAGAGGGTCCCGCCCAGGACGGTGTGCAGCTCGACGGCCGCTCGCTCCTCCGGAGTGAGCGGCCCCGCCTTTTCCAGGACCGCCTCGGGGACGCCCACCTTGCCGAGGTCGTGGAGCTGGGCGGCCAGCCGGAGGAGCAGCGCGGCCTCGCGGTCCCAGCCGAGCGCGAGGCCGACCGCCTCCGCGGAGTCGCCGACGCGGTAGACGTGCGAGCGCGTGGCGGAGTCGACCAGCTCCGCGTAGCCGAGGAGGGGAGCCACGATCTCGCGCAGCGCGGCGCCGTCCACGGGCCCGTCGGCCCCGGCCGCGAGCAGCGCTCTGTCCACCCGGCAGGCCGTGCCGTACAGCCCGGCGCGGGCCTGTGCCAGGAACTCGGGTCGCGGGGTATCGGTCGGCATGGAGACGTCCTTCGGCGTGGTCGCGGGTGGCTGCGGTACTGCGGGAGGTCGTTCGAGCGAGATACCCCGCCATCCCGGAAAGCGGAGGGCCGCTCCGCCGAGCGTTTCCCCTCACCCCGGCCGGGGCGAGAGACCCCTCATGCACGAGATCGCGATGTCCCACCTGCCCGCGCCCGCCGCCGTGCGGCCCGTCTCGGAGCCGGACGTGCGGCCGTCGATCCGGGGCGTCCTGGAGGTGCTCCTGGAGACCCCCGGTGCGCCCCTCTACAACCCGCTGTTCGTGGGCCCGCTGGCGTCGGTGGCCCCCGTCTACGAGGAGCTCCGGGCGATCGCGGGGGCGCGGGGCTTCCGGCTGGCGCTCGACGGGGAGGTCCCCCGGGAGCGCGGGACCGCGTGGCTGGTGGACGTCGAGACGGCGGAGCGGGCCCTCGCCGGGGGCGCGAAGCCGGGCGCCGGGGTGCAGTGGGTGGTGTGGGGCGCGTCGGACGCCGGGGCGCTCCCGGACAGGGTCGCGGCGTGGGTGGCCAGCTCGGGCCTCCCGGTGCGGCCCGGCTCCGGGAGCGGCGACTCGGCGGCCTCCGACCTCGCGGCCGCCGTGGGGATCGCGCAGCGCGACGCGGGCGAGGCGCGCCGGCGGCACTACGTCGTGGTGGTGGGGGCCGCCGAGGACCTGGACGTGCTCGCGGCGGAGCTGCACTTCCACCTGGAGACCGCGGTCGCGGGAGTCCCGGGGGTGCGGCGCGGGCCCGCGGCGGCGTGGCTGGCGGGGGTGGAGGACGGCCGTGGCGGGCGGGTCCTGGTCTGCGGGGAGGAGGACGGGGAGGAGCTGGCGGCGAGGCTGGAGGAGGAGCCGGGCGCCGGCGTCTGGGGGCTGGTGGTGGAGGGCGGCCGGTTCGCCGGGTGGAGCGCGGGCGCGTCGTGGGCGCGCCTTCTCTCTCGCGCGCGGATCGTCCGCCGGACGCCCCCGCCTCCGCTGCCGCTCCCGGAGCGGGCGCTCCCCGGGCTGGGGGAGCTGCTCCTCGGGGCGCCGCGCGCCGCCCGGGTGGTGGAGGACCCGGTCCTGTTCCACCTCCGGCTCGTGCCGCTGGCGGAGGTGCTGCAGTCCGCCGTGGGGTGGTCGGCGCCCGGGACGCTGGTCGTCTTCGGGCAGGGCCGCTTCGGATGGGTGGAGGTGGCCCACGGCCGGATCCGGGGGGTCGGCGAGCTCGGCCACCGCGCGGAGCCCGCTCCCGGCCCGGAGGAGGAGGTCTACCGGGTGCTGAAGCGGATGGCGGCCTGGGAGGACGCGTCGGTGGCGTTCGTCCCCGCGGAGCGGCCCGTCGAGGGTCCGGCCCGACTGGAGGGGGTCCCGATCGGACACGCGCTGTTCGCGGTCGCGAAGGCCGCCGACGAGGTGGGGCCGGGTGACGGGGGAGACGGAGCCGACACGGGGCTGCGCGCCTACCAGGTGGCGGAGGCGCTCCTGGAGTGGGGGCTCCCCTCGCTCGCCGGGGCGTTCCTGGAGCGCGCGGAGCGGGCATCGACCTGGGGCGCGGAGGAGGACCTCCTGCTCGGGCACCTCTCCGCCGAGCGGAACCCGCAGGGGGCCGCGGCGCGCCTGCGGCACGGCGCGCTGCGCGCGGTGAGCGCCGGCGCCGAGGACCCGGCCCGCCTCGGCGTCTACGTGAGCGCGACGCTGGGCGCGCTGATCCTGGAGGTGCGGGCCGGCTACACGGTGCCGTCTGCCGCGCTCGCGGTGATCCGCGGCTGGCTGGACGACGCCGGGACGGGGTGGGTGGCGGACGCCCGCCACGCGGCGATCTGGTTCGAGATCGCGCTCCGCGCCGGCGCGGCCGAGTCGGCCAGGGCGGCGCAGCGGACGCTGGAGGAGCTGGCCGGGGTGGAGCGGAGCCGCTGGGCGCCGCTCCTGGAGATTTCCCTTTCAGGCGATGGTGGGGTAATTGGGGGAGAGCCGGAATGAGCCGCGTGGAGCGCGGCGGCGGGGGGGCCGTGCCGGATCCCGCCGGGGAGGTGCCTCCCGTGGTCCGGTCGGACCGGGGAGTGTCGGTCGGCCTGCTGACGGCGGTGCTCCTGACCGGCGTGGCGATCGGCGGGTGGCTGGCCGCGGACGAAGGAACGCCGGCCCCGGTGGCGGTGGCCGCGGCCGGGGAGGCGCCGCGGCGGGAGCCTGCCCCCCGGCCGGTGGAGGCACCGGGGTCGCTGCCGGACGCGCCGCCGGCGAAGCGGCAGGGATCGGCCGGGGCCCGGCCGGTCGCCGGGACGTACACGCCGGTGGCGGGGGGATGGGTGGAGGATGGGGAGACCCGGCCGTGGGCCGACACGCTGATGGCGGCTCCGGAGCTCCCCGGGAGTCGCGAGCCGCAGGCGGACGGTGCTCCGGCAGCCCCGGCGGCCACGCCGCGCGCGCCTCGCCGGGCGGAGATCTCCGACCCGGGGGCGGCGGAGCGGATCGAGGACCCGGCCGCGCTCGGTACGCCGCTGCTGGCGGTGCAGCGCGAAGGCGGAAGGGTCGTCCTGTACGAGCCGCGCGCCGGGGGGTCCACCGGGGTGCCCCGCGAGATCGAGGGGGGATGGGGGTGGCTCGGCGACTGCCGGCGGATCCGGATCGACCTCGCGATGGGGCCTTCGCAGGAGGCGGGGACGGTGAGGGCCGTCGGGCGGGGGACGGGCGCCGCGCGGGTGGGGTGGGTGGTCCCGGTGCGCGGGTGCGCCGGCGCATCGAGAAGGCTCCGCCGGGCGGATGGGGGATCGCTGGTGGCCGCGGGCGGGGTCACCTGGAAGGTGGAGCCGGCCGCGGGCGGGGTCCGGATCACGGGGCGCTCCAGCTCCGGCGCGGAGGTGTGGAGCGGGGAGGCTCCCCGGGGCGCGGGCGGGGTCCGCATCCTGGGGGCCTACCGGCCCCCGCGGGGGCCGGGGGAAGAGGAGGTGTGGATCGTGGCGACGGACGACGCGGGGGCGCCCCGCGCCTTCCTGCGGGTCGGGTCGGCGGGCGCGCCGCCCGGAGGGCCACGGACGGACGGATGGGTGTCTCTGGGAGCGAAGGGATGGACCTCGAGGATGCCGAGGCGTGAGCATGAGCACCCACGTGAAACTGGCCGGGATCGGCGAGGCGACGTTCACGCCGCAGGAGGCCGCCGAGCGGCTCTACGGGGACCGGACCCTCGCGCTCGACACGGTCTACCAGCTCCTCCGCCTGGAAGAGCAGAACGAGCTGCTGAGGGCCGAGCTGGAGAAGGAAGGGAAGCGCCTGGACCTGGCGATCCAGGCCCTCGGCCCGCTCCCCGAGACGGGCTCGGCGCTGGGGCGGGCCGCGAGGAAGGCCCTGCCCGGGCTGGTGTTCTTCGTCGGCGGCATGGTCGTGCTGAGCCTCGCCCTGGTGGGGCTCTCGGAGATGATCCCTGGATGGTGCGCCGGGCCCGGTGAGGCCGTGGTCGGGATGATCCGGTGAGCCGGAGCACGCCGGCGGGCGGTGCCGTCCATCACCTGTTTCCCCTGTCGAGAGGTGAGTGTGATGGCCCGCTGGGTACGGATGTCGGTCGCGGCCGCGGCCGTGGCCGCGCTGCCGGTCGGCGCGCGGGCCCAGGGCCCGGCGCCGGTGGGGACGGCGGCTGCGGCGCTCGGGACCGCGGTGACGGAGGCGCGTGACGCGGACGCTCTCGCCTGGAACCCGGCGCTGCTGGGGATCCAGGCCGGCGAGCTGGCGCGCCCGGAGCCGGTGGGGTCCTTCCGGGCCCTCGGCGTGTCGGTGGGCCGCGCTCCCGGGGCAGGCTGGGTCGAGGACGCGGACCGTGCGGGTCTGCTCGGCCGCGGCCCGGCCGGGGGCGGGCTCGTGCGGGACGCCGCCGGGGCGTTCGGCGGGCCGGGGCGCGGCGGGCGCGCCGACGTGCTGTGGGTCGCCTCCGCGAGCGAGGGGCTGGGGCTGTTCGTGTCGAGCCACGCCCGGGCGGACGGGGACCCGGCGAGGGACGGAGACGTCGTCACGCGGTCGTTGACCTCGGTCGCCGGGCTGGGGATCGGGGGCCCGGCGGGGCGGCTCCTCGGGGTGGTGCCGGTGCGCCTCGGGGGCACGGTGAAGGGGCGGTGGACGCAC
The DNA here is from genome assembly GCA_963733105.1 of uncultured Gemmatimonadales bacterium. Lineage (GTDB taxonomy): Bacteria > Gemmatimonadota > Gemmatimonadetes > Longimicrobiales > Longimicrobiaceae > JAFAYN01. Next base: position 8,124 of record CAVTCB010000014.1, on the reverse strand, counting down.
CTGCACGGCCGGGGCGTGGTCGGCGGTGAAGGTGGGGAGACGTACCGCGAGCGGCTGGTCCGCGGCGTGCCCGGCGCCTCGCTGGACCTGGGCACGGTGGCGGAGCCCGTCCCGGGGGTGCGGTTGTCCGCGGTCGTGACCGACCTGGTGCGGGTGACGCTGCGGCCCCAGGAGGGACCGCGGGTCCGGAGCATCACGTCCGACAGCTCCGGGGTGCGCGAGTCCTACGGGCCGGCGCTCGACGGCTCCGACGGCACGGACGAGGCGCGGCCGGCGGACGAGCTCTACCGGGCGACGGTCCCGGGGACCTGGCTGCGCGCCGGGGTGGGGTGGGACGCCCCGCTGGGCACGGTGGCCGCCGCGGTGGAGAGACGGCTCCGGTCCGGGGGGCTGGACGGTGAGCTCCCCGTGTCCCGGTGGTCCGGGTCGTTCGCGCTGCCGGCGGGATGGTGGCCGCTGCGGGTGGCGGCCGCGCGGGGGAGCGGGACGAGCGCCTGGTCGGTGGGGTGGGTGTCCCGGGCCTGCCGGTTCCCCTGGGCGGTGTCGGTCGGCCGTGAACGTGCCGGCCGCGGCGCACCGGCGGCGCTCTCGCTTTCCGCCTCGCTCGGCGCGCGGGCCGGGTCCACCTGCACCCTGTACCGATCGTGAGTGGCGCGAGCAGACCGGGAAGGGGGGCGGCGAGCGGCGCCGCCGGGAGGCTCCTCGGCATCGGCTTCGTGGCGGACAGTCCCCAGGAGACGGCGGGGATGGCGCTGCAGCTGCTCGTGGCGGGGGACCTGGACGCGGCGGCGCAGGCCATCGAGAGCGCCCGGGGGATGCTCGCCGCGCCGTTCGCATCCGCGATGGACGCGGATCGGGCGCGCGTCGAGGCCGCGGCGTTGCGCGTCGCCGTGGCACGGGAGGACGGAGGACGCGCGGTGGGGGCGGCGAACGCCCTCCATTCGGCGTACCCGGGCACGCTCCCGGCGGACGAGATCGAGGAGCTCCGGACGCTGGTGGAGGAGTCGCAGCTCCGGGACGAGCTGCGAAGCGCGATCAGCCGCGTGATCCAGGGCATCAACCCGGCCGGTGCGGCGCCGCAGGGGTGGGACCGGGTCGACACCTCGGTGGAAGAGCTGGCGCCGGACGGTCTCCCCGTGGTGGACCCGGCCGGGGCCGATGGACACCTGGACCTGCCGTTCCTGGAGGACCCTGCGCGCGAGGAGGAAGAGCTTCCCTACGTCGTCCTGGACGAGCGGGAGCCCGGCGACGCCGCGGCGAGAAGCCCCGGGGGGGAACTGCGGGGCGGGGTGGCTGCCGTGGCTGCCGTGGCGGCCGTGGCGCCGGAAGCGAGGGGAGAGCAGCCGGGGCGCGGCGGGGCAGGGAAGGCGGCGGAGGCGGAGCGGGGGGAGGCGACGGCGGGAGCGGCACCAGCCGCTCCCCCCCTTCCCGAGAGCGACCCGAGGGGCGGAGAAGGAATGTGGCGGGACACGGGCGGGGGGGACGAGGAGGTGCCGGAGGTGCCCGGAGAGATGTTCGTGGCGCGGGGGGAGGTGCTGGAGGACGTGATCGAGAGGTTCCTCGCGCAGCACGTCGCCGCGGCGGTGGAGGATGGGCGCGGCGCGGCGGAGGGCGGCTGGTCGTTCTTCCTCATCGGCCAGTACGCGGCCGCGGTGGAGCTGTTCGGGGAGGCGCTGCGCGACCCGGAGGTGCGGCTCTCCGCGGCGGAGGGAGCGGTCCGGTCGTACCTGGCGATGGGGCAGGGGCAGCGGGCGGTGGACTTCGTGGCCCGGCTGGGGAGGACGTGGTACTCCGCGGGGCTCCCGGAGCTGCTGCGCTACTGGGGCGGCAGGGCTGCGGAGACGGTCGGAGACGGGGCCGCGGCGCGCGCGGCGTACCTATCGGTCGACCGGACGTCGTACCCGGACGTGGCGCCGCGGCTGCAGAGCCTCCCGCGATGAACGGCGCGGCCGATCTGAGGAGGGCGACGGTCTCCCGGGTGCTCTCCGATGCGGTCCGGGGCGCCTGGGCGGGCGACGTGGAGCGGTCGCGGCGGCTCCTGCGCCTGGCGGACCGGCTGGCCGGCGCAGAATACCGCAAGGAGCTGCTGGTAGCCGCGGAGACGGTGCGGGGCGCGCTTCCAGGGGGCGGTGAGAGCGTGGTCCAGGATGCGGATGCGGGCGTCCCGGCCGGCCCCGCACCGAGGCTGAGGCTGCCGCCGGGGACGGACCTCCGGAGGCTCGGCGCCCCGCAACCGGTGGCGCCACGAGGGCGTGAGCCGGTAGCGCCGCCGAGGCCGCCGCAGACGGCGGTGCGCCCGCGAAGGTGCCGGGGCGCCGGTGGTGTCGTGGTCGTCCTCGTCGCTTTGGCGGCGATCGGTGGTGTCGGCTGGACGGCGGGAGGGAAGCCGCTCCCGTGGGACCGGGCCGCGTCGGCGCGGAGCCTGCTCGGGGAAGGGCGTGCGGCGGAGGCCAGGGAGCGGCTGGTCGATGCGGCGGACAGCGAAGGGCTGGCGCTCCGGGGGGAGGCGCACCTCGCGCTCGGCGACACTGTGGCCGCGGTGGTGGACCTGGTGGAGGCGGCGCGGCTCGACGGCGTCCCCGGCGAGCGGGCGTGGGTGGCCGCGACGCGGCTGGAGCAGCTCCGAGGGTACGAGAGCGAGGTGGCGGAGGCGTTCCGGCTGGCGTACGTAGCGGGGGTGCCGCGGGAGCGGTGGGGACGGGTGGCCGACGCGCTGGTGCGCGCCGGGCAGGTAGCGGAGGCTGCGCGGGTGCGGGCCGGGGTGGGGCGCTAGACTGCACGCACAAGTTACAACGGGTCGGAATCCGCGGCGGACGATCCCTGCGCGAACGCGGGGATGTGCGTGGACCCGGCGTGGGTGATCTTCTGCACCCGCCAGTGCGGTTCCCGCTCGAACGCCGGGTAGTCTTGCCAGCCGAACACGGCGCGCCGGCGCACCTGCCGCCCGAGAAGGTCGTCGGGGTCCAGGATGTCGATCCTGGAGGGTTGCGGGTTCCATGCGAACCGGGCGCAGCTCGCCACCGCGGTGCCGGCCGGGTCGTCGAGCCGGAGGAGCGCGTACGCAGCCTCTGGGACGGGGACCACCGGCTCGGCGACGATGGGAACGACGAACTCCATCTCCGCCTCGTGCTCAGTATCCCGCACACCATTCACGATCAATACGCGGAGCGTGTCGCCCGGCTCCAGCCCCAGCGGCGCCAGCGAGAACCGCAGCACGTCTCCCGCCTGCCCCCCGTCCTTCGCCCCGGAAACGGCCACGCGGACGGGCAGGTTGTCCAGCTGGTCCGGACCGAATCGGAGCACGCGGGTCCCGCCGAAGCGGTCGACACGCAGCAGGAGCACGTGCTTCAGCACCTGCGGCGAGACAGGGACGCCCTCGGCGTCCACGCGCACCGCCAGGATGAGCTCGGCCTGCGGGTCGTACTCCTGGCGGTCGGAGGCGATCACGGCGCGCCAGGGCTCCGCGAGTTCCCCGACGGGAACCAGGAGCCGCCCCTCCTTCTGCAGCGGGGCCGAGACGAGGCGCCGGTTGTACGCGGGATCCTCGAACTGGACGAACGCGGGCCGCAGGGGCGCTAGGTCGAACCCCGCCCGGAACAGCACCAGCGGGAGCCGGAGTTGCTGGCGGAAAGTGAGCCCGCCGTCGCCAACTGCCCGCGTCACCGCGATCCCTAGCGTGAGCGTCGTGCCGTGCGGAAGGTCTCCGGCCCAGTTGCGCCATGCGGCGTCGTCTCCCGGGAAGGGCCGCAGCCGCAAGGCGCCGGGCTGAAGGTTGTCCACGGGCGGGGCGACGACCTGCTCCGGCGGTCCCTTCACCACCCGTCCGAGCGTGAGCAGCCGTCGCCCATCGCTGATCCAGAGCGCCGCCCCGGTGCCCGGCTCCGCCTCGAGCGACCACCTCGATCTTCCACCTGTATCCCTGAGCTGCGTCCACCCTCCATCGGCGGCCTGCCGGAAGAAGCCGACATCCAGCACGAACTCGCCGGCTCCCTCAGCGGGAACCAGGCCGGCGGTGAGCTTCGAGTCGGTCGCGAGTCCCGCCGGCGAGAGCCGGAAAGCCAGCGCCTCGCCGCCCCCGCCGGCCGGGGCGTGCACCACGTTGTCGGCGGGCTCGCGGAGGGCGCAGCAGTTCCCGTGCAGGTCGAACCATGCGGCGGAGGGCTGGTGATCGCGCTGCGGGTCTCCGGCGTTGGGCGGCAGCGGCACCGGACGCGGGCTGCGGTGCTGCACCGGCACGGCGCCCGATGCCACGGCCACCGCCCCGCCGCGCTGCGTCAGGAGCGAGTGTCGGAAGAGGAACGGCACACCGGGGCGCGCGCCGGTGTCCAGCACGCGGCCACCGTGCGGAAGGACCGGCTGCCACGCCAGCACCGCGTCTTCGGCCGGCTGCGCCAGCTCGCGCAGCGACGGGAGGGGGAGCCCTGGCGGGGCGGGGAGCAGCGCGCCGATCGCCCGCGCGCGGAAGCGCGGAGGCAGCTCCGGCCGACCGTCGCCGCCGGGGCGCCACTGCACCTGCAGCGAAGCCGTGGCCCACCATGCCTCGCCCCCGCCGTCCGCCGGGTCCAGCGGCCGGTCCACGATCCCCCGCGACGGCCCCCCGGCGCCGTCTGCTCCGTCGTCGTGGTAGCGCAGGGCGAAGCGCAACGCGCTCAGGTGCCGGTGGTGGGCTCCGGCCGCGTCGTCGGACGGGGCATCCGTGGTCCACACCGGCTGCACCCCGGCCACCTGCGGCGGCGCCACCTCCACCGCAGGCAGCGCCCCGGGAACGGTGAATCCGCCGAACTGCCCTTCGCGGAAGCGCAGCCCCGGCGCGGACGCGCGCAGCGCTCCCCCGGCCGCGGCGATGGCGGGGGCGCCGCCCAGGGCGACCACCAGGAAGCGGTACGCGACCACGAAGTCGGACGGGAGGCGGCCCGCCCGCACCCCCCGGGCGCTCCCCCGCACCTCACGCAGGCGCACCAGGGCGAAGGGCGCCTCGGGGGCGGTGGCGGCACACAGCCCGCGCGCCCACTCCGCCCAGTCGGGGAGCGGCTGCCCCGGCTCGCTCAGCCGCCAGGCGCGGGCGCCCACACGGCGAAGGCGCTCCGGCGCGGCGGAGGCGCCCCCGCCCGGCGAGGTGGGCGGGGCCAGCACTTCGGCGTAGGACACGAAGGTCCCGGCCTGGTCGGCGGCCGGGGGTACCGCGAGCCCGACGCGCCGGAACGGGCTGAGCGCGAACGCCACAGGGAAGCGCTCCTTCTTCCCGTTCTCCGTCTGGGGGCCTCCTGGGAGCAGGGTGGCCGCGGCCGCGGCGCGGGGGAAGGACGGCTCCCCGTCGTCGGCGCGCAGCGACTCCAGCACCTGCGCTGCACAGAGGGCAAAGCCGTGCGTGTCGCCGCTCCCCGTGACCAGCCCCTGCAGCGCCAGCAGCGCGTCCGGCCGCCACACCAGGGGGTCGGCGGCGGCGGGCGCCCGGGCGATGGCGCCGTCGCGGTGCGGGCTGAAGGCGGCGGCGAGCGCGGCCGGGCTGGCCGCCAGCGACGGCGTGGCCTCGGCCCTCGCGGACATCACCCCCGCCAGGCCGGCTTCGTCCTCGCGGGCGAGGGGCTCGCGCGCAGGCTCCCGCATGCGCTGCAGCGCGGTCCCCAGCGAGCCGGGGTCCAGCCGGAAGGAGCGGCGCAGGTCGAACTCGTGCATCACCACCTCGGCGGGCGCATTCCAGGCGCGGCACGTCAGGTGGAGCACCAGCCGCAGCCGGCGGCCGGGCGCCTCGGCGCTCGCGGCGCGGCGCGCGGCCAGCAGCACCGGGTCGCACTGCAGGGCGCCCGCCTCGTCGGGCACCGGCTTCTCCAGGTGATCCATGGCCCTGGCCTGCACGCGCCCCAGGAAGGGGAGCGCCACGAAGTGCCACGGCCCACCCCGTACGCGCCGGCCCCGCTCGTCGTACGGCGACCGGGTATCGTAGAAGTCTTCGGGGGCGGCCAGCCGGGCGCGCAGCACCGAGTCGGGGAGGTACTGCCAGCACCGTCCACGGCTCGTTCGCCCCGCCGGTGCTCCCCTTGCGCGGCGACAGCCAGAGCGCGGCCCCGGCCTCCACCAGCAGGGAGTGGTCGAGCGCCTCGTCCTTCAGTCCGGACCGGGTCACCAGCATGGAGGCCACGCGGGAGTCCTGCCACCCCACCCCGTCGCGCAGGAAGCTGGTGATCCGGGCCTTCGATCCGAGAGTGACCGCCTTCAGGTCGTCGTGCGGGTTACCCTCCTCCTTCACCAGGCGGTCGACCAGCCCCAGCAGCGCCTGCCGTCCGCACCAGCGCACCTCCTGCACGGCGCTCCACGCCGCGATCTCGCCGATCTCGCCGACGGCCACCGTGTCGCCGGTACGGGTCACGCTCACCCGCGCCAGCACGTGCTCGGTGACCGCCAGGAACTGCCACGCGCCGGTGCCGAAGTCCAGCAGCGCGGCGGCGCCCGGCCGGGGGACGTTTCCGGGGACCGCGTGCTGGTGCAGCAGGATGCGCAGGGCGTGGCGCACGTGATCGAAGCGTGCCACCCCCAGCGTGCCGGGGAGCGTGACCCGCGGGCGGACGAAGAGCTCAACGCGGCGGCAGCGGGCGTGCCACGCCTCCTCCGCCTCGCCGGCTTCCCGCTCGAGCGTGCGGGCGTCGCCGAGGGAGGCAACGTCGATGCGCCGGGACTTCACGCCGTTGGCTTCCAGGAAGCGTCCGACCGCCTCGGCGCGCTTCTGCGCGACCTTCAGGTTGTCCGCCAGCGTGTCCACGGCGGAGGCGTGCCCCTCAACGTCCACGGTGAGGTCGGGATGCGCCACCAGCTCGCGGGCGAGCCCCCGCAGCGCCTCCCTCTGCACCTCGGTGGTGAGGCTGGTGATGTTGTGCGGAAAACCGCCCAGCGTGAGCCGGGGCGCCTTCACCGCCAGGTCGTCGGGCCAGGAGACGAGGTTGCGCACCTCCACCCAGCCGTTGAGCAGGTAGCCGGGGTGCCAGCCGAGCCCGGGGCGGTGCTCCACCGTCCAGTCCACGTGCAGGTGCCCCGCGCTGGAGCGGAAGGCGGTTTCCAGCCGCGTCTCCGGGTCGGACGGCCCGGTGAGCGACGTGCCCCACGCGCAGACGAAGAGGCCTTCCGCGAAGCCGCCCCGGACGGTGAAGGCCGGCGGGTTCATCCCGGCACCGGAGGCGACGTCGAACCACAGCACCGCGCACCCCGTGGCGCCGGTCAGCTCCATCCCGGGGAAGAGGTGGAGCGGAGCCTCGCCGCCCATCCCCTCGATCGCCTTCCACTGCACGCGCATGCTGCGTTCGGCGAGGCCGGACCCGTGCGCGTGCAGTGGAAGGTCTACCACCAGCCGCTTCTCCCGGCCGGCCCCGGCTCCGTGCACCAGCAGGGCGGAGAGGCCGCCGTTGGCGGTGCCCACGATCGGCCAGTCCTGGGTCGCGCGGACCCGCAAGCCGTCGGGGTGGCCCCACTCGAAGAGAAGCTTCGCCACCAGCGAGTGCGCCCCGATCGCGGGGTCCAGCGTCAGGCTCACTTCCGTCACGCCCACCGCGACCGCGAAGCTCCAGGGGACGGGCAGCCTGACGAGGCCCGGGGGCTTCTCGAACAGGAGCGTCCGGGTGCCGCCCAGCGGAAGCGTGGTGCGCACTCCGAACAGCTCGAACTCCACCCCGCCGGTGAGGATGGTGAGTCCCTCGGTCCCGTACTTCGCGGTTTTCCAGCGGATGCGGGCATCTCCGCCGCCCTCGCTCCTCGGACCGCCCAGACGCAGCGGCCACACCACCTCGCCGTCTCCGCCGTCCGCGGCCCTGGGAACGAGCACGTCCGACAGGCGCAGCGTATCGACCACGCGGGTGAAGACGAGGTGCACGGCGTTGCTCAGGTGCGTCTGCTCCAGGGCGCGGAGCGGCTCCGCGCCCCCGTCACCGGCGGGAAGCTGGAGCCGCGCGGTGACCTGCACGTGCGTCACCACGCCCTCGAGCACCGTCACCGCATCCAGGGTGAGGGGGTACACGTGCAGTCCCAGGAGCTCCAGGTGCGGGTGGCCGTCCGCGCCCGCCACGCCATCGTCGTCCTCCGCGGGTGCCTGACCCAGGCGCCACTCGTACCCCGTCTGCCACGACTTCGCGGGGGCCG
>CAVTCB010000013.1:0-27037 GCA_963733105.1 uncultured Gemmatimonadales bacterium | reverse complement strand
GAAGGCCACCGCCGGGGTGCCGCCGCGGCGCTCCGCCTGCTCCGCCACGCGCTGGAGGAGGGGAGGCGCGGACGCCTCCGGCGGGGGGGGGTTCCACTCCTCCAGGAGACGGCGGCGCTCCCCGTCGGAGAGGAGCGGCAGGGACGACAGGCGCGCGTCCGGGCGGGCCGCGAACGCCGCCAGCACCGCCAGGAAGCGCTCCGCCATGCGCGCGACGGTGGGACGGTCCCACAGCTCCTTCCGGTACGTGACCACCCCCCCCACCTCCCCGCCTGTGTCTGCGAGCTCCACCGTGAGGTCGAACTTGGCCGCGGCCTCGCCGGTGCGGATCGGCTCCACCTCCGCCTCTCCCAGCCGGAGCCCGCCCTCCTCCGCGACATGGTGCGCGAAGAGCACCTGGAAGAGCGGAGTGTGCCGGAGGCTGCGGTCGGGCCGCAGCGCCTCCACCAGCCGCTCGAAGGGGAGGTCCTGGTGCGCGAAGGCGCCCAGCACGCCCTCCCTCACCCGCGCCAGGAGTTCGGCCGCGGTGGGGTCGCCGCCCAGGTCGGTGCGCAGCACCAGAGTGTCGGCGAACAAGCCGATCACCCCCGCCGTTTCCGCCCGGTCGCGGCCCGCCACCGGCGTGCCGACCAGCACGTCGTCCTGCGCCGCGTAGCGCGCGAGCAGCGCCTTCCACCCCGCCAGGAGGGCCATGAACGAGGTCGCGCCCTGGTGCCGGGCCCACTCCCCCAGCGCACGGGCGGTCGCCCCGGGGAGGAGGAAGCGGACCCCCCCCCCGCGCGCGGAGGGGACCGGGGGGCGGGGGCGGTCCGTGGGGAGCTCCAGGACCGGAGGGGCGCCCGCCAGGCGCGCGCGCCACCAGGCGAGCTGCGCGTCCAGCCGCCCGTCCGACAGCCGCTCCCGCTGCCAGGCCGCGAAGTCGGCGTACTGCACCGGGAGCTCCGGGAGCTCCGACGTCCCGCCGCCCGCGAACGCCGCGTACAGCGCGGACGCCTCGCGCACCAGGATCCCCATGCTCCACGCGTCGCTGACGGCGTGGTGCAGGGTGAGGAGCAGGGCGCGCTCCGCCGGGGCCAGCCGGACCAGGAGGGTGCGCAGCAGCGGCCCCCGCTCCAGGTTGAACGGGCGCCGGGCCTCCTCGCGCGCCAGGCGTGCCAGCTCCGCCTCACGGGTCCCGTGCGGCAGGGCGCCCAGGTCCACTCCCGGGAGGACGGCCGGGCCGGCGGGGCGGACCCGCTGCACCGGCTCCCCGTCCACCCTCGGGAACACCGTGCGGAGCGACTCGTGGCGGCGGACGAGCTCGCCCAGCACCCGGCGCAGGAGGGCCGGGTCCAGCTCTCCCCGCAGCCGCAGCGCCAGGGCGACGTTGTACGCGTCGCTCCCCGGCTCCAGGCGGTCGATGAGCCAGAGCCGCTGCTGCGCGAACGACAGCGGGGCCGGCTCGTCGCCGCTCCGGCGGGGATCTCCGCCCCGGCGGCGCCGTCCAGCCCCGCATCGCCCAGCAGGGCGGCGAGCAGGCGCCGACGGTCCGCGGACAGGAAGGGGGCTGCCCCGGAGGGGGAGTTCATCGGCCGGGCTCCGGCGCCGCCGCGAGCATGGACGCCACCTGCTCGTCCGGGAGCCGGCGGAGCCGCAGGAGGAATCCCGGCCACGCGCTCCACGTCCACCCCCGCCCCCCTGCCGATCTCGCCCGCGCGCTCGGCCTGGCCGGCAACGGTGGGCGCTCCGAAGAGCTCGGCCACTGAGACCTCCACCCGCAGCAGCTCCCGGAGCTGGGCCGACAGGCGCATGGCCAGCAGCGAGTGTCCGCCCAGCGCGAAGAAGTCGTCGTCGGCTCCCACGCCCTCCACCCCCAGCACCTCCTCCCAAATCCCGGCGACCACCTCCTCCACCGGGGTGCCGGGCGGGCGGTGCGCGCCGGCGGCGCCGCGGCCCCACTCCGGGTCCGGGAGGGCCCGCCGGTCGGTCTTGCCACCGGGGGTCCGCGGGAGCACGTCCAGCACCACGAGCGCCGCGGGGACCATGAACCCCGGGAGCCGGGCGTGCAGGTGGGCGCGCAGCTCCCCTGCGGAGGGCGCGGCCCCGCCGCCCGCGGCCACCCAGGCCACCAGCCGCGGCTCGCCGCGCGGGTCCGGCCGGGTGGCCACGGCCGCCTGCGCCACCGCGGGGTGGGTCAGCAGCGCCGCCTCCACCTCGCCGGGCTCCACCCGGTGGCCGCGCACCTTGACCTGCTCGTCCAGCCGCCCCAGGAACTCCAGCTCCCCGTCGGGACGCCGGCGCGCGCGGTCCCCCGTGCGGTACATCCGCGCCCCGGGCTCGCCCATGAACGGGTCGGGGACGAACGCCCCGGCCGTCGCCCCCGGCCGCCCCAGGTAGCCCCGGGCCACACCGCTCCCGCCCACGTACAGCTCGCCGGGGACGCCGTCCGGCGCCGGAGACGCCTCCCGGTCCAGCAGGTAGACGCTGCTGCCGGGGATGGCGCGGCCGATGGGGACGCGCGGCGCCGGCGCGTCCGCGCCGCACTCGTACACGGTGCACCAGACCGTCCCTTCCGTGGGACCGTACTCGTTGCGGAGCACGGTCCGCGGGAGGAGGCGGGCGTGCCGCTCCGCCAGCTCGGGCGGGCATGCCTCCCCGGCCACGAGCACCGACTCCGGGGCCCAGTCCCCCCGCCGCCCGACCTCGTCCAGCAGCGCCGCGTACAGCGAGGGGACGCAGAGCAGGTGCGTGGCGCCCCCGCGCACCGCCAGCTCCACCAGCCTCGCCGGGTCGCGCCGGTCCCTGGCGGGCGGCAGGTGCAGGGTCCCGCCGGAGCACAGCGTCCAGAAGATCCCGGCCACCGAGGTGTCGAAGGCGAGGGAGGAGAGCAGCAGGAGCCCGCCGACCGGCTCCGGGTACAGGGCGAAGCGGGCGCCGGTGGAGCAGGCCAGGTTGTGGTGGCCCACCTCCACGCCCTTGGGGGTCCCGGTGGAGCCGGACGTGAAGATCACGTACGCCAGGCCGCCCGGGTCCGCCTCCACGTCCGGGGGGGCGGCGAGCGCGTCGTCGTCCGGCGCCCCGCCGGCGTCCAGGAGCACGGTCCGCGCGCCGTGGAGGGGGAGCCGCGGCAGGAGGCTCTCCGTCGTGAGGAGCACCGGCGCCGCCGCGTCGGCGAGGATGCCGGCCAGCCGCTCCGCCGGGTGGGCCGGGTCCAGCGGCAGGTAGGCTCCCCCGGCCCGGAGCACGGCCAGGATCCCCACCATCGCGTCCGGGGACAGCTCCGCGCACACGCCCACCCGCACCTCGGGCCCCACCCCCAGGCCGCGGAGCGTGCGGGCGAGCCGGGCGGAGCGCCGCTCCAGCTCGCCGTAGGTGAGCTCCTCGTCCCCGCACCGCACCGCGACCCGCCCGGGCGCCGCCCGCGCCTGCCGCTCGAAGAGCCGGTGGACGGGGAGCGGCCCGGGGGGGAGCCCGGGGCCGCGGGACGCGTCCAGGACCCGCCGCCGCTCGCCGGTCCCCAGCAGCCCCACGTCGCCCACGAGGCGCGGGAGGTCTTCCGCGAGGGCGCGCAGCACCACCCGCAACTGCTCCCCCAGCCGCTCGACGGCGTCCGGTGCGAAGTGCTCCCGCTCGAAGACGAGGCGGAAGCCCAGCCGCATCGAGGGCACCACCACCAGCGCGAGCGGGTAGCTCCCCCGCTCCACGGTCCGCACCTCCTTCACCTCCGGCCCCCCGCCGCCGCGGAGCGCCTCCCCCAGAGGGAAGTTCTCGAACACCAGCAGCGTGTCGAAGAGCGGCGTGCCGCGCGGGACGCCGCTCCAGGCCAGGACGTCCGCCAGCGGGGCGTACTCGTACTGCCGCGCCTCGGCCATGCGCGCCTGCAGCTCCGCGAGCCACGTCCCCACCGGCGCGTCCGAGGGATGCCGGACGCGGACGGGGAGGGTGTTGATGAACAGGCCGATCATCTCCTCCGCGCCCTCCAGCTCCGCGGGCCGGCCGGCGACGGTGGCGCCGTGCACCCCCTCGTCCGTCCCGCAGCAGCGGGCGAGGAGGAGCGCCCACGCCCCCTGCACCAGCGTGTTCAGCGTCACCCGGTGCCGGGCCACCGCCCCCCGCAGCGCAGCGCTCTCCGCCTCCGCGAGGAGGAAGTGGTGCTCGCCGCGCCCGGCGCCGTCCTCCACCCCGGCGCCCAGCGCCGCGGCGAGCAGCGTGGGCGTCGGTGACGCCGCCCAGCTCCTCCCGCCAGAAGCGCTCGGCGGCCGCGGCGTCCTGGCGGTGGAGCCAGGCGATGTAGTCGCGGTAGCGCGGGGGCGCGGGGAGCGCCGGCTCCCGTCCCTCCGAGAACGCCGCGTACAGGGCGAACACCTCCCGCACCAGGAGCGGCAGGCACCAGCCGTCCGTCAGCGCGTGGTACGTGCTCCACGCGAAGTCGTACTCGCCGTCCGCCCTGCGGAAGAGCGCCAGGCGCAGCAGCGGCGGCCGCTGGAGGGCGAAGCCCTCGCGCCGGTCCTCCTCCAGCGCGCGCTCCAGCCGGGCGCGGTAGGCGTCCGGCCGGAGCGCGGACCAGTCGTGCCGCGCCAGGACGACGGGGACCTCCCGGTGCACCACCTGCACGGGCTCCCGCACGCCGCGCCACACGAAGGAGGTCCGCAGCGCCGGGTGCCGCCGCACCGCCGTCCGCCACGCCCGCTCGAACACGTCCGGGTCCAGGTCGCGCCCCAGCACGCAGCGGAGCTGCACCACGTAGCACCCCCTCCCCGGGGCTCTCCAGCGTGTGGAAGAGCATCCCCTTCTGCAGGGGGGCGAGGGGGTAGACGTCCTCGATCCTGGGACTCTGCTGCATCTCGGTGGTCCTGGCGGGGAGTTGCACGGCTAGGCCAGCTCCTTCTCGACCGCGGCCAGGATCTCCTCCAGCTCCGCCCCGCCCCAGCCGAAGTCGGCGAGATCCTCCGCCGCAAGGGGGGCGGGCTCCCCGCCGGCGGCGCTGTCCACCAGGGCGCGGAGCGCGTCCAGGAAGGCGCCGGCGACGCGCTCCACCGTGCCGGCCGCGCTGGCCCCGGCCCCGTAGCTCCAGGCCGCGTGCAGCCGCCCCTCCGCCACCCAGGCGTTGACCTCCAGGGCGTGGGTGCGCCGCGCGCGCGGGCTCCGCGACGGCCCCGTCCCTTCGTCGTCGACGCGGAAGGGGGACTCCCCGGGGAGCGTCCCGTCGAGCTGGCCCAGGTAGTTGAACACGACCTCCGGGCGGGGACGGCGGCGCAGCTCCTCCACCTCCGGGTCCACGGGAGCCAGGTGGCGCAGCAGCCCCCACCCGATCCCCTCCCCGGGGACGGCGCGGAGCCGGTCGCGCACGGCGCGCAGCGTCGCCGCGGGGCCGCCGGAGGCCGGGCGCTCCAGCCGCACCGGGTACTGCGCGGTGAACCACCCCACGGTGCGCGTCAGGTCCACGTCGTCCCACAGCTCCACGCGGCCGTGCCCCTCCAGCTCCACCCGCAGCGAGTCCTCCCCCGTCCAGCCGCAGACGGCCTCCAGCAGGGCGGCCAGCAGCACCTCGCCGGGGCGGGCGCCTTCGCGGCGGGCGGAGGCCTGCACCAGCGCGCGTGTCCCGTCCTCGTCCAGGACGACGCGGATGGTCCGCTCCCGGGCCACGGTGTCCGGCCCCCCGGGTCCGTCGGCGGGGAGCCGCGCCCCCCCGGGGGCGGACTGCTCCAGCCAGTAGGCGGCCTCCGCGCGCACCCCGGGAGAGGCGGCGTGGGCGTGCAGGCGCCCGGCCCAGGCGCGGAACGAGGTGGTCTTGGGAGGGAGGTGCGGCTCGGCGCCGCCCGCCGCGGCCTGCGTGTACGCGGCGTGCAGGTCCTCCAGCAGGATCCTCCACGACACCCCGTCCACCGCCAGGTGGTGCACCAGCAGCAGCACCCGCGCGGGGCGGTCCGCCCCCAGGTCCAGCAGCGCCACCCGGGCGAGGGGGCCGGCCTCCAGGTCCAGGCTGCGCTGCAGCTCCGCGGCGGCGCGGCGCACCGCGTCCTCTCCCGCTCCCCGCGCCGCCGACAGGTCCAGGTGCGCGAAGACGGGCGCGCCCGGTGCCTCGATCCACCCCCGCCAGCCCCCGGGCTCCTCCCGGAAGCGGAGCCGGAGCGCGTCGTGGTGGCGGAGCAGCGCGGCCGCGGCGCGCGCCAGCGCGCCGGGGGAGAGCGGCGCCTCCGCGCGGAGCAGCACCGCGTTGTTGAAGTGGTGCCGGTCCGGACGGGGGTCCTCCAGGAGCCAGCGCTGGATGGGGGTGGGCTCCACCTCCCCCGTCACGGGACCCTGCTCCGCCCGGGTGCGCCGCGCCGGCCGGGCGGCCGCGGCCAGCTCCGCCAGCGTGGGGTGGCGGAACAGGTCGCGGGGAGTGAGGACCAGCCCCTGCCGCCGCGCCCGCGACACCACCTGGATGGCCAGGATCGAGTCGCCGCCCAGCGCGAAGAAGTCGTCGTGCGCGCCCCACCCGCTCCACGCGCAGAAGCGCCGCCAGATCGCGGCCAGCCGCCGCTCGACCTCGTCGGGCGGCGCGAGATACGCCGCGTCCGGCCGCGCCGGGTCGCTCGGCGCGGGCGCCGGGCAGGGCGCGGCGGTCCAGCTTGCCGGTGGGTGCCAGGGGCAGCGCGTCGAGCACGACGAAGGCGGCCGGCACCATGTACTCGGGGAGCGCGGCCGCCACGTGAGCGCGCAGCTCCGCCGGCGAGGGCAGAGGCGCCCAGGTGCGCCACCACGTAGGCCACCAGCCGGCGGTCGCCGGGCGCCGTCTTCGCGCGCCACCACCGCCGCCTGCCGCACCGCCGGGGTGCTCCGCCGAGCACGGTCTCGATCTCGCCCGGCTCGATGCGGAAGCCGCGGATCTTGACCTGGTGGTCGACGCGGCCGAGGAACTCGAGGTCGCCGTCCGGCGAGGTAGCGCGCGAGGTCGCCGGTGCGGTACAGGCGCGCCCCGGGGTCGGCGCCGAACGGGTCGGGGACGAACGCTTCGGCGGTGCGGCCCGGCTCGTCGAGGTAGCCGCGCCCGACGCCGACGCCGCCGACGTAGAGCTCGCCCGGCACCCCGTCGGGCAGCGGCGTCGAGCCCTGCGTCGAGCACGTAGAGCCGCAGGTTGGCGATCGGCCGGCCGATCGGGACGTGCGCGCCCCGGGCGCGGAGGCGCCGGCGCACGGATGGTGGGTAACATCGTCCGAGCACTCGGTCGGGCCGTAGGCGTTCATCAGCGGAACGTCGGGTAGCGCAGCCAGCCAGGCCGGCCAGCTCGGGTGGCAGCGCCTCACCGGTCGGGATCAGCCAGCGCAGCGCGCGTAAGCCGGCAGGGCGTGCCGCTGGTGCCGGCAGTTCCTCCAGCAGCGCGCGCAGCAGCGACGGCACCGTCTCCAGCACCGTGACCCCGCGCGTCTGCTCGCGGCCAGTAGCCGCGCGGATCGTGGGCCACCTCGTCGCGATGACGTGTACCCACCCGCCGACCAGCAGGGCGGCGAGGAACTGCCAGACCGAGATGTCGAAGCACTGCGAGGCGGTCTGCGCGACGACGTCGCCGGCGGTCAGATCAAGGTCCGCGATCTTGGCGTGCAGGTGGTTGAGCATGCCGCGCTGCTCGACCATGGCGCCCTTGGGCGCGCCGGTGGAGCCGGAGGTGTAGATCACGTACGCCAGCCCCTCCGGGCCGGGCGCCGGGAGCGGCCGCCGGCATCGGGCGCCAGACCCCTTCGAGCGCGCACGCGGGGGCGCCGGCCGGCTCATCTCCGCCACGGCGCGTCGCAGCGCGGCGCGCAGCGCCGCGGACGCGAGGCCAGGGCGCGCGGCTCAGCGAGAGCACCTGGCGTGCTGCCGCGGCGGGTGGCGCGGGTCCAGCGGGCAGGTAGGCGGCTCCGGCCAGAAGCACCCCGAGCGTCGCGGTCCAGAAGTCGAGCCCGCGCCCGGCGAGCAGCGCGACGACGGTCTCCGGCCCCGCCCCCTCCTCCCGGAGGGCCCCGGCCACGCGGCGCGCGCGCCGCTCCAGCTCCCGGTAGGGGACCCGCTCCGCCCCCCACACCACCGCCGTCGCCTCCGGAGTGCGCGCCGCCTGCGCCGCGAAGAGCTCCGCGAAGCCTCCTTCCGGGAGCGCCGCGTCCGTGAGGTTCCACTCCACCAGCAGCCGCTCCCGCTCCGCGGCCGCCAGCCAGGGGACGCGGGCCAGCGGCAGGGCGCCGTCCCCGTCCAGCGCCTCGCCCATCCCCTCCAGGACGGTGGCGAGCTGCGCCAGCATCCGCTCCATCGCCGGGTGGGCGAGCTCCGCCGTGCGGAAGGTGACCTCCAGGTAGAGCCGCGTCCCCGGGCGGGCCAGCACGAAGAGCGGGTACCTCACGTTCTGCATGGACCAGCGCCGCTCCAGCCACGACGGCGCATCGTCCTCGGGGTAGTTGACGAAGGCCAGGACGCTGTCGAAGCGCGCGGCGGGGGCCAGGCGCTGGATCTCGTAGAGGGGGATGTGCTCGTGGGCGCGCGCCTCCCGCTGCTCCCGCTGCAGCGCGGCGAGCCAGGCGGCCAGCGGCGCCTCCGGACGCACCGCGAGCCTGACCGGCAGGGTGTTCACGAGCACGCCCACGGCGGTATCCACCCCCTCCGGTCCGGCGGAGCGCCCCGCCGTCACTCCACCGAAGAGCACCTCCCGCTCCCCCGTCCAGCGGGACAGGAGGAGCCCCCAGGCGCCCTGGAGCAGGTCGTTGGGGGTGAGCCCGTGGCGTCGCGCCCCCCGGCGCAGGCGGTCGGTCGCCTCCACGGACAGGTGGAGCCCGTGGCGGCGGTAGGGATCGGCGGGCGCCGCGCCCGCGTCCTCCGCCGGGGAGGGGAGCGCGGATCGCAGCGAGGCGGGAGCGGGGAGCCCGGCCAGGGCTCCCGCCCAGTAGGTGCGGGCGGCGTCCAGCGGCCGCCGCGCCAGCCACTCCAGATAGCGGGCGAAGGGGAGCGGCTCCGGCAGCTCGCCCGGGTCCCCGCCCGCGCGGCATCGAACGCCTCGCGGAACTCGCGCAGCACCGCCGACGCGGACCACCCGTCCAGGACGGCGTTGTGGAAGCTCCACACGAAGTCGAACGAGCCCTCCTCCAGGAGGAAGACCGACAGGTGCATCAGCGGGAGCCGGTCCAGCGCGTAGCGCCGCCGGTCCTCCGCCCGCACCCGCGCGGCCAGCTCGCGCTGCGCCACCTCGCCGCGCCCGCGCCAGTCGTGCACCTCCAGCGCCAGCTCGCCGCGGGGGCGCACCACCTGCGCCGGCTCGTGGCTCCCCTCCCAGACGAAGGTGGTGCGCAGCGCCGGGTGGCGCTCCACCAGCCGCTCCCACGCGCCCCGGAGGCGCTCCCGTCCCACGGCCCCGCGTAGGTGCAGTGGACGTGCTCCACGTACGCCGCTTCGTCGGGGGCGAGGAGCGAGTGGAAGAGGATCCCCTGCTGCATGGGGGAGAGCGGGAGCGCCGCCTCCTCCCCCGCCCCGCCCCGGGGGTGCTCCCCGCCGCCGCCGGCGCCCCCTGTCGGCACGGCGTTCTCCGCGAGCGCGGCGACCGTGCGCAGGTCGAAGAGCTGCTGCAGGGTGATGCCCAGCCCGGCGCGGCGCGCCTGCGACACCACCTGGATCCCCAGGATGGAGTCGCCGCCCAGCTCCAGGAAGCCGTCGTGGACCCCCACCCGGTCCACCCGCAGCAGGCGCGACCAGACGCCGGCCAGCGCCTGCTCGGCGGGAGTGCGCGGCGGCGCGTACGGCTGCGCCAGCGCGGGTCGAGCCGCGTCCGGGTCGGGGAGGGCGCGGCGGTCGGTCTTGCCGCTGGGGAGGAGGGGGAAGC
Organism: uncultured Gemmatimonadales bacterium; assembly: GCA_963733105.1. Classification (GTDB taxonomy): domain Bacteria; phylum Gemmatimonadota; class Gemmatimonadetes; order Longimicrobiales; family Longimicrobiaceae; genus JAFAYN01. The sequence continues at coordinate 17,231 of CAVTCB010000013.1, read as the reverse complement.
GCTCTATGAACACGAACGCCGCGGGGACCATGTACGGCGGGAGCCGCTCCTCCAGGAACGCCCTCAGCTCCGTGGCCGTCGCCGGCTCCGCCGCCACCACGTGGGCCACCAGCCGCCGCCCCGTGCCGGCGTCCGCCAGCGCCGTGACCACGACCCCGCGCACCGCGGGGTGGAGCGCCAGCACGGTCTCCACCTCGCCCGGCTCCACCCGGAAGCCCCGCACCTTGACCTGCCCGTCCGCGCGCCCCAGGAAGTCCAGCGCTCCGTCGGGGCGCAGGCGCACCCGGTCCCCGGTGCGGTACAGGCGCTCCCCGGGCGCCGGGGCGAAGGGGTCGGGGACGAAGCGCTCGGCGGTGAGGTCCGGCCGCCCCAGGTAGCCACGCGCCAGGCCGTGCCCGCCCAGGTACAGCTCGCCCACCACCCCGGCGGGCACCGGCTGGAGGGCGGCGTCCAGCACGTGGACGCGGGTGTTCCACACCGGCCGCCCGATGGGCGGGAGCGCCGGCCACGCCCGGGGGTCGCCCTCCAGCGTGTGGGCCGTGACCACGTGCGTCTCGGAGGGGCCGTACAGGTTGTGGACCCGGCGCCCCGGGAGCCGCTCGAAGAGGCGCACCAGCGCGGGCGTCACCTGCAGCTGCTCGCCGGCGGGGAGGACCTCGCGCAGCGACGCCGGGAGCGGCGCCCCGTCCTCCACCCGCTCCGCCAGCTGGCGGAGCGCCACGAAGGGGCAGAAGAGGCGCTCCACGCCGGCGCCGGCCAGGAGAGGGACCCAGAGGGCGGCGTCCCTGTGCGCCTCCTCCGCGAGGAGCACCAGCGTCCCCCCCGTGGTCCAGGTGGAGAAGATCTCCTGGAAGGAGGCGTCGAAGCTGAGCGTGGAGAACTGCAGCGTGCGCGCGCCCACCGCGTACCCCGGCTGCGCCTGCTGCCAGGCGAGCAGGTTGGCCAGCACCCGGTGCGGCACCCCCACCGGCTTGGGCCGCCCGGTGGAGCCCGAGGTGAAGATCACGTACATCAGGGTGTCCGCCGAGGCGCCCGGGACGGGGTCGTCGGTGGGCATCGCCTCCAGGGCGTCCGCTTCCCGGTCCAGGAGAAGGAGATCCGCCCCGCCCCCCGCCCGCTCCGACAGCGCCCCCACCGTCACCACCGGCCGCGCCCCCGCGTCCTCCGCCATCAGAGCCAGGCGCTCCGGGGGGTACGCCGGGTCCAGCGGCACGCAGGCGGCGCCCGCCTTGAGAATCCCCAGCACGGCCACCACCATCTCCGGCGAGCGCTCCAGGCAGAGCCCCACCCGCCCGTCCGGGCGTACGCCCCGCGCGCGCAGCAGGTGGGCGAGCCGGTTGGCGCGGCGGTTCAACTCGGCGTAGGTGAGGCGCGCCTCCCCCCACTCCACGGCGGCCGCGCCGGGGGTGCGCCTCGCCTGCGCCTCCACCTGCTCGTGCAGGGGGGCGTCCGGGTACGGCATCGCCGTACGGTTGAGCGCCTCGCGCTCCGTCCGCTCCTCCGCGCCCAGCAGGGGGAGCTCCGACACGCGCCGGTCCGGGTCCTCCGCCGCGGCCTCCAGCAGCGTGGCGAAGTGGCCCAGCAGGCGTCGCACCGTGGCCGCGTCGTAGAAGTCGGTGGGGTACTGGGCCCGCACCGCCACCCCGTGCGGCGTGTCGGTGGCCCACACGGTCAGGTCGAAGGTCTCGCCCCCCGTGGCCACCGGGAAGGGTCTCACCTCCAGCCCGGGGAGGCCGAGCCCGCTCCCATCGGCGTGCTGGTGGACGAACATCACCCGGGTGAGCGCGTCGCCGGCCCCGTCCAGCGCGCGCGCCACGGCCTGGAAGGGAACCTCCTGCCGGGCCAGGGCAGCCAGCGCCGTGGCCCGCACCCGGGCCACCAGCTCCCGGAAGGTGGGGTCGCCCGACAGGTCCGTGCGGAGCGCCAGGGTGTTGACGAAGAAGCCGATCAGCCCCTCCAGCTCGCGGAACCCGCGGCCGGCCACGGCGGTTGCCGTCACCAGGTCGCGCTCGCCGGTGTAGCGGTGCAGCAGCGCGTTGAAGGCGGAGAAGAGCACCATGAAGGGCGTCGCGTCCCCCGCCCTGCCCAGCGCCGCCAGCCGGTCGCCCAGCGCGCGCGGGAGCAACCGCGTCTCCTGCGCCGCGGTGTGCGTGCGCACCGCGGGCGCGGGGCGGTCGCGCGGCAGCTCCGGCGCCGACGGTCCGCCGGCCAGGTGCTCGCGCCACCAGGCGAGCTGCCGTTCCAGGGCGTCCCCCGGGAGCCGCTCCCGCTGCCAGGCGGCGTAGTCCGCGTACTGCACCGGCAGCTCCGGGAGCGCCGGCGCCGCGGCCCCCACGGCCGCCGCGTACAGCGCCGACACTTCGCGCGCCAGCACCCCCGAGGACCAGCCGTCGGAGACGATGTGGTGCACCGTCCAGGCGAGGACATGCTCGCGCTCTCCCAGGCGCAGCAGGCGCACCCGGAGCAGCGGGCCGCGCTCCAGGTCGAAGGGGGTCAGCACCGCGGCCGCGACGAGGCGCCGCGCCTCGTCCTCGCGCTCCGACTCCGGGAGGTGCGCCAGGTCGTCCAGCGGGAGCGGCACCGGGGCGGGCGGGTCCACGGCCTGCACCGCCTCGCCCGCCGGGGTGGCGAGGAAGCGGGTGCGCAGCGTCTCGTGCCTGCGCACCACACCGGCCAGCGCCATCTCCAGCGCCGCCGGGTCCAGCGCGCCCGAGAGGCGCAGCGCCCCGGCCATGTTGTAGGTGGTGTTCGCGGGGTCCAGCTGCTGCAGCACCCAGAGTCGCTCCTGCGCGAAGGAGAGCGGGAGTGGGCCGCCGCGCGGCACCCGGGGGATCGGCGGCGCCTCCGCCACCTCCCCCGCCGCCTCCACCCGCGAGGCCAGGTCGGCCACGGTGGGCGCGTCGAAGAGCGCCCGCAGCGGCAGCACGATCCCGAACGCCTCCCGCACCCGCGCCACCGCCTGCGCCGCCAGCAGCGAGTACCCGCCCAGGGCGAAGAAGCTGTCGTGCACCCCCACCCGCTCCACCCCCAGCGTCTCCGCCCAGATGCGCGCCAGCGCCTCCTCCGTGGGGGTGCGCGGCGCCTGGAACTCGGCCTCGGCCGGGGGCGGCCACGGCAGGGCGGCCCGGTCGGTCTTCCCCGTGGCGGTCAGGGGAAGCCGCTCCAGCGGGACGAACACCGCCGGGAGCATCGCCTCCGGGAGGCGCCCTGATAGGTGCTCCCGCAGGGCCTCGGCGGGGTGGGCCCGGCGAGCACCACGTACGCGCACAGCAGCCGCTCCCCCCGGCCGTCCTCGCGGTCCACCACCACCACGTCTCGACCGCCGGGTGGGAGCGCAGGGCGTGCTCCACCTCGCCCGGCTCGATGCGGACCCCGCGCAGCTTGATCTGGTGGTCCCTGCGGCCCAGGATCTCGAAGCTGCCGTCCTCCAGCACCCGCCCCAGGTCGCCCGTGCGGTACACCAGGTCGTCCGGATCACGCCGCGGGTTCAGGGGGTTGGGGACGAAGACCCGCGCCGTCAGCTCCGGCTGGCGGTAGTAGCCCAGCGACCGGTACGGGGTGCGGATCAGGATCTCGCCCACCCGGCCCGGAGGGCACATCCGGTCCTGCTCGTCCACCACCACGGCCCGCGCCCCCTCCATCGGCCGCCCGATGGGGATGGAGCGGCGGTCGGTGTCGGCCGGGACCACCCGGTGGAACAGCTTCACCATGGTCGTCTCCGTGGGGCCGTACAGGTTCGCCAGCTCCACCCGCTCGCCGAAGACGTCCATCCAGCGCTTCACGTCAGCGGGGGGGAGCGGCTCCCCCGCCATGAGCACGTGCCGCAGCGCCTCGAAGCGCTCCGGCGACGGCTCCTGCTGCACGACGGCGCGGAAGAGCGAGGGTACGCAGTGCACCAGCTCGATCCGCTCGCGGTCGACCCACTCCACCAGCGCGGCGGGGTCCAGCAGCGTGTCCCGCTCCGCCGGGGCGCATACCGTCCCGCCGGCGCACAGGGGGACGAAGTAGTCGCGCAGCGAGGCGTCGAAGGCCGGGCTGGTGAACTGGCTGACGCGGGTCTTCTCCCCCACCCCGAAGGTGGCGACCTCCCAGCGGACGAAGTGGTCGATCCCCTTGAGCCGCCCGACGATCGCCTTGGGCGTCCCGGTGGAGCCGGACGTGAAATACACGTAGCACGGGTCGTCCGGGCCCCAGGCCGGCTCCGTGATCTCCCCGCCCCTCCCGGGCTCCGCGTGCGCCTCGACGTCCAGGCGCGCCACCCGGACGCCGCCGCCCGCCTCCCCGGCCAGCCCCTCCAGCCCCGACCCCGCGAGCAGCAGCTCGGGCTCCACCTGCACCAGCAGGGTGCGCAGGCGCTCGGCCGGCGTGCCCGGGTCCAGCGGGACGAACACGCACCCCGCCCGCAGCACGCCCAGGATCGCGGCGACCACCTCCTCCGCGCGGTCGGCCAGGATCGCGACCGGGGTCCCCTTCACCGCTCCGCCTTGCAGGAGGAAGCGGGCGATCCCGCGCGAGCGCTCCTCCAGCTCACGGTAGCGGACGCGCAGCTCCCCCCGGGCCACCGCGACGTGGTCCGGGAAGCGCGCGGCGGTCCGGCTGAACAGCTCCTGGACGCTCTGGTGTGGCATTCGTCTCCAGCCTGGTGGGTGCTTTCAGTCCGGGAGGGCTTCCAGCGGGTCGTTGAACCCGTCGACGAGCCCCGCCCACGCCTCGTCCGGGGGGACGCAGAGGGCGGTGACGCGCCGGTCCGGGTCGGCCGCCGCCTCCCGGAGGACGGCCCCGAGCTCCGCGGCCATGCGCCGGGCGGTGCCGGCCTCGAAGCGCGCCGCGTTGTAGCCCAGCACCGCGCGCAGCCCGCGCCCGGTGTCGGTCGCCCACAGCTCCACGTCGAACTTGATGGCCTCGATCCCGGGCTCCCGCACCCTCACCTCCAGCCCCGGGAGGGTGAGCTGCTCCCGCCGGCCGCGAGCAGGTTGAAGAAGGCCTGGAAGAGCGGCGTCCGGCTCCCGGCGCCGCTCCCGTGCAGCTCCGCGGCGAGCCGCTCCAGCGGCACCTCCGCGTGCGCGAACGCCCCCGCAACCGTCTCGCGCACCCGCCCCATCAGCTCCCGGAAGGTGGGGTCGCCGCCCAGCCCGGTGCGGAGCGGAAAGGTGTCCACGAAGAAGCCGATGAGCGGCTCCAGCTCCGGCCTCGCGCGGCTGCTGGCCGAGGTCCCCACCACCACGTCCTCCCCCCCGTCCGGGAGAAGAGCAGCACCTTGAAGGCGGACAGGAGCGTCACGAACAGCGTGGCTCCCTCGCGCCGGGAGAGCGCCCGCAGCGCGTCGGCCAGCTCCGGGGGGACCTCCACCGGGAGGCTGGCCGCCCGGAAGGGCCGAGACGCCCCGCCGCGGTCGTCCGGGAGCGCCAGCGCGCCTGGCGCCCCGGCCAGCCGCTCCCGCCACCAGGCGAGCCGCGCCTCCAGCGCCGCCCCGCCCAGCCGGGCCCGCTGCCACACGGCGAAGTCCGCGTACTGGAGGGGGAGCTCCGGGAGCTCCGGGGGACGCCCGGCGGCCAGGGTGCCGTAGAGCGCCGCCAGCTCCGCCGCCAGCACCCCCGTGGAGGCCGCGTCGAAGGCGATGTGGTGCACCACCGCCACCAGCACGTGCGAATCCGGCGCGAGTCGCAGCAGCGTGGCGCGGATCACCGGCCCGCGCTCCAGGTCCAGGGGGCGGCTCACCTCCGCGGTGGCGCGCCGCCGCGCCGCCGCCGCGCGCGCCGCCGCCGGGAGGGCGGACAGCTCGTCCACGACCAGGCGGAACCCCCCGGGCGGGAGGACGAGCTGCACGGGTCCCGCCGCGCCCAGGGCGTAGACGGTGCGCAGCACCTCGTGCCGCGCGACGATGGAGGCGAGGGCGGCCTCCAGCGCTGCCGCGTCCAGCGTACCGCGCACCTCCAGCACCAGGGGGACGTTGTAGACCGCCGTCCCCGGCTCCAGGTGCTCCGAGAACCAGATCCGCTCCTGCGCGAGGGAGAGGGGCATCTCCCCGGAGCGGTCGGACCGCGGGATCGGGAGCGCGGCGGCTCCCGGCCGCGCTTCCTCCCGGCGGCGCTTGCGCAGCCGGGCCTGGAGCACGGCGAGCTGCTCGGGGGACAGCTCGCGCAGCCGGGCGGCGCGGTCGCTCACGGCGTACCGGAGGCGAGCGGGCCCATTCCCCGGAGCACCCCCACCCGCCCGCGCGGGAGCCGGCTCACGCTGCCGAGCTGCGCACGGAGCCGGTGTCGGTGTCGGTGTCGTAGACCGGCTTCAGACAGCGGACGTCCACGTCCACCGCGAAGCCCTGCCCGATCCCCCGCACTCCCACCAGCACCCGCCGCCCGCGGCTGGTCTCCGCCACCACCCCCTCCACTCCCGTGAACGGGCCCTCGCAGATCCTCACCCGGAGCCCCTTCTCCACCAGGGGCTCCGGCTCGGGCTCCACCCCGGCGGAGCCCAGGGCGGCCGCGAAGCGGCGCACGTTCTCGATCTCGTCCTCGGAAAGCGCGACCGGACGGTCGCCCACGCGGATCACCCCCACCACGCCGCGGGTCGCCAGCACCCGCGACAGGTCGTCCATGGCGAAGCGGCCGAACACGTAGCTGGGGAACAGCGGCCAGTCCACCAGCTTGACTCGGTCCTTCCACTGGCGGCGGGCGCGGACCAGCGGCAGGTAGCTCTCGATCTCCCGCTCGCGGAGCAGGATCTCCACCTGCTTCTCGTGCCGGCCGCGTGTGTAACAGGCGTACCAGTACTGTTTATTCCTCGTTTCGTCCATTTGAGATCGATATTGATGCACGGAGAAGCCGGGGAAGACGGAAGTACGCATCGGAGAATCGCCGGAGGGAGGGAAGACGCGGTCCTCTCAGTCACAGGGAGCGTGACCGATCGGGAAGGCACTGGCTGGCGGTTGGGAACACAGAGAAGGCAAAACGCGGACCGCCCGCTCACTTACCGTCTATTACGTCAACATTTCATGTCACGCCTCGATTTTGTCCTCCCCGTCCGCACCCGGGAGGAAGTCCACCTGTGCACGGGAGTGCAAACGCCCGCGGTCCGTGTGAACCGGGTGCACAGCCCGGGGCTCACATCAGGCGTATGCCTGGAGGATGGCATCCTCGGCCGGCGTGCAGGGCCACTGGTGGAACATGCAGTAAGGCTGTCCCGACTCGGGAACGACGGCGACCATGTCGTCCTCGACCCGGAAGGGATGCCTGTCCCAGTAGACTCCGTGGTACACCCACGGGTGGTCGTGCCCCACCATCTCGATCCCGGGCCATCCCCGCGTCCAGTTCCCCAGCGCCGTCAGCGTCGCCTGGTCGTGCCTGGCCCCCAGGGGGGCGTCCAAGGCGACGCGGCAGAGGTGCAGGTAGGCGGCGGGGAGGGAGTCGCCCGAGACGAAGCCGCCGTTGATGGCCCTCCAGGGCTCGTTGGGCCAGAAGGTGAGCGTCCCCTGCCGCGGCCGGGGGACGTGGCCGCGGCTGCCCAGAGCGATGCGGGCCAGCTGGATCCTGCGCGACAGGCTGCGCCGCGGCCGCTCCCCGGGGACGAACCAGTCCTTGAGCGTCTTCGCCAGCCTCTGGTGGATCGCCCGGTTCCAGCCCGGCTCCCCGGTGTGGCTGGGCTCGGCGGAAAGGACCAGCCCCGCCCCCTCCGGGGGCCGCCAGGTGAACGGGTCGCGCTGCATCACCGTGTCGCGCGAGTCCAGGGTGAGGACCCGCTCGTAGCGGTGCTGGTTCTCGAACAGGAAGCGCGCGTAGTACCAGTGCCGCCTCTGGCACCCCCAGTCCGTGAAGTTCTCGTCCACGTCGACCACCCGCCCCACCCGCTCGGTGGCGCGTCGGGCAGCGGACGGCATGTCGCCGGTGATCACCACCAGCTCGGTGTCCGGCGCCGCGGCGTTGCGCTCGAAGCTGTTCAGGAACACCCGGTACGACGGGTGGTCGCACATGGCGCCGTGCGCGACCGTCAGGATCAGGTTCGGCACCGGGCTCAGGCGTAGGTTTGGAGGATGGCGTCCTCGGCCGACGTGTACTGCCACTGGTGGAACATGCGGTAGGGCTCCCCGGACGCCGGGGCCACCGCCACCACGTCGCCCTCCACGCGGAAGGGGCGCTTGTCCCACCAGTACCCGTGGTACACCCACGGCTCGTCGTGCCCCACCATCTCGATCCCGGGCCATCCCTGCGTCCAGTTCCCCAGCGCCGTCAGCGTCGCCTGGTCGTGCCTGGCCCCCTGGGGGGCGTCGATGGCGATGCGGCACAGCTCGAAGTAGGCGGCCGCCCGTGCGTCCCCCAGGACGAAGCCGCCGTTGACCACCCTCCAGGGCTCGTTGGGCCAGAAGGTGAGCGTCCCCTGCCGCGGCCGGGGGACGTGGCCGCGGCTGCCCAGGGCGATGCGGGCCAGCTGGATCCTGCGCGACAGGCTGCGCCGCGGCCGCTCCCCGGGGACGAACCAGTCCTTGAGCGTCTTCGCCAGCCTTTGGTGGATCCACTGGTTCCAGCCTGGCTCCGCGGTGCTCGCGGGCTCGGCGGAGAGCATCAGCGACGTCCCGGCGGCCGTCTCCCAGGTGAACGGGTCGCGCTGCATCACCGTGTCGCGCGAGTCCACGGTGAGCGCCCGCTCGCAGCGGTGCTGGTTCTCGAACAGGAAGCGCGCGAAGTACCAGTGCCGCCGCTGGCAGCCGGCGTCCGCGAAGTTCTCGTCCGCGTCGACCACCCGCCCCACACGCTCGGTGGCGCGTCGGGCAGCGGCCGACATCTCGCCGGTGAACACCACCAGCTCGGTGTCCGGCGCCGCGGCGTTGCGCTCGAAGCTGTTCAGGAACACCCGGTACATGGGGTGGTCGCACATCGCGCCGTGCGCGACCGTCAGGATCAGGTTCGGCATCGTTGCTGGAGGATGGGGTGGGGGTGGAGCACGGCCGGCGGCCGCGAATGGGGGCCGGTCGTCAGGTGGCGGCCCGCGCCGCCACGGTCCCGTCGTGGCCCGGAGCGACGGCGGGCGGGGGGAGCGGCCGGTCCACGTGCCACACCCACAGGGGGGCCGCCATCCAGAGCAGCGCGAACGGCGCGGCGACGGGGAGCCGCTCCGGGGCCGTGGCGGCCACCAGCGGCAGGACGCCCGCGCCCAGGGCGGCCGACGGCCACATCGCGCGCAGGTAGTGGCCCGGGGCGAGGGGCTGCTGCGCGCTCTGCCGCTGCGTCACCCACTGGGTTCGCAGCTTCCGGGACACCAGCGCCCGCCACACCCCCCGCCCCGCCGCGCGCCCGGCGACCACGGCCCACTGGGCCAGCGTCACCACGCCCAGGGCGTTGAAGCGCGTCCGGCCCAGGTACTCGCGTCCGGCCGCGCGGCGCCCGCCCTTGCCGGGGCGCAGCACGGCTCCCAGCCAGACGGCCGTATCGCGCCCCTGCTGGAGCAGGGTGTTCGAGAGCGCCACCGCGGTCCACACCAGCGCCGAGCCGGGGAGCACCGTCCATCCCAACAGCAGCACCATCACCGCGGCCGGACGCACCAGCGCCGAGAGCGCGAACCGAAGCAGCCGCAGCCGCAGCGTCCACGGGATCGGGTTGCGGCGCGCGCGCCCCTCCCGGTCGCGCACGCGGGGGAAGAGCCAGGGCGCGAGCTGGCAGTCCCCGCGGATCCAGCGCTCCTCCACGCTCATCTGGACCAGGCAGCGGTCGACCGGGCCCGCTACCATCCCCACGTCGCCCACGTGGGCGGCCCGGACGTACAGGCTCTCCAGGATGTCGTGGGTCAGCACCGCGGGCGTGACCACGTCCCGGAGGACGGCGCGCCAGGCGTCCACGTCCACCAGCCCCTTCCCCTGGAACTGCCCGGCTCCGAACACGTCGGTGTAGAAGTGGGGCTTGAATCGGGCGGAGGATCGAGACCCGGCCGGAGCGGCCGGCCCGTGGAGCAGCTCCGCGTAGCGGCTGCGCACTCCGGCGGCCACCCGGGCAGCCGGCTGCAGCAGCCCGTACCCCTCCGTGACGCACCCCCGCTCCACGTCCACCCGGGGCCGGTTCAGCGGGTGCGCCGCCGTGCGCACCAGGTCGTCGGCGCCCCCCGGTGCCAGGCGGTCCGTCTCGTCCAGGGTGATCACGTAGCGGAAGTGCGCCTCCGCGCCGCCGGCGGCAGTCTCCCGAAGATCCAGCGGAAGCCGGTCTCCGCCCCGGGCTCGCGCGGCAGCCGGTACAGCTCCTCCAGCTTTCCCACCTTGCGCAGCCAGCCGGTCCACGCTCCCCTCGTCCGGGTTCCAGGCGCGCTCGCGGTGCAGCACCAGGAAGCGGATCCCCCGTCCCGCCCGGATGGCGCTCATTGAGCTGCCTGACCGCCTCGCCTGCGGCGTCCAGGGTCGCCGCGTCGCCGGACGCGGAGCGCGCCGGGGCGTCGGGGAAGTCCGCGAGCAGGGCGAAGACCAGGTTGGGGTCCGGGGTTCTCCGCGGCCATCTCCGCCAGGGCGGCCACCTGGCGGCGGGCGTCCTCGGGGGAGCGCAGCAGCGTGGGGACCACCACCAGCGTGCAGGTGCTGCGTCCGGGATGCCCTCCGCGAACTCCATCTTGGGAAGCACCCGCAGCGGGAAGCGGGGATGGAGAATCCCGCGGGCGATGAAGACGGCGGCTTCCAGGGCGAGAGGCAGGAGGACGGCGCCTGCCAGCGCCGACGCCCCCGCCCCGGCGCCCTGGCGGACCGCGTAGGCCAGCACCGGCGCCAGGAGCGCCAGCACCAGCGCGGAGCAGAGTCCCAGGTAGACGGAGGCGGGATGCCGCCAGAGGAAGCGGTACGCCCGCAGGCGCGGCGGAGGTTGGTATCCCACCCTCCCTCCCCAGCGCGGGCGCGCCGGGACCCACCAGGTGGTAGCCCACGTGCTCCGCCGCGGGGGGCGCATCCGCGTCGGCGGCCCCGGCCCGGCGCAGCGCGGCACGGGCGACGCCCTCGGCGTCCAGTCCGCGCCGTAGTGCGCGGCCAGGTGCCGGACCATGCGCAGGTAGCGCTCGCGCGTGGGGGCGTCCATCCCCGCGTACGCGCCGCACGGGTCCTGGCGCAGCAGCGCGTCCGCCCCGTCCGCGGAAGGAGACAGTGTCATCGGTGGCTCCGCGGGTGGTCAGGGGGAAGGCTGCGCCGCCGCCTCGACGCGAGGGCGCGGGGGGCCGCCGGGGAAAGCGGGTCGGTCCATGCGCCAGACCCACAGCGGGGCCGTCATCCAGAGCAGCGCGAAGGGTGCGGCCGCCGGGAGCCGCTCCGGGGCCGTGGCGGCCACCAGCGGCAGGACGCCCGCGCCCACCGCCACCGAGGCCCACATCGTCCGCAGGTAGTAGCCCAGGGCGAGGGGCTGCTGCGTGCTCTGCTGCGTCGTCGTCCACTGCGTGCGCAGCCTGCGCGAGACCAGCGCCCGCCACACGCCCCGCGCGGCCGCGTCCCGGCCAGGACGGCCCAGTGCGCCAGGACCCCCACCCGGAAGCCCCGGGTACAGCAGCTCGTCCAGGTACCCCCTCCAGCTGGCGCGGAGGTCCTCGCCCCGGCGCACGGCCCCCTGGAGCCAGTTGGCGGTGCTCACCGCCAACTGGAGTATCAGCTGCGACAGGGCCACAGCCGTCCACGCCCAGGCCGAGCCGGGGAGCACCGTCCACCCCAGCAGCAGCACCAGGAGCACGGACGGCCAGCCGAACACCGAGAGCACCAGCCGCAGCAGCCGGAGCCGCAGGGTCCACGGCACCGGGTTCCTCCGCGCGCGCCCCTCGCCGTCGCGCACACCGGGGGAAGAGCCAGGGCGCGAGCTGGCAGTCCCCGCGCATCCAGCGCTGGTCGACGCGCGCCTGCACCAGGTAGCGGCCCATCTCCCCCTCGCTCATCCGCAGGTCCCCCAGGTTGGCGGCCCTGGCGTAGAAGCCCTCCAGCACGTCGTGGCTCGGTACCGAGGCGGGGGTGACCACACCCCGGAGGACGGCGCGCCAGGCGTCCACGTCCACCAGCCCCTTGCCCTGGAACAGCCCCGTCCCGAACACGTCCATGTAGAAGTACGGCCGGTGCCGGGGCTGCCCGTCGGCCCCGCCGGGCGGAGCGGGCGGGCCATGGACCAGGTCCGTGTAGCGGCTGCGTACCTCCACCTCGGTCCTCGGAGTCGGCTGCAGCATCCCGTACCCCTCCGTGACGCGCCCCAGCCGCCGGTCCACCCAGGGACGGTTCAGCGGGTGCGCCGCCGTGCGCACCAGGTCCGCGGCGCAGCCCGGCTCCAGGCGGTCGCCCTCGTCCACGGTCACCACGTAGCGGAAGGGCACCCCCACTCCCGCCCGCGGCAGTCTCCCGAAGACCCAGCGGAAGCCGGTCTCCGCCCCGGGCTCGCGCAGCAGCCGGTACAGCTCCTCCAGCTTCCCCACCTTGCGCAGCCACCCCGTCCAGCGCTCCTCGTCCGGGTTCCAGGCACGCTCCCGGTGCAGCACGAAGAAGCGGTCGCCCACCGCGCTGTGGTGCCGCGCGTTCAGGCGCCGGACCGCTTCCCGTGCCGCCGTCAGGATCTCCCGGTCCCCCGACATGCGCTGCCGGGGCGCGTCGGTGAAGTCCGACAGCAGCGCGAAGCGCAGGTTGGGGCCCGGGTGCTCCGCCGCCATCTCCGCCAGCACGGCCACCTGGCGGCGGGCGTCCTCCGGGGAGCGCAGCAGCGTGGGGATCACCAGCAGCGTGCGGTGCTCGTCGGGAACTCCCTCCGCGAACTCCATCTTGGGCAGCACCCGCAGCGGAAAGCGGGGGTGCAGGAACAGGCGGGCCAGGAGGATGGCGCCCTCGACCGCCACCGGCAGGACGGCCGCGGCCACCAGCGCCAGCGTCCCACCCCGCCCCGTGCCGCGCCGCGTAGGCCAGCACCGGCGCCAGCAGCGCCAGCGCCAGCGCGGAGCAGAGTCCCAGGTAGACGGAGGCGGGATGCCGCCAGAGGAAGCGGTACACCCGCACGCGCGCCGGGGGATGGTATCCCACCTCCCGCTCCAGCGCGGGCGCGCCGGGACCCACCAGGTGGTAGCCCACGTGCCCTGCCGCGGGGGGCGCATCCGCGTCGGCGGCCCCGGCCCGGCGCAGCGCGATCCGGGCGATCTCGTCGGCGTCCAGTCCGCGCCGTGAGTGCGCGGCCAGGTGCCGGACCATGCGCAGGTAGCGCTCGCGCGTGGGGGCGTCCATCCCCGCGTACGCGCCGCACGGGTCCTGGCGCAGCAGCGCGTCCGCCCCGTCCGCGGAAGGAGACAGTGTCATCGGTGGCTCCGCGGGTGGTCAGGGGGAAGGCTGCGCCGCCGCCTCGACGTCGAGGGTGCGGGGGGCCGCCGGCGAGAGCGGATGGTCCATGCGCCAGACCCACAGCGGGGCCGTCATCCAGAGCAGCGCGAAGGGTGCGGCCGCCGGGAGCCGCTCCGGGGCCGTGGCGGCCACCAGCGGCAGGACGCCCGCGCCCACCGCCACCGAGGCCCACATCGTCCGCAGGTAGTGGCCCAGGGCGAGGGGCTGCTGCGCGCTCTGCTGCTGCGTCGTCCACTGCGTGCGCAGCCTGCGCGAGACCAGTGCCCGCCACACGCCCCGCGTGGCCGCGTCCCCGGCCAGGACGGCCCAGTGCGCCAGGACCCCCACCCGGAAGCCCCGGTACAGCAGCTCGTCCAGGTACCCCCTCCAGCCCGCGCGGAGGTCCTCGCCCCGGCGCACGGCCCCCTGGAGCCGGGTGGCGGTGCTCACCGCCGAGCTGGACATGCACTGCGACAGGGCCACGGCCGTCCACGCCCAGGCCGAGCCGGGGAGCACCGTCCATCCCAGCAGCAGCACCAGGAGCACGGACGGCCAGTCGAACGCAAGGAGCACCAGCCGCAGCAGCCGGAGCCGCAGGGTCCACGGCACCGGGTTCCTCCGCGCGCGCCCCTCGCCGTCGCGCACGCGGGGGAAGAGCCAGGGCACGAGCTGACACTCCCCGCGCATCCAGCGCTGGTCCACGCGCGCCTGCACCAGGTAGCGGCCCATCTCCCCCTCGCTCATCCGCAGGTCCCCCAGGTTGGCGGCCCTGGCGTAGAAGCCCTCCAGCACGTCGTGGTTCAGCGCCGAGGCGAGGGTGATCACGCCGGGGAGAACGGCGCGCCAGGCGTCCACGTCCACCAGCCCCTTGCCCCCGAACTGTCCCGCCCCGAACACGTCCATGTAGAAGTGCGGCCGGTGCCGGGGCTGCCCCGTCGGCCCCGCCGGGCGGAGCGGGCGGGCCATGGACCAGATCCGTGTAGCGGCTGCGTACCTCCACCTCGGTCCTCGGAGTCGGCTGCAGCATCCCGTACCCCTCCGTGACGCGCCCCAGCCGCCGGTCCACCCAGGGACGGTTCAGCGGGTGCGCCGCCGTGCGCACCAGGTCCGCGGCGCAGCCCGGCTCCAGGCGGTCGCCCTCGTCCACGGTCACCACGTAGCGGAAGGGCACCCCCACCCCCGCCCGCGGTAGTCTCCCGAAGATCCAGCGGAAGCCGGTCTCCGCCTCGGGCTCGCGCAGCAGCCGGTACAGCTCCTCCAGCTTCCCCACCTTGCGCAGCCACCCCGTCCAGCGCTCCTCGTCCGGGTTCCAGGCACGCTCCCGGTGCAGCACGAAGAAGCGGTCGCCCACCGCGCTGTGGTGCCGCGCGTTCAGGCGCCGGACCGCTTCCCGTGCCGCCGCCAGGATCTCCCGGTCCCCGGACATGCGCTGCCGGGGCGCGTCGGTGAAGTCCGACAGCAGCGCGAAGCGCAGGTTGGGGCCCGGGTGCTCCGCCGCCATCTCCGCCAGCACGGCCACCTGGCGGCGGGCGTCCTGCGGGGAGCGCAGCAGCGTGGGGATCACCAGCAGCGTGCGGTGCTCGTCCGGGACTCCCTCCGCGAACTCCATCTTGGGCAGCACCCGCAGTGGGAAGCGGGGGTGCAGGAACAGGCGGGCCAGGAGGATGGCGCCCTCGACCGCCACCGGCAGGACGGCCGCGGCCACCAGCGCCAGCATCCCCGCCCCCGCCCCGTGCCGCGCCGCGTAGGCCAGCACCGGCGTCAGCAGCGCCAGCGTGAAGCCGGCGAGGAGCCCCAGGTAGACCGGGGTGGCGTGTCGCCAGAGGAAGCGGTACGCCCGCACGCGTGCCGGGGGATGGTATCCCACCTCCCGCTCCAGCGCGGGCGCCCCGGGACCCACCAGGTGGTAGCCCACGTGCCCCGCCGCGGGGGGCGCATCCGCGTCGGCGGCCCCGGCCCGGCGCAGCGCGGCACGGGCGACGCCCTCGGCGTCCAGCCCGCGCCGTGAGTGCGCGGCCAGGTGCCGGACCATGCGCAGGTAGCGCTCGCGTGTGGGAGCGTCCATCCCCGCGTACGCGCCGCACGGGTCCTGGCGCAGCAGCGCGTCCGCCGCGGCTTCGGGGGGGGTGTGCATCGGGCGTGTGTCGGGAAGGAGGCCGCGGGACTCCGTGGAGCGGCGCGCGCCGTCGTGGTGCCGGAAGAAGGGGAGCGCGGCCGGGGTGGACGTGGCTTCGCCCCGTCAGTCACAGCGGGTGCTGTCGACCTTCAGATCGATCCTGGGGTGTGCCCCCTCCAGGGCAAGCCGCATACCAGGGCGGAGGGGCCCCGCCCCGCCGCGGAAACGGGAGATACCCCGCCCCCGGAGTGTGCAGCTTCCTGCCCCGCCGCCACCGTCCGGCGTGCGCAGCGTGCACGCGCACGGGTCCGGATCTTCGAAGCGGAGAGGGCTGCCCGCACGCCGTGGATCAGGCGGCGAGCCTCCCGTGAAGCGTGCCGAGGTGCTCCAGCCCTCGCAGCACGTCCTCCTCCGCCACCCCGAAGTCCACCAGGCACGCGATCTCGTCCACGCCGGCCCGACGAGCCTCCAGCAGCGGCAGCTCGATCGGGAGTGCCCATCAGCGCGGCCGTCTCGAAGTAGCGGTCGAAGGTGATGTCCAGGAGGCTCCTCCATAGACCGGAGGAGCACCCGTGCGCCGATCCGGTGGCCGCCGCTCACTGTGCCCCCGCCCCGAGCCGCAGCGTCTGCACGAGCACCGCAGACCGGAGATAGGCGCGGGAAGGCTTCCGGACCGTCTCGCGTACCTCCTCGACGGCGGTACCCACGAAGGTGTGCAGCATCAGCGACACCTCCCCGCCGTACGGGGACGAGCCGCCTTGCTCCCGCGCCTCGCGATACGCCCGGATCTTCCGCCGCAGCGCCTCGAGATCCTGCCCGATCAGGTGTGTCAGCACGTTGGCGCCGACCCGGCCGGCGCTTCGGAAGGTGGCCACGTTGCCCGACGAGGTGACCCACATCGGGAGCACCGCCTGCACCGGCCTCGGATAGAGGCGACCTCGACTTACCTGCCCCGGCTGTTCGGCTGCACGATGGGCTCGCCCCGCCACAGCCGCTGCACCTGCTCGATCTGCTCGAACATGAGCTCGGCCGGGTGTCGTAGCGGTCGGGGAAGAAGACGAAGTCGTCGACGTCGACCCGAGCCGAACGAGATCGCCACCCGCCCGCCCGAGAGGTTGTCCACCACCGACCATTCCTCGACGATGCGGACGACGTGGTGCAGGGGCGAGATCAGGCTCCCGCCGCGCAGCTGGACCGTCGCGTGATCATGGCGAGCGCGGAGCTGGTCACCGCGGGATTGGGGAAGAGGCCGCCGAGGGGATGGAAGTGGCGACGGCGTCCAGACGATGCGAACCCGGCTTCGTCCGCGAACCGGGCCGCATCGAGCAGGAGCTGGTATTTCCGGTCCGCGGAACTCGATTGGGTGGAGAAGAACATCAGACCAATTTCCATGGGTCTCCTCGGTGGGCCGGATGAGCGTGGGGAATCCTATTCGCGCTGCTGGCTGGTACCGGGGCTTCGCCGCACCACGGCCGGGCTGCGCATCGAGTCCCGACGCTCTCTACCCGGACCATAGGGCCATCGCATTGGGCGGCACGCACGTTCGGCGCCAGCATCGGCATGACGACAGGCATCGGCGCATACTCATGGAGATCATGCCACACGGCTCCCTCCCTGGCCCTCCGGGCCCTCGGATTCCGAAGCGCGGAGCGGGCGCCTGCCTTTCCGGGAGCGCCCGCTTGAACCGCGCCGGGATTGTCCGGCGCGGTTCACCCCGCTCTTCTTTCCGCCTCCATCCTGCCCGCCTCCGCGCTCCCCGAAGAAAAACAGGGGTGTCCAAGTTTGCTTGCTTCCCCCTCCCCACCCCCTGTCGAATGAGCGCAACCACTG
>CAVTCB010000012.1:0-446244 GCA_963733105.1 uncultured Gemmatimonadales bacterium | reverse complement strand
GGCCGAGGACGAGCCCCGGCTGCTCCACACCGTGCGCGGGGTCGGCTACGTGCTGCGAGAGGCATCCGCGTAATGGCCATGACTCCGCCCCCCATGTCCCGTGGTGGCATGACCTGATGGGCCGCTGGACCCCGCTCCACTACCGGCGGTCCCTGGCCAGCCGGGTCACCCTGCTCACCACGATGGCCGTCGGCGTTGCGGTGACCGGGGTCGCCTTCGCGGCGTACGCCACCGTGCGGATGCAGAGTATGAACAGCCTCGACCAGTCCTTGCACACGCGCGCGGCGCAGGCCGCTCACGCGAACACCCTCGAGGCCCTCTCGCGCGAGGAGATACCGCCGTGGGCACTGGGCGCGGCCGACGTGAAGATCATCTTCCTCGACGCCGCGAACCAGTCGATCCGGCCGTCGAGCAGGGACGCCATCAGCGCGATCGGCCGCCGCGAGATCGAGGTCGCGTTGGGTGAGCAGTCGTGGTCGGCGCGAACGATCTACCTCGAGGGCCAGCGCTACCGCGTCGTGGCGGTCCCGGCCGAGGACGGGCAGCAGGCGTTGGTCCTCGCGCAGTCGTTGCGACCCACCGACCAGATGCTCGACCGGCTCGGGCTGGTGATGCTGCTCTTCGGCCTCGCCGGGATGATCAGCGCCGCCCTGGCCGGGTGGGCCGTGGCCCGCAACGGACTGCGCCCGGTACGCCGCCTCACCACCGCGGTCGAGGAGATTGCCCGCACCGAGCGCCTCGACCCGATCCCGATCGAGGGGAACGACGAGGTGGCCCGGCTGGCCCAGGCGTTCAACGCGATGCTCGCCTCCCTGTCCGCGTCGCAGGCCCGGCAACGACAGCTCGTCGCCGACGCCGGCACGAGCTGCGCACTCCCCTGACCTCGCTGCGAACCAACCTCGACCTGCTGGCCCAGGCGGACTCGTCGGCGGTGCTCCGGACGTCCCGCGCAAGAGCTGCTCGCCGACGTGCGCGCGCAGATCTCCGAGATGACCACTCTCATCGGGGACCTCGTTGAGCTGGCCCGTGACGAGCCGACCACCCCGTCGGTCGAGCCGGTGGAGCCGCCGCGATCGTGACGCAGGCGGTCACTCGCGTCCGACGGCGGACGACCACCGTCGAGTTCGTCGTACGCACCGAGCCGTGGTGGGTCACCGGTGACCCCGCGGCGCTCGAGCGCGCGATCACCAACCTGCTCGACAACGCAGCCAAGTGGAGCCCTCCGGACGGTCGGGTGACCGTCGAGCTGAAGCAGGGCACGGTGCTGGTCACCGACCAGGGTCGGGGGATCTCGGAGAGGGACCTGCCGCACGTGTTCGACCGGTTCTACCGGTCGGCGGAGTCGCGCGGCATGCCCGGTTCCGGACTCGGGTTGTCCATCGTCAAGGCGGTGGCCGAGCGGCACGGCGGCAACGTGCGAGCCGGCCACGGGCCTGACGGCGGGGCGTGCCTTCTGGTTCCACGTCCCCGGCACGATGGCGCCGCCCGAGGTCTTGGCACGGTCGTAGCCGGTTCAAAGCGCGCTCTCAGGATGACTTCGCAGAATCGGGGTCATGGACGAGCAGAACCGTTACCCCCACGACCCCCGCAACGAGAACGGCGAGACCTCCACCTCGCCGGACACCCCCGCGGAGTCCTCCCAGAGCTGGTTCGGCGAGTACGCCGAGCCGACCCGGCCGATCCCGGCGTACCAGCAGCCCCCGCCCCCTTGGGCGCCCGGCTACACCCCTCCCGCTGCGTCGCCGAGGACCTCGCGTGGCCGCGGCCTGACCGCCGCAGTGCTCGTGGGTGCGCTCGTCGTAGGCGGCGCCGCGGGCGTCGGTGGAGCCGCCGTATACGGCGCGCTCACCGACGACGGCTCGACGGCGACCACGTCGGGCACCACGTCTGGAGACTTCCAGTCCACCAAGACACCGTCGTCCGGGACGGCACCGTCGAGAAGGTCGCGCAGTCGGTCCTCCCGTCGGTGGTGAAGGTCAACGTGGCGGGCAGCCCGGCGCCGGGTCCGGATCGGGCATCGTGCTGAGCGAGGACGGCAAGATCCTGACCAACAACCACGTGGTCGCCGGCGCCGGCGAGGACGGCTCGATCACCGTGAACTTCAACGACGGCACCACCAAGCGCGCGACCGTCATCGGGACCGACCCGCTGACCGACGTCGCGGTGATCCAGGCCGAGGACGTCTCCGACCTGACGCCGGCCCCGCTCGGCAAGTCCAGTGACCTCAAGGTGGGGCAGACGGTCGTCGCCGTCGGGTCGCCGTTCGGCTTGAACGCCACAGTGACGACCGGCATCGTCAGCGCGCTGAACCGCCCGGTCTCGGTCGCGACCCAGGAGGACGCACCGCAGGACCCGTTCGGCGGACAGCAGCAGGGCCAGGACCTCAGCACGACCTACCCGGCCATCCAGACCGACGCCGCCATCAACCCCGGCAACTCGGGAGGACCCCTCGTCGACATGTCGGGCCGCGTGGTGGGCATCAACTCCTCGATCCGCACCGCGAGCAGCTCGAGCGAGTCCGGTGGGTCGATCGGCCTCGGCTTCTCGATCCCGATCGACGAGGTGCTGCCGATCGTCAACCAGATCACCGACGAACAGACACCCACGCATGCGCGCCTCGGAGTCACGGTCAGCGACGTCAGCGGGAGCACGCTCAACCAAGGCGCGCAGCTGCGCTCGATCGAGAGCGGCGGCTCGGCTGAGAAGGCCGGCCTCGAGAACGGCGACGTGATCACCAAGGTGGACGACGACCTCGTTGACGGGTCGGAGTCGCTGGTGGCAACGATCCGTGGCCACCGGCCCGGGGACACCGTCACGATCACCTACGTGCGCGACGGGAACACCCGCACCACCACGGTCGAGCTGGGGTCCGACGAGAACTCCCAGGACTCCTGACCCGCGGCCTGCCGGCGGTGTCGGGGCTTGGTCCGGCGACCAACCTGCCGGCGCGTGAGCGGGGACGTCCTGCCTCCGGTTCTGACCCGCCTGAACACCCTGCTTTCGGGTTGCCGGAGGGAGCCGTTCTCCGGCATTCCGGACCGGTCTGCACCAGCCGATGCCGGATCGGGGTCCCGGGCTAATGTCTCCCCCGCACCGTCCGCCAGGGTCAGTCTCTCGGGGTCGAGGAGGTCGTCATGTTCATCCAGGTCATCCAGGGTCAGTGCCGCGACGCGGACCGGCTGCACCAGCCACAGACGAGTGGCGCGACCAGCTCGGTCCCACCGCGGAAGGCTGGCTGGGCGGCACCTACGGGGTTACCGACGACGGGCAGTTCGTGGCCGTCGTACGGTTCGACTCGCGTGAGCTCGCGGAAGAACTCCGACCGTCCGGAGCAGGGCGAGTGGTGGCAGAAGATGTCCGAGTGCTTCGACGGCGAGGTCACCTTCCACGACTGCGACGACGTGACGATGTTCCTCGATGGAGGGTCCGACGACGCTGGCTTCGTCCAGATCATCCAGGGCCGGCTGACCGATGCGGACCGCTTCAAGGACTTCATGACGCAGCCGATGGACTCGCTGCACCAGGCCCGCCCCGAGATCCTCGGCGGCACCATCGCCATCGAGCCAGACGGCACCTTCACGCAGACGGTGGCCTTCCCCACCGAGGCAGCAGCCCGGGAGGGCGAGGCCAAGGAGATGCCTGAGGACATGCGCGAGGTCACCGAGGAGATGGCTCAGGTGAAGGACGTGAAGTACCTCGACCTGCACCACCCGTGGTTCGCCAGTGCCGACAAGCAGTCCGGCGCGGCCATGGCCTGAGGAACAGGGCGGAGACTCTCCTCAAGGCGTCACGCGGGGGCGGCTGTTCGCAGCCGGTGCGCCTTCCAGAGAGTCTCCGCCCATTCCTCGTCCACGTCCGACCGCACCGTGATGCCGCCACCGGTGCCGATCCACCAGCTCCCCGTCCGGGGCGCCGTACAGCGACCGGATCACCACGCCGAGGTCCGCGCGGCCGTCCGCGCAGATCCAGCCGAAGGCACCGGCGTAGAGCCCCCTCGGACTCGACTCCACCTCGTCGATGACCTGCATCGTGCGCAGCTTCGGCGCGCCGGTCATCGACCCGGCCGGAAAGAGAGCCCACAGCGCACCGAGCGTGCTCACGTCGTCGCGCAGACGGCCCCGCACGGTGGACGCCAGCTGGTGCACGCTCGCGTAGGACTCGACCGCCATCAGGCTCGGCACCGTCACCGAGCCGACCTCGCACACCATCGACAGGTCGTTGCGGAGCAGGTCCACGATCATCAGGTTCTCGGCCCGATACTTCGGGTCGGTCGCCAGCTCGTGCGCCCTGCTGTCGTCCTGGACAGCGGTGTCGCCACGTGCGGTGGTGCCCTTGATCGGCTTGGTCTCCAGCCACCGGTGGCGGTCGACGGTGGCGTAGCGCTCCGTCAGCTGCTCAACAGATGCGTGCCGCGGTGGCGCAGCAGTCCGGCGTACGGCGCCGGGTTGCTCGCGCGGAGTCGCAGGTACGTCGCCAGTGGGTCGGGCGAGCCCTGGACCGGATCCCGGTAGGTCAGGTTGACCTCGTAGGAGTTCCCCGCCCGTAGCTGCTCCTGCACCTCGGCGAACGCAGCGGTGTACCAGGCAGGAGCAGCCACCACAGGAGGCGACCCAGAGGCGCCGCCGATTGAGCCTGTCGAGACCACTGGCTCGTGATCGAAGAACCGGATGTCGCGGCTCCTCATCCAGATCGCGTCCGGCCCGATCCCCCACGGCCGGGCGGGGAGGTCAGGACGCGACGCGTAGCCGAAGCAGCCGACCCAGTGCACGTCGCCCTCTCCTGCGTCGAGGGCGATCTCTCGCTCGAGCACGCCGAACATGTCGTCGCCGACCACCTCGGAGCGACCGCCCTGGTGCCGCGTCACCTCGCGGCTGGCCGCGTCGAAGGTGAGCGACACGTCGTCGTGGTCGAGCACGCCCACCAGCGAGCGCCGACCCGACCAGTCGCGCGAGCCGCCGCCATCGAGCCAGAACACCCTGTCGCTGCGGGCGAAACCCTGCCGCACCGCGTCGAGGACAGGCTCGTTCGTCGCGGGGTCGGTCATGGCGTGCCGCTCGATGACAGGGCGCTCATGACAGGAACGTCCTGACCAGCTCGGCGCCGTGGCGCGACAGGATCGACTCCGGGTGGAACTGCACGCCCTCGAGGGGCAACGTGCGGTGCCGCACCGCCATCACGACATCGTCGGCGGTCGCTGTCACTTCGAGCGCTTCGGGCACGACGGTGGCGGCGAGGGAGTGGTAGCGCACGGCGTCGAACGGTGACGGGATGCCGTCGAGCACGCCGAGTCCCCGGTGGGTCACCGACGCCACCTCACCGTGGGCAGGCTCGACCCGGTCCACCGTGCCGCCGTACGACGTGACCAGTGCCTGCATGCCGAGACAGACCCCGAGCACGGGCACCCCGAGCCTTCGGAAAGACTCCCTCGCCGAGGGCGAAGTCGGACCGCTCTGCCGGGTGCCCGGGCCCGGGGGACAGCACCAGGTGGGTGAACCGCCGTGCCCGGTCGAGCACTCCCGGGGTGTCGTGCTCGACCACGGTGGGCAGGTCGCCGGTCACCGCAGCGATCAGGTGCACGAGGTTCCAGGTGTAGGAGTCGTAGTGGTCCACTACCAGAACCCGGGGCAGCCCCGGGGTGTTCATCCGGGGCCCCCGCGCAACCGTGGACGGGAGGAGCCGAGCGGGGGGAGCCCGCGGTTGCGTGGGGTGAACCTCACCCCAGGAGCTCCAGCAGCAGACCACGGAGCAGCGCGAACCCGTTCTCGGTGAGGATCGACTCGGCGTGGAACTGGACGCCTCTGTACGTCGGCCCGGCCACCAGGTGGATGTCACCTGTCTCGGGGTCCGCCTCGATCCGCACGCCGTCCGGCACCTCGGGCAGGTCGGCGGTCGGGCTTGTCGAAACCCGTCCGACGAACGTGTTGTAGAACCCCACCCGCTCCTCGCGGCCGTCGATGTCCGAACATCCTTTTACGGGTACTGCGGGAACGGCAACCACGAAAAGCCCCTCCCCTGCTTGCGGGGGAGGGGTTTGGGGTGGGGGCCCGCCGTTGCCGGCTGTTCCCTGTCCCCTGTTCCCTGTCCCCTTCAGTTCGAGTTCCTTGCCCTCCTCCCCGCTCCGGCCCGCCGTCTTCCTCGACCGCGACGGCACCGTCATCCACGACGCGCACTACCTCGCCGACCCGGAGAGGGTGCGCCTCCTCCCGGGAGCGGCGGAGGCGGTCGCGCGGCTGAACCGGGCGGGCGTCCCCGTGGTGCTGGTCACCAACCAGTCCGGGATCGGGCGGGGGCTCTTCTCCGAGGCCGACTTCCGGGCGGTGCAGGCCCGCGTGGAGGCGCTGCTCGCGGCGGCGGGGGCGCGGCTGGACGCCGTCTACCACTGCCCGCACGGTCCGGACGAGGGGTGCGAGTGCCGCAAGCCGGGGGTCGGGCTCTTCGTGCGCGCCGCGGCGGAGCACGGCCTGGACCCGGCGCGCTCCTGGTACGTGGGCGATCGGCTGCGCGACCTGGCTCCCGCCGCCACCCTCGGGGGCACCGGCATCCTGGTCCGCACCCCGGAGAACGGGGACGAGGAGGCGCGCGCGCCCGCGGGGACGCCCGTCGTGGACGCCCTCCCGGACGCCGTGGCGAGGGTGCTGCGCGGAGAAACGAATTGACCCCGCGCGGGAAGACGGCTATATTTCATACCTGAATTTCTACCCGACGGGCTCGAAACCTGCGGCGCGAGAGGCTCGCACGAGCGGGTTTTCAACCTTCACTGCTGAGGGTCACATGCAGACTGAGAACACGACTACGGCGACTTCTCCCATCACGGTGACGCCCACGGCGGTGGCCGAGGTGCGGCGATACATGGAGGAGCAGGGCGCGGCCGAGGCCTCGGGGCTTCGCGTGGGCGTCCTCCCCGGCGGGTGCTCCGGCTTCCAGTACGGCCTCAACATCGAGGACGAGGCGGCCGAGGACGACCTGGTGCTCGAGTCCAACGGCGTCCGGCTCTTCGTCGACCCGTTCAGCATGCAGTACCTCAACGGCACCGAGATCGACTTCGTCTCCACCTTCCAGGGCTCCGGGTTCACCTTCAACAACCCGAACGCCGCCGGCGGGTGCGGCTGCGGCAGCTCCTTCACCGTGTGACGCGCCGGCCCGGCCGGTCGTCAGACGCGCGGGGCCCCCGGAACTCCCGGGGGCCCCGCTTTCGTATCTGGAGGACGGGGTCGCGGGCTCCGCCCGCCCGTTCAGAGGAGGTGGTGGATGAAGCCCTTTTTCGTCGTCTGCGCAGTGCTGCTCTCCGCGTGCTCGGCCGCGACCGGCCCCGCCCCGGAGCGCGAGTTCAACCTCCGGCAGGGCTCCCGTACGTCGCTGGACGGCCTGACCGTGCAGTTCGAGGACGTTCCCTCCGACTCCCGCTGCCCCACGGACGTGCAGTGCGTGCACGCGGGGGAGGCCGCCGTGGTGCTGACCCTGGACGACGAGGTCGGCGAGCCCGCCCGGGTCACGGTGCTCACCACCCCGGGGAAGAACGCCGCCGCGTACCGGGAGTACCGCCTGGAGCTCCTCCGGCTCGACCCGGCGCCGCGCGCCGGGGGCTCGCCCGCCGAGACGTACACCGCCACGCTCCGGGTGCAGCGGAGCTGAGTCTTTCGCCTTTTCTTCGGATCGCCTCCGGAGGGCCCGCGGCTAACCCCCGCGGGCCCTTCGCTTTGCATGTACGGGAGCGTAGCCGGACGTTTGTCAGAACCGGGCGAATTCGTTATATTCCGTGGCTTGTCACGGCGGGCGCGCGGCGCCCGGACCTCCCGCGAGACACGAGGTGCGCATTGATCCAGATCAGCGATGCTCTCCGTACTCCGCTCGAGTACGCGCGGCTCTCGCGCGAGGAGCTCCGGGACCGGATCCTCCGCCGCAAGGAGGAAATGAACGCCGTCATCCTGGGGCACAACTACCAGCGCGTGGAGATCCAGGAGGTCAGCGACTTCCTGGGCGACTCGCTGGGGCTGTCGCAGGAGGCCGCCCGCACCGACGCGGACGTCATCGTGTTCTGCGGCGTGCACTTCATGGCCGAGACGGCCAAGATCCTCTCGCCCGGCAAGACGGTGCTGATGCCCGACCTGCGCGCCGGGTGCCCCATGGCCGACTTCGTCACCGGCGACTCGCTCCGGCTGCTCAAGGCCCGGTACCCGGACGCGGTGGTGGTGGCGTACGTCAACTCCACCGCCGAGGTCAAGGCGGAGTCCGACGTCTGCTGCACCTCCGCCAACGCGGTGCAGGTGGTGGACTCCATCCCGGCCGACACCACCATCCTCTTCGTCCCCGACCGCAACCTGGCCCGCTACACGGCCGAGAAGTCGGGGCGGCCGTACGTGGTGGCGGGGCAGGAGGAGGGCCCGGTGCGGCCCGGCTCCATCGTGGCGTGGGACGGCTACTGCTACGTGCACGACGACCTGGTGCTGGACGAGCTGGCCGAGGCCAAGCGGAAGCACCCGCGCGCCCTGGTCGTCATCCACCCCGAGGCCCGCGCCGACCTCCTGGCCCAGGCCGACTTCGTGACCTCCACCTCCAAGATGGTGGACATCGCCGAGGAGCACGACGAGCTGATCATCGGCACCGAGCGCGGGCTGATCGACCGGCTCCAGCAGCGCTTCCCGGAGAAGACGCTGGTCCCGCTCTCGGGCGCGGCCATCTGCGGGAACATGAAGATGAACACCCTCGCCAAGCTGGCCTGGTCGCTGGACCACATGCGGCACGAGGTGGTGCTGGACGAGGACGTGCGCAGCCGCGCCGAGGCGTCGCTGCGGCGCATGTTGAACCTCTCCGGCGGGTGGCGCGCCCCCACCGCCGAGGAGGCGGCGCTGGAGGAGGAGGGGCTCCGCCCCGGCGGCTGCGGCTGCGCCTAGACGGCAGGCAGCCCGATACGGAAAGGCCGCGGGGAGCGTCTTGCTCCCCGCGGCTTTTGTCGTTGGACGTTCCGTCAGGCCTTCTGGTGACGTGTCATCCACCGTTGCCGGACCGGTCCCGCCAGGATCGCGGCGGTGAACGGGAGTAGGTGTTGCCCTCCGATGGGACTGGTGGAATCAGCCGTGATAAACAGGTAAGCCAGCCTCATGCAGGCGGACACGACTACCAAGTCAGCGAGCAGGACACCGAACGGTGCCCGCCAGTTTCTCAACTGCATCGGGGAGAGGCCGCCGATCGTAGTGCACCCCATGAGGTACCCCAGGAGGTACCCCATGGCCATCCACAGGCACAACTGCAGCATACCGGCTCCCATCGGCAGAGGAAGAGAAATTCAGGTGCACCTGCTCGCACATGAGAAACGTTTCGCAGGCAAGTGAGCGTGCAGGCTCAGTGCGCCGCGAGCCGGCGGGCGCTGCGTCCGCGCCAACGCAGCACCAGCAGCCCCGCCGCGACCCACACCAGCGTGTTCAGCAGCACGGCCCCGTAGAAGGCCGCGACGGACGGGGCGTACACGCCGAGGGCCTCCGCGCCCGTGAGCAGCGGTGCGCCGAGCACGCGCGCGACGACCGCGATCACGTGGTCCGCGAAGATCGGTTCGTATCCCTGGCCGGCCTGGCCCCGGCCGAGCTGCCCGATGATCGACAGGACCTGGAGGCTGGTCGCGAGGAGCGTCAGGAGGTAGTGGGCCGCACCCGCGACAAGGATCAACCGTGCTCTGCGCATACGTCCTCCGGGAAGGAAGGGAGAGGGGTCGGGAGCCTCCCCGTCCTCGCCATCCGCGTGCCGGTTTCGATGAGTGCGCAAACGCTTGCAGCGCAGGGAGATGCGTCCGGCGCGGGCCGGACGTGGCCTCCCGCGCGGGCGTTCAGTGAACGTCCGCGCGTGTTCAGTGGACGGAGAGCGTCGCTCAGGCCGCCGCGACCAGGGTGCACCCGCTCACGCGCCAGGTGCTCCCCGCCAGGCGCAGGGTGCAGTGGTAGAACTCGGCGAGGCGCCCGTTGATGTGCCAGTTGGCGTCCAGCTCGGCGCGCCGGCCGGTGATGGTGGCGGCGCCCAGCGAGAACCACTGCGCGGGGCCGCCGGTAGGGTTGTAGGTGTCGCCCGAGATGGAGATGGTGCAGCTGGAGTAGGGGACCACCGGCGGCTGGCTCCCGGCGAAGCGGGCCAGCAGCCCGGCGTCCGGGTCGTTGCTGGCGTCCGGCCACCCGGTGGAGACGCAGTAGGCGTCCATCCCCGTGGCGCCGTGGTTGGCGAACATGTAGCGCAGCGTGGCCTCGTGCACGTCCGCCTCGGTGGTGACGGCCGGGCGCGCCGCCTCGTCCGCCAGCGCCGCCGAAGGCGCGGACACGGACGACACGTCGCACCCCCAGAGGGCGCCCAGCAGGAGGGCGGCCAGGGCGCGGCGGGGGCGGGTACGGAGAGCGGCAAGAGGCAGGGCTCGGACAGGAGTCTTCATGGGTCCTCCCGGTGTGTTCAGGATTGGCGAGGGTCCGGCGATGCCAGCTCCAGTGCACCGGTCACGCCAGTTCCGGGAAGAAGCGTATCTATAGAGAAGACGGGTGTTTGAGAGATCTTTGTGTCGTGTGGGGACACACGGGTCCTGAGCGGATGGGACATCAATGTGGGGAGACCATGCCCCACGACGGCTTCAAAACAGAACCGCCGCCCGGGATCGCTCCCGGGCGGCGGTTCCGTTTCCTGCGGAGCCAGTGTGAGCCGGGGCGTACCCCCCACCCCCGGCCCCTCCCCCACAAGGGGGGAGGGGAGCACGACAACTCAACTACAAGTACGACAAGCAGTTGCGTGAGGGATGCGAGCCCGAAGGGGCGAGACCCCGGGGGTAGTTTCCCGGGGGCTCGACTCCGTTAGCCGGCGTTGTTTGCCGGCTTACGGAGCCGCAGCCCGACCCCCGCGTCAGCGGGGGGCACGCCCGAACCCGTCTCGACCTCGCTCAGGCGGCGGCGACCAGGGTGCAGCCGGTCACCGACCAGCCGGAGACGGTCTGGCGGAGGTCGCACTCGAAGCGCTCGTACAGGCGGCCGTTGATGTGGAAGCCGGTGGTGACCTGCGCGCGCTTCCCGCTGATGGCCGCGGAGCCGAGGAAGAACCACTGCGCCGGGCCGCCGGTGGAGTCGGATTCCAGGCGCGGAGGGTCGTGTCTCCGTCGCGCCGGATAGATAGCGCCACCCCGTCGCGCCTGCATGGGAAGGTTGACCCATCCCGGCCGTTCGTTGCCTTTGCCCCCCGTCTCCCCCATTCTTCTTCCGGCAGCACCGAACCCCGACCCAACGACCGGAGAAGGCCGCATGTCCGCCACCGACACGCTCCTGAACGCGGGCGCCGACGCCCCGCTCTTCACCGCGCAGACCACCGACGGCCAGACCGTCTCCCTGGCCGACCTCCGGGGGAAGCGCAACGTGCTCCTGATGTTCTACCCGGCCGACGACACCCCCGGGTGCACCAAGCAGATGTGCACCGCCCGCGACGAGGGCGCCGAGTACGAGGCCGCCAACGTGGCGCGCTTCGGGGTGAACCACGGGAGCCTGGCGAGCCACGAGAAGTTCCGCGACAAGTACACCCTTGACTTCCCCCTCATCGTGGACGAGGGGAAGGAGATCGCGCGCGCCTTCGGGACGCTCAAGGAGAACGGCGGGATCGCCCGCTCCACTTTCCTCATCGACACGCACGGGAAGATCGTCTACGCCGCCCCCGGCGCCCACGGCGCGGACGAGGTCCTGGAGGCGCTCCGTGCCTGAGGCCGGGCGCGGGGAGCTGACGGTGCGCATGTTCTCCGGCGGCGCGTTCGGGGAGAACTGCTACCTCGTGGCCTGCACCGCCACCGGGCGGGGGATCCTGGTGGACCCGGGCGCCGCCACCCCGCAGATGCTGGCCGCCGTGCAAGCAGCACGGCGTCGCCGTGGAGATGATCGTGCTCACCCACGCGCACGTGGACCACGTGGAGGGCGTCGCGCAGGCCAAGCGGGAGACCGACGCCCCCGTCCTCCTGCACCGGGACGACGAGCAGCTCTACCACGCCGCGCCCATGCAGGCGCAGTGGTTCGGGGTGCGGATGGAGACGCCGCCCCCCATCGACGCCTTCCTGGCCCACGGCGACCGGGTCCGCTTCGGCGAGTGCGAGCTGGACGTGCGCCACACACCCGGCCACGCCCCGGGGCACGTGATCCTGGTGGGGGAGGGGGCCGCGCTCACGGGGGACTGCGTGTTCCGCGGCTCCATCGGGCGCACCGACCTCCCGGGGGGCGACTTCCAGACGCTGATGCGCTCCATCCGCGAGCAGATCCTCACCCTTCCGGACGAGACCACGCTCTGGTCCGGGCACGGGCCCGAGACCACCGTGGGCTTCGAGCGCATCTCCAACCCCTTCCTGGTCCCCCACTACGGGGGGAGCCACTTCGCCTGAGCGGCGGGGCGGGGAAGCACGGCGAGAGGGCGGCTCCCGGGGCGGGGGCCGCCCTCTTCGCCACCGGAATCCGGCCGCTCGTCCGCCCCGATCGGCCGCCTGCCCGTTTCCGGTGTCGCGCGGCCGCCGGAGCGTACAGCTTGGTGGGAGCTCAACGCAGTACGCTCCCCGTTCCCGAGAGGTACCCATGTCCATGCTCCACACGCTCCGCGGCAGCTCGCTCCGCCACCTGGCCGCCCTGCTCGTCCTGGCCGCCGCGGCCGGGTGCGCGGATGCCGGCGGTCCGGTCGCCGCCCCGACCGCCGGACCGTCCCACAACTTCGAGAAGGACCCCACCATCCGGCCGGCCATCACGACCTGCGGGACCCCCACCCGGCTGGGGATGAACGACTTCGACCTGGACGGCCCCATCAGGAGCGGCGCGAGGCAGCCGTTCCTCCTGCTGGTATACGACGCGAACAACTGCCGGATCTATCCGTCCGGGGGTGTCACCTGGAAGCTCACCAACACCTCGGTCGCGGAGTTCATCTACCCGAACAGCAACACCGGGCCGTCCACCGAGATCCGCGGCAAGCTGGCCGGCTATGGAACGCTCGAGGTGGAGTACGCGGGGCTGAAGGGGGTGTACTCCTTCAGCGTGGTCCCGGGCGACCCGTACCGCGTGGCCGTCGTCCCCGACTCGGTGGTCCTCCTGCTGGGCGGGACGGCGCAGTTCACCGCCTCCGTCTTCGACCAGGCCGGCAACCCGCTCAGCAAGAGCCTCACCTGGACCAGCAGCAACACCACCGTGGCCTCCGTCTCCCAGACCTCCGCCGGCGCCACGGTCCAGGCCGGCTCCACGATCTCCGCGGCGGGCACGGCGACCATCACCGCGACCGTGACGGGCACCGCGGTCAAGGGGACGGGGAAGGTGCGGGTCACCACGCCGGAGTGCTACTGCCCCCCGGGGATCACCTGCACCTGCATGCCTGCCTGACGCTCCGTCGGACGGGTCTCCGCCGCCGCCCGGGCTCCCCGCCCGGGCGGCGGCTCCGTTTTCGGTTGACGCTCGCGGGCGCGGGGGCCTATCTTCCCGCCGACCCGAACCCGTGCGGAGAATGCCCAGCCCCAAGCGCGTCGCGGTCCTCGCCTCCGGCGGCGGGACCAACCTCCAGTCGCTCCTCGACCGCTTCAACGCCGGGGAGCCCGGCGCCGCGCGGGTGGAGCTGGTGGTGGCGAGCCGCCCCGGGATCGGCGCGCTGGAGCGCGCGGAGCGGGCCGGCGTCGCGGCGGTGACGCTCGCCGTGAAGGCGCTGGGGGCGGAGGCGTACACGGAGGCGCTCCTGGCGGAGCTGGAGCGGCACCGCGTCGACCTGGTGGTGCTGGCCGGCTTCCTCCAGCTGGTCCCGCTGGCCGTGGTGGAGCGGTACGAGGGGCGGATGGTCAACGTCCACCCGGCGCTCCTCCCCGCGTTCGGGGGGGCCGGGATGTACGGGATGCGCGTGCACCGCGCGGTGATCGAGTCCGGCGCCCGCGTCTCCGGCGCCACGGTGCACCGGGTCAGCGAGGAGTACGACTCCGGGGTGATCCTGGCGCAGTGGCCCGTCCCCGTGCTCCCCGGCGACACCCCGGAGGCGCTGGCCGCCCGCGTCCTCGCCGTGGAGCACCGCCTCCTCCCCCTGGTGGTGGAGGCGCTCGCCGCCGGCGGGGCGCAGCCGTCCGTGCAGGCGATTCCCGACCCCGTGGCCTTCGACCTCGTCCCGCGCGCGGCGCCGGACGACGCGTCGGTCCGGGGTCTCGCCGTGCTTCCTTCACGTCCATAGAGATCCGAGCTTTCCGATGCCCAGGGCACTGCTCAGCGTTTCCGACAAGTCCGGCCTGGTCCCCTTCGCGCGCGCGCTGCGCGAGCGGGGGTGGACGCTCCTTTCCACGGGCGGGACGGCGCGCGCCCTCCGCGACGCCGGGCTGGAGGTGGTGGAGGTGAGCGAGGTCACCGGGCACCCGGAGATGATGGACGGCCGGGTGAAGACGCTGCACCCCGCCGTGCACGCCGGGCTCCTGGCGCGCCGGGAGCACGCCACGGACATGGCGGAGATGTCCGCGCAGGGGTACGAGCCCATCGACCTGGTGGCGGTGAACCTGTACCCGTTCCGGGAGACCGTGGCGAGGGAGGGCGTCACCGCGGCCGAGGCGATCGAGAACATCGACATCGGCGGTCCGTCCATGCTGCGCTCCGCGGCCAAGAACCACGAGAGCGTCTGGGTGGTGGTGGACGCCGCCGACTACGACCGCGTCCTGGCCGCGCTGGACGCCCCGGCGGCGGAGTCGCTCCCCCTGCGCCGCGAGCTGGCCGCCAGGGTCTACGGCCACACCTCCGCCTACGACGCCGCCATCTCGGAGCACCTGTCCGGCGGGGGCGGCGGCGAGGCGGAGCCGGGAGGAGGCTTCCCGGCCTCGCTCTCCCTGTCGCTGGCGAAGGTGCAGGACCTCCGCTACGGCGAGAACCCCGACCAGCGCGCGGCGTTCTACGCCGAGCGGGGCGCGGCCGGCGGGCTCCCGCGGATGCGGCAGCTCCACGGCAGGGAGCTGTCCTTCAACAACCTCCTGGACGTGGAGGGGGCCACGCTCGCGGTCTCCGCCTGGGCGGGGGATGCGCTGGCCGCCTGCGCCATCGTCAAGCACACCACCCCCTGCGGGCTGGCGGTGGGCGCGGACGCGGCGGAGGCGTACCGCAAGGCGCTGGCGACCGACCCCACCAGCGCCTTCGGCTCGGTGGTGGCCTTCAACGGCGAGGTGACCGAGGCGGCCGCCGTGCTCCTGCGCCCCAACTTCGTGGAGGTGGTCGTCGCGCCCTCCTTTGTCCCGCGCGCGCTGGAGCTGCTGCGCGAGAAGAAGAACCTGCGCCTCATCGAGCTCCCCGTGGAATCCCCGGCGGAGGGGGAGCTGGACTGGAAGCGCGTCCGCGGCGGCTTCGTGGCGCAGGACCGCCTCTCCACCCGCTTCCCCGAGGACGGGTGGAGGACGGTCACCCGGCGCGCCCCCACGGAGGAGGAGATGGCCGACCTGCGCTTCGCCTGGCGCGCGGTGGCCGCGGTGAAGTCCAACGCCATCCTCCTGGCCCGCGGCGGGGCGACGCTGGGGATCGGCGCCGGGCAGATGAGCCGCGTGGACTCCTCCCGCCTGGCCGTGATGAAGGCGCGGGACGCCGGCTTCGACCCGGCCGGCGCGGCGCTGGCCTCCGACGCCTTCTTCCCCTTCCGCGACGGCGTGGACGCCGCCGCGGCGGCGGGCGTCCGCGCCGTGGTCCAGCCCGGCGGCTCCGTCCGCGACGACGAGGTGGTCGCCGCCGCCGACGAGCACGGGATCGCCATGGTGTTCACCGGCCGGCGGCTGTTCAGGCACTAGGCCCTCACGTGACCATCCGCACCCGCTTCGCCCCGAGCCCCACCGGGCACCTCCACGTCGGAGGCGCGCGCACGGCCATCCTCAACTGGCTCCTGGCGCGGCGCCACGGGGGGAGCTTCGTGCTGCGCGTCGAGGACACCGACCGGGAGCGCAACGTCCCCGGGGCGGAGGCGGAGATGATGGACGACCTCCGCTGGCTGGGCTTGGAGTGGGACGAGGGGCCGGACGTGGGCGGGCCCCACGGCCCCTACCGGCAGAGCGAGCGCACGGAGACGTACCGCGCGCACGCCGCTCGGCTGCTGGAGGAGGGGAAGGCGTACTGGTGCGACTGCCCGCCCGCCGGGCCCGACGCGGGGGAGGAGGGGCGGCGGCGGTGCCCCTGCGCCGACCGGACGGCCCCGGACGCGCCGCCCGCGGGCGCCGCGCTCCGCTTCCGAGTCCCCGAGGGGGAGGTGGTGGTCGACGACGCGGTCCGCGGGCGCGTCGTCTACGACGCGGCGCACGTGGAGGACCTGGTCCTCCTCCGCTCCGACGGGCTCCCCACCTACAACTTCGCGGCGACGGTGGACGACGCGCTGATGCGCATCACCCACGTGGTGCGCGGCACCGACCACCTGAACAACACCCCCAAGCAGGTCCTCCTGTACCGGGCCTTCGGGTGGGCAACCCCCGTCTTCGCGCACGTCCCGCTGATCCTGGGGCCCGACCGGCAGAAGCTCTCCAAGCGGCACGGCGCCGTGTCCGTGGCCGAGCACCGGCGGCAGGGGTACCTCCCGGAGGCGCTCTTCAACTACCTGTCGCTCCTCGCCTGGTCCTCCCCCTCCGGCGAGGAGGTGCTCCCGCGCGAGCGGCTGGTGGCCGAGGTGGAGCTGGCGCGGGTGGGGAGCAGCGACGCCGTCTTCGACCGCGACAAGCTCCGCTGGCTCTCCTCCCGCTACGTGCAGGAGACGCCGCCGGACGAGCTGGCGCGGATGCTGGAGCCCTTCGTGGACCGGGAGCGCTTCCATCTCCCGGAGGGGGCGCTCCCGGGGCTGGCCGCGGCGGTGCGGGAGCGGATCTCCACCCTGTCCGAGGTGAACGGGCAGCTCGTCCACTTCGCCGGGCCGGCGACGGAGGAGCAGCGCGCCGCGCGCGGGCGCGTCCTGGCCGACCCGGAGGCGCGCCGCGTGCTCGCGGCGGTGCGCGCCGCGCTGGAGGCGCTCCCGGAGTGGGAGGAGGGCGCCGTGAACGCCGCCGTGCGCGAGGCGGGGAAGGCGGCGGGGGCGAAGGGGAAGGCGCTGTTCGCCCCCGTGCGGGCGGCGCTGAGCGGGGAGGAGCACGGGCCCGAGCTGGCCAGGGTGGCCGCGGTGCTCGGCCGGGAGCGCACCCTGGCGCTGCTGGACCCCGGAACCGGGGAAACCCCCTGATTTGACGGGCGCCGGGGCGGGTCCTATCTTGCCCCGGAACCCGGAAAAAAACACGCTGAGGAGAACCTTGCGCGGCCTGATCTTCGACCCGTTCGCCGGGATCAGCGGCGACATGACCATCGCCGCCCTGCTGGACCTGGGGCTCCCCCTGGAGTGGCTCCGGGACTTCGTCGCCGGGCTGGGGCTGGGCGACATCCGGGTGGACGCCGAGCGGGTGGACCGGAAGGGGATCGCCTGCCCGCGGCTGGTGCTGGAGCTCCCGCACGAGCACGCCCACCGGCACCTGTCGCACGTGGTGCGGATCATCGAGGGGACGGCCGTTTCCGCGGAGGTCAAGGAGCGCGCGGTCCGGGCGTTCACGCTTCTTGCGGACGCCGAGGCCGGGGTGCACGGGAGCACCCGGGAGCGCGTCCACTTCCACGAGGTGGGGGCGCTGGACGCCATCGTGGACGTGCTGGCGTCGGTGGCCGGGGCGGCGGAGCTGGGGTTCACCGAGTTCTACACCCGCCCCGTGGCGCTGGGGCGGGGGTGGGTGGACATGGCGCACGGGCACTTCCCCGTCCCCCCTCCCGCGGTGCTCAAGCTGCTGGAGGGGATCCCGGTGCGCGACCCCGACTTCGAGGGCGAGTGCACCACCCCCACCGGCGCGGCGCTCCTCCAGGCGTTCACGGAGGGGAAGCCGGCCCCCACGACCTTCACCCCCACGGCCACCGGCTTCGGGGCGGGGTCGCGCGACCCGGGGGACCGCCCCAACTGCCTGCGCCTGGTGGCCATCGAGCCGCAGGGGGGCGCGGCCGGGGAGCTCCTGGTGGTGCAGTGCGACGTGGACGACCTCCCCCCCGAGTACGTCCCGCCGCTGATCGAGGCGGTGCTGGGCGCCGGGGCGCTGGACTGCACCGCCACCCCCACCCTGATGAAGAAGGGCCGCCCCGGGCTGC
The DNA here is from genome assembly GCA_963733105.1 of uncultured Gemmatimonadales bacterium. Taxonomy (GTDB): domain Bacteria; phylum Gemmatimonadota; class Gemmatimonadetes; order Longimicrobiales; family Longimicrobiaceae; genus JAFAYN01. Next base: position 428,143 of record CAVTCB010000012.1, on the reverse strand, counting down.
GCGTGGAGGCGCTGGTGCCGCCGGAGCGGCAGGAGGCCGTGCACGCGGCGCTCTTCCTGGCCGGGTCGTCCATCGGGGTGCGGTTCTGGCCGGTGCGGCGCGAGGTGCTCGCGCGGCGCGAGGAGACCGTCCAGTGGCGCGGGCAGGAGGTCCGCGTCAAGCGCTCGCTCCTCCCGGGAGGGGGGGAGCGCGCCAAGCCCGAGTTCGAGGACGTGGCGCGCGCCGCCGGTCGGCTCGGGATCACGCCGCTCGCGGCGTACCGGGCCATGCTGTCCGAAGGGATAGCCGCGGAGAGCTGACGCCGCGGCTCAAGGAAACCCGGCCTCACCGGGCCGGCCACCATCACCGGAGGTTTTCAATGAAGCTTCATCGTGGCCTGTTCCTCGTCCTCGGGGCGTCGGCCGTGGCCGGCGCCTGCGCGGCCGGCGCCACGGGGGGCGCGGCGGCCGGCCCCAGCGGCGCGGCGAGCGGTCTCCCGACCGTCGAGTGCCCCACCGGCGTGAGCACCGCACCGGGCGCCCAGGGCGTGATCGCCCAGAGGCAGCTCCTGCTCCAGCGCTACCCGGACGCGGTGACCGCGGCCCAGGCCGCCCTCGCGGCCGACTCCGCCAACCCGCAGCTCCTGTTCATCCTGGGGCAGGCGCAGATCGGCGTGGGCCGCTTCGCCGCGGCGGACAGCGCGTGGGACCGCGTCGTGGCCCTGTGCCCGGCCTTCGAGGCCGAGATCACCCCGCTCCGCCGCGAGGCGGGGAACCAGGCGTACGCGACCGGCAACGAGAAGCTGTCCGCCAACGACACCGCGAGCGCCATGGCGGGGTGGGCGCAGGCCGTCTCCCTCAACAACCAGATCCCCGAGGCGCACTACAACATGGGGGTGGTGCACGCCAACCGGAGCGAGTTCACCCAGGCCGCCGAGCGGTACCGGCAGGCGCTCGACATCGTCAACGCGCTCCCCGCCGACACCTCCGCCACCGTGACGTCCGAGCGGGCGGACCTCCGCCAGAGCATCATCGCGGGGCTCTCCAACGTGGCCGCGCGGCAGCTCGAGAAGGACCAGTTCGCCCCGGCGACGGAGCTCTTCCGCTACCTCACCTCGCTGGACCGGAACGACCGCTTCTCCTGGTTCAACTACATGGTGGGGCTGTACCGGCAGCAGCGCTGGGACGACCTGGTGCCGGTGGCGCAGCGGGTGATCGCCATCGAGCCGCTGAACCAGGACGCCGGGATCATCCTGTTCAACGCCTACAAGGGGCAGATGCAGGCGGCGGAGGCGGCCCGGAACACCGCGCGGCGCGCGGAGATGGAGAAGATCACCATCTCCACCCTGGAGCAGGTGGACGCGCTCCCCGTGTACGTGGAGGACCTCCGCCTGGACGGGGCCGGGAGCGGCCAGGCCGCCCTCACCGGGCGGGTGGTGGGGAACCGGGCGAGGCCCGGGACGCAGATGACCCTCACCTTCACCTTCTACGGCCCGGGCGGCCCGGTGGGGACGCCGCAGTCCGCCACGGTGGCGGCGCCGGCCAAGAGCGACAGCGTGGCCTTCCGCGTCCCCTTCCCGGCGGGCGCCACCAGCTTCAGCTACACGTACCGCTGACCCACGCCGGCGGCGCGCACGAAGGGGGGCGGCTCCACGGGGCCGCCCCCCTTTTGCCTGGAGGGCGCACGCTTCTTGCGAAAACGCCCACGTCCGTCCCGAACCGTTCCCGAACACGCGCCCCATGAACCCGACACCGAACCCCGACCGCGTCCTTCCGGACGACGCCACGCAGCCCCTCACCCCCGCGACCGCCGCGCCGGCCGGCGACGTCTTCCGCTGCGAGCGGTGCGCCACCGAGTACGAGGAAGCGGACGCATGCCCGGTGTGCGGGACCCTCCGCGTGGCCGCGGAGTGCCCGCAGGACGCGGGGGAGGCGGCCGGGGGGCGGTGCGTGATCTGCGGGCGCCTCCTCTGCGGGCGCTGCCGGGCGGGGGACGGCGACGCCTTCCTCTGCGAGGACCACCGCACCGTCCGCATGATCGAGGGGTGGGCGCAGGTGTACAGCACCACCGGCGAGGTGGAGGCGCACCTGGTGCGCGAGAACCTGCTCGCCGAGGGGATCGACGCGCAGATCTACTCCCAGAAGGACCACATGTACCCCGTGGACTTCGGGGAGCTTTCCATCGTCCGCGTCATGGTCCCGGTCTGGGAGTACGGGGCGGCGCTGGAGGCCATCCGCGGCCACATGGACCACGAGGGCGAGGTGGCGTTCGCCTGCCCCGCCTGCGGGGAGGCGTACGAGCCCGGCGCCACCGTCTGCGCGAGCTGCGGCGAGTCGCTGGCCTGAGCTTCCGCGCGCCGTTGACGCGGCCCCGGCCCGCGGCGATATTCGCCCCCGCGGCGCCGGGCCGCGCGTTTTCCCGTCCACCCGCACCGATCCGTCCTTGAAGCTCCCCGTCGTGGCCGTGGTCGGCCGTCCGAACGTCGGCAAGTCGACGTTCTTCAACCGCGTGCTGGGGCAGCGCCTCGCCATCGTGGAGGACTTCCCCGGCGTCACCCGTGACCGCAACTTCGCGCGCGCCGACTGGAACGGGCGCACCTTCTACCTGGTGGACACCGGGGGGATGGTGGAGCACTCGGACGAGCCGATGGACCGGCTCATCCGGGAGCAGGTGCTCACCGCCATCGAGGAGGCCGACGTGGTGGTGCAGCTGGTGGACGGCAAGGCCGGGCCGCACCCCCTGGACTACGAGGTGGCCGAGTACCTCCGGCGCACGCAGCGCCCCACGCTCCTGGTGGTCAACAAGGTGGACAACCTGGGCGCCCCCACCTCCACCGGGCACCACGAGTTCTGGGAGCTGGGCCTCGGCGAGCCGTACCCCATGAGCGGGCTGAGCGGGAAGGGGAGCGGGGACATCCTGGACGCCCTGGTGGCCCTCCTCCCCGAGGCCGGGGAGGAGGAGGAGCCGGACGCCCTCCGGGTGGCGGTGATCGGCAAGCCCAACGTGGGGAAGTCCTCCTTCGTGAACCGCCTCCTGGGCGAGGAGCGGCTGGTGGTCTCGGAGGTGGCGGGGACCACGCGCGACGCCATCGACACCCCCATGCAGTTCCACGGGCGCAACCTGGTGTTCGTGGACACGGCGGGGCTCCGGCGGCAGGCGCGCATCGACGCGGGGGTGGAGTTCTACTGCAGCATCCGCACCGAGCGGGCCATCGAGCGCGCGGACGTCTGCCTCCTCCTGATCGACGCCACCGAGCGGATCGCCGTCCAGGACCTCAAGATCGCGGAGAAGGCGTGGGAGGCGGGGTGCGGGCTGGTCATCGTCGCCAACAAGTGGGACCTGGTGGAGAAGGAGACGATGACCGCGCCCCACTTCGAGAAGTCGATGCGCGACCGCGCCCCCTTCCTGCAGTGGGTCCCCATCCTCTTCACCAGCACCGTCACCGGGCAGCGGGTGCACCGCGTCCTCGCCCATGATCCTGGAGGTGCAGGAGGAGCGCCAGCGCCGCATCGCCACGCACGAGGTGAACGAGGTGCTCCGCGACCTGGTGGGGCGCACCCGCCCCCCCGCGCACCAGGGCCACTCCGTCAAGTTCCTGTACGCCACCCAGGTGGCGGACGGCGCCGCCGCACTTCGTCCTCTTCGTCAACTTCCCGGACGCGGTGGCGGAGAGCTACCAGCGCTACCTCCACAACGGCTTCCGGGCGGCGTGGGGGTTCCAGGGCGTCCCCCTGCGCATCACGCTGCGCCGCCGGGGCGAGGACGAGGAATGAGCCCCTGGCTCCTCCTCGCCGCCTCCTACCTCCTGGGCTCGGTCCCCGCCAGCTACCTGGCCGGCCGGACGACCCGGGGGATCGACCTGCGCGAGCACGGGAGCGGGAACCTGGGAGCCACCAACACCTTCCGCGTCCTGGGCGCGAAGGTGGCCGCCCCGGTGATGCTCTTCGACGTGCTCAAGGGCTTCGTCCCCGCCTGGGCCTTCCCCCGCTGGGCCGGCGTCCCCGCCGACTCGTGGTGGCCGCTGGCCTTCGGCGCGGCGGCCATCGTGGGGCACGTGTTCTCCCTGTACATGCGCTTCCGCGGCGGCAAGGGCGTCGCCACCGGGGCCGGGGTCTTCCTGGCGCTCGCCCCCGCGGCGGTGGGCGGCGCCTTCGCCGTCTGGCTGGTCTCGCTCTGGCTGGGGCGGATGGTGTCGCTGTCCTCCATCCTGGCGGCGCTGGCGGTGGTCCCCCTCATCTGGCTCACCGTGGAGCGCCCGGAGATCCGCGCGCTGGGGGTGGCGGTGGCGGCGTTCGTGGTGTTCTCGCACCGCGCCAACGTGGGGCGCATCCTGCGCGGGGAGGAGCACCGATTCGGGAAGCGCGCGCAGGCGCACCCGGCGGAGGCCACCGTCGCCGCCGCCGCGGTGGCGGCGGAGGGGGAGGACGCCGGGTGAGCGCGCCGCGCACGGCCGTGGTCGGCGCGGGGAGCTGGGGGACGGCGCTCGCCAACCTCCTGGCCCGCAAGGGGGTCCCCACCGTGCTCTGGTCGCACGAGGCCGACGTGGCGGAGGCCATCGAGCGCGACCACGTCAACCCGCGCTACCTGAAGCAGGTCCCGCTGGACCCGCGGCTCCGCGCCACCCCGAGCATGGCGGAGGCGGTGGACGGCGCGGAGGTGGTGGTGTCCGTCTCCCCGTCGCACGTGGTGCGCCCGGTGATGGCGGAGGCGGGGCGCCGGATGCGCCCGGACGCCCTGGTGGTGAGCGCCTCCAAGGGGATCGAGCTGGAGACGCTCAAGACCATGGACGGGGTGCTGGAGGAGGTCCTCCCCCCCGCGGCGGCGCGCGGGGCCACCTACCTCTCCGGCCCCAGCTTCGCGCTGGAGGTGGGGGAGGGGCAGCCCACCGCGGTGACCATCGCCTCGCACTCGGCGGAGGCCGCGGCGCGGGCGCAGGACCTCTTCCAGACGGACCTCTTCCGCGTCTACACCAGCCCGGACGTGGCGGGGGTGGAGCTGGGCGGCTCGCTCAAGAACGTGATCGCCATCGCCGCGGGGGTGGTGGAGGGGCTGGGCTTCGGCCACAACACCCGCGCCGCGCTCATCACCCGCGGGCTGGCGGAGATCACCCGGCTGGGGGTGGCGCTGGGCGCCGACCCGCTCACCTTCGCGGGGCTGGCGGGGATGGGCGACCTGATCCTCACCTGCACCGGGGGGCTCAGCCGCAACCGCACGGTGGGGGTGGAGCTGGGGCGGGGGAGGACGCTGGAGGAGATCCTGGCGGGGATGACCGAGGTGGCGGAGGGGGTGCGCACCGCGCGCTCCGCCCGCGACCTGGCGGCGCGGACGGGGATCGAGATGCCGATCGTGGAGGAGATCCACGCGGTCCTCTTCGAGGCGCGCCCCCCGCGCGAGGCCGTGGAGCGGCTGATGCTGCGCCAGCCCCGGCCGGAGCACTGGCGGTGAAGCGCCGCCCCGCGCAGCGGGAGTTCTGGTCCATCGGCGAGGTGTGCGGGATGCTGGGGCTGAAGCCGCACGTGCTGCGCTACTGGGAGACGCAGTTCGACGCCTTCTCCCCCGTCAAGAACCGGCAGGGGAACCGCGTCTACCGGGCGCGCGACCTGGAGCTGATCGCCCTGATCCGCCGCCTGGTGCACGAGGAGGGGTACACGCTGGAGGGGGCGCGCCGGCGGATCGAGGAGCTGGGCGGGGAGGGGGAGATGCGCGAGGCCTCGGGGCGGGCGCTGGAGGAGTCGGTGGTGCGCTCGGTGCGCGAGGAGCTGGAGGAGGTGCTGCGCCTCCTGGGGCCGGCCGCCTGACGACGGGGAAACGATGCTGATCCTTTGCACCAACGACGACGGGTACCAGGCGCTGGGGCTGGAGGTGCTGGCGCGGCGCCGCGCGCTCCCTGGGGGAGGTGGAGATCGTCGCGCCCGACCGGGAGCAGAGCGCGACGTCGCACTCGCTCACCATGCACCACCCGCTGCGCGCGCGGCAGGTGCGGGAGGGGGTGCGCCACGTGGACGGGACGCCCACGGACTGCGTGGCGCTGGCGGTGGGCGCGCTCCTGGACCGCCGCCCGGACTGCGTGCTCTCGGGGATCAACCACGGCCCCAACATGGGGGAGGACGTGCTGTACTCGGGGACGGTGGCCGGGGCGATGGAGGCCACCATCCTGGGAATCCCCGCGGTGGCGGTCTCCTACGTGGGCCGCGAGCCGGACGGGATCCCGGCGTACGGCCCCTTCCTGGCGCGCCTCCTCCCCCGGCTCCTGGTGCGCGGCGACTTCCCCCCGGAGACGCTCCTCAACGTGAACCTCCCGGCCATCGACCCGGAGGAGGTGAAGGGGGTGCGGGTGACGCGCCTGGCGCGGCGCGCCTACAGCGACTCCATCTTCCGCGGGAAGGACCCGATGGGGCGCGAGTACTTCTGGGTGGGCGGGGGTCGGGCGGAGTGGTCGGGGGCGGAGGGGACGGACTTCCACGCGGTGGAGAGCGGCTACGTGTCGGTGACGCCGCTGCACCTGGACCTCACCAACCACGCGCTCCTGGAGGACGTGCGGAAGTGGGGGCTGGAGCCGTGAGCACGGACCGCTTCGTCGCCCAGCGCCGCGCCCTGCTGGGGAAGATGCAGGAGCGCGGCATCGGCGACCCGGAGATCCTGCGCGCCTTCGACCAGATCCCCCGCCACGAGTTCCTCCCGCAGGCGGTGTGGCACCGCGCCTACGAGGACGCCCCGGTCCCCATCGGCTTCGGGCAGACGGCGTCGCAGCCCTCCCTGCAGGCGTTCTACATGCAGGCGCTGGGGCTCCGCCCCACGGACCGGGTGCTGGAGATCGGCACCGGGTCGGGGTTCCAGACGGCGGTGCTGGCGCGCCTGGTGGACCGGGTGTACTCGGTGGAGCGCATCCGCGAGCTGTCGGTGCGCGCCCGCGAGGTGCTGGACCGGATGCGGGTGTCCAACGTGGCGCTCCTGGTGGGGGACGGCACCATCGGGTGGAGCCGCTACGCCCCCTACGACGCCATCCTGGTGGCGGCGGGCGGCCCCGAGGTCCCGGCGCCGCTGGTGGAGCAGCTCGCCCCCGGCGGGCGGATGCTGGTCCCGGTGGGCTCCAAGGAGGGGCAGCGGCTGGTGCTGGTGCGCCGCACGCCGGAGGGGGTGGAGACGGAGGAGGTGCTGGACGTGACCTTCGTCCCGCTCCTGGGGCGCTTCGGCTGGGCGGAGCGCGGCGAGCCGGGGCGCCCCGGCTGAAGCTTCGTTGACAACGTCCGGGCGGGCGCGGTAGCTTGCGCTGCGTCACCCCCTCCGTGGTTCCCACACCCCGTCACCTTCCTCCCCGGCACGCGACGATGAGCGCTTTCCCTGGAGATCCGTCCGAGGGCCGCCAGCCGCTTCCGCCCTTCGGTCCCGCGTTCTCCCGCCCCGCGGCGGGGGGAGGCGGCGGGGACGCGGGCGCGAAGGCGCCGCTCCCGCCGTTCATGCCCTTCGCGCGCCCCGGGGCTCCTGCGGCTCCCGAGCCCCCCGCGGCCCCGGCCACGTCGCCGACCGTGACCGAGTACTCCGCGCCCGAGGCCGAGCCCGCCGCGAGCGAGGGGGTGCCGATGCCGTGGGAGGACGCGGAGCCCGCAGCGGCCGCGCCTGCCGAGGCGGCGGAGGACGACCTCCCCTGGCTCTCGTCCGACATGCTGGAGCCGGCGGCGGAGAGCGCCCCGGAGCCCGCCGCCCCCGCTCCGGGCGACGACGAGGACATCCCGGCCTGGCTGAGCTTCGTGGAGACCGGGGAGGAGGCCCCCGCGCCCCCGGCTCCGGAGCTCGCCGTGGAGCCGTGGGCACCTTCCGGCGTCGCGGAAGCGGACGCACCCGCCGCGCTGGAGCCGTGGGCGGAGGCCCCCACCGGGATGGACTCGGCCGAGGAGGAGCGATTCGCCGCGGAGGAGTCGTTCTCCATGGCGGAGGACCGGGGCGCCTTCGCGGAGCCGGAGGAGTCGGACGTGGTTTCCGGGCTGGAGGACTACCTGGCCGGCACCGAGGCCACGGCCGCGGAGGAGGCGTACTCCCCGGGCGGCGGGGGCTACGGGGACACGGCGGAGGATGCGTCCGGGGACGCGGAGCCCGCGGTGTCGGGCGCCTTCGCCGAGGTGGCGGACCGGCTGGAGGGGATCGCGCGCGCGCTGCGGGAGCGCCCGGGCGAGGTGCTGGCGGGGGGGGCGGACCGCGACCCGCTGGAGCTGCTGGTCGCCGGGTTCGTGCTGGGGTACGCGCAGGGGCGCGGCCGGGGCTGAATCGGTTGACCCTCTCCCGGAATCGGGCTAAATTCGGGTGCTTTCGAGGCCGCCCTCGTAGCTCAGTCGGATAGAGCACCAGATTCCTAATCTGGGGGTCGCGCGTTCGAGTCGCGCCGGGGGCATCCAGTGGCCGTGCCGCAACACACAGCGGCGCGGCCACTTTCCGTTCGTCCCCCGGAACTCGCGGCTCGTACCATGGAATCCGCCGTACGTGACCTTTTCCGTTCGCCGTTGTGGTGATGGGCCTTATCTTTGTCTTCGCCGGCCGGGATAGAACGCCGACGCGACCCCTGCGCCGAACCCGCAGGCACGGCTGAAGACGGCGGTCCGAACGCTTGCCCGCGCCCGCAGGATGGCTTCCACGCCGCCTGCGGGCGTTTGCGCTGCTACGTCTTTCCCGCGATGCGTCCGCGCCCGAAGACCTTCCTGGCGGGGAACCTCGTCCGTGGGGAGGGCTCGCCCCACGCCTTCAGCTTCGCGTCCAGCTCCTCGCGCGTCGGCTGCCTGCTGCGCAGCCCTTCGAGCGACGCGCATCCCGCCGCCCTCTCGTCCCACAGCCTCACCCATGCCCACTCGCGGTACTCGCGGTCCGCGTAGTCGCTCCGGAAGGACGGCCTCTCGAACCGCGCCTCCGGCTCGGGGCTGGTGATCTGCCTTCCGGCGTCTCCGAACAGGACTCCGAACGCGGTCCGGCCGCCCGGGTCCAGCTTCTTCGGCGCGAGGAACCACCCCGGCTTGCCCACCGTGTTCATCGGCGCGCCGGCCGTCTTCACCACCACGTCCAGCACGGCGCGGCGGTCGGGCTGCGGCAACTCCGGCCGGGCCCTGCGGAACTCGGTGATCGCCTTGAGGAGCTGCCCCGTGCGGGACAGGAGGTCCGGAGGGTAGATCCCCAGCCGGCGGTCGAACCGGCCGTTGCGGATGGCGGCCTCGTCCAGCTTTCCGATCAGGTTGGTGATGAGGACGTAGGCGACGGAGCGCCGCTCGGCCTGGTCGTGGAGCGTCTTCAGCTTCGGGAGCATCCCGGGCGTCAGGAAGGAGAACACCGTGGGGTTCCGCTCCGCGGGAGAGCGCTTCAGCAGGACCGGGTCGAACTCGTCGAAGAGGATCACGGCCCGCGTCAGCAGCGACAGCGCCTTGAACACGGCGCGGGCACGCCGCTCAATGGCGTCCGCGCCGCCGATGACGATGTCGCTCGGGGTCACCTCCACCAGGCGCACCCGGCACGACCGGGCGAGCGCTTCCACCAGCGTCGTCTTCCCCGTGCCCGGCGGGCCGTGCAGCACGAGCGAGAAGATGGACCCGGACCCTTCCGAGCGGATCCCGCTCACGTGCGCGCGCATCCGCTCCAGCACGACCGCCACCGACTCCTCGCGCCGGACGCCCGTCTCCTCGTCCGCGGCGGCCAGGCCGTAGTCGCTGTAGAACAGCCCTGGCAGCTCGGGCACCTTGATCTCGCTCGGGCGCTTGTTGGAGAAGTGGCTGAAGACGATCCCGTTGATGCGGAAGTCGAGCATCTGGTTGATGGCGTCCAGCGCGAGGACGGTCGAGGCCAGGACCCGTACGCGGTGCTGGCCGTAGGTCTCGTCCCGGTACCACCGGTCTTCCCGGTCGTGGAGCTGCCTGTCCTCGAAGTACGCCATGAGCCGCTTCATCAACGCCACGTCCGGGTCGACTCCCGGTACGTACTGGAGGAGCACGGCGAACGCGCGGAGGACGTCGGCGTTCGTGGGATGGAGGCGGTAGCCCCGGGCGGACGAGTGGATGGGACGCCCCAGGGGGAATCGGCCCTGCTCGCTCACGATCCTCGTCAGGTGCTCCACCACGCGCGGCAGGCGCTCGTCGGTCCACCGCCGCGTCGCGTCGCAGAAGGCCACGGCCGCGAAGGCCATGGTAGCCGGGTCCCAGGCGAACCCGGAGGAATCGGGCGTCGCGGCGGCGAGCTCCCGATCGAGCGACCGGGAGAGGTAGGTGACCGTGGGCCGGAGTATGTGCCCCATGTCCCGTGCGGCCTCCTTGAACTTCGCCTTCAGCTCCCGGAGTTGCTCCGCGGAGGCCTCGCGGCTCGTCAGGCAGGCGAGCGCCTGGTCCGCGCGCGCGGCCGCGTCCTGCACGGCCTTGAGGGCTATCTGGTGCGCCGACTCCGAGCGGTCCAGCCGCTTCCGCTCCTGCTCGTGCCGGGCCTCCCCGGGCTGGTCCCTGCGGCCCTCCTCGGCCAGCTTCTTCAGCTCTGCGCCCCGGCGCTCGACCCCCGACCGGAGCTCCTCGCGCCAAGTACGGATCGTGTCCGCCGCTTTCTGGAAGGCATCGCGCCGCACCTCGATCTCGGTCCGCAGCTCCCTGTAGATCCGGTTCACGAACCGGCCGACGTCTTTGGGGGTCAGGACACGGTCGATGCCGTCCAGCGAGTCCAGCTTCAGGGCGACGTTGTGGCGGAGGGTGGCGATGGTCGTGGAGAACTCCAGGACCAGGCGCTTCGCGTCCACCTCCTCCCAGTCGTCGGGGAGGAGGTCTTCCAGGTCGCGCTCCCGCTGGCTGGTCATGGAGGCGATCCCGTCGATCAGCGTCGCCGTGTTCTCCAGCGCGCGCTGGAAGCCGATGATGGCACGGACGCACTGCCAGGTCACGAACGCGCTGGGCGACATCCCCTCGCAGGCGCGCGCTCCGCCGGTGGACCATTCCGGGGCCGCGGCCGTGTAGAGCTCCCGGACGATCAGGTAGTAGAAGTACATGACCGACGAGGAGAAGGCCGAGTTGGGGGCCGCGGTGAGCGCGCACATCGCCTTGGCGGCCCGGAGCACCGGGATTCCGTCGGGGCTCACGCCCAGCACGCGCTTTATGGACACCTTCTCCAGCGACCCGACGAGCGACGAGAGCCCGGTGCCGGAGGGCTGCTTCAGCTCCTGGATGCGGAGACCGGCCAGTGCCCTGAGCACGGCCGCGTCCATCAGGACCTCGCGCTGCGCCGGCTTTCCGGGACCGGTCGTGAGCGCGACGAGCTTGCGGCCGCCCCCGTCGCGCATCTCCGCGGCGCGGACGCGCCAGGCGTCGAACTGGGTGAGGCGGTCGATGTCTTCCTCGAGGGTTCTCATGGAGGCCTCCGGGGTGGAGCGGTAGAGGCGGGCACGCGCGGGTGTGCGGCTGCGCGTCTTCGCAGTATAAAAATGTCCCCATGCACCCACAAGCACGGCGAAGCGCCGGCTGCGGACGCCGGTTGACACTTCGCGGCCTCAACGGCTAATTTTCCTGTTTGTCCCGCGAAATCCGCGGCGTTTCCACCCCACGACCGTCCAGGCCGGCGCGGAGCCACGCCCGCGCACCGGCCCGACATCGCTTCACGAGGTTCTATGGCATCCCCGTCCGTCGCCTCCTCCCGCTCCAAGCAGCCCGTCCGCGGCGCCGCCGCCACCGACGACGTGGTCATGGCGCGTGCCATCCAGCTCGCCGAGTGGGCGCGCCGGAACGCCCGGCTCATCATGATCGCCGCCGCCGTGACGGCGGTGGCCGTCGGCGGGTACGTGTGGTACCGCTACCAGCAGGGAATGCAGGCGGAGCGGGCGGCGCTGCGCTTCCTGGAGGTGGAGCGCACCGCGAACTCGGGGAACGCCACCCTGGCCGAGCGCGACCTGGCGGACTTCGCCCGCCGCTTCGACGGGACCGCCGAGGCCGACGAGGCGCGGCTGATGCTCGCCAAGATCCACCTGGACGCCAACGCGCCCGCCAAGGCCGTCCCGGTGCTCCAGCAGGTGGGCCAGGAGCTGGACTCCCCCGTGGGCGTGGAGGCCGCCATGCTCCTGGCCGCCGCGCAGAACCAGGCCGGGCAGCGCGACGCCGCCCAGCAGTCCTACCTCCGGGTGGCCGACGGCGCCGAGATGGAGTACCAGCGCGCCGAGGCGCTGGAGGCCGCCGCCGTGCTCCGCGAGCAGGCGGGGAACCACGCGGGCGCCGCGGAGCTGTACCGCCGGCTGATCGACCTCGCCGAGGAGGGCTCCATCGAGCGCTCCGTCTACGAGATGCGCCTCGCGGAGGCGGAGGGGCGCGCGGCGGGGAAGTGACCCCCGCCGCGGCCTCCCGGCCCGTCCACCCCGACCCCGCCCGCCGTTGACGCTCGCCTCGCTCCTCCTGGAGATCCCGTTCCCCCGGATCGACCCCGTCGCCCTGGACCTCCCGGGGCCCATCGACGTGCGGTGGTACGGGCTGGGGTACCTGCTCGGCTTCCTCGCCGCCTACCTGGTGCTGCGGAAGCTGGCGAAGGAAGGGTTCGTCCGGATGGAGCCCGACGCCGCCGGCGACCTCATCACCGCCCTGGTGCTGGGGGTGATCCTGGGCGGGCGGGTCGGCTACGTCCTCTTCTACAACTTCGCGGACTTCGCCCGGAACCCGGCGCAGATCATCCGCATCTGGGAGGGGGGGCTCTCCTTCCACGGCGGGCTGCTGGGGGTGATCGTGGCCACCTGGTGGTTCACGCGCCGCAACCGCATCCCCTTCTTCGGCCTGGGCGACGGGCTGGCGCTCTCCATCCCCTTCGGGATCTTCTTCGTCCGCGTCGCCAACTTCATCAACGGCGAGCTGTACGGGCGCGTGGCCGGGGCGGACGTCCCCTGGGCCATGCGCTTCCCCAGCGACCCGGCGGCCGTGCGGCTGCTCGGGCTCGGCGGGATGGGGATGCGCGACCGGGAGCAGGCCATCGAGGCGGCGTACGACTCCGGCGCCTGGGACCGGGTGGCCGCGCAGGTGCCGCTCCGCCACCCCTCGCAGCTCTACGAGGCGCTCACCGAGGGGCTCCTCCTGGGGCTGATCCTGTGGGCCGTGTACGCCGTGACGCGCCGGCGGGGCGTGCGCCTCCCGGAGGGCACCTTCGGCGGGATCTTCCTGGTGGGGTACGGGCTGTTCCGCTCCTTCGTGGAGCTGTTCCGCCAGCCGGACGCGCAGTTCACGGACGCCGGCGACCCGGTGGGGACGGTGCTCGGCCCGCTGACCATGGGGCAGACGCTGAGCACGCTGATGGTGCTGGGCGGGATCGGCATCCTGGTGTGGAGCTGGCGCCGGGGCTCGCCGCCCGCCGCCCGCACCCGCGCGGCCGGGTAGGCGCGGGGCGCCGATGGGCCACGGGCACGGGCACCACCACCACGGGCACTCCCACGGCCACCACCACCACGGCTCGGCCGGGGGGCGCAACCAGCGCCGGCTGGCCTGGGTGGTGGCGCTGGCCGCGGTGTACATGGTGGCGGAGGCGGTGGGCGGGTGGATGGCCAACTCGCTGGCGCTGCTGGCCGACGCCGGGCACATGCTCTCCGACGTGGGGGCGCTGGCGCTCTCCCTCTTCGCCATCCGCATCGCGCAGCGCCCGGCTACCCCCCGGCGCACCTACGGCTACTACCGCACCGAGATCCTGGCGGCGCTCTTCAACGGCGCCACCCTGGTGGCCATCTCCATCCTGATCTGCGTGGAGGCGTACCACCGCCTCCGCGATCCGGAGCCGGTGGCGGGGCTCACGGTGATGGTGATCGCGGCGGGGGGGCTGGCGGTGAACGTGGCGGGGCTGGTCATCCTCCACGGCGGCAAGGACGACAGCCTCAACGTGCGCGGCGCCTGGCTCCACCTCCTCACCGACGCGCTGGGGAGCGTGGGCGCCATCCTGGGGGGCGTGCTGGTGTGGGCCTGGGGGTGGTCGTGGGCCGACCCGGCGGTCTCGGTGGTGATCGCGCTCCTGGTGGTGTACTCCTCCTGGCACCTGCTGCGGGAGAGCGTGGAGGTGCTCCTGGAGGCGACGCCGGCCCACATCGACGTGGAGGCGGTGCGCGGGGCCATGGCGGAGGTGGACGGGGTGGCGGAGGTGCACGACCTGCACGTCTGGACCATCACCAGCGGGATGGAGTCCATGAGCGGCCACGTGGTGGTGGAGGAGAGCATCGGCGCCCGCCCCCACGCCGAGATCCTCGCCGAGCTGCACCAGGTGCTGCACGACCGCTTCGGCCTGGAACACTCCACCATCCAGATCGAGTCGCCCGCGTTCCGCGCGAAGTGCGAGGCGTGCGCGTGAGGGCAGGGGAAACGGCAGGGGACAGGGAATAGGGGACAGGGGACAGCAGGATAAAAGACGAAGGGCCGGCATCCGTGGGGGATGCCGGCCCTTCGTGCGTCCGTCGGGGCGCCCGCTACTCGGGGGCGACCAGGACGTTGGAGGCGGCGGCGAAGAAGGGCTTGGCGGCCGGGTCCTCGAGGCGGATCTCCAGGAGCCGGCTCCCGTCGCCCGTCTTCCCCAGCAGCGCCCGCACCTCCCCCACACCCGCCGCGCAGTACACGGCGTCGCCCACGCGGGGGACCCGCTCCACCCCGGTGCTCCAACCGGCGTGGGCGTCGTCGCGGTCCACGTGCAGCTCCGGGTGGTTCCGGCGGCGGCCGGGGCGCGCCGGCTCGGCCGGCGGCTCCGCGGCGGCCGGGGTGCCCAGCGAGAACCAGCTGGTCACGAGGCACCTCCCGCCGTCGCGCGGCCGCAGCCGCAGGCTCCGCAGGAGCACAGCACCGAGCCGCAGCCCACGCAGCTGGCGCCCACGAAGTCGTCCAGGGGGATTCCGCAGCGCGAGCACGCGGAGCGGCGCCGCTTGGCCCCGGGCACGGTGTCCTTCACCCCCTGGTAGGCGACGCCCCGGCTCTCCACGAAGAGCCGGTGCTCCTCCAGGATCTGCTCCCGCCGGCGCAGGACGCCCTCGGCGCCCAGCCGCTCCATCTCCAGGTCCCGCTCGGCCTTGAGGGCGGGCCAGGAGTGGTAGCGCTTCTCCGCCTGCTCCCGCTGCTCCGGGTCGGTGATCTCCTCGATCCGGGAGGCCACGAAGGCCGGGGGGAAGGCGCGTGTGCGGAACTCCGTGAGGCTGAACAGGGCGACGTTGGTGGAGCCGGGGCTGGAAAGGGCGGGGTCGAACACCAGTGTGTCGCCGTCCACGGAGTGGCGGCCGATGCGGAGCCCCCCCTCGGTGGTGTGGGTGTGGAGTTCCATTGCGCGAGCCTCCCTGTGCGTGCGGTGGTGCGGGGTGCGTCCGGCGGCGGTGCCGGAGCGCGGGTGCCGTTCGTGACGGGTCCGGGCCGGCCCTACTTATGCCGGAACGTGATCCGGCCGCGGGTCAGGTCGTAGGGAGAGAGCGACAGCGTCACCCGGTCTCCCGCCAGGACCCTGATCTTGAACTTCCCCATCTTCCCCGCGCCGTAGGCGAGGACGACGTGCCCGTTCTCGAGCCGCACGCGGTACTTGCGGTCGGGGAGGACCTCGGTCACGAACCCCTCCACCTCGATGCCTTCTTCCTTTGCCAAGCGGAGCCTTTCTTCGGGGGGCGCACGGAGCGCGAAAAAGCCCGCGGCGAACGTCAGCGGGGACGCTCGCCGCGGGCTGTTCGCACCGGAGGACCCCTGGTCCTCGTGCGTGGCTACTCTACACCGCGAATCCGGAAAGGGTCCCCGCCGGGCTCAGGGAAGCGGAATCCGGTCGCGGATCAGCAGGAGGATCCCGGCGTGGGGGACGATCTGGTACTTGCTCCCGTCGATCTCCACCTCCACCGCCTCGCGGCGCAGGAAGATGGCGTAGTCGCCCTTCTCGGCCTGGAGGGGGACGTAGCGGATCTCGGTGCGCGAGCCGGCGCGCGTCCAGGGCTCTCCGCTCGCGGCGGGCTCGGAGGTGGGGTAGCCGGGGCCCGTGTTCACCACGTAGCCGCCGGCCACCTGCTCCTTCTCGGCGACGCTCTGGGGGAGGTAGAGCCCCGACGGCGTCTTTTCGTTCTCTTCCGGCTTCACGAGGACCTTGTCCCCGATCAGGATCACTTCCCGGCTCATTCCTGGACCTGTTCCACGGGTGCGTCGCGCAGCGTCGATCCCCAATGATAACCCGGAAGCGCCCGCTCCGCACGCGGGGGCGCGCGCGCTGGCGGAGCCCGGTGCCCGCGCGTAGATTCGCGCACGCGGGCCGGCGCCGCGCCGGTGGACCCGGCCTTGCAGCGCAGCCCGGGCCCCGACCGAGACCACAGGAGACCGACCGACGATGAACAGCTTCGACGCACGCTCGACGCTCCGGGTGGGAGACCGCGAGTACGACTTCTTCCACCTGCGTGCGCTGGAACGGGAGGGGATCGACGTGTCCCGCCTCCCCTATTCGCTCCGCATCCTGCTGGAGAACCTCCTCCGCACCGAGGACGGGGTCACCGTCACCCGGGACGACATCCTGGCGCTGGCGAAGTGGGACCCCACGAGCCCGCCGGACCGGGAGATCGCCTACACCCCCGCGCGCACCGTCCTCCAGGACTTCACCGGGGTGCCTTGCGTGGTGGACCTGGCGGCCATGCGCGACGCCATGGCCGAGCTGGGCGGCGACCCGTCCCGCATCAACCCGCTCCAGCCGGTGGAGCTGGTGATCGACCACTCCATCCAGGTGGACGCCTTCGGGACCGCCGAGGCGTTCGAGCAGAACGTGGAGCTGGACTACCAGCGCAACCACGAGCGCTACGCCTTCCTCCGCTGGGGGCAGCAGGCCTTCTCCAACTTCAAGGCCGTGCCGCCCAACACCGGGATCGTGCACCAGGTGAACCTGGAGTACCTGTCGCGCGTGGTGTTCTCCACCGACGAGATGCCCGACCACGACGGGGGGCGCCCGCTGGCGTACCCCGACACCTGCGTGGGCACCGACTCGCACACCCCGATGGTGAACGGGCTGGGGGTGCTGGCGTGGGGCGTGGGCGGGATCGAGGCGGAAGCGGCCATGCTGGGGCAGCCCATCTCCATGCTGATCCCCGAGGTGATCGGCTTCCGGCTGGAGGGCGAGCTCCCCGAGGGGACCACGGCCACCGACCTGGTGCTCACCATCACCGAGATGCTGCGGAAGAAGGGGGTGGTGGGGAAGTTCGTGGAGTTCTTCGGCCCCGGCGTGGCCTCGCTGGCGCTGGCCGACCGGGCCACCATCGGCAACATGTCGCCGGAGTACGGCGCCACCTGCGCCATCTTCCCGCCGGACGAGGTGACGCTCCAGTTCCTCCGCTTCACCGGCCGCCCCGAGGAGCGGATCGCGCTGGTGGAGGCGTACATGAAGGAGCAGGGCCTCTTCCACACCAGCGACTCGCCGGAGCCGATCTTCACCGACACGCTGACGCTGGAGCTGAACACCGTGCAGCCCAGCGTGGCCGGCCCGCGCCGCCCGCAGGACCGCATCAACCTGACGGACGTCAAGAAGGCCTTCCGCGAGGCGCTCCCCTCGCTGATGCCCGCCGGCTCCCCCCCGCCGGCCGCGGTCAAGGACGGGGCCGCTCCGGGGGTGGAGAACCGGGCGGACAAGGACGGCGGGGTGTGGGGCGAGGGCTCCGGCGCCTCCGAGGGGTCGCAGGCCGCCGCCGAGGCCTCGCCGCACAGCGACGCCTCCGCCATCGACCACGGCTCGGTGGTGATCGCCGCCATCACCTCGTGCACCAACACCTCCAACCCGTCGGTGATGATCGCCGCGGGGCTCCTGGCCAAGAAGGCGGTGGAGCACGGGCTGTCCCGCAAGCCGTGGGTGAAGACCTCGCTGGCGCCGGGCTCGAAGGTGGTGACCGAGTACTACGAGAAGGCCGGGCTCCAGGAGTACCTGGACCGGCTCGGCTTCCAGACGGTGGGGTACGGCTGCACCACCTGCATCGGCAACTCCGGGCCGCTCCCCGCCGAGATCTCGGAGGAGATCGGGAAGCGCGGGCTGGTGGCGTGCTCGGTGCTCTCGGGGAACCGCAACTTCGAGGGGCGCATCAACTCCGAGGTGCGCGCCAACTTCCTGATGTCCCCGCCGCTGGTGGTGGCCTTCGCCATCGCCGGGCGCATCGACTGGGACCCGTACAACGAGCCGATCGGGACCGACCCCGAGGGGCGCTCGGTGTTCCTCAAGGACCTCTGGCCCACGGGCGCGGAGGTGCAGGGGGCGATCCAGTCGTCCATCGAGTCGGGGATGTACCGCCGCAGCTACGCCTCGGTGTTCGAGGGCGACGAGCGGTGGAAGTCCATGGACATCCCCACCGGCGACCGCTTCGCCTGGGGCGAGGACTCCACCTACGTGCGCCGCCCCACGTACTTCGAGGGGATGTCCAAGGAGGCGCCGACGACCACCGAGGACATCCGCGGCGCGCGCGCCGTGGCGCTCCTGGGCGACTCGGTGACCACCGACCACATCTCCCCCGCCGGGAGCATCAAGAAGGACTCCCCCGCCGGGCGGTACCTGACCGAGCACGGGGTGGAGCCCAAGGACTTCAACTCGTACGGGTCGCGGCGCGGGAACCACGAGGCCATGGTGCGCGGCACCTTCGCCAACGTGCGCATCCGCAACCGGCTGGCGCCGGGGACGGAGGGGGGGTACACCACCTACTTCCCCGACGACGAGATCACCACGATCTACGACGCCGCCATGCGGTACCAGCAGGACGGGACCCCGCTGGCGGTGCTGGCCGGGAAGGAGTACGGCTCGGGGTCGTCGCGCGACTGGGCGGCCAAGGGGCCGTACCTGCAGGGGATCCGGTTCGTGGTCGCGGAGAGCTACGAGCGCATCCACCGCTCCAACCTGGTGGGGATGGGGATCCTCCCGCTGCAGTTCCTCCCGGGGGAGAGCGTGGACTCGCTGGGTCTGAGCGGGCGCGAGACCTTCGACGTGGTGGGGCTCAAGGACGCCATCGACTCGCGGTTCGCGAACGGGCGCGAGCTGACGGTGCGCGCCACGGCCGAGGACGGGTCGTCGCGGGAGTTCCGGGCGCACATCCGCATCGACACGCCGCAGGAGGTGCTGTACTACCTCAACGGCGGCATCCTCCAGTACGTGCTCCGGCAGCTGATCTCCGGGAAGCAGAAGGCGGAGGCGATCTCGGGGACTCCGGCCGCGCCGGTGGCCCACGGCGAGCACCCGGACGCCAAGGTCACGGAGGGGTCGCAGGAGTCCTTCCCGGCGAGCGACCCGCCGGCGTACTGATTCGTCGAACGGGGAGGATTTGGGCGTGCCCCCGCTGGCGCGGGGTCGGGCTGCGGCTCCGTAGGGAACGATACGACCGTTCCCAACGGAGTCGAGCCCCCGCAAACTACGCGGGGTCTCGCCCCTCCGGGCTCGCATCCCTCACGCGGCTTCTTCGTGTACCGCGCCGGCACCCTGTACGGGTGCCGGCGCGTCGTTCGTCAGGCGGGAGACGTGACGGGCGGGAGGGTGTGGGCGCGGGTGCGGGTCGCGCGGCCGGTCCGGCTGCGCCGCGCGCCTTCCACGGTGGCGTACGACGCCGCCGCGACGGAGAGCAGGAACCAGAGGAGGAGGGCTCCCTCCCAGGGGAGGGCTTCCCCCGGGGCGAATCCGACCGGCGCGAAGGCGGCCGACGGGGAGAGGCGCCAGAGCGGTCCGTCCCCCTGCAGCATCCGGGCGAGCGATCCGAGGAGCGGCAGGGCCAGGTACCAGGACACCGCCCACACGAACAGGCGGCGGGGAGCCAGCAGGAAGGGGAGCGAGCCCAGCAGGTACAGGGTCAGGCCCGCGCCGGGCACGCCGATCCACACCCGCGCCGGGACGGCGGACAGCGACGCGATCTTCCCTGCCGCGACCCCGGAGAGCGCCTGGGCCCCGACCATCCCCACCACCGCCAGGCAGAGCCATGTCGCGCCGGCGGCCAGCCGCAGCATCCGGCGCGTGGCCGCGCCGGTGGGGAGCGCCTCCTCGTACTCGCGGCGTGCTCCCCGGGCGTCCAGCCACACGAGCGCCGGGAGGAAGAGCGCGAGCTTGAGCGGGCTGAAGCCCATCGGGCTCAGGGCGTTCGGCGGCGCCTGGTTGGCGGGGTCCAGGTCGCCCGACACGTTGGCCCACACGATCACGGCCAGCAGGAACAGGGGCCAGGCCATCCGCCGCCCGAGGAGCGCGACCTCCCGCGAGAGGACCGGCGCGAGCGGCGCAGGACGCCGGACGCCGCCGCTCCGGCGTCCCGGGTGGCGGGCCGGAGGGCGCCGGCGCGCCGGGAGCCGCCGGCGGAGCGCCGTCCAGAGCCGGCCCGCGGGACTCGCCGCCACCCGCTCCAGCCACCCGTCGGCGCTGGCCGTCGTCCACACGACCAGCGAGGCGACGGCGAGCCAGGTCACGGCTCCCGTCAGGTACTCGCGGGGAGTGGCCTGGAGTCCTCCGGCGGAGCTCCAGCCCGCCGCGACCAGGGCCCACTCGAAGGTCCCCCCGTTGACGGAGGGAAATCCGAAGAAGGACAGGAAGTAGTGGATGGGGAGAAACCCCAAAAAGGTAAGGAAGTACGCCAGCACCAGTGTCCGCCCGGGATGCCGGGCGCGCAGACACACGGCCGAGCCGAGCAGGTACAGCGTCACCCCCGCGGTCACGGCGGGAAGCGGGTACCATCCGGGGTATCCTCCGAACCGCGTGCCGGTGCCGAGGAGGCTCGCCGCCATGGCGAGTCCCGCCGAGAGAGCGACCGTAGCGGCGGTCCACAGCGCTCCGCACGCCACGCGGAGCAGGTCGTGCCCGGTCCGGCCGAACGGCATGGAGGCGTCCAGCTCGCTCCTGCGCCCGAGGCCGCGCCAGTGGAGGAGCGGGGCGAAGAGCGCCAGCAGGAGCACGTTGCGCACGCCCGAGAAGCTGTCCTGCTCTCCGAAGCTCGTGGACGTCATGACCAGGGCGGCGACGACGCCCCAGCGTCCGCCCGCACCGCCGATCAGCACGAGGTAATGCCGCGCGACGGCGACGGCTCGCGCGGGCGCCCGCAGCGCCGGCGGGCTCACGCGGCCCTCCCGGTCGTTTCCGCGGGCGACCGGGCGACGCCGCGCTCCTGCCGTACGCCGAGCGCGGCGGCGGCGGCCACCAGCGTGGCGAGGAGGGCGCCCCACAGCAGCGTGGCGGGGAGCCAGGGACCGGGGTCGGGGAGGAAGAGCACCGAGAGCGCGGAGGCCGGCGAGAAGAGCGTGCGCGGCGCGTTGTTCCAGACCAGCGGGAGCATCACCAGCAGGGCGAAGAAGAGCCACGCGTACGCCCAGCCGACCACGTGCTCGCGGGCCAGGAGGTAAGGAAAGCAGCCGAGCAGGTAGAGCAGGAGCGCCACGCACGCGACCCCGGCCGTCGGAGGAGGGAATCCCCGCGCCGCGGCCAGCACCAGCACGGCCGCCTCCAGCCACACCGCCCCCGCCGCGACGCGCACCAGCCGGTGCGTCGCCGCCGCCACCGGGAGCGGCTCCGCGCACACGCGCCCGGGAGTGTTCCACGGCATCCAGACGAAGGTCGGCCAGACGAGCGCGTACAGGTAGACGGCGCTCGTCCAGGCGTGCTCCCGCCCCGGTCCCTGCTGGCGCAGGGGGAGCACCCAGAGCGCCACGAACGCGACCACCGCCATCCCCGCGAGCATGAAGTTCCGGATGAGGGCGGCCTCCCGCCATAGCACCACGTGGAGCGGGGTGGGGCGTCGCAGGGCCCCGAGGGGAAGCCGCGGAGCCCCCGCCGGGAGCGGCAAGCCACGGCTCCCTCGCGTCCGGCCGGAGCGCACCGCGGGGAGCCGGGCCCGTCTCCCCGCCGCGAGCGCCACGGTGCCGAGCGCCGCGGCCAGGGCGAGCGCCGCCACCCCGGCGAGCGCCAGCACCTCCCGGTCCGACGGCGGCTCGCGCAGGGCCAGGAGACGCATCAGCCTGGGGCCGGGCCCCAGCCGGAGCAGGGCGGGAGCCGATCCCCAGACCAGGATGGCCACGGCGACCAGGGCGCCGCTCCCCCGCCCCCCGACCCACACGGCCGCGCCGAGCAGGTAGGCGGCGAGCCCCAGCACGAAGAGCAGGGGAGGGTACACCCCGAAGCCGTCGCCGCGGCCGTTCCCGAGGGCGGACAGCAGCGAGGTGAGCCCCACCGCCAGCGCCAGCGCCGCGGCGGCCCAGACGGCGCCGCACGCCACCCGCAGGAGGTCGTCGCGGACGCGGCCGATGGGGAGGGCG
The DNA here is from genome assembly GCA_963733105.1 of uncultured Gemmatimonadales bacterium. Lineage (GTDB taxonomy): Bacteria > Gemmatimonadota > Gemmatimonadetes > Longimicrobiales > Longimicrobiaceae > JAFAYN01. The sequence goes on along the minus strand of CAVTCB010000012.1, from coordinate 405,962 downwards.
TGCTCCAGCGGACTCCGGCCGGTGGCTCCCCACTGGACCAGCGGGAAGAAGGCCATGAGCAGGACCCCCCACGCGAACCCTTCGAAGGCCAGGGAGTTGACCCCGCACAGGACCACCAGGAGAAGCGCCAGCAGGCAGACCCGGACGGCCCGCCCGCCGGCCAGCAGGCGCAGGTAGCTCCTCGCCACGGGCTCCGCGCGCGCGGGAGAGCGCAGCGCCGGGGTGCTCACGCCGCCCTCCCGGCGCGCAGCAGCGCCAGCGTCGCGTCCTCCAGCGAGAGCGGCGCCGCCTCGCGCACCGTCGCGCCCGCCGCGGCCAGCACCCCGCCCACCTCCTCCTCGTCGCCCCACACCGTCCAGGCGATCTCGCGCCCCGTCCCCTCGCGCAGCAGCACCTCGCCGTTCAGGGCCGGCGCCCCCGCCCACCCCTCCGGCACCTGCGCCCGGTAGCGCCGCAGGCGGAGGCGAAGCTCGTCGCGCGGGGCCTGGAGGAGGAGCTTCCCCTCCCGCAGCACCCCCACGTGGTCCGCCAGGCGGTCCACCTCGTGGACGTGGTGCGTGGACCAGAGGAGCGTCGTGGGCGACGCGCTCATGTGCTCCACCAGGAGCGTCCCCAGCTCCTCCCGCGCCAGCGGGTCCAGCCCGTCCGTGGGCTCGTCCAGCAGGAGCACGGGCGGGCGGTGCGCCAGCGCCGTCACCAGCACCACGCTGCGGGACACGCCCTTGGAGAGCCCCTTCATCTTCTCCCGCAGAGGGATGCCCAGCCGACGGCAGAGCAGCTCCGCGTAGCCCCAGTCCCACGCCTCGAAGAAGGCCGCGTGGTGGCGCAGGAACTTCTCCACCGTGAGCCAGCCGTACGCCGTCTCCGCCGACTCCGGGACGTAGCCGATCTGCGCGCGCACCAGCGCCGGGTCCGCGTCCGTGCGGATGCCCAGGACGCGGGCCGACCCGCGGTCCGCGCGCACCAGGTCCAGCAGCACCCGGATGGCCGTGCTCTTCCCGGCGCCGTTGGGCCCGGCCAGCACGTACACGGCCCCCGCGGGGACCTCCAGGTCCAGCCCGTCCAGCGCCAGCGCGTCCGGGCCGTAGCGCTTCTCCAGCGCGTGGGTCTCCAGGGCCAGGTCGCCGCCGAGGCGGGTGGGGAGAGAGGGGAGGCTCATCGGTCGTGTGGGGTTGGGGGTAGGGAAGGGGCCAGCTCCGCCGCGCGGAGAACGGCCTCGGCCAGCTCGTCGGGCTCTATGCCGTAGCGCCGCGCGTCGCGGAGCGCCCGCTCCGCCACGTCGCGGAGGAGGAGGTCGCGCTCGCTCGCGCTCCCCGCCCCCGAAACGAACGTCCCCTGGCCGCGGCGCGAGTAGATCACCCCCGCCCGCTCCAGCTCGCGGTACGCCTGCTGGACCGTGTTGGGGTTCACCCGCAGCTCCGCCGCCAGCGCGCGGACCGAGGGGAGCGGGTCCTCCGGCGCCAGCGTCCCCAGGACCAGGGCGCGGCGCACCTCGTCCACGATCTGCTGGTAGATCGGCCGGGCGTCGGAGAGGTCGAGAGAGATGAGCACAGGTGTACGGTCTGTGTTGGTGTACTAGATACGCTCATACACTATGCGGCGGGCCGGGCCCGCCGTCAAGGATCTCGTTCTCCGGACCCTCGCCCCACGGTCGCGGGCGACGTATCTTCGCCGTATAACGCTCGCGGGCTCCCCACACCTCTCTCCGAGTGACACCTGACCGACGGGTGCCCGTCCGCCTCGGCGAGGGGCGCGAGTTCGACCTGATCCGCCGCTTCTACCCGGCGCCCGCGGAGCCGCGCCCGGACGTCCCGGTGGGGCCGGGGGACGACTGCGCGGTGGTGGCCGGGAGCGGGATCGCCCTCTCCTCCGACATGAGCGTCGAGGGGGTGCACTTCCGGCGCGACTGGATGTCCCCGCGCGAGATCGGCTACCGCGCCGCGGCGGCGGCGCTCAGCGACCTGGCCGCCGTGGCCGCCCGCCCCATCGGCGTGCTGGTGTCGCTGGGGCTCCCGGAGGGGGACGCCGGCGCGCCGGCCGTGGAGCTGATGGCCGGGGTGCGCGAGGTGGCCGAGAGCGTGGGCGGCGCGGTGCTGGGCGGGGACGTGACGCGCTCCCCCGGGCCGCTGGTGGTGGACGTCACCGTGGTGGGGGAGGCGCCCCGCCCGGTGCTCCGCTCCGGCGCGCGGCGCGGCGACGAGGTGTGGGTCACCGGCGAGCTGGGAGCCCCCGCCGCCGCGCTCCGCTCCCTCCTGCGGGGGGAGGCGCCGTCCCCCGCCGCGCGGGCGCGCTTCGTCCGCCCCGCGCCGCGCGTGCGGGAGGCGCTCTGGCTGCGCGAGCGGGGCGTGCTCCGGGCCATGGTGGACCTGTCCGACGGGCTGGCGGGCGACGCCGCGCACCTGGCGGCCGCCAGCGGGGGCGCCGTCCTCCTCTCGCCCGAGATGATCCCGGTGCACCCCGCCGCGCGCGCGGCCGCGGAGGACGAGGAGGACGCGCTCCGCCTGGCCGTGGCCGGGGGCGAGGAGTACGAGCTGTGCTTCGCCGCGGCCGTGGGGAGCGTGGCGCCCCACGTCGCCGCGTTCGAGCGGGAGACCGGCGTCCGCCTCACCCCGGTGGGACGGATCGGAGGGGGGGACGGGGTGTGGTGGGTGGACCCCGACGGGCACCGCCGGCCCATGGGGGTCGAGGGGTTCCAGCACTTCGCGGAGGGGACGTGATCCGGACGCTGTGGGTGTACATGGTCATCGTGGGGGCGACGGTCTTCTACGGGATGCGCGCCATCGCGGCCTCGCTCCGGGGCGTGCGCGGCGACCTGTACGTGCGGGTGACGCAGGGGTGGGCGCGGGCCATCGTGCGCGCGGCCGGGGTCCGCATCGAGACCCGCGGGCTGGAGAACGTGCGGCCGGAGGCGCAGGTCATCGTCTCCAACCACGTCTCCTGGTTCGACATCTTCGCTCTGGCCTCCGTCCTCCCCGTCCCCTTCCACTTCGTCGCCAAGAAGGAGCTGGAGCGCATCCCCCTCTTCGGGGCCGCGTGGAAGGCCGCGGGGCACGTCTCCATCGACCGCTCCAACCGGCAGCTCGCCCTGGAGAGCCTGCGACGCGCCGGCGAGCAGATCCGCCGCGAGCGGAGCGCCGTCATCATCTACCCCGAGGGGACCCGCTCCCGCACCGGGCGCCTCCAACCCTTCAAGAAGGGGGCGTTCATGCTCGCCGTGGAGGCGGGAGTCCCCGTGGTGCCCACGGTGATGGTGGGGAGCTACGACGTGATGCGGCCCGACTCGTGGCGCATCCGCCCGCGCCCGGTGCAGATCCACTTCGCCGAGCCCATTCCCACGGACGGGTACGACGGGTCGTCGGGGGACGAGCTGATGGAGCGGGTGTACGGCGTGGTGCGGGGGGTCCTGGAGCGCGAGGAGTCGCTTCCGCCTCTGGAGGGTTGAGGGAGCGAGGAGGGTTCGGGCGTGCCCCCCGCTGGCGCGGGGGTCGGGCTGCGGCTCCGTAGGGAACGATACAACCGTTCCCAACGGAGTCGAGCCCCGGCAAACGGCGCCGGGTCTCGCCCCTTCGGGCTCGCATCCCTCACGCAACTGCTGACCCGTACGGTGAGTTGCAGTAGGAGCCGCCCACGGGAGGAGGTGGGGTGCTCCCGGAGGAAAGCGAGCTGTCTGAGCGAAGCGAGTTCTCGCTTTCCGGAGGGAGCGCCCCGCCGACGACCTACACCTCCAATCCAACGGGAATGACCGTATCGCCCCGACGCCTCCTTCGCATCGCCGCAGTCCTCCTCCTCCCGGCCTGCGGCGGCGCGGAGGGGGCCGTGCTGCGCGGCACGCTCCGCGACCCCGCGGGCGCGCCGGACACGGTGTACACGCGGACGGCGGCGGGGGAGCGCGCGCTCCCGGTGGCCGGCGGCGCCTTCGAGGTGGAGGGCGCGGGGGGCACGGCGACGCTGCGCTTCGGCGGGGCGCGGATGGAGGTGGCCGGGCTCCCGGAGGAGGGGACGGTGGAGCTGCGCGGCGTGCGGCTGGACGCGGAGAGCGGGCTGGCCTTTCCCGGATCGGTGGCCGTGCCGGGCGGCGCGATCGTGACGGTGAACGGCCTTCGCTACGGCGGGAGCCTCCCCTCGCGGGTGGAGGCGGACGGGACCGTGCTCGCCGCCTCCGACTCGCGGGACGCGCTCCTGCTGCGCCCGGGCGACGCCGCGCTCCCCGACCTGCGCGTGGTGGTGGGCCCGCTCACGGAGACGGTGACGCCGGACGGGGACCCGGTCGCGGTGGAGGCGCTGGAGCCGGGCGACTCGGTGCGCGTGGAGGGGGGGACCGAAGGCGGGTACGTGGTCGCCTCCCGGATCGTGGTCCCCCGGCGCACGGCGCTTCGCGAGCGCGCGGCCGTGCGGGCACGCCGGGAGCCCGAGATCCGCGAGGAGAAGGGCGGGAGCCGCGGCCGGGGGAGGGGCCGCGGCGAGGAGCGGGGGAAGGGAGGCGGGAAGAAGGGGAAGGGGTAGCCCCTCCCGCCTAGCGGGGCTCCTGGCTGGACCGGTACGTCTCCGTCAGCCGCTCCGACACCACCAGCCAACGCCCGTCCCGCCGCTCCAGGATCATCTCCTGCCGCCCGGCCCCGCTTCGGCGCAGCCGATCCCCCTCGAAGTCCCACTCCTTGTCCACCAGCGCGATGGCGCGGCCGGGAGAGGGGAAGGTGACCGCCTGGCGGACGATGCGGATCTCGCGGTCGCGGTTGAAGGTGCGCAGGTCGTTCTCCCGCTCCTCCCGCACCCGGCTCTTCGGCGCCCCCGCCGTCCCGTAGAAGTCCACCCGGTCCGCGTAGTGGGCCAGGTGCCGGTCCATCTCCCCGCGCACCCAGGTCTCGTTGAGCTGCGCGACCGTGCGCTGCACCTCCTCCGCCGCGGCGCGCCCCGCCTCCTCGTCCCGCGGCTGCGCCGCGGGGGCCTCCCCTCCGGCCGGGACGGTACCCGCGCCCTGCGACTCCTTCCGCGCCGCCTCCCTCTCCAGCCCCTCGAACTCGCGCGCCGTCGCCCCCGTGTCCGCCGGCTCCGCGGCCGCCGTGCGGCCCGGGTCCGCGGGCTCGCCGCCCCCGCCCATCCGCGAGATCCCCCACGCCACCAGCGCCAGCAGGAGGAGCCCCCCCGCGATCATCGCGATCCGCCCGCCACCCCCCTCCGGCGCGGGCCGGTCGCGGCGCGGGGGCAGGACGCGGCTGCGGCTGCGGCGCCGCGGGCTGCGGAGGAGGCGCCGCGACCACCACCGGCTCCGGGCGCGGGGGGAGCGGGGGCGCCGCCACCGTGGCGTCCTCCGCGTGGGGCGGGGGAGCGGCGCCCGCCGCCAGCGTGCGCTCGTCCTCCGCGGCCGCGGAGAGCGCCTCCGCGAACTCCGCCGCGTCCGGGTAGCGGTCCTCGGGGCGGGGGCGGAGCGCCCGCAGCACCATCTCCCGCAGCGGCACGGGGACCGCCTCCCACGCCGGCCCCCCGCGCACCGGGACGTCCTCCCCCGCGCGGATGCGGGCCCGCCCGTCGTCGTCGAACGGGCGCTCGCCGCTGAGCAGCTCGTAGCCGATCAGCCCGAGCTGGTACACGTCCGAGGCGGGAGTCACGGGGCGGGCGGGGTCAACCTGCTCCGGCGAGGCGTACGCCGGGGAGTGCGGGAGGTGCCCCGCCAGCGTCAGGTCATCCCCCTGGCCGCCGGCGAGGGGCTTGGCGATCCCGAAGTCCAGGACGCGCACCGACTCGAAGCGGTCCGCCCCCGCCAGGAACAGGTTGGCGGGCTTCACGTCGCGGTGCACCAGCCCCACCCGGTGCCCCGCCGAGAGCCCGCGCGCCGCCTCGCGGAGGATGCGGACCGCCTCGTCGCGCGTGGGGGGGCGGCCCGAGAGCGCCTCCTTGAGGTCGCGCCCCACCAGGAGCTCCATGACGATGAAGTCCAGGTCCAGCTCGGGGTCCGTCCCGTAGTCGTAGATCTGCACCACGTTGGGGTGGTGCGGGATGCTCGCCGCCGAGCCCGCCTCGCGCCGGAAGCGCTCGCGCAGGTTGGCGCGCATCTCCTCCGAGGCGGTGGGGAGGGAGATGAGCTTCACGGCCACGGGGCGGCCGAGCGTCTGGTCCACCCCGCGGTAGACCACGCTCATCCCGCCCCGTCCGATGACCTCGCCGACCTCGTACCGCCCGGCGAGCGTCCGTCCGATCAGCAGCCGCTCCAGCGCCTCAGCCATTCCCCCTCCGCAAAGTGGGTCGTACCTCCGCCCTCAGCCGTCTTCTTCCCGCTCCCCGGCCGGCGGAGTCCGCCGCTCGGTCTGTTCCAGGAGCTGCTCGGACACCACGTACCACTTCCCGTCGTCGTCGTCCCGCTTCAGGACGTACTCCTGGAGCCCGCTCCCGGTCCGCTCCCCGCGCTCCCCCCCGCCGAAGCGCCAGCTCTTGCGGGCCAGCACCCGCACCTGGTCCTCGTCCAGCACCTCCGCCTTCAGCTCCTCGATCTCGATGCGCCGCTCCGGGTAGCGCTCCAGGTCTCGCCGCCGGTCGCGCCGGACCCCCGAGCGGGGGAGCCGCCGGGAGTTGTAGTAGTCCACCCGCGAGGCGTAGTACCCCACGTGCCGGGTGAGGTCGCCGTCCACCCAGGCGCGGTTGAGGTCCACCACCACGCGCTGCGCCTCCCCCGTGACCCCCCCCGCCAGCGTGATCCCCCCCCCGCCACCCTCGTCCGCCCGGGCGCCGGGGACGGCGAGACCCCCCGCCGGGACGACGCCCGCCTCCGCTGGGTCCCCGCCGCCGCCCCCGCCCCGCACCAGCGCCACCAGGAGCACCGCCGCCACCAGGAGCGCCACCACCCATCCCACCGGGGGGACCGCCGCCAGGCGCGTCCACAGCTCCGGCGCGGCGTGCACCCGTCCTGCGCCCGCCCCCGACACCCCCACCGGCACGCCGTGCGCCGCCGGCGGCGGCTCCGCGGGCCGGACCCGCTCCCGCAGGGCGGGCTCCTCCACCGGGGGCGCTTCCACCACGCGCGGGGGCGCCGCCGCGGCGGTGGCCACCAGGAGCGGGGCGTCGATCACCGTCTCGTCCCAGTCCACGTCGTCCGCCGCGAGCGCCTCCGCCAGCTCCCCGGCGTCGGCGTAGCGCTCCTCCGGCTCCGCCCGCAGCGCCCGCTCCAGCACGGCGCGGAGCGCGGAGGGGGCGTGCGACCAGCGGCCGCGCACGGGCACCTCCAGCCGCTCCCCTGCGCGGATGCGGAGCCGCTCCGCCTCGTCGAAGGGGCGCTCCCCCGCCAGCAGCTCGTAGCCGATCAGTCCGAGCTGGTACACGTCCGAAGCGGGGGTGAACGCGCGCTCGCGGCGCAGCTGCTCGGGAGACGCGTACGCGGGCGAGTAGGCGAAGTGCCCGGTGCGCGTGAGGTCGGCCTCCGGGTCGGCGTCGAGCGGCTTGGCGATCCCGAAGTCCAGGACGCGCACCGACTCCACGTTCCCCTCGCCCACCAGGAAGAGGTTGGCGGGCTTCACGTCGCGGTGCACGATTCCCACCCGGTGCCCCGCGGCCAGCCCGCGCGCCGCCTCGCGGAGGAGGCGGATCCCCTGCTGCGGCGGGAGGCCGCCGGCGGCGAGGGCCTCCTTGAGGTCGCGCCCCACCAGGAGCTCCATGACGATGAAGTCCAGGTCCAGCTCGGGGTCGGTTCCGTAGTCGTACACCTGCACCACGTTGGGGTGGTGCGGGATGCACGCGGCGGAGCCAGCCTCGCGCCGGAAGCGCTCGCGCAGGTTGGCCCGCATCTCGTCGGAGACGGAGGGGAGCGAGACCACCTTGACCGCGACCGGGCGGCCGAGCGTCCGGTCGGTCCCGTGGTAGACCACGCTCATCCCGCCCCGCCCGATCACCTCCCCGACCTCGTAGCGTCCGGCGAGGACGTGTCCGACGAGAAGACGCTCGTATGCCTGGGTCATGGTCTCGCCTCGCGCGGGTGGGCCGGGGCGGGACGGTCCCCGCCCGCCGGCCGCGACGTCGTCACCGCGTGGACCTGCGTCCGGCGGAGTCCGCGCCCGCGGCGCGGCTCCGCCCGTCCGCCGACGCTCGCGACGGGCTGCCGCCGGAAGTGTCGGGGCGCTCGCCGCCCGCCCCGTCGGCGGCGCGGGTGTCGCGGAACCGGACCGGGGTTCCCTTCGCCACGCGCCTGCTCAGGAAGAGGGCGTCCCAGTTGGTGAGCCGCACGCACCCGGCGGAGGTGGCGTACCCGATGGTCTCGGGCGACTTGGTGCCGTGGATGCCGTAGTGCGGCGCCGACAGGTCCATCCACACCAGCCCCACGGCGTTGTTGGGCCCGGGGGGGATGCGCGCCTCGGGCTTGTCGTCGGGGACGTGCGCCAGGATGGACGGCTGGAAGTGCCACCACGGGTCCTCGGTGACCGAGGTGATGGTGAAGCTCCCCTGCGGCGACGGGTCGTAGGTGGAGCCCAGGGTGGACGGGAAGTGGTAGAGGATGCGTCCGGCCCGGTCCAGGGCGTGGACGAAGCTCCCCTGCCCGGACACCTCGATGCGGGCCACCTCCCCGGCGGCGCGGGCGGCGGGTCGCGCACGTTGGGGACGTTGACGGTCTGCCCGGCCCGGAGCCCGTCCAGGCTGACCCCCGGGTTCAGCTTCTCCAGCAGCTCGGAGGTGACGTGGAACTGCTCGGTCAGCTTCTCGGTGAGCGACTCGTAGCAGGTGCACTCCTTCTTGGCGATCTCGTAGATCTCGTCGCCGTTCCCCTCCGGGAGGTCCACGAAGGGCCCCTCCACGTCCCCGGCGGTGAGCCGGTGCGCGCGCACCAGCTCGGTGGGCTCGCCGGCGAGCTTCGCGAGCCGCGTGAAGGTGGCGCTGTCGGCGCGGCCGGTGGCGCGCAGCCCCTCGCGCTTCTGGAGCCAGTAGACGGCCTTGGCGGTGTTCTTCCCCCAGCGCCCGTCGATCATCCCGGGGGAGAACAGGGCCCGGTCCAGGAGGATCTGCACGCGGAGCGCGGTGGGGCCGCCCACGTCGCCGTACACGGGGAGGTGGACGGGGGAGTTGTTGACGCTCTGCGCGGTGATCTGCTCCCACTTCTCGGGGTTGCGGGCGCTGTCGGCGGCGGTGACGGGGTCGAGCTGGACCACCTGCGACCACGACTCGTCCAGCCGGCCACGCTGCAGCTCCTCGGGGGTCATGGGGCGCTCGTCGCCCCAGTACGGCTGAACGCCGCGCGGGGTGCTGGCCTGGGCGACGCCGGGCTCGGCCGTCTCCGTCTGCGGCTCGTCGTCCCCTCCGCCGCACGCGGCGGCGAGGACCAGGAGGGCCGCCGCGGCGGCTCGGGCTCTGTATCTCGTCATCGGTTTCCCGGCTGTCGGTTCGGCGCTCACCAATCCCCGTGCGGCCGTGCAAGCGGTATGCCCGGTGCGGGATTCCAGCGGCGGCGCGGGGTTCCGGGAAGCGGGTTGACGGAAAGTGGGAAGCGGTCGAAATTCCAGGCTTCCGGAGGGTTGGCAGAATGGCTATTGCACCGGTCTTGAAAACCGGCGTCCGAAAGGACTTCTGGGTTCGAATCCCAGGCCCTCCGCTCCCGTGACTTGCCGATGGTTGCAGGTATTGCACTCCCGTCCCCGCCCCCATTAGGATAAACATTCGGTAAACGGCCCCGCTCCGGGCGCCGCCACCGCCCTGCCCGAACCTTCTCACCCCCGATCGTCCCATGTCCCGCGCAGGCGAGCCGGTCTGCTTCGCGTGCGATGCTCCCCCTGCGCGGTGTCTCTGTAGCCGGGCCCGTGAGCAGATCCTCGCCGAAGCCGAGCGACTCCGGCGTGCCGGCCTTTCCGCGGCGCGTCGAGGTGAATACCACCGTGCCCGGCGAGCGCTGGCCGGAGCCCTCGACCTCGATCGTTCGGACACGGGTGCCTGGAAGGCGCTGGGCCTGGTGACGCTCGCCCTGGGCGACGCCCGGGCCGCCCGGAGAGCGTTCCGGGAAGCGGCGCGGAGCGGCGACCCCGGCCCGGAAGAGTGGCTCCGCTCCTTCGAGAGGGGAGCCATCGGGAAGGGGCTGGCGGCGTACAACGCCGCGCTCGAAGCCTCGCAGCGTACCGACCTGGCCGGAGCCGAGCGGGAGGTGCGATGCGCCCTCGACCACCTTCCCGACCTCCTCCCCGCCAGGCGGCTGGAGGGGGTGATCCGACAGCATCAGCCGCCCTCTCGCCCGGCACGGGACGGAGCCATGGACCCACCTCCCGGTTTCTCGATCCAGGAAGAGCTCGCCCGCCTTGCCCCGGTCGAGCTGGATCTCGACGCGGAAGAAGAAGCGGAGCACGCTCCCCCGCTCCTCGAGCAATGGGACCTGGTCTCGAAGAACCTGGCCCGCCTGGGCAAGCAGCAGATGCGGGCCAACCAGGCCGCGGAGTTCCTGGAAGGCCAGCTCCGCGAGGCGAGGGAGCAGGCGGACGAGCATCGCCGGGAGAGCGCCCGGCTGCGGGAGCAGGCGCACCGGGCGGCCAGCCGGACGCTCGGCATCGTCGACACCCTCGACGACGTGATGGTGCTCGCGCGCCAGAACGCCAACGCGAAGTGGGTCACGCACCTGGAGCGGCTCACACGGAAGACCCTCCTCATCCTGGAGGAGATCGGCCTCACCGAGATCGCCGCGGAGGGCGAGCCGTTCGACGCGGAGGTGCACGAGGCGCTGGACACCGTCGAGCCGGGTGACGGCCAGCCGGCCTACCAGATCGTGCAGGTCGTCAGTCGGGGCTTTCGCTACCAGGGCGCGGTGCTCCGCCGGGCCGAGGTGATCACAACGCGCTGAGGGAGCTCTCCATGATCGTCGGCATCGACCTCGGCACCTCCACTTCGGAGGTGGCGATCCTGAGGAACGGCAAGCCCATGCTGATCCGGGAGGTGCGGGGGGCGCCGCACGGCATCCTCCCCTCCGTGATCGGCATCGAGACCAGTGGCGAGCTTTGCGTCGGCCAGCTCGCGGAGGGGCTCCTGATCCCGAAGCCCGACCGTGCCGTCGCGGAGGTGAAGCGGAAGATGGGGACGGAGGAGCGGATCACGCTGGGGAGCGAGGAGTTCACCCCCCAGGAGATCTCCGCGAGGATCCTCCGGCACCTCAAGGACGAGGCCGAGAAGTATCTCGGTGAGCCGGTGCGCGAGGCCGTCATCACCGTGCCGGCCTATTTCAACGACCGGCAGCGGCGCGCCACCCAGGATGCCGCCGAGATCGCGGGCCTGAAGCTCCGGCGCCTGATCAACGAGCCCACGGCGGCCGCCCTCGCCTACGGGATCGAGCGGCCCGGGGTGGAGGAGAAGGTCCTGGTCTACGACCTGGGAGGCGGCACGCTGGACGTGACCGTGCTGGAGCTCAGCGAGGGCTACCTGGACGTGATGGCGAGCACCGGGAACAGCCGGCTCGGCGGCAAGGACTTCGACGAGCGGCTCATGCGCCTCCTCCACCAGGAGTGCCTCCGCGCGACCGGGATCGACCTCGTGTCCACGCCGCGGCTCCGGCAGCGGCTCAAAGCCGAGGCGAAGAAGGCGAAGGAGGCACTCTCCTCGGCCGACTCCGTCCGGATCGTCCTCGACAACATCGGGATGGGACCGGACGGCGATCCGATCGACTACGAGAGGACCGTCACCCGGGCCGAGTTCGAGGCGCTGATCCGGGCCCTGGTCGAGTCCACTCGAGCGCAGATGACGGAGGCGCTGGAGGCAAAAGCCGTCCGCCCCCAGGAGATCGACACCGTCCTGATGATCGGCGGCTCCACGCGGATCCCCCTCGTACGGCAGTTCGTGAGCGACTTCTTCGGCGGACGCACGCTGCGCACGGAGGTCAGCCCGGACGAGGCGGTCGCCCTCGGAGCCGCCGTCCTCTCGGGAATCGAGGCGCGCGTGATCGATCCCGAAGACCTGGTCATCACGGACGTCTCGCCGCACACGTTCGGCGTGGAGGTGGTGACGGAGATCGACGGGCGGATGGTCCCGGGCGTGTTCAGCCCCATAGTCCAGAAGAACACCACGATCCCCTGTACGAAGGCCGAGCATTACCGGACGATGATCGATCTCCAGCAGCAGATCCACGTCCGCGTGTACCAGGGGGACGCCTTCCTCTGCGAGCAGAACGTGATGGTGGGTGAGTTCCCCCACCGGATTCCGAATCCCGGGCCTGCGGGGCAGGAGATCGAGATCGAGATGTCCTACAACCTCAACGGCACGATCGACGTCGCCGCCCGCGACCCTCGTACCGGCAAGGAGACCCGGGTCATGATGGCGCCCGACGGGATCACGATGTCGGAAGGGGAGAGGGCGCGCGCGAAGCAGCGCCTGGAGCGGCACGCGACGGCGCAGGGCCCCGCAGCGACGGCCGCTCCGGCACCGGCCCCTTCCGGCCCGGACGCGGCGCCGGCGATCGACTGGAGGAGCTCGCCGTTCTACGGCCGCGTGGCAGCGCTGATCGACCACACGGAGAAGCGCCTGTCCGCGGCGGCCGGGCAGGGCCGCGTCCCCGTGGAGCGCCTCCTGAACGAGCTGAAGGCCGCCCTCGCCGGGCGGGACGAAGCGAGGGTGGACCAGAAGGAGAAAGAGCTCCTGGACCTCCTCTTCGAGATGGACTGACACACCCGAGCTGCGACCATGGCCAAGATCGAGGCGGAGGACCTGTACGAGCGGCTCGGCATCGCGCGCACCGCGGGCCGGGACGAGGTGAAGCGGGCGTACCGGGCCCTGCTGCGCACCTATCCGCCCGAACGGGCGCCCGAGGAGTTCAAGCGCATCCGGGAAGCGTACGAGACGCTCAGTGACGCGCCTTCGCGCGCGGAGTACGACCGGATGCCGAGCGCGAGCATCCGCAACTGGATCCGGCTCGCCTCCGAGCACATGAACGCCGAGGAGCACCTCGAGGCCGAGCGCTACCTGCGGCTGATCCTGGTCGAGGAGCCGGATCTCGAGTACGTGCGCAACTGGCTGGGCCTCTGCTATCTCTACCAGCAGAAGGGCGCCGAGGCCGTCGCGCTCTACGAAGGGCTGCTCCGCAGCCCGGAGCCGCCACCGCAGTGGTACGGCAACGCGGGGCACGCGTACCGGCTCGCGGGCCGGGTCCAGGATGCCGAGCGGATGTTCAGGCAGGCGATCGTCACGGCATCCGCGGCGGAGGACGACGTCACGAGCTACTTCGTCGGGCTGGCCGGTCTCTATCTCGACCAGAAGGACTTCTCATCGGCGGAGCGCACCCTGGAGCAGGCCATCCGTCACGACGGAGAGGTCGACTTCGGAGATCTCCAGTTCTTCACCAAGCTCCTGGAGTCCAAGCTCCTCCAGCAGGATCTTCCCGGGATCACCCAGGTCCTCGCCCGCCTGGAGCGGGTGTGTGCCGACGACGAGCAGAAGCGGTACGTCGCCTGGAAGCTGGGAACGCTCGGGGTGGAGCTGGTCGGGATGGGAGCATTCGAGCCCGCGGCGTCGATCTCGCAGGCCGCCAGGCGCCTCCAGCCCGCGGACGCGAACTACGAGGCGCTGGCGAGCGTGGCGCTGCTGCTCAAGGCCAGGCAGCCACAGGCGGTGCTCGGAGTGGTCTCGAAGCACCCCTCCTTCCAGAGCGGGGGCTGGCTTGCCGCGTTCGGAGCGGTCGTCCGCGAGCACTGCAGCGACATCGAGCTGTTCGCCGGGATGAAGCCCATCTCGTCCCCGCCCTCTCTCTGGACCATCAACACCGTAGGGACGCGCCTCTACGGGCGGCGAGGCTTCGACGCCCGCACGCAGTCCTACGTCGCCACGCTCTACTTCGTCGTCCTGTTCATCCCCCTCTTCCCGATCGCCTGCTACCGGGTGGTCCAGCAGAGCGACGACAGCTGGTCGTTCATGGGGAAGGTCCCGATCTCCCAGCGGGAGAAGAAGCACCGGGGCGTCGCGTTCGCGGCTTTCTGCGCCCTCGTGCTCTGGGCGGCGGGTTCCGGAGGGGAGGCCGCGAGTGGATCCCCCGATCCCGACCCGGGTGCATCCAGCTCCTACGCCCAGGCGTTCCGGACAGGCTCGTCGGACCCGGTCGTCACCGACACGACGGCCACGGCGGGGACCGTGCCGGCGGCGGGTCGGGAGCGGACCGCGCCCGTGAGGAACGCCTCCCCGCGCGGCTCCCGGGCGAGCGACGAAGCGACCGCGCGAGTCGATCTGTACTCGTGGCTCACCAGGGAGAAGCCGCGGCTCGAGGCGATGCAGGGCGACCTCCGGCGCATGCAGCGGGAGCTGGACGGCGGCAGGAGCGAGATCGAGACCCTCCAGTCCCAGATCAGCGGGATGGAGCGGATGTACCCGGACAGCGCTCCCGTCGACGAGGTCCAGAAACACGCAGGGCTGGTGGACCGCGCGAACGCCCTCGTGGCCGATCACAACGCCCGCGTCGCCCGCTTCGATCGCCTCGCCCGTGAGTTCTCGGACGCGCTCGACACCTACAATCGACGGATGAAGGAGTACAACGCCCGCAATCGACGGTGACCCGTGGGCGCGCCTGCTCCCGGCCGGTGAGCCGGGGATGAGAGCCGGCGTCCGGAAACCGTAAGGCGATATCCTGTACTTTCGAGGGCGTTCGTGCATAGATTGCGCACGAACGCCCTCGAATCCGTTCAGGAGGTACGCCGACGATGCTGATCCGGTTCCGCGTGGAGAACTTCCGGTCGCTCCGGGACGAGCAGGAGCTGTCTCTGGTCGCCTCCAACCTGACGGAGCTGCCGGAGACGACCGCTTCGGTGGAGGGGTTCGACATGCCCCTCCTCCGGGTGGCGGCCGTCTACGGCGCGAACGCCTCCGGTAAATCCAACGTGCTCGCGGCTCTCCGATTCATGGCCACGGCGGTCACGGAATCGCAGCGATCCTGGCTTCCGGAAGGTGGGATACCCAGGGAGCCGTTCCGACTTGATGCCACACGAGGTGAACAACCCTCGATGTTCACGATCGATCTCCTGCTCGACGGAACGCGGTACGAATACGGATTCGTCGTGGACTCCAAACAGGTTCTGGAGGAATGGCTGTACGCGCATCCGAAGGGACGCAAGCAGGAGTGGTTCACCCGGGAGGAGAAGTTCAAGTTCAGCCGCCTGCTTCCGGGTGAGAACCGCGCGATCAGCGCTCTCACGCGTCCGAACAGTCTCTTCCTTTCGGCGGCTGCACAGAATAACCACAAGACGCTGACTCCGCTGTACGCCTGGTTCGCCGACCTGCTGGAGATGGTTGACGACTCCACCCGAAAGGATCAGTGGAGGACCTCCGCGGAGTTGTTCAGGGATTCCGCCTACCGGGACGCGATGTTGGACTTGATCCGAACGTCCGATCTCGGAATCACGGACGTTGAGGTCATAGATCATCCGATTTTAGCCGAGCCGTGGAAAAGATCGATTCCGCGAACTCGAAGAAATCGGGTGGCTCACAGAGTTCCTGGAACCCCGCGTAGTGTTCCAGCACAGCGGCCTGCGCAGTTCCCCCTGGATGACGAGTCGCGCGGCACCCAGGCGCTCTTCGCGCTGTCCGGCTCCATCGTGAAGACCCTCCGAACTGGAGGCCTCCTCTGCGTGGACGAGCTGGATGCCAGCCTGCATCCGCTGCTCGCAGCCGAGGTCGTCCGCCTGTTCAACAATCCCCAGACGAACCCTCACAACGCGCAGCTGATCTTCAACACACACGACACCAACCTCCTCGACACCCGCCTGCTGCGACGCGATCAGATCTGGTTCACCGAGAAGGACTCGTCGGGCGCGACGCACCTCTACCCGCTGACGGACTTCCGCGCACGGAAGCAGGAGAACCTGGAGCGCGGCTACCTCCAGGGACGCTACGGCGCGGTGCCGTTCATCGGCGCGCGCAACCTGCTGGGCGGCAACGCCGCCGACTGATGGCGAGGCGGAACGACGGGCGCGGGCTGGGCCGGAGGCGCGCGTTTCGAGATCCCATCCCGTCCATCCTGGTCCTCTGCGAGGGCGAGGTCACCGAGCCCGAGTACATCGACGCATTCCGCCGCGAGCACGCGAACCGGTTGGTGCACGTCGAGGTGTACGGACCGGGCGGCGACCCGAAAGCCATCGTCGCCCAGGCGGTTAAGCGGCGGACGGAAGCGGAGCAGGAGGCGAAGAGGGCGCGCGACGAGAACCTGAAGTTCGACGAGGTCTGGTGCGTAGTCGACGCCGATGAGCACGCGCGACTGGCCGATGCGCTCCATGAGGCCGAAGCCGGCGGGATCGAAGTCGCGCTCTCGAACCCGTGCTTCGAGTTGTGGCTCCTGCTCCACTTCGCCGATCGGACCGGGTTTTTGACGGTCACGGAGGCCCGACGCCTGCTGCGGCGGCACGTCCGCGACTATGACAAGCACGTCCGGTTCGCCGACTATCGGGACGGATATCTGGCCGCCGTCCGGCGGGCGAAGCACCTCGAGGAGCGACACGAAAATGCCGGGACGGAAGGCGGCAACCCCTGCACGGGCGTGCACCGTCTGACGGAGCGAATCCGACGGTTCGGCCGGGACGGCGCCACGCGGGTGAATGATTGGTGGGTCTGTATCTTGCGCTCGCGCAACGCCTTACTCGCGAACCGCCCCGAACGCGACCCGCTTGAAGATGGCGCTCCGAACGTTCACGGCACCCGACGGCTCCCGGTGGGACGTCTGGGAGGTGAAGCCCTCCACCCCCCCGACCTCGTACAGCCCCCAGCGGACGCGGGAGCGGCGCGGCCAGGACCTGCTCCGCTACACCGGCCCCGAGCGCCGCAAGGGAGAGCGCCGGAAGAAGACCCTGCGGCCCGCCGTCGTCCTCCCCGGCTTCGACAACGGCTGGCTCGTCTTCGAGTGCGGGGGCCAGAAGCGGCGGCTGGCACCGCCCCCGCCCGGGTGGGAGACGTGTCCGGACGAGGACCTCGCCGAGCTCTGGCGCCGCGCGGGGTGATGGCCCGCCGGATGCAGTCGATGGTATCGCCGAGAACCACTTCGCCGAGGACGAGCGTGAGAGAGTTCACCGATCCCGACGGAACGCCCTGGAAGGCCTGGAGCGTCACCCCCGGTCTGCACACGCAGCCGACCGGCCGCCGCGGCACGCACCTCCCCGAGGAGATGCAGGAAGGCTGGCTCTGCTTCGAGAGCGCCACCGAGAAGCGCCGCTTCTCGCCCACCCCCCCGGAGTGGGAGACCCGGTCCGACCGGGAGCTGTGGATCCTCTGCCGCGCGGCGATCCCGGCCGCCCGCAGGGAAGGCGCGGCCTAGCTTTCCCGCGCCCCATCGACCCCTTCTGTCCACCCTGTCCGCAATTGCGCTGAAGTCGGTTCGCAACACTTGTTTACACCCGACACTCCCCTTATACTGTCCCCTGTCCTCCCTCGCAGGTCCTCCTCCCCCGCAGGTCAGCATGTGCCCCCAAGGTCGGATCGTCCTCATCGTTGACGACAACCCGGACCACCACGCCATCTGCGACGCCATCCTCGGCGCCGCCGGCTTCGCCACCGTCCACGCCTATGACGGCCTGGAAGGCGTGCGGCTCGCCATCGAGCACCACCCCGACGTGGTGCTGATGGACCTGTGGATGCCCCGCCTGGACGGGCTCGAAGCCACGCGCGCGCTGCGCGGCCACCCCGACACCTCCGCGATTCCCGTCATCGCCACCACCGCCGACGTCGCGGGGCGGACCACGCGGCGGAGCGGCGTGTCCAGCCCGCAGGAGCTGCTGGACCGGGGGTTCACCGCCTTCCTCCCCAAGCCCTGCGAGCCGAAGCGGATCGTCGCCGAGGTGGAGCGCGTCCTCCAGGTCGCGGAGCGCTGACCCGGGGACCGCCCGGCTCCACTTCCGGAACGCGACGCGCCGGGCGGCCCCACCGCCCGGCGCGTCCTCGTTTTTCCCTCCCGGAGGAATTCGCGGCGAGAGGGTCTTGCGGCGCGTCCGGCGGGATCGTACAATGTGATTGAGAATCGTTCTCAAGGATTTTTCCTCTCACGGATTCCATGCGACTCGTCACTCTGGTCGGTCTCGGATGCGTGCTGTGCAGCGGCCCCGCCGCCGCGCAGGCCGCTCGTCCCTTCTCGCTCAACGTCGCCGCCGCGCCCCTGCGCGCCGCCGCGGACACCACCAGCCCCGTCCGGTTCAACGTCCCGGCACAGGCCCTCACCGACGCTCTCCGCGAGTTCTCCCGGCAGGCCACCATCCGCGTCCAGGTGGACGCGCCGGCGGCCTCCGCGGCGCGGTCCAGCGCCGTCCAAGGCACCTACACCTCCGTCGAGGCGCTGCGCCGGCTCCTCGCCGGGAGCGGGCTGGACGCGCGCTTCGTCGACCTGGAGACGGTGCTGGTGACCCGCGAGGGAGGGCGCCGCGCCGCCCACACCCTGACGCCCATCACCGTCGTCGGCGCCCGGAGCCGCGGGTACGCCGCCAGGCGGACCACCACCGCCACCCGCACCGACACCCCGCTGCGCGACACTCCGCAGTCCGCCAGCGTCGTCACCGCCCAGCTCATCGCCGACCAGTCGATGCAGGGGATGGCCGACGTGGTGCGCTACGTCCCCGGCGTCACCATGGGGCAGGGGGAGGGGCACCGCGACGCCCCCACCATCCGCGGCAACGCCTCCACCGCCGACTTCTTCGTGGACGGCGTGCGGGACGACGCGCAGTACCTCCGCGACCTGTACAACGCCGAGCGCGTGGAGGCCCTCAAGGGCCCCAACGCCATGGTGTTCGGGCGGGGCGGCGGCGGCGGCGTGCTGAACCGGGTGAGCAAGGAAGCGCAGTGGGCGCCCACCCGCGTCCTCACCGTCGAGGGAGGGTCGTTCGGCCACCGGCGGGGGAGCGTGGACCTGGGCCAGGGGCTCGGCTCCGCCGTCGCCGCGCGCTTCAACGGCGTGTACGAGGACTCCGACGGGTTCCGCGACCGGTTCGGCGTGCGGCGCTACGGGCTCAACCCCACCGTCGCCCTCGCCGCCGGCGCGCGCACCACGCTCCGCGCCGGGTACGAGTACTTCAACGACGAGCGGACCGTGGACCGCGGCATCCCCTCCTTCCAGGGGCGCCCGTCCGGCGCGGACATCACCACCTTCTTCGGCAACCCCGACGTGAGCCACTCCGCCATGGAGGTCCACGCCGCCGGCGCCACCCTGGAGCACGAGACCCCCTTCGGGCTCACCCTCCGCAACCGGACCCGCTTCGTCGACTACGACAAGTTCTACCAGAACAGCTTCCCGGGCGCCGTGAACGCCGCCGGGACGCAGGTGAGCCTGTCCGCGTACAACAACGCCACCGACCGCCGCAACCTGTTCAACCAGACCGACCTGATCCTCGCCGCGGTGACCGGCCCCGTGCGGCACACCCTCCTCCTGGGGGGCGAGGTGGGCCGGCAGGAGACCGACAACTTCCGCGAGACCGGCTACTACAACGGCACCGCCACCTCGCTCCCCGTGCCGTTCGGCCAGCCCACCGTGGCCACGCCCGATCACCTTCCGGCAGAGCGCCACCGACGCCGACAACCGCGCCGTCGCCACCGTCGCCGGGGTCTACCTCCAGGACCAGCTGGAGCTGTCGCGGCACTGGCAGGCCGTGCTGGGAGTCCGCTACGACCGCTTCGACGTCGACTTCCACAACAACCGCAACGACCAGGAGCTGAGCCGCGAGGACGACCTGCTCTCCCCGCGCGCCGGGCTGGTGTTCAAGCCCGTGGAGGCCGCCTCGCTGTACGGGAGCTGGAGCGTGTCCTACCTCCCCAGCTCCGGCGACCAGTTCAGCTCGCTCACCGCCACCACCTCCACCCTGGAGCCGGAGCGGTTCGACAACTACGAGCTGGGCGCCAAGTGGGACGTGCTCCCCGACCTGGCCCTGACCGCGGCCGTGTACCGGCTGGACCGCAGCAACACCTCCGCCCCCGACCCCAACGACGCCACCCGGACCGTGCAGACCGGGAGCCAGCGCACCACCGGCCTCGAGCTGGGGGCCATGGGGAACCTCACCTCCGCCTGGCAGGTGATGGGCGGCTTCGCCGAGCAGCGCGCCGAGATCACCAGCACCACCGCCGCCGCGAAGGAAGGGGCCCGGGTGCCGCTGGTGCCGGAGCGCACCGTCTCGCTCTGGAACCGCTGGCAGCTCCTCCCGGCGCTCGGCCTCGGGCTGGGGGTGGTGCACCAGTCCGACCTGTACGCCGCCATCGACAACACCGTCACCCTCCCGGGCTTCACCCGCGCCGACGCCGCGCTGTTCGTGCGGCTGCACCCGCTGCTGGGCGCGCAGGTGAACGTGGAGAACGTGCTCGACGAGCGGTACTATGCCACTTCGCACGGGAACAACAACATCATGCCGGGGGCGTCGCGTACGGTGCGGGTGACGCTGACCACGCGTCGGTGATTTTCTGAAGGGCGGGGTTCGGGCGTGCCCCCCGCTGGCGCGGGGGTCGGGCTGCGGCTCCGTAAGGCAGCAGACAACGCTGCCTAACGGAGTCGAGCCCCGGCAAACTAGCCGCGCGGGTCTCGCCCCTTCGGGCTCGCATCCCTCACGCAACTGCTTCGTGTACCCGTAGTTCCGTCGTTGTCGTGCACCCCTCCCCCCTTGCGGGGGAGGGGTCGGGGGAGGGGGGTCCTGTGGACTCCCCTCCCCCTCGCCGTTCTCCCCCTCTCCCCTTGTGGGAGAGGGGGCCGGGGGGTGAGGGGCACCCGGGAGGATGGCGGCCCGGGGCGGAGAGGCGTACATTTCGCGCCACGTTCGCCCATTGATGCGTTCGCTCCTCCTCCAGAAAGGTGCTCCGATGACACGCGCCCTCCGCTCCCGCGCCCCGCTCCTCGGCGCCCTCCTCGCGCTCGCGCTCGCGCTCGGCGCGTGCGACGCTCCGACCACCGCCGTCGCCCCCGCGCCCACGGGGAAGCCGCTCCTGGCCGTGGTGCCGGCGAAGGGGACGGCGGCCACGCTGGACGTGGCGAGCTGGAACATCGAGTGGTTCGGCGACGCGTCCAACGGCCCGTCCAACGAGCCGCTGCAGCTCGGCAACGCGCGCGACGTCATCGCCGGCGCCGACTTCGACGTGTGGGGCGTGGCGGAGATCGTGAGCCAGGCGCAGTGGAACTCGCTGGAGTCGCAGCTCCCCGGGTACACGGGCTTCCTGGCGAGCGAGTCCGTCGTCACCGGGGGGTCCGCCTCCTACTCCGCCTCCGAGCAGAAGGTGGGGATCCTGTACCGGAGCTCCGTCGCCACCCTGCTGGGAGCGAAGATCATCCTCGCCGGGAGCGACGCCGACTTCGCCGGCCGGCCGCCGCTGGAGGTGACGCTGCGCGTCACCCTCAACGGCGCCACCGAGGACGTGGTGGTGATCGTGCTGCACATGAAGGCGTTCAACGACGCCACCAGCTGGCAGCGGCGCCAGAACGCCGCCACCGCGCTGAAGAGCTACCTGGACGCCACCTACCCCACGCAGAAGGTGTTCGTGGTGGGCGACTGGAACGACGACGTGGACACCTCCATCACCGCCGGGAAGCCCTCCCCGTACGCCGCCTTCGTCGCCGACGCCGCGCGCTACTCCTTCGTCACCAAGGCGCTCACCGACCAGGGGATCTCCTCCACCACCGGCTACCCGGACCTGATCGACCACCACCTCGCCACCAACGAGGCCGCCGCCGCGTACGTCCCCGGCTCCGTGGAGGCGTACCGCGTGGACGCCTTCATCCCCAGCTACGACGCCACCACCAGCGACCACTTCCCCGTGCTGAGCCGCTACACCTTCGGCGGCGGCACCGGCACCACCCCCGCGGTCACCGTGACGCACCCCAACGGCGGGGAGAGCTTCGCCGCCGGGAGCGCGCAGAGCGTCACCTGGACCTCGTCCGCCGTGGCGAGCGTCAAGCTGGAGTACACGGTCGACGGCACCACGTGGAGCGTGATCGCGGCCAGCACCCCCGCCGCGGCCGGGAGCTACTCCTGGACCGTGCCGTCCGCCGCGAGCACCGTGGCGCGGGTGCGCGTGAGCGACGCCGCGGGGACCGCCTCCGACGCCAGCGACGCCGCCTTCACCATCACCACCGTCGCCGCCACGCCGGCCCAGGTCGTCCTCAACGAGGTGCTGGTCAACGAGCCGGGGAGCAACACCGCCGGCGAGTTCGTGGAGATCGTCAACGTGGGCGGGACGGCCGCCAGCATCGGCGGGTGGACCCTTTCCGACGCCACCGGCGTCCGCCACACCTTCGCCGCGGGGACCACGCTCGCCGCCGGGAAGGCGCTGGTGGTGTTCGGCGGGAGCGCCTCCATCCCGGCCGGCCTCGCCAACGCCGTGGCCGCCTCCACGGGGACGCTCAGCCTGGGGAACGGCGCCGAGACCGTGTCGCTCCGGAACGGGTCGGGCACGGTGCAGAGCAGCCTCGCCTACACCTCCGCGCTCTCGGGCACCGACGGCGTCTCCGCCAACCGCAGCCCCGACGCGAGCGCCACCGGGAGCTGGGTGCTGCACACGGCCCTCGGGTCGCTCTCGTCGTCGGCCGGGAAGCGGGCGAGCGGCGCCGCGTTCTGATCGATATGGAGCGAGGTTCGGGCGTGCCCCCGCTGGCGCGGGGTCGGGCTGCGGCTCCGTAGGGCAGCACACAACGCTGCCCAACGGAGTCGAGCCCCGCGCAAACCGCGCGCGGGTCTCGCCCCTTCGGGCTCGCATCCCTCACGCAACTGCTTCGTGTACCTGTAGTTATGTCGTTGTCGTTCTCCCCTCCCCCCTTGTGGGGGAGGGGCCGGGGGAGGGGGGTACGCCACGGCGCTCGGAAGCTGCCGCTCGCGTCACCCCCTCTCCCAGCATTGGGAGAGGGGGCCGGGGGGTGAGGGCCGCCGTTTCCGGGGCAGGGAACAGACGACACGCCGTCGGTCGTCTGTGTAATGGTAAGTCGTTGTGAAAACGTGGTTTATAGTCGTGTTTCCGGACCGGTGGGCGCCGCTGCGGCGGCCCGGAGTTTGCGACCCGCTTCCGCCTCGCCCGGGGCGGAAGGCGCCCCGGCTCCAGGATTCACGGCAAACCCGGAGGAACGGACATGCCGACGAGAACTCTTCCCATCGCGATGGCGCTCACCGCCGTCTCGCTGGCCGCTGCGCCGCTGGCTGCGCAGGGCACCACCGGTACCCAGGGCAGCCGGCCGACGCAGGGAACCACCCAGGGCCAGACCGGCACCGGCCACGAGGGCCACACCATGGGGACGCAGGGGACCGGGACGCAGCAGGGGACCACCACGACCACCGGCACCCAGCAGGGCACCATCGTCATGGACAACCGGACGGGCACGCAGAGCGGCCAGGGGATGACGCAGGGGACCACGGGTACGCAGGGGACCATGAGCACCACGGGCACCGGCCAGCAGAGCCTGACGGGGACGCAGGGCGGCACCGGGACGCAGGCCGGGACCGGCCAGAACGGGATGCAGGGCGGAACTCAGAGTGGGATGAACCACAGCGGGATGAACCACAGTGGCATGAACCACGGTGGGATGGCGGAGGGGGAGCGCACGCGGATGCGGGTGCAGAAGGACTCCTAGTCCGGACGGAGGAGAGTGAGCCCCGTCCATCGCGGCATCCGTTCGCTGGCGGCCGCTCTCCTCCTCGCGGTGGGGTCGCCCGCCCTCGCGCAGGAGGACGGCGCGCTCCCGGGCGTGCCCGTCGCCGGCGCGGCGGCGCCGCCCCCGTTCCGCTCGGCGGCGGACAGCGTGGCGTGGGAGCGCGCGCGGGAGGCGGCCCTCGGCGCGCCGGGGCGGCGGCTGGTGGTGTCCATCCGCGAGCGCCGCGTCCGCTGGATGGACGGGGAGCGCGTGCTGTTCGAGGCGCCGGTGGCGGTGGGGAAGGGGACCCGGCTCGCGGACGGGCGCCGGGTGTGGGACTTCTCCACCCCCCGCGGCGTCCGCCGGGTCACCGGGAAGCAGGAGAACCCCGTCTGGACCCCGCCCGACTGGCACTACGTGGAGCTGGCCCGCGACAGCGCGTACCGCGTGGTGTACCTGCAGCGGGGGAGGAGCTTTCCCGTGGGCGGCGGGAAGCGGCTGGAGGTGCGCGGCGACCGCGTCGTCGAGGTGCGCCCCGACGGGCGCGTGGAGACCATCCCGGCGGACGAGGAGGTGATCTACGGCCGCACCCTGTACGTCCCCCCGCTCGGCACCGCCCACCGCCGCATCCCCGGCGAGCTGGGGAACCACAAGCTGGACCTGGGCGACGGGTACATGCTGCACGGCACCCCCCACCAGGACTCCATCGGCACCGCCGCCACCCACGGCTGCATCCGCCTCCGCGACGCCGACGTGCTCTACCTCTACGAGAACGTCCCCGTGGGAACCCCCGTGCACCTGTTCTGACCTCCCGGGGAGTGTAGATTGCGCGGTGGACCCCCCACCCCCGGCCCCTCCCCCACAAGGGGGGAGGGGAGAACGGCAACGACGTAACTACAGGTACAGTAAGAAGTTGCGTGAGGGATGCGAGCCCGGAGGGGCGAGACCCCGCGCAGTTTGCGGGGGCTCGACTCCGTTAAGCACGGTTGTATCGTGCTTTACGGAGCCGCAGCCCGACCCCGGCGCAGCCGGGGGCACGCCCGAACCCCGCCCTTGAAAGACCAGCATAGATGACAGAACCTGCGTACCCGGCCGCCCGCGCGGTGGCCGCGACCGTGGAGGACCGCTTCGCCCGTCTCATCGCCTCCGCCCGCGACGCGGGGCGGCAGGACCTCGCGCCCGAGCCCGACGCCGGCGTCGTCGAGGCCGTCATCGACGCCGCGTTCTGGGCCAGCCTCCGCCGCGAGGAGGGCCGCTCGCCCCGGATCTCGCTCGCCTTCCTCCCCCCGGAGCGCGCCGAGCAGCCGCTCCTGTTCACCCGCCCGCTCCCGCTCGCCCCCGGCCCGCTCACCCGGCTCGCGCCCGCCGTCGAGGGCCCCGGCATCCACCTGGGCGTCTGGCGCGGCCCGGGGGGGCCGTACGTCTGGGGCGCCACCCACTCCATCCCGCCGCTCACCCTGGTGGTGGAGGTGGTCGAGCCCGGGCTCCTGGTGGTCAAGTACCGGCGCGGCGAGGAGTTCGGGAAGTTCGGCAACGTCGCCGTGCTCCAGGGCGACCAGGTCAAGGAGGTGGACGAGCACGGCGGCACCGTCCCCGACTGCCCGGCCCTCCTCTCCACGCTCCTCGGGCTGGAGGCCCCCGCCTCCTGGGGCGACGCCGTCAACGGCCTGGTGCAGATCGCCGTGTCCATGCGCCGGCACGGGCGCGGCGGCTCGCTCCTGGTGGTCCCCGGGGCGAGCGAGGCGTGGCGGGAGTCCATCGTGCACCCCATCGCCTACGGGGTCACCCCTCCCTTCGACGAGCTGGCGGGGCTGATGCTCCGGGAGCCCGAGGAGCGGAGCGACCCGGAGTGGCAGGACGCCCTCACCCGGGTGGTGGACCTGGTGGGCGGGCTCACCGCCGTGGACGGGGCCACCGTGGTCACCGACCGCTACGAGCTGCTGGCCTTCGGCGCCAAGATCGTGCGCCGCGCCGGGAGCGTCCCCGTGGAGCAGGTGTTCGTCACCGAGCCCGTGGTGGGCGGGATCGCCGGGGCCGCGCCCCCCGGCGAGATCGGCGGCACCCGCCACATGTCCGCCGCGCAGTTCGTCCACGACCAGCGCGACGCCCTCGCCCTGGTGGCGTCGCAGGACGGCCGCTTCACCATCTTCGCCTGGTCGCCGTGCGAGCACATGGTGCACGCCCACCGCGTGGAGACGCTGCTCATGTAGGAGACCTGAAAAGCACGCGTCCGGGACGCTCTCCCCCGAGGGAGCCGGACCGATCACGCCGCCGGGTGTCCACGCCGTGGACATCCCCGCGGCGCGACCTCGTTTACCCCCGTCCTGCGGCCCCAAGGCCTTGCCCGGCCCCCCTGACTTATATAGCTTGTCGGGAAGTAACTTGGGAAGCGACGCAGGGCGTCGCGCCGCTGTTCCGCCCGCCGGAAACCCCCCTCCGCCTCCCCACGCGCAGACCCGTGAACCGAGCGGTCCGGCACCGGTATTCGAGGGCGGAGAGGGCCGGAGGAGGGATCGAATAGTTCGCGCCACGGGTTCGCGTTCTTCGTCTTCCTGCGGGCGCTTATTCCGGGACAGGGAAGGCACCGGACGGACCTCGCCCCTGGACGGGGCCCCGCTCCGCAACGCATAGAACGGTTCCAATGCAACTCCGCCTCGGCGTCTCCACCCTGGTCGAGCTCCTCCGCCTCCGTGCGAGGGAGGAGCCCGACTTCCGCGCGTACACCTTCCTCCTCGACGGCGAGCAGGAGGAGGAGCACGTCACCTACGGAGAGATGGACCGCCGGGCCCGCGCCATCGCCGCGGGGCTCCAGGAGATGGGCGCGCAGGGGGAGCGCGCGCTCCTGCTGTACGCCCCCGGCCTGGAGTACATCGTCGCCCTCTTCGCCTGCTTCTACGCGGGCGTCGTCGCCGTCCCCGTCTATCCCCCGCGGCGCAACAAGCCCACCCCGCGCCTGCAGAGCATCATCGCCGACTGCGGCCCCACCCTGGTCCTCACCACCCCCGACGTCGCCGCCGAGGCCGACAAGCTGGCGGCGCTGATGCCCGAGCTGGGCCCCATGCGCTGGGTGGCCACCGGGAGCGTGGAGGACGCGGCCGCCGAGCGGTGGACCGAGCCGGAGATCGGGTGGGACACCGTCGCCTTCCTCCAGTACACGTCGGGCTCCACGGGGAACCCCAAGGGGGTGATGGTCTCCCACGGGAACCTGATCCACAACTCGCACGTCATCGAGACGCTCACCGGGTTCACCCCCGAGGAGCGCTCGGTGATCTGGCTCCCGCCGTACCACGACATGGGGCTCATCGGCGGGATCCTCCAGCCGATGTACACCCGCTACTGGGCCGCGCTCATGGCGCCGGTGGCCTTCGTGCAGCGCCCCGCGCGCTGGCTGGAGGCCATCACCCGCTTCCGGGCCACCACCAGCGGCGGACCCAACTTCGCCTACGACCTGTGCGTCCACGCCATCGCCCCCGAGGACCGGGAGCGGCTGGACCTGTCGAGCTGGACGCTGGCCTTCAACGGCGCCGAGCCCGTGCGCCAGGAGACGCTGGACTCCTTCACCCGCACCTTCGCCCCGTACGGCTTCCGCCGCGAGACCTTCTATCCCTGCTACGGCCTGGCCGAGGGGACGCTGATGGCCACCGGGAGCGTCCGGCCCGAGCAGCCGAAGGTGATGGGGGTGGACGCGGACGCGCTCCAGGAGCACCGGGTGGCGGCGTCGGAGGGGGAGGGGGCGTCGCGGCTGGTGGGGTCCGGGGGGTGCGCGCCCGACCAGGAGGTCCGCATCGTGGAGCCGGAGAGCTTCCGCGAGTGCGCGCCCGACCGGGTGGGGGAGATCTGGGTGCGCGGGCCGAGCGTGACGCTGGGGTACTGGGGGCGCGACGAGGAGACGGAGCTCACCTTCGGGGCGCGGATCGCCGGGAGCGGCGAGGGCCCCTTCATGCGCACCGGCGACCTGGGCTTCCTGGCCGACGGGGAGCTGTACGTCACCGGGCGCGTCAAGGACCTCATCATCATCCGCGGGCGCAACCACTACCCGCACGACGTGGAGCAGACCTCCTCGCGCGCGCACTCCGCGCTCCGCCCGGGCGGGTGCGCCGCCTTCGGGATCGAGCACGGCGGGGAGGAGCGGCTGGTGGTGGTGCAGGAGGTGACGCGCCAGTGCACCGGCCCCGACCTGGAGGAGATCGCCGGGGCCATCCGTGCGGCCGTGGCGCGCGAGCACGAGCTGCAGGTGTACGCCGTGGCCCTGGTGAAGCCCGGGACGGTCCCCAAGACCTCCAGCGGGAAGATCCAGCGCCTCCTCTGCCGCTCCGAGTTCCTCAAGCAGCGCGTCCCCGTGCTGGGGGTGAGCGTGCTGGACGACGCCCCGGTGGCGGGCGCGGAGGACGGCTTCGCCCTTTCCCGCGAGGCGCTGGAGGCGGCGGAGCCCGCCGCGCGGCAGGGCGTGCTGGAGGACTTCCTCCACGCGCAGGCCTCGCGCGTGCTGGGCGTGGCCGCGGCGCGGATCGACCGGGGGCAGCCGCTGGTGACGCTGGGGCTGGACTCGCTCATGGCCGCCGAGCTGAAGACCGTGGTGGAGTCCACGCTGGGCGTGCAGCTCCCGCTGACGCGCCTGCTGGAGGTGGAGGGGATCTCCACGCTCGCGGCGGAGCTGCTCGCGGAGATGCGCCTCCCGGAGACGGCCGGGGAGGGGGTGCGCGCGGGGACGGGGCGGATGACGGTGGCGCGGCCGGAGCACCTCCCGCTCTCCTGGGCGCAGGAGCGGCTCTGGTTCATGGACGTGCTCCAGCCCGGGACCGCGGCGTACAACATCCCGCTGGCGCTGCGCCTCACCGGCGCGCTGGACGCGGACGCGCTCTCGCGCGCCTTCACGGAGATCGTCCGGCGCCACGAGTCGCTGCGCACCGTGTTCGCCAGCGTGGACGGACAGCCGGTGCAGGTGGTGCGCTCCCCCGCGCCGTGGACGCTGGAGACGGAGGACGTGGGCGCCCTCCCGGCCGGGGAGCGCGAGGCCGCCGCCCGGGCCGTGGCCGCGCGCGAGGCGTCGGCGCCCTTCGACCTGGCGGACGGCCCGCTCCTGCGCACGCGGCTGGTGCGCCTCGGCGCGGAGGACCACCTCCTGGTGGTGGTGATGCACCACGTGGTCAGCGACGGGTGGTCGGCCGGGGTGCTGGTGCGCGAGCTGGGGGCGCTGTACCCCGCCTTCGCGGCGGGGGGCGAGTCGCCGCTGGCGCCGCTCCCCACGCAGTACGCCGACTGGGCCCTCCGCCAGCGCGAGTGGCTGCGGAGCGAGACCGTGGAGCGGGAGCTGGGCTACTGGCGCGGGCGGCTGGCCGGCGTCGCCCCGCTGGCCCTCCCCACGGACCGGCCCCGTCCGCCGGTGCAGAGCTTCCGGGGCGCCGTGCACCGCTTCGACGTCTCCGCGGAGGTCGCGGAGGGGGTGCGCGCGCTGGCCCGCGGGGAGGGCGCCACGCTCTTCATGGCGCTGCTCGCGGCGTGGGAGCTCCTCCTGTCTCGCTGGTCCGGGCAGGACGACGTGGCGGTGGGGACGCCGGTCTCCAACCGCGACCGCGCGGAGGTGGCCGGGCTGGTGGGGCTGTTCGTGAACACGCTGGTGGTGCGCACGGAAGTGGACCGAGCGGCCGACTTCCGCGAGCTGCTGCGGCGCGTGCGCGCGGCGGCGCTGGAGGCGTACCGGCACCAGGAGGTCCCCTTCGAGCGGCTGGTCGAGGAGCTGCACCCGGAGCGCGACCTGAGCCGCAACCCGGTGTTCCAGGTGATGTTCGGGCTGCAGAACACCTCGCTGGAGCCGGTGCCTCTGGGCGGGGCGGCGCTCGTGCCGGAGACGCTGGACGGCGGGACCTCCAAGCTGGACCTGACGCTCTTCGTGTGGGAGCGGGCGGGCGGCGGCCTCTCCGCCACGCTGGAGTACGCCACCGACCTGTTCGACGCCGCCACGGTGGAGCGGATGGCCGCGCACTACGCGGAGCTGCTCCGCTCCGCCGCCGCCGCTCCGGACCGCCGCGTCGGCGCCCTGGAGATGCTCACCGCCGACGAGCGCGAGCGGCTGGTCCGCGGGTGGAACGCCACCGCGGCGGCTGCCGACGCGCGCCCCGTCCACGTCCGGTTCGCCGAGCAGGCGGCGCGGACGCCGGACGCGGTCGCCGTGGCCTCCCGCGGCGAGTCGCTGACCTACGCCGAGCTGGACGCGCGCTCCGCCGCCCTCGCGGGGGAGCTGCGCTCGCGCGGGGTGGGCGCGGGGAGCCTGGTCGGGGTGCACCTGGAGCGCGGCGCCGCCATGGTGGCCGCCCTGCTCGCCGTCCTCCGCACGGGCGCCGCCTACCTCCCCCTCGACCCCTCGTATCCCACGGAGCGCCTGGAGTACATGCTCCGCGACTCGGGCGCGAAGCTGCTCCTGACGGAGGCGGGGCTGGCCGGGACGCTCCCGGCGGAGGGGGTGGAGGTGGTGCTGGTGGAGGGGGGTGCGAGGGGCGCGCCGGAGCTCGCGCACGCGGAGGTCTCCCCCGACGCGCTGGCCTACGTCATCTACACCTCCGGCTCCACGGGCCGCCCCAAGGGGGTGATGAACACCCACGGGGCGCTGGCGAACCTGCTGGAGTCGTTCCGGCGCGAGGTGGCGCCGACGGAGGAGGACGTGCTCCTGGCGGTGACCCCGCTCTCGTTCGACATCGCAGCGCTGGAGGTGTTCCTCCCGCTCGTCTCCGGCGCGCGGCTGGTGGTGGCGGACCGGGCACACGGCCTCCGACGGGGCGAAGCTGCGGGCGGAGATGGCGGCGTCCGGCGCGACGATCATGCAGGCCACCCCCGCCACCTGGTACCTCCTCCTGGGCGCCGGGTGGGAGGGCGACGCGGGGCTGCGGGTGCTCTGCGGGGGCGAGGCGCTCCCGCAGGAGCTGGCCGGCGAGCTGGCGCGCCGCGCGGGGGCGGCGTGGAACGTCTACGGGCCCACCGAGACCACCATCTGGTCCACGGCGGAGCGGATCACCGGCGGCGGCGGCCCGGTCACCGTGGGGCGCCCGCTGCTGAACACGCGCGCCTACGTGCTCGACGCCGAGCTGGAGCCGGCGCCGGTCGGCGTCCCGGGGACGCTCTTCGTCGGCGGGGCGGGGCTGGCGCGCGGGTACCACGGGCGCGCCGACCTCACCGCCGAGCGCTTCCTCCCCGACCCCTTCGCCCCGGAAGCCGGCGCGCGTGTCTACGACACCGGCGACCTGGCGCGCTTCCGCCCCGACGGGCGCATCGAGGTGCTGGGCCGGGCCGACGGCCAGGTCAAGGTGCGCGGCTTCCGCATCGAGCCCGGCGAGGTCGAGGCCGCGCTGGGCGCGCACCCGGCGGTGGCGCGCGCGGCGGTCGCCGCGACCGACGCCGGCCCCGGCGGGAAGCGCCTGGTGGCGTACCTGGTCCCGGCCGGCGGGAGCGTCCCGCCCCCCGCGGAGCTGCGCGCCTTCCTGAAGGCGCGGCTCCCGGAGTACATGGTCCCCACGCTCTTCGTCGCGCTGGACGCCCTCCCGCTCACCCCCGCGGGGAAGATCGACCGCCGCGCCCTCCCCGCGCCGGAGACCGGTCCGTCCGACGCATCGAGCCACGTGGCGCCGCGCACCCCGGTCGAGGAGGTGCTGGCGGCCGTGTGGGCGGAGACGCTGGGCGTGGAGCGCGTCGGCGTGCACCAGGGCTTCTTCGACCTGGGCGGGCACTCCCTCCTGGGGGCGCGGCTGGTCGCCCGCACGCGCGAGGCGCTCGGCGCCGACCTCCCGGTGCGCGTCCTGTTCGACGCGCCCACCGTCGCCGCCTTCGCCGAGCGGGTGGAGGAGGCGCTGCGAGACGCCCGCGGCACCCGGCGCCCGCCGCTGGTCCCCGTGCACCGCGACGGCGCGCTCCCGCTCTCCTTCGCACAGGAGCGGCTCTGGTTCCTGGACCGGCTCCGTCCCGGGAGCGCCGCGTACACCATGCCCGCCGCGCTCCGCTTCACCGGCCCCCTGGACACGGACGCGCTCCGCCGCGCCCTGGACGAGATCGTCCGGCGGCACGAGTCGCTGCGCACCCGCTTCCTCAGCGAGCGCGGGCGCCCCGTGCAGGTGGTCGACGAGCCGCGCCCCCTGGAGTGGACCCTGGGCGACGTGTCGCACCTGGAGGGGGAGGCGCGCGAGGCCGAGCTGCGCCGGCTGGCGCTGGAGGAGGCTGGGAAGCCCTTCGACCTGGAGCGCGGCCCGGTGGTCCGCGCCGGGCTGGTGCGCGCTGGCGACCACGACCACCTCCTCCTGGTCACCGTCCACCACGTCGTCTCCGACGGGTGGAGCATGGGCGTGCTCGCGCGGGAGATGGTGGCCCTGTACGATGCGCTCTCGCAGGAGCGGCCGGCGGCCCTCCCCCCGCTCCACGTGCAGTACGCCGACTACGCCGCCTGGCAGCGCGAGCACCTTTCCGGCGACACGCTGGAGGAGCAGCTGGCGTACTGGCGCGAGCGGCTGGCCGGGCTCGGCCCCGACGCCGAGATCCCCACGGACCACCCGCGCCCCGAGACGCAGACCTTCACCGGCGCGCTCCTCGCCACCTCGCTGGGGCACGAGGCGTCGGTGCGGGTGCGGGAGCTGGCGCGGGCCGAGCACCTCACGCCGTACATGGTGCTCCTGGCCGCCTTCCAGTGCGCGCTCCGCCACCACGTGCGGAGCGACCGCGTGGTGTGCGGCACCGACGTCGCCGGGCGCGGCGCGGCCGAGACCGCGGGGATGATCGGGCTCTTCGTCAACCAGCTCGTCCTGGTCACCGACCTGTCCGGCGACCCCACCTTCCGCCAGGTGCTGCGGCGGGTGCGCGAGACCACCCTGGGCGCCTACGCCCACCAGGACGTCCCCTTCAACCTCCTGGTGGACGCGGTGAACCCGGTGCGCGACCCCGGCCGGAACCCGCTCTTCCAGGTGATGTTCGTGTTCGACAACACCCCGCTCCCCGAGCTCCGCTTCGCGGGGACCGAGATGCGGGTGATGGACCTCCAGCTCGCCGGGGCGCCCTTCGACCTGTCGGTGCTGGTGTCCGAGGAGGACGGGGAGTACCGCTGCGTCTGGCGCTACAACCCCGACCTGTTCGCCGCCACCACCGTGGAGGCCGTGGCGGCCCACTTCGGGACCATGGCGCGCGCCGCCACCGCCACCCCCGACGCGCAGCTCTCCGCGCTCCGCGACATCCTGGCCGACGTGGACCGGGAGCGGAAGAGCGCCGAGCTGGACCGGCTGCGCGAGGCGCGGTCGCTGAAGTTCAAGAAGATCGGCGCGAGCCGGCGCCCGGCGGGCGAGGAGTCCGGCGAGCCCGAGCCGGTCGCGTAGACCGACACACCTCCGTCGCACACACGGCAAGGAGCCACGATGCAGAAGCCGACGCTTCCGGGGAAGAAGCTCCCCTTCACGCGCTCCCGCGAGGGCGGGGCCGCCACGGAGTCCCTGGTGCGGATGGAGCCCCTCCGCGAGGGGGAGACGCTCCCGCTGGTCGTCCGCCCCGCGGTGGACGGGGTGGACCTGTTCGCCTGGGCCGACGCCAACCGCGACCAGGTGGAGAAGCTCCTCCAGAAGCACGGGGCGCTCCTGTTCCGCGGCTTCGGGCTCACCACCTCCGAGGACCTCAACCGCTTCGTCTCCTCCGTGTCCTCCGGGCCGCTGGAGTACGGCGAGCGCTCCTCGCCGCGCACGCACGTGGCGAACCGGGTGTACACCAGCACCGAGCACCCGGCCGACCAGGAGATCTTCCTCCACAACGAGCAGTCGTACAACCTGAACTTCCCGCTCAAGATCATCTTCCAGTGCGCCGTCGCCGCCGAGGAAGGGGGCGCCACCCCCATCGCCGACGTGCGCCGGGTGTACGAGCGGGTGGACCCCGAGGTGCGCGAGCGCTTCGCCGAGAAGGGGTACATGTACGTCCGCAACTTCGGCGACGGCTTCGGGCTCCCCTGGGAGGAGGCCTTCCAGACCGACGACCCCGACCAGGTGGAGGCGTACTGCGCCGCCAACCGGATCGAGCCCGAGTGGAAGGACGGCCGGGGCGGGAAGCGCCTGCGCACGCGCCAGGTGCGCCGCGCCGTGGCGAAGCACCCGCGCTCCGGCGACGCGGCGTGGTTCAACCACGCCACCTTCTTCCACCGCACCACGCTGGACCCGTCCATCCGCAGCGTGTTCGAGGCGGCGTTCCACAACGAGGACGACTTCCCCAACAACACGCTGTACGGCGACGGCACGCCGATCGAGCCCGCCGTCATGGACCGTCTGCGCGAGATCTACCGGGAGTGCACGGTGTCCTTCCCCTGGCAGGCGGGGGACGTGCTGATGCTGGACAACCTGCTCACCGCCCATGCGCGCGACCCGTTCAAGGGGCCGCGCAAGATCCTGACTGCCATGGCGGATCCGTACAGGTGGGACGACGTCGAGTCCTGAGAGCTTTTCAGGGCCGGGTTCGGGCGTGCCCCCGCTGGCGCGGGGTCGGGCTGCGGCTCCGTAAGCGCAGCAAACAACGCTGCCCAACGGAGTCGAGCCCCGGCAAACAGCCGCCGGGTCTCGCCCCTTCGGGCTCGCATCCCTCACGCGGGGCGCCGTGCGTCGGGTGAGAGGCCCCCTCACCCCCCGGCCCCCTCTCCCCCGCAAGCGGGGGAAAGGGGGAGAACGGCAGTGAGATCCAAGCCCCTCCCCTGCTTGCGGGGGAGGGGTTGGGGAGGGGGCCTCCCACGGAGGCACGCCGATGTCCACGTCTCGATCGTAGTGCTCCCCTCCCCCCTTGTGGGGGAGGGGCCGGGGGTGGGGGGTACCCCGCTTCGAACAAGCCAGCTTCGCACAGATCGTCAACCGCGACCGAATGCCACACGAAACCACCGCTCGTTTCCGGCTCTCCCCGCAGCAGCGGCGCCTCTGGGCGCTCCAGGCGCGGGAGGCGCGCGGCGTCTACCACGCCGACTGCGTCGTCGCCGTGGAGGGGGCGCTCGACGCCGACCTGCTCGGGCGCGCTCTGGAGGGTGTGGCCGAGCGCCACGAGGTGCTCCGCACCGTCTTCCGCGCCCTCCCCGGCACCCGCGTCCCCCAGCAGGGGATCGTGGAGTCGCTCCCGCCCGCGTGGAAGCGGCTGGACTGGAGCGGCGCGGAGCGGCCGGAGGAGCAGTGGGAGCGCGTGGAGGCGCTGCGGGCCGAGTGGGACGACGCCCCCGTGTCGTACGAGGAGGGACCGCTCTTCCAGGCCGCGCTCGCCGCGGTGGGGGAGGACCGCCACCTCCTGGTGCTGCGCGTCCACGCCCTCTGCGCCGACGCCGCCACCCTGCGCAACCTGGTGGGCGAGACCGCCGCCGCGTACGGGGCGCTCGCCGGGGGCGGCGAGCCGGACGCGCCCGAGGTGCAGTACGCCGACGTGTCCGAGGTGTTCAACGACCTCCTGGAGTCGGAGGAGACGCAGGCCGGGCGCGACCACTGGGCCCGGACGGAGCGCCCCACCGCCGCCGGGTGGGAGCTCCCGCACCAGCGCCGCGAGCGCGAGGGCGGGGACTTCGCGCCGGCCGCCGTGGCCCGCTCGCTGGACGAGGCGACGGCGGCGCGCGTCGGGGCCCTGGCGGAGGAGCTGGACGCCTCCCCCGCCGCCGTGCTCCTCGCGGCGTGGCACCTCCTCCTGGCCCGCATGACCGGCAAGGACGGGGTGGAGGTGGGCGTCGCCTTCGACGGGCGCGTCTACGAGGGGCTGGACGTGGCGCTCGGCGCCTTCGCGCGCTACCTCCCCGTGCGGCTCGCGGCCGAGGGGAGCTTCGCGGACGCCGTCCGCGCCGCCTCCGCCGCCCTCGCCGAGAGCTACGAGTACCAGGACTACTTCGACCCGGCGGGCGGCCCCGCCGGGGAGGCGCCGGGCTGGTTCGCCTTCGGCTTCGACCAGGACGGGGCGCACGCGCCCGTGGAGGCCGCCGGCGCCGTCTTCTCCGTGGCGGAGCTGCGGGCGCGGAGCGAGCGCTTCGTGCTCCGCCTCTCGGCCGCCTTCCGCGAGGACGGGGTGGGGCTCGTGCTCGAGCACGACGCGAACGCCCTCGCCCCCGTGCACGTGGAGCGCGCCGCCGCGCGCTACGCCCTCCTCCTGGAGGACGCGCTCCGCCGCCCGGGGGCCCCCGCCGCGTCGCTGGAGGCCGTCCCCGACCTGGAGCTGCGCCACCTCCTGCGGACCGGGATCTCCCCCTCCCAGGCCCCCGCCGACCGCTGCGTCCACGAGCTGTTCGAGGCGCAGGCCGCGCTGGTCCCCGACCGCCCCGCCGTGGTGTACGGCGACCGCTCCCTCACCTTCGCCGAGCTCAACGAGCGCGCCAACCGCCTCGCGCACCTGCTGCGCGGGCTGGGCGTGCGGCCCGAGGGGCGCGTGGGGCTCTGCCTGGAGCGCTCCGTGGAGCAGATGACCGGGCTCCTCGCCGTCCTCAAGGCGGGCGGGACGCTGGTGGCGCTGGACCCCATGTACCCCGCCGAGCGGATCGCCTACATGGCCGGCGAGGCGGGAGTGGAGGTGATCGTCACCCAGGCCTCCATCCGCGACCGGGGGCTCCTCCCCGCCGGGCGGACGGTGTGCGTGGACGCCGACCGGGAGCGGATCGACGCCATGCCCGCCGGCGACCCCGACCTGGGCGTCCTCCCGGAGAACGCCGCGTACGTCATCTACACCTCCGGCTCCACCGGCCGCCCCAAGGGCGTCGTGGTGCAGCACGGCTCCGCGGTGAGCCTGGTCGCCGCGCTGGACGAGGCCGTGTACCGCGGGCGCGAGGGGCTGCGCGTCTCCGTCAACGCCCCGCTGGTGTTCGACGGCTCGGTCAAGCAGTGGCTCCAGTGGCTGCGCGGGCACACCCTGCACGTGGTCCCCGAGGCCGACCGGATGAGTCCCGAGCGGCTCCTGGCGCGCGTGCGCACCGAGAAGCTGGACGTCCTGGACTGCACCCCCACGCAGCTCAAGGGGCTCCTGGCCGCCGGGCTCGGCGACGGGCCGCACCACGTCCCGGCGATGATCCTTTCCGGGGGCGAGGCGCTGGACGCGGTGGCCTGGGCGCGGCTCGCCGCCCTCCCGGGCACCCAGGTGTTCAACGTCTACGGCCCCACCGAGTTCACGGTGGACGCCACCGCCGCCCTGGTGCAGGAGCACCCCGACTCCCCCGTCGTGGGGCGCCCCATCCCGGGGACCCGCCTCTACCTCCTGGAGGACGGCGTCCGCCCCGTCCCCTTCGGCGTGGCCGGCGAGGTGTGCCTCGCCGGGCCGCGGGTGGCGCGCGGCTACCTGGGCGACCCCGCCCGGACCGCCGAGCGCTTCGTCCCCGACCCGTTCGGCGGGGTGCTGGGGGCGCGGATGTACCGCACCGGCGACCTGGCCCGCTGGGACGAGGGGGGCGAGCTGGAGTTCCTGGGGCGCGCCGACGACCAGGTCAAGGTGCGCGGCGTCCGCATCGAGCTGGGCGAGATCGAGTCGCTCCTGCGCGAGGACCCGCGCGTGGCCTCCGCCGTCGCCGCCGTGCGCGAGGCCGACGGCGAGGCGCAGCTGGTCGCCTACTTCGTCCCGAAGGGCGACGGCGACACCGCCGTGCTCCAGGCCGAGCTGCGCGACGGGCTGCGGGCGCGGCTCCCCGAGTTCATGGTCCCGGCCATGGTGGTTCCCATCGCCGAGGTCCCCCTGACGCGGAGCGGGAAGACCGACCGCCGCGCCCTCCCCGACCCGCGCGAGCTGCAGTCGAAGCACCGCGCCGAGTACGTGGCCCCCGCCAGCGAGGTGGAGCACTCCATCGCGCGCATCTGGCAGGAGGTCCTGGGGGTGGAGCGGATCGGCGCGCACGACAACTTCTTCGACCTGGGGGGCAACTCCCTCCTCGTCGTCCAGGCGTACGACCGGCTGGTCGAGGCCGTGGGGGAGAAGCTGACCCTCGTCGAGCTCTTCCAGTACCCCACCGTCACCCTCCTCGCCGCGCGCCTGGCCGCCGGGGGGAGCGAGGCCGCCGCGGCCTCCCTGAAGCCCGCGGAGGACCGCGCGCTGAAGCAGCGCGAGGCCATGCAGCGCCAGCGCCGTCCCAACAACAACGGCAGCCCTCGGGGCTGATTCCCACACCGGAGACGAAGTCCGATGGAGAGCATTGCAATCGTCGGGATGTCGGGGCGGTTCCCGGGCGCCAGCGACGTCGAGCGGTTCTGGAGCAACCTGCGCGAGGGGGTGGAGTCGATCACCCACTTCCAGGAGGAGGAGCTGGACCGGGTGGCGATCGAGCCCTCCGAGCTGGCCGACTCCGGCTACGTCAAGGCGCGCGGCGTCCTGGACAACGTGGAGGGCTTCGACGCCGGCTTCTTCGACTTCACCCCGCGCGAGGCGCAGATCACCGACCCGCAGCACCGGCTCTTCCTGGAGTGCGCCTACGAGGCGCTGGAGTCGGCCGGCTACGACCCGAAGCGCACCCCCGGGGCCACCGGCGTCTTCGCCGGGGCGGGGGCGAACAGCTACATGCTGTTCAACCTGGCCTCCGCCGGGGAGATGACCGGGACCATCGACACCTTCCAGGCGTTCATCCACAACAAGAACGACCACCTCACCACCCGCGTCGCCTACAAGCTCAACCTGCGCGGCCCCTGCGTCACCGTGCAGACGGCGTGCTCCACCTCGCTGGTGGCCACCGCGCTCGCCTGCCAGTCGCTCATGAGCTACGGGTGCGACATGGCGCTGGCCGGGGGCGTCAACGTCTTCGTCCCGCAGCGCACCGGGTACCTGCACCACGAGGGCGGGATCGGCTCGCCGGACGGGCACTGCCGCCCCTTCGACGCGAAGGCCGCCGGGACGCTGGGCGGGAACGGCGCGGGCGTGGTGGTGCTCAAGCGCTACGAGGACGCCGTGGCCGACGGGGACACCATCCTCGCGACCATCCGCGGGTGGGGGCTCAACAACGACGGCTCCGTCAAGGTGGGGTACACCGCGCCGGGCGTGGACTCGCAGGCCGAGGTGATCTCCACCGCGCAGGTGTTCGCCGACGTGGCGCCGGCCACCATCGGCTACGTGGAGGCCCACGGGACCGGGACCGCCATCGGCGACCCCATCGAGGTGCAGGCGCTCACCAAGGCGTTCCGCCGCGAGACCGACGCCACCGGCTTCTGCGCCATCGGCTCGGTCAAGGGGAACATCGGGCACCTGGACGCCGCCGCCGGCGTGGCCGGGCTGATCAAGACCGTGCAGGCGCTCCGGCACCGCGAGATCCCGCCCTCGCTGCACTTCGAGCAGCCCAACCCGCGCATCGACTTCGCCGCCACCCCGTTCTACGTGGCCTCGCGGCTCCAGCCGTGGGAGACCAACGGGGAGCCGCGCCGCGCGGGGGTGTCCTCCTTCGGGCTGGGCGGGACCAACGCGCACCTGGTGCTGGAGGAGGCCCCCGTCGCGGAGGAGTCCGGCCCGGCCAGGGAGCACCAGCTCCTGGTGGTCTCCGGGCAGAGCGCCGCGGCCATGGAGCAGTCCACCGCCAACCTGGTGGAGCACCTCAAGGTCGCACCCCGAGCAGTCGCTGGCCGACGTGGCCTACACCCTCCAGGTGGGGCGCGCCTCGCTGGAGCACCGGCGGATGCTGGTGTGCCGCGGCCGCGACGAGGCGGTGGCCATGCTGGAGGCGCTGACCCCCGAGCGCGTGGTGACCCGCTCGCAGGCCCCGGTGCGCCGCCCGCTCACCTTCATGTTCCCGGGGCAGGGGGCGCAGTACCCGGGGATGGCTTCGGGGCTGTACGAGACCGAGCCCGTGTACCGCGCCGAGGTGGACCGCTGCCTGGAGATCGTCCGGCCCATGCTGGACTTCGACCTGCGCGCCCTCCTCTTCGCCGGCACCGACGACGCCGAGGCCGCCGCCGCGCTGGGGCGCACCGCGGCCACGCAGCCCGCGCTCTTCATCGTGGAGTACGCGCTGGCGAAGCTGTGGATGAGCTGGGGGGTGAAGCCGGACCACATGATCGGCCACAGCATCGGCGAGTACGTGGCCGCCGCGCTGGCGGGGGTGATGTCCGTGGAGGACGCGCTCCGGCTGGTGACAGCGCGCGGCGCGCTCATCCAGGCGCTCCCCGGCGGGGCCATGCTCGGCGTCCCGCTCTCCGAGCGCAAGGTCGTCGCCATGCTGGGCGAGGAGCTGTCGCTGGCCGCCGTCAACGGCGACGAGCTGTGCGTGGTCTCCGGGCCGCAGCACGCCGTGGACGCCTTCGCCGCGCGGCTGGAGGAGCTGGGGGTGAGCGGGCGTCCGCTGCACACCTCGCACGCCTTCCACTCGGCGATGATGGAGCCGATGCTGGACGCCTTCCGCGCCGAGGTGCGCGGGGTCCGGCTCGGCGCGCCGCAGCTCCCCTACCTGTCCAACGTCACCGGCACCTGGATCACCGCGGAGGACGCGACCGACCCCGAGTACTGGGTCCGCCACATCCGCCAGGCCGTTCGCTTCCACGACGGGGTCAGCGAGCTGATCGGCGACCCCAACGCCGCGCTCCTGGAGGTGGGCCCCGGCCGCACGCTCCGCTCGGTGGTGCGCTGGCACCCGAAGAAGCTCCCCGGGCAGGTGATGCACGCCTCCCTCCCGCACGCCAAGGAGCGCGGCGACGACCGCGAGTTCCTGCTGAACACGGTGGGGCAGCTCTGGCTGGCCGGCGTGGAGATCGACTGGCCGGCGCTGTACGCGGACGAGCGGCGCCGCCGCGTCCCGCTCCCCACCTACCCCTTCCAGCGCCGCCGCTACTGGGTGGACATGCAGGCCGCCGGGCGCCGCGCCTCCGGGGCGAAGTCGCTCGCCAAGAAGGCCGACGTGGGCGACTGGTTCTGGGTCCCCACCTGGAAGGAGAAGCCGTCCCCCGCCGCCCCGGCGGACGTGTCGGGGGAGGGCACCTGGCTCCTCTTCACCGGCGAGGGCGGGATCTCCTCCGCCCTGACCGACCGGCTGGCCAGGGCGGGCGGCGACGTGGTGACCGTGCGCGCCGGCTACGGCTTCCGCGAGCTGGCGCCGGGGACGTACGAGATCGACCCGCGCCGGCGCGAGGACTACACCGCGCTCCTGGCGCGCGTCGCCGGGACGGGGCGGACGCTCCGCCGCGTGGTGCACCTGTGGAGCGTGGCCGGCGGCCCCGGCGACGCGCTGGACCGCGGCCTCCACTCCCTCCTCTACCTGGCGCAGGCCGTCGGCGAGCGCGGCGGCGAATCCCCGCTGGACCTCACCGTGGTCACCGGCGGGATGCAGGAGGTCACGGGCGGCGACCTCCGCGACCCGGAGCAGTCCACGGTGCTCGGTCCGGTGCGGGTGATCCCGCGCGAGTACGGGCACGTCACGGCGCGCAGCGTGGACGTGGCGCTCCCCGCGCCGGGGGGGTGGCAGGAGGAGAAGCTGGTGGGGCAGCTCGTCGCCGAGGCGTCGGCCGGCTCCGCCGACACGGTGGTGGCGCTGCGCAACGGCCATCGCTGGGTGCAGGACTTCGAGCAGGTCGCGCTCCCGCCGGTGCCCGAGCGCATCCCCGTGGTCCGCGAGGGCGGGGCGTACCTGGTCACCGGCGGCCTCGGCGGGATCGGGCTGGAGGTGGCCGGGCACCTGGCCCGGACCGCCCGCGCCAAGCTGGTGCTGGTGGGGCGCTCCGAGTTCCCGGCGCGCGAGGAGTGGGACGCCTGGCTGGAGTCGCACGAGGCCACCGACGCCACCTCCCGGAAGATCCGCTCGCTCCGCGAGCTGGAGGCGCTGGGCGCCGAGGTGATGGTGGGGAGCGCCGACGTGGCCGACGAGGCGGCGATGCGCGCCGTGGTGGACGCGGCCCGCGCCCGCTTCGGCGAGATCCACGGCGTGGTGCACGGCGCCGGCGTCCCCTCGGGCGGGCTGGTGCAGATGAAGAATCCCGAGGGCGTGGCCCGGGTCCTCGCGCCCAAGGTGCAGGGGACGCGCGTGATCGAGAAGCTGTTCGCCGGGCGGGCGCTGGACTTCCTGGTCCTCTTCTCCTCGCGCACCTCGGTCATGGGGCGCTTCGGGCAGGTGGACTACACCTCCGCCAACGCCTTCCTGGACGCCTTCGCCCGGTACCACCGCGCGGAGACCGGCACCTACACGGTGTCGGTGAACTGGGGCGCGTGGGAGGAGGTGGGGATGGCGGCCGTGAACCACGGCCCCGCCGCGAAGCACGCCGAGACGGCCACGCTGCGCACCTACGACCACCCGCTCCTGGAGCGGCTGATCGTGGACGAGCCGGGGCGGCAGGTGTTCGCCACCGACTTCTCCATCGAGAAGCACTGGCCCATCGACGAGCACCGCATCATCGGCAACGCGGTGATGCCCGGCGTCACCTACTTCGAGATGCTCCGCGCCGCCGTGCAGGAGCGGGCCGGCGACCGGGTGGTGGTGATCCGCGAGTCGTTCTTCGTGGAGCCCATGCACCTCAAGGACGGCGAGGTGCGCGAGGGCCGCCTGGAGATCCGCGACGAGGGCCCGGACGAGTTCTCCTTCCAGATCTGGAGCTGGGACGGGAACAACCCCGCCGGGCGGATGCGCAAGCACGCCATGGGGCGCATCGGGATCGACGACCGCGTCCCGCCGCAGAAGAACGACCTGCAGGCGATCCTCGCCCGCTGCCCCGAGCAGGCCACCATCCTCCAGGAGGAGCGGGAGGACGACCTGGGGCCGCGCTGGCAGAGCATCCACCGGCTCCACCTGGGGCACAACGAGCTGGTGCTGGAGCTGGAGCTCCCCGAGGCGTTCCAGTCCGACTGGGAGAAGTGGGTGTTCCACCCGGCCATCCTGGACCGCGCGGCCGGGATCACCAAGATCTTTTTGGCGCGTGAGGGCTACTACCTCCCGCTCATCTACCGCGGCATCCCGCTCTCCCGGCCGCTGAGCGGGAAGCTGTACTCGCACGGCCGCTTCCACGAGGCGGAGAGCGGCGACCGCGACACCATCGTGTTCGACTTCAACCTCATGGACGAGAACGGCGACACCGTCCTCCGGGTGGAGAAGTTCACGCAGAAGCGGGTCAACGACCCGGGCGCCGAGATCCGCAACCTGGCCGACGCGGCGGAGACCGGCTTCGGCGAGAAGGCGGGCGCCGCGGGCGACGGGATCTCCCCGAGGGAGGGGGTGGACGCCTTCGCCCGCGTGCTGGCGGCGCGGATGGAGCCGCAGGTGGTGGTCTCCCCCAACGACCTGCACGCCGCCATCGAGCAGAGCGACGCGGCGGTGAGCGACGCCATCCTGGAGTCGCTGGAGTCGCGCGGCGACTCGCCGCTGAACGCCCGCCCCGACCTCTCGTCCGAGTACGTGGAGCCGCGCAACGAGATCGAGCGCCGCATCGCCCGCGTCTGGGGCGAGGTGCTGGGCGTGGAGCAGGTGGGGGTGCACGACAACTTCTTCGAGCTGGGCGGCGACTCGGTGCAGGCCATCCAGATCATGGCCAAGGGGAAGCAGGCCGGGCTGCACCTCACCCCGCAGCAGTTCTTCCAGTACGAGACCATCGCCGAGCTGGCGCAGATGATCGGCGACGTGCTGGCCGAGGAGGAGGAGCACGGCGCGGTGATCGGCGAGGTGGCGCTGGCCCCGGCGCAGCGCTGGTTCCTGGAGCGCACCGGCGGGCGCGGCTACGCGGCCGAGGCGGTCCTCCTGGAGGCCCGCCGTCCGCTGGAGGCGGCGCGCCTGGGCGAGGCGGTGCGGGAGCTGGTGGCGCACCACGACGCGCTCCGGCTCCAGATCGTCCGCGAGGGGGCGGGGTGGAAGCAGGTGAGCGCCACCGTGGGCGAGGAGGTCCCCTTCTCCGTGGTGGCTCTGGAGGACGTCCCCGCCGCCGACCGGGGCGAGGCCGCCCGCCGCGAGGCGGAGCGGATCGCGGCGGAGCTGGACCCGGCCGTGGGGCCGCTCCTGCGCGGCGCCCTCCTGGACGCGGGCCCCGGCTCCCCGCAGACGGTGGTGCTGGTGGCGCACTCGCTGGTGGCGGACGCCGCCTCCTGGCCGGTGCTCCTGGAGGACCTGGCCGCGGCGTACGGGCAGGCGGCGGCGGGGAAGGCGGTGCAGCTCCCGGCCAAGACCGGTTCCTTCAAGTCGTGGTCGGAGGGGCTGGCGGCGCAGGTCGGCTCGGACGCCCTGGCCCGCGAGGCGGACTTCTGGCGCGAGGAGGCGCCGGGCGAGCGCGCCTCGCTCCCCCTGGACAACCCCGGGCTGACGCAGGAGGGGACGGCCCGCGTCCTGGAGACCGGGCTGGACGCGGAGCTGGCCCGCGAGGCCACGGAGACGGTCCCGCACGCCCGCCGCGCCGAGCCGGAGGAGGTTCTCCTGGCCGCCCTGGCGGGGGCGCTGGCCGGGTGGACCGGGTCGCGCTCGGTGCTGGTGGAGCTGGCCCGCGACGGGCGCGGCGGCGAGGTGGGCGACGCCGACTGGTCGCGCACCGTGGGGCCGATGGAGCACGCGGTCCCCGTGCAGGTGGAGGTGGGCGGCGCCGACCCGGTGGAGGCGCTCAAGACGGTCAAGCAGCGGGTGCGGCACCTGTCGGGGCACGCCGCCTCGTACGGCGTCCTCCGCCACCTGGACCGCGAGGGCGAGACCGGCGGGATGCTCCGCTCCGCGCCGCAGGCCGAGGTGGCCTTCCGCTGGACGGACCTGTCCGCGGGGGGCGTGGCCCCCTGGGACGCGGTCGGCGGGGCCACCCTGGCGGTCCGCGGCGGCGCGGCCCCGCGGGCCCACCTCCTGGAGGTGCGCGCGACGCGGACCGGGGACGGGGTGCGGATGTCGTGGGCGTACTCTCCCGAGGTGCACGACGCCGCCACGGTGCGGCGCCTGGCCGACGCCTTCGAGGAGTCGCTCCGCGCCCTGGCCGAGCGCTCGCGCACGGCGGAGCCGGAGGGCTTCACCCCGGAGGACTTCCCCCTCGCCAACCTGGACGCGGCCATGCTGGGGCAGCTCTCCATGCTCATCCGGAAGGCGGACCAGGGAGTGTCGTAGCGCGGCGGATGGACGGGCAGTCGTCCGCCGGCCCCTCCTCCGCCCGGCGCGGGGGAGGGGTGGCGGCTTTCGGTGGGACCACACGCATCCGATCGGACGGGGAATGCAGAACATCGCCGACGTGTACCGCGTATCTCCGCGGCAGCAGGACCTCCTCGCCGCCCCCGGCGGGCCGGGGGTGGGGCAGGTGGCCTGGACCGCCCGGCGCATGGCGGACCCGGGGATGCTGGAGCGGGCGTTCCGCCTGGTGGTGGCGCGCCACCCCACGCTGCGCACGGCGGTGTTCACGGAAGGGATGCCGGAGCCGCTCCAGGCGGTGCGCGGCGAGGTCCCGCTGCACTGGGAGGAGCACGACTGGACGGCGGTGCCGGAAGCCGAGCGCCCCGCCCGGCTGGCCGAGCTGGCGGCGGCGGAGCGCGCGCGCCCCTTCGACGCGGCCGCCGCCCCGCTCATGCGCGTGGCCGCGGTGCGTCTGGGGGAGGGCGAGCACCGCTTCGTGTGGAGCTGGT
Source organism: uncultured Gemmatimonadales bacterium (assembly GCA_963733105.1). GTDB lineage: Bacteria > Gemmatimonadota > Gemmatimonadetes > Longimicrobiales > Longimicrobiaceae > JAFAYN01. The sequence continues at coordinate 361,009 of CAVTCB010000012.1, read as the reverse complement.
CGGAGCTGGTGCTGGACCCCCGCTCGGCCACGCTGGCGCTGGAGGAGGTGCTGGAGGCGTACCGCTCGCTCCGCGCGGGCGCCGAGCCCGCCGCGCCGAAGCCGGCGCCGTACCGGGGGTACGTGGCCTGGCTGGAGCGCCAGGACGCGGCCGCCGCGCAGGCGTTCTGGAGCGGGCGCGTGGCCGCCGCCGGCCCCGCGCCGGCCGGGGGGGAGCCGCGCTTCCGGGTGCAGCAGATCCACCTCCCCATGGCGGAGACGGAGCGCCTGGGCGCCGCGCTCCAGCAGCACCGGCTGGGGTGGGGCGCCGTGGCGGCCGGGTGCTGGGCGATCCTCCTGCACGCCCGCTCGGGCGCGGCGGAGCCCGGGTTCGGGTGGGGCGTCACCGGCCGCCCGGCGGGGCTGGCCGGGGGCGACGCCATGCTCGGCGGCTTCGCCGCCGTCCTCCCCCTGCGCCTCCCCGTGGCGGCGGACGAGGAGCTGGTCCCCTGGCTCCGCTCCGTGCAGCGGGCGCAGGACGCCCTCCGCCCCTTCGAGCACGCCTCGCTGGGGCAGCTCCGCGCCTGGGCCGGATGCCCCGCCGGCGCTCCGCTCTTCGACAGCGCGCTGGAGGTGCGGACGGCGGAGGACGCGGACCCGCTCGTCCGGCTCTTCGGGGCGCTGGCGTTCGGGGAGGTGGAGCGGCACGACCCCGCGGGCGGCTCGCCGCTGGAGGTGCGCGTCACCGCCGGGCAGGAGGTCGCCGTCCGCGTCCGCCACGACGAGCGCGCGGCCTCTCCCGTGGAGGTGGCCGCGCTCCTGGCCGACTTCCGTGCGCTCCTGGACGCCGTGGGCGCCGACCCCGGCCGGCGCGTGGGGCACCTGCTGGCGGAGCTGGCCCGCCGCCCCCGCGCGGACGCCTCCGCGCGCGGCGACGCGGCGCTGGTGGAGGCCGTGCTGGCGCAGAACCCCGCCCTGGCGGGCGTCGTGGTGGAGGAGGCCGCGGGCGGGCTGCGGGCGCGCGTGCGCGGCCGTCCGGAGGCGCGCGAGCGGGACGAGCGGCGGAAGCGGCTCACCTTCTCGCTCTTCTACTTCGCCGACGCGAGCGGCGACGACGCCGAGGACAAGTACCGCATCTACCTGGACGGGGGCCGCTTCGCCGACCGGCACGGCTTCGAGGCGGTGTGGGCCCCGGAGCGCCACTTCCACGAGAACGGCGGGCTCTACCCCAACCCCTCCGTGCTGAGCGCCGCGCTCGCCCCGCTCACCAAGCGCGTGGGGCTGCGCGCGGGGAGCGTCGCCCTCCCGCTGCACCACCCCCTGCGCGTGGCGGAGGAGTGGTCGGTGGTGGACAACCTTTCCGGCGGGCGGGTGGGGATCTCCGTCACCTCGGGGTGGATCCCCAACGACTTCGCCCTGGCCCCGCACAACTTCCCCAACAAGCGGGAGGTGATGTTCCGGATGGTGGAGGAGGTCCGCGAGCTGTGGCGCGGCGGGACGCTCCCGGTCAAGGACGGGGCGGGGAAGGACGTGGAGCTGCGCATCTTCCCCCGCCCCGTGCAGCGGGAGCTCCCGGTGTGGATCACCTGCAGCGGCGACCCCTCGGTCTTCGTCCGCGCGGGGGAGCAGGGCTTCCACTGCCTCACGGCGCTCCTCACCCAGCCGCTGGAGGAGGCCGCGGAGAAGATCGGCGTCTTCCGCGAGGCGCGGGAGCGGGTGGGGCGCGACCCCGACGGGGCCCGCGTCACGCTGATGGTGCACACCTTCGTCGACGACGACCTGGACACCGTGCTCGCCAGGGTCAAGGAGCCGCTCACGCACTACCTCCGCTCCCACATCGGGCTGATGGAGACCATGGTGAAGAGCCTGGACCTCAAGATCGACATCAACGAGCCGCAGTGGCTGGACTCCCTCGCCTCCTTCGCCTTCGAGCGCTACTACCGGACGGGCGCCCTGATCGGCACCCCGGAGAGCTGCCTCCCCATGGTGGACCGGGTGGTGGAGAGCGGGGTGGACGAGGTGGCGTGCCTGATCGACTTCGGGGTGGACGTGGACTCCACCCTGGCCGCGCTCCCGCAGCTCGACGAGCTGAAGACGCTGTGCGAGACGGGGGCGGAGCTGGGGGAGCACGCGCTCCGGCGCTGGCTGCGGCGGCGCCTCCCCGACCTGGAGGTGCCGGTGGCGTTCGAGGCCGCGGAGCACGCGGTGTGAGGGGTGGCGGGCTGGCGAAGGGTCCTCGGAAGGTGAGGTAGCGGGATGGAGAACGTCGAGAGCATCTACGGGCTGTCCCCCATGCAGCAGGGGATGCTCGTGCGCATCCTCCAGATCACCGGCCTGGAGGAGTACACCGAGCAGGTGTGCTGGACCGTCGCGGGCGAGCTGGACGCGGCGGCCTTCGCGCGCGCCTGGCAGGCGCTGGTGGACCGCCACCCGATCCTGCGGACGACGTTCTTCTGGGAGGGGCTGGACCAGCCCCTCCAGGTGGTCCGCCGCGGCGTCCACGCACCGCTGGAGCGGCTGGACTGGCGGGAGCTTCCCGCGGGGGAGCGGGAGGCGCGCTTCGCGGAGCTGCTGCGGGAGGACCGCCGCCGCGGCTTCGACCTGTCGGCGGCCCCGCTCGCCCGGATGATCCTGGTCCGCACCGGGGAGCGGGAGCACCGCTGCGTCTGGAGCTACCACCACCTCCTCCTGGACGGGTGGTCGTCCGCCGTGGGGCTGCGCGAGACGTTCACCGCCTACGAGGCGCTGGCCCGCGGGGAGGAGCCGGCGCTGGAGCGCGCGCGCCCGTACCAGGACTTCATCTCCTGGCTGGGCGCGCGCGACCCGGGGGAGGCGGAGGGGTTCTGGCGCGGCGAGCTGGAGGGGTTCTCGTCCCCCACCCGGCTCACCGTGGAGCGCCCGCACGACCCCGCCGCCCCCGAGGCCCCGGCGGTGCTGGCGGCGACGCTCCCGGCGGAGCTGGCCGAGCGGCTGCGGCAGACGGCGCGGCGGCACGGGCTCACCCTGAACACCCTCCTCCAGGGCGCGTGGGGGCTCCTCCTGGCGCGCTACGCCGGGGAGGACGACGTGGTGTTCGGCGCGCTCGGCTCCGGGCGCCCGCCCACGCTGGCCGGGGTGGACGGGATGCTGGGGATGTTCATCAACGCCGTCCCGGTGCGGGTGCGCGTCCCGCCCGGGGCGCGGCTGGCCGCCTGGCTCCGCGACCTGCAGGCCGCCCAGACCGAGGCCCGGCACCACGACTGGCTCTCCCTCCCGGAGATCCAGGCCTGGACCGAGGTCCCGGCCGGGGAGGCGTTCTACGACACCGTCTACGTCTTCCAGAACGTCCCCGAGATCGAGACCCGCGGCGCGCGCGTGGGCGGCGTGGAGGTGCGCGACTTCTTCCGCAACGCCGCCCCCATCCGGACCGGGCAGGCGCTGATGCTGGAGATCGTCCCGCGCGACGGCCTCCTCCTCAACTTGCTTTACGACTCTCGCCGCTTCGATCGGGCCACGGCGGAGCGGATCCCCGGGCACCTGGAGGCGCTGCTGGAGGGCTTCCTGGGCGACCCCGGCCGCCCGGTGTCGGAGCTGTCGCCGCTTACCGCGGGGGAGCGTGAGACGCTGCTGGCCTGGAGCCGCTCGGAGGCGCCGGCCCTGGCGGAGCCGCTGGCGCACCGCGCCTTCGAGGCGCGCGCCGACTTCGCGCCCGACGCCCCCGCCGTGGCGGCCGGGGCGGAGGCGCTGAGCTACGCGGAGCTGGAGCGCCGCGCCAACCGGCTGGCGCGCTTCCTCCGCGGCCGGGGCGTGGGCCCGGAGCGGCGCGTGGCGGTGATCATGGAGCGCGCGCCGGAGATGCTGGCGGCGGTGCTGGGCGTGCTCAAGGCGGGGGGCGCCTACGTCCCCCTCGACCCCTCCACGCCCCGCGAGCGGGTGGAGCAGGTGCTCGCCGACGCGGGCGTCTCCCTCCTCCTCACGCAGGAGCGGCTGCGCGCCGCCCTGGCCCCGGACTGGATCGAGGCGGTGGCGCTGGACGCGGAGCCGGAGCGGATCGCCCGCGAGGACGCGGCGCGCCCCGGCTGGGACGTGGACCCGGCGAACGCCGCCTACGTCATCTACACCTCCGGCTCCACCGGGCGTCCCAAGGGGGTGGTGGTGGAGCACCGCTCGCTGGCGGGGTACGCCGCGGCGGCCGTCGGGCTGTACGGGATCGGCCCGGACGACCGGGTGCTCCAGTTCGCCTCGCTCTCCTTCGACGCCAGCGCGGAGGAGATCTACCCGTCGCTCGCCGCGGGGGCGGCGCTGGTGCTCCGCACGCCGGAGATGTTCGGGAGCGTGGAGACCTTTTTGGGCGCGTGCGCCGCCCAGGGCGTCACCGTGCTCGACCTCCCCACGGCGTACTGGCACGAGGTGGTCGCGGAGCTGGAGCGCGGCGCGGCCGAGCTCCCCGCGGGCGTGCGGCTGGTGATCATCGGCGGGGAGCGCGCGCTCCCGGAGCGGGTGGTGGAGTGGCGCGCGCTGGTGGGCGAGGAGGTGCGGCTGGTCAACACCTACGGCCCCACCGAGAGCACCGTGGTGGCCACCGCGGCGGACCTGGCCGGGGCGCCCGGCGTGGGGCACGGCGTGGACCTCCTGTCCCCGGTCTCCATCGGCCGGCCGGTGGCGGGGGCGCGCGCCTGGGTGCTGGACCGCGCCGGGGAGCCGGTCCCGGCCGGGGTGCGGGGCGAGCTGTACGTGGGCGGCCCCGGGGTGGCGCGCGGCTACCTGGAGCGCCCGGCGCTGACGGCGGAGCGCTTCGTCCCCGACCCGTTCGGCGGCGGGGCCGGCGCGCGCCTGTACCGCACCGGCGACCTGGTGCGCTGGCGCCCGGACGGCGAGCTGGAGTTCGCCGGGCGGGCGGACTTCCAGCTCAAGGTCCGCGGCTTCCGCGTGGAGCCGGGGGAGATCGAGGCCGTGCTCGCCCGCCGCCCCGAGGTGCGCGAGGCGGTGGTGGTGGCGCGCGAGGACGAGCCGGGGCGGGTCCGCCTGGTGGCCTACCTCCTGGGCGCCGACGGCGAGGACGAGCCCGACCCCAGGGAGCTGCGCGCCGCGCTCGCGGAGGAGCTCCCGGAGTACATGGTCCCCGCCGCGCTGGTGGTGCTGGACCGCTTCCCGCTCACCTCCGCGGGGAAGGTGGACCGCCGCGCCCTCCCCGCCCCCGGGGAGCCCGCCGCGGGCGGGGCGGAGCAGGTGGCGCCCCGCACCCCCGCGGAAGCGGTCCTGGGCGGGATCTGGGAGGAGGTGCTGGGGCTGGAGCGCGTGGGCGTCCACGACGACTTCTTCCGCCACGGCGGCCACTCGCTCCTGGCCGTGCGGGTGATCTCCCGCATCCGCCGCGCGCTGGGGGTGGAGGTCCCCATCGCCGCGCTCTTCGATTCCCCCACGGTGGAGGGGATGGCGGCGCGCGTGGAGGAGCTGCTCGGCGGCGGTGCCGCCGAGGGGGCGCCCCCCATCGAGCGCGTCCCCCGCGACGGTTCGCTCCCGCTCTCCTTCGCGCAGCAGCGCCTCTGGTTCCTGCACCAGCTGGAGCCGGAGGACACCGGCTACAACATGCACTTCCCGGTGCTCCTGCGGGGAGCGCTGGACGTGCGCGCGCTGCGGCGCAGCCTGGCCGCCCTGGTGCGCCGGCACGAGACGCTGCGCACCGTCTTCCGCTCCCGCGACGGCGAGCCGGTGCAGGTCATCCTCCCCCCCGCCCCCCGCCCGGTCCCCGTGGCCGACCTGCGCGCCCTCGCGGAGGCGGAGCGGACGCGCGAGGTGCGCCGCCTGGTGGGCGAGGAGTCGCTGCGCCCCTTCGACCTGGAGCGCGGCCCTCTTCTGCGGGCCCTCCTGGCGCGCCTGGGCGGGGAGGAGTGGGGTCTCGTCTTCACCATGCACCACGTCGTCAGCGACGGCTGGTCGGTGGGGGTGCTGGTGCGCGAGGTGTCCGCGCTCTACGCGGCGGAGGTGCGGGGGGAGGACGCGGGGCTCCCGGAGCTCCCGGTGCAGTACGTGGACTACGCCGCCTGGCAGCGGAGCTGGCTGACGGAGGAGGCGCTGGACGCGCAGCTGGGCTACTGGCGCGCGCAGCTCGCGGGCGCCCCCCCGGTGCTGGAGCTGCCGACGGACCGCCCCCGCGCCGCGGCGTCGAGCCTGCGCGCGGGGCGGCTCCCCTTCGCCCTCCCGGCGCGGACGTCGGACGCGCTGGCGGAGCTGGGGCGGCGCGAGGGGGCCACGGTGTTCATGGTGCTGCTGGCGGGGCTCCAGGCGCTCCTCGCCCGCTGGTCGGGGGAGGAGGACGTGAGCGTGGGCTCCCCCATCGCCGGGCGGACGCGCCCCGAGGTGGAGGGGCTGATCGGCTTCTTCGTGAACACGCTGGTGCTCCGCACCGACCTGTCGGGGAACCCGTCGTTCCGCGAGCTGCTGGGGCGCGTGCGGGAGACCACGCTGGGCGCCTACGCCCACCAGGACCTCCCCTTCGAGCGGCTGGTGGGGGAGCTGGCCCCGGAGCGGTCGCTGACGCACACGCCGCTCTTCCAGACCCTGCTGGTGCTCCAGAACGCGGAGTACGGCGAGCTGCGCCTCCCCGGGGTGGAGATGGCCCCGCTGGAGGGCGACGAGCACGGGGCGCAGTTCGACCTGTCGCTCTCGCTGGCGGAGGGGGAGGAGGGGATCGCGGGGACGCTCACCTACCGGACCGCCCTCTTCGACGCCTCCACGGCGGAGCGGATGCTGGAGCACCTCCGCCTCCTGCTGGAGGCGGCCGCCGCCGCGCCGGAGCGCCGCCTCGCGGAGCTGCTCCCGCTGGGCGCCGCCGAGCGCGCGCGCCTGGAGGAGTGGAACGCGACCGCCGCGGAGTACCCCGCGGACGCCCTGGCCCACGACCTGTTCGAGGCGCAGGCGCGCCGCACCCCGGACGCCCCGGCGCTGGTGTTCGCCGGGGAGCGCCTGAGCTACGCGGAGCTGGACGCGCGCGCGGACCGGCTCGCGTCGCTGCTGCGCGCGCGGGGCGTGGGGCCCGACGTGCGCGTGGGGCTGTGCGTGGAGCGCTCTGCGGAGATGTGGACCGGGGTGCTGGCGATCCTCAAGGCGGGGGGGGCGTACGTGCCGCTGGACCCGGAGTACCCGGCGGAGCGGCTGGCCTTCATGCTGGAGGACTCGGGGGCGCGGACCGTGGTGGCGGGGGAGGTGGCGGGGCGGATGGAGTTCGGGGAGGGCGTCGAGGTGGTGCGGGTGGATGGCTCCGAGGGCCCCCACCCGGCGGCCTTAGAGCCGCCACCCTCCCCCGTTCCGGGGGAGGGGCATCTCCGTGCAGGTCCGGCAGTCCAGTCCGCGCAGGCGGAATCCGTGCCGTCGTTGCAGCGACTTCTGTCGCCCGAGCAGGAGGCCCCTACCCCCCGCCCCTCCCCCGCAAGCAGGGGAGGGGAGAAGGACGGTGTGGAGGGTGAGGATCGAAGCATGGACATGCCCCTCCCCCGGAACGGGGGAGGGTGGCGAGCCCGAGGCGAGCCGGGTGGGGGCGCCGTCCACCCCGACAACCTGGCCTACGTCATCTACACCTCCGGCTCCACCGGCCGCCCCAAGGGCGTGGCGGTGGCGCACCGGCCGCTGGTCAACCTGGTCGCCTGGCAGGGGCGCGACTGGAGGAGGACGCGCGGCGCGGCGGTCACGCTCCAGTTCGCCACCATCTCGTTCGACGCGTCGTTCCACGAGGCGTTCTCCTGCTGGGCCGAGGGGGGGACGCTGGTCGTCGTGCCGGAGGAGCTGCGGCGAGACCCGGCCGCGCTGCTGGAGCTGGTGGAGCGCGAGGGGGTGGAGCGGATGTTCATGCCCGCCGTGGCGCTGCAGCACCTGGCGGAGGAGGCGGTGGCCCGCGGGGCGGTGCCGCCGCGGCTGCGGGAGGTGCAGACGGCGGGGGAGCAGCTGCGCGTCACGGAGCCGATGCGGCGGTGGCTCGCCGCGCTGGGGGCGCCGCTGCACAACCACTACGGACCCTCGGAGACGCACGTCGTCACGGCCCATGCGCTGGAGGGGGCGCCGGAGGCGTGGCCGCTCCTCCCCCCCATCGGCGGGCCGATCGCGAACACAACCTGCCGGGTCGTGGACCGCGGCCTCCGGCCGGTGCCCGTGGGGGTCCCGGGGGAGCTGTACCTGGGCGGCGTGAGCCTGGCGCGCGGCTACCTGGACCGCCCCGACCTGACGGCGGAGCGCTTCGTCCCCGACCCGTTCGCGGCGGAGGCGGGGGCGCGTATGTACCGCTCGGGGGACCGGGTGCGCTGGCGGGCGGAGGGGACGCTGGAGTTCCTGGGGCGCGCGGACAGCCAGGTCAAGGTGCGCGGCTTCCGCATCGAGCCGGGAGAGGTGGAGGCGGTGGTGGAGGCGCACCCCGCAGTGCGCGAGGCGGTGGTGGAGGTGCGCGGCGAGGGGTCGGAGCGGCGGCTGGTGGCGTACCTGGTCCCGGTGAACGGGGCGGTGCCGGCGGCGGAGATCCGCGAGCACGTGCGGGGGCGGCTCCCGGAGTACATGGTGCCGTCGGCGTTCGTGACGCTGGAGGCGCTCCCGCTGACGCCGAGCGGGAAGGTGAACCGTCGCGCCCTCCCGGAGCCCGAGCGCTCCGCGGGCGAGGGGTACGTCGCGCCCCGCACCCCGGCGGAGGAGAGCCTGGCCGGGATCTTCGCGGCGGTGCTGGGAGCCGCGCGGGTGGGCGCCCACGACGACTTCTTCGCGCTCGGCGGGCACTCGCTCCTGGCGACGCGCGTGGTGTCGCGGGTGCGCGAGGCGTTCGGTGCGGAGCTCCCGGTGCGGGCGCTGTTCGAGGCGCCCACCGTGTCCGGGCTGGCCGGTCGCGTGGAGGCGCTGCGCGGGGAGGGCGCCCCGGCCGCGCCGCCGCTGGTCCCGGTCCCGCGGGACGGGCCGCTCCCGCTGTCGTTCGCGCAGCAGCGGCTCTGGTTCCTGGACCAGCTGGAGCCGGGGAGCGCCGCCTACAACATGCCCTTCCCGCTGCGGCTGCGGGGCGCGCTGGACGTGCGGGCACTGGAGCGGAGCCTGGAGGCGATCGTCCGCCGCCACGAGACGCTCCGCACGGTGTTTGCGACGGTGGACGGGGAGGCGGTGCAGACCGTCCTCTCCCCCCGCCCCGTCTCCATCCCCGTGACCGACCTGCGCGCCCTCCCGGCGGCGGAGCGGGAGGAGGAGGTGCGGCGCCGGGTCCGCGAGGAGGCGCTGGAGCCCTTCGACCTGGCGTCGGCGCCCCCCCTGCGCACCACGCTCCTCCGCGCGGCCGACGAGGAGTGGGTCCTCCTCTTCACCCTGCACCACGTCGTCTCCGACGGGTGGAGCCTGGGCGTGCTGACCCGCGAGGTCTCCGAGCTGTACGCCGCGGCCACGGAGGGCCGGGACCCCGTCCTCCCCGCGCTCCCCGTGCAGTACGCCGACTACGCGGCATGGCAGCGCGCCTGGCTCTCCGGCGAGACGCTGGAGCGGCACCTCGCCTGGTGGCGCGGGCGGCTGGACGGCGCCCCCCCGGCGCTGGAGCTCCCGACCGACCGCCCCCGCACGGCGGCCACGAGCGCCCCCGCGGGGAGGCACCCGCTGGCGCTCTCCGCGGAGGCGTCGCGCGCGCTCGCCGGGCTGGCCCGCGCCGAGGGCGCGACGCCGTTCATGGTGCTGCTGGCGGGATTCCAGCTCCTCCTGGCGCGCTGGGCCGGGGAGGAGGACGTGAGCGTCGGCACGCCGGTGGCGGGGCGGAGCCGGCGCGAGACGGAGGAGCTGATCGGCTTCTTCGTCAACACGCTGGTCATCCGCACCGACCTGGCGGGCGACCCCACCGTGCGCGGGCTCCTGGCCCGGGTGCGCGAGGGGGTGCTGGGCGCGTTCGCGCACGCGGAGCTCCCCTTCGAGCGGCTGGTGGAGGAGCTGGCGCCGGAGCGGAGCCTGGCGCACGCGCCGCTCTTCCAGGTGGTGTTCTCCTTCCGCAACGAGGAGCGCGGAGAGCTGCGGCTGGGGACCCTGGAGGCGGAGCCGCTGGAGCGCGGCGGCGAGCCGGCCAAGTTCGACCTGGTGGCGGCCTTCGCGGAGACGGACGGCCGCCTGGAGGGCGAGCTGTCCTACCGCGCGGACCTCTTCGAGCCCGCCACCGTGGAGCGCATGGCGGAGCAGCTCCGCCGCGTGCTGGAGGCCTTCGCCTCCGACCCGGACCGCCGGCTCTCGGACGTCGACCTGCTCGGCGACGGCGAGCGCCGCCGGGTGCTGGAGGAGTGGAGCGTTTCCGGGAGCGGGCCGGTGCCGCGCCGCTGCGTCCACGAGCTGTTCGCGGAGCAGGCCGCCCGCACGCCGGACGCGGTGGCCCTGGTCTTCCGCGACGAGCGGGTCACCTACGCGGAGCTGGACCGGCGGTCGGACGTCCTCGCGCACGCGCTGGCCGCGCGGGGCGTCGGCCCGGACGTGCGGGTGGGGATCTGCGCGGAGCGGTCGCCGGAGATGGTTGTCGGCCTCCTCGGTATTCTGAAAGCGGGCGGGGCGTACGTGCCCCTGGACCCGGGGTACCCGGCGGAGCGGCTGGCGTACATGCTGGCGGACTCGGCGGTGCCGGTGCTCCTGGCGCAGGAGCGGGTGCTGGAGAGGGTGCCGGAGTTCGGGGGGGAGGTGGTGCTGCTGGACGGGGCCGAGCGCCCCCACCCGGCGGCCTTAGAGCCGCCACCCTCCCCCGGCCCCTCCCCCGCAAGCGGGAGAGGGGAGCACGACATCGTGGAGGGCGAGGATCGAAGCGTGGACATGCCCCTCCCCCGGAACGGGGGAGGGTGGCGAGCCCGAGGCGAGCCGGGTGGGGGCCCGCAGGTCACCCCCGACCACCTGGCCTACGTCATCTACACCTCCGGCTCCACGGGCCGCCCCAAGGGCACCGAGGTCCCCCACCGCGCGATCCCGGGCTTCTTCTGGGACGTGGAGTACGCGCGCTTCGACGAGTGCACGGTCCTCCTCCAGCACTCCTCCACGTCGTGGGACGCGCTGACGCTGGAGCTGTGGCCGGCGCTGCTGAAGGGGGGCACCTGCGTCCTCCTCCCGGCGCAGACCTCGGAGCCCGCGCTCCTGGGCGAGCAGATCCGCGAGCACGGGGTGACGGCGACGTGGATCTCCTCGGCGTACTTCAACTCGATCGTGGATACCACGCCCGAGGTGCTGGCCGGGCTGGAGCAGGTGATGATCGGCGGCGAGGCGGTGAGCGTCCCGCACGTGCGGCGGGCGCAGGAGCTGTTTCCTGAGCTGCGGATCGTCAACGGCTACGGACCGAGCGAGTGCACGGTCTTCACGAGCTGCTACGCGGTGCCTGCGGACTTCGACGCGGCGACGATCCCGATCGGCAGACCGGTAGGCGACCGGCGCGTCCACCTGCTCGATCGGTATTCGAATCCGGTCCCAGTCGGCGTGCCGGGCGAGCTGTGCGTGGGCGGGCCGGCGGTGGCGCGGGGGTACCACGACCGGCCGGAGCTGACGGCGGAGAGGTTCGTCCCGGACCCGTTCTCCGGCGAGCCGGGGGCGCGTATGTACCGCTCGGGCGACCGGGTGCGGTGGCGCGCGGACGGGACGCTGGAGTTCGTGGGACGCGTGGACTTCCAGGTCAAGGTGCGCGGCTTCCGCGTGGAGCCGGGCGAGGTGGAGGCCGTGCTCGCGTCGCACCCGGCGGTGCGCGAGGCGGCCGTGGCCGTGCGCGACGACGCGTCCGGGGCCAAGGCGCTGGTGGGGTACGCCGCGGCGTCGGGGGTCGGCGGGGCGGAGCTGCGCGCCTGGCTGGCGGAGCGGCTCCCGGAGCACATGGTCCCCTCGGCGCTGGTGGTGCTGGAGACGCTTCCGTTGACCGCGCACGGCAAGGTCGACCGGCGCGCCCTCCCCGCGCCGGAGTGGGCGGGCGCCGCCGACGCCTACGTGGCGCCGCGCACGCCCACGGAGGAGATGCTGGCGGGGATCTGGGCCGAGGTGCTGGGCGTGGCGCGCGTGGGAGCGAGCGACGACTTCTTCGCGCTGGGCGGGCACTCGCTGCTGGCCACGCGGGCGGTCTCGCGGGTGCGCCAGGCGCTCGGGGTGGAGGTGCCGCTGCGGGCGCTGTTCGAGGCGCCCACCGTGGCCGGGCTGGCGGAGCGCGTGGAGGCCGGCGCGCGGACCCTGGCCCCGCCCGTCGTCCCCGTCCCGCGCGGCGGGGCGCTCCCGCTCTCGTTCGCGCAGCAGCGGCTCTGGTTCATCGACCAGCTCCAGCCCGGGAGCGCCGCCTACAACGTGGCGTACGCGCTCCGCGTGGAGGGCGCGCTGGACGTGCGGGCGGTCCGGGGGGCGCTCTCGGAGGTGGTCCGGCGCCACGAGACGCTGCGCACCACGTTCCAGGCGCTCGGCGGCGGGGCGGTGCAGGTGATCGGCCCGCCCGCGCCCGTGCCGGTCCCCGTGGCCGACCTGCGGCGCCTCCCGGAGGCGCGCCGCGGTGCGGAGGCGCTCCGGCTGGCGGGGGAGGAGGCGCTGCGGCCCTTCGACCTGGCGCGCGGCCCGCTCCTGCGCGCCGCGCTCCTCCGCGCGGGCGACGCGGAGTGGGTGCTCCTCTTCACGCTGCACCACATCGTCAGCGACGGCTGGTCGATGGACGTGCTGCTGCGCGAGACCTCGGGGGCGTACGGTGCGCTCGTGGAGGGGCGCGAGCCGTCGCTCCCGGAGCTGCCGGTGCAGTACGCCGACTTCGCGGTGTGGCAGCGGCGCTGGCTGGCGGGCGGGGTGCTGGACGCGCAGCTCGCCTGGTGGCGCGAGCGGCTGGAGGGCGCGCCTCCGCTCCTCGACCTGGCCACCGACCGCCCCCGCCCGCCGGTGCCGAGCGACCGGGGAGCCACGCGCGCCTTCGAGCTCGCCCCGCGCTCCGCGGCGGCGCTCCGGGAGCTGTCCCGGCGCGAGGGGGCCACGCTCTTCATGACCCTCCTCGCCGGGTGGCAGCTCCTGCTGGGCCGCTACTCCGGGCAGGAGGACGTCAGCGTCGGCGTCCCGATCGCGGGGCGGACGCGGGTGGAGACCGAGGGGCTGATCGGCTTCTTCGTCAACACGCTCGTGGTCCGCACGGACCTCTCCGGGGAGTCCGGCTTCCGGGAGCTGCTGGCGCGGGTGCGGGAGACCACGCTCGGCGCCTACGGGCACCAGGACGTGCCCTTCGAACGGCTGGTGGAGGAGCTGGCTCCGGAGCGGAGCCTGGGGCACACCCCCTTCTTCCAGGCCATGTTCTCGCTGCAGGGCGCGGGGAGGCCGCCGCTCCGCCTGGGCGGGCTGGCGGCGGAGCCGCTGGCGGGGGACCGGGACGAGCCCGCCAAGTTCGACCTGACGCTGGACGTGGTGGAGGACGGGGAGCGCCTTCACGGCACCCTCACCTACCGCGCCGACCTGTGGGACGGCGCGACCGCGGGGCGCATCCTGGACCACTTCGCCCGCCTGCTGGACGCCGTCGCCGCCGATCCCGACCGGCCGGTGGGCGAGGTCGGCTTCCTCGCGCCGGGGGAGCGGGAGCGGGTGCTCCTCGCGGGGCGCTCCGACGGCCCCGACCCGGCCTCCCTTCCGCCCGTGCACGCGCAGGTGGCCGAGCAGGCCCGGCTCACCCCGGACGCCGTGGCGGTGGAGGGCGCCGGCGGGGCGCTGAGCTACGCGGAGCTGGACGCGCGGGCGGGGCGGCTCGCGGCGCGGCTGCGCGCCCTGGGCGTCGGCCCGGAGGCGCGGGTGGGCGTGTGCCTGGAGCGCTCTCCGGAGCTGGCCGTGGCGCTCCTGGCCGTGCTGCGTGCCGGCGGGGCGTACCTCCCCCTGGACCCCGGCTACCCGTCCGAGCGGCTGGGGTGGATGCTGGCGGACTCGCGCGTCGCGGTGCTCCTCACGGAGACGCGGCTCCTGGACCGCCTCCCCGCGGGCGACGCCCGGGTGGTGTGCCTGGACCGCGACGCGGCCGGCGGGGAAGAGGAAGAGGCGGAGGCCTCCCCCGTCCGGGTCTTCCCGGAGAGCCCGGCGTACGTGATCTACACCTCCGGATCGACCGGGCGGCCCAAGGGGGTGGAGGTGCCGCACGGGGCGCTCGCCAGCCACCTGCGCTGGCTGCAGCGGGCCTACCCGCTGGGGGCCGGCGACCGGGTGCTGCAGAAGACGCCGGTGAGCTTCGACGCCTCGGTGTGGGAGTTCTGGGCGCCGCTCACGACGGGGGCCGCGCTGGTCATGGCCCGCCCGGACGCGCACCGCGACCCGGCCGAGCTGGTGCGCGACGCGGCGGAGGGGCGGATCACCGTCCTCCAGGTGGTCCCCTCGCTCCTCCGCGCGCTCCTGGACGGGGGCGGGCTGGAGCGCTGCGCCTCGCTCCGCCGGCTGTGCTGCGGCGGGGAGGCGCTCCCGGCGGAGCTGGCCGCGCGGGCGCGCGCCGCCGTCGCCGCGGAGGTGGTGAACCTGTACGGGCCGACGGAGGTGTGCATCCAGTCGGTCGCGCACACGTGGACCGGCGCGGAGACGGGGGCCACGGTCCCCATCGGCGTCCCGGTGGACCACGTGCGCGCCTACGTGCTGGACCGCAGGGGGGCGCCCGTCCCCGAGGGGGTGGCGGGGGAGCTGTACCTGGCCGGTGCGCAGCTCGCCCGCGGCTACCTGGGCCGCCCGGAGCTCACCGCCGAGCGCTTCGTCCCCGACCCGTTCGCCCCGGGCGTGGGGGAGCGGGCGTACCGCACGGGGGACCGCGTCCGCCGGCTGGCCGACGGGACGCTGGAGTTCCTGGGGCGGACGGACGAGCAGGTCAAGGTGCGCGGCTTCCGCATCGAGCCCGGCGAGATCGAGGCGGCGCTGGAGGAGCACCCGGCGGTGCGCCAGGCGGCGGTGGTGGTGCGCGAGGACCGGCCGGGGGACCCGCGCCTGGCGGCCTACGTGCTGGCGGGCGACGGCGGGGCCTCCGCGGCGGAGCTGCGCGAGCACCTGCGCGGCCGGCTCCCGGAGCACATGGTCCCCGGCGCGGTGGTGGTGCTGGACGCGCTCCCGCTCACCCCCAGCGGGAAGGTGGACCGCCGCGCCCTCCCGGCGCCGGAGGCGGGGGGCGGCGACGAGGCGGCGTGGGTGGCGCCCCGCACGGCCACGGAGGAGGTGCTGGCCGGGATCTGGGCGGAGGTGCTGGACGCGGAGCGCGTGGGCGCCGCCGGCGACTTCTTCGCCCTCGGCGGACACTCGCTCCTGGCGGTCCGGGCCATCTCGCGCATCCGCACGGCGCTGGGGGTGGAGGTGCCGGTGCGCGCGATGTTCGAGTCGTCCACGGTGGAGGCGATGGCCGGGCGCGTGGACGCGCTCCTGCGCGAGGGCGGGGCCGCGTCCGCGGCGCCGATCCCGCGCGTCCTCCGGGACGGCGACCTCTCCCTCTCGTTCGCGCAGCAGCGGCTCTGGTTCATCGACCAGCTCGACCCGGGGAGCGCGGGGTACAACGTCCCCGTCGCGCTGCGCATGCGGGGCGCGCTGGACGCGCGGGTGCTGGAGCGGGCGGTCACGGAGATCGTCCGCCGGCACGAGGTGCTGCGCACCGTCTTCCGGTCCACGGCCGCGGGGGAGGCCGCGCAGGCCATCCTCCCTCCCGCCCCCTTCCGCCTGCGGCACGTGGAGCTGTCCGGGATGGCGGAGGCGGAGCGCGAGGCCGCGGCGCGGGAGCTGGCCCTCCGCGAGGCCGCCGCGCCCTTCGACCTGGCGGCCGGCCCGCTCCTGCGCGGCACCCTGGCGAGAATGGGGGACGGGGACGCGCTGGTTCTCTTCACCACCCACCACATCGTCAGCGACGAGTGGTCGGTCCCGGTGATGATCCGCGAGGTGTCGGCGCTGTACGAGGCGTTCGCGGCGGGACGCCCGTCGCCGCTCCCGGAGCTCCCGGTGCAGTACGCCGACTTCGCGGCCTGGCAGCGCGCACACCTCTCCGGCGAAGTGCTGGAGCGGCAGCTCGCCTACTGGCGCGACCGGCTGGCCGGCGCACCCCCGCTCCTGGAGCTCCCCACGGACCGCCCGCGCCCCACGG
Source organism: uncultured Gemmatimonadales bacterium (assembly GCA_963733105.1). GTDB lineage: Bacteria > Gemmatimonadota > Gemmatimonadetes > Longimicrobiales > Longimicrobiaceae > JAFAYN01. The sequence goes on along the minus strand of CAVTCB010000012.1, from coordinate 345,001 downwards.
TGGCGTCCACGGCGGGCGCCATGCGCGCCGTCGCCTTCCCCGCGGGGCTCGGCGCCGCGCTGCGGGCGCTGGGCCGCCGCGCGGGGACCACGCCGTTCATGACGCTGCTGGCGGGGTTCCAGGCGCTCCTGGCGCGCTGGTCCGGCCAGGACGACGTGCTGGTGGGCACCCCGGTGGCCGGGCGCACCCGCGCGGAGACGGAGGGGCTGATCGGCTTCTTCGTCAACACCCAGGTGGTCCGCACCGACCTGTCGGACGACCCCACCGGGCGGGAGCTTCTGGCCCGGGTGCGGGAGCGGATGCTGGAGGCGCAGACGCACCAGGACCTCCCCTTCGAGCGCCTGGTGGACGAGCTGCGCGTGGAGCGCTCCTTCAGCCACACCCCCCTCTTCCAGGTGATGTTCACCCTGGCCGAGCGCCCCCCGGCGGCGCTCCGCCTGGGCGGGGTGGAGGTGGAGGAGCTGGACACGGAGACGGGGGCCAGCCCCTTCGACCTGGGGCTGGTGCTCCGGGAGGAGGACGGGGAGCTGGCCGGGACGGTGGAGTACCGGACCGAGCTGTGGAGCGCCGCCACGGTGGACCGGATGGCGGGGCACCTGGGCGTCCTCCTGTCCGGGATGGCGGCGCGCCCCGACGAGCCGGTCTCCGCGCTCCCGCTCCTCACGGACGCCGAGCGGGCGCTGCTGGAGAGCTGGAACGCGACGGAGCGGCCCTTCCCCCGCGGCCTCTGCGTGCACGAGGCGGTGGCGGAGCGCGCGCGCCGGTCGCCGGACGCCCCGGCCGTCGTCGCCGACGCGGAGACGCTGACCTTCGCGGAGCTGGACGCCCGCGCCGCCGCCCTGGCCGCCCGGCTGCGGGCCCGCGGCGTCGGACCCGAGGCTCGGGTGGGGATCTCCGTGGAGCGCGGCCCCGCGATCCCCGTGGGGATCCTGGGCATCCTCAAGGCCGGCGGCGCCTACGTCCCCCTCGACCCCGGGTACCCCGCGGACCGCCTGGCCTACATGCTGGAGGACTCCGGCGCCCGCGTGGTGGTGACGGAGGCCGTGCTGGCGGACCGCTTCTCCGGCTTCCCGGGGGAGGTGGTGCTGATGGACGCGGTGGAGGACGGGCTCCCCGCCGACGCGCCGGAGCCCGACGTCTCCCCCGAGAACCTGGCGTACGTCATCTACACCTCCGGCTCCACCGGGCGTCCCAAGGGCGTCGCGGTGCCGCACCGGCCGGTGGTCAACTACGCCGCGGACGCGGTGGAGCGGTTGGGGCTGCGGGCGGACGACCGGGTGCTCCAGTTCGCCTCGCTCTCCTTCGACGTGCTGGTGGAGGAGCTGTTCCCCACCTGGCTGGCGGGAGCGGCGGTCGTCCTGTCGCGGGCGGAGGTGTTCGAGCCGCGCGGGCTGACCGAGGCGGTGGAGCGGCACGGCGTCACCGGGTTCGAGCTGCCCACCGCCTACTGGCACGAGTGGGTGTACGAGCTGGCCCACGGCGGCGTGCGCCTCCCGGCGTCGCTCCGCTGGGTGATCGTGGGCGGGGAGCGCGTCTCCCCCGAGCGGCTGGCCGAGTGGGGGCGGCTGCGGCTCCCGCTGGTGCACGTCTTCGGGCTCACCGAGACGGCGTGCACCTCCGCCACGCTGCGGCTGGAGGCGGGGGAGGACGGGACGCGCTGGTCCAGCCTCCCGGTGGGCACCCCCACGGGGAACGCCCGGCTGCACGTCCTGGAGCCCTCCGGCCTCCCCGCGCCCGTGGGCGTTCCCGGGGAGCTGTTCGTCGGCGGCGAAGGGGTGGCGCGCGGCTACCACGGCCGCCCGGACCTCACGGCGGAGCGGTTCGTCCCCGACCCGTTCTCCGCGGAGCCGGGCGCGCGGCTGTACCGCACCGGCGACCGGGTGCGCTGGCTGGCCGACGGGAACCTGGAGTTCATCGGCCGGATGGACCACCAGGTCAAGATCCGCGGCTTCCGCGTCGAGACCGGCGAGGTGGAGTCCGCCCTCCTGGAGCACCCGCGGGTGCGGGAGGCCTTCGTGATGGTGCGCGAGGACGCGCCGGGGGAGAAGCGCCTGGTGGCCTACCTGGTGGCGGAGGGCGGGGACCCCGGGGCGGGGGAGCTGCGCGCCTGGCTCAGGGAGCGGCTCCCGGAGTACATGCTCCCCTCGGCCTGGGTGGCGCTGGACGCGCTCCCGCTCACCCTCAACGGCAAGACCGACCGCGCCGCCCTCCCGGCGCCCGACCCGGGCGCCGCCGCCGGGCGGGAGTACGTGGCCCCCCGCACCGCGGTCGAGGAGGTGCTGGCCGGGATCTGGGCCGAGGTGCTGAAGGTGCCCCGCGTGGGCGCGGAGGACGACTTCTTCGACCTGGGCGGGCACTCCCTCCTGGCGACGCGCGTGGTGTCGCGGGTGCGGCAGACCCTGCAGGTGGAGGTCCCCCTGCGGGTCCTCTTCGAGACCCCCTCGCTGGCGGAGCTGGCGGCCGCGGTCGCGAAGCACGAGAAGCAGCCGGGCCAGGCGGAGAAGGTGGCGCGGATGCTCCGCGCGGTGGCCACCATGTCGCCGGAGGAGGTGCGCCGCAGGCTCCTGGAGCGGCGGGCGGCCGGGCGGAGCTGAGAGGGCGGGGCGATGCAGAACGTCGAGAGCGTCTACGCCCTGTCGCCCATGCAGCAGAGCATGCTGGTGCGGCTCCTCCAGGCGCCGGAGCTGGAGGAGTACCCGCAGCAGGTGCGCTGGACGCTGGCGGGGGACTTCGACGCGGACGCCTTCCGGCGCGCCTGGCGGGAGGCGTCCGCCCGCCACCCCATCCTGCGCACCGCCTTCTTCTGGGAGGGGCTGGACGAGCCGCTCCAGGTGGTGCGGGGGCGGGTGGAGGTGCCGGTGGAGGTGCTGGACTGGCGCGGCGTCCCCGCGGCGGAGCTGGAGGCGCGGCTGGAGCGCTGGCTCCGCGAGGACCGGGAGCGCGGCTTCGACCTGCACTCCGCTCCGCTCGCTCGCGTGACCTGCCTCCGCACCGGGGAGCGGGAGCACCGCTGCGTCTGGAGCTACCACCACCTCCTCCTGGACGGGTGGTCCGCCGCCCTGTGCCTGCGCGAGGTCTTCGCGCTGTACGAATCCCTCTGCGAGGGGACCGTCCCCCGCCCGGAGCCCGCGCGCCCCTTCGGCGACTTCGTCGCCTGGCTGGGGGCGCAGGACGGCTCGCGCGCGGAGCGCTTCTGGCGCTCCGTCCTCGCCGGCTTCGCCGCCCCCACGCCGCTCGGCCCGGCGCGTCCCCGCGACCCCGCCTCCCCCGAGACCCCCGCGCTCGCCGTCGCCACGGTCCCGGCGCCGCTGGTGGAGAGGCTACGGGGAGTGGCCCGCCGGCACGGGCTCACCCTGAACACCCTCCTCCAGGGCGCCTGGGGGCTCCTCCTCGCCCGCTACTCGGGGGAGGAGGACGTGGTCTTCGGCGCCGTCTCCGCGGGGCGTCCGCCCGGGCTCCCCGGCGTGGAGACGATGCTGGGGATGTTCATCGGCACCGTCCCGGTGCGGGTCCGCGCCCGCCCCTGCGCGCCGCTGCTCCCCTGGCTCCGCGAGCTGCAGGCGGCGCAGGCGGAGGCGCGGCACTTCGACCACTGCTCCGTGCAGGAGATCCAGGGGTGGAGCGAGGTCCCGCCGGGGGAGCGGCTCTTCGACACGCTGCTGGTCTTCCAGAACCTCCCGGACGTCGAGACGCGGGTGGGGCGGGTGGCGGGGCAGGAGGTGCGCGGCGTCCACCGCCACGCGACGGCCGCGCAGGTCGGGCACGCGGTGACGCTGGAGGTGGTCCCCCGCGACGGCCTGACGCTGCACCTCTCCTACGACGCCCGCCGCCTGGACCGCGACGCGGCGGAGCGCATCCCGCTCCACCTGGAGGCGCTGCTGGAGGGGATGGCGGACGACCCGTCCCGCACCCTCGGCGAGCTGTCGCCGCTCACGCCGGAGGAGCGCGCGCGGGTGCTGGTGGAGTGGAACGCGCCCGGCGCGGGGCCGGCCCCGGACCGCTCCCTCCACGAGTGGTTCGCCGAGGTGGCGAGCCGCCGTCCGGATGCGCTCGCGGTGACCTTCGAGGGCCGCTCCCTCACCTACGCGGAGCTCGCGTCGCGAGCCGCCCGCCTCGCCGCCGACCTGCGCGCGCTCGGCGTCGGTCCGGAGGCGCGGGTGGGGCTGTGCCTGGAGCGCTCGCCCGAGATGGTGGTGGCGATCCTGGGGGTGCTCCGGGCCGGGGGCGCCTACGTCCCGCTGGACCCCGCCTGGCCCGCGGAGCGCCTGGCCTACGTCCTGGCCGACGCCGGGGTCGCGACCCTGGTGACGCAGGAGGGGGTGCGCGGAGTGCTCCCGGAGTTCGGGGGCACCATCCTGTCCCTCGATGCCCCCCACCCCCGGCCCCTCCCCCACGAGGGGGGAGGGGAGCAAGACGCCTCCCCCGAGAACCTGGCCTACGTCATCTACACCTCCGGCTCCACCGGGCGGCCCAAGGGCGTGGGGGTGGAGCACCGGCAGGTGGTGCGGCTCTTCACGGCCACGGAGGACAGGTTCGGGTTCGGCGCGGACGACGTGTGGACGCTGTTCCACTCGTACGCGTTCGACTTCTCGGTGTGGGAGATCTGGGGCGCGCTGCTCTACGGAGGGCGCCTGGTGATCGTCCCGCACCCGACCAGCCGCTCGCCGGAGGATCTCCACGCGCTGCTGGCGCGGGAGCGGGTGACGGTGCTGAGCCAGACGCCCTCGGCGTTCCGGCAGCTCGCGGCGGTGGAGAGCGAGGCGGAGCTGGCGCTGCGCTGGGTGGTCTTCGGGGGAGAGGCGCTGGAGCCGCGCGCGCTCCTCCCGTGGCTCCGGCGGCACGGGGACGGGGCGCCGCGGCTGGCGAACATGTACGGGATCACCGAGACCACCGTGCACGTGACCTGGCGCGGGATCGGGCGGGAGGACGCGGAGGCGGGGCGGGGGAGCGTGATCGGGCGCGCGATCGCGGACCTGCGCGTCTACGTGCTGCACGCAGGCGGGGAGCCGGCGCCCGTGGGCGCGCCGGGGGAGATGTACGTAGGCGGGGCCGGGGTGTCGCGCGGGTACCTGGGGCGGCCGGAGCTGACGGCGGAGCGGTTCGTACCGGACCCGTACTCGGGGGAGGCGGGCGCGCGGCTGTATCGCTCGGGAGACCGGGCGCGCTGGACGGGGGCGGGGGAGCTGGAGTACCTGGGGCGCGCGGACCAGCAGGTGAAGGTGCGCGGCTTCCGCATCGAGCCGGGGGAGGTCGAGGCGCAGCTCGCGGCGCTGGCGGGGGTTCGCGAGGCGGTGGTGGTGGCGCGCGAGGACGTACCGGGCGAGGCGCGGCTGGTGGCGTACGTGGTCCCGGCCGCGGGGGCGGAGTCGCCGGACGCGGCGGAGCTGAGGGCGCGGCTGGCGGAGCGGCTCCCTGCGCACATGGTGCCGTCGGCGTTCGTCGTGCTGGAGGGGCTGCCGCTGACGTCGAACGGGAAGCTGGACCGGGGCGCGCTCCCCGCCCCGGGCGGAGAGAGCGGGGGAGGGAGGGCGTACGCGGCGCCGCGTACCCCGACGGAGGAGATCGTGGCGGGGGTGTGGGCGGAGGCGCTGGGGGTGGAGCGGGTGGGGGCGCACGACGACTTCTTCGCCCTGGGGGGGCACTCCCTCCTCGCCACGCGCGTGGTCTCGCGCCTGCGGCGCGCGCTCGGCGTCGAGGTGCCGATGCGGGCGCTCTTCGAGGCCCCCACCGTCGCGGCGCTGGCGGAGCGCGTCGCGGCGGGGGCGCGGGCGGAGGCGCCGCCGGTCGTCCCGGTCGACCGGACCCGGCCACTCCCGCTCTCGTTCGCGCAGCGGAGGCTCTGGCTCCTCGACCGGATGGAGCCGGGGAGCGCCGCGTACAACGTCCCCGTCGCGCTGCGGCTCCGCGGGCCGCTGGACGAGGAGGCGCTGGAGCGCGCCCTCGGCGAGGTCGTCCGGCGCCACGAGACGCTGCGCACCGTCTTCCGCGCCGCCGGCGGCGACGAGCCGGTGCAGGTGGTGCTCCCCCCCGGGCCCGTCGCGCTCGCGCGGATCGACCTGGCGCGGCTCCCCGGGAGCGAGCGCGAGGCGCGGCTCCGGGAGCTGGCGCGCGAGGAGGCGGCGCGCCCGTTCGACCTGGAGCGCGGTCCGGTCTTCCGCGCGTCGCTGGTGCGCCTGGACGACGGGGACGCGGCGGCGCTCTTCACCGTGCACCACGTCGCCAGCGACCAGTGGTCCTCCGAGGTGCTGGTGAGCGAGCTGTCCGCGCTCTACGCCGGCTCTCCGCTCCCGGATCTGCCGGTGCAGTACGCGGACTTCGCCGTGTGGCAGCGCGCGTGGCTCACGGGCGACGTGCTGGAGCGCGAGGTGGGCTACTGGCGCGGACGCCTCGCGGGAGCGCCGCCGCTGCTGGAGCTGCCGACGGACCGCCCCCGGCCCGCTGCCGCGAGCGACCGGGGCGGCGTCCGCTCGCTCGCGCTCGCCCCGGCGACGACGGCCGCACTGCGGGCGCTCTCCCGCCGCGAGGGCGCGACCCTGTTCATGACGCTCGCGGCGGCGTTCCAGGCGCTGCTCTCGCGCTACGGCGGGGAGGAGGACGTGTCCGTGGGGACGCCGGTGGCGGGGCGGACACGGCTGGAGACGGAAGGGCTGATCGGCTTCTTCGTCAACACGCTGGTCCTCCGCGCCGACCTGTCGGCGGACCCCGGCGCGCGCGGGCTCCTGGCGCAGACCCGCGAGCGCGTGCTGGAGGCGCAGGCGCACCAGGACCTCCCCTTCGAGCGCCTGGTGGAGGAGCTGGGCGTGGAGCGGAGCCTCGGGCACGCGCCGCTCTTCCAGGCCATGCTCACCCTCGCCGACCCGCGCCCCGCGTCGCTCCGGCTCCCCGGGGTGGAGGTGGAGCCGCTGGAGACGGGGAGCGGGGCCACGCCCTTCGACCTGAGCCTGGTGCTGCGCGACGAGGGCGACCGGCTCGTCGGAAGCCTGGAGTTCCGCACCGACCTGTTCGACGGCGCGACCGCCGGACGGATGCTGGAGCACTACCGGGTGCTGCTGGAGGGGATGGCCGCGGACCCGGAGCGCCGCGTGTCGGCGCTCCCGCTCCTCCCCTCCGCCGAGCGCGCCCGCCTCCTGGTGGAGTGGAACGCGACGGAGCGCCCCTTTCCCCGCGACCGCACCCTGCACGAGCTGTTCGCGGAGCAGGCACGCCGCACCCCGCACGCCCCCGCGGCCGTCTCCGACGAGGCGGTGCTCACCTACGCCGGGCTGGACGCGGCGGCCGACGCGCTCGCGGCCCGCCTGCGCGCCCGCGGCGTGGGCCCGGAGGCGCGCGTGGCCGTGTGCGTGGGTCGCGGCGTCGGCTTCGCCGTCGCGGTGCTCGGGGCCATGAAGGCGGGCGGCGCCTACGTCCCCCTGGACCCCGCCTACCCCGCCGAGCGGCTGCGCTGGATGCTGGAGGACAGCGGCGCCCGGGTGGTGGTGACGGACGGGGCGGTGGCGGGGCGGGTGCCGGAGTTCGGAGGGGAGGTGGTGGTGCTGGATACCCCCCACCCCCGGCCCCTCCCCCGGGAACGGGGGAGGGTGGCGAGCCCGAGGCGAGCCGGGTGGGGGCCTGCAGGCCTCCCCCGAGAACCTGGCCTGCGTCATCTACACCTCCGGCTCCACGGGCCGGCCCAAGGGCGTCGCGTCGCCGCACCGGCCGCTGGTGAGCTTCGCCGCTGACATGGCGGAGCGGCTGGGGCTGCGGAGCGGCGACCGGGTGCTCCAGTTCGCGTCGCCCGCGTTCGACGTGGTGGTGGAGGAGCTGTTCCCCACCTGGCTCGCGGGCGCGGCCGTGGTCTTCTCCGGGGCCGACCTGTTTGCCCCGCGCGAGCTGCTGCGCGTGGTGGAGCGCCACGGCGTCACCGCCTTCGAGCTGCCGACGGCGTACTGGCAGGAGTGGACCCACGAGCTGGTCCGGAGCGGAGAGCGGGTGCCGGAGAGCGTGCGCGTGGTACTGGTGGGCGGGGAGCGCGCCGCGCCCGAGCGCCTGGCCGACTGGGCGCGGCTGGGCGTGCCGCTGGTGCACGTCTTCGGGCTCACCGAGACGGCGTGCACCTCCACGACTCTGCGGCTGGAGGCGGGGGAGGACGGGTCGCGCTGGCCCAACCTCCCCATCGGGACGCCCGTCGGGAACACTCGGGTCTACGTCCTGGACGCGCACGGGGAGCCGGCCCCCACCGGTGTCCCGGGCGAGCTGTTCATCGGCGGCGAGGGAGTGGCGCGGGGGTACCTGGGGCGGCCGGAGCTGACGGCGGAGCGCTTCGTCCCCGACCCGTTCTCCGGCGCTCCTGGGGCGCGGATCTACCGGACGGGGGACCGGGTGCGCTGGCTGGCGGAGGGGCTGCTGGAGTTCATCGGGCGGATGGACCACCAGGTAAAGATCCGCGGCTTCCGCATCGAGACCGGCGAGGTGGAGGCGGTGCTGACCGAGCACCCCGCGGTTCGCGAGGCGTTCGTGACGGTGCGCGAGGACGGGCCGGGCGGGAAGCGCCTGGCCGCCTACCTGGCGCCGGAGAAGTGCGCGGAGGTCCGCGCGGACGAGCTGGCCGCGTACCTCGGCGTCCGGCTCCCGGCGTACATGGTTCCCTCCGCGTTCGTGGTGCTGGAGACGCTTCCGCTCACCCCGAACGGCAAGGTGGACCGCGCAGCCCTCCCGGCTCCCGGCGTGGGCGCGGAGGAGGAGTACACCGCGCCCCGCACGCGGACGGAGGAGCGGCTGGCGGCGTTCTGGAGCGAGGTGCTGGGGATCGAGCGGGTGGGCGCGCACGACGACTTCTTCCGCCTGGGCGGGCACTCGCTGCTGGCGCTGCGGGTGGTCTCGCGCGCGCGGCTGGCACTGGGCGTGGAGATCCCGGTGCGGGCGCTGTTCGAGGCGCCCACGGTCGCGGGGCTGGCGGCGCGCGCGGACGTCCTGCTGCGCGAAGGGGCGGCCCCGGAGGCGCCGCCCGTGGTGCCCGTCCCGCGGGAGGGGCCGCTCCCGCTGTCGTTCGCGCAGCAGCGGCTCTGGTTCCTGGACCAGCTGGAGCCGGGGAGCGCCGCCTACAACGTCCCCTTCGGCATCCGCCTGCGCGGGCCGCTGGACGCGGAGATCCTGGAGCGCGCGGTCTCCGAGGTGGTGCGGCGGCACGAGGTGCTGCGCACCGTGTTCCGGACCGGGGAGGGCGGGACGGCGTCGCAGGTGGTGCTCCCCCCCGCGCCGTTCGCGCTGCGGCGGGCGTGCGCCGCCGACCTGGCGGAGCTGGCGCGGGAGGAGGCGGAGACGCCGTTCGACCTGGCCGCGGGGCCTCTCCTGCGGGGGACGCTGGTGCGGCTGGGGGAGGAGGACGCGGTGGCGCTCTTCACCGTGCACCACATCGTCAGCGACGAGTGGTCGGCGGCGCTCCTGGTGCGCGAGGTGTCGGCGCTCTACACCGCTTTCGCGGAGGGGCGTCCGTCGCCGCTCCCGGAGCTGCCGGTGCAGTACGCGGACTACGCTGCGTGGCAGCGCGCGTGGCTGACGGGCGACGTGCTGGAGCGGCAGCTCGCCTACTGGCGGGAGCGCCTGGCCGGGGCGCCCCCGCTCCTGGATCTTCCGGTCGACCGTCCCCGCTCCACGGTCGCGAGCGCGGAGGGCGCCGTCCGCGCCTTCACCCTCCCTGCGGAGCTGGCGTCCTCGCTCCGGGAGCTGGGCCGCGCGACGGGGGCGACGCCGTTCATGGTGCTCCTGGCGGGGTTTCAGGCGCTGCTCTCGCGCTACAGCGGGGAGGAGGACGTGTCCGTGGGCACCCCGGTGGCGGGGCGGACGCGGGTGGAGACGGAGGGGCTGATCGGCTTCTTCGTCAACACGCTCGTCCTGCGCACCGACCTGTCCGGCGGGCCGACGGCCGGGGAGCTGGTCGCGCGGGTGCGGGAGCGGGTGCTGGAGGCGCAGACGCACCAGGACCTCCCCTTCGAGCGCCTGGTGGACGAGCTGCGCGTGGAGCGCTCCTTCAGCCACACGCCGCTCTTCCAGGTGATGTTCACGCTGGAGAGCGCCGGGGGCGAGCTGCGGCTCCGGCTGGGCAGGGTGGAGGCGGAGCCGCTGGAGACGGGGACGGGCGTCTCCCCCTTCGAGCTGAGCCTGGTGGTGGCGGACGACGGCGAGGGGCTCGGTGGGGCGGTGGAGTACCAGACGGCGCTGCGGGACGCCGCCACGGTGGAGCGGATGCTGGAGCACTACCGCGCGCTCCTGGAGGGGATGGCGGCCCGGCCGGAGCTGCCCGTCGCGGAGATCCCGCTCCTGGCGGAGCCCGAGCGCCGCCGCGTGGTGGAGGAGTGGAACGTGACGGAGCGCGCCTTCCCCCGCGACCGCACCCTGCACGAGCTGTTCGCGGAGCAGGCCCGGCGCACGCCGGACGCTCCCGCCGCCGTCTCCGGCGACGCGGTGCTCACGTACGCGGAGCTGGACGCCGGGGCGGACCGGCTCGCGGCGCGTCTCCGTCAGCTCGGCGCAGGCCCCGAGACGCGCGTCGCGCTGTGCGTCGGGCGCGGCCTCGCCTTCGCCATCGCGATGCTGGGCGCACTCCGGTCCGGCGCCGCCTACGTTCCCCTCGACCCCTCCTATCCTGCCGAGCGGCTGCGCTGGATGCTGGACGACAGCGTCGCGCGCGTGGTGGTGACGCAGGCGGGGATGGAGGAGCGGCTGCCGGAGTTCGGGGGCGAGGTGGTGGTGCTGGATACCCCCCACCCCCGGCCCCTCCCCCACAAGGGGGGAGGGGAGCACGACGAGTCTGGAGCGCGTCCGGAAGAGGCCCTCACCCCCCGACCCCCTCTCCCAATGCTGGGAGAGGGGGAGCACGACCTCGTGGAGCGTGAGGATCGCAGCATGGAGATGCCCCTCCCCCGGAACGGGGGAGGGTGGCGAGCCCGAGGCGAGCCGGGTGGGGGCGCGCCGGAGCCGACGCGCGCGGAGGCCTCCCCCGAGAACCTGGCCTACGTCATCTACACCTCCGGCTCCACGGGCCGACCCAAGGGCGTCGCGGTGCCGCACCGGGCGGTGGTCAACTTCGCGATGGACATGGCGGAGCGGCTGGGGCTGCGCGGGGACGACCGCTTCCTCCAGTTCGCCTCGCCGGGCTTCGACGTGGTGGTGGAGGAGGTCTTCCCGGCCTGGCTCTCGGGCGCGGCGGTGGTCTTCTCCGGCACGGACCTCCCCTCCCCGGCGGAGCTGACGCGCCTGGTGGCGGAGCAGCGGGTCACCGCGCTGGAGCTGCCGACGGCGTACTGGCACCAGTGGACGCACGAGCTGGCCCGGAGCGGGGAGCGGGTGCCGGAGAGCGTGCGCGTGGTCCTGGTGGGGGGGGAGCGCGTCTCTCCCGAGCGGCTGGCGGAGTGGGCGACGCTGGGGGTGCCGCTGGTGCACGTCTTCGGGCTGACGGAGACGGCGTGCACCTCGGCGATGCTGCGGCTGGAGGCGGGGGAGGACGGGTCCCGCTGGCCCAACCTCCCCGTGGGGACGCCGACCGGGAACGCGCGGCTCTACGTGCTCGATCCCGCGCTGCACCCGTCGCCCGTGGGCGTCCCCGGCGAGCTGTTCATCGGCGGCGAAGGCGTCGCGCGGGGGTACCTGGGGCGGCCGGAGCTGACGGCGGAGCGCTTCGTCCCGGACCCGTTCTCCGGCGCTCCCGGGGCGCGGATCTACCGGACGGGGGACCGGGTGCGCTGGCTGGCGGAGGGGCGGCTGGAGTTCCTCGGCCGGATGGACCACCAGGTCAAGATCCGCGGCTTCCGCATCGAGACCGGCGAGGTGGAGGCGGTGCTCACCGAGCACCCGCAGGTGCGCGAGGCCTTCGTGATGGTGCGCGAGGACGTCCCGGGGGACCGGCGGCTGGTGGGCTACGCCGTGGCGAACGGGTCCGGCGCGCCCGCGGCGGACGAGCTGCGCGCCTGGCTCCGCGGGCGCCTCCCGGAGCACACGGTACCCTCCGCGCTGGTGCTGCTGGAGGCGCTCCCGCTCACCCCCAACGGCAAGACGGACCGCGCCGCGCTCCCCGCGCCCGAGGGCGGGCGCCCCGGGCGGGAGCACGTGGCGCCGCGGGGACCGGTGGAGGAGGTGGTCGCGGGGATCTGGGACGAGGTGCTGGGAACGCGGGGGATCGGCGTCACCGACGACTTCTTCGAGGCCGGGGGACACTCGCTCCTCGCCACGCAGGTGGTCTCCCGCGTCCGCCAGAGCCTGGCCGTGGAGGTCCCGCTGCGGACTCTGTTCGAGGAGCCCACCGTGGAGGCGCTGGCGCGCGCCGCCGTGCGGCACGAGCCGAAGCCGGGGCAGACCGAGAAGGTCGCGCGGATGCTACGCAGGGTCGCCTCCATGTCGCTGGAGGACGTCCAGCGGATGCTCCGGGACAAGCAGGCGCAGTGAGAAACAGGGTATGAGCTCCGAACCGTCTTCCTCCGCCTCCGGGCTGTCTCCCGAGCACCTCCGCCTCCTCGCTCTCCTGATGGAGGAGGAAGGGGTGGAGACGGGCGCCGCGCAGCCCATCTCCCGCCGCGGCGGCGGGGGCGACCCGCCTCTCTCCTTCGCGCAGCAGCGGCTCTGGCTGCTGGACCGGATGGAGCCCGGCGACCCCGCGTACAACGTCCCCGCCGGGATGCGCCTCCGCGGGGCGCTGGACGTGCACGCCCTGGAGCGCGCGCTCGGCGAGGTGGTGCGCCGCCACGAGTCGCTCCGCACCGTCTTCGCGGAGCGCGGCGGCGAGCCGGTGCAGACCGTCCGCCCGTCCGCGCCGGTCCCGCTCCCCGTGCTGGACCTGCGGGGCCGGCCGGAGCCCGCGCGCGAGGCGGAGCTCCGCCGGATCGCCGCGGAGGAGGGAGCGCGGCCGTTCGACCTGGCGGAGGGGCCGCTGCTGCGGGCGCAGGCGGTGCGCCTGGCGGACGCGGAGTGGGTGCTCCTGTTCACGCTGCACCACGTGGTCTCCGACGCCTGGTCGGTGCGGGTGCTGGTGCGCGAGGTGTCGGAGGCGTACGCGGCCTTCGCCGCCGGGCGCAGGCCGTCGCTCCCCGAGCTGCCGGTGCAGTACGCCGACTACGCCGTCTGGCAGCGCGGCTGGCTCGCGGGCGAGCGGCTGGAGGCGCAGCTGGGCTACTGGCGCGAGCGGCTGGCAGGGGCTCCCCCGGTCCTGGACCTCCCGACGGACCGCCCGCGCGCGCCCGACGCCGGCCGCGCCGCGGACCGCCGCGGCTTCCACCTCGCCCCGGGGGCGACGGAGGCGCTGCGGGGGCTTGCGCGCGGCGAGGGCGCCACGCTCTTCGCCGTGCTGCTGGCGGGGTTCCAGGCGCTCCTGGGGCGCTGGGCCTCGCAGGACGACGTGCTGGTGGGGACGCCGGTCGCGGGGCGGACGCGGGTGGAGCTGGAGGGGCTGATCGGCTTCTTCGTGAACACGCTCGTGGTCCGCGCCGACCTGTCGGACGGGCCCACCGCGCGCGCCCTGGTGGCGCGGGTGCGCGAGGCCGTGCTGGAGGCGCAGTCCAACCAGGACCTCCCCTTCGAGAGGCTGGTGGAGGAGCTGAAGACGGAGCGCTCGCTCACCCACACCCCCCTCTTCCAGGTCCTGTTCACCCTGGACGACGACGCGGCCGACGGCGCCCTCCGCCTGGGCGACGCCGAGCTGGAGCCGCTGGACCGCGACTCGGGGACGGCGCCCTTCGACCTGGGGCTGGTCGTCGCAGACGGGGGGGCGAGCCTGTCGGGGTGGATGGAGTTCCGCACCGCCCTGTTCGACGGGGAGACCGTGGAGCGGATGCTGGAGCACTACGTCCGCGTGCTGGAGGGGATGGCCGCCGCGCCCGACCGCCCCGTCCGCGAGATCCCCCTCCTCACCGGCGACGAGCGCCGCCGGCTGCTGGAGGAGTGGGGCGCCGCCGGCGGGAGCGGCCACGCGCGCGACCGCCTCGTGCACGAGCTGTTCGCCGACCACGCCGCGCGCGCGCCGGACGCTCCCGCCCTCCTGTCCGGCGACGAGGTCGTCTCCTACGCGGAGCTGGACCGCCGCGCCGCCGCCCTCGCCGCCCGCCTCCGCGCGCTCGGCGTCGCCCCCGAGGTGCGCGTCGCCGTCTGCGCCGAGCGCTCCCCGGAGCTCCCCGCCGCCCTCCTCGCCGTCTTCAGGGCCGGCGGCGTCTACGTCCCCCTCGACCCCTCGTACCCGGCCGAGCGCCTGCGCTACGTCCTCGCGGACGCCGGCGCGTCCGTGCTGGTGACGCAGGAGCGGCTGCTGGGGCGCCTCCCGGAGTTCGGGGGGAAGGTGGTGTTGATGGACGGGGAGCACGACGGCGCAACCGGTGAAGCTGCCGTTGCAGGCTGTCCCCTGTCCCCTGTTCCCTGTCCCCTCAACCTGGCCTACGTCATCTACACCTCGGGCTCCACCGGCCGCCCCAAGGGCGTCGCCGCCACGCACGGGAACCTCCTCGAAACGCTCCTCGCCGCCCGCGAGCGCTTCGGCTTCGGGGCGGGGGACGTGATGCCGGCGCTGGCGTCGTCCGCGTTCGACATCTCGCTCTTCGAGACGCTGGGGCCGCTCGTCTCCGGCGCGGCGGTGCGGCTGGTGCCGCGGGACCGGGTGGCGGACGTGGAGGCGCTGGCGGAGGAGACGGAGGGCGCCACGCTCCTGCACGCCGTTCCCGCGCTGATGCGGCAGGCGGCGCGGGCGGTGGCGGAGCGGGGGGGACGGCCAGGGATGCGCGCCGTGTTCGTGGGCGGGGAGGCGGTCCCGCCGGACCTCCTCCCGGAGATGCGCGCGGCGTTCCCGTCGGCCGCGCTGCACGTCCTCTACGGCCCCACCGAGGCCACCGTCATCTGCGCCTCGCACGGGGCGGGGAGCGGCGCGCCGGGGCCTCAGCACCCGATCGGGCGGGAGCTGGGGGGCGCGCGGCTGTACGTCTGCGACGCGGCGGGCGACCTCCTCCCGCCGGGCATCCCCGGCGAGCTGTTCGTGGGAGGCGGAGGGGTGGCGCGGGGCTACCTGGGACGTCCCCGATTGACGGCGGAGAGGTACGTCCCCGACCCGTTCTCCGGACGGCCGGGAGCGCGCCTCTACCGGACGGGCGACCGCGCGCGCCGGCGGGCGGACGGGACGCTGGAGTTCCTGGGGCGGACGGACGCGCAGGTCAAGGTGCGCGGCTTCCGCATCGAGCCGGGCGAGATCGAGGCCGCCCTCGCGGCGCACCCGGAGGTGGCGGAGGCGGTGGTCGTGGCGCGGGAGGACGCGCCGGGGGACCGGCGGCTGGTGGGGTACGTGGTGGCCGCGAACGGCGCCCCGGCCCCGCTCGCGGAGCTGCGCGCGCACCTCCGCGAGCGCCTCCCCGAGCACATGGTCCCCGGCGCGCTGGTGGCGCTGGAGACGCTTCCCCTGACCCCCACCGGAAAGATCGACCGCCGAGCCCTCCCGGCGCCGGGGGGTGGAGCGGCGGACGGGCCGTACCGGGCGCCGCGCACGCCGACCGAGGAGGTGCTGGCGGGGGTCTGGGCCGACGTGCTGGGCGTGGAGCGCGTGGGCGTGGACGACGGCTTCTTCGACCTGGGCGGCCACTCGCTGCTCGGCACCCGCGTGGTGTCGCGCGTCCGCGAGGCGCTGGGGGTGGAGCTCCCGCTCCGCGCGCTCTTCGAGGCCCCCACGGTGGCGGGGATCGCGGAGCGGGTGGAGGCCGCGCTCCGGGAGGGCGGGGAGGAGCAGGCGCCGCCCGTCGTCCCCGTCCCGCGCGACCGCCCGCTCCCGCTCTCCTTCTCCCAGGAGCGGCTCTGGTTCCTGGACCGCCTGGAGCCGGTCAACGCGCACTACAACATCTTCAGCGCGCTCCGGCTCCGGGGGGCGCTCGACGCGGGGGCGCTCGGGCGCGCCGTGGCGGCGACGGTGCGGCGGCACGAGGCGCTGCGCACGGTCTTCGCCGCCGTGGACGGGGAGGCGGTGCAGGTGGTCGCCCCGCCCGGCGCGTTCCCCCTCCCGGTGGTCGACCTGTCCGCGCGCCCGGAGGGAGAGCGCGAGGCGGAGACGCTGCGCCTGGCCCGCGAGGAGGCGGGCGGACCCTTCGACCTGGAGCGCGGGCCGCTCTTCCGGGTGCGCCTCCTTCGGCTCGGGGCGGAGGAGCACGTCCTCCTCCTGACCCTGCACCACGTGGTGGGCGACGCCTGGTCGGCGGGGGTGCTGCAGCGCGAGGTGTCGCTGCTCTACGCGGCGGAGCTGCGCGGCGAGCCCTCCCCTCTCCCTCCGCTCCCCGTGCAGTACGCGGACTACGCCGTGTGGCAGCGCGACCGGCTCCGCGGCGAGGAGCTGGAGCGGCAGCTGGCCTGGTGGCGCGGGCGGCTGGCGGGCGCGCCCCCGCTCCTGGATCTCCCGGTCGACCGTCCCCGTCCCCCCGTGCAGACGCACCGCGCGGGGGAGCACGCCTTCACCCTCCCCGCGGCGCTCGCCGACGCGCTCCGGGAGACCAGCCGGCGCGAGGGGGTGACGCTCTTCATGTCGCTCCTGGCCGGCTTCCAGCTCCTCCTCTCGGTCTGGTCGGGGGAGGAGGACGTGGTGGTGGGGACCCCCATCGCGGGGCGTACGCGGGCGGAGACGGAGGGGCTGATCGGCTTCTTCGTCAACATGCTCGCCCTGCGCACCGACCTGTCCGGCGACCCCTCGTTCTCGGAGCTGCTGCGGCGGGTGCGGGAGACCACGCTCGGGGCCTACGCGCACCAGGACGTCCCCTTCGAGAAGCTGCTGGAGGAGCTGAAGACGGAGCGGAGCCTCGCCCACGCCTCCGTCTACCAGTCGATGCTGGTGCTCCACAACGCGGGCTCCGACCCGCTGGCGCTCCCCGGCGTGGAGGTGAGCCCCGTCCCGGTGGGCTCCTCTTCGGCGGCGATGGACTTGGAGGTGGCGATCACGGACGCCCCCGGCGGGCTGGCCGGCTCCGTCGTCTACGCCGCCGACCTCTTCGACGAGGCCACCGTGGCCCGGATGGTCGACGGCTTCCGGCTCCTGCTGGAGCAGGCGGTGGCGGACCCCTCGCGCCCGCTCTCCCGCTTCGCCCTGGTCGCCGACGCCGGGCCCCGTGTCCTTCCCGCGGAGAGGCCCCTCCCGCCGGAGCCGCTGGCCCACCGCCTCTTCGAGGCGCGGGCGGACCGCGCGCCGGACGCCGTGGCCGTCGTGTCCGCCGGGGAGACGCTGACCTACGCGGAGCTGGAGCGGCGCGCCAACCGCCTGGCGAACCACCTGCGGGGCCGCGGCGTGGGCCCGGAGGACCGGGTCGCCGTCTGCCTGGAGCGCGCGCCGGAGATGCTGGTGGCCGTGCTGGGCGTGCTCAAGGCCGGCGCGGCCTACGTCCCGCTCGACCCGGCCACCCCCCGCGACCGGCTGGCCCGGGCGGTCGCCGACTCCGGCGCCTCCGTCCTCCTCACCCAGGAGCGCCTCCGCCCCCTCCTCCCCGCGGACGGCCCCGAGGTGCTGGCGCTGGACGGGGACGGCGGGCCGCTCGCCCGCGCCTGCGAGGAGCGGCCCCGCGTGGCCGTGGCCCCGGAGAACGCGGCGTACGTGATCTACACCTCCGGCTCCACCGGGCGCCCCAAGGGCGTCGTCGTCCCCCACGGCGCGCTGGCCAACTACGCGGAGGCGGCGCGCGAGGGGTACGGGATCGGCGCGGGGGACCGGGTGCTCCAGTTCGCCTCGCTGAGCTTCGACGCCAGCGCGGAGGAGATCTATCCGGCCCTCTCCGGCGGGGCCGCGCTGGTGCTCCGCACGGAGGAGATGCTGCGCAGCGTCTCCTCGTTCATGGAGGCGTGCGCCTCTGCGGGCGTCACCGTGCTGGACCTCCCGACGGCCTTCTGGCACGAGGTGGCGGCCGAGCTGGAGCGCGGCACGGTGGAGCTTCCCGCCTGCGTGCGGCTGGTGATCATCGGCGGGGAGCGGGCGCTCCCGGAGCGCGTGGCCGCCTGGCGCGGGCGCGTGGGCGACGGGGTGCGCCTGGTGAACACCTACGGCCCCACCGAGACCACCATCGTCGCCACGGCGGCGGAGCTGACGGGGCAGGGGATGGACGCCGCGGCGCCGGTCCCCATCGGGCGGCCGGTGGCGAATGCGCGGACTTACGTCCTGGACGCCCGGATGCGCCTGCTCCCGCGGGGTGTGCGCGGGGAGCTGTGCGTGGGCGGCGCGGGGGTGGCCCGCGGCTACCTGGACCGCCCGGACCTCACGGCGGAGAAGTTCGTCCCGGACCCGTTCTCGCCGACTCCCGGCGCGCGCGTCTACCGCACCGGCGACCTCGTACGCCTGCGCCGCGACGAGATGCTGGAGTTCGTCGGCCGGACCGACTTCCAGGTCAAGGTGCGCGGCTTCCGCGTGGAGCCGGGGGAGGTCGAGGCCGCGCTGGTCCGCCACCCCGCCCTCCGCGAGGCGGTGGTCGTCGCCCGCGAGGACGAGCCCGGGCGCACCCGCCTGGTGGCCTACGTGGTCCCCGGACCGAAGGAGGAGGAGCCCACAGCCGGCGCACCCGCCGGGCCGCTGACCGACGCCCGCCTGCACGACTTGTTCGCCGGGCAGGTGGCCCGCACCCCCGATGCCGTCGCCCTGGTGGCCGGGCCGGAGACGCTGACCTACGCCGAGCTGGACCGGCGCGCGGACGCGCTCGCCGTCCGCCTCCGCGAGCGGGGGGTGGGGCCGGAGGTGCGCGTGGGTGTCTCCCTGGAGTGGGGCCCGGAGCTGGTGGTCGCCCTCCTCGCGACGCTCAAGGCCGGCGGCGTCTACCTCCCGCTCGACCCGGCGTACCCGGCGGAGAGGCGGGCCTTCATGGCGGCGGACGCGGGCGCGCGGGTGCGGGTGACGGACGGCGGGGTGGAGGGGCTCGGGGGCGAGGTGGGTATGGACGCCGAGGCCGCCCCCGACAACCTCGCCTACGTCGTCTACACCTCCGGCTCCACCGGCACCCCCAAGGGCGTCGCCGTCGAGCACCGCGCCGCCGCCGCGCACCTGCGGGTGATGGCGCGCGCGCTCGGGATCGGGCCGGCGGACCGGGTGCTCCAGTTCGCCTCGGCTTCGTTCGACGTGTCGCTGGAGCAGGTGCTCCTCCCGCTGCTGCACGGCGCGGCGCTGGTGCTCCGCGGGCCGGAGCCGTGGGCGCCCGGGGAGTGGGCCGCGCGCGCGGAGGCGCTGGGCGTCACCGTCGCCAACCTCCCCCCGGCCTTCTGGCGGACGGCGGTGGAGGAGGGGGCGGGCGCGCCGCGGGGGCTGCGGCTCCTCGTGGTGGGCGGGGACGTGCTCCCCCCGCGCGTCGTCCCGCGCTGGAGGCGGGAGGGAGGCGCCGGCGTCCGCCTGGTCAACGCCTACGGGCCCACGGAGACCGTCGTCACCGCCACGCTCTACGAGGTGCCGGAGGGGTTCCCGGGCGGCTTCGCGGGGAGCGCCGCGCCGGTCGGCGTGCCGCTCCCGGGGCGCGCGGCGCACCTGCTGGACGCCGCCGGGGAGCCGGTCCCCCCCGGCGACGAGGGAGAGCTGTACCTGGGCGGCCTCGTCGCGCGGGGATACCCGGGGCGCCCCGACCTCACGGCGGAGCGCTTCGTCCCGGATCCCTTCGGGGCGGAGCCCGGGGCGCGGCTCTACCGCACGGGCGACCGCGCGCGCCGGCTCCCCGGCGGCGACCTGGAGTTCCTGGGGCGCGTGGACCGGCAGGTCAAGGTGCGCGGCTTCCGCATCGAGCCGGGGGAGGTGGAGGCGGCGCTGGAGGCGCACCCCGCCGTGCGCGAGGCGGCCGTGGTGGCGCGGGAGGACGGGCCCGGCGGCGCCCGCCTGGTGGCCTACGTGCGCGGCGACGCGCTCCCGGGCGCGGAGGAGCTGCGCGCCTGGCTGCGCGGTCGCCTCCCGGAGCACATGGTGCCCGGGCGGGTCGTCGCGCTCGCGGATCTCCCGCGCACGCCGAGCGGGAAGACGGACCGCCGCGCCCTCCCCGCGCCGGACGCCGAGCCCGGGGAGCCCGGCGCCGCCCCGCGCACCCCGACGGAAGAGGCTCTCGCCGCGATCTGGGCGGAGCTTCTGGGCGTGCCGGCGGTCGGCGCGCACGACGACTTCCTCGCGCTGGGCGGGCACTCCCTCGCCGCCGGGCAGGTGGTGTCGCGCGTCCGCTCCGCCCTGGGCGTGGACCTCCCGCTGCGCGCCGTGTTCGACGCGCCGACCGTCGCCGCGCTCGCCGGGCGGATCGACGCGGCGCGGGGCGGCGGGGCGGGGGAGGGGGTCCCGCTGGCGCCGCGGGCGCGGGAAGGCACCGTCCCGCTCTCGTTCGCGCAGCAGCGCCTCTGGTTCATCGACCGGCTGGACCCCGGGAGCCCCGTCTACAACCTCCCCGCCGGGCTGCGCCTGCGCGGGCCGCTCGACGTGCGCGCGCTCCGCCGCACCCTGGAGGAGGTGGTGCGCCGCCACGAGTCGCTCCGCACCGTCTTCACGGAAGCCGGCGGCGAGCCGCGGCAGGTCGTGCTCCCCGCCGCCCCGGTCCCGCTCCCGGTGGTGGAGCTGGGCGCGCTCCCGCCGGAGGCGCGCGAGCGCGAGCTCCGGCGCCTGGCCGCCGGGGAGGCCGCGCGCCCCTTCGACCTGGAGCGCGGGCCGCTCCTGCGCGGCGCTCTGCTGCGGATCGGGGAAGGGGACGCCGCGCTCCTCTTCACCCTGCACCACGTGGCGTCCGACGGGTGGAGCATGGGCGTGCTGACCCGCGAGGTGTCCGCGCTCTACGCGGCCTTCGCGGCGGGGCGGCCCTCCCCCCTCCCGCCGCTCCCGGTGCAGTACGCCGACTACGCGCTCTGGCAGCGCGAGCGCCTCTCCGGGGACGCGGCCGAAGCCGAGGTGCGCTGGTGGCGGCGCGCCCTGGCCGGCGCTCCCGCCGCGCTCCGGCTCCCCGCGGACGGCGAGCGGCCCGACGCCCCCGGCGACCGGGGCGGGAGCCTCGCGCTCCGCCTGGACGCCGGCACCGTGGAGCGGCTGCGCGAGCTGGGCCGGCGCGAGGGCGCGACGCTGTTCATGACGCTGCTGGCGGCGTTCGGGGCGCTCCTGGCCCGCTGGTCGGGGCAGACCGACGTCGTCGTGGGCACCCCGATCGCGGGGCGGACGCGCGAGGAGCTGGAGGGGCTGATCGGCTTCTTCGTCAACACCCTGGCGGTGCGCGCGGACCTGTCGGGGGACCCCGGCTTCCGCGACCTCATGGGCCGCGTCCGGGAGACGGCGCTCGGCGCCTTCGCGCACCAGGAGATCCCCTTCGAGCGGCTGGTGGAGGAGCTGGGCGTCGCGCGCGCCCCCGGCCGCAACCCGCTCTTCCAGGCCATGTTCGCGCTCCAGACCGACGCCCGGGAGGGGCTGGCGCTCGGGGCCGTGGCCGCGGAGCCGCTGGAGCAGCCCGCCGGCCACGTCCCCTTCGACCTGAGCCTGGCGATGGTGGACGCGGGGGAGGGCGCGCACGGGCTCCTCTCCTACCGCTCCGACCTGCTGCGCGAGGAGACCGCGCGGCGGATGCTGGACCACTTCGCCGCCATCCTGGCGCAGGTGGCGGCGGACCCGGACGTGCGGCTCTCGCGGCTGGAGCTCCCCGGCATCCCGGCCCCCGCCCCGGAGGAGCCCGCCGCCGCGCCCGCGCGGGTGGACGCCGGGGAGCTGCGCGCCTGGCTGAAGGGGATGCTCCCGGAGTACATGGTCCCCTCCGCCTGGGTGGTGCTGGACCGGCTCCCGCTCACCCCCGGCGGGAAGGTCGACCGCAGGGCGCTCCCCGCGCCGCCGGACGGGAGCGCCGCCGCGGAGCACGTCCCCCCGCGCACCCCCACGGAGCGGGCGCTCGCCGCGGTGTGGGCGGAGGTGCTGCGGGTGGAGCGGGTGGGCGCCCACGACGAGTTCTTCGCGCTGGGCGGGCACTCGCTCCTGGCGACCCGCCTGGTGGCCCGCGTGCGCGACCGCTTCGGGGTGGAGCTCCCCCTCCGCGCCCTGTTCGAGGCGCCGACGCTCGCCGGGACCGCGGAGCGGATCGACGCCCTGCTCGCCTCGCAGTATCTCCTCCCGCAGCCCGCTCCCTCCCCGGGGCCGGAGCCCACGACCTCCCCCCATCCCTCCGAGCAAGCCATGACCGCAACCCCCGCGGACCTGCTCGCCTCGCTCTCCCCCGAGCGGCGCATCCTCCTCCAGCGCGCCATGGCCCGGAAGGGGGAGGACGCGCGCCGGGTCCGCCCGCGCCGGGGCGACGGGCCGGTGCCGCTCTCGTACGCGCAGCAGCGCCTCTGGCTGGTGGACCGGATGGAGCCCGGCACCTTCGCGTACAACATGGCCACGGCGCTGCGCCTGCGCGGGCGGGTGGAGCCGCGGGTGCTCCGGCGGACGCTGAGCGAGGTGGTCCGCCGCCACGAGGCGCTGCGCACCGTCTTCGCGGAGGGGGCGGACGGTCCGGTGCAGGTGGTCCTCCCGCCGCGCTCCTTCCGGCTCCCCGTGGTGGAGCTGGCCGGGCTCCCCGCCGGCGCCTGCGAGACCGAGGTGCTGCGCCTCAGGGACGAGGAGGTGACGCGGCCCTTCGACCTGGCGCGCGGCCCGCTGCTGCGCGGCACCCTGGTCCGGCTGAACGAGGAGGAGAGCGCCGTCTTCTTCGTCATGCACCACATCGTCTCCGACGGGTGGAGCATGGGGATCCTGGTCAACGAGATCTCCACCCTCTACTCGGCCTTCGCGGAGGGCCGCCCCTCCCCCTTCCCGGAGCTCCCGGTCCAGTACCCGGACTTCGCCGTGTGGCAGCGCGCCTGGCTCTCCGGCGACGCGCTGGAGGGGCAGCTCGCCTACTGGCGCCGGCGCATGGCGGACGCGCCCCCCGTGCTGGACCTCCCGGTCGACCGGCCGCGGCCCCCGTCGCTCTCCATGGTGGGCGACGGTCTCCTGTACAGCCTCCCCCCCGGGATCTCGGTGGAGCTGCGGGAGCTGGCGAGGCGCGAGGGGGTGACGGTGTTCATGCTCCTCCTCGCCGCATTCCAGGTGACGCTCGCGCGCTGGGCGGGGCAGGAGGACGTGGTGGTGGGGACCCCCACGGCCGGGCGCACGCACACGGAGCTGGAGGGGCTGATCGGCTTCTTCATCAACACCCTGGTGCTGCGCACCGACCTGTCCGGCGACCCCACGCTCCGCGGGCTCCTGGTCCGTGCGCGGGAGACGGTGCTGGGCGCGCAGGCCAACCAGGACATCCCCTTCGAGCGGGTGGTGGAGGATCTCTCTCCCGAGCGCTCCCTCCAGCACACGCCGCTCTTCCAGGTGCTGTTCGCGGTCCAGCCCGGGAGGGACGAGGAGCTGAAGCTGGGCGCCGTGGAGATGGAGTCGATGGGCGCGGAGATGCAGGTCGCCAAGTTCGACCTGAGCCTCGACCTGTACGACACCTCGATCGGGATCTGGGGGTCGCTCAGCTTTCGCCCCGCCCTCTGGGATCGCGCCACCATGGAGCGGCTCCTGGAGCACTACACCGCGGTCCTGCACGCCCTCGTGGCCGACCCCGACCGGCGCCTCTCCTCGGTCGCGCTCGCCTCCGGGGAGGAGACGCGCCTCCTGCTGGAGGAGTGGAGCGTCTCCGGGAACGACTCCGCGCCCCGCCGCTGCGTCCACGAGCTGTTCGCGGAGCAGGCCGCGCGCACGCCCGACGCCGTCGCCCTGGTCTCCGGCGGCGAGAGGGTGACGTACGCGGAGCTGGACCGCCGCTCGGACGCCCTCGCGCACGTGCTGGCCGCGCGCGGCGTCGGTCCCGACGTGCGCGTGGGGGTCCTCGCCGAGCGCTCGCCCGGGATGGTGGCGGGGCTCCTGGGGATCCTCAAGGCGGGCGGCGCCTACGTCCCGCTCGATCCTGGATACCCGGCGGAGCGCCTGGCGTACATGCTGGCGGACTCGGCGGTCCCGGTCCTCCTGGCGCAGGAGCGGCTCCTGGAGAGGGTGCCGGAGTTCGGGGGGAAGGTGGTGCTGCTGGACGGGGAGGCGCCGGGAGATGCGAGAGGCGCACCGAAGGTCCGCGTCACCCCCGACCACCTGGCCTACGTCATCTACACCTCGGGCTCCACGGGCCAGCCCAAGGGCACCGAGGTCCCCCACCGTGCGATCCCGGGGTTCTTCTGGGACGTGGAGTACGCGCGCTTCGACGAGCGCACCGTCCTGCTCCAGCACTCCTCCACCTCGTGGGACGCGCTGACGCTGGAGCTGTGGCCCGCGCTGCTGAAGGGCGGCACCTGCGTGCTCCTCCCCGCACAGACTTCGGAGCCCGCGCTCCTGGGCGAGCAGGTCCGCGAGCACGGGGTGACGGCGACGTGGATCTCGTCCGCCTACTTCAACTCCATCGTCGACACCACGCCGGAAGTGCTCGCCGGGCTCCGACTGGCGATGATCGGCGGGGAGGCGGTGAGCGTCCCGCACGTCCGTCGCGCGCTGGAGGCGTACCCGGAGCTGCGGATCGTCAACGGGTACGGGCCGAGCGAGTGCACCGTCTTCACGTCCTGCTACCCGATTCCGGCGGATTTCGACGCGGCGGCGATCCCCATCGGCAGGCCGGTGGGCGACCGGCGCGTGTACCTGCTGGACCGGTACTCCGGCGCGGTGCCGCTGGGCGTCGCGGGGGAGCTGTGCGTGGGCGGGCCGTCGGTGGCGCGGGGCTACCTGGGGCGGCCGGAGCTTACGGCGGAGAGGTTCGTCCCGGACCCGTTCTCCGGCGAGCCCGGGGCGCGGATGTACCGCTCCGGGGACCGGGTGAAGTGGCGCGCGGACGGGCTCCTGGAGTTCGTCGGGCGCGTGGACTTCCAGGTCAAGGTGCGCGGCTTCCGCGTGGAGCCGGGCGAGGTGGAGGCCGTCCTCGCGTCGCACCCGCGGGTGCGCGAGGCGGCGGTCGTGGTGCGCGCCGACACGGCGGGCGCGAAGGCGCTGGTGGGGTACGCCGTCGCGCCGGAGGACACGGGGGCGGAGCTGCGGGGGTGGCTGCGCGAGCGGATGCCGGAGCACATGGTCCCCTCCGCGGTCGTGGTGCTGGAGGCGATGCCGCTCACCCCGCACGGCAAGGTCGACCGGCGGGCCCTCCCCGCGCCCGGCGCCGCGGGCGACGACGAGTCGTACGTGGCGCCGCGCACCCCGACCGAGGAGCTGCTGGCCGGGATCTGGGCTGCGGTGCTGGGCGTGGAGCGGGTGGGCGCGGGGGACGGCTTCTTCGACCGGGGCGGGCACTCGCTCCTGGCCACGCGCGTGGTGTCGCGGGTGCGCGAGGCGTTCGGGGCGGAGCTCCCGCTGCGGGCGGTGTTCGAGGCGCCCACGCTGGCGGCGCTCGCGGAGCGGGTGGACACAGCCGTGCGGGAAGGGCGCGGGACCGACGCGCCCCCCATCGTGCGGGTCCCGCGGGACCGTCCGCTCCCGCTCTCCTTCGCGCAGCAGCGGCTCTGGTTCATCGACCAGCTGGAGCCCGGGACCGCCGTCTACAACATCCCCACCGCGCTCCGCGTGCGCGGCGCGCTGGACGCGGGCGTGCTGCGGCGGGCGCTGGCCGAGGTGGTGCGGCGGCACGAGCCGCTGCGCACCGTCTTCGCCAAGACCGACGGGCGCGCCGTGCAGGTGATCCTCCCCCCGGGCGCCGCCGGCCTCCCGGAGGTGGACCTGCGCGGCCTCGCCCCGGAGCACCGGGAGGCGCTCCTGCGCCGCCTCGCCGACGAGGAGGCGGTGCGCCCCTTCGACCTGGCCCGGGGGCCGCTCCTGCGCGCCTCCGTGGTGCGCACGGGCGACGGCGAGCGGGGCGTGCTCCTGAACATGCACCACGTGGTCAGCGACGCGTGGTCCATGGACGTCCTGGTCCGCGAGGTCACCGCCCTGTACGAGGCCTTCGCGGCGGGGCGGCCCTCGCCGCTCCCGGAGCTGCGGGTCCAGTACGCCGACTTCGCCGCCTGGCAGCGGGAGTGGCTGGAGGGGGAGACGCTGGAGCGGCAGCTCGCCTGGTGGCGCGAGCGCCTGGCCGGCGCGCCCCCCACGGTGGACCTCCCCACGGACCGCCCGCGGCCGCGCGTGGCCGGGCCGGAGGGGAGCGGCCGCCCCTTCGTGCTCCCGCCGGACGCCACCGCCGCCCTCCGGGCGCTCGCCCGGCGCGAGGGGGCCACCGTCTTCATGGCGGCCATGGCCGGGTGGCAGGCGCTCCAGGCGCGCTACGCGGGGCAGGAGGACGTGTCCGCCGGCACCCCCATCGCGGGGCGCAACCGCATCGAGCTGGAGGGGCTGATCGGCTTCTTCGTCAACACGCTGGTCGTCCGCACCGACCTGGGCGGGCGCCCCGGCGCGCGGGAGCTGCTCCGCCGCGTCCGCGAGAGCACGCTGGGCGCCTACGCGCACCAGGACCTCCCCTTCGAGAGGCTGGTGGAGGAGCTGGGGACCGAGCGCTCGCTCGCCTACACGCCGATATTCCAGTCCGTCCTCTCGGTGCAGAGCGCCGGGAGCGGCGGGGCCCCCGTGCTCCGCCTGGGGGAGGCGGAGGTGGAGCCGATCGAGTCGGCGAGCGGGACCGCCAAGTTCGACCTGTCCTTCGGCCTCACCGACCACGGGGAGGTGCTGGCCGGGGCGCTGGCGTACCGGACCGAGCTGTGGGACCCCTCCACCATCGACCGGATGCTGGAGCACTTCGCCCTGCTGCTGGGGGGGATGGCCGCCGACCCGGACCGCCCGGTGGCCGGGCTCCCCCTCCTCCCGGAGGCGGAGCGGCGGCAGGTGCTGGAGGGGTGGAACGGCGAGGCGGCGCGCAACTACCCCGCCGCCCTCACGCACGAGCTGATCGCGGCGCAGGCCCGGCGGACGCCGGAGGCGGTCGCGGTGAGCCACCGCGGACGGGCCCTCACCTACGCCGAGCTGGACCGGCGCGCGAACCGGCTCGCCCGCTACCTGCGCGGGCTCGGCGTGGGGCCGGAGACGCGGGTGGGCGTCTCCCTCCCGCGGACGCCGGAGCTGGTGGTCGCGCTGGTGGCCGTCCTCAGGGCCGGGGGGGCCTACGTCCCCCTGGACCCCGCCTACCCCCGCGAGCGCCTGGGGTGGATGCTGGAGGACGCGGGCGCCCGCCTGGTGCTGACGGTCTCCGGGCTCGCCGGGCGCCTCCCCGCCTGCGCCGAGCCGCTCCTCCTGGACGAGCTGGCCGGGCGCATCGACGCGGAGAGCGACGCCGCGCCGGACGCGGGAGTGGGGCCGGAGAGCCTGTCGCACGTCATCTTCACCTCCGGGAGCACCGGCCGCCCCAAGGGGGTGATGATCCGGCACCGGAGCGCCTCCGTCCTGGTGCACTGGCTGCGCGAGCACGTCTCGGACGAGGAGCGGAGCGCGGTCCTGTTCTCCACCTCCGTCAACTTCGACGTCTCGGTGGCCGAGGTCTTCGGCACGCTCTGTTGGGGGGGAAGCTCGTCCTTGCGGAGAGCGCGCTGGAGCTGGCGACGCTCGGGGAGCCCGTGGTCCACGCCAGCATGGTACCCACCGCCGCCGCCGAGCTGCTGCGCTCCGGGGGGATCCCCGCGGGTGTGCGGACGCTGAACCTGGGCGGGGAGCCGCTCCCCAGCGAGCTGGCGCAGGCGCTCTACGCGCTCGGCACCGTGGAGAAGGTGGGGAACCTGTACGGCCCCACCGAGGACACCACCTACTCCACGTACTCCGTGGTGGAGCGGGGGGGGACGCAGGTCTTCGTGGGCCGTCCGGTGGCGAACACCCGGGCGTACGTGCTGGACGCGGAGCTCCAGCCGGTCCCCGCCGGCGTGGTCGGCGAGCTGTACCTGGCCGGCGACGGCCTGGCGCGCGGGTACGCGAACCGGCCGGACCTCACGGCCGAGCGCTTCCTCCCGGACCCGTTCGGCGCCCCGGGGGGGCGCATGTACCGGGTGATGGACCGGGTGCGGTGGCGCGCGGACGGGGTGCTGGAGTACTTCGGGCGCACCGACTTCCAGGTCAAGGTGCGGGGCTTCCGCATCGAGCTGGGGGAGATCGAGACCGTCCTGGCGGGGCACCCGGCGGTCCGCGAGACCGTGGCCGTGGTGCGGGAGGACACGCCCGGAGACCGGCGGATCGTGGCCTACCTGGTGGCGCGGGAGGGCGCGGAGGCCCCCGCCGCGGGGGAGCTGCGCGCGCTGGCCCGGGAGCGCCTCCCCGAGCACATGGTCCCCTCCGCCTTCGTCGTCCTGGAGCGGCTCCCGCTCACCCCCAACGGCAAGCTGGACCGCCGCGCCCTCCCCGTTCCCGGGGAGCGGCCGGAGCAGGAGCGGGCCTACCTCGCGCCCCGCACCCCCACCGAGGGGGCGGTGGCGCGGATCTGGGCCGAGGTGCTGGGGCTGGACCGGGTGGGGGTGCACGACAACTTCTTCGAGCTGGGCGGGCACTCCCTCCTCCTGGTGCAGCTCCACTCCCGCCTCCAGGAGCGGTTCGGGGCGGGGCTGTCGCTCGCCGACCTCTTCGGCTTCCCCACCCTGGGCGACCTGGCGCGGCGGCTGGAGGGCTCCGCGGAGGCCGCCGCGAAGGGGGAGGAGGCGCGGGACGAGAGCGTGGAGCGGGCGGAGGCGCGGCGTGCCCGGATGGTCCGCAGGCGGCCCCCACGCCCCGGCGCGGCGCCGGCCGGGGACGACTCCGACGACAGTGACGACTAGAGGTTCCGGTGGTGACTGGCCTTTTGGGAGCGGGGGGCTTATTTTCCCCGCCCCAAGGTTGCACGGCCGCCGGTCACCGTGCGAATATTATACGACCGATGGTGCGCAGCGGCGGCCCCGTGCGCGGCCTTCCGGCGTCGAACCCTCCAGGCACCAGAATCGAACCATGAGAGCAACCGGGATCGCCCTCGCCCTCCTCCTGGCGGCGCCCGCCGGCCGCGCCGCCGCCCAGAGCGCCGCCGACTCCGCCGCGATCCGCGGCGCGGCCACCGACTACATCCTGGGGTGGTACGAGGCCGACGCGCCGCGGATGGAGCGCAGCCTCAGCCCCGAGCTGGCCAAGCGGATCATCGTCCGGAACCCGGCCACCGGAAAGGACGAGCTGGAAAACCTCACCGCGAAGCAGCTCGTGGACGACACCGGGATCAACGAGAAGGTCCCGGCCGCGGGCCAGCGCAGGGAGCTCACCATCCTGGACATCTTCCAGAACATGGCCACGGTGAAGCTGGTGGCCGCCGGGTGGGTGGACTACATGCACCTGGGGAAGGTCGACGGCCGCTGGCAGATCGTGAACGTGATGTGGGACACCATGCGGACGCGCCGCTAGGAGGCGGCGGGCGCCTCCGGGCGGCCCTCGCCGCCGCCCGTCCGGCGCCATTCAGGGGCCACGACGAAGCAGTTTCGTGCTCGTGCGGCGACACCCGTCGCCATTCTTCCATATAGGAGCGAACCAATCCATGGCCAAGATCGAGGAAGCGGTCGCACCCGCGGCCAGCGCGGTCCAGCTGAAGGGGATCGACCACGTAGAGATGTACGTGGGGAACGCCTACCAGGCCGCCCACTTCTACCGCACGATCTTCGGCTTCCGCCCCATCGCCCGGGCGGGGCTCTCCACCGGGATGCGCGACCGCGCCTCCTTCGCGCTGGAGCAGGGGCGCATCCGGCTGGTGGTGACCAGCGGGCTCACCCCGGACAGCCCCATCGCCCAGCACGTCCACAAGCACGGCGACGGCGTCCGCGACGTGGCCTTCACCGTGGACAGCGTGGAGGAGGCCTTCGAGGCCGCCGTCTCGCGCGGCGCCACCCCGGTCATGGAGCCCACGGCGTTCTCCGACGAGAGCGGGCGCGTGGTCAAGGCCACCATCGGCGCCTTCGGCGACACCGTCCACTCCTTCGTCCAGCGCGGCGACTACGCCGGCCGCTTCCTCCCGCACTACCAGCCGGTGGACAACATGGGTCCCACCACGCCGCTGGGGCTGGTGGCCGTGGACCACGTGGCGGTCAGCCTGGAGCAGGGGAACCTGGACGCCATGGTGGACTTCTACACCAAGGTGCTCGGCTTCCACCAGTCCAAGCACGAGATGGTGTGGACCGAGCGGAGCGCGATGAACTCCAAGGTGGTGGAGGACCCGAGCGGGAGCATCAAGTTCCCCATGCAGGAGCCCGCCCCCTCCAAGGGGAAGTCGCAGATCGAGGAGTACCTGGACTTCCACAAGGGCGCCGGGAGCCAGCACGTGGCCTACCTCACCGAGGACATCTTCACCGCCGTGCGCTCCCTGCAGGGGAGCGGGATCAAGTTCCTCCGCGTGCCGCAGACCTACTACACGGCGCTGCAGGACCGGATCGGGCCGGTGGACCCCGACGAGCTGCGGGAGGCCTCCGAGCTGGGCGTGCAGATCGACCGCGAGGAGGACGGAACCCTGCTCCAGACCTTCACCGAGCCGCTGGAGGGCCGTCCCACCTTCTTCGTGGAGGTGATCCAGCGCCGCGGGGCCAAGGGCTTCGGCGCGGGGAACATCAAGGCGCTCTTCGAGTCGCTGGAGGCCGAGCAGGCGCTCCGCGGCAACATCTGAGCTCGCGCCCATGACCGCCGCTCCGACGCTGGCGCCCGAGCAGGTGCCCCTCGCCCGCTGGGCGCGGGAGATCCGCCCCTCGGCGCTCCAGACCATGCTGGTCCGCAGCTCCCAGCCCGGGGTCCTTTCCCTGGCGCTGGGGTTCCCGGCCCCCGACCTGTTCCCCGCCGCCGGCCTCTCCGAGGCGGCGGCGCGGGTGCTGGCCCACGACCCGGTGGCGCTGCAGTACTCCCCGCCGTTCCTCCCGCTCCGGCGGCAGGTGGTGGAGCTCATGGCGCGCCGGGGGGTGGAGTGCCGCGAGGAGCAGGTGTTCCTCACGGCCGGCGGGCAGCAGGGGATGAGCCTGCTCACCCGGCTCCTCCTGGACCCCGGGGGCACGGTGCTCACGGAGCGCCTCTGCTACACGGGCTTCCAGCAGGCGGTGGAGCCCTTCCAGCCCGAGATCCTCACCGTCCCCACCGACCTGGACACCGGGATCGACGTGGACGCGGTGGAGGCTCTCCTGGCCGCGGGCGAGCGCCCGGCCATGATCTACGTGGTCACCGACGGGAACAACCCGCTGGGGGTGAGCGTCAGCGCCGGGAAGCGCCGCCGGCTGGTGGAGCTGGCCCGCGAGCACCGCGTCCCCATCCTGGAGGACGACGCCTACGGCTACTTCCAGTACGTGGACGACCCGGTTCCCCCCATGCGCGCGCTGGACGACCGCTGGGTGCTGTACATGGGGACCTTCTCCAAGATCTTCGCCCCGGCGCTGCGCGTGGGGTGGCTGGTGGTCCCGGAGGAGCTGGTCCGCCCCCTGGGGATCATCAAGGAGGCCACCGACATCAACACCTCCACCTTCACCCAGCGGGTCATCTCCTCGTACGTGGACGAGGGGCTCCTCCCGGGGCACCTGGAGACGCTGCGGCGGGAGTACGGCGCCCGGCGCGACGCCATGGACGCCGCGCTGCGCGAGCACCTGGGCGGCGTGGCGCGCTGGCGCGCCCCCACCGCGGGGGTGTTCACCTGGGTGGAGCTCCCCGAGGGGACGGACACCTTCCCGCTCCTGGAGACCGCCCTGGACACCGAGGGGGTGGCCTTCTTCCCGGGGAGCGCCTTCGCCGTGGGCGGCGACGGCTACGCCTCCAACTGCCTGCGGCTCAACTTCTCCCACTGCGGCCCGGAGCGGATCCGCGAGGGGGTGGAGCGGCTGGGGCGGGTGATCCGCGGGGCGCTCGCCTGATGGCGGAGACGGCCGGAGCCGGGGCGGAGCGGTACCCGATCGAGAGGCTGCGGGAGTTCTCGGTCCGCGTGTTCCGGGCGTGCGGGTGCCCGGAGGAGGACGCCCGCCTGGCCGCGGACGTCCTGGCCACCGCCGACCTGCGGGGGATCGACACCCACGGCGTCGCCCGCCTCCCGCAGTACCACGAGATGTTCGAGCGGGGGTGGATCAACCCCCGCCCGGACGTGCGCGTGGTCCGCGAGACCCCCTCCACCGCCACGGTGGACGGGGACAACGGGCTGGGGCTGGTGGTGGGGCCGCGCGCCAACGCCGTCGCCATGGACAAGGCCGAGGCGGTGGGGTCGGGATCGGTGGCGGTGGGGAACAGCAACCACTTCGGGATCGGCGAGTACTACCCGCTCCAGGGGCTTCCCCGCGACCTGATCGTCTGGGCGATGACCAACTCGCCCCCGCAGGTGGCCCCGCTCTGGGGCGCCGAGAAGGTGCTGGGGACCAACCCCATGGCCATCGCCTTCCCGGCCGGGGAGGAGCCCCCGGTGGTGATCGACATCACCACCAGCGCCATGGCCTTCGGGAAGGTGGAGCACGCCGCCCGCAAGGGGGAGCCGATCCCCGAGGGGTGCGCCGTGGACCGCGACGGGCGGATGACCACCGACCCCCGCGAGATGCTGAACGGGGGCGCCCTCCTCCCGCTGGGGGGCGACTTCCAGCACGGCGGGCACAAGGGGTACTGCCTGGCCGCCATGGTGGACATGCTCTCGGCGGTGCTGAGCGGCGCCAACTGGGGGCCGTACCCGCCGCCCTTCCCGGCCAACATCCCGGCGCCCCCGCGCTACGTGGGGAAGGGGGTGGGGCACTTCTTCCTGGCGCTGCGCGTGGACGCGTTCATCGACCCGGCCGAGTTCCGCCGCCAGGCCGACGACTGGATCCGCACCGTCCGGGGGAGCCGCCCCGCCGTGGGGACCCCCGGGCCCGTCATCCCCGGCGACCCCAACCGCCGCGCCCAGGAGGAGCGGAGCGTGCACGGCGTCCCGGTGATCCGCCCCGTGGTGGAGGAGCTGCGGCGGGTGGCGTCGGCCACCGGGGTGCCCTTCGAGTGAAGGGCTCCCCGTCCGTTGACCCGGGGGGGGCGAAAGTATACTTTCAGACACCAAAACTCGGTGAAGGCTTCTCGGCAGCGCCTATTGCGCCCTGATGCGCCGAGCGGCTCGCCGTTTCGACGGCTTTCCACGCCCGCCGACCCCAACGGACCCCGGTTTTGAGCACCGCCACCCGATCCAGCTCCGTCGTCGACTTCGAGAAGCCCGGCCCGCGCGTGCGCGTGCGCCTTTTCTGCTTCCCGTACGCCGGCGGCGGCGCCTCCGTGTTCCGGAACTGGGGCTCCGCCCTCCCCGCCGAGATCCACCTGTGCCCGGTCCACATCCCGGGGCGGGGGAACCGCTTCACCGAGCCCTCCCACACCCGGGCGGAGGCGCTGGTGGAGAGCCTGGCGGAGGAGCTGGAGCCGTACATGGACATCCCCTACGCCTTCTTCGGGCACAGCATGGGGGCGATGGTGGGGTTCGAGCTCACCCGGCGCCTCCGCGACCTGGAGCGCCGCCTCCCCGAGCAGCTCCTGGTGTCCGGGCGGCGCGCCCCGCAGTTCCCCAGCGACAAGCGGCCGCTGCACTCCCTCCCGGAGGAGGAGTTCCAGGAGGAGCTGCGGAACCTGAACGGGACGCCGGACGAGATCCTCCAGCACCCGGAGCTGATGGAGCTCTTCGCCCCCATCCTGCGGGCCGACTTCGAGCTGTGCGAGACGTACCGCTACGTGCAGGGCGCCCCGCTGGACATCCCGATCTCGGCCTTCGGCGGGCTGGAGGACCCCGACGTCACCCGTGAGCACCTGACGGGGTGGAAGGAGCAGACCCGCGGCCCGTTCCGGCTGCGGATGTTCCCGGGCGGGCACTTCTTCCTGCACGGAGCCCGGCAGTCGCTGGTGCACGCCGTGGCCGAGGACGTGATGCGCCTCGCGCTCCGCTGACCCGCGCCAACCCCGAGAGACCCACGATCATGCAGCAGCTCCCGCCGGCGCTCCTCGAGGAGTGGATGCGCTACTACTACTTCGACACCGACGTGGACATCGGGAGCAGCGGGGTCGACGACTTCTCCATGGTGGACCTCCGCCGCATCCTGGGGCTCACCGAGGCGGACTTCGACCGCATCGTCTTCCAGGACAGCATGTCGCTGGGCGGGGACGGGGTGCGCCGCGCGCTGGCCGAGCGCTGGCTGGGGGGCGACGCTTCCCGCGCCATGGCGACGCACGGCTCCAGCGAGGCCAACTTCCTCCTGGACCACGCGCTCCTCAGCCCCGGCGACGAGGTGGTGGTGCTGGACCCGTGCTACCCGCAGCTCCAGGCCGTGGCCGGGGCGCTGGGATGCACGCTGAAGCACTGGGCGCTGCGCTTCGAGAACGGCTTCGTTCCCGACGTGGAGGAGGCCCGGCGCCTGATCGGGCCGCGCACGCGGATGGTGGTGGT
Source organism: uncultured Gemmatimonadales bacterium (assembly GCA_963733105.1). GTDB lineage: Bacteria > Gemmatimonadota > Gemmatimonadetes > Longimicrobiales > Longimicrobiaceae > JAFAYN01. Next base: position 310,763 of record CAVTCB010000012.1, on the reverse strand, counting down.
GAACTTCCCCCACAACCCCACCGGCGCCACGGTAACCCCCGAGGAGCAGGACGCGCTGATCGCCGCCTGCGACCGGGTGGGCGCCTACCTGGTGTGGGACAACGCCTTCGCCGAGCTGACGCACGACGCGCCGCCGCTCCCCGAGCCGGTCCTGAAGTACGAGCGCGCCGTCTCCATGGGCACCTTCTCCAAGGCGTACGGACTCCCCGGGCTCCGCGTGGGGTGGTGCTTCGCCGCCCCCGAGGTGCTGGAGAAGATGGTGCGGGTGCGCGACTACGTCACCCTGCACCTCTCTCCTCTGGTGGAGATGATCGCGGAGCGGGCCGTGGACCGCGCCGACCTCCTCCTGGCGGAGCGCCTCCCCCTGGCGCGCGCCAACCGGGCCGTGCTGGCGGAGTGGATGGAGGAGCACGCCGACTTCGTGGAGTGGGTTCCCCCCGCGGGCGGGGTGACCGCGTTCCCGCGCCTCACCTCCGTTCCCGACGTGGAGGCCTTCTGCCACCGGCTCGCCCGCGAGCACCGCGTGCTGCTGGTTCCCGGGAACTGCTTCGGGAGCCCGGGGCACGTCCGGCTGGGCTTCGGACGCTCCACCGAGGCGCTGCGCGAGGGGCTCGCCCGCCTGTCGCTCCTCCTTCACTCCGCGGCGGTACCCGCGCTGGCGTAGCGCACCCCCCCGGCGAACGCTTTTACCCCTTATCAATCCGAGAGAGGCCGTCATGTCCAAAGTCGTGCTGACGAACGAGGAGATCGACTCCATCCGGGGGCTGCTGCAGGAGGTCTCCTCCCGCTTCGAGTCGCCGGAGGACCCGGAGTTCCTCCGCCAGGCCGACGTGTTCGCGCACGAGCTTCCGCGGCGGGTGCGCGCCGCGCTCCGCGAGTTCCGGCTCACGGAGCCCAAGGGCGCCCTGTGCGTGATCTCGGGCTACCCGATCGACCAGGAGAAGATCGGCCGCACGCCCAAGCACTGGAAGGTCAAGGACCCGGCCAACGACACCAAGGAGGAGGAGATGCTCCTCGTCCTGTTCGGCTCGCTCCTGGGCGACCTGATCGGGTGGGCGACGCAGCAGGACGGCCGCATCGTGCACGACATCTTCCCCATCCAGGGGCACGAGGGGGAGCAGCTGGGGAGCGGGAGCGAGCAGCTCCTGTGGTGGCACACGGAGGACGCCTTCCACCCCTACCGCGGCGACTACCTGGGGATGATGTGCCTCCGCAACCCGGACTCGGTGGCGACCACCTTCGCGTCCATGGAGAACGTGCGGCTCTCCCCGGAGCTGTTCCGCCTCCTCTCGCAGCCGTACTTCACCATCCGCCCCGACGAGTCGCACCTGGTCAAGAACCGGGGGAACGGCGCGCCGGAAGGCGAGCTGAGCGACGCGTACCGGAAGATCGAGGAGATGATGAGCCGGCCGCAGAAGATCTCGGTGCTCTTCGGCTCCGAGGAGTCCCCCTACATGCGCCTCGACCCGTACTTCATGGACCCGGTCCAGGAGAACGCCGAGGCCCAGCAGGCGCTGGACACGCTGATCAAGGAGATCGACGCGGTGCTGGAGGACCAGGTGCTCCAGCCGGGCGACTTCTGCTTCATCGACAACTTCAAGGCGGTCCACGGCCGCAAGCCGTTCCGGGCCCGCTACGACGGGCAGGACCGCTGGCTCAAGCGCATCAACATCGCCCGCGACCTGCGGCCCTCCCGCTCCATGCGGGTCGCCGCCGACGACCGCGTGATCCACTGAAGCGCCGCAGCACAGGGGGCTCCGGAGCGGGAGCCCGGACCCGAATCACGCGGCGGGCCTTTCGAGACAGGGAGCCCGCACCACCGCACGGAGGAACCACGAATGGCGATCGATCGAAGCGCGAGCGGACTCGCGGAGCCCCGGCTGGGCAGTGACGAGGGCGGACCGTTCGTCCCGCACGTGGCGGGCGCCGTGTGGGGAACGGACCCGGAGTCGAGCGGCGGGGCCGACCTCCCGCTCTCGCGCGAGGCGAAGCGGGTGCGCGACGGGCTGGGGCTCCCCATCACCGCCTTTCCCGGGGTGGAGCGGGAGGAGCGCGCCTACCTGCACGAGCACTCGCAGGCGCTCAACCGCCTGATCGTGGGGCAGTCCTCCGAGGCGGGGGTGTGGAAGCTCCTGAGGGCGCACCTCCCGGAGGCCGCCTACCGGAGCCTGCACGCCCTGGCGCGGGTGGCGTTCTCCCCGCTGTGGGGGCGCGACGACCTGGCCCGGCTGGAGGAGAAGGACCTCCGCGGGCTGGAGGCGGAGTGGCGCGAGCGGATGGCGAAGCACGAGCGCTGGTCGCGCGCGGCCGGGGTGATCCGCGAGGACCGCGACTACGCGGCGATCTGGCGCGACATCCTGGGCGGCGACTTCGACCTGCGCGGGCGCGGGGCGGAGTACACCCGCGGGATGGAGTCCTTCCAGGCGAGCCGCTGGCTGGGCGCGCGCACCCTGCTGGACATCATGGGCGCCCGCGACGGGATGCACGGGATCTACCTGGACGTGCTGGGCGGCGACGGCTACGTGTGGCGCCTCCTGGAGGCCGAGAAGGGGGTGGCCCAGGCCCGGGTGATCGTGGTGGAGGACGAGCGCCTCTGGGTGGAGGACGGCGCCGAGCCCGGCGACGGGGTGCGCGCGCTCATGCAGCGCCTGGCGGCCATCGACCCGCGCGTGGTGGTGATGCTGGTGCGCGGCGAGGGGACGGAGGCGCAGGAGCGCAGCGGCGAGCTCACCTACCGCGGGCGGCTGCTGACCGCCCCGGAGGAAGAGCTGGTGGTATCCGGCCCGCTCACCGTGTCGGCGGAGGAGCTGCTGCACCTGGTGCACGCGGGCGAGGCGGCGCGGCTCTGGGCCACGGAGTCCGTGCCGGTGGAGGATCGCGCCGCGGAGTTCGTGGCGGCCGGGGCGGAGACGGACGGCGGCGCGCTGATCGTCACCAACGACATCTCCCCGCACATGTTCTACCGGGCGGGGCTCTGGGGCCTCCCCTCGCGCGAGGACGCGACGCAGCTCTCGCGCAGCTTCCTCCCCGACTCGCTGGACGGGGTGCTCTTCGCCTACGGGACGCACCACATCCCGGACATGTTCGCCGCCACGCGCGAGGCCTTCGCGGTGGTGAAGCCGGGCGCGGCGGTGATCGTGCACGACTTCTTCGACGAGGGCCCGGCGGGGCAGTGGTTCCACCACGTGGTGGACAAGCACAGCAAGACGGGGCACGACATCCCGCACATCGGGCCCATCCAGGCGGCAACCGTGCTCTTCGCGGCCGGCTTCCAGGACGTGACGCTGCACGAGACGCAGGACCCCTTCCTGTTCGCCTGCGACGGGGAGGGAACCAAGGCCAAGGACCTGGCGCTCAGCTACCTCCTGGGGATGTACGGGATGGAGGAGAGCTTCAAGGGGCGGCTGGACGAGTTCGAGACCATCGTGCGCACGGTGCTCACCTACCCCGAGGTGGGGGAGACGCCGATCTTCACGGACGCCTTCGTGTACGTGCCGCGCCGCGCGGTGGTGGCGCGCGCCCGCAAGCCGGAGAACGGGGCGCCGGCGTACTCGGAGAACGACCGGGTGCTGATCCGGGGGATCGCGGAGCTGCTCCGCCAGGAGCCGGACGAGATCATGCGCCGGGCCGGGGCGCCGGAGGAGATCCGCAAGTACTGGTTCTGGGAGGACGGGAGCCGGTGGGGGATCACCCCGGAGCACCAGCGGGAGTGGCTGGAGTGGGCGGCGACGGTGGTCTGACCGCCGCTCCTTCCCGGAAGTGACGAGCCGCCCCGGACCTCCTTCGAGGTCCGGGGCGGCTTGCTTTGATCTTGCCGCGACGCGGACACGTGAGTACATTTGTGCTGACCTGCATCAGGAGCATTCCATGTCGTACAATGGTCGCGCCACACGGTCGGGGAACTCGCAGGCGATGGCCTTCGAGAAGGCGCTCTTCCGGGCCCACCCGGAGTTCGCGTCCGGGCGCCTGACGGCCGAATACATCGGCCCGGGCCACCTGCTGGTCCGGGCGCTTCCCGAAGCGGAAGGAGCCGCCGCCGGAGAGGACCCCGTGCTGGGAGCCTACCTCTCGTTCCTGGAGCGGGACATGGAGGCTCACCCCGAGCGCATCCAGCCGCTCTCGGCCGACTCGCTGGCCCGCGCCCAGGCCCTGGTCGGCCACGTCGAAGTCGACCCCGACGAGGACCTGGGCGATGACTTCACCCTCGACTGACCGGGCCTTCCGTTCCATGAATCCGCCTCCACCCGTCGCGAACGGGTGGTGGCTCCTGTCCTGGTCCGAGTTCCAGCGCCAGTTCGACACCCTCCTGGCGGAGGTCGAGAAGCTCCGGGACGAGGACCCGGCCGGGTACGCTTCCCATCCGAAAGCGAAGCTGCTCGCGACGATCCTCCGGCTGGTCACCCGGGACATTCCCCGCGATCCCGGGCACAAGGACTTCCGCCAGGGCGGCACTCTGGGGGACGGCTACACGGGGTGGTTCCGCGCCTCCTTCCACCAGCGCTTCCGCCTCTTCTTCCGCTACCATTCGACCTACCGCGTGATCGTGTTCGTATGGGTGAACACGGAGACCGGCCTCCGCAAGAGCGGGGACAGGAACGACCCGTACAACGTCTTCCGGCGCATGCTCGACCGGGGCTCTCCACCGAACGACTTCGACGAGCTGCTGCGCGAGTCCCGGGGCCTGCACCTCCCACCGTCCGGGTAGTTCCAGTTTTCTTTGATTGGCGGCGCGTTGACTCTCCGTGGATTGGCGTTTAGTGTGTGCCTGCACCCCCGCGCCTGCGGGGGCGTGCCGGTCCATCCCTCTCCCGGAGGACGTCATGAGCCGTTCGCTCTCCCACCTGCGCCGGGGGCTCCTCGGTATGGCCTTCATCGGTTCGCTCGGATTCGGTGCCACGGCGGCCGTCGCGAAGCCCGAGTTGCGCGACCCCTTCCCCTTACCCAGCTGCCCGAAGGGGACGACCCCGTGCCCGAACGGGTCCTGTGTCGGACCCGAAGACTCCTGCTACTGGCCGAGCTGACCAGGATGTGAGAAAACCAGCCCCGCGCTGCGGAAGCGGGGCCGCTCCGACGTCGGAGCGGCCCCCCCGTTGCTGTCCGGAGCTCAGGGCTGCGAGGCCAGCCAGTCCCTGGCCTGGTCCAGCGAATCGAACGCCTCGATGTTGCGGCGGCTGAAGAGGAGCACGGCGCGGAAGAGGACGCGGTGCATCCCCTCCATTCCCACTACCGCGGCCGCCGTGACGTACGGGCGGTTGTGCACGGCCAGCCCCTTGATGGCGTCCATCACCGGCGGGGAGTAGCGCGCGCCGCGCACGTGGGTGAGCGTGCGGAGCGAGGCGGGAGGCTGCTCCGCGACCACGGCTCGGGCCGTTTCCACCACCCGGAGGATCTCCTCCGTCTCCTGCAGCTGCGAGAAGTCGATCAGCAGGATGCGCTTCCCCCTGTGCTCCAGGAAGCGGACGCGCTCCGACGACGAGGATTCCATGGCTCCGGCGACGAGTGGAGGGTGGAGAACGACGTGAACCGGGCCGTCGGCAAACTCCACGCCGACCCCGAGAAAACGTGCGCGAGAAAGCAGTTGCGTGAGGGATGCGAGCCCGAAGGGGCGAGACCCGCGCGCGGTTTGCGCGGGGCTCGACTCCGTTAGCCGGCGTTGTTTGCCGGCTTACGGAGCCGCAGCCCGACCCCGCGCCAGCGGGGGCACGCCCGAACCCTGCCCTTGAAGAATCAGAACACCCGGCTCTCCCAGTACGACTCCACGGCGTCCGGGAGCCGATCGAGGAAGTTGTAGCCGGAGAAGCTCTCCAGCTTGTCCACGGTGGTCTTGTAGTCGGTCCAGGGGCGCGCGGCGATCCCCGTGACGTTGGGCATGTCCACCGCGATCACCTGGATGCTCCCGGTGGAGGTGGCGCTGGCGAGCCCCAGACCGTACGGCATCACCACGGCGATCTTGTAGTGGTAGGTGGGGATCACCACCTTCCCGGCGCCGTTCAGCGTCCCCCGGTTCCCGGTGGCGCCGGCGATCACGTAGATCTCCTTGTTCCCGTTCTGCGCCAGGTCCTGCAGGTACTGCTCGAACTTGTACCAGGGGCCCCCGTTGAGGTCCTGGTACTGGGGGAGGACGTTGGTCATCAGGAACGTCTGCTGGTTGTCGGCCGACGACCAGGTGCGCTCCTCGCTGCGGACCATGTGGCCGCGGGAATACCCGGAGTTGGTGTAGTCGGAGGTGGTGACGCGGTAGCAGCCGGTGGGGAGGCTGGTGTCCGAGTAGAAGGTGCTGGAGCGCGCCGCGTCGCCGAAGTGCGTCTTGTTCAGGTTCCACGACACCCAGTTGGGCCCGCCCTCGGCGCAGTTGTGCGACGCCGTGTAGGTGCGCTTGGACAAGATCAGGTCGTTGCTCGGGCTCCCGTCGGAGGGGGTGCCGAACTCCACGTGGCTCCGGTAGATGGCGCTCGGGTAGGTGTAGTACGACGGCTCCTCGGGCGCCGTGGCGACCCGCCCCTCGGGCGAGCAGGCGGCGAGCAGGGCGGCCGCGAGCGCGGCCAGGGTGCGGGGACTCCGGAACTGCGCGACGCGGGACGAAGGCATGCTCGGCTCCTGGGACGGGGATTGGATGCAAGGCGGGACGAGGCGTAAAGTATGCGCCGAGCGGGCGCGGCGCGAGGGGCGGCGCGTCACCGTCGCGTGACTTGCGCTCGGGTGATGTCGCACTAAATTTGAGTGCGGATTTTCTTCTTCGACGTGAGAACATGAACCGAACCGCGAAAGCCCGAGACGGCCTCTCCAGCGCGCTGGCGTCGGGTGCGATGGCGCGGGTGGTCCGCTACTTCGCCGTGAACCCGGAGGCGCGTCCGCACGTCCGTGCACTGGAGCGGGCCACCGGCCTGGGTCCGGGCTCTCTCCAGACCGAGTTGGAACGGCTGGCCGCGCTGGGCGTCCTCGTGCGCCGCGAGGAGGGGGGCCGCGTGCGCTACCACCTGGACGAGGAGAGCCCGGCGTGGCCCCCCCTCCGGCAACTCGTTCGACACCTCAGCGAGCCGGCGGACGTGCTGCCGTTCGCCCTCGCGGAGGTGTCCGGCCTGGAGGCGGCGTTCATCTTCGGCTCGCACGCGAGGGGGGATGCCCGGCCGGACAGCGACGTGGACCTGTTCGTGGTGGGGGAGGAGCTGGACGAGACCGACCTGCTGCGGCACACGCTGGAGGCGGGCGTCCTGCTCGACCGCGAGGTGAACGTGGTTGCCGTGACTCGGGCCGAGCTTTCGGCGCGGATGGCGGAGGGGCGCCGCTTCTTCCGCGAAGTGCTGGAGGGGGCGAAGCAGTGGGTCTACGGCTCCCCGGCTTCGCTGGGCCACCTGATTCCCGAGGGAGGCGGAGCGCGATGACGATCCCGCCTCGCATCCGGCGCCTCGTCGACGGCCGTCAGATGGAACCGGTGGAGCCCGACGCCGAGCGGGTGGTGGGCCTGTGGCTGAAGGCGTTGGCGTCGTCCGCGGATTCGAGGAAGGGGCTGAGTCCCGACAACGCGGTGAGCCTCGGCTACCAGGCCGCGTTCCAGGCGTCGAGCGCGGTGCTGGAGTGCGCGGGCTTCCGTACCAAGGGGCAGACGCCCGGCCATCACTTCAACACCTTCTACGCGCTCGCCGGCCTGGGGTACCCGGAGCTGGACACCGTGGACGTGGATTCCGAGCGCATCCGGAAGATGCGGACTTCCGCGTTCTACGGGGCGGCCACGGCGACCGGGGAGCAGGTGGAGGCCGTGCACGCCTGGCTCGACGCGCTCCTTCCGTCCGCGCGTGGCGTTCTGGTGTCCATGCGTCCCGACCTCGCCTCCATCCTCGCCGAGCCGTAGTCAGACGCCCTACCCCAGCTCCCCCCGCAGCTCGGCCAGCAGGGAGAGCGCCTGCATCGGCGTCATGGCGTTGGGATCGGCGCTCCGCAGGCGGTCGGCGACGCGGTGCTCCGGTCCGGGTCCGGCGGCGGGGGGAGCCGCCGCGGGAGCGGGCGCCGGCGACTCCGGGGGGAGGTGCTCGATGATGCGGCTCTCGGCGGAGCGGGAGCCCTCCAGAGTCCGCAGGATCTCGCGGGCGCGGCCGATCACCGAGGGAGGGATGCCGGCCATCCGGGCCACCTCGATCCCGTAGGAGCGGTCCGCCCCGCCGGGGACCAGGCGGTGCAGGAAGACGATGCGGTCCCCCTCCTCGCGGGCGGCCACGTTGAAGTTGACCACCCCCGGGAGGAGGTCGGCCAGCTGCGTCAGCTCGTGGTAGTGGGTGGCGAAGACGGTCTTGGCCTCCATGGCGCCGTGCAGGTGCTCGGTGATGGCCCACGCCAGGCTCACCCCGTCCCAGGTGGCCGTGCCGCGCCCCACCTCGTCCATCAGCACCAGCGAGCGGCGGGTGCCGCCGTTCAGGATGGTGGCGCACTCGCTGGCCTCCACCATGAAGGTGCTCTGCCCGCGCACCAGGTTGTCCGAGGCGCCCACGCGGGTGAAGATGCGGTCGCACACCCCCAGCGAGACGCGCTCCGCGGGGACGAAGGCCCCCACCTGCGCCAGGAGCTGCACCAGCCCCACCATCCGCAGCAGGGTGGACTTCCCGGCCATGTTGGGGCCGGTGAGGATCATCACCCGCGACTCCTCGTCCAGGAGCACGTCGTTGGGGACGTAGCGGTCGAAGGGGATCATGGTCTCCACCACCGGGTGGCGGCCCCCGCGGACCTCCAGCCGGTAGCCGTCGTGCACCTCGGGGCGCACGTACGAGCGCCGCACGGCCACCTCCGCGAAGCCGGCCAGCACGTCCAGCGTGGCCACCCGCGTGGCGGTGTCCTGGAAGCGGCGCACCTGCGTGGCGAGGGCCTGCCGCAGCTCGCCGAAGAGGTGCGCCTCCCGAGCGGCGATCCGCTCCTCCGCCCCCAGGATCTTCTCCTCCCACTCCTTCAGCTCGGCGGTGACGTAGCGCTCCAGGTTCGCCAGCGTCTGCCGGCGCTCGTAGTTGCCGGGGACGCGCTCCGCCTGCGCGCGGGGGACCTCCAGGAAGTACCCGAAGACGCGGTTGTAGCCCACCTTGAGCCCGGAGATCCCGCTCCGCTCCCGCTCGCGCGTCCCGAACCTCGCCATCCAGTCGGTGCCCCCGGTACGAAGCGAGCGCAGCTCGTCCAGCTCCGCGTCGAAGCCGGCGCGGATCACCCCCTCCTCGTCCCCGAAGGCGGAAGCCGGGGCGTCGGCCAGGGCGCGGTCGACGCGCTCGCGCACGTCGTCCATGGGGTCCAGCGTGCGGAGCAGCTTGCGCAGCGGGTCGGAGGCGGCGGCGTCCAGGAGGGCGCGCAGGGCGGGGAGGCGCCCCAGCGAGTCGGCCAGGGCGCGCAGCTCGCGCGGGGCGATGCGGGCGGAGGCCACCTTGGCGGCCAGGCGCTCCAGGTCGCGAACCTCGCCCAGCTCGCGGCGGACGCGCCCCCGCAGCTCGCCGTTCTCCGCCAGCTCGGCCACCGACTCCTGCCGCGCGCGGATGCGGTCCAGCGACACCATGGGGCGGAGGAGCCAGTTGCGCAGCAGGCGCGCGCCCATGGGGGTGAGCGTCTCGTCCACCACGCCCAGGAGCGTCCCCTCGCCGGGGCGGGTCCCCGGCTCGCGGCGGAGCGGCTCCACCAGCTCCAGGTTGCGGCGCGTCATCTCGTCCAGCACCATGGCCTCGCCGGCGCGCTCCAGGCGCGGGGGGCGCAGCGTCCCCACGCCGCCGGGGCGCACCTCGCGCAGGTAGGCCAGGAGGGCGCCCAGGGCGGAGAGCGCCGCCTCGTCGCGCTCCCCGATCCCGAAACCCTCGGGCGACTGCACGCCGTAACGGAAGCACACCTCGTCCCAGGCGAAGCGCGGGTCGAACATCACGTCCGGGCGCCGGGTGACGCGGGCGCGCTCCAGCGCCGGGAGATCGCCGTCGTCCCACCCCGAGGGGAGGAGGAGCTCGGCGGGGTCGATGCGGGCCAGCTCCGGCTCCAGGTTGTCGCGGGAGAGCACGGCCACCAGCACCTCGCCGGTGGAAACGTCCGCGGCGGCGAGCCCCAGGTCGCCGTGGCGGTCGCGCGCGAGGGCGGCGAGGAAGTTGTTGCGGCGCTCCTGGAGGAGCCCGTCCGCGAACACCACGCCGGGGGTGACCACCTCCACCACCTCGCGCCTCACCGTCCCCTTGGCCTCGGCGGCGTCCTCCACCTGCTCGCACACGGCCACGCGGTACCCCTCGGCGGCCAGGCGCTCCAGGTACTCGTCGCGCGACTTGGCGGGGACCCCCGCCATGGGGATGCCGCCCGCCCCGCCCTTGGCGGTGAGGGTGAGCCCCAGGACGCGGACGCCCATCTCGGCGTCCGGCCCCAGCAGCTCGTAGAAGTCCCCCACCCGGATCATCACCACCGCGTCCGGGTGCTTGTCCCGGGCCTCCTGCCACTGCCGCATCAGCGGCGACTGCGCTCCGGCCATGCTCCTCCGCTCGGTCCGACGTCCACTCCGTCCACACGCCCTGTTACACCGCAGCTGGACCCTGGATCGGGCGTCGCTGCGCCTTCTTGACACGTACCGCCCGGCTGCGATATTCAAGGTCGGCCGCGCAACGCCGGTTCGCCAGGGATGGAGCTCCCTCCGCGCTCATGCCTTTCCTCGACGCAGGTCGAGATCAGAGCATGGGCGTCTTCGTTGGTCGGCCGCGCGCACCGAATCCGCCACGTGGTGCACAATCGCCACGATGGGCCGGCTTCCGCCGGGTGTCTCTGATCCCCGATCCGTGGTCCCCGATGCACTCTCAAGACCCCACCCCCGAGCGGACTTCGCTGACGCTGGCGAAGAAGGCGCTCCTTGAGAAGCGGCTCCGGGGCCAGGCCGCGGGAACGGCCCGCCGCGACGCGGTCACCGCGCGCGCGCGCCGCGACTTCCTCCCCCTCTCCTTCTCGCAGCAGCGGCTCTGGTTCCTGGAGCAGCTCCAGCCCGGGCTGGGCTTCAACCACATCCACGCCGCCGTGCGGGTGGAGGGCGACCTCGACGCGCCGGCGCTGGCCCGCGCGCTCACCGAGCTGGTGCGCCGCCACGAGTCGCTCCGCACCAACTTCACGCTGGTGGACGGGAGCCCGGTGCAGGTGGTGGCCGCCCCGTACGCCTTCCCGCTCCCCGAGACCGACCTGCGCCACGTCCCCGCGGAGGAGCAGGACGCGGAGGTGAACCGCCGCGCGGTGGAGGAGGCGAACCTCCCCTTCGACCTGGCGCGCGACCCCCTCTTCCGCGGCCAGCTCCTGGCGCTCGGGCCCGGGAGGCACGCCCTCTTCCTGACCATGCACCACGCCATCAGCGACGGGTGGTCGCTGGGGGTGATGATCGGGGAGCTGGCGGCGCTGTACGACGCGTTCCGCGAGGGGAGGGACTCGCCGCTCCCGGAGCTGGAGCTGCAGTACACGGACTTCGCGGCGTGGCAGCGGGAGTACCTGACCGGCGCGGTGCTGGAGCGGCAGACGGAGTACTGGCGCGAGCGGCTGGCGGGGGTCCCCGCGCTGGAGCTCCCGACGGACCGCCCCCGCCCGGCGGTGCAGAGCTTCCGGGGGGAGTCGCACTGGTTCACGGTGCCGCGCGACCGCACGGCGGCGCTGCACGCGCTCTCGCAGCGGCTGGGGGCGACGCTCTTCATGGTGGGGCTGGCGGCGTTCCAGGCGCTCCTGCGCCGCTACACGGGGCAGGACGACGTGGTGGTGGGCTCGCCCATCGCCAACCGGACGCGGCGCGAGATCGAGGGGATCGTCGGCTTCTTCGTGAACACGCTGGTGCTGCGCGGCGACGTGTCGGGCGACCCCACCTTCCGCGAGCTGGTGGCGCGCACGCGGGAGTCGGCGCTGGGGGCGTACGCGCACCAGGACCTCCCCTTCGAGAAGCTGGTGGACGAGGTGCAGCCGGAGCGGGACCTGAGCCGCAACCCGCTCTTCCAGGTGATGTACGCGCTCCAGAACGCCCCCGCGAGCGAGCTGGAGCTTCCCGGGCTGCGCCTCACCTGGGACCCTCCCAAGAGCGGGACCTCCAAGTTCGACCTGATGCTCTGGTCGCAGGAGCGCGAGGGGGTGCTGGACTCCTGCCTGGAGTACAACACGGACCTCTTCGACGCCGCGACCATCCGCCGCTTCGAGCGCCACTACCTGCGGGTGCTGGACGCGGTGATCGCCGACCCGGACGTGCGCGTCTCGGAGCTGCCGCTCCTGGACGCGGAGGAGCGCGCGCTCCTGGCGTCGTGGAACGACACCGCGGTCGCGTACCCGACGGAGCCGGCGGCGCTGCACGCCCTGGTGGAGGCGCAGGCCGCGCGCACGCCGGACGCGGTCGCGCTCGTCTTCGAGGGGGAGCGTGTCACCTACCGCGAGCTGGACTCGCGCGCGGACGCGCTCGCGCGGCGGCTCCGCGCCCTCGGCGTGGGGCCGGAGACGCGCGTCGGGGTGTGCATGGAGCGCTCGCCGGAGCTGGTGACGGCGCTCCTGGGGACGCTGAAGGCGGGGGGCGCGTACGTGCCGCTGGACCCGTCGTACCCGGCGGAGCGGCTGGCGTACATGCTGGCGGACTCGGGTGTGCCGGTGCTGCTGGCGCAGGAGCGGACGGCGGAGAGGGTGGAGGGGTACGGGGGCACCGTCGTGGCCGTGGATGCCCCCCACCCCCGGCCCCTCCCCCACAAGGGGGGAGGGGAGAACGACGTCTCCCCCGACAGCCTCGCCTACGTCATCTACACCTCCGGTTCCACCGGCCGCCCCAAGGGCGCGATGAACGCCCACCGGGGCGTCGTCAACCGGCTGCGCTGGATGCAGCGGGAGTACGGCCTGACGCCCGACGACGTGGTGCTCCAGAAGACGCCGTTCTCCTTCGACGTCTCCGTGTGGGAATTCTTCTGGCCGCTCACGACCGGCGCGCGTCTGGTGCTCGCGCGTCCGGAAGGGCACCGCGACCCGGAGTACCTGTCGGAGCTGATCGAGCGGGAAGGGGTGACGACGCTGCACTTCGTCCCCTCGATGCTCCAGGCGTTCCTGGAGGCGGGGGAGCCGGAGCGGTGCGGGAGCGTGCGGCGGGTGGTGTGCAGCGGCGAGGCGCTCTCGCCCGAGGTGGCGGAGCGCTTCCACGGCAGGATGCCGGGGGCGGAGCTGCACAACCTGTACGGCCCCACCGAAGCCGCGGTGGACGTGACGCACCACGCGTGCGTCCCCGGCGAGAGCGTGGTCCCCATCGGGCGGCCGGTGGCGAACACGCGCATCCACGTGCTGGACGCGCAGCTCCAGGAGGTGCCGGTCGGCGTCCCCGGGGAGCTGTACATCGGTGGGGTGCAGGTGGGGCGGGGGTACCACGGGCGGCCGGAGCTGACGGCGGAGCGCTTCGTCCCGGACCCGTTCTCGTCCACCGGCGGGACGCGGCTGTACCGGACGGGGGACCGCGCGCGGTGGCGGGCCTCGGGGGAGGTGGAGTACCTGGGGCGGCTGGACGAGCAGGTCAAGGTGCGCGGCTTCCGCATCGAGCTGGGCGAGATCGAGGCGGCGCTGCTGCGGGAGCCGGGGGTGCGCGAGGCCGTGGCGGCGGCGCGGGAGGACGCGCCCGGCCACGCGCGCATCGTCGCCTACGTGGTCGCGGACGAGGAGGGGGCGCCCTCCGCCTCCGCGCTCCGCGCCCGGCTCAAGGAGGTGCTCCCGGACTACATGGTCCCGGCCGCCTTCGTCTTCCTGGAGGCGCTCCCGCTCTCCCCCAACGGGAAGCTGGACCGCGCCGCGCTCCCCGCGCCGGAGTGGACGCGCTCCGAGGAGGCGGGGGAGACCGTCGCGCCGCGCGACTCCGTGGAGGAGACGCTGGCGGGGATCTGGTGCGGCGTGCTGCGCCTGGACCGCGTGGGCGTGCACGACAACTTCTTCGAGCTGGGCGGCGACTCCATCCTCTCCATCCAGGTGATCTCCCGCGCCGCGCAGGCGGGGATCCGCCTGGTCCCCCGGCAGATGTTCCAGCACCAGACCGTGGCCGAGCTGGCGGCGGTGGCGGACACCGCCGCCGTGGTGCAGGCGGAGCAGGGGGAGGTGACGGGCGAGTCGCCGCTGACGCCGGTGCAGCGCTGGTTCTTCGAGCAGGAGCTCCCCGAGCCGGGGCACTGGAACCAGGCTCTCCTCCTGGAGGTGCGCCGCCCGGTGGACGCGGAGGCGCTGCGCGAGGCGGTCGGCGCGCTGCTGCGGCACCACGACGCGCTGCGTCTGCGCTTCCGCCGGGAGGGCGGGGCGTGGCGGCAGTCGTTCGCGCCCTTCGACGGGGAGGTCCCCTTCGAGCGCGTGGAGCTGGCGGGCGCGCCGGAGGCGGAGTGGGCGGCGGCGGTGGAGCGGAAGTCGGCGGAGGCGCAGGCCGGCCTCGAGCTGGCCGGGGGGCCGCTGCTGCGGGCGGTGTACTTCGACCGCGGCGCGGAGCGCACCGGGCGCCTCCTCCTGGCCGTGCACCACCTGGCCGTGGACGGCGTCTCCTGGGGCATCCTGGTGGAGGACCTGGAGCGCGCCTGCGCGCAGCTCGCCCGCGGTGGGGAGGTGCGCCTCCCCCCCAAGACCACCTCCTTCCGCGCCTGGGCGGAGCGGCTGGCGGAGCACGCCCTCGCCCCGGAGCTGGAGGCGGAGCGGGAGGAGTGGCTCGCCGCGGGCGGCGAGGCCGTCGCGCCGCTCCCGGCCGACCTCCCCGGCGGGGAGAACCTGGAGGCGCACGCGCGCACCGTCACCCTGGCGCTCACCGAGGAGGAGACGCACGCGCTGGTGCACGAGGTCCCCTCCGCCTACCGCACGCAGATCAACGACGCCCTCCTGGCGGGGCTCGCCCGCGCGCTGGGGGAGTGGACGGGGAGCCGCGCCGTGCGGGTGGAGCTGGAGGGGCACGGGCGCGAGCCGCTGTGGGAGGACGTGGACCTGTCGCGCACCGTCGGCTGGTTCACCTCGGTGTTCCCGGTGACGCTGGACCCGGGCCCCGACGCGTCGCCGGGGAGCGCGCTCCGCGCGGCCAAGGAGCGGCTGCGCGCCCTCCCGGGGAAGGGGATCGGCTACGGGATGCTCCGCTACCTGGGGCGGGAGGAGACGGCCGCGGCGCTCGGCGCCCTCCCCGCGCCGGAGGTCAGCTTCAACTACCTGGGGCGGATGGACGCCCTGATCCCCGGCTCCAGCCTCTTCCGCCCCGTGGACGAGCCGGCGGGCCCCGCGCACGCCCCGTCCTCCCCGAGGCGCTACCTGCTGGAGGTGAACGCCAGCATCTCCGGCGGACGGCTCCGGGTGGGGTGGACGTACTCGGAGCGCGTGCACCACGCCGCCACCGTGGAGCGGCTGGCCGCGCGCTACCTGCACCACCTGCGCGAGATCGTCGAGCACTGCCGCGCGCCCGAGGCGGGCGGCTACACCCCCTCCGACTTCCCGGAGGCGGGGCTGGAACAGGACGAGCTGGACGACCTCGTCGCCGAGTTCATCGCGCTGAACGGGTAGGGACGACCACGATGGACAGGAGCCCCGTCGAGGCCATCTACCCGCTCTCCCCCCTCCAGCAGGGGATGCTCTTCCACACCCTCTACGCGCCCGCGTCGGGGACCTACTTCGAGCAGTTCACCTTCTCCTTCCGCGGCGAGCTGGACCCGGAGGCGTGGGAGCGGGCCTGGGAGCGCGTGGCCGCGCGCCACGCCGTGCTCCGCACCGCCTTCGCCTGGGAGAAGCGCGACAAGCCCCTCCAGATCGTCGCCCGCGCCGTCCGGCTCCCCTGGGAGCACCTGGACTGGCGCGGCCTCCCGGACGCGGAGCGCGCCGCGCGGATGGAGGCGTGGCTGCGCGAGGACCGCGCGCGCGGCTTCGAGATGAACCGCGCGCCGCTGATGCGGCTGGCGCTCCTGCGCACGGCGGACGACGCCTGGGAGTTCGTGTGGAGCCACCACCACGTCCTGCTGGACGGGTGGTCGGTGGGGATCGTGCTGGGCGAGGTGTTCGCGCTGTACGAGGGGCTCCGCGAGGGGCGCGAGCCCTCCCTCCCGCAGCCGCGCCCCTTCCGCGACTACGTGGCCTGGCTGCAGGGGCGGGACGCCGCGCGCGCGGAGGCGTTCTGGCGCGCGGAGCTGGCCGGGTTCCGCGCGGCCACGCCGCTGGCCATCGACCGTGGAGCCGGCGCCGCGGCCTCGGCGGGCGACTACCTGGAGGAGCGGCTGGACCTCCCGGCGGAGGCCACGGCGGCGCTCCAGGAGCTGGCGCGTCGCCACCGGCTCACGGTGAACACGCTGGTGCAGGGGGCGTGGGCGCTCCTCCTGTCGCGCTACGGCGGAGAGCGGGACGTGGTGTTCGGCGCGACGGTGTCCGGGCGCCCGGCGGAGCTGGCGGGGGTGGAGCGGATGGTGGGGATGTTCATCAACACCCTCCCGGTGCGCGTCCGCGTCTCCCCCGACGCGGTGCTGGTCAACTGGCTGCGGGAGGTGCAGGAGCGGCAGGCGGAGACGCGCGAGCACGAGCACGCGCCGCTGGTGGACGTGCGCGCCTGGAGCGAGCTCCCGCCGGGGGAGCCGCTCTTCGAGAGCCTGCTGATCTTCGAGAACTTCCCCGTGGACCCGGACGCGGCGGAGCGCCGGGGCGGGGTGGAGCTGGCCGGCTTCCGCGCCTTCGAGCGCACCAACTACCCGCTCACGGTGATGGTCTCCGTGGGCGGCTCTCTGGTGCTGCGCGCCGGCTTCGAGGCGGACCGCTTCGACCCCGCGGCCGTGCGCCGGATGCTCGGCCACCTCCGCGCGCTCCTGGAGGGGATGGTCCGCGCCCCGGACGCGCGCGTGCGCGACCTCGCCCTCCTGGGCGACGCGGAGCGGGGCCGGCTCCTGGCCGCGTGGAGCGCGGCGGGGGCGGAGGCCCCGTCCGGCGGGCGGGTGCACGACCGCTTCCGGGCGATGGCCGCGCGCGCGCCGGAGGCGCCGGCGCTCCGCTTCCGCGGCGAGACGCTGACCTACGCGGAGCTGGACCGGCGCTCGGAAGCCCTCGCCGCCCGTCTCGCGGGGCTCGGGGTGGGGCCGGAGGCGCGCGTGGGTGTCTGCCTGGAGCGCGGGCCGGAGATGGTGGTGGCGCTCCTCGCCGTGCTCAGGGCCGGCGGCGCGTACGTCCCCGTGGACCCCGCCTATCCCGCGGAGCGCGTGGCCTACGTGCTGGAGGATTCGGGCGCGCGGGTGGTCGTGACGGAGGCGGGGGTGGAGGGGGTGCGGGAGGACGACCCGGCACCGGCGTCCGCCGCGTCTCCCGACAGCGCGGCCTACGTCATCTACACTTCGGGCTCCACCGGGCGGCCGAAGGGCGTCGTGGTGCCGCACCGGGCGGTGACGGCGTTCCTGGACGCCATGAGGGAGCGGCCGGGGCTCGCGGCGGACGACGTGCTCCTGGCGGTGACCACGCTTGCCTTCGACATCGCGGGGCTGGAGCTGTGGCTCCCGCTCACCACGGGGGCGTGCGTGGCGCTGGCGGACCGGGCGACCGCGGCGGACGGCGCGCTCCTGCGCGACGCGCTGGCGGCCACGGGCGCCACCGTGATGCAGGCGACGCCCGCGACCTGGCGGATGCTCCTGGAGGCGGGGTGGGAGGGCGCGCCCGGCTTCCGCGCGCTCTGCGGCGGCGAGGCGCTCCCGCGCGAGCTGGCCGACCGGCTCCTCCCGTGCTGCGGCGAGCTGTGGAACCTGTACGGCCCCACGGAAACCACCGTCTGGTCCACCGTCGCGCGCGTGGAGCCCGCCGGGGGGCCCGTGGACCTCGGCCGCCCGATCGCGGGGACGCGCCTGCTGGTCGTGGACGGGGAGCTGGAGCCGGCGCCCGCGGGGGTGCCGGGGGAGCTGTGGATCGGCGGGGCGGGGGTGGCGCGGGGGTACCTGGGGCGGCCCGACCTGACGGCGGAGCGCTTCGTCCCCGACCCGTTCGCGGTGGAGCCGGGTGGGCGCCTCTACCGCACGGGAGACGTGGTGCGCTGGGGGGAGGACGGCCCGCTGGAGTACCTGGGGCGCACCGACCACCAGGTCAAGGTGCGGGGCTTCCGGATCGAGCTGGGGGAGGTGGAGGCCGCGCTGGAAGCGGACGCGCGGGTGGCGGAGGCGGCGGTGGTGGCGCGGGAGGACGGGTCCGGGCACCTGCGCCTGGTCGCGTACCTCGCCCTCGCCGCGGGCGAGGAGGAGGCGGGGCTCGCGGAGGCGCTGCGGGACGCGCTCCGCGCGCGGCTCCCGGAGCACATGGTCCCCTCGGCGCTCGTGGTGCTGGACGTCTTTCCGCGCACTCCCAACGGGAAGACGGACCGCCGCGCGCTGGCGGAGCGGGAGGTGGCGCTCCCCGGCGCCGCCGGGGGGTTCGTCGCGCCTCGCACGCCGGAGGAGGAGATCGTCGCGCGGGCCTGGGCGGAGGTGCTGGGCGTGGAGCGCGTGGGCGCGCGGGACGACTTCTTCGCGCTCGGCGGGCACTCGCTCCTGGCGATGCGGGTGCTCACGCGGGTCCGGACCGCGTTCGGGGTGGAGATGCCGCTGCAGGCGCTGTTCGACGCGCCGCGGCTGGACGCCTTCGCGGAGCGCGTCCGGGCCGCCCGCGCGGGGACGGACGCCGCCGCGCCCGCGCCGATCCGGCGCCTCGCCCGCGGACGCGCGGCCCCGTCTCCCCCGGCGACGATCCCGAGGGCGCCTCGCGACCGCCCGCTCCCGCTCTCCTTCGCGCAGGAGCGGCTCTGGTTCCTGGAGCAGCTCGACCCGGGCGGCGCGGCGTACGTGATGTCCGGCGCGCTCCGGCTCTCCGGTCCGCTGGACGCCGCCGCGCTGGAGCGTGCGCTGGCGGAGGTCGTCGCCCGCCACGAGGCGCTGCGCACCGTCTTCCGGACCGCGGACGGGGTCGCCGCTCAGGTCGTCCTCCCGGCGGAGGGGTGGACGCTCCCGGTGGAGGAGCTGTCCGGGCTCCCGGAGGAGGCGCGCGAGCGCGAAGCGGTGATCGAGGTGGCGGAGGAGGCGCAGCGGCCGTTCGACCTGGAGCGCGGGCCGCTCTTCCGCGCGTCGCTCCTGCGGCTCGCCGCGGACGAGCACGTCCTCGTCCTGGCGCTGCACCACGCCGTGGGCGACGAGTGGTCGATGTCGGTGCTGGTGCGGGAGGCGTGCGCCGCGTACGCCGCCTTCGCCCGGGGCTCGGAGCCGCTCCTCCCGCCGCTCCCCGTGCAGTACGCCGACTACGCCGCGTGGCAGCGGGAGTGGCTGTCGGGCGACGTGCTGGAGGCGCAGCTCGCCTTCTGGCGCGAGCGCCTGCGGGGGGCGCCGCGCGCGCTCGATCTCCCCACGGACCGCCCGCGCCCGCCGGTGAGGAGCCACCGCGGCGCCCTTCACCGATTCGACCTCCCCGCGGAGCGGCTGGACGCGCTGGGCCGGGAGCACGGGGCCACGCTCTTCATGACGCTCCTCGCGGCGTTCCAGCTCCTCCTGGCCCGCTGGTCGGGGGAGGAGACGGTCGTCGTCGGTACGCCGGTGTCGGCGAGGCCGCGCGAGGAGCTGGAGGGGCTGGTCGGATTCTTCGTGAACACCCTCGCCCTCCGCGCCGACGTGGCGGGCGACGCGACCTTCACCTCGCTCCTGGCGCAGGTGCGCGAGTCCACACTGGACGCCTTCGCGCACTCGGACCTCCCCTTCGAGCGGCTGGTGGACGAGGTGCAGCCGGAGCGCGACCGGAGCCGCACCCCGGTCTTCCAGGTGGCGTTCGCCCTCCAGAACGCCCCCGCCGCCGCGCCGGAGCTCCCGGGGGTGCGGATCGGCGCGCAGGCGGGCGCGGAGCGCGCTACGGCCAAGTTCGACCTGACGCTGGAGGCGGTGCAGGAGGACGGGGTCCTCCGCGCCTCGTTCGAGTACGCCTCGGAGCTGTTCGACGCCGCCACCGTGGAGCGGATGGCCGCGCACTTCCGCGCCCTCCTCGCGGCCGTGGCCGCCGACCCGGGGGCGCGCCTCTCCACCGTCTCCTTCCTCGGCGACGAGGAGCGCGCGGTGCTCGCCGCGGGCGGGAACCCCCGTCCGCGGCGCTTCCCCGTCACCACCACGCTGCACCGGCGCTTCGCGGAGGTCGCCCGCGCCCGCCCGGACGCGGTGGCGGTCACCTCCGGTCCGGAATCGCTCACCTACACGGAGCTGGACGCGCGCGCGGAGCGGCTCGCCGCGGCGCTGCGGGGAGCGGGGGTGGGCCCCGAGACGCTCGTCGGGCTGTGCGTCGAGCGCTCCCTGGAGACCGTGGTCGGCATCCTGGGCATCCTCGGGGCCGGCGGGGCGTACGTCCCGCTCGACCCGGACTACCCGGCGGAGAGGCTGGCGTACCTCCTGGAGGACTCGGCGGTGCGGGTGCTGGTGGCGCAGGAGGGGATCGCGGGGAGGCTGCCGGAGTTCGGGGGGAGGATGGTGATGGTGGAGGCCGCGCGCCCCCACCCGGCGGCCTTAGAGCCGCCACCCTCCCCCACAGGTGGGGGAGGGGCATCTCCCAGCGATCCGGCAGTTCAGTCCGCCGAGGCGGGGCCGGAGGCCCTCACCCCCCGGCCCCCTCTCCCAATGCTGGGAGAGGGGGAGCACGACAGCGTGGAGCGTGAGGATCGAAGCGTGGAGATGCCCCTCCCCCGGAACGGGGGAGGGTGGCGAGCCCGAGGCGAGCCGGGTGGGGGCCCGCAGGTCTCCCCCGAAAACCTGGCCTACGTCATCTACACCTCCGGCTCCACCGGCCGCCCCAAGGGCGTCGCGGTCACGCACGCCAACGTGCTGCGGCTGTTCGACGCCACGGAGGCGGACTTCGGCTTCGGCGCGGACGACGTGTGGACGCTCTTCCACTCGTACGCGTTCGACTTCTCGGTGTGGGAGATCTGGGGGGCGCTGCTGCACGGCGGGCGGCTGGTGGTGGTGCCGTGGGAGACCAGCCGCGACCCCGAGGCCTTCCGGCGCCTCCTGGCGGAGGAGCGCGTCACCGTGCTGAGCCAGACGCCCTCGGCGTTCCGGCAGCTCGTCCGCGCGGACGACGCGGCCGGGTCGGAGCTGGCGCTGCGCGAGGTGGTGTTCGGCGGGGAGGCGCTGGAGCCGGGGAGCCTGCGGCCGTGGACGGAGAGGCACGGCCTGGAGCGTCCGCGGCTGGTGAACATGCACGGGATCACCGAGACCACGGTGCACGACAGCTTCCGGCCGGTGGCGCCCGCGGACGTGGAGGCCGGCTCCGCGAGCCCGCTCGGGCGGCCCCTCCCGGACGGGAGGCTGTACGTGCTGGACGCGGCGGGGGAGCTGGCGCCGACCGGAGTCCCGGGCGAGCTGTGCGTGGCCGGGGCGGGGGTGGCGCGGGGGTACCTGGGGAGGGCGGAGCTGACGGCGGAGCGCTTCGTCCCCGACCCGTTCTCCGGCGAGGCGGGCGCGCGCATGTACCGCTCCGGCGACCGGGTGCGCCGCCGCGCGGACGGGGAGCTGGAGTACCTGGGGCGGACCGACTTCCAGGTCAAGGTGCGCGGCTTCCGCATCGAGCCCGGCGAGATCGAGGCCGTGCTGCTGGAGCACGTGCGGGAGGCGGTGGTGATGGTGCGGGAGGACGCGCCGGGGCAGACGCGCCTGGTGGCCTACGTGGTCGCGGACGGCCCGGCCGACGCGGCGGAGCTGCGCGCCCGGGCGGCGGAGCGCCTCCCCGACCACATGGTACCCTCGGCGTTCGTCCTGCTGGACGCCCTCCCGCTCACCGCGAACGGGAAGACGGACCGGCGCGCCCTCCCCGCCCCCGGCGAGGAGTCGGTGGCGCGCGGCGAGCTCGTGGCGCCGCGCGACGCCAAGGAGGCCGCGCTCGCCGCCGTCTGGCGCGACGTGCTGCGGCTGGAGCGCGTGGGAGTGCACGACAACTTCTTCGAGCTGGGCGGCGACTCCATCCTTTCCATCCAGGTGATCTCCCGCGCCGCCCGGGCGGGCGTCCGGCTCACGCCGCGCCAGGTCTTCCAGCACCAGACGGTCGCGGAGCTGGCGGCGGTGGCGGACACCGCGGCGACGGCGGCGGCGGAGCAGGGGGAGGTGACGGGCGAGGCCCCGCTGACGCCGGTGCAGCGCTGGTTCTTCGATCAGGAGCTCCCGGAGCCGGGGCACTGGAACCACGCGGTCCTGCTGGAGACGCGCCGCCCGGTGGCGCCGGCGCTCCTGGAGGGCGCGGTCGGGGCGCTGCTGCGGCACCACGACGCGCTGCGGCTCCGCTTCCGCCGCGAAAATGGCGAGTGGCGCCAGTCCTTCGCGCCGTTCGACGGGCACGTCCCCTTCGAGCGCGTGGAAGGGTCGGCGGGCGAGGAGGCGGCGGAGCGCGCGCAGCGGAGCCTGGACCTGGAAGCCGGGCCGCTGCTGCGCGCCGTGCACTTCGACGCCGGCCCGGAGCGTCCCGGCCGTCTCCTCCTCGTCGTCCACCACCTCGCCGTGGACGGCGTCTCCTGGCGCATCCTGGTGGAGGACCTGGAGCGCGCCGTGGCGCAGCTCGCCCGCGGCGAGGAGCCGCGCCTCCCGGCGAAGACCACCTCCTTCCGCGCCTGGGCCGAGCGTCTGCGGGCCCACGCCGGGCTCCCGGAGACGCGGGCGGAGCGCGACGCCTGGCTGGCGGCCGCCGGGGCCGGGGCGCCGCCGCTCCCGGCCGACTTCCCGGACGGAGCGAACACCGAGGGGCTGGCGCGCACCGTCACCGCCGCGCTCACGGAGGAGGAGACGCGGGCGCTCCTGCAGGAGGTCCCCGCCGCCTTCCGGGCGCGGATCGACGAGGTGCTCCTGGCCGCCCTGGCGCGCGCGCTCGGCGCCTGGACGGGGGAGCGGTCGCTCCTGGTGGATCTGGAGGGGCACGGGCGCGAGGACCTGGGGGAGGACGTGGACCTGTCGCGCACCGTGGGGTGGTTCACCTCCATCTTCCCGGTGCGCCTGGACGCCGACCCCACGGCGCCGCCGGCGGAGACGGTCCGCGCCGTCCGCGAGCGGCTGCGCGCGCTCCCGGGGAAGGGGATCGGCTACGGCGTGCTGCGCTGGCTGGCGGGGGACGCGGGGCTCGCCGCCGCCCCGGAGCCGCAGGTGGCCTTCAACTACCTGGGCCGCTTCGACGGCGCGGAGGCGGACGACGCCCTCTTCGCCGCCGTGGAGGGTCCCACCGGGGCGGCGCGCAGCCCCGCCGCGCCCCGCCGCTACCTGCTGGAGGTGAACGCGGGCGTCGCCGGCGGCACCTTCCGGGCGTCGTGGACGTACGGCTCGCGCGTGCACCGGGCGGCCACGGCGGAGCGGCTGGCGGAGGCGTTCCTGGGCGCCCTGCGCGAGCTGGTGGCCGCGGCGCGCGAGGGGCGCACGACGGGGCTCGTCCCCTCCGACTTCCCCCTCCTCGCGGTGGAGCAGGCGGAGCTGGGCCGCGTGCTCGCCGGGCTCCCCGACGTGGAGGACGCGTACCCGGCCACCCCGCTCCAGCAGGGGATCCTCTTCCACGCGCTCCGCAGCCGCGAGGGGGGGATGTACTTCGAGCAGCTCGCCGTGCACCTGCTGGGCGGGCTGGACCCGGAGGCGCTGCGGCGCGCCTGGCAGGAGGTGGCGGACCGGCACGCCCCGCTTCGCACCTCCTTCGTGCCGCGGGAGACGGGCGAGCCGGTGCAGGTGGTCCGGCGCCGGGTGGAGCACCCCTTCGAGGCGCACGACTGGCGCGGCGTCGCCGCGGGGGACCGGGCGGCGCTCCTGGAGGCGTTCCTCGCGGGCGACCGGGAGCGCGGCTTCGACCCGGCCGTCGCCCCGCTCAGCCGGGTGGCGCTGCTCCGCGCGGGCGACGAGGAGTGGCACCTGGTGTGGAGCCACCACCACGTCCTGCTGGACGGGTGGTCGGTGCCGCTGGTGCTGGGCGAGGTGTTCGCGCTCTACGCCGCGGCGCGCGCCGGGCGGGCGCTGGAGCTCCCGGCGCCGCGCCCCTTCCGCGAGTACGTGGCCTGGCTGCGCGGCCGGGACGCCGCGGCGGCGGAGGCGTTCTGGCGCGAGGAGCTGCGGGGGATCGAGGAGCCCACCCGGCTCCCCGTGGACCGCGGCGCCCCGGCGCCGGACGCCCCCGCGGCGGGGGAGCGGGAGCTGCGCCTCGGCGAGGAGGAAGCCGCCTCCCTGCGCGCCTTCGCGCGCCGCCGGCGGGTGACGCCGAGCACGCTGGTGCAGGGCGCCTGGGCGCTCCTCCTGTCCCGCTACACGGGCGAGCGAGACGTGGTGTTCGGCGCCACGGTGTCCGGGCGCACGGCCGACCTCCCGGAGATGGAGACGCGGGTCGGGGTGTTCATCAACACCCTCCCGGTGCGCGTGGCCGTCCCCCCCGACGCCCGGCTGGGGGAGTGGCTCGGGGCTCTCCAGGAGCGCCAGGCGGAGATGCGCCGCTTCGAGCACACGCCGCTGGTGGACGTGCAGGCGTGGAGCGAGGTGCCGCGGGGGACGCCGCTCTTCGAGAGCATCGTGGTGTTCGAGAACTACCCGGCGGAGTCGGCGGCGCTGGACGGGACCGGGCTCCGGGTGGCCGGCTCGCGGATGGCCGAGCGCTCCAACTACCCGTTCGGGCTCCTGGCCGACCCCGGCCACGGGCTCACGCTGCGCGCGCGCTACGACGGCCGCCGGTTCGCGGACGACGCGGCGGAGCGGGTGCTGGAGCACGTGCGCGCAGTCCTCCTCGGCATGGCCGCCGCGCCGGGCGCGCGCCTCCGCGACCTGTCGCTCACGACCGGCGCGGAGCGCGAGCGCCTCCTGTCGTCCGACGCCCCGGCGCTTCCCACCGGCGCCGGGGAGATCCCGGTGCACGTCGCCATCCGCGAGCAGGCGCGGCGCACCCCGGACGCGGTGGCCGTGGCCTCCGGCGACGCGTCGCTGACCTACGCCGCCCTGGACGCCGCCGCCGCGGGCCTCGCCGCGCGCCTGCGCGCCCTGGGCGTGGGGCCGGAGACGCGCGTGGGCGTCTGCGCGGAGCCGGGGACGGGGATGATCGCCGCCATCCTGGGAGTCCTCTACGCGGGCGGCGCCTACGTCCCCCTGGACCCCGCCTACCCGCGGGAGCGGATCGCCTACCTCCTGGAGGACTCGGCCGTCCCGGTGCTGGTGACGGAGCCGGGGCTGGCGGAGCGGATGCCGGAGTTCGGGGGAGCCATCGTGTCCCTCGATACCCCCCACCCCCGGCCCCTCCCCCACAAGGGGGGAGGGGAGCACGACCACGACACCGTGGAGGGCGAGGATCGAAGCGTGGACATGCCCCTCCCCCAGCACGGGGGAGGGTGGCGAGCCCGAGGCGAGCCGGGTGGGGGCCTCTCCCCCGACCACCTGGCCTACGTCATCTACACCTCCGGCTCCACCGGGCGTCCCAAGGGCGTCGGGGTCACGCACCGGGCGCTGGCGTGCTCCACGGCCGCGCGGTTCGAGCGCTACGGCGGCGCGGTGCGCGAGTTCCTCCTCCTCTCGTCCATATCCTTCGACAGCTCGGTCGCGGGGATCTTCTGGACGCTGTGCGCGGGGGGGACGCTGCGCGTGGCGGGCGAGGCGGAGCGGCGCGACCCCGCGCGGCTGGCGGAGATCGTCGCGCGGCACCGCGTCTCGCACCTCCTCTGCGTCCCGTCGCTGCACGGCGCGCTCCTGGACGAGGCGGTGCGGCGCGACGGGATGGCCCCGGAGGCGGTGATCCTCGGGGGCGAGGCGTGCCCCCCGGAGCTGGTGGCGAGGCACGCGCGCCTCCTCCCCGGGACCGCGCTCTTCAACGAGTACGGCCCCACCGAGGCCACCGTCTGGTGCACCGTGCACGAGTGCCGCGCGGAGGACGCGGAGGGGCGCGTCCCCGTGGGCCGGGCGATCCCGGGGGCGCGCGTCCACGTCCTGGACCGCGAGGGGGAGCCCGCCCCGGCGGGCGTCCCCGGGGAGCTGTACGTGGGCGGGGAGGGCGTCGCGCGCGGCTACCTGGGGAGGGCGGCGCTGACGGCGGAGCGCTTCGTGCCCGACCCGTTCTCCCGGGTGCCGGGCGCGCGGATGTACCGCACGGGCGACCTGGCGCGCCGCGGGGCCGGCGGGGAGCTGGAGTACCTGGGGCGCACCGACCACCAGGTCAAGGTGCGCGGCTTCCGCGTGGAGCCCGGCGAGGTGGAGGACGCGCTCCTCGGCGTCCCCGGAGTGCGGGAGGCCGCCGTGGCGGCGCGGGAGGACGGGCCCGGCGGGGCCCGGCTGGTGGCCTGGTTCGCCGCGCGCGAGGGGAGCGGCCTCACGGCCGAGGGCGTGCGCGCCGCGCTCGCGGAGCGGCTCCCGGACCACCTGGTCCCCTCCGCCGTGGTGGCGCTGGACGCGCTCCCCCGCACCCCCAACGGCAAGACCGACCGCCGCGCCCTCCCGGCGCCGGAGGCGCGCGCCGCGGACGACGGGGCGCCGCCGTCCACCCCCACCGAGGAGGCGCTGGCGGCCATCTGGCGCGAGGTGCTGGGGGTGGAGCGCGTGGGCGCGGGCGACGACTTCTTCGCGCTGGGCGGGCACTCGCTCCTGGCCATGCAGGTGGCCTCCCGCGTACGCGCCCACATGGAGCTGGACCTCCCCGTCCAGGCGGTGTTCGACCACCCGCGGCTCGCCGAGCTGGCGGCGGAGATCGACCTCATGGAGGAGGCCCTGGTGGCCTCCCTCCTGGCGGAGATCGAGGCGCTGACCGACGGCGAGGCCGGGGCGGCGTACGACGAGGAGCGCGCGCTCCGGCCGGAGGCGCGGCAGTGACCCCGAAGGAGACCATGAGCCGGCACCCCGTCGAGTCCGTCCACCCGCTCTCCCCGCTGCAGCAGGGGCTCCTCTTCAACGCCCTGTACGCGCCGGGGACGGGGGTGGACAACGTCCTCATCCAGTACGTCCTCCGCGAGGCGCTGGACCCGGCGGCGATGGAGGCGGCGTGGCGCCGCGCGGCGCGGATGCACGGCATCCTGCGCACGGGCTTCCGCTGGGAGGGGCTGGAGGAGCCGGTGCAGGAGGTGCACGCCGACGTGGACCTCCCCTTCGAGCAGCTGGACTGGAGCGGGCTGGACGCGGAGGAGCGGGAGGCGCGGCTCGCGGCGTACATCGACGCGGAGCGGCACCGCGACTTCGACTTCGCCGCCGCCCCGGTGACGCGGCTGGCGCTGGTCCGCGCGGCAGACGCCGAGTGGCACCTGGTCTGGACCTTCCACCACATCCTCCTGGAGGGGCGCTCCATCATCGTCCTCCTCCAGGACGTGTTCGCCTTCTACGAGGCCGCCCGGCGCGGGGAGGAGATCGACCTCCCCGCCCCCCGCCCCTACGGCGAGTACGCCGAGTGGACGCGCACCCGGGACGACGCGGCCAGCGAGGCGTTCTGGGGGGAGATGCTGCGCGGCTTCACGGCGCCCACCCCGGTCGGCGACCGCGATCCCCCGGCCGGGGGCGAGGCCGTCTACCCCCAGATCGAGGACTGGCTCCCGGAGGCGGACACGGCGGCGCTGCGCGCCTTCGCGCGCCAGCACGACCTCAGCCTGAACAACATCCTGCACGGCGCCTGGGCGCTGGTGCTGGCCCGCTGGTCCGGCGAGCGCGACGTGGTCTTCGGGATCACGCGCGGGAGCCGCTGGTGGGCGGACGGGGGGGAGCACCGCATGGTGGGGCTCTTCCTGAGCTCGCTCCCGCTGCGGGTGCGGGTCCGCCCCGGGGAGCCGGTGGCGGAGTGGCTGCGCGGCCCGCGCGAGCGGGTGCGCTCCATGCGCCCGTACGAGCACACCGTGCTGGCGCGGATCCGGGGGTGGAGCGAGCTCCCGCGGGGGCTCCCGCTCTTCGAGACGGTGGTCAACTACGACGTCACCTTCCTGGACGAGGCGCTCCGGCGGGCGGGCAGGGCGTGGGAGAACCGGGAGCTGCGGCTCTTCACCCGCACCAACATGCCCCTGTCGGTGGCGGCGTACGGGGAGCGGCGGATGTACGTCAAGATGGTGTACGACCCGCGCCGCTTCGAGGACGGGACGCCGGAGGGGATCTTCGCCTACCTGCGCGACACGCTGCGCGGGATCGCGGCCGACCCGGAGCGCACGGTGGGCTCGCTGCTGGAGCCGGGGGACGAGGAGCGGCGCCGGCTGGCGGCCTGGAGCCGCGCCGACGGCGTGGTCCCCGCCACCGGCCTCTGCGTGCACGAGCTGGTCGCGGAGCAGGCGCGCCGGACGCCGGAGCTGGCGGCCGTGGAGCTGGACGGGGAGCGCGTCACCTACGCGGAGCTCCACCGCCGCGCCGGGCGGATCGCCGCCGCCCTCCGCGCGCGGGGCGTCCGGACGGGGGACCGGGTGGCCGTCTCCCTGGAGCGCTCGCTCGACATCCCCGCCGCCCTCCTGGGGTGCTTTCGGGCGGGCGCCGTCTACGTCCCGGTGGACCCCGCGCAGCCCGCGGAGCGGCTGGCGTGGCTCCTGGCCGACTCCGGTGCGGTGCTCGCGCTGGTCCAGGGAGAGGGCCCCGCCCCGGTCCGCGGCGCGGGCGTTCCCCGGCTCGCCGTCGACGGGGAGCTGCCGGAGGCGGAGCCGGACGGGGCCGCCGGGGCGTCGCCGGAGGACGCGGCGTACGTGTTCTACACCTCCGGCTCCACGGGGCGGCCCAAGGGGGTGATGGTGGACCACGGCCCGCTCGCGGCGCACCTGGTGGACGTGCGCGACCGCTACGGGATCCGGCCGGGCGACCGGACGCTCCAGTTCGCCGCGGCCACCTTCGATCCCTCCGTATCCCAGCTCCTGATCCCCCTCACGCTCGGGGCCACCATGGTGATGCGCGGCGGCGAGGTGTGGAGCCCCGCCGAGCTGCGGCGCCGCCTGGTGGAGGAGCGCGTCGACGTCGCCAACCTCCCGACCTCGTACTGGCAGCAGGCCGTGGCGGAGTGGGCGGAGTCCGGGTTCCCGGAGGGACACTCGCTGCGCGTGCTGATCGCGGGCGGGGAGCGGCTGTCCGCGGAGGCGGCGCGGCTCTGGAAGGAGAGCCCCCTGGGCGCCGTGCGCCTCGTGAACGGCTACGGCCCCACCGAGACCATCATCACCACGACGCTGTACGACGTGCCGGACGGCGACGGCTCCGCGCGCGTCCCCATCGGCCGCCCCGTCGGGGACCGCAGGGCGTACGTGCTGGACGCGGACGGGTACCCCGCGCCCGCGGGCGTCCCCGGCGAGCTGTGCATCGGCGGGCGGTGCGTGGCGCGCGGGTACCTGGGGCGGCCCGATCTGACGGCGGAGAGGTTCGTCCCCGACCCGTTCTCCGGCGAGCCGGGCGCGCGGATGTACCGCACCGGCGACCGGGTGCGCTGGCTCCCCGACGGGAACCTGGACTTCCTGGGCCGCGACGACCGGCAGGTCAAGGTGCGCGGCTTCCGCGTGGAGCCCGGCGAGGTGGAGGCCGCGCTCGCGGCGCACCCCGGCGTCCGCGAGTGCGTCGTCGCCGTGCGCGAGTCCGCCCCGGGTGACGCCTCGCTGGCCGCCTACGTGGTCCCCGCCGGCGCGGCGCCGGCGGCGGGCGAGCTGCGCGAGTGGGCGCGCGAGCGGCTCCCGGAGCACATGGTCCCCTCCGCCTGGGTGGCGCTGGACGCGCTCCCGCTCACCGCGCACGGCAAGGTGGACCTCGCCGCGCTCCCGGAGCCCGAGGCCGCGGTCCCTGAACACCGGCGACTTCGCCGCGCCGCGCACGCCGACGGAGGAGGTGCTGACGGAGGTCTGGGCGGACCTCCTGGGGATGGAGCGGGCCGGCATCCACGACCCGTTCTTCGAGCATGGCGGGCACTCGCTCCTGGCCACGCGGGTGGTCTCGCGCGTCCGGCAGCTCTTCGGCGTGGAGATCCCGGTGCGCGCGGTGTTCGACGCGCCGACGCCGGCCGGGCTGGCCGCCGTGGTCGAGCGCGCCGCCTCGGAGGGCGCGGACGAGCCGCCGCTGCGCCCCGTCGAGCGCCCCGGCGCGGTGCCGCTCTCCTTCGCGCAGCAGCGGCTCTGGTTCGTGGAGCAGCTCACCCCCGGGACCCCGGCGTACAACGTCCCCGTGCGCGTGCGCCTCTCGGGCGCGCTCGACGCGGAGGCGCTTCGCCGCGCCCTGGAGGAGGTCGTTCGGCGCCACGAAGCGCTGCGCACGCGCTTCGAGGCGCGCGGCGGCGAGCCGGTGCAGGTGGTGCACCCCGCGGAGCGGCTGGAGCTGCCGGTCGAGCCGGTCGCGGGGGAGGAGGGCGCGCGGCGCGCGGCCGCGGAGGAGGAGCGCCGCACCTTCGAGCTGGAGGGCGGGCCGCTCTTCCGCGCCCGCCTGCTCCGCGTGGCGCCGGAGGAGCACCTCCTCCTCCTGACGCTGCACCACGTGGTCGCGGACGGGTGGAGCATGGGGATCGTGCTCCGCGAGGTGGCGGCGCTCTACCCCGCCCTGCTGCGCGAGGAGCCCTCGCCGCTCCCGGAGCCCGCGCTCCAGTACCCGGACTTCGCGGTGTGGCAGCGCGAGCGGATGCTCGGCCCCGTGCTGGAGCGGCAGCTCGCCTGGTGGACGGAGCGGCTGGCGGGGGCTCCCCCCGTGCTGGAGCTCCCGGTCGACGCTCCGCGCCCCGCCGTGGCGAGCTTCCGCGGCGACGTGCACCGCTTCGTCCTCCCCGAGGAGACGGGGGAGCGGCTGCACGCCCTCGCCCGGCGCGAGGGGGCCACGCTCTTCATGGCGGCGCTGGCCGCCTTCCAGGCGCTGCTCGCCCGCTACGCGCGCCAGGACGAGGTGGTGGTGGGGTCGCCGATCGCCGGGCGGACGCGGGTGGAGGTGGAGGGGGTGGTCGGCAACTTCGTCAACGCCCTCCCGCTCCGCGCCGACCTGTCGGACGACCCGGGGTTCCGCGCGCTCCTGCGCCGCGTGCGCGAGGCCACGCTGGGCGCCTACCAGCACCAGGACGTGCCGCTGGAGCGCGTGGTGGAGGAGCTGCGCCTGGAGCGCGACCTGTCCCGCAACCCGCTCTTCCAGGCCGTCTTCGTCCTCCAGAACGCGCCCATGGAGCGCGCCGGCCTCCCGGGCCTGGAGATGCGGGTGGAGACGGGGGACACGGGGACGGCCAAGTTCGACCTGACGCTGACGCTGGAGGAGACGGGGGAGGGGCTCCGCGGGCGGCTGGAGTACTCGACCGACCTGTGGGAGCGCGACACCGCCGTGCGCTTCGCCGGCCACTACGCCGTCTTCCTGGAGTCGCTGCTGGCGGACCCCGACGCGCCGGTCTCCACCCTCCCGCTGCTCCCGGCGGAGGAGCGGGCGATGCTGGTGGGCGCCCCCGCCGACCGCTTCCGCTCCGCCGACACCCTGCACGCGCTCTTCGACGCCGCGGCCGGGCGCGCGCCGGACGCCGTCGCCGTCACCTTCGAGGGCGAGTCGCTGACCTACGCCGGGCTGCGCGCGCGGTCGGACCGTCTCGCCGCCATCCTGCGCGGGATGGGGATCGGCCCCGAGGCGCGGGTGGGGCTGTGCGTGGAGCGCTCGCTGGAGACGGTGGTGGGGGTGCTGGGCATCCTCAAGGCCGGCGGTGCCTACGTCCCCCTCGATCCCGGCTACCCGGCGGAG
Source organism: uncultured Gemmatimonadales bacterium (assembly GCA_963733105.1). Lineage (GTDB taxonomy): Bacteria > Gemmatimonadota > Gemmatimonadetes > Longimicrobiales > Longimicrobiaceae > JAFAYN01. The sequence continues at coordinate 279,219 of CAVTCB010000012.1, read as the reverse complement.
CGGCTGGCGTACGTCCTGGCGGACTCGGCGGTCCCCGTGCTGGTGACACAGGAGCGGTTGGTGGGGACGCTCCCGGAGTTCGGGGGGGAGGTGGTGGTGCTGGACAGGATCGGCGCGACATTGGTGCCCCCCACCCCCGGCCCCTCCCCCGCAAGCAGGGGAGGGGAGAACGGCAGCGTGGATGCGGATGGTGGGTCCGATGCGCCCGTCGGGACCCCCCTCCCCCGACCCCTCCCCCACAAGGGGGGAGGGGAGCACGACAACGACGCGATCGAGGGCGAGGATCGAAGCGTGGAGATGCCCCTCCCCCGGAACGGGGGAGGGTGGCGAGCCCGAGGCGAGCCGGGTGGGGGCGCGCCGGAGGCAGGGTCCGCAGTGGAAAGCTCCGGTGTCGGAGAGCCCTCGTCGTTCTCCCCTCCCCCGCAGGCGGGGGAGGGGTCGGGGGTGAGGGGTACCGCCGGGCCGGAGTCCGCCGCCTACGTCATCTACACCTCCGGCTCCACCGGCCGCCCCAAGGGCGTCGTGGTCACCCACGCCAACGCCGTGCGGCTCTTCACCGCGACGGACCACTGGTTCGGCTTCGGGGCGGAGGACGTGTGGACGCTCTTCCACTCGTACGCCTTCGACTTCTCGGTGTGGGAGGTCTGGGGCGCGCTGCTGTACGGAGGGCGGCTGGTGGTGGTGCCGCAGGAGACGGCGCGCTCGCCGGAGGCGTTCCTGGCGCTGCTGCGCCGCGAGGGCGTCACCGTGCTGAGCCAGACGCCCTCCGCCTTCTCCTCGCTGGTCCGCGCGGAGGAGGAGTCGCAGGAGCGGAGCGGCCTCGCGCTGCGGTACGTGGTGTTCGGCGGGGAGGCGCTGGACCCGGCGGCGCTGCGGCCGTGGACGGAGCGGCACGGGGAGGAGCGGCCGCGGCTGGTGAACATGTACGGGATCACCGAGACCACCGTGCACGTCACCTACCGGCCCGCTCGGGCGGGAGGACGTGGCGGGGGCGCGGGGGAGCCGCGTCGGCGTGGCGATCCCGGACCTCCGCGTGTACGTCGCCGACCGCCACGGCGAGCCGGTGCCCCCGGGAGTGCCGGGGGAGATGCTCGTGGGCGGGGCGGGGGTGGCGCGCGGCTACCTCGGACGACCGGAGCTGACGGCGGAGCGCTTCGTCCCCGACCCGTTCGGGGGGGAGCCCGGCGCGCGGCTGTACCGCTCGGGCGACCTGGCGCGGCTCCGCTCCGGCGGCGACCTGGAGTACCTGGGGCGCATCGACCACCAGGTCAAGATCCGCGGCTTCCGCATCGAGCTGGGGGAGATCGAGACGGCGCTCCTGGAGCACCCGGGGGTCCGCGAGGCCGCCGTCCTGGCGCGCGAGGACGCGCCGGGGGACCGGCGGCTGGTGGGGTACGTGGTCGCGGGCGCCGGCGCCGCGCCCTCCGTCGCGGAGCTGCGCGACTGGGTCGGCGCGCGGCTCCCGGAGTACATGGTCCCGGCGGCGTTCGTCGCGCTGGAGCGCCTCCCGCTCACCGCCAACGGCAAGCTGGACCGCCGCGCCCTCCCCGCCCCCGACGCCGCGCGCCCCGACCTGGGCGGCGACTTCGTGGCGCCGCGCACCGAGGCGGAGCGCGTGCTGGCGCGGGTGTGGAGCGAGGTGCTGGGGGTGGAGGAGGTGGGGGTCCGCGACAACTTCTTCGCGCTGGGCGGCGACTCCATCCGCAGCATCCGCGTGGTGGCCCGCGCTCGCGAGGCGGGGGTGGAGGTGTCGCTCCCGCAGCTCTTCCGCGGGCAGACCATCGAGGCCGTCGCCCGCTCGCTGGAGGACGCCGCCCCGCCGGAGTCCGGCCGGCCCGCGGACGCCCCCTTCGCGCTGGTGAGCGCCGGGGACCGCGCCAAGCTCCCGGCGGACGTGGTGGACGCGTACCCGCCGACGCGGCTCCAGCTGGGGATGCTCTTCCACAGCGGGTACACGGAAGCGGAGACGGCGTACCACGACATCTTCTCGCACCACCTCCAGGGACCGGCCGACCCGGAGGCGCTGGAGGCGGCGGCGCAGGAGCTGGCCGCGCGGCACCCGGTGCTCCGCACCTCGTTCGACCTGGCGGGGTTCGCGGAGCCGATGCAGCGGGTGCACGCCGAGGCGCGCGTCCCGGTGACGTTCGAGGACCTGCGCGGGCTCCCCGACGACGAGCAGGAGGCCGCGGTCGCGGCGTGGATGGAGGCGGAGAAGGGGCGCCCCTTCGACCCGGCGACGCCGCCGCTGATCCGCTTCCACGTCCACCTCCGGGGCGCGGACCGCTTCCAGCTAACCGTCAGCTTCCACCACGCCATCCTGGACGGGTGGAGCGTCGCCACGCTCCTCACGGAGTACTTCGCGCTCCTCTACGCGCGCCTGGGGCGCGCGGAGGGGCCGCCGGAGCCCCCGCGCGCCTCGTTCCGGAGCTACGTGGCGCTGGAGGCGGAGGCCATGCGCTCCGAGGCGGCGCGCGCGGCGTGGGGCGCCCGCCTGGCCGGCGCCGCGCCCACCCTCCTCCCGCGCACGGGCGGCGGGGAGCGGCGCGTCGCCACGCTGGAGGCGGCGCCGGGCGTGGATCTCTCGGCGGCGCTGCACGCGCGGGCGCGGGCGCTGGGCGTCCCGCTCAAGTCGCTCCTCCTGGCGGCGCACCTGCGCGTCCTGGGGACGGCCACCGGGGAGGCGGAGGTCACCACCGGGCTGGTGACCAACGGGCGCCCGGAGGAGACGGACGGCGAGCGCGTGGCCGGGCTCTTCCTCAACGTCCTCCCCCTGCGCGTGGCGCTGGAGGGGGGGAGCTGGGCGGAGCTGGCGCGCGCCGCCTTCGCCGCGGAGCAGGAGGTGGTGCCGCTGCGCCGCTTCCCGTTCGCGGAGATCCAGCGCATGGCGGGCGGGGCGACGCTCTTCGACTCCGCCTTCAACTACGTGCACTTCCACGTGTACCGCGGGCTCGCCGGGCTCCCCGGGCTCCGCGTCCTGGGCCGCCGCGCGTTCGAGGAGACCAACTTCCCGCTCAACGTCAACTTCGTCGTGGACCCCGCGACGGAGGAGGTGCGCCTGGCCATCGTCCACGACCTGTCGGTGGTGGGCGAGGAGCGCGCGGCGGAGGTCGGGGAGTGGTACGGGCGCGCCCTGGAGGCGCTGGCCCGCGACCCGGAGACCCGCCACGACGCGGGGCTCCTCGCCCCGGCGGAGCGGGAGCGGCTCCTGGCCTGGAGCGCGGCGGAGGAGGCCCCGGCGGCGGGGCTCGTCCACGACCGGATCGCGGAGCGCGCCGCCCGCGCGCCGGACGCGCCCGCGCTGGCCTCCGACGGGGGGACGCTGACGTACGCGGAGCTGGAGCGGAGCGCCAACCGGCTCGCTCACCTCCTCCGCCGGCTGGGCGTGGGGCCGGAGGCGCGGGTGGGGATCTGCCTGGAGCGCGGTCCCGAGGTGGCGGTGGCGATGCTCGGCGTCCTCCGGGCCGGCGGCGCCTTCGTCCCGCTGGACCCGGGGATGCCGGCGGAGCGGCTCGCGAGCCTGGCGGAGGACGCGGGGCTGCGCGCGCTGGTGACGCGGGACCGCCTGCGCGGCCTCTTCGCGCCCGGCGGCGCGGAGATGGTCTCGCTGGACGGCGACCGGGAGCGGATCGACGCGGAGCCGGACACGGCGCCGGAGGCCGCGGTGTCGCCGGAGAGCCTGGCGTACGTGATCTACACCTCCGGCTCCACGGGGACGCCCAAGGGGGTGCTGGTGGAGCACCGGCAGCTCGCGGCTTACGTCGGGGGCGTCGCCGCGCGGCTGGACCTCCCGGAGGGGGCGCGCTACGCCTCCGTCTCCACCCCCGCGGCCGACCTGGGCTACACCATGGTCTTCCCCGCGCTGGTGCTCGGCGGGTGCCTGCACCTGGTCCCGGAGGAGACCGCCACGGACGCGGAGGCGCTGGGCGGCCTGTTCGAGCGGGAGGGGATCGACTGCCTCAAGATCACCCCCTCGCACCTGGCGGCGCTCATGGCCGCGGACCGGCCGGAGCGCGTGCTCCCGCGCCGCCGTCTGGTGCTGGGCGGGGAGGCGTCGCGCACCGAGTGGGTGCGCCGGCTCCGGGAGCTGGCCCCGGGGTGCGCCGTCCACAACCACTACGGCCCCACGGAGACCACCGTCGGCGTCCTCACCCACCCGGTGGGCGATCTCCCGGACGACGCACCCGCGACGCTCCCGCTGGGGCGCCCGCTCCCGGGGGCGCGCGTCCACGTGCTGGACCGCGCGGGGAGCCTGGTCCCCTCCGGCGTCCCCGGCGAGCTGTACGTGGGCGGCGCGGGCGTGTCGCGCGGCTACCTGGGACGGCCGGAGCTGACCGCGGAGCGCTTCGTCCCCGACCCGTTCGCGGAGGGCGCGCGCCTGTACCGCACGGGCGACCGCGTGCGCTGGCTGGCGGACGGGACGCTGGAGTTCCTGGGGCGCGTGGACGACCAGGTCAAGGTGCGCGGCTACCGCGTGGAGCCGGGCGAGGTGGAGGCCGCGCTGGTCCTCTGCGCGGGGGTGCGCGAGGCCGTGGTGGTCGCCCGCGAGGACGAGCCGGGGCGGGCGCGGCTGGTGGCCTACCTGGTCGCGGACGCGGGAGCGGCGCCCGCGCCCGCGGAGCTGCGCGCCCGCCTCCGGGAGCGGGTCCCCGAGTACATGGTCCCCTCGGCCTTCGTGGCGCTGGAGACGCTCCCGCTCACCCCCAACGGCAAGGTGGACCGCCGCGCCCTCCCCGCGCCGGAGCCGGGGAGAGGCGGACGAGGGGGAGGAGTTCGTGGCGGCGCGCACGGCGGCGGAGCGGACGCTGGCGGGGATCTGGGCGGAGGTGCTCCGGGTGGAGCGCGTGGGCGTCCACGACAACTTCTTCGACCTGGGCGGCGACTCCATCCTCTCCCTCCAGATCGTCGCGCGCGCGGCCCGCGCCGGGCTGCGGCTCACCCCGCGCCACCTCTTCCAGCACCAGACCGTCGCCGAGCTGGCCGGGGTCGCGGGGAGCGCGGGGAGGACGGAGGCGGAGCAGGGGCCCGTCGTCGGCCCGGTCCCGCTCACCCCCATCCAGCTCCGCTTCTTCGCCAGGGAGCTGCCGCAGCCCTGGCACTGGAACCAGGCCTTCCTCCTGGAGCCGTCCGAGCGGCTGGAGCCCGCCGCGCTGGAGGAGGCGTTGTCCGCCCTCCTGCTCCACCACGACGCGCTCCGGCTGCGTGCCGCGCGCGGGGATGGGGGGTGGAGGCAGTGGATCGCGGAGCCCGGCGAGCGCGCCGCGCTGGAGGTGGTGGAGCTCGCCGCCACGCCGGACGACGCGCTCCCCGCGGCGATCGAGTCCGCGGCGAGCCGGGTGCAGGCGTCGATGGAGCTGGAGCGGGGGCCGCTGCTGCGCGCCGCGCTCTTCGAGTGCGGCCCCGGGCGCCCGCAACGTCTCCTCCTCGCCGTCCACCACCTGGCGGTGGACGGGGTGTCGTGGCGCATCCTCCTGGAGGACCTGGAGGCGGCGTACCGCGGGCAGGCGCTCCCGCCCAAGACCACCTCCTTCCGCGCCTGGGCGGAGCGGCTGGCGCGCCACGCGGCGGAGCCGGAGCGCCTGGCGGAGCTGGGCTGGTGGCTTGCGCTCGCGGAGCCCGCGCCGGCCCCGCTCCCGCGCGACCTGGACGGGGCGGACACCGAGGCCTCCGCGCGCGACGTGGTGCTCCACCTGTCGGAGGAGGAGACGCGGGCGCTCCTGCAGGAGGTACCCGCCGCGTACCGCACGCAGGTCAACGACGCGCTCCTCGCCCCCCTGGCGCGGACGCTCGCCCGGTGGACGGGGGACGGCTCCGTCCTCGTGGAGCTGGAGGGGCACGGCCGCGAGGACCTGTGGGAGGACGTGGACCTGTCCCGCACCGTGGGGTGGTTCACGGCGGCCTTCCCGGTGCGGCTGGAGACCGACCCGGGCGAGGGCCCCGGGGAGTCGCTCCGGGCGGTCAAGGAGCAGCTCCGCGCCGTCCCGGGGAAGGGCGTCGGCTTCGGCGTGCTGCGCTGGCTCTCCCCCGACCCGGAGGTGCGCGCGCGCCTGGCCGCGCTCCCCCGCGCGGAGGTCAACTTCAACTACCTGGGCCGCTACGAGGGGAGCTTTGCCGACGGTGCGCTCTTCCGTCCGGGGCGCGAGGGGACGGGGGCGTCGTTCGGGCCGGGCGGCGCGCGCGGCCACGCGCTCGAGGTGTTCGGGATCGTCGCCGACGGCCGGCTCCGGATCGTGTGGCGCTACGGGGAGAACCGGCACCATCGCAGTACCGTGGAGCGCCTGGCGGAGGAGTACCTGCGGGAGCTGCGGGCGCTGATCGCCCACTGCCTGGCCCCGGGCGCGGGCGGGTGCACCCCGTCCGACTTCCCGCTGGCGCGGCTGGGGCAGGCGGGGCTGGACCGGATCGCGGCGGGGCGGGGGAGGCTGGAGGCGGTGTACCCCCTCTCCCCCATGCAGCAGGGGATCCTGTACCACACCGTCCTGGGCGCGGGGCGGGGGGACCAGCCGTACCTGGTGCAGCTCACGCTGGAGGTGCGCGGCGCGCTGGAGCCCGCCGCCTACGAGCGGGCCTGGCGGGAGACGGTGGCGGCGCACGGGGCGCTCCGCACCGCTTTCGTGTGGGAGGGCGTCGACGAGCCGCTCCAGGTGGTGGAGGAGGGGGCCGACCTTCCCTGGAGGTGGGAGGACTGGCGCGCCCTCGCCGCGGAGGAGCGGGAGGCGCGCTGGGAGGCGTACCTGCGCGAGGACCGGGCGCGCGGCTTCGACCTGGGCCGGCCGCCGCTGGTGCGCGTGGCCGTGTTCCGCGTGGGGGACGACGCGTACCGGCTGGCGTGGACCAAGCACCACCTGGTGCTGGACGGGTGGTCCGGGGCGCAGGTGCTCCGCGAGGTGGCGGCGCGCTACGAGGCCCTGCGCGCCGGCCGCGGGGCCGACCTCCCCCGGCCGCGCCCGTACCGCGACTTCGTGGCCTGGCTCCGCGCCCAGGACGCGTCGGCCCCGGAGGCGTTCTGGCGCGAGGCGCTGCGCGGCTTCCGCGCCCCCACGCCGCTCGCCCTCCCGAAGGCGGAGGAGCCCCGCGCCGGGTACGACGCGGCGGAGCTGCGCCTCTCCGTGGAGGCGTCGCGCGATCTGGCCGCCTTCGCCCGGGCGCGCAAGCTCACCCTGAACACGCTGGTGCAGGGCGCGTGGGCGCTGGTGCTGTCGCGCTACGCGGGGGAGGAGGACGTGGTCTTCGGCGCCACGGTCTCCGGCCGCCCCGGGGAGCTGGCGGGGGTGGAGCAGATGGTGGGGCTCTTCATCAACACCCTCCCCGTGCGCGCCCGGCTCCGCCCAGGTGCGGCGGCGGGGGAGTGGCTGGCGGAGCTGCAGGAGGAGCAGGCCGAGGCGCGCCGCTTCGAGCACTCCCCGCTGGTGCAGGTGCAGGGGTGGAGCGAGGTCCCCGCGGGGGAGCCGCTCTTCGACTCCCTCCTGGTGTTCGAGAACTACCCGGTGGACGAGGCCCTTCGCGACGCCGACGAAGGGCGGCCCCTGGATCGCGGGGGGGCGCTCGCTGGAGCGCACCACCTTCCCGCTGACGCTGATGGTGGTCCCCGGGGCGGCGGCGGCGCTGCGGGCGGCCTACGACACGGCGCGCTTCGACGGCGAGGGCGTGCGCCGCATGCTGGGGCACCTCGCCGCCGCCATGGCGGAGATGGCCCGCGACCCGGGCCGGCGGCTGGACTCCGTCCCGCTCCTGTCCGACGCGGAGCGCGGGGCCGTGGTGACCGCGGGGCGCGGCGAGCGCCGCTCCTGGGAGGCGGGGACGCTGCACGGCGTCTTCCGGGCGCAGGCCGGGCGCACCCCCGACGCCGTGGCCGTGGCGCGGGGCGCCGAGCGCTGGAGCTACCGCGAGCTGGACCGCCGCTCGGACGCGCTGGCCGCGCGCCTGCGCCGGGCCGGAGTGCGCCCGGAGGCCCGCGTCTGCGTCCTCCTGGAGCGCGCCCCGGAGATGGTCGCTGCTCTGCTGGGCGTGCTCAAGGCCGGCGGCGCCTACGTCCCCCTGGACCCCACCCACCCCGCGGACCGCCTGGCCTACGTCCTGGAGGACTCCGGCGCGCGCGTGCTCCTCACGCAGGAGTCGCTGCGCGGCGTGCTGGCCGCGGAGGGGGTGGAGGTGGTGACGGTGGAGGGTGGCCCCCACCCGGCGGCCTTAGAGCCGCCACCCTCCCCCACAGGTGGGGGAGGGTGGCGAGCCCGAGGCGAGCCGGGTGGGGGCCCCGACGACGTCACCCCCGGCCACCTGGCCTACGTCATCTACACCTCCGGCTCCACCGGCCGCCCCAAGGGGGTGATGGGGACGCACGGCGCGGCCGTGCACTTCCTCCGGGGGATGGCGGAGTGCCCCGGGGCCGGCGCGTCCGACGCCTTCCTGGCCGTCACCACGCTCACCTTCGACCCCTCGGTGCTGGAGGTCTTCCTCCCGCTCATGGTGGGGGCGCGGGTGGTGGTGGCCGACCGCGAGCAGGCGGCGGACGGGACCCGGCTGGCCCGGCTCATCGAGGACGAGGGCGTCACCGTGGTCCAGGCCACGCCGACCACCTGGCGGCTCCTCCTCCTCTCCGGGTGGACGGGCGACCCGCGGCTCCGGCTCCTCACCGGGGGCGAGGCGCTCCCGGCCGAGCTGGCGGGGGAGCTGCGCTCCCGAACCGGCTCCGTCTGGAACGTGTACGGGCCCACCGAGACCACGGTGTGGGCCACCGTGCACCGGGCCCTGGAGGGCGACCCCTCCGACCCCGTCGCCGTCGGGCGGCCGATCCCGGAGGTGGCGGGGTACGTGCTGGACCCGTACGGGAACCCGGCGCCGGAAGGGGTCGCGGGGGAGCTGTACCTGGGCGGCCCCGGGGTGGCGCGCGGGTACGGCGGCCGCCCGGAGCTGACCGCGGAGCGCTTCGTCCCCGACCCCTTCTCCGGCGCGTCCGGGGCCCGGATGTACCGCACCGGCGACCGCGTGCGCCGGAGGCGGGACGGGGCGCTGGAGTTCCTGGGTCGCGTGGACTTCCAGGTCAAGGTGCGCGGCCACCGCATCGAGCCCGGCGAGGTGGAGGCCGTGCTGGACGCGCACCCCGGCATCCGCCACGCCGTGGTGGTGGCGCGGGAGGACCGCCCGGGCGACGTGCGGCTCGTCGCCTACTCCGTCGCCGCCGTGGAGCCCGCCCCCGCCTTCGGGGAGCTGCGGGCCTGGCTCCGCGAGAGGCTCCCCGAGTACATGGTCCCCTCCGCCTTCGTCGCGCTCGACGCCTTCCCGCGCACGCCGAGCGGGAAGGTGGACCGCAACGCCCTCCCCGCGCCCGACGCCGCGGACACGACGGGGACGACGCCCTTCGTGGGGCCGCGGAGCGAGCTGGAGGCGGAGGTCGCGCGGATCTGGTCCGAGGTGCTGGGCGTGGAGCGCGTGGGCGTGCACCACGGCTTCTTCGAGCTGGGCGGGCACTCGCTGCGCGCCATGCAGCTCGTCTCCCGCGTGCGGGAGGCGCTCGGGGTGGACTACACCCTCCCGGCGCTCTTCGCCGCGCCCACGGTGGAGGGGACCGCGCTGGCGGTGGAGGCCGCGCGCGCCGCGGGGCCGCGGGAATCGGAGATCGCCCCGGCGCGGCGCGGGGAGCGGTCGCTGGAGGAGATGCTGGACGAGCTGGAAGGACTGTCGGAGGAAGAGATCCTCGCGCTCCTGGATTCCGCGGGGGAGCCGTGAGCCACGCGATACACCCGGTGACACCATGAACGACATCTCGGCGCGCCTGGCGGCGCTCTCGCCGGAGAAGCGCAGGATCCTGGCGCTCGCCCTCGCCAAGCAGGGCTCGGGGCGCGACTCCTTCCCGCTCTCCTTCGCGCAGCAGCGGCTCTGGTTCATGGACCAGTGGTCGCCGGGGAGCTCCGCGTACAACTCCCCCGTGGCGCTCCGGCTCACCGGGGCGCTGGACGCGGACGCCCTGGAGCGCAGCCTCGCCGAGATCGTGCGCCGCCACGAGGCGTTCCGCACCGTCTTCCTGAGCCTGGAGGGGAAGCCGGTGCAGGTGGTCCGCCCCTCGCTCGACGTCCCCCTCCCGCTGGACGACCTGACGGGGGTGCCGGAGGCGGAGCGCGAGGCGGAGATGCGCCGCCGCCTGGACGCGGAGGCGGGGACGCCCTTCGACTTCGCCCGGGGGCCGATGATCCGCGCCCGCCTCCTGCGCCTGGGGGCGGAGGAGCACGTCCTGGTGGTCGTCACCCACCACATCGTCTTCGACGGGTCGCTGGGGATCTTCTTCCGCGAGCTGTCGGCGCTGTACCCGGCGTTCTCGCGGGGCGAGCCCTCGCCGCTCCCCGACCTCCCCATCCAGTACGCCGACTTCGCGGTGTGGCAGCGCGACCGCCTCCAGGGCGACTTCCTGGAGGAGCAGCTCGGCTGGTGGCGCGAGCGGCTGGGCGGCTCGCCCCCCACGCTCCAGCTCCCCGTCGACCGCCCCGTCCCCGCCCTCCGGACCGGGGAGGGGGCTACCCACCGCTTCGCCCTCCCCGCGGAGACGGCCGAGCGGGCGCGCGAGCTGGGGCGCCGCGAGGGCGCCACGCTCTTCATGACGCTGCTGGCGGCGTGGGACGCCCTCCTCTTCCGCTACACCGGGGAGGACGACCTCCTGGTGGGGACCCCCATCGCCAACCGCACCCGCGCGGAGACCGAGGGGCTGATCGGGTGCTTCACCAACACCGTGGTGGTGCGCGCCTCCGCCGCGGGGAACCCCACCTTCCGCGAGATGGTGGGGCGCGTGCGCGAGGCCGCGGTGGGGGCGTTCGCGCACGGCGAGGTCCCCTTCGAGAAGCTGGTGGACGAGCTGCACGCCGACCGCGACCCGGGCCACAACCCGCTCTTCCAGGTGATGTTCGTGGTGCACCCGGGGACCCCGCTGGCGGAGCTTCGCCTGGGCGACCTGGCGCTGGCGCCGCTGGGGGGCGACACCGGGCGCGCCCGCCTTTCCCTCCTCCTGGGGATGACGGACACCGGGGACGGGATGACCGGGGGCGTGGAGTACAACACGGACCTGTTCGACCGCTCCACCGTGGAGCGGATGATGGGGCACTTCCGCACCCTCCTGGAGGGCGCCCTCGCCCACCCCGACGCGCGCCTCCTGGACCTCCCCGTCCTCGCCCCGGAGGAGCGGGATCTGGTGGTGCGCCGGTGGAACGACACCGCGGGCGAGTACCCGCGCGGCGTCTGCATCCACCAGCTGTTCGAGGCGCAGGCGGCGCGCACGCCCGACGCGGTCGCGGTGCTGGCCGGGGAGCGGACGCTGAGCTACGGGGAGCTGGAGCGCGAGTCCAACCGGATCGCCCAGCACCTGGCGCGGCTCGGCGTGGGGCCCGGCACCTTCGTGGGGCTGCACCTGGAGCGCTCGCTGGAGATGGTCCCCGCGCTCCTGGGGGTGCTCAAGGCCGGGGGGACGTACGTCCCGGTGGAGATCGGCCACCCGCCGGCGCGGATGCAGTGGGTGCTCGGCTCGCTCCGGGTCCCCGTGGTGCTGACGCAGAGCGCCCACCGCGCGGCGGTGGAGCGGCTGGTCCCGGCCCTCCCCGAGCTGCGCGACGTGGTCTGCCTGGACCGCGAATCGGCCGCCGGGGTGGTGGAGGGGAGCACCGTCGCGGTGTGGACCCGCGCGGAGCTGGACGCCCTCCCCGACGTCCCGCCGGAGTCCGGCGTGTCCGCGGACGACCTGGCGTACGTGATCTTCACCTCCGGCTCCACCGGGACGCCCAAGGGGGTGATGGTGCGCCACGCCCCGGTGGTGAACCTGATCGACTGGGTCAACGAGAAGTTCGGGATGGGCCCGTCCGACCGGGTGCTCTTCGTCACCTCGCTCTCCTTCGACCTTTCCGTCTACGACGTGTTCGGGCTGCTGGCGGCCGGGGGCTCGGTGCGCGTGGCCTCGGCGGAGGAGGTGCGCGATCCCGAGGCGCTGGTCCGCGCCCTGGCGGAGGAGCCGCTCACCTTCTGGGACTCGGCCCCGGCGGCGCTCCAGCAGCTGGTGTCCTTCTTCCGCCCGGACACCCCCTCCGCTCTCCGGCTGGTCTTCCTGAGCGGCGACTGGATTCCCGTGGCCCTCCCGGACCAGGTGCGCCGCGCCCACCGCGGCGCCGAGATCGTGGCGCTGGGCGGGGCCACGGAGGCCACGGTGTGGTCCAACTTCCACCGGGTGCGCGAGGTGGACCCGGACTGGACGAGCATCCCCTACGGCCGCCCCATGCGCAACGCGGCCTACTACGTCCTGGACGAGGCGCTGAGCCCCGCCCCCATCGGCGTGGCGGGCGACCTGTTCATCGGCGGGGAGGTGCTGGCGGAGGGGTACGCCGGGGCGCCGGAGCTGACGGCCGTCAAGTTCATCCCCGACCCGTTCGGCGGGCGGCGGGGGGCGCGCATCTACCGCACCGGCGACCGCGCCCGCTTCTGGGCCGACGGGACGCTGGAGTTCCTGGGCCGGCTGGACCACCAGGTCAAGATCCGCGGCTTCCGCATCGAGCTGGGGGAGATCGAGACCGTGCTGGCGGAGCACCCGGCGCTGGCGCACGTGGTGATCGCCGCGCGCGAGGACGAGCCCCGCGTCAAGCGCCTGGTGGCGTACCTGGTGCCGCGCGAGGGGGCGGATGTCCCCCCCGCGGCCGACCTGCGCGCCTGGGTCCGCGAGCGGCTCCCGGAGTACATGGTCCCCTCCGCGTTCGTGGCGCTGGAGTCGCTCCCCGTGACCCCCAACGGGAAGCTGGACCGCCGGGCGCTCCCCGCGCCGCAGCAGGACCGCCCGGAGCTGGACGAGGGCTTCGTGGCCCCGCGCAACGAGGCGGAGCGGACGCTGGCGGGGATCTGGGCGGAGGTTCTGCGGATGGAGCAGGTGGGCGTCCACGACAACTTCTTCGAGCTGGGCGGCGACTCCATCCTTTCCATCCAGGTGGTGGCCCGCGCCGCCGGCGCGGGGCTGCGCCTTTCCCCGCAGCTCCTCTTCCAGAACCAGACGGTCGCCGAGCTGGCCGCCGCGGCCGGGGGCGCGGACGCGGCGCCGCGCGCGGAGGAGGAGGGGCCGGCGGCGGGCGAGGTCCCGCTGACGCCGGTGCAGCGCTGGTTCTTCGAGGCGGATCTCCCCGCGCCGGACCACTGGAACCAGGCGGTGGTGCTGGAGGCGGGCGGGTCCGTGGACGCGGACCTCGTCGAGCGCGCCTTCGCCACGGTGGCGGCGCACCACGACGCCTTCCGGCTCCGCTTCGCCCGCGAGGGCGGGGAGTGGAGGCAGCGCTACGCCGCCGCCGGGGAGCCGGTCCCCTTCGAGCGCGTGGACCTGTCCGCGACTCCCGACGAGGGGCTCGCCGCGGCGGTGCGGGAGCGGGGCGCGGCGCTGCAGGCGTCGCTCGACCTGGCGCGCGGCCCCGTGGCGCGGGCAGCGCATTTCGAGTGCGGCGCGGGACGGCCTGCGCGCCTCCTGGTGGCCGTCCACCACCTGGCGGTGGACGGCGTCTCCTGGCGCGTCCTCCTGGAGGACCTGGAGACCGCCTACCGCCAGCTCGCCCGCGGCGAGGCCCCGTCGCTCCCGCCGCGCACCACCTCGTTCGGGCGCTGGGCGGAGCGGCTGGCGGAGCACGCGCGCTCGGAGAAGGTGCTGGCGGAGCGCGACTTCTGGACGCCGGCGGCGGAGGCGGCCGCCGCGCCGCTCCCCGTGGACCTCCCCGGCGGCGCCGGCACCGAGGGCGGGGTGCGCACCGTAACCGTCTCGCTCACGGAGGAGGCCACGCGGGCGCTCCTCCAGGAGGTGCCGCAGGCGTACCGCACGCAGATCAACGACGTCCTCCTGGCGGCGCTCGCCCGCGCCTTCGCCGGGTGGACGGGGGAGCGCTCGCTCCTCGTCGACCTGGAGGGGCACGGTCGCGAGGACCTGTTCGAGGGCGTGGACCTGACGCGCACGGTGGGGTGGTTCACCTCCATCTTCCCCGTGCAGCTGGAGGCGGACCCCGCGGCCGACCCGGGGGAGACCATCCGCTCCGTCAAGGAGCAGCTCCGCGCCGTCCCGGAGAAGGGGATCGGCTACGGCCTCCTCCGCTACCTGGCCGGGGACGCGGAGCTGGCGGCGCGCCTGGCCGCCGCGCCGCGCGCGGAGGTGGCGTTCAACTACCTGGGGCAGTGGGACGCCGGGACTTCCGGGGAGCCGCTCTTCCGCATGACCCGCGAGCCCGCCGGCCCCTCGCGCGCGCCCTCCAACCCCCGGCGCCACCTCCTGGAGGTGAACGCCGCGGTGGGAGGGGGGGAGCTGCGCGTCTCCTGGACCTACGGAACGGAGACCCACCGCGAGGAGACGGTCCGCGCCCTCGCCGGGCGCTACGCCGACGCGCTGCGCGAGCTGATCGAGCACTGCCGCTCCGCCGGGGCGGGCGGATACACCCCCAGCGACTTCCCGGTCGCGGGCCTCGACCAGAAGAAGCTGGACCGGCTGATGGGGAAGCTCACCGGGAGCCGCGGGTGACGCGGTCCCCACGCACGCTCCGGTGCTGAGCGGATGAGCGACCTGTCGCGTCGCCTCGCGGAGCTCTCGCCCGAGAAGCGGAAGCTGCTGGAGGCGCGCCTCCGCCTCCAGCAGGGGGAGGGCGCCCGCACGGCGGTGCGCCCGCGCGGCGCGGCGTCGGGGCCCGTGCCGCTCTCCTTCGCGCAGGAGCGGCTCTGGGTGCTGGAGCAGCTGGGCACGGCGGTGGGCGTCTACACCATGCCGTACGCGCTGCGGCTGCGCGGCCGCCTGGACGCGGACGCGCTCCGCCGCGCGCTGGAGGAGCTGGTGCGCCGGCACGAGGCGCTGCGCACCGTCTTCGCCGCCCGCGACGGCGCACCGGTGCAGGTGGTGCTCCCCGCACCCCCGCTCGCGCTCCCCGTGGAGGAGGTGGAGGGGGAGGAGGGCGCCCGCCGCGCCGCCGCGGAGGAGGCGCTGCGCCCCTTCGACCTGGAGCGGGGGCCGCTCCTGCGCGCCCGCCTCCTCCGGCTCCGCGCGGACGCGCACCTCCTCCTCCTCGTCATGCACCACGCGGTGAGCGACGCGTGGTCGCTGGACGTGCTCTTCCGCGAAGTCTGCGCCCTGTACGACGCCTTCGTCCGCGGCGGGCCCTCGCCGCTGGCGCCGCTCCCGGTGCAGTACGCCGACTACGCGGCGTGGCAGCGGGAGCAGGTGTCGGGGGCCGTGCTGGAGGAGCACCTGGCGTTCTGGCGCCGGGAGCTGGCCGGCGTTCCCCCCGTCCTCGACCTCCCCGCGGACCGTCCCCGCTCCCCCGTGCAGCGCTTCCGCGGCGGCCGCCACCACTTCCCCCTCCCGACGGCGCTGGTGGAGCGGCTGCGCGAGGTGGCGCGCGAGGAGGAGGCGACGCTCTTCACCGTCCTCCTCGCGGGCTTCCAGCTCCTCCTGGCCCGCTGGAGCGGGGAGGACGCCTTCGTCGTGGGGACCCCGGTCACCCACCGCACCCGGCCGGAGCTGCAGGCGCTGGTGGGGTTCTTCGTGAACACGCTGGCGCTGCGCGCCGACCTGTCGGGCGACCCGGGCTTCCGCGAGCTGGTGCGGCGCGTCCGGCGGGGGACGCTGGCCGCGTTCGCGCACCAGGACGCGCCCTTCGACCGGGTGGTGGAGGCGGTGAACCCGGAGCGCGACCCGTCGCGGAGCCCGCTGGTGCAGGCGATGTTCTCGCTGCGCGGCGCCCTCCCGGCGCCGCACCGCGGTCCGGAGCTGGAGGTGGCGCTGGAGGAGGGGGAGACGGGGACGGCGATGTTCGACCTGACGCTGGAGGTGATGGAGGCGCAGGGCGGGGCGTCCGCGGTCCTGGAATACGACGCGGACCTCTTCGAGCCCGGCACCGTCCTGCGCATGGCGGAGCACTTCCGGCTCCTCCTCGAGAGCGCCGCCGCCGCCCCGGACCGCCCCCTGTCCGAGCTGTCCCTCCTTTCCGCCGACGAGCGGCGGCGGATCGAGTCCTGGACGGCTACCGCGCCGCCGCACCCCCGGGGCGCGCCGGTCCACGAGCGCGTCGCCGCGCAGGCGAGGCGCAGGCCGCAGGCCGTGGCGGTGGTGTCCGGAGCCGGGCGCCTGACCTACGGGGAGCTGCTCGCCCGCGCGGACCACCTGGCCGCCGACCTGCGCCGCCGAGGCGTGGGTCCCGAGACGGTGGTCGGGGTCCGCCTGGGGCGCTCGCCGGAGCTGGTCGTCGCGCTGCTGGCCGTGCTGCGCGCGGGGGGCGCCTACCTCCCGATCGACCCGGCGACGCCGCCGGAGCGGGTCGAGCTCATGCTGCGGGACGCGGGGGTGGAGGTGGTGCTGGATGCCCCCCACCCCCGGCCCCTCCCCCACAAGGGGGGAGGGGAGCACGACAACGACTCCTCGGCGGAAGAGGGCGGAGCGGCTCCGGGTCGGGCGAATCGAATTCGCTGCAACAACGGCACAAAGTCCGCCTTCGCGGACTGAACTGCCGGACGCCAGCATGGAGATGCCCCTCCCCCGGAACGGGGGAGGGTGGCGAGCCCGAGGCGAGCCGGGTGGGGGCGTCTCCCCCGACTCCCTCGCCTACGTCATCTACACCTCCGGCTCCACGGGTACCCCCAAGGGCGTGCTGGTGACGCACGGGGGGCTGACGAACCTGGTGGGGTGGCACCTGGAGGCGTTCGGGGTGACGGAGGCGGACCGGGCGACGCAGCTGGCGGGGCTGGGCTTCGACGCGTCGGTGTGGGAGGTCTGGCCGTACCTGGCGGCGGGCGCCACGCTGCACCTGGTGGACGACGAGGAGACGCGCGCCTCCCCGGCCGCGCTCCAGGCGGTGCTGCTGGAGGAGCGGATCACCGTCGCGTTCGCGCCGACGCCGCTGGCGGAGGGGATGCTGGGGCTGGAATGGCCGGCGGACGCGCCGCTGCGAACGCTGCTCACGGGGGGCGACGCGCTGCGCGGCCGTCCGCGCCCGGGGCTCCCGTTCGCGCTGGTGAACGCCTATGGGCCCACGGAGAACACCGTCGTCGCCACCTGCGGGCGAGGTCGCGGCGGCGGAGGACGGAGCCGCGCCGTCCATCGGGAGGCCCGTGGACGGGGTGCGGGCGTACGTGCTCGACCGGGCGGGGCGCCACGCGCCGGTCGGGGTCCCGGGCGAGCTGTACGTGGGCGGGGCGGGGGTGGCGCGGGGATACCTGGGGCGGCCGGAGCTGACGGCGGAGAGATTCGTCCCGGACGCGCTCTCTCCGGAGCCGGGCGCGCGGGCGTACCGCACGGGAGACTGCGCGCGCTGGAGGACGGACGGGACGCTGGAGTTCCTGGGGCGGACGGACCGCCAGCTCAAGGTGCGTGGCTTCCGCGTGGAGCCGGGGGAGGTGGAGGCCGCGCTGCGGGCGCACCCGGGCGTCGCGGACGCGGTGGCGGACGCCCCCGGCGGCGCCCGCCTCGTCGCCTGGGTGGTTCCCCACGAAGGGGAGGCGGTGGAGGAGGACGCGCTCCGCGCGCACCTGCGGGAGCGGCTCCCCGGGTACATGGTCCCCGCGGCGCTCGTCTTCCTCCACGCGCTCCCGCTGACGCCGAGCGGCAAGGTCGACCGGCGCGCGCTTCCGGCTCCCGCCGCCGGCCCCGCGGAGAGCGGGACGCCCCGCACCCCGGCGGAGCAGGTGCTCTGGGGCGTCTGGAGCGAGGTGCTGGGGCGCGCGCCCTCCGGCGTCCGCGACAACTTCTTCGCGCTCGGGGGGCACTCGCTCCTGGCGGCGCGGGTCGCGTCGAGGGTGCGCCGGCTCTTCGGCGTGGAGCTGCCGATGCGCGCCCTGTTCGAGGCGCCGACGGTCGCCGCGCTCGCGGAGCGGATCGAGGCCCTCCGCCGCGAGGGCGCCGGCGTCGCGCTCCCGCCGCTCCTCCCCTCCGGGCGGACCGGCCCCCTCCCGCTCTCCTTCGCGCAGGAGCGGCTCTGGCTGCTGGAGCAGATGCAGCCGGGAGAAGGCGTCTACACCATCCCCGTGGCCGTGCGGCTCCGGGGCGCGCTCGACGTCCGCGCGCTGGAGCGCGCCCTGGACGACCTGGTCCGCCGGCACGAGGCGCTGCGCACCGTCTTCCTCCGCGAGGAGGGCGGCCCCGCGCAGACGGTCCTCCCCCACGCGCCGCGAGCGCTCCCCGTGGAGGAGCTGTCCGGCGGCGGCGACGCGCTCGCCCGGCGGATGCGCGAGGAGGCGCTGCGCCCGTTCGACCTGGGGCGGGGGCCGCTCTTCCGCGCGGCGCTGCTGCGGACGGGGGAAGCGGAGCACGTCCTCGTCCTGGCGCTGCACCACGTGGTGGGCGACGGGTGGAGCATGGACGTCCTCTTCCGCGAGCTGGGCCTCGCGTACGCGGCGCGCGCCGCCGGGGAGGTCCCCGCGCTCCCCGACCTCCCGGTGCGGTACGCGGACTTCGCGGTGTGGCAGCGGGAGTGGCTCCGGGGCGAGACGCTGGACCGGCTCCTCGCCCCGGCCACCGCCCGCCTCGACGGCGCTCCCACGGTGCTGGAGCTTCCCGCCGACCGGCCCCGCCCGGCGGCGCAGAGCTTCCGCGGCGCCCTGCACCACTTCGTCCTCGCGCCCGACGCGGCAGAGGGGGTGAAGGCACTCGCCGCGCGCGAGGGGGCGACGCCGTTCATGGCGCTCCTCGCCGCCTTCCAGCTCCTCCTCGCCCGCTACGCGGGAGTCGACGACCTGCTGGTGGGAACGCCCGTCGCGGGGCGCACGCACGAGGCGCTGGAGGGGCTGGTCGGCTTCTTCGTGAACACGCTGGTACTGCGCGCGGAGCTGTCCGAAGACATGCCCTTCGCGGAGCTGCTGGCCCGCACGCGGGAGGCCGCGCTCGCGGCCCACCTGCACGCCGACCTCCCCTTCGAGCGCCTGGTGGAGGCCATGGGGGTGGAGCGCTCGCTGAGCCACGCCCCGCTGGTGCAGGCGGTCTTCACCCACCGCGCCGCTCCCACCGCCGCGCCCGCGATGCCGGGGCTGGCCGCCGGCGTCGAGGAGATCCCGACCGGCACCGCCAAGTTCGACCTGTCGCTGGAGCTGACCGAGGACGAGGGCGAGCTGCGCGGCGCCCTGGAGTACGCCGCCGACCTGTTCGACGCCTCCACCGCCGAGCGGATGGCGGGGCACTTCCGTACCCTGGTGGAGGGGATCGCGGCCCGTCCGGAGGGGCGCCTGTCGGAGCTGTCCCTCCTCTCCCCGGAGGAGCGCCGCACCGTCCTCGCGGACGCGCCCATGTCCGTGACGCACTCCCCCCTCGACGAGCCCGTGCACGAGCGGGTGCGGGCGCGGGCGGAGCGCGCGCCGGCCGCCGTCGCCGTCGTGAGCGGGGAGCCGGCGGCTGACCTACGGCGAGCTGGACACCCGCGCCGACCTCCTCGCCGCCGGACTCCGGCGCCGCGGCGTCGGGCCGGAGACCGTGGTCGCGGTGTGCCTGGGGCGCTCTCCGGAGCTGGTCGTGGCGCTCCTGGCCGTGCTGCGCGCGGGCGGCGCCTACCTCCCCGTTGACCCCTCCACCCCGCGCGAGCGGATCGCGTTCATGCTGCGGAACGCGGGTGTGGCGCTGGTCCTCGCGGACGAGGGGAACCGGGAGGCGGTGGGGGAGGTGGTGGGCGAGGTGGTGGTGGTGACCCCTCACCCCCCGGCCCCCTCTCCCACGAGGGGAGAGGGGGAGAACGACAGCGTGGAATATGGTTTCGGTGCGCCGGGCGGGACCCCCCACCCCCGGCCCCTCCCCCACAAGGGGGGAGGGGAGCACGACCACGACTCCTCGGCGGAAGAGCGCGAAGCGGCTCCGGGTCGGGCGAATGAATTCGCTGCAACGACGGCACAAAGTCCGCCTTCGCGGACTGAAGACAGCCACGAAAAAGCCCTTCCCCGGAATTGGGGGAGGGTGGCGAGCCCGAGCGAGCCGGGTGGGGGCGCCGCCACGGACGCCAGCCTGGTGTCTCTCGAGCACCCCGCAGTTCTCCCCTCCCCCCTTGTGGGGGAGGGGCCGGGGGTGGGGGGTAAGCCCGGCGCGCCGACACCCACCCTCTCCCCCGACTCCCTCGCCTACGTCATCTACACCTCGGGCTCCACGGGCACCCCCAAGGGCGTGCTGGTGACGCACGGGGGGCTGGCGAACCTGGTGGGGTGGCACCTGGAGGCGTTCGGGGTGACGGAGGGGGACCGGGCGACGCAGCTGGCGGGGCTGGGCTTCGACGCGTCCGTGTGGGAGATCTGGCCGTACCTGGTGGCGGGAGCCACCCTGCACCTGGTGGACGACGAGGAGACGCGCGCCTCCCCGGCCGCGCTGCGGGACTTCCTGCTGGAGCACGGGATCACCGTCGCATTCGCCCCCACCCCCGTGGCGGAGGGGATGCTGGGGCTGGAGTGGCCGGCGGACGCGCCGCTGCGGACGCTGCTGACGGGGGGCGACGCGCTGCGGAGCTGGCCCGCGCCGGGGCTCCCGTTCGCGCTGGTGAACAACTACGGGCCCACGGAGAACACCGTCGTCGCCACCTCCGGCGAGGTTGCCCCGGGGGGCACCGCGCGCGCCCCGGGGATCGGGCGGGCGGTCGCGGGGGTGCGGGCGTACGTGCTGGACGGAGCGCTGGAGCCGGCGCCGGCGGGCGTCCCGGGGGAGCTGTACCTGGGCGGGGCCGGGGTGGCGCGCGGCTACCTGGGCGACCCCGCCTCGACGGCGGCGAAGTTCGTCCCCGACCCGTTCTCCCCGGAACCGGGCGCGCGCCTGTACCGCACCGGGGACCGCGCGCGCCGCGCGGCCGACGGCGCGCTGGACTTCCTGGGGCGCACGGACGCGCAGGTCAAGGTCCGCGGCTTCCGGGTGGAGCCCGGCGAGGTGGAGGCCGTCCTCCTCCGGCACCCCGGGGTACGCGAGGCGGCGGTGGTGGCGAGGCGCGACGCCCCGGGCGGGACCCGCCTGGCCGCGTACGTCGTTCCCGGCGAGAGGGGCCCCTCCGCCGACGAGCTGCGGGCGCACGCGCGGGGGCTCCTCCCGGAGTACATGGTCCCCTCCGCGTGGGTCTTCCTCCCCTCGCTCCCGCTGACCCCGAGCGGGAAGACCGACCGCCGCGCCCTCCCGGCCCCGGTGTACGAGGCCGCCCCCGCGTCGCCCGCGCCGCGCACTCCCGCGGAAGACCTCCTCGCGGGGATCTGGGGCGAGGTGCTGGGCGTCGGCGGGGTGGGGACGCGCGACGACTTCTTCGCGCTGGGCGGGCACTCGCTCCTGGCGACGCAGGTGGTGTCGCGCGTCCGCCGCGCCTTCGGGGTGGAGCTGCCGCTGCGCGCCCTGTTCGAGGCGCCCACCGTGGAGGCGCTGGCCCGGCGCGTGGAGGCCGCGCGCGCGGACGGGAGCGGCGTGGCGGCTCCGCCCGTGACGCCGGTGGGGCGCGAGGGGCCGCTCCCGCTCTCCTTCGCGCAGGAGCGGCTCTGGTTCCTGGAGCAGATGCGGCCCGGCGAGGGCGCCTACACCATCCCGGTCGCGCTCCGGCTCACGGGCTCGCTGAGCCTGGACGCGCTGGAGCGGGCCGTGGGCGAGCTGGTCCGCCGGCACGAGGCGCTGCGGACCGTCTTCCCGGCGAGGGGGGGGCGGCCGGTGCAGGTGGTCCGCCCGGTGGAGCCGGTAGCCCTCCCCGTCGAATCGTCGGCGGACGTCCCCGGCCTGGTCCGGGAGGAGATGCTGCGGCCCTTCGACCTGGAGGCCGGGCCGGTCTTCCGCGCGCGGCTGGCCCGGCTGGGCGCCGACGAGCACCTGCTCCTGCTCGCCATGCACCACGTGGTGAGCGACGGGTGGTCGGTGGGGGTGCTGCTGGGGGAGCTGGGGGCGCTGTACCGCGCCCTCGCCGCGGGGGAGCCGCCGTCCCTTCCCGGGCCGCCGGTGCAGTACGGCGACTTCGCCGCGTGGCAGCGCGCGCACCTCACCGACGCGGTGCTGGACGGCCAGCTCGCGTACTGGAGGAGCCGCCTCGCCGGCGCGCCGCCCGTGCTGGAGATCCCGGCGGACCGCCCGCGCCCGCCGCTCCCCAGCTTCCGCGGCGCCAGCCACGCCTTCGCGCTCCCGCCGGAGCTGGCGGAGCGCGTCCGCGCCGCCGGCCGCGCCGCGGGGGCGACTCCGTTCATGCTCCTCCTCGCCGTCTTCCAGCTCCTCCTGTCGCGCTACGCGGGCGAGGACGACGTGGTGGTGGGCACCCCCGTCGCGGGACGGACGCGCGCGGAGCTGGAGGGGACCGTCGGCTTCTTCGCCAACACCCTGGCGCTGCGCGGCGACCTCTCGGGCGACCCGACGTTCGCGGAGCTCCTGGCGCGCGTCCGCGAGACCACGCTGGGGGCCTTCGCGCACCAGGACCTCCCCTTCGAGCGGCTGGTGGAGGAGCTCCGGCCCGGACGCGACCTCAGCCGCAACCCGCTCTTCCAGGTCCTCTTCGTCCTCCAGAACACCCCGGCGGGGAGCCTGGACGCGGGGGAGCTGCGCATCTCCGTGGAGCCCGTGGAGAGCACGGCGTCCAAGTTCGACCTGACGCTGGCGCTGGAGGAGCGCGGCGGCGCGCTCGCGGGGACGCTGGAGTACGCCGCCGAGCTGTTCGACCCGGCTACCGTGGAGCGCATGGCGGCCCACTTCGACGCGCTCCTGGAGGCCGCGACCGCCGACCCCGGCCGGCGCCTCTCCGCCCTCTCCTTCCTCACGCCGGGGGAGCGCGCGCTCGCCTTCGCGGGCGGGAACCCCGCGCCGGAGAGCTTCGTGGTGGCCGGTACGCTGCACGGGCGCTTCGAGGCCGTGGCGCGCGCCCGCCCGGACGCGGTGGCGGTCACCTCCGGCGCGGAGTCGCTGACCTATGCGGAGCTGGACGCGCGCGCGGACCGGCTCGCGGCGTCGCTGCGCGGCCTCGGCGTGGGCCCGGAGACGCGGGTCGGCCTCTGCGTGGAGCGGTCGGCGGAGACCGTCGTCGGCATCCTGGGCATCCTCAAGGCCGGCGGCGCCTACGTCCCGCTCGACCCCTCGTATCCGTCGGAGCGGCTGGCGTACCTGCTGGAGGACTCGGGGGTCGGGGTGCTGGTGGCGGGGGAGGGGATCGCGGGGACGCTGCCGGAGTTCGGGGGGACCGTCGTGTCGGTCGGGACCCCCCACCCCCGGCCCCTCCCCCACAAGGGGGGAGGGGAGCACGACGAGGCTGGAGCGCGTCCGGAAGAGGCCCTCACCCCCCGGCCCCCTCTCCCAATGCTGGGAGAGGGGGAGCACGACACTGTGGAAGGTGAGGATCGAAGCGTGCAATGCCCCTCCCCCGGAACGGGGGAGGGTGGCGAGCCTGAGGCGAGCCGGGTGGGGGCGCCGTCGTCTCCCCCGACCACCTCGCCTACGTCATCTACACCTCCGGCTCCACCGGCCGCCCCAAGGGCGTCACGGTCACGCACGCCAACGTGCTGCGGCTGTTCGACGCCACGGAGGGGTGGTTCGGCTTCGGCCCCGACGACGTGTGGACGCTCTTCCACTCGTACGCCTTCGACTTCTCGGTGTGGGAGATCTGGGGGGCGCTCCTGTACGGCGGGCGGGTGGTCGTGGTTCCGTTCGAGACCAGCCGCGACCCGGCGGCGTTCCGGGAGCTGCTCGCCCGGGAGCGGGTGACGGTGCTGAGCCAGACGCCCTCCGCGTTCCGGCAGCTCGTGCACGCGGACGAGAAGGCGTCCGGGCCGGACCTCGCGCTGCGCTGGGTGGTGTTCGGCGGGGAGGCGCTGGAGCCGGGGAGCCTGCGGCCGTGGACGGAGAAGCACGGCCTGGAGCGGCCGCGACTGGTGAACATGTACGGGATCACCGAGACCACCGTGCACGTCACCTACCGCCCGGTCACGGGGGAGGACGTGGACGCGGGGGCCGTGAGCCCGGTGGGCGTGCCGCTCCGCGACCTGCGCGTCCACCTGGCGGACCGCCACGGGAGCCCGGTCCCGGCCGGCGTCCCGGGGGAGATGCTCGTCGGGGGGGCGGGGGTGGCGCGGGGCTACCTGGGGCGCCCGGAGCTGACGGCGGAGCGCTTCGTCCCCGACCCGTTCTCCCCGGAGCCCGGGGCGCGGCTGTACCGCTCCGGCGACCGCGCCCGCTGGCGCGCGGACGGCGACCTGGAGTACCTGGGCCGCATCGACCAGCAGGTGAAGGTGCGCGGATTCCGCATCGAGCCCGGCGAGATCGAGGCGGCGCTCGTGGACCACCCCTCCGTCCGGGAGGCCGTGGTGCTGGTGCGCGAGGACCGGCCCGGGGACCGCCGCCTGGTGGCCTACGTGGTCGCGGTGGACGGGGAGGAGCCCCGCGCGGGCGAGCTGCGGAGCCGGCTCGCCGCGCGGCTCCCGGAGCACATGGTCCCCGCCGCCTTCGTGGTGCTGGACGCCATCCCGCTCACCTCCAACGGCAAGACCGACCGCCGCGCCCTCCCCGTCCCCGAAGCTCCCGCGGGCGGGGCGGAGACGGTGGCGCCGCGGAGCGAGACGGAGCGCACCGTCGCCGGGGTGTGGCGCGAGGTGCTGGAGCTGCGCGAGGTGGGGGCGCACGACAACTTCTTCGAGCTGGGCGGCCACTCGCTCCTGCTGGCGCGGGTGCACGGGCGCCTCCGCGAGGTGCTGGGGCGCGAGGTGCCGATCGTGGACCTGTTCCGCTTCCCCACGGTGAGCTCCCTGGCGCGCCATCTGGTCCCGGAGGAGGATGCCGGGGCGGAGGAAGGGGAGGGACGAGGGCGGGCCGCCACGCGGCGGACGCTGATGCGCCGCTCCAGGGACCCCAGAAAGGCGTAGCCGAGTGGAAGGGACGATCCACGAGCGCTTCGAGGCGCAGGCCTCGCGCACCCCGGACGCGGTGGCCGTGGTGCACGGCGAGGTGTCGCTCACCTACGCGGAGCTGAACCGGCGCGCGAACCGCCTGGCGCACCGGCTGCGCGCCCTCGGCGCCGGCCCGGAGACGCGCGTGGGCGTGCTCGTCGGGCGGACGGCGGAGATGGTCGTCGACGTGCTGGGGGTGCTGAAGTCCGGGGCCGCGTACGTGCCGCTGGACCCGAAGTATCCCCACGAGCGCCTGGGGACGATCCTGGAGGATGCGCGGATCCCGCTGCTGGTGGCGGAGCCCGGGCTGGAGCGGCTGCTCCCGGACCACGGCGCGACGGTGGTCGGGCTCTGCGACGGGAGCGCGGAAGCGGACGACGAGACGAACCCGGCGAGCGGCGTGCGTCCGGAGAACGCGGCGTACCTGATCTACACGTCGGGGTCGACGGGGCGGCCCAAGGCGGTGGTGATCGAGCACCGCAACGCGGCGGCGCTGCTGGACTGGTGCGCGGAGGAGTACCCGCCGGAGCGGTGCGAGTGCGTGCTCGCCTCCACCTCGCTCTCGTTCGACATGTCGGTGTTCGAGCTGTTCCACACGCTCGCCGTGGGGTCGTGCGTGGTGGTGGCCGAGAACGCGCTGGAGCTGCCGCGGCTCCCGGCGCGCGAGCGGGTGACGCTGGTCAACACCGTCCCCTCCGCGGCGGCGGAGCTGCTGCGCGCCGGCTCCATCCCTGCCTCGGTCCACACGCTGAACCTGGGCGGCGAGCCGCTGAAGGGCTCGTTGGTGCGCGGGCTGCACCGGGCGGGCGTCCGGCGCGTGGTGAACCTGTACGGCCCGTCCGAGGACACCACCTACTCCACCTTCTCCGTGGTGCCGGAGGGGGAGGAGATCCCCGCCATCGGCCGCCCCGTGCGGGGGACGCGCGCGCACCTGCTGGACGCGGAGCTGCGCCCGGTCGCGGCGGGGGAGGCGGGGGAGGTGTACCTGGAGGGCGCGGGGCTGGCGCGTGGCTACCTGGGGCGCCCGGAGCTGACGGCGGAGAAGTACCTGCCCAGCCCGTTCGCGGCGGAGCCGGGCGCGCGGATGTACCGGGTGGGCGACCTGGCGCGGCTGCGGCCCGACGGAGAGCTGGAGTACCTGGGGCGGACGGACCACCAGGTCAAGGTGCGCGGCTTCCGCGTGGAGCCCGGCGAGGTGGAGGCCGTGCTGGAGCGGCACCCGGGAGTGCGCGAGGCGCTGGTGGTGGGGCGCGAGGACGGCGCGGGCGTGTCCTACCTCGCCGCCTATGTCGTGGGGACGGAGCGGTCCGTGGCGGAGCTGCGCGCCTGGCTGCGGGAGCGGCTCCCCGACTACATGGTCCCGACCGCGTGGACGACGCTGGACGCCTTCCCGCTGAGCCCCAACGGGAAGATCGACCGGGCCGCGCTCCCGGAGCCCGCCGCGGCGGAGTCGGGGTCGGAGGCGCCGCGGACCTCCACCGAGGAGGCGCTGGCGGCGATCTGGCGCGAGGTGCTGGAGGTGGACCGGGTCGGCGTCCACGACGACTTCTTCGACTTCGGCGGGCACTCGCTGCGCGCGACGCAGGTGGTGGCGCGCGTGCGGGAGGCGCTCGGGGTGGAGCTGCCGCTGGCCGCGCTCTTCGAGGCGCCCACGGTCGCGCGGCTCGCGGCGACCGTCGAGGCGCTGGCCGCGGAGGGCGCCGGGGCCGGTCCGCCGCTGGCGCCGGTCCCGCGCGACCGGGACCTCCCGCTCACCTTCGCGCAGGAGGCGATCTGGTTCCTCCAGCAGCTCGCCCCCGGGATGCGCTCGTACAACTTCCAGGCGACGCTTCGCATCAGGGGGCCGCTGGAGGCCGCGGCGCTGGAGCGCGCGCTGGAGGAGATCGTCCGCCGCCACGAGATCTTCCGCACCACCTTCCCCACCGTGGACGGCCGCCCCGTCCAGCTCGTCCACCCGCCGTACGCGGTCCGCCTCCCGCCCGTGGACGTCGACGAGGCGGGGGTCGAGGCGTTCCTGGCGGAGGAGCTGGCGCGGCCGTTCCACCTGGACCGGCTCCCGCTGGTCCGCTGGACGCTGCTCCGCCTCGCCCCCGCCGAGCACGTGCTGGTGTGCGTGGAGCACCACTTCGTGCACGACGGCTGGTCGTTCGGCGTCTTCCTGCGCGAGCTGAAGGCGGTCTACGAGGCCTTCCTCCGCGGCGAGCCTTCGCCGCTCCCCCCGCTCGCGGTGCAGTTCGCGGACTACGCGGCGTGGCAGCGGGCATGGATCGACACCCCGGAGGCGCGCGCGCACCTGGCGTTCTGGGCGGCAAAGCTGGCCGGCGCGCCGCCGCTCCTGGAATTCCCGACCGACCGCTCCCGCCCGCCCGCGCTGCGCTTCCGCGGCAACGCGAAGCGCGGGCGCATCCCCCCGCGCCTGGCCGCCGCGGCGCGCGCCTTCTGCCGCGAGCGCGGGGCGACGCTCTACACCGTCCTCCTCGCCGCCTTCGAGGCATTGCTCCACCGCCACACGGGGGCTACGGACCTGTGCGTGGGCGGCGCGGTGGCGGCGCGGGGGCGGAAGGAGGCGGAGGGGCTGATCGGGATGATCGTCAACATCGTCGCGCTGCGCACGGACCTGTCGGGGGAGCCGAGCTTCGCGGAGGTGGTGGAGCGGGTGCGGACCGTCGCGCGGGAGGGGTTCACGCACCAGGAGGTGCCCTTCAGCCAGGTGGTGGAGGCGGTGAAGCCGGAGCGCGCGCTCAGCTACCTGCCGATCTACCAGGTGGCCTTCAGCTTCCACGACTCTCCCTATCCCGAGCCGACGCTCGGTCCCGCGCGCGTGGAGGTCACGGAGGCGCTGGCGAACGGCTCGACCAAGTTCGACCTCCAGGTGATCGTGATGCCCCGGGCGGAGCAGCGCCCCGGCGCGTCCCCGGACGACGTGGAGGTGATCTGGGAGTACGACACGGACCTGTTCGACGGCGCGACCGTGGACCGGCTGGTCCGCCGCTACGAGACGCTGCTGGGGGGGGCGCTCTCCTCACCGGAGACGCCCATCTCCGCGCTCCCCCTGCTGGACGACGCGGAGCGCGCGCTGCTGGCGTCGTGGAACGACACCGCCGTCGCGTACCCGCCGGAGCCGGCGACGCTGCACGGCCTGGTGGAGGCGCAGGCGGCGCGGACGCCGGACGCCGTCGCCGTGGTCTTCGAGGGCGAGACGCTCACCTACCGGGAGCTGGACCGGCGCGCGGACGCGCTCGCCGCCCGGCTGCGTGGGCTCGGCGTCGGTCCCGAGACGCGGGTGGGCGTGTGCATGGAGCGGAGCGCGGAGCTGGTGGTGGCGCTCCTGGGGACGCTGAAGTCCGGCGGCGCCTACGTGCCGCTGGACCCGGGGTACCCGGCGGAGCGGCTGGCGTACATGCTGGCGGACTCGGCGGTGCCGGTGCTCCTGACGCAGGCGCGGCTGGCGGGGCGGGTGGAGGGGTACGGGGGGGAAGTGGTGGTGGTGGACGCTTCCGCGGGCCCCCACCCGGCGGCCTTAGAGCCGCCACCCTCCCCCACAGGTGGGGGAGGGGCATCTTCCAGCGAGTCTGTGGTTCAGTCCGCGAAGGCGGGGCCGGTGGCCCTCGGGCACGACGCCGTGGAAGGCGAGGATCGAAGTATGGACATGCCCCTCCCCCGGAACGGGGGAGGGTGGCGAGCCCGAGGCGAGCCGGGTGGGGGCCTCTCCCCCGACAACCTGGCCTACGTCATCTACACCTCCGGCTCCACCGGCCGCCCCAAGGGCGCGATGAACGCGCACCGCGGCGTCGTCAACCGGCTGCGCTGGATGCGGCGGTACGAGCTGACGGCGGACGACGCGGTGCTGCAGAAGACGCCGTTCTCCTTCGACGTCTCCGTGTGGGAGCTCTTCTGGCCGCTGACGGTGGGCGCGCGGCTGGTCATGGCGCGCCCGGAGGGGCACCGCGACCCGCGGTACCTGTCCGAGACCATCGAGCGGGAGGGGATCACCCACCTGCACTTCGTCCCCTCCATGCTCCAGGCCTTCCTGGAGGCGGGAGAGACGGAGCGGTGCGGGAGCGTGCGCCGGGTGATGTGCAGCGGCGAGGCGCTCTCGCCGGAGACCGTGGCTCGGTTCCGGGAGCGGCTCCCCGGGGCGGAGCTGCACAACCTGTACGGTCCCACGGAGGCGGCCATCGAGGTGACGTACCACGCCTGCGTTGCCGGCGAGAGCGTGGTGCCCATCGGCCGGCCCGTGCCGAACACGCGCATCCACGTCCTCGACGCGCAGATCCAGACCGCGCCGGTGGGCGTGCCCGGGGAGCTGCACATCGGCGGGGTGCAGGTGGGGCGGGGGTACCTGGGACGGCCGGAGCTGACGGCGGAGAAGTTCGTCCCCGACCCGTTCTCGTCCGCGGGGGGGGAGCGGCTGTACCGGACCGGGGACCGCGCCCGGTGGCTGGCCACGGGGGAGGTGGAGTACCTGGGGCGGCTGGACGAGCAGGTCAAGGTGCGCGGCTTCCGCATCGAGCTGGGCGAGATCGAGGCGGCGCTGCTGCGGCACCCGTCCGTGGCGGAGGCGGTCGCGGTGGCGCGGGAGGACGGGGCGGGGAAGCGGCTGGTGGCCTACGTGGTGCCGGCGGAGGGCGCGGAGCCCGACGCGGCGGAGCTGCGGGCGCACCTCGCCGGGTGGGTGCCGGAGTACATGGTGCCGTCGGCGTTCGTGGTCCTCCCGGCGCTCCCGCTCTCCCCGGCCGGGAAGCTCGACCGCCGCGCGCTCCCCGCGCCCGGCCTCGCCGCGGCCGCGGCGAGCGAGCGGGTGCTCCCGCGGACGGAGCGGGAGGAGCTTCTCGCGCGCATCTGGGCGGAGCTGCTGCGCGTCCCCGAAGTCGGCGTGCACGACAACTTCTTCGAGATGGGCGGCGACTCCATCCTGGGGATTCAGGTGGTCGCGCGGGCGGCGCGGGCGGGGATGCGGATCACCCCCGAGCAGGTGTTCCAGCACCAGACCGTCGCCGGGCTGGCCGCCGCGGCCGAGACGGGGGAGGGCGCGGCCGCCGAGCAGGGCGAGGTGACCGGCGAGGTGCCGCCGACCCCGGTGCAGCGCTGGCTCTTCGAGCAGGAGCTCCCCGGCCTGCACCACTGGAACCAGGCGCACCTCCTCGACGTGCGCGAGCCGCTGGACCTCGCCGCGCTGGCGGAGGCCGTGGACGCGCTCCAGCGCCACCACGACGCGCTGCGGCTGCGCTTCGTCCGCGCCGACGGCGGTGAGTGGCGGCAGACGGGCGCGCCCGCGGGGGGGCCGCCCCCGGTGGCGTGGGTGGACCTGTCCGCCGTGGCGGAGGCGGAGCGCGCGGCGCGGCTGGAGGAGATCGCCGGCTACGCGCAGGCCAGCCTGGACCTCGCCGCGGGGCCCCTCTTCCGGGTGGCGTGCTTCGACCTGGGCGGCGGGCGCCGGCGCCTCCTCTTCGCCGCGCACCACCTGGTGGTGGACGGGGTGTCGTGGCGCGTCCTGCTGGAGGACCTGGCGACGGCCCTCCGGCAGCTCCGCGCGGGCGAGCCCGTCCACCTCCCCCCGAAGACCACCCCGTACCGCGAGTGGGCGGAGCGCCTGCGCGGCCACGCCGCCTCCCCGGCGCTGCGCGCGGAGGCGGACTTCTGGGCGGGCGTCGCCGCCGAGCCCGCCGCCCCGCTCCCGCGCGACCGCGACGGCGCCAACACGGAGGGGCGCTCCCGCGTCGTCGCGGCCTCGCTGACCGAGGAGGAGACGCGCGCCCTGCTCCGGGAGGTGCCCTCCGTCTACCGCACGCAGGTCAACGACGTGCTGCTCGCCGCGCTCGCCCGCGCCTTCGCCGCCTGGACGGGGGAGCGCGCGCTCCTGGTGGAGCTGGAGGGGCACGGGCGCGAGCCGGTCTTCCCGGAGGTGGACCTGTCGCGCACCGTGGGGTGGTTCACCGCCATCTTCCCGGTCCGGCTGGAGGTCGATCCCGACAAGGGCCCGGGGGAGGCGATCCGCGCGGTCAAGGAGCGGCTCCGCGCCCTCCCGGGGAAGGGGATCGGCTACGGCGTGCTCCGCTACCTGTCCGGGGACGCGGAGACCGCGGCGCGCCTGGAGGCGCGGCCCGAGGTGAGCTTCAACTACCACGGCCGGCTCGACTCGCCGTTTGGAGCGGCGCCGGAGGGCGCGGGGCCCACCCGCCACCCCGCCGCGCCGCGCCGCTACCTTCTGGACGTGGTGGGGCGCGTGGCGGGCGGGCGGCTGGAGGTGCGCTGGCACTACGGGACGGACGTGCACGACCGCGCCACCGTGGAGCGGCTGGCGGAGCGCTACCTGGACGCGCTGCGGGAGCTGATCGCCCACTGCCGCGAGCCTGGGGCGGGCGGGTGCACCCCGTCCGACTTCCCGCTCGCGCGCCTCGACGCGGAGGCGCTGGAGCGGGCCGCGCGCGCGCTGGGCGCCGGGCCGGGCGGGCGCGACCTGGAGGATCTGTACCCCCTCACGCCGATGCAGCAGGGGATGCTCTTCCACTCCCGCGCCGACCGCGACGCCTACTTCGAGCAGTTCATCTACCCGCTCACCGGGGAGCTGGACGCGGAGCTCCTCCGCCGCGCCTGGGACCGGGTGGCCGCGCGCCACGCCGTGCTCCGCACCGCCTTCGCCTGGGACGACCTCCGCGAGCCGCTCCAGGGCGTGCTCCGGCGCGTGGACGTCCCGGTGCACGAGGAGGACTGGCGCGGGCTCTCCGCCGACGAGCAGGCCGACCGCCTGGACGCCTTCCTCCGGGAGGACCGCGTCCGGGGCTTCGACCTGACGCGCGCCCCGCTGATGCGCGTCGCCCTGCTCCGCGCGGCGGAGGACGCCTGGACGATGGTGTGGAGCCACCACCACCTCCTCGTGGACGGGTGGTCGGCGGCGCGGGTGGTGGGGGAGGTGGCGGCCGTCCACCGCGCGCTGCGGGAGGGGCGGGAGCCGGTGCTCCCGCCCGCGCGCCCGTACCGCGAGTACGTGGCCTGGATGCGCTCGCAGGGCGCGGGGGAGATGGAGGCGTTCTGGCGCGCGGAGCTGCGCGGCTTCGCCGCCCCGACGCCGCTGGCGCTCGGCGTCGCGCCGGGGGCCGGCGCGGGGTTCGGCGAGGTGCGGCTGCGCCTCCCCGCCGAGCTGGGGGAGGGGGTGCGGGCGCTTGCCCGCGCGCACCGTCTCACGCCGAACACCGTCTTCCGCGGCGCCTGGGCGCTCCTCCTGGCCCGCCACTCGGGCACGGAGGACGTGGTGTTCGGCGCGACGGTCTCCGGACGCCCGTCGGAGCTGCCGGAGGTGGAGGAGCGCGTGGGGCTCTTCATCAACACCCTCCCGGTGCGCGTGCGCGTGTCCCCGAACGCCGGCCTGGCCCCCTGGCTGGGGACGGTCCACGACCGGCAGCTCGCGGCGCGCCGCTTCGAGCACACGCCGCTGGTGGAGGCGCAGGGGTGGAGCGAGGTGCCGCGCGGGCTCCCGCTCTTCGAGAGCCTGCTGGTGTTCGAGAACTACCCGGTGGACCGCGCGCTCGCGTCCGGCGAGGGGGGGCTCGCGGTGGGGCGCCCCCGCTCGGTGGAGCGCCCCGGCTACCCGCTGACGCTGGTGGTGCGCCCGTCGGAGCCGTCGCTCGGCGTGGTGTACGACCGCGCCCGCTTCGGCCGGGAGGCCGTGGAGCGGCTGCTGGAGCAGCTCCGCCTCCTGCTGGAGGGGATGGTCGCCCGGCCGGAGAGCCCGCTCCGTGAGCTGCCGCTCCCCGCTCCCCCGGTGCGCCCGGCGCGGCACGACGGCCCGCTCCCGCTCTCCCCCGAGCAGGAGCGCTTCCGCGACGACGCGCAGCGCGTGGTACCCGCGGTGCTCCCCCTGTCGGGAGCGCCGGACGTGGACGCGCTGCGCCGCGCGCTCGCGGAGCTGTCGCGGCGCCACGGGGCGCTGCGCACCGTGTTCCGGGAGAGGGAGCAGGTCGTCCTCGATTCCGCGCCGCTCGACCTGCGGGTGGAGGACGCCGCGCCGGGGGCGGAGCTGCAGGAGCGGATGCGCGAGGCGGTGCGGCTCCCCTTCCGCCCCGGGGAGGAGCCGCCCGTACGCGCGGTCCTCTTCCGCACCGGCCCGGCGGACGCCGTCCTCCTCCTGGCGCTGCACCCCCTGGTGTGCGACGGGTGGAGCGTGGGGGTGCTCGCCCGCGAGCTGAAGGCGCTGTACGCCGGCTCGCGCCTCCCGGAGCCGGCGGTGCAGTACGCGGACTACGCCGTCCGGCAGCGCGAGTGGCTGGCCGGCGCCCCCGTGCCGGCGCCGCCGGGGCCCGGCTTCCGTGCCGCCGTCCATGCCTTCACCCTCCCCGCGGCGACGCGGGACGCCGCCGCCGCGCTCGCCCGCCGCGAGGGGGCGACGCCGTTCGACGTGCTCCTCGCCGCCTTCGGGCTCCTCCTGGGCGGGGACGACGGCGTCATCGGGGTCCCCGTCCCCGGGCGGACGCGCCCGGAGCTGGAGGGCGACCGTCGGCCCCTTCGAGAAGATCGCTCCCTCTCCGCGTCGACCTGTCGGGGGAGCCCCCCTTCCGCGCGCTCGTGGCCCGCGCGCGGGAGGCCGCGCGGGTCGCCCTCGCGCGCCAGGACCTTCTCGCGGAGACGTCCGGCCCTCCCGCTCCCCGCGTCACCTTCTCGTGGCGGAGCGCGCCGCGCCCCGTGGCGGAGGCGCTGGGCCGGCGCCTGCTCCGGTCCGCCGGGGGCACGGCGGACTTCGAGCTGTCGCTGGAGGCCACGGCGTCCGCGCAGGGGATCTCCTGCTCCCTGGAGTACGCGGTGGAGCGGTTCGACGCGGCCACGGCGGAGCGGATGGCCGCGGACTTCCGGTCGCTGCTGGACGCGGCGCTCGCCGCGCCGGACCGGAAGGCCGCGGAGCTTCTCCCCGGATAGGGCGCGAACGGTCCGGCTGCTTCCAGCGTGCGGGGTCCGGGTGCTATCTTTGGGCTCCGTCCCCAAAGGCCAGGCCCTCACCCCCCGGCCCCTTCTCCCACAAGGGGAGAGGGGGAGCACGACGCGGTGGAGGGCGAGATCGAAGCGTGGAGATGCCCCTCCCCCGGAACGGGGGAGGGTGGCGAGCCTAAAGCGAGCCGGGTGGGGGCGCGCCGAGGCCGCCTCCGCGCAGTCCTCCCCTCTCCCGCTTGCGGGGGAGGGGTTTGGGGTGGGGGCCTACCGCGGCACCGAAGCCGCCATGAAACGCAGAATTATCCTGATGAGCCGCCCCGACGTAGAGGACATCTACCCGCTCACCCCGCTCCAGCAGGGGATGCTCTTCCACAGCGCCCTCTCCCCCCGGAGCGGCGCCTACGTGGAGCAGGTCGCCTTCACGGTGCGCGAGGACGGCTTCGACCCGGACGCGCTGGAGCGCGCCTGGCAGCGCGTCGTGGACCGGCACCCCGTGCTGCGCACCGCCTTCGCCTGGGAGGAGCTGGAGGAGCCGCTCCAGGTGGTGCACCGCGGCGCCCGCCACCCGGCCGAGCGGCTGGACTGGCGCGCCCTCCCGCCGGAGGAGCGCGCGGCACGCCTGGACGCCTGGCTCGCCGAGGACCGCGCGCGCGGCTTCGACCTCCTCGCCGCCCCGCTCTCCCGCCTGGCGGCCCTCCGCCTGGGCGACGCCGAGTGGCGCGTGGTGTGGAGCTTCCACCACCTCCTGCTGGACGGCTGGTCGCTCCCGCGCGTGCTGGGCGAGGCGCTGGCCGGGTACGAGGACGAGCGCGCCGGGCGGCGCCCCGTGCTCCCCCGCCCGCGCCCCTTCCGCGACTACGTCCTCTGGCTGCGCGAGCGCGACCCCGCCGAGGCGGAGGCGTACTGGCGCGCCCGGCTGGCCGGGGTGTCGGCGCCCACGCCGCTGGGGATCGACCGCCCCGCCGCCGCGGAGGCGGAGGGCGGCGCGCGCTACGGCGAGGAGATGGTGCGCCTGGACGCCGCGGCCACCGAGGCGCTGGGGGCCCTCGCGCGCCGGGCGCGCGTGACGCTGAACGCGGTGGTGCAGGGGACGTGGGCGCTCCTCCTCTCCCGCCTGTCGGGGGAGGCGGAGGTGGTGTTCGGGGCGGTGGTGTCCGGGCGGCCCGCGGAGCTGGCGGGGGTCGAGGAGATGGTCGGGATGTTCATCAACACCCTCCCGGTGCGCGTGAGCGTGCGCGAGGACGCGGAGCTCCTCCCCTGGCTGGGGGCCGTGCACGCCGCCCAGGTGGAGAGCGGGCGCTTCGAGCACGCCTCGCTCCCCGACGTGCAGGGGTGGAGCGAGGTGCCGCGCGACCTCCCCCTCTTCGAGAGCATCTACGCCTTCGAGAACTACCCCGTGGGCGGGGGCGGGGGCGGGGAGGGGAGCGGGCGCCTCCGCATCCACGATCCCAAGGTGGTGGAGCGCACGGGGTACCCGCTGACGGTGATCTCCGCCCCGGCCCGGGAGCTGGGGCTCAAGGCCATCCACGACCTGGACCGGCTGGACGCCCCCGCCGTGCGGCGGATGCTGGGGTGCTGGCGGACGCTGCTGGAAGCGGTGGCGGCGGACCCCGGACGGCGCCTCCGCGACCTCCCGCTCCTGGGGGCGGAGGAGCGGGCGGCGGCGCTGGCGCTCGGGGAGCCCGTGGAGACGGCGTACCCGCACGACGCCGCCGTGCACGCGCTCTTCGACGCGGTGGCGGAGCGCGCGCCGGACGCCGTGGCGGTGGAGTTCCCGGACGGGACGCTCACCTATGCCGAGCTTCGCCGCCGCTCGGAGGCGCTGGCGCGGCGGCTCCGCGCGGCGGGGGTGCGCCCGGACGACCGGGTGGGGCTGCTGGCCGAGCGCACCCGCGACAACGTGGTGGCGATGCTGGGCGTGCTCCGGGCCGGCGCGGCGTACGTCCCGCTCGACCCGTCGCACCCCGCGGAGCGCCTCGCCTGGATGCTGCGCGACTCGGGGGCGCGGGTTCTCCTGGCGCAGGAGAGCCTTTCGGGTCTGCTTCCAGCGGGTGGGGTGGAGGTGCTATCTTTGGAGGCCGCTTCCACCGGAGACGAGGAGGAGGGGGACGGCGCTCCGGCGGCGGTCTCCCCCGACTTCCTGGCGTACGTGATCTACACCTCCGGCTCCACCGGGGAGCCCAAGGGGGTGGCGGTCACCCACCGGGGCGTGGTGCGCTTGGTTCGCGACACGGATTACACGCGCTTCGGCGCGGACGACCGCGTGGCGCAGGTGTCCAACACCTCGTTCGACGCGGCCACCTGGGAGGTGTGGGGCGCCCTGCTGGGCGGGGCGCGGCTGGCGGGGATCGACCGCGAGACGGCGCTCTCGCCCGACGCGCTCGCCGCGGAGCTCCGGGCGCGGGGGATCACCTCCCTGTTCCTCCCCACGGCGCTCTACCACCGGGTGGCGGCGGCGCGGCCGGACGCCTTCGTCCCGCTCCGCTACCTGATCGTGGGCGGGGAGGCCATGGACCCGGCGCGCTCGGCGGAGGTGCTGGCGGCGGGCGGGCCGGCGGAGCTGGTGAACGGCTACGGGCCCACCGAGGGGACCACTTTCTCCACCTGGCACCGCGTGCGCGGGGA
This sequence comes from uncultured Gemmatimonadales bacterium, assembly GCA_963733105.1. GTDB lineage: Bacteria > Gemmatimonadota > Gemmatimonadetes > Longimicrobiales > Longimicrobiaceae > JAFAYN01. Next base: position 242,859 of record CAVTCB010000012.1, on the reverse strand, counting down.
CGAGCCGCGCACGGCGCCGCTCCCGCTGGGGCGCCCCGTGGCGAACACCGGGGCCCGGGTGCTGGACCCGCGGGGGGAGCCGGTCCCCCCGGGCGTCCCGGGCGAGCTCTTCCTGGGAGGCCCCGGGCTGGCGCGCGGCTACCTGGGCAGCCCGGCGCTCACGGCGGAGCGCTTCGTCCCCGACGCCTTCTCGGCCGCGCCCGGCGCGCGCCTCTACCGCACCGGCGACCAGGTGCGCTGGACGGAGGGGGGCCTCCTGGAGTTCCTGGGGCGGATCGACCAGCAGGTCAAGGTGCGCGGCTTCCGCGTGGAGCCGGGGGAGGTGGAGGCCGCGCTGGGGGAGCACCCGGCGGTCCGCGCGGCGGCGGTGCTCGCGCGCGAGGACGCCGCCGGGGAGAGGGTCCTGGTGGGGTACGTGGTGGGGGACGCGCCGGCGGCGGAGCTGCGCGGCCACCTCCGCGCCCGCCTCCCGGAGTACATGGTCCCGGGCGCCTGGGTCTTCCTGGACGCGCTCCCCATGACTCCCAACGGGAAGCTGGACCGGCGGGCCCTCCCCGCGCCGGGGGAGGAGGACGCGGCGCGGGTGGCGCCGCGCGACGCGGTGGAGGAGGTGGTCGCCTCCATCTGGAGCGAGGTGCTGGGGACCGGGCCCGTGGGCGTGCACGACTCGTTCTTCGACCTGGGGGGGCACTCGCTGCGCGCCACGCAGGTGATCTCGCGGATGCGGGAGTCGCTCCAGGTGGAGGTCCCGCTCCGCGCCATCTTCGACGACCCCACGGTGGCCGGGCTGGCCGCGGCGGCGGTCGCCCACGAGTCGCGCCCGGGGCACACCGAGGCCGTCGCGCGCATCCTCCGCATGCTGGACGGGATGTCGGAGGAGGAGATGGAGGCGGTCTCCGAGGAGGACCTGCAGCGCGCGCTGCGGGGAGAAACGTAGAGCCGAGATCTTCGATGCAGACCAGGCAGGCCGCCCGATGAGCGCGCCCCCGGGCGCCGGGTCGCCCTTCGCCGACAGGCTGGACCTCCTCGCCCTCCTCCTGGCGGAGGAGGAGGACGCCGCGCCCTTCCCCGAGGCGCCGCGCATCCGCCCGCGCGAGCCGGGGGCCCCCGCGCCCCTCTCCTTCGGGCAGCTCCGCCTCTGGTTCCTGGACCGGCTCGACCCCGGGACCTCCGTCTACAACGTCCCGCTGGCATGGCGGCTCCGCGGCGCGCTGGACGCGGACGCGCTGGAGCGCGCCCTGGCCGAGACCGTGCGGCGCCACGAGGCGCTGCGCACCGTCTTCGCCCCGGGGGCCGAGGAGCCCTTGCAGGCCGTCCTCCCGGAGGGCGGCTTCGCGCTGCGGCGCGCCGACCTGTCCGCCTCCCCGGCGGAGCCCGCTTCCCGTGTCCGGGAGGAGGCGGAGCGCCCTTTCGACCTGTCCGCGGGCCCCCTCTTCCGCGCCACGCTCTTCCGCCTGGCCGCCGACGAGCACGTCCTCCTCCTGGTGTGGCACCACGCGGTCAGCGACGGGTGGTCGGTGGACGTGGTGCGCGCCGAGGCGGCGGCGCTCTACGGCGCCTTCCTCCGCGGCGAGCCGTCGCCCCTCCCGCCGCTCCCCGTCCAGTACGCCGACTACGCCCTCTGGCAGCGCGAGCACCTGGGTGACGAGGAGGTGCGGCGCCAGCTCGACTGGTGGCGCGCCCAGCTCGACGGGGCCCCCCCGGTGCTGGAGCTGGCGACGGACCGCCCGCGGAGCGCCGCGCGCGAGCACCGGGGCGCGCGGGTGGCCTTCGCCGCGGGCGAGGGGACCCTCGCGGGGCTGGCCGCGCTGGCGCGGGAGGAGAGCGCCACCTCGTTCATGACCACCCTGGCCGCCTTCCAGCTCTTCCTGGCCAAGCAGGCGGGGATGGAGGACGTGGTGGTGGGGACCCCCATCGCCAGCCGGCCGCTCCCGGAGCTGGAGGGGCTGGTCGGCTTCTTCGTGAACACCCTGGCCCTGCGCACCGACCTGTCGGGCGACCCCACCTTCCGCGAGCTGCTGCGGCGGGTGCGGGAGACCGTGCTGGGCGCCTTCGCGCACCAGGACCTCCCCTTCGAGCGGCTGGTGCAGGAGCTGGCCCCCGACCGCACCCTGGCGCACGCGCCGCTGGTGCAGGCGGTGTTCTCGCAGGGGGGATCGAGCGGGGGGGCGCCGCCGCCCTTCGCGGGGCTGGAGGCGACGCGGGAGCGGGTGTGGGACCCGCCCGCCAAGTTCGACCTGACCATGACGGTGCAGGAGCTGGGCGGGGCGCTCCGGGGCGAGCTCCTGTACGACGCCGACCTCTTCGACGCCGCCACGGCGGAGCGGATGTCGGAGCGCTTCGTCGCGCTCCTGGACCGCGCCGCGGCCACGCCGGACGCGCGCCTCTCCGACTTCACCCTCCTCACCGACGCGGAGCGCCGCACGGTGCTGGAGGAGTGGAGCCGGACCGGGCGCGACCTCCCTCCGGCCACCCTCCACGGGGCGTTCGCGGAGCAGGCCGCTCGCACGCCCGACGCCGTCGCGCTGGTCTTCGGGGGCGAGACGGTGACCTACGCGGAGCTGGACCGCCGCTCGGGCGAGCTGGCCGGGCGCCTCGCGGCCCTCGGCGTCGGCCCCGACGCGCGCGTGGGCGTCTGCGCGGAGCGCTCCCCGGAGCTGGTGGCGGCGATGCTGGCGGTCCTGAAGGCGGGCGGGGCCTACGTCCCCCTCGACCCCGGCTACCCGGCGGAGCGCCTGGCCTGGATGCTGGAGGACGCGGGAGCGCCGGTGCTACTGACGCAGGAGGGGCTGGCGGGGTTGTTCTCGGGGTTCGAGGGGGAGGTGGTGCTGCTGGGGGAGGGGGGTGCGGGGGGCGCGCCGGAGCCCACGGTTCCGGTCACCCCCGACCACCTGGCCTACGTCATCTACACCTCCGGCTCCACCGGCCGCCCCAAGGGCACCGCGGTCCCGCACCGCGCCATCCCCGGCTTCTTCCGGGAGGTGGAGTACGCGCGCTTCGACGCGGGCGAGGTGTTCCTCCAGCACTCCTCGGTCTCGTGGGACGCGCTCACGCTGGAGCTGTGGCCGGCGCTGCTCACGGGGGCGAAGTGCGTCCTCCTCCCCGCCCGCGCCTCGGAGCCGGAGCTGCTGGCGGAGCAGGTCCGCCAGCACGGGGTCACTACGCTCTGGCTCTCGTCGGCGTACTTCAACCTGGTGGTGGACACCCTCCCGGGGGCGCTGGCGGGCGTCCGGCAGGTGATGGTGGGCGGCGAGGCGGTGAGCGCCGCGCACGTACGCCGCGCCCGGGAGGCGCACCCGGGGCTGCGGGTGGTCAACGGCTACGGGCCGAGCGAGTGCACCGTCTTCACCACCTGCTGGCCCGTCCCCGCGGGGTTCGACGGGGCCGTCGTCCCCATCGGGAGGCCGGTCGGGGACCGGCGCGTCCACCTGCTGGACGGCGACGGGGCCCCGGTCCCCGCGGGCGTCCCCGGCGAGCTGCACGTCAGCGGGCCGGCGGTGGCGCGGGGGTACCTGGGGCGCCCGGCGCTCACCGCCGAGAAGTTCGTCCCCGACCCGTTCTCCGGGGAGGCGGGCGCGCGGCTGTACCGCACGGGCGACCGGGCGCGCTGGCGGCCGGACGGGACGCTGGAGTTCCTGGGGCGGATGGACGCGCAGGCCAAGCTGCGCGGCTTCCGCGTGGAGCCCGGCGAGGTGGAGGCGGCGCTGGCGGAGCACCCGGGGGTGCGCGAGTGCGCGGTGGTCGTCCGCGAGGACGCGCCGGGGGAGGGCGCGCTCGTCGCCTACGTCGTCCCCGCGGACGGGGAGCGGACCGCGTCCGCGGAGCTGCGGGCCTGGCTGCGGGAGCGGCTCCCGGACTACCTGGTTCCCTCCGCGTTCGCCTTCCTGGACGCGCTCCCGCTCACCCCGCACGGCAAGCTGGACCGCCGCGCCCTCCCCGCGCCGGAGACCGACGCGGGGGCGGCGTACGAGCCGCCCGCCACCCCCACGGAGGAGGCGGTGGCCGCCATCTTCGCGGAAGTACTGCGAGTGGAGCGGGTGGGCGCGCGCGACCACTTCTTCGAGCGCGGCGGGCACTCGCTCCTGGCGACGCGCGCCGTGTCGCGGGTGCGCGAGTCGCTGGGGGTGGAGCTCCCGCTCCGCGCCCTGTTCGAGGCGCCCACGCCGGCGGAGCTGGCGGCGCGCATCGACGCCGAGGCGGGGGCCGGCGCGGGCGCCGGGGCCCCCCCGCTCCTCCCGGCCGACCGCTCCGCCCCGCTCCCGCTCTCCTTCGCGCAGGAGCGGATGTGGGTGCTCCAGCAGATCGACCCGGAGAGCCGGGCCTACAACGTCCCCGTCGGCCTGCGGCTGCGCGGCCCGCTCGACGCGGGGGCGCTGGGGCGCGCGCTGGCGGCGCTGGTGGAGCGGCACGAGTCGCTGCGCACCGTCTTCCCCGTCGTGGAGGGGGCGCCCGTGCAGGCCGTGGCGCCCTTCGCCGGCTTCGCGCTCCCCGTGGAGGAGCTGTCCGCGCTTCCCGAGACGGAGCGGGAGGCGGAGGCGCTCCGCCGGGCGCGCGAGGCGTCGCTGCGGCGCTACGACCTGGCGGAGGGGCCGCTCTTCCACGCCGTGCTCCTGCGCCTGGGCGCGGCCGACCACCTCCTGTCCCTGGGGATGCACCACGTGGTGGTGGACGGGTGGTCGCTGGACGTGCTCTTCCGCGAGCTGGAGGCCCTGTACGGCGCCTTCGCCCGCGGCGAGCCCTCCCCGCTGGCGCCGCTCCCGGTGCAGTACGCGGACTTCGCCGCGTGGCAGCGAGGCTGGCTGGCGGGGGAGACGCTGGAGCGGCAGCTCGCCTTCTGGAGCGAGCGGCTGCGCGAGGCGCCCCCCGTCCTGGACCTCCCCACCGACCGCCCCCGGCCACAGGCGCCCAGCGGCCGCCGCGCCACCCGCGAGGCCGTGCTCCCGGCGACGCTCGCCGCGGAGCTGCGCGCGCTCGCCCGGCGGGAGGGCGCCACGCTCTTCATGACGACGCTGGCCGGCTTCCAGGCGCTGCTGGGCCGCTACGCCGGGCAGGACGACGTGCTGGTGGGGACGCCGGCGGCCGGGCGCGACCGCGTGGAGCTGGAGGGGCTGGTCGGCTTCTTCGTGAACACCCTGGTGCTCCGCGCCGACCTGTCGGGCGACCCGGACGGGCGCACGCTCCTGGCGCAGGCGCGCGAGCGGACGCTGGAGGCGCAGGCCCACGCCGACCTCCCCTTCGAGCGGCTGGTGGACGCCCTGGGGGTGGAGCGGAGCCTGAGCCACACCCCGCTCTTCCAGGTGATGTTCTCGCTGGTGGCCTCCCGGGGGAGGGAGCGGCTCCGGCTGGAGGGGGTGGAGACGGAGACGGTGCGGGTGACGGAGGGGGAGACCCCCTTCGACCTGTCGCTGGTCGTGGTGGAGCAGGGCGACCGGCTCCTCGCGGCGGTGGACTTCCAGGCCGAGCTGTTCGACCCCGCCACCGTGGAGCGGATGACCGGGCACCTCCGCGTCCTCCTGGAGGGGATGGCGGCGCGCCCGGAGGTCCCGGTCTCCGCGCTCCCGCTCCTCCCCGCGGCGGAGCGCGCGCGCGTGGTGGAGGAGTGGAACGCCACGGAGCGCCCGTACCTGCGCGGGGAGTCCGTCCACCGGCTGGTGGCCCGGCAGGCCTCGCTCACCCCCGGCGCCCCGGCCGTGCTCTGGGAGGCGGGGACGCTCACCTTCGCCGAGCTGGAGGCGCGCGCCGGACGGCTGGCGCGCGTCCTCGTCCGGCACGGCGTGGGGCCGGAGGCGCGGGTGGGGATCTGCCTGGACCGCTCCCCGGAGATGCTGGCGGCGGTGCTCGCCGTGCTCGGGGCGGGGGGCGCCTACGTCCCCCTCGACCCCGAGTACCCGGCGGAGCGCCTGGAGCACATGCTGGGTGACAGCGGCGCGCGCGTGGTGGTCACCCGGCGGGAGCTGGCGGGGGCGCTCCCCGCGTCCGCCCACGACGTGGTGCTGGTGGACGATCTCGAGGAGGAGGGGACGGACGCCGCCCCGGACGTGGCCGTCCACCCGGAGAGCGCGGCGTACGTGATCTACACCTCGGGCTCCACGGGGACGCCGCGCGGGGTGCTGGTCCCGCACCGCGCCCTGGTGGCGCACGCGACGGCCGCGCGCGAGGAGTACGGGATCGGACCCGCGGACCGGGTGCTCCAGTTCGCCTCGCTCTCCTTCGACGCCAGCGTGGAGGAGATCTACCCGGCGCTCCTGGGCGGCGCGGCGCTGGTGCTGCGCACCACCGAGATGCTGGCGAGCGCCGCCGCCTTCCTGGCCGCCGTGGCGGAGCGGGGCGTCACCGTGCTCGACCTCCCCACCGCCTTCTGGCACGAGCTGGTGGCGGAGCTGGAGCGGGGCGAGGCGGAGGTGCCGGCCTGCGTGCGGCTGGTCATCATCGGCGGGGAGCGGGCGCTCCCGGAGCGGGTGGCGGCGTGGCACGCGCGCGTGGGCCCCTCCGTCCGCCTGGTGAACACCTACGGCCCCACCGAGGCCACCGTGGTCGCCACCGCGGCCGAGCTGGAGGCGGGGGCGCCCGTCACCATCGGCGCGCCGGTCCCCAACGCCCGCGCCTACGTGCTGGACGCGCGGCTCGCGCCCGTCCCCATCGGCGTGCGGGGGGAGCTGTACCTGGGCGGCGCGGGCGTGGCGCGGGGGTACCTGGGGCGGCCGGACGCCACGGCGGAGCGCTTCCTCCCCGACCCGTTCGCGGCGGAGGCGGGGGCGCGGATGTACCGCTCCGGCGACGTGGCGCGCTGGCGCGCGGAGGGGCGGCTGGAGTTCGTCGGCCGCGCCGACGCCCAGGTCAAGGTGCGCGGCTTCCGCGTGGAGCCGGCCGAGGTGGAGGGGGTGCTCCTGCGGCACCGCGCCGTGCGCGACGCGGCGGTCATGGCGCGCGAGGACGAGCCCGGGCGCGTTCGCCTGGTCGGCTACGTGGTGGCCGAGGGGGAGGAGGCGCCCACCGTGGCCGAGCTGCGCGCCTGGGTCAAGGCGTCGCTCCCCGAGCACATGGTCCCCTCCGCGTGGGTGGCGCTGGACGCGCTCCCGCTCACCCCCAGCGGGAAGACCGACCTCCGCGCCCTCCCCGCGCCCGACGCCGCGCGCGCCGGGGACGGCTACGTGGCGCCGCGCACGCAGGCCGAGGAGACGGTGGCCGGGATCTGGGCCGCGGTCCTCGGGCTGGAGCGCGTGGGCGCGCACGACGACTTCTTCGCGCTGGGCGGGCACTCCCTCCTGGCGACGCAGGTCGTCTCCCGCCTGCGCCAGGCGTTCGGGGTGGATCTCCCGCTGCGCGCCCTGTTCGAGTCGCCCACCGTGGCCGGGGTGGCGGCGGCGCTCCGCGGGGCGCAGGGCACCGCCGCGCCCCCCATCGGCCGCGCCGACCGCTCCGCCCCGCTCCCGCTCTCCTTCGCGCAGGAGCGCCTCTGGTTCCTGGACCACCTGGAGCCGGGGAGCAGCCTCTACCTGATGCCCATGGCGGTCCGCCTGCGCGGCCCGCTGGACGCCGCGGCGCTGGAGTGGAGCCTGGGCGAGACCGTGCGCCGCCACGAGGCGCTCCGCACCGTCTTCGCCGTGCGCGGCGGCCGGGCCGTCCAGGTGGTGCTCCCCCCCGGGGACACCGAGCTCCCGCTGGACGATCTCGCGGGCGCTCCCGCCGGGGCGGTGCGCGAGGCGGTCGGCGCGGAGGCGTGGCGCCCCTTCGACCTGGAGCGTGGGCCGCTGCTGCGGGCGCGCCTGCTCCGCCTGGGGGCGGAGGAGCACGTGCTGGTGGTGTCGATGCACCACGTCGTAGCCGACGCGTGGAGCACCGGGATCTTCTTCCGCGAGCTGTCGGCGCTCTACGCCGCCCGCCTGCGCGGCGAGGCGTCGCCGCTGGCGCCGCTCCCGGTGCAGTACGCGGACTACGCGGTGTGGCAGCGCGGCTGGCTCTCGGGCGAGGTCCTGGAGCGGCAGCTGGCCTGGTGGCGCGAGCGGCTGCGCGGGGCCCCGCCCGTCCTGGAGCTCCCGACCGACCGGCCGCGCCCCGCCGTGCAGCGCTTCCGCGGCGACCTGCACCGCTTCGCCGTCCCCGAGGAGACCGTCCGCCCGCTCCGCGCGCTCGCCCGGCGCGAGGGCGCCACGCTCTACATGGCGCTCCTGGCCGCCTGGCAGCTCCTCCTGGCCCGCTGGTCCGGGCAGGACGACGTGGTGGTGGGGACCCCCGTCGCCGGGCGCACCACGGAGGAGGTGGAAGGGCTGGTCGGCCTCTTCGTGAACACGCTGGCGCTGCGCGCCGAGCTGTGGGACGACCCCTCCTTCCGCGCCCTCCTGGCGCGCGTGCGGGAGTCCGTGCTGGGCGCGCTCGCGCACCAGGAGGTGCCGTTCGAGAAGCTGGTGGAGGAGCTGCAGCCGGAGCGGAGCCTGAGCCACGCCCCGGTCTTCCAGGTGATGTTCTCCTTCCAGAACGCCGGCGGGGGCGGGCTGCGCCTCCCCGGGGTGGCCCTGGAGCCGGTGGAGCTGGAGCTGCGGACCGAGAAGTTCGACCTGACCCTCACCATGTGGGAGGAGGGAGAGGGGGTCGAGGCGGCGCTCCAGTACGCCACCGACCTGTTCGACGCCGCCACCCTGGAGCGGATGGCGCGGCACCTCGCCGCGCTGCTGGCCGGGGTGGGCGCCGACCCGGAGCGCGCCGTCTCCGACGTGCCGCTCCTGGACGCCGCCGAGCGGCGGGCGCTGCTCGCCGCCGCCGGGACGGGCGAGCGCTTCGACGCGGACGCCACGCTGCACGCCCTCTTCGCGCGCGGCTGCCGCGCGCGACCCGCACGCCGTGGCGGTCCGGCTGGACGGCGAGTCGCTGAGCTACGGCGAGCTGGAGGCGCACGCCGACCGCCTGGCGCGCGGGCTGCGCCGCCGCGGCGTGGGCCCCGAGACGCGCGTCGCCCTCTGCGCCGAGCGGTCCGTCGAGCTGGTGGTCGCCGTCCTGGGCATCCTCAAGGCGGGCGGCGCCTACGTCCCCGTGGACCCGGCCTACCCCGCGGAGCGCATCGCCTACCTGCTGGAGGACTCCGGGTGCGCCCTGGTCCTCGCGCAGGACGAGCTGCGCCCGCCTCCTCCCGGAGACGGGGGTCCCCGTGCTCTCCCTGGACGAGGCGTCCGAGGAGGGCGGCGACGTCGACCTCCCGGAGGTCCTCCCCGGGAACGCGGCGTACGTGATCTACACCTCCGGCTCCACCGGGCGTCCCAAGGGCGTCGTGGTCACCCACGCCAACGTCGTGCGCCTCTTCCGCGCCACCGAGCACCGGTTCGGCTTCGGCGAGGAGGACGTGTGGACGCTCTTCCACTCCTACGCCTTCGACTTCTCGGTGTGGGAGATCTGGGGCGCGCTGCTGTACGGGGGGCGCCTGGTGGTCGTCCCCTTCGCCACCAGCCGCGACCCGGAGGCGTTCCGCGCGCTGCTCGCCCGCGAGCGCGTCACCGTGCTCAGCCAGACGCCCTCCGCCTTCCGCCAGCTGGTCCGCGCCGACGAGGCCGCGGGCGCGGCGGACCGCCTGGCGCTGCGCTGGGTGGTGTTCGGCGGGGAGGCGCTGGAGCCGCGCACCCTCCTCCCCTGGCTCGCCCGGCACGGGGACGGGGCGCCGCGGCTGGTGAACATGTACGGGATCACCGAGACGACGGTGCACGTCACCTTCCGCCCCGTCACCCTGGCGGACGCGGAGGCGGGGCGGGGGAGCGCGATCGGCGAGCCGCTCCCCGACCTGCGCGTGTACGTGCTGGACCGGCGGGCGGAGCCCGTCCCCCCGGGCGTCCCCGGGGAGATGTACGTGGGCGGGGCGGGGGTGGCGCGGGGGTACCTGGGGCGGCCGGAGCTCACCGCCGAGCGCTTCGTCCCCGACCCCTTCTCCGGCGAGCCGGGGGCGCGCCTCTACCGCTCCGGCGACCGGGCGCGCCGGCGCGCCGACGGGGAGCTGGAGTACCTGGGCCGCGCCGACAGCCAGGTCAAGGTGCGCGGCTTCCGCATCGAGCCCGGCGAGATCGAGAGCGCCCTCCTCGCCCACACGGGTGTGCGCGAGGCGCTGGTGCTGGCGCGCGAGGACGTTCCCGGCGAGAAGCGCCTGGTCGCCTACCTGGTCGCCGACGGGCCGGTCCCCCTGGCCGACCTGCGCGCGCACCTGGCGGAGCGGCTCCCGGAGCACATGGTCCCCGCCGCCTTCGTGCTCCTGGACGCCTTCCCGCTGACGCCGCACGGCAAGGTCGACCGGCGCGCCCTCCCCGCGCCCGACGGCGCCCGCCCGGACGAAGGGGCCGGGTACGTGGCCCCGCGCACGGAGGTGGAGGCCGCGCTCGCCGAGGTGTGGGCGGAGTCGCTGGGGGTGGAGCGCGTGGGGGTGGACGACAACTACTTCGCGCTGGGCGGCGACTCCATCCGCAGCATCCAGCTCCTGGCCCGCGCCCGCGAGCGGGGGATCGGCTTCGACCTCACCGACCTGTTCCGCCACCAGACCGTCGCCGAGCTGGCGCGCGAGGTCCGCGGGCACCGCGCGGAGGACGGGGCGGGGCGCGAGCCGTTCGCCCTCCTGTCGGAGGCGGACCGCGCGCTCGTCCCGGAGGGGATCGAGGACGCCTACCCGATGACGCGCCTCCAGCTCGGGATGGTCTACCACACCGAGGAGAACCCGCGCGAGGCCACCTACCAGAACGTCCACTCCTTCCGGCTGCGCGCCCCCTTCGACGAGGCGCGGCTGCGCGCCGCGCTCCGGGCGGTCGCGGAGCGGCACTCCGTCCTGCGCACCTCGTTCGACCTGGCCCGCTTCTCCGAGCCCGTGCAGCGGGTGCACCGCGAGGCCTCCTTCCCGCTCGTCGTGCGCGACGTGTCGCGCCTCGACCGCGCGGAGCAGGACCGGGCGGTGGACGAGTGGATGACGGCCGAGAGGACCCGCCGCTTCGACTGGAGCGCGCCGCCGCTCATCCGCTGCCACGCGCACCTGCGCGCCGCGGACGAGTGGGAGCTGGGCTTCACCGAGCACCACTCCATCCTGGACGGGTGGAGCGTGGCCTCGTTCCTGGCCGAGCTGTTCGCGCTCCTCTTCGCCCCCGCGGGGGAGGCGGCGCCCGTCGCCGCGCCCCCCGCAGCGGTCTTCCGCGACTTCGTGGCGCTGGAGCGCGAGGCGCTGGCCTCCCCCGCCGCCCGCGACTTCTGGGCGCGGCAGGTGGAGGACGCCGTCCCCACCGTCCCGCCCTCGCTGGCGGAGGGGGGGAGCACCGGGAGCCGCGTGGCGGTCGGGACGCTGGACGGTGAGGCGGCGGAGGGGGTGCACCGGTTCGCCCGGCGCGCCGGGGTCCCGCTGCGCACCGCGCTCCTGGCGGCGCACCTGGCCGTCCTCGCCGCCGAGGCGGGGACGGACGACGTGGTCACCGGGCTGGTGTCCAACGGCCGCCCCGAGGGGACGGACGGCGAGCGGGTGCTGGGGCTCTTCCTCAACACCCTCCCCTTCCGCCACCGCATGCGCGGGGGGAGCTGGGAGGAGCTGGCGCGCTCGGTGTTCGAGACCGAGCGGAGCATCCTCCCCTTCCGGCGCTTCCCCGTGGCGGAGATCCAGCGGATGCGGGGCGGGGAGCCGCTCTTCGAGGCCACCTTCAACTACGTGCACTTCCACGTCCTGGACCGCGTCGCCGCCTCGGAGGGCGGGCGCTTCCTGGAGTCGCGCGGCTCGGGGAGCACCAGCTTCCCCCTGGCCGTGAGCTTCGAGTCGGGGACGGGGAGCGCGGCCGTGCAGCTGTTCGTGGAGCACGACACGGCCCGCTTCTCCGCGGAGCAGGCGGAGCGCCTGGTGGCCCGCTACCTCGCCGCGCTGCGGCGGATGGCCGCGGACCCGGCGTCCCCCGTCGCCGCGGACCTCCCCTCCGACGCGGCCGGCGAGGCGTCGTCCGGCTGGAGCGACACCGGGCGCGACTGGCCGTTCGTCCCGGTCCACGAGGCGTTCGCGGAGCAGGCGGCGCGCACGCCGGACGCCGTGGCGGTCTCGCTCGGCACGGAAGCGCTCACGTACGCCGAGCTGGAGCGCCGCTCCGCCGGTCTCGCCGCCGCGCTGCGGGCGCGCGGCGTCGGCCCCGAGTCGCGCGTGGGCGTCTGCTTCGCGCGCAGCCCGGAGATGGTGGTGGCCGTCCTGGCCGTCCTCCGCGCGGGCGCCGCCTACGTCCCTTTGGACCCCGCCTACCCTGCCGAGCGGCTGCGCTGGGTGGCGGAGGACGCCGGGGTCGCGCTGGCGCTCACGCACGCGGCGGCGGCGGGGAGCGTGCCGGAGGGGGTGGAGGCGGTGCGGGTGGAGGCAGGCTCCGGCGCGCCGGGCAGTACCCCCCTCCCCCAGCCCCTCCCCCACAAGGGGGGAGGGGAGCACGACTACGACACGACGGAGGGCGAGGATCGAAGCGTGGAGATGGCCCTCCCCCAGGATTGGGGGAGGGTGGCGAGCCCGAGCGCCCCCACGGACGCCAGCTCCGTGTCTCCGGAGCACGACGTAGTTCTCCCCTCCCCCCTTGTGGGGGAGGGGTCGGGGGTGGGGGGTACTACGGTCTCGGCCGATACTCTCGCTTACGTCATCTACACCTCCGGCTCCACCGGCCGCCCCAAGGGCGTCGCCGTGCCGCACGGGGCGCTCGCCAACCACATGCGGTGGATGCAGGAGGAGCTTCCGCTCGCGGCGGACGACCGCGTCCTCCAGCGGACCTCGCTCGGCTTCGACGCCTCCGTGTGGGAAGTGCTCGCCCCGCTCCTGGCGGGGGCGCGGCTGGTGCTGGCGCCGCCCGACGCGCAGCGCGACCCGGCGCTCCTCCTCCGGGTGCTGAGCGGCGAGGGCGTCACCGTGGCGCAGTTCGTCCCCTCGCTCCTCGCCGTCCTCCTGGACGAGCCGGGGTGGGAGGGGTGCGGGCCGCTGCGCCGCGTCTTCTGCGGCGGCGAGGCGCTCCCGGCCGGGGTGGCGGCGCGCGTCCGGGAGCGCACGGGCGCCGAGGTGGTGAACCTGTACGGCCCCACCGAGACCTGCATCGACGCCACCTGGCACCGCTTCGCCGAGGGCGGCGCGGGGGCCGTGGTTCCCATCGGGCTCCCGGTCGCCAACACGCGCGCCCACGTGCTGGGCGAGGGGATGCGGGCCGCGCCGGCGGGCGTCCCCGGGGAGCTGTACCTGGGCGGGGCACAGCTCGCGCGCGGCTACCTGGGCCGCCCCGACCTGACGGCGGAGCGCTTCGTCCCCGACCCGTTCTCCGGCACGCCCGGGGCGCGCCTGTACCGCACCGGCGACCGCGTGCGCCGGCTCGCCGGCGGGGCGCTGGAGTACCTGGGGCGCACCGACCACCAGGTCAAGGTGCGCGGCTTCCGTGTGGAGCCGGGCGAGGTGGAGTCCGTGCTCCGCGAGCACCCGGCCGTGCGCGACGCCGCCGTCGTGGTGCGGGAGGCTTCGCTCGCGGCGTACCTCGTCCCCGCGCCGGGGGCGGAGATCCCGCCCGCCGCCGAGCTGCGGGGGTGGGCGCGGGAAAGGCTCCCGGAGCACATGGTTCCCGCGGCGCTGGTCGTCCTGGACGCGCTCCCGCTCACCGCGAGCGGGAAGCTGGACCGCCGTGCCCTCCCCGCGCCGCATCTCGCTGCGGACGAGGAGGCGTACGCCGCGCCGCGCACCCCCACCGAGGAGCGGCTGGCCGGGATCTGGGGCGCGGTCCTGGGGGTGGAGCGCGTCGGCGTCCGCGACGACTTCTTCGACCTGGGCGGGCACTCGCTCCTGGCCACGCAGGTGGCGTCGCGGGTGCGCGAGGCGTTCCGGGTGGAGCTGCTGGTGGCCGACCTGTTCCAGCACCTCACCGTCGAGGAGCTGGCGCGGCGCGTGGACGAGCTGGTGGCGAGCGGCTCCCGCGTGGCCGGCGGACGCATCGGGAGGGCTTCTCGTGAGACGCGGAGGGTGGTGAAGTGAGCAACGGAAGCCCGGACGACGTGTTCTTCGACAAGGTGGACCTCCTCGCTCTCCTCCTGGCGGAGGAGGGCGGGGAGGCGTTCTCCCCGGACTCCGCCCGGATCGCCCCCGTGCCCAGGGAGGCGGCGCCCGACCCGGAGCCGGAGCAGGCCCGAACCGGATCACAGATGAGCACGCCCGTGGACCCCATCGAGGGAGGCGCCGCCCCACTGGACGCGGAGGACGAGGAAGTCTTCGTCTTCCCGCCCTCCTTCGCCCAGCAGCGCCTCTGGTTCGTGGACCGGATGGAGCCCGGGAACCCCTTCTACAACGTCCCCTCCGCGCTCCGCCTGAAGGGGCCGCTCGACGCGGACGCGCTGGCCCGGAGCCTGGGGGAGATCGTCCTCCGGCACGAGGCGCTGCGCACCGTGTTCGCGGTGGAGGACGAGGAGCCGGTGCAGGTGGTGCTCTCCTGGCGCCCCTTCGACCTCCCGCGGGAGGACCTGTCCGGCCTCCCCCCCGGGGAGCGCGCGGCGGAGCTGGAGCGCCGCGTGGTCGAGGACGCCCGCCGCCCCTTCGACCTGGCCACGGGACCGCTCTTCCGCGCCGCGCTGCTGCGGCTGTCGGAGGAGGAGCACGTCCTCCTCCTGGCCATGCACCACGTCGTCAGCGACGGGTGGTCCATGGGGATCCTGCTCCGCGAGCTGACGGTGGCGTACGCCGCCTTCGCCGCGGGGGAGGAGCCGCGTCTCCCCGACCTCCCCCTCCAGTACGCGGACTTCGCGGTGTGGCAGCGGGAGTACCTGAGCGGGGAGCGCCTGGAGGCGCAGCTCGCCTACTGGCGCGGGGAGCTCGCCGGCGCGCCGGTTCTGGAGCTCCCGACCGACCACCCACGCCCGGCGGTCCCCACCTACCGGGGGGGCTCGGTGCGCTTCACCGTCCCCGCGGGGGTCGCCGCGGCGCTGCGGGAGCTGGCGCGGGAGGAGGAAGCCACGCTGTTCATGCCGCTCCTGGCGGCGTTCCAGGCGCTCCTGTCCCGGTACGCGGGCCAGGACGACGTGGTGGTGGGAACGGCCATCGCGAACCGGAACCGGAGCGAGATCGAGGGGCTGATCGGCTTCTTCGTGAACACGCTGGCGCTGCGCGCCGACCTGTCGGGCGACCCGTCGTTCCGCGGCCTGCTCCGGCAGGTGCGGGAGCGGACGTTCGGGGCGTACGCGCACCAGGACCTCCCCTTCGAGAAGATCGTGGAGGAGCTGGCACCCGACCGCGACCTGAGCCGCAGCCCGGTCTTCCAGGTGATGTTCGCCCTGCAGAACGCGCCCACCGCCGACGTGGAGGAGACGGCGCTGCGGCTCTCCTTCCTCGACGGGAAGCGCCAGGCGGCCAAGTACGACCTCACGCTCACCCTGGCCGAGGTGGGCGACGAGCTGCACGGGGGCGTCGCGTACGCGGAGGACCTGTTCGAGGAGTCCACCGCCCGGCGCATCACCGAGCACCTGCGGACGCTCCTGGAGTCGGTTGCCGCCGACCCGGACGTCCCCGTCTCCGCCCTCGCGATCCTCGGCGCGGACGAGCGCCGCCGTGTGCTGGAGGAGTGGAACGCCACCGACGCCGCGTATCCCGCCGGCCTCTGCGTCCACGAGCTGTTCGAGGCCCAGGCGCGGCGGACGCCCGCCGCCGTCGCGGTGGTCGCCCCCGGCGAGCGGCTGACCTACGCCGAGCTGGACGCCCGCGCGGACCGGCTCGCGAGGCGGCTGCGCGGCCTGGGAGTCGGTCCCGACGCGCGCGTCGGCCTGTTCCTGGAGCGCGGCGCGGAAGTCGTCGTGGCCGTGCTCGGCATCCTCAAGGCGGGCGCCGCCTACGTCGCGCTGGACCCCGGCTACCCCGACGAGCGCCTCCTCTTCATGCTGGAGGACGCCGGCGCGGCGGTGCTGGTGATGCACGCGACGCTGGAGGGGCGGCTGGGGGCGTTCGGGGGGGCGAGGGTGGACGTGGATACCCCCCACCCCCGACCCCTCCCCCACAAGGGGGGAGGGGAGCACGACTACGACACGACGGAGGGCGAGGATCGAAGCGTGGAAATGCCCCTCCCCCGGAACGGGGGAGGGTGGCGAGCCCGAGGCGAGCCGGGTGGGGGCCTGCAGGCCTCCCCCGACAACCTCTGCTACGTCATCTACACCTCCGGCTCGACCGGCACCCCCAAGGGCGTGCTGGTGACCCACCGGGGCGTGGTCAACTACCTGTCCTGGTTCGACCGGGAGGTGCTGGGCGCGGAGGGCTTCGACCTCCCGCTGGTGAGCCGGCTGAGCTTCGACGCGCACGTGCGGCAGCTCTTCCCGCCGCTGCTGCGGGGCGGGGCCGTGTGGGTGCTCCCCGAGGAGACGGTCACCGACCCGGCGGCGCTGCTGGCGGAGCTTGCCGGGCGCGAGCGGGTGTCGTTCGGCGGGGTGCCGTCGCTGTGGCGCGCGATGCTGGAGCGGGTCCGCTCCGGGGAGGCGCAGGGGCCGGAGGGGCTGCGGGCGGTGCTGCTGGGCGGGGAGGCGCTCTCGCCGGAGCTGGTGGAGCGGACGCTGGAGACGTTCCCCGGAGTGGCGGTGTGGAATCACTACGGGCCCACCGAGGCGACGGTCAACACCACGGTCGCGCGGCTCGGGGAGGGCGACGCGGTCCACGTGGGGCGGCCGGTCGCCAACGTGCGCGTCTACCTGCTGGACGCGCGGCTGCAGCCCGTGCCGGTGGGCGTCCCGGGCGAGCTGTACGTGGGGGGCGCGGGGGTGTCGCGCGGGTACCTGGGGCGTCCGGAGCTGACGGCGGAGCGCTTCGTCCCGGACCCGTTCTCCGCGGAGGCAGGAGCGCGGATGTACCGCTCGGGGGACCGGGTGCGGTGGCGCGAGGAGGGGACGCTGGAGTACCTGGGGCGGACCGACCAGCAGGTCAAGGTGCGCGGGTTCCGCATCGAGCCGGGGGAGATCGAGGGGGCGCTGCGTGCGCACCCCGGCGTGCGGGACGCGGTGGTGGTCGCGCGGGAGGACGAGCCGGGGGAGCGGCGGCTGGTGGCGTACGTCACGGGAAGAGAGGGGGCGGAGGCGCCTACCTCGGAGGAACTGCGGGCGCACCTGCGCGAGCGGCTCCCGGACTACATGGTGCCGGCCGCGTTCGTGGCGCTGGAGCGCATCCCGCTGACCCCCAACGGCAAGACCGACCGGCGCGGGCTCCCCGCTCCGGAGGCCGGGAGCGAGGAAGCGGGGGAGGAGCCGCCGCGCACCCCGGCGGAGGAGATCCTGGCGGGGATCTATGCCGAGGTGCTGAAGCTGGAGCGGGTGGGCGCGCGGCAGGGCTTCTTCGAGTTGGGCGGGCACTCGCTCCTGGCCACCCGGGTGGTGTCGAGGGTCAGGGCCGCCTTCGGGATCGAGCTTCCGCTCCGCGCCGTCTTCGAGGTCCCCACGGTGGCGGGGCTCGCGGAGCGGGTGGAGGCGCTCCTGCGCGCCAGCCTCGGCGTGCAGGCGCCGCCGCTCGTCCCGGTCCCGCGCGACCGGCCCCTCCCCGCCTCCTTCGCGCAGCAGCGCCTCTGGTTCATCCAGCAGATGGAGCCGGAGAGCCCCGCCTACAACATGCCGTACGCGCTCCGCCTGCGCGGCGCGCTGGACCCGCGGGCGCTGGAGCGCGCCTTCGCCGGGCTCCAGCGCCGCCACGAGTCGCTGCGCACCACGCTCGCCCTGCGCGAGGGGGCGCTGGTGCAGGTGGTCGCCCCCGCCGGACCCTTCCCCCTCCCGGTGGACGACCTCCGCGCACTCCCGGACGCCGCCCGCGAGGCCGAGACGCTGCGGCGCGCGCAGGCCGAGGCCATGGCGCCGTTCGACCTCGAGCGGGGACCGCTGCTCCGCGCCTCCCTCCTCCGCCTCGGCGAGGAGGAGTGGGCGCTCCTGGTGGCCGTGCACCACGTGGTCAGCGACGGGTGGAGCACCGGGATCCTGTTCGGGGAGCTGTCCGCGCTCTACACCGCTCACTCCGGCGGCGAGGCCGCCGCGCTCCCGCCGCTCCCCGTGCAGTACGCCGACTACGCCGCCTGGCAGCGCGCCTGGCTCACGGGGGAGACGCTGGAGCGGCAGATGGCCTGGTGGCGCGAGCGGCTGGCCGGGGCGCCCCCGCTCCTGGAGATTCCGGTCGACCGCCCCCGCCCGCCGGTGCAGAGCCCGCGCGGGGGGCACCGCGGCTTCGCGCTCCCCCCGGCGGTCTCGCGGGCGGTGCGGGAGCTGGCGCGCCGCGAGGGGGCCACGCTCTTCATGGCGCTGCTCGCCGCGTGGCAGGCGCTCCTGGCCCGCTACTCGGGGCAGGACGACGTCAGCGTCGGCACCCCCATCGCCGGGCGCACCCGGCTGGAGACCGAGGGGCTGATCGGCTTCTTCGTGAACACCCTGGTCCTGCGCGCCGACCTCTCCGCGGACCCCGGCTTCCGCGCCCTGCTGGCGCAGGTGCGGGAGACCACGCTGGGCGCCTACGCGCACCAGGACCTCCCCTTCGAGAAGCTGGTGGAGGAGATGAGCCCCGAGCGGAGCCTCGCGCACGCCCCGCTCTTCCAGGCCATGTTCGTCCTGCAGAACAACGAGCGGACGGCGGTGCGCTTCGGCGCGCTGGACGCCGAGCCGATCCGGCGCGAGGGGGAGGTCACGCACTTCGACCTCTCCCTCGCCGTCGCCGAGGAGGGCGACGAGCTGGGCGGCGCCCTCTCCTACCGCGCCGAGCTGTTCGACGCCGCCACGGTGGACCGCATGCTCGTCCACCTCGGCGTCCTCCTGGAAGGCGTCGCCGCCGACCCCCTCCGCCCCGTGGCGCACGTCCCCCTCCTCCCCCCCGCCGAGCGGCGCCAGGTGGTGGCGGAGTGGAACGCGACCGAGCGGGCGTACCCGCGGGACCCGAGCGTCCACCGGCTCTTCGAGGAGCAGGCGGCGCGGACGCCGGACGCCGTCGCCGTCGTCTTCGAGGGAGAGGCGCTGACCTACGGCGAGCTGGAGCGCCGGGCCAACCGCCTCGCGCACCACCTCCGCGGAGTGGGCGCCGGCCCCGAGGTGCGGGTGGGGGTGTGTCTGGAGCGCTCGGCGGAGATGGTGGTCGCGCTGCTCGCCGTCCTCAAGTCCGGGGGCGCGTACGTTCCCCTCGACCCGCAGCTCCCGGCGGAGCGCCTGGCGTACATGCTCGCCGACTCCGCCGTGCGCGTCCTGGTGACGGAGTCGGGTCCGGCGGAGCGGCTCCCCGAGCACGGCGCCGCGGTCGTCCGCCTGGACGCCGACGCGGAGCGGATCGCCGCGCACCCCGCCGGCCCCACCGGGGTGGCGGCCGACCCCGGCTCGCTGGCGTACGTCATCTACACCTCCGGCTCCACCGGGCGTCCCAAGGGAGCCATGAACGCCCACCGGGGGGTGGTGAACCGCCTCCTCTGGATGCAGGAGCGGTACGGGCTGGGCGCCGACGACGCCGTGCTGCAGAAGACGCCCTTCAGCTTCGACGTCTCCGTCTGGGAGTTCTTCTGGCCGCTCCTGGCCGGCGCGCGCCTGGTGGTGGCCCGCCCCGGCGGGCACCGCGAGCCCGCCTACCTGCGCTCCGTCGTCGCCGGCGAGCGGATCACCACGCTCCACTTCGTCCCCTCCATGCTCCACGCCTTCCTGGAGAGGTGGCGGGGCCGAGCGCGGCTCGCTGCGCAGGGTGGTGTGCAGCGGCGAGGCGCTCTCCTACCCGCTGCAGCAGCGCTTCTTCGCCGCGCTGCCGGGGGTGGAGCTGCACAACCTGTACGGGCCCACCGAGGCCGCCGTGGACGTGACTTCCTGGGCGTGCGTGCCGGACGACCTCCGGGGGACCGTCCCCATCGGGAGGCCGGTGGCGAACACCCGCACGTACGTGCTGGACGGGGCGCTGGAGCCCGCCCCCGTGGGCGTCCCCGGCGAGCTGTACCTGGGGGGCGTGCAGGTGGGGCGCGGCTACCTCGGCCGCCCCGACCTGACCGCCGAGAAGTTCGTCCCCGACCCCTTCGGCGACCCCGGCGCGCGGCTGTACCGCACCGGCGACCGGGCGCGCTGGCGCCGGACGCGGAGCTGGAGTACCTGGGGCGCACCGACCACCAGGTCAAGGTGCGCGGCTTCCGCGTCGAGCTGGGCGAGGTGGAGTCCGTGCTCCGCGAGCACCCGGCGGTCCGCGACGCCGCCGTCGTCGCGCGGGAGGCGTCGCTCGCGGCCTACCTCGTCCCCGCGCCCGGGGCGGAGATTCCTCCCGTTCCCGAGCTGCGGGGCTGGATGCGGGAAAGGCTCCCGGAGCACATGGTCCCCGCCGCCGTGGTCGTCCTGGACGCGCTCCCGCTCACCGCGAGCGGGAAGCTGGACCGCCGCGCCCTCCCCGCGCCGAAGCTCGCCGCGGACGAGGAGGCGTACGTCGCGCCGAGCACCCCCACCGAGCAGGGGCTGGCAGAGATCTGGGGCGCGGTCCTGGGCGTGGATCGCGTCGGCGTCCGCGACGGCTTCTTCGAGCTGGGCGGGCACTCGCTCCTGGCCACGCAGGTGGCGTCGCGGGTGCGCGAGGTGTTCCGGGTGGAGCTGCGGGTAGCCGACCTGTTCCAGTACGTCACCGTCGAGGAGCTGGCGCGGCGCGTGGACGATCTGGTGGGGAGCGGGGCGCGCGTGGCCGGCGGGCGCATCCAGCGGGCGTCGCGGGAGACGCGGAGGCTGGTGAAGTGAGGTCTTCGTGCTTCGGGGCCGCTCCGGAGCCCGGCAAACTGCCGCCGGTCTCCTCCGCGGGGGCGGTGAGCCTCGCCAAACCGCGGCGAGTCTCCCCGCCCCGGAGGGAGCCAGCCGAAACTGCCCGGCTGTCTCCCTCCGCAACGGATTTTACGGGTACTGCGGGAACGGCAACTGCACCCCCCACCCCCGGCCCCTCCCCCGCCTGCGGGGGAGGGGAGAACTACAGGGGATGTTCCGCGGTTGCCGTTAGTCCGCGAAGGCGGACTTCGTGCCGTTGTTGCAGCGAATTCATTCGCCCGACGGGCTGGCGGCGCGGTCTCATCCGCCCGGAGCGCCTCCCGTGAGCACCCGCGACACCCTCTTCGGCGACAAGCTGGACCTCCTCGCCCTCCTCATGGCCGAGGAGGAGGGCGAGGCGCCCGCGCCCGCGGCGGGGCGCATCCGGCCGCGCGGCACGGACGGGCCCGTCCCGCTCTCGTTCGCGCAGCGGCGCCTCTGGTTCCTGGACCAGCTCGACCCCGGGAGCCCGCTCTACAACGTCCCCGTCGCCTGGCGGCTGCGGGGAGCGCTGGACGCCGACGCGCTGGAGCGGGCGCTCGGCGAGGTCGTCCGGCGGCACGAGGTGCTGCGCACCGTGTTCGCCGCCGAAGAGGGCGAGCCGGTGCAGGTGGTGCTCCCGTACGCGGGGCTCGCGCTGACGACACTGGACCTCGCCGCCCTCCCCGCGGGGGAGCGGGAGACCGAAGCGGAGCGGCGGGTGGCCGCGGAAGCGGCGCGCCCCTTCGACCTGGCGGCCGGGCCGCTCCTGCGCGCCGTGCTGCTGCGCCTGGCGCCGGGGGAGCACGTCCTCCTCCTCACCATGCACCACGTCGCCAGCGACGGGTGGTCGCTCGGCGTCCTCCTGGACGAGCTGGCGGCGCTGTACGGCGCGTTCGCGGCGGGCGGGCCCTCGCCGCTCCCCCCCCTCCCGGTGCAGTACGCCGACTACGCCGTCTGGCAGCGCGAGCACCTCCGCGACGAGGAGATGGAGCGGCAGCTCGCCTGGTGGCGCGAGCGGCTGTCGGGCGCGCCCGCGCTGGAGCTCCCCACGGACCGTCCCCGCCCCGCGGCGCAGAGCTACCGCGGCGGCGCCGAGCTGCTGGAGCTCCCGCCCGCGGTGTCCGCGGGGGTGCACGCCCTCGCCCGCCGCGAGGGGGCCACGCCGTTCATGGTGCTCCTGGCCGCCTTCCAGCTTCTCCTGGCGCGCTGGTCCGGGGAGGAGGACCTGGTGGTGGGGACCATGGTCGCCGGGCGCACCGAGCCCGAGACGGAGGGGATGATCGGCTTCTTCCTGAACATGCTCGCCCTCCGCACCGACCTCGGCGGCGCGCCGACGTTCACGGGAGCGCTGGGGCGCGTGCGGGAGACGACCCTGGGCGCCTTCGCGCACCAGGAGCTCCCCTTCGAGCGGCTGGTGGACGAGCTGGACCCCGAGCGCGACCTGGGGCGGAGCCCCGTCTTCCAGGTCCTCTTCGCCCTCCAGAACGCCGGCGACGGGTCGCTCTCCCTCCCCGGGGTGGAGGCGTCGCCCGAGGGGATCGCGCTGACCGTCGCCAAGTTCGACCTGTCCCTCTCCCTGGGCGAGCACGGGGACCGCCTGGCGGGGGCGATGGAGTACGCCGCCGACCTGTTCGACGCTTCCACCGTCCTCCGGATGGCGGAGCACTTCCGCAACCTGGCCGCGGGGATCGCCGCCGGTCCGGACCGCCCCCTCCCCGACATCCCCATGCTGGGGGAGGCGGAGCGCCGCCGGATCGTGGAGGAGTGGAACGCCACGGAGGCTTCCTTCCCGCGCGACCTCTGCGTCCACCAGGCATTCGAGGCGCAGGCCGCGCGCACCCCCCACGCCGTCGCCCTGGTGTTCCGCGGCGAGGAGCTGTCCTACGCCGAGCTGGACCGCCGCGCCGACCGCCTGGCCCGCGCCCTCCGCCTACGCGGCGTCGGCCCCGAAGCGCGCGTCGGCGTGTGCGTGGAGCGCTCCGCCGGGATGGTGGTGGCGCTCCTGGGCGTGCTCAAGGCCGGCGGCGCCTACGTCCCCCTCGACCCGTCGTACCCGCGCGAGCGCCTGGCCCACATGGCCGCCGACTCCGGCCTCCACGTCGCCGTGGTCCGCGAGCGCCACCGCGCCCTCCTCCCCGACGGCGTGGAGTGCGTCGCCCCGGACGGGACTCCGGTGTCTCCGGAGCACGATGCAGTTCTCCCCTCCCCCCTTGTGGGGGAGGGGTCGGGGGTGGGGGGCGTCTCCCCCGACAACCTGGCCTACGTCATCTACACCTCCGGCTCCACCGGGCAGCCCAAGGGCGTCGGCGTCACGCACCGCAACGCGCTCAGCTTCTTCGCCGCCATGGACGGGCGCGTGGGCGGCGAGGGGGGGACCTGGCTCGCGGTCACCAGCATCTCGTTCGACATCTCCGTGCTGGAGCTGCTCTGGACGCTGGCGCGCGGGTTCCGCGTCGTGGTCCACGCGGGGAGCGCGGCGGCGCCCGCGCGTCCGCGGCGCTCCACCCGGCCGGTGGAGTTCTCGCTCTTCTACTTCGCCAGCGGGGGGAGCGACGCCGGGGCGGACGGCTACCGGCTCCTGATGGAGGGGGCGAAGTTCGCCGACCGGAACGGCTTCGCGGCGGTGTGGACGCCGGAGCGGCACTTCCACGCCTTCGGCGGGCTGTACCCCAACCCGTCGGTGACCGGGGCCGCCGTGGCGGCGGTGACGGAGCGGGTCGGAATCCGCGCCGGGAGCGTCGTCCTCCCGCTGCACTCCCCGGTGCGCGTGGCGGAGGAGTGGTCGGTGGTGGACGTGCTGTCGCGGGGGCGGGTGGGGATCTCCTTCGCGTCGGGGTGGCACGCGGACGACTTCGTCCTGGCACCCGGCAGCTACACGGAGCGCAAGGAGGTGATGCTCCGCGGGATCGAGACGGTGCGGAGCCTGTGGCGCGGCGACGCCGTGCGCCTCCCCGGCGGGACCGGCGCGGAGGTGGAGGTGCGCACCCTCCCGCGTCCCGTGCAGGCCGAGCTCCCCGTCTGGGTGACCGCCGCGGGGAACCCGGAAACGTTCGAGGCCGCCGGGGCGCGCGGGTACAACGTCCTCACCCACCTCCTGGGGCAGAGCCCCGACGAGCTGGCGGCCAAGGTCCGGGTGTACCGCGACGCGCTGCGCCGCCACGGGCACGACCCGGAGGCCGGGCGCGTGGCGCTGATGCTCCACACCTTCGTGGGGGAGAGCGAGGAGACCGTCCGCGAGCGACGGTGCGCGGGCCCTTCAAGGGGTACCTCGCCACCTCCGTGGGGCTGATGCAGAGCCTCACCCGCTCGCTGGGGCGGGGGACCGACTTCGCCGCGCTGGACCCGGAGGACCTGGACGCCCTCCTGGAGCACGCCTTCGAGCGCTACTACGGCACCAGCGGGCTCCTGGGAACGGTGGAGCACTGCCTGGACGTGGTGGACCGGCTGCGGGAGATCGGGGTGGACGAGCTGGCCTGCCTGATCGACTTCGGGGTGGACGCGGACGCCACGCTCGCGGCCCTGGAGCGGCTGGACGAGGTCCGCCGCCGCGCCTGCGAGCCCGTCCCGGACGACGCGGAGGACGACGAGCCGCTGGCGGCACAGGTGCTCCGCCACGGCGTCACGCACCTCCAGTGCACCCCCTCCACGCTGCGCACCGTCCTCCCCGACCCGGACGCGCCGCGCGCCCTGGCGGGGCTGCGCAAGCTCCTCCTGGGCGGGGAGGCGCTCCCGGCGCCGCTGGCGGCGGAGGCGCTCGCCGCCGGCGTCGGCGAGCTGCACAACATGTACGGGCCCACGGAGACCACCGTCTGGTCCGCCACGCACCGCGTGGAGTCCGCGGACGGCGGGGTCCCGGTGGGGACGCCGGTGGCGAACACCCGCATCCACCTGGTGGACCGGCACGGGGAGGTCGTCCCCGTGGGCGTCGCCGGGGAGCTGCTCATCGGCGGGGAGGGCGTGGCGCGGGGGTACCTGGGGCGGCCGGAGCTGACGGCCGAGCGCTTCGTCCCCGACCCGTTCGGGCGCGAGCCCGGCGCGCGGCTGTACCGCACCGGCGACCTGGCGCGCCGCCGCCCCGACGGGCTCCTGGAAGTGGCCGGCCGCGCGGACCAGCAGGTCAAGGTGCGCGGGCACCGCATCGAGCCGGCGGAGGTGGAGGCCGCGCTGGAGGCCCACCCCGCCGTCGCCGAGGCGGCGGTGGTGGCCCGCGAGGACGCGCCCGGGGAGCGGCGGCTGGTGGCCTACCTGGCCGCCGCGCCGGGCGCGGCCG
Source organism: uncultured Gemmatimonadales bacterium (assembly GCA_963733105.1). Taxonomy (GTDB): domain Bacteria; phylum Gemmatimonadota; class Gemmatimonadetes; order Longimicrobiales; family Longimicrobiaceae; genus JAFAYN01. The sequence goes on along the minus strand of CAVTCB010000012.1, from coordinate 217,871 downwards.
TCCCCGCCGCGGCCGAGCTGCGCGCCTTCCTGCGGGAGAGGCTCCCGGAGTACATGGTCCCTTCCGCGCTGGTGGCGCTGGAGCGGCTCCCGCTCACCCCCAACGGGAAGCTGGACCGCCGCGCCCTCCCCGCGCCCGAGGCCGTGCGCCGCGACGCGGACGGCGGGTACGCCGCCCCGCGCACCCCCACCGAGGCCACCCTGGCCGCCGTGTGGGCGAGCGTGCTCCGCGTGGAGCGGGTGGGCGTACACGACAACTTCTTCGAGTCCGGCGGCGACTCCATCCTTTCCATCCAGGTGGTGTCGCGCGCGGCGCAGGCCGGCGTCCGCGTCACCCCGCGGCAGGTCTTCCAGCACCAGACCGTCGCCGAGCTGGCCGCCGTGGCCGGGACCGCCGCCGCGGCCGTCGCCGAGCAGGGCCCGGTCACCGGCGAGGTCCCGCTCACCCCCATCCAGCGCTGGATGCTGGGGCAGGCGCTCCCCGAGCCCTGGCACTACAACCAGGCCTTTTTGTTCGAGGCCGGGGAGCGGCTGGACCCGCGCGCGCTGCGCGGCGCCCTGGGCCGGGTGCTGGAGCACCACGACGCCCTCCGCCTGCGCTTCCACCGCGGGGCGGACGGGTGGCGGCAGGAGAGCGCCCCGCCCGGCGGTGCCGTCCCGCTCACCGTGCTGGATCTGCGCGGCGTCCCCGCGGACGCGCTCTCCGCGGCGATCGAGGCCGGGGCGGCGGCGCTCCAGGGGAGCCTGGGGCTGGAGCGCGGTCCGCTGGCGCGCGTCGCGCTCTGGGAGTGCGGGGCGGGGGAGCCGCAGCGCCTGATGGTGGTGGTGCACCACCTGGCGGTGGACGGCGTCTCCTGGCGCGTCCTCCTGGAGGACCTGGAGGCGGCGTACCGCGGGCGCGCCCTCCCCCCCAAGACCACCTCGTTCCGCCGCTGGGCGGAGCGGCTGGCGGAGCACGCCGCGTCGGACGCCCTCGCCGCCGAGCTCCCGTACTGGACCGACCCGCGCCGCGCGGAAGTGCCCCCGCTCCCGCGCGACCTCGCCGGCCCGAACCCCGAGTCGGGGATGCGCGTGGCCACCGTGCGCCTTGCCGCGGAGGAGACGCGCGCACTCCTGCAGGAGGCGCCCGCCGCCTACCGCACCCGGGTGGACGATCTCCTCCTGGCCGCGCTCGCGCGGGCGCTGGGGGCGTGGACGGGCTCCACGCGCGTGCTGGTGGGGCTGGAGGGGCACGGGCGCGAGGACCTGTTCGAGGGCGTGGACCTGTCGCGCACGGTGGGGTGGTTCACCTCGCTCTCCCCGCTCCTCCTGGAGACCGACCCCGCCGCCGGCCCCGGCGCGGCGCTGGTCGCCGCCAAGGAGCAGCTCCGCGCCGTCCCCGAGCGCGGCCTCGGCTACGGCGTGCTCCGCCACCTCCACCCCGACCCGGCGCTGCGGGAGCGGCTGGCCGCGCTCCCCGCGGCGGAGGTGCTGTTCAACTACCTGGGGCAGTTCGACGGCGCCATCGGGGGGGAGGCGCTCTTCCGCCCGGCGCGCGAGCGGCGCGGCGCCGACCGCGGGCCGCTGGGGGAGCGCGGGCACCTCCTGGAGGTGACCGGGATGGTGCTGGGCGGGGAGCTGCGGGTGGACTGGCTCTTCGGGCGCGAGGTGCACCATCGCGACACCGTGGAGCGCGTGGCGGAGCGCTTCGCGGCCGAGCTGCGGGCGCTGGTGGCGCACTGCCGCGAGCCGGGGGCGGGCGCCTGCACCCCCTCCGACTTCCCCCTCGCCCGCCTGTCGCAGGAGGAGCTGGACCGCGTGGTGCTGACCGCGGCGGGCGGGGCGCACCGCGAGGTGGAGGACGTGTACCCGCTCTCCCCGCTCCAGGAGGGGCTCCTCTTCCACTCGGTGGAGGACGCGCGCGGCGACGTGTACTTCGAGCAGGTCACGCTCCCGCTGCGCGGCGCCGTGGACGCGGAGGCCATGGAGGGGGCGTGGCAGGCCGTGTTCGACCTCCATCCCGCGCTCCGCACCTCGTTCGCCTGGGAGGAGGCGCCCCGCCCGCTCCAGGTGGTGCACCGCCGGCTCCGCATCCCCTTCCAGCTGCGGGAAGGGGTGGCGCCGGAGGCGTTCCTCCGCGAGGACCGGGAGCGCGGCTTCGACCTGCGGCGCGGGCCGCTGATGCGCGCCGCGCTGGTGCGCACCGGGGAGCGAGAGCACCTCCTGGTGTGGAGCCACCACCACCTGGTGCGCGACGGGTGGTCGCTCCCGCTGGTGCTGGGGCAGGTGTTCGCCGCCTACGACGCGCTCGTCGCCGGGCGCGACCCCGCCCTCCCCCGGCCGCGCCCCTTCCGCGACTACGTGGCCTGGCTGGCGGAGCGGGACATGGCCGAAGCCGAGGCGTTCTGGCGCGACGCGCTCCGCGGCTTCGATGCGCCCACCCCGCTCCCCGCCGATCACCCGGCCCCGCCTCCCGCCGACGGCGACGACCCCGACGCGCGCCACGCCTACGAGGAGGCGGCGCTGGACGGGGGGGCCTTCCGGGCGCTGCAGGCGCTCGCCGGGCGCGAGAAGCTGACGCTGAACACGCTGGCGCAGGGCGCCTGGGCGCTCCTCCTGTCGCGCTTCTCGGGGGAGGAGGACGTGCTCTTCGGCGCCACCGTCTCCGGGCGCCCGGCCGAGCTGGCCGGCGTGGAGCGGATGGTGGGGTTCTTCATCAACACCCTCCCGGTGCGCGTGCGCGTCCCGCCCGGCGCGGGCGTCCTCCCCTGGCTGCGCTCCCTCCAGGACGCGCAGGCCGCCACCCGCGACTGGGAGCATGCCCCGCTGGTGGAGGTGCACGGGTGGAGCAGGGTGCCGCGCGGCGTCCCGCTCTTCGAGAGCCTCCTGGTGTTCGAGAACTACCCCGACGCCGGGGGAGGGCGGGGGGCGCCGGGCGGGCTGGAGGTGGGAGGCGCGCACGCCTTCGAGCGCTCCAGCTATCCGCTGACGCTGGTGGCGGGAGCCGGCCGGGAGATGGTGCTCCGCCTGGTGTACGACACGCGCCGCTTCGAGCGCGCCTCGGTGCTGGGGATGCTGGACCGGCTCCGCCTCCTCCTGGAGGGGATCGCGGCGGACCCGCGGCGCTCCCTCGCCGACCTCCCGCTCCTCACCGCGGCGGAGCGGGAGCGCGTGATCCGGGAGTGGAACGACACCGCCACGGACTTCCCGCGCGACGCCAGCGTCCACGCCCTCTTCGAGGCACAGGCGCGCCGCACGCCCGACGCCCCCGCGCTCCGCTACGGCGCCGCCGTCACGAGCTACGCGGAGCTGGACCGGGCTGCGAACCGGCTCGCCGCCCTCCTCCGCGCCCGCGGCGCCGCGCCGGGAGACCGGGTGGGCGTCCTGCTGGAGCCGCGGGCGGAGGGGGTGACGGCCTGGCTGGCCGCGCTCAAGGCCGGGTGCGCCTACGTTCCCCTCGACCCTGCGCACCCGCGCGAGCGCCTCGCCTTCCTCCTGCGCGACGCCGGCGTCCGGCTGGCCGTCACCCGCGACGCGCACCGTCCGCTCCTGGACGGGGAGGGCGTCCGCGCCGTGTCCATGGACGGTGACGCGGCGGAGATCGCCACGCACCCCGTGGACGGGGCGGGCGCCCCGGTCCCGGCGGAGGCGCTGGCGTACGTGGTCTACACCTCCGGCTCCACCGGGACGCCCAAGGGCGTGGCCGTCCCGCACCGCGCCGTGGTGCGCCTGGTGGCGGCAACCGACTACGTGCGCCTGGCCCCGGACGACCGGGTGGCGCAGGCCTCCACCCCCGTCTTCGACGCGGCCACCTGGGAGGTGTGGGGCGCGCTCCTGGCCGGTGCCTCGCTGGTGGGGATCGACCGGGACACCGCGCTCGACCCGCGCGCCCTCGCCCGCGAGCTGCGCGAGCGCGAGGTCACCGCGCTCTTCCTCACCACCGCGCTCTTCAACCAGGTGGCGCGCGAGGCCCCGGGCGCCTTCGGCGGGGTGCGCCACCTCCTGTTCGGCGGGGAGGCGGTGGACCCGGACGCCGTGCGCCGCGTCCTCGCCGACCGGCGCCCGGCGCGGCTGCTGCACGTCTACGGGCCCACCGAGAGCACCACCTTCGCCACCTGGCACGAGGTCCGGGAGCTCCCCGCCGGCGCCGCGACCGTCCCCATCGGGCGCGCCCTGGCCAACACCACGGCGTACGTGGCGGACGCGGCGCACGGCCCCGTCCCGGCCGGCGTCCCCGGGGAGCTCCTCCTGGGCGGTGAGGGGCTGGCGTGGGGGTACCTGGGGCGTCCCGACCTCACCGCGGAGCGGTTCGTTCCCGACCCGTTCTCCGCGGAGCCCGGCGCGCGGCTCTACCGCACCGGCGACCGCGTCCGCTGGAGCGCCGACGGCGCCCTGGAGTTCCTGGGGCGCATCGACCAGCAGGTCAAGATCCGCGGCTTCCGCATCGAGCCCGGCGAGGTGGAGGCCGTCCTCCGCGACCTCCCCGACGTGCGCGACGCGGCCGTGGTGGTGCGCGAGGACGCGCCGGGGGAGCGGCGGCTGGCAGCCTACCTGGTCCCCGCCGCGGGCGCCGTGGGCTTCGACCCCGGCGCCGCGCGGGAGGCGCTGCGCGCGCGGCTCCCGGAGTACATGGTCCCCTCCGCCTGGACCGTGCTGGACGCGCTCCCGCTCACCGCGACCGGGAAGACCGACCGCCGGGCCCTCCCCGCGCCGGAGGCCGGCGCCGCGGAGGCCCGCGTCGCCCCGCGCACCCCCACCGAGGAGGCGGTGTCCGCCGTCTGGGCGGAGGTGCTGCGCGTGGCGAGCCCCGGCGCGCACGACCGCTTCTTCGACCTGGGCGGGCACTCGCTCCTGGCGACGCAGGTGATCTCCCGCGTGCGCGACCGCCTGGGGGTGGATCTGCCGATCCGCGCCCTCTTCGAGGCCTCCACCGTGGCCGCCTTCGCCGCCCGGGTCGACGCCGCCCGCGGGGAGGGCGCCGCGCCCGCGCCGCCGGAGACACGGCGGGGCCGGGGCGTCGGCGGCCGGCAGCCGCTCTCCTTCGCGCAGCAGCGGCTCTGGTTCCTGGACCAGCTCGAGCCCGGCTCCCCCGCCTACAACGTCCTGCGCGCGCTGCGGCTGCACGGGCCGCTGGACCCCGCGGCGCTGCGCCGGGCGCTCGAGGAGGTGGTCCGCCGCCACGACGCGCTGCGGACCACGTTCGCGGCCGTTCCGGGCGGCGCGGTGCAGGTGGTGGGCGCGGAGGCGCGCGTGGCGCTCCCGGTGGTGGAGCTGCGCGCCCTCCCCGGCGGGGCGGGGGAGCGGGAGCTGCTCCGCCTCGTCGAGGCGGAGGGGCGCGTCCCCTTCGACCTGGCCCGCGGGCCCCTGCTGCGCGCCCTCCTCCTCCGGCCGGCGGACGGGGAGTGGGTGCTCTCCCTGGTGGTGCACCACGTCGTCGCCGACGGGTGGAGCCTGGGCGTGCTGGTGCGCGAGCTGTCGGAGGCGTACTCCGCCCGGGTGCGCGGGGAGGCGCCGCGGCTCCCCCCCGTCGAGGTGCAGTACCCGGAGTTCGCGGCGCGGCAGCGGGAGTGGCTGGAGGCCGGCGTCGCCGAGGCGCAGCTCGCCTTCTGGCGCGCGCGGCTGGCGGGCGCTCCCCCGCTCCTGGATCTCCCGGTCGACCGCCCGCGCCCCCCGGCGCAGAGCACGCGGGGGACCAGCGTGGAGGTGGTCCTCCCGGTGGAGGTGTCGCGGGGGCTGCGGGAGCTGGCGCGGGCCTCGGAGTGCACCCTGTTCATGACGCTCCTGGCCGGTTTCCAGGCGCTCCTCGGGCGCTACGCCGGTGAGGACGACGTGTGCGTCGGCACTCCCGTCGCCGGGCGCACCCGGAGCGACGTGGAGGGAACCATCGGCTTCTTCGCCAACACCCTGGTCCTCCGCACCGACCTGGGCGGCGACCCGGACGCGCGCGAGCTGCTCCGCCGCGTCCGCGAGACGACGCTGGCCGCCTTCGAGAACCAGGACGTTCCCTTCGAGCGGGTGGTGGAGGAGCTGCAGCCGGAGCGGAGCCGCGCGCACGACCCGGTGTTCCAGGCCATGTTCGCGCTCCAGAACCTGGACGTGGGGCGGCTGGAGCTGGAGGGGGTGCGGGTGGAGGCGCTGGAGCAGCCCGTCCCCGCCGTGAAGTTCGACCTCAACCTCGCCCTCCGCGACGACGGGGAGCAGATCGTCGGCGGGCTGGAGTTCCGCACCGACCTGTGGGACGTGGAGAGCGCCCTGCGGATGGTGGAGCACCTGTCCGCCCTCCTGGCCGGGATGGCCGCGGACCCGGACCGGCCGCTCTCCGACCTGGACCTCCTGGACGACGCCGGGCGCGCCCACCTGCTCGTCCTGGGGGACGGCGGCCCCCCTGTTCCCGCGGAGGCCGACCTCGCGGGGCTGTTCGTGGCGCAGGCGCTCCGCACCCCCGACACCGAAGCCGTCGCCGCTCCCGACGGCGCGCTCACCTACGCGGAGCTGGACGCCCGCTCCGCGGGTCTCGCCCGCCGCCTGCGCGCGCTGGGCGCCGGCCCCGAGACGCGCGTCGGCGTGTGCCTGGAGCGCGGCCTCGACATGGCCGTGGCCGTCCTCGCCGCCCTCCGGGCCGGCGCCGCCTACGTCCCGCTCGACCCGCGCTACCCCGCGGAGCGCCTGGCCTACATGCTCCGCGACGCGGACGCGCAGCTGCTGCTGACGCAGGAGCGGCTGCTGGCGAGGCTCCCGGAGCACGGTGCGGAGGTCGTGCTGGTGGACGCGGTGGGGAAGGGGCCCGTCGAGGACGGGCCGGAGCTCCCCGCCGCCGATCCCGACAACCTGGCCTACGTCGTCTACACCTCCGGCTCCACCGGCACCCCCAAGGGCGTCGCCATGCCGCGGGGCCCGCTCGGGGCGCTGGTGGCGTGGCAGCTCCGGGAGTGGGGGGCGAGGGCGCCCGCGCGCACGCTCCAGTTCGCCTCGCTCAGCTTCGACGTGTCGTTCCAGGAGATGCTCACCACCTGGGCCTCCGGGGGGACGCTGGTCCTCCTCGCCGAGGAGGAGCGCGCCGACCTGGCCGCCGTGCTCCGGCGCATCGAGGCGGAGCGCGTGGAGCGCGTCTTCCTCCCCTTCGTCGCCCTCCAGCACCTGGCCGAGCTGGGCGATCGGCACGCCGTCCACCCCGCCTCGCTGCGGGAGGTGGTGACCGCGGGGGAGCAGCTCCGCGTCACGCCGCAGCTCGCACGGTGGATGGGGCGCCTCGGCGGGTGCGCGCTGGTGAACCAGTACGGGCCCTCGGAGACGCACGTCGTCACCTCGTTCGCGCTGGAGGGCGCGCCGGAGGGGTGGCCCGCGCTCCCGCCGATCGGCCGGCCGGTGGCCGGGGTACGCGCGTACGTCCTGGACCGCCGCTTCCGCCCGGCCCCCACCGGTGTCCCGGGGGAGCTGTACCTGGGCGGGGCGCCCGTGGCGCGCGGCTACCTGGGCCGCCCCGCGGCCACGGCGGAGCGCTTCCTCCCCGACCCGTTCGCCGCGGAGCCCGGCGCGCGGATGTACCGCACCGGCGACCGCGTGCGCTGGCGTGCGGACGGGGAGCTGGAGTTCCTTGGGCGCGTGGACCAGCAGGTCAAGGTGCGCGGCTTCCGCGTGGAGCCTGGCGAGGTGGAGGCCGCGCTGGAGCGCCACCCCGCCGTGCGCGAGGCCGCCGTGGTCGCGCGGGAGGACGCTCCCGGCGACCGCTTCCTGGCCGCCTACTGGTCCGGCGACGCGGACGCGGAGACGCTGCGCGGCTGGTTGCGCGGGCGGCTCCCGGAGCACATGGTCCCCTCCGCCTGGACCCGGCTGGAGAGGCTTCCGCTCACTCCGAGCGGAAAGACCGACCGCCGTTCCCTCCCCGCGCCCGAGCGCGCGGGCGACGCGGAGCGCCGGGTGGCGCCCCGCACGCCGGCGGAGGAGGCGCTCGCCGCCATCTGGCGCGAGGTGCTGAAGACGGAGCGCGTCGGGGTCCACGACGGCTTCTTCGAGCTGGGGGGGCACTCCCTCCTGGCGACGCAGGTGGTGTCGCGGGTCCGCGAGGCGCTGGGCGTGGAGGTGCCCGTCGCCGCGCTCTTCGACCATCCCACGGTGGAGGGGCTGGCGCGGGTGGTGGAGGCGGCGCGCGCCGCGCAGCCCTCCCCCGCCGACCGCATCGTCCCCATCGCGCGGCAGGCCCGCCGCGGAGTCCGCAGCCCGAGCAACGTCATCCTGAAGTGAGCCCCGGACCCAGATGAACACGCCCGTGGACCCTGTCGAGGGAGGCGCCGCCCTGCTGGACGCGGAGGACGAGGAAGTCTTCGTCTTCCCGCTCTCCTTTGCCCAGCAGCGCCTCTGGTTCGTGGACCGGATGGAGCCCGGGAACCCCTTCTACAACGTTCCCGCCGCGCTCCGCCTGGAGGGGCCGCTCGACGCGGACGCGCTGGCCCGGAGCCTGGGGGAGATCGTCTTCCGGCACGAGGTGCTGCGCACCGTCTTCGCGGTGGAGGACGAGGAGCCGGTGCAGGTGGTGCTCCCCTGGCGCCCCTTCGACCTCCCGCGGGAAGACCTGTCCGGCCTCCCCCCCGGGGAGCGCGCGGCGGAGCTGGAGCGCCGCGTGGCCGAGGACGCCCGCCGCCCCTTCGACCTGGAAGCCGGGCCGCTCTTCCGCGCCACCCTGCTGCGGCTGTCGGAGGAGGAGCACGTCCTCCTCCTGGCCATGCACCACGTCGTCAGCGACGGGTGGTCCATGGGGATCCTGCTCCGCGAGCTGACGGCGGCGTACGCCGCCTTCGCCGCGGGCGAGGAGCCGCGCCTCCCGGAGATGCCGATCCAGTACGCGGACTTCGCGGTGTGGCAGCGGGAGTACCTGAGCGGGGGGCGCCTGGAGGCGCAGCTCGCCTACTGGCGCGGGGAGCTGGCCGGTGTCCCGGTGCTGGACATCCCGACCGACCGCCCGCGCCCGGCGGTCCCCACCTACCGGGGCCGCTCCGTCGACTTCGCCGTCCCGACGAGCGTCGCCGCGGCGCTGCGGGAGCTGGCGCGGGAGGAGGAGGCCACGCTGTTCATGCCGCTCCTGGCGGCGTTCCAGGCGCTCCTGTCCCGGTACGCGGGCCAGGACGACGTGGTGGTGGGAACGGCCATCGCCAACCGCAACCGGAGCGAGATCGAGGGACTGATCGGCTTCTTCGTGAACACGCTGGCGCTGCGCGCGGAGCTGTCGGAGGACCCGCCGTTCCGCGAGCTGCTGCGGCAGGTGCGGGAGCGGACGTTCGGGGCGTACGCGCACCAGGACCTCCCCTTCGAGAAGATCGTGGAGGAGCTGGGGCCCGACCGCGACCTGAGCCGCAGCCCGGTCTTCCAGGTGATGTTCGCCCTGCAGAACGCGCCCGCCGCCAGCGTGGAGAAGACGGGGCTGCGGCTCTCCTTCCACGGCGGCCGGCGCGAGGCGGCCAAGTACGACCTCACGCTCACCATGGTCGAGGTGGGGGACGAGCTGCGCGGGGCGCTCGCCTACGCGGAGGACCTGTTCGAGGAGTCCACCGCCCGGCGCATCACGGAGCACCTGCGGACACTGCTGGAGTCCGTCGCCGCCGACCCGGACGTCCCCGTCTCCGCCCTCGCCATCTTCGGCGCGGACGAGCGCCGCCGGGTGCTGGAGGAGTGGAACGCCACCGACGCGGCGTACCCCGCCGGCCTCTGTGTCCACGAGCTGTTCGAGGCCCGGGCGCGGCGGACGCCCGCCGCCGTCGCGGTGTTCGCCCCCCGCGAGCGGCTGACCTACGCCGAGCTGGACGCCCGCGCGGACCGGCTGGCTCGTGCCCTCCGCGGCCTGGGCGTCGGTCCGGACGCGCGCGTCGGCCTGTTCCTGGAGCGCGGCGCGGAAGTCGTCGTGGCCGTGCTCGGCATCCTCAAGGCGGGCGCCGCCTACGTCGCGCTCGATCCCGGCTACCCCGACGAGCGCCTGCTCTTCATGCTGGAGGACGCGGGCGCGGCGGTGCTCGTGACGCACGCGCCGCTGGAGGGGCGGCTGGGGGCGTTCGGGGGGGCGAGGGTGGACGTGGATACCCCCCACCCCCGGCCCCTCCCCCACAAGGGGGGAGGGGAGCACGACTACGACACGACGGAGGGCGAGGATCGAAGCATGGAAATGCCCCTCCCCCGGAACGGGGGAGGGTGGCGAGCCCGAGGCGAGCCGGGTGGGGGCCTGCAGGCCTCCCCCGACAACCTCTGCTACGTCATCTACACCTCCGGCTCCACCGGCACCCCCAAGGGCGTGCTGGTCACCCACCGGGGCGTGGTCAACTACCTGACCTGGTTCGACCGGGAGGTGCTGGGCGAGGAGGGCTTCGACCTCCCGCTGGTGAGCCGCCTGAGCTTCGACGCGCACGTGCGGCAGCTCTTCCCGCCGCTGCTGCGGGGCGGGGCCGTGTGGGTGCTCCCGGAGGAGACGGTCACCGACCCGGCGGCGCTGCTGGCGGAGCTTGCCGGGCGCGAGCGGGTGTCGTTCGGCGGGGTGCCGTCGCTGTGGAGCGCGATGCTGGAGCGGGTCCGCTCCGGGGAGGCGCCGGGGCCCGAGGGGCTGCGGGCGGTGCTGCTGGGCGGGGAGGCGCTCTCGCCGGAGCTGGTGGAGCGGACGCTGGCAGACGTTCCCCGGAGTGGCGGTGTGGAACCACTACGGTCCCACCGAGGCGACGGTCAACACCACGGTGGCGCGGCTGGGCGCGGGCGACGCGGTGCACGTGGGGCGGCCGGTCGCCAACGTGCGCGTCTACCTGCTGGACGCGCACGGAGGACCGGTCCCGGTTGGCGTCCCGGGCGAGCTGTACGTGGGGGGCGCGGGGGTGTCGCGCGGGTACCTGGGGCGGCCGGAGCTGACGGCGGAGCGCTTCGTCCCGGACCCGTTCTCCGCGGAGGCGGGGGCGCGGATGTACCGCTCGGGGGACCGGGTGCGGTGGCGCGAGGAGGGGACGCTGGAGTACCTGGGGCGCACCGACCAGCAGGTCAAGGTGCGCGGGTTCCGCATCGAGCCGGGGGAGATCGAGGGGGCGCTGCGTGCGCACCCCGGCGTGCGGGACGCGGTGGTGGTCGCGCGGGAGGACGAGCCGGGGGAGCGGCGGCTGGTGGCGTACGTCACGGGAAGAGAGGGGGCGGAGGCACCCACCTCGGAGGAGCTGCGGGCGCACCTGCGGGAGCGGCTCCCGGACTACATGGTTCCGGCCGCGTTCGTGGCGCTGGAGCGCATCCCGCTGACCCCCAACGGCAAGACCGACCGGCGCGGCCTCCCCGCCCCGGAGGTGGGGAGCGGGGATGCGGGGGAGGGGGAGCCGCGCACCCCCGCGGAGGAGATCCTGGCGGGGATCTTCGCCGAGGTGCTGAAGCTGGACCGGGTGGGGGCGCGGCAGGGCTTCTTCGAGCTGGGCGGGCACTCGCTCCTGGCGACGCGGGTGGTCTCCCGCGTCCGGGAGGCGTTCGGCACGGAGCTGCCGCTGCGCGCCGTCTTCGAGGCGCCCACGGTGGCCGGACTGGCGGAGCGGGTGGAGGCCGCCCTGAGGGAAGGGCAGGGCGTGCAGGCGCCACCCATCGCGCCCATCCCGCGCGGCGGTCCCCTCCCCGCGTCGTTCGCCCAGCGCCGCCTCTGGTTCATCCAGCAGATGGAGCCGGAGAGCCCCGCCTACAACATGCCCTACGCGCTCCGCGTGCGCGGCGAGCTGGACGTGGCGGCGCTGGAGGGCGCGCTCCGCGACCTGGCGCGGCGGCACGAGACGCTGCGCACCACGTTCGGCGTGGTGGACGGCGAGCCCGTGCAGGTGATCGGCGAGCCCGCCCTGGCCCTCCCCGTGGCCGACCTGCGCGGCGCCCCGGCGGAGGAGCTGCGGCGCCGGGTGGAGGAGGAGGCGGTGCGCCCCTTCGACCTGGCGCGCGGGCCCCTGATGCGCGCCGGCCTCCTGCGCGCGGGGGACGACGACTGGGTCCTCCTCCTGTCGCTGCACCACGTGGTCAGCGACGGGTGGAGCACGGCCATCCTGCTGCGCGAGCTGTCGGTGCTGTACGAGGCCCGCGTCACCGGCGTTCCCGCCGCGCTCCCACCGCTTCCGGTGCAGTACGCGGACTTCGCGGCGTGGCAGCGGGCATGGCTCACGGGCGACGTGCTGGAGCGGCAGCTCGACTGGTGGCGGGAGCGCCTGGCGGGGGCGCCCCCCGTGCTGGAGCTCCCGGTCGACCGTCCGCACACGCTGGCCCGGAGCCCGCGCGAGGCGCACCTCTCCGTCGTGCTCTCCGCCGACACGTCGCGCGCGCTGCGCGAGCTGTCGCGCCGCGAGGGGGCGACGCTCTTCATGACCACCCTGGCCGCCTGGCAGCTCCTGCTGGCGCGCTGGTCCGGCCAGGACGACGTGAGCGTGGGGACGCCGATCGCCGGGCGCACGCGGCTGGAGACGGAGGGGCTGATCGGCTTCTTCGTCAACACCCTCGTCCTGCGCACCCTCGTGCCCGGGGCGGCGGGCTTCCGGGCGCTGCTGGGGCGGGTGCGGGAGGGGACGCTGGGCGCCTACGCGCACCAGGAGGTGCCGTTCGAGCGGCTGGTGGAGGAATTCGCCTCGGAGCGGAGCCTCACGCACACGCCGCTCTTCCAGGTGATGTTCTCGCTGCAGAACAACGAGCGGGCCGAGGCGTGGAGCGGGTCGCTGCGCCTGGAGCCGATGCAGGGCGCGGGGGGCGAGATCGCCAAGTTCGACCTGAGCCTGGGGCTCGCCGAGGCGGGCGACCAGGTGTACGGCTCGCTCTCCTACCGGACGGACCTGTTCGACGACGCCACCATGGAGCGGATGGCGGCGCACTACGCCGCGCTGCTGGACGCCGTGCTGGCCGACCCCGACCGGCGGACCGACGAGGTCGCCTTCCTGTCCGCGGCGGAGCGTGCCCAGCTCCTGCGGGAGTGGGGCGCGCATCCCGGGCGTCGCCTCCCCTTCGTCCCCGTGCACGAATGGCTGGCCCGGCACGCGCGGCGGGCCCCGGAGGCGCCCGCGGTGCTCTTCGAGGGGACGACGGTCTCCTACGGCGAGCTGCACGGGCGCGTGGAGCGGCTGGCGCGCGTCCTGGCGGGGCGCGGGGTGGGGCCGGAGGAGCGGGTGGGCGTGTGCGTGGCCCGCTCCCCCGGCCTGTTCGCCGCGCTGCTGGCCGTCCTGCGCGCCGGGGGCGCCTGCGTCCCGCTGGACCCCGCCAACCCCGCGGAGCGCCTCGCCTACACCCTGGAAGACGCCGGCGTGCGCCTCCTCCTGGCCGACGAGTCCACCGCGGGCGTGGTCCCCGGCTTCGCCGGGGCCACCCTCCTCGTCGGCGACGGGCTCCCGGAGGAGGAGGGGGCGGAGCGCGTCCTCCCGGACGTGGACCCCCGGAGCGCCGCGTACGTGATCTACACCTCCGGCTCCACCGGGCGCCCCAAGGGCGTGGTCGTCGAGCACGAGGCCATCGCCGGGCAGGTCGGCCAGCTCGCCCGGGCGATGGAGCCGACCCCGGAGGACCGGATGCTCCACTTCGCGTCGGCGGGGTTCGACGTCGCCATGGAGCAGCTCTTCCTCCCCCTCGCCGCCGGAGCGGGGATCGTGCTGAGCGGGCCGGAGCTGTGGAGCCCCGCCGAGTTCCCCCGGAAGCTGCGGGAGCTGGGGGTCACCCACGCCGAAGCCGTGCCCGCGTACTGGCAGGAGGTGACGGAGGCGGCCGAGCCGACCGCTCTCCCCGACCTCCGCTTCTTTCAGGTGGGCTCGGACGCGGTGCCCTCCGCCACCATTCCCCGGTGGCGCGCCGCCTTCCCCGGGCCCACCCGGATGGTCAACGGCTACGGACCCACGGAGACCGTCGTCACCGCCACCCAGTTCGTGGTCCCGGACGGCTACCCCGGCGCCTACCCGGGCGCCGTGGTCCCCGTCGGGAGGCCGCTCCCCGGGCGCACCGCGTACGTCCTGGACCGCGCCGGGAGCCCCGCTCCGGCCGGGGTCCCCGGGGAGCTTTGCCTGGGCGGCCCGCTCGTGGCGCGCGGGTACCTGGGGAGGCCCGACCTGACCGCCGAGAAGTTCGTCCCCGACCCGTTCGGGGGCGAGCCGGGCGCGCGCCTCTACCGCACCGGCGACCGGGTGCGCTGGCTCGCCGGCGGGAACCTCGAGTTCCTGGGGCGGACCGACGCGCAGGTCAAGATCCGCGGGTTCCGCGTGGAGCCCGGCGAGGTCGAGGCCGCCCTCCTGGAGCATCCCTCCGTGCGCGAGGCCGTCGTGGTCGCGCGGGAGGGCGCGCCGGGCGACCGGCGCCTGGTGGGCTACGTCGCCGCCGCGCCCGGCCACGCCGTGGACCGCGCCGCGCTCCGGGAGCACCTGCGGCGCCTCCTCCCCGAGCACATGGTCCCCGCCGCGCTGGTGGAGCTGGATTCCTTCCCGCGCACCTCCAGCGGCAAGACCGACCGCCGGGCCCTCCCCGCGCCCGAGTGGGGCGAGGAGGGCGCCTCCGCCGCGCCGCGCACCCCCGCCGAGGAGATCCTGGCCGGGGTCTTCGCGGAGGTGCTGAAGCGGGAGCGCGTGGGCGTCCACCAGGGCTTCTGGGAGCTGGGAGGGCACTCGCTCCTGGCCACCCGCGTGGTGTCCCGCGTCCGGGACGCCCTGGGCGTGGAGCTCCCGCTGCGGGCGCTCTTCGAGGCGCCCACCGCCGCCGGCCTGGCGGAGCGCGTGGAGGCCCTGCTGCGGGAAGGGGAGGGCGTGCAGGCGCCGCCCCTGGCGCCGGTCCCGCGCGGCGGGCCGCTCCCGGCCTCCTTCGCCCAGCAGCGTCTCTGGTTCGTGCAGCAGATGGACCCGGAGAGCGCCGCCTACAACATGCCCTCCGCGCTCCGCCTGCGAGGCCGGCTGGACGTGGGCGCCCTGGAGCGCGCCTTCTCGGAGCTGGCGCGGCGCCACGAGACGCTGCGCACGGTCTTCGCCGTCGTGGACGGCGAGCCCGTCCAGGTGGTCCGCGAGCCCTCCCCCGTCGTCCTCCCGGTAGCCGACCTGCGCGCCCTCCCCCCGGAGGAGCGCGAGGCCGAGGCGCTGCGGCTCGCGCGCGAGGAGGCGCTGCGCCCCTTCGACCTGGGCGCGGACGCGCTCCTGCGCGCGCGCCTCCTCCGTCTCGGCGACGACGAGTGGGCGCTCCTCCTGGTCCTGCACCACGTGGTCAGCGACGGGTGGAGCGCCGGCATCCTGGTGGGCGAGCTGTCTGCGCTCTACGCCGGCTCCCCCCTCCCCCCGCTCCCGGTCCAGTACGCCGACTACGCCGCCTGGCAGCGCGAGTACCTGTCCGGCGAAACGCTGGAGCGGCAGCTCGCCTGGTGGCGCGAGCGGCTGGCGGGGGCGCCTCCCCTGCTGGAGCTCCCGGTCGACCGCCCGCGCCGCCTCATGCCCGGGGCGCAGGGCGCGCACCGCGCCTTCGCTCTCACCCCGGAGACCACCCGCGCGCTCCGGGAGCTGTCCCGCCGCGAGGGCGCGACGCTGTTCATGACGCTGCTGGCCGCCTGGCAGCTCCTCCTCGCCCGCTGGTCGGGGCAGGACGACGTCAGCGTCGGCACCCCCGTCGCGGGGCGCGACCGGGTGGAGGTGGAGGGGCTGATCGGCTTCTTCGTCAACACCCTGGTGCTGCGCGCCGACCTGGGCGGCGACCCGTCCTTTTGCGCCCACCTGCGCCGGGTGCGGGAGGGGACGCTGGGCGCCTACGCGCACCAGGAGGTCCCGTTCGAGAAGCTGGTGGAGGAGCTGGCGCCCGAGAGGAGCCTGACGCACACCCCCTTCTTCCAGGTGATGTTCTCGTTCCAGAACAACGAGCAGGGTGCCCTGCAGCTGGGCGAGCTGGAGCTGGAGCCGCTGGGGACGCGGGTGGAGACCGCGCGCTTCGACCTGAGCCTGGGGATGGCGGAGGACGGAGAGCGGCTCTTCGGCTGGATCATGTACCGCGCCGAGCTGTTCGACGCGGCCACCGTGGACCGGATGCTCGGCCACTACGCGCGCCTCCTGGAGTCCGTCGCGGCGGACGACGCCCGGCGCGTCCTGGACTACCCGCTCCTGGGCGACGAGGAGCGCGAGCGGGTCCTGGTGGAGTGGAACGCCACGGACGCCGGCTTCCCGGAGGACGCCTGCGTCCACCACCTCTTCGAGGCCCAGGCCCGCCGCACCCCCGGCGCGCCGGCCGTCGTCTCGGACGGTGCGTGCCTGACCTACGCCGAGCTGGACGCCCTCGCCGCCGGCCTGGCCGTCCGCCTCGCCGCCCGCGGCGTCGGCCCCGACGCGCGCGTCGGCCTCTTCGTGGAGAGGAGCGCGGACGCCGTCGTCGCGGTGCTCGGCATCCTCAAGGCCGGCGGCGCCTACGTCGCCCTCGACCCCTCCTATCCCGACGAGCGCCTCCTCTTCATGCTGGAGGACTCGGGGGCGCGCGTGCTGGTGACGCACTCCGCGCTGGAGGGGCGGCTGGGGGCGTTCGGGGGGACGAGGGTGGAGGTGGGCGCGGAGGAGCCGGGGGAGGGAAGCCTCCCCGCCGTCCATCCCCACAACCTGGCCTACGTCATCTACACCTCCGGCTCCACGGGCACCCCCAAGGGCGTCCTGGTGGAGCACCGGAGCGTGGTCAACTACCTCCACTGGTTCGACCGGACCGTGCTGGGCGGGGAGGACTTCGCCATCCCGCTGGTCAGCCGACTCTCGTTCGACGCGCACGTGCGGCAGCTCTTCCCGCCGCTGCTGCGGGGCGGCGCCGCGTGGGTGCTCCCGGAGGACACCGTCGCCGACCCGGCCGCGCTGCTGGAGGCGGTGTCCGGGCGCGGGAACGTTTCCTTCGGCGGGGTGCCGTCGCTCTGGGGGGCGGTGCTGGAGCGGGTCCGCTCCGGCGAGGCGGAGCGGCCGGAGGGGGTGAGGGCGGTCATGCTCGGGGGCGAAGCGCTCGGCGCCGAGCTGGCGGAGCGGACCCTGGAGACCTTCCCGGACGCGGCGCTCTGGAACCACTACGGCCCCACCGAGGCCACCGTGAACATCTCCGCCGCGCGGGTGCGGAGCGCGGGGAGTCTCGCGATCGGCCGCCCGGTGGCGAACGCCCGCGTCTACCTGCTGGACCGCGGCCTGGGCCCGGTCCCCGTCGGCGTCGCGGGCGAGCTGTACGTGGGCGGCGCCGGGGTAGCGCGCGGCTACCTGGGACGGCCCGACCTGACGGCGGAGCGCTTCGTCCCCGACCCGTTCGCCGGGGCGGGAGCGCGCATGTACCGCTCGGGCGACCGGGTGCGCTGGCGCGCGGACGGGGAGCTGGAGTACGTGGGGCGGATCGACTTCCAGCTCAAGGTGCGCGGCTTCCGCATCGAGCCCGGCGAGGTGGAGGCCGCCCTGGAGCGGCACCCCCGCGTCCGCGAGGCCGCCGTGGTGGCGCGCGGCGAGCGGCTGGTGGCGTACGTGGTCCCGGAGGGCGGGGAGGGCCGGGGCCGCGTCCTCCGACCTGCGCGCCTGGCTGCGGGAGCGCCTCCCCGAGTACATGGTCCCGGCCGTGGTGGTGGCGCTGGACGCGCTCCCGCTCACCCCCACCGGGAAGACCGACCGCGCCGCCCTCCCCGCGCCGCCCGAAGGGGAGGCGGGGGAGGAGCACGTCGCCCCGCGCACCCCCACCGAGGAGATCCTGGCCGGCGTCTACGCCGAGGTGCTCCGCCTCCCGCGCGCCGGGGCGCACGACGACTTCTTCGCGCTCGGCGGGCACTCCCTCCTCGCCACGCGCGTCGTCTCCCGCGTCCGCGCCGCGCTGGGCGTGGAGCTGCCGCTCCGGGCCCTCTTCGAGGCCCCCACCGTCGCCGGCCTGGCGGAGCGGGTGGAGGCCGTGCGGCGCGAGGGGCTCGGGATGCAGGCTCCGCCGCTGGTCCCCGTGCCGCGCGACGGGCCGCTCCCGGCCTCCTTCGCGCAGCAGCGCCTCTGGTTCATCCAGCAGATGGAGCCGGAGAGCGCCGCCTACAACATGCCCTACGCCCTGCGGCTGCGCGGCGCCCTCGACGTGGCCGCGCTGGAGGGCGCCCTCGCCGCACTGGCGGCGCGCCACGAGACGCTGCGCACCACGTTCGCCCTGCGCGACGGGGCGCCGGTGCAGGTGGTGGGCCCCGCGGAGCCGCGCGTCCTCCCGGTGGATGACCTGGGCGCCCTGCGCGGAAGAGGAGCGCGAGGCGGAGATGCACCGGCGCGTCCGCGACGAGGCGCTCCTCCCGTTCGACCTGGAGCGCGGGCCGCTGATGCGCGCCGGGCTCCTCCGCCTGGCCCCCGACGACCACGTGCTCCTGCTGACGCTGCACCACGTGGTCAGCGACGGGTGGAGCACCGGCATCCTCCTGCGCGAGCTGTCCGCCCTGTACGCCGGCTCCCCCCTCCCCCCGCTCCCGGTGCAGTACGGCGACTTCGCCGCCTGGCAGCGCTCCTGGCTCTCCGGCGAGGCGCTGGAGCGGCAGCTCGCCTGGTGGCGCGGGAAGCTGGCCGGGGCGCCCCCGCTCCTGGAGCTCCCCACCGACCGTCCCCGTCCCCCCGTGCAGGGCCCCGAGGGGGGGCGCCGCGCCTTCGCCCTGCCGCCGGAGACCGGGCGCGCGCTGCGGGAGCTGTCGCGCCGCGAGGGCGCCACGCTGTTCATGACCCTGCTCGCCGGTTGGCAGGCCCTCCTGTCCCGCTACTCGGGGCAGGACGACGTCAGCGTCGGCACCCCCATCGCCGGGCGCACCCGGCTGGAGACCGAGGGGCTGATCGGCTTCTTCGTCAACACCCTCGTCCTGCGCGCCGACCTGTCCGCCGAGCCCTCCTTCCGCGCCCTCCTCGCGCAGGCCCGGGAGACCACGCTGGGCGCCTACGCGCACCAGGACGTTCCCTTCGAGAAGCTGGTGGAGGAGCTCCACCCCGAGCGGAGCCTCACCCACAACCCGCTCTTCCAGGTGCTCTTCGCCCTGCAGAACCTGGAGCGCGGAGAGGCCCGCCTGGGCGACCTGCGCGTGGAGGCGGTGGGCGGGGGCGCGGAGACCACCCAGTTCGACCTGGCCCTCGGGATGGTGGAGGACGGGGAGGGGGTGCGCGGCTCCGTCTCCTACCGGACCGAGCTGTTCGACCCGGAGACGGTGGACCGGATGCTCGGCCACTTCGCGCTGCTCCTGGACCGCGCCGCCGCCGAGCCCGACCGCTCCCTCTCCTCCCTCCCGCTCCTGGCCGCGGCCGAGCGCGAGGAGGTGCTGGTCCGCTGGAACGACGCCCGCCTGGACGGGCCCGCCGACTTCTGCCTGCACCAGCCCTTCGAGGCGCAGGCGGCGCGCACCCCCGGCGCCGTCGCCGTGGTGCACGGCGCGGAGCGCGTCACCTACGCCGCGCTGAACGCGGGCGCCAACCGCGTCGCCCACCACCTGCGCCGGCTGGGCGTCGGGCCGGAGACCCGCGTGGCGGTGGGGCTGGAGCGCACTCCCCGCCTCCTCGCGGCCCTGCTCGGTGTGCTCAAGGCCGGGGGCGCCTACGTCCCGCTCGACCCCGCCTACCCGCGCGAGCGCAACGCCCTCACCCTGGAGGACTCCGGCGCCCGCGTCCTCCTCACCGAGGACTCCGTCGCGCCGGGCCTCCCGGACGCCGGCGGCGCCCACGTCGTGCGCCTGGACGCCGACGCCGCCCTCCTGGCGGGGGAGAGCGAGGCCGACCCGCCGGCCGCCGCCGGCCCCGAGAACCTGGCGTACCTGATCTACACCTCCGGCTCCACCGGACGCCCCAAGGGGGTCGCCATCCGCCACGGGAGCGCCGCCGCGCTGCTGGAGTGGTCGCGCGGCGTCTTCGCGCCGGAGGAGCTGGCGGGGGTCCTGGCCTCCACCTCCGTCTGCTTCGACCTTTCCGTCTTCGAGATCTTCCTCCCCCTCGCCGTGGGGGGCACCGTGGTCCTCGCCCGCAACGCGCTCCAGCTCCCCGAGCTCCCCGCGGCGGGGGAGGTCACCCTGGTCAACACCGTTCCCTCCGCGCTCGCCGAGCTGCTGCGCGCGGGCGCCCTCCCGCGCTCCGTGCGCACCGTGAACCTGGCCGGCGAGCCCCTCCCCAACCCGCTGGCGCAGGACGCCTACCGGCTCGGGCACGTGCGGCGCGTCCTCAACCTGTACGGCCCCTCCGAGGACACCACCTACTCCACCTTCGCCCTGGTGGAGGAGGGGGCCGCGGCCGCCCCCTCCATCGGGCGGGCCATCGCCGGGTCGCAGGCGTACCTCCTGGACCGCGCCCTCCACCCCGTCCCCGTGGGCGTCGCGGGCGAGCTGTACCTGGGCGGCGCCGGCCTGGCGCGCGGCTACCTGGGCCGCCCCGACCTCACCGCCGAGCGCTGGCTCCCCGACCCGTTCGCCGCCGGGCCCGGGGCCCGGATGTACCGCACCGGGGACCTGGCCCGCTGGCGGCGGAGCGGCGTGCTGGAGTTCCTGGGGCGCATCGACCACCAGGTCAAGGTGCGCGGCTTCCGCATCGAGCCCGGCGAGGTGCAGGCCGTGCTCGCCGGGCACCCCGGCGTCCGCGAGGCCGTGGTGGCCGCCCGGCGCGACCAGGGGGAGACCCGGCTGGTGGGGTACGTCGTCCCCGCCGAGGGCGCCGCTCCCGACGCGGCGGGGCTGCGCGGCTGGATGCGCGAGCGCCTCCCGGAGCACATGGTCCCCGCCGCCTGGGTGGTGCTGGAGGCGTTCCCCCTCACCCCCAGCGGCAAGGTGGACCGCACCGCGCTCCCCGCGCCCGAGGCCGCCGCGGGGGCCGGGTACACCGCGCCCCGCACCCCCGTGGAGGAGGCGCTGGTGCGCATCTGGGAGGAGGTGCTCCGCCGCACCCCCGTGGGCGTGCACGACGACTTCTTCGCGCTGGGCGGGCACTCCCTCCTGGTGATGCAGGTGGTCTCCCGCGTCCGCACCGTCCTGGGGGCGGAGCTCCCCGTCGCCCTCCTCTTCGAGCGGCCCACCGTCGCCGAGCTGGCTCCGGCGGTGGCCGAGCACTCCGGGGAGCCGCAGCGGTCCGGCCCCATCCGGCGCGCCGACCGGCGCTCGCGGGTGCTGCGTGATCCGGGGTGAGGTTTGATGGGAGGTGAGGTGGGTTCGGGCGTGCCCCCGCTGGCGCGGGGTCGGGCTGCGGCTCCGTAGGACACGATACGACCGTGTCCAACGGAGTCGAGCCCCGCGCAAACAGCGCGCGGGTCTCGCCCCTTCGGGCTCGCATCCCTCACGCAACTGCTTGTCGTACCTGTGGTTCTGTCGTTGTCGTGCTCCCCTCCCCCCTTGTGGGGGAGGGGCCGGGGGTGGGGGGAGGAGTCTGAAGGCGACCGTCTCCATCCGCGCGGCCCCCGGCTCCTGCCGGGGGCCGCTCCGTTTCCGGATTCGTGGACGCTTATTTGCAGACACCATTGACAGTGGAACGGGACCTGCCTTACTTTTGGTCCAGGGAAACTGCTCGTCGGGTGCGCTCTCGCCGCGCCCTTTGCTCCACACCGCCGTCCGGCGGAACCGTAGCCCTCGTAGAAAACCAGCACTTGCGCCGCGTGGCGCCGCTCCGGGCACCGGATGCCGCCCGGTTACCCCGCTCTCCCGGCCATCGATCCGCATCGGAAGCGACACGGTATGCGGCGCCCCATTCTGTGCGCCTGCACCGTTTTGCATCGGCCCGCCGCCTTCGCGCGGGCCTCCTGGGGACCATCCCCACCCACCCCCCTTTCGGGAGGAACAATGAAGCTCAAGCCCGTCGTTATGTTCGGGACCGTCGGCGCCCTCGCCATCACCGCGTTCGCCGCGTGTGACCAGGGAGCGCGCTTCGCCACCGCGCCCGAGAAGGCGAGCCAGGCCGCCACGCAGGACCTGGTGGGGATGCCCGACCTCGTCGTGGACACCCACAACATGGCCAGCTCCTGGGTGGTGGTGGAGGAGGACTTCGTCGAGGGGCAGTGCAGCGTCGAGGAGGGGAACATCCCCACCGGCCGCCACCGCTCGCTGCGCTTCTCCGTGCTGATCAACAACGTCGGCGACGCCGACCTGTTCGTCGGCGACCCGCTCAAGCACATGGACCCGAACGGCGACGGCAGCTACGCCGACCAGGACGGCCTCTTCGAGTTCGCCAGCTGCCACGCCCACTTCCACTTCCGCAACTACGCCAAGTACGAGCTGCTGCGCATCAACGCGGACGGCACCGTCGGCAGCCCCGTGCAGGCGCGCAAGCGCGGCTTCTGCATGCTGGACACCACCCCGCAGAAGAGCGACGCCTCGCCGCCGAAGGGCCGCTACTACATGAACTGCGGCAACCTGACGCTGCACGGCAACCAGGGGATCTCCACCGGCTTCGGCGACATGTACGTCAAGCAGCTCCCCGGGCAGCTCTTCCTGCTCACCGACCCGAACGAGCCCGTGCCGCCGGGCAAGTACATGATGCGCGTCACGGCGAACCCCGGGTTCGTGCCGCAGAACGGCGAGGTCTGCCCGGTCAAGGACCCGCAGGGCCTCTGCCACATGTTCGCCGAGGCTCGCTACGACAACAACGTCGGCCAGGTGATGATCGACATCCCGAACCGCACCGGCCGGACCGGCTACGGCCCGGGCGCCGGGCAGTACAAGGGTGAGGAACTGGACGAGCTGCACCACCCCGAGGCGCACGGCCACTGAGCCGTGGGTTCTTCGGCAGGGTAGGGTAGGATAGAGACGAGGGGCGGGGGATCATTCCTCCGCTCCTTGTTTCTTTTGTGTGGGGCCGCTCCGGAGCCCGGCAAACGGCGCCGGTCTCCTGCGCGGGGGCGGTGAGCCTCGCAAACTGCGCGAGTCTCCCCGCCCCGGAGTGAGCCACCGGAAACCGCCCGGTGTCTCCCTCCGAGAGGATCATACGGGTACGGCGGAACTGCGAACGGCGTGCGTCCGCGGTTCCGTCCGCCAGGACGGCTGCCGTTCCGAGCCGGGGGTTTCATACCCCGGCGGTGCTGCGGCGCGCGTCCGCGGCGGCCCCCTCCCCCCGACCCCCTCCCCCGCACGCGGGAGAGGGGGAGCACGACACGCCGGAAGGTGAGGATCGGAGCGTGGAGATGCCCCTCCCCCGGAACGGGGGAGGGTGGCGAGCCCGAGGCGAGCCGGGTGGGGGCGCAGGGGGACCATGCATGAAGGGGCGGCACCGCGATGGCGCCGCCCCTTCGTTCCTGCCGTTAGCCGTTAGTCCGCGAAGGCGGACTTCGTGCCTTTGTTGCAGCGAATTGATTCGCCCGTGAGCTACAGGTTGTCCTGCAGCCAGTCGGCCATCATCGTGAACAGGTGCAGCTGCGTCTGCGCGCCCGCGATCGAGTGGTTCTTGTTCGGGTAGAGCATGAACTGGAACTGCTTCCCCGCCCGCTGCAGCGCGTTCGCCATCTGCACCGAGTTCTGGAAGTGCACGTTGTCGTCCGCCGTGCCGTGCACCAGCAGGTAGTTGGCGGTCAGGCCGCTCGCGAACTCCAGCGCCGAGCTGTTCCGGTACCCCTCCGGGTTGTCCTGCGGGCGGCGCATGAAGCGCTCGGTGTAGATGTTGTCGTACAGCTTCCAGTCCACCACCGGCGACACCGAGATCCCCGCCTTGAACGCCCGGCCGCCGCGCGCCAGGTTGTACGCCGTGGTGTACCCGCCGCCGCTCCACCCCCACATCCCGATCCGCCCCGCGTCGCCCCACGGCTGCGCCCCCACCCAGCGCACCGCGTCCATCATGTCGCGATGCACCACCTCGCCCTGCCGCAGGTACCCCGCCTTCTCGAAGTCGCGCCCGTTCCCCGAGCTGCCGCGCGCCTCCACGCTCATCACCACGTACCCCTTGGTCGCCATGTACTGGTGCCACAGGTAGCGGCTCCCCCCCCACGCGTCCGTCACCGTCTGCGACCCCGGCGTCCCGTACTGGTAGAAGAGCACCGGGTACTTCTTCGCCGGGTCGAAGTCCGGCGGCCGGATCACCCAGGCGTTCAGCCTCGCCCCGTCCGACGCCGGCACCGTGACGAACTCCGGAGCCCGCAGCCCCGCCGCCGTCAGGTTCCGCACCGCCGTCGCGTTGTCGCTCAGCGCGCGCACCAGCGCCCCGTCCGTGGTGAACAGCCGGCTCACCGGCGGCGTCCCGATGCGCGACCAGGAGTCCACGAAGCGGCGCCCGTTCGGGCTCACGCTCACCGAGTGCGTCCCCGGCTCGCGCGTCAGCTTCTGCATCCCCGTCCCGTCCAGGCGCACCCGGAACAGGTGCCGCTCCATCGGGTTCCCACCCGTCCCCGTGAAGTACACCCAGCCGCCCTGCTCGTCCACCCCCGAGATCCCCGTCACGTCCCACTGCCCCGGCGTCAGCTTGCGGATCAGGCGCCCGTCGCGGCCGTACAGGTAGATCTGGTTCCACCCCTCGCGCTGGCTGGTGAAGAGGATCTCGCGCCCGCCGCGCACGAAGGTCAGGTCGTTGTCCACCTCCACCCACGACGGGTCCGTGTCGGTAAAGGCCACCCGGCTCCGCCCCGTCGTCACGTCCGTCAGCACCACGTCCAGCCGGTTCTGGAAGCGGTTCAGCCGCTGGATCACCAGCTCGTTCGGCGACGCCGCCCACTCCATCCGCGCCAGGTACTCCACCGAGTCGCCCGTGCTCTCCACCCACTTCGTGTCCCGCGTCGCCAGCTCCACCACCCCGATGCGGGCCACCGAGTTGGCCTCCCCCGGCTTGGGGTAGCGCAGCGCCACCGGGCGCGAGTACAGCGCCGACACGTCGTCCACCCAGGTGAACACCGGGACCCGGCCCTGGTTGAGCTGCCAGAAGGCGATCCGCTTCCCGTCCGGGCTCCAGCGCCACCCGTCCTGCAGCCCCAGCTCCTCCTCGTACACCCAGTCGAAGGTCCCGTTGATCACCGTGTCGCTCCCGGTGGTCGTCAGGCGCGTCTCCTGGCCGGTGGCGAGGTCGGTGACGAACAGGTCGTTGTTGCGGACGAAGCCCACCCGCGTCCCGTCCGGCGACAGCTTCGCGAACTGCTGCCACCCCTCGCCGCGGCTCACCGGGGCGAGGCGCCCGGCCTGGCGGTCGAAGACGTAGTAGGTGCCCTTGGTCCGCTGCCGCCACACCTGCTGCGAGTTGGTGTAGATCAGCGCCCGGCGCCCGTCGGCCGACCAGACGATGTCCTCCACCTCGATCGGCTTGCTCTGCCCCTCCGCCACCAGCTGCGCGCTGGTGATCTGGCGGTCGCGCTTCCCGGTGCCGATCCCCACCGTCCAGACCTCGGAGCCGTTCCCCTGCGGGTCGGCCTCCACGGCGACGAAGCTCTCCCCGTCCGCGGTCCAGGCCGGGAAGAAGCCGCCCGCGGAGAAGTCGCGGGAGGTGAAGATGCGCTCCAGGGTGAGCTGCTGGGAGGCCGCCGGGGCCGCGAGCGCGAGGATCGCGACCGCGGCGGAGATCCCGGCGGCGGAACGGTACCGGATGGTCATGGAGTTTCCATGTGGAGTGGGTGCTTCCGGCGCCGGAGGAGCCGGATGGGATCTCGACAGAATGCGCAGTGATACGGGGAAGCGCCAGTCCCTGTTCCGAGTCCTGGCTTTTTTGGGGTGCTTCGGGGCCGCTCCGGAGCCCGGCCAAACAGCGGCCGGTCTCCTGCGCGGGGGCGGGGAGCCTCGCAAACCGCGCGAGTCTCCCCGCCCCGGAGTGAGCCACCGGAAACGGCCCCGGTGTCTCCCTCCGCTACGGACTTTATGGGTACTGCGAACGGCGCGTTTGTCGTTCCGTCCGCCAGGACGGCTGCCGTTCCGAGCCGGGGGGTTCATACCCCCGGCGGTGCCCCGGAGCGCGTCCGTAGCGGCCCTCACCCCCCGGCCCCCTCTCCCAATGCTGGGAGAGGGGGAGAACGACACCGTGGAAGGTGAGGACCGAAGTGTGGAGATGCCCCTCCCCCGGAACGGGGGAGGGTGGCGAGCCCGAGGCGAGCCGGGTGGGGGCGAACGGCGCGCGCCTTACCGGATCCGCTTCGCGGGGGGCATCTTCCTCCCTCCGTGCTCGATCGTCAGCTCCTGCGCCACCCCGGCCTCCGAGCGGAAGCGGAGGTACAGGGACGGGTCGTGCTCCGCGCGGAAGGCGCCGTCGCCCTGGTAGAGGAGGCGGGTCGCGATCTGTCCCTGGGGCTGGGCGCGGAGATGGTCCCCGTGCTCGAACACCTCCACCTTCGCGGGCCCCATGTCGAACGTGCCCACGAAGCGGGCCCGATCCCGCGGGTCCATCGGCAGGTCCGCCACTCCGGCGCGGGGAAGGCCGAGCGCCTCGCGCGCCAGCGACTCCGAGAGCTGCCGGACGATCTGGCCGGCGTACACCCCGTTGGTCAGCACCACCACGCCCAGGCTGTCCGCCGGCAGGTAGCTCACCTCGGTGACGAAGCCGGGGAGGCCCCCGCCGTGGCCCACCAGGGCGCGGCCGTCCAGCTCCGACACCTGCATCCCCATCCCGTATCCCGCGGCCCTCCCCGAGCGCAGGACCGTGCGGGTGGTCATCAGGGCGTAGCTCTCCGGGCGGACCACCCTCCCTGTCGCGAGCGCCCGCTCCCAGCGGAGCAGCTCTCCCGCCGTCGCGCAGAGGGACCCGGCCGAGGAGGTGACCGTCGGGTGGTGCGTGACCGCCGCGGCCGGCTCCGTGGAGCCGCGCGTCGGGTGGTGGTATCCCGCCGCGCGCCGCCCGGCGGGAAGGCGGTCGCAGGGAGCGATCGACGCCAGGCCCAGGGGGGCGAGGATGCGGGTCCGCAGGTACTCCGGGTACGGCATCCCGCTCACCTTCTCCACCACCCGTCCCAGCAGGATGTAGCCGTTGTTGTTGTACACGAACCGCTCCCCCGGCGCGAACTCCGGCGGGCGCGCCGCCAGGCTGTCCACCACCACCTGCGGCGAGGAGGGCGCGGCCAGCTCCGGTACCGCCCAGGCCGAGGAGAGCCCCGAGGTGTGGCTCAGCAGGTGCCGGAGCGTGATCCCGGCTCCCTGCTCCCGCAGCTCCGGGAGGTGGGCCCCGATCCCGTCGTCCAGGCTCAGCTTCCCCTCCTCCGCCAGGCGCAGGACCGCGGCGGCCGTGAACTGCTTGGTGATGGAGCCGATCTCGAAGACCGTCCCGCGGCTCACGGCCCGTCCGTGCTCCCGGTCCGCGAGGCCGTAGCCCTTCTCCAGGAGGATCCGGTCGCCCCGCGCCACCGCCACCGAGATCCCCACGATGGGAGCGCGCATCGCGCGGGCGACGGCGGAGTCCACGCCCCGCTCCAGGGCGGTCGTGGCCGCGAGGGAGGGTCGCGGGTGTGAAGTCTGCGCCAGAGCGGGGACGGCGAGAAGGAAGCTCGCCGCGACGGCGGCGGGTGTATACGTGCGGCCCATGGTTGTCCGGGAGTGTTCGAGGTGAGGTCCGACCGGGTCGACAGGGCGGACCTACGAGCCCGCGCCCGGACGGGTTTCAGGCGCACTTTCGCGCGCTCGCACTCCCGCACTATCTTCCGCCATCCCGCACGAGCACGCCTCCACGCCCGAACCCCCCGTCCGCCGTGAGCGCTCCGTCCCCCGCCGCCCCGCCGATGCCGCACGACGACGCCCTCCCGCGCCGGCTGGGGCTGTGGAGCGCCGTCGCCGTCCTGGTGGGCTCCACCATCGGGAGCGGGATCTTCCGCGTCCCCAGCACCGTCGCGCAGGACGTGGGCACCGTCGGGGCCATGGCCGTGCTCTGGATCGTGGGCGCCCTCATCGCCCTCTTCGGGGCCCTCACCCTGGCCGAGCTGGCCGCGCTCTTCCCGCGCTCCGGGGGGATCTATGTCTTCCTCCGCGAGGCGTACGGGCCGCTCCCCGCCTTCCTCTTCGGGTGGACCGAGCTGCTGGTGATCCGGCCCTCCGCGCTGGGCGGGATCGCCGTCCTCTTCGCCGAGTACGCCCGCACCTTCGTCCCCTTCTCCGAGGGAGGGGTCAAGCTCGTCGCCGCGGCGGCCATCCTCCTCCTCGCCACCGCCAACATCCTGTCGGTGAAGTGGGGAGCGTGGGTGCAGAACGTCTCCACCGCCGCCAAGGCGCTCACCCTGGTGGGGCTCGCCGCCGCCGCCTTCCTCTTCGGGAACGGCTCCGCGGGCGCCCTCGCCGCCCCCGTCGAGTGGGCGCCGCTCAGCTGGGGCGGGTTCGGGATCGCGCTGGTGGCCGTGATGTGGGCGTACGACGGGTGGGCCGACCTCACCTTCATGGCCGGCGAGGTCAAGGACCCCTCCCGCACCCTGCCGCGCGCCCTGCTGGGGGGGACGCTCGCCGTCATCGCCATCTACCTGGTGGTCAACGCGGCGTACCTGTACGTCCTCCCCGTCGCCGAGATGGCCGGGAAGCCGCTGGTGGCCTCCGACGCCGCCCGCGCCGTGTTCGGGCAGGCCGGCGCCGCCATCGTCGCCGCCATGGTGATGCTCTCCGCCTTCGGGGCCCTCAACGGCTCCACCATGACCGGGCCGCGCATCTTCTTCGCCATGGCCGACGACGGGCTCTTCTTCCGTCCCATCGCCTCCGTGCACCGGCGCTTCCAGACCCCCTTCGCGGCCATCGCCCTCGCCGCCGCGCTGGGGATCGGCTACGTCTCCATCCGCTCCTTCGAGCAGCTCGCCGACGCCTTCATCCTGGGGATCTGGCCCTTCTACGCCCTCGCCGTCGGCGCCGTCTTCCTGCTCCGCCGCCGGCGCCCCGACCTCCCGCGCCCGTACCGCACCGCCGGCTACCCGGTGGTCCCCCTGGTCTTCCTCCTCGCCTCCGTGGCCATGCTCGGCAACGCCGTGGTCGAGGAGCCGGGGCAGACGCTGTTCGGCTTCGGCATCATCCTCCTGGGAATCCCGGTCTACTGGCTCTGGAAGGGGCGGCGCCCCCGCGCCTGACGGAAAGCGAGAAGGGGCGGCCCGCGCGGGCCGCCCCTTCTCGCTTTCGCGGGTGGATCGGGACTTCTACTTCCGGTACACCCGGAAGCCGTAGTAGCACACGGTCCCCGTGCACTTCGCCATGTCCACGGCGAGCATGTACCGCCCGGTCTTGGGCGCGGTGAACGAGAGGACCGGGAAGTCGTCGTCCGACTGGTCCTTCTCGAGCGCCGTCGTGCTCTCCGAGGAGTAGAGGCGGAGGTCCAGGTCGCTGCAGTCCTCGTCGCACGCCCCGCCGATCACGTACTGCACCCCCGCCACCAGGTTCAGCTCCATCATCGAGCTGGCGCCCTGCGCCAGCGCGCCCACGATCACGTCGCGGTCGAACACGTCGGGCGAGGAGCGGAACCCCCGCTGTACGATCGTGCCGCCGGCGCGGTCCAACTGGTTCACCACCGTGGCGCGGTAGTTCTGGGCGGAGCCGGCGGCGGGGCAGGCGAGGAGTGCGGCCGCGGCCAGGGCGGCGAGGGCAATGTGGCGCATGGGGTCTCCTGGGGAAATGACGTGCGGGAGGCGGGAACCGAAGACGAGCAAGTTAGGCGCTCCGGCGCGTCCGGGCAAGACGGGAGGGCGCCGGGTTGCGGGAGGGCTCCCGGCCTCCGAAGATACACGCGGCGGAACAACCCGTGTACGCGCCAGGTAGCACCCGCGCGGGAGGGCCTCGGGCCCTCCCGGCCGTTCTCACGACATCCCGGAGCCGACCCTTGCACATCGGAAGCCCGCGCGGTCCCCGGACCGCACTCCCGCTCCTGGCCCTCGCCCTCGCGGGGTGCGCCGGCGCGGCCCCGCCCGCCTCGCCCGCGCCCCGGGCGGCTCCCCCCTCCACGCAGCCCGCGCCGGCGGCGCCCGCCCCCGCCGGAGCGGCACAGGCCAACGCGCAGGAGCTGCGCGCGCGGCTCTCCATCATCGCCCACGACTCCATGGAGGGGCGGCAGACCGGGACGCCCGGCGCGCGCCGCGCGTCCGACTACCTGGTGCGCGAGCTGACGCGCCTCGGCGTCCGCCCCGCCGGCGACGGGGGGAGCTACCTGGCCCGCGTCCCGCTCGTCCAGACCGTCACCGGGATGGAGCTGAGCCTCCGCACCGCGGCCGGGGCGGAGACCCCCGTCCCGGGGACCGACCTGGCCCTCCTGTCCGGGCTGGCCGACGTCCCCGCGAACCCGCGCCCCCGGGGCGAGGGTCCCGTGGTCTTCGGCGGCTACATCGCCGACCCCACCGTTTCCGCCGCCCAGGAGCTGCGCCCCGAGCAGGTGCGCGGGTCCGTGCTGGTGCTCCGCTTCGGCGCCGCCCCCGGCACCACCCCCACCTCCGCCCGCTTCGACATGGCCCAGCTCTTCTCCGTGCAGAGCCCGGCCGCCGCCGTGGTGCTGGTGGTGGAGCCCGGACCCATCGAGGAGGCCTGGTCGTACCTGCGCGCCAGCAGCGGCACCATGAAGGTGGACAGCGGCTCCGCCCGCGCCCCGGCCGGGGGCGGGGGCCCGCCGGTGTTCCTGATGAGCGCCGCCGCCGCCGAGCGCCTCATCGGGCAGCCCCTGGCGCAGGCGCGGCAGCCCCGCACCGGGCTGGGGACGCTGCGCTACCGCCTGGACACCCGGGAGGAGCGGGTGGAGGGATGGAACGTGGTGGGCGTCCTCCCCGGGAGCGACCCCGCCCGCGCCGGGGAGTACGTGGCCGTCGGCGCCCACTACGACCACATCGGGGTCGGCGACCCGGTGAACGGGGACTCCATCAACAACGGCGCGGACGACGACGGCTCCGGCACGGTGGCCGTGCTGGAGATCGCCGAGCGCTTCGCCCCCGCCGCGCAGCGCCCCGCCCGCTCGCTCCTCCTCGTGTGGCACACCGCCGAGGAGGAGGGGCTCCTGGGGTCCGAGTACTTCACCGACCACCCCACCGTCCCGCGCGCGTCCATCGTCGCCCAGCTCAACATCGACATGATCGGGCGCAACCACCCCGACTCGCTCTCGGTGGTGGGCTCCCGGCGCCTCTCCACCGGGCTGGGCGCCACCATCGAGGCGGTGAACCGCCGCACGCAGCGCCCGCTCCTGTTCGACTACGGCTACGACGCCCCCGGGCACCCGGAGCAGATCTTCTGCCGCTCCGACCACTACAACTACGCCCGCTACGGCATCCCCATCGCCTTCTTCACCATCGGGCTGCACCCGGACTACCACAAGCCGTCCGACGAGCTGGAGAAGATCGACTTCGACAAGCTCACCCGCGTGACGCAGCTCATCGGCGACGTCGTGGGCGAGGTCGCGAACGCCCCTGGCCGGCCCGTGGTGGATCGTCCGGTTCCGCCGCTGGGAACACCGTGCGTGCAGTAGGAACCAGGGGATAGGGAACAGGGCACAGGGGACAGCAGGCAACCACGAACGACGGGGCGGCGCCGCGCTGGCGCCGCCCCGTCGGGTAGTTTTGGGAGCCCACCAGGGAGGGGGTGGGGTGCCGGAGGGAAGAGTTGGGGGAGTGGTGGTGGGGCGGGGGATTAACTCTTCCCGGAGCGCACCCCACCCCCGACCGACGCAACCTCAGCTACCCCCTCCACCAGCCGCTCCACGTCCTCCGCGGTGCAGTACGGCGCAATCCCCGCGCGCACCAGCCCCCCGTCCTGGACCAGCGCCAGCCCCTCCACCACCCCGGTCGCGTAGAAGTTCCCGCTCCACACGCACACCCCCTCCGCCCCCAGCCGCGCCGCCACCTGGTCCGCCGGGACCCCGCGCACCGTGAACCCCGCGGTCGGAGTGCGCTCCGCTCCGCGCGGGGGGCCCCACACCCGCACCCCGGGAATCGCCTCCAGCCCGTCCAGCAGCGTCTCGAACAGCGCCGCCTCCCAGCGGGAGATCCGCTCCATCGCCGCCCGCAGCGCGTCGCGGCGCGTGGGCGCGCCCCCGGGCGCGAGCGAGGCGATCCAGTCCACCGCCGCGGCCACGCCCGCCATCCCCTCGTGGTTCAGGGTCCCCGTCTCCCACCGCTCCGGGAGCGTGTCCGAGCAGGGAGGGACCTTGTAGGGCACCAGCCCCTCCATGTGCTCCGGCTTCCCCCAGAGCATCCCCACGTGCGGGCCGAAGAACTTGTAGGCCGAGCACGCCAGGAAGTCGCACCCCAGCGCCCGCACGTCCACCAGCCGGTGCGGCGCGTAGTGGACCGCATCCACGAACACGAGCGCCCCCACCCGGCCCGCCAGCTCCGCCACCCGCGGCACGTCGTTGATCGTCCCCACCGCGTTGGAAGCCGCCCCCACCGCCACCAGCCGGGTGCGGGGGGAGAGCATCCCCTCCAGCGCCGTCGTAGTCGAGCTGCGCCGTGAGGGGGTCGAAGGGGACGCTGCGCACCGTCACCCCGCGGTCCTCCGCCGCGCGGCGCCAGGGCGCCACGTTGGCCTGGTGGTCCAGGTCGGTCACCACCACCTCGTCCCCCGGCTCCCAGGCGCGGCTCAGCGACCGGGCGAAGGCGAAGGTGAGCGTCGTCATGTTCGCGCCGAAGGCGATCTCGCGCGGCGAGCCCGCCCCCAGGAAGTCCGCCATCGCCTCGCGCGCCGAGTCCACCGCCGCGTCCGCCTCCCGGCTGGTGGGGAAGGACCCGTGGACGTTGGCGTTGTGGAGGAGGAGCGTCCCGGCCACCGCGTCCGCCACCGCGCGGGGGACCTGGCTCCCGCCGGGGCCGTCGAAGAAGGCGAGCGGGCGGCCGGCGAAGCGCCGCTCGAAGACCGGGAAATCCGAGCGGACCCGCTCGGCGAACGAAGCGTCGTGCATGGATCAGGATGGAGACGGGGTGCAAAGAGCGCGGGGTGGGGGGCTCTCGCCCCTCACCCCGCGGGTGAAGTCCACGTTTCTACGTCGGACCGGACGGGGTCAGGACACCGCCCAGAACCCTTCCAGCGCCGCGCCGTCCGGGCTCTCGCGGAGCTTCTCGAAGGCGCGGTTGCGGATCTGGCGGATGCGCTCCCGGGTCACCCCCAGCAGCGAGCCGATCTCCTCCAGCGTCCGCTCCTCCCCCTCGTCGAGCCCGTAGTACAGGTACAGGATCTTGCGCTCGCGCTCGGTGAGGTACTTCTCGAACATCCTCTCCAGGAACTCGCGGCGGGCCTGGGCCTCCACCTCCTCCTCGATCTCGTCCGCCTCGGCACCCGCGAAGCGCTCCCCGAAGGAAGCCGAGTCGCGGTCGCCGCGGTCCAGCGGGGCGTCCAGCGAGAGCTCGCTCGCCGCCACCCGCCGCAGCGCGCGGATGGTGTCCACCGGCTCCCCCATCTCGGCCGCGATCTCCTCGTCCGTCGGAGAGCGGCCGAGCGCCTGCGTGAGCGCCGTGTCCACCCGCGAGAGGCGGACCAGGTTGGAGTTCTGGTTGAGCGGGATGCGCACCGAGCGCGTCTGCTCCGCCAGCGCCTGCAGCACCGTCTGCCGGATCCACCACACCGCGTAGGAGATGAACTTCACCCCCTTGTCCGGGTCGAACTTCTTCACGGCCTTGAGGAGACCCTCGTTGCCGATGCACACCAGCTCCGCCAGACCCAGTCCCCGTCCCTGGTACTTCTTCACGTAGGAGATCACGAAGCGCAGGTTGGCTGTCACCAGGCGCTCCGCGGCCTCCTTGTCCCCTGTCCGGGCGCGGCGAGCCAGGGCTCGCTCTTCGGCCGGATCCTCGATCAGCGGGTACTTCTCGACGTCGTGCAGGTACTGATCGAAGGAGTCAAGCGCGCGGGAGCTCAAAAACATGGGTTCGGCTCATCCGAAGGGAAATAAAGAAAAAAGAGCAGGAGCCTCGTTGGCGTGCGAGGCCCGCTGCTCTCAGATCAACCGATGCCGGCGTCTTGTCCCAAAGACAAATTCATAACCGGGCAATGTAAGCCGCACTGTGCGCTTTGTCAAACTTCGTCTCCGGCGCGGCCACGGGGCCGTGACGTTCCGGCCGCGTCTAGGAGAGGCTCCCGAACGCCAGCGCCGCGTTGATCCCCCCGAAGCCGAAGGAGTTGGAGACCACCCGCCGCACGGAGCGTGCCTCGCCCTCGCCCACCGCGTAGGACAGGTCGCACTCCTCCCCCGGGTTCTCCAGGTTCAGCGTGGGCGGAATCCAGCCGCGCTCGATGGCCAGCACCGAGATGGCGGCCTCCATCGCCCCGGTGGCGCCCAGGCAGTGCGCGTGGTACCCCTTGGTCCCGCTCACCGTCGCGCGGTCCGCGTGCTCCCCCAGCACGGCGCGGATCACCCGGCTCTCCGTGGAGTCGTTGAGCGGGGTGGAGGAGCCGTGCGCGTTGACGTAGTCCACCTCCTCCGGGAGCACCCCGCCCACGCGCATGGCCGTCCGCATGGCGCGCGCCGCCTGCGCCCCGTCCGGGCGCGGCGCGGTCATGTGGTGCGCGTCGTTGGAGGTCCCGTACCCCAGCACCTCCGCGTAGACGCGCGCCCCGCGGCCGCGTGCGTGCTCCAGCTCCTCCAGCACCAGCACCGCCGCCCCCTCCCCCATCACGAAGCCGTCCCGGTCCGCGTCGAAGGGGCGCGAGGCGCGCTCCGGGTCGTCGTTGCGGGTGGACATGGCGCGGATGATGGCGAACGCCCCGTAGCAGAGCGGCGCCAGCGGCGCCTCCACCCCGCCCGCCAGCATCACGTCCGCCTCCCCGTCGCGGATGGCCCGCCACGCGTCGCCCACCGCGATGGCCCCCGAGGCGCAGCTCATCCCGTTGGTGGAGTTGGGCCCGGTGAAGCCGAACTCGATGGCGACGTTGCACGAGGCCGAGCCGTTGAACACCGCCAGCGCCAGCATGGGGTCCACCCCCCGCACCCCGTTCCGGAGATAGGAGTTGAACTGTCCCTCCCCGTACGCCACCCCTCCCAGCGCGCTCCCCATCTGCACCCCGGTCCGGTCCGGGTCCAGGCTCCCCGGGTCCAGCCGGGCGTCCTCCAGCGCCATCCGCGCCGAGGCCACCGAGAACTGCGCGTAGCGCTCCATCCGCCGTGCGCGGTTCCGGTCCATGTAGTCGGTGGGCTCGAAGTCGTCCACCTGGGCGGCGATGTGCGAGCGGAACGGCGATGGGTCGAAGCGGGAGATCCGCCGCACCGCCGACTCGCGGCGCTTCAGTCCCTCCCAGAGCCCCTCCACCCCGGTCCCGATGGGGGTGAGGCAGCCGATCCCCGTCACCGCGACGCGGCGAGGAGCGGACGGATGGGACGCTTCGTGGCCGTTGCCCTTCATGATCGCTTCACCAGGGTACCCGAAAAACGAGAACTCGCCGGCTCCGGTACCGACGAGTCCGCAGGACGTTCCAAAACTGCAGGGGACAGGGAACAGGGTAGAGGGGACAGCAAGCCACTGCGACGGCGGGGCGAGGTGCCGTTGCAGGCTGTTCCCTGTCCCCTGTCTACTGTCCCCTGTACTTCTCCGCCTGCGCCGCGATCCCCGCCAGCGTCCGGCTGGCGACGTGGTGGATGAAGACGGGGCCGATCACCCGGCCGGCCACCTGACGGCGGAGGGGGCGGGGGAGCGGCCAGCGGGGACCCTCGTCCCACTCGTGGACGATGCGGACGAGGGTGACGCCGCCGCCGCGGTCCTCGAAGCTCCACACCACGTCCATCCCCGTGGTGATCCCGTCCACGTGGCGGTAGTGCACCGCCGGCCTCTCCGCGTCGGTCCACATCTCCGACACCCACCAGACCGGCCAGGGGAGGGGGCCGAAGTCGCGCCGCGCCGCCATCTCCACCCGGCCGGTGGCGAAGCCGTCCTTCCGCTGGAAGCGCACCCGGCGGTAGTGGGGGAGCCACTCCGGCCACCGCTCCACGTCCGCCCCGGCGCGGAAGCACGCCTCCACCGGGGCCCTCACCTCCCTCTCGTCTACGGTGAGCACGGGGCGGTCAGCGCGGGACGAAGTCGTCCCCGCCGCGCAGGCCCCGCACGAAGGCGGCGATCAGGCGCGCGGAGGCCGTCAGGTCGTCCAGCGACACGACCTCGTTCGGGGTGTGCATGTACCGGTTGGGGATGGAGATGACCCCCGTGGCCACCCCCGCGCGCGACAGGTAGATGGCGTCGGCGTCGGTGGCGGTGTAGCGCGGGCTGGCCTGGATGGTGTAGGGGATCCCCTCCGCCTCGGCCGTTTCCGCCAGGCGCTCGAAGACCAGCGGGTGGATGGCCGAGCCGCGGGCCAGGATGGGGCCCCCCCCCAGCCTGTGCGCCCCCAGCTCCTTCTTCTCCATCCCCGGCGAGTCGGTGGCGAAGGACACGTCCACCACCAGCGCCACCTGCGGGTCCAGCGCGTAGGCGCAGGAGCGCGCGCCGCCCCCCTGGACGCCGATCTCCTCCTGCGTGGTGGCCGCGGCCGTGACCCGGGCCACGGGGCCGGCGCCCTCCTCCCGCAGGATGCGGAGGGCTTCCAGCACGACGAAGGCGCCGATCCGGTTGTCGATGGAGCGCGAGGCGATCAGCCCGTTCCCCAGCTCCAGCAGCCGGGCGTCGAGCACCGCCGGGTCGCCCACGCGGACGCCGCGCTCCCCGGCCTCCGCCAGGTCGCGCGCCCCCACGTCGATCCACAGGTCGGTGATCTTGGCCGCCTTGTCCTTCTCGTCGCCCTTGATCAGGTGGATCGGCTTCTTGCCGATCACCCCCGCCACCTCGCCCCGCCGGGTGAGCACCCGGACCCGCTGCGCCACCAGCACCTGCGGGTCCCACCCCCCGATCGTGTCGAAGTACAGGAAGCCCTCGTCGTCCACGTGCGTGACCATCAGCCCGATCTCGTCGACGTGCCCGGCCAGCATCACGTGCGGCGACCCCTCCGGGTTCAGGGTGGCCATGGAGTTCCCGGCGACGTCGACCTCCACGCGGTCGGCGAGGGTCTCCGCCTCCGCGCGCCAGATGCGCGCGGGGACGACTTCGAACCCGGACGGGCCGGGTGCGTCCAGGAGGCGCTTGAGGAACTCGAACGAGCTGTCACGCATGCGGGTCTCTGGCTTGTTGGGCACGGCGGGCGACCTCGGGAGTGTAGGCGTGGTACAGGTGCTTCACAAGCACCTCGGCCGCGTACACTTCCGGGGGGAGCTCCTCCAGCGCGGCCAGGGCGCGGAGCGCCTCCGCCTGCCGGGGAGTGAGGGTCAGGGTGACGGACTCCCGGGTCACCGCGGCCTCACAGCACACCCTCCTCGCGGAGGGCCGCGGGGATGCCCTCGCGCACCGAGGGGTAGATGGGGATCACCCCCAGCTCCTCGCGCATCCGCCGGTTGGAGCAGCGCCGGGCCCCCACCCGCCGCTCGAAGGCGCTCCGGGACAGCTCGTGGCGGATGTCCTCCCGCGACACCGCCGCGGGGAGGGGGAGCCCGAGGAGGTCGGCGGTCAGCTCCGCGTACTCCGCCCCGGTCACCGGCTCGTCGTCGCACAGGAGGTAGGTCTCCCCCGGGCGGCCCCTCTCACCGGCCGCCACGAGCGCGGCCGCCAGGTCGTCCACGTGGATGCGCGAGATCCAGTGCTCCTCGTCGTCCAGGCGGCGGTAGGCGCCGCGCTCCAGGCGCTCGCGGAGCGTGCGGCCCGGACCGTAGATCCCCGGGACGCGGCAGATCCGCACCGGGAGCCCGAAGCGCTCCCACGCCTCCAGGTACGCCTGCTCGGCCGCGACGCGGGCCTCCCCCGCGGGGGAGGAGGGAGACGGCGGGGTGGCCTCGTCGGTCCACTCCCCCTCGCGCCGCCCGTACACGGAGGTGCTGCTCACGTACACCAGCGCCAGCGGCGGGGCCGCGGCGAAGGCCCGCGCCACGTGCCGCGTCCCTTCCACCGAGTACGCGTCCTCCCCGGCCGGGAGGGGGCGGACCAGGTCGAACACCAGGTGCGGGCGCCACTCCACCAGGGGGAGGAGCGTGTCCGGGCGCAGCACGTCCGCCACGGCGGGGCGAGCGCCGGCCGCCGCGATCTCCCCGGCGCGCTCCGTCCCGCGGGAGGTGCCCACCACCTCCACCCCCCGCGCGGCCAGGAGCCGCGCCAGGCGCAGCCCGACGTATCCGCATCCCAGCACCAGCGCGCGCAGCTCGCTCATCGGGCGTCCTCCGGGTGCAGCAGGGGAAGTGCGACCTCCATGAAGTCCGCGAGGATCCGGTGCGTCAGCCCCCAGATCACGTACCCGCGCGCTCCGATGGCGGGGAAGCTGCGGGGGTCGCCGGTCACGGTCTCCAGCAGGTGCTCGGCCGCCGCGTCGGGGTGCGCCAGCTCCCCCAGCGGAATCCACACCGCGGCCTCCACCTCCTCGTTGGGGGCCGCCTCCGTGTCCCCGGGAACGGCGAAAACGAAGGGCGACACCAGGATGCGCGGCGCGCCGCTCCGGGGCGCCAGCTCGTCCAGGGAGCCGAGCGGGGTGCCCACGCGGTCGAGGTCGATCCCCACCTCCTCGCGCGTCTCCCGCACGGCGGTGGCCGCGGCGTCCGCGTCGCCGGGCTCGCTCCTCCCTCCGGGGAGCGCCATGTGCCCGGACCAGGGGTCGCCCGCGCGCTCGGCCCGCTTGATGAGGAGGAGCTCCACGTCCGCCGGCGCCGGCCGCAACAGGAGTGCCACGCTGGCCCGCCTCGCTCCCGGGGGCGCCTGCGCGGGGCGTCCGGGGCGGCGGGCCAGGGCTGCGCGGAGGGGGTCGAGCTGCAAGCGGGGGCAGGGGCTGGCAAAGGTTTCCGGGGGCCATGACTCCCTTGCCCCCGGGGTTCGGGGAGGTTATCACATTCGGCTCGGCAGGGCAATCCACCGCGAAACGTTGCGACGCATTCGATGCTCCAGCTCGAAGACATCCGCCAGGCCGCCCGCCGCATCGCGGGCCAGGTCGTCCTCACCCCCTGCACTCCCTCCGAGGCGTTCGGGGAGATGTTCGGGGGGCGCGCCTGGTTCAAGTTCGAGAACCTGCAGCGCACCGGGTCGTTCAAGGAGCGGGGGGCGCTCAACCGGATGCTCGCCATCCCCGAGGCGGAGCGGGGGCGCGGGGTGATCGCGGCGAGCGCGGGGAACCACGCGCAGGGGGTGGCCCACCACGCCCGCCGCCTGGGGATCCCCGCCACCATCGTGATGCCGGAGCGCACTCCGCTGGTCAAGGTGTCCAACACCGAGAGGTACGGCGCGCGCGTGGTCCTCCACGGGACGGTCTACGACGAGGCCATGGCCGAGGCCCTGCGGATCATGGAGGCGGAGGGGCAGACGCTGGTGCACCCCTTCGACGACCCGTGGGTGATCGCGGGGCAGGGGACCATCGGGCTGGAGCTGCTGGAGCAGTGCCCGGAGATGGAGGTGCTGGTGGTACCCGTGGGCGGCGGGGGGCTGATCTCCGGGATCGCCATGGCGGTCAAGGAGCTGCGCCCGGAGGTGCGGGTGGTGGGGGTGGAGTCGTCCGTCCTCCCCGCGGCGCTGCGGGCGCGCGAGGCGGGGGAGCGCGTCGTCATCCCACCCGCGGAGACCATCGCCGAGGGGATTGCGGTGCGCATCGTGGGCGAGAACACCTTCGGGCTGATCGAGCGCTACGTGGACGAGCTGGTGACGGTGGACGAGGAGGAGATCGCCCGCGCCGTCCTCCTCCTCCTGGAGCGGGAGAAGACGGTGGTGGAGGCCGCCTGCGCCACCACCGTGGCGGCCGCGGTGAACGGGCACATCCCGGGGCTGGAGGGGCGGAGCGTGGTGATGATGCTGAGCGGGGGGAACATCGACGTGAACCTGCTGTCGCGCATCATCGACCGCGGGCTGATCCGCGACGGGCGCCTGGTGAACCTGCGGGTGCGGGTCAAGGACCGCCCCGGCGCCCTGGCCTCGCTCACCGCCCTCCTGGCCGCGCAGGGCGCCAACGTCCTCCGCCTGGACCACCGCCGCGGGGTGCACGGGCTCTGGCTCACCGAGGCGGAGATCGACCTGGAGCTGGAGACCCGCGGCCGCGACCACGTCCGCGACCTGGTGGAGGCGCTCACCCGCGAGGGGTACGAGGTGGGGCGCGCGTGAGCCCCCCGGGCGCCGGCACCCGGGACCGCGTCTTCGCGCGGGACGGGTTCCGCTGCGTCTACTGCGGCACCGTCCTCCCGCCCGAGCAGCTCACGCTGGACCACGTGCAGCCACGGATGCGCGGCGGCGACAACACCCCCGGCAACCTGGTGACCGCCTGCGGCCCCTGCAACACGCGCAAGGGGTCGCGCGCGGCGTGGTCCTTTCTGGCCGACCTCCCCGTCGAGCGCGCCAACTTCCTCCGCTACGCCACCGGGGTGTGGCCGCGCCTGCGGCGGGCGGTGGAGGAGGCCGCGGAGGGGTAGCCCCCGACCCTGGTGTCGAGGGTCTGTTCAATCGCGCTGGCAGATCCTTTGCATAGCCGTATCGTGCCGGCGAAGCGGCCGGCACGCGCCCCCTGGAGGGCGCGACGGGACGAGGTCACGCCCGGCGATTGGGGGAGCATTTGGCGCGCAGCAAGACGGCCCGGCTGGAGCGGACCCTGGGTGCGGCGACCCGGTTTCTTGACGAGATGCGCGCGGAGGTGGCACGCGCGGCTGCGGACGGAGGGAGCGTCCCGCCGCGGATTCGCTGCATCCACGAGCGTCCGGGGCACGCGACCCCGGAGTACCGTACCCTGGCGATCCCCGTCCCCGACGGGCTGGCCGGGGCCTCGCCCGAGATCCTGTCCGGCGCCATCGCGCGCTACGCCGCGGAGAAGTGCCCGGACGGGCTCCTCCTGGCGATGGACCTGGTGATCGACCGGGGGAGCGGACCCGGCCCGGTGCTGGTGGCCGAGGCCCGGGACGGAACGGGGACGCGGCTCTTCTGGATGCAGCCGTACCGGATGGTCGGGGCGGGGTGCGTCTGGGAGGAGCCGCTGGAGGGAGGGTGGCGCGACCCGGGGGAGGAGGAGATGATCCTGGACGCGGCCTTCGAGGTGGTGGCCGCCCGGATCGAGGCGCGGCGCTCCGCCGCCGAGGCGGCCCGCCCCCGCCGCCGCGTGGCGGCCGCCCCGGACGGCCGCGGCCGGGAGGCGCCCACGCGGGACGAGGGCGGGCGCGCCCCGCTCCCCATGGCCGCCGGACCCGCGGCGGGGGCGGAGCCGATGGCCGCGCCGCCGCGGGCCTGAGCGGCGGTCAGGAGTCGTCGGGGCCCTGCCGGGAGCGGAGCTTCGCCAGGTCGCGCGGGGGGGCGCCGAAGCGCTCCTCCAGCTCGGCCCACACCTCCGCGAGGGGGAGGCCGCGCGCGCGGAGGAGGACCAGGAGGTGGAAGAAGAGGTCCGACACCTCGGTGCGCAGCTCGTCGTTGCCGGGGTTCTTGGCGGCGATCAGGGTCTCCGCGGCCTCCTCCCCCACCTTCTTGAGGATCTTGTCGATCCCCTTCTCGAACAGGTAGGTGGTGTACGACTCCGCGGGGCGCTCGGCCTCGCGGAGGCGGACGGTCTCCTCCAGCCGCGCCAGCACGTGCCCGCCCCCCGGCGCGGGGGCCAGCCCCTCGCCCTCCACGAGGCGGTGGAAGCAGCTCCCCTCTCCGGTGTGGCAGGCGGGACCGGTCTGCGCCAGGCGGTACAGCACCGCGTCGCCGTCGCAGTCCACCCGCACCTCGCGCACCTCCTGCACGTGCCCGCTGGTCTCCCCCTTCTGCCAGAGCGCGCCGCGCGAGCGGCTCCAGTAGTGGGCGCGGCCGGTCTCCAGGGTGCGCAGCAGCGCCTCCCGGCTCGCGTACGCCACCATCAGCACCTCGCCCGTGTCCGCCTCCTGCGCGACCACGGGGACGAGGCCGCGCTCGTCGAACTTCAGCCGATCGATCCAGGACATGCGCAGAGATCCCCGGGTTGTGGGTGACGCGAGGCCGGAAGTTACCCGGCCGCACGGCGGGGGGTCAACCGCGGCCCCCCCCGTGCACGCGCGGGAGCGGGTGGACGCCTGGCGCGAGGGGTGGCGGCGGAGCGGCCGCCTGGTCCTCCTGCTGGACTTCGACGGGACGCTGGCGCCCATCGTGGAGCGCCCGGAGCTGGCGGCCATTCCGGAGCGCACCCGCGCCGCCCTGGACCGCCTCCTGTCCCGCCCCGGCGCGACGGCCGCGGTGGTGAGCGGGCGCGGCATGGCCGACGCGCGGGAGCGCGCCGCGATCCCGGGGATCGCCTACGCGGGGAACCACGGGATGGAGATCGAGGGCGCGGGGATCCGGCGCGTCCACCCGGAGGCGCTGGCCGCCCGCCCCGCCCTGGACGAGGTGGCCGCCCTGGTGGCGTCCGCCCTGGAGCCCGTCCCCGGCGCCTTCCTGGAGGACAAGGGCCTCACCCTCAGCGTGCACTACCGCCTGGTGGAGGGCGAGGAGGCGGTGGAGCGGGTCCGCATCGTCGTGGCCGGGGCGGTGGAGGGGAGGTCAGGACTGCGTCTGACGGAAGGGAAGAAGGTGCTGGAGGTGCGTCCCCGGGTGGAGTGGGACAAGGGCCGCGCCGTGCTCTTCCTCCTGGAGCAGTTCCGCCCCCCCGCCGGCGCCCCCGTCCTCTACCTGGGCGACGACGCCACCGACGAGGACGCCTTCCGCGCCCTCGCGTCGTGGGGCCCGGACGGCGAGGGAATCCTGGTGTCGGAAGCCCCGCCGGAGACCACCGCGGCGAGGTCGTTCGTGCGCACCCCGGAGGAGGTGGGGGAGCTGTTCGAGGCGCTGAGCGGGTGAAACGAGGACGGGGCGGGGGACCGGTTGATCCCCCGCCCCGCCTCGTCGACTCCGGTCCGCGTCAGACGGCCCGGCGGCCGGTGATGACCCGCCAGGCGATCACGATCACCGCGATGATCAGCAGGATCCACGCGACCTCGGCGAGCGCGCTCACGACACCGCCCACGCCCAGAAGCGCGAGCACCAGGAGCACGATTCCGATCAGCAGGATGAGGTCCACTGTAGTATTCTCCGAATCTGGGTGAGGACTGCGAGTCCATCCCTCCTCCCGTCACCTTTTGCAAGCCGTGTGCCGGGCGCCGGGTCCGCGCCCCCGACGCACCCCCGCCGGTTGCCAGCCCCGCGGCGGAGCCGGTATCTTCCCGCGATGCAGACCACACGAATGGCCCACGTCCCCCCGGGGTCGCAGGACCTCCTCTCCGACGACGTGCGCCGCCGCCGACGGGTGCAGCGCGCCTGGTTCACGCTCGCCGAGGAGCGGGGTTACGAGGAGGTGATCCCCCCCACCTTCGAGTACGAGGAGGTGTTCACCCGCGGCGGCGGCGCGGAGCTGGCCTCGCGGCTCATCCGCTTCGTGGACCGGGACGGGCGCGCTGGTGGCGCTGCGCGCGGACTTCACCTCCTCCGTGGCCCGCATGGCGGCCACCAAGCTGGCCGCGGCGCCGCTCCCGCTCCGCCTCTCCTACGCGGGGAAGGTGTACCGGCAGGAGCCGGAGGGGGTGGGGCGGCGGCGCGAGTCGTTCCAGCTGGGGGCGGAGCTGATC
The DNA here is from genome assembly GCA_963733105.1 of uncultured Gemmatimonadales bacterium. Classification (GTDB taxonomy): domain Bacteria; phylum Gemmatimonadota; class Gemmatimonadetes; order Longimicrobiales; family Longimicrobiaceae; genus JAFAYN01. The sequence continues at coordinate 174,619 of CAVTCB010000012.1, read as the reverse complement.
GGCGACCCCTCGCCCGAGGCGGACGTGGAGACGCTGCGGCTGGCCATCTCCTTCCTGCGCGCGCTCCGCATCCGCGACTTCCAGATCAACCTGGGCGACATCCGCTTCATCCGCCCCCTCCTGGCCGGGCTCCCCCCGGAGGCGGCGGAGCGGCTGCGCGCGGCCATCGACCGCAAGGACCGCGCGGCGCTGGCGGAAGGGGCGCGGGAGCTGGGCGCCCAGGCGGCGGTGGCGCGGGCGCTGGTGGAGCTCCCGGAGCTGATCGGGCGCGGGGAGGTGCTGGGGCGCGCCCGCTCGCTGGCGTCGGGGGCGGAGGCGGCGGAGGCCATCGACCGGCTGCGCGCGGTGGACGCGCTCCTCACCCCGGAGGAGCGCTCCCACGTGGTGTACGACCTGGGGGAGATCCGCGGGCTGGGGTACTACACGGGGGTGCAGTGGGAGGTGTTCGTGGCCGGGGCGGGACGCGCGGTGGGGTTCGGGGGGCGCTACGACGACCTCCTGGCGCTCTACGGGGCGGACCGCCCGGCGGTGGGGTTCGCGCTGGAGACGGACACGCTCGCGGAGCTTCTCCCGGAGGAGGGGGCGTGAGCCGGCCGCTCCGCGTGGCGCTCCCCAAGGGGCGGATCATGGACGACGCGCTCGCCCTGTTCGAGCGGCTGGGCTCGGGGCTGGCCGCGGCCGACCGCGGCTCGCGCCGGCTCATCCTCCCCTCGGCGGACGGGCGCTTCGAGTTCCTCCCGGTCAAGAACATCGACGTCCCGGTGTACGTGGAGTCGGGGGTGGCGGACGCGGGGGTGGTGGGGCTGGACGTGCTGGGGGAGACGTCGCCCGACGTGCTCCACCCGCTGGACCTCCGCTTCGGCGGGTGCCGCGCTGGCGGTGGCCGCCCCGGCGGGGACGCCGTACCCGCACCTCCCCGGCGGGGTCACGCCCCGCGTGGCCACCAAGTACCCGGAGTCGGCGCGCCGCTTCTTCGCGGGACGTGGGGTGCAGGTGGACCTGATCCACATCACCGGCTCGGTGGAGGTGGCGCCGCTCCTGGGGCTGTCGCACTGGATCGTGGACCTGGTGCAGACCGGCCGCACCCTGGAGGAGAACGGGCTGGTGGTGCTGGACGAGGTGTCGCGCTCCTCGGCCCGCCTGATCGTGAACCGCGCCTCGCACAAGCTCCGCCTGGAGGAGCACCAGCGCCTGATCTCCGACATGGAGAGGGCGCTGGGGGATTCCATCGCCACCGCATCGTGAAGATCCGCACCGTACGCAGCCGCCCCCCCTTCGACGACCTGCGCGAGCTGGCCGCCGCCGCCTCCACCGACGACCCGGAGCTGCGGGAGGCGGTGGCCGCCATCCTCCGCGACGTGGCCGCGCGCGGGGACGCCGCCCTCCTGGAGTACACCCGCCGCTTCGACCGCGTGGAGGCGGGGAGCGCCGCGGAGCTGCGCGTGGGCCCGGAGGAGCTGGAGCGGGCCGCCGCCTCCGTGGACCCGGCGCTCCTGGACTCGCTCCGCCGCGCCGCCGACAACGTGCGCCGCTTCCACGAGCGGCAGCGGGAGCACGGCTTCGTGGACCTCCTCCCCGACGGCTCGCTCCTGGGGCAGCGGGTGCTCCCCCTGCGCCGGGTGGGGATCTACGTCCCCGGGGGGCGCGCGGCCTACCCCTCCACCGTGCTGATGAACGCCGTCCCCGCGGCGGTGGCGGGGGTGGACGAGATCGTGATGGCGACCCCCACGCCCGGGGGCGAGATGTCGCCGGTGGTGCTGGCGGCGGCGTGGGTGGCGGGGGTCACGGAGGTGGTGCGGGTGGGCGGGGCGCAGGCGGTGGCGGCGCTCGCCTTCGGGACGGAGACGGTGGCGCGGGTGGACAAGATCGTCGGCCCCGGGAACAAGTGGGTGGCGGAAGCCAAGCGGCAGGTGTTCGGGCGGGTGGACATCGACATGGTGGCCGGCCCCTCGGAGATCCTGGTGATCGCGGACGAGCTGGCGGACGCGCGCCACGTGGCCGCGGACCTGATCGGGCAGGCGGAGCACGACCCGGACGCCATCGCCTGGCTGGTGACCACCTGCGAGGCGCTGGTCCACACCGTCCCGGACGAGGTCGAGCGCCTCCTCCTCTCCAACCCCCGCCGCGACACCGCGCGGGCGGCGCTGGAGGCCAACGGGCTCGTGGTGCTGGTCCCGGACATGGCCGCCGCCGCGGAGCTGGCGGACCTGCGCGCCCCGGAGCACCTGGAGCTGCTGGTGGCGGAGCCGCTGGTGCTGGCCGGGCGCATCCGCAACGCGGGGGCGATCTTTCTGGGGAGCCACTCCCCGGAGCCGGTGGGCGACTACTTCGCCGGGCCCAACCACGTCCTCCCCACCGGGGGGACGGCGCGCTTCGCCTCGCCGCTGGGGGTGTACGACTTCCTCAAGCGCACCTCGCCTGATCGGCTACTCGGCCGAGCGGCTGCGGAGCGACGCGGAGCACGTGATCCGCCTGGCGGAGTCGGAGGGGCTGCACGGGCACGCGGAGGCGGTGCGGGTGCGGCTGTAGCTTCCGCGAGGGGCCGATCTTCAACCAGAAACGAAACGGGGGACGAGTGAGGGTTCTGTACGCGGTGCTCTGCGAGGACGCGGTCATGCGCCCCGACGGGCGGACGGACGTCTCGGGGGTGTTCCACCACCTCTTCGCGCCGGGGTTCCCGGCGCAGCAGGACCGGATGACGCTGGTGGTGGTGCTGGAGTGGGGGGCCGAGGAGGCGGGGCGGGTGGTCTTCAAGATCGACCTGCTGGACCCGCAGGGGGTGCCCGTGGGAACCATCAGCGGGCACAGCGAGGTGGGGACGCCGAAGCCGATGGAGCCGCCGCAGCAGACGCGGCTGGTGATGGCGCTGGACAACGTGATCTTCCCCGCCGCGGGGGACTACGAGTTCGAGCTGGGCATCGGCGACTTCCGCGAGCGTGTGGCGGTGCTCCACCTGATCGAGAACCCCGAGGCCCGGTAGGGCGGCCGGCCATGTGGCACCCCTTCCTCGCCGCCGCCCTCCTCCTCCCGGGCCTCCTGCTCGCCGGGCCCGCGGCGGCGCAGCACGACGGCCACTCCGCCGGGCTTGACCGGGAGGTGGAGGCCGTGCGCGCGGCTACGGCCCGCTACCGGGACCACCGGGCCGCCGTGGCGGACGGCTACCGGCGGTTCGGCCGGGAGTCGGCGCTGATGGGCGAGCACTGGTACCGGGAGGATCTGGTGCGGCGCCCGCTGGAGCTGGCGCGCCCCTCCACGCTCCAGTACGCCACCGTGGGCGGCGAGCGGGTGCTGGTGGGCGTGGCGTACACCGTCTACCAGCGGCCGGGCGAACCGGTGCCCGAGGGGTTCGCGGGCGCGGGCGACCGGTGGCACGTGCACGACGTGGTCCGGCTCGCGCGGACGCTCACGCGCGACCGGCCGGTGGCGCGGTGGCTGGCGGAGCGGCGCATCCGCAACGGCAGGATGGGGGCGGGGGAGGGGCGGACGCGGCTCACCATGGTGCACGCCTGGGTGTGGCTGGACAACCCGGGCGGGACGTTCGCCATGCAGCACCCGGTTCTGCCGTACCTGCGGGCGGGGCTGCCGGCGTCGTGGGGCTCGAGCGTGGACGCCGCCATGGGGGTGGCGCTGCTGGACCCGGCGACGTGCGGGCAGGAGGTGGGGCGGGTGCGGCTGCTGGCGCGGCCGGGCCGCCGGGTGGAGAGGGCGGTCCGGCGCGAGTGCGAGTCGGCGGCGATGCTGGTGAGGCGGGCTCCGCGGTCGGACCGGGACCGTCTGAACGCCGTCGCGGCGGGCTCGTGGGCGGCGTTCGAGCGGGCGCGGGACCGTCTGCTCACGGCGGAGCAGCGGGAGCGGCTCGCGGCTGCCGTCGAGCACGACATGACGGGGCACTGAGGGTCGCCGGGTTCAAGGCCTTTCCGAGCCGTTGCGCGGGGCGCATCTTTGTGCCTCGGGTCAGCGGAACCCATCCGGCGGCTCGGCAAGGAAGGGGACACATGTGAGGAGGCGGGTAATGGTTGAACTGGATTTCGCCGTGTTTTCTCCGGACGAGCAGCTGGTGCTCGTCGTGGAGGTCAAGAACCATCCCGGAGCTTCGGCGGAATGGGCCGCCCAGTTCCGGCGCAACCTTCTCGCCCATTCGATCCTTCCGCGGGGCAGCTCCTTTCTTCTCGCGCTTCCGGATCGGCTCTTCCTCTGGCGCGACGCGCAAGGGTTCGACGGGAGTGCCCCGGACTACCAGATCGAGACGGCTGAAGCCTTGTGGCCCTTCGTCGGAGTCGCGGCAGCTCAGACCGCCGGCGAGGAGGGGCTGGAGCTGGCTGTGAGTGCATGGCTGGATGCCCTCACCAGTGCCAATCTCCAGGAGGACGAGGCCTCGCGACGATATCGCTGGCTGGTGGACTCGGGCCTGTACCAGCGGATTCATGGCGGACACGTGCAGTATCGGAAGGCCGCCGCCTGGACGAGATCCTGATCCGTCTCCTGGACGTCGCTGAAGTCATCCCGGTCGGTGCCACCACCCTACGTGCCGCCATCCGGGTGCAGACGGAGCGAGGGCTCGCACCGCAGGACTCCATCATCTACGCTTCGATCATCGAACACCTGCAATCGGCAGAGGCAGGTGCGAAATGCTTCCTCAACCGTAACGCCAAGGATTTCCTCACTTCGAACGTGCAGCAGGATCTTGCGCGGTTCAACTGCCGGCTCATCTCCAACTTCAGGGATGGTCTGAACTTCATCCTCGCCAGCTCCGGCCGGTAGGGCGAGCTGGCGGAGACTCCACGCGGTCCGATCGTTCCTTCGACCTTTCTCTTCTCGATGTCCTCGTCCTCCCGGTCCGGCCTGCATCTGCCTTCTCTGGCCGGTGCGCTCCTGCTCGCCGCCTTCGGCGTCGCGGTGGTGCGCGATCCGGACGGGTGGCGGTTCATCGACGGGGTCAACCTGCTGATCCACGAGGGGGGGCACCCGCTCTTCTCCCTGTTCGGCGAGTTCATGGCGTACGCGGGGGGGACGCTGATGCAGCTCCTCGTTCCGCTGGCCTTCACCGCGTACTTCCTGCGCGCGGGGCAGCGGTTCGGGGCCGCCGCGACGCTCTGCTGGACGGGGGAGAGCCTGTTCAACGTCGCGCGGTACGCGGCCGACGCGCGGGCGCGCCTTCTCCCGCTGGTGGGCGGGGACGGCGTGGGGCACGACTGGACGTACATGCTCGCGAGGCTCGGGCTCCTGGAAAGCGACCTGGCCGTCGCCCGGGGCATCCGCCTGCTCGGGGCTCTCCTCCTCCTGGCGGGCGTGCTCGTGGCGCTCCGGGCCGCGCTCTCCGCGGAGCGCCGCCCCGCCGCCGCCGCCCTCCAGGCCGAGGACGTGGCCTTCGCCCGCTACCTCGCCGAGCAGGCGGCGGACACGCGCCGGCCCTCCTGAGCGCTCCCGATGGACCGTACCTTGCCACACCCTTCCGGCTCCACGCGGCGTCCGCATCGAGCCGCCACCGTATCACGAGCAACGGGGAGCGGACCATGGCGATGATGGACGAGCTGGTGCGGCAGATCAGCCAGCGGGCGGGGATCCCGGAGGACAAGGCGCAGGCCGCCGCCCGGGCCGCCATCGAGTTCCTGGACGGGCGGCTCCCGCCCCCCGTGGGCGGCAACCTGGGGCGCCTGGTCGACGGCGGGGGCGAGGGCGGCGGCGGGATGCCCGACCTCGGCGGGCTGGCCGGCGGCCTCGGCGGGATGTTCGGCAAGGGCGGCTCCTGACGCTCCCGCCGGCCGCCTCCACGCACCCTCTCCCGGCTCCCGGGAGAGGGCTTCAGGCGTCTCCGTTCCCCCTAGCCTAACTCTTGCGGCGGTGCTATTGTCCGCCGATAGAACGGAAACTGCCGTGCACCGCCCGCCGGGGCTTTCCGTGCAAACACGTGTGTACGCCGCGCATCTCCCGAGCGCGCTCCACCCCCAAAACGAGATTCGATCGTGGCTGTTCGCGAAGAATCGACCCCTGGTCCCGATCCCGTGCGCCCCACCCCCGAGGGGGACACGGCTCCCGCGGCACCCGCCCGCCGCCCCGCGAGGGGGAAGGGAAGGGGAGGGAAAGGCGTGCGCGCCAACGGCGGCGGCCCCGTCGTGGTCGCCGGTGACGGCACGGGCGGCCCCGGCGGCGGGGACGGCCTCCAGCAGCTCCTCGCCTGCCTAGAGGCGCTCGGCGACGGCGACTTCGCCGCGCGCCTGAACCTGGACGGCGACCCGCTCATGGCGCGGATCTCCGCCGCCTTCAACCGGGTGGCCGACACCAGCGAGCGGGTAACCAGCGAGGTGGTGCGGGTGAGCAACACCGTCGGGCGCGAGGGGAAGATGATGGACCGCGCCAAGATGAAGGGCCTCGGGGGGGGATGGGCGCGCAACATCGACGCGGTGAACTCGCTGATCACCGACCTGACGCAGCCCACCACCGAGATCGCCCGCGTGCTCACCGCCGTGGCCCGCGGCGACCTGTCGCAGAAGATGGTGCTGGAGATCGACGGCAAGTCGGTCCAGGGTGAGTTCCTCCGCATCGGCACCACCGTGAACACCATGGTGGACCAGCTCTCCTCCTTCGCCTCCGAGGTGACGCGCGTGGCGCGCGAGGTGGGCACCGAGGGCGTGCTGGGCGGCCAGGCCGAGGTGCCGGGAGTCGGGGGGACGTGGAAGGACCTGACGGACTCGGTGAACTTCATGGCGAGCAACCTCACCGGCCAGGTGCGCAACATCGCGCTGGTGACGACGGCGGTGGCGAACGGGGACCTGTCGCAGAAGATCACGGCCGACGTCAAGGGCGAGATGCTGGAGCTGAAGAACACCGTGAACACCATGGTGGACCAGCTCTCCTCCTTCGCCTCCGAGGTCACGCGCGTCGCCAAGGAGGTGGGCACGGAAGGGAAGCTGGGCGGTCAGGCGCGGGTGGAGGGCGTGGCCGGGGTGTGGCGGGACCTGACCAACAACGTGAACCAGCTGGCCGGGAACCTGACGGTGCAGCTGCGCGACGTGTCCGCGGTCGCCACGGCCATCGCCGACGGCGACCTGACCCGCAAGATCACCGTCGAGGCGCAGGGCGAGATCCTGCAGATCAAGGACGTCATCAACTCCATGGTGGACCGCCTCTCCGTCTTCGCGGACGAGGTGACGCGCGTGGCGCGCGAGGTGGGCACCGAGGGCGTGCTGGGCGGCCAGGCCGCGGTGCCCGGCGTGGCGGGGACGTGGAAGGACCTGACCGACTCGGTGAACTTCATGGCCCTCAACCTCACCGGCCAGGTGCGCGACATCGCGCTGGTGACGACGGCGGTGGCGAACGGGGACCTGAGCCAGAAGATCACGGCCGACGTCAAGGGCGAGATGCTGGAGCTGAAGAACACCGTGAACATCATGGTGGACCAGCTCTCGGCCTTCGCCTCCGAGGTGACCCGCGTGGCCCGCGAGGTGGGCACCGAAGGGAAGCTGGGCGGCCAGGCCAAGGTGGAAGGCGTGGCGGGGGTGTGGCGCGACCTGACGGAGAGCGTGAACCAGCTGGCCGGGAACCTGACGGTGCAGCTGCGCGACGTGTCCGCGGTCGCCACCGCCATCGCAGACGGCGACCTGGGGCGCAAGATCACCGTGGAGGCGCAGGGGGAGATCCTGCAGATCAAGGACGTCATCAACTCCATGGTCGACCGGCTGTCGATCTTCGCGGACGAGGTGACGCGCGTGGCCCGGGAGGTGGGCACCGAAGGGGTGCTCGGCGGCCAGGCGGAGGTGCCCAACGTGGCCGGCACCTGGAAGGACCTGACCGACTCGGTGAACTTCATGGCCGGCAACCTGACCGGCCAGGTCCGCAACATCGCCCTCGTCACCACGGCGGTCGCCAACGGCGACCTGAGCCAGAAGATCACGGTGGACGTGAAGGGCGAGATGGCGGAGCTGAAGAACACCATCAACACCATGGTGGACCAGCTCAGCGCCTTCGCCGCGGAGGTGACGCGCGTGGCGCGCGAGGTGGGCACCGAAGGGAAGCTGGGGGGCCAGGCGCGGGTGGAGGGGGTGGCGGGGGTGTGGCGGGACCTGACCAACAACGTGAACCAGCTGGCCGGGAACCTGACGGTGCAGCTGCGCGACGTGTCCGCGGTCGCCACCGCGATCGCCGACGGCGACCTGACCCGCAAGATCACCGTGGAGGCCGGCGGCGAGATCCTCCAGATCAAGGAGGTCATCAACACCATGGTGGACCGCCTCTCCGTCTTCGCGGACGAGGTGACGCGCGTGGCGCGCGAGGTGGGTACCGAGGGCGTGCTCGGCGGCCAGGCCGAGGTGCCCAACGTCGGGGGGACGTGGAAGGACCTGACCGACTCGGTGAACTTCATGGCGAGCAACCTCACCGGGCAGGTCCGCGACATCGCCCGCGTGACCACGGCGGTGGCGAACGGGGACCTGAGCCAGAAGATCACGGCCGACGTCAAGGGCGAGATGCTGGAGCTGAAGAACACCGTGAACATCATGGTGGACCAGCTCTCCTCCTTCGCCTCCGAGGTCACGCGCGTCGCCAAGGAGGTGGGCACGGAAGGGAAGCTGGGCGGTCAGGCGCGGGTGGAGGGCGTGGCGGGGGTGTGGCGGGACCTGACCAACAACGTGAACCAGCTGGCCGGGAACCTGACGGTGCAGCTGCGCGACGTGTCCGCGGTCGCCACCGCGATCGCCGACGGCGACCTGGGGCGCAAGATCACCGTGGAGGCGCAGGGGGAGATCCTCCAGATCAAGGAGGTCATCAACTCCATGGTCGACCGGCTCTCCGTCTTCGCGGACGAGGTGACGCGCGTGGCGCGCGAGGTGGGCACCGAGGGCGTGCTGGGCGGCCAGGCGGAGGTGCCCGGAGTCGCGGGGACGTGGAAGGACCTGACGGATTCGGTGAACTTCATGGCCGGCAACCTGACCGGCCAGGTCCGCAACATCGCCCTGGTGACCACCGCGGTGGCCAACGGGGACCTGAGCCAGAAGATCACGGCCGACGTCAAGGGTGAGATGCTGGAGCTGAAGAACACCATCAACACGATGGTGGACCAGCTCTCGGCCTTCGCCGCGGAGGTGACGCGCGTCGCCAAGGAGGTGGGGACGGAAGGGAAGCTGGGGGGGCAGGCGCGGGTGGAGGGGGTGGCGGGGGTGTGGCGGGACCTGACCAACAACGTGAACCAGCTGGCCGGGAACCTGACGGTGCAGCTGCGCGACGTGTCCGCGGTCGCCACGGCCATCGCCGATGGCGACCTGGGGCGCAAGATCACCGTGGAGGCGCAGGGGGAGATCCTCCAGATCAAGGACGTCATCAACTCCATGGTCGACCGGCTGTCGGTCTTCGCGGACGAGGTGACGCGCGTGGCCCGCGAGGTGGGCACCGAGGGGGTGCTCGGCGGGCAGGCCGAGGTGCCCGGAGTCGCGGGGACGTGGAAGGACCTGACGGACTCGGTGAACTTCATGGCCGGCAACCTGACCGGCCAGGTCCGCAACATCGCGCTCGTGACCACGGCCGTCGCCAACGGCGACTTGAGCCAGAAGATCACGGCCGACGTCAAGGGCGAGATGCTGGAGCTGAAGAACACCATCAACAGCATGGTGGACCGGCTCTCGGTGTTCGCGGCGGAGGTGACCCGCGTGGCCCGCGAGGTGGGCACCGAGGGGGTGCTGGGCGGGCAGGCCAACGTCCCCGGCGTGGCCGGGACGTGGAAGGACCTGACCGACAACGTGAACTTCATGGCGAGCAACCTGACCGGGCAGGTCCGCAACATCGCGGACGTGACCACGGCGGTGGCCCGCGGCGACCTGTCGCAGAAGATCACGGTGGACGTCAAGGGCGAGCTGCTGGAGCTGAAGCGCACCATCAACACCATGGTGGACCAGCTCTCGGCCTTCGCCTCCGAGGTGACGCGCGTGGCGCGCGAGGTGGGTACGGAAGGGAGGCTGGGCGGCCAGGCCAACGTGCCGGGGGTCGCGGGGACGTGGAAGGACCTCACGGACTCCGTGAACTTCATGGGGAGCAACCTGACCGGGCAGGTCCGCAACATCGCGGACGTGACCACGGCGGTGGCCCGCGGCGACCTGAGCCGCAAGATCACGGTGGACGTCAAGGGCGAGATGCTGGAGCTGAAGAACACCATCAACACCATGGTGGACCAGCTCTCCTCCTTCGCCTCCGAGGTGACGCGCGTGGCCCGCGAGGTGGGCACCGAGGGCGTGCTGGGCGGCCAGGCCAACGTCCCCGGGGTGGCCGGCACCTGGAAGGACCTCACCGACAACGTGAACCAGCTGGCCGGTAACCTGACGGTGCAGCTGCGCGACGTGTCCGCGGTCGCCACGGCGATCGCCGACGGCGACCTGACCCGCAAGATCACCGTGGACGTGCGCGGCGAGATCCTGCAGATCAAGGACGTCATCAACAGCATGGTGGACCGCCTCTCGGTGTTCGCGGGCGAGGTGACGCGCGTGGCGAAGGAGGTGGGCACCGAAGGGAAGCTGGGCGGGCAGGCGGAGGTGCCCAACGTGGCCGGGACCTGGAAGGCGCTCACCGAGAACGTGAACGCCATGGCCAACTCGCTGACCAACCAGGTGCGGGCCATCAAGGACGTGGCGATCGCGGTGACCGAGGGCGACCTGACCCGGACCATCACCGTGGAGGCCAAGGGCGAGCTGGACGAGCTGAAGCGCAACATCAACCAGATGATCGCCAACCTCCGCGAGACCACGGAGACCAACAAGCAGCAGGACTGGCTGAAGACCAACCTGGCCAAGTTCAGCCGGATGATGCAGGGGCAGAAGGACCTGGAGTCGGTGTCGCGCCTCATCATGTCGGAGCTGACCCCGCTGGTGGGGGCCAACCACGGCGCCTTCTTCATCATGGACCAGGACGGCGGGAACGCCGCCCTCAAGCTCATCGCCAGCTACGCCTACAAGGCGCGCAAGCACGTCAGCAACCGCTTCCACCTGGGCGAGGGGCTGATCGGGCAGTCGGCGCTGGAGAAGAAGCCGATCCTCCTGACCGGCGTCCCCGACGACTACATCCAGATCAACTCCGGGCTGGGCGAGGCCCCGCCGCGCAACATCATCGTCCTCCCCGTCCTCTTCGAGGGCGAGGTCCGGGCGGTGGTGGAGCTGGCCTCCTTCCTCCCCTTCTCCGACATCCACCAGGTCTTCCTGGACCAGCTCACCGAGAGCGTGGGCGTGGTGATCAACATGATCACCGCCAACATGCGCACCGAGGAGCTGCTGGAGCAGTCGCAGAAGCTGACCCAGGAGCTGCAGAGCCAGTCGCAGGAGCTCCAGTCGCAGCAGGAGGAGCTGCGCCGCACCAACTCCGAGCTGGAGTCGCAGGCCCGCACCCTCAAGGCCTCGGAGGAGGCCCTCAAGGAGCAGCAGGAGGAGCTGCAGCAGGTCAACGAGGAGCTGGAGGAGAAGGCCTCGCTCCTGGCGGAGCAGAACAAGAAGGTGGAGCAGAAGAACTCCGAGGTGGAGGCCGCCCGCGTGGCGCTGGAGGAGAAGGCCGAGCAGCTGGCCCTGTCCTCCAAGTACAAGTCGGAGTTCCTGGCGAACATGTCGCCACGAGCTGCGCACCCCGCTCAACTCGCTCCTCATCCTCGCCCGGCTCCTTTCCGACAACCAGGACGGGAACCTGACGCCCAAGCAGGTGGAGTACGCGCAGACCATCCTGGGCGCCGGGTCGGACCTCCTCACCCTGATCAACGACGTGCTGGACCTGTCGAAGATCGAGGCGGGGAAGATGGACATCAACCCGACCGAGGTGCTCCTCGCCGACGTCCGGGACTACGTCCGCCGCTCCTTCCAGCCGGTGGCCGAGCAGAAGGGGCTCGACTTCGGGATCGAGATCGACCCGCAGCTCCCGGAGTCGCTCTTCACCGACGGGCAGCGGCTGCAGCAGGTGCTCAAGAACCTCCTTTCCAACTCCTTCAAGTTCACGGCGGAGGGGCGCGTCGAGCTCACCATCCGCCAGGCCGACCGCGGGCGGCGCTTCAACAACCCGGGGCTGGACACGGCGGACACGGTGGTGGCCTTCGCGGTGCGCGACACCGGGATCGGGATCGCCAAGGACAAGCAGTGGCTGATCTTCGAGGCCTTCCAGCAGGCCGACGGCACCACCAGCCGCAAGTACGGCGGGACGGGGCTGGGGCTCTCCATCTCCCGCGAGATCGCGCGCCTGCTCGGCGGCGAGATCCGGGTGGAGAGCGTGGAAGGGGAGGGGAGCACCTTCACCCTCTTCCTCCCGCTCCGCTACGACGGGCCCACGGGGACGGACGACGAGACGGACGCCCCCTCCGTGCCGCCCGCGTCGCGCCCGGGCGGGCTCCCGGCGGGGCTCCCCGAGCGGCGCACCCGCCCGCGCGAGCTCCCGGCGCTGACCGAGCCCACGCTCCACGACGACCGGAGCACCATCGAGGACGGCGACCGGGTGGTGCTGGTGGTGGAGAACGACCCCACCTTCGCGCGCATCCTCCTGGACATGGCGCGGGAGAAGGGGTTCAAGGGGCTGGTGGCGCTGGACGGGGAGCAGGGGATCGCCCTGGCGAACGAGTACGCCCCCGACGCCATCACCCTGGACATCGACCTCCCGGGGATCGACGGGTGGACGGTGCTGGACCAGCTCAAGCACCGCTCCTCCACCCGGCACATCCCGGTGCACATCGTCTCCGGGATGGGGACGCGGCAGCGCGGCCTCAAATCCGGGGCGCTCTCCTACATGGAGAAGCCGGTGAGCCGCGAGGCCCTGGACGGCGCCTTCGAGCGGATCGCCCGCTTCATCGAGGAGCCGGTCCGCAACCTCCTGATCGTGGAGGACGACGAGACCCAGCGCCGCAGCATGATAGAGCTGATCGGCGGCGACGAGGACGTGAACGTCACCGCCGTGGGGAGCGCGGAGGAGGCGCTGGAGAAGCTCTCCGAGGCCCGCTACGACTGCGTGGTGCTGGACCTGGGGCTCGCCGACATGAGCGGCTTCAACCTGCTGGAGCGGATCAAGAGCGACCCGGAGAGGCAGGACATCCCCATCATCATCTACACGGGGAAGGACCTCTCCCCGGCCGAGGAGACGCAGCTCCGCAAGTACGCGGAGACCATCATCATCAAGGACGTCAAGTCGCCGGAGCGGCTCCTGGACGAGACGGCGCTCTTCCTCCACCGGGTGGAGTCGCGCCTCCCGGAGCAGAAGCGGCGCCTCCTGGAGCAGCTCCACAGCAGCGAGTCCACCTTCTCCGGGAAGCGGGTGATGATCGTGGACGACGACGTCCGCAACATCTTCTCGCTCACCAGCGTGCTGGAGAGCTACGGGATGGAGGTGCTGTTCGCGGAGAACGGGCGCGAGGCCATCCGCAGGCTGGAGGAGAACCCGGGGGTGGACCTGGTGCTGATGGACGTGATGATGCCGGAGATGGACGGCTACGAGACCACCCGGGCCATCCGCGAGATGGACGACCCGGAGCTCAAGCAGATCCCCATCATCGCGGTCACGGCCAAGGCCATGAAGGGCGACCGCGAGAAGACGCTCTCCGCGGGGGCCTCGGACTACATCACCAAGCCGGTGGACGTGGAGCAGCTCCTGTCGCTGATGCGCGTCTGGCTGTACCGCTAGCCGATGGCGGCCAGCCGCAGGGAATCCCTGCTCCCCGACACCCCCGAGGAGTACTCCACGGAGCTCGAGAAGATCGAGATCGAGCTCCTGCTGGAGGGGATCTACCGGTCCTACGGGTTCGACTTCCGCGCCTACGCGTACACGTCGCTCAAGCGGCGGGTGTGGAAGCGCATCCGGGGGGAGGGGCTGGAGACGGTGAGCGAGCTGCAGAACCGGGTGCTGCACGACCGGGAGGCGATGGAGAGGCTCCTGATGGACCTCTCCGTCAACGTCACGGCGATGTTCCGGGACCCGAACTTCTACCGGAGCTTCCGCCTCCAGGTGGTCCCGCTGCTGCGCACCTACCCGTTCATCCGGGTGTGGCACGCGGGGTGCTCGACGGGGGAGGAGGTGTACTCCATGGCGATCCTCCTGGAGGAGGAGGGGCTGTACGACCGGGCCCGCATCTACGCCACGGACATCAACGAGCTGGTGCTCCAGCAGGCCAAGGCGGGGATCTTCCCGCTGGAGAAGATGCAGGAGTACACGCAGAACTACCAGCGGGCGGGGGGAACGCGCTCCTTCTCGGAGTACTACACCGCGGCGTACGACGGCGCGCTCTTCTCCCCCTCGCTGACGCGGAACGTGGTGTTCGCGCAGCACAACCTGGTGACGGACCGCAGCTTCAGCGAGTTCAACGTCATCCTGTGCCGGAACGTGATGATCTACTTCGACCGGTCGCTCCAGGTGCGGGTGCACGGGCTCTTCTACGAGAGCCTCCCCACGTACGGAATCCTCTGCCTGGGGAGCAAGGAGTCGCTCCGGTTCTCCGAGTACGAGGACTGCTACGAGGAGCTGAACGTCCGCGAGAAGATCTACCGCAAGGTGCGATAGTGGCCTACGAGCTGGTGGTGGTGGGAGTGTCGGCGGGGGGGCTCAACGCGCTCCGCTCCATGCTGGGCGGGCTGCCGTCGGGGTTCCGGATGGCGGTGGCCGTGGTGCAGCACCGGAGCAAGGAGTCGGAGGCGCTCTGCGAGCTGCTGCAGGACTGCACCGAGCTGTCGGTGCACGACGTGAACGACAAGCAGCCCATCCAGCCCGGAAACGTGTACCTGGCGCCCGCCGGACTACCACATGCTGGTGGAGCACGACCACTTCTCGCTGTCCACCGAGGCGCCGGTGATGTACAGTCGTCCCTCCATCGACGTGACCTTCACCACCGCCGCCGACGACTTCGGCGCGCGGGTGGTGGGCGTGGTGCTCACCGGGGCCAACCACGACGGCTCCCGGGGCCTGCGCCGCATCGTGGAGAAGGGGGGGTACGCCATCGTGCAGGACCCCTCCACCGCCGAGGTGGCGGTGATGCCGGCCGCGGCCCGGCGCGCCGTCCCCGAGGCCCAGGTGCTCCCGCTCTCCCTGATCGCCCCCCGGCTGGTGGCGCTGCAGGCGGACGGGGCGAAGGAGGGCCGCGCATGAGCGACCGCGCCGGGATCCTCCTGGTGGACGACCGCCCGGAGAACCTGTTCGCCCTGGAGGCCATCCTGGAGCCGCTGGGGCACGACCTGGTGCGCGCCAGCTCGGGCCCGGAGGCGCTCCGCCAGGTGCTGATCCGCGACTTCGCGGTGATCCTGCTGGACGTGCAGATGCCGGGGATGAACGGCTTCGAGACCGCGCACCTGATCAAGTCGCGCGAGCGCTCCCGCCACATCCCCATCATCTTCCTCACCGCCATCAGCAAGGACGAGGAGTACGTCTTCGAGGGGTACTCGGCCGGGGCGGTGGACTACATGTTCAAGCCCTTCAACCCCGACATCCTGCGCTCCAAGGTGTCGGTGTTCGTGGACCTGTACCTCAAGACCCGGGAGCTGGAGCGCCAGGCCGAGCTGCTGCGCGAGAGCGAGCGGCGGGAGATGGAGCTGCGCCACCACAGCCAGCTCCAGGAGTCGGAGGCGCGCTGCGCCGAGATCGTGGGCTCGGCCATGGAGGCCATCCTCACCTTCGGCGACGACCACCGGATCGTCCTCTTCAACACCGCCGCCACCCGCACCTTCGGCTACCCGGCCGAGGAGGCGCTGCAGACGACCGTGGACCGGCTCTTCCGCCCGCCGCTGGACGCGGAGACGCTGGAGCGCCTCTGCGGGGGCGCCGCCAACTCCCCCCAGGGGGAGGAGATGGTGGGGGTGCGCTCGAACGGGGAGGAGTTCCCGGTGGAGGTGTCGGTGTCGTGCCTCCAGCTCGCGGACGAGCGGGTGTACACGGTGATCGCCCGGGACGTGTCGGAGCGGCGGCGCGCGGACGAGGCCCTCCGCTCGCAGGCGCTCTCGCTGGAGAAGACCTCCCACGAGCTGCGCCGCGTCAACGAGGAGCTGAGCCGCCGCCAGCAGGAGCTGGAGGAGGCGATGACCGCCCGCTCCCGCTTCTACGCCTCCATGAGCCACGAGCTGCGCACCCCCATCAACGCCATCATGGGGTACACGGCGCTCCTCCTGGACGACATCTACGGCCCGCTGAACGAGAAGCAGACGAACGGGATCGAGCGGACGCACAAGGCCGCGCACCACCTGCTGGACCTGGTGAACGACATCCTGGACCTGTCCAAGATCGAGGCCGGGAAGATCGAGCTGCAGCTGGAGGCGGTGGGGTTCCCGGAGCTGGTGCGCGACCTGTTCGTGACGGTGGCGCCGCTGGCCGAGCAGCACTCCACCTCGCTGGCGCTGGAGGAGGAGGCCGATCCGTTCACCATCGTCAGCGACCCCCGGCGCGTGCGGCAGATCCTGCTGAACCTGCTCTCCAACGCCATCAAGTTCGGGGAGGGGAAGCCGATTCGGGTGGTGGTGCGGCGGACGGACGCGGACGGGGTGGAGGTGGAGGTGATCGACCAGGGGCTGGGGATCGCCGAGGAGGACCAGCTGCGCATCTTCGACGAGTTCGTGCAGCTGGAGCGGATCAACCCCTCGCAGGGGACGGGGCTGGGGCTCCCCATCTCGCGGCGGCTGGCGGTGCTGCTGGGGGGATCGCTGACCGTGGAGTCGGCGGTGGACGAGGGGAGCACGTTCCGCCTGGTGCTCCCGGCGGACCCGGACCTGGTGGTGGACGAGCACGCGGACGAGCCGGCTCATGCTTCCGGGTGAGCTGGCGGGCGTAGCAGGGCGCCGCTCCGGAGTCGGACGATACTGCCGTCCGTCTCCTGCGCGGGGGCGGTGAGCCCCGGAAACGGCCCCGGGTCTCCCCGCCCGCGGAGTGAGCCAGCCAAACGGCGGCTGTCTCCCTCCGCACAGAATGTGGGAACTATGGAACGGCAACAACGACGGGGCGGCACCATCTCGGTGCCGCCCCGTCGTGTCGTCGCAGGCTATCCCCTGTCCCCTGTTCCCTGTCCCCTGCGGTACTCTCCCTACCTCGTCCGCAGCGCCCTCCGCAGCAGGCGGACGAAGCGGAAGCCCTCGGCGCCGTACTCCAGCACCCGCACGGCGGTGTTCCCGGTCGAGTGCGCGAACAGCCGCGTGATCGTCACGGAAGCGTCCAGGCGCTTCGGGAGCGCCTCGCGGAGGCGCAGGGTCTCGGTGTAGGGGACCAGGCGGTCGGCCTCGCCGTGGGCCAGGACGACGCGGGCGCGCAGGGCGGGGAAGGCGCGGGCGGGGTCCAGGTCGGGGTCCACGGCCAGGGCGGCGTCCGCCAGGCGGGCGGCCAGGGCGCGGGCGGCGTCCAGGTCGGCGGGGAGCTGGCCCACGCGGGGGACCAGCAGCTCCCACACCGCGCGCTCCTCCGCGGAGAAGCCGCGCGACAGCTCGTCCTTGAGCGCGTCGTACTCGGCCTCCCAGGCGAAGGCGCGGCGGCGGCCCGCCTCGGCCGCCAGCTCGCGCGCGGCGTCCGCCACCGCCCCCATCCCCTCCATCCCCGGGACGCCCGTGAGGTAGTTGGCGGCCAGGATCCAGCGGCCGTAGGGATCGGGCTCCAGTGACGTGCGCGGCGCCGGCCCACTCGTGCTCGCCGGTGAACATGCAGCGCACCACCCGGTGCAGGTCGCAGTAGCCGCCGAAGCCCACCACGCTGTGGATGCGGTCCCGCAGCTCCGGGTGCGCCGAGCCGATCAGCGCGTGCGTCGCGCCGAACGAGAACCCCACCACGCCCAGGGCGCCGGGGACCACCTCCGGGCGGGCCGCCAGGAAGTCGGCGGAGGCGGACATGGTCTCGCGCGCGGTGCGGGAGCGGACGTGCAGCGCCCGCCAGTCGGGGACGTCGGGGACCAGCACGGCGGCGCCGGAGGCGGCCATGGCCCGCGCGAAGCGCAGCAGCGACTCGTGCTTCCGCCCGGGGACGGTGACCCCGTGCAGCACGATCCACCCCGGCGCCCGGCGGCTCCCGCGCGGGGCGTAGAGCGTGGCCTCCACCTCGCCGCCGCCCACGGGGACCATCACCTCCTCCTCGCGGACCGGGGAGGAGGCGGGGCGCAGGTAGCCGCGGAGGAAGCGAGCGGCGCGGATCACGGGTGCGCGCTCCCCACCGCCTCCTCCAGCGGAGCGGAAGCCCTCCCGGCGCAGGAAGCGGAGCAGCCCGCGGTTGATCTCCCGCACCAGGGTGGGGCCGCCGTACACGAAGCCGGTGTACAGCTGCACCAGCGAGGCGCCGGCGCGGATGCGCTCCCAGGCGTCGCTGCGCGTCGAAGATCCCTCCCACGCCCACCACCGGGAGGCTCCCCCGCGTCTCGCGCCACACGAGAGAGACCACCTCCGTCGCGCGGGCGCGCAGGGGGCGGCCGCTGATCCCCCCCGCGCCCAGCGCCTCCACCCGGGCGCGCGGCGTCCGCAGCCCCTCGCGCGAGACGGTGGTGTTGGTGGCGATCACCCCGGCGATCCCCTCCTCCTTCGCGATCCACACCACCTCCACCACCTGCTCGTCGGTGAGGTCCGGGGCGATCTTGAGGAGGACGGGGCGGGGAGGGCCGCCGCGCGCGGCGGCCAGCTCCGCGGCGCGCGCGCGCAGGGCGCGGAGGAGCTCGCGAAGCGGGGCGGCGTCCTGGAGCGTGCGCAGACCGGGGGTGTTGGGGGAGGAGACGTTCACCACCAGGTAGCGCGGCGAAGGGCTCCAGCAGCTCCAGGCTGCGGAGGTAGTCCCCGGCCGCCTCCTCCAGCGGCGTCACCTTGCTCTTCCCCAGGTTGATCCCCAGCACCGGCTCGATCGGGGTGCGGCCCAGCCGGCGGGCCACGGCCTCGGCGCCGGGGTTGTTGAAGCCGAGGCGGTTGAGGAGGGCGCCGTCGGCGGGGAGGCGGAACAGGCGGGGGTGCGGGTTCCCCGGCTGGGCGTGCGCGGTGACCGTCCCGATCTCCACGAACCCGAAGCCCAGCGCGCCCAGGGCGTTGAAGTGCTCGCCCGACTTGTCGAACCCCGCCGCCAGCCCCACCGGGTTGGGGAAGTCGATCCCCCAGCGGGTCACCCGCAGCGCCGGGTGGTCCACGGCGAGCGCGGCGCGGGCGGCGTCGCGCGCGGGGCGGGCGGCGAGCGCGGCGTCCAGCGCCGCGGCGGCGAGGCCGTGCGCGGTCTCCGCGGGGAGCGAGAAGAGCAGGGGACGAAGGAGTCGGTACGGCATCCGGCGGGGCGGAAAAGCGAGAGGGGCGCCGGCGGCGCCCCTCGTGGGCCCTCCCGCCGCGCGGCGGGAGGACGTCGGGTCGGCGGGTCCGAAGCTAGGCGCCGGCCGCGGCGGAGGCAAGGCGGGCCGCCGGGGCGCGCCGCCAGGAGCGCTCCAGCCCGGCCTCCTCCATGACGCGCACGGCCTCGGGGCCGTCCAGCGTCTCCCGCTCCAGCAGCGCCCGCGCCAGGGCGTCCAGCGCCGCGCGGTTGGTGCGCAGCACCTCCACCGCCTCGGCGTAGCGGGCCTCCAGGAGGGCGCGGACCTCGCGGTCCATGCGGGCCTGGGCTTCGCCGCTGAGCGCGCCGGGCTGCCCGTCGTGGATCAGGAGGCCGGTCTCCTCGCCCATCCCGAGCTGGTACACCATCTTCCGGGCGATCCCGTTGACCTGCACCAGGTCGTGCCCCGCGCCGGTGGTCACGGCGTCCGGCCCGAACACCAGCTCCTCGGCGGCGCGCCCGGCCAGCCCCTTGACGATCTGCCCCTCCAGGTAGCGGCGGCGGTGCAGGTGCCGGTCCGCGTCGGGGGAGAAGAAGGCCACGCCCATGGCCTGGCCGCGGGGCTGGATGGTCACCTTGTGGAGCCCGTCCTCGGGGCAGCACACCACCCCGGCGAGGGCGTGCCCCGCCTCGTGGTACGCCACCGTGTCCCACTCCTGCCGGAGCGCGGTGAACCCCACCCGCTCCTTCCCCAGGAGGAGGCGGTCGCGCGCGGCCTCCACGTGGCGCCAGCGCACGCGCGCCTCGCGCTCGCGGGCCGCCAGGATGGCCGACTCGTTGAGCAGGTTGGCCAGCTCGGCGCCGCTGGAGCCGGGGGTGAGCCGGGCCAGCCGGTCCAGCTCCACCTCCTCGTGCAGCGGGATGCCGCGGCGAGTGGCGTGCAGGCGGAGGATGGCCTCGCGCCCCTCGCCGGTGGGGAGCCCCACGGTGACCATCCGGTCGAAGCGGCCCGGGCGCTTGAGCGCGGGGTCCAGGTCGTCCGGGCGGTTGGTGGCGGCGATCACCACCACTCCGTCGGAGGGGGTGAAGCCGTCCATCTCCACCAGGAGCTGGTTCAGCGTGCGGTCGTCCTCGTTGTGCGACTGGTTGCGCCCGCGCTTCCCGCCCAGCGCGTCGATCTCGTCGATGAAGATGACGCCGCCGCGCCTGCGCGCCTTCTTGAAGAGGGTGCGCAGCCGGTGCGCCCCCAGGCCGACGATGAAGCCGGTGACCTCGGAGCCGGAGATGGAGAAGAAGGGGACGCCCGACTCCCCCGCGACGGCGCGGGCCAGGAGGGTCTTCCCGGTCCCCGGAGGGCCCACCAGGAGGGCGCCCTTGGGGATGCGTGCCCCCACGGCGGCGAAGGCCTCGGGGCGCTTCAGGAACTCCACCAGCTCGCGCAGCTCCTCGGCGGCGCCCTCCGTCCCCGCCACGTCGGCGAAGGTGGTGGTGGACTTCGCGGTCTCCCCGCCCAGGTCCGATCCGTGCTGGCCGCGGAAGTGCTGATAGAGGAAGTAGCCGATGGCGCCCAGCAGCCCCAGCTGGAGGAGGATGCCCAGGGCGTCGCGGTACGGGTGGCTCTGGCTGGCGGGGCGGAGGGCGACCTCCACCCCGGCGGTCTCGGCGCGGGCGGCCAGCCCCTCGACGGTGGCGAGCGGGTACGCCACCACGAAGCCGGGGTCGGCGGCGCCGCGCGCGGTCTTCCACTCGCCGCGGATCTCGCGCCCGGGGACGACGGTGATCTCCGCCACCTCGCCGGCCTTCATGCGGCGGAGCAGCTCGGAGTAGGTGAGCTCCCGCGCGGTCTCGGCGGCGGGGAGCTGGCTCCACACCACCATCGCCACCAGGAGCGCGGCGAGCGCGGCGACGCCCGCTCTGCGCAGGAGGGTGCGGTGCTCGCGGAGGCGCTCCCGCAGGCCGGAGGGCTCGCGGGCCCGCTCGTCGGAGTGGGAAGGAGCCGGGAAACGGGCGGAGACCGAGGTCTCCTGGACGATCGGAGGCGACATCTCAGAACGAAGGAAACTGGTGCTACGAGGAACGACGGTACCCCGGGGAGTCTCGGCGCCTGCGGCTCCAAAGATAAGCAGCGACAGGAGATCGGTACACCCCCGGCCCGGTCGCCGGGCCGCCCCGCGGGCGTGTGCTTGACGCGGCGCGCGCGCCCCGGACATTATTGTGAATCCTTTCACTTGTACTCGCACCGACGAAGGAAGGTCCGGCAATGGGAACCCAGGGCAAAGACACGGACGTCGTGTTCCTCTCCGCCGCGCGCACGGGGATGGGCACGTTCGGCGGAACTCTGAAGGACTTCACCGCGACGGACCTGGGGGTGTTCGCCGCCAAGGCCGCGCTGGAGCGCTCGGGCGTCCCCGCGGAGGAGGTGGGGCACGCGGTGTTCGGCAACGCGCTCCAGACCTCGTCGGACGCCATCTACCTGGCCCGGCACATCGGGCTGCGCGCGGGGCTCCCCACGGACACCCCGGCGCTCACCCTGAACCGCCTGTGCGGCTCGGGCTTCCAGGCGGTGGTGAGCGGGGCCATGGAGATCATGCTGGGCGAGGCCGAGGTGGCGCTCGTCGGCGGGACGGAGTCCATGAGCCAGGCCCCGCACGTGATCCGCGGCGCCCGCTGGGGCGACCAGCGGCTGGGGCCGGCGGGGAAGTTCTACGAGGACCTGCTGTGGGAGGCGCTGACGGACACCTTCGCGGGGTGCTCCATGGCGATGACGGCCGAGAACCTGGCCGACCACTACGGGATCACGCGCGAGCAGGTGGACGAGTACGCCGTCCGCTCGCAGACGCTGGCGAAGCTGGCGTGCGAGCAGGACCGCTTCGGGGCGGAGATCGTCCCCATCACGATCAAGAGCCGCAAGGGGGAGACGCAGTTCGCCTGCGACGAGCACATGCGGCCGGAGACGACGGTGGAGATGCTCGCCAAGCTGAAGCCGTACTTCAAGGAGGGCGGGACGGTGACGGCGGGGAACGCCTCGGGGATCGGCGACGGCGGGGCGGCGATGGTGATCGCCTCGTCGCAGTACGCGGACCGCAACGGGCTGAAGCCGATCGGCCGGCTGGTGTCGTGGGGGATCGCGGGGGTGGAGCCGAAGCACATGGGGATCGGCCCGGCGCCGGCGTCGCGCCTGGCGCTGAAGCGCGCGGGGATGAGCACGGGCGAGATGGACCTGGTGGAGGTGAACG
Source organism: uncultured Gemmatimonadales bacterium (assembly GCA_963733105.1). Taxonomy (GTDB): domain Bacteria; phylum Gemmatimonadota; class Gemmatimonadetes; order Longimicrobiales; family Longimicrobiaceae; genus JAFAYN01. The sequence goes on along the minus strand of CAVTCB010000012.1, from coordinate 152,219 downwards.
AGGCCTTCGCGTCGCAGTACTGCGCGGTGGAGAAGGAGCTGGAGCTGGACCGGGAGCGGGTGAACGTGTCGGGCGGCGCGATCGCCATGTCGCACCCGCTGGGGATGTCGGGGGCCCGCATCACGGTGCACCTCCTGCACGAGCTTCGCCGGCAGGGGAAGCGCTTCGGGCTGGGGACGGCCTGCATCGGCGGCGGTCAGGGGATCGCGGTGGTGGTGGAGGCGTTCCCGGCGTGACCACGCGGGCCGCCGCGCTCCGCGGGGGCGCGGCGGCCCTTCCTGTTCCGAGGATTCCGGCATGAGCGACGGCACCCCACCCGGAGGCAACCTCCCGGCCCGGCGGATCTCCAGCACGGAGCTGGAGGCCGTGATCCGCCGCGCGGTGGAGCTCCAGGGCTCGCCGGGCGACGCGGACGAGGGCGTGACGGAGGCGGAGGTCCTGCGCATCGGCAGGGAGCTGGGGCTGGACCCGGTGTCGGTGCGCCGCGCGATGGCGGACGTGCGGGGCGCGCCGGTGCAGGAGAAGGGGATGATGGCGGGGTGGATGGGCCCGGGGCGGCTGCGCGCGGCGCGCACGGTCCGCCGCCCGGCGGCGGCGGTGGGGATGCTGATCGAGGAGTACCTCCTGCGCTGCGAGTACATGTCGGTGCAGCGCCGCTTCCCCGACCGCACGCGCTACGTGCGCGCCACGGGGGTGGCGGCGGCGTTGGGGCGGGCGGCGAGCAAGATGGGGTCGAAGCACCCGTCGCTGGAGCTGGAGCACCTGGAGGTGGGGGTGTCGGCGGTGGACGAGGACACGGCGCTGGTGGAGCTGTCGGTGGACATGGCGGCGTGGCGCGCGGGCTTCGCCACGAGCGGGGTGGTGGGCGGCGGCGCGGGCGCGACGGCGATCGTGGCGGCGGTGCTGTCCACGCCGATCATCGACCCCCTGGCGCTCCTGGCCCTCCCGGTGCTCGGGGGGATGCTGGCGGGGGTGCGCGGGATCTACGGGATGTTCTCGCGCTCGACGCAGGAGAAGCTGGAGTCGTTCCTGGACCGCGTGGAGCACAACGAGCTGAAGCTCCCCGGCGCGAAGCCGGACTGGCGGAAGCAGCTGGGGCGTGCAGCACCCCCCACCCCCGGCCCCTCCCCCACAAGGGGGGAGGGGAGCACGACAAAGGCAGGGACACGCCCGGACCATGCAGTACAGTCTCTAGAAACCGACCTGAACCGGAGAGGAGCCCCGATGGAGATCAAGCGGGTAGGCGTGCTGGGCTGCGGACTGATGGGGAGCGGGATCGCGCAGGTGTGCGCCCAGGCGGGCTACGACACCCTGGTCCGCGAGGTCTCGGACGAGGTGTGCCAGCGCGGGATCGGCGGGATCGGGAAGCAGCTCGGAAAGGCGGTGGAGAAGGGGAAGATGTCGGCGGAGGACCGCGACGCGGTGGTGGGGCGCCTGCGCGGGACGACGAAGCTGGAGGAGCTGGCGGAGTGCGACATCGTCATCGAGGCGGTGGTGGAGGACCTGGACCTCAAGAACCAGATGTGGCGGACGCTGGACGGGGTGTGCGGGCCGGACACCATCTTCGCTTCCAACACGTCGTCGCTCACCATCGCGGACATGGCGGCGGCGACGAAGCGGCCGGAGCGGATGGTGGGGCTGCACTTCTTCAACCCGGTGCCGGTGATGAAGCTGGTGGAGGTGGTGAAGACCATCGCCACGGACGCGGCGGTGTTCGACACGGCGTTCCAGTTCGCGAAGTCGCTGGGGAAGGAGCCCATCGTCTGCAAGGACAACTCGGGCTTCGTGGTGAACCTGCTGCTGGTGCCCTACATGATGGACGCGATCCGCGCGCTGGAGCAGGGCGTGGCGACCATCGAGGACATCGACAAGGGGATGCAGCTGGGGACGGGGTACCCGATGGGGCCGTTCGTGCTCTCGGACTTCGTCGGCCTCGACACGCTCGACAAGATCGGCGACATCATGTTCAAGGAGTACAAGGAGAAGCGCTACGCGTCGCCGCCGCTCCTGAAGCGGATGATCTCGCTGGGGTACTTCGGGCGGAAGACGGGGAAGGGGTTCTACGACTACTCGGGCGAGAAGCCGGCGGCGATGAAGCTGGTGTGAGGCTGGTACCACCAGGCGGCAGTGACGATGAGGGGGGCGCCGCGGAGCGGCGCCCCTCTCGCGTTCCGGTGGTAAATCTCGCCAGCGTGTCCATCTGATGAAGAGCGTGTGCACGAGCGCGGCTCCGTGGAGCGCCGCACCGCACGACATGCGCACACTCACCAGCACAGGGAGGTTGCGGGATGAAACTCGTCATCGGGGGCCTCATCGCGGTGATCCTGCTGGGACTGTACGTGTACTCGGTCTGGTTCGGCATTGCCGTGGTCGACTGCGTGAGCACACCGGGCTGCACCCGCTACACTGTCGCGAGCTTCACCGACGGCATGGTTCAGGCCCTGACCACGGTCGGTGGGCTGGTCTCGGCGCTCGTGATCGCGGAACTCGCGATCACCAGGCCCAACGGAGCTCCGATGGCGCGCGTCATCGCGAGCGACGACACCGCCGGGAAACGGAGCGCTCTGAAGTGGGTCACGGCCCTGTACATGCTGGTCTGGTTGAGTGCCGGGTTCGCCTCGTATCTCGTGGGCCAGATGCAGCACCCTCGAGTGCTGCAGCCGCTGACCGACATGGGACAAGGATGGCTGGGCCTGGCGGTCGCCGCCGCCTATGCCTACCTCGGAATCAGCGAGCAGAACCAGGAGTAGAAGCGGGGGCGCCGGGAGTACGACCCGGCGGCTCCCTCCCTGAATCCACGGCTGTCGTGCCTTGCCCGGGTGCGTCGATGCAGTCAGGTTGAGTGCACCGGCCCGCGATCCCTCGCTTCCCGCTCCTGCTCATCATGTCGCTCCAGTCCACGCTCGAGACCTACGCGTCGCGCATCACCTCGCGCAACTCCGACCAGGCCCCCTACCGCACGCTCACGAACGCGGCGCTGCTGACGCACCCCACCACCGTGGTCCAGGTGACCAAGCCGGCCGACGCCGTGGTGGCGACCGTCGTGGCGACGGGGGCGGGGGGGCCGCCCCCCACCTTCCGGTTCGACATGATGGTGATGTACGCCAAGCTCGTGGACCAGACGAGCCACGCCACCACCACGTACGGGAACGTCAAGGCGGACCCGTACTGGCAGCGGCTGTACGACGTGGCGGTGCGCCCGATCCCGTACATCGAGGCCGGCGTGGCGAGCAACAAGAACCTGGAATCGGTCCCCTGCATGGACTGCGGGCTCCTCCTCCCGCTCACCCACATGACCGTCGACCACCAGCGGCCCCAGACGGGAGGGGAGCTGGAGGCGGTGCTGAAGGTGCTCCGCACCCTCGGGCTCACCATGGAGGGGCCCAAAGGGCAGAAGGGGAAGAAGGTCCAGGACCACCTGTTCCGCGGGGCGGGGCTGACGGCGGTGCAGACCCGGCCGAACCGGCCCGCGTCCGCGGGAGTGAGCCTGGACGCGCGCTACACGCTCACCGAGACCGGCGCCGTGTTCCTGAGCGTGGTCCACGCGGCCGGGGGGTTCGACGAGCTCAAGAGGCGCTGCATGAACAACTTCCTGAACCTGGCCCCGCGCTGCCAGCCGTGCAACTCCAGCCGCGGCAACCCGCTGAAGTATCCCTGAGGGCCGGTCTTCAGGGAAGATCCCCTTCCGGTCCCACCTCCCCTATCCCGCTCCCCAGCTCGTGCGCCCCGGGGAACACCCGCGGCCGCTTCCCCGACAGCAGGAGCCCGCGGCAGCGCGTCACCAGGTCCCACCCGGAGCCGTCCCGGTTGTCCAGGTAGAACACTCCTCCGGGGGCCTCGACCCGGACCACGGGGACCATCGCGCCCGCTACGGTGCACGGCGGGTTGTCCGGATGCGGGAGCACGGTGACCCAGCGGCGCGCGCACGGCGTGGGGAGGCCGTCCCAGAAGGTGGGCTCGCGCCGGCGGGCTTCCACGTCGTCCATCCTCTCCCCCAGGAGCGCGGCCACCCGCTCCCGCGCCGGGGCACACCGGGACGCCGAGCAGGCTGCTCCGCACCCGTCGCAGCGATAGTACGAGTCCTTCCCGGCGGGGTGGAGCTGCCAGGTGCCGGTGCAGGAGGGGGAGATGTGCTTCAGGGTCATCCGCCCCCTACGTAGATGCCCGAGCGGCCGCCGGAGCGGTGCGGCCTCCGCTGCCGATGCTCCCGCCGTTACGGCTGGTTCGAAACGTTCCGCCGTTCATGGTGAGTTCCGTGTGAATGTGTACTCGTTCCGGCGGGCAGGCCTCGCCGTTCACACGGATGATATACCCCGCACATTTACAGGACAACGGGGACGCCGCCGTCGCGCACCTCTACGGCACCCGCCGCAGCGCAGCGTCGAACACCTCCCGCGCCACCCGCTCCGCCAGCTCCCCGGCCAGCTCCATCGCCAGGTCGCGCCCGGCGCGCTCCTCCAGCCCCGGCGCGAACAGGTCGCGGTCGCCGCGGGGGAGGTCGAGCACCCGCGGCTCGCCGGCGAAGACGCCCCGGCGGAAGCGGGCGGAGCCGCTCGCGGTGGCCGTCGCGCGGTCCACCACCCGGGCCTGGCGCACGTCCACCAGCGAGAGCGACACCCGCGCCCACGCCTCGCGGCGCCCCTCCCGCACCACGTACGCCGTGTCCACGCCCTCGCGCGTGCGCACCGGCCGGCGCGTGTCGCGCACCTGCGCGTCCGACACGCGGATGCTGTCCACCTCCGCCACCACCACCAGCTCCGCCCCGAGCGCGCGCCCCAGCCGCGCCGCCTCGCGCTCCGTCGCCGCGCGCCGCGAGAGCCCCTCGCGCCGGACCTCCCGCGCGGTGCGCACGGGGTCCGTCACCTCCACCAGGGGCGGCGCGGCGCGCCAGTGCCGCTCCGCGAGCCGGTCGTCCAGCTCCGGGAACAGCTCCTCGGAGAGCCGCCCGCGCGTCTCGTCGTCCGCCACCACCGGGAGCACCGCGACGCGCACCGTCCCGCGGCGCAGCACCTCGGCACGGAAGTCGGCCAGGCGCGCGGCCTCGGGCAGCCCGGCCGGCGCGCCGCGCAGCCCCCGCTCGGCCACGTCGTACGCCTCGCGGTAGCGCCCCCGCGCGGCCTCCGCCTCGCTCCACGCCAGGAACGCCCCGAAGCGCGCCCGGTCCAGGCGCGCCTTCTGGTCCGGCGAGGGGGCCAGCCGCGCGTCCGCGCGCTCCAGGGCGCGCACCCGCTCCGCCCACTCGCTCCCCTCCGGGGCCCCGGAGGCGGCCAACACCGCGTCGATCGCCCGGTCGAACGTCGCGCGGCGGCGCCCGGCGTAGTCCGCGGGCGTCGCGAGCTGCACCCCCACCCCGGCGGCGTCGCGCCGCAGCTCCTCCGCCCGGACCAGGACGTCCGCGGCTTCCGCGGGGCGCCCGGCCGCCTCCAGGGCAGTGGACTCCCGCAGCAGGTCGTCCACGGCGCGCCCTCCCGTCTCCTCCAGCCGGCGGCGGGCGTCCGCCAGCGACGGCTCCTTCTTCAGGGCGTCCAGGTAGCGCCGGGCGGCCTCCACGGGCCGGCCGCGCTGCTCCAGCTCCACCCCCTGCTCGTAGCGCTTCCCGGCGCTCGCGCACCCGGCCAGGGCCGCCAGCAGGGCGAGAGCGAGGAGCCCGCCGGCGCGGGATGACGGGTTGCGCATCGAAGTGTCTCCGTGGAGGTGTTCGGGGAGGGCGGACCTGCCGGACCCCATTATCGTGGCGCCGTGGCGGCGTTCCCGCAATCCGTGGCGCGCAAGCTGCGGGCGCGGGGGGTGGCCCGTCCACCCTCACCCGCAGCCGCGCCGATGAAGACCCTCCAGCCCCTCCGCCCCGGACACGCACCCGACCTCGACGACGGGGAGGCCGCGCCGCCCCCCGGCGTCCCCGGCGGCTCCAGGCTCAGGGAGGAGCTCGCCGAACGGCTGGAGCGCGTCGGCGAGGCCGCGGCGGCGCTGTACGCCGAGGGGGAGCGCGCGGCTCTCTTCGTGCTCCAGGCCCGCGACACCGGCGGCAAGGACGGCACCATCCGCCGGGTGTTCGGGGCCGTGAACCCCCAGAGCATGGCGCTCACCTCCTTCGCCGCCCCCGCGGGCGAGGAGCGGAAGCACGACTTCCTCTGGCGCGTGCACCGCGCCGTCCCGGAGTTCGGCCGGGTGGGGGTGTTCAACCGCTCCCACTACGAGGACGTGCTCGCGGCCCGCGTCCGGCGCCTGGTCCCGGAGGAGGTGTGGCGCGGGCGCTTCGAGCAGATCAACGACTTCGAGAGGATCCTGGTCCGCAACGGGATCACCGTGGTCAAGCTGTTCCTGCACGTCTCCCGCGACGAGCAGAAGAAGCGCCTCCTCAAGCGGCTGGACAAGCCGGAGAAGCGCTGGAAGTTCGATCCCACCGACCTGCAGGACCGGATGCTCTGGGACGAGTACACGGCCGCGTACCGGGACGTCTTCGCCCGGTGCGGCACCGAGCACGCGCCCTGGTACGTGGTGCCGGCGGACGACAAGACGGTGCGCGACTTCCTGGTGGCGGGGATCGTCGCGGACACGCTGGAGCGCATGGAGCCGAAGATCCCCGAGGCCGACCCGGAGGTGCTCGCGTACGCCGCCGACCTGCGCGGGTAGGCATGGCGGAGGCGCGGGGCGGCGCGTAAGATGTTCCGGACACACCCCGCACCTCTCCGCACCCGCACGCCGAGGAACCCGATGCGACTCCGCCTGGGGGCGGCCGCCCTGCTCCTGCTCGCGGCCTCCCCGCTCCAAGCCCAGCTCACCGCCCCGCTGGACTCCACGGCCCTCTCCCTCTTCCGGTGGCGCTCCATCGGCCCCGCCAACATGGGAGGGCGCATCACCGACATCGAGGGCGTCCCCGGCGACCCGAAGACCTTCTACGTCGCCGCCGCGGCGGGCGGGATCTGGAAGACCATCAACGCCGGCACCACCTTCCACCCCGTCTTCGACGACCAGGCGGTCATCTCCATGGGCGACATCGCCGTCGCCCCCTCCGACCCCCGCGTGATCTACGCGGGGACCGGGGAGGAGGACTCCCGCAACTCCATCTCCCCCGGCGCCGGCGTGTACCGGAGCGGCGACGCCGGGCGCACCTGGCGCCGCGTGGGGCTGGAGCGCACCGGGGCCATCGGCCGCATCGTGGTGGACCCCACCGACCCCAACGTGGCGTACGTCGCCGCGCTGGGGCAGATCTGGGCCACCAACCCGGAGCGCGGGATCTACAAGACCACGGACGGCGGCGCCACCTGGCAGCTCGTCAAGTTCGTCAGCGACCGCGCCGGCTTCGTGGACCTGGTCATGGACCCCTCCGACCCGAGCACCCTGTACGCCGCGAGCTGGGAGCGCATCCGCGGACCCTGGTTCATGCGGAGCGGGGGGCCCGGGAGCGGGCTGTGGAAGAGCACGGACGCGGGGCGCAGCTGGACCGAGATCCGCGGGGGCGGCTTCCCCGAGACCCCCAAGGGGCGGATCGGGATCGCCGTCGCGCCCAGCGCCCCGAGGACGGTGTACGCCATCGTGGAGGCGGACACCCTCCCGCGGGCGCAGCACCGGCGGGCGGCGGGCGACACCGCGCGGCAGAAGTCGCCGAGCGGGCTGTACCGCTCCACCGACGGCGGCGCCACCTGGCAGCGGATGAACGACCGCAACAACCGGCCGTTCTACTACTCGCAGGTGCGCGTGGACCCGAAGAACCCGGAGCGGGTGTACTGGCTCGCCACCCAGTTCAGCTTCTCCGACGACGGGGGGCGGACCATGCGCACCGGCGCGCGCGGGCTGCACGTGGACAACCACGCCCTGTGGATCGACCCCAGCGACCCCGCGCACTTCATCGTGGGGAGCGACGGCGGGATCGGGATCACCTGGGACCGCGGGGGGACCTTCGACTTCGTGAACACCCTCCCGCTCGGGCAGTTCTACGCCGTCAGCTACGACATGCAGAAGCCCTACCGCGTCTGCGGCGGGCTGCAGGACAACGGCTCCTGGTGCGGCCCCAGCCGCACCCGCGACCGCATCACCAACGCCGACTGGTTCAACGTGGGCGGCGGGGACGGCTTCTACACCGCCAACGACCCCACCGACCCCGACGTCGTCTACGCCGAGTCGCAGGGGGGGAACATCTCCCGGCTCGACCTGTCCACCGGCGAGCGCACCCAGATCCGCTCCGGCAACTGGCGGCAGCAGCGGCAGACGTTCGAGGACTCGCTGGTGGTGGCCCGGGGCGACACCACCGTCCCCGAGACCCCCGTCACCTCGCGGCGGCTGGCGGATCTGCGCGCGCGCATCCGCGCCGACTCCATCTCGGCCATGCGCTTCAACTGGAACACGCCGTTCTTCCTCTCCCCCCACGACCCCTCCACCTTCTACGCGGCGGGGAACCGGGTGCTCAAGTCGGTGCGGCGCGGGGAGCGCCTGGTCCCCATCTCCCCCGACCTCACCTACGCCGACCCCGAGAAGATCCGGGTGAGCACCGACGCCACGGGGGGGATCACGCGCGACGCCACCGGCGCGGAGACGCACGGCACCGTCACCGCCCTCGCCGAGTCGCCCGTGCGCCCCGGCATCCTCTGGGCGGGGACCGACGACGGGCGGGTGTGGGTCACGCGCAACGACGGCGCCGAGTGGAGCGAGCTCACCGGGCGCTTCCCCGGGGTGCCGCGGGGTACCTGGGTGTCGCGGGTGGAGCCCTCCGCCTTCGACTCCGCCACCGTGTACGTGGCCTTCGACGGGCACCGCACCAACGACTTCACCCCCTACGTCTTCGTCTCCGAGGACTTCGGCCGGAGCTTCCGCTCGCTGGCGGCCACGCTCCCGAAGGAAGGGCCCGCGTTCGTGCACGTGGTCCGCGAGGACCCGCGCAACCGCGACCTCCTCTACCTGGGCACCGACGTGGCCGCGTACGTCTCCACCGACCGGGGGCGCAGCTGGCAGCGCTTCATGAGCGGGCTCCCCACCGTCCCCGTGCACGACCTGCGGGTGCACCCGCGCGATCGCGAGCTGATCGCCGGGACGCACGGGCGCTCGGTGTGGATCGCCGACGTTTCCGCGCTCCAGGAGATGAGCGACAGCGTCGTGGCGAAGCGGGCCCACTTCTTCAGCATTCCCCCGGCGTACCTGTACGCCCCCACCTTCCAGAGCGGGAGCACGGGGAACAAGCTGTTCCAGGGGGAGAACCCCACCTTCGGCGCGGCGCTCACCTACCGGCTGGCCTCGGGCGGCGCGCGCGACAGCGTGCGCGTCACGGTCACCGACATCCGCGGCGACACCGTGCGCGTGTTCCGCGGCCCGGGCCGGGCGGGGATGAACCGCGTGTTCTGGGACCTTCGCGCGGGCCCGCGCCCGCTCGGCCCCGCCGCCGCGCGCGACAGCGTCCTGGCGGCGCGGCGCCGGGCGCAGCGCCCCGACACCGCCGCGGCGAGAGCGCGGGCGGACACCGCGGGCGCCCCGGCCGCGGCGCGCAGGACCACGGAGCCCAACCTTCGCCCGGCCGAGGTCCCGGCCGTGGCGGAGCAGCAGGAGGGCGGGGGAGGGCAGGGGGGCGGCGGCGGCGGGCGGCAGGGGAGGCTCGTGGACCCCGGCGAGTACCTGGTGACGCTGGAGGCGGGCGGCGAGCGGATGCGGCGGACGGTGCGGGTGGAGGGGCCGGCGCCGCGAGGGCGCGCCCCGGCGGAGTCAACCGAACAGGGAGACGAGACATGAAGCTGCTGAGGATGGTGACGATCGCCCTCCTGCTGGCCGGGACCGCCGCCTGCGCGACGGCGGCGAACGGGAGCGGGAGCAGGAGCAACCGCGACGTGCTCACCGCGGAGGAGATCCGCCAGGTGGGGGCCCGCGACGCGCAGGAGGTGGTGGAGCGGCTCCGTCCGCTCTGGCTCCGGGGGCGGGGCGCGCGGAGCATGGGCGCCTCCACCGGGATCCTGGTGTACCTGAACGGGAACCGGATGGGGGGACTGGAGGCGCTGCGGGGGATCTCCATCGACATGGTGAGGACCATGCGCTACATGGACGGCCCCACCGCCTCCGCCCAGCTCCCGGGCGTGGGCTCCGGGCACGTCGAGGGCGCCATCGTGATCACGTCGATCGAGTCTTAGGGACGGGGATTCGGGCGTGCCCCCGGCTGCGCCGGGGTCGGGCTGCGGCTCCGTAGGGAACGATACAACCGTTCCCAACGGAGTCGAGCCCCGGCAAACCGCGCCGGGTCTCGCCCCTCCGGGCTCGCATCCCTCACGCAACTGCCGACTGTACGGTTAGCTGTAGTAGGAGGTGCCCACGGGAGGAGGTGGGGTGCTCCCGGAGGAAAGCGAGCTGTCTGAGCGAAGCGAGTTCTCGCTTTCCGGAGGGAGCGCCCCGCCGACGACCCACACCCGGAAGCCCGGAAAAGAACGGCGGCCCCGCGGAAGATCCGCGGGGCCGCCGTTTTCTACGTCCTCATCCGGTCCGGGTCAGGGCGCGCTCCCCGGGTTGTTGCCGCCCGTGGTGTAGTGGGGGATCCGGAGCGTCTGGAGCTCGCGGTCCGGGACGGGGAAGTACAGCGGAGTCCCCTTCACCAGGCGCCCCCACCGGCGCATGTCCCACCAGTGGACGAAGGCCTCCATCCCGGCGCCCTCGATCCCCTTCTCGTACATCAGCGCGTCCATCAGGTCGCCGCAGGCGCCGCTGTCCTTGCGCGGCACGCAGGCGGCCCCGGCGGGAACGCCGTTCACCGTCACCGGCGGGAGCTGGCCGTTGGCCACCCGGGTCTTGTTGATGAGCGGCACCGCCTCCGCGGCCCGGTTCAGGCGGATCAGCGCCTCCGCCTTGAGCAGGTCCATCTCCGCCACCGACATGGTGGTGAGCGGCCCGCGGTCCCACACCCCGGCGTTGCGGTTCCACTGGTAGAAGGAGAAGTGGTACGTCCCCCGCTGCTCGTTGAAGAACTCCGTGGTGCGGTACGCGAAGTAGGTCCCGCTGGAGGTGGGGGTCGCCCCCGTGATCCGCCGGTCCGGCGTGGTGATGAGGAACTTGGTGCGCTGCGCCACCGGAGTCGCGAGCCAGCGCTGGTAGTTCCCCGACACGTCCGCCGGCCCGATCAGCTTGTAGTCCGCGCGGTACGAGAAGGACACGTTCTGCTGCGCCTTCCGCTTGTACTCGCTCCGGTGGGTGGTGATCGCCGCGTCCGCCACCGGCGAGTGGTCCGTGCGGATCCCCTTGTCCACCTCCTGGATCACCGCGTTCCAGTCCACCTGGGCCGCGTTCGCCGGCGTCCGCGGCATGTAGGCCAGCACGCGGGCCGTGTAGGAGTGGATGACCCGGGCGAAGTCGGCGCTGCTCATCGTCAGCCCCGGGATGAAGTTCGGGGAGAGGGTGAAGGTGTTCCCCTCCGCCAGCGCCGCCGCCTCGCGGAGCGAGGCCAGCGCCGCGGCCTGCACCTCGGCCGCCGGCTGCAGCTGGAGCGCCGCCACCACCTCCGGCTTGGCCAGGTCCTTGTCCTCCTTGGTGACGAAGGCCTGGTCGTAGTACAGGCTGAAGTAGCCGTGCAGCAGCCCCTGCGTGAACTTGGCGAACGCCCGCGCGCGGGCCGTGTTGTCGGCGACCGCGCCGCCGGTCGTGACCGGCGTCAGGATCTTCATCCCCGTCCGGTCCATGGCCTGGAGCGCCTCGTTCGCGCTGGAGATCCCCCCGTACCAGGAGTACCAGGGCCCCTGCGACATCCAGCGGCCGTCGTAGGTGGCGCTGTTGTTGTAGGGGTTGCGGGGCTCGGAGGAGATGTCCAGCGACCCCACGTTGGCGAAGGTGCCGCTGAACTCGTCCGACATCATGGCCACCGGCCACGAGGCGTCGCCCAGGTTCTGGGTGTAGCTCCAGTACGGGAGCCACGAGCTGGCGATCACCGCCTCCACGTCGCCGGGCTCGGCGAGCGCCCGCACCCGGTCGGGGTCGTTGGTGTTCGGGACCGTCAGGTCCTGGCACGCGCCGGCAGCGACCCCCAGGGCCCCCACCGCCAGCGTCCGAAACAAGCTTCTGTTCATTGGATGTGCGGCCGGCTAGAAGGTGAACTCGATCGACGCCGTGATCGTGCGGTACGACGGGTAGATGAAGTTGTCGCGGGAGACCACCAGGTCGCCGGCCTCCGGGTCGAAGCCCGAGAAGTTGGTCCAGGTGAACAGGTTGCGCCCGAGCAGCCCGATCGACAGGCGGTCGGCGCCCACCTGTCCGAGCCCCACGCGGGCGAGCTGCGACGCCGCGAAGGTGTAGCGCAGCGACATCTCCCGCAGCTTCAGGTACGAGGCGTCCTCCACGAAGACGTTGGAGGTGGCGTTCCCCCGGTAGAGCGCGAAGTAGTAGTCGATGGGCTTCTTCGTCTCCTCCGCCTTCCCGGTCTGGTCGATGTCCCCGTGCCGGAAGTTCTGGTACATCCGCTGCTTGGTGGAGTTGTAGGTGTCACCGCCCAGCTGGCCGCTGAACAGCCCGTACAGCGAGATCCCCCTCCAGCGGAAGGTGTTGCCCAGCCCCAGCCGGAACTCGGCGTTGGAGTCGCCCACCCGGATGATGGAGTCGCCGCCGGCCGCGTTCTTGAGGTTGATCGGCGTCCCCCAGGCGTAGTTCACGCCGCCGATGTTGACCGTGCTCCCGAACTTGCGGTCCTGCCAGCTCCCGCCCGCGCCCACCGGGACCAGCCAGCCGTCGTCGTTCACCACGAACTGCTCGCGCGCGCCCTGCGCCGAGGCGGGGAGCTCGTCCGGGCTGGTGAGGAAGCGCTGCCCGTACATGATCCCCCGGACCTCGTTGCCGCAGAAGTAGGAGATCGTGTTCCCGGAGACGAAGCAGGTGCGGTCCCACTGGGTGATCCTGTTGCGCGAGCGGTCGGCCACGAAGTTCATCGTCCAGGAAGCGTTCTGCCTGTTGATGATCTGCGCCTCGACCGTCGCCTCCCACGTGTTCCCCTGGATGGTCCCGGCGTTGGTCCAGGCGTTGAAGAACCCGGTCGCGGCGGGCTGCGGGGTCTGGATGATCTGGTCCTCGGTCACCTGCCGGGCGTAGTTGAGCTGCAGCGACACCCGGTTGTTGATCACCGCGTCGATCCCGATCTCCTGCTCCGTGACGTGCTCGGGGCGGAGGTCGGCGTTCCCCCCGTTGGACTTGCTGATGGCCCCCGACGTGGAGACGCTGTACGTCTCGTACTGGTCGGCGAAGAGCGGGCGCCCGCCGGCGGTGCCGATGGAGTAGCGGAGCTTGAACTCGGAGAGCGCCGCGATCGGCCACCACGGCTCCTGCGACATCCGGTACGCGCCGCTGGCCCGGTAGTAGGTCTGCCAGCGCTGGTTCTCGCCGAAGAGCGAGCTCCCGTCGCGGCGGATCAGGCCGTCGAAGATGTACTTGCCGTCGTAGTCCAGCGCGGTGTTCAGGAAGTACCCCGACGAGCGGATCTCCTGCAGGTAGGAGTCGATCGCCTGCTCACGCGCCTTGTTGAGCCGCGGCACGTCCTTGACGATCAGGTCGGTCCCCGTCACCTCGAAGTACGGGTTGCGCTCGCGCTCGATCAGGGCGCGCGCCGTGGTGCGGGTGTTGAGCGGCCCGAAGTTGTGCAGCAGCGAGCCGCTCATGGAGGCGTTGATCGCCGTGATCTGGTCCTCCACGAAGTACAGCGAGCCGGTGCTCGGGTCGCCGGCGATCACGGGAACCCCCTTGGGGACGTACTGCTGCACGAGCCGGTCGGAGCGGTCGTAGCTGAAGTCGCCGTCGAAGCGCAGGAACGCGAACGGCGCGTAGCGGCCGTTGATGTTCGAGGTGGTGCGCATCCGGTCGGTGAAGTTGTCGCGCGACGTCTGCCGCCAGATCGGGTTCTCCAGGTTCAGCGTCGGGTCCGGCTGGTTCACGAACTGCCCCGTGGAGTCGCGGGTCAGCAGGTTCACGTCGGGCGGGAGCAGGAGCAGGTCCTGGAACGGCGTCCCCGACAGGTCGTCCCGGTGCGAGCGCATGTGGAAGGCGCTCACCCCGAAGCTCAGGTTGTCGCGGATGCGGTGGTCCAGGTTGAGGCGCACGTCGTTGCGGCTCAGCCCGTCGTTGGTCAGCAGCACCCCCGGCTCGCGGGTCCGCGTGGCGGCCACCAGGAAGTTGGTGTTGCGGGTGTTCTGGGCCACGGAGACCGACCCCGTGTAGAACTGCCCGGGCTCGTAGAAGTCGCGGATGTGGTCGAAGGTGGTCCCCGGCTGGTACGCCGCGTCCATGATCCGGTCCGTCTTGATGATGCGGTCGGCGCGACCCACCACCTGTCCCGCGGCGTTGACGAACTGGCCCGACGCGTTGGTCAGGAAGTAGTGGTGGTTGGCGACCGGGACCTCCCGGTTGAGCTGGTTGGTCCCGAACTCGGTGCGGGCCGTGATCTGCGTGCGCCCCTCCTGCACGTTCTTGCCGCGCGAGGTGGTGATGGCGATCACCCCGCGGCCGGCGCGGGAGCCGTACAGCGAGGCGGCGGCGGCGCCCTTGACCACCTCGATGCTCTCGATGTCCGGCGAGGCGAAGTCCACCGAGGTGGCGTCCACCGTCTCACCCAGGATCACGCCGTCCACCACGATCATGGGGCCGTCGCTCTTCTGGATGGTGGTGGGGGTGCGGAGGATGACGTCCACCCCCGTCCCGGGCTGGCCGGTCCCGCTGTTCATGTTCACCCCCGCGACCTTCCCCTGGATGGCGGCGATCGCGGACCGGGAGGTCACGGGGACCTCCCTGAGCTGCTCCGGCCCCACCCGGCCCACGGTGAAGGGGGTGCGCACTCCCGACGTCGGGTCCACCACGCCGGTCACCACGATCCCCTCGATGGCGAGCGCCGACGGGCGGAGCGCGAAGTCCGCCGTGGCCGTGCCGCCGGACTCCAGCGTCACGCGCGGCCGCTCGGAGGGCGCGTACCCGATGATCTGCGCGGAGACGGTGTGCGTCCCCGAGGGGACGTTGCGGAGCGTGTAGCGCCCGTCGTTGCCGGTCGTGGTGCGGAGCGCCGTCCCCTCGAGCGACACCTGCACGCCCACCATGGGGCGCCCCGTCTGCTGATCGGTAACCACTCCCGAGAGCACCCCGCTCTGGGCGTGGAGCGGCCCCGCGAGCGCGGGGAGCAGGCCGGCGCACACCAGGAGTACTGCCCTGAACAACGTTTTGAATCTCACGAGGACCTCCGGGGTCGGGAAAAGGCGCGGAGACCGTCTCCGCGGGGGGGCACGGCGGAAAGGTGTTCGAAGATGCCGGAGCGAGGAGTTCCGGCCCAGTGGGGTGCTACGGGAACACGTTGCAGATGATTTGGTCCCTTACAGATACGCAACCGGGAACGGACTGTCAAGCCAATGTTCCATGGCGCTCCGGATAGGCCCTGACGTGAAAAAAGCGAACGGCCGCTCCGCTCCGGAGCGGGGCGGCCGTTCGCAGATCGAAGTCCCGCCGACGCTTACTGCGCGATGGTGTCCGCCGCCGTGACGCTCCCGGCGCCGCTCCCGCCGAAGGTGTACAGCGGGGCCCCGATCAGCTCCAGCTCACGCCAGGGGACGGGGAAGTGCACCGGCGTGCCGATGAGCAGCGTCCCCCACCCGCGGGCGTCCCAGTACGCGACGCTCCCCTCCACCCCCGCGGTCTCGATCCGCTTCTCGTAGCGCAGCGCGTCGAAGAGCGAGCCGCAGGCACCCGCCTGCGTCCGGGGCACGCACGACCTCGCCTCCGGCACCCCCGCCGCCGTCACCGGCGGAAGCCCCCCGTTCCTCACCCGCGTGCGGTTGACCAGCCCGGCCGCGCGGTCCGGGTTGCCCAGGTTCAGGTACGCCTCCGCGCGGATCAGGTCCAGCTCCGCGCGGGTGACCACCGGCTGCGGGCCCGTCTCCCAGCTCCGCGCGTTCCCCGCCGCCGCGTTGAAGCGGTTCAGGAAGTAGAACGACTGGTGGTACGTCCCCAGCGTGGACGCGAACGACTGGACCCGGCGGAAGGAGAAGTACGTCCCGTTGGCGCTGTCGCGGGCGGCGATGCGCTTGTCGGGAGTCAGCACCACGAACGGCGTGCGGGACGCCGCCGGCCGCCGGATCCACTGCTGGTAGGCGCCCGTGGTGTCCGCGGGGCCGATCAGCTTGTAGTCCGCGCGCATGGACGACTCGGTCTGCGCGTTCTGCTTGAAGGTGCTGGCGAAGGAGGCCGCCGGGTCCGCCACGGGCGCGAAGTCGTGGCGCGACGCATCCGACTCCGCCTCCGGGGCGATCCCCGCGTCCAGGTGCTGCAGAACCGTCGCCCAGGGGACGGCCCTCCGCTCGGCCGGGCGGCGGGCGGCGTACACCGTGAACCGCGCGATGTAGGTGTTCGCCAGCTTCGCCAGCTCCACGTTGTCGATGGCGAGCCCCGGCACCCAGCTGGTGGGGAGGGTAAAGCGGGTCTGCGACAGGGCGATCGCCTCCTTGAGCTGCGCCACCGAGGCCGCCAGCACCTCCTCGCGGGGCCGCAGCGGCACCGCCGTGCCGAACTGCGACACGTCCGCCGGGAGCGCCACGCTCTCGTCGATCACCCACCCCTGGTCGTAGTACATGGCCACGTAGCCGTGCGCCACCCCCTGGAGGAACTTGGCGTACGCCCTGGCCCGCGGCGCGTCGGCGTTGTTGTTCCCCACCATCAGCTGCGGGTCGTTCTGCATGGCCCGGAGCACGTCGTTGGAGATGGAGATGGTGCGGTACAGGTCCAGCCACATCTCCCGGTGGACGTTGCGGGTGACGGTGACGTTGTTGTCGTTCGGGAGCGCCACGCGGGGCTCGTTGGAGAGCTCCGGGTTCGCGAACGAGGTCGTCACCGCCGAGAGCTGGTCGGCCGCGGTGGAGGCGGGCCACCCCGGCCGCGACCCCTGGAGGGTGCTCCACAGGTTGCGGAAGTTGCCGGCGAGGAACGCCTGGAGGGCGTCCCCGTTCGCCAGCACGGTCTCGATCTCCGGCTCGTTCGGGTTGGTGACGTCGAGGTCCTGGCAGCCGCCGGCCGCCAGCACCGCCCCCGCCACGCAGAGAAAGGAAAGTCGTTTCATCGTTCGCGTAGGGTCGGGGGCGTCAGAACCGCAGCTCGATCGCCGCGGTGTAGGTGCGGAAGTTCGGGTAGCCGAAGGTGTCGATGCGGCTGTAGTCGCCGTTGTACACCTGCCCCACCTCCGGGTCGAACCCCGTGTAGCTGGTCCAGGTGAGCAGGTTCCGCCCGATCAGGCTCAGGTTGGCGCCCTGCACCCCGAAGCGCCGGAGCGCCCGGGCCCCGGCCCCGCCCACGTCGTAGCGGAGCGCCACCTCGCGCAGCTTCAGGTACGTCCCGTCCTCGATGAAGGCGCTGGTGGTCGCGAAGCCGTGGTAGAGCGTGGAGTAGTAGGAGACCGGCTTCCGGTTCTCCGGCGCCTTCCCGCTCTGGTCGCCGTCGCCGTGGCGGACGCCGAGCGCGGGGTTGTACATGGCCGAGCGGGTGTCGTTGTACAGATCCGCGCCCACCTCGCTGTCCAGCAGCGTGTACAGGGTCAGCCCCTTCCACGAGAGCGTGTTGGTGAAGCCCAGGTGGAAGTCCGGGTTCCCGTCGCCGATCTGCTTGGCCCCGAAGGCGGTGCCGTCGTCGCGCATGAGGTCCAGGGGCATCCCCCACGCGTAGCTCCTCCCGTCGATGCTGACCGTGGTCCCCCACTTCGGGTCGGCCAGGCTCCCCCCCCGGCCCACCGGGACCAGCCAGCCGTCGTCGTTCACCTGGAACTGGTCGTGCGAGCCGGCGTGGAGCGCCGGGAGCTCGTCGTGTCCGTTCAGGATCTTGATCCCGTAGATGGAGCCCATCCGCTCCCCCTCGCAGAGGAACGAGTTCCCCAGCCGCACACACGGCGCGTTCCACTCCGAGATCCGGAAGCGGGAGCGGTCGCCGACCACCCCCACACGCCACCGGAGGCTCTCGCGGTTCAGGAGCTGCGCCTCGAGGCTCCCCTCGAAGGTGCTCCCCTCCAGGGTGCCGACGTTGCGCCACTGCGTGGGGTAGCCGTACGCCGCCACCACGGGCATGGAGTGGAGCTGGTCGGTGGACACCTTGCTGGAGTAGGTGAGCTGCACCGACAGGTTGTTCCAGGCCACCAGGTCGAGCCCCATCTCCTGCTCGGTGGAGTGCTCGGGGCGCAGGAACGGGTTCCCCAGGGTGGACTTGTTCAGGACGCCGTCGGACCCCAGGGAGAGGATGGCGTCCTTCTCCCCGTAGCCGGGCCGGTTCCCCGCCGTCCCGCGGGAGTAGCGGAGCTTGAACTCGCCCACCTGCGGGAGCGGCCACCACGGCTCCTCGGCCACCCGGTAGGCGCCGCTCACGCGGTAGTAGTCGTTGTACTGCTCCTCCGCGCCGAAGAGCGAGCTCCCGTCGCGGCGCACCAGCCCGTCCAGGATGTACTTCCCGGCGTAGTCGGTCCCCAGCGTGAGGAAGTAGCCGTTGGAGCGGATCTCCTGGTCGCTGGAGAGCGGGGTGGGCGCCGTCCCCGTCTGCAGCTGCGGGACGTCGAAGAGCCGCAGGTTCGAGGTGGCGGTGGAGAATCCCAGGAACTTCTGCCGCTCCACCAGCGCCCGGCCGGTGAGCCGCGTGGTGAGCTCGCCGAACTGCCTCTGCAGGCTCGCGCCCGCCGACGCGTTGAAGGCGTCGTTGATGGGGCGGCTGCGGGTGAGCGCGCCGGTGGACGGGGCCGTGGTGGCGTTCAGCGTCCCCAGCGGGGTGTGGAACAGGTAGTCCACGTCCAGCCGGTCGTAGCTCACGTTGCCGTCGATGGACAGCCAGTGGAGCGGGGAGTACCGCAGCTCGCCGCCCAGCATGGTCTGCGCGCGCCGGTTCTTCTCGTCGCGGGTCAGGTTCAGGTAGAGCGGGTTGGCCTGCGTGGTGAGCGGGTCCGGACGCACGATGTACGGCTGCCCGTTGGCGTTCGGGAGCGTCAGGCTCACGTCGGGCGACATCTGCACCAGAGCCTCGAAGGTCCCCGCCGCCATCTCGTCCCGGGTGGAGCGCATGTGGTACAGGCTCACGCCCAGCTGAAGGTCGGAGCGGAGCCGGTGGTCCAGGTTCAGCTTGGCGCTGTTCCGGCGGTACCCGTCGTGCTCGCGGAGGACGCCTGTCTCACGGGTGTTGTTGAACGAGAGGAAGAAGTTGGTGCTGGCGGTGTTCTGGCCGATGGTCACCGTGTTGTTGCTCAGCGAGCCCGGGCGGAAGAAGCTCTGCACCGGGTTCCCCAGCGGGTCCGGGAACTCCTTGTCGGCGAAGGCCACCGTCGGCGCGAAGCGCAGCGCGCGCGGCACCTCCCTCCCGGCGGCGTCCACGTACTTCCCGGTCACCGGGTCCACGTTGTAGTGGTGGTGCGTGTTGAGCGGGATCATCCGCCCCAGCTCGCTCTGCCCGTACTCGGTGCGGGCGGTGATGCGGGTCTTCCCCAGCTCGATGTTGCTCCCCCGGGCGGTGCGGATCTGGATCACCCCGTTGGCCGCGCGCGAGCCGTAGAGCGAGGCCGCGGCGGCGCCCTTCACCACCTCGATGCTCTCGATGTCCAGCGCGGCGATGTCCGCGGGGTTGGACCCCAGGATCACCCCGTCCACCACGTAGAGCGGAGCCACCGCCTTGCGGATGCTGCTGGGGCTGCGCAGGACGACGCGGGCCGCCCCGTCGCCCGGGAGCCCGTTCCCGCGGAGGATCTGCACCCCCGACACCTTCCCCTGCAGCGCGGTCACCGCGGCGCCGGTGGTGGGGACCGGGAGCCTCTCCGCGCTCACCCTCCCCACCGCGAAGGGGACCCGGGTCCCCGCGGTCGGCGCCGTCACCCCGGTGACCACCAGCTCCTCGATCTCCAGCACGGAGGGGCGGAGCTGGAAGTCCGCCGTGGCCGACGCACCCGCCGCGCCGCCCACCCGCACGTTGGCGCGGCTCGCCGGAGCGAACCCCACCGCCTGCGCCGTCACCGTGTACGTCCCGGCGGGGAGCCCCGCGAGCGCGTACCGCCCGGCGGCGTCGGTCTGGGCGGACGCCCGGCTCCCCTCCGCCGTCACCCGGACGCCGGCGATCGGGCTCCCGGTGGACGCGGCGGTCACGGTTCCGGTGATCGTCGCCTGCTGCGCGCGCGCCTGCTGCGGCGCGGCGGCGAGGAGCGCGAGCGCGCTCAGGGTCGCGGCGAGATGTCTTCGCAAGGACACATGGCCTCCTGGTGGGAAGTGAGCCGGCACCTGCACGGGGGACGACCGGGGACGGCGTTACGAGAGGAAGGCCGGTGAAATACGCCGGGGGAGGCGCGGTGTCAAGCCGCGGGAGGGGAAACGGGGAGCGCCCCGCCTCGGGGGAGGCGGGGCGCTTTCGGTCAGGCCGGGACGGGCTCTTCTTCCGGCGCCAGCGTGTCCATGAAGGAGCTGACGGAGAACACCGCGTTCCCCGGCCCCGGCGGGCCGTACCCCGGGGGGGGCTGGAGGCCGTGCTTCTCCAGCGTTTCCCGGTACGCCTCCAGGAGGCGGATGTGGTACTCCAGCGGCGCCCCCTCCGGGTTGTCCTTCCCCAGCGGGGTGGAGGGCTCCGGGCACCAGGTGGTGAAGCGCGGCGTCACCCCGCGCGACATGAAGTAGTCCAGCCCCTCCGTCGTGGAGGCGATGGCCTCGTCCACGGTCGCGAAGCCGAACGGCCGCGCCATCTCCACCCCGGCCACGAAGTTGGGGATCACGTAGCGCGGCCCGAACACCTCCGCCGCGTCCAGGATGCGGCGGTGCCACTCCTCGCGCCCCACGTAGCGCTCCTTTCCCGGGCAGATCCGCTCGAAGAGCTCCTTGTCCCACACCTCGTAGTTGGGGTGGTAGATGCGGATCCCGTAGTCGTGGAAGCGCTGCACGTCCGCCCTGGGGAGCGCCTGCGCCACCACCTTGCCGATCCACCGCCCCGGGAAGCGCCCCTCGATCGCCTCCGCGTAGCGCCCGTAGAAGTCGGCCTCCGCGTAGCCGTCCACCTTGGAGGTGACGCTCCCCCCGGTGAGGGTGTAGGCGCGGGAGACCCCCTCCGTGTCGAAGCGGTCGATGATCTCCAGCGCCTCCAGCACCTCGTCGATCGGCTTGATCCCGGTGTACGGGCGCCCCTCCTGCTTGTGCTGCCGCCAGTTGTGGTTGATGTCGCAGTACTGGCACTCCTCCTTGGCGCCGAAGTACTGGCACATCCGGAAGACGGTCAGGTAGACCAGGTACCCCCACTGGATGGTGGGGGCGATCTCCATCACCGTCTTGCCGTTGGAGAGCGTGTGCCGGTAGTACTCCGGCATCGGCGGGAGCCCCACGTCGGCCAGCGGGCTCCCGTCCAGCGAGAGCGTCAGCCCCCCGTCCGCGCCGCGCGAGACCCGGTACGGAGAGTCGGGGTTGGTGCGCACCGACACGATGGTGCGGCGCAGCCCGTGGGGTCCGCCCGTCAGCGCCACCTCCTCCGGCGGGCGGCGCAGCCGCGCCTCCCCCAGCTCGCGGAGCGGCTTCTGGTCGAAGCTGAAGATGAAGTACGACTTCGGCTTGACCTCGCCCTCCAGGTTGTCCGTGAGGGCGGAGTCGTCGAAGGCCATCCCGGTGCGCAGCAGGTCCTCCTTGAAGACCGCCTCGCGGGGGATGTGCGGGAACCGCGCGAGCAGCCCCTCGATCAGGTCCGTGCGTGTCTGCATTCTCCCATCCGTCCGAGGGTGGTGTGGCGCAGAAAGTTACCCAAAGCTCCCACGGATGGGAACACCCGGCGCCTCACCCCGCGTGCGCCGCGCGGCGCAGCCGGTCGCGCACCCCGTCCCACTCCGCCCCCTCCGGGACGCGCTCCACCAGGATCAGCTCGCAGCCGCGCGCGTCCAGCTCGTGCAGCACCGCGTAGAGCTGCGCCGCGTACGCCCCCGCCTCCCCCGGCATCTCCACCCGGTCCGGCGCCAGCCCCACCGGCCCCAGCGCCAGCACCCCCGCCGCGCGCCCCTCCCGCTCCAGCGCCGCCGCCCGCCGGAGCGCCTCCTCCCGCTCCCCCGGGTCGAAGAGCCGCAGCTCCGCCCGGGGGGCGTAGTGCCGGTCCAGCATCCCCGGCGAGGGGCGCGCCGCCTCCCCCTCCTCCCCGTGCGCCGCCACCGCCACCGTGCCCAGCACCGCCCGCAGCGCCTCCACCGACACCGTCCCCGGCCGGAGCAGCGTCGGCACCCCCGCCGCCAGGCTCACCACCGTGCTCTCGATCCCCACCGGCGTGGGCCCCCCGTCCAGCACCAGCTCCACCCGGTCCCCCAGGCTCCGCTCCACGTGCTCCGCCGTGGTGGGGGACACCTCCGTGGAGCGGTTTGCGCTCGGCGCCGCCACCGGGACCCCCGCCGCCCGCAGGAGCGCGCGCGCCACCGGGTGCGCCGGGACGCGCAGCGCCACGCTGGGGAGCCCCGCCGTCACCTCGTCGGGGACTCCCTCCGCCTTCGGGAGCACCAGCGTCAGCGGCCCCGGCCAGAACGCCGCCGCCAGGCGCTCCGCCTCTTCCGGCCACTCCCGCGCCAGCCGCCGCGCGTCCGCCGCGTCCGCCACGTGGACGATCAGCGGGTTGTACGACGGCCGCCCCTTGGCGGCGAAGATCCGCGCCACCGCCTCCGGGCGGAGCGCGTCCGCGCCGAGCCCGTACACCGTCTCGGTGGGGAAGGCCACCAGCCCGCCCCGCTGCAGGACGTCCGCCGCGCGGGCGATCGCCTCCGGGTCCGGGGCGTCCGGGTCAACGCGGAGCGTGGGCATGGACTCGTTTCTCGGTGGATAACCGTTCGACTGGCATGAACTTAGCGTTGCCGCCCAGCCGCCCCGGAAACGGCCGTTCCGGGGGCCGGAAAGGGGAGGGGAGCACGGTGCGGAACTTGCTCGCAAGGCCGGGAACGTACCCGGCGAGCAGAGGGTGCAGGACGACCGCGGGAGTGCGGAGTGACCGCATCCGGAACCCGTCGATCCCCGACCACAGAGCGCCGTTCACCGACGGTTCGGATCACGTCGACGCTGCAAGGAGGTCCCCATGGTCTGGATGTTCATCGTCGCCCTCTGGGTCGCCATGCTGGTCTCGCCGATCGCGCTGCTGATCGCCTTCCTCCCCGCCGGGCGCGACTGTCCGCGCTGCGGCTCGGAGACCATCCCCATCCGGCAGCGCATGCTCCGCCCGGTGCGCCGCTTCCTGGGGGTGCGCTGGTGCATGTCGTGCGGCTGGGACGGGGTGATGCGGGCGGCCCCGTTCGCGCAGCCCGCGCCGGCGATGGAGCCCGCCGACGCGCCGTCCTCGTTCGAGTCGGACGACGACGCGGCGTGGCGCGAGGGGAGGGAGGCATAGGGGCGTTCTCTTTCCCGGGACTCCTTGCCGCGACCGAACGGCGGGCCCTCACCCCCCGGCCCCCTCTCCCAATGCTGGGAGAGGGGGTGACTCGTTCCTGGGCTCCGGAGCGCGCCCTCGGTACCCCCCACCCCCGGCCCCTCCCCCACGAGGGGGAGGGGAGCACTGCGAGGCTCGTGAGTCCTTGCCGTTAGTCCGCGCAGGCGGACTTCGTGCCGTTGTTGCAGCGAATTCATTCGCCCGCGGGCCTCACCCGGCGCGTCGCCGCCGCAGGCTGTCCCCTGTCCCCTGTTCCCTGTACCCTGTACCCTGCCGTTCCTCAGACTCCTCCCACCACCACCGTCACCAGCCCCGCGGGGTCGAAGTACCGGCGCGACACGCGCAGCACCTCGTCCGCGGTCACGGCCTCCACGCGCTCGGGGAAGCGCTCCCAGTAGTCGCGGGGGAGGTCGTAGGCTTCCAGGGTGGCGAAGCGGGAGGCGACGCGGCCCGGGGTCTCGAAGGCGCGGGGGAGGGAGAGCACCAGGGCGTCCTTGGCCCGGCGCAGCTCCTCCTCGGGGACCGGCTCCTCCGTCATGCGGCGCATCTCGGCCTCCATCTCGCGCAGGGCGTCCGCGGTGACCTCGGCGCCCACGGCGGTGTCGGCCGACCAGCCGCCGGGCTGCAGGCCGGACGAGAACGCCGCGCGCACGCCGTACGTCCACCCCTTGTCCTCGCGCAGGTTGGCGCTCAGGCGGCTCAGGATGGCGCTCCCGCCCAGGATGTAGTTGGCCACCGAGGCGGCGATCCAGTCCGGGTCGTGGCGCAGCATCCCCGTCCCCCCGATGCGGATCTCCGCCTGCGTCGAGTCCTCCCAGGGGATCTCCACCCGCTCCCCGGCGCGGGCCGGCCGGGCGGGCGCGGGGGGGTAGACGGCCGGGGGAGCCTCCCCCGTCCAGTGGGCGAAGGAGCGCTCCAGCAGCGCGCGCAGCTCCGCCGGGTCGAAGTCGCCCGCGGCCACCAGGAACGAGCCCCCGGGGCGGTAGCGCGCCGCGTGGAAGGCGGCCAGCGCCTCGCGCGGCACCGACTCCACCCCCTCCGCCGTGCCGAAGGAGGGGTGGCCGTACGGGTGTCCCTCCCCGAACACCTCCAGCAGGGCACGGTCGTCCGCCACGTTCCCGGGCTCGTCGTCCCGCGCCAGGAGGGCGTCCAGGGCTTCCGCGCGCACCCGCTCCGTCTCGTCCTCCGGGAACGTCGGGCGGGTGGCCATCTCCGCCAGGAGCGAGACCCCCTCCTCCAGCGTCCCGGAGAGGAGCGTCATCTCCACCTCCGCGAAGTCGTGCCCGCCGTGCGCGCTCACCGCCGCGCCCAGCGAGTCGATGCGCTCGTTCAGCGCTTCCGCGTCGTACGCCCGCGTCCCCTCCTGGAGGAGCGCCGCCACCAGGGCTGCGGTCCCGGGGTACTCCGCCGGCTCCGAGGCCGCGCCCGCGGGGATCACCAGCCGGAGCGCCACCTGGGGGACGCCCGCGCGCGGGAGGAAGACCACCCGCAGCCCGTTCGCCAGGGCGAAGCGCTCCGGCACGGGGACGCGCGGGCGCGGCGGGGCGCCGAGCACGGGGGCGGGGAGCACCCGCGCGGCCATGGCCTCAGGCGGCATCGCGCACCTCCCCCGCCGCGGGGACCACGACCACCGCCGCGCCCGTGTCGGGGCGGAGGTGATCCGCCGCCACGCGCGCCACGTCCTCCGGGGTGACGCGGGCGTACGCCTCCATCACCTCCTCCACCTTCTCCGCGCCGCCCAGCACCGTGGCCGCGTAGGCCAGCGCCTCCGCGCGCCCCTCCACCGTCCCCATCTCGGCCACCTGGTCGCGGCGCACCCGGCGCAGCGCGGCCTCCACCTCGGCCCGGCCCACGTTCCCGGACGCCACCTCCGCGATGGCGGCCGCCACCGCATCCTCCAGCGCCTCGGGTCCCACCCCCGTGCGCGCCGTGGCGACCACCCCGAACACCCCCTGCAGCTCGGTGGGGTAGAGGTAGGTGTCCACGTCCTGCGCGATGCGCCCGTCGCGCACCAGGGCGCGCTGCAGGCGCGAGCTTTCCCCGTCGGCCAGGAGGTAGGCCAGGACGTCCAGCGCCACCCAGTCCGGCGTACCGTAGCCGGGGACGGAGAAGGCGCGGTACACCCGCGGGAAGCTGACCCGGTCGGGCATGGTCTCGCGCCGGAAGCCGGGGGCGGGGGCGCGCAGCTCGGGCGCGTCGCGCTTCGGCGCCGCGGGGCCCGCGGGGAGGTCGCCGAAGTAGCGCTCCGCCAGCGCGAACGCCTCGGCCGCCCCCAGGTCGCCCGCCAGCACCAGCACCGAGTTGCTGGGGGTGTAGTAGGTCCCGTAGAATGTGCGCATGTCGTCCAGCGTCATGGCCTCCAGGTCGGGGATGTACCCGATGGTGGGCCAGGAGTACGGGTGCCCCTCGGGGAAGAGGAGCTGCGACAGGCGCTCGTCGGCCAGGCCGTACGGGCGGTTCTCGTAGTGCTGCTTCCGCTCGTTGATCACCACGCCGCGCTGCAGCTCCAGCTTCTCCTCGTCCAGCACGGCGAGGAAGTGGGCCATGCGGTCGCGCTCCAGCCAGAGGGGGAGCTCCACCGCGTGCGTGGGGACGGTCTCGTAGTAGTTGGTGCGGTCCAGCCAGGTGGAGCCGTTGTTGCTGCCGCCGGCGCGCTCCAGGAGGTCGTCGAAGGCGCCCTTGGGGGCGTGCTCCGACCCCTCGAACATGAGGTGCTCCAGGAGGTGGGCCAGCCCGGTGCGTCCGGGCGCCTCGTGCCGGGAGCCGGCGTGGAACATCAGGTGCACCGCGGCGATCGGGGCGCTGCGGTCCTCGTGGACGATGACGCGCATCCCGTTCCCCAGCGTCTGCTGCCGGAACGGGATGCGGATCGAAGGAATCGCGGAAAGGGACACGTGTCGGCGCCAGCCTGTCAGGGTCTAGAAAGGTCGCATCGGGGGGGCGTCGGCGTGCAAGCGGCGCGCCGGGGCCCCGGAAAGCCCGAATCTAACACATCCCCGTCCGCGCCGCCCGGGCCCGGTCCCTGCGTGGCGGCGCGGCCATGAACCGTCCCGACGACTTCCCCACGCCGCCGCCCTGGCGGAGCCGCGCCGTGCTGGCGGCGCTCCGGCGCCTCCCGCAGGGCGCGCTGAGCCGCGTCTTCGGCCGCGCGGCCGACGTTCCCCTCCCGCGCCCCCTGCGCCGCCCGGTGCTGGGGGCCTTCGCGCGCGCGGTGGGCGCGGACCCGGGGGAGGCGGAGCTCCCGCTGGAGGAGTACGGCTCGCTGAACCGCTTCTTCACGCGCAGGCTCCGTGAGGGCGCGCGCGCCTGGCCGGACGACCCGCGGGTGGCGGCGTCGCCGGTGGACGGGGCGGCGGGGCAGGTGGGGAGGGTGGAGGGGGGGCGGGCGATCCAGGCCAAGGGGCGCTGGTACTCGGTGGGGGAGCTGCTGGACGACGCGGCGGAGGGGGAGCGCTTCGACGGCGGCGCGTTCGCCACGCTGTACCTGAGCCCGCGCGACTACCACCGCATCCACGCCCCCTGCGCGGGGGAGATCCGCCTGGCGCGGCACGTCCCCGGCGCGCTCCTCCCGGTGAACGCGCCTGCGGTGGCGCACCTCCCGGAGCTGTTCGCGCGCAACGAGCGGCTGGTGTGCTACGTGGACGGGCCGCTGGGGCGGGTGGCGGTGGTGGCGGTGGGGGCGTACAACGTGGGGCGGATCTCGGCGGCGTTCGACCCCGCCTGGAACGCGCCCCCCGGGCGGAGCGAGTGGGTCACCAACCGGGCGGGCGTGGCGTCCGCCGAGACCCGGCGCTACGACCCCCCCGTGCGGGTGGCGCGGGGGGACGAGATCATGACCTTCCACCTGGGGTCCACGGTGGTGCTCCTGTTCGAGCCTGGGCGGGTGGAGCTGTCTGTCGGGCTGGAGGCCGGAAAACCGGTGCGGCTGGGGATGGAGATCGGGAGGGGGTAGGAGGCGTCTGCGCGAGGGTCGTCGGCGGGGTGCTCCCGGGCGGCTACTACTACAACTCACCGTACGGTAAGCAGTTGCGTGAGGGATGCGAGCCCGAAGGGGCGAGACCCGGCGCGGTTTGCCGGGGCTCGACTACGTTGGGAACGGTTGTATCGTTCCCTACGGAGCCGCAGCCCGACCCCGCGCCAGCGGGGGCACGCCCGAACCCTGCTCTCAGTCTTCGACGAACTGATCCACGAAGTGCTTCGGGTTCAGCTCCTCGCCGGTCGCGTACACCAGCAGCTCGTTCCAGTCCAGCGACGCCCCCGGGGCGAAGATCCGGTCGCGCAGGAAGGTTCCCACCTCCGCCACGCCCCTGATGCTCCCGCCCCGCCCGCGCATCACGCCCCGGTGCAGGAAGGAGTGGAGCTGCGACGCCATCAGCTCCCCCAGCAGGTAGTTGTGGTAGTAGACCGGGGCGGTGGAGAAGTGGATCTTCGCCCCCCAGTCCGGCTCGTCGCGCCCCTCGGGGCGGCGGATGAACTGGATGCGCTCCACCAGGTCCCACCAGAGCCCGTTCAGGTCGGGCCGGTCGGGGTCGCGGTACAGCTCCCGCTCGAAGTACACCATCACCAGGATCCAGCGCGCCGACACCAGCATCGCCGCGCGGAGCTGCCGCCGGATGTCGGCCGCCTCCGCCGCGCCCAGCTCCGCCCCCACCACTTCCCGCAGCCACTCCGGGTCGCGCGTGAGCCGCCCCATGAACATGGCGATGGACTCGGTGGAGAGGGTGTGCGCCGGGGTGCGGAGGAGGAAGGGGAGCCCCGTGGGGATGAACTTGTCGTACGCCGCGTGCCCCATCTCGTGGAGCAGCGTGGACATCCACTTCTCGTTGGGGCGCAGGTTGCAGAGCGTGCGGACGTCCCCCTCGCGGTCGATGTCGATGCAGAAGGCGTGCTGGTCCTTGCCGTCGCGCTCGTACAGGTCGCTGCGCGCCAGCACGTCGTCCACCGGGAGGCCGATCCCGTGGAAGAACCCCGCCGCCGTCCCCTCCAGGTCGATCCCCTGGAAGAAGCCGTCCAGCTCCACCGTCGACACCGAGGGCGCCTCCTGCCCGAAGAAGTCCTCCCAGTGCCAGGGGCGAAGCTCCTCCGGGGCCACCCCGAAGCGCTCCGCCAGCCCCGCGTCCATCTCCGCGCGGAGGGCGCGGAAGGCCGGGTCGCTCAGCTCCTTCAGCTCGTCCAGGATGCGGAAGAGGCGCCCCTCGTCCAGCTCCTGGAGCTCCAGCTCCATCAGGTAGTAGTTGTCGAACCCCAGCGAGCGGGCCGCGTCGTTGCGGCGGCGGACCAGCTCCCGGAGCGGCTCCGCCACCTCGCGCCCCACCTGCTTGCTCGCCTCCCACGCCTCGCGCCGCCGGGCGCTGTCGCGCTCCTCGCGGAGAACGTCCAGGAGGACGTTGTTGGTCACCCGCTCGCCGTCCAGCTCCGCGCGGAAGGTGTAGAACGTCTGCTCCAGCGAGGCGCTGCGGCGGATCAGGTCGTCGATGACGTCGTCGGCGAGCTGGCTCCCCGTGTACTCGTGGTCCAGGAGGACGAGCTGCCGCCGCAGCAGGGGGTCGCGCACCTCGGGCGAGGCGCGCCAGGCGCGCACCCGCGCCGCGGCCTCCGGGCTGGAGTACAGGCGCTTCACCGCCGCGCGGGCCTGGGCGGAGCGCTCCTCGGCCTCCGCGCCCCCCTCGCCGACGGCCGCGTTCCAGGAGGCCAGGTGCGACTCGCGCAGCAGGGGGACGAGGGTCGCCACGTGGCTCTCGACGAACTCGCGGACCTCGCGCTCCACGGTCTGGACGGCCGGGCGGGCGCGCACCGCGGACTCCTTATAGCTCATCGTACAGGGTCGCGATCGCGGCGGCCCCACGGGCATAGTTGTCCACCGACATCCATTCGTTGGGGGCGTGCGCGTTCTCGCCGGGGAGCCCGAAGCCCAGCAGGACCACGGGGGCTCCGAAGGTCTCCTGGAACGCCTGCACGATGGGGATGGAGCCGCCCTCCCGCGTGAACACGGGGGCCCGTCCGAAGGCGCGCTCCAGGGCGCGGGCTGCGGACTGGAAGATAGGCTCCTTGGGATCGGCGTGCCAGGGTTGTCCCCCGTGCAGCGCCTCCACCTCCACCGTCACCCCCGGGGGGGCGATCTCCTCCACGAAGCGGGTGAACTTCCGCTCGATCTCGCGGAAGTCCTGCCCGGGGACCAGACGCATGGACACCTTGGCCATGGCGCGGGCCGGGAGCACGGTCTTGGCGCCCTCGCCGGTGTACCCGGAGAGGAGGCCGTTGACGTCCAGCGTGGGACGGGCGCTCCGCCGCTCCAGGGCGCTCCACCCCTCCTCGCCGCCCAGCGCGGGGGCGCCCACCTCCTCGCGCAGCTCCTCCTCGCTGAAGGGGAGCCGGGCGGTGGCCTCGCGCTCCTCGGCGGAGATGGGGATCACGCCGTCGTAGAACCCGGGAACGGCCACGCGTCCCTGGTCGTCGTGCAGCCGGGCGATGATCCTGGCCAGCGCGTTGGCGGGGTTCACCACGGCGCCGCCGTAGCTCCCGGAGTGCAGGTCGGTGGACGGCCCCTGCACGCGCACCTCCATGTAGGCCAGCCCGCGCAGCCCCACCGTCACGGAGGGGAGCCCGGGGGCGAACATGGTGGTGTCGGAGATCACCACGGCGTCGCAGCGCAGGCGCTCGCGGTTCTCCTGCAGGAAGCTCTGCAGGTGCGGCGAGCCCACCTCCTCCTCCCCCTCCACCACGAACACCACGTTCACCGGGAGCGCCCCGCGCGCGGCGATGTGCGCCTCCACGGCCTTGAGGTGCAGGTACACCTGCCCCTTGTCGTCCACCGAGCCGCGGGCGAAGATCTTCCCGTCGCGGATCTCGGGCTCGAAAGGGGCCGAGTGCCACTCGTCCAGCGGCTCGGGCGGCTGCACGTCGTAGTGGCCGTACACGAGCAGGGTGGGGGCGCCCTCGGGCGCGCCGCGCCACTCCCCGATCACGATGGGGTGCCCCGCCGTGGGGACCACCTCGGCGGTCTGCAGCCCGGCCTCGCGCATCCGCTCGGCCAGCCACTCGGCGGCGCGGCGGGTGTCGTCCCGGTGCTCGGACTTGGCGCTGACGCTGGGGATGCGGAGGAAGTCGAAGAGCTCCCGGAGGTGGCGCTCGCGGTGCTGCTCTAGGTACTCGGTGACGGCCATTGGATCGGTCGTTCGCTCGGGGGTCGGAATGCGCCTTCGCGCGCGCAGCAAAGCTATCACCGCCGCCCCCGGATGTCACGTCCCCGGGTGTCCACTTCGTGCCTTTCCGGCGGCGCGCTCCCTGCGTGGCCCGGACGCCGATGCTCTCCCTGCTCGTCTTCACCTGGACCGTGGCCGGTCTCTACGCCCTGGCCGGGCTCGCGCTCCGGCGCGCGCTCCGCCGGCCGGAGCCCGCGCGCGCCCGCGGGACCCCGCCGGTGAGCGTGGTGGTGGCCGCCCGCGACGAGGAGGCGTCGCTCCCCGGCCTCCTGGCCGACCTGGCCGTGCAGAGCTACCCCCGCTACGAGGTGGTGGTGGTGGACGACCGCTCCACGGACGGGACGGCGGCGCTGGTGGAGGCGGCCGCGGCGGCGCACCCGGGCCGCTTCCGCCTGGTGCGCCAGGCGCGCGTCCCCCCCGGCGTCTCCCCCAAGAAGCTGGCGCTCCAGGCGGGGGTGGAGGCGGCGCGGGGGGAGCTGGTGCTCCTGACCGACGCGGACTGCCGGGTGCGCCCCGGGTGGGTGGAGGGGATGGCGCGCGCCTTCGCCCCGGACGTGGCGATGGTGCTGGGCTGCTCGGAGTACGAGGTGGAGCGGGGGAGCACGCTCTTCGAGCGGGTGCAGGCGTTCGAGTTCCTGACGCTGGTCGCGGCCATGGCGGCGAGCGCCAACCTGGGGCACCCGCTCGGCGCGTCGGGGCAGAACCTGGCGTACCGGCGGAGCGCCTGGGAGCGGGTGGGGGGGTACCGCTCGGGGCTGGACCGGGTGGCGGGGGACGACATGCTGATGCTGGGGCTGGTGCGCGCCGCGCCGGAACTGGGGCGCGTGGTCTGCTGCGACCTCCCGGAGGCGCGCGCCCGCACGCGCCCGGCGCCGACGCTGCGGGCCTTTTGCAACCAGCGGGCGCGGTGGGCGTCCAGCGGGATGCACCTGTACCGGCGGGACTGGCGGGTGCTCCTCTACGGGGCGGTGGCGATGAACGCCAGCCTGAGCGTGGTGCTGGGGCCGGTGTGGGTGGCGGCGGGGTGGCTGGGGGCGGGAACCTGGGCCGCGTCGGTGGCGGTGAAGCTGGGTGTCGACGTGCTCCTCTACGGCTCCGCGTGCCGGCGCTTCGGGCGGCCGGAGCTGCTGTGCTGGCTCCCCCTCTGGTTCGTGCTCCACCCCTTCTACATCACCGCCATGGCCGCGTGGGGGGTGAGGCCGCGCTTCACCTGGAAGCCGTGAGCCTTTCCGCTGTTCCCGTCCCCTTCTACTTTGTCTCTCCGCCCGCCGCACCGCTCCCACCCCAACTCCGTCCCCTTTCATGAAGAGACCGGTCGTCCGGACCCTCGCGCTCCTCGCCCTCTGCGCCGCGCCCGCCGCCGCGCAGCAGCCGACGCTGGGCGCGCGCCCCGCCGCCTCCGCGTCGGGGATCACCGCCGCGGAGATCGACGCGCACCTCCGCTTCCTCTCGTCCGACCTGCTGGAGGGGCGCGCCCCCGCCACCCGCGGCGGGCGCCTGGCCGCCGAGTACATCGCCGCGCAGCTCCGCGCCTCCGGCGTCGAGCCCGGGGTGAGCGGGAGCTACTTCCAGGAGGTCCCCATCGACGTCGTGGGCGTCCGACCCGGCCACCCTCAGCGTCGCCGCCTCGGGGCGGGCCACCGCCAACCTGCGCTACCCGCAGGACGTGGTGCTCTGGGCCGGCTCCGCCAGCGACAGCGCCCGGGCCAGCGCCGAGATCGTCTTCGCCGGCTACGGGAGCACCGCCCCCGAGCACCGCTGGGACGACTTCAAGGACGTGGACGTCCGCGGCAAGATCCTCCTGGTGCTGGTCAACGACCCGCCCGCCCCCGCCGCCGAGCCCGCCCTCTTCGGCGGCCGGGCCATGACCTACTACGGGCGCTGGACCTACAAGTTCGAGGAGGCCGAGCGCCGCGGCGCCGTGGGCGCGCTGATCGTGCACGAGACCGAGCGCGCCGGGTACGGCTGGGCCACCGTGGTGGGCTCGTGGGCCAAGGAGCAGCGGATGCTCCCCCGCAACCCCGCGCTCCCCGCGCCGCTCCAGTTCCGCGGCTGGGTCACCGACAGCGTCGCCGGCGCGCTCCTCTCGCAGGCCGGGCTCGACCTGGCCGAGCTGCGCACCCGCGCCGCCTCGCGCGACTTCCGCCCCGTCCCCACCGGGATCACCCTGGACGTGGCCTTCCGCAACCGCGTGGAGCACCTGAAGTCGGAGAACGTGGTGGGCGTGGTCCGCGGGCGCGACGCGGCGCTCCGCGGCGAGCACGTGGCGCTGAGCGCCCACTGGGACCACCTGGGGATCGGCCCCGCCGACGCCGCCGGCGACTCCGTCTACAACGGCGCCGAGGACAACGCCTCCGGCGTGGCCGACCTCCTGGCCATCGCCCGCGCCGCAGCCGCCGGCCCGAAGCCGCGGCGCTCGCTCCTCTTCGTGTTCGTCACCGCCGAGGAGTCGGGGCTGCTGGGGTCCGAGTACTTCGCGCAGCACCCCACCGTCCCCATCGCGAAGATCGTCGCCAACCTCAACGTGGACGGCGGCAACGTGCTGGGGCGCGTCTCCGACCTGCGCGTGCTGGGCGACACCAAGAGCTCGCTGGGGCCCTCGCTCGCCGCCATGGTCCGCCCGCGGGGGATGCGCCTGTCGCCCGACGCCAACCCGGAGCGCGGCCTGTTCTACCGCTCCGACCACTTCTCCTTCGCCCGGGCCGGCATCCCGGCCGCCTCCATCGGCGTGGGCCAGGCGTACGTGGGGCGCCCGGCGGGGTGGGGCCGGGAGCAGGCGGACGACTACAACGTGAAGCGCTACCACCAGCCCGACGACGAGTACCGGGCGGACTGGGACCTGTCCGGCGCCGTGCAGCTGTCCGAGATCGTGCTGCAGTTCGCGACGTCGCTGGCCAATTCGTCCGTGGTGCCCACCTGGAACGCGGACGCGGAGTTCCGGTCGGCTCGTTGAGGTAGGGGCGTGGTGGGGCCGCTCCGGAGCCCGGCGAAACTGCCGCCGGTCTCCTGCGCGGGGGCGGTGAGCCTCGCAAACCGCGCGAGTCTCCCCGCCCCGGAGGGAGCCACCGGAAACGGCCCCGGTGTCTCCCTCCGAGAGGATCATACGGGTACTGCGAACGGCAACTACGACGACGGGGCGGCACCTTCGCGGTGCCGCCCCGTCGTCGTACCCCCACCCCCGGCCCCTCCCCCACAAGGGGGGAGGGGTGCACGACAAAGACAGAACTGCAGTTGCGGCAAGCAGTTGCGTGAGGGATGCGAGCCCGGAGGGGCGAGACCCGCGCGCAGTTTGCGCGGGGCTCGACTCCGTTAAGCACGGTTGTATCGTGCTTTACGGAGCCGCAGCCCGACCCCGCGCCAGCGGGGGCACGCCCGAACCCTGCCCTTACCGCTTCGGAGCCGGCAGCTGCTCCACCACCAGAGGCGCCCGGTCCGCTGCGCGGGCACCGCCGCCGTCCTCGGGGAGCATCCCGCGCGTCACCAGCTGCGCCGCGAGCACCGTCTGGATCACGCTGGTGATGTTGTTCGTGGCCGCGTCCGGGGCGCCGCCCTTGCCGTCGCCGGAGCCGGAGATGGTCACCAGCTTGGCCTGCGCCAGCGCGTCCGCGATCACCGGGGCGATCTGCGGGAGCATCTCGATCTGCCGGTAGCGGAAGTAGCTCTCGCCCCCGGCCTGGATCGCCTCGTTCACCTTGCGGATGCTCTCCGCCGTCGCGTCCGCCACCGTGGTGATGCGGATGGCCTCGGCCTGCGCCTCGGCCTGCGCCTGGATGCGCATCCGCTCCGCGTCCGCGCGGGCCTGCGCGATCTGCGTCGCCTCCAGCTCCGCCTGCCGCTGCCCGCCGAGCGCCTCCTGCTTCTTCGCCTCCGCCTGCGCGATCAGCGCCGCGTTGGCCGCGCGCGTCTGCTCCAGCTCGCGCTGCTTGTCCGAGATGGCGCGCTCCGCCTCCAGCGTCGCCTCCTTGGCGCGGCGGGCCTGCTGCGCCGCCACGATGTCGGCGTTGGCCTGCGCCTCCGCGGCGGACTGCCGGCGGCGCGCCTCCGCCACCTCCGACTGCACCACCTTGATGTTCAGCGAGTTGAAGATCAGCCCCAGGTCCGTCAGCTCGCGCGAGCACGCCTTGCGGATGATCACCGCCAGCGGGTCGTCGTCGTCCTCCATCCCCTCCGGGAGCGCGCCCTCGGCGCGGGCCAGCGCCATGGCCTCGCGGCGCACCAGCGCCGCGGACTCCTCGCGCTCCGCCGTCCCCGCCGGCAGCGCCCGCGGGGTGGACGTCTTGGCCGAGAAGAGCTGGTCGTGCGTCAGCAGGTTGATGGCCCGCCGCCCCGAGGAGGAGAGGAGGTCGATCAGGATGTTGACCTGCTCCTCCTCCGGCTTGGAGAAGAAGCGGTTGGCCGCCGTCTTGATCAGCGTGTCGCTGTCGCCCACGGAGACGATGGCGCTCGCCAGCACCCGCACCTTGATGGGGCGGGGAATCCCCGTGTCGTCCACGTCCGCCGTCTGGTCGGTGATGTCCAGGTCGACGTTGATGGCCTTGCTGGAGATGGTGGTCCCCGTGGTGAGCAGGGGGATCTCCTTGGACTTCCCGGGGCCGCGGTAGGTGATGGTGTGGCCGCTCAGCCAGCTCACCATCCGGATGGTCCCCGCGTCCACGTTGCGCAGGAACTTGGAGATGATCAGCGGCATCAGGACGAAGACGCCGAAGACGACGGCGATGATCGCCAGTATGTAGCCCATGGTGACTCCTTGCAGTGAGTGGGCGACCCCGGAGCGGGGGCGCCGGAGGGTGTCAGACGCCGGCCCGCGACACCACGCAGCGGTTTCGCGCGCCGTCCACTTCCTGGACCGTCAGCGGGTCGCCGGCCCTGACGCGGACCCCGGCGTCCCGGTCTTCCCGGCACAGCGTTCCCAGCAGCTGCACCACCTGCCCGTCCAGCTCGATCGCCACCAGCCCGTCGCCCCCCTCGTCGAACCCGGTCACGGCCGTGGCCGGGTCCAGCACCGCGCTCTCCAGCGTGCGCGCCGGCGCCGAGGCGAAGCGGAAGAGGAAGTTCCAGAACGGCCCCACCAGCAGCTTCTCGAACCCGATCCCGCCCGCCACCGCGAGCGCCGCCTGCGCCATCCCGCCCAGCCACGGCTCCACGAGGAGCCCCACGGCGCCGGTCCCCACCAGCACGCTGAACATCACCCGCGGCGACAGGAGCGACGTCAGGAGCCCCGGCACCCCGTCCTTGCCTCCCGCCGCGTGCGAATGCGCGCCGTGGTCGCCCGCGTGGGCGTGGGCGTGTCCGCCGTGCAGGGAGACGTCCCCCACGTCGTGGCCGGCGTGGCCGTGGCCTCCGTGGCCGTGCTGGCCCAGCCCGCCGACCGCCATGATGAGCAGTCCGAGGAAGCCGAGCACCAGGCAGAACAGGTACACGCTCATGGTTCGTCGTCGGGGGTGGGTCCGGGCGGTCGGGACGACCGGCCCGGACGGGGGAGCACTACGGGCGGGAAGGGGCGGAAGTTGCGGGACTCCGCTGCGGCTGCTGCTCTTACGTGCGCGGCGCGGGGGTGGCGCTCTCCTGCCAGGCGGTCCACCACAGGTCGCGCAGCTCGTTCACCCCGGCGGCCAGGCGGTCCACGGCGAAGCGCTTGTGCGCCGGCGAGCTGTTCTGCGCGTTGAAGGCGGCCTGCTTGTCCAGCGCGTAGAGCTGCGGCACCAGCGAGTTGGACTCGCGCAGGTAGCGCAGCACCTCGGCGCGGGTGTCGGTGATCCGGCGCGGGGCGGCGTTCACCCGCGGGAGGAGGTCGGCCAGGGTGACGCGCGCGCCCACGAAGTCGCTCTCGAAGCGCCCGTGGAAGGTGTTGTCGGTGGTGAACCCCTGGGGGTTGGGCGTGCGGGCGTCCCACCCGTTGAAGTGGATGGTGGCGTGGTGCGGGTTGGCCCCGTCGGTCACGTAGTGCCCCAGCGTCCCGGCGTCGTTGAGGATGCGCTGCTCGATCCAGCGCTTCCGCTGCGGGTCGGTGGTGGTGCGCCACAGGCGGAACTCGGTCACCAGCCGCTGGTGCAGCTCCAGGATGTGGAAGTGGAGGAGCCCCACGTCGCGCGCCGGGCGCTCCACGCCGCCCTTCTGCAGCGCCGACAGGTACTCGTAGCGGTCGCGCGCGGCCAGCGCCTCCGGCGTGACCCGCTCCATGTCCAGGAAGTGGTCGTAGCGGAAGGCCTCGTCCATCTCCCGGAAGGTGCGCTCGCGCCACCGGTCCGGCTCGGGGTTCAGGTAGGCGAGCTGCGCCGTGGCGTCCCGGAAGAACTGGGGCATGGCGGCGGGGAGGCGGGTGGCCGCGGCGCGGCCGGAGATGGTGTGGCCGTGGTCGCCCCACGCCCCCAGCGGCCGCGGCGCCACCAGGAGCGCGGCGAGCCCGAGCGCGGCGGGGAGGACGAGGCGCCGGGAGGCGCGTGGTCGCGTAGCCAGCATGGTGAGGTTCCCGGTTGACGGTTGCGGGGGGATGGCGGCGGGGCGGCCGTAAATATAAGAGGCTCCCCGCCCTGGAGGGAGGGGAGCCTTCGAGGGGGGTGGAGCACGGAGGGGCGTCAGGCGCTCCCGGCCGTCTCGCCCGGGCGGGCGCGCATGGCGTCGGGGTCCAGCCCCGCGCGGGCGCACCACTTCACGTACTCCGCCGGGGCGATCTCCGAGGGCTTGATCTCGCTCCGCCCGCCCCAGAACACGTTGGTGTACTCCACCGGGATGCCGGCCTCCTCCAGGTGCGCGTCGATGGCGGCCTTGTGGGCCAGCACCGTCTCCTTCTCGGTGCCGTGCGCCACCCCCATCACGTTGACCCCGCCGAACTCCGGCCCGCCCTCGCGCCAGTAGGCGTGCGTCATCACGTAGTGGCGCCCCACCTCGCGCCCCGCCTCGATCTCCCGTCCCGCCGGCACCTTCCAGTGGAAGAGCGCGTTGTAGCGGGTCACCCGCTCCCCCGCGGCGTTGGGCTTGTAGTGCTCCAGGAAGGTGGAGAAGCGGCCGATCACGCGGCGCCCGTTCAGCTCGTGCGCCACCCGGAAGAAGGTTTCCAGCGGCACCCCCGCCTCCTCCGCGCGCGCCGTCCACGGCCCGTCGCGGATCTCGTCCGGCTCCAGCTCCCGCTTCAGCGCCACCAGCACGCGCCACTCCAGCTCCGACAGCTCCACCACCTGCGTGTCCAGCACCTGCCCCAGCTCTTCCGATCGCGCCCCCGGCTCCAGCCCCCGCCGCCGCACGTGCCCCACCCCCAGAGCGAAGAGCCGCTTGGCGGGGAGGAGCTTGAAGGAGAGCGCCCCCGTCCGCTCCGCCAGGAAGGCGCAGTGCCGCTCCATGGAGAAGCCCTGCGGCACCTTGAGCGTGGTCCACAGGCGGTACTTCGACCCCGTGGTCTCCCGGTCGGTGGAGCGGATCACCACGTGCCCCGAGAACGGGTCCTCGCGGAACATGTACTCGAAGGCGGCCTCCAGCCGCTCGGGCGGGACCTGCCACGCCACCAGCGCGCCGGGGGCCAGGTTGGTGGCCATCAGCGTCTGCCGCACGCGCCGGATGGTCCCCGCCGCCAGCATGGCCCGGATGCGCTCCAGCACCGTCTCCGGGTCCACCTCCGACAGCCTCGCGATCTCGCGGAACGGCTCCTCCTGGAACCCCTGCACCCGGTCCTCCGACACGGCCAGGATGCGCGCGTTCACCGGGTCGCTCGTCTCCACCGGCACGGTCTCCAGTTCCTGCTCCATCGGTACGGCCTTTCGTTGTGGAATTCAAGCTCTTCGGGCGTGTCCCCGGCTGCGCCGGGGTCGGGCTGCGGCTCCGTAGGGAACGATACTACCGTTCCCAACGGAGGCGAGCCCCGGCAAACCGCCGCGGGGTCTCGCCCCTTCGGGCTCGCATCCCTCACGCAACTGCTTTCCGTGCCTGTAGTTGCCGTGCTCCCCTCCCCCCTTGTGGGGGAGGGGCCGGGGGAGGGGGGTCTCGGGGGGTGAGGACCTTCAGTCCTCCCCCGCGCCCGCCCCGTCGGCCCCCTCGGTCCGCAGGATCACCTTGTACGCCTCCGGGGGCGCGTTCGGCTTCACGCGCACCGACTTGGCGGGAATCCCCACGTTGACGTGGTAGGGGCGCACGTCCTTGGTGGCCAGCGCCATGGCGCCCACCATGGAGTTGTCCCCCACGTGCGTCCCGGCCAGCACCGTGGCGTGGTAGGTGATCCGCACCCCGTCGCCGATCACCGTCTTCAGGTTGGACACGTCCACCTGGTCCACGATGGAGTGCGTGTGCGAGTAGATGTTCGCGTAGTCCGAGATGGACACCCGGTCCCCCAGCACGATCCCGCCGCGGTCGTCCAGGAGGACGTTGCGGTGCACCACCACGTCGTCCCCCACCTCCATGTTGTACCCGAAGGAGAACTCCACGAAGTGGAAGCACTTGAAGTTGCGCCCCACCCGCCGGAAGATGTACGGCGCCAGGAGGCGGCGGAAGCGCACCCCCAGGTGCACGTTCCCCCCCAGCGGCGACCGGTCGAACATCTGCCACATCCAGAGGAGCGGCTTGCGGGGGCCGAAGAGCTCGTCGTCGGTCTCGGCGTAGTACTCGGGCTCCAGGGTCACGTTGCGCGCGTCCATCTGCGCCAGCGCCGCCCGCGAGGCCAGGGGGAGCCGCTCCGGGTCGGCGTCCGCCAGGTGCGGGAAGTAGATCCCGGTCAGCGTGCGGCGGCAGAGCTCGTAGCGGTCGTCGCCGCGCTCCAGCGCCTCGCCGATCTCGGCAAGCCAGGCGTCGTACAGGGCCACGGCGTCCGCCGCGGGCTCCAGCGGGCGAAGGGGTAGCAGGGGCACGTCCGTGTGCGGGCCGAAGGGTGGTCGTGGACCGCGTTCCTGCGGGGAAAGGTAGGCCGCGCGGGCGGGCCGCGTCAATCGCGCCGGGAGGGGAGGGAGACCGCGACGCCGCGGGGGGAGAGCGCCACGCGCGGGGCGCTCCCGCCCCGCCCGGCGCGGCGCAGCAGCGCGGCCGAGGCCCGGCTGGAGGCGATCCCCACCAGCGCTCCGCCGGCCACGTCGCTGGCCCAGTGCTTGTCCTCGTACACGCGCGACCACCCCACCAGCGCCGCCGTCCCGTAGGCGAGCGCCCCCGCCCACGTCCGCCCCGACTCCCGCGCCAGGGCGTCCGCGGCGGAGAAGGCCACCACCACGTGCCCCGAGGGGAAGGACTGGCGGGCGTTGTCCAGGGAGAAGGGGTGGAAGCGGGCGGGGTCGTCGGTGACGCTCGGCCGCTCCCGGCCGAGCGCCACCTTGAGGGTGCCGTTGCCGACGCCCCCCGCCAGGACCGCCGCCGCGACCCGCGCCGCCGAGCCCGCCACCCGGTCCGAGCCGGCCAGCTTCGCCCCCAGCCACGCCGCGCCCAGCGCGGGGAGCACCTCCTGCGGGCGCCCCAGGTGGTTGAGCGGGTCGGAGGCCCACTCCAGGCGGGTCCCGCCCCCGTCCGGGACGGCGGCGTCCAGCGGCCGGTCCAGGAGGAGCGAGCCGGCCAGGAGCGCCCCGGCGCCGAGCCAGGCGGCGGGGCGGGGGAGGCGCGGCGCGTCCTGCGCCGCGGCCGGCGCGGCGGCGAGGGACAGCGCCAGCAGGGCGGGGAGGAGCGGGTTTCGGGGCATGCGGCAAGCTACCCGCGCCGGGGAGGGGCGGGCAAGCGCGATTGCGGCGCGTCCGGACGGGAGGCAGATTGGGAGCGAAACCCCGCGCGGGCCGCGGACGTAGGAGGAGGACCACGACAGAGCGGGCACGGTTTTCGCGCCGTGCGCCGCCGTTCCACCGACCCCCGAGGGACCCATGCACGACGTGCTCCGCCAGCGGCTCATGCGCCACATCGAGGCGCTCCCCGAGGAGCAGCTCTACCAGGCGCTCGACTACGTCGAGTTCCTCACCTCCAAGTACGCGCGGGAGACCTCCCGCTCCCCCACCTCGCTGCAGAAGTTCGGCGAGCTGCTGGAGGACAAGATGCGCGGACAGGGGCTCACCATCCGCACCATCCGCGGCACCCTGGGCGCCGTGGGGACGGCGGACCGGATGTTCTCCGGGATCGCGGAGGCGGGGCGGTCGCTGATCCGCGAGGTGGAGCAGGGGGTGAAGAGCGTGGCCTCGGCCGCGTCCGACCCCCCGCCCCCCAACGGCTCCGACCCGGCGCGCGGGCCCTCCGGCCCGCCCGCCCCCGGGAGCGGGAGCGCTCCCTGAAGACCACCGACACCCGAAAGCGCCAAATGGCCAGATTCAGAGACGACGACGTGCCGCGGGCCCGCCTCCACGCGCTCGACCACGACGACGCGGACGACGAGCCCGCCCCCGTGGCGGCCCCGCGCCTGCGCCGCCGCTCGCGCGGGGCGGAGACGGGGAGCCGGGAGACGGTGAAGCAGCTCATCCGCGACCTCCCCAGCTTCGTCAAGCTCCTGTACCGGTTGGCCCGCGACCCGCGCGTGTCGCGGGTGGACAAGGCGCTCGTGCTGGCCACGGTGGCGTACGTGCTCACGCCCATCGACCTCATCCCGGACGTCATCCCCTTCCTGGGGCAGGTGGACGACGTGTACCTCCTGGCGCTGGTGCTGGACCGGCTCCTGAACAACGCGGGGATCGACCTCCTCCTGGAGCACTGGGACGGGGACGAGGCCTCCCTGGAGATGGCCATCGCCGGGCTGGACAAGGCCGGCTCCTTCCTCCCCGAGCCGGTGCGCAGGCTCCTCCACCAGAGGGCCCGCTGAGGGGGAGGGGCAAGCCCGCGCGGCGTTGACACCGCCCGCGCGCGCGGGATATCTTTCCCCATGGAAACCCGGAACCCGACCGCACGACCGACGCCCGCCGCACCTCTTCCCCCGTCCCCGGACGGGCGCGAGGGACGGCGGGCGCCTCACTTCATGGAGGCCCGATGAGCCGTTCCGAGGCGCCGTCTTCGCGCTTCTTCGGGGAAGGACTCACGTTCGACGACGTCCTCCTCGTCCCGCGCCGCTCGGAGGTGCACCCGAGCGACACCAGCGTCCGCACCCTCCTCACCCGCCGCATCCCCCTCGCCATCCCGCTCCTCTCGGCGGCGATGGACACGGTCACCGAGTCGCGCATGGCCATCGCCATGGCCCGCGAGGGGGGGATCGGGATCATCCACAAGAACATGCCGATCGCCCGGCAGGCGGAGGAGGTGGACCGGGTCAAGCGCTCGGAGAGCGGGATGATCGCCAGCCCCGTACACCATCCGCCCCGACGCCACCCTCCGCGACGCCCGCGACCTGATCGCGCGCCACGGGGTGAGCGGGCTCCCGGTGACGGCGGACGGCGGGGTGCTGGTGGGGATACTCACCGGCCGCGACCTCCAGTTCGAGGACGACCTGGACCGCACCGTGGCGGAGGTGATGACGCGCGAGGGGCTGGTGACGGCTCCCGTCGGCACCACGCCGGAGGAGGCGGTCCGCATCCTCCACAAGCACCGGGTGGAGAAGCTCCCGGTGGTGGACGAGCGGGGTGTGCTGCGCGGCCTGATCACCGTCAAGGACGTGGTCAAGCGGGCGCAGTTCCCCAACGCCTGCAAGGACGAGCAGGGGCGCCTGCGCGTGGGCGCCGCCATCGGGGCGCACCCGCAGCGCGACCTGGACCGGGCGCGCGCGCTGCTGGACGCGGGGGTGGACGTGCTGGTGATCGACACGGCGCACGGGCACTCGGCGGGGGTGCTGGACGCGGTGTCGCGGGTGCGCGAGGCGTTCCCGGACGCGCAGATCGTCGCGGGGAACGTGGCGACGCGCGGGGGGGCGGCGGAGCTGGTGGAGCGCGGCGCGGACGCGGTGAAGGTGGGGGTGGGGCCCGGCTCCATCTGCACCACGCGCGTGGTGGCGGGGATCGGGGTGCCGCAGCTCACGGCGGTGATGGAGGCGGTGGAGGGGGCGGCGGGACGGGTGCCGGTGATCGCGGACGGGGGGATCAAGTACTCGGGCGACATCGTCAAGGCGCTGGCGGCGGGGGCCCACTCGGTGATGATGGGCTCCATGCTGGCGGGGACGGACGAGAGCCCGGGCGAGTCGTTCCTGCTGGAGGGGCGCCGCTACAAGATCGTCCGCGGGATGGGGAGCCTGGGGGCGATGCAGGAGGGCTCGGCGGACCGCTACTTCCAGGAGGGCTCGGACGCCCGCAAGTTCGTCCCGGAGGGGATCGAGGGGCGGGTCCCCTACAAGGGCGCGGTCTCGGACACCCTCTACCAGCTGGTGGGGGGGCTCCGCTCGGGGATGGGGTACCTGGGGGCGCCGGACGTGGAGACGCTCCGCGCGGAGCCGCAGTTCATGCGGATCACGGGGGCGGGGCTGCGCGAGTCGCACCCGCACGACGTGACGATCACCCGCGAGGCGCCGAACTACCACGCTTGAGATGCGGGTTCGGGCGTGCCCCCGGCTGGCGCCGGGGTCGGGCTGCGGCTCCGTAGGGAACGATACAACCGTTCCCAACGGAGTCGAGCCCCCGCAAACAGCCGCGGGGTCTCGCCCCTCCGGGCTCGCATCCCTCACGCAACTGCTTTCCGTACCTGTAGTTGTCGTGCTCCCCTCCCCCCTTGTGGGGGAGGGGCCGGGGGTGGGGGGGGCCGCCCTCTCGCGCCCACACCGGCCGTCCGCTATTCTTTCGTCCGCGCGCGGCCGACGGCCGCCGCGCTCCTGCAACCCTCGACCGCTGCTCGACATCCATGGCGAAGATCCTTCTCCTGCACCTGGCGCACGCCCGCTCGGGCGACAAGGGCGACACCGCCAACGTGGGGGTGATCGCCCTCCGCCCGGAGTACTACCCGGTCCTGGTCGAGCAGCTCACCCCGGAGCGGGTGAAGGAGCACTTCCGCGGGATCGTGCACGGCGAGGTGGAGCGCTTCGAGCTCCCCAACCTGGAAGCGCTCAACTTCCTCCTGCACAACGCGCTGGGCGGCGGCGGCACGGTCTCCCTGAAGACGGACGCGCAGGGGAAGGTGCTCTCCACGGCCATCCTCCGCATGGAGCTGGAGGTCCCGGACGGGGTGGCGGAGCGCGCGCTCCGCGAGGCCGGAGCCGCGGCCTGATGGCGGAGGGGGAGCGGCTCCTGGTCCGCCGCGAGGGAGGCGTCGCGCGGCTGACGATGAACCGGCCGGAGAAGCGCAACGCCCTGGACGCGGAGCT
The DNA here is from genome assembly GCA_963733105.1 of uncultured Gemmatimonadales bacterium. GTDB lineage: Bacteria > Gemmatimonadota > Gemmatimonadetes > Longimicrobiales > Longimicrobiaceae > JAFAYN01. The sequence continues at coordinate 108,512 of CAVTCB010000012.1, read as the reverse complement.
GGTGGCGGCGCTCAAGGGGGCGCTGCGCGAGGCGGACGCGGACCCGGAGGTGCGGGTGGTGCTGCTGACCGGGGCGGGGAAGGACTTCTGCTCGGGGGCGGACCTGTCGGCGCTGCGCACCATCGCGGAGGGCTCGGCGATGGAGAACCTGGCGGACGTGGACGCGCTGGCGGAGCTCTTCCTCCTCCCCCGGCGGATGCGCAAGCCGGTGGTGGCGGCGGTGCGGGGGCGGGCGCTGGCGGGGGGGTGCGGGCTGGCGACGGCGTGCGACCTGGTGGTGGCGGCGGAGGGGGCGCAGCTGGGCTACCCGGAGGTGCGCATCGGCTTCGTCCCGGCGATGGTGATGGCGATCCTGCGCCGCAACGTGTCGGAGAAGCGGGCGTTCGAGCTGATCGTCCGCGGCCTCCCGGTTCCCGCGGCGGAGGCGGAGCGGATCGGGCTGGTGAACCACGTCTTCCCGGAGGACCGCTTCGAGGCGGAGACGGAGGCGCTGGTGGCGGAGCTGGCGGAGCGGAGCCCGTCGGCGGTGGAGCTGTCGAAGCGGCTCCTCTACCACTCGGACGCGATGGGCTTCGAGGCCGCGATCCGCGCCGGCGCGGACCTCAACGTCCTGGCCCGCATGACGGACGACATGCAGGCGGGGGTGCGGCGCTTCCTGGAGGGGGGGCGCTAGGTGTTCCGGCCCGGCGGCGCCCGCGGCGGCCCGGACCGCTTCCTGTACGCGAAGCTCGCGTCCTTCTTCCTGGGCGCGGGCTTTCTCGTGGCGGGGATGACCACCGGGCGCGACTGGGCGGTCGCGGTGGCGATCGGGGTGCTGCTGGTCGGCGTGGTGCTCCGCCTGCTGTCGCGCCGGGACCGTGGGGACGGCGAGCCGCTCCCGCCCGACGACCCCGACTCGCCCGCCTGACCTCCTCCCATGAAGAGACCCCGCCTCCTCGCCGCGCTCGCCGTCCTGCTCCTCGCCTCCGCTCCGCTCGGGGCCCAGGCGCGGCGCCCGGCGCCCGAGACGCGGATCTGGACGGGGAGCAGCGGCGGCTTCTCCTGGGCCTGGACCGACCGGGACCTGCGGGCCTCGGTGGGCGGGAGGCGCGTCTGGTCGGGGCGCACGGTGCCGGAGCGCGACGCGGCCCGGATGAGCGAGTGCACCGAGTACTCGGTGGGGATGTCGCTGCTCTCGGTGGTGGGGCCGGTGGCGAGCTACGAGGAGACCACGTCGTGGTACTGCCCGGGGGCGGCGCACCCGTCGGGGTACACCGCCTACGTGGCGGTGGACGCCACGCGCCCGCGCGCCCGGCCGAAGCTGACGGACTGGTTCCGCGAGGAGGACGTGCGGGCCGCGCTGCTCGCCGACCCGGTGGTGCGGAGGACGCTGGCGGAGGCGGAGGTGCGGACCCCGCCCGCCCGGCTCGACGCGCTGGTGAAGGCGCTGTCGGAGGCGTCCCCGGGGTGCGAGTACTCGTTCCCGGAGGACCTCCTGTCCCGCTTCGCCTTCCACCACCTGGAGGGCGGGAAGGTGGCGGTGCGGCTGGGGCTCTCGCACGGGTGCGAGGTGATGCGCGGAAACCTCACGCCAGCTCGGCCTCCTCCTCCCCGTCCCGGAGCGCCTGCGCGGCTACCTGTCGCGCGCGGCGGCGGGGCGGGAGGGCTTCCTCGCCGGGCGCCGCCCCGCCGGCACTCGTGGCCGGCGCACCGGGCTGGAGCTGATCCCGCCGCCGCGCCGCTGAACACCGGCGCGCTGGGTCGTCGGCGGGGCGCTCCCTCCGGAATCCGCCAACTCGCTCCTCGCTCAAACAGTGCGGATTCCTCCGGGAGCACCCCACCTCCTCCCGTGAGTGGCTTCTACTACAACTCACCGTACAGTCAGCAGTTGCGTGAGGGATGCGAGCCCGGAGGGGCGAGACCCGCGCGCAGTTTGCGCGGGGCTCGACTCCGTTGGGAACGGTAGTATCGTTCCCTACGGAGCCGCAGCCCGACCCCGCGTCAGCGGGGGGCACGCCCGAACCCTAATCCCCTTCCGACTCCGACTCCGAAGCCGCCCTCGGCTCCGCGCCACGCCCCGAGCCACCCCGCCGACGCTCCCGGCGCGCCTCCTTCTCCATCAGCGTGAGGTCGAAGATCTCGTCCATCCGCTCCACGAAGTGGAAGGTCATCCCCGCCCTCACGTCCTCCGGGACGTCGCGCAGGTCGCGCTCGTTCCCCTGCGGGAGGATCACCTCGCGCAGCCCGGCCCGGTACGCGGCCAGCGTCTTCTCCTTCACGCCGCCGATCTCCAGCACCTTGCCGCGGAGCGTCACCTCCCCGGTCATGGCGACGTCGTGCCGCACGGGGCGCTCGGCGAGCGAGGAGGCGATGGCCAGCGTCACCGCGGCGCCCGCGGAGGGGCCGTCCTTGGGGGTGGCGCCCAGGGGGAAGTGGACGTGGATGTCGTTGTCGCCGAAGGAATTGGCCGCGATCCCCAGGGGCGCGGCGCGGGAGCGGACGTAGGAGTACGCCGCGTTCACCGACTCGCGCATCACGTCGCCCAGGAGGCCGGTGATGATCAGGCGCCCGGTGCCGGGCATCTTGAGCGCCTCGATGAACATCAGCTCCCCGCCGGAGGCGGTCCACGCCAGCCCGGTGACCACCCCCACCTCGGGGGCGCTCTCGGCGGGGGTGGCGATGTAGCGGGGGTAGCCCAGCACCTCGTGGATGGTCTCGCGGGTCACCGTCCAGTGGTCGGCCTCGCCGGCGGCCTTGGCGCGCGCCAGGGAGCGGAGCACCGCGGCCAGCGAGCGGCGCAGGTTCCCCAGCCCGGCGTCGCGGGCGTAGCCGCGGGTGAGGAAGAGGATCACCTCGTCCGCCACCTCCACCTCGGAGGGGGCGAGGCCGTGCTCCTCGGCGAGGCGCGGGAGGAGCCGCTCGCGGGCGATCTCCACCTTCTCCTCGGGGGTGTACCCGGCGATCCGGATCTCGATGAAGTGCTCGCGCAGGTCGCGCGGGATGCGGAGGAAGTCGTTGGCGGTGGCGACGAAGAACACGTCGGACACGTCCAGCGGGACGTCCAGGTAGCGGTCGGTGAAGGCGTCCCGGTGCTCGGTGTCCAGGAACTCCTCCATGGCCTCGACGGGGTCGCCCTCCACGTTCCCCAGCCCCAGCTCGTCCACCTCCTCCAGGAGGAAGACGGGGTCGCGCACCCCGGCGTCGCGCAGGGTGTTGAGCAGCTTCCCGGGCTGGGCGCCGCTCCGGGTGCGGCGCGTCCCCATGAGCTGCGCCTCCCCGCGCCCGCCCAGCTCCAGGCGCACCACCGGGCGCCCCAGCCCCCGCGCCACGGCGGCGGCCAGGGTGCTCTTCCCCACCCCCGGCGGGCCCACGATGCAGGGGATGGGGCCGGTCAGCTCGCCGCGCAGCCGGGCCACGGAGAGCACTTCCAGGATGCGGCGCTTGGCCTCGTCCAGCCCCAGGTGCTCCTCGTCCATGGCCCGCTCCACGGCGTCCAGGTCGATCTCCCGCTTCCCGGACGCGGCGGTCCAGGGGACGCCCAGGAGGGTGTCCAGGTAGTTGCGGATCTCCCCGGCCTCGGTGACGCTGGTCCCCGGCGCGCGCAGCCGCTCCGCCTCGCGCCGCGCGACGGCGGCCACGCGGGGGGGGAGCTGGGTGCGGTCCAGCTTGCGGAGCACCTCGGCGGCTTCGCGCTCGGCGGGGTCCATCTCCCCGAGCTCGGACTGGAGCGCCTGGATCCGCTTGCGGATCTGCGAGCGGCGGTCGGCGGGGGTGCGCGCGGCCTCGGAGGCCTCGGACGCGGGCTGGGCGCCCACCCCCTCCTCCTCGATGGCCTGCACCCGGTCCCAGGTCTCCTCCAGCCGCTCCAGCACGAAGCGGAGCCGGTCGGTCACGTCCAGGCGCTGCAGGACGGCGTCGCGGTCCACCACGTTGAGCTGTGACAGGGAGGCGGCCAGGTCGGCGAAGCGCGAGGGGTCGCTGAGGTTCATCCGCAGGATGCGGGGGACCTCGTTGGGGATGCGCTCCACCTTGGCGGCCACGCCGCTCACGGTGTTCAGGATGCGCTCGATCAGCCGCTCCGCCTCCTGCTCCTCGGCGGGGGTCTCCTGCACGGGGCGCACGGAGGCGGTGTAGTAGCCGTCCTCCAGCCGCACGTCGTCCAGGTGCACGCGGCGCAGCCCCTGGAGGGTGGTCTGGATGGTCCCGCCGGGGAGGTTCAGCCGGTCCAGGACCCGCGCCGTCACCCCCACCTTCTGCATGGAGCGGGGGTCGATGGGGTTGTCCAGGGGCGAGCCGTCCTCCGCGGTGGACACGATCGCCACGATCAGGTCCGGGTCGGGGTGGGCGTTCAGCGCCTCCACGTTGGGCTCGAAGCCGATCTGGAGCGCCGTGGCCCCCTGCGGGAAGACCACCGTGCTCCGCACCGGGAGGAGGGGGACCCGCTCCCCGGCCCGCGACGCTTTGCTGGAGTTCGAAGAAGCCATCGATCCGTTCGTAGTTCGTGTAGTCTCAATCACTTGCGAGCGAGTCGGCGGTCGACCGCGTGCAAGAACCGGGCAATCCTGCGCGCGTTGGTCCCCAGGTCGGCGCTCCCCACCCGCGAGGCCGACACCATGTCCAGCCGGGTCAGCCCGTCGGGGTCCAGCGACAGGCGCACCCACACGTCGTCCGTGAACTTCCAGAGCCGGGTGCGCGCCTCGGCGTGGATCTCGCCGGCGGCGGGGTCGGCCTCCACCACGGTCCAGCGCCGCGCCTCCGCCTCGGCGAGGGCCGCCCGCCACACCTCGGCGAAGGGGACGGCGTAGAGGCGGCCGCGGAGGCGGGGGTCCGCGGCCCCGGGGTCGGTCCAGGCGCGGTTGGTGGTGAGGGTGCGGAGCAGGCTCATGCGGCGGAATGTACCCCGCCCGGCGGGGGGAGGAAAGCGAGCCGTGGCGGAATCCGTTTGACGGCCCGGCGCGGGGCGTGGTATGATCCCGACCACGCGGGGCCCCGGGTACGAAACGTGCTCGCCACGCGGGCGCGGCGCCCCCGGGCGCCGCGCCCACATCCGCACCCGAACGACAGGAGAGCCGAGTGAAAGTCGTCATCCCGCTGGCCGGCAAGGGGACCCGTCTGCGCCCCCACACCCACGTCACGCCGAAGCCGCTCCTGCGGGTGGGCGACAAGCCGGTGATGAGCTACATCCTCGACGACCTGCGCGAGCTGGGGGTGAACGAAGCGGTGGTCATCACCGGGCACCTCAAGGAGAAGGTGCAGGAGTACATGGAGCGGGACTACCCCGACTTCCAGGCCGTGTACGTGGAGCAGCCGGTGCAGGACGGGACCGCGGGCGCGGTGCTCCTGGCCGAGGAGCACGCGGGGGACGAGCTCCTCATCATCTTCGTGGACACCCTGTTCGACGCGGACCTGTCGCTGATCCGGCGGCTCCCGGAGGACGTGGCGGGGGTGATCTGGGCCAAGGAGGTGGAGGACTACCAGCGCTTCGGGGTGGTCGTCACCGACGAGGACGGCTTCATGCGGCAGATCATCGAGAAGCCGTCGGAGCCGATCTCGAAGCTGGCCAACATCGGCCTCTACTACATCCGCGACTGGAAGCTCCTGTTCGAGGGGATCCACCACGTGATGGACTCGCCGCCGGGGGCGTCGGGGGAGTACTACCTGACCGACGCCTTCCAGTACATGGTGGACCACGGCGGGAAGATCCTCACCGTCCCCGTGGAGGGATGGTACGACGCGGGGAAGCCGGAGACGCTGCTGGAGACCAACGCGCACGTGCTTGCCACCACCCGCGGGAGGCGCCCGGAGGGAGGGAAGGGCGTGACGGTGCACGACCCGGTGCACGTGGCCGAGGGGGTGGAGCTGGAGGACGCGGAGATCGGGCCCAACGTGACCCTGTCGAAGGGGACGAAGGTGCGCGGCTCGCGGCTGCGCGACACCATCGTGGGGGAGGGGAGCACGCTGGAGGGGTGCGACCTGGCGGATTCGCTGGTGGGGAGCCGGGTGACGCTGCGCGGGGTGAAGGGGCGGGTGGACGTGGGCGACGACTCGACGGTGGCGGTGGGGGGGTAGCCCCCGCCGTCACTCCCGGCCGGCGAGCCCCGCGGCGGCGAGGGCGATCAGCAGCGCCCGCTCCACGCCGCGGGGGCCGCCGCGGTTGGAGTACCACTCCCCCGTGGTGTGCACCCCCCCCGACTCCCCGCCCACGCCGATGGTGATGGCGGGGACCCCCAGCGAGATGGCGACGTTGGCGTCGGTGGAGGAGGAGGCCAGCTCCGCCGGGTCTCCCAGGGCGCGGGTGACGGCCACGGCGGCGCGCACCAGCGGAGCGTCGGGGTCGGTGGCCCCGGCCGGCCGGTCGCCGATGGTCTCCCAGAACGCCTCCACGGGGCGGGTGCGGCGCGCGCGCAGCCGGTTCTCGGCGTCCACGGCGGCGCGGACCGCCTCCCGCACCCCGGTCTCCAGGCCGGGGAGGGCGCCGGGGGTCTCGCTGCGCAGGTCCACCTCGGCCCACGCCTCGGAGGGGATGGAGTTGACGCTGGTGCCCCCGCCGATGCGCGCCACGGTGAGCGAGGAGCGGGCGGAGGCGGGGGGGTGGAGCGCGCGCAGGGAGGCGACGGCGGCGGCGAGCGCCTGCACGGGGTTGGCGGTGCCGCGGTCGGCCCAGGAGTGACCGCCGGGGCCGCGGAGGGTTACCCGGAGCCGCCGCGAGCCGATGGCGCGGTGGACGATCCTCCCGGTCCCGGAGCCGTCCAGCGACACGAAGGCCGCGGCCCGGCGGAGCGGGGCGCCCTCGCGGAACAGGTGCTTGACGCCGAGCAGGTCTCCGATCCCCTCCTCCCCCACGGTGGCGGCGAAGAGGAGGGGGCGGAGGGTGCGGACGCCCCCCTCCGCGAGGACGCGGGCCACGGCGAGGAGCGCGGCGAGCCCGCGGGCGTTGTCGGTGATCCCGGGGGCGTAGATGCGGCCCCCCTCCTCGCGCGGGGTGAGGTCGGTCCCGGCGGGGAAGACGGTGTCCAGGTGGGCGGCGAGCACGACCGGCGCGGCGTCCGGCCGGGCCGCGCCGGGGAGCCGGCCCAGGACGTTCCCCACCTCGTCCGTCGCCACCCCCGCGAGCCCCAGCGCCTCGAAGCGCGCGCGCACCCGCGCCCCGCGCTCCGCTTCGGCGAAGGAGGGGGCGGGGATGCGGACCAGCTCCACCTGCTCGCGGAGCGTCTCCGCGTCGGTGTCGTAGACCCGGGCGCGGACGGCGCGGAGCAGCGGATCGGAGAGCAGCGCGTCGAGGTCCATGGGCTCCGGCCGGGGCGTGAAAGGAACGCGGTATCTTGGCCCGCGGGCGCTGCCCTGTCAAACCGACGCCGGCCCGGAAGATGCTGTCGAGGCCCGGGAGAGGGTGAAACATTTGTTCATGGACTCGAATTGACCGCTTTCGCGTCCGCCGCGACGTAGATATCTTCGAGGCCGAATCATCTTCCCGCGCGAGGGGGAAGCCTGCCGGTCGAACGTCCGACCCAGCCCGTCTCCACCACCTCCGAGAGGACTGCCGCATGCTCGAGCGCGACCTGATCTTCGACTGGAACACCGTGCAGGGCTCGTTCGACTACGCCCGGGTGCGCGGCGTGGAGCTGGACGACGAGACGCTGCGCGACGGGCTCCAGTCACCCTCCGTGACGGACCCCCGCATCGAGGACAAGATCCGGCTCCTCCACCTCATGGCCGACCTGGGGATCCACTCGGCGGACATCGGGCTCCCGGGGGCGGGCCCGCGCGCGGTGCGCGACGTGGAGGTCCTCGCGCGCGAGATCGCGGACAACCGGCTCCCGGTGTCTCCCAACTGCGCGGCGCGGACGGTGCGCGCGGACGTGGTCCCCATCGTGGAGGTGTCGCAGCGGGTGGGGATCCCCATCGAGGCGGCCACCTTCATCGGCTCCTCCCCCATCCGCCAGTACGCGGAGGACTGGACGATGGACCGGATGCTGCGCGCCACGGAGGAGGCGGTGGGGTTCGCGGTGGCGGAGGGGCTCCCGGTGATGTACGTGACGGAGGACACCACCCGCGCCGACCCGGAGACGCTGAAGGCGCTCTACAGCACGGCCATCCGCTGCGGGGCGCGCCGCATCTGCCTGGCCGACACGGTGGGGCACGCGACGCCGCACGGGGTGCGGCGGCTGGTCCGCTTCGTCCGCGAGGAGATCGTCGCTCCCAGCGGGGAGGAGGTGAAGATCGACTGGCACGGGCACCGCGACCGCGGCCTCGCCGTCCCCAACACGCTGGCCGCCATCGAGGAGGGGGCGCACCGGGTGCACGCCACCGGGCTGGGGGTGGGGGAGCGCTGCGGGAACACGGAGATGGACCTCCTCCTGGTGAACCTGAAGCTCCTGGGGCTCCACGACCCGGACCTGTCGAAGCTCACCGAGTACGTGGAGCTGGTGGCGGAGGCGTGCCAGGTGCCGCTCCCGTACAACTGGCCGGTGTTCGGGGGCGACGCCTTCCGCACGGCGACCGGGGTGCACGCGGCGGCGATCATCAAGGCGGAGGGGAAGGGGGACGCCTGGCTGGCGGACCGCATCTACTCGGGGGTCCCGGCGGGGCTCTTCGGGCTGAAGCAGCGCATCGAGATCTCGCACATGAGCGGGATCTCCAACGTGCGCTACTGGCTGGCGCAGCACGGCTACGACATCTCGGACGAGGGGCTCTGCGCGCACGTCTTCGAGGCGGCGAAGCGGGGGGACCACACCTTCGCGGACGACGAGGTGCACGCGCTCTGCGCGGACTACCGGTCGTCGATGAACGCGGTGGCGTGAGGGGCGTATGGGGGTGACGGTCTACGGGCTGCCGCATTGCTCCACCTGCCAGAAGGCGGTGGCGTACCTGGAGGGGAAGGGGGTGGAGGTGGAGCGCTTCCACGACCTCAAGACGGAGCGCCTGTCGGAGGCGCAGGTGCGCGACCTCGCGGCGCGGGTGGGGGGCGCGGAGAAGCTGTTCTCGAAGCGCGCCATGAAGTACCGTCAGATGGGGCTGCACGAGCGGGAGCTGTCGGAGGACGAGATGCTCCGGCTCATGGCGGAGGAGTACACCTTCGTCACGCGGCCCGTCATCGTCCGCGGCGACCGGGCGACGGCCGGGTTCTCGGCGAAGCGGATTGATGAACTAGGCGACTGAAGGAAACCCGGACTGATCTTCGGATTAGACAGCCTCAGCACAGGCGGTGTAATGCTGCCGACGGTTTGCACATCTCGAGAGTGGGTCATGCTGCCGATCGTAGCGGGATCCAAGTACTATCCTACTGCCGGCCGATTCTCGTGGCTTTCGTGTGACGCGTCCGCGTGGAGTGCAGCTGAACCGTGCGCAGACCCGGATCGAGCTTCTTCCCTCGCAGCATGGGCCTATGCAGATCGCCTGGCATCTTCATCTCATCATGATCCTCGTTGTCCTTGGATTGGCATCGGGAGTGGTCGTTTGGGGCCGCCGTGTAGAAAATCCTGACGTGGCCGGCCGAAAACTCGGGACTGCACTTCTGGTGCTCTGGCTGCTCTACAACCTCTACTATTTCCAACCGTCCAATTTTACTTGGGAGCAAAGCCTTCCACTGCAGGTTTGCGACATCCTCGCGGTTGTGGCCGCCGTTGTGCTGCTCCGGCCGTTTCGCCTCGGCCGCGCGGTTCTTTACTTCTCTGCCATACCGCTTACAAGCCAAGCAATCCTTACCCCCACTGGGAGCCAGGCTCCTATGGAGCCGCGGTTTTGGCTTTATTGGGGATTGCACGCGGGCATCATAGCCTGTTCCGTGTATGATGTGGCCGTTAATCGGTATCGACCGACCGTACGGGATCTCCTGTTGGTCTTGGCCGTCGACATCGGCTACGTGGTCGCAATCCTTCCACTGGACATCGCCATGGGGTGGAACTACGGTTACTTGGGTCCCGGTACTCCCGAGGGGCAAACACTCATTGACTTACTCGGATTATGGCCGAGGAGGGTGGTCCTCATGGTTGCGGTGGTTGGCTGCCTTCAGTTCTTCATGCTGAAACTTTGGCACATTCTGCATTGTATGAACCTCACGCGCCCACGCGGAGAGGCCTTATGATTCAGGATCCGAATCTGTACTCTACAATTCGGGGGGACGCCGCCCCACGCCCGGTTGATGAGTACAGCATGCATAGCTTGTACGACGGCATTACTCATCCGGCGACGATCGTCGTGTTGATCAGCGCGTACTTCGCATTGTTCAACAAGGATCTGGTAAACCACGCGGTGCGTGCGAGCAATGGCGATTTGAAATCGATTCTTCACCTGTTGCTGGTGTTGCTGGTCTTGGCAGTCGGAATCCGGGTGATTCACTCCATCTATCTTGCCAAACGTGACTATCGTCAGCTTGAAAGCGGATTCTGGGATGTGATGTTGTTCCTCATCGTGCTCTTGTTCACCTCAGGCGCTTTGATCTATCTCTTGAACGGCAAGGTGAAGGCCATCCTGTGGGTTTACGCCGCCGGAGGCTTGATTGCCACACTGAACTTCGTCGCACTGTACTACGTCAGGATTCCCAGCATTGCTACTACCTGCGACTACCCTATCGAACGCCGCATTCAGGCGGTCAACAGCATCGTTTTTGCAGCTCTGACCGGCCTAGTTGGGTGGGCGGCGATCACATCAGGTGACATAAATCCAAACATGATCACACTCTACTGGCTTATTGGAGGGAGTGTTCTCCTACTCGTCGTAAATATTCTGCACTCCGAGCAACTGACGATGCATCCCAAGTTTCTGATGCACAACCAACCCGACAGCCTACAGAGGTTGATCGAGGTGGTCCGTTCAAGCTGTGGGGCAATGTTGAGCGGAAAGAGCGACGAGGAAATGACGGCGTTCTTTGGCGATTTGCCAAACCCGCGAAATCAGATTCACACGATCCGGGTGAGGCGCGCCGACGTAGAAGTAATCGGTGACGCATTACAGCGGTCGTTCCCCTATATGTTCGGCTATCTGTTTGATACGACACGGGCGGATGTGATGATCCGGGGTATCCGGGCCCTGCTCGCGGTACCGGGTGGATTTGGTACTCTCGGCTACATGAACTTCTACTTTGTTTGTAACCAGCGCGGTGAACGAGTTGGGTTTTTCAAGATCGACGCGGCCCGGAGTGTCTGGCTCTATCGGCCGCTTGAATGGATAGCGATGTCGATGTTCGTATTATTTAACCTGCGTTCGGCAAATCTGGTTGGCTTCATCCGCCGGGCCCGCCTGGCCTCGCTGGGGCAAGAGTCTACTGAAGTTGGGGAACTGCAGCTCACCTACCTAGTGATTTTTCCGGAGTACCAGAACCGGGGCTACGGCTCGTCATTCCTCCGGCTGCTGGAGTTCGCCCACCTACACAACAACACGAACTATGTTGTGACGCGACGAATTGTTGCTGGCGTTCGAGAGAATAATACCGTGGCCCGCCATATGTTCGAAAAGGCGGGTTACGTCTACACTGCACAGGGAGCGGCTTCAAATGGATTGGACCCGTTTGCTGGCGAGATGAGCCCTGGCAGCCTGTTGAAGATGGAGCGAAGATTGGGCTCGGTATAGCGCTGGTGAGCCGAGTCGCGGGCCGATGAGATATAAATTTCTTGAGTATGGTTACTTAGAACCGCAGGTACTCCACCTGCCAGAAGGCGGTGGCATACCTGAGGGGATCAAGGTCGAGCGCTTCCTCGACCTCAAAACGGAGCGGGTATCGGAGGCGCAGGTGCGAGGATCTATCGGAGGGCGAGATGCTCCAGCTCATGGCGGAGGAGTACACCTTCGTGACGCGTCCGGTGGTGGTGGCCGACGGCGGCGCCGTCGCCGGCTTCGCGCCGAAGCGCCTGGACGCGCTGCTGGGCGGGTAGAGTTCGGGCCCGATGCTGAGCACACGTACGAAGCCCCCCGCCGCGAGCGACGCGGTGGGGGGCTTCGTACGATGACGACGTCCGGCCCGGGCGGCTCAGTACGCGCGGCGAAAGTAGCCCGTGCGCAGCAGCCCGTCCGCATCGGCTCCGTCCACGGTGCCCACGGGGGCGTTGCCGGAGAACACGTAGTCGACTCCCGTGACGGGCCCGCGCACCCGTACGTGTGCCTGCCCGGTGAAGCGCAGGCGCACGCCCCCGCTCACGGCCGCCGCGGCAGGGACGGCCACCGGCAGATCCGCCGCCCAGGGCGCCGCGGCGGGAGCGGGCGGTGCCGGCCGGTGGCGTGCCTCGTCGGGGGAGCCGTACGCGGTGCGGCTCTGTCCACAGCATCCCATCGGTCCACCTCCGTTTGTCAGGGTTCGTCGAGCCGCGTGAACGTCACCGGCTCCCTTCCGATCCGTTCCAGCAGGCAGGCGCCGCCCGAAATCGCCAGCCACACCACCAGCCGCTCCACCGCATGGGGCGAGACGAAGAGGGCCAGCGGGGCGGCCACCCACACGCTCAGGCAGTAGAAGCAGTCCATCATCCTGCCCAGCATCCCGCCGCCCAGCGCGGCGCGGACGCGGGCCACCCCCTCCCAGGGTCCGTCCTCGCGCGCCAGCAGATGCGAGACCCGCCAGCACGCGAGCACGGCCAGCACCAGCCGCAGCCAGGCGTCCACTTCACGCCGCCGGCTCGGCTGCGGAGCCGGACCCTGGCCCGGCCGCCTTGAAGCTGTGCGTGAGCAGCCCTCCGACGGCCTCCGCCTCGTCTGCCCTGGTCTTCGCCGGCAGGTCGTTGCAGACGGTGATGGCGCAGCACGACGTCTCCTTCTCGTGGCAGTTGCCGGGACCCGTCCCGTCCACCGTCTTGTCCCGCGCATAGAGCTGGATGGAGTACGCGCAGCACTCGCCGCGCTGTAGCGCGAAGCCCGGCGGCGGCCGGAACAGGGGCGGAAGCAGCGGTGCGCAGGTGGCGTCGAAGGCGCGCATGTCCAGTAGCGTGAGCACGCCGTGCTGTGCGGGCCCGAGCTGCGGATCGCACGCGCACACCGGCGCGGGGATGCCCACGTGCGCCGTCCCCTTGAGCGGGTCCTCCTGGCCCGTCACGATGTCCTTGTCGAAGCTCACCAGGTCGCGCGTGATGGGGACGCTCCAGGTGGGCCCGCCGCAGTTGCGGGTGATGGACAGCGTGTAGTAGTCGAAGTTGTTGCTGGGGTAGCTCAGGTCCATGGGGTCGATGTACTCGTCGTACGCCGTGCCCATCACGGCCAGCGGCCACGGAGACGCGCAGGGCTTGTTGCCGGTGAACTCCCTCATCGACATCTCCTGGCACGGCTCCAGCCCCTCGGGCCCGGCCAGCTTCACGTGCAGCTCCTTGTTGTCGAACCACACGTGCTGCGTGTCGTAGTAGTGGTTGCCCACCGTGTCCTCCACGTCCAGCAGCAGGGTGTACCGCCCGCTGGCGCAGGTGTGCGTTGCGTCCAGGCACGCCGGCAGGCTCGTGGAGTGGAAGCACCGGGGCTGCAGCTTCCACTCTTTGTGCTCGATGGTGTGGGGCGGCAGGTTGAACAGGTACGAGTAGTCGATGACCACCTGCTGCCACTGCGTGGTCAGGATGCTGTCGTTCGCCGTCAGCTCGTTGGGCTGGGCGCGCTTCTCGGCCTCGTCGGGCGGCGTGTAGCACACCGGCGCCTGGCCGGGAAGGGCGGTGTACACGGCGGGGTTGAACCCCGTCTCGGTGGGGCCGGGAAGGAAGCCCGGCGCGTAGTGCAGCGAGAAGCACTTGATGCGGCGGTCGTTGCACTCGCCCACCCAGGCCGCGCCGTGCACGTTCACGCAGCACCCCACCGGCACCAGGTGCGAGGAGGGGTCGGGGAGGGGCGGATACACCAGCGGCGCGTTGGGGTCGTACACGCCGCCGCCGCCGACCCACGCGGCGCCCACGCGGTTGATCCACACGAAGCGCTTGAACAGGTTGTAGATGATGCAGCAGCACGGCGGCGCCGTGCCGGGCCTGGACGTCCTGACGCAGATGCGCACCTCGTACGAGCGGGCGGTGAGCAGCCGCGTCTTGATCCACCCCAGGGTGCCGTTCATCACCGGTGCGGAGCCCGCGGCCGCGTTGCCCGGGTACACCACCCCGTCCGAGTTCCATCCCTTGAGCCCGTCGCAGGGCTCCCCCTCCACCATGCGCCACTCGATGGTGTAGCCGCCGAAGTACGCGCCCATGGCCGTGCCGGTCACCGGAACGCCCAGGTCCTGGATCTGCAGGATCGGCTGCTCCTCGAAGCACCCCGTGGGGTTCGTCAGCTCACAGCGCAGCGGTCCCAGGCAGTCTTCCAGGGAGCGCTGGTACTCGTCCAGGCAGCGCCGCATCTCCTCGCGCGAGCGTGCACAGGCCAGGCAGCACCCGAAGCGGATGGCTGCGCGGCACCAGCAGCGGCAGAGCCAGAAGAACGGGTGCTTCGCGTGTGATGCGAACGCCTCGCGGCCCAGCAGCGCCTCGGCGGCTTCCTGGGTGGACAGGCGGTCGAAGAGCGCCGCCGTGAAGGCGTTGTCGCGGCAGCAGTCGGCGCGCCCCGCCAGCACGTCGTCCACCGTGCCGCGGTCCAGCGCCACCTTCATCTCCTCCTCCTTGAGCCACGCCGCGTACGTCTGTCCCAGCAACGCCGCAAGCGTACGGAACTCCTCTCGCTCGTACGCGGTCACCTGCGCTCGGGGATTGCGCCCCGTCGCGGTGCGCACGCACAGCCAGTAACGGTAGAGGTAGTAGTTCAGCGCGTTGTAGTCTCGACAGCCGCGGCACACCAGCCAGCCGAACATCCAGCAGCAGCGCACCAGCGGAAGGCACCAGCGCCACGCGTCTCCGGGCCCCAGAACCTCCGCCGCGTTGCGGGGAAAGAAGCGGACGGCCAGCTCGTCGGTGTACAAACGCTCGGCGAGGTGCGCCGCGAGCGCTACGTCGTCGGTGGGTGGCAGACCCGGAACCTCACCGGGGCGCAGCTCGGTGAACGGCGGCTCGTCCAGGCCGGACTGCAGGGCGGGCGCGAACGCTTTCAGGAACGCTTCGAATTCGTCGTCCTGCTCCGCTCCTGCATCCGTGAGCCTGCCAGAGCGCGTGGTGGGCACCTCGTCGTCCATGCTCATGATCGACCTCGGTATGGATGGGGATGAAACAGATGCCGCACGCAAGGCAGGACCCCGCGAGTCATGGATGGAGGAGAAGCTCCCAGGTGGAGCGGGCTTCTGCGCGGGAAGGCGGCGGCGGGCTTCCGCGCCGTGCGGCGCGGGTACGGCTCCGGAGGGCAAGCCCCGGACCGGAATTGTCTCTTTGGTGTCTGTTTACGTATCAAGCTCGGGTCCCAGCGGAGGTTAGAGCTATGCGCGCTCCCTTCGGGGATCGCCGTCGCTCATCCTCTGATGGCACGGATGGGACATCCGGTCGCCAGCAAAGCGGGGCAGAAGCGGTACAGATGCGCTGTGATGCCCGTGAGGAAGAGCAGCCTGGACAGCGACGAAGGGCACGGTGTAGACTTGCCGCCACCGGGCCACGCCGATCGCGTAGCGGGGGGGGGCCGGCACGAGTGTTTGAAGTCCACTGGTTTCCCCACTATTCGACATGTCGGATGGCCGCGGCTTACCTGCACGGGAAGAGGGTGTCGATCAGACCGTTCCGCGACCTGTCGGGCAGATGATCGGAGAGCGCATGCGGACTCCCGGGGTCTCCCGCGGAACGGTGTTCGGGGTGCTCCTCTGGGGCACCTTGGCTTCGCTGCCCGGTGGGTGCGCGACCGCGGGCTCGTCCATGTCCGGCGACGAGCCCCCCGCTCCGGCGGGGCTGCGCGTCGGCTGGAGCGCAGCGGCGTGCTTCGCGGGGCCGCGCGGGGGACGCGGACGGGGACGGGGTGGCGGACGGGTGCGAGCACGCGCTGGCGGCGGCGTTCGCGCCCGTGCTGGTGTTCGACGCGCGGGAGTGCGGGTGGGACCCCGGCGTGGACCGCGTCGCCGGCGGGTACCTGTACGCGGTGCAGCGGGTGCCCGCGGCCGCCACGGCGCGGATCGCCTACCTCCCGGCGTACGCGCGGGACTGCGGGTGGGACCTCCCGGTGTGCCGGGTGACGGGGTGGCTGTGCGACGGGCACCCGGGCGACTCGGAGGTCGTCGTGCTCGACGCCGCCTACGATCCCACCGCGGGGCGCTGGAGCACGGAGCGCGTGTTCCTGTCGGCGCACTGCCACGGGCGCTCGGACGGGCGGTGCCGCTGGTTCGGGGGTCGGGAGCTGGAGCGCTTCGGCTGGGCGGAGGGGGCGGCGCGCGGGGCGCCGGTGGTGTGGGTCGCCTCGGGGAAGCACGGGGGATACCCGTCGCGCGCGGCGTGCGGCGGCGGCCACTGGGGGTACGACGGGTGCGGCGGGAACCGGGCGGCGCGGCGGTTCCCGGTGGTCTCCCCGCGGCAGAACGCGGGGAGCCGCGAGAGGCCGTTCCCGGCGGGCGGGGGACGGGAGTGCGTCCGGGCCGCGGAGCTGCCGTGGCCGCTCCCGGGCGCCGACCCGGCCCGGGCGGAGTGCTTCTGGACCGGGGAAGGCGAGTTCCGGGGATGGCAGGAGCCCGGCGGCGGCGCCGGGGCGACGCCGTACGGGCGCTACCTGGCCGGGGTCGCGGGGTTCTGAGCCGGGGGCGCGTCCAGCTCCAGCGCCTTGAGCAGGACGGTGCGCGAAGGGGTCACCACCTTGGCGCCGGCCTGGAGCGCCTGATCCCCGAACCTGGCGGCCGCGGCCCCGCTGCAGTGGATGGCGACCGGTACGTCCAGCCCCGCCGCGTGGACCGCCTTCACCAGGTCGATCCCCGCGGTGTCGTTGTAACGGCCCTCCTCCTCGCGGCCCATGTCGGAGATGATCCGGTCGAACAGACCGTCCTTCAGCTTCCTCAGCGCGTCCTCCGTGGAAGGGGAGAGCACCACCTCGATCCCGCGGTCCTGGAGGACCTTGACCATGATGATGTTGTTCTGCGGCTGGTCGTCCACCCAGAGGATGCGCCGCACCGTCGTCGTCGGCATGCTCGCCATCACGTCGGGCGAGCCTTCCGGGATCATCTTCCCCACCTGGTGCAGCAGGTCGCCGATCATCTCCCGGCTCTGCCGGCTCTCCTCCTCCAGCTCCTGGTAGCTCTGCGTCTCCTGGTCGGCGCGCGAGAAGGCCGCCGCCAGGAAGAGGCGCGTGAGGAGGTACCCGCCCAGGAAGCCGATGCACACGAAGTACACGATGAGCACCGCCGCGACCGTCTGCGCGTCCGGTCCGGCGCCCACCGCGCGCGCCACGAAGGCCGAGGCGTCCCGGAGCAGCTCGGGCATGCGCCGCAGCTCGATCAGCCCGACGCCGACGATGATCTTGGTGAGCCAGTCGGAGATCTGCTCCAGGTTGGTGTTGACGTGGAGGCGGTAGACGGCGGGCCGGGCCGGGCCTCCGTCCTCCTCCTCGCGCCCCTCTCCCGCCGGAGCCGGCTGCGGTACGTCGCCCTGCAGCACGCGGGGGATGCCGAAGAGGAATCCCACCAGCGACCCGACGGCCAGGCACGCGAGCGAGACGAGCATCGCGTCCAGCCCCGCCCGCACGGAGGCCCTCCCCAGGCTGGCGACGAGCAGCCCGCCCATGCCGACGATCGCGAAGAAGAACGTCGTCACCGCCAGGTCCCTGCGGTTCTGGAGGGACCGGCGCTGCTCCTCCGTCGGCTTCGGCGCGACGGTGAGGGTGCGGCCCGGACGGCGGGGGGAACGGATCGCCATGTCGTATGGGGAGGCTGGCGGTGGAGGAGCGGGAGCGGCGGCCGGATGGCGCCACCGGGAGGCGGAAAGCGTGCGGCTGAAGCGCTAAGCTAACGGCCCGCGGAGGATGGGCAAGGAGATCGTCGAGCCTCCGCTCAGGCCGGCGGCCGGGGGAGAGACGGGGTCTCGCCGACCAGGGAGTACAGGTCGCCCCAGAGGCGGGCGACGGGGCGGAGCGACTCCGTGTCCACGAAGAGCGTCCCCGGCGCCGTGCGCAGCTCCTCCGAGAGCCGCACCCGCAGCGCCTCGCCGATCAGGAGCGTGTTCGGCGCCTCCCCCAGCTCCACCTCCCGGAACAGGCGGCACTCCAGCACGGCGGGGCACCCCGCCACGTACGGCGCGTCCACCGACTCCGCCCACGCCGGCTCCACCCCCGCGCGCTCGAACTCGTCCACCTCCGGCGGATACTCGCCGGAGGTGTCGTTCATGGCGCGCAGCCACGCCTCGCCCACCACGTTGACGCAGAAGGCGCCGGTCGCGCGGACGTTGCGGAGCGTGTCCTTGGGGACGCCGCCGCGGTGGCCCACGGAGACGCCCACCAGGAAGGGGGAGGCGGAGAGCGCGGCGAAGTAGCTGAACGGGGCCAGGTTGAGGCCTCCCTCCGGCGAGCGGGTGGAGACCCAGGCGATGGGGCGGGGGACGACGAGCGAGGTGAGGAGCTGGTAGCGCTCGCGCGGGGTGACCTCCGCGGTGGAGATCACCCGGTGCGGAGGCGCGTCAGCCAACGGTGCTCTGGAACACCCCGCGCCCGATGGCCGAGATCCCGGCGGCGACGAGGACCAGGGCGAGCGCCACGCCGGCCAGGGTGAAGGTGTATCGCCGGGCCGGGTCGGCGCTGCGGCGGCCGGCGACGGAGAGCCCGTGCGCGGCCACGGCGGCCAGGATCATCATCACGATGTGCCCGGCCAGCGCGGGGTAGGCGTCGCGCTCGCTCAGGGTGAGGAGCCCCAGCACGATCTGCAGGTCCAGGCACCCCGTGAAGACCGCCGTCACCACGCGGGCGGCGCGGTCGAACGGACGCCCGGTGAAGCGGCCGTAGGCGAGGTACGCGAGGGCGGCGAGCCCCGCGAGGAGGACCAGGTAGCGGAATCCGGAGTGCGCGGCGAACACGGCTGGGCGGGGTTCGGGTGGACGGTCGGTGCCGACGGCGGGAAGATGGCCCGGCGCCCGGCGCGGCGCCAGGGCCGCGGCTACGGCTCGTCGGGGACCACCGCGGTGGCCTCGATCTCCACCTTCGCCCTCTCCTCCACCAGCCCGGCGACGATCACCGCCGCCATGGCCGGGTAGTGCCGGCCGAAGAGCTCGCGGTAGGCGGCGCCCAGGGTGCGCGAGGCGGCCAGGTACTCCGCGCGGTCGGTGACGTACCAGGTCATGCGGACCACGTGCTCCGGGCGGGCCCCGGCCTCGCGCAGCACCTCGGCCACGTTGCGGAGCGCCCGCGCGGCCTGCGCGGCGAAGTCGTCGGAGACGATCTCGCAGGTGGCGGGGTCCCACCCGATCTGCCCGGCGACGAAGACCTGCCGTCCGCGCGCGACGACGCCGTTGGCGTACCCCCGCGGCGCGGCCCACCCCTCCGGCTGGACGATCCGCAGCTCCCCGCCGCTCACGGCTCGCGCTCCCGCAGGCGGAAGCGCTGCAGCTTCCCGGTCTGCGTCCGCGGCAGCTCGGCCACGAACTCCACCTGGCGCGGGTACTTGTAGGGGGCGATCTCCCGCTTCACGAAGTCCTGCAGCGCCTTGGCCGTCTCCTCCGTGGCGGGGTGGCCGGGGCGGAGCACCACGAACGCCTTGACCACCTGCCCGCGCTCCGGGTCCGGGGCGCCCACCACGCCGCACTCCAGCACCGCGGGGTGGTCCAGGAGGACGTTCTCCACCTCGGGGCCGGCGATGTTGTAGCCGGCGGAGATGATCATGTCGTCGTTGCGGGCCTGGTACCAGAAGTACCCGTCCGCGTCCATCACGTAGGCGTCGCCGGTGAGGTTCCACCCGTCCTGCACGTAGGCGCGCTGCCGCTCGGGGTCGTCCAGGTAGCGGCACCCGGTGGGCCCCTGCACGGCGAGCCGGCCGAGGGTGCCCGGCGGCACCTCGTTCCCGTCGGGGTCGATCACGCGGGCGCGGTACCCGGGGACGGCCCGCCCGGTGGAGCCGGGGCGGACGTCGTCGCCGGAGGCGGAGATGAAGATGTGCAGCATCTCGGTGGAGCCGATCCCGTCGATGATGCTGATCCCCGTCGCCTCCCGCCACGCCTCGAAGGTGGGGAGGGGGAGAGGCTCGCCCGCGGAGACGCACTTGCGCAGCGAGGACAGGTCGTACTGCCCCGCCAGGTCGGACATGGCGCGGTACGCGGTGGGCGCGGTGAAGCAGACCGTCGCGCGGAAGTCCTGGACCGCCTGGAGGAGGTTGGGCCCGGTGGGCTGCTCCACCAGGAGGGCGGCCGCGCCGGCGCGCAGGGGGAAGAGGAGGAGCCCGCCCAGCCCGAAGGTGAAGGCCAGCGGGGGCGAGCCGCAGAACACGTCGTCGGCGGTCGGGGCGGAGGACGTGCCGGGAGAAGGTGTCGCACACCGCCAGGACGTCGCGGTGGGAGTGCACGGCCCCCTTGGGCTGCCCGGTGGTCCCGGAGGTGAAGGCGATCATCGCCACGTCCTCCGCGGCGGTGTCCACGGCCTCGAACTCCGCCGGCTTCCCGGCCATCAGCGCCTCCAGCGAGCCCTCTCCCCCGCCGAAGCGGACGACGCGCTCCAGGCACGGGGACCGCGCGGGCCGCCTGCTCCAGGTCGTCCGCCAGCCGCGCGTCGGTGACGGCGAGGCGCACGCGCGCCCGGTCCGCGACGTGGGACAGCTCGCGGGTGCGCAGGAGGGGCATGGTGGCGACGCACACCCCGCCGGCCCTGGCCACGGCGAGCCAGCAGGCGGCCATCATCGGGTGGTTGGGCCCGCGGAGGAGGACCCGGTTCCCGGGGACGAGGCCCAGGTCGTCGCGGAGGACGTGGGCGATGCGGGCCACGGTCTCGCTCAGCTCGCGGTACGTCCAGCGCACGCCGGGGGCGAGCACGGCCACGCGGTCCCCGTGCCCGGCCTCGATGCGCGCGGTCCACCAGCTCGGCGGCGCAGTTGAGGCGCGCGGGGTAGGCGAGGTCGGGGAGCCCGGAGTAGTCCAGCTCGGGCCACAGCTCGGGCGGGGGGAGGTGGTCGCGCGCGAAGGTGTCCAGGTGCGCGCTGGCGGCGGCGTGCTCCGGCACGTGCAGGTCAGGCATGGGCGGCCTCTCCTTTCTCCTCGGGCTTCGCGGACGGGCCGAGCACCTGTCCGGCGATGACCAGCTTCTGGACCTCGGAGGTCCCCTCGTAGATGCGGAGCGCGCGCACCTCGCGGTACAGCCGCTCCACGGCGGCCCCCGACACCACCCCGCGCCCGCCGAAGAGCTGCACGGCGCCGTCCACCACCCGCTGCGCGGCCTCGGTGGCGTACAGCTTGGCCATGGCGGCCTCGCGGGTGACGCGGGCCGCGCCGGCGTCGCGCGTCCACGCCGCGCGGTACACCAGGAGCGCGCTGGCGTCCACCTCCACGCGCCATGTCGGCCAGGCGGGCCTGGGTGAGCTGGAAGTCGGCGAGCGGCCTGCCGAAGGCGGTGCGCGCGCGAGCCCACGCCGCGGCTTCGTCCAGCGCCCGCCGGGCGAACCCCAGCGCGGCGGCGCCCACGGTGGAGCGGAACACGTCCAGCGTCGCCAGCGCCACCTTGAGCCCCGCCCCCGCCTCCCCCACCAGGGCGTCGGCGGGGACGCGGCACCCCTCGAACTCCAGGGTGGCGAGCGGGTGCGGCGCGATGACGCGGATGCGCTCGGACACGCGCAGCCCCGGGTTGTCGGCCTCCACCACGAAGGCGGCGAACCCCCGCTCCCCGGCCTCGGGGTAGCGCGCGAAGACGACGTAGTGGTCGGCGATCCCCCCGTTGGAGATCCACGTCTTCCGCCCGTCGAGGACGTAGCCGCCGCCGTCCCGCCGCGCCGTGGTGGTCATGGCCGCCACGTCCGACCCCGCCTCCGGCTCGGAGAGCGCGAACGCCGCGATCGCCTCGCCCGAGGCCACGCGCGGGAGGTAGCGCCGCTTGAGCGCTTCGGAGCCGAAGAGGGTGAGGGGCCCGCTCCCCAGCCCCTGCATGGCGAAGGCGAAGTCGGCCAGTCCGTCGGCCCGCGCCAGCGTCTCGCGCACCAGGCAGAGCGTCCGCACGTCGAGCCGCTCCCCCACCACGCCGTAGGGCGCCGGGAGCGCGTACCGCACCCACCCCGCGGAGCCCAGCCTGCGGACGAGGTCGCGGCACGCCGTGTCCACGTCCCCCTCGTCGTGCCCGCCCTCCGGCGAGCTCCCGCGCGACCCACGCCTCCAGCTCGGCCGCGAGCCGCCGGTGCGGGTCGTCGAAGAAGGGCCAGGAGAGGAAGGTGCGGTCAGCCATGGGTGCGCGCCCCGGCCGCCCCCCACCCCCGGCCCCTCCCCCACAAGGGGGGAGGGGAGCACGGCAAACACAGGTATAGGAAGCAGCTGCGTGAGGGATGCGAGCCCGAAGGGGCGAGACCCCGCGCACCGCAGTTCAGAAGCACTGGCGGGGGCTCGACTCCGTTAAGCACGGTTGTATCGTGCTTTACGGAGCCGCAGCCCGACCCCGGCGCCAGCCGGGGGCACGCCCGAACCCTGCCGTTCCGCACGTCAGTTCCCCTCGAACACGGGCTTCTCCTTGGCCGCGAACGCCCGGAACGCCCGCGCGAAGTCCTCGGTCTGCATGCAGATGGCCTGGGCCTGGGCTTCGGCCTCGATGGCCTCGTCCACGCCCATGGCCCACTCCTGGTGCAGGCAGCGCTTGGTCATCCCGTGCGAGAAGGTGGGCCCGGCGGCGAGGGTGCGGGCCAGCTCCGTCGCCTCGTCCAGGAGGGCGTCGGGCTCCACCAGGCGGTTGTAGAAGCCCCAGCGCTCGGCCTCCTCGCCGCCCATGGAGCGCCCGGTGTAGAGCAGCTCGCTGGCGCGGCCCTGGCCGATGATGCGGGGGAGGAGGGCGCAGGCGCCCATGTCGGCGCCGGAGAGGCCGACGCGGGTGAAGAGGAAGGCCACCTTGCTGCGCGCGGTGCCCAGGCGCAGGTCGCTGGACATGGCGAGGATGGCCCCGGCGCCGACGCACACCCCGTCGATGGCGGCGATGACGGGCTGCGGGCAGGCGCGGATGGCCTTGACCAGGTCGCCGGTCATGCGGGTGAAGGCGAGCAGCTCGTCCATCCGCCCGGCCTCCTTCATGGCGACGAGCGGCCCGATGATCTCGTGCACGTCGCCGCCGGAGCAGAAGTTCCCGCCCGCGCCGGTGAGCACCACCACCTTGACGTCGGTGGCGAAGGAGAGCTGGCGGAAGGTGTCGCGCAGCTCGGCGTACGACTCGAAGGTGAGCGGGTTCTTCCGCTCCGGCCGGCTCAGGGTGACGGTGGCGACGGGCCCGTCCACCTCCCACCGGAAGCTGGCGGGGCGGAAGTCGGCGGCGAGGAGCTTGGTTGCGGTCATGTGGACGGGTGAGTTCGGAATGTCTGTGGGCCCGGGGTTGGGCGCGGGAGCGTGTCCGGGCGTCCGCGCGCCCCCACCCGGCTCGCTTTAGGCTCGCCACCCTCCCCCGTTCCGGGGGAGGGGCATCTCCCAGCCGTCTACAGTCACGGCGTGTCGAGGGCGGCCCTGATCCGATGCAGGACACCGGAGAGGTCGCCCAGAACTTCTTCGTTCCGGAAGCGCACGAGACGATATCCCGCCGCGTTGAGGACCGTGCTTCTCGCTTCGTCGCGCGACGACTGGTCCGGCTCATCGTGCACGGCGCCGTCCACCTCGATGCAGAGCTTCCGTGCGGGGCAGTAGAAGTCGACGATGAAGCCGAGAAGCGGATGTTGCCGGCGGAAGCTCAGCCCCCGTACGCGCTGAAACCGCAGTGCGCGCCACAGCGCCTGCTCGGCGGCCGTCATCTCGCTCCTGAGTGAGCGGGCCCTCGCCTCCGTCTCCGGTGTCGAGCCCCGCATCCTGGGTCGTCGCCCCATTTGCCTCCACGCGGCAAAGTTGGCCATGCTTCGGGCATGCCCCTCTCCCGGAACGGGGGAGGGTGGCGGCTCTAAGGCCGCCGGGTGGGGGCGCCTCACGGACGCGCGCAGGCCTGTTCTCACCCCGCCATGACCTCCCCCCCCGCCACCACCACCGCCTGCCCCGTGACCGCCGCCGCTCCCGGCGAGCAGAGCCACCCCACCGCGCTCGCCACCTCCTCGGGCGCCACCAGCTGCCCGCGCGGCATGGTGCGCGCGAGCATGGCGCGGGCCTCGTCGGGGGACTTGCCGAGGGCGCGCATCAGGTTCCCGGCGGCGGCGTCGGCCATGTCGGTGTCGGTGTAGCCGGGGCAGACGGCGTTCACGGTGACGCCCGCCTTCGCCGTCTCCAGCGCCAGCGCGCGCGTCAGCCCGACCACCCCGTGCTTGGCGGCGCAGTACGCGGCGGTCTTGGGGTACCCCTTCAGCCCCGCGGTGGAGGCGACGTTGACGATGCGCCCCGCGCGCGCCTCCAGCATGGCCGGGAGCACCTCCCGCGCGCACAGGAAGACGCCGGTGAGGTTCACCGCCAGCATCCGGTCCCACGACTCCCGCGAGGTCTCCGCGAACGCGGAGGCGTCCGCCTGCCCCGCGTTGCTCACCAGCACGTGGGGATCACCGGACCGCGCGCGCGCCTCCGCGAAGGCCGCCGCCACCGACTCCTCGTCCGCGACGTCGCAGGAGACCGCCGACACCGCGACGCCGAACCGGCCGGCGAGCGCTCCCGCCTGCGCCTCCAGACGCCCGGGTCGCGCCCCATGAGCGTGAGCGTCGCCCCCAGGCGCGCCAGCTCCGCCGCGATGGCCGCCCCGATCCCCCGCCCGCCGCCGGTGACCACGGCGTGCTGCCCGGCGAGGTACGCGCCGTCAGCCACGGGTCCCCCGGCAGTTCGCAGTTCCCGCAGTACCCCTCGAATCCTTTGCGGAGGGAGACCCGCCGGCAGTTTGGCGGGGCTCCCGCAGCCGGAGCGGAGACAGCCGGGCCGTTTCGGCTGGCTCCGCGACCCGCGCAGGAGACGGGCCGCAGTTTGGCCCGGCTCCGGAGCGGCCCCAACCCCAAGCCTCAGATCGTAGCATTTCCCAGCATCTCCTGCTGCCGCTGCAGAGTCCGCTCCAGCTGCTGCTTCCCGCTCCCGTACTGCACCGGCCACCACTGGTCGGAATACCCCAGCCCCGCTGCCGCGTGGAGCGTCCAGTGCGGGTCGCTCAGGTGCGGCCGGGCCAGCGCGCACAGGTCCGCCCGGCCCGCGGCGATGATCCCGTTCACCTGGTCGGCCTCGGTGATGTTCCCCACGGCGATGGTGGCGATCCCCGCCTCGTTGCGGATGCGGTCGCTGAACGGCGTCTGGAACATCCGCCCGTACACGGGCCTCGCCTCGGGCGTGGTCTGCCCGGCGGAGACGTGGATGAGGTCGGCGCCCACCTCCTTGAACGCCCGCGCGATCTCCACGGCGTCGGCGCACTCCAGCCCCCCCTGGTCCACCCAGTCGGTGGCGGAGATGCGCACGGACATGGGGCGCTCCTCGGGCCACACGGTGCGCATGGCGGCGAACACCTCCAGCGGGTAGCGAAGCCGGTTCTCCAGGGAGCCGCCGTAGCGGTCGGTGCGCCGGTTGCTGAGCGGGGTCAGGAAGGAGGACAGGAGGTAGCCGTGCGCGCAGTGCAGCTCCACCATGTCGAAGCCGGCCGCGGCGGCCATCTCGGTGGCGCGCACGAACTCGGTGAGCACCCGGTCCATGTCGGCGCGCGTCATCTCGCGCGGGACGGGGTTGGCGGGGCTCCAGGGGAGGGGCGACGGCGCCATGACCTCCCACCCGCCCTCCTCCAGCGGGGCGTCCATCCCCTCCCACATCGCCTTGGTGGCGCCCTTGCGCCCGGAGTGCCCCAGCTGGAGGCAGATCCTGGCCGGGGTCCAGCGGTGCACGAACTCCACCACCCGCCGCCACCCCTCCAGGTGCGCGGGGGCGTACATCCCGGTGCACCCCAGGGTGATCCGCCCCTCGGGGGAGACGCAGGTCATCTCCGTCATCACCAGCCCGGCGCCGCCCATGGCCCGGGCGCCCAGGTGCACCAGGTGGAAGTCGTCGGGGACGCCGTCGGTGGCCGAGTACATGTCCATCGGCGAGACGACCACCCGGTTGGGGAGCGTCAGGGCGCGCAGCCGCAGCGGCGTGAACATGGGCGGCGGCGCCTTCTCCACCTCGCTCTCCGAGGCGCGGCTCGCGAACCAGCGCTCCACGCCGGACAGGTAGGCGCCGTCGCGGAGGCGGAGGTTCTCGTGGCGAGACGCGCTGGCTCCGGGTGAGCAGGGAGTAGGCGAACTGCGGGGGGTCGAGGTGCACGTAGCGCCGGACGTTCTCGAACCACTCCATGGAGTTGCGCGCGGCGTTCTGGAGCCGCAGCGCCTCGGTGCGCCGCTCCTCCTGGTACGCGCGCAGGGCGGTCTCCAGCTCCGGCTCCTCGCCCAGGATGCGCGCCAGGGCGATGGCGTCCTCCAGCGCCAGCTTGGTCCCGGAGCCGATGGAGAAGTGCGCGGTGTGGGCGGCGTCGCCGATCAGCACGGCGGGCGCCACCTCGGCGTCCGGGTGGTACCACTGCTCGCAGGAGACGCGGACGAAGCTGAGCCAGGGGGAGCGGAGGTGGGGGGAGTTGCTGCGCAGCGGGTGCCCGTCCAGCCAGGGGGCGAACATCGCCTCGCAGCGGGCGACGGTCTCCTCCATCTCCATGGCGTCGAAGCCGGCGCCGCGCCACGACGCCTCGTCGCACTCCACGATGAAGGCGGAGTGCCCCTCGTCGTAGCGGTAGGCGTGCACCTGGAAGACGCCGTCCGCTGGCGTCCTGCACGACGATGAAGGTGAAGGCGTCGAAGAGGCGGGTGGTCCCCAGCCACAGGTACTTGGCCTTCCGCACGTCCAGGTCGGGGCGGAAGCGGTCGGCGTACCGGGTCCGGACGCGGGAGTTGACGCCGTCGGCGGCCACCACCAGGTCGGCGTCGCCCAGCCCCAGCCGGACCAGGTCGGCGTCGTCGGCCACCTCCTGGCGGAAGCGCAGCTCCACGCCCACCCCGGCGGCGCGCTCCTGGAGGATGCGGAGCAGCTCCACCCGCGCGATCCCGCTGAAGCCGTGCCCGCCGGAGGTGACGGTCTCGCCGCGGAAGTGGACGTCGATGTCGTCCCAGTGGGCGAAGGCGGCGGTGATGGAGGCGTAGCTCTCGGGGTCGGCGCCCTGGAGGTTGCCCAGGGTCTGGTCGGAGAAGACCACGCCCCAGCCGAAGGTGTCGTCGGGGGCGTTGCGCTCCAGGACGACGACCCGGTGCGCGGGGTCGGCCTTCTTCATCAGGAGGGCCAGGTAGAGCCCGGCCGGCCCTCCTCCGATGACCACGACCTTCAAGGGCGTCTCCTCCTGGGGGGGTGCGGTCCGGCGGACGGGGTGCGCGGACATCTTACGGCGGGGGGGCGGGCCGGGAAAGGACCGCCCCCGCCGCGCGGCGGGGGCGGTCCGTCAGCCGGGACGCGTCACAGGTCGGAGCCGGTCTCCACGAAGGCGCCGGCGCCGGCGGTGCTCCGCCCGGCGTAGCTCTCCTGCGGCGGCTCCTGCGAGCCCTGCCACTGGCGCAGCCCGTAGCCGATGGCGGCCACGGCGAGCCCGCTGGCGAGGAGCCCGCCCAGGGACACCCCGGCGCCGAGCCCCGTACCCTCCTCCACGTCCGCGAAGGGGGCCTCGCCGGCGAACAGCTCCAGCATGGCGCGGTTGAACTTCTTCAGGTCGTGCGGGCCGCGGCTGGACACCCAGTTGCCGTCCAGCACCACGGCCTCGTCGCGCCAGAGCCCGCCCGCGTTGCGGACGTCGTCCCGGATCCCCGGCCAGGAGGTCAGCTCGCGACCGCGCACCAGCCCCGCGGAGACGAGCACCCAGGGGCCGTGGCAGATCACGGCGACGGGCTTCCCGGCCCGGTCCATGGCGCGCACGAACTCCAGGACCTCGTCGCTCTGGCGGAGGAAGTCGGGGTTGAAGTGCCCGCCCGGGAGGAGGAGGGCGTCGTAGCGCGCCGGGTTGGCCGTGGCGATGGTGCGGTCCACCGGGATCTTCTTTCCCGTGGCCATGGCGTTCATCCCCTGGATGGAGCCCGGCCGCAGGGAGATCACCTCGCACTCGGCGCCCGCGCCCTCCAGCGCCTCCCGCGGCTTCGTCAGCTCCACCTGCTCCACCCCGTCCGCCGCGAGGATCGCCACCCGCAGCCCTTCCAGGTTCGGTGTAGACATCACGCACTCCCGTGTATCCGGTTGGTCCCTTTTCGGCCCGTCCGCCTGCAGGACGGGGGGCGGGAACCGGTGCAAGGATCGTGCGATCCGGGTGGGCGGGTCCGGCTCTTGCCGCGTCCGGCCGGTCCGGGCCGGAGGCGACGCCCGGGACGTGGCACCTCCATCCAGGAGCGAGACGCATGCGGCAGAGCGACGACGACAACAAGGGAAAGGGCACCTTCGAGCAGATCGGCGAGACCATGGGCGGGATCGCCGGCCGGGCGGCGGGGCAGGCGACGGACGCGGCGATGGGGATCGCCGCGGGGGTGGCGGGCACCCTGTTCGGGGCCGCGGCCGGCGCCCTCGGGGCGTGGTGGTCCACGCCCGCGGCGGAGGAGGCGGGGCGCTCCTTCGGCGAGGAGGAGGAGCGGCGCTCCCGGGAGCACTTCGAGAGCACGGCCCGGGGCGGGGACGGGGGCGCGCGGAGCTACGAGAGCGCGCGGCCGCTCTACCAGTTCGGCCACGTGGCGCGCCGCAACCCCGACTGGCAGGGGCGCAGCTTCCGCGAGGTGGAGCCCGAGCTGGAGCGCGCCTGGACGGAGGACCAGGCCGCGCGCTACGGCTCGTGGACCGGGGTGCGGAGCTACGTGGGATACGGGTACGACCCGGGCTCGCCGGACGTGGGGCCGCTGGTCTGACCCGGCTCAGGGGCCGCGGAGCTGGCGTATCTGCGTCTGCAGGGCGGCGATCTCGGTGTCGAGCGCCATGACGCGCTCGACCATGGACAGCCACTGCATGGACTCTTCCGCGCGCGCGCGGCGGCGGCGGATCTCCGCGATCTCCCGCTCGCCGGCGGCGCGGATGGCTTCCATGCGGCGCTCGACCGCCTCCTCGTACCCTTCGCTGTCGGGGTCGGGGAGGGGGCGCTGGGCTTCCGGGATCGGCGGCACCCCGAGCGCGTACAGGATCGCCTCGGCGTCCTCGGCCCAGACGGTGGCCGCGCGGGTCTGCAGGTCGAAGTCGGCCTGGGTGATCTCGCCCGCGGCGAGCTTGCGGCGCAGCACCTCCGGGTCGACCAGCCCCAGCAGGTCGGGCCTCCCCGCCGGGTCGCCGCGCCCCACCGCCCACTGCGGGCGCGGCGCGGCGGAGCTCCCGGGGACCGGGTCGGGGGTGTACGAGAAGTAGGCGTCGAGGAAGCCGAAGAGGTGGTACACCTCGTGGCCCACCACGCGGATGCGGTCGCCGGACAGGTGCGCGGAGGCCAGGCTGATCTCGCCGTTCCACCACGTCCCGCTGGAGGGGTCGGGGTCGTCGCCGCGCACCATGATCTGGAGCGTGTCGGGGTTCCGCGCCTGCGCGGCCTCGCGGTGGGTGATGACCGGCTCGAGGGTGAAGCGGCGGCCGGCGTAGCGGCCTTCCGGCATCGCCACCGTCCACTCGTCGCGGATGGCCTGGACCAGGCGCGGGATCTCCGCCTGCGCGCGCTGCGCGGCGGCGGTGCCGGCAAGGGCCAGGAAGCTCAGCTCGAAGCGCGTCTGCAGGACGTACGTGTCGCCCCGCTGGACCACGGTGACGGCGCGCCGCAGCATGTCGCGCGCGCTCGGCGGGACCACGTCCTGGCGGACGCCCTGCATCCGGGGCTCGTCGGCCTGGAGGGCGCCGGCGCTCCGCTCGTCGGCCGTCTCGCCGACGAAGCGGTCCTGCGAGGCGTCGATGCGCCGCTGCAGCTCGGCGCGCTCCACCCGCCGCGCCGCGAGCTGCGCCTCCAGCGCCTGGACCGAGGCCGGGGGCACCTGCCGCATCACGGCGGGCCCACCCCGGGCGGGGCCGGCCTGCTGCACCACGTGCGCCAGCTCGTGCGCCAGGAGCGTCCGGCCCTGCGGGGTGCCGGGCCGGTACTGTCCCCGGGCGAAGGCGACGTGCGAGCCGACGGTGTAGGCGCTGGCGCCCAGCGCGCGGGCGCTCCGGTCGGCGGCGGGGTCGTCGTGCACGCGCACTCCTCCCAGGCCGTGGCCGAGCCGGGCCTCGAAGAAGCTCCGCGTGGACGGGGCCAGCGGCGCTCCCGCGCCCCGGACCAGGGAAGCGGCCCCGGCCGGGACGGCGGCGCTTCCCGCGTCGCGCGGCGGCGGCCCGGACACGGCCGCGGCGTCCGGGCGTGTCACCGCCGCGGCCACGTCGTCCGCCTCCCGCTCCCAGGCGTCGCCGGGCGTGCTCACCCGCGTCTTCGCCTGCACCCGCACCGGCGCGGGGGTGAAGACGGGGAGGCCGGCGAAGTCGCGCCCCGGGCCGGCCGGGGCGCCGCCGCCCGCCGGGGCGCCGGGGCGTGCCGCGCCGGCGGCCCAGGCCCAGAGGCGCAGCGGCCCGGGACGCGCGCCGTCCTTCTGCTTCGCGGCCGGCTCCTTTCCGGCGGCGTCGCCCGGACGGGCGCTCCTGTGTTTCTGCTGCCTGCCTTCCGCGTGTGTCCGCACCGTCGGTCCGCTCCGCAGAGTGCCCGTCTCCCGGCCCCGCGGACCATTATAGGCGCGGCGTCCGCCGGCTCCAAGAAGAGCGAGCGGCCGGAACGAATGGCTTGACTTCCCGCGAGATCGGCATACCGTGCGTCGTCGCCGCAGGCGCGCTCGCGAGCCGCCTTTCCTGTCGGGACCACCACCCTCCAGCAGCGACCCAAGGTGATCATCCTCGAATACCGGACCCGCTTCTACGTGCCCCCTCTCGCGGAGATCACCCTCCGCACCGACGGCGGCGAGGGGGAGGACCTCCCCGGGCGCTTCCGGGACGGGGCGTGGCGGTTCGAGGTGCCGCCGGGAGACTCCGGCGGCCTCCGGTTCACGTTCGTGCTGGACCGCTGCGTGCCGATGGAGGGAGAGCCCCGGACCCTCGCGGCGGCCGACGGCCGGGTCCATTCCTTCGGGCCGGAGGAGATCCGCTTCGCCGAGCGGGGCCGCAGGACCCCCGTGCTGGAGTACGGGCAGGTGCAGCGGCGGTACTTCGAGGACCCGGCCCCGGGCGCCGACCCGGAGTACGACGTCGTCGTGGTCGGCTCGGGAATCGGCGGCGGGGTGCTCGCCGACGAGCTCTCGGACCTGGGCCACCGCGTGCTGGTGCTCGAAGCCGGGGGGTTCCTCTTCCCCACGCACGCCGGCAACCTCCCCCGGCGCCAGCGCGTGGAGCGGGAGCGGGTGGTGAAGCACCTGTGGGAGCTGTGGGGGGACTTCCAGACCAAGGCGTACGACTCGCTGGAGGGGAACGAGTACACGGGCGCGGCCGCCTTCTACCTGGGCGGCCGCTCCCTCTTCTGGGGAGCGTTCATCCCCCGGATGACCTCGTGGGAGCTGGGCTACTGGGACCGGGCCGTGAAGTGGGCGCTGGAGGACGTGTACTACCAGCGCGCCGAGGACGTGGTGGGCCGCTCGGGGCAGCCGCGCACCATGTTCGCGCGCGAGGTGTTCCAGTTCCTCCGGACCGAGCTCCCGGACTACAACCACGTCGACGCGCCGGTTTCCGCGCGGCAGAGCTTCGCGGACGGGAACACCGTCGCCCCGGGCGTCTTCTCCACCGCCGACCTGCTCATGGAGTCCAGCCTCTCCGGCGGCAAGGACGGCAACCTGCAGATCCGCCTCAACCACATGGTGGAGCGGGTGGAGGAGGCGGTGGACGGCGTGCGGGTGCACGCGCGCGACCTGAAGACCGGGGAGATGCGCACCTTCCGCGGGAGGAGCGCGGTGCTGTGCGCCGGGACCGTCGAGAGCGCGCGCCTGGCGCTGCGCAGCCGGCTGAATCCCGGCTACCTGATCGGGAAGGGGGTCACCGACCACCCGGTCTACTTCGCCCACTTCAAGCTCCCGCGGAAGTCGCGGTACTTCGACCCGTACACGAGCACCAAGACCCTCTCGCAGCCGCGCGAGAGGGTGGGGGAGGAGCGCCTCCCCTTCAACATCCTCCTGGAGATCAACGCGGACCTCAACCAGGGCCGCTACCTGGACGACACCATCCTGGACCAGCTGATCCGGGAGCGCGGCGAGTGGGTCCTCGGCGAGATCGTCTTCCTGCTCAACTCCGAGCTCCAGGAGGACAACTTCGTCCGGATCGCGCCGGACGGGGAGCGGTACGCCCAGGTCTACATGAAGCGGGTGCCGGTCCCCCCCGAGCTGGACGCCCGGATCCAGTCGACGATCCGGCAGGTGGTGGTCGACGGGCTGGGGGGAGAGGTCATCAACGAGGGGTGGGGCGGGGTGGGCGGGGTGGCCCACGAGGTGGGGACGCTCCGGATGCGGCGGACGAGCGGGAGGTACGTGGACGAGAACGGCCCCCAGCCGGGCGTCCTGGACGAGCACCTTGGCTTCCTGGGCCACGAGCGGCTCTTCGCGTGCGACCTGTCCGTGTTCCCGACGTCGCCCGCGGCCAACCCGACGCTGACGCTGGTGGCGCTCGCCATCCGCCTGGCCGACCACCTGCACATGCGGCTCACCACCTAGAGGCGTGGACGCTCAGTCCGCCGCGCCGGCCTCCGCGGGCTCCTGCGCGCCGTAGCCGTCGCCGTCGTAGCGGTACACGGGGACGACCGGCTCCTCGCCGTCGCGGTGCATGGTCCCCTTGTAGCGCATGTGCTCCTCGTGCACGTGGAAGTTCACCTTCTGCAGCTCGCGCACGCGCTCCAGGTCGTCCGGCGTGAGGTCGGGCTTGTCGGAGGCGGCGGCGAACTCCTCCAGCTGCTCCACGTTGTAGATGTTGGGGAGCGTGGTCATCACCGCGGGGGAGGCCAGGAGCCACTTGAGCGCCGCCTGCCCGAGGGTCATGTCGCGCCCCTCGTGCAGGAAGCGGAGCGCCTCCAGCTTCTTCAGCCCGTTGAGGAGCCAGGAGCGCGGGCGGTGCCGGCGGTGGTCGTTCTTGGCGAACTCGGTGTCCTCGGTGTAGCGCCCCTCCAGCATCCCCGAGGAGTGCGTCACGCGCACCTGGATCCCGGTCTCCCCGGTCTCCTCGGCGGCCTCGGTGAGCGCCTGGCCGGGGAAGGGCTCCAGGACGTTGTTGATGAGCTGGAGGTTCTTCACCCGCCGCTTCCGCACCAGGTCCATCCCCTCCCAGGTGTAGCCGTTGGAGGGCCCCAGGGCGCCGCCCCAGGCGCGGACCTTCCCCTCCTCCTGGAGGCGCGCCAGCGTCTCCCAGATTGCGTCGTCGGGGACGTGCTCCTCGTGCGCGTTGTGGTAGGAGACGACGTCGATGACGTCGGTCCCCATCCGCTCCAGCGACTTCTCCACGGCGAAGCGGATGAAGTCGGGCGACGCGTTGTGGGGGATCTCCTGCTGGCCGCGGCGGGCGTCGGGGTGGGCGTAGAAGTCGTACCCCACCTTGGTGGTGATGGTGGCGCGGTCGCGGCGGTCGGCGAGGGCGCGGCCCAGGAGGGCGTCCGCGCGGCCGTTGCCGTAGGTGTCGGCGCTGTCGAAGGTGGTGACGCCCAGGTCCCAGGCGCGGTGCAGCAGGGCGACGGCCTCGTCGTCGGTGAAGTCGCCCCACCACCCGGCGGCGAGGGTCCACAGGCCGAAGCCCACCTCCGAGACGGTGATGTCGGTGCCGGGATAGGTGCGGTACTTCATCGTGCCTCCATCGGGCGCGTATGGTATCGGGAAGCGGGGAGCGGCCCGGGCGCGCGCCCGGGCCGCTCCAAGGTAGGCCGTGTGCGGCGGTTGCGGCAAGTCGGGGATTGCCCCACACGCCGCTCTCACGCCCCGCTCTTCCGGCCCCCCGCGGCGTGGGTGCGGATCTGGTCCACCGTCAGGTAGGGGAAGTCGACGAGCGAGGTGCTGTGCACCACCTCGATGACGTTGCCCCGGCCGCGCCCGGCGCGGAGCGGGTGGATGCGCTTGACCAGGAGCCCGGCGCGCGTCATGGCCAGGGCGAGCGCCTCCACGTCCGCGGCGGGGACGCGGCTCCCGTAGGCGATGGAGTTGGGGTGGGCGTCGAAGCGCCCTTCCGCTTCCTCCACGCCGAAGCCCAGCGCCCGGAGGGTGTCGACGACGCCCGTGGGCGGGAGGGCGGGCGGCTGGTAGTAGCGCACCACGACCGCGCGCCGGCGCGCCCGGTCCGCGGGCGCGGACGCCACCTGCGGGTAGGGCTGTGGCGGCGGGGGAGGGGGCGGAGGCGGGGGCCCGAGCGTGTCCGAGGTGACGATGAGCCCGGAGCCCTGCGGTGTCGTGAGCGGGGCACCGGGGCCGGTGGAGACCGTCTTCGTCCGTGCCGCCGCCGCCGAGTCGACGTAGGCCTGGTCCTCCAGGACGACTTCCGCCTCGGAGAGGGAGTGGGACAGCTTCTGGTTGTGCCGGTGCAGGGTGAGGGCGGTGATCCCCACGGCCACCAGCAGGACGACCAGCCCGCCGGAAAGGAGGACGCTCCGCCTCCGCGCCTGCCGGCCGACCTCGGCCTGGCGCCGCCGCTCCAGGTGGCGCCGGCGCCAGTCCAGGACGGCGGGGGCCAGCACGTCGTGGAAGATCTCGTAGCGCGGCGCGTCGGAGCGGAGCACGCGCGTCTCTCCCCGGGCCAGGGCCTCCAGCACGCGCTCCACCTGCGCCGCGGGGAGGTCGGTGTAGTCCGCCAGGTCGGAGGGGGTGTGGGCGATCTTGGTGCCCCCGGGGGTCACCAGGTGGTGGAAGATGCGCGAGGCGGCGTCCTGGTCGGCGGGGGAGAGCCCCTCCATCACCTTGTCCAGGTGGGTGCGCACGATGCGGTCGGCGCCGCCCAGCTCCTCCAGCGACGCCCGCCGCAGCACGCGCGAGCCGGCCTGCGCCTCCTTCTCCCACAGCCGGGTCATCACCAGCTGGAGGAACGGGGTCTCGATGCGGGTGTCGTCCGCGGACTCCTCCGGCGCGCCTCCCACGCCCCCCCGCCCGGTCTCGGCCAGGGCGAAGCGGCCGGTGCGGAGCTGCTCCAGGGCGGCCTCCACCAGCTCTCCCTCGATCCGCACCTCGTCGCCGCCGTGCAGCTGGTTGAAGCGCTGCAGCGGCTTCTCGATGGCGGCGCGCGCGGCCTCGCGCCCCAGGTGCTCGACGCGGAGGTAGTTGTCGAACAGGGAGGGGATGCGCCCCTTGAAGCGGTCCAGCTTGGCCACGGCGTCCTCGCGCAGGGAGACGAGGAAGCTGGCGCGCAGGTCGCGCCGGTTGACGGCGGCGGGGAACTCGACGGCGAAGGTGCCGGGTCCGTCCTCCTGGCCGTGGTAGAGGAAGTACTCCTCGAACTGGTCCAGGATGACCAGGAGGTCGCACTCCAGGTGCGCGGTCCAGGCGTGCAGTCCCTCGGCCAGGGAGCCCGCGGGGAGGTGCGCGGGCGCGTCGGCCCCGAGCACCCGGGCGGCGGAGCTGGCGGACGCACTCCAGCAGCCCGGCCACGGGGTCGTCCTTCCAGGCGCTGAACACCACGGCCAGGAACTCGGGGCGCCCGCCGCGCTGCACCTCTTCGCGGGCCGCCCGGACCAGGTGGTGGGTGACGCCGGCCCGGAGGACGGAGCTCTTCCCCACGCCGCTGGCGCCGTACAGCAGGGTGAGCCGCGCGGCCATGAGGTTGGCGAGGATGATCTCGCGCTCGGCCTCGCGCCCGAAGAAGTAGGGGGCGTCCTCCTCGGCGTAGGGGACGAGCCCCTTGTACGGCGACCCGGCGGGCCCGCTCACGGCCGGACCTCGGCCATCTGCTCTTCCAGGGCGCACTTCAGCTGCTCCAGGTAGCTCTCCAGGGGGAGGTCCAGGATGTCCACGTCGCGCTTCCGCCAGAACTCGCGGTCCACCAGGTGGGGCCTGAGCTGCACCGCCCACGACTTGTAGGACAGCTTCTGCTCGCCCCAGATGCGGTGCAGGATGACGCGCAGGTTCCAGTCGCGCAGGCTATAGCCCAGGAAGAGGAAGTGGCTCCGGCGCAGCTTGGCGGCGAGGGTGGCGGGGACCAGGCTGGAGATGTCGGTGCGGGTGAGGTAGTCGATGTAGTGGTCCTCGGTGATGACGTAGCTGTCGCGCTCGGGGTTGGCGCGGTCGATGGCGCCGTGGATCTTCATCAGCACGGTCCGCGTGTCGAGGGAGAGGCCCAGGTACTCGTTGGGCTTCTCGATGAGCCGCACGTCGCCTTCGGGGGTCCGGTGCAGGAACTTCCCCCGGCTGTCGCCCTCGGCCACGTAGGTGACGACGTCGAGGGGCTCGCCGGCGGCGGCGAAGGCGCGCTCCAGGACGTCGTCGTAGTTGGTGGTGACGATGAGCTGGTAGCGCGGGGGGAGGCCGCGGGCGCGCAGGGTGCCGGGGAGGGTGGCGAAGAAGTCGTGCAGCGCGCTGGCGGGGTAGTTGGCGTCCAGGAGCCTGCGCAGCTCGTCGTAGAGGGGGCCGGAGCCGTTGGCGATGGCGACGTACTGGGAGATGCGGACCAGGTCGGGGGCGTCCTCGGCGGGGTAGTCGAAGGTGTCCGCCAGGTAGGTGGCCAGCTCGCCCGCGCTGGGGAGGTAGCGTCCCTGCTCGAAGGGCGCGCCCTCGGGGCGCCCGAACATGTTGACGCCCGCGCCGAGCAGGGGGACCACGCGCCCGTCGCAGAGCGCCCGGGTGACGGCTGCGAGGTGCCCTTCCAGTAATTCGCTCATGGGGAGGTGTTCGGAGGGAGAGGACCGCGCGGTACACGACACGTTATCCGCGGACGCCGCGGACGGCAAGGAAATGACGTTTGCGGCCGGCAGGGGTGCGGCGGTTTGACGGGAACGGGGCGTGCGGGCATCATACGGATGCAGGCCACCAAGGCCGCATCCGTGCACGCCTCACTCTCCCCACCCCCGGCCCGGCTGAAGAAATGGAAGCGCATCGCAGGCTCATCCTTGCTCTCGTGGCGGTGACCCTCGCCAGCGGCGCCTGGCATCCCACCCATGGGCAGTCTGTTCCGGAGCAGGGTCCGAACAGCGCCATGAGCTCGGTTCAGGCGACCGCCTGCATCCCTCCGTCACCTGTGAACGACAGATACGACTACTGCGGATGGGGAGTATGGAGTATCGAAACACAACGATCTACGCTGATCGCCGCGCTCGCGGAACCTGCGACTTACCTTGTCTGTCGGGAGCAGGTCGATGCGGCCGAAGCCAACGGGTACCCGATCGTAGCCGAAGTGGATGGCACCATACTCTCCGGCGGGTCGCCGCCTGCCGCGTTGGGTCAGGCGCCTGCAGGATGCTTCCTCGTCTCAGGTAAGAAGATCGTCGTCGGAGGCGCGGCCAGGCCCGGCAAGCCGGTCCGTGGGTATTACATCCGCCTGGGTCCGAAAGTGTTCGGGAACACGGTCAGCTGGGGAATGAGAAAGGGAGGTGGAGCGGCAGGAACTGACAGGGTACTGATCGCCCAGGTGCCACAGCGGCGCGTATTCCGTGTGTGCTTCGGAAACTACAACCCCTTGGCCAACGGCCCCGCATACCTGCGTGAGTACAAGCTCTGGGTGGATAGCGCATATACGACGTTTCGCGGTGCCGAGCACGCAATCTTCGCGTTCGGCTCCTGTGCCGATGTCGCTGGCGGAACGGTTGGCATCGAACCGAGATGGGTCGCCGCGGAGCCGACGGCCGCGTTCGGGCGCTTCTCGTTCTGATCAGTTCCTCCCCGTCTGGAACGGCCGCCGCCGGACCGTGCGCACGCAGGAGGTGTCCAGCCCCTCCACGCTCGCCGCCCGCACAAAGTCGTTCATCAGCCCGTCGATGCACGACGAGTTCTCCAGCCCGCCGAACCCGTGCCCCCCGCTCGGCACCACCACGTGCAGCGAGTTGGACAGGTGCCTCGCCACCTGCTCGCCGTTGGAGGGCGGCGTGGCCGGGTCCCACTGGCCCGACAGGATCAGCGTGGGCACCGACGACACCACCGGTCCGCGGAAGCCGGGAGCGATCGGCGCCCGCGGCCACTCCGCGCACGCCGCGCGCTGGTCGCGGAGCCGGTAATCGCCTAAGAAGGTCCCCCGCGTTCAGGCGCTCCCCCTCGCGGGCGTCCACGTACGGGAGGTCCTCCGCGCAGGTGACGGCCAGGTACATTCCCTGGCTCATGCTACCCACCAGGTTCATCCGCCGCTCCAGCGCCACCTCCGCGATCGGCCCGAAGTCGCCCTCCGCCGCCCGGTGCACCATCAGGGGGACCTGTCCCGCCGTCGCCGGGGTGTACAGGAGGTACCGCACCCCCTCCGCGTACAGGTCGCGCGTGAGGCTGATCCGCACCGGCCTCCCGGTGCCCGGGCTCGTCACCTCCACCTCCACCGGCCCCTTCGCCAGGCGCTCCAGCGAGCGCGCCACGTCCGCGCGGAGGCGCGGGAAGGCGGCCCGGCAGGCGGCCTCCGCCTCGCACTCCCCCACCACCCCGAAGAGCGCCCGGTCCGTGTCGCGCGCGAGGGTGAGGGGCATGCTCGCGTCGGTGGGGAGCGCCCCCAGCAGGATGGCCGAACGCACCCGCTCCGGGTGGCGCCGCATGTACACCAGCGCCGCGCGGGTGCCGTACGACCCGCCGTAGAGGTCGAGGCGCTCGTACCCCAGGGCGGCGCGCACCTCGTCCAGGTCGTCCGCCGCCGGGTCGGTGGTGTAGTGCGCCAGGTCGGCCCGCCGCCGGAGGTCGGGGAGGCACGCCCGCACCCGGTCGGCGGGGAGGAAGGAGCCCAGGAAGCTCGCCGCGTCCTCGCGCGAGCCATGGATGGCGCACTGCAGGGGATGGCTCCCCCCCGTTCCGCGCTGGTCCACCAGGAGGACGTCGCGCCCCTCCCGGGAGGGCCCGAAGAGCCTCGTGATCCACCCCGCGTACCCCGTGGCGGCGGCGCCCGGCCCCCCCGCCAGGTAGGTGATCGCCTCGCGCGCCCGCCCCGGCCCGGTGCCGGGGACCACCACGAAGCGGAGGGAGATGCGCCGCCCCGCCCTGGCGGCCCGGTTCTCCCACACCTCCAGCGTGCCGCAGCGCGCCGGCCCCGCCACCCCCGGGACGGTGCACGGCTCCACGGAGAGCCCGCGCGCCGCCTGCGCCGCGGAAGCGTGAGGCAGCGCGAGCGCGCACGCGGCGAGCAGCGCCGCGCCGGGGATCGGGTTCTTCATCCGCATGGAGTCGCCGCAGGGAAGGGGTTGTTCTGCCTCCCTGGTGTGAGCCGATCCGGCCGGCGAGGGTTGCTTCTGCCCAACGAGCGGGCCCCGCGCCGAACCATCGGCGCGGGGCCCGTCTCCATCCCCGAGAAAACCTAGAACGTCACCGCCGCCGTGTTCGAGCAGTTGTCGGCGCCGCTCTTCCCGGCCGTGCACACCTGGTACGTGAAGGTGCCGCTCGCCTTCTTCTCGGGCGTGTCGGTGTAGGCGGTCCCGCTCACGCCGCGACGGAGCACCGCCCCGTTGCGCCACACGTCCACCGTGGGCGCGTTCCCCCCCCACTTCAGGTCCGTGCGCCGGTTCGCCCCGTTCTTGGAGCCGACCGCCGTCAGGCCCGCCGGCTTCACCGCAGCCGGAGGCGGCGGGGGAGGGGGCGGCGGCGGAGGAGGAGGTGGCGGAGCGACCGTCACCGTCCGGAAGACGAGCACCGCCGTTGCGCCCACGTCCCGTGCGCGTCCCCCCCACTTCAGGTCCGTGCGCCGGTTCGCCCCGTTCTTGGAGCCGACCGCGGTCAGGCCCGCCGGCTTCACCGTGGCCGGAGGCGGCGGAGGCGGTGGCGGCGGCGGAGGCGGTGGCGGTGGCGGCGGAGCGACCGTCACCGTCCGGAAGTACGTCCTCCACAGCCATGCCTGGTAGTTCGGCCGGTCGAACAGCGTCTCGTAGCCCGCCGCCGCCATGACCCGGTCGTAGGCAGCGAACTGCGTCCGCTTGGTCGCGTGGGCCTCGGCGGTCAGGTTCGCGGGGCGGTACTCGGTCGCGTAGTCCACGTACCAGGTCAGGCTCCAGCCGCGCCCCGTGGACGCCGCCCGGACCGCGTCGGCGGTGGCCCAGTGGTCGGGGTGGTCGTCCGGGTTGAGCGAGCGGTCGTGGTCGGGCGCGTGCACCGAGACCGACGACTCGGCCCGCCCGGCGCTCTCCGCGTCGACGATGGCGGCGAGGGTCCCGGTGAAGTCGGCCCACGACGTGTAGGTGGTGGACCCGTCGCGCGGCGAGGTGGCGGTCCCCCGGTCGCGGAGCGCGGCCAGCCCGCCGAACCCGTAGCCGGTCCCGTCCCAGTAGTTGCCGTCCGGCATCCGCAGGTAGTAGCTGACCGTCTTCCCCTTGGTGCACCGCGTGACCACGTGCGTCCGCACGGTCGGAGTGGCGCACGCCCACGCGCCGGTCCCCGCGATGCTGTCCACCGAGGCCTTGGAGGCCCGCTCGCGGGCCTGCCAGTACGGGGCCCCGTCCCCGGCGTCGCCGGCCGTGGTATACACCAGCACCACCTTCTCGGCCGTTCCCAGGGCGCTCGTCACGTGGTCGCCCACGAAGAGCTGCCAGTCGTCCTGGTGAGCGTGGACGTACACGTCCACGGCGGGCGCCGCCGCGGCGGTGGAGAGCCGGGGCGCAGCCGCGCCCGGGTCGGCGGCGCCGCTGGGGAGCGCCCGGTCGCAGGCGGCGAGGAGCGCGGTGATCCCCGCGAGGACGGCGATCGCTCGCCGGGAGCCGGGGGGAGCGCAGCCCCTCCGGACGGGTGAAGGACGCATGGACACCTCCAGTGCGACGTGACGGGTATGTGTGGAGATACGCTTGGTTTCCGTCCCGGTCCGACACCTGGAGCAAAGGCAAGAAGAAGGCCGGGAGCCACAAACAAAAAGCCCCGCTCGCGGCGGGGCTTCTCGTCGTGTCCGGAACCGTCGGTCTCAGCAGTGGGCGGTCATCTCGAACCCCAGCTGGGCGTCCACCAGCGGCGCGCGGTAGTCGCCGGAGAAGCAGGCCGTGCAGAAGCTCTCCGTCCCGCCCAGGCAGTCCAGCATCCCCTCCATGGACAGGTACCCGAGCGACTCCACCTGCAGGTAGTCGCGGATCTGCTCCACCGACATGTTCGCGGCGATCAGCTCCTTCCGCGTGGGCATGTCGATCCCGTAGAAGCAGGGGTGCCGCACCGGCGGCGAGGCCAGGCGGAAGTGCACCTCCTTCGCCCCCGCGTCGCGGAGCAGGCTCACCAGCCCGCGCGACGTCGTCCCGCGCACCAGCGAGTCGTCCACCACCACCACCCGCTTCCCCTCCAGCACCTCGCGCACCGCGTTGTACTTGAGGCGCACCTTGAAGTCGCGCCCCGCCTGGCTGGGCTCGATGAAGGTGCGGCCCACGTAGTGGTTGCGGATCAGCCCCAGCTCGAAGGAGATCCCCGACTCCTCCGCGTACCCCAGCGCCGCCGAGTTCGCCGAGTCGGGCACCGAGATCACGCACGTCCGCGTCCGCGGGCTGCTCCAGCGCCAGCTTCCGCCCGAAGGCGCGGCGCGAGCGGTCCACCGTGTGCCCCCAGAGCCGCGTGTCGGGGCGGGCGAAGTACACCAGCTCGAACACGCACGGCTGCGGGCGCCCCTCCGGCGGGAGCGGGCGGAGCGGCGTGAGCTCCGCCCCGCGGACGCGCAGCACCTCCCCCGGCTCCACGTCGCGCAGGAAGCGGGCGCCCATGATGTCCAGCGCGCAGCTCTCCGAGGCGAAGACGATCCCCCCCTGCGGGAGCATCCCGATCACCAGCGGGCGGTATCCCCACGGGTCGCGCGACGCGTACAGCGTGTCGCCCACCGTGATCAGCACGCAGAACGCCCCCTGCAGCTGCGAGAGGGCGTCGTCGATCTGCGCCTCCACCCCGTGCCGGTGCGAGCGGGCGATCAGGTGGACGATCACCTCGCTGTCGATGGTGCTCTGGAAGATGGCGCCCTCCTTCACCAGGCGGGCGCGCAGCTCGTGCGCGTTGGTGAGGTTGCCGTTGTGCACCAGCGCCAGGTCGCCGTCGCGGTAGCGTCACCCGGATGGGCTGCGCGTTCTTGAGCCCCGCGCCCCCCGCCGTGGAGTAGCGGATGTGCCCCACCGCCACCTCGCCGGGGAGCTCGGTCGAGCTTGGCCGGGGTGAACACGTCCGACACCAGCCCCGCGTCGCGGACGCGGTGGCTGACGCCGCTGTCGTTGTCGTAGGCGGCGATCCCCGCCGCCTCCTGGCCGCGGTGCTGGAGCGCGTGCAGCCCCAGGTAAGACAGCTTGGCGGCCTCGGGGGTCCCGGAGACCGCTACGATTCCACACACGTTGGCTGTGTCCTGCTGGTGGTGATTCTAGGGGACAGTAGACAGGGGACAGGGGACAGCCTGCAACTGCGGTTGTCTTGCTGTCCCCTGTCCCCTGTTCCCTGTCCCCTGCCGTTAGGCGGAGCCGTCCATCCGGCGCGGGATGGCCCCGTAGTAGGTCCGGGCCATCTCCGCCACGGGGAGGTCGATGACGGCCCCGGGCGCCTCGACGCGGAAGGCGCCGCCCTCCGGCCCCACCCGGCCGATCACGGCCGCCGGGACGCCGTGGCGCTCCGCCACGGCCAGGAGCGCCTCCGCGTCCCCCGGCGCGCAGGAGAGCACCACCCGGCTCTGCGCCTCGCCGAAGAGGAGGGCGGGGAGGGGGAGCTCGTCCCGTAGCTCCACCCGTACACCCCAGGGGCGCGAGGGGTCGGCGAAGGCCGACTCGGCCAGCGTCACCGCCAGGCCGCCCTCGGCCGTGTCGTGCGCGGAGCGCACCAGGCCGGCGCGGATCGCCTCCAGCACGGCGCGGTGCAGCGCCCCCTCCGCGGCCAGGTCGAGGGCGGGGGCGTCCCCGGCCACGCGGCCGTGCACCGTCTTGAGGTACTCGCTCCCCCCCAGCTCGTCCGTGTTGCGGCCGAAGAGGACGACGGCGTCGCCTTCGGCGCGGAAGCCCAGGGTGGTGACGTGCGCCAGGTCGTCCACGATCCCCACCATCCCCACCGTGGGGGTGGGGTAGATGGCGCCGCGCGGGTTCTCGTTGTAGAGCGAGACGTTGCCCCCGGTGACCGGGGTCTCGAAGGCGCGGCACGCCTCCGCCATCCCCCGCAGCGCCTCGGACATCTGGTGGTAGACCTCGGGCTTCAGCGGGTTGCCGAAGTTGAGGTTGTCGGTGACGGCGCGGGGGAGGGCGCCGGTGCACACCAGGTTGCGCGCCGCCTCGGCCACGGCGATCTGGCCGCCGCGGTGGGGGTTCAGGTAGACGTAGCGGGCGTTGCAGTCCACCGTGGCCGCGATGGCCCGCGTGGTCCCGCGCAGGCGCACCACCGCCGCGTCGGAGCCGGGGCCCACCACCGTGCTCGTCCGCACCGTGCTGTCGTACTGCTCGTACACCCAGCGCTTGGAGGCGACGGTGGGGGAGTCCAGGAGGCGCATGAGCGCGTCCGCGGGGTCCACGGCGGTCTCCGCGGGGTCCAGCTCGGCGGGGGTCCAGCGGCGCAGCGCCGCGATCTCCGGGTCCTCGCGCCCCTCGCGGGTGTAGGTGGGGCACCCGGTCACCAGCGGCTCGCCGGGGATCTCCACCACCACCACGCCGTTCTCGCGGACCACGTAGGTCCCCGTGTCCGTCACCCGGCCGATGGTCTCGGCGTCCAGGTCCCACTTCCCCAGGATGGCGCGGACCTCCTCCTCGCGGCCGTTCTGCGCCACCACCAGCATCCGCTCCTGCGTCTCGGAGAGCAGGATCTCGTACGGCGTCATCCCCGGCTCGCGCACCGGGACGCGGGTGATCTCGATGTCCACCCCCGTCCCCCCGCGCGCGGCCATCTCGGTGGAGGAGGAGACCAGCCCCGCGGCGCCCATGTCCTGGATGCCGACGATGTGGCCGGAGCGGATCAGCTCCAGCGACGCCTCCAGGAGGAGCTTCTCGGTGAAGGGGTCGCCCACCTGCACCATGGGGCGCTTGGCCTCGCTCTCCTCGGAAAGCTCGGCGGAGGCGAAGGTGGCGCCGTGGATGCCGTCGCGCCCCGTCTTCGAGCCCACCGCCATGATCGGGTTGCCCACCCCCTCGGCGACGCCCTTGATCAGCTCGTCGTGGCGTCATCAGGCCGATGGCCATGGCGTTGACCAGCGGGTTCCCCTCGTAGGCGGAGTCGAAGTACACCTCGCCGGCCACGGTGGGGATCCCCACGCAGTTGCCGTAGTCGCCGATCCCCTTGACCACCCCGGCGAAGAGGTAGCGCACCCGG
This sequence comes from uncultured Gemmatimonadales bacterium, assembly GCA_963733105.1. GTDB lineage: Bacteria > Gemmatimonadota > Gemmatimonadetes > Longimicrobiales > Longimicrobiaceae > JAFAYN01. The sequence continues at coordinate 64,348 of CAVTCB010000012.1, read as the reverse complement.
TCGGAGCCGGGGCCGTCCAGCTCGCCGAAGCGGAGCGAGTTGAGGACGGCGATGGGGCGCGCGCCCATGGTGAAGACGTCGCGGAGGATGCCGCCCACCCCGGTGGCGGCGCCCTGGTACGGCTCCACGGCGGAGGGGTGGTTGTGCGACTCGATCTTGAAGGCGACGGCCAGCCCGTCGCCCACGTCGATCACCCCGGCGTTCTCCCCCGGCCCCTGGAGCACCCAGGGCGCCTCGGTGGGGAACTGGCGCAGGAGCGGGCGGGAGTTCTTGTACCCGCAGTGCTCCGACCACATGGCGCTGAAGACGCCCAGCTCCGTGTAGGTGGGCTCGCGCCCCAGGATGCCCAGGATGAGCTGGTACTCGTCCGGGGAGAGGCCGTGGTCGGCGACCAGCTCGGGGGTGATCGGCGGGTCGCCGGCGCGGGGCTGTACGGGCACGGTTCTCTTCGTTCCTTATGGCTGGGGAGTGCCCGGCGCCTGCGGGCGGGGGCGCGGGCGCGCCCCGGCGTCGCCGCGGGGGCGGACGGTGCGCGGGGTCACCTGCCGCTCGCGGTCGCGGCGGGTCTGGTCCAGCGCGGTGTCGGCCACGGCGGAGTCGCGGTTGCCGGGGCGGACGGTGCGCGGCGTCAGGTTCCGCTCGCGGTCGCGCGCCGTCTGCTCCATGGCCGTGTCGGCCAGGGTGGACTCGATGCGCGTCCCGGCGGCCCCGGGGCGCCCGGCGTCGCCGGGGAGGATGAGGAGGTCGCCCTGGTCCACGTCCCCGGAGCCGGGGACCACCATGCGGATCCCCTCCACCCGCGCGCGCCCGGCTTCCTGTCCGGGGGCGGCGCGGCGGGGGGCCCCGGGGGCGCGCCGCATGGGGATGGAGTCGGAGGGGGACAGGAGGTTCCCGCCGGCGGCCTCCAGCGCGTCCGAGGCCCCCGGGCCCACGAAGCGGCGGCGGGCGGTGCGGAACACCGCGGTCACCACGCGCCCGTCGCGGAGGAAGACCACGTCGTCCGAGCCGCAGCGCACGGCGCACCCGTTGGCGTAGAACAGGTATCTCCAGGCGTCGTCGCCGCGGACCACGTCGGGCTCTCCCAGGCGGGAGCGGACCTCCGCCTCCGACATCCCCGCGCGGATGGCCTGCGCGGCGGCGGGGGCGGCGGGGAGGAGCGCGAGACCGGCGGCCAGGGCGAGCAGGGTGCGGGTCCTCATGCGTTCCTCCCGGGTGTCGGGTTCAGGCCGCGGCCAGGTGCGCGGCCAGCGAGCGGAAGAGCCCCACTCCGTCCTCCGAGCCCAGGAGCGGGGTCACGGCGCGCTCGGGGTGGGGCATCATCCCCAGCACGTTCCCCCGCTCGTTCACGATCCCTGCCACGTTGTTCAGCGAGCCGTTGGGGTTGGCCTCCGGGGTGGGCTCGCCGGAGGCGTCCACGTAGCGGAAGGCCACGCGCCCGCTCCGCTCCAGCTCCTCCAGCACGTCCGGCTCCGCCACGTAGCACCCCTCCCCGTGCGCCACGGGGACGCGGAGCATCTCGCCCTCCCGGTACGCGGAGGTCCAGGGAGTCTCCGCGCTCTCCACCCGCAGGTGCACCGCGCGCGAGACGAACCGGAGCGTCCGGTTGCGGATCAGCGCCCCGGGGAGGAGCCCGGCCTCGCAGAGGATCTGGAAGCCGTTGCACACCCCGGCCACCGGCCCGCCCGCCTCGGCGAAGGCGCGCACCTCGCGCATGATGGGGGAGAGGGAGGCGATGGCGCCGCAGCGCAGGTAGTCGCCGTAGCTGAAGCCGCCGGGGAGGAAGACGGCGTCCACCCCCTCCAGGTCGTGCGACTTGTGCCACAGGTACACCGCCTCGGCGCCCAGCACCTCCTGCACCGCCTTGTAGCAGTCGTAGTCGCAGTTGGAGCCGGGGAAGGTGACCACGCCCAGCTTCATCGCGCGGCCTCCGCGGGCTCGCCGAGGCGCACGTCGTAGTCCTCGGTGACGGGGTTGGCCAGGAGCTGGCGGCACATGGCCTCGCCCTGCGCCAGGGCGTCCGTCCTCGGACGCGGCGGCCAGGGTGAACACCACCAGGCGCCCCACGTGCACCTCGGACACCCCGTCGAACCCCAGCGAGGCCAGCGCCCCGCCCACGGCCTTCCCCTGCGGGTCCAGGATCCCCCGCCGGGGGGTCACGCGCACCTCGATCCGGTATTCCATCGTCACGTCGGCTCCTCGTTGTCGGTCCGCGGCTCGTCCCGGCGGGCCGAGGGTCGGATCTCCTCGTAGTCCAGGTCGCGCAGCGACTCCGGCTCCTCCTCCTCCTCCAGGATCATGGGGTCCTTGTCGGGGAGGCGCTCCTCGAACCCCGCCAGCACGGTCCGCACCAGCCCGACCGTGATGTACAGGATGGACATGGGGAAGAAGAAGTAGTGCGGCACCGTGAAGGCGGCCGCGATGCTGGCGAAGGCCAGGAAGAAGGCCAGCCGCCCGCTCCAGGACCGCAGGCCGAAGCGCGGGACCACGGAGTACAGGACGTTGCTGATCATCAGGATCGCCACGCCCAGCGTGAGCCACCCCGCCACCTTCGGCACGCTCACCCAGGGGAAGACCTCCCGCCAGAAGGGAGTCCGGGTGAAGGTGTAGAAGGTGGCGACGCACACCCCCGCGGTGGGGGAGGGGAGGCCGTGGAAGGCGGACTTGGCCGTCCCTGCCTGCTCGATGTTGAAGCGGGCCAGCCGCAGGATGGCGGCGACGATGTAGAGGAAGGAGATGATCCACGTCCACTCGCCCGCGTGGAAGAAGGCGAAGTAGGCGATCAGCGCGGGCGCCACCCCGAACGACACCGCGTCCACCAGCGAGTCCAGCTCCTCGCCGAAGGGGCTCCCGGTGGCGGTGAAGCGCGCGATGCGCCCGTCGAACATGTCCATGAACGCGGCGCCCACGATCAGCCACCCGGCCGTGACGAACTGCCCGCGGGTGGCCTCCACGATGGCCCAGATCCCCAGGAACAGGTTCCCCAGGGTGAAGGCGCTGGGGAGGATGACGATCCCCCGCCGCAGCCGCCTGCGCGGGTGCACGCCCGCGGCGCCCGGGAAGTTCACGGCGCCACCTCGGCGTCCAGGGGGAACCGGTCCAGGGCGTGCCCGGTGAGCCGCCGGAAGGCGTCCTGGTAGCGCCGGGAGGTCTCCTCCACCACTTCGGGGGGGAGGTCGGGCCCGGGGGCCTGCTTGTCCCAGCGCCCCTCCGCCGCCAGCCCTTCCAGGTAGTCGCGGAGCGGCTGCTTGTCGAAGGAGGGCTGCCCGCGTCCGGGGGCGTAGCGGTCGGCGGGCCAGAAGCGCGAGGAGTCGGGGGTCAGCACCTCGTCGATGAGGCGGATCTCGCCGTCCGCGTCGCGCCCGAACTCGAACTTGGTGTCGGCCAGGATGATCCCGGCCGGGGCCGCGATCTCCAGCCCGCGGCGGTACACCGCGAAGCTGGCCTCGCGCAGCCGCTCCGCCGTGTCCGCGCCCACGACTTCGGCCATGCGGGCGAAGGGGATGTTCTCGTCGTGCCCCTCCTCGGCCTTGGTGGCGGGGGAGAAGACGGGGGGCTCCAGCCGGTCCGACTCCACGAGCCCCGGCGCCAGCGGCTCCCCGGCGAGGGTCCCGGAGGCGGCGTACTCCTTCCAGGCGGAGCCGGACAGGTAGCCGCGCACCACGCACTCCACCGGGAACGGATCGGTGCGGCGCACCAGCATGGCGCGCCGGGCCCACACCTCGCGGGTGTCCGCGAGGCCGGGGTAGCGGTCGGCGATGTGGTCGGGATCGACGGAGAGGAGGTGGTTGGGCACCACGTCGCGGGTGCGCCCGAACCACCAGGCGGAGAGGAGGGTGAGGACCTCTCCCTTGCGGGGGACCGGCTGGGGGAGGACGACGTCGAAGGCGCTGACGCGGTCGGTGGCGACCATCAGCAGCGCGTCGCCCAGGTCGTACACGTCCCTCACCTTGCCGCGGCGAAGGAGGGGGAAGGGCAGGTCGGTCCTGGCGATCGCTGCGGTCACGGCCTCGGTGGTCCTGTGTCCGGTGCTCGGAAGACGGAAAGGTATCAGCCGGCCGGGGGGCGGCAACCGCGGGGGACAGCGAAGCGGGGACAGGCGGAACAGCCGGCAACGGCGGGCGAATGAATTCGCTGCAACAAAGGCACGAAGTCCGCCTGCGCGGACTGACGGCCGACGGCGGGGCGGCACCGCGATGGCGCCGCCCCGTCGGAGCCGCTGTCCCCTGACGCCCTCTACACCCCGTACAGCGGCTTCAGCTTCCCCTCCAGGTACGACACCAGCGGCCCGGAAGACAGCGGCTTCCCCGTCACCCGCCGGCACAGCTCCGGGGCCTGGAACCGTCCCCCGTGCCGGTGCACGTTCTCGCGCAGCCACCCCAGCAGCGGGGTGAAGTCGCCCGCGCGCATGCTCTCGTCGAGGTCCGGGAGGGCGCCGCTCACCGTCTCCCAGAGCTGCGCCGCGTACAGGGTGCCCAGCGTGTAGGTGGGGAAGTAGGCCAGGGCCCCCAGCGACCAGTGGATGTCCTGCAGGCACCCGCGCCGGTCGTCCGGCACCTCCACCCCCAGGTCCTGCCGCACCCGCTCGTTCCAGGCGCCCGGGAGGTCGCGCACCGCCAGGTCGCCGGCCAGCATGGCGCGCTCCAGGTCGAAGCGGAGCATGATGTGGAGGTTGTAGGTGGCCTCGTCCGCCTCCACCCGGATCAGCCCCGGCTCCACCGTGTTGACGAAGCCGTAGACCTCGTCCACCTCCACCCCGTCCAGCGCGCTCCCCAGCACCCGCCCGGCCTCGGGGAGCGCCCACTCCCAGAAGGGGCGCGAGCGCCCCACCATGTTCTCCCAGAGCCGCGACTGGCTCTCGTGGATGCCGAGCGAGGCCGGCTGGGCGATGGGCTGCCCGAAGTGCTCCGCCTTGGGGAGCCCCTGCTCGTACATCCCGTGCCCGGACTCGTGCAGCGAGGAGACCAGGGCGTCCATGAACCCCTCCTCGCGGTAGCGCGTGGTCATCCGGGTGTCCCCCGGCCCCATCCCCTCGCAGAAGGGGTGCGACGACACGTCCAGCCGCCCGGCGCCGAAGTCGAACCCCACCCGCTCCACGACGAGCCGGTTGAGCGCCTTCTGCGCTTCCACGGGGACGCGCACCCGGTCCAGCCGCTGGTCGGGTCGGCGGGGGGAGTCGGCGATGGCGGCGATCAGGGGGGCCAGCCGGGCGCGCAGCTCCGAGAACACGCCCTCCACCTCGGCGCCGGTCATCCCCGGCTCGAACTCGTCCAGGAGCGGATCGTAGACGTGGCCGCCCTGCGGGATGCCGTACAGCTCCGCCTTGGTGCGGCTCAGCTCCACGATCCGCTCCAGCCAGGGCGCGAAGGCCGGGAAGTCGTCGCGCTCGCGCGCGTCGCGCCACGCCTCCAGCGCCCGCGACGAGGTGTCCGCGAAGTCGCGCACCAGCGAGGTGGGGAGCCGGGTGGCGAGCTCGTAGGCGCGGCGGATCTCGCGCAGGTTGGCGGCCGCCACCGGGTCGGCCACGAGCTCCGCGTCCGCCTCGCACTGCTCCACCAGCTCCCCCAGGCGGGGGCTGGTGCGCCGCTCGTGCACCAGCGCGCTGAGCAGGGACACCTGCTCCGCGCGCAGGGAGGCCCCCGCGGGGGGCATCATGGTCTCCTGGTCCCAGGCGAGCGTGGATGCCGCCGAGGACAGCGTCGCCGTCTCGCGCAGGTGGCGCGTCAGCTCGGCGTAGGCGCCGTCCTGCGGGGCGGGGCGGGTCGGGGAATCGGTCATCGGCTCTCGCTTCTCAGACGTGCAGCTCGGGGGCGGCCTGCCGGCCCTCCCCGGCGTGGCGGTCCAGCACGGGGCGTACCCACTCCTCCAGGAACTCGTCCACCTGCCCCGGGGCGCGCCCCACGTACAGCTCGGGGCGGAGGTCCTCCTCCAGCTCGGCGCGGGTGACGCCGAACGCCGGGTCCGCCGCGATGCGGTCCAGGAGGTCGTTGGGGCGGCCGTGCTGCTTCACCTCCTGCCCCGCGGCGATGGAGTGCACGCGGACGCGCTCGTGCAGGTCCTGCCGGTCGCCGCCGCGCTTGACGGCGCGCATCATCAGGTTCTCCGTGGCCATGAAGGGGAGCTCCTCCATCAGGTGGCGGCGCACCATCTCGGGGTACACCACCATCCCCGAGGCCACGTTGTGGAGGATCAGGAGCACCGAGTCGGTGGCGAGGTACGCCTCGGGGACGGCGATCCGCTTGTTGGCGGAGTCGTCCAGCGTCCGCTCGAACCACTGCGACGCCGCGGTGAAGGCGGGGTCGATCGTGAGCGCGATGACGTGCCGCGCCAGGGCGCCGATCCGCTCGCAGCGCATGGGGTTGCGCTTGTACGGCATGGCCGACGAGCCGATCTGCTGCTCCTCGAAGGGCTCCTCCACCTCCTTGAGGTGCGAGAGGAGGCGCACGTCGTTGGCGAACTTGGAGGCCGACTGGGCCACCCCGGCCAGGGTGGAGAGGCAGGCGTAGTCGGTCTTGCGGGTGTACGTCTGCCCGGTGACGCCGTACACCTTGTCGAACCCCATCTTCTGGGCCACGCGGCGGTTCAGCCGCTCCACCTTGGCCTCGTCGCCCTCGAGCAGGTCCATGAACGAGGCCTGCGTCCCGGTGGTGCCGCGCACGCCGCGGAAGCGGAGCGTGTCCAGGCGGAACTCGATCTCCTCCAGGTCCAGGAGGAGGTCCTGGATCCAGAGCGTGGCGCGCTTCCCCACGGTGGTGGGCTGGGCGGGCTGGAAGTGGGTGAAGCCGAGCGTGGGGAGGGCGCGGTGCTCGCGGGCGAACTCCGCCAGCGCCGCCACGCACCCCACCAGCCGCCTGAGCGTGAGCTGCAGCGCCTCGCGGTGCTGGATGAGGTCGGTGTTGTCGCCGACGAAGGCGGAGGTGGCGCCCAGGTGGATGATGGCGCGCGCCTCGGGGGCCTGCTCGCCCAGGTGGTGCACGTGGGCCATGACGTCGTGCCGCAGCTCCTTCTCCAGCTGCGCGGCGCGCTTGAGGTCCACGTCGTCCAGGTGGGCCTTGAGGGCGGCGATGGCCTCGTCGGGGATGTCCAGCCCCATCTCCTTCTCGGCCTCGGCCAGGGCCAGCCAGAGGCGGCGCCAGGTGCCGAACTTGAAGGCCGGCGAGAAGATGCGCGACATCTCCGCCGACGCGTAGCGCTCGGTGAGGGGGTTGCTGTAGCGGTCCATGGACATGGAAGCGTTTCCCGTTCGGGTCTGCGTGGTGGGGCCGCTCCGGAGCCCGGCCAAACAGCGGCCGGTCTCCTGCGCGGGGGCGGTGAGCCTCGCGAAACAGCCCGCGAGTCTCCCCGCCCCGGAGGGAGCCAGCCAAACTGCCGGCTGTCTCCCTCCGTTACGGATCATATGGGTACGACGGAACTGCCGAACGGCGCGCGCCCGCGGCTCCGGAGCGCGTCCGCGGCGGCCCCCCTCCCCCGGCCCCTCCCCCACGAGGGGGGAGGGGAGCACGGCAACTACAGGAGCCACAGGCAGGGTAAGCAGTTGCGTGAGGGATGCGAGCCCGGAGGGGCGAGACCCGGCGCAGTTTGCCGGGGCTCGACTCCGTTAGCCGGCGTTGTTTGCCGGCTTACGGAGCCGCAGCCCGACCCCGGCGCAGCCGGGGGCACGCCCAAAGACCCTTACTCACGACTCTCCCGGATAGCGCACGGCCCGCAAGAAAAGGCCCTCGGGAGGCGCGGGGGGCGAGGTGAGCAGCCCCTCCGCGCCTTCCAGGAGCGCCCGCACGTCGCCCTCCGGCCTCGCGCCCAGGCCGACGTCCACCAGCGTCCCCACCAGGTAGCGCACCATGTGGTGGAGGAAGCGGTTGGCGGTCACGTGGAACTCCAGGCCCGCGCCCTCCCACTCCGCCCACCGCGCCTCGGTGACGATGCAGCGGTCGCCGCGCTCCTCCTGGCCGGCCTTGGCGAAGGCGCGGAACGAGTGGTCCCCCACCAGGACGGCGGCGGCGCGCTCCATGGGCGCGCGGTCCAGGGAGCGAGCCAGGGGCCAGCACCAGCGCGCGCGGAAGGGGGAGTGTGCGTCCGGCGCCAGCCCCACGCGGTACACGTAGGAGCGCGCCACGGCGTCGTAGCGGGGGTGGAAGCGCGGCGCGGCCTCCGCGGCGTCGGCGATCCAGATCCCTTCGGGGAGGAGGGCGTTCAGCGCGCGGCGCAGCGCGTCCGGGGTCCACTTCGCCGGGGCGTCCACGGCGGCCACCTGGCCGGTGGCGTGCACCCCGCGGTCGGTGCGGCCGGAGCCGATCACCTGCGGCGGGGCGGTCGAACAGGCGCGTCAGGACGCGCTCCAGCTCCCCCTGGACGGTGCGCTCCCGCGCCTGCACCTGCCAGCCGAAGAAGTCGCGCCCGTCGTAGTGGACGGTGAAGCGGATGCGGTGCGGATCGGTGGCGCTCACGGGCGACAACCTACGGGGAGGGGCCCCCCCGGATCAACCCGCGCGGGCGCGCCGCCGCCCGCCGATTGACAGCCCCCGGCCGCGCCGGTATGATCCGGCCCGTGGTGTCCCGAACGGCGCCCCGCGGCCTCCATCCCTTACCCGTCCAACGCCTTCCGCCTCCGGCGCACATGAGCGAAGCACTCCTTTCCGGCGAGGCGGGCGGGATCGCCCTCGGCGACCTGATCCGCGCCGCCACCACGCGCCCCCTCTCCGCCGACGAGGCGGAGCGCGCCTTCGGGGAGGTGATGGAGGGGCGCGCCACGCCGGTGCAGATGGCCGCCCTGCTGGTGGCCATCCGCGTGCGCGGCGCCGTCCCGGAGGAGGTGGCGGGCGGGGTTCGCGCGCTGCGCCGCGCCATGGTGGCGGTCCCGGTGGCGTCCCCGGAGGCGCTGGTGGACACCTGCGGGACGGGGGGCGGCGCGCTCACCACCTTCAACATCTCCACCGCGGCGGCGCTGGTGGCGGCGGGGGCGGGGGTGCGGGTGGCGAAGCACGGGAACCGCAGCTTCACCTCGCGCTGCGGGAGCGCGGACGTGCTGGAGGCGCTGGGGGTGCGGCTGGACCTGTCGCCGGAGCGGGAGGCGCGGGTGCTGGAGGAGGCGGGGATCGTCTTCATGTTCGCCCCGCTGCACCACCCGGCCATGCGCCACGTGGGCCCGGTGCGCCGCGAGCTGGGGATGCCCACGCTGATGAACGTGCTGGGCCCGCTCACCAACCCGGCCATGGCCCGCCGCCAGGTGGTGGGCGTCTCCGACCCCGGGCTCCTGGAGCTGATCGCGGGGGGGCTGCGCGAGCTGGGGCACGAGCGCGCCCTGGTGGTGCACGGCGCGCCGGGGATGGACGAGCTGAGCCCCATCGGCCCCACGGAGATCATCGAGCTGAGCGGGGGCGAGCTGACGCGCCGCACGCTGGACCCGCGCGAGGAGCTGGGGTGGGACTTCCCGGACGCCTCCGGCCTGGGCGGCCACGAGCCGGCGGAGAACGCGCGCACCATCGAGCGCGTGCTCCGGGGCGAGGCGGCCGGCGCCGCCCGCGCGGCGGTGGCGCTCAACGCCGGCGCCGCCATCTACGTGGCGGGGGTCGCGGAGACGCTCAGGGAAGGGGTGGGGAAGGCGGAGGAGGCGATCGGGAGCGGGGCGGGGTGGGAGCGGCTGGTGGCGCTGCGGGAGGCGACCGCCGTCGCCTGAGACCCCGGCCCCGCGCCTCACGAGGCGCGGGGCCGGTCGTTTTTTCCACTTCCGGGCTCAGGGGGTGGCGCAGGGCGCGCCGCCCGCCGTGTTGAGGAAGCCCGTCGACTGCGCGCTGGCCGTCAGCGTGAAGCTCCCGCTGGTGCGCGGCGCCAGGTAGCCGGTCAGGTCGCTCACCAGCGTCGCGCCCGCGTCGGTCGCCGCTCCCGTGTAGCCCGGCAGGCGCACCGTGGTGCTCTGCCGCTGCCGCAGCCGGTAGTCCTGCCCCGTCCCGAGGAAGCCCGGGTCCGCCCCGGAGCCGTTGACCGTGTTCCCCGTCAGGTTGAGGCAGATCGGGTAGTCGTCGCCCGGGTTGGTCCCCGCGTTCAGCATGACCCCGTTGCGCGAGGTGAAGACCGCCGCGTTGTTGCCCGGCTCGGCGATGGTGTTCCCCTGCAGCGTCACGTTCATCGCCGCGTCGTGCGTCAGCCCGGTCGTCGCCTCGTCCGCTCCGCCCGCGGTGATCAGCACCCCCTGGCTGTTGTAGCCGCGCAGCTGGTTGTTCTGGATCAGCGTCGTGTGGCTCCCGCGCCCCAGCACCAGCACCTCGATGGCCGCGCCGCCCGTGGAGCCCGAGTTCGCCACGCCGGCCACCCCGATGGCGTTGTTCGCCACCGTGCCGCTCATGGTCCCGTTCCCCGGCGTGCCGCCGAACTTCTTCCCGAGGAGCAGCGCCGTGCCCCTGCTGTCGCGCATGGTGTTGCCGGAGACGGAGTAGGTCAGGCTCGCGCCGCCGCCCACCGTCACGTCCATGGCTCCGGCGTCGGAGAGCGGGTTGCCGTGGCCGTTCGAGAGGGTGTTGCCCGTGAAGACCAGGTCCCCGCCTGCGGCGGCCTGCATGGCCATCCTGAAGAGCCGGCTGCGCGCGCCGGTGAAGACGCTGTTCTGGATCGTCACGTTCAGCGTGCCCCCGGTGGCTTCCAGGCTCACCCCGTCGGCGCCCAGCGCGCTGCCGTTGAGGCCGATGGTGTCGCCGGTGAGGGTGAGCCGGTTCAGTGAGCCCGAGGAGTTGACGACCTCCAGGTTGTTCTCCGCCCCCCCCTCGATGCGCGAGCCGGTGATGCTGGCCGAGCCCGTCAGCCCGGTGAAGCGCACGCTCCCCTCGCTGGTGCCCGCGTCGGTCCCGTTGCTCCCGGTGATGCGGGTCCTGTCCATGGTGAAGCCGTTGACCGTGCTGCCGCGGACGGCCCAGCCGGCGTGGCCGTTCATCTGCATCCACGCGAGCGAGACGCTGCGGGTGTTGTTCAGGTAGACGCCGATCCCGCTCGTCGTCCCGTCCGCTCCCGTGGTGTTCTGGATGGTGCCTCCCGAGCCGGCGGTGCCGCTCCCCGTCACCGTGAGCCCCGCCGTGCTCCCCGTGTTGCTCAGCACGATCCCGTTGCTCCCGCCGCTGGCGGAGATGCTGCGGAAGTTGAGCCCGCCCGTGCCGATGGTGGTGTTCGACACGTTCAGCGCCATCCCCCCGGCCGAGGTGATGGAGTTGTGCGTCCCCGCCACCCGCACCGTCCCGCCGCCGGTGGCGCTGAAGCCCGCCCCGGTGGTGGTGGTGATCCTGAGCGAGTCGGCGAAGACGATGGTCGCCCCGTTGTTGTTGAGCAGGCTCACCGCGGTCGCCGACCCGGTGCTGAAGACCTTGGTGGGCCCGTCGAAGGTGAGGGTGCCGCCCGTGTTGGAGCTCAGCGTGATCCCGCTGCCGCTCCCCGTCTTGCTCAGCGTCCCCGAGTAGGTGAAGGTCGGCGCGCTGTTGCTGACGACCACCGTCTCGCCGGTCGGGTTGGTGATGCTCGAGCCGCTGGAGAAGGTGAAGGTTCCCGACGAGCCGTTGGTCACGTCGATTCCCGCGTTCCCCCCGTTCAGCGTGCTGGTGCCGCTGAAGGCGTACGTCCCGTCGGCGTTGTTGAACTGCAGCCCGGTCCCGCTGGTGGCGCTCACGGTCCCGGTCTGGAAGGTGAGAGTCCCGCTGTGGCCGCCGCTCACGTTGACCGCCGCGGCGTTGCCGGCCTGGGTGACGTTCCCGGAGTAGGTGAAGGACCCGGTTCCCCCGTTGACTCTGAAAGCGTCGCCCGTGGCCCCCTGGAGGACGTCGCCCGCGCCGCCCAGCGTGGAGGTGCCGGTCGTCGCCACCCCGGAGAGGAAGACGTTGTTGGTCCCGCCCGTGGAGCGGAGCTGCGTGAAGCCCCCGTTCAGCGTCCCCGTGGTCAGGCTCAGCGCCTGCCCGGTGGTGTTGATCCCCACGTTGGCCACCACCACCGTCCCGAAGCTCGTCCCGGCGAGCGCCGTCCCGGTGACGTTCCCCAGGTTGAAGCCGCGGAGCGTGTTCCCGCTCCCCAGGGTGATCCCGCCGGCGGCCGAGGTGATCGTCGGCGAGGTGCCGTTGACCGCCGGCTCCGGGCCGGCGTCGGCCGGCCAGGCCACGCCCAGGACCGAGCCGAGGGAGCTCCCGGTGGCGCCCTGCCCGACGAGCTGCTGCCCGCTCAGGAGCGTCAGCGGGCCGGTGTAGGCGCCGGTGTAGAGGAAGACGCGGTCGTTGGCGGCCGGGTTGCTCCCGGTGCCGTTGTTGACCGCCGCGAAGCTCGACAGGGCGTTGAACTTCGAATCGAAGCGTCCGTCACCGCCCGTGGTGGCGGTGTCGGACACGAACCAGACCGGGGTCGCCACCGTCATCGAGACCGTGGCCGGGGCGCTGGTCCCGAAGCCGTTGGTCACCGTGTAGGTGAAGGAGGCCGCTCCCTCGAAGCCCGGGTTGGGCCGGAAGCGGAAGGTGCTGTCCGCGTTGAGCGTCGCCGTCCCGCCGCTCTGCCCGACGATGGCGAGGACCTTGCCGTCGCCCGCGTCGTTGGCGGTCACCCGGAACCCGGTGCTGGTGGCCGTGTTGATCGGCACGTTCCCCACCAGGACCGGCGAGTAGGTGTCGTTGACCGCCGACGGACGGGCGCCCACCGCGATGGTGACCTGAGCGTCGGAGGTGCCGCTCGCGTTCGTGATGCGGTAGCGGAAGACGTAGCTCCCGGTGAAGCCGTCCGGCGGCGTGAAGCTGGTGCTCCCGTTCGCGCCCACCGAGAGAGAGCCGGTGGAGTGCCCCGGGAGCGGCGATACGGTGCTCCCCGCCGGGTGGCCGGTGACCGGCCCGCCCAGGCTGTCCGCCCCGAAGGAGGTGATGGCCGCCGGCGGGAAGCCGAGGTTGTCGTTCGACAGCACCCCGGGCGCGGCCAGGTTGAACGTCTGCGGGCTCCCGGACGTGCTGAAGAACGCGTGGAACGGCTGCCCCGGCGCGCTGTTCGAGGCCGGGCCCTCGTTCACCGCGACCGGCGGGGCCTCCACGTCGAAGGAGTTGCTCGTCCCGCTCTCCGTCCCGCCGGTGCGCGTGGCGGTCAGCGTGAAGCTTCCCGCCGGGCCGAAGGTGATCGCGTGCGAGGTCAGCACGCCCGCGGTGAACGCCCCCGACGTGCCGCCGGCGGAGATCCCGCCGGACGGCGTGCTGGTGAAGCCCACCGTCCCGGTGAAGCTGGTCACGGTGTTGTCGAAGGCGTCCTGCGCCGTGACGCGGACGTTGAACGGCGTCCCGACCACTTGGCTGCCGATGGGCCCACCGCCCGCCGCCTCCACCAGGAAGTGGTCGAGCGTGCCGCCCACGACGTTGAAGCCGGTGCTCGTGGCGCCGCTCAGCCCCACGGAGCCGGCGCTCAGCGTGTAGCCGGTGCCGACCAGGTCGATGCTCAGGTCGGGGAACGTCGCCGTCCCGCCCACCGTGGGGACCGTGGTCGTTCCCGACAGCGTCCCGCCCGACGGGTTGTTCCCGACGGCCACGGTCACGTTGTCGGTGGCGCCCGTCACCACGTTGCCGAAGGCGTCCACGATGGACACCTGCACGGCCGGGGAGATCGGGGCGCTGGCGACCGCGCTGGAGGGCGGGACCGTGAAGGCCACGGCCGCCGCCGGCCCCGCCGTCACGCTGATGGTGCCGGAGGTGGACGGGGTCAGCGCGCCCGACGAGAACGACACCGTGCGGCTGCCGGCCGTACCGCCGATGAAGAGGTCGGTGAAGGTGGCGACGCCGAGCCCGTTGGTGACGGCCGTGACCGTCCCGCCGAGCGTGCCGGCGCCGGAGGCGATGGCCGCCGTGACCGTCACCCCCGCCTGGCCCGTCGGGTTGCCGCTCGCGTCCAGGAGCTGGACGACGGGCTGCTGCGCGAAGGCGATCCCCGCCTGCGCCGCCGAGGACGGCTGCGTCGTGATCCCCAGCTGCGCCGGCGTGCCCGCGGCCACGGAGACGGTGCTCGAGGTCGCCGGCGTCAGCCCGGTGGCCGAGAAGGAGAGCGTCCGGTCGCCGTCGATGCCGCTGATGGAGAGGTTGGTGAAGGCCGCCGCGCCGCCGGCGTCGGTGCTCACCGTCGCCGTGCCGCCGAGGGTGCCGCCGCCGGAGGCGATGTACGCCGTGACGGAGACGCCTGCCTGCGACACCACGTTCCCGAACGCGTCGCGCAGCTGGACGACGGGCTGCCGGTCGAACGGAGTCCCGCTCTGTGCGCTGTCGGACGGCTGGGTCGTGATGGCGAGCTGCGCGGGGGCCCCGCCCGCGACGTCGAAGGCGCTGCTGGCGGCGCCGGTCAGGCCGCCCGAGCTGGCGGCCAGCGTGTAGCCGGCGCCCGCCAGGTCGATGCTCAGGTTCGGGAAGGTCGCCACGCCGTTCACCGCTGCCACCGTGGTGGTCCCCGAGAGCGTCCCGCCCGAGGGGTTGGTCCCGATGGCCAGGGTCACGTTGTCGATGGCGCCCGTGACCACGTTGCCGAAGGCGTCCACCATGGACACCTGCACGGCCGGGGCGATCGAGGCGCTGGCGGCTACGTCCGACGGCTGGACCGTGAAGACGAGCGAGGTAGCGCTCCCCGCGGCCACGGTGATGGTGTTCGAGGTCGCCGGCGTCAGCCCGGTGGCCGAGAAGGAGAGAGTGCGGTCGCCGACCGTCCCGCCGATGGAGAGGTCGGTGAAGGTGGCGGCGCCGAGCCCGTTGGTAACCGCCGTGGTGGTCCCGCCGAGGGTGCCGGCGCCGGAGGCGACGGCCGCCGTGACCGTCACCCCCGCCTGGCCCGTCGGGTTGCCGCTCGCGTCCAGGAGCTGGACGACGGGCTGCTGCGGGAAGACGCCCCCCGCCTGCGCCGTCGAGGACGGCTGCGTCGTGATCCCCAGCTGCGCCGGTGGGCCGGCCGTGATGGTGACGGTGTTCGAGGTGACGCCGGTGAGCCCGGTCGCGGAGAAGGAGAGCGTCCGATCGCCGTCGATGCCGCTGATGGAAAGGTTGGTGAAGGCCGCCGCGCCGCTGGCGTCGGTGCTCACCGTGGCGGTACCGCCGAGGGTGCCGCCACCGGAGGCGATGGCCGCAGTGACGGAGACGCCGGCCTGGCTGACCGGGTTGCCGCTGGCGTCCCGGAGCTGCACTACCGGCTGCCGGTCGAACGGAGTCCCGCTCTGGGCGCTGTCGGACGGCTGGGTCGTGATGACGAGCTGCGCGGGGGCCCCGCCCGCGACGTCGAAGGCGCTGCTGGCGGCGCCGGTCAGGGCTCCGGAGAAAGCCGCCAGCGTGTAGCCGGCGCCCGCCAGGTCGATGCTCAGGTTCGGGAAGGTCGCCAGGCCGTTCACCGCGGCCACCGTGGTGGTCCCCGAGAGCGTCCCGCCCGAGGGGTTGGTGCCGATGGCGAGCGTGACGTTGTCGGTCGCAGTGGTGACGGTGTTGCCGAAAGCGTCGCGGATGGTCACCTGCACCGCCGGGGTGATCGCTGCGCCGGCCGCCGTGTTCGACGGCTGTACCGAGAAGGCCAGAGCCGCCGCGTTGCCTGCGGTGACGCTGGTGGTATTCGATGTCGATGGCGTCAGCCCGGTGGCCGAGAAGGAGAGAGTGCGGTCGCCCACCGTCCCGCCGATGGAGAGGTCGGTGAAGGTGGCAGTGCCGAGCGCGTTGGTGACCGCCGTGACCGTGCCGCCGAGGGTGCCGGCGCCGGAAGCGACGGCCGCCGTGACCGTCACCCCCGCCTGGCCCGTCGGGTTGCCGCTCGCGTCCAGGAGCTGGACGACGGGCTGCTGCGGGAAGACGCTTCCCGCCTGCGCCGCCGAGGACGGCTGCGTCGTGATCCCCAGCTGCGCCGGCGTGCCCGCGGCCACGGAGACGGTGTTCGAGGTCGCCGGCGTCAGCCCGGTGGCCGAGAAGGACAGCGTCCGGTCGCCGTCGATGCCGCCGATGGCGAGGCTGGTGAAGGTCGCCGCGCCGCTGGCGTCGGTGCTCACCGACGTGGTGCCGCCGAGGGTGCCGCCGCCGGAGGCGATGGCCGCCGTGACGGAGACGCCCGCCTGGCTCACCGCGTTCCCGAACGGGTCCTGGATCCGGATGACCGGCTGCCGCGGAAAGTTCACTCCGCCCTGCACGGAGTCCGAAGGCTGCGTGGTGATGGTGAGGCGCGACGCTCCGGTCGGGGTGGCGACGGCGGTGAAAGTCACCGGCGAGCCGTTGATGCCGTCGTGGCGCGCCCTCACCGTCTGCGTGTCGACCACGGTCCCGAGCGTCCAGGTGGTCGATGCGATTCCGTTCAGGTCCGTCACCGAGCTGGGGTCGGACACCGAGCCGCTGCCTGCGTCGACCTCCCAGGTGACCGTCTCACCCGGGACGCCGTTGCCGAGCGAGTCGGTCACCAGGACGCGGAGCGGCTGCCCGAGCGCCGTCCCGACCACGCCCGTCTGGTTGTCGCCGTCCTGGAACGCGATGTCCGTCGGTTCACCCGGAAGCGCCGTCGCGGTGAACGTCACGGTGAGACCCGCGGCCGACACCGTCAGCGAGCCCGGCCCCGGCGTCGCCTTGAGCGTCCACGACCCGACCGTGGCCTCGCCCGAGGCGCTGGTGGTCTGCGTCCCGCCTGTCACGCTCCCGCTCCCCGGAACGGGCGCGAAGGTCACCGTCACGTTCGGGACTCCGTTCCCGCTCGCGTCCACCACCTGCACGGTGGGCTGCACCGGGACCGGGGTGCTCACCTTCGCGGTCTGGGTGTCCCCGCGGATGATCCGGATCACGGCGGCGGCGCCGATCTGCACGCGGATCGGGCCGCTGGTCCCCTTGAGGCCGGCGTTGTCGGTGGCGGTCACGCTGTCCATGGTCCCCGCCGTGGTGCTCACCGCGTAGGCCACCCTCGCGACGCCCGCTGTGTCGGTGGTGCTGGTCGGGGTGGCGAAGGAGCCGGCGGGGAGGGTCTTGCTCCAGGTCACCGTCCTCCCGGCCGTCTTCACCGCTGCGCCCAGCGAGTCCGCCAGCTGCGCCCGGATGGTGATGGTGGCGCCGGGCGCCGGGTCCGGCGTGTCGGTGGACACCAGGTACTGCCTCGGCGTGGCGGGCGTGGCGACCACGTTGATCACCGCCCCCCCTCTCACGTCCCCGCTCTTCTCGTAGGTGGCGGTCACGGAGGCGAAGCCGGTGCCCAGGGCCGTGACGAGGCCCGTGCCGGAGACGCGGATCACGGTGCCGTCCGAGCTGTCCCAGATGACCCTCGCGCTCGGTATGGGGTTGCCCGCCACATCGTTCACGGACGCGGTGAACTGTCGCGTGGCGCCGACCTCGAGCGTCGCGCTGTCCGGGGTGACCGTGATGGTGTTCGCGGCCTTCGTGACGTTGAAGGTGCTGCTGGTGGCGCCGGTCAGGCTCCCGGAGCTTGCCGCCAGCGTGTAGCCGGTCCCCGCCCTGTCGATGCCGAGGTTGGAGAACGTCGCCACTCCGTTCACCGCGGCCACCGTGGTGGTGCCCGAGAGGGTGCCGCCCGCCGGGTTGGTGCCGATGGCGAGGGTGACGGGGTTCGTCGCGCCGGTGACGGTGTTGCCGAAGGCGTCCCGGACGGTCACCTGCACCGCCGGGCTGATCGACGTCCCCGCCGGGGTGCTCGACGGCTGCACCGCGAACGCGAGCTGTGCGGCGGCGCCCGGGGTGAAGGTCACGGTGGCGGTGCTGGCCAGCGTGTCGCCGGCCAGGATGCCGATGACCGTCGCGGTCCCGGCGGAGGTCGACGACGTCAGCGTTGCCGTGTACATGCCGTTCCCGGCGTACGCGACGGACGCGATCGTGCCCCGGGTCGTGCTCAGGCCGCCGCTCGTTATCCCGGTCGTGCAGTTGTTCCCGTACGCGTCCTTGAGCTGGGCCGTGATCGCGCTGGTGCTCGTCCCGTCCGCGGGGATCGTCGTCGGGGACGCCGTGATGGTGGAGGTGGCGGCGGAGGGAGCCCCCGGACTGGCGGCGGCGGTGAAGGTCACCGGCGAGCCGGCGAGCCCGGCACGCGTCGCGGCCACCGTCTGGGTCCCGGCCGTGGTCCCGAGCGTCCAGGCGATCGCGGCGATCCCGCTCGCATCGGTCGTCGAGGTGGGAGCGGAGAGCGAGCCGCCTCCCGAGGTGACCGTCCAGGTGACCGTCTCCCCCGGGACGCCGTTGCCGAGGGCGTCGGTGACCAGGACGCGGAGCGGCTGCGCGAGCTGCGTCCCGACTTCCCCCGTCTGGCTCTGCCCGCCGTGGATCGCGACGTCCGTCGGGCTGCCGGCGCCGGACATGGCACTGGGGTGCCCCGGACCGCCTGCCTCCTCCCCCCTGAACGTCAGCAGCACGGCCTGGCCGCGCCCGTTGCGGCCCCGTCCCCACGCGGCGACCTGCGCGGCGCCGGAATCCGGGACCGCGAAGCCGAAGGACGCCAGGTTGCGGTACGCGAGCGAGCCCACGACCGCCTCCGCCGCCGGGCTCGCGGGGTTCTTCTCCACCTCGTCGTAGCTGCGGACCCCCGGGTCCGGCCGGACCTCCACCCCGGCCACTCCCTCCACCCAGTCGTAGCGGCGCGCGCCCCCGCCCGGGTTCGAGAAGTCCTGCAGCACCACCAGCCCCGTCCTCCCCTCGCTCCACCCCGCGGCGGCCCAGCGCCCCAGGCCGCGGATCAGCTCCAGCTTCCCGGCCCCGGCGCCCTCCACGGCGCCCCGGTCCGGGGTGCCGGACCACGCCGCGACCCTCCCGGTCAGCACCTGCCGCAGCCGGGTCCGCACCGCCTCCTCGCGCAGGAGCGCGTACGGCTCGTCGGCGAGCGAGGGGACGAAGACCACCGCGTAGGAGCGGAGCTGCGCCGGGGAGAGGGTGCGCAGCTCCTCGTAGAGCCGGTCCACGCCGCCCGGGAACACCGGGGCGCCCGCGTCCCCGGTGAGGGCGAGCTGCTCGGCGATGCGCGCGCACCCCGCGCCGTCGGACGGGGGGCACACGACGAGCGCCTTCTGCGCGTGGAGGCTGCCGGGTGCCAGCAGCCCCAGGCACGCCGCGGCGAGCAGGGCGGCGAGCCGGGAGGGGAGTCTCATGGGGTCCTCAGTCGCAGGCGTCCGAGATGACCGCTTCGAAGGTAGCCACATCCTCGCGCAGCGAGTCGTCTCCCGGCGCGCGCGCCAGGGCGGAGCGCGCCTCGCCGAGCCGCGCGTGGTAGGCGGCGCAGACGGTGGAGGAGGAGGCCGGCGCCGCCGAGGCGGACGGGTTCGGGTCCGCCGGGGCCACCGGGCTCCCAGGTGCCGGCTCGCGGGCAGCGTCCCGGCACCCCGCCGAGAGAGCCACGAGCACCATGGAGCAGAGGATCGCACGCGTCATCGAAGTGTCTCCGTCAGGATCAGGATGCCGGCGGACGCGCCGGCGCGTGAGACCGCGGCCTCGCGGCCGGGATCGGGAGTGCTGTCGGGGGAGGAAAACCGAGGAGGGAAACCGGACCGGATCAGGAAAATATGTCGCCAACCAACCTGTACGAAGATGTCTTTCGGCTCAAAACGGCGCAAGGGGAACGTGCGGCGTCCGTACCCCCAAACGCAAGCGGAGGAGACTCGCCGGCAGTTGGGCGAGGCTCCTCCGCGCGGAGGGAGACAGCCGGGCAGTTTCCGGCTGGCTCCCGGAGCCCGCGTAGAAGACCGGCGCTGTTTGCCGGGCTTCGGAGCGGACCCGCTATGTCATCCGGAGACGAGCGTCAGGCGCCCGGCCTGGAAGCTCCCGCCGCGAACACGGCGCGCAGGTCCCACGGCCCCGGGAACGGGGCGGGCGTGGCGGACTCCAGCACGATCATCCTCTTCCCGTCGCGGGCGATGCGCCCCACCACGAACGGAACCGGCTGTGCTCCCTGCATGCCTCGCCTCCTCCGGAAAATGAGAGAGATCAGTACTTGCGGATGACGCCGACCACGATCCCCTGGATCTGCACCTCTTCCGGCTGGAAGAACATCGGCTGCATGGTGGGGTTGGCCGGCTGCAGGCGGATGCGCCCGTCCCGCTCGCGGTAGAACTTCTTCACCGTGGCCGAGTCGCCCCCCACCAGCGCCACCACCATCTCCCCGTTGTCCGCCGTCTGGCGCGAGTTGACGATGATGTAGTCGCCGTCGCGGATCTGCTCGTCCACCATGGAGTTCCCCTTGACCCGGAGAACGTAGTTGTTCCCCGAGCGCACCATGTCGTGCGGGACGGAGACGGTGTCCTCCTCGCGGATGGCCTCGATGGGGAGGCCGGCGGCGACGCTCCCCAGGAGCGGGAGCTCCAGGGCGAGGACGCCCATCTCCGCGCGCACCACCTCCAGGGAGCGGCTCTTGTTGTAGTTCTTCCGCAAGAAGCCCTTTTGCTCCAGATTGGAGAGGTGCTCGTGGACGGTCGCGAGCGAGGAGTAGCCGAAGTGCTCGGCGATCTCCTCGAAGCTCGGAGAGTACCCGTAGGCTTCGATGAAGCTTTCCACGTAGTCCAGGATCTGCCGCTGACGCTTGGTGAGTGACATCGAGGTCTCTCCGGGATTTTGCTGGTTCGGATTGCGATCCGAAGACTAACCGAATAGAATGTACCCGAACGTAAGCCGAAGCGCAAGGCACTCGCGCACAGGGGGTTGCCGGCCCCCCTTCCGGAGGCTCCGTCCGGGCACCGACCAGGCCTTTTGAGCATTCTCGAAAAGATCGTCCAGACCAAGCGTGGCGAGGTCCGCGACCTGGCCCCGGCCGCGGCGGAGCTGCGCGCGCGGGCGGCCGACGCGGAGCCCCCGCGCGGCTTCGCCGCGGCGCTCCGGCGTCCCGCGGAGGTGCGCCTCCTGGCGGAGGTGAAGCGGCGCTCCCCGTCCGCGGGGGAGATCCGGCCGGGCGCCGACCCGGTCGAGGTGGCCCGCGCCTACCGGGAGGGGGGCGCCGCCGCCGTTTCCGTGCTCACCGACCGGGAGTACTTCGGGGGCGACCTGGACTTCCTCCGCCGCGTCCGCGCGGGGGTGGACCTCCCAGCGCTCCGCAAGGACTTCGTGGTGGACCCGCTCCAGCTCTGGGAGGCCCGCGCCGCCGGGGCGGACGCGGTGCTCCTGATCGTGCGCATCCTGGACGACACTCTCCTGCGGGAGCTGCTGGGGCTGGCCGCGGAGCTGGGGATGGACGCGCTGGTGGAGGTGCACGACGCGGAGGAGACGGAGCGCGCGCTGGCGGCGGGGACGCGGCTGCTGGGGGTCAACAACCGCGACCTGGCCAGCTTCGCCACCGACCTGGAGCTGTCCGTCCGCCTGGCCCCGCGCGTCCCCGCGGAGGTCGTTCTGGTGGCGGAGAGCGGGATCCGGACGGCGGCGGACGTGGACCGGCTCGGCGCGGCCGGGGTAGACGCCATCCTCGTGGGCGAGTCGCTGATGCGGCAGCCCGACCTGCGCGCGGCGGCGGCGGCGCTGGCGGGGCGGCCCCGGACGGGGGCGCGCGGGGGATGAGCGGCGCGCCCCTCCTCAAGGTGTGCGGGATCACCCGCCGGGAGGACGCGGCGGCCGCAGTGGGCGCGGGGGCCGCGTACCTGGGGGTGGTGCTGGCGCCGGGGGGGAAGCGCACGGTGGCGGCGGAGGCGGTCCCCGGGCTCCTGGACGGCGTGGACGCGCTCCGGGTGGGGGTGTTCGTGGACGCGGGGGAGGAGGAGCTGCGCGCCGCCGCGGCAATCGCCGGGCTGCACGTCCTCCAGCTCCACGGCGACGAGCCCCCGGAGCTGCTGGAGCGGCTCCGCGCCACGGGGCGCTGGACGGTCTGGAAGGCGCTCCGCCCGCGCGGCGCGGCGGAGTTCCGGGCCGGCGTGGAGCGCTGGGCGGGCGTGGCCGACGCCCTGCTGCTGGACGGCTTCTCGCCCGCGGCGCACGGGGGGACGGGGGCCGTCTTCCCCTGGGAGGAGGTGGCGGAGCACCGCGCCCTCCTGGGAGACACGCCGCTGGTGGTGGCGGGGGGGCTGCGGGCGGACAACGTGGCCCGCGCGGTGGCCCTGCTCCGCCCGGAGGTGGTGGACGTCAGCTCGGGGGTGGAGACCGCCCCGGGGGTCAAGGACCCGGACAGGATTCGCAGCTTCGCGGCCGCACTGCGCGCGCCGCTCCACACGTAAACGGCGGTACCCCCGATGTCTTCTGTCGCGACACCTCCCTCCGGGCGCTTCGGCGCGTACGGCGGGCGCTTCGTCCCCGAGACGCTGGTCACCGCGCTCGACGAGCTGACGGCCGTGTACGCCGCGGCCGCCGCCGACGCGTCGTTCTGGGAGGAGCTGGGCGTCCTGTGGCGCGACTTCGTGGGCCGGCCCACGCCGCTGTACCGGGCGCGGCGGCTGGGGGAGGCGGCGGGCGGGGTCACGGTCTACCTGAAGCGCGAGGACCTGAACCACACCGGGGCGCACAAGATCAACAACTCGCTGGGGCAGGTGCTCCTGGCCCGGCGCATGGGGAAGCGGCGCATCATCGCGGAGACCGGGGCGGGGCAGCACGGCGTCGCCACGGCCACGGCGTGCGCGCTCTTCGGCCTCCCCTGCGTGGTGTACATGGGGGAGGAGGACATCCGCCGCCAGGCCCTCAACGTGTACCGCATGCGCCTGCTGGGCGCCGAGGTCCGCCCGGTGGACAGCGGGACGCGCACCCTCAAGGACGCCACCAACGAGGCCATCCGCGACTGGGTCACCCACGTCCGCGACACGCACTACATCATCGGCTCGGTGGTGGGGCCCGACCCCTTCCCTCGCATGGTGCGCGACTTCCAGTCGGTGATCGGGCGGGAGACGCGCGGGCAGATCCTGGAGGTGGAGGGGCGCCTCCCCGCGGCGGTGATCGCCTGCGTGGGCGGAGGCTCCAACGCCATCGGGATGTTCCACCCCTTCGTGGGCGACGAGGAGGTGGAGCTGGTGGGGGTGGAGGCGGCGGGGGAGGGGACCGACACCCCGCGCCACGCGGCCACGCTCACCGCCGGAAGGCCCGGGGTGCTGCACGGGTGCCTCTCCTACCTCCTCCAGGACGAGGCCGGGCAGGTGGCCCCGGCGCACTCCATCTCCGCGGGGCTGGACTACCCGGGGGTGGGGCCGGAGCACTCGCACCTCAAGGACTCCGGGCGCGCCACCTACGTCTCCATCACCGACGCGGAGGCGCTGGCCGCCTTCGGGGGGCTGGCGCGGCTGGAGGGGATCATCCCCGCGCTGGAGAGCGCCCACGCCATCGCCCACCTCCTCCGCGACGGGGCCCGCTGGAAGGACGCGGGGCCGGTGGTGGTGTGCCTCAGCGGGCGGGGCGACAAGGACGTGGCGCAGGTGGCCGAGATGACCGCCGGCGCCTGAGACGGAGCCTCCCCGTGCACGGTCCCGCCCCCTCCCGCCTCCCCGACTTCGTCGACGGGCCCACGCCCGCCGAGCGCGAGGCCGTGCAGGAGCTGGTGCGCGACCTGGGGCGCTCGCTCCGCGTGCACCTGCTGTACGAGGGGAGCAACGCGGCGGTGGACCGCTTCCTGGAGTCGGTGCGGGGGCGGATGGCCGCGCTCTGGGAGGAGCTTCCCCGGCTGGTTCTGGAGGTGTCGGAGAACGAGGTGGCGTGGGAGGGGGAGGCGGTGTACCGCGGGGAGACCCGGTCCGAGGACTTCGCCTTCCTCCTGTACCGCGACGGGGTGCGCGAGCTCACCTTCCTCCCCGGCTTCGAGGAGGAGGAGCTTCCCCTCTTCCTGGACATCCTGGCCCGGGTGCAGCGCCTCAAGGGGGAGGAGGACGACCTCCTCACCCTCCTCTGGGAGCGCGACTGGGCGGGGCTGCGCTACCGCTACGTGGAGTCGCTCCCCGAGGGGGCGACGCTCCCCTCCGGGACCGGGGAGCCCCCGCGCGCCGTCCCGCCCCCGCGCGAGGAGGAGGAGCCGTCGCTGGTCTCCACGGTGAGCCGCGAGGACTTCCGCGAGACGCTGTACTTCCTGGACCAGGGGGAGCTGCGGCGCCTGGAGGAGGAGGTGCGCCGCGAGCTGCAGCGCGACCTGTGGGGCGACGTCCTCTCCGCCCTGTTCGACCGGCTGGAGGACGGGTCGCCCGAGCGGCAGGAGAAGATCGTCCACCTCCTGGCCGACCTCCTCCCCATCCTCCTGGCCGCCCGCAGCCTGTCGCTCGCCTCCGGGCTCCTCCGCGAGCTGGTGGGGATCGCCACCCGGCCGGGGGCGCTGGCGCCGCCGGTGCTGCGGGCGGTGCGCTCCCTGTTCGAGCGGCTCTCCCGGCCGGAGACGGTCCAGGAGCTGGTCCGCACCGCCGAGGAGTCCCCCGGCCCCGGGGGGCTGGAGGGGCTGGCCGCGCTCCTCTCCTTCTTCCCCCCCGACGCCCTCCCCGCGCTCCTGCGCGCCGCCGAGACCACCCCCACCGAGCCGGTGCGCGCCGCCGTCCTGGCCGCCGCCGAGCGGCTCACCGGGAAGGAGGGGGAGCGCCTGGTCCCCCTCCTGGCCGACCCGGACCCGCTGGTGGCCACCGGGGCGGCGCGGGTGGTCGGGCGGCGGAAGCTGGAGGCCGCGGCCCCCGAGGTGGCGCGGCTCCTCGCCCGCCCGGAGCCCCCCCTCCGCCTGGTGGCGGTGGACACCCTCCTGGCGCTGCGCACCTCCGTGGCCGCGCACGCGCTCCAGGGCGCGCTGGACGACGGCGAGCGGGAGGTGCGGATCGCCGCGGCGCGCGCGCTCTCCGCGCTCCGCTACACCCCCGCGCGCGCCGTGCTGGAGGCGGCGGTCGCCTCCAAGCGGCTCCTCCGCGAGGCCGACCTCACGGAGCGGATCGCCTTCTTCGAGGCGTTCGGGAGCGTGGCCGGGGAGGCGGGCGTCGCCGAGCTGGACCGCATCCTCAACGGGAAGAGCTGGCTGGGGCGCCGCGAGGACCCGGAGACGCGCGCCTGCGCCGCCCTGGGGCTGAGCCGCGCCGGTCTCCCCGCCGCGCGCAAGGCGCTGGCGGCCGCCTCCGCCGACCCGGACCCGGTGGTCCGCAGCGCCGTGGGTCGCGCCATCCGGGGGATGGACGCGTGAGCGCCCCCTCCGTTCCCCCCCCGGACGCGGGCTTCCCGCACCCCGGCGACGCCGCCCCCGCCGACGAGCGGGAGCTGCAGCGCGCCGGCCGCGACCTCCTGTTCGCGCTCTACGCCTCGCTGCGCGTCCTCAAGATGTACCCGCTGGAGAACCAGACCGTCCAGAACGCCCTGGCCGAGCTGGACTCCGTGGTGTCGCAGCTGGTGGCCAGCGAGGGCGCGGTCTCCATCCGCTACGTGGGCGACTTCGTCTTCCTCAACGACCTGCGGATGCGGATCGACCTGGGGAGCTTCGCCACCTTCGGCGCGGTGGGGAAGACGCTCCGCGGGCACGGGATCGGGCAGATCGACGTGGCCCCCGGCGCCGACCGGGCCGAGTGGACGGCCTTCCTCTCCCTCCTCCTGGCCGAGCCGGACGCGGAGGACCCCTTCGGCCGCTTCACCGAGCGGCTGTCGCGCACGGCGGTGCTCCGCATCGTCCCCGTCCCCGAGTCGGAGGCCGAGGCCTCCCGCGACCCGGACGAGAGCCGCGAGGCCGCCAAGCGCACCTACGCGCAGACGGTGGCCGTGGCGCGCGAGGCGATGACGGCGGTGCGGATCGGGCGGAGCGTGGCGATGCGGCGGGTCAAGCGCGCGGTGCAGTCCATCGTGGACCAGGTGCTCACCAACGAGACCTCCATCACGGGGATGACCACGCTGCGCGACTACGACGAGTACACCTTCACCCACTCGGTGAACGTGTGCATCTTCAGCGTCGCGCTGGGGAAGAAGCTGGGACTGGGGAAGCACGAGCTGTACGAGCTGGGGCTGGGGGCGCTCCTGCACGACGTGGGGAAGGTGCGGATGCCGGTGGAGCTGATCAACAAGCCCGGCGGCCTCACCGACGAGGAGCACCGGCTCCTCCAGGAGCACCCCACCGAGGGGTTCCTGGCGCTCTTCGAGATGCGCGGCTTCGCCGACCTCCCGCTCCGCCCCATGCTGAGCGTGTACGAGCACCACCTCAAGGTCGACCTCAGCGGCTACCCCCGGCCCAAGCGCCCCCGCGACCCCACGCTCTTCCCCCGCATCGTGGCCATCGCGGACGGCTTCGACGCCGCCACCACCAAGCGGAGCTACCAGTCCACCCCCTGGCTCCCGGACCGCGTGCTCCGGGAGATGCGCGACAACCCCAAGCGGGGGATGGACCCGCTCCTGGTCAAGGCGTTCATCAGCATGACCGGGATCTACCCCGTGGGGAGCGCGGTCATCCTGGACAGCTACGAGCTGGCGGTGGTCACGGCCGCGAACCCGCGCCCCGAGGCCATCCACGAGCCGGTCGTCAAGATCCTGTACGACTCCATGGGGCGGCCGGTGGACCCCCCCCGCGAGATCGACCTCGCCGACCCCCCTCCCGGGGAGCCGCGGCGCACCATCATCAAGACCACGGACCCGGAGCGGTACGGAATCCATGTCGGCGACTACTTCGTCTGAGCCCGCCGCCCCGGCGGCGCCGCTCTCCCTGGCCGGGGCCTTCGCCCGCGCCCGGGAGGCGGGGCGCGCGGCGCTGATCCCCTACGTCACCGCGGGGCACCCCTCGCCGGAGGCCACCCCGGAGGTGCTGCGGATGCTGGCGGAGGAGGGCGCGGACGTGATCGAGCTGGGGGTCCCCTTCAGCGACCCCCTCGCCGACGGCCCC
Organism: uncultured Gemmatimonadales bacterium; assembly: GCA_963733105.1. Lineage (GTDB taxonomy): Bacteria > Gemmatimonadota > Gemmatimonadetes > Longimicrobiales > Longimicrobiaceae > JAFAYN01. Next base: position 37,666 of record CAVTCB010000012.1, on the reverse strand, counting down.
ACCATCCAGAAGTCCTCCTTCGACGCCATCGAGCGGGGGACCGACCTGCGCTGGACGCTGGAGGCGCTGCGCGGCTTCCGCGCGGAAAGCGACGTCCCGGTGGTGCTCTTCACCTACCTGAACCCGGTCCTCCGCTACGGGGTGGACGCCTTCCTCCGCGACGCGGCGGAGGCCGGTGCGCAGGGGGTGCTCCTGACCGACCTCCCCGTGGGCTCCGACCCGGAGCTGGAGCGCGCCTTCGCGGAGTCGCCGCTGGACCTGGTGCGCCTGATCGCCCCCACCACCACCCCGGCGCGGCTGCGGGAGATCGCGGCGGCGGGGCGGGGGTTCCTGTACTACGTGTCGCGCACCGGGGTCACCGGCGCGCAGGCGGAGCTGCAGGAGGGGCTGGAGCGCGAGGTGGCGGCGGTGCGCGCGGCGTCCACGGTCCCGGTGGCGGTGGGGTTCGGGATCTCCACCCCCGAGCAGGCGGCGGCGGTGGCGCGGGTGGCGGAGGGGGTGGTGGTGGGGAGCGCCCTGGTGGACCGGCTGGGGCGCGAGGGGGTGGAGGGAGGGCGGGCGCTGGTGCGCGCGCTCCGGCGGGCGACCCTGCGGGGCGCGGATGGCGGCTAGCGAGCCCCAGCTCCCGGGGAGGGCGGCGCTCCCCCCGCTGATGGTCACCGTCCTCCGGGTGTACGCCCGGGGGATCGCCCTGGCCGGCGGCCTCCTCCTCCTGGCCGCCGTGGCCGCCGCCCCCCCGGACGGGCGCGGGTGGGCGGCGGCGGGGCTGGGGGCGCTGGCGGTGGGGGCGCTCCGCTGGGGCGCGGTCCCGCTCTCCAAGTTCTCCTACGTCACCATGACGGTGGTCCCCGTGGGGGCGCTCACCCTGGTGGGGCGCCCCGTGGAGGCGGCGCTCGCCGCCGGGGTGGGAACGCTGGCCGGGGACCTGGCGCGCGCCCGCGGGACGTTCGCCGCGGCGGTGAACGCCGGGCGCGAGGCCGTCACCGCCGTGGCCGCCGCCGGGGTCTTCCTGGCCGTCCTGGCGGTGGGCGCCCCTCCCGGGGCCTCCGCGCTCTCGCTGGACGGGCTCCCCGCGCTGGTGGCCTACCTGATCGCCTACTCCCTCTTCTCCCGCGGGCTCTTCTACTTCTCCCTCGCCTTCCGGGGAAAGCTGGTGGCGGGGGAGTGGATGGTCCTCTTCCGCTACGAGGTGATCGCCGCGGCGCTGGGCTCCATGGCCGCGCTGGCCGTGGCGGGGACGCTCACCTTCTACGCCGAGCACCTGGCCTGGCTCCCCATCCTGGCCTTCGTGGGGGCGGCGGGGCTCTTCGCGCGGGCGCTGGTGGTGGAGGCCATCGCCTCCGAGGAGCTGCGCAAGGTGATGGCGATGGAGACGGTGATCGCCGCCGGCGTCCCCCTGGAGGACTCGCTGGGGGAGATCGAGCGCCTCGCCGCGCGCCTGGTGGAGTGGACCTGGCTGCACGTGTACGTCCCCGTGGGCCCGGGGCTCACCGCCATCCACCCCCCCTTCGTGGACACCACCGACGTGGAGGGGGCCGCCGCGCTGCGGACCGCGGCGCTCGCCTCCGAGGAGGCGATCCTGGTGACCGACGCCCGGCGCGACCCGCGCCTCCCGGAGCCGGGGCCGGTCCGCTCCCTGGTGGAGCAGCCGCTCCGCTACGGGAGCTCGGTGCTGGGGGTGCTGGAGATCGGCCACCACCGCCCGGGGACGTACGGCCCGGCGGAGCTGCGCCTGATCGAGCGCTTCGGGCGGCAGGTGGCGCTCGCCCTGCAGCTGGAGTCGCTGGTGCGCCCCATGGTGCGCGCCGCGGGGGAGATCGAGGCGCAGCTCCGCATGATGGGGAGCACCGCCTCCGGGCTCCGCGCCAGCGGCGAGGAGGTGGCCGCGCACGCCGCCGAGATCCGCGAGGGGATCGTGGAGCAGGGGCGCCGCACCGCCGCCGGGCTGGAGCTGACCTCCGGGCTGGCCGGGGGCGCCGCGGAGACCTCCGAGGCCGCCTCGCTCTCCGCCGAGCGGAGCCGCGACGCCGGGCGCCTCGCCACGGAGAACCGCGGCGCGGTGATCGAGGCGATCCAGCGCCTGGTGGAGCTTCGCGACTTCGTGGACGTGGAGGCGCGGGAGATCGCCGGGCTGGCGGAGGCGTCGGAGCGGATCTCGGGGGTGGTGGGGGCGATCCGCGAGTTCGCGGACCAGACCAACCTCCTGGCGCTGAACGCCGCCATCGAGGCCGCGCGTGCGGGGGAGCACGGGCGGGGCTTCGCCGTGGTGGCCGACGAGGTCCGCCGGCTGGCCGACTCCAGCGCCCGGGCCTCGCAGGAGGCCATGGAGATCGCCGCGGGGATCGGGGAGCAGGTGGAGACCACCACGGCGCGGATGCGCCAGGGGGCGCAGCGGGTAGCCGACGTGGGGGCGCTGTCGCAGGGGGCGCTGGACGCGGTGGAGCGCATCCTGGCCGCGGTGCAGTCCACGGCGGAGCTGACCTCGCGGATCGCGGAGCACGCGGCCGGTCAGCGCGCCGGGATCTCCGGGCTGCGCGACGAGATCGGGGCGGTGGCGGAGGTGGCGGAGCGGAACGGCGAGGGCGCCCGCGCGGTGGCGCACGGGGTGCGCGCCCAGGCGGAGGCGCTGGCCGAGATCGAGCGCGCCGCGGCGGCGCTCGGCGACGTGTCCGAGCGCCTGAACGGCTACATCGCCCGCTTCACGACGGTGTCGCAGGGGGCGCGGGAGGATCGGACGGCCGCAGCCGCTCCTCCAGCGCGGGGTCCGGCTCCACGAACACCGTCCTGACCTGCTGGGGGACCACGCTCCCGGGCGCGGCCCCGCGCGGCTTGCGGACGTGCTTGCGGCGGGTCCAGTCCACCGCCACCACCCCGGACGTGCGCGCCCTGCTGAAGAGCGCCGCCAGCCCCGCCGCCTCCGCCAGGTCGCGGGCGGGAGGGGGCGCCGGGTCGGTCCAGCGCAGCACCACGTGCGAGCCGGGGACGGAGCGGGCGTGCATCCACACGTCCCCCGCCGCGGCGTGCCCGAAGGTGAGGAGGTCGTTGTCCTTCGCGCTCCGCCCCACCCGCACCTCCAGCCCCCCCGAGGTGCGGAACACGCGGTAGGGGAGCCGGGGCCCGTCGGGCTCCCGCGCCGTGGCCGCCCCGCCCCCCGCCGGGCGGGCCAGCGCCCGCGCCGCCCACTCCGGGAGCGCTCCCCCCTCCGCCCCGGCCGCCTCCACCGCCTCCCGCCAGCGCGCCGCCTCGGCCTCCGCCGCCTCCAGCAGCTCCGGGATGCGCTCCTCCGCCCGCCCGCGCCGCCGCGCCTTCTCGTACCAGGCCTCCGCGTTCTGGTGCGGGCGCAGCCCGGGGTCCAGCTCCACCTCCACCTCCAGCTGCCCCCCGTCGAAGTCGGGGAGCCGCGCCGACGCGGCCCCCGCCGGGACCAGGTGCAGGTTGGCCAGGATCAGGTCGCCGTTGCGGCGCATCCGGTCGGCCTCGCCCACCGTCTCCATCTCCCGCCAGAGCGAGCGCGCCCGCCCCTCCGCCGCCGCCAGCCGCTTCCGCGCCGCCCGCAGCAGCCGCTCCGCCTCGCGCCCGGCCTCCGCGTCGCGGGGGGGCGCCGCGCGCGCCGCCTCCTCCATCGCCGCCAGCACCGAGGCCGCGGGGCGCCAGGACACCCCCGGGAGCGGCGCCGGGTAGGGCTGCGGCCCGCGCTTCAGCTCCAGGGTCGCCGCTCCCTCCGACTCCCCCGAGCGGAGCGCCCACCAGCGGCCGAACGCCGCCTCCAGCTCCGCCTCGTCCGCCGTGCGCGCGGCGTCCCCCAGCACCGGCCCCGCGCTCAGCGTGCTCAGCCAGGCGAAGTTGCGCACCGCTGCCGCCGCCCGGTCGGCCGGGGCCGTGCGCCCCATCAGCGTGCGCCAGGCGTCCCAGGCGTCCTCCCGGTCCGTCTCCCCCGCGCCGAAGCGGCCCGACGGCGGGGGAGCCCGGTACGGCGCCCCGATGCGGAGCGCCCGCTCCCCCGCGTCGCGCCCGCGCAGCACGGCCGCGATCCGCTCCTCGTCCCCCGCGGTCACCAGGGCGTTCCACTGGTTGGTGTGCAGCTCCACCACCACCCGCCGCCGCGTCCCCGCGAACGACCCGGGGTCGAACATCTCCACCACCAGCACCCGCTCGTCCGGCGGGGCGGAGACGCCCAGCACGCGCGCGTCCAGCTCCTCGTCGGCGCCGTCGGGATGGGGGACCAGGCGGGTCCAGCCGCGGGTGGGGTGGAGGTCGAAGCGGAGCGCCTCCCCGGCGTCCAGCGCCAGGGTGGCGGAAAGGTCCGGGGCGAACAGGAGGGAGGGGCGCGCGGCGCGGCCGCGCAGGCGCTCGTCCAGCTCGCGGGCGAGGGCGCGGACCAGCACGGGATCGTAGCGGATCGGGTTTGACACCCCCCGAAGATGTCCTTAGATTTTCGGGCGGTCAACCCGCCAGTGGAGCGGATAAAGCTCAGCGCCGCGGAAAGCGTTTTCGCGTGGGGCGCGGCGCACGTCCATCGTGCCGGAGAGCTTTCATGTCCGTTCAAAGCGCGGGTCCGGGCCGGAGCGTCACCACGACGACGCTCCGCGAGATGAAGCGGCGCGGCGAGAAGATCGCCGTCCTCACCGCGTACGACTACCTCTTCGCGCGGCTGGTGGACGAGGCGGGTACCGACGTGGTGCTCGTCGGCGACTCCCTCGCGCAGGTGGTCCTGGGGTACGATTCCACCCTCCCGGTCACCCTGGACCACATGATCCACCACGCCTGCGCCGTGCGGCGCGGGGTGCGCCGGGCGCTGCTGGTGGTCGACCTCCCCTTCCTCACCTACCAGGTCTCGCGCGAGGACGCCATCCGCAACGCGGGGCGTGTGCTCAAGGAGACGGGCGCCTCCGCGGTGAAGCTGGAGGGCGGCTCGGAGGAGATGGCGGAGACGGTGCGCGCCGTGGTGCGCGCCGGGATCCCGGTGATGGGCCACCTGGGCTTCACCCCCCAGTCGGTGAACACGCTCGGCGGCGCGCGGGTGCAGGGGCGGGAGGAGGGGGGCGCGACCGGCTGCTCGCCGAGGCGCGGGCGCTGGAGGAGGCGGGCGCCTTCTCGGTGGTGCTGGAGATGGTCCCCGGCCCGGTCGCCGCCTCGGTCACGGAGGCGCTCTCCATCCCCACCATCGGGATCGGCGCGGGCGCCGGGTGCGACGGGCAGGTGCTGGTGCTGCACGACATGCTGGGGCTCAACGACGGCTTCCGCCCCCGCTTCCTCCGCCGCTTCGCGGAGCTGGGGGAGGCCACGCGCGGCGCCGTCGGCGAGTTCGTCCGCACCGTGCGCGACGGGGAGTATCCCGCCGCCGAGCACACCTTCGAGTAGCCGCCATGGAGCTCGTGCGGACGCGCGCGGAAGCGCGCGCGGCGGTGGCGGCGGCGCGGGGGGCGGGGAAGCGGGTGGCGCTGGTCCCCACCATGGGGTACCTGCACGAGGGGCACATGTCGCTGGTGGACCGCGCCCGCGACCGCGCCCAATGGGTCTCGATGTCCATCTTCGTCAATCCGCTCCAGTTCGGACCGGCGGAGGACCTGGACCGCTACCCGCGCGACCTGGAGCGCGACCTGGAGCTTGCTCGGGGCCGTGGCGTGGACCTGGTGTTCGCCCCGGCGGTCTCCGAGATGTACCCGGACGGCGAGCCGAAGGTGAGCGTGGTGGCCGACCGGTCGCTGGAGGACCGGCTGGACGGCGCCTCGCGGCCGGGGCACTTCCGCGGGGTGCTCACCGTGGTGGCCCGGCTGTTCGGGATCTTCACCCCGGACGTGGCGGTGTTCGGGCAGAAGGACCTCCAGCAGTCCGTGCTGGTGCGCCGCATGGCGCGCGACCTGGAGCTGGGGGTGGAGGTGGAGGTGGCCCCGGTGGTGCGGGAGGCGGACGGGCTCGCCATGAGCTCGCGCAACGTCTTCCTCGCGCCGGAGGAGCGGGAGCGGGCCCGCGCTCTCTCGCGGTCGCTGGAGGCGTGCCGCGCCCTGTTCGCCACGGGGCAGACGGAAGGCGACAGGCTTCGCGCGGAGCTGAGGCGCGGGCTGGAGGTTCCGGGGGTGGAGGTGGATTACGCGGAGGTGGTGGACCCGGACACGCTCGCGCCCGTCGGGCGTGCGGCCCCCGGCGCGGTGTGCGCCGTGGCGGCCCGCGTCGGCAGGACCCGGCTCATCGACAACGCCGTTCTCTGACACTGACCCGCTCCCTTTGGAGGTAGCCGCATGATGCGCACGATGTGCAAGTCCAAGATCCACCGCGCGACCGTCACCGGGGCGGACCTGAACTACGTGGGGTCCATCACCATCGACCCGGTGCTGATGGAGGCCGCCGACCTGATGGAGTTCGAGCAGGTGCAGGTGGTGGACATCAACAACGGCGCGCGCTTCGAGACCTACGTGATCGCGGGGACGCCCGGGGCGGGGGAGATCTGCCTGAACGGGGCGGCGGCCCGCCTGGTGCAGCCCGGCGACCGGGTGATCGTGATGAGCTACGCCCAGTTCGACGCGGCGGAGCTGGAGGGCTTCCACCCGCTGTTCGTCTTCGTGGACGACGAGAACCGGATCGCCGGGAACACGCTGCGGGCCTTCGGCGCCTGAAGCCCGTGTCCCCCTGGACGGGGATCGTCCTGGCGCGCTCCGCCCCGGCGGACGACCGGATGGAGTCGCGTCTCCCGACCTTCCTGCACCCGCTGGCCGGCCGCTCCCTGGCGTGGCACGCCCTCGCCGCGCTGGCTTCGCTCCGCCCCGCCCCCGCTCGCCTCTACCTGGTATCCGAGCACGAGCTGACGCCGGACCCCCTCCTGGACGCCTGGGAGGGGCTCCGGCTGGTCGTCGCGCCCGGGGAGGACCTCCTGGCGGCGCTGGAGCCCCACGGGGGCGTGGCGGGCCGGGTGCTGCTGGCGGACGCGCGCGCGCCGCTCCTGGCCCCCGCGGCGCAGCGCCTGGTGGACGCCCCCTCCAGCGCCCTGCTGGCCGACGGCGCGGGACTCCCCGCGGCGGCGGTGCTGGAGGACGCGGGGGTGGGGCGGCTGCGCCGCTGGGGCGGGCTCCCGGCGCTGGCCGCGGCCCCGGAGGTGGCGCGGCTGACGGACGCGGAGGGGGGGCTGGTGGTGCGCGACCGGGCCTCGCAGGCGCGCGCGGCGGAGCGGATGCGCGACCGCCTGGTGGCGCGCCTGATGGAGGGCGGGGTCACCTTCCTCCTCCCGCAGACGGTGTGGCTGGACCTGGACGTGGAGATCGGCCGCGACGCGGTGATCTACCCGGGGGTGGTGCTGGAGGGGCGCACGACGATCGGGGAGGAGACGGTGGTGGGACCGGGGTGCCGCATCGTGGAGAGCCGGGTGGGGAGCGGGGTGGAGCTGAAGGGGTGGAACTACCTGGCGCACACGTCCATCCGCAACCGCGCGATCCTGGAGCCGTATGCCCGACGTGGCTTCGACTGACCCGGTGGGACCCGTCGTGCGCGCCGCCGCCCGCGGCGACCTCCCGGACTGGACGGAGGTGTCGCCGGGACGGCTGGAGCACATGCACCGGGTGGCGGCGCTGCTGGGGGAGTGGGCGGCGGCCGCGGGGCTGGACGCGGACGAGCGCGACCGCTGGGTGTCGGTGGGGTACCTGCACGACTGCCTCCGCGACCGCGACCCGGAGCTGCTGCGCGCGGAGGTGCCGGAGCGCTTCCGGGGGCTCCCCGGTCCGGTGCTGCACGGCCCGGCGGCGGCGGAGCGGCTGGCGGGGGTGGCGGACCCGGAGGTGTGCGACGCGGTGCGCTACCACACTCTGGGGCATCCTGGGTTCGGCCCGCTGGGGAAGGCGCTCTACCTGGCGGACTTCCTGGAGCCGGGGCGCCCCTTCGAGACGGAGTGGCGCTCCGGGCTGTCGGCGCGGATGCCGGGGGAGCTGGACGAGGTGCTGGTGGAGGTGCTGGGGTCGCGCATCCGGCACCTGGTGACGCGCCGCAAGCCGGTGAGCCCGGAGACGGCGGCGTTCTGGAGCGCGGTGGTGGGGAAGGAGTAGTTGTCGAATCCTGACGGGTTTGGGCGTGCCCCCGCTGGCGCGGGGTCGGGCTGCGGCTCCGTAGGGCAGCAGACAACGCTGCCCAACGGAGTCGAGCCCCGCAAACTACGCGGGTCTCGCCCCTTCGGGCTCGCATCCCTCACGCGGCTTCTTCCCGCGACCTCGACTCACACGGATTCGGTACGCGAGGAGCCTCGATGAAGCGGGCGCATACGTACGCCCTCGCCGCGACGGTGCTGGCGGTGGCGGTGCTGGTGGTCTCCCTCGTGCTCGGCCTGGGGTCCGGGGGCGAGGCGGTGGTCGGCCGCGCGCCGACGTCGCCGCTCACGGGGCGGCCGACGGAGCGGGTGCGGGTGGAGGTGCTGAACGCGTCGGGGACGCCGGGGCTGGCGCGCGAGGCCACGCGCGTGCTGCGCGACCACGGCTACGACGTGGTGTTCTTCGGGAACGCGCCGAAGTCTTTTTCGCGCGACACCTCGCTGGTGATCGACCGCGCCGGGCGTGAGGGGCTGGCCCGACAGGTCGCGGAGGCGGTGGAGGTGGACGTGGTGCGGAGCCGGCCGGACACGTCGCTGCTGCTGGAGGTGACGGTGGTGATCGGGCGGGATTGGGTGGGGATCGAGGAGGAGCCTGTTGCGATGATTCGAGATACGGCACCGTGACACCGAACGGGATTCGCGGACGTTGACCTCTGCAAATCTGTCGCTTAATATGCGGAAGTGCCCCCGCGCCCGTGGGGGTGCAGTGGGCAACCCTTTCTCAAAGGGGACGTCATGAGCCGTTCGCTGCTCTACTTGCGCCGGGGGCTTCTCGGCATCGCGTTCGTGGGCTCACTCGGGTTCGGCGTTACTCAGGTGTTCGCGAGCCCGAGTCGGGAAGCGCCGGGGGATTCCTGCCCGAAGCAGCTGGGCCAGATGGTATACGAATATGGCCCCTGTGGAAGCGGATGCCCCGGAAACATAGGCTACTGTGACCGGGGTGTCTGCCGATGCGGGCGGGTTCCCTGAAGCCTGGTAAGTTGGAACAGAACCAGCCCGGGAATGCACCTTCCCGGGCCGGTTCTGTGGAACGACTCCGGAAGGCCGGTCCCTCGGGGCCGGCCTTCCGCCTGTGATCTCCTCACCCCCCGGTAGGGTACGCCCGATGGAGCGGTGCGGGTCCATCCGACGCTGAGATGTCCTGACCGGCGTCGCGGAGCCGCTGGACGTGCCAGGGATCGCCCGGGCGGGGTACGCGGCGCCCCGTCAGTGTGGGTGCGTCACCGGGCGCTCGGCTGGGGGACGCTGCAACCCGGGCGGCGCCTCGAAGGGGCGGTGGGGCACCGGGTCGTGCGCCGGCACCGCGTACTGCTTCCGTTCAGTTTTTTGATGGGAGCATGGCTACGCCTCCGCCGTTATAACGTGATCTCATGACCATCTCTGACGACGAGGTGCTCGGGCTCGCCCATCGGCAGGTGCGGCTGGCGGAGCCGACGCCCCGCTGGGCCGCCCTGTTCGACGAGGAGGCCGCGCGGCTCGCCCTCGCGCTCCGGGCCTACGCGCCCGCCGTCGAGCACTGCGGGAGCACGAGCGTGCCGGGGCTCCCGGCCAAGCCGATCCTCGACATCCTGGTCGGCGTCGCGGAGCCGCTGGACGTGCCGGGGCTCGCCCGGGCGCTCGCGCCGCTCGGGTACGAGCACGCCCCGTGGGCCGGCGTACCGGGGCACGAGGTATTCGGGAAGAACCAGCCGCGCACCCACCTGCTCCACGTGGTGCCGCTGCCGGGGGCGGCGTGGGACCGCATGCTCCGCCTGCGGGACGCGCTCCGCGCCGACCCGGCGCTCGCGGCGGAGTACGCGGCGCTCAAGCGGCGGCTGGCGGAACAGTTCCCGAACGACCGCCCCGCGTACACGGAAGGAAAGTCCGGGTTCGTCGCGCGCGTGCTGGGGGAGTCCGGCGTCTGAGCGGGCGTCCAGGCCACGCAGGCTCCGGCTCGCCGGCTGTGACCCCTCCGGTTCCGGTGCCGTCCAGGAACGGAAACGCACGTCCTCCGTCGCCACTACCTCGTTCCGCTCCATGTCTCTCCTGATCCGCCGCATCGCACCCGCCCTCGCCCTGGTCCTCTGCGCCGGGCACGCCGCGGCCCAGTCGTCGGGCGCCTACGCCGGTGTGGCGCTCGGGACTACGCGCCTGGAGTCTCCCGGCCCCGGGTTCGAAGTGGGGCGGGCGCCGCTGCGCTCCGTGACCCTCGGCTACGCCACGCCCGGCGGCGCCTTCTTCGAGGCCCGCGCGGCGACGCTCCGCGAGCGGACCACGGAGACGATCCCCGCGGGGCAGATGGTAGATGCGCCCTATACCCTCGGCCTCCGTGCGACCTTCGTGGAGGCGGCGGCCGGCTACCGCCCGGCGCGGCTGCGGCTCGGGCCCGTGCAGCCCGTCGCGAGCGTGGGCGCGGGGTGGACCCGCGTGGTGGACACCTGGGAGTCGGACGTGCCGGGGGAAGGGGAGCGGCGGACCTCCCAGCCCACGCTGAGCGCCGGCCTCGGGCTGGAGGCGGCGCTCACCCCGCACGTGGCGGTCGTCACGCGCGGAAGCTGGCGGTACGTGAGCGAGTCCGCGGAGCGCCCGCCCCGGCGTATCGGAATCGAGGGCGCGGCGTGGGAGATCGGGCTCCAGCTGCGCCGGTGAAGCACGTCGCCGCGGCCTTCCTGCTGGTGCTCCTGGCGGCGGCTCCCGCCCGCGCGCACCCGGGGGTGGGGATCGTCATGGACCGGCAGGGGAGCGTGTTCTACACCGACCTGGTCCACGTATGGCGGATCGCGCCCGACGGGAGCAGGTCCGTCGCCGTGCGCGACGTGCACACGCACGAGCTGTTCGTGGACGCCGCGGGGAACCTGTTCGGGGAGGACAGCCGTTACCTGGGCGGCACGCGCTACCGCCACCGCATCTGGCGCCGCGCCCCCGACGGCCGGATCACCGACGTCGTACCGTGGCGGGAGGGCTTCCGGCGCGACTACGGCTTCGTGCGCGACCGCGCCGGGGCCATGTACTGGGTGCAGTGCCCCGAGGGCGCGTGCGCCATCCGCAGGCGCGCTCCCGGCGGGCGCACGACCACCCTGGCGCCGGGGGTGCGCCTGACCCGCAACGCCGCGGTGGTGAACTGGCTGGCCGTGGCTCCGGACGGCACGGTGTACTTCCCCGACGGGCGCGACCTGCGGCGCCTCGACGCGCGCGGCCGGGTGGCCACCGTCGCTGCCGGCCTCGCGCCCCGCACCCCCGTCCAACCAGGCGTGGGCGAGCTGCACGCCCTGCTGGGGATGTGGCCGGACGCCCGGGGCAACGTCTACGTCGCGAATTTCGCGGGTCGCTCCGTGGCGCGGGTCACCCCGGAGGGCCGCGTCGCCACGGTGGCGCGCACGCCGGCCCCGTGGTCCCCGTCCGGCGTGCTGGTGGCGCCCGGCGGCGACCTGTGGCTGCTGGAGTACTCGCTGACCAACCAGGCCCGGGTGCGGCGGATCGCCCCCTCGGGACGGGTCACGGTCTTCTGATGCGCCCCCGCTCCCGGCTCGCCGCGGCGGTCGTCGCGCTGCTTCTCCTCGGCGGGTGCCGCACCGGGCGCGACTACCCGCCCGCCGCCGCCCCGCGCTACGCGGGCGTCCCGCCCGGCGCGGCCGCCGCGAACCGGTCCGGGGACACGCTCCGGATCGTCTCCTTCAACATCGCGTTCGCCAAGAACATCGACGGCGCGATCGCGCTGCTCTCGTCCGACCCGGCGCTGCGCGGCGCCGACGTGATACTGCTCCAGGAGATGGACGCGCCGGGGACGCGGCGCATCGCGGAGGCGCTGGGGATGGGATACGTCTACTACCCGGCCATCCTCCACCGCCGGACCCGCCGCGACTTCGGCAACGCCGTCCTCTCGCGGTGGCCCGTCGTGGAGGACGCCAGGCTGGTGCTCCCGCACCCCTCCCGCTACGCCCGCACCCACCGCACCGCGACCGCGGCCACCCTGCGCGTGGGCGCACGGCGCGTCCGCGTGTACTCCACGCACCTGGGCACCTTCGCGGACGTCGGCCCCGGCGCGCGGCGCGAGCAGCTCCGCGCCGTCCTCGCCGACGCCGCGGCGCACCCGCTGGTGGTCATCGGAGGGGACCTGAACGACGGCGGCGTGGGAGACGTCGCGGGGGACGCCGGCTACGCGTGGCCCACCCGCGAGGGCCCGCGGACCACCCGCCTGGGGCGCTGGGACCACGTCTTCCTGAGGGGACTGGCGAGCCCCGGCACGGCCGCCTCCGGGACCGTGCTCGACGCGCGCGGCGTCAGCGACCACCGCCCGGTCTGGGCCGTCGGCATCCTCCCCTGAGACGGGCGAGCCGTCCGCCCGTAGCCTCACCTCAGCCAGCGAGATCCATGTCCCTGACCCTGGAGCAGCTCGAAGCCGAGGCCCTCCACCTCCCGGCCGAGGATCGCGCCGATCTTGCCCAGCGGTTGTTCGCGAGCATCGAGGACGAGGAGGCACTGGAAGATGCGGCCGTGGTGGAGCAGGCCTGGATCGAGGAAGCGGAGCGCCGCAACCAGCGCTATCTGGCCGGCGAGGTGCAGCCGGTCCCGGCCGCAGAAGCCATCGCCCGAGTGCGCGACCGGCTGAAGAGCCTGTGATCGGGCCGCCACCCAGCGTCGCCGCTCCCTCGGACCGGAGCTGCACGAGGCCAGCGATGCGGCATCGGCTGTGCTGGGTTAAGTTCCTGCACGTATAGGTTTACAATCCCACTTGCGGGAGGCCAGACCATGAGCGAGCCCAGCGTGGTTCACAGCCATCCGGAGATCGTCAGCGGAGAGCCCGTCTTCGTCGGTACCCGCGTGCCCGTGCGCAACCTCCTGGACTGGCTCGAAGGAGGGCACACGCTGGATGAGTTCCTGGACAACTTTCCCACCGTGCGGCGCGAGCAGGCGATAGCCTTTCTGGAGCAAGCCGCTGAGGCTCTGTTGTCGCGACTCTCCCCCGCCGCATGAGCGAGGCGGAGTCCGCTCCCCGTCGCCGGGTTTTGCTGGACGAGATGCTGCCCCGCTTTCTCGCGCGCGAGCTTCCCGGACACGACGTGACGACCGTCGCCCAGGCCGGGTGGACCGGCGTCCTGAACGGGGAGTTGCTGCGCAGGGCCGAATCTGCTGGTGTGGAAGTGTTTCTGACGGCGGATCGCAACATGGAGCACCAGCAGCGCCTCTCCGGTCGAAGCTTCGGAGTCGTGGTGCTCGCGGCGCGGGGCACCAAGCTGGAGGACCTGCGGCCACTCGCGAGCGCGTTACGCGACGCCGTAGCTCTCGTCGCGCCGGGCCAGGTGGTTCACGTCGGCGGCGCCTGACCAGGCCTCTGCCGCGAAGCCGGGCGGAATGACGAAGCGGCACCCCCACCCGGGAGTGCCGCTTCGGCTTTTGCAAACTGTACGTGAGGGATGCGAGCCCGAAGGGGCGAGACCCGGCGTAGTTTGCCGGGGCTCGACTCCGTTAAGCACGGTCGTATCGTGCTTTACGGAGCCGCAGCCCGACCCCGCGTCAGCGGGGGCACGCCCGAACCCTGCTGTTCAGTTTCCTACAGCCGCCCCCTCGCGCCGCAGCTGCACCAGCTCCTTCCGCCCCTCCGTGGCCTCCGCCCGCAGCTGCCCGCACGCCGCCGCGATGTCGCTGCCGCGCGACTCGCGCACGAACGCCGAGATCCCCCGCGCCTCCAGCCGCTCCACGAAGTAGTTGAGCCGGTTCCGCGACGAGGGCTTCCAGTCGGTCCCCGGGATCGGGTTGAAGGGGATCAGGTTCACGAAGGCGTTGAACTCCCCGATCACGTCCGCCAGCTCGTCCGCCAGCCCCGGCTCGTCGGTGACCCCCTGGATCATCACGTACTCGAAGGTGATCCGCTTCCCCCCCGCCTCGTCGAACTTCCGCAGGGCGTCCAGGAGCTGCGGGAGCGGGTGCTTCTTCTCCAGCGGGATCAGCGTCTCGCGCAGCTCGTGGTTGGGCGCGTGGAGCGAAACCGCCAGGCGGTACTGCTCCGGCATGGCCGCCATCTCCAGGATCCCGGGGACCACGCCCACGGTGGAGATGGTGATGCGCCGCGCCCCGAAGCCGTAGCCGCGGTTCAGGATGGAGAGGGTGGGGAAGACCCCCTTCCGGTTCATCAGCGGCTCCCCCATCCCCATGAAGACGATGTTGGTGATCTCCCCGTACCCGTTGTCGCGGGCCCAGGCGCGCGCGCCGCGGAACTGCGCCACGATCTCCCCCGCCGTGAGCTGGCGGCGGTAGCCGGCCCACCCCGTCGCGCAGAACGAGCACGCCATGGCGCACCCCGCCTGCGACGAGATGCACAGCGTCAGCCGCGTGGAGGTGGGGATCAGCACCGACTCGATCAGCTCCCCGTCCGGGAGGCGCCACAGGTGCTTCGCCGTCCCGTCCGTGGAGCGCGACAGCTTCGCCACCTCCGGCGAGGCGAAGTCGAAGCGCTCCGCCAGCGCCTCCCGCTCCGCGCGGGGGAGGTCGCTCATCTCGTCGAAGCCGAAGGCCCCGCGCTCGTACAGCCAGCCGAGCACCTGCTTCACGCGGTACCGGGGCTGGCCGCGCTCCGCCATGTGCGCGGCCACGGCGCTCTCCGCGTCCTCGGGGAGGAGGCCGACGAGGTCGGGGCGGGTCTCGGGCTGGGTCATCGTGCCACCTGTCTTCGTGAGGCGTGGGTCCGCGCCTTAGTCCCCCGTTTCCCCCCCGATGTTCCGCCCCGGAGCGGGCCGCGGGCGTGCTTGATGCGGGGGGGTGCCTGCGTTAGCTTTGCAACCCTTGCGCCCGCGGGGGCGGGGCGGGCGCCCTTCCGATTCGTGTACCGAGGTTTACGTGCTCCTTTCCGAGCTGCTGCCGCCCGAGCGGATCCGCATTCCGCTCGCGGGGACCACCAAGGACGACCTGCTCCGGGAGCTGGTCGAGATCCTCCACGCCGCGGGGGAGGTGGACGACACCGCCCCGCTCCTGGGCGCCGTGCGGGAGCGCGAGGCCGTCCTCAGCACCGGGATCGGGAACGGCGTGGCCATCCCCCACGGCAAGTCGCCGCAGGTGTCCGCCCTCGCCATGGCCGCGGGCGTCACCGCCGACCCCGTGGACTTCGAGGCGCTGGACGGGCGCCCGGTGAGCCTCTTCTTCCTCCTGGTGGGGCCGGAGAGCGCCGCCGGGGAGCACGTCAAGGCGCTGAGCCGCATCTCCCGCCTGGTGCGGAGCGACGGCTTCCGGCAGCGGCTCGTCGCCGCGCGCACCCCCGAGGAGTTCCACGCGCTGGTGAGCGAGGCCGAGCAGTCGTGACGCGCGCCGCGCGCGGGTGGCTCCCGGCGCTCGCCTGGGCCGCCGCCCTCTTCGCGGCCAGCTCCCGCCCCGGCGTCCCCGTCCCGGACGCGTGGGGCGCCGACAAGGTGCTGCACTTCCTGGCGTACGCGCTCCTGGGCTTCCTCCTGGCCAGGGGCGCCTCCGGCTCCGGGCTCGGCGCCCGCTGGCCGGTCGCCCTGGGGTGGCTGTACGGGGCCTCGGACGAGGTGCACCAGCACTTCGTCCCCGGGCGCTCCGCCGATCCCGCCGACTGGGCCGCCGACGCGCTCGGCGTCCTGGCCGGCACGCTTCTTTGTGCCCGGCTCGCGGCCCGGCGCGCCTGAGGGCGGCGCGATCCCCGGCGCACCCTGCGGTGTACGAGGGGCAGGGGACGGTCGGCGGACCGGTCCCGCAACGCTCACGAAGCTTCGAGGCATGGCTGAAACGGACGTCCAGACGATACAGCACCGGCTCCCCACCGAGGGGGCCGACGAGCTCCTGCTGAGCGGGGTCAACGACTCCAACCTGCTGGAGCTGGGCCGCCTTTCCGGGTGCCGCGTGGTGCTCCGCGGCGACCACCTGGTGATCTCCGGGGGGCTGGAGGAGATCGAGCGCGCCGTGCCGGTGGCGCGGCACATGGTGGACCTGGCCCGGGCCGGCGAGCCCTTCGGGCAGGACGACCTCGCCCGCTTCTGGGACGAGGCGTCCAACGGCGGCGGCGCGGGGACGCGCCTGGCCGAGGGGGGGCGCATCATCATCCCCGGCGCGCGCAAGGTCATCAACCCCAAGTCCGCCGGGCAGCGCGAGTACCTGGAGGCCATCGAGAACAACGACATCGTCGTCGGGATCGGCCCCGCGGGCACGGGGAAGACCTACCTGGCGGTGGCCATGGCCGTGGACGCGCTCTTCAAGAAGCGCGTCAAGCGGATCATCCTGGCGCGCCCCGCCGTGGAGGCCGGCGAGAACCTGGGCTTCCTCCCCGGCGACCTCCAGGAGAAGGTGGACCCCTACCTCCGCCCGCTCTACGACGCCCTGGAGGACCTGATCCCCGGCGACCGGCTGAAGCGGGCCATGGAGGCGCGCTCCATCGAGATCGCCCCCCTGGCGTACATGCGCGGCCGGACCCTGGCCGACGCCTTCGTGATCCTGGACGAGGCGCAGAACGCCACCGGGATGCAGATGAAGATGTTCCTCACCCGCCTGGGGCTGAACTCCAAGGCCGTCATCACCGGGGACCCCACGCAGGTGGACCTCCCCCGGCGCGACGACTCGGGGCTCCTCCAGGTGGAGCGCATCCTCAAGGGGATCGAGGGGATCGCCTTCAGCTACATGCAGCCCACCGACGTCATCCGCCACCGCCTGGTGCGCGACATCATCCGCGCCTACGCGGCCGCCTCGGGCGAGGCCGAAGAGGGGGCGGAGGAGAGATGAAGCGGGAAGGGGAGCGGACCCCGCCGGCGCCGCGCCGCGCCGCGCCGCCGGAGCAGCCCCCGGAGCCGCGCCGGTCCGCCCGCGCCCTGCACCACGGCGTCCGCCTGGTCCTCCTCTTCGCCGTGGCCGCGGCGGTGTACCTGTGCTTCCCGCCCTCGCGGGTGAGCGACGCCGCGGCGCTGGAGCGGGGGATGGTGGCGCCCGCCGACGTGGTGGCCGAGTTCGCCTTCCAGGTCCCCAAGGAGCCGTCCGCGCTGCGGCGCGAGCAGGAGGAGGCCGCCCGCAGCGTCCCCCCCGTGTACGACTTCCACCCCGCCGCCGCGGACAGCGTCCTGGCCGGGGTGCGCGGCTTCTTCGCCGCGGTGGAGGAGGCCGCGGCGGTCCCCGGGGCCGACCCCCGCGCCGGCGTGTCCGCGGTGCTGGCGGCGCAGCGGGTGGGCGCCACCGACGGCGTCCTCGGCCTCCTGGCCGACCCGGCCCGCCGGGGCGCGCTGCAGGAGGCCACCGTCGCCGCGGTGGGCGAGCTCTTCCCCCTGGGCGTGGCCCCCGGGTCGTTCCGGCGGGAGGGGATCTCCGCCGTGCGGGTGCGCGGCGCCGTGGGCGGGGAGCGCATCGTCCCCGCCGACTCCCTCCTCGCCCCCGACGACCTGTACCGCCGCGCCTCCGCCTCGCTCCCCGCGGAGCTGGGCCCGGACGCCGCCGAGGTGCAGCGGCTGGTCCTGATCCGCCACTTCCGCCCCAGCCTGGCCCCCAACGCCGCCGAGACCGAGGCCGCGCGCGCCCGCGCCCGGGCCGCCGTGGACCCCATGGCCGCCACGGTGCTGCGCGGCGAGAAGATCGTCGGCGCGCGCGAGCAGGTGGGGGAGCGCGAGGAGGCGCGGCTGCGCGCCTACCAGGCCGCCCTCACCGACCACGGCGTCGCCCAGGGCGGGGGCGAGACCGTCCCGCGCGCCCTGGGGGCCATCCTGTTCAACGCCTCGGTGCTGTCGATCCTGGGGATGCTCCTCTGGCTCGCGCGCCGCTCGCTGTACGACGACCTCCGCTCCCTCCTCCTCCTGGCCGGCCTCCTGGCCGCCGTGGCGGGAACGGCGTCGGTGATCGCGCGGGCCGGGCTCCCCACCGAGCTCATCCCCTTCACCTTCGCCGTGCTGATCGTGGCGACGCTCTGGGGGGGGAAGCTGGCGCTCTCCGTGGCCCTCCTCCTGGCGATCCTCCTGGGCGGGCAGACCCCCTTCCTGGGGGTCACCGTCCCCTTCACGGCCGCGCTCACCGGGGCCGCCGCGGCGTTCGGGGTGCGCGCCGCGCAGCGCCGGTCGCAGACCTGGCTGTTCGTGGTCGTCATCGCCTTCGCGTACGCCTTCGCGGCGGTGACCATCGGGATGCTCCGCTCGCGCGAGACCGAGGAGATCCTCCGCTCCGTGGCGTGGGGCGTGGCGAGCGCGGGGCTCTCCTCCGTGCTCGCCATCGGCGTCCTCCCCCTCCTGGAGTCGCTGGCGCGCGTCACCACCGACGCCATGCTCCTGGAGCTGTCGGACACCAACCGCCCGCTTCTGCGCCGGCTCCAGCGCGACGCCAACGGGACCTTCCACCACACCATCAACGTCGCCAACCTGGCCGAGGCGGCGTGCCACGCCATCGGGGCCAACTCCCTGCTGGCGCGCGTGGGGGCGTACTACCACGACGTGGGGAAGGTGGTCAAGCCGCAGTACTTCATCGAGAACCAGCCCAAGGACCGGAACCCGCACGACAAGCTCAAGCCCGGGATGAGCGCCGCCATCGTGCGGAGCCACGTCTTCGAGGGGCTGCGGCTGGCCGACGAGGCGCGGCTCCCCGAGGCGGTCAAGGCGTTCATCCGCGAGCACCACGGGACGCAGACCATCTCCTTCTTCCACGAGCGCGCCCGGCAGGCCGACCCCGACGTCAACCCGCAGGACTTCACCTACCTGGGGCCGAAGCCCCGGAGCCGGGAGACCGCGGTGCTGATGCTGGCCGACTCGGTGGAGTCCGCCGCGCACGTCCTCCCCGACCCCACCCCGGAGCGCCTCCGCGCGATGGTGGACCGGATCGTCGCCGCCAAGGTGGCCGGCGGGCAGCTGGACGACTCGCCGCTCACCCTGCGCGACCTCCAGGCCGTGCGCGAGCAGCTCGCCCGCGTCCTGGCCGGGATGTACCACCACCGCATCGACTACCCCGCCGCCCCCGTGCCCGCCCCCGCGCTCCCCGAGCCGGAGCCCGTGGGCGCCGGGGGAGCCCCGTCCGGTGGCGCCTGAGCCGGTGGACGGCCTGGACGTGGAGGTGAGCGTCGGCGACGGCGTGGCCCTCCCCGTCGCGCCGGAGGCGGTGGAGCGGGCCGTGCGCCACGCCCTGCGCGCCGGGGGGCACGGCGCCGCCGAGGTGTCCGTCGCCTTCCTGGGCGACGCGGAGATCACCGCGCTGAACCGCGACTACCTGGGCCACGACCGCCCCACCGACGTGATCTCCTTCGCGCTCCACGAGCCGGGCGACCCCCCCCTGGGCGACGTGTACGTGGGGGTGGAGCAGGCGCTCCGGAACGCCGCCGAGCTGGGCGTGGACCCCGGCGAGGAGCTCCTCCGCCTCGCCGTCCACGGCACCCTGCACGTCCTGGGTCACGACCACCCGGAAGGGGAGGAGCGGATGGACTCCGAGATGTTCCGCCGACAGGAGGAGATCCTCCGCGCCCTCCTCGCCGGGGAGGACGGGGGGTGAGCAGCACCACCCCGCCGCCCCCGCCGCCGCCCGCCCTGGGCGACCCGCTGGAGCGCCTCCACGAGCTCCTGGAGACCGGAGACGAGGAGGCGCTCGGCGCGTTCCTGGCCGACTTCCACCCCTCCGACCTCGCCGACCTCCTGGAGGAGCTGGACGAGGAGGACCGCAACCGCGTGGTCCGCGTCCTGGCCGACGACCCGGCGCTGGCCGCCGAGGCGCTGGCGGAGATGGAGTGGGAGGAGCACCCCGAGGAGTCGCTGGCCGCGCTGGAGCCGGACCGGATCGCCGCCGTCATGGCGGAGCTGTCCGACGACGACGCCGCCGACATGATCGGCGAGCTGGACCCCGAGGAGCAGGACCGCGTCCTCTCCGCCCTCCCCGTGGAGGACGCCGGGGAGATCCGCCAGCTCCTGGAGTACGACGAGGAGTCCGCCGGCGGGATCATGACCACCGAGCTGGTGGCCGTCCCGGTGGACCTCAGCGCCGCCCAGGCCATCGAGGAGGTGCGGCGGCAGGCGCACGAGGTCGGCGACTTCTACAGCGTCTTCGTGGTGGACGGGCACCGGCGGCTCTGCGGCACCCTTTCCCTGCACTCGCTGGTCATCGCCGAGCCGCGCGCCCTCATCGCCGAGCTGGTGGAGCCCATCGTGGCCTCCGTCCCGCCGGAGACCGACCAGGAGGAGGTGGGGCGCATCCTCTCCCGGTACAACCTCACCGTGGTCCCGGTGGTCGACTCCGCCGGCTTCCTCCTGGGCGGGATCACCTTCGACGACGTCATCGACATCATCGAGGCCGAGACCACCGAGGACATGCTCCGCTTCGGCGGCGTGTCGCAGGAGGAGGAGATCCGCGGCGGCTGGTGGGACGCCGTCCGCTCGCGGCTCCCCTGGCTCTTCCTCAACCTGCTGACCGCCTCGCTCGGGGCCAGCGTGGTGCTGTACTTCGAGGACACCATCGCCCAGCTCGCCACCCTGGCCGTGCTGATGCCCGTGGTGGCCGGGATGGGGGGGAACAGCGGGACCCAGGCGCTCGCCGTCACCATCCGGCGCCTCGCCACCTCCAGCGAGACCGCGGGGCGCCGCTGGAGCATCGTGGGGAAGGAGTTCCTGGTCGGCTTCGGGAACGGGCTCGCCATCGGCCTCACCGTCGCCATCCTGGCCGTGCTGGTGGAGGGCGACCCGCGCCTGGGCTTCGTGGTGATGCTCGCCATGTGGATGAACCTCACGGTGGGGAGCTTCGCCGGCGCCTTCGTCCCCATCGTGCTGGAGCGGCTCAACATCGACCCGGCCATCGCCTCGTCCATGTTCGTCACCGCGCTCACCGACATGGTGGGCTTCCTCCTCCTCCTGGGGCTCGCGACCCGGCTCCTCCTGTAGGCCGCGCCCGGCGGGAAGGAACCTTCGCCGCGCGCCGAACCGCGCGCCTCCTTCGGTGTATCTTCGCGCATGCTTTCCGAGCTCCGCATCCGCAACTTCGCGCTGATCGACCAGCTCTCCGTCCGCCTCGGTCCCGGGCTCAACGTCCTGACCGGGGAGACCGGCGCGGGGAAGTCGATCATCGTCGGCGCCCTCTCCCTCCTCCTGGGCGAGCGCGCCTCCGCCGACGTGGTCCGCGCCGGGACCGATCGCGCCTCCGTGGAGGGGGTGTTCGAGGTCGCCGGGCGCGACGACGTGGCGCGCCTCCTGGACGAGCGCGGCGTCGAGCCCGAGGACGGCGTCGTCGTCCTCAAGCGCGAGGTGGCCGCCGAGGGGCGGAGCCGCGCCTGGATCAACGGCTCCCCCACCACCGCCGGCGTGCTCGGCGAGCTGGGGCGGACCCTGGTGGACCTGCACGGCCAGCACGAGCACCAGACCCTGCTGCGCCGCGACGAGCAGCGCGCCATCCTGGACGCCTACGCCGGGAACGAGGAGCTCGCCGCGCGCGTCGCCGGGGCGCACCGGGCGGTGGTGGCCGCGCGCCGCGACATGGAGGAGCTGGACCGCCGCCGCCGCGAGGCCGCGCAGCGCGTGGACTTCCTCCGCTTCCAGGTGGAGGAGATCGAGGGCGCCAAGCTCCGCGCCGACGAGGAGGAGGAGCTGGACGACGAGGCGCGCCGCCTCTCGCACGCCGAGGAGCTGACCGAGCTCTCCACCACGCTCCACCAGGCGGTGAGCGGGGAAGGGGCGTCGCTCACCTCGAAGCTGGGGGGGCTGCGCCGCACCGTGGACAACCTGGTCCGGATCGACCCGTCGCAGGCCGGGGTCCAGGAGCTGTACGACACCGCCTACTACGCCCTCCAGGAGCTGGGAGAGCGGATGGGCGACTACGCGCAGGCCGTGGAGCACGACCCCGAGCGGCTGGAGGAGATCCGCCGCCGGCAGGACCTGTTCTTCCGCCTCAAGACCAAGTACGGGCCCGAGCTGGCCGACGTGGTGGAGACCGGGCGGCGCGCCCGCGCCGAGCTGGACCTCCTGGAGGGCTCCTCCTTCGAGCTGGAGGCGCTGCAGGAGCGGGAGCGCGGGGCCGCCGAGGAGCTGAAGAAGCTCGCCGCCGAGCTGTCCAAGCGGCGGGGGAAGGCGATGGCCGCGCTGGCGAAGGAGGTCAACGCCGTGCTCCCCGAGCTGGGGATGGCCGGGGGGCGGTTCGAGTCCGTGGCCGTGCCGCTGGGCGCGCCCGGGTCGCACGGGGCCGAGGAGGTGGAGTTCCGCGTCTCGCTCAACAAGGGGTTCGACCCCAAGCCGATCTCCGCCGTCGCGTCGGGGGGCGAGCTGGCGCGCGTGATGCTGGCGCTCAAGACCATCCTGGCGCGGCTGGACTCCGTCCCCACCCTCATCTTCGACGAGGTGGACACCGGGATCGGGGGGCGGGTGGCGCTCCAGGTGGGGGACAAGATGCGCGAGGTGGCGGGGAGCCATCAGGTGTTCGCCATCACCCACCTGCCGCAGATCGCGTCCCGGGCGCACCATCACCTGCTGGTGGTGAAGCGCGAGAAGGGGGGGCGGACGACCACCGAGGTGCAGGCGCTCGGCGAAGCGGACCGGGTGGCGGAGATCGCGCGGATGCTGGGGGGGGACCCGGAGAGCGCGGTGTCGCTGTCGCACGCGCGGGAGCTGCTGGAGCGGGGAGGGGTGGGGGTGGGTTAGAGTGCCGTGGCGGGGCCGCTCCGGAGCCCGGCCAAACAGCGGCCGGTCTCCTGCGCGGGGGCGGTGAGCCTCGCAAACCGCGCGAGTCTCCCCGCCCCGGAGTGAGCCAGCCGAAACAGCCCGGCTGTCTCCCTCCGAACATCTTCCGGGAACTATGGGGAACCACGACGACGACGGGTCGGCGCCTCGCGGTGCCGACCCGTCGTTGTCGTTGCAGGCTGTCCCCTGTCCCCTGTCCCCTGTCCCTGTCCCCTGCAGTTCAGCGTCTCCGCCCCCAGAACTGGTAGAACACTCGGGCGCTGAGGCGCACCGTCGAGGCGTCCTCCGCGCCGCCGGAGCCGGCGAGCACCGTGCCGTAGTCGAGCGCCACCTCCAGGGGGATGCTCGCGCGGCCGGCGGCGAACGCACCCAGGGTGCTGTAGCTCATGCCGAGGCCCAGGGACTGCGCGGAGCGGGCGTCCGTGCTCTCCAGGCCCGCCAGCGCCATCCCCTCCGGGACCTCCCCCCCGTACGTCGTCTCGCCCGCGCGGCCGAAGGCGTACAGCGCCGAGAGCGCCAGCTGGTCCGTCACCTGGAAGCGGGGGGAGAGCACCGCCTCCAGGCGCGCGCCGGGCTCGCGCTGCACCGTCACCACCTCGTCCACGGGCGCGAACGGCCGCGCCGGGTCCCAGGTGTAGCGCTCCACGTCGCGGGACAGGAGGTGCGTGTAGCGGACGTACGTCCCCACCCACACCCGGCGCCCCATCGCGAAGTCCGCGAACACGGCGCCCGTCGCCCCCGCGTGCCCCGCCTCCCGCACCACCCCCAGCGTCGTGTCGCGCCCCACCTCCTGCGCCGTCGGGAGGAGCATCCCCGCCTCCACCGCCACCCGCGTCCCCGTCAGCCCCGGGGACAGCTCCCCCGTGGGCGCGCCCGCCAGCTGCAGCTTCGCCGCCACCTCCACGTCGCCCAGGCGCCAGTCGCGCAGCGTCGTGCGGCGGAAGGCCAGCGTGTCGCCGCCGGCGCCGCGGAGGAGCCCGTTCAGCTCCGCCGGGGAGAGGCCGCGGGTGGGGAGGGGGAGCGTGTCCGCGCGCCCCGTCGCCCGGGCGTAGCGGGCCTGGATCTCCTGCCCCGCGCGCGAGCCCGCCAGCGGGAGGTACTCCTGCCGCGCGAGGCGGGCCAGCGAGGTGTCGATCCGGGCCAGCAGCTTCGAGAGCGTGTCGCGCGTGGCGGTGGGGTTGAAGCCGATGCTCCCCCCGCGGATGCGGGCGCCCGTGAGCTCCGTCTGCGACTGCTCGATCGGGACCGTCACGCGCAGGTTCAGCCGGCTCGCGATCCCCGCCTGCAGCGAGAGCGGCGCCCGGCTCCGCTGGGCGGAGAGGCCCACGTCCAGCGTCCCCGGGAGCACGTCCTCCGCTCCCAGCGCGAAGCTCTCCCCCGGGCGGTTGGTGCGCGCGAAGAAGCGCGCCAGCGAGTCGCGCGCCGCCCCCAGCGCGGCGAAGGACGAGGCGGGGAAGGCGGCGGCGAACGGGGCGCCCAGCGAGCCCCCCTGCGCGCCGCCGGTCCGCGAGTCGAAGATGGTGTACTCGCCCCCGGCCGTGAAGGCGACGTAGCCGCGCGGGAGGACGCGGGCGTCCTCCCCCTGCGCCCGCGCCGCGCCCGCGCAGAGGAGAAGGGAAAGGGACGCACCGAGCGCGCGTCGGAGCAGCTTCATGAGGGCTCGCGTTTCCGCGTGGACAGGTCCGGGAGTGCCCCGTCTTCCCGGGGCGGCGGCTGGCAGGACGCTAGCGGTCGCCCCCCCGCGCTGTCAACGCGCCGGCCCCCGCCGCAGCGGGGAGGGACCCCGCGCCGCGGGTTGACCGGCCGGGGGGAGCGTGGTATGTTTGTCGCCCTGTTGCGGGCATAGCTCAGTTGGTAGAGCGCAACCTTGCCAAGGTTGAGGTCGCCGGTTCGAGTCCGGTTGCCCGCTCTCGAAGTGCCGGCGCCGTGGCCAAGTGGTAAGGCAGAGGACTGCAAATCCTCGACCCCCGGTTCGAATCCGGGCGGCGCCTCTTCAAGCAGGACAACGACTTGCGTGCTCGGCACCCGATGTTCGGCGCACGAAACTGCGCCGTGGGGCCAGCGGTGGGACCAGGAGCATTTGCGTAGAGTTGCGCGGCTTGAGTGACGCAAAAAAGAGAGCGGCCCCGGGGACGAGATCCCCCGGACCGCTCTCTTGGTTTCTGGCATGGACACGTGATCTACCGCTGAGGCCAGAAGAAGGGGCGCTGCCGGCCCACGGTGAACCCGCCGAATCTAGGAGGGCAGATGATCCTCTTCCAGAAAGTTCGTCGCTCTTTGCGCCCTAAATCCAACCATCTGACACTGGACGAGTAAGCGGTAGCATCTGTCCCGCCAAACCCATCTGCGTCTCGGCATTCGCTGAGGCTCGGGATATACCCCCTGGCTAGAGCGGAAGCGCCGCCGGTTTAGAGTCAGCGGTCCGCTTCACCGCGACTGTCACCTGGCTCTAAACTCAACAAGCCTTCGCTCTTGCCGGGCTGATGTCCGTCGCCGTGGAATGGGATACGGTGTATATTCGGGATTCGTGGTGATTGATCAATCCGAGAACCGAGCGTAGGGATCGTGGCCTCTCACTGTTCGACCGACCTGAGCGCGACGGGATCGTACAGGTCGGCTTGATCAAGGGCGTCCAGACACGGACTGGGGACGACTCCGGGTGGGATCAGGACTCAACGGTCTGACAGGATACGCATGAGCATTGCGGGAACCCGCTCCTCGCAGGGCGACGAGTACCAGCTGCGTGTAGCCCTGTACTGGATCATTCGACTGCTGGTCGAGCCCGCCATCAAAGCTGTCCAGGGCGAATCCACAGGATTGCCGGGCGAGGACTCATACATTCACGTTGACGACGTGGTGGTCCTCTTCACCGATGGGCGCCGGATCCACGTTCAGGCGAAGAAGAGCCAGTCCGAGTATGCCACCTGGTCCCTAGGCGATTCAACGCTGCAGGGGGAGATCCTCAAGGCTCGCGACCAGCTCGAAGGCGATCCGCAGGTCCAGGTCTACTTCTACTCGCAGACCCCGTTCGGTGACCTGCACCGGCTGGCGGAGGCTGCCCGTAGCTTCCCCGACTACGGGGCGTTCGTCTTGGGAGCGTCCGGGGCCGCCAAGGAGATCCTCGCGCGGTTCGCCCGGATCGTCGGCCGGGATGATGCCGCAGCACTGCGGCTCGGCGCCCGGATCTTCTTCGGCCCGGCGCACACCCTGGACGAATGGGACCGACAGAACCTCGCCGACCTCGCCCGCATCGTACCGAACCCGCTGGCTGCGCGCGACGCCCTGGAGCGGCTCCTCGGCAGTCACCAGGCGAAGCTTCGCGACGCCCCCTTCCTCCTCTGCAAGGAAGACGTTGTTTCTGCCCTGGAAGCCCGCGGGCTGTACCCGGCGCCCCCCTACAGCGAAGCGGAGACCATCACCACATTCCGCGCGGCCTCTGCGATTGGCCGGGAGTGGATCCGCACGGTTGATGGTGAGCGCTTCCAGCGGCCCGAGGTCGATGTGGTTCGCCGCGCCATCAAGGAGGGGCGGCGCGACATCCTGGTGACGGACAGGCCCGGCGGCGGGAAGACCTGCGTGCTCCTGGATCTCGCGGACCGGATTGAGAGCGAGCAGGGTGCGACCGTGCTCTTCATCAAGGCCGACCTGTTTGCGGAGGCCTCGTCCGAGGACGACCTCCAGAGGCTGGGCCTACCCAGTGATATCGTGGGGCGGTGCGCACGACTCGCCGTCCATCGCCGGGTCATCGTCATCATCGACTCCCTGGACGTCCTGTCGCTGCATCGGAGCCACGGCTCGCTCCGCCTGTTCCTCGGGCTGATCGACCGGCTCCGTACCATCGACGGAGTGACGGTCGTGGTCGCATGCCGGGACTTCGACCTCCACTACGACCCGCTTCTTCGCGGCCGCACCTGGGGCGAGACAGTGGCGATCGAGCCGCTCGACTTCGACTCCCAGGTCGCCCCGCTGCTCTCGCGCTGGGGCGTGGGCACAGGCGAGCTGACGGAGGAGCTCAGAGCGCTACTCCGGGTCCCCCAGCACCTCCGCATCTTCGAGAAGGTCGCCCGCGGCTCGGCTTCGGGGCCGGGCGACGTTGCTTCGGCCTACCACCTGTACGAGCGCTACCTCCACGAGACCGTGGCAGGCGATCCCCTGCTCGGCCCGCCCGCCATGGCCGTGCTGGCGGACATGGCCGAGCGCCTGGTCGAGCAGCGGACGCTGACGGTCGCCAGGGCGACGCTGGACGGCTGGGTCGGCGAGCGAGCCGGTCCCGAGCCGGACCGGCTCGTCCAGCGCCTGGTCAGCCAGCAGGTCCTTTCAGAGCCTCGTCCCAACACCCTTCTCTTTCAGCCACCAGACGCTCCTCGACTGCCTCGCGGTCCATGGCGCCCTGTCGCGCGGCGAGACCCTGCTCGAGTTCATACGCGGCAAGCTTCCCGTCCCCTTCATCCGGCCGACGGTGCGGGTGTTCTTCTTCTACCTGCGTGCGCAGGACCCATCACGGTTCCGGCAGCAGGTGCGCGCGACCCTGAACGACGAGTCGTTGGCGTACCATCTCCGGCGCCTTGTGGCGGAGTCGCTCGCGGAGATCGTTCCCGTCGATGAGGACTGGCCACTCCTCCGCTGGCTGCTGAGAACGTACCCGGACCTGTTCATTCGGCTACTGGGGTGGACCCGGGGAGATGCATGGCTGGCAGATGCTCGCTTCGCACGTGCTGCCGCTGGTGCGCAGCGAGCCCGAGCTCGGCGAGCAGTCGCTTCTCTCACTCGTCTGGCATCTGCGTACATGGGTCGAGACTCACTCGGCGCAGGTCGTGGCGATCTGGCGGGACGTGTTGGGCGACGATCTCGCGAACTCGCCGGAGCGTCGCTCCCGGATCACGTGGAACATCCTCAGCAGCCTGGGCGCCGCGGGTGTGTGGCAAACGGAAGGAATCCGCGAACTGCTCGAAGCGTTCCTGGACGATGCGCGCGAGGACCACCGGCACACGCTCGGCCGGGCACTGTCGTCATTCGTTCGGGCTACAGGGGGCGGCGACGATCTGCTGTGGGGGTTCTTGACTCCCGCGCAGGCGACGGAGCCCCCACGCGTGACCTACGACTTCGACGCTGGAGACGGTGTCACTCTGGGAGCCTTGCGGTTCAATCGGCACGAGATTCCGGACAGTCTTGGAGGATCGGCTGGCGGAGTCCGACTGGCTGCTCACTCGCTTCATCGAGACCATCGTGCCTCCCGACGAGATTCCCGACGAGGCCGATGACGATTGGAGCGCATGGAATGGTGCGCGGATCCGGTCCGGGCGTCTCGGCAGCACATCGTACCGGCGCCGCCACAGCCGCGGCGTGTTGATGCGATATGAAAGTGAGAACTTTCTCCTCGACATCCTTGAGCGGGCACTGAAGAGTCGCGCGGCACGGAACGATGCTTGGTGGCGAGAGCACGAGCCGCTCTTGCGCCTGAGGGCCGATCTGGGACTCCGATACCTCCTGATCCAGGCGTACCGCACGAATCCAGAGGCGAACGGCGACGGAGCGGCCGCGCAGCTCTGCGACCCGGTTCTCATGCGCGCGGGCGTTGATCACGAGCTCGGGGAGTTAACCCTCGACACGTACCCGTACCTCCCGGACGACGCCCGGGAGCGACACCAACGGATCGTGCTCGGCCTGCACGACCTCGACGAAGACGACGACTGGCGCGAGGTCCGCGTCCGGAAGATCTACGAGTTCCTCCAGTGGGTGCCCCGCCCGTTTCGTCTTCCGGAAACGCAGGCGTTCCTCGACGCGTGGGAGCCGCGGTTCGGCCCCGCCCGGCCCCTGCCGCGGCTCGACATGTGTGATGGGTCGGAGCCGCCGCTGCTCTCCGCCGACGAACTGCTCCAGCTCTCGACCGGGACGCTGGTCCGGCTCGCGAGGTTCTTCGACGCACGGGTGGGCACGTCGAAGGTCGGCGAGTACGAGTACGGAAGCGGACGCCACTCGCTACAGAGCGTCCTCCGCGGAGCGGCCGAGATCGCGCCGGTTGGGATGCTGAACCAGGTTGGCGTGCTCAGCGATGCCGGGGTACACCACGGCTACATCGATGCGGTGGCGAACGGCGTCGCGAACCACCTGCGCTATCGGTTCGGGAACGTGACGCCCATGGCTGGCTGGACGCCCCAGGAACCGCTTCCCGACGCCGAGGAGCTGGCGGTTCGTCTGCTGGACCGGCTCGATCAGCACCCGGCTGTCTGGTCATCCCGGAATACAGCGAGTGAGGCAGCAGAAGCATGTGCTCACGTTCTGCTCGGAGAGGAGGACGCTTCCCGGCTTACTACGCTGCTGTACCAGTTGAGCCAGCGCCCGGACCTGTCGGACAGCGCTGCTGAGACGAGCGAAGCGGAGACCGTGGAAGACCGGGACGACCGGCTCCTGAACCAGGCGATCAACCGACCGCGGGGCGTCGCCGCGATCGCAGCGGTGCACTTCTGCAATCACCTGATCGAGCACGAGCGGCCCGTTCCCGACCTCCTGATCCGCACGATCCACAATTTCGCAGCGGACGCTCAGCCGTCCACCCGGGTTGGTATACTCCACATCCTCGCCTTCACGGTGTGCACCCGCCCGGAGATCGGCTGGCCCATCGTGGAGTCGGTTCTCTGCCGGGATTCGGAAATGCCCGCGGCGACGCCGCCGTCACTTTGGAGATACCTGGAGCCCGTGCTCTACTACCAGTACCGCGAGCACTACGACCGCGTGGGGCCTCTCCTGAGCCGCCTCCGCTCGGAAGCGATCGAGGTCGCGGCCGAGACCTACGGGCGCATCTCGGCGCTCTCGTGGCTCGCGGGCCACATCACTGCCGAGCAGATCTTCGACGGCCTGGCGGGTGCTCCCGACGGTGCGTGGAAGGGAACGGCGCAGGTACTCTGCGCCAATGTCAAGAGTGCCGCCTACCGGGAGGAGTGCCGCCGAGGCCTTCTCCGGATGCTCAGCCAGGAGAACGTGCCGGATGTAGCCATCGACCACATCGCATTCGCGTTCAACGACGAAGGCCCTGGGTCCCACTTCACCGCGGAGATCGCACTGGCCCTCATTTCGGCGAGAGAGGAGCGTGGAGCCCTCAGCAGTGGGGAGGAGAGATCCGTCAGGTTGACTGGCGTTGTGGACTGGGTCGTCATCGAGGCTTCAAAGAACCCGCTCTCGGCGCTCGACGTGATAGAGGGTCTGGCGAACGTGTTCGAGCGGGAAGGCAGGATGTCTCTCTACAACGCCGGCGATCTCGTAGCCGCTCTGTCCGCGGTCCTTCGCGAAGCGGACGAGATGGACGACCGCGAGCTCCTCCTCCGTGTGCTCTCGATCCAGGACAGGCTCCTGCGCCTCGGTCTTTCCGAGGTGGATGAGCTCCTGAACCGCGCGGCTCGCCCTTGACCCGAAGCGCCTGATGCCGAAGCTGCACTACGAATGGGATCGGTTCTGGTGTCCGCGCGAGGCCTCGTTCAGCCTCGAGGACGCCGGCTATCTCGTCGACCCCACCACCGAGTGGGGGCGAAGGTACTATCCACACGTGGTACCGTTCGCTGAACTTGGCGCTACTCCCTGCCTAGTGCTGCTCGGTGAGCCGGGGATCGGCAAATCGAGCGCGGTCGCGCGTGAGTACGGGCGCGTCCGGCAGCTGGCCCATTCCGCCGGTTCCTCACCCCCGCTTTCGATCGATCTCCGCGCGTACGGGAGCGAGGACCGCCTCTTCAGGCGCCTCACCGGGGCGCCGGAGATCCGGGCCTGGGCAGATGGCGACGCCATGCTGGACCTATTCCTGGACAGCCTCGACGAGTGCCTGCTCCGGGTGGACACTCTCGCCGCCATGCTTCCCGAGGCGCTGGAGCACCTGCCCACGGACCGGCTCCGCCTGCGCGTGGCCTGCCGAACGGGCGACTGGCCCCAGACGCTCGAAAGCGGGCTGATCAGACGCTGGGGTCAGGAGGGCGTCGGCATCTACGAGCTGGCGCCGCTCCGGCGGGTCGACGTGGCGGCGGCTGCCGTGGCGAATGGGCTGGACGCGGACGAATTCCTGGCCGAGGTGGCCGAGCGCGAGGCGGAGGCGCTGGCGAACCGGCCGATCACGCTGGACTTCCTGCTCCGCACCAAGCTGCAGGGTAGACAGCTCCCGGCCCGCCGGGTCGACCTCTACCTGAGCGGCTGCCGGTTCCTCGCGGCCGAGAACAACGAAGCGCGCCTCGAAGCGGGCTACCGCGGACCGGTGGACGTCGGTGAGCGCCTCCGCCTGGCGGCCCGGATCGCGGCGGCGACGGTGTTCGGCAACCGGTATGCGGTGTGGGGCGGCCCGGAAGCCGGTCCCGTGCCGCAGGAGGATCTGACCTTCCGGGAACTCAAGGCCGGGTCGCCCGACGCGCCCGGGCCGAGCGACGGCGCCCTCAAGGAGGTGCTCGGCACGGGGCTGTTTTCGTCCCGTGGTCCGAACCGGATGGGATGGGCCCACCAGACGTACGCGGAGTTCCTCGCCGCTTACTGGGCGGTCGAAGAGTGGGCTTGACCTGGACCAGGTGCTCGGCCTGCTCACCAAC
Source organism: uncultured Gemmatimonadales bacterium (assembly GCA_963733105.1). Lineage (GTDB taxonomy): Bacteria > Gemmatimonadota > Gemmatimonadetes > Longimicrobiales > Longimicrobiaceae > JAFAYN01. The sequence continues at coordinate 6,449 of CAVTCB010000012.1, read as the reverse complement.
CCGCATGACCCCGAACGCCGCCTCGTGCCGCAACTCCACGAAACCGCCGCATGGGTGGCCAGCATGCGGCCAGACGCGTTCACGGTGCTCACGGAACTCGATCCGGACGCCCTGCTCCGGGGCGACGTCGCCACCGCCGATCCCGAGCAGCGCCACGCCCTCGTGCAGGCGTTGCTCGACGCCTACGACAGCGAGCGCATCGTCGACACCGACTGGGGCCTGCAGCCGCTGTACCGTAAGCTCGCGCACCCCGGGCTGCACAGCCAGATCCGGCCCTACATCGCGGACCGGGGAAGGGAATTCGTCGCCCGCCGGGCCGCCATCAACATCGCGGAGGCCTGCAAGGTCACCGACCTGAAGGAGGACCTCATCCGCGTGGCGCTGGACCCCGCCGAGCCGATCGGCCTGCGCGACGAGGCCGCGCACGCTGCGGCGCGCGTCGCGGACCCGCAGCACCGGCCGCAGCTCCGGCCACTGCTGGACCTCGACCGCAAGGAGGACCCAGATGACCAGATCCGTGGACACGCCCTAGAAGCACTATGGCCGGAGCACCTCAGCGCCGAGGAGCTGTTCCGATCCCTGACTCCGCTCCGGCGGCCGAACCTCTACGGGCAGTACAAGCACTTCATCCGGAGCTGTCTGCCGTCCACCCTTCGGGACGACGACCTGCCGGCTGCGCTGGAATGGGTGAAGGAGCACGCTCCTCGGCACCTCCACTCGCACAGGGACGTTCTGGAGGAGCTGGCGGACGAGGTCCTGCTCCGGGTGTGGCAGAGCAAGCCGCATGGTACGATGCTCGGCCTCTTCGCGGACGTCGTGCTCCTCCGCTTCGAGCACCACGCACCGATCGTCGGAAGGGAGCGCGAGCGGGAGCTCTCGGAACTCGTCTGGGAGGACGAGGAGCAGCGGCGTGCCCTGGTGCTTGCGCTGTTGGAGCGCATCACCAGCGAAAAACAGGTCTGGTCTGTGTTGCACCCGGGACGCCTGCTTGTCGCTCGCGGCGATGTCTCCTGGCTCCTGGACTGGCTGGTGTGCGGCCCGGGGTCGGAAGGAGCGAAGCGGTTCGGCGCGGAGCTTCTGCAGCGGCTGTTCAACCGCGACGATCCCAGCCAAGTGAGCGAGGTTCTCGAGGCCACGCTCCGGAGCGAGCCGTTGCGCAGTGCGCTCGCTCCTCTGTTAGAGCCCGTGGAGCTGGATTCCCCACACGCAGCGGAGCTGAGGTCCGCGCATGCGGAGCACAAAGCGCTTGAGGAGCGCTGGAAGGAGCGGGAGCTACGCCGCCCCCCTCTGCTGGACCCTCCGCCCGCGCAGCGGGTGCAGAACGCCCTGGAGCGGTGTGAGGCCGGTGATCCTGATGGCTTCTGGAAGCTGACGATGGAGCTCTCGCTCTCGCCCAGCAGCCGGCGCTATGAGGAGGAATTCGACCCGGACCTGACCTCCCTCGCGGGTTGGCAAGAGGCAGAGCCACGTACGCGCGAGCGGATCGTCGCGGCCGCCAAGCGCTACCTGCGAGAGCGGGATCCGGAGCCCGACCGCTGGCTCGGGATCGAACCGTGGTACCCTCCGGCATTCGCAGGCTACAAGGCGCTCCGGCTCGTACTCGCCACCGATCCGGACTTCGTTGCCGAGTTCTCCACCGAGGACTGGGCGCGCTGGGCCCCGGTCATCGTCGTGTACCCATACATCAACAGCGACCCACACTACACCATTCACAAGAAGCTGATCTGCGTTGTGTACCGCGCGGCGCCTGTGCGGTTGCTCGAAGTGCTCGGCCGCGAGATCGACAGGGACAACCGGAGCCACGGGAACGTATTCGGGCTGGAGCACTTCGAATACTGCTGGGACAACCGGCTGTCCCGCGCCCTGCTCGACAAGGCGGCCGAGCCCGGTATGAAGGCAGGGACGTTTGAGGGCCTCCTCGGTGCGGCGCTCAGCCACGACCTGGCCGAAGCTGCCGAGTATGCGCGCTCCCTGGTTCAGCTTCCGCTCCCCGCCGACGCGGACCAGCGCACGCGCTCAGTGACCGCTGCTGCGCTCCTCTGCAGCACGCGCCCAACGAGGGGTGGGACGCGGTCTGGGCCGCGTTCGAGGCCGACGAGGACTTCGGCCGGGAGGTCGTCTCGGTGGTGGCTGGCTCGCGTCAGCGTCAGCGGCTGCACGAGGTCCTGTCCGAGCACCATCTCGCTGCGTTGTACGTGTGGGTCGCGCGCAGGTATCCCCACACGGACGATCCGGACGACAGCGATGAAGGAGGGCGCGTCGGCCCGGGGGAGCAGGTGAGATGGTTCCGGGAGGGCCTCCTGCACGCGCTCAGGGACCGCGGTACGTTCGAAGCGGTCCGCGCACTCCAGTGGTGCATCAACGAGCTGCGGCAGCTCGACTGGCTCAAGTATACCCTCCACGCTGCACGGGTGAACGCCCGTTCTAGGACCTGGCTCCCGCCCTCGCCCGCCGATGTCCTACGACTCGGAGAGACCCACGAGGGCCGGCTGGTGCGAAGCGGGAGCGAGCTGCTGGACGCGGTCGCGGCATCGCTCCGGCGCCTGGAGGTGAAGCTTCAGAGTGACACCCCGGCGGCCATCGACCTGTGGAACGGCCCCGATGCGCAGGGGAGATACCAGCCGAAAGACGAGAATGCCCTGTCCAACTACGTGAAGCGCCACCTCCAGGAGGACCTCGCGCGACGGGGCGTCGTGGTGAACCGGGAGGTGGAGATCCGTCGGGGAGAGGGCGACGCGAAGGGCGAGAACACCGACATCCACGTGAACGCCTTCGTCCCTGATCTCCGCGGGGGAGACCTGGACGTCCTGACGTTGATCATCGAGGCGAAGGGGTGCTGGAACCCCAAGCTGAAATCCGCGATGGAGACACAGCTGGTGGGGCGCTATCTCAAGGACAACCCCTGCCGCCACGGGCTGTACCTTGTAGGCTGGTACAACTGCCCCCAGTGGGACTCGGGCGACTACCGCCGAGGACAGGCTCCCAAGAAGCCCCTGGAGGAGGCGCGGCAGCAGTTCGAAGCCCAGGCCGAGCGGCTGTCGTACGGAGACCTGGAGGTGCGCGCCTTTGTGCTGAACACCGCGCTCCGACACTAAGTGCTTGGCCTTCATCGTTGAAGTCGATCCGTGGCGTCACCAGATTGATCTGGTCCCGGTGCTGTTCACTTCTCGCGCGTCCGGGAACGCCCTTCCTAATTGGTATGGGGAGCTGACCAAGGCTTAAGCCGCGGTCGAGCTGATCGCTAGGTAATACTGACCGGGGTCAGTCGCCTAACCGGGAGGATTTGGCAGGCTCACGAGCACGAGGACGGCGAACGCGGGGATCTGGAGCAAACGCAGCGCCTTCGCGAACGCGAGCGGCTCGACGCCTTCCCGCCTCGGCGGGGTCTTCGGAAGCGCCACGAGACACCAGGCCGCGTAGACGACCGCGATCCCAGCCGAGAACCGAAGCGACTCGACCAGCTTCTCCGGCGCGTTCTCGACCTTCCAGATCACCGGGAACGCCGAGCTCGCCGCGATCCACCCGATCGTGCCGAACACCCGGACGATCGGAAACTCGCGCTCGCGGATCGGTCAGGTTCGCGAAGCGCCAGTGAGTTCGACAGCGCGAGCGTCGGCATGAACACCACGCTGTAGGCGATCGAGAGCCGAGCCACGCACTCGTAGCGTCGTCTGCGCCGCGAGAGCCCAATTGATGCCCGCGCCGACCAGGAGCAGCACCGCGAGGAATCGCTCCGTGTTGAAGTACCGGTCGGCGACCTGGCCCGCGATGAACGGCGACGCGACCGCGCCGATCGAGCCGGCGAGCCCGAGGATCATCCCGATCTGCGCCCGGCTGAAGTGCAGCGCCTCCGTCGCAGGTAGAGCGCCGCCGTCGGCAGCCAGGCGCCCCAGACCGCGTACTGGAGGAACATCATCACCGACAGGCGGAACGGCGCGGACTGCGCGAGCTCATCCGCCCCCTCGCGAGAACGCGGCGTCGAACGCCGTCCCGCTCGCGCGGGAAGTCGAGCCGCCGCACGAAGGCCGCGGCCTCGCGCGCGCCGTGCTCGCGGTCCATCATCGGGTCCTCCCACTCGACCGTGAGCGGGCCCTGCGTAGCCGGCGTGGTTGAGCGCGCGCACGATGCCCTCGAAGTCGATGCGGCCGCGCCCGGGCGAGCGGAAGTCCCAGCGCCGCCCGGCCGCGCCGAAGTCGAGGTGGCCGCCGAAGACGCCGGCCGTCGCACGGCGCGTCCGACCACCAGACGTCCTTCACGTGCACGTTGAAGACGCGCTCGCCGAACTCGCGCAGGAAGCCGAGGTAGTCGACGCCCTGGTAGCCGAAGTGCGACGGGATCGAAGTTGAAGCCGAAGCGCGCGGTGGCCCCCGATCGCCGCGAGCGCGCGCCGCGCCGTCGACGATGTCGAACGCGATCTCGGTCGGGTGCACCTCGAGCGCGAACGACACGCCGTGCCTCGTCGAACGCGTCGAGGATCGGCGCCCCAGCGCCGCGCGAAGTCCGCGAAGCCGGCCTCGATCTGGCCGGGCGGCACGGGCGGAAACGCGTAGGCGAGCGGCCAGATCGAGCTGCCCGTGAAGCCGACGACGACCGTGCGGCCCGTCCGCCGCAGCACGTCCTTCACGGCGGCGGGCGCGGCGTCGAAGAAGCGCCGCGCCGCGCGCGCGGTCGCCTTCATCTCCTCCGCGGCGCGCCGGCGCACGCCCTCGGGATCGCCGTCGCCCCAGACGCGCGGCGGCAGGATCGCCTGGTGGCGCTCGTCGATCGCGTCGCACACCGCCTGCCCGACGAGGTGGTTGCTGATCGCGAAGCGAGCCGAGCCCGTGCGCCTGCAGCAGGTCCCAGTGCGCGCTTCACGTACGACGGTCGTTCGGCGAGCGCGCGGTCGACCTCGAAGTGATCGCCCCAGCACGCGAGCTCGAGGCCGTCGTAGCCGAACGCGCGCGCCTTCGCGGCAGAGGTCCTCGAGCGGCAGGTCGGCCCACTGGCCGGTGAAGAGGGAGACGGGTCGCGGCATGGATGGTTCGGAGCCTACCCGATCTCCGACGAGCTTGACGGCGGCGCCCTCGCGCGCCGAGAGCAGCGCGGCCTCGAGCACGCGCTGGGTCTGGTACGCGTCCTCGAAGTCGGGCAAGCGGCAGCTCGGGCCGCTGTCCGCCGAGCACGCGCAGGATGTCGGCCGCCTGGTTCACGAACGTGTGCTCGTAGCCGAGGCACGTGGCCGTCGGGCCACCAGCTCTCGACGTACGGGTGCGCGCCGGGCGCCGTCGCGACGATGCGCGCGCCAGCCCTGCGTCGCGCGGTTCTCGCGTCGCGTCGAAGAACTCGAGCGCGTTCATGTCCTCGAAGCGCGAACCGCAGCGAGCCCTGCTCGCCGTTCAGCTCGATCGTGTTGTCGTTCAGGTGGCCGTGCGCGAGACGCGACGCCTCGAAGCTCGCCGTCGCGCCGCCCTCGAAGCGTCGCGAGGAAGAGCACGCAGTCGTCGACGTCTCTGCGCGCTTCCTTCGACCGAGACGTCGCGCTCGATCGCGCCGTGGACCTCGACGATCTCCTCGCCGACGAGGAAGCGCGCGAGGTCGACGATGTGCGCGTTCAGGTCGCCGTGCGCGCCGGAGCCGGCGCGCGTCGCGGTCGAACCGCCACGAGCGCGGCGTCGTCGGCGCCGCCCCAGCTCTGCAGGTAGCGCGCGCGCACGTGGAGGATCCGCCCGAGGCGCCCCTCGCGGACGAGCTTCCACGCGAGCGCCGATCGCCGGACAGCGGCGGTAGTTGAACCAGACGAACGTCTTCGCCGCGCCGCTTCGCCTTCTTGGCCGCGTCGCGCATCGCGCGCGCGTCCGCGAGCGTCCCGGCGAGCGGCTTCTCGCACGCGACGTGCTTGCCGGCCTCGAGCATCGCGATCGCCTGCTCGGCGTGGAGGTCGTTCGGGCGTCGCGACGTCGACGAGCTCGATCCCGCGGCGCTTCCGCGATCTCGCGCCAGTCGGCGGTCCAGCGCGCGAACCCGAAGCGTCGCGCGAACTCCGGCAGCGTCTTCCGGTCCCTGCGCGGCGACGATCTCCGCCCGCGCCTCGACCGGCAGGTCGAAGAAGCGGTTCACCTGGCCCCAGGCGTTGGCGTGGGCGCGGCCCATGAACTTCTGGCCGATGAGCGCGACTCCGATCGTCCGTGGCACGGGCCGCGAATTGTATCCCCATCGCTCCCGCCCTGTGGCATACTCGGCCGCGCGCGCGAGGACTTCGACAAGGAGCCCCGATGATGGACCCGAGCCGCCGTACGTTCCTGAAGACCGCCGCGGGATTCTCGACCGTCGCCCTGGCCCGAACTCTTCGCCGCGCACCCCGCCGGCTCCGACGAGATCAGGGTCGGGGTCGTCGGATGCGGCGGCCGCGGCACCGGGGCAGCGGTCAACGCGCTCGACGCCGATCCCGCCGTCCGCATCGTCGCGCT
>CAVTCB010000011.1:0-29395 GCA_963733105.1 uncultured Gemmatimonadales bacterium | reverse complement strand
GTGTTCCACGCGAAGAGCACCTGCCGGCGCTCCTCCCCGCCCATCAGCGACAGGGAGCCCACGGTGCGGTCCGGGGCGTCCGCGAAGGCCGCGAGCGCCGCCAGGAAGTGGCCCAGCATCCGCTCCACCGCCTCCGTCTCGAAGCGGGCGCGGGCGAAGGTGGCGCTGACGTGCAGCGCGCGCTCCCTCCCGGCGAGCCAGGAGGTGAGGGAGAGGGGGTAGTCCGTCTGCTGGAGCCCGTCCACCGCCTCCACGTGGAAGTCGCGCTCCGGCGCGTCGCCCACCGCCGCCTCCACCGGGAAGTTCTCGAACACCAGGATGCTCTCGAAGAGCGGTCCCCGCACCCCGCTCCAGCGCTGCACCTGCGCCAGCGGCGAGAACTCGTACTCCCGCACCCGGGCGTGCCGCTCCTGCACCCCGCGCAGCCACGGGAGGACCGGCGCGGCGGCGTCCACCCGCACCCGCACGGGGAGGGTGTTGATGAAGATCCCCACCATCTCCTCCACCCCGGGGAGCTCCGCCGGGCGGCCCGAGACCGTCGCGCCGAAGACCACGTCCTCCTCGCCGGAGTAGCGGGACAGGAGGAGCGCCCACGCCCCCTGCATCAGCGTGTTCAGGGTGAGCCCGGCGCCGCGCGCCGTCTCCTCCAGGCGCCGGGTCTCCCCCGCGGAGAGCCGGGCGGCGGCCCGCTCGACGCCCGCCGCGCGGGCGGGGACCGGCCGGTCGATCCCGAAGGGGGTGGGCGCCCGGGTCCCGGCCAGCTGCCCGCGCCAGAACGCCTCCGCCGACGCCAGGTCCTGCCGCTGCAGCCAGGCGATGTAGTCGCGGTATGGGCGGACCGGGGCCGGCGCGGCCGGGCGGCCGCCCGCGTGGGCGTCGTACAGCGCGGCCACGTCCCGGAACACCAGCGGGAGGCTCCACCCGTCCAGGAGGACGTGGTGGTGGGTCCAGACCAGGCGGTGCCGCCCCTCGCCGGTGCGGAAGAGCGCCAGACGCATCAGCGGTCCGCGGGCGGTGTCGAAGCCCGCCTCGCGGTCCGCGGCCAGGAAGGCCTCCAGCCGCGCCGACTGGTCGGCCGCGGAGAGGGCGCTCCAGTCCTCGGTGCGCAGCGGGACCCCGCCCTCGCGCCGCACCACCTGGAAGGGACGCTCCCCGCTCCAGGGGAAGGAGGTGCGGAGCACCGCGTGGCGCCGGGCCGCCCCGTTCCAGGCCTCGCCGAACGCCTCCGCATCCAGCTCGCCCACCAGGTCGTACATGAACTGTCCCAGGTACGCCCCGCCCCCCGGCGCGAGCTGGGTGTGGAAGAGCATCCCCTCCTGCATGGGGGTCAGCGGGTACACGTCCTCGATCCCCCGCTCGCTCCCCAGCAGCGCGTCCAGCTCGGGCTGCGTGAGCCCGGCCAGGGGGAAGTCGCTGGGGGTGTAGCCGCCGGCGCCCTCCGCCGTGCAGTGCGCCAGCAGCGCCCGCAGCTCGGCGAGCACGTCCTCCACCACGCGGCGGACGGTCTCCGGGCGGTGCCGGGCGGTGCTGTACCCCGCGCGCAGGAAGAAGCGGCCCCCCTCCACCCCGCCCGCCAGCTCCAGCAGGTACGGGCGCTCCCCCTGCGGGGCGTGGGCCCGGCCCGTGTCCTCCGGCGCCAGCCGGAACGCCCCCTCCTCCGCGAAGGTGCCGTCGAGCTGCCCCAGGTAGTTGAAGCTGACCTGCGCCTGCGGGAGGGCCCGCAGCCGCTCGCGCGTGGCCGGGGCGCCCAGCCAGCGCAGCACCCCGTAGCCGATGCCACGCCCGGGGACCGCGCGCAGCCGCTCCTTGACCGCCCGGACGGCCGCCGCCTCGCCCGCGGCGCCGCGCAGGTCCAGCAGCACCGGGTACACCGCGGTGAGCCACCCCACCGTGCGGGACAGGTCGGTCCCCTCCACCCGGTCCTCCTCGCGCCCGTGCGACTCCAGGTCCACCAGCACGCGGGGGTCGCCGGTCCAGCGGCCCAGGGCGCGGGCCACCGCCGCCAGGAGGAGGTCGTTGATCTGGGTGCGGTAGGCCGCGGGGGCGTCCTGCAGCAGGGCACGCGTCTCCTCCGGGGTGAGCGCCGCCCCGGCCGTGGTCTCGGTGGACACCAGGTCGGGGCCGTCCATCTCCACGGGGACGGGAGCGACGCCGGCGTGGGCCGGCCCGGCCCAGAAGTCCAGCTCCCCGTCCAGCGCGCCGGAGCGGGCGAGCTCCGCCAGCCGGGTGGCCCACTCCCGGAACGAGGTGGTCTTGGGCGGGAGGGAGACGGGCTCGCCGCGCCGGAGCTGCCCGTAGGCGCTCTGCAGGTCCTCCAGGAGCGTGCGCCAGGAGGCGCCGTCCACCACCAGGTGGTGCACCGCCAGGAAGAGCCGCCCCGGCTCGTCCGGACCGGCGTCGAAGTGGGCCACCCGCGCCAGGGGGCCGGCCAGCTCCAGGGAGCCCTGCAGCTCGGAGGAGCGGCGCGACACCAGCGCGGCGCGCTCCGCCGCCGGGACCGCGGAAAGGTCCACGCGCTCCACCGGGACCTCCTGCTCCAGCCCGGCGAACGTCTGCGTCCAGCGCCCGTCCTCCCCGCGCGAGAAGCGGGCGCGGAGGGCGTCGTGGTGCGCCGCCAGGGCGCGCACCGCCCCCTCCAGCGCGGCGTGGTCCAGCGGCTCGCGCGGGGCCAGCAGGAGCGGCATGTTCCAGCGCGCGGGCTCGGGGAAGCCGCGCTCGAAGAACCAGGCCTGGACGGGGGTGAGCGGCGCCTCGCCGGCCACCGTCCCCTGCTCCGCCTCCACGGCGGCGGTGGTCTCCGCCAGCGCCGCCAGCTCGGCGACGGTGGGGTGCTCGAAGAAGTAGCGCGGCTTGAGCCGCACCCCGGCCCGGCCGGCGCGCGCCACCACCTGGATGGAGAGGATGGAGTCGCCGCCCAGCTCGAAGAAGTCGTCGTGCACCCCCACCCGCTCCAGGCGCAGCACTTCGGCCCAGAGCCCCGCCAGCGTGGCCTCCGCGGGAGTGCGGGGGGCCACGTACCCCTTCGCCCCGCCCCCGGGATCGGGAGCGGGGAGGGCGGCGCGGTCGATCTTGCCGCTGGCGCTCAGCGGCCACTCCGCCAGCGCCACGAAGGCGGACGGGACCATGTACTGCGGGAGGACGGCGCGGAGGTGCTCGCGCAGCGCCGCGGCGGGCGCGCCGGCGCCCTCCGGGAGGAGGTAGGCCACCAGGCGCCGGTCCCCCGGCGCGTCCTCGCGGACCACCACCAGCGCCTCCCGCACCCCGGGGTGGCGCAGCAGCGCCGCCTCCACCTCCCCGGTCTCGATGCGGTAGCCGCGCACCTTGACCTGGTGGTCCACGCGCCCCGCGTACTCCAGCTCCCCGTCCGGGAGCCAGCGGGCCAGGTCGCCCGTGCGGTACAGGCGCGCACCGGGCTCCGCCGCGGCGGGGTCGGGGACGAAGCTGGCCGCGGTGGCGTCGGGGCGCCCCAGGTAGCCGCGCGCCACCCCGACGCCGCCCACGTACAGCTCCCCCGGCACCCCCACGGGGACGGGGTTCAGGGCGGCGTCCAGCAGCCGGACCCGCGCCCCCAGCACCGGCCGCCCGATGGGGACGCGCCGCTCGCCCTGCGTCTCCCGCGGCTCCACGGAGAAGAGCGTGCAGCAGACGCTGGCCTCGGTGGGGCCGTAGCCGTTGACCACGCGCAGCCCGGGGACGCGCTCGCGGAGCGCGTGCAGGAGCGCCTCGGGGATCGGCTCCACCCCCACCAGGAGCCGCCGCAGCGCCAGGCGGCCCGGGGCCTCCGCGGCCCGCTCGGCCAGCGCGTGCAGCATGAAGGGCGGGACGTACGCCGAGCGGACCTCCCGCTCCTCCAGCCAGCGGACGAAGGCGCCGGTGTCGGCGCGCACCTCCTCGGAGGGGAAGAGGAGGGTGCCGCCGGCCAGGAGCGCGGAGAACAGCTCGTAGACCGAGACGTCGAAGCTGACGCTGGTCCACGCGCTGCAGCGGTCGCCCGGCTCCAGCGGGCGCCGCCCCTCCATGTCGGCCAGGAGGGCGGCCACCCCGGAGTGCGTCACCAACACTCCCTTGGGGCGGCCGGTGGAGCCGGAGGTGTAGATCACGTACGCGGCGTTGTCCGCCCCGACCCCGTCCTCCGGGGGCTCGGCGCTCTCCGCGGCGACCTCCGGCCACGCCGTGTCCAGGCGGACCACCCCGGCGCCCGTCGCCGGGAGAGCGCCGGCCAGCGCGCTGCTGGTGAGGAGCACGGGGACGGCGGCGTCGGAGAGCATGTGCTCCAGCCGCTCCGCCGGGTAGGCGGGGTCCAGGGGGAGGTACGCCGCCCCCGTCCTGAGGACGCCCAGCAGGGCCGTCACCAGCTCCGGGCCCCGCTCCAGGCAGATTCCCACGCGGGTCTCCGGGCCCACCCCGCGCGCCCGGAGGAAGCGGGCCAGGCGGGCGGAGCGGGCGTCCAGCTCGGCGTAGGTCAGCGACTCCCCGCCGTGCGACACCGCCGCGACGTGGGGGGTGCGCCGCGCCTGCTCCGCGAAGGACCGGTGCAGGGGGAGGGCGCGGGGCGCGGCCGGGGCCGTGCTCCACGTCCGCAGCCGCTCGCGCTCGGCGGGGGCGAGGGCGTCGACCCCGGAGACGCGCAGCCCGGGATCGGCGGCCACCTGCTCCAGCATGTGGTGGTAGTTCTCCCACATGCGCTCCACGGTGGACAGGTCGAACAGGTCGGAGTTGTACTCCAGCACCCCGCCCACGTGGTCGACGTTGTCCTTGAGCAGGTAGGTCAGGTCGAACTTGGTGGTGCCGTTGTCCACGATCCCCGATCCGCCCCAGGGGACGTAGCGCAGCCCGGTGTCCCACCCCTGCTCGGGGGCGAAGGTGTTGAGCGCGGGGCGCTCCAGCCCGAACATCACCTGCAGGAGCGGGTTACGGCTCAGGTCGCGCTCCAGCTCCAGGGAGTCCAGCAGCTTTTCCAGCGGGAGGTCGGCGTGGGCGTAGGCGTCCAGCGCCACGTCGCGCACCTGGCGGAACAGCTCCGTGAAGGTGGGGTCGCCGCGCAGCGAGACGCGCAGCGCCAGGGTGTTGATGAAGAAGCCCACCAGCGTCTCGGTCTCCCTCCGCTGGCGGTTGGCCTCCACGGTGCCGACGATCAGGTCCTCCTGCGCGGTGTAGCGGAAGAGCTGGGCGCAGTACACGGCGAGCATCACGATGAAGAGCGTGACCCCCTCGCGCTGCCCCGCCTCCTCCAGTCGCCCCTTGAGCCGCGCGTCCACGAACGGCCTGTAGTAGCCGCCGTTGTAGGTGCGCACCGGGGGGCGGGGGCGGTCGGCGGGGAGCTCCAGCACCGCCGGGGCCTGCGCCAGGTGCTTCCGCCAGTGGGCCACCTGCTTCTCCAGCCGCTCCCCGGAGAGCCACTCCCGCTGCCACACGGCGTAGTCGGCGTACTGGATGGGGAGCTCGGGGAGGGGGATGGGCTGGCCGCTCGACAGGGCGGCGTAGATCACCCTCCACTCCACGTAGAAGAGCCCGCCCGACCACCCGTCCATCGCCACGTGGTGGAAGGTGGTGACCAGGATCTGGTCCTCGTCGGCCATGCGGACCAGGAGCGAGCGGACCAGCGGCGGGCGGCTCAGGTCGTGGGGGATGGAGGCCTCCGCTCGGACCACGCGCATGGCCTCCTCCTCGCGCTCCTCCTCCGGGACGCCGCGCAGGTCGCGCACGCGCATGGGGGGGAAGGCGTCCTCGCGGATCACCTGCACCGGCCGCCCGTCCCGCACCTCGAAGCCGGTGCGCAGCACCTCGTGGCGCCGCACCACCTCGTGCAGCGCCCGCTCCGCCAGCCCCAGGTCGAGCGGGCCGACGAAGCGCTGCGCGCCGGGGATGTTGTAGAAGGGGTTCCCGGGCTCCAGCTGCTCCAGCACCCACATGCTCTCCTGCTGGTAGGAGAGCGGGAGCGGCCTGCTCCGGTCGGCGCGCCGGATGGGCGGGACCTCGTCCGTGGCCCCGGCGGCGTGCAGCGCCTCCACCTGCTCCGCGAGCCCGGCCACCGTGGGGTGCTCGAAGAGGGCCTGGAGGGAGAGGTCCACCCGGAACTGCTCGCGCACGCGGGAGATGATCTGCGTGGCGTACAGCGAGTGGCCGCCCAGGGTGAAGAAGTCGTCGTGCACCCCCACCCGGTCCACCTCCAGCATCCCCTGCCACACCTCGGCGATGCGCTCCTCCGTCTCCCCCCGCGGGGAGACGTAGGGGGTGGCGAGGGCGGGGCGGGCGTGGCGCACCACCGGCCGGGCCGGGGCCGCCGGGAGCGCCGCGGGGTGCGCCGCCTCCGCCCCGCCGGCGCGGCGGCGCGACCCGGCGCGCACCTCCGGCTCCGCGGGGGCGGCCAGGACGCGCTCGACCGCGGCCAGCCACTCCGCCACCATCCGCGCGCGCGCCTCCGCCGGCGCCAGCCACGACGCCTCCACCGGCTGCCAGCGGTCCCAGGTGATCGCGGTCCAGGGCGCGTCGTGCTCCGCGCCGTGGCGGCGGCGGACCCGGGAGGCCGCCAGCTGCGCGGCGGCCAGGGCGCCGGTGCGCTCGCTCCCCCCGGCGGGGATCCAGGTCTGCACCAGGCAGAAGTCCAGCGGCACACCCTCCAGCGCCGCCTCCAGGGCGGCCAGCCGCTCCGCCGCCGCGCGGAGCTGCTCCCCGGCGCCCGCGGCCGGGTCCGTCCCGCCGAAGGGCTCCAGCGGCTGGACGTAGAAGGCGCCCCTCAGCTCGCCGAAGCGCGCGCGCGCCTCCGCCAGCGCGGCGTCCACGGCCGCGGGGTCCCCGAAGCCGGCGGCCAGCGTCAGCACCTCGGCGCCGCCCGCCTCCAGCTCCAGCACGGCGCGGATCACGCGGGTGGCCGGGTGGTCCGGCCGCAGGTGGTCCACCAGCCCTTCCCAGTCCTCGCGCGGCGGGAGGTCGGCCGGGAGCGCCAGCACCAGCCGCGCGCGCGCCGTGCGCGCCAGGTGCCGGGCCAGCTCCAGCGCGCTCTCCCCCAGCCTCCCGGCGAACAGGTACGCGCCCCCCTCGCGGAAAGGGGTGCGCCCGGCCGGGGCGGGGCGCACCCGCTGCGGGAGCTGCGTCCAGCGGCGCCACCCGCGGAGCGCCACCGGGGCGTCGCCGGCCCCGTCGTGGGCCACCTCGGCCAGGAGGTCGTCGGCCAGGCGCTCCGCGCCCGGGCGCACGTCGATCACCCGGCAGGCGATCCCGGGGAACTCGGTGGGGATGGAGGCGCAGGGGCCCAGGAGCGTGGCGCGGGCGGGGTCGGTCTCCTCCCCCCCCGCCACCTCGTGCAGCCGGTCGGCCACCACCCGGATGCGCGCGCCCTCTCCCCCCCCGGCCTCCAGCGCGCGCGCCAGGAGGAGGAGCGAGGCGTAGCCGCGCTCGTAGGCGGCCTCGAAGCACCCCGCCTCCCCGCCCACGCTCCACAGGTGCACCACGTCGCGGGGGACGGGGCCCTCCGCGCGCAGCGCCGCCAGGAGGGCGGCGTAGTCGTCCGCCTCGCCGGGGCGGAGGCGGTACGCCCCCTCCCCCGCGGCCTCGAACGCCGCCCCCGGCTCCACCGTCGACACCTCCGCGCCCGCCTCGCGCAGCCGCCGGGCGAGCGCCGCGCCCACGCCGGCCCCGTCGGTGAAGAGGAGCCAGCGGCTCCCCGCCAGCGCCCCGGGCTCCGGGCGCGGCGCCGCCAGGGCGCGCCGCCAGACGGGGACGTGCACGCGCCGGTCGGGGCCGGCGCGGCGCTCCGCGGCGGGCGCGGCGATGGGCGCCTCCCGGTCGATCCAGTAGCGCTGCCGCTCCCACGGGTAGGTGGGGAGGGGGACGCGCCGCCGCCGCTCCCCCGCGGCGAAGCCGGCCCAGTCCGCCCGGACGCCCGACATCCACAGGCGGCCCAGCGTCTCCAGCAAAAAGGCCGGGTCCGGCTGCCGGGTGTAGGCGTGGCGCAGCGAGGCCAGCACCAGGGTCTCCGCCGCCCCGGACTGGAGCGCGAAGGTCCCCAGGGTGCGTCCGGGTCCCACCTCCAGCAGGGCGCGGCTGCGGTCGCGCAGGATCTCCTCCATCCCCTCCGCGAAGCGCACCGTGCGGCACAGGTGCCGCGTCCAGTACTCGGGGGAGGTGGCCTCCTCCGCCGTGATCCACGTCCCCGTCACGTTGGAGACGAAGGGGATCTTCGGGGCCTTCAGCTTCGCCCGCCCCACGCGCCCGGCCAGCCGCTCGGCCACCGGGTCCATCATGGGGGAGTGGAAGGCGTGCGACGCGTTCAGCCGCCGGCACGCCACCCCCCGCCCCACCAGCTCCGCCTCCAGCGCGTCCACCGCCTCCACGGGGCCGGAGACCGTGCACAGCCCGGGAGCGTTGTGGGCCGCGAGGGCCAGCCCGTCGCGCAGGAGCGGCTCCACCTGCGGAGGGTCCATCGGCACGGCGAGCATGGCCCCGGCGGGGAGCTCGCCGATGAGCCGGGCGCGCTCGGCCACCAGCCCCAGCGCGTCCTCCAGCCCCAGCGACCCCGCCACCGTGGCCGCCACGTACTCGCCCAGCGAGTGCCCGATCAGCGCCTTGGGCTGCACGCCCCACGACATCCAGGTGCGCGCCAGCGCGTACTCCACCACGAACACGGCCGGCTGCGCCAGCTCGGTGCGCCCCAGCGGCGACGCCGAAAGGTCCGCGTCGCCCCCGCGCCCCAGCATGCCGCGCAGGTCGACGGCACCCGCCGGGGCCGCGGCGGCGTCCGCGCGCTGCTCGGCGGCGGGCTCGCCGGGGAAGAGCGCCTCGCGCACGTCGGTGCCGGTCTGCGCCTCGAGGATCTCGGCGCAGCGGTCCACCTCGCGGCGGAAGACGGGCTCGGCCTCGTACAGCCCGCGCGCCATCTGCCCGTAGTGGTCCCCCAGCCCCGGGAAGAGGAACACCACGCCGCGGCGGTCCCACTCCTCCGCCACGGTGAGCAGGCGCGCCGGGTCGCGGCTCTCCAGGGCGGCGACGGCGTCCTCGCGGCCGCGGCACACCAGGACGCGGCGGTGCCCGAAGCGGCGGCGCCCCGCGCGGAGCGTGTGCGCCACGTCGGCGAAGTCCTGCTCCGGGTGCGACTTGAGGTGCTCCACCAGGCGGTCGGTGGCGGCCTCCAGCGCGGCCGGGGTGCGGGCGGAGAGCACCAGGAGCTGCCAGGGGCGCGAGGGGCCGGAGGGCTCCACGGCGGGCGCCTCCTCCAGCACCATGTGCGCGTTGGTCCCCCCCATTCCGAAGGAGGACACCCCCGCGCGCCGGGGAGCGCCGTCGGGCTTCCAGGGGCGCAGCCCGGTGTTGACGAAGAAGGGGGAGCCGGCGAAGTCGATCTTGGGGTTGGGCTTCTCGAAGTGGAGCGTGGGCGGGATCTCGCCGTGCTCCAGCGACAGCACCGCCTTGATGAGCCCGGCCACGCCCGCGGCGTAGCTCAGGTGCCCCACGTTGCTCTTCACCGAGCCCAGCGCGCAGAAGCCGGTCCGGCCGCTGGAGCGGAAGGCCTGGGTCAACGCCTCCACCTCGATGGGGTCGCCCAGCTCGGTGGCCGAGCCGTGCCCCTCCAGCATGGTGATGGTCTCCGGCTCCACCCCGGCCAGGGCGATGGCTTCCTGGATGGCCCGGGCCTGCCCCTCCTTGCGGGGGGCGGTGAAGCCGACCTTGGCGGAGCCGTCGTTGTTGATCCGCGAGCCACGGATCACGGCGTGGATGGTGTCGCCGTCGGCGAGGGCGTCCTCCAGCCGCCGCAGCACCACCACCCCCACCCCGCTCCCGGGGACGGTGCCGCGCGCCTCCGCGTCGTACGAGCGGCACATCCCCGTGGGGGACATGGGGCTCCCCTCGGCCCAGCGGTACCCCACCCCCTGCGGCACCGTGACCGTCACGCCCCCGGCGATCACCAGGTCCGACTCCCCCGCCAGGAGGCTCTGCACCCCCAGGTGGGAGGCCACCAGCGAGGAGGAGCAGGCCGTCTGCACGTTCAGGGCGGGCCCCTCCAGGTTCATCTCGTAGGCGACGCGGGTCGCCAGGCTGGAGGTGGTGTTCCCCAGCTGCACGTCCAGCCCGCCGTCCACGCGGGAGCTGGACATCAGGTTCATCCAGTAGAAGTTCTGGTCCGCGCCGGTGAAGGAGCCGATGCGTCCCCGGAAGCTCTCGCTGTCGTGGCCGGCGTTCTCCAGGGCTTCCCAGGCGCACTCCAGGAAGATGCGGTGCTGCGGGTTCATCACCGCGGCCTCGCGCGGCGCCAGCCCCCAGAACGCGGCGTCGAACAGCTCGATCCCGTCCAGCACCCCGGAGGCGCGGACGTAGGTGGGGTCCTCCAGCTCCGCGCGCGAGACGCCCCGTGCGAGGAGCTCCTCGTCGGTGAAGCGGGTGATGCAGTCGCGCCCCTCCCGGAGGTTGCGCCAGAACTCCTCCAGGTCGCGCGCGCCGGGGAAGCGCCCCGCCATCCCGACGACGGCGATCTCGTCCCCCGTGAAGCCGTTGCTGCCGCCCGCTTCGCTGCTCATCTCGGGTTCCTTCGAATTCGGTTCACTCGTCGCCCGCGTCGTCCTCGTCCTCCCGCGGGGCGCGGAGGGCGCGCTCCCGCCCCCGCCGCGCGCGCAGGGCGCCGGCGCGGGGCTGCGCATCTTCGCGCGGCGACGCATCCTCCCCGGCCTGCTCCGCCGCCTCGCGCGCCTCGTCGATCTGGCGCGCCAGGTCGGCCAGGGTGCGGACGCCGAACAGGTCGGCCACCGTCAGCTCCGGCGCGAGCCGCTCCCGGAGCCGGGAGTGGAGCTGCACCAGGAGGAGGGAGTGGCCGCCCAGGTCGAAGAAGTTGTCGTTCGCGCCCACCCGCTCGATCCCCAGCACCTCCGCCCAGACCGCCGCCAGCGCCTCCTCCGTGGGGTTGCGCGGCGCGACGTACTCCTCGCCGGCGGCGCGCCGGTCGGGGGCGGGGAGGGCGGCGCGGTCGGTCTTCCCGCTGGGGGTGGTGGGGAGCGCCTCCAGCGGGACGAAGGCGGCCGGCACCATGTACTCCGGGAGCCGCGCGCGCAGAAAGGTGCGCAGCGCCGCCGTCTTCGGCGTCTCCGCGCCGGGGTGGGCGACGAGGTACGCCACCAGCCGCCGGTTCCCCGGGGTGTCCTCGCGCACCGCCACCACCGCGTCGCGCAGCCCCGGGTGGGCGCGCAGCGCGGTCTCCACCTCGCCCGGCTCCACGCGGAAGCCGCGGATCTTGGCCTGCTGGTCGGTCCGCCCCAGGAACTCCAGCGTCCCGTCCGCCAGCCAGCGCGCCCGGTCGCCGGTGCGGTACGTCCGCGCGCCGGGCTCGCCCCCGAACGGGTCGGGGACGAAGCGCTCCGCGGTCAGCTCCGCCCGCCCGTGGTAGCCGCGCGCCACCCCCGCCCCGCCCAGGTACAGCTCGCCCGGGACGCCGATGGGGACCGGCTCCAGCTCCCCGTCCAGGACGTAGCACCGCGTCCCGGCGATGGGGCGGCCGATGGGGGGGAGCGCCGGCCACTCCTCCGCCCCGCCGGGGAGGGTGTGCGAGGTGGCCACGTGCGTCTCGGAGGGGCCGTACTGGTTGACCAGCACGCACCCGGGGATCCGCCCCAGCCACTCCCGGATGGACTCCGTCACCTGGAGCTGCTCGCCGGCGGTGACCACCTCGCGCAGCGCCGCCGGGGCGATCCCCTGCTCCTCGGCGGTCTTGGCCAGGTGCTGCAGCGCCACGAAGGGGAGGAAGAGCCGCTCCACGCGCGCCTCGTCCAGGTGGCGGGCCAGGCCGGGGAGGTCGGTGCGCAGCTCCTCCGGGACGAGGAGGAGCGTCCCCCCGGAGAGGAGGGTGGAGAAGATCTCCTGGAAGGAGACGTCGAAGCTGGCCGCGGCGAACTGCAGGGTGCGCGCGGCGGCGGGGCCGCTCCAGTCGCGCGCCTGCCAGTCGAGGAGCTGGAGGAGCGGGCGCTGCGGCATCGCCACCCCCTTGGGCCGCCCGGTGGAGCCCGAGGTGTAGATCAGGTAGGCCAGCGACCCGGGCGAGACCTCCGGCGGGGGAAGGGGGTCCTCCGCGCCGGCCTCCGCCGCGTCCACGAAGACGGCCTCCGCCGCGTGCGCGGGGAGCCTCCCGAGGAGCCGCTCCTGCGTCAGCAGGACGGACACGCCGGCGTCCTCCAGCATGAAGGCGATGCGGTCCGGCGGGTAGCTCATCTCCAGGGGGACGTACGCCGCGCCCGCCTTCAGGGCGGCCAGGAGCGCCACCACCAGCTCCGGGGTGCGCTCCAGCCACACCCCCACGCGGCTCTCCGGCCCCACGCCCCGCGCGCGGAGGCGGCGGGCGAGCCGGCCGGACCGCGCGTCCAGCTCGGCGTAGGTGACGCGCTCCCCCCCGCCTTCCACCGCGACGGCGTCCGGCGTGCGCCGCGCCTGCGCCTCGAAGCGCTCGTGGAGCGCGCCTCCGCCGGAGGGCGGCGCCTCCGCGCCCGCGCCGTTCCACTCCGCGAGCACCCGCTGCCGCTCCCCCTCCGCCATGAGCGGGAGCGAGGCCACCGGCGTCTCCGGCGAGCCGGTCATCCCCCTCAGCAGGACGACGAAGCGCTCCGCCAGCCGCTCGGCGGTCCCGGGGTCGAACAGGTCGGTGCGGAACTCCAGGGAGCCGCCCATGTCGCGGCCGTCGTCCGAGACGGAGAGCGTCAGGTCGAACTTGGCCGTGGTCCCGCCGGTCGAGACGCGCTCCAGCACGGCGCCGCCCAGCCGCGGCCCCCCGCCCTCCACGGTGCGCATGGCGAAGAGCGCCTGGAAGAGCGGGGAGTGGGAGAGCGAGCGCTCCACCCCCATCTCGTCCACCAGCTTCTCGAAGGGGATGTCCTGCTGCTGGTAGGCGCCCAGCGTGGTGGCGCGCACCCGGCGGACCAGCTCCCGGGCGTCCGGCCTCCCCGACAGGTCGGCGCGGATCACCAGGGTGTTGACGAAGAAGCCGATCAGCCCCTCGATCTCCTTCCGGTTCCGCCCCGCGATCGGCGTCCCCACGCTCACGTCCTCCTGCCCGGCGTGCCGCCCCAGGAGGGCCTGCCACGCCGCCATGAGCGTCATGAACGGCGTCGCGCCCTCGCTCCGGGAGAGCGCGCGCAGCGCCACCCCGGTCTCCCGCGGGAGGCGGAGCTGGACGGTCCGCCCCGCCGACCCGGCGACGCGGGGGCGGGGCCGGTCGGTGGGGAGCTCCAGCGTCGCCGCCCCCGCGAGCCGCTCCCGCCACCAGGCGAGCTGCCGCTCCAGCTCCTCCCCCTGGAGCCACCCCCGCTGCCAGGCCGCGAAGTCGGCGTACTGCACCGGGAGCGGCGGGAGGCGCGGGGGGCGCCCCTCGCGGGCGGCGTCGTACAGCTCGGCCACCTCGCGCACCATCACGTCGATCGACCAGGCGTCGGAGACGATGTGGTGCATGTTGACCAGGAGGGCGTGCTCCCGGTCCTCCAGCCGCACCAGCGACACCCGGAGGAGCGGCCCGGCCGCCAGGTCGAAGGGGGCGGCTGCGTGCGCGGCGGCCAGGCGGCGCATCTCGGCCTCGCGCGCCGCCTCCGGGAGGGCGCCCAGGTCGACGGTCCGCAGGACCCGCCCCCGCGGGGCGGACCACCTGCACCGGGCGCCCGCCCGCCGAGGCGAAGGTGGTGCGCAGCGCCTCGTGGCGGCCCTCCAGCCCGCCGAAGGCGGCCTCCAGCGCCGCGGCGTCCAGCGGCCCGCGGACGCGCAGGGCAGAGGGGACGTTGTAGGCGGCGCTCCCGGGCTGGAGCTGGTCGATGAACCAGAGCCGCTGCTGGGCGAAGGAGAGCGGGATCTCCCCCTCGCGCGGGACGGGGCGGATCTCGTCCCGGCCGTGCGCCCTGTCGCGGAGGATCTTCTCCAGGAGGAGGCGCTTCTCGGGGGAAAGGCCGGCTAGCTGCCCGGCGATGTCGTGCTCGGAGTGCCGGACCTCTCCCGGCTCCGGGGGAAGGAGAGCCTGCACGCACTCCGCGAGCGCGGCCACCGTGGGCGCCTCGAAGAGCGCGCGCAGCGGGATCTCCACCCCGAAGCTCTCGCGCACGCGGGAGACGATGCGCGTCGCCAGGAGCGAGTGGCCGCCCAGCTCGAAGAAGTCGGCGTGGACGCCCACGCGCTCCGCCCCCAGCACCTCCGCCCAGATCCCCGCCAGCACCTCCTCCGTCGGCGTGGAGGGCGCGACGTACGCTTCCGCGGACGACCCCTCGGGCGCGGGGAGCGCGCGGCGGTCGACCTTGCCGTTGGGGGTCAGGGGGAGCGTCTCCAGCTCCACGAAGGCGGAGGGGACCATGTACTCCGGGACGTGCTCCCGGAGGTGCGCCCGCAGCTCCTCGGAGGCGGGCGCCTCCGCCCCCTCCTCCCCCGTGACGTAGGCGACGAGGCGCCGGTCGCCGGGCGCGTCCTCGCGCACGATCGCAACCGCCTCGCGCACTCCCGGCACGCCCCGCAGCACCGTCTCGATCTCCCCCGGCTCGATCCGGAAGCCCCGCACCTTGACCTGGAAGTCCGTCCGCCCGAAGTACTCCAGCTCCCCCGCGGCCGTCCAGCGGACGCGGTCCATCACCCGGTACATCCGCGACCCCGCGGGGCCGAACGGGTCGGGGAGGAAGCGATCGGCGGTGAGGTCGGGGCGGCTCGCGTAGCCGCGCGCCAGCCCGTCGCCCGCCAGGTACAGCTCGCCGACCACGCCCAGCGGCACGGGCTGCAGCTCGCCGTCCAGCACCAGCGCCCGGGTGTTGGCGACCGGCCGGCCCACGAAGACCTGCGCCCCCCCGCGCTCCACCACCGAGTACGTGGAGTACGTCGTGTCCTCCGTCGGGCCGTACAGGTTGCCGACCCTGTCGACGCCGGCCGCGTACAGCGCCCGCGCCAGGTCGGCGGGGAGGGGCTCGCCGCCCAGGTTCAGCGTGCGGACGGAAGCCGGGATCGCTCCCGTCCGCAGCAGCTCGGCCGCGGCGGTGGGGACCATGCTGGCGTAGACGACGGGCTCCTCCACGGAAGCCAGCTCCAGCGCGTTCTCCACCAGCACCAGCTTCCCGCCCCAGGCGAGCGTGCCGAACACCTCCGCCACCGACACGTCGAAGTTGATGGAGGTGGAGAACAGCACGGACGCCCTCTCCTCGTCCGACACGCTCTCCCGCAGCCAGTGCAGCAGCACGACCGTGGAGGCGTGCCGGATCATCACCCCCTTGGGGCGCCCCGTGGAGCCCGAGGTGAAGATCACGTGCGACAGGTTCTCCGGGAGCACGCCGCTCTCCGGCGCGGCGTCGGGCTCCGCCTCGATCTCCGCGCGGGCGGCGTCGAGCGCCAGCGTCCGCGCTCCTTGCGGGAGCACCCCCGCGAGCGCGGTGGAGGTGAGGACCAGCGACACCCGGGCATCCTCCTGCATGTACCCCAGGCGCTCGCGGGGGTAGGCGGGGTCCAGGGGGACGTAGGCGCCGCCGGCCCCGAGCACGGCCAAGAGGGCGACCACCAGCTCCGGGGTGCGCTCCAGGCACACCCCCACCCGCGTCTCCGGCCCCACGCCGAGCCGGCGCAGGCGGTTCGCCAGGCGGTTCGCGCGGCGGTCCAGCTCCGCGTACGACACGGCCTCGCCACGGAAGGAGAGCGCGGGCGCGTCCGGGGTGCGGCGGGCCTGCGCGGCGAGGAGGTCGTGCACGCGGAGCCCGGCGGGGTAGTCGCGGCGGGTGTCGTTCAGTCCTTCCAGCACCCGCTCGCGCTCCGCGGCCGGGAGGAGCGGGAGCCGGGCCAGCGGGGTGTCCGGGTGGGCGGCGGCGGCGTCCAGGAGCGCCACGAAGTGCTCCAGCATCCGCTCCGCCGTCCGCGCGTCCCACAGCTCCGCCCGGTACGTCAGCTTCGCCACCAGGAGGTCGCGGTCCCTCACCACCGCCAGGCTCAGGTCGAACTTGGCCGTCTCCAGCGGGGCTTCCAGCATCTCCATCTCCACCTCCCCCAGGCGGAGCGACTCCCCGTCGGCGGCGGTGTAGGTGAACATCACCCGGAAAAACGGGGTCCCGTGCAGGTCGCGCTCGGGGTGGAGCTCCTCCACCAGCTTCTCGAAGGGGACGTCCTGGTGCGACTGCGCCTCCAGCACCCCGTCGCGCACGCGGCGCAGCAGCTCGCGGAAGCCGGGCGCCCCCGACAGGTCGGTGCGGACGACCAGCGTGTTGACGAAGAAGCCGATCAGCTCCTCCACCTCGCGCCGCGTCCGCCCCGCCACCGGCGTTCCCACCAGCACGTCGTCCTCCCCCGACCAGCGCCCCAGCAGCGCCTGCCAGGCGGCCAGGAGCGTCATGAAGGGCGACGCCCCTTCCGCGCGGGCCAGCGCGCGAAGCCGCCCGGCCACCTCCGCCGGCACCTCGACGGTGGCGTAGCCGGCGCGGGCGGAGCGCGAGGCCGCGCGGGGGTGGTCCGTGGGGAGCTCCAGCGTGGCGGCGCCCGCCAGGCGCTCGCGCCAGTACGCCACCTGGCGCTCCAGCGTCTCGCCGCGCAGCCAGGCGCGCTGCCACACGGCGTAGTCGCCGTACTGCATGGCGAGAGGGGGGAGGACGGGCTCGCGCCCCTCGGAGAAGGCCCCGTACGCCTCCGACGCCTCGCGCACCAGCACCTCCATGCTCCACCCGTCGCTGACCACGTGGTGCATGGTGAAGCAGAGCACCCACTCGCTCTCCCCCAGCCGCAGCAGCGCGGCGCGCAGGAGCGGCCCCCGCGACAGGTCGAAGGGGCGCGTGGTCTCCTGGTGGACGTGGCTCCGCATGGCGGCCTCGCGCTCCGGCTCCGGGAGGCCGGCCAGCTCCACGGTCGGGATCACCACGGGGACGGGGGGCTGGACCTCCGCCACCGTGCCGCCGTCGGCCGCGCGGAGGACGGTGCGCAGCGCCTCGTGGCGGCGCACCACCTCGGTCAGCGCGCGCTGGAGGGCGCGGACGTCCAGCGGCCCGTGGAGCCGCAGCGCGACGGGGACGTTGTACGCCGCGCTCCCGGGCTCCAGCTGGTCCAGGAACCAGAGTCGCTGCTGCGCGAAGGAGAGCGGGAACACGGAGGGGCGCCGCTCCTTCTTCTGCCGGAGCTTCTCGGCCAGGAGCCGGCGCTTCTCCTCCACGGGGAGGGGGCGGGGCGCGGAGGCCACCCGCTCCGCCAGCCGCGCCACCGTGTGCGCCTCGAAGACCGCCCGCAGCGGGATCTCCACGCCGAGCGCGTCCCGCACGCGCGACACGACCTTGGTCGCCAGCAGGGAGTGCCCGCCCAGCTCGAAGAAGTCGTCCTCCACCCCCACCCGCTCCGCCCCCAGCACCTCCGCCCAGACCCCCGCCAGCGTCTCCTCCGTCGGGTTCCGCGGCGCGACGTAGGCGTCGCCCTCCGCCCGCTCCGGGGCGGGGAGGGCGCGGCGGTCCAGCTTCCCGGCCGGGGTGAGGGGGAGCGCGTCCAGCGCCACGAAGGCGGAGGGCACCATGTGCTCCGGGAGGCGCTCACGCAGCCGGGCGCGCAGCTCGTCGGCCCCGGGGAGCGCCGCCCCGGGCGCGGCCGCCAGGTACGCCACCAGTCGGCGCTCCCCCGCCCCGTCGCCGCGGGCCGCCACCGCCGCGTCGCGCACCTCCTCCATCGCCAGGAGATGGGCCTCGACCTCGCCGGGCTCGATGCGGAAGCCGCGCACCTTGACCTGCTGGTCCGTGCGCCCCAGGAACTCCAGCACCCCCCCCGCCAGCCACCGCACCCGGTCCCCCGTCCGGTACAGCCGCGCCCCCGCCTCGCCCGAGAACGGGTCCGGGACGAAGCGCTCCGCCGTCGCCTCCGCACGCCCCGCGTACCCCCGCGCCAGGAGCCCCCCCAGGTGCAGCTCCCCCGGCACCCCCACCGGCGCCGGCAGCCCCCCCGCGTCCAGCACGTACGCCCTCCGTCCCGCCAGCGGCCTCCCCACCGGCGCCACGGTTCCCCCGAGCTCCCCCGGGAAGCCCTCCGGCACCTCGTACACGGTCGCCGTGACCACCGTCTCCGTCGGCCCGTACGCATTGACCAGCCGCACGCCGTCCCCCGCCCGCTCCCTCCACCGCGGCACCGCCGCCGCCGGGAGCGCGTCCCCCCCCAGCACCAGGAGCCGCAGCCCCCCCGGCGCGCCGACCCCCTCCTCGACCGCCGTCCTCCAGAACGCGGGGGGGAAGTTCGCCACGGTCACGCCCAGCGCCTCCGCCCGCGCCGCCCACTCCGCCGGCGCCCACGGCTCCGGCCCCCGCAGCACCAGCGCCGCGCCATGCAGCAGGGGGAGGAGGACCTGCTCCAGCGACACGTCGAAGGAGGCCGAGGCGAACTGGAGCACCCGGTCCGCCGGCCCGATCTCCAGCGCGCGCGCCATGGCGCGCAGGTGCGCCGCGGCGGCGCGGTGCTCCACGGCGACGCCCTTGGGGGTGCCGGTGGAACCGGAGGTGTAGACGACGTACGCCAGGTTGGCGGGGGAGACCTGAGCGTGCGTCGGCTCCGGTGGGCCCTCACCCGGCTCGCTTAGGCTCGCCACCCTCTCCCAATTCTGGGAGAGGGTTGATGTACCCTCGTTGTTCTCCCCCTCTCCCAGCATTGGGAGAGGGGGCCGGGGGGTGAGGGCCTCTTCCGGACGCGCTCCGACCCTGTCGTGCTCCCCTCCCCCCTTGTGGGGGAGGGGCCGGGGGTGGGGGGTACCCACGCGCACCACCTCCCCCCCGAACCCCGTCACCCACTCCCCTGCCCCGCCGTCCGTCACCAGCACCCGCGCCCCGGAGTCCTCCAGCATGTACGCCAGGCGCTCCGCCGGGTACGACGGGTCCAGGGGGACGTAGACGCCGCCCGCCTTGAAGGTCGCCAGCATGGCGGCCACCAGCTCCGGACTCCACTCCAGGCACACCCCCACACGGGTCTCCGGCCCCGCCCCGCGCTCCCGCAGCATGGCTGCGAGCGCGTCCGCGCGGCGGTCCAGCTCGGCGTAGGTCAGCGTCTCCGGACCCGAGACCAGGGCGACGGCGTCGGGCGTCCGCGCCGCCTGCTCCGCGAACAGCTCGTGCACGCACCGGTCGGAGGGGGAGAGGGGGCCCCCGGTGGCGCTCCACTCCTCGAGCAGGAGACGGCGCTCCTCATCCCCGAGCAGCTCCACGGCGGGGACGCGCATGGAGGGGTCGGCGGCCACGGCGGCCAGAACCCGGCCGTAGCCGCGGAGCATCCGCTCGGCCGTCTCCGCCTCCCACAGCTCCGTCCGGTACGTCAGCGTCGCCGAGAAGTGGTCGCCGTTCTCCTTGACCGCCAGGCTCAGGTCGAACTTGGCCGTCTCCAGGGCCACGCCCACCCCCTCCGCCGTCACCTCTCCCAGGCGCAGCTGATCGCCGTCGGCGGCGGTGTAGGTGAACATCACCCGGAAGAACGGGGTCCCGTGCAGGTCGCGCTCGGGGTGGAGCTCCTCCACCAGCTTCTCGAACGGCACGTCCTGGTGCGCCTGCGCCTCCAGCACCCCCTCGCGCACCCGCACCAGCAGCTCCCGGAGCGACGGCGCCCCGGACAGGTCGGTGCGGACGACCAGCGTGTTGACGAAGCAGCCGATCAGCTCCTCCACCTCGCGGCGCGTCCGCCCCGCCACCGGCGTCCCCACGCTCACGTCGTCCTCCCCCGACCAGCGCCCCAGCAGCGCCTGCCACCCGGCCAGGAGCGTCATGAAGGGCGACGCTCCCTCCTCGCGCGCCAGCACGCGCAGCGGAGCGGCCACCTCCGCCGGCACCTCCAGGGTGTGGTAGGCGGCGCGCGCGGAGGGCCGCGCCGGAAGGGGGCGGTCGGTGGGAAGCTCCAGCGTGGCGGAGGCGCCGGCCAGGCGCTCGCGCCAGTAGGCCACCTGGCGCTCCAGCCTCTCGCCGCGCAGCCAGGCGCGCTGCCAGACCGCGTAGTCGCCGTACTGCATCGGCAGCTCCGGGAGGGCGGCGTCACCCCCTTCCGTGAAGCCGGCGTACAGCCGGGAGACCTCGCGCACCAGCACGCCCATGCTCCACGCGTCGCTGACCACGTGGTGCATGGTGAAGCAGAGCACCCACTCGCCCTCGCCCAGCCGCAGCAGCGCGGCGCGCAGGAGCGGCCCCCGCGACAGGTCGAAGGGGCGCGTGGCCTCCTCGCGGAGGCGGAGGCGCACCTCGGCCTCCCGCTCCGGCTCCGGGAGGCCGGCCAGCTCCACGACCGGGATCGGCGACGGGGCGGGAGCCAGGACCTCCGCGACCGCGCCCTCGTCCGTCGCGTGGAAGACCGTGCGCAGCGCCTCGTGGCGGCGCACCACCTCGCCCAGCGACCGCTCCAGGGCGCGGACGTCCAGGGGACCGCGCAGCCGCAGCGCGGCCGGGACGTTGTAGGCCGCGCTCCCGGGTTCCAGCCGGTCCAGGAACCAGAGGCGCTGCTGGGCGAACGAGAGGGGGAAGACCGGGGAGCGCGCGTTCTTCTTCTGCCGGAGCTTCTCTACCAGGAGCCGGCGCTTGTCCTCCACCGAGAGCGGCTCCGGGCTCCCCTCGTCCTCCGGCGGCCCGTCCGGGTCCGGATCGCCGGCCGCGGCCGCACGCTCCCGCAGCATGCGCTGCAGGAGGATGCGCCGCTCCGGCGAGAGCTTCGCGAGCTGCTCCGGGGACAGGCTCATGGCACGGGGCTCAGATGTCCTTGAGGAGGCGCATCACCTCCTCGTCCGAGAGGTCGGCCAGCCGCGCCAGCTCCTCGTCCACTTCCCACTCCGGCAGGTCGGCGGAGGGCTGGAGCGCCTCGATGCGCGGCGCCAGCTCGGCCACCGAGGGCGCCTCGAAGAGGGTCCGGAGCGGAAGCTCCACCCCGAACACCTCGCGGATGCGGGAGACCACCCGCGTGGCGAGGAGCGAGTGCCCCCCCAGGTCGAAGAAGTCGTCGTGGACGCCCACGCGCTCCAGCTTCAGCACCTCGGCGTAGATCTGCGCCAGCAGCTCCTCGGCGGGGCCGCGCGGCGCCACGTACTCCCCCGCCCCCTCCGCCTGCTCCGGCGCCGGGAGGGCGCGCCGGTCCACCTTGCCGTTCGGCGTCAGGGGAAGCCTCTCCAGCACCACGAAGGCGGAGGGCACCATGTACTCCGGGAGGTGCTCCCGGAGCCCGGCCCGCAGGTCGGCGAACGACGGGACCTCCGCCCCCTCGGCGGCCGTCAGGTACGCCACCAGCCGCCGCTCTCCCGGCTCGTCCTCCCGCACGATCGCCACCGCCTCGCGCACTCCCGGCGCGCCCCGCAGCACCGTCTCGATCTCCCCCAGCTCGATCCGGAACCCCCGCACCTTCACCTGGAAGTCCGTCCGCCCGAAGTACTCCAGCTCCCCGTCCGCACGCCACCGCACCCGGTCCAGCACACGGTACATCCGCGACCCCGCCGGCCCGTGCGGGTCCGGGACGAACCGCTCCGCCGTCAGCTCCGGACGCCCCGCGTACCCCCGCGCCAGCCCCGCCCCCGCCAGGTACAGCTCTCCCACCACCCCCACCGGCACCGCCTCCAGCTCCCTGTCCAGCACCAGCGCCCGCGTGTCCGCCACCGGCCGCCCCACGAGGACCTGCGCACCCCCGCGCTCCACCACCGAGTACGTGGAGTACGTCGTGTCCTCCGTCGGCCCGTACAGGTTCCCCACCTTCTCCACCGTCCCCAGCTCGTACAGCGCCTGCGCCAGGTCGCTCGGCAGCGGCTCCCCGCCCAGGTTCAGCGTCCGCACCGACGCCGGGATCGCCCCCATCCGCAGCAGCTCCGCCGCCGCGGTCGGCACCATGCTCGCGTAGACCACCGGCTCCTCCACCTTCGCCAGCTCCAGCGCGTTCTCCACCATCACCAGCTTCCCGCCCCAGCACAGCGTCCCGAAGATCTCCGCCACCGACACGTCGAAGTTGATCGACGTGGAGAAGAGGACGGAGCTGCGCTCCTCGTCCGACACGCTCTCGCGCAGCCAGTGCACCAGCACGACCGTCGAGGCGTGGCGGATCATCACCCCCTTGGGGCGCCCCGTGGAGCCCGAGGTGAAGATCACGTGCGACAGGTTCTCCGGCTCCACCCCCGTCTCCGGCGCCGCGTCGGCCGCCGACGCCGAGCCTCGTCCCGGAGGGTGTCGAGGGCGACGGGCTTCCACGCCGCGGGGAGCCGCCCGGCGAGCGGAGTGGCGGTCAGCACCCACCGCACCCCGGCGTCCTCGATCATGTAGCCCAGCCGCTCCTGCGGGTACGCCGGGTCGAGCGGGACGTACGCCCCGCCCGCCTTGAGCACCGCCAGCAGGGCGACCACCAGCTCCGGCGTGCGCTCCAGGCACACGCCGACGCGCGTCTCCGGCCCCACACCGAGCCCGCGCAGGTGGCTCGCCAGGCGATTGGTCCAGACGTCCAGCTCCGCCGTAGGTGAGCGTCGTGCCCCGGAAGACCAGCGCGGGCGCCCCCGGCGTGCGCCGCGCCTGCGCGGCGAACAGGTCGTGCACGCAGCCGCTCGACGGGTAGTCGCGCACCGCCTCGCCGTTCCACCCCTCCAGCACCCGGCTCCGCTCCGCCTCCCGCCATCAGCGGGAGCCGCGACACCGGGGCGTCCGGGTCGGCCACCGCGCCCTCCAGGAGGACGCGGAGATGCCCCGCCATCCGCTCCACCGTCGAGGGGTCGAAGAGGTCGCGGCGGTAGGAAAGGACGGAGCGGAGCCCCTCGCCCGCGTGCACGGTGGTGAGCCGCAGGTCGAACTTGGCCGACTCCTCCCCCCGGCGAGCGGCGCCAGCTCCAGCCCGCCCAGCCGCAGCTCCCCCTCCTCCAGGTTCTGGAGGGCGAAGACGGCCTGGAAGATCGGGGTGTACTGGAGCGAGCGCTCCACCCTCAGCTCCTCCACCAGCTTCTCGAACGGCACCTCCTGGTGCGCGTACGCCCCCAGCGTCGTCTCCCGCACCCGCGCCAGCGTCTCGCGGAAGCTCCCTTCCAGCCGCGTCCGCAGCACCAGCGTGTTGACGAACATCCCGATCAGCCCCTCCGTCTCCAGCCGGCTCCGCCCGGCGATCGGCGTCCCCACCACCACGTCCTCCTGCCCGCTCCACCGCCCCAGCAGCGCCTGGAACGCGCTCGTCAGCACCATGAACAGCGTTCCCCCCTCCCGACGCGCCAGCGCCTGCAGCGCCCCCGCCAGCTCTCCGGGCACGTCGAACGCCACGCTCGTCGCCGCGTCGCGCATCACCGGCGGGCGCGGGCGGTCCGTCGGCACCTCCAGCAGCGGCGGCGCCCCGGCGAGCTGCTCCCTCCACCACGCCAGGTGCCGCTCCAGCGTCTCCCCCGAGAGCCACGCCCGCTGCCACGCCGCGTAGTCCGCGTACTGCACCGCCAGCTCCGGCAGCGTGGACTCGCGCCCCTCGCTGAACGCCCCGTACAGCTCCGTCACCTCGCTCACCAGGATCCCCAGCGACCACCCGTCGGCGATGATGTGGTGCAGCGTGAACAGCAGCCCGTGCTCCTCCGCCCCCGCCCGCACCAGCAGCGCCCGCACCAGCGGCCCCCGCTCCAGGTCGAACGGCCTCATCGACTCCTCCGCCACCCGCCGCCTCACCTCCTCCTCCCGCGCCCCCTCGGGGAGGGCGCTCACGTCCACCACCGCCAGCGCCATCGGCTCCGCCGGGAGCACCACCTGCGACGCCTCCTCCGCCCCCGGCGCGAACACCGTCCGCAGCGACTCGTGCCGCCGCACGATCTCCGTCAGCGCACGCTCCAGCGCCCCCACGTCCAGCGCGCCCCGCAGCCGCAGCGGGTGCGGCATGTTGTACGCCGCGCTCCCCGGCGCGAACTGGTGGATGAACCACAGCCGCTGCTGCGCGAACGACAGCGGCAGCGGCCCGCTCCGATCCACACGCTCCAGCGGCGGCGCGTCCGTCCCGCTCCCCTCCCGCAGCAGCGCCTCCACCCGCTCCGCCGTTCCCCCCACCGTCGGCGCCTCGAACAGCGCCCGCAGCGGAAGCTCCACCCCGAACGCCTGCCGCACCCGCGCCGTCATCCGCGTCGCCAGCAGCGAGTGCCCCCCCAGCGCGAAGAAGTCCTCCCGCGCCCCCACCCGCTCCACCCCCAGCACGTCCGACCAGATCCCCGCCAGGATCTCCTCCGTGGGCGTTCGCGGCGCCACGTACGCCTCCTCCACCGCGCCCGCCTCCGGCTCCGGGAGCGCCCGCCGGTCCAGCTTCCCGTTGGGCAGGAGCGGGAGCGCCTCCAGCTCCACCCACGCGGTGGGCACCAGGTACGACGGGAGCCGATCCGCCAGCCACGCCCGCAGCCCGGCCGCCCCCTCCTCCGCCACGACGTAGCCGACGAGCCGCGCCTCGCCCGGGCGTCTCCTCCCGCGCGACCACCGCCGCGGCGCGCACCCCGGGATGCTCGCGCAGCACGGCCTCGACCTCGCCGGGCTCCACCCGCACCCCCTGCACCTTCACCTGCGTGTCCATCCGCCCCAGGAACTCCAGCACGCCATCGGCACGCCGCCGTACCCGGTCCCCGACGCGGTACATGCGACCACCCGGCTCACCCGAGAACGGATCGGGAACGAACTTCTCGGCGGTCAGATCCGCTCTCCCGCCGTACCCGCGCGCCACACCCGGCGTGGCGATGTACGCCTCCCCAGGCACCCCGATCGGCGTCGGCTCCCCCTCCGCGTCCAGCACGTACACGCGCGTGTTCTGGATCGACTGCCCCACCGGCGCGATCGCCGCTTCCTCGCCGTCCTCCACCGTGTGCAGCGTCGACGACATCGTGCACTCCGTCGCACCCCACTGGTTCACCACCCGCACCCCCGCCCCGAACACCGCGTGCGCGCGCCGCACGTCCGCCACCGGGAGCGCCTCCCCGCTCAGCAGCAGGAGCCGCAGCGTGTCCGCTCCTCCATCCGCCTCCGCCGCTTCCAGCAGCGGCCGCAGCAGCGACGGCACGATCGCCATGATCCCCGTCACCCCGTGCTCCCGGATGCGCCCCAGCAGCGCCCGCGGATCGCCGACCTCTTCCGGGCGCACCAGCACCAGCCTCGCCCCCGTGGTCAGCGGCCCCAGGATGTCGCGGATGGAAGCGTCGAACGACGCCGTCGCCAGCTGCAGCACCGTGTCCGCCGGCCCCGTGCGGTACTCCTCCGCCAGGAACGCCAGGTAGTTGACCGCCCCCCCGTGCGTCGTCAGCACCCCCTTGGGCCTGCCGGTCGAGCCCGAGGTGTAGATGACGTAGGCGAGGTTCTCGGGGGAGACGTCGTGCTCCCCTCCCCCCTTGTGGGGGAGGGGCCGGGGGTGGGGGGTATCGAGGGACACGACGGTGCCTCCGAACTCCGGCAGCTTCGCCCTCACCCGCTCCTCCGTCAGCAGCACGGCGACGCCGGAGTCCTCCAGCACGTACGCCAGCCGCTCCGCCGGGTGCGCGGGGTCCAGCGGGACGTACACGCCCCCGGCCTTGAGCACTCCCAGCAGCGCCGCCACCAGGGCGGGGCCGCGCTCCAGGCACACCCCCACCCGCACCTCCGGCCGCACGCCGCGGGCGCGCAGGGAGCCGGCCAGGGCGTCGGCCCGCGCGTCCAGCTCCGCGTAGGTCAGCTCGCCGCCGTCCCACACGAGCGCAGGGGCGTCCGGGGTGCGCTCCGCCTGGCGCTCGAAGAGCGCGTGCACCGGGAGGTGGCGCGGGTACTCGCCCGCGGTGGCGTTCCACGCGAACAGCACCTGCCGGCGCTCCTCCCCGCCCATCAGCGACAGGGAGCCCACGGTGCGGTCCGGGGCGTCCGCGAAGGCCGCGAGCGCCGCCAGGAAGTGGCCCAGCATCCGCTCCACCGCCTCCGCCTCGAACAGGTCCGTCCGGTACGTCACGTGTCCGCCGAAGCGGTCCGCCTCCTCCCGCACCGTCAGGCTCAGGTCGAACTTGGTGGCCTCCCCGGCCCACCCCAGCGGCTCCATCTCCACCTCGCCCAGCTCCAGGTCGCCGTCCTCCAGGTTCTGCATGGAGAACATCCGGGGTGACGGTGAGCACCCAGCGGGCGCCCGCGTCCTCGATCATGTAGCCCAGCCGCTCCTGCGGGTACGTCCGGGTCGAGCGGGACGTACGCCCCGCCCGCCTTGAGCACCGCCGAGCAGCCCGACCACCAGCTCCGGCGAGCGCTCCACGGCACACGCCCGACGACGCGTTCCTCCGGCCCCACCCCGAGCCCGCGTCAGGTGGCTGCGCCAGCCGATTGGCCCAGCGCGTTCAAAGCTCGCGCGTAGGTGAGCGCTCGTGTCCGCGGAAGACGAGCGCCACGCGCGTCGGGCGTGCGGGCCGCCTGCGCGGCGAACAGCTCGTGCGACGCAGCCGCTGCGACGGGTAGTCGCGCACCGCCTCGCCGTTCCACCACTTCGCAGCACCCGGCTCGCGCTCCGCCTCCGCGCATCAGCGGGAGCGCGCGACACCGGCGCGTCCGGGCCGGCCACCGCGGCCGTCCAGGAGGACGCGGAAGTGCGTCCCGTCAGCCGGCGCCATCGTGCGAGGCGTCGAACAGGTCGCGGCCGAAGGCGAGGATGCCGAGCGCATGCCCGCCGCCCGCCTCCACGGTGGTGAGGCGCAGGTCGAACTTGGCCGACTCCTCCGCCCCCGGCGAGCCGGCGCCAGCTCCAGCCCGCCCAGCCGCAGCTCCCCCTCCTCGGCGGCGCGTTCTGGAGGGCGAAGACGGCCTGGAAGATCGGGCGTGTACTGGAGCGAGCGCTCCGGCCTCGAGCGCCTCCACCAGCTTCTCGAACGGCACCTCCTGGTGGGCATATGCCCCCAGCGCCACCTCGCGCACCTGACGAGCAGAGCCTTCTCGTAGGTCTCCTCCCCACCTTCGTCCGCAGCACCAGCGTGTTCGCAAAAAACCCGATCAGCCCCTCGGTCTCGGCCCGATTCCTGTTTGCTATCGGACTGCCCACCACCAGGTCTTCCTGTCCGGTGTAACGATAGAGCAGCGTCTGGAAAGCCGCGAGCAGCGTCATGAACAACGTCACACCTTCGGCCCGGCTCAACTCTCGCAGTTGCTGGCTCAACTCAACGGGCAGCTGAAACCGTACCGAGTCTCCCCTCTGACTCATCACCGGTGGTCGCGGCCGGTTGGTGGGTAATTCCAATACCTCCGGCGCCCCCTCCAGCTGCTGCTTCCAGTACCGGAGCTGGCTGTCCAACACCTCTCCCGTCAGCCATTCCCGCTGCCACACCGCATAGTCGGCATATTGCAACGGCAGTCGAGGCAGTGGCGAAGCTTCTCCTCGGCTCAAGGCTCCATACAGCGCCGACAGCTCCCGATACAAAACTCCCATCGACCAGCCATCCGAAACAATGTGGTGCAGCGTCAGCAACAAGATGTGCTCTTCAGCGCTCAGCTTCAACAACCGAGCCCGAATCAGCGGACCCGCCGCCAGATCAAAAGGTGCTGCGCTTCCGCCTGGGCTCGCTTCCGGGCTTCGGCTTCTCGCTGCGCCGCCGGCACACCCGTCAGATCTTCCACGGGCAGGACAAAGGAAGTCACGGGGGTGATGATCTGAATGGGTTCGTCATTCTCGATGACGAATCGCGTCCGGAGCGCTTCGTGACGTCGGACAATCTCCTCCAGACTCTGCTCCAGCGCCGCCACCTTCAACTCTCCTGTCAGACGCATCGCATAGGGCATGTTGTAGGTGCAACTGTCCGGCTCAAACTGATCCAGAAACCACAGCCGCTGCTGGGCAAACGATAGGGGCAAAGCCCCTGGTCGCGGCACCGGCAGAATCGGCCCCGCCGCCGCCCGACTGTCCTGCCGCAGCCCTTCGATGGCTTCCGCCAAACCCGCCACCGTCGGCGCTTCAAACAGCGTTAGCAACGGCACTTCCACCTGGAAGGCTTCCCGCACCTGAGACATCACCCGCGTCGCCAGCAGCGAGTGCCCTCCCAGCTCAAAGAAGTTGTCCTGAACCCCTACGCCCTTCAGCTTCAAAACCTCCGCCCAGATACCCGCCAGCACCTCCTCGACGGGGGTGCGCGGCGCCACGTACGCCTCCTCCACGGCGCCCGCCTCCGGCTCCGGGAGCGCCCGCCGGTCCAGCTTCCCGTTGGGGAGGAGCGGGAGCGCCTCCAGCTCCACCCACGCGGTGGGCACCAGGTACGACGGGAGCCGATCCGCCAGCCACGCCCGCAGCCCGGCCGGGGCGACGTCCGCCCCCTCCTCGCCGACGACGTAGCCGACCAGCCGAGCCTCTCCGGGCGCTCCCTCCCGCGCGACCACGGCCGCGGCCCGCACGCCGGGGTGCTCGCGCAGCACGGCTTCGACCTCGCCGGGCTCCACGCGCACGCCCTGCACCTTCACCTGCGCGTCCATCCGCCCCAGGAACTCCAGCACCCCGTCCCTCCGCCAGCGCACCCGGTCGCCCACCCACCAGCACCAGCTTCGCCCCCGTGGTCAGCGGCCCCAGGATGTCGCGGATGGAGGCGTCGAACGACGCCGTCGCCAGCTGCAGCACCGTGTCCGCCGGGCCCGTGCGGTACTCCTCCGCCAGGAACGCCAGGTAGTTGACCGCGCCCCCGTGCGTCGTCAGCACCCCCTTGGGCCTGCCCGTCGAGCCCGAGGTGTAGATGACGTACGCCAGGTGCTCGGGCGTGACCTCGTGCTCCCCTCCCCTGCCTGCGGGGGTGGGGGCCTCCTCCACCATCACCGTCTCCCCCCGAACTCCGGCAGCTTCGCCCTCACCCGCTCCTCCGTCAGCAGCACGGCGACGCCGGAGTCCTCCAGCACGTACGCTAGGCGCTCGGCCGGGTGCGCGGGGTCCAGCGGGACGTACACGCCCCCGGCCTTGAGCACTCCCAGCAGCGCCGCCACCAGGGCGGGGCCGCGCTCCAGGCACACCCCCACCCGCACCTCCGGCCGCACGGCTCGGCGTGGCGCGCAGGGAGCCGGCCAGTGCGCTCGGCCCGCGCGCTCCAGGCTCACGCGTAGGCAGGCAGGCTCGCCGCCGTCCCACCGCCGAGCGCGCGCGGGCGTCCGGGGTGCGCTCCGCCTCGCGCTCGTGAGAGCGCGTGCACCGGGAGGTGGCGCGGGTACTCGCCCGCGGTGGCGTTCCACACGAACAGCACGCGCCGCCGCTCCACCTCGCCCATCAGCGGGAGCGTGGCGACCGGCCGCGACGGGTCGCCCGCCAGCGCGCCGGCCAGCGTGGCGAAGTGCTCCAGCATCCGGTGGATCGTCTCCGCCTCGAACAGGTCCGTCCGGTACGTCACGTGTCCGCCGAAGCGGTCCGCCTCCTCCCGCACCGTCAGGCTCAGGTCGAACTTGGTGGCCTCCCCGGCCCACCCCAGCGGCTCCATCTCCACCTCGCCCAGCTCCAGGTCGCCGTCCTCCAGGTTCTGCATGGAGAACATCACCTGGAAGAGCGGCGTGTGCTGGAGGCTCCG
>CAVTCB010000010.1:0-509846 GCA_963733105.1 uncultured Gemmatimonadales bacterium | reverse complement strand
ACTGCGTGTAGGGCATCGTCGTCTGCGTCACCTTGATGCCCGCGTTTCCGAAGAAGCCCGCGTACACCTCGACTGACTGGTTGTAAGTCGGGCCGTAGGTCAGCTCCTGGTTCGAAGAACGACTCGACAGTGAGCCCGTTCGCGAATCCGGCGGCGCTGAGAAGCTTCTTCGCCTCTTCGACGTTGAACTTGAGGTACTTGGCGTTGTCGCCGAAGTCCTTGCTGTCCGGGTCCAGCCAGTAGGGTCCCCAGCCTGCAACGATCGGCGTGTTCAACCGCGTCTCCGAGTCCAGCCCGGCGTCGGCCGAACGTGTCGGCGCTGTTGATCACGCCGTGGAAGGCTTCGCGGTCGACGAGCATCGAGAACGCCTGGCGGACGCGCATGTCCTTGAAGGGCGAGTTGCCTTCGTAGCCAAACCAGATAGACGGCGTCAGTCCCGTCGGGTAGCTCTGGGGCAGCTGCAGCAACGTCTTCGGCAAGTCCTTCTTGAGCTGGATCACCGCTCCTGCTGCGCGTTGGCAACGATGTCGGTGTAGATGTTGCCCGCGCGGAACTGCGCCAGCTGCTGTGCCAGCTCCGGGATGATCGGGCGCTCCAGCCGGTCCGGGAACGGCCGGCCTGTCACGTAGTAGTTCGGGTTCTTGCGCCACACGAATCGGGCCGACGGGGGTAACGATCGAGCAACCACGGACCATTGCCACGAACTACAGTCTCTGGCGTCGAAGCCACCCTCTGCTTCCTTGGGCATCACGTACAGATGGTCCGTCGCCGAGAACAGGCCCGATGATTGTCGAGTCGGGCCTGTTCAGCTTGATCACCAGCGTGCGCGGGTCGCTCGCAGTCACGGAGGTCACCGGTGCCAGCGGGTTGCGCGAGTTCGCGACGTTCGCGCCGGACGGGTTCTCCGCTGCAAACTTCTTATAGCTGTACAGGACGTCGTCCATGTCCATCACGCGACCGTTGGTGGGCGCTCGGTCGTCCCACTTCGTGCCGTTGCCCTGCCGCAGCTTCATGGTCAAGGTCAGCTTGTCGGGGCTAACCTCCCACGACTCCGCCATCTCACCCTCAGACGTGCCGTCTGCGACGCCCGGATACTTGCCGGACTTGAATTTCAGCAGCCGGTTGTAGGCGAACACCGAGCCGAAGTTCACGGTCGAGGCGCTGTTCGAGGCGAGGGCGTCGAAGTGGGCGATGTCCGCATTGGCATAGTGCCTCAGTACACCGCCCGCCTTCGCCTGCGACGTGCTATCGACCGGCTCGTACTCGAGCCCGGAACCTTGACTGCCGGTTGAGCCACTGCCGCCTCCATCACCGTCATCGTCACCGCCGCCACAAGCCGCCAGGAACGCAGCCGCGGCAGCCGCCGATCCGGTCGCAGCCATGGCTCTCCGGCGAGAGATGCGTGAATTGGTTACCCGATGCCAGTAGGAGGCAGCCATTTGAGTATCCCTTTCTATCAATCGATTCAATATGACGATATTTATAGCTCAAGTAGTTCACTTATTAAAGGTCAATTCAAGGCTTATAAGGGAGTTCTATCTGCTGGCTCATTTCCATTGGACGGCATGTGACCCCAGTTCCCGGGATCGGTGAAGCGGGCACGGCTCCCGCTCACTTTCATGCGTCTGTGGCCCCGCTAGCTGTCATTGCGAGCAGGTCCCCGACGAAGCAACCTCTCGCACTCTGTCGGTCTCCGTCGCCACACCCACCGTCATCTGCGCTGGGGCGCACGCCTATCACCATGCCCGTATGCCCAGCACACAAGATGAGGCCGTCCCGAAGGACGGCCTCCAAAACAACCTCGTGCTCTATGCGCTATGCACTATGTCCTCATGCACTCGTCACACAAACGGCGCCTTCGTCGTGTCGATCCACCAGTTCTGGTACTCCTCGCGTCCAGACGGCGTTGTTGCCCGCCCAGCGCTCGTTGAGGCCGACGTTGCCGATCGCCGGCCAGAAGATCTGGTAGCCGCGGTTGGCGACCGGACGCGGCACCATGTACATCTGCCCCGTCATGTAGCGGATGACATCGTGCGTCAGGCTGACCTGCTTGCCCGTGTCGAACTCGGCCTGCATCTTCTGGATCATGTCGTCGAGCTTGGGGTCGCCCTTGAAGGCGTTCATGCCGTCCGGCGTAGAGGCCGTGGAAGGCGCCGCCCGAGCTGTGCCAGGAGCCGAGCATGAGGTTGACGGCGCTGGCGTACGGCCGCTCGGCCTGGATCGAGTAGCCGTTGTAACCCACTTTGTCGCCGGCGCCGCCCTGCGCCGAAGCGCCGGAGCGGTAGCCGAAGTAGTACGAGTTGAGGAACTGCGTGTACGGCATCGTGGTCTGCGTGACCTTCTGACCCGCACCTGTGAAGAAGCCGGCGTACACCTCGACCGCCTGGTTGTAGGTCGGGCCGTAGGTCAGCTCCTGGTTCGAGAACGACTCCGTCGTGATGCCGTTCGCGAAACCGGCGGCGCTGAGAAGCTTCTTCGCCTCCTCCACGTTGAACTTGAGGTACTTGGCGTTGTCGCCGAAGTCCTTGCTCTCCGGGTCGAGCCAGTACGGGCCCCAGCCTGCCACGATCGGCGAGTTTAGCTTCACCTCAGAATCGAGTCCGGCAGCGGCGAAGGCGTCGGCGTTGTTGATAGCGCCGTGGAAGGCCTCGCGGTCGATCAGCATCGAGAACGCCTGGCGCACGCGCGCGTCCTTGAAAGGCGAGTTGCCTTCGTAGCCGAACCACATCGAAGGCGTCAGGTTGGTCGGGTAGCTCTGGGGCAGCTGCAGCAGGGTCTTCGGCAGGTCCTTCTTGAGCTGAATCACTTCCTGCTGCGCGTTGTGCACGATGTCCGTGTAGATGTTGCCCGCCCGGAACTGGGCCAGCTGCTGCGCGAGCTCGGTGATGATCGGACGCTCCAGGAGGTCCGGGAACGGCCGGCCCGGTCACGTAGTAGTTCGGGTTCTTCTTCCAGACGAAGCGTGTCGACGGCGTGTACTCCTGGAGCAGCCACGGGCCGTTGCCACGCACCTCAGTCTTCGGGTCGAAGCCACCCTCGGCCTCACGCGGCATGATGTAGAGGTGGTCGGTGGCCGAGAACAGGCCGATGACGGTCGCGTCAGGCTTGTTCAGCTTGATCACCAGCGTGCGTGGGTCGCTTGCCGTCACCGAGACGACCGGCGCGAGCGGGTTGCGCGAGTTGGCGACGTTGGCGCCCGAGGGGTTCACCTCGGCGAACTTCTTGTAGCTGTACAGGACGTCGTCCATGTCCATGGCACGGCCATTGGTCGGCGCGCGGTCGTCCCACTTCGTGCCGTTGCCCTGGCGCAGCTTCATCGTCAAAGTCAGCTTGTCCGGGCTAACCTCCCACGATTCGGCCATCTCACCTTCGGAGGTGCCGTCGGCGACATCCGGGTACTTGCCCGACTTGAACTTGAGCAATCGGTTGTAAGCAAAGACGGAGCCGAAGTTCACGGTCGAAGCGCTGTTCGAAGCCAGCGCGTCGAAGTGTGCGATGTCGGCGGCAGCGTAGTGCTTGAGAGTGCCACCCGCCTTCGCCTGCGATGTGGAGTCGACGGGCGTGTACTCGAGGCCGGAGCTGTTGCCTCCGGTTGACCCGCTGCCGCCGCCATCACCATCGTCGTCACCGCCGCCGCATGCAGCCAGGAAGGCTGCCGCAGCCGCTGCCGAACCCGTCGCGGCCATCGCGCGCCGCCGAGAAATGCGTGACTCCGTCACGCGCTGCCAGTAGTTTGCCAAGTGTATTTTTCTCTCTTTCATTCGGACGCCCGCAGCGTCAAAGCCTGCAAGGTATGCTAGCTCACTCGCTTTAGCTATTGAAGCTCAAGTTATGGACTATCCAAGAGATTTATCAATACGCAGTGACCTTATTCGAGTAAATGTATAACGCGTTCTGATCATAAGTCGCGAGACCGAGCAGATCGGACCTTGTTGCCCTGCGATTCATCCCACCACCTCATGCCTGACCGATTCGGCCGCTATACTCACGCCCATGACTTACGTGGACATCGGCGACGCACAGCTCTGGGTCGAGGACGATGGCGGCAACGGCGTACCCCTCGTCCTTATGCACGCGGCCGCCGGGCACAGTGGCGCCTGGGCCGAACAGCGACCGATGTTCGCCGCCGCCGGCTTCCGCGTCATCGCCTACGACCTCCGCGGCTTCGGTCAGACGCCAGCGGCAGCCACGCCTGAAGCCAACGGCTCCATGGTCGCGGACCTCGA
Organism: uncultured Gemmatimonadales bacterium; assembly: GCA_963733105.1. Lineage (GTDB taxonomy): Bacteria > Gemmatimonadota > Gemmatimonadetes > Longimicrobiales > Longimicrobiaceae > JAFAYN01. The sequence continues at coordinate 505,619 of CAVTCB010000010.1, read as the reverse complement.
AGCCCTCTCAGACAAGCTGGCGTTGCCGCCCTTCTGCCTCGTCGGCACAGCCTACGGAGGCTTCGGAGCCCTCGAATTCGCCCTCGACAACCCCACGAAGCTCAAGGCCCTCGTCGTCTCGACCAGCTTCGGCGGCCTCACCGACCCCGAGTTCACGGCGATGCGCGCAAAGCACATCCGCCCCGACCTCAACGACCTGCCGACCGTCGAGAAGGAACTGGGCAACAGCTACCGGGCCGCCAACCCGGACGGCGTCCGCCGCTTCGAGGCCATGGAGCACGGTTCGTTCAGCGGCCTCCGCCAGCGCCTGCGCACCCCCGCCACCCTGCAGCGCCTCGAGTCCATGCAGGTGCCCACCCTCATCGTCGCCGGCGACGAAGACGTCTACGCTCCCCCGCCCGTCATGCAGGCCTTCGCGGACCGCATCCCCGGCGCCCAGTTCGAGGTCATCAAGGGTGCCGGTCATAGCGCCTACTGGGAGCAGCCGGACGTCTGGAACGGCATCGTCGTCCGCTTCCTGAACGCCCATCGCTGATTCCCATTAGAATGCGAACATGGAGCGCGAGTCTGACTGCCTGTTCTGCAAGATGGCGCACGGCGAGTTTCCCGTCGACATGCTCCACGAGGACGGCCTCGTCTTCGCCATCGCCGACATCGCCCCCCGCGCGCCCGTTCACGTCCTGATCATCCCCCGCAACCACATCGCCTCCGCCCGCCAATTGGACCCGATCGACCACGGTCCGCTCCTCGGACACATGGTCAGCGTCGCCAACAAGCTCGCTGGCGACTTCGACATCGACGAGCGCGGCTACCGGCTCGCCTTCAACGTCGGCGAGGAAGGCGGTCAAACGATCTACCACCTGCATATGCACCTGCTGGGCGGCCGGCCGCTGGCAGCGGAGGGCTGACCCCTTCCCCTAACCCCCTCCCCGCTAGCGGAGAGGGGAACCGAGTCTGTCGACTGCCTCGACCGTTAAGAGACCATCGATGAGTATTGAGAACGGCGACCTGGAAGAACGACTGAGGCGGGCTATCGAGGGCCTGCCGGAGGGCCTTCGCGCCCACATCCTCCGCGTCGAGCACGAGTCGATGTGGCTCGCCGACCGCCACGAAGTCGACCCTACCCGTGCCAGCCTCGCCGCCCTGGGTCACGACCTGGTACGTCACCTCAAGGGCCCCGAGCTACTCGCGATGGCCTCCCTCTACGGCCTCAAGCCCGACGAAATCGAGGTCGTTTCGCCCATCCTCACGCACGGCCCAATCGCTGCCCAGATTCTCGCTCAGGACTACAGCTTCGAGGACACCGACATCCTCGCCGGCATCGACTGCCACACGACCGCGCGAGCAGGCATGACGCCGGTAGAGCAGGTGCTCTTCGTCGCCGACAAGGTGGAGCCGAACAAGCTATCGCGCGAACCTGCCCTCGGCGACGTCCGCGACGCCGCCCGCGATAGCCTCGACGCCGCCGTCCTGCGCTACCTGGACATGAACGTCGAGAAGGCGCTTCAGAAGCACTGGCTCCTCCATCCCCGCACACTCGAAGCGCGCAACGACCTCCTGCACCGCGTGGGCGCCGTCAAAGAGCGCGAGTCCTCCATCAAGGACTATTAGACCGCGGCGATGAGAGACCCTGCACCAACCATCGTCCTCTGCGTCTCGATGCTCGTGCTTGCAGCGATGGCGATTCTGCACATCAACAACCGTCTGAATCCGTGCGATTGCGTGGCGCCGCGGAATACGAATGGACCGGCATCACCCTGCTGGTCCTGTTCGGCGCCGCCGTCGTACTGAGCGCGAGATGGCTGCGAGATCCATGGATATACGTCCTTGGGCCCCGCGACCGCAGTCGTCATTGTTACGGCCTATACCATCGGCACGGCTCGATTGGACTGATCGAACGCCGTGTTGCAGTTGTGACCTACGTGCGACTCGATGCCTTGTGAACCCGGAGCGTCGGGACTAGAATCGTCGCCAAACCCCGCTAAACCATCCTGTACGAAGGGGAGCAGCGACCCTCATGAAGGAATACCCTACAGAAAAGATCAGGAACCTCGTTCTCTTGGGACATGGCGGCACCGGCAAGACGTCCTTTGCCGAGGCCGCCCTTTTCGTCAGCGGCGCCATCAACCGCCTGGGCAGGGTCGATGACGGCACGACGACCTCCGACTTCGACCCGGACGAGGTGAAGCGCAAGGTCAGCATCAACGCCTCGCTTCTGCCGGTCGAGTGGAAGGACCACAAGATCAACCTCATCGACGCGCCCGGCTACGCCGACTTCATCGGCGACGCCTACAGCGGCCTCGCGGCGGCGGACAGCGCCGTCATCGTCGTCTGCGCCGCGTCCGGCGTGCAGGTCGGCACCGAGCTGGCGTGGGAGATGGCCGCCGAACGCGGCGTGCCGCGCGCCATCCTGATCAACCGCCTGGACCGTGAGAACGCGAACTTCGACACGACGCTGGGCCAGGTGCGCGAGACCTTGAGCAAGCGCTGCGTCGCCGTCCAGCTGCCGATCGGCTCGCAGGACGCCTTCGGTGGCGTCGTCGACCTGATCGACAGCAAGGCCTACATCGGCGACAAGGGCACCGAGGCCGAAGTGCCGGCGGACATGGCCTCGGAGGTCGAGTCCAGCGCGCGCCGAGCTGCTCGAAGTCGTCGCCGAAGAAGACGAAGACCTGCTCGAGCAAGTACCTCGAAGAAGGCGACCTCACGCCGGAGGAGATCCGCAAGGGCCTGCTGCTGGGCATCGCGTCCGGCGACCTCAGCGCCGGTGTTCGCCGCCTCGTCGACAAAGACGATCGGCGTCGCGCACTTCCTGGACGCGATCACCCAGTTCTTCCCGTCGCCCGCAGATGCCACCTACAAGACAGAAGACGGCAAGGAGCTGCAGGCAGACCCCAACGGCCCGCTCGCTGCGCAGGTGTTCAAGACGACCGCCGACCCCTACGTCGGCAAGCTGACCTACCTGCGCGTGCTCTCCGGCACCCTGAAGGCCGACTCCCACGTCTGGAACGCCAACCACAACGTCGACGAGCGCGTCGGGCACCTGTTCATCGTGCGGGCAAGAGCGAGGAGCCGGCCCAGCAGCTCGTCGCCGGCGACATCGGCGCCGTCGCGAAGCTCGGCCAGACGCTGACCGGCGACACGCTGACGACGAAGGACGCCGGTTGAAGATGGCGCCGATCGACTTCCCCGACCCGGTCTTCAGCGTCGCGATCTAGCCCCAAGTCGAAGGCCGACACCGAGAAGATGAGCAGCGCCCTGGCTCGCATCGTCGAGGAGGACCCGATCCTCAAGGTGCAGCGCGAACCCGACACGGGCGAGACGATCCTCTCCGGCCTCGGCGAGTCGCACGTCGAAATCGCCTGCGAGAAGATGAAGCGCAAGTTCGGCGCCGACGTCACCCACCAGACGCCGCGCGTGCCCTACAAGGAGACGCTGACCGCATCGACGTCGGCCGAGTACACGCACAAGAAGCAGATCGGGCGGCCACGGCCAGTACGCGAAGGTGACGATCTCGATCGAGCCAACCGAGCGCGGCGAGGGCTTCGAGTTCGTCAACAAGACCGTCGGCGGCGTCGTCCCGAAGAAGTACGTCCCGGCTGTCGAGAACGGCGTCCACGAGGCGCTGCACGAAGGCATCCTCACGCACAACCCGGTCGTCGACGTGCGCATCAGCCTCGTCGACGGCAAAGAGCACCCGGTCGACTCGTCCGAAATGGCGTTCAAGCTCGCCGGCTCGCAGGCGCTGAAGCAGGGCGCCCTGAAGGCCCACCCGGTGCTGCTGGAGCCGATCGTCAACGTGCGCGTGAAGACGCCGGAGGCCTACACCGGCGACCTCGTGTCGCGACCTCAACGGCAAGCGCGCGCACGTGCTCGGCATCACGCCCGTCAGACCGCGTCACGGTGATCGACGCCCAGGCGCCGCTGGCCGAGATGCAGCGCTACGCGACCGACCTGCGCTCGCTGACGCAGGGCCGCGCGTCCTTCGAGATGAAGTTCGACCACTACGAGGAGGTGCCGGACCACGTCGCGAAGAAGGTGATCGAAGCGGCGCAGAAGGACCACTAAGGACACGATTACCGGTGGGCGTTGCGCGCCTCGCCGTGGCAAATGCAGAAGCCGGCTCTCGCGAGCCGGCTTCTGTGATCTGCTCCGTGGCCAGTAGGAGCTGGGCGTTAGCCGCCGGAGCTGGCGGCTGATTCTTTCTTGAGGCCCTCAACGACTTCGTCGTAGTGCTTGAGCTTCTCCTCGAGGTCCTCACGCATCTCGATCATGGCGGTGAGCTTGGTGCTGATGATCGTGTGCTGGCGCCTGGTCACCTCGATACGCTTGGCGATGCGCTCCAGGCGCTCTTCGGGCGTGCGGTCGGGGCGATAGGTGGCGTTGAGCTCCTCACGCACTTCCTCCGCCTCGACCATGTCTTTGATCTCAGCGAGCGTAAGACCGAGCAGGTTCTGCAGGCGCTTGATTTGCTCGACGCGCGCCGACGTCGTTCTCGGAGTAGAGGCGGAACCCACCATCCATGCGACGTCGGGGCCTTGAGGAGGCCGCGCTCTTCGTAGAATCGCAGTGTGCGCTGGGTCACGCCGGTGCGATCGGCTACCTCGCCTATCTGCAGACAGGGCTCATCGGCAGCTGTTTTCTGGCTCTCAGCCATAAGCCGAGGATACCTATCATTAACGCAAACGTCAAACATTCTCGAGGAATTCTTGACGTCCGGCGCGCCAAGCACCACGTCCTTGAAGGCTTCTCGGATGCAAGCTGTGCCAGGTCCGCGCAGTCACGCTGCCAAGAGTCTCAGCCCGACGCGGCTTAGAACGCCGCGTTTCCAAAGCACTGACCTGATATCAGCGTGATCTCGCCCAGGCCAACCCGATTCCCCCAACCTCCCACGCCCGCCTATCCTACGGCGACAGGAGGGGCAGGACATGGACTTCGAGCTGACCGAGACTCAGAGGCTGATTCGCGAGACCGCGCGACGGGTGGCGCGAGAGGTGATCGCGCCGCGCGCCGCCGAAATCGACGAGACCGGCGTCTATCCCGAGGACGTCTTCCAGGCCTTCAAGGAGACCGAGATCCTCGGCATGGCCTTCCCGGAGGAGTACGGCGGCAGCGGCGCCGGCATCTCCGGCCTCGTCGATCGCCGTCGAGGAAGTCGCCAAGTACTGCTGCGCTTCCGGCCTCATCCTCCTGCTCACCCAGCTGCCCACGCGCCCCATCCTCATCGGCGGCACTGAGGAGCAGAAGCAGAAGTGGCTCACACCCGTCGCGCGCGGCGAGCTCAAGGCCTCGTTCTGCCTGACGGAGCCCGGTTCCGGCTCCGACGCCGCGGCGATGAGGACGTACGCCGTGCGTGACGGCGACAGCTACGTCCTCAACGGCGAGAAGATCTACATCTCCGGCGGCACCGTCGCCGACTACTGCACCGTCTTCGCCAAGACCGACCGCACTGCCGGCGCCCGCGGCGTCTCAGCGTTCATCGTGCCGACGGACACGCCCGGCTTCACGATCACCCGCACCGACCGCAAGATGGGCGTCCACGGCGTGCCGACGGCGCACTTCGCCCTCCAGGACGTGCGCGTGCCCGCCGAGAACCTCGTCGGCGGCGTCGAGGGCAAGGGCTTCAACCACGCCATGCTCGGCCTCAACTGCGTCCGGCCGGTCGTCGGCGCGCGCGGCCTCGGCCTGGCAGAAGGCGCGATGCACTACGCGCTGGAGTACGCCCGCAAGCGCGAGGCCTTCGGTCGGTGATCACGGAACTCCAGGCGATGCAGTTCATGTTCGCGGACATGGCGCTCGCCATCGAAGGCGCGCGGCTGGTCGTCTACAAGGCGGCGTGGCTGGTCGACCAGGGCCGGTATCAGCGCCAGGACGCTCACTTCCTCTCGATCGCCAAGACGCTGGCGACCGAGACGGCCGTGAAGGCGTCGTCAGAAGCGATGCAGATGCTGGGCGGCCAGGGCTACATGATGGACCACCCGATCGAGCGCCACTACCGCGACGCGCGCCAGCTGATGATCGTCGAAGGCACCAGCCAGGTGCAGCGCATGATCATCTCGAGGGCGATGATCGAGGGTGATCTGAGCTACGCGTAGACCTTGTGCTACATAAGGTTGCCGCGGCTGAGGGCCTAACGTATTCTGCGAGCAGTGTCATCATCCACGCTGCGAAGGATCGGACGAGCGATACATTGAACAGCCCTAATCTCGTCATCGAGGGTGGCCGGCCTCTCAAGGGCACTGTGCGCGTCGGCGGCTCCAAGAACGGCGCCGACTACGCCCTCGCCGCCTGCCTGCTGACCGGCGAAGAGGTCATCCTCGAAAACGTCCCCGACATCGAAGACGTGCGCTTGATGGCCGCATCCTCGCGTCGCTGGGCGCCGACGTCTCGAACGAGGGCGGCGGCGTCTGGCGCATCCGGGCCGCAAATATCAACCGCTACGACGCGCCGACCGACCTGGTGGTCAACCAGCGCGCCAGCTTCCTCGTCATGGGCCCGCTGCTCGGCGCGCTTCGGTGAGGCCGCATGCTGCTCGCCCGGCGGCGACGTCATCGGCTCCCGGCCGCTCGACGTGCACCTCGACGGCTTCCGGGCCCTCGGCGCCAAGGTCGAGCCGCGACGGCGAGACAGTTCGCGCGCGAGTCCGACAACGCCGCGCCTGACGGCGCGCGCTTCTTCCTCGACTACCCCAGCGTCACCGGCACGATGAACCTCGTCTTCGCCGCCGTGCTGGCCGAGGGCACGACGACGCTGATCAACGCCGCGGCGGAGCCTGAGATCGTCAACGTGATCGAGATGCTGCAGCGACATGGGCGCCAACATCGCGCGCGCCGGCAGCGGCTTCATCGAGATCGAGGGCGTCGAGAAGCTGCACGGCACGCGCCATCGCGTCATCCCCGACCGCCTCGAGACGGGCCTCTTCGCCCTCGCCGCGGCAGCGACGCGCGGCGACGTGACGATCGAAGGCACGGCGCCGGAGCACCTCGACGCCCTGCTCTCGAAGATGCGCGAGGCCGGCGTCGAGGTCGAGACGGGCGAGACTGCGATGCACGTCTGCGGCGAGGGCGGCGAGCTCAAAGGCCGTGCAGGCGCAGGCGGTGCCCTACCCCGGCCTCGCGACCGACCTGCACCCGCCGCTGGCCGCGTTCCTGACGCAGTGCCACGGCGTCAGCATGATCCACGAGCGCGTCTACGAGAACCGCCTGCTCTACATCGGCGAGCTGCGCAAGATGGGCGCCGACGTGATCACGGCGGGACAGACGGCGATCATCACCGGCCCGACGCGCTTATACGGTACGGTGGTGCAGGCGCTGGACGTGCGCGCCGGCGGCTCGCTGGTCCTCGCGGCGCTCGTCGCCGAGGGCCGCACCGAAATCAGCGACGTCTACCACCTCGACCGCGCGCATGAGGACCTCGTAGGAAAGCTGCGCGGTCTCGGCGCCTCTGTCAAAGGTGAGTCAGGACCTGCATGCTCGAATCCACGGTGACTGATCCCGTAAGCAAGGGGTCAATGCGTGTTCGCAAAGCGCATCGGTATCGACCTCGGCACCGCCAACGTCCTCGTCTACGTCAAGGGCGAAGGCATCGTCATCAACGAGCCGGCCGTCGTCGCGCTGGCGACGCGCGACAACACGGTCGTGGCCGTCGGCAGCGCCGCGCGCGACATGATCGGCCGCACGCCCGGCAGCATCAGCGTCATCCGGCCGATGAAGCACGGCGTCATCGCCGACTACCTGATCACCGAGGCCATGCTGCGCCACTTCATCGGCAAGGTCGTCGGCCGCTTCAACCTGATCCGGCCCGAGGTGATGATCTGCATCCCGGCCGGCGTCACCAGCGTCGAGCAGCGCGCCGTGCGTGACGCGGCCGAGCAGGCCGGCGCCCGCCGTCCCGCGCACCTCATCCCGGAGCCCCTCGCGGCGGCGATCGGCGCGCACCTGCCCGTCGGCACGGCCAGCGGCAACATGATCATCGACATCGGCGGCGGCCGCTCCGAGGCGGCCGTGATCTCGATGTACGGCATCGTGGTCAAGGAATCGGTCCGCGTGGCCGGCGACGCCATGGACGAGGCGATCATCACCTACGTCAAGCGCCGCCATAACCTCGACGATCGGCGAGCGCACGGCCGAAGAGATCAAGATGGGCATCGGCAGCGCCATCCCGCTCGAGAACGAGCTGGCGATGGAGGTGCGCGGCCGCGACCAGATCACCGGCCTGCCCAAGATCGATCATGATGACGACCAACGAAGTCACGATGGCGCTGCAGGACTGCCTCGCCACGATCGTGCGGCGCCGCGCGAGACGGTGCTGGAGAAGACGCCGCCGGAGATGGCCTCAGACGTCGTCGACCGCGGCATCGTCCTCACGGGCGGCGGCGCCACTGCTGCGCGGCCTCGACGAGCTGATCGCGGAGCAGACCGAACGTCCCCTGCCAGGTCGCCGACAACCCGCTGGACTGCGTCGCGATCGGCGCCGGCGCCGCGCTCGAGTACCTCGACGTGATCAAGCGCTCCCTGCCGACCGAAGAAGAGCTCCTCGTCAGCAACCAGCCGTAGGCCTTCGACAGGTTCAGATGCTTGGCCGTGTCCGTACGCAACGCAGATCGGGCCTCGTAGCGGTGCGATTCATCGCACCAACTCACGCCGTCGGAGGTTTGTTCGGGCCAACCGCATCGTCGCTAGCACAGGCACTGGGCGCGATGAATCGCGCCGCCACAGGCGAACATCCAACGCGCGCCATGGGCGACTCGTGCGAGATCGCGCGGCCACACGAGAAGGCGGCTACTGGTTCTGGTTCGTGGTCTTCAGGTAGAAGGTCATGCTCTGCAGCGCGAGCACCGGGTCGATGTTCTTGATCTGGACGCGGTCCGGCACCGGGACCGACGTCGGCGCGTAGTTGAGGATGGTGCGCACGCCGCCGTCGATGAGGTCGTTGATGATCGGCCCGGCCGAGGCTGCCGGCACGGCGACGATGCCGATGTCGATCTGGCGTTCCTTCAGGTAGTCGCGCAGGTCGGTCGATGGGCTGGACCGTGAGGCCGCCGACCTTCTTGCCGACGACTGATGCGTCGGTGTCGAAGGCGTCGACGATGATGAAGCCCTGGGGCTGGAAGCCGTCGTAGGTGAGGATCGCCTGGCCGAGGTGGCCGACGCCGACGAGGATCATCGACCACTGGCGGTCGAGGCCGAGGATCTGGCGCAGCTCCTGCGCGAGGCGCTGGACGTTGTAGCCGCGGCCCTGCTTGCCGAAACGGCCGAAGTAGCTGAGGTCCTTGCGAATCTGCGCCGGCGTGACGCCCAGCACGGTGCCCAGCTCCTGCGAGCTGACGACGTCGCGCCCTGCCCCTCGAGGTCGTTGAGGGCGCGGGCGTAGACCGGAAGGCGGTCGATTACTACGGCGGGAATTTCGATTGGCAAGGTGGACACCCGCTAGACTGATTGCGTATTTAGTCACAACTTTAGTGGCGCACGCGAGTTGGGTCAATCGCGCATTCGCACAAGGATCATGTTTGATTAGCATCAGCTAATCAGTAGGCAGCGCCTGCTCGTCCGGGCAGCTTCACAGAGCCCGTGCTACACTCGAAATGAGGACGTATTTGCTCCTAACCTACTCCGACCTGCTCGGCGAAAGCATCCTTCTCTTCCTTACCTTCGCGGGCGCCGTGGTTACCGCGCTCATCACCGGCATCGCCTTCCACGAGTTCGCTCACGCCTTCAGCGCCATGAAGCTCGGCGACAACACGGCGCGCATGATGGGCCGCGTCAGCCTGAACCCGGTGCGCCACCTCGACCCGACCGGCACGTTCTTCATGCTGATCGCCGGCTTCGGCTGGGGCAAGCCGACGCCGGTTAACCCCTACCGGCTGCGCTACGGCCCGACAACAGGTCGCGCAATCGTCGCCGCGGCCGGTCCGATCTCCAACATCATCCTGGCGGTGCTTGCCGCGATCCCGATCCAGCTCGGGCTGGTCGACTGGTGGAGCCCGTTTCGTCGTGCCGTTCAGCGTCGCGACTTGGGACGTTCGTGCGACTACGCGGGCCTCTTCCTCAGCGCGATCATCGTCTTCAACGTCGTGCTCTGCGTGTTCAACCTGCTGCCGATATCGCCGCTCGACGGCTTCGCCGTCGCGGTCGGCATGCTGCCTCGTGACCTCTCGCTGACCATCGCCCGGCTGGAGCCATACGGCCCGATGATCCTCATGATCCTGCTCGTCCTGCCGTTCGTAAGCGCCGGCCAGATCAGCCTCCTGCACACGATCATGTCGCCGTTCATTGACGGCCTCACCTGGATCATCGTGGGTCACAAGGATGTCATTGGCTAGAGCCCTCTACCGGTCACGACAGGTCATGCATGCCTTGCGACCGCGCATTGACGCCACCGATCTGGCCTTCGCTCGCAGCCTCCTCACGGATCCCGAACGCGAGCTGTTCGACGCCATGGAGCGACGCGACCAGCGCCATGCCATCGCCGTCCTGACGAAAGTACGCGTACACACCGAGGATCACGACGTGCTCATCGCCGCCCTGCTGCACGACTGCGGCAAAGGCGCGGTGCCCGTCTGGCTACGCATCCTCAAGGTCGTCTCGCCAACATGCTTTCCCGCCTCGCTCACTCTGACCCGTCGAAGGGCTGGCAGCACGCCGCCTATCGCCTGCACACACACGAGAGCATCGGCGAACAACTGGCGCGCGAGGCTGGCGTAACCGAAGGCGCCATCCGCCTTATCGCCGGCCAAGCCACACCCGAAGATGCATGGAAGGTCGCGATCCTCGAAGCCGCCGACGATGAAAGCTAAAGTACGAGCACCAGTCGATTCCTCGCCCTTGTCCTTCGACCTCATCCCTAACTCCGTGTTCCTGCGTTACCATCTAGGACACGGGGAGGCTTGAGATATGGGCAAGCTGACAATCATCGGCCTGGGACTGATCGGCGGATCGATGGGCATGGCGTTGCGACGCGCCGAGCCCGAAAACACCGAGGTAGTCGGCTTCGACCACACTCAGGAAATCATGATCCGCGCCCACAAGGCCGGAGTCGTCGATGCGATCGCGCAGACAATCGAGGAGGCCGTCAAGGACGCGACCCTCGTCATCGTATGTACGCCGATCGTCGCCATGCGCAAAGTGTTCCAGGATATCGGCCCCCACCTGATGAGAGGCGCCGTCGTCACCGACACGGCCAGCACCAAGACGGACGTCCTCCGCTGGGCCGACGAGTTCATCCCAAAGACGGCGTTCTTCGTCGGCGGCCATCCTATGGCGGGCAAAGAGCATCAAGGCCTGCACAACTCCGACGAGACGCTGTTCGACGACCGCCCCTACGTCATCGTGCCGTCAGTCGATGCGGCGCCGGCGCAGTCGCTGCCGGCACGACGACATTCACGGTTGCGTTCGCGACGGGGCCGCCGCAGTAATACGACGCGACGATCACGGCTTCGACTTGGTCGCCGGAGCGGAACGTCCGCCGGCGCTCGGAGCCGGCCACCACCTCGGTGGGCGTCGCGACGCGCACGAGAAACTCGGGCAGCTTGTATTCCTGGCGAAAGAGCGGAACAACGTCGCGCTCCCGAGCCTGCCGCCCGTGCCCTCGCCCTCCTCGCGCGCCGTCAAAAGAGCACTTCAGTACTCCCCGAGCGGCGAGTTCGGCTTGAAGGCGTAAGCCCACCCACGCGCTGCCGAAACTGTTGAGCGTCACCACGCCTTGGCCCACTTGGCCGCCCTGCGCATCGCGGACCGTGTACGCGAGCTTTTCGCCCGACGGCGTCGAGTACTTCTCCTCGCTGAAGCGCCGCGCCGTGAACTTCCAACGCACCGTGTCTTCAGGGCGATACGCGGGCCGATCCGTCGTCGCCTGAATGCGCCAACCGTCGCCGCGGCGGCCGTAGTCGTACAGGTTCGTCCCCGTGAAGGCTTGCGAAGTGCCTGAGCGCGCGCCGACGAACAAATCGTGTTGCGAGATTTTTTCCAGCGCGAACTCAGCCAGGCCGACGGCGTTCGTCTTGGTCGCGACGCGTCGCCAAGGCATCTTCCTGACGAGTGCGCGATCGCCAGGACACTGACCTCCGCGTCCGCGATCGGCTTGCTCGTCAACGCCGACGTCATCCACACGATCGCCTTCGTGGCCGAGGCCTCGATGATCAGGCTCGCGTCGCTGACGAGCACGACGTCTCGCGCGCGCTTGCCGCCCGCGGTCGCTCTCCAACAGATATGCGCCCGGCCGAGTTTCTTGTCGATGCGAACTTGCGCGTGGCCAGGTTTGTGCGTGCCATCGTCGTCGGTTTCGCGCGTCCAACGCACCGGTGGGTTCGCGACCGGCGACGTCGAGCGCGTCATAGAAACCGGCGCTGCTCGTCATCCCTGAAACGCACATCGCGCACGAGATCGACAGCGTAGAGCGAGAGCTGTAGCCGCCGGTGACGTCGCGCCACGCGAGTTCGAAACCGACTTCTGAATCCGGCAAGAACACGTTGCCGACCGAGACCGCAGACTCGCTTTGACGATTTCCTCGGCGCGGCTTTTCGCATCGCGGAAGTAGCGCGTTTCGCCTTCGCGGTACTCCTCCACTACGCCTGGTACATCTTCAGCGCCGCGACGAAAGTCGGGCTCTTGCTGCCAAGCGCCGTTCTTGCCGCGCGACACGCGCCCGCGGCTCTCCAGCCACTGCGCGTACGAAACAGCGCGTCGTCGTACCAGGGTTGCGTCTTGCCGCCTTCGAGCGCGGCCTCGTACTCGCGCGGGATGCGCGCGACCGAACGCCAATCGCCGCCGCGATTCTTGAGCGACGTCGCGCGCAGCACATGCGCCCGCGCGCGATCGCCTTGCTCTTCGGCATCGTGAGCGCGTTCTCGATCACGTCGTCGGGCGTGTACACGTTCCAACCGCGCTGCCAACCACCGATGCCTTGCGGCGTCACCGTCTTCCACCGATGCCGAGGTAGTGCTCGCGCGCGAGCGTCAGGTCGGTCGAGCTCGCCCACCACTGCAACGCGGGTTGGTAGTCGCTGCCACGCGTTGCCCCAGTCCTGGCTGTCGCGCCGCGTCCAAAAGAAATCGCCGAGCGACTCGTGGACGGCTGCGAAGAAATCGCTGCGCTCGTCCTCGCGGTCATCCATGTCGCGGATCGAATCTTCGAGCGCGCGCCGCGCGGTGTCGAGCTCGCTCGCATCGCTCTGCGCCGTCGCCGCCTGAGCGCGCCACTGGCGTGTCCGCGAGAAGGGCGAAACGTGACCCATTGCACGTCGCCGGGCTCAGTGGCGAGCTTGCGTGCCTGCACGTAGGTCTCGTGCGCGAGCGCGTACGAGCCGTCGGCGAAGAGTTTTTCGGCCTTGGCCTTCAACTCGGCAAAACCTTCGCGCTCGGGCGAGGCCTCCGAGCGAGTCGTGGCGACGGAGAGCGAAGTGCAGGCGACCAGAGCGCAGCCAGCGAAGTATTTCATGGCGCTAAGGGCACGATGGCCCGCCATCTCAACGCCGTCGGACTGAGTCTTGTTCAGTCAAAGACGTGCGTTTGTTGCACGACCCTGGGCGGAATCGATTTCACAGCTCTTCGAGCCGCTTGCTGCGCACGAAATTCGTGACCAGGTTGAGCGCCGTGCGGTCGTAGACGCGCTCGGCCGCCTTCGTGTTGCTGCTCCACCACTTGTCGTTCTGCGTGGCGCGCCAATCGGCGTAGGACATACCCATGCGATCGATCGCGTAGGACTGGCGTTCCTCGACTTCCTTGATGAAGGTCGCGTTGGTCAGACCTTGGTTGTCGAAGTGGTGACCGAGTCGAGGATCGCCCGTGCCCCGCGCGAAACCAGACACAGAGATTTCCGATGCCCCAGCGCGTTGCGCAGTCGGGTGAATCGACGAGGACCTCGCAGCGCTCGGGATCGAGCACCTCGATCAAGTGCGCGCCCTGAAGGTTGTATTGCGGTGGCGCACGCCGCCGTCGAAGACGCCTTTCAAGTACGGACTGTCCGGGCACGAAGCACGCGCGTTGACGGTGTCGCTCACCTCGCTCCCCGACTCGTACTTGCGCACGACTCCGGGATAGACCTTCTCGATCGTCTCGTGCAACGACCAGCACGAACCGAACAAGTAGCCGCCGGTGTAGATGAACCAGACGGATCTGCTCGAGGTTCCGCGTCTTCGACTTCACCGGTGCAGTTGGACACGTACACGGCGCCGGGCTCGATCGCATCGGCGCGATGGTGCGCGGCGGTCGTCGAAGCGTACGGAATGCCTTCCGCTGGTCCCCGTCTTCGGTTCCGTCGGCGCGTTCGGCAGCTTGATCATGTCCAGCACCTTCTGGATGTGATCGCCGCGGCTGTCGAGCACGACCACGTCGAGATCGCGGAACACTTCGGTCACGGTGACCGCGTAGCCGTACTTCTCGCGGCGCGCCTTCAATTCCTCGGGCGTGATCATGCGGATCTTCTTGCCGCGTTCTCGTTCCACCACGCTTGCCGACGCGGCCGCGTCGGCTTTGAGGTCCTGCTTGGTGATCGACTTGGCATAGAGCTGCGCCGTCGCGCGATCACGGGCTCCGCATCGGCGACGGCCGCGGACACGAAGGGCACAGCCTCCGGCTTTCGTCAAATGGCAGAGCCCCGACGATCGCGGCGCCGCGCCGTTTCCAATCGGCCTCCTTCGAGAGCGCGACACCAACGGGTGCAGACCCGCGTCTTGATGCGTCTTGCCGAGCGAAACCGCCAGTCGACCGGCGATGACAGTCGAGTCGCGTACTCAGCGAGCGTTTTATCAACGCCGCCGCGCTCTCCTCCGTCGCAGCCTTAGCAAGCGCGACGGCGGCGTCTTCGCGCACCGTCACGTCCGTATCCGAGACCAAGCGACCGCCGCGCCGACGAGGTCGAAGACCTCTTTGTCCGCACCACCCATGGTGCTCGGCGAGCTCTCGCATGGCGATCAAACGCACGCGTGCGCTCGCGTCGCTCGTGCACAAGCGCTTCGCCGCCGTGATCGCGCCCGCGTCGGCGAGTGCGACGCCCGCGTGCAAAGCCGCGGCGCGCACGTTCGCTTCCGAGTCGCGCACGAGCCCTTCGGATCGCAGCGATGCTCGAAGTCGGCCAACGGCTTCGCGCCGCCCACTTCGACGCGCGCGAGCGCGGCAGCAAGTCGCATTGCTCGTCGCGGCGACGTCGGCATCGGAGCTCCCGGCAGCACTGTCGAGCGCCTGCTTGACCTTGTCGGCTTCCGAGCCGCTCGAAGGCGCGCACGCAACCGCACAGGGCCGTGATCAAACTTGCGTTCGAGCGTGTCGTCGAGCTTGGCGCGCCGAAAAGGCCTTGGAAATAGGGGCCAAACACTCGGCGCTCGGTTTCGACGCGACAGCCTTCCGCGCCGCCGTCGCCTGCGCGATGTCGTCGCCGGCGAGGTACGCGTCGAGCGCTTCGAGTTGCGCCGCGGGCACGAGTCCCGCAAGTGCGCCGGCGGCCGCGAGCTTCTCGTCGACCTCCTTGCTCTTCTGCGACTTCTTCAAATTGCGCGCGAGAAGTTCCCCGGCTTCCGCCGTGCTCGCGCGCGGCGCGACCAGGCGAGAGCTTCCACGCGTGCGTCGCGCTCTTGCCCGGCGTGAGCTTCGCGAGCTCGACCAACGCGCGCTCGGCATCGATCACGGCGAGCGTTTCGGCGGCTGCGAGTCGAGCACGACGCGTCGGACCCTCGATCGCGACCTTGACGAAGCTGAGGCACCGAAGCCTTCGTGCCGACGTCGCGCAATGCGACGGCCGCGCGCTCGACGACTTCCCAGTCACGATCGAGCAGCGCCGGTATCAAGAGCTTCTCGGCCGCTTCGCCGCCGAGCGCCTTGACGCCCTCGACCGCGGCGGCGGCCCGCTTCTCGGCCTCCTTGGCTTTGATGTCCTTCGCCCGGATCGCCTTGCGCGAGCGCCGTATGAACCCACAGGAACGCCGCGCCTGCGCACAACCATGTCGCGCGAGCGCCGCCGATTCGATTGCTTGAACTCACCATGCATCTCCATGCGCGGCAAACACGCGTCGTGCGTATTCGACCGCGAGGCCGCATGGTACGCGACAGCGCATCGCTGTCAGGGATTTCTTCGGCGCGCCCGTCAACTCCGCGTCGCATCACGCTCGATACGACGCCGAAAACATGCTCGCCGGCATTTTTCTAGGGCGATTTCACGCGCTGACGACGGCTCGAACTCCGAACGCTGAATGCCCGGTATTTCCACGTAGACACGTTCGAAAGTGCAAAACGACTCCAGAGTGCGCTGCGGCGATCTCGAAAGACTGGGCCGGTGAATCAGCACCATCGCCGTGTATGGGGAACGGCGATCAAGGGGAGTCCAGCGACTGAGTAGGAACAGTAGTGTCGGTCACGATGGCTATCGCGCGTGGGGCGCGAGGAATGCGACGGGCAGTGCGTCCACGAGAGACGACAGCGCGCATGCAATGGCCGCGCTTTGTAGTTGCGAGCGCGCTGTCTTGGGGCGTTGCGTGTTAACCGGTTCGCCGAGCAGCAACAGCGGAAACTCGCTGTTCACACAGCATTCCCCCGAGGCCGCAGGTCAGTCAGGTCCCGGCGGCAGCGTGGTCGCCGTACTCGAATTGTCGGCGCCGATGCTGCGTCGCAGTTCATCTTGCACGGCACCGTGCCCGTGCCCAAGGGAACCTTCCCGCGCGCCGACGGCAAGACGCCGTTCTCGGTGCGCAACGTCACGGGCAACGTCGTGCCGACCAAGTCGAGATTGTGTCGCGCTATCCGCTCGACAGCGACGGCGCCGCCGTGATCGAAGTGCTCGCGCCGCGTCGATCGTCCGTCGTCGGCCGTCGCGGAGACGAAGATCCAATACCAAGTCGTCAACCACGCGCACTTGCCGGCCAGCTCCCGATCAAGCAGGAGGTCATGAATCTCCTGACGCAACCGGGCGGCACGCTGCTCGTCGCGACCGACGTCTTCGGCCATCAGTACCAAGCTCGACTTGCTGAAGAACGTCCGCTCCCAAGGCTCGGCGGCGAACACGCTCACGCTGCGCAAGGGCAGCGTCGCGGTGCAGTGCGCAACTACGACGTGATGAGCCCGGGCTCGCAGGTCGTCGGTGCTCCGACCGGCGCGTTGCCGCACTTCTTCGGCGTGCACTCGTACGTGACGGCCTGGGCGCAAGAGGACGGCTGTCGCTCGACCTGCGCGTCAACAACGGACCGAGCGGTCTACGACCAAGGCGATCCCGAGGACGATCCGCTCGGCAACGTCTACTTCAAGTCGCTCGAGCCGTGGATCCCCGCGGGCTGGGTCGCGCAGAGCGACGTCAGCGATCCGTGCCTTGGCACAGCGCACACTCAAGGCGCGTTCACTGTCTATCCGCTGATCAAGCCCAACGCCGACGGAACGATGCACCTGATGCCCGCGCAGGCGATGCTGCCACCGCCGCCTCGCCATTTCGAAGCCGACCGCCGTCGCCTCGGCGCGCTACGATCCTCGATCAAGAAGGCCTGGGCTTCTGCCGCCGCGGCGCGTCGCCCAACGGCGGCCCGCTGTACTTCGTGGTGGAACCAGCAAACCGCGAACTACTTCCCGCAACGCCACAAGCTCGCCGACGTTTCGTACTACGGCATCAACAGCTTGGAAGGCATCTGCTCCACCGAGTTCAACAACACCAAGCAGCACCTCGAGCACGGCACGTTCACGCAGTACCCGTACAGCATGCCGGCCTACGGCTACAACCACGGTTGGGGCGTGCAGTTGGGTGCCGAAGATCTCCGCGACGGAGACGTCGAAGCTGATGGAGGTGGAGCCCAGGACCCGCGCGCGCTCCTCGTCCGACACCGTCTCGCGCAGCCAGTGCAGCAGGACGGCGACGGAGGCGTGGCGGATCATCACCCCCTTGGGGCGCCCCGTGGAGCCGGAGGTGAAGATCACGTGCGACAGGTTCTCCGGCCCCGCCCCGCTCTCCGGCGCGGTGTCGGGCTCCCCCTCGCCCGCGCCGGCGGGGAGCAGCTCCGCCGCGCCCTCCGGGACGCGGTCGGCGAGGCCCGGTCCGGCGACCACCAGTCGGACGCCCGCGTCCTCGATCATCCGGGCCAGACGCTCCCGCGGGTGCGCCGGGTCCAGGGGGACGTAGGCGCCGCCCGCCTTGAGCACGGCCAGGAGCGCCGCCACCATCTCCGGCGTGCGCTCCAGGAGCACCCCGACGCGCGCCTCCGGGCCCGCGCCCCGGCGGCGCAGCGCGTGGGCGAGGCGGTTGGCGCGCCGCTCCAGCTCCGCGTAGGAGACCGCCTCGCCGCGGAAGACGAGCGCGGCGGCGTCCGGCGTGCGCTCCGCCTGGGCGGCGAAGAGGCCGTGCGCCAGCTCGCCGGCGGGGTAGCGGCGCGCGGTGTCGTTCCACTCCACCAGCACCCGCGCCCGCTCCGCGGGGGCCATGGGGTCCAGCGCCGCCACCGGGAGCGTCCGGGTCGGCCGCGGCGGCCTCCACCAGGCGCAGGAAGCCGTCGGCCAGGCGCGCGGCGGTCTCCGGGAGGAAGAGCGAGGCATCGTACTCCAGGCTCCCCGCCACCGCGTCGTCGGCCTCCTCCAGGAGCCAGTGGAGCTCCACCCCGGCCGCCCCGGCGGTCACGGGGAGCATCTCCACCTCCAGCCCCGGGAGGTCCAGGGCAGCCGAGGCGGCGCGGGGGAGGTTGAGCGAGGTGCGGACCAGCGGCATCCGCCCCGGCTCGCGCGCCGGCTGGAGCTCCTCCACCAGCCGCTCGAAGGGGAGCTCCTGGTGGCGGAAGGCCTCGATCACCGTCCCCCGCACCTCGCGCAGCAGCTCGCGGAAGGTGCCCGCGTCCCCCGTCCGGAAGCGGAGCACCAGAGTGTTCGCCAGGCTCCCCACCAGCCGCTCCGTCTCGGTGCGGCTCCGGCCCGCCACGTAGGAGCCCACCACCAGGTCGTCCTCCCCCGTGTAGCGGCGCAGGAACACCAGGTACGCCGCCATGAGCACCATGTACGAGGTCCCGTTCTCCTGCTGCGCCAGCGCGCGCACGGCCCGCAACACGCCCCCGGAGATCCGCACCGGGTGGTGCGCGGCCCGGAAGGGGCCGGCGGCGGCGCGCGGCCGGTCCACGGGGAGGGCGGGCTCGAAGGAGGCCCCCTCCAGCTGCCCCTTCCAGAAGCCGAGGAGCCGGTCCAGTTCGGCGCCGCGGAGGCGCTCCCGCTGCCACGCGGCGAAGTCGGCGTACTGGACCCCGGGCTCGGGGAGGGGGGAGGGTGCGCCCGCCCGGAAGGCGCGGTACAGGGCGGCCAGCTCCCCCAGGAGGAGCCCGGACGACCACTTGTCCTGGGCGACGTGGTGCAGGGTGAGGGACAGGACGTGGTCCCGCGCCCCGACGCGCGCCAGGAGCGCCCGGAGCGGGAAGTCGCGGGCCAGGTCGAAGGGGCGCTCCGCGTCGGCGCCGGCGCGGCGGAGCGCGGCGTCGGCCGGGTCCGGCTCGCCCCGGAGGTCCACCTCCTCCACGGGGACCGGCGCCGCGGGGTGGACCACCTGGACGGGCCCGTCCTCCCCCAGCCGGTAGGTGGTCCTCAGCACCTCGTGGCGCCGTGACACCTCGTCCAGGGCGCGGCGGAGCGCGGGCACGTCCAGCTCGCCCCGGAAGCGCAGCCCCAGGGGGACGTTGAAGAGCCGGGCGTCGGGGTCGAGCTGGTCCTGGAGCCAGATTCGCTGCTGCGCGAACGACAGCGGGACCGCCTCCCCGGCCGGGCGGCGGGGGATGCGGTCCACGGGCGGGGCCTCTCCCCGGAGGGCGGCCAGGCGCTGTTGGAGGCGCTCCAGCTGCTCCGGGGTGAGGTCTGCGGTCGACAGCGCGCGCTGGCTCATTCGCGGCGGGCTACAGCTCGGCGAGGGCGCGGGCGAGCAGGTCGTCGTCCACCTGGTCCATCTGCTGCTGCACGATCGCCGCGGCCAGGCGGGCCGGGGTGGCGGCCTCGAAGAGCGCGCGCAGCGGGAGCTCCACCCGGAAGCGCTCGTTCAGCGCGGAAAGGAGCTGAGTCGCCAGCAGCGAGTCGCCGCCCAGCTCGAAGAAGCCGTCGTCCACGCCGATCCGCTCCACTCCCAGCGCACGCCCGTACATCTCCACCAGCGTCCGCTCCAGCTCGGTGCGGGGAGCCACGTACGGGGCCACGGCGGGGCGCGCGTGGAGCACCCGGCCCTCCGCGGCCTCGGCCGGGGCGGGGGCGGAGGCGCCCGCGCGCACCGTCACCTGCGTCCCGGTGCCGTGGGCGAAGAGGCGCCCGAGCAGCTCCGCGCCCTCCGCCGGGTCGATCCCCGCGAAGGGGGCGGCGCCGTCCGGCACGTCCCAGGCGACGGCCACGGTGGGACCCTCCCCGCCACGGGTGCGCGCGGCGGCGAAGGTGGCCAGGAAGGCCGCGCCCGCGGCGTCGCCCGCCGGGGAGCAGAGGATCGTCAGCTCCACGGCCTCGCCGTGCGTGGCCGCGGCCAGCGCCCCGGCGTCCGCGGCGTCGGCCAGCAACACCCGCGCCCGGACCGTCTCCGTCAGGTAGCGGGCGATGGCGCGCGACGACGCCGCCCGGCCCGCCGGCCACCAGGTAGACGCCCTCCTCGCGGAGGCGCGTACGCGCTCCCCGCTTCCCGGGGGCGGGGAGCGGCGCGCGGAACGGCTCCCAGCGGCCCGTCCCCCTCCAGGCCACCTCGGGGAGCCGGGCGTCGTCCGCCCGCAGGTCGGCGGCCTCGCGGAGCACGGCCTCCTCCCAGGCGCGCGCCTCCACGTCCACCGCGCGGACGCGCACCCCGGGGAGCGCCCGCGCCGCCTCCGGGAGGAGCGCGGCGACGGGCGCCTGCGCGGGGTGCAGCTCCTCGGTGCCCAGCACCGCGCGGGCGCCGCGGGTGGCGGCCAGCAGGGTGCTCCCCTCGCCGGGGAAGCCGGCCCCGGCCAGCGCCTCGGCCCAGAGGCGGGGGGCGTCCACCGCGGCCTCCGCCGCGTCCCCGTCCAGGCACCACAGGTGGAGGGCGTGCACGGGCCCGTCCCAGCCGCGGGCGCGGAGCGCCTCCGCCAGCCGCACGAAGTCCCCCGGCTCCCCGGGGCGGACGGTGCAGCGGGCGCCCTCGTCGCGGAAGGCGTCCCCGGCCTCCACGCGCACCGGCCCGGCGCCGGCCGCGTGCAGCCGGCTCGCCACCCCCGCCGCGCCCGCCCCGCCGAACACCACCACCCGCTCCCCCGCGAACGCCTCCGCGCCCGCGTCCTCCGCATCGGGGAGCTGGCGCCAGCGCGTGGTGGAAAGGCGTCCCTCCGGGGCGCCGGCCGCCGCCTGCGTGGCGGGGACGTCCAGGAGCCAGTAGCGGCGGCGGCTCATCGGGTGCCCGGGGAGGACCACTCGCCTGCGCCCCTCCGTGTCCCCCTGCCGGCGCCAGTCCACGGGGACGCCCCAGCACCAGAGCTGCCCCACCGCCCTGCGGAGGAGCGCCAGGTCGGAGCCCCCCTGCTCTCCGTGGCGGAGCGAGGACGCCACCCGCTCCGCGCCCTGCTGCCGCGCCCACGACCCCAGCACGGCGCCGGGACCCAGCTCCAGGAGCACCGGCTCCCCGGCGTTCCCGGCCAGCCCGCGCAGGCGCTCCACGCACTCCGCGAAGCGCACCGGGGCCGTCAGGTGCTCCACCCAGTACTCCACGGAGCGCGCCTCCTCCGGGCGGAGCCAGCGGCCGGTGGCGTTGGCGGCCAGCGGGACCTCCGGGGCGTTGCGCCGCATCCCGGCGAGCACGCGCGCCAGCTCCTCCCGAGTCGGCTCCAGGAGCGGGGAGTGGAAGGGGTGCAGCACCGCCAGCGGGAGGACGGTCTCGCCGCGGGCGCGCATCCGCTCCGCGAAGCGCGCCACCGCCTCCGCCGTCCCCGACACCACGCACGAGCGCGGCGCGTTGACCGCGGCCAGCGCGGGGGCCTCCCCCTCGGCCGCCAGGTCGGCCAGCACCGCGCGCACCTCCGCCTCCGGGAGCCCCACCGCGGCCATGCTCCCGCGGATCGGCTCCAGCAGCTCCGCGCGCCGCACCACCAGCGTCAGCGCGTCCTCCAGCGAGAAGACCCCGGCCACGCAGGCGGCCACGTACTCGCCCAGCGAGTGCCCCGCCACCGCGCGCGGCTCGATCCCGCGGCTCCGCCACGTCTCCGCCAGCGCCCACCCCACGGCGAACATGGCGGGGTGCCCCCAGCGCGCGCCCTGGAGCGGGTCGCCCTCCGAGGGGCCGCCCGTGCCGCGCAGCATGGCCCGCAGGTCGGGCCCGCTCCCCGCGGCGCCCGGGGCGGGGGTCGCTGCGCCGTACAGCTTCTCGCGCAGATCCATCCCCCAGCGGTCGCGGAGGATGGCGAAGCAGCGGTCCATGGCGGCGCGGAAGACGGGCTCGCGCTCGTACAGCTCGCGCCCCATCCCCGCGTACTGCGTTCCCAGCCCGGAGAACAGGAACGCCACCCCCGGGTCCAGCTCCGCGGCCCGCGCCGTGACCACCTCCGCGGGATCGGCGGAGCGCAGCAGCGCCGCCGCCTCGGCCGCGCTCGCCGCCACCAGCGCCCGCCGGTGGGGGAAGGCGCGCCGCCCCTGCTGGAGCGTGAAGGCCAGGTCGCCGGGGTCCAGGTCGGGGTGGCTCTCCAGGCGCTCCGCCGTGGCGGCGCTCAGGGCGTCCAGCGCCTCCGGCGTGCGGGCCGAGAGCACCAGCAGCTCGGGCCCGTCGCCGCGGCGCCGCACCGCCTCGCGCGGCGCCTCCTCCAGCACCACGTGCGCGTTGGTCCCCCCGATCCCGAACGACGACACCCCCGCGCGGCGCGGCACCCCCGCGGGCGGCGCCCAGGGGAGGAGCCGGTCGGCGACGTAGAAGGGGGAGCCGGCGAAGTCGATCTCCGGGTTGGGCTCCTCGAAGTGGAGCGAGGGCGGGATCTCCCCGTGCTCCAGCGCGAGGACGGCCTTGATCAGGCTCGCCACCCCGGCGGCGGCGTCCAGGTGCCCCACGTTGGTCTTCACCGAGCCGAGCGCGCAGAAGCCGCGCGACTCCGTACCGAACGCCTGCGTGAGCGCCGTCACCTCCACCGGGTCGCCCATCGGGGTCGCGGTCCCGTGCGCCTCCACGTAGGTGATGCTCTCCGCGGGGACCCGCGCCAGCGCGTGGGCGGTGGCCACCACCTCGATCTGCCCCTCCACGCTGGGGGCGGTGAAGCCCACCTTCTGCGCCCCGTCGTTGTTCACCGCGGAGGCCAGGATCACGGCGTGCACCCGGTCGCCGTCGGCCAGGGCGTCGCTCAGGCGCTTCAGCGCCACCACCCCCACGCCGGCCGCCTCCACCGTCCCCTCGCCGCGCGCGTCGAAGGCGCGGCAGTGGCCGTCGGGGGAAAGCACTCCCTCGCGGGCCACGTACCCGCCACGCAGCGGGGCGCCCACGGAGACGCCCCCGGCGAGCGCCATGTCGCAGTGGAAGTCGATCAGGCTCTGGCAGGCCAGGTGCACCGCCACCAGCGAGGTGGAGCACGCCGTCTGGACGGCGTAGCTGGGGCCGCGGAGGTCGAGCTTGTAGGAGACGAGCGTGGTGAGGAAGTCCTTGTCCGCGCGGATGCGGGCCTGGAGGACGTCCGCGGCCCGGGTCCCGTGCCGGGCCACCAGGGCGAGGAGGTAGGAGTTCAGGTTGGAGCCGCCGAAGACGCCGATGGGGCCGGGGAAGCTCGACGGGTCGCACCCGGCGTGCTCCAGCGCCCGCCACGCCTGCTCCAGGAAGAGCCGGTGCTGCGGGTCCATCAGCTCCGCGTCGCGCGGGGTCAGGTCGAAGAAGTCCGGGTCGAACAGGTCGGCCTCGTCCAGCACCCCGTACGCGCGCACGAAGTCGGGGCGCGACAGGAGGTCGGCGTCGGCCCCGGAGGCGAGGATCTCCTCGTCGGTGAGCCGCGCGATGGACTCCACCCCGCCCCGCAGGTTGCGCCAGAAGGCGTCCACGTCCGGCGCGCCCGGGAAGCGGGCCGCCATCCCCACCACGGCGATGCGCTCGGGCCCCGGGTAGCTTTCCTCGGTCATGACAGTCCGCTGCGGGTTGCGGGGCGGGGTTGCGGCGGCTGGGAGAAAACCGGCGCAGGGACAAGAACGGAGCACTTCACGGTGCATAAGACGCCGTGTTTTGCTCCGGATTGGCTGTCGTCTAGTTCGCGATCAAATTACGACAGCCAAGGCAGATGCGCAACCCGGGAGGGGGTAAACATTGTTTTCTTTTTCACCTTCGCGGACGCTGCCGGGCCGCCTGGGCCTGGAGCTGCCGGTCCGCCCGGCCCTGCACCCGGTCCTGCACGCGCGGAGGCGGGGTCCCCCCCCCGTCCCGCTGCTCCAGCACCTCGGCCAGCCCGCCGACGGTGGGGTAGCGGAACAGGTCCACCAGCGTCACCCGCCGCTCCAGGCGCCCGGCGAGGGCGCGGTGCACGGAGGCGAGCCGCACCGAGGTCCCTCCCAGCTCGAAGAAGTTGTCGCGCACCCCCACCCGCTCCACTCCGAGCACCTCCCTCCACACCCCGGAGATGACGCTCTCCAGCTCGTTCCGCGGCGGGACGTAGTCCTCGTCCGGCGCGGGGCGCGACCGCTCCGGGTCGGGGAGCGCCCGCCGATCGGTCTTGCCGTTGGGGGTGAGCGGCATCCGCTCCAGCGCCACGAAGAGCGAGGGGACCATGTAGTCCGGGAGGCGCTCCGCCAGCCAGCGCCGCAGCTCGCCCGGGGAGGGCGGCCCGTCCCCGCCGCCCGCCGCCGGGACCCAGTACGCCACCAGCCGGGCCTCCCCGCCGTCGCTCCGGGCCACCACGGCGCTCTCCCCCACGGCGGGGTGGGCGTCCAGCGCGGCCTCCACCTCGGCGGGCTCGATGCGGTGGCCGCGCACCTTGACCTGCTGGTCCGCCCGGCCCAGGAACTCCAGCGTCCCGTCCACCCTCCAGCGCGCCAGGTCCCCGGTGCGGTAGAGCCGCGCCCCCGGCTCCGCGCCGAAGGGGTCGGGGACGAACCGCTCCGCCGTCGCATCCGCCCTCCCCAGGTAGCCGCGCGCCACGCCCGCCCCCCCGATCCACAGCTCCCCGGCGACGCCCACGGGCGAGGGCGAGGGGCCGAGGCGGCGGTCCACCACGTAGGCGCGGGTGTTGGCGACCGGCCTCCCGATGGGGATCGGGCCCTCCGCGCCGTCCACCTCGTGCGCGGCCGACCACACGGTGGTCTCGGTGGGGCCGTACATGTTGAGGATGCGCGCGGGGGTGGCCTCGCGGAGCTGCCGGACCAGCCCGGCCGGGAGCGCCTCGCCCCCCAGGAGGACGCACTCCACGCCGCGGAGCGCCACGGCCATCTCCGGGTCGGACAGGAGCATCGACGCGTGCGAGGGGGTGCACTGCAGGTGCGTGACGCCGTGCGCGCGGACCCGCTCCGCTACCCCGTGGGTCGCCCGCGCGTCGTGCAGCACCACCGTGGACCCGCGCGACAGCGTCCACAGGATCTCCAGCACGGAGATGTCGAAGGAGATGCTGGTGGTGGCCAGCCACGTCCCCGGCGCCCCCCCCACCCGCGCCGTCATCGCCGCGAAGAAGGCGGCCACGTTGCGGTGCTCGACCACGACGCCCTTGGGGCGCCCGGTGGAGCCGGAGGTGTAGATGACGTAGGCCGCGCCGGAGGGGGAGACGGCGGGCTCCGGCGCGCCGGCGGGCACCCCCTCCTCCGCGCCCAGGACCACGGTCTCCCCCCCGAACCCCGCCAGCCGCCCCTCCATCCCCGGCTGCGTCACCAGCACGCGCGCGCCGGAGTCCTCCAGCATGTAGCCCAGCCGCCCGTCCGGGTACGCCGGGTCGAGGGGGACGTAGGCGCCGCCGGCGCGGTGCACGGCCAGCATGGCGGCCACCATCCCGGCGGAGCGCTCCAGCAGGAGCCCCACGCGCGACTCCGGCCCCACCCCGCGCGCGGCCAGCTCGCGGGCCAGCTCGCCGGCGCGGCGGTCCAGCCCGGCGTAGGTCAGCGTCCCGGCGCCGTGCACCAGGGCGACGGCGTCCGGTGTGCGCCGGAGCTGGGCCGCGAAGAGGGCGGGGAGGGTGGCGCCCGGGTCCAGCGGCGCGGCCGTGTCGTTCCACTCGTGGAGGACGCGGTCGCGCTCGGCGGCGTCCAGCACGGGGAGCTCGCCGACCGGGACGTCCGGGTCCGCGGCGGCGGCCTCCAGGAGGCGTCCCAGGCTCCCCATCCACCCCTCGACGGTGACGCGGTCGAACAGGTCGGTGTCGTACTCCACCCGCGCGGCCAGCGAGCCGTCCGGCTCCTCGCGCAGGTACACGCTCAGGTCGTAGCGCGAGGTCCGCCCCTCCGTCTCCAGCGGCTCCGCCTCCAGCCCCGGGAGGGAGAGGCGCTCCGGGGGGGTGTTCTGGAGGGCGAGGAGCACCTGCACCAGCGGCGCGCGGCTCGCCTCGCGGTGGACGCCCGCGGCGTCCACCACCTGCTCGAAGGAGAGCCCGCCGTGCGCGAAGGCGTCCAGCGCGGCGCCGCGCACCCGCCGCAGCAGGGTGCGGAACGGCTCGCCGCCCTCCACCCGGGCGCGCAGCGGGACCACGTTGACGAAGCACCCCACCAGCGGCTCCAGCGCGGGGTGGCCGCGCCCCGCCACGGGGGTGCCGACCACCAGGTCCTCCTGCCCCGTGTGGCGGTACAGGAAGGCGTCGAAGCCCGCCAGCAGCGCCATGAAGAGCGTGGCGTCCTCGCCGCGGGCCAGGGCGCGGAGCGCGTCGGCCGGAGCCGCCGGCACCCGCCAGGGGAAGGCGGCGCCGCGGAAGCGCCGCACGGCGGGGCGGGGGCGGTCGGCGTGGAGCTCCAGCGCCGCGGGGGCGCCCGCCAGCTCCCGGCGCCAGAACTCCGCGTCGGAGCGCGTCTCGTCCGCGTCGTCCCGGCGGCGCTGCCAGGCGGCGTAGTCGCCGTACTGCACCTCCAGCGCGGGGAGCGCGGCGTCCCGCCCCTCCAGCCGCGCGGCGTAGAGCGCCCCCAGCTCGCGGGTGAGCACCCCCTGCGACCACCCGTCGAAGGCGGCGTGGTGGGCGGTCACCAGGAGCACGTGCTCCCGCGCCCCCAGCCGGAGGAGCGCGGCGCGCAGCAGCGGCGCCCGCTCCAGGTCGAAGGGGCGCGCCGCCTCGTCCTCCGCGTGGCGGGCCGCGGCGGCCTCGCGCTCCGCGCCGCCCAGGGGGGCGAGGTCGTGGAAGGGGAGGTCGAGCGGGGCGGGGGGCTCGACCACCTGCACCGGCTCGCCGTCCTCCTCCACGATGCGGGTGCGCAGCGCCTCGTGCCGCGCGACCACGGCCTCCAGCGCGCCGCGCAGCGCGTCGGCGGACAGCCCGCCGCGGAGCCGGAGCGCGAACGCCAGGTTGTAGCTGGCCGGCGCGCCGCTCAGGTGGTGCTCCAGCCAGAGGCGGCGCTGCGCGGAGGAGACGGGGAGCGGGCGGTCGCGGGGGACGGGGACGAGGGGGGACGGGGGCGCGCCCGTCCCGGACAGCGCCTCCACGCGCGCGGCCAGCGCCTCCACCGTGGCGGCCTCGAAGAGGGCGCGCAGCGGGAGATCCGCGCCGAGCTCCTCCCGCACCCGTCCGGCCACGCGCGCCGCCAGGAGCGAGTGCCCTCCCAGCGCGAAGAAGTCGTCGCGCGCGCCGACGCGCTCCACCCCCAGCACCTCCGCCCAGATCCCCGCCAGCGCCTTCTCCGTCGGGGTGGCGGGCTCGACGTGCGCGTCGGCGGACGGGGCCTCCGGCGCCGGGAGCGCCCCGCGGTCGGTCTTGCCGTTCGGGGTGAGCGGGAAGGCGTCGAGGACCACCACCGCGGAGGGGACCATGTACTCCGGGAGGTGCGCGCCGGCGTGCGCCCGCAGCTCCCCGGCGGCGGCGCCCGCCCCCGTCACGTAGGCCACGATCCGCCGGTCGCCCGGCCGGTCCTCCCGCACCACGGCCACCACGTCGCGCACGGAGGGGTGGCGCCCCAGCACCGCCTCGACCTCCCCCAGCTCGATGCGGAAGCCCCGCACCTTGACCTGGTGGTCGGTGCGGCCCAGGTACTCCAGCACGCCGTCGGGGCGCCGGCGGACGCGGTCCATCACCCGGTACATGCGCGCGCCGGGGGCGCCGAACGGGTCGGGGAGGAAGCGCTCGGCGGTGAGGTCGGGACGGCTTGCGTACCCCCGGGCCAGGCCGTCGCCCGCCAGGTACAGCTCGCCCACCACGCCCACGGGAACGGGGTGGAGGTGCCGGTCCAGCACGTACGCCCGCGTGTTCGCCACCGGCCGGCCCACGTGGACGCGGCCGCCCCCGCGCTCCACGACGGAGTACGTCGAATAGGTGGTGTCCTCGGTGGGGCCGTACAGGTTCCCGACCCTGTCGACCGTGCCCAGGGCGTAGAGCGCCTGCGCCAGCTCGCCGGGGAGCGCCTCGCCGCCCAGGTTCAGCGTCCTCACCGAGGCCGGGATGCCCCCCGCGCGCAGCAGCTCCGCGGCCGCGCTGGGGACCATGCTGGCGTACACGACGGGCTCCACGAGCGACGCCAGCTCCAGCGCGCTCTCCACCAGCACCAGCCGCCCGCCCCAGCAGAGCGTCCCGAACACCTCGGCGACGGAGACGTCGAAGTTGATCGACGTGGAGAACAGAACCGAGGAGCGCTCCTCGTCGGAGACGTTCTCCCGCAGCCAGTGCAGGAGGACGACCGTGGAGGAGTGCCGGATCATCACCCCCTTGGGGCGCCCGGTGGAGCCGGAGGTGAAGATCACGTGCGACAGGTTTTCCGGGAGCACCCCGCTCTCCAGGGCGTCGTCGGGCTCGCCGGACGCGGCGTCGGCGAAGACCGGCACGGCCCCGCCCTCCGGGAGGCGCCCGGCGAGACCCGGCTCGGTGAGGACCAGGCCGACGCGCGCGTCCTCCACCATGAAGCCCAGGCGCTCCCGGGGGTATGCCGGGTCCAGGGGGACGTACGCGCCCCCCGCCCTGAGCACGGCGAGGAGGGCGACGAGCAGCTCCGAGGTGCGGCCCATGCAGACGCCGACGCGGGTCTCGGGCCCCACGCCCCGCCTGCGCAGCGCGCTGGCGAGCCGGGCCGAGCGCCGGTCCAGCTCCGCGTAGGTGACGGTCTCCCCGCGGTGGACGACCGCGACCGCGGCGGGCGTGCGCGCGGCCTGCGCGGCGAACAGGTCGTGGACGCGAAGCCCGGCAGGGTACGGGCGCTCCGTCGCGTTCCACTCCTCCAGCACCCGCGCCCGCTCCGCGGCGTCCAGCACGGGGAGCGCGGAGACGGGGCGCTCCGGGTCCGCGGCGGCCCCCGCCAGCAGGGCGCCCAGGTGGCCGAGCATCCGCTCCACGGTGGGCCCGTCCCACAGCTCGGCGCGGTAGGTGAGGGCGCCGCGGAAGCCGCCCGGGCCCTCGTCGGCCAGCTCCAGTGTGAGGTCGAACTTGGCCGCTCCGGGGCCGGTGTCCAGGGGCTCCGCCTCCAGCCCCGCCAGCCGCGGCAGGGCGCGCCCGCCCTCGCCCAGGGCGATCACCGCCTGGAAGAAGGGGGTGTGGCTCAGGCTCCGCTCCGGCGCCAGCTCCTCCACCAGCTTCTCGAACGGCACCTCCTGGTGCGCCAGCGCCCCCAGCGTGGCCTCGCGCACGCGCCCGAGGAGCGCGCGGAACCCCGGGTCGCCGCCCAGGTCGGTGCGCAGCACCAGCGTGTTCACGAAGAAGCCCACCAGCGGCTCCAGCTCGCGGCGCCGCCGCCCGGCCACCGGCGTCCCCACCAGGACGTCCTCCTGTCCCGACCAGCGCGACAGGAGGAGCTGCCACGCGGCGGCCAGCGCCATGAACGGCGTCGCCCCCTCGCGCCGGGCCAGCGCCCGCAGCGCGTCCGCGGCGGCAGGCGGGACCGCGAAGGCGCGGCTCCCCCCGTCCGTCCCCTGGGTGGGCGGGCGCGGCCGGTCGGTGGGAAGATCCAGCAGCGGCGGCGCGCCGGCCAGCCGCTCGCGCCAGTACGCGGTCTCCCGCTCCAGCGCCCCGCCCCGGAGCCAGCCGCGCTGCCAGACGGCGTAGTCCGCGTACTGCACGGGGAGGTCGGGGAGCGACGTCGCCCGCCCCTCCACGGCCGCGGAGTACGCCTCCGACAGCTCCCCGACCAGCACGCCGACGCTCCACCCGTCGGCGACGGCGTGGTGCACGTCGACCCGGAGCGCCCACTCCTCCGCGTCCAGCCGGAGGAGCTCCGCCCGCAGGAGCGGCCCGGCGGCCAGGTCGAACGGGCGCTGCGCCCCGCGCGCCGCCGCATCCGCGGCCGCGCGCTCCCGCTCCCCCGCCGGGAGGTGGCGCAGGTCGGTGACGGGGAGCGCGACCGGCGCGGGGTCGCGGACCACCTGCACCGGCTCGCCGCCCCGCTCCGCGAAGACGGTGCGCAGCGCCTCGTGCCGCCGGACGGTCTCGCCGAAGGCGCGCTCCAGCGCCTCCGGGTCCAGCCGCCCGCGCAGCCGCAGCGCGGCGGACATCACGTAGGCGGCGCTCCCCGGCTCCATCCGGTCGACGAGCCAGAGGCGCTGCTGGGCGAAGGAGAGGGGGAGCGGCCGGTCGCGCGGGACGGGGACGATGGGCGGCGCGTCCGCGGCCTCCCCCCCGGCGCGGGCGGCGTCCAGGCGCGCGGCCAGCTCCGCCACGGTGGGCGCCTCGAACACCGCCCGCACCGCCGGCTCCGTGCCGAGCGCGTCCCGGACGCGGGCCACCAGCCGCGTCGCCAGGAGCGAGTGGCCGCCCAGCGCGAAGAAGTCGTCCGCCGCGCCCACGCGCTCCACCCCCAGCACCTCCGCCCAGACGGCGGCCAGCGCCTCCTCGGTGGGCGTGCGGGGCGGGACGTACGCGTCCCCGGGCTCCGCCTCCGGCGCGGGGAGGGCGCCGCGGTCCAGCTTCCCGCTCGGGGTGAGGGGGAGCGCCTCCAGCACGACGAAGGCGGAGGGGACCATGTAGTCCGGGAGGCTCGACCGGAGGCGGGCGCGCAGCTCCGCCGCCGGCGCCTCCGCCCCGTCCGCCACCACGTAGGCCACCAGGCGCTTCCCGCCGGGCGCGTCCTCCCGCGCCACCACCACCGCCTCGCGCACCGCCGGGTGGGCGCGCAGCGCGGCCTCCACCTCCCCCGGCTCGATGCGGAAGCCGCGCACCTTGACCTGGTGGTCCGCGCGCCCCAGGTACTCCAGCTCCCCGCGGGCCCGCCAGCGCGCCCGGTCCCCGGTGCGGTACAGCCGCGACCCGGCGGGCCCGAACGGGTCGGGGAGGAAGCGCTCCGCCGTCAGCTCCGGCCGGCTGGCGTAGCCGCGCGCCAGCCCCTCGCCCGCCAGGTACAGCTCGCCGGGGACGCCGACGGGCGCCGGCTCCAGCCCCGCGTCCAGCACGTACGCCCGGCTCCCCGCCAGCGCGCGGCCGATGAGCACCTGCTCCGCCCCCGGCTCCACCCGCGAGCAGGTGGAGTAGGTGGTGTCCTCCGTGGGGCCGAACAGGTTGCGGACGGTCTCCACCGTCGAGAGCGCGTACAGCCCCCGCGCCAGGTCGGCCGGGAGCGCCTCGCCCGCCAGGTTGAAGCCGCGCACGCTCGCCGGGATGCCGCCCGCGCGCAGCAGCTCCGCCGCCGCGGTGGGGACCATGGTGGCCAGGCGGATCTCCTGGTCGGCCACGGAGGGGAGCTCCAGCGCGTTCTCCACCAGCACCAGCCGTCCGCCCCAGCAGAGCGCGCCGAAGATCTCGGCCACCGACACGTCGAAGGAGACGGAGGTGGAGCCCAGGACCCCGGCGCGCTCCTCGTCGGAGACGTTCTCGCGCAGCCAGCGGAGGAGGAGGACCACCGCGGAGTGCCGGATCATCACCCCCTTGGGGCGCCCCGTGGAGCCGGAGGTGAAGATCACGTGCGACAGGTTCTCCGGCAGCACTCCGCTCTCCGGCGCCGTGTCGTCCTCCGCGGCGATCCGCTCCCGCAGCGCGTCCAGCGCCACGGGCTCGACGCCCGGCGGGGAGCCGCCCGGCGAGATGGGAGCGGGTCACCACCAGCCGGACCCCCGCGTCCTCCGTCATCCACCCCAGGCGCTCCGCCGGGAACGCGGGGTCGAGGGGGACGTAGGCGGCCCCGGCCTTGAGGATCGCCAGGAGGGCGACCACCAGCTCCGGCGCGCGCTCCAGGCACACTCCCACCCGCGCCTCCGGCCCCGCGCCGAGCCCCGCCAGGTGGCGCGCCAGCCGGTTGGCCGCGCGCTCCAGCTCCGCGTAGCTCGTCGCCTCGCCGCGGAACACCAGCGCCGCGCGGTCGGGGGTGAGCGCCGCCTGGCGCGCGAACAGCTCGTGGACGCAGAGGTCCGCGGGGGGGACGTGCGCGGTGTCGTTCCACGTCTCCAGCACGCGGGTCCGCTCCGCCGCGCCCATCAGCGGGAGGCGGGAGAGCGGCGCGTCCGGGTCCGCCGCGATCCCCGCGAGCAGGGTGGCGAAGTGCTCCGCCATGCGCGCGGCGGTGGCGGGCTCGAAGAGCGCCGTCGCGTACTCCAGCGCGCCCGACAGCCCCCCCTCCCCGTCCTCCATCCGCAGCATCAGGTCGAACGGGGAGGTCCCCGGGTCCGCCTCCACCGGGACCATCTCCACCCCCGGGAGGCGGATCGCCGCCGCGGGGGCGCCGTCCAGCACGAACAGGGTCTGGAAGACCACGGAACGGCCGGGGTCGCGCTCCGGGCGCAGCTCCTCCACCAGCCGCTCGAACGGCAGCTCCTCGTGCGCGTACGCGCCCAGCGCCGCCGCGCGCACGCGGCGGAGCGCCTCGCGGAAGGTGGGGTCGCCGTCCAGCTCCGCGCGCAGCGCCAGCGTGTTGGCGAAGAAGCCGACCACACCCTCCGTTTCCGCGCGCCCCCGGTTGGCGACGGGGGTCCCCACCACCACGTCCGTCTGCCCGGTGTAGCGGGCCAGGAACGCCTGGTACGCGGCCAGGAGCGCCATGAAGGGGGTGGCCTCCTCCTCGCGCGCCGTCCGCCGCAGCGCCTCCGCCACGCGCGCCGGGACGCGGAAGCGGTGCAGCGCGCCCTCCACGGAGTGCGCCGCCGGGCGCGGCCGGTCGGTGGGGAGCTCCAGGACGGGGGGGGCGCCGCGCAGCCGCTCCGTCCACCAGTCGAGCTGCTCGCGGAGGAGGGCGCCCTCCATCCGGCGGCGCTGCCAGGCGGCGAAGTCGGGGAACTGGACGGGGAGGGGGGGAGCGCGGCCTCCTCGCCGCGCACGCGGGCGGCGTACAGCGCGGAGACCTCGCGGACGATGATCCCGCGCGACCACCCGTCGGCCACGACGTGGTGCATGGACAGCACCAGGTGGTGCCGGTCGGGGGCGGTGCGCAGGAGGAGCGCGCGGACCAGCGGCCCCGCCGCCAGGTCGAAGGGGCGCCTCGCCTCGCGCCGCACCCGGCGCGCGACCCCGGCCTCCTCCGGCTCCGCGCCCAGCTCCTCCGTCTCCAGCGGCACCCGCGCCTCCGGGAGCACCACCTGCACCGGCTCGCCCTCCCGCTCGGCGAACACGGTCCGCAGCGCCTCGTGCCGCGCCACCACGCCCTGCAGCGCGTGGCGCAGCGCCTCCACGTCCAGCGCGCCGTCGAAGCGGACGGCGCTCACCGCGTTGTAGGCGACGGTGCCTGGCTCGAAACGGTCGATGAACCAGAGACGCTGCTGGGAGAAGGAGAGCGGACACGGCTCGTCCGGGTCGCGGCGGGGGATGCCGGCCGCGGGGGCGTCGCCCTGCTGCTTCGCCCGCAGCCGCTCCACGAGCTGCGCGACCTTCTCCGGGGAGAGCCGCGCGAGCCGTTCGGAAAGGTCCATGTCTCGGGGAGGTCGACGCCGGGGACTGCACGCGGGAGGCGGCCTGAGGTGGC
The DNA here is from genome assembly GCA_963733105.1 of uncultured Gemmatimonadales bacterium. Taxonomy (GTDB): domain Bacteria; phylum Gemmatimonadota; class Gemmatimonadetes; order Longimicrobiales; family Longimicrobiaceae; genus JAFAYN01. Next base: position 471,766 of record CAVTCB010000010.1, on the reverse strand, counting down.
GCCTCCCGGGATGGAGCCGGACGTTGGGGATTGTAACGGCGGAAGATCACCCGGAGCGCGGGCGATTGTCAAGGCTGGAACTATGCGCACCGGAGGGGTGGGACCGCGGCCGGGCCGGCACGGACTTTTCGCGCCCGTCCACTCCGCGTACCTTGCTTCCGAACCGCAACGCATCCCCGGCTGGAGCCGCCGTGACCGTCGTCCACGCCTGCTGGAGCCCCCACGGGCTGCGCCTCTGGGGAGAGTCGCCGGACGGTCCCGCGTCCGCGCCCCGGCGGAAGGGACGCCCTCCGCGCCTTCCCCGCCCCCGCCCGCACCCCTTCGCCGCGGGGATGCGCGACCTGTGGGACGCGCTCGGGCGCCTGGGGGAGCCGGACGGGCGCGTCTTCGCCGCCGAGCTGACGCTCCATCTCCCCTCCCACCCTCGCGGCCCGCAGGCCTCGCCGCACCTGGTCCGGACCCACCCCTTCGACGAAGAGGTCCCCGAGCCCGGCGGGACCGCGGCCTGGACGGTGCCGGCGGTCGCGCTCCCGCCCGCCGCGGCGCTCGACTTCCTCCTCGCCCTCCCGGCCGCGCCGGAGGGAGTCGTCCCGGGGGACACGGTGCTCGCGCTCGCCGAGGTAGCCAAGCTGGCGCTGGAGCTTGCCGCGCGCGGCCGGGTGCTCCCCGTGCCGGAGCACCGGGACGGCGCCTGGACCGCCGCCTGGCGCCCCGTGCTCACGGACGAGGCCGACGCGGAGCGCGCCGCGGCGCTCCGCCGGAGCCTCCCGGAGGCGTGCGCGGCCTGCGGGGCGGAGGCGGACCCCGCCGAGACGGCGGCGCTCGCCCTCGCGGCGCTCACCGACGCCTGCGTGCGGCGGGCCCTGGCCGGGTGGAAGCCGTCGCCCGCGGCCCCCTACTGGCTCGGAGCCCTGGCCGGCGACCGGCCGGGAGACGGCCCCGGGGAGCCCGTGGCCGCGGCGCTCACCGCCTGGGCCGCTCCGCTGCGCCCGTCCGCGAGCGGCGCCGGGCTGCGCACCTGCTTCCTCCTCTCCGCCCCGGGGGAGCCGGCGGAGGGCGACGCTCCCTGGCGCCTGGACTTCCTCCTCCAGGCCGCGGACGACCCCTCCCTCCTGGTCCCCGCGGAGCAGGTGTGGCGCACGCGCGGCCCGCTGACGGTGCTGCGGCGCACCCTGGACGATCCGCAGGAGCGGCTCCTCGGCGACCTGGGCCGGGCGCTGCGCCTCCACCCGCCGCTGGAGCCGGCGCTGCGCGGCGCCCGCCCCACCGGGATGGAGCTGGACGCGGGCGCCGCCCACCGCTTCCTCCGCGACGGCGCCCCGCTCCTGGCGCAGGCGGGCTTCGGCGTGCGCGTCCCCGGGTGGTGGGGGAAGCCCGCCGCGCGCCTGGGGGCGACGCTGCGCGCCCGCCCCGCCTCCGCCCCGGGACGGAGCCCGGACGGGCGCTTCGGGCTGGAAGCGGTCTGCGCCTACGACTGGGAGGTGTCGCTGGGCGGGGAGAAGGTCTCGGCCGCCGAGCTGCGGGCGCTGGCCCGGCTCAAGGCGCCGCTGGTGCGCTTCCGGGGGGAGTGGGTGGAGCTGAAGCCCGGGGAGGTGGAGGCCGCTCTCCGCATCTTCGAGCGCGGCGCCTCGGGCGAGACGACCGTGGCGGAGGTGCTGCGCCTGGCGACGGGGGAGGAGGACGCGGGAGCCGGAATCCCCGTGGCTGGGGTGGAGGCGGAGGGGTGGCTGGCGGAGCTCCTGGGCGCGTCCGGCGACGCGCGGATCGAGCCGGTCCCCGCCCCCCCCGGATTCAAGGGGAAGCTCCGCCCCTACCAGCGGCGCGGACTGGCCTGGCTCGCCTTCCTGGACCGGCTGGGGCTGGGTGCCTGCCTGGCCGACGACATGGGGCTGGGGAAGACCCCGCAGACGCTCGCGCTCCTCCTCGCCAACCCGGTGGAGACCGGGACCGGACGGAGGAAGCGCCGGCTCCCCACCCTCCTGGTGTGCCCCATGTCGCTGGTGGGGAACTGGCAGCGGGAGGCGGCCAGGTTCGCGCCGGGGCTGCGCCTTCACGTGCACCACGGCGGCGAGCGCCTGAGCGGGAAGGCGCTGCGGAAGGCCGTGCGCGACTCCGACCTGGTGCTCACCACCTACGCGCTGGCCGCGCGCGACCGGGAGGAGCTGGCGGAGGTGGAGTGGGGGCGCGTGGTGCTGGACGAGGCGCAGAACGTCAAGAACCCCGCCGCCCGGCAGACGCAGGCCGTGCGGAGCTTCCGCGCGCCCCGCCGCCTCGCCCTCACCGGGACCCCGGTGGAGAACCGGCTCTCCGAGCTGTGGTCCATCCTGGAGTTCCTGAACCCCGGGCTCCTGGGCACCGCCGCCGAGTTCCGCCGCCGCTTCGCCACCCCCGTGGAGCGCTACCGCGACGCGGACGCCGCCGCGCGGCTCCGGCGGCTCACCGCCCCCTTCGTCCTGCGCCGGCTCAAGACCGACCGCCGCATCATCCGCGACCTCCCCGCCAAGCAGGAGTTCACGGTCCTCTGCAACCTCACCCGCGAGCAGGCCTCGCTCTACCAGGCCACCGTGGACGAGATGCTGGAGCGCGTGGAGAGCAGCGAGGGGATCGAGCGGCGCGGGCTGGTGCTCGCCACCCTGCTGCGGCTCAAGCAGGTGTGCAACCACCCCGCGCAGCTCCTGGCCGACCGCTCCCCCCTCCCCGGCCGCTCCGGGAAGCTGGCGCGGCTGGAGGAGATCCTGGAGGAGGTGATGGCCCTGGGCGACCGGGCGCTGGTCTTCACCCAGTTCGCGGAGATGGGCCGCCTCCTGCAGGCGCACCTGGAGGAGCGCCTGGGGCGCGAGGTCCCCTTCCTGCACGGCGGCACCTCCAGGCCCGCGCGCGACGCGCTGGTGGCGCGCTTCCAGGCGCCGGACGGCCCCTCCGTCCTCCTCCTCTCGCTCAGGGCGGGGGGCACCGGGCTCAACCTGACCGCCGCCAACCACGTGGTCCACTTCGACCGCTGGTGGAACCCCGCCGTGGAGGACCAGGCCACCGACCGCGCCTTCCGCATCGGGCAGCGGCGCGACGTGCAGGTGCGCAAGCTGGTGTGCGCGGGGACGCTGGAGGAGAGGATCGACGAGATGATCGAGGACAAGAAGCGGCTCGCCGCCAGCGTCCTGGGCGCGGGCGAGGCGTGGCTCACCGAGCTGTCCACCGCGGAGCTGCGCCGCGTGGTGGCGCTGGGCTCCGACGCGGTGGCGGAGTGACGTGAGGAGGCGCCGATGAGCGACTGGCGGCAGTACGACCACGCCCCGCGCCGCCAGGCCCGTGACGGCATCCGGGCGCGGAGCCAGCGCGGCGAGATCGGCGAGAGCTGGTGGTCCCGGCGCTTCATCGCCGCCCTGAGCGCGGTGGCCGACACCTCGCGGCTCTCGCGCGGGCGGAGCTACGCGCGGAGCGGCCAGGTGATGGAGCTGCGGGTGGAGCCCGGGCGCGTCGGCGCGCGGGTGCAGGGGTCGCGGCGCGAGCCGTACCGGGTGCGGATCGACCTGGTGCCGTTCACGGAGGAGGAGTGGGCGCGCGCCGAGGAGGCGCTGGCCGGGCAGGCGCTCTTCCTGGCCGCGCTCCTGGCGGGGGAGATGCCGCGCGACGTGGAGACCGCCTTCGAGGCCGCGGGGCTCTCGCTCTTCCCCGCCAGGCCCACGGAGCTCGCCGGCGACTGCTCCTGCCCCGACCCGGCCAACCCGTGCAAGCACGTCGCCGCGGTCCTCTACATCCTGGCCGAGGCGTTCGACGCCGACCCGTTCCTGGTGCTGGCCTGGCGCGGCCGTCCCCGCGAGGCGCTCCTGGAGCGGCTCCGCGAGCTGCGCGGCGCCGCCCCCGCCGCGGCGGAGCCCGGGGACGAGGCTCCCGCGCTCCCCCCGGAGCCGCGCACCGGGAGCTTCTGGCGGGCCGGGCCGGAGCTGTCCGCGCTGCGCTTCGCCCCCCGCGCGGCGGAGGTCCCCGACGCGGTGCTCCGGCAGCTCGGCCCCCTCCCGCCCGAGGCCGGCGGCGAGCGCGCCCTCGCGGCGCTGGCGGAAGCGTACCGCGTCTTCACCGCCGCCGCCGCGCGCCGCGCCCTGGGCGACGAGGAGGGTCTGGCGGCCTCCCCGGCCGGAGAGTAACCTCCCCGGAGCCACCCGAGCCCTTCACCCCGCGCCCCGGACCCGATCCCGTGAAGTCCCGGCTCCTCCCCGCGCTCGCCGCCCTCCTCCTCGCCCCCGCCTGCCGGGCCGCCGGCCCCGGCGCGCCCGCCCCCGCGTTCCGCGTGGAGGAGGCCACCATCGCCGGCGCGCACCGGGAGATGCGGGCGGGGCGGCTCACCGCCCGCCGGCTGGTGGAGGAGTACCTGGCGCGCATCGAGGCGTACGACCGCCGCGGCCCCGCGCTCAACGCCCTGGTGACGCTGAGCCCCGACGCCCTGCGCACGGCCGACTCGCTGGACGCCGTGCTCGCCCGCGGGGGAGCGATGGGGCCGCTGCACGGGATCCCGGTGATCGTCAAGGACAACTACGACACCCGCGGCCTCCCCACCACCGCGGGCTCGCTCGCCCTGGCCGGGACCGTCCCCCCCGACGACGCCTTCCAGGTGCGGCGGCTGCGCGAGGCCGGCGCCATCGTGCTGGCCAAGTCCAACATGGCCGAGTGGGCGTTCACCCCCTACGAGACCGTGGGCTCCGCGCACCCCGGCCACACCCGCAACCCCTACGCGCTGGACCGGACCACCGCCGGCTCCAGCGGCGGGACCGCCGCCGCCGTCGCGGCCAGCCTGGGGATGGTGGGGCTGGGGACCGACACCGGGAACTCCATCCGCGGGCCCTCCGCCCACACCGCGCTGGTGGGGATCCGCTCCACCATGGGGCTCACCAGCCGCGACGGGATCGTCCCCCTGTACCTGGACCGCGACGTGGGGGGCCCCATGGCCCGCACCGTCGCCGACGCGGTGGCCGTCCTCGACGTGATCGCCGGCCCCGACCCGGCGGACCCGGTCACCGCCGGGAGCCGGGCGCGGATGCCGCGGAGCTACGCCGGCCACCTCCGCCCCGACGGGCTCCGCGGGAAGCGGATCGGCGTGGCGCGCCAGCTCTCCGACGCCCCGGGCGCCGACCCCGAGGTGCTGCGCCGCTTCGAGGAGGCGCTCCGCGACCTGCGGGCCGGGGGCGCGGTCGTGGTGGACTCCGTCCGCGTCCCCGAGCTGGACACCATCCGGGGCTCGCTCTGGTGCCCCCGCTTCCGCACGGACGTGGAGGCGTACCTCGCCACCCGCGCCCCGGGCACCGTCCCCCGGACCGTGGACGAGGTGCTCCGCTCCGGCCGGTACCACCCCAGCGTGGAGGGGCGGCTGCGGAGCTTCGCCGCCTTCCAGGGGGTGGAGCGGGACGAGTCGTGCCGCCAGGCCGCCGTGAACGCCCCCCGGCTCGCCGCCGGGGTGCGCAGAGCGCTCGCGGACGGCCGGCTGGACGCGCTGGTCTACCCCACCTGGAGCCACCCGCCGCGCCGCATCGGCGACCTCAACACCCCGCACGGCAACAACAGCTGGCAGCTCTCCCCGCCCACCGGGTTCCCCGCGCTCACGGTGCCGATGGGGTACGCCCGCGGCGTGCTCCCCGTCGGCCTCCAGGTGCTGGGGGACGCCTGGTCCGAGCCCGCGCTGATCGAGATCGCCTACGCCTACGAGCAGGCCACGCGGCACCGCCGTCCGCCGCGCTTCCTCCCGTCGGCCGACTCCACCGCCCCCGCCCGCTGACACGGAGACCCGAACCATGCACCCGACCGCGTCCCGCGCCCTCCTCCTCGCGGCGCTCGCCCTCCCTGCGGCGCTCCCGGCGCAGCAGACCCAGAAGCCGCCGCTGCACGGGCGGCACTGGATGGCCATCACCGGGAAGCCGCTGGCGGCCACCGCCGGCGCCATGATGTTCCAGCGGGGCGGCAACGCCGTGGACGCCGCCGCGGCCATGCTCGCCGCCACCTCCACCATGTGGGACGTCCTGAGCTGGGGCGGCGAGACGCAGGCGCTGATCTACAACCCGCACACCGGGAAGGTGATCGGGATCAACGCCCTGGGCGTCGCCCCCACCGGCGCCACCGCCGAGTACTTCCGCTCCCGCGGGATGCAGCACCCGCCCGAGTTCGGCCCGCTCGCGGCCACCACCCCCGGCACCCCCGGCGGGCTGATGACCATGCTGGCCGAGTACGGGAAGCTGTCGCTGGCCGAGGTGCTCGCCCCCGCCATCCAGATGGCCGACGGCTACCCGATCGAGGCGCAGACCGCCAACAGCATCGAGCGCAACAAGGAGCAGATCCGGCGGTGGCGCTACTCGCGCGCCGTGATGCTCCCGCACGCGGGCCAGGCGCGCGAGGCGCCGCACCCCGGGGAGATCTTCCGCCAGCCCGACCTGGCCGCCACGCTCCGCAAGCTGGTGGAGACCGAGCGGGAGGCGCTGGCCCGGGGGCGGAGCCGGAAGGAGGCCATCCTCGCCGCGCAGGACCGCTTCTACCGGGGCGACATCGCCGCCGAGCTGGTGCGCGGGACGCGGGAGGAGGGGGGCCTGTTCACCCTGGAGGACCTGGCGAACTGGCGGGTGAAGATCGAGGAGCCGGTCAGCGTCAACTACCGGGGGATCGACGTCTACAAGCTGACCCACTGGACGCAGGGCCCGGCGATGCTCCAGGCGCTCAACATCCTGGAGAACTTCGACGTGAAGGCGATGGGGTACAACAGCGCCCGCTACGTGCACGCCGTCTACCAGGCCATGAACCTGGCCTTCGCCGACCGCGACTTCTACTACGGCGACCCCGCCTTCCCCCCCGAGGAGCCGATCCGCGGCCTCCTCTCGGAGGAGTACGCGCGCCAGCGGGCCGCGGCCATCGACTGGACGCGCAACGACCCGGACGCCCGCCCCGGCGACCCCTACCCCTTCCAGGGCGGGACCAACCCCTTCGCCCGGCAGCTGCGGAGCTGGCACACCACCGGGGTGCGCCCGGAGGCGGGGGACAGCGCCGCCGCCTCCCCCGCCCCCGCGCACGACCGGCGCCCCAGCGGGAGCGTCGCCGCGGCCGGGGGCTCCGTCTTCGACGAGCCGTTCTACTCGGGGACCACCACCGTGGAAGCGGCGGACGCGGAGGGGTGGGTGGTGTCCATCACCCCCAGCGGCGGGTGGGTTCCCGCGGTGATCGCCGGGCGGACCGGGGTGGGGCTGAGCCAGCGGATGCAGAGCTTCGTGACCGACCCGGCGGAGGGCCCCTTCAACGTGGTGGAGCCGGGGAAGCGGCCGCGGGTGACGCTCACGCCCACGATGGCGCTCCGGGACGGCAAGCCCTTCCTGTCGTTCGCGGTGCAGGGCGGGGACAGCCAGGACCAGAACCTCCTGCAGTTCTTCCTGAACGTGGTGGAGTTCGGGATGACGGTGCAGGAGGCCACCGAGGCGGCCAACGTCAACTCCTTCCAGATGCGCGCCTCCTTCGGCGCGCACGAGTCGCAGCCGGGGCGGCTCCTCCTCCAGGAGCAAACGCCCCCCTGGGTGCGGCAGGAGCTGCGGCGGATGGGGTACACGCTGGTGTTCGAGGACCGGACCTCGGGGCCGATCAACGCCATCTGGTTCGACCGGAAGAACGGCACGCTGTGGGGGGGGTCCAGCAACCACGGCGAGGACTACGGGATCGCCTGGTAGACTTGTCGAGGGCGGGGTTCGGGCGTGCCCCCGCTGGCGCGGGGTCGGGCTGCGGCTCCGTAAAGCACGATACAACCGTGCTTAACGGAGTCGAGCCCCCGCAAACTACGCGGGGTCTCGCCCCTTCGGGCTCTCATCCCTCACGTAACTGCTTGTCGTACATGCAGTTCCCCCCTCCCCTGCTTGCGGGGGAAGGGTTTGGGGTGGGGGCCTGCACGACACGCCGACGGTAAGAATCGAAGCGTGGAGATGCCCCTCCCCCGGAACGGGGGAGGGTGGCGAGCCTAAAGCGAGCCGGGTGGGGGCGCGCGGAGGCCGCCCGCCGGCAGGTCCTCCCCCTGATCCCAGGTGTTCTCCCCCTCTCCCCTCGTGGGAGAGGGGGCCGGGGGGTGAGGGGCACGGGTCCTCGGCTCACACGGATTCATCTCGACCTTCGATCATGCCCTCTCCAGTTCCCCAGCGCCTGAGCTGGGCCGTCGGCGTGCTCGCGCCGCGGCCGGGTGAGCGTATCCTGGAGGTCGGCTGCGGGAGGGGCGTCGCCGTCGAGCTGATCTGCGAGGGGCACGACGACGTGCGCGTCGTCGGCATCGACCGCTCCGCGGCGGCGGTCGCGGCGGCGGAGGTCAGGAACCGCGCGCACGTCCGCTCCGGGAGGGTCCGGCTGCTGAGGGCCGCCCTCGCGGACGCCGACCTCGACGAGCGGTTCGACCGGGTCTTCGCGGTCAACGTGAACGTGTTCTGGCTGAATCCGGCCCGCGAGCTGGCGGCGGTCCGCCGGCTCCTCGCCCCGGGCGGGCGGCTGTACCTGTTCTACGAGCCGCCCTCGCGGGCGCAGCTGGAACGGGCCGCGGAGGCGTGCGCGGCGTTCCTGCGGGAGCACGGCTTCGCGGTGGAGCGGACCCTCCGCGCGGAGCTGCCGCCCCACCTGGGGCTCTGCGTCGTCGCGGCGCCGCCGGACGGCTGACCGGAAGTCTGGCCGCACCCTTGCGCAGGTCCCGGCGGGCACCGCCACCTCCGCCACGCGAGGGCGCCATGATCTGCATCCTGCACGGGTACCTGCTGGAAGGCTCGGGGAGCAACCTGTGGACGCGCTCCATCGTGGAGTCGCTCTGCCGCCAGGGGGAGACGGTCCACCTGGTGGCGCAGGAGAACCACCCGGAGCGCTACCCCTTCATCTCCGAGGCGCGCCTGTACCACCCGGACGGGAGCGTGGAGACCGTCTTCCGCCGCGACTCCCCCGAGCCCGGGTGCTGCGTCCTCCACCGCCCGGTGCTGGGCGACCTCCTCCCGGTGTACGTGTGGGACCGCTACGAGGAGTTCCCGCGCGTGGTCCCCATGGTGGAGCTGACGGACGCGGAGGTGGAGGACTACCTGGAGCGCAACGTCCGCGCGCTGCGGCGCATCGTGGCGGAGAACGGGATCGGCTCGCTGCACGCCAACCACGCGGTGCTGATGTCCGTGGTGGCGCAGCGGGTGGGGGAGGCGGCGGGAATCCCCTTCGCGGTGATGCCGCACGGGAGCGCGCTGGAGTACGCGGTCAAGCGCGACCCCCGCTTCCTGCGCATGGCCACGGAGGCGTTCACGGCGGCGCGGCGGGTGTTCGTGATCGGGGACGAGATGCGCGAGCGGGTGCGCGCCACCCTCGGCGGAGTGCCGGGGCTGGAGGAGAAGTTCTCGGAGCTTCACCTGGGGGTGGACACCCGCCAGTTCGAGCCCGTCGCCCGCGCCGGGCGCCGCGCCAACGTGGCGGCGATGGGGGAGGCGCTGGCCGGGGTGCCGCGCGGGAAGACCGCGGCGCAGACGGAGGCGATGCTCGCCGGGCTGCGCGGAGACCTGGAGGGGGCGGAGCTGCGCGCACTGCTGGACGCCGAGGGGGCGTACGACGGCAAGGCGCCGGACGCCGACGTGGAGGCGAAGCTGGACGCGGTGCGCTGGGAGACGGACGCGACGCTCCTCTTCGTGGGGCGGCTGATCTCGCCCAAGGGGATACAGAGCGTGGTGGCCGCCCTCCCGCTGATCCTGGAGCGCCGCCCCGACCTGCGCCTCCTGGTGGTGGGGCACGGCCCGCTGCGCGAGCCGCTGGAGGCGATGCTCTGGGCGCTGGAGCACGGCGAGCGGGCCCTGGTGGAGCGGATCGTGGCGGAGGGGCGCCTGCTGGAGGGGGCGCCGCAGGGGGACACGGGGGGGACGGAGCTGACGCAGGTGGCCCGCTTCCTGGAGCAGCTGGACGCGCGCGGGGAGCTGGACGCCTACTACGCCGCGGCGCGGGCGCACGTCCGCCGCGACCGGGTGGTGTTCACCGGCTACCTGACGCACCGCGAGCTGCGTTATCTTTTCCCCTGCTGCGACGTGGCGGTGTTCCCCTCGGTGGTGAAGGAGGCGGGGCCGCTGGTGTTCCTGGAGGCGCTGGCGTCCGGGGCCTTCCCGCTGGGCACCTACTTCGCGGGGATGCGGGCCAGCATCGACTCGGTGGCCGAGGCGCTCCCCCCGGGGGACGCGGAGGCCATGAAGCTGAGCCCCGCCACGGAGCGCACGGTGGCCGACATCGTCCGCCACGTCCCCCTGGCCCTGGAGGTGGGGGAGCGCCACAAGGCGACGCTGTACGGCGTGGCCCGCGACCGCTACGACTGGGCGAGCGTGGCCCGCAAGCTGTCCCACGAGCTGAACCTGCTTTGACTTTCGCGGAAGACGAACGGACGGAGACGGAGGACGACGACTACCCCGCGGACGCCGTGGTGGTGCTGGGCGGGGGCGTCGGCGCCGACGGCACGCTCCCCACGGTGGCGCAGGCGCGGGTGGAGCGCGCGGTGGAGCTCTTCCGCCGCGGGATCGCCCCGCGCATCATCCTCTCGGGGCGCTGCGGGCTCACGCAGCCGGAGCCCCCGGTGACGGAGGCGGCGGCCATGGCGGCGCACGCGCGCGGGCTGGGGGTCCCCGCGGAGGCGCTCCTGCTGGAGGAGGAGGCCAAGGACACGCTGGGGAACGTGTACTTCACCCGGGAGATGTTCCTGGAGCCCAACGGGTGGACGTCCATCCGCGTGGTCACCTCGGACTTCCACCTTTCCCGCGCGGCCTGGGTGTTCCGCAAGGTGCTGGGGGGGAGCTACGACTTCTCCTTCGTCTCGGCGCCGTCGGGGCTCTCGCCGCGGGAACTGATCGACCGGGCGCTGGAGGAGTGCAAGATCATGATCTTCCTCAACGAGTGGCTCCAGGCGCTGGAGGAGGGGGACGGGCACGCCGTGGAGCGCCTGATGGAGCAGGAGCACCCGGGGTACGCGGACGCCCCCTCGCTGACGCACGACGAGCTGCGCCGGCGGCTGGACGAGATCGCGCGGGTGAACCGGATCGCGGGCGGGGAGCGGTGGATCGCGGCGGCGGGGGGGCCGGGGGACTGGGACGGGGTGTCGGAGCGGCGGCGGGCGGCGGACCGGCGCGCGGGGCGGGCGATCGCGGTGGGGCGAAGGTAGACCGTCCGGGGGGCGCAGCAGGACCCTTCCACGCGGGAGGACGCATGAGGAGGACGTGGATCGGAGCGGCGCTGGCCGCCGCGCTCGCGGGGTGCGTGTCGCGCGGCGGCGAGGCCCCCCCGGTGGGGGAGGCCTTCGCCGTCGCCCTCACCCCGGAGATGCTGGCGGCGCCGTCGGTGTACGCGGTGCTGGGGTTCCGCGAGCAGCTCGGCCTGAGCGCGGAGCAGGTGGCCGCCATCGACTCCATCGGCGTCTGGCTCACCCGGAGCAACGCGCCGCTGCTGGACACGCTCAACCAGCGGGCGTCCCGCCCGGCCCGGGCCGGCCGCCCGCAGTCGGTGGGGACGTGGGGGATGGCCCTCCTCGGCCGGATGGGGCGCAACAACGGCGCGGCGGTGTCCGGCGTGGCGGCGCTCCTCACCCCGGAGCAGCGCGCGCGGGCCTGCGACCTCTTCGCCGAGCAGCGGCGGGCGCGGGCGGCCGGCACGGGGCGCCCGGCGCTCGCCCGCGTCTTCGGATCGTCCCCCGACACTCTCCGCGACCCGTCGCGCCGGTGGATCTGGTGCACGAGGTCCGCCGCGGCACGCTCGTCTCCCTGATCCCGAAGCCGGCCGTGGGGTCGTCGGCGGGGCGCTCCCTCCGGAATCCGCCAACTCGCTTCGCTCAAACAGTGCGGATTCCTCCGGGAGCACCCCACCTCCTCCCGGGGGTAGCTCCTACTACAACTCCGCGCGCAGTCAGCAGTTGCGTGAGGGATGCGAGCCCGAAGGGGCGAGACCCGGCGCAGTTTGCCGGGGCTCGACTCCGTTGGACACGGTCGTATCGTGTCCTACGGAGCCGCAGCCCGACCCCCGCGCCAGCGGGGGGCACGCCCGAACCCTGCCCTTCGCCCTACGGCTTACGACCTCGACGGCCAGCCGCCCACTCCTCCCACACCCCCATGGAGCGCATCTGCTGCTCCAGGTCGGTGCGGCGCATCAGCGCCTCCAGGTCGGCACGGGTGTGCCGGGGAAAGGCCGCGGGGTCGCTGGCGAAGCCGTACGCGAGCGCGGCGGCGACGGCGGTGTTGAGGCGGAGCTGCTGGGGGTCGCAGCGGTGGAATTCGTCGGAGCGGGCGTGGTAGTTGGGGCCGTACTCGGCGGGCTCCTGGTTGGCGACCAGGTTGGCGACGCCCTCCAGCATGAAGTCGAAGTTGTCGGTGCCCACGATGGGCTGGTCCACCTGGGTGAACGGCCCCAGCCCCGCGATGGGCGCGAGCGCCCGGTCGGTGGCGGCGGCCACCTCGGGACGGCCGCCGGTGAAGAAGCCGGTGATCCTCCCGCACCCGATGTCGAACGAGGACGCCATGACGTGGCGGTCCAGCTCGGCGGCGTGGGTCTTCGTGTACCCCCACGACCCGATCATCCCCTGCTCCTCGCCGTTCCACAGGACGAAGCGGAGGGTGCGCGCGGGGCGGATTCCCAGCCGCTTCATCTGCCGCGCGACGTCGATCAGGGCGACGACGTTGGCGCCGTTGTCGAGGGCGCCGCCGCCCAGGTCCCACGAGTCCAGGTGCGCGCCCATGACCACGACCTCGTCGGGGCGGGTGGCGCCGCGGATCTCGCCGACGACGTTGTAGCTGGGGTAGGCGGGGCCGGTGCGGAGGTCCAGGTCGGCGCTCAGGACGAGCGGCTTCCCCGTGCGCAGGAGCCGGAGCGCCCGCAGACCGGCGTCGCGCTCCATCACCAGCATGGGCCGGGTGTTGGCGGCGCCGACGGAGACGTTGTGGCGGTAGAGCCCGTTGCCGGGGCGGGAGCCGACGTACACGACGCCGGTGACGCCGGCGGCGAAGGCGCGCTTCTCGATCTCGGCGGCCTCGGCGTACTCGCGGAACAGCCCCTCCACGTCCTCCAGCTCGCGCGTCTCCACCAGGAGGAAGGCGCCGCGGGCCCGGCCGCCCAGGCGCGCGAAGTCGGCCTCGGTTCCGTAGCCGGCGTCCAGGAGCGGGGCGCGGGTGCCGCCGCGGGGGGTGGGCGCGGAGAACGGCATGGCGGCCACGCGCGGCGAGAAGCTGACGCCCTCCCCCTGCACGACCGCGGAGGCGGCGCGCTCCAGCCAGAGGGCGGGCATGGTGAACTCCTCGCGGCGCGCGTCGACGCCCGCCTCGCGGAAGCGGGCGAGCGCCCACTCCACGGAGCGCAGGTTGGCCTCGGAGCCGGTGGCGCGACCGCCCACCTCGTCCACCAGCGACTGCAGGTCGCGCAGGAGCGGGGTGTCGCCCAGGAAGGCGCCGGCCAGGCGGCGCACCTCCTCGTGCGAGGGGTCCTGCGCGCGCGCCGCGGGGGCGAGCGCCAGCGCGGCGGCGAGGGCGAGCAGGGGTGCGTGACGGGCGCGAGGGTTCGGCACGGGGGTCTCCGGGTCGGGTCGGTGCGGATGCCGGGGGACGGCCCGAAGGTACGGGCGCACGCGCGGGCTCGACAGGGGCGCGGCTCCGCGTCAGCCGTCGGGGAGGTCGACTCCGATCGTGACCCGCACGATCTCGTGAGAGGGAATGTATTCTCGAACGAATGCGTCCACGAACCGCCAGGCTCCCTGGCGGATGATCATCTCGACCGCTTCTCCGGGGGGAGGGGCGTCCTCGACGGCCGGACGGAACGGGGAGCCGGAGCGCCTGTGGACGACGATGGGCTCCCGGTACGCGTGCAGACGGAGGAACACGCGCTCCGGCTCGTCCTCCCTCTCCACCCAGCACCAGCCGCGCGAAAGAAGCTTTCTTCGCAGCGCGGCGATGTGATCCACGTAGGCTTCGCGGGACGGGGTGATGGATTCCATGAGCCCGACGCGCGCCGACAGCAGGTAGGGCCTCGCCCGGTCGACGTCCAGCGGCACCTGCTGCTGCTCGATCAGCTCCGACTGGGCGATCAGCCACAGGTCGATGAAGCTCCGCTTCCGGGCTTCGCTCTCGGCCAGCCCCGGAGCGAGGGGGAGTAGATGGTTCATGGGTTCGCGGGGAGCGGGAGATGTGTGATGGGGAGAGGAGGCAGGGAGATGCTGCAGGAGCCGGAGGCGCGTCGCCCCCGGCCCCGTCCGCGCACCGCGAGGCGGCTCGCCTAACGGATGTTGCCGATGGTGTTCTTGGTCCGCCCCGACTCGTCGCCGTCCGGAGGCGGAGCGTCGTCCCCGGCGGGGTCGGTGTCCGACGCGTCCAGGCGCGGAGCCGGGGGAGCCGTGATCTCCGCGTGGTCGCCCGAGCAGGCGGCGAGCGGGAGGAACGCGGGGAGCAGCGCGACCAGCACGAACCGCCGGAACGGCTTCATCATGAGAGCGCCTCCATCAGGGCAGGTTGCGGTCCGGGACCGGACCGGTGACGTACGGGTGAGCGCAGATAGGGATAGAGGGGCGCCCCCGGCGCGTCAAGCCGCGGGAGGCTGCGATCAGCCCAGGTCGTCCAGGATGCGCTGGACCTGCGCGCGCAGCTCGGGGACGCCATCGCGGACGGTTTCCCAGAGCACAGCATCACGCAGCGCGAAGTAGCCGTGGGAAAGAACGTTCCGAAGGGCAGTGATCCGATGCCATGCGACCTCCGGATAGCGTGCTCGCAGGTCGTCCGGGACGTGCTTGGCTGCTTCGCCGATCACCATCAGGCTGTACGCGACCGCCTTGTAGGTCCGGCGATCGGCGAGGAACTCCTCGTAGTCCATCTCGCGGACGTGCTCGGCGATCTCCTCGCAGTGCTGCCGGATGTCCTCCGAGGTACAGGCCAATGTCACGCGACACGGATCAGCTCCCTTTCCACGTATGGCCGCAGCCCGATCGTTACCGACTCCGCACTTCAGCTCTGGTCGTACCAGAACTTCTTCTCGGCCACCTATCCTGGTCTTCGCGGGACCGGACTCCGCAGTCCGCAGGCGGTTTCGTCCGCACCGTCTCCACGAGCACGGCGGGATGCTTCTCCGCCAGCTCCAGCAGGCGGAGCGTAGGTCCGTCCGGCAGGCGCGCTCCACGCTCCCGGCGCGCACGGTGCTCGCGCTGACGTTCAGCATCCCCGCGAACAGCGGCGAGCGACACCGAGCGCCTCCCGCACTTCGGATGATGCGCTCCGCCGTGCAACCGCGGCGGCTTCGCCACTTCCGCGGCACGCGCCGTCACCGGGCGCCGCACGACGCGGGCAGGCTCCAGCTCTCCGCGCTCGACCGCGACCGCCTCGCGTAGCCCGGCGATCAGGAGGTCGCCAAAGTTCTCGCGGGTCACTTCGATGCGATCGTCCATCGCACACCTCCCCTCGTAGCTCCCGCACCAGCCCACTCTGCGAGCCCGGCAGACACTAAATCATAATGCCTGGTATTACAGAAAGCCATTACGGGAAGTGGGTGCGGGCCTGCGTCCTCAACGAACAGGCGCTGCGGGCTCCGGCGTCCGCAGCAGCAGCACCGCCACGGCGAACACCGGGAGCGTCATGGCGGCCGTGGCCAGGCGCGGCCCCACCGCGGAGGCGAGCGCCCCGTCGGCCAGGCTCGCCAGCGGACGCGAACCTAAAAAGGCCACGCTCCAGAGCGCCATGATGCGCCCGCGCTCGTGGTCCCCCACCCCGAGCTGGAGGAGCGTGGTCGCGCGCGTCTGGCCGGACAGGTAGCCGAACCCCGCCACCGCCAGCGCGCCGTACGCCACCGGGAGCGACGGCGCCAGCGCGAACCCCAGCGTCCCCGCCCCCATCAGCGCCGTCATGGCCGCGATCCGCCGGTGCGGACGCGCCGCGATCCCCTGCGGCGCCACCGAGGCCGTCACCGCCCCCACCCCGAACGCCCCGATCAGCCACCCCGCCGTGGTGTCGGGCTTCCCGAACACCTCCGACGCGAGCTGCGGCCCCAGCGTGTTCATGGGGTCCAGCGTCACCGAGACCGCCGCCACCACCGCCAGCAGGAGCGCCAGGTCGCGGCGCGTACCCAGCATCCGCAGGCTGTCGCGCAGGCGCGGCCGCTCCGCCGGACGCTCCGCCGCCGGGCGCGGGCGCACCACCAGGAGGGCCGCCACCAGAGCCAGGTACGAGAGCGCGTTCAGCCCGAACGCCCAGGGGATGCCCAGCCGCGCCACCACCACCGCCCCCGCCACCGGCCCCACCGCGCGCGCCAGGTTGAAGGTGACCGAGTTCATCGCCACCGCCGCGCCCAGGTCGTCCCGCGGCACCAGCGAGGGGAGGATGGCCCCCAGCGCCGGGGTGGCGAAGGCGGTGCCCACCCCCAGCAGCAGCGCCAGCCCGATCACCACCCCCACCGAGGCCCGCCCAGTCGCCGCCAGCGCGGCCAGCGTCCCCGTCACCGCCGCCGCCCCGAGCTGCGTGGCGACGATCAGGCGGCGCCGGTCCAGGCGGTCCGCCGCCGCCCCCGCCCAGGGCGCCAGCACGATCACCGCCGCGAACTGCGCGAAGCTGGTCACCCCCACCAGGAAGGACGACTCCGTCAGGCGGTAGACGAGGAGCGCCTGCGCGATGTTCTGGAACCAGGTCCCGCAGTTGGAGAGCAGGTTCCCCACGAAGAACGGGGCGAAGTCGCGCTCCCGCAGGACGCGGAGCGAGGACCGGGAGGGCGTGCCGGGACGGGTCATGGGGCGCCCCCCCGCGCAAGCCACGGTCCACCCGGAACGCGCGAGCCCCTCCCCGGACGGTCCGGGGAAGGGCTCGCATGCGGCGGGCGCCGGGGGCTCAGCGGGCCGCGTCGCGCCCCGTCAGCAGGGCGTACGGGTTCAGCGGCGTGCTCCCCCGCCACCACTGGCGCGCGTCGCGCAGCAGCGCCACCGAGAAGTGGAGGTGGAAGTCGCCGGGCTGCGCGTTCCCGGTGTCGCCCACGTAGCCGATGGTGTCGCCGCGCTTCACCCGCTGCCCCTCGCGCAGCCCCGCCGCCCAGCGGTCCAGGTGCGCGTAGTAGTAGCGCGTGCGCCCGTCGTCGTCCAGGTGGAAGATGTGCTTCCCCCCCAGCCCGCCCGAGCGCATCCGCAGGATGGTGCCGTCGCTCACCGCCACCACCGGCGTCCCGCGCGGGGCGTGGATGTCGATGGCCTCGTGCGTGCGGCCGCCGGAGCGCCCCTCCAGGTAGGAGTCGCGCAGGCGGCTCCGCGACACCCCCTCCACGGGAACCTGGATCGGCTTCGCCAGCCGCGCCAGGTAGTCCAGCCGCGGCATGCTGACGATCTGGTCCACCAGCCCCCGCCGCTCGCCCCTGCGCGCCGTGCCGGCCTGCGCCTCGGCGGACGCGGGGAGCAGCGGGAGCGCGGCGCAGCCGAGGGCGGCGCAGAGCAGCATCCGCCGGGCCGCGGAGCGCGGGCCGGGTGCGGTGGAGCCGGAGAGGGTACGGGGACGTGCGGAACCGGGACGGAGCGTCGGGTGCGTTTCGGGCATGCCTCTGGGGTGCGTGTTCGGCTCGACCGGCGTGGCGGGAGGACCCCCGCGGTAGCCTCGAAGCTTTGCGTCGCCGCCTTTCGACGGGTTTGCCGTTCTCGGAGCGGCCGGCACCGGTGCGCCGGCAGGAGATGAGATTGAGAGGCCGACACGATACGCCGGGCGGGAAGGCGGGCGCCAGGGGGCGGTACTCACGGGCCACCGCCTGTGCCGGACGGACCGCCGCACCCGGAACGCGCGCGGGGGACCGGAACCCGGCCCCCCGCGCGTCACCGCCTGTCCCGTCCCCCGCTCAGAGGGGCGATCCCGTGGAGTGCCTCCGGCGCCGGGCGTGGTGCGCGGAGTGGGGCGGCTCCGGCACGTGGGGAACGGCCGCGACCGCCGGGGCTCCCGGAGCCGCGGCTTCCGGCTCCGGCGCGGCGCCGTCCACGCGCAGCCCGCCCACCAGCTCGCGCAGGCGGCCGGCGCTCTCCATCAGCCGGGCCGTGGCGTCGCTCACCAGGAGGCAGGCGCTGTCCTGCTGCACCGTGGCGGCCTGCACCCCCTCCGCCGCCTCGGCGTGCGCCTCCGCCGTGCGGGCCACCGCGGCGATCCGCCCCGCGGCGTCCACGGCGGCGGCGGCGTTGGACTCGGCGGCGGCGGTCACGCTGTCCGCGGCCAGGCGGGTGCGCTCCGCCGCCTCCAGGATGGTGCGCAGCGCGTCGTCCACCGCGTGGGCGATGCGCTCGATCTCGTCCACGTGGCGCGCCCCGGCGTCCATGGCCCGGGCGGCGCTGTCCACCCGCTGCGTCACGGCGCGGGTGATGGCGGCCACGCTCTCCGCCCCGTCGCGCGCCTGCCCGGCCAGCTTGCGCACCTCCTCCGCCACCACCGCGAAGCCGCGGCCGTGCTCCCCGGAGCGGGCGGCCTCGATGGCGGCGTTGAGCCCCAGCAGGTTGGTCTGCTCGGCGATCCGGTTCACCGTCTCCACGAACACGGAGATGTCGGCCACGGAGGTGTGCAGCGCCGCGGTCTCGGCGGCGGCTTCCTGCACCACTCCCTTCACCTTGAGCAGGGTGTCCAGGGTGCGCTCCGTCTCCGCGCGCTTGGCGTGCGCCACCTCCTCGATGGCCGCGGCCAGCCCGGTGACCTCGCGCACCTCCGTGGCCACCCCCTCGGCGTGCGAGCGCATCCCGCGCAGCGCCTCGTCCACGCGGCGGAGCTCGTCCACCTGCCCGACGGCGCCGCGCGACACCTCCTCCATGGAGCGGGTGACCTCGCCCACCGCGGTGGAGAGCTGCCCGGCCACGGCGGTCAGCTCGTGCGCGGAGGCGGTGATGCTGTCGGCGGCCCCGGCCGTCCCCGCGCCGATGCGGGAGAGCGAGGCGCTGGTGCGGTTCATGGCCGTCGCCAGGATCCCCAGCTCGTGGGGGAGGCGCCCGGCGGTGCGGGCGGTGAGGTCGCCCTCGCTGAGGCGGCCGGCGTGCCCGGCCAGCGCGTCCAGCGGAGCGGCGATGGAGCGGATGACCACCGTCACCACCGCGGCGGCCAGCACCAGCGCGCAGAGGATGAGCACCACCAGGAAGGAGGCGCGCCGCACCGTGTCCCGCTGCAGGGTGGCGGCGGCGTCGGCCACGCGCTTGGCCTTGACCTCCGCCAGCCGCTCCAGGTCGCCCAGCATGGCGGCCTCGATGGCGCGGGCGCTGTCGGTCTGGGCGCGGGCCTCGGGGATGCGCCCCAGCTCGCCCAGGCGGCGGGCCAGGACGTAGCGCACCTCGGCGTCGGAGAGCCCCTGGTCGATCCCCACCACCAGCGCCACCTCCTCCTTGGTCTGGTTGGGACGGCGGCGGAGGATGCGGTGGGTGGAGTGGGTCTGCCAGCGGAGCGAGTCGAAGCTGGCCGCGGCGCGCGCGTCGCCCTCCTCGATGTAGCGCGCCGCCACGGCGATCTCGCGCGCCACGTCGGTGGCGAGGCCGGTGGAGAGGCGGGCGTCCTGCTCCACCCCGTGCAGGGCGTCGCGGATGGTCGAGGAGGTCCCGATCATGGCCTGCGACCCGTACGCCCCGGCTCCCAGGAGGAGGAGGACCAGGACGCTGAACCCCGCCAGGAGGCGGGCGCGGATGCTGTAATGCCGGACGACGTCGCTCACCGGGCACCTCCCACGGGCTGGAGCTTGCCGGCGCGGACCTGCGTCATCACGAAGCGGGCCCCTTCGGGGTCGCCGTCGGCGCCGAAGCGGACCTCGCCGGTGACTCCGGCGTAGGCACGGTCGCCGCGGACGCGGGCGACGTAGTCACGGACGGCCTCGCGGTCGCGCCCCACCTCCCGGACCGCCTGCACCAGGAGGAGGGTGGCGTCGTAGGCCATGGCGGCGTTGGCGTCGGGCTCCACGCCGTAGCGGCCGCGGAACGCCTCCACGAAGCGGCGCGCCTCGGGGCGGGGGTCGTTGACGCTGAAGGGGACGGCCACGTAGGCGCCCTCCGCGGCGGCGGTGTCGGCCTGCACCCCGGCCCACCCGTCGCCGGCCAGCCACTGGGTGCGGAACCCCTGGCGCGCGGCCTCCCGGAGGAGCGCCCGCCCGGAGCCCTCGGTGCCGGCCACGAACACCAGGTCGGGCGCCACCCCCCGGTAGTAGGAGACGAAGGGCTCCACCTTGGTGCCGTCCCCGGCGATGGGGTCCACCCCCACCACGACCCCGCGGAAGGCGGCCCGGAACGCCTGCGCCAGGTCGCGCCCGTAGACGTTGTTCTCGTAGAGCACGGCCACGCGCTTCTTCCCCAGCCCCGCGGCGAAGCGGGCCAGGTTGGCGCCGTTGGCGGAGTCGTTGGTGGTGACGCGGAACACCCAGGGGGAGATCCCGGTGATCTCGGGGGAGGTGGCGCTGGGGGAGATGGCCACCAGCCCGTGGTCGTAGAGCGGGGCGGCGCCCACCATCCCGCCGGAGTTGGCGTGCCCCACCACGCCCACGATGCGCGAGTCGCCCAGGAACTCCTGCGCGATGGCGGCGGCGCGGGTGCCGTCGCCGCCGTCGTCGCGGGCGACCACCTCCACCGGCTGCCCGTCGATCCCGCCGCGGGCGTTGACCTCCTGGGCGGCCATCTCGATGGCGCGCCGGACCATCTGGGCGTACCCCTCCTGGAAGGGGCCGGCGGTGCCGATGGCGACGGGTCCGCCCACGCGGCCGCAGCCCAGGGCGAGGGTGGAGAAGAGCACGGCGATCAGGGGACCGCGCATGGGCTCACGTGGGTGGGGGTGGAAGTGGGAGCACGGAAGGAACCGCCGCGGGGCGGCGATTCCGAGGCCTGCAGGCTTATGTGTCGCGATTTGAACGGCGCGCCGGGTGGGATCGTACGCGCCGCTTCCGGCCGCACCTGTGCCGTTTGGGACAGGGACTGTGGAAGACGGCTAAACTAAGTCGGAATCTATACGCTGTCAAATGTATCTTTTCGGAGGCGCCCGGCGGGGGCGGAACGGAAGGCGGCTCCCGGTGGTACGCGGAGGAGCGGCGCGCCCTCCCGGCGCCCCCCTGGACCTCCCGACGCAGCCGCCCCGATGAAGCCCGAATCGTGGTTGTGGGTGATCGCCCTGCTCGCCGGCCTTTCCGCCTGCGTGATGCTGGCCGACGCGGCCATGGTGGCCCGGGCGGCGTGGCGGCGCCGGCAGCGCCGCCGCCACGGCACCTACGGGGTGGTGGTGGACAGCCGCGGCAACGAGCTGGGGACGTACCTGGACCCGTTCGCGCAGTTCTCGCAGGGCGCCCGGGTGCACACGGGGGACTCCCCCTGGTCGGCGCCCGGCCCGGACGCCTGGAGCGGCTGGGCCTGGGAGGGCTTCGGCGAGACCCCCGCGGAGGCCCGCGCCGAGGCGAACCGCCTGCGCCGCCGCTACCTCCTCCTCCTCCCCTGGCTGGACGGCGCCGAGGAAGGCGCTGCGGACTTCTGAACGGCAGGGGACAGGGAACAGGGGACAGGGGACAGCCTGCAGTTGCAGTTCCCGCGGTACCCGGATGATCCGTGACGGAGGGAGACCCGCCGGTGGTTTGGCGGGGCTCCCTCCGGGGCGGGGAGACTGCCTGTAGTATCGGCAGGCTCGCCGCCCCCCTGTAGGAGACCGGCGGGGCCGTTTCCGCCGGTCTCCGGAAGGGCCCCAAGCGGAAAGGACTACTCGCCCGCCGTCTCCAGCCCGTGCGGCGACGTGGCCGAGTGGTCGGCGACGTCGGAGGCGCCCTCGTGGCGGGCGCAGTGCGCGCAGCAGTAGAAGGTGCCGTTGGCCTCCACGCCGTGGCCCAGCACCTTGCACCCGCAGTGCGCGCACACCGGCGCCAGCCTGTGGATGGCGCACTCGAAGCTGTCGAACACGTGCCGCTCGCCCGCGGTGACCACCTCGAAGGAAAGGTAGTAGTCGTTCCCGCACACCTCGCACTTCGCCATCTCCGCCTCCTCGCGTAAGGGTCCGCTACTCCCCGTCCAGTCCCCAGATGGACGGCGGGGCCAGCTCCACGCTGTTGCCGGCGGGGTCTCGCAGGTACAGCGAGCGCCCTCCCCGCGGCCACTCCACCTCCGACTCCACGGAGACGCCCAGCCGCTCCAGCCGCGCGCGCCAGGCGTCCAGCCCGGCGGCGGGGACGGCGAAGGCCACGTGCCCCGCCCCGCGCGCGCCGTGCACCGGAACGGGGCTCCCGCCCACGTGCGTCTGCTCCGTCGCGGTGCGCTCCGGCTGGAACACCAGGAGCATCCCCGCGCCGCAGCGGAAGAAGACGTGCCGCCCCTCCACGCGCACATGCACCTCCAGCCCGACGACGTCGGCGTAGAACCGCTCGGCGGCCTCCAGGTCGGAGGCGTACAGGCAGGTCTCCAGCACGCCGCGCACCTCCATCGGGCTCCGGGGGAGAGGGGGAAAAGGCCGGGCCGGGCACGCGGGCGGACCGCACGGAGCGGGCCGCGCGCGGCGCCGTCCGCTCCGGCACGCTTTGTGAGTATGCGCCGGGGCCGGCCGGAAGCAGCTCGCTGGACCCCCCCGGTACCGCAAACGCAGGAACACCACACGGACACCCGCCGGGCCATTGCGTCCCCGCGGGGCGAGGACCTCTTGCAAGGCCGCCGGGCCGAAACCGCCATGAACGTGATCGAGCTGAACAACGGAGCGCAGGTCCGGGTGAGCGACGAGGACCACGAGCGCCTGGCCGGGTTCACGTGGTGCCAGTTCCGGAACGGGCGGGCCTACCGCAAGGAGCTGATCCCGCGGGAGGAGCGCTCGGGGGGGAAGACGCACCGCACCATCCTCCTGCACCGCGCGGTGGCGGGGGTGACGGACGACCGGCAGGTGATCTTCCGCGACGGCGACCCGGCCAACTGCACGCGCGATAACCTGGTGGTGGTGGACGCCCGCTTCCGCCCCCGCCAGCGGACCAAGAAGGGGGGCTCCTCGGAGTTCCGCGGGGTGGGGTGGAACCGGGCCAAGGGGATGTGGCAGGCGTACCTCCGCGTGAACGGGAAGCTGCGCCACCTGGGCTTCTTCGCGGCGGGGGAGGAGGGGGAGCGGGAGGCGGCGCGCGCCTACGACGAGGCGGCGCGGGCGGAGTTCGGCGACCTGGCGGTGCTCAACTTCCCGCCGCGCACGCGCCGCCGCCGGCTGGTGGCGCACCCGGCCGCGCTCAAGGAGCGCGACCGGCCGCGGCTGTCGGGGAGCACCCCGGCCCGCGTGGAAGTGGTGCGGCTGGCGCCCGCCCCGGAGGTGGTGGAGGAGGCGACGGCCCCGGAGGCGCCGGTGGAGGAGCTGTTCAACAAGCCGGTCACCGAGCTGACGCCCGAGGAGCTGGAGCTGATGAAGGCGCGCTTCCTGGGGGACCGCTACCGGGCGCGGCGGCTGGGGCGGGTGTGAGGAGGGTGTAAGGGGTGGGGTTCGGGCGTGCCCCCGCTGGCGCGGGGTCGGGCTGCGGCTCCGTAGGGAACGATACAACCGTTCCCAACGGAGTCGAGACCCGGCAAACTGCGCCGGGTCTCGCCCCTTCGGGCTCGCATCCCTCACGCAACTGCTTCCCGTACGGTGAGTTCAGCAGGACCTAGGAGCCGCCGACGACCCACACGCAGATGCCCTGAGGGGCCCGCGGCGACGCCGCGGGCCCCTCCGCGCGTGCGGGAGCGCGGCTACACGCCGAACTGGCGGAGGTGGTGGTCCAGGTGGCGCCAGGACAGGACGCCCCACGCCCGCCCGCTGAGCCGTCCGAAGGCGGGGTGCTCGGGCCAGGCGTCGCGCGGCGTCCGCCCGGCGAAGCGCCCGACCTGCTCGCGGAGCGAGGCGCGCGCCGCCTCCCAGTCACCCTCGAAGGGGCGGGGCCTGAGCTCCGGGGCGGTGGGCGTCCCCTTCGGCCAGGGGAGCCAGTAGACGACGATCTGCTTCAGGACCGGGTAGCGGAAGGGGGTGGGCAGGGGCCGGCACGGGAGGTCGCCGAGGGCCATGCGGAGCTGGTCGGCGGTGTGGACCAGCATCTGGCCCGCGTTCATGCGTCCCCACAGCCCGTGGTGCCCGGGGGTGAGCCGGGCGACGCGGTCGAGCATCCCGGCGCGGGCGCGTTCGTCGAAGAGCGACTTCATGGACGGGGTTCTCCGGGAGGAGGGGTGGAGGGCGGGCGCTCCCAATCTGCGTCGCGCCGGGCGGGGGGACAACGGTCTCTACTCGCAGCCGCGCGCGAGGACGGCGGCCTCCCACCCGGGCGGGACGGGGCTGGCCTCCCGTTCGAGGTGTCGCTTCCACCCGGCCTCCAGCGCCTCCCGGTCCATCCCCACCACCTCGCGCGAGCGGCCGAGCCCGCGGGTCCACAGCCCCCGCACCGCCGCCATCCCCCAGCGCTCCCGGACGTAGCCCACCAGGCTGGCCCCCAGGAGGTACGACGCCAGGTCGTCCACCCCGCCGAAGCGCTCGTCCAGCTCCTCCAGCGGCGCCCACTTCCCGTCGCGGCGGAGCGCGGCGGCGAGGTCGTGGAAGCCGTGGCCGCGGCAGCCGCCCGCGGCGTAGGTGGCGACCCCCTCGCTCAGCACCCGGTCCCACGCCGGCCCCCAGGCGCGCCAGGAGAGCACGTGCATGACCTCGTGGCGGAGCGCGGCGCCGCGCGCGGAGTCGTGCACGAAGAAGGCGGCGTCCTGCTCCACGATCCCCATCCCCCCCACGGGGCGCCCCACGTAGCGGGCCATCTCCGCCCGGCTGTCCACGAACACCAGCTCCATCCGCGGGCCGTCGCGCGCGCCGAGCAGGGCCAGGCCGGCGCTCCGGGCCCGCTCGGCCTCCGCGCCCAGCCGGCGGAGCCGGGGCGCCGCGTGCGAGCCGCGCGGCGCGTGGAGGTGGAAGTGCGGGGTGTCGGCCGAGACCCAGCGGCGCCCCGGGTCGGCGAGCGCGTCGCGGACGGCGCCCGGCGGGTGCGCGGCCGGGTCGGCGGCGCGGTCGGGAGCCCGGCAGCCGGGGGCGCAGGCGAGGAGCAGGAGGAGGAGCAGCGTCCGCTTCATCCCCCCAAGATAGTGCGTCCGCCCCGCGCCGGCCCGCCCCTTGCCGGGTCCGGGCGCATGTTCCTCCTCCACCGGCCCACCGAGGGCGAGATGCGCCGCTTCGTCGCGGAGCGCGAGGGCGCGGCGTTCACCTACCCGGAGGTGGGCGCCAGCCGCGGGACCACGGCGCCGCCCGGCTACCGTCCCAACCACGCGCGGGTGCGCCTGGGCGCCGGGGCGGAGACGTACCGCCGCGCGCGGGCGGCGCTGCGGCGCTGGGCCATGTACGACATGGAGTGGGTGCGGGTGCTCTGGCCCGACACGCCGCAGGAGCCGGGGCGCACGGTGGCGAACCTGGTGCGCCACTTCGGCTTCTGGTCCCTGCACGCCTGCCGCGTCGCCTACGTGCTGGACGAGGACGGGCCGGTGCGCCGCTCCGGGTTCGGCTACGGGACCGTCGCGGACCACGCGGAGCGCGGCGAGGAGCGCTTCAGCGTGGAGTGGAGCCGCGACGACGACTCGGTGCACTACGAGCTGTTCTCCTTCTCCCGCCCCGCGGCTCCCCTGGCGCGCCTGGGCTCCCCCGTCGCCCGCGCCCTGCAGGTGCGCTTCGCCCGCGACTCGCTGCGCGCGATGGAGGCGGCCGTGCGGAGCACCTGACGCGTGCGTTGCTTGTTCGCCCCGATGCCGCGGGATAGCTTTCGGGCGAAGCAGGCCCCCGCCTCCCGCCGCGACTTTCCGCCTCGGACATGCACTCCACCACCCGTTTCGTCCTGTGTGCGCTGGCGCTCGGCCTCTGCGGCTGCGCGCCGGACGCGCAGGAGGCGCCTCGCGCGGCCGTGGTGGAGCGGGAGGCGCCCGTCCCCGCGGCGCCCGCGCAGGAAGGGGTGGCCGTCGGCGGCGGGTTCCGGGTGGTGTACACCGGACTGCGGGACGGGCGCTTCGCGGAGTGGGAGGCCTTCGTCCGCGAGGCGCGCATCCTGGAGGGGAGCGCGGAGGTGCTGAACGACTGGATCGTGCTCCCGCACGACGTGGAGCTGACCTTCGCCGCGTGCGGCGAGGCGAACGCCTTCTACGAGCCCGACCGGAAGCGCATCGTGGTGTGCTACGAGATCCTCGAGCACTTCGGCGAGGTGTTCGCCGACGCGCCCACCGACGAGTTCCGGGCGCAGGCGATGCTCGGTGCGACCGACTTCGTCCTCTACCACGAGCTGGGGCACGCGCTGATCGACGTGCTGGACCTCCCCGTGCTCGGGCGCGAGGAGGACGCCGCGGACCAGCTCGCGGCGTACGTCCTCACCAACGACACCGACGAGGGCGAGCAGGCCGCCCTCAACGGGGTGGTGGCGCTGGGAGCGGGGGAGGAGGTGGACGAGACGGCGTTCGCCGACACGCACTCGCTGGGGCCGCAGCGCTTCTACAACGTGGCCTGCTGGGTGTACGGCCAGAACCCGGAGAAGCACGCCGACTTCGTCTCGGACGACTTCCTCCCGGCGTGGCGCGCGGAGGGGTGCCCGGAGGAGTACGCGCGGGTGGAGTCGAGCTGGAGCCGGCTCCTGGAGCCCCACCTCCGGCCGCGAGGCTGACCCATGACCGAGTTCGAATACCTCTCCGTCCTGGTGTCCATCATCGTCGGCCTGGGGCTGTCGCACCTCCTGTCCAGCGCCGCGCGGCTGATGCAGATGCGGCGGCGGACGCGGATGTACGCGCCGACGCTGCTCTGGATGGGGATGCTCTTCCTGGCCCACGTGCAGATCTGGTGGGCGGCGTTCGAGCGGCGGAACGCCGACGGGTGGAACTTCTTCTCCTTCGTGCTCTTCCTGCTGGTCCCCGTGTGCGCCTACCTGCTGGCGTACGTGCTGGTGCCGGACCTGGAGGGGGAGGACGAGGTGGACCTGCGGGCCAGCTTCCACGAGAACCGCCCCTGGTTCTTCGTGCTGCTGGCGGCGCTCCCCGTGGTGAGCCTGCTCCAGGAGTACGCCTGGGACGGAGGGGTGCGCCCCGACGCCGACGCCGGCTTCCGCGTGGCCTTCGCCGTCATGGCGGCGGCGGCGGCGCGGGTGCGGAGCGACGCCTTCCACCTCGCCAACGTCCTGATCGTGCTCCTGCTCTTCTGCGCCTACGTCTTCACCCTCTTCCTCCAGCTCGCCTGAGGCCGCCATGCCCGACGCTGCTCCCGAACGGATGATCCTCTCCACCACCTTCGCGCTGGAGGGGTGGCGCATCCGCGACTACCTGGGGCTGGTGCGCGGCGTGACCGTGCGCGCGCCCACCATCGCGCAGGGGTTCATGGGCGGGCTGAAGACGATGGTGGGAGGGCAGATCCGGGAGTACACCGAGATGTGCGAGCAGACGCGCCAGCAGGCCACGCAGGCGCTGGTGGAGCACGCGCGGGAGCTGGGCGCCAACGCCGTGGTGGGGATCGGCTACGACGCCTCGGAGATCGGCCAGTCGGCCACGGAGGTGCTGTGCTACGGCACGGCGGTGCGCGTGGAGCGGGTGGACGGCGCGCCCGCCTGACCGAGTCTCACCGCGCCGGGAGGAGGACCGTGGGTGGAGCGGGTGGACGGCGCGCCCGCCTGACCGCGCCTCACCGCGCCGGGAGGAGGACCGTGGTGTGCTCCGCCGCGGCCTCCACCTTCGCGCGGGAGAAGAGGACGGGGAAGTACTCGCCGGCGGCCCAGGGGGCGAACAGGTCGCGGTAGTGCGGGCTGCGCGGGTCGCCGGACTGGCCGGGGGCGTTGCTCCCCAGCGAAGCGTCCCAGTCCGCCGGGTCGGCGACGATGCGGAAGGTGGCCCCGTGCGTGTGCGCCTCCGGGCCGGGGGTGACGTCCACGGTGTGCCCGCTCCCGCCGCGGGGGAGGGGCCCCAGGTCCCAGGCGGCGCGGGTGGCGGAGTCCACGGCCGCGCTCAGGGGGTGCCGGAGGAGGACGTGCTTGAGCGCGGGCTGCCCGTAGCGCCAGGCGGACGGGTCGGGGCCCAGGCGCCCGCGCAGCTCGGCGACGGCCTCGTCCAGGCTGCGCGCCAGGAGCGAGTCGCGCGCCGCCGCGGGGCGGGCGCCGAAGCGCGCGTCGGGCGCCGTCATCCACGCCACCAGCCGGTCCATCGGCACGCCGCCCAGGAGCGGGCGCGCGGGCTCGGGGAGGAGGCGGTCGCGGACGTTGCGCGCCAGCCGCCGCTCCCACATCGCGTAGACCGCGGCGGGCACCGAGGCGGCGTCCATGCGGAAGTCCCACCCCAGGAGGAGCTCCCGGGCGCGCCCGGCCAGCGGGTCCGCGGGGGCGGCGCCGCGCAGGAGGGGGACCAGCGCCCGGGCGGGAATGGAGAGCCGGTCCTGCTGGAGCGCGGCCATGTCGCGCACCGTCAGTCCCCGACCCGCGCCCAGCACCTCGTCGATGCGCATCCTCCGGTACGGGTCGGCCCAGGAGCGGCCCACGGCGTCCAGGCGCGGGTAGCCCGCGGGGACGTTGTCCTCGTTGGCGGTGGCCCAGAACCCCTTGGCCGGGTCGAGCACGTGCGGGAGCTCCCGCGCGGGGAGGAAGCCGCCCCACTCGTAGCGCCCGTCGCCCGGGACGGGAAGCATCCCGCTCCACCCCCTCCGCACCGGCGCGATCCCCGCGGCCTGCCAGCCGACGCGCCCCGCCACGTCCGCCCACACCATGTTCTCCGCGGGGGTGAGCGCGTACTCGCACGCCCTGCGGAACTCCTCCCAGCTCCGCGCCTGCCCCATCCGCAGCGAGGCCAGGTACGGGGCCGTCCCCGGCTCCAGCCACGCCGCCCGCAGCGCGTACGCCCGGCCCGCGGCGGTGTCCTGGTGCAGCACCGGCCCGTGCCTGGTGTACCTGTGCTCCACGACGACGGGCGCCTCCCCCTTCACCCGCACGGTGTCGCGCACGACCCGCATCCGCTCCCAGCCGCCGCGGTAGCGGTAGCGCGACGGGTCGGCGGGGTCGGTCCGGTAGACGTACAGGTCCTCGTGGTCCAGCCCGAAGATGGTGAGCCCCCAGGCGCCGTGCTCGTTGTGCCCGATGGAGACGCCGGGGAGCGCGGGCTCGCCGCCGCCCACCACGTTCCACCCCGGCGCGGACAGGTGCACCCAGTAGCGCAGCGAGGGGAGCTGCACCGCCCGGTGCGGGTCGTTGGCGAGGAGGGGGAGCCCGCTGGCGGTGCGGCTCCCGGCCACCACCCAGTTGTTGCTCCCGTCCAGGGGCGCGGGCTCGCCGTCCTCGCGCGCGGGGAGCGCGGCGGCGAGCCGGGCGAGCGCCGCGCCGCCGGCGCGGTGGGCGGGGACGACGTCCTCCGGGAGGAAGCGGACGGGGGCGCGGGAGGCGTCGTACAGCTCGGTGACGCGCGCGGTGATCGGCACCCCGTCGAGCGCGGGGTCCAGCGCCAGCCCGGGGTCGCCCGGCCCGAAGCCGGAATAGTCCTGCACGGCGGCGGGCCCCAGCATCCGCACGGCCTGGGCGAGCGACACCTCCTGCCCCACGTTGCGGAAGAGCCCGTTGTGGCGCGACACCACCACCTCGGGGGTCCAGCGCCCGGGCTTCATCCCCAGGAGGGCGAACTCGGGGGGGAGGAGCGAGGGGTCGCGCTCGGTCTCGGCGACGCGGGCGTTGACCCCCTCCACGAAGGCGCCGACGATCTCCGCCCCCTGCGGGTGGTAGTGCGCCAGCTCGCGCCGCATGTCGCCGCGGAAGGCGAGGAGGCGCGCCCCCACGTCGCGCTTCAGCTCCCGCCGCCCCAGCACCTCGGCCAGCGTCCCCGTCGCCTGCCGCCGCCACATCTCCAGCTGGAAGAGCCGGTCGCGCGCGGCGTTGTAGCCCTGCGCGAAGAAGAGGTCGTGCGTGTTGCGGGCGTACACGTGCCCGACGCCCCACCGGTCGCGGACGATCTCCACCGGCTGGCGCAGCCCCGGCGCGCGGAGGGTGTCCGCCTGCGCGGCGGCGGGGGAGGGCGCGAGGGCCGCGGCGATCGCGGCGAGGACCAGCCGGTGGTGGAATCTCATCTTTCCTGACGATGGTGCGGAAGACGCGTGCGCGCTCGGCGGGGATAGCCTGGCACTGGCTGAATCCTGGTGGCGCCGACCGGATGGAGATGGTGGGGAGGATGGGGGAATCGGTGCTGCACGGCAAGCCGACAGCGATTGCGGAGCGCGGTAACGGTGGAGCTCCATGCGGACGGGCTCGGCTCGCGCTTCGGCCAGCATCGCGCGGACGTGAAGCACCAGTGGATGGACGCGGCGATCGTGGCGGCGCCGTGGCTGATCGCGGGGTACCTGGGCTACACTTTCGCCCAGGGGGGTGAAGAGGCAGCAGGCGCGGAGGCTGCTGAGATGAATTGGAGGTGCGCACTGATCCGGCACGAAGCGTGTGGAGCAGATGGAGTTAAGGTTGAACGGAGGCCTTCTCATAAACACTGAATTGGACTGTGGACCTTGGCGGCGAAGCTAACTAATCGTATGATATGCCCACTCTGGAGTTTTTTGGCTACGTAAACATTAAGGCCAATGGAATGGACGACTGAGGGCCCATCTTGGGCCTCCAGCTTGGGCTTGGTTGATCTCCCGCTATACCCGTCTGCGGACCAAGCGGGAAGTTGGGCGCTACTCAACGGGCAGCGCGGCTCCTTTGCGTTATCCACGCCTCTTGCGCCCCCACCGGACTTGGGTACGGGCGCGAGTTGGGCGTGGTCCGCAGATTTCCCGCACCATATCTCGCTGGATGAGGACACTGTCTCCGTCACCCGGTGGGACATGCCCTCGTCCGTTCGAAAGTTTAGGCGAACTAGTGTCGAACAAAAGCTGGAGTCGTTTTATGAGTATCTGGTTCTTGACGCGGTAGAGAGCCGCTACGATGTGGTTGAGCATGCGATTGATGTATTCCGACGGTTACGGGCGTTGAACATGCAACTTGGGGTGCAAGATCAGGCCAGCATCCATCAATATCTGTACCTCATAGCCTCTTGGCTCTCCGGCAGAGAGGGAGAGGCTTTCGATGACGTTGAAGGGCTAGCGAGGGAATACAACCTTGACTTGGCCCAGGCCCACGCCTTTCAAGCCTTGGGGCCTGAACATTTCGAATCAATTCTCACCCATTTTCGAACCTCTCTTCAGAGTGGCCGCCAAAAGCTCTCAGTAGATCCTGAGTTGATGGTTAGGCATGCTGGCGGCACGATCTTTCAAGAAGCGCATTACGAGCTGATCAGAAGCGGGCAAGTAGATTTGTTTGGAATTCCCGACTTGCCGGATGTTCGGATCACTAGTCGGGGCGGAACGCATTTTACCCCACCTGCGCTCGCCAGAACTGTAACTGAAAAAGCTATACGAGAGACGATTTTCGGGGATCATATAATCATTTTGGATCCTGCTTGCGGAGCCGGCGCATTCCTTCAGGAAGCAGTTCGGCTATTGCATCGAGAGAAATATCGTGGGAAAGTTACCCTCATGGGCTTTGACGTCTCCGAAGCCGCAGTAGCAATGGCAAAATTTGCGCTGGCAGCTTGTCGACGTGAACAACTCGGGTTTGAGCTAGAGCTAGATATTAGACATTTAGACTCACTGGACCCGGAGAATAACTGGCCAGCAGCCGATGTAATTTTAATGAATCCCCCATTTATTTCGTGGATTGGATTAACACCAGTCCAGCGACAGCGTGTGCGTGACACTTTAGGGGATGAATACCATGGCCGCCCGGATTATAGCATGGCTTTCGTACAGAAAGCGGTTCGGTCCGTTCGGACCGGTGGCAGTATTGGCACCCTAATCCCTGCAAGTCTTCTTAGCTTAGAAGCGTCCCTTGCTTGGAGAAAGCGTTTGTTGAATGAGGTCTCTCCAAGGTTTGTCGCGCTATTAGGTGACCATACGATTTTTCGACATGCGGTTGTAGAAGTTGCTGCCTTGGTTTTGTCACGGACGCCGCAAACGGTCGAGCAACCTATTTTGTCAGTGTGGACAAGCGAGGAGCGGGGGTCCGGAGGTGAAGCCCTACGCCACCTGCGAATGCTTGAGAAGAACGATTCTCTGAACAGGCTTGGCACTCTCGCAGCTGTTGAGGAGCGGTGGCGAGTCTTTGCAGAACCATCTGAGGCAATGAATGAAAGAGTCGATTGGCGCCCACGGCCCAATCGTCTGGAAAGGGTGCTCTCTGAGCTTCAACGCCTCTCCATGCCGACAGTCGGTGCGTTGTTTCATGTAAGGCAAGGAATCAGAACTGGCCTCCGAGACGCTTTTATCGTACCTCCAGAACTATACCGCACTTTGCCTGCGGAAGAGCAAAGGTACTTCCGACCAATAGCGGAAAACAAGAACATTCGCAACGGCCGCATTTTACCCGGAGACTACCTTTTCTATCCAGAGAGTTCCGAGCTGGAGCCAATACGTGACGAATCGGACCTCAAACAGCGTTTGCCGCAGTTTTTCCAACTGCGCCTGCGGAACTTTCGTGGTGACCTTCAACGGCGCCAGGGAGTGGATGTAGAGCAGTGGTGGAGGTTGACCCGTCCCCGGCAGTGGCTTTCTGAAAGGGCTCCAAAACTGGTCAGCGCGTATTTCGGATATTCAGGAAGTTTCGCTCTCGACACGAACGGAACCTACGTTATAGTGCAAGGTTTTGCTTGGCTTCCGAAAGCTTCTTTGTCCGCCAGCATGCTACCTGACCGCCTTCCCAGCGGAGCGCGCGCCAAGTTCCAAGAGCAAGTTCAACATGCTTATCTGGCGCTTCTAAACTCACGGGTCTTCACTATGCTTCTTGCGGAATACTGTCCGCACGTTTCAGGCGGACAATTCAATTTGAGTAGCCGATTCGTTGAATCGATTCCGCTGCCAAACCTCGGGCTGATTGCCGCTGAACGCAGTATGGCTGGCGAGGCGGTTACTCACATGGCGGAACTAGGAAGGAAGATGTCGCTGGGAGAATATGAAGAAAGTTTTGAGTTGGACCGTTTAGTGATGGCGGTCTATAGTGTCCCCGCTGACCTCTGGCCCGATCTCATATAGATATGCCATACGACACTAAGCCGTTGCTAGAAAGCATTGATGGAATCGAGAAGCATCTTAATTTACTGAGTGGGGAACTCAGCGCGATTCTGCCGAAATCCGGCGGTACATACAAATTTGACTTAATCTCATTGGAAGGAGCTATCGGGAATCTTCACGCCAGCAAATTCGCAACTCAACGTGTCTTCCGGCAGAGGGGTGGCGCAACTCCGATAGTCCCACTGCTCGACCCAGCGCTTACCACCACGCCGTACTGGATCAGCATACACCAAAGCTGGAGTGCCAGCCCCGACGCTCGCCTTGCGCGGCTAGCGTATCGAACCACGAGCCTGACGATTTATGCTGGGTTAGCGGAAGTCCAAGAAAAGCTCCAGTTATTCCGTGCAGAATGGCCAGGCTATCAACAACTTCAAGGTGGGACCATAACACTTGAAGCACCCGGCGCAGGCCATCCTCACTGGCAATTCGACGCTTACGAATCGCGTGTAGTACAGGTGGAAGAGACTATAATTCGCCTTCAGCAACTGGGAAAAGAACTTGACGAAGTACATGAAGTTGAGGATTTCTCCGAGGCGGTGCTTAGCGACTTTAAGGAAAAAGCTCCCATCGCCGCTCGTCCGGCCTTGAACCTTGACCGAATCCACTTCGCAAGTTGCGCTAATTGGGCGGAAAGCCGATGGAGAGGCGACGAAAAGAACACCCTTCAACACGCTCGCGGCCCGCTCAACACATCTGAAGTGTTTAATTGGGTGACTTCCGTTGTCCACTATCTCCAACAAGAGCTACGTCGCTAAGCTCAATCACAACTTCACCAGGGTCGTCCAATCGCCCTGAGGCCGTAGCGCCCGGCAGCCCGTCGGGTACGAGGCCGCCCCTTGCGCGCCGAGACGCCGCTCAGAAGCTCCCCGAAGAACACCGAGTTGGCGAAGAGCCGGAGCAGCCCCCGCCACAAGTCGCGGAAGTTGGGGTCTCCCGCGAACCCGATCACCCGCCTGCGCCCACACGCTCCATCCACAGGTACGGCGTCCCTGCCAGCCGCGCCGGCACTCCAGCCGCTTCAACGCGCGCTATGGAGCACGCAGCCGGGCACAGCGGAACGCCGCCTCCACGTCGGCTTCCGCGGAGGAGCGGAGGATCAGCGGACGCGTCACTCCGAGCCGAGCAGACGCGCCTTCACCTCGGACCAGGGACGGCCGACCCCGGGATTGGCTTCCTGGTCGGCCAGCCGGCGGTCCAGCTCCTCACGCTGCGCGTCCGTCAGCGGGAGCGCATCGGCCTCCTCGGCGATGCTGTCCCAGATGTCCTCGACGAGCTGGATGCGCTCGGCCACGCTGAGCTTGAGGATGTCGGAGAGCGGGTTCGTTTTCATGTCTCAAGGGTAGCAAGCCCCGTCACCTCCGACAACTCCAGACTCAGAAGCTCCCCCCGAAGAACACCGAGTTGGCGAAGAGCGGGAGCAGCCCCCGCCACAGGTCGCGGAAGTTGGGGTCGCCCGCGAACCCGATCACCCGCCCGCGCCCCACCCGCTCCGTCCACAGGTACGGCGTCCCCGCCAGCCGCGCCGGCACCTCCGGCCACAGGTACCCCGCCAGCCGCAGCTCCGGCACCGGCGCGTAGCGCACCACCGCCTCCCCCGGCCGCAGGTCGCGCGGCGCGGTGACCACGCGGTCCGAGAACACCAGCACCGGGAGCTCCGCCGCGTTCACCCCCGCCAGCAGCGGCGACAGCGTGTCCGCCACCGCGCGGACGATGGCCCCGGGCACCTGCGCCGGGAGCGGCGCCCCCGGCTCCCCGTCCGCCCGCACCGAGTCGCGGCGCACGCGGAAGCGCGACAGCCCCGTCCGCTCCCCCGCCAGCCACCCCGACGCCGCGTCCAGCGCCACCAGCACCCCACCCCCGCGCACCCACTGCGCGATCCGCTCCCGCCCCCCCTCTCCCAGCGCCCGCTCCAGCCCCGCCGCCTGCACCGAGGGGAGCACCAGCACGTCGAACTCGTCCAGCGCCGCACCGCCCAGCTCGCTCACGCTCACCGGCGTCGCCGGGTAGCGCAGCCGCTGGTCGAAGGCGTACCAGGCGAACCCGAAGGAGTTGCCGTTCACCGGGCTCCCCCCCGCCAGCGCCACCCGCGGCGTGCGGAGCGGGAACACGCTGTTGCTCCCCAGGTCCGTCCCCTCCTCCACCGCCGCCGAGGGGAGCGCCGCCACCCGCACCCCCGCCGCCGCCGCGTGCCGCCGCACCCGCTCGTGCACGTCCGCCGCGTTGCCCCCCACGCGCACCAGGAGCGCCCCGTGCGGGAACTCCGTCCCCGCCGAGCGGAACGGGCGCGCCGCGTACCACACGCGCACGCTGTCCGCCAGCAGCGCCCCCAGCAGCCGGTACGACGCCTCGCTCCCCACCTCCCAGGCGTAGCCGTACGCCGCCGTGGCGGTCACCCCGCCCGCCGGCGCCGCCATGTCCGCCGGGGCCGTCCCGCCGGGGACCGAGCCCAGCCCCCAGGCCCGCACCCGGAAGGTGTAGGGGAGCGACCACGCCGTCACGTCGTAGAAGCGGCTGGGGCGGCCGTTGCGGCGGCTCTCCAGCTCCTCGCGGATGAAGGCCGAGTCGAGGCGCGCGTCCGGCTCCAGGAGCGCGCGGGCCAGGCGACCCTGCGGCTGCGCCAGGTCCACCACCCAGCTCCCCGCCGGGAGCCGCACCGACCCCGAGCGCGCCGCGCCGTACTCCGTCCCGCTCACCGACGCCGCCGAGGCCAGGCGCCGCACCTCGATCCCGTTGTCCATCAGCCGCCGCGCCAGCGAGTCCGCGCGCCCCTGCGCGTCCGGCTCCCACGCCACCGCGCGCAGCGGCGAGCGCGCCCCCTCCGTGACCGCCGTGCGGCGGAACTCCACGTAGTCGCGCACCCTCTCGGTGCGGCGGCGCGCGGTGGTGAGCAGCGTGGCCCAGGCCGCGGTGTAGTGGTGCGACGCCGCGTCGTGCAGCGTCATCACCGTGCCGTCGCTGCGGCGCACCGCGCCGCCCGCGCTGGAGGCCTGCTCGTACGTCATCCCCACCGCGCCGTTGAGGATGGGCCAGGAGACGCCGTAGCCCGGGTAGAACTCGTCGTACCCCTCGCGCCGGAAGTACGACCACCCCTGCCGGTCGAACGCCGCGGCGTTGGCGGCGGCGTACACGTCCCACCAGCGGAGGATGGAGGCGGGGACGTTCTTGTTCACCGGCTCCATGGGCGGGGCGAAGAAGTAGGTGGAGCTGGACCCCATCTCGTGCAGGTCCACCGCCACGTGCGGCCACCAGGTGAGGAATGCCCTTGTCCGCCCGCGCGACTCCGGGTGCGAGTGGATGAACCAGTCGCGGTTCAGGTCGAACTGGTAGTGGCTGGTGCGCCCCCCCGGCCAGTTCCCGGAGTGGATCATGGCCGAGGGCGACGTGGGCACCCCCAGCGCGCCGCGCATCCGCAGGACGTCCTGCGCGTGCCGCTCGTGCCCGTCCGGGTTCTGCACCGGGTCGATGAGCACCACCACGCTGTCCAGGACGGCCCGCGTCTCCGCGTCGCGCCCCGCGGCGAGCTGGTAGAGGAGCGCGATGGCCGCCTCCGTCCCCGACGCCTCGTTGCCGTGCACCGTGTACCCCATCCACGCCACCGCCGGCGTGCGCGCCGCCACCGCCGCCGCGTCCGCGCCGGGGTTCGCCAGCCGCTGCGCGTCCGCGCGGATCTCCCCCAGCCGCCGCTGGTTGGCCTCGGAGGTGACCGCCACCATCACCACCTCGCGCCCCTCGAAGGTGTGCGCCACCGTGTCCACCCGCACCCGCGGGCTCGCCGCCGCCACCCGGTCCACGTAGCGCATCAGCAGGTGGTGCGGCGTGAAGCGCTCCCCCACTTCGTACCCCAGCACGCTCCGCGGCGTCGGCACCGCCGGGTCGTAGTCGCCGCCGGCAGCAAAGGCGTGCTGCGCCGCCGACGGGAGCCGCCGACAGGACGAGCAGGGCCAGGGAGAGTACGATGCGCTTCACGGGATCTCCTGAAGGTGAAGAGAAAAATCGTTGTTGCCGTTGCCGTTCACGCCCGTCGCGTGAGGGATTCGCGCCCGGAGGGCCGAGACCCGACAGCCGTACCGTCGGGGCTCGGCGGAGTTAGGCACGGTCGTATCGTGCCTTACTCCGCGCGAAGCCCGGCCCCCGCGCCAGCGGGGGACACGCCCGAACCTGTAGTTGAATCTTGCCGCAGCACTCCGCGCAAGCCAGAATGCGCTCAACCTATACCACCCCGGAAAACGGAGCGCCCCATGGACCCGCGGGACATCACCATCGACCCCGACATCCGCAGGGCCTCCACCCTCCCCGGCGAGGTCTACCACGACCCCGCCATCCACGCCCTCCAGAAGGACACCGTCTTCGCCCGCTCCTGGCAGCTCGTCCCGGGAGCCGAGCGCGTGAGGGCACCCGGCCACCTCCTCCCCTTCACCCTGCTGGAGGGGTGCCTGGACGAGCCCCTGGTGCTCGCCGCCGACGAGGAGGGCACCGTCCGCTGCCTCTCCAACGTCTGCACCCACCGCGGCACCCTCGTAGTCGAAGGAGAAGGCCACGCCCGCAGCCTGCGCTGCCGCTACCACGGCCGCCGCTTCGCCCTGGACGGGAGCTTCCAGTCCATGCCCGAGTTCGACGGCGTGGAGGGCTTCCCCTCCCCGGCGGACGACCTCCCGAAGGTGCGGCTGGAGCGCTGGGGGCCGCTGGCGTTCGCGAGCCTGGACCCGGCCATCCCCTTCGACGAGTGGATCGGCCCCGTGCGCGACCGCGTGGGCTTCCTCCCCCTGGAGCGCCTGGCCTTCGACCCGCTCACCTCGCGCGACTACCTGGTCCGCGCCAACTGGGCGCTGTACTGCGACAACTACCTGGAGGAGTTCCACATCCCCTACGTCCACGCCGGCCTGGCCGAGGCGCTGGACTACGGCTCGTACCGCACCGAGACCTACGCCTGGTCCAGCCTCCAGCTCGGCACCGCCCGCTCCGCCGCGGAGTCGTTCCGCCTCCCCCCGGGGCACCCGGACGAGGGTACCGCGGTGGCGGCGTACTACTACTGGCTCTTCCCCAACCTGATGCTGAACTTCTACCCCTGGGGGCTGTCGGTGAACGTGGTGCAGCCGCTGGGGCCCGACCGCACGCGCGTCTCCTTCCTCTCCTACGTGCTGGACGCCGCCCGCCGCGACGAGGGCGCCGGGGGCGACCTGCACCGGGTGGAGATGGAGGACGAGGAGGTGGTGGAGGCCGTGCAGCGCGGCGTCCGCTCGCGCCTGTACGGCCGCGGGCGCTACTCCCCGCGGCGGGAGTCGGGGGTGCACCACTTCCACGGGCTCCTCGCCCGCTTCATGCGCGGCGGGCCCTGAGCGCGCGCCAGCCGTAGAACACGGGGACACCCGCCGCCACCACCCCCAGCCCGAAGAGCGTCAGCCCCGTCTGCTCCACCAGCGAGTTCCCCAGCAGCGCCACCGAGGCGAGGAGGAAGACGGCGGGGACCACGGGGTAGCCCAGGGTGCGGTAGGGGCGCGGCAGGTCGGGGCGCGTGCGCCGCAGCACGAACACCCCGCCCACGGCCAGGGCGTAGAACGGCCACACCCCCAGCACGAACGCCGCCGCCAGCTCCTCGAAGCTCCGCACCGACACGTAGGCGATCCCCAGCGCCCCCGTGACGGCCACGGCCACGTACGGCGTGCGGTAGCGCGGGTGCACGGCGGCCACGGGGCGGAAGAAGAGCCCGTCCTGCGCCATGGCGAAGAGGATGCGCGGCCCGGTGATGACGGCGGCGTTCAGCGCGCCGAAGACGGAGAGCATCACCAGCGCGGCCACGGTCGAGGCGCCCGCGCCGCCCAGCACGGCGGTGGCGGCGTCGGCGGCCAGGAGCGGGGAGGCGGCCACCCGCTCCAGCGGGAGCACGTACAGGTACGCCGCGTTCACCGCCAGGTAGACGGCCACCACCAGGAGGATGCCGCCCACCAGGGCGCGGGGGAGGACGCGCGCCGGGTCGCGCACCTCGCCCGCCATGGCCGTGGTGTCGGCCCACCCGTCGTACGCCCAGAGCGCGGCCACCAGCGCCACCCCGAAGCCCCCCCACGTCCGCGGCGCCAGCCCCGGGGGCCCCGCCAGCGCCCCCCCGGACGGGTCGCCCAGCAGGAACAGCGCGAGGGCCAGTCCCCCCAGCGCCGCCACCTTGGCCGCGCTGGTGGCGTCCTGCAGCGCCATCCCCCAGCGCGCCGAGCGGAGGTTGGCCAGGGCGAGGAGCCCCA
Organism: uncultured Gemmatimonadales bacterium; assembly: GCA_963733105.1. Classification (GTDB taxonomy): domain Bacteria; phylum Gemmatimonadota; class Gemmatimonadetes; order Longimicrobiales; family Longimicrobiaceae; genus JAFAYN01. The sequence goes on along the minus strand of CAVTCB010000010.1, from coordinate 432,519 downwards.
CCGCCGCGGCGGCCAGCACGCGCACCCCGCCCTCGCCCAGAGGGAGGAAGGCCCGCGCGTACTCGGCGAAGATCATGGCGAGCCCGCCCAGCGAGGCGGGGCGCGCCACCAGCAGCTCCGTCCACCCGTACAGGAAGGCGGGGAGGGGGCCGTACGCCTCGCGCAGGAAGACGTACAGCCCGCCCGAGCGGGGGAAGAGCGTCGCCAGCTCGGCGAAGGCGAGCGCCCCGAACAGCGCCACCACCCCGCCGAGGATCCACACCCCCGCGATCGCCCCCACCGAGCCCACCTCGGCGGCGATCCCGCCGGGGACGCGGAAGATCCCGCTCCCCACGGTGAGCCCCACCAGGAGGAGGACGCCGCTCCACGTCCCCACGCGGCGGGGGAGCGGTCCCTCCGGGACGGTGCTCTGCATGGGGCTCCGGCGGCGGGGAGAGAAGGGGGCTCGGCCGGAATGTGAGCGCGCGCGGGCGCTCCCGGCAAGGCCCCGCATGGTATGCTTCGTGCGACCTGTGCACATCCCCGCGGCGCCCCGGACGCGCCGCACGGAGGGAACGAACCGCAGGTGCCCCATGATGGACCGAGCCACGGACCGAACCACCACGGAACGCCCGGCCGGCACGCGCCCGGCCCTCCCCGGCGACGCGCACGCGCGCCGCATCGACTGCGGCGACGCGCCGCGCCCGCGCGACTTCGGCGCCGCCCACGGCCGGGGGACCCCCGCCCCGGAGGCGTACGGCCCTCCCGCCGGGCACGACCGGTACTGAAGCCCTCCACGAGCCATTCATGAGCCGGACAGAGACCGACGCCGCCCCGGCGGCGCCCGCGCTGGACCCGGAGGAGCTGCGCGTCTCCCGCCTGCGGGCGGTGCGCGGGCCCAACTTCTGGAGGCTGGCCCCCGTCATCGCCTGCGACCTCCGGCTGGGGTCGCTGGAGGACGTCACCTCCGACCTGATCCCCGGGTTCACCGACCGCCTCCTGGAGGCCGTCCCCACGCTCCAGGAGCACCCCTGCTCGCGCGGCGAGCGGGGCGGCTTCGTGGAGCGGCTCCGCGAGGGGACGCACCTCCCCCACGTCCTGGAGCACGTCGCGCTGGAGCTGCAGACGCTGGCCGGCTCCGACGTCAGCTTCGGGCGGGTGGTGGAGTCGGGGGACGAGGGCGTGTGGTGGCTGATCGTGGCGTACGAGGAGGAGGACGTCGGCCTGCAGAGCGTGCGCGACGCGGTGCGGCTGGTGCGCGCGTGCATCGCGGGCGAGGTCGCCCGACGCGCAGGAGATGGTGGAGGACCTGCACGACCTCCTGGAGGACGTGCGGCTGGGGCCCTCCACCGCGGCCATCGTGGAGGAGGCGCAGCGGCGCGGCATCCCGGTGCGGCGGCTCAACAACTCCTCGCTGGTGCAGCTGGGGCTGGGGAAGAACCTGCGCCGCATCCAGGCGGCCATGTCCGACTACACCAGCGCCATCGGGGTGGAGATCGCGCAGGACAAGGACGACACCCGCCGCGTGCTGCGCAACATCGGCCTCCCCGTGCCGGAGGGCGACACCGCCACCACGCTGGACGGGGCCATCGAGGTGGCGCACGAGATCGGCTTCCCGGTGCTGCTCAAGCCGCTGGACGCCAGCCACGGGCGCGGGATCTCCGGCCGCCTGGACGACGACGAGGCCATCCGCCGGGCGTGGCGCCTCGCCAGCGCCTACGGGCGGCGGGTGGTGGTGGAGCAGCTTCGTCACCGGGCGCGACCACCGGGTGCTGGTGGTGGACGGGAAGATGGTGGCGGTGGCGGAGCGCGTCCCCGCGCACGTGGTGGGCGACGGGCGCTCCACCGTGCGCGAGCTGATCGCCGCCGCCAACCGCGACCCGCGCCGGGGGAAGGGGCACACCAAGGTGCTCACCCGCCTCCCGGACGACGAGCGCACCGAGGAGTTCCTGGCCTCGCGCGGGCTGACCTGGAGAGCGTCCCCGCGGCGGGGAGACGGTGTCCGCTGCGGGCCACCGCCAACCTCTCCACCGGGGGCACCTCCATCGACCGCACGGACGAGATCCACCCCGACAACGTGACCGCGTGCGAGATGGCCGCGGGGATCGTGGGGCTGGACATCGCCGGGCATCGACGTGCTCTCGCCCGACATCTCCGTCCCCTTCCGCGAGAACGGGGCGGTCATCATCGAGGTCAACGCGGCCCCGGGGCTGCGGATGCACACGCACCCCGGCGAGGGCCGCCGCGCGCAACGTGGGCGCGCCCATCGTCGACATGCTGTACCCGCCGGGGGCGGAGTACACCATCCCCGTCATCGCCATCACCGGGACCAACGGGAAGACCACCACCACCCGCCTGATGGCGCACCTCTTCCGGCACACGGGGAAGACGGTGGGCTTCACCACCACCGACGGCGTCTACCTGCAGAACCGGCTGGTGATGGAGGGGGACATGACGGGCCCCTTCTCCGCCAACATCATCCTCTCCAACCCCACGGTGGACGTGGCGGTGCTGGAGACGGCGCGCGGCGGGCATCCTGCGCGCGGGGCTGGGCTTCGACGAGCGCGGACGTGGGCGTGGTGCTCAACGTGACGCGCCGACCACCTGGGGCTGCGCGGCATCAACACCCTGGAGCAGCTGGCCGAGGTCAAGGCGGTGGTCCCCGCGGTGGTGAAGCGCGAGGGGCACGCCGTGCTCAACGCCGACGACCCGCTGGTGTACGCCATGCGCGACCGCACCGGCGGCGGACATCGTCCTCTTCTCCACCCGCCCGGAGGGGGAGAACGCGCTCTTCGACGACCACGTGCGGCGCGGCGGGATCGGCGCGCGCATCGAGGACGACACCTTCGTCATCCGCCGCGGGCGGCTGCGCATCCCCATCGCCAGCGTGCGCGAGGTGCCGCTGATGCTGGGCGGCGCCGCGCGGTTCCAGCAGCAGAACATCCTGGCCGCCATCGCCACCGCGTACGTGCAGGGGGTGCGCTACGACACCATCCGCGCCGGGCTCCTCTCCTTCTTCCCCTCGCCGTCCATGACGCCCGGGCGGCTCAACCTGCTGCGCGTGGGGCGGGGCGCGGGTGCTGGTGGACTACGCGCACAACCCGGCGGCGGTGGAGGGGCTGGTGGACCTGGTCGCTGAGCCTCCCCGCCACGCCGCCGCATCGGGCGTGCTCACCGTCCCCGGCGACCGGCGCGACGAGGACATCCGCGGGGTGGGGCGGCTGTGCGCCCGGCTGGACCGGGTCATCGTCAAGGAGGACCCCGACCGCCGCGGCCGCGCGGACGGCGAGATCGCGCGGCTCATGGTCGAGGGGCTGCGCGAGGGGGGGATGGAGGACGGCTCGCATCGAGGTGGTCCTCCCGGAGCCGGAGGCGGTGGAGCGGGCGCTGAGCGAGCTGGGGGACGGGGACCTGCTGCTGATCCTGGCGGACGACGTGCCCGCGGTGCTGGCGCAGATCCGCCCCTTCTCCGACGGCAGCGCCGCCGTCTGAGCGATGGAGCTCCCCGACCCGTTCACCGAGATCCGGCTCGTCTCCCTCCGCTCCCTCCGCGGGGCCAACTTCTGGTCGCGCCGCCCGGTCACCCGGATGGACGTGGAGGTGGGCGCGTACGACGAGATCCACTCGGCCCAGGTGCCCGGCTTCACCGACGCGCTGATGGCCGCGCTGCCCGGGCTCGTCGAGCACCGCTGCTCCATCGGCGAGCGGGGCGGCTTCGTCACGCGCCTGCGCCGCGGCACCTACGCGCCGCACATCGCCGAGCACGTGGGGCTGGAGCTGCAGACCATGATGGGGCACGACGTCGGCTACGGGCGCGCCCGCGGCGGCGACCGGCCGGGGGAGTACACCGTCGTGTTCGAGCACCTGCACGCCGAGGTGGGGCTGCGCGCCGCGGCGCTGGCGCTGGAGACGGTGCAGCACGCCTTCGCGGGCGACGCTCGCCGGGGTGGAGCACGCGCTGGCCGAGCTGCGAGGCGCTGGCCGAGTCGCCCGACGTCCCGCCGCTCCGGCAGCAGCGTGCTCTGCGGCATCACCGGCGGCGGCGACCGGGCGCGCCGTGCGCGCGGAGATGCTGCGCCGCGGCATCGCCGACGAGGCGCTGATCGTGGACGTGGCCCCCGTCGTACCTGCTGAACGCCGGGCTCCCCTACGCCCGCTCCGAGATCGCCATCGTCCTGGACGCGCGCCGCGCAGGACGTCCCCGACCGCTACCGCGACCAGGAGCGCGGCGCAGCGCCTGGTCTCCGTGCTGGCCGACGCGGTGCCGCGACGGCGGGATCGTGGTCGTGCCCGCCAAGGAGTGGGAGGTGCAGGACCTGGCGCGCGACGCGGGGTGCCGCGTGGCCGTCTTCGCCACCGACGACGGACGTCACCGCGCGCGACGCGCGGGTGGCGCACGCCGTGGCGACGGTGCGCGACGGGCGCATCGTCTTCGAGAGCCGGGGCGAGCGACGTCGACGGCGGCCCGCTCCTCGCGGACGTCCCCGTGGACGCGCAGGTGGCCGCCGCGCTGGCGATGCTCGCGCTGCGAAGAGCTGCAACCCGAACCGGTCCGGACCGATGCGAAGTCCCAGCAACGGCAACGGCGGAGCCCCCGCCGCCGTCCACCCCGCCCCCTCCGAGGAGCCCGTCAACCGCCGCCGCTCGGACCGCCCGGCGGGCAGCGCTGGTGCTCATCGGCGGGGCGTGCGACCCGACGGGCGAGGCGCTGGGCGCGCTTCCTGCGACCTCTGCAACGCGCGGGACGGGAGGCAAGATCGTGGGGATCACCACCGCCTCGCAGCGACCCGGCGGGCTCCGCGCGCGAGTGGATGAAGGACTTCGCGCGGGCGGGGGCGCACAACGTGGAGATCCCCGTCATCGACCGCCGCGACCTCGCGCAGGACCGCCGCGTCGCGGAGATGATGGCCGGACGCGGACGGGATCTTCTTCGGCGGCGGCGGACCAGGTGCACCTGGTGGCCACGCTGGGCGGCTCGCGCGTGGACCGCGCCATCCGCGAGGCGTACGCCCGCGGGGCCACGCTCTGCGGCACCAGCGCGGGCGCCGCGGCGCTCACCGAGACCATCCTGGCCGGCGGCGAGCCCGACGAGTACGGCCAGATGCAGGACCTCCACCTGGGCCCCGGCTTCGGGCTGCTGGGGTTCCGCGCCATGATCGACACGCACTTCACGCAGCGCCGCCGGCTGCAGCGCCTGTTCATGGTCATCGCGCAGAACCCGGAGCTGATGGGGCTGGGGATCGACGAGGACACCGCGCTGGTGGTGCGCGGGCACCTGGGGGAGGTGGTGGGGCGCGGGCTCGGTGACCTTCGTGGACGGCCGCGGCGTGCGCTTCGACAACGCCGACGAGTGCATGAACGGGAAGCCGCTCACGCTCAGCTACCTGCGCGTGGGGATCGTCGGCGCGGGGTACACGCTCGACCTGCGCGACCGCGAGCTGGAGGTGCTGGTGGGGGGACGCGGGGAGATGGAGGTGGTGCGGGGCGACGGGGTCGCGGGATAGGGACGGCAGGGGACAGGGGACAGGGGACAGGGGACAGCCGGCGGGGCGCGGTTTGACGGGGAGGCGGCCGGCGCACGATCTTGCGGGCGCCGCCGCTCCGCACGACCGGTTTCCCCTCCCGCCCGAGGCTCGCATGCGATCCTGCTTCCGCTTCCTGCTGCTCCCCGCGCTCCTCCTCCCTTCCGCGCTCGCCGGCCAGTCGGCGCGTGGCGAGGTGAGCCGGGAGACCCTCCGCGCGCACCTGCACGCCCTCGCCCACGACTCCATGCTGGGCCGCGACGCCGGCCGGGTGGGGAACGTGCGCGCCACCGACTACATCGCCCGCGAGCTGCGGCGGCTGGGGGTGCGGCCGGCGGGGGAGGACGGGACGTACTTCCAAAGCATCCCGCTGGTGGAGCGCACGCTGGACCCGTCCTCCACGCTGCGGGTGGACGGCGGCCCGCCGCTGGCGATGGAGGCCGACTTCCTCCCGCTCCGCACGGTGGGGCTCACCTTCCTCGGCGAGCGCTTCCGCGGCGAGGCGGTCCCGGTGGTGTTCGGGGGACGCGTGGGCGGGGAGCTGATCCCGCCGGAGCAGGCGCGCGGCAAGGTGGTGGTGCTCCTCCCGGCGGCGCCCACCGCCAACGCGCAGCTCCCGCTCGGCGCCTCCGCCGCGCCGATCGCCGCCTACGGGGGCGCGGCCGCGGTGGCGGTCGCCGGGAAGGAGCTGGCCACCCCCGCCCAGCTCGCCTTCCTGCACCAGCCCTTCGCCTCCCTGTCCGACCCCGCCTCGCCGTACCCCGGCGTCCCCGCCCTGCTGGTCACCACCGCGGCGGCCGAGCGCATGCTGGGAGCGCCGCCCGCCGGGCTGCGCCCCGGCGCCGCCGGGAAGACGCTGAGCGGCTCCGCCGGCTTCCGGGAGGCCCCCACCCCCTTCCCCGCCCGCAACGTGGTGGGGATCGTCCCGGGGACCGACCCGGCGCTCCGCGGCCAGTACGTGGCGGTGGGCGCCCACAGCGATCACGTCGGCGTCGCCCCCGTCCCGCTGGACCACGACTCGGTGCGGGCGTTCAACGCCGTGGTCCGGCCGCTCGGCGCCAACGACCCGCCCCGCGAGGCGACCGCCGAGGAGGCCGTGCGCATCCGCGCGGCGCTGGACTCCCTGCGGCGCGTGCGCCCCGCGCGCCGCGACTCCGTCTTCAACGGCGCCGACGACGACGCCAGCGGGAGCGCCGTGGAGCTCGCCCTGGCCGAGCACTTCGCGCGGAGCCCCGCCCGCCGCTCCATCCTTCTCGTCTGGCACACGGCCGAGGAGAAGGGGCTCTTCGGCGCGCAGTACTTCACCGACCACCCCACCGTGCCGCGCGACTCCATCGTCGCCGAGGTGAACATGGACCAGGTGAGCCGCGGCGGGCCGGCCGACGTCCCCGGGAGCCGGGCCGACGCGCTCTTCCTGCTGGGGTCGCGGCGCCTCTCCACGGAGCTGGGCGACCTGGTGGAGCGGGTCAACGCCGCGCGGCCGCGCCCCTTCGCGCTCGACTACGCGCTCGACGCGCCGGGGCACCCGGCCATGGGGTACTGCCGCAGCGACCACTACCTGTACGCCCGCTACGGAATCCCCATCGTCTTCTTCTCCGCGGGGTGGCACCGCGACTACCACATGGTGACCGACGAGGCGCAGTACGTCCGACCTTGGCACCATGCAGCGGGTGGCGGGCCTCGTCCGCGACGTGGTGGGCGCGGTGGCGGATCTGGACCGCCGCCCCGTGGTGGACGCCCCGCGCCCCGACCCCGGCATTCCCTGCCGCCAGTGAAGATTTACGGCACGAAAAAGCGGTGCCGGGTGGACACTCTGCCATGGCTCTCGCGACGTGCCCCGGAGCACGGGGGGAGCCGAAACCGACGCCACCCGGAGGACCCGATGAGCCACAGGAACCGACGCCTGCTCCGCACGCTGTTCGCCGTCCCGAGCGCCGCCGTGCTGGTGTTCGGCGCCACCCAGGCGCTCGCCTCGCCCCCGGCTGCCGCAAGGCCCAGCTGCGTCGGGTACTGCGAGGAGAACCTTGACCTCTGCATCGCCAACCCGAGCGACTTCATGTGCCGATACTGCGGGTGCTACGTGCCCTGAACCGCCGGCCCGTGCGCCCATGAACGAGCCCTTCCCCGGCAGTCAGGGAAGGGCTCGCTCGTTGTGTGGTGCTCCTCTGCGCAGCTCCTGTCCTATGCGGCGCCCTTGAAAGGCTGGATCTTGTCGATCTCTTCCGCATCCGGGGAATGCACGGCGTGCCAGAGGTCCCACGCGAGTTGCAGGTTCAGCCAGACGTCGGGCGTGGTGCCGAAGAAGCGGGACAGCCGGAGCGCCGTGTCGGGCGTGATGCCCCGCTTCCCGTTCACGATCAGGTTGATCCGCTGAAAGGGCACTCCCAGCTTCACCGCCAGTTCCGACTGCGTGAGTCCGAAAGGCACGAGGAACTCCTCCTGCAAGACCTCCCCGGGATGAATCGGGGCACTGTTCTTCGGCAGGCGCGGCATGACGGTAACTCCCTGTCGTTCAGGTCTCGAATCCGGTGGCGCACACCGGTACGGAGTCAGTGATAATCGACGATCTCAACGTCTTCCGGACCGCTCTCCGTCCAGCGGAAGCAGATCCGGTACTGGTCGTTGATCCGGATGCTGTGCTCCCCCTTCCGATCGCCGCTGAGCTTCTCCAGCCGGTTGTTCGGCGGAACCGCCAAGTCTCCGAGCACCGAAGCCGCGTCGAGGTAGGCCAGCTTTCGGCGGGCAACCCGCCACAGCTCCTGCGGGCAAGTCTTCCGGGCAGCCCGGGTGTCGGCATCATCGAAGACGTCCTCCGTTCCCTGGCCTCTGAACGTCTGGATCATGTACCGGTATGGTTCGGCTCCGGTGCTTTCCCGCAGTTCCAACCAAGATAGGGAGTGTTCTTATACCGATCAACGGTACAAGAAGCATGAGCGGGGAGTTCGATGAACCCCGGATCAAGTCTTGCGGTCCGCCCTGTCTTCCACCGACCGTCGTTCCGCCCCCTCCACCTCCGCGTGATGAGCCGACTCCGCGCCCCCGCACGCACCCCGGCCACGCGCCCGCGGCAGGAAGCGCAGCCCGCGGCCTCCTTCCCCCTGCGCGTGGCCTCCGTGGACGTGGGCTCCAACGCCATCCGCTTCGTCGCCGCCGAGTTCACCGGGCCCGCGGAGCGCACGGTGCTGGACCAGGTGCGCGCCCCCGTGCGGCTGGGGCACGACGTGTTCCTCACCGGGAAGCTGGCGCCCGAGGCCGTGCAGGCCGCGGTGGAGCAGTTCGTGGACTTCCGCGCGCGGATGGAGCGGCTGGGCGTGGAGCACTACCGCGCCACCGCCACCAGCGCCGTGCGCGAGAGCCGCAACGGCGCCGAGCTCGTCCGCCGCGTCCGGGAAGAGGCCGGGATCGAGCTGGAGGTCATCACCGGGTACGAGGAGGCCCGGCTGGTCCACCAGGCCATCCGCAGCCGCGTGGAGATGGGGCGCGACAAGTGGATCTCCGTGGACCTGGGGGGCGGGAGCGTCGAGGTGTCGCTGGTGGACGACGCCGGCATCCTGTGGAGCGAGTCGCACACCATGGGCTCCGTGCGGCTCCTGGAGGAGCTGTCCGCCTCCGGCGAGGAGCCGGGACGCTTCCAGCGGCTCCTGCGCGAGTACGCCGCCACCCTCCAGATCCCCGTCGCCGCGCAGCACTGGAACCCCGCCGGGATGATCGCCACCGGCGGGAACGCCGAGGCGCTGGCCAAGCTGGCCGGCACCCCGCCACGCGGCGGCCGGGCCGGCGTCCTCCCCGTCGCCAAGCTGCGGGAAGCCATCCAGCTCCTTGCCCGCCTCTCGTACCGGCAGCGGATGGAGCAGCTGGGGCTGCGCGCCGACCGCGCCGACGTCATCCTCCCCGCCGCCATGGTCTACGAGCGGGTGGCGACGCTGGCCGCCGTCGAGGAGATCCACGTCCCCGGCGTGGGCGTCAAGGACGGGCTCCTCCTGGACCTGGTGGAGGACCTCACCACGCACCAGGAGTGGGAGGACCGGCGCGAGCGCAGCGTCGTGGAGGGCGCCGTCGCGCTGGGGCGGCGCTACCTGTTCGACGAGGCGCACGCCCTGCACGTGGCCCGCACCGCGGGCTCGCTCTTCGACCAGCTCCGCGAGCTCCACGGGCTGGACGCCGCCGACCGGCGGGTGCTCCTGGCCGCCGCCGTGCTGCACGACGTGGGGGCGTACATCTCCCGCAAGCGGCACCACAAGCACTCGCTCTACCTCATCTCCCAGTCCGAGCTCCCCGGCTTCGCGCCCGGGGAGATCTGGCTGGTGGCCAACGTGGCGCGCTACCACCGCAAGGGCGAGCCGACCACGGACCACGACTCCTTCGAGCGGCTCTCCCCGGACGAGCGGGAGCGGGTGGCCCGGATGTCGGCCCTGCTCCGCGTGGCGGACGCCCTGGACCGGGAGCACCTGCAGGCCGTGGAGTCCGTGCGTGCCCGCGTGCGGAAGGGGGAGCTGGTGCTGGAGGTGGAGTCGTCCGGCGACCTGCTCCTGGAGCGCTGGGCGCTGCGGCAGAAGGCGGGGCTGTTCTCGCGGTTCTTCGGTGTGGAGGTGCGGCTGGTGGGGGGGGTGGTGGAGGGCTGAAGTACGGGTTCGGGCGTGCCCCCGCTGGCGCGGGGTCGGGCTGCGGCTCCGTAGGGCAGCAAACAACGCTGCCCAACGGAGTCGAGCCCCGCGCAAACTGCGCGCGGGTCTCGCCCCTTCGGGCTCGCATCCCTCACGCAACCACCAACGGCACCAGCAGTTGCAGTAGGACTCACCCACGGGAGGAGGTGGGGTGCTCCCGGAGGAAAGCGAGCTGTCTGAGCGAAGCGAGTTCTCGCTTTCCGGAGGGAGCGCCCCGCCGACGACCCTCGCGCAGAAGCCCTACGCCACCGCTCCCATCAGGTACTCCCGCCGGACCGTGCTCGCCACGGTCTGCGCCGCGTCGGGACGGCCGACGCGGCGGGCGGCGGCGGAGAGGCGCTCCAGCAGCCCCTCCTCCGTCCAGACGCGGCGGAAGGCGTCGCGCAGCGAGTCGGAGTCCTGCCCGGCCAGCGCCGCGCCCGCGGCCACCAGCGCGCGGGTGTTCCCCTCCTCCGCGCCGGGGATGGGGCGGGTGAGGAGGAGCGGACGCCCCAGCGCCAGCGTCTCGCTGGAGGTGAGCCCGCCGGGCTTCGTCGCCACCAGGTCCGCCGCCGAGAGCCAGCGCTCCATCCCGGACGTGTACCCCTCCACGCGCAGCCGCTCCCGGGGGAGCCCGCGCGCCTCCAGCCGCGCCCGCGCCTCCTCGTTGCGGCCGCACACCGCCACCACCTGCACCCCCTCCGGGCACGCCGCCACCGCCGCGTCGGCCGCCTCCTCCACCCCCAGCCCCAGCCCCCCGCCCATCACCAGCGCCACCGGACGCCCGGCGTCCAGCCCCAGCGCCGCGCGCGCCTCCGCCCGCGGCGGCGCCGCGGCGAAGGCCGGGGAGATCGGGATCCCCGAGACCTGGATGCGCGTCCCCCGCACCCGGCGGCGGCGCAGGTCGGCCCGCACCGCGTCCGTGGCGACGAAGTAGCGGTGGACCCCCGGCTGCACCCACACGCGGTGCAGCGTGAAGTCGGTGACCACCAGGGCGAAGGGGGGAAGCCCGGGCCGGCCCGCCGCGAGCTGGCAGGGGAGGAAGTGGGTGCAGAGGCAGAGCCCCCAGTCCCCCTTCAGGAGGAGCCGGCGGAACTCCCGGAAGACCAGCCGGTGGGCCAGCGGGCCCCAGCGGGAGTCGTCCGCGTCCCCGTCCGTGCCGCGGTAGACGCGGTCCCAGAGCCAGGGAGCGCGCACGGCCACCCGCTCGTACCCGGTTCCGTAGGCGGCGCGCACCCAGCGGGGCGCCAGCTCCAGCAGGTCCACGTGCTCCACGCGCAGCGACGGGTCGCGCTCCACCAGCGCCTGGCGGAGCGCGTTCGCGGCGCTGGCGTGGCCGGTGCCGCAGGACGCGGAGACGACGAGTACGGCGGGGCGGCTCATGCGCTCCCTCCTGGTTCGGGTTGAGATGCCTGCCCACGATGGCCCGCCGCGATCACGGGCCGGTCACGCGGCCGTAAAAGCTCCGTCCGCCGCGCGTTCCGGCTTGACGGCGCCCGCCCGCGGGTGTTCACTTCGCCACGCGCCCGACGTCCGGCCACACACCCGGGAGACGCCTTGCCCCACCTGGTCTTCGCACTCACGGTCGCCGCCGCCGCCACCGTCTTCGCGCTCCTGGAGATCCAGGTCGAGGGGTCGGCCGGGTGGGCCACCGCCCTCCCCACCTGGCGGGTGGAGAACCGCTGGACGCGGCTCCTCTTCGGCTCGCGGGCGCTCACCGGGTACCACCTGTACGTCCACCTCTTCGTCCTCCTCATCATCCACCTCCCCTACGCCCTGGGCTTCGTCGCCCCGTCGCTGAGGGCCGAGGCGCGCATCGCCGCCTTCCTCGTCCTGTTCTGGGTGCTGGAGGACTTCCTCTGGTTCGTGCTGAACCGGGACTACGGGGTGCGGCGCTTCACCCCCGAGCACGCCTGGTGGCACGCCCCGTCGTGGTGGTGGATCATGCCGAGGGAGTACTGGATCTTCACCCCGATCGGGATCGCGCTGTACGCGTGGAGCGTCCGCTGAGCGTCGGGAGGCCGTGAGCGCACCGGTGCGGCGCCGTTACACGCCGCCGGCCCGTCCGTGGCCGCCCCGGCCGAGATTCCGGGCGTCACCCGATCCCGGAGGGAACGCCCATGACCGCCTGGCTCCTGCTCCTGCACCGGCACGACGAGCGCGCCCTGCACGCCGTGGTGCTGCGCCGCCGCCCCGTGCTGGACCGCGCCATGCACGCCCTGACGCACCTCGGCGACGCGGCCGTCACGGTGCCGCTCGCGCTGGCGATGGCGCTCGGCCTCGTCCCCGGCGTGGAGACCGCGGCGGGGCGGCTCGCCGCCTTCGCGCTGGCGGCCTCGCACCTGGCGGTGCAGCTCCTCAAGCGCCGCGTTGCCCGCTCCCGGCCCCGCCTCCCGGTGGGGTGCGCCTCCCTGGTCCACGCCCCGGACCGCTTCAGCTTCCCCTCCGGCCACGCCGCCTCCTCCCTTTCCGTGGCGCTCGCGGCGGCCGCCTCGCTCCCCGGCCCCCTGGGCGCGTGCGGGGTGGCGCTGGCGTGCGGGGTGGGACTCTCGCGCTGCTACCTGGGGGTGCACTACCCGGGCGACGTGATGGTGGGGTGGCTCCTGGCCGCGGCGGCCGTGGCGGCGGGGCCGCTCGCCGGGGTGGGGTAGCGCCGGGGCCCGGCATGGCAAAGCACGCGCCGCCGCTCCTTCGAGCGGCGGCGCGGCTTTTCCGCGGCGGGCGGGCCGCGGGCCGGGGCGCGGACGCCCCGGTGTACCACCCGTGGGACGCCTCAGGGGAAGATCCCCCCTCCCAGCGCCCCTCGCACGGCCCCCACGTGAGGGATGCGAGCGCGAAGCGGCGAGACCCGCGGCTGTTTGCGGGGCTCGACTCCGTTGGGAACGGTTGTATCGTTCCCTACGGAGCCGCAGCCCGACCCCGCGTCAGCGGGGGCACGCCCAAACCCTGCCTTTTATCCTTTCAGCCCCCCTGCTTCGAAGCCGCGAACGCCCGCCCCACGTACTCCCCCATCTCCCGCATGGGCCCGGTCTGCATCCCGTGCACCTCCTGCTCCCCCTGGTACAGGTTGCGCAGCGAGCGCTCGATCCCCGGGTCGCCGCCGGTGAACTCGGCCACCAGCCCCATCCAGCGCCGCGCCAGCTCCTGCACCCGGGGATCGGCCGGGTCGGTGCCGCGCTCCATCTCCACGCGCACCTCCTCCATCAGGCGCGGCCACTCGGCCTCCACCTCGCGGATGCGCTCCTCGCCCACCGTCTCGCGGCGCTGCTTCAGCTCCTCCAGCTGCTCGGGCGTGTAGTATTTCTCGTACATGCTCATCTCCTCGATGGTCCGGATCAGCTCCTCCACGGGGACCTCCCCCGCGAGGCGCAGCCCCTCCTCCACGGCTTCCAGCCGCGCGACGAGCCTGCGCTGCATCTCGATCTGCTCCCTCAGGCGCTCCAGGTGGAGCCGGACGACGTGCCGCGGCGAGAACCCGGGACGGTCCAGACACTCCCGGACCTCGTCCAGCGAGAACCCCAGCTGCCGCAGCGACATCACCTGCTGCAGCCGGGCCACGTCGCCGTCGGCGTAGAGCCGGTGCCCCGCCGCCGTCCGACCCGACGGCGACAGCAGCCCGATCTCGTCGTAGTGGTGCAGCGTGCGGACGGAAAGGCCCGTCTGCCGCGCGAGCTCGCCCACCTTCCAGCTCGGCATCTCGTCCTCCGTTCTCCTGAAGTTCGTGGCCACGGGAGGATGATAAGACCTCACGCAGCGTGAGGATCAAGGGGGGGGTGCTTCCGGAGAAAGAAAGGCGGGATCAGCAGGCGGCGAGGACCTCGCGCAGGGAGGCGCGCTCCAGGACGTGGGGGGCGGGCCTGCGATCCTCGTCGGGCCAGCGGATCAGGCGGATCTCCCCGTCCGCCACCTCGATCCCGGTGATGTGCCCGTCCACGAAGCAGCAGGACCCCGCGTTGAAGTAGCACGGCCCGGCCATGGGGACCCACCGGTCGGCGCCGGTCTGGTTCTCCTCCGCGTGCACCCACTCCAGCTCGGCGCGCAGGAGGCGCACCCGCTCGGCCGCCTCCGCGTCGCCGGGGGCGGTGGAGAGGGCGGCGCGGGCCTCCTCCAGCAGCGCCTCGACCCCCGCGGCGCGGGGCTGCGAGCGGAAGATGGGGGCGTGCGTGTGCCCCGCCACCAGCACGGTGCGCGGCCTGGCCTCGGCCCAGGCGTACATGGCCACGTCGCGCCGCTTGCGGAGCCGGAAGTCGCGCGCGGGGGTGTTCAGCGAGCGCCCGGTGACGCGCTGCACCGCGGGCCACACGTAGCGCACCGGGAGGCGGGCCAGCCGCGACCAGCGGTCGCTCCACCGCTCCCCCTGGTGCCCGTGCGCCAGGAAGAGCGTCCCCAGCTCCTTCCCCTCCTCGGTCAGGCGGATGCGGACGGCCTCCGGCACCTGGATCCCGGGGAAGACCGGGTCCAGCAGGGTGCGCACGGCCAGCTCGGAGGCCCACAGGTCGTCGTGGTTTCCCCACACGCGCAGGTAGCGCCCGGCCCGGTGGAAGGCCCCCTCCAGCTCCAGGGTGTGCGCGTACGACTTGAACACGTCGGCCGGCTGCGCCTCCCACAGCTCCTCGGCGTCGCCCAGCACCACCAGCGTGTGCCCCGCCTCCAGGTAGTAGCCCAGCGCCGCGTTGTACGCCTTCTCGCAGCGGCGGAAGTCGTCTGCCCCGTCGCGCACCCCCTTGTGCTGGTCGGAGAAGACGACGAGGCGCGCGTCGCACAGCTCCAGGGTCCGCTCCGCCTCCGCCGCCCGCGCGAACGCCTCGTCCATGGCGCCCGCCACCTCGCGCGCGTACCGCTCCTCCCTCCGGCCGTTCCGGGTGCCTGCCATCGTCGTCCTGGTGGGGGTTCGCGCCGCGCCCGCCGCGCGGCCGGTGGCGCACCCGGAAGATCCGGGCCGGCGGAGGGGAGCCGGCGCGCCCGCCGCACCGGTCTGGGGCTCCCATGTCCCACCTGGGGCGCCGGAGCGCCTGACCCCCGCCCGCGGCGGCGTCCGTGACCGGCCGTTCAAGTTGCTGTTTCGCAGGTATTTACATAACTTCAGACAGGTCGCGCACAGGACGCACGGGACTTGCGGCGTCCGAATCCCCCGCCCCGGGACCGGGGCTTCTCCCCTCCCACGCCGGAGCCGGCACCATGAAGATCGACAGCAACCACCGCCTCATCGGCGACGACGGCACGCCCGTGCCCTTCCGGGCCAGCCCCAACGTGGGGAGCGGCACGCTGACCGCGAAGTACCTCATCATGCACTTCACGGCGGGGAGCAGCGCGCAGGAGTCCATCGACTGGCTCGCCAACCCCGCGGCCAAGGCGTCCGCGCACGTGGTGATCGGCCGCGACGGACGGATCACGCAGATGGTCCCCTTCAACAAGGTGGCGTTCCACGCCGGGGCCAGCCGCTGGGAGGGGATCGAGGGGCTCAACCGCCACTCCATCGGGATCGAGCTGGACAACGCCGGCCGGCTGGTGCGGAAGGGCGGGAAGTGGCAGGCGTGGTTCGGCGGGAGCTTCAAGGACTCGGAGGTGATGGAGGCGGTCCACAAGAACGAGAGCACGTCGTGCGGGTGGCACATCTACCCCACCGCGCAGCTGGAGGCGGCGGTGCAGCTGTCCGCGCTGCTGGTGGAGCGGTACGGCCTCGAGGAGGTGCTCGGGCACGACGACATCTCCCCCGGGCGCAAGTTCGACCCGGGCCCGGCCTTCCCGATGGGGAACTTCCGCGGCCGGGTGCTGGGCGGGACGGAGGACCGGCTCCCGGAGTACGTGACCACGGACACGGTCAACATCCGCGTGGGCCCGGGGCCGCAGCACGCGCCGCTGCCGCAGGGGCCGCTCCCGGCCGGGACGCGGGTGGAGGTGCTGAGGGAAGAGGGGAGCTGGCGCCGGGTGGACGTGCTGGACACGGTGAAGGGAGCCAACGACCTGCAGGGGTGGGTGCACGGCCGCTTCCTGCAGCGCTCGGCCTCCGGCGACGCCCGGCGCGCCGGGCCGCTCCTGGTGGACGTGGTGCCGCCCGCGCCCCTGCCGAACCCGTAGCGGCGCCGCGGGAAGGCACGTCCCCGGGGACCCGGGCGGCACCGCGCCGCCCGGGTCCTTCGTCGTTCAGAGGAGCGCCGCCGCGAGCGCGGCCAGCGCGGCGAGCAGGGCCGCGCCCGAGACGGCGGCCACCGTGTTGAGCCGGCTCGCCAGGCGGCTCTCCACCCCCCGCAGCGCGTCCGCCAGCTCCGCGGAGCGCGTGTCGCGCGTGGCCAGCTCCCCGGAGACGCGCTCCGCGGCGGCGCGCTGCACCGTCGCGGGAAGGGAGGTCAGCGAGTCCTCCACCTCCACCAGCCGCGAGGCCAGCGCGCTCAGGTCGTCGCGCACGTCGTCCAGCGCCGCGCCCGCCCCGGCGAAGGCCGCCATGGGGTCCACGCCCCCGCCCTCCCCGAAGAGCGACTGCCCCATCACCGAGCGGGCGGTGAGCACCTCCCGCATCCCCTCCTCGAAGTGTTCCTGCCGGAGCCGCTTGGCGTCGTCCGGCACCGGCTCCCCGGCGGCCATCTGCGCCGCCTTGAGCACCGCGTTCTTGATGTCGCCCCCGCTCGCGGGGTAGCGCTCGGCGAGCGCGCGGAAGTCCACGTCCTCCGCCAGCGGCGTCTTGCGGTCGTGGAGCTGCACGCGCCAGATCCGCTCCCGCTCCTCGGGCCCCGGCATCTCGAACAGGACGTGGGTGCGGATGCGGCGCTCGAAGGCGGGGTCGAAGTTGGCGGCCAGGTTGGTGGCGAACACCACCACCCCCGGGAACTCGTCCAGCTCGCGGAGCAGCACGTTGACCACCAGGTTGGCCTCGCGCTGGTACCCCTCGCCCGTGGACACGCCGCGCCGCGCGGCGATGGCGTCCGCCTCGTCGAAGAAGAGCACCGCCTCCTGCTCGGCCGCGGAGCGGAACACGGCGGACACGTTCTTCCCCGTCGCCCCCGCCCACTGCGACTCCAGCTCGGCGTAGCGCACCACCAGGAGCCGGCGCCCCAGCTCGTTGGCGATGGCCTCGGCGCAGATGGTCTTCCCCGTCCCCGGGGGCCCGGCGAAGTTGAAGGCCAGCCCCAGCCCGGCGTCGTGCCGCTCCCCCAGCCCCCAGCGGCGGAAGATCAGGTCGTGGTTGTGGATCTGCGCCAGGGCGTTCTCCAGCGCCCGCCGCGTGGGGAGGGCCAGGACCACGTCCGCGAAGGTGCGGCGCGGCTCCACCGCGTCCACCATGCGCGCGGGTGGAGGTCCCCATGAACAGGTCGCGGAAGGGATTGGCCACGCCGGGTGATCTCCGTGAGTGAGGAAAGGGCTTTCGCCCCGGGATCTGCAAGTTCCCCTCCGCGCGCGGCGGCGAGCACCCTTCCTGCGTACCGGCGGGCGGGAATCCCCCGCCGACCCCGTCCCGGAGACCGCCCATGAGAGCGCCGACGCCGAAGTCCTCCGCCCTCCTCCTCGCGCTCCTGCTGGGGGGGCCGCCCCTGGCCGCGCAGGCGGCGGGCGGCTCCGGGGCGGCCGTCTCGCTGCGGCTGGGGATCGCGGGCGGGCGCGGGCTCTGCGGCGCCGCACTGGTGCCGGGGGTGGAGGTGCGCACGCCCGGGCGGCTGCACGCGGTGGGGGTGCTGGACGCCTACCTCACCCCCTCGCGCGACCGGGACGACTGCCGCCGCACCGTGGGCCCCACCGGGACGGAGCGCTTCGTCGCCGCGCCCACCTCGCCGCCGCGCCTGCGCCTGGGGGCGGGGTGGACGGCCGGCGTGGGGGAGGCGAGCGCGGAGGCCCGCGCCTACGTGGGGCAGCAGGGGGTGGTGGAGGGGTTCGACCCGCTGGTGGGGGCGGGGCTGGCGGTGGGGCGGGGCGCCTGGGCGGTGGGGGTGGACGGGACGCTGCACCGCGCCCCCGTGTTCGAGGAGGTCCCCTTCTCCGGCGGCGGCCCCACCACACGGGAGGCCGGCACGGAGTGGGTCCCCTCGGTGGAGCTGGCCGCCCGCTTCGAGGTGGGGCGCTGGGGAGGGAGCGGCGGAGCCGGGGCCGGGGTGGGGCGCCCCGTCCTGTGGGGGATCGGGGGAGGGACGCTCGGCGCCCTCGCCGGGGGGCTGGCCGCCGTCCCCTTCGTCCGCGCCTGCGAAGGGGACGAGGTGTGCGCCATCCCCCTGTTCATCGGCGCGGCGCTGGGGGAGTCGATGGGGACCCCGCTCGGCGTGCACCTGGCCGAGGGGCGGCGGGGGAGCTACCCCCTGGCCGCCCTCGCCTCGGTGGGGATCGCCGCGGCGGGGGTGTCCGCGGCGAGCCTGCTCTCCGACAAGGGGGCGCAGGCGGTGACGGTGATGGTCCCCGCCGCGCAGCTCGCCGCCTCCGTCTTCATCGAGCGCCGCACCGCGCGGTAAGCCGCGCCCCCGGCGGGGAGGGGCTACCCCTCCCCGCCGTCCTCCTCGCCCACCCCCCGCTCCAGCTCCCGCATGTCGTCGTCGCTGAGGCGCACGGCGGCCCCGGCCGTGTTCTCCTCCAGGTGGCGCACCTTCCCCGTCCCGGGGATGGGGAGGATCACCGGCGAGCGCCGCAGCAGCCAGGCGAGCGCCACCTGCGACGGCGTCGCGCCCAGCCGGCGGGCGATGCGGTCCACCGGCCCCCCCTCGCGGGCCAGCGGGCCGGCCGCCAGCGGGTACCAGGGGATGAAGCCGATCCCCTCCCGCTCGCAGTACTCCACCACCTCCTCCCACTCCCGGTCCCCCACGTTGTAGCGGTTCTGCACCGAGGCCACGGGGAAGTGGCGCCGCGCGTGCTCGATCTCCTCCACCCCCACCTCCGAGAGCCCCAGGTGGCGCACCTTCCCCTCCCTCTGCAGCTCGGCGAGGGTGCCGAACTGGTCGTCGGCGGGGACCTCCGGGTCGATGCGGTGCAGCTGGAACAGGTCGATGCGCTCCACGCGCAGGCGGCGCAGGCTCCCCTCGCACTGCGCGCGCAGGTGCTCGGGGCGGCCGACGGGGTCCCACTGGTCGGGGCCGGGGCGCACCAGCCCGGCCTTGGTGGCGATCACCAGCCCCTCGGGGTACGGGTGCAGCGCCTCGGCGATCAGCTCCTCGCTGACGTTGGGACCGTAGGAGTCGGCGGTGTCGATCAGGTCGATTCCCAGCTCCGGGACGCGGCGCAGGGTGCGGAGGGCCTCGTCGCGGTCCTCCGGCGGGCCCCAGATCCCCTTCCCGGTGACGCGCATGGCGCCGAAGCCGAGCCGGTGGACCTCGAGGTCGCCTCCCAGACGGAACGTTCCGGCGGCGCGGGCGTCGGGAGTGGTGCTGCTGGACATGTGCGTGCTTCTCCGGTTTCGTGTCGGTTCACCTATGAACGAACGGAGCGCGCGTCTGCCGCAGGATGCGTGCGAGGAGAAGCTTCGAGAGCTGGATTCGGGCGTGTCCCCCCTGGCGGGGGCCGGGCTGCGCGCGGAGTAAGGCACGATACGACTGTGCCTAACTCCGCCGAGCCCCAACAAACGGCACGGGGTCTCGGCCCTGTCGGGCGCGCATCCCTCACGCGGGACCACGAAAGCCCCTCCCCTGCTTGCGGGGGGGTTGGGGTGGGGGGGCCCTGCCACGACACCGTGGAAGGTGGGAATCGAAGCTTGGAGATGCCCCTCCCGGAACGGGAGAGGGTGGCGGCTCTCAGGCCGCCGGGTGGGGCGCGCCGGCGGCACCTCAGCGCGCCGTCGCGCGCTCCACGGCGATGGTCGTGACGAGCTGCGCCAGCGGAATCCCCGCGGAGACGAGGACGGCGCCGGGCGGGTCGTAGTGCGTCTCCTCCAGCAGGGCGAGCCCCAGCGCCCCCAGCCCCGCCGAGGCCAGGAGCGACAGCCCCAGGCTCCCGCGCCGCCCGTTCGCCAGGTGCACGCCGACGGGCACGGCCAGCGACTCCCCGATGGCGGCGCCCCAGAGCCACGAGTTGAGGTAGCACGACTCGTTCTCGTCCTCTCGCCCCGCGCACGACGCCACCAGCCCCGCCAGCGCCCCCCCGAGCGCTCCCGCCGCCCCCGCCACCAACCCGCTGGCCGCCAGGAGCGGGAGGCCACCGCCCTCACGCGCGTCCAGTGACGCAGTACCGGGCGCCGCGTGCGCGAGGAGGGCCGGCGCGGCGAGCACCGGCAGGGGGGAGGGACGCTGCTGCGCCGCCAGCGGGGGCGCGGCCAGCGCCGCGGCGAGGAGGAGGACGGGGAGGCGGGGAGCGGACATGGCGGCCGGGGGGCCCGGGGATCGGCTGAGCGGTCGTCTCCCGGAACGGTACTCTCGCTCCCGGCGGCGAGCAAGCGTACCGGAGCAGGGATGGCTCCGTTTGGGACAGTGGCGGATCGTCTTTGTTGACCCCACCCGAAACGTGCGAATATATAGCGTCTACTAATCAGGGGCCGGCGTAGTCACCATCCAAACCCCTCCCTCTCCCATGGCCGACTCCGGCAGGGCGTCGAGAAGAACGGAAGGCGAAGGCCGCCCCCAGGCGGCGCCCCCGGCCCTGCTCAGCGCCGGCGAGCCGTTCGACGGCTTCGACGTCCTCGAGGAGTGGCGGCACCCGCAGGGGCTGGTGCTCTGGGAGGCGCTCCGCGACAGCGTGCTGTGGGCGGGCACTCCGGCGCCCCGGCGGCCCGAGCTGTTCTTCCGGACGGCAGCGGAGCGCCGGTCCCGCGAGCTGCGCTCCGTCGCCCTGGCACCCGACCTGGCGGGTCCGCTCCAGGTCCTTTCCGGCGTTCTCCAGCCCGACGGCGGCGTCAGCGAGGAAAGGCTCGCCTCCGCGCTCCGTTCCGTGGCCGCATGGGCGGAGGCGCACGACTTTCCCAGGACCGCGATCTCCTTCGCGCAGGGCGCGGCCCTCGTCCTCCCCCGCGACCCGGCCCACGCGTACACCGTGGGACTGTACTGCCGCCGGAACGCGGAGTACAGCCGCGCGGAAACGTGGTTCCGGAGGGCGCGGGTGCTCTCCTGGCGGACGGGGGACCAGCAGTCGTACGCGCTTTCCTGGATCGGGCTCGGGAACGTCTGCCTCCAGCGCGGCGACTACGAGGAGGCGAAGGCGGCGCACCTGCGGGCCCTGCGGGTGGCACGCAGGCGCGGCTTCTGGCACGTCAGGGCGATGGCCCTGCACGACCTCTTCACCATCGCGGTCGATCAGCACCGGGTAGCCGAGGCCGAGAGATACGCGCAGCAGGCGGCACGGGCCTACTCGGCGGCGAGCCCGCAGCTCGTCTCCCTGGCGCACGACGTCGCCACCTTCTGGATGAACCAGGGCTTCTACCGGCGGGCCCTCGTGGTCTTCCAGGCCGTGTCGAAGCTGCTGACTCGAACGGGCTGGCGCCTGTCGCGCTCTCGTCGCTCGGCCGTGCGGCTGCGGGCGTGGGCGACATCAAG
Source organism: uncultured Gemmatimonadales bacterium (assembly GCA_963733105.1). Taxonomy (GTDB): domain Bacteria; phylum Gemmatimonadota; class Gemmatimonadetes; order Longimicrobiales; family Longimicrobiaceae; genus JAFAYN01. Next base: position 410,943 of record CAVTCB010000010.1, on the reverse strand, counting down.
CTCTTCACCGACGCCTGGGTGGCCGTGCACCTGAGCCTGGCTCGTAACCCGAACACCGACCGCGCGTGCGTGGCTCTCCTCATGCTCGCCTACGGAGCCGCCGCGCTCGAGGACTGGACCCGGGCCGAGCTCGCTGCCCATCATGCGCTGGAACTCTCCGGCCAACGGGGCGAATCGGAGGTGAGCGCGAGGGCTCGAGTCCTGCTCGACTCCGTGCCGGAAGAGCGGTTCGCGCCCGAACTGATCGTTCCACCGGACGATCCAGAGGTTCTGGAAGCGGCGGACAACCTGGCCCGGCTGCTCGTCCGCCGCCTGGCTGCACGCGCGGGGTAGCAACTCCCCCCGCACATGCAGGTGCGGCTATTTCTCACCCGCCGGAGCCTATCGTTCCGATGCCCCTCCCCGTGAGGGAGGCGGAATCCGGTTCCGAAGACGACTGCGGATCGCTGAGGAATGGCGGCTCCTCTGCCGGAAGGGGCTGTAGGCTCTGATTGAAGCCCGACTCCGCGCCGGTCAGGAGCTGTTCGGTGCAGCCCGCGGCGAGTAGCGAGGCCGCGAGAAGGAGGGGGGGGAACGTGCGCGCTGCCTTCATGTGAGTTCTCCCGATGGGAGTGAAGGGATGCTGAAACTAAGGGCGGCGGGGTAGCACTGCCCCGCGCATTCAGGTACGGCGATTTCTCAACCGCCAGAGCCAAAAGTTCCGATGCCCCGTCCCGTGAGGGAGGAGGAATCCGGTTCCGAAAACGACTGCGGACTGCCGAGGAAGGGCGGCTCCCCGGCCGGAAGGGGTTGCAGGCTCTGGTTGACACCCGACTCCGCGCTGGTCGGGAGCGGTCCGGTGCAGCCCACGGCCAGTAGCGAGGCCGCGACAAGGAGGGGGAGGAACGTGCGCGCTGCCCTCATGTGAGGTTCTCCTGATGGGAGTGAAGGGATTGGGAGCATGCTGAAACTAAGCGCGCAGCCATTCCGTGCCTACACGAGAGATATGCACGCGCTCGTTTTGAACCCTTTCGACTCGCAATGAGGGCCGTGAGCAGACGCCGCCGCTCCCCCCCGCCCGCGTTCCCGTTCCCGTTCGTCGCGGGCGGGGACGCCGTCACGGCCGACCAGGTCATCGGCGAGGAGCACCCCGCGGACGCGGCCCGGGTCCTCCGGCAGCTGCTGCACGAGGCGCGGGCGTGGCTGGCGGCGCCGGTCCCGGAGCGGCGCGTCCCGGGCGCGGTACCCGACGTCACCGCGCTTCCGCCGGGGCTCAGGGAGCGGGTCAGGCGCACCTTCGAGCTCCTGCGCGAGGAGCCGGACGCCCACAGCGCGGAGGCCGTAGCGCTGGGACTGGCCTGGACCGGCGACTGGCTGGAACGCGAGGAGGGGGCGCTCCGGTCCGCCGTCGTCTTCCACCAGGCGACGCTGCTGGCCGTGCCGGAGAGCGTCCCGGTCGCCTACCACGTCGGCCGGCTCCTCCGGTCCCTCGCCCTGCACGGGGAAGCGGAAGCGTGGCTGCGGCACACCGTGGAAAAGGCCGCGGCCTCCCGGGACTGGGAGCACCACACGCTCGCCCTCTCCGGCCTGGGAAACCTCAGGCGCGAGCGCGGCGACACTCCCGGCGCGGTCCGTCTGCACCGCCTGGCGCTCGGGGCGGCCAGGAAGGGGGAGCTGCGGCGCCTGGAGGGGGATGCGCTGTACGACCTCGCCGTGATGCACTTCGAGCACGGCGAGACGGGGGAGGGGATGGGCTTCGCCCGGGAGGCGGTGAGGGCGTACGGGCCGGGGCACGGCCAGCTGGTCCGCATGGCGAACGACATCGCCTGGACGTGGATGCACCTCCACGGGGAAGCCGGGCTGGCCCTGGTGCTCTTCCAGGCGATCGAGCCCCGTGTCCGGGACCCCGCGTTCCGCCCGGTGCTCCTGGCGAGCATCGCGCGGGCCGCGGCCGAGCTGGAGCAGGAGGACGTCTACGAGGCATCGTGGCTGGAAGCCTACGCCTGCATGTCGGGCAGGACTCGGAGGACGGCCACGCGGCGGCCTTCGGCCAGCTGGCGCTCGCGTCCGTCGCCGCGATGCAGCTGGAGCGCGCGAGGCGGGCCGCGAGCCTGGGCCTGGACGTCGCGCGGCGGCGCCGCGAGCCGCGGCTCTCCGCCATGGCGGAGAGCATCCTCGACGCGACCCGGGCGGGCCTCCCCGGGCCGGAGCGGATGAGGGAGCTCTTCCCGGCCCTCGCGCTCGGGGAGGTCCGGGCCGGCCGGGCAGAGGCGGAGCGCGACGAGGAGTTCGTCTCGTACCTGGGGAGCGCGCTGAGGGCGCGCGAGGACGGGGCTCCCGAAAGTCCCGTGCGCGCCCTCGTGTGCGGGAGGTGAGCCGGCCCCCCGGCCCCTCCGCGCCTCACCTCCCGATCCGGTACGTCGCCTTCAGCAGGAACACGTTGGAGGCGGGCGCGCCGAACAGGGCGTCCGCGTCGCGCCCCAGGTCGAAGGCCCCGCCCTCCCCCACCCCGCCCCGGTCCTGCTGCCACACCAGGAAGAGCGCCGAGCCCGGACGGTACTCCCAGCGCAGCACCGCGTTGCCGCGGAGCGAGCGGAGCGTGAAGTCGCGCTGCCCGAACGCCTCCCCGAAGGCGAAGGAGGGCGCCGGACCCGCCCCGTCCGGGTCCGCCACGAAGCGCCCGCCCTCCTCGCGGAGCGTCCCGTGCCCGCGGCCGTACACTCCGAAGTCGTAGCCCCCGGGGCGCAGGAACTCCTTGTAGCCGGAGAAATCCGCCGCCGCCACGAAGGGCTCCGCGTAGAGCTGGAGGGAGAGGTGCGGCGTGAAGGTCCAGTCCAGGCGCGTCCCCATGGACACCGTGGTCTGCTCCACGTCCGCGAAGACGAAGCGGCGCCCGAAGGTGGCCTCCGCCCGCGGGTCGGCCGCGGAGCGGACGAACTGGTCCGTGTCGCGCTCCCAGGCCACGGAGGGCTCCAGGCGGAGGAGGACGGTGGAGGAGGGGCGCATCTCCAGCGAGCCCCCCACCACCCGGTCGTACTCCCCCGAGGCGTCCTCGCGGTAGTAGAGGCTGGTCCCCGCCACGTACCTGCGGCGCGAGTCGGAGCGCACGTCCAGCGACACGTTCCACTGCGCCGGCACCGCCGCCAGCGGCCCCCCGCGGGTGAGGCGGTCGTTGGCGTATTCCGGGCTGTACCCCGCGCGCGAGCCCACCGTCCAGAAGCCGGCGAGCTGTACGTTCCCCGCCAGGGCGTAGGCGTCGAAGACCCGGTCGCCCCCGAAGTTCCGGGCGTGGTTGGTGAAGCCGTACACGGTGTAGCTGCGGAAGCGCCGCCCCGCCCGGTTCTCGCGGTACTGGAGGAAGGTGGAGAGGGCGCGGACGTCGGCCCGGCTCTGGAAGCCCACGTCGTTCACCTCGAACCCCGGGCTGGTGGTCTGGAAGGTGAGCGACCCCAGCCAGTGCCGCCCCCCCGTCTTCGCCAGCGACAGCGCCCCCGCGTACCCCTCCAGGGAGGTGCGCGTGGAGTCCACCGAGAGGTGGTCCGCGTCCGGGCGCCCGAAGTAGCGGGCGCTGCTGTTCTGCGCCGCCGCCAGCACCCCGCGCTCCCCGCCGATCCGGCTCCCCGCCAGGAAGCCGTTCAGGTTCCAGGAGCGGTCGGCCCAGGCGTGGTCCCAGTCCACCCCCGCCAGGTAGGCCGAGGAGCGGAGGAGCCCCGCCAGCGCCGGGTCCTCCAGCTGGCGGTTCACCGCCGTCGCCATCCCCCCCACCACCGTCCTCCCGCCGCGTAGGTCGCGCCGCACCCGCCCCGCGAAGTAGTTGGTCAGCGGCTCCACCGCCGCGGCGATGGTGGTCTGCTCCGGCACGTCGGCGTACACGGGGGAGAGCGCGCCCAGCCCGCGCTGCGGCTGCCGCCCGACGCGGCGGGAGTAGAAGACCGGCGTGTAGCCGTAGTCGTTGAACGACGCCGTGGGATGCCCGAACTGGAAGATGTCGCTCCCCTCCACGAAGAAGGGGCGGCGCTCGTCGAAGAAGCTCTCGAAGGCGCTCAGGTTCACCACCGCGGGGTCCACCTCCACCTGCCCGAAGTCCGGGTTCACCGTGGCCGTGAGCGTGAGCCCCGAGGGGAGCCCGTAGCGCACGTCCGCGCCCACCGAGGCGGCGGCGTCGGTGGAGGCGTGGAAGGGGTCGCCCCGGTCGCCGGGGGCGCGGGTCACGCGGGCGCTGGTGTACGGCTGCAGCTCCAGCCGCGTGGGGGTGGGGACGCCCACCAGCCCGCGCAGCTCGCCGAAGCGCGACACGAAGCCCCCGTCGTCGCGCGTCCACGGCGACCAGGAGGTGCGCTCCTCGCGCCGCGCCACGTCGCGCTGTATCCCCAGCCCCCACACCCGCTCGCTCCCCGCCGGCTGCGGCCCGAAGCGGAGCTGCGAGAAGGGGATGCGGAACTCGGCCGTCCACCCGGCGGAGTCCACGCGCGTCGCCACGGTCCACACCGCGTCCCAGCTCGCGTCCTCGTTGCCGTCGTCGGAGTGGAACACGTCCTTCTGCACCCCGCGCGGGTTGGCGGAGAAGCGGAAGGCGGTGCGCCGGTCGTGGTACGAGTCCACCATCACGTGCACCCAGTCGGAGTAGATCCCCGAGGCGTCGCGCCGGGCGAGCTGCGCGGCGATGGAGTCCGGGCGGGCGTCGTGCATCCGCACCCCCACGTACAGCGCCGCGTCGTCGTACAGGACGCGCGCCTCGGTGGCGTCGCGGGCGGGGGCGCGGGGGCTGGGCCAGCTCTCCGTGAAGCCCGCGGCGGGCGCGGCGGCGCTCCAGGCGGCCTCGTCCAGCCGCCCGTCCAGGCGTAGGGCGCCCGCGAGGCGCGCGGCCCGCGCCACGCGCACCGAGTCGGCGGGGGCCTGCGCGGGCGCGGCCGGGGCCGCGAGCGCCGCCGCGAGGCAGAGGAGGAGGAAGAGAAGCGTCGCTCGCATGGGACCTCCTGCTAAATTTTTGGCATTCGGGGACGCGGGGGCGGGCGGAGCCCGGCCTCCGCGGGCTACGCCCGGTCCTGAGCCTTGAGTCGCTCCAGCGACGTCGCGGCGGCGTCCTGCACCGCCATGTGCGCGTCGCGGAACGCGGTCCTGAGCGGGGCCACGGCGCGGCGGTCGCCGGCGCGGCCCAGCGCGTCCGCGGCGGCGGCGCGCACCTGCCACTCCGCGTCGGCGAGCGCGCGGACCAGCGGCTCCACCGCGCGGGCGTCGGGGAGGGCGGCCAGCGAGGCTGCGGCGTTGGCCCGCACCCGCCACGTCCCGTCGGCCAGCACCGCCACCAGCGGGGCGACGGCGCGGCGGTCCTCCGCCACCCCCAGCGCCCACGCGGCGTTGGCGCGCACGCGCCAGTCGGGGCTCCGCAGCGCGGCGGTCAGCGTCTCCACCACCCGTCCGTCCCGCACCTGCGACAGCGCCCACTCCGCCCGCTCGCGCACCAGGTCGACGGGGCCGGTCTTGCGGTGCGCCGCGGCGGCGCGGAGCCGGCGGATGGCCGCGGCGTCGGGGGCGCCGCGCAGCGCCTCGTCGCTCAGGCGCAGCGCGCCGCCGGGGAGGGGGGCCAGCCGCTCGCTCGCCGGGTCGTCCTGCGGGGAGAGCCGGGAGAGCGGAGCGAGCGGCTCCCCCTCGGCCGAGAGCTCGTGCAGCTCGTCCAGCTGTCCCAGCCCCTCCAGGGCCTGCCGGCGCACGGCCGGGTCGCGGTGGGTGCGGGAGATCCGCTCCACCATGGCCCGCACCTCGGCGGGCGTGGTCCGCCGCCGCACGTCCGTGCGCTCCCCGGCCCCGGCCAGCGACTCCACCGCCTCGGCGCGCACCCCGCGGTCCGCGTCGCGGTCGACCAGCTCGCGCAGGGCCGCGATGGCGTCGTCGGTGGCCTTGACCCCCAGCGCCTCCGCCGCCTCGCGGCGCACCGGCGCCGCGGGGTGGGTCCGGGCGATGCGCACCAGCTCCGCCGTCCCGTGGGCCCCGGCCAGCCCGCCCAGCGTCTCGGCCGCCTCGCGCTGCACGTCCACGTCGCGGTCCTCGAAGGCGAGCCGCGCCAGCGCCGCCGCGGCGGCCTCCGGGGGAGCGTTCCGCCCGATCGCCTCCACCGCGTCCAGGCGCCCCCCGCCCTCCCCGGTGACGTAGGCGAAGCCTTCCCTCTCGACGTCGACCTCGATGTCGAGGTCCACGACGGTGCCGCTCACGCCGGTGAGGACCGAGCCGCCCCGCGAGACGATCTCCAGCCCGCCCCGCAGGGTGTCGAGCACCACCCCGCCGCCGCCGGTGTCCACCCGGCCCTCCAGGCGCGAGGCGGCGAGCATCGCGCCGCCGCCCCCGGTCTGCAGCCGCGCCTCCCCCTGGACGCGGCTCAGCGCCAGCCCGCCCCCTCCGGTGCTCCCGGAGAAGCGCCCGCGCAGGTCGCGCAGCTCGACCCCGCCGCCCGAGGCGTGCACCTGCACGCCGAAGCGGCGCGGCACCCGCACCTCCAGCTTCCGCCCGTCGCGGCCGGCCTGCGGCGCGGCGACGCGCGCCCCGCCCCGCACCGCCTCCACCGTCAGCCGCCCCTCGTCCCCCCGCACCCACAGCTCCTCGCGGTCCCACCCCGTGACGCGCGCGCCCACGTCCGCCCCCAGCTCCAGGAACAGGGTCCCCCCGCTCCGCACCGCCAGCCGGCGCTCCTGCGGGGAGCCCTGCGGCGCCACCGCCGCGAGAGGGGCCGGGGCCGCCTCCCGCGCGGCCGGCGGCGGCGCGGCGGCCCCGGCCGGCGCGGGCGCCCCGGGGCGGAGCGCCGCGAGGGGGAGCACCAGCGCCAGCGCCGCGGCCCCGGCGGCGAGCCGCGCCCCGCGCGAGGGGGGGCGCCGGTCGCGGAGGCCGTCCAGCACCGCCAGGAGCCGCCCCTCCAGCTGGGAGGGGCGCGCCATGGCGATGGCCGCCACGTCCGCGCGCCGCCCGGCGCGGAAGGCGCGCGCCACGTCCAGCAGGTGCCCGGCGTACTCCGGCGCCGGGGTCCCCAGCCCCAGCACGCGGTCGTCGCACGCCAGCTCCCGCTCGGTGCGGAGCCGCCGGGCGGCGTGCCAGGCCAGCGGGTGGAACCAGTACAGGGCGCAGGCGAGCTGGGCCAGGAGCTGCGTCAGGCAGTCGCCGCGCGCGACGTGGGCCAGCTCGTGGAGGAGGACGACGCGCCGGCGCGCCTCCGGCCAGGCGTCCGCCTCCGCCGGGAGGAGCACCACCGGGCGCAGGGTTCCCCAGGTGATCGGCATGGCCGCGCCCGGGCCGCGGAGCAGGCGCACCGGGCGCCGCAGCCCCAGATCTTCCGAGACCTCCGCCGCGAGCGTGCTCCAGCGCAGGTCGCGCACCTCCTCGGCCCGCCGCGAGAGGTGCCACAGCCGCCCCACCCCCAGCGCCAGCCGGGCGAGGAGCGCCAGGGCCCCGGCCGCCCACGCGGCCAGCACCCACTCCCACCCGGAGCCGCGCGCCGGGGCCGCGGGGATCGCGGACGCCCCGTTGGGCTGGGAGAGGGCGGGCGGAGCGGACGCCTCCGCCGGCGGGAGGGGGGCGGGCCAGCCGGCGTCGGCGCTCTCCCGGGGCGTGGCCGGCGGAGCGGGCGGGGCCGCCAGCGTCGGCGGGAGGAGGACCGGGGCCGCGGTGGTCCACGCCCGGGGGAGCGGGACGTCCACCCCGGGGAGGAGCGGCGACAGGACCGGGAGCGCCAGGAGCCCCACCACGGCGAGCGTCCACACCAGGTGGCGCGCGGCCGCGGCGGCGCCGCGCAGGAGGGCGGCGAGGAGCACCGCGCCGAGGAGGAGGACGGTGCCCTTGAGGGCCAGCTCCACCCCGAAGGCGAGCGGGGCGGGGAGGAGGTCGGGGAGTGCGCTCATGGTCACCGTTCCTGCTGGCGGGCCTGGTCGATGAGGCGGGAGAGGCGGTCCAGCTCGGCTTCGGAGAGGCCGTCCCCCTTGAGGTCGAGGAGGGCGGCGACGGCCGCCTCGGCGGAGTTGTCGAAGAAGGTGCCCAGGAGGTGCCGGAGCGCGGACTCCTTGGCGGAGTCGCGCGGCACGGTGGGGAGGTAGACGTAGCGCGGGCCGTCCTGCTCGTGGCGGACGTGCCCCTTCTCCTCCAGGATGCGGAGCAGCGTGCGGACGGCGGAGTAGCTGGGCGGCTCGGGGAGGCGGTCAAGCACCTCGGCCGCGGTGGCCTGCCCCAGCCTGTAGATCACGTCCATGATCTGCCGCTCGCGGCGGCTCAGGTCGGGGAGGGGCGGCGACTTCTTCGGCATGCGCGGCTCCGGGGTGTCTGCCAAATAATTAGCACGTGCGAATTATTTAGCACCTGGGGCGCTGCTGTCAAGAGTCTCGTTTCCCGGGCTGCGCGGAGGCCGCGGCGTCCACCAGCCGCCGCGCCAGCCGCGGATCGGTCCCGAAGTGCACGTGCAGGTAGGTGGCGAGCACGTTGTCGCGCGGCCCGGCGACGGCGCCCTCCGTCTCCCCGCCGTCCGCGCGCCGGTACGCGGGCTCCGCCGGGGCGGGCTCCAGGACGGAGTAGTGGAACTCGTGCCCGCGCACCGTCTCCCCCGCCCGCGCCAGCGGGGAGTCGCGGAGCGCGCGGACCTCGCGGTAGCCGAGGGTGACGCGCTCGCGCATGACGGAGACGCCGGGGACCACGCCGGCCATCGGGTGGCGCTCGCCGGCCGCGTCCTCCAGCGCCTCCGACAGGTACATGAGCCCCCCGCACTCGGCGTACACCGGCTTCCCCGACGCGGCGAAGCGGCGCACCGCCTCGCGCATCTCCCCGTTGGCCGCCAGCCGCGCGGCGTGCAGCTCCGGGTAGCCGCCGCCCAGGTACAGCGCCCCCGCGCCCTCCGGGAGCCGCGCGTCCTCCAGCGGCGAGAAGAAGCGCAGCTCCGCCCCCAGGTCGCGGAGGAGGTCCAGGTTGTCCTCGTAGTAGAAGTCGAACGCCGCGTCCCGGGCGACGGCGATCGTGGCGCGCGTCGTCCCGGCGGCGGGCGGGAGCGGGTCGGGCCCGTCCGGGAGCGGGGGCGCGGCGCGGGCCGTCCGCAGCAGGCCGTCCACGTCCAGCGTGGCCGCGGCGCGCTCGGCCAGCCGGTCCAGCTCCATCCGCGCCTCCCCCGCGAGCACCAGTCCCAGGTCGCGCTCCGGGACGGCGAGCGCCGGGTCCGCCGGGAGCCAGCCGAGCACGGGGACGTCCGTTGCCGCTTCGATCGCGTCCCGGCAGATCTGGTAGTGCCCGGTACCCGCGGCGCGGTTCAGCACCACCCCCGCGAGCGGGAGCGCCGGGTCGAAGCCGTGGAAGCCGCGCACCACGGCGGCGGCCGAGCGCGCCATGGCCCACACGTCCAGCACGAGGACGACGGGCGCGGCGAGCAGCTTCGCCGTCTCCGCCGTGGAGCCCTCCTCCGACGTGGCCGAGCGCCCGTCGAACAGCCCCATCATTCCCTCGACGACGGCCACGTCCGCCTCCCGCTCCCCCGTCACGGCGCGGCGGAACAGGGCGCGCAGCGTGTCCGGCGGGAGGAGCCACCCGTCCAGGTTGCGGCTCGCCCGCCCCGCGGCGGCGCGGTGGTGGGAGGGATCGACGTAGTCCGGCCCCGCCTTGAACGGCGCCACGCGGAGCCCGCGGTCGGCCAGGAGGCGCATCAGCGCCGCGGCCACCGTGGTCTTACCCTGCCCGGTGGCGGGAGCAGCGAGGACGAGGCGGGGGAGGTGGAGGTCGGGCATGCGGGGAAGATGCAAGGCGTCCGGCGACGCGTCCACACCGCTGGACCCGCCTCATACCAAATCCGGTTGGATCGGGCGGGGTCGTCGGCGACTCCTACTACAACTACCCGTACGGTAAGCAGTTGCGTGAGGGATGCGAGCCCGAAGGGGCGAGACCCCGCGTGGTTTGCGGGGGCTCGCCTCCGTTGGACACGGTCGTATCGTGTCCTACGGAGCCGCAGCCCGACCCCGGCGCAGCCGGGGGCACGCCCGAACCCAACCCTTCGTCCCGCTTCAACCAGACCCGGTACCACATCGAAATTGACACCCTCCCCCGCGAGGCGGTAGACTCGGGCCTCCCGACCTCTGCCACCCGCTCCGCGGCTCCGGCTTGACCGCTCGCACGCTGATGGTGCAGGGGACCTCCTCCGGCGCGGGGAAGTCCCTGCTGACCGCCGCCCTCTGCCGCGTCTACGCGCGGCGGGGGGTGCGCGTGCTCCCGTTCAAGGCGCAGAACATGAGCAACAACGCGGCGGTCACCCCCTGCGGCGGGGAGATCGGCCGCGCGCAGGCGCTCCAGGCGCGCGCCGCGGGGGTGGAGCCGCGCCCGGAGATGAACCCCGTCCTCCTCAAGCCGCTGGCCGACACCCGCTCCGAGGTGATCGTCCTGGGCCGGCGCGACCCGGCGCTCACCGCCCTCCCCTGGACCGAGCGGAAGGCCGCGCTCTGGGAGGTGGTGCGCCGCTCCCTGGCCGCCGTGCGCGCCGACGCCGACCTGGTGGTGATCGAGGGCGCCGGGAGCCCCGCGGAGATCAACCTCCCCGACGTGGTCAACATGCGCGTGGCGCGGGAGGCCGGCGCCCCCGTGCTCCTGGTGGCCGACATCGACCGGGGCGGCGCCTTCGCCGCGCTCTACGGCACCTGGGCGCTCCTCCCGGAGGAGGACCGCGCCCGCATCGCCGGCTTCGTCCTCAACAAGTTCCGCGGCGACGCCTCCCTCCTCGCCCCCGCCCCCGAAGTCCTCCGCGAGCGGACCGGCGTCCCCACCCTGGGCGTGGTCCCCTGGCTCCGCCTGGACCTCCCCGACGAGGACGCCGCCTCCCTGGACGACCGCGGCTCGGCGGGGGGGATCGAGATCGCCGCCGTGCGCCTCCCGCACCTGGCCAACTTCGACGACCTGGACCCGCTCGCCGCCGAGCCCGGCGTCCGCGTCCGCTGGACCGACCGGCCGGAGGGGTTGGAGCGCGCCCACGCCGTGGTCCTCCCCGGGACGCGGAACACCACGGGCGACCTGCGCTGGCTCTGGGAGAGCGGCCTCGCCGCCGCGGTCCGCGCCCGCGCCGCGGCCGGCGTCCCCGTGGTGGGCCTGTGCGGCGGCTACCAGATGCTCGGCGCCACGGTGGCCGACCCGCTGGGGCTGGAGGGCGGCGGCGAGGTCCCCGGCCTGGGGCTCCTCGACGTGCGCACGGAGCTGGCGGAGGGGAAGACCACGCGCCGGGCACGCGGGCGCTGGACGGCGGGCGCCGGCCCGCTGGCGGCGCTCCGCGGCCGGGAGGCGGCGGGGTACGAGATCCACCACGGGCGCACGGAGGCCGGCCCCGGCGCGGAGGTGCTGATGGAGATCGGGGGGGAGCCCGCGGGGGTGGTCTCGGGGAGCGTCTGGGGGTGCTACCTGCACGGCGTCTTCGCGGACGACGCCCTGCGCGCGGCCTGGCTCGCCTCGCTGGGCGCGGAGGCGCGGGCGGGCTCCGCCTGGGACGCGCACCTGGACCGCGAGCTGGACCGCCTGGCCGACGCCGTGGAGGCCGCGCTCGACATGGACGCGGTGGACCGGCTCGCCGGCTTCGCCCGGGCGGGGGCGTAGCCGATGGGGCGGATCGTCCTGGTGACCGGCGGGGCGCGGAGCGGGAAGAGCGGCTGGGCCGAGCGCCGCGCCGGGGAGATGGCGGGCGCGGAGGTCACCTACGTCGCCACGGCGGAGGCGCTGGACGCGGAGATGGAGCGGCGCATCGCCCGCCACCGCGCCGAGCGCCCCGTGGAGTGGGCCACCGTGGAGGCCCCGCGCGACGCGGCGGCGGCGGTGCGGGCCGCGCGGACGGCCGTGGTGCTGGTGGACTGCCTGACGGTGCTGGCCTCCAACGCGCTGCTGGCCGCGGAGGCGGAGGGGGAGGAGGCCGCGCAGGCGGCGGTGCTGGCGGAGGCGGAGGCGCTGCGCGACGCGGCGCTCGCGCGCGAGGGGACGACGATCGTGGTCACCAACGAGGTGGGGATGGGCGTCCACCCGCCCACCTCGCTGGGGCGCTGGTACCGCGACGCCCTGGGGCGCGCCAACGCCCTCCTGGCCGCCCCGGCGGAGGAGGTGGTGCTGATGGTCTCCGGAATTCCCGTGCGGATCAAATGAGCGTGCGCGTCGTCCGGGAGGGCCGCTGGCTGGTCGCGCGCTTCGCGGAGCCGCACGCCGTGCTGAGCTGGGCCGTGGTGGGCGGGGGGCGCCGCCGCGCGGACGCCGTGGCCTGGCACCAGGTGGTGAACGCCGAGCTGTGCCCGGACACCGACCCGCGCGAGCTGCTGCGGGACCGCCTGGCCGCCGCCGGCCTCCCGGACGCGGTGGGGCTCCTCACCAGCGCCTCGCTGGACGGGTACGTGGACGTCGAGCGGAAGACCGGCGAGGGACTGTCCGGGCGGTGCGTGGCGACGGTGGGGCTGGGGAACGCGCTGCGCGCGGGCGACCCGCCGGGCGTCGGCTCCACCATCGCGGCGGCGAAGGTGGGGACCATCAACCTCCTGGTCCACGTCTCCGCCCCGCTCACCGAGGAGGCGCTGGCGGAGACCCTGGCCCTCGCCGCCGAGGCGCGGACGCTGGCGGTGCTGGAGGCCGGGGTCCGCAGCCTCCGCACGGGCCTCCCCGCGACGGGAACGGGGACGGACTGCATCGTCGTCGCCGCGCCCGAGGGCGGGGAGCCCCTTCCCTACGCCGGGAAGCACACGGAGGCGGGGCACCTCGTGGGCGCGGCGGTGGAGGAGGCCGTGCGCCGCGGGATCGAGGGGTGGGCCCGGCGCCGAGGCCGCCGGTTAGGGCCGCGGGCCTACCTGGCTCCGCGCTCGGTCTCCAGCCGGCGCCGGAGCCGCTCGCGGAACTCGGCCGCGTACCGCCTGCACGCCTCCCGGTCCACCAGCCCTCCGCGCTCCCCCGCGAGGCGCTCCCACAGGGCGGAGCCGCCGGGGTGCGGGGTGATCAGGACGTCGCAGCGGAGCGTCTCCAGCGTCCGGAAGCCCCGCTCGAAGTCGGCCACCGCCGTGGGATAGGTGCGGCTGTCGGTGTAGCGGAAGCCGTCCGCCGAGATCGGGCTCTGGCTGTCCGCGTAGACCATGTCGAGGCAGCCCCCCTCGCCGCAGGACCGCCACGTCCAGGTGGTCCCGCCGGGCGTGTGGCCCGCCGTCTGGTGCGGCACCAGCGCGATCGGGCCGACGCGGAGGGTGTCCCCGTACGCGAAGCGCCGCACGCCCGGCACCCGGGGATAGGCGAGCAGGATGCCGTACTGGGGATCGGAGGAGTCCGAGATACCCCGCTCCAGGACGGGGGCGCTGGGCACGCTCGCCGCGACGCGCGCGCCGGAGGCCCGCTGCAGCGCCGCGATCCCGCCGGCGTGGTCGAAGTGCACGTGCGAGTTGAGGATGAGCCGGACGTCCCGGACGTCGAAGCCCAGCGCCCGGACGTTGTCCAGGATCTGCGGCGCGGAGTTCGGGAGCGCCCCGTCGATGAGCACGTGGCCCTCGGGCGAGGTGATCAGCAGCGCGCTCAGCTCGCGCGTCCCCACGTAGTACGTGTTCCCGTGGATGCGGACGGGCGCCTGCGGCACGCTCCACCCGGCGCAGCTCGAGCACTCCCCGGCCGGGTACGGCCGGGTGAGCGGGTCGCCCGCCTGCGCCGCGGCGGCGCACCCCGAGAGCGCGAGGAGCGCCGCGCCCGCGGCGGCGAGGGTGGGGACGGAGACGTTTCTCATGCTGCCTCTGGAAGAGGATCTGAAGGATGCCGGTTCGACCGGCGGGGAAAGATAGCGGGCCTCTCCGGCGCCCGCGACGCTATTTCTTCCCCTCCTCCTTCCGCTTCAGCTCCGCCTCCTCCCGGGGGTCGCGGACGTGGCGCTTCTCCTCCACCACCCGCACCGCCCCTTCCTCCGGCTCGATCCCCGAGCCCCGCCGCACCGCCCACGTCTGCGTGAACTCCGCCCCGAAGAGGAGGATCATGGAGGCGTAGTAGATCCACACCAGGATCACCGCCAGCGACGCCGCCGCGCCGAACGCCTGCCCGGGGTTGCTGCGCCCCAGGTACAGCCCGATGGCGAACTTCCCCACCATGAAGAGGACCGCCGTCACCACCGCGCCCACCCACACGTCCTTCCAGGCGATCTTCGCGTCGGGGAGCACCTTGAACATGGTGGCGAAGAGCCCCGTGATCACCACGAAGGTGACCGTGAAGTTGATCACGTGGAGCACCGGCTCCCCCAGCCCCGGGAGGGCGCGCCCCAGGGCGCCGCCCATGGCCGAGATCGCCGCCGTCAGCGCCAGCGACACCAGGAGGAGGAAGGCGACTCCCAGGATCATCCCGAAGGAGAGGAGCCGCTTGAAGACGAAGTTCTTGAGGCCGCCCGCCGCGGGGTCGGGCTCCACCTCCCAGGCGCGGTTCAGCGCGTCCTGGAGCTGCCCGAACGCCCCGGTCGCCCCGAACACCGCCGCCAGCACCCCCAGCACCGCGCCGATCCCCCGGCTCTCCCCCGGCTGCTTGGCGTGCGTGAGGATGGTGTGCACCCCCTCCGCCCCCGACTGCCCGATCATGCTCCCCATCTGCGTCTGCAGCGCCTCCTGCACCTGCTCGCGGCTCACGAACGCGCCGACGATCATCAGGATGAGGATGAGGAGCGGGGGGAGGGCGAAGACGGTGTAGTACGAGAGCGCCGCGGCCAGGCGCGGGCACTCGTCGTCCATGAAGTCCTTTCCGGCCTCCTTCACCAGCTCGAACGTGTCCTTCAGAGCCATGTCGTCCCCCGTTGCGCGCGCCGTGTGCCGACCGGCAGGAGCCGAACGCAAGGGAGGTTCCACCGCACGCGAGACCGTGCAGCCGGGAGTTAGGGGTATGCTGTAGGGCCGGACGGGGAGAAACTGAGGCGGAGAGGGAGGGCCGTCCCCCGGGCCCTCATCCGTGCCATCCTGGAGAGGACTCTGGGAGCCTTTGGGAATGGGGTCGCGTCGGCTTTATCAGACCCCGGGGGAACGGCGCGTAATGGTACAACGCCGATCAAACGTTTGTTCCAACCAACCGAGCTAAGTCGTAACCGTTGTGGCTTTGGACCTTCGTCAGGGGGTACGACGGCGGTTCACCACCCGGGCTCGGGGACGCAGCCATCGAGCGGCGTCCCGAGCCCGCCTCGGATCGACTCCCCCATCCCGGGAACGGACAGGAGACGCAGCGTCTCCTGGACGCCGCGCCAGTAGTCCTCGGAGACCAGAACGCCGCTGGAGCCCTCCCCCACGAGTAGGATGGGCTCCCCCGAGTCGGCCGCCTCGTCGAGGAGGCGATCGAGGCTCGCCCGGGCTTCGCTGATGCTGACGGACTTCATCCTCGCTCCTCTCGTGAAAGGCTACCGGCGGGGGGGCGCCGGAGGGAGGAGGAGCGTGTCCGCGGCGGGGATCAGTGTGTCCGCCGGGACGGCCTCCAGGAGGATGGAGTCGGCCGGGAGGGTGTCGCCCGCGGAGACCAGGACCCCGTCCCGCAGCACGCACGCCCCCTGCGGCTCCGTCCCCGCCCGGAAGAACTCCGTGCGCACCGGGCCCACGGGGCAGGGCGCGCCCACGGGCGCACCCGCGGCGTCCACCGCCACCCGCACCACCCCCGCCGGCACCGCCCACGGCGCCGGGGTGCGGCGGCGCGTGTACACCTGGCGCATCATGTCGCCCCAGATCGGCGCGGAGAGGGTCCCGCCGAAGGCCCCGGCCCCCATGCTCCGGGGCGTGTCGAAGCCCACCCACACCGCCGTCACGATCTCCGGGGTGAAGCCCACGTACCACACGTCCGTCCCGTCGTCCGTGGTCCCCGTCTTCCCCGCCATGGGGATGCGCGAGGGGAGCCGCTCCCGCGCCTCCGTCCCCGTCCCCTTCTCCGCCGCGTCGCGCATCAGGTCCGTCATCAGGAACGCCACCTCCGGGGAGAGCACCCGCACCCCCTTGCCGCGCGCCTCGAACAGGGTGCGCCCGCTCGCGTCCGCCACCTTCCGCACCAGGAACGGCTCCACCCGCATCCCCCGGTTGGCGAAGGCGGTGTACGCCGCCGCCAGCTCCAGCGGGCGCACCACCCCCGCCCCCAGCATGGACGAGGGGTAGGGCGGGACGGCGGAGGTGAGCCCGAAGCGCTTCGCCGCCTCCGTCACCTGCCCGAACCCCACCTGCATCCCCAGCTGGATGGCCACGGTGTTGATGGACTGCGTGAGCGCGCCGCGCACCGTCACCGGGCCGCGGAACACGTCGTCCGAGTTCTTGGGGCGGTACACGGCCGAGCCGGCCTGGCGGATCTGGAGCGCCGTGTCCTGCATCACCGTGGCGGGCGTCACGCCCCGCTCCAGCGCCACCGCGTAGACGATGGGCTTGAACGAGGAGCCCGGCTGCCGCCGCGCCGCCGTCACCCGGTTGAAGTGGGACTGCTCCCAGTCGCGCCCCCCGGTCATCGCCAGGATCTCCCCGGTGCGGGCGTCCAGCGACACCACCAGCCCCTGCAGGTAGTTGGTCCCGGTGGCGCCGCTCTTCGCCGCGGGGGTGCCGTAGCGGGGCCCGCGGAACCAGGGCATCCGCTCCGCGCGCCGCAGTCCCGAGGCCAGCGCGCTGTCCCCGGCGAGCTGGGCGGCGGGGTCCAGCGTGGTCCAGACGCGCAGCCCCAGGGTCCCGAACCTGGGCCCGTAGCGCTGCTCCAGGAACTGCCGCACCTGCTCGATCACCCAGGGCGGGCGCACCGAGTACCCGTGGTTGGGGGCCAGGCGGATGGGGCGGCGCTTGGCCGCGGCGGCGTCGCCCGCGGTGATCAGCCCCTCGCGGGCCATGACGTCCAGCACCAGGTTGCGCCGCTCCAGCGCCCGGGCGGGGTTGATCTTGGGGGAGTACACGCCCGCGCCCTTGGGGAGGGCGGCGAGCATCGCCGTCTCCTCGAAGTTGAGCTGCGTGGCCGACTTCCCGAAGTAGTGCCGGGACGCGGCCTCGATCCCGTACCACCCGTGCCCCATGTAGATCTGGTTGAGGTACGCCTCCAGGATGCGGTCCTTGCCGTAGCGCCGCTCCAGCGCCAGCGCCAGCTCCGCCTCGCGCACCTTGCGGTCCAGCGTCTGCTGGCGCCGGTCCACCAGGTTGGGGTACATGGCCCCGATGAGCTGCTGCGTGATGGTGGAGGCGCCCTGCCGGTCGCCCTCCAGGTTGCTCTTGATGGCGCGGGCGATCCCCACCGGGTCCACCCCGGAGTGCTCGTAGAAGCGCCGGTCCTCCACCACCACGAAGGCGCGGGCCACGTGCCGGGGGAGGGAGCGGAGCGGCATCCAGGTGCGCACCTCGGGCCCCAGCTCGGCGATGAGCGACCCGTCGCGGGCGTACACCCGCGCGCTCTGCGGCGGCGCGATCAGCGTGAGCGCCCCCCCGCCCGCCTGCGCGGCGGCGGGGAGCGGGAGCCCGAGGGCGAGGAGGAGCAGGGCGCGGCGGAAGGCGCGCCCGGAGTTCTTCGGGAGTGCGGAGGTCATGCGTGCGACGGAGCGGGGACCACGGAGACGGAACGGCGAGGCCTGAATATACCGCGTCAGCGCGCCACCTCCCAGGCCAGGTGCGCCAGCTCCGGCTCGATCAGCTTCTCCCACGCCAGCCGCACCGCCGCGGGCGAGCCGGGCGTGGACACCACCACCCGCCCCCGGAACGTCCCCGCCGTCGCGCGGGAGAGCATCGCCGCCGCCCCCACCTGCTCCCAGCTCAGCATCCGGAACAGCTCCCCGAACCCCGGGAGCGTCTTCTCCAGCCTGCGGCTCAGCACGTCGAAGGTGGTGTCGCGCGGGGAGATCCCCGTCCCCCCGTTGAACAGCACCACCCGCGCCTCCCCCCCCGCCATCTCCTCCAGAGCCGCCTCCACCTCCGCCGGCTCGTCCCGGATCAGCCGGTACCCCGCCACGGTGTGCCCCGCCGCCGCGACCGCCTCGCGCAGGAACGCCGCGTTGGTGTCCGTCTCCGGCGTGCGGCTGTCGCTCACCGTGACGATGGCGACGGGGACGGGGCCGTGCTGCTCGGCCAGGCGGTGGTGGCGGTCGGAGCTCTCGGAGGACATGTAGGGGACAGGGAACAGGGGACAGGGAACAGCCTGCAACCATGGTACAACGGGCGGCTCTCCGGCTCAAGCGGCGGTTTGCGGTTCACCGGCGCCGTGATAGATTGGCTCCCCGGGCTCCACCCACGCACCCCGCTCCGCCGGGCCGCTCCGAATGAGTCTCATGAGCGCACCCTTCCGCAACGCCGCGGTCGTCCTGGCCTCCCTCGCGGGGCTGGTGCTGGTGGTCGTCCTGGTGTCCGCGCTGGCGGGCGCCGCCCCCGGGGTGCTGTCGGCGGTCACCTACGCCGCCATGGCGTACGTCTTCCTCCTGGTGGGCTTCAGCGCGTACCGCCGCGCCTCGGGAGTCCCCGCCGGCCCCGCCTTCCTGATCCACGCCGCCTCCTGGGCGCTGTACCTCCCCGCCTACGGGGCGGGGCACGGGGAGCCCGAGCCCACCCCCGGGTACGCGGTCTTCGCGCTGGGCGCCTTCCTGCACGCCCCCTCCCTCCTCCACTTCGCCGCCGCCCTCTCCTTCCCCCACCGCGTCCGCGACTGGATGCGGGGGCTCGCGGCGTTCTACGGGGCGATGCTCCTGGGGTGGGCGCTGAGCGTGGCCGGGGCGTTCGCGGGGACGTACGCCCTCCCCGACACGCTGGACGGGCTGCTCCGCGACCGGGTGCTCGACTTCGCGGCCTTCTGGGGGGCCGTCGCGCTCTTCGCCGCCGGGCGCCGCGCCGCGGGGAGCGCGCGCACGCGCCGCCAGCTCTCCTGGGCGCTGGGCGGGATCCTGGTGGGGATGGGGCCGGGGTGGCTGGAGAGCGTCCCCGGGATCGGGGCGGCGGTGCGGGCGGAGCTCCTCCCGGGGCTCCCCCTGTACGCGGCGCTCTGGACGGTGATGCCGGTGGCCTTCGCCTACGCCATCGTCCGCTTCAACCTGTTCGACGCGGGGCGGCTCCGCACCCGCGCGCAGGAGCTGTCGCTGGAGCTGCTCCTGGCGGGGAACGTGGACCAGGTGTCGCGGCGCGCCGTGGAGGCGCTGCGGGAGGACTTCGACCTGCGCGGCGCCTCCCTCTGGGGGCTGGACGACGCCGGGCTCCCGGTGCGGATGGGCGGCGACGCCGGCGCGGGGAGCGCGGCCGCGGTGGAGCGCACCCTGGCGGGCGGCGGCGTCCGCGCGCCGCAGGGCGACGGGGTGCTGGTGTACCCGGTGCACTACGCCGGCCAGGTGGAGGCCGCGCTCTGGCTGGCGCGCGACCCCGCCGAGGGCTTCGAGGAAGGGCACCTGGAGTACCTCCGCCTCCTGGAGCCGCAGCTCGCCGGGGCCATCCACCTCCGCCGCGTGGACGACCGGGTGCGCGTGACCGCCGAGGAGCTGACCGCGCTGGCGCGCGAGGTGGACACCGTGGCGGGGGAGCTGCGGATGACCGGGGAGAGCGTCACCGCCGCGGTGCACGAGGTGAGCGAGGGCTCGGCCCGGCAGACCGACGACTTCCGGCGCGTGGCCGAGGCCATCGCCGGGCTGCGCGAGGCCAGCCGCGAGATCGCGCACCGCCTCGCCAGCGCCGACCGCTTCGGCGGGGAGACGCTGGGCTCCTCGCAGCGCGCGGGCGGCGAGGTGGAGCAGCTGGTCCGGCGGGTCAAGGCGGGGGCGCGGCGGCTGGGGGAGATCACCGGCGAGGTGGTGGCGCTGCGCGACCGGAGCAGCGAGATCTCCTCCATCTCCGGCACCATCCGCGAGGTGGCCGAGCAGACCAACCTGCTGGCGCTGAACGCGGCCATCGAGGCGGCGCGCGCCGGCGAGCACGGGCGCGGCTTCGCCGTGGTGGCCGACGAGGTGCGCAAGCTGGCCGAGAGCAGCGCCGCCGCCGCGCTCCGCATCGGGCACATCATCGAGGAGGTCCGCGCCGAGATCGCCCGCGTGGCGGAGGGGATCGGCGGGGCGCGGACGGACATCGCGGAGGGGGCGGAGGGGGCGGACCGGGCCACCGCCGCGCTGCGGGAAAGCATCACCCGCGTGGCGCAGCTCCAGGAGGAGGTCGCGGGGGTGGCGTCGCTCACCGAGCTGGCCCGCGAGGAGAACGAGACCATCGCGGAGGCCGTGTCCCGCGCCACCGAGATCAGCGAGCAGAACGCCGCCGCCTCGCAGGAGACCGCCGCCGCCACCGAGCAGCAGCTCGCCTCCCTGGAGAGCGTGGCCGCCAGCGTGCGCGAGCTCTCCGGGCTGGGCGGGAAGCTGTTCGACCTGCTGGACGCCGGCCGCGCCGGATGAAGGGCGGCCGGAAGCTCCTCCTGCTGGCGGCGTTCGCGGCGGGCGTGGCGGCCTTCTTCGCTCTCGGGGGGCACGAGTACCTCACGCTGGACGCGCTCCGCGCCAACCGCGACGGCCTCCTGGCCCGGGTGGCGGCGCACCCCGCGCGCTCCCTGGCCGTGGCCTTCGCGGTGTACGTCGCCACCGTGGCGCTGGCGGTCCCCGGGGCCACCGTGCTCTCCCTGGCGATGGGGATGCTCTTCGGCCGCTGGGTGGGGACGGCGCTCATCGTCTGCGCCGCCACGGTGGGCGCCACGGCGGTGTTCCTGGGGGCGCGCTACCTGTTCGCGGACGCCGCCCGCAAGCGGCTGGGGCCGCGGGCGCGCCGCCTCGCCGAGGGGTTCGGGGAGGACGCGGCCAGCTACCTCCTCTTCATGCGCCTGGTCCCCGTCTTCCCCTTCTGGCTCACCAACCTGGTCCCCGCCTTCGCCCCGGTGCGGGTCCGCACCTACGTGGCCACCACCGCGGTGGGGATCCTCCCCGGGAGCTTCGTCTTCGCCAACCTGGGGGAGTCGCTGGGGCGCATCGGCTCCGCAGACCAGCTCCTTTCCCGCGAGGTGGTGGCGTCCCTGGCGCTCCTGGGGCTCCTCGCCCTCGTCCCCGTCGCCGTCCGCAGGCTCCGCAAACCCAAGCCCGGAGAAGCCCATGACCACGCCCCCCCCGCCTGACTCCTCGCCCGCCGCGGCGGACCGCCGCTCCCTCCTGCCGAGGATCGCCTTCGGCCTGGCGCTCCTCGCCGCCCTCCTGGTGCTCCTGGCGGGGCCGGGGAGCCGCGGGGGCCTGTGGGACTTCCGCACCGGCTTCGCCCTGCTGAAGTGGGGCGCCTACCTGGGGATCGCCGCGGCGCTCGCGTGCGTGGCGGCCCTGTTCCTGGCCCGCCGGGCGCGCGGGCTGGCGATCGCCGGGCTGGTGATGGCGCTGGCCGCGGTCGGCATCCCCTGGAGCTTCATGCGGAGCGCGCAGGGGGTGCCTCCCATCCACGACATCACCACCGACACGGGGAACCCGCCCCCCTTCGTGGCCGTGCTCCCCCTGCGCGCCGAGGCCCCCAACCCTGCGGCCTACGAGGGCGAGGCCATCGCCGCCCAGCAGCGCGCCGCCTACCCCGACATCCGGCCGCTGATGCTGACGCTCCCGCCCCCCGCCGCCTTCGACGAGGCGCTGGCCGCCGCGCGCGGCATGGGGTGGGAGATGGTGGCCGCCGACCGGAACCAGGGGCGGATCGAGGCCACCGACCGGACCTTCTGGTTCGGCTTCAAGGACGACGTGGTGATCCGGGTGATGCCCGCCTCGGGGATCACCCGGGTGGACGTGCGCTCCGTGTCCCGCGTGGGGAAGAGCGACGTGGGGGCCAACGCCCGCCGCGTCCGCGAGTACCTGGCCAAGCTGCGCGAGCGGGTTCCCCAGGCGGTGGCCGAGGTGAGCTAGCTTCCGGTATATTGGAGGGATCGACAAACCTTCAACCGGCGCCGGCTGATGCACACGCACTACTACGACTCGCACGACCTCCCCCGCTTCGGCGAGATCGGCAGGGACGCCCCGGAGCTGGCGGAGAAGTTCTTCGCCTGGTACAACGCCGTGTTCGCGGAGGGCGCCCTCTCGGCCCGGGAGAAGTCGCTGATCGCCCTGGCGGTGGCCCACGCGGTGCAGTGCCCGTACTGCATCGACGCCTACTCCTCCGACTGCCTGCAGAAGGGGTCCGACCCGGAGCAGATGACGGAGGCGGTGCACGTGGCCGCCGCCATCCGGGGCGGGGCCTCCCTGGTGCACGGGATCCAGATGCGCAACCACGCCGAGAAGCTGGGGATGTAGCCCGCATGCCGCGCGTCCTCCCCACCCTCCAGAAGCGCCACGCGGGGCTGGCCTCGGCCGGCGCCCAGCGGGACGTGCTGGCGCGCGTCCCGGTCGCGCGCAGCTTCGAGGCGGCGCTGGAGGCGTCGGGGCTCCTCCCCCTGCGCGCCACGGGGATCGAGATCTTCCAGGTGAACGTGGGGCGCAAGTGCAACCAGACCTGCCGCCACTGCCACGTGGACGCGGGCCCGGACCGCACGGAGATGATGTCCGACGCGGTGATGGACCGCTGCCTGGAGGTGATCGAGGCGGCGGACTTCCCCGTGGTGGACGTCACCGGGGGCGCGCCGGAGCTGCACCGGCGCTGGCGAGAGCTGGTGACGCGCTCGCGCGCGGCGGGGAAGCGGGTGATGGACCGCTGCAACCTCACCATCACCCTCCTCCCCAACTACGCCTACCTCCCCGAGTTCTTCGCCGAGCACGGAGTGGAGGTGGTGGCCTCGCTCCCGCACTTCCGCCAGAAGGGGACCGACTCCCAGCGCGGCGACGGGGTGTTCGAGCAGTCCATCGAGGCGCTGCGCCGGCTCAACGCGGTGGGGTACGGCCGGCCGGGGAGCGGGCTGGTGCTGACGCTGGTGGCCAACCCGGTGGGGACCTTCCTCCCCGGGAGCCAGGCGGCGCTGGAGCGCGACTGGAAGGAGCAGATGCGCCGGCTGTACGGGATCGAGTTCGACCGCCTGTTCACCATCACCAACATGCCGATCTCCCGCTTCCTGGAGCACCTGGAGGAGACGGGAAAGCTGGACGAGTACATGGAGCGGCTGGTGACGGCCTTCAACCCCGCCGCCGCGGCCGGGGTGATGTGCCGCAACACGCTCTCGCGTGGGGTGGGACGGGACGCTCTACGACTGCGACTTCAACCAGATGCTGGAGCTCCCGGTGGACCCTCGTGTCCCGCGCACGATCTTCGACTTCGACCCGGAGGCGCTGGGGCGGCGCGAGATCGTGCTCGGTCCGCACTGCTTCGGCTGCACCGCGGGTGCCGGGTCGAGCTGCGGGGGCGCGACGGCGTGAGCAGGTTCGACAAGGCCCTCCTGAGGCTGCTGCGCGGCAGCTCCGACGCGAGCTTTCCGTTCGAGGATCTCCGCCATCTCCTCCAGCACCTCGGCTTCGAGGAGCGGATTCGCGGAAGCCACCACATCTTTACTCGCGACGGGATCGAGGAGATCTTGAACCTCCAGCCTCGGAACGGGGAGGCAAAGCCCTACCAGGTGAAGCAGGTTCGGACGCTGGTCTTGAAGTACCGACTCGGAGGAGAAGCCGATGAGTGAGCACAGGTACGAGCTGATCATCTACTGGAGCGACGAGGACCAGGCGTTCATCGCCGAGGTGCCCGAGCTTCCCGGGTGTGCCGCGGACGGCGGCACCTACGGCGAGGCCGTGGAGAACGTGCAGGTGGTGATCGGAGAGTGGATCGAGACGGCGAAGGAGCTGGGCCGGCCGATCCCGCAGCCGAAGGGACGACTCCTGTTCGCCTGATGCGGACGGACTGCGCTGTCGCTCCTGCTCAGTTTGATGTTCTCCTGTTGGACTAGTACATACTTCCGAAACCAGTCGCGCGTTGACTCTCCGGGGGCTGGCGCTTAATGTGCGCCTGCACCCCGCGCCTGTGGGGGCGCGCCGGTCCATCCACTCCGGAGGACGTCATGAGCCGTTCGTTCATCCACCTGCGCCGGGCCCTGCTCGGCGCTTCGTGCGCCATCGTGTTCGGGTTCGGGGCCACGACAGCCGCCGCGGAGCCCGAGATGCGGGGTTCCGCGGTCAAGTGCCCGCTGGGGACGACGATGTGCCCGAACGGGTACTGCGCCGGACCCCACGAGTCCTGCCCCAGGATACTGATCCCGGGACTCCTACCCCGCGCCTGCGGGGCCGCGCCGGTCCATCTCTCCGGAGGACGTCATGAGCCGTTCGTTCATCCACCTGCGCTGGGCGCTGCTCGGCGCCTCCTGCGCCGTCGTGTTCGGGTTCGGGGCCACGACGGCCGTCGCGGAGCCCGAGATGCGTGGTTCCGCGGCCATATGCCCGCCGGGGAAGATGGCGTGCCCGGACGGGTACTGTGCCGGGCCTGAAGAGGCCTGCCCCATGCCAATTGATCCCGGGGCAGATCCGATTCCGATTGAGACCGTACCGTGAGACCGGCCCCGCACTGCGGAAGTGCGGGGCCGGTTTTTTTCGTCGGCCACGCACTTCCGCTCAGAGATAGCTCCACCACCACTCGGTCCGCCGCCGCTTCACGCCCGCGAACCAGCGGCAGAGCGGATAGCTGAGGGCGATCCCCAGGACCCACGCCAGGTACGTGGCCCCCAGGCCGAATCCCACGCCGGCCGGCGGCGGCTGGAGGGTGCCGGGGAAGACGAAGAGGTGGGCCACGCTCTTTCCCGCCACCAGCGAGAAGACGATGGCGAAGAGGTGCGCCACGATCCACTGCAGGACGTAGAAGAAGAGCGGCACCCGGCCGAAGGTCACCAGCGCCCGGCCCACCGGGCCGCGCCCCGCCCGCTCGAACCACGCCAGCGACAGGAGGGCCGGCCCCAGCGTCATCAGCAGGAAGAGGAGCGAGGGCGGGTACTTGGTCGCGTTCAGGAACGACAGCACGGTGAACACCCCGTCCTTCTGCACCGCCCACGGCGACGGGTCGCCGTACAGGTTGGTCGCGCGGATCACCACGAAGGCCGCGACCATCCCCAGCCCCAGCCGTACCAGGAACCGCCGCCTCCGCTCCGGCGCCCAGTCGTACACGGCGCCGAAGGCGTAGCCGGCCGCCACCACCCCGATCCACGCCAGCACGGGGTACAGCACCAGCACCGGGAGCCCCGCCACCACGATGAACCCGGGCTGGTGCAGCATCATCCAGAGCGCCCCCAGCGCGTCCGGCGCCTCCGATCCCGGGCCGGCCCACCCCTGCACCACCACCCCGTCGGCGAGGTTGTGCAGCGCGACGATCCCCACCCCCACCGCCGCGACGGCGCCGAGCGGCAGGTGGATCAGCCCCGCGAGCACCACCATCGAAACGCCGATGGCCCAGATCACCTGCAGGAAGCCGGGGAACTGCGCGTAGTCGAAGTTGAAGGCGACGACGCAGCGCACCACGGTGAGCTCCAGCACCATCAGCCACAGCCCGCGCGTCCACAGGAAGCGCGACAGCTCCGCCTTCGTCTTCCCGCGCGAGAGCTGCAGGTACGCGCCCGTGCCGGCCAGGAACGCGAAGACCGGCGCGCAGTAGTGCGTGACCCACCGCGTGAGGAAGAGCGCGGGCGTGGTCCGCTGCAGGTTGGCGGCATCGAAGAAGCAGCGCGTCCCGGTGCACGAAGTCGCGCGTGTGGTCCAGGAGCATGAGCACCATCACGAGCCCGCGCAGCAGGTCCACGGAATCCACTCGCGCCCGCGGCGGCGCGGACGCGGTCGGATCGGCCGAGCGTGGGTGGGGCTGTGCGGCGGCGGTGGGCATGGGAAGCCGGGGCGCGGAGGGAAAGGACGGAGGGGCGGATGGACGATATCCGCGCCCGTCCCCGCGGTCCAGCGACCTGACAAACGTTTTACAACCGTCCGCAGAAGGAGCGAGGGGCCCCGCGCGTCGTCGCGAGGGGCCCCTCCGTCCGTCCAGATCCGTCGCCGCTCAGGCGCCGCCCATTCCCGGACGCTTCCGCGCGCGCAGCGCCAGCAGCGCCACCCCCAGGACCACCGCCGCCACCACCACCAGCGACAGCACCCCCATTCCCATCCCCCGCCGGGCCAGCCCCACCTTCTGGTCGTAGGTGAAGAGCGACTTTCCCTTGCAGGCCATCTCCCAGATCTCGCCCTTCGCGTCCACGCGCAGCGACACCTGCCCCCCGGAGCACGCGTTGGGGACGTCCTCCTCGTCGTCCAGCTGCGGCGGGAGCCAGGTGGTGAAGCGGCGGGGCTGGCCCTCCAGCTCCAGCGCGAGAGTGGAGTTGGTCTGGTAGGGGTCCTGCACCACCGCCCGGGCGTACCGGCCCTCCACGGCCGTCAGCTCGGAAGGGGCGGGGATCTCCCCCGCGCACGCGGGGAGCACCAGAACGAGCAGCAGACAAAGAAACGGCAGACGCACGGGAGCCTCGAAGTTCGAGCAGCGGTTACACGATCGGCGGAAGAGTCAACGGCGTCCCATCCAGCGCCGAGGGTTCTGACGCCAGTGAGCGCAGGCCACGATCACGATTTCCTCTTCGGAAAACGAGTAGATGATGCTGTAAGGGAAATCGCCGGAGCAGGGCGCGACGGAGGTTCGCAGAGACGATCGGAAACAGCTCAGGGCTACGCTGCATGGAGGAAGATAGCCGCGTCCAAGCGCGCGAAGGAACTCCGCGTCCAATCCCCGGCCGTGTCTCTCGTACCACTCCGCAGCCTGGACGATTTCCTGGAGTGCCTGCGGGCGGAAGACGAGCCGGCGGCTCAAGTGCCGAAGCGGTCGCGCAGGCTCTGGCGCGCCTGCTCCCAGGGGATCGCGGAAGCTGGATCAGCCGCGTGCTCGACGAGACGGCGCTCCCACTCCTCGAGCTGCTCCTGGGAAACGGGGAGGGCCTCAGACTCGACCGGGATGCTGTCCCACAGGTCCTGCGCGAGTTGGATGCGCTCGGCCTCGCTCAGCTTCAGCAGCTCGGAAAGAGGAAGTGTGCTCATGGAAGAAAGTTACCCGCGTCCGCCGGGGGCGACAAGCACCACCTCACCGCTCCAGCCGGGCGAGCAGGTCCAGCGCGTTCCGCGTGGCGGCGCCGGCGGCGGTGTTGTCGAAGACGCACCACGCCTCGCCCTCCGCCCCGGCGACCCGCGCCGCCAGGGCGTCCAGGTACGCGTCGTCGTACGCCGAGTAGTAGACGCGGGGCGAGCCGTGGAGCCGGTGGTAGGTCAGCCCCCGCCACCCGCCCGGCTCCGCGGCGGCGGGCACCCGCGCCGGGTCCGCGGCCACGCGCGCCACCTCCAGGCGCACGAGCAGGTCGTCGGCCTCCGCCGTGAACCAGCTCTCGTGCCGGGGCTCGCACGCCACCGGCGCGGGCGAGCGGGAGCGGAGGGCGGCGAAGAAGGACGCCGCCGCGTCGGCGTCGAGGGCCAGGCTGGGGGGGAGCTGGACCAGGAGGCAGCCGAGCCGGTCCCCGAGCGCCGATGCTTCGCCGAGGAAGGCATCCAGGGCCTCCTCGGCTCCGCGGAGCCGGAGGCCGTGGGTGATGGTCTTGGGGAGCTTGACCGAGAAGCGGAACTCCGGGGGCACGGCGGCGCCCCACTTGGCGTAGGTCGCCGGGCGGTGGGGGCGGTGGAAGGACGAGTTGATCTCGACGGCGGGGAAGCGGGCGGCGTACCGCTCCAGGTGCGTCCCCGCGTCGGGGAACTCCGCGCGGTCGGAGGCGGGAAGGCTCCACCCCGCGCAGCCGACGCGGACGCGCGGCGGCACGGGCCGCCTACCGCTTCTTCCCGAGGATGGTCCCCCGGCAGTTGGCGGCGCCGCAGTAGCAGGGGTAGCGGCGCTTCATGGCCGGGGTGTGCCGCTCCTCCAGGATGAAGTTGTAGTCGTAGTTCAGCTCCTCCCCCGGCTGGATGTCGCGCACGGCCTCGATGAAGATGCGCCCGTCCTCGATCACCGCGTCGCAGTTGGGGTCGCAGCAGTGATTGATGAAGCGCGCGGCGTTCCCCCTGAAGGCCGCGTCCACCACCACCTCGTCGTCGATGGAGAAGAGGAAGGTGTGGTGCGACCGCGTGGGGTCGTCCGGGTAGCGGCGGTCGGCCTCCTCCGAGGAGACCCGCTCCCCCTTGTACTCGATGATCCGCGTCCCGGCCGGGATGAACTGCGTGGCGAAGGCGCCCCGGCCGTGCACGTCGGAGCGGCGGAGGCGGAAGGGGTACGGCGGTCCGGGGACGTAGGAGGGCATGCGCGGCTCAGGCGGTCCCCGCGGCCGGCGCCAGCCTCCCGCGGAAGAAGTCGATGGAGAGGCGGTTGAACAGGTCGGCCTGGTCCACGTTGCACACGTGCCCGCAGTCCTCCAGCACCCGCAGCGTGCTGCTCCGGTGCCGCGACACGATGCGGCGCACCGGGGGGAGGAACATGTGGTCCTCCTCGCCCATCAGGTAGAGCGTGGGGATGGGGAGCTCCTTCTCCTCGAAGAAGCGCAGCAGCGGGTTCACCTCCTGCGTGAGCCGCCACCAGCGCAGGAACTCCTTGCGCGCCACCTTGCGGGCCTCGTTCACGAAGAGCAGGCGCGACTTCTCGTGCCGCTTCTTCGGCATGATGATCCAGGCGAAGAGGCGGTACAGCCACATGAAGGGGACGAAGCGCCGCACCAGCGTCCCCGTCCGCACCAGGAAGCGGGAGCGGAGGGTGAGGCGGGTGATGGCCCCGCCCAGAACCATGGAGCGGATGCGCTCCGGGGCCGCCTCGCCCAGGTCGCGGATGACGATGGTCCCCAGCGAGATCCCCACGAAGTGCGCCGAGGCGATCTCCAGGTGGTCCAGCACCTCCAGGATGTCCTCGCTCACCTCGCGGAAGGTGTACGGCTCCTCCCCCCGCGGGCGGACCACGTCCTGCGACTCGCCGTGGCCGCGCAGGTCCACCAGGAGGAGGTTGAAGTGCTTGCGGAACTCCCGGAGCTGGCGGTACCAGATGGTGGAGCTCCCCCCCGCGCCGTGGACGAAGACCACCCACTCGTGGTCGGGCCCCAGGACGAACGTCTTGTGGTGCAGCATCGGCCGGGCCCTCGGGACGGCTGGAGTTGAGCGGACGGGAGGTGTGCGCCCCCCATACCCCGATCCCCGCACCGCGTTCGGGGTACCGGTGCGCGCCGAGCAAGGAACACGCCCCCGAGCCCGGAGACCGCCACGATGTGCCTGATCCTCCTCGCCCACGAGGCGCACCCCGCGCACCGCCTGGTGGTGGCCGCCAACCGCGACGAGGCGTACGAGCGCCCCACCGCCCCCGCGGCGTGGTGGGAGGACGCGCCGGAGGTGCTGGCCGGGCGCGACCTGCGCGGCGGGGGAACGTGGATGGGGATCACCCGCGCGGGGCGCTTCGCCGCCGTGACCAACTACCGGGAGGCCGCCCCCGCCGACCCGGGCGCCCCCTCGCGCGGCCACCTGGTGGGCGGCTTCCTCCTGGGGAGCGCGTCGCCGGAGGCGTACCTCCGCTCGCTCCGCTCCCGCGCGGCGGACCACGCCGGCTTCAACCTCCTGCTGGGCGAGGGGGGGCGGATGTGGTACGCCTCCAACCGGGGCGACTGGGGGCGCGAACTGGAGCCCGGCGTGTACGGGCTGAGCAACGCGCTCCTGGACACCCCCTGGTCCAAGGTGGAGCGCGGGAAGTCCGGGCTCCACCGGGCGCTGGAGGCGGAGGGCGGCCCCGACGAGGCGGAGCTGTTCCGCCTCCTGGCCGACGCCGAGCCCGCGCCGGACGACCTCCTCCCCGACACGGGAGTGGGAACGGCGCTGGAGCGCGTCCTTTCCTCCCCGTTCATCGCCTCCCCGGGGTACGGCACCCGCGCCTCCACCGTGCTCCGCGTGGGCCGCGACGATGCCGCCGACTTCGCCGAGCGCACCGTCGCCCCCGGCGCGCCGCCCTCGGAGGCGCGCTTCCGCTTCCGCCTCGCCCCGGCGCGGTAGCTCCCCTCCCCCTGGCACATCGCTTGCCCGGGACGTCCGTTTCCGGACGGCACCTTCCGAACCCGGTGCGGAGGCACCCGATTGCGCCCCATCGCGCTCCCGCTCGCCCTGGCAGCCCTGCTCCTCCTCTGCGCGTCCGGCGTCCGCCCGGCCGCGGCGCAGGAGCGCCCCCCCGCGGATACCACGCGCGCGGCGGCTCCGGCCGCCCCCGACCTGTCCATCCGGGCCCGGGCCACCGCGCGGACGCTGCGCTTCGACGTGGCGCCGGAGGCGTCGGTGCGGGTGTGGGCGTGCCCTCTGGCGGACACAGTCCGGCTCGTAGACCGCGGCGGCCTCCCCCGTCCGGTGCAGCCCGGCGTGGTGTACCGCGACGTGACGGTGAGCGTGGAGTACGCGGCAGTCCTGTCCGAAGCGCTGGGCGACCTGCTGAAGCCGCAGTCCTGCGGTGCCGCGCAGCCGTCATCCCTTCCCCGACCCGAGGAGAGCCCGTGAAGAAGCTGACCCTGCTGGGAGCGGCCGCGCTGGCCGCGCTGGCGACCGCGGACGCGGTCCGCGCGCAGGACACCACCCGCGTGCAGCCCCGGCCGGCCGTCACGCCCGCACAACCCTCCACGCGCGTGCTGGGGCGCGCCGTCCAGGGGCGGACCGCGCCGGCGCAGCCGCGGGGCCGCCGCGCGCCGACCGCGGGCGATCCCCCGGACGTGCTCCTGGAGGTGCCGAACCTGTCGGTGGAGCAGATCAAGCTGGAAGTGGAGCGGGTGGACGCGCACCTGTCGCTGAACGCGCGGGTGGCGAACCTGGTGTCGCTGAACGCCGGGGCGGACGTGGGGATCGGGCGGGTGAGCCTGGAGATCACCGGGGTGCAGGCGGAGGCGTACCTGGAGGTGCGGCTGGACAACGTGGCCGCCATCGTGGAGCGCACCCTCCAGACCATCGACAACAACCCGCAGATCCTGACGCGCCTCCTGGAGTCGGTGGACAACACGGTGGGGACCGTGGGCGGGGTGGCGAACACGGCGCTCCAGCCCGGCGGGGTGGTGGGGCAGACGCTGAACAACGTCACCCAGCCGGGCGGGCTCCTCACCCAGACGGTGAACACGCTGGGGCAGACGGTGCAGCGGACGGTGGACGCCACGGGGAACATCGTGGAGCGCACGCTGGACACCACCGGGCGGGTGGTGGGGACGCAGAACGTGGGGAACCTGCTCAGCCTCCCCTCCCTGCGTCAGACCACCAACGCGGCGGGGCAGGTGGTGCGCCAGGTGCGCGACACCACGGGCGCCGTGATCGAGGTGACGCTGGACCAGGCGGGTCGGGTGGTGGGGTCGCGGGTGGTGCAGCAGGCCGCGGGGACGGCGGGCCGGCCGTAGCCGCCCGCCCGTGCGCCTGTCGGTGGTGGTCCCCGCGCTGGACGAGGCGGAGGGGATCGCGGCGGCGCTGGCGCCGCTCCAGCCCATGCGCGCGCGCGGCTGCGAGGTGATCGTGGTGGACGGGGGGAGCACGGACGGGACGCCGGAGGCCGCCGCGCCGCTGGCGGACCGCGTGCTCCGCTCGCCGCGCGGCCGGGCGCGCCAGCAGAACGCCGGCGCCCGGGAGGCGCGCGGGGAGGTGCTCCTCTTCCTGCACGCGGACACGCGCCTCCCGGAGGACGCGGACCGGGCGGTGCTGGACGGGCTAACGCGGAGCGGGCGGGGGTGGGGCCGCTTCGACGTGCGCCTCACCGGCCGCCACCCGGCGCTCCGCGTGGTGGAGCGGATGATCTCGCTCCGCTCCCGCGTCACCGGGATCGCCACGGGCGACCAGGCGATGTTCGCGCGCCGCGAGTGGCTGGAGGCGGCGGGCGGCTTCCCGGAGATCCCGCTGATGGAGGACGTGGCCCTCAGCCGCGCCCTCCGCCGCCGCGGCCCCCCCCTCTGCCTACGCCGGACGGTGCTCACCTCCTCCCGCCGCTGGGAGACGCGCGGCGTCTTCCGCACCATCCTCCTGATGTGGCGCCTGCGCCTGGCCTACTGGCTGGGCGCCGACCCGGAGCGCCTGGCCCGGAGCTACGGGAACGGCAGGGGACAGGGAACAGGGGACAGGGGACAGCCGGCGGGGGATCGCTAGCCGTCCGCCCACTCCCTCCAGCCGGGGGGGAGGTCGGCGGCCTCGTCCACGTCGGCGAGCGTCTCCAGCAGGGCCGGCTCGATCCCGGCGGCCCGCAGCCGCTGGACGGTCCGCGCGAGCACCTCCTCCGTGCTCCAGGGGATCCCGTCGAACACGCCCTCCACGGGCGCGCGCAGCCCCAGCAGCCAGTACCCCCCGTCCGCCGCCGGCCCCAGCACCGCGCCGTGCGCGTCGAGCAGCCCCGTCGCGCGCCGCAGCGCCCCCGCCGAGAGCCCGGGGAGGTCCGACCCGACCACGACCACGCGGCCGTACCCCGCCGCGAACGCCTCCTCGAACGCCCGCCGCAGCCGCTCCCCCAGCCCCCCCTCCGCCTGCGGCAGGTAGTCCGCGGCGGGGCCGAGCCAGGACCGGACCGCCTCCCCCGCGTCCGCGGGCGTGTAGTGCACCCGCACGTCCGCCCCGCTCGCCCGCGCCTCCGCGAGCGCGTGCTCCGCCAGCCGCACGTACACGCGCAGCGCCGCGTCGCCGCCCACCTGCGCGGCGAGGCGCGTCTTGACGCGCCCGGCCTCGGGCGCGCGCACGAACACCAGCAGGGCGGATGGGGGGGAGGACAAGGGAAAGAGTCGGGATGGATGTGGACGTGGGGGTACCCCTCACCCCCGACCAATCTCCCACAAGGGGAGAGGGGAGAACGACAGATGCCGAGATGCGCGCAGGACCAGTCCGCGAAGGCGGACTTCGTGCCGTTGTTGCAGCGACTTCAGTCGCCCGAATCGGCGCTCGCCCGGCGGCTAGCGCCCCCCACCCCCGGCCCCTCCCCCGCAAGCAGGGGAGGGGAGAACTACAGCGGCGGAAGCAGGTCTTTTGCAGTTCCGCAGTACCCGTATGATCCTCTCGGAGGGAGACCCGCCGGCAGTTTGGCGGGGCTCACTCCGGGGCGGGGAGACTCGCGCGGTTTGCGAGGCTCACCGCCCCCGCGCAGGAGACGGGCCGCGGTTTGGCCCGGCTCCTGCGCGGCCCCAGAGCTACCCGAAGCACCCGAAGCTCAGAGGCGCTCCAGCAGGCTCCCCAGGTTCTCGGTCTCCATCTCGCTGCGGATCTCCGTGTCCACGGACGCTCCCTGCGGCATCGCCCGGAACTCCTCGCACAGCTGTGACAGCCGGTCGATCACCTGCGGCGCCTCGGCGTCGTCGTGCGTCAGCAGCAGGGTCACCTCGCGCTCCCCCGTCCGGGCCAGGAAGTCCGAGCGCCGCAGCCCCGTGGCCAGGTGCCGGAACAGCGCCGTCGCGGCTTCCGGGGCCGGCGACTCGCAGCGCACCCGCACCAGCCCCAGCGGAAACCCGTAACGCTCCGCCCGCGGGATGGCGCGCTCCAGCTCCAGGCGCAGGGACATCGCGTTCCCCAGCCCGGTCTCGCCGTCCGTCAGCGCCCTCTTCAGGAGCTGGTCGCCCAGGGTCATCACCGCTCGTCCTCCGCAGGTATCCGCGACTTCGTCGCGCGCTAAATCACGAACCTGCAAATGGTTAGCAAGGAGCGTACCCGCCTCCCTACCACTCGTGGAACACCACGAACACGGCCGCCACGATCAGGCCGAACCCCACCAGGTGGTTCCAGCGCAGCTCCTCGCGCAGGTAGAGCACGGAGAACACGGCGAACACCAGGAGCGAGATCACCTCCTGCAGGGTCTTGAGCTGCGCGGCGGAGAAGTGGGCGTTCCCGAACCGGTTGGCGGGGACCTGGAAGCAGTACTCGAAGAAGGCGATCCCCCAGCTCACCACGATCACGGTGAACAGGGGGACGCCCTTGTGCCGGAGGTGCCCGTACCAGGCGAACGTCATGAAGACGTTGGAGACGGTGAGGAGCACCACGGGGCCCCACGGCGAGCGGATGAGCCAGGACATCGTGACCGGGGAAGGTGGCTTGACTCGTGCGGAGGGTGAGCGGTCCGGCCGGACCGTCCACCCTCCTTCCCGACTGTGAACCGATGCTGCACGTACGCGGGGCGCGCGGCGCCCTCGGGGGAGCGCTCGCCGCCGCCGGGGCGCTCGGCGCGGCCTGGGCCGCCGACGCCCGCCGCAGGAGCCGCGAGCGGCGCCGCCTCCACCGCACCATGGTGGACCTCCTCCTCAACGCCATCACCGCGGGCGACCCGGTGACGGCGCGCCACTCGCGCCGCGTGGCCGACCTGACGGACGTGCTGGCCGGCGAGCTGGTGATGGACCGCGGGGAGCGCGCGACGCTCCGCGTGGGGGCGCTCCTCCACGACATGGGGAAGATCGACGACCGCTTCTTCGACATCGTCCACTCCCGCTCCCCGCTCACCCCGGAGCAGCGCGCGGAGATCGAGGGGCACCCGCACGAGAGCGCCCACATCCTCCAGCCGCTGGAGCGCATCCACCCCGGGATCACCCGCATCGTCTCGTCGCACCACGAGTGCTGGGACGGCGACGGCTACCCGGAGGGGCTGCACGGGGACCGCATCCCGCTGGGTGGGCGCCTGATCTCGGTGGCCGACGTGTTCGACGCCCTCTCGCAGCCGCGGAGCTACCGCGAGCCGCTCCCGGCGGAGGCGGCGGTGGCGGAGATCCGCAAGGGCACGGGGAAGCAGTTCGACCCCGACGTGGTCCGGCTCCTGGAGCGGCCGGGGGTGTGGCGCCAGTGGAGCGAGATCGCCCGCGAGGGGAACGAGGCGGAGCGGCGCGCCCAGGAGTGCGGCGAGGAGTGCACGGGGGTGGTGGTCAACCCGGACGGCGCTCGAGCCGGACGCGGATCCCGTTCCGCTGCCGGAGGGTGATCATGGGGTCGGTCTCCACGCGGTGCCCGGGGACGGGGCGCGCCCGCCACCGCCGCGCCAGCGTGGCGAGCACCAGGATCCCCTCGGTCCAGGCGAACCCCTCCCCGATGCACTTCCGCGGCCCCCCGCCGAAGGGGAAGTAGGCGAAGCGCGGGAGCGCGGCCTCGGCCTCGGGGGTCCAGCGCCCGGGGTCGAAGCGGAGCGGGTCGTCCCACCAGCGCGGGTCGCGGTGCACCACCCACTGGCTCATCAGCACGATGGAGCCGCGGGGGGCGCGGAAGCCCCCCAGCTCCACGTCCTCCCGCGGCTCGCGCCCCAGGGCGTAGGCGGGGGGGAAGAGGCGCATGGACTCGGCCAGCACGGCGCGCGTCCGGGGGAGGGCGGGGAGGTCGTCCACGGTGGGGAGGCGGCCGCCCAGGACGGCGTCCAGCTCGGCGTGCAGCGCCGCCTCGGCCTCCGGGTGGTGCCCCAGGAGGTGCCAGGTCCAGGCGAGGGCGTTCCCGGTGGTCTCGTGCCCGGCCAGGAAGGCGGTGAGCGCCTCGTCGCGGAGCTGCAGGTCGGTCATCCCGCCCCCGTCCCCCTCGTCGTCCTGCGCCAGGAGGAGCATGGAGAGGAGGTCGCCGCGGTCCCCGCCGTCGCGCCGCCGCTCGGCGATCATCCGGTAGATGGTGGCGTCCAGCCGCGCCCGCGCCCGGCGCATCCGCAGCGTGGCCGGGGTGGGGAGGCGGTCCAGCAGCGGCCCCAGTGGGTTGGTGAGCCGCCGGTACAGCGCCATGGCCCCGTCCAGCGCGGCGGAGATCTCGTCCGCCTCCCCGCCCACGTCGGCCCCGAACAGCGTCTTCCCCGCGATCTCCAGCGTCAGCCGCATCATCTCCCGCGCCACGTCGGTCTCGGCGCCGTCGCGCCACCGGTCGGCGGTGCGCTCGGCGTGCGCGGTCATGGCGGCGGCGTAGGCGGCGATGCGCTCGCGGTGGAAGGCGGGCTGGGCCAGGCGCCGCTGCCGCAGGTGCAGGGGCTCCTCGCTGGTGAGGAGCCCCTCGCCCAGGAGGACGCGGGCGCGCTGCAGCGCGTAGCTCTTGACGAAGGAGCGGTGGCGGGCCACCAGCACCTCGCGCACCAGCTCGGGATGGGAGACGAGGGTGACGTGGCGGGGGCCGAAGCGGAGGGAGGCCACGTCGCCGTGGTCGCGGGCCGTGCGCTCCAGCATCCCCAGGGCGTCCCGGCGAAACGCCAGGAGGTGCCCGCCGGGGAGGCGGGCGCGCGGACCGGGGGCGAGCGGGAGGACGGCGGGGGCGGCCACGCCGTCAGCGGATGACGGTCCCGATCCGGCCCCAGCGGGCGGCGGTCAGGAAGGCGAGCGGGCGGTCCACGTCCCGGTCGTACGAGAAGTAGATGAACATGGGCTTGCCGCGGATGACGTCGCGGGAGATGAATCCCATGTAGCGGGAGTCCAGCGACTCGTCGCGGTTGTCGCCCATCAGCCAGTAGTGCCCGGCGGGGACCACCAGCGGCCCCCAGTTGTTCCCGGTGGGGCGGTAGGCGTCCTTGTCCACGGAGGGGAGGAGCGCGGGGACGTGGTTGTGGTAGCCGTAGCGCGCGGGGTTCACCTCGGGCGGGAGGACGGAGGCGTTCCCGGTGCCGCTGTAGGCGATGGGCTGCTCGGGCGCGGCGGGGGGGATGGCGTACGGCTCCTCCAGCCGCTTCCCGTTGCGGAACACGACGCCGTTCTCCATGCGGAGGGTGTCGCCCGGCTGGCCGATCACCCGCTTCACCACGTCCATCACCGGCATGTTGTAGGTGGGCCGGAAGACGACGACGTCCCCGTGCCGGGGGTCGCGGAAGCCGGGGAGCCGCCGGTCGGTGAAGGGGACGTGGGGCCCGAACAGGGCGTTGTTGGCCATCAGGTAGTCGCCCACCAGCAGGGTGCCCTCCATGCTCCGCGAGGGGATGGAGAACGCCTGGAGCAGGAAGGTGCGGATCACCAGGAAGAGGACGATGGCCACGCCCAGCGACTTGATCCACTCCCAGGTCTCGCTGCGCGCGTCCTTCTTCTTCTTGGGAGCCCGGGAGGATGCGGGCCGGGTGCTCCGGGTCTGGGATGTCGCCACGGGGTTCTTCGGATGGTGGTGCGGGAGATTCGCTCGCGGCGCGCGGGGGCGCCGCCGGGGCTAAGAATACCCGCGGGGGCGACGGTCGCACAACCGACCGCCGCCCCCGCGGCCTGTAAGTACGCTCCGCCCCGGGGAAGGTTTCAGCCGGGGACGCCTCCCGGCCGCAGCTCCAGGAGGAGGGAGAGGGGGCGTCCGGTCTCCGGGTGGAGCGGCTCCTCCACGAGGGAGGGAGCCAGCCCGGCCTCCCGCGCCGCGGCCAGCCACGACGCCACGGTGCGGAAGTACCAGGGCATGCGGGCGGGGAAGGGGTGGGCGAAGCCGGCGAAGTCCTCGGTGCGCCACGCGTCGCGGTACGCGCCGTCGCCGCAGGCGGTGAAGGGGTGCAGCGTCTGCACCAGCACGCGCCCCCCCGGCGCGAGCGCGGCGCTCAGCGCACGCAGCAGCGGCGCGACCTCCTCCCCCAGCAGCGCGAAGTTGCAGACCACGGCGTCCCAGGGGCCGCCCAGCCGCGCCGGGTCGGCGGCGGCGTCCTCGTAGCGGAGGACGCGGAAGTCGCCCCCGCGCTCCGCGGCGCGCCGCACCAGCTCCTCGCTCCCGTCGATCCCCGTCACCTCGAAGCCCCGCTCCGCCAGCGCGCGGGTCAGCCACCCCTCGCCGCACCCCACGTCCAGCACCCTGCGCCCGGGGCCGCGCGCCACGGCGGCCAGGATGGCGGCGTCGGTCCCCGCGGCGCGGGAGGGGATGCGGCCCCCGCGCACCGCTTCGGTCCAGGCGCCGGCGTTGCGGTCCCAGCTCGCCCGCAGCGCCCCTTCCGGGTCCGTGCTCACCCCGCCGGCTCCTCGCCGAAGCCGCCCAGGAAGGCCACCTCGCCCAGCGGCCGGCGCGCGCGGGGGCGGGCCTCCCGGGTCTCCAGCGCCTCGTCGCGCAGCTCCGGGTCGTGGTGCCCCACGGCGATCACGGCCATGGGGTGATAGCCGTCGGGGAGCGCCACGGCGGCGCGGAGGGCGTCGGGGCTCCACCCGCCCATGGGGTGCGTCGCCACCCCCAGGGCGGCGGCCTGCACCAGGAGGAAGCCGGTGGCGATCCCCAGGTCGTGCTCGGCCCAGGCGTTGGGGGCGCCGTTCTTGGCGCGCGTCTCGGCGGCCGCGGTGACCAGGAGCACCGGCGCCCGCTTCGCCCAGGCGTTCCCGGGGGTGAGCGCGGCCTCCACGGCCTCGCGGCGGGGGTGCCCGCGGGGGACCACCAGGAAGCGCCAGGGCTGCTCGTTCCCGGAAGAGGGGGCCCAGCGGGCCGCTTCCAGGAGCGCCAGCAGCTCCTCGCGCGTGGGCGCGCGCTCCGGGTGGAAGCGCGAGGGGCTCCAGCGGCCGGCAATGGCCGGGAGGACGGGGACCGAGGTTTCCGCGAGGCGGTCGCTCATCGTTCCGGGCGGGGGTAAAGGGATGCGGCCCGTCCCGGCAGGAAAGATCCCGCCGGGAGGGCCGCCACGATCTTCCTGGGCGGCTAGGAGGGCTCCTCGCCGCCGCCCTCCTTCCCCCCCTCCGGGAGCATCTCCTCCAGCACCTGGATGGCCCCGCTGATGCGGAGCAGGGTCTCGCGCAGCCCCGCCTGCTGGATGTCCAGCTCCTGCAGGCGCATCTGCCCGCGTGCGTACTCCTGCTTCAGCTCGTTCAGCCGTTCCGTGATCTGTTCCTGCACGTGCACCTCTTCTCTCGGGGTTCGTCCGTGTGCCCGCTTCCCGGGCCTACTGGAGAAGCACCATCACCGGGATCCTGCCGCGCCCCTTGGCCAGCGGGGCGAGCGCCTTCCCCACGATGGCGCCCATGGCGGCCGCGGGGTCGAGCACCTTCTGCGCGTGTCCGCGCGTGGGGCTGGTGGTGAGCAGGTCGCGCAGCCGGTCCCACCGCGAGACGTAGAGCCCGCGGTACGGGTCGGCGGCGGCCTCGGGGCCGTGGGCGGACTGCATGGCCTCCACCGCGGCGTCCGCGGGAGGGGGCGTGGGGTGCGGACCGGGGGGCTCCGGCATTCGGCTCCCGGGTGGTGGGGACGGGTCGCGCCGGCCGGCGCACGTGCAAAGTTGAGGGGCGGGGGAGCCTCTGGCAAGTAAATTTTGCCCCCTCCCGCGCCAAGGACGCGTCGGCGCGGCTCCACCACTCCGCGAAGCCGGGCCTACCCGGGACTGTTCCCCGGCCGCCACTTGATCCCGCAGCCGATGCTGGGGACCTGCTCGGAGGGGACGGCGCGGCCCTCCAGCACGGCGTCCAGGGCGGCGCGCAGGTCCTGCCCGGTGACGGGGACGTCGTTGCGCGGGCGGGAGGCGTCGAACTGCCCGCGGTACACCAGCCGGCGCTCCCCGTCGAAGAGGAAGAAGTCGGGGGTGCAGGCGGCCCGGTACGCCCTGGCCACCTCCTGCGACGCGTCGTACAGGTAGGGGAAGGGGTAGCCGGCCTCCTCCTTCTCCCGGGCCATGGCCTCGGGGGAGTCCTCCGGGTACTGCTCCGGGTCGTTGGAGCTGATCCCCACCGTCGCCACTCCCTTGTCGGCGTAGCGCCGAGCCACGTCGGCGATGGCCGCGCGCAGGTGCTTCACGTACGGGCAGTGGTTGCACAGGAAGACCACCAGGAGCGCGGGGGCGCCCCGGAAGTCGTCCAGGGCAACGGTGCGCCCGTCGGTGTCGGGGAGGGAGAAGCCCGGTGCCTCGGTGCCCAGGGGGAGCATGGTGGACTCGACCGCCATCGTGATCTCCTGCCGGATGTTGCGGGTGCCGCGCGGGTGCGTCGGTGCAGGAAGATACGCGCCCGGCGGCGGAGGGGGAACGGCCGGGAGAGAAAGACGCGCTACATTCGGCAACGATCGTGATCAGAGCTTTTCAAGACAAATTTATTGACTAGTAGAACAAGCGCCCGATAGCTTGCTATACGCCGGTGGAACCCTTCCACTCCGCCACAGGAGCAGCCCATGCGCACCCCGAAGCTTCCTCTCGCCTTCGCTCTCATCTTCACTCTGCTCGGGTCCGGCTGCGCTTCTGATACGCCGACCACGCCTGGTTGGGCCACCCCCGAGGCACCGAGCCACCACGGTCTTGGCTGGGTGGGCGGCGGCGGTCGTGTACCAGAGGACACCACCTCGTCCAGCCTAGGTACGGGCTGGATAGGCGGCGGCGGTCGCACCGAGGCGCTGAGCCACCGCGGCATTGGCTGGATGGGTGGCGGCGGTCGCACACCTATCGACACTGTGTCTGCAGGGGCCCAGAGCCAGCAGGGCACAGGTTGGATGGGTGGCGGTGGTCGCACAGAGGCGCCGAGCCACCGCGGCCTTGGCTGGTTAGGTGGCGGCGGTCGCACAGCCATCGACACCGTGTCCGCAGGGGCGCAGAGCCACAAGGGTACTGGCTGGTTCGGCGGAGGCGGTCGGGTGCCGAGTGACTCCACGGCGACAGGGATGTAGAGTCAGCCCGCTCCCACAGTCCTGACACTCGGTTGCCGCAGTAGGCCGCGTCACCTCCGCTGAAACCCCGCCGCCGGCCGTCCGTATACCCCCGGGCGGCCGACTCACACGGGACGGGGCATCGACATGGACACGGATCGATTCGACGCGAAGAGGGCCTGCGGGAGGAGCTGCGGGCGGCCGAGGGCGCGCTCGCCCGGCTGGAGGCCGAGCTGCGCGCCGCGGGCCGCGACGTGGAGACCCTGAAGGGAGACAGCGCCGAGAGCCTGCTCTACACGCTGCTCGCCAGCCGCGACGAGCGGCTCAGGCGGGAGCGCGAGGCGTTCCTCCGCGACCGCTCGCGATACGAGGCCCTCGCGCGGCGGGTGGACGCCCTCCGGCGCGAGCTGGCGGCACCTCGTTCCTCGCTCGCGCCCGTCAGGACGGCGGCGTAGCCCCGCGGGCCTCCACGGCCCCGATGAACGCCTCCGGGTCCGCGATCCGCGCACGGTCCTCCTCCCCCAGCGGGTCCACCAGGAGCGGACGCCCCCCCGACACCAGCAGCACCCGGCTCGCCAGCCCCGCGAACGGCTCCGTCTCGTGCGTGGCCACCAGCACGCACCGCCCTGCCCCGCACAGCCTCTCCACCCACCCCACGATCAGCCGGCGCATCCCGCGGTCCATCGTCTCCAGCGGCTCGTCCAGCACCACCACCCGCGGGTCGCCCACCAGCGCGGCGGCCACCAGGGCGCGGCGCCGCTGCCCCATGGACAGCTCGCGAACCGAGCGGTCCCGCAGCTCCGCCAGACCCACCCGCTCCAGCGCCTCCTCCCCCTCTCCCGCCGGGCGCCGCCGCAGCCGGCACACCAGGCGCAGCACCTCCCCCACCGTGGCGTACGGGGTGAAGTCCGGGTACTCCGGGACGTAGGCCAGCACCTCGCGCGCCGCCACTTCCTCCCTCCACAGGTCGTGCCCGGCCACGCGCACCGTCCCCCGGTCCGGCCGCTCCACCCCCGCCACCATCCGCAGCAGCGTGCTCTTCCCCGCGCCGTTGGGACCCAGCACCAGCGTCAGCCCCGGGCCGACGTCCAGCTCCGGGCACTCCAGCACGGCGCCGCCCGGGCCGTACGAGTAGCGCACCCCGCGCAGCGAGATCACGGCGCCCCCTGCCAGGCCGAGTCGCCCGCGCTCCCGTGGTGCAGCTCCGTCCAGCGCGACACCCGCTGCCCCCGCTCGCGCCGACCCCCGAGCCGGAGCGCGGCGGCGGCGAGCGCCGCCCCCAGCGGCCACGCCGCGGGGAAGAAGGCCAGCCCCACCCCCGCGGGAACCGCCACCCGCAGCGTCTCCCCCGCGGCGCCGGTCTTCCGCTCCGGGTCGCCGCGGAGCGCCCCGGCCGCAACGCACGCCGACACCCCCAGAGCGAGCCCCGTCGTCGGGACCGCCGCCGGGTCCATCCACCCCACCACGGCCAGGAGCGGAGCCCCGGCGAGCGCCAGGGCCGCCGCGTCCGCGGCCACGCGACGCGCCCCCGACCAGGGGAGCGACCGCGCCCACGGCCACGGGTTCCTCCGCCGCAGGAGTGCCCCCGCCAGCGCCGCGGCCAGGAACGCCGCGGCCACCGCCCCGCCCACGCGGGCGGCCAGCGCCGCCGTCTGCGGCGGGAGCGGGTTGTTGGCGCGGAAGAACCAGGCGCCGGCCAGGGGGAGGAGCACGGCGAGGGCGCCGTCGGCCACCGCCCGCCACCCCAGCGCCCGCCCCACCACGAGCAGCTCCGTGGGGACGGGGAGGGGGAGGCGCCGGCGGGCCCGGCGGCGCTCCGGGCGGATCGGCCCCGCCGCGCGGTCCGCCAGGAGGAGCCCCAGCACCGCCCCGGCGACGCCCCACCCCGTCCCCAGCGTCGCCAGGAAGGCGGCGCCGAGCGCGAGGGGGCGCGCCGCCCACCCGCGCGCCGACGGCACCAGCGCCGCGGAGGTCGCGGCCACCGCCAGGGGGAGCCCCGCCAGCTTGGCCGGCGCCAGCGGAGCGCGGTACACGGCCACCGTCAGCACCGCGCAGAGGGCGCCCGCCACCAGCACCGGGAGCTGCGCCAGCGCGAGCGCGGCCCAGGTGCCGCGGCGGTGGTCGTCCCCCGAGGCGGGGAGGGTGCGGAGCCACCCCGCCGTCCCCAGCCGGACGCGCGCCGCCGCCGGGACGGCGAGCCCCAGCCCCACCAGCGCCAGCCCCCGCAGGGCGTCCGGCCCGGCTGCCGCCGAGGCGACGCCGAGGACGAAGCGATAGAGGGTGTACAGGATCTCCGGGGCGGAGCCGAAGACGAACACCAGCGAGCA
Organism: uncultured Gemmatimonadales bacterium; assembly: GCA_963733105.1. Taxonomy (GTDB): domain Bacteria; phylum Gemmatimonadota; class Gemmatimonadetes; order Longimicrobiales; family Longimicrobiaceae; genus JAFAYN01. The sequence continues at coordinate 368,400 of CAVTCB010000010.1, read as the reverse complement.
CACCACGACGATGCTGGCGCGGAGCGCCACGCGGAGCCCCGCGCCCCGGTGGAAGGCCAGCAGGGCGCGGGAGGAGTCGGAGACGGGCACGGCGGCCGGGGAGTGGAGGAAGCGGGCGAGGGACCGGACCCCGCTCCTACTCGGTGTCGCTCCGGTGGGTTCCCGCCGCGTCCTTCGCGTACACCGTCTTGACGTTCACGAACTCGCGGATGCCGAAGGCGGACAGCTCCCGCCCGTATCCGGACTCCTTGACCCCGCCGAAGGGGAGGCGCGGGTCGGAGGCCACCATGGCGTTGACGAACACGCACCCCGCCTCGATCTCCTCCACGAAGCGGCGTCGCTCCCGCTCGTCGCGGGTCCAGACGCTGCTCCCCAGACCGAAGACGGTGTCGTTGGCCAGGCGGATGGCCGCGCCGGCGTCGGGGACGCGGAAGAGCGCCGCCACCGGGCCGAACACCTCCTCCCCGTACGCGGGGGAGCCCTCCGGCACGTCCGCGAGCACGGTGGGCTCGTAGTACCACCCCGGCCGGTCCGGGACGCTCCCGCCGGTCAGCACCCGGGCGCCCATCTCCACGGTGCGGCGCACCTGGCCGTGCACCTCGTCGCGGATGGCCTCGGTGGCGAGGGGGCCCACCTCGGTGGCCGCGTCCATGGGGTCGCCGACGCGGAGGGCGCGCATCCCCTCCACGAAGAGGCGCTCGAACTCGTCGTACACGTCCTGGTGGACGATGAAGCGCTTGGCGGCGATGCACGACTGCCCGGCGTTGATGGTGCGCGCCTGCACGGCGGTCCGCGCCGCCGCCTCCAGGTCGGCGCTCGGCATCACCACGAAGGGGTCGCTCCCGCCCAGCTCCAGCACCGTCTTCTTGAGCCGGCGCCCGGCCGCGGAGGCCACGCTCCGCCCCGCGGGAGTGCTCCCGGTGAGCGTCGCCGCCTTCACCCGCGGGTCGTCGATGAGGGTCTCCACCGCGTCGGAGCCCACCAGGAGCGCCTGGAAGGCCCCCTCCGGGAACCCCGCGCGCCGGAACACCTCCTCGATGGCGAGGGCGCACTGGGGAACGTTGGAGGCGTGCTTCAGCAGCCCCACGTTCCCGGCCATGAGCGCGGGCGCGGCGAAGCGGAAGACCTGCCAGAAGGGGAAGTTCCAGGGCATCACCGCCAGCACGGGGCCGAGCGGCTGGTAGGCGATCCAGCTGAGGGTGGCGTCGGTCGCCACCACCTCGTCGGCCAGGAAGCGCTCGACGTGGTCGGCGTAGTAGCGGCACGCCCAGGCGCACTTCTCCGCCTCCGCGACGGCGGCCTTCAGCGGCTTCCCCATCTCCAGCGTCATGATGCGCGCCCAGTGCTCCTTCTCCGCCTCCAGCACCTCGGCGGCGCGGGTCATCCACGCCATGCGCTGCCGGAGCGAGGTGCGGCGGTACTCCTGGAAGGCGGCGTCGGCGCGCCGCAGCCGCTCCTTGAGCTCCCCCTCGGTGAGAGCGTCGAAGGTGCGGAGGGTCTCCCCCGTGGCGGGGTTGATGCTGGCGATGGGCAAGGGGTCTCGGCGTGTCAGGATGGTCCGTTCCCGGCGAGGAGGCCGCGATCGAAGAGCCACTCGTCGTCGCCCACGATCTCCTCCAGCGCGGCGAGCGACGCGGGGACCACGTGCTCCGGGTCGTTCAGGCGCTCCGCCACGATCCACTCGCGGATCCCCTCCGCGGGCACCCCGCGGGCCTCCGCGCAGGCGGCGAGAAGCGAGAGGGCGGGATCGCGCACGCTCTCCGCGGCCGGGCCGGCCGGAGCGCGCTCCGTGACGAGCAGCAAGGTTGCGGCCGCGATGGCCGGCGCACGGTCCGAGCCGTACCCGGTCCGCTCCAGCAGCTCCTTCGCGGGCTCCAGGAGGTGACTCGCGGGGACGCCCACGCGCGTCGCCAGCCAGACGGCCTGGGCCAGCAGGCCGGCGGACCGGCTCTCCTCCAGCGCCGACAGGCCGCGGAGGACGACGATCAGGTCGAGCCACGCGCGCACCGACGCCAGGGCCGCCGCCGACTCGCGCAGGAGCGCGGCGGCCCTCTCCCCGTTCCCCCTCCGCGACTCGATCCCGGCCACCTCGTGCAGGGTGGCCGCGCGGCCCCTCACGTCCCCGATCTTCCCGAGCAGCTCCAGCGACTCGCGGCACATCTCCAGCGCCTCCTCCACCTTCCCCTGCTGCGCGGAGATCCCCGCCATCCGGCACAGCGCCGCGCCGCGCCCCTGCACGTCTCCGACCCTCTCCGTGATGTCCAGCGACTCGCGGTACAGTCTCAGCGCCTCCTCCGTCTCCCCCCGCTTCTCGAACACCCTCCCCATCTGTTGCAGGGTCGAGGCCCTTCCCCTGGCGTCTCCGACGCTCTCGCGGATCGCCAGCGACTCGCGGTACAGCTTCAGCGCCTCCTCCGCCTCCCCCCGCTGCGCGGAGATCCCCGCCATCTCGTTCAAGGTGGGCGCCTTCCCCGGCACGTTCCCGATCGTCTCCTCGATCGCCAGCGACTCCTGGTACAGCTTCAGCGACTCCTCCAGCTCCCCCTGCTGGCGCAGCAGACCGGCGATCTCGTGCAGGGTCGCAGCCCGGCCCCTCGTGTCCCCAATCCCTTCCTTGATCGCCAGCGACTCCCGGTACAGCTTCAGCGACTCCGGCACCTCTCCCCGCTGGCGAAGCAGACCGGCCAGGCTGTGCTTGATCGTGGCTTCGTGCTGCTGGATCTGCTCGCTCCGTCCGGCGCTGGTCCGACACGCGGCCAGGGCGGCTTCGAAGTGCTCGCGGACCGCGGGCCGTCCGAGCACCTGCTCGGCGCGGGCGAGGTTGTGGAGCACGCGGTAGTCCTCGACCACGCGGAGCGTCTCCCTGGACAGGGCCTCCGCCTCATGGAACCGCGAGTCGTCGAGCCAGTGGGAGGTGACCCGGTCGGCCACCGCGGCGGCGATCTCCCGCGACTCCGAGAGCATCGCGAGCCGGTGGACCTCGAGCAGCTCCTCCTCCGTACCGTACAGGGCTCCGCCCGACCACTGCTCGTGGAGGTGCGCGGCTCCCCGCGCGCGGGCCTCCTTCCGCTCCTCCGCGGTCAGCTCCGCCTCCACCAGCGGCCGCACGAGGGGGGAGACGTAGTAGCGCGGCTCCCCGCCGGGGTGATGCCCCCTCTCCACCAGGGTGAGGGAGACGGCCCGGTCCAGCTGCGCCGCGGCGAGCCCGGCCCCCGCCACGGCACCCGCCGCCCCCGCCGCGACGGGGAGGTCGAACACCGCGAGCAGCGCCACCAGCCGCCTCAGGCCGGGCTCCTGCGCGGCGAGGAGGCGCCCGAGCTGGAGCTTCTCCCGGAACTCCGCCGCGACCCCCTCCACGGCCCCCGCCACCTCCACGGCGCCGCTCCCGGGGTCGGCGAGGGCCGAGCTCAGCAGGTCGAGGAGGTGCGGATTCCCCGCGCCCGCCGCGGTCACCCGCTTCGCGAGGGCCGGGTCGCTCTTCTCGGCGCGCACCAGGGTGTCGAGACGGACGGTCTTCTTCTCCAGCTCCGCCCCGCGCATGGACTCCAGCCCCTCCAGGTACACCCCCCCCGGACCCGGGACCGGGAACGTGTACCGGGCGGTCACGATCACCCGGCTCCCGGAGCCCGCGCCCCGGATCTCCGCCAGCAGCGCCGCGAGGACGTCGCGCGCCTCCTTCCGCAGGACGTGGCCGCCCCCGCTCTCCTCCAGGCTCTGGTCGAAGTCGTCGAGCACGAACAGGAACGGGGTCGCGGCGAGCGGCCCCCGCAGCAGGAGGCGCAGCCGGACCGCGAGCGTCGTCCCGGGACGACCGAGCAGCTCGATGGCCTCCGGCGTGTCCAGCTTGTTGCCGAGCGCGCCGACGAGCGCCGGCTCGTCCAGCCGCCCCACCAGCACCACGCGCCCGTGGCCCGGCATCCGCTCGCACAGACGGGCGGCCATGCTGCTCTTCCCGAGCCCTCCCATCCCGTGGAGGAGAACCCCCTCGGCGTACCCCTCCTCCCCCTCGTAGCTCTCCAGCACGCGCAGGGAGCGCTGGATCGGCCGCCTGCGCCCCACGAAGCGCTCCCGGGAGCAGACTTCCACCTTTCCGGCGTCGATGAACTCCGTGGCGGCCTCGCGAACCGGGAGCCGCTGGCGCCCCCGGGCCCCGGGGGGCGTGACGAGCGGCTCCAGCGGCGTCGCGTCCACGTACAGCCGCAGGAGGTGCCAGTACGGGCTCTTCGCCTCCAGCAGCTCCCTGCGCGCCCTCGCCACCGCCTCGTCCACCCGCTTCCCCACCGACAGGTGCTCGTACAGAGTCGCCGCCGACGCGCTCGCCGCCACGTCCCCCACGGGGAGCGCCCACCCCAGCACCGCCGGCGCGCCCGCCGCCACCAGGGCCTCCGCCATGGACGGGAGGGCTCCCTGGTCCGGCGCCTGTCCAGTCTGGCACCCGGACAGGAACACCAGCCGGGGCCAGCTCCCCGAGAACGCCTCCGCGATCTCGTCCGCGCTCGCGTGGTGGGCGAAGCCCAGCTCGTCCTCCATCACGAACAGCGGCTTCCCCTCCCGCACCGTCGCGTGGCCCGTCAGGTGGAACACGTCGAAGTAGCCGGGCTCCTGCCACTCCACCTGCTCGCGCAGCCCCCGCAGGCTCCCGCTCTCCTCCACCACCAGCTCGATGGGGCGGTGGCGCGTGGCCTCCAGGATCATCCGCTCCTCGCCCTCGTGGTCCAGCACCGGCTCCTCCCCCTCCGGCGAGCACGCCATCAGCAGGACGCGCAGGGGCCGGTTCGCCGGCGCCACCTCCCGCGCGTCGCGGGACACGCGGCGGACAGGCGTGAAAGGACGGTTGACGTCGTCGCAGAGGAACGAGCCGTCGCGAAGGAGCAGCTCCCAGGGGAAGTGGCGGAGCCGCTCGGCCACGTCCACGTGCACGGCGAGGCCGCCGGGACCCGGGAGCGCGCCGGCCAGCCAGCGCTCGGTGGGGCCGTCGAGCCATTCGTAGAGGCGCTGCCCCAGGCGGACGAGGTCGGGGGCCCGCGTACGGTACCCCTTCTCCACCTCCCCGATGAACCCGTGGAGGCCATCCAGCTCCCGCGTGCCGACCAGCGCCCCGTCGGCCCCGTAGAAGCGGAGCGTCGCGGCGTCCTCGGTGCGGGAAAAGACTTCCAAGCGGCAGGTGCGCATGACGTACGGTCGGGGAAAGGTGGCGCCGGGCGGCAGTACCACGACACCACATTGATAAGCGGGACGGGCGCGCCGGACCAGAGCGGCGCCGCCCGTCTTGGAAACCCCGGCCCCGGATGGTAGCTTAGAGCGCCTGGCGCCCGCCGCTCCGTCCCGGACTTCACGCATTTTCCGCCACACCCGGATGTCAGAGAATCCTCGACCCCGTGCCCGCGGGCTGCGCGCCGTGCTGCTGTACGTGGTGCTGGTCGGAGCCCCGGGACTCCTCCTCCTCGGCGTCCTGCGCTGGGGCGCGGGGCTCCGGGCGCCGTCCGCGCCCGCCCTGACCGTGGCCGAGAAGGCCAGGGCCGCCGCCCCCATGCCCGACCTCCTCCTCCTCCTGGTGCAGATCGCGGTGGTGGTGGTCGCCGCGCGCCTGGTGGGGCGCCTCTTCCGCCGCATCCACCAGCCGCAGGTGGTCGGCGAGATGGTGGCGGGGATCCTCCTGGGGCCGTCGCTGCTGGGGTGGGTGGCCCCGGACCTTTCCGCGGCGCTCTTCCCCCCGGCCAGCCTGGGCTTCCTGAACTCCATCAGCCAGGTGGGGCTGCTGGTGTTCATGTTCCTGGTGGGGCTGGAGCTGGACCCGAAGCTGCTCCGCGAGCGCGGCGACACGGCGGTGGTCACCAGCCACGTCAGCATCGTCGCGCCCTTCGTGCTGGGGGCCGTCCTGGCGACCTGGCTGTACCCGCGGCTCTCCCACGACGGCGTCACCTTCACCGGCTTCGCGCTCTTCATGGGCGCGGCCATGAGCGTGACGGCCTTCCCCGTGCTGGCCCGCATCCTCACCGAGAAGAACCTCCTCCGCACGCGCGTGGGGGCGGTGACGCTGGCCTGCGCCGCGGTGGACGACGTGACCGCGTGGTCCATCCTGGCGGCGGTGGTGGTGATCGTCCGCGCCGGGGACGCCGCGCTCCCCCTCTGGGGCACGCTGGGCGGGTCGGCCCTGTTCGTGGTGGTGATGATGGTGGCGGTGCGCCCCGCCCTCCGCCGCCTGGGCGACCGCTTCCGCCGCAGCGGCGGGCTCTCCCACGACGCGCTGGCCGGCGTCCTCCTCCTCGCCCTCCTCTCGGCGCTGGCGACGGAGTGGCTGGGGGTCCACGCGCTCTTCGGCGCCTTCCTGGCCGGGGCGGTGATGCCCAAGGACTCGGCGTTCGTCCGCGCCCTCACGGGGAAGCTGGAGGACGTGACGGTGGTACTCCTCCTCCCGCTCTTCTTCGCCTTCACGGGGCTGCGCACCAGCGTCGGGCTGGTGAGCGGGGGGGAGATGTGGGCCATCTGCGCGCTGATCGTCGCGGTGGCGGTGGCGGGGAAGTTCGGCGGGTCCACGCTGGCGGCCCGGGCCACCGGGATGCCCTGGCGCGAGGCCGGGGCACTGGGCGTGCTGATGAACACCCGCGGCCTGATGGAGCTGGTGATCCTCAACGTGGGGCTGGACATCGGGGTGATCTCCCCCACGCTCTTCACCATGATGGTGATCATGGCGCTGGTGACCACCTTCATGACCACCCCGCTGCTGGACTGGATCTTCCCCGCACGGATGGTGCAGGAGGAGATCGCGCGCGCCCGCGCCGGGGAGGCGCCCCGCGGCGATCCCCTGGCCGGGACGCCGCTCCCGGTGTGAAGCCCCCACGCCCCGGCGGGAGCCGGCCCGCGGTCGGCCTGGCCCGCGCGCTCTCCAAGCTGGGCTTCTGCTCGCGCTCGCAGGCGCACGGCGTGGTGGCGGAGGGCCGGGTGCGGGTGAACGGCAGGGTACGGCGCGACCCGGACTTCCGGGTGGACCCGGAGCGGGACCGGATCGAGGTGGACGGGGTGCCCGTGGCCGCGGAGGCGCCGGTCTACCTGATGCTCAACAAGCCGCGCGGGCTGGTGACCACCGCGTCCGACGAGCGCGGGCGCGCGACGGTGTACGACTGCCTCGCCGACCCCGCGCTCCCGCGCGTCTCCCCCGTCGGACGGCTGGACCGGGCCAGCGAGGGGCTCCTCCTCTTCACCAACGACACCCGCTGGGCGGCGCGGGTGCTCGACCCCGCGACCCACCTGGACAAGAGCTACCACGTGCAGGTGGACCGCCTCCCGGACGACGACCTCCTGCGGCGCATGACGGAGGGGGTGACCGCCAGCGGCGACCTCCTGGCGGCGAAGCGCGCGTCCGTGCTCCGCGAGGGGACGCGCAACGCGTGGCTGGAGGTGGTGCTGGACGAGGGGAAGAACCGCCACGTCCGCCGTCTGCTGGAGGCGCTCGGCGCCCGGACCCTGCGGCTGGTGCGTGTCTCGGTGGGGCCGCTGCGGCTGGGGGAGCTGGCGAAGGGGAGCTGGCGCCGGCTGGCGCCGGCTGGCGCCGAGGAGAAGGCGGCGCTGGACGCGGCGATGGGGGGGAGACGGTAGGGGGTGGGAGCGGCTCGAAACGTCCCGTGACGCCTCAGTCGAGCGGCTCGGACCGTTGCGCCAGGTCGACCTGCCACTGGAGCAGGGCTTTCCACCGGCTCCGGTCAGCCAAGGTCCGCGCCACGTCTATGGCCAGCTGCGGACGCGGGAAGCACTGCTCGGCACAGTCCGCGATCACGAACGGGATGTCGTCCCATTTCAGCGAAGCCCATTTCATGGGGAGCGGCTTCTCCGCGAGAACGTCGAGCGCGAACACGGCGAATGCTGCGGCGTCAGTTTCCGGGAGTGCGGTTTCCCCTTTCTCGACCGCAGGGGGAAACCCCTTGAAGCAGAGGTGGGAGTACCTGACCGTGTCTGTCGGAGAGGTCTGCTGAGGGGGTGCGTGGTAGTGTCCCAGGCGAGTGGCGGCCGGTGCATGAATCAGGGTCGCTGTCGGGTGCGGCGGCGCAGAAAGGCTCCGCCATTCCATCCCGAAGGCGAACGCTCCCATGTGGCACACGCCGAGGGCGTATCCGGTTTCATGGATGGTCGTCAGCAGCCGCGCCACGGCCCGGATCAGGGCCGTGCGGCTTTCCCTCTGCAGCCACTGCTCTACCGGGGGGCATTCCTCGAGCCGTAGCGCGTACGGCCGCGCGTACAGGACCCCGGACGTCCGCGTTCCGGTGATCCGTGCGGAGCCGAGAAAGCGTAGCGCCCCCCCGGCTCCGTTGCGGTTGAGGAGACGGAAGAGCTCACGCTCACGCTCCAGCGCTTCCTGTGCCCCGCTCGACGGCTGAGCGGCCGTCCTGAGCCATGCAGTGCCGTAGTCCAGGAGCGGTGTGCGTACGACATCCGTCTGAAATCCGGTGAACTGGACGGATGTCGTCCCCGCAGGACCCACTTCGACTTCGGACCGGGGCGGAAGAGCGCTGGCGGCGGGGAGGAGCCGAACGGCTCCCACCGTCCTCGAATCCTCCTCCCAGGCCGGCGTTCTCAGGCGTTTTACCTCCCCACGCTGCCGGAGCCGCGCGAACCAGTTCGGCCCGCGCCGCCCTACCACCTCGAACCGTGCGTTCCGGTGGTTCTTGAACCACCTGGGCTCCGCCACGTCCATGCCGTCGAAGAAGGGGGCGACCTCCACTTTCCCGACCGCCGTATCCTCCGGCATACCCGGGGTGCCGAAGAGCTTGCACTCCACCGTCTTTCCCAGGCGGACGCCACGGCTTGCCACCCGTACTGGAGACCGGATCTCGGGGGTGAGCAGGACGTAAGTGTCGTCCACCGGGATCGCCCAGAGCGTGGTCCCGGTACCCGGCTCCTCCTCCGCGGCCAGCGGCTTCAGGCGGGGCTGCCAGCTCTCGGGGTCGCCGTCATGCAGCACCGCCTGGGCCGTCTGCAGGAGCCCACCCCAGAGTATCACATCCTCTCCATCGTGAGCCAGCGACTCGTCCGGCCTGACCGCGTCCCCCGCCAGCCGCTCCGCCACCAGGTGCACCGAGCGGCTGGCCGGACGCTGCCATCCCGCCGTGCTCCCGAGCTCGCTCAGGTGCCTCACCGCCGTCTCCCGGAGCGCGCGGGTTGTCGCCGCTCCCGTGCGCGCGGCGTTCTTCTCCTGGAGACGGAAGGCGAGTGCGGCGCGCAGCTCGTCGGCGGATGCTTCGCTCCCCTCGATCATCTCCCAATCACCTTCGGTCCGGTCCCGCTCCCGCGGAAACCGAGCGGCCATCCGTTCCAGCGCCTGCTCCGCCCGCGTCAACCGGAACTCCATCGCCCGGATGTCGGCGACGCGGCGTGCCCGCACGAGGTCGGCCCCCTCCACCCGCGCGGCACGGAGGTGTACTTCCGTGAAGTACGGAGCACGGATGCCGAAGCGCTCCCGCACCTCCGCCACCTTCCGGCGAAGTCCCTCCGCCGCCTCCTGGAGCTGCAGGGCCTCCTCCGCCTGGCGGAAGAGGAAGCCGGAAAGATTGCTGAAGGAGTGGTGAGCCGGGGTACCCGCAGCGAGCTGGGGGAGGGGACGACGGATGATCCGGTGCAGCGCGCTCGCGCCCGGGGTGTCCAGGAAGGCGACGAGGGCGGCGTTGACGTCCACCACGAGTGGCAGGGCTCCGTCGGACGCGCAGAGATCCTCCGTGCGCGCGCGCAGCGCGCGCGCGCTGCGCTCGATCGTCCGGAGCCATACGTCCACGTTGCGAGGGACGCCGAGCGCATCCGACAGCACCGCGTCGACAATCGGGGTCGGAGTGCTCACCGTTTGGACCGCTGGTCGACACAGCTGTTGCGCCGGCGCTCCTGCTCGCGATCACTCGGAATGGCAGGGCGGATCTCCAGCTCGATGCGACGGTCCCGCCTGTCCACCCGGCGGACGTCGCTGGAAGTCACGGGGTCCACCGGGTAGTAGCGGCTTCGCCCCAGGGCGGAGACCCGGCACGGCGGGAGTCCCACGCTGTCGATCAGGAAGAGCGACACCGCCGCTGCCCTCGACGCGGAAAGCCGCCAGTTCGTGGAGTCCGCGCCTTCGCTGCTGGTGTGCCCCACCACCTGGATCTGGTCGATGGAGCGAAGGATGGAGGAATCGGAAATGATGCTCGACCCGAAGGAGGAGAGAATGCGCTTTCCTTCACTCTTCATCTGCGCGAGGTCGGCCGAGCGCTGGGGAAAGGTGGCATCCCCCTCGATGGTGACCAGGAGGTAATCGCCCACAGGGCGGACGCTCACCCCTTTTCTCCCGTCCGCAGGCTCTATGGCTCGGTAGATCTTCTGCAAGGCGCTCCTTTTTCCTCCACTCTCCACCAGTGCGGGGACCGCGATGGCGGCGAACAGGATCAGAAAGAGCAGGGTGGTGGCGGAGAGAAGATCCGCGAACGCGGGCCAGGGACCCGTGCCCTCGCTCCCGGTCAGCTCGTCGCGCTCGATGGTCGCCATGCCTCAGAGGAGCTTCAGGATGGCATAGACCACACCGCTTCCGACGAGGACCCCGAGGAGCGGCAGACCGGCCAGGACCAGCGGCGAGAGCGGCCGCGTTTGCTGCGCCTCCACCCCCGCCGCAATTCGCCGCAGGAGAGAGGATACGTCAGGCGCCGCGCCGGGAATGGCCGGGGAGCCTCCCACGGCGGGCACCAGTGCGGCGAGGCTGCGAGTGATCTCCTCCCCGGCTTCCACCCAGGCTCGCGACGCTCGCTCGTCGATGGTGGCCAGCCTCGCCGTGCTCGTGTCGATGGACGCCCTGACCTCCTCGAACACCGGGCGGGCGTCCTCCATGGCCCGGGTAAGCGCCTCCGTCTGCTGCCAGACCCCGTGCGTGGCGTCGGCAAGGATCTTCGCGGAGTTCTCCGCGTTCTCCGCCGAGCGCTTCGATGCGTCCCCGAGATGGATTATGCCGTCGAGGGCGCGCGTGAGCACGGCGTTCGCTTCCCGCATCTCGCGCATGGCCTCGCGCGATTCCGCCGTCCGCTCCCCGATCTGGTCCACCAGCCCCGCGTACACGCGTGCGTTGGCCTCTACCGACTCGGCCAGGCGGCCCACACGGTGATGAAGCTGCTCCAGCGCGTCGCCGGTCCGGTCGTAGAGCCCCTCCCTCTGCTGGTTCACCAGGTCCGACAGGCGCTCGTCCAGCGACACGAACGCCGCCTCGAAGCGGGAGCCGAGCGCCTGCAGCCCACCTTCGATCCCGAGGAATGCCCCGCTCGAGTTCCGGATCTCCTGGGCGGTCTCGTTGAGCGCCTCCACCGCCGCCCGCAGAGGGTCGGCCGAGCCGGAGCGCCGGTTGTCGTAGATGTACTCGGCCGAGACCAGCTCCAGCCGCTCCAGCAGGTTGCGCCGCCCCAGCCCCAGCCCCTGCGCCATGAGCCCAACCGCGATGGCACCCACGAGAGCCAGCGCGTTCCCGCCGAACGCGTCGGCCACCGCCCGGAGCGGGGCCACGATGCTGTCCTGCATGTTGCCGCCCGCCGACACGGCGGTGATCAGCGCGGGGAGCGCCGTCTTGACACCGGCGAAGGTGCCCAGCACCGCCAGCAGGAGCAGAAGCGAGGAGGCGTACCGGGCGAAGCTCCCGAGCCGCGCAGTGCGCTTCTCGGCGATCCCGCGGAGCTCGTCGGGAGCGACCGTGGCAGCCCCCGACTCCATACGGGCCGAGTACACCCGGCGCACCCGGTCGTCGACCAGGGTCTCGACCGCCGTACCGGCGTCGATCTGGACGGGAGCGGAACCCCTGCGCGAAGAGGGCCTCCCGCTTGTTGGATGGCGCGAAGACCAGGGGGACGCCCTCGCGCTTCTTGGCGAGGAGCCAGTCGATGTCGTCCTCCTCCTGCGCGATCTCTTTGATGTCCTGGTAGACCGAGACGGTGGCCCACAGGGTCAGCCCGAAGCCTCCGAGCACGAGGACGAGGACCGCCGGGTTGAAGTGGCTTCCCAGCCCGATGATCTCGAGGCCCCGGGACCAGGCGGAGCCGCCCGCGTCGTCCCCGGCGGACAGGAGCGAGAGGACGAAGACGACGCTGAAGACGAAGTAGAACCCGATCCCCGCGAACCACCATTTCCATGCGGGAGTGTCACCACGCCCCGGCGGCCGGATCATCTCCAGCTCGCCGGCCGGTTTGCGGGCCGGCGGCGGGGACGTATCTCCGGCTCGCGTCTCCCCCACCTCCGCAGGTTCGGTCCGATGCCGCCGAAGAGCTCATGCGCGCGGCTCCGCGATTCCCCTGTCGCGGAGAGTCCCGCGACCCGTCGATTCGTTCCAGTCGACCACCGCCGGTCGCCGGGTGGTGTAGCGCATGTAGGGCTTACCGCCGCGGAAGTCGAAGAAGGCAGACCACTGGTCAAAGGCGACGTGGTTGATCTCTACACTCTCGTTCAGATAGAGCTTCGCTCCCCCGCCGTAGCTGTCGGACACCAGGGAGCCCGGAGCCGCGAGGGAGCGCGAAGGCACCACGGCTCCTCCCTGGAGCTCCACAGGGCGCCCCGCCGGTACCGGAGCGGGTGTTACTGGCGGTCTCCGCCGTGCTTCATTTCACGATAGCCCGGAGAGTTGCAAGTGTTCGAGTACTCGTGAGCGAACCAGCTCAGGAATGTTCTCGAGCATTCGGGTTCTCCAGATGGATGCCTTTGTATGTCTGCGCATAATTTCCGGTGCCATTCCCGGCCTATGTCGCCCGTCCCGGGGGGTCTATACCATCGCTGATCTCGCAGATTGTGGGTCTCTGCGCATTCTGTTACCCATCTGTCCCGCGCGCACACACGTGCTGCGGAGAGCGATTCAACCGCTATCTCAATGGCACTCCAGCCTGGAATTACCGGTGCCATTCCCGGCCTATATGGGACGCCTGACAATGCGGGGGCTGGTCTATTCATTACTCGCTCGATCTCGAAAGGACGCGGAGGTGCTGCTGCACGAACTCTCCGGCGATCACGCTGCGCCTCGCGGCCGCTACAGAAGAGCGCAGACCGAGTTGCCCCTCGACGACCAGGTCGGCAGCATGTGGCTATAATCTCCGTGGCCAGGCTCTCCCGTCTCCATGAGATCCGGACGACCAGACTGAGGATGTCACGAGCATTTTGCTGGATTCGCAAGTTCGTTCCAGCTCGGGAGGAAGTCACGACGAGGTCAGGTTCACTCGTGCGAGATGTACCGAGAAGTCCCGCCGAATCGGCAGCAGCCATGGCTCCGCGAAGAGCGATCGTCGGCGGCGCTCTGCCAGCGGTACTGCGCGAACCCCTTGACGCGCTCCTTCTCCAGCGGCTCGCTGAGGAGGAGCGATCTGTCGGTGGCCGTCCGACAGGACCTCGCCGCGGAAGTAGCGGCTCAGGTCGGCGGGCGTCCGCAGGTCCACCGTGCGCCCACGAACAGCTCCGACGAGTTCCCGCTCCATCCCAGCGATCCCCAGTAGACTATGCTACCCAGTCGTTCATCCACGCGTTGATTGGGGAGGCGCTGAAGCAGCGCGGAGAGCAAGTCTTGGACAGGATCGACTTCCGCGAGTGCTCGCCACAACTGCGTAATGTCATCGAACTTGTGGTGAATTACTCACTTGGTGGTTTCTCACCGGTAGGGGACAAACTCCACGCCTGAGTCGACAGGAGAAGTCATCGAGTCCGCCTGTTGGTGGACCACCGGCCTACCGGGGCGGCCTTGATGTTGGCCGGGTTGGGCGTGGTCCGGAGGCGGGGAAGGAGATTGCGGCTCATGCGGGCTCCTGCACGTGGATCGTCTCGGCGTACTTCTCACGGGCGAGCGACTCGCTCCCTTCCCGCATCACCTCCAGGAACCCCCGGAACCCCTGCCTCGACCGCGCGTACGCGGCGTTGTTCCAGTGGCGGATACACCTCGGACTCGTCCCGCAGCGGACGAGTCCCGTTTCCACTCCGGCGGCCCTCGATCGTCTCGTCCAGCCGGACGTCGACAGGACGGCGGCCGTCCGTGCGGGACAGCTCCAGCGCCGGGCTGGAGGCGCGCATCTCGGCCAGCCACTCCCACGTGGTGCGGAAGAACGCGGCGAGGGAGTCGAAAGCCGCCGAGCGGTCGCGCATGTCCTTGCCTGCGCAGCCCCAGCAGCTCCATCCAGGTCACCCCGCGCAGGTAGCGGTCCAGCCCCGGGTGAGAGGCTCCGTTGGGACGGAAGACGGTAAGGAAGGTGTGCGCGGCGATGATCCCCCCCATGAGCCGCTGGCGGGAGGCTTCGTTGAGGGGAAGGTCCGACCAGCGTACGTTGCTCCGCTCCACGGCGGTCGTACGGAAGAGGGGGAGCGTGTCGTTCGCCCGCTCCCCTCCCCGGGCGGCGAAGTCCAGTGCCGCCAGCGCGGAGTACAGCTCGATGTAGTGCGCCCGGTTCGCCTGCCGCTCGCCTCCCACCTCGTTGCTGTCCTGCTCGCGCGGCTCGCTGTCGCCCAGGACGTAGAACCCGCCGTAGCCGGTGTGTCCGGTGGTGTAGGTGGGGATCGCCGCGGCGGCGTTCTGCGCGAAGAGCGCGGTCTCCGGGCGCGGTCCGCCGTCCGCGGCCTCCCGGGTGTCCGGTGTGGGAAGGGTGAAGTACGGGAGGAGGAGCGCCCCACCGATGCGCCGTATCGGAACGCCGGGAACGTCCGCGCGTCCGTCCACCCCCCTGATCCCGTCCAGCAGGGCGCGGCCGACCACCGGGAACGCAGCCGACCCTGTCCCCCCGAATATGGAGCCCACGGCGAAGAACACGGACTCGGCGTCCGTCTGCGCCTCGGCCAGGATCTGCTCGAAGAACTGCTGCTCCCTGAGGCGGTTCATGAACACGGTCCCGATGGAGGGGATGCCGCGAAACCCCATCCCCAGGTCCATGTTCTGTATCCGGCCCGCATACAGGAGGTCGAAGAGGTGTCCCAGCGGTCCCCCGCTCTTCCCCCGCATCAACGCTCGGTCCACGCGGGTGGAGAAGCGCGAGTCCGGGAGGTGCTCGTCGTCCGCGATCGGCGACCAGACCAGCGTGCGGCCCACCGCGTCCACCACCTCGGTGCGGAAGTAGCTCTCGGGCGCGCCGCCGTCGCCGATGGCGGCGCGGGTCTCCCGGTAGAGGTCGATCAGCCTGCGCGAGCGGGTCACCCGCGGCGTTGGACTGGTCCGGGTCTACCAGGACCAGTTTAAGGCGGCGCGGCCCGAGCCCCAGTGCGCAGAGGTGGAGGAGCGGTTCGATGGCGCGGATCCCGCTCCCCCCCAGCGCGAAGAAGGTGAGGGTGCGCCCTTCGATTCCGGACGAGACAAGGTCGGTGGACATTCGCTCAGTCTCCGAAGGGGCTCAGGCGGGGGTAGGGGCACCCGCGGTGGTGGAACAGCCCGCGGGACCACGGGAACAGGCCGGCGGTGCGGGTGAGGACCAGGGACAGGAGCGCGAAGGCCAGGAGGCCCCAGACCGCGCCCGCCAGGCCCCGCCCCAGGATCTCGCTCCAGGGGAGCACGGCCAGGAACGGATCGGGGTTCGTCTCGCAGCTCCCGGCGAGCGCGCGCGTCGCCACGTGCGCAGGATCAGCAGCGCGGCCCCGAACGCCGTCACGGCGGAGAGGGCCAGGAACAGCGTCCACCGCCGCACGAACCGCGGGCCCAGGCTTCCGGAGGTCCACAGGTAGCAGAGGAGGACCAGCGCCAGGACCAGGAAGAGCGTCGCCATGCCCGTGGCCGAGTAGGCCGCCTGGACCGTCCCCGGATCGAAGAACCCGGCGGGGTCCACCGGCTCGCCTGGGGGAGGCAGCGGGCAGATGAGCGGGAGATCCGTGGGGGGGGTGCTCCAGAGATGGAGGAAGTAGTTGGGCATGCGGACCACGAAGGAGAGGGTGGGAACGGCGGGAGCCCCCATAGCGGGGACGACGTCAGTTGGCGACCACGTAGATGCGGCCGGCAGAGGCTCCTCCGGCCTGCGCTGCGCGCGCGCGGAAGACCTCGAAGAGACGCCCGAGCCCGTACGTGCGGACGGCGTCGCTCGCGTCCTCCGCGTCGAAGCGGTCCAGCCAGGAGGGGACACCGGACGGGACCAGGTCCACCCGGTACAGGTACTTGGGGGCATCCTTCCCCCGGCTGAAGAACTCCAGCGCGAGCGAGTCTCCGCCGGCGGGCCGCACCAGGGCTCCCCGGGACGGGGACGGGGCCCACTCCGCCGCACCTTCCCTGAGCGGCCGCACGGCGATCTCGGGGCGGAGCTGCACGCCGCGCATCCCGGCGGTGGCGGCGCGCCCGGCCGGAGTGGTGGAGTCCCGGACCACCAGGGCGGCGGTGAGCGGCTGGTTGGTGGCGGCGGCCCCGCGCACGCGGGCGATGGCAGTGCCGTCGGCCGCGCGCTGCCATCCCCGCTCCACCGTCACCCCGGAGCCGGACTGCCGTGGAAGCAGGGTCAGCGATCCGGCAGGCACGGCCGGGAGGGGCCAGACGAAGACGTGCTCGAAGTGCTCGGCCAGGGTCGCCGCGATCCGGGTCTCGTCCCCGGGGGCGACGTACGCGAAGGCGTACAGGGGACAGGTCTCGCGTCCCGCCGTGCCGGAAGGCGAAACCCGGCACCCGGCGGGATCGTTCTCCACCGGCTTGAAGGCGCCGCTGGCCATTGACGGCTCTCGTGAATCTGACACGGAGGGGAGTGCCATAGATCTCCGCAGGCTGTTTCTCCGTGACAGAATACGTTCCTCCTGCGACCACCCTTTCTGATACGACTCGCACCGCATCCCTGATGCGACTCATCTCGTTGGCCAGACGCACGACGTTGGTATCGATCTGCCCGGCCCTTCGGCTCATGGTGTCACGAGCAGCGGCAATGCCCTGATGGGTCAGACTTGCAATGTTCACCGCCTCACGCACCTCACCCAGAGCACGCGCGGACTCTCTCTTCTGCGTGCTGACCTCGCTTTGCAAGTTCGCCGTCTCACGGAGAGTCTGGAAGAAACCGCCCTGGTACTGGTTCAGCACGTGTGTGAAAACGTCCCGCTGCAAATTCATATCGTTCTGCATCCTAACCATTTC
Source organism: uncultured Gemmatimonadales bacterium (assembly GCA_963733105.1). Classification (GTDB taxonomy): domain Bacteria; phylum Gemmatimonadota; class Gemmatimonadetes; order Longimicrobiales; family Longimicrobiaceae; genus JAFAYN01. The sequence continues at coordinate 351,359 of CAVTCB010000010.1, read as the reverse complement.
GCCCCTCGACGCCACAAGCTCGGAACGCAACGAATCACTCAACGCTATTGCTTGTGCAGTTGTGCTTTTTAACTCGTATCCAAGATAACTTAGAACACCCAGGGCAAGAGTTCCAAACGTAGCGAAGATCTTTGTAGCTAATTTCCCCCACTCTGCTATCGCGTGGCCAACCATCCTGTTGATTCGATCCTGCTCTTCTTCCAGCCGACGCTGGCGCCCCACCTCGGATTCCGGCGGGAGACGCAGGTAGATTTCCGGCCCGTCTACAATGGGATCAGAATGGGGTTGGGGAACTTGCGGCTTGATGCCACCTGGAAGGTTCGTTCCGGGTGATCTCTTCTTCCCAGACATTACCCCTCAACAATGATGTGTAGATGGAGATATCCGAGTCAAAAACGGCTGATCGAACTCACCTACGACTGCGCTTTCGCATCCCACAGGTTACCACGGTGCTGCCTTCGGCAGGACACGAGGCATGACGTTCTGGAGAACTCCGTTGAAGCCCTGGCAGAGCCGCAAAATCATCGCGATTTGTGTGCCCTCCGAGCGGAATACATGCAAGCACTTGCCGGTTCTTGTATTACATGAGCAGGCGACGAATTCCTCTCCCAGGATGTTTGCCGGACACTGGGACAGGCCGGGGACATCTGTGGCATCACGCACACAACCAGGCGGCGCGACCGGAGCGGATGCTCGGCGGGGCTCGATCGTCGCGAACGGAGCCCCGCTCTACGCCGCGCCACCCCGCTTGACGGCGCACCGGGAGCCCCCGCATATATTGTCCCTTCCCGCGTCAGGGGCAACGACCCACTCCTCCAGGCTCCTCATGACCCCATCCTTCCCCCGGCGGGCCGCGCTCGTCGCGCGCGCGATGATCGCCTGCGGCGGGCTCCTGGCCTGCTTTCCCGCCGCCCTTCCCGCGCAGGACGGCGCCGAGCTCCGTTCCCGCATGGCCCACGCGCAGGAGGTCTACGACTTCCGGGATCGGATACGGGACGCGTCGGCGCCGAAGTGGCTGCCGGACGGGGACCGGCTCGTCTACTGGGCGAGGGCGGGGGAGCACCGGGGGACGTGGGTGGTCGTGGACGCGACGTCCCGCACCGCGCGGCCGCTCCTCCCGGCACGCGACCTCCGGGCGCAGATCTCCCGGCTCGCCGGACGGGAGGTGGAGATGCCGGACAGCTTCCCCTTCGCGATCGCGTCCGCCCCGCACCGGGTGGTCTTCAAGGCGGAGGGACAGGACCCTCGCGATCGGGGTGGACGACGCCCGCGTGGCCGCCCTGGCCGCGGGCGACCGTGCCGCGCTGGCGCTCCCGGGCACGCACCGCCCCTCGCCCGACCGCCGGACCGTGGCCCGGCCCCGGAGCCGCGGCTTCGCCGTGGAGGACGGGGCGGGAAGGGTCCTCGTCGAGCGCGGCGGCGAGGAGCACCACGAGTGGGAGCTCCCCGACAGCGCCTGGTCCCCGGACGGGCGCTTCCTGGCGGTCTGGCGGAGCGACGCGCGCGCCGTCCACAAGATCCCGGTGGTGGACTACGGCAGCGCGATCGAGCGCGTGACCCTGACCCCCTACGTCAAGACGGGCACTCCGCTCGTGCGGCAGGAGCTGCACGTGTTCGAGCCTTCGTCGGGGCGGGCGGCCCGGGTCCCCGATCCCGACGGGGAGAGCTACCAGTGGCTGGCGGGGTGGCGGCCGGACGGGAGCGAGCTCCTGCTGCTCCGCATGTCGCGCGACGGCAAGCGCCTCGACCTGGTGGCCGCCGACCCGGAGCGCGGGACCACCCGCCTGGTGCTGCGCGAGGAGCGCCCGGAGACGTTCGTCGCCGCGCTCGACTTCGCGGTCGACGGGTGGCAGCACCAGGTGGTCCCGCTCCGCGACGGCCGGCACTTCCTCTGGCTCTCGGAGCGGGACGGCTGGCGCCACGTCTACCAGTACGACTACTCGGGGAAGCTGGTCCGCCAGGTGACCCGGGGGGCGTTCCCGGTCCACCGGGTCGCGGGCGTGGCCCCCGACGGGAGCACCGTGTTCCTGCTCGCTTCGGCCGACTCGTCGGCGCCCTACGACGAGTCGCTGTACCGGACCTCCCTCCGCGGGGGCGGGCTGCACAGGCTCACTCCCGACCCCGGCGTCCACCGGATGACCCTCGCCCCGTCGGGGAGGTACTTCGTGGACGCCCACTCCACCCGCACCACGCCGCGAACCTGGGACCTGCGCTCCAGCGACGGGGGGAGCGCGTTCCGCTACGCCCGGGCGGACGTGAGCGGCATGGCCGAGCTGGGGCTCGGGACCCCGGACTCGCTCGTCGTGCTCGCCGCCGACGGGACCACCCGGCTGTACGGCGTCCTGTACAAGCCCCGGGACTTCGACCCCCGCAGGAAGTACCCCGTCGTCGACGTGATCTACGCGGGTCCGTGGCTGAAGGTGGTGCCGTGGCACTTCGCGGGCAACGGCACGTCGCTCAAGGCGCAGTCCCTCGCCCAGATGGGCTTCGTGGTCATGGTCCTGGACGCGCGCGGCACCCCCGGGCGCGGCAAGGCGTTCCAGGACGCGAACTACGGGCGTGTCGGCCAGATCGAGATCCCGGACCACGTCGCCGCGCTGCGGCAGGCGGCGGCGACCCGGCCGTACATGGACATGGAGCGCGTCGGGATCCACGGCCACTCGTGGGGAGGGTACTTCGCCCTGCGCGGGATGCTGACCGCGCCGGACTTCTTCCGGGCCGGCTACGCCGGGGCGCCGGGGGCGCTGGAGGAGGAAGCGGTCATCAACGAGCCCAACCTGGGCCTCCCGGGCGACAACCCGGAGGGGTACCGGGCGGGCTCCAACCTCCTGGCGGCGGAGAGCCTCCGCGGCCCCCTGCGGATCATGCACGGCACGTCCGACGTGAGCGCCTCGCTCTCCACCACCATGCGCATGGCCGACGCCCTGGTCCGGGCCGGCAAGCACTTCGAGCTGCTCCTGATGCCGGGCGAGCCCCACAACCCGGCCGGCGCCGCCGAAAAGTACTACCTGGACGACGTCCGCCTCTTCTTCGCGCGGACGCTCGGCGGCCCCCGGTAGGGAGCCGCGCGAGGGGACGGCAGCGAGCCCCGCCGGAAGTACCCGGCGGGGCTCGCTCGTTCCGGCGGAGGGTCGCGCCTGGCCTACGCCACGGCCATGTCGCGCAGCAGCCGCACCGCCAGCGCCCACCCGGCCAGCGGGGCGCGCTCCTGCGAGCGGAGCTCCTCCAGCAGGGCGAGGTACGCCTGGAGCTCCCGGGCGTGCGCCGCCGCGAAGCCGTCCAGCGCCCGGTCGATCCCGTCCCCGCCGGCGGCGTCGCGGAGCGTGGCCTGCACGATGCTCCGCTGCGCCCGCGCCACGTCGTCCGCCAGCGCCTGCCCCAGCCGCTTCTCCCAGACGCCGTCCCCGGCCGAGCGCACCACCGCCTGCACCTCCGCCGTGGCGAAGCGCTCCGACACCCGGTAGTAGGCGCGCGCCGTCTCCACCGGGTCCGCCCCGCCGTCCCGCGCGATCCGCAGCACGTCCAGGAGCTGCGGGAGGAAGCGCAGGGTGATGAGCCGCTCGCCCAGGGAGCGCTCCACCCCCAGGTCCTGCAGCTCCCCCAGCCGGGCCAGGAACACCTTGCGGTCCTCCCCCGTGACCGTGCGGGCGAAGTCCCCGCGCAGCCGGCCCAGCCCCTGGCGCATCTCGTCGATGGCCGCCCCGGTGGGCGCCTCGGCCGGGAGGTTGACGAGGATCCAGTGCGTGGTGGACTCCAGCACCCGGGCCAGCCCCTGCACCCAGCGGTACACCGTCTCCGCGGGGAAGCGCGCCTCCGCCGCCGCCATGTCGGCGCGGATCTCGTCCGCCCCGGCGATGCGCGAGGCGACCACCCAGGCACGGACCACCGCCGGGATCTCGCTCCCCGTGTCGTGCGCCACCCGGTGCAGGAACGACGACCCCATCAGGTTCACCAGGTCGTTCACCAGCTCCGTGGTGACGATCTCGCGGCGGAGCTGGTGCCCGCGCAGCCGCTCCGGCCCCGCGGCCTCCACCGCCTGCGCGGGGAAGTACCCCTCCAGGTACGTCTCCAGCGCCGGGTCGTCGGGGAGCGCGGAGGCCAGGAGCTGGCTCTTGGCGTACAGCTTGGCGTGCGCCAGCAGCACCGCCAGCGTGGGCCGGGTGAGCCCCAGCCCGCTCTCCGCCCGCTCCTGCACCTGGTCGGCCCCCGGGAGCCCCTCCGCGGCCCGGTCGATCCGGCCGTCGCGCTCCAGCGCCCGCATCAGCGCGGCGAAGTCGTGCAGCGCCTCGCGGCTCCGCCCCTCGTCCAGCGACACCGCGAGCGACTGGCCGAAGTTGTTGCGCAGCACCAGCCGCGACACCTCGTCGGTCATCTCCTCCAGGAGGGCGTTGCGCCCCTCCTCGGTGAGGTCGCCCTCGCGGACCACGCGGCCCAGGAGGATCTTGAGGTTCACCTCGTGGTCCGACATGTCCACGCCGGCCGAGTTGTCCAGCGCGTCGGTGTTGATCCGGCCGCCGGCCAGCGCGAACTGGATGCGCCCCCGCTGCGTGAACCCCAGGTTCCCCCCCTCGCCCACCACGCGGCAGCGCAGCTCGTCCGCGTCCACGCGCACCGGGTCGTTGGTGGTGTCGCCCGCGTCGGCGTGCGTCTCGTCGGGGTGCTTGACGTAGGTGCCGATCCCGCCGTTCCAGAGCAGCTCCACCGGGGCCTTGAGCACCGCGCGGATCAGCCCCTCGCCGTCCAGGCTCTCCACCTCGTCGGGGAGCCCCAGCGCGGCGCGGACCTCGGGGGTGATGGCGACCTCCTTGGAGGCGCGGGGGACGATCATCCCGCCCGGGGAGAGGAGGCTCCGGTCGTAGTCCTCCCAGCTCGACCGGGGGAGCTTGAACATCCGCTCGCGCTCCGCGAAGCTCCGGCGCGGGGTCGGGGTCGGGGTCCAGGAAGACGTGGCGGTGGTCGAAGGCGGCGAGCAGGCGGATCTGCCGGGACAGGAGCATCCCGTTCCCGAACACGTCCCCGCTCATGTCGCCGATCCCCGCCACGGTGAAGGGCTCGGACTGGATGTCCTTCCCCATCTCCCGGAAGTGCCGCTTGACGCACTCCCAGCCGCCGCGGGCGGTGATCCCCTCCTCCTTGTGGTCGTACCCCTGCGAGCCGCCGGAGGCGAAGGCGTCGCCCAGCCAGAAGCCGTACTCCGCCGCCACCGCGTTGGCCGTGTCGGAGAGGTGCGCCGTCCCCTTGTCGGCGGCCACCACCAGGTACGGGTCGTCGCCGTCGTGGCGGACCACCCCCTCCGGCGGCACCACGCGCCCCTCCACGAAGTTGTCGGTGACGTCCAGGAGGCCGCGCATCAGCGTGCGGTACTGCTCGGCCGCCTCCTGCCCCATCTGGTCGCGGTCGGCGAAGGCCCGCTTGGTGATGAAGCCGCCCTTGGAGCCGGAGGGGACGATGGTGGCGTTCTTGACCACCTGCGTGGTGACCAGCCCCAGGACCTCGGTGCGGAAGTCGTCCGGCCGGTCCGACCAGCGGATGCCGCCGCGCGAGACCGGGGCGCCGCGCAGGTGGATCCCCTCCATCCGCGAGGAGTGGACGTACACCTCGTAGAGGAGGCGCGACTTCTTCAGCTCCTCCATGTCGGCCGAGCGCACCTTGACGGAGACGTACGGCACGCCCCCGCTGCGCCGCGTGGGGTCGGCGCCCCCGTTGCGGAAGTAGTTGGTGCGGACGGTGGCCAGGATCAGGTTGCCGATGCGGCGCAGCGCCCGGTCGTCGGCCAGCGAGGAGACCCCCTCCAGCGCGCGCAGCACCTCGCCCCAGAGCGCCTCCCGCGCCTTCTCCGACGCCTTCGCGGCCGGGTCGAAGCGGGCGTGGAAGAGGCGCACCAGGAGCCGGGCCACCCCGGGGTAGAGGCTCATGGCCCGCGCGGGGGCGGTGCGGGTGGGGACGGCGCCGATCTGCGCGGCGTAGTTGGCGTAGGTGCGCAGCACGTCCACCTCGCGCCAGCGCAGCCCCGCCTGCAGGGTGAGGGCGTTGAACCTGTCCTCCGGCGCGTCGCCCGACCACACGGCCAGGAGCATCTCCGCCAGCCGCGGGAACGCCTCCGGGTCCACCTGCCCGGCGCCGTGCTCCTGCACCAGGAACGAGTACACCATGAAGCGGGGGAGCCCCGGCCCGGCCACCGCGAAGGTGTCGATCTCGAGGACCCGGAGCCCGGCGTCCTCCAGGATCGGCATGAAGTCGGAGAGGATCAGCGGCCGGTCGCGGAGCAGGTACAGCTTCAGCACGGTGGCGGCGCCCAGCCCGTCGCGCTCCCCCGGCGCGTTGCGGAGCGCCACCGCCACCTCCCGGTCCTCGCGCCGCATCCGCTCCATCTGCACCACGTCGTGCACGGCGGCCAGGGGCGGGTTGGCGGCGCGGTACTCCTCGCTGAAGGCGGGGGCGTAGAGGGAGGCGAGCTGCCCCGCCTCCCCGGCCTCGCCGAGCCCTTCGCGGAGCCGGTCCTCCCAGGAGCGCACCAGGAGCGAGATGGCCTGCTCCAGCTCGGCGGTGTCCACGGCCTGCACGCTGCTCTCGGGGGCCGAGACGTAGAAGTGCAGGCGCGCCTGGTCCCCGGCGCTCCACGCCAGGTAGTAGTGCACCACCGTCCCCTGCAGGCGGCCGGTGAGGACCTCCTGGATGCGCTGCCTGGCCTCGCCGCTGTACCGGCCCCGGGGGAGCATCACCATGACGCTCGCCCCCTCGCGCAGCCGGTCGGGGCGCACCACCACCCGCACCTCGTCCGAGAAGAGGAGGCCCAGGATGGTCTGCACCTCGGCCTCCAGCTCCTCGCTCGACGCCTGGAAGAGCTCTTCCTTGGGCATCGAGTTGAAGATGGTGATGATCTCCTTGTAGTCGTGCGACCCAGGGCGCGTCCCCGACGCGGCCAGGATCTGCTTCAGCTTCTGGCGGAGGATGGGGATGGACTCGGCGTGCTCGGCGTACGCCTTGGAGCTGAAGAGCCCCAGGAAGCGCTGCTCGCCCACCACGGCGCCGGAGGCGTCCAGCTTCTTGACCCCGATGTAGTCCATCCGGGCCCGGCGGTGCACCGTGGCCTCGGACTCGGCCTTGTTGATGATGAGCATGGGGCCGTCCACCACCCGGCGCCGCAGGTCCTCCGGCATCTCCGAGAGCGGGACCGGGGTGGTGTAGCGCGAGGGGCGGTCGTCGCGGAGGATCCCCAGCCCGGAGCCCCCCTCCACCTGCACCGCGCGGTCGCCGTCGCCGCCCAGGATGTCGTAGCCGCGGTACCCCAGGAAGACGAAGTTCCCGTCCTTGAGCCAGCGGAGGAAGTCCACCACCTCGGCGTAGGCGTCCGCCTGCTCCGGGAAGGCGCGGCCGTACCCCTCCACCGTCCCGGCCACCCGGTCGGCGGCCTCCAGCATCTCGTCGAAGTCGGCGGTGGCGACCACCACGTCGGCCAGCCGGCGCTCCAGCTCGGCGCGGATCGTCTCCCTCTCCGCCTCCCCGAGCGGCTGCACCTCGCAGTGGACCAGCGACTCCACCACGCCGCCGTCCGTCTCGGAGACCGGGGAGATCCCCGTCACCGACCCGTCCGCTGCGCGCCGCACGCGGATCACCGGGTAGGCGAAGTGCTGGATCCCGTTCCCCTGGGCGTTGAGGAACTCGCGGACGGTGTCCACGATGAAGGGGCGGTCGGCCAGCTCGGCCCGGATCACCGTGACCGGGGCGCTCCACCCCTCCTGCTCGGGGTCGGTCACCTCCACGTTGACGCGGTCCGGCCGGGAGCGCTCCACGAAGCGGAAGGCGCCCACGGTGAGGGCGGCCAGCTCCGGGAGCCCGCGCTCCTGGAGCATGGGCCGGGGGACCTTGCGGAAGAAGATCTTCGCGAAGGCGCAGAGCGCGGCGGTGTCGCCGCTCACGGTGCGCTGGAGGTGCGTGCAGAGTTCCTCCACCGTGACGCCGGAGGGAGGAGCCGGAAGGGCGCTCGTTGTGCTCATTCAGCCTGGAACGAAAAGGGTTCGACTGGGTGCCGCGGCGGCAATGTAACCGGTCCGCACGGGTTTGGCACGGGTGCGCCGGCAGCGTCGTCCTGGAAACTTTTGACTCGCACGGCGAAGAGCCGCTCCGTCATGGACGGGCGGCTCTTCGAACGCTCTTTCGTGACTCGTCCGGGGCGCTCTCCCTGCCCGCCCCTCGTCCTACTGCCAGCGGAAGATGCGCAGCGCGAGCACGAAGGAGAGCACCATCCACCCGGCGACGATCGCCAGCTCCAGGCCGACGGCGTGCAGCGGGAGCCCGTCGTTGTAGACCGCCCGCAGCGCGTCGTTGAGCGCCGTCAGCGGGAGCGCCTTCACGAAGGGCTGCATGGCCTCCGGGTAGCGCGAGGCGGGGAAGAACACCCCCGACAGCACGAACATGGGGAGCATGGCCAGGTTCAGCAGCCCGCTCACCCCCTCGATGGTGCGGGCGCGCGACGCGGACAGGAGCCCCAGCCCGGCGAAGGCCATGGCCCCCAGGAGGACCACCGCGGCCAGCGCCAGGAGCGACCCCTCCACCCGCACCCCGAACGCCAGCCAGGCGAAGAGGATCACCGGCGGGATCTCCAGGAACACGAAGGAGAGCCGCGCCAGGATCTGCGCCAGGAGGTAGTCGCGCCGGCGCATGGGGGTGGCCACCAGGCGCTTGAGCTGCTTCTTCTGGCGCATCTGCACCACGCCGAAGCCGATCCCCCACATCCCCGTGCTCATCAGGTTGAGCCCGATGATCCCGGGGATCACCCAGTCGATGTAGCGCGAGCCGGGCTGCCGCTCCGCCCGCTCGGACACCGCCACGGGGCGCGTCCCCCCCGCCCCGGCCTGCACCGCGCGGTCCACCAGGAGGCGCGCCGCCCGGCTCTCCGCGCGTCCCGGGTCGTAGCGCACCACCAGCGGCGCGCCCCCGGCCACCACCACCGCCACGTCGCCCTTGCGGAGCGCCCGGTCGGCCGAGTCGGCCGAGGTCACGCGCACCGTCAGCTCCGGCGAGGCGCGGAGCGCGGCCAGCCGCGCCTCGGCCGGCGAGCCCCGCACCACCGCCACGGGGAAGCGCTCGGCGGCCGGCTCCGCGAAGGCCAGCCCCAGCCCGACCGCCATGATGATGGGGAAGCCGAAGGTCCAGAACAGGGCCTCCGGCTCGCGCAGGAAGCCGCGGATGCGCGCCAGCGTCAGCTCGCGGAGCGGACCGCGCTCACTCATCGCGGAGCGCCCTCCCCGTGCGCGCCAGGAACACGTCGTCCAGGGTGGCGTGGTGGGTGTTGAGCGCGGTGAGCGCCCCCCCGCGGGCGTCCACCCGCTCCAGCAGCGCCGGGAGCACGCGGTGGGGCTCGCCCGTGGTGAGGAGGCGGCTCTCCCCCCTGGCCCGCACCTCGGTGACGGCGGGGAGGGCGCGCAGCTCCGCGTCGTCCAGCGCGGCGGTGCTGGCGAACTCGATGACGTGCTCCCCCCCCAGCGAGCGGATCAGCTCCCGGGGCGTCCCCTCCACCAGGATCTCCCCGTGGTCCAGGATGGCGATGCGGTCGGAGAGCTTCTCCGCCTCGTCCATGAAGTGCGTGGTCAGGAGCACCGTCCCCCCGCCCGCCTTGAAGGCCTCCACCACGTCCCAGAGCTGCCGGCGCGACTGGGGATCGAGGCCGGTGGTGGGCTCGTCCAGGAAGAGGACGTCGGGGTCGCCGGCCAGGGCGCAGGCCACGCTCAGCCGCTGGCGCTGCCCCCCGGAGAGGTCGCGCACCTGCGCGCGCCGCTTCTCGTCCAGCTGCACCACGTCCAGCAGCTCCTGGACGGTGCGGCCGCGCGGGTAGAAGGAACGGAAAAGGCGGAGCGTCTCCTCCACGGAGAGACGATCCGCCAGCTCCGTCTCCTGGAGCTGGACCCCCAGGCGCGCGCGCAGCCGGTCGGCGTCGCGGCGCCAGGTCATCCCCAGGATCTCCACCTCCCCGCCGTCCGCGTCCTGGAGCCCCTCCAGGATCTCGATGGTGGTGGTCTTCCCCGCCCCGTTGGGGCCCAGGAGCCCGAAGCACTCCCCGCGCCGGACCTCCAGGTCCAGCGACTTCACCGCCACCGTGTCTCCGAAGCGCTTGTGCAGCCCCCGGCACACGACGGCGGCGCCGTCCCCTCGCGTCGAATCCTCCACCCGCCTCCCGTCCTTGTTCCCCGGCGAAACCGCTATCTCTTCAGCGAAGAAACGTCCACCTTCCAGAGCCCGTTCAGCATGTCGGACGCGTACAGGACGTTCCCCACCATCTGCACGCCCCATACCGACACCTGCCCCCCGCCCACCAGCGCCTTCCCCTTCTCGCGCCCCATCTTCCCCAGGTCGCAGAGCCGCACGGTGGTGTTGGTGAGGTTGTCGCGCAGGTCGGTCTTCTGGGCCTCGGTGCACGCGCCCAGGTCGCCGCGCACGTCCAGCGCCCGCACCCCGCCGTTGTAGTAGGCGGCGTAGAGGATGCCGCTGGGCTCGTCCACCCAGAAGTTGTGCGTCCCGGCGTTGGGGACGGTGTAGTACGCCACCTCGCGGCCGCCGGCCCAGTTGCCGGCGCCGACGTCCACCACGTGGATGTCGCCGGAGGAGAAGGTGCCGGTCTGCGACGGCCCCTCCTCGCCGATGAACAGGTACCGCTTGGCCCCGCTGGGGTCGTGGTACCACCAGAGGTTGTGCACCTTGCCGTTGGCGGTGCGGATGTCGGCCAGGCGCACGGGGCTCTCGGGCGAGCCGCCGCGGCCGCCCCCGCCGATGTCCCACACGGTGGTCCCCGAGTTCCACCCGGCGGTGAAGAGGAGCCCGCCGCGCACGAACACGTCGTGCGTGAAGGGGCTCCCCGTCTGCTGTACCCACACCTCGCGCGGGTTGCGCGGGTCGGACAGGTCCACGGTCACCACCCTCCCGGGGGAGCTGGTGACGGAAAGGAAGGCGTACAGCTTTCCGTTCACCCGCGACACCTCGGCGGTGTGGACGCCGGACTGGGTGTTGGAGGTGGAGTGCCGGGCGATCTCCTGCGGCTTCCGCGGGTTGGCCAGGTCGTAGACGACGATGGAGCCGCGCCCGCCCTCGGTGGCCACCACCAGGAGCCGGCCGTCGTCGGAGGCCTGCACGTCGCCCAGCGTGGACGCCTCGGACACGATGACGGAGTCGCGGAGGACGGGGGTGTTCCCCGTCACGTCCCACACCTTGAGCGCGTTCCCCACCCCGGCCGCCCCGCGGCGGCTCCAGGTGCCGGTGTACCCCCACCCGCCGTGCACCCACAGCTCGGAGGTGTAGCGCTCCAGCACGCACCCCTCTCCCAGCGCGGTGAGGTTGCCGCCCACGTTGACCTGCGCGGGGGTGAGGGCGCAGTTCTGGCTCGGATCGGGGTCGATGGGGGAGGCGCCCTCGCACGCGGCGAGGCCGAGCAGGGCGCAGGCGGAGACCGTACGCAGGATGCGGCTCATGGCCGTTGCCTTTCGGGAGAGGGTGGCGGTGCGCATGGCGGCGCGCTCAGTGGCGGTGGTCCCGCGGGAGCGCGGCGCCGTAGCGGCCCATGCGCGCGTGCAGGAGACCGGCTTCTACCCGGACGCCGCCGGAAAGGCTCCACATCCGCTCGGAGCCGTAGAAGGCGCGGGGCTCGAAGAGCCCCCCGGCCTCCTTTTCCCGGGCGTGCAGGAGCTGCGCCTCCAGAAACGGCCGCAGCCGGACCCCGGCGAGCGGGGCGGCGCCGGCGCTGGCGCCCAGGGTCAGCGTGCTCCAGCGGGTGACGCCCAGGATGGCGAGGTCGTGGTGCGGGACCGGGGCGCGGAAGGGGTCCAGGAGGCGCTCCCCCTCGGGGCGGTCGGTGCGCTCCCAGCGCGCGGCCACCTCCACCCCGCGCCGCCGCACCGCGCCCTCGGCGAGGAGGGTGGGGAAGGAGAAGACGCGGCGGTCGGCGTCGTACTCGTCGGTGCGGGCCCACTCCACCAGGGCGTACTCCCGCGCCGCGCCGCCCGCGCGGCGCTCCCAGCGGAGCGCGGCGCTCCACTTGCGCTGGTCCAGCACGCCGCCCAGCGGGTGCTCGGGCGACTCCAGGCGCGCGTGGCCGGCGGACGCCTCCACCCCCGGGAGGGGGAGGAGCGTCCCCCGGAGCGACCAGGAGTCGCCGAAGCGCCCCCAGCTGGGGAGGTCGCCGGGGCCCTGCGGCTCGTCGCCGTTGAAGAGCGCGCCCTCCACCAGGAGCGGCCCCCCGCGCACGGCGGCGATCCCCACGGCCCGCTCCAGCACCTGGGACAGGTGGTGGTTCGCGGGGAACTTGACGAAAGGGCGGGCCATGGGGTCGTCGGTGCCGAAGGGGACGAACCCCTTCCCCGCGGCGAGGGAGACGTCCAGCGCGCGCCCGGTCCCCAGGGGGCGGAGCACGGCCATGGCCTCGTGCAGGTAGGTGTGGGGGTGGCGGCGGTCCACGTACCCCTCGCCCCAGATCCCGGCGTTGAGCTCGCCGCGGCGCAGGGTGAGGCCCTTCCAGGCTCAGCGTCCCCGTCAGCTCCAGCCGCCCCCCGAGCAGGGCCAGGTGCCCCATGACGGCCGGCTGGGTGAGGTACGCCTCGGTGCGCGCCTCGCCGTTCATGGCCGGGGCCGCGCGGGTGACCAGGGGGATGGCCTGCGCCCCGAGGCTCCAGGTGACCCCGCCCGGCGCGGCCTCCCCGTGCCCGGCGTGCTCCTGCGCGCCCCCGGCGGAGGCGCACGCCACGGCCAGGCAGGCGGCGAGGGGGAGGGATCGGCGGAGACGGGGAGCTGCGGTCACTGGGTCCTGCGGCGCGGGGCGGAGGTCGTCGTCGGTGGGGCTAGTAACCTCCGCGCCCGCCTGCGGTTCCGCATTCGCGCCTCAGAGGTCCGCGCAGCTCTTGACGATCTGCCGGCAGTCCAGGCACACCAGCTTGCACTTGCGCCACTCGGTCCGCGCCGAGCCGCACACGTCGCACGTCTCGTCGAGCCCGCCCGCGGGCGTCTCCGCGTGGACGGGGGCGGGAGGCTCGGCGGGGACGGGCGGGGGCTCGGGCTCGCGCCGGTGGGCGTTGATCCGGGCGCACCAGCTCGGGTCGGGTGGGTGCATGACGGGCGGCTCGGGGGATAAAGGAAGTCGCGACCGGGTGCCGGGGGAGGACTGCGTGAAGGCAGCCTCCGCGCGCCCCCACCCGGCTCGCCTCGGGCTCGCCACCCTCCCCCGTTCCGGGGGAGGGGCATCTCCATGCTTCGATCCTCACCCTCCATGGTGTCGTGCTCCCCCTCTCCCAGCATTGGGAGAGGGGGCCGGGGGGTGAGGGCCAGCAGTTCCGCAGTACCCATAAGATCCGTGACGGAGGGAGACACCGGGGCTGTTTCCGGTGGCTCACTCCGGGGCGGGGAGACTCGCGGGCGGTTTCGCGAGGCTCACCGCCCCCGCGCAGGAGACCGGCCGCTGTTTGGCCGGGCTCCGGAGCGGCCCCAGAGCCAGAGGACAATTACGACCGCACCGCCCGCTCCAGCACGGTGATGCGCGGGTCGAGCTGGTCCACCTCCTCCTCCCGGCCATCCTCCCACCGCACCCGCGCGTAGAGCGCCATCTCGTACACCACCTCTCCCTCCACCCCGGAAAGGTGCTGCACCCTGTCCCCCGCCATGAAGTAGTGGCGCGACTCCAGCTGTACGCTCATCTCCCTCCGTGCCGACCCGTTCGTCCCGGTGTGTGCCCGCCCTCGACCCCTTCAAACTTGACGCCGTCACGGGGGGTCCGGCAACTTCCCTGGCGCGCCCGGCCCCTGCCCGGGACGCCCGAACCCCGGTCCCGCGAACCCGATCCCGTGAGCCAAGAAACGAACGGCCTCTTCGGCACGCCCCGCCTGGTGCTGCGCCTCCTGGCCCCGGGGGACGAGGACGTCCTCCAGCGGGTGTTCGAGCGGGCGGGGGACCACTTCCTCCCCATCACCGGGCGCCCGGAGCCGGCCCCGGACGCCGCCGCCCAGGAGCTGCGCGGGTGCGCGGCCACGGAGGGGCGCGACGTGGCGCTGGTCTCCATGCGAGACACGGGGGAGCCGGTGGGGGCGCTGGGGTGGTGGCGGGGGAACCCGGAGCCGGACGTGGCGCTCCTGGGGATGGTGGTGACGGTGCCGGAGATGCGCCGGCAGGGGATCGCGCGGGAGGCGGTGGGCGCGCTGGAGGGGTGGCTGGCGGAGCGGGGCGTGCGCCGCGTGCGGACGGCGGTGCAGAAGGCGGACCGGAGGGCGGGGGCGATGCTCCCCGCGCTGGGGTTCGCGCTGATGCCGATCCGCGACCACCAGGCGCTCGGGGCGCAGGCGCTCTACCTGTCGCTCTGGCAGAAGGCGCTGGGGTAGCCGGGTGGCCGCCATCGTCACCACGCTGGATCTCCCGGAGCCCATCCTGGAGCTCCTCCGCCCCCTGGGGGAGGTGCGGGGGCCGGAGCGCTGGGAGGAGGCGCTGGGAGAGGCGGAGGCGCTGATCCCGCTGCTGACCGTGCGGGTGGACGCGGCGCTCCTGGAGCGGGCGCCGCGGCTGCGCGTGGTGGCGTGCCCCACGGTGGGGCACGACCACGTGGAGCTGGACGCCTGCCGGGCGCGGGGGATCACGGTGACGAACACGCCGGACGTGCTCACGGAGGCGACGGCGGAGCTCACCTGGGCGCTCCTCCTGGCGACGGTGCGCGGGCTCCCGCAGGCGGAGCGGAGCCTGCGCGCGGGGGAGTTCCGGGGGTGGGGCTTCTGGGACTACCTGGGGGGCGACCTGGCGGGGCGGACGCTGGGGATCTTCGGGATGGGGCGGATCGGGTGGGCGGTGGCGCGGCGCGCGAGCGCGTTCGGGATGCGGGTGCGCTACGCGAGCCGGCGCGGCCTCCCCCCGGAGGAGGAGCGGGCGCTGGGGGCGAAGCGGGTCTCCTGGGAGGAGCTGCTCGCCACCAGCGACGTGCTCTCGCTGCACGCCCCGCTCACCCCGGAGACGCGGCACGTGGTGGACGCGGCGGCGCTGCGGCGGATGCGCCCCGGGAGCTGGCTGCTGAACACGGCGCGCGGCCCGCTGGTGGACGAGGCGGCGCTGGCGGAGGCGCTGCGCGAGGGGCGGCTGGCGGGGGCGGGGCTGGACGTGTACGAGCGGGAGCCCGAGGTGCACCCCGGGCTCCTGGAGCTCCCCAACGTGGTGCTCCTCCCCCACGTCGGCTCGGCGACGCGGGAGACGCGCACCCGGATGGCGGCGCTGGCCGCCCGCAACGTGGCGGCGGTCCTCGCCGGCGACGCGCCCCTCACCCCGGTGGGAGGCGCGGCCCGGTGAGCACGCTCCCGGAGGGGCGGCTGCGGGAGGACGCCCGGCGCATCCTGGAGGCAGCGGTGGCCGCGGCGGACCCGCGCGCGGCGGTGACGCGCGCCCTGCGCCGCGAGGGCGGCCTGCTGCGCGTGGCCGGGGGGGAGGAGACGGTGGAGCTGGGCGCGGTGGAGCGGGTGTGGGTGGTGGGGGCGGGGAAGGCGGCGGAGGGGATGGCGCGGGGGGCGCTGGAGGTGCTGGGGGACCGGGTGGCGGGGGGGACGGTGACCGTCCCGGCGGGGCGCACCCCGCCGCTCCCGGGGCTGGAGGTGTGGGAGGCGGCGCACCCGGTCCCCGACACGCGCGGGCTGGCCGGGGCGACGGCGGCGCTGGAGACGGCGCGGGCGGCGGGGGAGCGGGACCTGGTGCTCTGCCTCCTTTCCGGGGGGGCCTCGGCGCTCTGGGCGGCGCCCCCCGCGGGGGTGTCGCTCACGGAGCTGCGGGAGCTGACGGGGGCGCTGCTGCGCGCGGGCGTCCCCATCGGGGAGGTGAACGCGGTCCGCAAGCACCTGTCCCGCATCGCGGGGGGGTGGCTGGCGCGCGCGGCGGCCCCGGCCCGCCTCCTCACCCTGGCGGTGTCGGACGTGGTGGGCTCCGCGCCGGAGACCATCGGCTCCGGGCCGACGGTGCCGGACCCCTCCACCTTCGCGGAGGCGCTGGAGGTGCTGCGCTCCCGCGAGGTGCCGGCGCCCGCGGCGGTGCTGGCGCACCTGCAGCGCGGCGCCACGGGCGAGGTCCCGGAGACGCCGGCGCCGGGGGACCCCGCCTTCGCCCGCGCCTCGTACCACGTGGTGGCCCGCAACCGCGACGCGCTGGCCGCCGCGGCGCGCGAGGCGGAGCGCCTGGGCTACCGCGCGACGGTGGTGGGCGACGACCTGGAGGGGGAGGCGCGCGAGGTGGCGGCGCAGGTGGCGGCGCTCGCCTGGGGCTCGCACGCGGAGCTCCCTTCCGGCGGCGCCCCCGCGGCCTTCCTCCTGGGCGGGGAGACGACGGTGACGGTGCGCGGCCGGGGGGCGGGCGGGCGCAACCAGGAGCTGGCGCTGGCGGCGGCGCTGGAGATGGAGGGGGAGCCGGGGGTGGTGGTGGCGGCGATGGGGACGGACGGGCGCGACGGGCCCACGGAAGCGGCGGGCGGGATGGTGGACGGGGAGACCGTCGCGCGAGGCCGCGCGCTGGGGCTGGACCCGCGCGAGGCGCTGGAGCACAACGACTCCCACACCTTCCTGCGCGTGACCGGCGACCTGCTGGTCACCGGGCCCACGGGGACCAACGTCAACGACGTGGTGGTGGTGCTGGTGGGGTGACTCCGGTTGGCATTGGTGTGTGGGTCGTCGGCGGGGCGCTCCCTCCGGAATTCAAGAACTCGCTCGCAAGCTCGCTCAGACAGCTTGAATTCCTCCGGGAGCACCCCACCTCCTCCCGATCGGCATCTACGACACAACTACGCGCGCAGTCAGAAGTTGCGTGAGGGATGCGAGCCCGAAGGGGCGAGACCCGGCGCAGTTTGCCGGGGCTCGACTCCGTTGGGAACGGTTGTTTCGTTCCCTACGGAGCCGCAGCCCGACCCCGCGCCAGCGGGGGCACGCCCGAACCCTACACGCGCATCGGCTGGAGGCGGCCGTAGGTGAGGGAGCGCCACGCCCACTCCGCCGGGCCGAAGCGAAAGCGGGCGAGCCACCAGGGGCTCCACGCCGCCTGCGCCGCGAACAGCAGGAGCGAGAACGCCAGCGCCTCCGCCGGCTCCGCACGCCCGATCCATCCCAGCCCGTAGCCGTAGAACACCAGGAGGCAGACCACCGTCTGCGACAGGTAGTGGGTGAGCGCCATCCGGCCGGCGGGGGCGAACACGGCCAGGCGCCGCGCCCAGCGGGGGCGCTCCATCAGCAGCGCCACGGACGCCACGTACCCCGCCGCCAGCGGCACCGTCCCCGCCAGCTCGGCCCCGGCGAGCGCGAGGGGGAGCCAGGGGGGCGCGGCGGGGCCCTCCGCCGGGAACCGGGTCCCCAGCGCGTCCGCCAGGCAGCTCCCCGCCAGCCCCACCCCCACCCCCCACGCCGCGACGCGCCGGAACGCCGCCCGGTGCTCCGCCACCCGCTCGAACACCCGCGCCCGCCCGGCCCACAGCCCCAGGAGGAAGAGCCCGAAGGAGCCCAGCATCCAGGTGGCCCGCGGGGTGAGGTAGGCCCCGGCGAGCATCCGCAGGTTGGCGGTGACCACGCGCGCCGGGTCGCCGCCCGCGAACACGTCCAGGATCCTCCGGCCGAGCCCGGAGCCGTCTCCCGCCGGGGCCGGGACCTCCGGAGGCGCCGCCGGCCCGCCGAGCGCCCCCAGAACCACGGGGGCCGCGGCCGACGCCAGCGGGAAGGCCACCAGGAGCACGCCGGCCCAGGCGAAGAGCGTCCCGTCCGGCTGGTCGCGGAAGGGGAGGAGCGCGAAGCCGAGCACGGCGTACGCCATGAGCACGTCGCCGTACCAGAGCAGGACGCCGTGCAGCGCGCCGATGCAGAACAGCACGGCCAGGCGGCGGCGGTACAGGGGCTCCACGCGCGCGCCGCGCTCCCGGGCGCGCAGCGCCTGCACGGCGAAGCCCACGCCGAACAGGAAGGAGAAGGTGGAGATGGCCTTCCCCGACACCAGGACGGCGACGGCGTGGAAGGCCAGCCAGTCGGGGGTGGGCGGGACCAGCTCGGCCCGGAGGGCGGGGAGGCGGAACCCGGCGCCGCTGAACCAGAGCCAGACGTTGGCGACCAGCACCCCCAGGAGGGCGATCCCCCGCAGCACGTCCAGGAGGGGGACGCGCTCGTCCGGGGCGACCGGGAGGGCGGTCAGGGGAGGGTGTCCACCAGGAGCCGGACCACGGCGTCGGGGTTGTCGGTGTTGATCCAGTGGCCGCCCTGCACGGGGTGCAGGAAGACGCGCCCGGTGGCGCGGCCGGCGGCCTCCACCTGCGCCGCCGCCTCGTCGTCCAGCGTGTTGGACTCGGTGGCCTTGACGAAGTGGATCTCCACCCCCGCCGGCGGGCTCTCCACCACCGGGAACAGGTCGGTGCGGAAGAAGTCGCGGAGCATCTCCTCCACCCCGTCGATGTCCAGCCGCCAGCGGTACACGCCGTCCTGCGGCTCCAGGTTCATCGCCATCCACTGGCACAGCCCCGTGGGGTAGCCGGCCCCCTCCAGCGCCTCCACGGCCTCCGCGCGGGAGGCGAACTCCTGGGGGAGCGACCGCACCACCTCGATCATCCGCCACGCGCTCCCGGAGGGCTCGCGCACCGCCATGGTGGAGTCCATCACCCACACCTGGCGCAATCCCTCGGCGTGCTCGGCGGCGTACAGGAGCGCCACCTTCCCTCCGAAGGAGTGGCCGAGCACCGCGGCGGCGTGGAAGTCCAGGTGCTCCACCAGCGCGTCCACGTCGGCCGCGGCCGCGGCCAGGGTGTGCGGGCCGGAGAAGCCGCGGGACTGGCCGTGCATCCGCAGGTCCACCAGGAGGGCGCCCCACTCCGGGCGGGCGTCCACCACCCGGCGCGCCACGGACCCCCAGTTGCGCCCGCTCCCGTAGATGCCGTGCAGCACCAGGAGCCAGCGCTCGGGGGTGCGCCCCGCCGCGGCGACGCGGGTGTGGGCGAGGATGGGCTGCTGCGGGGCGGTGGCGTCCATGCGCGTCCTGGCTGGCGGAGGGTTTGCGTCCGCCCCGATTCTAACCCCGGCGCGGCCTCCGCGCGACCCGCCGCGACCCCGTTCCCCGGCACCCGAGCCGTGACCGACCCGCCCGGATGTGGAGAGACGCCGCAGAGGTGCTGGACTCCGCGGATTGACCCCGCCCGACCGGCTTACAGGTTGTCCCGGACGGAGCTACAGCGTATCCTGGAGGCGGAGCTACCGGCTCCGCGCCCTCCTCTCCCGCCGCCCGCCATGACCACCGACTCCGTACGCTTCTTCAGGAAGTACCGCTTCGCTCCGCCCGGGGCCCCGGAGTGGCTCCACGCCGCCGTCGGGAGCATGGAGCCGCACGTGGGCGGCGCCCACTACTTCAAGGGCGAATACGCGCTCCGCTCCGTCCCGGACTGCGAGTTCGACCGGTCGCGGCCGGACGCCTGGCTCGCCGACGTCGCCGGGCACTGGCCGGACATCCAGAAGCTCCGCGCCCACTTCTCCGGCGACAGCGTGACGGTCTCGCTCGCGTGCGACTTCGCCCGGCAGGAGGCGGAGCTGTCGGTCACCGCCCCCGGCGCCGAAGAGGCCCTGCGGGTCGCGGACGCCCTGAAAGCGGAGCTGGGGCTGGACGACGCCACCCCGGACCGCGGCGCCCCCGAGGAGCAGGAGTCACGCCGCTACTGGACGCGCGGCCGCATCGACCGGCCCTGGATGGAAGACGCCGTCGCCCAGGTTCTCGCCGTCACCGGGGAGCCGTTCTACTTCGACGGCCGGGTCCAGCTGCGCCCCGGCGGAGGGAGGGGCCGGGGCCAGGGCGAACTCACCCGGTGGAAGGAGCTGGTCCTGGAGCGATGGGAGGACGCCGTCTCGGTCTACTGCTGGATCGCCGGCCCGGGCGGGAGGGTGGTGCTCGACTGCGACCTGCGCCGCGAGCTCCTCACCCTGGAGGTGCGGACCCACACGCGGGACCACGTCGTCGCCGCCTTCCACCGGATCGAGCAGGAGCTTCGGCTCGACCCCGTCGAGGGCTCGCCGTACGAGTACCGGCGCTTCGGCCAAGTCTTCGAGATCATAGAGTGGGAGGCGAGCTCGAAGAACAGCGCCTTCGCGAAGGCCGTCAAAGAGGCGGTCGACAAGGCGTTCGACCCTCCCCCGGTGGTCGTGAGCGCCTACGTCACGACCGGCAAGAAGGTGGAGGACCTGGAGTCCTTCCCCGACCTTCCCGCCTTCCTGGAGCGCGTGGGTGGGGGGGTGGAGTACGGCACCGCGCGCCTGTACCTCGAGGGGGTCAGGGGGAGGTCCCTCGGGATCATGCTGGACCGGGGCCAGATGACTCTGGATCTGCGCTCCTCGCTGGAGATGAAGGCCTTCATCGAGGTCGCGACCACCTTCGAGAACACGATCGGCCTCAAGCCCGTGGTCGGGGCCGACCCCGCGCCCGCCGGGAAGGCGCCCGCCGCGTGGTCGGAGGGGTTCTTCGGCAAGGCCGCGCTCCTGGTCGTCGCCGCCGTCCTCGCGGTGCTCACCTCCGCCGAGCTCATCAAGGGAGCCATTCCGAGATACGAAGTCGAGATCCTCCGCCCCCGGGACCTCGTGGACCGGCCGAACCCGCTCCCCGCGCGCGAGGTGCCCGTGGACTGGGTGGTGCGCCGCCAGCGGTGGGGGGACACCCGCGACGAGCCCGCGGGCGAGCACCCGGCGCGCATCCGGGTGTTCGACGCCGCGGGGCGGACCGTCCGGGAGCTGCAGGGACAGCGCCCGGGAGCCCGGGTGCGCCTGGACGCGGGCGAGTTCGACCTGGAGGTGTACGTCCCCGGCACCGGGGACCGGGACCGGGTGTCGGTGGTGGTCCCCGACAGCGTGGCCCGCCGCCGCTGAGCTATTCCCTTTCGCCCCGCTCGCGCTCCCGCTCGGCGTCCAGGTCCTCCTCCATGGCCTGCACCCCCGGCTTGCGGGCGCGGAAGTGGCGCACCACCTCCAGCCCCAGCGCGCACACCGAGGCCCACGCCACCCCCGCCACCCACCCCGCCATGACGTCCGAGGGGTAGTGCACCCCCAGGTACACCCGCGACAGCCCCACCGAGAAGATGACCAGCGCGGCGAAGGCCAGGGTCAGGTGCCGGAGCGCCGCGGAGGGCTGCAGCCGCGCCACCAGGTAGGCGATGGTGAGGTACGCCACCGTGGAGGTCATGGCGTGCCCGGAGGGGAAGGACGACTGCCCCGCGTGCGGGACCAGCCAGGGGAACACGTCCGGCCGCGGCCTGGAGAAGGTGGCCTTGAGGAGGAGGTTCAGGAGCGTGGCCCCGGCGATGGCCACCCAGAGCAGGAGGACGGAGAAGCGGTGGCGCGTGGCCCACAGGAAGGCGCTCGCCACCAGGACGATCATCGCCACCACCAGGGTGGCGCCCAGCGAGGTGACCTCCAGCGCGGCCAGGTTCAGCCGGGGCGTGCCGCGGGCGTGCACCCAGCGGAGCACGGCCTCGTCGAAGTGCTGCGTCTCCCCCTCGCCCACCTCCTCCGCGAGCCAGGCGAAGACGGAGAGCGCCCCCGCGGCCAGCAGGAACCCCAGCCCCAGCAGGAGCCCCAGGGGGGTGTAGAAGCCGGGGACGCGGTGCCCGATCCAGCGCAGCAGGGAGTGCAGCGCGTCGCGGAGCGGGACGACCAGCCCCCTGCGGGGCACGGAGCGGCGCTCGGCCGGGACGGTCGGCGGGGAAGTGCTCATGCCGGGGAGCGCGGGCACGAACCGTACCCTTGCGCCCGTGCGCGCCATGGGTTTACCCTCCGGGTCCTATGATCCGCCTTTCCGAAGTCAGCAAGGTCTACTCCGCGCCGCCCTGGCGCGCCGCCGGGGGGCGCGTGCGCGCGCTCGACGGCGTCACGCTGGAGGTGCCGCCCGGGACCGCATTGGGGATCGTGGGGCCCAACGGGGCGGGGAAGAGCACGCTCATCCGCCTCCTCCTGGGCTTCCTCCGCCCCACCTCGGGGGAGGTGCGGATCGAGGGGGAGGCGCCGCGCGCCTACGTGGAGCGGCACGGGATCGGGTACGTCCCGGAGACGGTGGCGCTCCCCCCGCGCTGGACGGTGCGGGGCGCGCTCGCCGCCTTCGCGGCGCTGGGGGAGGTGCCGGAGCCGCACGCGCGGGTGGAGGCCATGCTCGGCACGATGGGGCTGGAGGGGGTGGCGGGGCGGCGGCTGGGGGCGCTCTCCAAGGGGAACCTGCAGAAGGTGGCGCTGGCGCAGGCGCTCCTGGGAGAGCGCCGGCTCCTCCTCCTGGACGAGCCGCTCAACGGGCTGGACCCGGTGTGGGTGGCGCGCCTGCGGACGGTGCTGGCGGAGTGGCGCGCGGCGGACCCGTCGCGCGTGCTCCTCCTGGTGTCGCACAACCTGGACGAGGTGGAGCGCGCGGTGGACCGGGTGGCGGTGCTGGCGGGCGGGCGCATCCGCGAGACGCTGGAGCTGCGCGCGGCGGGGGAGGCGCCCGCCTGGAGGCTGGAGCTGGCCGGCGACGACTCCGGCGCGGTGGCGGAGGCGTTCCCGGGGGCGGAGCCGGCCGGCGCGGACCGGCGCGCCTGGACGGTGCGCGCCCGCGACGAGGCGGAGCTGGGCCGGCGGCTCGGCGCGCTCCTGGAGCGCGGCGCGCGCGTGCGGTCGCTGGCCCCGGGCGGGGCGCGGCTGGAGGACCGCCTCCGGCGCGTGCTGGCGGCGGGCGCGGACGGGGAGGCGTCGCCGTGATCCCGGTGATCCTCCGCGAGTGGGCGCCGCGCTTCCTCCTGCTGGCGCTGATCGTCTGGGTGCTCTCGCTGCTGGAGCCCGCCTTCCACACGCACCTGGAGGAGGCGACCTCCGCGCAGCCCGACCCGGAGATGGGGCCGCTGGGGATCTCGGCGACGCTCTCCTACCTGTCCGGGCTGGTGATGGTGGTGCTCCTGGCCGGCTTCGTCTCGGGCGACCGGCGGCGGAAGTACGCCCACGTCTACCTGTCGCACCCGGTGAGCCCGCTGGCGCTGTACGGGCTGCGCTGGGCGCTGGCGGCGGCGGTGGCGATGGTGGTGGCCGTGCTCTTCCTGGTGGTGGGGCAGACGGTGGCGTGGGGAGAGTTCCGGGGCGGGTGGAGCGGGCTGTGGCTGGCGCTCCTCTCCACCCTGGTGTACGGCGGGCTGATGGCCTTCCTTTCCGCGGCGCTCCCGCGCGGGGACGCCTGGGTGGCGCTGGCGATGTTCCTCCCCACCTTCTTCCCGCAGGCGCTCATCTTCGTGGAGCGGGCGCTCAACCCCGCGGGGTACCGGCTCCTCCTCTTCCTCCTTCCGCCCCAGTGGGCTTTCCAGGACGTGTACCTCTCGCTGATCCAGGGATCGGCCATGGCGTGGGCCGCCGTGGCGTACGTGGTGGGCTACGGCCTGGTCTGGCTGGGGCTGGGGGCGCTGCTCCTGCGCGTGCGGGAGTGGGCGTGACGGACTCCGCGGCCGGGCACGTGGGGGACGAGGCGCCGCTCCCGGCGGGGAGCGGGACCTCGCTGGTCCTGGTCCGCGGGCCCTCCGGGGCGCCGGCGGGGACGCCGTGCGGCTTCGTGTACCGCGTCCGTATCGGAGGGATGCGGGTGTGGGTGCTCGGCGTCCGCTCCGACGTGGCCACCCTCCCCGCGGTCGCCACCTGCCTGGGGCTCCTCGCCATCGACCAGTCGCTGGGGGTGATCCCCTCGCAGCACCCCTCCGCGCCGGGGCTGGGGCTCCTCCTCCCGGACGGGTCGGTGCGCGGGGAGCTGGGGCTGCTGACCACGCGGGCGCAGTGGGAGGTGCGGCGGGTGGCGTACGGCCTGGTGCGCCACGAGCAGGGCTACGTGTGGAAGCTGGTGTCCACGCTCCGCGACGGGCGCGCCTCGGGGGGGATCGCCCCCGTCCCCGCCGGGCACCCGCTCCTCAACCCGCAGCTGGAGCAGTTCCTCGCCCCGGAGCCCCCGCTGGGATCGCTGCTGCGGCGCCCTGGGCGGATGTAGGTGGCTGCTGCACAAGAGAGCGGCCCTCGGCGTAAAGCCGGGGGCCGCTTCGCGCACCAGGGGTCGGAGGATCATCGAGGACGGAGATGATCCCGTACCCAGTCGGCCAGCTCTACCTCCGCCAGGCTCCCCTCCGCAACCCGGATCATGGTCACGACCTCCTCCGGCTCCGGAACCTCGAGCTCGAACCCATTGATCCAGACGAACACATGGATCGCGGCGAGCGCGATCCGCTTGTTGCCGTCCATGTACCCATGGTTCCGCGCCAGGCCGAACCCGTACCCTGCCGCAAGTGTCGCCAGGTCGGTGTCGGGCTCATACGACCACCGGTTCACAGGCCTGGCGAGTGCGGATTCGATCAGCCCGTCGTCGCGCGCGCCATGGTGACCTCCGTGCTCCGCGATCAGCTCCCGGTGCAAGGTATCCACCATCCTGCGCGACAGCCATCGGGGCTCCGGCATTCTACTTCGCGAGCTCACGGAAGGCGTTGCGGTGCTTGCGCCGGATCTCCTCGAACGCCGCCATCGCCTCGTCGAAGTCAGGATCGTAGGGGGTCAGCTCGTATCCACGCTCCGTCCGGACCAGATGAAGCGTGTCGCCGCTCCCTACGTGCAGCTCTTCCAGCACTTCCTTGGGGAAGATGGCACCGGTGGAGCCTCCCACCGGGCGGAGCTTGATCGTCACGTGAGCCATGCTGCACCTCCTCCGTATCGGTTGTTCCCGACCTGCATCCGCCACTCGTCGCTATAACGATATCATTATAATGATAGTTATAACGCCGTGCCACCTCGTTGCGCCGCCTGCGCTTCCGTTGACAGGAGGGCGCGCCGGCTCCATTGTTCATCTCCTTTTCGTACGTGCGTTCGAGCCCCCCGGCCGTCGCAGCCGCCGCGCACACGCCTCCGCTCCCCGATCCCGACCCGTTTGACATCCCCCCGACCCGCGGCCCTTCGCGCCCCCACGTGGCGCCGGGCGGCCGCTCCCCCCGCGCGGCCGTGATCGCGGGGATCGTGCTGGCGGCGGGGCGCTCCCGGAGGATGGGACGGCCCAAGCCCCTCCTCCCCTTCCGGGGGGAGACCTTCCTGGCCCGCGTGGTCCGCGCGCTGCGCGAGGGCGGGTGCGAGGAGGTGGTGGCGGTGGTCGGCCCGGCGGAGGACCCGGTGGCGCGGAGGGTCGCGGAGGCGGCGGAGAGGGCGGGGGCCCGCGTGGCCGTCAACCCGCGCCCGGAGGCGGAGCAGGTGGACTCGCTCCGCGCCGGGCTCGCCGCGCTCCCGCCGGAGACGGAAGCCGCCGTGGTCGCCCCGGCCGACGTGCCGGGGATCGAGGCCGCGGCGGTGCGCGCGCTGGTGGAGGCGTTCCGGGCCCGCGGCGCCCCGGTGGCGCGCGCGACGCACGGCGGCGCGCACGGGCACCCGGTGCTCTTCGCCCGCGGCGTCTTCCCGGAGCTGCTGGCCGGCCCGCTCCCGGAGGGCGCCCGCACCGTGGTCCACGCCCACGCCGCCGAGGTGGAGGAGGTCCCGGTGGAGCTCCCGGAGGTCCTCGTGGACGTGGACACGCCGGAGGACTACCGGCGCCTCCTGGAGGGGGAGGATGGCTGACGCGGCCCCGGTCACCCCGGCCGGGGCCGCGCGCGCGGCGGCGGAGGCGCTCCGCGGCGGGCCGCCGGTGGCGACGGTGACCGTGATCGAGCCCGGCGACGGCGGGCCGCCGGCCGGGGCGCGCATGCTGGTGTGGGCGGAGCGGAGCGCGGGGTCGCTGGGGAGCCCGGAGGCCGACGCGCGCGCCGCGGAGATGGCCGCGGCGCTGCTGCGGGGCGAGGGGAAGCCCGGCCCCCGCGCGCTGGAGACCGCCGCCGGACGGTGCACCGTGTACCTGGACGTCCACGCGTCGCCGCCGGAGCTGGTGATCGTGGGGGCGGGGCACATCGCCCGGCCGCTCTGCCGCGTGGGGGCGATGCTCGGCTTCCGGGTGCGGGTGCTGGACGACCGCCCGGAGTTCGCCACGCGCGAGCGCTTCCCGGAGGCCGAGGAGGTGCGCCGCGCCGACTTCGCCGACCCCTTCCGCGGCGTCCCCGTGGGACCCGGGACGCACGTGGTGCTGGTGACGCGCGGGCACCGCTACGACTTCGAGGCGCTGCGCGACCTCCTCCACCGCCCGGAGCTCCCCGCCTACGTGGGAATGGTGGGGAGCCGGCGGCGGGTGCGCGCCGCGCTGGAGCAGCTGGCGCGGGAGGGAATCCCCCGCGAGCGCCTGCTCCGCGTGTACGCCCCCGTGGGGCTGGACGTAGGCGCCGAGACGCCGGAGGAGATCGCCGTCTCCATCGCCGCGGAGGTGGTGCGGGTGCGGCGCGGCGGGACCGGGGCGTCGCTCCGCGACCGGGAGCGGGTCGTGGAAAGGTGGCTCGGCGAGTAGATTGAGGGAGGCAGGACCCCTGACCCCACTCTACCCCCTGACCTGGAGCGCGGATTGAACCGTCTCGTCCCCGTCGAGTCGCCCGAGGACATCTTCCCGCAGTACCGGGGCACCCCGGTGGGGAAGCTCCTCGAGTACCACAACCTGGGCCGGTCCATCGAGGAGGAGTACACGCAGGCCGAGCTGCTGATCGGGATGTGCATGGACAACCGCAAGCACCTGCGCATCCCGGACAACTTCGCCTACATCCTCCGTGCCGGGGGGGCGAACCTCCGGCCCAGCGAGTTCAAGGTGTCGTACGCGGTGGGGGTGGGCGGCGTCCGGACCATCTCGCTGATCGGCCACACCAACTGCGGGATGGTCAACCTCATGGCGCGGAAGCGGGCGTTCGTGGACGGGCTCGTGGACGCCGGGTGGGAGCGCGACGTGGCGGAGGACCACTTCCACCACTTCTCCCCCATCTTCGAGATCGGGAACGAGGTGGACTTCGTCCTCAGCGAGGCCAAGCGGCTCCGGCTGCGCTACCCGCTCGTGCAGGTGGCCCCGCTCCTCTACCGGGTGGAGGACAACCGGCTCTACCTGATCCGGGAGAGCTGAAGGAAACGCAGGACCGCGGGCCATGTACAGGACGTGCATCTTCTGCTCGGCCGACCTGGGAGCCAACGACTCCGTCGAGGAGTTCCCGGTCGGCCGTAGCATCGCCTTCGAGAGGCTGAGAGTGCGAGGATGACCGAGGACCTGGCGGTGTTCGCGGCGGCGGAAGCGGCCGCGCGGGAGGGGCGCCCGGTGGTGCTGGCCACCATCGTGCGCTGCAAGGGCTCCACCCCGCGCGGGGTGGGGAGCCGGATGCTGGTGGACCCGGAGCGCGGGCTGGTGGGGACGGTGGGGGGCGGGTGCGGGGAGGGGCAGGTGATCGAGGCCGCGCACGAGGTGGCGCGCTCCGGGACGCCGCGGCTCCTCCGCATCGACCTCACCGAGGACCTGCTCTCCTGGAGCCCCGCCGTGTGCGGGGGTGTGTTCGACGTCTTCCTGGAACGTGTCTGAGATGAATCCTGCAGTCGGCTCCCCCGCGGTCCGGCCGCGCTCCGCCGAGACCGCATGGCGCGACTACGGCGAGTACCTCCGCCGCCCCCCCCTCCTGGTGGTGGAGTGGGCGGACGACGAGACCCCCGCGCGCGGGTGGCTGGTGATCAACTCCCTGCGCGGCGGCGCCGCGGGCGGGGGGACGCGGATGCGCCCGGGGGCCACCCGCCGCGAGGTGACGTACCTGGCGAAGACCATGGAGCTGAAGTTCGCCTTCAGCGGCCCGCACATCGGGGGCGCCAAGTCGGCGATCGACTTCGACCCCACCGACCCGCGCCGCGACGGGGTGCTGCGCCGCTGGTTCCGCGCCGTGTCGCCGTACCTGCGCTCGTGCTACGGCACCGGGGGCGACCTCAACGTGGACCAGGTGCGCGACGTGATCCCCTGCTGCGCCGAGCTGGGGCTGGCGCACCCGCAGGAGGGGATCGTCCGCGGGCACCACGCCCCCGGCCCGGAGGCGCTCCGCTCCGTCCTGGACGCGCTGGGGCACGGCCTCAAGGACCCGGTGGACGAGTCGGAGGGGGTGGCGGGGGTGGATCTGTCGCTCTCGGACATGGTGACGGGGTACGGCGTGGCCCGCGCCATCATCCACCAGTACGGCCTGCTGGGCCGCGAGATCCGCGGGACGCGGGTGCTGGTGGAGGGGTTCGGGGCGGTGGGCGCGCCGTGCGCCCTGTACCTGGCCCGCGAGGGCGCCGTGGTGGTGGGGGTGTCCGACCGCGACAAGGCGCTCCTGGCGCCGGAGGGGATGGACGCCGCCGGGGTGGAGGCGCTGCTCCGCTCCCGGGGCGAGGACAAGCTCCTGGGCGACGACCCGCGCTGCGTCCGCGGCGAGGAGCGCGGCCGCTTCTGGGAGGTGCCGGCGGACGTGTTCGTGGCGGCCGCGGCCTCCGACTGCATCGACGAGGCGCGGATGGACCAGCTCGCCGCGCAGGGGGTGCACACCATCGCCTGCGGCGCCAACCAGCCCTTCCGCGAGTCGGACCTGGGCGCGACGCGCGTGCAGCGCGTGGCGGACCGCCGCTTCACCGTGATCCCCGACGTCCTGGCGAACCTGGGGATGGCCCGCGCCTACAGCCACCTCATGGAGGAGGGGGCGAGCATCGCCACCGGACCCGTCTTCCGCGCCGTGGACGAGACCATCGCCGTAGCCCTCCGCGAGGTGGAGGAGTTCAACCACGGACGGGCCACGGGCCTCATGGGCGCCACCTGGGCGCTCGCCCTGGACCGCCTGGCCTTCCGCTGATCCGCCCCTTATCAACGCAGCACCGCACATCCACACATGATCGCAGCCCGTTCCCCCCTCTCCGCCGCGCAGATCGGGGAGATCCGCGAGGAGCTCCTCCGCGCGCTCTCGCGCCTGGAGCGCAGCATCCGCATCAGCGGAGAGTCCGCGCGCCCCGGCGACCTGGAGCAGGACACGGTCGGCCGCCTGTCGCGGATCGACGCCATCCAGAACCAGGGCCTCACCAACTCCCTGCACGCCCGCGAGCGCCAGCACCTGGCCAGCGTGACGGACGCCCTCCGGCGCATCGAGGAGGGGAGCTACGGCGCCTGCACGGCGTGCGGCGGCGGCATCCCCTTCGAGCGCCTCCTCGTCTTCCCCGAGACCAAGACCTGCACCACCTGCGCGCGCGCCTGACGCGGCCCCCCTTGGCGTGCGGGGCCGCGGGACGCATCTTTGTGGGATGCGCTACGTGGTCTCCGTATGGATCTGGGTCGTCACCTCTCTGGTAGCCCTCCTCTGGCTCCCCTGGATGGGGCTGGTATTCGCCTGCACGGCGCCGTTCGACCGCGGCCGCTACGTGGTGGGGCGCTGGTTTCGCCGCGCCGCCGTCACGGCCGTCGCGCTGAACCCGCTCTGGCGATTCCGCACCTCGGGGGTGCGCATCGCGGACCCGCGGCGCCCCTACGTGGCGGTGTCCAACCACGAGTCGCTGGCGGACATCTTCCTCATCTCGCACCTCCCCTGGGAGATGAAGTGGCTCTCCAAGGAGTCGCTCTTCCGCCTCCCGGTGATGGGGTGGATGATGCGCCTGGCGGGCGACATCCCGGTGCGCCGGGGTGAGCGCGCGAGCCGCGCGGAGGCGCTGGAGGCGTGCCGCGACCGCCTGGGGAAGCGGGTGTCGGTGATGATCTTCCCGGAGGGGACGCGCTCGCGCGACGTGGAGCTGCTCCCGTTCAAGGACGGCGCCTTCCGCCTGGCGATCGAGACGGGGTGCCCCATCCTCCCCATGGCGGTGGCGGGGACGCGCACGGCCATCCCGAAGGGCTCCATGCTCTTCGCGCGCACCCGGGCGGAGGTGCGGGTGCTGGAGCCCATCCCCACCGAGGGGCTGACGCTCAAGGACGTCCCCGCCCTGCGCGACCGCGTCCGCGCGATGATCCAGGAGACGCGGATGCAGCTCTTCCGCGAGCTGGGGATGGACACCCGCCCGATGCAGCTGCAGGAAGGCTGAGCAGACATACGAGGTGCAAGCGAATGGGGGCGCCGGACACGGGTCCGGCGCCCCTTTTCGTCCGATGACGAAGCGCCCTACGCCTCGTCTTCCAGCACCTCTCGGAGTTGTGGAACGAGCGGCGGGAGATCGTGACGGATCGCTTCCCACACGATGTCGACGCTGACGCCGAAGTACTCGTGAACCACGACGTGACGCATCCCCCCGATCAGGGACCACGGAACCGTCGCATGACGGTCGGTCACCTCGGGCGGGACGTGCCGCGCAGCCTCCCCGAGAATCCCGAAGTTGCGCGCGACCGCGTCGATGGTCTTCTGGTCGTCCCGGAACGCCTGGAGGCTCATGCCCTCGGTGTAGCGCTCGACCCTGGCGATGGCTTCGAGCATGTCCTCGACGCGGAGCTTCCACTCCCTAGGCGGCACGGATCGCCTCTCCGAGGATGCGGTGGCGGAGCTGGCGCTTGAGCGCGTCAGGCGTAACGAGATCGACCGGCCGGCCAAGGATCTGCTCCAGCCGCTCTTTCAGCCCCAGGAAGTGGAACAGCCCGACCGGCCTTGAGAACTCTACGAGCAGATCGACGTCGCTCTCCGGTCCCGCCTCGTCGCGGACGACGGAGCCGAACAGGGAAAGCGAGCCGACCGCGTACGCGGAACGCAGCTCCCCGGAGTGTTCCTGCAGGGCTTCCAGTGCTTCGTCGCGACTCATGGAGAACCGAGCGGCACGAGTGGATGCGTACTGGCTCACTTCCAAAGCTAGCACGAAGCCGACCAGCGGCACAGCATCGAGCAGGTGGCCTGGGTGCGTGACTGGATCGACCGGAGGAAAGAGCTGAAGCGCAGGCTCCGGCCATGAAGCCGGAGACGCCGGTGAGTGTGGTTGCAGTTCCCGCAGTACCCGTATGATCCGTGACGGAGGGAGACAGCCGGGCTGTTTCGGCTGGCTCACTCCGGGGCGGGGAGACTCGCGCGGTTTGCGAGGCTCACCGCCCCCGCGCAGGAGACCGGCGCCGTTTGCCGGGCTCCGGAGCGGCCCCAAGCACCGAGCTTACCGAAGCAGCGCCGCCTCCAGCACCCGCCCGTCCAGCCGCTCCGTCTTGATCCTATCCCTCCTCCAGCACCCGGCGGAGCCTGGGAGCGAGCGGAGGAAGCCTCTGCTGCAGTGTCTGCCAGACGACGCTTACGTTGACGCTGGAGTACTCGTGCACGATCACGTTTCGCATCCCCCGCATCTCGGCCCAGGGAACGTCGGGATGCCGCGCCTCGATCTCCGCCGGGACGTGCCTGGCCGCCTCGCCGATGACCGTGAAGTTCCGCATGACGGCGTCCACCTTCATCTCGTCGGCCTCGAACGACTCCAGCGTCATACCGGCGGTGTATCGCTCGATCTTGGCGATGCATTCCAGGATGTCCTCCACGCGCAGCCGCCACTCCCTAGGCGGCACGGATGGCCTCGCCGAGGATGCCGTCGCGGAGCTGATGCTTGAGCGCATCAGGCATCACCAGGTCCACCTTCCGGCCGAAGATGGCCTCGAGGTGCATCTGCAAGCGGACGAACTCGAACAAGTCGGTGGTCTTCTCGAACTCGACCAGCACGTCCACGTCGCTCTCGGGCCCCGCCTCGTCCCGAACAGTGGAGCCGAAGAGCGAGAGGGAGCTGACGCCGAAGGATGACCGCAAATCCTCCGCATGGGCCCGCAGGATCGTGAGAGCTTCGTCGCGACTCATTGTGGGGCCGATCGGATACGGGTGGATGCCTGCCGGCTCACTCTCCAAGCTAGCATGAATCCGACCAACCGCACAGCATTACAGCGAGGAGCCGAAGTGCAACTTCCGCCGTAGGGCAAGGTTCGCCGGTGAGTGTGGTTGTAGTTCCCGCAGTACCCCTATGATCCGTGACGGAGGGAGACCCGCCGGCAGTTTGGCGGGGCTCCCTCCGGGGCGGCCCCACCGGAACGACTCACCGGAGCAGCGCCGCCTCCAGCACCCGCCCGTCCAGCCGCTCCGTCGGCCGCACCCCCACCACACGGGCGAGAGTCGGCCCGATGTCCACCACCCGCGCCATCTGCGAATACCGGCCGGTCCTGAACCACGGCCCGTAGAAGATCACCGGCACCTGCGCGTCGTAGTCGTGCGGCGCCCCGTGCTGCGCGTAGGTGGCGCGCCCCCACACGTGCCCCGGCTTCAGCGTCACCACCAGCTCCACCGGCACGTCCGGCGGGATCATGTGGAGCCACCGCCGCGCGATCGCGTCGCGGACGGTGTCCGCCCGGGGCAGGTCGGCCACCCGGTCCACCCGGAGCACCCCGGGGAGCCGCCGCATCCCCGCCGCCACCTGCCGCAGCACCGAGTCGGCGCTCACCCGCCCTCCGCGGAAGGCGTCGCGGTCCACGAACAGCAGCCCGGGGTCGAAGTCGACGGCCAGGGTGTCCACCCCCGCCGCCGCGAGCGTCCGCCGCGTCGCGGCCATCACCCCCGACGGGTCCACGTGGTACCCGGCCGCCGCCGCGCCCCCCGGGCGCACCTCCGGGTACGAGGCCACGCCGTGGTCCGCCGTGAGCGCGATCGCCACGCGCGACGGGTCCACCCGCGTGTACAGCGAGTCCAGGAACGCCCCCAGCATGCGGTCCAGCCGGAGCACCTGGTCGTGGATCTCGCGCGAGTCGGGGCCGTAGCGGTGCCCCACGGCGTCGGTGGTGGAGAGAGAGACCGCCAGCACGTCCGTCTGCGGACCGGCGCCCAGCTTCATCTCGTCCATCCCGGCCAGCGCGGCGTCCAGCGTGAGCTGGTCCATCCAGGGGAACTCGGGGAACCGGGACGCGGCCTGCTGCGGGTCGGAGGGGAGGGCGTGCGGGAAGGTGAAGTCCCGCCCCGCGCTCTCCGCCGGGACGCTGTCCGGCTCCGGGTAGGCGGAGGCCGGGAGGAGGAGGGTCCACGCCCGCCCCGCCATCCCCTGCGGGACGCGGCGCTCGTTGAAGCGCCGCACCCAGACGGGGAGGGTGTCCGCGTAGTAGGTGCTGGTGGTGAAGCGCCCGTCCGAGGCGTACCAGAACGCCTCCTGCTTGGCGCGCCCCAGGGGGAGGATGGCCCCGCGGTCCTTGCGGGACACGGAGAGCGCGCGGACCCGGGGGTCGCGCAGGCGCATCCAGTCCGTGAGCGTGCTCCCGCGGAAGCGGAAGGGCGACGCCCCCGGCCCCCCGCCGCCCAGGAGCGGCGCCTGCGGGTCGCTCACCCCGGCGGCGTTCGTCACGATCCCGGTGCTCCGCGGGAAGCGGCCGGAGAGGGTGCTGGCGTGCCCCGGCGCCGTCTCGGTGACGGCGTGGTCCTGGTAGGCGCGGGTGAACACCGCCCCGCCCCGGTACAGGCGGGCCAGGCCGCCCTGGAGCTGGGGGCCCCAGCGCTCGAAGTAGTCGGGGCGGAGCTGGTCCACGGTGAGGAGGAGCACCAGCCGCGGCGGCTCGGGCGGCGGCGCGGGGGCGCGGGTCTGGGCCGCCGCGGGGAGCGCGGCGAGGAGGACCGCGAGGACCCCGGAGACGCACGTCGGTCGGCTCATACCTCCACCTGGTCGGCGTAGCACCAGCGCCACTCCTCCCCCGGCTCGAAGCTCTGCACGATGGGGTGCTCGGTGGCGTGGTAGTGCTTGGTGGCGTGCCGGTTCGGCGAGGAGTCGCAGCACCCCACGTGGCCGCAGCTCAGGCACACCCGCAGGTGTACCCACCAGTCGCCGCTCGCCAGGCACTCCTCGCACCCCCCGGGCGTCCGGGGAGCGACGTCCCGGATCTGGTCGGTGTGCGTGCACTTCTTCATGGCGCCTCCTGGTTCGAGGGTTCGGAGCCCGTCACGCCGGGCCGGCCGCCAGGGGGAGGCGCACCCGGAAGCGGGTGTCCCCCGGCACGGAGTCCACCTCCATCTCCCCGCCGTGCTTGTCCACCACGATGCGGCGGGAGATGTCCAGCCCCAGCCCGGTCCCCTTCCCCGGCTCCTTGGTGGTGAAGAACGGGTCCCAGATCCGCTCCCGCAGCTCCGCGGAGATCCCGGGCCCGGTGTCCCCGATCTCCACCACCGCCCAGCCCCCGTCCAGCGCGGTGCGCACCCGCAGCGTCCCGGTGCCGGCCATGGCGTCGGCGGCGTTGTCCACCAGGTTGGTCCACACCTGGTTCAGGTCGCCCCCGTACGCGGGGACGCGGGGGAGGTCGCGCCGGTAGTCGCGCTCCACCGTGATGCCCGCGCAGCTTGTGCCCCAGCAGGGTGAGCGTGCTCTCCAGCCCCTGGTGCACGTCCACCTCCTGCCGGGGCGCCTGGTCCATGTAGGTGTAGCTCTTCACCGCCCCCACCAGGGTGGAGATGCGCGCGGTGCTCCCCTCCACCATCCCCAGGAGCTGCCGCACGCGGAGCGTGGCCTCCAGCCAGCGCAGCGTCTCGGGGAGCGCCCCGTCCGAGTCGGCGGCCAGCTCCTCCAGGCAGGGAGTGTCCACCCCCGCCTCCACCAGCGTGGGGGAGACGGACCACCCGTCGTCCACCCCGTGCTCGCTCCAGCCACTCCGCCACCACCTCCTCCTGGTCGCTGCGGGCCAGCGGGTCGGCGGCGGGGGGCGGCTCCAGGCCGCGCAGGTGCTCCTCCAGCGCCAGCACCCCGGCCGAGCCCAGCTTCTCGGCCAGGACGGCGGTGCGCCGCTGCGCGTCCGTGAGCGCCTCCCCCAGCCCCGCGGCGGCGCGGCGGGCCGCGGCGGCGGGGTTGTTCAGCTCGTGCGCCAGCCCCGCGGAAAGGCGCCCCAGCGCCGTCAGCTTCTCGTGCTGCTGGTCGCGCCGGGTGGTCTCGCGCACCCGGTCGGTCATCAGGAACACCAGCCGCGGCTCCAGCTCCGGGACGGCGCGCAGCATCTCCGGGAACCGCTCGCGGCGCACGCGCACCATGCGCACCGTGCCGAAGGCGCGCGCGGTCCCCACGTACTCCGTCATGCGGGAGAAGGGGAGGACCCCGGAGATCTCCCCCGGGCGGGCGCGGAAGATCACCTCGTCCCCCGCGTCCCGGCGGCGCGATCTGCACCTCCCCGTCCAGGACCAGCACCATGGCGTCCGCCGGGTCGCCGCGGGCGAAGACCACCTCGCCGTGGTCGAACTCCACCCACTCCCCGTGCTCCGCGAACCAGGCGAGCTGCTCCGGGGGGAGGTCGGCCAGGAGCGCGATCTCCGGCAGCCGCGCGGGCTGCGGCTCCAGGGCCCTCACAGCTTCGCCAGGTACGGGTGGACCAGGGAGACGGCGATGGCGCCCTCCCCCACCCCGGACGCCACCCGCTTCACCGAGCCGGCGCGCACGTCCCCCGCGGCGAACACCCCGGGGACGCTGGCCTCCAGGAGGTAGGGGTCGCGGTCCGCCGTCCAGCCGCGGGGGCGCTTCCCGTCGCGCATCAGGTCCGGCCCGGTGGGGATGAAGCCGTAGCGGTCGCGCTCCACCGTCCCCTCCAGCCAGTCGGTGCGCGGCGCCGCGCCGATGAAGACGAAGAGCGCCGTCGCGGGGACGGTCTCCGTCTCCCCCGTGTCCGAGTGCAGGAGGGTGAGCCCCTCCAGGTGCTCCTCCCCGTGCGCCTCCGCCACGCGGGTGAAGGGGCGCACGTCCACGTTGGGGGTCTCCTCGATCTGGTCGATCAGGTAGCGCGACATGGAGGAGGCCAGCCCCTCGCCCCGCACCAGGATGCTCACCTGCGAGGCGTAGCGGGAAAAGAACATCGCCGCCTGCCCCGCCGAGTTCCCCCCGCCCACCACGTACACCCCCACGTCGCGGCACGACATGGCCTCGGTCATGGCCGCGCCGTAGTAGATCCCCGCCCCCGTGAGCCGCTCCACCCCGGGGACGTCCAGCTTCCGGTACGACACCCCCGAGGTGATGATGAGCGAGTGGCAGGAGATCTCGCTCCCGTCGCGCATCTGCAGGTGGCGGTAGGGGCCGTCCAGCCGGAGCCCGCACACCTCCAGCGGGCTCAGGATCTCCACCCCGAACTTGCGCGCCTGGGCCACCGCGCGGCGCGCCAGGTCCGCGCCCGAGAGCCCGGCCGGGAAGCCCAGGTAGTTCTCGATGCGCGAGCTCTGCCCCGCCTGTCCCCCCGCCGCCTCGCGCTCGATGCAGGAGCGTCCGCAGCCCCTCCGAGGCGCCGTACACCGCGGCCGCCAGCCCGGCCGGCCCGCCGCCCACGATGGCCAGGTCGTAGAACGGGAGCTCCGGCTTCATCTGGAACCCCACCCGCTCCGCCAGCTCGGCGAGCGAGGGGTCCTCCAGGGGCGAGCCGTCCGGGAGGAGGACCACCGGGAGGCGCGCCTCCGCCAGCCCCGTCTGCTCCAGGAGGTCGCAGGCTTCCCGCCCGGCCTCCACGTCCAGCCAGGTGTAGGGCACCCCGTTGCGGGCCAGGAAGTCCTTGAGCCCGTGCGACCGCGGCGACCAGCGGTGCCCCACCACCCGCACCCCCTCGTGGGCCGGGCGGTGCCCGGCGCGCCAGTCGTCCAGGAGGTCGTCCAGCACGGGGTAGAGCTGCTCCTCCGGGGGGTCCCACGGCTTGAGCAGGTAGTAGTCGACGCGCGTGCCGGTTGATGGCGCGGATGGCCGCGTCGGTGTCCGCGTACGCCGTCAGCAGGACGCGCTTGGCGTCGGGGAAGAGGGGGATGGCGCGCTCCAGCAGCTCCACCCCGCTCATCCGGGGCATCCGCTGGTCCACCAGGAAGAGGGCCACCGCGTCGCCGCGCTGCTTGATCCCGCGCAGCGCCTCCAGCGCGGACTCCCCGCCGTCGGCGCGGATCACCCGGAACTCGCCGCCGTAGTGCCGCCGCAGGTCGCGCTCCACCGCGCGCAGCACGTCCGGGTCGTCGTCCACCGTCAGCAGGACCGGCTTCGCCATGGGTCGGGGCTCGGGGATGAGGAACCGGCGGGGCATGGCCGAACGCCGCGCCCCGGAGGCAAGATAGCGCGGGCGTCAACCGGAGGGGACTACGCCGTCCAGCCGGCCCCGGTCAGGCGCCGGTCCAGGTCGTACGCCGCGCTGATCAGCGCCAGGTGCGTGAAGGCCTGGGGAAAGTTGCCCAGCTGCTCCCCGCTGGCGCCCAGCTGCTCCGCGTACAGCCCCAGGTGGTTGGCGTAGCCCAGCATCTTCTCGAAGAGGAAGCGGGCCTGCTGGAGGTCGCCCGCGCGGGACAGGCACTCCACGTACCAGAACGAGCACATGGAGAAGGTCCCCTCCCGGTCGCTGAAGCCGTCCGGCGCCGCGCGGTCCACCCGGTAGCGGTACACCAGCGAGTCGTCCAGCAGGCTGCGGCGCACCGCGTCCATGGTGGAGAGCCAGCGGGGGTCGCGCGGGCTCACGAAGCGGAGCAGCGGCATCAGGAGCACCGCCGCGTCCAGCTCCTTCGACCCCCGGTGCTGCACGAACGCCTTCTGCGCCGGGTCCCAGAAGTTGTCGAACACGTCGCGGTAGATGGCGTCGCGGGTCTCCAGCCAGCGCACCAGCGGCGCCGGGAAGGAGCGCTTCTGCGCCAGGCGGATTGCCCGGTCCACCGCCACCCAGCAGAGCACCCGCGAGTGGACGAACTCCCTCCTTCCCCCCGCACCTCCCAGATCC
The DNA here is from genome assembly GCA_963733105.1 of uncultured Gemmatimonadales bacterium. Taxonomy (GTDB): domain Bacteria; phylum Gemmatimonadota; class Gemmatimonadetes; order Longimicrobiales; family Longimicrobiaceae; genus JAFAYN01. The sequence goes on along the minus strand of CAVTCB010000010.1, from coordinate 313,829 downwards.
CCTCGTCCGGGCGGCGCCAGTTCTCGCACACCCAGTCCACCAGGCGCGCCAGGTTGCACCAGAAGTCGTAGGAGATCGGCTCGCCGTAGCGGTCGTACAGGTACACCGAGTCCAGGAGCGCCCCGTACAGGTCCAGCTGGAGCTGCGAGTACGCCGCGTTCCCCACCCGCACCGGGCGCGAGCCCCCGTACCCGCGCAGGTTGTCCAGCACCGACTCCGGGAGCTCGTGCCGCCCGTCCAGCCCGTAGATGGGCTGGAGCGGCCCCTCCCCGTCCGGCTCCGACTCCGCGCACCGCGCCTCGATCCAGCGCATGAACGCCCCGGTCTCCTCCGTGAGCCCCAGGCGGATCAGCGCGTACAGGGTGAAGGCCGCGTCGCGGATCCAGGTGTAGCGGTAGTCCCAGTTGCGCGCCCCCCCCATGGCCTCCGGGAGCGCGAAGGTGGGCGCCGCCACCAGCGACCCGTGCCGCGCCGAGACCAGGAGCTTCAGCGTGAGCGCCGAGCGGTGCACCTCGTCGCGCCAGCGCCCCTGGTAGGTGGAGCGCCCGATCCAGCTCCTCCAGAAGTTGGCCGTCTCCTTGAAGGCCCGCGACGAGTACTCCCGCCCCCGCCCCACCGCGCCGGCCCCCGGTCGCGCCTCCTCCAGCACGAAGGTGGCGCTCTCCTCCGCGCGCAGGGTGAACTCCGCGCAGGCGTCGCCCTCCGCCAGGCGCAGCGGGACCGTGGCGCTCAGCCGCATCGCCGGGCACCCCTCCGCGTCGGGGACGAAGAGCACCCCCGCCTCCTCCGCCTCCACGCGGTGGTGCGCGCGGCCGTAGTCGAAGCGGGGCGCGCAGCGCATGCGGAAGCGGATCTCCCCCCGCACCGCCTTGACCCGGCGCACCACCTGGTGCGTCCCCCGCGCCCGCTCCACGGGCATGAAGTCGGAGATCTCCGCCACCCCGTCCGCCGACAGGAAGCGGGTGAGGAGGACGTTGGTGTCGGGGAGGTAGAGCTGCTTGCGGCGGGCCCCGTCCAGCACGGGCGCCAGCTCGAAGGCCCCGCCGCGCTCCCGGTCCAGGAGCGCCGCGAACACCGTGGGGGAGTCGAAGGACGGGGCGCACATGAAGTCGATGGTCCCGTCCATCCCCACCAGGGCCACCGTGTGCAGGTCCCCGATCACCCCGTGCTCCTCGATGGCGTTCCCGGTCAATTTCCCTCCCGTGTCTGTTGGGTCGCGATGCGTCGCGGGGGCGGTCGCACGCCCCGTACCATCTTCGTTAGATTGGGCTTTTCCGGCAGGGTTCGGGCGTGCCCCCCGCTGGCGCGGGGGTCGGGCTGCGGCTCCGTAGGACACGATACGACCGTGTCCAACGGAGTCGAGCCCCGCGCAAACAGCCGCGCGGGTCTCGCCCCTTCGGGCTCGCATCCCTCACGCAACTGCTTATTGTACCTGTAGTTCTGTAGTTGCCGTGCTCCCCTCCCCCCTTGTGGGGGAGGGGTCGGGGGTGGGGGGTAGCCAGGGAGCACCCCGCCGACGACCCCGCGCACCGATGCCCAACCCGAGCCGAAACGACATGCAAGGCCAGTGGCACCCGGACGAGATCGTCCGCGTCGGAGACCAGGTCACCCGCTGGATGGCGGAGTACTACGGGGAGATGGACGACGCCCCCATCACCCCGGAGATCACCCCCGCGGAGAGCGACGCCCTGTTCGACGAGCCCCTCCCGCGCGAAGGGATGGGGTTCGATGCGGCGTTCGCCCAGGTGCGCGAGCGGGTGGCGGCGCACGCGCTGCGCATCCCCCACCCGCGCTACTTCGGGCTGATGAATCCCACCCCCACCGTCCCGGCCGTCTTCGCCGAGGTGGTGGTGTCCGCGCTCAACCAGAACATGGCCGCGTGGTCGCACTCCCCCACCGGGACCGCGGTGGAGAAGCGAGTGGTCCGCTGGCTCTGCGACCTGGTGGGGTACCCGGCCGGCGCCTCCGGCACCTTCTGCAGCGGGGGGAGCGTCGCCAACCTCATCGCCCTGCGCTGCGCCGTGGCCCACCGGCTCCCCGAGTCGCTGGCCGGGGGCCTCCAGGCGCTCCGCGAGCCTCCCGTCTTCTACGTCTCCGCCGAGGCGCACTACTCCTTCCGCAAGGCCGCCGCCACCCTGGGGCTGGGCACCGGCGCCCTGCGCGCCGTCCCCGTGGACGCGCGGGCGCGCATCCGCGTGGACGCCCTGCGAGAGATGCTCCGGGAGGACCGGGCCGCCGGGAAGCGCCCCTTCGCGCTGGTGGGGATCGCGGGGACCACCTCCTCCGGCTCCGTGGACCCCCTGGAAGCGCTGGCCGACCTGGCGGAGGAGGAGGGGCTCTGGTACCACGTGGACGCCGCGTGGGGGAGCGGCGCGCTGGTGTCCGCCGCGCACCGCGGCCGCCTGCGCGGGACCGAGCGGGCCGACTCCGTCACCTTCGACCCGCACAAGTGGTTCTTCCTCCCCATGGCCGCCGGCGCCGTGCTGACCCGCGACCCCGAGGCGCTCCCCCGCACCTTCTCCGCCGACGCCGTCTACATCCCCAGCGCCGACGACGACCGCACCGACTTCCGGCGCTACGGGCTGGTGGGGAGCAAGCGGATGGACGCCCTCAAGCTCTGGCTCTCGCTCAAGACGCTGGGGGTGCGCTGGTACGAGGAGGCGGTGGACCGGCACATGGCGCAGACGGAGTGGCTGGAGGCGCGCCTGGAGGAGCACCCCGAGTGGGAGGTGGTGGTCCCCCCCGACCTCAACCTGCTCTGCTTCCGCTACCGGCCGCGGGGGACCCCCGAGGAGGCGCTCCCCGCGCTGCAGGACCGGGTGGTGGAGGCGGTGGTGCGCGACGGCCGGAGCTGGATCTCCACCACCGAGGTCGGCGGCGTCCGCTGCATCCGCTGGATGGCGCTCTCCCCCGCGCTCACGGACGCGGACATGCGGGTGTTCTGGGAGTCGATGCGCGACATCGCCGCGGAGGCGGGCGCCGGAGGCCCCACGACGCTTGACCGGAAGGGGGCGGTCGGGTAGCTTCAGACACGACCAGAGAACCTGGCCGAGAACGGCCCCATCCCGGCACAGTGCCGGGGGCGGGGCCGTTTTTTCGTCTCCCATCCCTCACAGGAGGTGCCGCATGGACCACGAGTTCGAGACCGACAAGTTCCCGGTCGTTCGGGCCAAGTTCTTCAGGCACATCGAAGGGAAGCGGAAGGTGCGGGTGATCGTCGTGCACTCCATGGAGGCGCCCGAGAACAGCAAGACCGCCGAGAACGTCGCCCGCTTCTTCCAGAACCCGGGGGGCCAGGTCTCCGCGCACCTCTGCATCGACAGCGACAGCATCGTGCAGTGCGTGATGGACAACGACGTGGCCTTCGCGGCCCCGGGAGCGAACCACGACGGGATCCAGCTCGAGCTGGCCGGGTTCGCGAAGCAGAGCCCGGCGGAGTGGCTCGACCCCTTCGGGATCCTCCTCCTGAACAACGCGGCGAACGCGGCGGCGCAGTACTGCCTCAAGTACGACATCCCCGTCCGCCGGCTGAGCAACGCGCAGCTGGCCGACGGCACCACCAGGGGGATCGTATCCCACTCGCAGGTCTCGGAGGTGTTCAAGAAGTCCGACCACACGGACCCGGGGAAGGGCTTCCCCTGGGACCACTTCCTGGAGCGCGTGGAGGTCCACCGCGCCGCCCGGCTCAAGAAGCTGGGCGCGAAGTAGAAAGCGGCGAGGGGCGGCCCGGATGGTCCCGGACCGCCCCTCTGGTTCCGAACGTCTTCATGAGTCCTCTCCTCTGGCTGGTTTCCACGGTTTCTCCTCTCTCCACACCCTCTCCACGAGATTGGACAAACCTTGTGGAGACGGGGTGCGGGGGTGGCCGCGGAGTGCAAAAAGGATGCTCGCCGTAAACAGGTGGTACAGCCGGAAAGTGGCGGCATCACTGCGCCCGGGGGTTGACGCTGCCGTCCCGGCGGGGTTATCGTCCGGAGGCAACCATCTCAGAGCTTAGTCATTTTTTCCGAGCCAGGGCTGATGAAGGCGATCCGTTCCACCCGCTGGTGCATGTGTCACGGCCACTCTCCCCGGAGAGGCGGACGGGCGCGCGTGCACCCCCGGGTGGACGCCTGACACAGCCGAGAACGTTTCGGCGCCCGAGCCCGGCCCTCTCCGACGAGAGGGCCGGGCTTTTTTCATGACCCAACCCGAGCAAGGACCCAGGACCGCATGCCGATCCCCGCAGAGCGCCCGATCGCCGTCTTCTACGAGCACCCCGAGTGGTTCCGCCCCCTCTTCGAGGAGCTGGACCGCCGCGGCACCCCGTACGTGAAGCTCCACGCCGGGAGCCACCGCTTCGACCCGGCCGAGGAGCCGCCGTACTCGCTGGTGTTCAACCGGATGAGCCCCTCCGCGTACCTGCGCGGGCGGGGGAACGCCATCTTCTACACCCTGTCCTGGCTGGACCACCTCCGGCGCCGCGGCGTCCGCGTGGTGAACGGCTACGACGCCTTCGTGTCCGAGACCTCCAAGGCGCGCCAGCTCGCGCTGCTGGAGGAGCTGGGCCTCCCCTACCCCCGGGCCCGGGTCATCAACCACCCCGCCGAGGCCCCCGCCGCCGCGGAGGGGCTGCGCTTCCCCGTGGCGGTGAAGCCCAACATCGGGGGGAGCGGGGCCGGGGTGCGCCGCTTCGACACCCCGGAGGAGCTGCGCCGGGCCGCCGGGGGAGACCTCGACCTGGGGATCGACTCCACGGCGCTGGTGCAGGAGTTCATCCCGGCGGAGGAGAGCCGGATCGTGCGCGTGGAGGTGCTGGGGGGCGAGTACCTGTACGGCATCCGCATCTACACCCCGGGGAACTCCTTCGACCTGTGCCCCGCCGACGTGTGCCAGCGCGTGGACGGCGCGGAGCTGGACGCGCGGATCTGCGCGGTGGACGCGCCGAAGCGCGGGCTCCGGGTGGAGGGGTACGAGCCCCCGGCGGAGGTGCGCGCGCAGGTGGAGCGGATCATGAGGGCCGCCGCCATCGAGGTGGGGGGGATCGAGTACATGGTCGACTCCCGCGACGGCCGGCTGTACTACTACGACGTCAACGCCCTCTCCAACTTCGTGGCCGACGCCCCCGCCGTGGTGGGCTTCGACCCGTTCGCCCGCCTGGCGGACTACCTGGAGCGGGAGGCGGAGGCCGCCGTGGCCCGGGCGGGGAAGGAGGCGGCCTGATGCGCTTCGGATTCTGGCTCCCCGTCTTCGGCGGGTGGCTCCGCAACGTGGACGACGAGGGGATGGAGGCCTCGTGGGACTACGTGCGCCGGCTGGCGCAGCGGAGCGAGCGGATCGGCTTCGACCTGACGCTGGTGGCCGAGCTGAACCTCAACGACATCAAGGGGGTGGACGCCCCCTCGCTGGACGCCTGGTCCACCGCCGCCGCGCTCGCGGCGGTGACGGAGCGGCTGGAGATCATGACGGCGGTGCGCCCCACCTTCCACTCCCCCGCCCTGCTGGCCAAGCAGGCCGCCAACATCGACCACATCTCCGGCGGGCGGCTGTCGCTGAACGTGGTCTCCTCCTGGTGGGCCACGGAGGCCCGCAAGTACGGGGTGCAGTTCGACCGGCACGACGACCGCTACGCCCGCACCTCGGAGTGGCTGGACGTGGTGGACGGGATGTGGCGCGAGCCGGTGTTCTCGCACGCCGGGACGTACTACACCGTGGACGAGGGGGTGCTGGAGCCCAAGCCGCTGCGCAGGCCCCGCCCCACCCTCTACGCCGGGGGCGAGTCGCCCGCCGCCAAGGAGCTGATCTCGCGGAAGTGCGACGCCTGGCTCACGCACGGCGACCCGCCGGAGACCATCGGCGCCAAGGTGGCCGACATGCGGGAGCGCCGCGAGCGGCACGGCCTCCCCCCCATGGCCTTCGGCGCGGCGGGGTACGCGGTGGTCCGCTCCACGGAGGAGGAGGCGCGGCGCGAGGTGGAGCGCATCACCGACGTGCGGCAGAGCGCCAAGGGCTTCGCCAACTACCGGGACTGGATCGACAACACGCAGCTGGAGGAGATGGAGCGCTTCGCCGAGGAGGTGATCCCCCTGGTGAACGGCGCGGCGGCGCAGGCCCGCAACCTGCAGGGCAGGACACCCTCTGCTTCGCGGTAAATCCAGGGGGGATCTGATGTTACGCTCGCTCCAAGGAGCCCCGCTCCACCGGACCCTGACCGCCTGGCTCCTGGCGGCCGCGCTCGCGGCGTGCTCGTCCGGGCGGGAAGCGACGGCGCCCCCGGAGAAGGAGACCCGTCAGCCCCCGGCGGTGGAGGCGGCGGCGGCGCGGGTCCCTCCGCTGGACGCCGAGGCGCAGGCGTGGGTGGAGCGGACGCTCGCCGGGATGTCGCTCCGGCAGCGGGTGGCGCAGCTCGTCCTCCCCTGGGTGTCGGGGTCGCCGTCCGGCGCCGTCGCGGGGGAGGCCGCGCGGCTGCGCGGCTGGGTGGAGCGGGAGGAGGTGGGCGGGCTCATCGTCTCCCGGGGCACCCCGGAGGCGCTCGCCGCCAAGCTCAACGACGCGCAGGCGCGGGCACGGGTGCCGCTCCTGGTGGTCTCCGACCTGGAGACGGGGCCGGGGATGCGCCTGACCGGCGGGACGCAGTTCCCCCCGGCCATGGCGTTCGGGGCGGCGGAGAGCGAGGCGCTGGCGCGGGAGGCGGGGCGGATCACCGGGATCGAGGCCCGCGCCGTGGGGATCCACCTGACGCTGGGGCCCGTGCTGGACGTCAACTCCAACCCGCGGAACCCCATCATCAACGTCCGCTCCTTCGGCGAGGACCCGGAGCGGGTGGGGCGCCTGGCGGGCGCGTGGATCGCCGGGGCGCGCGAGGGCGGGCTGCTGACCGCGGGGAAGCACTTCCCCGGGCACGGCGACACCGGGACCGACTCCCACGTCGGCCTCCCGGTCCTCAGCGCGGGGCCGGAGCGCCTCGCCGCGGTGGAGCTCCCACCCTTCCGCAGCGCCATCCGCGCGGGGATGGACGGGGTGCTGGTGGGGCACATCGCGGCGGTGGGGGTGGAGGGGCCGGACGCCCCGCCCGCCTCGCTCTCCCCGCGCATGGTGCGCGGCACGCTCCGGGAGGAGCTGGGCTTCGACGGGCTGGTCTTCACCGACGCGCTGAACATGGGGGGCGTGACCCGCCGCTACGCGGTCCCCGAAGCCGCCGTCCTGGCGCTCCTGGCCGGGGCGGACGTCCTCCTCCAGCCCCCCGGCGAGCGGGCGGTGATCGACGCCGTCGTCGCGGCGGTGGAGTCGGGGCGCCTCCCGCGCGAGCGGATCGACGCCTCGGCGCACCGGGTCCTGGTGGCCAAGGCGCGCGCCGGGCTCCACCGGGGCGCCCGCGTGGACCCCGGCGCCGTGCGTGGGCTGGTGGGGACCCCCGCGCACGCCGCGGCGGCCCGCGAGGTCGCGGCGGCGTCCACCACCCTCCTGCGCGACCGGGGTGGGGTGGTCCCGCTCCCGGCCGCGGTGCGGGACGTCCTGCACGTCGCCTACGCCGCCCCGGGGAGCGGGGCCGGCTCGGCGCTGGGCGCGGCGCTCGCCGCGGGCGGGAAGCGGGTCGCGCAGGTCCGGGTGAGCGAGCGCACCCCGGCCGCGGAGCTGGCCGCCCTCCGGGCGAGGGCCGCCTCCGCCGACCTGGTGCTGGTCACGGTGCTGGTGACCCCGCGCGAGTACCGGGCGCTCTCCATGAGCCCCGCGTTCGGCGCCTTCGTGGAGACCCTCTCCAGGAGCGGGAAGCCGGTGGTGGCCGTGTCGCTGGGGAGCCCCTACGTGCTGGACGACTTCCCCTCCGTCCCCACCTACCTGGTGGCCTGGAGCTCGTCCGCCGCCAGCGAGCGCGCCGCCGCCGCCGCGCTCCTCGGCCGCGCGCCCATCACCGGGCGCCTCCCGGTGACCCTCCCCCCGTACCACGTCGCGGGTACGGGGATGCGGAGGGGGGGATCGCAGGGAGGGAGCTGACGAGGGCCGGACCCCGGCAGCATTGACAGACGCACAACGGACGTTACTTTCCCGCCACATCTGTCCTCCGGGCTGCTCGCAGCGCCGCCTTCTCCGGCCCCACCCGTCCTCCGAGCCCGATGCCGAGCACCCTGCTGGTGCCGATCCACCTGGACGCGCTGCGCCTCACGGCGCCGCTCACGGTGGCGGACCCGGGACCCGACTTCTCCGACCTCCCGTACTTCGACGGCCGGGCCGACGTGAACCCCGGCACCCCCTACCTGGGGGAGTCCGTCACAGACCTCCCCTTCGAGAACCGCGAGCTGCGGCTGGGAGCGGGAGTCCACCTGCACTGGGCCCTCCCCGACGCGCTGACCCACAGGCGGGAGGACGAGTTCCCCCCGGTCCCGGACCGGTGGATGGTTGCCCGCAGCGACCTCCGGGGCGTGGTCCAGGAGCAGTGGGTGGTGGAGAGCGACTACCTCTACCCGCCGGGGCACCCGGGGTCGCCGATGAGCATCGCGTGGCCCACCCCGCTGGACAGGCTGGCCCCCGGCGACCCGCCCTTCCGCCGCTGCGGGCGCCGCCTTCCCTTCGGCGTCTGGGCGTCGGGGCTCGCCGCCGCGCCCCCGGCCGAGTACCTCCCGGGACCGCTCACCGCCCTGGGCTTCGGCTCCCCGACCTTCGCGGCGATGTACCCCACCTGCCGCAGCGTCTTCGGGATGTACGACGACGCGCCCGGCGCCGGAGGCGGGGTGCGCTACGAGGTGGTGGGGTGGTACTCGAAGCCCGCGCTCGACCCGCTCCGGCGGCTGCGCGAGCGCGTGCGGGCCGCGCGTCCCGACGCCACCGAGGCCGACCTCCTGGCCGCGATGCGCGACGAGCTCGACTGGGCGGCCGACGGGGCGACGGCGCTCCCGGACGGGATCGCCTGCTACGCGCGCGTGGACCTCGCCGCGCCCGCGCCCGCGGCGCAGGCGGAGCCCGGCCCGGTGGCGGTGAGCGTGGGGAACACGGGGGTGGAGGCGCTCTCCGCCTACCTGGCGAGCTCCCTCGCCCCCGCCCACAGGACGCGGGTGGAGCACCAGCTGGAGGCGGTGCAGATGACGCAGCGGCTGGAGCGCCACGCCGCGGCGGACGCCCCGGCCAAGTTCCGCGAGGGGCGCCACGCCAAGGGGTTCACCGCGGTGGACGCGGGGAGTCTCTGGAGCGTCCTCCCGCGGCGTGCGTCCGGCGCCGCGGGGGCGGACGCGGCGCAGGCGGGGATGGGGCTGGCGCTCCCCGCCCGCGTGGCGGACCCGCTGAACCGGGTGAACCGGCTCCAGCGGGAGTACGACCGCGGCTCGGACGACCTGGACGGGCTGCGCCGCCGCCTCTTCGCCGACTGGTGCCGCTACCAGCTCTGCGCCCACGTCCCGTCGGGGAGCACGGACCCGCTCCCGGACCCGGACGAGGTCCGCGACTACATCGAGCGCCGCGCGCTCCCGCGCCTGGAGGAGGCGCGGGCGGCGCTGGGGACGCTGACGCTCCTGGAGGACGCGGAGGGGAGGAGCGTGACGGGGGCGACCGCCACGGGGCCGGACTCCGTCGCGGAGCGGCTCGCGGAGGCGCTCGGGGAGCTGTTCAAGCGGGTGGAGGAGCTGAACCGGCTCCCGGCAACGGTGGCCGCGAAGACCGGGTACGCCCTGGCCCGCTCCGCGGCGCCGCGCTTCTGGATGCCGGCGGAGCCGGTGGTGCTGGTGGCGGGTCCCGGCACGGAGCCGTCGCTCCGGCACGGGAGCGACGGGCGCCTCCGCGACGACGGGCTCCTGGGGTGCTGGCCCGTCGCGGGCGTCGCGCCCTCCGGGGTGGCCCGGGGGGCGATGGAGGCGGTCCGCAAGCGGCTGGAGAACGACGTCGACGGCCCCCCCAACTCGCGCATCAGCGTCACGGTCGGCGACGGGCGGCCGTGGAACCCGCTCCTCCTGGAGTGGGAGGCGGAGCTCTTCCCGCTCCGCGACCCGTACGGGAGCACGCCCTACGGCGCGGCGTACCCGGCGGACCACGTCACCCGGAGCTTCACCCTCCCGGGGAACGACGTGGAGCTCCGCCACGGGACGATGGAGCTCGCGCGCGGCGCCAACCTGTACCGCGGGACGGCCATCCTCACCCCGCACGCCTCGCTGCAGATGGAGCGCACGCTGGCGCGCGAGGTGGCCCGCCTGGCGAAGCCCGTCCTCCTGGCGGCCTTCTACGAAGGGGCGGGGGTCCCCGCCGCGCAGCGGAACGAGCGCGGCTTCCTGGAGCTGCGCCCCGGGTTCATCTCCTGGAGCGCGACGCAGACCCCGCGCCCCCCCGAGCCCCCCAAGGACGACGGCCGCCCTCCCACCACGCAGGTGGACGAGTGGCTGGCGGACACCGCCGACGCCGTCTCCGCCTGGCTCCTCCCGCGCACGGCGGCGGTGCGGCGCTTCTACGCGGAGCGCCCGGTCCCGGAGGCCTCCCGCACGGAGGAGTGGCTCCTGGCGCACCTGGACGACCTGCTGGACTGGTACGCCGGGGCCGCCGCGGGGAGCCTCCGGGAGATCCGCCTCGCCGACGTCCTCCCCTGGCACGCCCGGCCCTTCCGGGCCGAGCTGGCCGAGCTCAAGGACGGCGTGCACCTGGTGGTGCTGCGCGCCGCGCTCCTGCGGCTGGAGCGCACCCCGTGCCTGGCGCAGGCGCTCAGCGGGTTCAACGAGGCGCTGCTCATGCGGCGGCAGACGTACCAGCTCCCCGTGGCCGACCCGCTCGCCTTCGCCGACGACGCGGCCTTCGTGCGGCGGGTGCGCGACGCCGTCGGGCCCGAGACCCGCAGCTCCCCCGTCCCGCTGGACGACTTCAACCCGATCCGCGCAGGCGCGCTGGACCTGGTGCGCCTGCGCCTGGTGGACAGCTTCGGGCAGGTGCGCGACCTCCGCTGGGACCGGGTGTCCGCCGCGGAGACGCTCGCCCCGGTGGACGCGCGCTACCCCGTCCTCCTCCCGCCCCGCGTCGCGCAGCCGATGCGCCTGAACCTGCGCTGGCTGGCCGCGGACAGCGACGAGGAGGAGATGAGCGAGCACCCGGACACCAGCCCGGTCTGCGGGTGGGTGCTCGCCAACCACCTGGACGGGAGCCTGGTGGTGTACGGCGCGGACGGGGACGCGCTGGGCTCGCTGGCGGCGGACGCGGAGGAGCCGTGGCGCCCCGCGCCGGGGAGCGGCGCCCATCCCACCGTGGAGTCCATCCCCTCCCCGGCGCTGCGCCGCGTGGTGCGCGCCATGCGCGACCACCAGCGCGCGGCGCCCATGGACGGGACCGCCTTCCTGGACCGGTTCCTGGAGGTGGTGGACAGCGCCATGGACCGGATCGAGCCCGACCACGGCGCATCGCAGGGCGGGCGCGCGCTCCTCGTGGGGCGCCCCCTGGCCGTGGTGCGGGTCTCGCTGGGGCTGGAGCTCCAGGGCCCCCCGGTGGCGCACCAGGGGTGGAGCGTCTTCCGCCACGACCTGCGCCGCGCCGGGCGGGAGACGCACCGCTTCGAGCACGTCCGCTTCCCCGTGCGCATCGGCGAGCACGGGCAGCTCAACGACGGGGTGGTGGGGTTCTGGATCGAGGACGGGGAGGGCGGGTTCGCCGACCCCCGCTTCTTCACCCCCGTGGGCGAGGTCGCGGACGGCCCCTGGATCTCGGCGCAGGGCACCCTCCCCGCCGCGCACTCCCCCTCCCCGGCCGGCCCGGCGCGCACCCTCTGCCTCCTGGTGGACCCGCGCGGCGTGGTGCACGCCACCTGCGGCGCGGCCCCGGTCAAGTCCATCGACATCCCGGCGCACCAGTACCAGCCGGCCCTGCGGGCGCTGGAGGTGACCTTCCTCACCGCTCCCCTCCTCACCGACCGCGGCACCGTGCGCATCACCCTCCCGGACGAGCCGGGGATGGGGTGGTCGTGGCTGGAGCGCCGCCCCGGCGGGTGGGCGGAGTGGACCACGCACGGCGTGGTGACGCTCCCCCAGGTGGTCGGGGAGCTGGGGGACCGCGGGGCGGCCGTCTGGCGGAGGCTCCTCGAAAAGGGGTGGACCACCCGCATCGACGGGGAGCGCGCCGCCGTCGTCTCCCCCGACCGCCGCACGGGCGCCACGCTGGGCGACGACATGGCCGCGGAGGCCGTCCGGGTGGAGGCCCTCTTCGCCCGCCTCCAGGTCACCCCCTTCCAGACCGGGGCCGTCTTCAGCGGCCCGCAGGAGCTCCGCGAGGGCTGGCTGAAGCTGCGCGACGAATCGCCCGACACCGTACACCCCTGAGCACCCACCGCCGATGAACCCGTCCGTCCGGCTCGACCTGTCGCTGGAGGAAGCCAACCTGATCCTGGAGGCGCTGGGGGAGCAGCCCTACGCCCGGGTCCACGCCCTGATCGCCAAGATCCACCAGCAGGCCATGGCGCAGCTGGGCGGAGGAAGCGAGGGCGCCCCCTCCGGGTCGGAGACCACCCCGTGAGCCCGCTCACGCAGGGGCTCACGCTCCACCTCAGGCTGAGCGACCCGGCCGGGACCACGCTGGGGGACGACTCCGGCCTGGGGAACCACGGCACGGCCGTCGGCGGCGTCCGCCTGGTCTACGACTCCACCTTCGGGGTGTGCCGCGAGTTCGACGGCACCGGGAGCCACGTGGCCGTCCCCTCCGACCCCTTCCCCGACCCGTCCGTCTTCACCATCGCCCTGTGGGTCCAGGAGCCGCCGGGCACCCCCCGCACCATGGTGTACCGCGGGCTCGTGGGGAAGCAGGGCGACGCGCAGCGCAAGCCGGGGCTCTGGTGGTACGGGGGCGGGCTGCACTACGACTCGTACGACCCCGCGGGCGCCCGCTTCGGGGACGTCATCCCGGGCTTCTTCCAGGAGCTGGGGAGGTGGGTGCACGTCGCCTGGGTCAAGGACGGCGCCACCTACCGCTTCTACCGGAACGGCGTCCCGGTGCACACCGCTCCCGCCCCGGCCACGGTGTACACCGCCCCCACCCCGTACTGGGTGGGGAGGGTGGACAACTTCTGGAACGGCCGGCTCGCGGCCGTGCGGGTGTACCGGCGCGCGCTCCCGGAGGCCGAGGTGTGGGAGGCGATGGAAGCGGACCGGGTGGTCCCGTTCCGCGACTCGCACCCCGTGGGCTTCGAGCTGCACGGCGAGAGCCACGAGCACGCCCTCTACATCGAGGACAACCCGGCGGCGCCCGCCCGCGAGGCGCGGCTGCGCATCCGCAACACGGCCGGGCGCCCGCTGTACCTCCTCCAGCCCGCCGCCGGCACGGCGGTGGGGCCCGACAACCACCACTTCCGCCTCCGCTTCCGCCGCGGCGTGCTCTCCACGGGCACCCTCAGGGGGCTGAAGCTGGTGGACTCCGTGTGGCAGGCCAGCCTCCCCCAGGAGGAGACCGACGGCGTCTCCGTGTACCTGCTGCGCTCCTCCCGCGCCACGCTGGCCCCCGGCGAGGCGGTGGAGCTCGTGCTGCGCCCCCTGCACGCCTCCCCCGCGGGAGGGCCGCGCAGCACGCGCGTGGAGCTGGCCACCGGGCTGGTGGCGTACGAGCAGGCGGTGATGCCCGGGGGGACGATCACCGAGACGCGCAGCCAGGTGCTCAACGTGGTCGGCTACTCCGGGCGGCGGGACGCCCCCTTCCACGTGGGGCTGGTGGGCTCCGGCCAGGTGCTCAACGTCGGGAGGCCCGCCCCGGGGAACGACCTGACGCTGCGCATCACCAACACCCTGGCGCCGAACCCCGCCTTCCCGGAGCGCTCGCGCCTCGTGCTGACCGGGCCGGAGACCGGCACGGCCACCCGCATCGTGGTGTCCGTGGACCAGGAGCCCGACGCGGCGCCCGGCTCCATGCCCTGGGCGCTGGCGCGGGCGGGAGAGCTGAACGCGGTGGCGGTGGACCCGCCCCCCGGGTGGACCCGCGCGGACGCGGTCGTGGGCAACGCGCGCGAGTGGACCTTCACCCCCCCGGCCACCCAGGTGCTCAACGCAGGGGAGTTCCGGGAGATCCGTCTGCGGGGGATCGTCTCCTCGCTCCAGGCGGGGACCGCGACGCTGCGGGTGCGCTGGATGGGGGTCCCGGGGCACTGGGACGGCCACGAGGGGGTGCCGGTGGCCAAGTCGCCGCTCCACTTCCTCCGCGCCGGGAACGTGGGGGTGGGGACGGCCGAGCCGGTGGGCTTCCTGGTGCAGCTCCCGGAGCAGGGCGGCGTAGGCGGCTCCCCCCCGGGGGTGATGCTCTCCGGCGGGGTGCAGGGGAACGCGTCCATCGAGCTGCGCAACAACGGCGGGGGGACGCCGTACCTGGACTTCTCCCAGCGGCCGGGGCCCGACTACGACGCCCGGCTCATCCTCATCGCGCCGGGGAAGCTGCTGGTGGACCGCGCCGCGCTGGGGATCGGGACCGACCCGCAGACCCCCCTGCACGTGGGCGGGAGGGCCACGGTCACGACCGGGGCGAACCACCTGCTCCTCCACCGCCAGGCCAACCAGCCCCCGGGGAACGTCGTGTTCCTGGAGCTCTTCCAGGAGCCCACGGGGAACCCCGTGCACCCGAGCATCCGCTTCCACAAGCACAGCCAGTTCTGGCACCGCCTCGAGGGCCGCCCGGAGGGGCTCTTCATCAAGGACGGCCACGAGGGGAACGACGAGCTGCGGGACCTGTACGCCCGCACGGCGGTCCTGAACGGGGTGCGGATCTCGTCCGGGGCGTTCCACGTGCAGCTGCAGCGGCCGGCCAGCCAGCCCCCGGGGACCGTGGTCTTCCTGGAGCTGCTCCAGGAAGCCACGGGGAACGCCGTCTTCCCCAGCATCCGCTTCCACAAGTCCAACCAGTTCTGGCACCGGATCGAGGCGCGCCCGGAGGGGCTCTTCATCAAGGACGGCCACGAGCCCAGCAACGAGCTCCGCGACCTGTACGCCCGGACGGTGACGATGAGCGCGCTCCGCATCGGAAACACCGCCATCGGCGAGGCGGAGCTGGCCTGGCTGAAGCGGGCTGCCGGCGGCGGGCTGGTGGCGACGTACTGACCCGGACCACGGACACGCGCGAAGGAGAGGACGATGCCCGCAATCCGGGTGATGAACTGGAACATCGAGCAGCTGAGCTGGACCAAGATCCGGATCGCCGGGATGGCGACGGCGCTGGCGCGCACCATCCACGCCCAGAACGTCGACATCGTGGTCCTTCTGGAAGTGAGAAAGAACCAGTGGGCCAACATCATGACCAACCTCACGGCGGCGCTCAACGGGCTCGCCGCCGGGAACCCCTGGGTCTGGTTCATCTCCTATTCCACCGGGGGCGAGTACTACGGGTTCCTGGTCCGCAACCTCGACCTGATCCGTCCGCTGGACTACGTGGACAACCCCAACGTCCCCGCGGCCGACCGGACGGACGGCACCGAAGGCCGTCCGTTCGACGACCTCACCAAGCTCCAGTGGACCACCTGGCCGAACAACGTGTGGCCCCTCGCCGGGGCCCTCCCCGCCGCCCGCCCCCGCATCGGCCTGTGCGACACGCACGCCTCCCGGGGCCTGGTGCGGCGGGCGGCGAAGAAGCCGAGCTTCGGGGGGCAGCGGCTGGGGGCCGGGGGATACTCGCTCGGACGGGGCTTCCGCCTCCCCTGCCTGGCGATCTTCCACGTCCACACGGCCGCGGGCGACTACTTCGTCCCCATCGTGGCCTGCCACTACGCCGCGGTGCGCGGGGGACGCAACTTCCTGGCGCAGCAGCAGGTGTACGACCTCCGCCTCCTGCACGCGCCCCAGCTGTTCAGCTACCAGGACCTGACCGTGTATCCCCTCCCGGCGGCCACCGCGGGATACCTGGACGTGAACGGAGCTCCCCACCTGGTCCGGGAGGTGATGTTCACGGGCGACTTCAACCTGGACTTCAAGCGGAACAGCGTGGCGCTGGGAGCCAACCACCTGCGGATGACCAACCACAACGCCTACCTGGGCCTCACGCCCACGGTCGAGCAGGGCGGCTCGGCCGCGCCGCCCGCGGCGCCCGGCGCGGCCCCGGCGGGCGCTGCGCCGGGAGTCCCGTTCGCCGCCTTCGCTCCGGGCCCGGTCAACAACACGATCCCCCGGCAGGCCCTCCGGGCCGCCCTCACCACGGAGGGGAGCATTCTCCGGCGCTTCAGCGACGCCCCCGCCCTGGCCCCGGCCAACACCGCCGCGCTCCGCGACGCCGCGTTCGACAACTTCTTCTACGGCGGGACGCAGCTCAACACGGCGGTGGTGAACTTCGGAGCGGGGAACGTGGATTCCGCGAACGTGGTGGACGTACCCGCCAACGTGGTGCAGCCGGGCGGCGCGCCGGCCGCGGGGCAGGTGGACGTGTCCGGCGCCTACGCCCACCACTTCGCCCGGGGGACGCGGGACGCCACCCACGCCGACGCGGCCCGCCTGGCGGCGGGCCCCGGGGCGCTGACCCTGTACTCCCGCTGGATCGGCGCGCGCTTCCTGAGCGACCACCTCCCGGTCGTCCTGCAGTTCAACTGCCCCTGAGGCGCCGATCCGCATGGACATCGCCACCCTGAAGCAGGCCGTCGCCACCGCGCTGCAGAGCGCGCCCTTCCGCGTCACCGGAGCGGCGCTGGGCTCCGCGCCCGTCACCCGGCTCCTGACGGACCACCTGGGCGCGGACTCGCTCCAGCTCTCCGGCGCCACGCGCCAGGCGGAGACGGACGCCTCCGTCACCGTTCAGGGGACGCTCCCGGCCGCCCTCTACGGCCAGACCGGGCTCGCGGCGGCGGCCACCTTCACGGTGGAGGGCGGCACCGCCCACGTCTCGGTGCTCCTCACCGGCCTCCCCGCCGGGTGGAAGCCCTCGCGGAGCTTCCCCGCCCTCGCCGGCACCGCCCTCGACGCCTTCACCTGGGCCTCGCCCTCGCTCGTGCTGGACTCCCGCGACACGGGCCTCCCCGCCGGCTTCCCGGCCGACTTCGGGATGACGGCGTACCCCGCCGCCTTCACGGCGGGACAGGTGCGGGGACTCGGCCTGCGGGCCACTCTCTCCTCCACCGCGACCGCCGCGGGGCTGGCGTCGGTTCTGGGCGGCTCGCAGTGGCCGGTCTCCGGGCCGGTGTCGCCGAACGGGGAGCGGCCGAGCGTCCTCCTGTCGTCCGATCCGCGGCCGCCGTTCAGCATCGCCGGCTTCGACGTCCCCTTCCGGCTCCAGGTGGCGGCCGCCTACCCGGTGGCGCCGGACGGCGCCGTCTCCGCCGCCCCCGTCGCGACGGTGCAGCTCTCGGCCGACGTCCGCAGGAACGTGGGCTCCGAGCAGAGCCCGACGATCCTGGACATCCCCCTGCGCGCGCGCACCGTGCCCGGGGGAGACGGCGTCCTCCTCGTCCAGGGAGACCTGGCGCAGGCGTCGGACCTCGCGCTGGAGCAGGTGTCGCGGCTGATCGGCGGGGCCAGCACCGCGGGGCAGGTTCCCGCGCTCTTCCCGGCGCTCGACCAGATCCAGCTCCAGGGCGTCTCCCTGGTGGCGCGGCCGGGCGCCGCGCAGCCGCTGGTGAGCGCGGGCGCCACCGTGGGGCTGCGGCCGGGCACGCAGTGGTCGGTGCTGGACGGACTGATCGTGTTCCGGGACCTCGCCGTCACCTTCACCTGGCTCCCGGAGCTGGGCTCCGTCACCACGCAGGTGGAGTGCAGCGCCGTCCTGGGAGGCGGCACGCTGGACGCGGGGATCGACCTCCCTTCCATGGACTTCCGCTGCGAGCTCCGGGAAGGCGACACCATCTCCATCACCGACCTCGTCCGGCGGGTGAGCGGGGGCTCCATCGGGATGCCGCGGGTGGCCTGCACGGAGCTCGCCATCAGCGGCAACGTCCCCGAGCACCGGTACCGCTTCCGCGCCGCCGTCACCGACGACTGGGTGCTCGACCTGGGAGGGGGGAGGACGCTGGCGCTGAAGCAGGTGGGGATGGACCTCTCCTACGGGCCGGAGCTCTCGGGGGAGGTGGTGGGGAGGGTGCAGGTGGCGGGGGTGGAGATCTACGTGGCGGCCGGCTACGACGGCTCGGGGGGCGGGTGGTGGTTCGAGGGGGGGACGATCCCGGGACAGTCCATCCCCATCGGGACGCTGGTGCAGGACCTGGCGCGCGTCTTCGGGGTGGACTCGGCGATCCCCGCCTCCATCTCCTCCGCCACCATCGACCGGCTCCACGTCGGCTTCGACACCGCGACGCGCGAGTTCACCTTCTCCTGCGAGACCCGGCTCACGCTGGACCCGCAGACGACGATGAGCCTGGTGGTGGACGTGGACGTGCAGCCCAGCGGGAGCGGGTACCGCAAGACCTTCCGGGGCACGGCGCTCGTGGGGACGCGGGAGTTCGACCTGGTGTTCGACGCCGCGCCCGCCGCCACCCGCTTCCTGGCCGCCTACGAGAACCCGGGCGGCGGCGGCGTCAACCTGGGCGAGCTGCTCCGCCCCGTCACCACCAACCCGGAGCTGATCGGCCCGGCGGGGGCGCTCAGCATCGACCTCCGCGACGCGCTCCTGGCGTACGAGAAGCCCGCCGGCGGCGCCGCCCGCTTCCTCTTCGGCGCCGACATCGGCGCCGGGGTGGACCTGGCCAACCTCCCCCTGGTGGGGCGGGCCTTCCCCTCCGACGCCACCCTGTCGCTCGCCTTCCAGCCGCTGGTGGCCTCGGCGGACTTCCCCGCCGACGCGGTGGCGGCGCTGCGGGCGCTGGTCCCCGCGGGCGGGCTCGCGCTCCCGCAGGCGGCGGTGCCGAAGGGGCTCACCCTGGCGACGCGCCTCCAGATCGGCGACCGCCCCGTCGACCTGAGCCTCCCGCTCTCCATCAGCTCCGGCTCGGGGCAGATCTCCAACGATCCCTCCCGGACCGCGCCGCCCCCCGCGGGGAGCACCTCCGCGCCCGACGGGACCCGCTGGATCGCCCTGCAGAAGTCGTTCGGGCCGCTGCACCTGCAGCGCGTCGGCGCGCGCTACTCGCAGGGCGACCTCTGGTTCCTCCTGGACGGGTCGCTCGCCGCGGGCGGGCTGACGCTGGAGCTGGACGGCCTCGCCGCGGGGGTGTCGCTGGCCGACGTCCAGGCGCACCGCTTCCGCCCGAAGTTCTCCCTGCGCGGCGTCTCCATCGACTACCGCAACGGCGCGGTCGAGGTGGGCGGCGGGCTCCTGCACATCCCCCCCGCGACCCCCGGGGACCCGGACGAGTACGCGGGCGGGGCGGTGATCCGCACCGCCGGCCTGAGCCTCACCGCCGTGGGATCGTACGCGGAGCTGAACGGCTCCCGCTCGCTCTTCCTGTACGCCGCGCTCGACTACCCGCTCGGCGGCCCCCCCTTCCTCTTCGTCACCGGGCTGGCCGCGGGGTTCGGGTTCAACCGGACGGTGCGCCGCCCCGCGCTGGACCAGGTGGCCTCCTTCTCCCTGGTGGCCGAGGCGGTGTCGGGGACGGCGTCCACCCCCCCCGCCGCGGGAGCGGAGGCGCGCTCCTTCCTGGAGGCCAAGCTCCGCGCCCTGCACGACGACCTCCCGGTGCAGGCCGGCGCGATCTTCTTCGCGGTGGGGCTCAAGTTCACCACCTTCAAGCTGGTCGAGTCCTTCGCGCTGGCGACGGTCAAGGTGGGGCAGCAGGTGGAGGTGGGCGTCCTGGGGCTGAGCACCGCCCTCCTCCCGCCGCGCCGTGCCGGGGAGTCCGCCACCCCCGTGGCCGAGCTGCAGCTGGCGCTGGAGGCCACCTTCCTCCCGCAGGAGGGAGTGCTGGAGGTGGCGGCGCAGCTCACCCGCGAGTCGTACCTCCTTTCCCGCGACTGCCACCTCACCGGGGGCTTCGCCTTCTACTGCTGGTTCCTGGGCGAGCACGCGGGCGACTTCGTGCTCACCGTGGGCGGGTACCACCCCTCGTTCAACGTCCCCGCGCACTACCCCGTGGTGCCGCGGCTGGGGTTCAACTGGCAGGTTACCGGGAACCTGTCGCTGAAGGGGGGGATGTACTTCGCCCTCACCGCACACACCCTCATGGCGGGCGGGGAGCTGGAGGCGGTGTGGGAGGACGGGTCGCTGAGCGCCTGGTTCCGGGCCGAGGCCAACTTCCTGGTCGCGTGGCAGCCGTACCACTACGAGGCCGGGATCTCGGTGGACGTGGGGGTCTCGTACACCTACCACTTCTTCGGCACCCACCACATCTCGGTGGACGTGGGCGCCGACCTGGACGTGTGGGGCCCCGACTTCTCGGGCCGGGCGCGGGTCCACCTGTGGATCGTGTCCTTCACCGTCAGCTTCGGCGGGGGGCGCCCGTCGGCGCCGGCGCTGAGCTGGACGGAGTTCCGCGACGCCTTCCTCCCGGTCCACGACGGGGCGCCCGCGGTGGTGGGCGTCACCGCCACCCGCGGGCTGTCGCGCCAGATCCGGGACACGGACGGGGTCGAGCTGTGGGTGGTGGACCCCAAGACGCTGGTGCTCGCCACCGACTCGGTGATCCCCGCGACCGCCGTCACCCGCGGAGGGACGGCGGTGGCCGGCACCTACCCCGCCGCGGGAATCGCGCCGATGGACGTGCGCGCCGCCTCGGTCGCGGCCACGCACGACGTCCGCGTGGTGTACGGCGGCGCCCGGAGCGACGCCAGCGCGTCGTTCGCGTACAGGCCGCTGACCAAGAAGGCCCCCGCGGCGCTCTGGGGAGACTCCCACACCCCCGACCTGAACGCCCACCCCTGGGTGGAGGGCGCCGTCTCGGGGGTGGAGGTGACCCCCGCCGTCCCGGCCACGCCGGGCGCCACGCACTCGCTCCGCCGCGCCGACCTGGCGTACGAGACGCGGACCTTCCGCGGCGCCGAGGTACCGCTCCACGGCTACCGCTTCA
Organism: uncultured Gemmatimonadales bacterium; assembly: GCA_963733105.1. GTDB lineage: Bacteria > Gemmatimonadota > Gemmatimonadetes > Longimicrobiales > Longimicrobiaceae > JAFAYN01. The sequence goes on along the minus strand of CAVTCB010000010.1, from coordinate 293,008 downwards.
CCGCCGGCACGCCGGACGGGCTGGCCGCGGTCCGCCAGGGAATCGCCCGCGACGACGTGACGGCCGCGCGCGCGGGGCTCCTGCGCGCCCTGGGATTCGACCCCGCCGCGGTGAGGGGGCTCGACGCCTCCGTCGCCGACGACCTCCTCCTCGCGCCCCGGGCCGGCCGCGTGGCCCCGGCGCCGTAGGCACACCCCGGAATCCCGCATGCCCGAAGCCACCTCCGCCCCCGCGCGGCTGCAGTTCCTGGCCAACCACCGGCCGGGGCTCACCAGCGGCGTCTACGAGCTGACCGCCACGCAGACGCTCGCCGCCCCGGGGGTCCCCGACGGGACGTCGTACTCGCGCACGCAGCGCTTCGGCGTGTTCGGCGAGCGGTTCTCGCTGGACGAGGAGGACGTGGTCTCCATGTTCCCGCCGCCGGGGAGCCTGGGCGACCACTCCACCGTCCTCCCGCACGTGGTGCTCCGCCGCAGCACCCTCCCCTGGGAGCGCCTCGCCGTCCCGCTCGCGGCGGGGACGGACCCGCTGGCGGACGCCAAGCGCTCCGTCCCCTGGCTGGCGCTCCTGGTGTTCGGCGAGGACGAGCTCGCCCCGCCCGCCGGGGCTCCCGCCGCGGCCTCCTCCACGCCGAAGGTGTCGCAGCCCGCCAACGTGACGCTGAAGACGCTGAAGGCCGCCGCCCCCGGGTGGCCCGGGGTGGCGCTGGAGCCGGCGCAGCACGAGGACGACCCGGTCACGGTGATCGACGTCCCCGCCCCGCTCCTGGCGGGGGTGCTCCCCACGGGGCCGGAGCTGCGCTTCCTGGCGCACGTCCGCCGCGGCACGGACGAGCAGGGGAATCTCCAGGGGGACGAGTGCGCCGTGGTCGTGGCCGCCCGGCTGCCGAAGTCCGGCGGCGCGAGCGTGGCGCACCTGGTGTCGCTGGAGGGCCGCTACGGGCAGGGGAGCCCCGTCCCCGCCGAGTTCCGGTTCCACGGGCTGAGCGAGAGCGCGACCATCCGGCTGGTGAGCCTGAAGAGCTGGCGCTTCTCGTGCCTGGACACCAGCCAGGGCTTCACCGCTCTCCTCGCCGGCCTGAGCAGCACCCTCTCCGTCCTCCGCCTCCCCAAGCCGGCGAGCGCCACGGACGCCGCCGCGGTGGAGCGGCACCTGGCCCGGGGCTACGTGCCGTGCCCGCACCTCCTGAGGGGGGGCGCCTCCTCGGTGTCGTGGTACCACGGCCCGCTGGTGCCGCCCGGCGCCACCGAGGCCGCTCCCGAGGGGGTGTTCCCGGCCCGGGCCGCGGACGCGCTCCTGCGCTACCACGAGGACACGGGGACGTTCGACACGGGGTACGCGGCGGCGTGGGAGCTGGGGCGCCTCCTGGCACTGGGGAGCGAGCGCTTCTCGGCCGCGCTGCACCGCTGGCGGCACGAGTTCGCGCGCTACACCCACGCCGAGGTCCACCTGGCGGAGCCGCACCTCCCCACCACCCCCGCCGCGGTGCAGCTCCCGGAGCTCCCGGAGGTGGTCCTGGAGTGGCTGGGGCGTGCGGCGCTCCTGCAGGGCGTCCCCTTCAACTACCTGGTCCCCGACGAGCGGATGCTCCCGGTGGACTCCATGCGCGTGTTCACGCTGGACCCCGCGTGGATGGCGGCGCTGCTGGACGGGGCCTTCAGCGTGGGGCGGGTGACCACCGCCCACCACGCCAACGACGCCCTCCACCTCCCCAGGGTCCAGGCCCTGCTGTCGCGCCGGATCGACGGGTTCCTGCTCCGCTCCTCGGTGGTGGCCGGGTGGCCCTCGCTGACGGTCAACGGCTACCAGCGCACCCCCTCGGGCCCGCTCATCCTCATGGAGCCCGGCTTCGAGACGGTGAACGTGGAGCGCCGGATCGTCCGGATGGAGCGGCTCTCCCGCGACGTCCTCCTCTGCCTCTTCGAGGGCGAGGTGAACACGGTGGAGATGCACCAGCCGCCGGAGGCGCTCCACTTCGCCGTGTCGCCGTCCGGGAGCGGGTACGTCCGCGAGCTGCGCCACGCCGACGGCCGCGAGGCCGACCGCACCGTTCCCGTGCCGCTGCGCTCCGCCCCCGCCCCCGGCCGGGTGGTCGACGTGGCCTCGCTGGTCCAGCAGCTCACCGCGCAGCAGGCATCCCTCGGCCTCACCGGCACCTTCACCAGCGCCCAGTTCGCCCTGCAGATGCTGGAGATGGTCCCCCGCGTCCGCTTCGGATATCCCCCTCCCGAGGTCGAGATCGCCTACAGCTGAGCCCCCCTGGCTCCGGCCCCGAGCGCGGCCGACGCACGCAGCGGCCCGTGAGCGATCACGGGCCGCTTCTTTGTCTCCGATCCGCCACCATGTAGCGACAATCCTTGCGGCACAAGCAAATCGCTTGACGCCTGTCTTCAAACGATCTATAGTTGGCAGGAGAGACAATTTACTTCCCGCCACCGAATGCAAACCCCTTCCCGGGCCCCGGTCCGGCCGCGCCGCCCCGATCGCCACCCACCGCTGCAGGAGGAGGAAGCATGATGGACGCCGTCGCCGTCGAGCCCTCGATCTTCATCGAACAGGACTGGCCCGCGTACACCCCCGAGGAGCACGAGACCTGGGGAATCCTGTACGAGCGCCGGATGCGCGAGCTGCGGAGCAACGGGAGCCGCGTGTTCCTGGAGGGCGCCGACACCATCGGGCTGAGGCGCGACTGCGTCCCCGACCTGGCCGAGGTCAACCGCCGCCTCCACCCCAGGACGGGGTGGCAGTCGGTGGCGGTGGCGGGGTTCATCCCCGCGCGCGACTTCTTCGGGTGCCTGTCGCAGCGGCGCTTCCCCACCACCGTCATCGTGCGCCCCCGGGAGCAGCTGGAGTACCTCCCCGAGCCGGACATCTTCCACGACGTGTTCGGGCACGTCCCCCTGCACGCAGACCCCGTGTTCGGCGACTTCCTGCACACCTTCGGACAGATCGCGGTGCGTGCCCGCACGGACGAGGAGATGACGCGCATGGCGCGCCTCTTCTGGTTCACGGTGGAGTTCGGGCTGGTGCGCGAGGAGGGGGAGGTGAAGGTGTACGGGAGCGGGCTGATCTCCTCCATCGGCGACGCGGCCAACGCCCTGGGGCCCAGGTGCGACCGGCGCCCCTTCGACCTGGACGCGGTGATGGACCAGCACTTCGAGATCGACCGCTTCCAGGACGTGCTCTTCGTGGTGGAGTCGTTCGAGCAGCTCTTCGCGGCGGTCAAGGAAGCCGAGCGCCGGCTGGCCGCCTGACGTTCGTCCCGCAACGGCACGAGGTTCCCATGCAGCCCAACCCCACCCAGAACGGCAACTTCCGCCGCTCCCAGTCCGACGCGGCGCCCCGCGGCGACCGCCAGACGCGCGTCCCCGGCCTGCGCATCTTCAGCGCCGTGCGCCGCATCCTGCTCGGGGTCATCCGTCCCCGGAGCCGGCGCGGCCCCGGCCGGGCGGGCTCCGACGCCGGAGGACGGAGCAGGTAGGTCCGGGCTTCGCCGGGAGTGCGCGGGCTCGGAGCGGAGGGGGCGGCACCCGACGGGTGCCGCCCCTTCTGCAAGTATTTGCCGGAACGCGATTTGCGAATTCACCACCCCTCACCGCCAACGAGGGAGGCAGGGATGGACCGCAACCGGCAGAGCGACGAAGGAACGGGCGGAAGCCAGCGGGTCACCGACCGCGAGCGACCCGCCGAGGACGGGATGCAGGGCGTGGCCGGGGAGCGCGAGCGCATGGGCGGCTACGGCTACGACACCCCCGCGGACATGGAGCAGGCGTCCGACACGGGCGCCCGCGAGACGGAAGGCACGGACGAGCCGTCCGGGAGCTGACCGCCCGGAAGTCACGCTCCCCTCAGGACGGGGAGCGTGACTTCGGCGTCCACCCTCGCCATATTCAGGGGTCCGGCCGCGCCCCGCGCGTGCCTCCGAACCGGTCCCCGGCCCCGCATCGTGTTGCGTTTTTTGCTCTTCCCGCGCATCTTCTCTCCTCGAACGTGAGCCGCTCCGCGCTGATCACCGGTGCCACCGGGTTCGTGGGGAGCCACCTGGTAGAGCGCCTGTCCGCTGCGGGATGGCGCCTTCGCGCGCTGGTGCGCCCCACCAGCGGCGTCGCGGAGCTGGAGCGGCTGGGGGTGGAGCGCGTCACGGGCGACCTGGCCGACCCGGGCTCCATCGCGCGCGCGGCGGAGGGGACGGACGTCGTCTTCCACCTGGCCGCGGCCACCGCGGCGCCCGACGAGGCCGCGTACCACCGCGCCAACGTGGCGGGCTCCGAGGCGGTGGCCGAGGGCGTCCGGAGGGCCGCCGGGCGGCCCCGGAGGCTGGTCTACCTGAGCTCCTACGCGGCCTGCGGGCCCATGGTGGACGGCCGGCCGCGGCGGATGGACGAAACTCCGCACCCGCTCACAGGGTACGGAAGGACCAAGCTGGAAGGGGAGCGCGTGCTCCGCGGGCTGGAGGACGCCGGTGTCGCGACCGTGGTGGTGCGCGCGCCGGCGGTGTACGGCCCGCGCGATCGGGCGCTCCTCACCTACTTCCGGCTGGTGCGGTGGGGGATCGCCCCCGCCCCCGTGGGGGAGCGCAGGCTGCACCTGGTGTTCGCCCCGGACCTCGCCCGCGCCCTGGAAGGGGCGGCGGACGCGCCGCCGGGCACCTACGCGGTCGCGGAGCCGGTGGCGCACACCATGGCGGCGCTGGCGGACGAGATCGCGCGCGCGCTCGGGAAGCGCCCCCTCCGGATTCCCCTCCTCCCCGCCCTGGCGCGGGCGGCGGCGGCGGTGACGGAGGGGATGGGCCGCGTGGGAGGATTCACGCCGGCCTTCAACCGGGAGAAGGCGGAGGAGATGCTCGCCGAGGGGTGGGTCTGCGACCTGGCCGGCTCGGAAGCGCTCCTCCCGCCCGGGGAGGCGACGCCGCTCGCGGCGGGTGTCGCGCGAACCGCCCAGTGGTACCGAACCAACGGATGGCTTTGATGGCTACGCAAACGGAAAGCGTACGGAAGTCCGTCGACCTCTTCGAGAAGTGCGGCCGCTTCACGGCCGCGCGGGAGATGATCGACCGCGGCCTTTATCCGTACTTCCAGCCGATCGAGAGCTCCGAGGACACCGAGGTGGTGATCCGCGGCGAGCGGAAGGTGATGGTCGGCTCCAACAACTACCTGGGACTCACGCACCACCCGCACGTGCTGGAGCGCGCGCGGGAGGCGCTGTACCGCTACGGCTCCGGGTGCACCGGGAGCCGCTTCCTCAACGGCACGCTCGACCTGCACGAGGAGCTGGAGGCCCGCCTGGCCCGCCTGATGGGGCAGGAGGCGTCGCTGGTGTTCAGCACCGGCTACCAGACCAACCTGGGGGTGCTCTCCACCCTGGTGGGGCGCGGCAACGTCGCCATCCAGGACCGGCTCAACCACGCCTCGCTGGTGGACGGCTCGCTCCTGGCCAACGGCGAGATGGTGCGCTACCCCCACGCCGACATGGACGCCCTGCAGCGCGCGCTGGAGACGCACGCCCGCAAGGGAGCCCTGGTGATCACCGACGGGATCTTCTCCATGGAGGGCGACGTCGCCCGCCTCCCGGCCATCGTGGCGCTGGCGGAGGAGTACGGCGCCCGGGTGATGGTGGACGACGCGCACGCCGTGGGGGTGCTGGGCCCCGGCGGCGGCGGCACGGCCGAGCACTTCGGGATGCAGGACCGGGTGGACCTCACCATGATCACCTTCTCCAAGTCGTTCGCCTCCATCGGCGGGGCGGTGGCGGGGCCGGCCGAGGTGATCCACTACCTGAAGCACCACGCCCGCACCCTCATCTTCAGCGCCAGCATGCCCCCGTCGGCGATCGCCACGGTGCTCGCCTGCCTGGACGTGATGGAGCAGGAGCCGGAGCGCCGCGTCCGCCTGTGGGAGAACGCCGACTACCTGCGCGGCGGCCTCCAGTCGCTGGGGTTCGACACCGCCGAGTCGGAGACGCCGATCATCCCCGTGAGCACGGGGCACATGGAGCACACCTTCGTGTTCTGGAAGGCGCTCTTCGACGCCGGGGTCTTCACCAACCCCGTCCTCCCGCCGGCCGTGCCGGAGAGCGCGTGCCGGCTGCGCACCTCCGTGATGGCCACGCACACCCGCGACCAGCTGGACCGGGTGCTGGACGCCTTCGGCCGGGTGGGGCGGAGCCTGGGGATCATCCCGTAGCCCCCGCGCCCCCGGCGCTCCTCCTCCCCGCGGCGCCCGAGCGCCGCGGGGACTTACGTTGGGTACCCGCACCCGCACCGCCTTGCCCGCCTCCTCCACCCTCGCCGCCCCCTCCTCCGGGCTCCGCGTCCGCGAGATCGCCCCGGGCGAGCCGCTCCGCGCCTTCGTGGATCTGTCCTGGAAAGTCAACGCGGGCGACCCGCAGTGGATTCCCCCGCTGCGCATGGTGCTCGACGCGCTCCTGGACCGGAAGAAGCACCCCTTCCACCGGCACGCCGAGGTGGCCTTCTTCCTGGCGGAGCGGGACGGGGAGGCGGTGGGGCGGATCGCGGCCATCGTGAACCACCGCTCCAACGAGTTCCACGGCGACCGGGTGGGCTTCTTCGGGCTCTTCGAGTCGGTGGACGACCAGGCCGTGGCCGACGCGCTCCTGGACCGGGCGGCGGAATGGCTGCGGTCGCGGGGGATGGACACCATGCGCGGCCCCTTCAACCTCTCCACCAACGACGAGCTGTACTCCCCCGGGGTGCTGGTCGACGGCTTCGACACCCCCCCGGTCTTCATGATGGGGCACAACCCGCGCTGGTACCGCGCCCTGATGGAGGGCGCGGGGCTGGACAAGGCCAAGGACCTGCTGGCCTACTGGATCCCCCACAACCAGGCGCCCAAGCGGCTCATGGACGGGGTGGAGCGGCTGGGCCGGCGCGAGGGGTGGCGCATCCGCTCGCTGGACATGAAGCGCCTCAAGGAGGAGGTGGCCAAGGTCACCGAGGTGTACAACTCGGCCTGGGAGCGCAACTGGGGCTTCGTCCCCATGACCGACGCCGAGTTCGACGCCATGGCCCGCGAGTTCCGCCCCGTGGTGGACCCCGACCTGGTGATGATCGCCGAGAACGACGCCGGGGAGCCGATCGGCTTCCTCCTGGCGCTCCCCGATCTGAACCAGGCCATCCGCCCGCTCAGGGACGGCCGGCTCTTCCCCTTCGGCATCTTCCGCTTCCTGTGGGCGAAGCGGAAGATCCGCACGGCCCGGCTCCTCACCCTGGGGCTCAAGCCGGGGTACCAGCAGTCGGGGATCGGCGCGGCCATGTACCTGCGCTGCTTCCAGGTGGGGGCCAGCAAGGGGTACGAGGCGGCCGAGGGGTCGTGGATCCTGGAGGACAACCACCGCATGCGGCAGGCGATGGAGAAGGTGGGCGCCACGGTGTACAAGACGTACCGGGTGTACGAGCGGGCGCTGCAGGGCGGCGGCCCCGCCGCGGGAGCCTCCCCCCCGCCGTGATCCCCGTGCCGCAGGGGGAGGCGCGGGGCGAGGCGTTCTTCCGCGCGCTGGTGGAGAGCACCTCCGACGTCATCGCCACGCTGGACGCCGCCGGGAGGGTGGGGTACGTGACCCCGTCTGCCGAGCGGGTGCTGGGCTACGCCCCGGACGCCCTCCGCGGGCTCCACGCCCGGCGCCTCCTCCACCCGGCCGAGGCCCGGGCCACGCTCCGCGCCCTCCGCGAGGCGCTGCGCTGGCGCGGCGGGACGGAAGGAGTGGAGGTGCGCACCCGCCACGCGGATGGGAGCTGGCGCGTGCTGGAAGTGGCCGCCCGCCACCTCCCCGGCTCCCCGGTGCGCGGGACGGTCGTCACCTGCCGCGACGTCACGGAGCGGCGGGTGGCGGAGGAGGCGCTGGGGCGGAGCGAGAGCATGCTCCTCCACACCCAGAAGGTGGGGGAGGTGGGGCGCCTGGCCGGGGGGGTGGCGCACGACTTCAACAACGTCCTCACCGCGGTCAAGGGGATCACCCAGCTCCTCCTCCTGGAGGTCCCCAAGGACACGCGGATGCGGCGCGACCTGCAGGAGATCGACCGGGCCGCGGACCGCGCCGCCGCGCTCACCCGGCAGCTCCTGGCGCTGAGCCGCCCCGAGGCCCGCCGCCCGCGCGAGCTGGACCTGAACGCGCTGGTGTCGGGGATGGAGGGGATGCTCCGGCGCCTGGTCCCGGAGGACGTGGAGCTGGTCACCCTCCCCGCGCCCCTCCCCTGCCCCGCCCTGGCCGACCCGGGGGAGGTGGAGCAGGTGCTCCTGAACCTGGTGGTCAACGCCCGCGACGCCATGCCCGGCGGCGGCCGGCTCACGGTGGAGACCGCGCTGGACGACGCTCTCCCCGGCGGGGCGGTCTCGCTCCGGGTGAGCGACACCGGGACGGGGATGGACCGCGCCACCGTGGAGCGGATCTGGGAGCCGTTCTTCACCACCAAGGACGCCGGGCGGGGGACGGGGCTGGGGCTGGCGACGGTGCGCGGGATCGTGGAGCGCAGCGGCGGCGCCGTCCGGGTGGAGAGCGAGCCCGGCCGCGGGACGGTCTTCCACGTCGCCCTCCCGCGCGCCGTGCCGGAGGCCGCCGCGCCGGAGGAGCCCGCGCCCGCCGAGGCCCGCCCCGCCGGGGGATCGGAGACGGTGCTCCTGGTGGAGGACGACGAGGCGGTCCGCACGCTGGTGCAGCTGATCCTGGAGCGGCAGGGATACACCGTGCTCCCCGCCGCCGACGGGAGCCAGGCGCTGCGCGCGGTGCTCCGGAGCGGCGGCCCCGTCCACCTCCTCGTCACCGACGTGGTGATGCCGGGGATGAACGGCCGCGAGCTGGCCGAGCAGCTCGCCGCCCACGTCCCCGGCGTGCGGGTGGTGTACATGTCCGGCTACTCCGAGCGCGAGATGGAGCGCTACGGGATCCGCGGCCCGGACGCCGTCCGGGTGCGGAAGCCCTTCTCCCCGGCGCAGCTCGCGCGCGCCGTGCGCGACGCCCTGGACCGCGAGGTCCCCTCCCCCGACCCGGAGCCGACGCACCCGTGAACGCCACCTTCCACGAGGAAGCCGAGGTGCTGACGGAGGACGAGCTGGACCGCCTCCCCTTCGGCGTGATCCAGCTCAGCACCCTGGGCCGCGTCCTCCGCTACAACCGGGCGGAGGCCGAGCTGGCCGGGATGGAGGCGGCCGGGGTGGTGGGCCGCAACTTCTTCACCGAGATCGCCCCCTGCACCCGGGTGCAGAAGTTCTACGGCGCCTTCCTGGAGGGCGTCGCCCGGGGCGAGCTGAACGAGCTCTTCCCCTTCGAGTTCGAGTTCCGCGACGGCCGGCGCAGGGACGTGGTGATCTCCATGTTCTACAGCCGGACGAGCGACAGCGTCTGGGTGGTGGTCGAGCGCCCCTGAGCGGCGCCCGGCCGAGCCCGCAACTTCCTGAGGAGAGACCCGCAATGTACCGCACTTCCAACCCCGCGCTCGGGGAGAGCGCCTTCCAGCGGATGCAGGCCAGCGTCGGCGTGGGCGCGCGCACCATGACGGTGGGCGGCACCGCGCTGAAGACCCTGGTCCTCCTGGTCGTAGCCACCGTCTCCGCGGCAATGGTGTGGTCCGCCTACTTCGGGGGGAACGCGGAGGCCGCGATGGGCGCGGTGATGGTGGGCGCCGTCGGCGGGCTGGTGCTGGGGCTGGTGACCTGCTTCGTCCCGCGCCTGGCGCCGTGGACCGCGCCGCTCTACGCGGTGCTGGAGGGGATGATGCTGGGCGGGGTCTCGGCGACGTTCGAGCAGCAGTACCAGGGGCTCCCCGTCCAGGCGGTGGGGCTCACCTTCGGGACGCTGTTCGTCCTGCTGGCGTGCTACGCCACCGGGATCGTGCGCGCCACGGACCGCTTCCGCGCCTGGATCACGGCGGCCACGCTGGGAATCGCCGTGTACTACCTGATCGCCTTCGTGGGCGGCTTCTTCGGGATGCGGATGCCGCTGATCCACGACAACGGGTGGATGGGGATCGGGTTCTCGCTGGTGGTGACGGCGGTGGCGGCGCTCAACTACGTGCTGGACTTCGACTTCGTCGAGCGCGGTGTGAAGGCGGGCGCGGACAAGCGGATGGAGTGGTACGGGGCCTTCGGCATCCTGGTGACCACCGTCTGGCTGTACATCGAGCTGCTGCGCCTCCTGTCCAAGCTCCGCAGCCGTGACTGAGCCGGTGGAGCGCGGCCGGCTCCGGAAGCGGGCGGCAGCCTGGACGCTCTCCCTCCTCCTCTTCCTGGCGCTCGCGGCGTGGGCGCTGCGGGCGCCGCTGCTCACCGGGGCGGCGCGCTGGCTCACGGTGGACGACCGCCCGGCGCGCGGCGACTTCGTCTACGTGCTGGGCGGGGAGCTGCACACCCGCCCCTTCCACGCGGCCCGGCTGTACCGGGCGGGGGTGGCCCCGCGGGTGGTGCTGGCCCGCGTGCGCGACCTCCCGGCCACGGAGCTGGGGCTCTTCCCCAACGAGACGGACGTGTCGGTCCGGGTGCTCCGCCGGCTGGGCGTCCCCGACTCGGCCATCGTGGTGCTCCGCCTCCCCGGCGGGGCCAGCAGCACCGCGGAGGAGGCGCGCGCCCTCCGCGACCACCTGCGTCGCACCGGCGCGAGGCGGGTGGTGGTGGTCACCAACGCCTACCACACCCGCCGGGCCCGCTGGGCGCTGCGCCGCGGCACCCGGGGCGTCCCCGCCGAGATCCTGATGTCCCCCGCCCGCGCCCGCGGCTTCGACGAGACCGACTGGTGGCGGAGCGAGGAGGGGCTGATCACCTACCTCAACGAGTACATCAAGTTCGGCTTCTACCTGGTCCACCACTGATCCCGCCCTGTCGAGCCCCCCTCCCGCGCGGTTACATTCGCGGGCGATGAAGATCGCCTACTTCACGGAAAGCCTCCTCCCGCACGTGGACGGCGTTTCCCGCACCCTGGCCCAGCTCTTCGCCACGCTGGAGGCCCGGGGCGTGGACTTCCGGGTGTACTCCCCCTTCGTCCCCGGGCCGGAGGTGTCGTGGAGCGGACGGGTGCGCCGGGTGCGCTACGTCCGCTTCCCGCTCTACCCGGACTACCGCGTCTCCCTCCCCGGGGGGCGCCGCGTCGCCCGCGAGCTGGACGCGTGGGGCCCCGACCTCGTGCACGTGGTCAGCCCCACCCCCATGGCCTCCTGGGCGCAGCGCTACGCCCGCCGCCGCGGGCTCCCGGTGGTGTCCAGCTTCCACACCCACTTCGTCTCCTACTTCCGCTACTACGGCTTCCCCGCGCTGGAGCCGGTGGGGTGGGCCATGATGCGCCGCTTCTACGCCCGCTGCGAGCGGGTGTACGCCCCCTCCCGCAGCATCATCCGCGAGCTGGAGGCGCACGGGCTGCGCGGGCTGGAGCTGTGGTCGCGGGGGATCGACGCGCGGCGCTTCTCCCCCGCCTTCCGCGACCCGGAGCTGCGCCGGGCGGTCGGCGCGGCGGACGGGGTCCCCGTGGTGCTCCTGGTGAGCCGCCTGGTGAAGGAAAAGGACCTGGCCGACCTGGTGGAGATGCACCGGCTCCTCCGGGCCCGCGGCGCGGAGCACCGGCTGGTGCTGGTGGGGGACGGGCCGATGCGGGAGGAGCTGGAGGCGGCGCTCCCGGATGCGCACTTCGCCGGGCACCAGACGGGGGAGGCGCTCGCCCGGTGGTACGCCTCCGCCGACGTGTTCGTCTTCCCCTCCACCACGGAGACCTTCGGCAACGTGGTGCTGGAGGCGCTCGCCTCCGGCGTTCCCGCGGTGGTGGTGGACCGGGGCGGACCGCCGGACCAGATCGAGCCGGGGGAGAACGGCTGGATCGCCCGCGCCAACGACCCGGCGGAGCTGGCCGGCCGCGTGGAGGCGCTCCTCCGCGACCCCGAGGCGCGCGCGCGCATGGCCCGGCGCGCCGTGGAGTCGGCCGCGGAGCGCGACTGGAGCGTCATCAACGGGCGCCTGCTCCGGAGCTACGAGGAGGTGGTGGCCGGCTACGGCGCGCGGCTCGCCCGGGAGGCGGGGGCGTGACGGAGCGCCCGGGCCCGGAGCAGGGGGGCGAGGAGGCGGAGACGCTGCACGTCTGGGGGATGGGGGACTTCGAGGCCCCCGCCCCGGGGGGGAAGAAGGGGAAGAAGCGGCTGGTCACGCTGGACCGGCTGTTCCGCTTCGCCCTGGTCCTGATCCCCTTCGGGGTGCTCTGGAACCTGGCGCTCTCGTGGGCCACCACCGACCGGAGCCTCCTCGCCTCGCTCCCCGCCCTCCCCCGGGGCTACCTCCTCCTGGCCGTGGTGCTGGGGCTGGTCCCCTGGATCACCAACGCGCTCCGCATCTGGGTGTGGACCCGCTTCATCGGGACCGACCTCAGCTTCCGCGACGCCATGCGCATCGTGCTGGGCGGGGAGCTGGGCTCGTCGGTGCTCCCCACCTCCTCGGGGGGCGAGATCTTCCGCTGGGGGATGATGATGCAGCGGGGGCTCTCCCCCGGGGCCGCGGCGTCGGTGATCTCGCTGGGGCACCTGGAGGACTCGCTGTTCTTTTTGATCGCCCTCCCGGCGGCGGCGGTGCTCTCCTCCGCGGACCGCCTCCCCGTGCTCCGCTCCGTGGGCGCGCAGCTCCGCGGCAACGCGGCGGAGGCGCTGGTCATCGGGGCGGGGGTGGTGCTGGTGCTGGGGACGCTGGCGTGGGCGGTGCTGGCGGGGCGGCTGGGGGCAGGGGCGCGCCGGGCGGGGCTCCGCGCGGCGGGGCGGCTGCGCCGGCGCACGCGCCGCGCCTGGCGCGACGCGCGGGACGTGTTCGCGCTGGTGGCGAAGCGGGGGAAGGGGCGCTTCGCGCTCACCATGGGGATTACCGCGGTGCAGTGGATCTGCCGATACTCGGTGGTGTCGGCGCTGGCGGCGTTCCTGGGGGCGCCGGTGGACCCGGTGCTCTTCTTCCTGCTGCAGTGGGTGGTGTTCACGGTGATGCTGTTCATCCCCACCCCGGGCGCCTCCGGGGGCGCGGAGGCGGCCTTCTACCTGGTGTACTCCGCCCTCCTCCCGGGGCCCGTGATCGGGCTGATGACGGCGGGGTGGCGCATCCTCACCTTCTACTTCCAGCTCGCGCTGGGCGCCGTGGTCTTCACCCTCCTCAACCTGGCCGACTCGCGCGCCCGGCGCGGCGCGGCGGCCTCCCCGACCCGACCCTGAACGGACGCGCGGAGTCCGGCCTCCCGCGCAAACAGGCGAAGTCGATATCCGAGGTGCACTTACGGCTTTGAATCAGGTGTGCGAAACCCTCGACAAACGCGGGGCGCGCCATTATATTTCAGCCATGAAAATTGCGACGCATCTACCGACCGCCGAGGAGATCAACCGCGCGCTGGACGCCCAGGGCACCCGCGGGGTGCGCCCGTCCCGTCCGGCCGTCGCGGAAGCGGTCTCTCTCGATGAGCTCTCGGACGAGCAGCTCTTCCAGCGCTACACGGACGGCGACTCCGAGGGGTTCCGTCTCCTGGTGGAGCGCTACGAGCCGCGCATCCAGGGCTTCCTGCGCAAGCGCCTCAACGACGAGGAGCGCGTGCAGGACCTGACGCAGGACACCTTCCTGCGCATCCACCGGGCTCGCGAGAGCTACGACCCGGCACGGAAGTTCTCGACGTGGATCCACACGATCGCGAACAACCTGCTCAAGAACGAGTTCCGCAACCGCTCGCGGCGCCGGGAGACCACCTTCTCGGAGATCCGCCCGGAGACGTCCACCTCGGGGGCCCCGTCGCGCCCGGTGGAGTTCCCCGCCACGGGCGCCGACCCGGAGCGCGAGGCGTACCGGAGCGAGCTGCGCGAGGCCATCGACACGGCCATCGGGCGGATGGACGAGCACCACCGCATCCCGTTCGTGATGCGCGAGGTGGAGGACCGCACCTACGAGGAGATCGCCGAGGCCATCGGCATCCCCGTCGGCACGGTGAAGAGCCGCCTGAACCGGGCGCGCAACGCCTTCCGGATGCTTCTGCCGGTGCCGGTGTGAGCGGCAGGGGATAGGGAACAGGGGACAGGGGACAGGGGACAGCCTGCAGACGACGGGGCGGCGCCATCGCGGCGCCGCCCCGTCGTGCGTACCCCCCACCCCCGGCCCCTCCCCCACAAGGGGGGAGGGGAGAACAGCAACGGCATACCCCCCTTCCCCAGCCCTTCCCCCGCAAGGGGGGAAGGGAGCACTGCAACCACAGGTACGACAAGCAGTTGCGTGAGGGATGCGAGCCCGAAGGGGCGAGACCCCGCGCTGTTTGCGGGGGCTCGACTCCGTTAGCCGGCGTTGTTTGCCGGCTTACGGAGCCGCAGCCCGACCCCCGCGCTCGCGGGGGGCACGCCCAAAGCCTGTCCCTTCACCACGGCTCCCCGTTTGCAGCGCCCCGTCCGCTCCCGGTATCTTGACGCCCGTGGGAACCGGAGCAGGACCAGAACCGTCACGAACGGACGGACTCCATGGCAGATTCGACGGACCGCCTCCCCCGCGTGGTCATCATCGGGGGCGGCTTCGGTGGGCTCAACGTGGCGCGCGGCCTCCGGCGCGCCGCCGTGCAGGTCACGCTGATCGACCGCCGCAACCACCACCTCTTCCAGCCCCTCCTGTACCAGGTGGCGACCGCCGCCCTCTCCCCCGCGGACATCGCCTACCCCATCCGCGGCGTGCTCCGCAACCAGCGCAACGCCGAGGTGTTCCTGGCCGAGGTGGAGGAGTTCGACCTCCCCGGCCGCCGCGTGCTCCTGGCCGACGGGGGAGCGCTGGAGTACGACTTCCTGGTGGTGGCGAGCGGGGCCACGCACCACTACTTCGGGCACCCGGAGTGGGAGCCGATCGCCCCGGGGCTCAAGACGGTGGAGGACGCCACCGAGATCCGCCGCCGCTTCCTCCTGGCCTTCGAGGCGGCGGAGCAGGAGCCCGACCCGGAGGTGCGCCGCGGGCTCCTCACCTTCGTGGTGGTGGGCGCGGGCCCCACGGGGGTGGAGATGGCGGGCGCCATGGCGGAGATCGCCGGCCACTCGCTGCTGCGCGACTTCCGCCGCATCGACCCCTCCACGGCCCGCGTCATCCTCCTGGAGGGCGGCCCGCGCGTGCTGGCGGCCTACGACCCCGACCTGTCCCGCCGCACCGAAGAGTCGCTGCGGGGGCTGGGGGTGGAGGTGCGGACGTCGTCGGTGGTGACGCGCATCGACCACGACGCGGTGTACGTGGGCGGCGAGCGCATCCCCGCCCGCAACGTGATCTGGGCCGCGGGGGTGACGGCTTCGCCGCTGGGGAGGAAGCTGGGCGTCCCCACCGACCGCGTGGGACGCGTGCGGGTGGAGCCCGACCTCTCCGTCCCCGGGCACCCGGAGGTGTTCGTCATCGGCGACCTGTCCTCGCTGGACGGCCCGGACGGGAAGCCGCTCCCCGGGGTGGCGCCGGTGGCGATGCAGATGGGGCGCTACACGGCGCGCACCATCCTCCGCGTCCTGGACCGCGGCCCCCACGCGCCCTTCCGCTACACCGACAAGGGGAACCTGGCCACCATCGGGCGCCGCAAGGCGGTGCTGGAGCTCGGCTCGCTCAGCATGTTCGGGGTGCTGGCGTGGTACGTGTGGCTCTTCGTCCACATCTTCTACCTGATCGGCTTCCGCAACCGGCTGTCGGTGTTCGTGCAGTGGGCGTGGTCGTACGTGACCTGGCAGCGCGGCGCCCGCCTCATCACCGGCGAGGTGGGGCCGGAGCTGGCGCCGGCGGGGCGCCCGCTGGGGAGCCTCCCCGCGGAGCAGCCGGCCCAGGCGCAGCGGGACGCGGCGGAGGTGGAGGCGGCCGGGCAGGCGGTGCCCCCGGACTCCGAGGCGGGGTGGATGGCCGGGGACCGCAGCCAGGCGGCGGGCGGCGCGTGAGGGCTCCCGCGCACCACCGCGGGGTGGAGCGGTGGCTCCGCGCCTCCGGCGTCCGCTGGGAGCGCGTCCGCTACCCGCGCCCGGAGGCGGGGGGAGAGGCGGCGGGGTTCCGCTTCCTCCCCGCGGGCCCGCCGCGCGCGCGGGTGGTGGTGGCGCACGGGGCGTGCGACGACGCGCTCTTCCCCCTGGTGGCGCTGCACGGCGCGCTGGTGGAGCGGGGGTTCGAGGTGTTCGCCTTCGACCTGGACGGGAACGGGTGGGAGAGCACCACCCGCTTCGCCCCGGAGGCGGTGCGCGGCGCGGTGGCTGCGGCGGCGAGGGAGGCCGCGCGCGGACGGCCCGCGCTCCCCCTCTTCCTGGCAGGGCACTCCATGGGCGGGGCGCTGGTGCTGGACGCCCTGGCGCGCGGCGAGGTGGAGGCGGAGGCCGCCGCGGTGGTGGCGACGCCGCTGGAGGTGCGCCTCACCGGGCGCATGGCGCTGGCGGAGCTGCGCGGCTTCTTCCGCCCCGCCACGCTCCGCCAGCGCGCCTTCTACGGCGCGTGGGGCGTGGTCCCCGCCTTCGGTCCGGTGAAGCGCGCGGCGTACCCCTTCCGCGCGGACGCCGGCACCGGGAACTTCGACTACGCGCGCGTCTTCGACGCGCTGCTGCGCACGGTGGACCTGCGCGCGGCGGCGGAGCGGGTGCGCGTCCCGGTGCTCCTGGTGTACGGCGAGCGCGACCTGCTGGCCCCGGCGGCGCACGGCGAGGAGCTGCTCCGCCGCCTCCCCCGGGCGGAGCTGGCGCGGGTGCCGGGGGCGTCGCACTACTCCACCGTCTCCTCCCCCGCCGCGACGGAGCGCGTGGCGGGGTGGCTGGCGGAGCGGACGGAGGCGGCGGCGTGAGCGCGCTCCGGATCGACGTGCACGTCCACCTGGCGGGGGTGGGGACGGGGGGCTCGGGGTGCTGGCTCTCCCCGCGCTTCGTGCGGCGCTACACCTTCCGCATCCTGCGCCGCCTGTCGGGGATCTCGGACGCGCAGATGCGCGAGTCGGTGGACCAGGACTGGGCGGCGGCCATCGCCGAGCGGGTGCGCGGGAGCGAGCTGGACCGGGCCGTGGCGCTGGGGTTCGACGGGGTGTACGACGCGGCGGGGGAGCTGGACCGGGAGCGCTCGCAGATGGTGGTGCCCCCCTCCTGGGTGCTGGAGGCGTGCCGCCGGCACCCGGAGCTCCTCCCCGGCCCCTCGGTGAACCCGTCCCGGCGCGACGCCCTGGAGCGCCTGGAGGAGTGCATCGAGGGGGGGGCCGTGCTCCTCAAGTGGCTCCCCTCGGCCATGGGGATCGACCCGGCGGACCCGCGCCACCGCCCCTTCTACCGACGCATGGCGGACGCCGGGCTCCCCCTCCTCTCCCACTCGGGGGGGAGCGAGCGCACCTTCGCCGAGGTGGCGCCGGAGTACATGGACCTGCGCCGCCTCCGCCTCCCGCTGGAGGAGGGGGTCCCGGTGATCGTGGCGCACAACGGGGTCCCCGTGCACCTGTCCCGCGACGAGGACCAGCTCCCCCTGCTGCGGGAGATGCTCCGCGAGTTCCCGCACCTGTGGGTGGACAACTCGGGGATCGCCAACCCCAGCCGCTTCGCCCACCTCCCCCGCCTGGCGCGCGACGCCGAGTTCACGGAGCGCACGCTGTACGGGAGCGACTACCCGGTCCCCGCGCACGCCATGTACTACGTGGCGCAGCTGGGGGCGCGGCGGGTCCGCTCCATCCAGGGGGAGCGCAACCCCTTCCAGCGCGACGTGGTCCTGAAGCGCGCCCTCGGCTACCCGGAGGCGACGCTGACGCGCGCCGCGCGGGTCCTGCCGAACGTGCGCCGCCCCGCTTGACCGGGGGCGGCCGGCCGGGCCAACTTCCGTGCTCCCGTCCGGCTCGCGACTCCCTTCCCCCGAGGCTCCCGTGGACACCATCGAATCGCTCCTGGACGAGCTGCGCCGCTCGGTGCGCGGCGACGCCTGGCACGGCCCCGCGCTGGGCGAGGCGCTGGCGGACGTGACGGCCGCGGAGGCCGCGGCGTGCCCGGTCCCCGGGGCGCACTGCATCCGCGACGTGGCGCTGCACGCGGTGGGGTGGATGGAGGAGGCCGCGCGCCGCCTCTGCGGGTGCGACCCCGGGCTCCCGGAGCGCGGCGACTGGCCCGCGGCGGCGTCCGGGCTGGACGACGCGGGGTGGATCGCGGCGCGCTCGGAGGTGGAGTTCGCGCACGACGCGCTGGCGGCGGCGCTGCGGGACTTCGCGCCGGAGCGGCTGGGGGAGCGGGTGGGCGTGGAGCGGGAGCCGGCGCTGGGGACGGGGGTCACGTTCGCGGGGCTGGTGCACGGGGTGGCGCAGCACAACGCCTACCACGCGGGGCAGGTGATGCTGCTCAAGCGTCTTCTGCGTGCGTCTTCCTGAGATGAAGGGAAGGTTTTGGGCGTGCCCCCGGCTGGCGCCGGGGTCGGGCTGCGGCTCCGTAAAGCACGATACAACCGTGCTTAACGGAGTCGAGCCCCGCGCAAACTGCGCGCGGGTCTCGCCCCTTCGGGCTCGCATCCCTCACGCGGGGATGCTCGCTGCGCTCCTCCCGCTCCTCGCCGCGACGGGGGCGGGGGCGCAGCTCCGGCCGCTGGAGCCGGCGGAGTGGCGCGTGTGGGAGCCGGGGCGGACGACCGTCGCGGGCGTCGGCTTCGGCGGCTTCGCGGACCAGCGGGCTTCGCTGGCGGGGGTGGAGGGGCGGCTGGTGGAGGCGGGGAACTTCGAGGTGGCGTGGCGGTCGGGGCGGGTCGCGGTGCAGGCGGGGGGGACGGTGCAGCGCTTCCTGGCCGGGGAGTCGACGTTCGCGGCGCCGGAGGAGAACGTCCGCCCCGGACAGGGGATGGACCGCCACGACTCGGGGGACTACCGCATCGCCACGCTGGTGCGCCTCACCCCGGAGCGCTCGCCCGCCCTCGCCGTGCTCCGCTTCGGCGCGCGCCTCCCCACCACGGACAACCGCGTGGGGCTGGACCGCGACGCCACGGACTTCTTCGCGCTCCTGGGGGGGCGCGTGCGCCGGGGCGCGCTCGCCGCCGCGGCGGAGGCGGGGGTGAGCATCAACGGCACGCGCGACCCGGGCTTCGAGCAGTCGGACGTGCTGACCTACGCCCTCCAGGCGGAGTACGCGCGCGGACCGCTGGTGCCGCGGCTGGCCGTCGTCGGGCAGGTGGACGGGCTCGCCGGCCGCTCCATCCGCGGCAACGAGGACCTGGGGGAGGTGCGGCTGGGGGTGCGGGCCGGGGAGCGGCGCTGGGTGCGGGTGGAGCTGGTGCGCGGCTACGCGAGCTTCAGCCCGTCGGCCGGAGTGCTGGTGTCGGCGGGGATCGCGAGGTAGGAAGGGGAGGCCCGCGAGGCCCCGAGCTCGCGGGCCGGTTCGGCTGTGATGCCTTCGTGAACGCTCAGCCCTCGGGCGGCGGCCCGAAGCAGAAGCACTCCGCGTTGAATCCGTCGCAGACACCCCCGTACTGCCAGCACTGCGCGTTGCACTCCAGGGAGTGGTACTCGTACATGGTGAACTGGCAGGAACCGGCGCGGGCAGTGTCGGGGCTTGCAAGAGCCTGGGTAGCTCCGAACCCGAACACGACCGCGCAGGAGACGCCGAGCAGGGCCCGGCGCAGGGTGCTGAACGAACGGCTCATGACGTCCTCCGGGGGAGGGATGGACCGCGCGGCCCCACAGGCGCGAGGACGCAGACACACACTAAGCGCCAATCCCCCGGAGAGTCAACACGCCTCTAACCTTTTACCGATCCGACCGTTGAATGGAAACGCAATGAACCGGACCCCTGTCTCTTCATCCGATCTCGCATCCGTCGGGTACGACCCCGGGACCCGTACGCTGGAAGTCGAGTTCCTGAGCGGCTCCGTCTACCAGTACAGCGACGTCCCCGAGCACCTGTACCGCGGCCTGATGGCGGCAGCCTCCCACGGCAGCTACTTCGCTGCCCACGTCAAGAAGGGGGGCTATGCCTACCGCCGGGTCGACGGCTGAAACTTCTCCGGCGGGGTCCCGTAAGGTAGCCCACGCTGCTCGCGGCGGGGTGCCGCGGAGCCGGGGAAACGTCCTGCACGGAGTCGGAGAATGCGCCGGGAAGAGATCTCACGGAAGGTGCTGGTGCGCGACCTGGTCCTCTTCCAGGTGAAGCTCGCGCTGGACGGCCTCAAGGGATTCTTTCTCTTCCAGGCGTCGATCGCCGCGGCGATCGTGGACGTGATCTTCATGCCCATCACCCGCGGCCGGCTCTTCTACGCCGTGCTCCGCGCCAGCGAGCGGATGGACCTGTGGCTGAACCTGTACGGCGCGGCCGACGGCGCGGGGAGCGACCGGGACGGGCTGTTCGGGCGGAGCCGGGCCGGCGACAACACCTTCCTCGGCAAGCTGGAGGAGCTGGTGCGCGAGAAGGAGCAGGAGGTCACCGCGCGCATCCGGCGCCCCCGGGTCCGCCAGGCCGCCTGACCCTCCGGCGGGAGCCGGAAGATACGAGAGGAGGCGCGGGGCAGCTGCCCCGCGCCTCCTCTCGCGTACCCCCCTCCCCCGCAAGCGGGAGAGGGGAGAACTACAACTGCAAATACAGGTACGGTAAAGAGTTGCGTGAGGGATGCGAGCCCGAAGGGGCGAGACCCGGCGGCTGTTTGCCGGGGCTCGACTCCGTTGGGAACGGTAGTATCGTTCCCTACGGAGCCGCAGCCCGACCCCGCGCCAGCGGGGGCACGCCCGAACCCCGCCCTTCAGCCCATTACTGCCCCATCTTCCGGTTGATCAGGATGGCCCCGTTCGGGTGCCCCGTCCCCCACCGCTGCGTCGCGCTGGAGGCGTCGAAGAACTGGAGCGACCCCACGTCGTGCGTCGACAGGCTCCGCAGCGACTCCTGGTTCCCGAACTTCACCCCGTCCACGTACACGAAGATCTCCTGCGGCGCCAGCTCGTTCAGCGCGCCCCCCGGGGCCGGGGTGCCGGTGACCTGCAGCCGCGCCCCGGCGCGCATCCGCAGCCACATGGGCCGCGCCGCGCGGATCAGGTCGTGGAGGTTGGTCGCGGCGGACTGCGCGACCTCCTCCTGCGTGATCAGGTGGCGGTCCTTGCGGATCCGCGCGGGAGGCGGCGCGGGATCGGTCTGCTGCGCGGCGAGCGGCTCCCCGAGCGCGGCGGCGGCGAGGAGGACGAGGGCGAGGGTGGAGAGCAGGCGTCGCATCGGGCAGGTCTCCCGTGGTGGGTGGGTTGCGGGTCAGCCGGCAGCGGGGGGCTCCGCGGCCAGGGTCTTCTTCATGTGGTACCGGCGGAAGCCGGGCGGGTAGTCGTCCAGCACCCCGAACACCTGGTAGCCGTGCCGCTCGTAGAAGTCGCGGGCCTGGTACTCCAGCGTGCTCAGGTGGGCGCCGCGGCACCCGCGGGCGCGGGCCTCGTCCTCCGCCAGGGCGAGGAGCCGGGAGCCGGTCCCCTCCCCGCGCGCCTCCTCCGGGAGCCAGAGCTTGTCCACGTACAGCCACTCCCACTGCGTCCACCCCAGCAGCCCGCCCACCACCCGCCCCGCCTCGTCCCGGACGAAGACGTTCAGCGGCGTCTGGCCGGGCTCGCCCGCGTGGACGACGTTGAAGGCCAAGAGGCCGGCGCGGACCGCCTCGGCGTCGGCGGGGTCGGGATCGGTCTCGACGGTGAGGTGGAAGCGCGGCACGGAAGGCGGGTCTCGAAAGGATGTCCCTCGGATTGTAACCGCCCGCCGCCCGCGGATCAACGGGGCCGTCTCACCCCTGCGGGAGCTTGTCGGGGTTGAGCATGGTGAAGACGTTGCGGATGCGGCCGTCCTCCACGTGGATGGTCATCAGGCTGAACAGCCTCCCGTCCAGGTAGTTGGCGACGCCCTTGCGGCCGTTGACGGTGACCAGCCGAGCCTCCCAGCCGGGCGGCGCCTTGCGGACCAGCCCGACGATGAAGCGGGCCACGTGGTCGGCGCTGACCACCGGGTTGCGCGCGGCGGTGACGCGGCCGCCGCCGTCGGAGTAGGCCACGGCGTCGTCGGCCAGCACGTCGAGGAGCCCCTGGAGGTCGCCCTCGCGCACGGCGCCCAGGAAGCGGAGGAGGAGCCGGTCGTGCTCGGCGGGGTCGGCGGGGGCGCGGCGCCCCTCCCCGGCCAGGTGGCGGCGGGCGCGGCGGTCGATCTGGCGGCAGTTCTCCTCCGACTTCCCCACCACCTCGGCGATCTCCCGGAAGCTGAAGTCGAACGACTCCCGCAGCAGGAAGACCGCCCGCTCCACCGGGTTGAGGCGCTCCAGCATGAACAGGAAGGCGAGCGACAGGTCGTCCGCCAGCTCCTGGAGCGCGGCGGGGCCCTCCTCCACCTCCCCCACCAGCGGCTCCGGGAGCCACACGCCCACGTACTCGGTGCGCCGGGCGTGCGCCGTCCGCAGCGTGTCGATGCACAGCCGGGTGACCAGGCGCACCAGGTAGGCGGCGGGGTTCTGCACCTGCGCGTGGTCCACCCCCTGCCAGCGCATCCAGGCGTCCTGGAGCACGTCCTCGGCCTCGCGGGAGGAGCCGAGCATCCGGTAGGCCGCGCCGAAGAGGCGCCCGCGCTCCCGCTCGAACGCCTCCAGCGCCGCCCCGTCGGAGGTCTCGACGGGGGCGCGGCCGATCACCGCGCGCCCTCCAGCACGAGCGCCCCCGCGCCGGCCGGCCGCCCGGGCCGGGGCCAGCGGTAGAGGGGGAGCCCGGTGCGCAGCTCGCCGCGGACCACGTTCATCGTCATCCGGCAGATCGTCTCCTTGACCAGCGCGGCGGGGCGGCGCGTCCAGACGCGCTCGCGCGGCGCGTCGTCCCCGGCGGTGAACTGCACCAGCCCGTCCCGGCGCCCCAGGCTGACGCAGCGGAGGGCGAACGCCATCCCGAACGGCTCCGGCTCCTCGCCGCGGAGCGCGCGGCGCACGTTTGTCCCGGCGTGCGCGCCGAGGGGGAGGGCGGCGACGCACCCCATGCGGAGCGGCCCGGCGGGCCCCTCCGCCACGGCCGCGTCGCCGGCGGCCCACACGCCGGGGTGCCCGGGGACGCGGAGCGCGGCGTCCACCCGCACCCGGCCGCAGGCGTCGGTCGGGAGCCCGGCCTCCCGCGCCAGCGGCGGCGCCTCGAAGCCGCCGCACCAGACGACGAGGTCGGAGGGGAGGGACTCGCCGCCCTCCAGCCAGGCGCGGTCCGCGTCCACCTCCCGCACCACGGCGCCCTCGCGCAGCTCCACGCCCAGCTCCTCCAGGCGGGCGCGGAAGTGCAGCTCCGCGCGCGGGGCGTACCCGTCGCCGATCCTCCCCGCGGTCGCCAGCGCCACCCGCACCCCGGGGAAGCGCGCGGCCACCTCCGTGGCGGCCTCGATCCCCGTGAGCCCCCCGCCCGCCACCAGCACCCGTCCGCCCGCCGCCGCCAGCCGGGCGAGCCGGCCCGCGGCCTCCCGGAGGGTGGCCGGGTCGTCCAGGCGCAGGGCGTGCTCCGCCACGCCGGGAACGGCCGCGCGGGTCCGGCTCCCGAGGGCGAGCACCAGGTGGTCGTACCCCAGCTCGAAGTGGGTGCCCTCCGCCGTGCGCCCCGCCACCCGCTCCCCCGCGGCGTCGAGCGACTCCGCCCGCCCCTGCACGAAGCGCACGCCGCGCCGGGCGAGCGCCGGCGCGAACGGGAGCGTGGCCGGGGCTGCGCCCGCCAGCGTCTCGTGGAAGCGGATGCGCTGGTGGAAGTGGGGGCGGGCGTCGACCAGCGTCACCTGTGCGCCCCCGCCGTCCCGGCGGGCGAGGCGCGCCGCCGCCACCATCCCGGCGTACCCCCCGCCCAGGATCACCACCCGCCTGCTGCTGTTACGAAGATGGACCATGCGTCCCCCCTGTGGTCGAAGATCGCTCGGGATCGGCCCGCGGCTCCGGGCCTCACAGGGAAGACGGGGAAGGGGGGTGCGGACGTGACACCCGGCCGGGGCTACTCCCCGGAGATGCGGTGGCCGGTGAGCTTCTCCCAGCCGCGCTCCGCCCCCTCGCGCGCCAGCAGCTCCACCACCGCCACCAGCGCGGCGGTCGCGGCCGTCCAGGCGATGGCCTGCGCCCAGCCGACGTGCTTCCCCGGGCGGTGGGGCGGGTCCACGCCGCGCACGGCCCTCCACCCGGTCCTGAGCGCCCGCTCGGCCGCCGTGCTCGCGAGCAGCGCAGCGCCGCCGCTCACCGCGAGCCACGCGGCGCTGCGCGTCTGGGGCTTGGTCTTCTTCATCCGCACCGTCTCCTGTTCGGGTCGTCGCTTCCTCTTTCCGGAAGCGGCGTCGGGTGCAGGAGCCGGGCCAGCTACGGGCTCGGGCGGAGGGCCGAACCTACTCCATGTAGTTGATCGGGTTGCTGAAGAACTCGTTGGCGCGCTTCGCCTTCTCCTTCCGCTGCTCCGGCGTGGGGCGCTCAGGGAGGTAGGAGAGCCCGGTCTGGAATCCCTTCCGCATCCAGAACGGCAGCTTGGACCCGACGCCCATAACCGAGTGGTCCAGGAACCCGCTGGTTCCTTTCTGCTTCGAAGCCGTGAACGCCTTCGTCCACTGCTCCTTCTCCAGCCCCGCCACCTCGCCCGCCATGGGGCTGGTGGCGCCGTGCTTCAGCTTTTCCGTGACGTGCGGCTGGCTGAAGAACTTGTGGATGGGAAGACCGACGCTGCTCCCGTCCCCGTAGCTTCCAACCATGGAATGCAGGAAGCCGCTCGCGTTGTGGACGCCTCGCCCGATGCTCCCCCACTCCGACCCGCGGGTCGACTCGGTGAGCTTCTCGCGCGAGCTGAGCTCCTCGTCTCCGTCGGGCCAGCGCTGCACCGCTCCGCCCGCCGCCCCGGCTGCCGGAGACGCCGCCCCGGCCACCGACACCTCGCGGCCCGCGGCCGCCTGCGCACCCGCGTGGTCCGCCTCGGCCTCCAGCCCCGGGTCGGCGTTGACCGGAGCGCCGCGCGTCCGCGGCACGGCCACGCGCCCGGCGCGCTGCTGCACCACGTGCGTCAGCTCGTGCGCCAGGAGCCGCCGCCCGTCGCGGCTGGAGGGGTCGTACCGCCCCGGCTGGAAGTGGACGTGGTCGCCCCGCGTGTACGCCAGCGCGCCCACGGACTTTCGCTTCGGGGCCCTGGTGCACGCGCACCTTCCCGAAGTCGTGGCCGAAGGACCGCTCCATCTCCTCCCGCACGGGCGCGGGGAGCGGGTGCCCGCCCACGGACGCGGGGACGGCCGGGAAGGCGCCGGGCTCCGCGCCCCGCCGTTCGGAGAACGCCTGGAGCGGGGCGGTCGGCGCCAGGGAGCGGGGAGGGAGGAGAGCGGGGATCGAGGGCGCGGAGGACCGCGCCGTGGCCGGGCGCGGCCGCGTGAGGGTGGCGCGAAGGCTCATGGGTGCGGATGAAAAGACGTTGGAGCGTGGAGCATCGATTGGGACGAAAACAGTAGCGCCCACCTCCCGGCCCGGCAAGATGCCTAGGGGCAGGGGGTGCTGGACGCCCCGACGGTCACCTGGCCGTGGCCGCGCTTGGAGGGGTCGGCGCGGGAGGTGGCGGTGACGACCGCGTCGCCGGTGCGGGCGCGGCACCGCGAGGTGAGGAGCCCCTCCGGGGTGAGGGTGGCGACGGTGGTGTCGCTGATGGACCAGGCGACCGTCGTGTCGATCCCCACGTCGGCGTCCACGTAGGCGCGCATCTGCACGCGGATGCCGGGGAGCCCCAGCCCCATGACGGGGGGGTACACCACCACGGAGCGCACCGGCGGCGCGCCGGGAAGGAGGCGCAGCGTGACGCCCACCCTGGCGGCCTCCTTCGCCCCGCACGCCCCGCCGGGGACGTGCACCCGGCCCACGCTCACCGCCTGGTAGCCGGGCTTGGAGACGCGCACCTCGTAGGTGCCGGCGCGGCGGTTCCCCGCGCCCAGGGTGAGGCCGTCGAACGCGTCGGCCGGGCCGGCGGAGTCCACGAACTCGCCGTCGCGGATCAGCAGCGAGGCGCCGCGCGCGGCGGGCTGCCCGCTCGCGTCGCGCACCTCCACCACCACCGAGGGCCACCCCTCGTCGGTGCAGGCGAACGTCGGCTCCTGGATCGCCTGGCAGGCGCCGGCGAGCAGGGCGAGCGGGAGAAGCGGCATCCACCTCATGGGACGGGGCTCCGGACGGCGGTGAAGGGCTGGAAAGGACGTTTCTGCGACGAGCGGGGCGGCGGCGAGGTCACATCCTACTGGACCCGGGTCACCTGCCAGGCGACGCACTTCCACCCGTCCTCCCGCTTCAGGAACACCTGCATGTTGCGGTAGGACGCCTCGGCTCCCGACGCCCCGTCCGTCGTTGGGAGGAGGGTCCTCGCGACGGCGACGCGACCGTCCATGAACAGCGTCACGTCGATGGCCGCACGGTCCACGTGGCGCGTGAGCGATCCGGCGGGATTCGCGATCCTGCCCACGGTGTCCTCGCGGCTCGCGTCCACCTGGCCCTTTGCCCGCGTGATCGGCAGGTAGTCGGGCGCCAGGATGTCGCCCGCCTCGAGGTCGCCCTCGGCGGGGCTTCCGTTCTCGGCGCGGAACAGGCTGCCGACCAGCCTCCGGATGTGCCGCTCGTCCGGGCCTTCCCCCCTCTGCGCTGTCGGTTGCGACATGGTGACGCCTCCCTGGTGCGATGATGCGCGGACGGCCCCGGGGCGGCCGCTCCAGGAAAACGGTGCGGGGAGCCCGCCCGCCCGTCAAGCTCCTCGTACGCCCCCGCGATACTTTGTAACGCAAAGCACTTGACAGCCACCCCGGCACCCCTTATCCTCGACGTCATGGCAACCGTGCACCCGATCCGCCCGCAGCCCGAGGACGAGCCCGTCGACCTGCACGCCAGGGCGATGGACAACCTCCGCTTCATCCGCGAGACCATGGAGCGCGCGGGGAGCTTCACCGCCGTCTCCGGCTGGGGCACGGTGGTGACGGGGGTGACGGCGCTGGGAGCCTCGTGGGTGGCCTCGCGGCAGCCGTCGCCGGAGGCGTGGATCGCCGTGTGGTGGACCGAGGCGCTCTTCGCCATGGCCATCGGCGGGTGGACCACGGCGCGCAAGGCGCGCGCGGCGCGGATGCCGCTCCTCTCCGGGCCGGGGCGCAAGTTCGCGCTGAGCCTGGCGCCGCCGCTGCTGGCCGGGGCGGTCCTCACCGCCTTCCTGCACGGGGCGGGGATGACCGCCGTCCTCCCGGGGATGTGGCTCCTCCTCTTCGGCACGGGGGTGGTGACGGCGGGTGCGTTCTCGGCGCGGGTGGTCCCGGTGATGGGGCTCTGCTTCATGCTCCTGGGGACGGTCGCGCTCTTCGCCCCCGCGGCGTGGGGAGACGCCTTCATGGCCGCGGGATTCGGGGGGATGTACGTCGTGTTCGGGACCATCATCGCCTGGAGGTACGGTGGCTAGGGCGGGACGCGCCCCCCGGGAGGGGGAAGACTTCAGCCTGCGCAGCATCGCCGGGGGGGCCGGAGAGGGCGCCCCGGAGCTGGACCGGCTGATCCACGAGCGGCTCCGGCTGGGGATCGTCAGCGCCCTGGCCGTGAACGAGTCGCTCACCTTCAACGCGCTCAAGGACATGCTGGGCGCCACCGACGGCAACCTCAGCGTGCACGCCCGCAAGCTGGAGGAGGCCGGGTACGTGGCCTGCGCCAAGTCGTTCGACGGACGGGTCCCGCGCACGGAGTTCCGCCTCACCGACGAGGGGCGCCGCGCGCTGGAAAGCTACCTGAACCACATGGAAGCGCTGATCCAGACGGTACGGGACCGTTAGGCGGTGCGACCATGATTTTTTTTGCCGGGTGACTTTATGAAACAAAGAACTTTCCCCGCTCACGACCTCTCGGAGATGCACGTGGCGGTCATCATGGACGGGAACGGCCGCTGGGCCCGGGCGCGCGGGTGGCCGCGGGCGGCGGGGCACCGCGCGGGGGCGCGCACGGTGCGCCGGATCGTGGAGGCGGCGCGGGAGATGGGGGTGGGGACGCTGACCGTGTACGCCTTCTCCTCCGACAACTGGCAGCGCCCGGGGCGGGAGGTGTCCGCGCTGATGCGCCTGTTCCGGGCGTACCTGGTGGGGGAGACCAAGCGCTGCGCGGAGAACGACGTGCGGCTGAGCATCATCGGGCGGCGGGACCGGCTGGGGCCGGAGCTGCGCACCACGGTGGAGACGGCGGAGCGCGCCACCGCCGCGGGGCGGGCGATGCACTTCCGCGTGGCGCTGGACTACTCCGCGCGCGACTCCATCCTGGCCGCCGCGGCCCGGCTGGCGGGGACGGAGCCCACGCGGGAGGACCTCGCCCGGGCGCTGGGCGAGGTGACGCACTCCCCGGGCGGGGCCCCGGACGTGGACCTCCTGATCCGCACCGGGGGGGAGCAGCGCCTGAGCGACTTCCTCCTCTGGGAGTGCGCGTACGCGGAGCTGTTCTTCACCCCCAAGATGTGGCCGGAGTTCGAGCCCGCGGACCTGGAGGCCGCGGTGCGCGACTTCGCGGGGCGCGAGCGGCGCTTCGGCCGGGTGCTCCCGGTGGCGGGATGAGCGCGGCCGGACCGATGCCGGTGGAGTCGCCGGCGGCTGCGCCCCTCCCGCGGCCGAGCCCCCGCACGCTCGCGGGGCTGATGCTCCTGGGGGAGGCGCTGGCCCTGGGGCTCCTGGGGAACGCGCTGTTCGCGGGGGCGGCGCTGGGGCTCAACGCCCTGCTCTGGGTGGGGGCGCTCCTCGCGGCGGTGGGGACGCTGGCCCGGCGCACGGAGACGGAGCTGGAGGGGGAGGGGCGGTGGATGGCCTTCCCCGCCCTGTTCTTCGCGGCGGCGCTGGCGTGGCGAGGCTCGCCCACGCTGGCGGGGGTGAACGTGCTGGCGCTCGTCCTGGCGCTGGGGCTGGGGGCGTGGCGCGCCCGGGAGGGAACGCTCGGCGACACCCGCGTGGGCCGCTTCCTGGCGGGGCTGCTGGGCACCTGGCTGCGCGGGGCCTCGGGGCTGTTCGTGGTGCTGGTGGGGGAGGTGGAGTGGCGCACGGTGTCCCCGGCGGGGCGCTCGGCGCGCGCGATGGCGGTGGCGCGGGGGCTCCTCCTGGCGGCGCCGCTCCTGGTGGTGTTCGGGGCGCTGTTCGCCTCGGCGGACCGGGTGTTCGCGCAGGGGGTGCAGAGCCTGTTCCGCTGGGACCCGGAGGACGTGGTGGCCGCCGGCTTCCGGACGCTGTTCTGGGGGTGGGTGGCGGCGGGGGTGGCGTGGGCCGCCCTGCACGCGCCGGCGGGGAAGCCCGCCCGCGGGGTGCCGGTGCCGCTCCCGAAGCTGGGGATCACGGAGGTGGCGACGGCGCTGGCGCTCCTGGACGCGCTCTTCCTGGCCTTCGTGGCGGTGCAGGCGCGCTACCTGTTCGGCGGGCAGGCGTGGGTGAGCGCGGCGGAGACGGGGTGGGGCGAGTACGCCCGCGCGGGGTTCTTCGAGCTGGTGTGGGTGGCGGCGCTGGTGCTCCCCCTCCTCCTGGGGCTGCACGCGCTCCTGGGGGAGGCGGACGCGAGGGCGCAGCGGGTGTTCCGGGTGCTGGCGGGGACGCTGGTGGCGCTGCTGCTGGTGGTGATGGCGTCGGCGATGGAGCGGATGCGGCTGTACCAGGCGGCCTACGGGCTGACGGAGCTGCGGCTGTACACCAGCGTCTTCATGGGGTGGCTGGCGGTGGTCTTCGCCTGGCTGTGCGCGACGGTGCTGCGCGGGCGGGCGGAGCGCTTCCCGAAGGGCGCGGTGATGGCGGGGTTCGCGGCGGTGGCGGCGCTCAACGTCATGAACCCGGACGCGCTGATCGCCCGGGTGAACCTGGACCGCAGCGCGGCCGGCGGGCGCCTGGACACGGGCTACCTGGCGACGCGCCTGGGCCCGGATGCCGCCCCGGTGCTGGCCCGCGCGTACCCCCGGCTGTCGGCGCAGGAGCGCTGCGCGGTGGGGCGGGCGCTGGCGGGGTGGGAGAGGGGGGGAGGCGACTGGCGGGGGTGGAGCTGGAGCCGGGCGGAGGCGGGACGGATCGCGCGGCGGGGCCGCTGGACCGGCCCCGCCGCCCCCTGCCCCGCCCCGCGGGACGCGCTCGCGCCGTACTGACCACGGACTCCGGGGAGATTCCGATGCTGCGATACGACGTGGTGGTGGTGGGCGCGGGGCTGGCCGGTCTCCAGTGCGCCCGCCTCCTGGGGGCGGCGGGGCACCGCGTCCTCCTGATGGACCGCAAGGCCTCGGTGGACCGCTCGGTGCACACCACGGGGATCTTCGTGCGGCGGACGCTGGAGGACTACCTCCTCCCCGAGGAGTGCCTGGGGCCGGTGGTGCGCCGGGTGGCGCTGTACTCCCCGGCCGGACGGGCGCTCCCGCTGGCGAGCCCGCACGACGAGTTCCGGGTGGGGCGGATGGGCCCGCTCTACCTCCGCCTGCTGGAGGACGCGCTCGGCGCGGGGGTGGAGTGGCTCCCGGACACCCGCTACGCGGGGTGCGAGCCGGCGGAGGGGGGCTCGGTGGTGCGCTACGACCGGGGGGAGGAGCGGCACCGGGTGCACGCGCGGCTGGTGGTGGGGGCGGACGGGGCGGGGTCGCGGGTGGCGCGCGACCTGGGGCTGGACCCGAACACGGAGTGGATCGTGGGGGTGGAGGACGTGCTCCACGGGGTGCCGCTGGAGGGCCCGCCCTGCTTCCACTGCTTCCTGGACCCGGAGCTGGCCCCCGGCTACATCGCCTGGGTGGTTCACGACGGGGAGGAGACGCACCTGGGGACGGGCGGCTACGCGGAGGGGTTCCGCCCGCTGGAGGCGCTGGAGCGCTTCCGCGCCCGCGTGGCCGGCCTCTTCGACCTGTCGCGCGCGGAGCGGGTGGAGCGGCGCGGCGGCCGCATCCCGGTGGGCGGGGTGCTGCGCCGGATCGCCTCGCCGCGCGGCCTCCTGGTGGGGGACGCGGCGGGCGCGGTGTCCCCGCTGACGGCGGGCGGCCTGGACCCCTGCCTGCGCCTGTCGGACCTGGCCGCCCGGGTGGCCGCCGACTTCCTGGCGACGGGCGACCCCGCCGCCCTGGCCCCCTACTCGGGCGAGCGCTTCCGCGCGCACTTCGCCTCGCGCCTGCGGATGCGCCGCGCGCTGGCCTCGGTGCGCAGCCGGGCGCTGGTGGAAGCGGGCTTCGCGCTGCTGCGGTCGCCCCTGCTCCGCCCGATGGCCGCGGGGGTGTTCTTCGGCCGCGGCTCCTTTCCGGACGTGGGGGTCACGATGCCCCTGCGGAGCGAGGGGATGAGGCCGGCGGGGAGGCCGGGGGACCGGCGCGTGGCGGCGGCGGTGTAGGGGCCCCCACCCGGCTCGCTTCGGGCTCGCCACCCTCCCCCGTTCCGGGGGAGGGGCATCTCCATGCTTCGATCCTCGCCTTCCGGCGTGTCGTGCTCCCCTCCCCCCTTGTGGGGGAGGGGCCGGGGGTGGGGGGTACCCCCGCACGAAGGCCGGGACCTCACCGAGATCCCGGCCCTTTGCCGTTGCAGTTCCGCAGTACCCCTCAAAAGATGTTCGGAGGGAGACACCGGGGCCGTTTCCGGTGGCTCACTCCGGGGCGGGGAGACTCGCGCGGTTTCGCGAGGCTCACCGCCCCCGCGCAGGAGACCGGCCGCAGTCTGGCCGGGCTCCGGAGCGGCCCCCCCAAAAGACCTCAGAACCGCAGCGAGATCCCCGCCCGCAGGAGGATGATGTTGGAGGCGGAGTAGTTGAAGTCCACCCGCGCGCTCTCGTCCCCCAGCACCGACCCGAAGATGACGGCGTCGCGCTCCGACAGCCGCTCGGTGTCCCAGAAGGTCAGGAAGTCCTCCAGCCCGAAGTGCAGCGCCACCCGCGGCGAGCCCAGCGTGGTGGCGGTGTGGATGCCGAAGTTCAGCCCCCAGTGGTTGATCGGCTCCGTCCAGCTCCCCCCGAACTCGTCGTCGGCGTCGTAGTCCATGCGCACCAGCGAGGGACCCACGCTCAGGAACCCGGCGGGGCGGAAGCGGCGGTTGTCGGGGCGCGGCTCCGGGAGCCGGTAGGCCAGCGCGAGCTTCGCCATGAAGGTCTCGGGGCCGTCGGCGCGGAGGGGAATCACCTCGCCTTCCTCGGAGGTGACGACGATCTGGTGCTCGCCGTTGCTTCCGTAGGCCAGGGAGCCGAGCACGCTCAGCGGCCCGCGGGCGCGCATCTCCACCTCGGCGCCGGCGACGGCACCGCCGCCGCGCTCCTCGCTCACCAGGTAGGCGGGACCGGCGTCGGTGAAGACGTACTGGTCGCCGGTGGCGTAGGGGACGCGCAGCGCCACGAACGGGGTGATGGCGAAGCGCGCGTCGGGGAGCTGCCCCACGGGGCGTCCCGGGTCGCGGACCTGCGCGGCGGCGAGGGTGGGGAGCGCCAGCAGCCCGGCGAGGGCGAGGAGGCGACCTCTCATGACGTTGTCTCCTGGAACGGTGCGTGGGGTGTGGAACGGACGGGGAGGAAGGGCTCCGCGCGGGGTCGATCGGTGTGTTCGGGTCGGAGAACGATAGCGGGCCCCGGCCCCGCAGGCAATGACGCCCGCGAAGCGGCAGGGCTCAGACGGCGGGGAGCCGCGCCAGGGAGGCCGGGTCGAGCACGGCCGGGTCGCGCGGGAGGCGCTCCACGGCGAAGCGGGGAACCAGCTCCCGCGCCGCCGCCTCCTCCCCCGGCCCGGCCAGCCCGCAGGTGGAGGCCAGCCACCCGGCCACGGCCTCCGGGGCGGCGCCCGCCTCGCGCAGCTCGGCCAGGGAGACGGCGCCGTGCCGCTTGGCCAGGCGCTCCCCGTCGGGGCCCAGGAGAAGGGGGACGTGCAGGAACTCGGGGGGGGCGAGGCCGAGGGCGCGGTACAGGAGGAGCTGCCGCGCGGTCGACGCCAGGAGGTCGGCGCCGCGGACCACGTGGGTGATCCCCATGGCGGCGTCGTCCACCACCACGGCGAGCTGGTAGGCGGCCACGCCGTCCCTGCGGCGCACCACGAAGTCGCCGGTCTCGGCGGCGGGGTCGAAGGCGGCCTCCCCCTGCAGCAGGTCGCGGAAGCGCACCTCGCCCGGGGGGGCGCGGAAGCGGAGCGCGGCCGGACGCTCGTCCCCGGCCCCGCGCGGCCGATCGCGGCAGGCGCCCCCGTAGCGGGGGCCCTCGTCGGCGGGGCCGTGCGGGGCGCTGGCGGCCGCGGCGATCTCCTTTCGCGAGCAGAAGCAGGGGTACAGGAGCCCGGCGGCGTCCAGCCGGCGCAGCGCCTGGTCGTACAGCGCCTCCCTCTCCGACTGCACGTAGGGGGCGAAGGGGCCGCCCACGTCGGGGCCCTCGTCCCAGTCCAGCCCCAGCCAGCGCAGGTCGTCGAGCTGCGCCTCCATGAGCCCGGGGCGCACGCGGCCGCGGTCCAGGTCCTCCACCCGCATGACGAAGCGCCCGCCCGCCGAGCGCGCGTGCAGCCACGCGAGCAGGGCGGTGCGGGCGTTCCCCAGGTGGAGCCGTCCCGTCGGCGACGGGGCGAACCGGCCTCTCATAGGGAACAGTTGACAGGGGACAGGGGACAGCCTGCAACTGCTTTTGCCTGCTGTCCCCTGTTCCCTGTTCCCTGTCCCCTGCCGTTCAAATGTCTCCCAGCATGTGGTCCACGCGCGCCTCCAGGGAGGGGCGGGTGTCGCCGGCGAGGGCGCTCTCCAGCAGGTCGGCCAGCTCCTCGGCGAAGTCGTGCGGGAACTTGCGCCGCAGCCGCACCAGCGGGGCGAAGGCCAGGAGCACGGTGCGCTCGCCGCCCTCCTCCTCCACGCCCTCCTCGTCGGCGTCGCCCTTCCAGGCGTCGGGGTGGGTGCTCCAGGGCTCGACGGGGCCCCGCTCCTCCTCGGCGCCCTCCTCCTCCTCGCCCTCGGGGTTCCCGTGCATGGAGACGGAGAGGCCGACCATGGCCTGGATCTCGTGCGAGGGGTCCTCCGGCTCCTCGGCCAGGAGCCCCAGGCGCACCGGCTCCAGGGTGGCCTCCTCCAGGACGGCCACGGTGGACGGGGGGAGGATGGCGCGGAAGCTGGGGCGCTCGTTCCCCACCACGTAGAAGGCCACGGGGATCAGGTCCGAGTCCTCGGCGACGATGCCGTCGGCCTCGACTTCCCGCATCTCGATCTCGACGGGCTCTTCCTTCAGGTAGACGTGCATCGCTCCTCGGGATTTCCTGTGCCCGGGCCGGGCGCCCCCGCCGGGGCGCGCTTACGCGGGCGCCGAAAGCCTGCATACCCCGACTTTCGCCGCACGATCCCCCGGGCGTGCGCGCCCGCGTGCGGGGGCGTGGCCGGCGCCTTGCAGCACGCCCGCGGCTCCCCCGCACCCCGACCCCCTCGACCCCGGCCGCATGACCCGCGAAGACACCGAGGCGCACACCACGGCCGACGCGCTGCGGCGCAGCGAGGCGCGCTACCGCTTCCTGGCCGACTCCATCCCGCAGCTCATCTGGACCACGCTGGCCGACGGCTACCACGAGTACTACAACCGCCGCTGGTACGAGTACACGGGGCTCAGCTACGAGGAGACGCGCGGGGAGGGGTGGAACGCCGTGCTCCACCCGGACGACCAGGAGCGCGCCTGGGCCCGCTGGCGGCGCTCGCTGGAGACCGGGGAGCCGTACTCCATCGAGTACCGCTTCCGCCGCGCGGACGGGGCGTACCGCTGGTTCCTGGGGCAGGCGCTCCCGGAGCGCGACGAGGCGGGGCGGATCGTCCGCTGGTTCGGCACCTGCACCGACATCCACGACCACAAGGAGGCGGAGGAGGAGCGCGACCGGCTGATCGCCGCGCTGGCGACCGAGCGCGAGCGGCTGCGGCGCATCTTCCGGCAGGCGCCGGCCTACATCGCCACCCTCCGCGGCCCGGAGCACGTGTTCGAGACGGCGAACCCGCCGTACATGCAGCTGGTGGGGCACCGCGACGTGGTGGGGAAGCGGGTGCGGGACGCGCTCCCGGAGGTGGTGGAGCAGGGCTTCGTGGAGCTGCTGGACGGGGTGTACGGCACGGGGGAGACGTTCGTGGGGAGCGAGACGCCCATCCTCCTCCAGCGCGAGCCCGGGAGCCCGCCGGAGGAGGTGTTCCTCAACTTCGTGTACGAGCCGATGCGCGAGCCGGACGGCGCGGTGTCGGGGATCTTCGTGCACGCGGTGGAGGTCACGGAGCAGGTGCGGGCCCGCCGCGAAGTGGAGCGCCGCGCGGAGGAGCTGGGCCGGCTGGCGCGGGCGCTGGAGGCCAGCAACCGCGAGCTGGACCAGTTCGCCTACGCGGCCTCGCACGACCTCAAGGCGCCGCTGCGGGGAATCGGCAACCTGTCGCAGTGGATCGAGGAGGACCTGGGGGAGGGGGTCACCCCGGAGGTGCGGGAGCACCTGGAGCTGCTCCGCGGGCGGGTGGCCCGCATGGAGGGGCTGATCGACGGGATCCTCCAGTACTCCCGTGCCGGGCGCGTCCGCGAGAAGCCGGAAGAGACCGACGTGGGCGCCCTGCTGCGCGAGACGGTGGAGCTGCTGGCGCTCCCCGCGGGGTTCGAGGTGGCGGTGGGGGAGGGGATGCCCGTGCTCCTCACGGAGCGGCTCCCCCTGCAGCAGGTGTTCATGAACCTGCTGGGGAACGCGGCCAAGTACGCCGGGCGCCCCGACGGGCGGGCGGAGGTGTCGGCGCGGGAGGCGGGGGAAGGCTTCTGGGAGTTCGCGGTGCGGGACAACGGCCCGGGGATTGCCCCCGAGTACCACGACCGTATCTTCGGGATCTTCCAGACGCTCCAGGCGCGCGACAAGGTGGAGGGGACGGGGATCGGGCTGTCGCTGGTGAAGAAGATCGTGGAGAGCCGGGGGGGGCGCGTGTGGGTGGAGTCGGCCGAGGGGGCGGGCTCGGCCTTCCGTTTCACCTGGCCCCGGGAGCCCAGTGAGGAATCGCCGTGACGGACGAGAAGATGCTGAACATGCTGCTGGTGGAGGACGACGAGGTGGACGTGATGAACGTCCGCCGGGCCTTCAGGAAGAACAACATCTGCAACCCGCTCTGGGTGGCGGGGAACGGCGTGGAGGCGCTGGAGATCCTCCGCGGGAGCGAGATGCCGGCGGAGCGCCGGCTGGTGCTGCTCGACCTGAACATGCCGCGGATGAACGGGATCGAGTTCCTCCGCGAGCTGCGCGCCGACGAGGCCCTGGCCCCGACCCCGGTGGTGGTGCTCACCACCTCGGACGACGAGCGGGACCGGGTGGAGGCCTACCACCTCAACGTGGCCGGGTACATCCTGAAGCCGGTGACCTTCGCCAGCTTCGTGGAGACCATGGCGACGCTGAACAAGTACTGGTCGCTGGTGGAGATGCCCTGACGCGGCCCACGAACCCCGGGAAGTGATGGACCAGGAGCGGCTCAGGATCCTGATCGTCGACGACGACGAGGTGGACCGCACGGCGGTGCGCCGCGCTCTCCGCGCCGCCGGGATCGACGCGGAGGTGTCGGAGGCGGAGGACGTGTCCGGGGCGCTGGAGGCGCTGCGCGGCGCGGAGCTCGACTGCGTCCTCCTGGACTTCCAGCTCCCGGGCGGGGACGGGACGCGCGTGCTGCGGGAGGCGCGCGCGGCGGGGCTCCAGGTGCCGATCGTGATGCTCACGGGGCACGAGGACACGCAGACGGCGGTGGAGCTGATGAAGCAGGGGGCCTCGGACTACCTGTCCAAGGGCTCCCTTTCCCCGGAGCGGCTGGGGCGGAGCGTGCGGGCGGCGGTGCGCGTCTCGCGCGCGGAGGCGCGGGCGCGGGAGGCGGGGGAGGCGCTCCGCGAGAGCGAGGCGCGCTTCCGCGTGCTGCACGAGACCTCGCCCGACGGCTTCGTCATCCTGCGCAGCCGCCGCGGCGCGGACGGGGAGGTGGCCGACTTCGAGTACCTGTACGCCAACCGCGCCGCGGAGCGCATCCTGGGCCACCCCGCCGCGGCGCTGGTGGGGCGCGGGATGCTGGAGCTCTTCCCCGGGGTCCGCGGCGACGGGCTGTTCGGCGCGTACCTGCGCGTGGTGGAGACCGGGGACCCGTTCCAGACCGAGGTCCACTACGGCCGGGACGGGCTGGACCTGTGGTTCCGCATCACGGCCGTGCGGCTGCACGACGGCTTCGCGCTGGGGTTCAGCGACGTGAGCCGGCAGAAGCGGGCGGAGGCGGAGCGGGAGCGCGCCCTCTCCTCCCGCTCGCGCTTCTACGCGGCCATGAGCCACGAGCTGCGCACCCCCATCAACGCCATCCTGGGCTACAACGACCTCCTCCTGGCGGGGGTGTACGGGCCGCTAAACGCGGCGCAGGAGGGGGGGGTGGAGCGCTCGCAGCGCGCCGCCCGGCACCTCCTGGAGCTGGTCAACGACGTGCTGGACCTGTCCAAGCTGGAGGCGGGGAAGACGGAGGTGCAGGTGGAGGAGGTGGACGTCCCGGAGCTGATCGAGGAGCTGTTCTCCACCGTCGGCCCCCTGGCCGAGGAGCGCGGCTCGCGGCTGGAGATGCGCTGCGCCGCGCCGCAGCGCATCCGCACCGACCCGCGCCGCGTCCGGCAGATCCTCCTCAACCTCCTTTCCAACGCCATCAAGTTCGGGGAGGGGCTCCCCATCGAGGTCCGCTGCGGGGACGGCGCCGGCGGCGGGGTGACGGTGGAGGTGACGGACCGGGGCGCGGGGATCTCCGCGGACGACCTCCCCCGCATCTTCGACGAGTTCGTGCAGCTCCCCAGCGCCAACACGGGGGGGACGGGGCTGGGGCTCCCCATCTCGCGCCGCCTCACCCTCCTCCTGGGGGGGACGCTGGAGGCCGAGTCCGTCCCCGGGGCGGGGAGCACCTTCCGCCTCTTCCTCCCCCCCGAGCTGGCGGTGGAGGAGGAGGAGCATTCCACGCCCGACGCGGAGGGCGCCGCGCTCGTGTAGCGCGCCGCCGCGCCCGCTCCCGTCCCCGTTTTCCAGGCGAGTCCCATGCTCCCCGTGGTCCCGTCCGACCCGCGCGCCGAGCGCCTGGCGCGCGCCCTCCGCGAGGGGGTGCGCGGCGAGGTGCGCTTCGACGCCAAGTCGCGCCTCCTGTACAGCACCGACGCCTCGCTGTACCAGATCCTCCCGGTGGGGGTGGTGCTCCCGCGCGACGCGGAGGACGTGCAGGCGGCGCACCGCCTGGCGGCGGAGCACGGCGTCCCGGTCCTCCCCCGCGGCGGGGGGACGGCGCTCGCCGGGCAGACGGTGGGGGCGGCGCTGGTGCTGGACTTCGGCAAGTACATGAACCGGGTGCTGGAGGTGGACCCGGACCGCGGCCGGGCGCGGGTGCAGCCGGGGGTGCGGCTGGACCGGCTGAACCGCGCGGCCGCCCCGCACGGCCTCCACTTCGGGCCGGACCCGGCCACCATCCGCCAGTGCTGCCTGGGCGGGATGATCGGCAACAACTCCTGCGGCGCCCGCTCGCTGGTGTACGGCAAGACGGGGGACCACGTCCACACGCTGGACTGCGTGCTCCACGATGGCGCGGCGGCCCGGTTCGGCCCGGTGGCGCGCGGCGCGGTGGCGGCGCTCCCGGGGCGCGAGGGGGAGCTGGCGCGCGCGGTGCTCGGCATCCTGGAGCCGCACCGCGCGGGGGTGCTGGCCCGCTACCCCAAGATCCCGCGCCGCGTGTCGGGCTACAACTTCGACGCCATGCTGGAGGCGCCGGAGGTGAACCTGGCGCACCTGGTGGTGGGGTCGGAGGGGACGCTGGCGACGGTGGTGGAGGCGGAGCTGGGGCTGGTCCCCGTCCCCCGCAGCCGGGCCCTGGTGCTGCTGAGCTTCCGCGGGCGCTGGGACTCCATGGACGCGGTGCCGCACATCCTCCCGGAGGCGGGGCTGTCGGCGCTGGAGATCGTGGACTCGCGGGTGGTGCAGGGGGCGCGCGAGCTGTTCGAGTTCCGCTCCACGGCGGCGCTGGTGGCCCCGGACGCGCTGGGGGTGCTGTTCTGCGAGTTCACGGGCGGGAGCGACGAGGAGACGGCGGAGCTGGCCCACGGCTTCGCCGCGCGCGCCCGCGGCCTCCCGGGGAACCCCGTCCCCGGGGTCTTCCTCGACCCCAAGGTGCAGAACGCGGCCTGGGCGCTCCGCCAGGCGGCGACGGGGCTCCTCTACCGCACCACGGCCACGCGCGACGTCAAGCCGCAGGAGTTCGTGGAGGACACGGGGATCGCCCCGGAGAAGCTCGGGGCGTACACGCGGCGCTTCGAGGAGATCGTGAGCCGCCACGGGACCACGCTGGGCTTCTTCGGGCACGCGGGGCACGGCTGCCTGCACATCCGCGTGGACCTGGACCTGAAGCGCGGCGAGGACGTGGGGCGGATGCAGGGGATCGCGGAGGAGGTGGCGGCGCTGGTGGTGGAGTTCGGGGGGTCGCTCTCGGGGGAGCACGGGGACGGGCTGTCGCGCTCGGAGTTCCTCCCGCTGATGTTCGGGGCGGAGGTGATCGAGCTGCACCGCGAGGTGAAGGGGGCGTTCGACCCGGAGGGGCGGATGAACCCGGGGGGGAAGATCGTCCCGCCCTACCAGCGGATGTCGGAGAACCTCCGCTTCGGGGAGGCGTACCGGGCCCGCGCGCCGGAGACCTGGTTCGACTACTCGGAGGACGGCGGGTGGGACAAGGCGGTGGAGAAGTGCAACGGGATGGCGGTGTGCCGCAAGCTGGACGCGGGGACGATGTGCCCGTCGTTCATGGTGACGCTGGAGGAGGAGCACACGGTGCGCGGCCGGGCCAACTCGCTGCGCGAGGCGATGCGCGGGAGCCTCCCGGGGATGCGGAGCCGCGAGGTGCTGGAGTCGCTGGACCTGTGCCTCCAGTGCAAGGCGTGCAAGACGGAGTGCCCGGTGGGGGTGGACATGGCGCGCTACAAGGCGGAGTTCCTGGCGCAGCACCACCGGGAGCACGGCACGCCGCGCTCGGCGCTCTTCTTCGGGCGCATCCACGACGTGGCGAGGGCGGGGAGCCTGGCCCCGGGGCTGGCCAACCTGGGGCAGCGGCTGCTGGGGGGGGTCATCAAGGGGGCGGGGCACGTGGACCCGCGCCGGGCGCTCCCGGAGCTGGCGCCGGTCCCCTTCCGCCGCGCCTGGGAGCGGGGCCGCCACCCCGCGGACGACGGCCGGCCCACGGTGATCCTGTTCGACGACACCTTCCACAACTTCTTCCAGCCGGGGCCGCTGGCGGCGACGGCGCGGGTGCTGGACCGCGCGGGGTTCCGGGTGCGGCTCCCCCGGCGGCAGGTGTGCTGCGGGCGCGCGGGGATCTCCAAGGGGCTGCTGGACTACGCCCGCGAGAAGGGGCGCGAGCTGGTGGAGACGCTGGCGCCGGAGGTGGAGCGGGGGGCGCGGATCGTGGGGGTGGAGCCGAGCTGCATCCTCACGCTTCGCGACGAGCTCCCGGACCTGGTGCGCGACCCGCGCGCGAAGGCGGTGGCGGGGGCGGCGGTGATGCTGGAGGAGCTGCTGGCGGAGCTCCCGGAGTGGCGCCCGGGGCGGCTGGAGCGCCGCGCGGTGGTGCACGGGCACTGCCACCAGAAGGCGATCGTGGGGATGGGGCCGACGACGGAGGTGCTGAGCCGGGTGGAGGGGCTGGAGTTCTCGGTGCTGGACTCGGGGTGCTGCGGGATGGCGGGGTCGTTCGGGTACGAGAAGGGGCACTACGAGGTGTCGCGGGCGTGCGGGGAGCGGGTGCTGTTTCCCGCGGTGCGCGGGGCGGCGCCGGAGGACCTGGTGGTGGCCCCCGGCTTCTCCTGCCGCCACCAGATCGCGGACTTCTGCGGCGGGCGCGAGACGCTGCACACGGCGGAGCTGCTGGCGATGGCGAAGCCCGAGTGAGGAGGGACGCGTGAGCGACACCAGCCCGGAAGCGGCGGAGATCCAGGCGGCCATCCACCGGAGGATGACGGGTGTGGAGCGCCTGCGCATGGCGATGGAGATGAGCCTGGCCGCGCGCGAGCTCGCCGCCGCTCGCCTTCGGCTGGAGCACCCGGAGTGGTCGGAGCACCAGATCAAGTGCGAGCTTCTGCGCTACGCCTTCGGCTCGGATCCGCTCCCCCCACCCCTGCGCTAGCAGCGAGCGCACCGAACGGCCGTCACCTTACTTCACCTCTCGCCCTCACGACAGGGTCCGTTCCGCATCCGGGACCAAGATGCCGTACCGCCTGGCCGTCTTCGACTTCGACGGCACCCTCGCCGACTCCTTCCCCTGGTTCCTGGGCGCCATGAACGCCGCCGCGGACCGCTACCGCTTCCGGCGCCTGGAGCCGGCGGAGGCGGAGCTGCTGCGTGGGACACCACGCGCGCGAGGTGATCCGCCATGTGGGGATGCCGATGTGGAAGGCGCCCCTGGTCACCCGCTTCATGCGGGAGCGCATGGCGCGGGACATCGGCGCGATCCCGCTGTTCGCGGGGGTGGACGTGCTGCTGGAGGGGCTGGCGGAGCGTGGGGTGGGGATCGCGATCGTGACCTCCAACTCGGAGGCCAACGTCCGCCGCGTGCTGGGGCCGCGGCACGC
Organism: uncultured Gemmatimonadales bacterium; assembly: GCA_963733105.1. Lineage (GTDB taxonomy): Bacteria > Gemmatimonadota > Gemmatimonadetes > Longimicrobiales > Longimicrobiaceae > JAFAYN01. The sequence continues at coordinate 251,564 of CAVTCB010000010.1, read as the reverse complement.
GGGGCTCGTGCGGCACTACGGGTGCGGGGCGTCGCTCTTCGGGAAGCGGCCCAAGCTGCGGAAGGTGCTCGCGGCGAGCGGTGTGCGCCCGGGGGAGGCCCTCTGCATCGGCGACGAGATCCGCGACCTGCACGCCGCCCGCGCGGAGCGGATGCCCTTCGGCGCCGTGTCGTGGGGCTTCACCACGCTGGAGTCGCTCCTGGCGCACTCCCCCGAGGAGGTGTTCACCCGCGTGGAAGAGATCCTGGAGAGGGTGGGGTAGCAGGGAAGGCTAGTTGTTGGACACCTCTTCCGAATGTGTGGACATGCCCACGAAACCTCTACACGAGATCACTCACGAAGCGATCCGCCTGCTCTGCCAGGATCTGGGTGTCGTGGACACGTTGCGTTTCCTCAGGCAGTTTGGTACGTGTCACGGCAACTACACGGAAGAACGCGACTCCCTCTTTGAAAGCCTTCGTCTGGACGAAGTCCTATCCGAGATTCGCAGGGCTTCCGAGCCCGAACAGCACACCTGAAGAGATGCTGCTTTGACCTTCAACTCACCGTCCGCTTCGACCGTGCGGCCGGGACTCCGTCGAGCATCCCTCGCACGCTGATGTCCTCGTCGACCTCCGGCCAGTGGACGCCCTCCCCTGACCCGATCAGACGCCAGTTCGCGCGCTGCTCGGTCGTCGCCTCCGCCAGACGCCAGGACCAGGCGAGAGGCACGCTGACGGTCCGGCCATCGACCAGATCAGCGGTGATCGTCTCGTCCGTGACCCGGACCGTCATGATCCGCGGGTCCACTCCGGGGACAGTGCCCATCCAGCCCCTCTTCTCGTCAGTAGTTCCCACTCCGAAGACTCTGGCGCCGATTCGGCTTCCCCCTTACGGTAGCTGGTGCGGACAGCCGAGCCAGTGCCCATCCAGCCCTCTTCTCGTCAGTAGTTCCCACTCCGAAGACTCTGGCGCCGATTCGGCTTCCCCCTTACGGTAGCTGGTGCGGACAGCCGAGCCAAGAAAGATGCCGGCCCTCACCTCATAGGAGACTTCCATGCGGCGCGTGCGCTACGGAGTGGGAATGAGCCTGGACGGCTACATCGCCGGCCCGGGCGACACCCTCGACTGGATGATCTCCGACCCGGCCTACGACCAGGGCGCCTTCTTCCGCGGCATCGACACCGTGCTCATGGGGCGGCGGAGCTACGAGGTGGCGCTGCGCCACGGGGGCGGGAGCGCGCCGGGGATGCGCAGCTACGTCTTCTCCACCACCCTGGCCGCGGACGAGCACCCCGACGTGGTCGTCGTGTCCGCCGATGACGCCGCCGCGACCGTCGCGGCGCTCCGGGAGGAAGACGGCAAGGACATCTGGCTGGCCGGCGGCGGGGTCCTCTTCGCCAGCCTCCTGGAGGCCGGCCTGGTGGACACCGTCGAGGTGGGGATCATGCCCGCCCTGCTCGGCGGCGGCGTGCCGCTCCTCCCCTCCCTGTCCCGCCTCGCGCGCCTGGAGCTCACCCACAGCGAGGCGTTCCCCAGCGGGCTCGTCGTCCTCCACTACGCGGTGCTCGGAGTGTCCTGACGCCCGCTCGCGGGCCAGCCCTCCGCGGGCTATCCTTCCGCTCCACCCTCCGTTCCAAGGAGACACGATGCTCCGGATTCCCGGGCTGCTGCTCGCGCTCACGGCGTCGCTCGCCGCCGCCTCCACGCTGCACGCGCAGGGTGTCACCCGCGCCCGGGCGCTCGGGATCGAGCTGCCGGGGACGCCGGGGCCGCTGAACGCCATCACCGACGTCCCCGGGGTGGAGGTCGGGCACGCCACCCTGGTCCGGGGGAGCGGGCGGCTGGCGCGGGGCGAGGGCCCGGTCCGCACCGGCGTCACCGCCATCCTCCCCCGCGGGCGCACCGGCCCCGACAGCGTCTTCGCCGCGTGGGCCACGCTCAACGGCAACGGCGAGATGACCGGCACCACCTGGATCGAGGAGTCCGGCTTGCTGGAGGGGCCCGTGCTGATCACCAACACCCACAGCGTCGGCGTGGTGCGCGACGCCACCATCGACTGGATGTCGCGCAGGGGCCGGGCGCCGATCTTCGCGCTCCCCGTGGTGGCCGAGACCTTCGACGGCCTGCTCAACGACGACCTGGGGTTCCACGTCAAGCCCGAGCACGTCTTCGCCGCCCTGGACGGGGCGCGGGGCGGGCCCGTCCCCGAGGGGAGCGTGGGCGGCGGCACGGGGATGATCTGCCACTACTTCAAGGGCGGGATCGGCACCGCCTCGCGCACGGTGAAGGTGGGCGAGAGCGGCTACACGCTCGGCGTGCTGGTGCAGTGCAACTACGGCACGCGGCGCAGCCTGCGCGTGGACGGCGTCCCCGTGGGGCAGGAGATCCGCGACGGGATGCCCTGCATGGCCGGCGGCCGGCGCGCCTCGCGCCCCTGGCTGGCCGGCCTCCCCCTCTGCTCCGGCCCCGGTCCCGACGCCGCCCCGGCGCCCCGCGAGGGGCTGGGCTCCATCATCGTCGTGGTGGCCACGGACGCGCCCCTCCTCCCGCACCAGCTCAAGCGCGTCGCCACGCGCGTCTCGCTGGGCGTCGGGCGGATGGGGGGGCTCGGGGAGAACTCCTCGGGCGACATCTTCCTGGCCTTCTCCACCGCCAACCGGGGCGCCTCCGCCACCCGGGGGAAGGCGGCGCTGGAGATGCTCTCCAACGAGGAGATCGACCCCTTCTTCGCCGCCACCGTGCAGGCGGTGGAGGAGGCCATCCTCAACGCCCTGCTCGCCGCGGAGACCATGACCGGCGCGGACGACCTGCGCATCTCCGAGCTCCCCCACCAGCGGCTGGTGGAGGTGATGCGGCGCCACCACCGCGTCCGCTGACGGGCCGGCGCTGAAACCCGTCCCCGTCCGCGCCGTACTCCCCGGTACCGTCGCCGTCCCGCATCCGCTCACCGGACCGTCCATGGAACCGTCCCAGACCCTCGTCCCGGCCGCCGCCGCCGACCCGGCTCCCCGCCTCGCCGGGGCGTCCCCGTTCCCGCGGCTCCCGGTGACGCTCTCGCCGGACCGCAGCCTGCTCACCTACTACGCCCTCTCCTCGCTGCTCCTGGGGCCGGCCTTCCTCTTCGCCATGATCCCCCTCTACTTCCGCTACCGCACCATGCGCTACGTGGTGGAGGAGGAGGGGATCACCATGCGCTGGGGAATCCTGTTCCGGAAGGAGGTGTCGCTCACCTTCGCGCGCATCCAGGACATCCACCTCTCCAGCAACCTCGTGGAGCGGTGGCTGGGGCTGGCCAAGATCCAGGTGCAGACCGCCAGCGGGAGCTCCAGCGCCGAGATGACCATCGAGGGGCTGCCGCAGTTCGAGGCCATCCGCGACTTCCTGTACTCGCGCATGCGGGGCGCGCGCGACCGCGTGGCGGCGCCGGCCGTGGGGACCGCCGGGGCCGCGGGCGAGATCCCGGGAGGCACCCTCCAGGAGCTGGCGGAGGTGCTGCGCGAGGTGGCGGCCGAGGTGCGCGAGCTGCGCCGGGCGCTCCCGGCGCCCCGGGACGGGGAGGGCGGCCATGCTTGAGGGCGCGCGCGGCTGGCTCCTGCGGATCCTCCGCGTCCCGGCGGAGCCCCGGGCGCCCGGGGGAGGACGCGTGGTGCGCGTCTTCCGCGCGGCGCCCCGCTACTTCCAGTACCGCCTGGCCACCTGGGCGCTGAAGCAGGTGGGCGCGGTGGCGGGCCTGGTGGCGGGCTTCTTCTTCGCCTCCTCCGTCGTCCGCGAGATCGGCCACCCCATGGCCTTCCTCCTGTTCACGGTGACGGAGGGGGTGGCCTGGGCCGGGTTCGCGGCCCAGCTCCTGTTCAGCCTGGCCGTGCTCCGGCTGGACTTCGACCTGCGCTGGTACATCCTCTCCGACCGCAGCCTCCGCATCCGCGAAGGGATCCTCTCGGTGCGCGAGAAGACGGTCACCTTCGCCAACATCCAGAACATCTCCATCCGCCAGAACCCGCTCCAGCGCCTCCTCCGCATCGCGGACGTGCAGGTGCGCACGGCCGGCGGGGGGAGCGGCGGCCACGGGAGCAAGGGGGAGGTCACGGAGTCCATGCACGAGGCCTTCTTCCGCGGCGTGGAGAACGCGGAGGAGATCCGCGACCTCATCCGCGAGCGGGTCCGCCTCCACCGCGACGCCGGCCTCGGCGACCCCGACGAGCCCCCGCCGCTCACGGAGGCGGGAGCGGGAGAGCCCGCGGTGCTGGCCGCGGCGCGGGAGCTCCGCGACGAGGTGCGCGGGATGCGGCGCTCGCTGGCTCTGCCGCGGGGGGCGCCGGGTGCGTAGCGCGCTCCGCTCCCTCGCGTGCGGCGCGGCCGCCGCGCTGCTGGCCGCCGGGTGCGGCCCGTCCCACCCGCGGGTGGACCTGGAGACGCCCTTCGGAGTCGTCCGGGTGGAGCTGTACGAGGACCGGGCGCCCCGCACCGTCGCCTCCTTCCTGCGCCACGTGGACGAGGGGCGCTTCGACTCCGCGTCCTTCTACCGCGTGCGCCGCGACCAGGGCCAGCTCATGCGCCGCCCCACCGGCGTGGTGCAGGGCGGCCTCTGGGCCGGGGACGACACCGCCCGGCTCGCCCCGGTCCCCTTCGAGTCCACCCGGGCGACCGGGCTGAAGCACACGGAGGGGATGGTCTCCATGGCGCGCTTCGGGGACGTGAACAGCGCGCGGGCGGAGTTCTTCGTCGTCCTGGGCGACCAGCCGCACCTGGACTGGCGGGGCCCCGATGCCCCGGGGTACGCCGTGTTCGGGAGGGTGGTGGAGGGGATGGAGGTGGTCCGCGCCATCGGGGGCCTCCCCGCGCGCGGGGAGCTGCTGCGCAGGCCGGTCCCCTTCCGCGCGTCCCGGACGGAGTAACCCTCTACCTCTTCCGAGATCTCCCCATGAGCGCATCCACGCAGCCCCACCCCCCCGTCGAGGCCCCTCCGGCGGCCCTGCGGTACCCGGTCGCCGCCGTGATCCTGTTCTACGGGTTCGCGAAGCTGATGGGGAGCCAGTTCACCATCCTCGATTCCGAGCTGGACAGGCCGATGCGGGAAGTCTCCGGGTTCTGGCTCACCTGGTACTACTTCGGCTATTCGGCCGTCTACGGCAACCTCATCGCGCTCGTCCAGGTCGGAGGCGCGCTCCTCCTCACCTTCCGCCGTACCACCCTCCTGGGTGCCTGCATCCTGTTCGGCATGATGTCCAACATCGTGCTGGTCGACGTTTTCTACGGCATCCCCCAGGGCGCGTTCTTCGTGGCGCTCCTGCTCTGGTGCGGTCTCCTGGGAATTCTCCTGTGGTACCGGGAACCGCTGCTCGCGCTCTTCTGGCCTTCCCCGGAGCGAGTCGGAGGCTCCTCGCGCCGGAGAAGCGTCGCCTGGACCCTGCGCGTCTGCATGATCGCCTTCGCGGCGGGGGGCACCTACTGGACGGCCAACTACAACAACCGGCGTCCCACGCCCCTGGACGGGAGGTGGGACGTGGCCGGGGCGCAGGGCTTCCCTGGAAAGGCGGTTCCTTCCCGGATCTACTTCGAGCACAACCGGGCGCACATGGCCGTTTTCCGGTACGCGGACTCCACGGCGACGCACCACTTCGAGGTCGATCCCGCGCAACGCACGATCCGGGTATGGGACCGCTGGTTCAGGAAGACGGACGACACGCAGCTCTTCGCCGGCACCTACCGTCTGGATGCAGGTCGCCTGGAGCTGACCGGACGCATGGCGGGCTCCCCGGTGCCCGTCACCCTCCGGCTGGTGCGTGTGCCGTAGCGGTCCCGCTCGCCCCGATCATACCACGTCCGGAGGAGAACCGATGGAGTTCCGCGTCACCAAGCACATCGCGGCCCCCCCGGAGGCGGTCTGGGCCGTCCTGGCCGACGGCCCCCGCTACCCCGAGTGGGACCCGGGGATCGCGCGGCTGGAGGGAAGGATCGCCTCCGGCGAGTCCCTCCGCCTCTTCACCCGCCGCAACCCCGAGCGCGCCTTCCGGGTGAAGGTGTCCGACGTGGTGCCGGGGGAGCGCATGACCTGGCGGGGCGGGATGCCGCTGGGCCTCTTCCGGGGGGTGCGCACCTTCACGCTCGCCCCGTCCGCGGACGGCGGCACGGAGCTCACCCTGCGCGAGGTGTTCTCCGGCCTCCTCCTCCCCCTGATCCGCCGCTCCATGCCCGACATGACCCCCGCCTTCGAGCAGTTCGCCGCCGGGCTCAGGGCGCGCGTGGAAGGGTCCGGGTCTCCCTGAGCCGGGCGCACACCTTGTGCGAGCCCGCCGGAGGGAAGCGGCTTGCGCTTCCGGCGCCGAAGCATGAGCTTCAGCGTTCGTTTCCGGCCCGTCCCACCCTCCACGCCCTCCTCTCCATGCCCCACCACGACCCCGCCGCCCGAGAACACCTGGAGCAGGCCCGGGACGTCATCTGGGAGGCGCTGCAGATGCTGGAGGGCGCCCAGCGGACGCTCTTCAAGGCGGGCGACTGCTACGTGGCCCAGGTGTGGGGCGACGGGGTGCGGGCGGTGCTGGAGGTCACGGAGAAGATCACCGACCTCACCGGCGACCTGACGTCGTGCCACATCGAGATCGGCCGGCTCTCGCGCCGCGACCGGGAGCGGGGGGAGTGAGGGGATGACGGAAGGAAGCTCCGAGCTGACCGCCGCCGTCCGGCGCGTCTTCGCGGACGACGGGAAGCTGGACCTGCCGGAGCTGGACTACCTCCTCGCCGTCGCCATGCGCGACGGCGCCATCGACCCCGGCGAGCGGCGGGTCCTCGCCGCCCTCTTCGACCGCATCGCGCGGGAAGCCGTCCCGGAGGAGGTGCGGTCCCGCATCGCCGAGGCGCGGGCCGGCTTCGGACTCTAGCCCCGCAACGCCCTCAATGGACCAGACCACTCCCGCGACCGCCCCGCTCCAGTTCGACTCCGCCGAGCCCGTCGCCACCGCGGACCCGCAGGGCCGGACGGTGACCTGCGCCGGGTGCGCCGCCACGCTCCACGACTCCTACCACACCGCCAACGGCAAGCTGGTGTGCGCCGGGTGCCGCGCGGAGCTGGAGGCGGCGAAGCCCTCCGGCGGCTTCCTCCTCGCGCTGCTCTACGGGGCCGGGGCCGCGGCGGCGGGGTGGGCGGTGTACTTCGCCATCCTCAAGCTGGCGGAGATGGAGCTCGGGCTCATCGCCATCCTGGTGGGCTACGTGGTGGGAGTGGCCGTGAGCAGGGGCTCCGGCGGGCGCGGAGGGTGGCTGTACCAGGGGATGGCCGTCGGCCTCACCTACCTGGCCATCGTCTGCACCTACGTCCCGCTGATGATGCCCGAGCTGCAGCGGCGGAGCCCCGAGGCCCCGGCCGCCGTGGTGGGCCTGACCGCCTTCCTCCTGTCGCTCGCCTACCCCTTCCTCGCCGTCACGGAGAGCCCGATCGGGCTGGTGATCCTGGCCGTGGGCGTGTACCAGGCCTGGAAGCTCAACCAGCGCCGGACGCTCACCGTCGCGGGGCCGTACTCGGTTGCCGTCCCCGGGCAGCCGGTCGCCGGATAGGGTGATGACCGTTTCCGGCACCGCCACGGACGCCGTTCCCTGCGAGCGCTGCGGCACCCAGCTCGCCCCGTCGCTCCTGAGCTGTCCGGGGTGCCGGCGGCTGGTGCACGCCGTGGAGCTCCAGCGGATCTCCGGCGAGGCGGAGCTCGCCGAGGCCGCGGGGGAGACCACGCGTGCGCTGGAGCTGTGGCGCGGCGCCCTCCCGCTCCTCCCGGACGACACGCGCCAGCACGCCGTGGTCTCGGAGCGCGTCACGGCGCTGAGCCGGGCGGCGCACGCGCCGGCCGCGCCGCCGAAGCCCGCCTGGGCCGGGCTGGGCGCCAAGGTGGGGATCGTCGGCACGGTGGCGCTCCTGGCCTGGAAGCTCAAGTTCGTCCTGGTCTTCGCCCTCACCAAGGCCAAGCTCCTCCTCCTGGGGCTCACCAAGCTGAGCACCCTGTCCTCCATGCTCGCCTTCCTGGGCGTCTACTGGGCGATGTGGGGGTGGAAGTTCGCGCTGGGGTTCGTCGTCTCGCTGTACGTGCACGAGATGGGGCACGTGGCGGCGCTGCGCCGGGCGGGAATCCCCGCGAGCGCCCCGATGTTCATCCCCGGCGTGGGGGCGTTCGTGCGCCTGCACCAGGGCCCCGCGGACCCGCGCGAGGACGCGCGAATCGGGCTGGCGGGGCCCGTGTGGGGGCTGGGCGCCGCGGTCGCCGCCCTGGCGGTCTACGGGGTGACCGGCGCCCCGATCTGGGCCGCCATCGCGCGGACCGGGGCGTGGCTCAACCTGTTCAACCTCCTCCCGGTCTGGCAGCTCGACGGCGGCCGCGCCTTCCACGCGCTGTCGCGCCATCAGCGCCGGCTCGCGGCCGGAGCCCTGCTGGGCGCGTACCTGCTCACCCGGGAAGGGATGCTCCTCCTCCTCCTGGCGGGCGCCGTGTTCCAGGCGTTCCGTCCCGCGCCGGACGAGGAGGACCGGGGCGCGCTGGCGACGTACGCCTTCCTGGTCCTCGCCCTCGCGGCCTTCTCCTTCCTCCCCGCCCCCCCGCTCCGGGGCTGACGCCGGGGCTCAGGCGGGGCGGGAGCCCGCCGCCCTCTCCGCCAGCCAGAGCACGTCGCGCGGGCGGAACACCAGGTCCACCAGCGTCGCCGTCCCCGCGGCCAGCTTCTCGTCCGCGCTGCGGGCCAGCGAGGCGATCTGCCTCAGCCGCTTCTCCTCCGCCGCCCGGGCGCGCTCCGCCCGCGGCTCCTCCCCCTCCGCCTGCCGCCGCGCCTCCTCCATCTCGCGCATCGCGGCCCGCAGCTCGATCTCCGTCAGCACCGACGCGGCCAGGTCGCGCAGCACCTCCACGTCCGCCGGGCTCCAGCTCCGCGGCGAGGTGTCGATCACGCACAGCGTCCCCAGCTCGTAGCCGTCCGAGGTGATCAGCGGCATCCCCAGGTAGGCCGCCACCCCCAGCTCGCTCACCGCCAGGTTGTCCATCACCAGCGGGTGCGTCCGCGCGTCCTCCACCAGGAGCGGCTCGCGCCCGCTCACCACGTGCTGGCAGAAGGAGTGGGAGAGCGGGGTCCCGCGCTCGGTGGCCGCGGGCTCCGGGAGCCCCACGCAGCTCTTGAAGAACTGGCGGTCCTCGTCCACCAGCGACACCAGCGCCACCGGGGCGCCCAGCACCCGGGCGGCCAGGCGCGTGAGGCGGTCGAAGCTCTCCTCCGCGGGGGTGTCCAGGAGGGCAAGCCGCCGCAGCGCCGCCAGGCGCGAGGGGTCGCGGACGACGGGGGAGACGGCCTGGGTACGGGGGGTGTCACGGGTCATGGCGGCCTCCGCGGGGGCGTGGGTGGACGGCGGGCGGGCGGAGGGGCAGGGCAGCAGACCGCGTGCCGCGGCGGAAACGTACGGCGGCTCCCTGGTCCCGGCGGGCGCACCCGCGTAAAGTGAATGCCTCGCGCCGCGCCCCGCGGCGCGGCACTCCCGGCCGACGACCCGCGCATCCATGGACCGCAACCCGCAGAGCGGCGCCCCGCTCTCCATCTACGTGGACTTCCACCGCGACGCCTGGGCGGGGCTGCGCGGCTCCACCCCGCTCACCCTGTCGCAGGCCGACCTGGACGCGCTCCGCAGCGCCGACGAGTTCGTGTCGCTGGAGGAGGTCACCGACATCTACCTCCCCCTCTCGCGGCTCCTGAACCTGTACGTCTCGGCGGCGCAGCAGCTGTTCCGCGCCACCGACACCTTCCTGGGGAGCCCGGCGGCCAAGGTCCCCTACGTGATCGGGATCGCGGGGAGCGTGTCCAGCGGGAAGAGCACCACCTCGCGCATCCTCCAGGCCCTCCTCGCCCGCTGGCCCGACCACCCCCGGGTGGACCTGGTGACCACCGACGGCTTCCTGTATCCCAACCGGGTGCTGGAGTCGCGGGGGATCATGAACCGCAAGGGGTTCCCGGAGAGCTACGACGTCCGCCGGCTGGTCCGCTTCCTGGCCGACGTGAAGTCGGGGAAGCCCGAGCTGGCCGTCCCCGTCTACTCGCACCTGACGTACGACATCGTCCCGGGGGAGGCCCAGACCGTCCGCGCCCCCGACATCCTGATCGTGGAGGGGCTGGGGGTGCTCCAGACCGGGGCCGCCGCCGCCGAGCGCCCGGTGCGCGCCTTCGTCTCCGACTTCTTCGACTTCTCCCTCTACATCGACGCCTCGGAGGAGAACCTGGAGAAGTGGTTCCTGCAGCGCTTCGAGCGCCTGCGGCGCACCGCCTTCCGCGACCCCACCTCCTTCTTCCACAACTTCGCCGCCATGTCCGACGAGGAGGCCCTCGGCTTCGGCCGGAGCGTGTGGACCACCATCAACCTGGTGAACCTGCGCGAGAACGTGGCCCCCACCCGCGAGCGCGCCCGGCTGGTGCTGGAAAAGGGGGAGGACCACCGGGTGGAGCGGGTGCGGATGAGGAAGCTGTGAGGAGCGCGGGCGGATGCGGCTGAGCCTGGAGGGGGCGCGGGCGCTGATGCTGGCGGCGCAGGGGCTGGACGCCCGGCCGCGGCGGAAGGCGCGGAAGGCGGACGTGCTGGAGGCGGTCCGGCGCATGGGGGCGCTCCAGATCGACACCATCAGCGTGGTGGCGCGGAGCCCGTACCTGGTGCTCTGGACCCGGCTGGGCGACTACGAGCCGCGCTGGCTGGACGAGCTGCTGGCGGAGGGGGCGCTCTTCGAGTACTGGGCGCACGAGGCGTGCTTCCTCCCCGTGGAGGACTACCCGCTCTACCGGCACCGGATGCTGGCCGCGGAGGGGATGGGGTGGAAGTACCGCGCGGAGTTCATGGCCCGGAACGCCGACGCGGTGCGGCGGCTCCTGGACGCGGTCCGGGAGCGCGGCCCGGTGCGCTCCGCCGACTTCGAGCGCCGGGGCGGCCCGTCCGCCGGGTGGTGGGAGTGGAAGCCGGAGAAGCGGATGCTGGAGGGGCTGTTCACCGCGGGCGAGCTGATGATCGCGCGGCGGGAGGGCTTCCAGCGCGTGTACGACCTCCGCGAGCGGGTGCTCCCCGGGTGGGACGACGCGGCGCTCCCCCCGGCGGACCAGGTGGCGCGGGCGCTGGTGCTCCGGGCGGTGCGGGCGCTGGGCGTGGCCCGGGCCCGCTGGGTGGCCGACTACTTCCGCATGCCGAAGCGCGACACCCCGGCCGTGGCGCGCGCGCTGGCGGAGGAGGGCGCGCTCCTCCCGGTGGAGGTGGAGGGGTGGAGCGGGCCCGGCTACGTGCACCCCGACCGGCGGGCCATGGCGGAGGACGCCGCCGCGGGGCTCGTCCGTCCCCGGCTGACCACCGTGCTCTCCCCCTTCGACCCGCTGGTGTGGGACCGGGCGCGGTGCAGCGAGATGTTCGGCTTCGACTACCGGCTGGAGTGCTACACCCCCGCGCCCAAGCGGCGGTACGGCTACTTCACGCTCCCGCTGCTGCGCCGCGGCGCCCTGGTGGCCCGGCTGGACGCCAAGGCGCACCGCCGCGAGGGGGTGTTCGAGGTACGCGCCTTCCACCTGGAGCCGGGGGTGCGCGCCACCGGGGGGCTGCTGGCCGACGCGGCGCGCGCGCTCCGCGAGTGCGCCGCCTGGCACCGCACCCCGGAGGTCCGGGTCCTCGCCGCGTACCCGCCGGAGCTGGCGCCCCGGCTGCGGGACGCGCTGGGCGCGGCGGCGTAGCGCCCGCGGGCGCGGCGACGTACGTTTACACCCCGGCACCCCTCTCCCCCCGGCACCCAGGAGGTCCCCATGAAGCGCCTCGCCTGCACCCTCGCGCTCCTCCTCGCCTGCGCCCTCCCGGCGCGCGCGCAGACCCCCGCCCCCTCGCCCGACCGGGTGCGGGCCGCGAGCGAGCTGGTCGAGTCCATGGACATGGAGGCGACGCTCGAGCGGTCCATGGAGACCATGCTCCAGCAGCAGGTGAAGCAGGCGCCGATGATGGCCCAGTTCCAGGACATCATGCGGGAGTTCATGAAGAAGGCGATGAACTGGCAGGAGCTCCGGGGGGAATACGTCCGCGTGTACGCCGAGGTGTACACGGTCGACGAGCTGCGCCAGCTCCGCGACTTCTACGGCACGCCGCTGGGGAAGCGCCTCCTGGCGAGCCTCCCGGAGGTGATGGCGAAGAGCTCCGAGATCACCAACGCCCGGCTCCAGCAGTACCTCCCGGAGATGCAGCAGCGGATCATGGAGCGCATGTCGGGCTCCACTCCCGCCAGGCCGTGACCATCCTCCCATGAACAACCCGCAGGACCTCTTCGACGCCGTGCGGGCCGGAGACGCCGAGACCGTCGCGGCCCTGCTGGACGCGGACCCCTCGTCGCTCGGGCTCCACGACGCCGGCGGTCTCAGCCCGGTGCTGGCGGCCGCGTACTGGCACCGGCCCGCGGTGCTCGCCCTCCTCCTGGAGCGCGGCCCCGCCCTGGACCCCTTCGAGGTGGCGGTGGTCGGCGCCACGGACCGGCTCCGCACCTTCCTGGACGAGGAGCCGGGGCTGGTGGCGCTGCACAGCTTCGACGGCGGGACGCTCCTCCACTTCGCGGCGTACTTCGGCCACGAGGCGGCGGTCCGCCTCCTCCTGGAGCGGGGGGCGGACGTGCACGCCCGCTCGCGCAACGCCATGTGCAACCTCCCCCTCCACGCCGCCGTCGCGGGGCCGCTCTCCCCGGCGGGCGTCCGCGCCCTCCTGGAGGCGGGCTCCCCGCCCGACGCGAAGCAGCAGGGGGGGTACACCGCCCTGCACGCCGCCGCCATGAGCGGCTCCGCGGAGCGCGTGGATCTCCTCCTGGCCTTCGGCGCCGACCCCGCCGTGGCGGCGGACGACGGGCGCACGGCGGCGGACCTCGCCCGCGAGCGGGGGCACGCGGAGCTGGCGGACCGCCTGTCCGCCCTCGCCTCCGGCGGGTGATGCAGGTCGCCCCCGTCACGCTGGAGGGGCGCCACGTGCGCCTGGAGCCGCTCACCCCGGAGCACGTCCCCGGGCTCGCCGAGGTGGGGCTGGACCCGGAGCTGTGGCGCTGGACGCTGGCCCTCCTGGAGACCCCCGACGACGTGCGCCGCTACGTGGAGACGGCGCTCCGGGAGCAGGCGGAGGGGCGCTCGCTCCCCTTCGCCACCGTGGACGCGGCCACCGGGCGGGCCGTCGGGTGCACCCGCTTCTGCAGCGTGGACCGGGAGAACCGCCGGGTGGAGATCGGGTGGACCTGGGTGGCGCGCCCCTGGCAGCGCACCCCCGCCAACACCGAGGCCAAGTACCTCATGCTCCGCCACGCCTTCGAGACGCTGGGGTGCGTGCGCGTGGAGCTGAAGACGGACGCGCTCAACGCGCGCTCGCGCGCCGCCATCCTCCGCCTGGGCGCCCGGGAGGAGGGGGTGCTGCGCAGGCACATGCTGGCCCGGGGCGGGCGGTCGCGCGACACGGTGTACTTCAGCATCCTGGACGACGAGTGGCCCGGCGTGCGGGACGGGCTGGAAGCCCGGCTCGCCCGCCCCTGGACGCCTCCGCGGTAGACCCGCGCCGACCAACCCTGCGAGACCTGATGCGACGCCTCCTCCTCCCGCTCCTCCTCGCCGCCGGCGCGTGCGCCCCCGCGGCGGGCTCCACCGCGACCGCCCCGGCCCCGGCGCGCGCCCCGCTCGCGGCGGCGCTGGACTCCGTGTTCGCGGACACGGCGTTCGCCCGGGCGCGCTGGGGGGTGCTGGTGCGCTCGCTGGACTCCGGGGCCACCCTCTACCGGCGCGACGCGGAGAAGCTGTTCGTCCCCGCCTCCAACATGAAGATCGTGACCGGGGCCGCGGCGCTGGAGGCGCTGGGGCCGGACTTCCGCTACGCCACCGCCGTGGGCGCGGCGGGGACGGTGGCGGGGGGCGAGCTGCGGGGGGACCTGGTGGTGACCGGGAGCGGCGACCCGACGGTCTCCGCCCGCTTCGGGAGGGGCGACGCCCGCGCCGTGTTCCGCGCCTGGGCCGACTCGCTGCGCGCGCGCGGGATCACGCGCGTCACCGGGCGCGTGGTGGGGAACGACGACGTGTTCGACGACGTCCCGCTGGGGCGCGGGTGGGCGTGGGACGACCTGGACGCCTCCTACTCGGCGGAGTTCGGCGGGCTGATGCTCAACGAGGGGTTCGTCGCCGTGCGGGTGGCACCGGGGGTGCGGCCGGGGGAGGCCGCGCGGGTGACGCTGGACCCCGCCACCGCGTACCTCCCCGTGGAGGTGCGCGCCGTCACCGCCCCCGCGGGGACGCGGCCGGCCGTGGAGGTGGCCCGCGCGCCCGTGGGACCGGGGATCGTCGTGGCCGGGACGGTCCCGCCCGACACCGTGGTGGCCGAGGAGGTGGCGGTGCGCGACAACACCCTCTTCTTCGCCTCCGTGCTGCGGGAGACGCTGCTGGAGGCCGGGATCCGGGTGGACGGCCCCGCCGCGGACGCGGACGCGCTGGGCGGCGCCCCCACCCCGACGCCGCTCTTCACGCACCTCTCCCCCCCGCTGCGGGAGATCCTCGCCGGCTTCATGAAGCCCAGCCAGAACCAGCTCGGGGAGGTCCTGCTGCGGACGCTGGGGCGGCGGCTCCGCGGGCAGGGGAGCGGGCGGGCGGGCGCGGCCGTGGTGGACTCCCTCTTCCGCAGCTGGGGGCTGGACACGCGGGGGCTGGCGCAGGCGGACGGCTCGGGGCTGTCCCGCTACAACCTGGTGGCCCCGGAGCTCCTGGTGGGGGTGCTGGAGCACATGGCCCGCGGCCCCAACCGGGAGGTGTGGGACGCCTCCCTCCCGGTGGCCGGCGTGGACGGGACGCTCGCCGCGCGCCTGCGGGGGACGCCGCTCCAGGGACGCCTGCGCGCCAAGACGGGGACGCTCTCCGGCGTCCGCGCCCTCTCGGGCTACCTCCCGGGGCCCGCCGGGGAGCGGCTGGTGTTCTCCATCCTCCTGGACCACCACACCCTCACCGCCCGCGAGGCCGACCGGGTGGCCGAAGCTGCCCTGCTGCGCATGGCCGGAGCGGCGCCCGCGCCGCGCTGAGCGCTCAGGCCGCCGGCACCCAGCTCCGCACCGCCAGCAGCGCCAGCCCCGCCACCGCAGCCCACAGCAGCACCCCCTGCACCAGCGGGCGCACGCCCACCGCGCGCAGCGTGGCCCGCGTCAGCCCCGCCCCGATCAGGAAGAGCGTCAGCACCAGCCCCGCCCGCGCCGCCCGCGCCAGCCAGTCCAGCGCGGGGACGGCCGCGGCGGGGAGGAGGGTGCGCGCCAGCGCCGCCAGCACGAACGCCCCGATGAACCAGGGGACGGCGACCCGCGCCCCCTGCCCCGCCTCCGTCCTCCCCCGCCGCATCCACGCCGCCGCGCCCAGCGCCAGCGGAACGATCCAGAGCGCCCGCGCCAGCTTCAGCACCGTGGCGCTCTCCAGCGCCTCCGGCCCGTACGCGGAGGCCGCCCCCACCACCGAGCTGGTGTCGTGGATCGCCACCGCCGCCCACACGGCGAACTGCCCCTGGCTCAGCTCCAGCAGGTGCCCCAGCAGCGGGAACAGGTAGAGCGCCACCGCGTTCAGCACGAACACCGTCGCCAGCGACACGCTCATCGCCTCCGCGCCGGCTCCGATCGCCGGCCCCACCGCCGCGATGGCGCTCCCCCCGCAGATGCTGGTCCCCGCGGTGATCAGGAACGAGGTGGCCCGCTCCACCCGCAGCCACCGGCCCAGGAGGAGCCCCAGCGCCAGCGCCGTGGCGATCCCCGCCACCGTGTACCCCACCCCCGCCGCCCCCGCCCGCGCCACCGCCGCCAGCGGCATCCCGAACCCCAACCCCACCACGCACCCCTGCAGGAGCCACTTGGACGCCCGCGCGGTGCTCCCCGCGAACGGGTTCCCCAGCGCCAGCGCGAAGGCGGCGCCCAGCCCCAGCGCGAGCGGCGGCGACGCCCAGGGCGTGAGCGCGAAGACGGCCAGCGCCAGGAAGGCGGCGCGGCGCGTCCGGCGGAAGCGGTGCGGAGCGGGTGCGGTCGGGTCCAAGTCGGCTCCTGCGTGAGGAACGTGTCGCGAGCAGGTACCATAGCCCGGTGCGTTCCATGCGTCGAATACATATTTTGGATGGATGCCCAAACCGGAGGTTATGGGATGAACCTGAACGCGCTCCGCGTCTTCGCCGCGGTGGTGGAGCACCGCGGCTTCTCCCGCGCCGCGCGCGCCATCCACCTCAGCCAGCCGGCCGTCTCCAAGGCGGTGCGCGAGCTGGAGCGGCGCGCGGAGCTCCCCCTGGTGGAGCGCGGCGGGCGGGGGCTGCGCCTCACCGAGGCGGGGGAGGTGCTGTACGAGCACGCCCGCTCCCTCTTCGCGCTGGAGCGCGCCGCGGAGGAGGAGCTGCGCGCGCGGCGCGGGCTGGAGCGGGGGACGCTGCGGGTGGGGGCCAGCACCACCATCGCCACCTACCTCCTCCCTCCCCTGCTGGGCGCCTTCGCGCGGCGGCACCCGGGCGTGGAGCTGCGGGTGGCGAGCGCCAACACGCGCGACGTGGTCCGCTCGCTGACCGCCTACCAGCTGGACGTGGCGCTGGTGGAGGGGCCGGTGGCGGACGCGCGGGTGGTGGCGACGCCCTGGCGGGAGGACGAGCTGGTGGTGGTGGCCTCCGCCGACCACCCTCTGTCGGCGCGCGAGGAGGTGGAGCCGCGGGAGCTGGAGGCGGAGCGCTTCCTGGTGCGTGAGCCCGGCTCGGGTACGCGGGAGGTGGCGGAGACGGCGCTGGCGGAGCGGGGGATCGTCCCGGAAAGGACGCTGGAGCTGGGGAGCACGGAAGGGATCAAGCGGGCCGTGGCCGCGGGGCTGGGAGTGGCCGTGGTGTCGCGGGCCACGCTGGAGGAGCCGCTGGCGCTGGGGACGCTGCGCGTGGTGCGGGTGCGGGGGCTGGTCATCCGCCGCACCCTCACCCGTCTTGCGCTGGCGGGCCGCGCCCCGGGGACGGCGGCCCGCGCCTTCGAGGCCCTGCTCCTGGAGCCGCCCCCGCTCAGCGGGGCGGAGTCGGTCCCTCGCGCGGCGGGGGCGGGGTGAAGGGCTTCGACCCCAGCATCCCGAACTCCTCCATCCGCTGCACCTTGCCGTTGAGCCGCCCCACCAGGATGCGGGTGGCGCGCAGGTCGTGGTTGGACTCGATCAGCATCAGCGCCATGTCGGCCGCGCCCCAGAGCAGCCCCGCGAACACGATGAGCCGCGTCGCCTCCACCAGGAGGAGCGGGATGGCGTCGGACCCCTGGCGCACCAGGTTGATGACGATCTCGCCGATCAGGAGCAGGATCAGGAGGATGGAGAGGAGCTTGAAGAGCCGCGCCACGTAGCGCAGCCCGGCGTGCGGCTCCAGGTCCTCCTCGCGCACCAGCATCTCGTCCGGGGTGAGGTCGCGGGGACCCGTGGTCCGCCGGTCGTCCCCCACCGGTGCCGCCCGGTGCGGCGCGTCGTCGCGTGGATCAGCCAAGGTGCGCTCCTGGTCGTGAGGTGGCTGGTGTCACCAGCGGGCGCGGTTGCCGCGCGTGTCGATGTGGACCATCCCCTGGTGGCCGCCGGTCGGCGGGTAGTAGTGCATCCCTCCCACCATCTCCGGGTACTTCTGCTCCACCCGGTCCACGGCCTCGCCGATCACCCGCGCGTCGCGCAGGTTGATGCGGCCGTCGCCGTTCAGGTCGTCCATGATCCCGTTGCGGTCGTTGTCCACCGCGATGTCCATGGCGTCGCCGTACATGTGGCGCGAGAGCTGGCCCCGCCCCGCCGTGTTCCCCCCGCCCGCGTTGTACCAGGGGGAGCGGAAGCCGCTGACGGCGAACAGGTTGCTCACCGGGTGCCCCATGGCCTCCAGCTCGTTGGCCACCAGCTCGATCTTGTCCAGCAGCTGGGGGTCCACCACCACGTACTTGGGCCAGACGTCCTCCTGCAGCTTGGTGATGAAGTCCTTGAGCTGGATGTGCTCGCTCAGGAACATCTCCTTGTTCTGCGGCGTCACCTCGATCATCCCCGGCGGGGTGGCGTAGATCGGGTTGGCGGGGCAGCTCCCCGTCTCGCACGGCCAGCTCCCGATGCGGTACCGCCCGATCCGCCCGCCCCGCTTGGCCGACATGGGGACCATGCGGATGACCGACAGGTTCGGCACGGCCGCCTGGAGGCTCCCCGAGCGGAGCACCACCCCCCACACCCCCGAGCCGCCCAGGTCGCCGGTGATCTGGTCGCCCGCGGCGAAGGCCAGCTCCCCCGTGGCGGCGGCGGGGAGGTCGGGCGTCTCCCCGGGCGCCACGATCTCCACGAACACGTTCCCGCTCAGCCCGCGCACGCTGCGCGGGAGCCGGCTGGCGTAGTCGCGCGCGGTGTTGCGCAGGAGCGCGGCGGTGATGGTGGGCGCCAGGGGCTCGGCCCCCGTCGCCAGCGGGCTGCGGGCGATCCGCTCCCCGAACGTGGGGGGAGCGTTGGGGTCGCCCAGCGCGGAGGGGCGCAGCACCGACGTCAGCACCCCCGTCTCGCCGGGATCGATGGGCCGCGTGATCCGCAGGTACACCACGTACACCCACGTCACCAGGAACGCCACGATGAGCGCGGTGGTGATCCACGTGAACCACCGCTCCGCCCGGGGGCTCAGCCCGGTGCGCTCCCACCGCGAGGGAGGCTCCCGCACGAGCGGGAAGAGGAAATGGTCGTGTGTCTGGTCCATGGGGCGCCGCGTTCTTCATCATCCGTGCCGCGGCGGGCACGAAGAAGAGGGCGGACGGCAGCCGCAGCTGCCGTCCGCCCTCCCCGCTCCGCCCGCGCTCCGTCAGCGCCCGTCCGGCCCCTGGAGCGACTTCGGCGGCCCCAGCACCTCGGCCAGGAGGATCGCGCGCCGCACCTCGGCGCGCGACCGCAGGTGGTCCGCCAGCCGGTCGGGCCGCGGGGCGGGAGCCGCGGGGCCCGCGACCTTCCTGTGGAAGCGCTCGTGCTCCGCCCTGCGGTCCACGGCCGGGGCGTCCAGCGCGGCCGGGAGCGGCGCCGGGAGAGCCCGCACCACTCCCTCCGAGGCGGAGATCGGCTCCAGCGACAGCGCCTCGGCCGTGTGGATGCTGTCGACGTCCAGGTCGTGGTCCCCGGCCACCTCGTCCAGCGCCTCGTCCTCCTCGTCGGCCTCCTCGTCCCCCGGCCAGTCCCCCCACCCGCCGACCGGCTCGGGCACCGCCACCGGAGCCGGGAGCCGGGCCGGTGTGGCCCCACCGCTCTCGGGCGGGGGAGGGAGCGTCGGCGGGGGGGCGCTCCCTCCGAGGAGCCGCCCCAGGAGCGGGAGCCCCAGGAAGAGGACCGCGATCAGGATCTCGACGACGCTCACGGCTCAGCCCACCTCGCCGCCGCGGCCGGTCCCGCCGTCCGGGGCGGCCAGGGCGCGCCGCATGGCCGTGTCGCTCTGCATGTTGTCGTAGCGCGCGTAGTCCATCACCCCCAGCCTCCCGTTGCGGAACGCCTCCGCCAGGGCGAGCGGCACCTGCGCCTCGGCCTCCACCACCCGCGCCCGCATCTCCTCCACGCGCGCCCGGTTCTCCTGCTCCAGCGCCACCGCCATGGCGCGCCGCTCCTCGGCCCGCGCCTGGGCGATCCGCTTGTCGGCCTCCGCCTGGTCGGTCTGCAGCTCGGCGCCGATGTTCTTCCCCACGTCCACGTCGGCGATGTCGATGGACAGGATCTCGAACGCCGTCCCCGCGTCCAGCCCCTTGCTCAGCACCGTCTTGGAGATGGCGTCCGGGTTCTCCAGCACCGCCGCGTGGCTGATCGCCGAGCCGATGGTGGAGACGATCCCCTCCCCCACCCGCGCCAGGATGGTCTCCTCGCCCGCGCCGCCCACCAGCCGGTTGATGTTGGCCCGCACCGTGACGCGGGCGATGGCGATGAGCTGGATCCCGTCCTTGGCCATGGCCGCCACCCGCGGGGTGGAGATGACCTTGGGGTTCACCGAGGTCTGCACCGCCTCCAGCACGTCGCGCCCGGCCAGGTCGATGGCCGCCGCGCGCTCGAAGGGGAGGTCGATGCTGGCCTTGTCGGCGGCGATCAGCGCCTGCACCACCCGCTCCACGTTCCCGCCCGCCAGGTAGTGCCCCTCCAGCGCGTCGGAGCTCAGCACGATCCCCGCCTTGTGCGCGGTGATCAGCGGGTTCACGATGCGCGAGGGGTTCACCTTGCGGAAGCGCATCCCGAACAGCCCCATGAACGACAGGCGCACCCCCGAGGCGAAGGCCTGGATCCAGAGACCGAGCGGGATGAAGCGGAAGAAGACGAACAGGACGATCAGCCCGATGAAGACGGCGAACAGGGCACTGCCGAGGAGGGCTTCCATTTTTCCGGAGCGTGTGGTTCAGGGAGGGGACGTCCCCGCCCGGCCGGGCGGGGCGCGGAGCGGCGGTCAGGCCGCCGGGACGGGGGTGACGACGTGCCGGTACCCCTCGGCGCGCACCACGCGGACGGGGGTGCCGGCGGGGACGTACGCGCCCTCG
The DNA here is from genome assembly GCA_963733105.1 of uncultured Gemmatimonadales bacterium. Classification (GTDB taxonomy): domain Bacteria; phylum Gemmatimonadota; class Gemmatimonadetes; order Longimicrobiales; family Longimicrobiaceae; genus JAFAYN01. The sequence goes on along the minus strand of CAVTCB010000010.1, from coordinate 231,063 downwards.
GAGACCACGTCGACGCGCTCCTCGCCGAAGGCGGCGGTGCCGGAGGGGCGCAGGTCGGTGAGCGCCACCCCCTCCACCCCCACCAGCTCGTCGCGCACGGGCGCGGCGAGGTACCCGGCCGCGCGCGAGGTGGAGCCGTGCAGCACCAGCCGGTTGGCGCGCCGGTCGTTCGGGAGGCTCTTGAGGACGAGCCACGCCAGCACGCCCACGCTCACCACCGACCCGCCGACGATGACGAGCGCCGTCATCACGTCCGTCCCGGAGGGGAAGTTGCCCAGGAGCGACAGCACGATGGCGCCGACCACGGCGAGGATTCCCAGCACCCCCGCGACGCCGAAGCCGGGGAGGACCAGCGCCTCCACCCCCAGGAGGACGAGGGCCGCGGCGATCAGGATCAGCACCTCCCACCCGGCCAGCCCCACGATCAGGTGGCTCCCGAAGAAGGCCCCGAGCGAGGCCGCCCCGGCCAGCCCCGCCATCCCGAAGGCGGGGGTCTTCAGCTCCAGGAGCAGCCCCAGGAACCCCAGCGTCAGCAGGAAGGGCGCGACCAGCGGGTCGGTGAGGAAGCGGACGGTCCGCTCCGCCCAGTTGACGCGCATGGCTACCACCGGGGCGGCGCGGCCGGGCGCGACCGCCCGCATCACCCCCTCCCAGTCGGCCACTTCCTTCGCGTACCCCAGCCGCACGGCCTCCCCGGTGCTCAGCGACACCAGCCGCCCCGGCTCGGTCACGCCGGGGACGCCGGCGCGCTCGTCCACCATCCCCTCGGCGACGCGCGGGTCCAGGCCGCGCTCCTCCGCCAGCGCGCGGAACTCGGAGCGCATGGCGGCGACCATCTTCTCGGAGAGCTTCTCCCCGGAGCCGTCCACGGGGGTGGCCGCGCCCAGCACGGAGCCGGGGCGCATGAAGATGCCGTCGGTGGCCAGGGCGATCATGGCCCCCGCGCTGAAGGCGCGCCGGTCCACGAAGGCGTAGGTGGGGATGGGGGAGTCGCGGAGGGCGTCGGCGATCTGCTCGGCGGCGTCGATGCGCCCGCCGGGGGTGTCCACGTCCAGCACCACGGCGGAGGCGCCCGCCTCCGCCGCCTCGCGCAGCGAGCGCTCGACGAAGGGGGCGAGCCCCATCTCCACCGTCCCGGTGACGGGTACCCGGTACACGGGGCCGGTCCCCTGGGCGGCGGCGGGGAGGGAGGCGAGGGACAGGGCCGCCGCGAGGAGGGCGGCCAGCTTCGGGGCACGGACTGGGCGGCGCATGGCTCTCGCGTGGAAGGGATGGATCCGGTCTCCCAAGATAAGCCCCGGCTCCGCCTGCGATCCAACCCTGCTGCTGCCACGCGCTTCCGGTATACCGCTACGTCTCGGAGCGGTCGATCCACTTGGTGACGGCGGGCGCCTCGAAGCCCTGTAGGAGGGCCAGCATCCGCGCCGGCTCGGCGGCCTCCAGCACCAGCGCGCGGTGCTCGGGGCGCACGAAGCGCTCGGCCACGGCGTGGTCCAGCAGCGCCAGGAGCCCGTCGTAATAGCCCTCGGCGTTGAGGATGCCGCACGGCTTGTCGTGGATGCCGAGCTGCGCCCAGGTGAGCACCTCGCACAGCTCCTCCCAGGTGCCCAGGCCGCCCGGGAGGGCGACGAAGGCGTCGGCCAGGTCGGCCATCAGGGCCTTGCGCTCGTGCATGGAGCGGACGACGCGCAGCTCGGTGAGCCCCGCGTGCCCCACCTCGCGCGCCACGAGCGCCTCGGGGATCACGCCGACCACCTCCCCGCCCGCCGCGAGCGCCGCGTCGGCCACCGTGCCCATGAGGCCCACCCGGCCGCCGCCGTACACCACCCCGATCCCGCGCTCCGCCAGGAGCGTCCCCATCTCCCGCGCCGCCGCGGCGTACCCGGGGCGCGACCCCGGGCTGGAGCCGCAGAACACGCACACCCGCTTCAGCTCACGCACTCCCGGCTCCTCCTGCTGGTTCCGTAAACGACGCCGACTTCCGAATTCCCCGCAGCATCTCCCGCCGGATCAGCCCGCTGAACGGCCCCACCAGGCGCCAGTAGCGCAGGAAGCTGCGCCGGCTCGCCGCGTCCGTGCAGCGCACCCGCGTTTCCGTGGCCAGGCGCGTCCGCCCGTCCGGGAGCGGCGCCAGGGTGAAGTTCCACGCCGCCTTCGCGTACCCCGGCTGCTCCCACTCGCGCCATTCCCCCGCCCCCACGCGCACGATCCCGCCCGTCGGCGTCCAGAAGCGGCCGACGAGCCCCAGGAGAAGCTCCTCGTTCTCGCGCTCCCCGAGCACGACGAAGCCACCGCGCTCCAGCCCGGCGCGGTCCAGCCCCAGCCCGGCGTCCCCCACGCGCCGGCGGGAGAAAAGCCCCGGCAGGGAGCGGAGGGCGAAGAGTACGCGGATCAGCGGCGAGCCGCGCAGGTCCAGGGCGCGGCCGGCGGCCCACACCCGCTCCCGCGGCGCGTCCACGTCGACGGCGTGGCGCTCGACCGCGTCGTACTCCGGGAGGTGCTCGTCGATCAGGGAGGGCTGCACGGCGTCCGTGTCAGAACGGGACCTGCCGCGGCTCGCCGCCCAGGAGCGGCACCGGGTCCGCCGGCCTGCCGTCCAGCCACACCTCGAAGTGGAGGTGCGGGGTGGTGGCGTTCCCGCTCGCGCCGGAGAGGCCGACGACCTGCCGCCCCTTCACCCGGTCGCCGGTCCGCACGTCCACGCGGGAGAGATGGGCGTACACCGAGGTCACGCTCCCCGAGTGGTCCACGATCACCACCTTCCCCCACCCGCCGCGCTCGCCGGCGAAGCGCACCCGCCCCTCCTTCATGGCGCGGATCGGCGTCCCGGTGGGGACGTCCAGGTCCACCCCCTCGTGCAGCCGGGGGAGGAGCCCCGGCTCGCGCCGCGCGCCGTAGGGGGAGATCAGCGGCGCCTCCACGGGCCAGCGCGGCAGGGCGCACCCGGCGGCCAGGAGCGTCAGCAGGAGCGGGAGGATGCGGGGACCGGGCACGGCGGAGCGGGGGCTGGGGGACGGGAGTGCGACCGCGGGAAAGGTACGCCCCGCCGCCCCCGGCAGGAAGTCGGAATCGATTCTGGTTGTGGCTGCGGGACGCGGCAGGTATACTCCCGGGCAGCGCCGTCCGGCGCCGGAGTCCCCTTCCACTCTGCACGATCCGGAGGAGTCATGGAAGTCCAGAACCCCACGCCGGAAGACCCGAACCTGATGCTGTTCGTGAACGTCCGCCCGAGCCGTGCCCACGAGATGTTCGCGCCGGAGGGGCTCGGGGAGGTGCTCGCGGTCCGCGAGGCGGAGTGGGCCCGGCGTGCCGGGATCGAGAACGCGCCGTTCCGCCGGACGGCCAAGGACCGGACCGACTTCTCGACGGACTTCAACACCACCACCCACCAGGGCCAGGTCGTCACCGACGTGAAGTCGCCCGACTACGCCGAGTCCGAGTACGCCACCCCGGTGACGGGGCACCCGCCGGTGCGCGACCGCCACTCGGGCGACTGAGCCGCATGGGGAAGCGAATCCTGATCCTGTCGATGCCGGAGGACTACCACGCGCAGGCCATCGCGGCCATGCTCGCCAACCAGGGACACGACGCCGACATCGTGGACACGGCGTCGTTCCCGACCACCCTCGGCCTCACCTACCGCGCCGGGCGCGACACCGACGCCTGGCTGAACGGCAGGGCTCTCTCGGACTACCACTCCGTCTGGTGGCGGCGCCTCCGGATGCCGACCATCGCGGACGAGGTGCAGAACCCGGAGGAGCGCCGCTTCGCCATGACCGAGTCCCGCGAGGCTCTCTGGGGGGCGGTGCAGGCGAGCGGCCTCCCCGTCTACAACTCCCCCGCGGCCGAGTACCTCGCGGACCGCAAGCCGTACCAGCTCCGCATGGCGCAGGCGGCGGGGCTGCGCGTGCCCGACACCCTGATCACCACGTCGGAGGAGGAGGTGCGCGAGTTCCGGGGGAGGCACCGGGAGGTGATCTACAAGTCGTTCGGGCCCAACGACCTCGCCGTGATGGACACCCGGCCGCTGGGCGACGCCGACGAGGCGGACCTGTGGCGGCTCCGTTTCGCGCCGGCCATCTTCCAGGAGTACGTCCCGCACGGCAGGGAGTACCGCGTCACCCTGGTGGAGGACGACGTGTTCGCCGCGGAGATCCGGATCTCCCGTCCCGACGCGGCGTACGACTGGCGCAACGACCTGGCCTACGAGGCGCGGCCGGCGAAGCTGCCGGAGGAGGTGGAGGAAGGGCTGCGGCGGCTGCGCCGCATGCTGGGGCTGTCGAGCGGCTCGGCCGACCTGCGCGAGACGCCCGACGGGACCATCTACTTCCTGGAGATGAACCCCTCCGGCCAGTTCCTCTTCCTCGACATCCGCGCCGGGCTGGACATCGGCCCCCGATTCTGCGAGATGCTGCTGCAGTAGTAGCCGGCGCGGGTCCGGGAGACCCGCGCCGGCGATCGGGGCGGCCGCTCTACGGGAGTGAGGCGGTTCGGGCTGCGGTGGAGGAACACCGCCTCCCGGATGCTGGGGAGCCCCAGCATGAGCATCAGCATGCGGCCGAGCCCGAAGCCCAGCCCGCCGTGGGGGGGGCAGCCGTAGCGGAAGAAGTCGAGGTAGTACTCCACCGATTCGCGGAGGCCCGCCTCCTGGGCCTGCCGCGCGAGCTCCGCGTAGCGATGCTCGCGCTGCGCCCCGGTGGTGATCTCCACGCCCTTCCACAGGAGGTCGAAGCTCCTCGTGACCTGGGGCCGGTCGGGGTCGCGCATGTGGTAGAAGGGGCGCAGGCCGGAGGGGTACTCGGTCACGAAGAAGAACTCGCTCCCGCGCTCCTCCAGCATGTGCCTGGCGATGAGCCGCTCTCCCTCCGGGTCCAGGTCTCCCGGCTTGGTGACCGGCGAGATCGAGTGCCCGGCGCGGGCGAGGAACGCGTGCGCCTCCTCCATGGTGATCCGCGGGAAGGGGACGGAGGGAACGCGCACCTCCACCCCGAAGTGCTCGGCGATCGCCTCGCCGTGCCGCGCGTGCACCTCGCGGAGCACCGCCTGCAGCCACTCCTCCTCGAACGCCATGACGTCCTCGTGGGAGTCGATCCACGACATCTCCACGTCCACGCTCGTGAACTCCGTCGCGTGCTTGGAGGTCATCGACGGCTCGGCGCGGAACACCGGCCCGATCTCGAACACCCGCTCCAGCCCCGCCGCCATGGCCATCTGCTTGTAGAACTGCGGCGACTGCGCCAGGTAGGCCTTGCCCAGCTCGAAGTAGTCCATGCTGAAGGTCTCCGAGCCCGACTCGCTGGCGCTGTGCATCAGCTTCGGCGAGTGGATCTCGACGAAGCCGCGCTCGGTCCAGAAGTCCCGCATCGCCTTCTCGACGGTGGTCTGGACCTCGAACAGGAGGTAGTTGCGCGGACGCCGGAGGGAAAGGAACCTCCAGTCCGTCTGCAGCTCCAGGGAGGACGCCTCCTCCACGGGGAGCCCGGCCTCCGCCCGGCCCACCACGGTGATCTCCGCGGCCGAGATCTCCATCCCCCCCGCCTTGACGTGCGGGTTGAGGCGGAAGGTGCCGCGGACCTCCACCGCCGACCCCGGGGTCATCTCCACGGCGGTCTGCTCGAGGTCGGTGGGCGGCTCGCTCCGCTCCACCGCGACCTGCACGCTCCCGCTCCGGTCCTGCACGATCAGGAACACCATCCGGCGCAGGACGCGCGTGTTGGTCACGAAACCCTTGACCAGCACCTCCGTGCCGTCCAGCTCCCTGAGCTTGGAGATCACCGTTCGCTTCATGAGACTCCTGGCCATTCCGATTCGTCGTGGGGTGCCGCCTGCGGTTCCGGGGGAGAACTTACAACGACTCCGTGCTCACTGCTATCGTCGGGCCGTTTTTTCCCGCGCCGGGCGGGCGGCCCGGCTCATACGTCCTTCCAGTTCCACCACTTCAGCAGCTCGGGGTCGTGCCGCTCGTGCGAGGCGAAGTACACGGCGCAGCGGAAGGTGTAGAGCATGCACCGGTCCACCCGCATCCCCTGCAGCTCGCACAGGCGCTCGTACAGCTCCTCGGGGTCGCGCCCGCGCAGCTCCTCCACCGAGCGGAGCCCCAGCGCCCACAGGTCGCCGGAGACCGCCTTCCCCACCCCGGGGATGCGGCGGAAGTCGCGCAGCGCCGCCTCCCGCGCGTCCGGCGGCCCCGCGGTCACGCGGCCCCCTCCGGCCGCGGCTTCCGGCCCGTCCCCCGCATCAGCACCCATCCCACCACCCCCGCCAGGATCGACGCCCCCAGGATCCCCACCTTGGACTCGGTGACCATCTCCCCGCCGGGGAAGGCCAGCGCGGTGACGAAGAGCGACATGGTGAACCCGATCCCGCCCAGCCAGCTCACCCCGTGGATGGCGCGCCAGGAGACCCCGTGCGGCCGGGCAGCGACGCCGCTGCGCACCGCCAGCCAGGAGAAGAGGGTGATCCCCACCGGCTTCCCGACCACCAACCCCAGGAGCACCCCCAGCGTGACCGGGTGCGCCAGGGCGGCGGAAAGGTCGCCCGTGAGCGCTACCCCGGCGTTGGCGAGCGCGAACAGGGGGATGATCCCGAACGCCACCCACGGCCCCAGGTCGTGCTCGATGCGCTGGAGCGGCGACTGCGCCGCCTCGCAGGCGCTCTCCATGGCCTGGATGGCCGACTGCTGCCCCGCGTTGGTGAGCACGTCGCCCCCCCGCTGCGTGCACTCGTCCTCGAAGTCGTCCAGCAGCGCGCGGCCGCGCTCCAGGAACTGGCCCGTGTCGATGCGCGTGCGGGCGGGGATGGTCATGGCCGTCAGCACCCCCGCCACCGTGGCGTGCACCCCGGACTTCAGGAACGCCGCCCACATCACCACCCCCAGGAGGAGGTACGCCCCCGGGTGGCGCGCCCCCATCCGGTTCAGCACCAAGAGCGCCGCCAGCACCAGCCCCGCCACCCCGAGCGCCGTCCACGAGATGGCGGCCGTGTAGAACACCGCGATCACCACCACCGCGCCGATGTCGTCCACGATGGCGAGCGCGGCCAGGAACACCTTGAGCGGGAGCGGCACCCGCGGCCCCAGGAGCGCCAGCACCCCCAGCGCGAAGGCGATGTCCGTCGCCATGGGAATCCCCCACCCCGGCGCCCCCGGCCCCCCCGCGTTCAGCGCCGTGTACACCAGCGCCGGCACCACCATCCCCCCCATCGCCGCGGCGATGGGGAGGGCGGCCCGCTTCACCGAGGCCAGCTCCCCCACCAGCACCTCGCGCTTGATCTCCAGCCCCACCAGGAAGAAGAACACGGCCATCAGGCCGTCGTTGATCCAGTGGTGGAGCGAGTGCGTCACCCGCCAGGCGCCCACCTCCAGCGCCACCTCCGTCTCCCACAGGTGCAGGTAGCTCTGCGCCCAGGGCGAGTTGGCCCACGCCAGCGCCGCCGCCGTGCACAGGATCAGGACGATCCCGCCCGACGACTCCGTCTCCGCGAAGCGCTGGAAGGGGGAGAGGATGCGCTGGATGGGGGTCCGGTACGCGTCGATGACCGGTGCGCGCGGGGTGGTCGACATTCTCCGTTTCCGGGTCCGGGGCTCGCTGGGGTGCTCGACCGCGCAAGGTAACGCCCGGCCCCGGCGCGGAAAACCCTGTCCGTCCGGGCCCCGGCGGCTGCGGGCGCGCGTCTTGCAAGCCTCCAAGGTGCTGCACAAGCGGACTTTACCCGCCCGGAACCCGGAGCGGATCACCGAAAAACGAGGAGGGACGCATGGACCGACTCAACGAGGAAGCGAACGACGGGATGCTCGGAGCCGAAAAGCGCGAGGAGCACCGGCCCGGCACGCCGGCGGGGAGCGCGCAGGGCGGGGTGGAGAGCGTGGAGCACCGCTCGCCGCCGCAGACCGGCGAGATCTCCAACAGCCAGGCGGCCGACGCGGTGGAGGGGGAGCCGCAGGGACCGCCCGACACGGGGAACTCCGCGCTGAACGGACTGCGCGACGCCAACCACTACGGCGGCTGAGCACCCGCGCGAAACCGCCCCCCGCCCGGAGATCGGGCGGGGGGCGGTTCGCTTTGGCGGCCTGGCCGGCGTCTGGACTTTCTCCCCCCTGCGCCCGTAACCTGATGGGCACCGCAGGCGCGGAACGACACCGCGCCGCCACCCCTGACCGGAGCCGACATGGCCGCACCCGCCTCCACCCCCGAGGGAGCGATCCGCGCCCAGTGGGACCGTCTCAGTCCCCTCCCGGGGGGGAAGACGATGTTCAGCATCCTCCTGGGGCGCCTGGTCCCCTACACCGGGAGCATCGGGGCACGGGTGCGGGAGCTCCGCCCCGGGCACGCGGTGGTGACGCTCCGGGACCGCCGCGCGGTGCGGAACCACCTCCGCTCCATCCACGCGGTGGCCATGATGAACCTGGCGGAGGTGACCAGCGGCCTTGCCCTCAACTACGCCCTCCCCGCGGAGGCGCGCTCCATCCTGAAGGGGCTCTCCATCGAGTACCACAAGAAGGCGCGGGGGACGCTGACCGCCACCTGCGACGCCCCGGTGCCGCGGGGGAACGACGAGGCCGACTACGAGCTGGAGACCGTGGTCCGCGACGCGTCGGGGGAGACGGTGGCGACGGCCACGGCGCGGTGGCGGGTGGGGCCGCGGAAGTAGGGCGTCAGACGGTCAGCGCGGTGACCAGGAGGGTGGCGGCCATCCCGAACGACAGGGCGAAGAAGTACCCCCACCCCAGCAGCATGTACTTCAGCGCCGTCTTGGCGACCGGCTGCCGGTAGAGGCGCTTCATCGCCAGGAACAGGTAGACCAGGAACCAGAGCGCGAGCAGGGTGGTGACCCAGGCGCCCGGCGTGACGAGCATCAGGGTGAAGAGGACGAAGGCGAAGGCGTGCACGTGCAGCGCCGAAAAGAGTCCGATCCTGCCTGCGACCAGACGTCGTTTTCCGCACAGTTACAAGGAATCCGACACAACCCGAAAGTATCAGACACGTTGGACCGGAGCCTGGTCGAGTCGGCATCGACATCGACCAGCCGGCTAGGTTACACCTTCGAGAAGTTGAGGCCCTACTGCTCTCCCTCTGTGTCATCAGCGGTGGCTCGCTTCTGCAGGTCCTCCAATTCGCGCGGACTCACCCCGGCCTCATATGTTAGCAGCAGGAGAAATTCATACGCCCGCCGAATCCTCTCAGCTGGCTTCAGCTGTGCTTCCAGCTCTTGGATCCGTTCCCCTCGTTTTTTATACCTAGCCCGCAGTTTGGGGAGTTCGGTAGACCACCTCTTGTGCTCACGACGCATCCGTGCATCCAACTCGCGAGATCGGGCTGCGCTCCTAGTGTAGTGCATCAGAATTATCGTGCGCTTTGCCTACGGGGAAGCTATATTCCCTCTCATGGCAAATCGCATCCGAACTGTAAAGCTCACCGAGAGTGAGCGCGCCGTCTTGGAGGAGCGGGCTCGCTCTCAGACGCTGCCCCAGCGGGAAGTCGAGCGCGCCCGCATCGTCCTGCTCTCGGCGGACGGGAAGCGCAACGCCGAGATCCAGTCTGCGTTGGGTGTATCGCGTACCAAGGTGCAGCGGTGGCTAGACCGGTACGAGGAAGGCGGCAGCGAGGCGGTGCGCACAGACTTGCCGCGTCCGGGCGCACCGGTGACGATCACGCCGGAGAGGGAGGCCGAAGTCGTCCGCCGGACGCTGGAGGGTCCACCTGCGGGCGCGGGGACGCACTGGAGCACGCGGACGCTCTCTCCCCTGGTCGGAGTGAGCCCCGCCAGTGTGGGGCGCATCTGGAAGGCGCATGGGCTGCAGCCGCATCGGACCAAGACTTTCAAGCTGTCGAACGACCCGCACTTCGTGGAGAAGCTGCGCGATGTGGTGGGGATGTACGTCGATCCGCCGGAGCGGGCGGTGGTCTTCTCCGTCGACGAGAAGAGCCAGGTGCAGGCGCTGGACCGCACCCAGCCGGGGCTGCCGCTGAAGAAGGGTCGCGCGGGCACGATGACGCATGACTACAAGCGGCATGGCACCACGACTCTGTTCGCGGCGCTGAACGTGGCCTCGGGCGAGGTGCTGGGCGACTGCCACAAGAGACATCGGCACCAGGAGTTCCTGCGCTTCATGAGAAGCGTGGTGAAAACGGTGGATCGGAAGCTCGACATCCACGTGATCCTCGACAACTACGCCACCCACAAGCACCCGAAGGTAAAGGCGTGGCTGGCGAAGAACCCGAGGGTGCACTTCCACTTCGTGCCGACCAGTTCCTCGTGGCTGAACCTGATCGAGCGGTTCTTCGGCGAACTCAGCCAACGCCAGTTGAAGCGGCTGGCTGTGACCAGCGTCGACCAGTTGATCAACGCCATCATGGCTTACATCAACCGCAGGAACGTCGACCCCACGCCGTTCGTCTGGACCGCCAGCGTTCAGCACATCCTGGAGAAGGTCACGAAAGCGCGCGCGACTCTTGAGGCACTACACTAGAGAAGACCGAGTACCACGAGGGTCGAACTCATCCTGCATCCACTCACCCACACGTTTTCGCTCGCCCAGACCACCGCCCGGGGAAGCAGGTTCCTCGGCCCGCGGCAAACGTTTCGAGCGTACGGAACCTACCTCTCAAAGGGTGATTCCCTGACGCTCCGATACGAGGCCCCTTCCGACGCACCCCCAATGGCCGGATCGATCCACGACAGCAGCCTCACCCTCCAGACCCACGTCCATAATCCCCTTGCTCCCGAGGGACAGAAGTACCTCCCAGGACCAACGATGGCATACGTCCTGGAGTAACGATCTGCGCGTCGTGCAGGCGATCCGCCAGATAAGGGGAAGCACCTCGCGCGTCGGGCACAGGTCCGTTACGCCAATCGTTCACACGGGGATTCACCCCCCTTTGACCGGGACCACCCGCTCTCCCTGCCCTGCCCACGCCTTGCGCGCGTGGTGCGACGAAACACATTGACTTTCCACCGCTTCAGCCCGGCCTCGGAACGAACGGCTCGCGCGCATCGCGAAGATCCGCCGGTGGCGCTGAACGGCGGTGGTCGTCGGCGGGTAGCTCCCTACTGCGGCTTGCCGAGCCGCCGCTCCAGCGCCTCTCGACGCGAGCGCCCCACGCGCAATCGAACGCCCCCCTTCAACTGGACGTGATACTCGCTCCCCTCGCTCCGCAGCAGCACTTCGACGCGATCGAGCTGCACGATGACCGAGCGGTGGATGCGCAGGAACCGCTCCGGGTCGAACCGTTCCTCAAGGTTGTGCATCGACTCGCGGATGACGTACTGATCCGAGCCGACGTGCAGCTCCGCGTATGGCCCGTCTGAGGTGACGTAGTCGATCTGCCCGACCGGGACAACGCGCATCTTGCCGCGCATCCGCACCGCGATGCGCTCGAGGTACCGCGAGGGCGCGTCCGGCGCGAGCGCGTGGGGCGGCGGCCGTCGCCGCGCCGCCGTGCAGCAGCGCCAGGAGCTGCCCGTGCAGCCGCTCCCGCCTCTCCGCCGCGTCACGTGCCGGCGCGCTCGGCGGACCGCCTCCACGAAGCGGTCGTCCTTGAATGGCTTCACGAGGTAGTCGACTGCTGCGGCGTCGAACGCGTTCAGTGCGTACTGGTCGTGTGCCGTGACGAACACCGTCGCCGGCATCGCGGCTGGACCCACCGCCTGCACGACATCGAGCCCCGACATCCGCGGCATCTGCACGTCGAGGAACACAAGGTCCGGGCGCGACCGCGTTCGGATCGCCTCGACGGCGGCTACGCCATCCGCAGCAGTGCCGATCACCTTTATGTCAGGCTCGTCCTCCAGCAGGTCCAGGATTCGCTGACGCCCAAGAGGCTCATCGTCTACGACGAGTACGCGCAGCACCGGTCGCGCTCCCACAGGCTCCGAAGGCGTGCGATCTGCCATCGCTAGGGTAGTTGGTCCGCGATGCGAACATCGTCTTGGGTGTGATACGGCAGGACCACGCGCGCCTGCATTCCGCCGCCCGCTGCCGGCTGGCAGTTCAAGGCGCTGCTGGTGCCCTGCCAGCCGCTCGCGCGTGAGCTGGAGGCCGACGCCGTTCTGGCCGTCGGGCGCCGCACCACTCTCTCCCGGTCCGGTGTCACGCACGCTCAGCCGCTCGCCGCCGTGGTGCACGTGAAGGCACAGCCCCGGCGCGAACTTCGCCGCCTCGCGCTGCCAGTTCCCCACCAGCGACATGGGGCACACCAGGAGGGTGGGGAGCCGGCGCTTCCTCCGCCCGCTCCCGGCCTCCACCGGGTTGGCCAGGAGGAGCGCGAGCGTCTGGGGGGTCTTTCGGCGGGCTTTCCCCACCACCCGGGGACGCGCACGCCGAAGCCCGCCTGGGCCAAGAGCGGGGCGCCCTCGCGGAGGAAGCGGTAGGCGGCGCCCGCGTCCAGCTCCACCCCGGTGGGGCGTGCGCCGCGCAGCGGCGGATGGAGGCGCAGCGCCCGCCCCAGGTCGCCGAGGAGCCGCTCCTGCGGGCTGTCCAGGGTGCGCCGCAGCACCGTCAGCGGGCCGCGCGTGCGCCACACCTGCTCCGCCGGGACCAGGAGGGAGGGGTCGTCCGCGGCCTGGAGGAGGAAGTCCAGGCGCCAGGGGGCGTCGGCCGCCGCTTCCCCCTCCGCCGGCTCCACCGGGGCGGAGAGGAGGAAGCAGGTGCGCAGCCCGGCGTCGCCCCCGGAGGGGCGCAGGGGAGCGGCCCAGGCGGCGAGCGCCGCGGCCACGGGCTCCGCCGGGCCGTCCTCCGGCCGGTCGCCGGCCAGGGCCCCCAGCCAGTAGGGGGCCGCGGGCGCCGGCTTCCACCCGGACAGGGCCCGCCGCACGCAGGCGTCGGTGAGCGCCGCGAGGGCGAGCGCCGCCGTCTCGCCGGGGTCCGCTTCCGGCTCGCAGGCCGCGCACGCCTCCGGGAGGCTCCGGCGGAGCGCCGCGGCGCGCTCCGCGTCGGCCTCGTCGGTGAGCACGGGGCGCCAGGCCGCGGTCGGGGCGCTGTCCCGGCGCTCCACCGCGGGGAGCACCCGGCCGCGCGCGGCCAGCTCCAGCGCCAGCTTGGCGACCTCGGCCAGCGCGCGCACCGTGTCCGCCAGGACGACCCCCTCCGGCGCTAGCGGGAGGGCGAGGAGGAAGTCGAGCGCCGCGGCGGGAGGGAGCGCGAGCGGTCCAGGGCGCGGTGCCGGCGGGCCCGGGGGCCGCCTCCGCGGACGGGTGGAGGCGGACCAGGTGCGGCGAGGGCTGCGGGCCGCGGGGGTGCGAGGAGAGGTGGAGCGTCAGGTCGGCGGCGGAGGCGCGCCCGTCCGGCTCCCCCAGGCACCCGAGCGCGTCCCGCAGGTCGCGCGTCCCCGCGGCGAAGGGGTGCGGGCGGGGCCGGGGCGTGCGCGGGGCGCGTCCCCTCCGGGCGGGAGCGGCCGCGGGGCCGTGCGGCGACTCTCCCCAGAGGTGCAGCCCCTGGGGGCTCCAGCAGGCGTGGACGACGGTCACGGCGGTTCCGGCGGGGGATGCGGGCGCGCTGACTCCGGGGGAAGGTACGCGGGTGGACGGGCCCGAAAAGCCCGTGCGTCTCCGCACCGGGCTGGGGCGCGGGCGCCCCATCTGGGGCGGAGACTGGCCGGTCCGGCCCCCCCGGGCACCGCTCCCGCCGCCCGTTCTTCAAGTGTTTGCGCGGGTTCCGGGGGATCGCACGGAACGGCGTGCTCCTTGCGCAAAGTTTGCCGGAAAACCATGCCAGTCCCCTCCCTCTCCCGCCCCGTCCGAGGAGTCCCCGTCATGCGTCGGCGAGCCAGCCTCCTGCTTCTCATCCCCGTCCTCCTGGCCGTCCTGGCCCCGCACCCCGCGCGCGCGCAGGCGGGCGCCGGGTCGGTGTGGCTCACCAGCGCCACGGACTCCGTCTGCACCGCCCCCGAGGTGCGCCGGCTGCGCACCGCCGCGGGGAAGGAGTCGTTCTGCGTGACCGGGGCGGCGCGGCACGCGGGCGGGGTGGCCCGCGTGCTGATGAACGGGGTGGCGGCCTCGCTCCGGCCGCAGCCGGGCGGCGAGGTCCACTTCGTCGGCTTCCTCCCCCCGCAGCGGGTGACCGACGGGGTGGAGCTGATCGTGTACCCCGCCAGCGGGCAGCCGCTGGTGCAGGGGTACGCCATGACCACCACCGTGGACGGGGGCGGGTACTGGACCCTCAGGGACCCGCTGGCCCAGGCCGCGGCGGCGGAGGCCGCCCAGGAGTCCCCTCCCTCCGGGGACGAGCACCTCACCCTGGCCATCCTGGAGCCGCGGCAGTGGCTGGGCGAGGGGAGGCGCAGCCAGGTCCCCACGCCGGGGTCGCTGCGCGTGGTGGGGCGGGTGCACCACCCCTCGGGGATCACCCGCGTGCTGGTGAACGGGGAGGAGGCCGCCCTCCAGGCGCACCCCAGCGGCTCCATGCACTTCATCACCTACGTCCCCGGGGCCGCGGGGGCCCGCGGGGTGGAGGTGATGGTGTACCCGGCCGTCGGCGAGCCGGTGCGCAGGACCTTCGGGGTGGGCGCCCCCGCGGTGGCGGCGGCCCCCCCGGCCCCGCAGCCCGCCCCCGGGCCCGCGGCCCCCGCTCCCGCGTCGGGCGACTCCGCCGCCGCGGCGGCGGAGGTGGCGGCGCCGACGCCGGCCGCGGGGCCCGCGCACTACCTGGAGGTGCTGGAGCCCACCGAGTGGGCCGGCTCCGCCAGCCGGGGGCTCCCCGCCCCGGTGCGCCGCTCCATCCGCGTGGTGGGGGAGGCGATGCACTCCGGCGGCGGGGTGCGCACGGTGCTGATCAACGGCGCGCGGGCCTCGCTCCAGCGGCGGGCGAACGGCTCCGTGCGCTTCACCGGCTACGTCCCGGTGGGAGCCGATTCGCGGACGGTGGACGTGCAGGTGGAGGGGCAGGCGGGGGTGCCGCTGCGGCGGCAGTACGCCGTCGAGCCCGCCTCGGCCGATCCCGCGGCGCCCCGCACCCGGGGACAGCGCTGGGCGGTGGTGGTGGGGATCAGCAAGTACGCGGACGGGGGGATCACCCCGCTCCGGTACGCCGACCGCGACGCCGAGGCCTTCCATCGCTTCCTCCTCTCCGAGCGCGCGGGCGGCGGCGGCTTCCGGCCGGAGAACGTCAAGCTCCTGCTGAACGAGGAGGCCACCTTCCAGGGGCTGCGCAGCGCGCTCTTCACCTTCCTGAAGGGCTCCACCGAGGACGACCAGGTGGTGATCTACTTCGCCGGGCACGGCGCCCCCGACCCGCAGCGCCGCGACGACCTGTACCTGCTGGCGCACGACACCCGCACCGACGACATCTCCGGGACCGGGTTCCCGATGTACGAGGTGAAGAACGCGGTGGAGAAGGTGCTGGCGCGCGACATCCTGGTGATCACCGACGCCTGCCACGCCGCGGGGGTGGGGCACTCCGACGGGACGCGGAGCCTGGAGAGCAACCAGATCAACGACATCTTCCTCAACCAGCTCAACTCCAGCACCGGCGGGCAGGTGATCTTCACCGCCAGCATGGCCAACCAGACATCCTCCGAGGGCGAGCAGTGGGGCGGCGGCCACGGGATCTTCACGCACTACCTGCTGGAGGCGCTGAACGGCGCCGCCGACGACGACGGGGACCGCATCGTCTCGCTGACGGAGATGATGGAGTGGACCCGCGACCGGGTGCGCCGCGAGACACAGAACGGCCAGACCCCCACCATCAGCACCACCTCGTACGACCAGCTCTGGCCCATCAGCATCGTGATGGACTCCGCCGCCGCCGTCGTCGCCGACTCGGCCGCGGCCGCAGCGGCCAGGGTCGCGGCGAAGCCCGCCCCCGCGGCGGAGCGGCGCCCGGTCCCGGCGCGCGACCGCTCCCCGGTCGCCCCGGCGCCCCCGGCCGTCTCCGCGGAGGTGCTGCAGCGGGCGCGCGAGAAGGTGCAGCTCTACCCCAACAGCCCCAAGTACTGGAGCGAGCTGGGGCACACCCTCCGCGAGGCGGGGGAGACGGACGAGGCGATCGCCGCCCTCCAGAACGCGGCCCGGCTGGCGCCGCAGGACGCGGTGTACCGCTACGACCTGGGCGTGCTGCTGCGCGACTCCGACCGGGCGGCCGCGGCGCTGGTGGCGCTGCAGGAGGCCGTCCGCCTGGCGCCGCGCACGGCGGCGTACCACAACGGCCTGGGCCAGGCGCAGCTCCGCGCCGGGCAGGCTCCCGCGGCGGTGGACGCCTTCCGCCGCGCCGTGTCGCTGGAGCCCGGCCAGGGCGGCTACCACCGCGACCTGGGGGTGGCGCTGGCGCGGCAGGGCAACTTCGGCAAGGCCGTCGAGGCGCTGCAGGAGGCCGTCCGGCTGGAGCCCAGCGTCGCCCGGCACCACCACGAGCTGGCGCAGGTGTTCGGGCAGGCGGGGCGCCCGCTGGAGGGGATCGCGGCGCTCCAGTCGGCGGCCCGGCTGGACGCGCAGAACGCCGGCTACCAGAAGGACCTGGCCGAGTCGCTCCGCCTGGCGGGGCGGATGCAGGAGGCTATCGCGGCCTACCACGAGGCCGCCCGCATCCAGCCGGAGGACGCGGGGATCCGGCACGCCGCCGGGGTCCTCCTGCGCGGCCTGGGGCAGCAGTACGAGACGCTGGAGGCCTTCCGCGAGGCGGTGCGGCTGGAGCCCGCGAACGCGCTCTACCGCTTCGACCTGGCGGTGGCGCTCGGCGGCTCCGCGAAGCCCGAGGACTCCATGGAGCACTTCCGCGAGGCGCTGGCCCTGCAGCCGGGGAACGCCGGGTACCACGAAGGCTACGGCCTGGCGCTCCAGCGCGTCGGCCGCCCCGCGGAGGCGATGGAGCAGCTCCGCGAGGCGCTGCGGCTGGCCCCCGGCACGGCGCGCTTCCACTACGGGCTGGCGCTGGTGCTGCGCGAGGCCGGGCAGCTGGACCAGGCGTTCGCCGAGGCCGACGCGGCGCTCAAGCTGGAGAAGGGGAACGACCAGTACAAGCAGCAGGTCCGCGAGCTCCAGCAGCTCCGCAGGAGGGCGCGCCCGCGCTGACGGGCGCCGCCCGCGCGGTCCGCACCGGAGGGCGCTCCCGCGGAGCGCCCTCCGGTTCCTGCCTTCACCACCCGCCGTACCCCGATGACGTCCGCCTCCGAAGCACCCGCTTCCCCCTGTCCGCGCTGCGGCGCCCCCGCCGATCCCGGCGACCGCTTCTGCGGCGCGTGCGGCGCCTCCGTGGCCCCCGTTCCCGCCGGCACCGGGGACTCGCTCTGGGACTACGTCCGCCACCGCCTCCAGGCCGCCGTGGCGGGGGAGTTCGAGGTGGTACGTTCCGTGGGGCGGGGGGGGATGGCGGCGGTGTTCCTGGCGCGCGAGGTGGCGCTGAACCGCCGGGTGGCGATCAAGGTGATGTCGCCCGCCCTCCTGGCGGAGGAGGGGATGGTGGAGCGCTTCCGCCACGAGGCGGTGACGGTGGCGAAGCTGAGCCACCCCAACGTGGTGACCATCCACGCCGTCCGGCAGGTGGGCGACCTGCACTTCTTCGTGATGAGCTTCGTGGAGGGGCGCTCGCTGGAGAGCCTCCTCCACGAGAGCGGGCCGCTCCCCCTCCCGCTGGTGCGGAGCATCGCCTTCCAGGTGGGGCAGGGACTGGCGTACGCGCACCGGCAGGGGGTGGTGCACCGTGACGTGAAGCCGGCCAACCTCCTCCTGGACACGGAGGGGAACGCGGTGGTCACCGACTTCGGGATCGCCAAGGTCAAGGAGGCGCCAGGGCTCACGCAGACGGGGCTGATGATCGGCACCCCTGCGTACATGAGCCCGGAGCAGTGGCTGGGCGCGGAGGTGACCCCGGCGTCGGACCAGTACTCGCTGGGGGTGGTGATCCACGAGATGCTCACCGGGGCGCCCCCCTTCACCGGGCCCACGCTCGCGGTGGTGATGCAGGGGCACCTGCACCGCCCCATCCCCCCCGTGCGCCAGGCGCGGCCGGACTGCCCGCCCGGGGTGGAGGCGGCGCTCGCCCGGATGCTGGACAAGGACCCGGAGAAGCGCTTCCCCGGCATCCCGCAGGCGCTCGCCGCCCTGGGCGCCGCCCCGCTCCCGGCCGAGGCATCGGCGCCGGAGCCCGCTCCGGCGGTCGAGGCGCCGCCGCCGGCCGCCGTGGCTCCCGTCCACGCCGCCGGCCCGGTCTCGGCCACGGGGCTGCTGGGCGGGGTGCCCGTGGCGGCGCCGGAGCCCCTCCCGGTGGCGGAGAACGCCGGCGAGAGCGCCGGGGGCGCCTTCCCGCACCTGCGCGGACGGAGGGAGCGGAGACGGCGGAGCCGCGGGATGGTGGTGGCCGCGTGCGCGGCGGTGGTGGTGGCGATCGGGGCGGGGGTGGCGCTGGCCGGGTCGGGCCCGGGGGAGCCGGCCGACGCGGGCGAGGTCCGGACTGCGGCCGTGGACCCGGCGCCCGCACCCGCTGCGGACGCGCCGGCCCCGGATTCCGTCGCCGCTCCCGTCCCGGAGAAGCCCGCCGCGCCGGACGAGAGGCCGGAGCGGAAGGACGCGCCTCCCCGGCCGGAGGAAGACGCCGCGCCGCCGGCCCCGGGGGGAGGCGCGGAGGAGCAGGTGCGGGGGGTGGTGAGCCGGTTCGTGCGGGCGGTCGCCACGGGGAACGCCGCGCAGGTGCGCTCCCTCTACCCCGGGCTGCGGGGGGACGAGCCCTGGTGGCTCTACGCCGAGGCGCGCGCGGACTCGTCGCTGCGGGTGCACTTCTTCGCGGTGCAGGACGGCTACCCGGAGGTCACCGGCGGGTCGGCCGAGGTGGTGTTCGACGTGAGCTTCGTGCAGGCGGGGAGGGAAGACCGTCCGCGGCCCTATATGATGCGGGCCGTGCTGGAGCGCGACGGGAGCCGCTGGCGGGTGGCGGAGGTCCGCTACTTCTGAGCGTCGGGGCCGGCGATCGGGGCGGGGAAGGGGAGCACGTCGGGCCCGCGGCTGTCGCTGGCGCCGCCGTTGATCTCGAGCTGGAGCGTGAGGCTCCCGTTGGGGAGCGGCTCCGCGGACCCGGTCGCCCGGTTCGCCCGCGCCTCCATCCCCCGGGTCACGGAGATCCGGAAGGTGTTCCGGGGGTCCTCCATCCACCCCCGCACCTGCTCGCACAGCGCGTCCGCGGCCTGCCGCCGCTGCTCGGGCGTGAGTCCCTGCGCGTCTTCCATCCGTCGTCCTCCGTCGAAGGGGCGGTGCTTCTCTCCTCCCGCCCCAGCACCGGCCGTGCCAATACCCAGTCGCGCGTGGCGAAGATGGAAGTGAGCGACCCGGCGGTCCCGCTCGACCTGCTGGTGCGTGGGCTGCTCGCCACGGGTGCGACCCCCGGGGAGATCGCGGCCGCCATCGCGAAGAAGACCCGCGCCGCCTGACCTCACGGCACCGGCACGGGCACCCGGCTGTCGGCCAGCGAACCGGTCCCGAGCTGGCCGGTGGCGTTGAGGCCCCAGCAGAAGGCGCGGCCGTCCTGGGTGAGCGCGCAGGTGTGCTGGAGCCCCGCCGCGATGGCCGTGAAGGTCCGCCCGCCGGACACCGGGACCGGGACCGCGCCCCCCGAGGTGGAGCCGTTCCCGAGCTGCCCCGAGAGGTTGAAGCCCCAGCAGTGGGCGCGCCCGTCGCGCGCCACCACGCAGGTGTGCCGCCCGCCCTTCCCCATCACCCGTACGGCCAGGCCCCCCGCGACCGCCGCAGGCACCAGGCTCCCGCCCTGGGCGCCCGTGCCGAGCTGCCCCTGGTCGTTCGCGCCCCAGCAGAAGGGGCGGTCGTCCGGGGCCACCCCGCAGGTGTGCTCCCTCCCCGCGTACACGGCGCGGAACGCCAGCCCCCCGGCCACCGCGACCGGCGTCCGGCGCGTCACGGTCGACCCGTCCCCCAGCTCGCCCACGCGGTTCCCACCCCAGCAGAAGGCGCGGTCGCCCGGTGCCACCGCGCAGCTGTGCGCGCCCGCGCTCACGGAGCGGGCGCCGAGCCGCCCGGAGACGGGGGCCGGGAAGGGACGGAATCCGGTGGTCACGCTGTCCCCCAGCTCTCCCGTCGTGCCGCTCCCCCAGCACAGCACGGAGCCGACGGCGTCCGCCGCCACCGCGCAGGTGTGCGTCGCGCCCGCGCTCACCGACTGGAACGCCGTCTGGCCGGCGACCGGGACGGGGACGCGGCTGCTTCCCGAGGTGGCGCCGTTGCCGAGCTGGCCGGCCGCGTTGCTCCCCCAGCAGTACAGGCGGCCTTCGAGGGCCAGGGCGCAGGTGTGGTCGCCCCCCGCGCTGATGGCGCGGAAGGCCAGCCCCCCCGCGACCGGGCCGGGATGGTTGCGCCCGGCGGTGGTCCCGTCCCCCAGCTCCCCTAGCGTGTTGTTCCCCCAGCAGAAGGCGCGGCCGTCCCGGGCCAGCGCGCAGCTGTGCCGGCCCCCGGCGGCGACCTCCGCCAGCGGCGGGGTGGCCGGGGTCAGCGTGATCTCCACGGGCGTCGCCGCGCCGCGCCGCAGGCTCAGCGCGGAGGTCCCGCGGAGGACCGCGACGCCGTCGTCCAGCACCTCCACCACCAGGGTGAAGGCGCCGCTCCCGTCCTCCAGGGGGACGGAGACCCGCACCCGCGCCGCGGTGTCGGCCACCAGCGTGGTGTCCACCACCGCCCGCCCCTCCCGCTCCAGGAGCACCCGGACCTGCTCCGCCGCGGACACGGCGCCGCCCAGCCCGAGCGTGAACGAAGCCGACGCGGCGGGGTTCGTGGCGAAGTCCCGGCCGCAGCCGGCCGCCAGGAGGAGGGCGAGCGCCGGGAGCAGGGCGCGCAGCCGCGCCCTCATCGGAGCGGCCTCCCGTGGCGGAGCGTGACCCCCACCTCGGCGCCGGCGACCCCGCTCTCCACCCCGGCGCCCGGCGCCACCCGGCCGAGCCGCGCCCGCACCGAGGGGACCACCGTCAGCGAGCCGGCCGGGAGCTCCATCGCCAGGCCCGCCCCGGCCAGGTAGCCCGTGGCGTCGGCGCCGCCGGTCCGCAGGAGCCGCGCGTCCAGCGTGGGGACCAGCACCCCCCGCGCCGTGGGGACGCGGAGCCCGCCGCCCAGGAGGAGCAGGTCCTGCGAGGGGGCGTCGCGGAGCGGGTCGCCGGGGAAGGAGCCCTGCTCCCGGCGCGACCACCCGCCCCAGGCGATCCCCCCCGCGGCGCCCCCGGCGGGGAAGGCGTAGGAGGCCACCGCCCCGTAGCGGCTCCCCGCGCGGAAGAGCCCGGCCCCGTCCAGCCGGTCCTCCCCGTAGCGCTGGAAGTCCAGCCGGAGCGACGCCTTAGACGCCGTCCCGACGGTGCGGTCCACGGCGGCGCGCACCCGGAGCTGGCCGCCGGGGCGGTAGGCGAACGACTCCCCCGCGAACGGCTCGTACTCGCGGGCGGCCACGTACCCCACGCTCGCGCCCAGCCCGAAGCCGCCGGCCGTGTGGGCCAGCGTGGCCGACGCGCCCGCCCCGCCCCCCGTTCCCCAGCGGGACACGCGGAAGGGGAGGAGGTCGGCGGCGACGGCCCCGGCCACCTCCGCCTCCTCGCGCGTGTGCGCGCTCCGCCCCGTGGGGAGCACCACGACGGCCGCCACGCCCAGCAGGTCCCCGGCGACGGGGGCGCCGAGGCGGAGCTCGGTGTCGAGCGGCCCGGACAGGCTCGCGGAGGAGCCGTCGGGGCGCTGCAGCGTCCCCCGGGCGAAGCCCCCGCTCACCTCCAGGGTGGCGCCGCGGGGGAGCGGCGCCCGCGCGGCCACGGGGACCACCAGGAGCGAGAGCGTCCGCATCCCCGCGGCGTCCGGGTCGGCGAAGCGGAAGGTCTCCCAGCCGGCGCCGGCCGTGGCGTCCCACCCCGCGAGCTGGGCGGCGGAGGGTGCGGCGCCCAGGAGGAGCGCGGCGGCGGCGGCGAAGGGTGCTCGTCTCATCTCTCCCTCCTCACGGCCTGCGGAGCCGGATCTCGATGGTGGTCCTCCCGCTTCCCCCGCTCCCCAGCGCCTCGGCGGCCGGGTCGCGCGCCCCAGCGTCGGCGGCGCCGGAGACCAGGGCGTCCAGCCCGGCGAAGTCGGGCCCGGCGGCCAGGCGGGCCACCGCCGAGGCCGGGACGCGGGCGGCCGACTCCAGGCGGGCCGAGCGGCCGGCCGCCTCCCGCGCCGCGGCGAACCCCGGGTCGAGCGCTGCGGCCTCGCGGAAGTGCCGCGCGGCGCGCGCGAAGTCCCCCGCGTCCCCCGCCTCCAGCCCCAGCCCGAAGGCCAGCAGGGCGCGCACGTTGGAGGTGGGGCGCCGCTCCACCCGCTCGCGCTCCGCCGGGGTCAGCTCCACCCCCAGCGAGCGGTACAGCCCCAGCGCCAGGCGCTTCTCCATGTCCAGGAGGGCGGGGAGCGTCCCCCGCTCCGCGGCGGGGGCGACGACGCGCCCCCCTCCGTCCACGCGGGTGACCGCCGAGGCCAGGCTCAGCGCGGCGCTGTCCCCGACGAGCGTCCCCGCCACCACGTGCTCCGCGCGGAGGAGGCGCCCGCTCCGCGCCGCCGTCTCCGGGGCCACCCGCCCAGAGGCGCCCAGCCGCATCTCGTCCAGGAGCGCCTGCACGCGGGCGCGCTCCAGCACCCGCAGCCGCTCCGTCTGCGAGAGGTCGGTGACCAGCATCTCGGCCAGGGCGCGCCCCAGCGGGCGGAGCTCCGGCGGACCCCCGGCGTGGGCGAAGGGGAACACCGCTACCGTGCGGGGCTCCGGCGCCGCCGCGGACAGCTCGCGCTCCCGCGCCAGCGCGCTCCGGGCTTCGGCCGCGAGTGAGCGCCGCTCCACCAGGAGGAGGCGGTCGCGCACCCGCATCGCGGCCCCGGCGGGCGGGCGCGCGTCCAGGGCGCGTCGGTACGCGGCGCGCGCGTCGTCCCAGCGCTCGCGCTCCTCGTAGGCGGCGGCCAGGGAGACGAGGGCCCCCGGGTCGCGAGGGGTGCGCGCGACGGCGCTCTCCAGCCGCGCCAGGTCGGCGGGGGGCGCGGCGGCGGGGGGCGCGGACGGGGCGGCGCAGCCCGCGGCCAGGAGCGCCACGGCCAGGCGGAGGAGCGGGCGGGTGCGGAGGTGGTCCATGGAGCTTTCTCCTTGCGGTGCGGCGAGATCCCGGCGTACACTGAGGAGGGGCACGGGCCGCGGCGCGATGCGAGCGGTGCGGCGCCCCCTCCCCACCCGCCTCCCCCCGAAACCGCTTCCCGGAGGGCCCGATGCGTCCCCTGCTCCTCGTCCCCGCGCTCCTCCTGTCGCTCGCCGCGGCCGCGCCCTCCACGGCCGCCGGCCAGGCGGAGGACGACCGCCCCGGGATCGCCGTCCTCCCCTTCAGCAACGGCGGGTCGCTGGGCCCGAACCGGGAGGACCTGGAGCCGCTGCGCGTGGGGGTGCAGCAGATGCTCCTGACCGAGCTGGCGCAGAACCCCGCGCTGCGCATCGTGGAGCGGAGCGCGCTCGCCGAGGTGATGGAGGAGCAGGACCTGGCCGCCTCCGGGCGGGTGGACGCGCGGACCGCCGCCCGGGTGGGGAAGCTGGTGGGGGCCCGCTACGTGGTCACCGGCGGCTTCGTGGACCTGTACGGCACCTTCCGCCTGGACGGCCGGATCGTGGACGTGGAGACGGGGGAGGTGCTCAGGTCGGAGCAGGTGCGCGACCGCAAGGAGCGGCTGTACGATCTGCTGGTGCAGATGGCGGGGAAGATCACCCGCGACGTCCGGCTCCCCCCGCTTCCCCGGGCCGTCCAGCAGGCCCGCCAGGCCCGCCGCATCCCCACCGAGGCGGCCACCCTCTACTCCAAGGCCCTCCTCTACCAGGACCGCGGGGAGAAGGACAAGGCGGTGGAGCTGTACCGCTCGATCGCCGAGCGCTTCCCGGAGATGACCGAAGCCCGCGAGGCGCTGCGGCAGCTCTCCGAGACCTGAGCCCTCACCGAACCCTCGCCAGCAGGCGCGCGGCGGCGGCGGCGGGGGCCCCGAACACCAGCGGGTCGGCGGGGTCGGGGCGCCCGCCGTAGAGGACGCCGATCACCTCCCCGCGGGCGTCCAGGATGGGGCTCCCGCTGGCCCCCACCGCCCCGAACCCCTGCACTTCCAGCCGCCGTGCCCCGGCTGCGCGGATCGTCCCGGTGAAGAGGAGCGGGCGCACGGTCCGCCCCTCGGGCTGCATTCCCCGCCCCAGAGGGAAGCCGATGATCGCCACCGGGGCGCCGCGGGGGAGGGTGTCGGCGCGCAGGTTGAGCGCGCGTACCGTGGGCACGTCCCCCACCACGTTGTCCACCTTGACCAGGGCCAGGTCGGCCTCGTCGGAGACGGCCAGGAGCCGGGCCGGCCACACCTGGTCGGAGGCGGAGAACTGCACCGCGATCCGCCGCGGGCGCCCGGTCCCGTCCGCGCCGGCCACCACGTGGCGGTTGGTGAGGAGCACCGCGTCGCGCCGGACGGCGAAGGCGGTGGCCGCGACCACTTCCCCCGTCTCCGACTCCACGTGGATCAGCGCCACCGCGGGGCGGCTCCCCCGCTGGATGGCGCCCACATCCAGCCCCGCCGCCACCTGCCGCCGCTCCAGCGTCGCCGTGGCGTCGCGCAGGCGCCGCCGCAGGGTCGGGAGGCGCACGGTGTCGCTGCGCCGCTCGGCGTCGGCGAGGGCGGCGCGGGCCTCCCGCACCTCCGCCTGCGCGCGCCCCAGCGTGTCCACCAGCGCGGCCACGCGCGCCCGCAGCGAGCGGATCTCCCCCTCGCCCGCCGCGCGGATGCTGTCCGCCCGCGAGCGCAGGGCCCCGCGCTCCCGCTCCCCCGCCGCCCGCTCCATCCGCCCCACCGCCAGGAACACCCCGACCACTCCGGCCAGGAGGAGGGCCAGCCCCAGCGACACCCGGCGCAGCCGCCGGGTCTGCCGCGCCACCTCGGCGCGCACCCGGACGGTGGGGGAGGCCGCGGCGCGGTGCCGGAACTCGGCCACCGGCCCGCCGCGGCCGAACGCCACCCGGTCCCCGTCCCGCAGCCACGCCTCCCCGGCCACCCGCTCGCCGTTGACCCAGGTGCCGTTGCGGCTCCCCAGGTCGCGCAGGCGCCACCCGCCTCCCTCCCGGGCGATCTCGGCGTGGCGGGCGGACACGTCCAGGTCGCCCTCGGGGTGGAAGCGGAGGTCGGCGTCCGGGTGCCGACCCACGGTGACCCGGCCGGCGGAGAGCGGGAAGACCAGCCCGGCGCGGCTCCCGGAGAGGACGTGCACCTCGGCGGTCATCGGGGGCGCCTGCGCTACGCGCCGGAGGGCGCCAGCACCTGCCGTCCGACCGGGTCGCCCTCCCGCGGGTCGTCCAGCCCGGCCCCGTCGGCGCGGACCGCCACCACGGTGACGTTGTCGGGACCGCCCCGCTCGTTGGCGGTGCGGACCAGCTCCTCGCACAGCGCTGCGACGTCGGGCGCGCGCGCGGCGGCCCCGGCGATCTCCTCCGTGCGCACCACCCGGAAGAGCCCGTCGGAGCAGAGGACCACCACGTCGCCGCGGCGCATCTCCTGGTAGGTCAGCTCCACGCGGACGCTCGGCTCGGGACCCACGGCCTGGAGGAGGACGTTCCCCTGGCCGCTCCGCTCCGCCTCCTCGGGGGTCATGGTCCCGGCGTCCACCAGCTCCTGCACCAGCGACTGGTCGCGCGTGAGCTGGACGGCCCGCCCGCGGCGCACCAGGTACGCCCGCGAGTCCCCCACCTGCGCCAGGTACAGGAACCCGTCCAGGAACCCCGCGGCGGTGGCGGTGGTCCCCATCCCCCGGTGCCGCGAGTCGCGCAGCGACTCCCCATGCACGGCGTCGTTGGCGCGCTCCACGGCCTCGCGCAGGCGCAGGGTGAACTGCTGGGGGGAGTGGTTGCGGTCGGGGCTCCAGCGCTCCCGTAGGGTCCGGTGGATGGTCTCCAGCGCGAGCCGGCTGGCCAGCGAGCCGCCGGAGGCGCCCCCCATCCCGTCCGCCACCACCGCGAGTAGCCCCCGCGGGCCGAGCACCACCTCCCCCGCGCCCCCGGCGGTCCGCGCCGAGTCCAGGAGCGCCCCGTCGGTGTCCTCGTGGAGCTCCGCCACCAGGAAGCCGTCCTGGTTCTCGCTCCGCCGCATCCCGGGGTCGGTCCGCCCCGAGACCGTCAGGCGGACGGGGCGGTCCTGCCAGCCGAAGGCGCTCACGGCTCCATTTCCTGGCAGCGGTTCAGCAGGTACTGGTAGGCCGTGTACGCGGGTCTCAGGTCCACGGCACGCTCCGCCCACTGGGTGCACAGCACCTGGTTCCGCGCGTCCGCCGCCATGGTCCCCAGGATGTACGCCGCGGTGGCACGCTCCTGGTCGCCGGCACCGGGGAGGTTCCAGATGGCCCGAGCGGAGTCACGAAGGGCGTTCCGACGCGGCGGTGAAAGCCCGGGATCCAGGCGCTCGAAGAGGCGGTCCGTGATGCGCTTCGCGTCCGCCGCCGTGATCCCGCGCCGCCGCGCCGGCGGGGGAGGCTCGGCTTCGCGGGGGAGCCGTTCGACAGGCTGCGAGAACTGCACGACCTTCTCCGGGGCCGGCTCCTCCGCGGCTGCCGGTCCGGCGGCGGAGGCCGTGTCCCGGGGCGCGGAGTCCGGGAGCGCCACGACCGGCTGGCTGTCCGGCACGGCCAGGGCCGTGGTGGCGGCCGGGGCCTGCGCCGCGGGCTCCGGGGCGGTCTCTCCGTCCGGTCCGAACAGGGCCCACGCCCCGGCGAGGAGCGCCACGGCCCCGGCCCCCGCCGCCGCGGCCAGCCCGATCCGCCGCGGCGCCGTGCGCCGGACGGCGTCCCCGATGCGCCGCCGCGCGGCGCGCCGGGCCTCCACCGTCGCCGGGATCTCGGCGGGGACCGACTCCGCCACGCGCGTCCGGGGGACCGCGCCGGGGCGCGGGGGCTGCGCCGGGGCGGGCACCCCCACGGCCGCCGCGATCTCGCGCCCGAAGGCGGAGGCGCTGGGCTGGCGCTCGGACGCCTTGCGCTCCAGCGCCCGGTCGACGGCGGCCTGGAGCCCGGGGGGGAAGGGGCGGCCGGGGGCCGCCTCCTCCAGGCGGAGGGGGGCCTGCGTCAGGCGCTCCACCATCAGCTCGTGCGGGGCCGTGGAGCGGAACGGGAGGACCCCCGCGAGCATCCGGAAGAAGAGGATCCCCAGCGAGTACACGTCGCTCCGCCCGTCCAGCCGCTCCCCCATGAGCTGCTCGGGGCTCATGTACTCCGGCGTCCCCACCACGAACCCCAGCCGGGTGACCTCGCCCTCCTCCCCCTCCTGCGAGCCCTTGGCGATGTCGAAGTCCACCACCTTCACCTGGTCCGATCCGTCCCACTCCCGGGCCACCATCACGTTGGCCGGCTTCAGGTCGCGGTGGACGATCCCGGCCCGGTGGGCGGCCTCCAGCGCCTCCGCCACCTGCACGGCCACGTGCGCGGCGCGCTCCGGCGGGAGCGGCCCCTCCCGCTCCAGCAGGTCGCGCAGCGACTCCCCCTCCACGTACTCCATGGCCAGGAACTGGAGCCCGTCCTCGGTGTCGCCGAAGTCGTAGACGGTGCAGACGTTGGGGTGGCGGACGCGGGACACGTTGCGGGCCCCGCGCAGGAAGCGCGCGACCGACTCCGCGTCCTCCGTGAGCGGGCCGCGGAGCACCTTGATGGCGTCGCGGCGGCCCATGCGGAGGTGCTCGCCCAGGTAGACGGCGCCCATGGCGCCCTCGCCCAGCTTCCCCACGATGCGGTAGCGTCCCGCGAAGGTGGTCCCCACCAGGGGGTCGGCGGGGGGGACGGAAGACGCCTGCGGGGTGTCCATTCGGCCTCCTCCTGCGGTCTAGCTGCACCCCTCCGCGCGCTCGCGCCGCTCCACGAAGCCCACCTCGCCGTCGTACCGCCGCACCCGGACGATCTGCACCGGGTACGCCGCGGTGCGGAAGCGCCCGCACCCCTCGGTGGTCCGCACCTGCACGGCGAGGACGTCGCGCATCCTCCCGCTGGGGCCCATCTCGCGGCGCACGCCCACGCTGTCCACCTGGATCTGGTCCTCCGGCGACTTCCGGCCGGCGCCCACCACCAGCACCATCTCCCGGTCGAACGCCACCGCCGGCGCCGGGGGCGGCGAGGACTGCCCCGCGGTCACCCGCCCCCAGAGCGCCCGCAGCCCGGCCTCGTCCCGCACCACCATGCGCACGGAGTCGCGCAGCGCCCCCTGGTTGTCGTAGTAGAGCACCGAGGCGCTGGGGACCGGGAGCAGGGGGGGGGAGCGGAGGGACCGCCGCACCCGGCCGCGAGCACGGCGAGACCGCAGACCAGGGGAAGGGAGAGTCGCATGCGCTGGCTCCTGTCGGGTAAGGGATTCATCGGACGATGCGGGACACGCAGCCGAGGCGTCCCAGGTAGTCGGGGTTGAGGAGGGGGGCCCCCCCCTCGAAGCCGACGTTGGCGGTCAGCGTCATCGCGGGCTGGGCGAGCCGCCAGCGGACCACCCAGCGCCCGTCGCCCAGGCCCGACCACTCGCCGCGCCCGAAGAGGCGGAAGACGGCCCACGGCCCATGCGCCTCCAGGAGGGTGACCTCGGCGCCGCCCACCCGGCCGGTGACGCGGACCCCCTGCGCCCGCGCCCCGTTCCACACGAAGGGGCGGTCGGCGGCGGAGGTGCGGGTGAAGGTGGCCCGCTGCCCGTCCATGGTCACGGTGATCTCGGGGAGCTCCGCGGAGGTCTGCGGGCGGAGCGTGAAGGCCAGCTCGGGCCCGCTCCCGCCGTCGTAGAGCGCGTTGGAGACGTCCGCCGCGCGGCTGAAGAAGCCCACGAACGCGGGGGAGGGCGCCGGCTGCGCCCCGGCGCGGGCCGAGTACCCGTTCCCCTGGCGCACCAGCAGGGGCTGGAGGGCCCCGTCGTACAGGTTCCAGAGGGCGCTCCCCTCCTTCTGGAACACCGCCGACACCTCGTCCACGCGCGCCTCCGCGGAGGCGCGGCGGTTGAACGGGTACTTGGCGGCCAGCCGCCCGTAGGCCCGGCAGAACGCCGCGCCCTGCTGGTTGATCCCGGCGGCGGCGGCGGCCTTGGCCTCCGCTTCCGGATCGGGGAGGTCCTTGAGGGCGGTGTTGACGGCGCCCAGCGCGGACGCCGGGGTCAGCAGGAGCCGCTGCACGGCGCTCCCCACCCGGCCGGCCTCGCCCTCGATGTGGAAGCCCTGCGCCAGCATCCGGACCTCGCCCTCCACCTGGGACACGCTCCGGGAGGCCTCGTCCAGGGCCTGCTGCCGGGTGACCGGGGGGCGGTGGCCGCCCGCTTCAGTGAGGAGTGCAGCCCCGCCAGCGCCTGCATGTACGCCGCGTTGGGACCGCCGGCGGGCCGCTCCGTCGAGTCCGGGCGGACCACGGAGTGCACCGGCTGGAACACGCTCCCCACCTGCGCCGAGTCCACCGCCGTGTGCCGCGAGGCCACGGCGAGCATCTGCAGGAGCGGCGAGTCGTTGGCCGCCATCCGCCCCACCTTGTTCGCGGCGTCGCCCAGCCCCGCGAAGCCGGCCGGGGTCCCGGCGTTCAGGAAGGCCTGCCAGTGGCGGACGTAGTCGGAGACGTAGCGGGAGCGGAGCTCGCGGGCCAGCCGGTCGCGGTCGCCCGGGGTCACGGCCCGCGAGCCCAGGACCCACTCCTCCCCGCCGAACAGGCGGTCCGCCGCGTCGCGGTTCTCCTGCACGAACGCCCACCCCTCCCGGGTGAAGGCGCCGGGGACCACGTACGGGTTGCGCAGCACCGCCTCCGAGCCGGGGAAGCTCCGGTTGAACTCCACGTTCCCCCCGGCCTTCTTGGAGGCCTCGCCCAGCATGGCCTGGTAGAAGCGCTCCGCGCCCGCGAACTGCCCCAGGTACGAGCGCGTCCGGGAGACGGTGCCCTCGCGCGGGGGCTCGCGGTACGGGTTGCCGTGCGGGAGCTCGCGGGCGAAGAAGTCGAACTGGCGGCGGGCCAGCTCCACCCGCTCCGGGTCGGTGGGGCGCGCGGCGCTCCACCGGTCCACCAGCACCGGGGTGAGGAACGCCGGGGTGCTC
This sequence comes from uncultured Gemmatimonadales bacterium, assembly GCA_963733105.1. GTDB lineage: Bacteria > Gemmatimonadota > Gemmatimonadetes > Longimicrobiales > Longimicrobiaceae > JAFAYN01. The sequence continues at coordinate 201,060 of CAVTCB010000010.1, read as the reverse complement.
TCGCGCGGGTGGCTGGTGGTGACCAGGTGGGCCTTGAGGCCGGCGTAGGCGCTCCCGTACTCCTCGGTCGCCGAGGGGGCGTCGGGGAGCCCGTCCAGCGAGGCGAGCAGGTCGCCGCGGGTGGCACCCCAGAGGAGCCGCTCGAAGCGCTCGAAGTACAGCCGGCGCAGCTCCGGGTGCATCCGCGAGCCGGTGTACAGCCCCCATCCCAGCCGCCAGGGGCGGCCCTCCCGCTCGTACGCCCCCACGCGCTCGGTCTGCACCCGCAGCGCGTCCAGCCTCCGCAGGGCGTCCGCCGTGGGGGGCTCCGCCCCGGCGGGGGCCAGCGTCTCCACCCCCTGCGCCGCGGCCAGGGCGTCGCGCACCAGGGCGCGGTTCTGGAAGAAGGAGACGACCATCCCCACCGCCAGCACCGCGGCGGCGGCGGCGGACGCTCCGATCAGCCCGCGGCGCAGCAGGTTGACGCGGGTGCCGCCGCCGGTGACCCCCATGGCCGCGCGGTCCTGGAGGATCACCTCGCGGAAGAGCCGCTTGAGGAAGAGCCACTCCGGGACCTCGCGCGAGCCGAACCCGCCCGCGGCCGGGGCGGCGGCGGCGGCCTGCCGCAGGTGCGCCGCGCTGAACACCGAGGTTGCGCCCAGCGAGAGCTGCTGCACGGGGGCGGCGGGGGCCCGAGGGGCGGCCACCTCGGGGGCGTCGCTCACCACCACGGTGCGCACCCCGGTGAAGTAGAAGCCGCGCAGGAACGGGCTCACCCCCAGCTGGCTGGGCTTGCACAGCTCCACCAGGAACTGCGAGGCCAGGTCGGTCACCTTGCGCAGCTCCCGCGGGAACTCGTACGCCCCGGTGCGGACCTCCTCTCTCGCCTCCCGCGGGAGCACCTCCACCCGGCGCAGCGCCAGCGAGCGGTAGATCTGCTGGAAAGCGGACGACAGCCGCTCCGACTGGTGCTCCGCGTACAGCCCCACCGAGGGGGGCTGGCTGGCGGGGAGGGTGGCCCCCAGCACCTCCTGCGCCTCCTCCCGGGAGAAGCTGCGGACGTAGTCGTCGAAGTAGGGGAGGCGGTCCGACTTGGTGAAGAGCACGTACACGGGGAGGCGGATCCCCAGCCGCTGCGACACCTCGGCCAGGCGCGCGCGGAGCCGGCGCGCGGCGGCGGGGACCGACTCGGCGCTCCCGGGCTTGAGGAGCTCGTCGCAGCCGAAGCACACCACCGCCATGCGCGGGGCCTGCGCGCCCCGCGCGAACGCCGCGGCCAGCCGGTCGGGCTGGATGCGCCGCACCACCCGCTCCCAGCGGGAGGGGTCGTCCACCACCCGCCCCCCCGCCTCCAGGAACACCATCCCCTGCGCGTACCACAGGTTCACCCCCGCCGTGGGGACCGTGGCCCCGTTCCTCTCCACCTCCCCCGCCAGCAGCTCGGGCTCCAGCCCCGACTGGACCAGCGTGGTGGTCTTGGTGCTCCCGCCGGGCCCCAGCACCAGCACCACCGGGAGCTTGCCGAGCCGCGAGGTCTCCGCCAGCCCCGCCTCCGCCAGCCGCGTCTGGGCCGCCGACAGGGTGGCGTCCACCTCGGCTAGCTCCCCCTGCTCCGCCTCGGCCAGCGGGGCCGCGGCGCGGGGGGCCCCGTAGAGCCACACCAGCACGGCCGCCGCCGCGCCCAGCACGCCTAGCCCGATCCAGAGCACCGTGCGGCTCCACCCCCCGAGCCCCAGGAGGGCGTCCGCCGCCCAGGCGAGCCCCAGGAAGGACAGGAGCGTTCCGGCCGACGCCAGCGAAATCTTGGTTCTGTTCATGGGGTGCTTCGGTCCACGGAGTGCGGGCGGGGTGCGGGGGTCAGCCGATCAGGCGCTCGACGAGCGCCCGGAGGTCGCCGACCCCGGGCCGCAGGAGGAGGAGGAAGAGCACGTAGAGGACGAGCGCGGTGCCCCCGGCGCCGGCCGCGGCCAGGACCAGGCGGCGGATCCAGGGGTCCTCCGCCACCGGGAGGACCTCGCCCTGGGGGAGCGCCCACGCGGGGGAGAGCGGCCCCGCCCCGCCGCGCACCCGGCGGACCTTGTCCTGCGCCGCGGCGGCCAGCCCCTCCGCCCCGCCCCGCTCCCCGCCGGCGTAGCGCCCGCGGAAGCCGAGCAGGAGGCAGAGGTGGTACACCTCCAGCACGTCGGCCACGTCCTCCGAGTCCTGCCTGCCCAGCAGCTCCTCCAGGTTGCGGAAGAAGGTCTCGCCGGCCATGTGGTCGCCGAACACCTCCTCCTGCAGCGGCTGCCGCGGCCACGAGGCGAAGGCCGGCTGCCCCGAGTTCAGCACCGACTCGTCGAGGAAGGCGATGTAGGCGTAGATGGCGAGGCGGACGTGCCCGGCGTCGTACCCCAAGCGGCGGGCGTCGTGGTCGGTGGCGGCCAGGAGCTGCTTGACCTGCCCGCGGAACAGGGCGGCGTCGGCCACCACCTGGCGCTGCGAGCGGAGCCGGATGGCGGCGGTGAAGGCTTCCTGGAGGAGGAGGGCGAGCTGTCCGCGCCGCTGCGCGCCCGCGGGGGCTGCGGGGGCCGAGGGTTCCAGTGTCGCGGTGGTCATCGGAGGCGGCCGTGGGTCGGGAGGTGGAGCCGGGCGGGGAGGCCCGGCGTCGCGCAGGGGACGCAATGTAATGGCGGTTTGGGGCTCCCGCCACAAGTTTCGCTCCGCCGGATTCCTACCGTTCCGGGACCACCAGCAGCTCCAGCTCGGCGTCGGGGATGGCACCCGGGGCGTAGACCCCCACCTGCTCGGTCTCCACGATGGAGCTCCAGCACGGCCCGGTGGTGCGGACGCGGAAGTACTGCGTCCCCAGCCGCGGCGAGATCTCCGCCGGGGGGGAGGGGACGTGCTCCAGCGGGAGACCGGGGAAGGCTTCCCTCACCAGCCGGACGATGTGCTTGGTGGAGCACAGCTTGAGCAGCTTCGGCACCCGGTCGATCACCTCGCCCTGCCCGGCGCTGGAGCGCACCCCCAGGAACCAGTGCGACGGCGCCAGGCAGCGCCGGTCGGTGACCGCCCCGGTGAAGAAGTGCTCCTCCGCCGGGCCCAGCGGGACCGTGATGCACCCCGTGGGGATCACTGCGTCCAGGTGCTCGCGGACGTGCCGCTCCAGCGCGTCGAAGCAGCGGTCCAGGGCGTCGTGGTCGTAGAGCGGGAGGTCGCGCGGGTCGGAGTGCAGGGAGAAGGTGCAGAGCGCCCCAGCCAGCCGCGACAGCTCCACGTACAGCTGCTCCGGGTGCGAGGTGCGGGCGTGGAGCAGGTGCCGAAGCGGGGCCTGGCTGGAGTGGATGGCGTGGGCCAGCCAGAAGCTGGCGATCTCCCGGGGCGAGTACCCGGAGCGCACCCCTCCGGCGGCGGGGCGCTCCCGCATCATCGCGTCGGCCTTGGCATCCAGCGTGTCGATGAGCCCGCCCAAGAGCCGCGTCAGCCGGTCGCTGGCGCCGATCTGGAGGCAGGGGGGGACGTAGTCCGGGTCGTAGACGAAGTGCCCCGAGCGGTCGCGCCGCACCCGGGCCAGGGGGAGCGTCACCAGCTCCGGCGTGGCCTCAGCGTCCAGCAGGAGGCGGAAGTTCTTGCGGGCCAGCGCCACCGGCTTCTCGTCCTGCCCCGTGGTCTCGTCGCGCAGCGGCTCCGTGGCGGCGACGAAGCGGGCGCTCCCGTCCGCTCCGCCCTCCGGGGCGGCGTTGGCGCCGCCGGGGCGCCAGGCGGGGACGGCCAGGAGCACCAGGTGGGCGTCCTGCGTGGGGGAGAAGCGCTCGCGCACGTCCAGCGGCGGCGGGGGGGCGTCTTCCGGGAAGTGGAACGCCAGCCCGTCCGGCATCACCCCGCGGGCGTGCCGCAGCGAGACGGTGCCGTTGAGGAGCGCCTCCGCGTCCAGCTCGCACCCCACCACCCCGTAGGGGCGGAAGAAGAGGTGCGACAGGGTGAAGGCGGCCAACTCCTCGAAGTACCGGCTCTGGGCCTGGAAGTGGTGCTGCGCGAGGTGCATCCCCTCGCTCCAGACCACGCGGGAAAGAGATCTCATCCCCATCCTCGTCGTCGGGTGTGGCGGCACGCGGGAGTTTGCGCCCCGTCCGCGCCCGGCCTAGTTTCGAAAGTACCGTCCCTCCCGGCGCGCTGCCGGGCCCTCGCTCCCCCCCGCCCAGCCGATCGCGATGACCGGGGAAGAGTTCCGCGCCAGGTACCGGCTCCTCAAGCAGGTCACGGACGGGAGCGTCCGCAGCCACCACGCCCAGGCCCCCGGCGGCGCCATGGTGATGGCCCACTTCCTGGACGGGGAGGGGCGCGGGCTGCTGGCGCTGGTGGATCGGCTGGAGCCCGACGAGCGCCGCAAGGTGCTGGAGGTGGCGGAGGTGGACGGGTTCCCGGTGGTGGTGACCCGCTTCCTCCTGGAGTTCGACTCGCTGGAGCGCTGGCTCCGCGAGGGCGCCTCCCTCCCCGCCCCGCCGCCCCCCGCGGAGGCCGAGCCCGCCGCGCAGGGCCCGGGCGAGTTCACCCGCATGTTCAAGGCGCCGACGCTCCCTGTGTCCACACCGGAGCCCGTGCCGGAGCCGGAGCCCGCTCCTCCGCCTCCTCCTCCGCCCCCACCACCACCGCCGGTCGTCGAGGCCCCGCCTCCCGCGGACCCGGAGCCCGCCGCTCCCCCGGTCCCGGAGGCCCGGGAGGCGGAGGCGCCCGCGGCCGTCGTTCCCGAGCCTCCTGCCGTGGAGCTCCCCCCGCCCGCGGCGGAGCCGGAGCCGGAGCCAGCGCCCCCGGCGCCCGTGGAGGAGCGGATCGAGCCGCCCCCGGCTCCTCCCCCGCCGCCGCCGCCCCCTCCGGCCGCGGAGCCGCCGTTCGGCGGCGCCCCCCGCTCCGGGGAGTTCAGCCAGCTCTTCCGCCGGCCGGAGACGCCCGCGGCCCCGCCGCCGCGGGCTGCCCCGGAGCCCCCCGCCGCGCCGCCCTCCCCGCCGCTCCGGCTGGGGGAGCCGGGCTTCGCGGCGGGCACGGACGACTACCTCAGCAGGCTCCGCTTGGACGCGCCGGCGCGCCCCGAGCCGGTCTACTCCGTCGGGTCCGGGCTCCCCCCGGTCCCACCGTCGATGGGGGCGCCGTCCGCGCCGGCGTTCCCGTTCTCGGCCTCCACCCCGCCCCCCGCCGTCCCGCCGCCCCCAGCGTCGCGGAAGCCGCTCCTGATCGGGCTGGCGGCGGTGTTCGTGCTGGCCCTGCTCCTCATCCTGTTCCTGGCCCTCACCCGGGAGCCTTCGTCGCCTCAGCCGCCCGAGGGTGGGAGCACCACCACCAGCTCCAGCTCCGGGTCGGGGAAGTCGGACGGGACGTAGACGGCCAGGTTCCGGGTCATCCGGATCGCGTCCCAGTCCGGCCCCGAGCGGTCCAGGGCGAAGTACTCGCGGCTCAGCTTCACCGGGACCGCGCCCGGCGGGACCGGGACGTGCCGGAGCGCCACCCCCGGGAGGGCCCGCTTGATCAGGCGCTCAATCTGGTCGGCCGAGCTGACCTTGAGGAGCTGCGGCCCCCTGCGCACCAGCTCGTCCTGCTTCCCCCCCGTCTTCACCGCCAGGTACCACTCCGGCGCGGCCAGGTAGCGGTCGTGGTCGATCGCCGTGGCGTGCACCGAGGGCTGCGTCAGCCGCAGCGGGAGCGTCACCGCGCCCTCCGGCACCACCGTCTCCAGCAGCTCCCGCAGCATCGCGTCCAGCCGGGTGAAGCACTCCGACAGGTCGGCGTGGTCGTAGAGGGGGATCTCCCGCGGGTGCGTGGTGGTGGAGAAGGTGGTGAGCGCCCCCGCCAGCGCCGCCATGGCCCCGAACAGCTCGCCCGGGTGCCCGCGCCGCACCTCGAACAGGTGGCGGAAGCGCGGGAGGTGGGTGTTCACCGTGTAGAGGAGCCAGAAGCTCGCCACGTCCGTCACCCCGAAGTCCGCCAGCGACTGGTTCCGCTGCCGCCGCGCCCCGGACAGGGCGCTGCTCTTGGCGGTGAGCACCTCCACCAGGCGGCGCGCCACGGTCAGCAGGTACTCGCTGGCGGAGAAGTCGATCAGGGGGGGGACGAAGCGCGGGTCGAGCTGGAAGCCGCCGGCCGCCGTGCGGGACACCCGCGCCACCGGGAGGAGCGAGTACCCCTCCGTGGACTCGCCCTGGGCCAGGAGGCGGAAGTTCTTGCGCGCCAGCTGGATCGGCTTCTCCGCCAGGCCCGTGTTCTCGTCCCGGCGCATCGCCACCTCCGACAGGTAGCGGGTGTTCCGGTCGCTCCGCGACACCGAGACGTTGTACCCCCCGGTGCGCGTCTCCGGGATGGCCAGGTGCACCTCCATCGTCTCCTGGTCCGGACGCCAGTGGGCCTCCAGCGGCTTGGGCGGCGGGGCCGCGTCCGCGTCCGGCATCTCGAACGCCAGCCCGTCGGGGAAGATCCCCGCGGCCGCCGACAGCAGGAGAGTTCCCCCCGCCAGCGCCTCCCGGTCCACCTCCAGCCGGGCGAACCCCCAGGGACAGAAGGTCAGCGCCGAGAGCTGGAACCCGACCAGGTCCTCCAGGAAGCGGTCCTGCGCCTGGAGGTGCTGGGGGCTCAGCAGGACGCCCTTGGTCCAGAGTACCTTCTGCATCTGTCGCATGCTGCCGTCCCGCCGGGGGTGGAGGACCGGTGGCTCCGCGGCGGGCGCCGCGCGGGGGGAGGGACATTGATAGCGGCTCGCCGCGGGGAGCGCAATCGCTTCCGGCAAGGCCGCCTCAAAGTGTGGCGCAAACGTCCCATTGTGGGGCAGGGATGGTACGCGCGGGGTGTCCGTCCGGTGCGGCACGGCGGCCTCGAAACCGCGCCGCTGCTGGAGAAACCGGGGGGTGAACGCCTGGCGCACGTGCGGCACCGAGTTTGCCCCTCCCGCGGTCTGCGCCGGATTCGGCGGGGGCGCGTCCGCCCCCGGCTCCACCTCTTCTTCGGGTGTGCGGATGCGGACCGCGACGATCTTCCTGGCGCTCACCGCGCTCGCCCCTTCCCTCTCTTTCTCCGCCGACCGTCCCGTCGAGCGGAAGACCGTGGCCGTGCTCGCCTTCGACAACGCCTCCGGGCGTTCCGAGTACGACGCGCTGGGGAAGGGGCTGGCCGCCATGACCATCACGGACCTTTCCTCCGTGGAGGAGATCCGGCTGGTGGAGCGGGAGCACCTGCAGAGCCTGACGGCGGAGCTGGACCTGCAGCGGACCCCGTACTTCGACCCGGCCACGGCGGCGCGGGTGGGGCGCATGGCGGGCGCCGAGTACGTGGTGGCCGGGGCGCTGGCCGCGCTGGAGCCGCGGGTCCGCATCGACGCGCGGGTAATCCGCGTGGAGACCGGCGAGATCGTCAAGACGGCGCAGGCCACCGGGTCGGAGAAGCGGATCTTCGAGGTGCAGGAGAAGCTGTCGGACGAGCTGATGCAGGGGCTCTCCGTGGCGCTCTCCCCCGAGGCCGCCGAGCGGCTGCGCGCGGAGCGGGAGGCCAACCGCGTGACGGAGCTGCACACCGTGCTGGCCTTCTCCAACGCCCTGGACCAGTTCGACCGCAGGGACTACGCGGGCGCCGCCGCCGCCATGTACCGGGTGTCGCGGGCGGCCCCCGGCTCCATGCTGGTGCGCCTGACCTACCAGCGGCTCCGCGCCCGCGCCGCGGCCGAGGCCGGGAACCGGCTGCGGAACGGGGTCAACCGCTGGCTGGGGGGGCGCGTCCCCCGCTGACGGCTCCCCGGAGGCGGCTTCCGAAGTTCCTTGACTCGCGTACCGGCCGGGATTAGCCTGCGCCGACAGGTGCAGGCCCCCGTCCGTCTTCCCCGCGCGGCGTCCTCCCGGACCCGCACCGAGGTCCCCTTTCCCCCGACCGGCCCAACCAGGAGTCGAGCATGGCAGAAAGTATCCACCGGAAGCTCGAGCGCGTCCGCCCTCCCCGCGTTCACATCACCTACGACGTGGAGACGGGCGGCGCGATCGAGATGAAGGAGCTGCCCTTCGTCATGGGCGTGCTCGGCGACTTCACCGGGCAGCCCGTCGGAGCCGCTGGCGCGGCTCAAGGACCGCAAGTTCGTCGAGGTGACCCCCGACAACTTCGACGACGTCCTGCGCGAGCATGAAGCCGCACCTGGCGTTCCGCGTCGAGAACAAGCTCAGCGACGACCCGGCGGCCGGGCAGATCGGGGTCGATCTCCACTTCGAGAGCCTGGACGACTTCTCGCCGGACCAGGTGGCCGAGCAGGTGGAGCCGCTGCGCAAGCTGCTGGAGCTGCGCCGCCAGCTGGCCGACCTGCGCGGGAGCCTGCAGGGGAACGACAAGCTCGAGGAGATCCTCCAGGCTACGCTGCACAGACGAGGAGCAAGCTGAACCGGCTCAAGACCGAGCTCGAAACCGAGGGAGCGACCGATGCCGCAAGCTGAGACGCAGGGGCAGGCGCAGGCCGCCGTCACCACCGAGGCCGCCGGGGACAGCCTCCTCGACCAGATCGTCGAGGAGGGGCGCTTCGGGAGCGACGCCGCCGCCCGGGAGCGCGGCAAGGACCTGATCAAGCAGCTTCGTGTCCGAGGTGCTCGAAGGGCTCCATGACCGTCGCGCCGGACACCGAGGCGATGATCAACGCCCGCATCGCCCAGATCGACCACCTGATCTCGATGCAGCTCAACGAGATCATGCACCACCCCGACTTCCAGAAGCTGGAGGCGTCCTGGCGCGGGCTGAAGTACCTGCTCAACCAGAGCGAGACGAGCACCATGCTCAAGATCAAGGTGCTCAACGTCTCCAAGAAGGACCTGCTCCGCGACCTGCAGCGCGCCCCGGAGTTCGACCAGAGCGCGCTCTTCAAGAAGGTGTACGAGGAGGAGTTCGGCGTCTTCGGCGGCGCGCCCTTCGGCGCGCTGATCGGCGACTACGACTTCGGCAGGGCGGGCCAGGACATCGAGCTGCTGGAGAAGATCTCGCAGGTCGCGGCGGCGGCCCACGCGCCGTTCCTGACCGCGGCGTCGCCCGAGATGTTCAACCTGGAGAGCTTCACGCAGCTCGACGCGCCGCGCGACCTGGCCAAGATCTTCGAGACCACCGAGTACGCCAAGTGGAAGTCGTTCCGCGCAGAGCGAGGACTCGCGCTACGTGGCGCTCACCGTGCCGCGCATGCTCCTGCGCGAGCCGTACGGCAAGGACACGGTGCCGGTCGAGGCGTTCGACTACGAAGAGAACGTCGACGGCACCGACCACGACAAGTACCTGTGGGGGAACGCCGCCTGGGCGCTGGGCGCGCGGCTCACCCAGGCGTTCGCCATGTACGGCTGGTGCGCGGCGATCCGCGGCGTGGAGGGCGGCGGCCTGGTCGAGGGTCTGCCGGTGCACAACTTCCGCACCGAGCGGGCGACGTCGCCATGAAGTGCCCGACCGAGGCGCCGATCACCGACCGCCGCGAGAAGGAGCTGGCCGATCTCGGCTTCGTCCCGCTGGTGCACTGCAAGGGCACCGACTACGCGGCGTTCTTCAGCGTGCAGTCGGCGCAGAAGCCCAAGGTCGTACGACAAGGACGCGGCCACCGCGAACGCGCGCCTCTCGGCGCAGCTGCCCTACATCTTCGCCGTGTCCCGCTTCGCCCACTACCTGAAGGTCGATGATGCGCGACAAGATCGGCGGCTTCATGTCGCGCAGCCAGGCCGAGACGTTCCTCAACCGCTGGATCACCAACTACGTGGTGGCCAACGACGACGCGTCGGCGGACGATCAAGGCCAAGCGCCCGCTCGCGCGAAGCGCGGATCGACGTCGATGGAGATCCCCGGGAAGCCCGGCGCCTACCGCGCGGTCGCCTTCCTCCGGCCGCACTTCCAGCTGGACGAGCTGAGCGTCTCGATGCGCCTGGTGGCGGACCTTCCCAGGCCGCCGGCTGAGGCGACCCCCTCCCCCACACGACCGTCACGACAGGAGGCTTCCATGGCGTTCGACGCATTCCTCAAGATCGAAGGGATCGACGGCGAGTCCACCCGCAAGGGCTTCGAGAAGCAGATCGAGATGATGAGCTTCAGCTTGGGCGCTTCCAACCCGACCACCATCGGCTCCTCGGGACGCCGGCGGCGGGGCGGGCAAGGCGTCGGTCTCCTCCTTCAACTGCCTCAAGATCACCGACGCGGCAAGCCCGCCGCTCTTCCAGGCGTGCTGCTCCGGGAAGCACTACCCCAAGGCCAAGGTGACGCTCCGCAAGGCGGGCGGCGAGTCGCCGGTGGACTTCCTGATGTACGAGTTCGAGAACGTGTACGTCGAGTCGGTCCAGTGGTCGGGCGCCAGCGGCGGGGACGACCGGCCCACGGAGTCGCTCTCCCTGGCCTTCGGCAAGGTCACCGTCACCTACACGCCGCAGGCCGACCAGGGTGCCACCGGCTCCCCTGTGGTGGGGAGCTGGAGCGTCCAGACCGCCTCCGTATGACGCGGCGGGAGGGAGCCGCGTGAGAGCCCGCGCCCTGTTCGAGGCCGGGCGTCTCGACGAAGCCATCGAGGCGCTCGGCGCCGAGCTCGGGACGACCCCACCGACGTCCGGCGCCGGACCTTCCTGTTCGAGCTCCTCTGCTTTGCGGGGGCGTACGACCGCGCGGAGAAGCACCTGGAGGTGCTGGCCCGCGGGAGCCGCGACGCGGAGCTGGGGTCGTGGCTCCTGCGCAGCGCCCTCCACGCCGAGCGGGTCCGCCAGGAGACGTTCTCCGCGGGCCCGCTCCCCCGGCCCCCGCGGGGCGCCCCGTGTCCGGGACGCTGAACGGGACCCCCTTCACCTCGCTGGAGGACGCCGACCCGCGGATCGGCGCGCGGCTGGAGGTGTTCGCCGCGGGGCAGTACACCTGGCTCCCGCTGGAGCACGTGGCCTCCGTCCGGATGGCCGCGCCGAAGCTCCTGCGCGACCTGCTCTGGGCCCCGGCCATGGTGCGGACGGGGCCCGGCTTCCGCGGGGAGGAGCTGGGGGAGGTGCTCCTCCCGGCGCTGGCCCCGCTCTCCTGGCGGAGCCCGGACGGCGAGGTCCGCCTGGGCCGGGTGACCGACTGGGAGGAGCTCCCGGACGGGGACGAGGCCCCGGTGGGGCAGAAGATGCTCCTGGTGGACGGCGAGCCCTTCCCCATCCTGGAGCTGCGCGACCTGGAGATCGAGGCGGCCGTCCCGGCCCTTCCCGGCGGCGGCTGAGCCGCGCCGCGCACCCTCACCCGCTGCACCCCGACATGCCCCTGCGGAGCGACCTCCTCGTCCCCCTCGCCGGCGCCAACCCGGCCGGCGTGAACGTCCGCTACGAGCCCGTCTTCGACCAGATCAAGATCGCGCGCATCGAGGAGCCCGTGCTCCCCCAGGGCGAGTGGCAGCGCGAGCGCAAGACCGCCGACTACGCCCGGGTGGTGGAGCTGGCGGGCGACGTGCTCGCCACCCGCTCCAAGGACCTCCAGGTGGCGGCGTGGCTGGTCGAGGCGCTCACCCGCCGGGAAGGCTTCGCCGGGCTCCGCTCCGGGCTGGAGCTGCTGCGCACGCTGATCGAGGGGTTCTGGGACGGCCTCTATCCCGAGCTGGAGGACGGGGACGCGGAGATGCGCGCCGCGCCGCTGGAGTGGGTGGGGCAGAACCAGGCCATGCTCGACGCGGTCCGCAACGCCCCGCTCGACCCCGCCGGCCACGGCTTCTTCGCCTACAGGCAGTCGCGCGAGCTGGGGCACGAGGCCGACGTCCGCGGCGACGAGGCCAGGCACCGGGCGTGGAGGGAGGCCGTGGAGGCCGGCAAGGTGAGCGCCGACGCCTTCGAAGCGTCGTTCCGGGGCGCGCCGAAGGAGTGGTACCGCGCCCTCGCGGCCGACCTGGAGGGGTCGCTGGCGGAGCTGGACGCGCTGGACCGCGCGTGCGAGGCCCGCTTCAGCAGGGACGTCGCTCCCGGCTTCCGGACGCTCCGCGAGGCGGTGGAGGAGGTGCGGCAGACCGCCGGGCAGCTCCTGGCGAAGAAGCTGGCCGAGCCCGACCCGCCCGGGAGCGAGCCCGACCCCGCGCCCGCGGGCCCCGGGCCCGGACCGGAGGCCCCCGCCGCGGAAGCCGCGGAGGCGCCCCGATCTCCGGAGGGGGGCGAGGCGCTGGCGCGCAGGGTGGCGGCGCTGCGCGCGCGCGACCCGCACCGCGCGGTGGAGCTGCTGATGCAGGCGGCGGCGCAGGAGCGGAGCGTCCGCGCCCGCTTCCTCCGCCGCTCCGAGGCCGCCGAGGTGATGCTGGAGGCGGGGCTGGCCTCGGTGGCCATGCCGGTGCTGCGTGAGCTGCTGGAGCAGGTGGAGGCCCACCGCCTGGAGCAGTGGGAGGAGGGGGAGACGGTGGCGCGCACGCTGGGGCTGGCGTACCGCTGCATGGAGAAGCTGGAGCCCGGGAACACCTCCGGGCGGGAGGCGCTCTACCTCCGCATCTGCCGCCTGGACCCTATGCGGGCCATCACCCTGGCCTCCGCCGCGGCGAATGACGGCTCCGGGAGCTGAGCGGACCGTCCGCCCGTCGGTCCTGGACCGGCTGGTGGACGAAGCGCCCCGGGAGCCCGCCGACTCCCCGACCACCCTGGCCGAGTCGGCGCGGGCCTTCCGGGCGGCGGTGCTGCGGGACGTGGAGTGGCTGCTCAACACGCGCCGCATCGCCGCCCCCGCCCCGGACTCGTACCCGGAGGTGCAGCGCTCCGTGTACCACTTCGGCGTCCCGGACGTGACCTCGCTGAGCTCCGACTCCGAGCCGTCGCGCCAGCGGCTCCTGCGCCAGGTGGAGGAGTGCATCGCCACCTTCGAGCCCCGCATCTCCGGGGTCCGCGTCTCCCCCGCCGTGGTCCGCGACGAGGAGGGGGGGCGCCGCATCCGCTTCGTGGTGGAGGGGACGCTCCGCATGGACCCGGGGCCGGAGCGCGTGGCCTTCGACACCGAGCTGGAGCCCTCCAGCGGGAAGTTCCGCGTATCGGGAGACGGGAATGCGTGACGACCTGCTGCACTACTACGAGCGGGAGCTGGGCTGGCTGCGGCGCACCGGGGCCGAGTTCGCCCGGCGCTACCCCAAGGTGGCGCACCGCCTCCAGCTGGAGCCCAACAAGTGCGAGGACCCGCACGTGGAGCGGCTCCTGGAGGGGTTCGCCTTCCTGGCCGCGCGCGTGCACGTCAAGCTGGACGACGACTTCCCGGAGATCAGCGAGGCGCTGCTCGGCCAGCTCTACCCGCACCACACCCGCCCCGTCCCCTCCATGTCGCTGGTGGAGTTCCACCTGGACCCGGAGCAGGGGAAGCTCACCACCGGACTGCGGGTGCCCCGCGACACCCTGCTGTACTCCCGTCCGGTGGGAGGCGCGCCGTGCCGCTTCCGGACCTGCTACGACACCACCCTCTGGCCGCTCACCGTGGCCGCGGCGCAGTGGGTGGCCCCGCACGCGCTGCGCCCCGCGGTGCGCGCCGGCGAGGCCTCCGCCGCGCTGCGCCTGGAGCTGCACTGCCTCCCGGATGTGTCGTTCGCCGGGCTGGAGATCGACACCCTCCGCCTGCACCTGAGCGCCGACCCGGCGCTGGCCTCCACGCTGTACGAGGTGCTCTGCAACAGCTGCACGGGCGTCCTGCTGCGCGACGCCACCCCCGGCTCCACCCGCGAGCCGGTCGCGCTCCCCGCCTCCGCGCTCCGGCCCGTCGGCTTCGGGCAGGACGAGGGGATGCTCCCCCGGTCCGCCGCTCCTTCCTGGGGTACCGGCTCCTCCAGGAGTACTTCACCTTCCCGGACAAGTTCTTCTTCCTGGAGCTGGACGGGCTGGACCGCGCGCGCGCGGCGGGGTTCGGGGAGCGGCTGGAGGTGGTGTTCCTGGTGGCGCCCTTCGAGCGGAGCGAGCGGCGGCAGATGCTGGAGGCCGGGGTCGGCCGCGACACGGTCCGGCTGGGGTGCACCCCCATCGTCAACCTGTTCCCGCAGACCTCCGAGCCCATCCTCCTCAACCAGCGCCAGCACGAGTACCTCCTGGTGCCCGACGCCCGCCGCCGCGCCTCCACCGGGGTGTTCTCGGTGGAGGAGGTGGTCGCGGTGGTCCCCGGCGCCGCGGAGCCGGTGCGCTTCGAGCCGCTGTACTCCTTCCGGCACGGCGCGGACGAGCGCGGGGGGCGCACCTTCTGGCACGCGTCCCGGCGCCCCTCCGCCTGGCGGCACGAGGAGGGGAGCGACGTCCACCTGTCCTTCGTGGACGGGGACGCGCGCACGGTCCACCCCGACCTGGACGCGGCCACCGCGCGCCTCCTCTGCTTCAACGGCGACCTCCCCTCCCGCCTCCCCTTCGGGGCCGGGGGGAGCGACTTCACCATGCCCGGGGGAGGGCCGGTCACCCGCATCGTGGCGCTGGTCAAGCCCACCCCGGTGGTGCACCCCGCGCTGGGGAAGCCTCAGCTCTGGCGGCTGGTCTCCCAGCTCTCGCTCAACTACACCTCACTGGCCGAGGGCGGGGGCGAGGCGCTGCGCGAGCTCCTCCGCCTGCACGACGCGGGCGGCTCCGGGGCGGGGGAGCGGCAGATCCAGGGGATCTTGGACGTGCGCGGGAGCCCCTGCCACGCGCGCATCGAGAGCGAGCACGGGCTCACCTTCGCGCGCGGACAGCGGGTGGAGGTGGAGTTCGACGAGGAGCAGTTCGCCGGGGGCGGCGTCTACCTCCTGGCGAGCGTGCTGGAGCGCTTCCTGGGGATGTACGTCTCCCTGAACTCCTTCTGCGTGCTGGCCGCGCGCACGCGCCAGCGCCGGGGGATGCTCCGCGAGTGGGCGCCGAGGTCGGGATGGAAGACGCTCGTGTGAAGGCGCGCCGGGTGGAGGACGCCCTCCGCGGCGACGCCACCTCGTTCGGGTTCTTCCAGGCGGTGCGGGCGCTGGAGCGCCTCCTCCCCGGGCGGGCCCCGGTGGGGCGCTTCGCCGACCCCGCGGACGAGGTGGTGCGCTTCTCCGTGGACCCCACCATCTCCTTCCCCGCCAGCGAGATCCTGTCGCTGGAGATCCCCGAGGGCGAGGGGGAGGCGGCGCGGATGAGCGTGCGCTTCCTGGGGCTCACCGGGCCGCAGGGAGTCCTCCCCTACCACTACACGCTCCTGGCGGCGGAGCGCCGCCGCGCCCGCGACGGCGCCCTGGGCGCCTTCCTGGACCTGTTCCAGCACCGCGCCCTCTCCCTGTTCTACCGCGCCTGGGAGAAGCACCGCCCCGCGGTGGCGCACGAGAAGGGGGAGGAGGACCGGGTGGGGGAGCACCTCCTGGACCTCGCGGGGATGGGGCTCCCGGAGGCGCGCGGGCGCACCCCCGTCCCGGCGGGCGCGCTGGCGGCCTACGCCGGGCTCCTGGCCCCGCAGCCGCGCGGCGCGGTGGCGCTGGAGCAGCTCCTGGAGGACTTCTTCGGCGTCGCGGCGGAGGTGGAGCAGTTCGTGGGCGGGTGGTACCGCCTCCCGGTCCGCGACCAGTGCGCCCTGGGGGACGAGGAGTGCGCCTCCACGCAGCTCGGCCTGGGCGCCGTGGCGGGGGACGAGGTGTGGGACCAGCAGACGCGCGTGCGCGTGCGCCTGGGGCCGCTCCCCCGCTCCCGCTTCGACGACTTCCTCCCCACCGGCGGCGCGCACGTCCGGCTGCGGGAGCTGCTCCGCTTCTGGTGCCACGACCAGTTCGAGCTGGAGCTGCAGCTCGTGCTGGCCCGCGACGACGTCCCCGCCTGCGTCCTGGGCGCCGACGAGGAGCCCCAGCCGCTGGGCTGGACCACCTGGATGCGCTCGGCCCCGTTCGCGCGCGACGCGGACGACACCATCCTCACCCTCCAGGGGAGTGCACCCCCATGAACGTCAACCTGCGATCGCTGGTCGGGAAGCTGGGGCACCGGGCCCGCGGCGCGGTGGAGTCCGCGGCGGGGCTCTGCCTGTCGCGCACCCACTACGACGTCGAGGTGGAGCACTTCCTCCTCAAGCTCCTGGACTCCACCGACGGCGACGTCGCGGCCGTCCTGCGCCACTTCGAGGTCAACCGCTCCCGCCTGGCCGCCGACCTGGCCGCCGCGCTGGACCGCCTCAAGTCGGGGAACGCCCGCAACCCCGCCCTCAGCCCCTCGCTGGTGAAGGCGCTGACCGCGGCGTGGACGCTGGGCTCGGTGGACTACGGCGCCACGCGCAGATCCGCACCGGACACGTCCTGCTGGCGCTGCTGGCGGACGACGAGCTGTCGCGCCTGGCCCACGGGATCAGCCGCGAGCTGGAGAAGATGCACGCCGAGGAGCTGCGCCGCGACTTTCCGCGCATCGTCGCCGTCTCCTCCGAGGACGACGGACCGGCGGAGGCGGAGGGCCCCGCCGTGCCCGGGGACGGGGCCGCGCCCGGGCGCCCCGCGGGGGGGCGGACGCCGGGGCTGGACCAGTACACCGTGGACCTGACGGCGCGCGCCCGGGAGGGGCAGATCGATCCGGTGCTGGGGCGCGACTTCGAGATGCGCCAGGTGGTGGACATCCTCACCCGCCGCCGGCAGAACAACCCGATCCTGGTGGGCGAGGCGGGGGTGGGGAAGACGGCGGTGGTGGAGGGGTTCGCCCTGCGGATCGCGCAGGGCGACGTCCCGCCCGCCGCTGCGCAACGTGACGCTGCGCACTCTGGACCTGGCGCTGCTCCAGGCCGGCGCGGGGGTGAAGGGAGAGTTCGAGAACCGCCTCAAGGGGCTCATCGAGGAGGTGCGCGCCTCCCCCACCCCGATCATCCTCTTCATCGACGAGGCGCACACCATGATCGGCGCCGGGGGGCAGGCCGGGCAGGGCGACGCCGCCAACCTCCTCAAGCCGGCGCTGGCCCGCGGCGAGCTGCGCACCATCGCGGCCACCACCTGGTCGGAATACAAGAAGTACTTCGAGAAGGACCCCGCCCTGGCCCGCCGCTTCCAGCTGGTCAAGGTGGAGGAGCCCACCGAGGCCGCAGTGCATGGTGATGATGCGCGGCGATCGTCCCGGCGCTGGAGAAGCACCACGGCGTGCGCATCCTCGACGAGGGGGTGCGACGCCGCCGTGCGGCTTCTCGCACCGCTACCTCCCCGACCGCCAGCTCCCGGACAAGGCGGTGAGCGTGCTGGACACCGCCTGCGCCCGCCTGGCGCTGGGGCAGAGCGCCACCCCCGCCGCCCTGGAGGACGCCGGCCGCCGCCTGGACGACCTGGCGGTGCAGGCACGCGTGCTGGAGCGCGAGGCCGCCGTGGGCGCCGACCACGCCGAGCGCCTGGCGGAGATCGCCGCCGAGCGCGCGGAGGCGGAGGCGCGCATCGCCGACCTGGGCGCCCGCTGGGAGCGCGAGCGCGCCCTGGTGGCCCGCGTGCGCACCGCCCGCGAGCGGCTGGAGGAGCTGGCGCACGGCGGCGGCTCCGACGGCGCCGGCAACGGCGACACGCCCCCCGCCGACCCCGCGGCGCTCCGCGCGGAGCTGGACGCCGCCGCGGCCGAGTTGGAGGCGGTGCAGGGCGAGCACCCGCTGGTCCCGGTGTGCGTGGACGCGGAGCTGGTGGGCGAGGTGATCTCGGGCTGGACGGGCATCCCCGTCGGCAAGATGCTCCGCGACGACGTGGCGACGGCGCTGGAGCTGGAGGCCGCACCTGGGGCGGCGCATCATCGGCCAGGACCACGCGCTGGAGACCATCGCCCAGCGCGTCCGCACCTCGCGCGCGGGGATCGAGGACCCGGGGAAGCCGGTGGGCGTCTTCCTCCTGGTGGGGCCCAGCGGGGTGGGCAAGACGGAGACGGCGCTGGCGCTCTCCGACCTGCTCTACGGCGGCGAGCGCAACCTGATCACCATCAACATGTCCGAGTTCCAGGAGGCGCACACCGTCTCCACCCTCAAGGGCTCGCCCCCGGGCTACGTGGGCTACGGCGAGGGCGGCGTGCTCACCGAGGCGGTGCGGCGCCGCCCCTACTCGGTGGTGCTCCTGGACGAGGTGGAGAAGGCGCACCCGGACGTGCTGGAGCTGTTCTTCCAGGTGTTCGACAAGGGGACCATGGAGGACGGCGAGGGCCGGCAGATCGACTTCAGCAACACCATCATCATCCTCACCACCAACGCGGGCACCGAGACGCTGATGGGGCTCTGCGCCGACCCGGAGACCATGCCCAGGCACGAGGGGCTGGTGAAGGCGCTCAAGCCCGAGCTGGACCGCGTCTTCAAGCCGGCGCTCCTGGGGCGCACGGTGATCATCCCCTACTTCCCCGTGCGCGACGAGGCGCTGCGCCGCATCGTCCGCCTCAAGCTGGGGAAGGTGGAGCGGCGCCTCCGCGAGACGCACCGCGTGGACCTGGCCGCGGACGACGCGGTGGTGGACGCCATCGCCGAGCGCTGCACCGAGGTGGAGAGCGGCGCCCGCAACGTGGACAACATCCTCACGCACACCCTCCTCCCCGCCATATCGCGCCTCCTCCTCCAGGCGCTGGTGGACGGCTCGCGCCCGGTGGCGATCCAGGTGGGGGTGGGGGAGGACGGACGCTTCACCTACGCTGCCCGTCCCGCGGTGGTCCCGCTCCCGGACGTCCTGGAGACCGCGGCCGCGCCGGCCTGACCGTCACGATTCCACCTCAACCATTCCATCGGGAGGAGCGAGATGCCCGTCTTCCACAAGGTCACCTCTGGGCCGGTCCGCGGCACCGACAAGTACGGCTCCGGAAAATTCGGAGTGTCCCGCGACGGCGGGAAGCGGTCGCACCAGGGGTTGGACCTCGGCGCACTCCCCGGAGAGAAGATCCTTTCCCCGATCGAAGGGCTCGTCGTGCGGGAGGCCCGCCCCTACGCAAACGACCCCAAGTACGTCGGGGTCGTCATCGACGGCACCGGCGAGTGGAAGGGCTACCAGGTGAAGATGTTCTACGTCAAGGGGATCAAGCTGGGGCGGGTCCGTGCCGGGGAGGTAGTCGGCACGGCGCAGGACCTCGGGAAGAAGTACCCGGGGATCATCAACCACGTCCACCTGGAGGTACGGCTGCACGGTCTGGTCGTCTCTCCGGCTCCGATGTTCGAGGCAGCGACGTCCAGCGCGAACGGCAAGGCCGTAGAATGACCGGACGGTGAGTGGCTCCGGACGGCCGTCACCCGAAGCTTCAGCCCACTAGATGCCCACGTATTCACAGGCCAACCGCCCCATGCGGGTGGACACGGTGCTGGGGACGGACGTCCTCCTCCTCGCCGGGCTCTCCGGCGTGGAGGGCGTGTCCATGCCCTTCGGCTTTCAGCTCGACCTGCTGTCGGAGGACCCGGCGGTCGAGGCGGAGGACGTGCTGCGCACCCCTGTCACCCTGACGCTCCGCCTCCCGGAAGGGGAGGAGCGCAAGATCCACGGGCTGGTGAGCCGCTTCGTGCAGCTCGGCCAGGGCGACGATCTCACCTCCTACCGCGCGGAGGTGGTGCCCTGGCTCTGGTTTCTCTCCCTGTCGCGCGACTGCCGCATCTTCCAGAACCTGTCGGTGCTGGAGATCGTGGAGCAGGTGTTCCAGGCGCAGGGCTACTCCGACTTCCAGGTCAAGTGCACGCGGAGCTACCCCAAGCGGGAGTACTGCGTGCAGTACCGCGAGACGCACCTGGACTTCGTCTCGCGGCTCCTGGAGGAGGAGGGGATCTTCTACTTCTTCGAGCACTCCGAGTCGCGCCACGTGCTGACGCTGGCCGACAGCAACGGCTCGGTGCCGCCCTGTCCGGGGTCCGCGAAGGCGCGCATGGCGTCCCAGTCCACCATCGACGAGGACGTGGTCACCGAGCTGCGGCGCGAGCACGCGGTGTACGTGGGAACGGTGACGCTGCGCGACTACGACTACCTCCAGCCCTCGCTGAGCCTGGAGAGCTCCATGTCCGGCGAGGGGCGGGAGGAGGTGTACGACTACCCCGGCAACTACACCACCCTGGACGAGGGCGAGCGCTATGCGCGCATCCAGCTGGAGGCCGAGGAGGCGCTGCGCCGGACGGTGCAGGGGAAGGGGCTCTGCCGCTACTTCCAGAGCGGCTGCCACTTCGAGCTGACCGACCACTACGTGGGCGACGCCAACCAGGCGTACCTCCTCCTGCGCGTGCAGCACTCCGGGAGCGGGGGCGACTACCGCTCCTGGGACACGGCGCCGGTGGACTACCGCAACGAGTTCCTGGCCATTCCCCACGACGTCCCCTTCCGCCCCGCGCGGCGCACGCCCACCCCGGTGGTGCGCGGGTCGCAGACGGCGCTGGTGGTGGGGCCGGCGGGGGAGGAGGTGTGGGTGGACCGCCACGGGCGGATCAAGGTGCAGTTCCCCTGGGACCGGGTGGGGCAACGGGACGAGAACTCGTCGTGCTGGGTGCGGGTGGCGCAGCCGTGGGCGGGGAAGGGATGGGGAGCGGTGCAGATCCCCCGCATCGGGAACGAGGTGATCGTGGAGTTCCTGGAGGGCGACCCGGACCGCCCCATCGTGACCGGGAGCGTCTACAACGCGGAGCAGGCGCCCCCGTTCGCCCTCCCCGGCGCGGGAATCCAGATGGGGATGAAGTCGCGCAGCTCCCCGGGGGGGGGCGGGTACAACGAGATCACCATGACGGACACCAAGGGCAAGGAGATGATGAACGTCCATGCCCAGTACGACATGACGACCAAGGTGGAGCACGACGACACGCAGACGGTGGTGAACGACCGCACCATCAGCGTCACCGGGAAGCACACCGAGACCATCAAGAAGGACACCACCATCACCATCTCGGAAGGGGCGTACAGCCACGACGTGGAGGCCGGCACCTCCACCGCGCACGTCAAGGGCGCCGTCACCGAGAGCTACGAGGCCACGCAGGCCACCACGGTGAAGGGCGACATCACCATCGTCTCGCAGACCGGCGGAATCGCCATCGCGGCCGACGCGCAGCACATCTACATCAAGGGGACCACGAGCATCCAGCTGCGGGTGGGGGCCAGCATGATCTGGATGGACGCGGGCGGGCAGATCGGCATCGAGGGCGTCAACGTGGCGATCAAGGGCTCCTCGAGCGTCACCATCAACGGCGGAACGGTCCATTCCAAAGCGGAATCGCAGCACCACACCGAGGGTGCCATCGTCCTGTCCGAAGGCAAGGCGACCAACACGGTCAAGGGCGGCATGGTGATGCTGAATCCCTGAGCGGCCGCGGACTTCCAGGAGAGCGATGGCGAGCAGCGCGGTGTTCGAGATCGTCCCGGGCCGGAGCGACACGGGGGAGCACGTGTTCTCGGTGATCGTCAAGCGCAGCTACCGGATCGGGGCGGACGGCGCGGTCGAGCGCCGCGAGTCCGACCATCCCCTGCGGCTGATCGACGAGTACTACGACGGTGGCGACCCCGAGTGGTCCACCGTGCAGCACGAGTCCGAGGTGGCCCCGTACAAGGCGGCCACCGACGTCGTGGTGGTCGGCAGGGCCCATGCGCCGGGGGGGGTGCCGACCCAGCAGATGCTGGTGGGGGTACGGGTGGGCGCGGCGCAGAAGCTACTGGTGGTCACGGGCGACCGTCACTGCCGCCACCGGGATGGCGCCGCACCCCTCTTCACGGATCCGGAGCCGTTCGTGGAGATGGAGATCCGCTACGAGCGCGCCTACGGCGGGCGGGACGAGAAGAGCATCCCCGACCTCCCGTTCATCTACCCACGCAACTTCATGGGCACGGGCGTGGTGCTGCGCAACGTGAGGGAGGCCGTGGAGGGGCTGGCGCTCCCGAACGTCGAGGACCCGCAGGACCTGCTGACCCCGGAGCGGCTCCTCATCCACGAGCCCGGGCGCTGGCACCTCCAGCCCCTGCCGCAGGGGTTCGGGTGGCGGGAGAGAGCCTGGTACCCGCGCTCCGCCCTGCTGGGCTCCTATCCGCCCTTCCTCGACCCGGGCACCGCGACCACGGAAGAGCGGATGGGGATGCTGCCGAGGGACCACGTGGCGCTCGCCAAGCAGTCGCGCCTGCGCCCCCTGGAAGCGCACTTCGGCAACGGCGCGTCGTTCGGGCTGGTCTTCCCCGACCTGAAGGGGGACGAGCCCGTCTCCCTGGGAGGGTTGACGCCGGACGGGCTGCTGAAGTTCTCGCTCCCCGGGGAAACGCCGGTCGTCCTGCTCGACATCGGGCTCGGCGAGCAGCAGCCGGCGCCGCGCCTGCACACGGTCAGCATCCGCCCGGACGACGGCGAGCTCGACCTGGTCTGGCGCGCCTCCACGGTCTACGAAGGCTACGCCTGGCTGCCGAAGATGAAGCGTCTGCACGCGGAGGTCCTTTGACGGCGGAGGCGTCGCGCGGCGCGTGGATCGTGCTTCCCGGCCAGTCCCCGGACGGCGGGTACGTCCTGAGCGTGCTGGTGAAGCGCACGTTCGACATCGTCCCCGGGGGCGTGTGCACGCCGGCCGCGGAGGACCGGCCCCTGCTCCCCGGCGACGTGTTCTGGGACAGCCCCATGAACTCGTCGGTGCGCTACGAGAGCGACTTCGTCCCCTTCAAGACGGCCACGGACGTGGTCCTCAACGGCGTGGCGCACGCGCCGGGCGGGGCGCCGGCCCGGTCGTTCCCGGTCTCCCTGCAGGTGGGCCCATGGCGCAAGACGATCTCGGTGGTGGGCGACCGTGTGGCGCGCCATGTGGAGGGCGGACCCCCGTCGTTCACGGACCCGGCGCCGTTCACCTCCATGGAGCTGCGCTACGAGCGCGCCTACGGCGGCACCGACGTGTACTCGGACCTCCGGACCCCGTACCCGTACCCCAGGAACCCGCTGGGGCGGGGGTTCGCGGTGCGCAACACCCGGCAGAGCGTCGACAACCTGCCGCTGCCGAACCTGGAGGACCCCCGGGCGCCGCTGACGCCGTGGGGGCTGTGCCTGGAGGAGTACGCCGCGTGGGAGACGCGGCCGATGCCCGCCGGCTTCGGCTGGCTCCCCAAGACCTGGCTCCCCCGCGCGCTCCTGGCGGGGATCATGCCGGCCGACCGGCCGGTGGAGCAGGAGATGCGCAGGGTATACGCGCAGCTGCTCCCCGCGGACCAGCGGGAGCCGTACCTGAAGCACGGGATCCGCGACATGGACTTCCGCTTCTTCAGCGGTGCCTCGGAAGGCGGCGCCCTGCCGTTTCTCCAGGGCGGCGAGTGGGTCTCGACGGAGAACCTGAGCCCCGGAGGGCGCCTCCAGTTCCGGCTCCCGCAGGAGGCGCCCCGCATCGGCCTGGACATCGGCGAGGGCGTGCAGGAGCCCGAGGTGGCGATGCACACCGTGATGATCCGCATGGAGGAGGGGCAGGTGGACCTGGTGTGGCGCGGCGCCGTCCCCTACCGCGGCCCCGACTGGCTCCCCGAGATGCGCAGGATGGACGTCCTCGTCACCTGACGGAGGAGGGGAGACCGTGCCGCCACAGGGCCCGAGCCCGTTTGTCTACTTCTTCCAGGCCGCCGTCCTTGGGGCCGTCCTGCTGTACTTCGCGTACGGGGCCGTCGACCGTGTGGGTCTGGAGACGTACCAGGCCACGGCCCGTGTAACAGGGAAGCAGACCACCCCCGGCTCTACGACCTACCACACGAACGTCGTCGGGGGCCGCGCCCTGACCCAGGCGGAGCGGAACCCTGACGTCTACATGGTGACGTTCGAGCTGGAGGGCGTGGCGACCGGCGGCCTGGTGAGGCGGGAGCTGTACGAATCGCTGGATGCGGACGATCCGGTGCACGTGCGCTTCCAGCGCACCCGCCTCTCCAAGCGCATCCTGGTCACCGATCTGAGCCGCTGAGGAGGAGGACCGAATGCTCTGGCCGGCCGCGAAGATGGGCGACATGGTGATCGGGATCGACTTCCACACGGTCACCATCCCGCCCGCGCCCCCGATTCCCATGATGCCGCACCCGTACTTCGGGAGCATCTTCCTCTGGATGACGCCGGCGTTCCCCAAGATCGACATCCTGATCAACGGGATGCCGGCGGCCGCGACCGGGGCGATGGGCTACTCCATGCACATCCCCCAGGGGATTCCCACCCCGCCGTCCATGCTCAACCAGATGTACTGGCGGCGGCACCTGCTGAACATCCCCAAGCAGCTGATGCTGGTGGCGCTGACGCTGCTGGCGAACCTCGCCATCGCCGGCATCTCCTCCCTCTTCGTGAAGCCCGACTCAGCGACCGGGCGGTTCATCAAGGACGTCACCGGCATCAACACGTCGAGCTGGGACGGCGTCTGGGGCTCCATCAAGGGCAGCTTCGCGGCGTACACCAAGTGGCAGACCTGGGTCAAGCTCCTGATGCCGCCGATTCCGTATCCCGGCAGCCAGGGGTCCGCCGCGATCGGCAGCCCCAACGTCACCGTGAACGGCGGTCCGCTGGCCTTCGTGGCGCCGCTCATGGGCGCGTCGTGCAGCGACCTGCCGATCGTCCCGAACGCCGCCCCCATCGGCTTCAGCAACGTGCTGGTGGGGGTGAGCCTGGCGGACATGGCCCGGGCCATCGCGGTGCGCGCGGCGCAGTCGGCCGTGTCCATGGCCGTGAGCGCCGGGGTGAACCGTATAGGAAGGCGGGATTGCGGGTGCGGCCGGTGACGCGGCGGACCACTCGTGCTCGACCGGAGACGCGAGAGCCGGGTCTCGCGTCGCTCCGGCGTCGGGCCTCCGCGCACTGATCCTCGACAAGGCACCCCGGACATGCCCATCGACATCGGCGGCGGTATCCTCCACAAGGAGGTCCAGGAGATCCGCGTCCCGGGTAAGTACGACCTGGCGTGGACGCGGAACTACAGCACCGCGATCCTGGAGAATGCCGCGTCGCCACTCGGCCGAGGCTGGACCAACGCGTACTTCTGCAGGCTCGTCTACGGCCAGGGTTCGTACCACTTCCAGGGCCCCGAAGGTGGGATGGAATCCCTGTTCGACCCGGAGCAGCGGGTCGAGAGAGGCGAGCTGATCGTCAACTTCGGGGCGTTCCTCGACCTGCACGCCCGCCGTCACAGCTATGTGGTCCGTCACTGGAACGTCGACAACGGCGAGGTGACCCAGTACGTCTTCGCGCGCATGCCGCCGGGCACGGTGTGTGTGCTGCAGGCGATCGAGCTGCCCACGGGTCAGGGTCTGGACCTGGAGTACGACGCACGCGGGCGGCTCATCGCGATCTCCCAGCGACTGGAGCGGCGCCGGCTCGTGCTGGGCTACGGTACGGGCAACCTGGTCCAGGAGGTCGTCTTCCAGCCGTTTCCCGGAGAGGGCTACACCCGGGCTCGCTACCGCCACGACCGCTCGGGAAACCTGATCGCCGCGGCCGATCCGGCCGGGTTCGAGGACCACTACGAGTACGACGCCGCCGGGCGCATGGTCCGGGAGGTGGTCAAGGACGGCGGCGTGTTCACCATGCGGTACGATCGGACCGGACGGTGCGTGTACATGTCGGGCCAGGACCGTTATGACGAGAAACGGCTCCGTTTCCTGGACGCTGCGGGATTCGTCGAGGTGACGGACAGCACCAGCGCCGTGTGGCGCTACAAGCGCCTGAGAACCGGCCAGATCACGGAGGAGATCAACCCGCTGGGCGGGGTGAAGACGACAACCTACGACGATCACGGCCGGATCATCGCCGTCACGGACGAGGTGGGCGCCCGGACGAGCTTCGCCTACGATGCCCAGGGGAACCGCGCCGGCATCACCAATCCCCTTGGCCACACGTTCCTCCTCGAGTACAACGCCGCCCGCCTGCCGGTCCGGCTCGTGGATCCCGCCGGCGGCGTGTCGGAGCGCCGGTACGACGTCCAGAACCAGCTCGTCGCGACGAGAGACGCCGCGGGCGCCGTCTGGAGCTACACGTATGATTCCGCCGGCAACCTGGTCAGGGTGGTGAACCCGGCCGGCGCGGAGATGGCCCTGTCGTTCTCCGGCGGAGTCCTCGTGCAGGGGACCGACTGGATGGGCAACGTCAGCCGCTACCGGCTCGACGCGTTCGGGCGGCTCGTGGAGAGGATCGACCCGCTCGGCCTGGTGACCCGGATCGGCTACGACCAGTGGGGGAACCTCGTGGAGCACCGGGCACCCGACGGGTCGGTGCGGCGCGCGGAGTTCGACCCGTCCGGGAACATGACGCGGTACGTGGATGCGAACGGCGCGGTGACCCGGTTCATCCACGGACCCTGCGGGTTGCTGCAGGGGATCGTGGCCCCCGACGGCTCCGCCACCTATCACTTCTGGTCCACAGAGCCGGACCGCCTGGTCGAGATCCACAACGAGAAGGGCGAGAAGTATCGGTTCGTGCGCGATCCGGCGGGGAACGTCGTCGAGGAGATCGGCTTCGACGGCCGACGCATCCGGTACCGGCATGATCTGGCGGGGCGATACGTCCGTGTCGTCAACGACAGCGGCGAAGAGCTGGTGCTGGAGCGAGATGCCCTGGGCCGCGTGGTGCGACGCGTACTGCCGGATGGCAGCGTCACTGCGTTCGTGTTCGACGCCCTCGGGGCCATGGCGGCCGCCTCGAACCAGCACATCGAGCTGCAGTTCGAGCGCGATCCCGTGGGGCGGCTGATCAGAGAAGTGCAGGGAGAGCACTGGGTCCGTAGCACCTACGACGTGGCAGGCCACCTGGTCCGCACGGAGACCGACCTGGGGCTGGTGGTCGAGTACACGGTCGATCAAAACGGCGACATCCGGCGTGTGGCGTGCGGCGGCGACGAGATCGGGGTGGACAGGGACGCGAGAGGCCTCGAAACCGCCCGCGCGTTCTTCGACACCGGCGCGCTGCATCTGCAGCACGATCCGGTGGGGAGGCTCTCGGGGCAGCTGCTGTCGCTCGGCGCCGATGGCACGGCGCCGGAGCATCCGATGCGCACCGTTGCCCTCCGGCGCACGTATCAGTACGCCGTTACCGGCATGCTGCGCGAATTCACGGACAGCGGCTGGGGGACGCGGAGCTATCGGTACGACCTCGCCGACCGCCTGATCGAAGTTGCCACGCCCGCAGGCGTGCTCGAGCGTTTCGAGTACGATCCGGCCGACAACCTGGTGACGATCGGCGCCCAGGGGGCCACGCCACGCGTGCGTGAGCTGGCGTACGAGACGGGGAACCGGCTGCGGCGGGCGGACGGGGTCGTGTTCCGGTTCGACCCGGATGGACGGCTCGCGGCGAAGGGCCACGACACGCCCGCCGGCTTCCGGGCGGACTGGGAGTTCACCTGGAACGCCGGTGACGAGCTGGTCGGGCTCACCCGCCCCGACGGAGAGTCGTGGTCGTATGCGTACGACCCCATGGGGCGCCGCATCGCGAAGCACAGAGAGGGAAGGCCGGATACCGTCTTCGTGTGGGACCGTGACTGCCTGGTGCACGAGGTGCACGGTGACTCGGTGGTCGGCTGGGTGACCGCGCGAGAGAGCCTGGCCCCCTTCGCCCGGATCGACGAGCGCGGCGTGTCCGCCGTGGTCTGCGACCACCTGGGCACGCCCATCGCTTTCGTGCACGCCGGCGGCGGGTTCGAGCGCGCGGACCGGCTCTCCGCCTGGGGCGTCCTCGAGGAGCCGGCCCGCCCTCCCGGCCGGACCAGCCTGCGGTTCCAGGGACAGTACTTCGATGCCGAGTCCGGCCTCCACTACTCGAGATTCCGGTACTACGCGCCGGACCTTGGGCGGTTCGTATCGCAGGACCCCATCTCGCTGAACGGAGGGTTCAACCTCTACCGGTACGCGGTCAACCCGACCAGCTTCATCGATCCGTATGGCCTGAGCACGTCGTCGGACTCCCAGATCCTCGGGAACAACCTGAGCGGAGTCGGACAGACGCCGATCGGATCGAACAACGATGCCCACCACATCGTGCAGTCGAACTCCACGGACCAGCGCATGGTCGACCTGCGGACCGTCATGGCGGGTCACTCGCTCGACGTCAACGATCCCCGCAACGGGATCTGGCTGCCGCGCACGTCCGCGGATCGACAGCCGGGGGACACCCGAACGCTCCACAAGGGGGAGGGACTGCACGGTGATGCGTACAAGCAGCACGTCTACAACAGGTTGATGGCCGGCGCACCGCCGCCGCCTTCCCGACAGCAGTTCCTGGCCAGGCTCAGCGCGCTCAAGAAGGAGCTCGCGCAGGGCAAGACCTTCCCTTGCAAATAAGCCCTGAACAATCACATGGACCAGG
Organism: uncultured Gemmatimonadales bacterium; assembly: GCA_963733105.1. GTDB lineage: Bacteria > Gemmatimonadota > Gemmatimonadetes > Longimicrobiales > Longimicrobiaceae > JAFAYN01. Next base: position 172,975 of record CAVTCB010000010.1, on the reverse strand, counting down.
CTACGATTGAGCGGCTGAAGGCCGCCGTGAAGGCGCTGAAAGGGAGCTACGCCGCCAACAAGAAGGAAGTCGAGGAAGCGGTTTCGGTGTGGCGGTGGGCCACCGGGCGCTACTTCGGGCTCGTCCCGTTCCAGCAGGAGCGTTTCCAAACGGCGAGGGGGAAGCTGCTGGGCTCGGAGCCGAAGAGCACCAGGAACGCAGTCGCGTTCGGCTTCGACGAGCGGGACCGGCTCATGCTGGTCCGGGCGTTCGGCCCGGACGGGAAGCCGTCGGTCGAGGAATTCATCACGCGGTCCGACGACACGACCACGGCCCGGGTATACCTGCAGGGCGGCAAGATGCCCGGAAAGGTCGTGGAGATCGCGGCTCCGGGCGGACGCCCGCGCGAGATGTACGAGTACGGGACCGGCGGCGACCACCTGCACGACACCTACCACTACGAGGGCGACACTCTGAACGCGATTGACGTGGAGCAGTTCCACGCGCTGATGAAGAAGACCTTCGAGCACCGGCTCGTGCTGAAGTACGACGGGTCCGGCGGCGGCGAGGCGGTCCGCGTGGACGCCGACGGCAAGGAGACGCCCGCCTTCAGCTTCAGCGCTCCCGACCATGGGTGACGATGTCGAGGAGCTGGTCGAGGCCTTTGAGCGGGAGCTGGCGCGGGAGGTCCACCGGGTCGTCTCCAGCGCCGAGCTGGACACCACGGCCTACTGCGTGGCCCTCAACTACGGCGACGATCCATGCCGCGGCCTGATCCCGGTGGTCGGCGTCGGCTTCCTCCGGGCGGGGGAGTCGATCGCGCCGCCGGTTGGGACGGTCGCTCCGGAGGAGGAGCACCGTTGGAACCCCGCCGAGTTCAGCACGCTCGGTGATCCCGCGCTCCAGCCTCGCTCACCCACGCTCGCCGACCTGGACCGGCGCCTCTCCGACGCCTGCCTGAACGGGGCGGAGGTCGGCGTGCGCGCGCTGTGCAATCGTGTCGCCGCCAGGCTCAACCGGCTCGACTGGGCCCCCTTGCAGACGTCGGAACAGTTCCTCGTGTATGCGGTCGACGACGACCTCGTCGATCTGGACGAGAACCTGTCCCTGGCGAGAGCGGCGAAGCGCGCGTGAGACTGCACGCGCCGTAGCGCTCGTCACGTCTTCAGCCGACTCAGGGTGCTTCGCCATGCCGGTCTACCTCGACCACAACGCGACCACATCACTCGATCCCCGGGCGCGGTATGCGATGGAGCCGTGGTTGGCAGAACGGTTCGGCAATGCTTCCAGCCGCGAGCACCGCTGGGGCTGGGACGCGTCCGGGGCGGTGGAGGAGGCGCGCCTGGCTCTGGGCGAGGTCGCGAACGTTGCTCCGGCGGAGGTCGTGTTCGTCGGCAGCGCGACCGAGGCCCTGAACACCGTGATCCGCGGATACGTCGGCTTCGACGGCTGGGCGCGCAAGAAGATCGTCACCTGCGCGACGGAGCACGACGCCGTCCTCGCGCCGTGCCGCTACCTGTGCGAGCGCACGGGGGTCGGGCTGGAGGTCCTCCCCGTGGACGACGTCGGCCACATAGACCTCGCCCGGCTCGGCGCGTCGCTCGCCGCGGCCCCGGGTGCCCTGGTGACGCTGATGGCGGCGAACAACGAGACCGGCACCCTGCACCCGGTGCGCGAGATCGCGGACGCCGTGCACGCGGCGCAGGGGATCTTCCTGTGCGACACCACGCAGGCCGTGGGCAGGGTCCCGCTGGATCTCCGCGCCTGGGGCGTCGACTTTGCCACGGTGTCGTCGCACAAGGTCTACGGGCCCAAGGGGGCCGGCGCGCTGGTGGCCCGTCCGTCCGGCCCGGGGGGCCCGGTCGAGCCCCTGATCCTGGGAGGAGGGCAGGAGCGCGGCATGCGCGGCGGCACGCTCAACGTCCCGGGCATCGTCGGCCTCGGCGAGGCGTGCCGGCTGGTCGAGGAATGCCTGGACGACGACGTGCGGCGCATGCGGACCCTGCGCGATCGCCTGGAGGACGGAATCCTCTCCCAGGTGACGGGGACGTGGATCAACGGTGACCGTTCGAACCGGCTCTGCAACACGAGCAGCGTCGGGTTCCGGGGGATCGACGCACGCGTCCTGATCCGCGACATGCACGACGTCGCCGTGTCCACCCGCTCCGCGTGCTCCAGCGGCCGGAGCGGCCCCAGCCACGTGCTGAAGGCCATCGGCCTGAGCGACGAGGACGCCTACTCCTGCGTCCGCTTTAGCCTGGGCCGCTTCACCACGCAGGACGAGATCGACTATGCCCTCGGCAAGGTGGTCGCTTCGGTCCACAGGCTGCGCCGCTCCGAGAGCATGCGCGCATAGGCGAACGCCTGTACTCTCCTCCTCGATCCTCCCGACCCGTCACCGTGTCCGCATACCGCATCGCCATTGATCGGACCGCGCGGGTGATCGAGCGGCGGGCCAGGTACTTCCGCAACCAGGTGGTCACGGTGGTGCTGGTCGGCGCCGCGTCGATCGCCTGGGCGCTGGCGGCCCATTCTCCGTCGGGTCTGGCCGGGATCCTCTTCCTGGTCCCGGTCTGCGGACTCTTCTTCTTCGCGGATGCGAAGCTGCTGAACCAGTGGCGGTCCGGTCTGCTCGCGAGCTGGGAGACGGGTGACCTTGAGATCGCCGCGCTCCGCGACGCTCTCCGGGCGAATCCCTCGCTGCCGAAGGAGACCACGGAAGGGATGCTGGCCACCCTGCCTGCCGCCAGCGACTTGGCGGCCGAGCAGCGACTGCTCACGCCCACGCGCCACACGATCGCGGCCACGAGCCGGGCGGTGCATGGGGCTCGTACGGATCGGTTGCTGCTCGACGCCGTCCTCAGCGGAGTGGCCGCGGTCTCCCTGGTGGCGGCTCTCGGGACGAGCGCCTGGACGCCGCTCCTCGGCCTCGCGGTGCTCGTGCTGCGGCTCCCGCTTGGGGCGTGGACGCAGCGACGGCGCTTGGACGCGCGGGACGCGGAAGTGGAGGCGTGCCGGAGACAGCCGGGGTTCAGCGAGGAGTGGACTTCCCTCCCGGCAGCGGACACCCAAATAAGCACGGGGTGTATCCCTGTGCCGGAGGTGATCCATGGGAGATAAACAAAGGCAGTACACACGCGAGTACAAAGTGGAGGCCGTTCGGCTCCTGGATGAGAGAGGGAGATCGAAGGCACAGGTGGCGCGCGAGTTGGGCATCAATGACAATCTGCTCACGCGGTGGAAGGCGCAACTGGAGGGGTCGCCCTGCCTCGGAGGCGTTCCCGGCAACGGCAATGCCTCGGCCGCCGAGGAGGAGATCCGGCGCCTACGACGTGAGCTGGAGCAGGCCAGGTAAGAGAACGCATTCTTGAAAAAAGCGGCGGCATACTTCGCGAGGGAGTCGCGTGAGGTACGCCACGATCCAGGCACATCGGGGCGAGTTCAGCCTCGCTCTGATGAGATGAGGTCCACGCGGTCCCGAATTTGTTCGTCAGCTCTTTTCCAGGTCCCGGTAGAGGGTCTCACGGCTTATGCCGAACGCACGCGCCACCGCTGTCTTCGGCTCTCCGGCAGCCACGCGCGCACGCAGCTGCTCGGCTTGCTCCCTCGACAGGTGCAGCGGTGCATGACGCCAGGAGGGGGTACACCTCAGCCGGATGAGCGGGCGGCCCAGGGAGCCACGCTCGGTGTGCACGCGTGTGCGTGGGACCGCGGCACAATTCCGCGGGGGACCTCGGCACAATTGAGAAGTGTGTCGGAGAGTTGGCGCCGGCTGTTCATGCCCGGTGCTGTGGCTCCCCGTCAACCGGCGTCGTCGTCCTGTAGCCGGCGAGGCTCATCCCGTCAAACCCGTTTCTCCAGTGTCCTGGCGGCGTCCGTCCCGGCCAGGCGAACCGTAATACGGTCGACGAGCGCTTTGGCGGCTCCGCGGTTCGCCGCGCACTCATAGATGAGTTCCACCGCCCAGACGTAGGCGGCACGATCCCGCTCCGGGGTCTGCAGGGTGGCCGCGCCAGCGTCTTCACCCGTCTTCACCGGCGCTCGCTGCAGGGCGCCGAACCGCTCACGGAGTACCTCCTAGCCGCTCCGCCAACGCCTCGCTGAGCAAGTCGAGGGCGAGCGCCCCCGCCAGCTTCTCCGTCACCCCGAAAAGCGAGCCGACCCTCCTTGCCAGGCGATTCAGCCGCAAGGGAGCCGACCGCGCGCTGTTCCAAGAGGCCCAGGAGCTCGAGCACCTTCTACTCAGCAGCCTTGAACGCCGATCTGGCACATTTTGTTAGGTTTAGAGAAAACTGGTCCTGCTTGTAGACCCCCTCGCCCATCCACAGCTCGACTCTCTTTGCCGCACTCTAGCCCGGAAGCGAGCACCCCTGTTGTTTCGCAGCAAGGGTTTGTAATTTGTGAGATCCGTTTAGCAGTTCAGCTACGAGGTACTGCCTGATCCATCAGCATTTACGCGCGTGAGAACAGGACGGTCGCGCATTGAAACATTCGATCCGCTTTGATGGCGGCCGCAGGATTGGAACTTGCGCTGTATATCCATGACCAGGGATGACATCATTGCCGCTTCGAGGGTACCCAACACGGACGGTATCTTCTTCCTGGGATGCTTCGAATCACGAGTAACGCTCTACGCTCAGCAAGTCCGTGCTCTCAACCTCGTCGATGCAATCATCGCATCGGGGAGAGTCCGTCCTAGCGGGCGTGTAGCCATCATCGGTGGTGGGGCAGCAGGGATTACGGCTGCGGCAGCATTTGCCTTGGAGATGCCCGGTCTCCAGGCCATCGATTTGTACGAAGCGAAAGACGAGCTACTCCACTTACAGATCGGAAGTACACACCGCTACCTGCATCCACACATCTACGACTGGCCTGAAGCCGGTGCACTACGGCTCAATGCGGGTCTGCCCATCCTTGATTGGAGTGCTGAGGTGGCGGGCAACGTCGCCGAGAATCTCCGTCAGCAGTTCGCCGCGATCAAGGATAAGCACCGAGCACTTCAGGTCCATTATGGCCGTAAGGTAACTGGTGTGCGACCGTATGCTCAACTTGGATGTCGTGTTTTCACTACACGCGATCCAAACGGGGTCGACGATCTCTACGATACGGTGATTCTCAGCACTGGCTTCGGGTACGAACGGGATCTAACTGATCGAACTTTCTCGTATTGGGCCCCGATGCCCCAGGCGGCGTCCATTCGTACAGCCGACGCCGAGAGCAGGATCCTGGTCTCTGGGAACGGCGACGGCGGACTCGTAGACTTCTTGACGCTGGCGCTTCGGACTTGGAGCCATCAGGATCTGTGTCAGTTCATTACCCACTATCCTGGCATTGGTCCGGTTACCGAGCGGCTCCTCGAGATCGAGCACGAGATCTGGAACGCCACGTCCGTTCCAGATATCTATGCGACCTACCGAGATCGAGTGCTCGACAGCCTCCCGGTCGGCATGCTCCTTGACATCGCGGAGAAGCTGCGATCTGACGTACGTATCGTTCTCCATACCCGGGAACCTCATCTGTTTCGGCGGGACACTGCCGTTCTGAACCGCCTGGGTGCGTGCCTCGTAATCGAAGCCGACCAGAGGCAGGAGCGGGATCGAATCACGGTAATTACAGGCACGGACATCATTGGAAGTGCCTTCGATCCCGAAGTAATCTTCAGCGATGGATTCAAGTTCTCCCCCTCCTACAGATTCTTGCGCTTTGGAGTGGAGAAGGAGGAGAATCTAGAACCGTTCAGAGAGCATGCGGCCGCATGGCGTGAGCTGCACGCGAGCACTCCCTCCGGGTACCGTCCTGCTACCCCAGACCTCGAACCGCTGGCCAGCGCGCGGTTCGAGAAGCATCGCACAACCGTGCAGATGGTGCAGCCAGACCCTCAGCCCGAGCCTACGGGTGCGTTGACCGTGCGGCTCGCGATGCCATCACCGAGGGTGTGCATATGGCAGTCGAGCGTGGCTGTCGCGGATGCAGCCAAGTTCTGGAGAAACAATGCACCACGAGTAGAGATCATCTGCGATATACCGTCGGGTGACGCAGGTCCATTGGCGACCGCCATTGCCCGTCTGGCCACTCACTGCAAACAGTACGATTTGTACTCGCCAGATTCACATGGTTGGGTCGACGTATTTAAGGCTTACACTGGACGAGCGCGCCCTGGACCGCACACTGAGGCCCACTTCGTCTTCCGACGCCCTGGACAGCCGGTTGGCGATCTACCGATTGCTGAGGAGATGACTCCCGAAGCACTCAGCGGCCAAATCCACGCGGTGCTGGACGTCGAGGTCATCAGCCGTCTAAATGAGATGCTGAGGCGGTGCCTGCAACCACACCCGACGTTTGAGATCGGATGGCCCATCGAGGCGAGGCTCCGGAGCCAGATCTGGTCTCTCTGGCAGATCTGGTACCGTCAACTGGAAGGCAGTGTGTCGACGCGCAGACGGTTCCTCCTCCTGCTTGCCTCGATCGAAGACAACGCAGAGATGAATCTAGCGGCGCTTGTACACGTTGGGCCGAGGAGCATGACCCTGCAGGTGCGCTCCGCCATCTTAGCACTTGCAGTCTCTCTGGTACTCGAGGAACAGGTCTCACCAAGTGATTCCTTCCCCGGCAATCTGATTGGCGGGAAGATGACGGCTCACGCTTCTGGCGTCTCTTGGCTGGACGGCAGAGATCTCGGGCCAGAGATCATCTCGCACCCTTGGACGACCACGTTCGTACTCCTCTCGGAACTCTCCGCAGCAGCCGAGCATCTACGCGCAGAGTTGATGCGGCTGGATAAAGTCGAGCCGGAAAGGTTGCGCATCAACGATGTCTCTCCCGGTGAGCAACCGATCATTGTCGGATGTGATTACGCCTTCCGGAAAGCTCTGGAAGAGGGCCAAGAGTCCGTCAGGAAGTATATCGCACGGCTGGTCCGGGACAGAGCAACCGCATCGGCGGCTTACCTCGAATAGCTTTCAAGAATGCGAACGAACGTTGCCGACGGGTCGATGTTCCAGCTTCTTCAGGAAGCCGCGCGAGGTCTAGGAGCAGTGGTCGAGGAGGCGCCGCCCGCGCTTACTGGAACGCTGCTCAACTTGGAGATGCTGGCAGGTGTGGACAATGTGGTGACCGTGGCTCGCTCCCAACACGACTTGCCGAACCGTGTGAGCGCGGCTCTCTTCGACAGGGTACCCGTTCTGGTGGGCGAACTTGATACACCGCCTGAAGGGAATACCGTAGGAGACGTGCTACGGCGGTTTCGCAACCAGGCTACGATTGCACGTTCGTGGCTTGGCATGGACGCTCAGAATCTTCAGCTCTTCCTCGTCGGGCCTTGTGGCAGCGATGGCAGCGACGAATGGATGGACCTGGCCGAGAGCATCCAGGCTGACGACCGCGTCTGTCGGAAACTGGTCTGGCTACCGGACACCGATCCTACCCTGGCGTCTGCCCAGATCTTTCTGCGGCGCACGTTCCTGGCTCGTCCATGGGCTGGCCGAACGAGACAGTCCGTTCCTCGCTTGGACCAGATGAGTTCGATCGTTCTTCCACCCGGATGGCGTGAGATCTTGGAGGATGACGCACTGGACCCCGACGTGCTTGTAGCGCGGATTGTCGAGACTCTAGAATGAGCAGTTCGTCACCGAGCATCTATCTCCGAAAGGTCGAGCTCTCGAACTTTCGTGCCTATGGGGACAGCTTCACGCTCACCCTTCCCGATGGCCCTGGGATCACACTGATCTGTGGGCCAAATGGACTCGGCAAGACAACGCTCTTCGACGGAATCGAGTGGTGCCTCACGGGCACAATCAGTCGCTTCTCTCCGTATCTAGGCCCCGCCGCAGCGAAGAAGCCACAACACCTGACCCGGTTCGGCGCGCCGAAGGGTTCCCACCGCGTCAGCCTCTACTTCACGGGTCTTGAACCGATCGACCGGGGGCTTGGGTTGGCGCCGGAGGCCAGCCAAGTTGCGCACCGGCTCAAGCAAGCATCATGGCCGGAGGTCAGCGACCTCGCGCGTTACCTCTCGATCACGCACTTCCTCGGGCAGTCGGCTGCCCAGCGATTCTCCGTGAAGAAGGCGAAGGAGCAATGGGAGGCGCTCAGGGGCCCTGCTGGTGTTGATCAAATCAACCACATCCAGGACCGCATCGGTGGTAATGCGACGCGCCAGGCCTTCACCCGTTACATCAAGCAGGCTACGAGTAACCTGGAAATAGCACGGCAGGCTCTCTCCGAATGGGATCTGCTGATCCAGAGGACCAGTCGCCTTCGCCAACTTTCACTCGCGTCCAGAGCTGTCCCTCCTGCGGCTGTCTTGGAAATGTGCGACGCAGTCGCTCGCATGATCCAGACGGCTCCGCACGGCATGGCGCACAGTTTCGTCGAGAAAGGTGTCTCGGCCGAGGTAGCGCTGGGGCAGACCAACACTCTACTGGTAGAGGCAGAGCAGAGCTACACAGCCGATCAGCGGCGCAACGCGGCGATGGCCGCCCTCTCAGAGGCGATGGAAGCGTCTCGCTCCGACTCCAGATCGATGACGGAGTTAGAAGCACAGGCGGATGCCGACTACGCTCTCGCAGCCGAGGCCGAGCGACACGAAGAGCAGTCACTAAGCGCTACGCTTGTGGAGTTGGACCGGGTGAAGGAGGCAGCTAGGACCGCAGAGGGTGCAGTGCTCTCGCTCTCGCGCGTCTCAGAGGCGTCTGAGACGCTGCAGAACGCTCTCGCACGCCTGAGCACGGCGGAGGAAGATCTCGCGCGCGTAGAAGAAGAAGCTGTGGCCCTGGAAGCACGAGGCGTTGAGCTGGTCGAGCTCACGATCAGAGCTGAACAACGTGCGCACCGCCGCCAGTCACTCGGCGAAGGTATTGTCCGCCTTCGAGCAGCAAGGCCGCTGATGCAGGAACTCGAGGCAATCCAGCTCGATACGATCGAGCTGGAGTTGACTGCATCCCGCGACGCACTGCGTGAGTTGGGGAGCCAGAAGTCCGCGCTCCGTCGCCAGGAACAAGAACTCGTCCTGGCGACGGATTCGGTCACGGAGCAGCTTGCGGCCGCCGACCAGAGGAATGGGGCAATCGCCGCGGCCGTAACCCAGATTGCGAGTCTGTTGCGGGAATCTGACACCGCGTGCCCCGTCTGCTCAACCCAATTCGCAATTGGAGAGCTCGTTGCTGCGGTTCGCGGGGCGGCGGACCTTTCCCGCAAAGATGGTGCTGAGGAACTCGGCGAGCAGTTAGCCAGGCTCCGGGTCTCTCTCAACGGAGTGACTCAGCAGTACCTCGAGCTTGACTCCCGTGAAGCAGTTCTCACAGGGCGGCAGTCCACGCTCGAAGGCATGCGAGCACAGTGGTCCATTCTACATCAACAACTGACGGAACTTGCCGAAGGTCGCTCGCTGTCGTCGTCGGCAGACCTTGATGCGCTCATCGGCGCAACCGAGGCTGAGCTGAACCTTCTGGACTCTGAGAACGAGCAATCTCCAGGGCTGGACGAACTGCGCGCCGAGAGCACAAGCAACGAGGCGACTCGACGTGCACTCCACACCAGAACCGATCATCTCCGAGCCGAGCGGGCCTTTCTTACAAGCACGGTCGAGCAGTCGAAGGCGACGCTTGAGCAGCACTCCAGCGTGTGGTCGTCAGAGTCTGGCTTGAGCGAGGCGTTCGAACGTATCCGCAAGGAAGCGGCGAGCAGCGCAGCAGCAGCCAAGACCGCGATAGACGCGCAGATGACCCATGTGGCACAGCAACGCGAGCAGGTGGAGGCTACTCGTCGTGAGTGCGCTGAACTCCTGCGGTTGCGCGACGGCCATCGTTCGCGGCTGCTCGAACTCGCATCTCATCAGCGTGAACTTGTGGCTGCCTGGACGGCCGCAGGAATGGTGGGGGAGCCGGAGCCGGCCGCTCTCCGCCGCGAACAGGATCGGTTGCAGCAACAGGAACTCGCGCTTGCCCAAGCGGTTGAGCTTCTGGAGACTGCGGTGACTGGCTACCGCGCATGGGGTGAAGACGAAGAGCTCGCCGAATGCGAACGGAAAGTGGCGCAATTCCAAGCCGATTTAGGTGTTGATGACGAGGGCGGCGTAACCGAGGCACTACAGCAACGTGCGAGCGAAGCCGACGACGCCCTTGATCGTGCGGTCCGGGCGAAGCAGCAGGTGGACGAGGTCGTCGCTCAACTCCAGGTCGAAGCCGACCAGTATGCATCGAGTGTGCTGCAACCACTGACTGCGGTGATCGCGGAGTTCGCTGACGTACTGATGACGCGGGGCGATGGATCGCTTGCCTACCGCGCAGAGCACCACTCGAACCGGCCGGAGTTCAAGGCCGGCTTTGTACGGCGCACGAGCGATGGCACCGCGGAATCGGTGGACATGAACCCGAACTTGTTCTTCAGTGAGGGACAGCTGTCTGCCCTCAGCGTAAGTGCACTCCTCGCCGCCAGCACCTCGTTTCCCTGGTCGAGGTGGCCAGCCCTGCTCATGGATGATCCGTTACAGCACAACGACGTGATCCATGCGAGTGCCTTCATCGACCTGCTCAACAGCTTGGTCAAGGAAGCGAACTACCAGGTTGTCGTTTCCACTCACGATACGGCCGAAGCGGACTACATCGCCCGTAAATGCAGAGGTGCCGGTATCGCATTCGAGCGATGTGACCTTCCAACACGGAGCCGTGGTGGCATCGTTTCATTCTGATCACGCGAACCTTTCGTTCCTGACCTAATCAGAATCGTCGTTAGTCCCCCGCGAGTTTTTGCCATTCAACGTGGCCTACGCGCCTGCGGCGCTACGGCCTTCGTACAACCCCAATTGAGAAGCGGGAAAAAGCACATATTCAAACAGCACACAAACTTCCAGAAAGTAGACGTTGGTCAAGAATTAATACCAGTCACTTCATTCTAGAAGCTATCAGACAGTCAGGTGAGCTAATATCCTACAAGGTTGGAGTTTACCTATAGACTCTCTCTACCAGGGCAACCACCCGACTTAAGCGAACACGAAGTGCTCCACGTACAGCCGCCCCCGCCGGGCGTACAGCAGCTTCAGGAGGAGCGCGAACACGGGGAGGAGGAGGAAGACGGCCTTGGGCGCGTTGGATTCCATCCCCAGCACCAGCATGCGGATGGCTTCCCCGCGGCTCATCCCGTTGAGCCGCTTCTCCTGCTCGATGGCACGCTGCGCCAGCGGCCGGAGCCAGGGCGCCACCCGGGCCGTGTCCTTGACCCCGAGGTTGACGATCCTGTCGTCGCCCTCCGTGCGGGTCACCCCGATCCGCGCCCCCCGGGCGCTCACGGCCATCACCGTGTCCGCTGCCACCGCCGCCCGGACGCTGTCCGCCACTCCCACCGTTTCCCGGTCCAGCTGCTCGCTCAGCCGGCGCACGTCCGCGTTCAGCGCGAGCGTCAGGAAGAACACCAGGCTGGAGGCCAGGTACAGGCGCAGGGGCCGGATGTAGCGCGCGATCCGCCCCCGCAGGTACTCCTGCGTCAGGTAGCCGGGGTGGAAGAGGAGGAGCGCGACGGTGCGCGGGAGCGCGGAGTTCAGGGTGAGCTGGTCGTCCAGGAAGTCCACCAGCATCTCCCGCAGCGACACCGTGACCACCCGCCGCGCCTGCCCGCAGCTGCGGCAGTAGCGCCCGGGGGTGTCGTCGCCGCAGTTGGCGCACGGCGCGTGCTCGGGGAGCGGCGCTCCCGGCTGTGCGGGGGACACCGGGTCGGCCACGGACGGCGTGCGCGACCAGGGAACCAGACGCTTCATCAGAAGGAGGATCGCGGGGGGTGAGCCGGGCTACGCCGGCCTGCGCAGGAGGGCCACGGAGAAGAAGCCGCCGGGCCCCACCGGCTCCCGGCGCTCCACCCCCAGCGAGGTGCGCCCGACCAGGTCGCCCAGCCGCCGGGTGACGTCGGTGGCTACCACGCGCGCGGCCAGGTTCAGGAGCCGCCGCCCGGCGGAGGGCTCGCGGTCGTCGGGGACCCACTTGTCGAACACCGCCGCCCGGCCGCCGGGGCGGAGCACCCGCTCCGCCTCGCGGATGGCCGCCACCGGGTCGGGGACCACCGCCAGGACCAGGTGCAGCACCACGGCGTCGAACGAGGCGTCCGGGAGGTCCAGCCGGTGCGCGTCCATCACCCGCGCGTCCACCTCGCGCCCCAGCCGCTCCGCGCGCCGCCGCGTCCGCTCCACCATGGCCGGGGTGAGGTCCACCGCCGTCACCTCCGCGCCCGCGGGGAGGAGCTCCAGGTCCAGCCCCGTCCCGCACCCCACCACCAGGACGCGCTCCCCCGGCCGCACGTCCAGCAGCTCCAGCGAGCGCTTCCGGTGCACCCGGAACCCCGCCACCCGGTCGTACACGGGGGCCAGGAGGGTGTAGCGTACGCGGTTCCAGCCGTTGGTGTCGACGCGCAAGGGACGCCGTCTACGGGAGCCGCCCGGTCAGCCCCAGCGCGATCAGCTGGACGCTCACCAGGTTCTCCTTCATGGCGTCCAGCGTCGCCTCCAGAGTCGCCGGGTAGTCCGCGGTGCAGACGGTGCAGCGCACCCGCCCGGGGCCCGTCTCCTCGGGCTCCAGGCTCCACGTCCCCGTGCAGTCGGGGTCCCGGTGTTCCAGCATGGCTCGCTCGGTTCAGGTGTCCGCCTCTCCCCTCAATCTCCGGTCCGGGGGCGCCGCCGCGCAACCTCCGCATCTCCCGGGCCCTTGCACACAGCTTCGGGGGTGATTATGCTATCATATTGATATCACCCCACAGGGAGACGAGGATGGCACAGGTCCTGGTACGCGAGCTGGACGAGGCCACACTGGACCGGCTGAAGGAGCGGGCCCGCAGCAACGGGCGCTCGCTGCAGTCGGAGCTGAAGCTGATCCTGGAGCAGGCGGCACGCGCGAGCATGCCGGAGGCGCGGGCCGCCGCCGCGCGGGTGCGGGAGAAGCTGGCGTCGTACGGACAGACCGACAGCGCGGAGCTGCTGCGCGAGGACCGGGAGAGGTGACCCGCTACGTGGTGGATGCCAGCGTGGCGATCAAGTGGTTCGTTCCCGAAGTCCACTCCGACGCGGCCCTCCGGCTGCTCGACGGCAGCAAGGTCCTGCTGGCTCCGGATCTCCTCCTCCCGGAGCTGGGGAACATCGTCTGGAAGAAGGTCCGCCGCGGGGAGATGGACGAGAGGACGGGACGGGAGGTGCTGCGGGCCTTCGCGCTGGTTCCGCTCCAGATTCACCCCTCGCGCCCCGTCCTGGACCTGGCCTTCGACATCGCCCATGGGACGGGGACCACCGTCTACGACGGCATGTACGTCGCCCTCGCCACCACGCAGGGATGCCCGCTCGCGACGGCCGACCGCAAGCTGTTCGACGCGCAGCAGACCGGTCCGCTGAAAGAGAGCGTAGTCTGGGTGGAAGAGCTGAGCTGAACGCTCCTACCCCCCGCCGACCACCACCCTCACCTCGTCCGCCTCCCCCGACTCGGCCACGGCGCGGATCGTGTGCTCCCCCGGCGCGATCGGCCACCGGTCCCCCGCGACCTCCCTCCCGTCCACCGTCCAGCGCACCCGCCCCGCGCCCCCCGCCGCCCGTAGCGCCAGCGTCGCGTAGCGCGCCTCCACCCCCAGCGGGACCTCGTAGCGGTCGCCCTCGCGGGGAGCGACGATGCGGAACCGCCCCTCCTCGCCGGAGAGCGACGCCAGGCCGCCCCCCAGCGCCGTCTCCCCCGCCCCCCACTCGGCGTACTCCGCCGGGAGCGCCACCCGCCCCCCCCGCTCCCACTCGTCGGGCCGCGACGGCTCCGTCCCGGGGATGAACCACTCCGTCATCGCCGCGCACCCGGGCGTCGCCAGCATCCCCGAGAGGCGGCAGACGCGCCGGGGGACCAGCCCCGCGTCCTCCGGGGTGGGGAGCGCGCCGGGGGCGCGGCGGCTCGCCGTGGCCAGCATGGCGCGGCGGAGCAGGGGACCCGCCCCGGTGATCCCGCTCACCCCCTGCATGGGCCGCCCGCTGAAGTTCCCCACCCACACCGCCACCGTGAACCCCCCCGTCACCCCCACCGCCCAGTTGTCGGTGAAGTGGCGGGAGGTCCCCGTCTTCGCCGCGGCGGGGAAGGGGAAGTCGAACGGGGTGGAGGCGCCGAACCCGGCCGCGCGCGCGTCGGCGTCGCCCAGGACGTCCAGGACCAGCGCCGCCGCCCGCGCGGAGACGACCCGCTCGCGCCGCGCCGGCACCTCGCCGGGGGCCGCGGGGCGCCAGCGGTACGGCGTCCACTCGCCGCCGCGGGCCAGCGCCCGGTAGCCGTTGGCCAGCTCCAGGAGCGAGACGTCGCCGTTCCCCAGAGCCAGCCCCAGCCCGTAGTGCGAGGCGCTCCGCGAGAGCGAGGCGAAGCCCGCGCGGCGCAGTGCCTGGAGGAGCGGCTCCACCCCCACGCGGTCGGCCAGCTCCACCGCGGGGACGTTGTACGAGCTCCCCAGCGCCTCCCGCGCCCGCACCGGTCCGTGAAAGCGGCGGTCGTAGTTCTGCGGGCGGTACGGCCCCGTGGAGGTGGCGAAGGAGCGGGGGACGTCGGGGAGGACGGTGGCGGCGGTGTGGCCGCGGTCGAAGGCGAGCGCGTACAGGAAGGGCTTGAGCGCCGACCCCGGCTGCCGCGGCGACGCCACCATGTCCACCTGCCCCGTCCCCGGCTCCCAGAAGTCGGGCGAGCCCACCCAGGCCAGCACCTCCCCCGTGGCGTTGTCGAGCGCCACGGCGGCCGCGTGCCGCGCGCCCCGGTCGGCCAGGACCCGCACCGTGTGCCGGACCTCGCCCTCCAGCAGCGTCTGCAGCTCCAGGTCCAGCGAGGTGCGCAGCGTCCCGTCCGGCGCCCCGCCGCCCCCCGCGGCCCAGCCGAGGACGCGGGAGGTGAAGTGCGGCGCGAGGAAGGCGGCCCGCCGCTCCGCGGGGAGGACGGGCTCCTCCCGCGCGCGCGCCACCTCCTCGGCGGTGGCGTACCCCAGCTCGCGCATCCGGCGCAGCACCACGTCGCGGCGGGCCCGCGCGCGCCCGGGGGCGACGAGTGGATTGTCCCGCGAGGGAGCGCGGGCGATCCCCGCCAGCAGCGCCGCCTGCCCCAGGCTCAGCTCGCGCGCGGAGGCGCCGAAGTACAGGGCCGACGCCGCCGACACCCCCACCGCCGCCTGGCCCAGGGGGACGCGGTTGAGGTACTGCTCCAGGATGGCGTGCTTGGGGAGGTGCGCCTCCAGCCGCAGCGCCCAGAGGGCCTGCCGCGGCTTTCCCGCCCAGCTCCGGGGGAGGGGGCGCAGCAGGCGGACGGTCTGCATGGTCAGGGTGGACGCCCCCGCGCGGCGCCCGCCGCGCAGGTTGTCGCGCGCGGCCCGCGCCACGGCGCGCGCGTCGACCCCGGGGTGCGAGAAGAAGCGGTGGTCCTCGGCGGCGAGGAAGGCCTGGACCAGGCGGGGGTCCACCTCGGGGAGCGGGGTCCACCCGCCGCGGCTTCCGTCCGGGGCGCGGGTGACGCGCAGCGGGAGCCCGCCGCGGTCCTGGACCTCCACGCTCGGCACCGGGCCGGGCGAGGCGAGGCCGGCGGGGAGCGGCCACGCCGTCCACCCCGCCGCCGCCAGCGCGGCCGCCGCGGCGGCGGCCGCGCCGCGCGCCGTCCACCTCCGGAGGCGCGTCACCGGGCGGGCCCCACGACGAAGGCGCCGCCGCCGCTGCGGCCGTGCACGCCGGGGTTGTACATCTCCTCGGCGTGCGCGGGCGCCGCGACGAAGGTCCCCGCGGTGGTGGCGCGCGCCAGGTAGGTGGCGCTGTAGCGCCCCTTCCACAGCACGCGGGCGAAGTGGACCACCCGGTCGTCCCGGATCTCCTTGTGGTCGAAGGGCGACCAGAGGCCCGAGTCCCAGCTCCCGTAGTACCAGGCGCCCGCCGGGCTCTCCTCGGCCGGGGTCTCCTCCGCCTCCGGGGGGAGGAGGACGGCGAAGGGCGAGACCGTGCGCAGGCTCAGGTCCACCGCCTCCAGCCCCGCCGGGAGCGGGTCGTCCAGGATCACCATGGAGCGCTCCTCCGGAACGGTGACGCGCAGGCGGACGCGCACCACCTCGCCCTCCGCGACGCTCGTCACCGGGCGGCGCGTGTCCAGCGTCTCGTACCAGCGCTCCACCGCGATCCCGCGGTCCAGGGGAGTGAGCGCCGGGCGTCCGGCGACCTCGCGGACGGAAAGGTGGTAGAAGACGGGCGGGCCGGAGCCGGGGGCCTCCAGCGCCAGCCGGAGCACGCTGCGCCCGTCGGCGCGCCGGGTGAGGAGCCCGGCGAGCGCCGGGAGGGTGTCGCGGCGCTCGCCGCGGCGGGCGCGCGTCTCCAGGACCACCCGTCCGCCCTGCGCCAGCCGCACCACCCGCTCGTCGGCTCCGCGCTGCGCCTGCTCGAAGCGCTGCAGCGCCAGCACCGCCCAGCCGTAGTCCTGCGTCGTCCAGGGGAGCTGCGCCTCGGTGCGCCCCTGCTGCACCAGCGTCTCCACCAGCGGACCGACGCCGGGGTGGTCCGGCTGCACGGCGAGCGTGGCCGTCAGCAGCCGGGCGGCGGGACGGACCTGCGAGGTGAAGTAGAAGCCGGGCCGGTGCGCGGCCGCCGGGAGCACGGCCCGCGTCCCCCTCACCTGCACCCCCGTCCAGGCCGCGGCCAGCAGGCGGCGCGCGGGCTCGGCGGCGGCGCGGCGGCGCGCCAGCACCTCCGCCAGGGCGACGCGGTCCTCCCAGGAGAGGCGCGCGGCCTGGCCCAGGAGCTGGTTCTCGGCGGGGACGTCGGGAGTCCCCATCCGGGAAAGGAAGTCCGCCGCCGCCAGCCGCTCGGAGAGCGCGAGCGAGACCTCGTCCGCACGCGCGCCGAGGACCGGCTGCAGCGCGCCCGGCTCGTGGAGGGCGCGGGACAGGTACCCGGCCGCGCCGCGGAGCACCGTGTCCGGCACGGCGACGCCCGCGGCGCGCGCCTCCAGGAGCACCCGCCCGGCGTAGGCCGTCAGGAAGGGGGAGCTCCAGTCCGCCGCGCTCCACAGCCCGATCCCGCCGTCGCCGCGCTGCCGCCCGGAGAGGATGCGCACCACGGTCTCCACCCGCGCCCGCGGGTCCTGCGCGGCCGTCTCCTCCCCCCCCGCGCGCCCGGCGCCGAGGAGCGCGACCAGCGGGATCGCCTGCGACGAGATCTGCTCGGAGCAGGCGTAGGGGTACAGCTCCAGCCGGCGCCCGAAGCCCTGGACCAGCGCGAGCGGCGAGGTGCCGAAGCCCAGCTCCACCCCGGAGCGCGCGGGGTCGGTCTCCGCGCCCAGGACCACCTCCACGCTCGCCGTGTCGCGGAGGACGCCGGAGACCGTCTGCACCACGGGGCGGTTCGCGGGGCGGATGGGAACCCGCACCTCCACGGCGTCCGCCTCCCCGCCGCCGGCCACGCCGAAGCGGAAGACCGCGGTGTCACCCGCGGGCGCCGAGAAGCGGAAGCGCGCCTCCGCCCCCCGCCCCGCCTGGAGCGTGACGCTCTGCCGGTCGCCGCCGCGGAGCGCGAGCCCCCGCACCCACGCCGTCACCCGGGCGCGCACCGCCCTGCCGAAGCGGTGGTTGACCACCACCCCGGCGAGGAAGTCGTCGCCCTCGCGGACGAAGCGCGGGAGCGCGGGGCGGACCACCAGCGGCCGCGTCGACAGCAGCGGCGACTGGCCCGAGCCGTAGCGGTCGCCCGCCGTGACCGCGACCGCCATCACTCGGAAGGTGGTGACGTTGTCGGGGAGCCGGGCCGCGACCGTGGCCTCGCCGCTCTCGTCCGTGGGCACCGAGCCCAGGAAGAAGGCGGTGGGGCGGAACTGCGAGCGCAGGATCCCGGTGACGTCCTGCCCCCCGCTCCCGCCGGGGTTGCGCGTCCCCTTCTGCCCCTCGGGAACCTGCGGGGCCACCGCCACCAGGTTGCTCCCCAGCCGCATCCCCAGCCCGCGGGGGCGGTAGATCAGCTCCAGTGGGTCCGGCGTCGTGTAGCCGGTGAGCGAGAGCACTCCCTCGTCCACCGCCCAGAGCGTTACCTCGGCCGCCTGGCCGCGCCCGGCGGCGTCGCGCACCCGGACCCGCACCCGCGCGGTGTCGCCGGGGCGGTACTCGGGGCGCAGCGGCGCCACCTCCACCGACAGGCGCTTCACCTCGGGGGTGACGCGCAGCTCCGCGTACCCCACGCGCAGGGTGGGGCGTCCGGGGTCGTCCACCGTCCCCGGCGGCGCGCTCCGCCCGCGCACCACGACCACCGAGACGAAGGCGTTGGGGGCGAACGCCTCGGTGATGGGGATCCTCAGCGTCTGCGTCCCCGAGGTGATGCGGACGCGGCGCTGCTCCAGCACCCGCTCGCGCTCCACCGTCACCCAGGCCTCGGCGCCCACGAAGGGCGAGGCGAGGAGCACCGTCGCGGTGTCGCCCACGGCGTAGCGCTCCCGGTCGGGGACGACGTCCATCTTGAACCTGCCCTCGTCGTTCCACGGCACCCACCCCGCGCCGACGGCCCAGCGCGTGAAGCGGGTGGCGGCCTCCCGCCCCTTCGCGTCGACCGCCGAGAACGCGACGGTGTACGACCCGCCTTCCCGCGGCGTGAAGCCGCACGCCTGCGGCGCGGCCGCGGTGGTCACCCGGCAGCGGGCCACGGTGTCGGCCACCCACTCCCCCGTCTCCTCGGTCACGCCGCCCCGCAGCCGCCGCACCCGGTGCCACTCGCGGCGGACCACCGCGCCCCGCACCTCCACGCCGGGGACGGAGCGGCCGTCGGGGCGCACGGCGACGATCCCCACCCGCACCGGGCTCCCCGCCGTCCAGAAGTAGCCGCTCCCCTCCGGCTTCGCCCCCACGTAGAAGTCGGCGGGGTGGACCAGGACGCTGGCCCCGCTCGCCACCGTCTGCCGGTTGGCGTCGACGACCTCGGCCTCCAGGACCACGCGCGAGGGGCGGCCGCCCTCCAGCGGGCGCAGCGCCACCTCCAGCTCGCGGTAGCCGCGCGCGTCCAGCGTGTCGACGCCGCTGGCGGTCACCGCCGTCTCGCCCGACTCCTCCTCCCACCAGTCCCAGGCCCGGCCCACGTGGTACCCCTCGGTCCCGGGGATCTCCACCTCCCAGGGCGAGACCGCCTCCTGCCGGGCCTTCCAGCGCACGGGGGCGCGGGCCATGGGCGCGCCGAACAGGTAGCGGCCGCCCACGGTGACGCGCAGCGTGTCCCCGGCGAAGCGGGGCCCGGGCGGCGCGGCGACCTCCACCAGGAACTCCGGCGGGCGGTACTCCGCCACCTGGTAGCTGGCGTACCCCACCTGCCGCCACTCGCCGTCGCGGCGGAGGAGGACCTCCACCCCGTAGTCGCCCAGCGGGACGTCGGTCCCCAGGCGGAGCGTCTGGTCGGCGGTGCCGAAGCGGGAGAGCGCGACGGTGGTCTCCCGCAGCGGCTTTCCCTCGCGGTCGGTGAAGCGCCAGCGGAGCGAGTCGCCGCGCGCCGGGGGGCGCCAGCGAGCCGAGCGGCCCGTGGCGGACGATGGCCTTGGCGTAGACAGGCTCGCCGGGGCGGTAGATCCCGCGCTCGGTGAAGACGGCGCCGGCGGCGGGGGCGCGCTCCTCGCCCCACGCGTCGTAGATCCCGAACTGGTACGGGGAAAGGTCGGGGTCGTAGTCGTTGATCCCCACCAGGGCGCGGTCGGCGCCCAGGCGCGCGGCCACGTAGCCCTCGAAGGGCCCGCCGCACCCCTCCCCGCACTCCTCACCGTCCGATCCCGGCCGGGGCGCGGGACGCGGGCGGAAGCCGGTGAGCGTGGCGATCCCCCGCTCGTCCGTGCGGGCGGCGGCGCGCAGGCGCCCCCGGTCGTCGTGCAGCTTCACCTCCACCCCGGCGCGCGGGCGGCCGTCGCCCACGCCGGTCACCCACACGACGCCCTGGTCCACCCCGACCCGCGCGTGCACCGCCAGGTCGGTGACCTGGACCAGGGCCAGGGGGGGCCCTTCCTCGCCGCCGAGGTCCACCCCGCGGCCGGTGACCCGGACGGCGAGCAGCGTCCCGTGCGGACCGCGGGCCGCGTCGGCGGCCGGGAGGCGCACCCCGGTGACGGAGCTGCGGTCCTGCGGGTTGCGCACGGCGATGCGCCGCCGCGTGGCGCGGGGGGCGAGGCGCTCCGTCCAGGTCTCGTTCCACCCGCCCCAGCCGCGGCTCAGGAAGCGGGCCTCCAGCGAGTCGGGGACCGGCGCGAAGGCGACCTCCAGCGTGTCCACGTTGACGTGCTGCACCGCCAGCGTGCGGAAGCCCTCGCGCTCCACGATCATCCTCCCGTGCGGGAAGACGACCGAGCGCGGGACGCCGGGGGTGGCGAAGCGGCGGACGACCGGCGTCCCCAGCCGCTGCCCGAAGACGTCGCGCAGCGCCGGGTCCACCGTGATGGTGTAGCCCCGCCGGGGGAGGAGCCGCCGCTCCAGCACCCAGCGCTCGGACTCCTCGGCGGTGTCGCGGACCGTGAACGAGCCGCCCGGCGCCAGCCGCACCCCCCGCTGCACGTCGGCGCCGCGCACGGGGGTGGAGAACACCACCACCGCCGGGCCGTCGTGGCAGCCGCCGCGCTCGGAGCACCCGGCGCGGAGCACCCGGAGGGGGCCGTAGGTGGAGAAGGACCAGCGGTGCAGCTCCCCCGCCACGCTGTCCAGCCGCGCGGGGAGGAGGAGCTCGGCGGAGCACCCGGGCGGGAGGGGGCGGACGGGCGCGAGCTCGGCCACGCGGCGCAGGTCGCGCGCGGTGTCGTTCCCCGTCGCGCCGAAGTAGCGGAACCACTCCGGGTCGTCGGCCCCGATGGGGCGCTCGCGGAGGGCCCGGAGCGCGACGGAGCCCCGTCCGCCGCACCCGGCGCCCAGGGCGAGGCGGGCGGAGGCGGTCAGCTCGTCCGCCGGGGCGGAGCTGCTCAGGAGGACGCGGAACACGGGCTCGGGGCCCAGGAAGCGCGGCCGCCCGTGGGGCCCGGCGGGATGGCCGGCGAGGACGCGCGCGCGCTCCACCCGGAAGGAGAAGACGAGGGGGCGCGGGAGGCGGGCGCCGTCCATGGCCGCGAAGGCGTCGGCGACGGTGACCCGGTACGCGGCGCCGGGACGGAGCGGGGCGGCCGGGGTGAAGCGCAGCGTCACCGGGTCGCGCCACTCGGCCTTCCCCTCCACCGCGGGCTCGATGCGGAAGAGCGAGGCCGCGTCCACCGTCTCGTCGAGCCCGCCCGCCACCGGGCGGTCGAAGGTGACCACGACGGAGGCGTGCGGGTCCGCGAGGCTCCCGGCCTCCGGCGACGTGCGCAGAACGCCCAGGACTCCCTCCCCGGGGTCCAGCGGGTGGGCGGAGCGGAGCGCGAGGAAGCCGGCGACGCAGAGGACCGCGAGGAGCGCGGCGAGGGCCCGAGGCATGGGGAGGCCGGGAGGGAAGGTGTGACGCGGAGGAGCCGACGAGGATCAAGATAGGGGGGACATGCCGCGCGGAACAGACATTTCATGCACCGGCGGGGGAGCGGGGCCGGGACGTCCCGGCCCCGCTCTCCTCACCGCCGGACGCCGCTCAATGGAACTGCTCGGCCTCCGTGGAGCCCGCGAGCGCGGCGGTGGACGCCTCGCCGCCCGAGAGCGTCTGGAGCACCCGGTCGAAGTACCCGGTCCCCACCTCGCGCTGGTGCTTGGTGGCGGTGTACCCGGCCTCCTCCAGGGCGAACTCCTCCTCCTGCAGGCGGACGTACGCCGGCATCCCCTCCCGCGCGTACTCCCCGGCCAGCTTGAAGGTCTCCAGGTTGATCAGGTGCCACCCGGCCAGGGTGATGAACTGGAACTTGTACCCCATGGCCCCCAGCTCGCGCTGGAACTTCTCGATGGTGGCCGCGTCCAGCTTGCGCTTCCAGTTGAAGGAGGGCGAGCAGTTGTAGGCCAGCATCTTGTCGGGGTGCTCCGCCCGGATCGCCTCGGCGAAGGCGCGCGCCTCGTCCAGGTCGGGATGCGAGGTCTCGCACCACACCAGGTCGGCGTAGGGCGCGTAGGAGAGCCCGCGCGCGATGGAGGCCTCCACCCCGCACCGCACCCGGTAGTACCCCTCCGGCGTGCGCTCCCCGGTGAGGAACTGCTGGTCGCGCGGGTCCACGTCGCTGGTGAGGAGCGTGGCCGCGTCGGCGTCGGTGCGGGCGATCAGGAAGGTGGGGACGTCCAGCACGTCCGCGGCCAGGCGGGCGGCCGTGAGCGTGCGGACGAACTGGCCGGTGGGAACCAGCACCTTCCCCCCCAGGTGGCCGCACTTCTTCTCCGCCGCGAGCTGGTCCTCGAAGTGGACCCCGGCCGCCCCGGCCTCGATCATCGCCTTCATCAGCTCGTACGCGTTCAGCGGCCCGCCGAAGCCGGCCTCCGCGTCCGCCACGATCGGGAGCATCCAGTCTCGCTCCCCCTCGCCCTCGCTCCACTCGATCTGGTCGGCGCGGAGCAGGGCGTTGTTCAGCCGCTTCACCACCGCGGGGACGCTGTTGGCGGGATACAGGCTCTGGTCGGGGTAGGTGTGCCCGGCCAGGTTCATGTCCCCCGCCACCTGCCAGCCGCTCAGGTAGATGGCCTGGAGCCCCGCCTTCGCCATCTGCACCGCCTGGGCGCCGGTGAGCGCGCCGAAGGTGCGGACGAACGGCTCGTCCTGGAGGAGCTGCCGGAGCCGCTCCGCCCCCCTCCGCGCCAGCGTGTGCTCGATGCGCACCGACCCGCGCAGCCGCACCACCTCCTCGGCGGTGTACGGGCGGGTGATCCCCTCCCAGCGTGCCTCGGTCAGCCAGCGGATCTCCAGCTCGCGGACCTGCTCGTCGAAGCGCTCCCGGTTCATGTGGTCCTCTCCGGTGTCGGTGTCGGTGTCGGTGTCGATGGATTTCGCGTGTCAGTCCAGAAGCTGGTACGCCGGCAGCGTCAGGAACGGGACGAACTCCGCGCCCAGCACCAGCTGGTCGAGCAGCTCGGCGGCGCGGTCCAGGTTGCGCCCGTTCCCGGCGTGCTCCGCGCGGAGCTTCGCCAGCTCCTCGTCGCGGATGCGGCAGTACACGTCGGGGTTCATCTCCCCGTTCCCCTCCAGGCGCGTGCGGTGGCGGATCCACTGCCAGAGCTGCGCCCGGGAGATCTCGGCGGTGGCCGCGTCCTCCATCAGGTTGTAGATGGCGACCGCGCCGTTCCCCCCCAGCCACGCCTCCACGTACTGGAGGGCGACGGCGACGTTGTTGCGCACCCCCTCCTCGGTGACCTTGCCGTCCAGTATGCCGGTCTTCACCAGGTCGCAGTCGCCGGCCCGCACGTCGTCGCGCAGGCGGTCCTTCTGGTTGGGGCGGTCGCCGAGCACCGCGTCGAACTCCGCGCGCGCCACCGGCACCAGGTCGGGGTGCGCCACCCAGGTCCCGTCGAACCCCTGCCCCGCCTCGCGCTTCTTGTCCTCGCGCACCTTGGTGAGCGCGCGCTCGTTGACCTCGGCGTCGCGGCGGCTGGGGATGAACGCGGCCATCCCCCCCATGGCGTGCGCGCCGCGGCGGTGGCAGGTCTTCACCAGCAGCTCGGCGTAGCACTTCATGAAGGGGACGGTCATGGTGACCTGCGCCCGGTCGGGGAGGACGAAGTCGCCCCGGTTCCGGAACTTCTTGATCATGCTGAAGATGTAGTCCCACCGCCCGGCGTTGAGCCCGGCCGCGTGCTCGCGCAGCTCGTACAGGATCTCGTCCATCTCGAACGCGGCCAGGATGGTCTCGATGAGCACCGTGGCGCGGATGGTCCCCCGTGGGACGCCCAGCCGCTCCTGCGCGGCGACGAACACGTCGTTCCAGAGGCGCGCCTCGCGGTGCCTCTCCAGCTTGGGGAGGTAGAAGTACGGGCCCGATCCCCGCTCCAGCAGCTCGCGGGCGTTGTGGAAGAAGAAGAGCCCGAAGTCGAACAGGGAGGCGGAGACGGGCTCGCCGTCCACGTGCACGTGCCGCTCGGAGAGGTGCCACCCGCGCGGGCGGACGATGAGCGTGGCCGTCTTCTCGGCCAGCCGGTACTCCTTCCCCTCGGGGGAGGCGAAGTCCACCTGCCGGCGGACGGCGTCGTACAGGTTGGCCTGCCCGTCCACGACGTTGCGCCAGGTGGGGGAGAGGGCGTCCTCGAAGTCGGCCATGAAGCAGCTCGCCCCGGAGTTCAGGGCGTTGATGACCATCTTCCGGTCGGTGGGCCCGGTGATCTCCACCCGCCGGTCCTGGAGGTCGGCGGGGGTGGGCGCCACCGTCCACTCTCCCTCGCGGACGGAGGCCGTCTCCTCCGGGAACGCCGGGACGGCCCCGCCGTCGAACTCCGCCTGCCGCCGCTCCCGGTCGGCCAGGAGCGCGCGGCGGACCGGGTCGAACTGCCGGTGCAGCCACGCCACGAACTCCAGCGCCTCGGGGGTCAGCACCCGCTCCGTGGTCTCGTTCTCCTCCCCCAGCACCCGCACGCCCCCGGTTTCCGCCGCCATCACTCCCGCCATGCCGTCCTCCGCAGAGAGGGTGAGCCGTGAAGACCACACCGCCCGTGCAGCACTGCCACACGGGCGTTCGTGGACACCTAACGCAAACCTGTTGCCGTGAGCTCGGCTCAGCCGATCAGAGCCGGTTCCGGCGCGCTTCCATGCGTGGGTCATCCTTGACAATTAAAATTGTCAACGGTATCGTCTCCTCATGCTCGACATCCAGGTCATCGATGATCCGGCGGCGGCGACGGTGGCCCTGGAGCCGACGCGAAGCCGGCTCCTCTCCGAGCTGGCCGCGCCCGCCTCGGCGGCCACGCTGGCCACGCGGGTCGGCCTGGCCCGGCAGAAGGTCAACTACCACCTGCACGCGCTGGAGGCGCACGGGCTGGTGCGGCTGGCCGAGGAGCGGAAGTGGGGCGGGCTGACGGAACGGCTGCTCGTGGCGACGGCCGCGTCCTACGTCGTCTCGCCGAGCGCCCTGGGCCCCGTCGCCGCTGACCCGGGCCGGGAAGTCGACCGGCTGTCGGCGAGCTATCTCATCGCCCTCGGCGCACGGGTCGTCCGCGAGGTGGGCGACCTCGTCCGTCGCGCGACCGAGGCGGGCAAGCGCCTGGCGACCCTGGCGGTGGACACCGAGGTGCGCTTCCGCTCGCCGGCCGACCGGGCGGCGTTCAGCGCCGAGCTCGCCGAAGCCGTCGCGAAGCTCGTTTCGAAGTACCACGACGAATCCGCGCCCGGCGGCCGCGTGCATCGCCTGGTGGTCGTTGCGCACCCTCTGCCGCGAAAATCCGAACCCGAGGAGCCCTCATGAGCGTGAAGACAGACGCGTCCGGACGCCGTTCCGTGCAGATCGAGGTCGAGGTCCCCGGCACGCCGGAGGAGGTCTGGCAGGCCATCGCCACCGGGCCGGGTATCTCGTCCTGGTTCGTGCCGGCCGAGGTCGAGGAGCGTGACGGGACGCCCGTCGCGATGACGTTGAGCTTCGGTCCGGGCATGGAGTCCCGCTCCGTGGTGACGGCCTGGGATCCGCCCCGGATGTTCGCCAAGGAGACCGGCGGCTGGGTCCCCGGCTCGCCGTCCATGGCCAACGAGTGGAGCGTCGAAGCGCGCGGCGGCGGCACCTGCATCATCCGCATCGTCCACAGCCTGTTCGCCAGCACGGACGATTGGGACGACCAGCTGGAGGCCACCGAGTCCGGATGGTCCGCGTTCCTGGCCACCCTGCGGCTCTATCTCACGCACTTCCGCGGCGAACGCTCCGCGATCATGCAGGTCATGGCTCCCGTCGCGGCGACGGAGGCCGAGGCGTGGGAGGCGCTCACCTCGGCACTGGGGCTGGACGACCTGCACGTCGGGCAGCGGTGCTCGGCGCCCGACGGGGTCCCGGCGCTCCGCGGCGTGACGGAGTACGCGACCCGGAGCCCGTACGACGCCCTGCTGCGGATCGACGAGCCGGGGCGAGGCATCGCCGCCCTCGGCGTCGCCGCGTTCCCCGGCGGGCCGACCATGGTCGCGATCAACTTCTACCTGTACGGAGATCAGGCCGAGGAGACCGTCGCCCGTGAGACGCCGCGCTGGCAAGCGTGGATGCAGGAGCGCTTCCCGATGCCGGCGGAGGTGAGCGGGAGCGAATGACCGGGACTCGGATGAGAACGCTCAAGATCATCGAATACATCTCGCTGGACGTCGTGACGCAGTCCTCCGGTGAAGACGACTTTACCTACGTCGACCGCGCGCTATCGGGGGAGTGCCTATAGAGGCGAATCAGCACCGATGCGCTCATCCTCGGACCTGCACATCCCGCGAAGGAGAGTGGACAGGTTGCTACGAGCGGCCTGTGTGGTGGGGTGGTCCGGTCCCAGCACGCGCTCACTTACTTCTAGTACGCGTCGGTAAAGGGGCTCGGTCTCCTCCATCTCTCCCTGTGCATACAGCTGGTTGGCGAGGTTGTTGAGAGAAATGAGCGTATCGGGATGCTCCGGCCCCAGCACGCGCTCACTCACCTCTATTGCTCGTCGGTAGAGGGACTCGGCCTCTTCCAGCTCTCCCCGCTGAGACAGTAGGCTGGCGAGATTGCTAAGCAAAGCAAGTGTATCGGGATGCTCCGACCCCAGCACGCGCTCACGTACCTCCAGCGCCCGTCGAAGGAGAGGCTCGGCCGTCTCCAGCTCTCCCCGATCATGCAGCAGGCGGGCGAGGTTGTTGAGCATGGTGAGCGTATAGGGATGCTCCGGCCCCAAAATGCGCTTACTTACCTCCAGTGCCCGTCGGGAGAGGGGCTCGGCCTCCCGCAACTTTCCCCGTGCCTGCAACAGGCTGGCAAGGTTGTTTAGCTTCACGGGCGTACCGGGATGCTCCGGCCCCAGCGTGCGTTCTTGTACCTCCAGTGCCCGTCGGAAGAGGGGCTCGGCCTCCGCCAGTTGTCCCTGTCCCTGCAGCAGTTGGGCGAGGTTGTTGAGCAACGCGAGCGTATCGCGATGCTCCGGCCCGAGCGTGCGCTCTTGTACCTCCAGTGCCCGTCGGAAGAGGGACTCGGCCTCCTTCAGCTCTCCCCGTGCTTCCAGCAGGAGGGCGAAGTCATTGAGCGAGGCGAGCGTGAGTGGATGATCAGGACCATAGAGTTGAGTGGAAAGCGCAAGATCTTCCGACAACACTGGCTCGGCTTCCGAGTACCTTCCCTGGTAATGCAAGGCTCTCCCAAGTCCGCCCAGCAAGTGGATGCGACCCGCCGCGGAAAGGGTGACGCGTCCGGTGTCGGCAAGCGCTCTGGCCTGCAGGAAGGCATCCACGGCCTCGGAGTAGTGTCCCAGCCCCATCCCAGCATCTGCATACCAGTCTAGGCAGGCATAGAGCCCCCTGGCCTCCTTACCCTCGCTGACACGCCGTCGCTCCCGGTCAACGTGGTCACGGAGCGTCTCCACGAGTTGCAGGCGGTAGCCGAGATCCTCCACCTGACTCGCTTCCCTCCCGCGGCGCTGCATCCGGAGAAGGGCCGCACGGAAGGGAATGGCCTGGGGCCAAGTGCGCTGGAAAGTGTGCTCGAGCCAGTCCTCCAGGACCTGGCTCCCCGCGACGAGTCCCTCGTACGTCGTACGGTCTGCCGGACTATCAGATCGCTTGTTCAAGACTTGCCGGTTCGTCGACTGTAGGAGATGGCCGAGAGTGAGATCACGAAACTCGTAGACGAACAGCTGGCGCGCGTCCGCCTGCAGGATCTCCGGCCGGCCGTCGACGGTGCGCGGCAGGGCGAGAGCCGGGTGGTCCGGGTCCTCGTACTCCAGCACCTCGTGCCACAGGTCGTCCCACTCCTCGTGGTCGAATGCGTCACGCTTCGGGTCCACGGCCGCGACGCACTCCGCGACTGCCTGCGGCAGAAAGGAGGACCCCATGCAGGCGGCCACTGGAGGGCCGTGATCAGCCGCCCCTCGTGGATGATGACGTGCGGGGCTCGCGCCCGGAGGAGACCAATCAGGTGATTGCGGATCAGTTCGTCCTTCACGCCGGCCGTGGCTGGCTGCGCTGCCTTCCACCGCTCGCCACCCGCAGGCGCGAGGACCCGCTGCTCCTGGAGAACCTTCCACAGGGCACTCAGCTCGGCTGGGGCCCCATCGGAGAGCTGGTACAGGGCGGAGGCCCACTCGGCGGAGAGGCCCCAGATCGTGATCGCCTCCCGGCATTCGGCGTCCGAGAACGCCCGGAGTGGCAGCGCCTTCAGCCAGCGGTCGTCCTCCAGGAACCGCCGGACGCCCGAGACGCGGGGGGAATCCACAGCGGCCGCGCCCGGCTCGTCGGAAGAGAGTGGGCCGGACTCGTCCAGGATCACGAGTGCGATTGGAGCCCGGCGATGGTGTCTTCCCGAATCAGGCTACCCACACCGCGCAGGGCGGTCACGTTCGCCGGGTCGATCCCGGAGACGACTAGGAGGGTCGGACTCTTGACTCGTTCGAGGAAGCCATAGTCGACTTCGCCCAGCGGCTCCGGCGCCGTCTGCCCTGAAATCCAAAGCTTGACCAGAGACTGCAGCACGTTGTAGACGGTGCCAACGACCGGGTCAGCGAAGCCCACCCCATGCCCGACCGCCTCCACACCCGTGGCCACGGCGTTCCGAGTTGTCGACGACGTGGTCGGCTTCAGCATCTCGTGCGTGGCGAGATCGCCAGTCCGGTAGGCTTTGAAGCGCGGGTCGCTCGCGAAGACGTGACGGATCATTGTCCGCTTCCCCACCCCGGCACGGCCGCAGAGGGCGAGCGCGGTGGGAGAGCCGGGCTCGGGCTGGAGCCGCTCCAGCAGGAATTGGCGCAGTCGCGCTTCCTCCTCGGGGCGGGCGATGTAGGGCAGGGGGGTAGGGTTCATTGTCGGTTCGCGGGACGTGGGCCGCTACAGTAATGACTAACTGCGGAGAGATTACTTACCTGCTTGAGTGGTAAGCTTTTCCTTACCACTTACATCTCGTGCAATAGGAGAAGAGGAGGTCTATTTCGCCCATCAGCACGAGCCGAGGAGAAAGACCCTACGGCTCCTGAACGTTGGTGCGCAGGCGCTCCCAGGAGCTCCGGTCCACTTCGGCCGCGAGGGCATCCGCCTGCTCGTCCGTGAGTTGGCTTTGGCGGCAGATCGCCTCCAGCTCCAGGAAATCGAGGAACTTCGAAACGGCGTCGCGATCCAGAACGTCTCCGTGCAGGCGCACGACGATGTCCCGTCCCTGGACGTCGATGCTGTAGGCAGGCTGTGATGTCATGGACACTTCCAGAGACCCGCCAGCCGGTGCATCGCCTCCACCAGCGGGAGGACGCGGTCCCGGCGGTACTCGCCCATCAGGCACACCTGCACCCAGTTGCGGTCGCGCAGGTACCCGCTGCGGTGGCTCAGCAGCCAGCCCTCCGCTTCCAGCCGCTCCGCGAGCGCGTCCGCCGGCACCTCCGGGGGGAGTGCCACCGTGGTCACCGCGGGCGACGCGTCCGCGTCGGCCGCGAGCACGCGGAAGCCGCGCCCACGCAGCGCCGCCCGCAGCCGGGCGGCGTCCTCCGCCAGCTCGGGCCGCCCGGCGGGGAGCGGGAGGCGCAGCACGGCCGCCCGGAGCGCGCGCACCAGGTTGGACGAGTGCGTGAAGGGCACCCCTTCCCCGGCCGCGTACAGGCCCAGGTCCAGGTAGCGCGGGAGGCGGGGGGAGGGGGCCACCTCGTGGTGGTGGAAGACCAGAGCAATCCCCGGGAAGGAGCCGAGCCCCTTCCCGCTCACCCCCGTGGCCAGGTGGACCCCGCGCAGGTCCACGGGGACGGTCCCCAGCGAGCTGATGCAGTCCAGGCAGAGGCGCACCCCGCGCGCGGCGCACGCCTCCCGCAGCGCTCCCAGGTCGTTCAGCACCCCCGTGGACGTCTCGCAGTGCACCGCCCAGAGCCAGCGGAGCCCCGGGCGAGCGTCCAGCGCCGCCTCCACCTCCGCGCGGGCGAAGGCGCTCCCCCACTCCCGGCGCAGGACCGTGGCGTCCAGCCCCCAGCGCCCCGCGTGGTCCGCCAGCCGCTCCCCGAACTCCCCGTTGCTCAGCACCACCCCCGGTCCGCCCTCCAGAGAGAGCTGCGCCGCCACCACCTCGTTGGCGAGCGTCCCCGAGCCGAGGAGGAGCTGCACCCGCGGGGCGCCGGTGAGGACGGCCAGCGCGCTCCGCGCCTCCGCCAAGTCCGCCGCGAACCCCGTCCCGCGGTGCGACGCCGCGGCCGACCCCATCGCCCGCCGCACCTCCGGCGCCATCTCCACCGGCCCGGGGAGGAAGCTCGCCGGGGGGTCGCGGCGCACGAAGGCGGTGCCGCGCTCCCGGAAGGTCTCCAGCGTCAGGTACATCGGCTGGAAGCGCGCCCCCTCCGCCCCCACCATGGGGCCGAAGGGGACGAAGCCGATGTGGCGGTACAGCCGGAGCTGCCGCTCCGTCCCCGAGATCAGCGCCAGGTCGTACCCCTCCGCCAGGCAGTGCCGCGCCAGGCACTCCACCAGCCCGCGGAACACCACCCCGTTGCGGTGCCCCTGCTCCACGGAGAGGAGGCGGATCTCGCACGCGGTGCGCCCGGGCGGGAGGTGCGCGTCCAGGTCGGGGAGCTTGTGGTCCAGCGAGAAGGGGCGCCGGCCGCGCACCGAGATCATCCCCAGCAGCGTGTCCCCGCGGAGGCAGACCACGTAGGTGTTCTCCGTGTCGAAGCGGTCCACCAGCACCCGGTCCCCGTTGGGCCGGTGCTGCGGGATCTCGTCCACGAAGGTGCGGTAGTTGAGCCGGTGCACCTGCTCCAGCTCCGCGGGGTCCGCGGCGATCTTGAAGCGGAGAGGGACGGTCCGCGAGGTCATGGGGAGGTCTCCGGGGGGAGAGGGGCGGGGCGGCGGAGGGAGCGCACCGCTTCCAGGACGTTGTCCCGGTGCGCGGCCAGGAGCAGCGCCGACAGGGCGGCCACGGCGAGCGTCACGGGCCAGGGGTGCCCGGCGGCGGTCGCGATGGCGGGGAGGAGAGCGAAGGCCACCAGCCCGCTGGGGACCGCGCGCCGGGTCGCGGCGTAGAGGGCGGCGCACAGGAGGAGCGCCGCGGCGGCCACCCGCCAGTCGAGCGCCAGGAGCGCCCCGAGCGCCGTGGAGGCCCCCTTCCCGCCGCGGAAGCCGAGCTGCACGGGGAGCACGTGGCCGAGCACCACCGCCAGCATCGCGGCCGCCATCCCGGCGCTCCCGGCCCCCAGCGCCGCGGCCATCCAGGGTGCGGCGGCCCCCTTGGCGCAGTCCAGGAGGAAGACCGCCGCGAACCCGCCGCGGCCCAGCACCCGCCCCGCGTTCCTCGCCCCCGCGCTCCCGCTCCCCTGCCCGCGGACGTCCGTCCCCGCGCGCAGCCGCACCACGTAGTACCCCGCGTTGAGGCACCCCAGGAGGTAGGCCGCGAGCAGGGCGGCGGAGAGGGTCACGGGCCCGGGCGCAGGGTCTCCGTCTCCACCCCCGCCTCCCCTACGACGGCGGGTGGAGCGGGAGGTCGAGCCAGGCCAGGCCGATGTCCCGGTTCATGTGGGCCTTGTGCGTCTTGGGGAGCGCCGTCCCCTCCAGGCCGTCGTAGAAGATCGCCAGGCGGTTCCCCACCTGCACGACGGAGGGGATCCCGATGATCCGCCTGGACCAGGTGCTGAGCCGGCCGTCCAGGACCACGGCCTTGTTCCGGGCGTCCCAGCGGTTCAGGTCGCGGGTCCAGTACACCCAGATCGCGTCGGTGTACTCGAACCACCCGTCCTCGATCCCCACGTGGTTCGTGAAGAGGAACCACGTCCCGTTGGCCGGCTCGAAGTAGAGCGACACGTTCTCCACCTGCTCCTCCACGGGGAGGATCGGCTCCGGGTCCACGGTCCACGCCCCGTTCAGGTCGCGCGTCCGCGCGATCCCCAGGGTGCGCAGCACCTTCCCGCGCCGCGTAGTGGTGGAGCTGAAGAACTGGAGGTACTCGTCGCCCTGCTTCACCACGTGTCCCGGGCTCGCGATGTCCGAGTAGTAGGTCCCCGGCCTGGGACGGAAGGGAACCACCTGGCGCTGCTTGGTCCAGGGGCCGGCCGGCGACTTTGCCGTGGCCTTGAGGGTGAGGTACGGGAAGCCGGGGACGTAGTCGGGCGGGAGGGCGACGGGCGTCCCCAGGTAGAACATGTGCCAGGTGTCACCCTCCCGGTAGGTGACGCCGTAGCTGGCGCTGTGCGAGTCGTCCTCCCCCCACTGGCCGAAGTCCAGCACCGGGCCCCGCTTCTCCCAGTTCACCAGGTCCTTGCTCACCGCCAGGGCGGCGAGCCACCCGCGGGGGCCGGCGGCGTCGTAGTGCATGTAGTAGGTCCCGTCCGCTTCCCACGCCCACACGTCGCGGGCGCCGTGCACGTCGCTGTTCGCTGGGCCGCCTCCGTGGCGGAGGACCACCCCCTGGTCCTTGGCGGGGAGCCAGAGCCGGGTGCTGGGGCGGTTGTCGCTGTAGCCCAGGGCGGGGCCGGGACGCGTCGTCACGGCGGTGCCCTCCACCGCGCTCGTGGAGCCCGTCGGCTCGGTGCAGGCGACCAGGGCGAGACAGAGCGGAAAGAGGAGCTTCGCGCGCATCGGGAATGGATGTCCGGATTACGGGTGGGGAGGGGAGACGGTGGGCAATCTGCACGCGGGGGAGCCCCCCGGCAACGGGCGCGGGGAAGGTGGGCTCATCTCCTCCGGATCATCAGCGCGTCCGCGGCTTCCCTCAGCGCCGGGTGGTCCAGCGTGAGCGGGTCGGGCTCGCCCCAGCGCAGGGCTCCCTCCTCCACCCGGTCCAGGAAGAGGGTGACGGCATGCCACTCCCCCCACATGGAGGACCACCACCGCAGTCCGCTCCGCCCGCGCCCGTGCAGCGCCGCCGCGATGGCGCGGGTGGTCTCCCGGGAGCGCGCCGCCACCTGGTCGGGTCGGATGCCCAGCTCCAGGAGCGTCGCGGGATCGCACAGGTCCGCCACCCCGTCCCGCACCGCCGGCGAGGGCTCCACCGCAACCAGCGCCAGCGTCCGCCCGAACTCGACCAGGTCGAAGGCCTCCAGCTCCTGCCCCCGGAAGCGCTGGATCTTCTCCGCGACGGCGTGCTCGGGCGACTCGGCCAGGTACACGACGCGCGTGGCCGGCACGTCGAAGCGTCCGCTCCCCTGGCTTCCGGGGACGAAGGAGGCGGAGAAGGGCTCTCCCGCGGGTGCCTTCGGATCCCAGGGGAACACCCGCCAGAGCTTGGCCGCCGACGGCATCAGCCGAAGGCGCCGCTCTTCTCCGCCTCGACGGCCGCGATCACCTCCGACAGCCGGCCGGAGACCAGCACGTCCACCGGGCGGCGGTCGCCCAGGTGGGTGTTGACCCCGAAGAGCCACTTGGGGATGCTGCGGTCGTCCAGGAAGCCCGAGAGCAGCTCCACCACGGCGTCGATCCCCACCACCCGGTCGGCGTTGACGGGATCGGGAACGTCCCCCTGCCGCCAGCGGGAGATCCGGCTGCGGTCCACGCCCAGGATACGCGCCAGCTCCGCGTCCGAGCCGAAGGCGCGCCGGGCGAAGTCGCAGCGCGCCGCGATCCGGTGCCCCCGGTCGTCAGGCTCCGTGGGGACGCCCCGGCTCCGACCCGTGGGAAGACGCCGCGCCGGACGGGAAGCGTAGGTCGGGACCGGCTCGGACACCCGGTCCGGCACGGACTCTCCCGCCCCGTCGCCTTCTCTCTTCGTCATGAGACCCCCCCTGTAGAATATCCAATCCGCGCAACAAATATGTTGCGTGGTTGCGATCCTCGCAAGGACTTCCCCGCTCAGCGCTCCACGCGTAGCGGACGCGTGGTGACGGCCGGCTCGCCCCCGCGCGGGGTGACGGCCAGCTCCAGCAGGTACTCGCCCGCGGGGATCTCCGGGATCGCCAGCACCAGGGTGCGGGGGAGGAGCGCCGTCCCGGGGGTCTCCTCCTCCCAGCGGACGCGGACCGGGGCCTCCTCGTCCACCAGCCCCAGCCGCTCCGCGATCCGCCGTCCCCACCCGGCCCCGCTCCGCCGCAGGCTCACCGAGAAGGCCACCGTGTCCGCCCGCTCCGCCAGCCCGTACACCTCCCAGAACAGCCCCAGCGACTCCCCCGTCCGCACCCGCGCGGAGGGACGCGCCAGGGGGGCCGCCTCGTCCAGGTCGGCGGGGAGCGGGTCGGCGCTCGCCAGGAGGAGGACGTCGGAGAGGGCGAGCCCCTCCCGCGGGGCCACCTGCAGCCCGTACCGCGCCCGCCCCACCCGCTTCCCGTCGTCCGAGCGGGCCTCCAGGCTCAGCACCGTCGGCGCGGCGGGCGCGGCCACGCGGAGCGCCCCGGTGGGCCCGTTCAGCGCCCGGTGGTCCATCGCCGGCTCGGCGTCGGGGGACGGCATCAGGACCAGCCCCGCCTCCACCGGGAGCGTGGCGGGGACGCTGTCCGGGTCCAGCGTGTACCCGGCCACCACCACCACCGAGTCGCCGCGGCGGAAGGTCGCCGCCTGGTGCTCCAGCGAGCTGAAGCCCTCCTCGAAGTCCAGTCGCGAGCGGTCGTCCTCCCCGGGCCAGTCCTCCGGGCGGAGGGAGAGGGGGCCGCGCACGGCGGAGAAGGGCGGGGGAGCGGAGAGCCGCGAGGGGCCGTAGTGCGTCACCACCGAGGGGCGGCCGACCTCGTGGATGCGGGGGCGGATGCGCTCCCACCCGATCGGCGAGCCGAAGCGGAGGAGGATCTCCCGGAGGTCGTCTCCCCAGACGATCCCGTCCGGGTTGCGGGCCCGCTCCTGCAGGCGCTCCGTCACCCAGCGGGACAGGTGCTCCGTGCGGCGCGGGTTCCCCTCCCGCATCCAGAACGGGTCCGCCAGCCACCAGAACACCTGCTCGGTGCGGGCGCGCTCGTCCGGCGCCATGCGGCGGTAGGCCCCGCCGCCGTCCGGGCCCAGGAGCACGGCGATGTCCGTCCACTCCCGCCGCTGCGGCCCGGGCATCCCGGCGAGCGACGCCTCGTACGCCGAGTCGGCCAGCGGGTGCTCCTCCGCGGAGTGGTGGGCGAGCCCGCGCAGCGCCTGGCACCACCACCCGTCCGCCCGGCACCCCTCCGCCGCCGCCGGGCCCTCCGCGTACCGCTTCGCCTCCATCAGGTAGCGCACCCGCTGCCCGGCGATCCACTCGTCCCCGGGGACCACGGCGGCGGCGGCCTCCAGCCGCTCCAGCAGGACGTCGCGCCCCTGCTTCACCGGCTCCGGCTCCGGGGGCGGGACCCACTCCGAGTCGTCGTCCCCGTACCAGATGCAGAAGCGACCGATCCGCTCGTCGCACTCCCCTCCGCCGCGCTCCTCCGTCCAGGGGAGGTGGGCGAAGCGGATGCGCTCGAACTCGATCTGCGCCGAGCGGGCGGAGCGCAGCGCGCGCACCGAGTCGCGGGCCGACGGGGCGGAGCCCCCCTGGGCCAGGAGCCCGCCGGCCGGAGGGGCGGGCGCCTGGGCGGGGGAGAGGGTGGGGGCGCAGAGGAGCGCCCCGCCGAGGAGGACGGCCGTGGGAAGAGGAGCGCGGATCATGGCAGATGCTCCGGATCGGGGGACCTCAGGGGATCGGACTTCGGACAGCCGCACCTCCCGCGCCAGCGCGCCTAGCCTCCCGGCGCCTCCTCGTTCACGCGGCGGTAGCCGAGCACGAAGGCCGCCGCCACCAGGAGGATCAGGAGCACCCCGTACGCCGCCGCGCCGCCGAAGTCGAAGGCGCGGAGCCGCGCCAGCATCTCCACCGAGATGGGGCGCGTGCGGTGCGTGTACAGCAGGATGGAGGCTACGAACTCCCCCAGCGCGGTGACCCAGGCCAGGAGCGCCCCCGCCGCCAGCCCGGGGAGGACCAGCGGGAGGACCACCCGCCGCAGCGTGAGCACCCGCCCCGCGCCCAGCGAGGCCGCGGCCTCCTCCAGCGACGGGTCGAGCTGGCGGAAGGAGGCGAGCGCCGCCCGCGTCACCAGCGGGACGTTGCGGACGAAGTAGGCCAGCGGGAGGATGGCGAAGGTCCCCACCAGCACCCAGCGCCCCGTCCACGGCCGGTGCACCGAGAAGGTGGACGCCAGCGCGATGGCGAGCACCGTCCCCGGGAGCGCCCAGGGGAGCACCACCAGCACGTCCACCAGCCGCCGCCCCGGGAAGCGCCGCCGCGCCAGCAGGTACCCCGCCGCGAAGGCGAACGCCACGTTGGCGAGCGTCGCCACCGTCGCCATGCGCAGCGAGTTCAGCACCGGGACCAGCCGCTGCGGGTCGGCGAACAGCGCCCGGTACCCCTCGGCCGAGTACACGGGGGGGAAGATCTCCGTGGTCCACGTCCCCTCCGGGACGAAGGACACCAGGAGCACCGTCGCGTGCGGGAGGAGGAGGAAGCCCACCCCCAGCCACGCCGCCGCCGCCACCCCGGCCGACTTCCCCCCGCCGCCCCGGCGCGGCGCCGGCCCCGACCCCTTGGACGCCCCGGTGTACGACCGCGACCCCTCGTAGCGCTGCAGGAGGACCAGGAAGAGGAGCGAGGCCAGCGCCAGCACCGTGGCCTCCACCGCCACCAGCCCCTCCTCCCCGTTCAGCTTGCTGGCGTACAGCTGCGTGGTGAGCACCCGGAACCCGCCGCCGAACACGTACGGCGCGCTGAACGACGCCATGGAGGTCATGAAGACCAGGAGCGCCGCCCCCCCGAGCGCCGGGGCCAGCAGCGGGAGCGTCACGCGCCGCAGCGTGGTCCAGCGCCCCGCCCCCAGCGCCGCCGCCGCCTCGGCGTAGGAGGCGTCCAGCCGGGCGAGCCCCGCCGTGACGAACAGGTAGAAGTACACGTACATGGTGTACGCGTGCACCAGGAGGACGGCCCACGCCCCCGTCAGGCGCCAGGGCGGCTCCGCCATCCCCAGGAGGAGCTGCACCCCCCGCGTCAGGAACCCGCTCTCCCCGTACAGGAAGAGGAAGGAGATGGTCCCCACCAGCGGGGGGAGGAGCACCGGCATGGCCGCCAGCGCCCCCAGCACCCGCCGCCCCGGGAACTCCCACCGCGCGAACAAAAAGGCCAGGGGCACCCCCACCAGCGCCGAGAGCACCACGCTCGCCAGGGAGATCCACACGCTGCCCCAGAGCGCCCCCACCTCCGTCCCGCTCCTCCAGAAGCGGCCCCAGTGCTCCCCCGTCATCCGCCCGCCCTCCGCGAAGCTGTCGCGGACCACGAACAGGTTGGGGTAGAGCACCAGCCATACGAGGATCGCCGCCACCGGGAGCGCGAGCAGGAGAGTCCGCCGGCCGACCCCGCGCGGCTCCACCGTCACCCCTCCGCCGGGTAGGCGATCACGTGCGGCCCGGGCGCGGGGAGGACGGCCACCGCGTCCCCCGCCTGCGCGTCCGCCGCGCCGCCCTGCACCAGCACCTCCGCGCCCCCCGCCTCCACCCGGTAGAAGGAGACCGCCCCGGCGAAGCGCCGGTCGAGGACCCGCCCCTCCACCGCAGACCCGTCGCGCGGCGCCCCTTCCGGGAGGATGCGCAGCCCCTCGGGGCGCGCCATGAGCCGCACCGCCGCCCCGGGCGCCGCCCCCGCGCCGGACGGGCGCGCCTCCCAGGCCGCCCCGCCCGCCAGCCGGCAGACCAGCCGCCCCCCGTCCGCCGACTCCACCGTCGCGGGGAAGAAGTTGGCGCGTCCGATGAACCCCGCCACGAAGGCGTTGGCCGGGTCCCCGTACAGCTCCTCCGGCGCGCCGTGCTG
This sequence comes from uncultured Gemmatimonadales bacterium, assembly GCA_963733105.1. GTDB lineage: Bacteria > Gemmatimonadota > Gemmatimonadetes > Longimicrobiales > Longimicrobiaceae > JAFAYN01. The sequence continues at coordinate 135,290 of CAVTCB010000010.1, read as the reverse complement.
CTGGAGCGCCCCCCGGCTCATCACCGCCACCCGGTCGGAGAGCGCGAACGCCTCCTCCTGGTCGTGCGTCACGAACACCGCCGTGATCCCCAGCTCCTTGAGCAGGGCGCGCAGCTCCGCGCGGGTGCGCTCCCGGAGCGCCGCGTCCAGGTTGGAGAGCGGCTCGTCCAGGAGGAGGACGCGGGGCTCCGGGGCCATCGCCCGCGCCAGCGCCACGCGCTGCTGCTGGCCGCCCGAGAGCTCCTGCACCCGCCGCTTCCCGTACCCCGCCAGCTCCACCCGCTCCAGCGCGCGCTCCGTCCTGCGCGCCACCTCCGCCCCCCGCTCCCCCCGCGCCTTGAGGCCGAAGGCCACGTTCTCCGCCACGTCCAGGTGCGGGAAGAGCGCGTAGCTCTGGAACACCATCCCCGTCCCGCGCCGCTGCGCGGGGAGCGCGGTCACGTCGCGCCCGTCCAGCACGATCCGCCCCGAGGTGGGGGTCTCGAACCCGGCGATCATCCGCAGCGTGGTCGTCTTCCCGCACCCGCTGGGGCCCAGCAGGGTGAGGAACTCCCCCGGCGCCACCTCCAGCGACAGGTCGTCCACCGCCACGGTCTGCCCGAAGCGGCGGGTCAGGCTTTCTAGACGGAGCATGCCGGATCCGGGAGGTGCGTGTCCGCGGTCACCGCGGCCCCTTGCCACGGACGTGCTCGTCCCAGTGGCGCATCCACTCCGGGCCCTTCTGCTGGAGGAGGGCCCAGTCCATGGGCTCGGCCACGATCTCGCGGCGCGTCTTCCGCAGCCCCTCGGGGAGCGAGTCCTCCGGGAAGTCCGTGCGTGCGGGGAGGCGGAAGAACTCGCGGGCCGCCGGGAGCACCGCGGGCGTGCTCCCCACCCACTCCACGAACTCGCGCGCGCGCTCCGGGTTCGGGGCGCCCTTCACCACCGCCACCGCGTCCACCAGGAGCGGCGTCCCGCTGCGGGGGACCACGTAGTCGATGGGGAACTTGGTCTTGGCCTTGAGCGTCTCGATGTCGGGCATGTCCCAGAGCGTCACCACCCCCTCGCGCCGCGCCAGCTTCTGGTAGAGCAGGGTGGGGTTGAGGACGTACTCCCGGGTCTGCCCGTCCAGCCGCCGCAGCCACTCGAACCCCTGCGCCGTGTCGCCCGTGGCGCGGATGCCGCGCTGCACCACCATCCCGAAGATGGTGCGCATGGTCCCGCTCGCCATGGGGTCGCGGATCAGCACCTTCCCCTTCCACTTGGGGTCCAGCACCTCGTCCCAGTCGCGCGGGACCTCCGCCGCGGAGACCGCCTGCGTGTTGTAGGCGATCACCTCCGGCGTCAGGTAGGTGCCGTGCCAGAGCCCCTGCGCGCTGCGGGCCTCCGCCGGGAGCGCCGCGGCCCAGGTGGGGGCGAAGCGCTCCAGGAGCGAGTCGCGCGCCGCGTCCTCGAAGGTGGGCGACGGGGCGCCCCACCACACGTCCGCCTGGGGGTTCGCGCGCTCGGAGCGGAGTCGGTCCAGCACCTCCTGCGAGCCCATGTCCACCGTCTGCACGTCCACGTCCGGGTGGAGCTGCTCGTAGCGCTTCTCGAAGGCGTCGAGCATCTCCTTGCCGTGGGGCGAGTACACCACCAGCGCCTGGCGGCCGTCTCCTCCTCCGCAGGCGGCGAGGAGGGCGAGCGCGGGGACGAGCAGGGTGCTGCGGAGGCGGATCGGCATCGTCGTCGTGTTCGGGTTGGCTTGCAACGGCAGGGTTTGGGCGTGCCCCCGGCTGCGCCGGGGTCGGGCTGCGGCTCCGTAGGACACGATACTACCGTGTCCAACGGAGTCGAGCCCCGCGCAAACTGCGCGCGGGTCTCGCCCCTTCGGGCTCGCATCCCTCACGCAACTGCTTACCCTGCCCGTAGTTCCTGCCGTTGTCGTGCTCCCCTCCCCCCTTGTGGGGGAGGGGCCGGGGGTGGGGGGTGCTCACGCCGCCGGCAACACGCCCAGGCGGCGGAGGGCGGCGCGGGCCAGCTCCGTGCGGCGGCCGGCGATCGCGTCGTAGCTCTCGCCGTCCACGTTGAGCGCGAAGAAGTACGTCTCGCCGCCGCGCTCCACGTACCCCACCCACCAGCCGAGCGCGTCCTCACCCAGGGGGCCGCCGCCGGTCTTGGCCTTGAGGGTCCAGCCGGGACCCGCCTCCGTCACCAGGACGTCCTTGACCACGGCGGTGGCGCGGGGGGAGAAGCCGAGGCGGCCCGCGTGGAAGCGGCGGAGGAAGCGGACCTGCTCCTCGGCGGAGATCCGCAGCGTGGAGCCCAGCCAGAAGCGGTCGATCCCGCCGGAGATGTCCCCGTTCCCGTAGCCGATCCGCGCCAGCTGCGCGCGCATCCGCTCCGGCCCCACCCGGCGCGCCACCTCGCGGTAGTACCACACCACCGAGCTCCGCATCGCCGAGCGGAGGTCGTGGTCCCTCCACCACGCGGGGAATCCTCCCCCCTGCCGCGGGTCGCGGATGCTGTCCCAGCGGATCAGGTGGTCCGGGCCGGAGAGGACACCCGTCTCCAGGGCGATCAGCGAGTTGGGGACCTTGAAGGTGGAGAAGGGGGTGAAGCGGCGGCGGCTCCGCTCGCGGTTCCAGCGAACCTCGCGACCCGTCCGCCCGTGCACCACCACCAGCGTCGCCCGGCTCCCCGCGAACACGGGCGCCAGCTCCGGCGCCGGGCCTCCGTCGGCCCAGCTCCGGGGCGACTGGGCGGGCACGGGCGCGGCGGCCAGGACCAGCGCCGCGGCGAGGGCGGCGAGCGGGAGGCGGAGGCGGAGCGGCATCTCAGGCGGCGGTGAGGAGGAGGGGGCGGCCGCGGGTGATCACCATGGTGTGCTCGTGGTGCGCCGAGAGGCCGCCGTCCGCGGTGCGGACCGTCCACCCGTCCGGGTCCTCCACGAAGCTCCCCGAGCGCTGCGCGATGATCGGCTCCACGGTGATCACCAGCCCCTCCTTCAGCCGGTCGCGGATGCGCCAGTCGAAGTAGTTGGGGACGGAGGGCTCCTCGTGGATGGTGCGGCCGATCCCGTGTCCGCTCAGCTCGCGGATCACCGAGAAGCCGGAGCGCCGCACCTCCCCCTCCACCGCCCGCCCGATCTCGTTCACCCGCACCCCGGCCCGCGCCACGTCCATGGCGCGCTCGAACGCCGCCCGCGCGCACGCCGCCAGCCGCGCCGCCGCCTCCGAGACGGGGGGGACGGTGACGGTGACCGCCGCGTCGGCCATGTAGCCGTCCAGCTCCGCGGTCACGTCCAGCTTCACCAGGTCGCCCGCGGCCACGGCGCGCCGCCCGGGGATGCCGTGCACCGCCTCGTCGTTGACGCTGATGCAGATGGAGCCCGGGAAGTTGTACACCATCTTGGGCGCCGAGCGCGCCCCGTGCTCCGCCAGCACCCGCGCCCCCACCGCGTCCAGCTCCACGGTGGTGATCCCCGGGCGGACCTCCCGCTCCATGGCGTCCAGCGCCAGGCGGACCACCCGCCCCACCCGCTTCATGGCCTCCAGCTCGCGGTCCGAGTCGATCGACATCGCCCCTCCCGGGTGGAAAAGTCCGTGCGCCGCCTACCGCTTCGCGCCCAGCGAGAGCAGGTTGGCGAAGAGCCGCCACGCCCCGGGCACCCCCTCGGGGAGCTGCCGGAAGAACGCGAGCCCGGTGTAGACGTAGGTCCCCTCGCCCAGCGGCGCCACCAGGAGCCCGCCGCGCAGCGGCGCCTCCCCCGGGTCGCCCGTCTCCAGGAGCGGCGTGTACTTCGGGTCCCAGGTGCGGGCGAAGTACAGCCCGCGCTCCTGCACCCACCCCTCCCAGTCGGCCGCGGTGATCCGGTTGGGCGTGGTGAGCACGGGGTGCGCGGGCTCCAGCACCCGCACCGGCGCCGCCTCGTCCGTCACCCGGTCGTGCGGGCGCCCCATGGTGATGGGGTACGGGGTGAAGCCGCCCTCCACCAGCTCGTACTTGTTGTACTGGACGATCAGCGTCCCCCCGCGGCGGACGTACTCCAGGAGGCGCGCGTTGCTGGCCGCCAGGTCCGGGCGCACCTCGTAGGCGCGGCTCCCGGCCACGATCACGTCGTACCCCGACAGGTCGCGCGCGGCGAGCGCCTCCGCGTCCAGCAGGTCGGGGACGATCCCCAGCTGCGCCAGCACCCCCGGCCCCTCCTCCCCCGCGCCGGTCACGTACGCCACCTTCAGCCCCGCCGGCACCCGCACGTCGAAGGCGCGCACCGTGGCGGCGGCGGGGTGCGACAGGAGGCGGGCCCGCACGTGCGGGTAGTCCACCGCCTGCACCCCGCGCTCGAATCGCCGCCCGTCCTCCGCCTCGAACACGGCGCTCACCGGGAAGTCCCCCGGCCGCACCCCCACCGGGGCGCGCACCGCGAAGTCCACCTCGCGCTGCTCCCCCGGCCCGGCGAAGCGCACCGGGACCTCCCGCGGCTCCACCATCCACCCCGCGGGCGCCGCCAGCCGCGCCGTCCCGGCGACGCCGCCCGGGGCCTCCGCGGCCAGCCGCACCCGCAGGCGCACCGGGGCGGGGGAGGCGCTGGAGGTAACCAGCGGGACGGGGAGGACGCTGGCGCGCGGCTCCAGGAGCACGGACACGGCGGGGACCACCAGCACCGGCCGCCGCAGCTCCCCCTGCCGTGGGTCCACCTCGCGGAAGGTCGCATCGGCCGCGAGCACGAGCGACACGCCTGCCACCACCACCCGGGCCCGGGCGCGCACCGCGGCCGGCGCGAACGGGTTCCCGTCCACGCTCCAGTCGCCTGTCCAGCGGTAGGTGTCCCCTGCGCGGGGACGGAGGAGGAAGTACGCCTCCCCCGGCTCCGCGTTCGCGGGGACGCGCACCCGGAAGCGCCGCGACGCCAGGGCGCCCGGCGCGACCGTATAGGGGAGGGAGTCGACCGGCTCCGCCTCCCACCCCGCCGGGAGCTGCGGCTCCAGCGCCGCCACGGGGACCGGGCTGTCGCCGCCGTTCCAGAGCGACACCGTCACCCCCACCGTCTGGCCGGGGACCACGCGGCCGTCGTCCGCCACGGCCTCGAACACCAGCCCCGCCGCCCGAGCCAGCGCCGCCAGCGCGTCCTCCAATTCCGCCGCCACCCGGAGGCGGAGGTCGGCCGCGCCCGCCTCGCGCGAGAGCTGCCCCTGGGCATTCGCCAGCAGACTCAGCGCCCACGACAGCTCCGGTACCAGCCCCCCCGGGGCGAGCGGGTTCGCCTCCCGTCGGAGGCGGGCGACCCGCGCCCCGTACTCCGCGAAGAGCGCCTCCAGGTGCGCGCGGCGCCCCGCGTCCGCCACGCCGGAGGCGGAGAGCGTGCTGTCGACCCCCGCGAAGAGCGAGGGCTCCGCGGGCGCCCCGCCCCCCTCCGCGCCCGCCGGCCCCCCGGCCGCGGGGGTGATGCGGCGCAGGTACCCCCAGCGTGGCCCGGCCGGCTCCGGCGCGCCCATGTCCTGCGAGCGGTGCCGAGAGCGGCTCGCCATGGCGAGCTGGAAGGGGGAGCGCCCCAGGAGCGGGTCCAGGTCGCCGATGGCCAGACGGAGGGTGGAGCCCTCCTGCCGTCCCCGCAGCGACTGGTACAGCTTCCGGGGGCGGTGCGGGCGCAGCCCGGCGCGGAGCTGCTCCGGGAAGCGGGCCGGGTCCCCCGCCGCCTCGAACGCCTCGTGCGCCAGCATGGCGGACACCTGGTGCTGCCCGTGCCCGTCGCGCGGGGTGCCGCTGAACACGGTGACCAGCACGTCCGGGCGGAAGCGGCGGATGACGCCCACCACGTCCGCCAGCACCGAGTCGCGCGGCCAGTGCCGGAAGGTCTCCTCCGCGCTCTTGGAGAAGCCGAAGTCGTAGGCGCGGGTGAAGAACTGCCCCGCGCCGTCCACCCGCCGCGCCGCCAGCAGCTCCTCGGTGCGCAGGATTCCCAGCGCCTCCCCCAGCTCCGTCCCGATCCCGTTCTGCCCCCCCTCGCCGCGGGTCAGGGAGAGGTACGCCACGTCCGCCCCCTGCTCCAGCGCCAGGGCGGAGAGGAGCTGCGTGTCCTCGTCGTCGGGGTGCGCCCCCACCATCAGGACGCGCTTGGTGGTCCCCAGGCGGCGGAGCGAGAGCCCCAGCGCGGCGGCGCCCTGGTACTCGCTGGCGCCCGCCTGCTGCGCCCGGACGGGGGCAGGGTGGGTCCAGCCGGAGGCGAGCGCCGCGGCCGCGACGCCGATGCGGAGGAAGCGAAAACGGTTCATGCCTGAAAAATTAGGGGGCGCACGGTCGCGCACACAAGGGTCGGATCACCCGTGCCCCGCGCCACCGCGCGTCTCCCGGCGGAAACGGGGGGCTTGACAACTCCCTGACGGACGTTTACACTCCCCGGCCTTGGGAGTCGCGTCCCGATGTACCACCCCTTCGACCGGCCCGCGCACCGCGCGGGGCCCGTGGAGGAACCCGGAGCCTGGCTCCGGGAGGACATCGGCGGCGCGATTTTTCGTTTCCGGCACCCTGAACAGCGAACACACGACTTCGATGCAGACAGGCGGCACCCTCTTCCACGGCAGGAATCCACGGACGGACGCGAGCTTCGCGCCGGCCGGGGCGTGGGCGGCGTGCGCCGGTCGGCCGGGTGCGGAGCTGCGCCCCGGCGGCAGGATCGTGAAAGGATTCCGCGGCTTCGGCGGTCCGCGGCGGGACGGAAGGACGACCAGCGTGGGTATTCCGGGAGGGTGCGCGCCATGAGCGCGTAGGCTTCTCCGGATACGGGGAGCGACACCGTCGCCCCACCCGCGCCTAGAGCCGGGTGGGGCGATTTCTTTTGCCTTCCACCCCCAGCAAGGAGGTGACGAAAAGAGATGGGTGGCCGGCGGGCGCGAGGCCCGAGCACGTGGACAAACGCGACTCCCCGTGCGAGGGCCGGACGTTCCGCCGGCCACCCGAGAAGGAGCAGGACAGCAGGAGCAGCAAGGGGCCGTAGCTCAGATGGCAGAGCGCTTTTCCCTCCCCAGCAACTTGCCCGCGGGACGGGCCGACGGTGGAGGGTTATCGACTTGGGATCGAGAGGTCGCGGGTTCGAGTCCCGCCGGCTCCATGAAAACGGCAACCACGATCGACGGAGACACCATGAGCACCACGGGACGCTACTTCTACCACGACGCACGGTCGGGACGGACCTTCTGCATCGAGCCCATCAGCGACCGGACGCAGAAAGTCGACGACCAGCAGTGGACCAACGGCGGGATCGACCCGGTCCTCGGCGGCGCGATCCGCCAGGAGGACTCCATCATCACCCCGGAGAACGGGTTCAGGAACATCACCCTCCTCCCCCCGGGCGTGAGCCCCGACGGCTTCGTCCAGACGCTCCTCGGGAGAGAGGCGGACGGGACCTGAAGCAGGACAGGACACACACAGCCGGAAGCCGCGGGTGGAAGTGGTGCGGCTTCCGGCACCCCACTTTCGCCCGGGAAAGGAGGCGATCGACCATGATGGACTTCACCCGGTACGTGGCGACTCGCCTGCGCCGGCTCCGTCACCCCCCAGTCGCTCCCCATCCCGGGGAGCGCGCAGGTGCCGAACTCGGCGGGCGGGTACGCCTGGCCCCTGGACCGCTGGGACCGGCTGGACCGCTTCCTGGTGCTGGGGAGCGAGGGCGGGACCTTCTACGTCGGGGAGCGCGAGCTCACCGTGGAGAACGCCCGCGGGGCCGCGGAGTGCATCGCCGAGGACGGGCCGCGGACGGTGCACCGCGTCGTGGAGGTGAGCACCTCCGGGCGCGCCCCCAAGAACGACCCCGCGCTCTTCGTCCTGGCGATGGCCGCGGGGCTGGGGGACGAGGAAACCCGGCGGGCGGCGCTCCTGGCGCTCCCGCGGGTGGCGCGGACGGGGACGCACCTCTTCCACTGGCTGCGGTACGCGCAGGCGTTCCGCGGGTGGGGGCGGGGGGTGCGTCGGGCGGTGGCGGAGTGGTACACCGCGAAGCCCGCCCGCGAGCTGGCCTACCAGCTCCTCAAGTACCCGTCGCGCGACGGGTGGTCGCACCGGGACGCGCTGCGGCTGGCGCACCCCCGGCCGGAGACGGCGGAGCAGGGGCTCCTGTTCCGGCGCGTGGCGAAGCGGGCGACCGGCGAGGTCCCCGCGGAGCTGGAGGGCTCGGAGACGGTGGGGCTGCTGCGGGCCGTCGACGAGCTGCACGGGGGTGAGCCCACCCCCGCCCGGGCCGCGGCGCTGGTGCGCGAGCACCGGCTCACCCGCGAGAACCTGGGAACCATGAGCGCCGTGGGGCTCCTGGCCCCGGGGAGCGGGGCGGCGAGGACCGTCGCCGCCCGCCTCTCGGACCGGGAGGCGCTGCGCCGGGCGCGGGTGCACCCCGTGGCCGTCCTGGCCGCGCTCAGGACCTACGGCCGGGCGCGACGCGGGGGAAGGGGAGCTGGACCCCCGTCCCGCAGGTGGTGGACGCGCTGGACGCGGCGTTCTACCTGTCGTTCGGGGCGGTGCGGCCCTCGCGCAGGCGGACGCTGCTCGCGCTGGACGTATCCGGGTCGATGGACGCTCCGGTCCTGGGGATGGAGGGGCTGAGCTGCCGCGAGGGCGCGGCGGCGATGGCGCTGGTGACCGCGGCGGTCGAGCCGGAGCACCGGTTCACGGCGTTCACCACCGGGCTCACGCCGCTCTCCATCTCCCCGCGGCAGCGGCTGGACGACGTGGTCCGCTCCATCAGCGGCCTCCCCTTCGGGGGGACGGACTGCGCGCTCCCCATGCGGGAGGCGGCGAAGGGCCGGTGGAAGGTGGACACCTTCGTCGTCTACACGGACAACGAGACCTGGGCGGGGTCGGTCCACCCCGCGCAGGCGCTCCGCGAGTACCGGGAGCGGACGGGGATCCCGGCGAAGCTGGTGGTCGTCGGGATGGCGTCCAACGGGTTCTCCATCGCGGACCCGGAGGACGCGGGGATGCTGGACGTGGTCGGGTTCGACGCGTCCGCGCCCCAGCTCATCAGCGACTTCGCCCGGTAGGTGCGTCGGGTCGGCCCCGCCGCTCCGACGCCACCCCGGGCGGGGTCCCAACCGAAACAGAGGCACTGAACATGAACCGGATCAGGGCGTTCCTCGAGGTGCCGGAGGACCGTCGGCCGGGGGGCGACTACTTCGTCGTCTCCGGCTGCTTCGGCACCTTCTACGTGTCGCGGGAGACCGCGCACGCCGTGGAGCGGTCGCTGGACCGGGCGTGGCGCCCGTGGGTGGTCTTCCGGGACCTCTCCGGGTCGCGCATCCGGGTGCGGCGGAAGCTGGTGTACGGCGTGTTCGAGTCCACCGCCGCGCAGCGCCGGCAGGACCGCGAGTTCTGGCGGGCGCTGCAGGACGAGACCGAGGCCGACCAGCGCCCGTGGGAGGAGTGATCCTCCCGCGGGCCGGTCGGACCACAGACGGACGAGGGGCGCCGCGCCGGCGCCCCTCCCACACGAGGCCGGCGCCGGGGCGCGCCGGAGAGACAACCATGCGGATCTTCGGACAGCACGACGAGAACACCATCCGGCAGCTCCAGGACGTCGCCACCCGAGCGGAGAAGGTGGCCCTCATGGCGGACGGGCACGTCGGCTACATCTGCCCCATCGGCGGGGTGGCCGCGTACCGGAACCGGGTCTCCGTCGTGGGGGTGGGGTTCGACATCGCCTGCGGGAACGCGGCGATCCGGACCGACACGACCATCGAGCAGCTCTCCGGGATGTCCCTGGCGGAGGCGCGGAGCAACCCGCACCGCTTCGCCCAGAACCGGACGGTCCGGGAGCTGGCGGACGAGATCGCCTCCACGGTCTCGTTCGGGGTGGGGCGGAAGAACCGGGCGGACGACGCCCCGGTCGACCACCCGCTCTTCCTGGACCCGGCCTGGTACGCCGTCCCCAACCGGGGGAGCTACCGGGACGACCTGAAGGAGAAGGCCCGGCGGCAGCTCGGGACCGTGGGGTCGGGGAACCACTACGTGGACGTCTTCGCCGACGAGGCGGGGACGGTCTGGGTGGGGGTGCACTTCGGCTCGCGGGGGTTCGGGCACACCGTCGCCAGCGGGTTCCTGGCGGTGGGGCAGGGGCGCGACTGGGGCGAGCGGGTCCCCGAGAAGGAGGTCCTCCTCGACCTGGAGGCCCCGACCGGGCACGACTACTGGCACCTGATGAACCTGGCCGGGGAGTACGCCTACGCCGGGCGGGAGTGGGTGGCCCGCAAGGTGGTCTCCATCCTCGGCGCCCGCGAGGTGGAGCTGGTGCACAACCACCACAACTTCGCCTGGAAGGAGGAGCACGACGGCGAGGAGTACGTGGTGGTGCGGAAGGGCGCCACGCCGGCGTTCCCGGGGCAGAAGGGGTTCATCGGCGGGTCGATGGGGGACGACGCGGTGATCGTGCAGGGCGCGGCCGGCGCGGAGGACTCCGAGACCGCCCGAACGCAGCGGGAGGCGCTCTTCTCCACCGTGCACGGGGCCGGGCGGGTGATGTCCCGGACGGCGGCGGCGGGGAAGCGCAACCGCAAGACGGGGCGGATCATCTCCCCGGGCGCCGTCTCCCCGGAGATGATGAAGGAGTGGATCGCGGACCGTGGGGTGGTGCTGCGGGGGGGCGGGCTGGACGAGAGCCCCCACGCGTACCGGCGCCTCCCCAAGGTGCTGGCCGCGCAGGGGAGCACCGTGGAGACCCTCCACGTGCTGCGCCCCCTGATCGTGGTCATGGCCGGTGCCGACGAGTTCGACCCGTACAAGGACTGAGCCGGACCCGGAGGGGAGCCGCACACGCGGCTCCCCTCCAGTCGTCGGGGGAACATCGAACAAGGTAGCCTGTATCTGGAATGTGGCAGTTGCTGTCCCTTTAGTTGCTGATGTTTCCAGCCTTGTTTTCTGCTCCCGTCCGCAGGGGGTCCGTGCCCATGCCTCCACATCCATCACTCGGCCAGGTGCAGGGGAGCGCCCTGCGTCCCCTTTCCCCGTCCAGCATCGACCCGCCCGGGGCCGAGCTGATCGGCGGCTCTCCCGCCATGGCCCGGCTGCGGGCCATGGCCGCGCAGGTAGCCCGCAAGGACGTCACGGTGCTCATCAACGGCGAGACCGGCACGGGGAAGGAGGTCTTCGCCCGCTACGTGCACGCGCACTCGCCGCGGGCGGGGAAGCCGTTCGTCGCCATCAACTGTGCGGCGCTCCCGGAGGGGCTGGTGGAGTCCGAGCTGTTCGGGCACGAGCGGGGGGCGTTCACCGGGGCGGTCGGGGCGCACAGGGGGTGCTTCGAGGAGGCGCACACCGGGACGCTCTTCCTGGACGAGGTCACCGAGGTGGGGCCACACGTGCAGGCCAAGCTGCTGCGCGCCGTGCAGGAGCACGAGGTCCGCCGCGTCGGAGGCACGGGCGTGCGCCGCGTGGACGTGCGGATCATCGCCGCCTCCAGCCGCGACCTCAAGCGCGCCATGGCCGAGGGGACGCTGCGCGAAGACCTGTACTACCGCCTGCGCATGGTGGAGCTGGACCTCCCGCCGCTCCGCGCGCGCCGGGAGGACGTGGAGCCCCTGGCGCTGCACTTCCTCCGCAGGCACGCCGAGCGCAACCGCTCGCCCCTGCGCGGGGTGAGCCCGGCCGCGCTGGCGCTGATGCGCGCCTACGACTGGCCCGGCAACGTGCGCGAGCTGGAGAACGCCGTGGGGCGCGCCACCGTGTTCGCCCTCCCCGAGGACGGCGAGCTCCTCCTCCCCGGCGACCTCCCGCCGGAGGTGCGGGGCGCGGCCGTGGGCGGGGAGCCCCCCGACCCCGAGGCGAAGCTGGACCTGCGGACGGCCATCCTGTGCCTGAAGCGGAGCTACGCCGGCGAGGCGCTGCGGCTGGCGGGGGGGAACAAGGTGCGGGCGGCGCGGCTCCTGGGGATGAGCCGGCGGGGGCTCTACCACCTCCTGCGGGAGGTGGGCACCGGGGACGGGTGAGGGGGCGGCCGGAAGCCGGCCGCCCCCGTGTACGCTCACACCGTGACGGTGACGTCCGGGGCCGAGCAGACGCCGGTGCCGGCCGTCTTCACCGGCACGCCCTCGACGAGCTGCCGGAGGGTCTCCCGGTTCAGGACGAGCTTGCGTTGCGTAGTGGGCATGGAAAGTCTCCTTGGGTCGATGAGTGGGACCCGCTCAGACGAGCGGGTCGCTGCCGGTGGCGGGGACGGTCGCGTCCGAGATGCGGGTCGCGGCCGACGGGGCCGACGCCTCGGGCGTCAGGTTCCGGAGCGTCTGCCTGCGCAGCACCAGCTTCGGGGTGGCGTTCTCCATGGTGTCTCCATGCGAGGGTGTGGGTGCGCTCGCGCCGGGCGTGTTCCCGGAAGCGGGCGCGGGGGGGGACGTGGACCGTTCCGCGTCCTCAGGGGGGCACCTCCAGCAGCCGGATCAGCAGCCACACGATCTGGCCGCGGTGGCTCGCCTCGTCCTCCGCCAGGTGGAACCAGAGGTAGTGGTTGCTGACCTCGATCCCGTCGCCGAAGACGATCACCCGGTCCAGCCACGCGTCGTCGCGCGCAGCGAGCCCCCGCAGCGTCCCGGCCCGCAGCCGGTCCAGGGCGTCCAGGTAGAAGGAGGCGGGGCGCCCCCGCATCTCGTGGCGGGCCCGGTCCCAGAGGGCCAGCCCCGCGCCCCAGCGCGCGTCCTCCTCCTCGTTCAGGTGCCGCCCCTCGAAGGTGAGCGTCTGCGTGCGCAGCTCCATCGCCACCAGGTGCGCCAGCAGCGCCCCGATGCTGTTGCTGCGGTCGTCGTGGACGTGGTCCAGCTGCTCCGTGGAGAGGTTGCGGACCAGGCGGACCGTGGTCCTGCGCACGTGGTCCAGCATGCTCGCCAGCCGCCCCACCCCCGGCGCGAAGCCGGGCGGCGCCTCGATCAGGCGCGGGGGGAGCGCGGGGGCCGCGGCGCCCGCGCTCACGCCGCCTCCGCCGCCGGGGCGCCCACCACCAGCCCGTCCAGCACCAGCACGTCCACGCACCCCGCGCGGAAGGCGCGCACCGCGTCGCGCGGCGTGCAGACGATGGGCTCCTCGTGCAGGTTCATGCTGGTGTTCACCACGGCGGGGATCCCGGAGATGCGGTGGTACTCGGTGAGGATGCGGTGGAACTCCGGCTCCACCTCCGCCCGCACCACCTGCGGGCGCGCCGTGCCGTCCACGTGCACCGCCGCGGCGATACGGTCGCGCAGCCCGGGCTCCACCGCGTAGGCCTGCGTCATGTACTCCCCCGCGCCCTCGCCCCGGCGGTACCCGCGCAGCCAGCGGGGAGCGTGCTCCTCCAGGATGCTGGGCGCGAAGGGCATGAACTCGGTGCGGCGCAGGCGCGCGTTGAGCGTGGCGTTGATCTCCCGGTCCGTCGCCCGGGCCAGGATGCTCCGGTGCCCCAGCGCCCGCGGCCCGAACTCCATCCGCCCGCGGTGGCACCCCACGATCAGTCCCCGGTGGAGCCACTCCGCCACCCGGCGCGGGAGGTCGTCCACGCGCTCCGCCCGCACCCCCTCCGCCGCGCACGCCCGCATCGCCTCTTCGGCGTCGAACTCCGGGCCCAGGTAGGTGTGCCCCACGCACGCCGCCTTCTCCCCGCAGGGCGCGGCGCCCGCCGCGGCCAGGGCGCGGTGCGCCGCCAGCGCCGCGCCCACCGAGAGCCCGTCGTCGCCCATGGCGGGCTGCACGTACAGCCCCGACACGCCGGGGAGCTCCGCCACCGCCTTGTTGATCTTGACGTTGGCGAACACGCCGCCGGAGGCCACCACGGGGGTGGGGAGGTCGGGGAGGTGGTTGCGGACCAGGCCGGCCACCGCCCGCTCCGCCAGGAGCTGCACGCCGGCGGCGACGTCCTCCGGCGCCGCGTCCGCGGCCACGTCCCGCAGGTACGCCAGCATCCCCAGCCACCCCGCCTTGAAGCGCAGCCCCGACACGTGCTGCTGGCGGTGCAGGAGCACGCGGTCGCGCAGCGGCGCCCCCAGGCTCCGGAGGAAGCCGCGCGCGTCCTCCGGGGCGGCCAGGCGGTAGCGGGCGGGGAGGCGGAACGAGTAGGTGCCGTCCGCGTTCCACTCCAGGTGCCGGAGGAACTCGCCGCCCAGCCGCCCCGGGTCACCGAACGCCGCCAGCCCCGTGATCTTCCCCTCGTGGCGGTTGCAGGCGTAGCCCAGGAAGCTGGTCACCGCCCCGTAGAACTGCCCGATGCTGTCCAGCTCCGAGACGGCCGCCCGGCGGTGCATCGCCGAGGCGGTCGCGGTGCCCACCGTGGCGGAGAGCCCGTCGCCGCGGGCGTCGCAGGTGGCGAAGAGCGCCCGCTCGAAGGGGCTGGTGTCGAAGGCCCCCGCCGCGTGGCAGTGGTGGTGGTCGTAGAAGCGCACCCGGCCCGCGGGGAAGCCGAAGGAGCGGAGCTGCGCGTGCAGGACGCGGCGGGCCTGCGCCTCGTTGCGGGCCTGCCGCTCCACCGCGGGCCTCCCGAACAGGTAGGCCAGGAGCTGCTCCGCCGCCCGCACGCGCCCGGAGATCCGCCGCGCCGCGCCGGTCCGGAAGCGGTGCGCCATCTCCGCCGGGCCCAGCAGGCGCGGCAGGTCCAGCGTGTCCATCGCCACCGCGTCGAAGTCGTCCGGCGCCAGCCGGAACCGGTCGAGCGCCGCGTGGAGCGCCCGCACGGGGAAGCCGCGGTACACCTTCTCGCGGGTGATCCGCTCCTCCGAGATGCAGAAGACGGGGGCGCCGTCCAGCAGCAGGGCGACGCTCGCGTCGTGGCCCATGTGGATGCCGAGAATCCAGCCCATGGCGGGGTCTTCCTCCGGGAGAGCAGGCAGTGTTTCGGGGATTCGTGTCGCTTTACATGCGGCAGGTGAGGCAAAGGAGAGCAATGCGCGGACCCGGATTCAGGCTCCGGGGCGATTCCGCGCAAGCAGCGAGGTACGAACGGTTTACCCCGTGCGCACCTGGCCGGGGACACCCGCCGCGGCGTGACGGGCGCTGCTCACCGGGCGTCGGTGTGTGCAGGATCCGCTCACCCGGAGCCCGGGACGGGGGGCGTCGACCACTCTTGTAAACGGACGAGCCCGCGGCCTATCTTCCCGGCAGTCCGTCCTGTCCGCACGACTCCTCCCACCCCACGGCGCCCATGCTGATTCCCCGCTACTGGTCCCGGGCCGCGTCGCAGGCCACCACGCCGGACGGCAAGCACGTCCGGTTCCACGTCTGGCGCGGCTCGCGCAGCAGCCAGGCCGAGGCGGAAGCGCTCGCGGGCGAGGCCGTGGGCCGGATGGCGGACCGCATCCAGCGGGGGCAGGGCTTCCCCGAGCGGTACTCCTACGGGGACCGCCCCATGCGGGAGGAGGTGGTGCGCGAGCTCCCCGGCGGCCAGGCGGACGCGCCCGACGCCGCCGTCACCCGCAACTCCTACGGCGCGCTCGTCCTGAACGCCGCGCGCGTCTTCTTCATCGACGTGGACGTCCCGCCCGCGAAGCAGGCCGCCGCTCCCGCCGCTCCCTCGCCGCTGTGGGGGCTGGCCGACCGGCTGCTGGGGAGGCCCGCGGCGGACGCCCTCCCGGCCGGGGTCCGCTCGCTCCTGGAGGGCGTGATCGGGCCTTCCACCGCTCCCGCCCCGGCGGCCCCGCACGACCCCACGTCGGGCGCCCTGGACCGGCTGCGCCGCTGGACCGCCGCGCACCCGGAGTGGCGCGTGCGCGTGTACCGGACCCACGCCGGGCTGCGCTACCTGGTCACGCACGCCCTCTTCACCCCCACCGACGACGAAGCGCAGACGGCCATGAACGCGCTCGGCGCCGATCCGCAGTACATCCGGCTCTGCCGCGCCCAGAAGAGCTTCCGCGCGCGGCTCACCCCCAAGCCGTGGCGCGTGGGGGTGGAGAACCCGCCCGCGCGCTTCCCCTTCGAGAGCGGGGAGGACGAGCGGGAGATGCGGGAGTGGGAGAGGCGCTACGACAGGGCTTCGGAGGGGTACGCGAGCTGCCAGCTGCTGGAGGAGGTCGGGAGCGGCGCCGAGCACCCGGAGGTGGCGCCGCTGCGGGCGCTGCACGACGAGCACACGCGGGTGGGGTCGGGGCGTCCGCTCGCTTGAAGTGGAGTGAAGAGCGAGGGTTCGGGCGTGCCCCCCGCGGGGCGCGGGGGTCGGGCTGCGGCTCCGTAGGGAACGATACAACCGTTCCCAACGGAGTCGAGCCCCGGCAAACCGCGCCGGGTCTCGCCCCTTCGGGCTCGCATCCCTCACGCAACTGTTTACCGTACCCGTAGTTCCTGCCGTTGTCGTGCTCCCCTCCCCCCTTGTGGGGGAGGGGCCGGGGGTGGGGGGTGAGGGAGCGCCCCGCCGACGACCCGCACGCCGATCCCCGCTCAGTCCGCCGAGAACACGCTCACGCTCTCCAGGAACTCGCTGAACGGGAACATGTCGAAGCACCGCACGGCCGACGGCGCGTAGCCCGCGTGCACCAGCTCGAGCGTGTCCCGCACGTGCGACTCGACGGAGCAGGACACCAGCACCACCCGCGCCGGCCTCCACCGCGCCACCGCCTCCGCCACCCCCGGCGAGCACCCCCACCGCGACGGGTTCACGAACACCACGTCGGGCCCCTCGAACGCCGCCCGCTCCAGGAAGCGCTCCACCGGCAGCTCCACGTAGCGGGCCCCGCGGAAGCCGTGCAGCTCCGCGTTGAGGCGCGCGCTCTCGACGGCCAGGCGGTTGTTGTCCGCGCCGGTCACCCGGCTCCCCTCCCGCGCCGCCAGCACCGAGTGCAGCCCCACCCCGCAGTACAGGTCCACCACCTCGCCCGTCCCCTCCACCCCCCGCTGCACCTCCGCGCACAGCTCCGGCGTCAGCCACGCGTTGGTCTGGAAGAAGGCCAGGTAGTGCGCCAGCACCGTCCGCCCCAGCAGCTCGTGCCGGAGGAGCGTCTCCCCCAGCTCCACCTCCTGCGACGGCGCCGCCACCCCCAGCAGCCCCGGCACCTCCGCCAGCAGCGCCTCGCAGAGCGGCGCCACGGAGACCCCGGCGTCCCGGCGCACCGCCAGCCGCAGGTGCGCCCGCCCGGAGCCGTACTCCAGCCGCACGTCGAACCCCGTCACCACTTCTCCGAGCTCCGGGCTGCGCAGCAGGACCCCCGCCGTCGCCGTCACCGCCGCCCGGCCCTCCGGCGCCAGCACCCAGAGCGACTCCTCCCACCGCACGCGGCCGAGCTGCGGGTCCACCCCCTGGATCCCGTTGCGCACCCCGCCCGGCGCCGAGAAGGTGGCCTGCGCGCGGTACCCGCGCTCCACGGGGCAGGGAAGCATCCCCCGGAACAGACCCTCCAGCCCGTGCTCCGCCAGGAGGGCAACCACCCGCGCCTCCTTGCGCGCCCGGTGCTCCCCGTACGCCGCCTCTCTCCCGGCCGTGCTCACGGGCCCGTCCCACCCCGCGGCAGCGCGTCGAAGACCGCCCGCGTCCCGGGGAGCGTCAGCGTCTCTCCCATCTCCCGGAACTCCCCCAGATCCACCCCCCGCGCCTCCTCGTACGCCGCCGCCTGGAGCACCGTCTCCAGCCGGTCCAGCTCCTTGACGAAGCGCGCCTCCGGCGTCGCCGCCGCCCGGTACTCCTCCCACAGCTCCAGCAGCTCCGCGCTCCCCAGCATCCCGCACAGCGCCCGCAGCGCGTCGCGCTCGCGGCGGTGCTTCTCCTCCACCGGCACCCCGTCGTACGGCGTGATGTCGCCCACCACCGACTCCGCCAGGTCGTGCGCCAGCGCCAGGGCCAGGCAGCGCCCCCGGTCCAGCGCCGGCTCCGCGTCGCGCGAGAGCACCAGCGCCAGCAGGCACACCCCGAAGGTGTGGTCCGCCACCGACTCCGGGCGCTCGATCCCCCGCAGCGCCCACCCGGCGCGCGCCGTCTCCTTCAGCCGCGCCGCCGTCCGCAAGAACCCCAGCGTCTCCGCCGCCCGCTCCGTGTCCATCGTCTCGCGCTCCCGTGTCCGTGCAAAAAGCCGGGGGGTCCGGGCCACCGGCCCGGACCCCCGCCCCCGTCCACCCGCCGCCGCGGCTCACTTCTTCAGCTTCACCTTGCTCAGCGCCTTCTGCAGGTAGTACACCGCGATCTCGAAGAGCGACGCCTCCCGGGTGATGATCTTCGCCTTCACCTGGAACACCTGCCGGAAGCGCGAAGTCCCCAGCGCCGCCAGCTGGTCGATGTCCAGCACCGCCACCACCTGGTACGGCGTGTCGTCCGCCGCGGCCGAGTCCGCCCCGGCGGCCCGCTTGCTCGTGGACGCGGGCGCCACCGAGAGCACGCTGCCCCGGAGCGGGTCCGTGATCACCGAGTCCAGCGCCGGCACCCTCACGTGCACGCTGTCCCCGCGCTCGATCTCCTTCGCGTCCCTCGCGGTCACCGTCAGCGTCACGCTCCAGAGGTCCGGGTCCGTCACCTCCATCAGCAGGTCGCCCGGCTGCACCGCCGCGCCCAGGAGCTTCTCCGCCTGCGGCGTGATCATCACCCCCGGCGCGGGCGTGGTGACGTTCATGCGCTGCACCTGCTGCTGCGCCGTCTGCACCTGCGCCCCCAGCTCCGCCACCTCGATCCGGTCCGTCTCCGTGGCACTGGTGTCCGAGCTGGTGATCTTCCCCTGCGCCGCCACCACCAGCGTGTCCGTCTCCGCAGTCTGGAGGTCCACCATCGCCGAGTCCACGTCCGTGTACGTCCCCACCCGGTACGTGGCCCGCGCCAGGTCCAGCGGCATCAGCCCCATCCCGTGGTTGTAGAACGAGCGCTGCAGCGCCGCGCGGGCCTGCACCACCTTGGCCCGCGCCTTGGCCATCGCGTCCGCCTGCTGCGTGCGGGAGAGCTGCGTCTGCGTGGTCGTCTTCTGCGTCCCCGCCGTCTTGATCCCCAGCTTGCTCTGCAGCTCGTTGAGGCTGCTGGCCGCGGGGACCGAGTCCAGCCGCACCACCGTGTCGCCCAGCTGCACCGTCTCCCCCGTCAGCACGATCACGTCCGACACCGTGCCCGCGGCGGGCGCCCGGATGGGCCAGGAGCGCACCGGCTCCAGCGTCCCCGTGGCGGGGACGGGGAAGCCCATTTCCACCCGCAGCGAGAACAGGACGGCGAGCACCAGCACCACCGCCAGCAGGATCAGCAGCGGCTTGATCAGCTTCTTCAGCCACCCGGGCGGCGGGTCCTCCAGCTCCGGGAGCTTGGGGTCGGTTCGTTTCCTGGGGGGTGCGGTGGCGGCCATGGCGGCACGGGAGGGAGGAGGGGATTCGGGGCAGGGGAGGGGAGACGGATCAGCGCTCCACCTGGACACCTTTCCAGAAGGCGACGTGGCCGCGAATGCCGGCGGCCGCGGGCATCGGGTCCGGGTAGAACCAGGCGGCGTCCTCGTTGCGCCGGCCGTCCACCTCCAGCGTGTAGTAGCTCGCCTCCCCCTTCCACCCGCACGTCGTGTGCGTCCCGCTCTCCCGCAGGTACTCGCGGTTCACCGCCTCCGGGGGGAAGTACACGTTCCCCTCCACCTCCTCGAAGCGCTCGCTCTCGGCGATCACCGCCCCGTTCCACGTGGCACGCGCCATGGCTCCCTCGCAGGTTCGACGGCTCAAAGGCCGGTGGGATGGTCGATGAAGGTCCAGGGGAGGCCGAACTTCTCCTCCAGGTGGCGAGCCAGCGCGCGCACGCCCCACGTCTCCGTGGCGTAGTGCCCGCCCAGGAAGAGGTTGATCCCCCCCTCCTCCGCGTCGAAGAAGTTGTAGTGCGCCCCCTCCCCGGTCACGAAGGCGTCCAGTCCCGCCGCCCGCGCCGCGGGGATCATGTCCCCCGCGCCCCCGGTGATCACGCCCACGGTGCGGATGCGCTCCGGGCCGCCCGGGACCAGCTTCACCCGCCCGCCCAGCAGCTCGTCCAGCCGGGCGCAGAGCGCCTCGCGGCGGACGTCCAGCTCCCCCCACACGCCCACCGGGTGCCCCTTGTATTCCCCGAAGGTGCCCCGAAGCTCGACGCCCAGCTCCCTGGCCAGGACGGCGTTGTTCCCCACCTCCGGGTGCACGTCCAGCGGGAGGTGCGCGCCGTACACCGCCACCCCCGCTTCCAGGAGCGCCCTGAGGCGGCGGAAGCGCCGGCCGGTCACCGGCTGGTTCCCGTCCCAGAACAGCCCGTGGTGCACCAGGAGCAGCTCCGCCCCCTCGCGCACCGCCGCGTCGATGGTGGCCTGCGCCGCGTCCACCGCCACCGCGATCCGCCGCACCTCGCCCCCGTTCTCCACCTGGAGGCCGTTCAGCGCCCCCGGGTAGTCGGGCACTTCGCGCACCCGCAGGAAGGAGTCGAGATAGGCGCAGAGCTCTTCCAGCCGCATGTGCAACACCGGGTTAGGAAAGATCCACGCGCGTGGAAAACTCGCGTGGAAAACCTGCGGGAGAATCTGTGGAAAAGTGGCAACCCGATGGGATCAAACGGGTTCGGCCCATTCGTCCGCCTGTGGAGAAGTCGGCGGCGGAGCGGCGGGCGGCGGCGGCGCGGCCCCGCCGGGAAGACGCACCTCCCCCCCCTCCTCGATCATCTGGATCTGCCCGTTGAAGCGCGCCCCCTCGTCCAGCTGGAGGTGCTGTGCGCGGGCGCGGATCTCCCCCGAGATCTCGGAGGTGCCCTGCAGCTCCAGGCGGCTCTCCGCCACCACCCGGCCCTCCACCCGGCCGCCGATCACCGCGTCCTGGGTGATGATGTCGCCCACCACCACCCCCTCCTTCCCCACGACCACCGCCTTGCCGGCCCGGATGGTCCCCTCGATGCGGCCCTCCACCCGGACCGTGCCGTCGGTCACCACGTCCCCGACGATCCGCATCCCCGAGCCGATGATGGAGATCGCCCCGTCCGCCGCCGCCACGCCCAGCGCGGCGCTCACCCGTTCGCGCGCCACGGCGCCTCTCTCTGATTTGTTTCCGAACATGGCCTCGTCACCTGGGAGCCTTCACCAGCGTCCGGGGATCCACCGGCTCGCCGTCCTTGCGCACCTCGAAGTGCAGGTGCGGCGCGGTCGAGAGCCCCGTGTTCCCGCTCATCGCAATCACCTGGTCCTGCGCCACCCGCGCGCCGCGCTCCACCAGCACCTCCGACGCGTGCCCGTACATGGTCTCGTACCCGTCCCGGTGCGCCACCCGGACGAAGCGTCCGTAGACGCTGTCCTCCCCCACCTCCGCCACCGTCCCCGCCCCCGAGGCGCGGATGGAGGTCCCCTCCGGGACCGCCACGTCGATCCCCGGGTGCTCGCCCTTCACGCGGGCCAGGTGCTCCCGGGTGACGAAGCCGCGCCCGTCCAGCGGCCAGGAGGAGGGGACCGTCGCCTCCGCGGAGTCTCCCGGCTGCGCCGCGCCGCGCCCCGTGTCGCCCGCGGCGCGCCGGGTCCTCGCCGCCTCCAGCGCGTCCGCCCCCAGCATCATCCGCACCTGCTCGTTCTGGCGCTCCATCCGGGCGAGCAGCGCGGAGAGCTGCTCCACCCTCTCCCGGTCCTTCTGCAGCACCGCCACCTGCCGCTGGAGCGCCGGCACCCGCGCCGCCTGCCCCGCCACCCAGAACCAGGACGCCACCGTCCCCCCCCAGAGGAGGACCGCGCCCAGAAGCACCGCGGCCGCCAGGCGGAGGGTGCGGTAGGGGAGCTCGAAGGAGCGTGTGCTCAGGTCGCCTTCACCGTGGGGGACCACGATGAAGGTCATGCGCCGGTCGTCGCGGGGCATCGTTCAGCGGTTCAGCGCCTCCGCCCCGAGGAGCAGCTCCAGCACCCGGTCGAAGTCGTCCGCGTTGTAGAAGGGGATCTCGATGCGTCCCGTCCGCCCCGCGCCCACCCGGATGCGCACGGCCGTCCCCAGCGCCCGCTGCAGCTCCTCCTCCAGCTGCCGCACGTGCGGGTCGCCCGCGGCCTCGGCGGCGCGCGCCTTCGCCGGGGCGGGGGAGGGGCGCCGGTCGCGCACCCGCTCCTCCACCGCGCGCACGGAGAGCCCCTGCGCCGCGGCCTGGCGCGCCAGCTCCGCCATCTCGCGCTCGTCCGAAAGCCCCAGGATGGCGCGGGCGTGCCCCATGGAAAGCTCTCCGCGGCTCACCAGCCCCTGCACCGAGGCGGGGAGCTGGAGGAGGCGGAGCAGGTTGGCCACGGTGGAGCGGTCCTTCCCCACGCTCTCCGCCACCTCCTGCTGCGTGTAGCCGAACACGTCGATGAGCTGCCGGTACCCCGCCGCCTCTTCCAGCGGGGACAGCTCCGCGCGCTGGATGTTCTCCACGATGGCGAGCACCAGCATCGCCCGGTCGTCGATCTCCTTGACGACCACCGGGCACCTCGGTCCATTCCAGGCGCCGCACCGCGCGCCAGCGGCGCTCCCCCGCGATCAGCTCCCACTCCGCGCCCTCGGGCGTGGACGCGGTGCGGGGCCGCACCACCAGCGGCTGGAGGAGGCCGTTCTCCCGGATGGAAGCCTCCAGCTCCGCCAGCTGCTCCGGCGCGAACTCGCGGCGCGGCTGGAACGGGTTCGGCGCGATGTGCGCCACGGGGACGGCGCGGAGCCCCTCCCGCGGGGCCGGCGCCCCCTCCTCGGGGAGGTACTCGCCGAGGAGCGCTCCCAGCCCCTTCCCCAGGCGCGGCTGCTTCTTGGTCCCGGACACGGCCTACTCCCCTCCCGCCGCCGCGGCCACGGCCGCCTCGGCCCCGCGCCCGCTCTTGGGAGTGCGCGCGATCACCTCCTTGGCGAGCGCCAGGAAGCTCTTCGCCCCCACCGACACGATGTCGTACAGGACGATCGGCTTGCCGAAGCTCGGAGCCTCGGCGATGCGCACGTTCCGCGGCACCACGCTGCGGTACACCTTGGGGCCGAAGTACTCCTTGGCCTCGTCGGCCACCTGCTTGGACAGGTTCAGGCGCCCGTCGTACATGGTGAGGAGCACCCCCTCGATCTGGAGCTTCGGGTTCAGGCTCTTCTGGACGATGCGGATGGTGTTCAGGAGCTGCGACAGCCCCTCCAGAGCGTAGAACTCGCACTGGATGGGGATGAGCACCGAGTCCGCGGCGGTCAGCGTGTTGAGCGTGAGGAGCCCCAGCGAGGGAGGGCAGTCGATCAGGATGTACTCGTAGCGGTCGCGGATCGGCTCCAGCGCCTGTCGGAGGATTCCCTCCCGCGACGCGCGGCTCACCAGCTCCACCTCCACGCCCACCAGGTCCTGGGTGGCCGGCGCCACGTCCAGGAAGGGGAAGTGCACGTGGGGGACGATCACGTCCTCCAGCGCCGCGCCCTCGGCCAGCACGTCGTACATCGACCGCTCCACCTCGTCCTTGACGATCCCCAGACCGCTGGTCGCGTTCCCCTGCGGGTCCGTGTCGATGACGAGCGTCTTCTTCTCGGCGACGGCCAGGCACGCCCCCAGGTTGATGGCCGTGGTGGTCTTCCCGACGCCGCCCTTCTGGTTTGCGATGGCGATGATGCGCGACAAGTGGGTACCTGCTCCGGGGTGGGGGTGGAGCGCTGAATATACCGGCTCGGTGGAGGGGAGTCCAGCACGCACGCGCGCGTGCTCGCGCGAGGAGCCGTGTTCCACGTGGAACACAGCAGGAAACAGGGGAAAAGCAGGGAACAGGGGACAGTAGACAGGGGACAGCAAGCCACGACAAAGACGAGCCACCCTTCTCAGGGCAGTTGCAGGCTGTCCCCTGTTCCCTGTTCCCTGTTCCCTGCCGTTCCTCGTCTTTTCCGCACCTCCACCATCAGATTCTGCAGGTCGCTCGGCGAGACGCCGGGGATGCGGGCGGCCTGCGCCAGGGTGGTGGGGCGGATGCGCTCCAGCTTCTGGCGCGCCTCGAAGGCCAGCGACTCCAGCTCGGGGTAGGGAAGGTCGGCCGGGAGCGGGAACTCCGCCTGCCGCTGGAGAGTCTCGGCACGCTCCCGCTCGCGGAGCATGTAGCCCTCGTAGCGCAGCTCCATCTCCGCGGCGGCGAGCGCCTCCTCCCAGGCGGAAGCGTCCCCCTCCGGACCGGCGCCGACCGCGGCCGCGAGCGCGGCGCCGGCGATCCCGGGGCGGCGCAGGAGCGCGGCCAGGCGCACCGGCTCCCGGATGGGCGACTGCCCCGCGCCCTCCAGGAGCGGGTTCACCTGCGCGGGCGAGGCGTTGGTGGTGCCCAGCCAGCCGCGCACCCGCTCCTCCAGCTCCAGGCGCCGGTGCAGCGTCTCGGCCTGGGCGGGGGTGAGCAGCCCCGTCCGCTCGGCGATGGGGCCGAGGCGGGCGAGGGCGTTGTCCTGCCGCAGGGAGAGGCGGAACTCGGCGCGCGAGGTGAAGAGCCGGTACGGCTCGTCGGTCCCCCGCGTCACCAGGTCGTCCACCAGCACGCCGATGAAAGCCTGGTCGCGCTCCAGCACCAGCGGCTCCCGGCCCAGGGCGGCGAGCGCCGCGTTTGCCCCGGCCAGCACGCCCTGGCCGGCGGCCTCCTCGTACCCCGTGGTCCCGTTCACCTGCCCGGCCAGGAAGAGCCGCTCCAGCGCCTTGCTCTCCAGGGTGGGGCGGAGCTGGTGCGGGGGGTAGTAGTCGTACTCGATGGCGTACCCGGTCTTGGTCATCCGCACCTCCTCCAGACCGGGGATGCTGCGCAGCATCCCGAGCTGCACCTCCGCCGGGAGGGAGGTGGAGAGGCCGTTGACGTACATCTCGTGCGTGGCGAGCCCCTCCGGCTCCAGGAAGACCTGGTGCCGCGGCGCGTCCGGGAACTTGACGATCTTGTCCTCGATGGAGGGGCAGTAGCGCGGCCCCCGCCCGGAGATCTCGCCGCCGTACAGGGCGGACTCGCCGAGGTGGCGGCTCACCAGGTCGCGGAGCGCCTCGCCGGTCCAGGTGATCCAGCAGGGGAGCTGCGGGAGGAGCGGCTCCCGCCCCCACGCGGAGAGACGGTAGTCGGGGCTCTCTCCGGGCTGCTCCTCCAGGCGCGACAGGTCCACCGAGCGGCCGTCGATGCGGGGGGGGGTGCCGGTCTTGAAGCGGGCCACCTCCAGCCCGAGGGCCTCCATCTGCTCGGCCAGCCGCACCGACGGCGGGTCGCCCGCCCGCCCGGCGGGGACGCCCTCCGTGTGCCCCACGTGGATGCGCCCGCGGAGAAAGGTCCCCGCGGTGAGCACCACGGCGCGGGCGCGGACCTCGGCCCCGCTCTCGGTCCGCACGCCGGCCACCCGGCTCCCCTCCAGGATCAGCGAGCCCACCATCCCCTGGAGGAAGTGCAGCTCCGGGTGGTCCTCCAGGAGCGAGCGGGCGGCGCGCGGGTAGAGTCCGCGGTCGCACTGCGCGCGCGGCGCCCACACGGCGGGCCCCTTGGAGCGGTTCAGCATCCGGAACTGGATGCGGGAGCGGTCGGTGGCGCGCGCCATGATCCCGCCCAGGGCGTCCACCTCGCGCACCACCGTTCCCTTCGCCACGCCCCCGATGGCGGGGTTGCAGCTCATCTGGCCGATCCCCTCCAGGCTGGGGGTGACCAGGAGCGTGCGCGCGCCGACCCGCGCCGCCGCGCCTGCCGCCTCCACGCCGGCGTGTCCGCCGCCGACCACGATCACGTCGTAACGCTCGCCCATTCCGCCGCGCTCCGGGGTTCCGCATCCCGCGCGGGAAGGGCGCGGGAAGGACTCTGTTACCGCGCCTCCGCGGGGCTGTTCCACGTGGAACACTGCTGCTCCCGGGGTGCGAATCCACGCCCCGTCGCGGCCCGGGGAAACGCCTGCTTACACGCCGCCGGGAAGACGGCGTAAACTCCGCGCGGGGGGGCGCTTGGGCCTGGCACAGGTGTTGCGACCCGGGCTCTCCCCGGCTCAACAAAGCCTTTACACCTGAGGAGGGAGTATGGACGAGCGGGACATGAACGAGAGCGGCCTCGGTGGGACCGGTGCCGGCGGGGCCGGCAGCCTTGGGGGTACGACGGGCGAAAGCGGCCTGGGCGGATCGGCCGGGCTCGGCGGGTCCACGGGAACGGGAGATCGACGGGCCTGGGCGGATCAACGGGGCTCGGCGGCTCGACGGCGGGGAGCGCGAACACCCCCGACTTCGGCGGGACCGCCACGGGAAGCACCGGCGGGAACCGGCTGGGCGGCGCCCTGGGGCAGGTGGAGGAGCGCGCCAACGACGCGCTGAACCGGGGGGCGGACGTCCTGGAGAGCGCGGCGCAGCGGCTCGGCGGGCTGGCGGGGCAGGGAGGACAGGGCGGGGCGATGGGACGGGCGGGCGACCTGGCGAGCCAGGCGGCCGGCACGATGGAGTCCACTGCGCGCTACCTGCGCGACAACGACGTCCGGGCACTCCAGGGCGACCTGGAGCGGATGACCCGCGAGAAGCCGCTGCAGACGCTGCTCGTCGCGGTGGCGGCCGGGTGGGTGCTCGGCAAGATCCTTCGGTAGGGAGCTGAAACCATGGCGGAAATTCGCGTCTCCCCATCCACGGACGACCGCGTCGGGGGCCCCGCTCCCGGCACGGAACCGTCGCTCGGGGAGCTGTTCAAGCAGCTCGCGCAGGACAGTGCGACGCTGGTGAAGCAGGAGGTCGCGCTCGCGAAGGTGGAGATGCGTGAGAACCTGAAGAGCGCCACCAAGGACGCGGCGATGATCGCGGTCGGCGGCGGCCTCCTCCTGGTGGGGCTCCTGGTGCTCACCGCCTTCCTGGTGGCCGCGCTCGGCGACCTGCTCGACAACTACTGGCTGGGCGCGCTGATCGTGGGGCTGGTGTTCGCGGTGGTGGGCGGCCTGCTCGCCAAGAAGAACATGGACAAGCTGAAGCACGACGCCCACGGTCCCGACCAGACCATCCAAACTCTGAAGGAGGACAAACGGTGGCTACAGAGCGAAATCCAGCAGGCGAAGAAGGAGCTGGCCTGAGCGGGATGGGTGACGCCGGCTACGGCTCCGGCCTGGGGAGCGGCATGGGGTCGGGGACGGGCGGTTCCACCCTCGGCGGGCGCACCGGCGGAGCCGAGGTGCACGGCGACCTCGGCGTGGGCCGGGAGTCCGGGAACTACTCGGCGATCGCGGTGACGGGCTCCGTCGCGGACCAGTCCTCCGGGACCGGGTCGGGCGGCGAGGGGCTCCGCGACCAGGCCATGGGCCGGGTGCGCGACGTGGCCGGGAGTGTCCGCGAGCGGGCGCAGGGGCTGATGGACGGGATGCCCGCCCCGGGCGACGTGGCCGGGCAGGCGCGCGAGAAGGTGGGCGACGCGCTGGGCCGGGCGCAGACCCTCCTGGAGGACCGCGGCGTGCTCAACATGGTGCGCGACAACCCCCTCCCGGCACTCGGGGTGGCGTTCGGGGTGGGCTTCCTCCTGGCCGGCAAGGGCGATCGGAACGCCGGCGGGAAGATGGGCCAGGCCAGGAACCAGCTCCGGGGCGCCATCATGGGCGGCCTGAGCGCGGCCGTGGCCCAGGAGGCCCGCAACCTGATCGGGGCGCAGGGGGGGGCGGGCGGCCTCGGCGGGATTCTGGGCTCGGTGCTGGGGAACCTGCAGGGGCAGGGCGGCGGGAGCCGCTCCGGGTCGGGCTCCACGCATCGTCCTCCCAGCCACCGGGAAAGCTTCTGACCGGATGAAGGAGGCCGCGTACCGGGTGCGGGGCAAGGTCCAGGGAGTGGGGTTCCGCTGGTGGACCCGCTCCCGGGCCAGGGGCCTCGGTCTCGCGGGGACGGTGCGCAACCGTCCCGACGGCTCGGTGGAGGTCCGGGTGCGCGGCCCCGAGGACTCGGTGGCCGCGCTCCGGCGTTACCTGCAGCAGGGTCCCCCCGGCTCCCGGGTGGACGAAGTCGAGGAGATCGCCGCGGAGCCGGTCACCGGCGACAGCTTCGACATCGTCCGCTGAATCGTCCGTTTCCCGAACACCCACCGAACAAAACAGCTCTCCAGAAGCTCTCCTGACGCACGATCTCGCCCCGGCGAGGGGTGCGGGATTCCGGACGCCTCTTCGCCCTTCCTGGCGCGATCTCGGGGCTATTTTCCCACGCAGAACTGGGAGAACACGCGGTCCAGCAGGTCCTCCGTCCCGATCGCGCCCAGCAGCTCCTCGAGCGCGCCGGCGGCGGCCTGGAGGTGGGTGACCGCGAACTCCGCGGGGACTCCTTCCTCCCAGGCGAGGAGGAACAGGGCCGTCTCCTCGCGCGCGCGGCGGAGGGCGCGGGCGTGCCGCTCGCGGGTGACCAGGGGCGCCTCGCCGGGATCGCCGAGGATGCCGCCGAAGGCGGTGCGGAGGAGGACGTCGCGCAGCTCGGGGAGCCCGGCGCCGGTGGGGGCGGCGACGAGCACGGAGCGGAGCTCCCCGGGCTCCGGAGCGGCCGCTTCCCCCGCCTCGTCCGCCCTGGTGCGCACCAGCACCGTCGCCCCGGCCCGCGGCTCCCGCAGGAAGCCCCGCTCGTCCTCCCCCAGCGGCCGGCCGGCCTCGGCGCAGAACAGCACCACCTGCGCGGCGGCCAGGTAGCGCCGCGCCACCTCGATCCCGATCTCCTCCACCCGGTCGGTGGTGGCCCGCAGCCCTGCGGTGTCCACCAGGCGGAAGGGGTAGCCTCCCAGCGTGACCGTGGCCTCCAGGGCGTCGCGCGTGGTCCCCGGGACGTCGGTGACGATGGCGCGCTCGGTGCCGAGCAGCGCGTTGAACAGGGAGGACTTCCCGGTGTTGGGGCGCCCGGCGAGCACGACCAGCGCCCCCTCGCGGAGCAGCTCGCCCTCGGGCGCGGTGGCCAGCAGGCCGTCCACGCGGCGCAGCACCTCCTCCGCGGCGGCGCGGACGCGCGCGGGGGGGACGGGCGGCTCGTCCTCCTCGGGGAAGTCGATGGAGTACACCAGGAGGGCCTGGGCCTCCACCAGCGCGGCGCGCAGCTCCTCCACGCGGCGGGAGAGCCCCCTCTCCATCTGGTGCACGGCGGCGCGGTGCAGGGCGGGGGAGCGGCCGTCGATCAGGTCGGCCACGGCCTCGGCCTGGAGGAGGTCGAGCTTGCCGTTCAGGTAGGCGCGGCGGGTGAACTCGCCCGGCTGCGCGGCGCGGGCGCCGGCCGCGAGCGCGGCGTCCAGCACGAGCTGGGGGGTGAGGAGGCCGCCGTGGGTGGAGATCTCCACCGTGTCCTCGCCGGTGTAGCTCCCCGGAGCGGGGAACCAGGCGGCGAGCCCGCGGTCCAGCAGCTCGCCGGTGTCGGGGTGGACCAGGCGGACCAGCCGCTGCGCGCGCGCCGGCGGGGCCTCGCGCAGCCCCGGCGCCAGGCGCAGCAGGACGTCCAGGGCGCCGGGGCCGGAGATGCGCACCAGCGCGACGGCGCCGCGCCCCGGCGGGGTGGCCACCGCGGCGACGGTGTCGGCGAGGAGGGGGAGGCTCATGGGGGCAGAATGCGCCCGGCGGGACGCCGGTGCAACCCCCCGACGCAGGACGCCCGCCCCCGGGGTCCGGGAGCGGGCGTCGAGATCGTGCGGGCGGGGGCGGGTCAGCTCCGGCGCTTGACGCGCCGCGCGCCCGAGGAGCCCCCGGAGCCGCCCGGCTTCCGGGGGGGGGCGGCCGCCTTCTCCTCCGCGGCCTTCTTGGCGTTCAGCTCGTCCTGCGCCCGGCGCCGCTCCCTGGCGATGAGGATCTGCTGCGGGATGCCGGCCAGGTTGCTGGCGGTGTAGTACAGGTTCAGCCCGGACGCGAAGTTGAAGAAGAAGACGCCCATCATCACGGGCATCACGTACATCATCATCTTCATCTGCGGGTTGGTCTCCATCCCGCTCATCCTCATGCTGATCACCTGCAGCAGGAAGGTGGAGCCCACGAAGAGCAGGGGGATGATGTAGTACGGGTCCTTCTGCGACAGGTCGGACATCCACCAGAACCCCGTCCCCCGGAACACGATGGCGTTCTGGAAGACGAAGAAGAGGGTGATGAACACCGGCATCGGGATCAGGAGCGGGAGGCACCCGGCCAGCGGGTTGAAGCCGTGCTCCTTGTACAGCTTGATCATCTCCTGCTGCTGCCTCTGCGGATCCTCCTTGTACTTGGTCTGGATCTCCTGCATCAGCGGCTGCACGGCCATGTTCTTCATCTGGGCCCGCATCGCCTTGGCGTTGAGGGGCCAGAGAACCAGCTTCACCATCACGCCGAAGAGGATCAGCGCCCACCCGTAGGAGATCCCGAGCCGGGTGTGCATGTACTCCAGCACCCAGAGCGCGGCGCCGGCGATGGGACGGACCACGGGCCGGAGCCAGGCGTAGCCGTAGGGCGTCACCTCCTCCAGCCCGAACCCCACGGCGGCCATGCGGCGGTGCTCCTGCGGCCCCAGGTAGGCGCGGTAGGCGAAGGCCCCGTCCGCGGCCAGCGGGAGGGCGGCCACCGCGTCGGCGCGCGGGTACTCCAGGGTCCGCACCTCGTCGCCGTCCCGCTGCGCCACCCGTTCGGGCGGGAGGGGGCGCACGGCGAGGCTGCGGAAGGGGCTCTCCTCCCCGGCCACCAGCGCGGCCAGGAAGTACTTGTCCTTGACCCCCACCCAGGGGAGCGGGCCCTCCAGGGCAGTAGGCGCCTCGATGTCGCTGACGGTGAGGCGCTCCACGTCGCCCGCCTGCAGCCCCACCACGGCGACGTCGGCCGGGCTGTCGCGGGTCTCCAGCCCCGGGCCCAGCCCGGTGAGGAGCTGCGTCCCGGCCGGGACGCCGGTGACCCGCCCGCGGACGTCGATCAGGTAGTCGTCGGGGCGGAAGGTGTACTCCACCTCCACCCCCACGCCGGCGGGCCCGCCGTAGGTGAAGCGCAGCTTCTGCGGCGCCCCGCCCGGGCGGAGGTCCAGCCCGGCGGCGCTGGCCTGGAAGGGGAGCCCCCGCAGGTCCAGCGTGTCGCGGCCCACCACCAGGCGGTGCGACAGGAAGTCCGCCGCGCCCCGGGGGACGAGCTGCACGGGCCTGCCGGTCTCCTGGTAGGAGGCGTACTTCAGCATCTCGGCGCCGACCAGCGCGCCGCCGCGCGTGGAGAGGGTGTAGCGGTACAGCGGGGAGCTCACCACCACCTGGCGCGCGGGCGCCTGCGCGGCGCCGGGCGCGGGGAGCACGGGGGCCGCCACCGCGGAGGCGGGGCCGGGCGCCGGGGCGGCCGCGACGGAGTCCCGTGCCCCGGCGGCCCGCGGCTGCGGCTTGGGCGGGGGGAACAGGTAGTTGGTCACCAGGATCACGGCGCTCATCAGGAGCACCGCGATGAAGACGCGCTTCTGCATCTATGGTCTGCGTGTTGCGGGTCGGCGGGGATCGTCCCACGGTGTACGGCCCCGGCCCGGCCGCGGTTTCGGCTCACGGAACCGGATCGTACCCCCCCCTGCAGAAGGGGTGGCAGCGGAGGAGGCGGCGCAGCGCGAGCCAGCTCCCCCGCGCGGCGCCGTAGCGCTGCACTGCCTCCAGCCCGTACTGCGAGCAGGTGGGCCGGAAGCGGCACGACGGCGGCGTCAGCGGCGAGATCCCCCGCTGGTAGAACCGGATGGCCCCGATCAGGGCGCGAGCGAGCACAGCTCCTCCACGAGCGCGAGCAGCTCGCCGCGCAGCTCCTCGAAGGTGGCCCCGTACGCCTCCGGACGGGCGCGGACCATGAGGTCCAGCGGCACGGGGGCGCCGCGCAGCGCGGGGAGCACGACGGTGCGCCCGATCTCCCGCAGCCGGCGCTTCACCCGGTTGCGGTCCACGATGCGCCGCTTGTGCTTGGGAACGACCACCCCCAGGCGCGGATGCGCGGCGGGGGAAGGGGAGAAGAACGCGTCCAGGTGACGCGTCCGTCTCCTCTTCCCCCGTCTGAAAAGCTCCCGGATCTCCTCCGAGCCGGTGATCCGCGCCGCCCGGGGGAGCCGGAAGCCTCCGTCCCCCCCATCGTCCCGTTCCCCGTCCGCCCTTCCGGGCGGGTCTCCCTCGCCCTGCATGGGTGCGGAGGGCGGAACCGGACTACTTCTTGTGTACGGAGACGACCAGCTTGTGACGCCCCTTGCGGCGGCGCGCGTTGAGGACGTTGCGCCCCCCCTTGGTCTCCATGCGGGCCCGGAACCCGTGCTTGTTGATCCGCTTCCGGTTACGCGGACGGTACGAAGGCTTCATTAGACGGTATCCTGCGCGATTTCCGTGGTGGTGCGGCAAAGACGGGAAATATAGAACGGGGGCCGGGCCGCGTCAACGGCCGGGCGCTTCGGCGCCCCACGGGCGAAGAGCGCCCGAAGACCGGAACGTCCAGCAACGGCGCCCCTTGCTTGACTTTTCCACATCCGCTTTCTAGGTTGCGCCCGGTGTCCGATCCGGGGGAAACGAGGGGTTTACGAGCAGGGGTTCATGGAGCTTACCGCCGCCGAGGTCTGGTCGCGAATCCTGGACGGCGCACGCGCGACGCTCCCGGAGCAGGCCTTCCGCACATGGCTGGCACCCACGGAGGCGGTGGCCATATCCCAGGACCTCCTGGTGGTCTCCGCCCCGAACCGCTTCGCGGCGGACTGGGTGGAGGACAAGTACGGGGAGCTGCTCACCCACCTGGGGGAGCAGCTCTTCGACCGTCGCTTCACCGTGTCGGTGCAGGTGGGGGAGAACGGCCGCCAGACGGAGCTCCCCTTCGCGGCCCCCGCGCAGGCGCCCGCGCCCCCGGCGCCCGCCGCCGCGCCCCCGGTGAGCGTGGCCGAGCCGCGGGCGGGGCAGGCCTCGGCCCCGCTGAACGAGCGCTACACCTTCGACCGCTTCGTCGTCGGGAACAACAACCAGCTCGCCGCGGCCGCGGCCCACGCGGTGGCGGAGGCCCCCGCGCGCATGTACAACCCCCTCTTCATCTACGGGGGGGTGGGGCTGGGGAAGACACACCTGATGCACGCCATCGGGCACGCGATGCTGGCGCGCGACCCGGGGAAGCGGGTGATGTACCTGTCGTCGGAGCGCTTCACCAACGAGCTGGTGAGCGCCATCCAGGAGGGGTCCATGGCGGAGTTCCGCCGCCAGTACCGGCAGATGGACCTGCTCCTGGTGGACGACATCCAGTTCCTGGAGGGGAAGGAGCGCACGCAGGAGGAGTTCTTCCACACCTTCAACGCCCTTCACGACGCCCAGAAGCAGATCGTCCTGACCTGCGACCGGCCGCCCAAGGAGATCGGCCTGGAGGACCGCCTGATCTCCCGCTTCGAGTGGGGGCTGGTGGCGGACATCAAGCCGCCCGACTTCGAGACCCGGATGGCGATCCTCCGCAAGAAGATGGAGGAGGAGGGGCTCCAGATGGCGGACGTGGACGAGGTGCTCACCTTCATCGCCCAGACGCGCACCTCGTCGGTGCGGGAGCTGGAGGGGGCGGTCACCAAGCTGTTCGCCTACTCGTCGCTGTACCGGCGAGAGATCAACGTGGACTTCGCGCACGAGGTGCTGGGCGGGGCGGGGGGGCGGCCGGGGGCCGGCGCCGGCGGGATCTCGCCGGACACGGTGCGCGACCGCGTGGCGGCGGCCTGGGGGACCACGGCGGACGCGCTGCAGTCCAAGAAGCGCACCAAGGACCTGACGGTGCCCCGCCAGGTGGCGATGTACCTGATCAAGGAGATGTTCGACCTCCAGCTGGTGGAGATCGGGAGGCTGTTCGGGGGGCGCGACCACTCCACGGTGATCCACTCCATCTCCAAGGTGGAGGAGGACATGGCCGCGGACCCGGAGTTCCGCGAGCGGGTGGAGGCGCTCCGCCACGCGCTGCGCTGACCGGCGGCACCGGCGGGTGTGGAGAACCGTGTGGACGCGGTTGTGGACAGTGTGTGGAGACCGGGACGGAAGCGGCCGGACGTGGACGGCGTGGAGAACGGGAGGGATTGTCCACACCCGGTCCACACCCTCCGGAGGGGCCGCAGGTGCGGACGGGGCAGGGGGATGCGGGGCCCGGGAAGCGGGTTTCCACACGTCCACGCCCTCTACTACGATTACTAGTTTGAATATATACAGTCAGGTAGAACAGCTTCGCGGTGGACAACCGTCAAACTCCAGAGTCCGGGGACATCGATGAGATTCACGATCACGCGTGAGAACCTTCAGCAGGGGCTGGGGGCGGTGGCCGGGAGCATCCCGGCGCGCACCACCCTCCCCGTGCTCGCCAACCTCCTCCTGGAGGCGGAGGACGGGAGCGTGCGGCTGAGCGGGACGGACCTGGACACGGCGGTGTCGGTGCGCATCCCCGCGGAGGTGGCGGAGCCGGGGGCGATCACGGCGCCGGCGAAGAAGCTCCAGGAGATCGCGCGCGAGCTCCCCGGGTCGGTGGAGATCTCCACGCAGGGCGACACCATCACCATCTCCAGCGGGAGGTCGCGCTTCCGGCTGAACGGCCTCCCGCGCGACGAGTTCCCGGCCTTCCCCAAGGTGTCGTTCGAGGAGACCTGGAAGCTGACGGGGCAGGACCTGGCGCGGCTGATCTCGCACGTGAGCTTCGCGGCCTCTACGGAGGAGACGCGCCCCATCCTGAACGGGGTGCTCTGGCAGCTGGGGGAGCGGGAGATGCGGATGGTGGCGACGAACGGGCACCGCCTGGCGAAGATGACGCTCCCGCTGGAGGGCGACGACCACGTGGCGGCGGGCGACCTGATCGTGCACCCCAAGGCGCTGTCGCAGGTGCAGAAGCTGTTCCCGCCGGACGCCTCGGTGGAGGTGGCGCGCTCGGAGAACCACCTGGGCTTCCGGACGGACTCGGTGCAGGTGTACACGCGCCTGATCGAGGGGCCGTACCCCAACTACGAGCAGGTCATCCCCAAGGACAACGACAAGGAGCTGGTAGTGGACAAGGGGGCGCTGAACTCGGCGGTGCGCCGCATGGCGATCGTGGCGAGCGACCAGACGCACCGGATCCGCATGTCGCTGGGCGGGGCGATGATGAAGTTCTCGGTGCAGACGCCGGACCTGGGCGAGGCCACGGAGGAGCTGCCGGTGGAGTACGGCGGGGACCCGCTGGAGATCGGCTTCAACGCGCAGTACCTGCTGGAGCTGCTGCGCTACATGCCGACGGACGAGGTGAAGATGACGTTCAAGGCGCCGGAGCGGGCGGCCACCATCGAGCCGGTGGGGAACGAGGACACGCCGGACTACCTGTGCCTGGTGATGCCGCTGCGGCTGCTGAGCTGAGCGGCTGGGTTTCTTTCCGAGGAGACAGAAGAGGAGGCCGCGCATGGCCTCCTCTTTTACTGCAGGGGTATTGCATTCATTGCCGGTTCGTGCAGATCCCGCTGGTTCGGCAAAGACTCTTGTTCTGGACCGAACAGAAGGCTCCGAAATTGACTGCACACCCCTGCGTGGGAGCGTGCGAGAATGTTGAACTATACTCTACTCCTCCACGGCCATCTGGCACTCGACAGCGGCCTCCCCGGGCCCCTGCTTCGCGACCTCTTGGACGCGGTGGACGACAGCACCAGGGGAGCCGTGCGCCTGCGCCTGGAAGGGCGCAGCCAGGCCAAAGGCGGCTTCCCGCCCGCGTGGGTCAACCAGGCCGCCGCGTTCGACATGGTCGGCTTCACAAAGCAACTTAGGTTGGCATCTAGCTTGCTGGATTACTTGATTTATTGTAAGTTAGAAACCCTTTAAAAACGTGTACCCCGGGACGTGCCGGGAGTGACACTCCGCGCCCCCACGCTCCGGGAGGCGCTTCCCGCCCGGTTCGCGAGGAAAGCCTCCTTTCCCGAGGTCGATGCCTCCAAGACCGGGCTCGCGCTCATGACCGAGAGCCTGGAAGAGGCGCCCTGCGCGGCAATCCAGGAAAGCGACGTTTACGACGAGCCGCTCCTGAAGACTTTCGGGGAGTTTCGCGCGCCTGCTTCAGCCACGGGGTCGACGCCGTCGGAAGTGCGCAACGGGCGTCCCGATGCGCCGGTGCTGACCATCACCCCGGGCGGGATGGAAACGGTCAAGCGTCTGCGCCGCGAGACTCCACGCCCGCAGCGGGTTCGGGTGGCCGGCAAGGTGGACGAGATCCGGCACAGCGACCGTGCCTTCAGGCTGGTTCTCGAATCGGGCGAGAGCGTCCGCGGTGTCCTGGCCGAGGCGGAGCCCGAAGAGCTGGCCCGCTACTTCGGCAGGAGCGCCGTCGTCTCGGGGATGGCCCAGTTCCGCCCTTCCGGCACCCTGCTGCGCGTGGACGCCGACCTGCTGGAGCCCGCGACCGAGCGCGACGTGGCCGTCTTCTCCGAGGTGCCGGAGCCCCTTCTGTCTGCTCTCGATCAGCAGGAGCTGCGACGCCCGCAGGGAGCACGGTCGATGAGGAGCTGCATCACCGCGGAGGCGGTCAGCCCGGGATCAACGCCATCATCGGAAAGTGGCCCGGCGACGAGACCGACGACGAGATCTTCGCGCTGATCGAGGAGATGTCGTGAGCCTAGACGCCACGAACCTTCTTCTCGACACCGGGATCCTGATTCACCTCTGCCGCGGTGGGGAGGCCGAGGTCCGCCTTCAGGCTCGTTACGGTCTGCGGGACCGCCGGCTCGCCCCCTGGACCAGCGTCGTCAGCATCGGCGAGGTGCTCGCCATGGCACGGCGCAACGGCTGGGGCGAGCCCCGCATGAAGGTGCTTCGGGAGCTCCTTCGCGCACCTGGTGGTTCTCAACCTCCGGCCCGGCGCCGTACTCGACGCATACGCGGAGCTGGACGCGCAGCTGACAGGGAGCGGCCAGCGGATGGGGCAGCAGACGACCTGGGATCGCCGCGACCGCCCGGGCCACCGGTGCGACCCTCCTGACGACCGACGGGACTCGACGTGCTCCACCGCACGCAGAGGGAGTGGACCGATCCTTCGACCCTTCCGCTCCTGACGGCGTGACGGACGAAGCGTCGCATGAAAGCGGAGGGTGAGCTCCGGCCCACCCTCTTCTGCTTTCTGCACTCTGTTCGTAGGTGAGGAACGTGTACTCGAACATCCCCCGGTACACGTCGATCTGCTCCGGGGTGTAGGTCGCCGTGTTGCCGACCCCGTCCGTCGCGGTGACGGAGACGAGCCTCCAGCCAAAACACATCCGCGATCCTCCCCGCACCCCCGGCCGGTCGGGATCTTGCGAGCGTCACCGCCCGCCCGCAGAGCCACACCCATCTTCCGAGACCGAGCGCACGTGTCCAGCAGCAGCACCACCAGCACTTCCCGGCGTCCGACGAAGCGCACCACCACCCACCGCCCCCTCGTCCTCACCGCCCTCGTCCTGGCGATGCTCATGGCGGCCATCGAGGCCACCATCGTCGCCACGGCGATGCCGCAGATCGCCGGCTCCCTCGGCGGCTTCTCGCTCTACAGCTGGGTGTTCTCGTCGTACCTGCTCACGCAGGCCGTCACCATCCCCGTGTTCGGCAAGCTCTCCGACCTGCTGGGCCGCAAGCCCGTGTTCGTCGCCGGGATCGTCATCTTCCTGCTGGGCGCCGCGCTGTGCGGCTTCGCCACCACCATGCCGATGCTGGTGGGCTTCCGCTTCCTCCAGGGGATCGGCGCCGGCGCCGTGCAGCCCATCACCGCCACCCTGGTGGGCGACCTGTACACCCTGGAGGAGCGCGGGCGGGTGCAGGGGTACCTGGCCGGGATCTGGGGGGTCTCCGCCATCGTGGGGCCGCTCGCGGGCGGGCTCATCGTGCAGCACCTGGGGTGGCCCTGGATCTTCTGGATCAACCTCCCGCTGGGGCTGGTCACCATCGCGCTGACCAGCCTCTTCCTCCACGAGAACGTCGCGCACCAGGAGCGGAGCATCGACTACGCCGGCGCCGGGCTCCTCTTCGTGGGGCTGTCGGCGCTGATGCTGGCGCTCACCCAGGGGAGCGAGTGGGGCGCGGGCGCCATGGCGGGGCTGCTCGCGCTCTTCGGCGCGGCGCTCGTGCTGTTCCTGCGGCAGGAGCGGCGCGCCCCCGACCCCATCGTGCACCTGGAGATCTGGGGCGACCGCCTGATCGCGCTGGCCAACCTGGCGACCCTGGCCTCCGGGATCGCCATGATCGGGCTGATCGGCTTCCTCCCCACCTACGTGCAGGGGGTGCAGGGCGGGAGCGCGCTGGTGGCGGGGTTCGCCCTGTCGGCCATGACGGTGGGGTGGCCGCTGGCCTCCGTGGCCGCGGGGCGCCTGTTCGTGCGCCTGGGGGTGCGGCGCATCTCGCGCGCGGGCGGCGTCGCGATCATGGCGGGCGCGCTCCTGGTGGCGCTCATGGCCGACCTGGGCCCCGCGCAGGTGGGCGTGGGCTCGTTCGTGATGGGCGTGGGGATGGGGCTGCTCAGCACCACCTTCATGGTCGCCATCCAGACCCGCGTGGCGTGGGCCCGGCGCGGCGTGGCCACCGCCAGCAACGTGCTGATGCGCATCCTGGGGAACGCCCTGGGCGCGGCGGTCTTCGGCGGGATCCTCAACCACCGCCTCCGCGCCTTCCTGGCGGAGCGCGGCCTGGAGGACCGGGTCTCGCTCGACGCCGTGCAAGGGCTGCTGGGAGAGGGCGCCCCGGGCGGGGCCGCGCTGACCGGCCCGGCCGCCCGGATCGTCCGCCAGGGCCTCTCCGACGGTCTGCACGTGGTGTTCTGGGGCGTGGTCCTCTTCGCCGCGGCGACGCTGGTCGCCACCTGGCTGATCCCCGACCTGCGGCGGGACGCGGGCGACGACTGAGGAGCCCGTCCGCCTTGCGCCGGGCCGGGACCCGGACATAGGCTACGGGGGTATCAAGGCGCGTCGGACGACAGGGTGCAACGGCTCACGGGGAGATCACATGGCAGCGACGGAAGCACAGGCGGAGAGCCCGCGGGCCGCCTGCGGGTGCGGCGCCCACGAGGAGGACGGGGAGGGGCGGAAGGCCGTCGCCGTGGACGGCACGGTCAAGGACCGCAACCTCAAGCGGCTCCGCCGGATCGAGGGGCAGGTCCGCGGGCTGCAGCGGATGGTGGAGGAGGACCGCTACTGCGCCGACATCATGACGCAGATCTCCTCGGTGCACGAGGCGCTGCGGAGCGTGGGCCGCGAGCTGATGCGCAACCACCTGAAGCACTGCGCCGCCTCCGCCATCGGCACCGGCGGGGACCAGGCGGAGGCGATGTACGACGAGCTGGTGGAGATGATGTACAAGCACGCGCGCTGAGCGAACGCCCGGCGCGGACCGGCCCCGGGCCGGCGGAACCCGTCCCGGGCTCCGCCGGCCCGCCGTTTTCCGGAGGTGTTGACATAGGGTGGGGGGGTATATAGATTGATACCCGTGGGTGGTATCAGAGCACCGTACCAGGAGGGTACCATGGAGAGAGCGACCATCGAGATCGGCGGGATGAGCTGCGGCCACTGCGTGGGCGCGGTGACCCGGGTCCTGCAGGAGCTGGAAGGGGTGCGGGTGGAGGAGGTGAGGATCGGCTCCGCGACGGTCGAGTACGACCCGGGGGCGGTCACGCCGGAGCGGATCGAGCAGGCGATCGGGGAGGAGGGGTACGAGGCGCGCGTGGCCGGGAGGCGGGGATGAGCGCGGCGGAGTGGGGGGTCGTGGCGGCGGGGCTCGCCGCCATCGCCTGGGTGAACTGGTACTTCTTCCTCGCCGGGCGCGCCCCCGCCCAGGCGGCGGTCGGGCGGGGCGGGGTGCAGGAGGTCACCGTCACCGTGCGCGGCGGCTACGAGCCCGCCCACGTGCGGGTCAGGGCGGGGACCCC
Source organism: uncultured Gemmatimonadales bacterium (assembly GCA_963733105.1). Taxonomy (GTDB): domain Bacteria; phylum Gemmatimonadota; class Gemmatimonadetes; order Longimicrobiales; family Longimicrobiaceae; genus JAFAYN01. The sequence continues at coordinate 95,741 of CAVTCB010000010.1, read as the reverse complement.
GGTGCGCCTGGTGTTCGACCGGCAGGAGACCTCGGGGTGCTCCGAGGAGGTGGTGCTCCCGGAGTTCGGCATCCGCAGGTTCCTCCCGGCGTTCCAGAAGACGGCGGTCGAGTTCACCCCCGCGCGGGCGGGGAGCTTCGACTTCACCTGCGGGATGAGCATGCTCCGCGGCAGGCTCACCGTGGAAGCATAGTAGATAGGAGGGTGGGACCATGGCGACCACGACGGAGACGCGGACGGAAGCGGAGCGGGTGACCATCCCGGTGTCGGGGATGACGTGCGCCGCCTGCTCGGGGCGCGTGCAGCGGACGCTGGAGAAGCAGCCGGGGGTGGCGGCGGCGGCCGTCAACCTGATGACCCGGAACGCCACCGTCGAGTTCGACCCGGCCGCCACCACGCCCGGACGCGCTGGTGGAGGCGATCCGCGCCACCGGCTACGGGGCCGAGCTGGCCCGGCCGGACCGGACCGCCTTCGCAGGAGCAGGCGGCGCAGGACCACGCCCAGGAGGAGGAGTTCCGGGAGCTGCGGCTGCGGGCGGGCGTGAGCTTCGCCGTCGGCAGTGGTGGCCATGCTGGTCTCCATGCCGCTCATGGCGGCCGGGGAGCACGGCGCCCACGGGGCCACGGTCGACCCGTTCATGCGCTGGGCGATGGGGTGGCTGAGCCCCGCGCTGGAGGGCGCCCTCCCCTGGCTGTACCGGGTCCCGGACGCCGTGCTCTCCTACGGGCTCCTGGCGCTGACGCTGGGGGTGATGGCGTGGGCGGGGCGGCACTTCTACACCCGCGCCTGGACGGCCTTCCGCCACCACTCGGCGGACATGAACACGCTGATCGCCGTGGGCACCGGCGCGGCCTTCCTGTACTCGGTGGCGGCCACGGTGGCGCCGGGCTTCTTCGTCGCGCCGCGGGCGTGGCGCCGGACGTCTACTACGAGGCCGTGGTCTTCATCATCGCGCTGATCCTGGCGGGGAACGCCCTGGAGGCGCGCGCCAAGCGGCAGACCTCGGCCGCGCTGCGCGCGCTGGTCGACCTCCAGCCGAAGACCGCGCGCGTCGCTCCGCGACGGCGCGGAGGCCGACGTCCCGGTCGAGGAGGTGCGCCACGGCGACGTGGTGGTCGTCCGCCCGGGCGAGCGCGTCCCGGTGGACGGCGAGGTGGTCTCCGGGGAGCAGCGCCGTGGACGAGTCGATGCTCACCGGCGAGTCGCTCCCGGTGGAGAAGGAGACGGGCGACCGGGTGATCGGCGGGACCATCAACCGGACGGGCGCCTTCCGCTACCGGGCCACCACGCTGGGCGCGGACAGCGTGCTCGCGCAGATCGTGAAGCTGATGCGCGACGCGCAGGGCTCCCGCGCGCCCATCCAGCGCCTGGCCGACCGGATCAGCGCCGTCTTCGTCCCCGTGGTGCTCTCGATCGCCATCGCCACCTTCGTGGTCTGGTTCGTGGCGGCGGACACGGCGCCCGGGGTGCGGGCCTTCGCGGCGGCGGTGGCGGTGCTGATCATCGCCTGCCCGTGCGCCATGGGGCTGGCGGTGCCGACGGCGGTGATGGTGGCCACGGGGAAGGGGCGCGGAGGCGGGGCGTGCTGATCAAGGGCGGCGAGGCGCTGCAGCGGGCCGGCGACGTGACGACCGTGGTGCTGGACAAGACGGGCACCGTCACCGAGGGGCGGCCGACCGTGACGGACGTGGTGGCCGGCGCCTGGGCCGGGCGCGGAGGAGGAGCTGGTGCGGCTGGTGGCCTCGCTGGAGAGCTCCTCGGAGCACCCGCTCGCGGACGCCGTCGTGCGGCGCGCCCGGGACGCGGGGCTGGCGCTCTGGCGCACGCGGGGAGCTTCGAGTCGGTGACCGGACGCGGCGCGGTGGGCGTGCGTGGACGGCCGCGCCCTGGTCGTCGGGCAACGAGGCGCTGATGGCCGACTACGCGGTCGCCGTCGCCCCGCTGCGCGGAGGCCGCGGAGCGGCTCGCCGGCGACGGCGAAGACGCCCGTGTACGTGGCGGTGGACGGCGAGCTGGCCGGGCTGCTCGCCGTGGCCGACCCGATCCGGGCCACCTCCCGCGGGGCGGTCGCGCGGCTGAAGCGGATGGGGCTGGAGGTGGTGATGCTCACCGGCGACAACCGCCGCACGGCCGAGGCGGTGGCGCGGCGAGGCGGGGATCGACCGGGTGGTGGCCGGGGTGCTCCCCGAGGGCAAGGTGGCGGAGATCCGGCGGCTCCAGGAGGAGGGCGCGGGTGGTGGCGATGGTGGGCGACGGCATCAACGACGCGCCGGCGCTGGCCCAGGCCGACGTCGGCATCGCCATCGGCACGGGGACGGACGTCGCGGTCGAGGCGGCGGACGTGGTGCTGATGCGCGGCGACCTGCACGGCGTGGCCGCGGCCATCGCGCTGTCGCGGCGCACCATGCGGACGATGAAGCAGAACCTGTTCTGGGCCTTCGTCTACAACGTGGTCGGCATCCCCGTGGCGGCCGGGGTGCTGTACCCCGCCATCGGGCTCCTGCTTTCCCCGATCCTGGCGAGCGCGGCGATGGCCTTCAGCTCGGTGAGCGTGGTGGCCAACAGCCTGCGCCTGCGCCGGGCGCGCCTGGACTGACCTTGACGCACCGGAGGGGGAGCGCCAGCTTCCGCACATGGCCACCCACCCACCTCCCGGAGAGGCCCGCGACCCGGGACTGTTCCCCGCGCTCGCGAAGGCGGTCTACCTGGCCGCCGCGCTGCTGGTCCTCCTCTGGTTCTCCTTCCGCATCCGCAACGTCCTGCTCTTCTTCACCCTGGCGCTGGTGCTGGCGGTGGGGATGAACGCGCCGGTGACCTGGCTGACGCGGCGGAAGGTGTCGCGGGGGCTGGCGACGGCGGTGGTGGGGCTGGCGGTGCTGGCGACCGTGGCGCTGCTGGGGGCGCTGGTGATCCCGCCGCTGGCGCGCGAGGTGGCCGCGCTGGCGCGGAACGCCCCGCAGCTGGCCCTGGCCCTCTCGGACCGCGTCGCCGCCCTGCTGGCGCGCGTCCCGGAGCTGGAGGGGCGCGTCCGGACCGAGGCGCTCTCCGTGTCGCAGCTCGGGGCCTGGGTGCCGGGGCTGCTGCGCGGCGTGTGGAGCTACGGGTTCTCGCTCCTGGGCGCGCTCCTGCTGGGGCTGCTCCTGTTCAGCGTGGTGCTGTACATGGTGTCGGACCCGCGCCCCCTCCTGGAGGGGTACGTGGAGGCCCTGCCGCCGCACCTCCGCGGGCCGGCCGCGCGGGCGTTCACCCGGGGCTCGCAGGCCACGGTGGGGTGGATGGCGGCCAACGTGGTGCTGGGGACGCTGAAGGCGGTCCCCGCCTTCCTGTTCCTGTACTTCCTGGGGATCCCCAACGCGCTGGTCTGGAGCGTCCTGGCCTTCTTCAGCGTGATCGTCCCCCGGCTGGGCTTCTACGTGATGGCCGTTCCCCCGGTGCTGGTGGCGCTCTCGGTGTCGCCGCTCAAGGCGCTCTGGGTGGCGGCGTTCTTCTGGGCGTGGAGCGAGCTGGTGGGGAACTTCGTGGCGCCGCGCGTGCAGGCCAGCACCATGCGCCTGCACCCGGTGTTCCTCCTCTTCGTGATGATGGCGATGGGGGCGGCGTTCGGCGTGGTGGGCGTGCTGATCGCCACCCCGGTCGCGGGGTTCGCCAAGGCGTACTACGACGAGCTCTTCCTGGCCCGCCGCCCGCCCGACCCCTACCTGGAGGAGCGCGTGGAGGCCATGCTCCACCGCCGGCTCCCGGCAGACGGCTGAGAACGCTCCTCTTGGATGGGCCGGGGGCGCCCCGTATCATTGGGGGTCCGCAGGCAGGGTCGGACCCCCCCTCTCCCCCCCTCCTTCCCATGCCTCAACCGCCCCGTCCCGTAAGCGACGTCTGGAAGAGGATCGTCCACCAGGCGCACGACTCCGGAAGGCTGGTCTACTCCATGGACCAGGGAAACCTGATCCGCCTGTCCACCTCCTCCGACGCCGACCTCAACGAGGGAGGCGTGTGCTACGCCCTGGCGGTGCGCTGGCTCGGGCTCCGGCGCAGGGGTCTGGACTACGACCAGACGTACCGCGGGTTGCGCGGCTTCGACCACGTCACGTCGGTCCCGGACGCGGTCTTCTCCGAACAGGTCGACCGGCTTCTCGACGTGGAGATATGGTCCGGGGGCCCCGGCCAGATGCCGCGCACCGGGATGATCGGGATCACGCAGAACCTGATGCTCGCGCGGAACGGCCTCCGGATCGTGCACCAGGAGAGCTGGCAACCGCCCTTCGACGAGCGCGACCTGGCCTACTACGTCGCCGAGACGACCGCGCTGTACCTGGTGTCGCTCCGCGGCGGGGGAGGGAGCCACGCCGTGGCGGTCGACGCGACCCGCCACAACAGCACGTACCGCTTCTTCGACCCGAACTACGGGCAGTTCATCGTCCGGGGGGCCGCCGCCTTCGTGATCTTCCTCCGGCAGTTCTTCGCCGACACCGGCTACGGGGCCCGCTACACCCTGAGGATGCAGGCGCGGCGGCTGGCCCCGGTCTGACCTACCCGCCGGACCCCTCCTCCTCCGCGATCTGGTCCAGCGCGCGAAGCCAGGTCTCCACGGGCTGCGCGCCGGAGATGCCGTACTTCCCCTCCACCACGAAGAAGGGGACGCCGCTGATCCCCAGCGCGGCGGCCTCCTCCTGGCTGGCCGCCACGTCGTCGCGCCACTCGTCGTCGGCGAGGAGCGCGCGGGCGCCCTCCGGGTCCAGCCCCGCGGCGGCGGCGATCGCCGCCAGGTCGTCGGCCGAGTTGAGGTCGCGCCCCTCCGCGAAGTAGCCCCGGAAGAGGGCCTCCGCCATCTCCCACTCCCGGCCCCGCTCGGCGGCCCAGTACACCAGCCGGTGGGCGTCCACGGTGTTGGGGGCGGTCGCCACACGGTCCCAGTCGAAGCGGACGCCGTCGGCCGCGCCCGCCGCGGCGACCTGCGCGAACATCCCCCGCGCCCGCTCCGCCCCGCCGAACTTGGCGGCGGCGAACTCGGCCCAGGGGAGGCCCCCGGGGGGCATCTGCGGCTGGAGCTGGAAGGGGCGCCAGCTCCGCCGCACCCGCAGCTCCGGCCGCTGCGCGAGCGCGGCCTCCAGCCGCCGCTCGCCGATCCAGCACCACGGGCAGACCACGTCCGCGTACACTTCGATCTGCATGTCTTCCCCGTCGCTCACCTGTGGGGGCTATGATCCGCTATCGCCCGCCCGAATGGCCGGCCGACCGCGAGCCGCTCGCGCGGCTCGACACCTCGTTCGTCACGGACACCGTCTACACCGTGGGCGCGGAGCCGTTCGGCTTCACGCTCGCGGAGCGGCCCGCCGACCCGCCGCTCCGCAAGCGGTACCCCTTCGACCCGGACGAGCTGGCGGCGATGCCGCTCGTCGTCGTGGCGGGGAGCGGAAGGGCTCGGCGCGCGGTGTCTGTGGGCCGAGACGCAGAGCGTGAACGCCCCCGCGATCCGGTTCTACCGGCGGCACGGGTTCGCCTGCTGCGGGCTGGACACCACGCTCTACGACCCGCGGGACGCCCCCGGCGAGACCGCCGTCTTCTTCGCCCTCGACCTCGCCGGCCGCCGTACGTAAATCCTTGGACAAACGCTGTTTGCGCCGGGAGAGGCATGGGAGTTGCGGCGGCACAGAGACTCCCATCCGCCGGAGGTGTACCGTGCCGAACGCGACGACCGAACGGAACCAGGAGACGTGTGCCCACTGCGGGACCCGGGTTCGGGACTGCCGCTGCAAGGGGGTGGAGCTGGACGGGCGCTGCGAGCGCCCGGCGTGCCGGTGCTGGTCGGAGCTGTGCTGCGAGTGCGGCGAGGAGTACGCGCGCCGCTTCGTCGGATCCCTGATTTGCTGAGGAGGCCCTGCATGCGAGACATCGACCGGGAGATCGGGATCGGCTCCCTCCACGGGAGCGCCGCCGCGGACGACGCGGGCGCGGTGGAGCGGAACCGCCGGATCGGGGAAAGGCTGCTCTTCGCGGACGAGGTGGAGGAGACGCTGGAGACGCTCCGCGCCGGCTCCGGCCGCGAGGAGCTCCCCCGGGAAACGCTGGAGGCCCTGGAGCGGAGGGCCCGGCGGGAGCGCGAGGAGGTGGAGGCCCTGGAGCGCGACGGAAGGATCGACTACGCCGCCGTCGCCCGGGCGATGCCCGGCCCGATGGGGTAGGACCCCCCCACCCCCGGCCCCTCCCCCACAAGGGGGGAGGGGAGCACGGCAACTACAGGCACGGCAAGCAGTTGCGTGAGGGATGCGAGCCCGGAGGGGCGAGACCCCGCGCGGTTTGCGGGGGCTCGACTCCGTTGGACACGGTCGTATCGTGTCCTACGGAGCCGCAGCCCGACCCCCGCGCCAGCGGGGGGCACGCCCGAACCCACCTGTTCACATCACACCCGCACCAGCAGCGCAGTCTGGTGCGCCCCGATCCCCAGCCCCACCACCACCAGCCAGGGAGTTTCGATCCGGTCCCGGAAGCGCGAGAGCGTAGCGGGGGCGGAGGCCACGGTGAGGTTCCCCCACTCCTCGAAGGTGTCCAGGTAGGCGCCGGGGCGGATGCGCTCCGCCCAGTGGTCCATCAGCCGGCGCGACGCCTGGTGCGCGACGAGCGACACCTCCGAGGAGTCGATCCCGTGCCGCGACAGGAGGCGCGCCACCAGCCGCGGCGGGCCGTCCATCCCCGTGGTGAGGAAGGCGCCGACCCCGCGCTCCGGGTGGATGGCGAAGGCGGGGTGGTCCGCCCCGGGGCGCCAGGCCATGGTCATCGCCCCGTACTCGGCGCTGAAGGTGTCCGTGGCCCAGTCGGTCAGCACCAGGCGCTCTCCCGGCCCCACCACCGCCGCGCCCGCCCCGTCGCCGATGCAGACGGAGTGGCCCTGCGTGTAGTCCACGCTGGCCGTCCACGCCGCCCCGGTCGCCACCAGGCAGCGCTCCGCGTGCCCGGCGAGCACCGCCTCCCACGCCAGGACGACCGAGGTGACGAAGTTGCTGAACTCCGTGTTCACCGGCACCACCATGCACCCCTCCCCCAGCCCCAGCTCGCGGTGCACGGCGAAGAGGGAGTTGGGCGCCAGGTACTCCGGGACGGAGAGGTAGCCGTACAGGCGGTCCACCTCGGCCGGCGCCACCCCGGCGTGGGCCAGGGCCGCGCGGGCGGCGTCCGCGGTCAGCGCCTCCAGCCGCTCGCCGGGCCCCAGGACGCGCCGCTCCCGGTTCCCCACGAAGAGCGTGTGCTCCGGGACGCCCCGGGACGCGGTGTCGCGCCGGACGCGCGCGAACACCGGGTCGTCGTTGCCGCGCACCGCCTCCGGGACCGCGTGCCCCGCGCCCAGCAGGGCCACCCGGGGACGGCTCACCGGGTGGGCGCCGCCGCGGCGCCGCGCACCGACTCGAAGCGGGAGCCGTACGGCGGGACCTCGCGCGGGTCGATGCGGGCGACGATCACCTGCGGGCGCCCCTCCGCCCCGGCGCGCAGGAGCACCTCCGGGAGGAGGGCGGCCAGCTGCCCCGGGCGGTCCACCACGTGCGCCGCGGCGCCCAGCGACTCCGCGAACTTCGCCAGGTCGGGCCCGCCCAGGCCGTAGAAGGGGTCGTCCAGCGGGTAGGCGCCGCCGTTCTGGGCGTGCTCCCCGTGGTTCACCATCCCCAGCGAGTCGTCGTTGAGCACCACGTACACCGCCCCCACCCCGTAGCGGGCGGCGGTGTTCACCTCCGTCCCGTTCATCAGGAAGGCCCCGTCCCCCACCAGCGCCACGGCCGCGCGCTCGGGGCGGGCCAGCTTCCCGCCGATCACCGCCCCGCACGACCACCCCATGGAGGAGAGGCCGGAGGGGTAGAAGACGCGCGTGGGAGGGGAGACGCGCAGGCAGTGCGTGGCCCACCCGGTGCAGTTCCCCATGTCCACGTACAGGTCCACCCCGCCGTGCAGGGAGGCGTCCAGCTCCGCCATGAGGCGCTGCGGCTTCAGCGGCGTTCCCTCGTCCTCCAGCTTGGCCGGCTCGGCCCAGGGCGGCACCTCCTCGCGCAGCACGCGGACCGTCTCCAGCCGCTCCGCCACCCGGGCGGCGTCGGGCTCCCCGGCGTCGCGGGCGCACTCCAGCATGGCGGCGAGCACCGCCCGGACGTCCGCCACGATGGGGAGCTGCGGGGGGAGGAACTGGCCGATGGAGGCCGGGTTCACGTCCACCTGGATCACGGCGTGCGCGGCCCGGATGCGCGGGGAGAAGTTCTGGCTGGCCCACTCGCCCAGGCGGCTCCCCAGCACCATCAGGACGTCCACCCCGTCCTCCACGTAGCGGTCGGCGCGGTGGCTCCCGGCCATCCCCAGCACTCCCAGGGAGAGCTCGTGCGTCTCGGGGAAGAGCCCCTTGCCGCGCATGCTGGTGACCACGGGGATTCCCCAGCGCTCCGCCAGCTCCCGGAACTCCTCCCCCATCGTCTCCAGGGCGTCGCGGGCGCCGGAGCCCACGTACAGGAGCGGGCGCTGCGCCACCGAGAGGAGGCGGAAGGCGGCCTCGGCGTCCGCCGGGTCGCAGGCGGGCGCCGGGGGGCGCCGGTCCGGGGCCACCGGGAGGGAGACGCGCTCCAGCCGCTGCCGCGCCACGTTGGCGGGGAAGCTGAGGTGCACCGCCCCGCGGGGGACGCCGTGGGCCACGCTCAGCGCGCGGCGGAAGAGCCGCGGGAAGCTCCCCGCGTCCACGATGGAGGTGCTGTAGGCGGTGGCGTGGTGGAGGAGGGCCACCGTGTCCACGCCCCCCTCCACGGTGCTCTCCTGCATGGCGGCGAGGCCGAACCGGTCGGTGGGGACCTGGCCGCTGATGGCGAGCACGGGGACGCCGTCCAGATGCGCGGAGGCGATCCCGGTGAGGGCGTTGGTGGCGCCGGGCCCGGCGGTCACCAGGCACACGCCCAGCCGCCCCCCCGCGCGGGCGTAGCCGTCGGCCATGAAGGCGGCGCCCCCCTCGTGGCAGGCGATCACGAAGCGCATCCGGGGGTGCCCGCGGAGCACGCCCAGGAAGGGGGACACGTACCCGCCGGGGATGCCGAACACGGCGTCGATCCCCTCGGCCTCGAGCTGCTCCACGACGCACTCGGCGACGGTGAACCCCTCCAGGGTGCGGTACGAGGTCCACCGCTCCGGCTGGGCGGGGGCGAACGGCGACAGGACGGATTGAAGCACGAAATCGCTCTTGAGTTGCAGGGTGCGGAAGACGAGCCGCCGCGCATGTCGCTACGCGGCGGAGGTCTCCGTGATCGAAGAGGATCGGCGGGATCGTGCGCCCGCTTTAACTATACGTCCATATCGCGCCTATCCCGGCGAGGTGCGCTTCCTGCACTCCGCCGCCGCGGCCACCCTCCAGCGCACCGACCATGCTGCTACGGATCACCGACCGGGGACTGTACTGCGAGGCGGGGGACTTCTACGTCGACCCCTGGGCGTCCGTGGACCGGGCGGTGATCACGCACGCCCACGGCGACCACGCCCGCTGGGGCTCGCGGCGCTACCTGGGCTCGCGGGAGGGGGAGCGGGTGCTCCGCACCCGGATGGGGGCGGGCGCGAAGGTGCAGTCGCTGGAGTTCGGCGAGGCGCTGGACGTGGGCGGGGTGCGCGTGTCGCTGCACCCCGCGGGGCACATCCTGGGCTCCGCGCAGGTGCGCGTGGAGCACCGGGGCGAGGTGTGGGTGGTCTCGGGCGACTACAAGACGGAGCCGGACGCCACCTGCACCCCGTTCGAGCCGGTGCGCTGCCACACCTTCGTCACCGAGTCCACCTTCGGCCTCCCCATCTACCGCTGGGAGCCGCAGGCGCGAGACCTTCGCGCGCATCGACGCCTGGTGGCGCCGCAACCAGGAGGCGGGGAAGTGCAGCGTCCTGTTCGGCTACGCGCTGGGGAAGGCGCAGCGCCTCCTGGCGGGGGTGGACCCGGGGATCGGCCCCATCTTCTGCCACGGCGCCGTGGAGCGGCTGAACGCCGACTACCGCGAGGGGGGCGTCCCCCTCCCGCCCACCGCGTACGCCGGCTCCGCGCCGAAGGGGACCGACTGGAGCCGGGCGCTGGTGGTGGCGCCCCCCTCGGCCAACGGGACGCCCTGGATGCGCCGCTTCGGCGCGGTCTCCACGGGGTTCGCCTCGGGGTGGATGCGCATCCGCGGGGCGCGGCGGCGGCGGGCGGTGGACCGGGGCTTCGTCCTCTCCGACCACGTGGACTGGCCCTCGCTCCTGGCCTCGGTGGAGGCCACGGGGGCGGAGCGGGTGTGGGTGACGCACGGCTACCGCGAGCCGGTGGTGCGCTGGCTCCGGGAGCGGGGGCTGGAGGCGCAGGCGGTGGCGTCGCGCTGGGAGGGGGAGGCGGACGACACGGACGCTCCTTTACCGGACGAGGTAGAGGGCGGGGAGGAGGTCTGAAGGGGAGGGTTCGGGCGTGCCCCCCGCGGGGCGCGGGGGTCGGGCTGCGGCTCCGTAGGGAACGATACAACCGTTCCCAACGGAGTCGAGCCCCGCGCAAACTGCGCGCGGGTCTCGCCCCTCCGGGCTCGCATCCCTCACGCAACTACTTTCTGCGCCTGTAGTTCTGTCGTTGCCGTGCACCCCTCCCCCCTTGTGGGGGAGGGGCCGGGGGTGGGGGGCGCCGTTGTCGTGCTCCCCCTCTCCCCTTGTGGGAGAGGGGGCCGGGGGGTGAGGGCCGTCAGCGCTCGCTGGCGAGCCAGCGCAGGGCGCTCACGCCGGGCATGAAGAAGTAGGCGCCGCCGCGCATGGTGACGAAGGGGGTCAGCCCCTTCTCGCGGTGGCGGACCGGGCACCGCTGCTCGGTGAAGTTGCTCACCTGCTCCGGGTGCTTGGCCTCGTCCGAGTGGACGTGCGGGGCGATCACCGCGTCCGGGTCGGCGTACAGCCCGTCGAACTTCTGGGAGACGATCCAGGTGTTCTGCACGAACTCGAACTGCCGCCCCAGGTCGGAGTTGAAGCAGATGAAGTGGAGCCCGCGCGCGTCCCCGCCCCCGTCCGGCGCGGCCAGGATGTCGGCCGGGTCGAAGGAGGGGGCCAGCGGCGCCCCGTAGGCGCGGCCGCGGCGGAGCAGCCGGTGGTGGTCGGACACCAGGAGCGAGCCGTTGGGCCCCGGCTGCATCCCGTCGCGGGGGTTGGCCCGGCGGACGTGCGCCCCGATGGGGCACTTGTCGCCGAACGAGTCGTTCCCGTTCCCGGGGATGCCGTGGTCGCGCACGTACATGAAGTTGTTCCCGCCGCCGTTCTTCTCCGTCTCCCACCCCACCGGCTCGGCGTCGGGGAAGAGCACCAGCGGCGCGCCGTTGGGCCAGCGCCCCACCGCCTTGGCCGCCAGCTTCTTGCGCTCCTCCGCGTCGCGCGTGCGCTCGTCCATGAACTGCCAGAAGCGCTTGACGTCCTGCTCCAGCTGGCGGAACACCACGTAGGTCCCGTTCCGCCCCAGGTCGCGCCGCGGCGCCGGATCCTCCTGGTCGGGGTCGAACGGCACGTCCCTGAGCAGGTTCTGCGGATCGAGGTCGCGGGGCACCCACGGCGACTCGGGGATCTGCTGGTACACGTTGTGGTAGCCCAGCACCACCTCGCCCGTGGGGATCTCCGGCTCCAGCGGCGCCGGCTTGTCCTCGGGGCGGAAGCCCTGGATGCGCGGCTGCGCGATCCCGTCGTGGAAGCCGAAGTGCTCCTTGTCGCCCGCCAGCATGATGCTGGGGAGGCGCCGCAGCGCCCGCGCGCCCTCCGCGCCGCCGATGGTCTCGGCGAACAGCGCCTGCAGCTCCGCCTCGTCGTGCGCGAACAGGAAGAGGAGCGCGTGCACCTCCTCGCTCCCCGGCGCGGTCCCGCCCCACTCCCACCGGTCCGGGTCGCCCCGGCCCACGTCGCCCAGCAGGCGCGAGCGGTAGGGGGAGGCCATCCCGTCCTGGAACTCCAGCGAGAAGGTCTCCATGACGTCGTGCTCCACGCCCAGCACCCCCAGCCCCTCCCTGGTGAACGACACCTGGACGGCGCGCTTCGGGTCGCCCTTGCCCCTGCGCGCCGCGGTCACGTGCGGGACCAGCGCCGACAGCCAGCGCCGCGCCCCCGCCCCGTCCGCGAAGCCCACCAGCACGTACTCGCCGTGCTTCAGCGTCTTGTAGCTGCGCGCCACCAGCCCCTGGATGTCGTCCAGCTCCGGCGCGGCGGCCGGAGGCGGCGCCAGGCTGGCCGGCTTCTCCCCGGCCGGCTCGGTGCGCTCCGCCGGGCCGGAGAAGCGGCGCAGCCACGCCGTGGCCTCCTCCGCGTCCATGTCGCCGTGCAGGCCGATGCGGATCTTGGAGTTGTTGTTGACGTTGGGCACCGAGAGCCAGCGGTAGGCGCTGTACCACACCTGCGTGGGGATCTGGCTCTGCCGGGAGTACTGCTTGAACTTCTGCTCGTCGCGCGCCCCCTCGCCCACCAGCCCCGCCGTGCGCGGGAAGCCCACGCAGTTGCTCCACACGCCGGTGAGCCCCCCCGCGGCCTTGTCGATGAAGTCGCCCAGGTAGTTCTCCCAGCTCCCGTCGAAGTTGGAGAAGAAGACCAGGCGCCGCCCCTCGTCCACGATCACCCAGCGGGCGAAGTGGATGCTGGGGATGCCGGCCAGCGTCCCGGTGTTGCTCAGGTACTTCGCGGAAAGGTTGATGAAGGCGAGCACCGCCCACAGCACGGAGCGCCTGAACCAGAGCGGCTCCTTGATGTAGATGACGCTGCTCATCTGGTTCTGGACGATGTGGTCCTCGTACCGCTCCAGCCTGCGGGTGTGGTCGGTGACGTTCCCGATGATCACCGGGTCGGTCTCCTCCAGGTGCCGGAGGAAGCGCCACGCCGCGAAGCCGGCCGCGCCGAGCACCGCCACCCCCCCCACCACGATCCCGAGGGCCGTGCCGGCGGGGAGGAAGAGCTGGAGCACCCCGTACAGCGCCGCCAGCACCACCAGGGCCGCCGCGCCGAGGATCCACGCGAGCTTCGGCTGGAGCGAGGCGGGGACGAGCGGCTTCGGGAACGGACCGGGGCGCTCCCGGGCCCACCTCAGGTCCTCCTGGGAGAACACCCAGTCGCGCACCTGCGCGCGCGCCGCCGCCGGGTCGGCGGGGAGCTTCCCCTCGCGCCTGGCGCGGTCCAGGTAGTCCTCGATGCGCTCGTGCAGCCGGGCCTCGCGGCGGATCTGGTCCACCGAGCGGCCCATGCTCCCCGTGTAGAAGGTGTTCGAGGCCAGCCGGTTGCGGAGGAAGAACGCGTGCACCGCGGCGCGGTCCTGGTGCCCGCGGGACGGCCACCCCTCGCAGTGCGAGAAGATCCGGTCCAGCCCCTCGCCCGCCACCCGGATCAGCTCGTCGAGGTGGGCGTCGAGGTAGCCGTCGAAGTCGGTGGAGAAGAGGAGCTTGGCCGGGATCGCCGGCCCGTGCGCCTGCGGCTTCCCGCGCCAGGTGGGGATCGGCGCCGCGGGGGAGGGCGACGCGTCGTGGATCAGGATGCGGGCGAAGTGGACGGTCTTCAGCTCCAGGAAGGGGATGACCGGGTTGATCTCCAGGTCTCCCCCCGGCGGGTTGGCGATCCCGGCCAGCAGGGCGCGCAGCGACGGCTCCATCCCCGACCGGATCGGCACCATCACCAGGAGCGAGTCCTGCCGGGCGCGGCCGTCGGCCTGCGCCGACTCCACGGCTTCGCCGTGGGTCTGCCCCAGGATGTCGGCCTTGCGCGCGAGCTTGGCCGCGCGTCCGGCGTCCAGCGTGGCGATCGGGACGCCGGTGGCGTCGAAGGCGGGGGCTACGGGTGGGGAGAGAGGAGGCGTGCTCATGGCGGCTCGCTGGGTGGAGAGGGAGGGCTGTTACGGAGATCGGCCGGGCGGACGACAGGCGAGAGACGCATGTTTTCTGCAAAATCTGTTCTCTTTCATGCGGACAGAGGGTGGAAGGGGCCAAATGAGTTGTGTCACAGTGATATGCGCCGATAGACTTCCGTCCGGGAACCGCTGGAAGGCGAGTCATCCGCGGGGCAGCTGGGGCGCTAGTGCCGCAGGAGGTGCGCGCGGGACCGGGGGTTGCGGTGGGACTCCGGAGCTTTCCGTCCAACTGCACCCCGGAGCCGGGTTTGAGGGCCTTCGCCGAGCTGTACACCGAGCTGGACGAGACCAACAAGACGGGGGAGAAGACGGAGGCGCTGGTCCGCTACTTCGCCGCCGCCGACCCCGCCGACGCGGCGTGGGCCACGCACTTCCTGAGCGGCGGCCGGCCCAAGCGCCTGATCCCCGCGCGCCGCCTGGCCGACTGGGCCATGGAGGCCTCGGGGACGCCGCCCTGGCTGTTCGAGGAGTGCTACGAGGCGGTGGGCGACCTGGCCGAGGCCATCACCCTCCTCCTCCCTCCCACGGGCGCCGCCAGCGACCTCCCCCTGCGGCACTGGGTGGAGGAGCGCCTCCTCCCGCTGCGCGGCGAGGACGACGCCACCCAGCGGCGGGAGGTGCACCGCGCCTGGGAGGAGCTGGACGGGGCGCAGCGCTACGTGTGGAACAAGCTGATCACCGGGAGCTTCCGCGTGGGCGTCTCGCAGAACCTGGTGGTGCGCGCTCTGGCCCGCGCGGGGGGGACGGACGAGGCCACGGTGGCGCACCGGCTGATGGGGTCGTGGGAGCCGGGCCCGGACTTCTACGCCCGCCTGTTCGCCGCGGACACCCGCGACGCGGACCTGTCGCGCCCCTACCCCTTCTTCCTGGCGCACCCGCTGGAGGGGGAGCCGGCGGCGCTGGGGGAGGCGGCGGAGTGGCAGGCGGAGTGGAAGTGGGACGGGATCCGCGCGCAGATGATCCGCCGCGGCGGCGCCACCTACCTGTGGTCGCGCGGGGAGGAGCTGATCACGGAGCGCTTCCCGGAGCTGGCCGAGGCGGCCGCGCTCCTCCCGGACGGGACGGTGCTGGACGGGGAGGTGCTTCCCTGGAAGGAGGGCGGGCCGCTCCCCTTCGCGCAGCTCCAGCGGCGCATCGGGCGGAAGACGCTGGGTCCCAAGATCCTCGCCGAGGTCCCCGTGGTCCTCCTCGCCTACGACCTGCTGGAGGCGGGCGGGGAGGACGTGCGCGCCCACCCGCTCGCCTGGCGCCGGGCGCGGCTGGAGGCGCTGCTCGCGGGGGTACCGCCCCTGGCCGCGGCGCGGCTCCCGCTCTCGCCGACGGTTCCGACCGGCCCGGGCGGGGGGTGGGAGGGGGTGGAGGAGGCGTACCGGGCGTCGCGCGGGCGCGGCGCCGAGGGGCTGATGCTGAAGCGGCTGGACTCGGCGTACGGGGTGGGGCGGAAGCGGGGGGGGTGGTGGAAGTGGAAGGTGGAGCCCTTCACCGTGGACGCGGTGATGGTGTACGCGCAGCGGGGGCACGGGAAGCGGGCCTCGCTCTACACCGACTACACCTTCGCGGTGTGGGACGGGGACCGGCTGGTCCCCTTCGCCAAGGCGTACACGGGGCTCACCGACGCGGAGATCCGCAAGGTGGACGCGTGGGTGCGGCGCAGCACGCTGGAGCGCTTCGGCCCGGTGCGGACGGTGAAGCCGGAGCTGGTGTTCGAGCTGGCCTTCGAGGGGATCCAGCGCTCGCCGCGGCACAAGTCGGGGATCGCGGTGCGCTTCCCCCGCATCCTCCGCTGGCGCACGGACAAGAAGCCGGAGGACGCGGACTCGCTGGAGACCATCCGCGACCTGCTGGGGGAGGGGGAGGGAGGCGGGTAGACCGCCCCGGCGAATCCTGCGCGGGCGGTTCTCCGTACGGCTTCCTCACGAAAGGAGGGAGTGGGGAGAAGAGGACGAATCGGGCCGTGGAGCAGGCCGGCCGGTCTGCCGGGCGCCCGCCTCGATCCCCAGAAGTACGAACCATGAAGATCCGCACCGCCGTCACCGCCGCCGCACTTGCCCTGGGGGCGCTCGCCGCCGCCGGCCGGGCACATGCACACCCCGTCGACGTCGATCCCACGGCCACGGACGCGCCCGTCCGGATGGTCCTGAACATCCCCGCCGGCCGCCTGGACCTGTTCCGCGGCGCCGAGCACGTGAAGAGCTACCCGGTGTCGGTGGGGACGGCCTCGCACCGCACCCCGAGCGGGAGCTTCCAGCTCCGCCACGCCATCTGGAACCCGGACTGGACGCCCCCGAAGAGCGAGTGGGCGCGGAACCGGAAGCACACCCCTCCCGGCCCGGGGAACCCGATGGGGCGGGTGAAGCTGCACCTGGCGGACGACGTGTACATCCACGGCACCCCCGGCCACAACGAGCGGCTGCTGGGCACCCCGGCCAGCCACGGGTGCATCCGGATGAGCAACCGCGACGTGATGGAGCTGGCGCGCACGCTCCACGCCCACGCCAGCCCCGGGGTGACGGAGCGGCGCCTGGACGGGATCGCCGCGGCGCCCTCGCGGACGGAGTGGGTGGCGCTCTCCAAGCGGGTGCCGCTGGAGGTGGTGTACCAGGTGGTGGAGGTGCGCGGCGGGGAGCTGGTGGTGCACCCGGACGTGTACGGCCGCGTGCGCAACCTGGAGCCGGAGATCCGCACGGCGCTGCTGCGCGCGGGTTACCACCCCTCGGCGCTGGACGGGGAGGCCATGGACCGGGTGGAGGCCGGGTCGCGCCGCGGCGAGCGTGCCGCGCTGGCGCTCGCCGAGCTCCGCCGCCCGCCGGCGCCGACCCTGCAGGTGGCGGGGATCTGACCCGTCGCCGGGCCGGGGTGCGATTCTCGCAGGGGGTGGGGACTCCAGGTCTCCGCCACCGTCCGGACAACCCGCACCCCGTTCTCCATGAGCTTCTCCCTCCGCAGCTTCGACCTCCACGAGATGCTGCGCTGCGGCCTGGACGTGAGGCGCATGGTCCAGGCGGCGGCGAGCATGGAGGAGGCGGCGCAGCAGGTGGTTCGCTACTTCCACGAGGAGTGCGTCGACCCGGAGACGGGGGCGCGCGAGTGCGTGCTGGCGCGCTTCTACAAGACGCACTCCTACGGGACGCTGGAGCCGGAGCTGCAGGCGTTCGCCAAGGAGCGCCTGGGGGACCGACCGCCGCACGGCGACATGAAGTGCCTGGTCCTGCTGGGCACGGCCGGCGACGAGCCGGGGTGGAACTCCCGCCGCGACTCGCGGGGCCACCAGGCCATCCCGCTCCCGAGCGCCGGGATGGTGGAGCGGGCGCCGATGATCGCGGAGCTGATCCGCGGCCTGGGGCTGGAGGTCGAGGCGGTGGTCACCCCCCGCCCGGAGCTGGTGCGGGGGGCGGAGAACCGCACCTACAACGTCTTCTACGTCGCCGAGGCGGAGGGGAGCCCCTTCATCCCGGCCCAGGAGGACTTCGTGCGCCCGCACGGGGTCCGCTCCGTCGTCGGCTTCGGGGGCCTCCTCCTGTCGGGGGACTTCTACTCCGTGATCCTGTTCGCCCGGGTGCCCATCCCCCCCGAGAGCGCCGACCGCTTCCGGAACATCGCCCTGGACCTGAAGATCGCGATCTCCCCGCTCGCGGGCGACCTCACCTTCGCGCCCCTCGCGAACGCTTAGATTCCGCGCGTGGGTCGTCGGTGGGGCGCTCCCTCTACCCCCCACCCCCGGCCCCTCCCCCACAAGGGGGGAGGGGAGCACGACAACTACAGGAACGGTAAGCAGTTGCGTGAGGGATGCGAGCCCGGAGGGGCGAGACCCCGCGGCTGTTTGCGGGGGCTCGACTCCGTTGGACACGGTCGTATCGTGTCCTACGGAGCCGCAGCCCGACCCCCGCGCCAGCGGGGGGCACGCCCGAACCCTCCCGCCACGTGTACGACTCTTGCGAATCCTCGCACCGACGTGTTCCCGAAACCAGGAGATCGTATGCCGTCGAGGATCACCGCGGGTGTTCGTCTGGGAGCCGGTGCCGCGCTCTGCGCCGCGGCGCTGGCGGGGTGCGCCACCAACCCGGTGACCGGGCAGCGCCAGCTCGCGCTGGTCTCCGAGGCCCAGGAGGTCCAGATGGGGCGGGAGGCGGCGCAGCAGGTGGAGGGGAGCATCGGCCTGGTGCAGGACGCGGCGCTCCAGGACTACGTGCACCGCATCGGGACGCGGCTCGCCGCCCGCTCGCAGCGCCCCGCGCTCCCCTGGACCTTCCGCGTGGTGGACGACCCCACGCCCAACGCCTTCGCGCTCCCCGGCGGGTACATCTTCGTCACCCGCGGGCTGATGACGCTGATGAACGACGAGGCCGAGCTGGCCGCGGTGCTGGGGCACGAGATCGGCCACGTGACGGCGCGGCACCAGGTGACGCAGATCAGCCGCGCGCAGCTCGCGCAGCTCGGGGTGGGGGTGGGCTCCATTTTATTCCCCGGGGCGGCCCAGCAGCTCGGCGGCCTGGCGTCGGGGGGGCTCCAGCTCCTCTTCCTCCGCTACGGCCGCGACGCCGAGCGCCAGGCGGACGCGCTGGGCTTCGACTACGCGCTCTCCGAGAGCTACGACGTGCGCCAGATGCCGGACGTGTTCGCGGCGCTGGGGCGGGTGGGGGAGACGGAGGGGCGGAGCCCGCTCCCCTCCTGGCTCGCCACCCACCCGGGGCCGGAGGAGCGCATCCAGGCGGTGCGGGCGCGCCTGGCGGCGACGGCGCTCCCCGCCACGCTCGTGGCGCAGCGCCCGCAGTACCTGCAGCGCGTGGACGGGCTGGTGTACGGGGAGAACCCGCGCGCCGGCTTCTTCCGCGACGGGGTCTTCTTCCACCCGGACCTCCGCTTCCGCATGGCCTTCCCGCAGGGGTGGCGGACGCAGAACACCCCCGAGTCGGTGACGGCGGTGAGCCCGCAGCAGGACGCGGTGGTCCAGCTCACGCTGGCGGGGCGGGCGGGGGCGGACGCGGGGGCGCGGCAGTTCTTCGCGCAGCAGGGGCTCCAGCCCGGGCAGGTGGGGCGGGAGACGCTCAACGGGCTCCCGGCGGTGGTGGGGTACTTCCGGGCGCAGTCGCAGCAGGGCGTCGTGGACGGGGTGGCGGCCTTCGTGGACTACGGGGGGACGACGTACCAGGTGGTGGCCTACGCGCCCTCGCAGCGCTTCGCCGCCCACGACCGGACCTTCCGGCAGGTGGTGGGGAGCTTCGGGCAGCTCACCGACCCGCAGGCGCTGGCGGTGCAGCCCAGCCGCCTGGACGTGGTCCGGCTGGACCGGGCCATGACGCTGGCGGAGTTCGCCCGGCGCTACCCGTCGGCGGTCCCGCTCCGGGAGCTGGCGGTCATCAACCAGGTGGAGGGCGAGGCCTCCACGCTCCCCGCGGGGGCGCAGGTGAAGCGGGTGGTGCCGGGGACGGGCGCGGGGCGCTGATCCCCGGCCCGGCCCGCTCCTCCCCGGAGCGGGCCTCCCCACCCCTGGCCCCGCCCTGCGGCCGGGTGTTAGATCTTCCCGCACACCACCGCGCGTCCCGTCGTCTCCCGATCCCGAGAACGAGCTCTTCCATGCACCGCACCGCGCCCTGCCTGCTGCTCGCCGCGCTCGCCGCCTGCGCTCCCTCCGGCACGGGCCCCACGCGCCCTCCCGCGGGCCCCGGACCCTCGATCGTGGAGACCGACACCGGGATCACCTTCCGGCTGCAGGACGACAACCAGGGGGTGGAACGGGTGGTGGCCGCGCCGGTGGAGCGCGTGCGGGCCGCCCTCCCCGACGTGTACGCCCGGCTGGGGATCACCGGGGCCGGGACCGACCCCGCGAACGGGGTCTTCGGCAGCCCCAGGGTGACGGCCGCGCGCCTGGACGGGGAGCGGACCTCGGTCTACGTCCGCTGCGGGAACGACGGCGCCGGCCCCTCGGCCGGGATGGGCTACCGCATCCAGCTCTCGGTGCTCACCTCGCTCCGGGAGGAGGGGAGCAGCCGCACGCGGGTGACCACCCGGGTGGGGGGCTTCGGGAGCCCGGTGGGGGGGAGCGGCTCGGGCGCGGTGCTGTGCGTGAGCAACGGGCGCCTGGAGGCCCGCCTGGCGGAGCTGCTCACCGCGGCCGTGCGCGCCTGACCGTGCGCCGCGAGCTGCACGAGGAGAACCGCCTCTCCTGGGACGCGGCCACCGCCGCCCACAACTCCCACAAGGGGGACCAGGCGGCCTGGCTGCGCGCCGGGGGGAGCACGCTCTTCCCCGAGGAGCTGGAGCTGCTGGGCGACGTGTCCGGGCGCACGCTCCTGCACCTGCAGTGCAACTCCGGGCAGGACACGCTGAGCCTGGCCCGCCTGGGCGCCGTCGCCACGGGGGTGGACATCAGCGACGAGGCCGTGGGCTTCGCGCGGCGGCTCTCCGCGGAGTCGGGGATCGCGGCGGAGTTCGAGCGGGCGGACGTGTACGACTGGCTGGAGGCGGCGGGGCGCGCGGGGCGGCGCTTCGACCTGGTCTTCTCGTCGTACGGGGCGGTGTGCTGGCTGTCGGATCTGCGGGCGTGGGCGCGGGGGATCGCGGGAGTGCTCGCTCCCGGCGGGCGCTTCGTGCTGGTGGAGTTCCACCCCGTGGCCGCCATGTTCGACGAGCGGATGCGGCTGTTCTTCCCCTACTCGTCGGGGGGGGAGCCGTTCGCCTGGGAGGACGGGGTGGGGGACTACGTGGCCCGCTCCGGCGAGGGGCTGCTGCACGGGGCGGAGTACCGGGAGGGGGCGGTGGACTTCCGCAACCCGCACCGCTCGCACGAGTTCGCCTGGGGGGTGGGGGACGTGGTCTCCGCGCTGCTGGAGGCGGGGCTCGTGCTGGAGGCGCTGCGGGAGTGGCCGCACTCCAACGGCTTCCGGCCGTTCGAGGGGATGCGGGAGCTCCCGGGGCGGCGGTTCACGGTGCCGGAGGGCGCGCCGGCGATGCCGCTGATGTACGGGGTGGCGGCGCGGATGGGAGGGGATCGGGTGTAGTCTCCACCTCAACGGGGGATCGGACCATGAACGTCAGCACCATCAGCGCCCGCGCGGCCGACGGGCCGCTCACCGTCGAAGTGACGGACCCGCTCTTCCCGCAGAACGTGGCGGGGGTCCTCTGGCGCTACACCCCCGCGAAGGTCCCGGACGGACAGGTGGGGAAGTTCACGCCGCAGGACCCGTCGCTCCCCATCGGCACGGTCGGGAGCAACGCCGGCCGGTTCTTCATGGTGGAGGGCGCCGTGCTGAGCCAGAACGACACCCCGCCGACCCCGTACCAGGTGGTCGTCACCGTCCGCCAGCCGGGGAAGGTGCTGTCGCAGGAGGTTCCGCCGGACGGCGGGAGCGGACAGGTGGGGACGCAGGACGTGCCCTTCGTCTACCGCTTCCAGATCCAGGAGGCCCCATGAGCACGCCGCTCCGCTCCGTCCGCCGCGCCGCCGCGCTCCTGTCGCTCCTCGCGGCGGTGGTGCCCGGGACCGCGGGAGGGCAGGCGGTGCCGCGCGACTCCATCCTGGCGCTGGTGAACCCGGTCCACTTCGGCATCCCCACCTCGCCGGCGTTCGCGCTCCTCCCGGAGCAGCCGGGGGAGGTCCCCCACGTCGTCACCCCGGCCGACTTCCAGGCGGTGCTCAAGAGCTGGTTCGACGGGAACCGGCTGAAGGTGGGAGCGGCGTTCGACTCCCGGCCGTTCGTGCGCTCGGCGGGGGACCTGCGGAGCTACGCCCGCAGCCCGCTCCGGGCGGCCCTCTTCCGGACGGTGGTCTCGGCCGGGACCGCGGCGGCGCGGAAGGGGTCGGACGACGTGCTGGTGGCGGTGGGGGTGCGCTTCCCGCTGATCGACCGGGGCGACCCGCGCGCCGACTCGGCGTACCAGGAGCGGCTCGCGGCGGCGTACACCGCCGCGCTGGTGTCGCTGGGGCAGCCGCCGTTCGACGCCGGGCCGGAAGTCTTCGCGGAGCGGCGCAGGCAGGCCTCCGCCGCGCTGGACAGCCTCCGCAGGCGGTACGCGGCCGAGCACTGGAACGCGCTGAAGCTGGACGTGGGGCTGGCGGGGAGCGTCCGGACCGCGGGCGACGAGCCGCGGGCGGACAGCCTGCAGGGGCGGCAGGGGGGGGTCTGGAGCGCCCTCTCCCTCCCCCTGGAGCGCTTCGGACAGCTCACCTTCAGCGGCAGGGCGGTGTGGTCGCGCGCGGACACCGCCACCGACCCGACGGGGAGCTACACGGCGGGGGCGCGGGCCCGGCTCTTCGCCAGCGACCGCTTCGCCTTCTCGGCCGAGGCGGCCTCCGTCTGGGGGCGGTACGACGACGGCGGGCTGGACGAGCGCTGGACGCACCTGGGTGTGGCCGCGGAGTGGTACGTCCCGGAGCTGAAGGGGTGGATCGGGGCGGGGTACGGAGGGGACACGGGGCGGCGCGGCGAGCCGGACGCGCGCTTCGCCCTGCGCTACGCCTTCTACCGCGACCGGGTGCTGAAGCCCTGAAGCGGCGGGAGCCGGCTCCGCGGCACGGGGCTCGCACCCGTGCCGCGGCATGGCGACCCGGGCCCCCCGCACCAAGACCCCTCCGGCCCTCCGCGCCGCCCTGGCGAGCGCGGAGGGCTGGTTCCGCTCCCGCGGGTGGAAGCCGTTCCCCTTCCAGCGCGAGGTGTGGGAGGCCTACCGCGCCGGGGAGAGCGGGCTGATCCACGCCGCTACCGGGACGGGGAAGACGTACGCCGCCTGGCTGGGCCCCGTGCTGGAGTGGCTGGAGGAGCACCCCGAGGCGCCGCGGGTGAAGAAGGGCTTCTCCCCGCCGCTGCGGGTGCTCTGGATCACTCCCCTGCGCGCCCTGGCCGCCGACACCGAGGCCGCGCTGCGCCTCCCCCTGGAAGAGCTGGGCGTCCCCTGGACGCTGGAGTCGCGCACCGGCGACACCTCCGCCGCCGTGCGCTCCCGGCAGCGCAGGCGCCTCCCCACCGCGCTGGTCACCACCCCCGAGAGCCTGTCGCTCCTCCTGGCCCGCTCCGACGCGGAGGAGCTGTTCCGCGACCTGCGCGCGGTGGTGGTGGACGAGTGGCACGAGCTGATGGGGACCAAGCGCGGCGTCCAGGCCGAGCTGGCGCTGGCGCGGCTGCGCCGCTGGCGCCCCGGGGTGCGCACCTGGGGCGTCTCCGCCACCCTCGGCAACCTGGACGAGGCGCGGGACGCCCTCCTGGGCGTGGGCCCCGGCGCGCCCCCGGGGCGGGTGGTGCGCGGGCTCCTCCCCAAGAGCGTGCGCATCGACGCGCTGATCCCCCCCGTGGTGGAGCGCTTCCCCTGGGCGGGGCACCTGGGGACGCAGATGCTCCCGCAGGTGCTCGACGCCATCGAGGAGGGGGAGAGCGCCCTGGTGTTCACCAACACCCGCTCGCAGACCGAGATCTGGTACCAGGCCATCCTGGCCGCGCGGCCGGAGTGGGCGGGGACCATCGCCCTGCACCACGGCTCGCTGGACCGGAAGACGCGCGACTGGGTGGAGGACGGGCTGCGCGACGGGCGGCTCCGCTGCGTGGTGGCCACCTCGTCGCTGGACCTGGGGGTGGACTTCTCCCCCGTGGACCGCGTCCTCCAGATCGGGAGCCCCAAGGGAGTGGCGCGGCTCCTCCAGCGGGCGGGGCGGAGCGGGCACCGGCCCGGGGCCGAGAGCCGGGTGACCTGCGTCCCCACGCAGGTGCTGGAGCTGGTGGAGGTGGCCGCCGCGCGCGACGCCACCGAGGCCGGTGCGGTGGAGAGCCGCCTCCCGGTGGAGCGCCCGCTGGACCTGCTGGCGCAGCACGTGGTGACCGTGGCGCTGGGGGGCGGCTTCCGCGCCGGCGAGCTGCTGGCCGAGGTGCGCGCCACCCGCGCCTACGCGGAGCTGCGCGACGACGAGTGGCGCTGGGTGCTGGACTTCGTGACGCGGGGCGGCTCGGCGCTCACGGCGTACCCGGAGTACTCGCGCGTGGTGGAGAGCGACGGCGTGTACACGGTGGAGAGCGCGCTGGTGGCGCGGCGGCACCGCATGGCCATCGGCACCATCGTGAGCGACGCGTCCATGGCCGTGAAGTACCTGCGCGGCCCGCGGCTGGGGACGGTGGAGGAGTCGTTCGTGGCGCGCCTCCGGCCCGGCGACCGCTTCGTGTTCGGGGGGCGGCCGCTGGAGTTCGTGCGGGTGCGCGACATGGTGGCGTGGGTGCGCAAGGCGCCCAGCGGAAAGGGGGCGATCCCCCGCTGGATGGGGAGCCGGATGCCCCTCTCCACCGAGCTGGCGGCGGCGCTGCGGCGGCGGCTGGAGGAGGCCCGGGACGGCGTCCTCCGCGGGCCCGAGATGGAGGCGGTGCGGCCGGTGCTGGAGATCCAGGCCCGCTGGTCGCGCATCCCCGCCGCGGACGAGCTGCTGGTGGAGCGGGTGAAGACGCGCGAGGGGCACCACCTGTTCTTCTTCCCCTTCGAGGGGCGGCTGGTGCACGAGGGGCTGGCCGCGCTCTTCGCCTACCGCGTCTCGCGCCTGGCGCCCATCTCCTTCACCCTGGCCGCCAACGACTACGGCTTCGAGCTCCTGTCCCCCGACCCGGCGCCGCTGGAGCGGGCGCTGGAGGCCGGGCTCCTCCGCCCCGAGGGGCTCCTGGAGGACATCCCCGCCTCGCTGAACGCCACGGAGATGGCGAGGCGCCAGTTCCGGGAGATCGCCCGCGTGGCCGGGCTGGTGTTCCCCGGCTACCCGCACTCGGGGAAGACGGCCAAGCAGCTCCAGGCGTCCAGCGGCCTCTTCTACGACGTGTTCACCCGCTACGACCCGGACAACCTCCTCCTGGCGCAGGCCCACCGCGAGGTGCTGGAGCGGCAGCTGGAGCGGAGCCGGCTGGGGCGCACGCTGGAGCGGCTGGCGAGCGCGCAGGTGGTGGTGACGGAGCCCGCGCGCACGCCGCCGCTGGCCTTCCCGCTCCTGGTGGACCGCACCCGCGACCGCGTCTCCTCCGAGTCGCTGGCCGACCGGGTGAAGCGGATGCAGCTGGCGCTGGAGCGGGCGGCCGGGTGAGCCCCGCGACGAGACCATTGCGCGACTCACCCCATCCTGTATTTTAGACTAATCGAAAATTTGGTTGCGCGATCACAAAACCGAAACGGGACATGTTGATGCATAGCGAGGGCGCGGAAGGGGAGCAGGCCGAGCCGGGGTGGAGACGGACGCGGGTCTCGCCGAGCCTGGAGGAGGTGTACCGCACCGTCCCGGTGACGGGGGCCACGCGGTGGCGGAAGTTCCTGGCCTTCGCCGGGCCGGGATACCTGGTGTCGGTGGGGTACATGGACCCGGGGAACTGGGCCACCGACATCGCCGGCGGGTCGGCGTTCGGGTACACGCTGCTGAGCGTGATCCTGGTCTCCAACCTGATGGCGGTGCTCCTGCAGGGATTGTCGGCCAAGCTGGGGATCGTCACCGGGCGTGACCTGGCGCAGGCGTGCCGCGACCACTACCCGCGCCCGGTCAGCCTCTTCCTCTGGTTCATCTGCGAGCTGGCCATCGCCGCGTGCGACCTGGCCGAGGTGATCGGCTCGGCCATCGCGCTCAACCTGCTGTTCGGTATCCCGCTGGCCTGGGGCGTGGTCATCACCGCGCTGGACGTGTTCATCATCCTCTTCCTCCAGAACAAAGGGTTCCGCCTCCTGGAGGCGGTGGTCATCGTCCTGGTGGCCACCATCGGCGCCTGCTTTCTCTTCGAGATCCTGATCTCCCGCCCCGACTTCGCGGGGATCATGAAGGGGTACGTCCCCCGCGCCGAGGTGCTGCAGAACCCGCAGATGCTGTACATCGCCATCGGCATCCTGGGCGCCACGGTGATGCCCCACAACCTGTACCTGCACTCCTCGGTGGTGCAGACGCGGCGCTACGAGGAGACCGTCGCGGGGAAGCGCGAGGCCGTCCGCTACGCCTTCCTGGACTCCACGGTGGCGCTCTCCTTCGCGCTGTTCATCAACTCCGCCATCCTGATCGTGGCCGCGGCCACCTTCCACCGCGCCGGGCGCACCGACGTGGCGGAGATCCAGGACGCCTACCAGCTCCTCACCCCGCTCCTGGGGGTGGCGGGGGCCAGCACCGTGTTCGCCCTGGCGCTCCTGGCCTCGGGGCAGACCTCCACGCTCACCGCCACGCTCGCCGGGCAGATCGTGCTGGAGGGCTTCCTCAACATCCGGCTGCGCCCCTGGCTGCGGCAGCTCATCACCCGCTCCATCGCCATCGTCCCCGCGGTGATCGTCGCCGTGATGTACGGGGAGAGCGGGACGGCGCGGCTCCTGGTGCTGAGCCAGGTGATCCTGAGCCTGCAGCTCTCCTTCGCGGTGTTCCCGCTGGTGCGCTTCACCTCGGACCGGCTCAAGATGGGGGAGTTCGTGAACCCGGCGTGGCTCAAGGGGCTGGCGTACCTGGTGGCCACCTTCATCGCCGGGCTCAACATCTGGCTCCTGCTGCAGACCTTCACCGAATGGATGGCCTGACCATGTACCGGCGAATCCTGGTGCCGCTGGAGAACTCGGCCTACGACCGGGCGATCCTGGAGCACGTGCGGAAGCTGGCGGGGATGTGCCGCGCCTCGCTCCTCCTGGTGCACGTGGCCGACGGGTGGGTAGCCCGCACCCACCACCAGCTCAACCTGCGCGAGTCGGAGGAGATGGCGCAGGACCGGCGCTACCTGGACGAGGTGGCGGCGGAGCTGGCGGGGGACGGGCTGGAGGTGGACGCGGTGCTGGCCGGCGGCGACCCCTCGCGGGAGATCGTGCAGCTGGCCGACCGGGAGGGGTGCGACCTGATCGCCATGTCCACGCACGGCCACCGCTTCATCTCCGACCTGCTGTACGGGAGCGTGGCCGACGCGGTGCGCCACCGCTCCACCGTCCCCGTGCTCCTGGTCCGCGGCTCGGCGGCCGGGAGGGAGGCGGCCTCCCGGCGCTGATGGGGGACGCGCGGCTGGAGCTGGCGGGGGAGCGCGTCCTCCTCCTCCCCGAGCGCGCCCTCCTGGTGGAGCGCACCGGGACGCTCCTGGTGGCGGACGCGCACTGGGGGAAGGCGGCGGCCTTCCGCGCGGCGGGGGTGGCCGTGCCGGGGGGGACCACGGCGGCGGGGCTGGCCCGCCTGTCGGCGGCGCTGGAGCGGACGGGGGCGCGGCGGCTGGTGTTCCTGGGCGACCTGCTGCACGCGCGGGAGGGGAGGGCGCCCGCCACCCTGGCCGCGGCGGCGGCGTGGCGGGCGCGGCACCCGGAGGTGGAGATGGTGCTGGTCCGCGGCAACCACGACCGCGGGGCGGGTGACCCGCCGGAGGAGCTGGGGATCGCCTGCGCGGACCCGCCCCGGGTGGAGCCCCCGTTCGTGCTGCTGCACCACCCGGCGGAGCGGGCGGAGGGGTACGCGCTCGCCGGGCACCTGCACCCGGGGGTGCGGCTGGCGGGGGCGGGGCGGCAGCGGGAGCGCCTCCCCTGCTTCTGGCTGGGGGCGCGGGTGGGGGTGCTCCCCGCCTTCGGCGACTTCACGGGGATGGCGGAGGTCCGCCCCGCCCCCGGCGACCGGGTGTTCGTGGTGGCCGGGGGCGAGGTGGTTGAGGTGGCCTAGCTCTCCAGCTCCAGGGTGAAGGCGCGGAGGACGCCGACGTCCTGGGCCTCCTGGTCGGCCACCTCCAGGGTCCAGGTGCCCCGGGGGCTCTTCCCGGCGGCGGCGGCCAGGGCGGGGACGGCCGCGGCGTCGTAGCGGCGGCGCAGGGAGTCGTCCCCCTCCCCTGCCCGGTCGTGGAGGACGATGGGGGGGAGCCCCATGGCCGCCGGGGGCTTCAGCGTGACCACCAGGTCGCCCACGAAGGAGTGGTCCAGCTCCACGGCCACCCGGAGCCCGCGCAGCACCGAGGTGTCGGTGACGGGAAGGGTGAGGCGGGCGACGCGCAGGTCCTGGATGGGGACGTCGCGGCGGGCGGTGCGCACGCGAACCGGGCGCACGGGGAGCGGCGTCAGCTCCACCGCGCGCTTGGCGTTCAGCCGGCCGAAGCCGTAGAAGCGGCTTCGCCCCGTGGCGTCGTAGGCCCCGCCGGCCGCGTCGATGCGGTCGCAGGCGGCCTTGAGGATGTCGCGGACCTGCTCCCGGCGCAGCTCCGGGTTGCGGGCCAGCACCAGGGCGGCCACCCCGGCCGCGCCCGGGCAGGCGCTGGAGGTCCCCCCGAAGGTGCTCGTGTAGTTCCCCGCCGCGTCGCCGGCCAGCGGCCTCCCCGTCCCGTTCCCGGGGTTGTAGCCCGCGATCCCGGTGCGGTCCGTGGTCCAGACCCCCGGGGTGAGCGAGGGGAAGCCGTGGCTGCTGGGGAAGGAGCACCACACCGCCCGCCCGAAGTCGCTGTACGCCGCCCGCTTCCCCCGGTCGTTGCACGCCGCCACCGCGATCACGTTCTTGTAGCTGGCGTACCCGTCGTTGTCCACGCTCTCGTTGCCGTTCCCCGCCGCGAACAGCACCACGCACCCCTTCCCGCCGCGCCCCCGGGTGGCGGCGTAGTCGATCGCCAGCCGGGTGCTGTCCGGGAGGGGGACCACCTCGCGGTGCACGGGGTCGGAGGGGTCGGTGAAGTCCCCGTCGGGGGGGCCCCAGCTGCACGAGATCACGTCCGCCCCGTGGTCGGCGGCCCACACGAAGGCGTCCGCCTCCGCCTGCGCCCCCAGGCCGGAGCGGAGCCGGATCGGCATCAGCTTCGCGCCCGGCGCCACCCCCGACGCGCCGAACCGCCCCGAGGCGCACGCCACCCCGGCGCACGCCGTCCCGTGGCGGTCGCGCTCCCCGGGGCGGGCGTCGTCCACCTTCCGCGTGGCGTCGCGGGGGAAGACCACCTTGCCGCGCAGCTCCTCGTGGTCCACGTCCACCCCGTCGTCGATCACGGCGATGACGGTCCCCGTCCCGTCGCCGAGCGCCCACGCCTCCTCCACCGAGGCGTGCGCGTCCACCACCACCCCGCCCACCGTGGTGCGCTTCAGGTGCCACTGCTGGGGGAAGGCGGCGCGGGCGGCGGCGCGGCGCACCAGCTCCGGGTGGCAGAGCTCCACCGCGGGGTCGGCCAGGAGCGCCTCGGAGATGTCGAACACCCGCATCCCCGTCCCCTCGGGGGCGGCGGCGAAGAAGGCGTTGCGGGCGTACTCCACCGGGCGCTTCACCTCCAGCCCGTGCCGGGCCAGCACGGCCAGGCACTCCTCCCCGGACACGCCGTTGCGGAACCGGACGAAGAAGTTCTCGGTGTAGACCACCGGCTTCCCCGCGACCGGGGTGACCAGGGCGCGCCCGGCGAACTGCACCTCCGGCTCCGCGCCCAGGACGGCGCGCGCCT
Source organism: uncultured Gemmatimonadales bacterium (assembly GCA_963733105.1). Lineage (GTDB taxonomy): Bacteria > Gemmatimonadota > Gemmatimonadetes > Longimicrobiales > Longimicrobiaceae > JAFAYN01. Next base: position 66,529 of record CAVTCB010000010.1, on the reverse strand, counting down.
CGTCGCGGAGCGCTGCGTCCGCCCCGGCGGTGGCGCGCAGCACCTCCACCCCGGCCGCCGGGAACTCCAGCTCCACCTCGAAGCGCGCCAGGATCCTGCGGCCCTCCTCGGAGACGGGGGGCCCCTCGAAGACGCGGGCGCCCTTGAGCGGGGCGCGGTCGCAGGTGCGGACCACCACGTGGCGGTCGCTCACGTCCAGCGACACCCGGGTGCCCCTGCCGCCGCCGTATCGAACCGAGACCATGGGGACCTCCTTGGAGCGAGGGGTGCGCGCGCCGCATTGTGCGGGGACGCGCGGGGGTGCAGTATGAGGGGGTACCTTCCCGAACCGGAGGCGAGGATGCCCGACGAGACCGAAGCCCCCCCCCGGCTGCGCGCCGGATCGCACCCCCCCGGGGGCGCGGAGTACGCGCTGCGCCCGGAGCTGGTGGCCCTGCACGGCGGGGACGGCGGGGTGCGGGTGGTCCCCCGCGGCGCGGAGGAGGCCGCGGGCGCCGCGACCGGGCCGGTGTACGCCCTCCCCGGCGGGACGCTGGCCGTCCCCACCGGGCGCGTCCTCCTCCGCTTCCGCGAGGGCGTGGACGCGGCCGCCCGCGCGGAGGAGGTGCGGGGCGCGGGGTTCCGCCTGGAGGGAGCGCTCTCCCACGCCCCGCACGCGGCCTGGGTGGCGCCGGAGTCGGAGGGGATCGCGGACGCCCTGCGGGGGATCGGCCGGCTGCTGCGGCTGGCGGAGGTGGAAGGCGCCGACCCGGAGCTGCTCTCGGAGCGCGCGTTCCGCGGCTGAGCTCTCGGGGCAACCCGCATACCACGCCCCCGGAGCCCCGGAACCGCTGGATCGGCGCCGTTCCCGCCCGGCGCCTCCCCCTCCGGGCTGGGGCGCGCGCGCCCCGCTGGGTCAGGAAGTCCCCTCCGGGAGCGGTCCGAAGCTGGCTGCTCTCCCGCGCTCCCCCGGGGCCTTGAAGTTCGGAGCTAGCTTGTTCATCTTTGCGCCTTTGGGGAATCCGTCCGCTCCCGGACGGATCACGTCCACGTCACACCGAGAACCGGAGTCGGAACGATGGCAGTCGCGGAGCAGGAGAAGGTGCAGACCTTCGAGTTCCAGGCCGAGGTGCAGCAGCTCCTCAAGCTGGTCATCAACTCGCTCTACACCGACAAGGACATCTTCCTGCGGGAGCTGGTCTCCAACGCCTCCGACGCGCTGGACCGGCTGCGGATCGAGGCGCTCACCCGCCCGGAGATCACCGAGGGGGCCGAGCCCGAGATCCGCATCATCCCCGACGAGAAGGCGCGCACGCTCACCCTCCGCGACAACGGGATCGGGATGAGCCGCGACGAGGTGATCGCCAACATCGGCACCATCGCCAAGTCGGGGACCGGGGAGCTCCTGGCCCGCCTGCGCGAGAAGCCGGGGGGCGAGGGCGCGGCGCAGCTCATCGGGCAGTTCGGCGTGGGCTTCTACTCGGCCTTCATGGCCGCGGACCGGGTGGAGCTGGTCACCCGCCGCGCCGGCGAGGAGGGCGCCACCCACTGGGAGAGCACCGGCGACGGGACCTACGCCGTCACCGACGGGGAGCGCGAGGGGCACGGGACCACCATCACCCTGCACCTCAAGCCGGTGGACCGCGACAACGGGATCGACGACTACGCCGAGCGCTGGACGCTGACCCGCATCGTCAAGCAGCACTGCGACTTCATCACCCACCCCATCGTCCTGGTGGCCGAGAAGGAGGTGGACGTGATGGAGGCGGGGAAGGAGGCCCCCGAGGCCGAGGCGCGCGAGATCGAGGAGAAGGTCCTCAACTCCCGCCGCCCCATCTGGGTGCGCTCCCCCTCCGAGGTCACGCCGGAGGAGTACAAGGACTTCTACAAGTCCATCTCGCACGACTGGACGGAGCCGCTGGAGACCATCCACCAGCGCGGCGAGGGGACCATCGAGTACCAGGCCCTCCTCTTCGTCCCGGACAAGGCCCCGCGCGACCTGTACTACGTGGGCTCCAAGCCGGGGCTGAAGCTGTACGTGAAGCACGTGCTGGTGATGGAGAGCAGCGAGGACCTCCTCCCCCGCTACCTGCGCTTCGTGCGCGGGGTGGTGGACTCGCCCGACCTCCCGCTGAACGTGTCGCGCGAGACGCTCCAGGACGACCGCAACATCCGCAAGATCCGCCAGGCGCTGGTCAAGAAGATCCTCAGCGTCCTGGGCGGGATGATCGAGGGGAGCCGCGAGCGCTACGTGGAGTTCTGGAAGCAGTTCGGGCGGGCCATCAAGGAGGGGGTGGGGCAGGACTACGAGCAGCGCGACGCGCTCCACAAGCTGATCCTGTTCGAGTCGTCGCACGACGCGGAGAAGCTGACCACGCTCCAGGAGTACGTGGACCGGATGCCGGAGGAGCAGCAGGCCATCTACTACCTCACCGGCCCGTCGCGGAGCGTGATCGAGAACTCGCCCACGCTGGAGATGTTCCGGGAGAAGGGCTTCGAGGTGCTCTACCTCTCCGACCCGGTGGACGAGCTGGTGACGCAGTCCATGTTCGAGTTCGGGGGGAAGAAGCTGAAGTCGGTGGGGAAGGGCGCGGTGGACCTGGGCGGCCCCAAGGAGGAGACGGGGGAGGACGCCAAGCCGGACGAGGAGGCGTTCAAGCCCTTCCTGGAGTCGCTGGAGAAGAAGCTGGAGACCTGGGTGAAGCAGGTGCGCCTTTCCGGGCGGCTCACCAAGTCGCCGGTGGTGCTGGTGGGAGCGGAGCACGACTACTCGCCGCACCTGGAGCGGATGCTGGCCACGGGGATCAACGACGCCCCGAAGCAGCGCCGCATCATGGAGCTGAACCCCAAGCACGAGGTGGTGCAGAAGCTCCGGGAGCGCTTCGAGGCCAACCCGGAGGACCCGGCGGTGGCGGAGTACGGCGAGATCCTCTACGGGTGGGGGCTGATCGCCGAGGGCTCGCCGATCCACGACCCGGTCCGCTTCAACCAGCTCGTCGCCGACCTGATGGGCCGCGGCCTCTAGCCCCGGCCCCCTTCCGCACCGGCGGCGCGGGCGCGCCCGCGCCGCCGGACTCCTTCCGGGCACCCTTCCCCGCTCGGCTCCCATGACCCTTCACCTCCATCCCCGCGCTGCTCCCGGCGACCGGCTCCGGGTGTGGGTGGGCGCGTTCGGGCGCACCACGGCTCCGCGGCTCTCCTGGCGGCTGGACGGGGCGGAGCGCGTCCCCGAGGCGCTGGCGCCGGTGTGCGGGGCCCGCCCGGACGAGCTGGCGGAGCCGGGGGAGCGGCGGGCGTTCACGGGGGTGTACGAGTTCCGCGGGGCCGGGATCGCCCCGGGCACGCTCCACGTGGTGGAGGCGCTGGACGACACGGGGGGGTGCGCGGCGCTGGAGTGCCGCACCCTCCCCGCGGAGATCCCGGGGCTCTTGGAGAACGAGTCGTTCAACGTCCTCCTGGTCTCCTGCTTCCACGCCGACCAGGACCGGAACGGGCTGGCGGGGACGGTGGTGTCGCAGCTCAACGGCCCGTACCAGCCCCACCTCACGCTGATGATGGGCGACCAGGTGTACCTGGACCTCCCCGTCCTGGAGAACTTCCCCGACTCCGCCATCCCCCTCGCCCGCAAGTTCGAGGCGTCGTACACCCGCAACTGGACCGACCCGCTGGCGTACGCGGAGATGCTCCGCGCCGCCCCCGCCGTCGCCACCGGGGACGACCACGAGTACTGGAACAACTTCCCGCACCCGGCCCCGCTCATCCAGAACACCTGGACGGCGGGGGGGCGCGCCCGCTGGACCGCCGCGGCGCGCGCCCTGTTCGGGGCGTTCCAGCTCCCCCGGCCGGAGGGATGGGAGCGCGCCGTGGAGCTGGAGGTGGCGCCCCTCTCCCTGTTCGTGATGGACACGCGCACCTTCCGCCGGGAGGACCGCAGCGCGGCGCTGCACCCGGCCGTCCTGGCCCAGTTCCGCGCCTGGGCGGAGCGGGTGGCCCGGGAGGGGAAGTTCGGAGCGGTGCTGTCCGGGCAGTCGCTGTTCGAGGACCCGGCGGGGACGCTCCAGGGGATGGTGGGCGACCGCACCCTGGCCAACTACGGCGACTACGGGGAGATCGTGCACGCCCTCGAGGGACTGGCCGACGCGGGGCGCCCGGTGCTCTGCCTCACGGGGGACGTGCACTGGGGGCGGGTGATGCGCGCGGAGGACCGCTTCGGGGGGCCCGCCCGCTTCTACGAGGTGATCTCCTCCCCCACCGCGCTGGTGGCGGGGCTGGGCGTGGGGAAGGCGCTGCTCACCAAGCTCACGGGGAAGCGCGACCCCTGGCCCCGCCACGACGAGGCCGCGGAGGCCCCCGACTTCTTCGCCCCGGCGTACCTGAGGAAGCGCTTCGGCTGCGAGGGCCTCTACAAGCACCGTGGGAACCACATGACCCTGCTCCGCTTCAACCGCACGGGGTCGGGGCTGCGGCTGCGCGTCACCTACCTCCCCATCTACCCGTCCGGGCGCCCCGGCGCTCCCGAGGACGTGGAAGACGTCATCCTCTCCCAGACGTAGGAGAAGAGCCCATGCTCAACATCCGGCCGTCCGCCGCGGAGCAGACCAGCGAGGTCTTCGAGGAGGCCCCGCGCCAGGGGAGGGAAGGGAACCTCGCCTGGATCGAGCGCAACCTCTCCGGCGACGACGAGTGCGTCACCCTGCTCCTCGCGGGCGGGGTGGACCCGTGCCACTTCCGCCTGCGGGTGTCCCAGTCGCACCTGCGCCGCGACATGACGCCCAGCCACTGGTCGCACGCGGCGCTCCTGGGGGTCTCCTCGGGCGGGATCGGCGCCACCCCGGTGCACGAGATCGCCCTGGACCCGCCGGGGGGCTTCGGCTACCCCGCCCCGGTCAACGGGGTGCAGACGGGGCGGCTGGACCACTACCGCGAGCGCCGCCTCTTCCCCAACCTGGCGCTGGTCCGCGTCCCCGTCGCGCTCGCGGAGGTGGAGGGGGCGCTGGAGCGCTTCCGCTCGCAGCGGGTGGTGCTGGACGGGCCGGAGCTGATCCTGGTGTGGCTGGCCTACCTGTGGGGGGTCGGCCGCTCCGGGAACCCCCTCCTGGAGGGGAACGGCATCCCCTCGGCGGCCATGCTGGAGGTGGTGATGGGCGCCGCCGGGATCGACCTGACGCCCGGGCTGGAGAGCCGCGCGAGCTGCCCGGAGGCCATCTGGCAGGCGGCGCGCTGGTGGCACTCCTACTACGACGCCAGCCAGCGCAAGCCGCTGGGCGGGCGCTGGACCGCCGAGCACTTCCTGGTGGGCGAGTACGACCCGTCGAGGCGACGCTAGCCTCCCCGGCGGTGTTCCCGCACCGGGGCATACTTGCCCCGGAATCGCGGCATTCCTGTCCCGATCCGGGGCGCGTGTGGGACGCGCCATTCCGCCGCATGATTCTTTCCCGGCGGACCTTCGGAGGCCGCGCGGAGCCCCCCCGCGGACGGCACACGGCCTGCCCCGGGCAGCGCGTCCCCGCCGCGCGGCGGGGATCCACCCGCGAGGCATCTCGCCCGCGCCCGCGGCGCTTCCGCCGCCCCTCTCCTCCCCCTGGAGACCGCATGGCACTCGTCTGGATCAAGCGCGTCGAGAACCGGAGCAACCTCACCTTCATCCTCCGCCAGAACGACCCCTCCTGGCACCCCGTCATCCACCAGGCCAGCAACGTGACCCTTCCGGACACCCCGGGCGGGATGAATGCGGGGGTGCAGGTGCAGAACGACCAGCGCATCGTGGTGGGGGCGAACGGCTCGCTGTCGTGCGACTACTTCGTCATCCCCTGGGACGGAAAGGGGCGCCTCCTGGTGGAGGCCGCCCGCTCGGGCGACCAGGCGCCGAAGACCGGGATCTCGGCCGTGGTCGGCCCCGCCCCGCACGACGACAGCATGGACTACCTCCTCCAGTCGGGCCCCGCGAACCTCCCGCCCATCCCCATGGGAGACCGGGGGATCGGTCACAACGTGGAGCTGTCGCTCATCATCGACCCGCGCGCGGACGGGGTGGGCGAGATCCGCTTCGAGCCCACCAACCGGAACTCGCTCCCGGTGGCGAAGGAGCTGGAGAAGCTTTTCTGGAAGGCCGTAGAGGATGCGGGGAAGGCGCTCTGGGAGATGGTGAGGAAGTCGATGGGCGCTCCCAAGAACGAGGCGGCGGTGGACTGACCGCCGCCGCGCCGGAGCCGCCGCCGGCCGTGCCCCCAGGCACGGCCGGTGCTATTTTCCGGCCGTTCGGCCCTGAGGTCCTTCCCCAGCCGCGGAACCGCCCGTGAACATCCTGGTGCTCAACGTCGGCTCGTCCTCGCTCAAGTTCCAGCTGGTGGACACCGACGAGGGCCGCTTCGGCGACAACTCCGACCGGCGCCTGGCGCGCGGCCAGGTGGAGCGGATCGGGGGGGAGGCGGTGTACACCTTCCGCGCGGAGGGCGGGGAGGCCGTCCGGGCCACGGCCCCGCTCCGCGATCACCGCGCGGCGGTGGAGTTCGTGCTGGCGTGGATGGTGTCCCCGGACTCGGGGGTGCCGATCTCCGGGGTGGGGGAGATCGGGGCGGCGGGGCACCGGGTGGTGCACGGGGGCGAGCGCTTCGTCCGCTCCGTCGCCATCGACGACGGGGTGCTGGCGGGGATCGAGGAGACCTTCGAGCTGGCCCCGCTGCACAACCCCGCCAACCTCCGCGGCATCCAGGCGGTGCGCTCGGTGCTGGGGCCGGGGGTGCCGCAGGTGGCGGTGTTCGACACGGCGTTCCACCACACCCTCCCGGAGCGCGCCTACCTGTACGCCATCCCCTACTCGCTGTACCGCCGCCACCGGGTGCGGCGCTACGGCTTCCACGGCACCTCGCACCGCTTCGTCGCCTACCGCTGGCGCCAGCTCACCGGGCGCACCCGCGAGGAGACGCGCATCGTGACCCTGCACCTGGGGAACGGGTGCTCGGCGTGCGCCATCTCCGGCGGCGACTCGGTGGACACCTCCATGGGGTTCACGCCGCTGGAGGGGCTGGTGATGGGGACGCGCTCGGGGGACGTGGACCCGGCGGTGCTGGACTACGTGGCGCTCAAGGAGGGGCTCTCCCTCCCCGAGGTGGAGTCGCTGCTCAACAAGCAGTCGGGGCTGCTGGGCGTCTCGGGCCTCACGCACGACATGCGCGAGCTGCTGGCGGAGGCGGACGAGCACGACGACCGGCGCGCCTGGCTGGCCATCGAGCTGTTCGCCTACCGGGCGCGGAAGTACGTGGGGGCGTACCTGGCGGCGCTGGGCGGGGCGGAGGCGGTGTGCTTCGCGGGCGGGGTGGGGGAGAACGCGGCGGCCGTGCGCGCGCTCATCTGCGAGGGGCTGGAGTTCCTGGGGATCCGCGTGGACCCGGCGCTGAACCACGCCACGGTGGGGGGGCGCGAGGGACGCATCAGCCCGGAAGGGGCGAAGCCGGAGGTGTGGGTGATCCCCACCGACGAGGAGCTGCTGATCGCCCGCGACACGTGGAGGGTGGTGCACGGGCAGGAGACGAGGTACTGAGCCGGCGCGGGAAGAGTCTCCCGCGCCGGCGTTTACATTCAGGTCACACCGCCGGTACCACCTTGCCGTCGAAGATGCGGATCGTCTGGCCGTCGAACCTGGTCAGCTGGAAGAAGGCGTCGTCCTCGTTGAAGCCGAGGCTCATCTCCTGGAGCATGCGGATGGCGATGGCCTCGCCGAAGGGGAGCGACTCGGTGTAGTCGCTGCGCCAGTGCACGCCGGCCGCGTTGCGGAAGAGGGCGATGTTGCCGGCCAGCTTGTTCAGCTCGCCGCCCACCGTCATCTGCGCCGCGTCCGCGCCGGTGTAGGCCACCAGCGAGAGCCCGTCGGTGGTCGGCCAGCACCGGGTTCTCGATGGCGCGTGCTCTCGTCGAAGAACGCCTTGAGCATGGTGGCCAGCGCGCCGGAGCCCGTGGCGTGCCCCGCGCCGTACGCGGGGTGCGTGGGCGCGCCCTCGGGGTAGGCCTGCGGGAGCAGGTACGAGACGCGAAGCGCTCGCCCGCGGCCGAAGTACGGGGCCAGCCCGCCGCTCTGGAGCGAGGTGACGATGCTGGCGTGCAGCGGGTAGGTGCGCGCACCGGTGACGTGGTTGTGCACGCGGCCCGCCGTACTCCTCCGGGCCGCAGCCGGCGGTGCACGCCCCACTTCTGCCACCACACCGCCCGCAGCGCGCGGCCCAGCACCTCGCCCAGCACCTGCAGCAGGTGGATGGGGCCGAAGGTGGCGAAGCCCACCTGCGTCCTGGCTTCCACGCCGTGCCCGGCGGGTCGTACGGGTTCCCCTGGTCCTTGGGGAACTCCACGTCGATCTGCGGGCGCCCGTGACGCCGCTCGGAGGGCGAGCTGGTTGCCCGTGGGCTCCGACATCAGGATCCAGGCGGCGTTGTAGAACGCGTCCAGCACCTGGTCGAAGTGCACGAAGGTGGCGCCGTCGCGCAGGGTGCGGATGAAGCGCTTGGTCGTGTCGAACTGGTCCTGGCCGCGCGTGTCCACCCCGTTCTGCACGTTCAGCCAGGTGCTGAAGTGCGTCAGGTAGTCCACGGCCCGGCCTGGCGGGACGATGCCGCTGGTCGATCGTCCGCGACGCCGTAGGAGATGAAGCCGTCGTCGGCGTCGCGCCCCTGCCCGTCGGGCTTGCGCGGGTCCACGTTCCCCTTGAGCAGGAACTGCGAGCACGTACGGCCCCACCTGCTCGCCGGGGTAGATCCCGCGGAAGACGTTCTGCGCCGTCACGGGCACGGTGCCGCCGAACCGCGGGAACTCGCTGTTCAGCGAGGTGATGGCCGCCGTGACGATCGGCGTCGGTGCGCGTAGCTGGCGAAGGGCACGTCGCGGGCGAGCGCCATCCAGTACAGCTCGCCCATCTCGTGCGCCGTCTCCTCGCTGTCGAAGCGCGGCGCGGGGGGCATGGTCAGCTCCTGCGCGTCGGGGCCCTCCACGTCGAAGGCCAGCCCGGACTGCGGGTTGGTGAGCTTGAGCCGCGGTGGAGGAGCGCGAGGCTGGATCTCCTCGAAGTCGGCCGGGTCCTCGCTCTGCAGCGCGCGCAGCAGGGTGCCGTACGAGACCGGGTCCGGGTCGCCCAGCGAGTCGTGCTTGCAGGCTCTTGGAGTAGTTGCCGATGAGGGGCGGGTCGGGGTAGTTGACCTCGTCGTTGTTGTTGGCGTGCTCCTCGTGGCGGCGCGCCGCCGCCAGCTCCGCCGCCTCCACGCGGACGTCGCGGGCGGAGAGGCGCCGCTCCTCGACGCGCCGGGCGCGCGCCGGTGTCCTGCACGTTGAAGTTGTCGAACACCGCCACGCCGGGCGCGGGGATGGCGGCGATCGTGCCCCCGCCGAACAGCGCGTGAAGGGCGCGTCAGGTCGAAGGGATGCGGAGGCCGGCTCGCCGCGACGGCCCATTCGCTCCCCGTCGGGCGAGACCTCCCAGTACAGCGTCCCGTGCTTCTCTCGAATCCGGAGCCACCGGTGGCGCACCGCATCGTACGGCGTGCTCGCGACGACGGTGTGAACCCCTCCCAGGGTGAGCGAGCACCCCAGGGCGCCGAAGCTCACGGTGATCGTACACGCTGTTCTGGTCGTCGGCCGTCGTCGCCTGAAGGACCGCGAACGTGACCCGGCTCTGGCGGTGGGCGGCCGGACCAGCTCGACCCAGATCGCGGAGTCGGTCAGGTCGTAGGCGGATACGGAGCGGTAAGAGAAGATGTTGGTCCCGGCCTGGTTTCCCGGGCGGCCGGATCTCGACCCGCTGGTTCACCTCCGCCGCGAAGCCGATGCTGTGGGACCACTTGCCGGAGTCGACGGTGTTGTCGTTGAAGTTGTCGACGAGCGTGTGTGCCTTTGCCATGCTGCCCTCCTGGTGAGTGTAGGACGAAAAAGGCCCCAGCCCGGGCGCTGTGCCGGGCGGGGGCCTTTCCGGCCCTGCTCTCCTGTTGTTCCCTGCCGGTCAGAGCTCGGCGAAGTTGCCGCCGGAGTTGACGCGCGCCGGGTCGAAGTCGTGCTGGATGAACACCACGCGCCCGCCGGCCCCGGACACGTCCACCTCGTACTGCGGCGGGGTGGCGGGATTGACCCGGTGGACGCCGGTGAGCGTCACCAGCGTGGAGCCGGAGCCCACCACCACGTGCGGGCCGGAGTGTCCGGACCCGGTCCGGTCGGACACGAGGCCGTCCACCGTCACCGCGGTGGAGCCGGCGATGCTGACCGCCGTTCCGGTCCGCAGCGCGGAACACCCGTCGAGCGCGATCGCGCTGCTGTTCGTCACCCGCACGGCGCTCCCGCAGTCGCGGGCGTGCAGGCCGGAAACGGAGACTCCCCGCGCCCCGGTGATGCTCATCCCTCCGTTGCAGGCGTCGAGGAACACCGAGCTGAACGACAGCCCGTCCCCCCCGCCGTCACGGCCGCCAGGTGGTCCCGCAGCGTGAGCCCCGTGCAGCGCGCACCCTCCACCTGTGTGAGGACGAGGCCGGCGTTGGAGCTCAGGGTCGACACGTCGGAGATGGAGAGCCGTTCTCCCCCGGTGGCCTGGATGCCCACGGCCGTCACCTCCTCGGCGAACACCCGCGAGACTTCGCCGCGGATCACGTCGGTGAGCCGGACGCCATACTGAGTACCGTTGATCCGCAGGTCGCGGAGCCGGACGTCGGCCGCGGATTCCACCGAGATTCCGGTGTAGAGCCCGAAGCCCAGCACGAACAGGCCCTCGACGGCGGCGCCGCTCCCGGTGACGCGGAGGATGGCCTGCAAGTAGTCGGGAGAGTTGGTGGCGATGATACGGGTCCGGGCGGGCCCGCACCCCACCAGCGACTGCCCGCTCCCCAGGGCGATGTTCGCGCTGATGGCGAAGTCGCCGGGGCCGAGCCGCACGCGCCCGCTGAGAGCCAGCGCGTCCCGGATCGCCTGCGTGTCGTCGCCCCCGGAGGGCATGAGTTGCGTCTCCCCGGGAGGCACGGCTTGCAGCAGCTCGGGGAGCCCGCCGGCCGTCGTGGCGAGGGGAACCCCACGGCCGATCACCAGCGCTCCCGCGCGGCGGAATCCGTCCTCCTCGCGGATCAGAATGTCCAGGCTCATGAGTTGGTCGCTCCCGGTGAGGGATCAGATCTCGGTGAAGTTGCCGCCGGTGTTCACGCGGCCCGAGTTGAAGTTGTGCTGCGCGAAGAGCACGCGGCCTCCCGCGGACGCCACGTCCACCTCGTAGGTGGGCGGGACGGTGGGGTTGACCCGGTACACGCCGGTGAGCATCACCTGCGTAGAGCCGCCGTCCACCACCACGTGCGGAGGCGCCGCGGTGAGGCCCGCGTACATCACCGACGTGAACCCGCTCACCGCCACGCCCCGGCAGCCGCGGACGATCAGGGAGGTGGACGATCCTTCCTGCGTGCCGCTCCCGCCGAGCAGCACCCCGTTGGTCCCTTCGAACCGGAAGCCGGTCGAGGTGCTGGTGTGGACCCCCGAGACCTCGACCGATCCGCTGTCCTTGATCCAGATCCCGGTGGCGCCTCCACTGGCCCGGATGGACCGGAAGGAGTGCCCCCTTCCGCCGACCACGCGGATCCCGGCCCCGAAGTCGTGGAGCCGCAGCCCCGTGCAGCTCACCGCGTCCACGGAGTCGAAGAACAGCCCCCAGCCGCTCGAGCCGTCCACCGAGACGCCGGAGAGCACCACCTGGTCCCCGGGTCCGGTCACCGACACGGCGTGCAGCTGGACGGACCCCAGCTGGACGTCGGTGATCGAGACGCGGCGGACCTGGCCGAGCTCGATCCCGCGCTGGAAGTTGTACACGGACAGGGCCCGGAACCGGAGGTCGCTCCGTCCCGCCGCCGTCACGGCCACGCTGCCGTGCGCGCTCTCGCCGGGCCCGTTGAGGCTCATCATCTCGAGCCCCGCGCCGTCGCCCGCCAGGTCGAAGAGGACCCCCCAGTGGGTCGCCCAGACCGTCGTCCCGCCCGATCCCGTGAGCACCTGGTGCGGCCCCAGCGTGATGGTGCCGCTCACGTTGAAGATCCCGGGGCCGAGCCGCACGCGGGGCGTGTCGGCGAGCGCCGCCCGGATGGCCGGCGTGTCGTCGCCGCCCGACGGCATCAGCACCGTCTCGCCCGCCAGGCCGGTCACCTCGGGGAGTCCGCCCGCGGTGTCGGTGACCTGGAATCCCCGTCCGAGCACCAGCGTCTCCGCCTGGCGGACGCCCGCCGCCTCGCGGATGATGAAGTTTCGAAGTGGCGCCTTCATTGGCTCTCGCTTTCCTTGAGGGGGTTCACGACCCCGGGGTGGCCGGGACCGCGTCCACGAGACCGTCGCGGATGCGGATGGTGGTCCCGTCGAAGCGGGTGAGCTGGAAGAAGGCGTCGTCCTCGTTGAAGGTGATGGAGAGCTCCTGCAGGAGCCCGATCGCCATCGATTCCCCCAGGAGGAGCGAGAAGGTGTAGTCGCTGCGCCAGTGGACCCCGCCCGCGTTGCGGAAGAGGGCGATGTTCCCGGCCAGCTTGTTGAGCTCGCCCCCCACCGTCATGTCGTTCGCGTCCGGCCCCGAGTAGGCCGTGAGCAGGGTCCCGTCGGCGCTGGACTCCACCGGGTTCTCGATGGCCTTGCTCTCGTCGAAGAACGCCTTGAGGATGGTGGCGCACGCGCCGGAGATGGTGGCGTGGCCCGCGCCGTAGGCCGGGTGCGTGGGCGCGCCCTCCGGGAAGGCCTGCGGGAGGAGGTACGAGCCCCACCGCTCCGGGAAGTATGGGGACAGCCCCCCCGTCAGCAGCGAGTCCTTGATGCTGGGGTGGATGGGGTAGTCGCGCCGCGCGTTCAGCCAGTTGTCGATGCGCCCGCCGTACTCCTCCGGGCGGAGCCGGCGGTGCACCCCCCACTTCTGCCACCACACCGCGCGCCCGGCGCGGCCGAGCATCTCCGTGAGCACCTCCAGGACGTGCGGGTCGCCGAAGGTGACGAACCCCGCCTCGGTGGGCGAGTCGGGGGCGGGCATCTCGTAGGGGTTTCCCGCGTCCTTGGGGAACTCCCGGTCGCGCATGGGGACGGCGCCCGGGTCGGGGGTCACCTGGTTCCCCGTCGGCTCGGAAAGGAGGATCCACGCCGCGTTGTACCAGGCGTCGATCACCAGGTCGAAGTGCACGAAGTTGGCGCCGTCCCGCAGGTTGCGGATGAAGCGCCGCTGCGAGAAGTCGAACTGGTCGGCCCCGCGGAAGTCCTCCCCGTTCTGGGCGCGCAGCCACCACGGGAAGTCGAACAGGTAGTCGGCCGAGGGTCCCAGGTCGGGAAAGCCGAGGACCGTCTGCTGCCGCTGGTCGATCACCCGCGACCCGTAGGCGATGTAGCCGTCGGTGGAGCTCCTCCCCCGCCCGGCATCTTGCGGGGGTCGCTGTTCCCCTTCCAGAGGAACTGGGACACGTAGGGCCCCACCTGCTCCCCGGAGTAGATCCCCCGGAAGACGTTCTGCGTCGTGACCGGCACCGTCCCCCCGAACCAGGGGAACTCGGTGTTCAGCGAGGCGACGGCCTCCGCGATCAGGGGATCGGAAGCGTAGTCGACGAACGCCACGTCGCGGGCGAGCGCCATCCAGTACAGCTCGCCCTGCTCGTGCGCCTCCACCTCGCTGTCGAAGCGCGGCGCGGGAGGCATGGAGGGTTCCTGGGTGTCGGGGCCCTCCAGGTGGAAGGCGAAGCCGGCCTGGGGATTGGTCAGCTTCAGCCGGCGGGCGCCGGGGGTGATGGTGCCGAGCAGGATCTGCTCGAAGTCCCCGGGATCGCGGCTCTGGAGGGCGCGGAGCATGGAGCCGTAGGAGACCGGGTCGGGATCTCCCAGGTCGTCGTGCCGGAGCCCCTTGGAGAAGTTGCCGATGAAGGGCGGGTCGTCGTTGTCCGGGACGTCCATCCCGTTGTAGTTGACCTCGTCCCCGTTGTTCTCGTCGACGGGGTGCGGACGCTCGGCCGCCAGTTCGGCCGCCTGCTGTCGGATGCCGAGGGCGGCGAGTCGCCGCTCCTCCTCGCGCCTGGGTAGCTGCGCCATGTTTCCTCCCGGTGTGAAAGAGCTGCTCCTCGTGGAGCGGAAACAAAAAAGGCCCCATCCTGGCGCTGTGCCGGGCGGGGCCTGTGGCGGCCGTTCTCCTCGAGTGGCGGACGAGCGAAGAGTAATGTCCCCGGAGGCGCGTGTCAATAGTGTTGTTGTGCACACGTTTTTTACGCTCCGGGGGGTGCCGGTCACGTACGCACCGCCGTCCCGTCACGCCTTCCCGGGGCACACCCGAAGGGGTTCCAAAAGTCCCCTCGCCCCGCTAACTTATCTCCCCGGCCGGACCAAAGCTGTCGGCTGAGGAACGGTCCCGATCCTCGTGTCGGCGGCGCGGGCGCAGCAGGCCTGCCGCATGGAACGCGACACGAATCGGAACAGATGGATCGCTCCCGTGTCGCCGCCCGCAAAGCGACACGAACCAGAGGCAGGACCGCCCCGGCCCGATCCGGGGCCGCGGCACCCCTGCGTTGCGCACCCCCACCACTCTCCGGCCCGTAGCATCGAGAACCACGGCAGACGGCGCATGAACCCGGACCACCCCTCGGATACGCTGGAGCTGTCTCCGGAACAGCTCCGGCTCCTCGCGCTCCTGCTGGAGGACGAGGGGCTGGGAGCGCCGTCGCAGCCGGACGCCATCCTCCCTCGGAGCCCGTCCGGCGGGGACCGCCTCCCCCTCTCCTTCGCGCAGCAGCGCCTCTGGCTGGCGGACCGGCTGGAGCCGGGAAGCGCCGCCTACAACGTCCCCGTCGCGCTCCGCCTGCGGGGCGCGCTGGAGCTGCGCGCGCTGGAGGGGGCGCTCGGCGAGATCGTGCGCCGGCACGAGTCGCTGCGCACGGTGTTCGCGGAGGTCGACGGCGAGCCGGTGCAGACCGTCCGCGAGCCGGCCCCGGTCTCCATCGAGGTCGCCGACCTTGCCGCGCTCCCCGCGGAGGAGCGCGAGGAGACGGTCCGCAGGGAGGTGCGCGCGGAGGCGTCCCGGCCGTTCGACCTGGCGCGCGGGCCGCTCCTGCGCGCGCGGCTCCTCCGCACGGGCGCGGACGAGGCGGTGGCGCTGTTCACGCTGCACCACATCGTCAGCGACGGGTGGAGCACGGGTGTGCTGGTGCGCGAGATCTCCGCCCTGTACGACGCCTTCTCCCGCGGGGAGCCTTCCCCGCTCCCCGACCTCCCCGTCCAGTACGCCGACTACGCCGTGTGGCAGCGCCGCACCCTCTCCGGGGAGGCGCTGGAGGCGCAGCTCGCCTACTGGCGCGAACGGCTGCGGGGCGCTCCCCCGCTCCTGGAGCTGCCGACGGACCGCCCCCGGCCCGACCTCCCGTCCCGGGAGGCCGGGTCGCGCCCGTTCACCCTCGGGCCCGAGGCCACCGCGGCGCTCCGGGCGCTGGCGCGCGCGGAGGGCGCGACGCTCTTCGCGGCGCTCCTGGCCGGGTGGCAGGCGCTGCTGGCGCGCTGGTCGGGGCAGGACGACGTGCTGGTGGGGACCCCGGTGGCGAACCGCGGCCGGCCGGAGCTGGAGGGGCTGATCGGCTTCCTGGTGAACACGCTGGTGCTGCGGGCCGACCTCTCCGGCGACCCCACCGGGCGCGAGCTGCTGGCGCGGACCCGCGCCTCCGTGGTGGAGGCCCAGGAGAACCAGGACGTTCCCTTCGAGCGGCTGGTGGAGGAGCTGGTGGCGGAGCGCACCCTCCGCCACGCGCCGCTCTTCCAGGTCATGTTCTCGCTGCAGGAGGTCCGGACCGCGGGGACGCTGCGCCTGGACGGCGTGGAGATGGAGCCGCTGGAGACCGAGACGGGCGCGGCCAAGTTCGACCTGGCGCTGGAGCTGGCGGACGCACGGGGAGCGGATCGTCGGGCGGGCGGAGTACCGGGCGGAGCTGTTCGACGGGGCCACGGTGGAGCGGCTGCTGGAGCACTACGCGGCGCTGCTGGCCGGGATGGCGGCGGACCCGGAGCGGCGCGTCTCCGAGATCGGGCTGCTGGGCGAGGGCGAGCGGCGCCGGGTGGTGGAGGAGTGGAACGCGACGGAGCGGGCGTTCGAGGGCCCGGGGCTCGTGCACGAGGGCTTCGCGGCGCAGGCGCGGCGGACGCCGGACGCGGTGGCGGTGCGGTGGGCGGGGGGAACGCAGAGCTACGCGGAGCTGGAGCGGGAGTCGAACCGGCTCGCGCGGCACCTGCAGCGCCGCGGGGTGGGTGCGGAGGCGCGGGTGGGGATCTGCATGGAGCGCGGGCCCGAGATGGTAGCGGCCGTGCTGGGGGTGCTGAAGGCCGGCGCCGCGTACGTGCCGCTGGACCCGGAGTACCCCGCCGAGCGGCTGGCCTGGATGCTGGAGGACTCGGGGGCCGGGGTGCTCCTCGCGACCCGGTCCGTCGCGGAGAGGCTCCCGTCCCACGCGGTCGACACCGTCCTGGTGGACGAGGCGCCGACCGGCGCCGAGCCCGACACCGCGCCCGGGGTGTCCGTCTCCCCCGGCTCGCTCGCCTACGTCATCTACACCTCGGGGTCCACGGGGAGGCCGAAGGGGGTGGCGGTGCCGCACGGGGCGCTGTCCAACCACATGGCGTGGATGGGGGAGGAGTTCCCGCTGGGGGCGGGGGACCGTGTGCTCCAGAAGACCTCCTTCAGCTTCGACGCCTCGGTGTGGGAGCTGTGGGCGCCGCTGCTGTCGGGGGCCGAGCTGGTGCTGGCCGCGCCGGGGGCGCAGCGCGACCCCGCGCAGCTGGTGCGGACGATGGCGGCGGAGGGGGTGACCGTGGTGCAGTTCGTCCCCACGCAGCTGCAGGTGCTGCTGGAGGAGCCGGGGTTCGGGGAGCTCCGGGGGGTGCGGCGGATCTTCTGCGGGGGCGAAGCGTTCCCGGCGGGAGCGGCGGCGCGGGCGCGGGCGCTGACGGGGGCGGAGGTGGTGAACCTGTACGGGCCGACGGAGGCGTGCATCGACGCGACGTGGCACGTGCCGACGGGGGAGGAGACGCGGGCGACCCTCCCGATCGGGCGGCCGGTGGCGAACGTGCGGGCGTACGTGCTGGAGCGCGGGGGCGCGCCGGCGCCGGTGGGGGTGCCGGGGGAGCTGTACCTGGGGGGCGCGCAGCTGGCGCGGGGGTACCTGGGGCGGCCGGAGCTGACGGCGGAGCGGTTCGTCCCGGACCCGTTCGGGGGAGAGCCGGGGGCGCGGCTGTACCGGACGGGAGACCGGGCGCGGTGGCTGGCGGAGGGGGGGCTGGAGTACCTGGGGCGTGCGGACGAGCAGGTCAAGCTGCGCGGGTTCCGGGTGGAGCCGGGGGAGGTCGAGGCCGCGCTCCTGGAGCACCCCGCCGTGCGCGAGGCCGCCGTCGCCGTCCGCGGCGACCGGCTGGTGGGCTACGTGGTCGCGGAGAACGGGGGCGCGCCGGAGGCCGGCCTGCGCGGCTGGCTGCGGGAGCGTCTCCCGGAGCACCTGGTGCCCTCGGCGGTGGTGGCGCTGGACGCGCTCCCGCGCACCCCGGCCGGGAAGCTGGCCCGCCGCGCCCTCCCCGCTCCCGACGGTGCGGCGGAGGCCAGGGCGTACGTGGCGCCGCGCACCCCCACCGAGCGGCTCGCCGCGGAGGCCTGGGCCGCGGCGCTGCAGGTGGAGCGGGTGGGCGCGCTGCGACGGCTTCTTCGAGCTGGGCGGGCACTCGCTGCTCGGGACCCGGGTGGTCTCGCGCCTCCGCGAGGCGCTGGGGGTGGAGGTGCCGCTGCGGGCGGTGTTCGAGGCGCCCACGCTCGCCGCCTTCGCCGAGCGCGTGGACGCGCTCCGGCCGGCCCCCGCGGAGGAGGAGCCTTCCCCGGACGAGCTGTCGGCGGACACGTTGGAGCTGTCCCCGGAGCAGCTCCAGCTCCTCGCGCTGATGATGGAGGACGAGGGGCTGACGGCGTCGCACCCCGACGACGTCTCCGCGGAGAGCACGTCCGACGAGGAGGAGCACTTCCCCCTCTCCTTCGCGCAGCAGCGGCTCTGGCTGGTGGACCGCCTGGAGCCCGGAAGCTCGGCGTACAACGTCCCCTTCGCGCTGCGGCTGCGCGGGGCGCTCGACGTGCGCGCGCTGGAGGAGGCGCTCAGCGAGATCGTGTTCCGGCACGAGTCGCTGCACACCGTCTTCGCCGAGGTCGACGGGGAGCCGGTGCAGGTGATCGGCGAGCCCTGGCCCGTGCGCATGGAGGTCACCGACCTTGCCGCGCTCCCGGCGGAGGAGCGGGAGGAGGCGGTCCGGGCGGAGGCGCGCGAGGAGGCGTCGCGGCCGTTCGACCTGGCGCGCGGGCCGCTCCTGCGCGCGCGGCTCCTCCGCACGGGCGCGGACGAGGTGGTGGCGCTGTTGACGCTGCACCACATCGTGAGCGACGAGTGGAGCACCGGGGTCCTGGTCCGCGAGCTGTCGGCGCTGTACGACGCCTTCTCCCGCGGCGAGCCGTCCCCGCTCCCGGAGCTGCCGATCCAGTACGTCGACTACGCCGTGTGGCAGCGCCGCACCCTGTCGGAGGAGGCGCTGGAGGCGCAGCTCGCCCACTGGCGGGAGCGGCTGGCCGGGGCTCCGCCCGTCCTGGAGCTGCCGACGGACCGTCCCCGGCCCGACCGCCCCACCATGGAGGCCGGGTCGCGCCCGTTCGCGCTGGACGCCGGGACCTCCGCGGCGTTCCGGGCGCTGGCGCACGCCGAGGGGGCGACGCTCTTCGCGGCGGGGCTTGCCGCCTGGCAGGCGCTGCTGGCGCGCTGGTCGGGGCAGGACGACGTGCTGGTGGGCACCCCCGTGGCGAACCGCGGCCGGGCGGAGCTGGAGGGGCTGATCGGCTTCCTGGTGAACACGCTGGTGCTGCGGGCCGACCTCTCCGACGATCCCACCGTCCGCCAGCTGCTGGCGCGCACCCGCACCGCGGTGTGGGACGCGCAGGAGAACCAGGACGTTCCCTTCGAGCGGCTGGTGGAGGAGCTGGTCCCGGAGCGGTCGCTGGCCCACTCGCCGCTCTTCCAGGTCATGTTCAGCTTCCAGGGCGCCGCGGGAGAGGACGTCCTCCGCCTGGGCGGCGTGGAGATGGAGCTGCTGGACACCGAGACGGGGCGCGCCAAGTTCGACCTGTTGCTGAGCCTGGTGGACGCCGGGGAGCGGATCGTCGGGCGGGCGGAGTACCGGGCGGAGCTGTTCGACGGGGCCACGGTGGAGCGGCTGCTGGAGCACTACGCGGCGCTGCTGGCCGGGATGGCGGCGGACCCGGAGCGGCGCGTCTCCGAGATCGGGCTGCTGGGCGAGGGCGAGCGGCGCCGGGTGGTGGAGGAGTGGAACGCGACGGAGCGGGCGTTCGACGGCCCGCGGCTCGTGCACGAGGGCTTCGCGGCGCAGGCGCGGCGGACGCCGGACGCGGTGGCGGTGCGGTGGGCGGGGGGAACGCAGAGCTACGCGGAGCTGGAGCGGGAGTCGAACCGGCTCGCGCGGCACCTGCAGCGCCGCGGGGTGGGTGCGGAGGCGCGGGTGGGGATCTGCATGGAGCGCGGGCCCGAGATGGTAGCGGCCGTGCTGGGGGTGCTGAAGGCCGGCGCCGCGTACGTGCCGCTGGACCCGGAGTACCCCGCCGAGCGGCTGGCCTGGATGCTGGAGGACTCGGGGGCCGGGGTGCTCCTCGCGACCCGGTCCGTCGCGGAGAGGCTCCCGTCCCACGCGGTCGACACCGTCCTGGTGGACGAGGCGCCGACCGGTGCCGAGCCCGACACCGCGCCCGGGGTGTCCGTCTCCCCCGGCTCGCTCGCCTACGTCATCTACACCTCGGGGTCCACGGGGAGGCCGAAGGGGGTGGCGGTGCCGCACGGGGCGCTGTCCAACCACATGGCGTGGATGGGGGAGGAGTTCCCGCTGGGGGCGGGGGACCGTGTGCTCCAGAAGACCTCCTTCAGCTTCGACGCCTCGGTGTGGGAGCTGTGGGCGCCGCTGCTGTCGGGGGCCGAGCTGGTGCTGGCCGCGCCGGGGGCGCAGCGCGACCCCGCGCAGCTGGTGCGGACGATGGCGGCGGAGGGGGTGACCGTGGTGCAGTTCGTCCCCACGCAGCTGCAGGTGCTGCTGGAGGAGCCGGGGTTCGGGGAGCTCCGGGGGGTGCGGCGGATCTTCTGCGGGGGCGAAGCGTTCCCGGCGGGAGCGGCGGCGCGGGCAGGGGCGCTGACGGGGGCGGAGGTGGTGAACCTGTACGGGCCGACGGAGGCGTGCATCGACGCGACGTGGCACGTGCCGACGGGGGAGGAGAGGCGGGCGACCCTCCCGATCGGGCGGCCGGTGGCGAACGTGCGGGCGTACGTGCTGGAGCGCGGGGGCGCGCCGGCGCCGGTGGGGGTGCCGGGGGAGCTGTACCTGGCGGGCGCGCAGCTGGCGCGGGGGTACCTGGGGCGGCCGGAGCTGACGGCGGAGCGGTTCGTCCCGGACCCGTTCGGGGGAGAGCCGGGGGCGCGGGTGTACCGGACGGGGGACCGGGCGCGGTGGCTGGCGGAGGGGAGGCTGGAGTACCTGGGGCGCGCGGACGAGCAGGTCAAGCTGCGCGGGTTCCGGGTGGAGCCGGGGGAGGTCGAGGCCGCGCTCCTGGAGCACCCCGCCGTGCGCGAGGCCGTGGTGGTGGTGCGGGAGGACGCGCCGGGGGAGAAGCGCCTGGTGGCCTACGTGGTGGCCGGCGCGGGGGAGGCGCCCGCCCCCGCGGAGCTGCGCGGCTGGCTGCGCGAGCGGCTCCCGGAGCACCTGGTGCCCTCGGCGGTGGTGGCGCTGGACGCGCTCCCGCGCACCCCGGCCGGGAAGCTGGCCCGCCGCGCCCTCCCTGCGCCCGACCGGGCCGCGGGGGACGAGGCCGCCTACGTGGAGCCGCGCACCCCCACGGAGCGGGCCGTGGCGGAGATCTGGTCCGACGTCCTGGGCGCCGCCCGGGTGGGCGCGGGCGACGGCTTCTTCGAGCTGGGCGGCCACTCCCTCCTGGGCACGCGGGTGGTCTCGCGGGTGCGCCAGGCGCTGGGCGTGGAGGTGCCGCTGCGGACGGTGTTCGAGGCGACCACGCTGGCCGCCTTCGCCGCGCGCGTGGACGCGGCCGCGGGGCAGGGGGTGCGCAGCGCGCCGGTGGAGCGGGCCCTGCGCGGGGAGCGGCTCCCGCTGTCGTTCGCGCAGCAGAGGCTCTGGCTCCTCGACCGGCTGGAGCCCGGAAGCTCGGCCTACAACGTCCCCGTCGCGGTGCGGCTGCGCGGCGCGCTGGAGGTGGAGACGCTGGCGCGCGCGCTCTCCGAGGTGGTCCGCCGCCACGAGGTGCTCCGCACCGTCTTCGCCGAGGCCGACGGGGAGCCGGTGCAGACCGTGCGCGCCCCCGAGCCGGTGCGCATCGAGGTGGTCGACCTCCCGGGGCTCCCCGAGGCGGAGCTCCGGCGGCTGGCGCGCGCGGAGGCCGCCCGCCCCTTCGACCTGGCGCGCGGGCCGCTCCTGCGCGCGCGGCTCCTCCGCACCGGCGGCGAGGAGGCGGTGGCGCTCTTCACCATGCACCACGTGGTCAGCGACGCCTGGTCCGCCGCGGTGCTGGTGCGCGAGGTGTCCGCCCTGTACGGCGCCTTCTCCCGCGGGGAGCCCTCCCCGCTCCCGGATCTCCCGGTGCAGTACGCGGACTACGCCCTGTGGCAGCGCCGCACCCTCTCCGGAGAGGCGCTGGAGGCGCAGCTCGCCTTCTGGCGCGGGCGCCTGGCGGGCGCCCCCCCGCTCCTGGAGCTCCCCACCGACCGCCCCCGCCCGGCCGTCGCGGCGCCGCGGGCGGGAGTGCGCCGCTTCGAGCTCTCCCCCGGGACCGCGGCCGCCGTGCACGCGCTGGCGCGCGCCGCGGGGACCACGCCCTTCGCCGCGCTGCTGGCGGGGTGGCAGGCGCTGCTGGCGCGCTGGTCCGGGCAGGACGACGTGCTGGTGGGGACTCCGGTGGCGAACCGCGGGCGCGCGGAGCTGGAGGGGCTGATCGGCTTCTTCATGAACACGCTGGTGCTGCGGGCCGACCTGTCGGACGACCCCACCGGGCACGAGCTGCTGGCGCGGACCCGCGCCGCCGTCGTCGAGGCCCAGGAGAACCAGGACCTCCCCTTCGAGCGCCTGGTGGAAGAGCTGGGCGTGGAGCGCTCGCTCCGCGACACCCCGCTCTTCCAGGTCCTCTTCACCGTCCAGGACATCCGCATGGAGGCGGAGCTGCGCCTGGGCGGGGTGCAGGCGGAGCCGCTGGAGACGGGGACCGGCGAGGCCAAGTTCGACCTGACGCTCGGGCTGGGGGACGACGGCGAGCGGATCGCGGGGTCCGCCGAGTTCCGCGCGGAGCTGTTCGACGACGCCACCGTCGACCGGCTGCTGGAGCACTACGCGGCGCTGCTGGCCGGGATTGCCGCGGACCCGGAGCGGCGCGTCTCGGAGATCGAGCTGCTGGGCGAGGCGGAGCGCCGCCTCGTCGTGGAGGAGTGGAACGACACCGCGGCGGACGGTCCGGACGCGGCGTGCGCCCACCACCTGGTGGAGGCGCAGGCGGGCCGGACGCCGGACGCGGTGGCGGTGAGCTGGGAGGGCGGCGCGCTGACCTACGCGGAGCTGGAGCTCCGCGCCGGCCGGCTCGCGGGGCGGCTGCGCGCGCTGGGAGTGGGGCCGGACGCGCGGGTGGGGCTCTGCCTGGAGCGCGGGCCGGAGATGATGGTGGCCGTGCTGGGGATCCTCAAGGCCGGGGCCGCCTACGTCCCCCTGGACCCCCGCTACCCCGCCGAGCGCCTGGCGTACATGCTCGCCGGCTCCGGCGCGCGCGCGGTCGTGGCGGAGCCGGGGATCGCGGAGCGCCTCCCGGAGCTCGCGGGGGAGGTGGTGGCGGTGGACGGGGAGGCTCCCGCGGAGGCGCCCGAGCCCTCCGTCGGGCCCGACAACCTGGCGTACGTCATCTACACGTCCGGCTCCACCGGCACTCCCAAGGGCGTGGCGATGCCGCACCGCCCGCTGGTGAGCCTGGTGGCGTGGCAGCTCCGGGCGGCGCGCCTCCCCGCCGCCGCGACCCTCCAGTTCGCCTCGCTCAGCTTCGACGTCTCCTTCCAGGAGATCTTCTCCACCTGGGCCGCGGGCGGGCGCCTGGTGCTGGTGGACGAGGAGCGCCGCCGCGACCCCGCCGCGCTCCTGGAGCTGCTGGACCGTGAGGAGGTGGAGCGGATCTTCCTCCCCTTCGTCGCCCTCCAGCAGCTGGCCGAGGAGGCGGAGCGCCGCGGGGCCCGTCCGCGCGCCCTGCGCGAGGTGGTCACGGCCGGGGAGCAGCTCCGGGTGACGGAGCCGGTGCGGCGCTGGCTGGCGGCCACCGGCGCGACGCTCAGCAACCAGTACGGCCCCTCCGAGACGCACGTCGCCACCGAGCACCCGCTGCAGGGCGCGGCGGAGGAGTGGCCCCTCCTCCCCCCCGTCGGCCGCCCCGTCGCCAACGCCCGCGCCTACGTCCTGGACCGCCACCTCCGCCCGGCGCCCGTGGGCGTCCCGGGGGAGCTGTACCTGGGCGGCGGCTGCCTGGCGCGCGGCTACCTGGGGCGGCCGGAGCTGACCGCGGAGCGCTTCCTCCCGGACGCGCTCGCGGCGGAGCCCGGCGCGCGCGCGTACCGCACCGGCGACCGCGCGCGCTGGACGCCGCGGGGCGAGCTGGAGTTCCTGGGGCGGGCCGACGACCAGGCCAAGGTGCGCGGCTTCCGGGTGGAGCCCGGCGAGGTGGAGGCGGTGCTGGAGCGGCACCCCGCCGTGGCGCGGGCGGTGGCCGTGGTGCGCGAGGACGAGCCCGGCGAGCGGCGCCTGGTGGGGTACGTGGTCCCCGCGGAGGGCGCCGCCGCGCCCGCGCCGGCGGAGCTGCGCGCATGGCTGGCGGAGCGCCTCCCGGAGCACATGGTCCCCTCCGCGCTGGTGGCGCTGGACGCCTTCCCGCTCACCCCCAGCGGCAAGGTGGCGCGGCGCGCCCTCCCCGCGCCCGACGGCGCGGCGGACGGCGGGGAGTACGTGGCGCCGCGCACCCCCACGGAGGAGACGGTCGCCGCCATCTGGGCCGGGCTGCTGAAGCGCGGCCGGGTGGGCGCGCGCGATTCCTTCTTCGAGCTGGGGGGGCACTCGCTCCTGGGGACGCGGGTGATGTCGCGTCTCCGCGACGCGTTCGGCGTGGAGGTCCCGCTCCGGGTCCTGTTCGAGGCCCCCGTCCTGGCGGCGTTCGCCGAGCGGGTGGACGCCCTCCGCCCGGTGGTGAGCGCTCCCGTGGAGGGAGACGACCTCGCCGCGGAGCGGGCCGAGCTCCTGGCGCTGATGATGGAGGACGCCGGGGTGCCGGAGCCGGGGGACGGCGCCGTCCGGCCGCAGGGCCACGACGAGGGCGTCTTCGAGTTCCCGCTCTCGTTCGCGCAGCAGCGACTGTGGTTCATCGACCAGCTGGAGCCGGGGAGCGCCGTCTACAACATGCCCTTCGCGCTGCGGGTGCGCGGCGCGGTGCGGGTGGAGGCGCTGGAGCGCGCGCTGGAGATGCTGGTGGAGCGGCACGAGTCGCTCCGCACCGTCTTCACGCGCGCCGGCGACGGCGAGCCGGTGCAGGTGGTCTGCCCGCCCTGGGCCCCGCCCGTCCCGGTGGAGGACCTGCGCGCCCTCCCCGCCGCGGAGCGCGAGGCGGAGCTGCGGCGCCTGGCGACGGCCGAGGCGGAGCGCCCCTTCGACCTCGCGGAGGGGCCGCTGGTGCGCGCCTTCCTGGCGCGGCTGGGCGAGGAGGAGTGGGGGATGTTCTTCACCATGCACCACATCGTCTCCGACGGGTGGAGCATGGCGGTGCTGGTGCGCGAGGTGTCCGAGCTGTACGGCGCCCTCTCCGAAGGGCGCGAGCCGTCGCTCCCGGCGCTCCCGGTGCAGTACGCCGACTTCGCGGTGTGGCAGCGCGACTGGCTGGTCGGCGAGACGCTGGAGGCGCAGCTCGCCTGGTGGCGCGGGGCGCTGGCGGGCGCCCCCCCGGCGCTGGAGCTGCCCACCGACCGGCCCCGCCCCGCGACGGCCTCGGCGCACGCGGAGAGCCGCTCCTTCCAGCTGTCGCCCGGGACCTCGCGGGCGCTGCGGGCGCTGTCGCGCGGGGAGGGCGCCACGCTCTTCATGGCGATGCTGGCGGGGTTCCAGGCGCTGCTGTCGCGCTGGTCGGGCCAGGAGGACGTCACCGTGGGGACCCCGATCGCGGGGCGCACCCGCTCGGAGCTGGAGGAGCTGATCGGCTTCTTCGTCAACACGCTGGTGCTCCGCGCCGACCTCTCGGGCGACCCCTCCTTCCGCGCGCTGCTCGGGCGCGTGCGCGAGAACACGCTGGGCGCGTTCCAGCACCAGGACCTCCCCTTCGAGAAGCTGGTGGAGGAGCTCCAGCCGGAGCGCGCCCTGGGGCACACGCCGCTCTTCCAGGTCATGTTCTCCATGCAGAACGTGGAGGACGAGCAGCTCCGCCTGGGTGCGCTGGAGACGGAGCCGCTGGAGCTGGGCGCGGCCCTGGCCCGCTTCGACCTGAGCCTGGCGACGTACGAGGCCGGGGACCGCCTGGCCGGGGGGCTGGTGTTCCGCACCGACCTGTTCGACGGGGCCACCGCCGAGCGGCTGCTGGACCACTACGTCCGCCTCCTGGACGGCGCCGCCGCCCGCCCGGACCGCCGCCTCTCGGAGCTGGACCTGCTGGCGCCGGACGAGAGGGCGCAGCTCCTCCTGGCCTGGAACGCCACCGACCGCGCCTTCCCCGCGGAGCGCTGCGTCCACGAGCTGGTCGCGGAGCAGGCCGCGCGCACGCCGGACGCGGTGGCGGTGGTCTCCCGCGGCGGGCGCCTGACCTACGCGGAGCTGGAGGCGCGCTCGGGCGCGCTCGCCGGGCGGCTCCGGGCGGAGGGCGTCCGCCCCGACGACCGCGTGGGGCTCTTCCTGGAGCGGAGCGCGGACGCCGTCGTCGGCGTCCTCGGCATCCTCAGGGCCGGCGCCGCCTACCTCGCGCTGGACCCCGGCTACCCCGACGAGCGCCTCCTCTTCATGCTGGAGGACTCCGGCGCGCGCGCGCTGGTGACGCACGCGCCGCTGGAGGGGCGGCTGGAGGCGTTCGCGGGAGCGCGGGTGGACGTGGCGGGGGCGACCTCTCTCCCCGCGCCGGAAGCCGCCGCCGTCTCCCCCCGCAACCTGGCGTACGTCATCTACACCTCCGGCTCCACCGGGACCCCCAAGGGCGTCCTCGTCGAGCACCGCGGGCTGGTCAACTACCTGTCCTGGTTCGACCGCGAAGTGCTGGGCGAGGAGGGCTTCGACCTCCCGCTGGTCTCCCGGCTGAGCTTCGACGCGCACGTGCGGCAGCTCTTCCCGCCGCTCCTTCGCGGCGAGGCCGTGTGGGTGCTCCCCGAGGAGACCGTCACCGACCCGCGGGCGCTGCTGGAAGCGATCTCCGGGCGCGAGCGCGTCTCCTTCGGCGGGGTGCCGTCGCTGTGGGGCGCCATGGTGGAGCTGATCCGCTCCGGCGAGGCCCCGAAGCCCGGGGGGCTCAAGGCGGTGCTCCTGGGCGGCGAGGCGCTCAGCCCGGAGCTGGTGGAGCGGACGCGGGCGCTCTACCCGGACGCGGCGGTCTGGAACCACTACGGACCCACCGAGGCCACGGTCAACACCACCGTCGCGCGGGTGGAGGTCGCCGAAAGGATCAGCATCGGGCGGCCGGTGGCGAACGTGCGCGTCTACCTCCTGGACCGGCAGGGGAGCCCCGTCCCCGTCGGCGTCCCGGGCGAGCTGCACGTGGGCGGCGCCGGGGTCACGCGCGGCTACCTGGGCCGCCCGGAGCTGACGGCGGAGCGCTTCGTCCCCGACCCGTACTCGGGGGAGATCGGGGCGCGGATGTACCGCTCGGGCGACCGGGTGCGCTGGCGCGCGGACGGGGAGCTGGACTACGTCGGGCGCGTGGACTTCCAGGTCAAGGTGCGCGGCTTCCGCATCGAGCCCGGCGAGGTGGAGACGGTGCTGGAGCGGCACCCCGAGGTGCGCGAGGCGGCGGTGGTGGTGCGCGGCGAGCGGCTGGTGGGGTACGTGGTCGCGGAGGGCTCCGGCGCGTCGGTGGCGGAGCTGCGCGGCTGGCTCAAGGAGCGGCTCCCGGAGTACATGGTCCCGGCCGCGCTGGTGGTGCTGGAGAGGCTTCCCCTCACTCCCAACGGGAAGGTGGACCGCCGGGCGCTCCCCGAGCCGGAGGAGAGCGGGGAGGACTTCGTCGCGCCGCGCACGCCGGCGGAGGAGATCCTGGCCGGGATCTACGCGGCGGTGCTGGGGGTGGAGCGCGTGGGGGCGGAGGACGACTTCTTCGCGCTGGGCGGGCACTCGCTGATCGCCACGCGGGTGATCTCGCGGGTGCGCGAGGCGTTCCGGGTGGAGGTGCCGCTGCGGGCTCTCTTCGAGGCCCCCACGGTGGCCGGGCTGGCGGAGCAGGTGGACGCGCTCCTGCACGAGGGCGCCGGGACCGGGGCTCCGCCGGTGGTGCCCGTCCCGCGCGACGGCTCCCCGCTCCCGCTGTCGTTCGCGCAGCAGCGCCTCTGGTTCATCGACCAGCTGGAGCCCGGGACCGCCGCCTACAACATCGCCTACGCCCTGCGGCTGCACGGCGCGCTGGACGTGGCGGCGTTCCGCGGCGCGCTCGGCGAGGTGGTGCGGCGGCACGAGTCGCTGCGCACCGTGTTCGGCTCGGAGCGCGGGGAGCCGGTGCAGGTGGTCCTCCCCCCCGCCCCGGTGCCGCTCCCGGTCTCCGACCTGCGCGGCCTCCCCGCCGGGGATCGCGACGCCGAGGTGCTGCGCCTGGCCCGCGAGGAGGCCGTGCGCCCCTTCGACCTGGCGCGGGGGCCGCTCCTGCGCGCCGGGCTGGCGAGGCTGGACGGGGAGGAGTGGGCGCTCTTCCTGACGCTGCACCACATCGTCAGCGACGGGTGGTCGCGCGAGCTGCTGGTGGCCGAGGTGGCCGGGGTGTACGAGGCGCGGCTCGCCGGGCGCACGCCCGTGCTCCCCGAGCTCCCGGTGCAGTACGCGGACTACGCCGCCTGGCAGCGCGCCTGGCTCACGGGGGAGACGCTGGAGCGGCAGCTCGCCTACTGGCGGGAGAGGCTGGAGGGCGCGCCCCCGCTTCTGGAGATCCCCACCGACCGGCCGCGCACCCCCGTCCCCGGAGTGCAGGGCGCCGCGCGCGCCCTGCTCCTCCCGCCCGGCACCGCGCGCGCCCTCCGCGGCCTCGCCCGGGAGGAGGGGAGCACGCTCTTCATGGCGCTCCTGGCCGGGTGGCAGGCGCTCCTGGCGCGCTGGTCCGGGCAGGACGACGTGCTGGTGGGGACCCCCATCGCGGGGCGGACGCGGATGGAGACGGAGAACCTGATCGGCTTCTTCGTCAACACGCTGGTGATGCGCGCCGACCTGTCCGGCGCCCCCACCGCGCGCGAGCTGCTGGCCCGCGTGCGCGACGGCGTGCTGGAGGCGCACGCGCACCAGGACGTCCCCTTCGAGAAGCTGGTGGAGGAGCTGCACCCCGAGCGCTCGCTCCGGCACGCCCCCTTCTTCCAGGTGATGTTCGCCTTCCAGGAGGCGGGGAGCGGGCGGGCGCCCACGGGCGGGCTCCGCATGGAGCCGCTGGAGCGGGAGGCGGAGACGGCGATGTTCGACCTGACGCTCTCCGTGGTGGAGGACGGCGAGCGGCTGGCGGCGGCCCTGACCTACCGCCCCGACCTGTTCGACGGCGCCACCGTGGAGCGGATGCTCGGCCACTACGGGGCGCTCCTGGAGGGGATGGCGGAGACGCCGGACCGTCCCGTGGCGGAAGCGGAGCTTCCCGGCGAGGAGGAGCGCCGCCTCCTGGCGGAGTGGTCGCGCTCGGAAGGGGAGGGCGCCGGCGCCCTCCTCCTGCACGGCGCGTTCGAGGCGCGGGTCCGGAGCACGCCGGAGGCCCTGGCCGCCGTGGCCGGGGACGAGCGGCTCACGTACGCGGAGCTGGACCGGCGCGCGGAGCGGCTGGCGCGCCTCCTCCGCGCCCGAGGCGTGGGGCCGGAGAGCCGCGTGGCCGCCTGCACCGCGCGCGACGCGCGGATGCCCGTGGCGGCGATGGCGATCCTCAAGGCGGGCGGCGTCTACCTCCCGCTGGACCCCGCCTACCCCGCGGAGCGCCTGGCCTACATGCTGGCCGACTCCGGGGTGCGGCTGGTGGTCTCCGACGCGGAGACGGCGGGGGTGCTCCCGGACTTCCCGGGCGAGGTGCTCCTCCTGGGTCCGGGCGGGAGCGTGGAGGAGGACGGGGACGGGGCGGCGGACGCGCCCGCGCCGGAGGTGCTCCCGCGCAACGCCGCCTACCTGATCTACACCTCCGGGTCTACGGGGAGGCCCAAGGGCGTGGTGGTGGAGCACGGGGCCGCGGCGGCGCACTTCCTGGCCTTCGGGCGGATGCTGGGGCTGGGGCCGGAGGACCGGGTGCTCCACTTCGCCGCCGCCGGCTTCGACGTGTCGCTGGAGCAGATCTTCGTGACGCTGCTGGCCGGCGCCTCGATGGCGATCCGCGCGGGCGAGCCGTGGAGCCCGGCGGAGTTCCCGGAGCGGGCGCGCGCGCTCGGCGTCACCGTCGCCAACCTCCCCCCGGCCTACTGGCACGAGGTGGTGGAGCGCGGCGGCGGCTCCATGCCCGGCGTCCGGCTCCTCCTCCTGGGCGGGGACGCCCTCCCCTCCGCCACGGTGCGCCGCGCGCTGGGGGCCCCGGACGCCCCCCGCCTGGTCAACGGCTACGGCCCCACCGAGGGGGTGGTGAGCGCCACCGTGTACGAGGTGCCCCGCGGCTTCCCGGGCGCCTTCGCCGGCCCGGTGGTGCCGATCGGCCGGCTCCTCCCGGCCCGCACGGCCCACGTCCTGGACCGCGCCGGCCTCCCCGCGCCGCTCGGCGCCGCGGGCGACCTGCACCTGGGCGGCTCGCTGCTGGCGCGCGGCTACCTGGGCCGCCCGGAGCTGACCGCGGAGCGCTTCGTCCCCGACCCCTTCTCCGACGCGCCCGGCGCGCGGCTGTACCGCACCGGCGACCGGGTGCGCTGGCTGGCGGACGGGACGCTGGAGTTCCTGGGGCGCGTCGACCAGCAGGTCAAGATCCGCGGCTTCCGCATCGAGCCGGGGGAGATCGAGGCGCACCTCCTGGCGATGGACGAGGTGCGCGAGGCGGTGGTGACGGCCCGCGAGGAGGGGGCGGGGGAGCGGCGTCTGGTCGCGTACCTGACCGCCGCGCCGGGGGCGGCGCTCCCGGAGACCGCGGAGCTTCGCGGCCGCCTGCGCGAGCGCCTCCCGGAGCACATGGTGCCCTCCGCGTTCGTGGCGCTGGACGCGCTCCCGCTCACCCCGCACGGCAAGCTGGACCGGCGCGCGCTCCCCGCCCCGGAGCGCACCGAGGGCGACGGCTACGTGGCGCCGCGGAGCGCGGCCGAGGCGACGCTGGCGGGGATCTGGGCGGAGGTGCTGGGGGTGGAGCGGGTGGGGGTGGAGGACGACTTCTTCGCGCTCGGGGGCCACTCGCTCCTGGCGACACGCGTGGCCGCCCGGGTGGCGGAGGCGTTCGGGACGCACCTCCCGGTGCGCGCGCTCTTCGAGGCGCCCACGGTGGCGCGGCTGGCGGAGCGGGTGGCCGGCGCGGACGCGGGCTCCGCCGCGCCCCCCCTCCTCCCGGTGGAGGGGGAGGACGGGAGGCGCCCCTCCACCTTCCCCCTCTCCTTCGCCCAGCAGCGGCTCTGGTTCCTGGACCAGCTGGAGCCCGGGAGCGCGGCGTACAACGTCCCGGTCGCGCTGCGGCTGCGCGGCGCGCTGGACGTCGCCGCCCTGGAGCGCGCCCTGACGGAGGTGGTGCGCCGCCACGAGGTGCTGCGCACCGTGTTCCGCGCGGCCGACGGCGGCGCGGTCGCGGAGGTGCGGTCCCCCGCCCCGGCGGCGATCCCGGTGACGGAGCTGGGCCACCTCCCCGAGGCGGAGCGCGAGGCCGCGGTGCTGCGCCGCGTCCGGGAGGAGGCCACGCGCCCCTTCGACCTGTCGAGCGGGCCGCTCCTGCGAGCCGCGCTGCTGCGGCTGGGCGGGGCGGAGTGGGCGCTCCTCTTCACCCTGCACCACGTCGTCTCGGACGGGTGGAGCATGGGGGTGCTGGTGCGCGAGGTGTCCGCCCTGTACGCGGGAGAGCCCCTCCCGCCGCTCCCGGTGCAGTACGGCGACTACGCCGTCTGGCAGCGCCGGTGGCTCTCGGGGGCGACGCTGGAGGCGCAGCTCGCCTACTGGCGCGAGCGCCTGGCCGGCGCCCCCGCCACCCTGGAGCTCCCCACGGACCGCCCGCCCGCGGCGTCGCCCTCCGCCGGCGCCGCCTACGCCGGGGTCGAGGTGCCCGCGGAGGTGGCCGTGCGGCTGCGCGCGCTGGCCCGCGAGGAGGGAGCGTCCTCCTTCATGGCGCTGCTGGCCGGGTGGCAGGCGCTGCTCTCCCGCTGGTCCGGGAGAGGACGACGTGCTGGTGGGGACCCCCGTGGCGGGGCGGACGCGGCGCGAGGTGGAGGAGCTGATCGGCTTCTTCGTCAACACGCTGGTCGTCCGCACCGACCTGTCGGGGGCGCCCGGCTTCCGCGAGCTGCTGCGCCGCGTGCGCGACGGCGTGCTGGAGGCGCAGTCGCACCAGGACGTGCCGTTCGAGAAGCTGGTGGAGGAGCTGCACCCCGAGCGCGACCTGCACGGGACGCCCTTCTTCCGGGTGATGTTCACCTACACCGCCCCGGACGGCGAGGCGCTCCGGCTGGGGGAGGTGGAGATGGAGGGGCTGGGCGCCTCCCTGGAGACGGCCAAGTTCGACCTGAGCCTGGCGGTGGTGGAGGACCGCGACCGCTTCTGGGCGACGCTGACGTACCGGACGGAGCTGTGGGACGCGGCCACGGCGGAGCGGATGCTCCGCGACTACGGGCGGGTGCTGGCCGCCATGGCCGCCGACCCGGCGACGCGCGTCCCCGCCGTGGAGCTGCTGGACGGCGACGAGCGCCGCCTGCTGGTGGAGAAGTGGGCCGCCGCGGAGTCGCGCGCCCCCTCCGATCGCTGCGTGCACGAGCTGTTCGCCGAGCAGGCCGCGCGCACGCCGGACGCCCTGGCCCTGGTCTCCGGCGGCGAGCGGGTCACCTACGCGGAGCTGGACCGCCGCTCGGACGGGCTGGCGCACGTGCTGGCCGCGCGCGGCGTGGGCCCGGACGTGCGGGTGGGGATCTGCGCCGAGCGCTCGCCGGAGCTGGTGGTGGGGCTCCTGGGCATCCTCAAGGCGGGCGGGGCGTACGTCCCGCTGGACCCGGGCTATCCCGCGGACCGGCTGGCGTACATGCTGGCGGACTCGGCGGTGCCGGTGCTCCTGGCGCAGGAGCGGGTGCTGGACCGGCTGCCGGAGTTCGGGGGGGAGGTGATGCTGCTGGACGGGGAGGAGGGACTTCCCGCGCCGGAGGTCCGCGTCACCCCCGACCACCTCTGCTACGTCATCTACACCTCCGGCTCCACGGGCCGGCCCAAGGGGACCGAGGTGCCGCACCGCGCGATCCCGGGCTTCTTCTGGGACGTGGAGTACGCGCGCTTCGACGAGAGCACGGTGCTGCTCCAGCACTCCTCCACCTCGTGGGACGCGCTGACGCTGGAGCTGTGGCCGGCGCTGCTCCGGGGCGGCACCTGCGTCCTCCTCCCGGCGCAGACCTCGGAGCCTGCGCTGCTGGGCGAGCAGATCCGCGAGCACGGGGTGACGGCGACGTGGATCTCGTCGGCGTACTTCAACTCCATCGTCGACACCACGCCGGAAGTGCTCTCCGGGCTCCGCCTGGCGATGATCGGCGGCGAGGCGGTGAGCATCCCGCACGTGCGGCGGGCGCTGGAGCAGTTCCCGGAGCTGCGGATCGTCAACGGGTACGGGCCGAGCGAGTGCACGGTCTTCACCAGCTGCTACGCGGTCCCGGCGGACTTCGACGCGACGGCCATCCCGATCGGCAGGCCGGTCGGCGACCGGCGCGTGTACCTGCTGGACCGGGACCTGGGCCCGATGCCGGTGGGAGTGGCGGGGGAGCTGTTCGTGGGCGGCCCGGCGGTGGCGCGGGGGTACCACGACCGGCCGGAGCTGACGGCGGAGCGCTTCGTCCCGGACCCGTTCTCAGGAGAGCCGGGGGCGCGGCTGTACCGGTCGGGGGACCGGGTGAAGTGGCGCGCGGACGGGCTCCTGGAGTTCGTCGGGCGCGTGGACTTCCAGGTCAAGGTGCGCGGCTTCCGGGTGGAGCCGGGCGAGGTGGAGGGCGTGCTGGCGTCGCACCCGGGAGTCCGCGAGGCCGCGGTGGTGGTGCGCGACGACGCGTCCGGCGCGAAGGCGCTGGTCGGCTACGTGGCCGGAACCGGGGTCGCGGGGACGGAGCTGCGGGCGTGGCTGCGCGAGCGGATGCCGGAGTACATGGTCCCGGCCGTGGTCGTGGTGCTGGACGCGCTCCCGCTGACGCCGCACGGCAAGACGGACCGGCGGGCGCTCCCCGCGCCGGAGAGCTTCGGGGCGGACGAGGAGTACGTGGCGCCGCG
This sequence comes from uncultured Gemmatimonadales bacterium, assembly GCA_963733105.1. GTDB lineage: Bacteria > Gemmatimonadota > Gemmatimonadetes > Longimicrobiales > Longimicrobiaceae > JAFAYN01. Next base: position 32,917 of record CAVTCB010000010.1, on the reverse strand, counting down.
CACCCCCACGGAGGAGGTGCTGGCGGGGATCTGGGAGGAGGTGCTCGGGGTGGAGCGCGTCGGCGCGCGCACGGGCTTCTTCGACCTGGGCGGGCACTCGCTCCTGGCCACGCGGGTGGTGTCGCGGGCGCGGGAGGCGTTCGGGACCGAGGTGCCGCTGCGGGCGCTCTTCGAGGCGCCCACCGTCGCGGGGCTGGCGGCGCGCGTGGACGCCCTGGTGCGCGAAGGGGCGCCGGTGCAGGCGCCGCCCATCGTCCCCGTGCCGCGCGACGGCGAGGTGCCGCTCTCCTTCGCCCAGCAGCGGCTCTGGTTCATCGACCAGCTCACCCCGGGGAGCACCGTCTACAACATCCCCGCCGCGCTCCGTATTCGCGGCGCGCTGGACGTGGAGGCGCTGGAGCGCACCCTCGGCGAGGTGGTGCGGCGGCACGAGGCGCTCCGCACCACCATCCAGTCCGTGGCCGGGCGCGCGGTGCAGGTGATCCACCCCGCGGGGCCGGTCGCGCTCCCGGTGGTCGACCTGCGCGGCGGGCCGGAGGACGGGCGCGAGGCGGAGCTGCGCCGCCGCGTCGAGGAGGAGGAGAGCACCCCGTTCGACCTGGGCCGCGGCCCCCTCTTCCGCGCCCGGCTCCTCCGCCTGGACGAGGAGGAGTGGGCGCTCCTCGTCACCATGCACCACGTCGTCTCCGACGGGTGGTCGGTGGACGTGATGACCCGCGAGGTCACGGAGCTGTACGCCGCCTTCCGGGAGGGGCGCCCCTCGCCGCTCCCCGAGCTCCCGGTGCAGTACGCCGACTACGCGGCGTGGCAGCGCGCCTGGCTCTCCGGGGAGACCCTGGAGGCGCAGCTCGCCTGGTGGCGGGAGCAGCTGGCCGGGGCGCCCCCGGTGCTGGAGATCCCCACGGACCGCCCGCGCCCGCGCGTCCCCGGTCCCGAGGCCGGGCACCGCGCGCTCCTCCTCCCGCGCGACACGGCGCTGGCGGCGCGCGCCCTGGCCCGGCGCGAGGGGAGCACGCTCTTCATGACGCTGCTGGCGGCCTTCCAGGCGGTCCTGGCCCGCTGGTCGGGGCAGGAGGACGTGAGCGTGGGGATGCCGATCGCCGGGCGGAACCGCACCGAGGTCGAGGGGCTGATCGGCTTCTTCGTCAACACCCTGGTCGTCCGCACCCGCTTCGAAGGCGGGCCCGACGGGCGCGAGCTGCTGCGGCGCGTGCGCGAGACCACGCTGGGCGCCTTCCAGCACCAGGACGTCCCCTTCGAGAAGCTGGTGGAGGAGCTGGGCGTGGAGCGCTCGCTCAGCCACACGCCGCTCTTCCAGGCCAGCTTCGGGGTGCGCAACGTGGAAAACGGGGGCACCCGCCTGGCGGGCGCCGAGGTGGAGCCGATCGGCGGCGGCGGGGCGGCGGCCAAGTTCGACCTGGGCTTCACCCTGACCGACGCCGGCGAGGAGCTCCCCGGCTCGCTCACCTACCGCGCCGAGCTGTTCGACGCGGCCACCATGGACCGGCTCCTGGAGCACTTCGCCCTCCTGCTGCGCGGGATGGCGGAGCGCCCGGACACCCCGGTGGCCGAGCTTCCCCTCCTGGCGGAGTGGGAGCGCCGCCGCGTGCTGGAGGAGTGGGGCGGACCGCGGATGGAGGTGCCCGCCGGGCTGTGCGTGCACCACCTGGTGGAGGCGGAGGCGCGGCGCGCGCCGGGGGCCCCGGCCGTGGCGGCGGAGGACGGGCGGCTCACCTACGCGGAGCTGGACGCGCGCGCCAACCGCCTGGCGAGCCACCTGCGCGGGCTCGGCGTGGGGCCGGAGGTGCGGGTGGGCGTCTGCCTGGACCGGGGCGCGGAGCTGGTGGTGGCGCTCCTGGCGGTGCTCAAGGCGGGCGGGGCGTACGTCCCGCTGGACCCGGTGTACCCGGCGGAGCGGCAGACGTACATGCTCGCCGACTCGGAGGCGCGGGTGCTGGTGACGCACGCGAGGCTGGAGGAGGGGCTCGCCGTCCCGGGGGTGCGCGTGGTCCGCGTGGACGCCGACCGGGAGCGGATCGCGGCGGAGCCCGCGGAGGCGCCGGAGAGCGGCGCCGGCCCGGAGAACCTGTCGCACGTCATCTACACCTCGGGCTCCACCGGGCGCCCCAAGGGGGTGATGATCCGGCACCGGAGCGCGGTGGTGATGCTCCGCTGGCTCCGGGAGCAGCTCCGCGAGGAGGACCGCGCCTCGGTGCTCGCCTCCACCTCCGTCTCCTTCGACGTGTCGGTGGCGGAGATCTTCGGCGCGCTCTCCTGGGGCGGGAAGCTGGTGGTGGTGGGGAACGCGCTCGACCTGGCCCGCCTCCCCGAGGGGGAGGAGGTGCGGGTGGTGAGCATGGTCCCCAGCGCCGCGGCGGAGCTGCTGCGGATGGGGGCGATCCCGGCCGGGGTGCGGGTGATGAACCTGGGCGGCGAGGCCCTCCCCTCCGACCTGGCGCAGGGGCTGTACGCGCTGGGGACGGTGGAGTCGGTGGGGAACCTGTACGGCCCGAGCGAGGACACCACCTACACCACCTACGCGGTGGTGGAGCGGGGGTCGGGGGAGGTGCTCATCGGCCGCCCCGTCGCCGAGACGCGCATCTACCTCCTCGACCCCGGGCTGCAGCCGGTGCCGATCGGCGTCGTCGGCGAGCTGTGGATCGCCGGGGAAGGGCTCGCCCGCGGCTACCAGGCGCGCCCGGACATGACCGCCGAGCGCTTCCTCCCCGACCCCTTCGCGGCGGAGCCGGGGGGACGGATGTACCGCACCGGCGACCGGGTGCGCTGGAGGGCGGACGGGAGCCTGGACTACCTGGGGCGCTTCGACCACCAGGTCAAGGTGCGGGGCTTCCGCATCGAGCCGGGGGAGATCGAAGTGGCGCTCCGCGCCCATCCCGGCGTGCGCGAGGCCGTGGTGGTGGTGCGCGAGGACGTCCCCGGCGACCGGCGGCTGGTGGCGTACCTGGCCCCCCCCGAGGGCGCGGAGGCGCCCGCCGCGGCGGAGCTGCGCACCCACCTCCGCGCGGGGCTCCCGGAGCACATGGTCCCCTCCGCCTTCGTGGCGCTGGAGCGGCTCCCGCTCACCCCCAACGGCAAGGTGGACCGGATGGCCCTCCCCGCGCCGGACGCGGCGGGCACCGACGAGGCCGCCTACGTGGCGCCCCGCACCCCCACCGAGGAGGCGGTCGCGCGGGTGTGGCAGGAGGTGCTGGGCGTGGGCCGGGTGGGGGTGAACGACAACTTCTTCGACCTGGGCGGGCACTCCCTCCTCCTGGTGCAGCTCCACTCCCGGCTGAAGGAGACGCTGGCCCCCGGGCTGTCGCTGGCCGACCTGTTCGGCTTCCGCACCCTGGCCGACCTGGCCAAGCACGTGGACGCCGCCCGCGAGGCCGGGGAGCCCGACACGCAGGCCACCCTGGACCGCGCCGACGCGCGCCGCTCCCGCATGGCGCGGCAGCGGGCCGCGCGCCCCGGGCGCCCGACGCGCGCGGAGGAGGACGAGGGGGACGGGGAAGATGAGTGAGGAGCTGGTGCACCGGGCCTTCGCGGTGCAGGCCCGGCGCACCCCCGGGCGCACGGCCGTGGCGCACGCCGGGCGCTCCCTCACCTACGCGGAGCTGGACGCCGGGTCCGCCCGGCTGGCGCGGCTCCTCCGGGCCCGGGGGGTGGGGCCCGAGTCGCGGGTGGGGCTCTGCCTGGAGCGCGGGGCGGAGTCGATCGTGGCCGTCCTGGGGATCCTGCGGGCCGGGGGCGCCTACGTCCCGCTGGACCCCACCTGGCCGGCGGAGCGGCTGGCCCGGGTGGCCGCCGGGAGCGGGCTCGTCGCCCTGGTCTCCCGGCCCGGCCTCCGCGAGCGGGTCCCCGTCCCCCGGGAGCGCGTGGTCTGCCTGGACGGCGACCGCGCCGCGCTGGAGGCGGAGCCCCCCGAAGCCCCCGACGCGCGGGTCGGTCCGGACGGGCTGGCGTACGTGATCCACACCTCCGGCTCCACCGGCGCGCCCAAGGGGGTGATGGTGTCGCACCGCGCGGTGCTCGACCTGTCGGCGGCGCTGGAGGACGAGGTGTACCGCGGCCTCGGCGGGCCCCTGCGCGTGTCGCTCAACGCCCCGCTGGTGTTCGACGGCTCGGTCAAGCAGTGGATCCAGCTCCTCCGCGGGCACGCGCTGCACGTGGTGCCGGAGCGGGAGCGGACGGAGCCGGCGCGGATGCTGGCCTGGCTGCGCGACTCCGGGGTGGAGGTGCTGGACTGCACCCCCACCGTGCTCCGGGCCCTCCTCGCCGCGGGGCTGGGGGAGCCGGGGAGCCACGCCCCCTCGCTGGTCCTCTCCGGGGGCGAGGCGCTGGACGCGGCCGACTGGGCGGCGCTCCGCGCCCTCCCCGCCACCCGGGTCTGCAACCTCTACGGCCCCGCGGAGTTCACCGTGGACGCCACCGCCGCCTGGATCGACGGCTCCGCGTCGCCCACGATCGGGCGGCCGCTGGCGGGGACGGCGCTCCGCCTCCTGGACCCGGCCGGCGACCCGGTGCCCGACGGGGAGGAGGGGGAGGTGGCGCTGGCCGGGACGCGCCTGGCGCGCGGCTACCTGGGGAGGGCCGACCTCACCGCGGAGCGCTTCGTCCCCGACCCGTTCGCAGGTGCGCCGGGGGCGCGCCTGTACCTCACCGGCGACCTGGCGCGGAGCCTCCCCTGCGGGTGCCTGGAGTACCGCGGGCGGGCGGACGACCAGGTGCAGATCCGCGGGGCGCGGGTGGAGCCGGGGGAGGTGGCCGCCGTGCTCCGCGAGCACCCGGCGGTGCGCGACGCCGCGGTGGTGGCGCGCCCCGACGCCCGGGGCGGGACGCGGCTGGCGGCCTACGTGGTCCCGCGCCAGGGCGCGCGCGGGCCGGCGGACGCGCTGCGGGGGTGGCTGCGGGCAAGGCTCCCGGAGCACATGGTCCCCTCCGCCTGGGCGGTGCTGGACGCGCTCCCCACCACCCGCAACGGGAAGCTGGACCGGGGCGCCCTCCCCGCTCCCGGGGAGGACGGCGCCGGGCGGGAGTGGGTGCCGCCGCGCACCCCCACCGAGGAGGTGCTGGCGGCAGCGTGGCGCGAGGTGCTGGGGACGGAGCGGGTGGGGGCGGGGGACAACTTCTTCGACCTGGGGGGGGACTCCCTCCTCCTGGTGCGGCTGCACGAGCGGCTGGCGGGCGGGGCGGGGGCGGGGCTCTCCGTCCCCGACCTCTTCCAGCTCCGCACGCTGGCCGAGATGGCGCGGCGCGTGGACCAGCTCCGGGACGGCCCGGGGGAGGCCGCGCGGGACGTGATGGACAGGGCCGACGCACGCCGGGCGCGGACAGCGGTGCAGCGCACCGCCCGCGCCTCCGGCGTGAGAACCAACTTCAGGGGAACCGACGATGAGCAACGCGGGTGAGAACGACGCGCTGACCGGGCAGGAGATCGCGATCATCGGGATGGCGGGGCGCTTTCCCAAGTCGCGCAGCGTGGAGGAGTTCTGGCGCAACCTCCGCGAGGGGAGGGACTGCATCACCCGCCCTACCGACGAGGACCTGCTCGCCGCCGGCGTCCCCCGGGCGATGTTCGAGGCCCCCGGCTACGTCCGCGCGCAGGGCTCGCTGGACGACGTGGAGATGTTCGACGCCGCGTTCTTCGGGCTTTCCCCGCGCGAGGCCGCGGTCCTGAACCCGCAGCACCGCCTCTTCCTGGAGTCCGCCTGGGAGGCGCTGGAGACCGCCGGCTACGACTCGGAGTCGTTCCAGGGCCGCATCGGCTCCTTCTCGGGGGCGGAGCTGAACGGGTACTGGATGAACCTGGAGTCGTCCCCGCGGCTCCGGAAGGGCGGGCTGGACGTGCGGCTGGGGAACACCACCTCCAACGTGGCCACGCGCGTGGCCTACGAGCTGAACCTGGAGGGGCCCAGCATCAACGTGCAGACGGCGTGCTCCTCCTCGCTGGTGGCGGTGCACCTGGGGGTGCAGAGCCTCCTGGCGGGCGAGTCGGACCTGGCGCTCGCCGGGGGCGTCTCGGTGAGCGTCCCGCAGCGCGTGGGCTACGCCTACCAGGAGGGGGGCCCCCTCTCCCCCACCGGCGAGTGCCGCTCGTACGACGCGGAGGCGCGCGGCGCCGTCCCCGGGAGCGGGGTGGGGGTGGTGGTGCTCAAGCGGCTGGAGGACGCCCTCGCCGACGGCGACACCGTGCACGCGGTGATCCGCGGCTCCACGGTCAACAACGACGGCTCCGCCAAGATCGGCTACACGGCCCCCCGCAAGGACGGGCAGGCCAAGGCCATCCTGGAGGCCATCGCCCTGGCCGGCGTCTCCCCGGAGACCATCACCCTGATCGAGGGGCACGGCTCGGCCACCGAGCTGGGCGACCCCATCGAGGTGGAGGCGCTGACCCAGGCCTTCCGCTCCGGGACCGACCGGCGCGGGTTCTGCGCCCTGGGCTCGGTGAAGAGCAACGTGGGGCACCTGGACTCCGCCGCGGGGGTGACCGGGCTCATCAAGGCCGTCCTGGCGCTGGAGCACGGCGAGCTCCCCCCCTCGCTGCACTTCGAGAAGCCCAACCCCAAGATCGACTTCGCCGGCTCCCCCTTCTTCGTCAACACCGAGCTGCGCCCCTGGAAGCCGAACGGCTCGCCGCGGCGCGCCGGCGTGTCCTCCTTCGGGATGGGGGGGACCAACGCGCACATGGTGCTGGAGGAGGCGCCCGCCGTGGAGCCCTCCGGCCCCTCGCGCCCCTGGCAGCTCCTGGCGATCTCCGCCCGCACCCCGGACGCGCTGGAGGCCGCCACCGACCGGCTGGCCGCCCACCTCCGCGAGCACCCGGAGCAGGACTTCGCCGACGTGGCGCACACGCTCCGCGTGGGGCGGCGGCGCTTCGGGCAGCGGCGGGTGCTGGTGTGCCGCGACCGCGAGGAGGCCATCGCCGCGCTGGAGAGCCGCGACCCGCAGCGGCTCCTGACCGTGGCCGAGGACTGGGACGGGCGGGGGGTGGTGTTCCTCTTCCCGGGGCTGGGCGACCACTACGGGCAGATGGCGCGCGGGCTGTACGAGGCCGAGCCCGTCTTCCGCCGCGAGGTGGACCGCTGCGCCGAGATCCTCAAGGCCCAGCTCGGCACCGACGTGCGCGAGGCGCTCTTCCCCGGCGAGCCCGCGGCCGAGCAGCGCGCGGACGCCGCCGCGGCCCCGGCCACGGGGAAGACCGACCTGCGGAGCATGCTGGGGCGCGGCGGCGACGCCGACCTTTCGGCGTCGCCGCTGGGGCGCACCGAGCTGGCGCAGCCGGCGGTCTTCGTGGTGGAGTACGCGCTGGCGCGCACCTGGATGTCGTGGGGGGTGCAGCCCAAGGCGCTGATCGGTCACTCGCTGGGCGAGTACGTCGCGGCCACCGTCGCGGGGTCGCTGGGGCTGGAGGACGCGCTGGGGCTGGTGGCCGAGCGCGCCCGGCTCATCGGCGAGCTCCCCGCCGGGGCCATGCTCGCCGTCCCCATGGACCGCGCGGAGGTGACGCCGCTCCTCGGGGACGGGCTGGCGCTGGCCGCGGTGAACGCGCCGGGGCTGTGCACGGTCTCGGGGCCGACCGAGGCGGTGGACGCGCTGGAGGCGGAGCTGGTGGGGCGCGGGGTGGCGTGCCGGCGGCTGAACGCCTCGCACGCCTTCCACTCCCCCATGATGGACCCGGTGGCCGAGCGGCTGGCCGAGCGCGTGGGGCGGGCCAAGCTGAAGGCGCCGAAGATCCCCTTCGTCTCCAACGTCACGGGTACCTGGATCACGGCGGAGGAGGCGACGAGTCCCGAGTACTGGACGCGGCACCTGTGCCGCACGGTGCGCTTCTCGGAGGGGATGGAGGAGATCCTCCGCGACCGCTCCCGCCTCCTCCTTGAGGTGGGGCCGGGCCGCACCCTGGGGACCTTCGCGCTCCAGTCCGGGGCGGCGGAGACCTCGGTGCTGGCCTCGCTGCGCCACGCCTACACCCGGCAGTCGGACCTGGCCGTCCTCCTGGAGACGCTGGGCCGGCTCTGGATGGCGGGGGCGCGGATCGACTGGACGGGGTTCGCGAAGGGGGAGCGGCGCCGCCGCGTCCCCCTCCCCACCTACCCGTTCCAGCGGCAGCGGTACTGGATCGACATGGAGACCCGGCACGTCCCGGAGCGGGGGCGGAGCGCCCCGGCCGAGCGCCGCATCCACGTTCCCGGGTGGCGCCGCACCCTCCCGGCCCCGCGCCCCGACCCGGAGCGGCTGGCGGGGACCCGCTGGCTGCTGTTCTCCGACGGCGCGGGGCTGGGCGCCGCGCTCACGCAGCGGCTGGAGGCCGCCGGCGCGGAGGTGTACACCGTCCTCCCGGGGACCGGGTTCGAGTCCAGGGGCGACCGCCACTACCAGGTGCGCCCGGGCGAGTCCGAGGACTACCGCACCCTGCTGACGGCGCTCCGCATGGTGCGCTCCGTCCCCACCGAGGTGGTGCACCTGTGGAGCGTGGGCGGCGAGGCGCCCGGCGAGGGCGCCGTGGGCTCGTTCCGCACCGCGTACGAGCGGGGGTACACCTCGCTCCTGCACCTGGCGCGCGCCATGGAGCGCGACGGCGGCGAGGAGTCGCGCATCCGCGTGGTGGCCGACCGGCTGCACGAGGTGACGGGCGCCGAGGCCACCGACCCCGCCCGCGCCACCCTCCTGGGGCCGGCCGCCACCATCCCCGCCGAGTTCCCGGGGATCGGGTGCCGGGTCATCGACGTGCGGCCGGGGACGGACCCCGCGCGCGCCGCCGACGCCCTCCTGGCCGAGATCGCCTCCGACGCGGCGGAGCCCGTGGTGGCGCTGCGCGGGTGGAACCGCTGGGCGCAGGTCCCGCAGCGGGTGCGCCCGCTCCCGGGGCGCGTCCCCTTCCGCCAGGGCGGCACCTACCTGTTCACCGGGCGGCTGGGGGAGAGCGCCCTGGCGCTGGCCGGGCACCTGGCGAAGACGGCCCGGGCGCGGCTGGTGATGGTGCAGGGCCCGCACTTCCCGGAGCGGGAGGAGTGGGACGGCTACCTGGGCTTCCACGACGAGGACGACCCCACGTCGCGCCTGATCCGCGGGGTGCGCTCGCTGGAGGCGCGCGCCGAGGTGATGGTGCTGGCGGTGGACTTCGCCGACCCGTCGGCGGTGCACGAGGCGCTGGAGCGCGCCCGCGCCCGCTTCGGGGAGATCCACGGCGCCTTCCACACGCAGTCGCTGGACGCCGTGATGGGGACCGACCCCGCCGGGGCGGAGGAGGTGTTCCGCCGCCTGGAGGGGCAGCTCGCCGCCCTGGAGGGGGCGCTGGAGGGGCTCCCGCTGGACTTCTGCCTGGTGCACTCCTGGATCCCCGCCGGGGGGACGGAGCGCACCAGCGCCACCGCCGCCGCGCACCTGGCCGCCGCCGTCGCGCGGCACCACGGCGCGTCGCACCCCACCCCCTGGACCGCGGCCACCTGGGACCGCTGGCAGGCGGTGGAGGCGCCCTTCCTGGCCCCCCCGCCCGAGCGCGACAAGGCCGTCGCCGCCTGGCTCGGCGCCGTGGAGCGCGCGCTCTCCGCCGCGGAGCCCGAGGTTCGCGCCGGGTCGCGCCGCGTGGCCGCCCGCCCCGACCAGGTGCCCGCGGTCCCGTCGCTGAACTCGTCCGCCCCCGGGCACGCCCGCCCCGCGCTCGCCAACGCCTACGTGGCCCCGCGCACCGGCGACGAGGAGCGGATCGCGGAGGTGTGGCAGGAGATGCTGGAGATCGACCGGGTCGGCGTCCACGACGACTTCTTCGCCCTGGGCGGGCACTCGCTGTACGCCACGCAGATCATCTCCCGCGTGCGCGAGCACTTCCAGGTGGAGCTGTCGCTGCAGGCCCTCTTCGAGCACCCCACGGTGGCCGGGCTCGCGGAGCAGGTGGAGGCGCTGCGCCAGGCCGGGGCCACGCACGTCATCCCCCCCATCTCCCGCGCCGACCGGAGCAGGCCGCTCCCGCTCTCCTACCAGCAGGAGCGGATGTGGGTGCTGGACCAGCTGGAGCCGGGGAACCCGTTCTACAACGTCTCCGCCTCGCAGCGCCTGGTGGGGAAGCTGGACCCGGTCCTCGCCGACCTGGCGTTCAAGGACATCGTCCTCCGCCACGAGGTGCTGCGCACCGGCTTCGAGGTGATCGACGGGGAGACGGTGCAGGTGATCCACCCCGAGGTGGCCGCCACCATCCGCGTGGACGACCTGCGCCACGTCCCGGAGGAGGAGCGCGAGCGCGAGGCGCTGCGGCTCACCACCGAGGAGTCGTCCATGCCCCACGACCTGCGCCGCCCGCCGCTGGTGCGGACGCGCCTCATCCGCATGGCGGACGAGGACCACATCCTGGTGGTGACCTTCCACCACATCGCCGTGGACGGGTGGTCGGGGATCGTCTTCTTCCAGGAGTGGTACGTGGTGTACACCGCCCTGGTGCACGGCCTCCCCTCCCCCTTCAAGGAGCTCCCGGTCCAGTACGCCGACTACGCCGTGTGGCAGCGGACGTACGTGTCCGGCGAGCGGCTGGAGCAGCAGGTGGCCCACTGGCGGGAGCACCTGGCGCAGGCCCCGGCGGTGCTGGAGCTCCCCACCGACCGGCCGCGGCCCCCGTACCGCACCTACAACGGCGGGCTCTTCAAGCCGTACGTGGGACCGGAGCTCAAGAACCGGCTGGAGGACATCTGCAAGGCGGAGGGGATCACCCTCTTCATCCTGATGCTCTCGGTGTACAAGGCGCAGATCTTCCGCTACACGGGGCAGGAGGACCTGATCGTCGGCACCGTGGAGGCCAACCGCCAGCGTGAAGAGACCGAGAAGATGATCGGCTTCTTCATCAACACGCTGGCGCTCCGCTCCTCGCTCGGCGGCGACCCCACCTTCCTGGAGCTGTTCCGCCAGGTGCGCGAGGTGGCGCTGGACGCCTACACCAACGCCGACCTCCCCCTGGAGAAGCTGCTGGAGAGCCTGCACCTGGAGCGCGACCTGAGCCGCAACCCGCTCCTGCAGGTGATGTTCGGGCTGGAGCGCCCCGCCATCAGCATGCTGGGCGCCGCCGAGGGGCGGGACGGCGGGCTGATGCGCGCCGCCTACGGGAACAGCGGGCTGGTGGACACCGGGACCACCAAGTTCGACCTGACCTACCTGCTCAAGGACAACATCGACCACGTGGGCGGGGTGCTGGAGTACAACTCCGACCTGTTCGACGAGTCCACCATCGTCCGCATGTGGGAGAACTACCACTACATGCTGGAGCAGGTGGCCGACAACCCGGAGCTGCGCGTCTCGGAGATCGGGGTGCTCTCGGCCGTGGAGCGCGACCTGCTGCGCGGGTGGAACTCCACCGCCGCCTCCTTCCCCGCCTACCGCGGCGCGCACCGGCTCTTCGCGGAGCAGGCGGCGCGCGCGCCCGACGCCCCGGCCCTGGCCTTCGCCGGGGCAACGCTCACCTACGCGGAGCTGGACCGGCGCTCCAACCAGCTCGCCCGCGCGCTCCGCGCCCGCGGCGTCGTGCCGGACACCCGCGTGGGCGTGTGCGTGGAGCGGAGCCCGGAGATGGTGGTGGCGCTCCTGGGCGTCCTCAAGTCGGGCGGGGCCTTCGTCCCGCTGGACCCGGCGTACCCGGAGGACCGGCTGTCCTGGGTCCTGGAGGACGCGGCGGTCCCCGTCCTCCTCACCCAGGAGCGGCTCCTGGGCCGGCTCCCGGCGCACCGGGCGGAGACGATCTGCCTGGACCGCGACCGGGACCTCCTGGCGGCGGAGAGCGACCTCCCGGTGGAGGACGCCACCTTCGCGGAGAGCCTGGCGTACGTGATCTACACCTCCGGCTCCACCGGCCGCCCCAAGGGCGTGCGGGTGCAGCACGGGAGCCTGCTCAACACGCTCCTGGCCTGCCGCGAGGCGTTCGGGCTGCGGGCCGGGGACGTGATCCCCTCGCTCGCCTCCTTCGCCTTCGACATCTGGCTCTTCGAGGCGCTGGGGCCGCTGGTCTCCGGCGGCGCGGTGCGGGTGATCCCCACCGAGCGCATCACCGACATGGCGGCGCTGGTCGCGGAGATCCGCGACGCGGCGCTGCTGCACGCCGTCCCCGCGCTGATGCGGCAGGTGGTGCGCACCGTGGCCGCCTCGCCCGAGGGCCCGGTGGCGGGGGTGCGGCGCGCCTTCGTCGGCGGCGACGTGGTCCCCGCCGACCTGTGGGGGGAGATGCGCGCCGCCTTCCCCCAGGCGGAGCTGTGGGTGCTGTACGGCCCCACCGAGGGCACCATCCTGTGCACCGCGCACCGGGTGGACGACCCGGCCCGCGCCACCCGCACGCTGATCGGCTCGCCGCTGGCGAACGCGCGGGTGTACGTGTGCGACGAGCCCACCCGGCAGGTGCCGGTGGGCGTCCCCGGCGAGCTCCTGCTGGGCGGGCGCGGGGTGGCCGAGGGGTACCAGGGCCGCCCGGACCTCACCGCCGAGCGCTTCGTCCCCGACCCGTTCGGGGGCGAGCCCGGTGCGCGGCTGTACCGCACCGGCGACCGGGTGCGCTGGCTGGCCGACGGGACGCTGGAGTTCCAGGGCCGGACCGACCAGCAGGTCAAGGTGCGCGGCTACCGCATCGAGCCCGGTGAGATCGAGGCCACGCTGCTGCGCCACCCGGCGGTGGACGGCGCGGTGGTGATGGTGCGCGAGGACGAGCCGGGCGACCGGCGCCTGGTGGCGTACCTGGTGCCGCCCGCCGGGGCCACCGTCCCCGCCCCCGCCGAGCTGCGCGCGCACATCAAGGAGAGCCTCCCGGAGTACATGGTCCCCGGCGCCTTCCTGGCGCTGGACGGCTGGCCCATGACCCCGTCGGGGAAGATCGACCGCAACGCCCTCCCCGCCCCCGAGCGGGGCGCCGGGCGCGAGGGCTTCGTGGCCCCCCGCAACGAGACCGAGGCCCGGCTGGCGCTCGCCTGGGAGGAGGTGCTCCGCGTGCCGAGCGTGGGGGTCCACGACAACTTCTTCGAGCTGGGCGGCGACTCCATCCTTTCCATCCAGGTGGTGGCGCGGGCGCACCGCGCCGGGGTGCAGCTCAAGCCGCGGCACTTCTTCGAGCACCCCACCATCGCCGAGCTGGCCCCGCTGGCCGGGAGCGCGGCCGCGGTGGAGGCGGAGCAGGGGATCGTCACCGGCGAGGTCCCGCTCACCCCGGTGCAGGCCTGGTTCTTCGACCAGGACGTCCCGGAGCGGGCGCACTGGAACATGCCCGTCCTCCTGGCCCCCCGCGAGGCGCTGGAGCGCGGGGCGCTGGCCGGCGCGGTGCGCGCCGTGCTGGAGCACCACGACGCCCTCCGCCTGCGCTACACCCGGGGGGCGGACGGGCACTGGACGCAGCACAACGCCGCCGCCGACGCGGAGGCGCCGCTGGAGTGGATCGACCTGTCCGGCGCTTCCCCGGAGGAGCGCGCCGCCGCGGTGGAGCGCCGCGCGGGCGAGCTGCAGCGCTCCCTGGACCTGACGTCGGGGCCGCTGGTGCGCACCGCCTACTTCCACTTCGGCGAGGAGCCGGGGCGCCTCCTGTTCATGGCGCACCACCTGGTGGTGGACGGCGCCTCCTGGCGCACCCTGGTGGAGGACCTGGAGACCGCGTACGGGCAGCTCCGGCGCGGCGAGGCGGCGGTCCTCCCGCCCAAGACCACCTCGTTCCGCGAGTGGGCGCTGAAGCTGGAGGGCCACGCCCGCTCCGGCGCGCTGGACGCGGAGCTGGGCTTCTGGGCCGACGAGGCGCGCGCCGGTGTCCCCGCCCTCCCCGTGGACGCCGCGGGCCCCAACACCACGGAGTCGGAGACGACGCTGGGCGTGGATCTGGACGAGGCGGAGACGCGCGCCCTCCTCCAGGAGGTGACCGCCGCCTACCACGCGCAGATCAACGACGTGCTCCTGGCGGCGCTGGCCCGCGCCTTCGCGCGCTGGACCGGGGAGCCCCGACTCCTGGTGGAGATGGAGGGGCACGGCCGCGAGGAGGAGGTGGTGGAGGGCGTGGACCTGTCCCGCACCGTGGGGTGGCTCACCGCCATGTACCCGGTCCTCCTGGACCTCCGCGGCGCGGAGGACGGGGGGGCCGCGCTCCGGGCGGTCAAGGAGCAGCTCCGCGCCCTCCCGGGCCGGGGGATCGGCTACGGGCTGCTGCGCTGGCTGGGGAGCGGCGCGGCCCGGGAGCGGCTCCGCGCCCTCCCGCGGGCCCAGGTGGCGTTCAACTACCTGGGGCAGCTCGGCGCCACCTTCTCCTCCGAGTCGTTCTGGGACGTGGCGCGGGAGCCGGTCGGCCGCACCCGCGCGCCGGGCGGGGAGCGCTCCGTGCTCCTGGAGGTCAACGTCCTGGTGTCGGGCGACGGGGTGCTGCGCGCCCGCATCGCCTACTCCCCGGAGGTGCACCGCGAGGACACCGTGCGGCGCCTGGCCGACGCCTTCGCCGAGGAGCTGCGGGCGCTGGCGGCCGGCGCCGGCTCGGTGGACGCGGGGGGGTACACCCCCGGCGACTTCCCGCTGGCCGGGCTGGACCAGGCCGGGGTGGACGCGCTGCTGGGGAGCGAGCGGGGCGTGGAGGACGTGTACCCGCTGACCCCCATGCAGGAGGGGATGCTCTTCCACACCCTGGTGGCGCCGGAGGGCGGCGCCTACGTGGGGCAGTTCTCCTACGACCTGGTGGGCGAGCTGGACGAGGAGGCGTTCGAGCGGGCGTGGCAGGGGGTGGTGCGGCGCCACGCCGTGCTGCGCACCGGCTTCGCCTGGGACGACGGGATCGAGCGCCCCTTCCAGGTGGTGCGCCGCGCGGCCGAGCTGCGGGTGCGCCGGGAGGACTGGCGCGGGCTCTCCGGGGCCGACCAGGACGCCCGGATGGAGGCGTTCCTGGACGCGGACCGCGCGGAGGGCTTCGACCCCGCGCGCCCGCCGCTGATGCGGGTGGGGCTCTTCCGCCTCGCGGACGAGCGGCGGCGGCTGGTGTGGACGCACCACCACATCCTCCTGGACGGGTGGAGCATCCCGCTGGTGTTCCGCGACCTGGTGGCGCTGTACGACGCCTACGCCGGCGGCCGGGAGGTGGCGCTCGTCCCCAACCGCGCATACCGCGACTACATCGCCTGGCTGCTGCGGCAGGACCTGGCCGCGGCGGAGGGCTTCTGGAGGGAGGCGCTGGCCGGCTTCACCGCCCCCACCCCGCTGGGGCTGGAGCGCTCCGGCGGGGCCGGGCGGGAGCGGGGCTTCGACCGTGCCACCTTCGCCCTGCCGCCGGAGAGCGGCGCGGCGGTCCAGGCGCTGGCCCGCTCCAACGGGCTCACCCTGAACACCCTGGTGCAGGGCGCCTGGGCGCTGGTGCTGTCCCGCTACTCCGGCGAGACGGACGTGGTGTTCGGCTCCACCGTCTCCGGGCGCCCGCCCGAGGTGGAGGGAGTGGAGGGGATGGTGGGGCTCTTCATCAACACGCTCCCGGTACGGGTGCGCGTGGACGCCGCCGAGCCCGTCCTCCCCTGGCTGCGCGCCCTGCAGGGCTTCCAGGCGCAGGTCCGGGAGCTGGAGTACTCCCCGCTGGCCCAGGTGCAGCGCTGGAGCGAGGTGCAGGGCGCGCCGCTCTTCGAGAGCATCCTGGTGTTCGAGAACTACCCGGTGGAGGACGCCCTGGAGCAGGGCCCCGCGGCGGAGCGCTCCTTCGAGGTGGACACGGTGGGCGGGATCGAGCAGACGGACTACCCGCTCACGCTGGTCAGCACCCCCGGCGGGTCGGGACACGCCTTCGCGCTCACGGCCATGTACGCCCGCGACCGCTTCGACGGCGCGGCGGTGTCGCGGATGCTGGAGCGCTTCGGCGCCGTGCTGGAGGCGTTCGCCGCCGACCCCGAGGGGCGCCTGGGCGACGTGGAGCTGGCCGGCGACGCGGAGCGCCAGCAGGTGCTCGTGGAGTGGAACGCCACCGGCCGCGACTACCCCGCGGAGGCCACCGTGCACCGGCTGTTCGCCATGCAGGCGGCGAGCACGCCGGACGCGGCGGCGGTCGTGCACCGCGGCGAGCCGGTGAGCTACGCGGAGCTGGAGCTGCGCGCCAACCGCCTCGCCAACCACCTGCGCTCGCTGGGCGTGGGGCCGGAGACGCGGGTGGCGGTGTGCATGGAGCGGACGCCGGAGCTGCTGGTGGGGCTCCTGGCCGTGCTCAAGGCGGGCGGCGCCTACGTCCCGCTGGACCCGGCGTACCCGGCGGAGCGCCTGGCCTTCATGGTGGAGGACGCGGGCGCGCCCGTGGTCCTCACCCACTCGCACCTGGCCGACCGGCTCCCGGCGGAAGGGGTGCGCCTGGTGCGGACGGACGCCGAGCGGGAGGCCGTCGCCGCCGCGGGCGACGCGGCCCCGGATTCCGGGGTCACGCCGGACAACCTGTCGCACGTGATCTACACCTCCGGCTCCACCGGCACCCCCAAGGGGACGATGATCCGGCACCGGAGCGTGGGCGTCCTCCTCCACTGGCTCCGGGACACCATCCCCGCCGAGGAGCGGGCGTCGTCGCTGGCGTCGACCTCCGTCTCCTTCGACGTGTCGGTGGCGGAGATCTTCGGGACGCTCTGCTGGGGCGGGACGCTCTTCCTGGTGGAGAACGCCCTGGAGCTGTCCGCGCTCCCGTCCGACGCCGGGGTGCGGCTGGCCACCATGGTCCCCACCGCCGCCCTGGAGCTGCTGCGGACCGGGGGGATCCCCCGGAGCGTGCGGGCCTTCGACCTGGGCGGCGAGGCGCTCCCCGCCGAGCTGGCCCGGGAGCTGTACGCCCTGGGCCACGTGGAGGCGGTGCGCAACTTCTACGGCCCCACCGAGGACACCACCTACTCCACCTGGAGCGAGGTGCCCCGGGGCGCCGACCGGGTGACGGTGGGCCGGCCGGTCGCGAACACCCGGGCCTACGTGCTGGACGCCGGGCTGCGCCCGGTCCCGGCCGGGGTGGCCGGGGAGCTGTACCTGGCGGGCGACGGGCTGGCCCGGGGCTACCTGGACCGGCCGGCGCTCACCGCCGAGCGCTTCCTCCCCTGTCCCTTCGGCCCGGCGGGGTCGCGGATGTACCGGGTGCTGGACCGGGTCCGGTGGACGGCCGACGGGGAGCTGGAGTACCTGGGCCGCAGCGACTTCCAGGTCAAGGTGCGCGGCTTCCGCATCGAGCTGGGGGAGGTGGAGGCGGCGCTGCGGTCGCACCCCTCGGTGTCCGACGCGCTGGCCGTGGTCCACCCGGACGCGCAGGGCGAGGCCCGCCTGGTGGCCTACACCGTGGCGGCGGAGGGCGCCGCGGGCCCGGAGGAGGGGGCGCTGCGGGCGTGGCTGCGCGAGCGGCTCCCGGAGTACATGATCCCGTCCTTCTTCGTGGGGATGGAGGCCTTCCCGCTCACCCCCAACGGGAAGCTGGACCGGCGCGCCCTCCCCGCCCCCGAGGCCGGGAGCGCCCCCACGCGGGAGTACGTGGCGCCCCGCACCCCGGTGGAGGAGATCCTGGCCGAGATCCTGGGCGACGTGCTGGGGGTGGAGAAGGTGGGCGTCCACGACGACTTCTTCGCCCTGGGCGGGCACTCGCTCCTCGCCACCCGGGTCATCTCCCGCGTCCGCAAGCAGTTCGGGGTGGAGGTGACGCTCCGCACCCTGTTCGAGGCGCCCACGGTGGAGGAGCTGGCCGGGCGCCTGGGCGAGCACACCCCGGCCATGGAGGACGTGGACGAGGCTGAGCTGGCCGTGGAGCTGGAGCGCCTGGCCGGGCTCTCGGAGGAGGAGGTGATGCGCCTTCTCCGGGAGGGGTGACGCGGGTGCAGGACACCCCCGACCCGCTCGCCGGCCTCTCCACCGAGCGCCGCCTCCTCCTGCAGAAGATCCTGCAGGAGAAGGCGCGCGCGCGAAGCGCGCCCGCGGAGCTCCGCTCCGTCCCGCGCGACGGGGCGCTCCCCCTCTCCTTCGCGCAGACGCGCTTCTGGTTCATCGACCGGATGGAGCCCGGGAGCGCCGCCCACAACATCACCAGCGCCCTGCGGCTCCGCGGGCGGCTGGACGCGGAGGCGCTGCACCGGACGCTCACCGAGATCGTGCGGCGGCACGAGGTGCTGCGCACCGTCTTCGCCGTGCGGGACGAGGAGCCGGAGCAGGTGGTGCTCCCCCCCGCGCCGGCCCTCCTCCCCCGCGTGGACCTGTCCGGGCTCCCGGAGGAGGCGCGGGAGCGCGAGCTTCTGCGGACGGTGGAGGAGGCGTCGCTCCTCCCCTTCGACCTGGCGCGCGGGCCGCTCTTCCGCTGCCGGGTGGTCGTGCTGGGGCCCGACCGGGCGGCCCTGGTGATGGGGATGCACCACATCGTCTCGGACGGGTGGAGCATGGAGGTGCTGACGCGGGAGCTGCTGGCCCTGTACGGGGCGTTCTCGAAGGGGCTCCCCTCGCCGCTCGCGGAGCTCCCCATCCAGTACGCCGACTACGCCGTGTGGCAGCGGCAGTGGCTCACCGGGGAGGGGGTGCAGCGGGAGCTGGAGTGGTGGCGCGAGCGGCTGGCCGGGGCTCCGCCCGTGCTGGACCTCCCCACCGACCGCCCCCGCCCCGTCCTCCCGGGGATGCGCGGGGCGAAGGTCCCCGTGGAGTTCAGGGCCGCGGAGGTGGGGCCGCTGCGGGCGCTGGCGCAGGAGGAGGGGGCGACGCCGTTCATGGTGCTCATGGCGGCGCTCCAGCTCCTCCTGGCGCGCTGGTCGGGGCAGGAGGACGTCAGCGTCGGGATGCCGGTGGCGGGGCGCGGGCGGGTGGAGACGGAGGGGCTGATCGGCCCGTTCCTGAACACCCTGGTGGTGCGCACCGACCTGTCGGGCGACCCCACCGCGCGCGTCCTCCTGGGGCGGGTGCGCGAGGCGACGCTGGGCGCCCAGTCGCACCAGGACGTCCCCTTCGAGCGCCTGGTGGAGGAGCTCCAGCCGGAGCGCGTGCTGGGGCGGACGCCGCTCTTCCAGGTCATCTTCTCCCTCCAGAGCTCCTTCGGCGGGAGCGGGAGCGGGGCCGGGCATCCCGGGGAGCTGTCCATCGTGCCGATCCACCCCGAGGGGATCGCCACCGAGTTCGACCTGGGGCTCTCCCTGACCGAGTGGAAGGAGAGGGCCGCGGGCGAGCTGGTGGCCCGCACCGAGCTGTTCGAGCTCTCGACGGTGGCGCGCATGGCGGAGCACCTGCGCCGGCTGCTGGCGCAGGTGACGGCGTACCCCGACCGCGCCATCTCCACGCTGGAGCTGCTCACCGGGGAGGAGCGCGCGCAGGTGCTGGGCGCCTGGAGCGCCACGGCCCCGGCCGCCCCCGGGGAGGAGACGGTCCACGCCCTGTTCGCCGCGCAGGCCGCGCGCACCCCCGACTCGGTGGCGCTGGTGCACGGCGCGGAGACGCTGACCTACGCCGTGCTGGAGCGCCGCGCCGCGGCGCTCGCCGGCGTGCTGCGGGAGCGGGGGGCGGGGCCGGAGGTGCGGGTGGGGGTGTGCCTGGAGTGGAGCCCGGAGCTGGTGGTGGCCATGCTGGCGACCTTCCGGGCGGGGGGCGTCTACCTCCCGCTGGACCCGTCGTACCCGGCGGAGCGCCTGGGGCACGTGCTCGCCGACGCGGGCGCGCGGGTGCTGGTGACGGACGGGCGGTCGGGGGCGTGGGCGGCGGGGTTCGCCGGCGAGGTTGTGCGGGTGGAGGAGGAGGCGGGGAGGGAGCCGGCCGCGGAGGCGCCGGAGGCACCCGTCGATCCCGCCAACCTGGCATACGTCCTCTACACCTCCGGCTCCACCGGGACCCCCAAGGGAGTCGCCGTGGAGCACCGGGCCGCCGCGGCGCACCTGCGGACCATGGGGCGCGTGCTGGACCTCGGGCCCGGTGACCGGCTGCTCCAGCTCGCCTCACCCGCGTTCGACGTGTCGCTGGAGCAGGTGCTGCTCCCGCTGACGAGCGGCGCGGCGGTGGTGCTGCGCGGCGCGGAGCCGCTGAGTCCCGCGGAGTACCTGACGCGGCTGGGGGAGCAGGGGATCACCCACGGCGACCTTCCGCCCGCGTACCTGCACGCGGTGGTGGAGGACGGGGCGGGGGCCGCGCCGCCGGGGCTGCGGGTGCTGCTGCTGGGGGGGGAGGCGCTCCCCGCCGCGGTGGCGCGGCGCTGGAGCGAGCGGACGGGGGTGCGGCTGGTCAACGGGTACGGCCCCACCGAGACGGTGGTGACCGCCACCGCCTGCGACGTCCCGGGCGGCGTCCCCGAGGGGTACGCGGGGAGCGCCGCCCCCATCGGGCGCCCGCTGGCGGGGCGCACCGCGTACGTGCTGGATCCCGCCGGCAACCCCGTCCCCGCCGGAGTCCCGGGCGAGCTTCTCCTGGGGGGGCTCCTGGCGCGGGGGTACCTGGGGCGGCCGGAGCTGACGGCGGAGCGCTTCGTCCCCGACCCGTTCGGGAGGGTGGCGGGTGCGCGGCTGTACCACACCGGGGACCGGGTGCGGTGGCTGGCGGAGGGGACGCTGGAGTTCCTGGGGCGGACGGACCAGCAGCTCAAGGTGCGCGGGTTCCGGGTGGAGCCGGGCGAGGTGGAAGCGGCGCTGGAGCGGCACCCGTCGGTGCGGGAGGCCGCGGTGGCGGTGCGGGGGGATCGGCTGGTGGGGTGGGTGGTGCCGGCGAGCGGGGCGGGAGTGGACGCGGAGGAGGTGCGGGCGCGGCTGCGGGGGGAGCTCCCGGAGTACATGGTGCCCTCCGCGCTGGTGGAGCTGGAGGCGCTCCCGCTGACGCCCACGGGGAAGATCGACCGCCGCGCCCTCCCGGCGCCGGCGGAGACGGGGGGCGGGTACGTGGAGCCGCGGACGCCGGAGGAGGCGACGCTGGCGGCGATCTGGGGCGACGTGCTGAAGCGCGACCGGGTGGGTGCGCACGACGACTTCTTCGCGCTGGGGGGGCACTCGCTGCTGGCGATGCGGGTGGTCTCGCGCATCCGCGAGGGCTTCGGGGTGGAGGTGCCGGTGCGGGCCCTGTTCGAGGCGCCCACCGTCGCGGCGCTCGCGGAGCGGATCGGGGCCCTGCTCGTCCGGGAGCGGACCCCCGACCGGCTCGAGGCCTGGGAGATCCGGCCGGCTCCGCGCGACCGTCCGCTCCCCGTCTCCTTCGCGCAGCAGCGTCTCTGGCTGGTCCACCGGATGGACCCGGGGAGCCCCGCCTACAACCTCCCCTTCCCGCTCCGCATCCGCGGAGCGCTGGACGCGGAGGTGCTGCGGCGCTCGCTGGCGGAGATCGCGGCGCGGCACGAGGCGCTCCGCACCGTCTTCCCCGAAGTGGACGGCGAGCCGGTGCAGGAGATCCTCCCCGCCGGGCCGCTCGCGATGCCTCTCGTCGACCTGGGCACGCTCCCGCCGGAGGCCCGCGAGGAGGAGCTGGCGCGCCTCGTGGACAGGGACGCCGCGCACCCCTTCGACCTGGCGCGGGGTCCGCTCCTCCGCGCCACCTGGGTGCGCCTGGCCGGCGGCGAGCACGCCGTGCTCTTCACCCTCCACCACATCGCCGGGGACGAGTGGAGCGTGGGCGTGCTGGTGCGGGAGGTGTCGGAGCTGTACGCCGCCTTCTCGCGGGGCGAGCCGTCGACGCTCCCGCCGCTGAAGGTGCAGTACGCGGACTTCGCCGCCTGGCAGCGCGGGTGGCTCACGGAAGGGGCGCTGGAGGAGCAGGTGCGCTACTGGCGCGGCCGCCTGGCGGACGCGCCCCCCGTCCTGGAGCTCCCCACGGACCGGCCGCGCCCCGCCGTCGCGAGCGACCGCGCCGGGAGCGCCGCCGTCGTGATCCCGCCGGAGACGGCCGTGAAGCTGCGGGCTCTCTCGCGGCGCGAGGGGGCGACCCTCTTCATGACCGTCCTCACGGGGTTCGTCGCCCTCCTGGGGCGCTGGGCCGGGACGGACGACGTGGTGGTGGGGACCCCGGTGGCGGGGCGCACCCGGCGCGACACGGAGGATCTGATCGGCTTCTTCGTGAACACGCTGGTGGTGCGGGCCGACCTCTCGGGCGACCCCACCGTCGCGGAGGCGGTGCGGCGGGTGCGGGAGCGGGTGCTGGAGGCGCAGACGCACCAGGACCTCCCCTTCGAGCGCCTGGTGGACGAGGTGAAGACCGAAAGGTCGCTGGGGCACCACCCGCTCTTCCAGGTCCTCTTCACCATGCACGCCGGCGAGCAGGGGGACGGCGGCGACCTCGCCCTCGGCGAGCTGGAGACGGAGCCGCTGGGACGGAGCGCCTCCGCCTCCGCGTTCGACCTGGGGGTGACGCTGCACGGCGGCGAGGACGAGATCCTCGCCCTGTTCAACTACCGCGCCGATCTGTTCGACTCCGCCACCGTGGAGCGGATGGCCGGGCACTTCGCCTCGCTCCTGGAGGGGATGGCCGCCGACCCCGGCCGCCGGCTCCGGGAGGTCGAGCTGCTGGAGGGGGAGGAGCGGGACCGGGTGCTCCACGGCTGGAACGCCACGGAGCGCGCCTACCCCCCGCAGGGATGGGCGCACGAGCGCGTGGCCGCGCGGGCGGCCGCCGCCCCGGACGCCCCGGCGCTCCTCTGGGAGGGAGGCGCCCTCACCTACGCGGAGCTGGCGCGCCGCGCACGGGCGCTGGCGGCCGGGCTGCGGGATCGTGGCGTGGGGCCGGAGACGCCGGTGGGGCTCTGCGCGGAGCGCGGGCCGGAGCTGGTGGTGGGTGCGCTCGGCATCCTCGGGGCGGGCGGCGCCTACGTCCCCCTGGACCCGGCCTACCCGGCGGAGCGCCTGGGGTGGGTCCTGGCGGACGCGGGGGTGCGCGTGGTGGTCTCCGCCGGGGACGCCGCGGACGCGCTCCCGGGGTACGGGGGAGCGACCGTGCGGGTGGACGGCCCCGGCGGTCCCGGAGAGGACGCCGGCCCGGAGCCCGTCGCCCTCTCCCCCCGCAACCTGGCGTACGTCATCCACACCTCCGGCTCCACCGGGCGTCCCAAGGGGGTGGCGGTGGAGCACGGGAGCCTGGCGAACCTGCTGGACGCGGCGCGGGAGGCGCTCGGGGTCGGGCCGGGGGACGTGGTGCCGTCGCTGGCCTCGTTCGCGTTCGACATCTGGATCTTCGAGACCCTCCTCCCGCTGACCGTGGGCGCCGCCGTGCGCCTGGTGGGGCGCGAGCGGGTGCTGGAGCCGGAGCGGCTGGTGGAGGAGGCGGGCGACGCGACGGCGCTGCACGCCGTCCCCGCCCTGATGCGCGGGATCGTGCGCGCGGCGCAGGGCGGGCGGCTCCCGCGGGTGCGCCGCGCCTGGGTGGGCGGAGACCGCGTCCCGCCGGAGCTGCTGGAGGAGATGCGCGCCGCGTTTCCCGCCGCACAGACCCACGTCCTCTACGGCCCCACCGAGGCCGCCGTGCTCGCGTCGGAGCACCGCGTCCCGGCGGAGGGCCCCGTCGAGGGACACCGGATCGGACGGCCCCTGGGGAACGTGCGGCTGTACGTCTGCGGCCGTGGCGGGGCCGTGCAGCCCGTGGGCGTCCCGGGCGAGCTGTGGGTCGGCGGGGCGGGGGTGGCGCGCGGCTACCTGGGACGCCCGGAGCTGACGGCCGACCGGTTCGTCCCGGACGCGTTCTCCGGCGAGCCCGGAGCGCGGCTGTACCGCACGGGAGACCGGACGCGCCGGCTGGCGGACGGCACCCTGGAGTTCCTGGGGCGCGTGGACGCGCAGGTCAAGGTGCGCGGCTTCCGCATCGAGCCCGGGGAGGTGGAGGCCGCCCTGGAGCGGCACCGGTCCGTGCGCGAAGCCGTGGTGGTGGTGCGCGAGGACGTCCCCGGCGAGCCGGTGCTGGCCGGCTACGTGGTCGCCGTGCCCGGGGCGTGGATGGACGCGCCCACGCTCCGCGCGCACCTCAGGGAGGAGCTGCCGGAGCACATGATCCCCGCCGCGCTGGTGGTGCTGGAGTCGCTCCCGCTCACCCCCACGGGGAAGCTGGACCGCCGCGCCCTCCCCGCGCCGGACGCGGCCCCGGCCGCGAGCGAGTACGTGGCCCCGAGCACGCCGGAGGAGGTGACGCTGGCGGCGATCTGGGCCGAGGTGCTGAAGCGCGACCGCGTGGGCGCGAACGACGACTTCTTCGGGCTCGGGGGGCACTCGCTCCTGGCGACCCGCGTCGTATCCCGGGTGCGCGAGGCGCTCGGCGTGGAGCTCCCGCTGCGCGCCCTCTTCGAAGCCCCCACCGTGGCCGGACTGGCGGAGCGGGTGACGGCCCTGCTCCAGGACAAGAGAGAGACTCCCCGCGTGAACGAGAACCGCACAGACCCGCTCGCCGGCCTCTCCCCCGAGCGCCGCCTCCTCCTGCAGAAGATCATGGAGGAGAAGGCGCGCGCCCGCCGTGACCTGAACACGATCGGTCCCGCGCCGCGCGACGGGGCGATCCCCCTCTCGTTCACGCAGGCGCGCTTCTGGTTCATCGACCAGATGGAGCCCGGGAGCGCCGCCAGCAACATCCCGATCTCCATGAGGCTCCGCGGGCCGCTGGACACGGGCGCGCTCGGCCGGACGCTCACGGAGATCGTGCGGCGGCACGAGGTGCTCCGCACCGTCTTCGCCATGGTGGAGGAGGAGCCCGTGCAGGTGGTGCTCCCCCCGGCGCCGGTCCACTTCCCCCGCGTGGAGCTGACCGGGCTCCCGGAGGACGCGCGGCAGCAGGAGCTGCTGCGGCTGGTGCAGGAGGCCGCGGTCTGCCCGTTCGACCTGGCGCGCGGGCCGCTCTTCCGCGCCCGGCTGGTCCTGCTGGGGCCCGACGAGGCCGCCGTGCTCATCGCGATGCACCACATCGTCTCGGACGGGTGGAGCATGGAGGTGCTGACCGGGGAGATCATGGCGCTGTACGGGGCGTTCTCGCAGGGGCTCCCCTCGCCGCTCCCGGAGCTCCCGGTGCAGTTCGCCGACTACGCCGTCTGGCAGCGCAGGCTGCTCACCGGCGAGACCATGCAGCGGGAGCTGGCCTGGTGGCGCGAGCGCCTGGCCGGGGCCCCGCCCGTGCTGGACCTTCCCACCGACCGGCCGCGCCCCACCCTCCCGGGCACGCGCGGCGCGGCGGTCCCGTTCAAGCTCGACGAGCCGGAGGTGGGGCCGCTGCGGGCGCTGGCGCTGAAGGAGGCGGCAACGCCCTTCATGGTGCTGCTGGCGGCGCTCCAGCTGGTGCTGTCGCGCTGGTCGGGCCAGGACGACGTCAGCGTAGGCGTCCCCATGGCCGGGCGCGGGCGGTCGGAGACGGAGGGGCTGATCGGCCCCTTCCTGAACACGCTGGTGATCCGCACCGACCTTTCCGGCGACCCCACCGCGCGCGGCCTCCTGGGGCGGGTGCGCGAGGCGACGCTGGGAGCCCAGTCGCACCAGGACATCCCCTTCGAGCGGCTGGTGGAGGAGCTGGCGCCGGAGCGCTCGCTGCAGCACACGCCGCTCTTCCAGTTCATCTTCTCGCTCCAGTCCTCGGCCGGCGTGGGCGATCCCCCCCGCACCGGGGTGCTGAAGATCGAGCAGCTCCCCCCGAAGTCGCTCGCCACCGAGTTCGACCTGGGGCTCTCGCTGAACGAGTGGAAGCACATGATCGCGGGCGACCTGACGTACCGCGCCGAGCTGTTCGAGCGCGCGACCGCGGCGCGCATGATGGAGCACCTCCGCCGCCTGCTGACGCAGATGACGGCGCACCCCGATCTCCCCGTCTCCACGCTGGAGCTGCTCACCGCGGAGGAGCGCGCGCAGGTGCTGGGCACCTGGAGCGTCGGCGCCCCGGCCGTTCCCGGGGAGGAGACCGTCCACGCCCTCTTCGCCGCGCAGGCGGCGCGCACGCCGGACGCCCCCGCCCTGGTCTCCGGCACGGACACGCTGACCTACGTCGAGCTGGACCGCCGCTCCGGCGAGCTGGCCGCGCTGCTGCGGGAGCGCGGCGCCGGGCCGGAGACCCGCGTGGGCGTGTGCCTGCCCTGGAACCCGGAGCTGGTGGTGGCCCTCCTGGCCGTGCTCAAGGCGGGCGGCGTCTACGTCCCGCTGGACCCGTCGTACCCGGCGGATCGCCTGGCCTTCATGGTGGCGGACTCCCGGGCGCGGGTGCTGGTGACGGACGCCGGGGCGGGGGAGTGGGCGGCGGAGTTCGGGGGCGAGGTGGTGCGGGTGGAGGAGACGGCGGGGAGGGAGCCTGCCGGGGACGCTCCGGCGTCTCCCGCCGGTCCCGACAACCTGGCCTACGTCATCTACACCTCCGGCTCCACCGGTACGCCCAAGGGCGTCGCCGTGGAGCACCGCGCCATCGCGGCACACCTGCGGACCATGGGGCGCGTGCTGGAGATCGGGTTCGCGGACCGGCTGCTCCAGCTCGCGTCGGCGGCGTTCGACGTGTCGCTGGAGCAGGTGCTCCTCCCGCTGACGAACGGCGCCGTGGTGGTGCTGCGCGGGGCGGAGCCGTTGAGCCCCGCGGAGTTCCTGACACGCGCCGGGGAGCTGGGCATCACCCACGGCGACGTTCCCCCCGCGTACCTGCACGCGGTGGTGGAGGACGGCGCGGGCGCCCCCCCGCCGGGGCTCCGCGTGCTGCTGGTGGGCGGCGAGGCGCTCCCCTTCGCGCTGGCGCAGCGTTGGAGCGAGCGGGCGGGCGGCATCCGCCTGGTGAACGGCTACGGCCCCACCGAGGCGGTGGTCACCGCCACGGCCTGCGACTACCCGGGCGGCGTCCCCGCGGGGTTCGCGGGGAGCGTCGCCCCCATCGGGCGCCCGCTCCCGGGGCGCACCGCGTACGTGCTGGACCCCGCCGGCTCACCCGCCCCCGCCGGGGTCCCGGGCGAGCTGCTCCTGGGCGGCCTCCTGGCGCGCGCCTACCTGGACCGGCCGGAGCTGACGGCGGAGCGCTTCGTCCCCGATGCGTTCGGGGGCCTGGCCGGCGCGCGGCTGTACCGCACCGGGGACCGGGTGCGGTGGCTGGCGGACGGGACGCTGGAGTTCCTGGGACGCATGGACCAGCAGCTCAAGGTGCGCGGGTTCCGCGTGGAGCCGGGCGAGGTGGAGGCGGCGCTCGATCGGCACCCCGCCGTGCGCGAGGCCGCGGTCGGCGTGCGCGGGGAGCGGCTGGTGGGGTGGGTGGTCCCCTCCTCCGCCGCCGGCGTGGACGTGGAAGAGGTCCGCGCCCGGCTCCGCCAGGAGCTGCCGGAGCACATGGTGCCCTCCGCCCTGGTGGAGCTGGAGGCGCTCCCGCTGACGCCCACGGGGAAGATCGACCGCCGCGCCCTCCCGGCGCCGGCGGAGACGGGGGGCGGGTACGTGGAGCCGCGGACGCCGGAGGAGGTGAGGCTGGCGGCGATCTGGGGCGACGTGCTGAAGCGCGACCGTGTGGGTGCGCACGACGACTTCTTCGCGCTGGGGGGGCACTCGCTGCTGGCGATGCGGGTGGTCTCGCGCATCCGCGAGGGCTTCGGGGTGGAGGTGCCGGTGCGGGCCCTGTTCGAGGCGCCCACCGTCGCGGCGCTCGTGGAGCGGGTGGCCTCCGCACCGCCCGCGCGCCCCGCCCTCGACCGCCCGGAGCGGCAGGCGTCCGAGAGGGAGATCCCCCGCGCCCCGCGCGACCGGCCGCTCCCCCTCTCCTTCGCGCAGCAGCGGCTCTGGTTCCTGGACCGGATGGAGCCCGGCTCCTCCGCCTACAACATGCCGTTCCCCATGCGCCTGCGCGGGGAGCTGGACCCGCGGGCGCTGGGCCGCGCGCTCTCCGAGATCGTCCGCCGGCACGAGGTGCTGCGCACCGTCTTCGAGGAGGCGGAGGGCGAGGCGGTGCAGGTGATCCGTCCCGCCGCGCCGGTTCCCCTCCCGCTCGTCGACCTGCGCGGCCTGGCCGACGGCGCGCGCGAGGCCGAGGTGCAGCGGCTGGCCAACCTGGACTCGGCGCTCCCCTTCGACCTGCGGCGGGGGCCGGTGCTGCGCGCCACCCTGCTGCGCATGGCCGGGGCCGAGTGGGGGCTCCTGCTCGACGTGCACCACATCGCCGCCGACGGGTGGTCCACCGGGATCCTGGTGGGCGAGTTCTCCGCCCTCTACGCGGCCTTCCGCCACGGCGAGCCCTCGCCGCTCCCGGAGCCGTCGGTGCAGTACGCCGACTTCGCCGCCTGGCAGCGGGAGTGGCTCTCCGGCCCGCGCCTGGAGGAGCAGCTCGGCTACTGGCGCGGAGCCCTGGCCGGCGCCGCGCCCATGCTGGACCTCCCCCTGGACCACCCGCGCCCCCCGGTGCCCAGCGCCCGCGGGGAGGTGCGCCACTACCTGTTCTCGCAGGAGGTGTCGCAGGGGCTGCGCGCCGTGTGCCGCCGCGAGGCCATCACCCCCTTCATGGCGCTCCTCGCCGCCTGGCAGCTCCTCCTGGCCCGCTACTCGGGGCAGGACGACGTCAGCGTGGGCACGGCCATCGCCGGGCGGAACCGGCTGGAGCTGGAGGGGCTGATCGGCTTCTTCGTCAACACGCTGGTCCTGCGCGCCGACCTGTCGGGGCGCCCCACCGTGGGGCAGGTGCTGCGCGGCGCGCGGGAGATGACGCTGGGAGCGTTCGCGCACCAGGACGTCCCCTTCGAGAAGCTGGTGGAGGAGCTGGCGCCGGAGCGGAGCCTCCAGCACACGCCGCTCTTCCAGGTGATGTTCTCCATGCAGAACCTGGAGGACGGCGACCTGGAGCTGGGCGAGGTGGAGATGGAGCCGCTGGGGTGGGCCGGGGAGGCCACCAAGTTCGACCTGAGCCTGACGGTGCGGGAGGAGGCGGACCGCTTCGGCGGACACGTGACGTACCGGACGGACCTGTTCGAGGCGGAGACGATCCACCGGATGCTGGAGCACTTCGCCACGCTGGCCGGCGCGCTGGCGGGCGACCCGTCGCGGCCGGTCGCCACGCTCCCGCTGATGGGCGAGGTGGAGCGGCGGCGCGTGCTGTTCGTGTGGAACGCCACCGCGGGCGAGTACCCGCGCCACCTCCCGGTGCACGCGCTCTTCGAGCGCCAGGCGGAGCGCACCCCGGACGCCCCTGCGCTCGTGTGGGACGGCGGCGAGCTGACCTACGCGGAGCTGGACGCGCGGGCCGACGCACTGGCCGGCTCCCTGCGCGCCCGCGGCGTGCGGCCGGAGGTGCGGGTGGGGGTGTGCCTGGAGCGCGGCCCCGCCCTGGTGGCGGCGCTGCTGGGAGTGCTCAAGGCCGGGGGCGTGTACGTCCCGCTGGACCCCGCGCACCCGGCCGAGCGCCTAGCGTACGTGCTGGAGGACTCCGGCGTCGCCGTGCTGCTGACGGAGGAGCGGGTGAGGGCGAAGCTGCCGGAGTTCGGGGGCACCGTCGTGATCGCTCGATACGCCCCCACCCCCGGCCCCTCCCCCAAGGGGGAGGGGAGCACGACGTCTCGCCCCGAGAACCTGGCCTACGTCATCTACACCTCGGGCTCGACCGGCAGGCCCAAGGGGGTGCTGACGACGCACGGGGGCGCGGTCAACTACCTGGCGTTCCTGGCGGAGGAGTACCGCACGGGCCCGGCGGACACGGTGCTGCAGCTGGCGACGGCGTCGTTCGACGCCTCCATCCGCGACATCCTGGGGCCGCTGACCACGGGGGCGAAGCTGGTGCTGGTGCGGCCGGAGGAGGTCAGCGATCCGCGGGCGCTGCTGGGGCGCATCCGGGAGCACGGGGTGACGGGGATCATGGCGATCGTGCCGTCGCTGCTGCGGCCGCTGCTGGAAGCGGCGGAGGCGGATGGAGGAGCGGACACGCTGCGGCTCCTGCTGCTGAGCGGGGAGGCGCTCCCGGTGGCGGACGTGCGGCGTGCGCACGTGGTGTTCGGGGCGGGGGTGCGGGTGGTGAACCAGTGGGGCGCGACGGAGTGCACGATGTCGTCGACGCTGCACACCGTCGAGGATGCCGAGGAAGCGGCGATCGCGCCGGTGGGGGTGCCGGTGCGCAACACGCGGGTGTACGTGCTGGACGGGGAGGGGGAGCCGACGCCGGTGGGGGTGCCGGGGGAGGCGTACATCGCCACACCGGGGGTGGCGCGCGGGTACGGGGGGAGAGCGGATCTGACGGCGGAGCGCTTCGTCCCGGACCCGTTCTCCCCCGAGCGGGGGGCGCGGATGTACCGGGTGGGCGACCGGGTGCGCTGGCGGAGGGACGGGGTGCTGGAGTTCCTGGGGCGGATGGACGCGCAGGTGAAGGTGCAGGGCGTGCGCGTGGAGCCCGGCGAGGTCGAAGCCGTGCTGCGCGAGCACCCCGGCGTGCGGGCCGCGGCCGTGGTCGCGCGGGAGGGAGCGCCCGGAGAGGCTCGGCTGGTCGGCTACGTCGTCGGCGAGGAGGGGGCGGACGTCGCCCCGGCCGGGCTGCGGGCGTGGCTGGCGGATCGGCTCCCGTCGTACCTGGTGCCCACCGCGTGGGTGGAGCTGGAGGCGCTCCCGCTCCTCCCCAACGGGAAGCTGGACCGGCGGGCGCTCCCGGAGCCGGAGGCGGGCGCCGTGGAGGAGGCGTACGTGGCGCCGCGAACGCCCACGGAGGAGATCCTGGCGGGGATCTGGTCGGACGTGCTGGGGGTGGAGCGGGTGGGGGCGCGGGACGACTTCTTCGCGCTGGGGGGGCACTCGCTGCTGGCGACGCGGATGACGGCGCGGGTGCGGCAGGCGTTCGGGGTGGAGCTTCCGCTGCGGGCGCTGTTCGAGGCGCCGACGGTGGGGGGTACGGCGGAGCGGGTGGAGGCGCTGCTGCGGGAGGGGAGCGGGACGGACGCGCCGCCGCTGGAGCGTGTGGATCGGAGTGGTCCGCTGCCGCTGTCGTTCGCGCAGCAGCGGCTGTGGTTCATCCACCAGTTCGCGCCGGGGAGCGCGGCGTACAACATGCCGCACCCGCTGCGGCTGCGGGGGGTGCTGGACGTGGGGGCGCTGGAGCGTGCGCTGACGGAGATCGTGCGGCGGCACGAGTCGCTGCGGACGGTGTTCGCGCCGGGGGCGGAGGAGGCGTCGCAGGTGGTGCTCCCGGCAGAGCCGATGGCGCTGGCGGTGGTGGACGTGAGCGCCCTCCCCGAGGGGGCGCGGGAGGAGGAGGTGAGGCGGCGGGTGGCGGAGGAGTCGATGAGGCCGTTCGACCTGGAGCGGGGGCCGCTGGTGCGGGCGCTGCTGGTGCGGGCGGGGGCGGAGGAGCACGGGCTGCTGTTCACGCTGCACCACATCATCGCCGACGGGTGGTCGCTGGGGATCCTGGTGAGCGAGGTGACGGAGCTGTACGGGGCGTTCAGCGAGGGGCGCGCACCGTCGCTGCCGAAGCTGGCGGTGCAGTACGCGGACTACGCGGCGTGGCAGCGGGCGTGGCTCTCGGGGGAGACGCTGGAGAAGCACCTGGCGTGGTGGAGGGAGCAGCTCGCCGGGGCGCCGCCGCTGCTGGAGGTGCCGACGGACCGCCCGCGCCCGCCGGTGATGCGCGACGCCGCCGACCGGGTGATGCTCGACGTGCCCGGTGAGCTGGCGGGGGCGCTGCAGGCGCTGGCGCGTCGGGAGGGTGGGAACGCTGTTCATGGTGCTGACGAGCGCGTTCCAGGCGCTGCTGGGGCGGTGGAGCGGGCAGGAGGACGTGGTGGTGGGGACCCCGATCGCGGGGCGGAGCCGGCTGGAGACGGAGGGGCTGATCGGGATGTTCGTCAACACGCTGGTGCTGCGGACGCGGCTGGAAGGGAGCTTCCGCGAGACGCTGGCGCGGGTGCGGGAGACGACGCTGGGGGCGTACGCGCACCAGGAGGTGCCGTTCGAGAAGCTGGTGGAGGAGCTGAAGGTGGAGCGCTCGCTCCAGTACACCCCGATCTTCCAGGCCATCTTCGCCCTCCAGAACCTGGAGGAGGGGGAGCTGCGGCTGGGCGGGCTGGAGCTGGCGCCGCTCGCCGGGGGGAGGAGTCGGCCAAGTTCGACCTGCGCCTCACCACCATGGAGGCGGGCGACGGGCTGCGCTCGGTGCTCGCCTTCCGGCGCGACCTGTGGGACGCCTCCACCATGGCGCGGATGATGGAGCACTTCCGCGTCCTCCTGGAAGGCGTGGTGGCGGACCCGGACGCCCCGGTGTCGCGGCTCCCCCTGATGGCGGAGGCGGAGCGGAGCCGGGTGCTGGAAGGATGGAACGGCGAGGCGGTGCGCGACTACCCGGCCGGCGGCTGCGTGCACGACCTCTTCGCCGCGCAGGCGGCCCGCACGCCCGCCGCGCCGGCGCTCGCCTTCCGCGACACCGTCCTCACCTACGGCGAGCTGGACGCCTGGTCCGGACGCCTGGCGAGCCACCTCCGCTCGCTGGGGGTGGGGCCGGAGGCGCGGGTCGGCGTGTGCCTGGATCGCACGCCGGAGCTGGTGGTGGCGCTCCTGGCGGTGCTCCGGGCGGGGGGCGCGTACGTCCCGCTCGACCCGGCGTACCCGCAGGAGCGGCTGGGCTACATGATCGAGGACGCGGGCGCCCGCTGGGTGCTCACCGTCACCCCGCTCGCCGGTCGCCTCCCCGAGAGTGCTGCCGAAGCGGTGCGGCTGGACACCCTCGCCGAAGCCCTGGAGTCGGTCCCCCACGCGGCGCCGGAGACGGGGGTGGAGCCGGAGAACCTGTCGCACGTGATCTTCACCTCGGGCTCCACGGGGCGCCCCAAGGGGGTGATGATCCGCCACGCCTCGACGGTCGTGCTGGTGCACTGGCTGCGCGAGAGCGTGTCGGACGAGGAGCGCAGCTCCGTCCTCTTCTCCACGTCGATCAACTTCGACGTGTCGGTGGCGGAGATCTTCGGGACGCTGTGCTGGGGCGGGAAGCTGGTGATGGTGGAGAACGCGCTGGAGCTGGCGAAGGTGGAGGAGCCGGTGGTCTACGCGAGCATGGTGCCGACCGCGGCGGCGGAGCTGCTGCGGATGGGGGCGATCCCAGCGTCGGTGCGGACGCTGAACCT
>CAVTCB010000009.1:47500-225735 GCA_963733105.1 uncultured Gemmatimonadales bacterium | reverse complement strand
TACCTGGGGAGGCCGGAGCTGACGGCGGAGCGCTTCGTCCCCGACCCGTTCTCCCGGGCGGAGGGGGCGCGGATGTACCGCTCGGGCGACCGCGCGCGCTGGCTGGACGACGGGACGCTGGAGTACCTGGGGCGGACCGACCGGCAGGTCAAGCTCCGCGGCTTCCGCGTCGAGCCGGGAGAGGTGGAGGCGGCCCTCGCGTCCCACCCCGCGGTGCGCGGGGCGGCGGTCGTCGCGCGGGACGAGCGGCTGGTGGGGTACGTGGCCGCGGAGAGCGGCGGCGTGTCCGTGGCGGAGCTCCGCGAGCACGCCCGGGGGAGCCTCCCGGAGCACATGGTGCCGTCCGTGCTGGTGGTGCTGGACGCGCTCCCGCTCACCCCCTCCGGCAAGGTAGACCGGCGCGCGCTCCCCGAGCCCGGGGCGGGGGAGGGAGCGGAGGGGTACGTCGCCCCCCGGACCCCGGTGGAGGAGATCGTCGCGGCGGTGTGGGCCGAGGTGCTGGGGGTGGCGCGCGTGGGGGCGCACGACGACTTCTTCGAGATCGGCGGCCACTCGCTCCTCGCCACGCGGGCCGTGTCGCGCGTCCGCGCGGCGCTCGGCGTGGACCTCCCCCTGCGCGCGCTGTTCGAGGCGCCCACCGTGGCGGGGCTGAGCGGGCGGGCGGAGGCGGCGCGGCGCGAGGGCGCGGGCCCGCCGCCGCCCCCGATCCGGCGGGTGCCGCGGGACGGGCCGCTCCCGCTCTCCTTCGCACAGCAGCGGCTCTGGCTCCTGCAGCAGGTGGCCCCGGAGAGCGTCGCCTACAACATGCCGTACGCGCTGCGGCTGCGCGGGGCGCCCGACCACGCCGCGCTGCGCCGCGCCCTGCGCGGGGTGGTGGAGAGGCACGAGGCGCTGCGCACCGTCTTCCGGGCGGTGGACGGGGAGCCGGCGCAGGTGGTCCAGGCCCCCGGGGGCGTCCCCCTTCCCCTGGTGGAGCTGGAGCGGCTGGGGCCGGAGGCGCGCGGCCGCGAGGCGGCGCGCCTGGCCGCGGAGGAGGCCGCGCGCCCCTTCGACCTGGCCCGCGGGCCGACCCTGCGGACCCACCTCCTCCGCCTGGCCGGGGAGGAGCACGTCCTCCTCTTCACCCTGCACCACGTGGTCAGCGACGGGTGGAGCACCGGCGTCCTCCTCCGGGACGTGGCCGCGCTCCACGACGCGTACGTGCGGGGAGGGGAGCCGTCGCTCCCCGCGCTCCCGGTGCAGTACGCCGATTACGCCGTGTGGCAGCGCGCGTGGCTCGCCGGGGAGGTCCTGGAGGCGCAGATCGCCTGGTGGCGCGAGCGGCTGGCCGGCGCGCCCCCGCTCCTGGAGCTCCCCACGGACCGCCCGCGCCCCGCGGTGCAGAGCGAGCGCGGGGGGTGGGTCCCCCTGGCGCTCCCCGACGCGGTCGCCCGCGCGCTGCGCGCCTTCTCGCGGCGCCAGGGCGCGACGCTCCACACGACGCTGCTGGCCGCCTGGCAGCTCCTCCTGTCCCGCTGGTCCGGCGAGGAGGACCTGTGCGTAGGGCTCCCCATCGCAGGGCGGGGCCGACCGGAGGTGGAGGAGCTGATCGGCTTCTTCGTCAACACCCTGGTGATCCGCGCCGACCTGGGAGGCGATCCGTCGTTCCGCGCCCTCCTGGGGCGGACTCGCGAGGCCGCGCTGGGCGCCTACGCCCACTCCGACCTCCCCTTCGAGCGGCTGGTGGAGGCGCTGGGCGTGGAGCGGAGCCTGGGCCACACTCCGCTCTTCCAGGCGGTGTACGCGCCGGAGGACCCGCGCGGGCGGGAGCCGCGGCTGGCCGGGCTGGAGGTGGAGCCGCTGGAGACCGGCTTCCACGCCGCCAAGCTCGACCTGGTGCTGACGCTGGGAGACGACGGGGAGCGCGTCGCCGGCTCGCTCTCCTACCGCGCCGAGCTCTTCGACGCCGCGACGGCCGCGCGCATGGCGGAGCACCTGGAGGCTCTCCTGGAAGGGATCGCCGCGGACCCGGACCGCCCGGCGTCCGCGCTCCCCCTGCTGCGGAGGGGGGAGGAGGAGCGGCTCCTCGCCTGGGGCGGGGGCGGGGCCGCGGCGGACGGGGAGCTCTCCGTCCACGAGGTGTTCGCCGCGCGCGTCGCGGAGGCCCCGGACGCCCCGGCGCTGGAGTCCGGCGGCGAGGTCCTCACCTACGCGGAGCTGGACCGCAGGGCGGCCCGTCTGGCCGCCGTGCTGGCCGCGCGGGGGGTGCGCGTGGAGGCGCGGGTGGGCGTGTGCCTGGAGCGCGGGCCGGAGATGGTGGTGGCCTTCCTGGCGACGCTCCGGGCCGGGGGCGCCTACGTCCCCCTCGATCCCGCCTACCCGGCGGAGCGGCTCGCCTGGATGATGGAGGACTCGGGAGTGCGGGTGGTGCTGGCGGGGGAGGAAGAGGCGGGGCGGGTGTCCGGGTTCGGCGGGGAGGTCGTGGTGCTGGGCGGCGACGGGGGCACGACGGCCACGCCGGAGCCCGACGTCCTCCCCGACAACCTGGCGTACGTGATCTACACCTCCGGCTCCACCGGGAGGCCCAAGGGCGTGGCGGTCACCCACCGCGGGGTGGTGCGGCTGGTGCGCGGCGCCGGCTGGGGGATCGGGGCGGGGGACCGGGTGGCGCAGGTGGCCAACGCCTCGTTCGACGCCGCCACCTTCGAGATCTGGGGCGCCCTGCTGAGCGGCGCGTGCCTGGTGGTGGTCCCCCGGGAGACCGTGCTCTCCCCGCCGGAGCTGGTGGCCGAGCTGCGGGCGCGCCGCGTCGGCGTGCTGGTCCTGGCGACGGCGCTCTTCAACCGCGTGGCGGCCGAGGTGCCCGACGGCTTCCGCACCGTGCGCGACGTGCTCTGCGGGGGCGAGGCCGCGGACGCGGAGGCGGTGCGGCGGGTGCTCGCCGCCGGCGGCCCGGGGCGCCTCCTGAACGTCTACGGGCCCACCGAGAGCACCTCCATCGCCTCCCGGCACGTGGTGGACGCGGACGCGGCCTCGTCCGGGGCCGCCACGCTCCCCATCGGCGTCCCCATCCCCGACACCCGGCTCCTCGTGCTGGACCGGGAGCTGCGGCCGGCGCCGACCGGCGTCCCGGGCGAGCTGTACGTCGGCGGGGGCGGGGTGGCGCGCGGCTACCTGGGGAGGCCGGAGCTGACGGCGGAGCGCTTCGTCCCCGACCCCTGCGGCCCCGCGGGCGAGCGCCTGTACCGCACCGGGGACCGGGCGCGCTGGCTCCCCTCCGGGGTGCTGGAGTTCCTGGGCCGCCTGGACGGGCAGGTCAAGATCCGCGGCTTCCGCGTCGAGCCGGGGGAGGTGGAGGCCGCGCTCGCCTCCCACCCCGCGGTGCGCGAGGCCGCGGTCGTCGCGCGGGACGAGCGGCTTGTGGGGTACGTGGTCGCGGAGAGCGGCGGCGTTTCCATGGCGGAGCTGCTCGCCCACCTCCGGGCGCGGCTCCCCGGGCACATGGTCCCCGCGTCCGTGTCGGTCCTGGACCGGCTCCCCCTCACCCCCAACGGCAAGCTGGACCGGCGGGCGCTCCCGGAGCCGGACCCGCGCGGCGCCGCGGGGGAGTACGTGGCGCCGCGCACGGCCGTGGAGGAGGCGCTGTGCGGGATCTGGAGCGAGCTGCTCCGCGTGGAGCGGGTGGGTGCGCGCGACGGCTTCTTCGCGCTGGGGGGGCACTCCCTCCTGGCGACCCAGGCGGTCGCGCGGGTGCGCGACGCCTTCGGGGTGGAGCTCCCCCTCCGGGCGCTGTTCGAGGTTCCCGACGTGGCCGGGCTCGCCCGGGAGGTGGAGCGGCTCCGGGCGGAGGGCGCCCGGGTGGAGGAGCCGCGGATCGCGCGGGTGCCGCGGGCCGCCCGCCCCCGCTTTCCCCGCGTTTCCTGACCGGAAAGAGGGCGGCCGGAGGGGCCCCTCTCGCGCTCTTCGCGTTTCGAGGTTACTTTCGGACACACGGCGCGAACCGGCTTGCGTCCACCACCCGGGCCGCCCTCCTCGCCCGCGTCGATGGCGCCACGGGAAACCAGCCGGCTGCGTGCGCCGCCGTTGCCGCCGTCCTCTCCGTGCCATCCTCCGCTCTCCGGCGGAGATCCTGCCGCCGAAGCCGAAAGGAACCGACCCCAGTGAAACTCTTCAGTCTGCTCTTCCGCAACTCCCCGATCCTGGTCCTGCTCGCCATCGTCTGCGGCATCACGAGCGGCGCGGCCAACGCGGGCCTCCTGGCGCTCGTCAACACAGCGCTGTACCGGGACAACCCGCTCCAGGACCCGACCCTGGTCTGGGGCTTCGTGGCGCTCTGCGTGACGCTCCCGCTCACGCGGGCGATCTCCTCGTACGTGCTGACGCTGCTGGCCCAGCACACCGTGCTGCGGATGCGCAAGCAGCTCAGCCGGGCCATCCTCCAGGCGCCACTGCGCCGGCTGGAGGAGGCGGGCTCGCCCAAGCTGCTGGCGGCGCTCACGGGGGACGTCGCCACGGTGACCGGGGCCCTCACGGCGCTCCCGGGGCTGTTCGTGCAGGTGGCGGTGGTGGTGGGGGCGCTGGCGTACCTGGGGTGGCTCTCCGGCACGGTTCTCCTGGCCACGCTGGCCGTGCTGGTGGTGGGGGCCGTCACCTACCAGATCCCCATGGCCGCGGGGGCGCGGCGGCAGAAGCTCCTCCGTGAGCAGGCGGACCGGCTGTACCAGCACTTCCGCGCCATCACCGAGGGCTCCAAGGAGCTGAAGCTCCACCACGGCCGGCAGGACGCGATGATCGACAACCTGGACCGGACCGGGGCCGAGGTCCGCAGGCACCTGGTGGGGGCCGCCACCATCTTCAGCGCGGCGGCGGGGTGGGGGCAGCTCGTGGTGTTCTCCCTGATCGGGTCGCTGGTGTTCGTGATCCCCACGCTGTACGACGTGGAGCTGAAGACGCTCACCGGGTACGCGCTGATCCTCCTCTACCTGGTCACCCCCATCGAGGGGATCCTCAACACCTTCCCGGCGCTGAACCAGGCCCAGATCGCCTTCCGCAAGGTCCGCGACCTGGGGCTCTCGCTGGACTCCGACCTCCCGGGCGCGCGGCCGCTCTCCGTGGACGGCGACGACAGGGACGGGGACGCGGTTCCGGCCCGGCCCGCGCCGGCGCACTCCTCCTGGAACAGCCTGGAGCTGGTCGGCGTGACCCACACCTACTACCAGGAGCGCGAGGACGGCCACTTCACCCTGGGGCCGATCGACCTGTCGCTGCGGCCGGGGGAGCTGGTGTTCGTGGTGGGCGGGAACGGGAGCGGAAAGACCACCTTCGCCAAGCTGCTCCTGGGGCTCTACTACCCCGAGACGGGAGAGCTCCGCGTGGACGGGAACGTGGTGACGGACGAGAACCGGTCCGACTTCCAGCAGCTCTTCTCGGTGATCTTCTCCGACTTCTACCTCTTCGAAACCCTGCTGGGCCTCGACGCCCCCGACACGGACGCGCGCGCCGGGCGCTACCTCGCCCGCCTGGAGCTGGACCACAAGGTGAAGGTGCAGGGGGGCGAGCTGTCCACCACCGCCCTCTCCCAGGGGCAGCGGAAGCGCCTCGCGCTGCTGACCGCCTACCTGGAGGACCGGCCCATCTACCTCTTCGACGAGTGGGCGGCCGACCAGGACCCCGTCTTCAAGGAAGTGTTCTACCGGGAGCTGCTGCCGGAGCTCAAGGCGCGCGGCAAGAGCGTCATCGTCATCAGCCACGACGACCGCTACTACGGCGTCGCCGACCGCATCCTCAAGCTCGAGTTCGGACAGCTCGTCTACGACGGCGACCCGGACGGCCTCTTCGCCCGCGGGGCGGAGGTGGCGCATGCGGAGGCGGCGCACGCGGGGGCGCCGGAGCTGAAGCTGGTGTAAGCGGAGCCCCACCGCCACGCAGCGCCACCCCAACCCGCAAGGAGCGGACGCATGGAAGGAAAGGCTCAGGTGCTCGTGATCGGAGGAGGGCCCGCCGGCTCCACGGCGGCCACCCTCCTGGCCCGCCAGGGCTTCGAGGTGACGCTGCTGGAGCGGGAGGTGTTTCCCCGGTACCACATCGGCGAGTCGCTCCTGGTGGCGCTGAACCACATCTTCGACGTCCTGGGCCTCCGCGAGAAGCTGGAGGCGCACGGCTTCCAGGAGAAGACGGGGGCGTTCTTCGAGTGGGGTACCGAGCGCTGGTGCTTCGACTGGAGCAAGCTCCCGGGGACGTACCGCTCCTCCTTCCAGGTGAAGCGCGACGAGTTCGACCAGCTCCTCCTGGAGCACGCCAAGAGCCAGGGGGTGAAGGTGCACGAGGGGGTGACGGTGCGGAGCCTCGCCTTCGACGGCGACCGCCCGGTCCGGGCGAGCTGGCAGCGGCTGGTGGCGGGCGAGGCCGCCAGGGGGGAGATCGCCTTCGACTACTTGGTGGACGCCTCCGGTCGGTCGGGGGTGATGGCCAACCGATACCTGCACTCCCGCCGGCACAACGAGGCCTTTCAGAACCTGGCGGTGTGGGGGTACTGGAAGGGGGTGGCCCACCCCGACGTCGGGCTCACCGGACCCATCCTGGTGGCCTCGGTGCCCGAGGGGTGGCTCTGGGTGATTCCCCTGCACGACGGGACCACCAGCGTGGGGCTGGTGCTGCACGAGAAGCACTTCCAGGAGCGCCGCAAGACCGCGTCGATCATGGAGATCTACCGGGAGGGGATCGCCAGCTCCCCGCTGGTGACGGAGGCGCTCGCGCCCGGGGAGATGGTGACCGACCTGCGCACGGAGGGCGACTACTCCTACCTCTCGGAGGTGCTCGCCGGGCCGGGCTTCTTCCTCTCCGGCGACTCGGCCGCCTTCCTGGACCCGCTCCTCTCGTCCGGGGT
Source organism: uncultured Gemmatimonadales bacterium (assembly GCA_963733105.1). GTDB lineage: Bacteria > Gemmatimonadota > Gemmatimonadetes > Longimicrobiales > Longimicrobiaceae > JAFAYN01. Next base: position 218,870 of record CAVTCB010000009.1, on the reverse strand, counting down.
GCACCTGGCGACGTACAGCGGGCTCCTGGCCGCGGCCTGCCTGGGGAGCGTGATCCGCGGGGAAATGACGGAGGAGGAGGCCACGGCGTTCTACGGCACCTGCTACCGCGAGCACTACCTGCGCTGGATGCTGATCGTCTCCACCTTCTACGACCAGTACTCGGGGAAGGAGAGCTACTTCTGGGAGGCGCAGCGGCTCAGCACCGGCGACCTGAACGCCGCCGACGCCAAGCTGGCCTTCACGCACGTGGTGGCGGGGATCGAGGATCTCAAGGAGGCACGCCAGACGGAGCTGCTCCAGGAGGTCTCCACCCGGATGCGCGAGAACCTGGGGCACCACGGCCACCAGGTCGTCGGGACCGACGTGGGCGAGGTGCAGGTGCTGGAGTCCACCCCCTTCTCGGACCTCATCAAGGAGGAGGACCTGCGGGGCCTCCCCGCCGCCATGGGCTTCCGCGTGGTGACGGAGCCGGTGCTGAAGGTGGTGCGGGTGGCGGTGCCCGTCGGCGTCGTCCCCGACCCGGGGATGGTCGCGGTCTGACGGCCCGCGCGGGTGCGCGGCGACAGGAGGGCCCCGGCGCGCCGGGGCCCTCCGTCGTTCCACCCCTCTCCGACGCCGATTTACGTGAAACGGACGCTGCGCCGCCCGCCGCTTGACCAGCGGGGGCACGGCTTTCTACGTTGGCTTCGCCTGTCGCTTTAAGGACGGATGGTTTACGACTTCGTGCCTCTCTCTCCGGAAAGTCCGACCCCATGCCTCTGACTCGCACCGACGCGGACCTCGCCACCACTCCCGCCGGGTACCCGGGCGTCGTCCCGGCCCTGGCCCTGCGTCCGGGCGGGCCCTGCGTGCACGAGCGCGTCGCGGGGTGGGCGGTGCTCGCGCCGGAGGCCGTGGCGCTGCGCTCCGGCGGGGGGGAGGTGACCTACGCGGAGCTGGACGCGCGGGCGGAGCGGATCGCCCATCGGCTGCGCGCGCGGGGCGTGGGGCCGGAGACCCCGGTGGTGCTCTGCGCCGAGAACGGACCGGAGCTGGTGGCGGGGGTGCTGGGGACCTGGAAGGCCGGAGGGGTCTTCGTCCCGCTCGACCCGGCTTATCCCGCGGAACGGCTGCGCTTCGTGCTGGAGGACGTGGCGCCGCCGGTGGTGCTGACGCTCCCGCGCCTGGCGGGGCTCCTCCCGCCGCACGGGGCCGAGGTGCTCTTCCTGGACGCGGAGGAGGAGGGGGACGGGGAAGCGTCCGGGACGGTGGACGGGGCGGACCCGGAGGGCCTGGCGTACGTCATCTACACCTCGGGATCGACGGGCACCCCCAAGGGCGTGCAGGTGGAGCACCGCTCCCTCGCGCACACCCTGCTGGGGAGCATGGGCACGTTCGGGATCGGGAAGGAGGACACGGGGGCCTCGCTGGCCTCCTTCGCCTTCGACATCTGGCTCTTCGAGACCTTCGCCCCGCTGCTGGCGGGGGGGACGGCCCGCCTGGTCCCGCGCGAGCGGGTGCGCGACGTGGCCGCCCTGGTGGAGGAGCTGGAGGACGTGACGGTGCTGCACGCGGTGCCGGCGCTGATGCGCGAGGTGGCCGCGGCCGCGGCGCGCCGCCCGGGCGCGCTCCCGCGGCTGCGCCGGGCGCTGGTGGGCGGCGACGCCGTCTCCCCGGAGCTGCTGGAGGCCATGCGGGCGGCGTTCCCCGGGGCACGGACGCACGCCATGTACGGCCCCACGGAGACCACCATCCTGTGCGCCAGCGTCCCCGTCGCGCCGGGCGCACGGGAGGAGCGGCGGCTGATGGGGCGTGCGCACCCCGGCGTGGACATGCACCTCCGCGGCGAGGGGGGCGAGCCTCTCCCGGACGGCGAGGCGGGGGAGCTGTGGATCGGCGGCTCCGGGGTGGCGCGCGGCTACCTGGGGCGTCCCGGGCTGACGGCGGAGCGCTTCGTCCCCGACCCGTCCTCCGCCGCGCCGGGGGCGCGGGCGTACCGTACGGGCGACCGGGCGCGCCGGGGCGGGGACGGCGTGCTGGAGTTCCTGGGGCGCATCGACCGGCAGGTCAAGGTGCGCGGCTTCCGCATCGAGCCCGGCGAGGTGGAGGCGGCGCTGGCCGCCTGCCCGGGAGTGCGCGAGGCCGTGGTGGTGGCGCGGGAGGACGGGGCGGGGGAGCCGCGCCTGGTGGGGTACGCCGTGGCGACTCCGGGCGCGGAGCTGGCGGCCGCGGAGCTGCGGGCGCTCCTGGCCGGCCGCCTCCCCGAGCACCTGGTCCCCTCGGCGGTGGTGGTGCTGGACGCGCTCCCGCTCTCCCCCACGGGGAAGGTCGACCGCGCCGCGCTCCCCGCGCCCGCGGAGGCGTACGTCGCCCCGCGCACGCCGACGGAGGAGGTGCTGGCCGGGCTCTTCGCGGGGACGCTGGGCGTGGAGCGGGTGGGCGCGGAGGACGACTTCTTCGCGCTCGGCGGCCACTCCCTCAGCGCCACCCGCCTGGCGACCCGCGTCCGGGAGGCGCTGGGGGTGGAGCTCCCCCTCCCGGCGGTCTTCGAGGCGCCCACCGCGGCCCGGCTCGCGGAGCGGGTGGACGCGCTCCTGCGGGAGGACGCCGGCGCCGGGGCTCCCCCGATCGTCCCCGTCCCCCGCGGCGGTCCGCTCCCGCTCTCCTTCGCGCAGCAGCGGCTCTGGTTCCTGTGGCAGATGGACCGGGAGACGGCCGGGTACAACATGCCCTTCCCGCTGCGCCTGCGGGGGAGCCTGGACCCGCGCGCCCTGGAGCGCGCCCTGGGCGAGCTGGCGCGGCGCCACGAGGCGCTCCGCACGACCTTCGCGCCGACGGCCGGCGGAGCGGTGCAGGTGGTCCGCACCCCCGAGCCCGCCGCGCTCCCGGTCGTAGACCTGGGCCGGCTCCCCGCGGCGGCCCGCGAGCGGGAGACGGCCCGGCTGGCGGAGGAGGACGCCTCGCGCCCCTTCGACCTGGAGCGCGGGCCGGTGGTCCGCGCGGCGCTCCTCCGGCTGGACGAGGGCGACGCCGCGCTCCTCCTCTGCATGCACCACATCGTCTCGGACGGGTGGAGCACGGGGGTGCTCTTCCGCGAGCTGGGGGCGCTGTACGACGCCTTCGCCCGCGGGGCGCCGTCGCCGCTCCCGGAGCCGGAGGTGCAGTACGCCGACTTCGCCGTCTGGCAGCGGGCCCGGCTCTCGGGCGACGCGCTGCGGCGGCTCCTGGGGTGGTGGCGCGAGCGGCTGCGGGGGGCCTCGCCGGTGCTGGAGCTCCCCACCGACCGTCCCCGCCCCGCCGTGGCGAGCGGCCGCGGCGAGGTGCACGCCTTCCGCCTCCCCGCGGCGACGGCCCGGCCGCTCCGCGCCCTCGCCCGCCGGGAGGGCGCCACGCTCTACATGGCCGCTCTGGCGGCGTTCGACGCGCTCCTGGCCCGCTGGTCGGGGCGGGAGGACGTGGTGGTGGGCACTCCCATCGCCAACCGCACGCGGCGCGAGACGGAGGGGCTGATCGGCTTCTTCGTGAACACCCTGGCGCTCCGGCAGGAGCTGTCCGGCGACCCGTCGTTCGCCGGGCTGCTGGCGCGTGTCCGCGGGACGACGCTGGGGGCCTACGCGCACCAGGACCTCCCCTTCGAGCGGCTGGTGGAGGAGGTGGCGCCGGAGCGGAGCCTGTCGCACACGCCCCTGTTCCAGGTGATGTTCGCCCTGCAGAACACGCCGGGCGAGGAGGAGGCCCTGTCGCTCTCCGGGGTGCGTCTGAGCCCGCTGCACGGCGAGGTGCAGACGGCGCGCTTCCTGGGGATCCGGGACGCCCTCTTCGACCTGGAGCTGGAGCTGGTGGAGGACGGCGACGAGGTGGTGGGGAGCCTGCGCTACCGCACCGACCTGTTCGACGGCGCGACGGTGGCGAGGATGGCCGGCCACTACCGGACGCTGCTGGACGCCGCCGCCGCGGCGCCGGAGACGGCCCTTTCGCGCCTCCCCCTCCTCCCCCCCGGCGAGCGGGAGCAGCTCCTTACGTTCGGCACCGGGCCGGCGGCGGAGCCCGGCGCTCTCCCCGTCCACCTCCGGATCGCCGCGCAGGCGCTGCGCACGCCGGACGCCACGGCCGTCGTTGCCGACGGCGAGTCGCTCACCTGCGCGGAGCTGGACGCCCGCGCGGCCCGTCTCGCGGGCCGCCTGCGCGCGGGGGCGACGGTGGCGGTGTGCGTGGAGCGCGGTCCGCGGGTGCTGGTGGCCCTCCTGGCGGTCTGGAAGGCGGGCGCCGTCTACCTCCCGCTCGATCCCGGCTACCCGGCGGAGCGCCTGGCCTTCCTGCTGCGCGACTCCGGGGCGGAGACGGTGCTCACGGAGCCGGGGGTGGCCCTGCCGGAGTTCGCGGGCGAGGTCGTGCTGATCGACGCTCCGGGCGAGGAGGCCCCCGCCGATCCCGTGGACGTCGCCCCCGGCGACCCGGCCTACCTGATCTACACCTCGGGCTCCACCGGCACCCCCAAGGCGGTGGTGGTGGCGCACGCGCAGCTCGCGCACACGCTCTCCGGCGCGCAGGCGGCGCTCGGCTTCCAGCCGGGGGACGAGGTGGCGGCGCTGGCCTCCGTCGCCTTCGACATCTCGCTGCTGGAGCTGCTCGCGCCGCTCGCGGCGGGCGCCACCGTGCGCGTGGTCCCGCGCGAGCGGGTGGTGGACCCGGAGGCGCTGGTGGAGATGGTGCGCGGGGCGACGGTGCTGCACGCCGTCCCCGCGCTGATGCGCCGGGTGGTCAACGCCGCCCGCGCGTCGGGGGGGCTGCCGCGGCTGCGCATGCTGCTGGTCGGCGGCGACGCGGTGCCGCCGGACCTGCTGGAGGAGATGCGGGAGGCGTTCCCCGGTGCGCGCACGCACGTCCTCTACGGCCCCACCGAGGCCACCATCATCTGCGCCACCTGGGCGGTTCCGGAAGCGGGCCGCGTCGAGGGACACCCGATCGGCGTGCCGCTCCCGGGCGTGCGGCTGCGGGTCCGCGACGCGGCCGGGGAGCCGGTCCCCGTCGGTGTCCCCGGCGAGCTGTGGATCTCCGGCGGCGGCGTGGCGCGCGGCTACCTGGGGCGGCCGGAGCTGACGGCGGAGAAGTTCGTGGAGGCGGAGGGGGAGCCCGCCTACCGGACCGGGGACCGGGCGCGCTGGCGCCCCGACGGCGTTCTGGAGTTCCTGGGGCGCGCCGACGAGCAGGTCAAGATCCGCGGCTTCCGCATCGAGCCCGGCGAGGTGGAGTCCGCCCTGCGCGAGGCGCCCGGCGTCCGCGAGGCCGTGGTGCTCGCCCGCGAGGACGCCCCGGGCGACCGGCGCCTGGTGGCCTACGTGGTCCCGGAGCGCGCGGCGGAGGAGCCCGTCGCGGAGGCCGGCGGGGAGCAGGTGGAGGCGTGGGAGACGCTGTTCGACGACACCTACGCGCAGGGAGCGGCGGAGGAGGACCCCACGCTGAACCTCACCGGGTGGAACAGCAGCTACACGGGGGAGCCGATCCCGCAGGAGGAGATGCGGGAGTGGGTGGACCGCACCGTGGAGCGCGTCCTGTCGCTCCGGCCCGAGCGGGTCCTGGAGGTGGGGTGCGGTACGGGGCTCCTCCTCTTCCGCGTCGCCCCCCACACGGCGCACTACCACGGGACCGACTTCTCCCGCGTGGCGCTGGAGCTCGTGCGGCGGCACCTGGGCGGCCTCCCGCAGGTGCGGTTGTCGCAGCGGGGCGCGGACCGGCTCGCCGGGCTGGAGGGCGAGGGGTTCGACCTGGTGGTGATCAACTCCGTCGCGCAGTACTTCCCGGGGGTGGGCTACCTCCTGGAGGTGCTGGAGGGCGCCGCCGCCTGCGTGCGTCCCGGCGGGCGGATCTTCGTGGGCGACGTGCGGAGCCTCCCGCTCCTCCCGGCGTTCCACGCCTCGGTGGAGCTGTTCCGCGCCCCGGACGACCTCCCCGTGGAGCACCTGCGCGCCCGCGTGGGTCGCGGCGTGGCGGAGGAGCAGGAGCTGGCGGTGGACCCGGCGCTGTTCGAGGCGCTGCGGGCGCGCGTCCCGCGCCTCGGCCGCGTGAGCGTGCAGGTGAAGCGCGGGGAGCACGACAACGAGGTGTCGCGCTTCCGCTACGACGTGGTCCTCCACCTGGACGTGGACCCGCCCGCGGAGGCGCCGGTGTGCGCCTGGCCGGGGCTGGCCGGCCTGGAGGCGCGGCTCGCCGCCTCGCCCGGAGCGCTGGCGGTGCCCGGCATCCCCGACGCGCGCGCGGGGCGCGACGTGCGGGCGCTGGAGCTGCTGGCCCCCCGCTCCGGGATCGCCACCGCGGCGGAGCTGCGCCGGGCCCTGGAGGACGAGGAGCCGGGCGTGGACCCCGAGGCGCTCTGGGCGCTCGGCGAGCGGCTGGGGCGCCGCGTCGAGGTGCGGCCGGGGAGCGCGGGGCGCGTGGACGCGCTCTTCGGCCCGGCGGACGGGGGCGAGGCCGCCTTCCCGGCCTCCGGGGCGGAAGCGGCGCCGTGGGAGGCGTACGCCAGCGACCCGCAGTGGGGACGGCGGATGCGCGAGCTGGTGCCCGCGCTTCGCGAGTCGCTCCGCGGGCGGCTCCCGGAGTACATGCTCCCGTCGGCGTTCGTGGTGCTGGAGTCGTTCCCCGTCACCGCGGTCGGCAAGGTGGACCGGCAGGCGCTCCCCGCGCCGGACCCGGGCCGCGGCGCCGCGGCCGGGGAGTTCGTCGCGCCGCGCACCCCCGCCGAGGAGCGGCTGGCGGCGGTATGGGCCGAGGTGCTGGGGATCGAGCGCGTCGGCGCGCGGGACGACTTCTTCGCGCTGGGCGGGCACTCGCTCCTGGCGACGCAGGTGGTGTCCCGCGTCCGCGAGGCGTTCGGGACCGACCTCCCGCTGCGCGCCCTCTTCGAGGCGCCCACCGTGGAGGGGCTCGCCGCCCGCCTGGAGAGCGCGGCGGAGGAGCCCGCGGCCGCGGCCCCGCCGCTCGTCCGCGTCCCGCGGGACCGGCCGCTCCCGCTCTCCTTCGCGCAGCAGCGCCTCTGGTTCATCGAGCAGCTGGAGCCCGGGAACCCGGTCTACAACGTCCCCGTCGTCCTCCGCCTGCGCGGCGCGCTGGACGCGGGCGCGCTGGAGCGCGCGCTCGGGGAGCTGGTCCGCCGGCACGAGGCGCTGCGCACCGTGTTCGCGGACGCCGGAGGCGAGGGGGTGCAGACGGTCCTCCCCGCGGCCGGCTTCGCGCTCCCGGCCGCCGACCTCGCCGGGGTCCCGGAGGAGGAGCGCGCGGCCGAGGCGCTGCGGCGGGTCCGGGCGGAGGCGCTCCGCCCCTTCGACCTGCGCCGCGGTCCTCTCCTGCGCACCCTCCTGGTCCGGGTCTCGGAGGACGAGTCCCTCCTCCTCCTCGCCCTGCACCACGCCGTCTCCGACGCCTGGAGCGTGCGGGTGCTCTTCCGCGAGCTGGGCGCGCTCTACGCCGCCTCGCTCCGCGGCGAGCCTTCCCCGCTCCCGGAGCCGGAGGTGCAGTACGCGGACTTCGCCGTCTGGCAGCGGGAGTGGCTGACCGGCGACGTGCTGGAGCGGCAGCTCGACTGGTGGCGGGAGCGCCTGGAAGGGGCGCCTCCCGTGCTGGAGCTCCCCACCGACCGCCCCCGTCCGCCCGTCCCCTCCAGCCGCGGCGCGACCTCCTTCCGCCTCCTCGCGCCGGAGCGCGCGGAGGCGCTGCGGGCGCTCGCCCGCCGGGAGGGCGCCACGCTCTACATGGTCCTCCTCGCCGCCTGGGACGTGCTCCTGGCGCGCTGGAGCGGCCAGGACGACGTGGTGGTGGGCACCCCCATCGCGGGGCGCACCCGGCGCGAGGTGGAGGGGACGGTGGGGTTCTTCGTGAACACCCTCGCCCTCCGCGCCGACCTCTCGGACGCTCCCACCTTCCGCGGGCTGCTGGCCCGCGTCCGCGAGGAGACGCTGGGCGCGCACGCGCACCAGGACCTCCCCTTCGAGCGCCTGGTGGAGGCGCTCGCCGTGGAGCGCTCCCTGGCCTGGACGCCGCTCTTCCAGGTGATGTTCTCGCTGGAGGACGCCGCGGGGCTCCTCCCCGCGCTCCCCGGCGCCGTGGCGGAGGAGGTGGACCCCGGGCTGGAGGTGAGCGAGTTCGACCTGGGGCTGCGCGCGCAGGAGCGGGAGGACGGCCTCGGCCTCCTACTCCACTACCGGCCGGAGCTGTGGGACGCCGCCAGCGTGGAGCGGATGCTGGACGCGTACTCCCTCCTCCTGGAGGGCGTCCTCGCCGATCCGGGGCACGGGGTGTTCGACCTCCCGCTGGTGCGCGAGGAGGAGCGGCGGACCCTGGAGGAGTGGAGCGCGGGCGACGCGGACGCGGCGCTGGTGCACCGGCTCTTCGCGGCGCAGGCGGTGCGCACCCCGCAGGCGGTCGCGCTCTGGTTCCGCGGCGAGCGCCTTTCCTACGCCGAGCTGGACCGCCGGGCCAACCGGCTGGCGGTCCACCTGCGGGCTCTGGGCGTCGGCCCGGAGACGCGCGTGGGCGTGTGCCTGGAGCGCACGCCGGAGCTGGTGGTGGCCCTCCTGGCCGTGCTCAAGGCCGGGGGCGCGTACGTCCCGCTGGACCCGGCGTACCCGCGGGAGCGCCTGGGGTGGATGCTGGAGGACGCCGGTGCGCGCCTGGTGCTGACGACGGGCGCGCTGGCGGGGCTGCTCCCGGAGCGCGCGGAGCCGCTGGCGCTGGACGCGCCGCGGGCGGAGGCCGGGGCGAGCGGCGAGGCGGAGCCGGAGACGGGGGTGGGACCGGAGAACCTGTCGCACGTGATCTTCACCTCGGGCTCCACGGGGCGGCCCAAGGGGGTGATGATCCGGCACTCGTCGGTCGCGGTGCTCCTGCAGTGGCTGCGGGAGAACGTGTCGGACGAGGAGCGGTCGTCGGTGCTGTTCTCGACGTCGGTCAGCTTCGACGTGTCGGTGGCGGAGATCTTCGGGACGCTGTGCTGGGGCGGGAAGCTGGTGCTGGTGGAGAACGCGCTGGAGCTGGCGGCGGTGGCGGAGCCGGTGGTGCACGCGAGCATGGTGCCGAGCGCGGCGGCGGAGCTGCTGCGGGCGGGGGGGATACCGGCTTCGGTCAGGACGCTGAACCTGGGAGGCGAGGCGCTGCCGGGCGACCTGGCGCAGGCGCTGTACGCCACCGGGACGGTGGAGAAGGTGGGGAACCTGTACGGGCCGACGGAGGACACCACCTACTCCACCTACTCGCTGGTGGAGCGGGGAGCGGACCGGGTGCGGATCGGGCGGCCGCTCACGGGGACGCGGGCGCACGTCCTGGACGCGCGCCTCCAGCCGGTGCAGGTGGGCGTCGTCGGGGAGCTGTACCTGTCGGGGGACGGGGTGTCGCGGGGGTACGCGGGGCGGCCGGAGCTGACGGCGGAGCGCTTCCTCCCGGACCCGTTCGGCGCTCCCGGCGCGCGGATGTACCGGGTGCAGGACCGGGTGCGGTGGACGGCGGGGGGGAGCTGGAGTACTTCGGGCGGACGGACTTCCAGGTGAAGGTGCGGGGCTTCCGCGTCGAGCTGGGGGAGATCGAGGCCGCGCTGCGCTCGCGCCCCGAAGTGGGGGACGCCGTCGCGATCGTGCGCGAGGACGCGCCCGGCGAGCGGCGGCTGGTGGCCTACGTCGTGGCGGCGTCCTCGCTCCCCGCGGCGGAGCTGCGGGCGCACCTGCGGGAGCGGCTCCCGGAGTACATGGTCCCCTCCGCGCTCGTCTTCCTGGACGAGATCCCCCGCACGCCGAACGGCAAGGCGGACCGCGGGCGCCTCCCCGCGCCGGAGGGCCCCACGGCCGCCGCGGGCTACGTGGCGCCGCGGACCCCCGCGGAACAGGCCCTGGCGGGGATCTTCGCCGAGACCCTGGGCGTGGAGCGGGTGGGCGCGCACGACGGGTTCTTCGAGCTGGGCGGGCACTCGCTCCTGGTGATGCGCCTGGTGTCGCGCGTGCGCGCCGTGCTGGGGGTGGAGGTGCCGCTGCGCGCGGTCTTCGACGCGCAGACGGTCGCGGAGCTGGCGGAGTGGATCGATCTCGACGGCGGAGCCGGCGACGGAGCGGAGTCGCCGCCGGTGGTTCCCGTTGCGCGTGACCGTCCGCTCCCGCTCTCGTTCGCGCAGCAGCGGCTCTGGTTCGTGGAGCAGGTGGAGCCGGGGACGGCGTCGTACACCATCCCCGTTCCCGTCCGCCTGCGCGGCCCCCTGGACGCGGCGGTCCTGGGGCGGGCGCTGGACGAGATCGTGCGCCGGCACGAGGCGTTGCGGACCGTCTTCGCCACCGTGGAGGGGGAGCCGGTGCAGGTGGTCCGCCCGGCCCCACGCGGGGTGCTGGCGGAGGTGGACCTCCGCGCGCTAGCGGAGGAGGCCGCCGGGCGGGAGGTGCAGCGGCTGAGCGACGCGGAGACCCTGCGCCCCTTCGACCTGGAGCGGGGCCCGCTCTTCCGCGCGGTCCTGGTGCGGGTGGCGGCGGAAGACGCGGCGCTGCTGCTGTCCATGCACCACATCGTCTCGGACGGGTGGAGCATGGGCGTGCTCACGCGCGAGCTGTCGGCGCTCTACGGGGCGTTCTCGCGGGGGGAGGCGTCGCCGCTGACGGAGCTTCCGTTCCAGTACGTGGACTTCGCGGTGTGGCAGCGGGGGTGGCTCTCGGGGGAAACGCTGGAGCGGCAGCTCGGCTGGTGGAAGGCGCAGCTGGCGGGGGCGCCGCCGCTGCTGGAGGTGCCGACGGACCGGCCGCGCAGGGCGGCGCGGGACGCGCGGGGCGGAGCGCGCGGCTTTTCGCTCCCGGCGGAGACGGTGCGTGGGCTGCGGGAGGTGAGCCGTCGGGAGGGGGTGACGCTGTTCATGACGCTGCTGGCGGGGTGGCAGGTGCTGCTGGGGCGCTGGGCGGGGCAGGAGGACGTGGTGGTGGGAAGTCCGATCGCGGGGCGGACGCACCTGGAGCTGGAGGGGCTGATCGGGTTCTTCGTGAACACGCTGGCGCTGCGGGTCGACCTATCGGGGGAGCCGACGTTCGCGGAACTGGTGGGGCGGGTGCGGGAGACGGCGCTGGGGGCGTACGCACACCAGGACGTGCCGTTCGAGAAGCTGGTGGAGGAGCTGGAGGTGCCGCGGAGCCTGACGCACTCGCCGCTGTTCCAGGCGGTGCTGTCGCTGCAGAACGTGGAGCGGCTGGAGGAGCGGGTGGGGGAGGCGGTGCTGGAGCCGCTGGGGGGTGAAGCGGTGACGGTGCGGTTCGACCTGACGCTGGCGCTGCGCGAGGAGGGGGAGGAGATCCGGGGTGCGCTCACCTACCGGGCGGAGCTGTGGGAAGGCGCCACGATCCGGCGCCTGCTCGACGGGCTGGCGCGCCTGCTCGGCCAGGCCGCCGCCGACCCCGCCCGGCGACTGTCGGAACTGGACGTGCTGGACGAAGCGGAGCGTGCTCAGGTGCTGGAGGAGTGGAACGCCACCGCGGTGGACTTCCCGGCGCTCCCGGTGCACGAGCGGATCGCGGAGCAGGCCGCACGCACCCCGGACGCTCCCGCCGTGGTCTTCGGCGCGGAGACGCTGAGCTTCGCGGAGCTGGAGGGGCGGGCGGGCGGACTCGCGGGTCGGCTGCGGGGGCATGGAGTCGGGCCGGACGCGCGGGTGGGGCTGTTCCTGGAACGCGGGCCCGACCTGGTGATGGGGGTGCTGGCGATCCTGAAGGCGGGGGGTGCGTACGTGGCGCTGGACCCGTCGTACCCGGACGAGCGGCTGCGCCTCATGCTGGAGGACGCGGGGGCGGGGGTGGTGCTGACGCACTCCGCGCTGGCGGGGCGGCTCGCGGGGTTCAGGGGTGCGGTGGAGTGCGTGGAGCAGGCCCCCACCCCCGGCCCCTCCCCCGCAAGCAGGGGAGGGGAGAACGGCGTCTCCCCCGAGAACCTGGCGTACGTCATCTACACGTCGGGCTCGACGGGGACGCCGAAGGGGGTGCTGGTGACGCACCGGGGGCTGTCGAACTACCTGGCGTTCTTCGAGCGGGAGATCCTGGGGGACGAAGGGTTCTCGCTGCCGCTGGTGAGCCGGCTGAGCTTCGACGCGCACGTGCGGCAGCTGTATCCGCCGCTGCTGCGGGGAGAGCCGGTGTGGGTGCTGCCGGAGGAGACGGCCGGCGACCCGGTGGGGCTGCTGGAAGCGCTGGGGAGCCGGGGGGGGGTGTCGTTCGGGGGGGTGCCGTCGCTGTGGGGGGCGGTACTGGACGCCATCGACGCCGGGGAACGGCCGGCGCCGTGGGACCTCCGGGCGGTGCTGCTGGGGGGGGAGGCGCTTCCGGCGGAGCTGGCGCGGCGGACGCGGGAGCGGTTCCCGGGCGCGGCGATCTGGAACCACTACGGGCCGACGGAGGCGACGGTCAACACGACAGTGGCGCGGGTGGAGGACCTGGAGCGGGTGGTGCTGGGGCGGCCGATCGCGAACGTTCGCGTGTACCTGCTGGACGGGCACGGGAGCCCAATACCGGTGGGCGTCGCGGGGGAGCTGCACGTGGGCGGGGCGGGAGTTGCCCGCGGGTACCTGGGCCGCCCGGAGCTGACGGCGGAGAAGTTCGTCCCCGACCCGTTCTCCGGTGAGGCGGGGGCGCGGATGTACCGGAGCGGGGACCGGGTGCGCTGGCTCCCCACGGGGGAGCTGGAGTACCTGGGTCGGGTGGACCACCAGGTCAAGGTGCGCGGCTTCCGCATCGAGCCGGGCGAGATCGACGCCGCACTGGAGCTCCACCCCGGCGTGCGCGAGGCCGTGGTAGTGGTCCGCGAGGGCGTGCTGGTGGCGTACGTGGTCCCCACGGAGGAGGAAGCGCTCTCCTCGGCGGCCGAGCTGCGCGCCTGGCTGGGCGATCGGCTCCCGGAGTACATGGTCCCGGCCGCCTTCGCGGTGCTGGAGCGGCTCCCGCTCACCGCCAACGGCAAGGTCGACCGTGCCGCGCTCCCGGAGCCCGGACTTACGGGGGAGGGGGAGTGGTACGTCGCGCCGCGTACCCCCACCGAGGAGATCCTGGTCGCCATCTGGGCCGGGTACCTGAGGGTGGAGCGGGTCAGCGTGGACGCGGACTTCTTCGCGCTGGGCGGGCACTCGCTGGCGGCCACCAGCATGATCTCGCGGGTGCGCGCGGCCTTCGGGGTGGAGGTGCCGCTGCGGGCCGTCTTCGAGGCGCCCGTCCTGTCGGCGCTGGCGGAGCGGATCGAGCGGCTGATGCAGGAGGGGACAGGGATGGTGCTCCCGCCGCTGGAGCGCGCCCCGCGCGAGGGGCCGCTCCCGCTCTCGTTCGCGCAGCAGCGGCTCTGGTTCATCGAGCAGCTCGATCCCGAGGCCCGCCTCTCGGTGCTGGCCTTCGCCTACCGGCTGCGCGGCCCGCTGGACGTGGAGGCGCTGCGGCGCAGCGTGAGCGAGGTGGTGCGGCGGCACGAGGTGCTGCGCACCCGCTTCCTGGAAGAGGGCGGGCAGCCGGTGCAGGTGGTCGATCCGCCCGCGCCCGTCCCGCTCCCGCTCGTCGACCTGGGCGCTCTCCCGCCGGAGGCTCGGGAGCGCGAGTCCGGGCGCCTGGCCGAGGCCGAGGTGCGCCACCGCTTCGACCTGGAGCGGGGCCCGCTCTTCCGCGTCGCCCTGCTGCAGCTCGCGGACGACGACCGGGTGCTCCTGCTGACGGTGCACCACATCGCCTTCGATGGGTGGAGCACGGGCGTCTTCAACATGGAGGTCAACGAGCTGTACGGGGACTTCGCCGCCGGGCGTGAGCCGGGCCTCCCGGAGCCGGAGCTCCAGTACGCCGACTACGCGGTCTGGCAGCGGGGGTGGCTGCGGGGCGAGGTGCTGGAGCAGCAGCTGGCGTGGTGGAAGGAGAAGCTGATCGGGGCGCCGCCCCTCCTGGAGCTCCCCACCGACTTCGCGCGCCCGGCGACGCCCGGCGCCCGGGCGGCGCGGCTGTACTTCGAGGTGCCGGAGGAGGCCACGCGGGGGCTGTACGCCCTGGGCCGCAGGGAGGGCGCGACGCTGTTCATGGCGCTGCTGGCCGCGTGGCAGACGCTGCTGTCGCGCTACTCGGGGCAGGAGGACGTGGTGGTGGGCGCGCCGGTCGCCGGGCGGCGCCGCACCGAGCTCGAGCCGCTGGTGGGGTTCTTCGTCAACACGCTGGCGCTCCGCACCGACCTGTCGGGGGAGCCCACCTTCGCCGAGCTGCTGCGCCGGGTGCGGGAGACCACGCTGGGCGCTTACCAGTACCAGGACATTCCCTTCGAGAAGCTTGTGGAGGAGCTGGGCGTGGAGCGCTCGCTCAGCCACACCCCGCTCGTCCAGGCGGTGTTCGCGGTGCAGAACCACCGGCGGACGGCGCTGCGGCTGGAGGGGCTGCGCCTGGAGCCGTTCCCGACGGAGGCGGACACGGCCCGCACCGACCTGCAGCTCACCGTCGTCGAAGGTGGGGAGACGCTGCTGGGGATGCTCACCTACCGGACCGACCTGTGGGAGGGCGCCACCGTCCGGCGGATGCTCGACCGGTTCATGGGCTTCCTGCAGGCCGCCGCCGCGGATGCCGGCGGGCGCGCGGCCGGGCTCCTGCTCACCCCCGAGACGGAGCGTGAGCACGTGCTCCGCGACCCGGGCGCGGACGACGGGGCCGGAACCCTGGTGCACCGGCTCTTCGCGGCGCAGGCGGCGCGCACGCCGGAGGCGACGGCGCTGTGGTTCCACGGGGAGCGGCTGGGCTACGCCGAGCTGGACCGCCGGGCCAACCGCCTGGCGCACCACCTCCGCGCGCAGGGCGTCGGCCCGGAGACGCGCGTGGGCGTGTGCCTGGAGCGCGCGCCGGAGCTGGTGGTCGCCCTCCTGGCGGTGCTCAAGGCCGGGGGCGCGTACGTGCCGCTGGACCCGGCCTATCCCCGGGAGCGGCTGGGATGGATGCTGGATGACGCCGGGGCGCGCCTGGTCCTGACCACGGGGGCGCTCGCGGAGCGCCTCCCGGAGCGGGCGGAGCCGCTGGCGATGGACGCGCTGCGTGCGGAGGTCGCGGGTCGGAGCGACGCGGAGCCGGAGAGCGGCGTCGGCGCGGAGAACCTGTCGCACGTGATCTTCACCTCGGGCTCCACGGGGCGTCCCAAGGGGGTGATGATCCGCCATGCCTCGGTCGCCGTGCTCCTGGACTGGCTGCGGGAGAACGTGTCGGACGAGGAGCGCTCGTCGGTGCTGTTCTCGACGTCGGTCAGCTTCGACGTGTCGGTGGCGGAGGTGTTCGGGACGCTGTGCTGGGGCGGGAAGCTGGTGCTGGTGGAGAACGCGCTGGAGCTGGCTTCGGTGGAGGAGCCGGTGGTGTACGCGAGCATGGTGCCGAGCGCGGCGGCGGAGCTGCTGCGTGCGGGCGGGATCCCGGCTTCGGTCAGGACGCTGAACCTGGGGGGCGAGGCGCTGCCGAACGACCTGGCGCAGGCGCTCTACGCGCTCCCGGCGGTGGAGAAGGTGGGGAACCTGTACGGACCCACCGAGGACACCACCTACTCCACCTACTCCCTGGTGGAGCGCGGCGGGACGCGGGTACGCGTCGGGCGGCCGCTCACGGGGACGCGGGCGCACGTCCTGGACGCGCGCCTCCAGCCGGTGCCGATCGGGGCGATCGGGGAGCTGTACCTGGCGGGGGACGGAGTGTCGCGCGGGTACGCGGGGCGCCCCGACCTGACGGCGGAGCGCTTCCTCCCCGACCCGTTCGGGCCGGCGGGGTCGCGGATGTACCGGGTGCAGGACCGGGTGCGCTGGGCGTCCGGCGGGGAGCTGGAGTACTTCGGGCGGACCGACTTCCAGGTCAAGGTGCGGGGCTTCCGCATCGAGCTGGGGGAGATCGAGGCCGCTCTGGAGCGCCACCCCGGCGTCCACCGCGCCGTCGCCGTGGTGCGGGAGGACGCGCCGGGCGACCGGCGGATCGTCGTCTACGTGGTCCTGGCCGCCGATGGGGTGCCGGTCCGCGAGCTGCGGGCGCACCTGCGGGAGTACGTCCCGGAGTACATGACGCCGTCCGCGTTCGTCCCGCTGGAGAAGCTCCCGCTGACCGGGAGCGGCAAGGTGGACCGGAAGGCCCTCCCCGCGCCGGAGGGCTCCCCGGAGGCCGCCGCGGCCTACGTGGCGCCGCGGAGCCGCACCGAGGAGGCGCTGGCCGGGATCTGGGCGGAGGTGCTGGGCCTGGATCGGGTGGGGGCGGAGGACAACTTCTTCGAGCTGGGCGGGCACTCGCTCCTGGCCATGCGGCTGGTGTCGCGCGGGCGGGCCGTGCTGGGAGTGGAGATCCCGGTGCGCCTGGTCTTCGACGCGCAGACGGTCGCGGAGCTGGCGGAGCGGATCGGGGGCGGGGCCGCCGCCGGACCGGGCCTCCCGCCGCTGGTGCCCGTGGACCGGAGCCGGCCGCTCCCGCTCTCCTTCGCACAGGAGCGCCTCTGGTTCCTGCACCGGCTGGCGCCGGAGAGCGTCGCCTACAACGTCCCCGCGACCCTGCGCCTGCGCGGCCCGCTGGACGCGGCCGCCCTCGGCCGCGCGCTGGGCGCCCTGGTGGAGCGCCACGAGTCGCTGCGCACCGTCTTCCCCGTCGCGGGCGGGGAGCCCGTGCAGGAGGTGCTCCCGGCGGACGGCTTCTCCCTCCCGGTGGACGACCTCGCCGCCCTCCCCGCCGGGGAGCGCGAGGCGGAGGCGGCGCGCCGGGCGCGCGCGGTGGGCGAGGGCCCCTTCGACCTGGAGCGGGGCCCTCTCTTCCGCGCCGCGCTGCTGCGGCTGGACACGGAGGACCACGTGCTCGCCCTGGCGATGCACCACGTGGTCTCCGACGGGTGGAGCATGGGCGTCCTCTTCCGCGACCTGGACGCGCTCTACGGCGCCTTCTCGCGGGGCGAGCCCTCGCCGCTGGCGCCGCTCCCCGTGCAGTACGCGGACTTCGCGGTGTGGCAGCGGGAGTGGCTGCGTGGAGAGACGCTGGAGGCGCAGCTCGGCTTCTGGCGCGAACAGCTGAGGGGCGCCCCTCCGCTCCTGGAGCTTCCCACCGACCACCCGCGTCCGCAGGCGGCGGGCGGCCGGCGCGGGACGCACCCGCTGGCGATTCCCGGCGCGCTGGTGGAGGAGCTGCGCGCGCTCTCCCGCGCCGCGGGGGCCACGCTGTTCATGACGGCGCTGGCCGGCTTCCAGGCGCTCCTGGCGCGCTGGTCCGGGGAGGACGACGTGCTGGTGGGGACCCCGGTGGCGGGGCGCAGGTGGGCCGAGGTGGAGGGGCTGATCGGCTTCTTCGTCAACACGCTGGTCCTGCGCGCGGACCTCGCCGGCGACCCGGACGCACGGGGCTTCCTCGCGCAGGCGCGGGAGCGGATGCTGGAGGCGCAGACGCACCAGGACGTGCCCTTCGAGCGCCTGGTGGAGGAGCTGGGAGTGGAGCGGTCGCTGGGCCACACGCCGCTCTTCCAGGTGATGTTCTCCTTCGTGAGCGCCACCGGGCGGACGGGGGAGGAGGCCCGGCTGGGCGGCCTGGTGATGGAGCAGCTCCCCGCGGACGGGGGCGAGACGCCCTTCGACCTGGGGATGGTCCTGCTGGAGGAGGGCGAGGGGCTGGCGGGGGTCGTCGAGTACCGCGCCGGGCTCTTCGAGGCGTCCACGGTCGCGCGGATGGCGGAGCACTTCCGCGTCCTGCTGGAGGGGATCGCCGCGCACCCGGAGCGGCGGCTCTCGGAGATCTCCCTCCTCGCCCCCGCGGAGCGCGCGGCGGTGCTGGAGGAGTGGAGCGTCGGCGCGGCCGGGCCCCGGCGCCCCGCCTGCCTGCACGACCTGTTCGCGGAGCAGGCCGCCCGCACGCCCGACGCTCCCGCCGTCGTCCATGGCGAGACCAGCCTCACCTACGCGGAGCTCGACGCGCGCGCCGGAGCGCTGGCGGGTGAGCTGCGCGCGCGCGGCGTCGGCCCGGAGGTTCCCGTCGGCGTCTCCCTGGAGCGCGGCATCGACCTGGTGGTGGCGCTGCTGGGTGTGCTCCGGGCGGGCGGCGTCTACGTCCCCCTGGACCCGGCGTATCCGGCGGAGCGCCTGGAGTACATGCTGGCCGACTCCGGGGCGCGCGTCGTCCTGACCCTGGATCGCCTGGCGGAGCGGGTGCCGGAGTTCGGGGGCACCGTCGTGCTCCTCGACACCCCCCACCCCCGGCCCCTCCCCCACAAGGGGGGAGGGGAGCACTACGTCTCCCCGGACAACCTCGCCTACGTCGTCTACACCTCCGGCTCCACGGGTCGCCCCAAGGGAGTCGCGGTCACGCACGGGGCCGCTTCCAACCTGCTCTCGCAGGCGGTGGAGACCTTCGGGGCGCATCCGGGGAGCCGCGTCCTGCAGACGGCGTCGCTGAGCTTCGACGCCTCGCTGCTGGAGGTCTTCCTGGCGCTCTTCTCCGGGGCGGCGCTCCACGTGGCCGACCGGGAGACGGTGCTCTCGGGGACGGCGCTGGGCGCCCTGCTGCGAGAGCGGGAGATCGACGTGTGGGTGAGCACGCCTCCGCTCCTGGAATCGCTGCCGGACGCCGACCTGCCGGCGCTGCGCACGGTGAGCACGGGCGGGGAGCGGTGCTCCGGGGAGCTGGCGGCGCGCTGGTCCGCGGGGCGGCGGCTGCTGAACATGTACGGCCCCACCGAGACCACCATCTACGCCACCGGGCACCTGTGCGCCGAGGGGGCGGCGGAGGCGCCGCCGATCGGACGGCCGGTGGCCGGCGCGCGGGCGTACGTGCTGGATCGGCGGGGCGAGCCGGTGCCGGTGGGGATGCCGGGAGAGCTGTGCGTGGGCGGGGCCGGGCTGGCGCGCGGGTACCTGGGGGAGCCGGCGCGGACGGCGGAGCGCTTCGTCCCGGACGGCGTTTCGGGGGAGGCGGGGGCGCGGCTGTACCGCACGGGGGACCGGGTGCGGTGGCTTGCGTCGGGGGAGCTGGAGTTCCTGGGGCGGGTGGACGAGCAGGTCAAGCTGCGGGGGCTGCGGATCGAGCCGGGGGAGATCGAGGCGGCGCTGCTGGAGCACCCGGGGGTGCGGGCGGCGGCGGTGGTGGTGCGCGAGGACGCGCCGGGGCGGCGGATGCTGGTGGGGTACGTGGTGGCGGCGAACGGGGCGCTATCCGTGGCGGAGGTGCGGGACCGCGCGCGGCGGCGGCTCCCGGAGTACATGGTCCCGGGCGCGGTGGTGGTGCTGGAGGCGCTCCCGCTGACGCCCGCGGGGAAGCTGGACCGGCGGGCGCTCCCCGCGCCCTCGGGGGCGGGGGACGAGGCGTACGCGGCGCCGCGCACGCCGACCGAGGAGGTGGTGGCGGGGATCTTCGCGGAGGTGCTGGGCGCCGGGCGGGTGGGCGCGCACGACAACTTCTTCGAGCTGGGCGGACACTCGCTCCTGGCGACGCGCGTGGTGGCCCGGGTGGCCCCGGCGCTCGGGGTGGAGCTGCCGCTGCGCGTCCTCTTCGAGGCGCAGACGGTGGCCGGGCTGGCGGAGCGCATCGACGCGGCGCGCCGCGAGGGGGAGGGCGGGGACGCGCTCCCGCCGCTGGTGCGGGTGGAGCGGAGCGGCCCGCTCCCGCTCTCCTTCGCGCAGGAGCGGCTCTGGTTCCTGCACGCGATGGAGCCGGACGAGGTGGGCTACAACATGGCCTTCCCGTCGCGCCTGGCGGGGCGGCTGGACGTCCGCGCCCTGGAGCGCGCGCTGGGCGCCCTCGTGGAGCGGCACGAGTCGCTGCGCACCATCTTCCGCCCCGTCGCCCGGGGCGCCGTGCAGACCGTCCATCCGGCGGCTCCCGCGCGGCTCCCGGTGGCGGACCTGTCGGGGCTCCCGCCGGAGGCGCGCGACGCCGAGGCGTGGCGGCTGGCGCAGGCGGACGCGGGGCGCGCCTTCGACCTGGAGCGGGGGCCGGTGCTGCGCGCCTCCCTGGTGCGGATGGCGGACGAGGAGCACGTCCTCCTGCTGGCGATGCACCACATCGTCAGCGACGGGTGGAGCATGGGCGTGCTCTTCCGCGACCTGTACACGGCGTACGACGCCTTCTCGCGCGGGGCATCGTCGCCGCTGGCGCCGCTCCCGGTGCAGTACGCCGACTTCGCGGTGTGGCAGCGCGGGTGGCTGCGGGGCGATGCGCTGCGGCGGCAGCTCGCCTGGTGGCGCGAGCGGCTGGGGGGCTCGCCCCCCGCGCTGGAGCTCCCCACCGACCGGCCGCGTCCGGCGGTGGTCAGCGGGCGGGGGGCGTCGCACCGGTTCCGGGTGCCGGCGGAGACGACGGGCGCGCTGCGGGCGCTCGCCCGGCGCGAGGGCGCGACGCTGTACATGGTGGGACGCGCCGCCGCCGACCTCCTCCTGTCGCGCTGGTCCGGGCAGGAGGACGTGGTGGTGGGCTCCCCCATCGCCAACCGGACGCGGGTGGAGCTGGACGGGGTGATCGGCTTCTTCGTGAACACACTGGCGCTGCGCACCGACCTGTCCGGCGATCCGTCCTTCGTGGAGCTGCTGGGGCGTGTCCGGGAGGCGGCGCTCGGCGCGTACGCGCACCAGGACCTCCCGTTCGAGCGGCTGGTGGAGGAGATCGCGCCGGAGCGGAGCCTGAGCCACACGCCGCTCTTCCAGGTGATGTTCGCCGTCCAGAACGTGCAGGGCGGGGAGGCGCCGCCGCTGGCGGAGCTGCGGGTGGAGCCGTTCCCGCTGGAGACGCGGGTGGCGCTCTTCGACCTGGAGCTGGAGCTGTGGGAGGACGGCGAGGAGCTGATCGGCGGGCTGCGCTTCCGCACCGACCTCTTCGACGCCTCCACCATCGAGCGGATGGGGGCGCAGTACGCCACGCTGCTCGCGTCGGCTTCCGCCTCGCCGGGGGAGCCGCTCTCCCGGCTGGCGATCCTCCCCGACGCCGAGGCGCGGCGGCTCCTGGAGTACGGGACCGGCCCCGCGCGCGACGCCGCCGACCTGGTTCCCGCCCCCCTCCTCTTCGCCGTGCAGGCGGCGCGGACGCCGGGCGCGGCGGCGGTGATCTTCGAGGGCGAGACGCTCTCCTACGCGGAGCTGGACGCGCGCGCCGCCCGCCTGGCCGGGTGGCTGCGCGCCCACGGGGCGGGCGCGGGGACCACGGTGGCCGTGTGCGTGGAGCGCGGGCCCCTCGTCCTGGTCGCCCTCCTGGCCGCGTGGAAGGCGGGCGCCGTCTACCTCCCCCTCGACCCGACCTACCCCGCGGAGCGCCTGTCCTTCTTGCTCCGCGACTCCGGGGCGGAGACGGTGCTCACCGAGTCCGGCCTGGCCGGCTCGCTCCCCGAGCACGGGGCGCAGGTCGTCCTCCTGGACGCCCTCCCGGAGGAGGGCCCCCTCCAGGAGGACGCGGAGGTCTCCCCCGGCGACCTCGCCTACCTGATCTACACCTCCGGCTCCACGGGAACCCCGAAGGCGGTGATGGTGGAGCACGGGCAGCTCGCGCACACCCTCCGGGGGGCCATGGAGGTGTACGGCTTCCACTCCGGCGACGTGGTGGCCGCGCTCGCCTCCGTGGCGTTCGACATCTCGCTCCTGGAGCTGGTGGGGCCGCTCCTCGCCGGGGCCGCGACGCACGTCGTCCCCCGGGAGCGGCTGCAGGACCCGGAGGCGCTGGTGGACACCGTCGCCGACGTGACGGTGCTGCACGCCGTTCCCGCGCTGATGCACCAGGTGGCGGAGGTCGCGCGCGGGCGGGAGATGCCGAGCGCTGCGGCTCCTCCTGGTGGGCGGCGACACCGTCTCGCCCGACCTCCTGGAGGAGATGCGGGAGGTGTTCTCCGCCGCGAGGACGGTGGTGATGTACGGCCCCACCGAGGCGGCCATCTTCTGCACCACCTACCCGGTCCCGCCGCGCGGCGAGATCGCGGGGCTGCACCCGCTGGGGCATCCGCTCCCCGGCGTGCGCCTGCGCGTCCGCGGGCCCCGCGGGGAGACGGCGCCGGTCGGCGTCCCCGGCGAGCTGTGGATCTCCGGTCCGGGCGTCACCCGCGGCTACCTGGGCCGCCCCGAGCTGACGGCGGAGAAGTTCGTGGACGTGGACGGCGAGCGCGCCTACCGCACCGGTGACCGCGCGCTCTGGCGGCCGGACGGCGTGCTGGAGTTCCTGGGGCGCACGGACGAGCAGGTCAAGATCCGCGGCTTCCGCATCGAGCCCGGCGAGGTGGAGGCCGTCCTCCGCGAGCAGCCGGGCGTCCGCCAGGCGGTGGTCCTGGCGCGCGAGGACCAGCCGGGGGAGAAGCGCCTGGTGGCCTACGTCGTCCCCGGCGCGGACGCGGAGGTGGTGGCGGCCACGGGGGCGGAGCAGGTCTCCGACTGGGCGTCGATCTTCGACGACACGTACGCCTCGGAGACGGGCGAGGACCCGGCGCTGAAGCTGACCGGGTGGAACAGCAGCTACACCGGGGAGCCCATCCCGCGCGAGGAGATGCGGGAGTGGGCGGAGCGGACGACCGGGCGCATCCTGGCGCTGGGGCCGGAGCGGGTGCTGGAGGTCGGCTGCGGGACGGGTCTCCTCCTCTTCCGGGTGGCGCCGCACACGCGGGCGTACCACGGGACCGACTTCTCGGGGATGGCGCTGGAGCACGTGCGCCGCCACCTGGGAGGGCTGCCGCAGGTGACGCTGGCGCGGCGCGAGGCGGACGAGCTGGCGGAGTACGCGGGGGCGGGGTTCGACGTGGTGGTGGTCAACTCGGTGGCGCAGTACTTCCCGGGCGTCGACTACCTGCTGCGGGTGCTGGAGGGCGCGGCGGATGCGGTGCGCCCCGGCGGGCGGATCTTCGTGGGCGACGTGCGGAGCCTGCCGCTGCTGGGGGCGTTCCACGCCTCCGTGGAGCTGGCCCGGGCGCCCGAGGAGCTGCCGGTGGAGCGGCTGCGGGTGCGGGTGGGGCGGGGGATGACGGAGGAGCAGGAGCTGGTGGTGGAGCCTGCCTTCTTCGAGGCGCTGCGGGCGCGGGTGCCGCGCCTGGGGCGGGTGGAGGTGCAGGTGAAGCGCGGGGAGGCGGACAACGAGGTGTCGCGCTTCCGCTACGACGTGACGCTGCACCTGGACGCGGAGCCGGGCGCGGCGGAGCCGGAGGTGCGGGAGTGGGACGGGGAGGCGCTGGACGCGCTGCGGGCGCTGGCGGAGGCGGCCCCCGGCGGGCTGCTGGTGCGCGGGGTGCCGGACGGGCGGGTGCGGGAGCACGTGCGCGTGGCGGAGCTGATCTCGCGCGCCGCGGCGGCGACCGCGGGCGGGGTGCGCGCGCTCGCGGCGGAGCAGGCGGGGGGGATGGAGCCGGAGGCGCTGTTCGCGCTGGGCGAGGAGCTGGGGCGGGCGGTGGAGGTGCGGCCGGGCGCGGCGGGGGCGCTGGACGTGCTCTTCCACCCCGCGGGCGGGCTCGCCCGCTTCCCGGCGGAAGCCGGCGAGGAGCGGCCGTGGGAAGCGTACGCCAACGACCCGCAGTGGGGGCGACGCGTCCACGCGCTCGTCCCGGCCCTCCGCGCCGGGGTGCGGGAGCGGCTCCCGGAGTACATGCTCCCCTCGGCGTTCGTGGTGCTGGAGTCGTTCCCCGTCACGCCCAACGGCAAGGTGGACCGGCAGGCGCTCCCCGCGCCCGACGTGGCGGTGTCGGAGGGCGCGTACCAGGCGCCGCGCACCCCGTCGGAGGAGCGGATGGCCGCGATCTGGGCCGAGGTGCTGGGAGTGGAGCGGGTCGGAGTGGAGGACAACTTCTTCGACCTGGGCGGGCACTCGCTCCTGGCGACGCAGGTGGCGTCGCGGGTGCGCGAGGCGTTCGGGGTGGAGCTCCCGCTGCGCGCGGTGTTCGAGGCGCCCACCGTGGCGGAGCTCACCCGGCGCGCCCTGGCGGACGCCGCGGAGTCCGTCTCCGCCCCGGAGCTGCGGGCGCTGGAGCGGGTGTCGCGGGTGGGGCCGGTATCCTTCGCCCAGCAGCGGCTCTGGTTCATCGACCGGCTGGAGCCGGGGAGCACCGCCTACAACGTCCCGCTGGCGCTGCGGCTGCGCGGCGCGCTGGACCCGCGGGTGCTGGAGCTCACCCTCACCGAGGTCGTGCGGCGGCACGAGGCGCTGCGCACCACGTTCGACGAGACGGACGGCGAGCCGGTGCAGGCGGTGCACCCGGCGGGCCCGGTGCCGCTCCCGGCCACGGACCTGTCCGGGCTCCCGCCGGAGGCGCGGGAGGCGGAGGCGCGGCGGATCGTCGGCGGCGAGGCGGCGCGCCCCTTCGACCTGCGCCGGGGGCCGCTCTTCTACACGCGGCTCCTGCGGCTGGGCGCGGAGGACCACGTGGCGATGATGGCCATGCACCACATCGTCTCGGACGGGTGGAGCATGGGCGTGCTCTTCCGCGAGGTCGCCGCGCTGTACGAGGCGTTCGCCCGGGGCGAGCCGTCGCCGCTCCCGGAGCCGGAGGTGCAGTACGCCGACTTCGCGATCTGGCAGCGCGGCTGGCTCACCGGGGAGGTGCTGGAGCGGCAGCTCGCCTGGTGGCGGGAGCGGCTGGCGGGAGCGCCCGCCGTGCTGGAGGTCCCCACCGACCACCCCCGCCGCGCCGCGCCGGGAGACCGCGGGGCCAGCGTCTCCCGCACGCTCCCCCGCGAGACCGCGGAGCGGCTGCGCTCTCTCGCCCGCGGCGAGGGCGCCAGCCTGTTCATGGTGCTGCTGGCCGGGCTGGACGTGCTCCTGGCGCGCTGGTCGGGGGAGGAGGACGTGGTCGTCGGCACCCCCATCGCCAACCGGAACCGCCGGGAGACGGAGGGGCTGATCGGCTTCTTCGTCAACACGCTGGCGCTGCGCACCGACGTGTCGGGGAACCCCGAGTTCCGCGAGCTGCTGGGGCGGGTGCGGGAGACGACGCTGGGGGCGTACCAGCACCAGGACGTGCCCTTCGAGAAGCTGGTGGAGGAGCTGGACGTGGAGCGGAGCCTGAGCCACACGCCGCTCTTCCAGGTGATGTTCTCGCTGGACGACGGCGGCGGCGAGCCCCGGCCCTTCGCGGGGATCACGGGGGAGCACTTCCTCCCGGGCGGGGCGACGGCCAAGTTCGACCTGGGAGTCGCCGGGGTGGACGGGGAGGACGGGCTGACCCTGGGGATCACCTACCGGGCAGGGCTGTGGGAAGCGCCCACCATGGAGCGCTTCGCGGACTCCTTCGCCCTGCTCCTGGAGGCCGCCGCGGGCGACCCCGGCCGCCGGGTCCTGGACCTTCCCCTGGCGACGGAGGCGGAGCGCGAGCGCGTGCTCCGCGAGTGGAGCCTGGGTGCGGCCGGGCTCCGTGGTCCCGCGTGCCTCCACGACCTCTTCGCGGAGCAGGCCGCCCGCACGCCCCAGGCGCCGGCCGTGGTGCACGGCGACGCGAGCCTCACCTACGCGGAGCTGGACGCGCGCGCCGGAGCGCTGGCCGGCGCGCTGCGCGCGCGGGGCGTCGGCCCCGAGGTCCCCGTCGGCGTCTCCCTGGAGCGCGGCGTCGACCTGGTGGCGGCGCTGCTGGGCGTGCTCCGGGCGGGCGGCGTCTACGTCCCCCTGGACCCCGCCTACCCCGCGGACCGGCTCGCCTTCATGCTGGCCGACTCCGGCGCGCGCCTCGTCCTCACGCTGGAGCGCCTGGCGGAGCGGGTGCCGGAGTTCGGTGGCACCGTCATGTCCCTCGATACCCCCCTCCCCCGGCCCCTCCCCCACAAGGGGGGAGGGGAGCACTACGTCTCTCCCGACAACCTGGCGTACGTCATCTACACCTCGGGCTCCACGGGGACGCCCAAGGGGGTCGCGGTCACGCACGGGGCCGCCTCCAGCGTGCTCTCGCAGGCGGTGGAGACTTTCGGCTCGGAGCCGGGGAGCCGCGTGGCCCAGACGGCGTCGCTGAGCTTCGACGCCTCGTTGCTGGAGATCTTCCTGGCGCTCTTCTCCGGGGCGGCGCTGCACGTGGCCGACCGGGAGACGGTGCTCTCCGGCGAGGCACTGGGAGAGCTGCTGCGGGAGAGGGAGATCGACGTGTGGGTGAGCACGCCCGCGCTGCTGGAGTCGCTCCCGGACGCCGACCTGCCGCCGCTGCGCACGGTGAGCACGGGCGGGGAGCGCTGCACGGGGGCGCTGGCGGCGAGGTGGTCGGCGGGGCGGCGGCTGCTGAACATGTACGGCCCCACCGAGACCACCATCTACACCACCGGTCACCTCTGCGCGGAGGGCGAGACGGAGGCGCCGCCGATCGGGCGGCCGGTGGGGGGCGCGCGGGCGTACGTGCTGGACGGGCGGGGCGAGCCGCTGCCGGCGGGGGTGCCGGGGGAGCTGTACGTCGGCGGGACGGGACTGGCGCGGGGCTACCTGGGGGAGCCGGCGCGGACGGCGGAGCGCTTCGTCCCGGACGGCGTCTCGGGTGAGGCGGGGGCGCGGCTGTACCGGACGGGAGACCGCGTGCGCTGGCTGGCGTCCGGGGAGCTGGAGTTCCTGGGGCGCGTGGACGCACAGGTCAAGCTGCGGGGGCTGCGGATCGAGCCGGGGGAGGTGGAGGCGGCGCTGCGGGAGCACCCGGGGGTACGGGCGGCGGCGGTGGTGGTGCGCGAGGACGCGCCGGGGCGGCGGATGCTGGTGGGGTACGTCGCGGCGGGGGGAGAGGTCGCCCCCGCGGAGCTGCGGGAGGGCCTGCGGCGCCGCCTCCCGGAGCACATGGTCCCGGGGGCGGTGGTGGTGCTGGACGCGCTCCCGCTGACGCCCGCGGGGAAGGTGGACCGCCGCGCGCTCCCGGCGCTCGCGGGAGCGGGGGAGGACGGGTACACCGCGCCGCGCACGCCGACGGAGGAGGTGGTGGCGGGGATCTTCGCCGAGGTGCTGGGCGCGGAGCGCGTGGGCGCGGACGACGACTTCTTCGAGCTGGGCGGCCACTCCCTGCTGGCCACGCGCGTGGTCGCGCGGGTGCGGGTGGCGCTCGGAGTGGAGCTGCCGCTGCGGGCGGTGTTCGAGGAGCCCACGGTGGCCGGGCTGGCCCGGCGCGTCCTGGCGCTCCGTCCGGACGCCGCGCCCGCCCCGGAGATCCGCCCCGGGGCCCGCGCGCCCCGGGTGGCGCCGGTCTCGTTCGCGCAGCAGCGGCTCTGGTTCATCGACCGGCTGGACCCGGGGAGCACCGCCTACAACGTTCCCATGGCGCTGCGCCTGCGGGGCGCGCTGGACGTGCCGGTTCTGCAGCGGACGCTGGGAGAGATCGTCCGCCGGCACGAGGCGCTGCGCACCACGTTCGACGAGGCCGGCGGCGAGCCGGTGCAGGTGGTTCACCCGGCGGTCCCGGCGCCGCTCCCGGCCGCGGAGCTGTCCGGTCTCCCGGCGGCGGCGCGGGAGGCGGAGGCGACGCGGCTCCTGGGGGACGAGGTGCGGCGCCCGTTCGACCTGCTGCGGGGGCCGCTCTTCCACACGCGCCTCTTCCGCCTGGGGCCGGAGGACCACGTGCTGATCCTCGCCATGCACCACATCGTCTCCGACGGGTGGAGCACGGGCGTGCTCTTCGGCGAGATCCGGGCCCTCTACGAGGCGTTCGGGCGCGGGGAGCCGTCGCCGCTCCCGGAGCCGGAGGTGCAGTACGCCGACTTCGCCGTCTGGCAGCGCGGCTGGCTCACGGGCGAGGTGCTGGAGCGGCAGCTCGCCTGGTGGAGGGAGCGGCTGGCCGGGGCGCCCGCCGTGCTGGAGATCCCCACCGACCATCCGCGCCGCCCCCGGCCGGGGAGCCGCGGCGCCAGCGTCTTCCGCACGCTCCCGCGGGAGACGGCGGAGCGGCTTCGCTCGGTCGCCCGGGGCGAGGGCGCGACACTGTACATGGTGCTGCTGGCCGTGCTGGACGTGCTCTTGGCGCGCTGGTCGGGGGAGGAGGACGTGGTCGTCGGCACCCCCATCGCCAACCGCAACCGGCGGGAGACCGAGGGGCTCATCGGCTTCTTCGTCAACACGCTGGCGCTGCGCACCGACGTGTCGGGGAACCCCGCGTTCCGCGAGCTGCTGGGACGCGTGCGCGAGGGGACGCTGGGGGCGTACCAGCACCAGGACGTCCCCTTCGAGAAGCTGGTGGAGGAGCTGGGTGTGGAGCGCAGCCTGGGCCACACTCCCCTCTTCCAGGTGATGTTCTCGGTGGACGAGGGCTCCGTGGCCCCGCAGCTCTTCCGCGGGATCGACGCCGAGCCCTGCTTCGCCGCCCACGACGTGGTGAAGTTCGACCTGGGGGTCGACGTGATGAGCGGGGAGGACGGGCTGGGCCTGGCGATCGCCTACCGCGCCGAGCTGTGGGACGCGCCCACCATGGAGCGCGTCGCCGACGCGTTCGCCCTCCTCCTGGAGGCGGTCGCGGGCGATCCGGGCCGGCGCATCCAGGACCTCCCCCTCGCGACCGAGGCGGAGCGCGAGCGCGTGCTGGGCGAGTGGAGCGCGGGTCCGGCGGTCCCGCCGCCCACGCGGTCCGTGCACGGGAGGGTGGCGGAGCAGGCGGCGCGCACGCCCGGCGCGGCCGCGGTGACCTCCGGGGACCGGTCGCTCTCCTACGCCGATCTGGAAGCTCGGGCGGGCGCCCTGGCGGCGCGCCTGCGCGAGCTCGGAGTCGCGCCCGAGGAGAGGGTGGGGATCTGCCTGGAGCGCTCCCCCGGGTCGGTGGTGTCCGTGCTCGGCGTGATGAAGGCGGGCGGCGCGTACGTCCCCCTCGACCCCGCGCACCCCGACGCGCGCCTGGCGCAGCTCCTCGCCGACGCCGGAGTCCGCGTCGTGGTGACGGAGACGTCGCTCCGGCACCGTCTCCCGCCGGACCGGGCCGAAGTGGTGCTGGTGGACGCGGACGCCCTCCCGCTCGCGGGGACCGCGGAGTGGGAGCCCGCCTCCCTCGACCACCTCGCCTACGTGATCTACACCTCCGGCTCCACCGGCAGGCCCAAGGGCGTGCTGGTGGAGCACCGGAGCCTGGCCGCCACGGTGGAGGCCGCTCGGGCGGCGTTCTCCTTCGGGCCGGGAGAGGTGTTCCCGGTGCTCGCCTCCCCCGCGTTCGACATCTGGGCCTTCGAGGCGCTGGTCCCGCTGACGGCGGGCGGGACGGTCCGCATCCTCCCGCGCGAGAGCGTGCAGGACGTGGCGGCCCTGCACGGGGAGATCCGGCGAGCGGACATGCTGCACGCGGTGCCGGCCCTCATGCGCGAGGTCACGCGCCAGGCCCGGGACGGGGGGGAACCCTTCCCCGCGGTGCGGCAGGTGTTCGTGGGCGGCGAGGCGGTTCCCCCGGACCTGGTGCGGGAGATCCTCGACGTGTTCCCGGGCGCCCGGCTCGACGTCCTGTACGGTCCCACCGAGGGGACCATCGTCTGCGCCTCCGCCTCCGTCCGGCGCACCGGGGAGGTATCGCGGCAGATGCTGGGCGCCCCGCTCCCGGGCGCGGCGCTCTACGTCCGCGACCCGGCGGGCGGGGTGCTCCCGGCCGGGGTCCCGGGCGAGCTCTGCATCGGCGGGCCCGGAGTGGCTCGCGGCTACCTGGGGCGGCCGGAGCTGACGGCGGAGCGCTTCGTCCCCGACCCGTTCGCCGCCGCGCCGGGGGCGCGGACGTATCGCACGGGAGACCGGGCTCGCTGGCTCCCGGACGGCACGCTGGAGTTCCTGGGGCGTCTCGACGGGCAGGTCAAGGTGCGGGGGTTCCGGATCGAGTCCGGGGAGGTGGAGGCGGTGCTCGCGAGGCATCCGGGGGTGCGCGAGGCGGTGGTCGTCGTGCGCGAGGACGCTCCCGGCGACCACCGGCTCGTGGCGTACGTGGTCCCGGCGGAGGGCGTGGACGTCCCGGGGCCCGCGCTCCGGGCGCACCTCCTGGAGCGGCTCCCCGACTACATGGTCCCCGCAGCCTTCGTGGCGATCGACCGGGTCCCGCTGGCTCCCACGGGAAAGGTGGACCGGAGGGCGCTCCCCGCGCCCGAAGGGGGCGGGGAGGAAGTCGCCGCCGCTCCGCGCACTCCCACCGAGGAGGTGGTGGCGGGGATCTTCGGACAGGTGCTGGGGGTCGCGCGCGTGGGCCGGGAGGAGGGCTTCTTCGAGCTGGGCGGGCACTCTCTCCTGGCGACCCGCGTGGCCTCCCGGGTGCGCGAGGCGCTCGCCGTCGAGCTGCCGCTGCGGACGCTGTTCGAGGCGCCCACCGTCGCGGAGCTGGCCGCGCGCGTGGACGCCCTGGTGCGGGTGGGTGCCGGCGTGCAGGCGCCGCCGGTCGTCCGGGTGCCGCGGGATCGTCCGCTCCCGCTCTCCTTCGCGCAGCAGCGCCTCTGGTTCGTGGAGCAGGTGGAGCCCGGGACAGCGTCGTACACGCTCCCGGTCCCCGTGCGCCTGCGCGGCTCCGTGGACGCGGCGGTCCTCGGGCGCGTCCTGGACGAGGTCGTGCGCCGGCACGAGGCGCTGCGAACCGTCTTCGCCGCCGTGGACGGCGAGCCCGTGCAGGAGGTCCGGCCGGCGCCGCGCGGCGTGCTGGCGGAGGTGAGCCTCGGCGCGCTCGCCGGGGACGACGCCGGGAGGGAGGTGCAGCGGCTGGTCGACGCGGAGAACCTGCGCCCCTTCGACCTGGAGCACGGTCCGCTCTTCCGGGCCACCCTGGTGCGCGTTTCGCCCGACGACGCCGCGCTCCTCCTCTCCATGCACCACATCGTCTCCGACGGGTGGAGCATGGGCGTGCTGACGCGCGAGCTGTCCGAGCTGTACGGCGCGTTCTCGCGCGGCCGGCCGTCGCCGCTCCCGGAGCTGCCGTTCCAGTACCCGGACTTCGCCGTCTGGCAGCGGGAGTGGCTCTCGGGAGAGACGCTGGAGCGGCAGCTCGCCTACTGGAAGGCGCAGCTCTCGGGGGCACCGCCTCTGCTGGAGCTCCCCACCGACCGCGCGCGGACCGCGGTGCGGGACGCGCGCGGCGGGTCGCGGCTCTTCGCGCTGTCGGCCGAGACGTCGCGGGGCCTGCGGGAGCTGTCGCGGCGCGAAGGGGCCACGCTCTTCATGACGCTGCTCGCCGCCTGGCAGCTCCTGCTGTCGCGCCACGCAGGCCAGGAAGACGTGGTGGTGGGCTCGCCGGTGGCGGGGCGGACGCACCTGGAGCTGGAGGGGCTGATCGGCTTCTTCGTCAACACGCTGGCGCTGCGCACCGACCTGTCGGGCGACCCCACCTTCGCGGAGCTGCTGCGCCGGGTGCGGGAGACCACCCTGGGGGCGTACCACCACCAGGACGTGCCGTTCGAGAAGCTGGTGGAGGAGCTGGAGGTGCCGCGCAGCCTCACGCACTCGCCGCTGTTCCAGGTGGTGCTCTCGCTCCAGAACGTGGAGCGGATGGAGCCGACGCTGGGCGATGCGCGGGTGGAGGCGCTGGGGAGCGAGGCGCTGACGGTGCGCTTCGACCTGACGCTGGCGCTGGGCGAGGTGGGGGAGGAGATCCACGGCGGGCTCACCTACCGGGCGGACCTGTGGGAGGGGGAGACGACCGGGCGGATGCTGGAGCACCTGCGGCGCCTGCTGGAGCAGGTGGCGGAGGACCCGTCGCGGCGGCTCTCGGAGCTGGAGATGCTGGGGTCGGCCGAGCGGGCGCAGGTGCTGGAGGAGTGGAACGCCACCGCGGCGGACTTCCCGGCGCTCCCGGTGCACGAGCGGATCGCGGAGCAGGCCGCGCGCACCCCGGACGCTCCCGCCGTGGTCTTCGGCGCGGAGACGCTCAGCTTCGCGGAGCTGGAGACGCGGGCGAACGGCCTCGCGGGTCGGCTGCGGGCGCACGGGGTGGGGCCGGACGCGCGCGTGGGGCTCCTGCTGGAGCGCGGCCCCGAGCTGGTGGCGGGCGTGCTGGCGATCCTGAAGGCGGGCGGCGCCTACGTGGCGCTGGACCCGTCGTACCCGGACGAGCGGCTGCTCTTCATGCTGGAGGACGCCGGCGCGGGCGTGGTCCTGACCCACTCCGCGCTGGCGGGGCGGATCGGCGGCTTCGGGGGGGCGGTGGAGTGCGTGGACGCCCCCCACCCCCGCCCCTCCCCCGCAGGCGGGGGAGGGGAGAACGGCGTGTCTCCCGAGAACCTGGCGTACGTCATCTACACGTCGGGATCGACCGGCACTCCCAAGGGCGTGCTGGTGACGCACCGGGGGCTGTCCAACTACCTGGCGTTCTTCGACCGGGAGATCCTGGGGGCGGAGGGATTCGCGCTCCCGCTGGTGAGCCGGCTGAGCTTCGACGCGCACGTGCGGCAGCTGTATCCGCCGCTGCTGCGGGGGGAGCCGGTGTGGGTGCTCCCGGAGGAGACGGTGGGGGACCCCGTGGCGATCCTGGAGGCGCTGGGGAGCCGGGAGCGGGTCTCGTTCGGCGGAGTGCCGTCGCTGTGGGGGGCGGTGCTGGACGCGGTGGAGGCGGGCGAGCGCCCGGCCCCGCGCGACCTGCGGGCGGTGCTGCTGGGCGGGGAGGCGCTTCCCTCCGAGCTGGTGCGGCGCACTCTCACGCACTTCCCCGGCGCGGCGATCTGGAACCACTACGGCCCCACCGAGGCGACGGTCAACACCACGGTCGCGCGGGTGGACGACCCGGAGCGGGTGGTGCTGGGCCGGCCGATCGCGAACGTGCGCGTGTACCTGCTGGACGCGCACGGCGCCCCGGTGCCGGTGGGGGTCGCGGGGGAGCTGTACGTGGGCGGTGCCGGCGTCACCCGCGGCTACCTGGGACGCCCGGAGCTGACGGCGGAGAGATACCTCCCGGACCCGTTCGACGGCGTCCCCGGGACACGGATGTACCGCTCGGGAGACCGGGCGCGCCGGTTCCCCACGGGGGAGCTGGAGTACCTGGGGCGGACCGACCACCAGGTCAAGGTGCGCGGCTTCCGCATCGAGCCGGGGGAGATCGGCGCCGCCCTGGCGCGCCACCCCGGCGTGCGCGAGGCCGTGGTGGTGGTCCGCGGGGGCGTGCTGGTGGCGTACGTGGTCCCCGCGGAGGGGGAGGCGCCCTCCTCCGCGGCCGAGCTGCGCGCCTGGCTGGGCGAGCGGCTCCCGGAGTACATGGTCCCGGCCTCGTTCGTGGTGCTGGAGCGGCTTCCGCTCACCGCCAACGGCAAGATCGACCGCGCGGCGCTCCCGGAGCCCGGCCTCGCGGGCGAGGGCGAGTGGTACGTCGCGCCGCGCACCCCGACCGAGGAGATCCTGGCGGCCATCTGGGGCGCGAACCTGGGCGTGGAGCACGTCAGCGTGGACGCCGACTTCTTCGCCCTGGGCGGCCACTCGCTCGCGGCCACCGGGATGATCTCGCGGGTGCGGGCGGCCTTCGGGGTGGAGGTGCCGCTGCGCGCGGTGTTCGAGGCGCCCGTGCTGTCCGCGCTGGCGGAGCGGATCGAGGCGCTGATGCAGCAGGGCGCGGGAATGCTCCTCCCGCCGCTGGAGCGCGCCCCGCGCGACGGACCGCTCCCGCTCTCCTTCGCGCAGCAGCGGCTCTGGTTCATCGAGCAGCTCGACCCGGACGCGCGGCTCTACGTGCTGGCCTTCGCCTTCCGGCTGCGCGGCGTTCTGGACGCCCGGGCGCTGCGCCGCAGCGCGGGCGAGGTGGTGCGGCGGCACGAGGTGCTGCGCACCCGCTTCGTGGAGACCGACGGGCGGCCCACGCAGGTGGTCGACCCGCCCGCGCCCGTCCCCCTCCCGACCGTGGAGCTGGGCGCCCTCCCGGAGGAGGCGCGGGAGCGCGAGGCCAGGCGCCTGGCCGAGGCCGAGGTGCGCCACCGCTTCGACCTGGAGCGGGGCCCGCTCTTCCGCGTCGCCCTGGTGCAGCTCGCGGACGACGACCGGGTGCTCCTGCTGACGGTGCACCACATCGTCTTCGACGGGTGGAGCACGGGCGTCTTCAACATGGAGGTCAACGCGCTGTACGAGGACTTCGCGGCC
The DNA here is from genome assembly GCA_963733105.1 of uncultured Gemmatimonadales bacterium. Classification (GTDB taxonomy): domain Bacteria; phylum Gemmatimonadota; class Gemmatimonadetes; order Longimicrobiales; family Longimicrobiaceae; genus JAFAYN01. The sequence continues at coordinate 184,991 of CAVTCB010000009.1, read as the reverse complement.
GGGCGCGAGCCGGGCCTCCCCGAGCCCGAGCTCCAGTACGGCGACTACGCCGTCTGGCAGCGCGGCTGGCTGCGGGACGAAGCCCTGGAGCAGCAGCTCGCCTGGTGGAGGGAGAAGCTGGCCGGGGCGCCGCCGCTGCTGGAGCTCCCCACCGACTACCCGCGCCCGGCGGTGGCCGGGTCGGAAGGCGCGCGCCTGTACTTCACCGTCCCGGAGGAGGCCACGCGCGGTCTGCACGCGCTGGCCCGAGGCGAGGGGGCGACGCTGTTCATGGCGCTGCTCGCCGCCTGGCAGACGCTGCTGTGCCGGTACTCGGGGCAGGACGACGTGGTGGTGGGCGCCCCCATCGCCGGGCGGCGGCGCACCGAGGTGGAGCCGATGGTGGGCTTCTTCATCAACACCCTCGCCCTGCGCGGCGACCTGTCGGGGAACCCCACCTTCCGTGAGCTGCTGCGGCGGGTCCGGGAAGCCACGCTGGGCGCCTACCAGCACCAGGACATCCCCTTCGAGCGGCTGGTGGAGGAGGTGGGGGCGCAGCGGAGCCTGAGCCACTCCCCGGTCTTCCAGGTGACCTTCGCGGTGCAGAACCACCAGCGGACGGCGCTGCGCCTGGAAGGGCTACGCCTGGAGCCGTTCATGACGGAGGCCGACGCGGCCCGCACCGACCTGGCGCTGACCGTGATCGAGGGCGGCGAGAACCTCCTGGGGATGCTCACCTACCGGACGGACCTGTGGGAGCCGGCCACCCTGCACCGGATGCTCGGGCACTTCCTCCGCCTGCTGGAGGAGGTGGGCGCCGGGCCGGACCGGCGCCTGGCCGAGCTGCGCCTCCTGACGGAGGAGGAGCGGGAGCGGCTGGTCTCCCTGGGGAGCCCGCCCGCGACGCCGCTTCCCGCGGCGACCCTCCCGGAGCTCTGGGCCGCCCGCGTGCGCCGCACCCCGGACGCCGTGGCGGTGGCGTCCGGTGCGGAGTCGCTGACCTGCGCGGGGCTGGACGCCCGCGCGGACGGCCTCGCCCGGGAGCTGCGGGCGCGCGGGGTGGGCGCGGGGAGCCTGGTGGGGGTGCACCTGGAGCGCGGCGCCGCCATGGTGGCCGCCCTGCTCGCGGTGCTCCGGACCGGCGCCGCCTACGTCCCGCTCGATCCCTCCTATCCCGCCGAGCGCCTGGAGTACATGCTCCGCGACTCGGGCGCGAAGCTGCTCCTGACGCAGGCGGGCCTGGCGGGGGCGCTCCCGGCGGAGGGGGTGGAGGTGGTGCTGGTGGACGGAGTGACGGGGGCCGCGCCGGGGCCGGCGCACGCGGACGTCGATCCCGACTCGCTGGCCTACGTCATCTACACCTCCGGCTCCACCGGCCGTCCCAAGGGGGTGATGAACACCCACGGGGCGCTGGCGAACCTGCTGGAGTCGTTCCGGCGCGAGGTGGCCCCCACGGAGGAGGACGTGCTCCTGGCGGTGACGCCGCTCTCGTTCGACATCGCGGCGCTGGAGATCTTCCTCCCCCTCGTCACCGGCGCGCGGCTGGTGGTGGCCGACCGGGAGACGGCTTCCGACGGGGCGAAGCTGCTCGCGGAGATGCGGGCCGTAGGCGCCACCCTCGTGCAGGCGACGCCCGCGACGTGGTACCTTCTCCTGGGCGCCGGGTGGGAGGGCGGCGAGGGGGTGCGGGTGCTCTGCGGGGGGGAGGCGCTCCCGCCGGAGCTGGCCGGGGAGCTGCTGCGGCGCGCGGGGGCGGTGTGGAACGTCTACGGGCCCACGGAGACGACGGTCTGGTCCACGGCGGAGCGGATCGCGAATATTGAGGTCCCGGTCCCGGTGGGACGCCCCATCCTGAACACGCGGGTCCACGTGCTCGACCGGGAGCTGGAGCCCGCGCCGCTCGGCGTCCCGGGGACGCTGTTCATCGGGGGGGCGGGGGTGGCCCGGGGGTACCTGGGTCGGCCGGAGCTCACCGCGGAGCGCTTCCTCCCCGACCCCTTCTCCCCCGCGCCGGGGGCGCGCGCCTACGACACCGGCGACCGGGCCCGGTGGCGCCCCGACGGGCGGCTGGAGGTGCTGGGGCGCGTGGACCAGCAGGTGAAGGTGCGCGGCTTCCGCATCGAGCTGGGGGAGATCGAGGCCGTGCTGGACGCGCACCCGGGCGTGGAGCGCTCCGCCGCGGCGGTGGTGCAGGGCGGCGGGGCGGGGGACCGGCGGCTGGCGGCCTACGTGGTCGCGGCGGAGGGGAGCGCCCCGTCCGCGGCGGAGCTGCGGGAGTGGCTGGGGCGGCGCCTCCCGGACCACATGGTGCCGACCCTCTTCGTCGCGCTGGACGCCCTCCCGCTCACCCCCGCCGGCAAGGTGGACCGGCGGGCGCTCCCGGAGCCGCGGCCGGCGGCGGACGAGGATCGCTACGTGGCGCCGCGGACGGCGCTGGAGGAGCTGGTGGCGTCGGTGTGGGCGGAGGTGCTGGGGACCGAGCGGGTGGGGGTGCGCGACAGCTTCTTCGAGCTGGGCGGGCACTCGCTCCTGGCGACGCAGGTGTCGTCGCGGCTGAAGACCATGAAGCTGGACGCGCCGGTGCGGCTGCTGTTCTCGACGGCGCCCACGGTGGAGGCGCTGGCGCGGGAGATCGCGGCCCGCGAGCCGCGCCCCGGGCACGCGGAGAAGGTGGCCGCGGCGGTGCTGAAGCTGCGCTCGCTCTCCCCCGAGGCGCGGCGGCGGATGCTGGGGAAGAAGCAGGGAGGACCCGAGGAATGACCCACGAACCCGGAAAGGGACGAGCCGATATGGTGGACATGGAGCAGGCGCGGACACGGGCCGCCGGAGGTGCACGGTGAGCGGCGGAGTGGCGGACGGGCTCTCCGCGGAGGACCTGGAGCTGCTGGCCCTCCTCCTGGAGGAGGCGGGGATCGACGACGCGGAGCCGGAGACCATCTCGCCGCGCCGCCCCGGGGAGCCCATCCCCCTCACCTTCGCGCAGAAGCGGCTCTGGTTCCTGGAGCAGCTGGAGCCGGAGAGCCGCATCTACAACAACATCCTCGCCATGCGCCTGGTGGGCGAGCTGGACGCCGACGCGCTGGAGCGGACGCTGCACGAGCTGGTGCGCCGGCACGAGGCGCTGCGCACCGTCTACCCGGAGGTGGACGGCGAGCCGGTGCAGGTGGTGCTGGAGGACTTCCGGCTCCCCGTGGAGCACCGCGACCTCTCCGGCGTCCCCGAGGAGGAGCGGATGCGCGAGGTCCGCCGCGTCGCGGACGAGGTGCGCAACCGCCCCGCCGACCTGGCGCGCGGCCCGCTGGTCAGCGCCCTCCTGGTGCGCCTGGGGGAGCGCGACCACGCCCTGGTGATGCCGATCCACCACATCACCAGCGACGGGTGGAGCATGGGCGTCTTCTTCCGCGAGCTGGCCCAGATCTACGACGCCTTCCACCGCGGCGACCCCTCCCCGCTCCCGCCGCCGCGCCTGCAGTACGGCGACTTCGCCGTGTGGCTGAACCAGCGTCTATCGGGAGGTGCGCTGGAGCGGCAGATCGCCTACTGGAAGGAGCGGCTGCGCGGCGTCCCCACGCTTCTGGAGCTCCCCACCGACCGACCGCGCCCGGCGGAGCAGTCGTACCGCGGCGCCGTGTACGGCGCGGTCATCCCCTCCGGGGTGGTCGGCGGCGTCCAGGCGCTGGCGCAGGCGGAGGGGGCCACGCTCTTCATGGTGCTCCTGGCCGGGGTGAGCGCGCTCCTGTCCCGCTACTCCGGGTCGGACGACGTGGTGGTGGGGAGCCCCATCGCCGCCCGCACCCGGCCGGAGCTGGAAGGGGTGATCGGCCTGTTCGCCAACACCCTCCCCATGCGCACCGACCTGTCGGGCGACCCCTCCTTCCGCGAGCTGCTGGGGCGGGTGCGCGACGGCACCTTCGAGGACTACGCCAACCAGGACCTCCCCTTCGAGCGGCTGGTGGAGGAGCTGCGCATCGAGCGGAGCCTGAGCTACAACCCCGTCTACCAGGTGCTGGTGGTGCTCCAGAACGCCCCGATGGGCGGGGACTCCATGGGCGGGATCGAGATGCGCTCGCTGGACACCACGCACGACCGGGCGAAGCTGGACCTGTCGCTGACGCTGATCGAGGGGGGCGACGGGGTCTTCGCCGGGTGGGAGTACGCCACCGACCTGTACGACCGCGACACCATCGTGCGGCTGACGGACCACCTCGTCACCCTGCTGCGCGCGGCCGTGGAGCACCCGGACCGCCGCGTCTCGGAGCTGCCGCTGGTCACTCCCGAGGAGCGGACGCGGGTGCTCCGCACCTGGAACGAGTCGGCCGGCGGCGCTCCCGGGGCCCTTCCCGTGCACCTGCGCGTGGACGCGCGGGCGGCGGCCGCGCCCGACGAGGTGGCGCTCCGGCACGAGGGGGCGGCGCTGACCTACGCGGAGCTGAGCCGCCGGAGCAGCCGCCTGGCGCACCACCTCCGCGGGCGCGGGGTGGGGCCGGAGACGCGGGTGGGGGTGTGCGTGGAGCGCTCGCCGGAGATGATCGTGGCGCTCCTGGGGGTGCTCAAGGCGGGGGGCGCCTACGTCCCGCTGGACCCGCAGTACCCGCGCGACCGCCTGGCCTTTCTGGTGGAGGACTCGGGAATCCGGGTGCTCCTCACGCAGGAGCGGCTGTTCGCGGATCTGCCGGGGAGCGCGGCGGCGGACGTGGTCTTCCTGGACGCGGACCGCGAGCGGATCGACGCGGAGCCGGACACGCCGCCGGAGGTGGAGACCCACCCGGAGTCGGCGGCGTACGTGATCTACACCTCGGGCTCCACGGGGAAGCCCAAGGGGGTGCTGGTGCCGCACGGGGCGCTGGCGGCGTTCACGGAGACGGCGCGCGAGGCGTACGGGATCGGGGCGGGTGACCGGGTGCTCCAGTTCGCCTCGGTGAACTTCGACGCGAGCGCGGAGGAGATCTACCCGGCGCTGGTGTCGGGGGCGTGCCTGGTGCTCCGCAACGAGGAGATGCTGGGCTCGGCGGCGCTCTTCCTGGAAGCGTGCCGCGACTGGGGGATCACGGTGCTGGACCTCCCCACGGCGTACTGGCACGAGCTGTCGGCGGAGCTGGCGGGGGAGGGGGGCGCGGAGCTCCCGCCGGGGCTGCGGCTGGTGATCATCGGCGGGGAGCGGGCGCTCCCGGAGCGGCTGCGGGCCTGGCGCGAGAGCTTCGGCGACCGGGTGCGCCTGGTGAACACCTACGGCCCCACGGAGGCCACGGTGGTGGCGACCATGTGCGACCTCCCGGCGGGGGGGAGGACGACGCCTCGCGGCACGTCCCCATCGGCCGTCCGGTGCGCGGGGCGCGCGCCTACGTGCTGGACCCCACGGGGGAGCCGGCGCCCATCGGCATCCCCGGGGAGCTGCACCTGGGCGGGAGCGGGGTGGCGCGCGGCTACCTGGACCGCCCGGAGCTGACGGCGGAGAAGTTCGTCCCCGATCCCTTCGGTGCGGAGCCGGGGGCGCGGGTGTACCGCACGGGCGACCGGGTGCGCTGGCTGGCGACGGGCTCGCTGGAGTTCATGGGGCGCACGGACCAGCAGGTGAAGGTCCGCGGGTTCCGGGTGGAGCCGGGGGAGATCGAGACGGCGCTGACGCGCCAGCCGGGGGTGGAGGACGCGGCGGTGGTGGCGCGGGAGGACGTGCCGGGGGAGTCGCGGCTGGTGGCGTACCTGGTGCCGGAGCCGGGGGCGCAGCTCTCCGTCCAGGCGCTGCGGGGGGCGCTGAAGGGGGAGCTGCCGGGGTACATGATCCCGGCGGCGTTCGTGGTGATGGAGGCGCTCCCGCTCACCCGCAACGGCAAGGTGGACCGGCGGGCGCTCCCCGCCCCGGACGCGGTGACGCCCGCGGAGCGCGAGGCCCGCGACGCGGCGCCGCTGAGCGACGTGGAGCGGCTGATCGCGGATGCCTGGAGGGAGGTGCTGGGGGTGGAGGACGTCGGCCTGGACGACAACTTCTTCGACCTGGGGGGGCACTCGCTCCTGCTGGCGCGGGTGCGGAACCGGCTGGCGGGGAAGCTCCCGAAGGACGTGTCGGTGGTGGTGCTCTTCCGCTACCCGACGGTGCGGAGCCTGGCGGAGTTTTTGACCCAGGCCGAGGAGGCCGTCGCGGTCCCCACCACCAGCGAGGAGGAGGTGGAGGACCGGCGCGCGGCGCTGCGGCGCCGTCGCGACCTGCGGAGCGAGCTGGGAGGTTAGAGGCGTTTTCCTGTGGGACCGAAGTACCGGGTGCGCCTGATGTTCGAATGGGGCGGCGGTGTTCTCTGGTGCGGCGACGACGCGGCGCGCGAGCGCTTCGGCGTCGGGCCCATCGAGGACCTGCTGCCCCTTTCGACTTCTACCCGCGAGCGGCTGGAGGAGCTGTCCGCCTGGCACGACGGCGCGCTCGACTGGGACGACCCGGCGGGGCCGAGCCCGTGGGGGCCGGAGGAGGAGGAGCGCTTCCGGCGGGCGGCGCACGAGGTGCTGGAGGTGGTGCGGCGGGAGCTGGGGGCGGAGTTCGGGGTGGTGTACTGTGCAATCGGTCCCCCTGTATGAACGACGGGTGCCATTGTCTGATGACTTGCTGTGCCCGATGCTGAACTCTTCAAGTGGTACCTACTGTGAGTGTCGCTTAGCTGTAAGTCGACCTACAGGCGGATACATTCAGTCGGCTCTCTTCCGGCCTAAGATTGTACTTAGCGTTCGGATTCCGGCAAATGCAAGAAATTCTCGAGTCGAAGTTCAACATATGGCTCCATGCCACTCGGAATAGTAAATTCGAGCCGACCTGTCCGCCGAGCGTCATACGAGACGGTGCTGCTATGCAATTCTTTGGTACTGAGATCCTTAACGCGGACCTCCGCAGAATAGTCGAGCGGATCTCGGATCCGACGGTCAAAGTCCTGCCGAAGCTGAACCCGTCCTTGTCGGAGACCAACTCGACTGCCACATATGGCCATCGGCGCTGGAACAGGTTTTCCTTTTGGGCGACGGCAATTAGCTTTTCATACCGTGCTCGGCTACGGTGCGGAAGGAGAGATAGGAGAGTCTCCGTTCAGGTTGGGATCGAAGTCTGGACGTTGAGGATCATGAGTGAGCAGAAGCCACCGGGCGATCTCGAGTTTCAGGAGCGCGCCGATTGCACGCCAGACGTGCGTACCCATGTGCCTCTCCATGTAAGATTGCGAGGTGAGGGCCTCGATGGCGGAAGACCGCGTGGTGTGGCGGCCCAGCGAAACACGATCTTTTCTCCGCAACAGTTTCTCTAAATCGAACACAAAAAAGATTGAACAGTGCAGGTCCATGTCCGAGAGCTTATAGGTCTGATCCCCTCTGTGGCAAGAGGGTGTTTGCGCCGGGAATGTGAGTCGCCTCACTCCCACCTACAAGGATGTTTCTAGTGTAGTGCGCTCAAAGTTTGTCTGGCTTTCCCGATTTTGATCAGACCGCGTTCGACGGTAGATGTCGAGAGAAGGGAATTTGCTCCCGAGGCACGGTTCGCGTTTGTGACGTAGGCAATGGAAAGCACGTGACCAGTTGATCCGCTACGGCCGGCTCGTTCGCGCGAATTCCGTAGCAGCTTGGAGATTGCGTCTGATCCTCCCGCCCGAGAAGTCGATCTCCACCATTGCCCAAGGACTGGCGGCAGAGGTGCAACTGCACGCTGGAGTTCTTTCCACCCGGGAGGACTAAACGGACGGCATTCGTGGCTTGTGCGACGAGTTGCGTTGTCGAGTCGATGATTGCCACCGTGAAACGTAGTCGAGATGCCCGTGCCGAACGACCTAGTCTGTCGGCGAGACGCAGGAACTTCCTATGACGCTGCCCGTACCATGCATTCACGAGAGCTTGCCGCCGAAGTGCAGGCGGTGAAGAGCGTGGTCTGTCCCACCGTTTGTAAGAGCGCAGAAGTTCCTGACGCCCCTTCTGTTCCCACGGTTCAGACCCGGCTTCGAGTGTGGTCCAGGGTTTCTTGGACGGAGTCTTCGACTCGGAACGGTGAAGAGCTTCTCTTGAAGGTCCTCCCGCCCTCCGAGGAGAGACCAGGGACTGGCCTACAACGTCATGCAGCTTCTCAACAACCGCGGGTCCTTGGGGATCTGAAGGTCTCGACCGGTGGTGGCTGAAGCCCGGTGCGCGAGTCCACACCCGTCCCACAGTGGAAGCGAACTTGGCGTCCGAGACCGGCGCAAGCGTCCGTCGGCCAAGTGCGTGCCCGCGCCAGCGGCGGACCCTGCTGCGTAACGGCGGACGAGTTCTAGTCCAGCCTCGCTTTGGCGGACGGCTGTCGCCAGTCGTCCTTCGGGGACGTCCGAGGTGTTCGTGGTGGATCCTTCCAGCATGCGTACCTCCATTCCACCTCCGCCTCGTACGTTCCAGCCACTTCTTGAACGTGGGCGGGCTCATCTCCAGATCGGCGGCCAGCCCTCATCACTCCCACTCTGCCCCGCTGGCGAGGGTCGAGCGACGACTCGAAGAGACGTCTCGAACTAGAAAATCACGGGAGAACGCGCCTACGGGAACGAAACTAGAATCCATAGACCTGCTAGCCAACACGGCGCGAGTCCCCCGGGCCTCGCGCAACTCGATCTTCCGCGATGGGCATTGGCATGGCGCACAATCTAACGTATACCACGCCAAAACCCAACCTATTTCGGACTCACTACACTAGCCGCGCAGGAAGCGCAGCAGCGAGGACGCCGCGCCGATCGCCCGCGTCCAGTCCTCGCCGTCCGCGTCCGACCGGACCGCACCCCCGGACTGCGCCGCCAGGCGCGCCCGCTCCAGCCGCCGCCGCTCCTCCTCCAGCCGCAGCACCTCCCGCTCGCGCGCCACGCTCATCCCGCCCCCGCGGATGAACTCCACGATCCCGCGCAGCTCGCCGCGGTCGAACCAGCTCCCGTGCTCGCGGCACACGTCCGTCACCACCCCCGAGCAGCGGGCGAAGTTGACCCGGTTCATCAGCGCGCCGCACTCCGGGCAGGGGAGGTAGCGCACCGCCTCCCCCGCGCCCCGCCGCCGGCCGGGGCGCGAGGCTCGCCGTCCCCAGCACCGCCGACTGCTCCTCCGTCCCCGCGCAGATCCGCTCGAACGCCTCCCGCCGCGCCCACACCCCCCCGCACTCCGGGCACTCCCGCAGCGACGTCGGCCCCACGCGCACCGCCGCCATCTGCGCGCGGCAGCGCGGGCAGGGACACGGCGCGCCCGCGTCCTCCTCCACCTCGCGGGCCGCCGCCGCGCCGCAGTGCGGGCAGTGCCGCGAGCCGCGGAAGAGCGTGCCGAAGCAGGAGGGGCAGGACACCGCCGCCAGCCGCGAGTGGCAGTAGGCGCAGTGGTCGGCGTCGGACGACGTGGCGGCGCCGCAGGAGGGGCACCGGAGGGTGGCTGCGGGCATGGGAGCGCGGGGGAGTGGATGTCGGGACGTTCCGGGCGGTGACCAGCAATCTAGCCGAAAGCCGGTGGGCGACAACGGCGGCGTCGTGGGCGCGCCCGCGGCAAGCTTCCTGCCGCACGATGCGCCGACGCCCGGAGTGGCACGTGGCTCGCGGCGCCTTCTCCGACTCGCCTTCGCCCGCCAGGCGACGCCCCGCGACGGGGCATCGCCCGGGCGGCGATTGCAGGCGTGGTGGGCGGCCGCTAGTCTCGCGGAGCGCCGCGCGCGGCGGTGCGGAAGGGTGCCCACGGGAGGAGGAACGGGACAGACGGAGGGAGGCACATGGACGAAGCCACGACACGGGAGCCGCGCAGGGGTGCGATCCTGCCGGCGCCCGCGTGCGACCTGTTGGACCGGCTCACGGCCGAGCTGGGGATCGAGTTCACCCTGACCGACCGGCACGGCACCGTCGTGGCCTCCACCGCCGGGCTCCCGGCCGGCCGGGTGGAGCGCCGCGCCCTCGCCGTCCTGGAGGGCGGCGACCCCCCGGAGCGCGGCGACGCCGGCCCCGGAGCGGGCCTCCCCGTCCGCCTCTCGGGGCGCATCGCAGGGGCGCTCGTCGCCCACGGCGACGGGCCCGAGGTGGTCACCGCCGCCCGCGTGGCCGCCGTGTCCATCGGGCTCGCGCTCGACTTCGCCGAGGCCGCCGCCTCGCTGGGGAGCGAGAGCGTCAACCCCGGGTGGCTCCTGCACCGGCTGCTCCGCGGCTCGCGCGACGAGGCCCAGCGGGCGCGCGTGGTGGCCGCCGTCTATGGGTGGAACCTGTGCGTCCCTCGCGTCGCTCTGGTGGTCGTCGCCCCCACGGGCGCCGCCGGGGCCGACCCCATGGAGGCGATCCGGCGCGTCCTGGGCTCCGCCGCGCGCTCCACCCCCTTCGGGCAGGTGGACGAGACGCAGTGGGTGCTCCTCCCCGAGCACGACCCGCGGGCCCCCCGAGGGCGCGTCCGCGAGCTGGCCGTCCAGCTCCGCGCCGCCCTGGCCGCCGCGGGGACCGAAGCCGCCGTGGGGATCGGCGAGCCGCACCGCCCCGCCAACCCCGTGCAGGCGATGCGGCGCTCGTACCGCGAGGCCACCTACGCCGCGCGGCTGGGCCCCCGGCTGGGGACCCCGGGCGGCGTCTACGAGCTGCGCGGGCTGGGGTCCGCCGCCTTCTTCGCCCCCAGCAGCCCCAGCCGGCGCAACCTGGCCGCGCTCGTGCTGGAGCCGCTCCGCGAGCACCCGCTGGCGCTGGAGACCCTCCGCGCCTTCCTGGAGTGCGACATGTCCGTCGCCGGGACGGCCGCGCACCTGTCCGTGCACCGCCACACCGTGCGCAACCACCTGGGGCGCGTGTTCAGCCTCACCGGGCTGGAGCCGCGCTCGCTGGACGGGGCGGTGCAGCTCAAGCTGGCGCTGCTGGTGGCCGCGTCCGACCCCGAAGTCGAGGAACCCGAGAGGAGCCCAACGTGAGCCGCACCATCCTGCTGGTGGAGGACAACGAGGACAACGTCACCGTCTACCGGACCATCCTGGAGCACTCCGGCTACCGGGTGGTCGAGGCCCGCGACGGCGCGGCGGCGATCCGCCTGGCGCGCGAGGAGCGCCCCGACCTGGTCCTGATGGACATCTCCATCCCCGAGATCGACGGCTGGGAGGCCACCCGCATCCTCAAGGCCGACCCCGAGACGGCCGGCCTCCCCGTCATCGCGCTGACCGCGCACGCCCTGGAGAGCGACCGGGCCCGCGCCGAGGAGGTGGGGTGCGACGGCTACCTGGTCAAGCCCATCGAGCCGCGGCGGGTGCTGGAGGAGGTGGCCCGCTTCCTGGACGGCGGGGGGAGGTAGCGGCGAGACCGGCCCCGGACGCACGCCCCGGCCCGGAGGGTAATCTAGCATATTTCCCGTCTTGACTTCGGGTGCGGGGCCGGCGAAATTTTCGGGCAGCCCGGACTCACACGCAGCTCCCACCGGGGGAGCACTTCGCGCCACGCGTCGCAATCCTCCCCGCCGCACCGTGCCACCCACCCGGCGAACCGGTGTTCCCGCGTCCCCCGTGCCGACAGGGCCACGAATGAAGACGTACCCAGGAGTGTCCCCCTTCCTCGCGCAGGGCGAGCCGGACGACCGGATCGCGCAGGCGCTGGAGTCCGGGGTGCTGGGTGCCATCGGCCGCACGCCCCTGGTGCCCCTCCGCCGCGTCCTCCCCGACAGCCGCTTCCGCCTGTACGCCAAGCTGGAGGGGATGAACCCCGGCGGGAGCGCCAAGGACCGCCCGGCGCTGAGCATCCTCCGGCGCGGCATCCAGGCCGGGGCGATCCGGCGGGACACCGTGGTGGTGGAGTCCAGCTCCGGGAACATGGGGATCGGCCTGGCCCAGGCGTGCCTGTACCTGGGGCTCCGCTTCGTGTGCGTGGTGGACGCCCGCACCACCGTCCAGCACGTCCAGATCCTCCGGGCCTACGGCGCCGAGGTGGACGTGGTGCGGGAGCCGGACCCCGCCACCGGCGAGTTCCTCCCCGCGCGCCTGAGCCGGGTGAGGGAGCTGATGGACGCCTTCGGGAGCACCTTCTGGCCCAACCAGTTCGCCAACGAGGGGAACCCCGCCTCGCACTACGAGGGCACCATGCGCGAGATCGCCGTGGAGCTGGAGGGCGAGGTGGACTACGTGTTCTGCGCCACCAGCACCTGCGGCACCCTGCGCGGGTGCGCCGAGTACGTCCGCGAGCACGGGCTGCGGACCAAGGTGGTGGCCGTGGACGCGCTGGGAAGCGTGATCTTCGGCGGGCCCAAGGCCACGCGCAACATCCCGGGGCTGGGGTCGGGGCTCCTCCCGGAGATCTTCCGCCCCGGGCTGGCCGACCACCAGCTCCACGTGAACGACCTGGACTGCGTGGTGGGGTGCCGCAGGCTGGTGCGCCGCGAGGCGCTCCTGGTGGGGGGCTCCTCGGGCGGGGTGATGGTGGCACTGGAGCGGATGCGGGACGCCATCCCCGACGGCTCCACCTGCGTGCTGATCCTGTGCGACCGGGGGGAGCGCTACCTGGACACGGTGTTCTCGGACACGTGGGTGTCGGAGCGCTTCGGGGACGTGTCCCACCTCTGGACCGGAGAGCCGGCGGGCGCGTCCGCGTGAGGGGAACTGGGCGGGGGAGAGCTACGCAGAGGGCGAGGACGGACGCGGCATGAACGGCACGAGGGAACCGGAGACGCTGGTGGAGCTGCTGCGCGGCCGGGCCGCGCGGCACCCGGACCGCACGGCGTTCGTCTTCCTCCTCGACGGCGAGGAGGAGGGGGAGCGCCTCACCTACGGCGCCCTTCACCGGGAGGCCCTGCGCGTAGCCGCGCGCCTGACGGCCGAGGGGCTGCGCGGCGAGCGGGCGCTCCTCCTCTTCCCCCCCGGGCTGGCCTTCGTGGCGGCGTACTTCGGCTGCCTGTACGCCGGGGTGGTGGCCGTCCCCGTCTACCCGCCGCGCTCCAACCGCAACCTGGACCGCCTCCAGGCCATCGTCGCCGACGCCGACGCGCGCGCCGTCCTCGCCACCGACGAGGTGATCGCCGGGCTGGCCCGCCACCTGGAGGCCGCCCCGCAGCTCCACGCCCTCCGCTGGATCGCCTGCGGCCTCGCCGCCGCCGGCGGGGACGCGCCCTCCGTGGACGCCGGCGTGGCCCCCGGGGACGTCGCCTTCCTGCAGTACACCTCCGGCTCCACCTCCACCCCCAAGGGCGTGCGCGTCACGCACGCCAACCTGCTCGCCAACGAGCGGATGCTCCGGGGCGCCTTCGGGCACTCCGAGGGGCTGGTCGTGGCGGGGTGGCTCCCCGTGTACCACGACATGGGGCTGATCGGCAACGTCCTCCACCCGCTGTACATGGGGGGGACGTGCGTCCTCATGTCCCCCACCGCCTTCCTCCAGCGTCCGGTGCGCTGGCTGGAGGCGGTGTCGCGCTGGGGCGCCCGGACCAGCGGCGGGCCCAACTTCGCCTACGAGCTGTGCGCCGACCGGGTCACCGAGGAGGAAAAGGCGCGGCTGGACCTCGGCGGCTGGCGGGTGGCGTTCTGCGGGGCGGAGCCGGTGCGCGCGCGCACGCTGGAGCGCTTCGCGGAGGCGTTCGCGGGGTGCGGCTTCCGGCGCGACGCCTTCTACCCCTGCTACGGCCTGGCCGAGGCGACGCTCTTCGTCACCGGCGGGCGCGCCGGCGACCCGCCGGTGGTGCGCGCCTTCGACCCGGAAGCGCTGGAGCGCGACCGCGCCCTCCCCGCGCCGGGCAGCGGCGGGACCGCGCTGGTGGGCTGCGGCTTCCCCTGGGACGGCTCGCGGGTGGAGATCGTGCGGCCGGAGGAGGGCGCGGTCTGCGCCCCCGGCGAGGTGGGGGAGGTGTGGGTGGCCGGGGCGCACGTGGCGGAGGGGTACTGGAACCGCCCGGAGGAGAGCGCGGCCACCTTCGGCGCGCGCCTGGCCGGCGGGGACGGGCCCTTCCTGCGCACCGGCGACCTGGGCTTCGTGGACGGCGGCGAGCTGTTCGTCACCGGGCGGGTCAAGGACCTGGTGATCCTGCGCGGGCGCAACCTGTACCCGCAGGACCTGGAGGCCACCGCGCAGGGGAGCCACCCCGCCCTCCAGCCCGGCGGGGGCGCGGCCTTCTCGGTGGACGTGGACGGCGAGGAGCGGCTGGTGGTGGTGCACGAGGTGCGCCGCACCGCGCTGCGCGGGCTGGACGCGGAAGCGGTGGCGCGCCGCATCCGCGAGGAGGTCGCGGAGGCGCACGAGGCGCAGGTGCACGCGGTGGCGCTGATCGGCCCGGCGACGCTCCCCAAGACCTCCAGCGGCAAGGTGCAGCGCCAGGCGTGCCGGAAGGCGTACCTGGCGGGCGGCTTCGATCTGGTGGGCGGGAGCGTCCTGTCGGACGCTCCCGCCGTCCCGCCCCCGGCGTCGGACGCCGACCCGGCCTCCGCGGAGCTGGAGGCGCGCCTCCTGGCCGAGGCCGCGCGGGCGCTGCGCGTCCCCGCCGCCTCCCTGGACCCCGCCCTCCCGCTCACCGCGCAGGGGCTGGACTCGCTCTCCGCCACGCAGCTCGCCGCGCGGGTGGAGGAGGCGACGGGCGTCCCGCTCGACGCCGTCGCCCTCCTGGACCGCCGCTCGGTGCGCGACCTGGCCCGCGAGCTGTCGGCGCTCGCCCCGGGCGGGGCCGCGGACGACGTCCCGGCGGCCGAGGGGGCGGGGGAGGCTCCCTTCCCGCTCTCCCCCGGGCAGCAGGCGCTCTGGTTCCTGCACCGCCTGGCGCCGGCAAGCGCCGCGTACAACCTGGCCGTCGCCGTGCGGGTGCGCGGCGCCCTGAACGCGCGCCTCCTCACGGAAGCGATGCGGACGGTCGCCGGGCGCCACGCCGCGCTGCGCACCGCCATCGACGCGGAGGAGCCCGTGCAGCGCGTCCTCCCGGACGCCGGGTGGGCGCCGTCGGAGCACGACGCGTCCGGTTGGAGCGACGACGCCCTGCGCCGCCGCCTGGACGACGAGGCGCGTCGCCCCTTCGCGCTCGGCGGGGAGCCCCCGGTGCGGGCCGAGCTGTTCCGGCGCGGCGCGGACGACCACGTCCTCCTCCTGGCCGCGCACCACGTCCTGCTGGACTTCCGCTCGCTGGAGATCGTCTTCGACGAGACGTTCCGCGCGTACGCCGCGCTCGCGGCCGGGGAGGCGCCCGCGCTCCCGGAGGTGCGGGCGCAGCACCCGCGCTTCGTGCGCTGGCAGGAGGCGCTGCTGGCGGGGCCGGAGGGGGAGCGGCTCCGCGACCGGTGGACGGAGCGCCTCGCGGGCGCACCCACCGTCCTCGCCCTCCCGGCCGACCGCCCCCGCCCGGCCGCGCAGGGCCA
This sequence comes from uncultured Gemmatimonadales bacterium, assembly GCA_963733105.1. GTDB lineage: Bacteria > Gemmatimonadota > Gemmatimonadetes > Longimicrobiales > Longimicrobiaceae > JAFAYN01. The sequence continues at coordinate 169,723 of CAVTCB010000009.1, read as the reverse complement.
CCGGGGCGCCGCGCACCCCTTTGCGCTGGCCCCCGCGCTCGCCGGGCGTCTGCGCGCCCTGGCCCGCGCCGAGGGGGTGACGCCGTACACGCTCCTCCTGGCGGCCTTCCAGGCGCTCCTGGGCCGCTGGTCGGGGCAGGCGGACTTCCTGGTGGGGTCGCCCGCCTCGGGGCGCGCGCGCACCGCCTTCGCGGAGACGGTGGGGTACCTGGTGAACCCCGTGGTGCTCCGCGCCCGCCTCCAAGACGACCCGCCCTTCCGCGCCTTCCTGCGCCGCGCGCAGGAGGAGGCGCTGGGCGCGCTGGCGGGGCAGGCGTACCCCTTCGAGCGCCTGGTGGAGGCGCTGCACCCGGAGCGGGACGCCAGCCGCACACCGGTCTTCCAGGTTCTCTTCGTCCTCCAGCAGGCCGACCGCTCCGGCGCCGCGACGGCGTGCGCGCTCGGCCGCGACGGCGTGCGCGAGGAGCGCGGCCCGCTGGTCCTGGAGTCGCTCTCCGTGGAGACGGGGGCCGCCCAGTTCGACCTGGCGCTGGCGATGGGGGAGGTGGAGGGGACGCTCGCCGGGAGCCTCCGCTACGACGCGGACCTCTTCGAGCCGGCGACGGCGCGCCGCATGGCCGGGCACTTCGTGCGCCTCCTGGAGGGGATCGCCGCCGCCCCCGACACCCCGGTCGCCGCGCTCCCGCTCCTCCCGCCGGAGGAGGAGCGGCAGGTGCTCCTCGGCTTCAACGCCACGGACGCGCGCTACCCCTCCGCCGGCGTCCCGCTGCACCGGCTGGTGGAGGCGCAGGCCGCCCGCACGCCCGACGCGGTCGCCGTCGTGTTCGAGGGCGACGCGCTCACTTACGCGGAGCTGGACCGCCGCGCCGCCGCCCTCGCGGACACGCTGCGCGGGCTGGGCGTAGGTCCGGAGACGCGCGTCGGCGTGTGCATGGAGCGGAGCCCCGAGCTGGTGGTGGCGCTCCTGGGCGCGCTGAAGGCCGGCGGCGCCTACGTCCCGCTCGACCCCGAGTACCCGGCCGAGCGCCTGGCGTACATGCTGGCGGACTCGGCGGTCCCCGTGCTGGTGACGCAGGAGCGGGTGAGGGAGAAGGTGGCGGGGTACGGGGGGGCGGTGGTGGTGCTGGACGGCCCCGAGCGCCCCCACCCGGCGGCCTTAGAGCCGCCACCCTCCCCCACAAGTGGGGGAGGGGCATCTCCCAGGGGGCCTGTAGTTCAGTCGCTCGGCGCGGAACCGGCGGCCCTCACCCCCCGGCCCCCTCTCCCAATGCTGGGAGAGGGGGAGCACGACACGGTGGAGGGCGAGGATCGAAGCATGGAGATGCCCCTCCCCCGGAACGGGGGAGGGTGGCGAGCCCGAGGCGAGCCGGGTGGGGGCCTCTCCCCCGACGGTCTGGCCTACGTCATCTACACCTCCGGCTCCACGGGCCGCCCCAAGGGGGCGATGAACGCGCACCGGGGCGTGGTCAACCGGCTCCTGTGGATGCAGGAGGAGTACGGGCTGGGGGCGGACGACGTGGTGCTGCAGAAGACGCCGTTCTCCTTCGACGTGTCCGTGTGGGAGTTCTTCTGGCCGCTGATGGTGGGCGCCCGGCTGGTCCTCGCGCGGCCGGGGGGGCACCGCGACCCGGCGTACCTGTCGGAGCTGATGCGGCGCGAGGGGGTCACCACCGCGCACTTCGTCCCCTCCATGCTCCACGCTTTCCTGGAGGCGGGCGGGACGGGGGGACCGGCGCTGCGCCGGGTCATGTGCAGCGGGGAGGCGCTCCCGCGCGAGCTGGCGGAGCGCTTCTTCGCCGCCCTTCCGGGAGTCGAGCTGCACAACCTGTACGGCCCCACCGAGGCCGCCGTGGACGTGACGTACTGGGCGTGCCGCCCGGAGGACGGGCGCCGCGGCGTCCCCATCGGCCGGCCGGTGGCGAACACGCGGGTGTACGTCCTGGACGCGCGCGGGGAGCCGGCGCCCGTCGGCGTCCCCGGGGAGCTGTTCCTGGGGGGCGTCCAGGTGGGGCGCGGGTACCTGGGGCGGCCGGAGCTGACGGCGGAACGGTTCGTCCCCGACGCGTTCTCCCCCGCGCCCGGCGCGCGGCTCTACCGCACCGGCGACCTGGCGCGCTGGAGGGAGGACGGGGCGCTGGAGTACCTGGGGCGCACCGACCAGCAGGTCAAGGTGCGCGGCTTCCGCATCGAGCCGGGGGAGGTGGAGGCGGCGCTGGCCGCCCACCCGGGCGTCCGCGAGTGCGCCGTGGTGGCCGCGGAGGTGGCGCCGGGGGACGCGCGGCTGGCGGCGTACGTCGTCCCGCGCGGGGAGGCGCCCGCCGTCGCGGAGCTGCGCGCCTGGCTGGGCGAGCGGCTCCCGGAGCACATGGTCCCCGCCGCGTGGGCGACGCTGGACGCGCTCCCGCTCACCCCCAGCGGGAAGCTGGACCGCGGGGCGCTCCCGCGGCCGGAAGCGGGGCGGGGCCCCGGCCGCCCGGAGCACGTCGCGCCGCGCAGCGCCACCGAGGAGACGCTGGCGGCGATCTGGGCCGAGGTGCTGGGCGTGGAGCGCGTGGGCGTCCACGACAACTTCTTCGACCTGGGCGGCTACTCGCTCCTGGCCGTCCGGGTGGGGTCGCGGGTGCAGGCGGCGTTCGGCGTCGCGCTCCCGCTGCACGCCCTCTTCCAGGCGCCCACCATCGAGGCGCTCTCCCTCCGCATCGCCCGCGCGCAGCTCGAGGCGGAGCCCGAGGACGAGATGCTCCGGCTCCTGGCGGAGCTGGAAGCGGCGGGGGTGGAGGAGTAGTCCTCCGCTCCCATCCGAAACGACACGCACCCGGATCATGGACCAGCTCTCCGATCGGCTCGCCCGCCTCTCTCCCGAGAAGCTCGCCCTCCTCATGGAGCGCCTGCGGGAGAAGGAGTCCGGGCGCGCGCCCGCGCCGTCCATCCCGCGGCGCCCCGGGACCGGACCGGCCCCGCTCTCGTTCGCGCAGGAGCGGCTCTGGTTCATCGACCAGATGGAGCCCGGGAACCCCGCCTACAACGAGCTGGGCGTCACCCGGCTGGAGGGGGCGCTGGACGTGGAGGCGCTGGGCCGCGCGCTGGACGCCGTGGTGGAGCGCCACGACGCGCTGCGCACCGTGTTCGCGGCGCGGGGCGGGGAGCCGGAGCAGGTGGTGGTGGAGGGGATGCGCGTCCCCCTGGACTTCGAGGACCTGTCCGCGCTCCCGCCGGAGGAGGCGGAGGCCGCGGCGGAGCGCCGCGTCCGCGAGGAGCCCGCCCGCCCCTTCGACCTGGCGCGCGGGCCGCTGCTGCGCGCCACGCTGCTGCGCCTGGCCCCGGAGCGGCACCTCCTCCTCCTGGCCATGCACCACGTGGTGAGCGACGGGTGGTCGCGCGGCGTGATCGTGCGGGAGGTGTCGGAGGCGTACGCGGCCTTCGCCGCCGGAGCGGAGCCCCGCCTCCCGGAGCCCCCGGTCCGCTACGCCGACTACGCCGCCTGGCAGCGCGAGCGGCTCCGCGGCGAGCTCCTGGAGCGGCAGCTCGGCTACTGGACGGCGAAGCTCGCGGGGGCGCCGCCCTCGCTGGAGCTCCCCACCGACCGTCCCCGCCCCCCCGTGCAGTCGTTCGCCGGGGGGACGCACCGCTTCCGCGTCCCCGCCCCCGTGGCGGACGCGCTGCGCGTCCTGGCGCGCGAGGAGGAGGCCACGCTCTTCATGGTCCTCCTGGCCGCCTGGAAGACCCTCCTGGCCCGCTACGCGGGGGAGACCGACCTGGTGGTGGGGACCCCGGTCGCCAACCGCGGGCGCGCGGAGACGGAGGGGCTGGTCGGCTTCCTCGCCAACACGCTGGCGCTCCGCACCGACCTGGGCGGCGATCCCGCCTTCCGCGAGGCGCTGCGGCGCGTGCGCGGGACGGCGCTCGGCGCCTACGAGCACGAGGAGCTCCCCTTCGGTGTGCTGGTGGCGGAGCTGCACCCGGAGCGCGACCTGAGCCGCCCGCCGCTCTGCCAGGTGATGTTCCTCCTGGACTCCGCCCCTCCCGCGCCCCTGGACCTTCCCGGCGTCCGCCTGGTCCCCGTGGAAGCCGACACCGGGATCTCCGCCTTCGACCTGACGCTCCGCCTGGCCGAGCGCGACGGGGCGGTGGACGGGGCCCTGGAGTACGCCGCCGCCCTGTGGGACGCGCCGACCGTGGCCAGGATGGCCGCGGCCTTCCGCGCGCTCCTGGAGGACGTGGCGGCGTCCCCCGACCGGCGCATCTCGGAGCTGTCCATCCTCCCCGCGGGGGAGCGCGGCCGCCTCCTGGGCGAGTGGAGCCCCGGCGAGCGGGGCGAGCCCGGCGAGCCCCGGCTGCACGCCCGCTTCCGAGGCGCAGGCCCGCCGCACCCCCGGAGCCGTGGCCGTGGAGCACGCCGGGGAGCGGCTCACCTACGCGGAGCTGGACGCCCGCGCCGAGCTCCTGGCCGCCGGCCTCCGCGCCCGCGGCGTCGGACCGGAGGCGGTGGTGGGGATCTGCCTGGAGCCGGGGACGGAGCTGGTGACCGCGGTACTCGCCGTCCTCGAGGCCGGCGCCGCCTACCTCCCGCTCGACCCCGCCTACCCGGCCGAGCGCCTGGCGTACATGCTGGAGGACGCCGCCGCGCCGCTCCTGCTGACCACCGTGGAGCTGCGGGAGCGGCTCCCGGAGTTCCGAGGGGAGATCGTGGTCGATGGAGCCCCCCACCCCCGGCCCCTCCCCCGCAAGCAGGGGAGGGGAGAACGGCGTCACCCCCGACTCCCTGGCCTACGTCATCTACACCTCCGGCTCCACCGGCCTCCCCAAGGGCGTCGCGGTCCCGCACCGCGGGCCGGCGAACCTGCTGGACGACATGGAGATGCGGGTGCCGCTGCGGCCGGGCGACCGCTGCGCGGTGTGGACGCGGCTGGGCTTCGACGTCTCCGTCTACGAGCTGTTCTCCGCGCTCTCCGCGGGGGGGACGCTCCTCTTCCCGGCGGAGGAAGTGCGCGCGTCGGCGGAGGGGTACGCGGCGTGGCTGGAGGCGGAGCGCGTGGCCGCCGCCTACGTCCCCCCCTTCATGCTCCGCGACCTGGCGGATCGCGCGGAGGCCCGCCCCGGGGCCTTCTCGCTGCGGCGCCTCCTGGTGGGGGTGGAGCCGATCCCCGAGCCGCTCCTGCGGCGCGTGGCGGACGCCGTGCCGGGGCTCCGCGTGGTCAACGGGTACGGGCCCACCGAGGCCAGCATCTGCGCCACCCTCTACTCCCTCCCGGAGGGCCCCGCTCCCGAGCGCACCACCCCCATCGGGCGGCCGGTGCGGAACACCCGCGTCCACCTCCTGGACGGGGGTCTCAACCCCGTCCCCGGCGGCGTCCCGGGCGAGCTGTACGCCGGGGGCGCGGGGCTGGCGCGCGGCTACCTGGCGCGCCCCGGCCTGACCGCCGAGCGCTTCGTCCCCGACCCCTTCGCGGCGGAGCCGGGGGCGCGGCTGTACCGCACCGGCGACCGGGCGCGCTGGCTCCCGGACGGCACCCTCCAGTTCCTGGGGCGCGCGGACCGGCAGGCCAAGGTGCGCGGCTTCCGCGTGGAGCCCGGCGAGGTGGAGGCCGTCCTGCGCGCGCACCCCGCGGTGCACGACGCACTGGCCGAGGTCCGCGACGGGGCGCAGGGCGCGAAGGTGCTCGTGGGCTACCTGATCGTCGAGACGGGCTCCGGCGCCCCGTCCGCGGGGGAGCTGCGCGCCTTCCTGCGCGAGCGGCTCCCGGAGTACATGGTCCCCTCCGCCTTCGTCGCCCTGGAGGCGTTCCCGCTCACCCCCAGCGGCAAGGTGGACCGGCGCGCCCTCCCGGCCCCGGACTCCGCCCCGGGGGAGACGGCGTCGCTGGCGCCGCGCACCCCCACGCAGGAGGTGCTGGCGGGGATCTGGGCCGAGGTGCTGGGGGTGGAGCGCGTGGGCGCGGGCGACGACTTCTTCGCGCTGGGCGGGCACTCGCTCCTGGCCACGCGCGTGGTGTCCCGCGTCCGCGAGGCGCTGGGGGCCGACGTCCCGGTGCGCGCGCTCTTCGAGGCGCCCACCGTGGCGGAGCTGGCCGCGCGCGTGGACGCCGCCCGCGGCGGGGGCCCCACGCCTCCCATCGCGCGCGTCCCCGCGGGACGGGCCGCTCCCGCTCTCCTTCGCGCAGCAGCGCCTCTGGTTCCTGCACCAGCTGGAGCCCGCCGGCTACAACCTGGGGACGGGCTTCCGGCTCCGCGGCGAGCTGTCCGCCGAGGCGCTGCGGAAGGCGCTGGAGGGGGTGGTCGCGCGGCACGAGGCGCTGCGCACGCGCTTCGTGGAGCGGGGCGGGGAGGTGGCGCAGGTGGTGGAGCCCGCGCGCCCCTTCGTCCTCCCCCTGGTGGACCTGGGCCCCTTCGACCCGGCGGGGCGCGAGGAGCACGTCGCGCGCTACGCCGCCGACGAGGTGTCGCGCCCCTTCGACCTGCGCGAGGCGCCGCTGATGCGCGCCACCCTGCTCCGCCTGTCGGAGCGGGAGCACGTCCTCCTGGTGGCCGTGCACCACGTCGTCTCCGACGGGTGGTCGGTGGGGATCCTCGTCCGCGAGCTGCGGGCGCACTACGAGGCCGCGCTCGCCGGGTCGGAGGCGGAGCTCCCCCCGCTGGCGCTCCAGTACGCCGACTACGCCGTGTGGCAGCGCGGCCGGCTGGAGGGCGACGCCCTGGCCCGCAGGCTGGACTTCTGGCGCGCGCGCCTGCAGGGCGCCCCCGCCGCCCTGGACCTCCCCTCCGACCGCCCGCGCCCGCCGGTGCAGAGCTTCGCGGGGGACGCCTTCACCTTCCGCCTGGAGCCGGGGCCGGCTGCCTCGCTGCGCGCCCTGGCGCGCCGGGAGGACGCCACGCTCTTCATGGTGCTCCTGGCCGGCTTCGCGGCGTGGGTGCACCGCTACACCGGGCAGGACGACCTGGTGGTGGGGACCCCCGTCGCCGGGCGCGACCACCCCGCGCTGGAGCCGCTGATCGGGTGCTTCATCAACGTCCTCCCGGTGCGGGCGAGGGTGGACGGCGAGGGGAGCTTCCGCGACCTGCTGCGCGGGGTCCGCTCCGCCGCGCTGGACGCCTACCCGCACGGCGACCTCTCCTTCGACCAGATCGTGGAGGCCGCGGGAATTCCGCGCGAGACCAGCCGCAACCCGCTGGTGCAGGTCCTCTTCGCCCTGCAGAACACCCCCGCCGGGCGCTTCTCCCTCCCCGGGATCGAGGCGGAGCCGGTGGAGGCCGCCGTCCGCACCTCGCGCTACGACCTGAGCCTGTACCTGTCGGAGGAGCCCGACGGCGCGCTCTCCACCCTGGTCGAGTACGCCACCGACCTGTACGACCGGGCGACGGTGGAGCGCTGGACGGGGCACTTCCGCCGCCTCCTGGAGGCGTACGCCGCCGACCCGGGCGTCGCCGTCCGCGAGGCGCCGATGCTGGACCCCGCGGAGGAGGCGCTCCTCCTCCACGGGTGGAACCGCACCGCGCTGGAGCTGGACCCGGACGCCACCGTCCCGGCCCTGTTCGAGGCGCAGGCGCGCCGCACCCCCGATGCCGTCGCCCTGTCCGCGGACGGCGGGACGCTCACCTACGCGGAGCTGGACCGCCGCGCCGACGCGCTCGCCCGACACCTGCGGGCGCGCGGCGTCGGCCCCGAGTCTCGCGTGGGACTCCTCCTGGAGCGCTCGGCGGCGATGGTGGTGGCGATGCTGGGCGTGCTCAAGGCCGGCGGCGCCTACCTCCCGCTCGACCCCGCCTACCCGGCGGAGCGCCTGGAGTACATGCTGGCCGACAGCGGAGCGCGGCTCCTGCTTACGGAGGCGGGGCTGGCGGAGCGGGTGCCGGGGTTCGGGGGAGAGACCGTGCGGGTGGAGGACGCGCCTTCCGGCGGGGGTATGGCCCCGGCGCCCGCCCTCTCCCCCCACAACGCCGCCTACGTCATCTACACCTCCGGCTCCACCGGCCGCCCCAAGGGCGTCGTCGTCACCCACGCCAACGCGGCGAGCTTCTTCGCGGCCATGCGCGAGCGGGTGGGGGAGGCGCCGGGGAGCTGGCTGGCGGTCACCAGCATCTCGTTCGACATCTCCGTGCTGGAGATCCTGTGGACGCTCACGCAGGGCTCCCGCGTGGTGCTGCACGGCGTCCGCCCCCGCGCGGCCGTGGCCGTCGAGCGGCGCACGCGGCCCACCGACTTCTCGCTCTTCTACTTCGCCAGCAGCGCCGAGGGCTCCGGGCGCGGCAAGTACCGCCTCCTCCTGGAGGGGGCGAAGTGGGCGGACCGCAACGGCTTCACCGCCGTGTGGACCCCCGAGCGGCACTTCCACGCCTTCGGCGGGCAGTACGCCAACCCGTCGGTCACCAGCGCCGCGCTGGCAACCGTTACCGAGCGCGTCCGCCTGCGGGCCGGGAGCGTGGTCCTCCCCCTCCACGACCCCATCCGCGTGGCCGAGGAGTGGGCCATGGTGGACAACCTCTCCGACGGGCGGGTGGAGCTGTCCTTCGCGTCGGGGTGGCACGCCAACGACTTCGTCCTGGCCCCCGGGCGCTACGCCGACCGGCGCGAGGGGATGTTCGCGCAGGTCGAGGAGGTCCGCCGCCTGTGGCGCGGGGAGACGGTGGCGCGCGTGGGCGGAAAGGGCGAGACGGTGGAGGTGGCGACGCTCCCGCGCCCCGTGCAGCCCGAGCTCCCGTTCTGGGTCACGGCCGGGGGGAGCCCCGACACCTTCCGCCGCGCCGGGCTCTCCGGTGGGAACCTGCTGACGCACCTCCTGGGGCAGAGCGTCGAGGAGCTGGCCGACAAGGTCCGCGTCTACCGCGAGGGGCGGCGCGAGGCGGGGCTGGACCCGGACGCCGGGCGCGTCGCGCTGATGCTGCACACCTTCGTGGGCGACGACGACACGGAGGTGCGGGCCACGGTGCGCGGCCCCTTCCGCGAGTACCTGCGCACCTCGTTCGACCTGGTGCTCCAGCTCGCCGCGGGCGCCGGGTTCGACCCCGCCCACCTCTCCGCGGACGACGTGGAGACCATGCTCGACTTCGCCTTCGACCGCTACTACCGCACCAGCGGGCTGATGGGGACCCCCGCCGCGTGCGTGGAGACGGTGCGGCGGCTGCGCGCCGTGGGGGTGGACGAGATCGCCTGCCTGGTGGACTTCGGGGTGGACGAGGACCGGGTGCTGGCGAGCCTGGACGGGCTGCGCCGCGTGATGCTGGACGCCGCCGCCGAGCCCGACCTCCCCGCCGACGGGCTCCCGCTGGCCGAGCGCATCCGCGCCGAGGGGATCACCCACCTCCAGTGCACCCCCTCCATGGCGGGGATGCTGGCCGCCGACCCCGAGGCGCTCCGCGCCATGGGCGGGCTGTCGTGCATCCTCCTGGGGGGCGAGGCGCTCCCGCAGGCGCTGGCGCGGCAGCTCCGCGAGGCGCTCCCCGCCCGCATCCTCAACATGTACGGCCCCACCGAGACCACCGTCTGGTCCGCCACGCACGAGGTGGCGGAGGTCGACGGCCCGGTCCCCATCGGCCGCCCGGTCGCCAACACCCGGGTCCACGTGGTGGACGCCGGGCTCCGCCCCGTCCCCCCGGGCGTCGCGGGGGAGCTGCTGATCGGCGGGGCGGGGACCGCGCGCGGCTACCACGGCCGCCCCGACCTCACCGCCGAGCGCTTCGTCCCCGACCCCTTCGGCGTCGCGGGGGAGCGGCTGTACCGCACGGGCGACCTGGCGCGGCGGCGCGCCGACGGGACGCTGGAGTTCCTGGGGCGGATGGACGCCCAGGTCAAGGTGCGCGGGCACCGCATCGAGCCCGGCGAGGTGGAGGCCGCGCTCGCGGAGCACCCGGGAGTGCGCGAGGGCGTCGTGGTGGCGCAGGAGGACGGGAGCGGGGAGCGGCGCCTGGTGGCGTTCTACACCGTCCCCGCCGCCGGGGCCGAGCCGCGCCCCCTCACCCCCGCGGGGACCGAGGAGGGGCGCGAGGCGCTCCTGGACGGGCTCCCCCGCTTCCACCTCCCCGACGGGACCACCATCGCGCACCAGCACGACTTCATCACCCGCGACCTGTACCAGGAGATCTGGGAACAGAAGGTGTACCTGCGCCACGGGATCGGGCTGGAGGACGGCGCCACCGTGCTGGACGTGGGGAGCAACATCGGGATGTTCACCCTGTTCGCCCACACCCGGGCGCGCGGCGTCCGCACCCTCTCCTTCGAGCCCATCCCCGACACCTTCCGCGTGCTCCGCACCAACACCGAGCTGTTCGGGCTGGACGCGCGCGTCTTCAACCTCGGCCTGGCCGAGGCGTCGGGGACGGCCACCTTCACCTTCTACCCCAACTCCACCGGGCTCTCCGGGCGCTACGCCGACCTGGAGCGCGACCGCGAGGTCACCCGCTCCGTGATCGAGGCGTGGCTGCGCGACGCCGAGGCCAACGGACCCCTCGCCGCCGAGCTGGCCGGGCACCTCACCGGGACCGACGTGGACGCGCTCCTGGACGAGCGCTTCCGCGCCGAGGTCTTCGCCTGCCCCATCAAGACGCTCTCGCAGGTGCTGCGCGAGGAGGGGATCGAGCGGGTGGACCTGCTCAAGGTGGACGTGGAGAAGAGCGAGTACGACGTCCTCTCAGGCGTCGAGGAGGCCGACTGGCCGCGCATCCGCCAGCTCGTCATGGAGGTGGACACCGAGGAGCTGCTGGAGAAGGTGCTCGCCCTGCTCGGCCGGCACGGCTACGAGCACCTGGTGGACCACCACGTCACCGTCCGCGAGGGGGGCGAGGGCGACGCCGGGGAGTACGTCTACATGGTGTACGCCAAGCGTCCCGGCGACGGCGACCCGCTCCGCCGCGACGCGCACCTGTCCGCGCGGCTGCGGGGGGCCGCGCCCACCCCGGCCGAGCTGCGCCGCTGGCTGGCGGAGCGCCTCCCGGACTACATGGTCCCCTCGCTCTTCGTGGCGCTGGAGCGGATGCCGCTCACCCCCAACGGCAAGACCGACCGCCGCGCCCTCCCCCGCGCCGGGGAGTCGCGCCCCGCCGTGGAGACCGAGTACGCCGCCCCGCGCAACGAGCTGGAGGAGACCATCTCCGGCGTGTGGCGCGAGGTGCTGGGGGTGGAGCGGGTGGGGGTGCGCGACAACTTCTTCGAGCTGGGGGGCACCTCCATCCGCCTGGCGACGGTGCACCGCATCCTCGCCGAGCGCATCGACCGTCCGGTGACGGTGGTGGACCTGTTCCGCTACTCCACCGTGGGGTCGCTGGCCGAGTACCTCACCCGCGAGGACGACGACTCGCAGCGGCACGTGGAGGTGAAGGACCGGGCCGGGCGGCAGCGTCAGGCTCGTGAGCGCCGCCGTGTGCGTCGCTGATTAGTGGAAGGTTTGGGCGTGCCCCCGCTGACGCGGGGTCGGGCTGCGGCTCCGTAGGGAACGATACAACCGTTCCCAACGGAGTCGAGCCCCGGCAAACTGCGCCGGGTCTCGCCCCTTCGGGCTCGCATCCCTCACGCAACTGCTTTCCGTGCCTGTATTTGTCGTGCACCCCTCCCCCCTTGTGGGGGAGGGGCCGGGGGAGGGGGGTACCGCCGCGGCGCTCGGAAGCCGCCGCTCACACCGCCGTTCTCCCCCTCTCCCCTTGTGGGAGAGGGGGCCGGGGGGTGAGGGGGCCTCCTCCCCCCCAGATCGATGCCGTATCACAACTTATCCCCAAGGGGGCGCCTTGATTTACGGCCATTCCTGGCGTAAAATGTCGGGTCCCTCCGAACCCGACATACGCATGCCGCAGTCCGAGACGTACCGAGCCGCCCGGGCGGGGGAGGGGAGCGCGTGAGCCACCTCCCCCCCATCCCCGAGGCGTTCCAGAACCGCGTCATCCGCCTCCCCAACGAGTACGAGATCGTCTACCAGAGCAAGGCCGAGGCGCGGTACTTCTACCACGACATCTTCGAGAAGCTGGTGTACCTGCGCCACGGCTTCACGCTGGCCGACGGGGACACCGTCTTCGACGTGGGCGGGAACATCGGGCTGTTCACCCTGTTCGTGCACTCGCTGGGGCACCGGCTGGACTCCTTCACCTTCGAGCCGGCGCCGCGGGTGTACGAGATCCTGCGCGTCAACGCCTCGCGCTACGCCCCGCGCGCCCGCGTCTTCAACTACGGGATCTCCGACCGGGTGGCCGAAGCCGAGTTCACCTTCTATCCCAACTCCCCGGGGATGTCCACCTTCTACCCCCGGCTGGAGGACGAGCGCGAGACCCTCCTCGCCATCATGGAGAACCAGCTCCGGGAGGGGATGGACGGGATGGAGCGGGTGATGAAGCACGCCGACGACCTCCTGGAGGAGCGCTTCCGCGCGGAAACCTTCCGCTGCACCCTCCGGCCGCTGTCGCAGGTCATCTACGAGCACCGGGTGGAGCGCATCGACCTGCTCAAGGTGGACTGCCAGAAGAGCGAGATGCAGGTGCTGGACGGGATCGAGGCGTCCGACTGGCCCAAGGTGCGCCAGGTGGTGCTGGAGGTCCACGACCTGGACGGCGCGCTCGACCAGGTGACCGGCCTGCTGGACCGGCACGGCTTCGAGGTCGTGGCCGAGCAGGACGACATGTACGTGGGGTCGCACCTGTACAACCTGTACGCGCGGCGGCCGCGCCCCGCGGCCCAGGCGGCGCCTTCCGGCGCCGCCGTGCTGGACCGCGCCCACGCGCGCGCCGAGCAGCAGCGGCTCGCCGCCGACCGCCAGAGAAACGCAGCCAGAACCCGGGGCAGGAGCGCATGAGCGGAGCGAGCGAGCAGGGGCCGGAGCGGATCGCCGTCGTCGGGATGGCGTGCCGCTTCCCCGGCGCGCCGGAGCTGGACGCCTTCTGGGGCAACCTCCGGGACGGAGTGGAGTCCATCGCCTTCTTCACCGAGGAGGAGCTGCGCGAGGGGGGGACCGACCCCGCGCTCCTGCGCCACCCGGAGTTCGTGCGCGCCTTCGGCTACCTGGAGGGCGCCGACCTCTTCGACGCCGACTTCTTCGACCTCCCCCCGCGCGACGCGGAGCTGATGGACCCGCAGCACCGCCTCTTCCTGGAGGAGGCGTGGCGGGCGCTGGAGCACGCCGGGATCGACCCCGACACCCACGCGGGCCCCATCGGCGTGTTCGCCGGGTCCAACATGAACACCTACCTGCTGAACCTGGTGGCGCGCCACGGGTCGCAGGGGGGCGACCTCCTCCAGAACCGCATCCGCAGCGACAAGGACTTCCTCACCACGCTGGCCTCCTACAAGCTGAACCTGCGGGGCCCCAGCTTCGCCGTGCAGACGGCGTGCTCCACCTCGCTGGTGGCCATCCACCTGGCCTGCCAGAGCCTCCTGGACTACCAGTGCGACGCCGCGCTGGCGGGGGGGATCTCCGTGGGCGTCCCGCTCCGGAGCGGGTACATGGCCCGCGAGGGCGTGTTCGCGCCGGACGGCCACTGCCGCGCCTTCGACGCGAAGGGGGAGGGTACCGTCGGCGGGAGCGGGGTGGGCGTGGTGGTGCTCAAGCGCCTTTCCGACGCGCTCGCGGACGGGGACCGGGTGCACGCCGTGATCCTGGGCTCCGCCGTCAACAACGACGGCGCCGCCAAGGTGGGGTACAGTGCCCCCAGCGTGGACGGGCAGATCGAGGTGGTGGCGATGGCCCACGCCGTGGCCGACGTCCCCGCGGAGACCGTCACCTACGTGGAGGCGCACGGGACCGCCACCCCGCTCGGCGACCCCGTCGAGGTGGCCGCGCTCACCAAGGCGTTCGCCACCGAGGAGCGCGGCTTCTGCGCCCTCGGCTCGGTCAAGACCAACATCGGGCACCTGGACGCCGCCGCGGGGGTGGCGAGCCTCATCAAGACGGTGCTCTCGCTGGAGCACGGGGAGATCCCCGCCTCGCTCCACTTCACCGCGCCCAACCCCAAGATCGACTTCGAGCGCTCCCCCTTCTTCGTCGCCGACCGGCGCCTCCCCTGGACGCCGCCCGCGGGCGTGCCGAGGCGCGCCGGGGTGTCGTCGTTCGGGGTGGGCGGAACCAACGCGCACGTGGTGCTGGAGGAGGCCCCGCCCGCCCCCGCGCCGCCCCTCCGCGCGGACGGAGGAGCCGGAGCTGCTGGTCCTTTCCGCGCGCACCCCGGAGGCGCTGGAGCGCCTTTCGGCCGGGACCGCGGAGCGGCTGGCGGACGACTCCGGCCCGGGGCTGGGCGACGCGGCCTTCACCCTTCGCCGCGGCCGGCGCGCCTTCCCGGTGCGGCGCGCCCTGGTGGCGGCGAGCGCGGCCGAGGCCGCGGCGCTGCTCCGCGCCGGCGACCCCACGCAGGTGGTGACGCAGACCGCGTCCGACTCCGACCCGGGCGTCGTCTTCCTGTTCTCCGGGCTGGGGACCCAGTACGTGGGGATGGGGCGCGAGCTGTACGAGCGCGAGCCCGCCTTCCGCGAGGCCATGGACCGCTGCTTCGCCCTCCTCCGCGACGGGTGGGGGATGGACCTGCGCTCCGTGCTCTACCCGGCGGGGGGAGCCGCCGGCCCGGCCGCGGGCGGACCCGACCTGCGCGCGCTGCTGCGCGGCACGGGCGGCCCCGTGGAGGGCGACCCGCTCCAGGGCGCGCGCTGGGGGCACCCCGCCATGTTCGCCGTGGGGTACGCGCTGGCGGAGACGTGGCGCGCCCGGGGCGTCGAGCCCCGCGCCGTCGCCGGGCACTCGCTGGGCGAGTACGTGGCCGCCTGCGTGGCGGGGGTCTTCTCGCTGGAGGACGCGCTCACCCTGGTGGTGCGCCGCGCCGAGCTGCTGGAGCCCATCCCCGGCCACATGACGGCGCGTGGCGCTCTCCGAGGAGGAGACGCGCGCGCTCCTGGAGGAGCTGGCGCGCGAGGGGCACGCCCTCTGGCTCGCGGCCGTGAACGCGCCCCGCTCCTGCGTGGTGTCCGGGAGCCCGGCGGCGGTGGCGGCGCTCGGGGAGCGGGCGCGCTCCCGCGGCGCGCTGGTCCTCCCCCTCGCCGTGCGGCACCCCTTCCACTCGGGGCTCCTCGCCCCGGCGCGGGAGGAGCTGGCCCGCCTGGTCGGCTCGCTGCGGCGCAGCGCCCCGGCCATCCCCCTGGCCGCCAACGTCACCGGGGAGTGGCTCCGCGCCGAGCAGGCGCAGTCGGTGGACTACTGGGCGGAGCACCTGGTGTCCCCCGTCCGCTTCGCGAAGGCGGTGGACACGCTCCGCGGCCTCGCCACCCGCGCCGGCGACGAGCCCGTGCTCCTGGAGGTGGGCCCCGGCTCGGTGCTGGGCTCGTGGGCGCGGCAGCAGGGGGCGCAGCGGGTGGCCGCCTCCCTCCGCCACGCCGAGCAGCCCGGGAGCGACCGCGCCGTGCTCCTGGGCGCGCTGGGGCGGCTCTGGAGCTGGGGCGTCCCCGTGGACTGGACCCGGCAGGCCGACGACGGGGGGCGCCGCCGGGTGGTGCTCCCGGGGCACCCGCTGAACCGGCGCCGCTTCTGGCTGGCGGACGGCCCGCTGGAGGCCCCCGCCCGCGCCGCGGCCGCCGGGGAGCGCCCGGACGCCGACGCGCGCCGCCCGCTCGCGGAGTGGTTCTACGCCCCGCTCTGGCGGCAGACGCCGGACGCGCCCGCCTCCCCCGCGGCCTTCACGGCCCGCCGGGTGGTGATCTTCGGCGGCGGGGACGCCGCGCCGCTCGCCGACCGGCTGCGCGCGGCCGGCGCCGAGGTGGTGCGGGCCGAGCCGGGCGCCGCCTTCCACGACGAGGGCCCGCGCTTCGCGCTCCGCCCCGGCTCGCGGGAGGACCACGCCGCCCTGGCCGCCGCGCTCCGCGCCCGCGGCTGGGAGGGCGCCACCCTCACCCTGCACCTGGGCTCGCTGGACGACCCCGCGGCGGAGACCACCTCCGCCACGGTGGACGCGGCGCTGGAGCGGGGGATCTTCTCGCTCCTGGCCTGGGTGCAGGCCGCCTCCGAGGCCGGGCTCCTGGGCGAGGGGAGCGCCCTGCTGGGCGCCACCCGCGGAGCCTTCGCCGTGGTGGGCACCGAGGAGCTGCGCCCCTGGCAGGCCACCGCCGCCGGCTTCCTCAAGACGGTGGCGCAGGAGTACCCGCGGGTCCGCGCCCGGAGCGTGGACGTGGAGGCGCGCGGGTGGGAGGAGGCCGTGCTGCGCGAGGCCGCCCGCCTCCTCGTGGAGGAGGACGGGCCCGCGGACGCGGCGTACCGCGCCCGCCGCCGCTGGGAGCCCTTCCTGGGCGCGATTCCCGCCGCGGAAGCACCCGCCGAGCCGGCGGTCCGGCTGCGCGAGCGGGGCGTGTACCTGGTCACCGGCGGACTGGGCGGGATCGGCCTCGCCCTCGCGCGCCATCTGGCGGAGCGCTGCCGCGCGCGGCTGGTGCTCGTCGGGCGGAGCGGGCTCCCCCCGCGCGCGGAGTGGGACGCCGCCGGCGGGGAGACCGCCGCCCGCGTCGAGGCCGTGCGCGAGCTGGAGTCGCTGGGCGCCGAGGTGCTCGTCGCGGCCGCCGACGTCACGGACGCGGAGCGGATGCGGGAGGTGGTGGCCGGGGCGCGGGAGTGCTGGGGCGCGGTGCACGGGGTGGTGCACGCCGCGGGCGTGGTCCCCGGCGGGCTGGTCCAGCTCAAGACCCCGGAGCGGCTGGCCGAGGTGCTCGCCCCCAAGGTCCGGGGGACGCTGGCGCTGCAGGAGGCGCTGGAGGGGACGGAGCCCGACTTCGTCCTCCTCTGCTCCTCGCTGCACGCGCTGTACGGGGGGATCGGCGCCGCCGACCACTGCGCCGCCAACGCCTTCCTCGACGCCTGGGCCGCCTCGCGGAGCGCCGCCGGCGCCCCCGTGGTCTCGGTGAACTGGGACGGGTGGGCCGAGGTGGGGCAGGCGGCCAACATGACCGTCTCCCGCCGCGTGGGCGGGCTCCTCCGCGAGGAGGGCGGCGTCCCGGTCGCGCACCCGCTCCTGGGCTCCCGCGCGGAGCGCGACGGGGGGTGGGAGTACGCCGCCGAGCTGGGGACCGGGACGCACTGGGTGCTGGACGAGCACCGCGTGGGCGGGGAGGGGACGCTCCCCGGGACCGCCTACCTGGAGATGGCGCGCGCCGCCTTCGCCGACCGCTTCCCCGGCGCCCTTCCGGTGCTGGAGGGGGTGGTCTTCCTGGCGCCGCTCTTCGTGGCGGACGGGGTCACGCGCACGGTGCGCCTCCGCCTCCTCCCGGAGGGGGACGGCTTCACCTTCCGGGTGGCGAGCCGCGCGGACGACGCCTCGCCCGAGCAGGAGCACGCCCGCGGCCGGGTGCGCGCCGGCTCCGCCGACTCTCCGGAGCGGGTGGAGGTGGATGCGGTCCGCGCCCGCCTGCGCCCGGTGGATCTCCCCTCCGAGGCCGGACGCGCCGAGGACGGCGCGGTCCGCTTCGGGCCCCGCTGGACCGGCGCCCTGCGCGGTGTCCGGCGGGCGGGAGTCGGAGCTGCTGGCCGAGCTGGCTCTCCCGGAGGAGTTCGCCGCGGACGCGGAAGTCGTACGCCCTCCACCCCGCGCTCCTGGACGCCGCCACCGGCTTCATGCGCGCGCTGGGCGAGGGGCTCTTCCTCCCCCTGGCGTACGAGCGGGTGACGGTGCGGGGGCCGCTCCCCGCGCGCTTCTTCGCCTGGGTGCGCCACCCCGAGGGCGCCGCCGAGGGGGAGACGCTCACCTGCGACGTCCTCCTCCTGGACGAGGGGGGCGAGGAGCGGGTGCGGATCGAGGGGTACACCCTCCGCCGCGTCGCCGACCCGGCGGCGCTGGGCGGCGGGGCCGCGGAGCCCGCGCGCCGTGCCTCCGCCGCGACGTCCGCGCTGGCGGTGCAGCCGCTCCGCACCGCCTCTGCGGGGATCACCCCGCGCGAGGGGGCGGAGGCGTTCGCGCGGGTGCTGGAGCACGGCTGGGGGCCGCAGGTGGCGGTGTGCACCCGCGACCTCCCCGCGCTCGTGGAGCGGGCGCGGCGCTTCACCCAGGACGAGGTGGCCGAGGCGCTGCGCGGCGGCGAGCGCGTGATGCACCCCCGCCCGGCGGGCGCCGTCCCCTACGTGGAGCCGCGGAGCGACCTGGAGCGCACCCTGGCCGAGCTGTTCCGGAAGGCGCTGGGGATCGAGCGGATCGGGGTGGACGACTCGTTCTTCGAGATGGGGGGCGACTCGCTCCTCGCCACGCAGCTCCTGGGGTCGCTCAACGACGCGTTCGGGGTGGAGCTCCCACTCCGCGCCCTGTTCGAGTCCACCACCCCGGCGCAGCTCGCCGTGGCGATCGTGCAGAAGCAGGCGGAGCAGGTGGACGACGACCTGCTGGCGCTCGCGCTGGCCGAGCTGTGAGCGGGAGCGCGGAACGATGAGCGGACAGGCCGGGCGGATCGCCGACCTCACCCCCGAGCAGCTGGCCCGTCTCCAGGAGCGGCTCAGGGCGCTGCGCGGGGCGAAGCCGGAGGAGGAGCGCATCCCGCGCCGCGAGGGCACGGGGCCGGTCCCGCTCTCCTTCGCGCAGCAGCGGATCTGGCTCCAGCACCAGCTCGACCCCGCGGCGGCGGCCTTCAACCTGTCGCTGGCCGTGCGGCTGCGCGGCGCGCTCGACTGCGCGGCGCTGGGCCGCGCCCTGGACGAGGTGGTCCGGCGCCACGAGGTGCTCCGCACCCGCTTCCGCCTGGGCGACGACGGCCCGGAGCAGGTGGTCCTCCCCCCCTCGCGGGTGGAGGTGCGCGCCGCGGACGTGTCCGCCGCCGCGGACCCGATGGCCGAGGCGCTCCGCCTGGCCGGCGCCGAGGCGACCGTCCCCTTCGACCTGGAGCGCGACGCCCTCCTGCGCGTACTCCTCCTCCGCCTGGGCGCCGAGGAGCACGTCCTCCTCCTGGTGCTGCACCACGTGGTCACCGACCGCTGGTCGTACGGCATCCTCCTGGGCGAGGTGGTGGCGCTGTACCGCGCCTTCGCGGAGGGGCGCCCGTCGCCGCTTCCCGACCTCCCGGTGCAGTACGCCGACTTCGCGCTCTGGCAGCGCGAGCGGCTGCGGGGCGAGCTCCTCCGCGAGCAGGTGGAGTTCTGGCGCGGGCACCTGGAGGGGGCCCCCGCCGCCCTCGACCTCCCGGCCGACCATCCCCGAGGCGGCGCCTTCCGCGCCGCCTCGCACCCGCTGGCGCTCGCCGGCCGACGCGTCGCGCGCCCTCCGCGACACGGCCACCGCGGAGGGAGCCACGCCGTACATGGTCCTCCTGGCCGCGTACGCCGTGCTCCTCCGCGCCCTCGCCGGGCAGGACGACCTGGTGGTGGGCTCGCTGGTCGCCAGCCGGACGCGGAAGGAGACGGAGGCGCTGGTGGGGAGCTTCGCCAACACCCTGGCCGTCCGCCTCCGCCCCCCCGCCGCGGGGAGCTTCCGCGCCTTCCTGGGCGAGGTGCGCGAGACCATGCTGGAGGCGCACCGCCACCAGGATCTCCCCTTCGAGCGGCTGGTGGAGGAGCTGCGCCCCCCGCGCGAGCCGGGGCGCACCCCGCTCTTCCAGACCGCGCTCAACCTCCAGAAGGCGCCCCCTCCCCCGGTGGAGGGGACCGGCCTGGCCGTGGAGGTGCTCCCGGTGCAGAGCGGGGCCGCCGGCCTGGAGCTGTACCTGGCGCTGGAGGAGAAGGAGGAGGGGATCGTCGGCCTCCTGGAGTACGACGCCTCCCTGTTCGCCCCGGAGACCGCGGCGCTCCTGGCCGGCGCCTACGCGGAGCTGCTGGGCGCCGTGGCCGCCGACCCGGAGCTGGAGCTGGCGGCCTGGACGCTCCCGGCGCCGCTCC
Source organism: uncultured Gemmatimonadales bacterium (assembly GCA_963733105.1). GTDB lineage: Bacteria > Gemmatimonadota > Gemmatimonadetes > Longimicrobiales > Longimicrobiaceae > JAFAYN01. The sequence continues at coordinate 149,933 of CAVTCB010000009.1, read as the reverse complement.
GCGAGCGCGCGGAGGCGGCCCGCGCCCGCGCGCACCGTCCCACGCTGGCCGTCTCCGCCACCTTCACCGCCGAGCCGGTGGAGCCGCCGCTCCGCTTCTGGTCGGAGGCGCTCGACCTCCCCTTCCGGGTGGAATTCGCGCCGTACGCCCAGCTGTTCCAGCAGCTCCTCGACCCGGGGAGCCTCCTGTCGCGCAACCGCGACGGAGCGAACGTGGTGCTGGCGCGCCTTGAGGACTGGGCCCGCGACGCCGCCGGCGTGGCGGGGGAGGCCGCCTCCCCCCTGGCGCGCGTGGAGCGCGCCGCGCGCGAGCTGGCGGAGTGCCTGCGCGCCGCCGCGGGGCGCGCCCGGGTGCCGTTCCTCCTGGTGGTGTGCCCCTCGTCCCCCGCCGTGCTCGCGGACCCCGAGACCGCCGCGGCGTACCGGCGCGTCGAGGCGGAGCTGGCGGAGGCGGTGGCCGGCGTGCCGGGGCTCCACTTCACCGGGACGGAGGAGCTGCTGGCCGCCGCTCCCGGGGACGTCCACGACCCGGGGGCGGACGAGATCGGCCACATCCCCTTCACCGAGTCCTTCTTCGCCGCGCTGGGGACGCTGGTCGCGCGGCGCGTGCACGCCCTCCGCCGTCCCCCCGCAAAGGTGGTGGTGCTGGACTGCGACGGGGTGCTCTGGCGGGGCGTCCTCGGCGAGGACGGGGTGGGCGGCGTGGTGGTGGACCCGGCGCGGCGCGCCCTCCAGGAGCGGGTGGTGGAGGCGCAGCGGGCGGGGGCGCTGGTGTGCCTGTGCACCCGCAACCGCGAGGAGGACGTCCTGGAAGCGCTGCTGCGCCCCGACATGCTCCTGCGCCGCGAGCACCTGGTGGAGTGGCGGATCAACTGGCTCCCCAAGTCGGAGAACCTCCGCTCGCTGGCGGAGTCGCTCGACCTGGGGCTGGACTCCTTCCTCTTCGTGGACGACGACCCGGTGGTGTGCGCCGAGGTGCGCGCCGGGTGCCCCGAGGCGCTCGTCCTCCGCCTCCCCGAGGACCCCGCGGAGATCCGCGCCTTCGCCGGGAGCCTGTGGCCGCTGGACCGGCTCCGCGTGACCGCGGAGGACCGCGAGCGCACCGGCCAGTACCGCCTGAGCGCCGAGCGCGCGCGGGTGCGCCGCGACGCGCCCACGCTGGAGGCGTTCCTCGCCGACCTGGAGCTGCGCGTGGACGCGTCGCCGGCCGCGCCGGAGCAGTACGCCCGGCTGGCGCAGCTCACCCAGCGCACCAACCAGTTCAACGCCAGCACCCGCCGCCGCGACGAGGCCGAGGTGCGCGCCTGGGCGGAGGACCCCGGGCGCGGGTGCCTGGCCGTGGAGGTGTCCGACCGCTTCGGCGCCTACGGCCTGGTGGGGATGGTGATGCACGAGCGGCGCGGGGACGCGCTGGAGGTGGACACCCTCCTCCTGAGCTGCCGCGTCCTGGGGCGCGGGGTGGAGCACCGCGTGGTGGCGGAGCTGGGGCGGATCGCCCGCGAGGCCGGTTGCGCCGCGGTGGAGGTCCCCTTCGTCCCCACCGCGCGCAACGAGCCCGTCCGCGACTTCCTGGACGCCGTCGCCCGGCGCGTGGAGGACGCCCGCGGCGCGCGCTACGTCCTGTCCGCCGCGGAGGCCGAGGCGTGCCGTCCCGCCGCTTACGTGTCCGCCGACGAGGAGGAGGCGGAGGAGCGCGCGGCCCCGTCCGCCCCGGCGCCCTCCTCTGGTCCCGCGCCGTGGGAGCGCTACCAGCGGATCGCCACCGAGCTGGCCGACCCCGACCGGCTCCTGCGCGCCGTCCGCGCCTCGCGCCGCGCTTCCGGGCTCCCGGGGGAGGCGGGGCCGTACGTGGCCCCCCGCACCCCGGCCGAGGAGGCGCTGGCCGCGGTCTTCGCCGAGGTGCTGGGCGCGGAGCGGGTGGGGGTGGAGGACGACTTCTTCGCGCTGGGCGGGCACTCGGTGCTGGGCGCCCTCCTCCTGGCCCGCATCCGCTCCTCCATGGGCGTGCAGCTCCCGCTGGTGCGCCTGTTCGAGGCTCCCACCGTGGCCGCGCTCGCCGCGGACGTGGAGGCGCTGCGCGGGCGCGGCGGGGCACAGGCGGGGGGGATTCCCCGCGCCCCGCGCGACGGGGGGCGCCGCGAGTTCCCGCTCTCCTCCGCCCAGCGGCAGCTCTGGCTGGTGGACCAGCTGGAGGAGCAGCGCGCGGCGTACAACGTCGCCGTGGGGGTGCGGCTGGAGGGGCGCCTCGATCGCGACGTGCTGGCGCGGGCGCTGGAGGCCGTCGTGGAGCGCCACGAGTCGCTGCGCACCGTGTTCGCGGAGCGCGACGGGGAGCCGGTGCAGGTGGTGTCCCCCCGGGCGGCGGTGCCGCTGCGCGACCGGGAGCTGCGCGCCCTCCCCGCCGGGGAGCGCGAGGCCGCGGCGCTGCGCGAGGCGGAGGCCGAGGTCCGGGAGACGTTCGACCTGGCGGCGGGGCCGCTCCTGCGCGCCCTCCTCCTGCGCCTGGACGACGAGGAGCACGTCGTCGTGGTCGTCGTGCACCACGTCGTCTCGGACGCCTGGTCCATCGGGGTGCTGGTGCGCGAGCTGGCGGCGCTCTACGACGCCTTCTCGCGCGGCGCGCCGTCGCCGCTCCCCCCGCTCCCCGTGCAGTACGCCGACTACGCCGTGTGGGAGCAGGAGCGGAGCCGGGGCCCGGAGCGGGCGGCGGGGCTGGCCTTCTGGAAGGAGGCGCTGGCCGGGGAGCGCGCGCCGCTGGACCTCCCCCGCGACCGCCCGGCCCCCGCGGTCCGCGCCGGCCGCGCCGGGGTGGAGACGCTCCGCCTCCCGGACGGGCTCGCCGCCGCGCTCCGCGCGCTCGGGCGCGAGGAGGAGGCCACCCCGTTCATGGTCCTCCTGGCGGGGTTCCAGGCGCTCCTCCACCGCTACACCGGGCAGTCCGACCTCCTCACCGCCACCGCCGTCGCCGGCCGGGGCGAGCGGGAGCTGGAGGGGCTGATCGGCTACTTCGTCAACACGCTGGTCCTCCGCACCCCGGTGGAGGGGGACCCGTCGTTCCGCGACTGGCTGCGCGGCGTCCGCCGGACCGTGCTCGGCGCCCAGGCGCACGCCGACGTCCCGCTGGAGGAGGTGGTCCGCGCCCTCGGCCTCCCGCGCGGGGCGGAGGCGCAGCCGCTCTCCTCGGTGATGTTCGTGCACCGGACGGTGGAGGAGGAGACCCTCCGCCTCCCCGGGCTCGTGGTGCGCCCCTGGGCGGTCCCCGTCGCGGGGGAGACCTTCGACCTCACCTGCTCGGTGGCGGAGGGGCCGGACGGCTTCCTGGTGCAGGCCCAGTACGACGCGGAGCTGTACGACGCCTCCACCGTGCGCCGCCTCCTGGGGCACTTCGCCACCCTCCTGGAGGGCGCCGCCGCGCACCCCGCGCGCGTCCTCTCCGCCCTCCCGCTCCTCACCTCGGGGGAGCGCGAGGCGCTGGACGCCTGGAACCGGACGGAGGCCGCGTACCCCGACGCACCGCTGCACGACCTCGTGGCGGAGCAGGCGCGCCGCACCCCGGACGCCGTGGCCGTGGAGTGGGGCGGGGAGCGGGTCGCGTACGCGGAGCTGGAGCGGCGCGCCAACCGCCTCGCGCAGCTGCTGCGCGCCCGCGGCGTGGGGGTGGACGGGCGGGTGGGGATCTCGCTGGAGCGCTCGGCCGAGATGGTGGTGGCGGTGCTCGGCGTGCTCCGGGCCGGCGCGGCGTGCGTCCCCCTGGACCCCGCCTACCCGGAGGAGCGCCTGCGGCTGATGCTGGAGGACGCCGGCGCCTCCGTGGTGGTGACCGACGAGTCGCTGCGCGGGCGCTTCCCCGCGGATACCGTCGCCGTGTGCGTGGACCGCGACGCGGCGGAGATGGCCGCCATGCCGGAGGAGGACCCCCGGGCGGGCGCGTCGCTCGACACGCTGATGTACGTCATCTTCACCTCCGGCTCCACCGGGCGCCCCAAGGCGGTCGGCGTGCCGCACCGGACGCTGGCGAACCTCCTGGCCTGGCAGCACGCGCAGCCGGGGTACGACACGGGGACGCGAACGCTCCAGTTCTCCACCCTCAGCTTCGACGCCTCGTTCCAGGAGATCTTCTCCACCTGGACGACGGGCGGGGCGCTGGTGGTGATCCCCGGCGAGGTGCAGAAGGACGCCACGCGCTGGGTCCCGCTCCTCTCGCAGGCGCGGATCGAGCGGATGTTCCTCCCCTTCGTGGCGCTCCGGCAGATGGCGGAGCTGGTGGACGAGGGCGCGCCGCTCCCGGAGCGCCTGCGCGAGCTCCTCCCCGCCGGCGAGCAGCTCCAGGTGACCCCCGCGGTGGCGCGCCTGCTCACGCGGCTCCCGGGGTGCAGGATGCACAACCTGTACGGCCCCAGCGAGAGCCACGTGGTGACGGCCCACACGCTGGAGGGCGACCCCGCCCCCTGGCCCGCGCTCCCCCCCATCGGGAAGGCGGTGTGGAACACCCGCCTCCACGTCCTGGACGCGGGGCTCCGGCCGGCGCCGGTCGGCGTGGTCGGCGAGCTGTACCTGGGCGGCGACAGCCTGGCGCGGGGCTACCTGGGCCGCCCGGAGCTCACCGCCGAGCGCTTCGTCCCCGACCCCTTCGCCCCCCGCCCCGGCGAGCGGCTGTACCGCACCGGCGACCGCGTCCGGCGCCTCCCCGACGGGGCGCTGGACTTCCTGGGCCGCGCCGACGACCAGGTCAAGGTGCGCGGCTTCCGCGTGGAGCCCGGCGAGGTGGAGGCGACGCTCGCGCTGCACCCGGCCGTGCGCGGCGTGGCGGTGGTCGCGCGCCCCGACGCGGGGACCGGGAAGCGGCTGGCGGCCTACGTGGTCCCGGGCGCCGCGGTCACCGTCTCCGAGCTGCGTGCCTTCATGGAGGCGCGGGTCCCGCCCTACATGGTCCCCGCCTCCTGGGTCTTCCTGGAGCGCTTCCCCCTCCTCCCCAGCGGCAAGACCGACCGCCGCGCCCTCCCCGAGCCGGAGGCCGCGCGCCCCGAGCTGGACGGGGCGTACGCCGCCCCGCGCACCGGCGCCGAGCGCGTGCTGGCGGAGGTGTGGTCGCGGGTGCTGGGGGTGGACCGCGTCGGCGTGCACGACGCCTTCCTGGAGCTGGGCGGCGACTCCATCCTGGGGATCCGCGTCGCCGCGCAGGCGTACCGCGCCGGGCTGCGGATCTCGCTGAAGCAGCTCTTCGACCTGCGCACCGTCGCGGAGGTCGCCGCCGCGGCGACGCCCGTGGAGCGGACGGAGCGCGCCGCGTCCGCCGGGGACGGCGCCGGGGCGGCGTACCCGCTGTCGCCGATGCAGCAGGGAATCCTCTTCCACACCCTCCTCGCCCCCGGGAGCGCGGAGTACGCGGAGCACGCGCACGCCTCCTGGCGCGGTCCGCTCGACCCCGCCGCCTTCGAGCGCGCCTGGGAGATCCTGGCGGAGCGGCACCCGGTGCTGCGCACCACCTTCCTGTGGGAGGGGGTGGAGCGCCCGCTCCAGGTGGTGCACCCGCGCGGCGTGCTCGCCGTGGAGCACCACGACCTGCGCGGCCTGGGCGCCGCGGAGCAGCGGGCGGAGCTGGACGCCCGGCTCCGCGCCGAGGACGCGCGCGTCTTCGACCCATCGCGCCTCCCGCTCTCGCGGCTGTCCACCTTCCGCCTGGACGACGCCGGCTTCGACTTCGTCTGGAGCTTCCACGACCTGGTGCTGGACGGCTGGTCGGCCGAGGCGGTGCTCGGGGAGTTCCGCGAGACCTACTCCGCCCTGGTCGCCGGGACGGAGCCCGACCTCCCGGAGCGGCTCCCCTTCGCGGAATACGTCGCCTGGCTGGAGGCCGAGCCGCTGGACGGGGCGCGCGCCTTCTGGAAGCGGGCCTTCGCCGGGTTCGAGGCCCCCGCGCCCCTCCAGGGCACCCCGACCCCCGGTGCCGCGCCGGGCGAGTACCGCCGCGCGGGGACGGAGCTGCCGCGGGAGACGACCGCGCTCCTCCGCGAGGCCGCGCGCCGCCACGGGCTCACCCTGTACGACCTGGTGCAGGGCGGGTGGGCCGCGCTCCTGTCCAGGTACGCCGGGGAGCGCGACGTGGTGTTCGGCGCGGTGGTGTCCGGGCGCTCCGTGGACCTCCCCGGCGCGGACGGCGTGGTGGGGGTGCTGGTGAACACCCTCCCGGTGCGGGTGGAGGTGTGTCCCGACGCCGCGCTCCCCGCCTGGCTGGGGGAGCTGCAGGCGCGCCAGCGCGAGGCCCGCGAGCACGAGCACACCCCGCTCTGCCGAGGTGCAGCGGATCGCCGGGGTGGGGGCGGGGACGCCGCTCTTCGACAGCATCCTGGACTTCGCGAGCCACCCGGAGGACCGGGGCGACGCCTGGGGGGCGCGCCGCTGGTCCATGCAGAAGACCGGCTACCCGCTCTTCGTGGTGGCGCAGCCCGGCGAGGCGCTGGGGCTGGAGATCACCTACCAGGCCGCCGTGCACGACGAGCCCTCCGTCCGCCGGATGCTCGGCCACCTGGCGACGCTCCTGGAGGGGATGGCCGGGGCTCTGGCGGCGCCGGACGCGGCCGACGTGCGCGTGGACGCGCTCCCCTGGCTCACCGCTCCCGAGCGCGGCTTCCTCCTGGAGGAGTGGAACCGGACCGCGGTGGAGGTCCCCCCGGGGAGCTTCCAGGAGCGGTTCGAGGCGCAGGCCGCGCGGACGCCGGACGCCGCCGCCGTGGTGTTCCGCGGCGCGCGCGTCTCCTACGCCGAGCTGAACCGCCGCGCCAACCGCGCGGCCCGCACGCTCATGGCCGAAGGGGTAGGCCCGGAGACGGTCGTCGCCCTGCTGGCGGAGCGCGGCGTCGACTTCCTGGTGGCCGTGCTCGGCGTGCTCAAGGCGGGCGGGGCCTACCTCCCGCTCGACCCCGGGCACCCCCCGCACCGGCACCGGCAGGTGCTGGAGGGGAGCCGGAGCCCGCTGGCGCTCGCCTCCGGGACCTTCCTCCCGGCGCTGGAGGAAGCCGCGGCGGGGATGGACCCCGCGCCGCGCCTCCTCCCGCTGGAGCCGCTCCTGGCCCGGCCGCAGGAGGAGGGCGACGTCCCCGTGCGCGCCGCGCCGGAGGGGCTGGCGTACGTCATCTTCACCTCCGGCTCCACCGGGAAGCCCAAGGGGGCGATGGTGGAGCACCGGGGGATGCTGAACCACATCCACGCCAAGGTCCTCGACCTCCGCATCGGCGCGGACGACCGGGTGGCGCAGACGGCGTCGCAGTGCTTCGACATCTCCGTCTGGCAGTTCCTGGCCGGGCTGGTGGTGGGCGGCGAGGTGCACGTCTTCCCCGACGAGGTGGCGCACGACCCGGCCGCGCTGGCGCGGGAGGTGGAGGCGGCGGGGATCACGGTGCTGGAGACGGTCCCCTCGCTGATGCGGATGCTGGTGGAGGAGCTGCGGAGCCCGCGCGCCGAGCCGGTGGGCCTGCGCGCGCTCCGCTGGATGATCCCCACCGGCGAGGCGCTCCCCCCCGAGCTGGCGCGCGACTGGCTGGAGGCGTACCCGCGCGTCCCGCTCCTGAACGCCTACGGGCCCACGGAGTGCTCGGACGACGTCACCCACCACCCGGTCCACGAGCCGCCCGCGCCCGACGTGCGCAACATGCCGATCGGGCGGCAGGTCGCCAACGTCCGGCTGTACCTGGTGGACGCGGGGCTCGACCCGGTCCCCGCCGGCGTCCCCGGCGAGCTCCTGGTGGGGGGGATCTGCGTGGGGCGCGGGTACGCCCACGACCCCGCCCGCACCGCGGAGACCTTCGTCCCCGACCCGTTTTTCGCGGAGCCGGGCGGGCGCCTGTACCGCACCGGCGACCGGGTGCGCCTCCTCCCCGCGGGCGACGTGGAGTTCCTGGGGCGGATCGACTTCCAGGTCAAGATCCGCGGCTTCCGCATCGAGCTGGGGGAGATCGAGTCCGTGCTCGCCGAGCACCCCGCCGTCCGCCAGGCCGCCGTGGCCGCGCGGGAGACGGAGCGCGGCGACCGCCGGCTGGTCGCCTGGCTGGTGGCGGACCCGGAGGCGCCCCCCTCGGTGGCGGAGCTGCGGGCGCACCTGGGCGCGCGGCTCCCGGAGTACATGGTCCCGGCGGCGTTCGTGATGCTGGACGCGCTCCCGCTCAACGCCAACGGCAAGCTGGACCGCCGGGCGCTCCCCGCGCCCGACGAGTCGGCGCTGCGGGACGAGGCATCCTGGCTCCCCCCCGCGGACGAGGTCGAGCGCCGCCTGGCCGCGGTGTGGGAGTCGGTGCTGCGCATGGAGCGGGTGGGGCGCGAGGACAACTTCTTCGAGCTGGGGGGCGACTCCATTCTGGCCATCCAGGTGGTGTCGCGCGCCCGGCAGGAGGGGCTGGTCCTCACCCCGCGCGACCTGTTCCGCCTCCAGACGCTGGCCGAGCTGGCGACGGCGGTGGAGCCCGCGCGCGCCGTGGACGCGGAGCAGGGCCCCGTGGCCGGCCCCGTGGAGCTCACCCCCATCCAGGACTGGTTCCTGGGCGGGGACCCGGAGGACCCGCACCACTTCAACCAGGCGCTCCTCCTGGAGGCCTCCGCCCCGCTGGACGCGGGGGCGCTGGAGCGGGCCGCCGCGCACCTCCCGCGGCACCACGACGCGCTCCGCCTCCGCTTCCGCCGCGAGGCGGACGGGTGGCGGGCCCGGATCGCAGAGCCGGGCGAGTCGCCCTACCTCCGCGTGGAGCTGGCCGGGGCAGGGGACGAGGCGGAGGCGGTCCGCTCCGCGTGCACCGCCCTGCAGGCGGGGCTGGAGCTGGAGCGCGGCCCCCTCTTCCGCGTCGCCCACCTGGACGCCGGCCCGGGGCGTCCCGCGCGAGTGCTCCTCCTGGCCCACCACCTGGCCGTGGACGGCGTCTCCTGGCGGGTGCTCCTGGAGGACCTCGGCGCCGCCTACGCCGCGGAGGCCGAGGGCGCCCCGGTGCGCCTCCCGCGCAAGACCACCTCCTGGAAGTCGTGGGCGGCGCGGCTGCGGGCCCGCGCCTCCTCCCCCGAGGCGCGCGCGGAGCTCCCCTTCTGGCTGGAGCAGACGCGTCCCGCCGGTCCGCCGCTCCCCCTGGACCACCCGGGCGGGGAGAACACCTTCGCCTCCGAGCGCGCGGTCACCGTGTCGCTGGACGCGGAGGAGACGCGCGCACTCCTCCACGACGCGCTGAAGCGCCACCGCGCGCAGGCCGACGAGGTGCTCCTGGCCGCGCTGGCGGAGGCCGTCCGCGGCTGGGCCGGCGGCGACGCGCTCCGGGTGGATCTGGAGACGCACGGGCGGGAGGAGCTGTTCCTCGACGCCGACACCACCCGCACCGTGGGGTGGTTCACCGCCGAGCACCCGCTGCGCCTCGCCCTCCCCGCCGGGGGCGGCCCCGGTGAGGCGCTGCGCGCCGTCCGCGAGGCGCTCGCCGCCGTCCCCGCCGGGGGCGTCGGGTACGGTCTCCTCCGCCACCTGGCCCCCTCGGACTTGGAGGTGGAGGAGCTGCGGGCGCGGCCCCGCCCCGAGGTGCTCTTCAACTACCTGGGGCAGCTCGACGGGATGGTCCCGGAGGGCGCGCCCTTCCGCCTGTCGCGCGAGGACGCGGGCCCGACGCGGAGCCCGCGCGCCCGGCGGACGCACCTCCTGGAGGTAAACGCCTACGTGATGGACGGGCGGCTGCACGCCTCCTGGTCGTACGGCGCAGGGCTGCACGACGCCGCCACGGTGGAGGGAGTGGCCGGGGCGTTCCTGGCGGCGCTGCGGCGGATGCTGGAGGAGGGTCATGGCGCGGACGCGCTCCCCGCGGCGGAGGACTTCGCCGACTTCGGGTGGGGGGCGGACGACCTGGAGGACATCCTGGGAGCGATCGACCAGGCGATGGAACCGGAGTGAAGCACGGCGCCGCCGCGCGCGGGACCCGGCAACCTCAGGCCGGCCCGCCACGACGCGGGCGGCAAACTCTATAAGGAGAATCTCATGTACGTCACGGACCAGCAGGTGCAGCAGTACCGCGAGGACGGCTTCCTCCTCCTGCCGGAGCTGTTCACGCCGCAGGAGGTCGCGGAGATGAAGGCGGAGCTCGGCACGCTCTTCGCCCGGGACACCCCGGCGCGGGTGATGGAGAAGGGGACGGACGTGGTGCGCTCGGTGTACGGGTCGCACCGGGACAGCGAGGTGTTCGCGCGGATGGTCCGCGACCCGCGCCTCCTGGAGCCGGCGCGCCGCATCCTGGGGGACGAGGTGTACGTCCACCAGTTCAAGATCAACGCGAAGCTGGCGTTCCGCGGCGAGGTGTGGGAGTGGCACCAGGACTACATCTTCTGGCGGAACGAGGACGGGATGCCCACCTCCAACGTGGTGACCCTCTCCCTCTTCCTGGACGAGGTCAACGAGTTCAACGGTCCGCTCCTCTTCGTCCCCGGCTCCCACAAGGGCGGGGTGATCGAGCCCCGGGCCCGGAAGGGGGACGAGGGCGGCCCGTCCTGGCAGGCCGACGTGGCCGCGGCGCTCTCCTACACGGTGGAGCAGGAGACGCTGGCGGAGATGGTGGCGGAGCGCGGAATGGCGGGGCCCAAGGGGCCGGCCGGCTCGGTCCTCTTCTTCGACGGCAACGTGGTGCACGGCTCCGCGCCCAACATGTCCCCCTTCGACCGGGTGATCGCGCTGGTCACCTACAACGCCGTCGGCAACGCCCCGGCCCCGAAGGAGAACCCGCGTCCCGAGTTCCTGTGCAGCCGCGACTTCACGCCGCTGCGGGCGCTGGAGGAGCCCGCCTCCGTCTGACGGGGGCGCCTCACAGACATCTTCCGACAGCAAACAGAACTTTCGCGGCGCGTACAGGCCGGAGTTCCTCCTCGCGGGGGTTCTCCGGCCTGCATCGTACGAACTGGAAGCGACACGAAATGACGGACTATCCGCGCTCTCAACCGTCCACCCGCAGCACCGGTTCCACCTTGCTCCGCTCCGGCACCACGACGCAGGCCCGTCCGTGACCCCTCCGGACGTCAGGACGGCGGGGCCGCGGCGCGCGGCCTACGAGGACTTCTATCCGCTGACGCCCCTGCAGAAGGGGCTCCTCTTCCACACGGTGGAGGGGGAGGACGCGGGGGTGTACGTGGTGCAGCTGCAGTGCGTGCTTGCCGCGGGACTGGACGTGGAGGCGTTCCGGCGGGCGTGGGAGCGGATCGTGGCGCGGCATGCGGCGCTCCGCACGGCGTTCCTGTGGCGCGGGGTCAAGGAGCCGGTGCAGGTGGTGCACCGGGAGGCGCGCCCGGAGCTTCGGGTGGAGGACTGGTCGGGGCTGGGGGAGGCGGAGCGGCGCGCGGGGCTGGCGCGCTACCTGGAGGAGGACCGTGCGGCGGGGTTCGCGCTGGAGCGGGCGCCGCTCCTGCGGCTGGCGCTGTTCCGGCGCGCGGGCGGCGAGTGGGACTTCGTGTGGAGCACGCACCACGCGGTCGTCGACGGGTGGTGCCTGCCGCTGATCGTGCAGGAGCTGGTGGCGCTGTACGAGAGGTACGTGGCGGGGCGGGAGGTGGAGCTTCCGCAGCCGCGGCCGTACCGGGACTTCGTGGCGTGGCTGCACCGGCGGGACGGTGCGGCCACGGAGCGCTTCTGGAGGGGAGAGCTGGGGAGCTTCGAGGCGCCGACGCTGCTGGAGCAGGCGCTGCCCGGGCCGGAGGGGGGGGAGCGCGGCCACGGGGAGCACTGGCGGGCGCTGGGCGAGGCGGAGACGGAGTGGGTGCGGGCGGCGGCGCGGCGGGGGAGGGTGACGCTGGGGACGCTGGCGCAGGGGGCGTGGGCGCTGGTGCTGGGGCGCTACTGCGGGGCGGAGGACGTCCTGTACGGGGCGACGGTCTCGGGGCGCCCGGCGGAGCTGGCGGGTGCGGAGGAGATCGTGGGGCTCTTCATCAACACGCTCCCGGTGCGTGTGGCGGTGCCGGGGGAGGCGGAGGCGGGGGCGTGGCTGGGGGAGCTGCAGGAGCGGCTGGCGGAGCTGCGGGGGTACGAGCACACGCCGCTGGTGGAGGTGCAGGGGTGGAGCGGGGTGCCGCGGGGGGAGGCGCTGTTCGACACGCTGTTCGTGTTCGAGAACTACGCCCTGGGGGAAGCGGGGCGGGTGGGGGAGAGTGCGCTGGGGGTACGGGAGGTGCGCACGGAGGAGCGGACGGGCTACGCGGTGACGGTGTCGGTGCTGCCGGCGGGGCCGCTGGCGTTCCGGTACTCGTACGACCGGGGGCGGATCGCGCCGGAGGCGGTGGAGCGCCTGGCGGAGCACGTGGTCAACGTGCTGCGCGCGCTGGCGGGGAGCCCCGGTGTGCGGCTGGGGGAGATCGGGCTGCTGTCGGAGGCGGAGCGCGCGCAGGTGGTGGAGGGGTGGAACGCGACGGGGGCGGACTACCCCGCGGGTAGCTGCGTGCACGAGCTGTTCGCGGAGCAGGCGGCGCGGACGCCGGGGGCGGTGGCGCTGGTCTTCGGGGCCGAGCGGGTGACCTACGCGGAGCTGGACGCGCGCGCGGACCGGCTGGCGGCGGAGCTGCGCGCGCGGGGCGTGGGACCGGACGTGCGCGTGGGGCTGTGCGTGGAGCGCTCTGCGGAGATGTGGACCGGGGTGCTGGCGATCCTCAAGGCCGGGGGCGCGTACGTGCCGCTCGACCCGGAGTACCCGGTGGAGCGGCTGGCCTTCATGCTGGAGGACTCGGGGGCGCGGACCGTGGTGGCGGGGGAGGTGGCGGGGCGGATGGAGTTCGGGGAGGGGGTCGAGGTGGTGCGGGTGGATGGCTCCGAGAGCCCCCACCCGGCGGCCTTAGAGCCGCCACCCTCCCCCGTTCCGGGGGAGGGGCATCTCCGTGCAGGTCCGGCAGTCCAGTCCGCGCAGGCGGAATCCGTGCCGTCGTTGCAGCGACTTCTGTCGCCCGAGCAGGAGGCCCCCACCCCCCGCCCCTCCCCCGCAAGCAGGGGAGGGGAGAGCGACAGTGTGGAGGGCGATGATCGAAGCATGGACATGCCCCTCCCCCGGAACGGGGGAGGGTGGCGAGCCCGAGGCGAGCCGGGTGGGGGCGCCGTCCACCCCGACAACCTGGCCTACGTCATCTACACCTCCGGCTCCACCGGCCGCCCCAAGGGCGTGGCGGTGGCGCACCGTCCGCTGGTCAACCTGGTCGCCTGGCAGGAGCGCTCCTGGCTGCGGCCGGGCCCCGCCGTGACACTCCAGTTCGCCACCATCTCCTTCGACGCGTCGTTCCACGAGGCGTTCTCCTGCTGGGCCGAGGGGGGGACGCTGGTCGTCGTCCCCGAGGAGATGCGGCGAGACCCGGCCGCGCTGCTGGAGCTGGTGGAGCGCGAGGGGGTGGAGCGGATGTTCATGCCCGCCGTGGCGCTGCAGCACCTGGCGGAGGAGGCGGTGGCCCGCGGGGCGGTGCCGCCGCGGCTGCGGGAGGTGCAGACGGCGGGGGAGCAGCTGCGCGTCACGGAGCCGATGCGGCGGTGGCTCGCAGCGCTGGGGGCGCCGCTGCACAACCACTACGGCCCCTCGGAGACGCACGTCGTCACGGCCCATGCGCTCTCGGGGGCGCCGGAGGCGTGGCCGCTCCTGCCGAGCATCGGCGGGCCGGTCGCCAACAGCGCGTGCTACGTGGCCGACCGGCACCTGCGGCCCCTTCCGCAGGGCGTGCCGGGGGAGCTGTACCTGGGGGGAGCGTGCCTGGCGCGCGGCTACCTGGACCGCCCCGACCTGACGGCGGAGCGCTTCGTCCCCGACCCGTTCTCGGCGGAGGCGGGGGCGCGGATGTACCGCTCGGGCGACCGGGTACGCTGGCGGGCGGACGGGACGCTGGAGTTCCTGGGGCGCGCGGACAGCCAGGTCAAGGTGCGCGGCTTCCGCGTCGAGCCCGGGGAGGTGGCGGCGGTGGTGGAGGCGCACCCGGCCGTGCGCGAGGCGGTGGTGGAGGTGCGCGGCGAGGGGGCGGAGCGGAGGCTGGTGGCGTACCTGGTCCCGGTGAACGGGGCGGTGCCGGCGGCGGAGATCCGCGAGCACGTGCGGGGGCGCCTCCCGGAGTACATGGTGCCGTCGGCGTTCGTGACGCTGGAGGCGCTCCCGCTCACGCCGAGCGGGAAGGTGAACCGGCGCGCGCTCCCGGAGCCGGGCGGAGCGGGCGCGGCGGAGGGACACGTGGCGCCGCGGACGCCGGCGGAGGAGCTGGCGGCCGGAGTGTGGGCGGAGGTGCTGGGCGTGGAGCGCGTCGGCGTCCACGACAGCTTCTACGACCTGGGGGGGCACTCGCTGCTGGCGATGCGGGTGGCGAGCCGGCTGCGGGAGGTGCTGGGGACGGAGGTGGGCGCGGGCGCGGTGCTGGAGACGCGGACGGTGGCGGCGCTGGTGGAGCGGGTGGAGGCGGCGCGGCGGGCGGGAGCGGGCGGGGAGGCGCCGCCGCTGGTGCCGGTGCCGCGCGACCGGCCGCTCCCGCTCTCCTTCGCGCAGCAGCGGCTCTGGCTCATCCACCAGATGGATCCGGAGAGCCCCGCGTACAACCTGTCCTTCGCCCTGCGCGCGCGTGGCGAGCTGGACGTGGGCGCGCTGGCGGGCGCCCTCTCCGACCTGGCGCGCCGGCACGAGACGCTGCGCACCACGCTCGCCCTGGTGGACGGCGAGCCGGTGCAGGTGGTCGGCGAGCCGCGCCCGTGGCCGGTCCCGGTGGCCGACCTGCGTCGCCTCCCCGCGGACGCGCGCGAGGCGGCCGTCCGGCGGGCCGCGGCCGGGGACGCCGTGCGCCCCTTCGACCTGGCGCGCGGGCCGGTGGCGCGCGCGGGCCTGCTCCGCACGGCGGAGGACGAGTGGGTCCTCCTCCTCTCGCTGCACCACGTCGCCGGCGACGGGTGGAGCACGGCCGTCTTCGTCCGCGAGCTGTCCGCCTTCTACGACGCCCGCCTCCGCGGCGGGGAGGCGTCCCTCCCGCCGCTCCCGGTGCAGTACGCCGACTTCGCCGCCTGGCAGCGGGCGTGGCTCACGGGCGAGGTCCTGGAGCGGCAGCTCGCCTGGTGGCGGGAGCGGCTGGCGGGGGCGCCGCCCGTGCTGGAGCTTCCCACCGACCGGCCGCACGCCCCGGCGCGGAGCCCGCGCGAGGCGTACCACCCCGTCGTCCTCCCCGCCGCCACCTGGCGGGCCGTGCGCGAGCTGTCGCGCCGCGAGGGGGCGACGCCGTTCATGACCCTCCTGGCTGCGTGGCAGCTCCTGCTGGCGCGGTACTCCGGTCAGGACGACGTGAGCGTGGGGACGCCGGTCGCCGGGCGGACGCGGCTGGAGACGGAGGGGCTGATCGGCTTCTTCGTCAACACCCTGGTGCTGCGCACGGAGCTCCCGGACCGGCCGGGCTTCCGGGCGCTGCTCGGGCGCGTTCGCGAGGGGACGCTGGGAGCCTTCGCGCACCAGGAGGTGCCGTTCGAGCGCCTGGTGGAGGAGCTGGCGCCGGAGCGGAGCCTCACGCACACCCCGCTCTTCCAGGTGCTGTTCTCCCTGCGCAGCGACCACGCGGGCGCGGTGTCGATGGGCCCGCTGCGGCTGGAGCCGATCGCGGCGGAGGAAGGGACCGCCGTGTTCGACCTGGGGCTGGAGCTGGCGGAGGCCGGCGAGGAGCTGTCCGGGGCGTTCTCCTACCGGACCGACCTGTTCGACAGCGCCACCGTCGAGCGGATGGGGAGGCACTACGCCGCCCTGCTGGACGCCGTGCTGGCGGAGCCCGAGCGGAGCGTGCACGAGGTCGGCTTCCTTGCCGCGCCCGAGCGGGAGCGGCTCCTGACGGAGTGGGGCACGCGGCCGGGCGCCGCCGCTCCGTTCGTCCCGGTGCACGAGGCGGTCTCCCGGCGGGCGCGGAGCGCGCCGGAGGCGGTGTCGGTCCTGTTCGAGGGTGCCACGCTCAGCTACGCGGAGCTGGAGGAGCGCACGGAGCGGCTGGCGCGCGTCCTGGCGCGGCGCGGCGTGGGTCCGGAGACGCGGGTGGGCGTGTGCATGGAGCGCTCGCCTGGCCTCGTGGCCGCGATCCTGGCGGTGCTCCGGGCGGGAGGCGCCTGCGTTCCGCTGGACCCGGCCAACCCCGCGGAGAGGCTCGCGTACGTGCTCGCGGACGCCGGCGTGCGGCTCCTCCTAGCCGACGCGTCCACGGTGGACGCCGTCCCGGCGTACGCGGGCGAGACGCTTCTCGTCGGCGCCGGGGCCCCGGACGAGGACGCCGGTTCCGTCCTCCCGGACGTGGACCCGCGGAGCGCCGCGTACGTCGTCTACACCTCCGGCTCCACCGGGCGCCCCAAGGGCGTGGTGGTGGAGCACGCGGCCGTCGCGTCGCACGTGGCCGCGTTCGCGGGAGTGCTGGGGATCGGGCCGGCCGACCGGGTGCTCCACGCCGCCTCCGCCGGCTTCGACGTCTCCATGGAGCAGATCCTGGTGACGCTCTCCGCCGGGGCCACGCTGGTGCTGCGCGGGCTCGAGCCGTGGAATCCCGCCGACTGGCCGGCCCGGGTGCGGGCTCTGGGGATCACCGTCGCCGACCTCCCCCCGGCCTACTGGCAGGAGGTCATCGACAGCGGGGCGGGGGAGGCGCTCCCCGACCTGCGCGTCCTGGTGGTGGGGGTGGACGCGGTGCCCTCGGCGGCGGTGCCGCGCTGGCGCGGCGCGCTCGACACCCCCGCGCGCCTGGTCAACGGCTACGGGCCCACCGAGGCGGTGGTCACCGCGACCGTCTACGAGGTCCCGGTCGACTACCCCGCGGGGTACGCCGGGGCCGCCGTCCCCGTCGGAGGGCCGCTCCCCGGGCGCGCGGCGTACGTGCTGGACCGCACCGGCAGCCCGGTGCCGGTCGGCGTCCCGGGGGAGCTGCACCTGGGCGGCTTCCTGCTGGCGCGCGGCTACCTCGGAAGACCTGACCTGACGGCGGAGCGCTTCGTCCCCGATCCGTTCGGTGCGGAGCCGGGAGCGCGGCTGTACCGGACGGGAGACCGGGTGCGCTGGCTGGCCTCGGGCGCGCTGGAGTT
This sequence comes from uncultured Gemmatimonadales bacterium, assembly GCA_963733105.1. Taxonomy (GTDB): domain Bacteria; phylum Gemmatimonadota; class Gemmatimonadetes; order Longimicrobiales; family Longimicrobiaceae; genus JAFAYN01. Next base: position 132,896 of record CAVTCB010000009.1, on the reverse strand, counting down.
CCTGGGGAGGACGGACGCGCAGGTCAAGGTCCGCGGCTTCCGCGTGGAGCCCGGCGAGGTGGAGGCGGCGCTCCTGGAGCACCCTGGCGTCCGCGAGGCCGCCGTGGTGGCGCGCGAGGACGCACCGGGAGACCGGCGGCTGGTGGCGTACCTGGCGGGGGAGCCTCCATGGCGGAGCTGCGGGCGCACCTGAAGGGCCGCCTGCCGGAGTACATGGTGCCGTCGGCGTTCGTGGCGATGGAGGCGCTCCCCCTCACCCCCGGCGGCAAGGTGGACCGCAGGGCGCTCCCTGCGCCGGAGCGGACGGGAGAGGTGGACGCGTACGTGGCGCCGCGCACGCCGACGGAGGAGATCCTGACCGGGATCTACGCGGAGGTGCTGGGGGTGGAGCGGGTGGGGGCGACGGACGACTTCTTCGCGCTGGCCGGCCACTCTCTCCTGGCGATGCGGCTGGTCTCGCGGGTGCGGGAGGCGCTCGGGACCGAGCTGCCGCTGCGCGCGGTCTTCGAAGCGCCGACGGTCGCGGGGCTGGCGGAGCGGGTGGAGGCGGGCGCACGGGCCGTGGCTCCGCCCATCGTGCCGGTCCCGCGGGATCGTCCCCTGCCGCTGTCCTTCGCCCAGCAGCGGTTGTGGTTCCTGGACCAGCTCCAGCCGGGGAGCGCGGCCTACAACCTCCCCGCCGCGCTGCGCCTGCACGGCCGGCTGGACGCGGCCGCGCTGCGGAAGAGCCTGAGCGAGGTCGTGCGCCGGCACGAGTCGCTGCGGACGGTCTTCGGCGGGACCGGGGAGGAGCCGGTGCAGGTGATCCGCGAGGCCGCCGGGGTGGCGCTCCCCGTCACGGACCTGCGCGTGCTCCCCGTGGAGGCGCGCGAGCGGGAGATCCTGCGCCTGGCGGCCGAGGAGGCGGCGCGGCCGTTCGACCTGGCCGCGGGCCCGCTGCTGCGCTCGTCGCTGGTCCGCCTGGACGAGGAGGAGTGGGCGCTGCTCTTCACCCTGCACCACGTCGTGAGCGACGGGTGGTCGATGGAGGTGCTCGTCCGCGAGGTCTCGGCGCTCTACGAAGGGTCCCGTCTCCCGGCGCTGCCGGTACAGTACGCGGACTACGCCGTCTGGCAGCGCGGCTGGCTCTCCGGCGAGGTGCTGGAGGCGCAGCTCGCCTGGTGGCGCCGTCGCCTGGCCGGCGCGCCGCCGGTGCTGGAGCTGCCGACGGACCGGCCGCGACCGACGGTGCAGGACGGGCGGGGCGCGCGGGTGCCGTTCGCGCTCTCCGCGGAGACCACGCACGCCCTGGGCGAGCTGTCGCGCCGCGGGGGGGCGACGCTGTTCATGACGCTCCTCGCCGCCTGGCAGCTCCTCCTGGCCCGCCATTCCGGCCAGGAGGACGTCAGCGTGGGAGTCCCCGTCGCCGGGCGCGGCCGCGTGGAGGTGGAGGGGCTGATCGGCTTCTTCGTCAACACGCTCGTCCTGCGCGCCGATCTCTCGGGCTACCCGTCGTTCGGGGAGCTGCTGGGGCGGGTGCGCGAGACGGCGCTGGGCGCCTTCCAGCACCAGGACCTCCCCTTCGAGCGGCTGGTGGAGGAGCTGGCGCCGGAGCGCAGCCTCTCGCGCTCCCCGCTCTTCCAGGTGACGTTCGCGCTCCAGAACGTGGAGCCCGCCGCGCCCTGGAGGAGCCGCCTGCGCGTGGAGCCGCTGGGGGGCGACCGGGAAACGGCGCAGTTCGACCTCGCCCTGAGCGTGGAGGAGACGGAGGCGGGGCTGCGGGGGGCGCTCTCACACCGGATGGAGCTGTTCGACCGGGCGACGGCGGAGCGGATGCTGGCACGCTACACGGTGCTGCTGGAGGCGGTCGCCGCCGACCCGGCGCGTCCGGTGTGGGAAGTGGAGATGCTCGCCCCGGCCGAGCGCCGCCAGCTCCTGGCGGAGTGGAGCCCCGGGGCGTCCGTCCCCGTGGAGCCCCCGGCCGTGCACGAGGGCGTCGCCCTGCAGGCGGAGCGCACCCCCGACGCGCCAGCCGTCGCCTTCGGGGAGGAGACGCTCACCTTCCGCGAGCTGGTGGAGGGGGCCGACCGCCTCGCCGGTCGTCTGCGCGGCCTCGGTGTGGGTCCCGACACGCGGGTGGGCGTGTGCCTGGAGCGCTCGCTCGACCTTCCCGTCGCGCTCCTGGCCGTCCTCCGGTCGGGCGGGGCCTACGTCCCTCTCGACCCCGGCTATCCCGCCGAGCGCCTGGCGTACATGCTCGCCGACGCGCGCGTCTCGGTGCTGCTCACCACGGCGGCGCTGCGCGACCGCTTCCCCGGATACGACGGCCCGGTTCTACACCCGGATCAGGGAGAGGGAGAGGGTCCGCTGCGGGTCGAGGTCGATCCCGACCACCTGGCCTACGTCATCTACACGTCGGGATCGACGGGGCGTCCCAAGGGCGTCGCCGTGCCGCACCGCGCGCTGGCGAGCCACCTGGCGTGGATGGGGCGCGCCTTCCCGCTGGGCGCGCAGGACCGGGTCCTCCAGAAGACGCCGGTGAGCTTCGACGCGTCGGTGTGGGAGTTCTGGGCGCCGCTGCTGTCGGGGGCGACGCTGGTGGTGGCGCCTCCGGAGGTGCACCGCGACCCGGGCGCCCTGGCGCGCATGGTGGCGCAGGAGCGGATCACGGTCCTGCAGGTGGTGCCATCGCTGCTGGGGGCGCTGCTGGAGGAGGGGGGGAGGGAGGAGGGAGGGATGGAGGAGGCCACGGAGCTGCGCCGGCTCTTCTGCGGGGGCGAGGCGCTCCCGGCCGGAATGGCGGCGCGTGCGAGGGCGCTGACCGGGGCCGAGGTGGTGAACCTGTACGGTCCCACGGAGGTGTGCATCCAGTCGGTCACGCACACGTACACCGGGAGCGAGACGGGGGTGACGGTCCCCATCGGGCGGGCGGTGGATGGGGTGCGGGCGCGGGTGCTGGACCGGGCGGGGGCACCGGTGCCGGCGGGCGTGGCGGGGGAGCTGCACCTGGGTGGGGTGCAGCTGGCGCGCGGCTACCTGGGGCGGCCGGAGCTGACGGCGGAGCGGTTCGTCCCCGACGCGCTCTCGGGAGAAGCGGGCGCGCGGCTGTACCGGACGGGCGACCGGGTGCGCCGGCTGGCGGACGGGACGCTGGAGTTCCTGGGGCGGACGGACGAGCAGGTGAAGGTGCGGGGCTTCCGTATCGAGCCGGGGGAGGTGGAAGCGGCGCTCCGGGAGCACGGCGGTGTGCGGGAGGCCGCGGTGGTGGCGCGGGAGGACGCGTCGGGGGAGCGGCGGCTGGTGGCGTACGTGGTGGGAGAGGCCTCCGCGGCGGAGCTGCGGGCGCACCTGAAGGGGCGCCTTCCGGAGCACATGGTGCCGTCGGCGTTCGTGGCGCTGGACGCGCTCCCCCTCACGCCCAGCGGCAAGACCGACCGGCGGTCGCTCCCGGCTCCGGAACGGACCGGGGACGTGGATGCGTACGTCGCGCCGCGCACGCCGGCGGAGGAGATCCTGGCCGGGATCTACGCGATGGTGCTGAAGGTGGACCGCGTGGGCGCGACCGACGACTTCTTCGAGCTGGGCGGGCACTCGCTCCTGGCGGCGCAGCTGATCTCGCGGGTGCGCGACGCCTTCGGGGTGGAGCTGCCGATGCGGGCGCTGTTCGAGGCGCCGACGGTGGCGGGGCTGGCGGAGCGGGTGAAGGCGAGCTCGAGGCCCGTGGCCCCGCCCATCGCCGCCATCCCGCGGATGCGGGGGCGCCGGGGATGAGGCTCGGTTTCGGAAAGGACGCGGGCATGGACGAGCACAAGGGGACTTGCGCCAACCATTATACGACACAAAAATGAACGAAACGAAATCGCCGGGCGGCGAGCTGCTCGTGGTGGCCGGGGACGAGGTCCTGGAGCTGCTGGCCGGGCGCGAGGAGGAGATCCTGGCCGCGGTGCGCGCCGCCTACGAGCTGCACGCCGAGGAGCGCACCGTGCTCCCCCACTCCAGCTTCCTCCGCTTCCCCGGACGCGAGCGGGAGCGGATCATCTCCCTCCCCGCGTACCTGGGCGGGGAGCGGGAGACGGCGGGGATCAAGTGGATCGCCTCCTTCCCGGAGAACGTCCACCGGGGGCTGGACCGCGCCTCGGCCACCATGATCCTGAACGACATGGAGACCGGGCGCCCCACCGCGGTGCTGGAGGGCTCGGTCATCAGCGCCAAGCGCACCGCGGCGAGCGCCGCCCTGGCCGCGCGCCACCTCCACGCCGGACCGCCCCCGCGCGAGATGGGGCTGATCGGGTGCGGGCTGATCAACTTCGAGGTGGCCCGCTTCTGCGCCGCCGTGCACCCGGAGCTGGAGAGCTTCGTGGTCTACGACCTGGACGCGGAGCGCGCCCGACGCTTCGGGGAGCGGCTGGGCGAGCTCCGTCCCGGCGCCCGGGTGCGGGTGGCCGCGGGGAGCGGGGAGGCGCTGTCCGCGCCGCTGTCGTCGCTCGCCACCACCGCGGTGAAGCCCCACCTGGACGACCTGTCCATGGCTCCCGCCGGGAGCACGGTGCTGCACGTGTCGCTGCGCGACTTCACCCCCGGGGTGGTGCTGGCGTGCGACAACGTGGTGGACGACGTGGACCACGTGGCCCGCGCGCAGACCTCCGTGCACCTGGCCGCCGAGCAGACCGGCGGGACGGGGTTCATCCGCGGGACGCTGGGAGACGTCCTCCTGGGCCGCATCCCCCCTCGCTCCGGCGAGCACCCTGTGTCGCTGTTCTCCCCTTTCGGGCTGGGAATCCTGGACCTGGCGGTGGCCCGGCTGGTCACCGAGCTGGCACCGGAGCGCGGCACGGGGACCCGCATCCCTTCCTTCGCCCCGCGCGCCTGGGGGCACCGCGGCTGAGCCGCGCCCCGCACACCTCCACACGACACGTCATGCAAGTCAAGCGAGATCCCGAGCGCTGGGTGGTGTTCCCCCGGCGCAGGCCCCAGGCCGAGGTGCGCCTCTTCTGCTTCCCCTACGCGGGAGGCGCGGCCTCCGCCTACCGCCCCTGGCCCGACCCCCTGGGAGACCGGGTGGAGGTGTGCGCGGTGCAGCTCCCCGGACGCGAGGCCCGGCTGGGCGAGCGCCCCTACGACCGGGTGCGGCCGCTGGTGACCGACCTGGCCGAGATCCTCCGCCCCTTCTTCGACCGGCCGTTCGCCTTCTTCGGGCACAGCATGGGGGCGCTGATCGCCTTCGAGCTGATCCGGGAGATGCGCCGCCGCGGGGACGCCCTCCCCGCCACGCTGGTGGCCTCCGGCCGCAACGCGCCGCACCTCCCCCCGCGCCAGCCGCTCAACTACGACCTCCCGGAGCCGGAGCTGGTGGACAAGCTGCGCCGCTTCGAGGGCACCCCCGAGGCGGTGCTGGCCAACGAGGAGCTGATGCGCCTCCTCCTCCCGCTGCTGCGCGCCGACTTCGCCGTGAACGAGGCGTACGACCCGTACGAGGAGCCCCCGCTCGACCTCCCCATCCTGGCGCTGGGGGGTACCGGGGACGAGGAGGTGACCCAGGCCGGGCTGGAGGCGTGGGGCCGGTACACCACGGGGCGGTTCGCCGTCCGCGTCTTCGAGGGGGGGCACTTCTTCCTGAACTCCTCCGCGGCCGAGGTGGCGGGGGCGGTGCGGGGCGAGGTGGGCGACGCCCTGCGCGTTCCCGTGTGAGGCCGCCCATGATTCTCCAGAGCATGGACCAGGCGGTGGGGCGGACGCCCTGCCTGCGGCTGCGCTCCCCGGAGCTCCCGGAGGCGCGGGTGCACGTCAAGCTGGAGGGGATGAACCCCACGGGGAGCGTCAAGGACCGCGCCGGGCTGCGGATGATCCGCGAGGCGCTGGACGCCGGCTCCCTCCGTCCGGGCGTCACCCTGCTGGACGCATCCAGCGGGAACATGGCGTGCGCCCTCGCCTACTTCGGCCGGGTGCTGGGCTTCCCCACCATGGTGGTGGTCTCCTCCAAGCTCACCGAGGACAAGCGCAACTTCCTCCGCTACTACGGCGCCACCGTGCACCAGACGGGCGACTTCACCATCGAGGGGAACCGGTGGTGCCGCGAGCTGGTGGAGCGGGAGGGGGGCGACCGCTACTGGTTCTTCGACCAGCTCCACAACTGGGCCAACCCGCGCGCGCACTACGAGGGGACGGGGCCGGAGATCCTGGAGGCCTTTCCCGACGTGGAGCTGGTGGTGGGGTCGCTCGGCTCGGGGGGCACGCTCTTCGGGACGGGGCAGTTCCTCAAGGAGCGGCGGCCGGGGGTGAAGGTGGTGGCGGTGGAGTCCGCCCCGGGCACCAAGATCCCGGGCACGGGGAGCTTCTCCGACGGGGACTACGTCACCCCGTTCATCGCGCGGGGGAGGGAGGAGGGCGTCTTCGACCACACCCTCCGCATCGACCTCGACGACGCGGTGCGCCGCACCCTCCAGCTCCGCGACCAGGGAGTGTTCTGCGGCATCCAGACCGGGGGGGTGTACCACGCCGCCCTGGAGGCGGTCCGGGAGATGGACGTGCGCGGCGACGTGGTGTTCATCTCCGGGGACGCGGGGTGGAAGAACATCGACAAGCTCCTTCCCCACGCCGGGGTCGTCGGGTAAAGGGTTCGGGCGTGCCCCCGCTGGCGCGGGGTCGGGCTGCGGCTCCGTAGGGAACGATACAACCGTTCCCAACGGAGTCGAGCCCCGCCGCCGACCTGCGCACCGGTGTCAGGCGACGGCGGCTGACGCCCGCGCCCCGTCCTTCCTCCTCAGCCAGAACTCGCTTCCGGGCCAGCGGCCCTCCGCCGCGTAGTACTTCGCGCGCGCCCCGAGGTAGTCCGCGAACTCCCGCTCCACGAAGCGCGCGTAGCGGCGCATCCCCCCGTCGTCCCCCTTCGCCAGCAGGTCGCCCGCGGCGTACGCGCCGAAGACCCCCGAGCGCAGCGCCTTCAGGATTCCCTGCGACGAGAGGGGGTCGAAGGTGGAGGCGGCGTCTCCCACCGCCAGCCACCCGTCGCCCGCGGCGGGCTCCAGCCGGCGCGAGCGCGCGGCGCGCACCACGGGCGCGCCGTCCGGCTCCGCCCCCGCCAGCGCCGCCCCCACCCGCGGCGCCGTTGCCCGGAGCAGCTCCAGCCACGCCTCCCCGTCGTCCAGCCGGAGCCCGCGGGCCAGGTCGGTGTCGGTCATGCACGCCGCCACGCGCCGCCCGTCCGGGAGCGGCGCCGTGTACCACCAACCGTCGGCGAACGCCTCCACCAGCGTGTGCGGCGCGCCGCCCCCCTCCGGCTGGCGGAAGAAGCGGACGAACCCCGCCAGCCGGTCCTCCGCGCGCGCGCGGGCGCCCCCGCAGCGCCGGGCCAGCGCCGCGCCGGCCCCGGTGGCGTCCACCAGGAAGCGGGCGCGCAGCTCGTCCCCCGAGGAGAGCGACAGCCGCCACCCCCCCGGCTCCCGCGCCGCGTCCAGCACCCGCGTCCCCCGCAGCACGGCCGTCCCGCGCCCCTCCGCCCGGTCCGCCAGCATCCGGTCGAAGGCGCCGCGGTCCAGGTGCCAACCCACCTGGCGGACGCGGAACAGGAACTCGTTCTCGTGCGGGACGGGACCGCCCCACGCCGCCGCCGTCCCGTACGCCGGGTGGTGCCCCTGCGCCCGGAACGCCTCCCACACCCCCAGGTGCTCCAGGAGCTCCGCGCCGGGCGGGGGGAGCGTCTCCCCCACGCGCTCGCCCCCGTACTCCGACGCCTCCACCAGCGCCACCGCCAGCCCGGGCGCGTGCGCGCGCAGCGCGAGCGCCGCCGCGCACCCCCCGGGCCCGCCGCCGGCGACGGCGACGTCGACCGTCACCCCCGGTCCTGCAGGACGGCGTACCACGACCCCACCACCCCCGCGGGCGACACGCCGCCGGCGCTGCTCGGGTGGGGGATGGTGCGCACGATGGAGCCCACCAGCGCCCGCACCTGCTGCACCCCGTTGGGCCACGTCGGCACCAGCCAGCCGATGTAGTCGTAGATCCACTCGTTGCCGCCCACCACGCCCTTTCCCTGGAAGCGCACCTGCCCCGGGTTCCCGGGCGACATGGAGCCGAACAGCTCCAGCGACCAGCCGTCGCCCCCGATGGTGCCGGTGAGCACCTCCGGGCCGCCCTCCTCGATGACGATGGTGCCGAAGCCCAGCTGCACGGCGTTGAAGTCGGCGTTCCCCTGCTTGTCCAGGTGCAGGTCGGGGTCGTTGTAGAAGCTGCGGTAGGTCCAGCTCCCGACGAAGGGGTTCGGTCCGCTCATGGTTCCTCCCGGTTGCGGTGGGTGTACTCGGTGCTCACGTAAGGCGGCGGCGACGGCGGCGGCAGGATGTTGCCGCGCATGTCGGGGTCGGCGAACGGGTTCTTGCGCACGAAGCCCAGCCGCCACCACTCCGTCACCATCTTGAAGTCGCCCTCCTTGGTCTGCGGGACGCCGCGCGCCCACACCACCCACTGGTACTGCGAGTCGGCGGTGAGCGGGAGCTCCGTCTGGAACACGTCCATGGGCCGGTGGGCGGGCCACCAGAGCGTCTCCCACGTCTGCTCCCCCCGCTGCATCTGCGTGTCGCCGTCGCTCTCGGGGTAGAGCAGGTTCCACTGCAGGTAGGTGACGTTGATGGTCTGCGTGGAGCACTCGTTGAAGTCCGCCTGCCAGGGGAGCGCCATGTACTTGGTCACGTCCCCCGGCTGCAGCCCCACGTCGAAGTTGTTCTTGAGCCCCAGCGGCTTGGAGATGTACGAGGTGAACTCCCCCTCGTTCGCTCCGGTGGAGGTGTTGGACTGCGCCGCCGTCTCCTGGAACTCGTAGAAGGCGGGGTCCGCCTTGAAGCGGTAGGGGGCGTGGTAGACGGAGGGGTTGCGCATGATCCACCCCACCTCGCACCCCGGGCAGAAGGCGCCGCCCGCCAGGTTGGTGAGCACCCCGCGGTCCAGGTCGCGCCCGGTGCGGTTCTTCCACCCCGCGTACGGCTGCCAGGGGTTGGGGTTCCCCCACCCCTCGCGCTTCTCGTTGTAGAAGTGGCCGTGCGCCCACTGCCGCAGCAGGAAGTACTGCGTGTCGGTGAGGCGCAGGAACTTGGACGACAGCGTGTTGCTGAGCGGGTTGTCGCCGGAGAGCAGCGGCATCAGCGGGAGGTTGTGCGTCCGCCCGTCGGGGCTGCCGCCCGCGAAGAAGCGGTTCTCCTCGCCCGGCTGCCGCAGCAGGTCGAACAGGAACATCCGGTACGCGCGGTACGGGTCGTACGTGTTCTCCTCGATGGCCTTGCGGCGGCACTCCTCCAGCAGCCGCCCCGTGTGCAGCCTGCGCAGCTGCTCCTGCACGGCGATGCGGAGCTGCGACCCCATGTGCAGGAACACCTGGCGCACCGCGTCGCCGCCCGTGGCGTCCGCGGCCGGGGGCGGCTCCGGCGCCACGCCGCCCAGGGAGCGGTCCACGTCCTCGGCCCAGCGCGTCTCGCCCAGCACCTCCTCCACCCGTCTCTCCAGCTCCGCCCGCGCCGCGGCGAGGCCGGGGCGCGGGCCGGCCTGGCGGAACGCCCGCAGGTAGCCGTCCACCCCTTCCGCCCCCGTGCCGCCCTCCGGGCGGGTCCCCGGCGTGGAGGCGGCGTCCACCCAGGCGGGCGCGGTCCCCGGCTGGGCGTCGGTCCCCGCGCCGGCCAGCGCGTCGGGCGCCGTGCGCGGGTCGGGGCGCGCCGGGGCCCCGCCCCCCGCCTCCGCCCCCAGCGCGGCCACGTACTCCGCCACCGCCCCCCGCAGAGCCTCCGCCGCGTCGCGGGTGAGCGCGCCGGCCAGCTCCGCGCGCAGCCGCACGCCCTCCCCGCCGCCGCCGCCCGCGCCCAGCGCGCCCCACAGCTCCGCCTGGGCCTGCTTCTCCAGCACGTCCAGCACCGGGGCCAGCGTCTCCACGAACAGCTCGCCGGAGAGCAGCTTCTCCACGCAGCGCGCCTCCGCCTCGGCCACCCCCTTCCAGTTCACCTCCGGCGGCACCCCCAGCTTCTCGGGGTCGAAGGTCCCCCGCGTGGACTGGTTGTGGGGGAAGTTGGAGAGGCCCAGGATGTCGCTCAGGTAGCTGAACTCGTCCGGGCGGAAGAGGATGTTCCAGATGTCGCGGAAGAACCAGGGCTTGTACGCCGGGTTCCACTGGAGCCGCCCGGAGCGCCACATGTCCAGCGCCCCGGGGTCGCGGCGGTCCACGTGCTGCGGGTGGTCGAAGGTGCCCGACTGCCCGTACATGTCCGTCCGCGTGGCGAACTGGCGGACGTTCAGGTCCTCCAGCACCTCCTCCATGGTGATCATGTCCAGGATCTCCGGCACGTACCCCGGATATCCCGCCACCACCCAGGCCGGGTACTCCACGTCCACGTAGCGCAGCGCCCCCTCCACCTCGGGGGACTGCATCACCAGCCGCGCCATGACCGGCCCGTCGCTGGTGTCGTCGAACCAGCTGTCGTTGTTGGCGTAGTGGTCGATGCGCGGCTGCCCGAACTTGCCGTACTCCCAGCTCCCCGCGTTGCCGTGGCCCCCCAGCACCAGGAGGCGCGCCTCCCGGTCCATCTTCAGCTCGCCCAGGGTGTCGATGGAGTGCGGCTTGAGCTTGGGCGGGAAGGTGGTGGCGTACAGGTCGCCGCCGTCGCGGTCGAAGCGGGCGGTGCTCGAGCCGGTGTGGCTCACCGTGCGCGGGCCGGGGTCGATGATCAGCCGCCGGCGGGCGTGCTTCCCCTTGACGCCGGGGTTGCGGAGGGGGTGGTCCTTGGCGTAGCCGTGCTCGCCCTCCAGCTGCTTGAACTCGTACCACGACGCCTTCTTGTTGGCCAGCCACACGCGCCACTCCACGTCCACCAGGACGCCCTGGTTGCCGCCGCCCGCCACGTCGTCGCCCAGGCTCAGGGGCCGCCCCTCGGGGCTCTCCTCGTCGTACACGTACACCTGGAAGCGCGCCGCCTGGCGCTTGATGCGCCCCTCCGCGTCCTTGAACGAGGTGATGGTCTGCTCCGTCGTGCCGTCGGGGGAGAGGAGCGCGTTGCCGTCGCCGTCGGCCACCTCGATGGGGAGCGCGGCCGGGGCCTCGGGCGAGATGTAGAACCCGTCCGGGCTGTTCCCCAGCCGGGCGATGCCGATGGCCGGGTGGATCCGGTAGATGGGGGTCTTGGGAGTCATGGGCGTCAGTCCAGGAAGTTGAGCGAGACGCCTTCGAGCCGCAGCAGCTCGTTGTCCTCGCAGTAGTCGGCGCCCACGGTCACCAGGGTGATCTGGAGCTTCTCGGCGCCCTCCTCCAGGAGCCGGCGCGCGGCGGCGGTCACGTTCACCCGGTGGTTGCGCGGCGTGTTGTGGCTGCGCGGGCGCAGGTCGAACGGCCGCCGCTCCGGCACCGCGCAGTGCCCCGGCCCGCCGATGCACTCGCCGTGGCCGAAGACGGCCAGGTACCCCGCGTACGACGGGTGGTCGAGCGGCGTGCCCGCGCTCGCGTCGGGGAGGTTCAGGAACACGCGCACGAAGCAGGAGCGGTCCAGCTGCGGCACCCGGTGCAGCCGCACCTCGGCGCTGCGGAAGCCGGCGCGCACCGCCGGGGGCACCGGGAGCGGGCGCGAGACGAAGCGCCCCACCGGGACCTCCGTCCCCACGGGAATCAGGCAGGTGCTCTTGACGTACTCGTAGCCGAAGCGCGCGATGTCCAGCGTGTCGGCGATGGTGTAGCTCCAGGGGGTGAGCACCGAGTCCAGGTCGGCCGGGACCCCGCCGGGGTGGAGCTGCTGCCACTCCGCCCACGTCCGGTCCACGTTGACGTGGATGGGCCAGAACACCGGGTCGTACGAGGCGGTGAGGTTGCTGAACATGTCGCCGTGCGACTGCGGCTTCTTCATGTCCTCGCGGGTGTGGAAGAGCCGGCCGTTCACGCGCACGCCGCGGTTGCGCGAGGTCCCGGGGTCGCCGGTCAGGACGTCGGCCCCGGAGCCCCCGCCCGGGAGGTAGTACTCCGGGTTCATCCCCCCCGTCCACAGGTGCATGGTGTTGTGGGGGTTCTGGTCCAGGAAGCCGAAGGAGTCGTTGTACAGGCTCCCGCCCCCGAAGTCGCGGAAGGTGCGGAGCGCCAGGATCTCCGCCATGTCCTCCGCCTTGGGGTAGTGGTAGTGGATCAGCTTGTTGAGCGTGGTCGGCTTGCCGGCGTCGGTGAAGTACTCGGCCGGGTAGCGCAGCGGGTACCAGAGCGAGTTGGCGTCCAGGAGCACGTCCACGAAGGCGTCGCGGTAGCTCCCCTCGGTGTACTTCGCGTCCACCCCGTACTCCGTCTTCATCGCGGTGAAGAAGCGGAAGAGCGACGGGTAGTGCTTCCCCACCATCCGGGCCACCTGGCCCAGCACGTCCCCCGGGATGTCGGTGTTCTCCTCCAGCCAGGCGATGGAATCCGGGGTGAGGAAGGCCTGGTACGCCAGGGGGATGACGAGCCCCTTCTCCGGGCACTCGGGGCGGTACTGGGGCATGGTCCAGTCCCAGTACGGGAGCGTCACGCCGGGGGCCACGTCCTGCAGAACCTGCTCGAACTCGTACAGGTAGACGCGGTGCCAGGGGAGGAAGCGCTCCCACCCGTGCTGGCAGTGGTCCTGGTGGATCAGCGCCATGTTGTTGTAGCTGCGGCGGTCCGCCGGCCACTTGTTGAGCGCGTACAGCTCGCGGAAGGCGCCCCGGAGCTCCTCCCGCTGGTGGTCCGTCATGCAGTCCAGGTTGACGCGCTGCCGCAGCTCGCCGGGACGCCCGCCGTACGAGGAGCCCCCGGATTCCGACGGGCCCCAGACGCGCGCCACCGCGGGCTCCGCGGGTCCCTCGCCCACGACGGCGGTGCCCGCCGCCTCCGCGGACTGGGGCTCGGCGGGGAGCGACGTCTCGCGGTCGTCGCCGGGGAGCCCGTCGTCGATCCAGTCGGAGATGAACTGCACGTCGTCGTCGGCGACCGTGGCGCCGCCCCAGGGGAGGCGCGGGAACACGGAGCCGTCGTACGGGGCCTCGCCGCGCAGCCCCTTCACCAGCCCGGACGCGGCGCCGCGCCCGGGGTAGCGGGGGAAGGGAGCCTCGCTCCCCCCGGCGGCCGCCGGGGCGCAGCCGCATCCGCACCCCCCGGCCTTCGCGGCCGGGACGGGCTGCGGGGGGGCGATCATCCGGACGCCGTAGACCTCCACCGTCTCCAGCCGCGCGAGCGGGAGGCGCCAGGGCCTGCCGTGGCCGCCGTAGTCGGAGGTGCTGCCGCCGGCGGCGGCGTCCAGGATCTCCCGGACCCGCTCCCAGCGCGTGGGCGTGTTCTCTGCCATCGTCGCGTCTCTCCTCATCGGTGGTGCGAGCCGGGGCTTCCGCCCGGCGCTGGGGCGCTCCCGGCCGGCGGGCGCGGGTGCGCGCCGTGGGCGGGAGTGGCGGTGCGTCCGGCGCGGCCGGTGGTAGCGGGCGGGTGGGGGACGGGGAGCTCGCGCACCACCTCCACCACCTCCATCATCCCCAGGTCCTCGTGGTCCAGAATGTGGCAGTGCATCACGAACTTGCCCAGGAACTCCGTGTAGCGCGTGTACAGGTTCAGGGTGTCGCCCGCGGGGATGAGCTGGGTGTCCCTCCACACCGTCTGCTGCACGCTGTCGGGGCCGAACCTGGCCACCTGGAAGGGGTTCACGTGGATGTGGAAGACGTGCGGGAGCGGCGGGATCGGGTTCGGCACCGGCGCCGGGTCGCCGATGGTGGTGACCGACCACATGTCGGTGTCGTTCAGCTTCACGTGGCGGACGCGGCTGTCGTTGAAGGCGGCGTAGTTCACCTGGAAGTAGTTGCGGTTCGGGTTCCGGAGCCCGGTTCCCAGCTTGAACACCACCTCCTGCACGTTGACCGCGGTCCTGGACAGGTCCACCCCGGGAAAGGGGTCGAGCGCGGCCATCTCGGCCTGCGTGGGGAGCTGCATGCCCATAGGCTCCCCCTCCACGATGACGATCCCGATCAGCTCCGCGTCCTCGGCGATCCCGCGGATGGAGCGTCCCGGGGGCGAAGCGCCGTCGGTGATGCGGAAGGTGTCGGCGCGGGCGGTGCTCCCGGGGCGGCGGCGCGCCTGCACCAGCACGTCGCTGCGGTAGCCGGGCTGCAGCTCCACCGACTGTCCCGCGGGCCAGGTGTCGATGCGCCCGGTGTAGATCCCGTCGAGGGCGATCTCGTGGAGCGGGTGGTCCTCCAGCTGGATGAACATGGACTCGCGGAAGGCGCCGTCGATCATCCGCCAGCGCTGCACCTCGCCGGGGCGCATGCGGATCACCGGGACGATCTGCCCGTTGATGGTGGTGCGCCGCTTGGAGCTCTGCCACGTGCAGGTGGGGCTCCCCTGGCGGCAGAGCGCCGGGGAGCCCGGCCCGTCGGGGAAGAACGCCGCGATCTCCCGCACCTGCCCCGCCGTGTCGTACAGCACGGTGGAGATCAGCATGATCTTCTCGCGCTCGTTGGCGGCCCGCAGCGCGGCCGGGATCTTCGCCGGGTCGTCGTCCACGATCAGCGCGCCGGCCATCCCGCTCCCCACCTGGATGGCGGTGGAGCCGTGGGTGTGCGCGTGGTACCAGTAGGTGCCGCGGGTGTGGTCACGCGGGAGGCGGATGTCGTACGGCTGCCGGGTCTGCGGAGCGATGGCCAGGAGGACGTTGTCGCTGTTCCTCTGCGGGGATACGTGCAGCCCGTGCGTGTGGAGGTTGGTGGTGTTGTACGAGTACGGGTGCATGTCCAGGTAGGCGCTGGTGTCCTGCTGGACGAAGTCGGAGCGCCTCTGGGCGACAGACTCCACCGGGAGGTCGTTGACCAGCGTGGGCGCCAGCACGTCGCCCGGCCTCACGCGGAGGGTGGGGCCCACCAGCTGCCCGTTGTAGCTGCGCAGCTTCACCGGGCACCCGGCGATGCGGGTGGTGGCCCGGTCGGTGTAGCGGACCTCCAGCCGCGTGGAGAGCCGCCCGTTCACGGAGCGGATCTCGGGCGCGTTGCGGAACGGCTGATAGCCCCAGCGGGCCAGGTCGATGTCGCGGTAGGCGCAGGGCCCCCCGGGCGAGGCGTCCGCCTGGGCCGCGGCGGGCGCGGCGGTGAGGATGCAGGCCGCCAGCAGGGCGGGGAAGGTCCTGGGGTGACGCATGTGTGCTCCCGGATGGGAGGGTGGGACCGCGTCGTACAGGGGGGCTCGCGGATGCGGGAGCCTCGGGATATCGGGGTGGATCGGGTGGTGCCGGTGGGACGCGGGGAAATATTTCCGGCCACGGAAAAAATGTCAACCAAAAATTTGGCGCGCCGCCGCGGGTGGCTCCGCCGGGGTGCTCCCGCGGGGTCAGCGGATGCCCGCGCGGACCACCTTCGCGGTGGTGACCACCTGCCCCGTGTGCCGCTGCGTGTGCTCGGCCACGTGGAACAGGAGCCCGGCGACGGTGCTGGGGAGCTGCGCGCGCCCCACGCCGCGCGGCTCCTGCAGCGAGGCCGCCGGGGTGGAGCGGATCACCTCCAGGGCTCCCTCGATGGCGCGGACCGCCACCTCGACCAGCGCGGCGGCGCCGGCCGGCGGGTCGCCCGGCTCGCCCTCGCGCGCCAGGAAGTCCCGCTGCGCGTCGTCCAGCCCCTCGCCGTCGGCGTAGGTGAGGAGGCGGTCGATGCTCCCGGCGACGTGCCGCAGGTGGAAGCCCACGGAGGCGGCGCCGCCCGGGCGCGCCCACAGCTCCTCCGTGGTGAGCGGCGCGGCGGCGCGCTCCAAGTCCTCGGCGGCGCCCAGGAGCGCGTGCGCCACGGGCATCAGGGCGGGGTCGACGCCGGGGAGGGGACCCCGGAGCCACACTTCGGGCTGGCTCTGCTCGGTCACGATGCGCTCCTCAAGTTCTTAGCTGCTTTGACCGACTCTGAGTCGGATTTGTCGTACTGCACAGTCGACCGCTTCCATTGACGGAAAATCGCCCTTGATACTTATTTGTTTGCACTGAGATATGGCGTGGCTCTTGTGAATGCGCCCTTTCTCAGTCTCCCCTGCTCGGCCCTGCCTTCTTCATCCCGTCTCCCAACCCCTGCCTCCTCCATGGCGAAATCCAGCAATGCAGGCTGCGGCTGCCTGGGCCTGCTCGGGCTCGTGTTCCTTGTCGGAATGTGCTCCGACGACGATTCACCGAGTTCCACCGCTTCGCTCTACGATCCGGTGCCGGTCACCAGTTCGGTTCCGGTGACCACGACGGCTGCGGAGGCGGAGGATTTCTACCTGCACGGCTCTCTCAACGTCCGCACCGGTCCGGGCAAGGATTACCCGGTCAGCCGCACCCTGTCCCGCGGTGAGCGCGTCCGACTCGGGCCCAAGGACGCGGGGGGGTGGGCGCCGGTCTACCAAGGGTTCGGCACCACGCCGCAAGGCTATCTCTACCGCGCGAGTGACGAGGTTCGCACATACGCTCCCTCATCATCTTCCGGTAGCGAAGGGAGATCCCGGAGAGCATCCGGCACCACGCGCCGAGCCAGCGCCGAGTCGCGCGGCTACTACACGGGCCCGCGCGGCGGATGCTATACGTACTCGGCGAGCGGACGCAAGCGATACGTTGACCGATCACTCTGCAATTGAAAGGTTGACGGGTGATCGGGCGCGGCCCCTAATTGTCCCGCGCCTCCGGACCTCCCCCGACGCACGAACCGCACTCGCCCAGTGAAGAACCGAAGCGCTACGCCTCCCGTCTCCCGGCCCGCCCCCCCCGCCGACAGCGGCCTCCGGGTCCGCCTCTTCCGGGCGGCGCTGGCGCTCTGCTTCCTGGGCTCGCTCGCGCTCTCGTACCGCCTGTGGACCTCGGAGCGGGACTACCCGCTCGTCCCGGTGCTGGACGGGCTCCCCCAGCCCCCCGCTCCGGTGAACGCCGTGCTGTTCTGGGCCATGGCCGCGGCGCTGCTCGCCGCCGCCGCGCTCCCGCGGCCGCGGGTCGCGCTCGCGGTGGTCCTGGGGATCGGCGGAGTGTGGGCGGTGCTGGACCAGAACCGCTGGCAGCCGTACTTCGCCTTCTACATGGTGGGCGTGCTGTGCCTGTGGCTGTCGGCGCGGGCGGAGGCCGCCCCGGACCGGCGGCACGCCTCCGCCTGGTGGCTGGTCCCCTTCCAGCTCCTGGTGGGGAGCATGTACGTGTGGTCGGGGCTGCACAAGCTCAACCGGCACTACGTCGCCACGGATTTCCTGCTGACGGCGAAGCCGCTGCTGGGGTGGCTCGGGGCGGAGCCCGCTTCGGTCCCCGCGGGGCTGGTCACCGTGCTGGCGCTGCTCTCGGCGGTGCTGGAGCTGGGGTTCGGCGTGCTGCTCTGGGTGCCGAAGCTGCGCCGCGCGGGGGTGGTGGGGCTCACGGCGACTCACCTCTTCGTCCTGGCGATGATCGGGCCGCTGGGCGCGGACTACAACCGGGTGGTGTGGCCGTGGAACGTGGCCGCGGTCGCGGCGCTCTGGCTCCTCTTCTGGCCGGAGGGGACGGGGACGCAGCCCGCCGCGCTCCTGCGCGCCTGGCTCGCCCCGGCCGATCCCCGCGGCCGGGGCGGGGCGGGGGTCCCGCGCGGGCTGGCGTGGACGTGCGGGGCGGTGCTCCTGCTGTTCGGGGTGCTCCCGGCTCTGAGCCTGGCGGAGCGGTGGGACGCGGGGCTGTCGTGGCAGATGTACGCGGGGAAGGAGCGGATCGCGGTGCTGTTCCACGAGGGCGACGCGCGCGCGGCGCTCCCCCCGGCGGGGGCGGCGGCGGAGCGCGCGGCGGGGCAGGTGAACCTGGGGGCCTGGTCCATGGCCGAGCTGAGCGCCACGCCCGTGCTGGCGGACCGGGTGCTCCTCCGCATCGGGAGCGCGCTCGCCCGGCGCGCCCCGGGAGCCAACGTCGGCCTGGCGATCGGCGGGACGCCCGACGTCTTCTTCGGCGAGCGGGAGACGCGCTACTTCGTCTTCCCTGCGCCGGGGCACGAGCCGGTGGACGTGAGCGGGCAGTACCGGGTGGAGCTGCAGGAGGACGTCGGAATGTGAGCGGGACATCGCCCCCCGAACAGGAAACCAGGGAGAGGGAAAGGATGAGCGATCTCAGACCGCAGAGTCGCCGCGTGACGGAGGGTGTCAGCACGGCGGAGCGCATCGTCATCCTGGGTGCGGCCGGGCTCTCCCTGGGGGTGTTCCTGACCCTGGGCGTGGTCGGCGCCTGCTCCACGCTCCCGCGGGCACCGGTTGCGACGGCTTCACGGAGCTGCGCTTCCGGCGACACACTGACGCTCCTCAGCCTGGGGCAGGCGCCACGGGTCGCGACCGCCACGGGGGAGACCTTCGCACAGGGGAAACCGTGGTACCGTGCGAACGAGGCAATCACCCACCGCGGCCGGCGCTACGTGAAGTTCGGATACGCTCTCGGCACCGGGGCTCCGACATCCGGGAGCTCCGGCGAGAAGGCCGTTCGGGCGGGCGAATACGATGGCGTGCCGGTGTACGCCCGGCCGCCCCTGGAGCCGTACGCCCGGTTCATCTACGTCCAGTTGAACGAGGCGTGCCAGTTCCAGCCGTACGCGGAGGTAGCGGAGGTCCGGTAACACCGGGTCGAATTACCTGCCAGGATGCAGCACCAGCCCCGCGGCCTCCTCCGCGCACCCCCACGACAGCGTGACCCCCGCGCCGCCGTGCCCGTAGTTGTGCACCAGCCGCCGCCCGCCCGGTAGCTCCTCCGCCTCCAGTCGCACGGCGCTTCGCCCGGGCCGCAGCCCCACCCGGTGCTCCAGCACCCGCGCCCCGGCCACCCGCGGCTCCAGACGCGCGCACCGGGCGACGATCGCCTCCGCCGTCTCCGGCTCCGGGTCCAGGTCCCACCGCCCCGCGTCCGCCGTCCCCCCCAGGATGCAGTCCGACGAGCGGGGGATCACGTAGGTGGCTCCCTCCGGGTCGTCCACGTCCAGGAGGAAGTCCGTGAGGCCGGGGTTCTCCACCCGCACCACCTGCCCGCGGATGGGGTCCATCTCCCCGTCGCCCAGGAGCGCGCGGGCGCCGAGGCCCGTGCAGTTCACCACGCGCGGGCACGCCTCCAGCGCCTCCTCCGGCGACCCCGCCGTCCGGCGCTCCACGCTCCCCCCGAGCGCCTCCACCCGCCCCACCAGCCAGCGCAGGTACACCGGCATCTCCACCACCGGGAGGCGCAGCCGCTGCCCCCCGGCGTACCCGGGCGGCAGGACGTCCAGCGGAGCGCGGGGGATCACCCCCAGCGTCTCCGCGGCCCACAGCTCCGAGGGCGCGCGCCACAGCTCCGTCCCGTCCGCCACGCGGACCCCCGTGGCCGGGTCCTCCGCCAGCTCCGCGAACACGTGGAACGCCCGCGCCCCCCACGCCGCCACCCGGTCCGCGGGGAAGGCCCGGTACGGGTACCACACCGCCGCCGCCACCCCCGACACGGTGTCCTGCGGGTCGTCCGCCGTCCAGACGCGCACGCGCCGGCCCGCCTCCAGCAGGCGGACCGCCGTGGTCAGCCCCGACACCCCCGCGCCCAGCACCAGCACCTCCTCCGCCATCGCTCCCCTCCCGGATCGTGTTGCCCGCCGTCTCCCTCCGACCTATTCATATCCTCTCCACACCCGTCCGCGCGACCCCCGCCACCTCCACGAGACCCGGATGACCGCACCCCGAACGCCCCTCGCCGTCCTCGCGGCCCTCCTGCTCGCCGCGCCGGCCGCGCGGGCGCAGGGCAGCCCCCTCGACGGGCTGGACGCCTACGTGGCGCAGGCCGTCCGCGACTGGAAGGTCCCCGGCCTCGCCATCGCCGTGGTCAAGGACGACTCCGTGGTGTTCGCGAAGGGGTACGGCGTCCGCGTCCTGGGGCGGCCGGAGCCGGTGGGCGCGCACACCCTGTTCGCCGCGGCCTCCACCACCAAGGCGTTCACCACCACCGCGCTGGCCATGCTGGTGGACGAGGGGAAGCTGGCCTGGGACGACCCGGTGGTCCGCCACCTTCCCGGCTTCCAGCTCGCCGATCCCTACGTCACCCGCGAGCTGACGGTGCGCGACCTGGTGACGCACCGCAGCGGCCTCCCCACCGCGGACCTGCTCTGGTACGGATCGCCCAACACCACGAACGACGTGGTCCGCCGGCTCCGCTTCCTCCCCCAGGCGGCCGGGCTCCGCTCGCGCTACGCCTACAACAACAACGCCTACGCCGTGGCCGGCGAGGTGGTGGAGGCCGCCTCCGGGATGCCGTGGGACGAGTTCGTCCGCGCGCGCATCCTCCGCCCGCTGGGGATGGACGGGACGCTCACCGGGCTGGCCGGGCTCCCGGAGCGCCCCGACGTGGCGGCGCCGCACGTGGAGGTGGGGGACAGCATCCGTCCCGTCCCCCACCGCAGCCTGGAGAGCATCGGCCCCGCCGGGTCCATGAACTCCAGCGTGGCGGACATGGCGAAGTGGATGCGCTTCCAGCTCGACAGCGCCCGCGCCGGCGGGCGGCGGCTGGTGGACTCGCTGACCTACCGGGAGATGTTCACGCCCCAGTTCCTGGTCCCCGCCGCGTCGTACTACCCGGCCGCGCGCCTGGCGAAGCCCGCCTTCACCGCCTACGGGCTGGGGTGGTTCCTCCAGGACTACCGCGGGCGCAAGGTGGCGATGCACACCGGGAGCATCGACGGGATGAGCGCCATCCTGGGGCTGGTACCCGAGGAGCGGGTGGGGGTGGTGGTGTTCGCCAACCTGGACCACGCGGAGCTGCGCCACGCGCTGATGTACCGCGTGTTCGACGCGTACCTGGGAGGCCCGCCGCGCGACTGGAGCACGGAGCTGCGCGCGCTCTACGGCGACGCCGCCGAGCGGTCGCGCGCCGCCGCCCGCGGGCGCGAGGCCGGGCGGGTGCGCGGCACGCGCCCCGCGCTCCCCCTGTCCGCCTACGCGGGGAGCTACGCCGACAGCGCCTTCGGGAGGGTGGAGGTGCGGGTGGAGGGCGGGCGCCTGGTGGCCCGCTACGGCCCCGCCTTCACCGGGCCGCTGGAGCACTGGCACCACGACGTCTTCCGCGCGCGCTGGGACGACGCCACGCAGGACCCGTCCCTGTTCACCTTCGTGCTGGACGGCGCCCGGCGGCGGGTGGAGTCGGTGCAGGTGGAGGGGATCGCCACCTTCCGACGCGACGTGCCTGCGCCCGCCCCGTGAGGCGCCCGCACCCGTCCCGCGCTCCGGTTCTTGCCTCGCGGAGCGCCGTGCGGCATCATGTGATGCGGATCGGGAGCGACGGGTTCCCGCACTTCACCCATACGTCACGGGGTTCGGCATGCGAACGTTCTTCATGAGCCGGTTCGAGGAAGTCACCCTGGCGCTGCTCCGCGTGGTCGCGGGGCTGATGTTCGCGCAGCACGGGGCGCAGAAGCTGTTCGGCGCCTTCGGGGGGATGGGAGGGTCGGGGGCCAAGGCGGAGATCGCCTCCCTGATGGGGGTGGCGGGGATCCTGGAGCTCGTCGGCGGGCTGCTGATCGCCATCGGGCTCTTCACGCGGCCGGTGGCGTTCGTGCTGGCGGGGCAGATGGCCGCCGCGTACTTCATGGCGCACGCCTCGCAGGGCTTCTGGCCCATCGTCAACCAGGGCGAGATGGCCGCGCTGTACTGCTTCGTCTTCCTGTACCTCTCCTCGCGGGGCGGCGGGCGCTACAGCGTGGACGGGATGCGCGCCGGCCCCGACGTCGCCGGTCCGGCGCACTACCACCGCCCCTAGGCGGGCTCCCCGGGCGCGGCGGGGAGCCGCACGGTGAAGGTGCTCCCCCGCCCGGGGGAGCTCTCCACCCGGATCTCCCCGCCGATCATCCGGGCCAGCTCCCGGCTCACCGCCAGCCCCAGCCCCGTCCCTCCCACGCTCCGGGTGGTCCCCTGGTCCACCTGGAGGAAAGGCTCGAAGATCCGCTCCACGTCCTCCGGAGCGATCCCGATCCCCGTGTCCCGCACCCGCAGCTCCACCGTCCCGCCGTCGGCCACCACGGCCAGCTCCACCTCGCCCGCCTCCGTGAACTTCACGGCGTTCCCCAGCAGGTTGATCAGGATCTGCCGCAGCTTGCGGGGGTCGGTCACCAGGCGCACCGGGGCGGGGAGCACCGGGGGCGCGAAGCGCAGCCGCTTCTCCGCCGCCAGCGGCTCGGCCATGGCGCACACCTCTCCCACCAGCTCCCCCAGCTCCACCGGCTCGGCCGCCACCGTCTCGCGCCCGGCGTCGATCCGCGAGAAGGTGAGGATCTCCTCGATGATGGAGAGGAGGTGGCGCGACGCGCGGTCGATCCGCTCCACGTGCGACCGGGCGCCGTCCGGGAGCGGGGCGGGGATGCCCAGGAGGAGGAGCTCCGCGAAGCCGATCATGGCGTTGAGCGGGGTGCGCAGCTCGTGGCTCATGGTGGCCAGGAACCCCGTCTTGGCCAGGCTGGCGGCCAGCGCGTCCTCGTAGAGCCGGGCGCGGTCCACGGCCAGCACCTCCAGCCGCCCGCGCTCCAGCTCCAGCTCCGCCAGGAGCCGCTCGCGCTCCTCCTCCGCCTCCCTCCGCTCCGTCACGTCCAGGATGGTGCCCACGAAGCGCGCGGCGTGGCGCTCCGCTCCCTCCCCCTCGAAGAAGGCGCGTCCGCGGGCCAGCGCCCAGCGCACGGTGCCGTCCGGCCACACCACGCGGTACTCGCAGCCGAACTCCCCGGTACCCGCCGGGTCGAGCGCCTCCGCGATCTCCGCCTTCACCGCCGCGCGGTCGTCCGGGTGCGCCGCCGCAAGGAAGGCCTCGAAGTCCACCACCGCGTCGGCCGGGAGGCCGAAGACCGCCTTGCAGCGCTCGTCCCAGGCCAGGGCGCCCGACACCGGGTGGAAGTCCCAGGTGCCCACGTCCGCGGCGGCGAGCGCCAGGCGCAGGCGCTCCTCCAGGCGCTCCGCCTCGCGGCGCGCGGCGCGCTCGGCCGCGTACAGCGTGCTGCGGCGGATGGCCTGCGCGCTCTGGCGCGCCAGCGCCAGGAGGAAGGAGCGGTCCTCGTCCCCCACCTCCAGCGCGGCGAGGAAGTTCAGCCCCATGGCGCCGATGGTCTCCCCCTCCACCACCAGGGGTACCGAGATGGAGACGGCGTGCTCCGTCGTCCTCCCGGCGATCATCGGGTATCTCTCCGCCCGCTCCTCCCGCGAGCGGAGGATCACCAGCTCCCCCGTGCGCGCCGCCTCGGCGATGGGGACCGGGGCGTCGAGGGGGAAGCGCTCCCACCCCGCGAGCCGCTCCGCCCCGAAGCCGCGCGAGTCCACCATCTCCAGCTCCCGCCCCCCGGGCGCCGCCAGCACCATCACCGCCGCGTCGGCCCCCAGCGCCGCCACGCCCTGGTCCATCACCGCGCGGGCCACCTGCGCGGGGGTGAGCGCCTCCGAGAGCGCCTCCGTGAGCGTCTGGAGGCGCCGGGTGCGGTCCGCGGCGCGCTCCGCGGCGGCGCGGGCGGCCTCCGCCTCCTCCCGGGCCAGCACGCGCGCCGTGACGTCCAGCACCAGGGAGAGCTGCGCGGTGAGGCGCCCCTCCCCGTCCAGCAGCGCGGTGTTGTACCACTCGCAGTACAGCACCCGGCCGTCGCGCGTCAGGTTGCGGTTGGCGGACAGGTTCTGCCGGTCGCGCCCGCGCACCAGGCGCCCGGTGCGGCGCGCCACCGCCGCCAGGTCGTCGGGGTGGACGAAGGGCCAGTCGGTGATGCGCTTGCCGAGCACCTCCTCCTCCCGCCACCCGAACAGGGCCTCGGCCTGCGGCGTCCAGCGCGCCACGCGCTCCCCGGAGTCCCATTCGATGAGGGCGAGGGGCGAGTGCCCGGACAGGGTGTCCGCGCGCGGCGGGGGCGGGGAGCCTTCGGGTCCGTCCTGGTCCATGGAGAGCGTCGGCGGGTCGTCGGATGGCGAGGAGCGCTCCAAAAGTAGCGACGCCCCGCCGCCGGCCCAAGGGACGGCGCCCCGCCGCGCTCCCGGAACCCCGGACCGCGGCGGGGTTACAGAGCCCGCCGCCCGCGACCGGCGGCGCCGACCCACGCCGCACTGCGAAGCATGAAAGAGAGAGCGGAGTTCGAGGACCGGAGCGCGTTCTACGCGGAGGAGCGGGGCGTCGCCCCGCTCGCGGGGGTGTTCCTCCTGGAGGGGCGCTTCCACGTGGCCAACCACGGGGGACGCGCCGAGCGGGCGCTCCTGGACCGGGGCGCGCTCCTGGTGGCCACCCTGGCGTTCGACCCGGGCGACGCCCGGCGCCGGGTGTCCGGGGGAGCGTCCCGCCCCCCCTCCGCCCGCTCCTCCGGCGTCCTCCGGGTGGACCCCCGCGAGGCGGTCTCCGCCACCCGGCCCGTCCCCAGCCGCAACTGACCCGCGGGCGCCGCGCGGCGCTAAGATGCCGCCACGCGGTGCACGGCTCTTGACCGGCGCGGCGCCGCGCTTAGATTCCGCTCCCGATCACAGGTCACGAACCCGCGACGAAGTCTTCCCGGAGCCTCTCCGCATGCGGCCCCGCCCGTCCCGGGCCATCCCGCACCGTCATAGAGCGCCCGCCGGGCTGCGGCCGTACGCCGCCCGGCACCTCCAAGCGTCCGCCGCCGCGCCATGGGGCGCGGCCGACCCCGTCCGCTCCTTTCCGCAGGTCGCGCTCGCCGCCGGCCCCGAAGGACGGGCATTTTCCTCCAGCCTGGGAGCCACGTGAACCTCTTCGCTCGGAAGTCCATCGACGAGTTGCAACAGGATGCGTTCGCCGAGGGCGAGCACAGCCTGAAGCGCGAGCTCGGCCCGTGGAACCTCGTCTCCCTCGGGATCGGCGCCATCATCGGCACCGGCATCTTCGTGCTCACGGGGAGCGCCGCCGCGCAGTACGCCGGGCCGGGCATCGTCTACGCCTTCATGGTGGCCGGCCTGGGCTGCGTGTTCGCGGGGCTGTGCTACGCGGAGTTCGCGGCGATGATCCCCATCGCCGGCTCGGCGTACACCTACGGCTACGCCACGCTGGGCGAGCTGATCGCCTGGATCATCGGGTGGGACCTGATCCTGGAGTACCTGTTCGGCGCCGCGACGGTGGCGGTGGGGTGGTCGGGCTACGTGAACTCGATGCTCAGGGACCTGGGGATCGCGCTCCCGCCCAGCCTGACCAACGCCCCCGGGCCCCTGGTCCAGCCCCCCGGCTCGGAGACCTGGGTGCGCAGCACGGACCAGCTCGCCGCGTCGCTGGCGGCGCAGGGCGTGGACATCAACACCCTCCCGCAGGCCACCGGCGTGTTCAACGTGGTGGCGGCGCTGGGGATCGCGGCGGTGAGCGTCCTCCTGGTCCTGGGGATCAAGGAGTCGGCCCGGTTCAACAACGCCGCGGTCGCCATCAAGCTCACGGTGGTGGCGCTGTTCATCCTCGCCGGCGGCTACTACGTGCTCACCCACTGGGGGCAGGCGGTGGACAACTGGACCCCGTTCGTCCCGGAGGCCCAGGGCGACGGCAAGTACGGGTTCCAGGGGATCATCCGGGCGGCGGGCGTCATCTTCTTCGCGTACATCGGGTTCGACGCGGTGTCGACCACCGCGCAGGAGGCCAGGAACCCGCAGCGCGACATGCCCATCGGCATCCTGGGCTCGCTGATCGTCTGCACCATCCTGTACATCCTGGTCTCGGGGATCATGACCGGGATCGTGGAGTACCCGCGGCTCAACGTGGCCGAGCCGATCGCGGTGGCCATCGAGGCGACCGGGTACAACGTGCTCGCCAGCTTCATCAAGATCGGCGCGATCGCCGGCCTCACCTCGGTGATGCTGGTGATGCTCATGAGCCAGCCGCGCATCTTCTACACGATGTCGCGCGACGGGCTCCTCCCGCCGGTGTTCAGCAAGCTGCACCCGAAGTACCGGACCCCGCACATCAGCACGGCCATGACCGGCGTGGTGTGCGCGCTGGTCGCCGGGCTGGTGCCGATCGCCCTGCTGGGCGAGCTGGTCTCCATCGGCACCCTGCTGGCCTTCGTGATCGTGTGCGGCGGCGTGTGGTACCTGCGCGTCAAGGAGCCCAACCGGCCGCGTCCGTTCCGCACCCCGATGGTGCCGCTGGTCCCCATCCTCGGCATCCTGGTCTGCGGCTACATGATGTACGAGCTCCCGGCCGACACCTGGGCCCGGCTCATCATCTGGCTGGCGCTCGGCCTGGCGATCTACTTCTTCTACGGCCGGTACCACAGCGTCATCCAGAGGACGGGGCACTCGTCGCACTCCGGCCTGTCGGAGCCGCCGGCGCCGACCTACACGGACAACAAGGAATAGCCGTCGCCCGGGCTTCCCGGGCGTGCCGCACCGGGGGTGGGGACCAGCGTCCCCGCTCCCGGTGCGCGGCGTAAGGGGGACCGCTTCGCGGCGGTCCTTTCATAATTCGCCCCGCCGCGGTATCATGGTGCCCGTCCGGAACCCGTCACGGACCGAGCCGTTCATCCCGTAAACCTTCTAGCAATGCCATCGATCGTATACCTGGCCCCCGCGCTGGGCCTACTGGCCCTGCTCTACACCGCGATCCGGTCGGCCTGGGTGGCCCGCCAGGACGCCGGGAACGAGCGGATGACCACCATCGCCGGGCACATCGCGGACGGCGCCCTGGCGTTCCTCAAGGCGGAGTACCGGGTCCTGGTGCTGTTCGCGCTGATCGCCAGCGCCTTCCTGTTCTACCTGGGCGCCAACGACGAGCGCTCCAGCCCCGTGATCATCGTCGCCTTCCTGGTGGGCGCGGTGTTCTCGGCGCTGGCCGGCTTCATCGGGATGCGGATCGCCACCAAGGCCAACGTCCGCACCGCCCAGGCCGCCCGCACCAGCCTCAGCCGCGCGCTGGACGTGTCCTTCGCGGGCGGCTCGGTGATGGGGATGGGCGTCGCCGGGCTGGCGGTGCTCGGCCTCGGCGGGCTGTTCATCGTGTTCTACCACATGTTCGTGGACGGCGCCTCCGCGAACGGCCCGGAGATGGAGCGGGCGCTGGAGGTGCTCACCGGCTTCTCGCTCGGCGCGGAGAGCATCGCGCTCTTCGCCCGCGTGGGCGGCGGGATCTACACCAAGGCCGCCGACGTCGGCGCCGACCTGGTGGGCAAGGTGGAGGCCGGCATCCCCGAGGACGACCCGCGCAACCCCGCCACCATCGCCGACAACGTGGGCGACAACGTGGGCGACGTGGCCGGGATGGGCGCGGACCTGTTCGGCTCCTACGTGGCGACCATCCTGGCGACCATGGTGCTGGGGCGCGAGGTGGTGGCGGGGAACGACGGCTTCGGCGGGATGTCCCCCATCCTCCTCCCCATGGTGCTCGCCGGGCTGGGGATCGTGTGCTCGCTCGCCGGGATCATGCTGGTGCGGGTCAAGGAGGGCGGCAACGTGCAGGGGGCGCTGAACCTGGGGAACTGGGTCTCCATCGCCCTCACCGGCATCGTGGCCTACTTCCTCATCCAGTACATGCTCCCGGACGGTGAGCTGACCATGCGCCGCCTGGGCGCCGAGCCGTTCACGGCCATGGGGGTGTTCTGGGCCGTGGTCGTCGGCCTGGTGGTCGGCGCGCTGATGAGCATCATCACCGAGTACTACACGGCCATGGGGCGGCGCCCCGTCGCCTCCATCGTGCGGCAGTCGTCCACCGGGCACGCCACCAACGTGATCGGCGGGCTGGCGGTGGGGATGGAGTCCACCACGCTCCCCATCCTGGTGCTGGCGGGCGGGATCATCATGTCGTACGAGTTCGCCGGGCTGTACGGCGTGGCGATCGCGGCGGCGGGGATGATGGCCACCACGGCCATGCAGCTCGCCATCGACGCCTTCGGCCCCATCGCCGACAACGCGGGCGGGATCGCCGAGATGAGCGAGCTTCCCCCCGAGGTGCGGCAGCGCACGGACATCCTGGACGCGGTGGGGAACACCACCGCCGCGACGGGGAAGGGCTTCGCCATCGCCTCGGCGGCGCTGACGTCGCTGGCGCTCTTCGCGGCGTTCATGGGGATCGCCAACATCGACGCCATCGACATCTCCAACGCGCGGGTGCTGGGCGGGCTCTTCATCGGCGCGATGATCCCCTTCATCTTCTCCTCGCTCGCCATCGCGGCCGTGGGCCGCGCGGCGATGGCGATGGTGCAGGAGGTCCGCCGCCAGTTCCGGGAGATCCCGGGAATCCTGGAGGGGACGGGGAAGCCGGAGTACGGCCGCTGCGTGGCCATCTCCACCAACGCCGCCATCCGCGAGATGGTGATCCCCGGCGCCATCGCGCTGATCTCCCCGGTGATCGTCGGCTTCGCCATGGGGCCGGAGGTGCTGGGCGGGATGCTGGCCGGCGTGACCGTGTCGGGCGTGCTGATGGCGATGTTCCAGTCCAACGCCGGCGGCGCCTGGGACAACGCCAAGAAGTCGTTCGAGAAGGGCGTGGAGATCGAGGGGAAGACGGTGTACAAGGGCTCGGACGCGCACAAGGCCGCCGTCACCGGCGACACCGTGGGCGACCCCTTCAAGGACACCTCCGGCCCGTCGATGAACATCCTGATCAAGCTGATGTCCATCGTGGCGCTGGTGATCGCGCCGCACATCGCGGCCGAGCCCCGCGCCGACCGCGACCTGGACCGCGAGAACCCCGAGATCACGCAGCCGATCTCGCAGGCCGCGCCCCGCACGGCGCCGGCGGCCGTGGCGGTCCGGTAGGCTCTTCCGATCCCCGTGGACACGGAGGGCCCGGCGGCGACGCCGGGCCCTCCGTGCTTCTTGCGCGGCGGCGCCCGACCTGCCAGACTCAACCGTCCCTCCCCGAGCCACACCCCATCCGGAGCCTCCATGTCCACCACGCTCGAACCCCCCCCGCCCGGGACGGTCTCGTCCGAGACCGAGTTCCACCGGGGGCTCTCCCTGCTGGACGCCACCATGCTGGTGGTGGGCTCCATGATCGGGTCGGGGATCTTCATCGTCTCCGCCGACATCGCGCGCCAGATGGGCTCGCCCGGGGCGCTCCTCGGGGTGTGGGTGGCGACGGGGCTGATCACGGTGGCCGGGGCGCTCTCCTACGGCGAGCTGGCGGCGGCCATGCCCAAGGCGGGGGGGCAGTACGTGTTCCTCCGCGAGGGGCTGGGGCACCTCCCGGGGTTCCTCTACGGGTGGACGCTCTTCCTGGTGATCCAGACCGGGACCATCGCCGCCGTGGCGGTGGCGTTCGCGCGCTTCCTGGGCGTCTTCTTCCCCGCCGTCTCTCCCGACCTGTTCGCCTCCTTCGGCAAGATCCCCGTCCCGGGGGGGGAGATCGAGCTGGGGCTCTCCCCGCAGCGGGTGGTGGGGATCGCCGTGATCGCGCTGCTCACCCTGGTGAACATGCGGGGGCTGCGCGAGGCCAAGTGGATCCAGAACGTCTTCACCTTCGCCAAGACCGGGGCGCTGCTGGGGCTGATCCTCCTGGGGCTCACCCTGGGGCGGAACCCGGAGGCGATCGCGCTCAACTTCCAGCACGTCTTCGCCGACACCACCGCGGGCCCGCAGGCCACCTCGTTCCTGGGGATGCAGCTGGTCCTCCCGGCCGTGGTGCTGGCCTTCGGCGCGGCGATGGTGGGGTCGCTCTTCTCCTCCGACGCCTGGAACAACGTCACCTTCGCCGCCGCCGAGGTGCGCCGCCCGGAGCGCAACCTCCCGCTGGCGCTGGCGCTGGGGACGGGGCTGGTGACGCTCCTGTACGTGCTGGCGAACGTGGCCTACCTCAACGTCCTCTCCCTGGCCGCCATCCAGAACGCCGAGCAGGACCGGGTGGGGTCGCTGGCGATGGAGGCCATGTTCGGCCCGGTGGGGCAGTACCTGATGGCCGGGGCCATCCTGGTGTCCACCTTCGGGTGCATCAACGGGCTGATCCTGGCCGGGGCGCGGGTCTACTACGCCATGGCGCGCGACGGGCTCTTCTTCGAGCGCGCGGGGCGCATCTCCCCCACCACGCGCGTCCCCACCTGGGCGCTGGCGGTGCAGGGGGTGTGGACCGCCTTCCTCACGCTCACCGGGTCGTACGGGCAGCTCCTGGACTACGTGATCTTCGCGGCGCTGGTCTTCTACGTCCTCACCATGGTGGCGCTCTTCTCCCTGCGCCGGAAGCAGCCCGACCTCCACCGCCCGTACCGCGCCTTCGGCTACCCGGTGGTCCCGGCGCTGTACCTGCTCTCCGCGCTCGCCATCGCGCTCATCCTCCTGGTGGCGAAGCCCGAGTACAGCTTCTCGGGGCTGTTCATCGTGCTCCTTGGCATCCCCGTGTACTACCTGTGGCGCAGGCGGGGCGGGGGACGGGCCGCGGCGCGGTAGCCGCCGGAGTCCGCACGCGAAGAGAGGGGCGCCCCGGCGGGCGCCCCTCTCCGTTTTGCCGTGTAGGGGTTTCCCCCTCACGATCCTCCAGCGCTCCCCCACGCGCGCCACCCGCCGGCCCGGACATACTCCCCGCCACCTTCGACGTAGCTTCCATCCCGGAACGCACACTCTCTCCGGGAGGACGCACATGTCCGGGACCGTTCGCAGCATCGTGGTGGGGGTCGCCGTCCTCGACGGCGTGGACTCCGTCCTCCCCGCCGCCATCCGCCTGGCCGCGCGCACCGGCGCCGGCCTCCACGTGGTCCACGCCTTCGAGGCGGCCGGTTACGCGCTGGCGCGCGGGTCGGGGGAGGATGGTCTCCAGGCGCGCCTGGAGTCGCAGGTGCGGGCCCTCGCCCCCGCCTGCGGGGTGTTCTGCGAGGCGGTGCACGGCCCCGCCGACCGGGTCCTGGCGCGCGCCGCCGAGCGGGTGGGCGCCGACCTCCTGATCGTGGGCGCTACCCGGCGCGGGGCGCTGGCCCGCGCCGTCCTGGGGACCACCGCCCAGCGGGTCCTGCACCGCGCGGGGTGCCCCGTCCTGGTGGTCCGCCCGCCGCTCACCGGCCTCGTGCGCCGCGTCCTCCTGGCGACCGACCTTTCCGAGCTGGGCGAGGCGGTGCACGAGGCGGGGCTGGACGTGGTGCAGGCCGCCTTCGGCGCCGACGCGCCGGAGCTGCGCGCGCTGCACGTGGGGTGGGACGACCTCACCCTCCCGCCCGAGCTCCGCGGCGGGCACGGCCCGGGGGAGGCCGCGCGGGGGCTGGACGCCTTCCTCGACGGGCGGCTCCCCCGGGGCCGCCCGGTGGAGCCGCGGGTCCGCTTCGGCGACCCGGCCCGCGAGATCGTCTCCGAGGCCGCCGCCTGGGACGCCGACCTGATCGTGGTGGGGACGCACGGCCGCACCGGCGCCGCGCGCATCCTCCTGGGGAGCGTGGCCGAAGGGGCGCTGCGGAGCGCGCTCTGCAGCGTCCTGGTGATCCCGCGGCAGGCCGTCGCGGGCGAGGCGGCGCGCCTCCCCTCGCGCGAGGCCCGCGAGTCCATGCGCGCCGCCTCGTGACCGGCGGTCCCTTGACGCGGGGCGCCGGGGGCGAGAACGTGAGGGGGATGGGGGAGAGTCCACGAGCGAGAGGCGAGCGCGAGCGATGGAAGACAAGATCCGGGTCCTCCTGGTCGACGACCACCCGGTGCTGCGGGGCGGGCTCCGCGCGCTCCTGGGGCTGGAGCCCGACGTGGAGGTGGTGGGGGAGGTGGGGACGGGGGAGGAGGCGCTGGAGCGCGTGCGCGCCATCCGCCCCGACGTGGTGGTGATGGACCTGGTGATGCCCGGGATGGGCGGGC
This sequence comes from uncultured Gemmatimonadales bacterium, assembly GCA_963733105.1. GTDB lineage: Bacteria > Gemmatimonadota > Gemmatimonadetes > Longimicrobiales > Longimicrobiaceae > JAFAYN01. Next base: position 101,266 of record CAVTCB010000009.1, on the reverse strand, counting down.
TGGAGGCCACCCGCCAGATCACCGCCCTGGGGCCGGGGGCGCGCGTGCTGATCCTCAGCTCCAACTCCGAGGAGGAGTCGCTCCTCCCGGTGCTGGAGGCCGGGGCGAGCGGGTACGTGCGCAAGACCAGCGCGGACGAGGACCTGATCCACGCCATCCGCATGGTGTCGCGCGACGAGGTGTTCCTCTACCCCAAGGCCGCCAAGATCCTGCTGCGCGGCTACAAGACCGCCGAGGAGCGGGGCGAGGCCAACCCGCTGGAGGAGCTGAGCGAGCGAGAGCGCGAGGTGCTGGGGCTCGCCGCCGAGGGCTACGGCTCCGGCGAGATCGCCAAGAAGCTCTTCCTCTCCCCCAAGACGGTGGACACCTACCGCTCCCGCCTGATGCGCAAGCTGGGGCTGGCGCACCGCGCCGACCTGGTCCGCTTCGCCCTGGAGAACGGGATCCTGAAGCCCAAGTAGCCGTGCGTCAGGCCCGTTGCTCCGCGAGCGCCGGGTGCGTATCATGTGGGTGCCGCAGGTGGTTTCCCGCCAGACCCGTCCATCTCCATGGCGACCTACGCGAACGCGACCGGACGAGCCCGCGCTCCCCATGCGCCGCCGGGGCCCTCCGCCCCCGTGCAGGCCGGCTCCCCGGCGGCGCACGGCCGGTACGCGCAGACGGGCGGGGCCGGGCACGACTTCGGCCGGATCGCCGTGTACTCCCCCTCCCCCCGGTCCGGGGCCGGCGTGGTCCAGCGGTTCAAGTTCAAGAACGACGCCGACGAGGAAGCGTCGATTCCGCCGCACATGGTCGTCCGGGAGCTCCACCGGCGCATGATCACGGCCTACGGCAACGACACGCGGCCCCTCCCGGAGGTCAAGAACGAGCCGTTGAAGCTCGGCCAGCACGTGTCCCCTCCTGAGCGGGCGTTCGACAGCGCCGACGACGCGTGGAACGTCGTCCGCGAGCTCCATGGGAGCGGGGCTCCCTCGTCGCTCGCGCTGAAGCCTTCGGGAGGCCACGCCCCGAGCCTCATCAGCCGGACCACCTTCCCGAACGCCGGCGACGGCACCGGCCCCTCCGCCCGCGACTACGTCGTGCACAAGGCGGGAAAGATGGCCAAGGACAGCGAGGACCTCGCCTACAAGGACATCGGCTCACGGATCCTCTCGCTCTCGGGAAGGACGGACTCCAAGTCCGCCGAGCCGGACAAGGTGGTCGACGTCCTCCGCGACCACATCCGCCACATGAAGGGCGACCCGAAGAAGAAGATGGAGGGCCGGGACGGGGACTACCTCTCGCGCGTGTCGCTGAACAACGCCATCATGTTCGCCGCCGAGGGCCGCCGCGACGTCGGCATGTTCCCGTTCTCCTTCATGGAGCTGAGGAACGCCAAGAAGAAGATCCAGGGCGGCGCCGACGCGGAAGAGGTGATCAAGAGCAGCTTCGGCGTCCGCGAGAAGAAGGTTGCAAAGGACAAGAAGAAGGACGCCAAGGCCGAGAAGAAGATCAAGGAGGTCGACACCCGCATGCACCCCTCGGCCTTCAAGGGGAGCAAGGGAGGCGAGGAGGACGTACAGACGGCCATGCTGAAGCAGGGGGAAGCTCTCGGCGGGCTGGGAGTCCCTCCGCTTCCGCACACCGGAGACGGGAAGACGGTGAGCGACCGTATGAACGTGAGCGTCAACACCTTCTTCGAGCACGTCAACCCGGCGAAGCTCAAGAGCCTCGCCTCCTCCGGCTTCGACGCCAAGGATCAACAGGCGGGCGCGCGCGCAGCCGCCGACCTGATCCACCAGAAGTTCCTGCGATACATCAAGCCGATGGGGCTCGTGGCCCTCAAGCCGTCCGAAGAGCCGTCTCCGGTGCAGTCGACGGTGCACGACCCCTCGCCGGACCTGTCGGACGGAGACCCGGTCGGTAAGCCGATGGCCGTCGAGCCGACTCCTCCTCCGCCGACCGTGCACGACCCATCGGCGGGCCTGGCGGACCACGCCTCCGGCACCGGGTCGGTGGTTGCCGTGCCGACTCCCGCGAGCAGGAAGAACAAGACCCCCCCCGGCGACGAGGGGGGTGACTCCGGGCCGGTGTTGAAGAAGATGAAACTGGACTCCGACCCTTCGACCCCGCTCGTTCTCCCGGCGAAGAGCCCGGTGGTGGCGAGCACCCCCAGCAGCCGGAGGGTGACGACCACCCCGCCGGCAAGGACCGGTGGGGGCAAGGCCCGCCCCAAGTCCATGCTCGACTACTTCAAAAAGAAGCCGGACACGTAGGCCGGCGGACGGGGCGGCACCCTCGCGGCGCCGCCCCGTCGTTCTGCCGGCTGTCCCCTGTCCCCTATTCCCTGTCCCCTGCCGCCGGCAGCTCCACGTAGAACGTGCTCCCCCGGCCCGGCTCGCTCTCCGCGCGGAGGGTCCCGCCGTGGGCCTCCACGATCCCGCGTGCGATGGCGAGTCCCAGCCCGGCGCCCTGGCGGTTCCCCTGGGCCGTCTTCCAGAAGCGGTCGAACACGTGCGGGAGGTGCTCCGGGGCGATCCCGGGGCCCGTGTCGGCCACCGAGAGCACGACGCCACCCGGGGAGCGGCCGGCGCGGAGCACGATGCGCCCCCCCTCCGGCGTGAACTTGATCGCGTTCCCCACCAGGTTGGAGAGCACCTGGAGCATCCGCTCCCGGTCCACCGGCACCTGGGGGAGGCCCTCCTCCACCTCCGCCTCCAGCGCCACCCCCTTCTCCTCCGCCACCCCCGCCAGCTGCCTCGCCACCTCCTCCACCAGCACCGCCGGGTCGCGCGGCGCCGCCACCACCGAGAGGTGCCCCGCCTCGATGCTCGCCACGTCCAGCAGGTCCTCGCGCAGGTGCTGCATCTGGCGCCCCAGCTCGCGGATGCTCGCCACGTGGCCGCGCGCCGCCTCCGCCCAGGGCTCGTCCGGGAGCGTCCGCATCAGCACCGACGTCGCCACCAGCACCGCGCTCAGCGGGTTCCCCAGGTCGTGCGACACCACGCGCAGTACCTCGTCGCGGGCGCGCGCCGCCGCCTCCGCCTCCCCCCGCGCCTCCCGCTCGCGCTCCAGCGCCGCCTGGATCTCCCGCTCCGCCTCCCTGCGGGCCGACACGTCGCGCAGCACCGCCGTGTAGAAGCGCATCCCCGTGATCTCCAGGCGCGAGATCGACGCCTCCGCCGGGAACTCGCTCCCGTCCCTGTGCAGCGCCCAGATCTCCCGCCGCTCCCCCATCCGCCGCGCCACCACCGGCCCGTCCCCGAAGCGGCGGACGTGGTCCGCGTGCCCGCCGCGGAAGCGCTCCGGGATCAGGATCTCCAGCGGCTGCCCCAGCACCTCCGCCTCCGTCCAGCCGAACGTCTGCTCCGCGCCGCGGTTGAACAGGACGATGCGCTGCGACTCGTCCACCGAGACGATGGCGTCCGAGGCGATGGAGACGATCCCCGAGAACTTGGCCTCCGACAGCCGCAGCGCCTCCTCCGCCCGGCGCAGCTCCGTCACGTCGCGGACGTGCCGGGCGTACCCCGTCACCGGGCCCGTCCCCTCGCGCAGCGCCGTGGTGGTGACCGCCGCCCAGAAGCGGCTCCCGCCCTTGCGGAGCTGCCACCCCTCCACCTCCACCTTGCCGTCCCGCTCCGCGATGCGCAGCTCCCGTCCGGGCGCGCCCAGCCCGATCTCCTCCTCCGCGTAGAAGAGCGAGAAGTGGCGGCCCTCCACCTCCGTCGCCGCGTACCCCGTCACCTGCTCCGCCCCCGGGCTCCAGGAGAGCACGCGCCCCGCCGTGTCCAGCGCGAAGATCGCCTGGTCGCGGATGGTGGAGAGAAGCCGGCGCGCGAGCGCTTCTTCTGCGGGGACGGTGTGCATCAGGGTGCGTGCGAAGGGGTGGAAGCCGGCGACAACCTAATACCGCCGCGGCGAACCGGGAATGCGGGCCCGCGCCTACGCGCCGGAGTCAGGAATCCGCTCCATCCGGATCGCGTAGTCCGTGAAGCCCACCGACCGCCAGAAGAGGTGCCCGGCGCGGTTGCTCGCCAGCACGTCCAGGGTCACGCGCGCCGTCGGCGGGACGACGTCGCGGAGGAGGATCTCCATCGCCCTCCGGCCCACCCCCCGGCCCCGGTGCTCGTGGAGCACGAAGAAGTGGCGGATGAACGCGGAGTCCTCGTCCACGCTCACCAGCGAGTACGCCACCGTCGCGCCGTCCTCCCGGAAGAGGAGCGCCTGGTAGTCGCCCTCCGCCAGCCAGTCGCGCATGCGGGCCTCCAGCCGCTCCAGCGACATCCCCCCTCCGCCCCACTCGTCCTCGATCAGCTGCCGGTTGATGTCGGCCAGCAGGGGGACGTCCTCCTCCTTCGCGTATCGAAAATCCATGGGCTCCCGTGGTCACGTGTCCGGCCGTTCCCGATGCAACCTCCGGTCCCGGCTGCCCTACACGGGGCCCGCCGCACGTGGGGAGATCCCCCGCCGCCCCGTCCGTCCCGCCCCGACGCCGGATTCCATCCCGCCCCGACAGATGCGGAGGCGTCCTCCCCTTAGCTTGGTTGCAGCCGGACAGGGTCCTTTTTCATCCAGGGGAACAGACGATGAGCGAGAGCGGGATTTCCGAAACGATCACCAAGACCCCGGCCTCCCGCCGGGACTTCCTGCGCGTGTCGGCGCTCGGGCTCGCGGTGCCCGCGCTCGCCGCCTGCGCCGGCGGGGCGGAGGAGAAGCAGGCCGCCGGCACCGGCGCCGCCGCCACGCAGACGCCTCCCGCGCACCCGGGCGGGCCGCACGACGCCACCAAGCCCGCGCCCCCGACCGCCGCGCAGATCCGGATGAAGGCGGACGAGATGGACGCCATGCACGAGAAGGGCGTCAAGTCCTTTCCCGCCCCCACCAGGGGGAAGGGGAACCAGCTCATGCAGCCCCGCATGGACGGGAACGTCAAGGTCTACGACCTGGTGGCCCGCAAGATCCAGTGGGAGGTGGAGCCGGGCCGCATGGTGGAGGCGTGGGCGTACAACGACCAGGTCCCCGGCCCGCAGATCCGCGTCCGCGAGGGCGACCGGGTCCGCGTCACCCTCAGGAACGAGCTGGAGCAGTCCACGGTCATCCACTTCCACGGCGTGGAGGTCCCCTTCGACCAGGACGGCGTCCCCTTCATCACCCAGCCGCCCATCAAGCCGGGGGAGACGTACACCTACGAGTTCACGGCCCCCAACCCGGGGTCGCACATGTACCACTCGCACCACAACGCGGCCACCCAGGTCACCATGGGGCTCCTGGGCGCCTTCATCATCGAGCCCAAGGACACCCGCAGCGAGCCCAAGGCGGACGTGGACTACGTCATGATCATCAACGACGCCGCCCACGGGTTCACCCTCAACGGCAAGGGCTTCCCGGCCACCGAGCCCATCAAGTGCAAGCTGGGGCAGACGGTGCGCATCCGCTTCATGAACGAGGGGCTGATGATCCACCCCATGCACCTGCACGGGATGCACATGACCGTCACCCACAAGGACGGCTGGCCGCAGCCGCAGCCGTGGAAGTGCGACACCCTGAACGTGGCCCCGGGCGAGCGCTGGGACGTGCTGGTCAACGCCGACAACCCGGGGGTGTGGGCGTTCCACTGCCACGTGCTGAACCACGCCGAGTCGGAGCACGGGATGTTCGGGATGGTCACGGCGCTGATCGTGGAGAAGTAGGCGCCGTCCCAGGGTTCCCCCGTACCTCCCGCGCCAGGGTCGGGAGGGGTTTTCCGGGAAGCTCCGGCCCTTCTACGGGCGCCGGGGCTTCTCGCACTTTCGCGCTGGCTCTGGGGCCGCTCCGGAGCCCGGCGGGCCCTCACCCCCCGGCCCCCTCTCCCAATGCTGGGAGAGGGGGAGCACGACACCGTGGAGGGTGAGGATCGAAGCGTGGAGATGCCCCTCCCCCGGAACGGGGGAGGGTGGCGGCTCTAAGGCCGCCGGGTGGGGGCGCGCGGAGGGCGCCCGCACTTTCGCGCTCCCGCCCCGGTCCCCACATTCCCGGCTCGCACCGAACTTTACCGTCCGCGCGCAGAACCGAACATGAGCCACTCGTCCACCTGGGCCAACCTCAGCGCCGTGCGGCACAAGTCGCCGCTGGTGCACAACATCACCAACTACGTCTCCATGGACGTCGCCGCCAACGTGCTGCTGGCGGCGGGGGCGTCGCCGGCGATGGTGCACGCGGTGGAGGAGGTGGAGGACTTCGTCTCCATCTCCGCGGCGCTGGTGGTGAACATCGGCACCCTCTCGCCGGCGTGGGTGGACGCCATGGAGCGGGCGGCGGAGCGCGCGGCGGCCATCGGGACCCCGTGGGTGCTCGACCCCGTGGGTGCCGGGGCCACCCCGTACCGCACCCGCGTCGCGCGGGAGCTGGCGCGCCGCCGCCCCACCGTCATCCGCGGCAACGCCTCCGAGATCCTGGCGCTCGCGCAGGAGGGGAGGGCGGGGAAGGGGGTGGACGCCTCGCACGCCTCCGAGGAGGCGCGCGAGGTCGCGCGCGAGCTGGCGCGGGAGCTGGAGTGCGTCGTCGCCGTCACCGGCGCCGTGGACTACGTCACCGACGGCACCACCGTCCTCGCCGTCGCCAACGGGCACCCCATGATGGCGCGCGTCACCGCCCTGGGGTGCAGCGCCAGCGCCCTCACCGGCGCCTTCGTCGCCGCCGGGCCCGACCCCCTGCACGCCGCCGCCCACGCCCTCGCCGTGTTCGGCCTGTGCGGAGAGATCGCCGCGCGCGAGTCCCCCGGCCCCGGCACCCTGCGCTGGCGCATCATCGACGCCCTGTATGCGCTCGACGAGACCGCCGTCCACGAGGGCGTGCGCATCTCCTGATGAGGCCGGGTTCGGGCGTGCCCCCGCTGGCGCGGGGTCGGGCTGCGGCTCCGTAGGGCAGCAAACAACGCTGCCCAACGGAGTCGAGCCCCGGCAAACTGCGCCGGGTCTCGCCCCTTCGGGCTCGCATCCCTCACGCAACTGATTGTCGTGCTTGTGTTTCTCTCCTCCGGAGAGGTCCGTGCCGGGCGAATGAATTCGCTGCAACAACGGCACGAAGTCCGCCTTCGCGGACTGAACTACAGGACTGCTCGGAGATGCCCCTCCCCCGGAACGGGGGAGGGTGGCGAGCCTAAAGCGAGCCGGGTGGGGGCGCGCGGAGGGTACCTCCGGCAGAGTCTCCCCGAACCCTGACCGTCGTCGTGCACCCCTCCCCCCTTGTGGGGGAGGGGCCGGGGGTGGGGGGCGAGACGGGGCGGCACCGTGCCGGCGCCGCCCCGTCGTTGCAGGCTGTCCCCTGTTCCCTGTTCCCTGTTCCCTGTCCCCTGCCGTTCCTACCCCTCCTCCATCTCCGACGCGATCTCCCCCCCCAGCAGCACCATCATCGAGGTCACGTACATCCAGAGCAGCAGCACGATGATAGCGCCGATGAAGCCGTACGTCGCGCTGTAGGAGCTGAAGTTCGTCACGTACAGCCGGAAGGCCAGCGTCGCCAGCAGCCAGAGCGCCGCGGCGATCATGGACGCCTTGAACAGCGTCTTCCTGCACCCCGACTGGTCCTTGTTGGGGAGCACGTAGTAGATGATCCAGAACGCCGCCGAGATCAGCACGAAGGCCAGCGGCCACTGCGCGATCCCCCACACCACCCGCCCCACCTCCCCCAGCCCCAGCGCGTCCGAGATCTTGGGCCCCGCCAGCAGCGCCGTGCTCCCCGCCAGGAACAGCACCGCCACCGCCAGCATCGTCCCCAGCGCCACCAGCTTCTTCTTCACGAACGAGCGGTCCTCCTCCACCCCGTACGCCACGTTCAGCGTGTCGGCGAACGAGCTGAACACGTTGGAGGCCGACCAGAGCGCCAGCAGCAGGCCGATGGAGAGGAGCCCCGGCTTCTTCTGCATCACCACCTGGCTCACGAAGTCGTCCACCAGCCCCGCCGCCTCCCCGGGGAGCGCCGTGCGCAGCTCCGCGCTGATCCGCTCCGCCGTCTCCGGCCCGCCGAAGATCCCCGTCAGCGCGAACACCGCCATCAGCGCCGGGGGGAGCGACATGAAGAAGTAGTACGCCACCTTCGCCGCCTGCCCGGCCACGTCGTCCTTCTTGAACTCCGCCCACACCCGCTTGGGCAGGCTCTCCTTCGGTCCGGACGCCTTCGTGCTCCGGGAGCCCCCGCCGCTCCCGCCCTCCGCCTTCCGCGCCGTCCCCCCTGCCTGCGCGGAGGCCACGCGGTTGGGCGGCGCCGTGGGGCCCGTCCCGTCCCCGCCGCCCAGCGACGCGCGCAGGCCCGACGCCTCCGCGCGCGCCCAGGCCTGCGTGTCGCGCAGCGTCTCCACCGTGTTCTCCGGCTTCACGCTCACCGTGCGCAGGTGGCGCAGCGAGCGGAAGCGCCATGAAGGCCCCCGCCCCCACGAAGAGCAACCCCACCAGCAGCGCCCCCAGCCAGTAGTTGTCCAGCAGGTCGCCGACCGCCGACACCAGGAAGGCCACCAGCACCAGTCCGCCGATGGCGGCCACCACCCCCCACACCGCCATGTTCGCCACGTCTCCCGCGAGCGCGCGGACGTTGCGGCGCATCTCCGTCTTCGCCAGCGCCACCTCCTGCCGGATCAGGGTGGAGGCGTCCGTGCTCAGGTCGCGGAACATCGCCCCCAGCGGACGGGTCTCCCCGTCCCCGGGGGGAGGGGCGTCCATGTCGAAGCGGCGCATGGAAATCCGGGCGTTCGGGTGCATGGGAACAACGGTTTCGGGGCCCGTGCAAAGCAAAAAGCTTGCCCATCCCGGGCCGCCTCGCCTACCTTGCGCCGCCAGAGCGGTCCGGCGCGGAATCCAGGGGGGAGGGGAGGGCCATGCGGCGGGAGTCCCACCACGCAGCGGGAGTCGTCCTGTTCCGGGAGGAGGGGGGGGAGCGCAGCTACCTCCTCCTCCGCTCCCGGCTGACGCGCACCCCCATGTGGGAGTTCCCCAAGGGCGGCGTGGAGGAGGGGGAGAGCGAGCGGGAGGCCGCCGAGCGCGAGCTGTGCGAGGAGACCGGCCTCGCCGAGGGGGAGTTCGCCCTGTGCGCCGGGTTCCGCGAGGAGGAGAAGTACCTCTTCACCCTCGGCCAGGGCGAGGGCCGGTTCCTGGTGCTGAAGCGCGTCGTCTACTTCCTGGCCCACGGCCGCACCGACCGCGTGCGCATCTCCGACGAGGCCAGCGACTACCGCTGGCTCGCCTACCCCGAGGCCCGCCGCCTCCTGAAGTTCCGCGCCAAGCAGGTGGTGCTGGACCGCGCCGAGGCCTGGCTGTCTGGCGACGGCGCGCGGAGGTGCGAGAGTGCGTGAGGGCAGGGGACAGGGGACAGGGGACAGGGGACAGGGGACAGGGGACAGCCTGCAACGACACGGCGGGGCGGCACCATCGCGGTGCCGCCCCGCCGTTGCCGTCAGTCCGCGAAGGCGGACTTCGTGCCGTGGTTGCAGCGAATTTATTCGCCCGTCGGTTCGGGAGCCATCGGCAGGCGCACCGTGAACGTGCTCCCGCGGCCGGGCTCGCTCGCGGCGGCGAGGGTGCCGCCGTGCTGCTCCGCCACCATCCGCGCGATCGCCAGCCCCAGCCCCGTCCCCCCCTCGCGCACCCGCGCCGCGTCGCCGCGGTAGAAGCGGTCGAACACGTGCGGCAGCTCCTCCGGCGGGATGCCCACCCCCGTGTCCGCCACCGCCACCTCCGCCCAGCGCTCCCCGTCCGCCTCCACCTCCCCCACGCGCATCGTCACCGCCCCCTCCGGCGTGAACTTGACCGCATTGGACACCAGGTTCAGGAAGAGCTGCCGGAGCGGCCCCTCCGCCCCGGCCACCATCGGCGACGCGGGCGTCTCCAGGCGCACCGCCACCGGCCTCCCCTCCGCCAGCGCCTCGCCGATCTCGCGCACGTCCTCCAGCAGCGGCGCCAGCGCCACCGGGCGGCGCACCAGCCGCTCCCGCGACTCCTCCCCGCGCGCCAGCGTCAGCAGCCCCTCCACCAGCCCCAGCGTCCAGCGCGTCTCCTCCAGGATCTCCTCCACCGTCCCGCGCAGCTCCTCCGCCGAGCGCTCCCGCGCCAGCGCCACCTGCGCCGTCCCCTGGATCGCCGTGAGCGGCGTGCGCAGCTCGTGGCTCGCGTCCGCCGTGAAGCGGCGCAGCGTGTCCACCGCCCGCTCCAGGCGCTCCAGCATCCCGTTGAAGGCCAGCGACAGCTCCCGCATCTCCGCCGGGCGGTCCGGCTCCTCCACCCGGCGCGACAGCGCCCCGATCCCGATCTCCCGCGACGCCGCCACCAGGCGGTCCAGCGGGCGGAGGATGCGGTCCGCCAGCGTGCGCCCCCCCATCGCCGCCGCCGCCGCCGTCACCGGGATCAGGAGGAGCGAGATCACCAGGAAGGAGCGCAGCGCCCGGTTCTCCACGTCCCCCGTGCGCGCCACGTAGATGTCCACCATGTCCCCGCTGGGGAGCTGCGTGCGGCGCAGCAGCGCCTCCACGTCCCCCTTCCCGGGCGGCACCCGGCGCTCCTCCACCGTCACCCGGGGGATGTGCGCCGGCACCAGGAGCTGCTCCGCCGCCAGCGCCGTCTGGCGGAGCGACGCCGTCCCCGCCCGCGCCAGCGTCCGGCGCAGGATCAGGTAGCTGAGCCCCGCGAACAGCGTCAGCGCCACCAGCAGCACCACCGAGTACCACAGGACGATCTCCCGGCGGAGCGACGGCGCGCGCGGCCGGGGCCTCATCCCTCCTCCGCGTCCGGGGCCTTGAGCACGTACCCCACCCCCCGCACCGTCTGGATCATGCGGCGCTCCGGGTCCAGCTTGTTGCGCAGCGAGTTGATGAACACGTCCACCACGTTGGTCCCCGGGTCGAAGCGGATCCCCCACACGTGCTCCATGATCACCGCCCGGGACAGCGGACGCTCCGCGTTCCGCACCAGGAACTCCAGCAGCGCGAACTCCTTGGGCGTCAGCTCCACCTTCTCCCCCGCGCGGCGGACCTCGTGCGTCGCCGGGTCCACCTCCAGGTCGCCCACCCGGAGGTTCGCCGGGGCCCCGCTCCCCGAGCGACGCAGCAGCGCCCGCAGCCGCGCCGCCAGCTCCGAGAACTCGAAGGGCTTGGTCAGGTAGTCGTCCGCCCCCGAGTCCAGCCCTTCCACCTTGTCCTCCGTGCGGTCGCGCGCCGTCAGCAGGAGCACCGGGAGCGCCACCCCCGCCTCGCGCAGGTCGCGCACCAGCTGGAAGCCGCTCCGCCCCGGGAGCATCACGTCCACCACCGCCGCGTCGAAGCGCTCCCCCATGGCCCGCTGGAACCCGGTGTCGCCGTCCATCGCCACCTCCACCGTGTATCCCTCCTCCCGCAGCCCCTTCCGCAGGAAGCCCACGATCCCCGCGCTGTCCTCCACGATCAGAATCCGCATGACTCCCCGATTAACGAGGTTTAATCGCCGTCTAACCCGCCCTTAACCCAACCCCGGAACGGCGCTTTCCCGCGTCGTGTAAACCTTCCCCAGAGCAGAGGGTCCACGACTCACGAATCGTCACCGGAGGATGCAGCAGATGAACAGGCTCCGCAAGCTCGCGGTCCCGGGCGCGATGGTGCTGGGGATCGGCGTCGCCGCCACGGCCATGGAAGTCGTCCGCGACCCGCTCCCCGACCTCCGGGCGCAGAACTCCGCCGAGGCCGCCCTCCCGGCGCCCGGCGCCCAGCCGCCCGGGCCCGAGTCCCTCTCCACCGCCTTCCGCACCGCCAGCAGCGCCGCGCTCCCGTCCGTGGTGTACGTCAAGTACGAGACCGCCCCGCGCGCCGTCTCCAACGTCCCCGACGGGGTCCGGGGCACCCCGCTGGAGCAGTTCTTCGGCGGGGGCGGGCAGCAGATGGCCCCGCGGTCCGGGAGCGGCTCCGGCTTCATCATCAGCCCCGACGGCTACATCCTGACCAACAACCACGTGGTCGCCAACGCCGCCCGCGTCACCGTGGTCATGGCCGACAAGCGGGAGCTGGACGCCCGCGTCGTGGGGCGCGACCCCAACAGCGACGTCGCCGTCCTCAAGGTGGAGGCGAAGGACCTCCCCGTGGCGAAGCTGGGCGACTCCGGGGCGCTCCAGACCGGCGACTGGGTCCTGGCGCTCGGCTACCCCCTGTCGCTGGGGCAGACCACCACCGCCGGGATCGTGAGCGCCAAGGGGCGCTCCATCGGGATCATGCAGCAGGACCGCAGCGCCACCGCGCCGCTGGAGCACTTCATCCAGACCGACGCCGCCATCAACCCCGGCAACTCCGGCGGGCCGCTGGTGGACCTGTCCGGGCGCGTGGTGGGGATCAACAGCGCCATCGCCTCCGTCACCGGGTTCTACTCCGGCTACGGCTTCGCCGTCCCCATCGACCTGGCCAAGCGCATCGCCGACGACCTGATCCGCTACGGCGTGGTGCACCGCCCCATGCTCGGCGTGCAGGTGCGCAGCGTCACCCCCGCCGACGCCGAGGTGTTCCGCCTCGCCAGCGCCGACGGCGCCGTGATCGCCACCGAGCCCACCGGCCCCGCGGCCGAGGCCGGGATGCGGATGGGCGACGTGGTGGTCGCCATCGGCGGCGCCCCCGTCCGCGACGAGGGCGACCTGATGGCCGTGATCGCCTCCCGCCGCCCCGGCGAGCGGGTGGACGTGGACCTGGTCCGCTACGGCCGGCGCCAGCGGGTGAGCGTCAAGCTGGGCGAGCTGCAGGGCCGCAAGGCCGAGACCGCCCCCGCCGCCGAGGCGGTGCGCGACCCGGTGGAGCGGCTGGGCTTCAACGCCACCGAGATGGACGCCTCCACCGCCCGGCAGTACCGGTTGTCGTACGACGGCGGGGTGGTGGTGACCGGGGTGGACCCCACCGGGCCGGCGTCCGGCGCGCTCGCTCCGCGCATGCGGATCGAGAGCATCAACGGGCGCGAGGTGAAGGGGGTGGAGGACGTGCGCTCCATCGCGCGGGGGCTGGACGAGGGAGAGGTGGTGTCCATGGTGGCGCGCCTGGAGGACGGGCGGCAGACCATCGTCAACTACCGTCTGCGTGGGTGAGTGGGGTTGAGGATAAATGGTGGTGGGCCGCTCCGGAGCCGGGCCAAACTGCGGCCCGTCTCCTGCGCGGGGGCGGTGAGCCTGCCGAAACAGCCCGGCAGTCTCCCCGCCCCGGAGTGAGCCACCGGAAACAGCCCCGGTGTCTCCCTCCGACAGGATCATAGGGGTACGACGGGAACTGCGAACGACGGATCCCCTGCGGCACGCCTCCCCCACGTGGGACATGGATGCCGCGGCCGAGGAGTCGCGCAGCGGCCCGCGTCCGTCGTCCGACAACCACTTGCGGTGCGGAACGAGGGTTGCCGGTCCGTGCCCCGAACACCGCACCTGCACGTCCACCTTGCAGACAGTGAGCATCCATGAGCCCCCTCCTCGGCGTGGTCCTCCTCTCCGGCCCTTATTCCGGGGAGCTCTTCTTCGGCGCGCTGGTGATCCTGCTGATCGTCCTCGTGCCACTCGCGGTCTGGCTCGTCCGGGTGAATCGTCACTTGCGGGACAGCCGCAGGTCCGACGACCGACCGTGAGCGACGGCCGTTGCGGTTCCTGTCCACTTCGTGCTCCCGCCCGCGTTGACACCCCCCGCCGGCCTCCCTACCTTCCGCCCGCCAACCCACCTTTCCAGAACAGCAGTCGCGAGGTCCTGACGTGCTCCTCGGTGCACACGTTTCCACGGCCGGCGGGGTGCGGAACGCCCCGGGGAGGGGCGCCGAGATCGGCGCCTCCGCCATCCAGATCTTCACCAAGCAGCCCAACCGCTGGGCCGAGCCGTCCCTCGCCGAAGAGGAGTGCCGGGCGTGCTGCGACGGGGTGCGCGAGCACGCCATCGGCTACGCCGTCGCGCACGACTCCTACCTCATCAACCTCGCCACCGCCGACCCCGAGCTGCGGGCGCGCTCTCTGGAGTGCTTCAAGGGCGAGCTGCGCCGCGCCGTGAGCCTGCAGCTGGACGCCGTGGTCACCCACCCCGGCAACGCCACCGACGGCGACCGCGAGCGGGGGCTGGCGCAGAACGCCGCGCTGGTGGAGGAGGCGCTCGCCGAGGTCCCCGGACGCACCATGGTCCTCCTGGAGACCACCGCCGGGGCGGGGAAGGTGCTGGGCGCCACCTTCGAGGAGCTGGCCGAGATGATCGAGCGCATCTCCCCCGAGCACCGCGTCCGCGTGGGGGTGTGCCTGGACACCTGCCACGTGTACTCCGCCGGGTACGACCTGGTGGGCGACTACGACGGCGTCATGCGGCGCCTGGAGGACGTCGTCGGGCTGGAGCGGCTGCGCCTCTTCCACCTCAACGACTCGCAGGTCCCCTTCGGCAGCCGCAAGGACCGCCACGCCGGCATCGGCGAGGGCACCCTCGGTGAGGCCCCCTTCCGCCGCATCATGAACGACCCGCGCTTCGCGGGCGATTCCCAAGGTGATCGAGACCCCCAAGGGCGACGACGACATGGCCGCCCAGGACCGCCTGAACCTGGGGAAGCTGCGCTCGTACCTGGAGTAGGCGAAGCGCCGGCCGCACCGGCGGCCGGCGCCGCTGCGGACTAGCTGGCGGTCACCACCACGTCGCGGAGCACCACCGTCGGCGTGTTGCCCGTGGCCGTGTACACCCACCCGCCGCGGTTGGTGATGGTGATGGTGTTCGTCTGGCCCGGGCTCACCAGGCCGCTCACGTCGAACACGTACGTGTAGGCGTTGCCGCCCGACACGTAGTACGAGTTGGTCGAGGTGTTGTTCTGCACGAAGTCCGGGCTCCAGAACAGCCCCCAGTAGTCGTTGGCCTGGCCCCAGGCGGCGCCCCGGTCGTCGTAGTAGGGCTCGGTCAGGCTGTAGTTCCCGTAGGTGTAGCTGGAGCCCTTCTGGAGGTTCCCGGTAACCGTGTACCCGTTCACGACGATCTCCAGGACGTTGCTGTTCCCGGCCGTCCCCGACCAGTTGATGCGGCCGTCGAAGCTCAGCGTGATGATGTTGATCCCGGACGGCATGGCCACGTTCCAGCTCCCGTACGACCCCGGCGTCAGGTTGATCCCGCTCGACAGCGTCTCGCTGGAGTTCGCCAGCAGGCGGTGGGCGGGACCGGTGGAGGAGACGCCGAGCGGATCGCCGTCGGCGCAGGCCGACAGGGCGACCGCCGCGGCCACCAGCAGGGTCCGGGTCGCGTTCCGGAGTGCCGTTCTCATGAGGAACCTCCTCGTTGCGGGCTACGAGCTTCGAAAGGAATTGGTCCGTTCGGTGCGGCTCGTTATAAGACATATTATGCGAGCACCATGTGGGCGTCCAGGATTCTCTTCCGCGGGAGCAGGACGCCCGCGTGCGGATTGCTGGCGGTCCGTATGCGGAAGCGCCGGCCCGGAGAGGAACCCCCTCCGGGCGCAGGGGGTAACGTCACCGCCATGAACGACCGTCCCACGCCGCGCCGCCGCATGCTGCGCCTCGCCCTGCTCCTCGCCGCGCTCCTCCACTTCGGGGGTGGCGCGGCCGGGCCGTGGGTGCACGCGCTGGCGGTCGCCGCCGAGACGCCCGCCGACGCGCGCGGCGACGACCGCCGCGACGCGGAGCCCCCGGCGCACGACGAGCTGGCCTGCGTCGTCTGCCAGGCGCTCGGCGCCGCGGCCCTCCCGGTCGAGGCGAACGCCTTCGAGGCGCTCGCCACCCCCGACTCTCCCCGACCACCCGGAGGTCCCCACCCTCCGGCCCGTGCGGCCCGCGCCCCCGGCGCAGGCGCGCGGCCCTCCCGTGGCCTGACCCGCCGCTTCCGCGGCCCCGACGACACACTCGGAGAAAAGTCAGACGCCTCGGCCCGCCGGCGACCACCGGACGGGCCCGGCACCACACCGTCACGGGAAGCAACCAGCATGTCGACCCACACGCTGCGGCGCGCCCTCGGCGCGCTCGCGCTCCTCGCCTGCGCGGCCCCCCTGGGCGCCGCGCCGGACGCCCGCGCCTCCGTTCCGGCGGCCGCGGACACCACCGCCTTCGCCCCGCCCATCCGCGGCGTGGTGCAGGACACCGCCGGCCGCCCCCTCCCCAACGCGCAGGTGGTCGTCGCCGAGATCGGCCGCACCACCACCACCGCCGGGGACGGCACCTTCACCTTCCGCTCGCTGCGCCCCGGGACGTACCACCTGGACGCCGTGCTGATCGGCTACGCCCCCGCGCACGCCGTGGTCGCCGTTCCCGAGAGCGGCGCCGACGTGCGGGTGACCCTGGTCATGCGCTCCACCGCGCTGGCCATCGAGGGGATCAACGTCACCGCCTCCGCCACCAGCGCCGACCCGCTCAACATCACCCAGTCCACCGTCGAGCTCTCCGGGAAGGCGCTGGAGCGCAACCTGGGCGGCACCGTCGCGCAGACCCTGTCCCGCGAGCCGGGGATCGCCACCCGCTACGGCGGCCCCGCCACCAGCACCCCCGTCATCCGCGGCCTCAGCGGCGAGCGCGTGCTGGTGGTGCAGAACGGGCAGCGCACCGGCGACCTGTCCTCCACCTCCGCCGACCACGCCCTCTCCATCGACCCGCTCAGCGCCACCCGGCTGGAGGTGGTGCGCGGGCCCGCGTCGCTCCTGTACGGGAGCAACGCCCTGGGCGGCGTGGTCAACGTGGTCTCCACCGACATCCCCACCACCGTCCCCGGGCACCTGGACGGGTACGTGGCCGTGCAGGGGGAGTCGGTCAACCCGGGCGGCGCCGTGTCGGGCGCCCTCACCCTCCCCGTGGGCTCGGTCCTCGCCGTCACCGCCCGGGCCGGCGCGCGGAGCACCGACGACGTGCACGTGGGGGGCGGCGGCCGGCTGGACAACACCTCGTACCGCAACGCCTACGGCGTCGGTGGCGTCGGGTACGTCGGCGAGCGCGTCACCGGCGGGCTCTCCTTCGGCGCGTACGGCTTCCGCTACGGGCTCCCCTCCCCCCCGGGAGCCGAGGAGGCCGGCGTGCGCATCGAAGGGAGCCGGCAGGACGCCAGCGGACGGGTGGACCTGGCGCTGGGGAACGGCTTCTTCACCAACCTCCGCCTGGAGGGGAGCGCCCAGCGGTACGGGCACGACGAGGTGGAGGAGTCCGGCGAGATCGGGAGCCGCTTCAACCTGGACACCCAGACCCTCGGGCTCGTCGCCCGCACCGGGGTCGGGCGGGTGAGCGGCGCCCTCGGCGTGTCCGGGCTCTTCAAGCAGTACTCCGCCGAGGGCGAGGAGGCGCTCACCCCCGCGGCCGACTCGCGCAACGGCGGCGTCTTCGTCTACCAGGAGCTCCCGATCCTCGCCCGCGAGGGGTCGCCCCGCTTCCAGGTGGGCGCCCGCTACGACGTGTACCGCATCGACTCCAGGGAGGGGGACGAGAAGTTCGGCCCCGCCCGCTCCCGCGACTTCAGCAACCTGTCCGGCTCCGTGGGCCTCGCCGTCCCGCTGGGCGAGCGGCTCTCCGCCAGCGTCAGCGCGGCACGGTCCTTCCGGGCTCCCACCGTGGAGGAGCTGTTCTCCAACGCCTTCCACGCCGCCGCCGGGACGTACGACGTGGGGAACCCCGGGCTGCGGACCGAGACCAACACCGGGGTCGAGGCCGTGCTCCGCGCCCAGAGCGAGCGCGTCAACGCGCAGGTGGCCGCCTTCTACAACCGGATCGACGACTACGTCACCCCGGTCATCGTCGGCGACACCACCTTCGCCGAGGAGGACGGCGAGGCCACCGTCCCGCTCAACCGCTTCGGGCAGGAGGACGCCACCCTCCGCGGGCTGGAGGGGCAGGTGGAGACCGCCGTCGGGCGGCACTTCGTGGTGGGGGTGATGGGCGACCTGGTCCGCGGCTCCTTCGCCGGCGGCGCCCCGCTCCCCTTCATCCCGGCCGCGCGCGTCGGCGGCTCGGTGGGGTGGGACGACGGGCGCTACTCCGTGGGGCTGGAGGCGCGCCACTCCTTCCGGCAGGACCGCGTCTCGCAGCCGGACTGCGACGCCGACGACGAGGGGTGCGTGGACGTCCCCACCGACGCCTACACCCTGGTGGACCTGAACGCCGGGTTCCGCTTCATCGTGGGCAACCGGGTGCACACCCTCACCGTGCGGGCCGACAACCTGCTGGACGAGAGCTACCGCGAGGCCTCCAGCCGCATCAAGGCCTTCGCCCCCAACCCGGGCCGCAACCTGTCGCTGGTGTACCGGGTGCTGTTCTAAAGACCTGCAGACCAAGGAGCACGAGCCGTGAGCATCGCATCCATCCGCCGCAGGGTCCTGGCCCTCGCGCTCCTCGCCGCCGCGGGGGGCCTGGCCTCCTGCGCCGACGCCGGCACCGGCACCGACGGGCAGATCCCCACCGGGCTGGTGGTGGTGGACTCCCGGGGCGACCAGGTGGCGGCCTACAACGGCGCCGGCGTCACCGGCGCCGTGCGCGTGGCGGCCGGCGCGCAGCAGACCTTCCGCGTCTTCCTCACCTCCGCCTCCGGCTCGCGCATCTCGCTGGGCTCCGGGGGCTACACCCTCCGCCCCACGGTGGTCATCTCCGCCGTCGCGGGGGTGTCCGCGCAGGGCTCCGACGAGGTGGTGGTGACCGGCCGCGCCGCCGGGACCACCTCGCTGGTGCTCCAGGTGCTGGAGGGCGGCCGGGCCGTGTTCGACCCCGCGCTGGTCCTGGTCGTCGGGCCCTGAGCGGGGGCGGGGAGAGCGCCCGGAAAATGCTTGACCGGGGCTGGTCGCGCGGTTATCATTGTGCCCGTCAGACGCGCCGGGAAGCCCCATTTTTGAGCCAACGCTTTTGAAGCCGGGGCCGCTTCTCGAGGCCGACGCCAGGCCCCTCCGCGGGAAGGCGGAAGCCAAGGGGACGCCACCACACTGTTCCTTACAGGCTTCAAAAATCCTTCCCGGCGCGTTCCGACACGGGCTGGTCTCGCATGCGAGGCTGGCCCGTTGTTTTCTTGTCCTTTCAAGGAGGCATTGGTGCCGAAGGTCCGCGTCACCCGCCGGGTCCACTTCAGCGCCGCGCACCGGCTGCACAACCCCGCCCTCTCCGACGAGGAGAACCGGCGGCTCTTCGGCCTGTGCAACAGCCCGAACTGGCACGGGCACAACTACGAGATGGACGTCACCGTCGAGGGCCGGCCCGACCCGGTCACCGGGTACGTGGTGGACCTGGCCGTCCTGCGCGACACCGCCGAGGAGGTCATCGGCGACCTCGACCACCGCAACCTGAACCTGGACGTCCCCTGGCTGGAGGGGATCATCCCCTCCACCGAGAACCTGGTGGTCGCCATCTGGAACCGGCTCGCCCCGCGCGTCCCGGGCGGCCGGCTGGTGCGCCTGGTGCTCTGGGAGACGCCTCGAAATTCCGTTGAATACACCGGGGAGTGAAGCGAGAATGTCCACGACGGAGGAAGCGGTCACCACCCCGTTCCAGGAGCGGGTGCGAGACATCCTGGCCGAGCTGGGAGAGGACCCCGCGCGCCAGGGGCTGCTGAAGACCCCCGAGCGGGTGGAGAAGAGCCTGAAGTGGCTGACGCGGGGGTACGACCTCTCCGTCCGCGACGTGGTGGGCGACGCCATCTTCGAGGAGGAGCACCACAACATGGTGCTGGTCAAGGACATCGAGATGTACTCGATGTGCGAGCACCACATGCTCCCCTTCTTCGGCAAGGTGCACGTCGCCTACATCCCGAACGGCAAGATCGTGGGGCTCTCCAAGCTCCCGCGCATCGTCGAGGTGTTCGCGCGCAGGCTCCAGGTGCAGGAGCGCCTCACCGAGCAGATCGCCGTCGCCATCCAGGAGGTGCTCCAGCCGCAGGGCGTGGGCGTGGTGATCGAGGCCGCGCACCTGTGCATGATGATGCGCGGCGTGGAGAAGCAGAACTCCAAGACCATCACCAGCGCCGTCAAGGGCGTGTTCCTGGAGGACCTGCGCACCCGCGAGGAGTTCCTGCGCCTCTGCATGGTCAACGGCGTCCTTGGCTGATCCCCCTCCGTCCCTCCTTCCCGGAGAGCGCATGAGCGAGTCCCTGCAGGGAAAGACCGCGCTGGTCACCGGCGCCTCCCGCGGGATCGGGCTCGCCGTCGCGCGCGAGCTGGTGCGCCAGGGGGCGTGGGTGGGGATGGTGGCGCGCACCCGGAGCGACCTGGACCGCGCCGCCGCCGAAGTCGGCGGGCACGCCATCGCCGCGGACGTCACCTCCCCCGCCTCCGTGCACGGGCTCGCGGGGTACGTCACCGAGCTGCTGGGCGACGCCCCGGACATCCTGGTCAACTCCGCCGGGACCTTCGCCCTGGCGCCCCTGGCCGGGACCGACCCGGAAACGTTCGACCGGCAGCTCGCCGTCAACCTGCGCGGCCCCTTCCTCCTGATCCGCGCCTTCCTCCCGCTGATGCTCCAGCGGCGCTCCGGGCACGTGGTCAACCTGGGCTCCGTGGCCGGGCGCGTCGCGTTCCCCGAGAACGGGGCGTACTCCGCCTCCAAGTTCGGGCTGCGGGGGATGCACGAGGTGCTGGCGCAGGAGATCCGCGGCTCCGGGGTGCGCGCCACCCTGGTGGAGCCCGGGGCCACCGACACCCCGCTGTGGGACCCCGTCGACCCCGACGCACGCGCCGACCTCCCGTCGCGCGCCCAGATGCTCTCCCCCGACGACGTGGCGCGGGCGGTGGTGTTCGCCGCCTCGCAGCCGCCCGGCGTGGAGATCCCCGTCATCGCCGTCCAGGCAGCCGGCTAGGCTTTCATGTACCTGATCAACGTCAAGGCGCACTACGACTCCGCGCACTTCCTCCGCTCGTACCACGGCAAGTGCGAGCGGCTGCACGGGCACCGCTACGAGGTGGAGGCGTGCCTGGCCTTCGAGGAGCTGGGGGAGGGGGGGATGGCGTACGACTTCTCCGAGGCCAAGCTGCACCTGCGGGCCGTGGCCGATTCGCTGGACCACGAGAACCTGAACGACCTGCCGCAGTTCTTGGAGATGGAGACGAGCGCGGAGAACCAGGCGCGGTGGATCTTCGGGGCTTTGAGGGAGCGTCTGGGGGCGGTGGGGGAGAACCTGCTGTACGTGCGGGTGTGGGAGACGCCGAACCAGTGGGCGCAGTACTCGGAGAAGACGCTGTTCTTCTAATTTGGTGCTCCGGGGCCGCTCCGGAGCCCGGCAAACTGCGCCGGTCTCCTGCGCGGGGGCGGTGAGCCTCGCAAACCGCGCGAGTCTCCCCGCCCCGGAGGGAGCCCCGCCAAACTGCCGGCGGGTCTCCCTCCGAACATCTTTTTACGGGTACGCGGGAACGACAACCACGAAAAGCCCCTCCCCTGCTTGCGGGGGAGGGGTTCGGGGTGGGGGCCTGCCACGACACGTCCGAAGGCGAGAATCGAAGCATGGAGATGCCCCTCCCCCGGAACGGGGGAGGGTGGCGGCTCTCAGGCCGCCGGGTGGGGGCGCGCGGAGGGTGCCCACGGCAGGCTCTCCCCGACGATCGATCGAACAGCGAATCCTTTCCACCGGACCATGCACATCCTCCTCACCGACGTCCTCCGCTGTCCCCGGTGCGGGCCCGAGTTCGGGCTCGTCCTCCTGGCCGACCGGGTGGAGGAGCGGCGCATCCAGGAGGGGCGGCTCGGGTGCGCCAACTGCCGCGAGACGTACCCCATCCGCGGGGGGGAGGCGGACCTGCGCGTTCCCGGGGGGGAGGCGCTCCCCGCGGGGACGGAGGGGGCGGGGGACGGCGAGGAGGCGGTGAGGGTGGCGGCGCTGCTGGGGCTGGCGGAGCCGTGGGGGTCGGTGCTCCTGCTGGACGGGGGGGCGGAGTTGGCGGAGGCGGTCGCCGCGCTGGTGCCGGGGGTGGAGGTGGTGGCGGCCTCCGCCGCACCCGCGGGAAGGGAGGCGCGGGGCGTCACCCGCGTCGCGGCAGGGCTCCCGCTCCCCTTCGCGCCGCGCTCGCTGCGGGGCGTCGCGCTGGGCGGCGAGGGCGCCGGGAGCGCGCTGGACGAGGCCGCGCGCGTGGTCGCGCAGGGGGGGCGGGTGCTGGTGCGGGAGGCCCCGGAAGGGACCGCCGGGCGGCTCGCCGCCGCCGGTCTGTCCGTCCTCCTGGACCAGGAAGGGGTCGTCGTCGCGGGCCGCCCGGGAGGGGCTCCGTCTCCGTTGCGCACCCCCTCCGCCGCCGGTTAACTTGGTCGCCGGTCCGGCACCCGCCGCCGGCCGAGCCCTTCCCATCCCCGACGTGACGCTGACCATGTCCTGGTTGACCGACCTGCTCTCGAAGCGGTCCGGCTCCGAGCCCAAGGCGCCCGACTACTACGAGGAGGGGATCAACCTGCTTCGTGAAGAGAAGTTCCATGAAGCGCTGACCTCCTTCCGCCTGGCGCTGCGCGACGTCCCGAACGACACGGACGTGCTTCAGCAGATCGCGGTGACGTACACCCACATCGGGATGACGGACGAGGCGGTGCGCACCTACCGCCGCGTGCTGGAGCTGAAGCCGCACGCCTCGGGGGCCCACTACGGGCTGGCCTTCCTCCTCCTCCAGCGGGGCTCCGTGGACGACGCCGTCGCGCACCTCCGCTCCTTCCTGGCGCGCCCGCCGCGCGTCCCGGGGGCGGAGCGCCACCTGGCCCACGCGCGCTCCACCCTGGCCGAGCTGACCGGCGAGGGCGAAGCCCTGGCCGAGCTCCCGGCCGACGAGGCCTGAACCGAGATGAGCACAGGCGGAACCGACGTCGCCCTGGTCCTCACCACCGTCCCCGACGCGGAGACGGGGGAGCGGATCGTGCGTGCGCTCGTGGACGAGCGGCTCATCGCCTGCGGCAACCTCCTCCCCGGCGTGGCATCCATCTTCCGATGGAAGGGCGAGGTGCAGCGGGAGGGCGAGGTGCTGGTGCTGATGAAGACCCGGACCGCCTCCGTGGAGCGCCTCTTCCGGCGCGCCGCGGAGCTGCATCCGTACGAAGTGCCGGAGCTGCTGAGCATCCCCGTAGGAGCGGGGCTCCCGGCGTATTGTGGGTGGGTCGTCGAGGAGACCTCAGAGGTGCACGCATGACAGCGCGTAGAAGAGACCAGGGGGCGTCGGTGGCCCGGAAGACGGACGAGGAGCACGAGGGGGAGGCCGCGCCCGCGGGCGTCCCCGCCATCCGGCTGGACACGGACGAGGGCGAGGAGGCGGGGGCCGACCCCGGACCTTCGCCGTACGCGCGCGCCGAGGCGCTGATGGAGCAGGGGAGCCACGTCGAGGCCGCGGCCGCGTACGCCGCCGTCCTGGCCGCCGCCCCCGACGACGTGCGCGCCCTGATCGGGGCCGGCGCCGCGCTGGCCGCCGGCGGGCGCTACGACGCCGCCGAGAAGGAGCTGCGCCGCGCACTGCGGCTGGCCCCCGACCAGTCCGAGGTGCACCACCATCTCGGGCTCATCCTGTTCAAGCGCGGGGTGTACGCCGCCGCCGTCACGGAGCTGCGCCGCACGGTGGAGCTGGACCCCGGGTGCGCCTCCGCGTACATGGTCCTTGGCGAGGCGCTGAACCAGATGGCCGAGTCCGACCAGGCCCTCGAGGCGCTGGAGACCGCCACCCGCCTCCAGCCCGAGAACCCGCGCGCCTACTACGCCATGGGGATCGCCTACGACCGCAAGGGGCGCCCCGACCGCGCCGCGGAGATGTACCGCCTGTCCCGCGAGGTGAGCGGGCGCTGACCGCCCCCCGCTCCTTTTCCGCGGCACCGGCCCGGGTCCCGAGACCCGGGCCGGTGCCGTTCCGGCACCTTCCCTGCGGCGAAGGGCGCCGCACCCCCACCCGGAGGCCCCATGAGCGTCTTCCATCGCAGGCGGCGGTACGAGATCAACCACCCGGAGCTGCTCCGCATCAACGAGATCGTCCGGGAGGAGGCGCTCCGGCGGGGGAAGGGAACCGTCGAGCCCCCCTTCGAGCTGCTGGGGCTCGCCGAGACCGAGGACCCGCTGGTGTCCGCCGTCTTCGAGCGCGCCGGCGTGGACCGGGAAGCGCTGCGCCGCAGCGTGGAGGCCGCCCTCCCGCCCCGGAAGGAGGTCGAGCTGCGCCCCGGCGACCGGGAGCGCTCCCTCGCCAACAGCGCCGGGATGATCCGCGCCTACCACCTGGCCATGGAAGAGGCCGAGGAGCTGGAGCACGACCGGCTCTGCCCGGAGCACCTCCTGGTGGGGCTCCTCCGGGAGAAGGGGGAGGCCGCCCGCCTCCTCCGGGCCGCGGGGCTCACGCTGGAGGCCGCGCGCGCCCACCTCTACCTGGCGCGGAGCGGGACCGCGGAGTGAGCCCGGACGACCTCCGCGCCGACCTGGAGCTGGCGCTGCGGGCCGCGCGCGCCGCCGGGGAGGAGGTCCTGCGCCGGTTCCGCAGCGGGATCGAGGTGCGCTACAAGGGCGCCGAGCAGCCCGTCACCGAAGCCGACCTGGCCGCCGACCGTGCCCTCCACGCCCTCCTCCTGGGGGAGCGCCCCGGGTACGGTTGGCTCTCCGAGGAGACCGCCGACTCCCCCGACCGGCTGGCGCGGGAGCGGGTCTGGGTGGTGGACCCCATCGACGGGACCAACTCGTTCGTGCAGGGGATCGCCGAGTTCGCCGTGTGCGTGGGGCTGGCCGAGGGCGGGCGGGCCGTGCTGGGCGTGGTCCACAACCCCGTCACCGGCGAGACCTACCACGCCTCCCTCGGGGGAGGCGCCTTCCTCCGCGGCGAGCCCATCCGCGTGGCCGGGCCGGAGCGGCGCCGGGTCCTCGCCTCCCGCTCCGAGATCGGCCGCGGCGAGTTCGACCGCTTCGGCGAGGGGTGGACGGTGCACCCCATGGGGAGCACGGCGTACCGGATGGTCAAGGTGGCCGACGGGACCGGCGACGCCACCCTCTCTCGCCGCACCAAGAACGAGTGGGACCTGTGCGCCGCCGAGGTGGTGGTGGCCGAGGCGGGGGGGCGCGTCACCGACGCCCTGGGCGGCACGGTCCGCTACAACCGCCCCGAGCCGCGCGTCCCCGGGGTCGTCGCCGCCCGCGCCGCGCTCCACGACGCCGTGCGGGCCGTGCCGGCGAGTTGATCCGTCCCCGGGGGGGCGATATATTCGGGATCTCTACGCTCCCGTTCCGAAAACCGCGACGAACCGACGGAGGTGCCCGATGGCCGGGCATAGCAAGTGGAAGCAGATCAAGCACAAGAAGGCGATCACGGACAGCCGCCGCGCCGCGAACTGGACCAAGCTGATCCGTGAGATCACCGTCGCCGCCAAGGCGGGCGGCGGCGACCCCGCCGGCAACCCGCGCCTGCGCCTGGCCATCGACACGGCCCGTGCGGCGAACATGCCCAACGAGAACATCGAGCGCGCCATCAAGAAGGGGACCGGCGAGCTCGAGGGCGTGAGCTACGAGGAGATCACCTACGAGGCGTACGGCCCCGCCGGTGTGGCGATCATGATCGACGCCCTCACCGACAACGCGAACCGCACCGTCGCCGACGTCCGCAAGTGGCTGTCGCGCAACGGGGGGAACCTGGGGACCGCCGGCTCGGTGGCCTGGATGTTCGACCGCCGCGGCCAGATCGTGCTGGACTCGGAGCGCTACGACGAGGGGGCCGTGATGGAGGCGGCGCTGGAGGCGGGCGCGCTGGACGTGGAGACGGAGGAGGGGAGCTTCACCGTGCTCACCGAGGTGGCCGACTTCCATGCCGTGCAGGACGCCTTCCGCGCGGCGGGGATCGAGTGGGAGGAGGCCGAGCTGGCCATGGTTCCCAAGACCTCCGTCAAGGTGGACGGCGCCGAGGCCGAGAAGCTCCTCAAGCTGATCGACCTGCTGGAGGAGATGGACGACGTCCAGAAGGTGTACTCCAACGCCGACGTGGACGAGGAC
This sequence comes from uncultured Gemmatimonadales bacterium, assembly GCA_963733105.1. Lineage (GTDB taxonomy): Bacteria > Gemmatimonadota > Gemmatimonadetes > Longimicrobiales > Longimicrobiaceae > JAFAYN01. The sequence goes on along the minus strand of CAVTCB010000009.1, from coordinate 75,447 downwards.
ACCCTCGCCTCCGTCGCGTGATCCCGCCGGGCGGGGGCGCCGCGCCCCCGCCCGGAACCGCTCCCCGGCCTCCCGCATGGTCCTCGCCGCCCCGTCCGCCACCTCCACCCGCGCCCGTGAGCTGATCGTACTCGGCGTCGATCCCGGCACCGCCGTCACCGGCTACGGCCTCGTCTCGCGCGACGGGGCGGGGACCCTCGCGCTCCTCGAGTGCGGGGTGATCCGGACGCACGCCCGGGCCCCGCTCCCCGAGCGGCTGCGCGACATCTACGAGGGGGTGGTGGAGGTGATGGAGCGGCACTCCCCCGACGCCGTGGCCGTGGAGGGCGTCTTCTACGGGAAGAACCCGCGCACCGCCGTGGTGCTGGGGCACGCCCGGGGGGCCATCCTCCTGGCCGCCGCCCTGCGCCGGCTGGACGTGGCCGAGTACCCCCCGGCCGAGGTCAAGAGCGCCGTGGTGGGGACGGGGCGCGCCACCAAGGACCAGGTGGGCTTCATGGTCGCCAAGCTCCTCAAGCTCCGCGAGCCGCCCAGGCCCGGCGACGCGTCCGACGCCGTGGCGGTGGCGCTCTGCCACTGCTTCCGTGGCGTGGGCCCCTCCGCCGTCCGCGCGCCCATGCGCTTCTCGCTGCGGATGCTGGCCGAGGCGCGGGGGGCCCTTTGATCTCGCGCATCCGCGGGACCCTGGTGCTGCGCGAGCTGAACCGGGCCGAGGTGATGACCCCCGGCGGCGTCGGCTACGAGGTGGAGATCCCCACCACCGTCTTCGAGCGCCTCCCCCGCGCCGGCGAGGAGGTGGAGCTGCGCACCTTCCAGGTGGTCCGCGAGGACGCGGTGCTCCTCTTCGGCTTCCTGGAGGACGCCGAGCGCGTCCTCTTCTCCCGCCTGATCTCCGCCTCCGGCGTGGGCCCCCGGCTGGCGCTGGCGCTCCTTTCCGCGCTCCCCGGCGCTGCGCTGGTGCGCGCCATCCGCGACCGCAACCTGGCCGTCCTCACCGGCGTGAGCGGGGTGGGGAAGAAGACCGCCGAGCGGCTGGCCGTGGAGCTGGCCGGGAAGCTGGACGACCTGGCCTTCGCCGTCTCCCCGCTCGCCCAGCAGGTGCCCGGAGTGGAGGAGGCGCTGCGCGCCCTGGTGGTACTGGGGATCTCCCCGCTGGACGCCGAGAAGGCCGTGCGCGCCGTGGTGCAGGAGCGGGGGGCGCTTCCCGCGCAGGAGCTGATCCGCGCCGCTCTCGCCCGCCCCCGCTGAGGGCGGACCGTCCCCGGGAGAGCGGTGTAAGCAAGGGGTCCGAAGAAAACCCGTAACAGCCCGGAGCGGCACCCCCTCATGTCCAAGCCCCAGCGGTCCGAGATCACCACCCCCGAGGCCATCGCCGAGGAGGAGAGCACCGAGCTGAGCCTGCGGCCCCAGCGGCTGGCGGAGTTCATCGGGCAGCCCAAGGTCAAGGAGTCTCTCAAGATCGCCGTGGACGCCGCGGTCAGCCGGCGCGAGCCGCTGGACCACGTCCTCCTCTTCGGCCCCCCGGGGCTGGGGAAGACCACGCTGGCCATGCTCCTGGCGCGGGAGATGGGGGTGAGCATCAAGATCACCTCCGGCCCCGTGCTGGAGAAGCCGAGCGACCTGGTGCGGGAGCTGACCTCCCTGAACCAGGGCGACGTCCTCTTCATCGACGAGATCCACCGCCTCCGCCCCATCATCGAGGAGTTCCTGTACCCGGCCATGGAGGACTGCCGCATCGACGTGCGCCTTTCCGACGGGCCGCACGCGCAGATGATCTCCATGCCGGTGGAGCGCTTCACCCTGATCGGCGCCACCACGCGCTACGGGCTCCTCACCCCCCCCATGCGGGCGCGCTTCGGGATCATCCAGCGCCTGCACTACTACCCGGTGGACCAGCTCGCCTTCATCGTGGCCCGCACCGCCGACGTGCTGGGGGTGAAGTGCACCGAGGAGGGGGCCCTGGAGATCGCCCGGCGCTCGCGCGGCACCCCCCGCGTGGCCAACCGGCTGATGCGCCGCGTGCGCGACTACGCCGAGGTCCGCGCCGACGGCGTCATCAGCACCGAGGTGGCCGACGCCGCGCTCCAGATGCTGGACGTGGACGAGTACGGGCTGGACGAGATGGACACCCGCATCCTCCGCTCCCTGATCGAGCAGTTCGACGGCGGCCCCGTGGGGCTCAACACCCTGGCCGTGGCCATCGGCGAGGACTCGGGGACGCTGGAGGAGGTGTACGAGCCCTTCCTCATCCAGAACGGCTTCCTGATGCGCACCCCCCGCGGGCGCGTCGCCACCGCGCTCGCCTACCGCCGCTTCGGCTACGCCCCGCCGATCCAGGCGGAGGAGGGCGGCGGCAAGGGGCCCCAGGCCAGCCTGTTCGAGGCGTGAGCGAAGGTCCCTTCCGCACCTCCGACTTCGACTTCCACCTCCCCCCGGAGCAGGTGGCCCAGGCGCCGGCGGAGGCCCGCGACCGGAGCCGCCTCCTGGTGCTGGACCGGGCGACGGGGGAGGTGGCCCACCGGCGCTTCGCCGACCTGGCGGAGATGGTCCCCCCCGGGGACGCGCTGGTGCTGAACGAGACGCGGGTGTTCCCCGCGCGGCTCCTGGGGCGGCGCGCCGGGGGCGGGGAGGCGGAGGTCCTCCTCCTGCACCCCTCGGCCGAGGACCCCTCGCTCTGGACGGCGCTGGTCCGCCCGGGCGCCAAGCTGAAGCCCGGGAAGCGCGTGGAGGTGGGGGAGGAGCTGGCGGTGGAGGTGGTGGACTCCACCCCCTCCGGGGAGCGCCGGGTCCGCCTGGTCACCCCGCTCCCCACCGAGGAGGCGCTGGAGCGGTACGGCTCCATCCCCCTCCCGCCGTACGTGCGCCGCGCCGCGGACGCCGGGGACCGGGAGCGCTACCAGACGGTGTTCGCGCGCGAGCGGGGCTCGGTGGCCGCGCCCACGGCGGGGCTCCACTTCACCCCCGAGCTCCTGGCCCGGCTGGAGGCGCGCGGGGTGCGCATCGTCCGGCTGGTGCTGCACGTGGGGGTCGGCACCTTCCGCCCGGTGGAGGCCGAGGACCCCGCGGAGCACCGGATGCACTCCGAGTGGTACCGCGTCACCCCGGAGGCCGCGGAGGCGGTGAACGCCGTGCGCGCGGCCGGCGGCCGGGTCTGGGCGGTGGGGACCACCTCGGTGCGGACGCTGGAGACGGCGTCCGACCCGTCCGGGACGCTCCACCCCGGCGAGGGGTGGACGGACATCTTCATCCGCCCCCCGTACCGCTTCCGCGCCGTAGACCGCCTGGTCACCAACTTCCACCTCCCGCGCTCCACCCTGCTGATGCTGGTGTCCGCCTTCGGAGGGTACGAGCCGGTGATGCGCGCCTACCGCGAGGCCGTCCGCGAAGGGTACCGCTTCTTCTCCTACGGCGACGCCATGCTCCTCCTGTGAGCCACCCCACCTTCTCCCCGACCCCGGAGGCCGGCTTCCCCGCGCGGGACGTGCTGGCCGTGGTGGACACCCTCCACCAGCCCTTCCTGGTGCTCGACGCCGAGCTGCGCGTCCTGGCCGCCAGCACCCCGTTCTACCTGGCGTTCCGCCTCTCCACCGACGAGGTGGTCGGCCGCCCGCTCTTCGAGCTGGACGGCGGGGACTGGGACTTCCCGGCGCTCCGCGTCCTCCTGCAGACGCTGGCGCACGAGCGGGAGATGGTGGAGGGGTACGAGGTGGAGCACGCCTTCCGCTCCCTGGGACGCCGGGTCCTGAGCCTCAACGTCCGCCCAGTGCGCGAGGCGGGGAACCGGGTCCGCGCCTTCCTGGTGGCCCTGGAGGACGTCACCGCCCGGCGGCGCCTGGCCGTGGACGCGGCCCCCCCGGCCGACCCGGCCTCGCGGATCGTCACCGACGACCGGAGCGACCTGGTCCTCCTGTTCGGCGCGGAGGGGAAGCTCCAGTACGTGAGCGGGTCGGTGGAGTCCATCCTGGGATACACGCCCGGGGAGCTGCTGGACGTTGGCGTGGACTCGCTCCTCCACCCGGACGACGCGGACGAGTACCGCCGCTTCTTCCGCGGCGCCCGCGAGGGCGGGGTGTCGCAGGGGCTCGCCTACCGCGTGCGCAACCGCGAGGGGGAGCACATCTGGCTGGGGGCCACGGCGCGCCCGGTGCGCGACGACGGGGGGAGCATCGTCCAGGTGCAGCTGGTGGGGCGCGACGTCACGCAGCGCAAGCGCACCGAGGAGGCGGTCCGCTGGCTCAGCCGGCAGATCAAGCTGATCCTGGACTCGGCGGGGGAGGGGATCTTCGGGCTGGACCTGGCCGGGAGCATCACCTTCATCAACCCGGCGGCGGCGCGCACGCTGGGGTACGCGGACGGGGAGCTGATCGGCCGCCCGCACCACGCGGCCTTCCACCACTGCGACGAGGAGGGCGCGCCGCACCCGGTGGAGGAGTGCGCCATCCAGGCCACGCTCCGCGACGGGATTCCCCGCCACGTGGCCGACGAGGTGTTCTGCCGCCGCGACGGGACCCTCTTCCCGGTGGACTACACGGCCACGCCGGCCATGGAGGCGGGGAAGATCATGGGGGCGGTGGTCACCTTCCGCGACGTGACGGCGCGGCGCGAGGCCGAGGCCAACCTGCGCCGGGCGGAGTGGCTGGCCGGGATCGGGCAGACGGTGCTCACGCTCCGCCACGAGATCAACAACCCGCTCACCTCCATGCTGGCCGACGCGGCGCTCCTGGAGATGGAGGGGAACTCGCTGGACGAGGAGCGGGAGATGGTGACCTCCATCGTCCGCCAGGCGCGCCGCATCCGCGACGTGGTGCACCGGCTTGCGGAGCGGAAGGACTCGCCGTCGCTGCGCCAGGTGGGGGACGCGCACATGCTGGACCTCTCGGCGGGGAAGGACGGGGGGGCTTCGTCCCGTTCCTGAGCTGGTAAAGGGCGGGGTTCGGGCGTGCCCCCGCTGGCGCGGGGTCGGGCTGCGGCTCCGTAAAGCACGATACAACCGTGCTTAACGGAGTCGAGCCCCCACGAAACTGCCGTGGGGTCTCGCCGCTTCGCGCTCGCATCCCTCACGCGGCTTCCGCCCGCGCCCGTGGCGGTTCTGCCACGTGGGCCCGGCACCCGTCACGGAACCGGCCATGCCCTGATGAAAGCCACGCCGCAAGCCGCCATGTCGTGCGATCGGCAGGCACCGGGGTGAACCGAGCGGAGGAGGCGCCTGGGATCGGCACCCCTCTGCTCGTGGCGGTCCGTTACAATCGAACCGACCTGCTACCCGAAATCCACACTCCCCTGGCGGGTTTTCGTCAAGTACATACTTCCGAAGGAGAGCGGACAGTGACGTACCCCGGCCGCTACGCGAGACGCACGGGTCGCCAGGAGCCGCGAGCAACCGCGAGCGTCATGCGATTCGCTGCGCGTGCCTTGAAGCGAACCACTGTCGGAGTTGCCATGCTGGCGGGGCTCGTGATCGTTTCGCTCGCGGGTATATGGCTCCTGGGAGCGATCATCTACGCGCTCACGGGCTTCGAGGGGTGAGCCCCCCCCAAGCGCCCGCGCCACGAAACATAGTCATGTGCTCGAAGATCACAGGCTTCTACGGATAAACACCCAAGCGGGCGCGTGAGTGGCACCACCAGACCGCCCCGGGCTCAGTCAAGAGCCAGGGGCGGTTTGTCCACTTTCAGACCGACCCACTACCGATCTTTCCGTCCGACGCCCCGGCCTCACGCCTTCAGCGCGTCGAGCGGCTGGGTGCGGATCGCCCTGAGCGTCGGCTTCACGCAGGTGAGCATGCCGACCGCGACCACCAGCAGCGCGCCCGCATCGCATGCGTCCATCTCATGGGCGGTCCTGTCGGGGAAGGGGGAGCCCGAGGGTCAGGGGGGAAGACGATCTCCCGTAGCCGTCGAGGGGACGGTGAATCCCGCTCCCGTAGCTGTCAAGGGGAGCGCGGCGACGGGGTGGCTTGCTTCGGCGGCCGCCGCGCTTAAAATTGGGTGATCCGGAGCGTCGGCAAACCACCTCGGCAATCCTCAGGAGAGCGCGATGACGTACCACGTCTACCGTGACGCTGAAAAGCAGTGGCGCTGGTCTCTCACGGCGGCCAACAACCGCAAGATCGCCGACTCGGGCGAGGCCTACCACAACAAGCAGGACTGCCTCGACGCCATCGAACTCGTGAAGGGATCGGGCGACGCGCCGATCCGCGAGGACTGATTCCGCACCGCGCCGTACGATGGACGAACGGAGACCCGGGGAGGATTCCCGGGTCTCTGCTCGTTTGGGGCGCCGACGGCGAGCTTCGCGCGGGCGAATGAATTCGCTGCAACAACGGCACGAAGTCCGCCTCCGCGGACTGAACTGCCGGACACAGCTTGGAGATGCCCCTCCCCCAGAATTGGGGGAGGGTGGCGAGCCCGAAGCGAGCCGGGTGGGGGCGCGCGGAGGGCGCCTCCAGCAGGTCCTCCCGCCGGATCTCGATCCGGTAGTTCTCCCCTCCCCCCTTGTGGGGGAGGGGCCGGGGGTGGGGGGGCGATGCGGGCCGGGCGCAGATTCGCCTGGCCCGCTTTCCGCACTCGGTCTGACCCGCTCCCCGCTACCCCGCCCGCCGCGCCTTGCCTTCCTCCCCCTTTTCCCACAGGTTACGTGTTTTGGCCGGGGCCGGCGCGGAGGTCGCGCCCGGCACGGCGGTTCCATGCGCGGGAGGTCAGGCTGTTCGAGTTCCAGATTGACGCGACCGAGGGCGCCGCGCGCGCGGGGACGCTCCGGCTCCCCCACGGGACGGTGGAGACCCCGGTGTTCATGCCCGTGGGGACGCAGGCGTCCGTGAAGACGCTGGTCCCGGAAGAGGTGGAGGCGCTCGGCGCCCAGATCATCCTCTCCAACACCTACCACCTCTACCTCCGCCCGGGGCACGACGTGGTGCGGGAGATGGGCGGCGTGCACCGCTTCCAGGGGTGGAAGCGCCCCATGCTCACCGACTCCGGGGGGTTCCAGGTGTTCTCCCTCGCGGCCACCTCCAAGATCCGCGAGGAAGGGGTCACCTTCCAGAGCCACATCGACGGCTCCCGGCACCTCTTCACCGCCGAGCGGGTCATGGAGATCGAGCGGGCGCTCGGGGCCGACGTCATCATGGCGTTCGACCAGTGCCCGCCCGGGCAGGCCGACCGCGCCCTCGCCACCGAGGCGTACGAGCGCACCCTCCGCTGGCTGGAGCGGTGCCGCGTCCGCTTCGCCGAGCTGCGCGCCGAGCCCGGCCCCGAGCAGACGCTCTTCCCCATCGTGCAGGGGGGAATCCACCCCGACCTGCGCGTGGCCTCCGCCCGCGCCACCCTCCAGGCGGGCGACTGGGACGGCATCGCCGTCGGCGGGCTCTCCGTGGGCGAGCCCAAGCCGCAGATGTACGCCATGCTGGAGGCGCTGGAGCCCGAGCTCCCGGCGAGGCTCCCGCGCTACCTGATGGGCGTGGGGTACCCGGACGACCTGCTGGAGGCGATCGGGCGGGGGGTGGACATGTTCGACTGCGTGGCCCCCACCCGCAACGGGCGCAACGGGGCCGTGTGGATCGCGGGGGAGGGGCAGGTGAACATGAAGGGGGCGCGCTTCCGGACCGACCCGGGCCCCCTCGACCCCGACTGCGACTGCTACACCTGCCGCAACTTCACCCGCGCCTACCTCCGCCACCTGCACGTGGCGGACGAGCCGGTGGTGCTGCGGCTCTTCGCGCTGCACAACCTGCGCTTCATGGTGCGGCTGGCGGACCAGGCGCGGGCCGCCATCCGGGAGGGGCGCTTCCACTCCTGGAGCTCGGCGTGGCTGGAGCGGTTCCGGCGCCGCGGGGCCGACTGACAACCCTTCTGAACGGACACACCGACGTGGCTACCATCGTTCTCCTGCAGGCCGGGCTGGGCGGTTCCGGGATCGCGATGATCCTGCAGGTCGTCTTCATCTTCGGGATCTTCTACCTCCTCCTCATCCGCCCGCAGCGCGCCGAGGCCAAGCGGCACCGCGAGATGGTGGCCGCCCTCAAGCGCGGCGACCGCGTGGCGACCGCCGGCGGGCTGATCGGCGAGATCGTGGCGCTCAACGAGGACACGGTCACCCTCAAGACCGGCGAGTCCCGCGTGGTGGTGGAGCGCTCCAAGGTGGCCCGCCTCACCGTCGCCCCCGTGGCCGCGGAGAAGTGATGTCGGTCCTCAACATCGAGATGCTCGGCGCCGACGTCCTGCGCCGCCGCGCCGTCGAGGTGGAGGAGGTGGACGACGAGCTGCGCCGCCTGATCGACGACATGTTCGAGACCATGTACGAGGCGGAGGGCGTGGGGCTGGCCGGGCCGCAGGTGGGGGTGTCGCGCCGCGTGATCGTGGTGGACGTGCACGACGACGAGGTCGAGCCCTTCGCGCTCCTCAACCCGCGCGTGGTGGAGGCGAGCCCCGAGACCGAGAAGAACGAGGAGGGGTGCCTCAGCATCCCCGGGCTGGCGGCGGCGGTGGAGCGCCCCTCCCGGGTGGTGGTGGAGGGGCTGGACCGCGAGGGGAACCCCATGCGCGTGGAGGGGACCGGGCTCCTGGGGCGCTGCCTCCAGCACGAGATCGACCACCTGGACGGCGTGCTCTTCATCGACCGGGTGTCGCCGCTCAAGCGGAAGATGCTCCTGGCCAAGTGGAAGAAGCGGGGATGAGGATCGTCTTCTGGGGGACGCCCGCCTTCGCCCTCCCGGCGCTCCGGGCGCTGACGGACGAGGGGCACCAGGTGGTGGGGGTGGTGACGCAGCCGGACCGCCCGGCGGGACGTGGGCGCGGAGTGGCGATGTCGCCCGTGAAGCAGGTGGCGCTGGAGGAGGGGATCCCCGTGCTCCAGCCGGAGCGGGCGCGGGGCCCGGAGTTCATGGAGCAGCTCCGCGCCCTGGAGCCCGACCTTTCCGTGGTGGTGGCCTACGGGCAGATCCTCCGCCCCGAGGTGCTGGAGCTTCCCCCGCGCGGCTCCGTCAACATCCACGCCTCGCTCCTCCCCGAGCTGCGCGGCGCCGCGCCGATCCAGTGGGCGGTGATCCGCGGCTTCGAGAAGACCGGGGTCACCATCATGCGGATGGAGGCGGGGCTGGACTCGGGCCCCATGCTCTTCCGCGTCGAGGAGCCGATCCGCCCGGACGAGCCCTCCTCCGAGCTGGCGGACCGTCTGTCGGAGATCGGCGCCGAGGCGCTCATCGAGACGCTGGCGCTGATGGAGGGAGACGGCTTGCTGGAGGTGCCGCAGGACCACGCCCTCGCCACCTACGCGCCCAAGCTGGACCGCGAGACGGCCCGCCTCGACTGGACGCTCCCGGCCGTGGAGGTGGCGCGCTGGATCCGCGGCCTGGACGAGGTCCCGGGGGCCTGGAGCCCGCTGGGGGACCGGGGCCCGGTGAAGCTGTTCCGCCCCACGGTCTGGGAGGGGAGCGGGGAGCCGGGGACGGTGCTGGACGCGGACCCGCAGGCCGGGGTGCTGGTGGCGTGCGGCGAGGGGGCGGTGCGGGTGGCGGAGGCGCAGCCGCCGGGGAAGCGCCGCATGACGGCGGGAGAGTGGGTGCGGGGGCGGGGGATCGCCGCCGGGGACCGGCTTGGCTGAGGCGCGCGCCCGCCCCTTCCCGCCGCTGCACGTCGTCACCGACGACGAGGTCCTGGCCCGCCCCGGCTTCGCGCGGCGGGCTTCGGCGGTCCTGGAGGCCGGCGGCGCACTCCTCGCCCTCCACCTGCGCGGGCCCCGCACCGGCGGCCGGGCGCTGTTCGAGACGGCGTCGGGGCTGGCTCCGGCCGCTCGCCGGGGCGGCGCGACGCTCCTGGTGAACGACCGGGTGGACGTGGCGCTCGCCGCGCGGGCGGACGGGGTGCAGCTCGGGCGGAGGGGGATGCTCCCGGCGGACGCGCGGAGGGTGCTGGGGGCGGGGCGGCTGCTGGGGTGCTCCGTCTCGCCGGGGGACGAGCTTCCGGAAGGGGCCGACTTCCTGCTGGTGGGGAGCGTGTACGCCACGGCGTCGCACCCGGGGCGGGCGGGATGTGGGGCGGAGCGGCTGGCGGAGGTGTCCGGCCCCGGCGTGCCGCTCGTCGGGATCGGGGGGATCACGCCGGAGCGGGTGGCGGAGGTCCGGGGGGCGGGGGCGGCCGGGGTGGCCGCGCTGCGAGGCGTGTGGGACGCCCCCGATCCCGCGGAGGCGGTGGCGAGCGTACCTCGAAGCATGGAAGGACACGCGATGAGCGACGTACGAGTGCAGGTGAACGGCGAGCCCCGCACGGTCCCGGCGGGGCTGAGCGTGGAGGCTCTGCTCCGGCACCTGGAGCTGCACCCCCGGCTGGTGGTGGTGGAGCACAACGGCGAGATCCTGCGCCGCGACGGGTACGGGGGCGCCGCCGTCCGCGAGGGCGACACGCTGGAGCTGGTGCACTTCGTGGGCGGCGGATGACGAACCAACGACGGACACACACAGGCGAATGGCGACCGTAGCGGCTGAGACGAGCACCCACGACGCGCCCCTGACCATCGCGGGTCGGGAGCTGCGCTCCCGGCTGATGGTGGGGACCGGGAAGTACCGCACCAACGGGGAGATGGTCGCGGCCATCGAGGCGTCGGGGGCGGAGGTGGTCACCGTCGCGGTGCGGCGGGTGGACCTGGACCGGAGCCGGGAGGAGGGCGTCCTCTTCCACCTGGACCCGGATCGCTTCCTCCTCCTCCCCAACACCGCGGGGTGCTACACCGCGGAGGACGCCGTGCGCTACGCGCGCCTGGCCCGCGCGGCGGGGTTCACCGACTGGGTGAAGCTGGAGGTGATCGGCGACCAGGAGACGCTCCTCCCCGACACCGAGGCCACCCTCCGCGCGGCGCGCGAGCTGGCGGCGGACGGCTTCAAGGTGCTCGCCTACACCAGCGACGACCTGATCACCGCGCTCCGGCTGGAGGACGCCGGGTGCGCGGCGGTGATGCCGCTGGCCTCGCCCATCGGGAGCGGGCTGGGGCTCCTCAACCCGTTCAACGTCCGCACCATCAAGAGCCGCCTCGCCGTCCCCGTGATCGTGGACGCGGGGGTGGGGACGGCCTCGGACGCGGCGGTGGTGATGGAGCAGGGGGTGGACGGCATCCTGATGAACACCGCGCTGGCGGAGGCCGAGGACCCGGTCCTCATGGCGGGCGCCATGCGCCTGGCGACGGAGGCGGGGCGGATGGCGTACCTGGCGGGGCGGATGCCGCGGCGGGAGCGGGCCGTCCCCTCCTCCCCGCGCAGGGGGATGCTGTCCTGAGCACGCCGCCGCGCCTGGCGGCGCTGGAGGTGCTGCGGCGCTTCCGCGGCGGCGAGCTGGCGGACCGGGCGCTGGAGCGCGCCGCGGCGGGGCTCCCGGAGCGGGACCGCGCCTGGACGCAGGAGCTGGTGTACGGTACCTTCCGCCTCCGCGGCCGGCTGGACTTCCTGCTGGACGCGCTGGTGCGCGGGGGCGTGGCCTCGCTCGACGCCGACGTGCTGGACGTGCTCCGCCTGGGGGCGTACCAGCTCCTGGAGATGGGGAGCGTCCCGCCCTACGCCGCGGTGTCGCAGTCGGTGGAGCTGGCGCGCGCGGCGGGGGCGGGGAAGGCCTCCGGGCTGGTGAACGGGGTGCTCCAGGCGCTCCGCAGGCGCGGCGGCGAGATCGCCTTCCCCGACCGCGCGGCGGACCCGGTGGGGTGGCTCGCCGCCTGGCACTCGCACCCGCGCTGGCTGGTGGAGCGCTGGGTAGGCGCAGTGGGGGGTGGAGGACACGGAGGCGCTCCTGGAGGCCGACAACCGGCGCCCGGAGCTGTACCTCCGCCCGCTGCGCGTCGCCGCGGAGGAGGCGCGGGCGCGGCTGGAGGCGGCGGGGATCGCGTCGGAGCCGGTTCCCTTCTCCCCCGACTCGCTGCGGGTGCTCCCTCCGGCGGGGGCGATCGAGGCGCTGGCGGCGGTCCCCTCGACGGTGCAGGACCCGGGCGCGGCGCTGGTGGTGCGCTACGCGGCGGTCCCGGAGGGCTCCACCGTGGTGGACCTGTGCGCGGCGCCGGGGGGGAAGGCGCTGGGGCTGGCGGAGCGGGCGGGGTACGTGGCCGCCGCGGACCTGTCCGTCGGGCGGCTGCGGCGGGTGCGGGAGAACGCGGAGCGCGTGGGGGAGCGGATCGGGTACGTGGTGGCGGACGGGCGCGTCCCCCCCTTCCGGCCGGTGGACGCGGTCCTCCTGGACGCGCCCTGCACCGGGACGGGGACGCTCCGGCGCCACCCGGACGGGCGCTGGCGCGTGCGCGAGGCCGACCTCGCGGCGCTGGTGGCGCTCCAGGTGGAGCTGCTGGAGAGCGCCGCGGCGCTGGTGCGGCCGGGCGGGCTCCTGGTGTACTCCACCTGCTCGCTGGAGCCGGAGGAGAACCGCCTCCAGGTGGAGGCGTTCCTGGGGCGCCACCCGGAGTTCGCCGTGGAGCCCGAGCCGGACGCGGTGGGCGGGGAGCTGCTGGACCGGTGGGGGGAGCTGGTGGTGCTCCCCCAGAGGACGGGCGTGGACGGGTCCTTTGCGGCTCGCTTGCGGAGACGAACTTGAGCAGACGAAGCGGACGCGGGACCGGACGGCTCTCCTTCACCCCCGAGCAGAAGCGGCTCTTCGCGCGCGTCGTGGGGTTCGGCGTCGGCGCGTTCGTCCTGGGGTACGTGCTCACCACCCTGCTGGTCTTCCCCGGGTTCGGGCGGCAGGCCATCGTCACCGTCCCGGACCTGAGCGGGAAGACCTTCGCCGCCGCGCGCCGCGCCGCGGGCGCGGAGGACCTCCAGGTGGAGCGGGGGGTCTCCCTCGCCCACCCCACGGTGCCCGCCGGGGCGGTCCTGGCGCAGAGCCCGCTCCCGGGGCAGGAGACCACGCGCGGCGCGGTCATCCGGGTCACGCTGAGCTCGGGGCGGGAGCGCCGCCCCGTCCCGGCCGTGGGCGACCTCACGGCGCAGCTGGCGCAGGAGCTCCTGGTGCGGACCGGGTTCAGGGTCCGCGTGCGCCGGCTGGTGAACGAGCGGGCGGAGGGGCGCGTGCTGGGGACCGAGCCGGCGGCGGGGGCCTCACTCCCCGTCGGGTCGATCGTGGAGCTCCGGGTGAGCGCCGGGCCGCCGGAGGTGGTGGTCCCCATCGTCGCCGTGCCGGACGTCGTCGGCATCACCGAGGCCGAGGCCGGCGAGAAGCTCCGCTCCGCCGGGCTCCGGCTGGGGGGGGTGGAGTACGACCCGGAGTCCGCGGCGGTGCTGGGCGACATCGCCGCGCAGCGCCCGGCGGCCGGGGACAGCGTCCGCGCGGGGACGGCGGTGACCATCGTCCTCTCGGGGAGCCCCCCGCCGCAGGTCGAGGAGCCCGCCACGTCGCCGGACACCACCGCCGCGCCCCCTCCCGCGCCGCCGGCGCGGTGAGGCACCGTCGGGCGGGGCACGGGCAGGAGCGACAGATGCGCAGAAACGATCGACAGTGGTGGATGGTGGGGGGCGTGGTCGTCCTCCTCGCCGGCCTGGTCGCCGCCGGGTGGCTGGTGCGCGACCGCTTCCTCCCCGTGGAGGTGGGGACGCGGGCGCCCGCCTTCGCCGCCCGCGACATGCAGGGGCGCCCCGTGGCGCTGGAGGAGCTGCGGGGCGAGGTGGTCCTCCTCAACGTGTGGGCCACCTGGTGCGGTCCCTGCCGCGAGGAGATGCCCTCGCTCCAGCGGCTCCACCGGCGCCTGGGGGGGGAGGGGCTCCGCATCGTCGCGGTGAGCGTGGACGCCGAGCCGGGGGCGCTCGCCGCCGGAGGACGGGCGGGGGGGGACGTGGCCGGCTTCGCGCGCGAGCTGGGGCTCACCTTCACCCTGTGGCGCGACTCCTCGGGAGAGATCCAGCGGATCTACCGCACCACCGGGGTGCCGGAGACCTTCGTCATCGACCGCGACGGCACCATCGTCAAGAAGGTGATCGGCGCCACGGAATGGGACTCGGAGCCCAACGTGGAGCTCCTCCAGCGCCTCCTGAAGGGCTGACGGCGTGCGGGTCTCCCTGCGGACGCTGACGCGCGACTGGAAGCTGAAGCTGGCGGCGCTCACCCTGGCCGTCCTCCTCTGGGTGGTGGTGAGCGCGGAGCAGGTCACCACGCAGTGGGTCCCGGTGTCGGTGCGCGTCGTCCCGCGCGACGCGGGGTGGGTGGTGGAGCGGGGGCCGCTCCCCCGCGAGGTGGAGGTGCGCTTCGCCGGGCCCGGCCGCGAGCTGTGGGAGCTGGCGCTGGAGGACCCGGTCCTGGTCGTCCACGTCTACGAAGCGGGCGCCGAGAGCCGGTTCCTCGCCCTGGACCCGCGCATGGTGCGGGTCCCCGCCGGGCTCGTCGCCACCCCGCAGGAGGTGCGTCCGGCGCGCGTGCGCGTCCAGCTCCGGCGCCGGGTGTCCGCCCCCGCCGCCGCGCCGGGAGGCGCCCCTTGAGCCGCGCCCCGCTCGTCCTGGGGATCGAGACCTCCTGCGACGAGACCTCCGCGGCCGTGCTCTCGGGGGAGACGGAGCTGCTCTCGCACGTGATCCTCTCCCAGGACGTGCACCGGCTGTACGGCGGCGTGGTCCCCGAGCTGGCCTCGCGGGTGCACCTGCGCACCGTGGACGACGTGGTGGACGGGGCCCTCCGCGAGGCCGGCGTGGCGCTCGCCGACGTGGACGTGGTGGGGGTGACCGCCGGGCCGGGGCTGATCGGCGCGCTCCTGGTGGGGGTGGCGTGGGCCAAGGCCGCCGCGTGGGCGGCGGGGAAGCCCGTGGTGGGGGTGCACCACATGGAGGCGCACCTCTTCGCCACCCAGCTGGAGCACCCGGAGGCGGAGCCCCCCTTCGTCGCGCTCCTGGTCTCCGGCGGCCACACCCTCCTCCTCTGGGTCCCCGCGTGGGGGGAGTACCACCTCCTGGGCGAGACCCGCGACGACGCCGCGGGGGAGGCGTTCGACAAGGCCGCCAAGATCCTGGGGCTCCCCTATCCGGGGGGACCCTCCGTCCAGCGGGCGGCCGAGGGGGGCGACCCGAAGCGCCACCGCCTCCCGCGCCCCCTCCTCAACGGGGCCCAGCGCCCGGGCGACGGCGACTTCTACGCCATGTCCTTCAGCGGCCTGAAGACGGCGCTGCGGCTGCGGGTCCGCGAGCTGGAGGCGGAGGGCCGCCTCCCGGAGGAGCTCCCGCACATGGCCGCCTCCTTCCAGGCCGCGGTGGTGGAGACCCTGGCGAAGAAGACGCTCCGCGCGGTGAAGGAGACCGGGTGCCGGCGGGTGGTGCTGGGCGGCGGGGTGGCGAACTCCCGCGCCCTGCGGGAGGAGATCCGGCGGGCGCTGGGGCGGGGCGGGGAGCTGTTCGCGCCCTCGCCGCGGCTCTCCACCGACAACGGGGCCATGATCGCGCGCGCGGCGCTCTTCCGCTGGCGTCGGGGGGAGGTGGCGGGGCTGGACCTCAACGCCCGCGCCGACCTCCCGTTCCCCGGCCTGGTCCGCGAGGGTCGGTGACGCCGCCCCTGGCATGCAAGTGG
The DNA here is from genome assembly GCA_963733105.1 of uncultured Gemmatimonadales bacterium. Taxonomy (GTDB): domain Bacteria; phylum Gemmatimonadota; class Gemmatimonadetes; order Longimicrobiales; family Longimicrobiaceae; genus JAFAYN01. The sequence continues at coordinate 59,941 of CAVTCB010000009.1, read as the reverse complement.
CATCGGGCGCGGCGGGTGCCGCGTCCCGCCCGCTGAACGGAAGCCCGGCTTGCTCACGATCCTCCACGTCTCCGACGTCCACTTCGGCCCGCCCTACCACCCCGAGGCAGGGGAGGCCGTGCAGCGGTTCGCGGCGGAGCTGGGGCCCGACGCCATCGTCGCCTCCGGCGACTTCACCCAGCGCGCGCGGGAGGAGCAGTTCCGGGCCGCGCGCGAGTTCCTGGACCGCTTCCCGCGCGTCCCGCTGGTGGTGACCCCGGGGAACCACGACGTGCCGCTGTACCGGCTCCGGGAGCGGATCTTCAACCCGTACGAGCTGTACCGCAGGCACATCTCCCCGGAGCTGGACACGGTGACGGACGTGCCGGGGGCGCGCATCGTCTCGCTCAACTCCACGGCGCCGCTCCGGGCCCTGGTCAACGGGCGCATCCACCGCTGGCAGCTCGACCTGGCCCGCCGCGCCTTCGCCACGGTCCCCGACGGGACGTACCGGATCGTGGTGGCGCACCACCACTTCGCCCCGCCCCCCGACTGGGAGGGGGGCGACGTGATGCCCAAGGCCAAGCGTGCGCTGGACGCCTTCACCGCCATGAAGGTGGACCTGATCCTGGGCGGGCACCTGCACCGCAGCTACATCGGGAACTCGCTCGACGTGTACGCGGGCGTGGACCGGGAGCACGGGATCGTGATCGCGCAGAGCGGGACCTCCACCTCGCGGCGGGGGAGGGCGCGGGAGCAGGAGAAGAACACCTTCAACGTCCTCCGGCTGGACGCGCGCACCATCGAGGTCACGCACCACATGTACTTCGACGACGCGGGGGGCTTCGTCCCCACCAGCCGCCACACCTTCTTCCGCCGGGGACGCCCGCCGCTCCCGGGCGACGAGGAGAGCTAGCTCCATGGCCACGTTCGACTACCGCCGCAAGCTGTCGCGCGACGACGAGATCAAGGCCGCGGGCGCCGCCGCCGGGGCCGCGGTGGCGGTGGGGGCCGTGGTCCTCTACCTCGCCCGCGTCATGCTGCAGCGCACTCCGCTCCGCGGCCTCTCGCAGGTGGAGGCCCCGCCCGAGACCACCCCGGCCGCGCTCCCGCGCGCGCCGCGGCGCTAGGCGGCGGCGCGGCGGATGTCCACCACCACCACCGGCGACGCGCGCGGCCTCCGGGCGGTGGGGCTGGTCGCGGCGGGGATCGCCTTCGTCCTGGTGGTCGTCGCCCTGGCGGCGTTCATCCTCACCCAGACGGACACGGGGCGCCGGCGCGTGCTGGGGATCACCCTGGACGTGCTGGGGAAGGGGATCCGGGGGAAGCTGAGCGTGCAGCGGATCGAGGGGAACCTCCTGACCGGCGCCAAGCTCCACGGCGTGGCGCTGCGCGACGACAACGGCGACCTCTTCCTCCGGGCCGACAGCGCCTACCTGGACTACGACCCGCGGACGCTCACCACCCCGCGCGTCCAGGTGGACCGGGCGGTGCTCTACAACCCGCGCGTCTACGTCTGGCAGATCCCCGGCGACACCCTCTGGAACTACCAGAAGCTCTTCCCCCCCGGGAAGCCGGGCGGGGCGCAGCGGTACACGCTGCTGGAGAGCGTGCGGGTGGTCAACGGGATGGCGCGCGTGCAGATCCCCTGGGAGCCCGAGGAGGGCCTCTCCGCCCGCCAGCGGCGGCGCGAGATCGCCCTGGCGCTCTCGGACACGTCGCCGTACCTGGTCCACCGCGTGGGGCGCGGGTACCTGCACACCATCAACCTCACCGGGCTGCACGGGGGGCTCTCCCGCATCCGCTTCGCGCCGGGGAGCCGGGCCGGCTCCTACTTCGGGATCGACTCGCTGGCCGGGCGGGTGCAGTTCTTCCGCACCCCCTTCGAGGTGAAGGCGCTGCGGGGCGAGCTGGAGCTGGTGGAGAACCGGGTGGAGTTCCGCGCCCCGGTGTTCAACCTCCCCGACTCGTACGTCTCCACCTTCGGCGTCATCACGCTCGCCGAGAGGCGGGGCGGGGAGCCGAAGTACGACGTCACCTTCCACAGCGACAGCGTCGCGCTGCGCGACCTCCGCTGGCTGTACAGGCGCTTCCCGGCCGACGCCAGCGGGGCCGTGGACCTGGTCGTGGAGACCCGTCCGGAAGGGCTGCTCTTCCTCGCGCGCGACCTGCGGATGCGCGCCCCGGGGACCCGCGTGCGCGGCGACTTCGGGATGATCACGGGCGACACCGTCCGCTTCGTGGACGTGAACCTGCGCGCGGAGCCGCTCCGCACCTCGGTGCTCGAGGGGATGCTCCCCGACAGCCTCCCCGTGCGCGGGCTCCTGATCGGGGGCGTCGAGATCCGCGGCCCCCAGGCCCGACGCGCCTCCCGCCCCCGGAGCTGACGCTCCTCCACCCTCACGCACCTCCACCACACATGTCCGAGTCCGCCGCCCCCGGGGCGCGGTCGTCCCTCGTCCGGGCCCTCGGGGTCTGGGGGCTCGCCGCCGGGATCGTCAACGTCACGGTCGGGGGCGGGATCTTCCGCCTCCCCTCGGGGGTCGCCTCCACCCTGGGGACCGCCGCGCCCGTGGCCTACGTGGTCTGCGCCCTGGCCATGGCGCTCATCGTCCTGTGCTTCGCCGAGGCGGGGAGCCGCGTCGCCATGACCGGCGGCCCCTACGCCTACGTGGAGGTGGCGTTCGGCCCCTTCGTGGGCTTCCTGGCGGGGGTGCTCCTCTGGCTGGTGGGGACCTTCGCCCTGGCGGCCGTCGCCACCGTCTTCGCCGACTCCATGGGGTCGCTGGTCCCCGCGCTGGGCGGGCCTGTTCCCCGCATCCTCTTCCTGGTGGCGGTGTTCGCTCTGCTCGCGGCGGTCAACGTGCGCGGGGTGCGGCAGGGGATGGTGCTCAACAACGTCGCCACCGTCGCCAAGCTCCTCCCCCTCCTCCTCCTGGTGGTGGCGGGGGCGTTCGCGGTGAGCGCGGAGAACCTGGCGTGGGAGGGGGTCCCGGAGGGCGGCTCGGTGGCGCGCACCAGCATCCTGCTGATCTTCGCCTTCGCGGGGATCGAGAGCGCGCTGGTCCCCAGCGGCGAGGTCCGGGAGCCGGCGCGCACCGTGCCGCGCGCGGTCTTCCTGGCCATGCTCCTCATCACGCTCCTCTACCTGGCTCTCCACCTGGTGGCGCAGGGGGTGCTGGGCCCGGCGCTGGCCGGGAGCCAGACGCCGCTGGCGGACGCGGCGGGGGTGGCGCTGGGGCCCTGGGGGCGCACGCTGATCCTGGTGGGAGCGGCGGTGTCGATGTTCGGGTACGTGAGCGGGATGACGCTGGCGGTCCCCCGGGCGCTCTTCGCCTTCGGGCGCGACGGCTTCCTCCCGCGCGCCTTCGCGGCGGTGCACCCGCGCTACCGTACGCCCTGGGTGGCGATCGCGGCGCAGAGCGTGGTGGTGTGCGCGCTGGCGATCTCGGGCACCTTCGAGCGCCTGGCGATCCTGGCCAACCTCTCCACCCTGGTCCTGTACGGCGCCTGCGCGGCCGCCTCGTGGGAGCTGCGCCGCCGCAACGTGCGCGCGGGCGGGGTGCCGTTCCGCGTCCCGGCGGCGGGGGTGGTCCCGGTGCTGGCGTGCGCGGTGATCGCCTGGCTCCTCACCAGCATCACGGCGGACGAGTGGATGGTCACGCTCGGCGTGATGGCGGCCGCGGCCGTCCTCTTCCTCCTCACCCGCCGCCACCGCGCGACGCTCCAGCCGCTCGCGGTGGAGGACGGGGTGGCGTAGCGGGCCGGCACTTCGTGCCGGAGCGGGCGAAAAGATTGCGCCGCGCTCCGGGGGGGTGTTACGATCTGTTTCCGCGCCCGGGGCCACGTCCGGGCGCCCGAAACGCCGTCCCCCGGAGCCGCCGAAGCATGACCCTGTCCGACCTCCTCGCCGTCCCCGCGTCCCGAGCCGACGACCTGGCGCGCGTCCTGGAGCGCCTCCTCGCCGCCCGGCACGTGGTGCTCACCACGCACGTCCACGCGGACGGCGACGGGAGCGGCTCGGAGGCTGCGGTGGCGGCGTGGCTGGAGCGGCGCGGCGTCCGCGCCACCATCGTCAACCCCACTCCCTTCCCGCAGACCTTCCGCTTCCTACTCCACCGTCCCGACCTGGCGGCGGACCCGGGCTCGGAGGCCGCGGAGGCGGCGCTGGCGGACGCGGACCTGTTCCTGGTGCTGGACACCAGCGAGCCCATCCGCGTGGGCGACCTCGCCGCGCGCCTCCCCCGCGACCGCACGGTGGTGGTGGACCACCACCCCGCGGGCCGCGAGGTGGTGGGCGACCTGGCGGTGCAGGACCCCACCGCGGCGGCCACGGGGGAGCTGGCGTACGACCTGGTGGTCCTGGCCGGGGACGAGGTGACCCCCGAGGTAGCGCTCGGGGCCTACGTGGCGCTGGTGAGCGACACGGGCTCCTTCCGCTACGGCAACACCACGCCGCGGGTGCACGCGGTGGCCGCCGCGCTGATGGGGCGGGGGATCGACCCCGAGGCCGTGTACCGCCGCCTCTTCGCCACCGCGCCGCGCCGCCGCCTGGACCTGCTCCGCGAGGCCCTCGCCGACCTGCACGTGGACGAGGAGGTGGCCCTCGCCTGGATGGTGGTGGACGGGGAGGTCTCGAAGCGGCTGGGCGCCACCTCGGAGGACTACGACGGGCTGATCGAGCACGTCCGCTCCATCGAGGGGACCGAGGTGGCCCTCCTCTTCCGCGGGACGCCGGACGGGGAGACCAAGATCTCCTTCCGCTCCAACGGCGAGACGGACGTGAACCGGATCGCGCGGGAGTTCGGCGGCGGCGGGCACGTCAAGGCCGCGGGCGCGCTGGTGGACGGCGCCCCGGGCGAGGTGGCGCCGCGGGTGGTGGAGGCGGTGCGGAGGGCGCTGCAGGACGCGGGATAGGGCAAGCCATGAAGGAGCGTCCGAACCACGCCGTCTACATCGAGACGCTGCGGCGGATGACGCCCGAGCAGAGGCTCGCCAAGGCGTTCGAGCTGTCGGACTTCTCCAAGCGGCTCTTCGTCCACGGCCTCCGCAAGCGGCACCCCGACCTCTCCCCCGAGGAGTTCGCCGCCCTGCTCCGCGCGAGGCTCGACCGGTGTCACAACAGGAACTACTGAGCTACGTCGTCCAGTCGCTGGAGCGGGCCGGGATCGGCTACATGGTCACGGGCTCCGTCGTCTCCAGCCTCCAGGGTGAGCCCCGATCGACCCATGACCTGGACGTGGTGGTCGCGGTGGACCTGTCACAGGTCAGAGCAGTCGTGGCCTCGTTTCCCCGGCCGCGATTCTACGTGGACGAGGAGGCGGCGCGCGCGGCCGTCCGCTCTGGTGGCATGTTCAACGTCGTCGACGTCTACGAGGGGGACAAGATCGACTTCTGGCTCCTGACGTCGGACCCGTTCGACGCGTCGCGATTCGCCCGCCGTGAGCCCGAGGAGGTGTTCGGTTTCCGCTTCTACGTCTCCACTCCCGAGGACACCATCCTCCAGAAGCTCCGGTGGACGAAGCTTTCCGGAGGCAGCGAGAAGGCGTTTACCGATGCGCTGCGTGTCTATGAAGTCCAGAGGGACAGGCTCGATCTGAGCTACATCGAGTCCTGGACCGACCTCGTCGACGTTCAGGACCTGTGGAATCGTATCCGCACCGAAGCAGAGCAGTCCTGACCCGGGAGCACCCATGGTTCGTGAATACATCCGGGCAGCCATGCACCGCGCGCGCTACGAGATCCTTCCGGACGACGAGGCCTTGTACGGGGAGATCCCGGGGTTCGAGGGCGTCTATGCGGACGCTGCCACGCTCGAGGAGTGCCGGGAGGAGCTGGAAGAGGTATTGGAGGAATGGATCTTCTTCCGGATCTCACGCAACCTCCCGGTTCCGGACGTGGACGGGATCGAGCTCCGCGTGCGCAAAGTCGACTGACCTGCTGCTGTAACAGAACCGCCCCGGAGCGATCATGGCTCCGGGGCGGTTCTTGTGCGGTAACTATCGGTACGAAAAGCAGTTGCGTGAGGAATGCGAGCCCGAAGGGGCGAGACCCGCGCGCAGTTTGCGCGGGGCTCGACTCCGTTGGGAACGGTCGTATCGTTCCCTACGGAGCCGCAGCCCGACCCCGCGCCAGCGGGGGCACGCCCAGACCCAGCCCTTTACGCCTCCCCCTCCAGGTACGTGTACCCCGCCAGCCCCGCGATGTAGTCCGCGATGAAGGCGTTGGTCTCCGCCCGGCTCAGCCCCGGCGCCTTGAGCACCTTGCGCCGGAACGTCGCCACCAGGTCCTGCGAGCTGAACTGCACGTAGTTCAGCACCTCGGTCACCGTGTCGCCGTGCACCAGGTCGCCGATCTCGTACCCGTCCTCGGTGAGGCGCACGTGCACCGCGTTGGTGTCGCCGAACAGGTTGTGCAGGTCGCCCAGGATCTCCTGGTACGCGCCGGTCAGGAAGATCCCCAGGATGTACGGCTCCCCGTGCTCGAAGGTGTGCAGCTCCAGGCTGGGCTGCGGCTTCCGCCACCCCACGAAGCGGTCGATCTTCCCGTCCGAGTCGCAGGTCACGTCCTGCAGCGTCCCGCGGCGCGTCGGCTCCTCCTCCAGCCGGTGGATCGGCATGATGGGGAAGAGCTGGTCGATGGCCCACGAGTCCGGCAGCGACTGGAAGAGCGAGAAGTTGCAGAAGTAGCGGTCCACCAGGATCGCGTTCAGCTCCGGGAGGATGTCCTCGTACTCCTCCGGGTCGCGCTCCGCCAGCACGGCCACCCGGTTCATGATGGCCAGGTACAGCCCCTCCGCGTGCGCCCGGTCGCGCAGCGACAGCGTCCCGCTGTTGAAGTGCACCTGCATCTGGTCCTTGGCGAACGCCGCGTCGTGGTACACCTCGCGGACCGTCCGCTCGTCCAGCTCGCGGTAGGTGGCCGCCAGCTCGTGCACCAGCGCGTGCGCCTCCTCCGGCACCTCGTCCGGCGTCTCCGCGATCTGCGCCTCCAGGTCGATCACGTTGATCAGCAGGAGCGCGTGGTGCGCCGTCAGCGCCCGCCCCGACTCCGAGATCACGTGCGGCATGGGGACCTCGTTCTCGCGGCACGCCTCCGCCAGACCGTAGATGATGTCGTTGGCGTACTCCTGGATGGAGTAGTTGACGCTGGCGTGCGTCGTGGAGCGCGAGCCGTCGTAGTCCACCCCCAGCCCTCCGCCCACGTCCACGTACTCGATCCCCACCCCCAGCCGGCGCATCTCCACGTAGAAGCGCGCCACCTCCGTCATCCCCAGCTTCACGTTGCGGATGTCCGGGATCTGCGAGCCCAGGTGGAAGTGGACCATGCGGAGGATGTCCAGCTTCCCCGCCGCCTCCAGCTTGTCCAGCACCGCCACCAGCTGCGACGAGTTGAGCCCGAACTTGCTCTTCTCCCCCGCGCTCTCCGACCACTTCCCGGCCCCCGCCGTGGACAGCTTGATGCGGATCCCCGCCGTGGGCGTCACCCCCATCTCCTCCGCGACCTTGAGGAGGACGTCCACCTCGCTGATCTTCTCCAGGACGATCAGCACCATGTGCCCCAGCTTCTGCCCCATCAGGGCCAGGCGCATGTACTCCTCGTCCTTGTAGCCGTTGCAGACGATCAGGTGGTCCGTGCGCTCCGTGAGCGCCAGCACCGCCTGCAGCTCCGGCTTGCTCCCCACCTCCAGCCCCACTCCGTACTCCTCCCCGAACGCCACGATCTCCTCCACCACGTGGCGCTGCTGGTTCACCTTGATCGGGTACACCGTGGTGTACCGCCCCTCGTATCCGTACTCGCGGATCGCGTTGCTGAACCGGTCGGAGAGCGTCGCGATCCGGGCGCGCAGGATGTCCGAGAAGCGGAGCAGGAGCGGGAGCCCCACCCCCTGCGCCTCCAGGTCCATCGCCAGGTCGAACAGGTCGAGCCCGCGCCCCGCGTCCTTGGTGGGGTGCACGGTGACGTGGCCCTGCTCGTTGATCCCGAAATAGCCGATCCCCCACCCTCGACGTTGTAGAGGTCGCGCGAGTCGTCGACGGTCCACTTCTTCTTCGTGTCTATGGTCGCCTCCCTGCTCTGCCTTGGATTCATGCGGAAACGGCGGAGAAATGTGGACCGGATCGCCCCGCCGCGAAAGGTGCGGCGGCCCGGCTTGATTCACGGGAGGCCGAGGTGGTACCTTCCCGCCCACTCCGTCACCCGAACGAGCGCTACGTACTCCGTCATGTTCACCTACCGCCGCCCCGACTTCTCGCAGCCCCGCTTCGCCGGGGCCCCCGACGCGCGCTGGGAGCCCGCTCCCGCCGCCGGGGTGCTCCCCGAGGGGTTCTTCTCCACCACCAACCTCCCCACCTACGTGCGCATCGGCGGGGAGTGGAAGCTCCCCCGCGACCCGCGGATGGACTCCGCCCTGGTGATGGACCCCGACGGCGTCCCCCGCGTCCTGGAGGGGCGCTACGTCGCCGCCGGGCAGCCCGTCGCCATGGGCTTCGCCGAGGACGGCTCCGAGGGGATCTTCGTGCACACCACCGGGCTGGTGGGCGACCCCGACATGGGCCCGGAGGGCGAGTTCAAGTTCATGTCCTCCGAGGTCTCCCGCGAGAAGCCCACCGACTACCCGTCCATGGCCCGCGTGCTGGTGGAGGAGAAAGCCCGCGGCGGCCACGTGATCTGGGTGGTGGGCCCCGCCGTGCTCCACTCCCGCGGGCGCGACACCCTGGCCTGGTTCGTCCGCAACGGCTACGTCGGCGTCCTCTTCGGCGGCAACGCCGTGGCCGTGCACGACATCGAGTCCGCCACCCTGGGCACCACCCTGGGGATGAACAACCGCGGCGTCCCCATGGAGGGCGGCCACGCCTTCCACATGCGGGCCATCAACCGCGTACGCAAGGCGGGTTCCATCCCCGCCGCGGTGGAGCAGGGGATCATCGAGCACGGCGTCATGCACGCCTGCGTCACCTCCGGCGTCCCCTACGTGCTGGCCGGCTCCATCCGCGACGACGGCCCGCTCCCGGACACCATCACCGACGCCATCCGCTGCCAGGAGGTGATGAAGGAGCACACGCGGCGCGCCACTGCGGTCATCATGATCGCCACCGCGCTGCACTCCATCGCCACCGGGAACATGCTCCCCTCCTACGTCTACCGGGAGGACACGGGCGAGGTGCGGCCGCTGTCCACCATCTGCGTGGACTCGTCCGAGTTCGTGGTGTCCAAGCTCAAGGACCGGGGGACGCACCAGGCGTTCGGCGTCATCACCAACGCGCAGGACTTCCTGCACGTGCTGCGTCACTACGTGGAGATCGAGGCGGTGGAGTTCGCGCAGGAGCAGGAGCGGGACCGGGTGCCGGCTTGAGCTTCGTTCGCTTCGGGGCCGCTCCGGAGCCCGGACGAAACGGCCCCCCCCACCCCCGGCCCCTCCCCCGCAAGCGGGAGAGGGGAGAACGACGGGGCTGTATTGCGGTTGCCGTTCAGTCCGCGAAGGCGGACTTCGTGCCGTTGTTGCAGCGAATTCATTCGCCCGGGGAGGGCCGTCGCGGGCTGTCCCCTGTCCCCTGTTCCCTGTCCCCTGCCGTTCCGTGGACCTGAGCCCCCACCTGGCCGCGGCGCTCGCGGCCGCGGGGGCGCGGCTCCCGTCGGAGCGCGTGGACCGGGTCTGGCTCTTCCCGCCGCGGCAGACGGGGGAGAAGGAGACCGGGCTCGCCGTGCTCGCGGTCTTCCCCGAGGAGGACGGCGGGTCGGCGGACCGGCGGGGGGTGTGGACGCTGGGGTACGAGGCGGAGCGCCTCAAGGGCGGGAAGACGCAGCGGACCGACTCGCTGGTCGAGCAGGCGGTCGCCCCGGCGGGAAGGGTGGAGCGGGTGATCGAGGGGGTGCTGCGGCGGCTCGGGACCGACACCGAGGTCCCCGCGACGTTCGAGGTGGAGGGCGACCCGGCGCGCTGGGCGGAGCTGCTGGCCGGGGGGGGCGTCGTTCTTGACTTCCCCTATCGAGAATGATTATTGTTTTCGTCAGCTTCGCGTCTTCCTTCGACCGCCCGGGACTCGCGCCATGAGCAACCTCGCGTACGCCGCACCGGCTCCGAAGCGGGAGATGTCTCCCTTCATCCAGCTCTTCCGCCGCTACCTCCGCCAGCAGGGGCTCCCGGTCACCCAGCAGCGCGAGGTCGTCGCCGACGTGGTCTTCGCCTCCTCCGAGCACCTCTCGGTGGAGGAGATCGAGACCGAGCTGCGCCGGCGCGGCGAGCGGATCGGCAAGGCCACCATCTACCGCACCATGGAGATCCTGGTGCGGAGCGGCCTGGTGGAGGAGCACGACTTCGGGGACGGGTTCAAGCGCTACGAGCACCTCTTCGGGCAGGGCCCGGCGCACCACCACCTCATCTGCACCCACTGCCGCAAGGTGGTGGAGTTCCGCAGCCCCGAGATCGAGCGCATCCAGGACGCCGTCGCGCTCCAGCACGGCTTCCAGCCCACCCGCCACCGCCTGGAAGTCTACGGCCTCTGCGCCGACTGCCAGGAGCAGGGCGTCACGGTGAGCTACAACGGCCTCACCTGCCCGGCGCTCGACGTGGCCTGAGCCCCGGCGCGGGTTGGCGGACCGGACGGCGCGGCGGTATCTTCCCCGGCTCTCATGGGCCGGGGATTTCGTTTGCCCCCGGCCGGCCGAACCGAACGACCAGACACCGAGTCCCGAGTCACGATGGAGAACCCGATCCCCGACGCCCTGCGCGACCTCCCCTGGGAGCTGCCGCGAAACTTCCTCGGCCTGGAGGGCGACAAGGCCACCTGGGAGGGCGCCGACGTCGTCGTCCTCCCCATCCCGTACGAGTCCACCGTCTCCTACCAGGGCGGCACCAAGCGGGGCCCCGCGGCGATCGTCGAGGCGTCGCGCTACATCGAGCTGTACGACCAGGAGCTGGACGTCGAGCCCGGCCCCGAGGTGGGCGTCTTCACCCTCCCGGCGCTGCACCTCAGCTCCGCGGGCCCCGAGGCCGCGGTCGGCGAGCTGCGCGCGGCGTACGACGCCGTCCTGGAGGCCGCGGGCGACCGGCTGGTGATCGGGCTGGGCGGCGAGCACTCCATCACCAGCGCCCCCGTGCTGGCCCACGCGGCGCGGCTCGCGGAGGGGGAGCGCCTCACCATCCTCCAGTTCGACGCGCACGGCGACCTTCGGCTGGAGTACGAGGGCTCCCCCTACTCGCACGCCTCGGTCATGGCGCGCTGCATCGACTGCTCCGACCTGGTCCAGGTCGGCATCCGCGCCATCACCTCCGAGGAGCGGGCGCTGATCCGGGAGCGGGAGGGGAGCATCACCACCATCTTCGCCGAGGAGATGTGGAACGACGAGGCGTGGATCGACCGCGCCTTCCAGGCCCTGGGCGACACCGTCTTCATCACCTTCGACGTGGACTACTTCGACCCGTCGCTGATGCCCGCCACCGGCACCCCCGAGCCGGGCGGCCCGCCCTGGTACCCCACCCTGAAGCTGCTCCGGCGCGTCTTCACCGAGAAGAAGGTGGTGGGCGTGGACGTGGTGGAGCTGGCCCCCATCGGCGGGAACGCCGCCCCCGACTTCGTGGTCGCCAAGCTGGTGTACAAGATGGTCGGCTACCGCTGGCTGGCGAAGCAGGCCGCCGCGTCCGACACGCCGGCCCCCGTCGAGACGTTGGTCTCCACCGGCGACGCCTGACCCCACGGCGGAGCACGGGGTAGACTAAACGGCCGATTTGCACTATTTTACAGGGCTGTTGCCGAAGGCGGGCACCTCCGACGAGGCGCCCGTCCTGTTTTTCGGCAGGTCATCACCGAACTGCAGACCCACGGGTCCGAGGAATAGAGAGCATGTCGATTCGCAACATCGCCATCATCGCGCACGTCGACCACGGGAAGACCACCCTGGTGGACCACATGCTCCGCCAGGCCGGCACCTTCCGGGAGAACCAGCACGTGCAGGAGCGGGTGATGGACTCCAACCCGCTGGAGCGCGAGCGGGGGATCACCATCCTGGCCAAGAACCTCTCGGTCCGCTGGAGCGACACCAAGATCAACATCGTCGACACCCCGGGGCACTCCGACTTCGGCGGCGAGGTCGAGCGCATCCTCCGCATGGTGGACGGCGTCGTCCTCCTGGTGGACGCCGCCGAGGGGCCCATGCCGCAGACCCGCTTCGTCACGCGCAAGGCGCTGGAGCTGGGGCTGCAGCCCGTCGTGGTGGTCAACAAGATCGACCGCGGCGACGCCGACCCGCACCGCGTGCACGACGAGGTGCTGGAGCTGTTCATGGAGCTGGAGGCCGACGACCACCAGCTCGACTGCCCCTTCCTCTACGCCGTGGGGCGCGAGGGCTTCGCCGTGCGCGACCTGGACGAGGAGCGCAACGGGCTGAAGCCGCTCTTCGAGACCATCCTGGAGACCATCCCCGCGCCGCTCAGCGACGCGGCCGGCCCCTTCCAGATGCTCG
>CAVTCB010000009.1:0-42500 GCA_963733105.1 uncultured Gemmatimonadales bacterium | reverse complement strand
CTCCAACCGCTCGCACTCCGTGCCATCGCAGTCACTCCTCCGATGCGACAGCGCGCGCAACCTGCATCCGCGAAGATGCGCGGCGGGGGCGCGCCGGCGCAACCTCCGCCTGGAGGTCGGCGATACCGGCTCCTGGTTTCCGTGGCAGGTGGCAGCGGAGGAGGAGTGGGACCTCCGGCGTGCCGGCGTTCGGCAGCTTGGCCGGATAGCCCTGCTCCAGCCCCAGGAGGCGACGTAGGTGGCCGATGGTGAACCCGCTCTCCGTCGAGGCGTTCTCCAGGGTCAGTGGCTCGGTCATGGCGGTGGTGATTGCGGTTTCGAGTAACGAGGCCGCCTGCTCCCAGGGGACCTCGGCGGGGGCCAGGTAGCCGGCGAGCTCTTTCGCACGTGCTCTGAACAGGTCGGGGAGTGAGGTGATTCCGCGGGGAAGCATTCGGGGGATGAGTTCGGGGCAGGCCGGGATGTTCGGGAGGGCGAGGTCGGCGCTGACGTCCTGGCGGACGTCATCCATTCTGCTGCCCCTGAGACGGACTCCCCGTGTTCCTCGACTGGGGGTTCGACCACGCCTTCGACATCACCACGGGCGGTCCGGAACAACGCACGCCCGTACTTCAGAGCCATACCCCAGGTCCGCTGTTCCCGGAGAGCATCGAGCGCACGCTCCCCCTTCGGCATCCATGTTCACCCCCCTTCGACTGGATCGTCCGGGGCTGCCGCCGCTTCCGACCAGCCGCATGTCGGCCTCCGCTACACCCGGCTGTCACCGCTGTCTTCCAGATCCGGCAGAGCGGCGGGCCGGCGCGGGTACGCTGGCCGGCGCAGCGCCTGGGGCGGGCGGGGCCAGCCGTAGCCGATCCCCCGAGGCCAGCGGGTGGCTTCGGAGTACCACGCCGCCTCCGCCTGGAGGATCGCAGCGCGGAGATATCGGCAGCGGCGCGCCAGCTCCAGGACGTAGTAGGGGCGGTTCGCCAGGAAGGTGGCGTAGCGGTGCTTCGGGGACGTCGACCGCGACTCGTATCCGGCACGTGTCGGCCTGGAGATCCCAGCAGAGCGGGTTCGGCCAGCTGGTTCGACCATGCTGCCGCGAGGCTGCGCCAGGCGCTCGTCAGCGCGCGCTGGCGGGCGGCGGGAGACAGGCCGTCGGGTACGGCCGGTCGGACCGCGTCGAGCGGGTACGCGGCCAGGATCGTGTCCGAGGTCGGCGTGTCGAGCCACGGCCACGCCGGCGCTGCCCTCCCACGTGGCGCGCAGCACCTGGTGGACGTGGCCGTCGCCGACGCCCTGCAGCTTCGCGAGGGAGCGGCGCGTGATCGACTCTCCGGAGCGGCGGCCGACCCAGACGGTCTCGGTGCGGGTCGTGCCCAGGTACCACGCGCCCGTGGCGGCGTACGGCGATCCGACGCCGACGGCCGTCTCGGCGAAGCTGCGTACGACGCGAACGAACGATGCTCCCCGCGCCAGGAGGCGCGCCTCGGCTGGGGGGAGGGGGAGCCGCAGCTCCGCCATGCGGATCGCCCGCCAGAGGGTGCGGTTCTCGTCCAGGAAGGCCCGGAGGCACGCGGCGTACAGGAACGACTCCGCCCCCGTGCCCAGCGGGATCCCGGAGGGAGTCTCATCGGCCACGCAGAGGCGCACGCAGTCGAGCAGCTCCCGCTGGGTGTAGGTGACCTGCCCCCGCGCCTGTAGCTGCAGGCGGTGGTCGCCGGCAGCCTGGACCTGCATCCCCTCGGCCGTCTTGTGGTTCGACGGCGGAGCGAAGTTGGCGGCGCCGACGGTGGCCCTCGGGGTCGTAGAGGCCATAGGCCCTGCCGTTCATGCCGCGACCCGTCAGGGTGCGGTGGGTCCGGGTGCAGAACTCGTCGAGGATCCGCGCGGCGCCGGGGCCGGCGACGGGCCGTACGATGAAGCCGTGGGCCCGGAAGGGGTTCCCCTCACGCTCCTCGGTGGCCGAGATCGCCTGCGCGGCGCCCGCCCAGAGATCGAGCTGAGCGGGCGGTGCGGTCCAGAGCAGGGGCGCCGCTCCCGCCCAGGCGGCGGAGTGCGCGGGGTCGTAGCTCGCGACGAGGATCCCGTCGAGCGGGTCGGCGTCCGCGCGAGCGGGCAGGGCCGAGAACGGCGCGGCGCCGGGTGCCGGGGTTGAATGGAAGCGGAGTAGCATGGGCGGAGGTCAGGCGGCTGCGAGGGCCGGCACGAAGTCGACGCCCCCGTCCCTGCGGGCAATGGTCCCAAGGAGGCGGGTGGTGCGTGCCAGGCGCACCTCGACGGTCGGATCGAACGGGTCCGGGCGGCGCCCGAAGGCAAGGTCGTCCACGGGGACGCCGGTCCTCTCGCTGGCGAGCCTGCGGACCCATGAGGTGAGGCGGATGGGCGCCGGCCGGGCGGCGCGCTCCAGCTCGTGGATCCGGCGACCAGCAGCCCGGTGAGAAAGCCGACCAGGCGGAGGAGCAAGGGCTCACCCATGGACAGGCGGCAGGCGAGCTCGTGCTTGCAGCGGATCACGGTACGGGCTCGGTCGTGGCGCCAGACCACGTCTCCGCAGTCACAGCTGTGGTCCGGGTCGCGGAGGTTGACGTGGTGTGGCTCGGCGTGCCCGGAGACGCGGAACCGCCCGCTGCCGAGGCGTTCGACGTGCAGCTCCAGCGCGCGCTGGAGGCGGGCGAGGTCGACGCCGTCAACATGGACGTCGCGGAAGACTCGGTTCGGCATGGTCGGTGGTGAACTCGCTCGGCGCGGGCGCCGGCGCGCGGTGGTGGCCGGGTGCCGCGAAGCAAAGGAGCGCGTGCCTCGGGGGGCACGCGCTCCGGGGACGGGGAGGTGGCGGACGGACTCGCGCGGGTCAGTCTCGCCCCCGGGGGGCTCGGCCGGGGCGAGCGGGTGCGTCGGGGAAGCCCGTCGCGGGGGCGGCGAGCCGCGAGGGGACGGTCTTCCTTCTGGGGTGCATCCGGACGGGGGCGATGGAGACTGTCTGGCCGGCGGCCTCGCGGGCCTCCCTGGAGGTGTGGTGGGACCGGGTGACGAGCGGTCCCGGATCATGGGTGGGGCTCGTCGGGCAGCCCGAGACCGAGCGCTCCGAACCCGAGCTGGTTGACGTGGACGTCGACGAGCGCGAGGAGCGCGGCCCGGAGCCGCGCCTCCTGGGCCCATTCCTCCGTCTTCTCGATGCCTGCGTCTCCCTCGGTGGCCCGGAGGCGCTCGGTAGCTCGGACCGCCTGCAGCAGCTCATCGAGCTTGGCTCCGATCCGGTCGAGGGGCGGCAGGGGTGCCGCCGCTGGCAGTGCGGGGGGGGGTGGCGGTGGCTGGCGGCGTGCGATCATGCGTCGATGGCGGAGAGTGCCAGGTGGGTGCGGGCGTGAGGGGGAAGAGAAAGCAGCCCGGGTCAACAGAACCCGAGCCGCAGCCCCATCGTTTTCTGTGGCGGGAGAGGGGAGGTCAGGAAGGGGGGGTGGAGGGGGTATCGCGGCCCAGGCCGGCGAGGAACGCCGAGACCTCCTCCTGGGTCCCGGTGTAGGCGCGCACCGCTTCGGAGACCGCAGCGTCCAGGGGCTGCGGCCGGGTGCGCTGCACGGTCAGGCGGCGAAGCGGAAGAAGCCGGGGGTGGCGCCGGTCCGGCCGGTGATCACGTCGACCTGGATGCTACGGATCGGGACGAGCGGTTCCATCCCCTCGTACATGGCGTCGCACACGACGGGGTCCGCGAGGTCGCGGATCATCAGGGCGATCAGGCCATCGTTCGCGAGCTGCATCCAGAGCGCGGCGTCGTCGTCCGGGAACTCGGCGTGCTCCGCGATCACGAGCACCAGGTCCATGGCCTCCACCACCTCCGGCAGGGCCGCGAAGTGGGGGATCCAGCGGTCGAGACACTCGGCCGCGAGCGCGCGCGCCTCGTACGGCCACGGGGCGGGCGCCCGCTCCTGGTAGAAGCGGACGGCCTCCTCCAGGAACACGCGGGGGGCCGATTCGAGGCGGCGGGTCCATGCCTGGACCGCGTGGAGGTTGCGGATCGCGATCCCGGCGGCTCGGGCTGCCTGGTCCGCGCCGTCACGGCCGGCGCAGCCGGAGAGGCCGTACCACTGGACGTAGGTCACGTAGAGGAGGTCGGACAACGGGGCGGACGGAGCGGCGGAGGTCGGGCAGGTGGGCTCGTCGCAGACGCAGCGGAAGATCCCGAAGGGCTCTCCCAGGGCGAGCAGGGCGGCGCGGAGGTCCCGGTGGTCTCCGGGCTCCGCGGTGGCGGGCGTGCGGAGCTCGCGGGCGGCCTCCGCGACCTCCTGGAGGAGGAGGTGGAGGGGGAAGCGGTCGGGCGAGTGATAGCTGCACTCGGGGTCGGTGCAGGGACAGACGACGCGGGCGAACGCGTCCAGGCGCCCGCCGAGGGCGAGGAGGAGGTGCCGCGCCTGGCGCACGGCGTGGTCGAGCTGAACGAGGGGCAGGGGCATCGTACCGGGGTGGAAGATGTGGACGTCGTTCCGGGGCCGTGCCCCGCGAGCGGTCGGCGGGGCGGAGTGAGACGCGGCGCGGAGCCGGGCTCCGCGCCGGCCCGCTCAGAGATCCAGCCCGGCGCTGGGCCGTTTCGGAGGACGGTGCTGGCCGCTGTGCTCGACCAGGCTCTGGCGGGGCTGGCGACCGACGGCGGAGCTGCCGAGCGCCTGGCCCTCGGTGAGCCGGTCCATTGCGCGCGCGAGATGGGGGTGGACGCTCCGTACCTGGACCTGCTCGGCCGGGGAGAGCGCCGACCAGGATGCATGGGCACGGTTCAGGGCCGGGGCGTGGTTCCAGCTGGAGAGGGTCGGCTCGATCCTGGCGAGACGCCTGTCGATCCCGTGGATCTCGGAGGTGAGGGCGCTGCGGACTTCGGAGCGCGTCGCCCGCTCGTCCAGCTCCAGCTCGGCGGCGGTCGTGCGGATCCGGTCCTGGAAGGCGACCGCCGCCTCCAGGTAGTGCCGCCCGTGGTTCGCGACGGCGCGCGCGTGGGCGCGGGCCTGGGCCGGATCGGGGGCGAGGCGTCCGGCATCGCCGATCTTCGAGTGCCTGCGGAGGTCGTCCGGACGTTTCGCCAGGACGTCGAGGACCTGGTGCTTGTCGGCGACGCCGAGATCGCGGAACGCGCCCTGGAAGGCCTTCGGGTCGGCGAGCACGACGGGGAGCTGCTGCCGAAACTCCGCGGCGGTGGCGAGCAGGCGGTCGTAGGTGCGGTCGAGCGAAGCTAGGACCTCGCCGCGGACCTGGCGGCGCGCCAGCAGTCCGTCCCGGTCCGCGCCGAGGCGGAGCTGTGGCTCCAGCTCCGCGGCACCCGGAAGGAGGCTCGCGGCCTGGTCCGCGAGGTGGCTGCGGAGCGTCCGGCGGAGCTCCGAGACACGGGAGTTCTCGGGGAGGCCCACGGAGCGCATGGCGGTGCGGACCTGGTGGCGGAACGCGGCCCGCTCGGCGACATACAGGGTGCCCAGGCGGGCAGCCTCCGGGCCATGGAGCGACGCTGCGGCCGTCTCGGCGCCCGGCAGGGTGGCCCAGCGGGGGTCGACGGAGCGAGGAGCGAGTCGGCCGGCGGCGCCGAGTCGTTCCGGGAGGGTGGTCGGGTCCGCCTCCAGGGCGCGGAGCACGTCGCGCTTCTGCTGCAGGGGGAGCCTGCCGAAGGCGCGGAGGAACGCGTCGGGTTCCGCGACGATCCGGGACATGGCACCGCGGAAGGCCGTTCGCGAGGCATCGAGCTCGTACCGGGAGGGGAGGAGGTCGGTGAAGGCGCGCGGGCGGGCATCGGGGACGGCTCGATACGCCGCGGAGCCCCGATCGGGAGCTTGCCCCTCGGTGGGGCGCGTGTGCATCTCGCCGACCGCGTGGATCTGACGGTGGAGCTCCCCGCGGGTCCGCAGGTAGTCCCGGCCGGCGCGCGCCGTGGCGGGAGCGGCCGCAACGGCTGCGGCGGTAGCGGCTCCCGGAATGGCTCCCCGGGGACCTCCGATCGGCCGGCTCGCCAGTCGGCCGGCGGGTCCGAGCTCGTCCACCAGCTGGTGGGGCCGGGTGGCCAGGGTGTCCAGGATCTCCCGCCTGGCTGCCGCGGGCAGGCCGGTGAAGGCGCGCAGGAATCCGGACGGGTCGGCCACTACCGAACGCAAGCGGTCGCCGAACTCCGCCCGGGCGGCGAGCGCCGCAGCACGCGTGGCCGCGACCTCGCGGAGCGCATCCTCCCGGCCGCGGGCCAGCGCGACGCTGCCGGGGGTAGGCGGCAGCACCGGGCCCTGCACGGTGGCGGACTCCAGGCGGTAGGTCTCCATCGCCTGCGCCGCCGCCGCGGGGCTCAGGGGACCGCCGAAGCTGCGCCAGTTGGATCGCTCCGCGGCGCGGACGGCGGCCTGGGCTTCGAGGCGGAGGTGGACCGGGGTCTCCGGCGTGAGGTCGCCGATCTCGCGGCCGGGGTTGAGGGGGAACCGGGCGTTGAAGGCGCGCGGGTCCACCTCGGCGAAGCGGGGCGCGACCCGGTCGTAGGCGGCTCTGTTGACCCCGGCGCGGCCGAGCCACTCGACCACCCTGTCCTCCCCGCCGGAGCGAAGCGCCGCGGCGACGCGTCCCGCGTGCGCGGCGAGGCCGGGCACCCCGAGACCGTTGAGCCACTCGGAGACCCGTGCGGTGTGCTGGGTGGACAGCCACTCGTTGACGCGGGTGGTGTGCCTGTCGAGGAACGGGTGGGCCTCGTGGGGCGCAACCCCCTCGTCGACCCCCGTGTGACCGGCGTAGCCGGGGACCGGCACCCGTGTGGGCGCGGTGACCTCCGCCAGGGGACCGGCCCGAAGGTGCCGGGGCGCCCAGCGCTCCTCAATGGCGGCGACGCGGGCGCGCCTCTCGTCCTCGCCGAGCCTGGGGTCCTGCAGGACGCGGTGGATCTGCCGCTCCCGGGTGAAGGCGCGGCGCGCCTCCCACCGGCGGTCCTCGTGCAGCGCTTCCGTCCAGTCCCGCGACACCAGGATGGCCCGGGCCGCCTGGTACAGGTCCGGGGTCATGAGGGCGCGGAGCTCGGCCCGGGTGCCCGGGTCCATGAGGGCGCGCAGCCGTGCGGTGGCGAGCTGCGCCTCCAGGGCGGCGATCCGTTGCGGGGCCTGCTCGGTGGCGGTGCCGTCGGCATGCGACGCTCGCAGCGCGGACAGCTCCGCGGAAGCGGCGGGATCGACCAGGGCGTCCAAGTGGGCGCGCGCCTCGTCGCCGGACTCCCGGGCCGGTACCATGCGGAGGGCGTGGGCGGCCAGGACCTGCCCGTCGGGCCCCCGGGTGAAGAGCGGGTCGCCGAGGCCGCGCGCGGAGCGCCGGCTCCGGGTGACGCCGACGGCGAAGCCGCTGATGCGCGGGACCTGGGGGTACTCGCCCCGCAGCGTCCTGAGGTCTTCGGAGGGGCCGACCTCCGACGCGGGGCGGACCCACGGCCGCCCATCCCCGGTCGCGGAGAGGGTGCGCCTGCTGGCGACGTCGGACTGGGGGTAGACGGCGAAGCCGCCCCTCGCCGGTGCGCTCGCGTCGGTGAAGTCCTGGAGGGAGGCGGTGCCGTTCCAGTCGCTTTCCTGCGCCATCTCGAAGCGCGAGTCGTCGGAGCGGGCGCTCCGGTCGCCGCGGAGCATCAGCTCGTCTTCGCTCAGCTTCAGGCCCGGGCCGAGGGCGGCGGCGAGGTCCTCCGGGACCAGCCGCGGCACGCGCGGGTAGCGGCCACGGATAGGGTGGAGGATCTCGTCCGCGCCCACGTGGGAGGCCGGACGGCTCCACGGCCGGCCGTCGGGACCCGCCGAGAGGGTCCGGTGGGTGCGGAGATCGGACTGCGGGTGAACGAGCAGCGGTTCGCCCGCGCTTCGCCCGAACTCCAGGTGGCGCTCCTTCCAGAGGAGCGCCAGCTCGCGGGCGACCTCGGGGAACCGGGCGCCGGCGGAGAGGAGCCGGGCCGGCCGCTCCGCGAGGCCGCGGCGCTGGAGGTCCCCGACCAGGCTGCGGTAGACCTCGTACGGGATCTGGCCGACGGTGCGGTGGGTGTCCTTGCAGAGCCGGTAGTCACGCTCCCGGGGGTCGTGCTTGCCGTAGCCGCACGCGACGCACGTGTGGTAGCGCTCGGACTGCGGGCGGCCGTCCCTGCGGCGCATGGGGAGGTTGCGGCCCTGGAGCCCGCTCTCCTCCTCGCCGGGCAGGCGACGGGCGGGCGACGCGAACGGGAGCCGGAGGCCGGGTCCCTGCCGCCAGGCGGGCTCCGCGAACAGGTCGAACCCCTCGATGCTGCGCTCGAGAACGGGGTTCGGGCGCCCTTCGCGAAGGGCCCGGATTCCCGAGGCGACGACGGCGTTGACCGCTCGCAGCTCCCGGGTCTCCCGCGCCGTCAGGATCTCCTGCTCGCGCCGGGTGAGACCGAGCTCCGGGTGCTCCGGGCGCTCCACCATGCCGAGTCGGCGGTCGATGGCCCGGGCGAGGCCGAGCGCGGCGTCCCGGACCTGTCCGGCGACGGCCGCCTCGGCCTCGCGCACCGCGGGGATGCCGCGGATCACGGCGTCGATCAGCTCCCCGTTGCTGGCCGGGCCAATGGCCACGGACGGCGGGACTATCGTGGCATCCATGTGGGTCCCCCGGCGCCTCGGGCAGGTGCGGTTCGGCGGCAGGCGCGAGCGGGCGCCGGCTCCATGGAGGCATTACCCCACGATCGTGGGGAACAGCATCGGGTGGGTCGAGAGCGGCCGCCACGCCGAAGACCCACCGATCGGGCAGGCGCCGCCGCTCCTCGGGCCTGATCGGTCTCAGGTCTCGCCTCTGTTGCGAGTCTCGTCGACGACTCGCGAGAGGCGCTCCCCTGCGACGTCGCGGAAGCGGGCGAAACGCAGACGGCCCCCATTCCCCGAAGGGTGTGGGGGCCGTCATGTCACGAAGCGCGGATCGGCCGCGGTGATGTCGGTCTATCCTGCCTGGACGGGGATCGTTCACACGCCCGTGCCGTTCAGCGCGCCAGCACGGCCGGATGCGTGGACGAGCGGACCGGTGGACCCGGAACGGGACCGCAACCCAGGAGTGGCAGGAGAGCACGAAGACGGCTGTCAGTTCAACCGCCCCGGAATGAGCGGGTCCGGCCCGGGCCCGGATCGCCGTTCCAGGTCACATCCCTCAGTGACCCTCCCAGTACGCCTCAATCGAGTCCGGCAAGGCATTCAAGAAGTCGTATCCAGTCGCCGCCTCGATGGAATCGACCGTGGTCGTGTAGGCAGTCCAGGGCTGCGTCGAGATCCCGGTGACGTTCGGCATGTCGACCGCGATCACCTGGAGGCTACCCGTCGAGGTCACGTCCGCGATGCCCTGCCCGTACGACATCACCACCACGATCTTGTAGTGCCGCGTGTTGATCGCGACCTTGCCCTCGTTCTTTAGCGTGCCTCCGTGCCCGTAGCCGCCGGAGATCACGTACAGCTCCTTGTCGTTGTCCTCCGCGAGATCCTGTAGGTGCGCCTCGAGCTTGTACCACGGCCCTCCGTTCAGGTCCTGGTACTGCGGGAGGATGTTGGTCATCAGGAAGACCTGCTTGTTGTCGGCGTCCGACCAGGTACGCTCTTCGCTCCTCGTCATGTGCCCGCGGCTGTAGCCGCTGTTGGTGTAATCGGAGCTGCTGACGCGGTAGCAGCCCGAGGGGAGCGAGGTGTCGGTGTAGAAGTTGGACGAGCGGTCCGCGTCGCCGAAGTGCGTCTTGTTCAGGTTCCACGAGACCCAGTTGGGGATCCCCTTGGCGCAGTTGTACGACAGGGCCTGGGTCCGCCGGGAGATCAGGTGCTCGTCGCCGGGGGTCGTATTCGTCGGCGTTCCGAACTCCAGGTGGTCGCGGAAGATTGCCGCGGGGTAGGTATAGTAGCTGGGGCGGTCCGGGGCGACCGGGGATCCGTCGGTGGCGCAGGCTGCGGCTGCGAGGGCGGTGAAGACGGCCGGGATCAGGCCTGCAGAACGGCGGGTGGCGATGAGACGCATACTACCTCCCAGGAAGGGGTGGAGGTACGTACATCGTGGCGCGCAGAAAATAGCGGGGTCGGTGCGGTGTTGCCAGCGTTCTGATTGGCGCGATACCGCGGTGACGAGCGGCGCGGTCCACGACCGCACCGAGCAGGCCCTCCGTACGCCCATGGTCGGGTGGAGAGGCCTGTGCTGACCGAACCTGCCAAGGTACCCCGACTCTTTCAGCCCCAGGTTGCGTCCTGCTCCGATCGCGAGCCGCGGCGTCGAATTCCGTCGACTCGCAGTTCGCGCAACGATCCAGCATGTCGTATATAGCGGAGGGTGCTGGCGGCTTATATACGTGCCGGGTAGCTTCCGGGTGCTCACCGGAAATCCCCCTCAACGACAGGAGTTCCCCATGCGCAGAACGATGATCCTCGGTGTGTGCGTGCTCGCCTCCCTGGCGGCGTGCAGCGGCGAGACCCCCGCGGACGTGCGCGCCCCCGAAGGTCCGAGGTACGACGGTGGATGGACGATGGGAAGCGGGGGAAGGTCCGTCGGGGGAGCCGAAGGGACGTCCACCACCACGTCCCGATTCGACCGCCACCGCCAGGTCGGGGTGGCTCGTAGGGTCGGGAAACTAGGGGAGCCCGTGCCGGCGGGCGGGTACGAGAGGTCCGCCGCTTCTCGCTCCCGGGTCGGCTCGACGAGTAGGACGGCGCACGGGAGAGAATGCCCCGAGTTCACCAGCTGGATTTCCGCTTTGCGAACGTGGGGTATGGAGGTTTGGAGGAGTAGAATCGCCTGTGCGTAGAACCGGCATTGCACGAGCAAGAAGCACAGCAGGGTGATCGCAATGCGATCATCACCTACGGCAACTGCCTCTTCCACGAACTTGTATTCCGGAAGCCACCTCGGCACCGGCGGAAGGGTGCGGGGGCGGGGGGGGCGCTGTTGCTTGGTTTGCGCCATCCATGACCGAGGTGCGGGGGTGTGCAGTCTGGCAGTGCCATAATCGCGGACACCGTAGACACGGCGCCACCCTCCAGTGAGGGCGGCCCTCTCAGTCGCCGCCGCTCCCGGGCGCGGGTACGCGTTCGAGGCTCCAGACTTCCGCGACGGGCCGGTCCTCCTGGGAGACGCGTCGAAACGAGCACCACACCGTGGTCCTGAACGCCCGGCCCGCCGAGTCGTACAGGATCCCCTCCAGCGGAGTCCCCTCCCGCAGCCGGTCGATCGCCTCGTAGACCTCGGTCGCGCCCGGGTAGGTGGTGCCTCCGAGGTTCGCGGGGAAGACGGGGACGTGGTTCGGGCCGGAGATTCCGATGTCGTCTACGCGCACCGGATGTGCGAGGTCGTCGAATGCTCCATCGAGGGCACGTTCGGCGCGGTCCACGACCGCACCGAGCAGGTCCTCCATCTCGTCGGGTGGGGCCGTGGAGGCCGGCGCGATGACGATCAGCACCTCGACGAGTGCCTCGCGTTCCGGTGCGGTGAACGCTCGTCGAGGGTGGCTGAGCTCTGCACGGCTCATTGCGGTCTCCTGTTCGGGAAGGCTCGTCAGCTGGCGAACGCGTTCTATGCCCGTCCGTGCCGGACGGTCCGGGGCTGGGGCCTCCGGGCCGTAGCGCCGGCTTCCGGTAGCCCGGACGGATCAGGTCCCCGCGGTCGTGCAGGCGCAGGCGCACCACCGCGGTCATGCAGAGGTGCCTGGCGTCCCTCTCCTGGGCGGCGGTGGGGGACGACGGGGAGAGCTCAGGCCACGACTCCTCGAGCGGTCGATCGCTGTCCAGGGCGCGGTGTAGCTCAGCGGCCGTGGTGTCCTCCTCGCGGCCGGGTCGAGAAGGAGGAACCGCCCGGGAAAGCGCATACCGGGCGCGCTCGAAGTTCCGGAGGAGAGCCGCTGCGAGGGAGAGCTGGATCAGTGCCGGCGCACGAACGCGGTGCGTGTCCGGACGGGTCGCGAGAGTGAACGCCTCGCTCCAGGACGTTTCGAATTCCCGGAAGAGCCGGACACCGGCGGCGGCCCGGGCCCGGTGGGCGTGGAGCAGGAGTCGTCTCCTCGGCTCCCACACGTGGTCGAGCAGGGCGTCGAAGACCTGGAACGAGCGGATGGAAGACCCCGTACGAGTCCATCAGCAGCCACGCGGATTCGTGGGCGAGCTGGGAGATCCGGAGGTCCCCCGACGCGAAGCGGGCGAGTGCCTGTTCCAGGTGTTCGACCGCTGCCGGGAGGTTCCCCAGCTCCAGTTCGGTGAGGCAGAGGTCGGCGTGCATGTCACCGGCGAGCGCGGTGAGGCCCTCGTCTCGGGCCGCCGCGAATGCGCGGCGGTAGTAGCTCCTGGCCCGCTGGATTCTGCCCCCGCTCCGGTGGACGTGTCCGAGCCCCTCCAGCACGAGCACCCCGGTGTCGGGCCTCGGCCTTGCCCGCGCGGCGGCCGCGGCCCGCCGGAGCCAGGCGACCGCGTGCCGCGGCGCGCCGGATTTCCGGGCGAGGCGCCCCACGCGGTAGGAGCTCCAGGGGTCTTCCGGCAGGAGAGCCGCGGCGACCTGGGCATACCCGAGCGCCGTGGCGTAGGCGCCGGTCCCCTCCGCCCATTCCGCGACGCGGGACGCGGCGTGGGCGACGGCCTCTCGCCGCTCCGCCGTCCTCGTCGCGCCCGTCTCCCGGACCACCTCTTCGAGGTGAGCGAGCCGGGGGGCGACCGGCTGCAGGTCGCGGTGCCGATCCTCCACGTCCGGGCTGAGCGGAAGCACCAGCCCGGCCCGGCCGGCCTCGCCGGCGCCCACCCAGGCGCGCACGTTCTCGATCACCTTCCAGAGGATCTCGCCTGCCTCGGTACCGTTTTCTCTCCCGAAGGCACCCCGCTCTACGTGAGGCTCGTGAAGCCAGTCGGCACGGGGCATGGTCCTGTCTGGTTCCATAGGGATCGGCAGATTACGGCTTCGTCGGCGAAGTGCCGAATGTCGTGGCATCGTCCGAGACGCCGGACGGAGCATCCATGCGGTCAAACTAATCCCGCCGCTGCCGAGCGATATTCCGGACCCCGCTGGCAGGACGTAAATGCCGGACCCTGCTGGCGGCTTCTGTATGGTCAGTATAGCTTGGGACGCTCCCACCCGACTCACTCTGTCAGAGATAGGAGGTCGTCATGACGCGGAGGACTTCAACGATCCTGTGTGCAGGCGCACTGGTGTTCCTCGCCGCCTGCGGAGACACCCCGTCGCCGGTCGCGGCGCCGGAGGGCAGGCCGAGTTTCGATGGAGGGGTGCTGGCGGGGAGCGGGAACCGGTCAGGAGAGGGGGGAGTGACGACGAGCACCGCCACGATCCGGTGATACTGCGACCACGTTCGGCGGCTTGCTGGCGGGATCCGGGAACTAGCTCTCGGTCTCCGGCGGGCGGGCGGGCACGGATGGCCCGCTCGTCTCCTTTTCGGGATCTACCCGGACCGGCCGCCGGGTCGGCCGCCGGCGTGCCTCCAGCACGCCCATGATACGGTCCGCCACCACGGCGATCCGGTTTTCCTCGGGAGGCTCAGCCTGGGGCGGAGGAGCCTCGCGAGCGTCGATCCCGGCGAGGATCTCCTCGATCCAGTGTTCGGCTTCTGCCTCCCCTCGCGCCCGCGCGATTGCGTTCGCGCGGGTTGCGAGGTTCCGCCCGGACTCCCACTCCCCGAAGAACCGCGCCCCGTACGCCGCATGGCCCAGCGCGGCTGCGGCATACTCCTGGACGCGCTCCGCGAGGCTCACCACGTGCGCGACCGCCTCGTCGTACAGATCGCGGCGCCCCGCTCCTGCGGTCGCGCTGGACAAGGTGCCCCAGCTCAGCAATTGGATCTCCACCCGCCGTATCTGCGGGATCGACGCCTGCAGCAGGGGGATCGCCTGAGCATACAAGGCGTGCTGCACCAGCAGGAACGCCCAGTCGTGCACCAAGCGCGTGATCGCGGGGTGATGAATGGGATAATGCTGAAGAGCCACGAGAATGTGATGCTCGGCCTCCCCAAAGGTGCCGTCCATCACGGCCAGGGCGAACAGGTCGTGCTGCAGTCTCCGCCGCCTGACGGTGACGACGGGTAGAGGACGCGAGGCGTGCAGCCCGGAGCAGCAGAGGTCGGGTCTCGTCGTATCTGCGTTGCTCTCGAAACAGGTTGGCCCTGCCGAGCAGACCGCGGATCACCTCGCGCCGGTTCCTCTGGCGCCCCGCGAGTCCGGTCGCTCGATCGTACCAGAGGTCGGATCGAAGAGGCAGACCGGCTTGTCGGGCGAGCCGGGCGGCATCGTTCGCGAGCGCAGGGTTCGACGGGTCGACGGTGGCCCCCGCCTCCGCGAACCGCACCGCGATCTGCACGAGTCCCCGCCGATCTGCCCACCGGGCGAGGCGCCGACACGCCCCGGCGAGGATGGTCGCTTCAACGTCGTGCGCAGGATCACGGATCTGCAGGACGGTCTCCAGGGCCGTCGCGATCTCCGGCGCCGCTTCACGGGCATGAGTCATCGCCTCGAGCCGCGCACGCCCTGGAGGGCCCAGGAGACTGCGCCCGCTCCGAGGCGGAGGCTTCGCTCCAGGTTCTCAGATCCCGCAGCGCAAGAACGAGCGCAAAGGCCAGGTGCTCGTCCCCGAGCACCTCCCGGTCCGAGCCGATGGTTTGCTCGACCAGCGCCCGGGGTGGCAGGGGAAGAGTATGCAGACGAGGGCTGCGCGCCCTCTCGGTGGCCCCATCCGGCTTTCCTGTTGGCGGGTGTCGTGCGTTCGGACGGTGACATACTATTGACGGAGTAGACACCACGCCACCGCCGCCAGCGATTGTCAGCCGGCGCCCAGCACCGTCCGTCCACGAGTCCAGGAGGGCTCGGGCCTGACGGTGGCACCGCGGAGGCGATCCGGGTGCAGACTCACGGCAGCTCGATCATGATGCCGCGGTCAGACGTCGAAGCGGCCGAGAATCGGCCCGATCGCTTCCGGATCGCTGGCGAGTTGGCGCAGGGTCTCCGGCGGGAAGTCGCGGAGGGTCGCGGGGTCGGCCTCGATCCACCGGCGGAGGGTGGGTACGGCCGCGTCGCTTCCGAGGCGCGCGATCAGCAGCGCGACGGCCTGGTAGACGGCATCGCGCTCGGGGGCGTCGTAGACGTGCTCGACCAGGGCGGCTACCGCGCCGGGGACGATGATCGCGTCCACGTCGTCGTCGATGTCGACTACGACCACCCGGTCCCGGGGGAGCCCGGCGGCAGAATCGCCGAATCGCGCAGCGGTCATGGAATCCATCCGGTCCTGGTGGTGTGCAGGGCGGCTCAGAGCGCGCCCGGGCCTTCGGCGAGGGTCCGCGTGATCCGGATTCCCTGGACCACGGTTCCGAGTGCCTGCTGGGCGCCCGGGCCGGCGGTCCCCGGGCGAGCGTTCCGCAGGGAATCCCGGAGGCTCCCGACGCTCTCCGCGGCATCCGGGTTCCGGGCGGCGAGCCTGGACAGGACGCCGTCGGCTTGGTCCTCCGGGAGGCGGCTCAGGGTGGAGACGGCCCGGTCGCGGGCCGCGGCGGGACCGCCGAGCGACCGGAGCGAGTCCTGGGCCGCGTTCAGCTCGGCGCCGGAGCTCGCGATCTCCCGGGTGGCCGCCTCCCGGACGTGGTCGGCGCCGCGGTGGGCGGCGCCGGACGGATCGGTCCACTCGATGTCCCGCTGCGCCCTGCGGGACTGGAGGTAGCTCCCCCCGTGCGTGGCGGCGTCCGGTGCCGTCCACCTCGCATCCGCCGTGCTCTGCAGTCCGGCCCACCCGAGGTAGGCGCTGGGCGTGCTCCTCAGCGTGCCCAGGCGTTGAGGGCGCTCGCGGAGGGTCCGGAGGGCTGCGTCGTCGCCCAGGCTGTCCGCGAGGGCGACGAACTGCTTCTTCGCTGTGGCGGGATCCCGGTACACCTCCCGGAGCGCAGCTTTGAACTGGCGCTGGTGGATACCCGTCCAGCGGGCGGTCCGCTCCACGTCGTGCAGGGCGGTGCTCGCGTCGTTGAGCCGGGCGTGGAGGTCCTGCTTGTGCCTGGAGAGGCGCTCCGCCTCGACGTAGTCAGCGGCGGCGCGGAGCGCGGGCTCGTCCACGGAGAGGTCGGCGGCAGGTGCGGGGCGCTGTTGCCGGGCCGCTTCGGCGGCCAGGTACGAGGCGGCGACCCTGTCGGCCTGGCCGAGCGCGTAGACGGCCCCGGAGAGGCCGTCGGGGTCCAGTGGCTGGCCGTTCCGCGGTTCGAAGAACGCCTCGGGCTCGTCGCGGACCCGCCGGGCGGTATGACGCACTCCGTGATCGCGGATCGCGCGCTGGATCCGCAGGAGCGCCTCGCCGGGGTTCACACACTGCCGGGCGAAGGCACGCTCGGTCTCCTGCAGGAGGACGTCCGCGGCGTGGGCGGGGTTGCGGATCCCGTCGAGGTCGTACGCCCGGGCGCCGCGGCGGGCGGCCTGGTCCGCGAGGCCGGCGGCGTCCTCTCGCCGAGCCAGGTCGCCGAGCGTCGCGGGTGCCCGGCGCACCACCGCGGCGGCGCCTCCGGTGCCCTCGCGGGCGACCAGGTCGTGGAAGCGGTGCTCGGCTTCGGCGGGGTCGAGGTACGCGGCGGCGAGCTTCCCGCGGAAGTCGGCAGTGAACGCCTCCAGCTTCATCTCCAGCAGGGCGGGGAGGCGGCCGGTGGGGCGGTGGGTCAGCTCGTCCCGGGTACGCGGCAGGCGGGGGAGCCGGTCGCCGAGGGTCGCGTAGTACGTGCGCACGAAGGCGGCCGAGTGCTCGGCGGCCGCCGCGGCGTCCCTCCCGCGCGCCGCGACCGCGGAGATGTAGGCCTCGATCCCGGGGCCGGGCGAGCCGAAGTCCCGGGGACGGGCGGCGAGGCGCCGGGCCGCCTCCTCCGGGCCGGACGCCGCGACGGCGCGCGCCCACGCGGAGTGGAAGCGCCCGGGGTCCGGGAAGCAGCTTCGCACCGCCTTCTGGAAGCGCTCGTCGAGCAGCTTGGCGGCGAGGATGGGGTTGCCCCGGGATCCCTGCATCTCGTGCGCGAGGCCACCGGCGTAGCCCGCCTCTCGGACGAGGGGGCGGAGGGTCTCGGGGGCGAGGTCCGGCCGGAGCGGGCCGAACCGGGCCGGGTCGGCGCCCATCTCCCGTCCCGCCGCACGGGGGCCCAGCTCGGAGACGCGGTCGCGGAGGGCGGCGCGGGCCTGTTCCGGATCGGTGTAGATGCGGTCCAGCAGGCGCACGAAGCGCCGCGTCTCCTCGCGTACGGCCCGGTCGAGGAGCGCGTCCAGGGTGGCGTCCCGGGACGTGTCGTGCTCTGGCATGAATGCCTGAACGGGGTTGGGCAGCCTCGGGTGGCGGCGGGATGCGCGGGCCGCGTCAGGGCGGCCGTCCGGGGAGATACCCCGCCACGGAAGATCGCGGACTACCCCGTCCCGGCCTCCGCCCGTTCGGCGGCGATCCACTCGGCGATCCTGTCGAGCACCGTGGCCTCGTCGGCGCCCTGGAGCCGGGCGACGATCGCCCGGACCAGCTGGTCCTCGGTGCGGCACGCGCGGAGGAAGCGCTCCGCGCCCGACCGCTCCAGCGCGGTGACCGCCGCGCGGACGAGCAGGCTGTCGTTCAGGTCGCCGGGGCGGGCGCCGCCGGCTTCCATCTCGAGCCGGAGCTCGCGCAGGAAGCGCACGTTGTGGAACCAGAAGTAGACGGGGAGGCGCCGGTTGGGCTTCTCGCCGGGTGCGGGCTCGTCGCGCCGCCTGCGGCCGCGGGTGACCCTCGGGACCCTTCCGTCGGCGGTGGCCGTCCGGCTGCGGGCTTGTGGCGCGGGAGCGGGAGGGCCGGTGCGCTCCGCGGCGACTTCGGCCACGCCGGGCGGCGGCCCCGCGGAGGGTCGGGCTGCAGGCGCGGGGACAGCCGCCGCTGCGGCTGCCCCCGCGGGCGCTCCCCCGACCTGCGGCAGGGGAGCCAGGAGGGTCCTGCGCTCCCGACGTGCCCCGGCGGGAGAGTCGCCGCCCGGTCCGTCGCCGGTGGGCGGGTTCATGAGGCAGCGGGGAGCAGAACAGCCGCGGGATCGGCCGCACCGGCCTGCAGGTTCGACTTGAGGGACGCGGGGAGAAGCCCGCGCCGGATGCCCCGGACCAGGATCTCCTCGGTGAGGGCGATGAAGCCCTGCGCCCCACGCGACGGGCGGCCGATCTCCGCGGCGTAGTCCACCACGGAGATGCCACGTGCCTGCGCCTCCTCCACGTGGGTGTTGGTCCGGATCACCGAGTTGAAGAGGGCCTGACCGTAGAAATCGCGGAGCTCGGCCTCCAGCCGCACCTGGCGGCCGAGGCGGTAGTCCGCCTTCTGGATCGCGATGCCGAGCATCTGGCAGGTGAACTCGTGCTCGGCGTACTCCTCCTGGAGCTCCTCGAACATGGTCCGAACGCCTTCGACCCCGAGGAAATCCAGGCTGAGCGGCACGACGTAGGCGTCGGCCGCGAGCATGGCCATCTCGAACAGGAGGCCGAGGGCGGGGGCGCAGTCCACGATGATGATGTCGAAGTCCTCGCGGATCCCGTCCAGCGCCGTCTTCAGCCGCAGGCTCGCACCGGGATCGTGGTGCATGCGCCTCAGGATCGGCTTCATGGCGCGGCCGCACGGGATGATGGACAGGTCCGGAGCCAGGTACGTGTCGCGGATCACGTCCTCGACGGCGACCCGCCCCTCGAACACCGGGGCCAGTGAGGGCTCGATCTCGTCCCGCGGGATCCCGAAGCTGCGCGCGAGGCAGCCCTGGGGATCCAGGCCCAGGACCAGCGTCTTCAGGTTGCGGTCCGCGACGCCGTGGGCCTGCGCGCGGGCGCAGACCGTGGCGACGTTGGACGCCGCGGTGGTCTTCCCCTCGCCGCCCTTGGCGGTGTGGAAGGTCAGGATCATGGCCCTGCGGTGTCGCGGAATCATGGGGCTGCCCGGGCGTGGATGGTCAGGAGCCGGCTCTGCGGCGGTACTTGGCGAGTCGGGCCAGGAACGCCCTCGATGCCGACGCGGAGGCTCCCTGCTCCCGCAGCGCGGTCGGGCCGGCGCCCGCGAACGCGTGCATCGCCTTCCCGAAGTTGGTCCCGGTCGAGTATCCGAAGGCGCGCGCCACGCCGACGGCGGTGCGGCCGGGATCGTCGAGCAGCTCGGCGGCCAGGAGGAGCCGCATCCAGGTCAGGAGCTTCCGGGCCGGCGGGAGTCCGCCGGCTTCGCACCAGCGGCGCAGGGTGCGCTCGGAGATGCCGAGGCGCGCCGCCAGGTCCTGGATGGCCCCGCCCCTGGCGACGACGTCCGCGGCGGTGTCGATGATCGTGCGTGCCTGCGCCGGGAGGTCGTGCGGAAGGAGCGAGTCGAGGAGCACCTTCAGGGGGAGTCCCTGGGCGCCGCGGAGGCGCTCGCGGAGCGCGTTCGGGGTGTCGTCGTGGGTCAGCGTGACGATCTCGGTGACGCCCCAGTCGCCGAGGGTGAACAGGTCGGCGGTCGCGTCCGGGTCGAGCTTGAGGGTGGCGACCACGGGCGTGGACGGGAAGTCCGCCAGCAGGTGCAGCAGGTCGGGCGCGAGCCGCGAGCCCGAGCCGAAGTAGGGATCGACCACCACCAGGGTGGACGGGGCCGCTTCGCGCAGGGCGGCGCGGAGGGCCGTCCAGTCGGCGACCTCCTGAACGGCGTACCCGCCGCGGGTGGCCGCGCGCACGCGCGCGCTCACTTCCGGGTCCGCGTGCAGAGCGAGCACGGGGCGGGCGGCCTCGGTCATCAGCGACGGCCCGGAGGACGTCCGAGCTGCCGGATCTGTGCTGCGTCGGCCGGGGCCGGAGTGGCGGCTGGCTCGGTCGTCACTTCGCGGGTGCCGGTGGAGAGGATGGGGCGCGGCGGGGCCCGCCCCGGCTTCCAGTCAATACCCCGCGGCCCCGGGGGATGGTTTCCGGAGGGCCGGGCACCGCCGGGCCGGGTCGTCACGCGGCGTCTTCCAACGGCTCGTCGGGCACTGGGGCCTGCGGAGGGAAGAGCTCCAGGAACTTCAGGACCGGATCCCGCTCCGGACGGATGAACAGGTAACGGGTGGTGGGCTCGAAGCCGACGGCCTTCCCCAGGGGAACCAGCGCGCGTTGGTGCCTGGTGATCGACGCGCCGCGGATCTCGATCAGGCCGTTGCGGCGGGGGTGCAGCACCCATTCCGCGCCCGGCGGTCCCTGCACGGAGACGTTGGTGCCGGTGCGGAGCGCTTCCCACACCTCCTGCGGCGTCAGGGGCTCGGCGTCGTGCTCGCCGAAGTAGTCGCGGACGTAGAGCGCCTCCCACCGGGTCAGCTCCAGTCCGGAGATCATCCCCGTGCCGTCGGAGAGGGTGAACTGCACGTACCGGCGGGTCTTCGGGAGCTTGGTGCGGGTGTCGGGTCCGCGGAGCCGCTGGATGTCCCCGATGTACTCCGTGACGTATCCCTGGACGATCGCCGCGCGCTCGCCCGCTTCGTTCAGGATCTCGTACAGCGTGAGGACCGGGTGGGCGCGCAGCTGCGTCGTGCGCAGGACTTCGCCCCGGCTCCGTCCGGTGCGCCGCGCGGACAGCAGCTCGGCGACCTCGCCGGTCATGAGCCGCTCGCGCTCCTGCTCCCAGCGGCACATCACCTCGTGCCCCGCCAGGATGGGGAACATGAGCAGCTCCAGGAGGAAGACCCGCATGTCCGCGTCGTGGGGCCGGCGGACGGGCACCAGCGTCCGGCCCCCGTCGGCGGAGCGCATGTACTCCACGAACCTGCGCCCGGTGAAGTAACGGCGCAGCTCGTCCGGCAGACCCTCGACCGCGTTCTTCATGGCGGCGACCGGGATGTCGCCCGAGATCTCGAAGGCGTCCAGGGCGTCGGTGCCGGTGGACTCCGCGCTCCCCTTGCAGGTCGCGCCCAGCGACGCCATGCGGGCGGCGATGGTCGCGCTGAACTTGCGCTCGCCGCCGGCGTTGCTCGCCACGAGCGCGATCTCGGGCGGGGAGAGCTGGCCGGTCCGGTCGACCCTCCCGAGCTCCTGGAGGAAGAGGGTGGCGCTCCACTCGTAGTCGGCGATCACCATCAGGCGGCGGCGGCCGTTGGTGTCGTGCAGCGAGATGCCGACCTTGGACGCCTGGGAGATGATCGCGAGGTCGCGGAGCCCCGCCTGGAACTCCGCCTTGAGTGCGCTGCGCTGCTTCGGGGGAGTGCGGCCGGTGATCGCAGCGACGCGGCGGGGGCCGAAATGGTCCTCCAGGCGGCGCACCGGGTCCTGGAGCGGCGGCAGGGCGGCCAGCCGCTCGAAGAGCGCTTCGCGCGCGAGCAGGGCCTCCGGGATCTCCCCGAGGTCCACGTACTCGACGTCGTCGCCCTCGCCGGCCACCTCGACGTGGCGGGTGTTGATGCGGTTGATCGCCGCCTGCAGGCGGGTGTTGAGCCTCTGGACGGCGTCCGCGGCGGAGACGCCCTCCTCGAGCGGCGCGTCGCCGGCCACGTTGTGGAGGGAGACCACCACCTGGCGGCCCTGCGCGAGGCCCTCCTCGGCGAGCCGGATCACTGTGTCGAGCCTCAACTCGAACAGGAGCTGCTTCAGGTACGACTGGATCAGGCTGCGGTCCAGCCCGGCCGTCCTGTCCCGCCTGTTCATGCGCGCGAAGTGCCGGATCGCCAGCGACACGTCGCGGCACAGCTCGGCGGCGGTGTCGTACCGCTCCCGGGCAGCCTGGGCGGCGGGACCGTCGCCGAGCAGGTCCACCTCCTGGACCGAGAACTCCACGCCCGCGCGGAAGAGGTCGCGCGCCAGGTAGTGGCCGCTCCCCTTCAGCTCCCGCATGATCTGCTCGGTCTCCGCGGGGGTGATGCGGAGGAAGAAGGCGTCGTTCCTGGCCGAGCCCCAGCCGTCCTTGTCCGCGTCCTTGCCGGGGCCGCCCCTGGCCTCGCCGACCGCGACGTTCTCGGCCCGCTCGGCGCCCAGGACGTCTTCGACGGCCTGCTCCTCCTCCTCCTTCCTGGCGGAGGCGCGGCCCATCTTGCGGTCGACCCACGTCCGGAAGCCCCCGACCGGCCAGAGCCGGAGGCCGTAGAGGTACGCCAGGTTCTCGACGGTGACCCCCGCCGTGGCGGTGAAGTAGACGCAGTCCGCCCTCGCCCGGAGCAGCGCCCGGTGGAGGTCGCTCCACGCGAGCCCGCGCGCGCTGTCGCCGATGTTGGAGAACTCGTGCGCCTCGTCCGCGACGAGGCAGTCCGGCTCGACCTCGACGAGGGCGGCGCCGTAGGCGGCGAGGTTGTACGCGTGGGTGATGTAGAGGCAGGGCCCCTCGGGCTCCGGGAGCGGCTTCAGCCCCTTCTTCACCTCGGCGTAGTCCCCCACGCAGACGATCTCCGCGGGGAAGGGCCCGTGCTCCGACCCGGAGGCGACGCGCCGGAACTCGGCGATCGCGTCCCGGACGTTGGTCTCGTTCTTGGTGGTGTAGACGATCCGGCGGCGCCCGCGCTGGATCGCCTCAAGGATCAGCACCGCGGCCTCGCGCGCCTTGCCGAGCCCGACCGCGTCGGAGATCAGCATCCCGTGGCCACGGTCCCAGGCGGAAAGGCAGCGCAGCGCGGCGTCGGCTTGCTCGTCGGAGAAGCCGCCGAGGGCGCCGTCCCGCCCCCAGGCGGAGTCCACCCGGGGGGAGCGGAAGGTCGCGGTGATCGGGGGCGCGGGCATCCCGGCCATGCTGCGCGTCTCGACCACCAGGCGCGGGTGGGGAGCGCGCCGTCTCGCGAAGCCGATCCGGTACGGCGTGAAGATCGGGCTCTCCATGGCCTTCGCGATCTCCTCGCGCCGGCTCTCCGGCTCGCCCTCGCGCCACGCGACGGGGGGCAGGTCGCGCGTCTCGAACGGGTCGATCTCGACCGGGGGGATCGTGTCCGGGACCACGATCGGCTCCGGCTCCTGGACGAGGAGGTCCAGAGCCGGTGCGAGCCTGTGCCGGGGCGCGGCCGGCGCGGCTTCCGGGGCGGCGGGCGCGCGGCGGCGGAAGTGCTCGGCCCCGGGGGCGAAGCTCTCGACCGCCTGGTACCACTCGTCCCAGGAAGGGCTGCGCACGATCAGGGGCGAGCCCGATTCGGCGGGCCCGCGGTGGTCCAGGACCACGGTGACCGTGCCGATCCGGACCCCGCGCGAGCGGTAGGAATCCTCCGGGGACTCGA
Organism: uncultured Gemmatimonadales bacterium; assembly: GCA_963733105.1. Taxonomy (GTDB): domain Bacteria; phylum Gemmatimonadota; class Gemmatimonadetes; order Longimicrobiales; family Longimicrobiaceae; genus JAFAYN01. Next base: position 19,396 of record CAVTCB010000009.1, on the reverse strand, counting down.
TGTACGCGACCGGCGTGCAGGCGCTCTTCAGCCACATGCGGAAGGCGATCCCGGAGTCGCCGAGGGTGCCGCCGGGCATCACCGCCACCAGCCGCCCGGCCTCCGCGAGGCTGGCGAGCGACGCGGCGACGAAGCGCTGGCTGATGTCGGTGGCCGCGAAATGGGTCGCGCCGAAGCCGTGGTAGCGGCCGCGGCCGATGCCGCCGAACGGCGGGTTGGTGAGGATCGTGTCGTAGCGGCGCGGGTCGAGCTGGAGCCGGAGCGAGTCCTCGGAGGTGGGGGAGAGCCCCAGGGCGGCCAGCACGGCGCGCCGTCGGGGATCGACCTCGTTGACGTGCATCCCGGGCACGACGCCGATCAGGTTGGCGACCAGGCTGCCGGTGCCGGCCTGGGGCTCGAGGAGATGGTCGGCCGGCAGCGCGCCGGCCATGTACGTCACGGCCGCGGCGACCGGCAGGGGGGTCGAGTACTGGGCCCGCGCCACCACGTCGCCGGAGCCGTTCCGGCCGCGGAAATATCGCTCCTCCATCTCGCGGAGGGCTTCGAGGCGGGGCCGGATCGGCGCATCCGCCGGGAGCGTCAACACCCCGAGGGTACGTGGCACCAGGAGATGAACGGCGCCCTCGAACGCGTCGCACGCGTCGTCCAGGTTGAAGGTGCCGCTGTCGTAGTGACGCCCCAGGACCCGTCCCGCCCACTCCGTGAAGGCGACGGGCGTCCGCGGCCAGGTGCCGGACAGGAGGTCCTCCAGCGCGGCCTCGACGAGACGGCGGATCTCCTCCGGGGCGGCGGGGGTGCGCTGGTCGCCGAGGGTCTTGAGGACCACCACCGGACCATCGTCCACGGGCCCGGCCTCCGCCGGTCTGGCCTCCTGAGGACTCTCGCCCCGTGGACCGTGCTCGGGAGGACCGGCGTCCCGCAGCGCGGGGGGAGACACCGGCGCGCCGATCGGCGGCGGCGTCGCGACGCCCAGCAGCAGGTGCATCATCCCGAGCTGCTCGGCCACCTGGGGGGGCCGCCGACGGTGGGACGGGGATCCGTTCCGGCTCATGGTCAACGTGGGTGGAGTCGCTGGGGACGCACGTGCCCTCGTCCCGCCCCCCCGGTGGACTGGGAGGCGGGAGCGGGAGGGGGCCTCCGCGACGCGGGACGGAGGAGGACGGGATTGCCGACCGTTTTCTGGAGGGGGAGAGCTACGCGGCGAGGCGGACCGGATCCGCGGGGGCGCCCCGGATCTCCGCCCACACCGCGGGGTCCACGGGGATCTCGGAGCACACCCCGTCGGCGAGGTTCACCACGCCGCCGTGGTGCTGGATGCTGCCGTAGCGGAAGAGGCGGCTGAGCATGGCCAGCCCGAGCGTCGCGAGCGTCTCGTTGATGAAGGGGTGCTGCCGGTCGAGCGCTTCCGCCGCGCTGCAACTGGGCTGGTCGTCGCCGTCGAGCTTCCGGTCGGTGATCTCCGGGAACAGCTCCGCCGCCGTGGGCAGGCGAAGCTCCGCGCCGGCGTTGACGGGGTTCGCGGGCTGTCCCAGGACGAACTGGCCGGAGTCGGCGGAGTTGCCGAAGTCGAGCAGGTAGGCGACGGAGGCGGCGCGCCGTGTGGCGGTCTCGATCGTCTTGCGGGCGGCGCGGGTGTCGACGCAGCCGATCACGATGTCGTCCCCGCGGAGCGTGTCCCGCGGACCGAAGTGGCGCGTGACGGCGTTCCAGCGCAGCCCGGCGAAGGCGTTGATCCGGCTGACGAGCACGGTCGCCTTCTTGAGCCCGACCTCGGCGTCGGTGAAGGGGGTGCGGACCAGGTTGGAGGTGGTGATGGTGTCACCGTCCTGGAGCGTGACGTCCAGGCCCTCGGAGTGGCCCCAGGCGAGCATGGCCTTGTGCTGCCGTACGAGGGCGTACATCACGGAGCTGCCGGTGCCGCCGGCGCCGATCACGCGAACGCGGACCGCGCGCGTCAGGAGCTCCGCGTTCAGTTCGTGCGCTGGCATGACCTCACGAAGGTGTGGAGGGTCTGGTGCGCCTCGGTCATATGCTTGACGGGGAACTGCTTCTTCGACCCGGCCAGATCAACCCACAGGCCGTCGACACCCTTCGGGTGGGTGGTCAGCCGGGAAGCCCCGACCAGGTGGGTGAAGGAGCTGTTGAAGAACGCGTCGACCCACCGGCCTGTCGCCGTCACCCCGACGGACCGCGGGATCGGCATGGTGCCCAGGCACACGCCGCCGTTGGCGTAGGTGTTCATGTAGGGGGCCACGTGAAGCCGCGTGTCCTGGGTCGGACGCTGGTTCCGCTTCAGCGCGCGCACCCACAGGCGGGAACGGCTCGCGACGAACACGAGGGCGGGGTGGGCGGCGAGCTTGCCGGAGGCGGGCTGCAGCTGCTTCAGGTGCTCCGCGTAGAACATGGTCCGGTGCTGCGCCGGGACCCACCAGGCGATCAGCTCGCCGGTCCGGTACAGGATGGTGTCGGGGAGGAAGTCGAGGGGGATCTCCGTCCCCAACCCGCCCGCGAGGGTGCGGAGGAACGAGTCGGTGACGGGCTCGGCGGGCCCGAAGTCGACCGCCCCGCGCGGGCCCGGCACCAGGTCGTGCGCCGTGGCGTAGACCTCGTTCCCGTCGCCGCTCACGTAGACCGTGAGGCCCTTCCAGGGGCGACGGGCGTTGCCCTGGCCGATCTGGACGTCGGCGGTCATGGGCGCTTCTCGGTGGCGGCGATGGTTTCGAGCATGGTGATCAGGCGTGAGGCCTCGGCGGCCGTGTCGCAGAGGACGCCGAGCGAGTGGAACGCGGACGCGACCGAGTCGGGGTCCGCCGGATCCATCACGAAGATGGCGTTGGGAGCCTGGGGGACTCCCCAGTTGTACAGCTCCTCCGTCTCCTGGTCGTACAGCCCTTCGATCTCGTCGTGCTGCTCGGTGACCAGGAGCAGCGCCGGCAGCGGGTAGGCCAGGTCGTAGTCGTTCAGCTCTTCGCACCAGTACCGCGGGCGCTCCTCCCGCTCGGCGCACCGGCGGAGCCTGCGGACGGCGTGCATAAGCGCGGTCACGGTGGGATCGGACGAAGTGCGCAGCACCCGGCTCACCTCGCGGTCGCGCAGCGGCTCGGCCTTCAGGCTGGGGGGGATGCAGGCGGCCAGGTCCGGGAGCTCGACGCCCGCGCGCTCCTCGTCGTCCATCACGTCCTCCATGTACTCGCGCTCGCGCTCCAGCCGCTCCTCGGCGTCGCGGTAGTCGAAGACCCGCACCCAGCGGCCCTACGGAGTCCGCGAACCCGCGGAAGAAGGTCGCCGGCAGCGCCGGATGGGCGGCTTCGAGCCGGCGCAGCGCGGGGCCGAGGGCCGCGTAGCCCGTGCGCTCGGCCTCGACGGTGAGGTAGACGCTGGGCCGGCCCCGGTTCCTCCCGGTGCTCCGCCACGAGTAGCCGTAGAGTTCGTCGAGGGAGCCGAGGAGCTTCGTCTCCAGCTCGAACTGCTGCGCGATCTCGGCCGCGCCGTGAGTCTCGACCCAGCGGGCCAGCACCTCGCGGAGCAGGCTCCAGGGCTGCTGGCCCGCCCTGCGCCAGTCGGCGAGAGTGGCGATCCCGGTCTTCGCGAGGGAGCGCGACAGCGCCAGGGTGACCGCGTCCGGGTCGCGGGCCGCGCTGGCGTCTGGCCGGGGAGCGTCGCCGCCCCGGGTCTCCGGGACGAGCAGGGGGAGTCCGCGGGGGCGGGGCAGGATCAGAGGAGAGGAGGCAGCCAGCCGGGCGGCGCGGGCAGGGGAACGCCATCGTCGTTCGCCTTGAGCGCCTTCGCGAGGAGGCGCGACGCGTTCCTGAGCTCGGGGCATGCGTCGATCTGGTCGAAGGTCGCTTGGAGGTGCCGGGTGACCGGGTCGGGCTCGCGCCCGGCCCGGTCGAAGTGGCTCAGGGCGGCGAGGAGCTCGGCACTCCCTCCCCGCGGCGCACGGCGCGGCATCGGTCAGCCCTTCGCGCCGACGGACTGCTCGAACGTGAAGACCAGCCGGTCACCGACGACCTCGGGACCCTTGATCGCGGCCGTGGTGAGCATCTTCAGGCCGGGCTGGCGGGAGTAGAAGCGGCGCACCTCGTCGGCCTCCATGTGGGCGCCCGGGTCGGCGAGGAGCCGTCCGCCGAAGCGGAACTCGCGCTCCAGGACCCGGACCTGCATCGGCTCGACGCCGAGCGTGCCCTGCAGCGCGGGCGTGGCGACGGCGACCATCAGGCCACCTCCTGGAGGACGCCGACGTCCTCCTCGTCCTCGGCCTGCGCCGCCTCGTGGTCCGGCTCGGCACCCGGCGCATCGTGTGCGGCGTCCGGCTCCGCGGCCGGGGGCTCGCCTCCGGCCTCCGCCGCGGGCGCAGGCGGCTGCGCGGGCGGGTCCCAGAGGGTCGGGACCGGGGGCGGCGGCGGCGGCGCAGCCACGCGCGGCGGGGCTGCCGGCCGCGCAGGGCCGCCGCCTCCGGGCTTCGCGCCGTCCTTGGCGGTGGCGGCGTCCTTCATCCGCCTGGTGGCGTCGGCCAGCGCGCCGGCGATCGACACGTGCTCGCCGGCGAACCCCCGCAGCGCGGCCGGGAGCTCCGCGTCGAGCTGCTCGGGTGTGGCCGTGACCGAGAGGGGCACGGAGAGCGCGGGGTTCTCGGTCTCCTTCAGGGCCATCGGCTGGACGACCACGGTGAGGCGCTGCGGGTCGGGCTGAGTCACGCGTCAGCATCAGCACGCGGCCGCCGGCCAGCAGGGGGAGCAGTTCCTGGAACAAGTGGTGACCTCCTGTGTGGATCCGCCGGCCCAACCCGGTAGTGGGGACGGGGGCGGAGGGGGGTGCGCGGAGAGCGCGGGTGAAAAAAGAGCCCGCTCCGACGTGGGTGGTCGGGGCGGGCATCATCATTCGTTTTCTGCCGGGGGAGACGGCGGTGGTCGCGGGCGTTTGGAGAACAGGCCGCGGACCAGGAGCGCGGTGTAGCCGTCCGGATCGACCAGGCAGTCGAGGAGGTCGGCGACGACGCGCGTGGGGACCTCGTGGCCGCTCCAGAAGGGAGGCGCGTCGGGGTCCTCGGGTTCACTGAAGTGCCAGAGGTCCGCCCAGCGCCGGTCGCGGAAGAGGTGGGGGTGGCTGCGGGGGGACACCGTCAGGGGCGGCGAGCCGTCGCTGCCGTCGGTGAAGACGGCGACGGCCCAGGCCTCCACGTCCTCGGCCCGCACGGAGGCGCGGGGGATCGACGGGTGGTACTCGGACGCCTGGATCGACACCAGGTAGCGGCCGGCGCGGATGGGCCGGAACTGGCGCGGCTCGCCGGGCTCCTGGCCTTCCTCCAGGAGCTCGCGGAAGGCGGTCCTGCCGGGGGTGTAGACCGGCATCGGGCCCGCGCGATCGTCGGGTTGCATGCTCCTGCTTCGGTTCAGGGGGCGGGGTGCATCCAGGGGGCTTCCCGCACGATCGGTGCGAGGGCTCCGGACCGGTGCAGGTCGTTGATGTCCAGCTCCGCGGGGAGGATCATGTCGCGCACGCGGGTGCGGACCCAGAGGTCGCCGTGGGCCGTGCGCAGGGAGTCCCTGGCGTGGGTCCGCGCCTTCGTGCCGGCGTCGTCCGGGTCGTACCAGAGCACGACGCGGAACGCTTCGCCGAGGAGGCCGGCCCAGGACACGTCCCAGATCCAGGCGCCGGGGAGACCGACCGCGTGCTGGCCGTACTGCGGGAGCGACAGCGTGGCGGCGTTGATCTCGCCTTCGATCACGTGCACGACGGAGCGGCCGAGCGCATCGGCGCCGAAGGGGAGGCGGGGCACCACGTCCTTCGGGGACCGGTAGCGGTTCCGGTGCGCGCTCCAGTCGGGGAACGACTCCAGCAGGCGCCGGGGCGGCGGGCCGATCGTGCGCATCCGGAGGTAGACCGGCGTCCCCCGGTGGAGGAAGGGGATCACCAGCATCGGCAGGATCCCGCCGAAGGGGGTCCAGACGCGGCCGTTGTCCTGCACCGGGAAGCCGGCGGCGCGGAGCGTTTCCGGGGGGTAGCTCTCCTTCAGGTGGCGGCGGACCCCGGCCCAGCCGGAGGGACCGTCGACGGACCGGAAGCCGAGCCCGGCCGCGAACGCCGGGGGGATCCCCCGGCTGCGCAGGTACCGGGCCCCCGTCGGGGTCAGCTCCAGCCGGGCCAGGAGGTCGGCGTAGAGCGCCTCGGGAAGGACCGGGTCCGGCAGGGCGAGCAGCGCGGCCATCGCGTCGCCCGGCTGCGAGGCCCCTGGCCGGGCGGCGGTCCCCCGGGATGTCTGCCGGGCCGGGGCGGACCGGATCGGCGACGGTCCGGTCCGCCCGTCCCAGGGGGGCACGTAGATGTTGAACTGCCCGGCGAGCCAGCGCAGCGCGTCGCGCGGCTCCTGCCCCCGCAGCAGGGCGGCGAGGTCCACGTTGGTGAGGGTGAGCCCGCAGGAGTAGCAGCGGCTCCGCCTCCCGGCCTGGGTGAAGGTGTGGAACGCGTCCGAGCTCTCGCACGACGGGCCGGGGCATGCCCACTTGCACCGCTCCCGTGCGGGGGTGAGCGCGCAGCCGTCGCGCACCAGGGCTTCCGCGACCGCCATCCCGGGCAGGGCGTTGACCTCTCGCCACGGGAGGGTCACCGCGGCTGTTCCTCCGGATCCCATCGAGTCTTTCTCCCTCCGGGCCTACCGGGCGTCGCAGGCGTCGCAGCCGCTGCAGGCGGGGCGGGTCCGGTCGTCGAAGTAGGCCAGGATCGCCGCCCGGCGGCAGCCGCCGGAAGTCGCATAGGCCTCCACCGCGTCCAGCTTCGCGAGCTGCAGGGCGCGTCGCGCGTCCAGCGCGTCCCAGGACACCGGGATCCGCTCCGGGGGGTAGCGCCTGCCCGTGAGGGTGATGCCCATCGGCTCGATGCTCCACTCCAGCAGGCCGTCGTCCTGCATCCGGTGGAGCGCCTCCCGGACCTCCGCCGCCCCGCCCGGGAAGGAGTCGAGCTGGCGGCGACGGAGCGTCGCGCCCTTGTAGAGCCTCGGGCCGCCCATGGCGAGCCAGAGCCCGCGCAGGGTCATCCGGTCGTCCTCGCGCCCGGGAGCTCCCAGGACGCCGGTGACCTGGGCGGGGGTGGCGTGCAGGGTCACGTACAGGGCCTGGCGCTCGGCCGTCGTGTACCGGATCACCCCGGCGTCGGCGAGGATGCGGAGCGCGGAGTACACGGGGCCGCCCTTCCGGAACCCGAGCTCCTTCGCCAGGGCGGCGGGGGTCCTGTCCACCACGCCCTCCGGGGTGGCGTGCGCCAGGAGCCTCCGGTAGACCGCCTCGACGGTCACCCGGGCGGGGTGGGTGTTCTCGACCAGCGCCTCGTGCGTGAAGCGGTCCGCGGGCGAGTAGAGCAGGAGGCAGCGTGCGACCTCGCCGTCCCGGCCGGCGCGCCCGGCCTCCTGGTAGTAGGCCTCCATCGTCCCGGGGATCGAGTGGTGGACCACGACCCGCACGTTCGCCTTGTCCACGCCCATCCCGAAGGCGCAGGTGGCGACCACCACCTGCGCCGCGCCGCTCATGAACGCCTCCTGGGCCGCGCTCCGCTTCCGGTCGGAGAGGCCGGCGTGGTAGGCCACCGCCGCGTACCCGTGGTGCTGAAGCGCCTTCGCGACGGCGTTGGCGGTGTTCTGCGTGGACGTGTAGACGATGGCGGATCCCTGGAGCCCGGCGAGCGCTGCGAGGACCGCGGCCATCTTGTCCTCGTCGGACGGGGTCTCGGCCACGCCCCAGCGGAGGTTGGGGCGGTCGAAGCCCTCGACCTGGACGGCCGGGTTCCGCAGCGCCAGCTGGTCGACGATGTCGCGCCGCACCGCCGCGGTCGCGGTCGCGGTCACGGCGACGACGGGTACGCCCGGGAAGAGCGACCGGTGCGCGCCGAGCCGGCGGAACGCCGGGCGGAAGTCGTGGCCCCACTCGGAGACGCAGTGTGCCTCGTCGACCGCGAGGAGCGCGACGTCCACCTCGCGGATGCGCCGGGCGAAGTCGGGGCTGTCGAAGCGCTCCGGCGCCACGTACGCCAGGCGGATCTCGCCGCGCTCGATCGCCTGCAGCCGCCGCTCCATCTGGGTGGGCCGGAGGGTGCTGTTCAGGTAGACCGCGGGGACGCCGCGCCGCCGCAGCTGCTCGACCTGGTCCTCCATCAGCGAGATCAGCGGGGAGACGACCAGCGTCACCCCCCCGAAGAGGAGGGCGGGAACCTGGTAGATCAGGGACTTGCCGCCGGAGGTCGGGATGATCGCCAGGTGGTCGCGGCGGGCAAGCACGACCTCGAGCCCGCGCACCTGGGGGGGACGGAAGTCCTCGTAACCCCAGACGGCCGCGAGAGCGGCGCGCGCGTGCGCCATGGTGGGCGCCTCTCCGCGCGCGGGCCGGACGGCGGCGAGGTCCGGCGGCGCCTGCACCGTGAAGAGGAGGTCGGGCTGCTCGGCGCCGCTGCCGGCGCTGCGCTGGGTTGCGGTACGCACGGAATCATGTCTCCGGACGGGAGGAGAGTCCGGCGCGGGCCGTCCCTGCGGCTGCGCGTGCCTCTCCGCCGTCTCAGCTGTGGAGGTGGAATCGGCCGGGTATGGAGTGCGGGAAGACCGCGGCCGGGGCAGTTCTCCGGCCGCAGGGCTCCTCTGCTTTACCCCGCCGCGGTGGATCACGGCACGGCGGTGGCGAGCGTCAGGGGGACTCGATCCACACGCCGGCGGCGTCGGACCAGCGAGCCCGGACGTCCCGCCCGGTCAGGGTGTCGACGAAGACGCAGTGGGTTTCGGTCTCCCCGATGTGTCGGGGCTCCCGCGCCGCCAGCAGGGAGCGGCGCCCGTCGAGGCGGTCGACCCGGCCGTACGAGGGCACCCCGGGGTCGTGGTCCGGTCCGAAGTAGCTGCGGCCCTGCCCTTCGGGCTCCGGGCGAGGCGGGGGACGCGGCGTTCGCCGTACCGGGGGAGCGGGGCGTGGGGCCGGTGGCGCCGCAGGAGCGACCGGAGCAGCGGCGGGCACGGCCGCCTGGGGGGGTGGAGCGGCGTCCGGCGGAGGCGCGGGGTCCCTGGCGTCGCCGGCCGCGGGCGCCGCAGGTGGTGGCGCAGGATCCGGCTCCGGCGCCGGCCGGGGGAGGAGGAGATCGAACAGGCTCGGCCCGTCGGAGCCCTGGGTGGTGCGTGGTGGTGGCATCGGGGAGCCGGTCGGGGTGGAGGCGCGGGACTGCCGTCCCCGCGCCCGTTCAGGCCGGTCAGGCCTCCAGGATGCGGAGCGGCATGCACAGCATCGTCACCTCCTCGGCGGCCTTCTCCGGGTCCACCGCGGGGGCGAGGAAGGCGGCGTTCTCCGACTCGCCGAACGAGAACCGCACGTCGTCGCAGGTGAGGTTCTCCAGGAGGCCGAGGAGGTACTCCGCGTTGAACGCGATGCGGAACGCGCCCCCGGGGAGGGTCAGTTTCGCCGGGACCGACTCCTCCGCGGTTCCGAGGTCGGGGGTCTGGACGCTCATGGCGACCTCCCCGCCGGAGAGGTTCAGGATCAGGCGGTGGGTCTGGTCGCTGGCGAGGACGGCCATGCGGTTGACCGCGGCGTGGAAGGCCTCGCGGGACACCTCCATGAAGCGGGCGTAGGGGACGGTGGGCTTGAGGAGGACGGTGTAGTCCGGGTACGCGTCCGCCACCAGGGACGCGACGATCTCGACCAGGTCCGAGCGGAAGCCGACGCGCGTGTCGTCGAAGGTGACCCGCACCGTCTCGGCCTTGGCGAGCTGGGCGACCGCGGTGCTGAGGGCCCGCACGGGCACGACGCGGCGGCGCTCGCCGGTCTTGGCGTCGAGCTTCCGCTTGATCAGGGTCAGGCGGTGGCCGTCGGTCGAGACGAGGGTGAGCACGCCCCCGGACGTCTCCCACAGGACGTTGTGCAGGGCGGGGGAGCGCGAGCCCTCGGTGCTCACGGTGGCGGTGACCGGCCCGGCCATGGAGGCGAGCACGCTGCCGGGGAGGTCGAACCCCTTCTCCCAGGGCAGCTTGGGGGGGCGCGGGAAGGCGTCGGCCTCGGTGGTGTTGAGGTTGAAGCGGCTCCGTCCCGAGGCGATCCGGATGCGCTCGCCGGTGAGCGCCAGCTCCACGTCGCCCGCGTCGAGGCGCGCGGTGAGCTCCTTGAGCTTCCTGGCCGGGATGGTGGTGACCGGGGTGCCGTTGAACCTCGCGGGGATGCGGGTGCGGGCCCACACCGACAGGTCGGTGGTGGTGAGGTCCACGTACCCGGCGGCGTTCGGCTCCACGAGCACGTTGTCCGTGACCGGGAGGGAGGACGTGCGGGGAACGACGGAGACCACGCGGTCGATGCCGCTCTGCAGGTCGTCCTGGGTGACGGTGGTGGTGGCGCTCATTCGACAAGGGGTGGGGAGGGGGGAAGCAAGCAAACATGGACACCCCTGGTTTTCTTCGGGGAGCGCGGAGGCGGGCAGGATGGAGGCGGAAAGAAGAGCGGGGTGAACCGCGCCGGACAATCCCGGCGCGGTTCAAGCGGGCGCTCCCGGAAAGGAGGCGCCCGCTCCGCGCTTCGGAATCCGAGGGCCCGGAGGGCCAGGGAGGGAGCCGTGTGGCATGATCTCCATGAGTATGCGCCGATGCCTGTCGTCATGCCGATGCTGGCGCCGAACGTGCGTGCCGCCCAATGCGATGGCCCTATGGTCCGGGTAGAGAGCGTCGGGACTCGATGCGCAGCCCGGCCGTGGTGCGGCGAAGCCCCGGTACCAGCCAGCAGCGCGAATAGGATTCCCCACGCTCATCCGGCCCACCGAGGAGACCCATGGAAATTGGTCTGATGTTCTTCTCCACCCAATCGAGTTCCGCGGACCGGAAATACCAGCTCCTGCTCGATGCGGCCCGGTTCGCGGACGAAGCGGGGTTCTCCAGCGTCTGGACGCCGGAGCGCCACTTCGATCCCTTCGGCGGCATCTTCCCGAACCCGGCGGTGACCAGCGCCGCGCTGGCCATGATCACGCGACGGCTCCAGCCCTGCGCGCCGGGAGCCTGATCTCGCCCCTGCACCACGTCGTCCGGATCGTGGAGGAGTGGTCGGTGGTGGACAACCTCTCCGGTGGGCGCGCCGCCATCTCGTTCGGCTCCGGGTGGAACGTCAACGACTTCATCTTCTTCCCGGACCGCTACGAGACCCGGCAGCAGCACATGTTCGAGCAGATCGAGCAGGTGCAGCGGCTGTGGCGGGGCGAGCCCATCGTGCAGCGGAACAGCCGCGGCAGGGAAGTCGAGCTCGCCATCCACCCTAGGCCCATCCAGGCCGTGCTCCCGACCTGGGTAACCTCGTCCGGGAACGTGGAGACCTTCCGAAGCGCGGGCCGTGTCGGGGCCAACCTGCTCACACACCTCATCGGGCAGGACGTGGATGCGCTGGAGGAGAAGATCCGGGCGTATCGTGAGGCGCGGGAGGAAGGCGGCTTTTCCCGGTACGGCGGGGTGGTGTCGCTGATGCTGCACACTTTCGTCGGTACCGACGTGGACGAGGTACGGGAGACCGTCCGGCAGCCCTTCCGGGAGTACCTGCGCTCGGCCGTGCTCCTGGAGACCGCTGCCGCCCGGGGCGGAGGCACAGTGAGCGGGGGGAAGCGGATCGGCGCACGGGAGCTTCCTCCCGAGATCATGGAGGAGCTGCTGGACATGACCTTCGACCGCTACTTCCACACGGCCGCGCTCATGGGGACTCCCGATTCGTGCCTGCCGCTGCTGGACCGGCTCGGACGGGCCGGCGTGGACGAGATCGCGTGCCTGGTGGACTTCGGCGTGGCGGAGGAGGACGTGCTGCGAGGGCTGGAGCACCTCGGCACGCTTCACGGGAGGCTCGCCGCCTGATCCACGGCGTGCGGGCAGCCCTCTCCGCTTCGAAGATCCGGACCCGTGCGCGTGCACGCTGCGCACGCCGGACGGTGGCGGCGGGCAGGAAGCTGCACACTCCGGGGCGGGGTATCTCCCGTTTCCGCGGCGGGGCGGGGCCCCTCCGCCCTGGTATGCGGCTTGCCCTGGAGGGGGCACACCCCAGGATCGATCTGAAGGTCGACAGCACCCGCTGTGACTGACGGGGCGAAGCCACGTCCACCCCGGCCGCGCTCCCCTTCTTCCGGCACCACGACGGCGCGCGCCGCTCCACGGAGTCCCGCGGCCTCCTTCCCGAACACACGCCCGATGCACACCCCCCCCGAAGCCGCGGCGGACGCGCTGCTGCGCCAGGACCCGTGCGGCGCGTACGCGGGGATGGACGCTCCCACACGCGAGCGCTACCTGCGCATGGTCCGGCACCTGGCCGCGCACTCACGGCGCGGGCTGGACGCCGAGGGCGTCGCCCGTGCCGCGCTGCGCCGGGCCGGGGCCGCCGACGCGGATGCGCCCCCCGCGGCGGGGCACGTGGGCTACCACCTGGTGGGTCCCGGGGCGCCCGCGCTGGAGCGGGAGGTGGGATACCATCCCCCGGCACGCGTGCGGGCGTACCGCTTCCTCTGGCGACACGCCACCCCGGTCTACCTGGGGCTCCTCGCCGGCTTCACGCTGGCGCTGCTGACGCCGGTGCTGGCCTACGCGGCGCGGCACGGGGCGGGGGCGGGGATGCTGGCGCTGGTGGCCGCGGCCGTCCTGCCGGTGGCGGTCGAGGGCGCCATCCTCCTGGCCCGCCTGTTCCTGCACCCCCGCTTCCCACTGCGGGTGCTGCCCAAGATGGAGTTCGCGGAGGGAGTCCCGGACGAGCACCGCACGCTGCTGGTGATCCCCACGCTGCTGCGCTCCCCGCAGGACGCCCGCCGCCAGGTGGCCGTGCTGGCGGAGATGGCGGCGGAGCACCCGGGCCCCAACCTGCGCTTCGCGCTGCTGTCGGACTTCACCGACGCGCCCCGGCAGCGCATGTCCGGGGACCGGGAGATCCTGGCGGCGGCACGGGAAGCGGTCCGGCGCCTGAACGCGCGGCACCACAGCGCGGTGGGCGACCGCTTCTTCGTGCTGCACCGGGAGCGTGCCTGGAACCCGGACGAGGAGCGCTGGACGGGGTGGCTGCGCAAGGTGGGGAAGCTGGAGGAGCTGTACCGGCTGCTGCGCGAGCCCGAGGCGGAGACCGGCTTCCGCTGGATCTTCGGGAGACTACCGCGGGCGGGGGTGGGGGTGCCCTTCCGCTACGTGGTGACCGTGGACGAGGGCGACCGCCTGGAGCCGGGCTGCGCCGCGGACCTGGTGCGCACGGCGGCGCACCCGCTGAACCGTCCCTGGGTGGACCGGCGGCTGGGGCGCGTCACGGAGGGGTACGGGATGCTGCAGCCGACTCCGAGGACCGAGGTGGAGGTACGCAGCCGCTACACGGATCTGGTCCATGGCCCGCCCGCTCCGCCCGGCGGGGCCGACGGGCAGCCCCGGCACCGGCCGCACTTCTACATGGACGTGTTCGGGGCGGGACAGTTCGGGGGCAAGGGGCTGGTGGACGTGGACGCCTGGCGCGCCGTTCTCCCCGGCGTGATCACCCTCGCCTCGGCGCTGAACCACGACGTGCTGGAGGGCTTCTACGCCAGGGCCGCCAACCTGGGGGACCTGCGGATGAGCGAGGGGGAGATGGGCCGCTACCTGGTGCAGGCGCGCGTGGACCAGCGCTGGATGCGCGGGGAGTGTCAGCTCGTGCCCTGGCTCTTCCCCCGCGTGCGCGACGGCGAGGGGCGCGCGCGGAGGAACCCGGTGCCGTGGACCCTGCGGCTCCGGCTGCTGCGGCGGGGTCCTTGCGTTCGACTGGCCGTCCGTGCTCCTGGTGCTGCTGCTGGGATGGACGGTGCTCCCCGGCTCGGCCTGGGCGTGGACGGCCGTGGCCCTGTCGCAGGCGATGCTCCAGTCGGCGGTGAGCACCGCCACCCGGCTCCAGGGGGCCGTGCGCCGGGGCGAGGACCTCCGCGCGGGCTGAGGGGGTACCTGGACGAGCTGCTGTACCGGGGCTTCCGGGTGGGGGTCCTGGCGCACGGGCCGTCCTGGCCGGGGACGCGGCCACGCGGGGCGTGTGGCGGGCACTGGTCTCGCGCAGGCTGCGCACGCAGTGGACGACGCAGCAGCAGAGCGCGCAGCAGCCCCTCGCCCTGGGCCACTACCTGCGGACGATGTGGGCCTCGGTGGCGGTGGGCGCGGGCGTCCTGCCGCTGGTGGCCGCCACGGCCCCGGAGCGGCTCCCGGCGGCCGCACCCTTCGCGCTGCTCTGGATGACGGCCCCGCTGTGGGTCTGGCGCATGGACCATCCGCTCTCGCCGGCGGCCCCCCGCACCCTCGACGTCGAGGCGGCGGCGCAGCCTTCCCCCTGACCACCCGCGGAGCCACCGATGACACTGTCTCCTTCCGCGGACGGGGTGGACGCGCTGCTGCGCCAGGACCCTGTGCGGCGCGTACGCGGGGATGGACGCCCCCACGCGCGAGCGCTACCTGCGCATGGTCCGGCACCTGGCCGCGCACTCACGGCGCGGACTGGACGCCGACGAGATCGCCCGGATCGCGCTGCGCCGGGCCGGGGCCGCCGACGCGGATGCGCCCCCCGCGGCAGGGCACGTGGGCTACCACCTGGTGGGTCCCGGCGCGCCCGCGCTGGAGCGGGAGGTGGGATACCATCCCCCGGCGCGCGTGCGGGTGTACCGCTTCCTCTGGCGGCATCCCGCCTCCGTCTACCTGGGACTCTGCTCCGCGCTGGCGCTGGCGCTGCTGGCGCCGGTGCTGGCCTACGCGGCGCGGCACGGGGCGGGGGCGGGGATGCTGGCGCTGGTGGCCGCGGCCGTCCTGCCGGTGGCGGTCGAGGGCGCCATCCTCCTGGCCCGCCTGTTCCTGCACCCCCGCTTTCCGCTGCGGGTGCTGCCCAAGATGGAGTTCGCGGAGGCAGTTCCCGACGAGCACCGCACGCTGCTGGTGATCCCCACGCTGCTGCGCTCCCCGGAGGACGCCCGCCGCCAGGTGGCCGTGCTGGCGGAGATGGCGGCGGAGCACCCGGGCCCCAACCTGCGCTTCGCGCTGCTGTCGGACTTCACCGACGCGCCCCGGCAGCGCATGTCGGGGGACCGGGAGATCCTGACGGCGGCACGGGAAGCGGTCCGGCGCCTGAACGCGCGGCACCACAGCGCGGTGGGCGACCGCTTCTTCGTGCTGCACCGGGAGCGTGCCTGGAACCCGGACGAGGAGCGCTGGACGGGGTGGCTGCGCAAGGTGGGGAAGCTGGAGGAGCTGTACCGGCTGCTGCGCGAGCCCGGGGCGGAGACCGGCTTCCGCTGGGTCTTCGGGAGACTGCCGCGGGCGGGAGTGGGGGTGCCCTTCCGCTACGTGGTGACCGTGGACGAGGGCGACCGCCTGGAGCCGGGCTGCGCCGCGGACCTGGTGCGCACGGCGGCGCACCCGCTGAACCGTCCCTGGTCTACTCGCGGCTGGGGCGCGTCACGGAGGGGTACGGGATGCTGCAGCCGACTCCGAGGACCGAGGTGGAGGTACGCAGCCGCTACACGGACCTGGTCCATGGCCCGCCCGCTCCGCCCGGCGGGGCCGACGGGCAGCCCGGCAGCCCCGGCCGTACTTCTACATGGACGTGTTCGGGACGGGGCTGTTCCAGGGCAAGGGGCTGGTGGACGTGGACGCCTGGCGCGCCGTCCTCCGGGGTGTGGTCACCCCCGCCTCGGTACCGAGCCACGACGTGCTGGAGGGCTTCTACGCCAGGGCCGCCAACCTGGGGGACCTGCGGATGAGCGAGGGGGAGATGGGCCGCTACCTGGTGCAGGCGCGCGTCGACCAGCGCTGGATGCGCGGGGACTGCCAGCTCGCGCCTGGCTCTTCCCCCGTGTGCGCGACGGCGAGGGGCGCGCGCGGAGGAACCCGGTGCCGTGGACCCTGCGGCTCCGGCTGCTGCGGCTGGTGCTCTCGGTGTTCGGCTGGCCGTCCGTGCTCCTGGTGCTGCTGCTGGGGTGGACGGTGCTCCCCGGCTCGGCCTGGGCGTGGACGGCTGTGGCCCTGTCCGCAGGCGATACTCCAGTTGGCGGTGAGCACCGCCAACTGGCTCCAGGGGGCCGTGCGCCGGGGCGAGGACCTCCTCGCGCCAGCTGGAGGGGGTACCTGGACGAGCTGCTGTACCGGGGCTTCCGGGTGGGGGTCCTGGCGCACTGGGCCGTCCTGGCCGGGGACGCGGCCGCGCGGGGCGTGTGGCGGGCGCTGGTCTCGCGCAGGCTGCGCACGCAGTGGACGACGACGCAGCAGAGCACGCAGCAGCCCCTCGCCCTGGGCTACTACCTGCGGACGATGTGGGCCTCGGTGGCGGGTGGGCGCGGGCGTCCTGCCGCTGGTGGCCGCCACGGCCCCGGAGCGGCTCCCGGCGGCCGCACCCTTCGCGCTGCTCTGGATGACGGCCCCGCTGTGGGTCTGGCGCATGGACCATCCGCTCTCCCCGGCGGCCCCCCGCGCCCTCGACGTCGAGGCGGCGGCGCAGCCTTCCCCCTCTACCACCCGCGGAGCCACCGATGACACTGTCTCCTTCCGCGGACGGGGCGGACGCGCTGCTGCGCCAGGACCCGTGCGGCGCGTACGCGGGGATGGACGCCCCCACGCGCGAGCGCTACCTGCGCATGGTCCGGCACCTGGCCGCGCACTCACGGCGCGGACTGGACGCCGAGGGCGTCGCCCGTGCCGCGCTGCGCCGGGCCGGGGCCGCCGACGCGGATGCGCCCCCCGCGGCGGAGCACGTGGGCTACCACCTGGTGGGTCCCGGCGCGCCGGGAGGGCGGAATACCAACCTCCGCCGCGCCTGCGGGCGTACCGCTTCCTCTGGCGGCATCCCGCCTCCGTCTACCTGGGACTCTGCTCCGCGCTGGTGCTGGCGCTCCTGGCGCCGGTGCTGGCCTACGCGGTCCGCCAGGGCGCCGGGGCGGGGGTGTCGGCGCTGGCAGGCGCCGTCCTCCTGCCTCTCGCCCTGGAAGCCGCCGTCTTCATCGCCCGCGGGATTCTCCATCCCCGCTTCCCGCTGCGGGTGTTCCGAAGATGGAGTTCGCGGAGGCATTCTGATGAGCACCGCACGCTGGCGGCGGTGGTCCCCACGCTGCTGCGCTCCCCCGAGGACGCCCGCCGCCAGGTGGCCGCCCTGGCGGAGATGGCCGCGGAGAACCCCGGACCCAACCTGGTCTTCGCCCTGCTCGCGGACTTCCCCGACGCCCCGGCGCGCTCCGCGTCCGGCGACGCGGCGACCCTGGACGCCGCAGGCGAGGCGGTCAGGCAGCTCAATGAGCGCCATCCGGGCGGGACGGGGGACCGCTTCCTGGTGCTGCACCGCGAGCGCGCCTGGAACCCGGACGAGGGGAGGTGGACCGGCTGGCTGCGCAAGGTGGGAAAGCTGGAGGAGCTGTACCGGCTGCTGCGCGAGCCCGGGGCGGAGACCGGCTTCCGCTGGATCTTCGGGAGACTGCCGCCGGCGGGCGCGGAGGCGCACTTCCGCTACGTGATCACCCTGGACGAGACGGACCGCCTGGCACCGGGGGGCGCCGCCGACCTGGTGCGCACGGCGGCGCACCCGCTGAACCGGCCCCGGGTGGACGTGGAGCGGGGGTGCGTCACGGAGGGGTACGGGCTGCTGCAGCCGGCTGCCCGGGTGGCCGCCGGAGTGCGCAGCCGCTACGCGGAGCTGCTCCACGGGCCGGCCGCTCCGGCCGGGTCCGACTCCGGCCCGATTCAAGCCCCACTTCTACACCGACGTGTTCGGAGCCGGGCAGTTCCAGGGGAAGGGGCTGGTGGACGTGGACGCCTGGCGCGCCGTCCTCCGGGACGTGGTCACGCCCGCGGTGCTGACCCACGACATCCTGGAGAGCCTGTACGTCCGGGCCGCCCACGTGGGCGACGTGGGGATGGTGGGGCCCGGTCGACCGCTGCCTGGTCCAGATGAGCGTGGAGGAGCGCTGGATCCGCGGGGACTGCCAGCTCGCGCCCTGGCTCTTCCCCCGCGTGCGCGACCGGGAGGGGCGCGCGCGCCGCAACCCGATCCCGTGGACGCTGCGGCTGCGGCTGCTTCGGTTCGCGCTCTCGGCGCTGGTGCGTCCGGCCGCGGTGATGGTGCTGCTGTTGGGATGGACGGTGCTCCCCGGCTCGGCGCTGGTGTGGACCGCGGTGGCGCTCTCGAACACCCTGCTCCAGCAGGGGCGCGATACGGCCGTCTGGCTGGGAGCCGTGCTGCGCCCCGGCAAGGGCGGGCGCCGCGCGGCCGGACGCGAGTACCTGGGCCGGACGCGCTTCAACGCCCTGGGCGTGGTGACGCTGGCCCAGTGGGCCGTGGTCGCCGGGCGCGCGGCGGGGCGGGGGGTGCGGCGGGTGCTGGCGTCCCCGGCAAGCTGCGAACCCAGTGGGTGACGCAGCGGCAGAGCGCGCAGCAGCCCCTCGCCCCGGGCCACTACCTGCGCGCGATGTGGCCGTCGGCCGCCCTGGGCGCGGCGTCCTGCCGCTGGTGGCCGCCACGGCCCCGGAGCGGCTCCCCGTCGCCGCGCCGTTCGCGCTGCTCTGGATGGCGGCCCCCCTGTGGGTGTGGCACGTGGACCGGCCGCTCCCCCCGCCCGCCGTCGCTCCGGGCCACGACGGGACCGTGGCGGCGCGGGCCGCCACCTGACGACCGGCCCCCATTCGCGGCCGCCGGCCGTGCTCCACCCCCACCCCATCCTCCAGCAACGATGCCGAACCTGATCCTGACGGTCGCGCACGGCGCGATGTGCGACCACCCCATGTACCGGGTGTTCCTGAACAGCTTCGAGCGCAACGCCGTGGCGCCGGACACCGAGCTGGTGGTGTTCACCGGCGAGATGTCGGCCGCTGCCCGACGCGCCACCGAGCGTGTGGGGCGGGGTGGTCGACGCGGACGAGAACTTCGCGGACGCCGGCTGCCAGCGGCGGCACTGGTACTTCGCGCGCTTCCTGTTCGAGAACCAGCACCGCTGCGAGCGGGCGCTCACCGTGGACTCGCGCGACACGGTGATGCAGCGCGACCCGTTCACCTGGGAGACGGCCGCCGGGACGTCGCTGATGCTCTCCGCCGAGCCCGCGAGCACCGCGGAGCCAGGCTGGAACCAGTGGATCCACCAAAGGCTGGCGAAGACGCTCAAGGACTGGTTCGTCCCCGGGGAGCGGCCGCGGCGCAGCCTGTCGCGCAGGATCGAGCTGGCCCGCATCGCCCTGGGCAGCCGCGGCCACGTCCCCCGGCCGCGGCAGGGGACGCTCACCTTCTGGCCCAACGAGCCCTGGAGGGTGGTCAACGGCGGCTTCGTCCTGGGGGACGCACGGGCGGCCGCCGACTTCGAGCTGTGCCGCATCGCCATCGACGCCCCCCAGGGGGCCAGGCACGACCAGGCGACGCTGACGGCGCTGGGGAACTGGACGCAGGGATGGCCCGGGATCGAGATG
>CAVTCB010000008.1:0-87978 GCA_963733105.1 uncultured Gemmatimonadales bacterium | reverse complement strand
CCCCGCAAACTGCGCGGGGTCTCGCCCCTCCGGGCTCGCATCCCTCACGCAACTGCTTACTCTTCCTGTGGTTGTGTCGTTGTCGTGCTCCCCTCCCCCCTTGTGGGGGAGGGGTTGGGGGAGGGGGGTACCCGTGTCGTAGCTCCCGGTGTTCATCGCACACCTCCTTTTTATGAGACCGATCGGTCTCCACGGGTGCAAAATCGGGATAGGGGGCAGCCGGAGATTCCGGCTGCACCCCTCCCACACCACCGGACATGCGGGTCCGCATCCGGCGGTTCGGAGAGTTGAGGTCAGAGCGGTTGCAGCCGAGGCAGGCCCAGCTGCTCGAAGAGCTTGCCCGGCAGGGCTGTATTGAGCGCGCCGTGGCTGGACAGCCTCCACCAGTGGCGCGTGAAGCGGGCGGCTTTCCGGGCAAGCCATTCGGGCGTTCCCAGAGTTCTCATCTCCCGATAGGCCGTCCGCCCACGCTTCCACTGCTTCAGCTTGACCATCCGCAGCCGTCGGGCGATCCACTGGTCGAGGGCGCGAAAGACTCCGGGCGTATCCGCCAGACGGAAATAGTTCTTCCAGCCGAGCAGGTACGACCGCAGTTCCCCCACCACCTTCTCCAGTGCCCGCCCTCGGTTCCGGCTCGTGATCTGCCGGACACGCTCCTTGAATCCGTCCAGGGCCTTCGGCGCGACGCGGCGTTTGACCTCTCGTCCTTTGGCTACCCAGAAGCTGTAGCCCAGAAACTTGCGATCCCACACCCGCGCCACCGCGCTCTTGTCCTCGTTGACCTTGAGCCGGAGCTTTGCGTAGAGCCCCCGCAGGTGCTCCATCACCCGCTCACCCGCCCGCTTCGACCGCACGTACACGTTGCAGTCATCCGCATAGCGCGCAAACGCGTGCCCACGCTTCTCCAGCGCCCGGTCGACTTCGTCCAGAAGCACGTTTGCCAGCAGCGGCGACAACGGACCGCCTTGCGGCGTTCCCTCGTGCCGCTCCACCACCACCCCGTCGGCCATGATCCCGGCCTCCAGATAGCGGCGGATCACCCGGAGCAGCCGTTTGTCCCCAATCCGCTTCTCCAGACGTGACATCAGCACGTCGTGGTTCACGCGGTCGAAGAACTTCTCTAGATCCACGTCCACCACCGCGCCGTCCCGACTGGATGTAGCGCTGCGCCTGACAGACCGCGTCATGCGCCCGCCGCCCCGGCCGGAATCCGTAGCTGTGCTCGCTGAACGTCGGATCGAAAATCGGCTGCAACACCTGCAGAATCGTCTGCTGGATGAACCGGTCGAGCACGGTCGGGATGCCCAACTGCCGCACCCCGCCTCCGCTCTTCGGTATCTCCTGCCGCCTCACCGCGGTCGGGCGGTAGCTTCCATCGAGCAGCGACGCTCGTATCCGCTCCCAGTTCTCCCGCAGATAATCAGGCAGGTCATCCACGCGCATCCCGTCGATGCCCGGACTGCCCTTTCACCGGCGGGGCTGGGTACAAGCGCCTCCGGCACCCTCTCCGGCTACTACGGCCTCTGCTGACTTCTCGCTCCGCCCGGTGCTTGCACCCAGCGTCGCCCTTTCGGGCGCGAGGCGAGATCTCCCCGGGTAAGAACTGGAACTGTCCCCGCGCAACCGCCGGATCTACGCCGCCTAAGCCTTGGTCGTGAGAGCTTCGCGGTCATTTGCCCGCTCGCCCTGCTCGGCGCCGCCTCCTATCCGATTCCTGTTCGTCGGCTCGCGGATCTCGCTAGCGGCTTCTTTCAGCCCTGGCCTCGCGGCTCAGCACCTTGCCATTCGCTCGGGTCGCTACGACCAACTCCCTAGCAGGTCGCTGAAAAAGGGGCATCGGAACGGGGGGTGGGGAGAGTAGATTGTGGGGAACCCACACCCTGAGGCAAGCAGATGTGCGGACAGGTCAGCCCCCAGCAGCCGCTCTGGTACGCGATTGACATCGAAAGCCTGATCGAGCCGGATCATCCGCTGCGGGCGGTCAAGCGCCGTGCGGACGAGGTGCTGAGCGCGATGGACGGCGAGTTCCGCCGGGCGTACTCGAAGCTGGGGCGGCCGAGCGTCCCGCCGGAGATGCTGCTGAAGGCGCTGCTGCTGCAAGCGCTCTACACCGTGCGCTCGGAGCGGCGCCTGGTGGAGGAGATCCGGGTGAACCTGCTCTACCGGTGGTTCCTGGACCTGTCGCTGGATGCGCCGGTGTGGGATGCGACGAGCTTCACGACCAACCGGGAGCGTTTCGAGACGCACGGGCTGGTCCGCAGCTTCTTCGACCGGGTGGTCGAGGGTGCCTACCTGGAGAAGCTGGCCAGCGGGGATCACTTCACGGTCGACGGCACGCTGATCGAGAGCTACGGCTCGATGAAGAGCTTCCGGCACCTACGGCTAGAAACCTAGGCATCGTGCGCAACCTGCCAAAGCTCAACCGGCGGGTTCTGCAGCTTGCGGCGGCCAGTTGACAGCACAATTGCCAGCAGCAGGTCGTTCCTGATTTCAGCACTCGACGACTTTGCCAGGATCGACTCGGCACCTGAGTCGTAAAGGAGGGAAACCTTCCACACCTCGTTCCGCCTTCCCGCTGGGTCCGCGGCAGGCCTGCCAATCAGGTTTCCTGTCGCGATCCGAAAGGCCATGCCCTTCAGGTGGACAGGTGCACCTCGCCGAGACCGAAGGCGGTGTGCCTGCCCACGTGTAGGAGGCGCGCCGCATTGAGCAGCGGGCGCCAGCGCTCGGCGGAGCCGCAGTAGGTGACGCGCCCGGTCCAGCCGGCGAAGCCGCTCTCGAACCCCATCCGCTTCCCCTGCCGACGCGAGTAGCGCGGCACCTCGGTCCAGCTCACCGCCTCGTCTTCCGTCTCCACCCCGGCGGCGGCGTCCAGGAGCGCCTCCTCTTCCTCCCGGGTGTGCACCGGCCCCTCCCCATACGCCTGAGACAGCAGCGACACGCGTTTGAGCAGCTCGTCCACGATGCTGCGGAAGTCCAGCGCCCCGCGCGACCCGCCTCCCCGGCGGATGAAGGTGGGGGTCCGCAGTTCCAGGGCGAAGCGGCCGGCGGCGGAGGGGTTCCCGCCGAAGTCGCGCGGGTAGCACCAGGGGAGGTGAACGGGGCGGAAGAGCCCGTCGGCGGTGACCACCGTGGCGGTGTCCGCGGGACCGAGAGCGTCGACCCGCTCCAGCGCGAAGCGGCCATCGGTGCGCGAACCGGGACGGATGGCGCCGATGCCGGCGGGGCCGAGAGCGAGCAGCGCGCGCACGACCGGGAGGAGGTGCGCGCCGGCGCTACCGACCAGGGTCATCTCCAGTTCCAGGACGGACCCGGGGCCGTAGCTCCCCGCGCCGAAGCGGGGGCGCAGGGTGACCGGGCGAGGGGGATCGGCGAAGCGCTTCTGGGGAAGGGAGGGCGGCGGCGCGAAGAGGAGGGCGTGCACCTCACGCGAGTCGCCCAGGGCGCCGCGCAGAGCGGGCCCGGGGAAGGACGGGAAGAGCACGGAACCCAGAGTCCGCAAGCGGAACCGATAAACGTGGAGGAGCACGGGTCACGCCTCGCCGGCACCCCAGAGGAGGATACCGTGCTCCCGGCCGCCGTCCCCGCTCCAGGCGTGGGCGTACGGAAGCGGGAGGGTGTCGTTCGGCGCCGTGGCGGCGACCGCGACAGCCACGTGGCTCCTGCCCGAGTCCGGTCTCGACCGTGAGGACTCGACTGCCAGTGCAGGTCCTGCATGCAGCTTGCGCACTTTGCTACGGTCCACGGGTTCAAAGCCACGTGTTCAGCCCCCCCTCCAAAGGGGGAGTTCTCTCCGCGGGTGACCAACCTTTCGACACCGGTGGGTCGTGATGCCCTTCGGTCCCCTCATCATCGGGGAGCTCCTTCAACAGCGGCCCTCAGGAACCCAGCATCCATGCGGGTTTCCAAGGGTGGTTTGAAACGAGACCGCTGAGCGGTCGCTCATTCGGGCATTTTTCATCGCACGGCAGCTCTCCTGTGTCTGTAAGTAACGTTCATGAGGCAGTTTACGAGTTTTGAAACGAAACCCGGGTTTTCAGACCCCCTCCTCTCGTTTCACAGACCCGGATTCCCTCACAGAATCAGGTACTGCGGATCGGGCTCTGGGCGGCGCCCCAGCCGTCGTACCCGCCATTGGCAGGAGCGACACCGCGTCCTCCGCAGGGTCAGGCGGGCGCGGAGCCGCTCCAACAGACGGCGCGCGCAACCCGGAGAGCGCACACTCGGACACACTGTAGTGCACCCGCACGCCAAAATCCAGGAGGACGTGGGCCACCCGGTCCCGCCGACGGTCGTCGGCCACGTCGTCGGCCACATCGTAGGCCACCAGGAACGTCCGGCGCTCCACGATCCGTCCGTTAGGGGAGCACGAAGGGCACATAGCCGCCTCCGGCCCGAAGGGTGTCCGCCAGCCGCAGCGCCTGGGCGCGGACGGCCTCCCGAAGCGTCGTCTCCTCCCCCGTGGACGAGCGGAACGGCTTCGCCAGCCTGCGCTCGTACCCCTCCAGGAAGCGCCTGCGCGCGGGCGCCGTCATGCGCACCCCGGCGCCGCGCGGGCGGAAGTCCTCCGGCGCCAGCACGCGGTGCCCCGTGAGCGCGAGCACCAGCGCGTCGGCCACAGGGGCGCGGAACTCCTCCACCAGGTCCAGCGCCAGGGCGGGGCGCCCGCCCCGCGCGCGGTGGAAGAACCCGAGCGCCGGCTCCAGACCCGCCGCTGCGACCGCCGCCGCCACCTCGGCCGTGAGGAGCGTGTAGGCGAAGCTCAGCATGGCGTTCACCGGGTCGCGTGGGGGGCGGCGGTTGCGCGCGCGGAAGCCGAATTCGGGGTTCACCAGCGTCCGCAGCGCGCGGAAGTACACCGCGGAGGCACGCCCCTCCAGCCCGCGCAGGGCCGCCACCCCTTCCGCCGCGCCCAAGCGCTCCAGCAGCCCGTCCAGCGCCGTCCTGCTCGCCGCCACCTCCGGAGCGCCGCTCTCACGGGAGCGCCCCAGGAGTCGGCGCTGGTTCCGCACCTTCCCGCGCACCACGGAGCGCGCCAACTCCAGGCAGAAGGCCGGGTCCTCCGCCCGCCGGTGCTGCGTTGCGCGCAGCTCCAGCCCCGCCTCAGACGCCCCCAGCCGCGCCATCACCTGCCCACCGCGCAGGGCCACCACCAGCTCCACCTGCTCCCGCGCGCAGAGTGCCACCGCCGCCGCCGTGAGGTGCGCAGGCCCCAGCACCACCACCCGCTCCACCCCGACCACCGGAGCGCGCCCCCGCACCTCTGTCCCGCGCCGCACCACCAGCGCCTGCGACTCCGCGGCGAGGGTGCTCCCCGGCTCCGTGAGGTAGAGGACGGTCATGGGCAGTCAGGTAGGTGAACTCAAGAACCAGGCACACACCCGGGCGTTTGTCCTTCGGCCCTTCGTCGTCGGGCTGTAAAGCAAATGGCAGCTCGCAAGCCTCGTCCTCCAGTCCCCCTCATCATTGGGGAGTCCTCTCAACTCAAGCGTGGTCAGTCCAGCGCTCGTGCAGGAGGTCCTTCGGTCCCCTCATCATCGGGGAGTCCTCTCAACGAAAGGAAGGGATTCTCCAGAGCGCAGTATTCCCTTCTGTCCCCTCATCATCGGGGAGTCCTCTCAACGAACCACTCCCGGGAAACCGAAGGTCACCTACCCTTCTGTCCCCTCATCATCGGGGAGTCCTCTCAACGCCGTCGATCCGATGGCACCACCTTCGTGATCTTCTGTCCCCTCATCATCGGGGAGTCCTCTCAACACCGCACCGGTGTTCGACTTCGGGCCGGTAGTGAAGTATCTTCTGTCCCCTCATCATCGGGGAGTCCTCTCAACAGCGGCCCTCAGGAGCCCAGCATCCACGCGGGTTTCCGAGGGTGGATTGAAACATCGCCCCAAATCGCAACGGGAAACGGCGATTTCCGGGCCGGAGCACCTCCTTTCCGCGCTGTAAGTGCACATACATAGGTGAACTTGCGGGTTTTGAAACATCTAGGCACGTTTTCGAGCGTGGGGTGATGTTTCACGAGCGCCGCCTACCGCGAGCGGTGGTCGAAGACGAGCACCTCACCCGCCTCCGGGGAGCGGTACGCCAGCGTCCGCGCCACCCCGTGCAGGGCGTGCGCCAGGCGGAGGTAGAACCAGATGGGCCCGCGCCCGGTGAGCACCACGTCGCGCCCCTCGCCCGCCTGCTCGCACGCCAGCCGCTCGTACTCCGCGATGTGCTCCTGGCGGGCCGTGTCGCCCAGGCGGCGGTACAGCGCCTCCACGTCGATCTCGACCCTCATGTGCGGGTCTCCGTCAGAATAGGGACGCGACGCGCGGGTCAGAGCCGTAGACACGGAATGCGTGGGTCAGACCTGGCTGGCGCCCTTGTGGAGCAGGTCGTACTCCCAGACCTCGTCCTCACGGTTGGTGTGGACGTACTGGAACGTGACATTGCTGCTCAACGTGATCAGCGCACCCGCGATGCTGGTGGGCTTCATCCCGCCAGTCACGTCGACCACGACGTCTTCCTCCCGAAGGCGCTTCCCGAGCCGGGAGTCCACGCGCGTCGTGAGGTCCTCGATCGCGGCGCGCAACGCGTCCATCACATCGCTGACATCGTCGAAATCGACTCCCCGCTTGACCGTGACGACCCGTGCGCCGAGAGGCAGGTAAGGAGAGATCAACGCCTCCGCCATCTCCAGTTGCTCGGCCGAGCCGTCCTTCGACCCGATCAGACATACGTAGCGCAGGGTCCGCGCGTGAGGACGGATGGCACGCAGCACCTGCTGC
Organism: uncultured Gemmatimonadales bacterium; assembly: GCA_963733105.1. GTDB lineage: Bacteria > Gemmatimonadota > Gemmatimonadetes > Longimicrobiales > Longimicrobiaceae > JAFAYN01. Next base: position 81,205 of record CAVTCB010000008.1, on the reverse strand, counting down.
CACGACCAGTTCCCGAGCCGGCCCAGCGTCCGGATGTCCTCGTCCAGATCGGTACCCGTGAGCGTCAGCTCGGTGGGTGCGTCCCGTCCCCGCTCCCAGCACCGCAGGTGGGTAGACCGGTCGCCGACGCGCTGTACCTCGTCCTTCTTACCCACGGCGGAGAGAGGGACGACCAGAGCCTTGCGCGGCTCGGCCGGTCCCTGAGTCAACGCTCCGACGCTGATCAGCTCCCTGCGCTTGAGGAACACCAGCCAGGCGGAGCCCAACAGCGTAACCCCCAGCCCGATCTGAACCCATCCCTGGCGGACCTCCAGCCCGGGGACCCACGTCAGGACCGCATCACCCTTCAACGCGTCTCCCGCCAGCCCGCTCAGAATCACTGTCAACAGTGTGGCCAGCAGGGCGATCCACGGTACCGAGGCGACCTTGATCCGCCAGAAGCGGCGGACGGCCCTCGCTACCGCGTACACCGATGCTTCGGGCGGCGAGGATGCGGCTCGACGTTCGACCACGGACCAGACGCGATCCGACAGCGACTTCCACCGGCCGGCAAGGCCCAAGTCCGGGGGCTGAAAGCGGGACATTCGAGCCTGTGAGGTGAAATGGTCGCCAAGTTGTAGGTCCCCCCGGCCGGGGTGCCGGACGGTCACATCCGCAGGGACCACTGCGGAACACCTGCTTCTGAGGCCGTTGCATGGGTCCACTCGGGCACGCCGAGACACTTTACCCGAATAGCTACCCTCGCTCCACCCTCCTGCCTTCTGACACGAACTGCTCTCTCACCTTCGGTCCCCCTCGTCATCGGGGAGTCCTCTCAACAGCGGCCCTTCAAGGCCCAGCATCCATGCGGGTTTCCAGGGGTGGTTTGAAACGAGACCACTGAGCGGTGGCTCATTCGGGCGTTCTTCATCGCAGGGCAGCTCTCCTGTGTTTGTAAGTGCTTATAGTAAGGCAGTCTACGACGTCTGAAACGAAACTCGGGTTTCAGACCCCCGCCTCCCGTTTCACGCACCTGCCTTCACCTCCTCTCCCGCGTCCAGCTCCGCAGCCACCGCGCCCACGAAGCGGAGCGCCGTCCCGCGCTCCAGCAGGCGGCGCAGTGCGGAGGCTTGGCACACCGCCCCGTCCGCCACCACCACCGCGCGCAGCCCGGGTGCCAGTGCCGTCCCCGTGCCGTCCGCGCGAAGCACGCGGCATGCGCCCTCCGCCATCACCAGCGTGTCCGATGGTCCCGCCACCGCCACCTCCCCGTCCTCTTCCCTCCCCTCCAGCGGTACGCGGTAGGCGTACCCCTCCACAGACGGCGGAGGCGGGGGCTGGAAGACGCACCGTCCCGAGACGGCCAGCGACTCCAGCCCCGCCAGTTCCAGGTCGCGGGCGCGGGGGCGCTCCTCCGCCCACAGGCGCAACGTCGCCTCGCGCACCCGTGCCTCCAGCCACGCGTCCAGCTCGCGGAACTGCGCGCGGGGCACCCCGGCGCGGTAGTAGGCGCGCCACCCGCGGACCATCCGGTTCAGCAGCGCGACGCGGCGGCGCATGGAGCCGGCGCGGGGCGCCTCCAGCACGGCCAGCGCGTGTCGGCGGAACTCCAGGATCTTGGACGGCGCCACGCGCACCATGCTCCCCCGCAGCTCGAAGCCCAGGAACTCGAACCCCCGGTCCCACGAGCGGACCGGGTCACGGTGCTCGTTGAGGGCCAGCCCCAGCGGGGCGAGCCCCGCGTGCATGGCGGCCACGGCGTTGCGGGCTTCGTGCTCGGTGCGCGCGGCGGCGGCCACGTCGTCCACGTAGCGGACGGCGCGCACGCCCTCGAACTCCAGGTGCTCGTCGAAGGGGGTGAGGTAGAAGTTGGCCAGGAGAGGCGAGGTGGCGGTACCCTGCGGCACGCCCCGGACGACGCGGAAGCGGTCGTCACCGTCCCAGATCCAGGTGCGCGTCCACAGCACCAGGAGGCGGCGCACCTCCCAGGGGAGCACCGGCTCCAGGCGGGCGAAGAGCTGCCGCTGGTCGATGCGGTCGAAGAACTCGTCCACGTCGGCGCGAGCCACCCACCGCATCCCCTCGTCGCGCAGGCGGAGGAGCCGCCGCAGCGCTGCGAGCGTCCCCCGGCTACGTCGGAACCCGAAGCTGGAGTCGTGGAAGCGGGGCTCGAACAGGTGCTCCAGTACGGCGTGCGCGGCGCCGGCGGCGACGCGGTCGCGCACGGCGGGGATGGCGAGGGGGCGGAACTCGTCCTCCTTGCCGCGCTTGCGCACCCAGACGCGGCGGAGCGGGCGCGGGCGGTAGCGGCGCGCCCGGATCTCGCGCGAAAGGCGGCGGAGGTGGTCGGGCGCCTCGCGGGTGAACTCCCGCACGCCGACGCCGTCCGTGCCGGGCGCGCCGCGCGCGAGGCGCACTTCGTCCCACGCGCTCCAGAGCGCCTCCTCCGACGCGATCCGCCGCAACAGGCCGTCCTGCTCCATGCGCCCGCCTCCGCAAGTGGATTTCGCTGCGCTACGACCGGCTATGCTCGATGCTCGCTCGGGTCCTGGATCGGTGTCCTGAATCCCTCATCATCGGGGAGTCGCCTCAACACGCGACGCGGACGCTTCTGAGCGGCCTTCGGTCCCCTCATCATCGGGGAGTTCCCTCAACGCGTTGCGAGTCCGCAACGTGATGTTCGCGCGCAACCTGACCCTTCGGTCCCCTCATCATCGGGGAGTTCCCTCAACTCAAGGGAGTACGGATCTTCGTCAACTACCTGGTCTTCGGTCCCCTCATCATCGGGGAGTTCCCTCAACGCTATCGGGGTTGAAGTATTCGGCTGACCATAAGCCGAACCCCACCTTCGGTCCCCTCATCATCGGGGAGTTCCCTCAACGACCGGTCTGGAAGTCTTGGACGGCTCACGCTGGGACCTTCGGTCCCCTCATCATCGGGGAGTTCCCTCAACGCGAAGCCGAGACCAAGTCGCGAAGCGACGGGAATACCGAACCTTCGGTCCCCTCATCATCGGGGAGTTCCCTCAACGCTGCTCCTCGTTCGTGGCCACTAGGGCTGGCCCTTCGGTCCCCTCATCATCGGGGAGTTCCCTCAACCACGATCGAAGTCTCTGACAAGTTCTGAATTTCCTTCGGTCCCCTCATCATCGGGGAGTTCCCTCAACAGCGGCCCTCAGAAGCCCCGCATCCACGCGGGTTTCCAGGGGTGGTTTGAAACGAGACCACTGAGCGGTCGCTCATTCGGGCGCTTTTCGTCGCACGGCAGCTCTCCTATGTTCGTAAGTGTCCACAAAAGGCAGTTAACAAGTTTTGAAACGAAACCCGGGTTTTCAGACCCCCCCCTCTCGTTTCACAGACCCGGATTCCCTCACAGGATCAGGTACTGCGGATCGGGCTCGGGGGGCGGGCGCCCCAGCCGCCGCACCCGTCCGTGGCAGCGGCGGCAGAGCGGGTAGAGCGACACCGCGTCCTCCGCCGGGTCGATCAGGGCGCGGAGCCGCTCCAGCAGACGGCCGCGCTCGGCCCGGGTGAGCGCGCACTCGAACACACTGTACCGCACCCGCACGCCAAAATCCAGGAGCACGGCGGCCACCTTCCCCCGGCGCCGGTCGTCCCACCACGTCGTAGGCCACCACGAACGTCCGGCGCTCCGGACGCGGCGCGTCAGGGGAGCTCGAAGGGGACGTACCCACCTCCCTCGCGGATGGAGGTCGCGAGCCGCCGCGCCTGCGCACGCACCGCGTCCCGAAGCGTGAGGCCCTCCCCGGCGCGGAGCCGGAACGACTGCGCCATCTTGCTCTCGTACCCCTCCAGGAAGCGCCGACGGGCACGCGGTGTCATGCGCACCCCCTCGCCTCGCGGGCGGAAGTCCTCCGGCGCGAGGGAGCGGCGCCCGGTGAGCTGGAGCACCAGTGCGTCGGCCACGGGGGCGCGGAACTCCTCCACCAGGTCCAGCGCCAGGGCGGGGCGCCCGCCCCGCGCCCGGTGGAAGAACCCGAGCGCCGGCTCCAGACCCGCCGCTGCGACCGCCGCCGCCACCTCGGCCGTGAGGAGCGTGTAGGCGAAGCTCAGCATGGCGTTCACCGGGTCGCGCGGGGGGCGGCGGTTGCGCGCGCGGAAGCCGAACTCGGGGTTCACCAGCGTCCGCAGCGCGCGGAAGTACACCGCGGAAGCGCGCCCCTCCAGCCCGCGCAGGGCCGCCACCCCTTCCGCCGCGCCCCCGCGCTCCAGCAGCCCGTCCAGCGCCGTCCTGCTCGCCGCCACCTCCGGAGCGCCGCTCTCACGGGAGCGCCCCAGGAGTCGGCGCTGGTTCCGCACCTTCCCGCGCACCACGGAGCGCGCCAACTCCAGGCAGAAGGCCGGGTCCTCCGCCCGCCGGTGCTGCGTTGCGCGCAGCTCCAGCCCCGCCTCAGACGCCCCCAGCCGCGCCATCACCTGCCCACCGCGCAGGGCCACCACCAGCTCCACCTGCTCCCGCGCGCAGAGTGCCACCGCCGCCGCCGTGAGGTGCGCAGACCCCAGCACCACCACCCGCTCCACCCCGAGCACCGGAGCGCGCCCCCGCACCTCCGTCCCGCGCCGCACCACCAGCGCCTGGGACTTCGCGGCGAGGGTGCTCCCCGGCTCCGTGAGGTAGAGGACGGTCATGGGCAGTCAGGTAGGTGAACTCAAGAACCAGGCACACACCCGGGCGTTTGTCCTTCGGGCCCTTCGTCGTCGGGCTGTAAAGCAAATGGCAGCTCGCAAGTCTCGTCCTCCAATCCCCCTCATCATTGGGGAGTCCTCTCAAAGGCATCCTGATCATCGCGGCACCACCCTTTCCTTCTGTCCCCTCATCATCGGGGAGTCCTCTCAACTCACCGAACAGCAGAAGGACCTGGTGCGGTATCTACGGTCCCCTCATCATCGGGGAGTCCTCTCAACTCACCGAACAGCAGAAGGACCTGGTGCGGTATCTACGGTCCCCTCATCATCGGGGAGTCCTCTCAACAGTGGCGGAAGACGTGGGTCCGCGCATCATGACCTTCGGTCCCCTCATCATCGGGGAGTCCTCTCAACACGCTCGGCGTGCTCATCGCCACGCTCGTGGTCTCTTCGGTCCCCTCATCATCGGGGAGTCCTCTCAACGTCGGCGGCTGGGGCAGGATCGAGGGCGCGGTGATGTACCCTTCGGTCCCCTCATCATCGGGGAGTCCTCTCAACCGAGGTGCGCACACGTCGCGAGCACGAGGAAGAGTGCGACCCGACTCCTTCGGTCCCCTCATCATCGGGGAGTCGCCTCAACTTCTACGACACCGGAAGTCCGGGGTACTGGCTCCTTCGGTCCCCTCATCATCGGGGAGTCCTCTCAACAACGGGGTTCGTGGGGACCGCGCCGGGTCCGCCTTCGGTCCCCTCATCATCGGGGAGTCCTCTCAACAGCGGCCCTCAGAAGCCCAATGTCCATGCGGGTTCCCAAGGGTGGTTTGAAACATCTCCTTTCGGTCTGGCCGAAAACGGGGGCTTTTGGTCCGAAAAGCCTGTGTCATACCATCGTATCTCCTGGCAGGAAGTGGGTTTACGGCACTTGAAACATCGAGCCTGGTTTTTGGGGCAGGGGCGATGTTGTCGCAGGCACTTCTCCATGCGGCGGTCAAGCCTCCGGAGGAGGACGGTCTCCGGTCACCCATGACGGGAGGGATCGAAAGGCAGACCGTGGTCTTCGTGCGCGAGGTCCAGCCAGTGTCCCTGTCCCGGCCCCCTCTCCCCATACGACCGGCCCTTGTTCGCCACGAACCAGTGGAAGCTCTCCGGGTTCGCGTCGTCGCGCAGCGTGGGATAGGTCACCTCCAGGCGCGGCGGGGACCCGTCCAGGAGCGCGCGCAGATCGGCGACGTTCTCCAGCTTCGAGAACGGCTCCCCGTGGCGTGCCTCCATCGCCTTGCGGAACCCCGCCTTGAGCCGCTCCACGTCCCGCCGCGCGTCGCGCGCCTGCGCTCCGTCCCCGCCGTCCGCGTACCGCTCCGCCGTGTCGAACGACAGCGACTCCACCCGCATCCGCACCGCGCCCATCCCGAGCGGCTTCCCGAAGCCGAGGCGGTGCACGCACCCCTCCTCCAGCTCCAGCGACCAGAGGAGCGCCCCCAGCTCCACCGGCGCCAGGTTCTCGAACCGGACCTCGAACGTCCCGGACGCCCCCGGCTGGAGGTGGTCCCGCAGCGTCCGGTTCTGGCCGGTGGCCGGCTCCCGCGTGCTCATGCGGGCCCTGGCGCGGCCCCGGTAGAACTTGCGCCCCCGGAGCACCATGGCCTCGCTGTCGTAGTCGACCTCCGACTCGCGCCGGGAGGGCCGCAGGTCCCCGTCCCTGCGGATGAGGTAGAACCGCACCGTGGTGGGCTTGGGGGCGGAGAGGATGTCGAGCACGTGCGGCGTCCGGTCCAGCCACTCCTCCCCGAAGAGCGCGTCCCCGAACCGGACGCGGCTCCGGTAGGCGGCGGGCCTGCCCTCCACCGTCTTCTCCCCGGAGACCCAGCCGAACACCCGGCACGCCGGGCACAGCGAGAACTCCGCCTCCCGGTTGACGTGCGAGCACGGCCGCACCGACTCGAAGGCCGGGAAGCGGTCGTGGACGGTGTGGTCGTAGAACAGGCGGGGGACCGACACGGGCGCGAGCGCCCGCACCATCCGCTCGTCCCCGCTCCCGATGACCCAGGCGTACACCAACTCCTCCTCGCACTCCTCCGCGCGGGAAGGACGGCTCTCCCGGACGAACCGGCTGGGACGCACCCCCTGCTCCGGCTCGTTCCGCCCCTCCCGGAAGTTCTCGCGGTAGTCCTCCAGGAGCTCCACGTACCGGGCGACGCACTCCTCCCGGACTTCCAGGAAGTCGCCGGCATCGTCCGAGAAGAAGAACCGCTCGTCGTGCTTGTGCCTGATGTTCTTGTCCGTGCTGAAGTACAGGCCGGACCGGATGACGACGTCCTCCGGCGGGTCCTCGTACCCCCGCGACACCTCCTCGCGGGTGCCGAGCGCCTCCACGTTCCAGAACCGGAACCCCCTCCGGTGCGTGCTCCGCCGCATCCGGGCCCAGCACTCGCTCCCGTGCCGGACCCAGGCCGGGAGGCGGGGCGCCGTCCTCGTCCCCGCACGCGGGAGGTGGTGCAGCACCCACCCCGCGTACATCGACCGGTTCGCCTGCATCGGCCCGCCAGGGCAGTACCCGGCCGTCCCCGTGAACAGCTCCACGCGCCACTTCCCCGTTCCAGCGAAGGCAGCCCGGGACCAGGACCTTTGCGTCCTCGGTGATCAGACGACGGCTCATGCGGTCGGCCACGTGCTCCCAGCAGGAGCTGGTCGCCGCCTCGAAGACGGAGCGCACCGCTCCACGGAGCGTGGAGCCGGGGATGCATGGAGACCGCCGTCCGGACGCGCGGAAGCCGCAGACCGGATAGCTCCTGTGCCCACCGTCCCCAACGCGCACGTCGTATGAATCGGAGACGAACACCGGCCCGTGGGTGGTCAGCCGGCACCGCACCGAGCCGGTGAGGCCCACGTACCGGTCGAGTGGCGGCGGCGGGCAGCGCCCCAGGAGGCGGATCTCCGGCGGCGTGTCCTCCGGCTCGGGCAGGTCGGGGAGCGGCCGGACGAAGTTGTAGGGGTTGAGGAAGACGTCCGTGCTGACGCTCGACTGCTTCCGGGTATCCTCCTCCACCCGCGCCCTCCTGATGAGGCGGACGCGGACCGGCTTCCTTCCGCGCCCGTCCAGCTGATAGCCGACTTCGTCGTTCTCGCGCGGCAGCTTCCCGTCAGGCGCATCCCAAACGCCCGGAGTGAGGGGATCGAATTCCACCCGGTTTCCGCCCACGGCCGACTCAATGTAGACCCGGCTCAGCAGGACCACGACTTTCCCGGTCAGTTCCTGGGGCATGCTCATCCCTCCGGCGTGGGAGTGGGTCCGGCCTCTGTATCGCTCCCGGGAAGGATCTCCCGGTACCGCACCACCGCGACCACCCCGTGGTCGTAGAACGGCGTGTAGCGCACCCACAGCCTCGCGGGCGGTGGGGGGAGACAGGCCATGGTCTCGCGACCGGCCGTGGCGATGCGCGCATCCGTGGCCTTCCACAGCAGCGCGGTCCTCGCTTCCCCCTGCCGGAGCCGCACCCCGTCCTCGAAGTAGTCTTGGGGCCTCAAACTCTCCGGAGGCCGCACCTCCACGTCTCCCACGAAGCGCCAGCGAAGGCGCTCCCCGTCGCGCCACGCCTCCAAATCTCCCGCATCGCCGAACCACCGCCCCCAGACCAGACGGTGCAGTTCCCCTGCTTCCGGGGTCGCCACCTCGCTCAGCCGCATCCGGTCGGTCCACTCCGCGCAGCACCACCAGGGCGTGGCGCCCCCCCGGCCGGCCGGGAGGCTTCGCAGCCAGGAAAGGAGCTGCTCCACACCTTCCTCGGTCGCGTCCACGCAACCCGACACGAACGTCATTGACTCCGCCCCGACCAGCAAGGAGCGGTCGAGGAGCTCCTTCAGGCTCAGGTTACTTGGCAAGGATCACCTCCAGCTCCGCAGGACCGGGGATCGGCGGGTACAGCTCCCACGCCGGGGTCCCGAAATACCCGTCCTCCACCTCCGTCCCCTCCGGCACCTCCCGCCGCTCCGCCGCGCACGCCTCCGACAGCTCCTCCACCCACCCGGCCTCTCGCGTGGCGGTCACCAGGTCTTCCGGCGTCCCGCTCCACGCGCGCACCCGGAAGACGCCGCTGTCGGACGCGTCCTCCATCCCCGGGAAGTCGGGCGCGGCGTCGCCGAGCCGGCCCACGCGCAGAGAGAGGCTTTCCACCGCCGCGCGGCCGAAGCCCTTGCTCCCGTGCGCGCCCACCGTCGCCAGCCCGTCGTGCAGGTCGCGCAGCGCCAGGGCGAGCGCTGCCAGCTCCCAGGGCTCCGGGTCCCAGAGGAGGAGGCCGGCCCGGAAGCGGGCGCCGTAGAGCGGGAGCGCGTCGAACTTCGCCCCGTCCAGGACCCCGCCGGTGAAGCGATCGATGGCGACGAAGTCGCGCAGCCGGTAGGTGGGCCGCTCACCCTCCGGCAGCGGGGCGTCGGCCACCCAGAGGCGGCTCCCCTGCCGCGTGTTCCCGAAGAGCGAACACCCCAGGCAGGCCTCCGGCTCCGCCTCGCCCCGCTCCTCCGCCAGGGCGGCGCAGGAGCGGAGGGCCGGCTCCCGCGCGGCTCCTCCTTCCCCACCGCCGCCCCGCTTCCGCGCCCACTCAAACGGGTCGCACGCGGCGCAGCTCCGGGCGAAGGCGGCGGCGTCCCCTGCCGCGTGGGTGGCGAGGGTGCGGGCGATGCGCTCCACCTGCGCCCGCAGCACCCCCCGCAGCGACGCGCCCGGGAGCACCGGGTCGGTCCACCCGGGCCCCGCGTACACCGGGGCGAAGTTGACGCCGTGCGCCAGGGCCGCGCCGGGGTCGCTCACCAGCACCGGCCCCGCGAACGCCAGCTCGAAGGAGAGCTCCGCGTACGAGCCCACCGTCCCCGGGAGGCGCTTCGCCGGCTCCGCGGGCCGGTCGCGCCGCTCGCGCAGGCCGGCCAGGCGGCCCTTCATCCACCCCGCCGCGTCCCCGGGGGAGACGCCGGAGCGGAGGAACTCCTTCAGCCCTTCCCTGTCTCCCAGCTTCGCCGCACCGAAGCGGAGATCCTCCAGCCGGAAGGCGCCGCCGCCCCGGGCCGCGCCGCCGCCCAGGCGCCCGCGCCCCTCCGCCCACTCCGAGAGGGCGAGCGCCAGGAGCGCCTCGGCCTCCTCCGGGGCGTCGCGCTCCAGCTCCAGTCGGAGGAGGAAGGTGGTCCCCGCCGGGACCCACTCGCGGTCGTACTTGGCCCGGGCCTCCGCGGCCGAGGCGCCGGTGCGCCGGTCGATCCCCACCCCGTCGCGCACCAGTGTGCGGGGGGACGGCTCCTCCTCCGGGACCGCGTCGAAGCACCACACGGCGGATGCCTGGAGGGGCGGGCGCTTCCCGCCCGCCTTCTGCGCCTCCTCGTCGCCCTTGCGGGAGTGGTCCCCGAACACGGCGCACACCGGGCAGCGCCGCTCCTCCTCCGGCTTCCTGGTCAGGACGGTGCAGGGATCCCAGCCGAGCAGGGGCGCCAGGCGGGTGGCGATCTCGCGCAGCCGCCCCGCGACCTGGGTCCCCGGGAGGTACACCCGCCCCCCCGCGTCCCGCGCCACGGGAAGGTCGGTGGCGATCCCGGGATCCCCGCTCCCCGCGTGCAGGGGAGCCGTGGTCACCAGGCGGGCGGTCAGGGTGCGGTCGTTCATTGGGTCTCCTCCCCGGGTTCCGTCGAGTGGACTCCCTTCCCGGGCGCCGCCCGGTCCGCGACCGCCTCGGCCAGGGCGCGCGTCCGCAGCGCCCGCGCCCCCTCGCCGAGGGCCGGTCCGGCCGCGTCCTCGACCAGGACACGCAGCGCCGCCCACGGCTTCACCCCCTTCCCCTCGCCCAGGAAGAAGGATTTCCGCTCCCGGGCAGGCCCGACCTCGTCCAGCGCACCGGCCGGGTCGCCTCCCCCCTGCTCCAGCCGGCGGACAAGGTCCCCCGCCGGGTCGCCGGCGCGAGTGTACAGCACCCGCGCGACCGCCTGCCACTCATCGGGGTAGTCCTGCAGCGGCAGGCCGGCCCCGCGGAGCTTCAGGGCGTACCTGCGGAAGTGGCCCTCCCCCGGGTCCGCGGGCGGCACCGCGCCCGCCGCCGGGGCCAGCCGCGCCCGGCGCAGCCCGGCGGGTACCGGGAGCGGCGGGGGCGCGTCCTCCACGTCGCCGTCGCCCAGCCACCCGTACGGGAACGGGGCGACGGCCAGCCGGCCGAGGCCCTCGGCGGTGCGCTCACCCGGGGGCGTCCCGTCCGCCAGCCCGAGGAGGCGCTCCGTCCACTCCTCCGAACCTCCCCCCGCGGGGCGCAGGTGGAGCACGCTCCCCGGGAGGAGGACGGCGTCCCGGCGCCGCGGCATCCCGATGTGCCGCCAGAACCCCCCGATCGTCCCCCACCCGACAGTGCAGCTCCCCTCCCCGTCGAGCCCGAGGTCCACCGGGGCGAGCGACTGCCGGACGCGCCCGAAGCCGTCCCGCAGGAGGAGCCGCGACGCGAGCACCACCGGCACCGGGAGCCCGTCCTTCACGAGCCGGCGTACGCGCGCGCGGGTGCGCTCCCGCTCGGCCGCAGCCTCCTCCGCGCTCACCGGCCACCACGCGAGGCGCAGCCGCCCGTATCCCCGCCCGTGCCGCTTCCCGACCCGCAGCTCCGTCTCGCCCCCGGCGGAGGTGAAGAGCCCCTGCTCCCGGAGCCACTCCAGGGCGCCCGGCCGGGCGCGCAGCACCCCCGAGAGGAGCGTCCCCGTGGGGATGGTCTCGCGGTGGTAGAGGGACTCCTCCTGCACCCGTCCGGTGCGGGGGTGGACCGCGATCTTGGTCTCCTCACCCGCCTCCGGCTTCCACGCCAGCCGGGAGCCGCCGTCCAGGAGGAGCGGACCGAGGCGCCCGAGCTTCACGTCCTCCCTCCCCTGGCCACGGCACTCGGGGCAGGCCCGGGGCGGGGCGCTCCCCATGGAGAGGGAGAGCGACCACACGCCGTGGCCGCCCGCGTGCTTCGGCCCGGGGTGGAGCGGGCAGGTGCGCAGGTCGAGCGGAGCGGGGAATCCGGGGCGGAAGGCGCCGACCTCCTCCTCGTACGCGGGGAGGAGGTCGGGGAACAGGACGCTGCCGCCGCGGAAGACGCGGAGGAAGTCGTCCTCGCCCGGGGCGGCGCTCGCCACCCGCCCGGCCACGGCGCCCAGGAGGAGGGTCCCCGGGACGAAGAACTCGCTCTCCAGCAGGTTCCCGGCGAGGGGCTGGACTCCCATCACCAGCGGCTCCTCCGCCCGCGCCACCAGCCGCAACTCCTCCCACCCGCTCTCCGCCGCCGCGCCGTACCAGGGGACGGACGCGGGGGCGTCCACGTCCCGCGGGAAGACGTGCGGGCGCCCGGTGCGCCGCCTCCACTCCCCCGGGCCCTTTGCGAGCCAGGAGGCGTCGAAGCGCTCTAGGAGCGAGGCGGCGTCCACCTGCATCCCCTCGCACGAGCGCAGCTCCACGGAGCACTCCCCGCGGCCGCGCCGCCGCCCCGCCCCGATCCCGGGGACGCACCGGGCCGCCGCCACCAGGAAGGCGAGCTCGTCCAGCGCCTCACCGCCCCCCCCGGCCCGCTCCGCCGTGAACTCGAACTCAAGCGGCGCGCCGAGCTCCTGCGAGAACAGCTTCCCGTCGGCCGCGCGCCGGGTCACGGGGTCGATGCTGGCCCGGCTCGCCACGCGCGAGCGCGCCACCGCGGGGTGCTCCGGAGCGGCGGAGGGCGCCACGGGGCGCATGGTGGAGAAAGACCAGGGGGAAGGGTGCGCCGGGCTCCCGAAGATCCGGCAGACGGGACAGGGGGGCTTCTCGTCGGGCTCCGCCCCGACCGGGTGGGCGGCGTGGCCGCAGTAGTCGTCCGGGTCGAACCCGGCGGCGGGCCGTGAGCGTCCGCAGAGCTGCCACGCCTCCAGCGGCGGAAGGGCCGTCAGCTCGTACGCGGCCTGGCGGAGGAAGCCGTGGGCGTACCGCACCGCGGGGACGGCCTCGTTCCCCGCGTACTCCAGGAAGAGCGCCGAGTCCACGTCGGTGCCGCTCCCGTGGCCGGCGCCCACGTGGTACTCGCGGGCGAGGCGGACGCGGAAGACGGCGCGCAGGGAGGAGGGGGAGCTCACGGCCGTGCCTCCGGGGTGGAGGGTTCCTGGAGGTAGTCCCAAAGGTGGAGGAGGTCGACGGTCGGGGTGCGGGGCCCGCCGTCCGGCGGCGCGTCCCCCTCGGCGTCCAGCCGGTCGAGGACGGCCTGGAGCGCGCCCTCGTCGCGGGCCCGGTCGGTGAGCCACTTGCGCTGCCCCTCCCACTCCGCGCCCGCGCGGTAGCCGGCGTACAGGGCCTCCACCTGGTGCCGGCGCTTCCCCTTCAGGTCCTGGAGGTCGCGCCGCGCCTCGATCAGGCGCTGCACCGAGGCGGGGAACCGCGCGTCGGGGTCCAGGGCGAAGGTACCCCAGGCGTGGGCGGGGAGCCCGGTCCCGCCGGCCGCCGTGTCCCGCAGCTCGATCCCCCGGATCAGGGAGACGCCGGGGTGGAGGCGCGCGACGCGCTTCACGTCCCGCAGGGCCTCCTCCCCCATCCGGTGGGCGATGCGGTACGGGAAGGTGTCCTTGCAGAAGACCAGGACACAGGAGACGCTGACGGGGGGAGCGCCCTCGCCCGCGGCGCGAGCGACCGACTCCACGAACGCCGTCGCGAACTCACGCGCGGTCCAGAACGCCCACGGCGCAGGGAGCAGCGCGAACACGTCGTCGCCCCCGGTGATCAGCGGGAGGAGCGGGACCTGCTTGAAGGTGCCCTCCGCGAGCCTCCCCGCCAGACCGGCCGCGGCGCGGCGAGCGCGCTCAGGCCGGCCCCGCTCACCGCCCCGGACAGCTTCGCGTAGGCGTCCCACCCCGTTGCCGCGCTCCGGTGAGAGCAGGCGGCCGAAGCCGTTCCCGTCTGCGAGAAGGTAGGCGACCCGCCTCCGTCCCCCGTCGTACGCGCCGACGTCCTCCGACTTCTGCGGGAGCCCCGCGAGCGTCGAGGCCCGCGCGCGCGCCGGTCCGTCGAGCCCGTCGACCGCATCGCGATAGCATTTCAGGAAGGGGGCGTCGATGTCGTCGCGGCGGGAGCGCTGGTGCTGGCAGAACTCACAGAGCTCCTCCCACCCGTCGGGGGTGTCGTCGATGCGCACCCGCACGGCGGTGGGCGCCTGCCCGCAGGAGCCGCACGGCTGCACGTAGGGGAGGTGGGCCGCCGCCGTGGGGGCGTCGCCCTCGGCCTTGGCGCGGAGCATCTCCAGGTCCGCGGCCTCGACCAGTTCCGGCTCGCTCATCCCCTCCCCCTCCCCGTCTCCGTCGGCGGGGGCGAGGGCGACGGAGATGCGTCCACCGAACTGGAGGGCGAAGAGGTCCTGGAGGTCACGCCGCAGCTCCTCCGCACGCATCCGGGCGTCGGTGCCGGTGAACACCACGCGGAAGGCACCCCCGGCCGTGACCAGGACGCGTGCCGCGGAGGATTCTTCCGACGCGGGGGAACGGGCGGCGGCGAGGAGGTCGGCGGCGTCCTCCCAGAACCGCTCCAGCGCCCAGCTTCCGCCCGCGACCTCGCGGAGACGCGTGGACCGGAAAAGGAGGTCCTGGATGTGGTCCGCCTCTGCGGACAAGAGGATGGATGGCACTCGATCCCCCCGGTGCATGGAGGTGTGCGGATACCCCATTGACTGGGGAGGATGGCTATGCCTGACGGAGAACGGAGCCCGAGAGTCAGGGCGCTGCAAGCGATTTCGCTGCAATCGAACGCCCTGCCCCCGCACATGTAAGCGGACGACAGAGGGTCATGTCAAGACAAATCCGTCCCCGAAGAAACTCGCGCCGAACGGTGGAATCACTCAGTGGCGTGAACCAATGGAAGCTTCGCGCGGTGCGCTCGGGCTCCGAGGAGATCATCGTCGTCACGCCTGAACCGGTCATCGCCTCGTCATCGGAAACTCCTCCTCAACGACCCAACGACACCGGTGGCTCGGCCAAGACCGGCGCGACACGTACTCGCCTCTGTCCCCTCATCATCGGGGAGTTCCTTCAACTCGTCGATGGAAAGCCGGCAGGACCGGCGAGTGCCCGGCCTTCGGTCCCCTCATCATCGGGGAGTTCCTTCAACAGTCTTGCACGCCCGGACGTTGGGCCAGGTCCTCAAGTCCTTCGGTCCCCTCATCATCGGAGAGTTCCTTCAACGCTCCCAATTCCTGCAGTGCCAACCTGCCGGAATCAATATCCGAAACCCTTCGGTCCCCTCATCATCGGGGAGTTCCTTCAACCACCCATCGCGCAGGGTGCATCGGGTCCTCGCCCGTAGCCTTCGGTCCCCTCATCATCGGGGAGTTCCCTCAACCCTCGGTCACGCTCGCCGTGTGCACCGTCAGCTAGCCTTCGGTCCCCTCATCATCGGGGAGTTCCCTCAACAGGCGACGTCTTGGCGCGTTCGGGAGAGTCCGTGTCCTTCGGTCCCCTCATCATCGGGGAGTTCCTTCAACCGACCTGCGCAAGTCAGCCTCGTGCGCGTGCAGCCTTCGGTCCCCTCATCATCGGGGAGTTCCTTCAACCGCGGCCCTCAGGAACCCAGCATCCATGCGGGTTTCCAAGCGTGGTTTGAAACGAGACCACTGAGCGGTCGCTCATTCGGGCATTTTTCATCGCACGGCAGCTCTCCTGTGTCTGTAAGTAGCGTTCATGAGGCAGTTTACGAGTTTTGAAACGAAACCCGGGTTTTCAGACCTCCCCCTCTCGTTTCACAGACCCGGATTCCCTCACAGGATCAGGTACTGCGGATCGGGCTCGGGGGGCGGGCGCCCCAGCCGCCGCACCCGTCCGTGGCAGCGGCGGCAGAGCGGGTAGAGCGATACCGCGTCCTCCGCCGGGTCGATCAGAGCACGGAGCCGCTCCAGCAGACGGCCACGCTCGGCCCGGGTGAGCGCGCACTCGAACACACTGTACTGCACCCGCACGCCAAAATCCAGGAGCACGGCGGCCACCTTCCCCCGGCGCCGGTCCTCCACCACGTCGTACGCCACCACGAACGTCCGGCGCTCCGGACGCGGCGCCTCAGGGGAGCTCGAAGGGGACGTACCCACCTCCCTCGCGGATGGCGTTCGCCAGCCGTAGCGCCTGCGCGCGCACCGCGTCCCGCAGCGTGAGTTCCTCCCCGGCGCGGAGCCGGAACGACTGCGCCGCCTTGCTCTCGTACCCCTCCAGGAAGCGCCGGCGGGCACGCGGTGTCATGCGCACCCCCTCGCCTCGCGGGCGGAAGTCCTCCGGCGCGAGGGAGCGGCGCCCGGTAAGCTGGAGCACCAGCGCGTCGGCCACGGGGGCGCGGAACTCCTCCACCAGGTCCAGCGCCAGGGCGGGGCGCCCGCCCCGCGCGCGGTGGAAGAAGCCCGAGCGCCGGCTCCAGACCCGCCGCTGCGACCGCCGCCGCCACCTCGGCCGTGAGGAGCGTGTAGGCGAAGCTCAACAGGGCGTTCACCGGGTCGCGTGGGGGGCGGCGGTTGCGCGCACGGAAGCCGAATTCGGGGTTCACCAGCGTCCGCAGCGCGCGGAAGTACACCGCGGAGGCACGCCCCTCCAGCCCGCGCAGCGCCGCCACCCCTTCCGCCGCGCCCACGCGCTCCAGCAGCCCGTCCAGCGCCGTCCTGCTCGCCGCCACCTCCGGAGCGCCGCTCTCACGGGAGCGCCCCAGGAGTCGGCGCTGGTTCCGCACCTTCCCGCGCACCACGGAGCGCGCCAACTCCAGGCAGAACGCCGGGTCCTCGGCGCGCCGGTGCTGCGCCGCGCGCAGTTCCAGCCCCGCCTCCGACGCTCCCAGCCGCGCCAGCACCTGCCCTCCGCGTAGCGCCACCACCAGTTCCACCTGCTCCCGCGCGCAGAGCGCCACCGCCGCGGCCGTGAGGTGCGCCGGCCCCAGCACCACCACCCGCTCCACCCCGAGCACCGGGGCGCGCCCGCGCACCTCCGTCCCGTGCCGCACCACCAGCGCCTGCGACTCCGCGGCGAGGGTGCTCCCCGGCTCCGTGAGGTAGAGGACGGTCATGGGCAGTCAGGTAGGTGAACTCAAGAACCAGGCACACACCCGGGCGTTCGTCCTTCGGGCCCTTCGTCGTCGGGCTGTAAAGCCAATGGCAGATCGCAGTCTCGTCCTCCAGTTCCCTCATCATCGGGGAGTCCTCTCAACTCGGCGTTGGAGCTCTACGCCTCAGCTGTGCGCACGATCATGCCTTCGGTCCTCTCATCATCGGGGAGTTCCCTCAACTTCATGGCGACGATCACCGCAGCACATCTGGCCTTCGACGTCCTTCGGTCCCCTCATCATCGGGGAGTTCCCTCAACAGTTACAACGTCGGCGACCTCGTCGATGAGGACCTTCGGTCCCCTCATCATCGGGGAGTTCCCAACCCAGCCCGCTTGAGCCCGACGTGCCCTTCGGTCCCCTCATCATCGGGGAGTTCCCTCAACCTCCACGTCGACACCGAAGGGTCAGCCCTGGTATTGTTTCCTTCGGTCCCCTCATCATCGGGGAGTTCCCTCAACTGGGCCACCTGTACCAGGCGGTGGCGTGCTTCCTTCGGTCCCCTCATCATCGGGGAGTTCCCTCAACGTTCGGGTGCGCCTCGTCCGAGGTCCACCGTGCCTTCGGTCCCCTCATCATCGGGGAGTTCCCTCAACTCGTTCTCATTCTGGAGCATCCGCTTCTGAAACCACCATCCTTCGGTCCCCTCATCATCGGGGAGTTCCCTCAACGCCCGAGGGCACGCTGCGCACGGAGCCGCCTTCGGTCCCCTCATCATCGGGGAGTTCCCTCAACCGTTCCGTAAGGAGCGACACCCCCGAGGAGCCTTCGGTCCCCTCATCATCGGGGAGTTCCCTCAACCGCGGCCCTCAGGAACCCAGCATCCATGCGGGTTTCCAAGGGTGGTTTGAAACGAGACCACTGAGCGGTCGCTCATTCGGACATTTTTCATCGCACGGCAGCTCTCCTGTGTCTGTAAGTGGCGATATCATGAGGCAGTTTACGAGTTTTGAAACGAAACCCGGGTTTTCAGACCCCCCCCTCTCGTTTCACAGACCCGGATTCCCTCACAGAATCAGGTACTGCGGATCGGGCTCTGGGGCGGGCGCCCCAGCCGTCGTACCCGCCCATGGCAGGAGCGACACCGCGTCCTCCGCAGGGTCAGGCGGGCGCGGAGCCGCTCCAACAGACGGCGCGCTCAACCCGGGAGAGCGCACACTCGGACACACTGTAGTGCACCCGCACGCCAAAATCCAGGAACACGTCGGCACCATCGCCGGGCGGCAGTCCTCCACCACGTCGGAGGCCACCACCCACGAACGTCAGGGGAGTCGCAAGGGGGTTCGTCCCCACCCTCCTGGCGGTCAACTCCGTCCTGGAAAGCGCAATCGAGAACACGGGAGGGGACGACGGGGAAGCGTGACGTCCGCCCATCGTCGCTACCCGCGGCCCTCCCTCGCGCCTCTGCGGGATGCGCACCCCGCCACCCGATCCCCCCTGTCCCACCATCCTGCCTTCCCTCACCACAAGAAAACGGCGGCCGGGGGATCGTCTGCCCTCCCCCTATCCTGCACCCCGGACCCGTCACCCTGGTGATGATTCCCGTCTGCGAGCAGCTCACGCTCTACGGCGGAGCGCCCCTCCCGCCGTACCGAGAAGAAGCCCCCGGCGTGTACGGGGAAGCCACCTCCACGCCGCCGGCAGCGGTCCACTCGCCGGCGCCACCGCCACTCGCGGTCGAGGCCGCCACGCGCGGGTCCACGAGGGCACGCTGCTGCGGCGCCACCCGACGGCTCACCAGTCAGGTCCTCGACCACGGCCCCAGGAGCCTCGTCACGGTGGACCTGCTCGCCCTGCTCCTGGGGAGCGGCGCGGTCCAGCCCGCGGCGCGCGCACTGGCGGAAAGGTTCTCCCGGGAGGAATCCGGTCCGTGGCTCCGGGGGATCGCAGCGGCATCGCCGCTGGAGGTGGCCGCCGTCCCCGGGATCGGACCCGCCCGCGCCGCCCGCCTCCTCGCCGCCGTGGACCTGGCCCGGCGGATCGACGAGGAAGGCCGCCCGGAACGGGGCCGGATTCGCACCGCGAGGGACGTCTACCAGCGCTTCCGCCTCCAGCTCCGCGACCTGCGGCAGGAGGAGTTCCACGTCCTCCTGCTCAACTCGCAGAACGAGGTCCTGCGGGCCCTGATGGCGACCCGGGGCACCCTGGACGCATCGCTGGTGCACCCGAGGGAGGTCTTCCGGGCCGCGATCGTGGAGAGCGCCGCGTCGCTGATCCTGGTGCACAACCACCCCAGCGGCGACCCCACCCCGTCCGAGGAGGACCGCGCGGTCACGGAGGAGCTGCGCGCCGCCGGGTTCCAGGTGGGGATCGAGGTGCTCGACCACGTTATCATCGGCGACGGCCGCTACGTGTCGTTCGTCGAAGCGGGCCTCTGGGAATGAGCCGGCCCCCCGGCGCAGGCGTGCCGGGAGCACCCCGCCTCCGCGGGCGTCCCCTCCCCCTTCTCCCATGGAACTTTTCGTGAGCCGTCTCAGCCAGACCATCACCCTCGGGGGCACCCTCCCCCAGGCCGCGGTCGCCGCTCTCTTCGCCGCCGCCTGCCGCCGACGGCGTCGGTTACGAGTGGGGCGACCCCGGCTCGCTGGGCGCCACCGCCGCCGAGTTCGCCGAGGGCTTCGACGACGGCAAGCCGCTCGTCCTCGTCTCCGACGAGACCGACGGCACCGGCTTCCACCACCTGCAGGAGCAGTGCGAACGGCTCGGCCTGACCTACGTCGTCCACATCGAGGCCGCCCACGGGTTCACGACCGACCGGATCTCGTGGCACCCTGGCATGGCGGAGCCCGACCGCGTCCAGGTGCTCGACTACGGCACACCCATGGTGGCGGTCCACGCGGTGCGCCGGGCCCTCGCCGCCGGAGGCGACGCCGAAAGCCGCCTCGTCGCCCTCAAAACCCTGCTCGACCGGCTCACCCCCATCGCCGTGCCCCCGCTGGTCATCACCGAGGACCTCGCCGGCGCGGCCCTCGCCGCGGAGGCGGTCGCATGAGGCCGACTCCGCCCGATCCGTCCACCCCCGCCCGGACTCGCAGGCTCTACGAGATCCTCGACCGGGAAGCGCGGAGGTGGTGGTACCACGTCCGGCTTCGGGAGGAGGGGAAGGTCGCCGAGGCGCGGCGGCGGGAGCGCGCGTCGATCCGGAGCAGCATGGACAGGCTGCGCGAGACGCTCGCCGGCGGCGGCTACCTCGCCATCGGCCGAGGGGGCTGGACGCTGTACGTCTCCGACAACCGCACCGTGTCGCACTACGGCGGCATCGACGCGCCGACCCCCCAGGCGTGCCTCCTCCTGGGGATCCCGATCCTCGACAGCACCACCATCCCGGACGACCGGCTCCTGGACCTGATCCGCCTGCCGATGGTCGGCATCCAGCGCCGCGACCCGCGCCCCTGGGGCGCCATGTCGTGCGCTCCGTTCGGGTACGTGGCCGCCCGGCAGGTCGCCCTGGGCGCCACCCTGTACGTGCCCGACGGGTGGAACGACCCGGACTACCTCGCGGAGCGGGCGGCCGCGGCCTGAGCCCCGGCCTGGTCTCTCCCACCGCCGCCGCGGTCGCCTGCGCGTCAGCCGGCCCGCGACGTCAACCGTCCATTTCGTCCATTCCCCCCGACCATGAGCACCCGCGCCGCCCCCGAGCCACCACCCGGGGGAGGCCCCTGCGAGCGGTGCGGCGCCCCGCACGACCCCGGCTTCACGTTCGGCCGCTGGTGCGCCGGCACGTGCGACCGCGGAAGCGCCGCGCGGGGCCTGCTGGTCCTCTCCTGCTCGGAGCGGAAGCTCCCGGCTCCCGGGCCGGTGGCCGCCTGGCGCCGCTACGACGGGGTCCTGTTCCGGGTCTGCAAGCGCCTCCAGGGCACGCGCGACTTCCCGGACGTCGCGATCCGCATCCTGAGCGCGGAGCACGGCATCCTCCGGCCGGAGGACCCGATCGAGCCGTACGACCGCCGGATGGACGAGGCGCGCGCCCTCCAGCTCCGCGAGGCCGTGACCGCCGCGGTCCACCTCGCCATCTGCGAGGAGGAGGCGAGTGAAGTCTACCTCGCGATGGGGCAGGCCTACCGCGGCGCACTGGACGAGCGCTGCATCCCGCCGCACGTCCGGCTGATCGACGGAGGCGGCGAGATCGGCAGGATGCAGGCGACGCTGCTCGCCTGGCTGGCCACCCGCTCACCGCCATCCACTCAGCTCCCGCTCTGGTCCGAGGACCTGACTGTGTCCTGGCAGTCCGCCTTCGCCCCCCGCCTCGGATGTCCCCCCTCCGCTCCCGCAGAAGACGGAATGCACCCGACCGGGACCATCTCGTTCCGCACCTGCCGGTCCCGGGTGCGTCCACCACCATACCGGAGCACCCCATGTCCGATTCACCCGGCGCTTCCGCCTGCGCCCAGCCGCTCCTGGGCCTCCTGTGCACGGTCCTGCGCCCCGCCGAGGGTGGCGAGGCGGCCCGGGTCGGCGTCACCGCGACGGCATCCCGCGTCGTCCTGACCGATCCGGACGACGGGAGCCGCGCACCTGGGATCGCGCCGCCCCGGTCGCGGACCCCACCGCCCCCGGCCACGCACCCGAGCTGCAGCTGCGGGAGCGCAGGGGCTTCCTGATCGCGTGTCCGGCCGACGCCGGTCCCCGCGGCGACCCGTACGCCTTCGGGGGGAACTGGGTCTGGTCCGCCGACGATCGCTTCCCGGAGCCCGCGCCGATCGCCGTCCACGACCTGCGCCTGGAGGAGGTCGACTCCGGCGTCCCCCGCCACGCCGTCACCAACCTGCCGCTGAGCCCGACGGCTCACGGAGCGGACGCCGCGCCGTGAGATGGCCGGGAGTTCGGGCGGCTCCTTCGGGGCCCGGCCGCGCCTCTGCGGTCGTTCCCCGCAATCGCCACGGTGGCGGACGGTGGGCGCCCGCTCCACCACCAACGCACCGAGCCAGTGTGGCCCAGATTCGCCTCGGGTTCGACGAGCCCACCGGTGCGCACCGGGCCGGCGCCAGGCGCCCGCTGGTGTTCGCGAGCGGCGCCAACGAGCCCGGGGAGATCCGCGGCTTCCTGTCCGTGGGAATCCCGGTCGGCGTCAGCGCGAGTCGCCTCGACGCAGCCAGCCTCGACGAGGTGCTGCGCGTCGCCGGGACCGGCATCCCCGTCTTCCTCGACAACGGGGCCGTCTCCGAGGTGTCCGCGGACCCGCGGAAGCAGGTTGCCGCTGGGCTCGCGCCCTGCCCCGGCTCGCTGCTCGTCGTGAAGGAGATCCTGCCCGAGGAGTGGGACGTCCGCCTCGACTTCTACGACGTCCTCGCGCGGGCGCTCGGCCCGCAGCTCCACGCCGTGGCCCCGGATCGGGTGGGGAGCCAGCCCGTCACCCTGGCCCGGCTCGGCGTCCACGCTCCCAGGCTCCGGGAGATCCGGTCGGCCGGCGCCCAGGTCCTCCTCCCGCTCCAGCCGGGCGAACTGATCCCGGGCAGCGTTCTACCACGAGACCACCCGTCTGCTCGGCTTCGCACCCGTTCCCGCGTTCCCGATGCACGCCCGGAAAGGGGCGACCCTCCCGACCGACGTCGTCGCCTTCGCCCGGGAGGTGCGCCCTCCCCACGTGCACCTCCTCGGGCTGGGGCTCAAGAACCGTCGCGCAGCCTCGCTGCTCCGGTGCCTCGCGCACGTCGCCCCGGAGCTGCAGGTCTCCATGGACTCCAACCTTCTCACCGCGACGGTGGGCCGCGCTCCCGACGGGAGCGCGGCCCGGCCGCTCACCGCGGCGTACGACCGGCATCCGGGCGCGCGGCATCGACACCGCGTACGCCGCCACGGTCGACGAGGAGTGGGACCTCCACGTCGACTACACGGACTGCATCGGCTTCCCGGCCACGTGGCTCCCGCCGTCGGCGCGACGGCGCGTCGCGGACGAGGCCGCCCTCTCCCCGTCCGAAGCGCGCAGGTTCATGCGGAACCCGGACGGGTTCCTCCAGGACCGGATCCACCCGTGGGACGAGGACGGGACCCGCCGGTGGGAGGACCCGGTGCTGCAGGCCAGCCTGGACGTCGCCTGGTACGCCCACGTCGAGCGGCTCCGGACCGCGCCTCGCAAGGCGGAGGCGGTCCGGGAGACCTTCGCGGACCACCCCGCCGCGGGCCAGTTCCCCAGCCCGGCAGAGGCAAGCGCGTCCGCAGGAGCAAACCGACCGTGCAGGCGCGCCTCCTCCGCCCTTGATTCATACCAGTATTAGTATAAATTCACCATGGAGCCGTCGAACGTGAAGCCGCTGCGGTGGGTGGGAACCTCCCGAGAAGATCTGAAGGAGTTCCCGAAGGAGGTGAAGCAATCGATCGGCACGGCCCTGTACCTGGCGCAGGCAGGCGGCAGGGCGCTGGACGCCAAGCCGCTGACAGGGATCGTCAAGGGTGCCGGCGTGCTGGAGATCGTCGAGGACCACGACGGGGACACCTACCGGGCAGTGTACACGGTGAAGCTGGCCGGGGCGGTGTACGTCCTCCACGCCTTTCAGAAGAAGTCGAAGCGTGGGATCGGCACCCCGAAGCACGAGATCGATCTCGTCAGGGCGCGCTACGAGGAAGCGAAGAAGATCCACGCCGAAATCGGACGGAAGCAATGAGCACCGCACGGGACTACACCGAGAGCAGCGGCAACGTATTCGCCGACCTGGACATGGAGGACGCGGACGAGCTGCTTGCGAAGGCCGAGATCGTCCGGCAGATCGCCAGCATCATCGAGCACCGGCACCTCACGCAAACGGCGGCGGCGCAGCTCCTCGGGGTCAGGCAGCCGAACGTCTCCCGGCTTCTGAACGGGCACATCGAGGACTTCTCGATGGACCGCCTGTTCTCCTTCCTGCGGGCGCTCGGCCGGGATGTCGAGATCCGGGTCAAGAAGAAGCCCAAGAGCCGCGCGCGTGCCCGGCTGGCGGTGGCTACTACGGCGTAGCTGCGCAGGGCGGGGACAGGGTCTACCGGGGGCGGCTCAGCAGCGAGCCGCCCCCGTTCTGTGCGTGCTTACCGGCACAGCGGGACCGGCGAGCAGGACAGAGCCGTCGCTCCCCGCGAGGCGAAGTCCTCGCCACCCGGCAGGTCCCTCTTCGCCGCCCGGCGCTGCTCTGGCTCCCCTAGTCCTCGCGCTCCTTCGTTCGTCTCTCCGCCCACCCTGGCTCCCCGCTCCGGCTTCTCCCCGACCTCCGGGAGGAGGCGAAAGAAAACGACGCGTCGTCTTTCGCTTTCCACCCCCTGCACCGAGGCCGGAGCCATGTCCCTCACCCGCACCCCGCTCTCCGCCGTCGCTCCCGAGCAGCCCGGAGCCAAGATCCACGTCCCGGAGGACATGCTCGGCTCCGGGTCGAACTACGTCCTCCGCGTCTGCGGCACCTCGCTGGAGGACGAGCAGATCCGGGATGGCGACTACCTGATCGTCAACGCGCGCACGGTCCCCGAGCGCGGAGAGATGGTGGTGGCGAGCATCGGCGAGAACGCCTTCGTCCGGCAGTTCTACTCGCAGGACGACGGGCGCGTCCAGCTGCGACCCACGAACCGGGCGCTACCTCCGATGATCCTCCCTGCCGGCCAGGTCCGGATCCAGGGCATCGTGGTGGGGATCATCCGCAAGTACTAGCCCCGGGCTCCCTCATGGAACTCTCTCCCGAGAGCCTGGACGCACTCCACCAGCAGTTCACAGGCTGCCGCCAGGAGGAGCCGGCAGACTGCGTCTTCCTCGCCGAGCGGGGGCACCCGCTGGCGCACGGCTACCGGATCGCGCGGGCGTTCTTCGACTCCCTCACCTGGCGCGCCTCTCAGGTCGCCCGGCTGGTCGCGTACCAGGACCCGGACAACTACGTCCAGCTGTCCCCGCCCTCGCTCTCCCTGAGCTGGGAGCCACGGGGCTTCGCGGGGTTCCACAGCGTCCACCCGGGCCAGGACCAGGCCTGGCGGAGCTACCTCGAAGCGGCGGCCCGCGCGGGCTTCCCTGAGGCGGTGCGGCCCAACGGGCACCTCGGGAGGTGGACTCTGTGCGTGGCGGATCGGCGCTACCAGCCCGCGATCCGCGAGGCCCTCCGGGTCCGCGGGATCGTGTGGCGCCCGGTCAACGACTGCGTCGTCCGGAGGTGCTTCGACCTGGACCACTTCGACCGCGTCCGGCTCGCCGTTACCGAGGCTCTGGGCGACTGGATCCTCCCGGAGTACTCGCCCCCGCCGGAGCCGGCGAGCCGCGCGAACGACTGGACCGTCCCCGCAGCTCCCAGAGCACATGCACCCCTCGCCGTCCCCGTACCTCCACGGAAGCCGGTCCCCAGCGAGCAGACCGACCTCCTCACCCTTCTCGGGTGAGGCATCGCGGCAGCCGAAGCGGGCTTGCTGTGAACGCCCGGGACACCGTCCGGCGGCAGGCGGAGCTCCCCTCTTGACTTCCACATCCCGCCGAAACCGCCCATGCCCCCGTTCCCGGCCCGTGCTCCACTCTACTCATCCGCGGCCGCCGACCAGCTCCAGGCGGACTGGCTGGGTGCCCGGGGGCTGCACGGCGCAGTCACCCGGAAACCGATCGTCCTCCGCCGGGCCAAGGCGATCTGGCGCAAGGACCCGCCGCCCAGGGAGCGCACCGCCACGCGCGAGCGCGGTCACCGCCAGTCGTTGAAGGCGGAGGAGGAGCGGCATCACCGCGACCACGGCTTCCTGGGCGACCTGGCGCCTCTCAAGGTCGAGTCCTTCGAGGACCGGGAGGCGCGCATCCACGTGCAGACCGTATCGGGAGCGAGGCGCAACCGGGACCGCCACGCGGAGACCTGGCGCAGAGCGCGCCGGCGGCTCCGGGAGCTCCCCCGCGACCAGCAGCGCGCCATCGCCGAGGAGTGGAACGCCTCCAAGGTCCCGGCAGACCCGGTCTACCTGCTGACGCTGCTGGACCGCCGGGCACCGACACCGGAGCGGATCGCCGAGCTGCAGGCCGCGCGAGAGCGCACGGCCGACAGCATCCGCCGGGCACGCACGGAGTACGGGACCCCGTGGATCGAGCACGCCGGCTGTGGCGGGGTGCTCCAGGAATGGCATGGCTCGCCGTGCAACTGGACCTGCCTGCGCTGCGAGCGCTCGTTCACCCGTGCGGAAGCCTGCACCGCGCTGCAGGCGGGGGAGCTCATGACCGTGGACCCCCGGACCTCGATTCAGGAGCGGCTCCCGCTCTGACCTTTCCAGTGTGGCCAATTCGCCACGCCTCTCGGAGCACTCGCAGCCGAGCCAGGGAACTCCCCATTGGAAGTCCCACCGCCACCGCCCACAGCCACTCCGCCGCCGACTTCCAAGATTCATGAAGCTCCCCCCCGACCTGCTGCGCCCACTCGAGGAGATCCGCCGGGTGACCGGCCGGAGCTCGCTGACCAGCCTGGCGGAGGCGGTCCTCGCCGACCTCGGGCACCCGCACTTCGCGCTTCCCCCCGAGGACACGGACGAGGGCCGCCTGACCAGGGCGGCCCTCGCCGCGTACAGGGCGGCAGTCACCCGGGAGGCCCCATTCCAGGACATCCTCGGCCCCGTCCACCAGGCCCAGCTCACCGGCCAGAAGCACAAGCAGCGGACGGGCCAGTTCTTCACGCCGTGGCCGCTCGCCCGGATGATGGCGAAGTTTCAGCTCACCGGCTGGACGCCGGGCTCGGCGGGGCCACCCGGGGGCGAACGCTTTCTCTGGAGGATGAACGAGCCGGCCCTCGGCTGCGGGGGGATGCTGCTCGCATTCTGCGCGGAGGTCCTGGAGGCCCACGGCCCCGAAGGGCTCAACTGGTGGTCGTGCTCGGGAGTCGATGTCGACCGGGAGGTAACGCTCACGGCGGCGGCGCAGGTCTGCATGAACATGGAGCTCCACAACCTTCAACTCGGGGAGCTGGTGATCGTCCATGGCAACACGCTCTCCTGCGAATCCTTCGGCTTCTACCTCCACCTGGCCTACCCGGGGCTCCCGGCCCAGCTGCTCACACCCTTCGTTCCGACTCCGCAGGGGCACGCTCCCGTCTGGCTCGTGAGGCCTCCCACCGGCGCCGCCGAGGAGTCCTCGCTACCCACGGAAGCCCCCGGGGAGCAGGTCCAGGCCGCGCCAACTCCCGCTGCGGGGCCCATCGCGCCGGGCAGTCCGGAGATCCGCACGATGCAGCTCCGCCTTTTCGACGCGACGTAGCCAGGGCGCACCCGACCGCCATCCCGATTCATCGTACCAGCCACAGGATTCCCAATGGCGATCCCGCCCCGGATCGAGGTGCCCGCCCACAGCGGGCGCGGCCTCGGCCACCTCACGACGGACGGCGTGCTCGTGCTGCAGCGCCGTGGCACTTCCAACAACCTCGAGGCCGACCTGCCGGGGGTGTCCATCATCGTCCACCCCGCCGTCGGCATGCCCGGAGAGTGGGTCGTCACCGCCCGCGCCCCCGGCCACCGGCGCGACGCCACCCGGCACCCCTCGCTTTCGAGTGCCTATGCCCGGGCCGCCGCGACAGCCGCGGACGTGGTGGGGATCCGCGTCACCGCGGCGCCGTTCATCGACGCCTACATGTACGCGCCCCGTCCGTGCGGACCGACCGAGGGAATCCCGGACCGCGTGGTGTCCCCTCTCTTCTACGACCCGGCGGCGGCCGCGGTCCGGATCGTCGAGTCGGGCGCCACGGTCGCGCGCTTCCCGGGCGGGGCCTTCGACCCGGTGACCGTGCCGGATGAGCCGGACGTGCTCCACGTCCGCGAGCACGTGCTCCGCGGGCTGGAGCGCGGCTTCCACGACTGCGACCGCCGGCTCGGCGACGACCACTGCAAGCGGCGCCTCGCCTGGCTCGCGGGCGCCTACTGGCTGGAAGCCGCACCCGCTTCGCTCCGCTGCGGCGTTCTCCGGCTCGACATGAGCATCGAGGACGCCGCGACCGCGACCTGAACACGGAGCCGGCGAGGCCTCCCCGCCGGCGCTCCACCGTCCCGTACCGTGCGAGGCCCCGCGCCGGCTCGTGCCGGCGCGGGGCCTTTTCGCGTTGTGGCGCGTTCTCCGGGGCGAGCGCCGCCCCGCCCACGCCGCGGGGTGTTCACCGCCGGGCGGCAGGAGAAGACGACGGGCGAGTCTCGGGAGGACGCGCCTCCCGAGAACCCACCCGAGCCCCTGCCCCATCATGTCATACCGCCTGCTCAGCGGCGTGTTCGGCGATCCCGGCAACGGGGTCCCGGAGCTCTTCGGCAGCGACGGCCCCGACGACCCCGTGGAGTCGGCCTGCACGGCCCCCCTTCCCTCCCCCGGCGTCGGCTCCCCGCGCCGCCGGAGCTCGACGCCTTCGACCTGCTCGTGATCGGAGGGGAGCCCCCATGGGACCCTGACACCTCGGAGGGCGCCGCGCCATGCGCGCGGCGCCCTCACTCGCATGACCGGAGAAAACGCTGGACCGACCCTGCGGGCCTGCTCCCGCGCGATCGACGTCCAGTCCGGAGGCTCCGTCCATGCCGTCCACCCCCGCTCCGCGTCTCAGCACCCTCCGGGACGCCGCCACCCGCCCGCTCACGAGGGTGGACCGGCAGCGCGCGGTCCTCCTTGCCGCCCGCGCCGCGGCGCACGGCGAGCTGGATCTCTCCCGCGGCCTGTACCTGCTCGCGCGCACCGCGCCCCGGGATCCAGGCGAATGCCGCTAGGCGTACTCCCCGAGCTCGTGACCGCCGCCCCGTCCGGCGCAGCAGCCCGCCAGCCTCACACCTCCGGCGCCCGGCGCTTGCCCCGGGGACCGGACACGAGCGCCCGGGTCCCTCCGCCGACGGACGGTGCCACTCGCCCGCAGTCTACCCTTCACAGTCCAGGTCCGATGCGCCTCAACCCCCACTTCGACCCGCGGCGCCACCTCGGGATCGAGGATGCACCCCCGGCCGCGCCGCCCGGCACGGCGAGGGCCCCTTCGCTCCCGCGCGTCTCGTACGTCCGGCCGTTCGTCCACTGGCTGCGGGTCGAGGCCGGGGACCTCCTCCGGTGCCTGCGGGCGCCCGCCGGCCGTCTCCGGGCGGCGTCCTGGTCCCGCATCCGCTCGACCGGCGCCTGGGCCGCCAGGTCGATTCTCCCCGTCCTGAGCGCCCTCTGGCTCCGGTTCGGGTTCGCCCCGACGGCCGCCTGCGCGCTCGCCCTGCTCACCTACTTCGGTGCCGCGATGCTCGGGGACCCCGACCCCGCCGGGGTAGCGCTCGCCACCGGGAAGTGGGCGCTCGTCCTGGCCCTCGCGGCGGGGATGGTGATCCTCGCGCGCAAGCAGGTACGACGCGCGGTCAGGTGGTGATCGAGCGCCGCCCAGCTCCCGGGCTGGGCAGGACGGGTGAACTGCGAGAAGACGATGGACGAGGATGCGGACGAACAGACCGACGCCCACTCCGGGCGAGGGACCGCACCCGAAACCCCGGATACGGGAGCGCACGATGAGCGAGACCACCGGCACGGCCAACGGCACCGACAGCACCATCCGCAGCATCGCCCCGCGGAACCCGCACGACCCGGCCACCGACGGCCAGAAGGGCCTGCTGACGCGGTACGAGATCCCGTTCGGCGAGGCGCTCACGCAGGGCGAGGCGAGCGAGGCGCTCAACGCCTTCTTCACCGAGAACCCGGAGGTCTTCGCCGCCTACGAGGCGGAGCGGAAGGAGAGGCAGCAGGCCCGGTGGGTGGAGCTGCGCACCCGGTACGAGCGGGCCTCGGTCACCCGCTGCCGCCCGCTGGGCAAGCCGGTGGCCACCGAGGGGCAGATCGGCGGGCTCATGTCCCGCGCCTTCCGCCGGCCCAAGGGCGACGTGCTGCGCGCGGACGTCCTCGGCGCGCTGGAGCTCGGCGTCTCCTCGGCGCAGGCCAGCGCGCTGATCCGCGAGATGGACGACACGCCGCTGCCGGGCATCCGCCCGCAGGCGCAGGCCGAGCCGGAGCAGCGCATGGCGGCCTGATCCACTTTCCACCCTCCATCCAGAGGCCCCGCGTCGGCTCGCGCCGGCGCGGGGCCTTTTTTCGTTCGGGCTACACGGGCGTGGAGCGCCCGGTCGGGGGCACCCCCTCGCCAGCGGAAGGAGACGGTGGGTGCCGACCCCATCTCACCACCCGTGCCGGGACCGCCTGATGCGATCCGCCGCCGCACCGCTGCCGCTCGCCGCCCAGGCCGCCGCCGTCCCCGCGTTCGCCAGCCTCCTGGACTTCTGCAGCAACTTCCATCCGTCCCCCGTGTTCGGCTATCCCACGGTGGAGGCCGCGTACCAGGCGGCCAAGACCACGGACCCCGCGGTCCGCGCCCGCATCCGCGCCACGGCGACCCCGGGGCAGGCGAAGCGCCTCGGCGGCGGCCTCGCGCTCCGCCCGGGGTGGGAGGAGATGAAGCTCGACGTGATGCGGACCCTGGTCCGGGAGAAGTTCGCCCGGCACCCCGCCCTCGCCGAGCGGCTCCTCGCGACCGGCGACGTCGAGCTGGTGGAGCGCAACTACTGGCGCGACACGTTTTGGGGTGTCTGCGGCGGCCGGGGGGAGAACCACCTGGGGCGCATCCTGATGGACCTGCGCGCGGAGTTGCGCGCTGCCGGGGAGATCGCTCCCTCGCCCGCAGCCGGGATTGACCGATGAGACCCAGCCACACCCAGCGGACCGTGCAGGGGACGGTACGCGGCGCCAGCCCGGTCTACACCACCCGGACGGGAGCCCGCGTACGCTCCGGGTACACGTCCTGGACGTCCACGAGTAGCTGACGGGGGAGAAAACGAGGGGGCGACCTCGACCGCCCTCCCGAGCCAGGAAGCCACTCATGTTCCACATCCGGGCCCCGTTCGCCCAGCTCGCCGCCCTCCTCCTCCCCTCCCCCGCGGGCCAGCGCCGGGACGACCGCTGCGGAGATCCCGAGGACCTCCGCTACGACCTGCTCGACGACCTGGTGGAGGCGCTCTGCGTGCTGGAGACGGCCCGGATCGGTGAAGCCCTCTACGGGCTCCACCTCGCGGAGCTCGCAGCGGCGCCGGCCGGAGGCGACTGGCCGCACTCCCACTGTCCGGGCTGCGGCTTTGCGGGGGTCTACGACGGCACCGGCTGCATCCTGTGCGGGCACCTCGCCCCGGACCTGAGCCCGGAAGCCGCGGAAGAGGCATGGCGCGCCGCCGTGGCGTTCGAGGAGGCGCAGATCGCCCGCTTCGTCGCCCGCGGCACGCCCGCCCCCCCGCTCCATGTCGCGGGGAGCCTCCGGGGCGCGCGCCGCCTGCGGCACGCGCCCCGGCGACCCGGCCGACTGCTGGTCGCGCCTCCGCGCGCCGGTAGGCCCCGGGACCATCGGGGACGTTGACGTCCCGGGGTCGGGCGAGAAAACGTCGGGCGGGCGCGCCGCTCGCACCGGATCGGGGCAGAGGCGATTGCGGCTTTGAAGGATTGCGGTGCCGTAATTGTTCAGTGCCTCCGGCTGGCAGCACCGTGCTCCCACGGCCCCGTTATGCTACGGGCCCTCGGACCTGCGATGCCTGGGGCCTTCGAGCCTTCCGACCTTCCCGCCTGCAACACCGCAGCGTCCCGGGCCCGAACACCCACAGCACGCCAGCGCTGACAAACCGAAGTGCCGTGCGGCCATCCAACCGTGCATCCGCAGCACCCAAGCCCCATGGCCCCGTGTGCTGACGGCACTCCCGAACCGGAGCACTCCACCGCCGCAGGCTCGCACGTCCGTGGTGCGGAAGAGCCGGAGTTCCATGGTGCCGCGCATCCGCGGGTGGGGGACCGCGCAGGGAGAGGGGGCGCCCGCTGCCGCCCTCCGTGATACCGCCCGCGGCAGTCACGGGGTATCTCCCCCGAGCCGCGGGGCGCGCCGCACCCGTCCGGTGTCGGCGGCTCGCACGCGCCAGCAGGGGGAAACCCCGGTGTCCGCCGCCGGCCGCCGCCGCTCTCGCAGTCACCCGCGCCAGCAGGGGCTTTCCCCGGTGTACGGGGGCCGCGGGCCTCCCGGGACCCGGCCAGGGCGCTACGGCCGTACGCGCCAGCAGGGGGATTCCCCGGTGCTCCGCCCCCCACTCCATCCACCATCCGCCGGCGTGCAGCGCGTGATCGACCCCGAAGCACCAGGACCACGCACGGCTCCGCGCCCTGCTCGGAAGCCGCGCATCGAGATCGAGGTCACACCCGAGGAGAAGGACCGCATCACGGCCGACGCACGCGCTGCCGGCATCCGGAAGGTCGGACGCTACGCCCGCCTCGTGCTCCTCAAACGACGCAGACGCGGCGACGTCCCCGCCTCCCGTGTGATCGCATTCGCCAACCGGGTGATCGCGCTGGCCGAAACCGGCGACGTCGCCGCGATCCGGGCGCACGCCGAAATGGTCCGCTCCGCACTCCAGACGGACACGAAGCCCCGCGCCGCCGCGCCCGCGACGTGATCGGAAACAGCTGGCGAAAGGCGGATTTCGGCACCCTCGCGCGGTACCTGGAACGGGGTGCGGACGGCACCCGGACCGACCGCGTGGAGTGGTGGGAGGGGCGGAACGTCGCAGCCGATTCGATCACCGGCGCCGCACGCGAGATGAGCTCGGAAGCGCGCCAGAACGACGTGGTGAAGCGCCCCGTCTACCACGTGGAGGTCAGCTTCCCGACGGACGAACGGGTCGCGAAACCGCTCATGATCACCGTGGCGGACCGCACGCTCGCCGACCTGGACCTGTCGGATCACCAGGCGATCATCGTCTCCCACCGGGACAAGCCGCACCAGCATTTCCACTGCATGGTGAACCTGATCCATCCGTGGACCCACCTGATGTGGGACGACGTGATGGACCACCATCGCCTGCAGCGCTCGCTGCGCGGGCTGGAGCGTGAGCTCGGTCTGACGGAAACACCGGGGACTCTCTTCCTCCTCCCGGGGCAGGAGCCCCCGAGCCGCGCACGCACGCGCGGCGCAGGCGAGAGGCGCCGCCAGGAGCGGACCGGGGAGCCCTCCGTCCTGCAGCGTGCGCGCGAGGTCGTCCCCGACGCCGTCGCGTCCTCCCTCAGCTTCGCCGAGCTGGACGCGCGCCTCCGCGACTTCGGCTTCCACACCAAGGCCACCGCCCGCGGCCTCGTCGTGGGCA
Organism: uncultured Gemmatimonadales bacterium; assembly: GCA_963733105.1. Classification (GTDB taxonomy): domain Bacteria; phylum Gemmatimonadota; class Gemmatimonadetes; order Longimicrobiales; family Longimicrobiaceae; genus JAFAYN01. Next base: position 48,451 of record CAVTCB010000008.1, on the reverse strand, counting down.
ACCAGCAGGGCTACGTGCCGGTCTCCCACGCCGCTCACGCCGTCTCACTCCGCGTCCTGGAGGAACGTTTTGGACAGCGATACGCCGACTACGCCTCCCAGCTCGCCCTCGCGGAGCGGATCGCGGGACGCAGCTTCACCTCTCCCCCCGCCGCCTTCCGAACCCCCGGGGGCGCGGGCGGAGCCCCCGGCGGAACCGGCCTCCGACCCGGCGATGGAGGCGGCGCTCGGCCTGGCACCCCTCCCGCCGGCGCCGGCCGACCCGGAAACGCCAGTCCCGGCGTCCCCGGCCCGGCCACCCCGCAGGACGCACCCGCGCCGCCCGCCGCCGGAGCAGGAGAGCTTGCCGCTGGCGCCGCCGACCGATTCGTCGACCGGGGTGCCGCCCGGGGGGCAGGCGGTCTCCCTTCCGGTGAAGCCCGAGGGGCTGATCGGGAGGCTCAATCGGCTCCGGGCGGACCTCGCGGCGGGCCAGGAGGACCTGACACGCACCAGGGCGGAAGTGGACCGTCTCCTCAGGCGGGCGGAGTCCCTGAAGGAGGAGTGGGAACCGCAGCTCCTCTCTCTCCTCCAGGCGTCGGAGGAGATCCTGGCGCGGCCGCTGGAGCAGATCCACGCCGCCGCCAGAGAGCTGGTGACGGCGCAGGACCAGGGAGCGACGGCGATCGAGCGCCTGATCCGCGACGCTTCGGAGGAGGCGGCACGCCGCGCCGCGGCGACCGAGGAGGCCTTGTCGACGGCCGAGCGTCGGCTCGCCGCCCTGGGGGCGAGGACGGACGAAGCGACCCGCAAGTGGGACCAGTGGGCCAGGGAGATGGCGGCCCGCGCCGAGAAGGCGACCCGCGCGCTCACCTGGAGGGGGCGCCTGCGCCAGATGGTCCCACACCTGGCCGCAGCGTGCCTGTGCGGGGTCACGATCGTCCTGATGATGACCTGGACCCGTCCGGCGTGGACCCTCACGGCGGAGCAGCGCGAAGCGCTGCGGGTGGGGCAGGGCGTGACGGAGCTCTACCTGAACAGCACCCCGGACCAGCAGGCCCTGATGCGCCGGACCAACCGCTGGAGGGAGCCCTTCAGCGCGGAGCCCCGGGCGGAGGCACCCAGGGCGACGAGGTGAACCCCGGCGCTCCGGGGCTCGCCGACGCCCGCTTTTCCGTCGAGCTGTCCGAGACCGGCCAGGTCGGGATCCGGGATCGCCGATCGGGTCTCCTGTACCTCGCCACCGGCCTGGACGATGCAGCCGACGACGTCAGATACCTCCTGGAGCGCGCCGCCCGCGGCGACGAGGACGAGGTCCTCCGCCACCTCGCCTACAACGACGAGACCGCGCGCAGGCGCCGCCCCCCCGCTCCCGTGATCGACGGCGTTCCGCCCGGGGGCGCCGGGCTCGACCCTTCTCTCGCCGGCGCCGTGCCGCTGCCACGTCGCGACGCTCCCGACCCGCACGCTGCGGCGCCGCATGCCCCGTCGCCGTCGCTGCGGGACCAGGCTCTCACCGAGGCCGCGCACTGGACCGTGGCCGTGGAGGCAGCGGAAGCCCGCGAGGCCGCGCTCGCCGCTGCCGAGCCCATGCGCGATCTGGCGCGCCGGGTCGAAGCTGCACACGCGGCACTCACCTTCGCGCAGGTCAAGCTCACCGACGGCGCCGCTCGCCTCTTCGCCGACCCTGCCGCCGCCCGGGGACGGCTCGCCGATTCGATCTCCCACGACGGCCTTGAGCCGACCATCGCCCAGCTACAGGCCGATCCCGCCCTCTTCGGGGTCCTCGCACCTCAACCCTCGTCGCGATTCGGTCACGAGAGCGCCGCCCGCGACGTAGCCGGCTCGGCGCGGGGGGTCGCCGCCGCGATCCGTGAATCCGCCTCCGCCGCCGTCGCGCTCGACGCCCTCGTCGCCGAAGCGGCGAGCACCACGCGGATCCCCACCGGCCCGCCGGCCACGCCTTCCGGGCTGGTCGAGCGGCTCCGTGCCGCCGCCGACGAGATCCTCACCGGCATTCCAGCCGCACCGTCTTCCGCTGCGATCCAGCAGCAGACCGCGTCGCTGCGCGCGTCCCTCGCCCGTCTGCCGGCCGCCGACCGCGACCACGTCGCCCGCACCTTTCCGCGCACCAGTCACCTCCTGACCGAGTTGCAGCGCGCCACCACCCCGCCCACCCTGGAACGCTGATGCTCTTCGCTCCCCGTACACCTCCGGCGCCACGGCTCGCGCCCGTCGCCGCCAGCGCGATCGGTGACTGGACGCGCTGCTCCGTCCGCTACAAGCTCGAACACGTGGACGGCCGGCGTCCCGACGACGCGCGCGCCGTTGCCACGCTCCGCGCCCACGGCACCGCGTTCCACGACCGCCGCGACAGGGACCTGCGGCGCACCGCCCACACGCAGCGGCTCGCCACCCTGTTGCTCTACACCGGGGCGGCCGGCCTCGCCCTGATGATCCTTTTGGGCATGGTGTCCTGCTCCGCGGCTTCCCTTTCCGAAGCGGGCTCCTGGGCCGGCGCCCTCTCCGCGGGTCTCGTCATGCTGGCCCTGGCGCTGTTCCGGCTGGCCGCCTTCGCCCGTGACCGCGCCTCCATCCCCCGCGGCCTCCGGCTCGTGTCCAGCGACATGGGACCGAACCGCACCCGCACGCTGCGCGATGCCAGGCACGGGCTCGTCGGCCGCCCGGACTGGGTCTTCCGCAGGCGCGTCGGCCTCGCGCTCAGGCTCGTGGTCGCCGAGCTGAAGTCCCGCCCCGCGCCCCGTCGTCCGCTGCAGGGGCACGTCCTGCAGACGGCCGCCGGCATCATGCTCCTCGTCGCGAACCACGGCCGCCGTGCATCCCGCACCGGCTACCTGATCTACTCCGACCGCAACTTCCCCGTCACTCTCGACGACGGCCTCCGGGCCGAAGTCCTCCACGCCGCCGACCAGATCCGCGCCCTGCACGCCGGAGCCGCCCCGACCCGCAACCACTCCAGCCGCCGCCGCTGTCAGGCCTGCCCCTTCGCCTCTCAATGCCCCCTTTCTCTCGCGGGATGACCCTGCCTCCGTCTTTCGATCTCCCCCTTTCCACCGTCTCGACAAGGAGCGGCGGGGGGGGACCGCGCCCGACCTTCTCCCGCCGCCACAGCACCGCCGCCCCTTGCTGCCACGGTATTACGGCACCATAGATCCGGCCGCGCCGGTCCGCCCGTCCTCGCGCGGCGGCCGGCCGGTTGCCGGGCGAAGCCTCCCCTCGATAGGATTCCCTGCCGCACCACGGCGGCACCGCCACCCGTGCCTCTCCGCCCGATGCCGACGCTCGCAGACTCCATCGCTGCAGGCCACCTCGATCCCGCCGCCGCCGCCTACCTGCGCGCGGCGATCGCGGCGCGCAGGCGCATCCTGCTCTGCGGCGGTCCGTCGTCAGGCGCGACCTCGCTCTTTCACGCTCTCCTCGCCGAGTCGCTCTCCCGCCATCCGGACGACGACCACGTTCTCGTCGCCATCGGGCCCGAGGAGCCCCCGGTCGCGGGTCCCAGGCTCCGCGTGACGGACTCCGTCTTCAGTGCCCGGGACTACGCCCCGGCCGCGCTCTTCGTCGAGGAGGTGATGCAGTACGACGCCGTGCACCTGTTCTCCCTCTGGTCGCCCCTGCCCGGCTATCCCGGGGATCCCCTGGCGGGACTCGGCTCGGACATGGGCGGCTGCGCGGTGCTGACCGCGGACGACGCCCCGTCGGCCCTCGCGCGCCTCGCCGGATACCTCCATGACGAGCTCCAGGTCGTGGTGCGCGCCGACTCGTTCCTCGACGTGGTGGTGGGCATGTCTCCCGGGCGGGGCGCGCGCATCTCGGAGCTGGACCCGTCCACGGGGGGGCTGCGCTCCGTCCCCTTCCCCGCCCACCGAGCCGACTACGACCTCCCGCCCGGGTCCTGACCCCCCACTCCCTCTTCCGGGTGAACAAGCAGCGCCTGGCGCATCCCCTGAACAACACGGCGGCTTAGTGCGGATTGCTGGCAGCTTCCGAACGCACAGATTATTTTTGTGCGCCCGGGAACACCCCACCATCCGTTCTCCCCCAGAAAAATAGGGATCTCCGATGTACCGTCTCCGCACGCTCGCCACCGCCTGTGCACTTTGTGCTCTTTTCGCCTCCTGCACCGATGCCGGCTCCCCCGTGGGTGCGTCCGACCGGCCGAGCCTGAACGGCGGCAGCTTCGGGTCCGGCAACCGGACGCCGGCCGACAGCACCACCAGCTCCGGAACCACGACCGCGATGACGTGCGAGACGTCCCGCAACGGCGGCTCGTTCGGCTCCGGGAACGTCATCGAGCCCATCTGCTACTGACCTGGCGGGCCGCCCCGGTCCTCCCCACTCCCGTCGCCGGCGGCACCGATCCGCGACAGACGCGATAGCAACACCGCCGTGAACTCCCGCACCTCGCTAGGGTTCGGGGGCTCCAGCGCCGCGTCGCCCGGCTCTCTGCGCGCGGTCCGCTCCAGGAGCGCCGCCGCGCGCTGCCGCGGGGTCTCGTGCCCCAGCCGGGTCGCGACCTCCAGTGCGTGCGCCGCAAGGCTTTCCGCCCGGTCCCACTCCCCGAGCGTGTGGGCTCCCTCCGCCACGTGCAGGAGGGCCGCCGCGGCGAACTCCTCCGACTGGGCGGCGAGCCGCAGGACCTCCCCCACCGCGCTGTCGAACCGCTTCCGGTCTCCGCAGGGCCGCCACGCACCGCGCCAGGTTCCCCATCACCAGCACCCGCTCCCGCGGCTGCGCGATGTAGCCGAGCACCGCCTCCAGGAGCGGCACCGCGGGCCCGAAGAAGCCGTTGCAGATCAACAGGTACGCGTAGTCGTGGACCAGGTACGGCACACGACCGTGCTTCTGCGGATACAGCTCGAGCGCTTCCTTCGCGTGCGCCGTACCGTCCCTGTACCTCCCGGTATCGCTCGCGATCGTGAGAAGGTCGTGCTGCGCCTCGGCCGCCACCGCGTATCTGCCCGCCCACGACGCCACCCGGGCCGCCCGTTTGTAGTGGGCCCGGGCCTTGTCGCACGCGCCCCATCGTGAACAGCACGAATCCGTACCCGAGCTGGGCACGGACGTACGTCTCCAGGTCACGCCCGCGCCAGGCGAGCGGGATCGCTCGCCGATACCAGGTCGCGGCCCGCTCTGAAGCCCCGACCCGCCGGCAGGCACGCCCGGCCGTGACGGCGGCCGTCGCATGCGCAGGCGCAGCCGCGGCAGCCGCCTCCGCGAACTGGACCGACGTCTCGCTCGCTCCGCTGGCCTCGCCCCACGCCGCGACCCGCAGGCAGGCCGCGGCGATCTCCTCCCCCACCGCGAGGTCCGGGAAACGCACCATGCTCGCCAGGACCGCGAGCGGCTCCCTGAGCCCAGGCTCGTCGATCCCCGCGTAGGCCATCCGCTCGTGCTCCAGCTCGTCCGGAGGCGCCCAGAGCCCGCGACGGTCCTCGGGGGGCACCCGCGCCCACAGGCGAACGTCGCGGACCCGTTGCCAGAGCAGCAGCCCCAGCGCGCCCCCTACGTCACGCAGCACCCCCTCTTCCTTCCTCGGCCAAACTGGAGCCGGCGGAATCGCGTGCCGCCGCGCCCGGATGCTGCCGCCGCCTTCCTCGACGGTGTCACGAATATCACCCATCTATCTCAGAACGGAGATTGCTGAAAGAAGCCCTTCGGTCACGCCTGCTCAAGCTATGCAGGACAACGTGGCCGAAGATAATCGACAGGGAGTATCGTCTAATACCCTCCGGAGCGGTAATTCGTATCAGCCCGACCTCGACTCCCTCCCTATGCCGTCCCGGGCTGTCACCTCGATTCACTCCCTTCCGCGGACCCACGCCTGGTCATTCCGCTGGAGCCGACCACGGGGTATCTGCCCCGAGAGAGGGACACCTGAGCCCCGGCCCCCTGGCATGTCCGACGCAAGCGGAGACTGCCGATGCGACTGAACCGGACCCCCGCCCCACTGGGCCTGCTCGCCGTCCTGTCCGCCGCGGCGTGCACCGACCCGAGGGATCCCGCCCTGATCACCGGAGAGGACCCCGCCGGCGCATGCTCCATCGGCTCCGCGGCCGCGGTCTCCTCCCTCGGACTCACCGCCTACGAGGAATCCGCCGCCCGGGTGCCCGCCGGCCCCGGCGCCCCCGGGACGAGGGCGGTGACCGTCACATGCTTGATACCCGGCCCGCAGGGAAGATCGCTTCTGCTGATGCTTCCCGGCCTCCGCCAGGGTCAGCCGGCCGACACCGGCCGATACACCGTTCGCTACTGCGGTCCCGACCGGTGCGAGGGGAGCGCGGACCCCCGTACCGCCTGGGTGGAGGCACGCGTCCCCAACGCGGCCCCGGGTCTATACCAGGGCGCCGGCGGCTACGTCCACGTCGCGAGGGAGTCGGAGGGGGTAATCGAAGGGTCCTACCAGGTCGCGCTGAAGCGCGCGCCATCCACCCCGTCGAGCTTCCCGTCCGAGCAGGTCTACTGGGGCTCGTTCAGGGCGCCGCGGCACGGAGAGCGGGCGCGAGGCCGGTGATGCCTCACCCCGAACCAGACGCCAGCAGGGGCCGCCGCGTCACTGCGCGCCTCTCTCCATCTGGTGCGCAGGCCGCTCTACGTCGTGCTCGGAGTATTCGGGGTAGTGCTCCTCGCTGGAGTTGCCGGGCTCCGGGGAACCGTCACCGGGAGCCTGCCCCGGGGCCTCTACCTGGCCCGTCCGTTCCACCCGCCTGCCCGACCCGGCGATACGGTCAGTCTCTGCCTGCCGGACCGCCTCGCGCGCTGGATGCACGCTCGGCAGTACCTCGCCGCCGGCCCCTTCTGCGGAAACGGCGTCCAGCGCCTCACGAAGGCGGTACTCGCCCGCGAAGGCGACACGGTCACCCTTACCCGGGGCGGCATGATCTACAAGGGGCACCTCCTCCCCAACACGGCTCCCCTGACACGGGACGGACGGGGGCGTCCGATGCCGCAGCTCGCTCCCGGCCGGTACGTCGTCCCGCCGGGCCACCTGTGGCTCTTCAGCACGCACTCGCCGCGGACGATCGACAGCCGCTACTTCGGACCCATCCCCGAGAGCCGCGTGCGCGCGCGCTGGCGCCCGCTCTGGACCGAGGGCCACACCGTTCCCACCCAGCCGTCGCAGAGTCCGCTGAAGCGCCTGACCGGCCTCTCCACCTCGACGCGATCCGGAACTACGTCCGGCATGAAGCGGAGCACCGATCGCTAAGGGCTGTCGCCGCGGAGATTGGGGTGAGCCCCACCGGGCTCGGCAAGTTCATCGGAGGGGGTGGGGCCCACAAGGCGAGCGTGCGGCGGTATCGGAGGTGGATCACGTTGAAGCTGGAGGACCAACCGCCCAAGCACGACCTGGACGCTGCAACGGTCAATGCCGCGTGGGATACACTCACCGGGGACTTTGATGAGGTGACAGCGGGGGAGCTGCGGGAGCATCTGACGCCGATCTTCCGCGCGGCCTACCTCAAGGACGGCTTGCGCCTGCCGGGCTGGTTGGAGCCTGATGCCGGCTCAGAGGGAGACCGCCAGGCCAGCGAGCATGAGGGAGGCGCCGCCGGGAACGACACTTATAGTGTGTAGACGGGACTTCGGCCAGCGCGTAGCACTAGGCAAGTATGTACGATACGCCAACGAGAAGGAGCCGCCCGGAGCGTGACACTTCGCACCGAGCGGCCCCTGCTCTAACTGTGAGCCGACCATTCAGCTTCCAGACCCGACCACCGGCCCGCGGTTGTCCTCAGGGGGCGGGGCAATGCTCCCGCTTCCCACCACGGGGCCATCCAACGTGCTTACCGCACCCCCGTCTTCTGGGGCGACGATGCCGCCGCTTCCAAGGACGCCGCCACCATCGAAGCGTGGTGCACCTGGAGCAGTGAGAGGGTTGGCATTGCCGCACGCGGCGGCAGACGCCAGCAGGGCCATACAAACGAGTGAGGTGCGAAGTTTCTTCATGGCAGGCTCCTCCGCAAAGATGGGCCGATAAGCTGCGTACACCGAAGTCATACCTTTAGGGCGCACAATAGGTCCTTGCTCCTAAAATTCAGACAGAAAGACTCAGCTTCCGTAACAGCTACAACACGTGAAGGGGGGGTGCGGATCGTCAAAATCCACACCCCCGTTTCCGGATTGGCGCATTGTACATACTTGCCTTTGTTTCAAAAAATCGATGGGAACGCCTGCATCAACCCGTTTGGGACATTGCAAGACCAGGCAGCTGCGTCGGAAATGACCCACGTGGGCGATCGCGTCTGCCTCCGCAGGCCCTGCAGCGCATGTGCGGCCGGGATCGCGCCCAGTCCGTTCTGTCGCACAAATTTCAATTGCGAATCCAGAAGCACGACAAGGCGCCCGGAGTGGACCGGGCGCCCCTTGTACAATCTCTAGGTCTATAATGACTTACACCCTGCGACAGAACTCGATGTCGCAAATTTTTCACGCGGTGCGACAGAACCGGATGTCGTACCCCCTCCCCGCGCAGCTCTTGGTGGGGACAAACTGGCGTAGAAGCTCACTTTCTTGATTCGCGAAATTGAGAGCGACATCGAGTTCTGTCGCTCGTCCGACATCCAGTTGCGTCGCGCAGATGGCAATTGCGAGTGCCAGAAGCACGACAGGGTGCCCCGAGTGGCCGGGCGCCCTGTCGTATAAACTTTTGTGTTGCTGGAGTTTACATCCTGCGACAGAACTCGTTGTCGGGATTTGCGACAGAACTGGATGTCGCGAGCGACAAAATGGATGTCGCCCAACACGCCTGCCCTCAGGCTGCCGGGGCGAGCACGAGCGGATTGGGGTCGAAGTCCCCCCGGAAGTCCGCGTCGCGCCAGAACCGGACCTTGTCCACCAGGAGAGGGTTGGCCCCCCGCACGAACACCAGCTGCTGCTCCGCGCCCATCCGCAGGACCTCGTCGGGGAGCAGCAGCTTGCGGCCCCGCTCCGAGACCGAGTCGCCCGCGTTCCGGGTGAACCCGCCCTCCCGCCGCGTGCTCCGGCTGCTCCCGCGGCTCCCCCCCTCCGTGAAGATCGTGGCCTCCCCCGCGTACTTCGACGCCAGCTCCGCCGTCGTCATGTCGCCGGTGCCGAACATGATCCTCACCTCCGCGGCGCCGAACAGCGTGTCGAAGCTCTTCGGGTAGAGCTTCTTCATCTGGCTGAAGTCCTGGAAGATGAACCAGACCCGCATCCCGTAGCCGGTCAGCAGGGTGACCGTCGTCTCGAGCTGCTCGATCGCCCCGATCTGCCCCGCCTCGTCGAGCATCGCCAGCACCGGGATCCGCGGTGGCGGGACGTCGCTGCGTGCCATCGCCGAGTTGCAGCAGGCGATCATCACCCGCACCCACCCGGCGTACTCCTTGAGCCGGTCCGGCGGAAGGACCAGGTACACCGTGACCGCGTCGCCCTTGAGCGTCTCGATGTCCCACATCCGCTCGCCGTGCCCGAGGACCCGCTCCATCCCCGGGCTGTCCAGGAAGCGCGTGTGCCGGTGCATCGTCGAGAGGGTGCCGCTCAGCTCCCTGTCCTCCTTCTGCAGCAGCTCCTGCGCGGCCGCCGCGACGGGCCGCAGCGGCGACGCCGCCATCTCCGCGAGGAGCTGCTTGAACTGCTCCTCCCCCCCGGTCAGCATCCGCCGCGCCTGGAGCAGCGTCCGACTCTCCGGCTCGTGCGCGTACACGTAGCACACGTGCAGCAGCAGCGGGCCGAAGAATCCCTTCGCCTCGTCCGAGAAGTGCCGGTTCGGCCCCTCCTCGTCCGGGATGAGCATCCCGGCGATCATGCGCGCGACGTCGATCGCGTCCTCCCGGTCCGTCCGGACCAGCTGCAGCGGGTTCGCCGAGGCCAGGTACGGCAGGCTCTTGCCACCGGCCCCCGCCATGCGCGTCGTCTCGCCGAACGGGTCGAGCACGAACACCTCCTGCCCCATCGCCACGCGCTTCCGGTGCGTGACGAAGAAGTTCTCGCCCTTGATGTCGGTGACGATGATGGAGCCCCCGTACAGCAGCAGGTTGGGGACGACGCACCCCGTCCCCTTGCCCGTCTGGCTCGCGGCGGCGGTGATGAGGTGGCCGCGGCCCCGCTCCAGGAGCAGCCTCCCGTCCGGGAGCCTCCCGATCACCAGCGACTTCAGCACCGCCGGCTCGCCCTGCTCCCGGGCCGTCCTGAGCGCCGCGGCTTCCTTCTTCCGGATCGCGAACTTCTCCCCCGAGCCCCACTCCGCCGTGCCGTGGGAGTTCGAGGCCGTCCTCTTCCCGAGGCCGGAGAAGGCGACGCCCAGCCCCACCGCCGCCGCCAGCCCGCCCACACCGAAGCCCAGCCAGGCCCGCAGCAGGGCCGGGCCCATCTCCGGCATGCCCCGGTAGTCGATGAACGCCCAGCGGACGAACTCGGTGGGCACGTACAGGGGCCCGCGCGCGACCGCGAAGCAGACGACCGCGAAGCCGAGCGACGGCACCAGCGTAGCGGCTCCGCCGCCGCGGAGCGCCGAAACCACGCCGCCGACCACCGCGAAAGCGCACGCGAGCCACGCCTCCATCGGGGACACCGCGTCGCGCGGGAACAGCGGCGCCCCCAGGTTCGGATGGTAGCCGAACGCGTCGGCGAACACCTGGGTCGCCACCGCCAGTCCGAACATCCCGCAGAGCAGCAGGATCAGGACCCCCTCCGCCGCGGAGAGGCCGAGCCCGCTGTTCCAGGTCGTGAGGAACTCCTGCGGGCGCGTGACCGCGCCGCCCGCGTCTTCCTTCGCGTTCGACATCCCCGTGTTCCGATTGAGATTGTTTCGACAGCGGCGCGGCGCACCACCCCCGGGAGGGTCAGCGCGCGCGTGGCGGCAGGGAGAGGTCCTCCCGGACCAGGATGAGGATCCGGGTCGCGGGCGCGACCGTGGCGGTGGAGCGGATCCCGGCCCCCCGGTTCACCAGGTCGCCCCCGACCTGGGCCATCTGCTGACCGGCCGCTCCGGCCGCGACCTGTCCGGCGGTCGGTGCGGCCTGGCCGCCGCCCTGGCGCGCCTGGGCGAGCTGAAGGCCGCCGCCGAGCACCGAGCCGGCGACGGCCGTGAGGAGGGCCGGCCCGTAGTGGGTGTCCACCCGGGCGGGCACGCCGCCCGCCCCCTTCCGGTCCGCCGTGCCCAGCCCGGGGAGCGGCACGGTCGCCCGGTCGGGGTACCGGAGGAGGTTCCAGCTGATGTCGACGCGCGCGTCGCCCGGCACCGGCGGACGCGCCAGGCGCCCGCTCACCCAGCTCCCCCGGGGGATCGCGGTCTGCCTCCCGGACCGGTCCCGGACGTCCTGCGTGACCTGGGCGATCACGTCCCCGGTGGACTCGCTGGTGATCCCCGTGACCAGCACGGCCGGAATCAGCGTCATCGCCGGCACCACCAGCCCGCCGGCCACCGCCGCAGGCCGGGACCCGCCCTGGCCTCCCGACAGCGTGCCGGGAGCCAGGCCGAACGCCGTCTCGGCCTCCCGCAGCACCGATTCGTCGGCGGCCGGCGGCTCGCCGGCCCCGGGCTCCTGGCCGGGAGCCTCGGGCTCGGCCGCCTCCCCCGACCGCTGGAACCCGTTCCCCGCCCCGACCGTCCCCCACCCCGGCTCCGGGACCTCGTCCCGCGCTGCCGCCCACGCCTCCCGGCGCGGATCGCGCGGCCTCTCCTGGCCGCCGCCCTGCACCCCCGCGCTCCCAATGCCCCCGCGGGCAGAGTCCCCGGGGGACGGCGCACCCCCGCCCCCCGCCGCGGGCTCCCCGCTCTGGACCTCCCGGTAGTCCCGGCCACCCTCTCCACCCCCGACCACGGCGCTGCTCTTCGGTGGCACCGCCGGCGCCGAGGCCAGCGTGTCGCCCGCCGCCGGCTGGCTCCGCTCCCGCGCCGCCTCGCGATAGGGCGGCTCCGCGGGAGAAGGGGTCCGTGTGTCGCGCTCCGCCGCCCCCGTCTGCCGCGGAACCTGGCGCTTGTCGCCCGACGTCTGCACGAACGCCACCGTGAGCAGCACCAGCAGGAGGGCTCCGGCGCCCAGGTAGATCACGTTCCAGTTGATGTTGCGGACGGCGCAGCCCCGTGCGCCCGTGCTCGTCCGCCTCGGCCCCGAGGTCCTCGTCGATCTCGGCCTCCAGCGCCTCCAGCCCGTCCGGCTCGCCCGCCGAGCTCATCCACCCTCCCCGGTGCGCTGCATCACCAGACGCAGCCGCCCCCCCTCGCAGTTCCCCCCGGGGAACACCAGCACGAGGCGGTCGGCCACCTGGTGGACGGTGTACCGGTTCGTCTCCGGATCGTAGTCGTAGTCGACCATCTCGCATTCGCCGCGGGGCGAGACCTGGTAGACCACCGGGATCTCTCCCTCGCGCGCCTTCTCGGGCAGGTGGACCGTGGTCCGCGTGCCGTCGTCGTACACGTAGCTGGGGCGCCAGGGGAAGCCGCGGTCGTACCTGATCGCGTACCCGAAGTTCAGCCCTTCTGCCGCGACGCCCCGGCCCGCCACCGCCCCCAGCCCTCCGGCCGGCGGAGGGGCAGAGGTCGCCCCGGCGACCGCCGCCTGCCCCGCCGGCGCGGACACGGGGATCCGGAACGCGGCTCCCTCCTCCTCCGCGTCCGGATAGTTGTAGACGAGCATCGAGGTGTACGGCAGGTTCGGGTTCAGCTTGGTGCTGTCGACGTCGGCCCCGCCGCAGGGCGGCGAGTCGAGCATCACGTCGTAGATCCGCCGGTTCGTGGTGAACACCAGGTTCGTCGAGACGTCACAGAACCGCGGCTTGATCGCCACCAGGAAGCTGTTGCCGGGCCCCCGCATCGCCCACACCTTCCACCGGACCAGGTCCCCCCCCGACTTGTCCCTGAGCTCCTCCCCCTCCTGCAGCTTGATGTGGCAGGCGCGCCAGGGGGCGCAGAGCAGGAGCGGCTGGCCCTGGCCGTAGTCGGCCACCACCACGCCGCCGCGGCGCACCGTCTGGGCCCGCGGGCTCCGCTCGGCCGCCGCGCTGCGCGCGAGCACGGCGCCGTCGTCCGGGTCCGCGGGCCACGGGAGCTGGGCCGTGCCCTGCGCGCGGCCCTCCGTGGTCAGACCCGCCCCCAGGAACAGCGTCGCCCAGGCGACCACCGCGGCCGACACGCGCCCGCGCCTCATTGCTGCCCTCCGTCCTGCGGGACCACCCGCACGGCCGACGTCGCCCGCCAGTCGAGCTCGCTGATGCAGATCCCGTAGGGGCTGGCGTAGATCCCCGCTTCGGTTCGCGGCCGCTCGACCGTCACCGTGACGACCCCGCCCCACGCCTGCTCGGTGCTCCCACCCCCCGCCCCCCCCAGCGGGTACTCCGTCTCGACCCACTCCACCTTCCAGCGGCTCTCGCTCTCCCCTCCCATCCGCAGGACGTTCGTCACGTCCACCCGCCGCACCTTCTCGCCGGCCAGGTTGTACGGGTTGGTCTCCTTCCTTCCGAAGTACCGGTCGACGTACCGGATCGCCTCGCCGCAGAGACGCCCGCGGGCTTCGATCTGGACGTCGTTCAGCGCGATCGGGTCCGCGTAGACCGTGCGGAGCTTGCCGACGGTGTTGATGATCTCCCGCCGGATGACCTCCTCGCCGGGCGGCGGCAGCGGCTCCAGGGGGCCCACGGACTGCACCTGCCCCAGCCGGTCGACGTTGACCTGGAAGGGGACCGCCCCCGGCCTGGCCGCGGCCTGCGCCAGCCCCCAGGACTGCACTCCGTGGGACACCAGCGACAGCAGCAGAGCCACGGAGAGGATGCGGTTCCGGCGCTGCATGCGGCGCAGCGACCCTCCGAGGTGCCGCCTGCCGGCCTGATAGGCGCTGGGTCGCTCGGGAGCTTGGATTGCGGGGGGTTCCTGCCCCTGCCGCGGGGGGCGGCGCCAGATCGCCATGCACGGACGGTGTGGAAGGGTCCTCTACCACCTGACCGTCCCACGGCGCGCCGCGTCGGTCACCTACTCCTGCCTGGCTTTACCCCGCGACACGGAAAAATGGACTTCCCGCATCAGCTCCCCGGAGAACCATCCCGGGATCTTCCACACGACGGCGGCGTAGAGCCCCGCCGTGGTCGCCGCCATCAGCAGCGGCATCATCGCCACCTGCGGGACCGGCTCGCTCGGGTCCCAGGCGTCCGGCCCCCGCGGGATCGCCGCCAGCCCCTCGGTGATCCATGCCTCCCAGCGCGGCAGCATCAGGTAGTAGATGCCGAACAGGGCCGCCAGCAGGAAGAGCTTCACCCCCGCCGTGAGAATGATCCGCACGTACCCCCACATCATCCCTTCCACCCAGCGCAGCCCGAGCGACGACACGTAGAGCTCCCCGAGGGATACCAGCAGGAACGCCTGGGTCTTGATCCACATGACCTGCAGCGCCAGCACCACGAACGCCGCCGCCAGCACCAGCGCGACGACCCCCACGCCCACCAGGTACGACCCGAGGCTGAAGATGTACCAGACCCAGAGCAGCCCGTCGCGCAGGATCCCGAGGATCCCGGTGATGTCGCCGCCCCAGGTCCCGCTCGGGTCCGGCGGCTGGTTCGGGGGGATGAAGATCGCCCCGACCAGGCGCGAGAACGCGTCCCACCCCTGGAGCACCAGCACGATGGGGTCGGGGAGCCCCTCGAATCCGGCGCCCCCGATCGCCGTGCCGGCGATCTCGAAGGCGCGGATCAGCTTGAACGCGACGTGCTCCGGGTTCAGGAAGAGGCCGACCCCCATCCCCCCGACCACCAGCCGGCGCCCGATCGACATGAAGATCATCTCGGGGCCGCCGCGGGTCTCGAATCCCTCCTGGAAGGAGAGGGCGACGTCGATGATGAAGAGCAGGCCGAACAGCGGGATCACGTACGGCGTGGCGTTGGCCGCCCACTGGTCGGCGACCTGCTTGTAGATGTCGGGTCACCGACTCCTGGCCCATCGCAAGACCCGGCACGGCCAGCGACCCCGCGCCCAGCCCGAGCAGCGCGGCGGCCACCCGCCGCGCTGCCCGTGCCCCGATCCCCCGCGCCGGCCGGTCTCCCCTCCCCGGAGCCCGGTTCACGGCCGCCCCTTGCGCGCCTGCGGCGACGCCCCCGGGCCCGTCTCGATCCCGAGGTCCTCCACGCGGGCTCCCGGCCGCCACACCCGCTCCGGCACCGCCTGCCGCTTCCGCCACGCCTCCAGGTTCTCTCGTGCGCGCTCCTGGCGCTCCGCGTGGTCCGCCGCGCTGGCGGCCGAGACGCTGTCCGCGCGCGCGTCGCGCGTCACCTGGTAGGCGTCCATGGCCGCCTGCTGGTTGGTCGCGGCGATCTGCAGCTGCCGGGCCTGCTGCGCCTCCTCCACCGCGAGCGCGTCGATCGCGGCCTGCGACTGCTGCACCTGCGCCTGGGTCCCGGCGCTCGCGGCGAGCTGCCGCACCCGGTCGAGAGCCCGCTCCGCGTCGCGGAGCTGCTCGCCCTGCCGTCCGGCCCCGGCCACCAGCGTGTACGCCGCCCGCCGGATCATCTCCTGCTGCGCGGCCGACGCCCCCCGGATCGCATCGTCGATCCGGGACTCCGGGAACGCGGCCCTGAAGATCCGGTCCAGGCCCGGGTTGTTGTACCCGAGCGGCGACGCCTCGAAGAGCCTCTCGTACCCCCGCCGGGACCCGGCGAAGTCCGGGATCCGGAACCCGCCGAACTGCCTGGAATCCTCGCGCAGCCGCGACAGCACCTGCTCCGTCCGCTGCAGGTGGTCCCGTGCCTTGTTCCCCGCGTCCCGCAGCTGGCGTGAAGCGCACGTACGCGTCGGCCGCGGCCTGCGGATCGAAAACCACCTGCGGGATGAACCCGAACTGCGCCGGCGCCTCGCCCGCCAGGACGCCGAGCGCCACCAGCGCGACCACCGGCTCACGCAGCCATCGCATCGTCTCTCCCCTCCAGACGTAAGAATTCGTCGGCGGCGCCGTTCAGCCCCGCCTCCCTCAGGTACTCCGCGACCCAGTCCCGCCCGAACCGGCCCTGGAGGTCCCGCACGTGCCGCTGCAGCGCCTCCGCGTCCATCCCGCTCCGCGGGGTCATGAGCGCGAGCTCGACGGGCCCGAGCGACAGGTCGAAGAGCTGCCCCCCGAGCTCGTTCTTGACGTAGTACTGCCGCTTCGCTTCCGCCTCGGCGATCAGCTGGATCTCGGCGTCGTTCAGGCCGACGGCCCGGTACACCTCCGCGACGCTCGGCTCCAGCGCCTTGCTGTTGGGGAGGAAGACCATCGTCCGGCACGCCTCCAGGACCACGTCCCGGACCATCGGGTCCAGCTCCATCAGCTGCACCGGGCTCTGCAGCGCCAGCAGGAGCCACACGTTGTACTTCCGCAGCTCGACCGACCACTCCGCGAACTGCCGCCCGAACCTGCTGTGCATCAACATCGTCCAGGCCTCGTCCACCCAGAGGAAGGACGGCACGTCCGCCCGGAACCGCTCCTGCAGCCGGTGGAACCGGTACGTCATGACCGGCACCGACAGCTTGTCCCCCAGGCCCCGGACGTGGAACATCTCCGTCGTCTCCACCCGGGCCCGCTCGTGCTCCTCGGTCGTCGCGTCGAACATCCCCCCGTAGGGCCCGGACGCGGCGTAGGGCTCCAGCGCCCGCTCCAGCTCCTTCGTCCGGTCCTGGAGCTGGTACAGCAGGCTCGTGATCGTCCGCATCGGCCGGGGGAGCCCCGCCACGGCCTCCAGCGCGGTGCGCAGGCACTCCCGGAGCTCGGCGTTCATCACCGCTCCCTGGAGCTCCGCCATCGTCTCCAGCCACTCCAGCGCCCAGGCGAGCTCGCCGGGCCTGTCGAGGTGCGCCAGCGGCTGGAACGCCGAGCGGGGATCGCCGACCCGCAGCGAGTGGTAGGCCCCCTCCAGCACCGACGTGGTCAGGAAGGCCGAGTCGCCCTTGTCGAACCCGAACGCCTGCCCCCCCGCGTCCGCGTACCTCGCCATGAACATCGTCACGAGGTACGAGATGAGCGTCGACTTCCCCGACCCGGTGCTGCCGAACACCAGGGTGTGGCCCACGTCCCGGTTGAAGGGCGTGAACCAGAGGGGCGTGCCGCCCTTCCCGGTGACCCGCGCGAGCGAGGGGCTCCCGGCCGGATAGAGCTGGTTCGGGACGACGTCCAGCCCCTGCCAGAGCGTGTGGATCGGGGCAAGGTCGACCGCGTTCCGCGTGGACAGCAGCGGCCGCCTGATGTTGTCGCTGCCGTTCCCGGGGCAGCTCGCGAACAGGGCCTCGGGGCAGTTGACCCGCTCGATCTCGACGGTGAACCCGAGGTCGCCGAGGTGCTTCGCGGCGGCACGCGCGCGCGCCTCCACTCGCCTCTCCGACGGGTCGTGGATCACCACCGCCGCGTCGTAGTGGCCGTAGCGGACGTCTCCCGACGCGTTCGCGGCCGCGGCTTCCTTCGCCTGCAGCGCCATCAGCCGCGCGTGGGAGTTCTCGAACATCGCGTCGTCCTCCGCCTGCCGATCCGTCGCCTGCCCCTGCCTCCGGGCTTCGCGGAGGAGCTGACCGGCCTTCTTGCGCTTGTGGAACCAGGTGATCTGCTCGGCCTCGATCGCCTTCTCGGCCGCCGCCATCCCCAGGGGAATCAGCCGCGTGGACCAGCGGTAGGAGAACGGGAGGTACTGCAGCGAGTCGAGCAGGCCGGGGGTCGACGCCCTGGGAAACCCGGTCCAGGTGACGACGCGGACGTGACGGTCGCCCACCATCGGGTGCGTCCCTCCCTGCCAGCGCCCCGGAGCCAGCAGGCAGTCGAGGGGGACGAGCTCCTCCGGCGGCAGCACCGGGTGCTCGACCCCCGCGAGGCAGAAGTACAGGTGCGACAGCAGCCGCGCGGACGTCATCCTCCGCATCCGCAGCCGCACCGACAGGCGGTCCTCCAGCACTCCGCCCGCCTCCAGGAACGTCGCGACGTGATGCCGCCACGCTTCCTCGCCGAGCTCCTCCCCCTTCAGCAGCGCCCGGGAGAGCCGGTCCTGCGCGTCGGCCGGCGGCAGCCAGGTGGTCACCAGCACCTGCCGGTTCCGGAACTTCCTCCCCCCCGGCCCGAACTCCGTGCGCAGGCGCCCGTCCACCACCCGGGCCGCCCGTGGCGCCGTGCGGGCCGTCGGCGGATAGACGGAGCACCCGACCCGCACCAGGTCCAGGTGATGGATCCACTGGTCCGTGAACGGGAGCCAGGCCCGGTTGAGCATGCGCGACGTGAGGTTCTGCTCCAGGGGCGTCCCGCCCGTGCGGTCGGGCCCCTCGAACTCCCACCCGAACAGGAACGAGCCGTCCTTCTGCATCACCACCCCCGGCGCGACGAGGGTGCACCACCCCAGCCGTTCCGAGAGCGCCCCCTCGCGCGGGCGGCTCTCCAGGAGCCTCCGCCCCAGCTCGTTGACCGCGGCCCCGGCGCCGAGCAGCGCCATCGAGGACAGGAAGCCCATGCGCCGCCTACCTCGGAAGCGAGGTCCAGTGCTGGACCCGCCGGGACGCCAGCAGCGGCGTCCGGAGCAGCACCTCCGGGATCCGCCGGGCGCGAACCAGGATGTCCAGCCACTTCGGATCCTTCTTCGACGCCCTGGCCAGCACCGGGTGGATCACCAGCAGGAAGAGGGCGGCCACGACCAGCACCGGTCCGAACGCCCCCAGCGAGGGCGGATGGCCGGGGTCGAAGCTGGGCCAGAACACCACCACCAGCAGCACCAGGAGCGACGCCTCCATCACGAGGTAGTCCTTGGGCACGCCGAAGTACAGCGGCCTGCGGACCAGCGCCTCGTGGATCGGCGTCCGCTCCGCCCCCCCGCCTCCGCGGCCTCAGAGGACGGCCGCGCCGGCAAGCCAGTAGCTCCCCAGGGTCACCGACCCGACCGCGCCGAGCACCGCGACGACCGCCATGAGGGCCGTCACCTTGGTCTGGTCGCCCTTGGCCCACCACAGGCTCACGAAGAAGAACGCGATGATGCCGATGAAGATGAACTTCGCCAGCTCCGCGATCACGTAGGCGATCTTCATCAGCCCCTCCCCGAAGACGTCCCGGACCACCGACGCGGCCGGGCTGGTGCTCGCCCATGCGTCGGTCGGCAGCACGAACAGGCAGACCGCCACCAGGGCGACCCCGGCGATCGGACGAAGACGTGAAACACTCCGCATGCGACCTACCTCCATTGTCTGCCTCGCTAGGCCGCGAGGCTCGTGATCTGGTACCGGCCCCGGGCATCGAGGCCGTCCACGCGCGCCAGGTCGGTCACCCGGCGCCCTTCCGCTCCCCTGTTGTTGATCATCACCACGAGGTTGATCGTCTCGGCGATCAGCTCCGCCTGCGACGGGACCCGCGCCCGCCTGCACAGCATGTCGAACCGCCGCAGCGCGCTCAGGGGATCGTTCGCGTGCAGGGTGCACAGCGCGCCCGGGTGGCCCGAGTTCGCGGCGTCCAGGAAGGCCAGCGCGGCCTCGTCGGTCACCTCCCCCACGATCAGGCGATCCGGCGTCTTCCAGAGAGCCGTCTTCACCAGCCTCCACATCGGCCACTTCCCGAGGGTCCGGAACGAGAACACGTCCGGGGCTTCGCAGAGGATCTCCCGGGCCTCCTCGAGAAGGCCGAACCGCTCGATCTCCCCGCGCCCGGCCGCCTGCTCGTACATCTCGTGCACGATCGCATTCGCGAGCGTGGTCTTGCCGCTGCCGGTGCCGCCGCAGACCAGGAACGTCTGCTTCCGGTCGACCGCGTCGCGCAGGAGCTCCCTCAGGACCGGGGACAGGACCCCGCGCTCGACGTACTCGTCCAGCCGGATGATCCGGCTCGGCGGCTTCCGGATGTTGAACTGCGGTCCTGGCGCCAGCGGAGGGATCTCCCCGGCGACCCGGGCGCCCCGGAACCCCCCGGCCCGGGGCATCTCCGCCCGCAGCCCCGGGTTCCCTGCGTTCAGCACGGCGCCCACGCTGCTGGCCACCATGTTCAGGAACGCCTCGATGCCGCTGTCGTGGAGGCGGATCCCCTCCTCCACCGCCCGGCGGACCGAGTACCGCGTGGTCCGGAGCTGCCCGTCGGCGTTGACGTACAGCTCCGTCACGTCCGGGTCGTGGAACACGTCCACCACCCGCTTGCCCAGCAGCTCCGCCAGCTGCTGCGCGAGCACGTCTTCCGGGAGCGCGTACCCGCCCATGGAGCCTGGGAGATGTGAGAGGTAGTGCGTGACCGGGAGGGGACCTCCCCGCCGTCGCCTCGTCCGGAGATAACCTCCGGCGCGGAAAACCGTTTCAGTTACCGCCGGAAAAAACGATGGGGCACCCCGCAGCCGGGGCACCCCACAATTCCCGCCTATTCCTAATCGGCCACGAATCGCGGCTCGTCCGCTCCGCTGGCCGTTTCTAGGTTTCTTCCACTGCCGACAAGAGCACACCCGTCGCGAGGCGGGGCCGCAAAGCCAGGAGTCTCCGACGGAGACCGTCCGGCTACCGAAGCAACCCTGGAGCCCATCTACCATGTACTTCGCCCGTCCACTGCAGCCGCACGCCGGTGCGGCCACTTCCAGTCGCGCACACCCACTCCGCCAGCTCCATCCCGCCGACTGACGAGGCGCGCTTCGTCTGCTACGCTCGGAACGACTGCGGCGCCTGCTTCCGCGCGATCCACGACGTCTACGAGCCCCTGGTCCGCCGCCGGGCGAGGTCAGTGATCGGCCCCGGCGACCCCGACCGGGTCGACGACGTGACGCAGGACATCTTCATCCGGATCATGAAGGCCCGCGAGAAGTTCGACCCGGCGCGGAAGCCCTTCGCCCACTGGCTCAACAAGACCATCACCAACGCGCTGCGGAACCACCTCCGCGACCACGGACGCCACCTTCGCCGGGCGACCCCGTTCTCGCACCTGGCCCAGGAGGACCGCTACGACGTCGCCTCCGCGGCGGCGTCGCCCGCACGCGAAGCCGAGCGCTCCAACATCAGCGACCTCGTCCGGAGGGCGCTCCGCCTGACCTCCGCCACCTACCGGCACGCGTTCGAGCGCCACCACATCGACGGCCTCACCTACCGGGAGGCCGCCGAGATCGACGGGGTCCACCAGGGCAGCGTGAAGGCCCAGTGCCACCGTGCATGCAAGCACCTCCGCGAGCAGATCGGCGACGCTCTCCGCGAGCACCTCCAGGAGGAGATCTACCAGACGTGATCGGCTCGCCTTCCTGCACGGCGGCGGCGCCCGGGAGATCCCGGGCGCCGCCGCTGCTCGTCCTCCGATCCGCTACCGGCCGATACTCCCTGCAAGCCCCGAACGACGAAGAGAAACGTGGGGGAGGCGTGTTTCCACGCCCCTGGTGCTCCATTTTCAACCCGCACGTCCCCCTCTTCACCCGGAACCCGTCATGCTTTCGACCCGCACCCCCGGACTCGCCATGCTCGCCGCCGGCGCCTTCGCCACGGCGATCGCCGCCTGCACGACCGACGGCCCTACCGCCGGCGGCCGCCACCCGCCCGCGGACACCGCGCTCGCCCTCACGAGAGTCGCCTCCTTCGCCCCGGGCACCGTTGCCACCCTGTACGGGCGGAACTTCTCCAGGCTCTCCACGCTGCGGGTCGGGGACACCCCCGTGCGGGTGGCCCGCACCTCCGACACGACCGCGACGTTCACCGTCCCCACCTGGCGCTCGTGCGAGATCGACGGCCGCCGCGTCGCGCTGCAGGCGAACGGTACGGTGCAGCTCGCCGCCCCCCTCGATCTCCCGGACACGGTCGCGTTGGCGGTGGGCGAGTCCCGGGTCCTGACCCCGGCCGAGGCGGCGTGCCTGCGGCTCGGCGCCAACGACCAGGACTACGTCCTCAGCGCCGTCAACCTCTCCCGCGATCCGGTGCAGCGCAGCGACCGGCTGCTCGTGCTCCGCACCTGGACGGAGAGCGACGCCGCCCCGCTCCCCTCGACGGCTCCCGCGGCGGGCACCGCGCGCCGGTCCAGCGCCGCTCGCCTGCTCCTCCCGGGCACCGCCCGCACCGCGGCGGACCCCTACTCGCCCGACCCGGCCGAGTTCGACCCGCGCTACGCCACCGCGGGCGTCGGGGACACCGTCACCCTGGTCGACTGGCCGGCGCTCGCCCGGGTCAGTGGCTACCCGCACCCCTGCCGGGTGCCCCGGGACCGGGTCCCGACCTACCCGGCACGCGTGGCCGCGACCTCCGGCCGCGTCGTGATCGCCGTCGACCTCCGCGCCCGGAGCCGCGCCGAGCACTTCACTCCGGCGAGCCTGGCGCTCCTCGGCAAGGCCGCGCGCCTCGCCGACGCATCCCTGGTCGAGACCGTGCGGGCCGTGTTCGACCCCGACTTCCAGCCGCTGCGCGGCGCCGGGGGCCGGTACTACCTGGTCCTCGCGGACGACCTCGCCGGCGCGGTGGGCGCCAGCTCCGACGGCGGGAGCGCGCAGCCCCGGAGCGTCTGCGCCCTGGCCTCCGAGATGCCGGTCACGCTGGCCAGCGCCACGGTGCCGACCACCGACCTGATGGCCCGCAACCTCGCCAAGATCGCGATCCACGAGTACGCCCACACCGCGGACGTCGTCACCGCCGCCCGCCGGGTGGGGTGGCTCTACGCCCACTCGGCGGGGTGGATGGGCGAGGCCTGGGCCGTCGCAGCCGAGGAGACCGCGGTCCGCATCGCCTCCGGCCAGCCGACCGCCGCCAGGCTCTCGCTGGTCACCGACGCGCATCCCTTCAGCACGCTGGGACTCGCCAACCTCTGGGCCGCCCGGCCGGACCTGTCCCCGTGGACCGGACCCGGCCAGTACGAGCAGGGCGCCAGCCTGCTCATGTTCGCCCGCGAGCGCGCCGGCGAGGCTGCGCTCGGGTCCGGCCGCGGCCGCCTCTACCTCCGCCTCCTCGCGCGCGGCTCCTGGAGCATCGACGCCCTCGCCGCCGAGCTGGGGACCACTCCCGACGACCTGCTCGACGCCTGGGCCCTCGCCGTGGCGACCGACGACCTGGTGCCCGCCGGGTCCGCCGGGGCGTCCCGCCTGCCCCAGCTCGCGACCTGGGACAACCGCGAGCCGTCGATGGAAGCGCGCGACGCGACGTACCGGCACGCCTCCCGGCGGCTCTCCCGCACCGTCGGCACCGTTCGCGTCCTGGAGGCCGCGCCCGGCTCGGTCGCGGCCGTCTACCTGATGGCCGACGCCGGCCGCGGCGTCTCGATCCAGGCCAGCGAGATCAACGCAGCCCGGGTCCGCCTGACCCGCCTCCGCTGACCACCTCGGCATGAGCCCCTTGTCCATCCTCGCATCCACGACCATGCGCACCAACCGCCCAGCCCTCCTCCGCCGCCGTGGCCGCCGTGCTCGCCGTCGCCGCCTGCTCGCCCCAGCCCGACCGCTCCGACCCCGGGGTGTCGTCGCGACCCGCGACCGCGGCGGCCACCCCCGCCAGCCGTCGGCCTCCGCCGCTCCCCGCCTACCTGGACGTCCCGGACGGGGCCGTAGCGCTCTCCGCTACCCCGATCGTGACGGCGAGCCGTATCCGCGCCGGAGCCGTCCGGGGCGGACCGTACACCCTGATCCGCGGCGACGCCGACTGGACCCGGCTGTGGGCGGCTGGCGCTCCAGGCGTGACTCCCCCTCCCATGGACTTCCGCACCTCCAGCGTGATCGCCCTCCGCGTCGCTGACGGGGACCGTGCCCGCGACGCCGCCCCTGAGGTCTACTCGTCCGCCGGAACGACGTACGTCGTCCTGGAGGAGGGGCGCTATCCGCCCTACCAGGGACCCGCCACCCGGATCGAGCTCTTCCGCATCCCGACCAGCAACGGACCCGTCGGCCGCATTGGATTCCGCCCCGCCAGAGCCCGGCGCTGATCCGGGCCTCGGACCCGGGTCCACGTGGGTCTCGGCCCTCCGGACGCGCGGCGAAATGTGAGGAAGTATGTACTTGACGAAACGGCCCAGGCTGCGCCAGCCCGGTTGGATCTCGCCTGTCCTAACTGTCAACATGCTTCACGTTCTTGATTCTGGATTCGTCAAGTTCATGCTTCCAAACCAAGACGGAAGTGTATACTTGACGAGGCGATGGAGCCGGAGCGAAGCTGGCATGGCTCGTGGTTCGAATCGTGTCGGGTTCATCGCCTCGGGCCCCCATGTCGTCCGGCCGACGCTCCGCCGAAGCGCTCAGGCCGCCCACGCCGGCTATCACCCCACCGATCACGATGAGGAGCGTGCCGAAAACGAAAAGGCTCAGACTGAGCCGCTTGTCCGCGATGGCCTTGACCAGTTCGGTCAGGGCGTTCACGAAGCCGGTGAGCTCTTTGACACCAAGCAGCCGCTTCGACTCACCCCACGCGATCGCCACGCCGACCAGGATGAGGATGATGCCTACGGCAATCACCGTCACTCCGACGTAAACCATGAGCATAGAGCTTCCTCCGGTGAGGGCGGTTGGTCAATCGATGTAGAGCTGGCTCTCGCCATGTATCGTGTAGAGCGCGCCGAGAGGGTTACAATACTTGCTCAGGAGGCCACGGCGGGCAGCGAGGAGCGCTCCGCCCAGGTCCAGAGGTGCGGGGAGGGCCTCGTAAAAGTACCGGGCAAGGCATTCCGCAACCTGGCCCGGTACAGAGACGCGCGGACCGATCACGGCACGATACCCCGAAAGTAGGAAATTGTGGGCGAGCCCGAGCCCACCACTGTGCGACCCGGCGGCGCCGCCACAGGCGTTCACAAACAGTAACGGGCCGTCGGGGCGAGGTCGGGAGGCGTCGCCGGCCTCAACGTCGAGCTTCCCATTAGGGATGAGCACCTCGTGCAGCCGCCCACGGAACCACCAACGCGGCCGGGTTCTAAACGCGAACTTCAGCGTGTGCGCCTTGTGGGTGCTCGGCTTTCCGGTATCGGCGTGGGCGTGGATGTGAACCACGCTGTACCGGGTGCCGCCATCCTCACCCCGGACCGCCTCGCCCTGCTCGACCAGCAACCGCGCGAGCTTCTCCGTGGAATCGTACCGTCCCTCCGAAGGCAGAACGTCCTCCGGCCGCCGGGGCGGAAGGAAGGGCTGCGGCAACGAACTGATCGACTGAAGAGCCTGCGCGGCACCCGCCGCGCCATCGTACCAGAGGAACAGGAGACGGATGCCGGGCCGTTTCGCAATCCGCCTCTCCGTCGGGAGCTTCCCCACATCGAGCAGCGTGTGTCGGAGAACCGCTTGAAATGCCGGGAAGACCTTCGCGTACGCCGCCACCTCCGCGGCCGTCCGCGGCGGCTCCCGCCTCGGGCGCTGGCCGAGGGGAAGGATCTCCAGCGGGATCGGCCAGTCCTTGGGCGTTTGGAGGTCGATTCTCAACTGTAGGCCGCGACGTTCTTGCTCGCGGACCGCGAGCCGGAAGAGCATCCGGAACTGTTTCCAGCCGTGGTCGGAGTTGAGCAGGTGACGGAGGAAGGTCGTTCCAATGGTGTCGATCTCCGCCAGGAAATGACCGGCGCGGTCCGGATGCCCTCGGAGGTCCAATTCGTCCTTGAGCAGCATTCGCGCCTCTTCCAGCGATGCTCGGAGGTTACTCAACAGTTCGCCTTTGAGTGTATCGCCGCGACCTCGACCGATCGGCCTCGGAACGTGGGCTCCGGCTCCGAGCAGAACGCGGTACTCGCCACCGGGGACCGGTTCGACCGTGAGCGTGAGAGCGGGTCCGTGCAGTGTCCCTCCGCTCTGCATCATAGCGACGGCACCTCAAACTCAAGGAGCTGAACCGTCTGGCCCGCCTGGCTCACGTCGATCAACACGCTGGCGTCCGACTGCTCCTCACTCCAATCCGACCGATCCTGCATCGAAGTCGATGTCTCGACCCCAGGCCTGCTGCCATCGTCATCGCGCTGCGGACGACGCACCGTGAACCGAATGGACTCAGAGGCGCGGTCGGACGGCGCGACTAGGATGAGCGTGTGTGGCTGGACCTCCAATTCCCCGCCTATCACGGAGACCGCGAACGGCACACTGGCGGCGTCCCGGCCGCCTTGCACCAGAACGCGGGCACGCTGCGGCAAGGCTTTCTCAGACAGAGGTGGGGCGGCGTCGGAGCCGACGCTGGCAGGGCCGGTTGCCCGCGCTTCCATCAGTGCCCTAGCTTCCATGCGCACGTGGATGTGCCCTATCACGAGGGAAGACGGCGCGGCGACCCATTCCGCAACCATGTCGCCGTCGTAGTTCAGGAGCGGTTGACCGAAGAACTGGTCCTCGAAGCTGCCCAAGGCGCTCACGACGGGCGCCGTATCGGCCTTTATGAGTGCGCCCGCCAAGCTCCGCCGATGGAGCTCCCGACCGACGAAGAACCCGACCAAGCCCCCGAACGCCGTCGTCCCCAGGGTGCTCGCAGAGCGACCCGGTTGCTCCATGAGCAACCCGGATGTCACGATGAACGAGGCGGCGGCGACCGCGAACCCCCCTATGGCGTAGGACAGCGCCTGCGTGATCGCCCGGCGCGGGACGAGCGGTGCTTCGCCCAGTAGAAGCGGCGGCAGGCTGCCGCCGATGATTCCGCCGAGGCCAGCGATGAGGACGAGGTCGCCGACACGGCGCGGGGCAAGATTGAGAAGGTAGAGCAGAGCGGTCACGGCGGCCGCGACGGCCAGCGCCAGACCTAGGAGTGCCATGCTTGCGGCGCGAGGCAGGTCTTGGTCTCGGCTCGACGAGGAAGCGTCCATTCCCACCCTCCCTTCGTTTGGATGGTCGGGGATCCGGCGCTGGGCGGTCTTTCCCATGTGCTGTACGGCGTGACTCACAATAGTGCATCCACGACTTGCTCGCCAGCTTCCTAATCGAGTCCTCCAGCAGGGTTCAGCCAACTCCATTGGAGAAGAGCGCCTCACCGCTCGGAATTGCGTATCCTATCCTTGAGGCAGCGAAAGTCTTCGCTCAGTCTGGAGTAACAGAGTCTATACTACGGCTGGGATCGGCACTGGGTGCATGCGATCTTGGAGAATACTTTCGATACTTGACTCCCCTCCTGGGGGATCATATTTCCCCCCGACCACCCAAGGCTGTGTAACGCTCCCCCTCATACCGGTGCGTGCCCTTCCAGGTGCATGGTCGGGAAAGCATCAGGGGGTCTCCTGCAAGGAATCGAAATGACCGATCTAAGGAAGTGAAGGAACTGCTCACGAGATCAACCACGCGATCTCGAACTACGACCCGGTCCTGAAGGAGAAGGCCCGGGACATCTTGCTGGAGCGCGCCTTCGCCGCCCCAGCGCCCGCACCCTCCGCCGTACTCAGCAGCCGGGGCCGGGGTCGCTCCGACTCCGGAGGCAGCGATCGAGAGGGCGGCGACCTCGCCTCGCTCCTCGCCCGCTGGACGCCCACCACCATGTCGGACAAGGCGCTGCTCGGCGCGTACTACCTGACCCGCGCCCGCGGAGGGGAGACCGTCACAAGCCAGGCGATCAACGCCGAGCTGAAGCGGAACGGCTTGGCGATCAGCAACATCACCCGGGTGATCGAGGCGAACATGCGTCCCGACCGGCTGCTGATGGCACAGGAGAAGAAGTTGGGGAGCACCAGGCAGGCCCGGAAGCAGTACCGCATCACGCCGGCGGGGGTCGACGCCGTGGAGCGCAAACTGGGGACCTAATCCATTGCCGTAGGCTGAGGCCGGAGTGTTTGGCCGCTGGGGGTGAGCCTCGACGCTTCTTCATTCGAGACGTTGCTCTCCAAACCATGCGGACAAGGGCGCTCCCGCGGTGGGGGCGCCCCTGTTCGCACTTCCTCGTCCCGCCTACACGAAGGCGACGCGGTCAATGGCAGAGTTTCTACGCGCTGCGGAGCGCGGGGCCGGCACGCGGCCGGCCACCGTGCCCCACGGTTCTCATTCGAGCGGCGTGTAGTGGAAGTACTCCCTCGCCGTCCCCCCCTTCCCGTCCGAGACTTCGACGTAGGCTGGTCCGCTCCCCCGGGATGCCCGCAGCCAGCAGGGCGAGTTCAGGGTCGGTCCGGTGCTCCACGCTGGCTGGCCGTCCCGATCGAACCACCGGTACGTGAGCGCGTCCCCGTCCGGGTCCATCGCCGTGACGTCCGCCCGGTACCTCCACCCCTCTCCGCCCGGCATCGAGCACATCGCCGTGTTGCGCATCGTGAACGACGTGATGACCGGCGGGTCGTTGCCGTAGACGCAGGTGCCCGGCGCGTTCGCCGACGGATCGTAGTTCGACGCCCCCGGGTCCATGCAGCCGATGATCTTCTTCCTCACGATCACCGCCTTGGTCTCGCTCCCCGTGGTCCTCCCGTCCGAGACGGTCCCCGTGACGTAGTACGTCCCCTCCGCGCCCCAGCTGGCCGACCCCGTCAGCCCCGAGCCGAGGTTCCCCGTCAGCGGGTCCCCGTCCGGGTCCCAGCTCCGCCGCAGGTCCAGGGACACCGCCTCCCCCTCCCACGCGAAGCTCTGCCCGCCGGGGTACCCCACGTCCAGCACCGCGACCGGGGCCCGGTTGTAGACGCAGGAGCCGTCGCTCGCCGTCGCGCGCGGGTTGTAGTTGCGGGCCCCCGGGTCGGTGCAGCCGTACACCTGCGCCACGGTGATCGGCCCCGTGTACGCCGCGGTCTGCGCCCCCAGGTCGTCGGTGGCCACCACGTAGCCGTACCACGTCCCCGGCGCGGTTCGGCGTGAACCCCGCGTTCGCCCCGCCCCCGACGTACGTCCACCCTCCCCCCGGGTCGATCACGTACCACGCGTAGCGCCTGGACGGCGCCGTCCTCGTCGGACCCGTTGGCGTACAGCTGCACCGGCGTGCCCGGCGGCTGGTTGTTCGGGCTGAACGAGGGCGCGACGCTCGGCGGCCGGTTCGCGACCGTGATGGTCCCCGTGTACGCGCCCGCCTGCGCCCCGGAGTCGTCCGTCACGACCACGTAGGCGCGCCAGGCGCCCGGCCTGCCCGGCACGAACCGGGGGTTCGCGTCCGCGCCCACGTAGCTCCAGGAGCCACCCGGGTCGATCGCGTACCACGCGTAGCCGGTGACCGAGCCGTCGGGATCGGAGGCGTTCGCGTAGAGCTGCACCGGCACCCGGGAGTACTGCCCGTCGGGCGAGAAGCTCGGAGCGGCGGTCGGCGCCCGGTTCAGCACGGTGATCGCGGCCGTGTACACGCCCACCTGGCCGCCGTCGTCGTCCGTCGCCACCACGTACGCGTACCAGGTCCCCGGCCTGCCCGGCGTGAACGATGCGCTCGCGCCGCCCCCGGCGTAGGCCCACGCCCCGCCCGGGTCGATCGTGTACCAGGCGTAGCCGGTGACCGTGCCGTCCACGTCCGACGCATTGGCCTCCAGCCGCACGGGGACGAACGTGTACTCCCCGGTCGGCGCGGCCGTGGGACTCGCCGCCGGGACCCGGTTGAGCACCGCCACCGGCTCCGTGTACCCGCTCGCCTGGCCGCCGTTGTTGTCGGTGACCCGCACCCAGAAGCGCCACCCCCCCGCCTTCGGGAAGCTCGTCGCAGGGTTCGCGGCGCTCCCGAGGTACGCCCACGCCCCGGACGGGCTGATCGTGAACCACTCGTAGGAGACGATGGTGCCGTCCTGGTCGGCCGCGTTGCCCGCCGCCTGCACCGTCGTGTAGGTGTACTGCCCGCCCGGCCCCGCGGTGGGGCCCAGCGACGGCAGCCGGTTGATCCGTGTGGCCCCCCCGGCGCCCGCCCCGCTGAGCCCGTCGGCGTCCGCCGCAGTGACCGTCACCGTGCTCTCCAGGCTGGAGCTCGGGGTCGCCCCGAACCGGATCGGCACCGTCACGTTCACCGTCGCGAACGGATCCACCTCCACCGGCCCCGGCGCGGACGGCGAGGGCACCACGGCGCCGTTCGACGACGAGACCGAGAAGGAGATCCGCCTCCTCGCGTTGGAATGGTTCGTCAGCGGGAAGACGAAGCTGTGGGCCTCCCCCGAGTACCCGCTGAGCGTCCCACCGCCCCCCACTCCGGGCGCCTTCACCACCAGGTTGGTCGTGAACGTCGCCGCGGCGCTCCCCGTCCAGGCCCCCGCCGCCGCGTCCGTCGCCTGCAGCCCCAGCGCCGCCGTCGAGCCCGCCACCGCGCGCGCATCGACGCCGAAGGGGACGCTCAGGTCCACGCTCCCGAACGGGTCCACGGTGACCTGCGCCGGGTCCGCGGGGTCGGCCACGGCCGAGGCGTTCGACGACGTCGCCACCAGCCGGAAGGCCCGCCGGACGTTGCTCTCGTTCACCAGCCGGTACACCGCCGTCCCCGCGCCGCCGGGATCTCCGCTGCGGTCGCCGAGCGAGGTGACGCTCGGCGCCTTCAGCACGGTGGCCGTCGTGAACCGGAAGCTGTTCCTGCCGGCGTACGACGCCTGGTCGCGGTCCCTCACCTCCAGCTGCGCCTCCGAAGCGCTCCCCCCCACCGATCCGCCCCGCACCTGGTACGTCACCGAGGCCGTGCGGGTCTCGAAGGGCTGGAAGGTCACCGCCCCGGTACCCGACGTCGCCACCACGGCGAGCTCGCCGCCGGCCGCGACGCCGGGCGCCACGTCCAGCACCCGCGGCGCGTTCGTCGCGTTCCGGACCGTCCAGGACACCACGAACCGCTCGCCCGGCCCGGCCGACCTGTCCCCCGGGGGAGCGACGGACGGCGCCGCCAGCACCAGCGCCGTGGTCGCCGTGAAGGAGCCCGACGCCGCGAACGCCGGCGCGTCCGCGTCCGCCACCTGCAGGCTCGCCGTGTTCCGGGTGCCCGCGATCGCGTCCGGCCGGAGCCGGTACGTCACGCTCACCGTGACCTCGCCGCCCTCGGGGATCGTCACGGTCCCGGTGTTCGAGGCCGACTCCACGACCAGCTCCGAGGAGCTGCCCAGCCCCGGCGTGACCGTGAACCGCCGCGCCGCGTTGGTCCGGTTCGCCACGGTCCAGGAGGCCGTGAAGGTCTCGCCCGGGTTCTCCGTCCGGTCCGCGGGCGCGGTCACCGCCGGGGCGGCCACCACCAGGCGCGTCGTCACCGGCACGGTCGACGCCGCCCGGTACGCCGGCGCCATCACGTCCTGCACCGACAGCGAGGCGGACCGCACCGTCCCCGCCGTGCTCGGCGACGCCAGCCGGAACGTCGCCTCGACGCTCCTGGATGCGCCGGGCTCCAGGCGCAGCCGGCCGGCGCCCACGATGGACACCATCGCGAGGGACCCGTCGCCGGACCTCGGGACCAGCTCCATCAGCCGCGCCGCGTTGCTCCGGTTGCGGACCGTCCACCGCATCGCGACGGTCGCCCCCGGCTCGACCTCGAAGGGACCGGGCCCGGCGAGCTCCGGAGCCTCGAGCACCGCCCCGGCCGTGACCGCGAACCGCCCCCTCCCGGAGAGAGCCGCGTCGGCCACGTCGACGGCCTCCAGGGCCACCGCCGAGGCCCGCCCCGCCGCCGCGTCCGCCGCCACCGAGGACTCGACCGGGACGTCCACCGACTCCCCCGCCCCCACCACCATCCCCGACGGATGCGCCGGAGACGGCACCAGCCCCGCGTCGCTGGACACCACCGTGAACCGGTACTCCCGCGCCACCGCGCCCGGGTTCGTCACCCGGAACGTCTGCCGGACCGCGCCCCCCGGGATCACCACCAGATCGCCCGGGTCCGCGACCACCGGCGCCCGCACCACCGGCCCCGCGGGGGGTAGGGGCGGCCTCGCGACCGCCGTCGTGTCCGGCAGCGCCGTGCCGGGCCCATCCGGGATGATCGGCCGCTCCAGCGAGTCGGGGGACGCACCGCCGAAGCACTGGCGGTAGTTCCGCGCGTTGTCGGAAACGGCGGAGAGGTCGACCGAGCACCGCTCCTCGGTGTCCAGGTGTCGCAGGCGCAGGTACACCCGGTCGGCCGCGTACCCCACCGAGTCCACCTCCACCCGGTCCGAGAGGGCCATCGCGCCCCTCTCCAGCAGTGCCTCGGGCCGCTCGTAGCGCCCCGTCTCCTTGAACTCGCGGGTCTCCAGGACGGAGAAGGTCTCCAGGTTCCGCTGCATCGCGACGACGCCGGCGGTGGCCTCCGACGGCCCGAACTGGAGGACGTAGACCGCCGCGGCGCCGATGCCGACCACCACCAGGACGACCAGCACCTCGACGAGGGTGAACCCGCGTTGTGAAAGCCTCTTCAGCGCGTACATTGGCGAGGGAATCCGAGGTTCGACGACGGGCGCCGCGTCTCGCGGCCGCCCGGGTGGGTGGGTCCTGCATCACCGTCGTTCCTGCAACGAGACCGGCCCCGGGAGCTCACGAGTCCCCGGGGCCGTACGCATCCGCCGCGACCCGAACGTCCGTCGGGAACGTCGCGGCGGGGTCGATCCGCTGGTACTGGACGAAGACCTCGTAGTGCAGGTGGGGACCCGTCGCCCGACCCGTGCTCCCCACCCGCCCGATCACCTGCCCACGCCTCACCACCTCCCCGGACTTCACCGCCCACCCGGAGAGGTGCGCGTAGCGCGTGAACGTCCCGTCCCCGTGGTCCAGGTCCATCCCCAGGCCGTAGGTGGGATTGTCGAAGCGGTAGGAGACGCGCCCGTCGGCGGTCGCGCGGACCGGAGTCCCCTCGGGCGCCGCCAGGTCCACGCCGGGGTGCGGCATCACCACCCGGAGGATCGGGTGAAGGCGCGCCGCCGACATGCCGCTGGTCACCACCGCGCCCTCGACCGGAACGCCGGCCGGCGTGCGCCGCGCGACCGTGCTGTCGCGCGCCCGCAGGAGCGCCTCCAGCCGCGCCACCCGCGCGCGCAGCGCGCCGTCACCGGCTCCCGGGCCCCCTGCCGCCGCCGGGACGGCACCGCCGGCCACCCTCGCCTCCACCCCGGCCACGCGCGCGTCGAGGGCGCGCAGCGCCTCGACTTCCGGCGCCGGCCGCGCCGAGAGCAGCGGGAGGAACCCCGCCCCGGCGAGGAACGCGACCCCGACCCGCCAGCCCGCCATGAGGGTCACCACCTGGCCGCGGTCAGGACCCGTTCCGGCGCGGTCTCGCCGCTCCGCCCGCCGACCCACTCCAGCGTCGGCACCGCGGACCCGCCCACCACCACCCGCTCCCCGAGCTCCCCGAGCTGCCGGGAGAGGGGGAGCACCAGCGGCTTGCCCGGCTCCCACATCCGCACGTCGGTCGCGGCGAACCGTCCCGTCGCCGGTCCGCACCACCCTCGACGCGAACGTCCACCGGCCGTCGTTCTCCACCAGCCAGAAGCCGGCGCCGCCCGCCACGTCCTTGAGGAAGACCAGGATCGCCTCCCCCGACGGGACCCGCTCCGGCAGCGCGCCGGCATCGGCGACCCGCAGGGGGACCCACCCGAGCCGCACCCGGGCCAGGGTGGAGATCATCCGCGGGAACCCGGCGGGGAAGAACCGCTCGCCCGCGTCCAGGCCGAGCGCGTCCAGCACCAGACCGATCGCCGGCGCCAGCGGGTCGCCCCCCTCCCGCCCCAGCCCGAGCACGTGGATCGGCCCGCTGTCCAGCAGGCCCTTGCGGTTCCGGGCGGGGACCGTCACCCCGTCCCGGATCGTGAGGCTCGGCAGCGCGTGGTCCGCCTCCACCGCCAGCAGCAGCAGGTCCACCACCCCGTCGTCGTCCGGGCTCCCCGCCACGCCGTCCGGCCCGTCGTTGTCCAGCGACGCCAGGTCGACCTGCCGCGACCAGCTGCGCATCGAGGCACCGGCCAGCGCGCGCAGGCGCGACACGTCGGAGAGCGCCGCCGCCGGCCGCTGGTCGACCAGCGCCGGCAGCGGCGCCACGGTGAGCCTGAACTTCCCCCCGGAGGCCGCCAGCAGCGCCGCGGCGAGCGTCGCGCCGCCCGACCCTTCGCCTCCGAACACCTCCCGCACGAGCGCCGCTCCGTCCCGCACCGGCGCCTGCCCCCCGAGGGAGACCGGGACCAGCATCGCCTGCACCGGGCCGACGCCCGGCAGCCTCGCCCCGGGGAGGCGCCCCATCCCCTCCGCCGCCACCAGCCCGGCCGGAAGCGGGGACGCCGGCTTCGACTGCCGGGCCGGCGCCGGCTGCGTAGCCACGCCGCCCCAGCTGGGAAGCGCCGGAGACACCCCCCGCGTCGCCCCCGTGATCGCCGGGAGGGGACCCGGGGCCAGGTAGGGACCTCCTCCGCCGCGGCCCGGCACGGCCGAGCATCCGACGGCGGCCAGGATGGCGGCGCCCGCCGCCATCGAACGATACGGGACCAGCGGCTTCGATCGGGACATTGGACCAGACGCGAGGGATGGATGCGGACGCGGCGAGGGACCGCCGCCGGAAACGGAAAGACGGGGAAACGGGGTATCGAACTCGGAGCCGGCGCACCTCGCCTCGGCCACGCCCGGAGACTCAAGCGAACCACGCGGATGAGCACCCACGCGATCCACTCGTACCTTCAGGCCCTGCGCGACTCGGCCGGCTCCGACCTGCACCTGTCCCCGGGCGATTTACCCCGCGTTCGCCAGAACGGGATAGTGGTCCCCCTTCCCACGGCCCGGGTCCTCACCTCCCGCGACGTGGCCGCGCTCGTCGAGCCGATCGCCCCGGAGCGCGCCCTGGCTGGGTGGCGCACCGACCTGCAGGCCGATTTCAGCTACGACGGCGGACCCGAGCTCGGCCAGTTCCGCATCATCGTCTACCAGAGCCGAGCGGGGCACAGCGCGGTGGTCCGCGCCGTGCCCCGCCTCATTCCGACCGCCGACGACCTGGGACTACCCGACCCGGTCCAGAACCTGGTGCACCTCCACAGCGGTCTCGTG
Source organism: uncultured Gemmatimonadales bacterium (assembly GCA_963733105.1). GTDB lineage: Bacteria > Gemmatimonadota > Gemmatimonadetes > Longimicrobiales > Longimicrobiaceae > JAFAYN01. The sequence goes on along the minus strand of CAVTCB010000008.1, from coordinate 13,799 downwards.
CTCGTCGTGGGACGCGCGGGCGAGGGGAAGTCGACCACCCTCGCGTGGTTCGTCAACCAGATCAATCAGACCCGCGGCGCGCACATCGTCACCTTCGAGGATCCGGTCGAGTACCAGCACCAGCCGGCGCTCTCCGCCATCACCCAGCGCGAGCTGGGCACCGACGTCCATTCGTTCGCGGACGCGCTCAGGGCGGCCATGCGCCAGGGCCCGGACGTGATCGTGATCGGCGAGATCCGGGACACGGAGACCCTGGCCCTCGCGCTGCGCGCGGCCGAGAGCGGGCACCTGGTCCTCGCCACCCTGCACGCCCCGTCGGCGGCGCTGACCCCGTCCCGCGTGCTCGACCTGGTGGACACCCACCGGCAGGAGCAGACCCGCCGGCAGCTCGCGGAGTGCCTCCGGGCCGTGGTGTCGCAGACGCTCGTCCCCCGGAAGGGCAAGCCCGGCCGGCGCGCCGCCTTCGAGGTCCTGCTCCGGAACGACGCGACCTCCCAGATCATCCGCACCGGGCACGGCGACCTGGAAGGTCCGATGGGCATCCTCGACAGCGGGATGCAGACGCTGAACCGCGCGCTGACCGACCTGGTGCTCCAGGACTGGATCACCGTCGAAACCGCGCTCGCCTACTCGCGGACTCCGGAGCGACTCCGCGCGGCGCTAATGCAATGTGGGATGTCATTGTCAAGATAGCGACGACCGCAGCCGTGTACAGACCCGGCCCGACGGCACTTCAACGTTCATCTTATGCAGCAGGCAAGAGCGGAAGCCCCGACACCGCGTATGCGGCACCGGGGCAACTACCTTGAGCTAGAGAGCCCCGGAGTAGGGCTCAAATGCCGGCCTCACACTTATTAGGGGGCTCCCGGAGGGAACGGAAACCCAAACCAGAGGCTTCGATCACGTCGCGGTCGGCAACCCGGCATTCATGTGGTCTAGTTCGCGCTTCGGCGATACTGTGGGGGGATGATCGGATGGAGTTCGTCGGCTAATTCTGCGAGGGCCTCCCTATCATCAATACTTCCAGAATCGGAAAGTAGTACGTCGGTAGCGAGAATATACGCTTGAGCGTAGTAGTTCTGGGCAGTCGAGAGGTTGCCTGCAGCATGAAAGTGCATGGCAGCGAGTTTCCAGTTCAGAATATTCTCGATGCTATGGCTGTTCGGTTCAGATAGGGAATGATCTTGTTCGCCGCGGCAGTATGGTTACCACTCTGCGCCTCAAATAATCCTGGAGGATTGTGCGGAGCTTCCCGGTGCAACTGAGCGAGCTTCTCTGCCACCGATTCACCTGCCTGCAGATACTGGATTACCTTCATCGCCTGCGTAACATAGCGCATGTACATGGTTGTAATCCCGGCTGAGGTGGAAGAAGCGCATGGACAGGACTGGTTGGTCAAAAACTGCCTTAGGGTACTTCGCGGTTTATAAATTTGCAAGTGTGAAAACCAAGGAGAAGAAGCACGCTCGATCTGAGGTGATAGGGTGACGTCGCCGCGGATCATGCGAATGTCACCTTCGCACGCCGACGGTCCCCGAGCGCCGCTCGGACCGATTCAAGCGTGCTCTTATTGAAGCGAGGGTTGGTCATAAAAGGGAAGCCACGCCCGGCACGTCCCGAGCGCGGCTTCCCTTCGAGAATGGGTAGTCGAAGTACGCCGTTCTCGGCGGCTCTCCCATTTAGCCGAAGATGGGGCTTCTGGGGCAACTGGTTCGGCTCGTGGACCACAGTTCCGAGCCCCCGACGGGTGCGCGGGCGAGGTTCGTCCGCTGGTTTACTCGGAGAAGCTCATCCTGAATATCCTGCTGATTATGATCGTGCGCCGCCTGCACAAGGTACACGAGTTGCTCTCGGTCCAACAGGAGCCCACTCCGGAGATGGCGCACCTACCCGGCTTGCTCTGCAACGGGGAGCGCTTGCGCCGAGTCGTCACACCTCATGCGGTTACCTGAGCTCCTGCTGGCGCAGATCGGCTGGGCTGGGCACGCACATCGTGAGCTTGCTGCGCCCGTGGACCACTGCGGACGGGCCATCGCCCTTAATAGCACCGAGCTGCGTGCTTCGCGGGGCGAGTGGCATCGTGGACTTCCCCCCAGGTGACGGACAGGGGGTTAGCAGCGGCCCTCGGGGTGAGGGCGAACTGGTCCTCACACTCGGCGGGACTGCCATAGCCGAGGCTCGAATGTAGGCGCTGCCGGTTGTACCAGACCTCAATGTAGTCGAAGATGTCCCGCCGGGCTTCTTCCCTTGTGTGCCAGTCGGCGTCCTCGATCAGCTCCCACTCCAGCGTGGCGAAGAAGCTTTCCGCGACTGCATTGTCCCAACAGTCTACCTTGCGGCTCATGCTGCACGTGATCCATGCTGGGCCAGGATCTCCTGGTAGGCAGTTGAGGCGTACTGTACGCCCCGATCCGAGTAGTGGCAGCAGCCGAGGACCTGGCTTGTGGACTTCCCGACTGATTCGATCCGTCGCCGAACGGGCACTTCCATCTTGGGAGACGTGCACTGACACGGTGTCCCGAACAAGCGTGAGGTCTGCGAACCGAGCGCCTGCTGGTAACCACGCACCGGGGGCGAAACCGGGGTGGTAGGTGCGCCGTATCTTCGATATGCCGCGCAGTGTCTCGATTGGTCAAGAATTTCGACGAGCACGTCAACGCTATGTCTCGACATGCATCGCCCGGTCCCCACGAAGCGGTAAGCAGCGACTGTCCGCTTTATTCTCAGCACAACCCTCATTTACCGAATCGCCTTCGCTGTACCAACACGAGTACAGTTTCGCGTCGAACACGGGTCTGAAGTCCTTTCTCAGGGCAGCCTGAGGACTTAAGACGCAGCCCCTCGAGCTTAATTCAGGACAATCTGCCGAAATCTCCATTCCAACTCGTCTGCAATTTTTCTAGTGTCTCCTGCAATTCACCTGTGATCAACGAATGCTCGGAAACAACGCTTGCGGGGTTGATCGAGCCTAGCCGTTGCGAGAGCCGCACTCACAGAGAGATCTGTGACCGGCACTACGAGGTCTAAACCCGTAGATCCCAAGAAAATAATGGAAAATCAATGGAATCAGAGAAGCAATCAGATAAAATAAGGCTTCGGATGTCCTCGGTAAGCATACGGCGGCGCATGGAAATATCTGTGCTTGCAGCGGTATCCATTCCATAGTACCTCATATCAACCGCCAAGCTATTCAGTAGCTCGACTGACGTTCGCTTGTAACGGTACAACAGTAGCAAACCTGCAACAACCTGCCTCATGAACATATTTACTAGAGGAGCCGCTCCCTTCAGTTCCGCTTCGTCCTGAAATCTTCCATACACACCCGAAAACGGATAAGGTACGCCATGGAATAACGGAGCTTTAGCAAACTCCCGTCGATCAGCTTTCTCCTCTCGTGCGACGAAGCGGTAGAAGCCAGGGAGCGTAGGTAACGGCAATCTCATAATTGTGGTGGATGACTCCCCGAATCTCCTCTTTACCCAAACTTCCTAGATCATGCTGTGGAAAAACTGAATCAAAACCTCGCTCGATGAACATCTCTACTACTGCTTTGGTCGTCTCTCCTCTTGCGCTGTACCCTAACCGAAGAGGGCGGAAACATTTATCGTTATAAAACAGGTCAAGATCAGAACGCCTAGCACGTTCAACCAGATCTCTACTCACTTTTTCTGATTCAGTGGGTGAGAGTTGGAAACCCTTCGTTCGACAGACGGCCCAAAGTGCCACACGGGTAACAAAAGTGCTAAGAAGTACATGAGGAAACGCACTATGCCCATTTACGGCCAAAGCCGTAGCTGGGTCGCCAATACCGAGGTGTATCTCGTGCTCGGTATTCTGTTTTCCATTCAAAGCATGAAGGACCTCCTTATCACCACCACAGCTTGGGTGCAGAAAAACACACAGCGGTATAGTAGTACGCGCTTTGTTATGAATTGTATCCACAGGCTGAACGCAAGGGAATTCCACTGTTCCATCTGGATGCCGAAATGGATCGTGGCTAAGTACACCAGGTCGGTTTCGGAGGCAGTATATCGCCGTATAGACCGGCGCGTACAGGATGTCATCCACACACGGGTAGATGTGAATCTTGAGCATGTGCTATCTCCCTACTCTAATGTTAGTTTCCATCGCCGTAGGCCCTACTAAGCAGGCGGACACGCGTTTCACGCTTGAACACGTCTACAGGCGAGCTAAGCATGCTTCCATGCTGCTGTATGATCTTAAAGCGTACAAGTCGCGAAATGAGTTCTTCAATTTCTGCTTGGCTAAGCCCTGGAAGTGAATCAGAAATTCTTGTCGTTGCTTCATGGCGCAGTACGCGCGAGCCACTATCGGAAAGAACTGGCACTAAGGCTGACACCGCTTCTCGCTCCTGCTTCGACAGCGGCCGCGTGAGAACGCGGACGCCACGAAGCCACCGTAGCCACACGAAGAGGATAATCAGGGCGGTTACAATCCCTATGGTATCTGCAAACCATCCGTACCAATCCATCCACGTGCGGCGCGGCTCACCCCCGGGTAAGGTGATCGGCTTGGCAATCCGAGGGGTTACACCCAGAGCGATTGCTCGGCGCGCCGTAATCGTATCCAACGCTGCGGTTCCCAGATCCAAAGCAGGAAGTTCACCCGATTCTACGCGCAGTGCCAGGACGGCGTTCCACGCACCAGCGGGTATGACTACCGATGTGGGTACCGCGCCATCATTAATAAGGCGTCGGACCGCCCTCCGAACAATCGACTTGTCCAAAGTCGGGAATGACAATGCGACGATATTGGCAGCAGAGTCTGGATTCGCGCGGATGAACCGAAACGTCTCGTCGAGCGCGCGGAGAAGCGCGGCTGCCTCATCCGGTCGTGACTCAAGAACAGCATCGGTTGTCGTCACGCCAGTCAAGAGAAAAGGACCAAACTTGTCAGCCAATGACAAGACTACCCGAAAACCTGTTGCTTCTGCAATTGACGCCTGCGGCTCAAGCAGCATCGCGAGATCTGCCCGGTTTCGTGCCAGCGCCGCGAGTTCCGACCCAAAGGCTGTTTGAACAATAAGGAATGAATCAGCGCTCAGAGTTTTGTTGACATTGCTGAGTACCGTGTAAGTAGTTGAAGGTTCCGGGAACGACGTAATTCTCAAACCCCGTAGTTGAGAGAATGAATCAATTTGAGTGATGTCGCTTTCGCGACGCACAACTCCCCAGTTTGTAAGGGACGTCACCAAGGGTGCAATAACCTTTCCGCCGCCACCTCGAGCGCGATTGATCGCAGCAAACGCCGGGTCACCAACACCGAAATCGGCCGCGCCACTCCGAACAGCCGCAAAGACCTGATCATCGTTCCCTGAATACAACAGGGTTGCCTGCAGCCCATGCCGCTGCAAGAAACCCCCGTCAATCGCGACATAGAGCGGCAGGTAAATGAGGATTTTCTCAGTACCCCAATGTGCGATGGTGATGCGGCTCGTAGTCTGCGCAGGTAGCGCAACGGGAAGCCCAAGGCCGAACGCAAGTCCGATGCAGAGTACGAAACGCGTTCTTGTGCGCATCAACTCATCCCCTTTCCATAGGGTGTGTCAGGCGTGTTGATTCCGAGACGAGACGTCATTAACAAGACTAAACGGTCCAGAGCGATAGCAATGGAAGAGATCAGCATTATACCAGCCAGTACACGATTCGCGTCATAAAGCGCTGCGAACCGCAAGATATATCGCCCAAGACCGAACTCGGCGGAAATGAATTCGCCTATGAACGCGCCGAGGAGTGCGAAGGAAACTGCTGCACGGGCACCTGAAATGAGCCAAACAGCAGCCCCGGGGGCGATTACGTGCAGAAAAAATCTTCTTCTCTCGGCGTTGTGCGACTCGGCCAAGTCAGCCCACCGCCGACGACTGTCAGTAATTCCTGCGTGCACCTGTGCCACAGTCATCAGGAATACCGAAGTTGCTGCGACTGATGTAGCTAACGGGATACCGGTTCCGAACGCCATTATGAGAAGAGGAGATACTGCGATTATCGGAACAGCCGTTACGCCAGTTAAAATAGGAGAAAGCGCGCGATGGACTTGAGGCAATTCTCCCAGAAAAACAGCTACGATGAAACCGAGGAGCCACCCAATGCATAGACCCAAACCGGCCTCTCGCAATGTAATGACCACATCAACAGCCAGAGACTCGTACAATAGATCATCAAACATCACTGCTACGATGCTCCGCGGAGAGCCAATAAAGAACACGACAGCATCGTTTTTGCCAGCAATGACCTGCCATAATCCAAGTATCCCTCCAGCGATAAAAAACGGTAAGGTACCCCTCGAGCGTCTCCTTAATTCCATTGCTGAAGAGCCTCCCAGATCGCGCTCCGGAAACCATCCTGACCTGCGGCAGTAGTTACGATGGTGCCATGGTCCTGGTCGCTCTCTTTGGTCCGAACAACCTCGCTATAGAAAGCAGCACGAGCGGGCTTACCACTTAGAACCAGCACTTCGTCAGCGAGTATCAGAGCCTGGTCAATATCATGAGCGACAAAGACACAGGTTGAACATTTCTGCTTTAAGAAACTTCGCAGTTTCCCTGAAATCTCAACACGTGCGACTGCATCCAGCCCCGCCAGCGGTTCATCGAGAAGAAGAGCATCGTGCGGGTGCAGCACCGCGCGTGCGAGAAGTGCGCGCCGGAGCTGACCACCAGAGATTTCAGTCGGATGCTTCTCCAACAGATCGTTAAGTTCAAGAATGTCAATCACAACCGAAAAATCGTGCGGATCCACATGCAACCCAGCTAAACGGGCACCAAGCAAAATGTTGTCGCGCATGCGAAGCCAAGGCAAGGCCATACTGGATTGGCTGAGCATCACGATATTCCGAAGGCTACCCGCTTGGCTCACAGACCCACTACTTGGAACCAACAACCCTTTCAGCAAGCGCAGTACCGTAGATTTACCTACTCCCGAGCGACCCATAATCCCTACGATCGAGCCGCGTCCTACTGAGAGGGAGAAGTCAGCAATTACTGGGGGTGACCCCAAGCGGTATGAGTACGTCAGGTGAGCAACATCAAATCCATCGGATGCCATCACATCTCTCTTAGCATGGATCATCAGGAAACGATGTAACATTATCTGTCGTTCAAAATGTGGTGAAGCCACTTCCCTCGCAAGGGTGAGATGCATTGAACTGCGCCGGGTTCCGGAGGGCTCCATGATCGCTGATTACTTGCGACCCACCCCGGCTCGCACCCGCACCGCCTCCTCCTCCCGTCCCGCGCGCCCCAGGGCGGCCGCCACCCGTCCCCACCGCTCCCGCGGCACCCCCGCCACGTACGCCAGCCGGAACGCCTCCGCCGCCTCGCTCTCGTACCCTCGGAGCTGCTCCAGCCGCGTCGCGGCCACCCACGCCCGCTCGCCGGGGACGCCGTCGAGCCGCGCCGCCTCCACCAGGTCCACCACCGCGGCCACGGTGTCGCCGAGCGCGAGGTGCGCCTCCCCCCGGAGCGCCAGCCCTTCGCTGTCCGCCGCATCCACCAGCCGCTCCCTGGCCTCCGCCGCACGCCCTTCCCCGAGCAGGCTCCGCGCCGACGCGACCCGGTCCCACGGCAGCGGCTTCCCTCCCGCCGTCCAGCCGACACCACCGATCGCCGCCAACGCGACGAGGACGACCACGACACCACCGGCGCCCCGGCACCTTCGCGCGCGCACCGCCGTCTGCGGCGGCCCCGGCGGCGCTACCGGCTCAGGCCCTCGTGGCGGCACCGGCTGCGGGGCACCGAGCCTCCGGAGGTCCGTCCCCGGCGGGAGCCTCAGCCTCGGTGCCGGGCCGGCCGCCACGCCCGCATCCGCATCCTGGACCACGCTCTCACCGCCCCCTGGAAGCGCGCCCCGCACCGTCTCCGCGGCCACCAGCAGCTCCTTGCGGTATTCTGCGCCGGCCAGCCGGTCCGCCAGGCGCAGGAGCCGCCGCGACCGCTCCACGTCGCCCGCCCAGGCGCCCCGGACCGCGTCGGAGAGCACCCGGGAGACCGTCGCCCTCCTCAGATCGGCCGCGCCGTTCATCGCGGGAGGCTCTGCAGCCGCGGCGCCACGTCCGGGTACGACGTCCGGTCGACCGAGAGGTACGCCGCGCGCGCCGCGGCCCCGTCTCCGACCGTCTCCGCCGCCCTGCCGCCCCAGTAGCGCAGCAGCTCCGGGAGCCCCGCGGAGTACCACGTCCTCCCCAGCCGGGCCACGAAGTCCACCGCGCGCTGCCCCTGCCCCATCGCCAGGTACGACCGGACCGCTCCCTCCGCCGCGGAGAGCCGCACCTCCGGATCGCGCAGCGCCTCCCCGAACAGCTCCACCGCGGCCGCGTACTGGCCGATGAGGAAGAACGACCAGCCGCCCTCCGCCGCCCCGCGCCCATCCTCCACCGCCGCGGCGACGTGCTGCGCGAGGAACCTCTCGATCACGTCCTCCAGCACCTCCCCCCGCGCCACGAACATCTCTCCGGGCACCTCCGGCGCCTCCTCGTCCCCCCCGCCCGTGTCCCGCCACATCCCTTCTCCGCCCCTCGGGTCGCTCTCGGGAAGGGGGGGAGCGGCTGGTGCCGCTCCCGCCGTCGCCTCCCCCCGCTCCGCCTCCGCCGCCTTCCCTGCCCCGCCACGCCCCGGCTGCTCTCCCCCCGGTTCCGGCGCCCCGGCCGCCGCGGCAGCCACCCCGCCCCGCAGCTCCCCCCCGGGGCTCCTCGCCGCGGCGTCGCCGGGCTCCCGCTCGTCCAGGACGACGTAGGGAAGCTCTTCCTCCTCGCGCGCAGGGTCCTCCAGGAACGGCAGGTCCAGGTGGCCGTCGGCCCCGGCCGGGTCCACCACGGGGAGACCGTCCGGCGCCAGCTCCTCCACCGAGGTGTCGACCCGGTCCCACCCCTGCGGCGCCGCACCGGCCGGGGTGATGCCCTGGATCACGCGGCCGATCGCGCTCCGCAGCTCGTCCCGGAGCTGGGCCTCCTCCACCAGCGTCCGGAGCTCCTCGATCTCGGCCGCCGGGAGCGTGCCCGGATACGCCGAGTGGAGGGCGTTCGCCGCACCCACCGCGCGTCCCCCGTCCCCCCGCGCCACGGCGACGCGCAGGGCCGCGGACTCGACGCGCGCCCGGTCCGCGTCCGTCGCCGAGGCGAACGGGGCGGCGAGCATCCCCCGGGCGCTCTCGATGGCCTGCGCCGCCGCGTCCAGGTCCCCCGCCACGAGCAGCTGCAGCGCCATCGCCGCCGTCTCCTGGGGACTGTCCGCCACGAATCCTATGCCGAGGAGCCGCCCGGCGGCGCCGCTCGCCGCCCCCCTGGCCGGTCTGCTCGCGCCACTCACGATCGGTACAGGGTGCAGGTGGACCCGGCCCGCGCGCCGAGCGAGGCGGAAAGCGAGATCGCCGCCGGCGCGCCACGGCCGGCACGTTCACGACCGACCGACACCGCCCAGGGGAACCGGCAGGCCCGGGACACCCACCCCACCGACCAGGCGCTCGTCCCGCTCCCCCGCGCGGCCGCCACGCGCAGCGGCCACCATCCCGCCGGCAGCGCGAACGACCCGGACCACCGGGACCCGGGGAGCTCGCCGTCCAGCCCCCCGGACCGGAGCCGTCTCTCCACCGCGGCGGCCACCGTGCCCAGCGGGGCGTCCCACCCCACCCCGGCGCGCAGCCAGGTCCCCGGGACCGTCGCCCGGTAGAGCTCGTCCGCCGGCCGCGCCTCGTCCGTGCCGTCGGAGCCGTCGAGCGCCGGCCCGTAGGACTCGCGCACCCCGGAGCTGTCGGACGTGATGCTCCGGACCCGCGGTCCCTCCTGGGGCCGCAGCGTCACCCGCACCAGGTCGGTCACGACCGCGGACAACCGCACCCCGGGGATGGGCTCCGCCACCGCGCCCAGGTCCAGCGAGGCGCCGGGCACGCCGCGGACCAGCCGCTCGCGGTACGTCTCTCCCCCTTCGCCGCCGACCACGCCCCGGCCGTGCAGGTGCGTCCACCGCCCCTTCACCGTGCCCCCGAGGCGCACCGGCACCACCCCGAGGAGCCGCCCCGCCGGGCCCCCGATCCCCAGCCCGGCGACCGAGGTCAACGACCGCGTGACGACGTCTCCGTCCCTCGCCGGGTCCCCGTCCGCCCGGACGTGGCTCGACACGAACAGCCCCAGCCCCTCGCTCGCGGAGGCGACCCACAGCACGTCGGCGCGCCCGCCGCGCCCCGGCCCGCCGAACGCCCCGGCGGCGTCCCGCACGAGCCCGCCCCCGGCCGGGCCGCGGCCGAGCAGACCCGCGCGGTCCGCGTCCTCGACCCAGCCAGCCCCGGGAGCGCGGCCCACCGACACGCCGAGGGCCCGGAAGGACCCCACCGGCTCCGGGCGCGCCAGCTCGCCGGCCTGGATCCCCAGCAGCGCCGGGTTCCAGGCGAGTGCGTCCGCGTCACGCGCCTCCGTCACCGCGGTCCCGAGCGCCGCAGCCGCCGTCCCCACCGGCGCCGGGCCCTGGGCCCGCGCGCCGACCGGCAGCGCGGCCACGGCCGCGGCCGCAACCGACATCCGTACCCAGCGGGCCATCACACTCACCTCTCGACAGGGGAAACAGGTGATGGACGGCACCGCCCGCCGGCGTGCTCCGGCTCACCGGATCATCCCGACCACGGCCTCACCGGGCCCGGCGCACCATCCAGGGATCATCTCCGAGAGCCCCACCAGGGCGAGGCTCAGCACGACCATGCCGCCGACGAAGAACACCAGCCCGGGCAGGGCCTTCCTCGCGGCCCGCCCCAGCGCCGAGCCCGTCTCGGGGAGCGGGCCGAGGGCCTGGATCGCCAGGTCCAGGCGCTTCCCTTCCTTCTCCAGCTCGGCCCTCAGCAGCTCGTTCTGCTCTTCCAGGCGGAGGAGCTGGTAGACCGTGTCGAGCGCGAGGGTCCGGTCCCCGTAGAGCCGCTCGGCGGCCTCCTGCGGCGTGAACGTCGCCTCGCCGATCCCGGCCAGTTTCACGTGGGTGCTCATGCTCACGCCTCGGCATCCTCGATCCATCCCTTCGCTCCCAGCGACACCCATCCGTCCGTCCGTGGCCCTCCGGGCGCGCGCCCGCCGACGACCCGCAGGAAGGCGCGGGGCGCCCCCGCGTCGTCCGTCGCCACGATCCACACCTCCTCTTCCCCCGCTCCCCGCAGCGGCCGGTAGGCCCCCAGGATGCGGACCCCGCCCGCGCTCCGCGGAGCCTCCCCGCTCCACACCTCCGCGCCGGAGCTGGACCGCCCCGTGATCCGGACTCCGCCCGCGGCCGGCTCCACCTTCCAGGTGACCCCGCCCGCGTCCACCAGCGATCCCCCACCCGCCCGGCGGAGCCTTCTCGATGCTCCGGCGCACCCGCGCACCGGGACCACCCACCCCACCCGCGCGGCGCCCGTCCCCCGCCCGACGGCCCTCACCGTCCCCGCCTCCCGCGAAGGCCCCATCGCGAGGTCGATCCGGATCCGCCGGCAGTCGCCGAGCCACCCCCATCCCCCCTCGATCTCGCGGGGCACCCCGGCGGACCCCCCGGCGCGCGGCTCGTACAGGACGACCCTTCCGCCTTCGCGCTGCACCGCCAGCAGCGGCGTACCGAGCGCGGCCGGGTCCTCGATCCGCTCCGCAGCCCCCGGGTCGGAGATCTCCGCCCGGCGAGGCGCGCGCGGCGTGGCCGCCGGGGCTGCCGGCGCACCGTCCGCCTCCGGCTCGCGCCTCCCGGGGAGCTCCGGAGCCGCCATCAGCGTGTCGGCCCACGGCCGGGTCTCCCCACCCTCCACCCATCCTCCCGCCACCGGCGTGTACGTCCCGGCGGCCGGCCGGGCCCCGGCCGATCCCTGCCGCTTCGCCGGCGGCGAATCCGGCAGCGACCCCGGTGCCTCCACCGGCGGGGGGGCAGGCTCCCGCCGCGGCGCCTCCCCGGCCGCGGCCACCGCCACAGGCGCCGGCGTTCCTTCGTCCGCGGCCAGCCACCCGCCGATCGCCACGCCGGTCAGGAGCACCGCCGTCAGCAGGCCGACCGACACTCCCGGTCCGACCGGACCACGGGAGGCACCTCCCCGGCGGGATCCGGCACGGCCCCCCCGCCGCCGCGCTCCACGCGGCTCATTCCGGCTCTCCCGAATTACCCCACCATCGCCTGAAAGGGAAATCTCCAGGAGCGGCGCCCAGCGGCTCCGCTCCACCCCGGCCAGCTCCTCCAGCGTCCGCTGCGCCGCCTTGGCCGACTCGGCCGCGCCGGCGCGGAGCGCGATCTCGAACCAGATCGCCGCGTGCCGTGCGTCCGCCACCCACCCCGTCCCGGCGTCGTCCAGCCAGCCGCGGATCACCGCGAGCGCGGCCGACGGCACCGTGTATCCGGCCCGCACCTCCAGGATCAGCGCGCCCAGCGTCGCGCTCACGTAGACGCCGAGGCGGGCCGGGTCCTGGGCGTCGGCGCTCACCGCGCGCAGCGCGCCGTGCCGCAGGCGCGCCGCGGCCCCCTGCGGGTTCCGCTCGGCGGAGAGGTGCCCGAGCAGGAGGTCCTCCTCCGCGCCCCATGTCGATGCCCGCTCCGCGCGCTCCAGGAACGCCCCGGCGAGCGAGGGGAGCCCCCACTCCAGGAGCGCCTCCGCCACCTGGTAGGCGCGCAGCCCCGTGTCGGCTCCGTCTCCCCCGTCACCCGGCCCCACCTCGTCGGCGGCCTTCGCGACCGCGAACAGCGCGTGTCCGACCGGGACCCCCTCCAGTCGGGCCGGACCCTCGACGGGCCGCTCCGCGGGGACGAACGCCACCGACGCGTCCTCCCAGGCCGCCATCCGCTTCAGCACCCGGTAGACCTCCTCCTCCGGGCCGGGAGCGGGCTCCGCGTGGTGGCCGAGCTCGCCGACCCCCCGGATCCGGCCGTGGGCCACCTCCACCCATCCGAAGCGGCCCTGCCCGAAGACGACCAGCGTGCCGGGCGCCGACCACCCCACGGCGGACTGCAGCACCTCCGCCAGCGGCACGAGCCGGAGGTGGAACAGCACCGGGTCCTCCACCACCCGGGAGGCGCGCGGCGCCCCGGGGAGCAGCTCCCCCAGCCCGGGGAGCGCCCGTTCCGGGAGCGGCAGCGGAGGCGGGGGCGTCCGGCGGACGATCCGCGCGCGCCCGAGAAGGCGCGCCCACGACGCGCCCGCGCTCCGCCCGGCGAACCGGCCGCCCTCCACCACCAGCCCCCAGACGCCGGCGCCCGGCTCCTCCTCCAGCCTCGCCGCCAGCTCCTCCCCGTCCTCCTCCCCGCAGACAAGGACCCGCCCCCGCACGGCCGTCCTCAACCCCCGCCAGCGCACGACGCCGCGGGCCCGCCCACCGCCCCCGGGACTCCCGCGACCGCGGTCTCCAGGTGGAAGTGCAGCTCCGCCGCGAGCACGTCCAGGTCCTCGGCGGCCCCGACCACCACGACGTAGTGCCTCCGGCGCGCCTCGCCCGCGTCGCGCTGCGCGATCCCCACGGCGGCCGCGAGGTCCGACGCCGCCGAGTCGCCGCTCCCGGAGCCGGGCCGCACCGGGAGGCCCGAGCTGGCCACCCACGCCGCGACCCGGTCCGGGAGCGCCCCGGCGTCCGACGCGCCCCACACCACCCACTGCACCCCGGCGCCCGGCTTCGCGCCCCCGGCGACGGCCCGCTCCGCCGTCTCGACGTCCACCAGCCACGCGGTCCCGCGCTCCCGGGGGACCTCCCCGTCGAGCGCCAGCCGGAAGCCCCGCGCCCCCGCGATCGCCCGGAGCTCCTCGTAGACGGGGCCCACCGACGCCAGCGGGCCCACGAACAGCGGGTTGTAGGTGGCGCGCCGG
>CAVTCB010000007.1:0-229873 GCA_963733105.1 uncultured Gemmatimonadales bacterium | reverse complement strand
TCGCGGAGCTGGCCGGCCTCTCGGACGAGGAGGTGATGCGCCTTCTCAGGGACATCTGAGCGTGAGCCTCCCCCCGGAGCAGCTCGCGGGGCTCTCGCCGGAGCGGCGCATTCTCCTGCAGCGGATGCTGCGCGAGCGCGCGGGCGCGGGCGGCGACCCGGACCGGGTCCGCCCCAGGGAGGAGGGCGGGCCGGCGCCGCTCTCCTTCGCGCAGCAGCGGCTCTGGCTCATCGACCGGCTGGAGCCCGGGAGCACCGCCTACGTCATCCCGGCCCCGCTGCGGCTGCGCGGGCGGATGGACCCGCGCGCCATGGCGCGGGCGCTCACCGAGGTGGCGCGCCGGCAGGAGTCGCTGCGCACCGTGTTCGCCGCGGAGGGCGACGAGCCGGTGCAGGTGGTCCTTCCCCCCGCGCCCGTCCCCCTCCCGCTGGCGGACCTCCGCGGGCTCCCGCACGAGGCCCGCGACCCGGAGCTGCGGCGCCTGGTGGCGGGGGAGACGCGGCGCCCGTTCCACCTGGAGCGGGGGCCGCTCTTCCGCGTCTTCCTGGCCAGGGTGGACGAGGAGGAGTGGGCACTCCTCCTCTCCATGCACCACGCGGTCAGCGACGGGTGGTCGCTGGCGGTCCTGGTCCGCGAGCTGTCGGCGCTGTACGAGGCGTTCTCCCGCGGCGAGCCGTCGCCGCTCCCCGAGCTCCCCGTGCAGTACGCCGACTTCGCCGTCTGGCAGCGGGAGCGGCTGTCGGGCGAGGCGCTGGAGGCGCAGCTCGGGTGGTGGAGGGAGCGGCTGGCGGGCGCCCCCCCGGTCCTGGAGCTCCCGACGGACCGTCCCCGCACGGCACCCCCGGGCGTGGAGGCCGGGACGCACCGCTTCCTCCTTTCCGAGGAGACGGCGGCGGGGGTGCGCGCCCTCGCCCGTGCCGAGGGCGCGACGCCGTTCATGGCGCTGCTCGCGGCGTGGCAGCTCCTGCTGGGGCGCTACGCCGGCGCGGAGGACGTCAGCGTGGGTACGTCGGTGGCGGGGCGGGGGAGGAAGGAGCTGGAGGGGCTGATCGGCTTCTTCGTGAACACGCTGGTGCTCCGGGTGGACCTTTCCGGCAATCCCGCCGTCCGCGAGCTGCTGGGGCGCGTCCGGGAGGCGGCGCTGGGCGCCTTCGCGCACCAGGACGTCCCCTTCGAGCGGCTGGTGGAGGAGCTCCAGCCGGAGCGCTCCCTCCTGCACTCTCCGCTCTTCCAGGTGATGTTCTCGCTGAACAACCTGGAGGGCCCGGGGAAGCGGCTCGGCAGCCTGGAGGTGGGGACGATCCAGGCGAACCTGGAGGCGGCCAAGTTCGACCTGGGCCTGGGAATGGTGGATGCCGACGGGCGGCTGGACGGGTCGGTGACCTACCGCCGTGCCCTGTTCGACGCCGCGACCGCGGAGCGGATGGCCGGGCACTTCACCCGGGTGCTGGCGCAGATGGCCGCCGCTCCCGACGCCCGCATCTCCACCCTGGACCCGCTCACCGCCGGGGAGCGCGAGGAGATCCTGGGCTGGAGCCACGGCGGCCCCGCGGAGCCCGGGGAGGAGACGGTGCACGGCCTCTTCGCCGCACAGGCCGCGCGCACCCTGGACGCCGTCGCCCTGGTCTCCGCTGACGAGACGCTGACCTACGCCGAGCTGGACCGTCGCGCGGACGCGCTCGCGGCCCTCCTGCGCGAGCGTGGAGCGGGGCCGGAGGTCCGTGTGGGCGTGTGCCTGGAGTGGAGTCCGGAGCTGGTGGCCGCCATGCTCGCGACCTTCAAGGCGGGCGGCGTCTACGTCCCCCTGGACCCGTCGTACCCGGCGGAGCGCCTGGCGTACATGCTGGAGGACTCCGGGGCGCGGGTGCTGGTGACGGACGGCGGGGCAGGGGAGTGGGTGACGGGGTTCGGGGGGGAGGTGGTGCGCGTGGGTACCCCCCACCCCCGGCCCCTCCCCCACAAGGGGGGAGGGGAGCACGACAGGGTCGGAGCGCGTCCGGAAGAGGCCCTCACCCCCCGGCCCCCTCTCCCAATGCTGGGAGAGGGGGAGAACAACGAGGGTACATCAACCCTCTCCCAGAATTGGGAGAGGGTGGCGAGCCTAAGCGAGCCGGGTGAGGGCCCACCGGAGCCGACGCACGCTCAGGTCTCCCCCGCCAACCTGGCGTACGTCGTCTACACCTCCGGTTCCACCGGCACCCCCAAGGGCGTCGCCGTGGAGCACCGCGCGGCGGCCGCGCACCTGCGGGCCATGGCGCGCGCGCTGGAGATCGGGCCGGCGGACCGGGTGCTCCAGTTCGCCTCGGCCTCCTTCGACGTGTCGCTGGAGCAGGTCCTCCTCCCCCTGCTGCATGGCGCGGCGCTGGTGCTGCGGGGGCCGGAGCCGTGGGCGCCGGCGGAGTGGGCGGCGCGGGCGGAGGCGCTGGGCGTGACCGTGGCGAACTTCCCCCCCGCGTTCTGGAGGACGGCGGTGGAGGAGGGGGTGGGGGCGCCGGGGGGGCTGCGGCTCCTGGTGCTGGGGGGGGACGCGCTCCCGGCGGCGGCGGTGCCGCGGTGGAGGGAGCGGGCGGGAGGCGGCGTGCGGCTGGTCAACGCGTACGGGCCGACGGAGACGGTGGTCACGGCGACCGTGTACGAGGTGCCGGAGGGCTTCCCGGGGGAGCTCGGGGAGAGTGCGGCGCCGGTGGGGAGGCCGCTGGCGGGACGGAGGGCGTACGTGCTGGACGCGGGGGGGCTGCCGGCGCCGGTGGGGGTGCCGGGGGAGCTGCACCTGGGGGGGCTCCTGGCGCGGGGGTACGCGGGGCGTGCGGAGGCGACGGCGGAGCGCTTCGTCCCGGACCCGTTCTCGGGCGAGGCGGGGGCGCGGCTGTACCGGACGGGGGACCGGGTGCGGTGGCTGGCGGGGGGGGTGCTGGAGTTCCTGGGGCGCACGGACCAGCAGGTCAAGGTGCGCGGCTTCCGCATCGAGCCGGGGGAGGTGGAGGCGCTGCTCCGGGAGTGCCCGGGGGTGGAGGACGCCGCCTGCGGCGCGCGCCCGGACGCCTCCGGGGAGATGCGGCTGGTGGCCTGGGTCGCCGCGCGCGATGGGGGCCCCGCCTCGGGGGAGCTGCGCGCCCGGCTCCGGGCGCGGCTCCCCGAGCACATGGTCCCCTCGGCCTTCGTGGTGCTGGACGCGCTCCCCCTCACCCCGGCGGGGAAGCTGGACCGCCGCGCCCTCCCCGACCCGGAGGGAGCCGCCTCCGCGCGCGAGCACGTCCCCCCGCGCGACCCGACGGAGGCGGCGCTGGCGGAGATCTTCGCCGCGGTGCTGCGGGTGGAGCGCGTCGGCGTGCACGACGACTTCTTCGAGCTGGGCGGCCACTCCCTCCTCGCCACGCGCATCGTCTCCCGCGTCCGCGAGGCGCTGGACGTGGAGCTCCCCCTGCGGGCCGTCTTCGAGGCCCCCACCGTGGCCGCGCTGGCGGAGCGGGTGGCGGCGCTCCGGCCCGTCACCCGGCTGGAGGGGTGGGAGGTGGACGAGGAGCTGGCGCGCGTCGCGGAGCTGTCGGACGAGGAGGTGATGCGCCTCCTCGAAGAGGGGTGACGCCGCTCAGGCGGCGACGCTCGCCCGGGCCTGGTCGCACTCGCCGCACCCGGCGCCGGGGGGATGGAGGAAGACGAGCGGGTCCCGGGCCAGCTGCTCCAGCGCGACGGCCACCACGTCCCGCGAGCGCGCGAGCCGCGCGTGCGCGTGTCCCACGGGCCCCTCCCGCTGGAAGCCCCGCGCCCGCAGCCACCCGTCCGCCAGCGCGAACCTCTCGCAGCAGTGGTCGTTCTCCCCGTATTCCACCCGCGCCGGGCGCCCGTCCCGCAGGACCGTGACGTGCTTCGGCACCCGGTACGGGGCGCCCCCGAGGATCTCCGCCAGGTGGAGCGTCGTGTCGGCGTCGTGGCCGACGCCGAGGAGGAGCACCTGCCCGTCCAGGTCGTGCACGCGGCCCACCGGGCTGGCGGGGGCGTGGGGCGGGAGGGGGAGCGGGTCCGCCGTCACCTGCGCCGCCCGCGGCCCGGCCGCCGCCAGGGCGAACGGGTGGTCGCTGCGCGCCACTCCGGGGAGCCGCCAGAAGGTGTCCGCCACCACGCCGAGGTCCGGCGACGCCGGGGTGGCCGCCGGGTCGAAGGGGGTGGCGTCGTCCCCCGTCCAGGACGGCATCACCAGGGTGCCGCCGGGGCCCAGGGCGTCGAGGAGCGCCTCGACCAGGCCGGCCGGTCCTCCCTCCACCGGCCGCACGGCGCGGAAGGAGGTGTGCACCAGCAGCACCCCGCCCTCCTCGACTCCCAGCGCGCGGAGCTGGGCCGCCACCTCGTCCTTCCCGATCTCTCTCCTGCCGGTCCGATCCTCCGTCATGCGCTCCTCCCTTTCCTCGTCGGCGGGGACATGCTACAAGATGGAGCGGGTGGCGGCATGAAGGGAACCTCTCTCCGGAGGTCGGGACGGTGCGGACCCAGCTCTACGACCGCATAGGCACGGGGTACGGCCGGTTCCGCCGCCCGGACCCGCGCATCGCGTCGCGCATCCACCGCGCGCTCGGCGGGGCCCGCTCCGTGGTGAACGTCGGCGCGGGCGCAGGCTCCTACGAGCCGGCGGACCGCCCGGTGGTCGCCGTGGAGCCCTCCGCCACGATGGTCGCCCAGCGGCCCGCGGGCGCGGCCCCCGCCGTCCGGGCGGTCGCGTCCGCGCTCCCTTTCCGCGACGCCTCGTTCGACGCCGCGCTGGCCGTGCTGACGCTCCACCACTGGCCCGACTGGGGGGCGGGGGTGGCGGAGCTGGCGCGCGTGGCGCGGGAGCGGGTGGTGGTCCTCACCTGCGACCCCGGCGCGGAGGGTTTCTGGCTGGTGCGCGACTACTTCCCCGACATCGTGGAGCAGGACCGGCGGGTCTTTCCGCCGCCGGACGCGCTGGCCCGCGCCCTGGGAGGCGCCGACGTCGTCCCCGTCCCCGTTCCGTGGGACTGCGCGGACGGGTTCCTGGGCGCGTACTGGCGCCGCCCGGAGGCGTACCTGGACGCCGGCGTGCGCGGGGCGATCTCCGCCTTCGCGCGCCTCCCCGACGTCGAGGAGGGGCTGGCGCGCCTGCGTCGCGACCTGGCGGACGGGATCTGGGAGGAGCGGAACGCGGACCTCCGGGAGCGCGAGGAGCTGGACGTCGGCTACCGCCTGGTGGTGGCCGGTGCGTGAGGCTGGTCGTCTTGGAAGAAAATCGTTGACTAACATACCGATTGGTCGGTATGTTAACTCCATGGCAACCGCACACGCTCCCAGGCGCCCGGACGTCACCCGGCGGAAGATCCTCGACGCCGCCTTCGCCGAGTTCTACCGGCACGGCTTCCAGGGCGGGAGCCTCAACCGGATCACGGAGGCCGCCGGGGTCACCAAGGGCGCCCTCTTCCACCACTTCGCCGGGAAGCAGGATCTCGGCTACGCGGTCATGGACGAGGTCGTCGTCCCCCTGCTGGAGCAGCGCTGGCTGGAGCCGGTGGCCGGCTCGGCGGACCCGGTGGCCGCGATGCAGGCGGCCTTCCGGCGGTACGTCCGCGAGGACGTGGAGAGCGGCTCGTGGGCGCTGGGCTGCCCGCTAAACAACCTGGCGCAGGAGATGTCCCCGCTGGACGAGGGGTTCCGCACCCGGATCGAACGGGCCTACGCCGAGTGGCGCGGCACCTTCGCGGCGGCGCTCGCGGACGGCGTGGAGCGGGGGAAGGTCCACCCCGGCGTGGACCCGCACGACGCGGCGGCGCTGATCGTCGCCATGCAGATGGGGATCTGGGGCACCGGGAAGCACTCGGGGGACGAGGCGCTGATGACCCGCGCGGGTGAAGCCGCGTGCGACTACCTGGAGCGGCTGAGGCCGTGACGACGACCCACACACGGGAGGCCGGCATGATCGAGCTGACGCTGGAGCGGACCATCCCCGCCGACCGCGAGCGCGTGTTCGCGGCGCTGACGCAGCCGGAGCTGCTCCGGCGCTGGTCGGCGCCCGAGGGGCTCACGGTGGTGGACGGCGACACCGACCTGCGGGTGGGCGGCGGGTGGCGGGTGGTCATGCAGGAGCCGGGCGGGGCGCGGCACGAGGCGTCCGGCACCTACCGCGAGGTCGCCCCGCCGGAGCGGGTGGCGTACACGCACGCCTGGCGGCGCGACGGGGGCAGCACCCCCGAGACCGTGCTCACCGTGGAGCTCCACCCCAAGGGCGACGCGACCCGGCTCGTCCTGACGCAGACGGGCTTCGAGACCCAGGAAAGCCGCGACGGCCACCGCGAGGGGTGGTCGAGCGCGCTGGACCAGCTCCGGGCTCTCTGGTAGGCGGCCCGGCTCTTCCCATCCCATTCCCACCCACAGGAGAGGACCGATGAGCTACAGGGGACGCGGTGTCTGGTACGACCTCATGACCGACGACGTGGAGGCGGCGAAGGCCTTCTACACGGAGGTGGTCGGCTGGAAGGTCCAGGAGTGGGGCGAGGGCCCGGGCTACTCCATGTGGGTGGCGGGCGAGACGCCGGTGGGGGGCGTGACGGAGCAGGCCGGCGTGCCCCCGCACTGGATGGCGCACCTCGCCGTGGAGGACGTGGACGCGGCGGCCGCGCGTGCGGAGGAGCTCGGCGGCCGGGTCCTCACCCCCGGCACCGACATCCCGGAGGTGGGACGCTTCGCCATCGTCGCCGATCCGCAGGGCGCGTCGTTCTCGCTGTTCACCCCCGGCGCCGGCTCGGAGGCCCCCGCCCGGCCGGAGACCGGCTTCTTCGAATGGCACGAGCTCCACACCACCGACCACGCGAGCGCGTGGGAGTTCTACTCCGCGCTCTTCGGCTGGAAGCACTCGAGCACCATGGACATGGGGGAGATGGGCTCCTACCTCATCTTCCGCCACCCGGACGACGCCGAGGACGTGCCGACGGGCGCGATGTTCGACGCCGCGAAGTGGGACGAGAAGCCCCCGCACTGGCTGTACTACGTGAGGGTGGACGACCTCGACGCCGCGGTGGCGCGCACCCGCGACCGCGGCGGCCAGGTGCTGCACGGGCCCATGGAGATCCCGGGCGGCGGCCGGATGGCCCAGTGCCTGGACCCCCAGGGGGGCCGCTTCGCGCTCGTCTCGCAGGAGTAGCCGGTGGCCACGGCGTCGGGGAGAGGCGGGGCCGCGCAGGCGCCCGGCCGGGTCTCGTCGGAGGCGGTGCGCGAGGCGACCGGCCGCGGGTGGGAGGAGTGGCTGGAAGCGCTGGACGCGGCGGGGGCCGCGGAGTGGAGCCACCGGGAGATCGTCGCCCACCTGGAGCGCGAGCACCCCCGGGTGTCGAGCTGGTGGCGGCAGACGATCACGGTGGACTACGAGCGGGCCCGCGGCAAGCGGGTGGTGGGGCAGACCGCGGACGCGGGCTTCCAGGTGGGGGTGCAGCGGAGGGTCTCCGCGACGGTGTCGGAGGCGTGGGACGTGATCGTCTCGCGGCCGGAGCTGTGGCTGGGCGAGGGTGTCGCCTTCGAGGCGGGCGCGCGGTACGAGGTGCCGGGGGGAGCGAGCGGCGAGGTCCGGGTGGTGAAGCCCGGGGACCGACTGCGGATGACCTGGCGGCCGGAGGGGTGGCCGGCGCCCGCGACGCTCCAGCTCACGGTGTCGGAGGCGGGGCACGGGAAGACCGTGGTCAACGTCCACGTGGACAGGCTCCCCGACGCGGAATCCCGTGAGGCGATGCGCGCGCTCTGGCGCCCGGCGCTGGAGCGGATCGCCGCGGCGTTGAGTGGGGATTCGGGATGAGGGCGGGGTTCGGGCGTGCCCCCCGCGCAAACAACGCGCGGGTCTCGCCCCTCCGGGCTCGCATCCCTCACGCAACTTGTTGCTGAACCGGTAGTTCTGTCGTCGTCGTGCTCCCCTCCCCCCTTGTGGGGGAGGGGCCGGGGGTGGGGGGTCCGCCGGGCGCACCGAGCCTACCCTCCCGCCACCATCCTCATCCCCTGATCCGGCCCTCATGACCGCTCCCGCCCCCGGCGAGCTCTTCCTCTCGGCCGCCGCCGCGTGCGGCGCGGAGGTCCTCCAGGTGCTCGCGCGCGACGCGGGCGTCCCCCTGGAGCGCGTGTCCGTCACCGTGCGCGGCACCCTCGACCGCGAGCGCCAGCCGCGCCCGGACGTGACGGTGTTCTCGCACGTCCGGCTCACCCTCCGCCTGCGCGGCCCCTCCCTCGGGCAGGCGGCCGGGCTGGTGGCCGGCTTCCAGCGCCGCTGCCCCGTCTACGGCTCCCTCGCCGTCGCCAGCGGAGAGGTGGAAGTCCTGCACGAGATCGAACCGTAACTCAAAGTCACGGACGGCAGTTGCGTGAGGGATGCGAGCCCGGAGGGGCGAGACCCGCGCGCAGTTTGCGCGGGGCTCGACTCCGTTGGGAACGGTCGTATCGTTCCCTACGGAGCCGCAGCCCGACCCCCGCGCCCGCGGGGGGCACGCCCAAAGCCTGCCCCTCGAAAAGCATCCCTTGCCGGCCCGCCCCCGCCCCCGCAAGTTCCCGCAGACCCCAACCCCGGAAAAACACCCATGAGCGCACTGGACGCAATCGCCGCCTGCGCGGGCGAGTGGCGCGGCAGCAACCGCCTCCACGACCCCAACACCGGCGCCCCCGAGGACACCCACTCCACCCTCGCGGTGCACCCCGTGCTCGGCGGGCGGTTCGTCCGCCTGGACTACACCTGGAGCTACCAGGGGAAGCCGCAGGAAGGCTCCCTCCTCCTGGGGCACCAGCCCAAGGCGGGCGTCCTCACCGGCCACTGGATCGACGGCTGGCACATGGGCGACAGGGTGCTGTCCTGCGAGGGCCGCTCCCCCGAGGGCGGCGAGCTGTCCGTCCTGGGCCACTTCCCGGCGCCCCCGGGCCCGGACTGGGGGTGGCGCATCGAGGTCCGCCCCGACGGGGGGGAGCGGCTGCGCGTGGTCCACGTGCTCATCTCCCCCGAGGGGGAGGAGTCCCCCGCCGTGGAGGCCGACTACGTGCGCGCCGGGGCCGCTTGAAGCCCCGCGACCCGCCGCTACGTCGCCTTCCTGCGCGCCATCAACGTGGGCGGGCACACGGTGAAGATGGACCGCCTGCGCGCCCTCTTCGAGGAGCTGGGCCTCGCCGGAGTGGAGACCTTCATCGCCAGCGGCAACGTGGTGTTCGACGACCCCGGAGAGGACCCGCGCGTGCTGGAGGAGCGCATCGAGCGGCACCTGGAAGCGTCGCTGGGCTACGCCGTCGCCACCTTCCTCCGCACCCCCGCCGAGGTGCGCGCCGCCGCCGAGCACCCGGCCTTCCCCGGGGCGGAAGCGGAGGGCGAGGGCTTCGCCCTCTCGGTGGCGTTCCTCAAGGATGCGCCGGACGCGGAGGCGCGGGAGCGCGTCCTGGCGCTGCGCACCGACGTGGACGACTTCCACCTCCACGGGCGCGAGCTGTACTGGCTCCGCCACGGCCGCGTGAGCGAGTCCCGGATCACCGGGGCGACGCTGGAGAAGGCGCTGGGCCGCGTCCCCGCCACGGTGCGCAACGTCACCACCGTGCGCCGATTGGCCGGGAAGTACGCCGGGCCGTCCTGACGCCCCGCCCCCCCGCGCGCGAACGCGGGGGGTTGATTAGATTCCCGGGCTCCACACCCTTCCCGCCACGGTGCGCGGGATATCCAGGAACCGTGAATCCGCCAGCGTGCCGATGGTCCCCACCCCGCCCGAGGAGAGCGCCCCCACGGCCGACGACCGGCTCGCGCGCCTCTCACCCGAGCGCAGGATGCTCCTGGCTCGCATCCTCCGCGAGAAGGCGGGGCTGGGGCGCGGACCGGAGGAGATGCGCCCCCGCGAGGGAACGGGCCCGGTCCCGCTCTCCTTCGCGCAGCAGCGGCTCTGGTTCGTGCAGCAGCTCCACCCGGAGAGCGCCGCGTACAACATCCCCCTCCCGCTGCGGCTGCGCGGCGCGCTCGCCCCCATGGCGCTGCGCCGGGCCTTCGACGAGCTGGTGCGGCGGCACGAGTCGCTGCGCACCGTCTTCACCGTGGTGGACGGGGAGCCGGCGCAGGTGGTGCTCCCCCCCGCGCCCGCGCCGCTCCCCGTGGCCGACCTTTCCGCGCTCCCGGCCGAGGCCCGGGAGCGCGAGGTGCTGCGGATGTCCGACGCCGCCGGCGCCGTCCCCTTCGACCTGGCGCGCGGCCCGCTCCTGCGGCGCATGCTGGTGCGCCTGGACGACCGCGACTGGGCCCTCGTGGGGACGCTGCACCACGTGGTGGGCGACGCGTGGTCGGTGGGGGTGCTGGTGCGCGAGGTCACCGCCCTGTACGACGCCTTCCTCCGCGGCGAGCCCTCGCCGCTCCCCGAGCCCGAGCTGCAGTACCCCGACTACGCCGTCTGGCAGCGCGAGCACCTGGCCGGCGAGGTGCTGGAGCGCCAGCTCGCCTACTGGCGGGAGAAGCTGGCGGGGGCCCCGCCCCTCCTGGAGATCCCCACGGACCGTCCCCGCACCGCGGTCCACAGCGACCGGGGCGACCTGCGCATCGTCCAGTTCTCCCCCGACGCGGCGCGCGTCCTGGGCGAGCTGGCCCGCGGGGCCGAGGCCACGCTGTTCATGGTGACGCTGGCCGGGTGGCAGGCGCTGCTGGCGCGCTACGCCGGGGAGGACGACGTGGTGGTGGGCGTCCCCGTGGCGGGGCGGACGCGGGTGGAGACGGAGGGGATGATCGGCTTCTTCGTCAACTCGCTGGTGCTGCGGACCGACCTCTCCGGCGACCCCACCTTCCGCGAGCTGCTCGGGCGGACCCGCGAGGCCACGCTGGGGGCCTTCGCCCACCAGGACCTCCCCTTCGACCGGCTGGTGGAGGAGCTGCAGCCGGAGCGCGGGCTGGGGCACACCCCGTTCTTCCAGGTCATGTTCCAGCTCCGGAACGTGGACATGGGCACGGGCGACCTGCACCGGGGGACGCTGGTCATCGAGCCGCTGCGGGGAGAGGTGGAGACGGCCCGCTTCGACCTGAGCCTGGGGGTCGCCGAGAGCGAGGGGTGGCTCACGGGGAAGCTCTCCTTCCGCACCGACCTGTTCGACGGGGAGACCGCCGAGCGGCTGCTGGAGCACTACCGCACCCTGCTGGAGGGAGCCGCTTCCGACCCGGACCGCCCGCTCTCGGAGGTGTCGCTGCTGGACGCCGCCGGGCGCCGCGAGGTGCTGGAGCGGTGGAACGGCTCCGCCGCCGCTCCGTCCGCAGGCGGGGGCCTGGTGCACGACCTCGTGGCCGCGCAGGCGGCGCGCACCCCGGACGCGGTGGCCGTCACCGCCGGCTCCGCCACGCTCACCTACGCCGCCCTGGAGGCGCGCGCCGCCCGCCTCGCCCGGCACCTGCGGGAGCGGGGGGTGCACGCCGACGTCCCCGTGGCCCTCCTCCTGGAGCGCGGCGCCGACGCGGTGGTGGCGGTGCTGGGCGTGCTCCGGGCCGGGGGCGCCTACCTCCCGCTCGACCCGAGCTACCCCGCCGCGCGCCTCCTCGCCATGCTGGCCGACGCCGGGGCGCCCGTGGTGGTGACGGAGGCGGCGCTCGCGCCCCGGCTGGCGGGGTACGCCGGCGCGGTGGTGCGGCTGGACGCGGACGCGGCGGAGATCGCGCGGCACCCCGCGGAGGCCCCGGAGGGGGGCGCCGCGCCGGAGAGCCTGGCGTACGTGGTCTACACCTCGGGCTCCACCGGCGCCCCCAAGGGCGTGGGGGTGGAGCACCGCTCGGTGGCCGGCTACCTCCGCTGGTACGACGAGGCGGTGGCGGGCCCCGACGGCTTCGACCAGCCGCTGGTGAGCCGGCTGGCCTTCGACGCGCACGTCCGGCAGCTCTTCCCCCCGCTCCTGCGCGGGCGCGACGCCTGGGTCCTCCCGGAGGAGACCGTCGCCGATCCCGCGGCGCTCCTGGAGGCGCTGGCGTCGCGGGAGCGGACCGCGTTCGGGGGGGTGCCCTCGCTCTGGGCGGCCATGCTGGACCGGGTGGCCGCGGGGGAGTCGGCCGCGCCGCGTGGGCTGGTGGCGGTGGGGCTGGGGGGGGAGGCGGTGACGCCGGAGCTGCTGCGGCGCACGCGCGAGGCCTTTCCCGGCGTGGCGGTGTGGAACCACTACGGCCCCACCGAGGCCACCGTGAACACCACCGCCGGGCGGGTGGAGGACCCGGAGCGCGTCCACCTGGGGAGCCCGGTCGCCGGCGCGCGCGTGTACCTGCTGGACGCGCGGGGCGAGCCCGTCCCCGTGGGCGTCCCCGGGGAGCTGTGGGTGGGCGGGGCGGGGGTGGCGCGGGGCTACCTGGGACGCCCGGAGCTGACCGCCGAGCGCTTCCTCCCCGACCCGTTCGCCGGGGTCCCCGGGGCGCGCGCCTACCGCTCGGGAGACCGGGCGCGGCGCCGGGGCGACGGGGCGCTGGAGTACCTGGGGCGCGTGGACAGCCAGGTCAAGGTGCGCGGCTTCCGCATCGAGCCCGGCGAGGTGGAGGCCGTGCTGGAGCGGCACCCCGCGGTGCGCGAGGCCGCCGTGGTGGCGCGCGAGGACGCGCCCGGCGAGGCGCGCCTGGTGGGGTACGTGGTCCCCGCCGCGGAGGCGCCCTCCGCGTCCGCGCTGCGCGCCTGGCTCCGCGAGCGCCTCCCCGACTACCTGGTCCCCGCCGCGCTGGTGGTGCTGGACGCCCTCCCCCGCAACGCCAACGGCAAGACCGACCGCCGCGCCCTCCCCGCGCCGGAGCGCGCGGCCGGGGCCGGGCACGTCCCCCCGCGCACGGAAACGGAGCGGAAGCTGGCCGCCATCTGGGCCGAGGTGCTCAGGATCGGGCGCGCGGGCGCGGACGACGACTTCTTCGCGCTGGGCGGGCACTCGCTCCTGGCGACGCGCGTGGTCTCCCGCGTGCGCGAGGCGTTCGGGATCGAGCTCCCGCTGCGGACGGTGTTCGAGGAGCCGGTCCTCTCGGGGCTCGCCGCGCGGATCGACGAGCGCGCCGCGCGGGAGCGGGAGGACGAGGTCCCCGCCGAGCAGCTCCAGGGGCTCACCCCCGACCGGCAGCTCCTCCTCCGCCGTCTCCTGGAGAAGCGGGCGAAGGAGAAGCGCGACGCCGAGCGCGTCCGCCCGCGCGGGACCGACGGGCCGGTGCCGCTCTCCTTCGAGCAGCAGCGCCTCTGGTTCATCCAGCAGATGGACCCGTCGAGCGCCGCCTACAACATGCCCTTCCCGCTCCGGCTCCTGGGCGAGCTGGACGTGCGGGCCATCCGCCGTGCGCTCACCGAGCTCGTCCGCCGGCACGAGTCGCTGCGCACCGTATTCGACCGCGCCGGGGAGGAGCCGGTGCAGGTGGTCCGCCCGCCCGCGCCCTTCCCCCTCGCCGTGGTGGACCTGGGCAGCCTCCCGGACGGGGACCGCGAGCGGGAGACGCAGCGGCTGGTGGGGGACGAGAGCGTGCGCCCCTTCGACCTGGCGCGGGGCCCGCTGATCCGCGCCCTGGTGGCGCGCCTCTCGGACGGGGAGTGGGGGCTCGTGCTGAACCTGCACCACATCGTCAGCGACGGGTGGTCCACCGGGGTGCTGGTGCGCGAGGTGTCCGCCCTGTACGCGGCGTACTCCCGGGGCGGGGAGTCCCCGCTCCCGCCGCTCCCCGTGCAGTACCCCGACTTCGCCCTCTGGCAGCGCACCCGCTTCTCCGGGGCGGCGCTGGAGGAGCAGGTGGAGTGGTGGCGGCGGACGCTGGCCGGGGCGCCCCCGGTGCTGGACCTCCCCACGGACCGCCCGCGCCCGCCCGTCCCCGGCTCCGCGCAGGAGACCCGCGGCTTCGCCCTGCACCCGCAGCTCGCGGCCGAGCTGCGGGAGCTGGCGCGGAGCGAGGGCGTGACCCCGTTCGTCCTCTTCCTGGGGGCCTTCCAGGCGCTCCTCGCCCGCTGGTCGGGGCAGGAGGACGTGAGCGTCGGCACCCCCGTGGCCGGGCGCAACCGCCTGGAGACGGAGGGGCTGATCGGCTTCTTCGTGAACACCCTGGTGCTGCGCGTCCGGCTGGACGGCGACCCCACCCTCCGCGCCGTGGTGCACCGCGCGCGCGACGCCACCCTGGGCGCCTTCGGGCACCAGGACGTCCCCTTCGAGAAGCTGGTGGAGGAGCTGCAGCCGGAGCGCTCGCTCCGCCACACCCCCTTCTTCCAGGTGATGTTCTCGCTCCAGGCCAAGGACGAGGACCGGGAGGTGAAGCTGGGGACGCTGGCGGTGGAGTCGCTGTCGCGCGGGCGGGAGGTGGCCAAGTTCGACCTGACCATCTCCATGGTGGACGATTCCGGGGGGTTCGGGGCCGCGATCTCGTACCGGACGGAGCTGTTCGACGAGTCCACCGGGCAGCGGATGGCCAACCACTTCCGCAACCTGCTCGGCGCCCTGGCCACCCACCCCGACCGCCCCCTGTGGGAGGTGGAGCTGATGGGGCCGGAGGAGCGGACCCAGGTGCTGGAGGAATGGAACGCGACGGAGCGGCCCTATCCCGCGGGCTCTCGCGTGCACGACCTGTTCGCCGCGCAGGCGGCCCGCACCCCGGCCGCGCCCGCGGTCTCCCACCGGGGAGAGACGATGAGCTACGCCGAGCTGGAGCGCCGCTCCGCCCGGCTGGCCAACGCCCTGTGCAGGCGCGGCGTGGGGCCGGAGAGCCGCGTGGGCGTCTGCATGAGCCGCACGCCGGAGCTGCTGGTCGCGCTCCTGGCCGTGCTGCGCGCGGGCGGTGCCTACGTGCCGCTGGACCCGGCGTACCCGCGCGAGCGCCTGGGCTACATGGTGGAGGACGCCGGGATCGGCCTGGTCCTCACCGAGCCGGGGCTCGTCGACCGCCTCCCGGAGAGCGGGGCCGCGCCGCTCTTCGCCGACGCGGCCTCGGGCGAGCCCGACGCGGCGCCGGAGAGCGGGGTGCTCCCGGAGAACCTGTCGCACGTCATCTTCACCTCCGGCTCCACCGGCCGTCCCAAGGGGGTGATGATCCGCCACTCCTCCACCGTGGTCCTCCTGCACTGGCTGCGGGAGAACGTGCCGGACGAGGAAAGGTCGTCCGTGCTGTTCTCCACCTCCATCAACTTCGACGTGTCGGTGGCGGAGATCTTCGGCACCCTCTGCTGGGGCGGGAAGCTGGTTGTGGTGGAGAACGCGCTGGAGCTGGCGACGGTGGAGGAGCCGGTGGTCTACGCCAGCATGGTCCCCAGCGCGGCGGTGGAGCTGCTGCGGACGGGGGGCATCCCGGCGTCGGTCAGGACGCTGAACCTGGCCGGCGAGGCGCTGCCGGGCCCGCTGGCGCAGGGACTGTACGCGCTCCCGACGGTGGACAAGGTGAGGAACCTGTACGGCCCCACCGAGGACACGACCTACTCCACCTACTCGCTCGTGGAGCGCGGGGGGGAGCAGGTGTACATCGGCCGCCCGCTGGCGAAGACGCGGGCGTACGTGCTGGACGCGCGGCTCAAACCGGTGCCCGTGGGTATCGTCGGCGAGCTGTACCTGGCCGGCGACGGGCTGGCGCGCGGGTACGAGGGCCGGCCCGACCTCACCGCCGACCGGTTCCTGCCCGACCCGTTCGGCGCGCCGGGAGCGCGGATGTACCGCGTCATGGACCGGGTGCGCTGGCGCGCCGACGGGGTGCTGGAGTACTTCGGCCGTACCGACTTCCAGGTCAAGGTGCGCGGCTTCCGCATCGAGCTGGGCGAGATCGAGGCCGTGCTGGGGCGCCACCCGTCCGTCCGCGACGTGGTGGCCGTGGTGCGCGAGGACGCGCCCGGAGACCGGCGTATCGTCGCCTACGTGACGGGCACGGGCGCCTCCGCCGCGGAGCTGCGGGCGCACGTCGCCGCGCACCTCCCCGACTACATGGTCCCCTCCGCCGTCCTCGTGCTGGACGCCTTCCCGCTCTCCCCCAACGGCAAGGTGGACCGGAAGGCCCTCCCCGTGCCCGGCGCCGTCGACCCCGGGGAGGCGTACGTCGCGCCCCGCACCCCCACCGAGGAGATCCTGGCCGGGATCTACGCCGAGGTGCTGCGGCGCGAGCGCGTGGGCGTCGCGGACGGCTTCTTCGCCATGGGCGGGCACTCGCTCCTGGCGACGCAGGTGATCTCCCGGGTGCAGGCGGCGCTGGGGGTGGAGGTCCCGCTGCGAGCGCTCTTCGAGGCCCCCACCGTGGCCGCCCTGGCGGAGCGCGTGGACGAGTCGCTGCGCACCGTCGCGGGCGTGCGGGTCCCGCCCCTGCTCCCGGTCCCGCGGAACGGGCCGCTCCCGCTCTCGTTCGCGCAGCAGCGGCTCTGGTTCATCGACCAGCTGGAGCCGGGGAGCCCCGCCTACAACATGCCCTTCCCGCTGCGGCTGCGGGGGGCGCTGGACGCGCGGGCGCTGGAGCGCGCGCTCACCGAGCTCGTCCGCCGGCACGAGTCGCTGCGCACCGTCCTCGCCCGCGTGGACGGGGAGCCGGTGCAGGTGATCCGGGAGCCCGCCCCGCGCGTGCTCCCCGTCGCCGACCTGTCGGGGCTCCCGGCGGAGGCCCGCGGGCGCGAGGCGCGCCGCCTGGCCGTGGAGGACGCGCGCCGCCCCTTCGACCTGTCGCGCGGGCCGCTCCTCCGCGCCGCCCTGGCGCGCCTGGCCGACGACGACTCCCTCCTCCTGGTCAACCTGCACCACGTGGTGAGCGACGGGTGGAGCATGGGCGTGCTGGTGCGCGAGGTGTCGGCGCTGTACGGCGCCTTCTCGCGCGGCGAGCCCTCCCCGCTCCCCGAGCTCCCGGTGCAGTACGCCGACTACGCCGCCTGGCAGCGCGCCTGGCTCACGGGCGAGACGCTGGAGCGGCAGATCGGCTACTGGAAGGAGCGGCTGGGCGGCGCGCCCCCCCTGCTGGAGCTCCCCACCGACCACCCCCGCCCCGCGGTGGCCGGGCTGCACGGCGGCGCGCGCGGCTTCGCCCTCGGGGAGGAAGCGTCGCGGGCGCTGCGCTCGCTCGCCCGGGCGGAGGGGGCCACGCTCTTCGCGGTGCTCCTGGCCGGCTTCCAGGCGTTCCTCGCGCGCTGGTCGGGGCAGGACGACGTGGTGGTCGGCACGCCGGTGGCCGGGCGGAGCCGCCTGGAGACGGAGGGGCTGATCGGCTTCTTCGTCAACACCCTGGTGCTCCGCGGCCACCTGGCCGGCGAGCCGTCCTTCCGGGCGCTGGTGGGGCAGGCGCGCGAGCGCGTCCTGGAGGCCCACGCGCACCAGGACCTCCCCTTCGAGCGGCTGGTGGACGAGCTGCGGACGGAGCGCTCCCTGGCCCACGCCCCGCTCTTCCAGGCCATGTTCACGCTGGAGAGCGCGGGCGCCGGGGAGGGCGGCCTGGAGCTGGGCGGGGTGCGCGTGGAGCCGGTGGGGGCGGGGAGCGCCACCGCCAAGTTCGACCTCACCGTGGGGATGCGCGACGACGGGGAGCGCCTGTCCGGCGGCGTCACCTACCGCGCCGACCTGTGGGAGGGCGCCACCGTGGAGCGGATGCTCGCGGGCTTCGCCGCCCTGCTGGAGGGGATGGCCGCGGACCCCGACCGCCCCTTCACCGGGGTCCCGCTCCTGGGGGCCGACGAGCGGGTGCGGGTGCTGGAGGAGTGGAACGCGACGGAGCGCCCGTACCCCGCCGGGCTTCGCGTCCACGACCTGTTCGCCGCGCAGGCCGCCCGCACGCCGGCCGCGGCCGCGGTCGTCCACCGCGGCGAGACGCTGACCTACGCCGAGCTGGAGCGCCGCTCCGCCCGGCTGGCGAACGCGCTGCGGAGGCGGGGCGCCGGGCCCGAGACCCGCGTCGGCGTGTGCATGAGCCGCACGCCGGAGCTGCTCGTCGCGCTGCTCGCCGTGCTGCGCGCGGGCGGCGCCTACGTCCCGCTGGACCCCGCGTACCCGCGCGAGCGCCTGGGCTACATGCTGGAGGACGCGCGCGTCGAGCTGGTCCTCACCGAGCCGGGGCTCGCCGAGCGGCTCCCGGAGAGCGGGGCCGAGCCGGTCTTCGCCGACGCCGCCTCGGGCGAGCCCGACGACGTCCCGGAGAGCGGCGTGCTCCCGGAGAGCCTGTCGCACGTCATCTTCACCTCCGGCTCCACGGGCCGCCCCAAGGGGGTGATGATCCGGCACTCCTCCACGGTCGTGCTGCTGCACTGGCTGCGCGAGAACGTCTCCGACGAGGAGCGCGCCTCGACCCTGTTCTCCACGTCGATCAACTTCGACGTGTCGGTGGCGGAGGTCTTCGGCACCCTCTGCTGGGGCGGGAAGCTGGTGCTGGTGGAGAACGCGCTGGAGCTGGCGACGGTGGAGGAGCCCGTCGCGTACGCCAGCATGGTCCCCAGCGCGGCCGCGGAGCTGCTGCGCACCGGCGGCATCCCGGCCTCGGTGAGGACGCTGAACCTGGGCGGCGAGGCGCTCCCGAACCCGCTGGCGCAGGGGCTCTACGCTCTCGGAACGGTCGAAAAGGTCGGCAACCTCTACGGCCCCACCGAGGACACCACCTACTCCACCTACTCGCTCGTGGAGCGGGGAGCGGAGCAGGTCCTCGTCGGGCGCCCGGTGGCGAACACCCGGGCGTACGTCCTGGACCGCCACCTCCACCCCGTCCCCGCCGGCGTGGTGGGCGAGCTGTACCTGGCCGGCGACGGGCTGGCGCGCGGCTACGCCGGCCGCCCCGACCTGACGGCGGAGCGGTTCCTCCCCAACCCGTTCGACGCCCCGGGATCGCGGATGTACCGCGTCATGGACCGGGTGCGCTGGCGGGCGGACGGGGTGCTGGAGTACTTCGGGCGCACCGACTTCCAGGTCAAGGTGCGCGGCTTCCGCATCGAGCTGGGCGAGGTGGAGGCCGTGCTGGGCCGCCACCCCTCCGTGCGGGAGGTGGTGGCCGTGGTGCGCGAGGACCGGCCGGGGGACCGGCGCATCGTGGCGTACGTGACCGGTGCGGAGCCCTCCCCCCCGGAGCTGCGGGCGCACGCCGCCGCGCACCTCCCGGAGTACATGGTCCCCTCCGCCGTGGTGGTGCTGGACGCCCTCCCGCTCTCCCCCAACGGCAAGACCGACCGCGGGGCGCTCCCCGCGCCGGAGGCGTCGGCCGCCGGGGCCTACCTGGCGCCGCGGGACGCGCTGGAGCGGGCGCTGGCCGGGGTGTGGGAGGAGGTGCTGGGCGTGGAGCGGGTGGGGGTGCGCGACGGGTTCTTCGAGCTGGGCGGGCACTCCCTCCTGGCGGTGCGGCTGATGGCGCAGGTGGAGAAGGCCACCGGGGCGCGGCTCCCCCTCGCCACGCTCTTCACCGCGTCCACCGTGGAGGCGCTGGCCGCCGTGCTGCGCCGCGAGGAGGTGGCGCCGGACGCCTCGCCGCTGGTGCCGATCCGCC
Organism: uncultured Gemmatimonadales bacterium; assembly: GCA_963733105.1. GTDB lineage: Bacteria > Gemmatimonadota > Gemmatimonadetes > Longimicrobiales > Longimicrobiaceae > JAFAYN01. The sequence goes on along the minus strand of CAVTCB010000007.1, from coordinate 210,489 downwards.
CCGGGGGGAGCCGGGCGCCGCTCTTCCTGGTGCACGCCGTGGGGGGCGACGTGCTCTCCTACGCCGCCCTCGCCGGCCGCCTGGACCCGGAGCAACCGGTGTACGGGCTCCGCTCCCGCGCCCTGGCGGCGGAGGCCGAGGGGGCCGGGGACGCGACGGTGGAGGAGATGGCCGCCGGCTACCTGCGCGCCGTGCGCGGCGTCCGGCCGGAGGGGCCGTACCGGCTGGGCGGGTGGTCCATGGGCGGGGTGGTGGCCTTCGAGATGGCGCGGCAGCTGGAGGCCGCCGGAGAGGAGGTGGAGCTGCTGGCCCTGATCGACGCCCACGCCCCCGCGCTGCACGGGAGGGCGCTCCCGGACGACGAGCGGGTGCTGGTGCGCACCTTCGCCGCCGACCTGGGCCTCGCGGAGCTACCCCCCGCGGAGGGCGCGGCCCCGGGCGAGTACCTGCGCCGGGTGCTGGAGGGCGCGCGGGCCGCCGGCGCGGTCCCCGCGGACGTGGAGCCGGAGACGGTGGAGCGCCTCTATCGCGTCTTCCGCGCGAACCTGGCCGCGCTGTACGCGTACACGCCGGGGCGCTACGGCGGCGCGGTGACGCTGCTGCGCGCCACGGAGCACGACCCGTCGGAGACGGACACCGCCGGGTGGGAGCGGGTGGCCGCGGGCGGGGTGACGGTGCGGCCCGTGCCGGGGAGCCACTTCGCCCTGGTGCGCGAGCCTCACGTCGCCGTTCTGGCACGGGAGCTGGGGGAGGCGCTGGGAGGGGATTAGGGTTCGGGCGTGCCCCCCGCTGGCGCGGGGGTCGGGCTGCGCGCGTAGTTGTAGTAGGAGCCATCCCCGGGAGGAGGTGGGGTGCTCCCGGAGGAAAGCGAGCTGTCTGAGCGAAGCGAGTTCTCGCTTTCCGGAGGGAGCGCCCCGCCGACGACCTGCGCTCCGGAGACAGGTCTACGCCCCGGTCTCCTTGCGGAGCATCTCCAGCGTTCCGGGCTCGGCGCGGCCCTGGCCGGTGCCCACCAGCCAGCGCTCCAGCGCCCGTCCCGGGTCCGTGAAGGCGCGGGTCTCGCTCCCGCACCGGGCGCGCACCTCGCCCCGCTGCACGCGGAGCTCCGTGCACTCCCCCTCCAGCCCGGTCACCACCATCCCGCGGTAGCCCAGCCCGTCGAAGAGCGCCCCGGGGCTCGCGGCCGCCGGGAGCTCCCGCATCCGGCGCGACAGCTCCGCCGACTCCTCCGCGCTCAGCGACCACCGCGGGTTCGGCAGCCCGCTGAAGACGTCCGCTTCGATCTGCATCTGGCTTCCTCCCGTCGCGAGGGGCGTGGAGCAGCCGGAGCCGCTCCACGCCAGGAGTGCGCACGCCAGGAGGCCGATCCCCCGAAGGGATGGACGGGAAGGGAGGGGGCCGGCCCCCCGGCGCGCGCGTGTGGTCATGCGATCTGTGCGTTGGTGGGTGCGGTGAAGTAGCCGCAGAAGTTGGTGTAGATTCCGCGGTTCGCCGTCTGCGGATTGGTGATCACCACCCCGCTGTTGTCCGTGTTCTTGGCGCTGGTCCCGCCGGGCTTGTGGCCCCAGTAGCCGTTGCTCTGGAACCGGTACCAGTGGTAGTCCTGCCCGGGCGCCACCACCAGCGCCACGTAGTAGCGCGGCACGCCCGTGGTCGCGCAGTTCGGCTGCGCCTTCAGGCCGTCGCTCACGGCGCCCGTGGTCACGTTGGAGCACGCCATGGTGGTGGCCTGCGCCCCGGTGGCCCGCCCCGGCTGGGCGAAGGTGTCCGTGCGCTTGTTGTTGGCGTAGTTGTAGCAGTTGTTGTTCAGCCGCACGGTCGCGCTCAGGTTCCAGAAGTTGGGATTGAACGCCGACGCCTCCACGCTGCACGTCCCCGCCGTGTAGGCGGCCCAGGTGGTGGCGTCACGCCCCAGCACCGGCGCGGCCGCCTGCGCCGACACCGAGCCCTCGCCCGACGCCTGCTCCCCCTCCGGGAGCGCCGCGATCGGCGTCCCCGCCGACAGCGCGGACTCGAGCACCCCCGGCTCCGACTCCACGCGCACCAGCTCCTCGGCCACCAGCTTCTTCAGCGCCGCCTCGTCGTACACCCCGAGCTTGCCGAAGTCCCCTTCCGCCGCCGGGGTCAGCTTCCCGGCCCGCTCCAGCAGGCGCTGGGCCAGCTCCAGCCCCTTCCCCTCCTTCTTCGAGACCCCGCCGCCGATGCGCAGGCGGCGCGGGAGCGACAGGCCGCTCGCCTGGTCGTCCTCCAGCTCCAGGATCATCCCGCGGAACCCCAGGATCCCGGTGGTGACGTCGTCCGGGGTGACCGCGTCGGGCTCGGCCGAGAGCTGCCGCAGGATCTCCTTGGCCTCCTTCTCGTCCAGCAGGAACGAGGGGTTCGGGCGGCCGGAGTAGATGTCGATCGTGACGCGTACCATGGCTTCCTCCAGAGTCGTTTCGCGGTGTGGGCGTCCCACGGAGCGCGGGACGCCGCCGACCGGCCGCCGGTCTCGCGCGACCGGTCGGCCGACCCGGAAATGCCCGGGAGGTGCTGCTGCTGGTTGTCGTCGCGTCCGCCGGGGGCCCTCCGACGGAACGCAAAAAGGCCCCTCGCCCGGGCGCTGTGCCGAGCAGGGGCCTTTCCGGCCGGATGTCTTCGGTTTGTGTTCGGAAATATGCGCAGATTTCATGCCCGTGTCAATGGAGAAGGGCCCGGACTGGTCGTCCGGGCCCTTCCCCTTCCCTCCGTCCTGCCGCCCGCGTGCTACTGCTTGGGGGCGTTCACGTCCACGTCGGGGGTGACCACCGTGTTCGTGTCCGTGCCCACGGTCACCTCCGCCGCGTCCACGTCCACCTTGGGCATCTCACCGCCCTGGACGTCCACGTCGGGCATCTTTCCCTCCTCCTCCACCTTGGCCGTGCACGCCGTCGACATGAACGCCAGCGCCAGGGCCGGGACCGCGAGATATCGGATGGATCGCATTGGATCTCCGTCAGGTTCGAGTTTTTCTGTGGACTGCCCAGGAGTAGGGAAAGCAATCCGCGTGCCGCGTGCCAACTGTTCCCTACGCGGACGGCAGTCCGGCCCGGCACCGGGGCGCCGGGAGCGCGAAGGGACTCCCCCCCGCCGCCGGGAAGTCGGGGCCGCGGTCCAGCTCCTCCACCCGGCGTGCCAGCGGCTCCACCAGCGCGGCCGTGGCCGAGTCCACCGCCACCGGGGACCAGAGCGTGCCGTCCAGCTGCCGGGCCAGCCAGCTCCGCCCCGGCGCCCCCGCCAGCCGCTCCGCCTGCTCCAGCGCCATCCCCCGCGCCCGGGCGCGCGCGGCGAGCGCCACCACCTCGCGGCGGAGCGGGTCCTCGCCCAGGAGCGGCGCCCCGGCGGCGCACCCGTCCTGGCCGTCCCCTCCCGCCGCCGCGCGCGCCTCCGGGAGCGGCGAGTCCAGCAACGCGCGCACGCGCTCCTCCAGCGGCGGCGCCCGCTCCGGTCCGAACCACTCCAGGAACCACGCCGCCTCCTCCGCCGGGACGGCGGTCATCTCCCCCAGCACGCGCACCGTCGCCGCCCCGGAGCGCCCCTCCGCGTCCGGCGCCGCCGCGCCCGCGTACCCCTTCAGCACGGCGTCCTGCGCCGCGGACAGGTAGCCGCTGGAGATCCCGCGGCGGGCCAGCGCCGCCGCCACGAACCAGTCCGCGTGCCGGGCGAACACCTCCGTCGGGCGGCGGTCGGGGGAGGGGCGCTCCCCCGTTCCCGGGCCGGGCACCTCCAGCGGCGCCGCCGCCAGCGCCCGCATCGAGGCCGCCAGCGCCCCGCGACCCTGGCGCACCGCGCGGTCGGTGAGGTACGCCCCGCGCACCCCCCGGCGGGCGCGGGCCGCCTGCCAGTCCAGGTCGTGGGCCAGCTCGTGCGCCAGCGTCCCCGCCGCCGACTCCGGCGGGAGGGTGAGGGCGCGCGGGCTCGGGGTGTGGGTGGCCAGCGCCTCCTCGCGCCCCGTGCCCCGGAAGCGCACCCGGAGCCCCTCCACCGCGAAGCCGGGGAGCACCCGCTCCAGGTCCAGCAGCGCGAACTGGAGCATCCGCAGCGAGTAGGGGCGCCACGCCTCCGGGACCTCGGGCCCCCAGGACACCGCGCCCAGGCCGTGCACCAGGCGCAGCTCCCGCTCCGTGGGGGCGGGGAAGCCCGGGAACCACACCGGCTCCTGCGCCCAGGCGCGCATCGCCACGGCCACGGCGAGCGCCACCGACCCGGGGCCGGGCCCCTCCGCCCCCGCGGCCCGGAGGCGGGCCAGCTCCGCCACGAAGCGCTCCTCGTTCCACGCCTCACGCAGGAAGCGGCGCCGGGGCTCGTCCGCCGCGCCCCCGGGGGCCCCCGCCAGGAGCAGCTCCCGGAAGGAGCCCACCGTGACCGCCACCGGCGGCTGCGGCGGGAGCCCCGACGAGTCCGCCAGCCGCGCCAGCCGCTCCGCCGCGCCCGGCCCCAGCCCCCTCTCGGCGGGCGGCGGCGCGGGGAGCGCGGGCCAGGCCCCGTAGCGCGCCCCCGCGCGCAGGCGGGCGGCCAGGCGGAGCGCGATCCCCGCCGCGGCCCGCTCCGCGTCCGCCCCCGGCGGGAGGAGGAGCGGCGCCTCCGCCCGGAAGCGCCGCTCCGCGCGCCACCGCGGGAGCAGCTCCAGCGGCGAGACGCGCAGCGAGTCCGCCGCCGTCAGCAGGGCGCGCGCGTCCTCCCGCGCCAGCCGCCGGTCGCGGACCAGCGCCGCCGCCCGCGCCACCGCGCGCGGCGCGGTCTCCGCCGCGTCCCCCGCCGCGGCGGCCACCGCGTACGCCATGCGCGCCGCGCGCTCCCCGTCGCGCGGGTCGCGGGCGCGCTCCACCGCGTCCTCCACCAGCGCCAGGTGCAGCGCCCCCCGTCCCCACCCCTCCGCTCCGCGCCCCACCGCGTCCAGCGCCGCCGGGTCCACCCGGTGCCCCTCGCCGTCCCGCGTGCGCGCCAGGAGCGCCCAGGCCAGCCGGGGGCGCAGCGTGTCCGCCAGCCGCGGGTCGCGGAGCGCCTGCTCCGCCGTCCGGAACGGGCTCCCCATCCCCAGCCGGAGCCGCTCCAGGTAGCCCAGCGCCAGCGCCTCGTCCGCCGCCACCGAGTCGGCCGCGGCCACGTCGCGCGTGCGCCGCTCCAGCGCGTCCGCCCACCGGCGCCCGCTCCGCAGCTCCCGCCCCGCGTCAGGCGGGGCGGAGGGGTCGGGGGGCGCCCCGCACCCGGCCGCGAGGCCGAGGAGGAGCGTGGCGAGGAGGGCTCGTGCGCGCAGGGTCTTTCTCCCGGGAGGGTTTCGCGTGGTGCTGGGATTACCCGGGGTGGCGGCAGGGGGTCCGCCGGGAGGAGGGGAGCACGAGCTGCAAACTGTGTGTACGCAAAGCAGTTGCGTGAGGGATGCGAGCCCGAAGGGGCGAGACCCGCGCGCAGTTTGCGCGGGGCTCGACTCCGTTGGGAACAGTAGTATCGTTCCCTACGGAGCCGCAGCCCGACCCCGGCGCCAGCCGGGGGCACGCCCGAACCCCATCCTGAACTCCTGAACCCTCAGTGCCGGTCCTTCTCGTCGGCCGGCTGGTAGAGGAGGAACTCGTTGCCGTCCGGGTCCGCCACCACCGCGCGCCAGGCGTCCTCGCCGCGCACCAGGGGGCGCGCGAAGGTGGCGCCGCGCTCCTGCAGCTCGGCGAAGGTGCGCTCCGCGTCGTCCACGTCCAGCACGATCCCCGTGAAGCCGCCCACCCGTTCGGACATCCCCACCGCGGCGGCGTCCACCAGGATGAAGATGGCCCGCCCCTCCGGGAAGCCGATCCACATCATGTACGGCGTGCCGTCCGGGCGCGCGATGGTCTTGTCCAGGCGCAGCCCCAGGACGCGGGTGTAGTAGTCCGCCGCCCGCTCCATGTCGGTGACGTGGACGGGGACGGCGCCGATGTGGGTGATGCTCACGCGCACTCCTTGTGACGGATGGATGCGGACCGCGGCGGACGCCCCGAAGAGAACGCCCGCGCGGCGACACGGCAAGGGAGAAGGCGCTCCCGCCCTTGCGGCCCCGCGCCCCCGCCCTCCACCTTCCCCGCGTCCTCCGCCACGTCCATCCCCAGCCACCGGTCCCGATGCGCACCCCCTTCCTCCGCGTCCTCCCCGCGCTCCTGGCCCTGGCGGCGCCGCCGCTCGCCGCGCAGCAGCAGCAGGGCCCCACCCGCTTCACGCCCCGGACCGCCGGGCGCGCCGAGGTGCGCGCCGCGCTGGGGCACCTGGAGGCGGGCTTCACCCGGCAGGTGGAGGAGTGGATCCGGATCACCGAGATCCCCGGCACCTCCACGCACGAGGAGGCGCGCGCGGCGTACCTGCGCGAGCAGATGCAGCGCGAGGGGCTGGAGGTGACGGTGGACTCCATCGGCAACGTCACGGGGCGCCGCCGCGGGACGGGCGGGGGCCCCACGGTGGCCTTCGCGGCGCACCTGGACACGGTGCACCCGCTGGACACCGACGTCCGGGTGCGGCGCCAGGGCGACACCCTGCGCGCGCCGGGCGTCTTCGACAACTCGGCCTCCCTGGCGAACCTGCTGGCCGTGGTGCGGGCGCTGAACGCGGCGAAGGTGAGCACCCGCGGCGACCTGCTCTTCGTCGGCACGGCGCAGGAGGAGCTGGGGCTCAGGGGGATGGACTACTGGCTGGAGCGGAACCCCGGCGCTGCGGAGGCGGTGGTGGCGATGGACGGGGGGCTGGGGGCGGTGTTCTACGGGGCGCTGGGGATCTACTGGACGCGCTACCGCTTCCTCGGCGAGGGGTCGCACACCAACACCTCGGCGGGGAAGCCGCACCCGGCGCGCGCCCTGGCCGAGGCGGTGCGCTCCATCTACGAGATCCGCGTCCCCGAGGGGCGGGGCGGCGCCGTCTACAACGTGGGGATGCTGGACGGGGGGAAGATCTTCAACGCCATCCCGGAGGAGGTGTCCTTCACCATGGACCTGCGCTCCGTGAACCCGGTGCTCCTGGACTCGCTGGACGCGGAGATCACGGCCCGCGTGGCGCGGGCGGCGGAGCGGGAGCGGGTGCGCTGGGACCGGGAGGTGGTGACCCGCAACCGCGCGGGGGGGACGGAGGAGTCGCTCCGCGACCGGCTGGCGCACCCGCTGGTGCGCACCGCGGTGGACGTCCACCGCTTCCTGGGACTCCCCTCGGAGGCGGTCGCCACCGGCTCCACGGACGCCAACGCGGCCGTGGTGCGCGGCATCCCGGCCATCGCCATCGGTCGCGGCTTCGGCGGCAACCAGCACACGCTCTCGGAGTGGGCCCACGCGCCGAGCGCGCTCCCCGCCACGAAGATGGTGCTCCTGCTGGCGGTGAGCATGGCGGGGGTGCGGTAGAGAGGAGATTTGAGCGCCTGGGCGCCTGGTGAAACACACCCTTTTGTTGATTTCCTGTTAATTTCTGATAAATTAACAGGAAGCTGATCGGAGATCATCATCGAGAGGGTTGAATAATGAAAGTCCCCATGCCAGCGCCAACACTGGCCGAGCTGGTCAAAAGGGTGAGCTTCGGTGACAAGGCAGTTGAGATCATGGGTATCGGCCCCCTCCCTGAAGGAAAGTACCTCCATTGGGATGAGCTTCGGCATCGTGACCCACCCGCCGGGCTGACACACGAAGAATGGTGGGCAGGTGTGAAGCTCGCCAGAAATCATGCCCTGAAGATCGTACCCTTGCAGGACAAGAAAGGGCGAGACTTCAAATACATGCTTCCTGATCCGGTACTCCGGTTTCTCCACGAGATCGACCAGAACGCCAGCGGCGGTATTCAGCTGGCGGAGGAAGTCACGAACCCGTCCACGCGCGACCGCTACATCATCAACTCTCTCATCGAGGAGTCCATCACGTCCAGTCAGCTGGAGGGAGCCTCGACTACTGCGGAAGTCGCACGAGACATGATTCGCTCCGGACGGCGGCCAATTGACCGGAGCGAGCGGATGATAATGAACAACTTCTTCGCGATGCGGTTCGTACAGGCGAACCGGATGGAGAAGCTAACCCCCGAGCTGGTATTCGAGCTGCACCGCATCGTGACGGAAGGCACACTGGATGATCCGAAGGAAGCCGGGCGCTTCCGGACTGACGAAGACAACATTGTAGTGAGCGATGCCAACGGGAATGTTCTGCACGTGCCGCCCCTGGTGGCAGAGCTTCCCGAGCGCTTGGAACTGATGTGCAAGTTCGCGAACTCACGTTCGAGCGATGGCCCCTTCATGCATCCCGTGCTGCGTGCGATCATTCTGCACTTCTGGCTCGGGTTCGATCACCCATTCGTCGATGGGAACGGCAGAACGGCGCGAGCCCTGTTCTACTGGTCGATGCTGTCCGATCGCTACTGGCTGGCAGAGTACATATCCATCTCCCGGATTCTTAAAAAGGCTCCGAGCCAGTATGGGCGCGCATTCCTGTTCACGGAGACCGACGACAACGACTTGACGTACTTCGTTCTTTATCAGCTGGGCGTGATCACTCGTGCGATCGAGGAGTTGAAGGAGTACCTTCGGAAGAAGATGCAGGAAATTCGCGAGGTTCAGGCGCTTCTGAGGCGTTCGGCCGATCTGAACCACCGGCAGTTGGCGCTCCTGAGTCATGCTCTCAAACATCCGGGACGGCAATATACAGTGCAGTCGCACCAGACCAGCCATGCCGTCTCCACCAGTACCGCGCGCACCGACCTGCTGGACCTGGCGGGGCGCCGTCTGCTATACAAGAGGAAAGCGGGAAAGAGCTTCGTCTTCACCGCGCCCCCCGATCTGGGTGAAAGGCTGAGTTCGAAGAGGGCCGAGAAACGCCGAGCGACGTGAGCCAGAGCCAAAGGGCAGGAGCCGTCGTGATATCCACATGACTGACCGTCTGCGGACGATTGCCGGACTGAATCTCTCCATCCTCGCGCTCGCGCTCCTCCTCGCGCCCGCGGCGGCCGCCGCGCAGGAGCCGGCGCCGCCCGACACCTCGGTGGCCGCCGGGAGGCGGGACGGGCGGGCCGCGGCGGAGGGCCGGGGCGCCGGGGCCTACGCCGCCGCGGGGCTGGCGGGCGGCGTGCTGGCCGGCGTGTTCGGCCCGGAGGCGGTGTTCGGCCCCGACCCCACGGCCGGGGTGGCCGCGGTGGGCGGGCTGGGGACCGTCACCATCGCCGCGTCGCAGGGAGGGGGCGGGGAGATCCGCCTCCCGCCCGGCGTGGAGGGGCGCATCCGTGCGCGCGGCGCGCGGTACGCGCTGGCCTTCCGCGCCGCCTACGCCGCCCGGGTCCGCGAGCGCCGCCGCACCGCCTCCCTGCGCGCGGGCGCCCTGGGAGCCGCGCTCGGCGCCGTAGGCTGGCTGGTTCTCCGGTAGAAGAGGACGGGAAAGGGAAAGCCCCCGGACGCGGATGCGTCCGGGGGCTTTTCCTGCACTCACCTTCGCGGCATAACCCGCGTGAGGGATGCGAGCCCGAAGGGGCGAGACCCGGCGCAGTTTGCCGGGGCTCGACTCCGTTAAGCACGGTCGTATCGTGCTTTACGGAGCCGCAGCCCGACCCCGCGCCAGCGGGGGCACGCCCGAACCCCGCCCTTCCTCCCGATCAGCGAGCCCCCGGAACCGGGAACCCGCGCTTCCGCATCAGCGCGTCGATCCCCGGGTCGCGCCCGCGGAAGGCACGGTACGCCACGGCCGGGTCCACCGTGTTCCCCACCGAGAAGAGCCGGCGCAGCCGCTGCGCCACCGCCGGGTCGTAGAACCCGCCCGCCTGCGTGAACGCCTCCGCGGCGTCCGCCGTCAGCACGTCCGACCAGAGGTAGCTGTAGTACCCCGCCGAGTAGGCGTCGCTGGCGAACACGTGCGAGAACTGCGGGGTGCGGTGGCGCATCACGATCTCCGCCGGCATCCCGAGCTGCGCCAGCGTCTCCCGCTCGAAGGCGTCCGGGTCGACCTTCCGGTCGCCCGCCAGGTGCAGCTTCATGTCCACCAGCGCGCTCGACAGGTACTCCACCGTGGCGAATCCCTGGTTGAAGGTGGAGGCGCGCGCGATGCGCTGCACCAGCTCCTGCGGGATCGGCTCCCCGGTCTGGTAGTGCACCGCGAAGCGCTGCAGGACCTCGGGCGTGGCGAGCCAGTGCTCCATGAGCTGCGAGGGGAACTCCACGAAGTCGCGCGACACCGCCGTCCCCGAAAGCGACGGGTAGGTCACGGCCGAGGAGAGGCCGTGCATGGCGTGCCCGAACTCGTGGAACAGCGTGGTGGCGTCGTCCCAGGAGATGAGCACCGGCTCGCCGGGGCGGCCCTTCACGAAGTTGGAGTTGTTGGAGACGAGGGTGGTGACCGGGCCGTCCATGGTGGCCTGGCGGCGGTACGCCGCCATCCAGGCGCCGGAGCGCTTCCCGGGGCGGGCGTAGGGGTCGAAGTACCACACCCCCACGTGGCGCCCGGTGGCGCGGTCCGTCACCTCCCACACCCGCACGTCCGGGTGGAACACGGGGACGTTCTCCACGGGGGCGAAGCGGAACCCGAACACCTCTCCCGCCACCCAGAACATCCCCTCGCGCAGCTTCTCCAGCTGGAGGTACGGCTTCACCTGGTTCTGGTCCAGGTCGTAGCGCTCCTTGCGCACCTTCTCCGCGTAGAAGCGGTAGTCCCAGGGCTCGATCGCGAAGCTCGCCCCCTCGCGGCGGGCGAGCGCCTGCATGTCGGCCACCTCGGTGCGCGCGCGCGCCACGGCGGGCGTCCACACCGCCTCCATCAGCTCCATGGCGCGCTCCGGCGTCCCCGCCATGGCGCCGTCCAGCCGCCAGTGCGCGTGCGTGGGGTACCCCAGCAGCTTGGCGCGCTCGGCGCGGAGCCGGAGGATCTCGGAGATGGTGGCGTTGTTGTCGCGCTCCCCGGGGTTGTCGCCTCGGTTCACGAACATCCGCCACGCCTTCTCGCGGAGGTCGCGCCGCTCGGAGTAGGTGAGGAACGGGTCGACGGAGGAGCGGGTGTTGGAGACGACCCACGCGCCGGGCATCTGCCGGGACGCGGCCTCCGCGGCGGCGGCGTCGCGCAGCGACTGCGGGAGCCCCGCCAGCTCGGCCTCGCTGCGGAGCACCAGCGTCTGCTCGTTCTCGTCCGCCAGCACGTTCTGGCTGAAGCCGGTGTAGAGCCCGGCGAGCTGCTGGTTGATGGCGGAGAGCCGCGCCTTGCCCGGCGCGTCCAGGCGCGCGCCCGCCCGCACGAACAGGTCGTTGTAGTACCAGATCAGCCGCTGCTGCTCCGGCGTCAGCCGCGCCTTCGCGGCGTCCACGGCCTGGATGCGGCGGAAGAGCGCCTCGTTCTGCCGCATCCGGTCGGTGAACGCGGATATCTTCGGCGCCATCTCGCGCGCCACGGCCTGGAACTCCGGGGTGTTCATGCTGGAGCTCCACACCCCGTACATGTTGTTCACCCGCTCGTAGGCGCGCCCGGCGCGCTCCAGCGCCGCGATGGTGTTCTCGAAGGTGGGCGCCTCGGGGCTCGCGGCGATCCGGTCCACCTCGGCCAGGTTCTCGGCCATGGCCGCCTCCAGGGCCGGCCTGAAGTCGGCGACTCTCACCCGGTCCCAGGGGGGAAGGCCGCCGTAGGGGCCGGTCCACTCGGCCAGGAGCGCGTTGGCGGGAGCCGCCGCGGTCGGGGCTGCGGCCGGAGCGGTGGCCGCGGGGACGGGCGCGGCGGCGCATCCGGCGGCCGAGGCCGCCAGGAGCAGGGCGCCGGTGCGGGTGATCAGGAGGTGGCGCGTCGGCATCATTGTCGGCAAAGGGGCTGGGGTCCAGGGACGACGGTGCCGCTCCAGTACCGGAGTGCGGGGCGGCAGGTTCCGGCGGGAGCGCAGCTACGGTCCGGCCTCCGCGGGAAGGGTACCGAAGCGGCCCAGTACCCGCTCGCGGTACCAGCGGCTCATCCGTAGCTGCGTCCCGTCCTCCATCACCACCAGGTACTCGCCGGAGAACCACGGCTCCATCTCGCGCACCCGGTCCAGGTTCACGATGGTGGAGCGGTGGATGCGGGCGAACCGCGCCGGGTCCAGCCCCTCCTCCAGGCGCGCCATGGTCTCGCGGATCAGGTGCGTCCGGCCGCCCACGTGCAGCTTGGCGTAGTTTCCCGCCGCCTCGATCCAGTCGATCTCCGCGGTGCGCACGAAGAACAGCCGCTCCTGCGAGCGCACCAGGAGCCGGTCGGCGCTCCGCGGGGCGGCGCGCTGGAGCGTGGCCTCGGCGGCCTCCTCCGGCTCCCGGGGCGCGCCGGGTGCCTCCACGTGCTCCAGCAGGCGCTGCAGCTCGCGCAGGCGCCGTGCCGAGTCGGCCTGCGCGTGGCGCGCCCGCGCGCGGGCCACCGCGTCGCGGAAGCGGTCGGGGTCGATGGGCTTGAGCACGTAGTCCACCGCGTGCACGTCGAAGGCGCGCAGGGCGTGCTCGTCGAAGGCGGTCACGAACACCACCAGCGGGAGCGGCCCCGCCCCCGTCCCCCCCGCGTCCGCCTCGGCCCGCAGCGCCCGCAGCACCCCGAAGCCGTCCAGCCCCGGCATCTGCACGTCCAGGAAGAGCACGTCGGGGCGGCGCGCCAGCACCTCCCGCACCGCCTCCTTCCCGTTGGCGCACTCCGCCACCACCGCCACGTCGGGCTCGCGCTCCAGGAGCCGGCGCAGCCGCTCGCGGGCCAGCTCCTCGTCGTCCACCACCACCACCCGCACCGGGCCGCTCACCGCGCGGCGCTCCCCGCCACGGCCGCGGGAAGGGGGAGGAGGACCGTGGCCACGGTCCCGCCCCCCGGGCGCGGCTCCAGCGACAGACCGGCGGCGGGGCCGTAGAGCTGCCGCAGTCGGTCGCGCGTGTTCCGCACCCCGATCCCCTCCCGCACCGCGCCGGACGCGGGGAGCCCCACCCCGTCGTCCCGCACCTCCAGCACCAGCCGCCCCCGCTCCAGGCGCGCCGCCACCTCCAGCCGGCCCGGCCCCTCCTTGGGCTCCAGGCCGTGCTTGAGGGCGTTCTCCACCAGCGGCTGGAGGACCAGCGGCGGGACCGGGGCGGAGAGGGCGTCCGGGTCCACCTCCACGGCCACCGACACCCGGTCGCGGAAGCGGAGCCGCACCACGTCCAGGTACGCCTCCAGCGCCTCCACCTCCTCCTCCAGCGCGATCTCCTGCCGCTCCGACACGTCCAGCGACCGCCGCAGGAAGGCGCCCAGCCGGGTGACCATCCGGTCGGCGGCGTCGGCGTCGCGGTGGATGAGCTCGGCGATGGCGTTGAGGGTGTTGAAGAAGAAGTGCGGGTGGAGCTGCGCCCGCAGCGCCGAGAGCTGGGCGGTGGTGAGCTGCGAAGCGAGCCGGGCGGAGCGCGCCTCCTCGTCGCGGAGCTGCCGCATGAGGAGCCCGGCGCTCCCCACGGCGGTGACCACCGCGTAGGAGATGAGGTTCAGCGTGAGCGCGGAAAGGAAGTAGCTGGTGGCGGAGGAGTGCACGGCGCGCCCCAGGAAGAGCCGCTCGGCGGAGGTCAGGAGCCAGGCGTCCAGGGCGGTCAGCGCCGGGACCATGAGGACGTGCGGCGCGAAGTTGCGCAGGCGGCGGCCCCGCCCCAGCACCGGCCACCGCCGGGCCGCCGCCATGATCAGCGGCGTGTAGAGCGCCCAGATCCAGACGCTGGCCAGGCAGGTGACCAGGTGGAAGCGCCAGGACATCTCCTTCCCCGCCACCGCCAGCGAGGTGGCCGCCGCCTGGACGGAGACGAGCCCCACCGCCGTCCACACGGCGAAGCCGATGGCGAACCGGCGCAGGGGTGAGAGGGTGTGCTCCATGGCCGCCCTGAGGGGTCCTCCGGTGGGGGTGTGTCGGGTCCCGGGAGCGTGGAGCCTAACGCGCGGTGCGCCGCGGACGCCAGGGGCGGGGGACGGGACGCACTCCGGAGGGACGGGCTCCCCGCCGGGCGGACGCGCCGCCCTCCCGCCCGGCCCGGCGCCGTTCGTCACGCCGGGGGGAGGGTCCGTCCCGGCAAACCGCCGGCCCGTCACGCGGCCGTGGACCGCCCCGCGCCGCCGTGCGTAACGTCCCGCCGCGGCACCCGACAGCGAACCCCCTTCCCGGAGCACCCACGTGAGCGTCCGTCGCCGGCTTCCCCTCCTCCTCCTGGCCGCCGCCGGGTGCGGCACCCCCGCCGTCCCGCGGGCCGCGCCCTCCCCCCCCGACGCCCGCGAGGCGCTGGCGGTGGCCGACCGCGCCCTGGCGGCCGGGGGGCTGGTCCCCGGGATGGCCCCGGACGCGGTCTACCTGCTGGCGGGGCACCCCGTGGTCCGGGGGCGCGAGGCGGTGGCGGCCCTCCTGGCCGCGGACACCTCGGCCGTCGCGGTGCGCCGGGAGACGCTCCGCGCCGAAGTGTCGGCCGACGGGACGCGCGGCTACACGCTGGGCAACCTGGAGACCCGCCCCGCCGCGGGGGGGACGGCGCACGCCCGCTACCTGGCGGCCTGGCGCCGGGACGGGGGCGGGCCCTGGCGGGTCGCCGCCTACGTGCGGGTGACGGCGGGCCCCGGGCCGGAGCGGCTCGCGCTCCCCTCCCTTCCCGGCGCCCCCCTCCCGATCCCCGCCGGCGAGGCCGCGGGGGAGGGGGCGCGGCGCGCGGACTCCGCCTTCTCGGCGGCGTCGCTGCGCTCCGGGGCGGGCGCGGCGTTCGAGGCCTTCGCCGCCCCCGAAGCGGTGCTCCTTTCCGACGGGCGGGAGCTGCGCGAGGGCCCGGCCGCGGCCCGGGACGCCTTCGCCCGCTTCACCGCCTCCGACACGCTCCGCTGGGCTCCCCGCGTGGCGGACGCCGCCGCGAGCGGCGACCTGGCCTTCACCGTGGGCGAGGCCGTCTTCGTCCACGTACCCGCCGGGGGCTCCCCGAGGCGCAGCTACACCAAGTACCTGACGGTGTGGAAGCGGCAGCCCGGCGGGGAATGGAAGTGGACGGCCGACGCGGGGAACTCCCGCCCCGCGCCGCTCTGACCCTGCACACCACCCCCCCACGCAGAGAACCCGACATGCTCACGGCCCACTCGCACACGACCCCGACCGAAGCCCCCGCCCTCCCCCTGGCCGGAGCGCTGGACGCCCTCTCCGACGGGCTGCTCCTCGCCGACTCCTGCGGCCGTCCGCTGCACGCCAACGCCGCCCTGCGGGCCCTCCTGGAGGGCGACCCCGAGCGGGAGCGCGTGCGCTGGGCGCTGAACGCGCTGGTGCACGCCGCGGTGGCGCGCCTGTCGCGCGGCCGGACCGGGGGCGAGGCGGCGCGCGCCGTGGAGCACGAGGTCCGCACCGGGCGGGGGACGTACCGGCTGAGCGGGGGCTGCGCCGGGACGGGGGAGGCGGGCGAGGCGGGGATCGTGGTGGTGTCCGTGCGGCACCTGGCGGAGGAGGCGCCCCGCCCGCGCGGACGGGTGGGGGGGAGCTTCGGGCTCACCCCCAAGGAGTCGGAGGTGGCGCTCCTCATCACCCGCGGCCTCTCCAACGCCGAGATCGCGCAGCGGCTGGGGATCAGCCCGTACACCGCCCGCAACCACGCCGAGCGCGTCCTGTCCAAGCTGCGCGTCCAGAGGCGCGCCGCCGTGGCCACGGTGCTCCTGGGGGAGGTGGCCTGAGCCCTTGTGCGGGGGCTGCGCGCGACACAGCTTGATCCGCATGACGCTCCCCGAAGACATCCGCCGCCGGCTCGCCGCGGCCGCGGCCGAGGCGCTGCGCGTGCACGACAGCCCGCTCCGCGCCGACCGGCTGGCGGACACCCTCCCCGCCCTGGCCCGCGCCATGGCCGACTCCGACGCCCCGGACGAGCTGAAGGCGCGCGTCCGCGCCGCCCTGGCCGACGCGGAGCGGGTGCTCCGCCGCGACGACGACGGGCGCGAGGCGGCCCGGCACCTGCAGGGAGCGCTGCGGCTGGGGGAGTCACGGCCCCGCCCGCCGTCGCCCTTCCTGGACGACTGACCTCCCCGGCGGTACCTTGTCGGCCGCCGGGAGGGTCCCGGAGCACGCGAAACCACACCACGGAGAACGGACATGGAGCACGGGCACCACGACGACGGGTCGAAGCAGGACCTCCGGATCGCCCTCACCGGCCTCGGGGTGGCGCTGGTGTGGCTGGGGATCCTCACCGTCGTCTGCTACAAGTGGGCGCTCGCCTGAGCGGCGCCCGGCGCGCGTGCCCGGGGTGATCGCGCAGGACGCGTAGAGGGCGCGCTTCCCTTCCTCCCCTCCCGCCGGACCATGCCGATCCTCCGCCCCCTCCTCCTCGTCCTGGCGCTCGCCGGGTGCGCCGCGCCCCCGCCCGGGGCCCCGGCGCCCGACGCCGCTCCCTGTCCCCCGGAGGTGCGCGCGCCGTCGGCCGGCGCGTGGCGGCGGGTGCGCGCGGAAGGCTTCACCTTCTGCGTCCCGCGCGGCTGGCGCCCGTCGGGCGAGGCGGCCGCCGCGGGGCTGGACGCCCCCACCTGGAGCGGCCCGGAGGGGTGGATCGCCTGGGGGACGGGCCCGTACCGGGCGCCCGACCGCGCGCCGGTGGTGGTGGACCGGCGCGAGGGCGACCGCTCCCCGCCCGGGGAGCTGCGGCGCTTCCCGGAGTCCATCGGCGGCGCCTCGGCCGACCTGTGGGACGACCGTGCGGGACGGCGGCACTTCACGGGCGCGGAGTGGGCGCGCCCCCGGCGCGTGCACCTGTACGGGGAGGCGGAGGGCGCGGCGGCCGCCGCCGTGCAGCTGGACGTGTACCGCACCGTCCGCTTCACCCGCTGAGACGAGCATGGACCTCGCCGACCTGGGCTGGGACAACTTCTTCGCCGGGCACCACGCCGCCGCCGCGCGCCCGGACCTGGTCCCGGGGCGGGTGGTGGCCGAGCACCGCGACCTGTACCGGGTGGCGACCGCGGAAGGGGAGCGGCCGGCGCGCCTCTCGGGGCGCCTCCGCCACCACGCCACCGCCCGGGGCGACCTCCCCGCGGTGGGCGACTGGGTGCTGCTGGACGCCCCGGACGCGGAGGGCGCCGCCGTGGTCCACGAGGTCCTTCCCCGGCGCTCGTGGTTCTCGCGCGGCGCGGCGGGGCAGCGCACGGAGGAGCAGGTGGTGGCCGCCAACGTGGACACGGTGTGGGTCGTGGCCGCGCTGGACGCGCCGCCCGGCCTCCGCCGCATCGAGCGCTACCTGGCGCTGGCCTGGGAGAGCGGCGCCCTTCCGGCCGTGCTCCTCTCCAAGGCGGACCTGGCCGCGGACCCGGCGGGCGCCGCGCGGGAGGCGGAGGGGGTGGCCCCCGGCGTCCCGGTGCACGCGCTGAGCGCGGTGACGGGGGAGGGGATGGAGGCGCTGGAGCCCTACCTCCGTGCCAGGAGCACCATCGCGCTCCTGGGGCCCTCGGGGGCCGGGAAGTCCACCCTGATCAACCGCCTGGCGGGCGAGGAGCTGCTCCGCACCGGCGCGGTGCGCGAGGGGGACGCGAAGGGGCGGCACACCACCACGCACCGGCAGCTGGTCCCCCTCCCCGGCGGCGCGCTGGTGGTGGACACGCCGGGGATGCGCGAGCTGCAGCTGTGGGACGCCGGGGAGGGGCTCCAGGACGCCTTCGCCGACGTGGAGGAGCGGGCCGCCGCGTGCCGCTTCGCGGACTGCGACCACGCCGGGGAGCCGGGGTGCGCGGTGGCGGAGGCCGTGGAGAGGGGGGAGCTGGACCCCGGGCGCGTGGCGGGGTACCGGAAGCTCCTCCGCGAGCAGGAGTTCCAGGACCGCAAGCTGGACGCGCGGGCCCGCTCGGAGGAGAACCGCCGCGTGCGCTCCGTCACCCGGGAGCTGCGCGACCACCCGAAGTACCGCCGCTAGGAGCCCGCATGCGACCCGTCCGCCCCCTTCTCCCGCTGGTCCTGCTCGCCCTGGCCGCCGCCTGCGCCGACGCGGGGGAGGAGAGGGCGCCCGCCGCCGCTCCCGCCGCGCAGGCGCCGCCGCCGCCGCCCCCGCGCCGTGGACCGTGACGCCGGACGGCGCCGGCCCGGTGCGGGTGGGGATGTCGGTGGAGGAGCTGCGCGGCGCGCTGGGCGGGGCGGTGGAGCCCGACAGCGCCGGCGGGGAGTGCGGCTACGTCCGGCCGCGCGGCGGCCCGGCGGGGGTGGCGTTCATGGTGGTGGGGGGACGGGTCGTCCGGGTGGACGTGGAGGGCGCCGGGATCGCCACCGCGGAGGGGGCGCGGGTCGGGGACGCGGAGCCGCGCGTCCAGCAGCTCTACCCCGGCCGCATGGAGGTGCAGCCGCACAAGTACACCGAGGGGCAGTACCTGGTGGTCACCCCCGCCGACAGCACCCGCCGCCTGGTGTTCGAGACGGACGAGGGCGGGCGCGTGGTCCGCTTCCGGGGCGGGCGGCTCCCCGAGGTGGAGTGGGTGGAGGGGTGCGGCTGAGGTGATCCTTGACCGTGAGGGTCCGTGCGCTACTCTCGAGACCGAACGGTCTCAAGAAAGAGGAGGAGGATGCGCAGCGGGGAAGCGACGCGGGAGAACATCGTCCGGCGGGCGGCGGAGCTCTTCAACCGGCAGGGCTACGCCGGGGCGTCCATGTCGGACGTCATGGCGGCCACGGGGCTGCAGAAGGGGGGGATCTACCGCCACTTCGAGAGCAAGGAGGCGCTGGCGCTGGAGGCGTTCGACTACGCGGTGCGCCGCATGGCCGAGCGCTTCACCGCGGCGCTGGCGGGGAAGTCGCACGCGGTGGACCGCCTGCGCGCGGTGGTGGGGGTGTACGCCACCATCCCGGAAGATCCTCCCGTTCCCGGCGGGTGCCCGGTGATGAACGCGGCCATCGAGAACGACGACGGCAACCCGGCGCTCCGCGAGCGCGCGCGGAAGGCGATGGACGGGCTGCGCGGGCTGATCGTCCGCAACGTCCGCGACGGGGCGCGGCGCGGGGAGGTCCGCCCCGGGGTGGACCCGGAGGAGGTGGCGACGGTGCTGGTGTCGCTGATGGAGGGGGGGGTGATGCTGGCCCGGCTGTACGGCGACGCCGCGCACGCCCGGCGCGCGGCCGCCCACGCGGAGCGGTACCTGGACGGGAGCGTCCGCGCCTGAGGCGCCGGCCGCTCCCTTTTTTTGCACCCGTGGAGACCGATCGGTCTCATAAAAGGAGGTGTGCGATGGATACCGGGAGCTACGACACGGGTACCCCCCTCCCCCAACCCCTCCCCCACAAGGGGGGAGGGGAGCACGACAACGACACAACCACAGGAAGGGTAAGCAGTTGCGTGAGGGATGCGAGCCCGGAGGGGCGAGACCCCGCGCAGTTTGCGGGGGCTCGACTCCGTTGGGAACGGTAGTATCGTTCCCTACGGAGCCGCAGCCCGACCCCCGCGCCAGCGGGGGGCACGCCCACACCCTCGCCTCATCCTCCCAGCAGACGCTCCCGGACCTCTGCCATGTCCTGCGGAAGCGGCGCCTCGCAGACGATCGCCTCCCCCGTCGTCGGATGAAGGAACGAGAGACGCGCCGCGTGCAGCGCCTGGCGGCGGATCAGCGACGCGCCGGCGCCCCCGTACTGGCGGTCGCCGAGCACGGGGTGGCCGGCGTGGAGCATGTGGACGCGGATCTGGTGCGTGCGCCCGGTCTCCAGCTCCAGGCGCAGGAGGGTGGCGCCGGGGAGGCGCTCCTCCACCCGGAAGCGGGTGAGCGCCGGCTCCCCGCCGGGGCGGACGGCCCGGAGGTTCGGGTTCCGCTTGTCGCGCGCGATGGGGGCGTCGACCACTCCCTCTTCCTCCTCCACCGCGCCGTCGACCAGCGCCAGGTACTCGCGCTTCAGCACGCGCTCGCGGAGCTGGCGGTCCAGGTGCTGGTGCGCGAAGGCGGTCTTGGCCACCAGCACCAGCCCGGAGGTGTCGCGGTCGATGCGGTGCACGGGGCGCACCCGCGCGCGGAGCCCGGCTTCCAGGTAGTGGTGGGCGATCCCGTGGGCCAGGGTCCGGTCCTGATCCGGGGAGGTGGGGTGCACCAGGAGGAAGGGCGGCTTGTCCACCACCAGGAGGTCGGCGTCCTCGTGGACGAGGTGCAGCTCCATGGGGACCGGCGCCAGCCCGGCCTCCTCCTCGGGGGCCACGCGCGCGGCCACCACGTCGCCCGCGCGGACCTTGCGGGCCAGGAAGGCGGCCCTGCGGTTCAGGTGGATTCCCTGGCTGCGGGTGAGCTTCTGGATCATCCGCCGGGACACCTGCATGGGCCCGGTGAGGATGTCCTGCACCGTGCGCCCGGCCTCCTCGGGGGTGACGGTGTGCTCGGCCCAGCGCCGGGCGTGGGGGGTGGGTCCTGTGGGCGTCATGGTGGGGTGTCTCGCCTCTTCCCGGGTACGGTCGCGCTCCGCTTGTTCCCCGGGCCTTGCGCGGCGGTGCCGGGGGGATGATGCTATGGGGACGCTCCCTGCCTCCCGAACCACGCCGCCCCGACCCGATGACGCGCTCCGGTCCCGTCCCGCTCCTCCTCCTGCTGGCCGCCGCCGAGGGATGCACTCCCGGTGCCGCACGGCCGGCGGTGGCGCCCCCGGCCTCGTTCGATCCCTACGAGGTGTGCTGGAACCGCGCCGAGACCGAGGAGTGCACCCGGGGGATCGAGCGGGAGCTGCTGGCCCAGGCGCCGGGGCCGGTGCGGCGCGAGGGCGCGCGCCTCCTGTTCCGGACGGGGCAGGGGCGCCTGGTCCCGCTGGAGAACGACACCACGGAGGGCGACCGCTACGTCCACTACCTGTACCAGGGCTACCTCCGCGACGTCGGCTACCACCTGGTGCAGGTGGGGTTCTACGAGGGCGGGGCGTACGAGCTGGTGAGCGCGGAGAGCGGCGACCGGACGCAGGTGGCGGCGCTCCCGGTGGTCTCGCCGGACCTGCGGCGCTTCGTCACGGCCTCGGTGGACCTGGAGGCCGGCTACGCCCCCAACGGCCTCCAGGTCTGGCGCCTCACCCCGGCGGGGCCGCGGCTGGAGTGGGGGCTGGACGGCGGCGACACCTGGGGCGCCTCGGGCGCGTCGTGGCGCGGCCCGGAGACGGTGGAGTTCGTCAAGGAGACGCGCACCCTGGACCCCGGCACCACGGACCGGGCCCGCATGCGGCTGGTGCTGCGCGGCCGCGGGCTGGTCGTGGAGCCCGCGGGCCGCTGATCAACATACCCCCCGGACCCGCGGCCCGCACGCTCCCTTCCCTTTCCACCTTTTCGCTCACAGGAGCCCGCTCCGATGTCGAAGGACACCACCCCCCGCGGCCGGCGCCGCCTGCTGGGCGCGGCCACCTTCCTGGCCTCGGTGGCGGTCGGGGGCGCCGCGGGGGTGCTGATCGCCCGCTCGGTGGAGCGGGGGCTCCCGCGGCTCGACCTGGACGGCGGGGAGAAGGCGCTCCTGGTGCTCCTCCTCCTGGTGATCCTCCTGGCGGTGATCGCGGTGCACGAGGTGGGACACCTGCTGGGGGGGCGGATCGCCGGGTTCCGGGCGCTGCTGCTGGTGGTGGGGCCGCTGCGGGTGGAGCGGTCGGAGGTGGGGACGCGCGTGGGGCTCAACCGGAGCCTGGGGCTGGCGGGGGGGCTGGCGGTGAGCGCGCCGCGGGACACGCGCGACCTGCGCCGGCGCACGCTGCTCCTGGTGGCGGGTGGGCCGGCGGCGAGCCTGCTGGCGGGCGCGGCGGCGTACGCGGCGCGCGCGGCGCTGGGGCTGGGCGCTCTCCCCGCGGGCGCGGGCGCCGGGACGACCCTGGGGTCGGTGGGGCTGCTGGCCTTCGCGGTGTTCTCGGCCGCCATCGGGGTGGCCGCGCTGATCCCGGGGCGGACCTCGGGGTTCTACACGGACGGCGCGCGCATCCTCCGCCTCCTGCGCGGCGGCCCGGACACGGAGCGCGAGGTGGCGATCCTGGCGCTCACCGGGCTTTCCATGGGCGGGCGGCGCCCGCGGGAGTGGGACCCGGCGCTGGTGGAGCGCGCCAGCGCGCTCCCGGACGACACCCCGTTCGGGGTGGCGGGGCGGATGATGGCGCACTCGGCGGCGCTGGACCGCGGGGACGTCGCCGTGGCGCGGAGGTACCTGGAGGAGGCGCTGGAGCTGCGCGAGGCGCTCCCACCCGCCATGCGGCCCGGGATCCTCCTGCAGGGGGCGTACTTCGCGGCGGCGCACGACGGGGACGCCGCACGCGCGCGGGCGCTCCTGGCGGACTCGGGGGGCGGGCTGCTGATCCCCGCGCACCAGCGGCTCCTGGCGGAGGCGGCGGTGGTGCTGGCGGAGGGGGACGCCGCCCGGGCCGTGGAGCTGCTGGACGGGGCGGCGGCGAAGCTCGGCGCCGGAGGGATGGACCCGGGCGGGGAGCGCCAGACGGCGGACCAGATCGCGGAGCTGCGCCGCCGGGCCGTGGGCTAACGTGCTCTCATTTTTCCCCACGTGGCGATGCGGCGCAGACCGCCGAGCATGGCGCCGGTGAGCACCGCGACGGCCTGGCCGAGCAGGTACCACGTGGGGAGCGGCGCCCGGCCCGGGACCGGGAAGACGAGCGCGAGAAGCGCCCAGGCGATGCCGAGGGCGAGCGCGGCGACCGCGGGGGCGCGCTCCTCGCCCCGCGAGACCATCCAGCCCCCCGCCGCCGCGACGGCGACGTAGCCCAGCAGCAAGACGCCCAGCGTGAGGGTGCCCGGCTGCGGGTCGTGCCACGGGAACGTGGTGGGGCCGGCCATCCGCTCGACCAGCCCCTCGACCCCGCTCAGCATCCCCCACAGGCCGACGACGACGAGGCAGCACGTGGCGCCCACGAGCCCGGCGAGGCGCGCGGCCTCGCGCGCGCGGAGGCTGCGCGCCCAGCTGTGCAGGAGGTACGGCGCCGCGCGGAGGGCCTCCCGCCGGTACCGGCGCCGCGCCGCTCGCTCGCCGTGGTCCGCGGCGCGGGTGGCGAAGTCCTCGGCGAGGTCGCCGAGGAGCGCGTCGCGGAGCTCCGGCTCGGCGCCGAGCGCCTCGAGCAGCCGCTCGGCGGTCCTGGGGGGCGTAGGGGGCGTGGTCATGCGGGCCTCGGGGTGAGGGTGGTTCCGACGCCGGCCCAGACGCTCGCGGTGACGCGCTCCGCCTCGCGCAGCGCGCGCTCGCCGGTGCCGGTGAGCCGGAACTCGCGCCGCGCGCGCCCGCCGCGGACCGGGAGCGGCTCGGTCATGCGCGACGAGATGAGCCCTTTCGCCTCCAGCCGCCCCAGCGTCGTATAGATCGCGCCCACGGAGTAGTCGCGCCCCGTGCGCGCGGCCAGGTCGCGGCGGATCGCGAGGCCGTAGGCGTCGTCTCCCAGTCTCGCGACGGAGAGGAGGACCGTGAGCTCCAGCGGGCCGAGAGAGGTGTCGTTCATTGTTCTAATGTGTAGAACAAATGGGGGAGCGCGCAAGGGGGCCGGGTGACACACGCAGGCTCGGGGCATCGAGTGTTGCCGGCCGGGCGCGTCCGCCGCAGATTGGGGCCGTCCCGCGCATCCTCCGGTCACCCCGTTTCTCCCGGTCTCCATGCGACTCCCGCTCCGCTCCGCGTGCGTGCTCCTGTTCGCCCTCCTGGCCGGCGCGTGTGCCGCGGCCACGACGCCCGGTCCCGCCCCCGTCTCCTCGGCCTGGAGTTCCGACGAGGCGCAGATCCGCGCGATGCTGGCCGAATCCGCCGCCGCGTGGAACCGCGCGGACCTGAAGGGGCACCTGGCCATGTACGAGGACTGGGTCACCTTCATGACGGGCAACGGGCCGCGCCCCGGGGTGGCCCCGATCGAGCAGTCGTTCACGCGGACCTTCTTCCGCGACGGCAAGAACAGGCAGAGCCTCCGCTACGAGCAGGTCACCGTGCGCCCGCTGGGTCCGGGGGCGGCGCTGCAGAACGGGCGCTTCGTCCTGTCGGGGGGAGGGGAGGAGGAGAAGTCGGGGTGGTTCACGCTGATCTGGGTCCGCCGCCCGGACGGGTGGAAGGCGGTGCACGACCACTCGAGCTGACCGCGGCCTCCGCGGCACCGGCGCGAACGGGGGCTCCGCCGGTTCGACGGAGCCCCCGTTCTTTCTGCGCGGCAGCTCAGGGCTTCGCGGGCACCCGGCGGAAGGACCGGTGAGGCGCCGGAACTCGGGGAGGTACTCCGCGGCGCGGCCGGCTTCCACCAGGCCCCGGAGCAGGTAGAGCTTTCTTCCCTCCAGTGCCATCACCTGGTACACCTTGACCGGCGTGCCGCTCGTCCGGTCGGTGGCGTCCGCGACGATCTCGTACGCATCCAGCCCGTCGATCCGGAGAACGCTTCCCCGGAGGTCGCGCAGGTTCTCGACCGAGGAGATCCGCACCACCATCAGCTCCGCGTAGAGCTTCAGGCTGTCCACGCCTACGGGGCTGGTCCCCGTCCAGACCAGGTAGCTCGGGCCGCCGGGCTCGGGCGGGGCCGCCACTCCTCCCGGACGGAGCATCAGCAGGTCGTCCGTGGCGCGTGGCAGGGGCTTCAGGCTGTCACCCGGATCGAGCCGGTAGGACAGGCCTTCGAACGGGTCCCTGGACGCGTCCATCACGCGGACGGAGAGAACCGCCCGCCGCACCGGCCCGCTCATCGTGGCCGCCAGGTCGGCAGGGTAGATCCCCATGATCAGGTGAGTCTTCCGCTGGTTGCCCAGGACGAGACTCCAATGGGTCATGCTGTCGGAGTGTCGCCGCACGTGGAGCAGCATGGCGTCCCTCCCGTCCACGACGATGGACTCGGAGCTGACCACCTCCGTCCCGTCCGTGGTGGACCACCTGGCCATCACGGCCTTCTTCACGCTGTCCACGGGCTCTATGGCTCCTATGACCACGATCGACGTGCCCGTGGCCGGGTCCCAGAAGCCGGCGGACTTGTCGGACGGGATGAAGCCGGGAGGCGGCTCCATGGTGACCGTGGTTCCCGGCACCACGGTGCGCTGGGCCGACAGCGCGGAGGGGGCGCAGACGCCGGCGAGCGCGGCGGCGAGGAGGATGCGGCGGACGAGGGAAGATGCTTGCACGGGAGGGTTCCTGGGAGCGGTTCAGCCGGCCGGCTTGCGGGCGACGAAGACCTCGTACGTGCCGGGCTCCAGCTCCGAGTGGTCGAAGGGGACGGCGGTCGGCCTGAACCCCGCCTCGTAGAGGAGGCGGAGCCAGTCGGTGCGGGAGAACAATCCCTCGTGGTGCCGGTCGTGGACCACGCGGACGGAGCCGTCGCGGTCGCGCACCAGGTAGGCGTAGTCGGTGACGCAGGTGGTGTCCGCCGGGTCGGGGTCCCAGCTCCACTCCAGGTAGCGCAGGCCCCTTCCCTCGCCGTCGTCGTAGCCGCCGCAGTCGGTGGTGGAGCGGAAGCTCTCGCGCACGTGGTCCGGGGCGAAGAGGGCGACCCCCCCCGGCCTGCAGTGCACCCACGCCGTCTCGATGGCCTTCCGCAGGTCCTCCTCGGTGGTCATGTAGACCACGGCGTCGTGGACGAACACGCAGTCGAACTCGCGGCCGAGCCGCAGGGTCCGCATGTCGCCCTGGACGTGCTCGCACTCCGGGTTCAGCCGGCGGCTCACCTCCAGCATCCCGTCCGAGAGGTCCGACAGGACCATCGCGAACCGCGCCTTCAGGTGCGACGCGTTGTTCCCCCCGCCGCTCCCGATCTCCAGGAGCGTCCGCGGGGGCTGCTCGGACGCTTCCAGGAGCGTCTTCTCGTAGAACGCCGCCTCCTCGACGTAGTCCTCGGGCGACGAGAGGAGCGGCCACCACGGGGCGAGGTCCGTGTACATCTTCGGCTGCTCGGTGCCCGTTACGTGATCGGTCGCGGTCGGGGCCTGGCTTTGAGGGTCCATCGGGGCGGGGTGGACTGTGGGGACGTCCGGCGCGACACCGGCCAGCGGTCAGGCCGGATCGAGGTCAGGTTCGCGGAACGAAGACGCAGCTACGCTGCAGAGGAGGGTTTCTGCTGTGTCACCTGCGGCGGGAGGATGACGCTTCGGCCGCTCTCCTGCTCCTGCAACCGCTGCAGGTCACGGCAGATCGCTTCCACGTCGAAGCCGAGCTGTTCTGCATGGGCTTCGCGCTCGCGGCGGACCTCTTCGACAATAGGGTCTGTCCACATGTCTCATTCCCCCATGAGTTCGGCGGGCGTGCAGATCACCGGCATCGGATGCCCGAGACGCTCGCACACCGCGCGCACCAGAGGGTTCATCTCTGCATTGGCGATGTGCTTACAGTTCCACGTCAAAAGGTATTCCACGGCGTGGACCGCGGCAACGGCGATGTGGATCGCATCCGTGGCGGCCTTGGGCGGCAGTGGTCCCTGACGCACGAGTGCTTCGGCCAGCGCGATCGCCTCCTCGGTTATGACGAGTAGCGGCAGGCCAGCCGCGAGCTCGTCACGTTTGGCCGCGACCTGCGGGTCTCCGGCCCGCGCTTCACGCAGCACCGCCTCGGAAACACACAGGCTGAAGTCGCTGCGGCGGCGCTCCCACCACTCATGCGTGAGTTGCTGGTTGGCCGCCGTGATCAGGTCCCGGCTGGGTCGTGCGGCCAGGTAACTGAAGATCGTTGTCTCGAGATAGACGTATGCCATGCTCCTCCGCTCCCAGGAAGCTCCGGTCGCCTTTCGGTGTTCGCTTCCGGGAAGGGCAATCCCGGAACTGGACGCCGATTACCTCTCACGCTCCATGCTCCTAACGCGTAAGGAATTGCCCTGTAGTAGTTTGCAAAATCACTCGATCGGGCACGGACGTCGCTTTAGAACGGCGTGCGAGACGCGGGATGTGTACGCCGCTGCGGGCAGCATCGCCTCGCCTCGAAACCCGGCACCAAGGGAGTTGCACCATGTCCGTTCGACTGACGACGCGCCGCTCGATGAGCTTCCTCCTTCTCGCCTGTTCGCTCTCCGCGTGCGGTCACGACCTCGGCACCCGCGCCACGCCGCTGACTGCCTCGGAGCAGACGGTAGCGCAGACGGCCGGGCGTGCGGGCGAGCCCTGCGGGAGCATCGAGCAGCCCTGCCTCCTGCCGGGAATCCGGGTCGTCGGCGCGGCGTACGATCAGGAGGACGCGGCGCGGCGTCCCGCGTCGGAGCAGCCCTGACGTACTCGGGGACCTTCCGTCCGGAGAGTGGAGACCTGCTGATCTGCCTGGAGCGCGACGTGAGGTGGTCGACCACGCCGTGAGACTTACCTGATCACTCCTGTCGAAGCGCCTCCATGGGGTGGACCCGGAGCGCCTGGCGCGCAGGGCCGGCCGTTGCGATCAGCCCGGCGGCGATCACGAGCGCCGCGACCATGGGCACGAGCACGTGGTGCTGGCCGCGCATCATCTCATCGCCGCTGAGTCGCTCTATCATCGTGACGAGGACGACCCCCACGGCGAGCCCGAGCGAGAGCTGAAGCGCGGCGCGCGAGAAGATCGTCTGCAACACCTGGCGCCGCGAAGCCCCGAGCGCGGACCGGATCCCGATCTCCCGATACCGGCGGGTGACGGCGAACGACATCATCGCCGAGATCCCTACCGCGGAGAGAAGGAGCACGCTCAGCGTCACGAGGCCGACCAGGATGACGGAGAATCGAACCGCGCGACTGGTGTCGCCGCCGCGAAGCTCGACCGGGCCGGCGACGGTCATCGGGCGCCCCGGTGCTACCTCTCCGGCGAGCTCCCACAGCCGCGGGACGAGGGCGTCGGGGTCGATCCCCCGCGTGCGGATGGCGACGGTCACCGGCGCCGCCCCCAGCGCCGTCGGGAGATAGATGGCCGGCCTCTGGAGCTCCGGCTCGCCGCTCTCGTCGTAGAGATCGTCCACCACCCCGACGATCTCGAGCCAGGGGCCTGGCGGGACGGAGTCGCCCACGGCCATCGCCGTGCTGCGCACCCGGCGGCCGAGGGCGACTCCGTCCCCGAGGAAGCGACGGACGAAGGAGCGGCTCACGACGGCGACCGCGCCATCGGGCGCGTCGCCGGACCCGAACGGCCGCCCCGCCAGCAGCTGAGCGCCAAGCACATCGAAGTAGTTGGTCGCGACACCGGAGGAGAGCGCGACGACACGTGCCGCGTTCGTCGTCGTCACCCCGTCCTCCACCTCGATGCGTACGCTCTGGCCGGAGTTCGGGGGCGCCGAGGCGTACGTCACGCCGAGCACGCCCGGCTCCGCGGCGATCCGTCGGATCAGCTCGGCCTGGGCTTCGGCGAAGGACTCGCCCGCCTGCTCCACGGACGGAGCGGCCAGCGCCTCCCGGCCCGGAGCTGCCTCGCGCTCGAGCCGGAAGGCGAGCATCTCCTCGACCGGGAAGGTGGGCTCGGTGCGCGACGCCCAGTAGCCGTTCCAGGCGATCCCGACCACGGGCGGGAGCACGGCCACCGCGACCCCGACCTGCACCACGATGAGCGTCGTCCAGGTGCTCCCCAGCTGCATCCCGGTGGCGCCGCCCATCTGCCGGAGCGTGGACTGCAGCCGCTGCCCGGTGGCGGCCAGCGCGGGGACGATGCCGACGATGAAGGCCGCGAGCGCGGCGAGGCCCATGGCGTACGCGACCGTGGACGCCGGGAGGCCGCCTTCGATCCAGTACGGTAAGCTTCCCGGATTGAGGGCGACGACCTGCCGGAACACGGCGTTCGCGATCAGTAGCCCGATCACCGCTGCAAGCGAGGAGAGCGCGAGCGCCTCCGCGAAGAGTTGCGTGATGATGCGCCGGCGGCTCGCGCCCAGCGCCGTGCGGACCGCGATCTCGGCCTGGCGAGATGCCGTCCGTGCGTAGACCAGTGACGCGACGGTGACCGCGACCGCGGCCAGAATGAGAGCCGCGAAGAGCTGCATCGTCCAGACGATCCACGCCGGGTACTGGTGCACGTCGAGCATGACGCGGACGTACGGGCTGACGATCGGGCGTAAGGTGGTATATCTCGCGGGGAGCTCGCGCGCGAGCCGCGCGCGCACGATTCGCAGCTCGGCTTCGGCCGCCGCTCCCGTAACCCCTGGGGCCAGCCGTCCGAAGATCGCCACGCGTGGGCCCTCGCCCGGGCCGAGGAGCGCAGGCGCGCTCCGGAGCGCGGTCCAGTAGCCGTGGTTGTACGGAAAGCGGAAGCCATCGGGCATCACACCCACCACGGTGTACGGGGTACCGTCGAGGCGCACCTCGCGTCCCACGACGTCCCGGTCGGCGCCGAAGTTCCGCCGCCACTCCTCGTGCCCGATCACCAGCACGGCCGGTGCTCCCTCCGCCTCATCCGACTCGAGGAGCGGACGGCCGAGGAGCGGCGGCACCCGCGCCACGTCGAATCCCGACGCGGTCATCTCCGCCACTCGTACTTCACCCGCCGTCCCGACCGGAACGCGCAGGTAGCGATCGGAGTCGCGGAAGGCGGACAGCTGCCGGACGGACCGCTGGCTCCCCCTCCAGGCGTCCAGGTCGAAGCGGGTCGTGCAGAAGCAGTCCTCGTTCCCCAGATCGAGGTAGTCGAGCGCGACGATCCGGTCACCCTCGTCGAGCGGCGGGGCCGAGTAGTAGAACGCCATGAAGCTGAAGAAGCCCGTCGCGATGGCAACGCCGACGGCCATCCCGAGCGCGCTGGTCACGGAGAGCGCCGGGTGCTTCGCCAGCATGCGCAGGGCGAGCTTTACGTCGAGCGTCAGCCCGATCACCGGCGCGAACCAGCGCGCGTCGCGCACCTCTTCCCGGAACCGCTCGCGTCCGCCGAAGGTCAGCACCGCCTGCCGCCTCGCGGCTTCCGGGGTCATTCCGGCGCGGAGGTTCGTCCGCGTCTCCATCTCGAGATGGAAGGCGAACTCCTCCTCCAGCTCGCGCTCCACCTCTTCCCGGCGGAGGAGCACACGCAGCCGCTTCCGCCATCGCGTCATCCACTCCATGTAGCCCTCTCCCAATCAGGTGGTGCGCAGGATGGTGTCCATCATCCGCACGTACTCCTGCCAGCTCCGCGACTCCTCTCCGAGTGCGCTGCGGCCCGCCGCGGTCAGCTTGTAGTACTTGGCCCGGCGGTTCTCATCGGTAACGCCCCATTCACTCACCAGCAGCCCACGCTCTTCCAGGCGCTGGAGCGCGGGGTAGAGTGATCCCGCTCCCACGCGTAGCGCGTCGCCGGAGAGCTGCTCCAGCCGCTGTGCGATCGACCACCCGTGCATGGGCTCCAACGAAAGAGCCTTCAGGATCAGGAGGTCGAGCGTACCTCGAAGGATGTCGCTGGATGCGTGCGGTGGCATTTGGCTTTCGGAGAGTAGTATCGAATTCCGATACGAATACGCTTCGTCGTATCGAAAGTCAATACCAGTGTGAACCGAGGCGTGCGTGCTGGGGAATCAGCGGCCGGTGGGCCCGCGACTCAGGCCCACGGCCTCGATGCTCTACTGCCCCACTTTATACTTCCGTCCGGAGAGTGGAAACCTGCTGATCTGCCTGGAGCGCGACGTGAGGCCGTCGACCACGCCGCGGGCGTAGGTGGGGGAGTCCTGGGCGATGTATTCGTGGATGGCCGAGAGGTGCCGGAGCGCCGTCTCGGTCCAGAGCACCTTCACGGCTGGAGACCGAAGCGCGCCCGCACGTCTTCCACCGGAGTCGTGCGCCCGGCCTCGCTGTCGGAGAGTCCCGATTCGATGGCCTTGCGGACGTAGATCTCGTGCATGAGGTCGTCCCACGGGAGGTCGTCGGGGAGGCGATCCAGCAGACGACGAGCCTCTTCCTTGATGCCTGCCATGCGCACCGACTCCAGTTCGGGTGAATGCGAAGCACGGCCGGAATCTAAGGCGTCCCGCCCCTCAGCTCCAGCGCAGCTCCCACTCGCAGAAGGCGTCCCCTTCCGCGGCGCAGCGGACGTGGCGCACGGCGGCGCCCGTGCCGCCGGCCAGCTCCACGGAGCGGAGGAGACCCCCCGTCTGCCGGCGGCAGAAGAGCGTGTCGCCGGGGTCGAACCCCACCAGGCGGAGCACCGCCCGCCCCGGCTCCTCCTCCACCACCTCCATGTTCCCGGGGCGGTAGAAGAGCTGGAAGAGGGAGACCCGCTGCGTCAGGAACTCCGTGGGCGACGCCTTGCGCAGGATGCCGCCGTAGAGCTGCACCCCGCGCGACTCGATGGAGCGCGCCCCCGCGCGCTCCGCCCACCCCGGGTCCGTCCCCGCCAGCACGCGGTCCGCCGCGCGCCAGAGCCCCAGGATCAGCGCCATCGGCACCTCCTCCGTGGCGGAGACCGCCTCGATCCGGCCGCGGTCCCCCGCCGGGAGGCTCGCCAGCACGCGCTCGCGGACCTCCGCCCCGGCCTCCGCGCCCAGGAAGTCCAGCGTGGAGAGGATCGCCGACCCCTTCGCCTGCTGCGCCTCGACGGGAGTCACGGGGCGCTCTCCGCCAGGGCGCGGCGGTCGGGCTTCCCCGACCCCAGGCGCGGGACCTCCTCCAGGAACACCACCGAGCGGGGGACCTTGTACCCGGCCAGCCGGGCGCGCGCGTGCGCCACCACCTCGTCCTCCGAGAGAGCGGTCCCCGCGCGGCGCACCACGTAGGCGCGCCCCACCTCCCCCCACTTCGCGTCGGCCACCCCCACCACCACCGCCTCCGCCACCCCCGGGCACTCCGCCAGCGCCGCCTCCACCTCCCCGGGGAAGACGTTCTCCCCGCCGGAGATGTACATCTCCTTGCGCCGCCCGCAGATCCGGTACGCCCCTTCCTCGTCGCGCACGGCCAGGTCGCCGGTCCGGAGCCACCCGTCCGCCGACAGCACCTCCGCCGTGCGCTCCGGCGCGCGAAGGTACCCCGCGAACAGCTGCGGCCCGCGCAGCAGCAGCTCCCCCGGCTCCCCGGGCGCGGCCTCGCGCCCGTCCGCCGTCTCCAGGCGCATCTCCAGGAAGGGGACCGGGCGCCCCACGCACCCCGGCTTCCGCCGCGCCTCCTCGTCGGAGACGGCGAAGCAGTTGGGGCCGCACTCGGTGAGCCCGTACCCCTCGCGGAAGCGGTACCCCGCCCCGCGCACGCGCTCCGCCAGAGAGGCGGGGCAGGGGGCGCCCCCGGAGACGAGGAAGCGGAGCGCCGGGAGCGGACGCCCCCAGCGCGGGCTCTCCGCCAGCATCAGGAGCTGCGTGGGGACGGTGAGCGCCACCGTGCACCCCTCCTCCTCCATGGCGTCCAGGAACCCCTCCGGGTCGAAGCCGTCCAGGAGCACCACCGTTCCCCCCCGGTGCCAGAGCGGGAGGGCGAAGACGTTCCACCCCCCGGTGTGGAAGAAGGGGGTGGAGACGGGAGCCACGTCCTCCGGCCCCAGCTCCCACGCGACCGCCGTGGCGACCGCGTTCCAGAGGAGCTGCCGGTGCGGGAGGAGGGCGCCCTTGGGCCTGCCCGTGCTCCCGGAGGTGTAGAGGAGGAGCGCCGGGTCCTCGGGAGAGACGGGCTCTTCCGGGCGCGCGCGGCCCGGGAAGGGGCGCAGGTGGAGCACGTCGTCCCAGTCCACCAGCCCCAGGACCACCTCCGGCGAGCACCCCTCCACCGCCTCGTCCGCGAGCGCCGCGAACCGGCGCTCCCCGAACAGCGCCGCCGGCCGGGCGTCCTCCAGGACGCCGCAGAGCTCGCGGGCCGAGAGGCGCCAGTTGAGGGGGAGGAGCGTCGCGCCCATCCGCCCGCAGGCGAGGAACGCCTCCACCACCTCGGCGCGGTTCCCGGAGAGCACCGCCACCACGTCGCCGCGGCGGACCCCCGCCTCGCGCAGGACCGCCGTCCAGCGGTCGGCCTCCCGGTCCAGCTCCGCGTAGCTGCGCCGCACGCCGCGGGAGCGGTCCACCAGCGCCGTGCGGTCCGGGTGGAGCCGCGCCTGGAAGCGGACCGGGTCGGGGAAGGCGGGGAAGAGGGGCGCGCTCACCGCTCCTCCCGCGGGTGCTCCAGGAAGAAGCGCACCATCTCCCGCGAGGCGTCGGGGCCCCGCGGGTCGGTGAAGGTCCCCTCGGCCGACCCGCCCGACCAGGCGTGCCCCAGCGCCGGGACGATCCACGTCTCCAGCACCGTCCTCCCCGCCGCGTCCACGAAGCGGGTGCGCGCCGCGTCCGCCGCGGCCCGCAGCGGCTGTCCCGCGCGCGCGCTCACGTCCACCCACTGGGAGACCGTCTGCTCGGCGTTGACGGGGCGGACCACCGGGTCGGCGGCGCCGTGGAAGACGATCACCGGGACCGGGCGCGCGGCGGCGCCCATGGCCGCGTGCGCCGCCGCGCCGAGCGCCGCGGCGTCGGGGGCGCCGCGCTGCATGGCCTGGATCGCCTCGGGCACGGCGGTCGCCGCGCGGTACGCGATCCCGGAGTGCGACCCCGCCGCGGCGTACAGCTCCGGGTAGGCGGCCGCGAGCACCAGCGCCATCGCCCCGCCCGCCGAGACGCCGGCCACGTACACCCGCCGCGGGTCCGCCCGGTGCGCCGCCGCCACCTCGCGCGTGATCCGCGCGACCGCTTCCGGCTGCCCGCGCCCGCGCGCCTGGTGCGCGGGGTCGAACCAGCTCCAGCACTTCTGCGGATTGGCGGCGGCCGTCTGCTCCGGGTACGCCACCAGGAAGCCGTGCTCCTCGGCCAGCGCGTTCATCCGCGTCCCCCGCGCGAAGTCGTCGGGGTCCTGCGTGCACCCGTGCAGCATCACCACCAGCGGCGCGCCGGTCCTCCCGGCGAGCGACGCCGGGACGAAGAGCCGGTAGCGCGCCACGGCCCCGCCCTCCCCCGGCGAGCTTTCCCAGGTGAAGCGACGATTCCGGGGCGGTGCGGAAGCCGGAGGGGCGGATGCCGGTGCGGCGCTCGCGGCGCAGGCGGCGAGCTGCGTGGACGTCACGATGGCGAGCAGGTGGAGGAGGTGTCTCATGGAGGACCGGAGAATCGTGTGACGGGTGGGGAGTGAGCCGGCCTGGGCGCCCCCCACCCCCGGCCCCTCCCCCACAAGGGGGGAGGGGAGCACAACAACTACAGGTACGAGAAGCAGTTGCGTGAGGGATGCGAGCCCGAAGGGGCGAGACCCGGCGTAGTTTGCCGGGGCTCGACTCCGTTAAGCACGGTTGTATCGTGCTTTACGGAGCCGCAGCCCGACCCCCGCGCCAGCGGGGGGCACGCCCGAACCCGCCATAAACTATTGCAGATGGTACCGGCCGCCGAGGAACACCATGGTCCCGATCCGGGGCATGTTCACCATCTCCCGGTGCTCGATGCCGAACCCGCACTCGTCCGCGTCGCCCGGCTCCGCCGCGTCCGCGTTGCGGCACCCGAACAGGTTGCTCACGCCCAGGGTGAGCGTGGTGTTGAGCCGGCGGACGTGGTAGCCCAGGTTGGCGTCCACCGTGGTGAAGGTGGGGATGGTCCCCTTGTTGATCCCCGAGGCGAAGAAGTACTCGCCCACGCGCCGCAGGGTGAGCCCGCCCCGCCACTCGCGCAGGTCGCGGAAGTTGGCGCCCAGCGACCACTTGCTGGTGGGGGAGTTGAGGGAGCTCAGCTCGCGGATCTTGGCCGTGTCGGGGGCGCCGCTGGTGAGCTTGACGTCCACGTTCTCGATGGACTGCAGGTCCGTGTAGGAGTACGTGGCGGCGAAGTCCACCTTGGGGTTGAGGACGTAGTTCACCCCCGCGTCCACCCCGCGGAGCCGCGCGTCGCCCAGGTTGAAGTAGGTGAACACCAGCTGCGGGTTACCCGCCTCGTTGGTCACCAGGCTCCCGTTGCGGAACGCCGCCCCGATGTTGGTGAGCGGGGAGAGGAAGTTCTCGTACCGCGAGCGGTACCCCGTCACGTCCACGAACAGCCGCCCCGCGAACACGCCCTTGTAGCCCAGCTCCCAGGTCTGGTTCTCCTCCGGGACCACCGGGGCGTAGTGCGTCTCGGCCCCGTTGGTGGCCCGCGTGGTGAAGCCGTCCGTGTTCCCGAACACCCCCACCCGGATGGTGGGCGTCAGCACGGAGAAGTCGGGGATGTAGAAGTCGGTCTGCAGGACGGTGGGCGACTTGAAGGCCCGGTTGTAGGTGGCCCGCACCGAATGGCCCTGCACGGGGTTGAAGACCAGTCCGGCCTTGGGGGAGAACTGCGGCTCGTACCGGTCGTGGTTGTCGTAGCGCCCGGCCAGGAGGAGCTGCAGCTGCGGGAGGAGCCGCGTCTCGGTCTGCGCGTACACCCCGTACTGGCCGATGGTGAGGTCCTCGCCGGTGAGCCGGTCGCCCAGCCACTGCCGGTCGCTGCTCACCACGTCGCGCCGGAGCTGGGCGCCCCACACCACGCGGGTGTCCAGGAGCGAGGGGAGGCGGAAGTGGTTCTGCGCCTCGGCGGCGTACAGCTGGCCGTCGCTGGGCCAGTCGGACATCAGGCGCAGCTCCTCGTCGCTCATGCCCCGGTTGGCGGCGGCGAACTTGTTGTCGGTGAAGCGGTTCAGCGCGTACGACTCGCCCGACTGCGACTGCGTGCGGTAGGCGGTGAAGTACCAGTTGGGGAGGTCCAGCCGCACCTGGGCGAAGTTGTACTTCCACCCCACCAGCTGGTTGCGCCCCACGTTGGTCTGCCCCACTCCGTCCGACACGCTCATCCCGCCGCTCACCTCCAGCCGCCCGTCCTCGCCCAGGTAGCGCACCAGCGACCCGGTCCCGCGCGAGACGCGGCTGGTCCAGTCCACCTCGCCGCCCACGCCGGTCTCCTTGTTGGCCCCGTAGGTGAGCTGGTTGCTCCAGTCGTCCGCGTCCTGGAACTCGCCCGCCACCTTGTACCCCCAGCTCCCGCCGAACACCCCGGCCTGGCGGAGCTGCACGTCCTTGTAGGCCCGGTTACCCGCCGTCACCTCCACGGTGGTCCCGGGGAACTCGCGCGGGTCCTTGGTGCGCAGGGTGAGCACGCCGCTGGAGGCGTCGGCGCCGTACAGCGCCGCTCCCGGCCCCACGATCACCTCCAGCCCGGCCAGGTCCACCTTGGGGGTGGCGGTGAACTGCCCCACGGGGAGCCCGTTCTCCGGGAGGACGGCGATGCGCCCGTCCTCCATCATCAGCATCCGGTTGTTGAAGGAGGAGTTGAAGCCGCGGGCGTTGACCGCCACGCTGGTGGCGCCCACCTGGATGAAGTCCAGCCCCTTGGCCTGCTTCAGCGCCCCCACGAAGGAGTTCCCCACCGTGTTCTCCAGCACCTCGGGCCCGATGCGGGTGATGGTGACCGGCGCCTCGGTGACGCGCTCGGCCCGGCGGGAGGCGGACACCACCACCCCGTCCAGGAGCACCGGGGTGGGGGTCAGCGCGACCGCCAGCAGGGCCTCCTCCCCGGCGCGCACCTCCACCTGCCGGGTGAAGACGCGGTAGCCGGCGTGGGACACGCGGAGCTGGTGCGTCCCCGCGGGGACGTCGGCCAGGACGAAGGCGCCCTGCGCCGTGGTCACGGCGCTCAGGCGCGGGCCCACCAGGACCACCTGGGCGCCGGCCAGCGCGGCGCCCTCCGAGCCGGCGACGGTGCCGCGGACGGTGCCCGCCTGCGCGAGCAGGGAGGCGGGGAGGAGCGCCAGCGCTGCGGCCAGCAGGACGGTGCGCCAGCGGGGGCGCGCGGTGCAGCTTCGGAGCATGGGAGATACCCTCCGGGGTGTGGGGACACGGGTCGCGGCCGGGGAGTCGGGCGCGGACGGGGACTTCACGGACCGGGAGGCGCGGGTCACTCGGCGTCCTCCGGGAGCCAGACCAGCGCCTCGCCCTCCACCACGGCCTCGCCCTCCTGGTTGGAGCAGGCGGTGAGGAGGCGGACGCGGCGCTTCGCCGGGAACAGCTCCGCCACCTCCACCCGCGCCGTGACGGTGTCGCCGATGCGCACCGGGCGGAGGAAGCGGAGCGACTGCGACAGGTAGACGGTGCCGGGGCCGGGGAGGCGCATGGCCAGGCAGGCGGAGATGAACCCCGCGGAAAGCATCCCGTGGGCGATCCTCCCCCCGAAGCGCGACCGCTCGGCGTAGGTCTGGTCCAGGTGCGCCGGGTTGAAGTCCCCGGTCACCCCCGCGAACAGCACCACGTCCGCCTCCGTGACGGTCTTGGACATCGCCGCCGAGCGGCCCGGCTCCAGCTCGTCGAAGCGCATTCGGAAAACCAGGGGACAGGGGACAGGTTACAGGGGACAGCCAGCCACTACGACCGCTTTGGAAACCCCCGGCGCCCCGTCGTTCTCCCCTCTCCCGCTTGCGGGGGAGGGGCCGGGGGAGGGGGGTGCTTTCACACCTCCATCACCAGGCGGACGTCCGCGTCGAGCTGCGCGGCGGCGCGCGCGCGGGTGAGCCACGACACCCCGAAGAACACCAGGATGGCGAGCACCAGCGACAGGCCGGAGACCGTGACCCCGGTGGGGAAGGCGTACAGCTTGAAGTAGGCGAGGGTCTCGAAGAGGAGCGTCACCACCAGCCCCACGGAGATGGAGGCGACGGCGCCCTCCCGGGTGGCGCCCTCCCAGTTGAGGCCGATGGCGAGCGCGGGGACCAGGGTGGAGGCGAACAGCCCCCACCCGAAGATCCCCAGGAAGGCCACCAGTGCGCCGGGGAGGAGCGCCAGCGCCGCCGCCGCCACCGAGATCGCCACCGTGGACACCCGGCCCCAGAACAGCTCGTTCTCCACCCGCCGCCCCAGCGCCACCGGGATGTCGTGGGTGAGCGCCGCCGCGCCGATGCTCATGAACGAGTTGACCGTGCTCATGATGGCCGCCGCGACGCCGGAGAAGACCAGCGCGGCAAGGAAGACCGGGGT
Source organism: uncultured Gemmatimonadales bacterium (assembly GCA_963733105.1). GTDB lineage: Bacteria > Gemmatimonadota > Gemmatimonadetes > Longimicrobiales > Longimicrobiaceae > JAFAYN01. The sequence goes on along the minus strand of CAVTCB010000007.1, from coordinate 172,834 downwards.
GTAGCGGAGGAGGAAGAAGGGGGTGGCGTCGTCCGGGCGCGCGAGCGCCTCCATCCGCCCCTCGGCCACCAGCGCCCGGGTCGCCACCCCCACCCCGAAGTACAGGAGCATGGTGACGATCAGCGCCACGGTCACCAGGAGCGGGTACCACTTCAGCTTCCGCGGGTCGCGGAGCATGTAGAACTTGTGGACCACGTGGGGCTGCCCCATGGAGCCCACCCCGAACACGAAGAACAGCGAGAGCGCCGCCAGCGGCCCCATCTTCCCGAACGGCCCCAGGAACGCCGGGTCCGCCTCCAGCAGGGTGCGGGAGATCTCCCCCATCCCGCCGCCCACGCGGAGCGTGTAGACGAAGACCAGCACCGAGGCCACCGCCATCAGCGTCCCCTGGAACATGTCCGTGTAGATCCCGGCCATGATCCCCCCCGCCACCGAGTAGCCCAGCACCACCGCCATCCCGATCCACACCCCCCAGCCCAGCCCCGTCCCGAAGATGGAGTCGATCACCAGCCCCAGGGCCAGGATGTTGGTGGCCATGTAGCCCACCACCGCCACCAGGATCGCCACGGCGGAGAGCCCCTGCGCCGCCGGCGAGCGGTAGCGCGCCCCGATGGCGTCGGGGACGGTGATGGTCCCCCGCACCTCGGCCAGGAGGCGCATCCGCTTCGCCAGCACCCACGAGGTCATGGAGGCGGTGATCGGGGCGGGGAGGAGGAGGAACATGGCCCCCAGCCCCACCGTGTAGACCAGCCCCGGCCCGCCGATGAAGGCGAACCCCGAGAGCGTGGCCGACATCGCCGCCAGCGTCAGCGCGAACAGCCCGATCCCCTCGCCCGCCACGAAGAAGTCGCTGGCGGTGCGGGTGCGGCGGGTGGCCCACGCCCCGATCGCCCCCACCACGACGAAGTAGACCACCGCCACGGCGACGATCGTCGGCTGGGCGAGCCGCGGGAGCTCGCCGGTCTGGAGGAGCGCGGGGACGGTCACGGGACCTCCGCGGGCAGGGGGGCGGGCTCGGCCGCCGTCGCCGCCGTCGCTCCCTCGCGCAGCTCGCGGGCGGCGCGCCGCACCCGCTCCAGGTCCGCCTCGCTCAGCGTCATCTCGTCGAAGGTCAGGGCGTAGGCCAGGGGGAGGAAGAGCAGGGGGAGGAGCCCCACCCCCACCAGGACGATGGCGGCGCGGAGCGGGAGCCCCAGGAAGAGCGGCGAGCCCGGCCCCTCCGCGGGGAGGAGCATCGCCGCCGCGAAGCCGCCGGCCAGGATCACGAAGGTCCCCGCGAAGGGGAGCCCCAGCCGGCCGATCCCGCCGCGGCGGGCGGCGCCGAGCGCCATGGAGGCCACCATGACGACGGCGGTCCCCAGCGCCATGGCCCAGGCGGCCCAGGGCGGCGGGTCGCCGGGGAGGAAGGCGGAGGCGTACGCCGCGGCGATCAGGAGCGTGGCGGCGAGCAGGGCGGCGAGGGAGGCGCGCTTTGCCATGGGGTCAGGAGTAGAGGGCTTCCATGCGGTCGCGGTAGCGCTCCGCGACCACGGGGCGGCGCAGCTTCAGCGTGGGGGTCAGCTCGTCCTCCTCGGGGGAGAGCTCGCGCTCCAGGAGGGTCCAGCGGCGCACCTGCTCGGGGCGGGCGAGGCGGGCGTTCACCCGGTCCACCGCCTCCTGCACCCGCGACACCACCTCCGGGTGCCCCAGCAGGTCGGGGTAGTCGTGGGGGAGGGCGCGCTCGCGGGCCCACGCCTCCACCACCGGACGGCGGAGCGCCAGGAGCGCGGTGACGAAGCGCCGCCCCTCGCCGTACAGCATGGCCTGCCCGATCCAGGGGTCCTGCACCAGGAGCCCCTCGATGGGGAGCGGGGCCACCTTCTTCCCGCTGGACAGGGCGATCAGCTCCTTCCTGCGCCCGGTGATCCGCAGGCACCCGTCCGCCCCCACCTCCCCCAGGTCGCCGGTGAGGAGCCACTCCCCGTCCGGGGTGAAGGCGTCGCGGGTGGCCTCCGGGCGGCCGTGGTAGCCGGCGAAGGTGAGCGGCCCGCGCCGCACCCTCACCTCCCCGTCCTCCGCCACGCGCAGCTCGGTCCCGGGCATCGGCGGGCCGGAGGAGTCCAGCGTGTAGTGGCCGGGGCGGTTGAAGGCCACGCACAGGTGCTCGGTCATCCCGTAGGCGCCGAGCACGGTGAGCCCCAGGGCGTCCAGGTACTCCGCCACCGCCCCGGGGAGCGTCGCCCCGCCCGAGGTGGCGCGCCGCACCCGCCCGCCGAAGAGCGCCGAGACCCGGGCGAAGAGCGGGGCCCCCGCGGCGCGCCACTCCTCTTCGAGCTCCGGCGGGACCGGCTCCCCCGCCTGCCGCAGCCGCGAGCGGGCGCGGCCCAGCTCCAGCGTGCGCGCCCAGCGCCCGCGCTCCTCGCCGGAGGCGCCCTCCTCCTCCGCGCGCAGCGCCTCGTACGCCTTCTCGTAGAAGCGGGGGAGCCCGCCGAAGACGGTGGGGCCGTAGGCGCGCGCCGCCTCGGGGACGCGGGCGTGGTCCTCCACCAGCCCCGCCTCCATCCCGCACACGATCCGCGTGTACAGCCCGAAGATGCGCTCGGCGCCGTGGCAGAAGGGGAGGAAGGAGAGCCCGGTGTCGGCCTCCCCCAGCCCCAGCGTCTGCTGGATGGAGAGCGCCGACTCCAGGAGGCAGCGGTGGGTGATCCGCGCCCCCCTGGGCTCCCCCGTGGAGCCGGAGGTGTAGATGAGCACCGCCGTGTCGTCGGGCCCCAGGCGCGCGGCCCGGCGCTCCAGCTCCTCCGCCACCCCCCGGCCGTGCTCCAGCGCCCGGGCCCCGCGCGCCAGCCACTCCTCCCACCCCAGCGTCCAGGTGCGCGAGGGGCGGAGCCGCTGGCACACCACCGTGCGCAGCCCGGGGAGGCCGGCGCGGAGCTGGGTGACCAGCGAGAGCCGCTCCGGGGTGTCCACCACCAGCACCGCGGCCCCGCAGTCCGCCAGCACCTGGCGCACCTGCTCGGGGCTGGCGGTGGGGTAGATCCCCACCCCCACCCCGCCCGCCAGGAGCGTCCCCAGGTCGGCCACCGGCCAGAGGAGGCGGTTCCCCGCGAACACGGCCACCGCCTCCCCCGGGCGGTGCCCCGCCGCCACCAGCGCCGCCGCGAAGCGCCGCGCCTGCTCCCCCCACTCGCGCCAGGAGACGGTCTCGTCGCGCGGGGCGCCCCCGGCCGCCAGCACGCGGAGCGCCGCGCGGTCGCCCAGGCGCGCCGCGCGCTCGCGGAACACGGACACCATCGTCTCAGCCACGGCCGTTCCCTCCGCCGCGGGTCCAGAGGAGGGCGACGCACCCCATGGCCAGCCCCGCCCCGGAGCCGGTCAGCACCACCAGGTCGCCGGGGCGGAGGCGGCCGGCGCGCGCGGCGTCGTCCAGCGCCATGGGGAGGCAGGCGGAGCCGGTGTATCCCCAGCGGTCCATCACCGTGTGCGCCTTGCGCATGGGCTCTCCCAGCCGGTCCATGACGGTCTCGATGGTGGAGCGGTTCACCTGCGTCCAGAGCCAGAGCTCCACGTCGCCCACGGTCCTCCCCGCGCGCCCCAGCACCGAGCGGGCGATGCGCGGCCACCCCTCCTCGTTGACCTCCCGGGGGTACTTCTCCACGAAGCGGAGGCGGTTTCGATAACCGTCGCGGAGCACCGCCTCCGTGACGGGCTCCGCCGTCCCCCCCGCGAACACCCCCATCCCCCCCGCCAGCCGCCCGTCCGCCGCCAGCTCGGAGGCCAGCACCCCCGGCTCCTCCGAGGCCTCCAGCACCACCGCCCCGGCGCCGTCCGCGAAGATGGTCACCGTCTTCTTGTCGAGCGGGTCCAGGTAGCGGGACATGGCGTAGGCGGCCACCACCAGCACGCGCCGGTAGCGCTCGTCGGCGCGGATGAACTTCCACGCCGTGTCCAGCGCCGCGGCGAACCCCGAGCAGGCGGCGTTGAGGTCGAAGGTCCCCACGTCGGGTCGCATCCCCAGCCGCCCGTGCAGCACCGAGGCGGTGGCGGGGGACACGTACTCCGGCGTGTCGGTGGAGACGATCAGCAGGTCCACCCCGTCCGCGCCGACGCCCGCGTCCTCCAGCGCCCGGAGCGCCGCCCGCTCCGCCAGGTCCGCCGTGGACTCGTCCGGGCCGCACCACCGCCGCTCGCGGATCCCCAGCGTCCCCGACACGAAGGGGTCCACGTCCTCTCCCAGCGCGGCGGAGAGCTCCGCGTTGGTGACCACCCTCGGGGGGACGTACGATCCGGTTCCGGCGACGACCGCGTGGCGCATGGAGAGCGAGTGCGTGTGTGCGTGAATGGCGAAGCCCTATCCGCCGTTGCCGGCTGTCCCCTGTCCCCTGTCCCCTGTCCCCTGGGGTTCGGCCGTGGTCCCCCGGGGCACCAGCTTCACGGGGAGGAGCCGCCCGGGGCGCGGGTCGGGCTTCCCCTCCAGCTGGCGGAGGAGCATCCGGGCGGCGCGGGCGCCCAGCTCCCGGGCGGGGACGGCGACGGTGGTCAGCTCCGGCGTGACCACCCGCGCCATCTCGATGTCGTCGCACCCGGCCACCGACATCTCCCCCGGGACGGCCACCCCGGCCACCGCGCACGCCTTGAGGGCGCCGAGCGCCAGCAGGTCGTTGGCGCAGAACACGGCGGTGGGGCGGGGGGGGCGCGCAAGCAGGGCCCGCATCGCCGCCTCCCCCCCGGCCACCGTGGCCGGGGCCCTGCGCAGCCGGGGGGAGGGGAGGGCCACCCCGGCGTCGCGGAGCGTCCTGGCGAAGCCCCGCTCCCGCATCCGGAAGGCGTGCTCCCCGGTGGCGGGGCCCACGAAGGCCAGCTCCCGGTGCCCCAGCCCCAGCAGGTGCTCCGCGGCCAGCCGCCCGGCCGCCTCGGCGTCGCTCGCCACCCCGGGCCAGGGGCCCGCGGGGTGCTCCACCACCACCACGTTGAGGTCGGCCAGGTCGGGGGCGGGGATCGCCTCCGCGGCCACCGCGTCCAGGATCACCCCGTCCGTCTGCCGCGCCCGGAGCGTCTCCAGGTGGCGGACCGGGGAGGTTTCCCGGGCGTCGCAGAGGAGCACGGCGTACCCGGCCTCGGCGCCCACCCGCTCGATCCCCCGCACCACCTCCAGCAGGAAGGGGTTCCCCAGGTCGGGAACGATCACCCCCAGCGCGTACGAGCGCCCCCGCACCAGCCCGCGGGCCAGGAGGTTGGGGCGGTACCCCAGCTCCTCGGCCGCCATCCACACCCGCTCCCGCGTGGCCGCGGCGATCCGCGCCCGGGGGTTCCCCCCCAGCACCAGCGACACGGTGGCCTGGGACACTCCCGCCTTCCGGGCGACGTCGTGCGCGGTGACGGGGCGGGGAGGGGGCGAGGACATGGAATGCTAATACGTATTAGCAGAGTGGAAGTCAAGAGTTTTGTTTCGGGAGCGCTTGACGCGGACGCCGGAAAGTGGTATCGTTCAGGTATGAACGAAGCTGTCGTGGAACGGGCCTGCACGGGTTATCCCCTGGCGATGCGCATCCTGCACGCCGGGTCGGCCGTGGGCGACCGCATCGAGCGGAGCCTGGAGCCGGTGGGGCTGTCGCTGGCGAAGATGGGGGTGCTGCGCCACCTGTCGGCGGGCGACCCGATCCCGCTGGGGCAGCTGGCGGAGCGGCTGTCCTGCGTGCGCTCCAACGTGACGCAGCTGGTGGACCGGCTGGAGGGCGACGGGCTGGTGCGCCGCCTCCCGGACCCCAGCGACCGCCGCAGCGTGCTGGCGGCGATCACGGACGAGGGCCGGCGCAGCTACGAGGCCGGCGCCCGCGCCCAGGCCGCCGCCGAGGAGGAGATCCTCGGCACCCTCTCGGCGGAGGACCAGGAGCGGCTCGCACGCCTGCTGGAGCGGCTGGACGCGCACGAGTAGACGGAGGGACCCTTCACCGGGTCCTTTTTAACACATCTGTAGTTCATATATGTACTTTACATCCAAGTAAATTGCAGCCATGCAGGTCAACCGCGGCCGGGCGCGGAACGTGGCCCTGTGGGTCCTGCAGGTGGGGGCGGCGGCCATGCTGGGGATGGCCGGGTTCTCCAAGCTGGCCGGCGCGCCGGAGATGGTGGCGTCGTTCGAGGCGATCGGGGCGGGGCAGTGGTTCCGCTACCTGACGGGCGCTCTGGAGGTGGGCGGGGCGCTCCTCCTGGTGACGGCCTCCATCGCCTGGGCCCGCCGCGACCGCACGCTCCGGCTCGTCGGGCGGTAGGGCGCCCCCACCCGGCGGCCTAGAGCCGCCACCCTCCCCCGTTCCGGGGGAGGGGCATCTCCACGCTTCGATTCTCACCTTCCACGGTGTCGTGGCAGGCCCCCACCCCCGACCCCTCCCCCGCAAGCAGGGGAGGGGAGAACTACAGGTACGGAAAGCAGTTGCGTGAGGGATGCGAGCCCGAAGGGGCGAGACCCGGCGCGGTTTGCCGGGGCTCGACTCCGTTGGGAACGGTTGTATCGTTCCCTACGGAGCCGCAGCCCGACCCCCGCGCCAGCGGGGGGCACGCCCGAATCCCGATCTTCCCCTCTACCAGACCGGGTCCTCGTCCAGCAAAGCACGGGTGGCGGTGGCGTCCAGCGGGTGCGAGAACAGGAACCCTTGCGCGGAGTCGCACCCCAGAGCCCGCAGGGCGGCGAGCTGCTCCGGCGTCTCCACCCCCTCGGCCACGATGGCGAGCCCCAGGCTGCTGGCCAGCGCGGTGATGGTGCGCACCATGGTGTCCGCGTCCCCGTCCGGCCCCATCCGACCCACGAACGAGCGGTCCACCTTGAGCGCGTCCAGCGGGAGGCGGTGGAGCAGGCTGAGCGACGAGTACCCGGTCCCGAAGTCGTCCAGGTGCACCTGGATTCCCAGCGCCTTGAGGAGCCCCAGGGTGGCGGCCGCGGCGTCGGGGCTCTCCACCAGCACGCTCTCCGTCACCTCCAGGCGCAGGGCGCGGGCGTCCGCGTCCGCCTCGCGCAGCGCGCGCGACACCTGCTCGATCAGCTCCGGCTGCGCGAACTGGCGGACGGAGAGGTTCACGCTGACCGCCACGGGGCGGGGCCGGCGCCCCCACTCGGCGGCGCGCCGGCACGCCTCCTCCAGCACCCAGCGGCCGATGGGGTGGATCAGCCCCGTCTCCTCGGCCAGCGGGATGAAGTCCCCCGCGGCCACCGTCCCCCGCTCGGGGTGCATCCAGCGCAGCAGCGCCTCCACCCCCTCGATGCGCCCGGTGCGCAGCGACACGATGGGCTGGTAGTAGAGGCGCAGCTCCTCGCGCTCCAGGGCGCGGCGCAGCTCGGTCTCCTTCTGCAGGCGCAGCAGGGCGCGCGCGTGCATGGCCCGGTCGAACACCTCGTGCCGCCCGGTACCGGCGGCCTTGGCGCGGTACATGGCCATGTCGGCGTTGCGGAGGAGGTACTCCGGGCGGCCGTAGGCGGTGGAGGAGAGGGCGATCCCGATGCTGGCGGAGGTGAAGACCTCGTAGCCGTCCAGGTTCACCGGGGCGGCGATCGCCCGCTGGATGCGCTCGGCGGCGCCGTCGGCCAGCGCCGGGTCGCCGATGTCGGTGAGGAGCACCGCGAACTCGTCGCCGCCGAAGCGGGCCACGGTGTCCTCGGCGCGGAGGGCGCCCCGGATGCGGCGGGCCACCACCCCCAGGAGCTCGTCGCCCACGTGGTGCCCCAGCCCGTCGTTGACCAGCTTGAAGCGGTCCAGGTCCAGGAAGAGGACGGCGAACAGGTAGTCGTCCCGCTCGCGCGCGCGGAGGATGGCGCGCGCCAGGTGCTCCAGGAAGAGGTGGCGGTTGGGGAGGCCGGTGAGGGGGTCGTGCAGCGCCTCGTGGCGGAGCTGCTCCTCGATCCCGCGCTGCGCGGTGACGTCCTCGGCGAAGAGGTGCACCAGCCCCAGCGGGGGGTGGGGGTGGTAGGTCCAGGAGAGGATGCGCCCGGCGGACGACACCTCCACGCCCCGGATGGCCCGCCCGGACTCCAGCGCGGTGCGGACCAGGTGAAGGTGCGTGGGGGGGAGGAGGGAGGCGACGTCGCCGGCGTCCAGCTCGGCGGCGGCGCGCGCGGCGGCGGGGTTGTGGTAGGTGACGCGCCCGTCGGCGCCGCACTCCACCACGGGGTTGGGGATCTCGCGCGGAAAGGCGGCCAGGCGGAGGTTCTCCTCCTCCACCCGCCGCCGCTCGGTGATGTCGTGCACCACCCCCACCACGCCCAGCACCTTCCCCCCGGGGGAGAGGATGGGCCCGTAGTGCCCCACCATCCACCCGGAGCGCCCGGTGGCGGGGACGTGGAAGGGGGTGTCGGGGGAGCGGACCGTCTCTCCCGACAGGGCGCGCTGCAGGAGCGCGTCGATCCCGCCCCGGCGCAGGTGGGGGAAGAGCCCCAGCGCCTCGCGCCCCAGCACCTCGTCGGCGCGGAGCCCGGTGAGCGTCTCCATGTACGGGTTCCACACCCGGTAGCGGAGGTCGCGGTCGTACACCACCACCCCCTCCTGCACGCTCGCCAGGAGGGTGCGCACGAAGCGCCCCCCGGCGGGGAAGCCTTCCACCTCGGGGAACGGACGTGCGGGCATTCGGGCGGCGGGTCGGCGGTGGGTGGGGTGGCGGGCGCCCCCCACGATACGCCGCCGCACCGCAAAGCTCAAGGCGCGCCGCGCCGGCGCGTCACCAGCGGGGGTCGGTGGCCAGCAGCTCGCGCACCCGCCGGGGCTCCAGCGGGAGGGAGAAGAAGTACCCCTGGGCGTACTCGCAGCGGAGGCCGCGGAGCACGGCGAGCTGCGAGGGGGTCTCCACTCCCTCGGCCACCACGGCCAGCCCCAGGGTGTGCGCCAGGGGGACGATGGTGCGGACCAGCTGCGACATCTTGAACTCCGAGTCCATCCGGCTCACGAAGGAGCGGTCGATCTTGAGGGCGTGCAGCGGGAGTCGGTGGAGGTAGCTGAGCGAGGAGTACCCGGTCCCGAAGTCGTCCATGTGGAGCTGCACCCCCAGGGCGCGCAGCTCCTCCAGCGCGGAGGCGGCCCCCTCGGCCTTCTCCATGATGACGCTCTCGGTGATCTCCAGCTTGAGCGAGCGCGGGTCCAGCCCGGTCTCCTCCAGGATCTCGCGCACCTCCTCGCCCAGGTGGGCCTGGCGGAGCTGGCGGACGGACAGGTTGACGCTGACGGCGAGCGGGGTCCCGGGGAACTCCTCCTGCCACTCCTTCATGGTGCGGCACGCCTCGCGGAGCACCCACTTCCCGATGGGGAGGATGAGCCCGGTGTCCTCGGCGATGGGGATGAAGTCCCCGGGGGCGACCAGCCCGCGCTCGGGGTGCTCCCAGCGGAGCAGCGCCTCCATCCCGGCGATCCGCCCGGAGCGCAGGGAGATGATGGGCTGGAAGTGGAGGCGGAACTCCTCGCGCTCCAGCGCCCGCCGCAGCGCCATCTCGGTCTGCAGCCGCTCCAGCAGCTCGGCGTGCATCCCCCAGTCGAACACCTCGTAGCGCGAGGTGCGCGACGCCTTGGCGCGGTACATGGCGGTGTCGGCGTTCTGCAGCAGCTCCTCGGGGGTCTCCTCCAGCCCGGAGGGGAGGGCGATCCCGATGCTGGCGCCGGTGAACACCTCGTACCCGTTCAGGGTGACGGGGGTGGACATCTCCTTCTGGATGCGCTCGGCCACGCCCGCGGCGTCGCCGGGGCCGGCCAGGTCCTCCAGGAGCACGGCGAACTCGTCCCCGCCGAAGCGGGCCACGGTGTCGGAGGGGCGGAGGCACCCCCGCAGCCGGCGCGCGACGATCTCCAGGAGCTCGTCCCCGGCGGGGTGGCCCAGGGAGTCGTTGACCAGCTTGAAGCGGTCCAGGTCCATGAAGAGCACGGCGAAGGTGCTCTCGCGGCGCCGGGTGCTGCGGGCGAGGGCCTGCGCCAGCCGCTCCATGAAGAAGAGCCGGTTGGGGAGCCCGGTGAGGGCGTCGTGCAGCGCGTCGTGGAGGAGGCGCTCCTCCACCCGCTTGCGCTCGGTGACCTCCTCGGCGAAGAGGTGGACGGCGCTGCGGGTGAGGTCGGGGCGGTAGGTCCAGGAGAAGCGCCGGTCGCCCACCCGCGCCTCCACGTCGCGGAACCCCTCGCCGTTCTCCATGCACGCGCGCACCATGACGTCGTGGCTCGCGGGGAGGAGCGCGGCGGGCCCGTCCAGCCCCAGCTCGAGGGTCAGCCGCTGGGCCGCGGGGTTGGCGTACGCCAGCTCCCCGCCGGAGGCGTACTCCAGGATGGGGTTGGGGTTGGTGCGCGGGAAGGCGGCCAGGCGGAGGATCTCCTCCTCCAGGCGCCGCCGCTCGGTGACGTCGAGGGCGCTCACCACGAAGGCCGCCCCGTCCGGGGCGCCGGCGAGGGCGCGCCCGGCCCCTTCCAGGCGCCGCCACGACCCGTCGCGGTGCCGGATGCGGATGTCCAGGAGCCGCCCGGCCGGGCGCGGGTCGCGGAACGCCGCCGCGACGCTCTCCCGGTCCTCGGGGTGCACGCGCTCCAGCACGTCGACCGCGGGGATCTCCTCCGGCTCGCACCCGAGGACGCGCGCGGCGGCGGGGGTGGCGTAGCGGAGGGCGAGGTCGGCGCCGAGCACCAGGACCACCTCCCGCGAGCCCTCCAGGAGCCCGCGGAAGTGCGCCTCCCGCGCCGCGCTCCGGCGCCGCTCCGCCTCCGCCGCCCTCCGCCCCAGCTCGGCCCCGACGCCTTCGGCCACCGTCGCCAGCAGCTCCATCTCCTCGGCGGCCCAGGCGCGGGGGTGGACGTCCATGGCGCACAGGCACCCGAGCGCTTCCCCACCCGGGAGGCGGAGCGGGTGCCCGGCGTAGGCGCGCACGCCCAGCTCCCGGACCGCGCCGTACCCGCGCATGCGGGCGCCCCGCCGCGCCTCCTCCACCGCCAGCGGCTCCCCGGACTCCGCCACCTGCGCGCAGGGCGCGAAGCCGGCCGGGAGCTCGCGCGCGGAGGCCCAGGGCTCGGGGAGCCCGGCCCGGCTCGCCACCCACTGCCGCTCCCCGTCCGCGAACGTGACCAGGACGAAGGGGACGCGCAGCACGTGCGCCACCGTCCGCGCCGCGCGGTCGAAGGCCTCGTCGTCGGCGCCGTCCGCCACGCCCAGCTCCCGGAGCAGCCCCAGGCGCGCGGACTCGGCCGGCGGCTCCAGGCGGACCAGGCGCAGGGCGGGGACCCGGCCGCGCGGGGCGGCGGGGATGGAGCCGGCGGGGAGCGGCACGAGGGGGAGGATCGTGGCCATGGCGAGACGGGGTCCCGTGGAAGGTGCGGGTACTTTCCGACAGCGTATGCAGGGAGGATCGGCCGGACCCGCTCCGGACTGAAGCGATGGGGGCGGCCTAGCGGCGCGCCGGCCGGACCGGGGAGAAGGCGGAGCCGCTCGTCAGCCCCAGCACGCGGTCGCCGCGGGGGCCGGCGAACACCACCACCTCGCCGTTCTCCAGGCGGTACACCCAGGCCGAGTCGTTGGGCGCCAGCCGGGCGGTGACGCGGCCGCCGTCGCGCAGCTCCACGGGGGCCACCACGAAGCGCAGCTCGCGCTCCTCGAAGCGGGCGGGGTAGCGGTCCGGGTACTGGTAGCGGACCACCTTGCCGAGCAGGGTGAGCGCGACCACCACCACCACCAGCACGATCAGCGGGACCAGGACGATGAAGCCGCGCTCGTCGGAGAGGCGGGGCCCGCGGCGGGGGTGTTCGTGGCTGCTCAAAGGGAAGAACCGGTTCGTGACGTTCGGGGAGCGCGGAAAGGTAACGCCGGGAGGCGCGCGGCTCAATCCCGGGCCCCCCGGCGGAAGTCGTTGAGCCGGGGCGGGATGCGCGTTATGATACAGGTCGGGCCCCGCAGCAGCCACGTCACCGGGAGGAAGGTCATGGAAGCCGTCGCCGCACCGCACGCCGCCGCGTCCTACCCGCTGGAGCACTTCGAGCGCCTCCCCAACCACGTGGTCGACACCCGCACCTCGGCGCCGGACCTGTTCGTGGACGAGACCTCCACCGACTGGGCGCGGCTGAGCTGGAGGGAGCTCGGCCGCCCCTACGAGGTGCGGAACCTGTCCCGGAACCGGAGGACGTGGGAGGCGGAGCACGGCGAGTCCATGCCGGTCCCGGTGCAGTGGGAGCACTTCAACCGCCGCTTCCACGAGCTGTTCCTCACCGACGTCCCCGCCCGCGGGGAGGAGCTGCGCGGCCGGCTGGCGGCCGGCGCGAAGGGGCTGGACCTGCACGAGGTGGGGGAGACGCTGCGCGAGCTGGCGCAGCTGCGCATCTGGAACAAGGTGCACCGGGTGGAGGACGCGGTGTGGGACCCGCGGGGGAAGCGGGCGCTCTTCGAGGGGCTGGAGGTGAGGAAGCGCCCGGAGATCCTCTTCCTGGGCGCCGCCGACGGGTACGAGGGGATGCAGCTGGCGGCGCTGTACCCGGGCGCGCACGTGGTGATGGTGGACTACGACGACTTCTGCCGCACGGAGCGCTTCGGCAACTTCCCCGAGGCGTACCCCTTCCTGGGGCGCGACCCCGCCACCGGGGGGTGGAGGACGTACCGCCGGGCGGAGATGGACGTGGACTTCGAGGTGGCGGACATCCGCGACCTGCGCTACGGGCGCGAGTTCGACGTGGTGCTCTCGGTGGGGCTGATCGAGCACTTCCCCGACGAGCACAAGCCGCTGGTGCTGGACTTCCACCGCCGCTTCCTGAAGCCCGGCGGCTACGCCGTGATGACCACCCCCCGCCGGCAGCTCCGCTCCAAGGCGTTCTACCTGGCGATGGGGGAGATCATGAACTACGGCTACCGCGAGCTGATGGACGCCCGCCAGCTGGGGCTGTACGCGTACGAGAACGGCTTCGACGTCCTGCGCTGCGGGTACATCAAGGCGCACAACGGGGTGGTGGCGAAGGCGCGCTGAGCTTTTTTTACGATTCGCTCTCCGGTACTTCCCGTCGCGTCCACGGGTCGAAGTCGGGATCGCCGTCTCCGGCTACCGGCTCCGCTGGCGGCTCGGCGGACACCGCGGCGAGCGGCGGCCTCTCGCCTGGGCCGCTCGCGCTCGCGGTCTCCTCTCCCGGATCGAGGAGCCACTGGTCGAGGAGGAGGAGCTCCTCCGGGGACAGGGGGGCCTGCGCCTGGCGCATGAGGTTGGCCACGTTTCCACGGAAGGTGGCCGCGATCTCCTCGGGCTGATGCACCTCGCCGTTCCTGTTGAGCTTGTAGCCGACGTAGCTCAGCCCGCGGAGCAGGAAGGTGGCGGCCTGCCGGGAGATCGACTCGCCGCGCTCGAGGCACTGGTCGCGGACCGCTTTTCCCGTGCCCATCAGGCTGAAGGGCGCGCGGCCCAGCTCCTTGGCGGTGGCCTCGAAGAGGATGCGGTACTGCCTGGGGGTGAGCTTGGGAACGTCGGTGAGCTGGTGGATGCGCCGGATGAACGACGCCAGCTCGTCCGGCAAGCCGCTCAGGCCGTCCGGCGCCAACGCGCTCTCGGGCGCCTCGTGCCGAGCCGGATCGTACAGGTACCCGGGGAGTGGCCAGGACACCGTCTCCAGCCCCAGGTCCTCCACGCTCTGGAGGAAGTCCTTGAAGCTCCCCTTTCCGAGCCAGTGGCTGTCGAGCACCTGCGGTCCGCACTCGCGGATGACCGCCTGCGCCACCCGCGCCATCACCACCGGCTCGGGAGACGCGGCGACGAGCCGGGTGACGGTCGCCACGATCCGGCGTTGAAGCTCATCCGGAGCCACGTCCTCCCGCCCCGCGGATGGCTGCCGCCCGGCAGGGCGGATCCCCACGCGCCATTGCGGGTCTCCTTCGACGATCTCCAGCTCGGGGTGGGAGGCCACGACGGCTTCGGCGAGGGCACGGAGCGAGAAGAAGCCCAGCCAGTTGCTCGAGGGCGTGAACTCCGGGAACTCGCGGAAGACCGGGGGCAGGTCCGTGGCGAGGACTCCTTCGCCCGCGCTGGCCTCTTCGTAGACGCGGCGGGCGATGGCGTCCAGCACGGAGGGGCGCACGGACGGCTGGAACGACTCCGGGATGCGGGGAAGCGGCACCTCGGGCTCGACGCCGAGGGCTTTCTCGATGAACGTGTCCTCGTCGATCAGGAGGTCGCAGGCAGCCCGGTACGCCGGCGCCACCATCCCGCTCACCAGGACGGCGGTGCGGCGGTCGTGCATGCGCAGCCGCTGGAGGACGGGGGTGAAGTCTGCGTCTCCCGACATGATGATGAACTCGTCGAAGCGCGTGTTGTGCTCGAGCACGTCGAGTATGTCCATCACCATCACGATGTCCGCGCTGTTCTTTCCTCTCTTGGTGAGCGGGGGGCAGTCGACCACGGAGAATCCGCTCCGGGTGAAGTACGCGCGCTGCCGGCCGAACCACTCCGGGTTCAGGTAGCACCGCCGGACCAGCAGCGACCTGCGAACCGCTTCCCCGTCCGCTCCGTGCTCGGTCGGCATCTCTTCCTCGATCCACTTCAGCCAGCGGTCGGGAGCGTTGGCGAACCGCTCGGCCGCGGTCGCAGATTCCGCCTTCAGTCCCAGGTAGATGTTGTCGAAATCCAGGAAGAGAGCCGTCTTTATTCTGGTTTGGCCGTTCGGCATACGCGCTCCCACAGCTCAAAAAAGCTGCACGCAGGAGGGATGTTCGTGGCAGGTCGTCACAAGAGAGCCACGCCGATAGATACGGGAGGGAAAGGGGCTCCGTCAACCGGTTCGGAGCGCAGTCCCCGTGGCACGTAGCCGTAGGCTCCCCCTTCCGGGAGCTCGCGGCTTTTTTCGTGTTGACAACCGGGTCGGAGCAGTTGTATCTTAACATCCGGATCAACGGATGATAATGACGACCACGACCCCCACCATCTTCGACCGCATGTCGGCGCTGTCCGACACCACGCGGAGCCGGCTCCTCCTGGTCCTGGAGGAGCACGAGCTCACGGTGTCGGAGCTGTGCGCCGTCCTGCAGCTCCCCCAGTCCACCGTCTCCCGGCACCTCAAGGTGCTGAGCGACGAGGGATGGGTGTCGTCGCAGGCGGAGGGGACCAGCCGCCGCTACCGGATGCCGGCCGACCTGCTGGACCCGGCGGCGCGGCGCCTCTGGAACCTGGTGCGCGAGCAGATCTCCTCCTCCCCGGTGGCGGAGCAGGACGCGCAGCGGGTGCAGAGCGTGCTGGCGCGGCGGCGCACCCGCTCGCAGGAGTTCTTCTCCACCGCCGCGGGGGAGTGGGACCGCATGCGCGCGGAGCTGTTCGGGCGGCGCATGGACCTGCTGGCGCTGCTGGCGCTGATCGACCCGGACTGGACGGTGGGCGACCTGGGGTGCGGGACCGGGCAGATGTCCGAGTCGCTGGCCCCCTTCGTCCGCCGCGTGGTGGCGGTGGACGAGTCGGTCGCCATGCTCGCCGCCGCGCGCAAGCGGGTGGAGGGGTGCGACAACGTGGACGTCCGCCGCGGCACGGTGGAGAGCCTCCCGCTGGACGACGGGGAGCTGGACGCCGCCCTTCTCTTCCTGGTCTTCCCGTACCTGGGCGAGCCCGCCCGCGCCGTGCGCGAGGCCGCCCGCGTCCTCCGCCCCGGGGGGCGGCTCCTCGTGGTGGACATGATGCCCCACGACCGCGAGGAGTACCGCCAGCGCATGGGGCACCTGTGGCAGGGGTTCCCGCGCGAGCAGCTGGCGCAGTGGTTCGAGGAGGCGGGGTTCTGGGCCTTCCGCTACCACCCCCTCCCGGCCGACCCCGACGCCACGGGGCCGGTCCTGTTCGCCGCTTCCGGCCGGCGCTCCGGCGCCGGGAAGCCGACCTTCTGAAGCACGTCAACGCCCAATCCGAGGAGTCACCCGTGAACGCTGTCGCCGAGCTGACCACCCCCTTCGCCGCCGCCGAGGAGGCGGGGCGAGTCCCCTTCAAGGTGCGCGACCTGTCCGAGGCCGAGTTCGGCCGCAAGGAGATCCGCCTGGCCGAGCACGAGATGCCGGGCCTGATGGCGATCCGCGCCGAGTACGCCGGGAAGAACCCGCTGGCCGGGCGCCAAGATCATGGGCTCGCTGCACATGACGGTGCAGACGGCCGTGCTCATCGAGACGCTGGTGGACCTGGGCGCGGACGTGCGCTGGGTGTCCTGCAACATCTTCTCGACGCAGGACCACGCCGCGGCCGCGGTGGTGGTGGGCCGTGAGGGCACCGTGGAGGAGCCGCAGGGCGTCCCCGTGTTCGCCTGGAAGGGCGAGACGCTGGAGGAGTACTGGTGGTGCACGGAGCAGGCGCTGATCTGGCCGGACGGCTCGGGCCCCAACATGCTCCTGGACGACGGCGGCGACGCGACGCTCCTGGTGCACAAGGGCGTGGAGTACGAGAAGAGCGGCGTGGTGCCGCAGTTCGACGAGGCCGCCGACGCCGAGGAGTGGGGGGTGATCCTGGAGGTCCTCCGCCGCACCATCTCGGAGAACCCGGGCCGCTGGACGGAGATCGCGGCGGGGATCAAGGGCGTCTCGGAGGAGACCACCACGGGGGTGCACCGCCTGTACGAGATGATGAACGCGGGGACGCTCCTGTTCCCGGCGATCAACGTCAACGACTCGGTGACCAAGTCCAAGTTCGACAACCTGTACGGCTGCCGGCACTCGCTGACCGACGGCATCCTCCGCGCCTCGGACGTGATGCTGGCCGGGAAGGTGGCGGTGATCTGCGGCTACGGCGACGTGGGCAAGGGGTGCGCGCAGGCGCTCCGCGGCCAGGGCGCGCGCGTGGTGATCACCGAGATCGACCCGATCTGCGCCCTGCAGGCGGCGATGGAGGGGTACCAGGTGACCGTGCTGGAGGACGTGCTGGAGACGGCGGACATCTTCATCACCGCCACGGGGAACAAGAACATCATCACCGCGCAGCACATGGCGCGGATGAAGGACAAGGCGATCGTCGGCAACATCGGCCACTTCGACAACGAGATCGACATGGCCGGGCTGAAGAAGGCCGGCGGGGTGGAGCGGATCAACATCAAGCCGCAGTACGACGAGTACGTCTTCCCGGACGGGCACAGCGTGATGATCCTGGCCGAGGGGCGGCTCCTCAACCTGGGGTGCGCGACGGGCCACCCGAGCTTCGTGATGTCGGCCTCGTTCACCAACCAGGTCATGGCCCAGATCGAGCTGTTCAACAACACGCAGGGGTACGAGAAGAAGGTGTACGTGCTCCCGAAGCACCTGGACGAGAAGGTGGCGCGCCTGCACCTGGACAAGCTCGGCGTGAAGCTGACCAAGCTGTCGGCGGACCAGGCGTCGTACATCGGCGTGCCGGTGGAGGGGCCGTACAAGCCGGAGCATTACCGGTACTGAGACGGGGCGCGGCCGGAAGGCCGCTGCGGGTTGTGAAAACCTGCTAATACGCGTGAAAGTCGGCGGCCCCTGGGTCGCCGACTTTTCTTTCATTGCCCTAGTGCCGACCTCCAATGTCGGCTAATCAGTCTTGGTCGGTCTGCTTGATCTATTCAGAGTCGGGAAAGATGTTGCCAAGCGCTGTGACGATTGCTTCAGGGCTCTTGGTTTGACACTCCCAGAGCACGCCGACGCTCCACCCGGCTGCTTTCAAAGCAGAGATGTTTTCCTGATCACGCTCCACGTTGCGAGCCAGCTTCGCCGCCCAGCGCTCTCGGTTGTTCACCGGGACAGTCGCTTTCTTACACCCCGGATGCTGATGCCAGAAGCAGCCATGTACGAACAAGGCGGTACGATACTTAGGAAACACGATGTCCGGAGTGCCAGGAAGATCCTTGCGGTGAAGCCGAAATCGATATCCAAGGCTGTGAAGAAGTGAGCGGACGCGGAGTTCGGGCTTTGTGTCAGAGCCGCGGACGCGGCTCATCACTTCACTCCGCTTCTCGGCGGTATAAATATCGGACGGCGGTTCACTCATTCAGCAATCTTATCTAGTCCAGCGGCGGAGCCATTCCGACTCATCAAGACCGGGCCTGGCCGCCTGCTGTGCGAATCGCACAAGCACGCGGTTCGTTTGCTCAGATTTAAGCTCTGCAACGTACTCGTACGCTGATCCGTTGGTTGCTTGCACGTTCCACTTGCCGTCGGCAGCGGTGAGCAACACACGGTCGCCAGTTGGTTTGAATGCTTCAAGGCAGAGGTCGCGTGGAGAGTAGCTCACCTTGAGGTACACGTACTCATCCTGAAGAGGGACGGTTAGAGCGAAAGCTTTCTGGTCGGTGAAGGACTTCTGCTCGATTTCGGTGAGTGGCAGAAACGGAAACTGTGTTGACTCGGAGAGCCTGACGCTATCACACAATGGCTGAATGCATAGGTAATAGCGCAAACTTCCGCTCTCGTTCAGTTCGGAGCCCACTGGGCGACGTCGAACGATGACGCCTGCTGTCAGCATACGAGTTACCGTCCCGTACCGCCTCCGAAGGGAGGTGAGCGCAGCGAATTCATGGTCGAGCTTGCGCGCAGCCTCGACAGTGGCACCGCCGATCACGAACGCTCGGGCCAGAGAGAGCTTCTGCGGAGCATCCTTGATCTTGTCGCGCCGCTTCTTATTCCCCAATTGCTCCAAATCTGGGGCGTCATGTGCTCGCCCCGTTCCGAGTCGAAGCAGCGCTTCAGCGATTGCTCGTGCATTCGTTCCGTCCGGAGTCTGATCCTCCTCAAACAGGTAACCAAGATTTATCTGCGGTTCGCGTCCGTGGAGCCATTCGGTCACACGGGTGAGCGATGCTTCCTGCTCTACTCCGGCGTCCTCGATGGCAGATCGGATCTCGTCGGTAATCAGTTGAACGAGGTGTTCCCCGGCGTCGTCGGGGTTGGGTAACATCGCCCGGTGGGCAAGAAACGGCGCGTCGAGTTCCGGCCGGAACGCTCTGAGCAGGCGGTGGGTGTTGTCCCGCACAGCGGTGAGCGCTGCGAGAGTGGCGTTGGACACGAGCCCGGCAGTGGCCGAAGCGTACTCCTCTACGACCCTTTCAACGAGCACGTCGTACCTGATGACACGCTCCGCCAAATCGGGAACCGTTTCATCGATTTTTGCTTCCGGCTTGGCGTAAACCGCGATTCGAACCGCGCCACAGGTGACGCTGAAGCCCGTGCCATCAATCTTGGCAGGGTGGCCCGCAGTCGTGAGCTTCTGTTCGATGGTGCGGGCGACGTCTCGCAGGTCCGGCGTGCCGGTGTAAACAAGGATCAGGCGGAAGCGTTCAGGCGTCTCCGCGTTCTCCACTGCACGCAGAATCAGGTCCGATGCTCCGCCGCCTTCCCTGGCGCCACCTTCAAAGAGCACCCAGTCCGTGATGAACACGTCGGCTTGGTGCGCGAGGGGGAGAACACGCTCTGCCAGGTCGTCGAAGGTCTCCCCTTTTTCGACACCTATAACCGTACAGAATACTCGGCCGGCCGCAAAGTCACGAATCACCTGTTGCGCATCGAGCGCATGGGCCGAGTCGAACCCTGCCTGTGGCTGCGCCTCCGTAGACGGGTGTTCCTCTGCCGTCCCGGGAGGGGCGGGCTCCGCGTCGTTGCGCGTCTCGTCCGGTCGCGTGCCGGACGGGCGCGTCAGTCCTCCTCTAGGAGGTTCCTCACCACGGTCACCGTCGCGGAATGCCCGGTCGTCGACCACCACCGCCGTCCGGATGAATCGGCGCGCTACCTCTCGGGAATGCTCAGCGAAGATCATCGTCCGCTTCGTCGGTCGAGTTCACAGGTGTGATTCGGAAAGAGGCCCCACGCCCGGTCGGGGTTTCATCGAGGGTGAGTGCATAATCAGCATCCGCGAGCGCCCGGCGGGCGACGGCCAGTCCTAGTCCACGGCCGAAGCGCTTTCGCGTGAATCCAGGCTCAAAGACTCGTTCCCGATCCCGCGTGGGGATGCCCGGTCCGTTGTCGCTCACGATTGCCGACATCCCTTCGGCGTCGAGGCGGACCACCCGTGGTTCCGGGCGGTCCTTAAGCCAGTAGAGGGCATTATCGACCAGGTTGACGAAGGCCGGGTAGACCGACGATGGATACCCAAAGAACCGGTATCGCTTGAATGCATCCGACACCTCCAGCCGTACGCTGTCGGCGTCGAGGCGCCGGTCGAACAGGCGCGTCAGGTACTTTGCGACCTGGCTTCCGAAGAACTCCACCTCGCTCCGGTACAGCCTCCGCCGGAGCGGAGTGAACAGCTTGAGCTGCGAGTCGAGGTGCTCGAACGGTACGCGCACGGAATTATACGCGTCGCGGAGATCCGGGTTGGCGTCGGCCCACCCCTTGAGCCTGCGTAGGCCGTCGCGGATGGATGCGGCGCTGTCCCCAATTTCGTGGTCGATCACGTTGAGGGCTTGGCCGAGCTGAATCAGCTCCGCGTCCGTGGCATCCCGCTCCCGGAGCGCATGGAGTTCAGACTCGATCGCCGCCAGCGTTTCTGGGAGGCCGAACTCCAGAGAGTCCGGGTCACGGCTGAGCGTCAAGGCGTCAAGTTGCTCGCGTACGGACGCGAGGATACGCACCTCACGGTCCGCAACCTCACGCAACTCACGAATCAAAGACGAGCGCAGGGGGGCCGCATCCGGCGACGTCGGGTCCGCATCTTTCAGGGCTTGGAGGGCTGAATCCACCGCGCTCCTCCATTCGCTCGTCGAGGACTCCGCAAACCTGCGAACCCGGTCGCGAATCTCGTCCGCCTTCTCAATCGTAGACGAAGCCTCTGCCGCGAGCCGTTTCGAATCCGCATCGACTGCTTCCTTTACCGCTCGCCCTAGGTCTGAACGGTTCTTGGCCCGGCTTCCGAGCGTCCGAGTGGCCTCGGTCACGATGCGCTCGATCTCGGCCTCGGTGGGGCCGAACGTTTCCGCCTCGATCCGTGCGTACTCGTCGTCGTACCGATCCAGCTCATTGAGGAGCTTGGTTGGTAGCCCCACGCTGGACGGGCGCTCCACCCGAAATCGACGCCGGAGGTCCGTAAGAGATGCTCGGGCTCGGACTTCGGCCTCGCCAATTTCCCGCGCCGGATTGTCAGCCTTCGTCGCCGCCTTCGTCGCTGCCAGAAGCCTACGAACGAGGTCTTCCGCTTGGCTAAGGTGCTCCCCTCGTGCGATCCGCGCAAAAATTTCCGCGAGAGCTTCTTTCACTACCTTCTGAGCAGCGCGGGTCTGTTCCTCTCGCCGCTTCCGCGCTTCTTCCTCCCTCTGAAGTGCTGCGCGACGCTGATAAAAGGTTCGATCCGGGGCATCTTTACGGAAGAAATCTGCGGCGACTTGAGCAAAGAAATGCCGAAGCACCTCTCGGAAGTCAGCGTATGCGCGGTCTTGGATGAATCCTTCGCGTCCCGCTTTTTCCCGAAGCGCCGAGTTCCGCTCGCGTGAGAGAGTTGCCGCGCCGAACATCCGGCGATAAGAGAAAAAGTAGTAGCCTATACCCTTAGAACGGCGCTCTTCCAATCCGAGAAAGTCGAACTCAGGGTCGCCATATGGAAGGATACGAACGTTGTCGCGATAGACATA
The DNA here is from genome assembly GCA_963733105.1 of uncultured Gemmatimonadales bacterium. Lineage (GTDB taxonomy): Bacteria > Gemmatimonadota > Gemmatimonadetes > Longimicrobiales > Longimicrobiaceae > JAFAYN01. The sequence continues at coordinate 151,346 of CAVTCB010000007.1, read as the reverse complement.
AAGTCCTCCAATCCGGTCGAGCTTGCGGTTTAATGCAGCGTAATCTGTGTCTGGCAGCGTTGTCTCGTCGGGCAACCCCATTACATACGCGAGGGCGAAGTCGAATGGGCCGCATCGGAGGGGACGGCCACGAAACGGGCTTTCGACCGTATGCGGGCGCTCCTCGCCGTAGACACTGACAGTCCCTTCGAATCTTCCGAGCTCATCGAAAGAACCTACGAAGTGGTGATCTGCCTTCTTGAACTCCGTAGGGGTAAAGAACTCGTCCTTGGCGATTCGATCCGTCCAATCATCGCTCGCTCGATGATCTCGGAACGCGGTCTGGACGCGTGGTGGAGTGTGCCCCGGGGTCATCGTGTTCGAGAACCCGATGAGCGTCCGAACGAGGGGAGGAGCTTCCCGGCTCTCGCGATCTCCGGCAAGCAGGTCATCCAGCACCTCGCTCGCGGGCCGGAGATAGAAGTGGGTCCCTGTTCCGCGACCGTTGAGCGAGAGTGACTTCAGTCCGGGAAGAAAGTACTGAGCTGCCGCCGGGTCGACGTCAAAGGCGTTCAGGTCTCGTTCGATCCTCTGCCTGAACGAGGGCTCCAGGCGATCACCTAACGATACGAGCCCCTGGCGGAATTCATCCACGAGGGCTCGGACGGTTGTCCGGTCCGGAACCGTCCCTCCCGGGAACGTCCGCACCGGGATCGTGATCTCATCGATGTTGACGCCCGGAGCCTCGAACAACCCCCAGTGGATGAACGAGGCAACGAGGTCCTGAAGGCCGTTCTTTCGCTTCGCCCGGGACAGCACGAGGACTTGGGGGCCGACGGCAGCAATGGCTAGCCGTCCGATCCCCTTTTCCCCCAGAACTGGGCGGTGGTCTTCGCCGGGCGGGACGAAGGGCGGCTCCACTCCACCCGCTTGCCCCAATTTGCTCTCAGTCCCCAGGACGAGCCACCGTTCCTCAAAGTCCTCCCGTGTCATCCCTACCCCATCGTCGCGTAGGACGAACAGGCGGTCCGACCGGTAGAAGTCGACCTCCACGTGATTGGCAAAAGCGTCGTGACCGTTTTTGAAAAGCTCGCTAATCGCTGTCGGGATACCCGCGATTTGCTGCCGCCCGAGGAGGTCGACTGCCCGGGCGCGCGTCTTAAACTTAGCCATCCGTATGGCGGGCGGAGAGGTCAGTGTGGTGGCGAATGATCTGCGCTCCGATGCGATGCGCCAGTGTGGGCGGGACGGCGTTGCCGATCTGGCGGGCGGCTTCGGGTAAGCTGTGGGGGAATACGTAGGTGAGCGGGAACGTCTGGAGGATGGCCCCCTCCCGGAGCGAGATGGCCCGGTCTTCGACGGGATGCCCGAACCGCCCGTTGGAGAGGCTGTTGAACCGCGTCGTGATGGTCGGCGCCGGCTCCTCCCAACGCATACGACCGTAAACATCGCGGAAGATCTCGTCCTTGCCTCGGTACGCTTCGATCTGAAGCTTCGGGTCGTCCTTCCAACCTGTCCGGCTTCCCCCGTCGTGTCTGGTCATCCGGATGCGGCGAAGGTTGTCCTTCGAGAGAGCCGCCGCCCAATGAAGAGAAGGTTGATCGACCCGCTGGCCGGCAGCGATAGGCGGGAATCCCTGCTCCGCCCCGATGAAGTGCTTGAGCTTCATGGCTTCCGGGTACCGCCCTTCTGACTCATCCTGTGCAGGCAGAGTGATCGAGGGCTCCTCCTCCGATACTGAAAGCCGGGTTGCCAGAAGAAGGTAGCGGTAACGCTTCTGTGGAACGCCATAGCGGAAGACCGCGACCACCCGCTCGTCGTACGCATACCCGGCTTGTTTGAGAAACGACAGGAAATCAACGAGCCCCGACTCCGAGCGCCTTGCGTTGAGGCCGGGAACGTTCTCGACGACGACGTACCCCGGACGAAACGTATCGACGAACTCCTGGAAATAAGTCAGGAGCAACCTACTCTTTGCTGACCGGTCTCGTGAGGTGTTGACCTTGCTCCAGTATTGGCACGGGCTGCACCCGGCAAAGACGAGCTCATCATTGCCCGGCTCGACTCCGCGTTCCCGAATGAGGTCAGACACCCCTGCGGTTGAGACGTCCGCATGGATGAACTTGGGAGGATCGCCGCACGGCCGCCTATTGTTTGCGGAGTTCTCATAGGACGACATACAAGGGAGATGGTTGTCGATTCCCGCAAGGACATCGATCCCCGCCTGTAACAGGCCATGTGTCATTCCGCCGGCCCCGCAGAAGAAATCAATCCCTTTCAGCATCGGCCTTGCTGTCGGGAGCAGGGAGACATTGGGCGAACCTGGCGGAAGAAGTGAAGTCCTTGGTCGTATCGCATCCCATCCTGACGAGGTAGACTTGAATGGCGGCCTTCCTCTTCAAGGGTTCGGCGTACAATTCCGGTGCTAAGCTACGTAATTGGCTCTGGCGCATCAACTCGGAACGGCGCGACGGAGATCACTCCGCACGAGTGTGGCGGGAATCCGCTGCGCAACGAGACCAGCTGCTGCTCCGCTAGCTGGTCTCGTTTCCCTGTCTCACAAAATCGCTCTCAGTCGCCCCTGGCGCATTGTCACGGACGAGAGGAACTTCCAGCATCAAGCCGATCGAGGGTGTAGGTGTGCGTGACCTCGCGGCCGGTGCTGTCGGGGTTCATCAGCGTCGCGGTCCACTGCGTGGGCGACACGTAGCTCCAGCGGAAGCGGTTGTCGGCCTGCTCCACGGGGTGGAAGAGGAGCGAGGTCGGCGTGCCCTCCGCCACGACCCAGCGGGACCGTCCGTACGTGTGGTAGATGCGCCCCGCGCGCTCCTCGACCGTGCCGGTGACGCGCTGGGTGGCCGTGCGCGTGGAGTCCGTGAAGTAGGTGATGGAGAACGTCGAGTCGTCCCGCACCCGGTACTCCTCGAAGAAGGGATTCCCTCCTCCTCCGGTGCCCCGCCAGGTGCCGAGCACCCACCGAACGTCGGCGAGCGTGAGAGGCGCGGCCGCGCTCGAGCGGCTCTGTTCGGGCGCGGAGCGCGGAGCGGGGGTGCTGCATGCGGCGAGAAGGGCGAGGGCGGCGCCGCACGTGACGGATCGGGCATCGAGCATGAGGCACTCCATGGAGGAGAGGAATCAGCGCGCCTGACGCCTCAAGCTCGGGCGGAAGGGGAGCGCGGCGCAAGTGTCACCACGCAGAACGGGACCGGCGGCCGATCCGGCCGCCGGTCCCGTTTCCCCGCCGCAGCTCCCCGGCTCAGCGAACCGCCAGCCGCCGGTCGTGCGTGAGCTCCGCGACCAGGTTGCGGAGCGCCACCTGCCAGACGAGCGGCCGGCCGGGGAGGTCGTCGCGCCGCCGGGTGCGCAGGCTCTCCACGTCCTCGTCCCGGATCAGCGCCTGCGCGCCCACCGAGCTGAGCAGCAGGTTGGTGCGCCGCGGGAGGAGCCCCTCGGCCCCGATGCGCACCGCGCGCCCGTCCCGGTCCACCAGCGCGCCGGTGAGCTGGAGCACGCTCACGGGCTGGTTCAGCGCCGTGAGCCACGGCACGGGCACGTCGTAGTCGGTCCCCAGCCGGATCTCCTTCTGGCCGAGCAGGTTCCTCTGCCGGGTCCAGTACTGCCCCACCTCCAGCGTGATGACCAGCGTGCCCGCGGCGCCGGCCTCGTCCAGCTCCCTCCGCACCGGGGCCACCCACGCCCCCGAAGGCCGTCCGACCGCCAGCTTCATCCACGGCCTTCCCTGCACCGGGACGTCCCGGCCCTCGGGGAGGCACTCGCCGTGCGGGTCCTGCTCGCACCCGAAGTACACGTCCGGCCGGAAGCCCGGCTCCGGGTCGGGCACGGCGAGGCGCACCGACGCTCCGAGCGAGTCCAGGTAGGCGTTCATCTCCTCCAGGAGGCCCGCCACCGGCGTCCCCCGTCCGTCCTCGGGGTCGAAGAGCGGCTCCTGCGAGCCGCCGCGCTGGTAGGCGATGGGGACGTGGCCGATCCTCCCGGAGCCGCCCGGCTCGTCGTGTCCGGCCGAGTACGGCGGGTGCTCCATCAGGGTGTCGCCGACCCCGCTGTTCAGCGTCGCACCGGTCGTCGCGCACGCCCCCGCCAGGAGCACCGCCGCGCCGATCGCCACGCCCCTTCCGAACCTGCTCGTTGCCCTGGTCCTCCACTCGCCTGCACTCTTCCTGTCCGTCCGGATCATCGGGGTCTCCTCGCGACCGGGTCGCGGTGTCGGTGAGCTACGTCTGCGAAGCTGGGGTGCTGCAGCTCGTTCAGCCGGCACGGCGTGGAGCAAGGTGGGTTCCCGGACCCGAGGGGCCTGACAAATACTTCCGGGACAGAGATTTGCCTGTGGATGCACCTGCATGCGCGGCGCTCGGATCGTCCTCTCCAGGGGACGGATGCTGAGCTGGCCCGTCCGCCCTCCACCACACGACCCGAGCCAGCGATGACGCCGTCGAACCTCGAGATCCTCGCCTACGAGGACACGCCGCTGGGGCCGCTCTGCCTGCGCCGCCGCGAGCTGCTGTCGGCGCCCGGAACCGTGGTGACGGAAGTCACGCTGAACCACGCCTTCCTCATGAGCAGCTACAACACGGCGTCGGAGCGGGCGCTTTCCACCTTCGCCCTGGAGATGCACGAGGGGGCGGAGCTGAGGGTGCTCGTAGGAGGGCTCGGGCTGGGGTACACCGCGCAGGCGGCGCTCGGGTCGCCGCGGGTCGCCGGCGTGGAGGTGGTGGAGTTTCTCCCCCAGGTGATCGACTGGCTCGAGCGCGGCCTGGTGCCGCTCTCCGCCGAGCTGAAGGCGGACCCCCGCTTCGCGACGGTCCCGGGGGACGTCTATGCCCGGCTCGCCGCGCCGCCGTCGGAACGGTTCGACGTGATCCTGATCGACGTGGACCACGCTCCGGACGACCCGCTCGGCGACGCCAACGGAGCCTTCTACACGGAGGAGGGGCTGGAACGGGCGCGCCGGCACCTGGCTCCCGGCGGCATCCTGGGGGTGTGGTCCTACGCCGAGAGCTCGCCGTTCGCACGGGCGCTGCGGAAGGTCTTCCCGGAAGTGCGGATCGAGCCCGTGACCTTCTTCAACGACCTGGTCGACGAGGAAACGACGGACTGGCTGTTCTTCGCGCGGTAGCCGCCGCCCGGCTCCTCACTTCTTCCAGAGGGTCGCGTACTTCCTGCGGTACCTGAGGTCCTCATCGCTCCCGATCAGCTCCAGCGCCTTTTCCCGCACGGACTCGTCCGGCGTCGCTCGTACAGCCTGCGGAGCGCTTCGACGACGTCGTAGCGGATCAGGGTGCAGTTCTTTTCCGCGGCGCACTCGGCGAACCGCCGCTCCAGGCCCGCGACCAGCACCCGCCGCTGCTTGTCGCCCGCGGCGCCCACCTTTCAGAGCGACTGCATGCAGTGCCGCGCCGTGACGAACCGCTCGTCCCGCGTGACCGCCAGGAGCGCGTCGAAGTCGCGCAGCATCCGCTCCTCGGGGTCGCTCCGGGCCAGGTTGCAGAGGACCTGGGACGCGATGGCCCGCTGGCGGTTGTCGCCGGTGCCGAGCAGCTCCACCAGCTCGTCCCACGCGTCGTACGCCCAGTCGACGGGCGTCGCGGTCGCCGCGGTGAGACGGGTGAACGCCGCGTCCTGACGCCCCCTGTCGCGGGAGCGGAGGTCGTCGAGACCGGCGCGGATGGCCGGGTCCAAGCTCTACTCCCCCGGCGCGAGCGCCGACACCGGGACGGGCTCCGCTACAGCCGGGCGGCGCACCGCGCCGAAGAGCGAGGGGATGCGGGTGGCGAGCACGCCCAGCAGCTCGCGCGACGCGTTCCCCACCACGCGGGTGACGTCGCGGGCCAGCAGCCCCAGCGCGAACGCCAGGTCCTGTCCCTCGCCGTCCGCGGGTCCCAGCGCGCGGAGCACCGCGGCCCGGTGCTTCATCAGCAGGGGGCGCACGTAGCGCACGGGGTTGAAGTCGGGGACGTGGCGCGCGCCCAGCCCCTCGATGAGCGCCACCGCGCGCCCGAAGTACGTCATCTCGCCGGTGAGCACGACGGGCCAGTCGTAGAGCAGGCGCATCACCTCGTCCGCCAGGGCGCGCTGCATCTCGCCCAGCTCGGCGCCGCGCTCCGTCATCTCCAGGATCAGCCCCACCAGGCGGCGGATGGTCGCCCGGTCCGTCTCCGGCGCCACGAGCCCCAGGTCGAAGAAGCCCTGGACCACGCGGTCCGCGTCGCCGCGCACGGCGGCGAGAGCGGTGTGGACCAGGTGGTGGCGCGCCACGGGATCGACCTCGATCACCATCCCGAAGTCCAGGAGCACCAGCGCGCCGTCGGGGCGCACCAGCAGGTTCCCGGGGTGCGGATCGGCGTGGAAGAGGCCGTCCACCAGCATCATCTGGATGTAGGCCTCCACCACCGCGTCCACCACCCGCTCCGGGTCGAGCGCGCCGGCCGCCACCAGCGGCTCGATCCGGTCCACCCGCGTTCCCTCCACGAACTCCAGCACCAGCGCGCGCCGGTGCGCCATGCCGTCGATCACGCGGGGGACGACCACGCGCGGGTTGCGCGTGAAGCGCTCGCCGATGGCGCGGGCGTAGGCGGCCTCCTTGCGGAAGTCCATCTCGTCGGCGATGCGGCGCTCGAACTCGTCCAGCGCCACGTGCAGGCCGCGGACCTGGGGATGGGTCCAGAACCGCTCCACCCACCCGAGCACGCGGCGGACGAAGCGCGTGTCGTGCTCCACGACCGCCTCCACGCCGGGGCGGAGCACCTTCACCACCACGTCCTCCCCCCGGTAGCGGGCGCGGTAGACCTGCCCGAGCGACCCCGCCGCCAGCGGCTCCCGCTCGAAGCGCTCGAACACCTCGTCCACCGGCGCGCCGTACGCCGCCACCAGCTCGCGCTCGATCTGCGGGAAGGGGACGCAGGGAACGCGGTCGGTCAGCGTGCTGAGCGCGCCCAGGTAGGGCTCCGGCACCACGTCCGGCCGCGCCGAGAACACCTGGCCGATCTTGACGAAGGTGGGCCCCAGCGCCGGGATGGTGCGCGCCAGGCGCCGCGCACGGCGCTCGTGGAAGGCAGGGGTGCGGCGCGCGGGAGCCCCCCGGAACAGCAGGTGCCGCCGGTCGCGCGCGAAGGAGAGCGCGAACGGGAGGAGCCGGATCAGCAGGAAGAGAGTGCGCATCGGTACCGGAGAGTCGGAAACGAGCGCGGCGGAAGCAGACGCCTCCACCGCGCGGCATCCTGTACCCGCACCGGGGCGCGCGGTTCTCGGAGGAGGCGTAAAACCGGAGCACTACCGGTATCAAGCCGGGCCGGGCGGTCATCCCGACCGCACGGTCTTCCCACGCTCTCCCCACGACAGGGTTCCGAAATCGGGTTACCCGGGATAACTTATTTCCCGCCATCGAAGGTCCGGGCGAAGTCTGTCCCTGATCGCTCGTGCGCCGGCTCTCCCCTCCCCCCGGCGTCACCCCTAATCGGACACAAACCGGCACCCCGCAGGGGTTGATCGGCCCGTGCACAACGGAAGCGACCCGCGATGAACGACGTGCTGAGCCAGCTCTCCCCGGAGCGGCGCCTTCTCCTGCAGAGACGGCTGATGCAGCGGACGGCCACGTTCCGCATCCCGCGGCGCGACGGGGACGGCCCGGCGCCGCTCTCGTTCGCCCAGCAGCGGCTCTGGTTCATCCAGCAGCTCGACCCCACCAGCCCTGCCTACAACATGCCGTTCCCGCTGCACCTGAGCGGGGCGCTGGAGGTGGAGGTGCTGGGGCGCGCCCTGTCGGAGGTGGTGCGCCGGCACGAGGTGCTGCGCACCGTCCTCACCGTGGTGGACGGGGAGGCCGTGCAGGTGGTCCGCCCCGCCGGGCCGGTCCCCTTCCCGGTGGTGGACCTCAGCGGGCTGCCCAGGGAACGACAGGGAGCGGAGACGTTGCGGCTGGCCAGTGCAGAGGGGGTGCGCCCCTTCGACCTGGAGCGCGGGCCGCTGCTGCGCGCCGCGCTGGTGCGGTGGGGCCCCGACGAGCACGCGGCGCTCTTCACCCTGCACCACGTCGCCTGCGACGCCTGGAGCATGGAGGTGCTGGTGGGCGAGCTCTCCGCCCTGTACGGGGCGTACGCCCGGGGCGAAGCGTCCCCCCTCCCGGAGCTGGAGGTCCAGTACGCCGACTTCGCGATCTGGCAGCGCGAGCAGCTCTCCGGCGAATCGCTGGAGACGCACCTGGGCTACTGGCGGGAGCGGCTCGGCGACGCGCCCCCGCTCCTGGAGATTCCCACGGACCGCCCGCGGCTCCCGGTCCAGGAGGGAGGGCTGGCGGGGAAGGGGTCGATCACGCTCCCCGACGCCGTCCAGGGCGCGCTGCGGGAGCTGGCCGCGCGCGAGGGGACCACGCTCTTCATGACCCTGCTGGCGGCGTGGCAGCTCCTCCTCGCGCGCTGGTCGGGGCAGGACGACGTCAGCGTGGGCACCCCCGTCGCGGGGCGGAGCCGCAAGGAGCTGGAGGGGCTGATCGGCTTCTTCGTGAACACCCTGGTGCTGCGCACCGTCTTCGCGCCCGACCTCACCTTCCGCGAGGTGCTGGCCCGCGTGCGCGAGGCCACCCTGGGCGCCTTCCAGCACCAGGAGCTCCCCTTCGAGCGCCTGGTGGAGGAGCTCCAGCCACAGCGGAGCCTGACCCACACGCCGCTCTTCCAGGTGCTGTTCTCCTTCCGCGCCACCGAGCAGGTCGAGACCACGCTGCGCCTGGAAGGGCTGCGGATGGCGCCCCTCGGCAATGCCGGCGAGGCGGCGAAGTTCGACCTGAACCTGAAGATGGAGGACTGGGGCGAAGGGTTGATCGGCACGGTGGCCTACCGTGCGGACCTCTTCGAGGAGGCCGGGATCGAGCGGATGCTCCGGCACTTCGCCTCCGTCCTGGAGCAGGTCTCCGCCGCCCCCGACCGCCGCCTCGGGGAGCTGGACCTCCTCACGCCCGCCGAGCGCGCGCAGCTGCTCGAGGTCCCCACCCCCCGCGACTATCCCGGCGGCACCGTCCACGGGCTCTTCGAGGCGCAGGCGCGCCGCACCCCCGACGCCGTGGCCCTGCGCTTCCGCGGAGAGGCGCTCACCTACGCGGAGCTGGACGCGCGCGCCGGCCGCATCGCACGCCTGCTGCGGCGCAGGGGCGTGGGTCCCGACGTGCCGGTGGGGGTCTGCCTCCCGCGCGGACCGGAGATGGTGGCCGCGCTCCTGGCCGTGCTCAAGGCCGGGGGCGCCTACCTCCCCCTGGACCCCGACTACCCCGCGGGGCGCCTGGAGTACATGCTGGCCGACGCCGGCGCCCGCCTGGTGGTGACGAACGACGCGCTGGCCGCCGGCCTCCCGGCCGGCGTGGAGGTCCTCCGCCTGGACGCGGCCGGGGAGGAGCCGGCGGACCCGTCCACCGGGGAGGACGGAGTCGCCGTGGACGGGGATAACCTGTCGCACGTCATCTTCACCTCGGGGTCCACCGGGCGTCCCAAGGGGGTGATGATCCGCCATGCGAGCGTGGTGGTGCTCCTGCACTGGCTGCGCGAGACGGTGACGGACGCGGAGCGGAGCGCGGCGCTGGGCGCCACCTCCATCAACTTCGACGTCAGCGTCGCGGAGATCTTCGGCACGCTCTGCTGGGGCGGCACGCTGTACCTGGCGGAGAACGCCCTGGAGCTGGCGACGCTCCCCGAGCGGGACCGGATCGTCCACGCGGGGATGGTGCCGACCGCCGCGGCCGAGCTGCTGCGCATGGGCGCCATCCCCGCGAGCGTGCGGACGGTGAGCCTGGCGGGCGAGGCGGTCCCCGCCCCGCTGGCGCGGGCGCTCTACGGGCTGGGGCACGTGGAGAAGGTGGGGAACCTGTACGGTCCCACCGAGGACACCACCTTCTCCACCTACGCCCTGATCCCGGAGGACGCGGAGAAGGTGACGGTGGGGACGCCGGTGGCGAACACGCGGGCCTACGTGCTGGACGCGGAGCTCCAGCTGGTCCCGACGGGCGTGGTCGGGGAGCTGTACCTGGCCGGAGCCGGGCTCGCACGCGGCTACGCGAGGCGGCCGGAGCTGACGGCGGAGCGCTTCCTCCCCGACCCCCTCGGCGAGCCGGGGAGCCGGATGTACCGGGTGATGGACCGGGCGCGCCGGCTGGGCACCGGGGAGCTGGAGTACCTGGGACGGAAGGACTTCCAGGTGAAGGTGCGGGGCTTCCGCATCGAGCTGGGGGAGATCGAGTCGGTGCTGGAGACCCATGCCGGCGTGCACCGCGCGGTGGCCGTGGTGCGCGAGGACGCGGCGGACGACCGGAGGATCGTCGCCTACGTGGTCCCCGCCGGCGACGAGCCGGGCGCGGCCGAGCTGCGGGCCCACCTGCGGAGCCACGTCCCGGAGTACATGGTCCCCTCCGCGTTCGTGATCCTGGCGGAGCTTCCGCTCACGGGGAGCGGCAAGGTCGACCGGCGCGCCCTTCCCGCCCCGGACGGCGCCTCCCCCGAGGCGGAGCACGCCCCGCCGCGGACCCCGACCGAGACGGCCCTGGCGGAGATCTTCGCCACGGTCCTGCGCCGCGACGCCGTCGGCATCCACGCCGACTTCTTCGAGCTCGGCGGCCACTCCCTCCTCGCCACGCGCGTCGTCTCGCAGGTGCGGGAGGTGTTCGGGGTGGAGGTGCCGCTCCGCGCCGTGTTCGAGGCGCCCACCGTGGCTACCCTGGCGGAGCGCGTGGAGGAGGAGGCGCGGACGGAGGAGGACAACCTGGCGGAAGAGGAGATGGAAGAGTCGCAGCCTGCCGGCGGGCGCGTGACCCTGGACGGCCTCTCTCCGGAGCGGCGGCTCCTCCTGCAGCAGCGGCTGTCGAAGCGGACGGCGGCGCAGCGCATCCCCCGGCGCGAGGGCGGGGGGCCCGCACCGCTGTCGTTCGCCCAGCAGCGGCTCTGGTTCATCCACCGGCTCGACCCCGCCAGCCCCGCCTACAACATGCCCCGCGGCCTCCGCCTGCGCGGCGCGCTGGACGTGCCGGCGCTGCGGCGGAGCCTGGACGAGCTGGTGCGCCGCCACGAGTCGGTGCGCACCTCGCTGGTGGAGGAGAGCGGGGAGGCGGTGCAGGTGGTCCTCCCCCCCGCGCCGGTCCCCTTCCCGCTGGTGGACCTGTCGGGCCTTCCCGCCGGGCGCGGGGAGGCGGAGGGGCTCCGCTGGGTCGCCGCCGAGGGGCAGCGCCCCTTCGACCTGACCCGCGGGCCGCTCCTGCGCGCCCTCCTGGTGCGCCTGGCGCCGGAGGACTGGGCCATCCAGTTCACCATGCACCACGTGGTCAGCGACGGCTGGTCCATGGGGGTGCTGACGGGGGAGGTCTCGGCGCTCTACGGGGCGTACTCGCGCGGCGAGGAGTCGCCCCTCCCCGAGCTCGCCATCCAGTACGCGGACTTCGCCGCGTGGCAGCGGAGCTGGCTCTCCGGCGAGGCGCTGGAGGCGCAGCTCGCCTACTGGCGCGAGCGCCTGGCCGGGGCTCCGCCCGTCCTCGAGCTCCCCACGGACCACCCGCGCCGCACCTCGCTCGGCACGAGCGAGAAGGGGCGCCCCTTCGTCCTCTCCCCCGGGGCCACGGACGCCGTGCGCCGGACGGGCCGGGCGGAGGGCGCCACGGTGTTCATGACGCTGCTGGCCGGGTGGCAGGTGCTCCTGGGCCGCTACGCGAGCCAGGACGACGTGGTGGTGGGCACCCCCATCGCCAACCGCAACCGCGCCGAGCTGGAGCCGCTGATCGGCTTCTTCGTCAACACCCTGGTGCTGCGCACCGAGCTGGCCGGCGACCCGTCCTTCACGGAGCTGCTGCGGCGGGTGCGCGACACCACGCTGAGCGCCTACCAGCACCAGGACCTCCCCTTCGAGCGGCTGGTGGAGGAGCTGGCCCCCGAGCGGAGCCTGATGCACAACCCGCTCTTCCAGGTGATGTTCACCCTCCAGAACATGGAGAGTGGCGCTCTGGCCCTGGGCGAGGTGGAGGTGGAGGGGCTCGGCGGCGGCGACACGGGGGCCAAGTTCGACCTCGGCGTCACCCTGTTCGAGGTGGGCGACCGGATCGCGGGGGAGCTGACCTACCGGGCGGACCTGTTCGAGGCGTCCACCGTCGAGCGCATGGCGGAGCACTACCGCCTCCTCCTGGAGGCCGCCGCCGCCGACCCCGCGCGCCCCGTCTCGGCCCTGCGCCTGGTCGGCCCCGCGGAGGAGCGCCAGCTCCTGTCGGAGTGGAACGCGCCCCGGAGCTACCCCACCGGGCGCCTGGTCCCGCGGCTCTTCTCCGAGCAGGCGGCAGCGCACCCCCGACGCCCCCGCCGCCTCCGGCCGGGGGGAGGCCTTCACCTACGCGGAGCTGGAGCGGCGCTCCGCCGGCTCGCCCGCGCGCTGCGGGAGCGGGGCGTCGGTCCCGAAGTGCCCGTGGGCGTGTGCCTGGAGCGCGGCCCGGAGCTGCTCGTGGCGGTGCTGGGCGTGTGGAAGGCCGGCGGCGCCTACCTCCCCCTGGACCCCGACTACCCGGCCGAGCGCCTGGCCTACATGCTCCGCGACGCGGCCGTGCCGGTGCTGCTGACGCAGGAGCGCCTGCGGGAGGCGCTGCCGGAGCACGGGGCGGAGCTCGTGCTGCTGGAGTACCCCTCACCCCCCGGCCCCCTCTCCCAAAGGGGAGAGGGGGGGTCGCATTCCTCGGCGATGGAGCCCGAGGTGGCTCCGAGCCGGGCGAATGAATTCGCTGCAACGACGGCACAAAGTCCGCCTTCGCGGACTGACGGCTACGACTCGCGGGAGCCCGTCGTGCTCCCCTCCCCCCTTGTGGGGGAGGGGCCGGGGGTGGGGGGTCCGAGGGGCGCGCCGGAGCCGACGCACGTGGAGATCTCCCCCGAGAACCTGGCGTACGTCATCTACACCTCCGGCTCCACCGGGCGGCCCAAGGGGGTACGCGTCTCGCACGGCGCGCTCCTGCACACGCTGCTCGCGGCGGGCGAGCGGTTCGGCTCCGGCGCGGACGACGTGATGGCGGCGGTCTCCAGCTTCGCCTTCGACATCTGGCTCTTCGAGTCACTGCTCCCCCTGCTGGCCGGCGGGAGCGTCCGGGTGGTCCCGCGCGAGCGGGTGCTGGAGACGGAGCGGCTGGTGGACGACCTCGCCTCCTGCACGATGCTGCACGCCGTTCCCGCGCTGATGCGGCAGGTGGCGCTGGTGCTGCGCGCCTCGGGGCGCACCCTCCCCGGGCTGCGGCAGGTCTTCGTCGGCGGCGACGCGGTGCCGCCCGACCTGCTGGAGGAGATGCGCGAGGTCTTCCCCGCCGCCGCCCTGCACGTGCTCTACGGCCCCACCGAGGCCGCGGTCATCTGCGCCACGCACGCCGTCGGCGACGCGCAGGCGCGCCGGCAGTGGGTGGGGCGCCCGCTGGGGAACGCCACGCTGTACGTGCTGGACCGCGCCCTCCTCCCGGTGCCCGTGGGCGTCCCCGGCGAGCTGTGCATCGGCGGGGCGAGCGTGGCCCGCGACTACCTGGGCCGGCCGGAGCTGAGCGCCGAGAAGTTCCTCCCCGACCCCTTCGCGGGCGAGGCGGGCGGACGGCTGTACCGGACCGGGGACCGGGTGCGCTGGACGGCGCAGGGGGAGCTGGAGTTCCTGGGGCGGACAGACACGCAGGTCAAGATCCGCGGCTTCCGCATCGAGCCCGGCGAGGTGGAGTCCGTCCTGGCCGAGCACCCGGAGGTGGAGGAGGCGGTCGTCGTGGTGCGCGAGGACGCGCCCGGGGAGAAGCGCCTGGTCGGCTACGTGGTCGCGGCCGGGGCGGGTGGCGACGCCCCGTCGGGCGAGCTGCAGGAGGAGCACGTGGAGGAGTGGGAGTCGCTCTTCGGCGACACCTACTCCGGCGAAGCCGCGGACGAGGACCCGGCGTTCAACGTCGTCGGCTGGGAGAGCAGCTACACGGGCGAGCCCATTCCCGCGGAGGAGATGCGGGAGTGGGTGGAGCACGCCGCCGAGCGCATCCGGGCGCTGAAGCCGCGGCGGGTGCTGGAGATCGGCGCGGGGACCGGGCTGCTGCTCTTCCGGGTGGCGCCGGAGTGCGAGGAGTACTGGGCGGCGGACTTCTCCGCCGCGGCGGTGCGCTACCTGGAGCGGCAGGTGGGGCGGCGCGAGATGCCGGGGGTGCGGCTGCTGGAGCGCACGGCGGAGGACTTCAGCGGGATCCCGGAGGGGCACTTCGACGTGGTGGTGATCAACTCCGTCGCGCAGTACTTCCCGGGCGTGGACTACCTGCTGCGGGTGGTCGAGGGAGCCGTGGGGGCGCTCGCCCCGGGCGGGGCGGTGTTCCTGGGAGACCTGCGCAGCTACCCGCTGCTGGAGGCGTTCCACGCCTCGGTGGAGCGGGTGCAGGCGCCGCCGGAGACCCCCGCGGCGGCGCTGCGGGAGCGCATCCGGCGGCGGATGATGCGGGAGAAGGAGCTGCTGCTGCACCCGGAGCTGTTCCGTGCGCTGCCGCGGCGGCTGCCGCGGATCACGGGAGTGGAGGTGCGGCTGAAGCGGGGGCGGCACGGCAACGAGATGACGCGCTTCCGCTACGACGTGACGCTGCGCGTGGAGGCGGAGGTGAGCGCCGCCGCGCCGGAGTGGCGCAGGTGGGAGGAGGGGATGACCATCGACGCCGTGGCGCGGGAGCTGGACCGGGGGCCGGAGACGCTGGCCTATGCGCGGGTGCCGAACGCGCGCGTGGCGGGGGAGGTGGCGCTGCTGGAAGCGGTGGCGGCGGAGGGGGAGGACCGGAGCGCGGAGGAGCTGCGCGCCCTGGCGGCGGAGCGCGAGGCCGCGGCCGTGGACCCGGAGGCGCTGGCCGAGCTGGCGGAGGCGCGCGGCTACCGGGCGCAGGCGCGCGTGGTCCGCGCGGGGCGGTCCGGGGGAGATGGACGTGCTGCTGGTGCGGGAGGGCGTGGCGGCGGCGCTGGTGGAGGAGCCGGTCGCGTCGCCGCTGCCGTGGAGCGCGTACGCCAACGACCCGCTGGCGGGGAGGCGCACGAGGTGGCTGCTGCCGGAGCTGCGGAGCTGGCTCGGGGAGCGGCTCCCGGAGTACATGGTGCCGGGGGCGCTGGTGCTGCTGGACGCGCTCCCGCTGACCCCCAACGGCAAGGTGGACCGGCGGGCGCTCCCCGCGCCGCAGACGGCGGAGGGGGAGCACGCGTCGCCGCGCACCCCCACGGAGGAGACGCTGGCGGGGATCTGGGCGGAGGTGCTGCGGCTGGAGCGGGTGGGGATCGACGACGACTTCTTCGCGCTGGGGGGGCACTCGCTCCTGGCGACGCGGGTGGTCTCGCGGGTGCGGGAGGCGCTGGGGGTGGAGGTGCCCCTGCGCACCCTGTTCGAGGCGCCCACCGTGGCGAAGCTGGGCGAGCGGGTGGACGCGCTGCTCCGGGAGGGGAGCGCGGTGCGTCTCCCGCCCCTGCGGCCGGCGCCGCGGGACGGGGGGCCGCTCCCGCTCTCGTTCGCGCAGCAGCGGCTCTGGTTCCTGGCCCAGCTCGACCCGTCCAGCACCGCGTACAACATGCCCTCCCCCCTGCGGCTGCGCGGGCGGCTGGAGGTGCCGGTGCTGGAGCGGGCGCTCACCGAGCTGGTGCGGCGGCACGAGTCGCTGCGCACCGTCTTCCGCTCGGCGGAGGGGGAGCCGGTGCAGGTGGTCCGCCCTGCGGAGCCGGCCTCCATCCCCGTGGTGGACCTGCGCGGGCTGGCGGGCGAGGAGCGCGAGCGGACCGTGCTGCGGCTCGCCGGGGAGGAGATCGGGCGCCCGTTCGACCTGGAGCACGGACCGCTCCTGCGGACCCTGCTCCTCCGCCCCGGCGAGGAGGACTGGGGGCTCCTCTTCACCCTGCACCACGTGGTGAGCGACGGCTGGTCCATGGGCGTGCTGACGCGGGAGATCTCCGCGCTCTACGAGGCCTTCGCGGAAGGTCGTCCCTCGCCGCTTCCCGAGCCGCGGGTGCAGTACGCGGACTACGCCGTATGGCAGCGGGACTGGCTCTCCGGCGAGACCCTGGAGGCGCAGCTCGCCTACTGGAGGGAGCGCCTGGCCGGGGCGCCCGCGCTCCTGGAGGTCCCCACCGACCACCCGCGCCCGCTGGTGGCCGGCGACCGCGCCGAGCAGCGTGCCTTCATGCTCTCCGCCGACACCTCGCGCGCGCTGCGGGAGATCTCCCACCGGGAGGGGGCTACCCTCTTCATGACCCTCCTGGCCGTCTACCAGGCGCTCCTCGGGCGCTGGTCCGGGCAGGACGACGTCAGCGTGGGGACGCCGGTGGCGGGGCGCTCGCACCTGGAGCTGGAGGGGCTGATCGGCTTCTTCGTCAACATGCTGGTGGTCCGCACCGGCCTCGCCGGCCGTCCCACCTTCCGCGAGCTGGTGGGCCGGGTGCGGGAGGGGGTGCTGGGCGCACAGGCGCACCAGGACCTCCCCTTCGAGCGGCTGGTGGACGAGCTGCACGTGGAGCGAAGCCTGGACCGCGCCCCGCTCTTCCAGGCCCTCTTCGCCCTCCTGGGGACGGGGCTGGCGGACGACCGGTTGTCGCTGGGCGAGGTCAAGGCGTACCCGCTCCACACCGGGGGGACCACGGCCAAGTACGACCTGGACCTCACGCTGCAGGACGGGGGTGAGGAGCTGGTGGGCTCGCTGGTCTACCGCGCGGACCTGTTCGAGGGCGCCACCGTGGAGCGGATGCTCCAGCACTTCCGCCTCCTGGCGGATGCCTTCGCCACCGCGCCGGACCTCCCGGCCGGCGAGGTGGAGCTGCTCACCCCCGCGGAGCGGGCGCAGGTGCTGGAGCCGGGGACCGTGCGGGACTACCCGGCCGGCACCGTGCACGCCCTGTTCGAGGCGCAGGCCCGGCGCACCCCGGACACGGTGGCCCTGCACTTCCGCGGCGAGGCGTCGCTCACCTACGCGGAGCTGGACGCCTGGGCGGACGGCCTGGTGCCGCTGCTGCGGCGCAGCGGGGTGGGTCCCGAGGTGCCGGTGGGGGTCTGCCTCCCGCGCACGCCGGGGATGATCGTGGTGCTCCTGGCGGTGCTCAAGGCGGGCGGCGCCTACGTCCCGCTGGACCCCGCCTTCCCCCGGGAGCGGCTGGCCTGGATGCTGGAGGACGCGGGAGCGCGCCTGGTGGTGTCGGACGGCGGCCTGGCCGAGCGCCTCCCGGCGGGGGTGGAGGTGCTGCGCCTGGACCGCATGGTGGAGGAGCCGCGGCAGGCGGCCCCCGGCGAGGAGAGCGGGGTCGACGGGGAGAACCTGTCGCACGTCATCTTCACCTCGGGATCGACCGGGCGGCCCAAGGGAGTGATGATCCGGCACTCCAGCGTGGTGGTGCTCCTGCACTGGCTGCGCGAGACGGTGACGGACGAGGAGCGGAGCGCCACCCTGGGCTCCACCTCCACCAGCTTCGACGTGTCGGTGGCGGAGATCTTCGGCACGCTCTGCTGGGGCGGCACGCTGTACCTGGTGGAGAACGCGCTGGACCTGTCCCACTTCCCCGGCCGGGAGGAGATCCGCTACGCCGGGATGGTCCCCACCGCCGCGGCCGAGCTGCTGCGCGCGGGCGTCATCCCGGAGAACGTGCGGACGCTGAACCTGGCGGGCGAGGCGGTGTCGCCCGCGCTGGCGCGGGGGCTCTACGCGCTGGAGCACGTGGAGAAGGTGGGGAACCTGTACGGCCCCACCGAGGACACCACCTTCTCCACCTACGCCCTGATCCCCAGGGGCGCGGAGCGGGTCACCGTGGGCCACCCCCTGCCGAACACGCGGGCGTACGTGCTGGACGACGGGCTGCGGCCGGTCCCCACGGGGGTGGCCGGGGAGCTGTACCTGGCCGGGGCGGGGCTGGCCCGCGGCTACGCCCGGCGGCCGGACCTCACGGCGGAGCGCTTCCTCCCGGACCCGTTCGGGCCGGCGGGGTCACGGATGTACCGGGTGACGGACCGGGTGCGCCGGCTGCCCTCGGGGGAGCTGGAGTACCTGGGGCGGAGGGACTTCCAGGTGAAGGTGCGCGGCTTCCGCATCGAGCTGGAGGAGATCGAGTCGGTGCTGGAGTCCCACCCCGGGGTGCACCGTGCGGTGGCCACCGTGCGCGAGGACGTGGCGGACCAGCATCGCATCGTCGGCTACGTGGTCCCCGCCGGCGAGGCGGTGAGCGCGGCCGACCTGCGGGCGCACGCGCGGGGGTACCTGCCGGAGTACATGGTACCCACGGTGTTCGTGAGCCTGGCGGAGCTTCCGCTCACCGGGAGCGGGAAGGTGGACCGGCGCGCGCTCCCCGCCCCCGAGCGGAGCAGCGACGCGGAGTACGAGGCGCCGCGCAGCGAGACGGAGGAGCGGCTCTGCGCCATCTTCGCGGAGGTGCTGAAGGCGGATCGGGTGGGGATCCACGACAACTACTTCGAGCTGGGCGGGCACTCGCTCCTGGCCACCCGCGTGGTCTCCCGCGTGCGCAGCGAGATGGGGGCGGAGCTGCCGCTTCGCACCATCTTCGAGGCGCCCACGGTGGCTCAGCTCGCCGCCTGGATCGAGTCGCAGCGCGCGGCGGAGGTGCCGGTAGAGGAGGCGGAGATCGCCGACGTGGCCGCCCTGGTGGCCGAGCTCTCCGACGAGGAGGTGCGGCGGATGCTGGAGGAGATGTAGGGTCCCTGCGCGCGTATGTGCTTGCAATCGTGATTGCATGCAATTACGATTGCAGGTATGAATGTCGACCCTGTCGCTCACGCCGTCCTCGTCGACCGGGAGCGGGAGCGCCACGAACTGCGGCAGCTCCTTGCTTCCGGTCAGCCGCGGCTCGCCCTGCTCACCGGGCGGCGCCGGATCGGCAAGACGTACCTCCTCACGCACGCGTGGGGTGCGGAGCCGATGTTCCTGTTCACGGCGGCGCGAACCACTCCCGAGGTCAACCGGCGCCAGCTCATCTCCGACCTCGCCTCCTGGGCCGGAGAGGACCTGCGCCCCGGGGACTATCCCACCTGGCGCTCGGTCTTCAACCTCCTCCTGGACCTCCGGGCCCCGGAGCCGCTGGTGATCGTGCTCGACGAGTTCCAGTACCTCGCCGACAACGAGGCGGGGGTCGCGTCGGTTGCGTCGGAGCTGAACGCGGCGTGGGAGCGGAGGCGGCCCGCCCGGCCCTTCCTATTGGTCCTCTCCGGGTCGGCCGTGGGAACCATGGAGGCCCTGGCGACCGGAGGCGGTCCCCTGTACGGCCGCTTCGCCTGGCAGGGGCGCCTCCAGCCGTTCGACTACTGGTATGCGGCGGAGCTGGCGCCGTTCGCCAACCTTCGGGAGCGCGCGCTCACGTACGGTGTATTCGGAGGGACGCCCCGTTATCTCTCCGCGGTCGATCCGACGCATGACCTGGCCGAGAACGCGACGCGCCTCCTCCTCTCACAGAGCGGGGAGGTGCGCCTGCTCGTTGAGACCGCGCTGGACCAGGAGGACGGGCTCCGGGACGTGTCCAAGTACCGGGCCATACTCCGGGCGGTTGCAAGCGGCTGCACCGAGCGGAACGAGATCGCTCAGCGTGCCGGGCTCCCCGCCGACGCGGCGCTGCGAGACAAGCTGGCCCGCCTGATCGAGCTGGGCTACCTGGAGACCCGGCGGAACATCGACGCCAAACCCAACGCGGCGGTCCGGTACGGGATCGCGGACCCGGCCTTCCGCTTCCACCAGCGCTTCGTGGAGCCGAACACCTCGGTGCTGGAGCGCTACCCCGCCGGGCAGGTCTGGGAGTCGCAGGTCGCTCCGCACCTGGACGCCTACATGGGGCTGGAGTTCGAACGGATCGCAGTCCAGGCATACGACCGGCGCCAGGCTACGCTCGGGCTTCCCATGGTCCGGGAATGGGGCCGGTGGGAGGGCGTGGACCGCGCGCGCCGGTCCCTGGAGGTGGATATCGTCGCCTCGCTCGCGGGAGGGGGAGTGCTCACCGGAGCGGTCAAGTGGGACCGGCACCCCATCGAAGCGAAGGTCCACCGGGACCATCTGGAGATGCTGCGGCGCGCCGCGGACGCGGGGCGGCGCTGGGCTCATGAGGCGCTGAACTCGGACGCGCTCCTTCTCTACGTCGCTGCCGGCGGATTCGCTCCCGGATTCGAAGCCGCCGTCGAAGCCAGCGGCCATCCGGCCCTCTGCTGGAAGCTCGAAGACCTGTATGGCGGGTGACGGACGGCAGCGTCGTCCGGAACGAACACCGACAGGCAGGCGGGGGCGCTCCGACGGGGCGCCCCCGCCGTCGTTCGGAAGGGATGGGCCCCAACCCTGTCCCAACGTTTTGCACCACTCGGCTGTCTAGGTGGGGAGCGGTAACGTCCCGACCATCCGAACGACGTCGACATACAGCATGAGAAACGCAGTCGCAGTCCTTCTCGTCCTCGCCGCCGCGGCCCCCCAGGGCGCCGCGTGGGCACAGCGCACACCGCCCCAGGGCGGGCGCCCCGCGGGCGCCGTCCCGCAGGGGGCCGGCCTGGTCCGCGGCACCGTCCTGAGCGCCACGACCGGGCAGCCCGTCCGCTCCGCCTCCGTCGAGGTCCGCGCCGCCGACGGCACCACCCTCGTGGCCGGCGCCCTCACCGGCGCCGACGGCGCCTTCCGCATCGAGGGGCTGCGACCCGGGCGCTACGTGGTGCGGGCCAGCGCCCTCGGGCACCAGCCCGCCACCCGGCCCGCCGCCATCACCCCCGCCGCCGCGCAGGTGGACGTCGGGGAGATCCGGCTCGCCGCCGGGGTGCTCCAGATCGAGGGGCTCACCGGTCACCGCCGAGCGGAGCCAGGCCACCCTCGCCCCCGACCGCAACACCTACTCGCTCCGCGACATGCCCGCCGCCGCCGGCGGCTCCGCCGTGGACGCCCTGCGCAACGTCCCCGCAGTGGAGGTGGACATCGACGGCAAGGTGAGCCTGCGCGGCAACGAGAACGTCGTCGTGCAGATCAACGGCCGCCCCTCCCCCATGCGCGGCGAGCAGCTCGGGGCCTTCCTCCAGCAGCTCCCCGCCAACATGGTGGACCGCGTGGAGGTCATCCCCAACCCCTCCGCCAAGTTCGACCCCGAGGGGATGGCCGGGATCGTCAACGTGGTCATGAAGCAGAACACCGACCTGGGGACCAGCGGCGGGATCAACGTGGGCGGCGGCACCACCGGGCAGGTCAACCTCTCCGGGAACCTGGGCTACCAGGGCGGGCCGCTCACCCTGTACGCCAACTACGGCTTCATGCGCGACAACCGGAGCGTCACCGGAACCCTCTTCCGGGAGAACCGCTTCCTCACCCCCACCACCTTCCTGGAGCAGGACACCCGGGGCGACTTCTCTCCCCTGTCGCACACCCTCAACGCCAGCGCCGACTACCGGCTGGGGCAGCGCGACGTCCTTTCCAGCAACCTGGTGTTCAGCAGCCGCGGCTCCGACCGCGACAACGGCGCCTTCTACCGCGAGCTGGACGCCACCCGCGGGCTCACCGGGCGCTACACCCAGCTCACCGAGGGGAGCGACGACGACCTCTCCCTCGACGCCACCCTCGCGTACCGGCACACCGTGCGGCCCCGCGAGAACGAGTTCTCCGCCGAGCTGCGCTTCGACCGCTCCGCCGACGACGACTTCACCCGCTTCACCCGGCAGACCCTGCTCCTGGACGGGGCCGCCGCCGACGACCGCCCCCTCCTGGAGACCGAGGGGACCGACGAGCGGAACGCCAACTGGACCCTCCAGGCCGACTACACCCGCCCGCTGGGCGAGAGGGTGCGCCTGGAGACCGGCTACAAGGGGACGCTGCGCCGGCTCGACAACGACTTCGACGCCGCGCTCTTCTCCTACGAGCAGAACGCCTACCTCCCCGACCTGGACCGGAGCAACGAGTTCGCCTACGACGAGCGGGTGCACGCCGCCTACGGCGTGGTGAGCGGCACCGCCGGCCGGTTCGACCTGCAGGGCGGCCTCCGCGTGGAGCGGGCGTCCACCCAGTTCGACCTCACCACCACCGGCGAGACGTTCGACAACTCGTACTCCAGCCTCTTCCCGAGCGCCCTGGCCGCCTACAACCTGGACGACACGCGCCAGCTCAAGGCCAGCTACTCCCGGCGCGTGGAGCGCCCGCGCTCGCGGCAGCTCAACCCCTTCGTCCGCCGCGAGGACGCCCTCAACGTGTCGCGCGGCAACCCGTACCTGGAGCCCGAGTACACCGACGCCTTCGAGCTGGGCTACCAGCAGTCCGGCGAGCTGGGGACCTTCCAGGTGACCCCGTTCTACCGCCACACCACCGACGCCGTGCGGCGCATCACCACCGTCGACGACCAGGGCGTGGCCACCAGCACCTTCCAGAACGCCGCCACCAGCGAGTCGTACGGCACCGACCTGAACGGCTCCGTGCGGCTGGGGCGCCTGACCGGCTTCGGCGGCTTCAGCTTCTTCAAGCAGGTGACCGACGCCACCAACGTGGGGTCCGACCTGTCCAGCAACGCCTTCGGGTGGTCCGCGCGCACCAACGCCACCTATCGCCTCACGGACGACCTGGACGTGCAGGGCTTCCTGATGTACCGGGCGCCGATGCGCACCGAGCAGGGGCGGATCTCCGGGCGCTCCATGTTCAACCTGGCGCTCCGGCAGCAGCTCCTGGACGACCGGGCCAGCCTCACGCTGCGCGTGGTGGACCCGTTCAACACCATGAAGTTCTACTCGCTCACCGAGGACGACCGGCTCTTCCAGGAGAGCGAGCGGAGGATGGGGGCGCGGGGGGTGTTCCTGACCTTCTCGTGGAGCTTCGGCCAGCAGCCGCGCGTTCGTCAGCAGCGTCCTGCGGAGCAGCCGGAGATGGAGGAGCCGGGGATTCCCTGACCTCAGGGTTCGGGCGTGTCCCCCGCTGGCGCGGGGGTCGGGCTGCGGCTCCGTAGGGAACGATACGACCGTTCCCAACGGAGTCGAGCCCCCGGGAAACTACCCCCGGGGTCTCGCCCCTTCGGGCTCGCATCCCTCACGCAACTGCTTGCTATGCCTGTGGTTCTGTAGTTGTCGTGCACCCCTCCCCCCTCGCGGGGGAGGGGCCGGGGGATCGCTCCCCCGGCCCTGTCTTGTATGTCAGTGGTTGACCGTCCACAGCGAGGACGGGACGGGACCCCGCCGGCGTGACACCGCCCGCTTCACCCCGCCGCCGCGGTCAGCCCCCCCTGCGCCTGCCGCCTCCTGCGGCTCAGGACCCCCGCCGAGACGAGCGCGAACACCAGCCCCACCGGGAGCGGCTCCAGGAAGGTGAACGCGACGTTGACGGCGGGGTTCCGGTACATCTCCATGAACTCCTCCATCTCGGCCACCTTCTTCCGGATCTCCTCGGGGCTCCCGCCCTCCGCCTTCGCCTGCTCCACCATGTACGCCTGCACCTTGGTCGCGTAGTCGGGAGCGAGCTTGAAGTAGAGGAGCTCCCAGGTGGCGACGTAGCAGGAGGACGCCACCACGACGATCAGCAGCCCCACCGTGAGCGCGCGGCCGAAGCCCACGGTGCCGCCGGCCACGTTGTCGCGGTAGGAGCGGACGCCGAAGAAGACCAGCAGGAACGCCAGGACCATCGTCGTGTAGCCGATGGCCATGCCGTGCTCGTGGCCGCCGTCCATCACGAACGGCATCGTCAGCAGCATCATCGCCGAAAGGATGGCGCCCGAGATCAGCCCGAAGGTCCAGACGGTTCTCTTCATCGATCGTGTCTCCTGGATGCGGATGGAAGGGGGGGCGTTCGTCACGTCGCCAGGTTAGCCGCCGCGGCCGGAATCCGCGTCACCCGAAAGGATGATTCCGGCCCGCGCGGCCGGGAATCACCCGTTCAGGCGATCAGCCCCGCCTCCTTCGCCCTCTGCACGGCCTGCGTCCGGCGCTTCGCGCCCAGCTTCTCGAACAGGCGGCTGGAGTGCGTCTTCACCGTGTTCTCGCTCACGAACAGCCGGGCGGCGATCTCGCGGTTGCTGAGCCCCGCCGCGATCTCCCGGAGGATCTCCAGCTCGCGCGGCGTGATCCCCAGCTCCCGCGCGCGCGCCGGGTCGGCGGCGAACGGCTCCGTCACGCGGACCGGCACTACGGGCACCTCCACGGGCACCTCGCGCACGACCACGGTCTCCCGCTTGCGCGTGAGCCTGAGCCCCAGCCAGATGCCGAGCAGGGAGAAGAGCAGCGCGACGATGCCGCCGTAGATCTCGATCGAGTGCTCCACGACGAGGAACCGGTACTCGACGAGCTTGAGGCCGGCGATCAGCACGCCGCCCAGCAGGCCGTACAGCAGGATGATCTTTTTCACGCGACCGATGTCATCACGGTGCGGGTCGTTGTCATCAGGGTCGCGATCCTCGCCATCACGGTTGATGCCGGATGACACAATGCGCATTGTCCAGTATCGCACCATACGCATTGGAGGAGAACATGGCCAAAGTCACCAAGACCCTTTCCCTGGACCCGCGTGCGGTTGAACGTGGAGAACGATACAGCGAGCAGCACTCCACCAGCCTCTCCCAGGTGGTGAGCGATCTGCTCATGCGGCTTCCGATCTCGGAGGAGGAACGGGAGCTTCCTCCGACCGTTCGACGTCTCCTCGGTGCCGGGAGGGGAAAGATCGACCGGGAAGACTACCACAGGTACCTGATGGAGAAGTACGACCGGTGAGGGTCCTGATTGACATCAAACCTCATCCTCGGTGTCCTCATCCTTCTGTAAAAAAGTCGGAAGGCACCCCCTCATCACCTCAGCTCCGTCGCCTCCACACCATCCCGCCACGCGACCGGCGAGCGCGACATGACGATCTGGTACGCCGCCACCATGCCTTGTTGGCACGGAACACGAAGACGAGAGTATATTCACGCGTACACTCCCTCATTCCGGAGAGACCGATGTACACGCTGAACGTGGACGAGGCACAGGGCCGACTCGCGGAGCTGATGCGCGACGCCGCGGCAGGCGAGGAAGTGGTGATTGCCCAGGAGGACGGTACCGCCGTCCGGCTGGTTCCGGTCGAGCCGCAGGGCCGTCCCCGCTTCGGTAGCGCCCGCGGGATGTTCACCATGAGCGACGACTTCGACGCGCCGCTCGACGACTTCTCCGCGTACGAGCGGTGAAGCTGCTCCTCGACACGCACGCCCTGCTCTGGTTCGTGAGCGGGAGCGACCGGTTGAGTGTGCAGGCCCGTTCCGTGATTGAGGATCCCGCTAATACACGTCTCTTCAGTGCCGCGAGCGCTTGGGAGATCGCCATCAAGGTGAGCATAGGAAAGCTCAGCTTGACCGTACCGTACCCGCAGCTGATTCCGGGACAGCTTCGTGCGAACGCAGTGGACTACCTACCTGTCAGCCCCGAGCACCTCAGGGCGCTGATCTCCCTCCCTTTCCATCACCGCGACCCTTTCGACCGCCTGCTCGTCGCCCAGGCACTGGTCGAGGGAGCGTCGCTCGTGAGTGCCGACTCCACGCTCGACGCCTACGCCGTACCCCGGATCTGGTAGGCACCGTCTCACCTCAGCCCCGTCGCGATCCCCACCATCACGGCTACCGCGCCCAGCGCGAACAGCGCCGCGAAGAGCGGGAGCACGAAGCGGAGCCACCGCTCGTAGCGCACCCCCGCCGCGATCAGGATCGCCATCAGCGCGCCGTTGGTGGGGGCGATCAGCTCCGTGAGCCCCGCGCCGTACTGGTAGGCCAGCACCGTCACCTGGCGCGACAGCCCCAGCAGGTCCGACGCGGGGACCAGCACCGGCATGGTCAGCACCGCCTGGCCGCTCACGCTGGGAACGGGGAAGTGGATCAGCGCGTGCACCCCCATCATCCCCAGCGCCGACAGCGCCAGCGGGAGCCCCTGGATCGGCGTCACCAGGCCGTGCACGATGGTGTCCACGATCCGCCCCTCCTGCAGCACCACGAAGATGGCGCGCGCGAAGCCGATCAGGAGCCCCGCGAAGGCCATCTCCCGGAACCCCTCCACGTAGGCGTCCACCGTCCCTCCCGGGCGCAGCCCCCCCAGCAGCCCCACCACGATCCCCATCGCGAAGAACAGCCCCGCCATCTCGTTGAAGGCCCACTCCAGGCGCAGGATCCCGTACACGTAGACCGCGAACGTCGCCAGCACCAGGAGGAGGATCGCCGCGTCCCGCCCCGCCCGCGGCTCCTCGGCGCGCTCCGGCTCCACGCCGGCCTCCGCCGCTTCCGGCTCCACCCGGTTGCGCACCGCGTAGCGCATCGTCGCCGCGATCCAGAGCGCCAGCGCCAGCACCAGGAAGACCACGCGGAACGGGGCCCCCGAGAGGAGGGGGAGCTGCGCCAGCTTCTGCGCGATCCCCACCTGGAAGGGGTTGATGGGGGAGAACGCCGACCCCACCGCCGCCGACCCCAGCGTCATGGAGACCCCCACCAGCGGGTCGAACCCCATGCGGCGCGTCAGGATCAGCAGGGCGGGGACGAGCGCGATGAATTCCTCCTGCATGTTGATCATGACGCCGCCCAGCGCCGCCAGCACGCACACCACCGGGATCACCACCAGCGTCCGCCCCTCCAGCCTCCCCACCAGCCGGTCGGTCCCCCGCCGCAGCGTCCCCGTGCGGTCCAGCACCGTGAACGCCGCCCCCACCAGGAACACCACGAAGATCACGTCCGCCGCCTCCGCCATCCCCTTCGGGATCGCCACCAGCGCCTCGAACGGGCCCACCGGCGCGGGCTCCACCCGGTGGAACGTCCCCGGGACCACCACGCTGCGTCCCGTCAGCGGGTCGTCGCGGCGCTGGAACTCCCCCGCGGGGAGCACCCAGGAGAGCGCCGCGGCCAGGGCGATGAAGCCCACCAGGAGCGTCAGCGGGTGCGGGAAGCGGATGCGCGGCATGGACGGGCGGGGCCGGGGTGACGTGGAGGGAACGGTCGCAAGATCCCGCGCCGCCGGCCGCCGCACAAGGGCGCGGCGGGGCGTGGCCCCCAATATGCCAGCAGGTGGACGCGCCCCGTCCGCGCGCCCACCCTGGGAGAGAGCGTTGGCCGAGTTCGACCTGTCCGAGCTGCTGGACGACTTCCGCGACGAGGCCCGCGACCCGCTCGCGCGCCTGGACGCCGCGCTCGCCGCCATGGAGCGGGGCGAGGCCGTCCCGGAGGAGGAGCGCGCCGTCCTCCTGCGCGGGCTGCACACGCTCAAGGGGAACGCGGGGATGCTGGGGATGCGCGCCATCCAGGACTTCGTCCACTCGGTGGAGGGCGTCCTCAAGCGCGGCGCGCCGCCGTCCCCCGGGGAGGTGGACCAGCTCCTGCGCGGAGCCGCCGCGCTGCGCCGGGCGGTGGACCGCGCCGGGACCCCCGAGCAGGAGGAGGCGTTCGCGGCGCTGCTCCCGGTGCGCGAGGAGCCCGCGGGGGCGGCGCCGCCCACGGCGGCCCCCGCTCCCGCCCCGCCCCCTCCGGAGCCGGCGGGGGTGCGGGCGGAGGACCTGCGCGACGACACGCTGCGCGTCCCCTTCCGCAAGCTGGACCGCCTCCTGGACGAGATCGGCGAGGTGGTCACCGAGGTCAACGCGCTGGAGGCGTGGGCGGCGGCCCACCGCGACGCGCTCGCCGCGGCCGGGCTCCGCCGCCCCCTCCTGGACCGGCTGGAGGCGCTGGGCGCCGCCGTGGACGCCGGGCGGCGCACCGCCACCGACCTGCGCCTGGTCCCCGTGGGGCGGGTGCTGGCGCGCTTCCCGGCGCTGGTGCGCGACCTGGCCCGCGAGCAGGGGAAGCGCGTGCGCGTGGAGCTGGAGGGGGAGGACACCGAGCTGGACAAGGCCACCGCCGACGCCCTGGCCGAGCCGCTCCTCCACCTGGTGCGCAACGCCGTGGACCACGGGATCGAGACCCCCGGGGAGCGGGAGCGCGCCGGCAAGCCCGCCGAGGCGGTGCTGGCGCTCCGCGCCGCGCAGGAGGGGGACCGGGTGCGCATCGAGGTGGAGGACGACGGGCGGGGGCTGGACCGCGCCGCCATCGCCGCCCGCGCCCGGGCCGCGGGGCTCCTCGCCGGGGGCGCCGAGCCCTCCCCGGCCGAGGCCGCGGAGCTGATCTTCCGCGCCGGCTTCTCCACCCGGGAGGAGGCGAGCGCCGTCTCGGGGCGGGGGATCGGGCTGGACGCGGTGCGCGGCGCGGTGGCCCGGCTGCGCGGGAGCGTGGAGGTGGAGGACGGCGGCGACGGCGCGGGGACGCGCTTCGCGCTGCGCCTCCCGCTCACCGTGGCGCTGGTCCCGGCGCTCTTCTTCGAGTCGGCCGGGGAGCGGCTGGCCGTCCCCTCCGCCGACGTGGAGGAGGCGGTGCGGGCGGGGGAGGTGGAGCGGGTGGGCGCCGCCGAGGTGGTCCGCTTCCGCGGCGAGGTGCTCCCCCTGGCCCGCCCCGCGCGGATCTTCGGGTGGGAGGACGCCGGGGCGCCGCGCTTCCTGGTGGTGGTGCGGAGCGGGGCGCGCTCGGTGGCGGTGGCGGCGGACCGGCTCCTGGACCAGCGCCCCGCCACCGTGCGCGCCCTCCCGGCCGCGCTGGGGAGCCCGGCGGGGGTGTCCGGCGCCACGGTGGCGCCGGACGGGCGGGTGGTGCTGGTGCTGGACCCGGCGGGGATGGTGGAGCTGAACGTGGACCTGTATCGCGGAGGGGGCGGTGGCGAGTGAGCGCAGGCGGATCCTGGTGGTGGAGGACAGCCCCATGATGTGCCGCATGTACCGGATGGTGCTCGGCGCGGGGAACGACCTCCGCTTCGCCGCCAACGGCGTGGAGGGGCTGGACCTGGCCGCGCAGGACCCGGAGCTCGACCTCCTGATCGTGGACATCAACATGCCGCAGATGGACGGGCTGGAGTTCGTGCGGCGGCTCCGGGGCGAGCTGGGGATGACCCGGCCCCCGGTGCTGGTGAGCTCCACCGAGTCCGCCCCGGGCGACCTGGAGGCCGCGCGGGCGGCCGGGGCCGACGGCTTCCTCCCCAAGCCGTGGACCCCCGAGCAGCTCCTGGAAGCCGTCCGCGCCCGGCTGGAGGGGGCGGAGTGAGCGCCGTCGCCGTGCGGCTGGGGCGCGCGGAGTTCGGGCTCCCCATGGAGCGGGTGCGCGAGGTGCTCCGCCCCCCGCCCGTCACCCGCACCCCCTTCCCCCCGCCGGACGTGGTGGGGGTGGTGCACCTGCGCGGCGCCCTCCTGGCCGTGCTCGACCTGGGGACGCGGCTGGGCGGGCGCCCGGCCGCCACCCCCGGGCGGCTCGTCGTCGTCTCCACGGGCGCCGGGCGGGAGCGCCTGGCGCTGCGGGTGGACCGGGTGAGCGGGGTGGTGGAGACCGACGACCTGGTGCTCCCCCCGCCCCCCGAGGCGGCCGCGGCCCTCCCCGAGGGGTGGCTGGCCGGGGTGGTGAGCCCCGCCGACGGGCGGCTGGTGACCCTGCTGCGAATCGACCACGTGCTCTCCGGAGTCCACGCATGACGCGCCAACCGCAGTGGTTCCGCCACGCCCCCATCCGCACCAAGATCCTGGCCGGCTTCTTCCCGGTGCTCCTCCTCATGGTGGCCATCGCCGTGGTGGTCTTCGTGCAGGTGCGGCGCATCGAGAAGGCCAGCGAGGACTTCGTGCGCGCCGGGGAGCTGCAGCGCGAGGCCGACGCCCTGGGGCTCGCGCTCATGGACCGCGCCGCCGCCATCCGCGACTTCGGGCTCACCGGGCAGGAGGAGGCGCTCGCCCCCTACCGGGCCGCCGGCGGGCGGGCGGACAGCGCCCTCGTCCGGGCGAGGGCGCTGGTGTCCGACGAGGAGGCGGTGCAGCGCGAGCGCCTGGACTCGGTGGCGGACATCACCCGGAGGTGGAGCGTGGAGGTGGCGGACCGCGTGGTCCCCCTGCGGCGGACGGGAGGGGTGGACAGCATCGTCGCCTTCTACCGGACCGGGACGGCGCGGACGCGGATCTCCGAAGCGCGGGCGGTGCTGGACCGCTTCGAGGCGCGCCAGGCGGAGATCACCGCGGCGCGGCGCAACACGATCGCGAAGGCCAACCGGCAGATCACCTGGACGCTCCTCCTCCTCACCCCCGCCGCCGTCCTGGTGGCCGCGGCGATCGCCGGGTGGGTGGCGGGGCGGATCGCGCGGCCCCTGGAGCGGGCGGTGAGCTTCGCGTCCACGGTGGCCTCCGGCGACCTCACCCGGCGGCTGGAGGTGGAGGGGAGGGACGAGGTGGGGGAGCTCACCGGGACGCTGAACGGGATGGTGGAGGACCTGCGCGAGTCGGTGGGCGGGGTGAACACCGCCACCGCGCAGGTGGCCGCGGCGTCGGAGCAGATCGCCGCCTCGTCGCAGCGGCTGGCGCAGACGGTGGACGACCAGGTGGCCGCCACCGAGCAGACCTCCACCTCCATGGAGGAGATCGCCGCGCAGATCGGGCGCGTGGCGGCCAGCACCGAGTCGCTCGCCGCCTCGGTGGACCAGACCTCGGCCTCCATCGCCCAGATGGGGCGCTCCATCGAGCACACCGCGGGGAGCGCGGACACCCTGGGCGCCGCCGTGGAGGAGGCCTCCTCCACCATCGAGGAGATGGCCGCCTCCATCCAGCAGGTGGGGCGGCACGTGGAGGAGACGCGGCAGATCGCGCTGGCCGCCGAGGGGGACGCGCGCGGCGGTGGGGAGTCGGTGGGGCGGGTGGTGCACGGGATGCGCCGCATCCACGACGAGGTGGAGGCCCTGGGCGGCGTGATCCGCCAGCTCGGCGTGGTGGGCGAGTCGGTGGGGCAGATCTCCGAGGTCATCGGCGACATCGCCGACCAGACCAACCTCCTGGCGCTGAACGCCGCCATCGAGGCGGCGCGCGCCGGGGAGCACGGGCGCGGCTTCGCCGTGGTGGCGCAGGAGATCCGCCGCCTGGCCGAGCGCTCGGTGGAGTCGGCGCGGGAGATCGGCACCACCGTGCGCGGCATCCAGGGCGAGGTGGAGCGCGCCGGCCGCTCCAGCGGCGGGGTGACGGATCGCACGCTGGAGGGGATCGGCCTGGCGGAGGAGGCGTCGCGCGCGCTGGAGCAGATCGTGGGCTCCGCCGGGCGCACGCGCGAGCTGATGGAGGAGGTGTCGCTGGCGGCCGAGCAGCAGATCCTCGCCGCCGGGCAGGCCCGCGAGTCCACCCAGCACATCCGCCGCATCGCCGAGGAGCTGCGCATCGCCACGCGCGAGCAGAGCCTCTCCAGCCAGCAGATCGTGCAGGCCACCGAGAACATGAACCAGCAGACGCAGCAGGTGTTCGCCGCCACCGCCGAGCAGAAGCGCGGCGGGGAGATGATCCTCCAGGTCACCGAGACCATCGCCGAGGGGGCGCGGACGGCGCAGGCCTCCGTGCGCGAGACCTCGCGCGCCGCGGACGACGTGGCCGCGCAGGCGGCGCGCCTCGCCGAGCTGGTGAGCCGCTTCCGTGTCTGACGCCGCGGCGCCCCCGGCCGCCCTGGAGGCGGCGCTCCGCGACGGCGGCGACGCCGGGCGCCGCAACGCCGCGCGCACCCGCCTGGCGGCGCTGGCGGCGCCGGGGGGAGACCCGTCCGCTCTCGCCCTCCTGGCGCGCCTGGCCGCCGACCCCGACGGGGACGTGCGCGTCCTGGCCGCCTCCGCGCTGGGGGAGTCCGCCAACCCGGAGGCGCGTCCCCCCCTGGAGCGCGCCCTCGCCGACCCCGACGCCAACGTCGCCGCCGCCGCCGCAGACGCGCTGGGGTCGCTGGGCGACCCGCGCGCGGTGGAGGCGCTGGCCGACGCGCTGGCGGGGGAGGAGCCGTGGCGGCGGATCGCCGCCGCGGTGGCGCTGGGCCGCCTCCGCGACCCCCGCGCGCTCCCGGCGCTCGCCGCCGCCGCCGGGGACCCCCTGGTGGGTCCCGCCGCCGCGGAGGCGGTGGGGGAGATCGGCGACCCGGCCGGGCTGGAAGCGCTGCGCGTCCCGGCGGAGTCGGGGGAGCCGGAGGCGCGCGGGGCCGCGCTGGAGGCCGCCTCCCTCCTCCTGGCCGCCCCCGGCGCCGTTCCCCCCGCCTGGCTGCGCGGAGCCGCCGCGCGGGAGGCGGCGGAGACGGCGCGCCGCTTCGCCGCGGACGGCGACCCCGCCGCCGCGCGCCTCCTGGGCGCCGCCGGGACCCCGGACGCCGCCGAGGCGCTCGCCGCGGAGCTGGCCGACCCCGACCGCCGCTTCGCCGCGGCGGCGGGGCTCCGGCTCCTCCCCGCGGAGGCCGCGCTCGCCGCGCTCCTCCCCCGCCTGGAGCGGAGGGAGGGGGACGCCTGCGCCCTCCTCGCCGCCCTCCCCCGGCTCCCCGGGCCGGAGGCCGCGCGGACCGTCCTCCCCTTCCTGGGCTCCGGGGACGACGAGGTGCGCGCCGCCGCGGCGGACGCCCTGGCCGGCGCCGACGGGGCGGCCGGGGCGCGCGCCCTCCTGGAGGACGCGCTCGCGGACCCCGCCCTGCGGCGGGGCGCCGCGACGGCGCTGGGGCGCCTCCCGGGGGGCGACTGCGAGCGGCTCTCCGCCCTCCTGGCCGACCCCGACGCCGGGGTCCGCGCCGCGGCCGCCGAGGGGGTGGCCCGCTGCCCCGCCCCCGGGGTGGAGCCCCGGATCGCCGCCGCGCTGGAGCGGGAGACCGACCCGGCGGCGCGCCTGGCGCTCCTGGCGGCGCTGGGGGCCGTGGGGGGGAGCGGGGCCGCGGCGCGCCTCGCCACGCTGGCGCGCGCCCCCGACCCGGCCACCCGCTTCGCCGCGGTGCGGGCGCTGGGCGCCACCCGCTCCCCCGCCGCGCTGGAGCCGCTCCTGGCCGCCCTCGCCGGGGAGGACCCGGCGCTCCGGGCCGCCGCGCTCCGCGCCCTGGGCGAGCTGGCGGACGAGCGCGGCGCCGACGCCGTGGCGCTGCGGCTGGACGACGCCGACCGCGAGCTGCGCCGCGCCGCCGCCGGGGCGTTCCGGCGGGTGGCCCCCCCCGCCGCCGAGGAGCGGCTGGTGCGCGCCCTCGCCGACGAGGACTGGAGCGTCCGCCTGAGCGCCGCGCGCGCCCTGGCGCGGCTGGACGGCCCCGGGGCCGCGGAGGCGCTGCGCCGGGCCCGGGAAGGCGACCCCGACCCGCTGGTGCGCGAGGCCGCCGCGCAGGCGCTGGGGGAGGGATGACGCGTCCCCCGCTCACGCAGGAGGAGTTCCGGCTCTGGTCCGAGTGGCTGGGGGAGGCGTACGGGCTGGAGTTCGGCCCGGAGAAGCGCGACATGCTCCGCAACCGGCTGGAGCCGCGCCGCGCCGCGCTGGGCTTCGGGACGTACGAGGACCTCCTCTTCCACGTCAAGTTCCACCCCGAGCGCGAGGCGGAGCGGGCGCGGCTGGTCCCGCACCTCACCAACAACGAGAGCTACTTCTGCCGCGAGCGGGGGACGCTGGACGTGCTCCGCGCCGACGTCCTCCCCGCCCTGCGGGAGCGGCTGGGCCCCGCCGGGGAGCTGCGCGTCCTGAGCGCCGCCTGCGCCGCCGGGGAGGAGGTGTACACCCTGGCCGTGGTGGTGCGCGAGAGCGGGCTCTTCGCCCCCGGGCGGGTGCGGATCACCGGGGTGGACCTGGACCCCTGCGCCCTGGAGCGCGCCCGGGCGGCCACGTACGGCCCGCACGCCTTCCGCGGGACCGGGCCGGAGTTCCGCGACCGCTGGTTCCGCCCCGCGGGGGAGGGGCGCTGGGAGGTGCGCCCCGAGCTGCGCGAGGGGGTGGAGCTGCGCTCCGCCAACCTGGCCGACCCGTCGTGGAGCGCGCCGCTCCCGCCGCAGCACGTGGTGCTCTGCCGGAACGTCCTCATCTACTTCGGGGAGGACGCCATGCGCAGGGCCTCCGAGGGGCTGTACGGCGCCACCGCGCCGGGGGGGTACCTCTTCCTGGGGCACGCCGAGACGCTGCGGCGCGTCCCCACCCCCTTCCGGGTGGAGCGCCGCCCCGGCGCCATCTTCTACCACCGGCCCGCGGAGGAGCGGTGAGCCGCCGCGCCCGCGTCCTCCTGGTGGACGACAGCGCCTTCGTGCGGAGGGCCACGCAGCGGATGCTGGACTCCATGCCCGAGGTGGAGGTGATCGGGACCGCGGCGGACGGCGAGGAGGCCGTGGCGCGGGTGCGCGAGCTCCGCCCCGACCTGGTGATCATGGACGTGCACATGCCCGGGATGGACGGGATGCAGGCGCTGGAGCGGATCATGGCCGAGAACCCCACCCCCATCCTCCTCCTCAGCTCGCTCACCCGCGAGGGGGCGGAGGTGACGCTGCGCGCGCTGGAGGCCGGGGCCGTGGACTTCGTGGACAAGACCGACGCCGGGACGGTCATGGACATCCACGGCCTCGCCCCCGTGCTGCGCGAAAAGGTGCGCGCCATCGTGCGGAGCGCGCACCTCCCCTCCCCCGCGCCGCCCGCAGGCGGCTCCGCCGCCGCGCCGGCCCCGGAGCGGCGCGGCGCGGCGGGAGCGTACGAGGTGGTCGCCATCGGCGCCTCCACCGGGGGGCCGCGCGCCCTCACCGAGCTCATCCCCGCCCTCCCGGAGGGGCTGGGCGCCGGGGTGGTGGTGGCGCAGCACATCCCCCCCGGCTTCACCGAGACGCTGGCCGAGCGGATCGACCGCCGCTCCCACGTGCGGGTGAGGGAGGCGCGCGACGGCGACCCCGTCCTCCCCGGCCAGGTCCTCTTCGCCCCCGGGGGGAAGCAGATGTCCGTGGTCCGCGAGAACGGGGCGCTGCGGGTGCGGGTCCGGGACGACGACCCGGCGGAGCGCCTCCACCGCCCCTCCGTGGACCTCCTCCTGGAGTCGGCCGCCGAGGCGGCGGGCGCGCGCGCGGTGGGGGTGGTGCTCACCGGGATGGGGAGCGACGGCGCGCGCGGGCTGCAGCGCATCCGCGCCGCCGGGGGGCGGACGCTGGTGGAGAGCGCCGAGACCGCCGTGATCGACGGGATGCCCCACGCCGCCCGTCCCCACGCCGAGCAGGACCTCCCCCTGGAGCGCATCGCCCCCGCGCTCGCCGAGCTCTGCGGAGGAGGTGCCTGATGGCGCGCATCCTGGTGGTGGACGACCAGAAGATCCCGCGGGTGACCGTGGCCTCCGCGCTCACGCAGGGGGGGCACGAGGTGGTCGCGGAGGCCGACGGCCCCTCCGGGCTCGCCCGGGCGCGGGAGTGGAGCCCCGACGTCATCGTCCTGGACGTGCACATGCCGGAGATGGACGGCTTCCAGGTGGTGGAGCGGCTCAAGCAGGACCCGCAGACCGCCCCCGTCCCCGTCATCTTCCTCACCGCCGAGTCGCCCACCGACGACCTGGTGGTGCGCGGGCTGGAGATGGGGGCGTACGACTTCCTGAACAAGGGGTGCTCCCGCGCCGAGCTCCTGGCCCGCGTGGGGGCCATGGCCCGCGTCAAGCGCAGCCACGACGAGACCTCCGCCCTGGCGCGCATCTCCGACGTCCTGGTGCAGACCCTCGACCCCGGGGAGCTGGGCGGGCGCCTGGCGGAGCAGGTGCGCGCCTCCCTGCGGGCCGACCAGGCGCTCCTGGTCCTCCCCGGGAGCGCCGGGCACCCCGACGTGCGCGCGGGCGCCGGGATCGGGGTGGACGACCCGGGCTTCCACCTCCTGGCGGACCGCCTCTTCGAGGAGTGCCGCCCCACCGGGTCCGGGGTGGGCGCGGCCCGGCTGGAGGACGCCCCCGCCCTCGCGCAGCAGGTGGGGGCCGGCTTCCGCTCCGCCGCGGTGGCGTGCGTCCGCCGCCAGGGGAGCCGGCCCATGCTCCTGGCCGTCCTCGCCGCGTCGCCGGACGCCTTCACCCACCCCGGCGACGCCCCGCTCCTGGGGCTCCTCGCCCGGCAGGCCGCGCTGGCGCTGGACAACGCCCTCCTCCACGCCGAGACGCGCGAGCAGGCGCACGTCCTGGAGGAGCAGGCCGCCCGGCTGGAGCGCGCCATGAGCGACCGCTCCCGCTTCTTCGCCTCCATGAGCCACGAGCTGCGCACCCCCATCAACGCCATCCTGGGGTACGGGCAGCTCCTCAGCGACGGGGTGTACGGCGACCTGGAGGAGCGCCAGCGCGGCGCCGCCGAGCGGCTGGTCAACAGCGCGCCGCCACCTCCTGGAGCTGGTCAACGACGTGCTGGACATCTCCAAGCTGGAGGCCGGGAAGCTGGAGGTGAACCCCGAGCCGACGGACCTCTCCCTCCTCCTGCGCGACGTGGCGACCACCGTGGAGCTGCAGGCGCGCGAGAAGGGGCTCGACCTGGTGGTCGACGCCCCGGCCGGCCCCCCGGTGACCACCGACCCCGCGCGGGTGCGGCAGATCGTCCTCAACCTCCTCTCCAACGCGGTCAAGTTCACCGACGCGGGGCGGGTGCGGACCACGCTCGCGCAGTCGGACGGGTGGAGCACGGTGGCGGTGGAGGACACCGGCCCCGGGATCGCCCCCGAGGACCGGGAGCGCGTGTTCGACGAGTTCGAGCAGACGGCGTCGTCCACGTCGCGCGGGGGGACCGGGCTGGGGCTGGCGATCTCGCGGCGGCTGGCGGCGCTCCTGGGGGGTACGCTGACCCTTTCCTCGCGCGTGGGGGAGGGGTCGGTGTTCACGCTCCGCATTCCGCCGCGTCCGCCTTCGGGAGCGGGATAGAGGGGAGGGTTCGGGCGTGCCCCCGGCTGCGCCGGGGTCGGGCTGCGGCTCCGTAGGGAACGATACAACCGTTCCCAACGGAGTCGAGCCCCGGCAAACTGCGCCGGGTCTCGCCCCTCCGGGCTCGCATCCCTCACGCAACTGCTTGTCGCATATGTAGTTTTGTAGTTGTCGTGCTCCCCTCCCCCCTTGTGGGGGAGGGGCCGGGGGTGGGGGGGGCTTCCGCGGCGGATGGCGCCGTGTAACTTTCGAGGTACAGCCCGCTTCTCCTCCTCCTCTCCCTCCCCGGTCCCCTCATGCGCTGGCTGCGTCGGCTCTTCGCCGGTCCCCGGGAGGACCGCGCGCTCCCCCGCGTTCCCGATCCGCTCACGCCCCAGAGCGAGGACACGCAGCTCGACCTGGCCGCCGCGCTGACGTTCGCGCTGTACGCCGGGGAGCCGCGGCTCCGCGTGGGGGAGCACTGCGCCCGCGTGGCGCGGCTGGTGGGGCGGATGGCGCGCGAGCTGGAGATCGTGGGCGACCATCGCAGCGCCCTGGTCCGCGCGGCGCAGCTCCACGAGGTGGGGATGATCGCGGTCCCCCTGGAGCTGGTGGAGTTCCCGGGGCGGCTCACCCCCGACCAGCTGGCGCGCATCCGCGCCCAGGCCCTGTTCGGCGCGGAGGTCGTCCGCAAGACCGAGGGGCTGCTCACCGCCTGGCTGGTGCAGCACCAGTACACCGACCACCAGGTGCTCCGCCGGCGCTTCCCCGACCACGGCCGGGAGCTCCTCCTGGCCGGGCTCTTCCGCGTGGCCGACGTGGCGGACGCCCTCACCGTCCCCCGCCCCTACCAGGACCGCCTCCCCGAGGCACGCCGCCGCGACGTCCTGTTCCAGGGGAGCGGCACCCGCTTCCACCCCGAGGCCGTGGAGGCGCTCCTGGAGCTGGGGCCGCTGGCCGCCTAGGACTCCCGGCCCGCGTGGGTGAAACCACCCATGCGCTCCCGCTCCCGCCCCCCTACGTTGTGCGCCGGACGCCGTTCTCCTTCCCTTCCCGCTGCATCCCCATGAGCCGAATCCTCATCGTCGAGGACGAGATCGACCTGGCCGACGGCCTCCAGTGCAACCTGGAGGCGGAGGGGCACGACGTGCAGGTGGCCGGGCGGGCCGCCGAGGCGCTGGCCCTGGCCTCGGTCCGCGAGCCGGAGCTGGTGGTGCTGGACCTGGGCCTTCCCGACCGCGACGGCTTCCACGTGCTGGAGACGCTGCGGGGGCGCGGGAGCACCAGCCCGGTGCTGATCCTCTCCGCCCGCGACCTGGAGGCCGACAAGGTGCGCGGCTTCCGCCTGGGCGCGGACGACTACGTGACCAAGCCGTTCGGGGTGATGGAGCTCATGGCGCGCGTGTCGGCGCTGCTGCGCCGCGCCCGGGCGGCCGCGCCGCCGCCGCCGCCGGCTCCCGCGGCCACCGGTGCCGGGCCGGACGACGAGGCGCTCCGCGCCCGCTACGGGCTCACGGAGCGGCAGGTGGCCGTGGCGCGCCTGCTGGGGGAGGGGTGCACCAACGCCGAGGTGGCCGAGCGCCTGGGGATCAGCACCTACACCGCCCGCAACCACACCGAGCAGGTGCTGGGGAAGCTGGGCGCCCCCACCCGCGCCCGAGTCGCCGCGATGCTGCGGGGGAACGGCTAGGTGCGTCCCCGCAACGCGGGCCGCCGCGCCGGGCCGGGCCCGAGCTGGCGCTTCGTCTTCGTCACCGCGTCGCTGGTGGGGACCATCCTGATCGCGGCGGCGGCGGCGTGGGGGACGCACGGGGCTCTGGAGGAGCACCGCGAGTCGGTGGCTCGGTCGCTGGACGAGTACGTCCGCTACGCCGCCCGCACCTTCGGCGAGCAGCTCATCCACTCCTCGGCCGAGCTGCGGCTCCGCCTCATGGCGCCCGTGCTCGGCACCCCGGCCGCGGGGCCGGGGGACGGGATGCCGCTGGACGCCTTCGCGGAGCGCGCCGCGGCCGTCTTCCGCGAGGAGGGGATGGCGGAGGACCCGCTGCGCGGCTTCTTCCGCCTGGAGCTGGCCACCGGGGCGTGGGAGCGGGCCGGGTCGGCGGCGCAGCCGGAGGTGGCGGCGCCCCTGATGGCCGCGGTGCGGGCGCGGCTCCCGGTGCTGGCCCGCGCCGACGAGCCCGCCCTGGCGCACCTGGAGGTGGGAGGCGAGGCGCTGAGCGTCACCTACGCGCGGCAGCGCACCGCGGCGGGGGAGCCGGTGGCGGTGCTGGGGACGGTCAGCTCGCGCCGGGCGTGGACGCGCATCGCCGGGGCGCGCATCCTGGGGCGCCTCCCCCTCCTCCCGCCCTCCTTCATCTCCCCGGACTGGCGCTACGGCCGCGACGCGGCGCGCAACGACTCCGCCGTGTCCATCGAGGTGGCGGACAACCGCGGCTACCCCGTCTTCCGCTCCCCCGCGCTCTTCGAGTCGCCGGTGCGGGGGGAGTTCGTGTTCAACACCCGGCCCGGCGGGTTCACCGTCCGCTCCGCGCTCCACCCCGCGCTGGTGGAGCGGATCACCGCCGACCACCGCCACGACGAGCGGCGCCGCCTCCTCCTGGTGCTCCCGGTGCTGATCATCGTCCTGGCGGCCAGCGTCATCGTCAACCTCCTCCACGAGCGGGAGCTGGCGCGCGCCCGGGAGCGCTTCCTGGCGAGCGTGTCGCACGAGCTGCGCACCCCGCTGGCGCAGATCCGCATGTTCGCGGAGACGCTCCTCCTGGGGCGCGAGCGCTCGGAGGCGGAGCGGCTGCGCTGGACCGGGGTGATCGGCCGCGAGTCGCGCCGCCTGGGCGACCTGGTGGAGAACATCCTCCTCTTCTCGCACCTGGAGGGGCCGGGGGTGCGCCTGGCCCGCGAGCCCACCGACCTGGGGGAGCTGGCGGAGGACGTGGTCTCCGCCTACGAGCCCATGGCCGCGGCGCGGCGGGTGCGCGTGGAGACCGTGGCGGAGCCGGGGGTGGCGGCGAGCGTGGACCCGCGCACGCTCCGCCAGGTGCTGGTGAACCTGCTGGACAACGCGGTCAAGTACGGCCCGCGCGACGCCGTGGTGACGGTGCGGGTGGCGCGCGCCGGCGAGGGCCGCGCCGAGCTGGCGGTGGAGGACCGGGGCCCGGGGGTGCCGGCGCAGGAGCGGGGGCGGATCTGGGAGCCGTTCGTGCGGCTGACGGAGAGCGGGGGGACGGCGGGGGGGAGCGGGCTGGGGCTGGCGGTGGTGCGCGGGCTGGTGGAGGAGCACGGCGGCGAGGCGCGGGTGGAGGACGCCCCGGGCGGGGGAGCGCGCTTCGTGGTGTCGCTCCCCGCGCTCCCGCCGGCGGGAGCGCCCGCGGCGGCCCCTGGTGCGCCCGGGGCGGCGCTGGTATCCTAGCCGTCCTCACCGAGGACCCCGAAACCGGACCGCCCATGACCATCCACACTCCGCAGACCGACGCCGAGATCGCCGCCACCTGGTACGTCATGCGGCAGCTCCGCCCGCACCTGGACGAGGCCGGCTACCTCGCCGCCGTCCGCGCGATGATGGAGAGCGACGGCTACCGCCTGGCCGCGCTGCTGGACGACGGCGAGGTGCGCGCGGTGGCCGGGTACCGCTACATGACCATGCTCTACTGCGGGCGCCTCCTCTACCTGGACGACTTCGTCACGGACGAGCGGGTGCGCTCGCGCGGCTACGGGGCGCGGCTCCTGGACTGGCTCAAGGCCGAGGGCCGCGCCGCCGGGTGCTCCGAGATCCAGCTCATCTCCCGCACGACCCGCGAGCAGGCGCACCGCTTCTACTTCCGCGAGGGGCTGGGGATCGAGTGCTTCCACTTCCGCGCGGCGCTCACCCCTCCCCGAGATCCGGCGCCTTCTCCCAGGTGATCTCCACGCCCTCGGAGCTCCCCACCGCGTCCCTGAGGATCTGGAGCAGGCCGGTGCTGGCGCCGCTCTCCTCGAGCATGTCTATGGTCTCGGGGCAGACGTAGTAATCCGTGTCGTAGTCGTGCTCTTCCTCCATCTCGTCGAGCAGCAGCTGCAGGTCGGCGTCGTCGACCGTGCCCAGGAGAGCCCCCGTGTCCTTCGATCTCAGCGTGATCATCGACATTCTCCCGTTCTGTCCGTGAGTTCCAGCCGTGCATGTGGACGTCCGACACCAGGCTCGGACGCGCCGGGCGCGCGGCAGGTTTCAAAGCTGCCTGGAACGCTGCGCAGCGCTCTCCTGCTCGTCCCGCTCCTGCTCGCCTGCACCCCGCTGCACGCGCAGGCGCTCGCGGCGCTGCGTCCGGGCCGCACCATCCGGGTGGAGACCGCGGCGGAGGTGCACGACGGGCGGATGCGCTCGCTCGACGGGGACACGCTCCGCATGGTGTCCGGGCGGGACTCGCTGCGGCTCCCCCTCGCCTCCGTGCTGCGCGTGGACGCGCGGCACCGGGAGCGGCGCGCGCGGGTGGTGCTGGAGCGGACCCTGCTCGGGCTGGGGGTGGGGCTCGCCGCCGGGTGGCTGGCGGGGACCTACCTGCAGGAGGAGCTGGGGCTGGTGGACATCCGTCCCGCCGTGGTCCTGACGGGTGCCTCGTCGGGCGTGGTCCTCGGCGCGTACGCCGGCGCGACTCGGCGCATCCCTGCCCGCTGGCACCGGGTGTATCCCTGAGGGTCCGTGCGGCGAAGCGGTGCGGAAGCGCCGCCCCAGCGGCCCCCGCCCTATAGTCGTCCCGACCCGGCCCGCGGGCAAGGAAAAAAATCGCGCACCTTTCCGGGGGGGGAGCGCCCGGATATGATGGTGCAGGCGGGACCCTCCTCTTCTTTCCCTCCTTTGTGAGAGGCGTGCAATGGCGAAATGGCAGCCGGCCCGGGAAGCGAGCCTGCAGGCGTACTGGGCGGATGGACAGCTGTACGTCGTGGCGAGCGGGAGCAAGCCCACGCCCTGCCACGAGGTGGACGTCGACCAGCTTCCCATCGAGATCCATCCGCCCGAGTTCGCCGTCCGCTGGCGCCAGGACGGGATCTGCATCCAGGTCATGACGCCCTACCGCGTGGTCGAGCAGTTCCCGCTCGGCGAGAAGCCCGACCTCGTCCACGTGCACACGGCGGAGGGGAGGCAGGAGGTCCCCGTGGAGCAGCGGGAGCCGGAGAGCGGCTCGGCCGGGATCGCGGCGGGGCAGGAGGCGACCGGCTACTCCAACGGCTGGGACTTCGGCGAAGCCCTCCGGAACGCGATCGACGCCCTCCCCCCGGCGTCCCCCGGCGGGATCGCGGACAACCTGCTCCGCTACGAG
This sequence comes from uncultured Gemmatimonadales bacterium, assembly GCA_963733105.1. GTDB lineage: Bacteria > Gemmatimonadota > Gemmatimonadetes > Longimicrobiales > Longimicrobiaceae > JAFAYN01. Next base: position 109,471 of record CAVTCB010000007.1, on the reverse strand, counting down.
GTGGTCTCCAGCGGGGCGGAGATCGGCGGGTTCGCGGGGTTCAACCGCCTCTACGTGACCGTCCGGGCTCCCGCCCGCTTCTGACCGCTCGCCGGCTTGTGCCCGCGCCCGCCCCGGTGCACTTTCCGGGGCGGGCGCTTCCTTTTGCCCTCCAAACGTCTCCAGACCCGAGCCGCATCCCCATGAAGCTGGTCCGCTCCGTCGCCGCGGGCGCCGCGCTGGCGCTCCTGGCGTCCCTCGCCGCCGTGCCCGCGTCCTCCGCCCAGGCTCCCGCGTCCACCGTGCCCGCCCCGCCCGCCCCCGGCGGCGGAAAATGGACGGTGGACGACCTCCTGATGATCGAGAGCGCGGGGCAGGCCCGCATCTCCCCCGACGGCCGCTGGGTGGTGTGGGTGAAGACCGGGATGGACCGCCAGAAGGGGGAGCGCGTCTCCAACCTCTTCCTTTCCTCGCTGACGGAGAAGCGGGAGGTGCAGCTCACCCGCGGGACGCACACCGTCTCGTCCCCGCGCTGGTCGCCGGACGGGCGGCGCATCGCCTTCGCCTCCGACCGGCCGCTCCCGGAGAAGAAGGAGGAGGCGGCGGAGACGCAGCTCTGGGTGATCGCCGCGGACGGCGGGGAGCCCTGGCCGCTCACGGAGTCGCGCCGGGGGGTGCAGTCGTTCGAGTGGAAGGGGCGCGACACCCTGGTGTTCAGCGCGCAGGAGGACCCCTCGCTCTTCGAGCAGGAGGTCACGAAGCGCAAGGACACCTCGGTGACGGTGGACGACTCGGCGCACGCGGTGCCGGTGCGGCTGTTCGCCGTCTCGGTGGGGGACCGCAAGGTGGCGCGGCTCACCGCCAACCCGGACCGCATCACCCGCTTCGCCCTGTCGCCGGACGGGCGGCGGGCGGCGACCGTCCACTCCCGCAGCCTCTCCTACGCCTTCGACCAGCGCGTCCCCCCCGTCACCCTGCTGTACGACCTGGAGACGGGGGAGGGGCGGGAGGTGTTCGACGGGAAGGTGATCCCGCAGGAGATGGAGTGGTCGCCGGACGGGAGCGGCTTCTACCTGGTGGCCGACTCCACCACCCACCCCACCTACCGCAACGCCACGGTGAGCGTGGTGCGCTTCCACGACGCGCGGAGCGGGCGCACCCTCCCGGTGGACCTGGCCTGGGAGCGGGGGCAGGGGCCGGACATGGCCGTCACCCGCGACGGCTTCGTCGCGCTGCTGGCCGACGGGGTGCGCTACCGCCCGGCGCGCTTCACCCGCCGCGGGGATGGCTGGACGCGGGAGTGGATGGAGGGGACGCACGCCCGCAACCTCACCGAGGTCGAGGTGTCCGGGGACGGGCGGACGCTGGTGTACACCACCTCCACCGCGGCCACGCCGCCGCAGATGTACCGGGCGGAGCTGCGCGGCGGGCGCATCGCCGGGGAGTCGCGCGTCACCGAGCTGAACCCCGGCCTCCGCGACCGGCCCCGCCCGCGGGTGGAAGTGATCCGCTGGAAGGGGGCGAACGACGAGGAGGTGGAGGGGCTCCTGTACTACCCGCTGGACTACCGCGCCGGGGAGCGCCGCCCGCTGATCCTGGCCATCCACGGCGGCCCCACCGCGGCCGACCTGGACGCCTGGAGCCAGAGCTGGGCGTACCCCACCCTCCTGTGGAACCAGAAGGGCGCCTTCGTCCTCCGCCCCAACTACCACGGGAGCTCCAACTACGGGCTGCGCTGGGCCGAGTCCATCTGCTGCGGGAAGTACTACGACCTGGAAGTGCCCGACATGGAGCGCGGGGTGGACCACCTGATCGCGCGGGGGCTGGCCGACTCCACCCGGCTGGCCACCATGGGGTGGAGCAACGGCGCCATCCTCTCCATCGAGCTCACCACGCGCAGCAACCGCTACCGGGTGGCCTCCACCGGGGCGGGGGACGTGGAGTGGAGCAGCGACTGGGGGAACGTGGACTTCGGCGCCTCGTTCGACAACTACTACTTCGGCAAGGCGCCGTACGAGGACCCGGAGCTGTACGTCCGCAAGTCGCCGCTCTTCCGCATGCAGGAGGTGCGCACCCCCACCATCATCTACTTCGGCACCGAGGACCGGAACGTCCCCACCTCGCAGGGGTGGTCGCACTTCCGCGCGCTCCAGCAGATCGGCCGGGCGCCGGTGCGCTTCGTCCTCTTCCCGGGCGAGCCGCACTCCGTTGGGAAGCTGGTGCACCAGCGCCGCAAGGTGGAGGAGGACCTGGCCTGGTTCGACCGCTACCTGTTCGGCACCTACCGCCCGGGGGACGAGGCGCTGCGCGAGGGCTCGCCGCTGGCGCAGGCGCTGAAGGGGGCGCCGGCCCGCGCGGCGGACGGCCGCTTCGGCACGGAGCGCGACGGGCGGCTCCTCCCCGAGACGGTGGAGCACAGGGGGGTGCGCCTGGGCCGCTTCGAGGTGACGCGGGCGCAGTACGCGGCGTTCGACCCGGCATACCGCTTCCCGGCGGGGACGGAGAACCACCCCGCGGGCGGCGTCACCTTCGAGCGGGCGCGGGCGTACGCGGAGTGGCTGGCGCGGCTCACCGGCGAGCCCTTCCGCCTGGGGACGGAGGCGGAGATGGCGCCCGTGTACGCGGAGGCCGCCGCGGGCGAGAACACGCTGGACCACTGGGCCGGGTACGCCCCCAACCCCGACGACGCGGCGGCGCTGGCGCGCCGGGCGGCGGAGCTCCCGGGGCCGGCGCCGCTCCTCCGCCCGGTGGGGAGCTTCCCCGGGAAGGGGGAGGAGGCGCTGGTGTTCGACCTGGGGGGGAACGTGGCCGAGTGGACGGTGGGGCGCGACGGCTCGGGGAAGCTGATGGGGGGGAGCGCGGACCGCCCGGCGGACGCGGTCTCCCGCGCCGGCGCGGACGCGGCGCCGGAGTACCGCGGCTTCCGGGTGGTGCGGGGCGCGCGGTAGCCCTGCAACGGCGTAGTTTGCCGGGGCTCGACTCCGTTGGGCAGCGTTGTTTGCTGCCCTACGGAGCCGCAGCCCGACCCCGCGCCAGCGGGGGGCACGCCCAGACCCTGCCCTTTCTCCTACTTCGCCGTGAACGGCACGAAGGCGCGGGTGTTCTCCCAGGCCAGCGCCAGCACCCCGCCCTCGCCCTGCGGCTCCACCGAGATGGTGAACTGCTCCACCGGCGCCGCCACGCGCTCCGTCCGCAGGGGGATGCGGGCCAGGTCCTGCGCGGCGTCGTACATGGTCCCCCACTGCCCGGTCTGCCTGTTCACCACGAGCTGCCACCCGCTCTCGGCGGGGATGGTCCAGAGGGTGTAGGTCCCGGCGGGAACGGGCGTCCCGCCGACCACCAGGTCGCGGTCGGTGCGGAAGTGCGTGGCCTGGTTGGCGCCGGTGCGCCACACCTGCCCCCACGGCGCCATCCCCCCGAAGGCCCTGCGGCCGCGCAGGTAGGGGCGCCCGTAGTTGACCGAGACGGTGGCCCCTCCCACCCGCGCCTGCACCGAGTCGCGCGGGGAGGCCACCCCGAACGCCCCCCCGGCCCGGTCGCGCGCGGCGAAGGCGGCCGCCAGGGCGTCCACGTCGGCCCGGGCCACCCGCTCGGCCACCACCTTGAGCGTGCTCGCGCTCCCGTCCCACCCCGTGATCCGCCCCCGGGCGTCGGTCCGCACCCGGTTGCTCCCGGCGATGTTGGAGAGGGTGAAGGCGCCGTTCCCCGCGCGCCGGATCACCGCCCGCGGGGGGGTGGTCCGGCCCGCCGGCACCAGCGACAGTACGGTGCTGTCCGCCCCGGCCGCCCGCGCGATGGCGGGCCCGTACAGCGCCACGGAAAGGTTCACCAGGGGGATGGAGCCCCGCGCCGCCGCGACGCGGAAGGTCTGCGTGCTGTCGCCGCGCGTGATGCGGATGGTGGCCGAGTCGGCCCCGAACTCGATGACGCTGCGCGTGGTGGGCTGGGCGTCGGCGGGGCCGCGCACCCCGGTCTCGAAGCGGGTGACGGTGCCGTCCGGCGCGAGCATGGCCGTGTAGTCGCGCACCTGGGTGCTCGGGGTGCGCACCACCATCCGCCCCTGGAGCCGGTCGGCCGTGCGGGTGAAGGTCTCCACGGCGATGGTGTCGTTCCCCAGCCGGATGACGTACGCCCCCGCGTCGTCGGTGGACCGCTGCGCGGACGCGGGCGCGGCGAGCGCCGCCAGGAGGAGCGGGAGCGCCGCCGCCGCGAGGCGGGGGGCGCTGTATGTGGACGTGCGGGACATGACCGGGCTCCTGAAGGGTGTGTGCGGTGATGCGCTGCAGGGAGGATGCGGGCCCCGGCGGGCCCGCGCAACGGCGGTGTCCGTCAGGATTTCGTCAGGAACGGGGGCGTGCTCCAGGCTGGTCCTCCTCCCGTTCTTCTTCCGGCGCGGGTGCCTCCAGGCTTTCCCACATCACCAGGACCCCGCGGAGCGCCTCCAGCAGCTCGGGGGGGAGCTGCTCCCGGTCGAGGATCCCGCTGTGGACCGCGTACGCCACGGAGGTGGTCGGGGCGCCCAGGTTGTACGTCTTCCAGATCTCGCGCGCCGGTCCCTGGTGGAACAGGTGGATGCGGTGGCTCATCTCGGCGCTCGCCATCTCTCCCCTCCGCCAGCGGTCGAAGTCGTCGGCCAGGGGGAGGAGGGCCCGGCGGAGCTCCTCCTCGTACGCGAGGGCCACGTGCTCGCGGAGCATGCGCTTGATGTATCTGGGCAGGTCGCGCATCGCCGTTCCTTTTACGAGGGGAGCTTCCCCTGTTGAGTCAACCACAAGTACACGGACGCGCGAAAGGGCCCCTCGGCCACACCCCGGCCACCCGTCAGCGGGTGCCGCCCGGGCGCGCCCGGAGGGTGAGGGGCACCACGGTGGTCCCCCACCGGAGCTGGAGCACGGCCGAGGCGGCGCGGCTGAAGACGAGGGTCCAGGAGGTGGAGTCGGGGATGGCCCACACTCCGTAGCTCCCCGCGGGGAGCGGCTGCCCGTTGACCTCGACCGGGCGGGACACGGTGAGCCGCGCGGCGCTGTCGGCGCTCGGCGTCCAGATGCGCCCCCAGGGGACGAGCGCCCCGAACAGCGCCCGTCCGCGTGCCACGGGCCGCCGGTAGACGATCTCGACCTCCGTCCCGGCGACGGACTGCCGGACGCCACCGGCCTGGCTGCGCGGCGCGTCCTGCGCCGCGGCGGGATGGAAGGAGGCGCAGAGGGCGGTGGCGATGCCAGCCGCCAGCAGGGATCGAAATCGCGTCATGGCTGCTCCCGGTCTACCGGTTCGCGGGTGTGGTGCGCGTTCTCCACCGTGTCTTCAGGGCGTTGCAGCCGGCGGTGCCCGGCGTCCAGAACTCCGGGTGCCAGAAGGGTACGTTCAGGTCGTTGAACTGCCCGTGCTGGTAGGGGAGGGCGCCGTTCCTGCCGCACCCGGTGCCGTCGTTGTAGCCGAACGCCTTGACGTGGATGCGTCCACGCACCTCCGGACGGAACAGGAACGCCATCCGGGTGGCGTTTTCGTACTTCCCCAGCATGTGGTCCAGCGGCGTCTCGGGGTGCGCGAAGTACCCGTCGATCCACTCCAGGAGGCTCCCGTAGGGCACGAGCCTCGCGAACTGCGCCTCCCGCCGCTCCGCCCAGGGATGGAGCGTGAGCAGGTAGAAGTACGCGCTGTCGTGGCTCTCCAGGTAGGGAAGGGTCCCGGTCTCGAACTCGCGGACGCTGAGCGCCGGGGCCATGTACACGATGTTCCGCCACGGCAGCCCCGGGCGGGTGCGGATCATCTCGTTGGCCACGATCGCGCCCATGCTGTGGCCGATCACGGTGATGTCGTAGGCGGTGGCGGAGTCCTCGCGGATGGCGCGCTCCAGCTCGTCCAGGAACACGGCCACCGCGCCGCGCGGAGCGGCGTAGCCGGCGGCCTCGTCCCGCAGCTCGCCGAACTGCTCCACGTCCCGGAACATCAGCGCGGTCCGGCGGTGCATGACGTCCCACGCGGGGCGGCCCGCGCCGTCCAGCAGGACCATCTCCAGCCCCTTGACCGGCACGAGGGACAGGCCGATGCTGGAGCCGTGGTGCAGCACCGCCTCGCCCGGGCTTCGCCGGTAGCCGAAGCGGGAGATCTTCAGCGTGGTGTCCCCGGCCGGGCCGGCGGAGCCCCACGCGTGGGTCTGCGCCTCCAGGAGCGAGGAGTCGGCGCCGCTGAACCTCCCCGGCGCTTCGCCCGGGAGCAGGGTGGTGTCCGGGGCGGCCCTGAGCGTGTTGCGGAACCCGTCCTTGGCCCCGTTGGAGAACTGGCGCGCCCAGGTCAGCGGGGCGCGGGCGACCGCTCCCCCCATGTCGGCCGCCAGGTACACCGGGAAGAGCACGGGGCGCCACGGGCGCCGCTCGCCGCGGCTCAGGAAGAGGAGGTGCTCCAGGTAGGTGCTCCGCAGCCCCGACTCCCAGTTGACGAAGATCGGGTAGTACCGCGTCGAGGGGTCCGCCATCATGGAGTCGCGCATGTGGAGCGACTTGTCCAGCGAGCCGTTCAGCTTGTTGAGCCCGCCGTGGATGCGGATCAGGACCTGGCGCCGTCCGTTCACGACGGAGGCGGTGTCGGTCCGGATCGCCTCCATCATCCCGCGGAGCTGCGCGCGCTGCTCCTCTTCCGTCATCGGGCGGCTCCCCCGGCCGACGCGTGCTTCGAGCGCTTCCCCGTCGTTGTTGACGAACACCGCGTGCGGGAGGATGCGCGCCTCCTCGGGCTCGAGGGAGCGGACCCGATTCAGGCCGCAGCCGGAGGCGCAGAGTGCGGTGACGCCAGCCACCACGATCAGCTGGAATCGGCTCATGTGAATTGCGGAATGGGTGTGTGTCTCAGAGATGAGACGTGCCACCGGGCACGGCTCCATGTCGTCGCGACGGGAAACTTGCACAGAGAGCCACGGTTCCCCGGCGACCGAATGTCGAGGACATGTTCAATGTTTTGTGCAGTCGTATCAGGAATGGTAAGCGTCGTGCTCCCGGATGACAACCCCGGATGGAGTAATTTGTAGCAGATTTTCTGCGGATCAAAAACTGGTCATGCCTGATGGAGCCGGATGACCGCCGGTTCGCTACCCTCCTCAAAATGGCAGCGCACAGAATCCCGGACCGCCTCGCACAGCTCGGCCCACGTGTCCGCTTCGGTATAGATGGATGCTCCCAGCGCCCGGGCGGTGTAGCCGCCCTCCGGGGCGTTCGCGACCTCGAAGATGATCTCGCTCATGAGAGGGGGCGAATCAGACGTTCGACAAAGATGGAAGTCGGAAGCTCATCCCGATCGGAGGCGCGGATCGGCTGATCGCTACGAGTACTGGAGATAGGGGAGTTGCGCGTAATAGCTACGACAGGTGAGGCATAGGAAAGCAAAGACGCATTTACCCGCGGACGAGGTGGTCGTACTCATCATGGCGGCCGAGCGCTTCCGCCGCGAGGTCGTCGAGCCAGCCCGTAGCTACGGGTAGTCTCGCGAGGTCAGGGGCCTGACGGCTCTGGCCTTCCCCGGAGCCGCAGCGTACCGTGTACACGTGACGCTGAAACCCGCCCGTGACCCGCGCCGTACCGACCGTGGCGCCGCTCCCGGGCGCCCGCACGCCAGACACGTCTACCCAGAGGCCGACGAATGACCGACCCCACCCCCGACGTACCCTTCCGCGTCACGGAGACCATCACCCGCGGCGGCACCGTCTTCGAGGTGCTGGAGTACGCGGCGCTGGCCGGCAGCGAGCCCTTCGGGGTGGCGCAGCAGGTCTACACGCTGAACCGGGCCGGGGTGCGGCTCCGCCAGCTGCGGGTGCGCCTCACCGACGACGCCGTGCGCACCGAGCCCGGGGCGCTCCAGTTCCTCAAGGGACGCATCGAGATGGAGAGCAACACGGGCTCCGGCGGCGGGCTGGGCGGGCTGATGAAGGGCGCGCTGGCCGCCGCGCGCACCGGGGAGACGCTCTTCAAGCCGCTGTACCGCGGGCGCGGGGAGCTGTACCTGGAGCCCACCTTCGGCCACATGTGGCTCATGGAGCTGAAGGGCGAGACGCTGTACGCCGACCAGGGGCTGTTCTTCTGCTGCGAGGACTCCGTGAAGGTGGAGGCGCACAAGGTGGAGAGCTTCTCGGCGCGCATGGCGGGCGGCGAGGGGCGCTACCAGACCAAGGTGAGCGGCACGGGCCTGGTGGTCTTCCGCATCCCCGTGCCCCGCAGCGAGATCGTGGAGCTGTCCCTGAGCGACGAGACCGTGCAGGTGGACGGCTCCTTCGCCCTGCTCCGCACCGGCGACGTGCACTTCAGCGTGGAGAAGGCCTCCAACTCCATGCTGGGCGCCGTCACCAGCGGCGAGGGGCTCCTGCAGACCTTTCGGGGGACGGGGCGCGTGTGGATCGCCCCCACGCAGCCCTTCTACGACAAGCTCCGCGCGCTCCCCGGCGCCGGCGCCATGGGGTGACGGCCCTCACCCCCCGGCCCCCTCTCCCAATGCTGGGAGAGGGGGAGAACTGCATGTGCAGGAAGCAGTTGCGTGAGGGATGCGAGCCCGAAGGGGCGAGACCCGGCGTAGTTTGCCGGGGCTCGACTCCGTTAAGCACGGTTGTATCGTGCTTTACGGAGCCGCAGCCCGACCCCGCGCCAGCGGGGGCACGCCCAAACCCTCCGGAAACGGCTACTTCTCGATCGGCAGCCGCACCGAGTTCCCCCACTCCGTCCACGAGCCGTCGTAGTTGCGCACCTTGTCGAACCCCAGCAGGTAGGTGAGCGCGAACCAGGTGTGCGACGAGCGCTCGCCGATGCGGCAGTAGGCGATGGTCTCCTGGTCGGGACGGAGCCCCAGCTGCTCCAGGTACAGCCCCTTCAGCTCGTCGGCCGAGCGGAACTCCCCGGTGTCCGGGTTCACGGCGCGCGCCCAGGGCATGCTCTTGGCCCCCGGGATGTGGCCGCCGCGCATGGCCCCCTCCTGCGGGTAGTCGGGCATGTGCAGCTTCTCGCCGCTGAACTCCTCCGGCGAGCGCACGTCCACCAGCTGCCCCTTCCCCTCCACGTGCTCCAGCACGTCCTCGCGGAAGGCGCGGATCTTCTCGTCGTCGCGCTCCGGCACCGGGTACTCCGCCGCCGGGTAGCTGGGGACGTCCGTGGTCATGGGGCGCCCCTCGTCCTCCCACTTCTTCCGGCCGCCGTCCATCACCCGCACCCGGTCGTGCCCGAAGAGGCGGAACACCCAGAGCGCGTAGGTGGCCCACCAGTTGTTCTTGTCGCCGTAGAACACCACCGTGGTGTCCGGGCCGATCCCCCTGCTGCTCATGAGCTGCGCGAACGACTCCGGGTCCAGGTAGTCGCGCTGCAGCGGGTGGTTCAGGTCCGAGTGCCAGTCCACCTTCACCGAGCCGGGGACGTGCCCGGTGTCGTAGAGGAGCACGTCCTCGTCCGACTCCACCACGCGCACCGACGGGTCCTCCAGGTGCGCCGCCACCCACTCGGTGGAGACCAGCGCCTCGGGGTGCGCGTAGCCGCGCTCTTCAATGGGCTTGCTCGCCATGGTCCTGCCTCCGGGAGAGAAGGGAAGTGCCCGGACGCGTCCGGGCCGTACGCCGCCGAAAAGAAGATCGCCCGGCCCGCTCGGAGGAGCGGACCGGGCGACGCGCCGGGACGGGTCCCGGCGGACTCACGCGCCCGCGGCGCGCGGCCACCCGTCCGTCCTCCCCGGGGGGAGGCGGAGACACCGGGTACACGAGGCGCGGAGCGGGAGCGCGTGAGCCATGGGATGCACACTACGCGCGCCCGGCGGAGGCGTCAAGAGGGCGCGCCCTCCCCCTCCGCCTCCCGCACCGCGCGCTCCGCGGCCGCGAAGCCCATGCGGGAGTGCGTCCCGTCGCAGAACGGCTTGTTGACCGAGGCGCCGCACCGGCACAGCGACACGCGCTTCTTGGCCGAGATGTCGTACTCGTTGCCGTCCGCGTCCACGATGCGGACCGGCCCCTCCACCGAGTACGGGCCGTTGTTGTTGACCTTGATGGTCACCTGCGGCATTCCCTGCGGCTCGTCCGCCATCGCCGTCCTCCTCACCGTTGTGATGGTCCGGCGGCCGGGTGCCGCCGGGGTCTCGCCCCGCGGCGCCGCAAGCGCCGTTCCCCGCGCCGCGCCTCAGGCGGCGGGGCCGGAGAGCGCCGCGTACATCCAGAACACCCCCAGCGCCACGCTCCCCAGCGCCGTGGCCGCGCGCAGCCCCCCGGCCAGCCGGGGAGAGCGGGCGCCCGCCCGGTGGAAGAGCGCCCCCGCCACCAGGCCGTAGGTGCCCATCCCCAGCGTGGTCCCCACCCCGAAGCAGACCAGGTAGGCGACGGCCAGGGCGGGGGAGGGGGCCAGCGTCACCTGCACGATGGCGATCAGCGACCCCGTCCCGGCCAGGCCGTGCGCCACCCCCACCCACCCCGCCCCGTGGCGGTGCCCGTGGGCGTGCCCGGCGTCCGGCGCGGCGAGGGCGTGCGCGCGCTCGTGCAGCACGCCCCACAGGAGCCAGCCGCCCAGCGCCAGGAGCAGCGTCCCCACCCCGAACTCCAGCCCGCGCGTCACCCCGTCCGGCACCCGCAGGTCCAGGAGCACCAGGACGCCGCCGGCCAGGAGGATGGCGGCGGAGTGGCCCAGCCCCCAGCGCACGCCGAAGCGGAGCGCCTCCCGCGGCCGGGGACGGCGGGCGACGAAGGTGGTGACCGCCGCCATGTGGTCGGGCTCCAGCGCGTGGCCGAAGCCGAGCACCAGGGCGGTGGCGAGGGGGAGGAGGCTCATCGCAGGGGGGTTCCGGTACGGGGCGCCGCCGGGCGCGGACGTCGGCCCGGCGGTGCATGATCTTACCCGCGCGCGCCGGGAGCGTCAATCGGCCCGCGCCGCGCGTAAACACTTGCCTCCGCCGCGGGATGCCGACACCTTGCACACCGTCATCGCCGGACTTTGCCCCGCGCGACGGGGCGTCGGCCCTCCCGGGCTCCCCCTGACCGCTCAGGAGGGGAACTGCGCGAAGGTGACCACGTTCCCCCCGGGCTCGCGCACGATCAGCTCGTCCGCGCCGTAGAAGGTGGTGCGCCGCGGCACGATGGGCGCCGTGTCCCCGAGCGCGCCCGCCACCGCGTCCAGGTCGGCCACCTCGATGAAGAGGAACGCACCGCCCACGGGCGTGGAGGCCAGCTCGGGGACGTCGCCCTGCACGCTCGCCCGGGTCTGGTACATGATCTCCACCGGGCCGCTCTCCAGGATCACGAACCCCAGCCGGTCCCCGTCGGGGACGGAGGTGGTCTGCGCGAAGCCGAGCCGCTCCCAGAAGGGGAGGGCGGGCTCGATCTCCTCGACGTACAGCACGGGCGTCAGCTTCTTCATGGCGGGATCTGCGGGTTGGACGTGGGTGGACCGGTGACGCGGGGAAGCCAGCCGGCGGGGGAGAAGATAGCGGCTCCGCCGCGGCGCGTCGAATGGCCGGGTGCGGACGTGGGGCTTTCTGCCGGACCCGGCCGCTGTATAATTCATCTGTAGTCCGGTTCCGAGCGCACCTCTCCCCGTCCTGTCGGAGCCCCTCATGAGCCGCCTCCCCACGCTCGCCCTCTTCCTGCTCACCTCTCTCGCGCTCGGCTGCTCCGAAGGGGGCAACCCCGTGCAGGAGCCCGAGCCCCCGGTCCCGCCCGATCCGCCGACCGTCCCGGCCGAGCCCCCCGTCTACCGCGTCTCCCCGCCCGCGGGGAAGCTCCCCTGGCCCCAGCACAATCCCGCCTGGGCGCAGGAGCAGTACGACGCCATGCTGGCCGGCGTCTGGGTGGTCAACAACTACGGGCTCTACCAGGGCGGGACCGACCGCAGCTCGCTGTACCTGCACGACGGGCTCGACGTCGCCCTCCCCAACGGCACGCCCATCTACGCGGTGGAGAGCGGCACCGTGCGGGCCAACGTCGGGGGGAACGAGTTCTACCGCTCGCTGGTGGTGGAGGACGACGACGAGCCGGGGTACGCCTGGGGATACACGCACGTCTACAACTTCCGCGTGCAGCCGGGGCAGAAGGTGCACCGGGGGACCCTGCTCGCGTTCGTGAACTTCCAGGGGCTGGAGCACATCCACCTGGACCGGCTCCGCCTCCGCCCGGGAGGGAGCTGGGAGACGTGGGGCGACATGGACCACCTCCAGCCGGACACCTTCTTCGTGTACCGCGACGTGGAGCCGCCGGCGTTCGAGGGGCGCCTCCGCTACGTGCGCAACGAGACCGACAGCGCCTTCCTCGCCGCCGGGGCCGACGGGATCGTCACCGTCTCGGGCGACGTGGACGTGGTGGCCGGCCTCCGCGACCCCGGGGAGTGGGCCCGCTCCAAGGTGCCGTTCGGCGGCCAGGACACCTACGGGGACCGCAACGCCCCCAACCGCGTGGAGTACGAGGTGGCCGCGCCGGGCGGCGCCGTGCTGCTGCGCGCCACCACCTTCGACCTGTCCCGGCTGGTCCTCCCGCGCGAGCCGCAGAACGGCGGACGCGTGATGCAGGTGCTCACCCTCTACAAGCACTACGAGTCCGTCCGCCCCGAGGGCCCCCCGGTGGGGAACTACAACCGCAAGTTCAACTTCTACGTGGTCACCAACACGGCGGGCTCCGCGCGCGCCGGCGGCCTGGACCCGGCCGACCGCGACCACGCCTGGCGCACGGCGGAGCGCGGGGCGGACGGACGGCCGCGCTTCCCGAACGGCGACTACGTGGTGACGGTGCGGGCGTACGACTTCAAGGGGAACGTGGCCTCGCAGAGCGAGACCGTGCGGGTGCGGAACTGACCCCGGAACCTTCATCCACGGAGCCTCGCATGGATCGCCGCACGTTCACCCTGCTGCTCGGGGCCATGGGCCTGGGCCTGGTCGGCTGCACGGACGAGACCGGCACTCCCGGCGTCGTGAACCCGCCCGTCCCGCCCGAGCCCCCCGCGCCCCAGCCGCCGTACCCCACCTCCGCGGACCGGGCGCTCGGCGTGGCCGCGGGGCTGGTGAAGGCCGCCGAGGCGGTCTCCGGCGGCGCGCGCTGGGGAGTGACGGACGCGGGGGTGAAGGGCTACCCCACGGACCTGTACAGCGGGCAGGCGGGGGTGCTGTCCTTTTTGGCGGAGGCGTACCGCTTCCGCCCCGAGGAGAGCTTCAGGACCGCGCTGGAGGCCGGGGGGCGCTGGCTCCAGGCGCAGCCCCGGTCGTCCTCGCAGGCCCTGTTCGAGGGGAACGCCGGGCGTGCCTGGGCGTTCCTCAGCCTGCACCAGGCGCTCGGCGGCGCCGGGGCCCCCTGGCTGCAGGCCGCGCTGGAGCTGGCGCCGGCCGTCGCGAGCATCAAGAGCGGGCTCCCCGGCGACCTCATCAACGGCGTCCCCGGCCAGGGGCTCCTCCTGCTCCGCCTGCACGCGGTGACCGGAGACGCCCGCTGGCTCCAGGCCGCCCGCGAGCTGGGCGACCACGTGCTCGCCACGGGCGTCCGGGTGGGGGAGGGGGTGAAGTTTCCCAGCCTGGTCCTCCCCGACGGCCGGACGGTCTTCTACCCCGGGATGGCGCACGGGAGCGCGGGGGCGGCCTACTTCCTCTGCCGCCTGGCGCGGGCGCTCCCCGCGGACGCGCGCGCGCCCTACGTCGACGGCGCCCGGGGCGCCGCCGCCTGGCTGGACGGGATCGCCCGGCCCAGGGGGGAGGGCGTGAACTGGTACCGCCGCGAGCCCGACCAGATGGACCAGCAGCAGGTGCAGTGGTGCCACGGCGCCCCCGGAATCGGGATCTTCTACGCGGAGCTGTACCGCACGACCGGCGAGGCGGCCCACCTGGAGATGGCGAAGCGGTGCGCGGCCCTGGTGGCGGCCGAGGGCGGGCAGCACTGGTCCGCCTGCCAGTGCCACGGCGTGGGCGGCAACGCGGAGATCTTCCTCAAGCTCCACCGCGAGACCGGCGACTCCGCCTGGCTGGACAAGGCCCGGGTGTTCGGGGAGGACGTCTGGTCCCGGCGCTTCACGCACACCCAGTACCCGGCCTGGGCCTCCGGCGACGGCAACAACGTCGACAACCCCGGGCTGATGACGGGGACGTCGGGGCTGGGGTGGCTCTACCTCCAGCTCGCGCAGGACGGGAAGCTGGGCGGGCCGGTCACGGACTGAGACTTCCTGATACTCCACGGTCGAGGTGACATGAAAGCGAAGACTTCGGAGATGTCTAAGAGCATCAGGGTAAATGTGTCCGCAGGCCGGAAAAGCCGAAGGACGGTGATTCGCGTCGGGTCGGAGTACGTTGTCGAGCCACTCAATCCATCCAAGCTTCGGAACCGGGGAAGGACTTGCAGAGTGCTCGACTTCGTACCCGTCTCCGAGTCGCACCCCCGGGATATCGTCGTTAAAGTGCGCTACCTGGACAACAATCGAGTTGGGCGTGCCGAACTGGATGATCTGGTGCCAGTTGCGCGAGCTGCCAAGCGGCCCCGGCAGGGCTGGGATGCTGCTTTCCGCTCCATGGCCGAGCACGGAGACGACGTACTCCTCGATTCGGAAGGGGGCGGCTCCACCTTGCAGGACGGGGGGTAGGGCAGGTCGTGGATGGAAACACTCGGGGGTGTCCGCCGGTCCGGCGGACACCCCCGATCCCTTTTTCCGGCCCCGCCGCCCGAACCCGGTTTCCCGCCGCTCGTCCTCCCCGTTCCGCCGCTCGCCCGGAATCCGTCGCGCGCTTCCGTGCCCGGGCGTACCGTGGACCCCACACCACGGACAACCACGGAGGAGCGCATGGACCGGAGCCCGAAGGAAACGGGGAGCGGGGAGGGGGAGCGGCGGGGGATGCTCGGCTCGGGGGCCTTCCGGCCCCCCGCCACCCCCCCTTCCGCCCGCCTCTATCTCCCCCTCGTCGTCCTCGCCCTGGTGGGGTGCGGGCTCCTGGCGCTCGCCGGGCGGCTGGAGCGCCGCGCCCTCCCGGCGTAGCGGCGCCCTACCCGCCCCCGCCGGGGAGCACCAGCTTCCGCTTCCCCACGAACCAGCTCAGGAGCAGGAAGAGCCCGCCCAGCCCCGAGAAGAGGAGGATGCGCCAGATCGCCTCCAGCGCGCGCAGGTCCACCAGGAACATCTTCCCCAGGAGGAAGACCAGCGTGGCCTTGGCCACCGTCTGGAGGAGCGGGTAGCCGCGCAGCGTGGCGACCACCAGGAGCGACACCCCGTACACCCCCCACAGCGCCGACACGATCCCCTCCCCGGCCGGGAGCCCCGAGAACACCCGCCAGATCCAGGCGAGCACCGCGCCGTGCACCGCCAGCAGGTACACCGGGCGCGCCTGCGCGGGGACGAAGCGCGACGCGGCGAACGCCGCGGCGGTCACCAGGAGGTCGGCCGCCGTGCGGGCCAGCCCCGGCGCCCGCTCCCCCGTCCCGGGCACCACCAGCACCGAGAGCGGGTCCGCGTCGGCCAGGTGGCGCACCAGGAGGGCGCCCAGCGTCCCGAAGACCACGTGCGCCACCCACGTCCGCTCCTCCCACTCCTCGCGCCGCGGGAGCGCCAGCAGCCCCACCCCGTACGCCGCCCACGCCACCGAGGCGAGCGCCTCCCCCGCCGGGAGGGGGGAGAGCGCGCGCCACCCCCAGAGGAGGAGCCCCAGGTGGGCCGCCCCGCGGTACAGCGTCCCCCAGCGGTCGCGGACGCCCCACGAGGCGGCGAAGGCCGCCGCCGCCACCGCCAGCCCCGTCAGGGCGTCGGCGAGGGTGAGCGGCTCCGGGGCGGGGAGCCCCGCCGGGCCGACCACGGCGGCGAGCGGGTTCCCCAGGGCGACGACCGTCAGCACCCACACGGCCACCCCCGCGAAGAGGAGGTGGGCGCAGGTGGCCGCGCCCCTGCCGAAGCCGCGCCGCGCCAGCTGGTGCAGCGCCGCCGCCTCCGCGGCCAGCAGGACCACGCGCAGCTCGCCCCCCGCCGCGGTCGCGATCCCGACCCCCATCAGCAGCGCCGCCGTCACCGTGAGCACCGCCGCCAGGTCCTCCCGGGTCCGGCGCGCCAGGTACGCGCCCCCCAGGTACGCCGCGCCCACCACCGCCGTCGCCGATCCCCACGACGAGTCGTCCAGCGGCCACGTGGCCCGGGTCAGCAGCAGCGCCACCACGGGCGAGACGAAGGCCAGCACCGCCGGAACGACGGTCTCCGCGCGGCCGCCCTCCTCCTCCTCCCGACGGAGGACCAGGAGCACGGCGGGGACGACGCCCAGCACCACCCACACCAGCACCACCGCGCCCTGCAGCGCCCAGCGGTCGATCCCCCCCACCGGTCCCGCGCGCTCGGTCACCACCAGCCCGCTCACCAGCGACACCCAGCTCCCCAGCGCCGCCAGCCCCAGCGCCGCGTCCCAGCGGCGCCGGGCGTAGACCACGCCGTTCCAGAGGGCGATGCTCCCCACGTACGCCGCGAGCCAGGCCAGGCTCCCGGTGCGCGGGTAGAGGAGGAAGGGCGCGCCCACCCCCGCCAGCGTCCCGATGACGGTGAGGATCGGCTCGTCCTCGCGCAGCGAGAGCCAGTAGGCGAAGGCGGTGACCGCCCCCATGTACGCCATGGCGGCGGGGGGCGGGAGGAGCCCGTAGACCTGCGCCGCCGCGAAGCCGACGATGTAGAAGATGCCGATCCCCCCGCCCAGGAGCACGCGGCTGAGCTGCCGCTGCGTGCTCGCCAGGCGCAGTCCCGCGACGGTGAGCGCCGCTCCCGCCGCGGCGCCGGAGGCGAGCCGGACCGCGGGGGTGATCCACCCCTGGTCGATGGAGTACTTGAACAGGAACGCCACCCCCAGGAGGAGGAGCCCCACCCCCACCTTGCTGAGCCAGAACTCGCCGTTGAGCATCGGCTCCACCCGCTCGGCCCAGGACGGCTCCGGCTCGGCCTCCTCCGGCGCGGCGGACGCCGCCACGGGAGCCTCCTCCTCCACCGCTTCCGTCGCGGGCGCGTAGCTCTCCTCCTGCCGCCAGGGCTCGTACTCCGGGGCGCGCACCTCTTCCACGGGCGGCGGCGCGGCCTCGACCTCGACCACGGCCTCTAGGGCCTCGACGTCCGGGAGGGGGGCGGGGGCCGGAGCGGGCTCCGCGAAGACGGGGAACGCGGCCTCGATGCGCCGCACGGTGCGCTGGAGCTCGCCTACGGCGGCTTCCAGGGCCTGGAGGCGCTCGTCGGCGCCGGGGGGGGATGGGTGCATGGGAAGAACCGGGAGAATAACAGGAGGGAAACAACTGTGGTCCCTCAACATATGCACTCGGGGCCCGCGGCTCAAGCACGGAGTGGCCGCGGGGCTTCCCGCCGTGTAGCTTGCTCCGGAATCGGCCCGCCGCCCCGGCGGGCGGCCCACCCCCGACGGACCTGGCCATGCGGACTCCCGGACCCCTGATCGAGCGCCCCGCCGCGGACGAGCACCTCGCCTACTACGGCCGGTACGTCGACCGCGTACCCGACGGCGCCGACGTGCTGGCCCTGCTGGAGGAGCGGCTGGAGGCGACCCCCGCGCTGTTCCGCGCCCTGGGGGAGGAGGACTCGCTGCGGCGCTACGCCCCCGGGAAGTGGAGCGTCCGGGAGGTTCTGGGGCACATGGCCGACTGCGAGCGCATCTTCACCTATCGGGCGCTCCGCGCCGCCCGTGGCGACGCCACCCCGCTCCCGGGCTTCGAGGAGGACGACTACGTGCGCGAGGCCCGCTTCGACGAGCGGGCCACCGCGAGCCTGGTGGAGGAGTGGGAGACGGTGCGCCGCGCCACTCTCACGCTGTACCGCGGCTTCGCCCCCGACCGGTTCGGGCACCGCACCGTGGCGAGCGGCGGCCCCGTGAGCGTGCGCGCCCTGGTGTACATCACCGCCGGCCACGAGCTGCACCACCTGAACGTGCTGCGGGAGCGGTACGGGGTGGGGTGAGCTTTTGTTTGAACTGACTGGTTTGGGCGTGTCCCCCCGCGGGCGGGGGGCCGGGCTTCGCGCGCCGTAGGAAACGATACCACCGTTTCCAACGGCGCCGAGACCCCGGGAAACTGCCCCCGGGGTCTCGGCCCTGCCGGGCGCGAATCCCTCACGCGTCCGCGGCCCCCCACCCCGCCCCTCCCCCGCATGCGGGGGAGGGGAGAACGCAACTACAGGCGCAGTCGGTAGTTGCGTGAGGGATGCGAGCCCGGAGGGGCGAGACCCGCGCGCAGTTTGCGCGGGGCTCGACTCCGTTAGCGAGCGTTGTTTGCTCGCTTACGGAGCCGCAGCCCGACCCCGGCGCCAGCCGGGGGCACGCCCAGACCCGGCCCTCCAATCCCTTACAGACGCGTCGTGTTGAACGTATCACATTGCCGCGGGTCGCCGCTCTGGAAGCCCCGCTGGAACCAGCGCATCCGCTGCTCCGACGTGCCGTGCGTGAACGACTCGGGGTTGACCCGTCCCTGGCTCTGCTTCTGGAGCCGGTCGTCGCCGATGGCGCTCGCGGCGCCGAGAGCCTCCTCCGCGTCGCCCGGCTCCAGCTCCACCTGCCCCGTCTTCGGAGCGTGGTTCCCCCACACCCCCGCGTAGCAGTCCGCCTGCAGCTCCAGCCGCACGGAGAGCGCGTTCCCCTCCTCCTGGCTGAGGCGCTGCTGGGCGTTGTGCACCTGGCCGGAAGTTCCCAGCAGGTTCTGCACGTGGTGCCCCACCTCGTGCGCGATCACGTACGCCTGCGCGAAGTCGCCCGGCGCGTTGAGCTGCTCCCTCAGGTCGCGGTAGAAGCTGAGGTCGATGTACACCGACTTGTCCGTGGGGCAGTAGAACGGCCCCATGGCCGACTGGCCCGTCCCGCACCCCGTCTGCGTGGCGCCGCCGTCGAAGATCACCAGCCGGGGGGCCTCGTACTGCTGCCCCATGGCCTGGGGGAGGACCGTCTGCCACACGTCCTGCGTGGTCGCGAGCACCTGGTCCACGAACAACCCCATCGAGTCCGTCGGGGCGCCTCCGGGTTGGCCGTTCGAGGGAGCGCCGCCGGCCTGCGGCTGGTTCTGGAGCACCGCCCCGGGGTCCCCCCCCATCAACATCACGATCAGCGCGATCACCACCGTCCCGATCCCGCCTCCCACCAGCCCCGGCCCCATCCCCCGCCGGTCCTCGACGTTGCCGCTCCTTTTTCCGCCTGTCCAGCGCATCGCTCCTCCTTTTCACGGGTCGCACCCCCCTTCGCAAGCGGAGCGCCAGCGCGCGAACGGGAGCCGGAGGCGGGGGTATCCTGCCGGTACGCATGACTCACACGCCGACACCGCCCCTGCCGCCTCCCGGCCCCGTCCGCCGCCTCTTCGAGCCGCTGCTCGCCTCCGCGCGCGCCGCCCCGGAGAAGCCGGCCGTGGCCGCGGGGCTCCGCGCCGCCGTCGCCACGGTGGTCCCGGTGCTCGTGGGGTACCTGCTGGGGTGGAGCGACGCGTCGTGGGCGGGGCTCGCGGGGTTCCTGGTGTCGCGCATCGACGCGGGAGGGGCGTACCGCACGCGCGCCGCCGCCATGGCGACGCTCACCCCCGTCCTGGCGCTCTCGGTGGCCGGGGCGGCGGTGGCCGGGCGCCACCCCGAGGCGGCCGTCCTCGCGGTGTTCGCCTGGACCTTCGCCGCCAGCCTGGCCCGCGCCTACGGGGCGACGGCGGGGAGCATCGGCGTCTCCGCCACGGTGGCGTTCGTGGTGTCGCTCGCCACCCCCGCGGCGGGCGGCGCCGAGGTGCTGGAGCGGGGCGCCCAGGTGCTGGCGGCGGGCGCCTGGGCCATGCTCCTCTCGCTGGGGCTCTGGCCCATCCGCCTGTACCGCCCCGCCATGCTCGCGGTGGCCGCCTGCTACCGCGGGCTGGGCGACTACGCGGAGGCGCTGGCGGGCGAGGAGGGCGGCTCCGCGGAGTTCGTGCGGGCGCGCCAGGCGGTGGAGGCGGCGCGCGCGGTCCTGGCCGCGGGGCGGCGCGGCCGCCCGGGGGAGAGCGTGCGCGGGGAGCGGCTCCTGGTGCTGCTGGAAACGGCGGACCGGGTGCTGGTGAACCTGCTGGCGATGGAGGACGTGCTGGAGGCGGGGGGGGCGGAGCACGGGGAGCGCGAGGCGCTCGCCGCCCTGGCGGCCTCGCTGCGGGACACGGCGGAGCGGGTGGAGGCCGAGGGCGGGGAGGCGGACGGGGAGCCGGGGGACGCGGGGCCGCTCGGCGTCCTGGCGGCGCCGCTGGTGGAGCGGCTGCGCGAGCTGGCGCGCGCCGCGGGGGAGATGGCCGCGGGGCTCCGGGACGGGCGCCCGGTCCCGGACGCGCCGGTCGCCGCGGTGGAGCTCCCGCCGGAGGAGCGCGACCCGCTCCTCCCCCTCCGGGAGAGCCTGGCGCCCGACTCGGTCCTCCTCCGGCACGCGCTGCGGGTGGCCCTGGTCTCGGCCGCGGCGGTGGTCGCCACCGGGCTCCTGGAGCTGCAGCGCGGCTACTGGGTGACGCTCACCGTGGTCATCGTCCTCCAGCCGTACACCGGCGCCACGGTGCTCCGCGGGGTGCAGCGGACGCTGGGGACGGTGCTGGGGGGGATGCTCGCCGCGCTCATCGCGGCGGGGGTGCACGACGAGCGCGGGATCATGGCCGTGGTGTTCGCGCTGACGGTGGTGAGCGTGTCCGTGCTCCCCATCAACTACGGGCTGTACTCCGTCTTCCTCACCCCCACCTTCGTCCTCCTGGCCGAGGTGCACGCGGGGGACTGGCACCTGGCGGGGGTGCGCATCGTCAACAACCTCCTGGGCGGCGCGCTGGCGCTGGCGGGGACGGCGCTCCTCTGGCCCGCCCCCGAGCGCGACCAGCTCCCGGCGGAGGTGGCCGCCGTGCTCCGCGCCGACCGCGACTACCTGCGCGAGGCGGTGGCCCGGCTCGCGGACGGCGGCGCCGGGGTGACGGGGGCGGTGGTGGCGGCGCGGCGCCGGCTGGGGGTGGCCATCCTCAACGCGGAGGCGTGGCTGGAGGAGCTCGCGACGAACCCCGCCGGGCGCACCGACCAGCTCCAGGCGTGGATGACGCTCCTGGCCTACGCGCGCCGGCTGGCCGCATCCGTGGCGGTGCTGGGGACGCTGGGCGCGCGCGGCGCCCTGGGCCGGGGCGAGGTGGCGGCCTTCGGCGCGGAGGCGGAGCGCGTCCTGGACGACCTGGCCGACGCGGTGGAGGCGCGCCGCCCGCCCGCCCCGCTCCCCCGCGCCCCCCTCCCCCCCGCCGACCCGCTCCTGCGGGCGCAGCTGGAGCGCGTGTCCGCCCAGCTCGCCGTGCTGCACGACGCCGCCGCGCGGCTGGGCCCGCCCGCCGCGGGCGAACTGGCATGATCGGCGGGGGCGGGCCATCTTGTCCGGCATCGCTTTCACTCACGTCCGTCACACTCTCGACGTATCGCAGGGAGAATCCGAAATGAGGCTCCTCAGGTCCGCCGTACCGTTCCTGGCCCTCGCCGCCTGCGCGCCGGCCGCGCAGCCGGGGGCCCCCGCGCCCGCCGCGCCCGCCGCCGACCCCGCCCGGCTGGCGGCGCACGTCCGCGTCCTCTCCTCGGACGAGTTCCGGGGGCGCGGCCCCGCCACCGTCGGCGAGGAGAAGACCGTGGCCTACATCGCCGAGCAGTTCCGGCTGGCCGGGCTGCAGCCGGGGGGGCCGAACGGGAGCTGGTACCAGGAGGTCCCGCTGAGCCAGTCCGACATCGTGGGCACGCCGGCGCTCACCATCAACGTCGCCGGGCGGCGGATGGACCTCGTGCAGGGCGAGCAGATCGCGGTGCGCGCCACCATGCGCGACGTGGACCGCGTGGCCTACGCCGGGCCGCTCGTCTTCCTGGGCTACGGGGTGCAGGCCCCGGAGCGGAACTGGGACGACTTCAAGGGCGCCGACCTGCGCGGGAAGGTGGGCGTGGTGCTGGTCAACGACCCCGACTTCGAGACGGGGCAGGGGGACTTCGGCGGCAAGGCCATGACCTACTACGGCCGCTGGACCTACAAGTACGAGGAGGCCGCGGAGCAGGGGCTGGCGGGGCTCCTCATCGTGCACGAGACGGCGCCCGCGTCGTACGGCTGGGCGACGGTGAAGAACTCGAACACCAACACCATGTTCGACATCGTCCGCCAGGACCCGGCGGCGGTGCACCCGCTGATCGAGGGGTGGATCCAGCGCGACCTGGCGGTGGAGCTGTTCCGCGCGGCGGGGCAGGACTTCGAGGCGCTCAAGCGCCAGGCGCAGACGCGCGACTTCCGCCCGGTGCCGCTGGGCGACGCCACCTTCGCGGCCAACTACGCCGTGCGGCGCGCGGTCATCCGCTCGCGCAACGTGCTGGGCCGGCTCCCGGGGAGCGCCCGTCCCGGACGAGACCGTCCTCTTCGGCGGCCACTGGGACCACCTGGGCGTGGGCGCCCCGGACGCGCGGGGGGACAGCATCTACAACGGCGCCGTCGACAACGCCACGGGGATCGCGGCCATCATCGAGCTGGCGCGCGCCTTCGCGGCCGGGCCGCGCCCGCAGCGCTCGCTGGTGTTCGCCGCCTGGACGGCGGAGGAGAAGGGGCTGCTGGGCTCGGAGTACTACGCCGCCAACCCGGTCTATCCCCTGGAGACCACGGCGGCGGGGTTCAACATCGACGCCCTGGACCCGTTCGGGCCGGCGCGCGACGTCCTGGTGGTGGGGTACGGGCAGAGCGAGCTGGAGGACCGGCTGGAGCGGGTGCTGGCCGCGCAGGGCCGCGTGGTGGCGCGCGATCCCAGCCCGGAGGCGGGGTACTTCTACCGCTCCGACCACTTCTCCACGGCCAAGCGCGGCGTCCCCATGCTGTACGTGGACAGCGGGGTGGAGCTGCTGAGCGGCGGGAGGGCGGCGGGCGACGCGGCGTCGGCGGCGTACCGGCGCGACCGGTACCACCAGCCGGCGGACGAGTTCGACCCGGCCACCTGGAACTTCCAGGGGATGGCGCAGGACGTGGGGGTGCTGCACCGGCTCGGCCTGGAGCTGGCGAACTCGCGCGAGTGGCCCAACTACCGGACGACGTCGGAGTTCCGCTCCATCCGGGACGCCTCGGCGGCGCGTCGGGCTTCTACGAACTGAGTTTTTACGGCGGGGGAGGGCGTCTCCCCCGCTGGCGCGGGGGCCGGGGTCACTCGTTCTCCTCGACGCGGGCAGCCTTCCGTTGCTCCGGACTCAGGCTCGCCTCCTGGAGCCGGCTCCGCGAGAGCCGTGCATCGCCGAGCCTGGCGTCCTGAAGCCGTGCGTTCTCCAGAAGCGCCCCGCGCAGATCGGCCTCCCGCAGGTCGGCGCCCTCCAGGTCCGCGCCCCGGAGGTGAGCCCCGCGCAGGTCGGCGCCCCGCAGCCGTGCCCAGCTCAGGTATGCGCCCGACAGGTCGGCCTCCCGCAGATCCGCACGGGTGAGATTGCTCCCGACCAGGTTCGCCCCGGCCATGTCGGCCCGTCGTAGATCGGCGCACTCCAGGTTGGCTCCGCCCAGATCGACCCGGGCGA
The DNA here is from genome assembly GCA_963733105.1 of uncultured Gemmatimonadales bacterium. GTDB lineage: Bacteria > Gemmatimonadota > Gemmatimonadetes > Longimicrobiales > Longimicrobiaceae > JAFAYN01. Next base: position 86,039 of record CAVTCB010000007.1, on the reverse strand, counting down.
GATTACGGCCGACCAGCGCGGGAGGCTCCGCGTCGATCCAGCGGTGCCAGAGGCGTAGAAGCCGGTGCAGCATTGCCCGTCCTGTCTCTGCAGGAGGAGGGTGCGTCTGTTTCGAGGCGAGGCGCAGCAGCAGATTGCAGACCGCGGAAGGTGGCAGCCTCCTTTCCCCGCCGACCCCATTCGCCGGAGGACTCCCTGTGTACGTGATCGAGACCGAACGCCTCCGCCTCCGCCATCTCGCGGAGGAGGACGCCCCGTTCATCCTGGAGCTGGTCAACGACCCCGACTGGCTGCGCTACATCGGCGACCGCGGGGTCCGCGACCTCGAGGGCGCCCGCGAGTACATCCTGGGCGGGCCGGTCATCGCCTCGTACGAGCGGCACGGCTTCGGCCTGTACCTGGTGGAGACCCGGGAGGAGCTCGCGCCGGCCGGGATCTGCGGGCTCGTCCGGAGGGACTGGCTGGAGGACGTGGACGTGGGGCTCGCCTTCCTCCCGCGGTTCCGGGGGATGGGGTTCGCCCTCGAGGCCGCCCGCGCCACCGTGGAGTACGCCGGCAAGCTGGGTCTGGAGCGGCTCTCGGCCATCGTCTCGCCCGCGAACGAGGCCTCCCTGCGGCTGCTGGGACATCTCGGGTTCCGTTTCGAGCGCATGGTCCGGCCCCCGGGCGACGACGGCGAGCTGAGGCTCTTCACCTACGGGAGAAGCCCGATGCGGATCACCACCACTCTCACCACGCTCTACGTCCGGGACCTCGACCGCTCCGCCCGCTGGTACGAGCGGCTCTTCGGGCGGACCTTCGACCGGGTGCCGATGCCGAGCTGCCGGGAGTGGGACACCTCTCCCGGAGCGACCGTGCAGGTCATCTCGAAGGCGGAGCGGGCGGGGAAGACCGCCGTCGCGCTCGTCGTCGAGAGCCTGGACGACGTGCTGGCGACGCTGCGCGCGGGCGGGATCGAGGCGGGCGCGGTGGAGGAGGTGCCCGGGTTCGTCCGGTACTCCCTGGTGCGCGACCCGGACGGGAACGAGGTCACCCTCGTCGAGAGCATCGCGGAGTAGCGCCCCGATGTAGAGAACGCGCGCCCGGCTCCGACTCCTCCATGCAAGCGCCGACAACGGTACTCACCCCTTGAAGGAGAACGAGCCATGAAGTACATGATGATGATGCACGCGCCGCGCGGGGACGGGAACGGGGAGTACCAGATCGGCGACTGGTCCCCCGGGGACCTGCAGGCCCACATGGCGTTCATGCACCGCTTCAACGCCGAGGTCACCGCCGCCGGCGAGTGGGTGGACGGCCAGGGGCTCGCCGCCCCCGGCGAGGCCCGGCTGGTGCGCGCGGGGAAGGACGGCGCGCCGGTGACGGACGGTCCGTTCCCCGAGGCCAAGGAGTTCCTGGCCGGCTACTGGATCGTCGAGGTGGACACCCCCGAGCGGGCGTACGAGCTGGCCGCGAAGGCGTCGACCGCCCCCGGCCCCGGCGGCGCCCCGCTGAACATGCCCATCGAGGTGCGCCGGGTCATGAGCGGCCCGCCCCCGGAGGCGTGACCTCCGGGCCCCTGGACGCCGCCGTCGGGCGCCTGCTGCGCGACCTCGCGCCGCAGGTGCTCGGCGCCGTCGCGCGCAGGCACGGCGACTTCGACGCCGCGGAGGACGCGGTGCAGGAGGCGCTCGTCGCCGCCGCCACGCAGTGGCCGGCGCAGGGCATCCCCCGGAACCCCCGCGGCTGGCTGTACCACGTCGCGCTCCGCCGCATCACCGACCACCTGCGCAGCGAGATGGCGCGCCGCCGGCGCGAGGACGCCGTCGCGAGCCAGGTGTGGGCGGAGTGGGCCTTCGTCCCCCCTCCCGACGCGGAGGTCGGCGCGGACGGGGACGACACGCTCGCCCTCCTCTTCATGTGCTGCCACCCCGCGCTCACCCCGGCGTCGGCCATCGCGCTCACGCTGCGCGCCGTGGGCGGCCTCACCACCGCGGAGATCGCCCGCGCCTTCCTGGTCCCCGAGGCCACCATGGCGCAGCGGATCAGCCGCGCCAAGGCGAGCATCAAGGCCTCCGGCACCTCCTTCGACATGCCCGCCCCCGCGGAGCGCGCCGGGCGGCTGGCCTCCGTGCTGCACGTGCTGTATCTGGTCTTCAACGAGGGGTACGCCAGCAGCAGCGGGCCGGAGCTGCAGCGCACCGACCTTTCCGGCGAGGCCATCCGGCTGGCGCGGGTCCTCCGCGGCCTCCTCCCGGACGACGGCGAGGTCGCGGGGCTGCTCGCGCTGATGCTCCTCACCGACGCGCGCCGCGCCGCGCGGACCGGGCCGCACGGCGAGCTGGTCCCGCTGGACGAGCAGGACCGGACCCTGTGGGACCGGGAGCTGATCGCCGAAGGGATCGCTCTGGTCCCGGACGCGCTCTCCCGGGGGGCGGTCGGCCCGTACGGGCTCCAGGCCGCCGTGGCGGCCGTCCACGACGAGGCCGCGCGCGCGGAGGACACCGACTGGCCGCAGATCCTCGCGCTGTACGGCGTGCTGGAGCGGATCTCCGACAACCCCATGGTCTCCCTCAGCCGCGCCGTCGCCGCCGCCATGGTGCAGGGCCCGGAGGCGGGGCTGGAGCTGCTGGAGCCGCTCGACGCGAAGCTCGGCGGGCACCACCGCCTGGACGCCGTCCGCGCGCACCTCTACGAGCGCGCCGGCGACCGCGAGCGCGCCCTGGCCCACTACCGCGCCGCCGCGGAGCGGACGGCCAGCATCCCGGAGCGGGACTACCTCACCCTCAGGGCCGCGCGTCTCGCGTCGAGGGGCGGCTGACGGCCGGTCCTTGACATGCAGCCGGTCGGCTGCTTATGCTGATATGCAGCCATGCGGCTGCGCAACCGGACCGGTCAGATGGACGAGATCTTCAAGGCGCTCGCGGACCCCTCGCGGCGGGAGCTGCTCGACCGGCTGAACCGCCGCGGCGGCCAGACGCTGGGCGAGCTGTGCGCCGGCCTGGAGATGGCGCGCCAGTCGGTCACCAAGCACCTGGCGGTCCTGGAGGCCGCCGGCCTGGTGACCACCGCCCGGCGCGGCCGCGAGAAGCTGCACTACCTGAACGCGGCGCCCATCAACGAAGTCGCCGACCGGTGGATGGACCGGTACGGCCGCGAGCGCGCCCGGGCGCTCGCGGACCTCAAACGAGCCCTGGAGGACGGAGCGATGAGCCAGACCGAGTTCGTGTACGCCACGTACGTCCGGACCACGCCCGAGGCGCTGTGGCGTGCGCTCACCGACCCGGCGTTCACGCACCGCTACTGGGGGGCCGGGCTGGTGTCGGACTGGAAGGTGGGATCGCCCGTCCTGTGGCAGGACGCCCCGGGCGGGGAGGGCCGCGACCTCGGCCAGGTGGTCCTGGAGTCGGACCCGCCCCGGCGCCTGTCGTACACCTGGCACAGCTACCAGCCGGAGCACGCCGGGTTCTTCGGGTGGAGCGACGAGTACTTCGCGGAGCTGGTGAAGGAGAAGCGCTCCCGGGTGACCTTCACCCTCGAGCCGCACGGGTCCGCGGTGAAGCTCACCGTGGTCCACGACGGCTTCGAGGGCGACACCGAGATGCTGCGCGCCGTGAGCGGCCGGAAGCAGGAGTCCGGCGGCTGGCCCGAGATCCTCGCCGGCCTCAAGACCCTGCTGGAGACCGGCGAGACCTTCTAGCGGACCACGCGTTTCACGGCTGAGCTCCGGTGCCGGGCCGGAAGCTGCAACCCGCCCCCTGCTTGCCGGAGCGTCGCAGGCAGCTCAGCATGTACCTCCCGGCCGACGCGGCACGGGAGATCGAAGCCGTGCGGAGGGTGGTCGACCCGGTCCAGAGCAGCCTCATTCCCGCGCACGTCACGCTCTGCAGACAGGACGAGCTCGCCGACTTCCCGCCGATCCTGGCAAGGCTCCGGGATGCTCCCTTCGGGCCGCTCACGCTCCGCTTCGGGAGGCCGGCGGCCTTCTCCGGGCACGGGCTGTGGCTCGAGTGTGTGGACGGCGAGGACCGGTTCCGCGCGCTCCGCGAATACCTGCTCGCCTCCACCCCTGTCCGCGACGAGAAGCCCCACCTCACGCTGGCGCACCCCAGGAACCCGAGAGCCTCCGGGAACGCGCCGGGCAGCATGTCGGCGCTTCCCGACGTCTTCGAGGTCACGCTCCCGAGCGTCCACCTCATCGAGCAGGAGCGAGGCGAGCGCTGGCAGGTGCTGGAGACGTACGAGCTGCGCGGCGGCTGATCCGGGACGGGCATGGGCAGAAGCGTAGCAGACGGTTCAGCATTGCCCGTCCTGTCCTCGATCCCGTGAGCTGAGGATGCGAGCCTTCCTGGTACTCATTCTGATGGTGTTCTCCGCACCGGTCCGCGCCGCGGACCAGGAGACGCAGCTGCTGGAGTGGACTTCGCGAACGGGTCGCATGCTCGCGAGCTACCATGCGGCGCTGAAGACCGCCACGGACACGGTGGGCAGCCACGCGGGAAGGTCGAACGTTCCGGGGGTGTACGCGGGCGGCCCTGCGTGTCCTCAGCCGTACACGGTTTCATGACTCGCTCATTCAGCTCCCCGTTTCGGGTCCCAAGCGTTCGGCCGCCGCGGTGCTGATCGTGCCCCGGGCTCCGCTGCTCGTCGCTGCACAGCGAAAGGTGTTCGAGATCACGCCGGACGGAGCGGTTCGCGTCGTTCCCGAGAGCGATCCTCGGGTGCGTGCGATCCGGAGCGGCGGCACACGGTAGGGGTCGGCTCCGGGTGAGCCCGGGCCGGCACGTCCCCTGCAACCCGCCCCCTCCCCTGATGGTGGCGGGAAGCTAAACCCTGGGGGGAGCGATGAGAGAGAACGTCGGTGGGGCCGACCGGGTGGCGCGGGCCGTCGTGGGTCCCGTGCTCCTGGCGCTCGGGTACGCCAGGTGGGGCGGGAGGGACGGTGAGATCCCCGGGCTGCTGGCGATGCTGGCCGGGGCGCTCCTCGTCGAGACCGCCGCCACCCGCGTGTGTCCGGTCAACGAGCTCGCCGGCGTCGACAGCGCGCGGCGGGTCCCGCTCGGCTGACGGGCCGCTCTTGAGAAAGGTCCTGCTCCTCGCCGGCCTGCTCGCCGCGGGCTGCGCTCCCGCCGCCCGTGCCCAGGAGCATCCCCTCGAGGTCGGGCAGCGCATCCGCGTCCTGGCTCCCGGGGCGGGGCTGATCGACAGGACCGCCGCGACCGTGATCGGCGTGTGGCCGGACAGCGTCACGATCCAGATCCACTCGCTCCAGCGGACCCTCCCCCGTGCCTCCCTCACCGCGCTGGAGATCAGCCGGGGGCGGGGCTCCCGCACGAAGTACGGGGGGGTGGGCGTGCTCCTCGGCACGGGCGCCGGTGCGTTCGTGGCGGCGCTCCACCGGGTCTACACCCCGGCGGAGGAGGTCGTCGTGGGATACGAGGAGCGGTGCACCCTGCTCTCCTGCGCGGAGGTCCCGATCCTCAGGAGGAAGCCCTACCCGGCGGCCGCCACCCTCGGCATCGTGGCCGCGGGCGCCCTCGCGGGCGGCGTGGCGGGCGCGCTCCTCCCCGCGGACCGCTGGGAGGCGGTGCCGGTGCGCGTCGGGATCGTCCGGCACCCGGAGGGATTCCGGGGCGCCGTTCTCCTTTCCGTACGCAGGTGAGGCAAAAGAGAGGGGGAGCGGCGCCCGCCGCTCCCCCTCTCTCCGTCTCCCCTCTCCGCCCCGTCATCCCACCGCGACCGATCCCGCGGCCTCCTCCTCCTCCACGCCCGGCGCCGACACCAGCTCCTCCCCCGGGTTCACGAACAGGTCGCGCTCCCAGGCGTACTGCCGGTCGTGCAGCTCGCGGTAGCGCCCGCCCAGCGCCATCAGCTGCGCGTGGGTGCCGCGCTCCACCACCTCCCCGTGCTCCAGAACCAGGATCTGGTCCGCGCTGCGGATGGTGGAGAGGCGGTGCGCGATCACGAACGAGGTGCGCCCCTGCCGGAGCCGGCGCAGCCCCTCCTGGATCAGCGCCTCGCTCTCGCTGTCCAGCGACGAGGTGGCCTCGTCCAGGATCAGGATGCGCGGGTCGGCCAGGATGGCGCGGGCGATGGCGATGCGCTGCCGCTGCCCGCCCGAGAGCTTGATCCCCCGCTCCCCCACGATGGTGTCGTACCCCTCCGGGAAGCCGCGGATGAAGTCGTCCGCGTTGGCGATGCGCGCCACCTCCTCGATCTCCGCGCGCGAGGCGTCCGGGCGGGCGAAGCGGATGTTGTCCCCCACCGTCCCGTCGAACAGGAAGTTGTCCTGCAGCACCACCCCCAGCTTCGCCCGGTAGTCGCGCAGCCGCAGGTCGGCCAGGTCGTGCCCGTCCACCACCACCCGCCCCGTCTTGGGGCGGTTGAACGCCATCACCAGCGACACCAGCGTGCTCTTCCCCGAGCCGCTGGAGCCCACCAGCGCCGTGGTGGTCCCCGCCGGCGCGTCGAAGGTGATCCCCTTCAGCACCGGCACGTCCTCCACGTACTCGAACCAGACGTCCTGGAAGGAGACGTCCCCGTGCACCGACTCCACCGGGAGGGCGCCGCGGTCCTCGTCGTCCTCGGTGGGCGTCTCCATCAGCTCGCGGATGCGGTCCAGCCCCGCGAACGCCTCGCTGATCTGCGTCCCGATGGAGGCCGTCTGGATCACCGGCGCCGCCAGCAGCCCCGAGAAGAAGACGTAGGCGAACAGGTCGCCCGTGGTCATGGTGCCGTCCAGGATGGCGCGGCCGCCCATCACGATCATCACCGTCCCCACCACCCCGATCACCACCGTGGCGAACGACCCCACCGCGGAGACCCCGGTGATGGAGGAGGCGATGTTGCGGAAGAGCTTGTGCACCCCCTGCGTGAAGACGCGCTGCTCGCGCTTCTCCGTCCCGTACGCCTTGACCACGCGGATGCCGCCCAGCGTCTCGGTGAGGCGCCCGGTGACCGCCGCCTGGATCTCGCTCCGCTCGCGGAAGATGGGGCGCAGGCGCTGGAAGGCGTACGCCAGCCCCCCGCCGAACGCCGCCAGCAGCACGATGCTGATGACGGTGAGCTGCCAGTTCAGGTAGAGGAGGACCGCCAGCGCCAGCACCGCGGTGAAGATCCCGCCCACCAGCTGGAGGATCCCCGTCCCCACCAGGTTCCGGATCCCCTCCGCGTCGGCCATGATCCGGTTGATCAGGATCCCCGACTGCGTGGAGTCGAAGAAGCGCACCGGCATGCGGGTGATCCGCTCCTGCACCGCGCGCCGCATGTCGGCGATGGCGCGCTGCGCGGCCACGCTGATCACCTGCGACAGGACGAAGCCGGTGACCGCCTGCACCAGCGTGGCGACGCCCACCGCCAGCCCCAGGGGGAGGAGGAGCTCGCTCCGCCCCTTCCCGATCACGTCGTCGATCAGGTACTTGGAGGAGGCGGGGAGAACCAGCGCCGCCACCCGGCTCACCAGCATCAGCGCGAAGCCGATCGACAGCGAGCGGCGGTGGTGCCACATCAGCCGCTTGGTCTCGGCCCAGGCGGCCGCGCGGTCGTACTTGTCCTTCTTCTTCTTTTCGGCTTTCGTGTCGGCCACGAGGCGAGTCCTGTGTCGGTGGGGTGACCGGCGAGGGAGGCCGGCGGTCTCCGAATACCCTCGTGCGGCTCCGCGGGTCCGCTCCGGCGTCAGCCGCCCGCGGGCACGGCGCCGCGGGCCCGCGCCAGGAGCGCCCGGAGCGGGAGGGCGGGCCGGGACTCCACCCCCGCGGCCGGCGCGGGGGGGAGGATGACGATCCCGTAGGCCTCGGTGCCGGCGGGAGCGGGGAGCGCGTGGTCCATGTGCGTGTCCGGTGTGCGGTGTGGGCTCAGAGGCTCGCCGCGGCCGCCCCCGCGGGGCGGTGCCGGCGGGGCGAGCCGTCGAGGAACGGGTAGTCGACGTACCCCCGGTCGCCGCCGCCGTAGAAGGTGGCGCGGTCCGGGTCGTTGAGGGGGGCGCCCGCGGCCAGGCGCTCCGGGAGGTCGGGGTTGGCGAGGAACGGCACCCCGAACGACACCAGCTCCGCCGCCCCGCCGCGGATGGCGGCGTCCGCCGCCGCCCGGTCGAAGCCGCCGTTGAGCACCAGCGGCCCCCGGAACGCCGCGCGGATCACCGGGGACACCCGCGCCTCCCCGGGAGTGCCCACGGGCTCCACCACGTGCAGGTACGCCAGCCCGAAGCGGTTCAGCGCCTGCGCCGCGTACCCGAAGGTGCCCGCCGGGTCGGAGTCGGCCATGTCGTTGTACGCGCTCACGGGGGAGAAGCGCACCCCCACCCGGTCCCCGCCCCACACCTCCGCCGCGGCGGCGGCCACCTTGAGGAGGAAGCGTGCCCGGTTCTCCACGCTCCCGCCGTAGCGGTCGGTCCGCCGGTTGGCGCCGTCGCGGAGGAACTGGTCGATCAGGTACCCGTTGGCCCCGTGCAGCTCCACCCCGTCGAACCCGGCCCGCAGCGCGTTCCGGGCCCCCGCCGCGAACTCCTCCACCACCCCCTCGACCTCCTCCGTCTCCAGGGCGCGCGGCGTCACGAAGGGGCGCGGGCCGGAGGGGGTGAAGATCTCCCCCGACGGGGCGACGGCCGAGGGGGCCACCGGGAGCCCGCCGTCCGCCTGCACCAGGGGGTGCGACACCCGCCCCACGTGCCAGAGCTGGAGGAAGATGCGCCCGCCGGCCGCGTGCACCGCGTCGGTCACCCTCCGCCACCCCTCCACCTGCGCCTCCGTGTGGATGCCGGGGGTGCCGGCGTACCCCACACCCCGCGGCGACACCTGCGACCCCTCGGTCACGATCAGCCCCGCCGAGGCGCGCTGCGCGTAGTAGGTGGCCGTCGACGCGCCGGGCACCTCCCCCTCCCCGGCGCGGTTGCGCGTCATGGGGGCCATGACCGTCCGGTTGGGGAGCGTGTGCCGCGCCAGGCGCACGGGGGTGAACAGGTCGGGCCGGGTGTGATCGCTCATCGTCCTCTCCATGGTCGTGTGCCGATTTGTGTAACTGCTTCGGTTGCAATTTGGTGCGCACGGGTCCGCCGCGGCGGACCCGCCCGCTCTACCTGCGCGCCTCGCGGAGCCGGAAGGTCAGCCCCCGCCGCTCCCCGGACTCCAGCGCCACCGCCTGCTCGGCCGGGGCGTACCCCGGCCGCGCCGCCGCCACCCGGTAGCTCCCCGGCGGGAGACCGGCGAACTCGAAGCCCCCGGTCTCCCCGCTGCGGGTGCTCCGCGCAGCGTCCGGGGCGCCGGCCGGCGCCGCCGTCACCGCCGCGCCTGCCAGCGGGTTCCCCGCCCGGTCCGTCACCCGCCCCACGATCCGTCCCGGCTCCGGGGCGGCCCCGCCGAGCCCCAGCGCCAGGAGCGCCGGGAGCACCGCGCGGAGCGCCGCCCCGCGCCGGCGGCCGAGTCTTCGGGTCTCCATCTCCCCCTCCGCTGAAAAGGAACCGTGCCCGTTGCGGTTACAGATGGCCGCGCGGCGGGCACCCTCCGGAACCCGCTACGCCCGGCGGCGCGCCTCCTCGCCGCACGGCCCGGTCCGGCCCATCCGCCCGCACACCGAGCGCCACACGTCCTCCATGGTCACCCGGCCGAGGACCGCCTCCATGGCCGCCCTCGCGTCGTCGAACACCTCCGTCAGCGCGGCCTGGATGTTCGCGCCCACGTCGCACTCCCTGCACGGGGGCTGCGAGTGCAGGGCGAACAGCTCGTCCGCCGTCTCCACCGAGCGGTACACGTCCAGGAGGGTGATCTCCTCCGGCTCGCGCGCCAGCCGGGCGCCGCCCGCCGCGCCCGGCTGCACCTCCACCAGCCCCGTCCGGCGGAGCGCGCCGACGATGCGGCGCACCACCACGGGGTTGGTGTTGACGCTCCGCGCGATCTGCTGCGAGCTGACCGGCTCGCCCCTGCGCCAGGTGAGGATCGCCAGCACGTGCACGGCGACGGCCACCCGGCTGCTCATGCTCGACATCCGTCCTCCCGGGTTCGCGAACTGCAACCAGGATAGTTGCGGTTTGGCGGGGTGTCAAGTCCGGCGCCTACAGCGCGCCGTTCAGGTACAGGTCCGCGCGCCACCCCCGGTCGCCGCGGAGCGCCCGCGCCAGGTCCAGGCGGACCAGCCCGTCCAGGAGCCCGGCGCCCACCCCGGCCGAGAGGAGGGTGGGGTCCGCCCGGAAGGCGCCCCGCTCCCCCGTCCACCCCGCGTCCGCGAACACCCCCACCCGGGCCGCCGGGAAGGCGCTCGCCACCTCGGCGCGCCCGCTCCAGAACGCCTCGCCCGCGGCGGCAGCGGTCCGGTACCCCCGCACGCTCCCCGGCCCGCCCAGGTACCATAGCCCCTGCACGGGGAGCTCGCCCGCCGTGGTCCCCGCCGCCGCCTGCACCGCCCCCACCAGCCCCCAGGGGAGCGGCGCCCCCGCCCCCGCGGAGACGGACGGGCGGGCGAAGCGGAACGTCCCCGCGGAGGCGTCCACCGCCGCGCCGGCGTCCCAGCGGAAGCCGCCCGGCGTCTCCCGCCCCGTGCGCACCGCCAGCGAGGCGCCCGCCTGGTCGGCGCGGTCCGCCGGGCGGACCTCCGGGAAGACCGGGGCCTCGCTCCAGGCGCGCGCCAGCGAGATCCCGGTCTCGCGCGCCACCGGGTGCTGGTGCTCGGCGAAGAGGCGCCACCCCCACTCCCACCGCCCGGCGCGCGCGGGGCGCCCGGTCAGCTCCACCCCGGTGGCGCGGAGGTACTCGGCCTCGTCGCGCCCCAGCAGGAGCGCGGCCAGCGAGCTCCCCGGGTCCAGGGCGCGCATGGAGGGGTCGAAGGGCGCCAGCCGCCGGTACCCCGCCAGGCGGTGGAGCCCCGACGCCGTCCTCCGCTCCACCCCCAGCTCCGCCGCGGGCTCGCGGTCCGCCGTCCCCACGCGCACCGTCGCGTCCGCCGAGAGCGGCCCCAGCGCCGCGTCGGCGCGCGCGCCCAGGGAGAGCCCCTCCACCCGGTCGTAGCGGACCAGGTCCGGCCCGCCCACGCGGAAGCGCACCTCCGGGCGGAAGTCGCCCAGCCCCCCCAGGCCGGGGTCCAGCACGCGGGCCAGCTCCTCCAGCTCCTCGCCGGTGATCAGCTTCTCCCCCCCGTCGGCCAGCGAGGGGGGGAGGTCGGCGCTCGCCAGGAGCGCGGCCGTGTCCGCGGGGACGCGCACCTCCCAGTAGCGGCAGCGGCCCCGGTCGCACCGGCACACCCGCCCCTCGCGCGCGGGGCACTCCCTCGCGCCGCTGTCCGCGCGCGCGGTCCGCAGCAGCTCGGCCGCGGGGAGCACGCTCACGCGCTCCTCCGGGGTGGCGTCCACCTCGTAGGCGGAGTAGCTGCGCTCGAAGCGGGCGGGGACCTTCCCCATCACCCCCATCTCCATCCCCACCTCGGTGGAGATCAGCCGCGGGAGCCACCAGCGCCCGTCCCACAGGGCGTACTCCACCGTCACCCACTCCACGTCGGCGCGCACCGGCCCCATCACCGCCCGCATGGCGCGGGGGATCTCCTCGTAGTCCTCGGGCTGGTCGCGGGCCAGCTCGAAGGGGCGCGCCAGGCGGAACACGCTGCGCACCACGCCGTGGCTCTCCGAGTCGATCCACAGGGAGCCGCGCACCAGCCGCCAGTCGCTGCGCCGGGGGATCACCTCCAGCTCCCGGATGCGCAGCGTGGTGCCGTCGGGGAGGCGAACCGAGGTGACGTCGCCGGAGCGGAAGCGGTAGTGGGCCTCGCTCCCGGGGCGGAGCGGGTCCACCAGCGACGCGCTGTCGCCGTCCGACCCGATCCCCAGCCCCATCAGCGGGGAGAGGTGCAGCTCGTCGGGGTCGAAGGCGAGGTCGGGGAGGTCCGTGCGCAGGTCCTCGGGGAGCGACACGCCGCGCTTCGCCACCGGCACCGCCTCCCGCCCGCCGAGCGCCTCCACGAGCCCGTCCCCGTCGCGCCGCCAGCTCACCCGCGCGGCCACCTCCTGGCTGTACAGGGTGCGGTTGCGGCCCAGGGTGCGGAGCCCGGCGTACACCCGCTCGCGGGCGAGGGTGCGGTAGCCGTCGATGCGCCGCTCCACGCGCGCGCGGCGACCGCGGGCCTCCTCCACCAGCACGCGGGCGCCGGGGTCCAGGTAGGCGTCGGCGGGCGCGGGCGCGGCGGGAGACTGGGCGAGGGCCGGCGAGGCCTGCAGCGCGAGCAGAGCCGCGGCGAGGACGAGCTTCATCAGGGGCGAGCCTCCGTTGGGGGTGCGGCCGGTGTGCAGCCGGCCGTACGGCGCGGGGGCGCGGCGGGTTTCGCGGCCCGGGATTCGCTCCGGGCGCCGGCATGGCGAAGCGTGCGAACGTGAGCGCGGGGATGCTCCTGTTCCGGAGGAGCGGCGGCGGGCTGGAGGTGTTCCTGGCCCACCCCGGCGGCCCCTTCTGGGCCGGGCGGGACGCGGGCGCGTGGACCATCCCCAAGGGGCTGGTGGAGGAGGGCGAGGACCCGCTCGCCGCCGCCCGCCGCGAGTTCCGGGAGGAGACCGGGATCGCGCCCGCGGAGCCCTTCCTCCCCCTGGGGAGCGTCCGCCAGAAGGCGGGGAAGACCGTGCACGCCTGGGCATGGGAGGGCGACGCCGACCCGTCCGCAGTCGTCAGCAACGTGATGCGCACGGAGTGGCCGCGCGGCTCCGGGCGGTGGCTCACCTTCCCCGAGGTGGACCGCTGCGCCTGGTTCGCGCCGTCGGAGGCGCGGGAGAAGCTCAACGCCGCCCAGGCCGGGCTGATCGACCGCCTGGAGGAGCTGCTGGGGGAGTGACCGGCCCGCCACGTTGGTCCGCCGCCGGTGGCGGTGTTAAGTTCCGGCGCCCCCGCAACGACCCCTACCCGAAAGATCCCAGCATGAAGATCCCCCTCGATTGGCTCACGCAGAAGGCCGGGAACGCTCCCACCTCCGAGCACCGCAACCTGTCCGAGATGGCGGCGCTCCGCATCCGCATGGCGTGGAAGAAGCTCAAGGACCAGGCGCAGGAGGGGGACGAGGTGTGGGCCTTCGCGAACCCCTCCAACACCTGGAAGAAGCTGGGGAAGCAGACCGGCTACGCCCTGGTGCGCAACGGCAAGATCGTGCAGAGCACCGTGGTCACCAACAGCTTCGACAACTAGCGGTTCACCGAGCGCAGCCCCGCCTCCGGGTAGCGCGTCCCCGACGCCGCGCCCACCGGGAACGCCTCCTCCATGCGCCGCAGGTCGTCCGGCGTCAGCTCCACCTCCGCCGCGGCCGCGTTCTGCTCCAGGTACCGTACCTGCTTGGTCCCGGGGATGGGGACCACGTCCTCCCCCTGCGCCAGCACCCAGGCCAGCGCCAGCTGCGACGGGGTGGCGCCCTTCTCCGCCGCCATCTCCTCCACCCGGCGCACCAGCTCCAGGTTCCTCGGCGAAGTTCTCCCCCTGGAAGCGCGGGTTGACGCGGCGGTAGTCGTCCTCCGGGAGGTCCTCGAAGCTCCGGAAGCGCCCCGTCAGGAAGCCGCGCCCCAGCGGCGAGTAGGCCACGAAGCCGATCCCCAGCTCGCGCACGGCGTCCAGCACCCCGTTCTCCTCCACGTCGCGCGTCCAGAGCGACCACTCCGTCTGGAGCGCCGTGATCGGGTGCACCGCGTGGGCGCGCCGGATCGTCTCCGGGCGCGGCCTCGCTGAGCCCCAGGAAGCGCACCTTCCCCGCGCTCACCAGCTCCGCCATGGCCCCCACCGTCTCCTCGATGGGCACCTGCGGGTCCACCCGGTGCTGGTAGTACAGGTCGATCGTGTCCACCCCCAGGCGCCGGAGCGAGGCGTCGCACGCCTCCCGCACGTAGTCCGGGTCGCCCCGGATCCCCAGGAACTCCCCCCGCTCGCTCCGCACGTTCCCGAACTTGGTGGCGAGCGTCGCGCCGGTCGCGGCGGTCGCGCACCGCACGGCCCACCAGCTCCTCGTTGGTGAAGGGGCCGTACATGTCGGCCGTGTCCAGGAAGTCGATCCCCATCTCCAGGGCGCGGTGGATGGTGGCGATGGACTCCGACTCGCTGCGGGGGCCGTAGAAGTCGCTCATCCCCATGCAGCCCAGCCCCATCTGCGACACCTCCAGGCCCTGGCTTCCCAGCTTCCGTTTCCGCATCGTCTTCGTCTCCGTTGTTTTTGAACAGCATGGTTCGGGCGTGTCCCCCCGCAGGCGGGGGGCCGGGCTTCGCGCGGAGTAAGGCACGATACGACCGTGCCTAACTCCGCCGAGCCCCGGAAACAGCCCCGGGTCTCGGCCCTCCGGGCGCGAATCCCTCACGCGGCGGCTCTCCCTCGTCCCGTTGTGTAGTTCTCCCCTCTCCCGCTTGCGGGGGAGGGGCCGGGGGTGGGGGGCGCCGTTGTCGTGCTCCCCTCCCCCCTTGTGGGGGAGGGGCCGGGGGTGGGGGGTGCCGCATTTGCCGGACCGTCGGGCCCGCGGCTATTCTCCCCAGCATGACACCGGCCGTCGTCGCCGCGCAGAGGGCGGGGATCGCGTTCGCCCTGCACGAGTACCCGCACGACCCCACGTCCGCCTCCTACGGCATGGAAGCGGCGGAGAAGCTGGGCGTCGACCCGGCGCGCGTGCTCAAGACGCTGGTGGCCGCCGTGGACGGCAGGCTCACCGTGGCGCTGGTGCCGGTCGCGAAGTCGCTGGACCTCAAGGCGCTCGCGGCGGCGGCGGGGGGGAAGCGCGCGGCCATGGCCGGCGTGGCCGACGCGGAGCGCGCCACCGGGTACGTCGCGGGCGGGATCAGCCCGCTGGGGCAGCGGAAGCGGCTCCGCACCGTGGTGGACCGGAGCGCCCTCGGGCTGGACACCGTGTACGTCAGCGCGGGGCGGCGGGGGCTGGAGATCGAGCTGGCCCCCGCCGACCTGGTCCGGCTCTGCGGGGCCGCCGCGGCGCCCATCGCGCGCTGAAGAGAGAGAACGAACCGACTCTGGAGAACCGATGACACGTCCCGTCTCCCTGCTCGCCGCCCTCCTGCTCCTCCTGGGCGGGTGCGCCCCCGCGGGCGCGCCCGCCACCGGCTCGCCCGCCCTGCTCGCCCGGGGCTCCGGCGGGGTCAACCGGCCCGAGGTCCGGGGGAGGCCGCACCTGGTCCTGGTGTCCTTCGACGGCTTCCGCCACGACTACCTGGACCGCTACCCGTCCCCCGCCTTCGCGCGGGTGGCGCGGGGCGGCGTGCGGGCCGAGGGGCTGGTCTCCGTCTTCCCCTCCAAGACCTTCCCCAACCACTACTCCATCGTCACCGGGGCGTACGCCGAGCAGCACGGGCTCGTGGCGAACAGCTTCTGGGACCCCGCCCGCGGCGAGTCGTACTCGCTCTCCAACCGCCGGGCCGTGCAGGACTCCAGCTGGTACCGCGCCGAGCCGCTCTGGGTCACCGCCGAGAAGGCCGGGATGGTGGCGTCCGCCTTCTTCTGGCCCGGCTCCGAGGCCGCCATCGGCGGGGTGCGGCCCACCTTCTGGAAGGAGTACTCGGACTCCATGCCCATCACCGCCCGCGTGGACACGGTGCTGCACTGGCTGCGCCTCCCCGAGGAGCGCCGGCCGCACGTCGTCACCCTGTACATGAGCGACGTGGACAACGCCGGCCACGCCCACGGCCCCGACGCCCCGCAGACCGCCGCCGCGGTCCGCACCGTGGACGCCGCGCTGGGGCGGCTCCTGGACGGCATCCAGGCCCTCCCCGTCCGCGACCGCGTGTACCTGGTGCTGGTGTCCGACCACGGGATGGCCACCTACACCCCCCAGACCGCCGTCGCCCTCGAGACGCTGATCGACACCGTGGGCGTGCGCATGGCCGACGGCGGCCCCAACGCCAACCTGCACGTGAGCGGCGGGCCCGAGCGCGTCCGCGTCCTGCGCGACTCCATCAACCGCCGCCTCCGGAACGGGCGCGCCTACCTCCGCGCCGAGCTCCCCGAGCGCTTCCACTACCGCGCCGACCCCCGCGCCGGGGACCTGGTGGTGGTGATGGACGAGCACTGGCAGATCAGCCGCGCCGCGCGGATGCCCCGCTCCCCCGGCGGGACGCACGGGTGGGACCCCGAGCTCCCCTCCATGCACGGGATCTTCCTCGCCATGGGCCCCGGCATCCCCGCCGGGACCCGGGTCCCCGCCTTCCGGAACGTGGAGATCTACCCCTTCATGGCCGAGGTGCTGGGGCTGCGCCCGGCCGCGGGGATCGCCGGGCGTCCCGGGTGGCTCCGCGGCGTGATCGGGATGCGCCCCGCCACGGCGCGGTGACGTGACCGCGCGCTCCTTCCTGGACGCCGTCGTCCGGCAGCTCGCCTACCCGCTCGGGCCCGCCGCGCCCGAGCCCTCCCCCGCGCTGGAGCACGCCGTGGAGGCCCAGGTGGCGGAGCTGCTGGAGCTCGCCGTCCGGCACCCCGCCGGCGCGGCGGAGCGGCTGGCCGCGGACCCGGTCCTCCTCGCCGTCTTCTTCCAGAACTCGGACCTCCTGTACGCGCACGGGCACCCCGGCGCGGCCGCCGTCGGCGCCGCCGTCCTGGACGCCCTGGGGCTGCTGGAGGCGCGCGAGCCGTGAGCCCCTCCTCCCGCGACGACTACCTCCTCCGGATGATCCGCGAGGTCATGGAGGCCCTGGCGCGCATCGCCGGGCTGAGGAAGGAGGGGAAGGCGGCGGAGGCGCTGACGGAGATCGACGCGGCGCGCGGACTCCTCCTGGGGCCCGCGGCGGAGCTGGTCCCCCGGCTCGACCCCGCCTCCGCCGCGCACGTCGTCGGCGACCCGGAGCGCATCCTGGCCCTGGCGCGCCTGGTCCGCGCCGAGGCCGGCGTGCGCGCCGAGGAGGGCGACCCCGCGCGAGCGGGAGCGCTGCGGCGCCGCGCCCTGGCCTTCGCGCTGGAGGCGCGGGCCCGCCGGCGCTTCGCCGACGCGGACGCGCTGGTGGCGGAGCTCGCGGCGGAGGTGCCGGAGGCGGAGCTGGACGAGCCCTGGCGGACCCTGCTCCGGGAGGCGCGGCGGGGCTGATCGTGGCGCTCACTCCGCGCCACTGCTATCATTGGTGCGGGGCTGAAACACACCCCTCGAGGCTTCCGTAATCCCGGCAACCCTCGCGGCCCGCCGGGCGTCCAAGCTCCTCGCGGACGCTCCGTCCGGCGGGCCGGCGGCGGAGGACACTCCTCACGACAGGCACACTCCCATGAAGCCCATAGGCGGACTCTTCCTCGCGCTCCTGGCCGTGGGCGGCACCTCGCCCGCGCTCGCCCAGAACCCCGGCGGGCCGCAGCAGCAGGCCGGCGGGACCATCCGCGGCGCCGCGCTCGACGCCGCCAGCGGACAGCCCGTGGCCTCCCCCTCCGTCGCCGTCTGGAGCCGCGCCGACTCCACCCTGGTCACCGGCGCCATGGGGCGCCCCGACGGGAGCTTCCGCGTGGAGGGACTGCGCCCCGGCCGCTACCTCCTCAAGGTGAGCTCCCTGGGCTACACCACCGCCACCACGCAGGAGGTGACCCTCACCCCCGCCGCCCCCGTGGCCGAGGTGGGGCCCGTGCGCCTGGCGCGCAGCGCCATGCAGCTGGAGGGGCTCACCGTCACCGCCGAGCGCGCCACCGCCGCCCTCGCCGCCGACCGGAACACCTACTCCGCCCGCGAGCTGGCCCCCGCCGGGGGCACCGCCACCGACGTGCTGCGCAGCGTCCCCGCCGTGGAGGTGGACGCCGAGGGGAAGGTGAGCCTGCGCGGCAACTCCAACGTGGCCGTCCAGCTCAACGGCCGCGCCGCCCCCATGCGCGGCGACCAGCTCACCGCCTTCCTCCAGCAGCTCCCGGCCAACATGGTGGAGCGGGTGGAGGTCATCCCCAACCCCTCCGCCAAGTACGACCCGGACGGGATGGCGGGGATCCTCAACATCGTCCTCAAGCAGAACGCCGACCTGGGAACCAGCGGCGGGGTCATGGCCGGGGTGGGGAGCGGCGGCAAGTACAACGCCTCCGGCAACCTGGGGTACGGCCGCGGCCCGCTCAGCGTGTTCGGGAGCTACGGCTTCAACTCCGACCAGCGCGAGCAGACCGGGTGGCACTTCCGCGAGAACCGCTTCCTCACGCCCAGCACCTTCCAGCGGCAGGACATCGACGGCGACGCGGAGATGCTGGGCCACACCCTGAACGGGAGCGCCGAGCTGAAGCTGGGGCGGCGCGACGTGCTCTCCTCCACCCTCCTGCTGAACAAGCGGCGCATGGAGGTGGCGAGCCTGAGCGCCTTCCGCGAGCTGGACGCCCGGCAGGCCGTCACCGGCCGCTACGACAACCTCGCCGAGAGCGGGATGGGCGACCTCACCGCCGACGCGTCGCTCGCCTTCCGGCGCACGCTGGAGCCGCAGCGGCACGAGATCTCCGCCGAGGTGCGTGTGAACCGGGCGGACTACGACATGGACAACGACTTCACCCGGGAGGCCAGGGCGGCGGCCGGGACCCCGGCCGTCGACGGGCTCCCCCTCCTGGAGCGCAACCACCAGGACGCGCTGACCACCACGCTCACCCTGCAGGCCGACTACACCCGTCCGCTGGGCGCCGACACCCGGCTGGAGACCGGGTACAAGGGGACCCTGCGCACCCTGGACAACGACTTCGCCTCCAGCGTCTTCGCCCACGACCGGGACGACTGGGTGTCGGACGGCCGCGGCAACGCCTTCCAGTACGACGAGGCCGTGCACGCCGGCTACGGCGTGCTGAGCCACACCGCCGGGAAGCTGAGCCTCCAGGCCGGGCTCCGCGCCGAGCGCGCCGCCACCGACTTCGACCTGGCCGGCGGGGGCGACCGCTTCCGGAACGACTACACCAGCCTCTTCCCGAGCGCGCTGGCGGCGCTCAACCTCACCGACACGCGCCAGGTCAAGGCCAGCTACTCCAAGCGCATCCAGCGCCCCGACTCGCGCCTCCTGAACCCCTTCGCCTTCTACGAGGACCCGCAGAACGTGCTCGTGGGCAACCCGGGGCTGAAGCCGGAGTACACGCACGCCTTCGAGCTGGGCCTCCAGCAGTCGGGGGCTCGCGGCTCGCTCCAGGTGACCCCCTTCTTCCGGCGCACCGTGGACGCCGTGCGGCGCACCCGCACCGTGGACGAGGCGGGAGTCACCACCAACACCTTCCGGAACCTGGCCACCAGCGACTCCTGGGGGACGGACGTCACCGGGTCGCTCCGGCTGGGCGAGCGGCTGAGCGGCTTCGCCGGCTTCAACCTGTTCAAGATGAGCACGGACGGGAGCAACGTGGACCCGGAGCTCAGCAGCGACGCCGTGTCGTGGATGGGCCGGGTGAACGCCAACTTCAAGGTGAGCCCCACGCTCGACGTGCAGGGGATGTACATGTACCGCGCCCCCATGAACGTGGAGCAGGGCCGCATCTCCGGCTTCTCCATGACCAGCCTGTCGGTCCGCCGGGCGCTGAACCCCAAGTCCAGCCTGAGCCTGCGGGTGATGGACCCGTTCAACACCATGGGCTTCTCGCTCCGCACCTCCGACGACCGGCACTTCCAGGAGAGCCAGCGGAGGTTCGGGGCGCGCGCCGTGTTCCTCACCTTCAACTACAACTTCGGCCGGCCGCCCCGGATGCGGCAGCCGCGCCCCGAGCAGGCGCCGCAGAGCACCGACCCGCGGGAGATGGGCGGCGTTCCCTGAGCCGGGAGCCTTGACGGAGGGCCTCCGTCGCCCGGAAATTGCGGGGTCCGGTCTCCACCCGCCCCGTCTCCTCGGGGCGGGACTCCCAACAGCAGGAGGGCGTATGCGTGCGTTGAAAGGACTTCTCCGCGTCGGAGCGGTGGCCGCCGGGGTGTCGCTGGCAGCGGGGTGCGCCCCCGTGCTCGGGATGGGCGGGGGGCGGAGCCTGCTGAACCTCGAGTACACCAGCTGCCCGCTGGTCGGCGGCTCCCCGGCGGCGATGGGGATGTCGCGGGCGTCCACCCTGGCGTCGTTCGTCCCGCGCATCCAGCGGATGCAGGCGCGCAACAACTTCGGGTACAACGACGTGCGGGTGCAGGACGCGAAGATGCGGCAGATCGCGTCGGGGGAGTGCTGAGACGAGCGGGATGAACGGCAGGGTTCGGGCGTGCCCCCGCTGGCGCGGGGTCGGGCTGCGGCTCCGTAAGCGAGCAAACAACGCTCGCTGACGGAGTCGAGCCCCCGGGAAACAGCCCCCGGGGTCTCGCCCCTTCGGGCTCGCATCCCTCACGCAACCAACGCCTGCGCCTGTGGTTGACGGCGGGGCGGCGCCATCGCGGCGCCGCCCCGCCGTTCGACGTGCCGTGAGTCCGCGCAGGCGGACTTCGTGCCTTTGTTGCAGCGAATTCATTCGCCCGGTGCGGGACTCGCCCGGCGCGGCGGGTACGAGTGTTGCCATGATACTTCGTGGGCCCTCCCGGGCGGGGTCCGAAAAACAGGCCCTCAGCTTGCAGTCTGGTTCGGTCCGGGCGGGTTTTTACTCGGAAGGTCTTGCGAGCGCCCGGAGAAGAAGTAGCTTGCGGTCCGAGAGGTCCATTCGAAACATCACAGCAGGCGGGTAGACATGGCGAGGGAAACCGGGACGGTGAAGTGGTTCAATCCGGAGAAGGGCTTCGGATTCATCACGCGGGAGAACGGCGAGAAGGACGTGTTCGTTCACCACAGCGCGATCCAGGGGAGCGGGTTCAAGACCCTGGACGAGGGTGAGCGCGTGGAGTTCGACGTGGTGCAGGGCCAGAAGGGCCCCGCGGCCGAGAACGTGGTCCGCCTCGACGCGCCGGCTGGCGGCGGCAGTGGTGGCGGTGGCGGATACGGCGGCGGTGGCGGTGGGTACGGCGGTGGCGGGGGCGGCCGTGGGGGTGGTGGGTACGGCGGTGGCGGGGGCGGTCGTGGCGGTGGCGGTGGCGGGTACGGCGGTGGTGGGGGCGGGGGCGGCCGGGACCGCTGGTAGTCTCCGGCTCTCCTGAAAACGGAAAGACCCGGGCCTCGGCCCGGGTCTTTTCGCATCCGGAGGTGTCCGGAGGAGGCTACATGTCGTGGCGGCGGAGGGCGCGCTTGCGGTCCTTGTGCCGGCGGCGCTCCGCGGCCTTGGACTTCGCCTTGCGGGCCTCGCTGGGCTTCTCGTAGAAGCGCTTCCGGCGCATGTCCTTGAACATGCCCGACCGGATCATGCGGCGCCGGAACTGCTTCAGCGCCCAGTCCAGCCGATCCGTCTCCGCGAGCTGAATCTCTACCACGATGATCCTTCCGAAGGGGGAGCAAAAAAGGGAGCCCGGTTCAGCGCGCCCGGGTCTCCGACGTGTAGCTGCGCACGATCGCATTCTGCCCTGAAAGCTACGCGCTTTCGCGCAGGAGTCAACCGGGACCCTCCTTTCCCCTCGCCAGCGCCTCCAGCTCCAGCTCCGTGGAGGGGGTGACGTCCGCCCGGAGGACGCGCTCCATGTAGGCGAGCGCCCGCCGGTTCTCCTCGGCCGATTCGGAGGCCAGGCAGTCGGAGGGGACGTGCAGGTGGAGGTCGCGCATGTACGCGTCGCTGGCGGTGAAGAGCACGCACACGTCGCCGGCGACGCCCGCCAGCACCAGGTGCCGGGTCCCCAGGTACTGGAGCAGGGTGTCCAGCGTGGTGGCGAAGAACGCCGAGTGCTTGGGCTTGAGGACGAAGTAGTCGCGCTCGTCCGGCCGGAGCATCCGCACCGTCTCCTCCCCCCGCACGCCGTCGTTGAGGCAGTGCTCCACCACCTCGCGGAAGTCGGAGCGCCAGCGGCCGAAGTTGTCGTTGGCGTAGATCACCGGGACCCCCGCGGCCCGGGCCCTCTCCTTGAGGGCGGCGATCCTCGCCGCGGCGGGACGGAAGTGGCGGAGCAGCTCCTCGCCCCCCTCGAACTCCAGGTCGTTGACCACGTCCACCAGGAGGAGGGCGGCCGCGGAGGTGTCGGGGGCGCTGCCGTGCAGGTCTTCGTTGTTCGCGGGCATCGGTCGTGTCTTCTCGCTTCGGGAAAGGGGTCCGGCGCCCCGTCCCATGCAAGAAGCGGTGTAGGAACGTTGTGGCGCGCCCCGGCGCGATGCATCTTGCAGGCTGGGCATCCCCCACTCCCTCCGGACCCACCCCATGAGAACCCTCGCTCCCCCGGAGAAGGCTCCGGCCCCGCGCGCGGCCGCGGCTCCGCGCCCCGTCCTCGGCAGCTCGCGCCCCTTCGGCCCCGCGTCGCCCGCGTCGGCGCCGCCCCCGGGCCGCGGGCACAGCTTCGGCGAGGTGGCGGTGCAGCGGAAGGGCACGGGCGTGATCCAGCGCGGCCTCATGGACACCATCCGGGGCTGGTTCGGGAAGAAGAAGGAGGACCAGCAGCCCCTGGTGCGCCCGCGGAGCGACTCGTACCAGCCGCACGTCTTCTACGGGAGCCACGACACGGAGGAGGCGCTCGCGAACAACCAGAGGCATGCCGACGCGTCGTCGGCGTCGGCGCTCCCGGAGCACGCCTCCACGGCGCTCTCCGTGGGGTCGGCGGGGGTCTCCGGGGTGGGGAAGGGAGCCGACATCCTCAAGCTCGCCCACCTGACGGGCTCCATGCCGGGGTCCGCGGCGCTGGGCGTGGCGGGGCCGGCCGCGACCGCCCTGGGAGGGCTGGTGGACGCGGGCATGAACGTCAGCGACCTCCGCCTGGGCGGGCGACAGACGGGGGACACGATGGAGACGGGGTCGGAGCTGGTCTCCAACCTGGGGAAGTCCACCGCCAACGCCAGCCTCGCCGCCGCCAACACGGCGACGATGCTGGGGCACCCCCTCTCCTCCGCCGCCACCTCCACCCTGGGGCACATCGCGGCGCCGGCCGCCATCGCCTCCGGGGCCGCCGACATGCTGGGCGGCGGCTTCGGCGCCTACCGCGCGGGGAAGCGCCAGGCCGCCCTGGAGGCGCACGCCAGCAACCCCGACAACCTCCTTACCGGGGGGATGGCCGAGTTCGCCGCGAGGCAGCAGCAGACGAAGAAGAAGGCCAACGTCGCCCGCGTCGGCAAGGGCGCGCTGGGGGTGGCCGGGGGGATCGCGCTGGCCGTGGGGGGGCTCTCCAACCCGATCGGGTGGGGGCTCCTGGGCGGGGCGGCGCTGGTGGGCGGGGGGATCTCGCTGTACAAGAAGTACAAGCAGTACAAGGAGGGGAAGCGCATCCTCAACGACGAGAACTACCGCGCGCGCCTGGGCCTCGGCGGGGTGGACACCGACGCGCGCGTGGAGGCCATCAAGAAGCAGTGGGGCCCGCGGCGGTGGTGGAACACCATGAAGCTGCACGACAGCGTCCGCGGCCACGTGGCCAACCAGCTCGTTGAGAGGGGGATCGGCGACCGCCGCGAGGACGAGATCCGCGACAACATCGGGATCAAGAAGCGGGACGTCACGGAGCCGCGCTTGGAGGGCGAGGCGAAGAAGACGCGCGCGCGGCAGATCGCGCGGGCGCTCCGGTCGTAGGCCGGAGAGGGCGGCCGTGTCCGGTTTCGGAAGGGAGGCGCTGGAGCGCTGGGGAGGGCTCCTGGCGGGCGAGGGCTTTCCCTGGCGCCTGGTGCGCGCGGGGGAGGAGGGGACGCCCCACGACACCCTCCTGGTGGGGGTGGGCGGAGAGGGCGCGGCGCACACGCACCAGCTGGAGCTGTCGTTCGTCCCGGGGATGGAGGCGCAGCTCCAGGGCGCGGCGCTCCTCCAGTGCTTCGCCGCCGTCCCCGCGGAGGTGCGGGACGCGGCGGTCCCGGAGCTGCTGCGGACGATCGCCCTGGTGAACGGACGTCTCCCCCTGGTGGGGTTCGGGTACCTGGAGGCGGAGCGGATGCCCTGCTTCCGCCACGTGCTGATGCTCCCCGCCGCTCCCGGCGCCGCCGACCCCCTGGTGGTGCAGACGACGTGGGTGGCGTCCTACCTCCTGACCGTCTTCGGCGAGGCCGTGGCGGCGGCTGCCTCCGGGCGCCTGGGGGCCGACGCGGCCCTGGCGGGGACCCCCTTCGCCGGCCTCTTCCGCGGCTGAGCCGCCCCGGGGGCGGCGCCCGGGAACAAACCGTGCGGCGGCGGTTTCCATACCGCGCCGCCGGCCCCTCCGGCGGGCTCCCGCTCCGCCCCGTCCGGCTCCCATGACCCGACGCTCCGCCGCGCTCGCCTGCGCGCTCGCGATCCTCGCGCCCCGCGCCCTGGCCGCGCAGTCGCCCGTCCGCCCGCACCTGGAGTGGCGCACCGTCCGCACCGAGCACTTCGACCTGCACTACCCCGCCGAGCTGGCGGAGTGGACGGCGGAGCTGGCCGGGCGGATGGAGGGGGTGCACGCCGCCGTGTCGCGGCTGGTGGGGAGCGCGCCCCGCGAGCGGATCACGGTGATCGCGGAGGACCCGTCCGGGCAGGCCAACGGTTCGGCCATCTCGGTGCTCTCCGGGCCGGTGATCCACGTGTGGCCCACCCCGCCCGACCCGCGCTCGGTGCTGGGGAACAACCGCGGCGCGGCCGAGCAGCTCATGGTGCACGAGTACGCGCACGTGGCCCACCTCACCCGCCCCTCCCGCAACCCCCGCGACGAGTCGCGCCGGTTCTTCATGATCTCCCCGCGCGGGCCGCTGGGGCGGAAGACGCCCCGCTGGGTCCGCGAGGGGTACGCCACCTACGTGGAGGGCCGGCTCACCGGGAGCGGGCGCCCCTACGGCGTGTACCGCCCCACCGTGCTCCGCCAGTGGGCGCTGGAGGGGAAGCTCCCCACCTACGCGCAGCTCAGCGCCTCGTCCGGGTTCCAGGGCGGGGCGATGGCGTACCTGGCGGGGTCGGCGTTCCTGGAGTGGCTGGTGGAGAAGCGGGGGGAGGAGAGCCTGGTGCACCTCTGGCGGCGGCTGAGCGCGCGGCAGCCGCGCACCTTCGACGATGCCTTCGCCGGGGTGTACGGCGACGCCCCGGCCGACCTGTACGACCGCTTCACGGTGGAGGTGACCGGCCGGGCGCTGGAGGCGCGGCTCACCCTGGCGCGGGGCGGGATCGTGGCGGGGGACACGGTGCAGCGCCTGCGGGGGGGGACGGCGGACCCGGCGCTCTCCCCGGACGGGAGGCACCTGGCGGTGGTGCTCCGCGCCGGCGGCGACGGCCCGGGGCGGGTGGTGGTGTGGCGCACGGCGGAGGAGGCGGGCGACTCCGCCGAGGCGCGCGCCCGGGCCCGGCTCCTGGCCCGCGACCCGGAGGACGTCCCGCCGTCGCGGGCCTACCCGCGCCCGCGGCGCGCGGTGGCGACGCTCCTCCCGGTGCGGGGGCGCGGGCACGACGAGCCGCGCTTCCTCCCCGGCGGGGAGGAGATCCTGGTGACGCGGCAGGAGCCGCTGGGGGACGGCGCCTTCCGCCCGGACCTGTTCGCCTGGAGCTGGCGGCGCGGCACGGTGCGGCGGATCACGCGCGGGGCCTCGGTGCGCGACGCGGACCCGTCGCCGGACGGCCGGAGCGCGGCGGCGGTGCAGTGCCTGGGCGGGGTGTGCAGCCTGGCGCGGGTTGACCTGGCGACGGGGGCGGTGGCGACGCTGGCCCGCGGCGCCCCCAACACGGTGTTCCACCGCCCGCGCTGGTCGCCGGACGGGAGCTGGATCGCGGTGTCGGTGCAGGAGCGCGGGCGGTGGCGCCTGACGCGCGTGGACCCGGCGACGGGGAGCCGCGCCTACCTGGACCCGGAGGACGGCGCCAGCCGCTACGAGCCGGCCTTCCTCCCCGGCGGGGCGGAGCTGGTGGCGGTGTCGGAGCGGGGCGGGGTGGCGAACCTGGAGGTGCTGGACCCGGAGACGGGCGCGGTCCGCCCGCTGACGCGGGTGACGGGGGCGGCGGTGGCCCCGGCGCCGGACCCCGCGACGGGGAGCGTGTACTTCCTTTCCCTGCACGCGCAGGGCTACGACCTGGGCCGGGTGCACCCGGACTCCCTGGAGCTGGGGGAGGCGGTCCCGCTCCCGCCGCGGCTGGCCCCGGCGGCGCCCCGCGTCCCCGCGGCCCCGGCGGACACCTTCGCGCGCGCCGCGGTCCCGCCCTCGCGCCCCTACGGCGCGGGCCCGCGCGGGTACCGCGTGCTCCCCCAGGCGTGGGGCGACGCGGACGGCTTCGGCGGCGGGGTGGTGGTGCTGAGCCAGGACCCGGTGGGGCGGCTGACCTGGCTGGCGCAGGGGGCGTACGGCGAGCGCGACAGCTGGCGCGGGGGCTCGCTGCGGGCGACGTGGCGCGGGTGGCGCCCGGCGCTGGGGGCGGAGGCGTTCGCGGTGCGGCAGGCGCCCTCGGCGGGGATGGACCTGGCGGGGGGGCTGCTGGACGCGGAGTACGCGGGCGCCGCCCTCTCCGCGGCCCACTCCCGGCAGGGGAGCGCGCTCACCTGGCGCGCGGGCGCGGGGGCGTCGCTGGGGCGGCTGGAGCTGGCCGCGGGGCGGTGGGAGGCCCCGGAGGGCGGGGGACTCGCCCGCGCCCTGGCCTGGGCGGACTACTCGGTCAGCGGCCTGCGCGCGGGGCTGCTGAACGGAGGGGTGGGGCTGCACGGCTCGGCGGGGCGCACGGGGGACGAGACGTGGTGGCGCGGGACCGGGTCGGCGGCGGTGGTGGCGGGGCGGGGGAGGCTGTCGCTGCGCGGGGACGCCACGCTGGGGCTGTCGCACGCGCGCCCGGGGAGCTGGGAGGCGTTCGCGGTGGGCGGCGCGGCGCCGTGGCTGGTCTCGTCCTCGCTCCTCTCGCAGCGGCTGGCGATGCCCGCGCTCCCCACGGGGACGCTGGCGGGGCGCCGGGTGCTGGTCCTGCGCGCCGCCCCGGCGACCCCCCTCCCGGTGACGCCCTGGTTCTGGGCCGCGCGCACCTGGGAGACGGGGGACGTGTGGCACCGCGCGGTGGGGCTGGAGCGGGTCTTCTCCAGCGCCGCCGTCCCCTACCTGGGCTTTCCCGACACGCGCGTGCTGCTCGGCGCGGCGTACTCGCTGGACCATCCCCTCCGGAACGAGCTGCGGCTCTACGCGGGGCTGACGTACCGGCCGTAGCCCGGCTTCCGCGGAAGATTCTTCCGGCTCATTTTGGGGCACGAACGGGCAGAGCGTTCAGTCTCTGTCCGTGTGGTGCTCCCGCTGGTGGACATCGTTGACACTCCCTTTGTGACCGTTTATATAGCGTCAGATCTTCTGATCCAGGCTGCTACAACGCACCTGGACCCCCCCCTCTTCCGCCCGGGAGCGCAGACGATGCCCAGGAGACCACCCCCGAGAGACCGGCGCCCGGGACGGCCGGAGTCGGCCCCGCCCACGCTGCTCGGCTCCGCCGAGCCGTACGAGGGATTCGCTCTGGTCGACGAGGTGCGCAGCCGGACGGGCGTGGTGCTCTGGATCACGCTGCGGGACCTCATGCTCTGGGCCAGCACGCGAGAAGATCTCCGTGCGCGTCTCTTCTCGAAGATCGCATACGGCCAGATGCGGTCGCGTCTCCAGGGAGAGGAGGTTCCGTCCGACGTGCAGGCGCCGCTCCTGGTGCTCTCGGAAGTGCTCAGGGAGGGGACCACGGTCGCGCCTTCCGAGCTGGCGCAGGCCGCGATGAGGGTCTCGCGGTGGGCGGGAGAACAGAACCTTCCCCACACCGCGATCAGCTTTGCCCAGGCCGCGGCGCTCCTACTGCCCGAGCGGGCGGATCTTTCCTACAGGGTGGGGCTTCTCTGCCGAAGAAACGCGCAGTATGCACGCGCGGAGACCTGGTTCAGAAGAACGATCGTCCTGGCCCGCAGGCGCGAGGACGCCCAGTCCTATGCCATGTCCTGGAACAGTCTCGGCAACCTCTACATGCGCAGGGGCCAGCACCGGGCCGCTGAACGTGCCTTCCTGTAAAGCCCTGCGCAAAGCCCGGCGTTCAGGGATTCTGGGTGCAAAAGCCATGGCCCTGCACAACCTCTTCTGCGTGGCTGTTGAAACCGGAAGGATCGCGGAGGCTGAGCTCTTCGCCCGGAAAGGCGGCCAACGCCTACAAGCCGACCGATTCGACGCTGGTCGTCCTGGCCCATGACGTTGCCGCACTCTGGCGCAGCCCGAGGCTTCAACGAGCGCGCGCTCGCGGTGTTTCAGGCAGTGATCCCGCTTCTGCGGAATCCTGCCGAGCGCGTGCAGGCCGTCTCGAGCCTGGCCCGAGCCGCAGGGGGTGCGGGTCTCAAGGAGGTATTTCCTGAAAGCCTGGGTCGAAGCCTGGGCGATCATCGACCGGCACCGGGAAATGGAGTCGCTTCCGGCGGCTCTCCTGAACCTGTCCTATGCTTCCGCTGCGCTCCTGGATTGGGAGCGGGCAGAGCTTGCGAGCCACCAGGCGCTGCTCCTTCTCCCGCGAGCGGAAGGAGGCGCAGGTGAAGCAGGAAGCCGAGGAAGTCTTCGCCGCGGTCTCGGAGCGACGGCTGGAAGAGAGGCTCGAGCGGAAGAATGCCGTTCAGTCGAAGACTGTGAGGCATCGACCTTCTGGCCCGGAAGCTCGTTCAGAAGCTTGAGTCTGTGCGCGGAGAATGAAGTACCCTCCGCGCACAGACTCGAAGAGAGGCGAAGGGCTAGTCTCCCAGCGCCAATCGTCCAGATCCCGCCGCGGCTGGTCGGTATCGGACGCGGGGGTCGCGACGGCGGCTCATCGCGCCCGCACCGATGGTCAGGATGCCGCCGTCATGGCGAGGGGCTGCCTGCTCCGGCGAAAGTGGGGTGGTCGCCTCGCCGCACGCGGAGAGCGCACAAAGCGTCAGGATACCGAGGGTAGCGCGGACTGCCTTCATGGGTGGCTCCTTGGAAGAGAGTACATAGTGGACAGAGCACCCCGAAGGTAATCTGCGGCCTGGTGATTTCCCACTCCCGTTGCACATAGGAGCGGGTGCGGAGCGACAGCGGGTCCGGCAGGCAGGCCGAATCGATGCACCAAAACGAGAGGGCACGTGCGCAGGCGCCGCACGTGCCTTCTTGTCTGGTCCAACGGAATGACACCGGAGCGTTGGTTCTGGACGGAGTTGACTCAGTCGCCAGATCCGATCGTCCAGAGCCCTCCTCGGCCGGTCGTGTCGGCCGCGGTGGTGCCGGCCGGCGGTTCCACCGCGCCCGCCCCGATGGTCAGGATTCCGCCGTTGTGGCGCGGTGCTGCCTGCTCCGGCGACAGGGGCGAGGTCGATTCGCCGCACGCGGAGAGGGCGCAGAGCGCCAGCACGCCGAGGGTAAAGCGGACTGCCTTCATGAGTGGCTCCTTGAGAGAGAGTGGGAAGTGGACAGAGCGTACGGAAGGTAATCTGCGGATGGGTGATTTCCCACTACGACAGGAGCGGGGCGACACCGCGATGGTGCCGCCCCGCCGTCGTTCCCCGTCGTTCCCACATCCTGTGCGGAGGGAGACAGCCGGCTGTTTGGCTGGCTCACTCCGCGGCCGGGGAGACCCGGGGCCGTTTCCGGGGCTCACCGGCCCCGCGCAGAAGACCGGCGCAGTTTGCCGGGCTTCGGAGCGGCCCCACGCCAGAACAAAGAAACTACACGGGACTGAGCTCCCACGGCCTCACCCCCTTCCGCGTCCGCTCCAGGGCGTCGCGCATCAGCAGGGCGTGGTAGTTCACCTCCGGCTCCCCCGGCCCCGGGCGCCGCTGCGTGTAGTACCCCTCCGGGTCCAGGTCCCACGCCAGCCGGTTGTCCGCGAGCGCGCTCTCCAGGATGTGGACCACGCGCGCCTGGAGCGCCGGGTCGGTCACGGGGACCAGCGCCTCCACCCGCTCGGCCAGGTTGCGGTGCCGCCAGTCCGCGCTCCCGATCAGGATCTCCGGCCGGCCGCCGTTGCGGAAGTAGTAGATGCGGTCGTGCTCCAGGAAGCGGCCGACGATGCTGACCACGCGGACGTTGTCGCTGTAGCCGGGGATCCCGGGGCGGAGCCGGCAGTGCCCGCGCACGATCAGGTCGATGCGGACGCCGGCCTGCGAGGCGCGGTACAGCTCCTGGATGATCTCCACGTCGTCCAGCGCGTTCAGCTTGGCGACGATGCGCCCGTCGCCGTGCTCGCGCTGCCGCTCCACCTCGCGGCGGATGCGCTCCTCGAAGACGCGCCGCATGTCGCGCGGGGCGATCACCAGCTTGGCGTACTGCTGGTCGGGAGCGTAGCCGGTGAGGAAGTGGAACAGGTTCACCAGGTCGAAGCCGATCTCGGGGTCGCAGGTGAGGAGCCCCAGGTCGCTGTACAGGCGCGCGGTGCGGGCGTGGTAGTTCCCCGTCCCCACGTGGCAGTAGGTGCGCGGGCGCCCCCCCTCGTAGCGCACCACCAGCGTCACCTTGGTGTGCGTCTTCAGCCCCACCAGGCCGTAGGCCACGTGCACCCCGGCGTCCTCCAGCACCTCGGCCCACTGCATGTTGTTGGCTTCGTCGAAGCGGGCCGTCACCTCCACCAGGGCCGCCACCTGCTTCCCCCGCTCGGCGGCGCGCATGAGCGCACGGGCGATGGGGGAGTTGGCTCCGGTGCGGTAGAGGGTCTGCTTGATGGCCAGCACGTCCGGGTCGTCGGCGGCCTCGTCCAGGAGGCGCTGCACGGTGGCGGAGAACGAGTCGTACGGGTGGTGCACCAGGAGGTCGCCGCGCCGGATGATGGCGAAGATGTTCTGCTCGTCCTCGGTCTCCCCCTCGTACAGGAAGGGGTCGGGGACCACGGGCTCCCACGGGGGGAAGCGGAGCAGGGGGAGGTCCAGGTCGGCCAGGGCGGCGCAGTCGGCGGGGGCGATGAGCCCCTCCACCTCGTACGCGTCGGCGGGGTCCAGCTCCAGCTCGCGCACCAGGAGCTGCTTCAGGTGCTCGGGCATCCCGCGCTCCACCTCCAGCTGCACCACGGGGGCGAAGCGGCGGTCGCGCAGCTCCTCGGCGATCACCTCCAGGAGGTCCTCGGCGCCCTCGTCGCCCCGGTTCACGTCGGCGCTGCGGGCCACGCGGAAGGCGTGGACGCTCACCACCTCCATCCCGGGGAAGAGGGCGGCCACGTTGTGCTGGATCACCTGCTCCACGGGGACGAAGTGGAAGGGGTGCTCCGACCCGGGGACGGCGAGGAAGCGCCCCTGCAGCACGGTGGGGACCTTGATGCGGGCGAAGTGCAGGGAGTCGCGCGCGGCGTGGCGGAGCTGCACCGCGAGCGAGAGGCTCAGGTTGGAGATGAAGGGGAAGGGGTGCCCCGGGTCCACGGCGAGCGGGGTGAGGACGGGGTAGAGCTGCTCGCGGAAGTGGAGGTTCACCGCGTGGAGCTGCGGCGGGGAGAGCTCGGCCAGGTCGGACACCACCACCCCGGCCTCGGAGCGGAGGAGGGGGCGCAGCTCGCGCTCCCAGCTCCGGGTGAGCGCCCCCATCATGGTGGTGGCGGCCTCGCGGATGAGGGCGAGCTGCTCGCCGGGGGTGCGGCCGTCGGGGGAGCGGGCGGCCACCCCGGCCACCTCCTGCCGCTTCAGCCCGCCGACGCGCTTCTGGAAGAACTCGTCCAGGTTGGAGGCGGCGATGGCGAGGAAGCGGACCCGCTCCAGGAGCGGGTTGCGGGGGTCGCGGGCCTGGTGGAGGACGCGCCAGTTGAAGTCCAGCAGCCCCAGCTCGCGGTTGAAGTAGAGCGAGGGGTGGTCCAGCTCGGCGCCCTCGGGGACGGGCTGGGGGGAGACCGCCCGGGGGACGGTGGGTCCCGCGGGCTTCCGGGGGTGGGCTTCCTTGGCCTGCGTCGCCATCGTCGCTCGGTGTGCTGTTCCCGCGGCGCCCCACGGGCGCGGCTCGCGGTCAAGATGGATGCGCCGTCCCCTGGTACGCCAGCGGCGCGACGCTTCCGTTACACGTGGAAGGTATCGGCGGGTCCCGCGCGCCGGGAGTCTCTTGCGCACCGGGGACGCGGGCGGCTACCCTGCCGCACCGGCACGATGCCGCACGGACGGGAGCCAGTCCACCACGGAGGCGGGGTGAGGATCGCGGTCTACGGGAGCGGCGGGGTGGGGGGGTTCTTCGGCGGGCGCCTGGCGCGGACGGAGGCGCGGGTGTCGTTCATCGCGCGCGGCGAGCACCTGCGGGCGCTGCGGCAGGGCGGGCTGCACGTGGAGAGCGTCCGCGGCGACTTCGCCGTGCGCCCGGTCCACGCGACGGACGACCCGGCGGAGGTGGGGGAGGTGGACGTGGTGCTCCTGGCGGTGAAGGCGTGGCAGGTGCGCGAGGCGGCGGAGGCGATGCGCCCCATGCTGGGGCCGGACACGGCGGTGGTCACGCTCCAGAACGGGGTGGAGGCGCCGCTCCGGGTGGCGGAGGTGGTGGGGCGCGCTCGCGTGCTCCCCGGGCTGGTGAGGATCTTCAGCCACGTCGCCGCGCCGGGGCGGGTCCGCGACGTCGGCGGTCCGGCCTCCATCGCCTTCGCGGAGTGGGACGGGGGTCCGAGCGGGCGGGTGGAGCGCCTCCGGGAGGCGCTGGCGCGGGCGGGGGTGGCGGTGGAGGTGCCGGAGGACGTGCACGCGGCGCTCTGGTCCAAGTTCCTGTTCGTGGTGCCGATGGGCGGGGTCGGCGCGGTCTCCCGGGCGCCGGTGGGGGTGCTCCGCTCCCTCCCGGGGACGCGGCGGATGCTGGAGGAGGCGATGGGCGAGGTCCGCGAGGTGGCCCTCGCCCGCGGCGTGCGCCTCCCCGCGGACGTGGTGGAGCGGACCCTGGCCTTCGTGGACACGCTCCCCGCGGAGGGGACCTCCTCGCTCCAGCGGGACCTCGCGGCCGGGCGCCGCTCGGAGCTGGACGACTGGAACGGGGCCGTGGTGCGCCTGGGCGGGGAGGCGGGGGTAGACACCCCGTTGAACCGGTTCATCCGGGACGCCCTCCTCCCGCTGGAGCTGCGCGCGCGCGGCGAGCTGGCGTTCGCCGACTGATCCCCTTCTCCCACGCACCCCGATGATCGAGCGAGAGCTGCGGGACGGCATCCTCACCCTCCGGCTGGCGCACGGCCGGGCGAGCGCGCTCGACGTGGAGCTGCTGGAGGCGCTGCTCCGGGAGCTGGACGCGGCGGCGGAGGCGCGGGCGCTGGTCCTCACCGGCCGCGGGACGATCTTCTCCGCGGGGGTGGACCTGTTCCGGCTGGTGGAGGGGGGGCCGGAGTACCTGCGGCGCTTCTTCGCGCTGCTCGACGCCTTCGTCCGCGGGCTGTTCACCCTCCCCGTGCCCGTGGTGGCGGCGGCCAACGGGCACGCCATCGCGGGGGGCGGGATCATGGTGCTGGCGGCCGACTGCCGGCTCATGGCGGAGGGGAGCGGGCGCATCGGGGTGCCGGAGCTGCTGGTGGGGATCCCGTTCCCGGCGGCGCCGCTGGAGGTGGTGCGCTTCGCCGTCCCCCCGCAGCACGTGCAGTCGCTGGTCTACACCGGGGAGACGCTGCTCCCGGGCGAGGCCCTGGCGCGGGGGCTGCTGGACGAGGTGGTCCCCGCCGACGCGCTGGAGCCCCGCGCCCGCGAGGTGGCGGAGCAGCTCGCGGGCGTCCCGCCGGAGGTGTTCCGCCTCACCAAGCGCTCGCTGCGCGCCCCGGCCGTGGAGCGGCTGGAGCGGACCGGGGAGGCCACGAACGCGGAGGCCCTGGCCCTCTGGGGCGCCCCGGAGACGCCCGCCCGCATCCGCGCGTACCTGGACCGGGTGGTGCGGAAGTAGGAGGTCAGCTCTGCACGCTCCCCTTCTTGCCCCCGACGGCCGCCCAGAGCGCGCGCTCCACCTGGGCGGGCGTCCAGCCGGGACCGAGGCGCGCGGCACGCTCGCGCAGCGCCTCGGCGTAGCGGCCGTACTCCTTCGGGGTGAAGGAGACCTGCCCCATCCCCGGGACCTGGGCGGCGACCAGCTCGTCGAAGAAGGGGTAGACCTCCGGGGCAGCCGCCGCGGTGACGGCCGAGGCGGTGGCGGGGCCGACGCCGGCGAGCTTCGCCAGCGCGGCGATGGGAGCGCTGGGGTGGGGCACCTTCGCGAGCGCCTCGGCGCTGGTCCGCTCGACCTCGGCGGGGTCGTTGCCGCGGACCAGCACCAGGTTGCGGGCGCGCCAGACGCCGCGGGCCATCTTCCACTCGGTGAGCCTCACCAGCTCCGCGTGCGTGACGTGCGCGGGACGGCGCGCGGCGATCAGCCCCGGGAGATCGTCGCGGTACCACCGGTCCAGCTCCGGGAGCTTCGCGACGCCCTGCGCTTCCACGACTTCTTTGTACCGCGCGAGCGCCTCGCGCCAGGTCTCAAGATCCTCGGACGTCCAAAGGTCGTTCATCGCTCCGTTCCGGGCGTTCGGATGGTTTCGGGACTTCGCATTCCCGCGATCCCGGTCGCCGTGCATCCTTCATTCCGACAGGTGGAACATGAATACGTCCAAGCTCAGCCCGGGTCTGCTGGAGCGCCTGGAGCATGCCCGCGAGGGCGAGCTCGTCGATCTGGTGGTGGAGCTGCAGCCGCTTCCGGTCGGGCAGACAGACGACGCCTCCCGTGCGGAGCGCATCGCGTCGCTGCGCGAGGCGTTCCAGCGGGAGGCGTCGCCCGTCGAGGCGGCGGTCCGGTCCGCGGGCGGCGAGGTGCTGGGGAGCGCGTGGATCAACCAGAGTCTGCGGGTACGGATGCCAGCCGGGTCCGTGGCCCTGCTGGCGGAGCTGGACAGGGTTTCTCTGCTCGACAGTCCACGCTTGCTGGAGCTTGAGGGCAGCTAGGCAGGTTCGCTAGTGAGACGAGTCCCTTCCCCTGCACGTTTTCATCCCCCTTGGGAAGCTCTTCGCACAGGCAGAGCAGTTGCTCTCGCTGCTCGTCAGGAGTCAGGTCCGGCTCGGCTTCCAGGAGCAGGGCCAGCACCCCTGAGACATGTGCGGCGGCGAGGCTGGTGAGCCCCCTCTTTGTTGTGTCGAACCCGCCGCCGGGTACGCATGTGGTGATATCATCACTGGTATCGCCTCCCGGTGCGACGAGATCCGGGCAGATCTTTCCGTTCAGCGTCGGGCCCCGGCAGCTGTCCGGCAGCACCACGGTTCCCCGGCGGTCTGTCGCTCCAACGACGATGACGCCTCTTGCATCCGCTGGACAGGTAACCAGCGGGGATGCTGGGCTCACGTTGCCGACGCTCTTCACGATCGTCATTCCACAGGCCCAGGCACGGTTGCACGCACGTACCTCCCGCGACGTGCCGTCAGTCTTGGCCGTGCTGCCCCAGGAGCAATTCGCGATGCGTGCGCCATCCTCGAGTGCCTGCTGTATTGCGCACGCTCCATGAAAATCCTCGGGTTTGGAACTGTGGACCGGGAACAACTTGTAGCTATAGATAGTTGTCTCGGGTGCCATCCCCGAATAGCGTGCATCACGCGCGGCGATGATGCCGGCGACGTTTGTCCCGTGAGGCTGTGGGTTTCCCCAGTCTTCTCCCGAGAAATTCCTCTTGTTCAAGACGCGATTCTCGAATGCGGGGTGGCACCGGTCCACCTCGGTGTCGATGACGGCGACGACCACGCCTTTTCCGCTGAAGCCGGTGTCCTTCCGGTACTTCGTTGCACCGACGACGTCTCCCGACACACTGTCTCCAGGGTTAGCGCCCGTGGAACACAGATGTTATCGATGCTCGAGTGGCCAGCGAGGTTCGCAAGATCCTGCGGCTTGATCCAGGTTCGGATCGTCTGGTTCAGCCAGCAGTACTCAGTGTACGAGTGGGGTGATCCGAGCGCGCCGAGCAACTCCGGGGGGAGCGCAGGGTAACAGGCGACCATCCGGTCCAGCTCGTCCCGGATGGGTCCCGCTTCACGATAGGACCTGTCCCTCAGTTCCTTGACGTACGCCTCCCTCAGCAGGGCCAAGGGATTGAGCAGCTCGTCTACTCGAGGGGTCCAACTCCCCAAGATCGCATCCTGCAGAGCCGAACGTGCGGCCTCCATCGTATCGTGCCATGCGGCGGCTCCGCGCAGCTTCTCGGCGGCCTCACGCAGAGAGACCTCGGGAAACGGCTCGGATGTGAGCTCGATAATCGTGAGCCGCATTCCGGCACGAGCCTGAGGTGCTTCGACCGTGGAGGCTGACGGGTGGATGAACTCCACGCAGAATTCGTCGCTGGCCCTTGAAGCGACATCGCTCCCGAGAACATTGTGCACGCGTTCGCGGCACTTCCTGACGTAATCATTCATCTTGCCACCTGACGGGATAGGGATTGACGCATGCGACGCTAGGTCAGGGCGCGGTGCAGATTGCCTAGGTCCCGCGCTGTCCCAGTCGTCACCGGCGTCACTGGTTACGGCGACGGGATCGTGATCTTGCCCCCCATGCAGGCCTCCTCGCCGGTCTCGGGCCCGGAAACTGGCAGCAGGTCGGGAGCGGGCAACTTGGTGTTCGTGGGAATCACGGATCCCATGCCCCTGGTGCGGAGCAACTGGTACACCCATTTGAAGTCCATGTCGGTGGTCGGCACCTTCTGGACGGGCAGGTCATCCCAGTCGAGCGGATTGAAGGCACACAAGTTTCCCACCTTCATGGTCACGATCGAATTCGTGGTGAACGGTCCCATGAACGAACCGGGTTTCTTCATTGCCATTGAAGTCAGTGACTCTGACGGTCAAGTAAGAATCCTCGATCTGGCGCATCCACGTCGTGAAGGACGCAAAGCTGTCCTCGTGCTCCGGCTCGTTCGGATTCAGCACCGCCGAAAACTTCCACCTGCGCGCCGTCTTGGTCGAAAATAGCATCCCCCCCGACAGCCTGGTTCGGACCAGGAGCTCGGCGGGGGGCTGGAGCCGAACAGGTTCGCTTTCGGGTCGAGGCCCGGCGCGATCCTGCCGAAGTTCGGAAAATACAACTTCTTTATGTTCACCGGCTCCGACGGCAAGGCCTGAAAGTTCGTCGCCATCTGGAGTCCCGCGCCAAACTCCAGCACCTGGCCGCTGAAGCGGTGGACGAGCTCGTAGGCAGGCTCGTCTTCTTCATTGCCCGGCGGAAGCTGCACGCGAACGCCGGATGGTAGTCGCAGGTCCAGATCCGCCACGTTCAGGCTGATGTACCCGACGTGAGGTTCGGCCTTGTCGTCATCCAGGTGTCGGGGGTCAGGATGGGTGGACAGCCGGCAGTCGGGCATCAGGACAGCCGCCTTGTTGGCGAGCTCGCCCGTAACTGTATCCAGCACGTACAGGCACGGGCCCGAGAATGTGACGTGAAGATTGAACGCCATGGACGGCTCCTGTTGCTGACGGTGTGATCCCCCTATGGTCCAGTGTAGATGAACGCGGCCCATGCTTCCGGAGCGCTCAGCTCCGGCCGTGTGGACTTCAGTGCATCTACCTGCGCGAGGCGGAGCGCTTCGGCCGCGGGCGTCCCCGAAGCCAGCAGGCCGTGGAAGTTGACGACCAGCTCCGTGGTCGCCCCGTCGTCCACGTCCCACAGCGTGCTCACGGTGGCCGGTGCTCCTGCGCGGAGGAAGCTGTACGCCAGCCCGGCGACCGCGCCGGTTCTGCTGGCCCGCGGGCTCAGCGAGCTGCACGCCGAGAGCACCACCACCTCAACATTGGATAGGCTCAGCTTTCCGATTTCCCGCGCGTACAGGATTCCGCCCTTGCCGGACCTGTCCGGTGCGAGGGCGAGGTAGGAGAGCTCGGGATGCTCGGCGTCGAAGACGGCGTGGCCGGCGAAGTGGACGACGGGATGCGCCGGCAGCAGGTCGAGCACCCTGCCGCGCCGGGCGTCGGCGCTGCGCAGCAGCACGCTTCCCGGGTAGAGTCCGGCGACGATCCCAGCTTCTCGTGCGGCGCCGGGGAGTGGAGGCAGGGGGCCGACCGATGCAGTGTCGAGGGTGGGGTTGCCGATGACCAGTGCGCTCGCGCCCGCCCTCGCGTCACGCACCTTTGCCGCGGCCGCCATGTAGAAGGCGGCGCTGGGCACCGTCCGGAGCCGGTATCCTTCGACCAGGTACCGGCCGGTGGCGGAGTCCATCAGCGCGGCGAAGGGCACCCGGGACAGCTCCCGGTCCGGGACCACGGTGAGCTGTCGGATTCCCCGTAGCTCGGCCGCGAGCGGGCGGATGAGCAGCTCGAAGAGCCGGGCACGCGCGTCCGTGGTGCCGGTGGAGACCAGGGACGCTCCCCGCCTGAGCTCGTCCACCAGTGCGGCCACAGAGTCGCGCGGGACCGGGACCATGTAGTGCCCGGTTCCACCGCGCGACGCCGTCCAGATGACGAGGCGCTCGCGCAGGAGGGCGTACTCGATCAGGAGCATGTCCTCCGGCAGCGAGGCCCCGATCTCGGCCGGACCGGCCGAGGCCGCCCCCGTACCCGCGGAGGATGCCCGGCGCCCGTCTTCCGACCGTGCGTGGATCCGTCCGCGCTCGAGCATCCGGAAAGCGGCTTCCGGCCCCTCCTCCTTCAGCTCGACGTCGATCATCTCGTCGAACACGTTCTCGACCGTCTCGTAGAACGTGGCGCGGGTCTCGGTCGACACGAACGACGCCTCCTGTCGCTCCACGTGCTCGACCGCCTGCTGCAGCCACCGGCGTGCCCTGGCCCGGTCTCCGACCGCCCGCGCCGCCAGCGCCGCCTCGTACAGGGCGGTGGGCAGGTAGAAGTCGTTCTTGAAGCCGGTGTACGTGTCGACCGCGCGCGACAGGATCGGCAGCGCCGCCCGGGGATCGCGGCTGCGTGTCAGCTGGCCGAGGATCAGGTTCACGCGGGCCCGTACCCGGTCGCCGCGCTTGCCCGGCTTGATCCGGCCTGCCCACCGCGTCGCTTCTTTCAGATCCGCCCGGGCGGCCCCGTGCCGGCCCAGGGCCATCAGGTCACGCACCCGCGCGGCGTAGGCGAGAGCCCTGGTCGTCGGCCTCTCGATTCCCCCCGCCACCATCACCACCTCGTCCGCCACGGCCCGTGCGGCGTAGCTCAGCCCGTCGCTGCGCGCGGACGACGCGACGAGAGCCAGCTGGTTGTTGAGGAAGATCGACCGCCGGAAGGGCGCCAGGATACGCAGCGCGCGGTACGCCTCGGCGCGGCCGTCCTTCGCACGCCCCGACAGGGTCAGGCCCTCCCCGAGCAGAACCGCCACGGCACCCTGGTTCTCCGTTTCCCGTGCGCGCACGATGTACGGTGCCGCCTCTCGGTACCGTTGGTTGGCGCTGTCGTAGTTGCCGCGCCGCAGCTGGCTCAGGCCCAGCGCCCAGATGCTCTTGCCGACCAGCGCGGGCTCCCCGGGTCCGGCTTCGTCGACCAGGCGGCGGAGGCGGGGGTCGGCGCTCTCGTACTCGGTACCGTTGACCGCCGCCGCCGCACTGTAGAACACCGCCCAGTGGGCCGCCGGAGAGCCCGCGGCGCGCAGGACCCGGTCTGCACGATCGACCAACGGGACCGCCTCTTCCTCCAATCCCTGAGTGAACAGGCGGAATCCCTCTCCCAGGTCCACGTGCCCCCTCGCCAGTTTCCGCAGACGGAGGGAGTCCCCGGCCGCGGCATCGATCGCGCCGACCGCGAGCGAGACACTCCGGTCCAGTCCGGGGGCCCGGGCCGACGCGCCGATCTCCCGCGCGAGGGTGAGAAGACGGGCCGCGCGCGTGTGGTCGCCGCGCTCGACGGCGGCTCCCCACTGGGCGAGGAGCGGAAACCCGGACTCGCGCGCCGCCTGCGGAGACTCCCGCACCCGGGCGGCGATCGCGGCGCGGGTGGATGCATCCATCCGCTCAGGGGGCGATTCGAGCAGGGCGTCCCACGACACGGTGTCGGGCGTCTGCGCCACGGCGCGCGCGTACGCCTCGGCTTCCGCTCGCCAGCGGGGGTGCCGCTCCACGGCCAGGTACCGGTCCCATGCCCGCTCGGCGCCCTTCACCAGGTAGAGCCGCTGGAGGATCAGCGCCCGGTTGAACAGGATGGAAGTCTGTGTCGAGTCCTGCGCGACGGCGCGCTCGATCGCGTCCAGCGCCCGGAGCATGGGCACGAGCTGCTGGTCGCGCTCGCCCAGCTCCAGGTACGCCACGGCGAGGTCGTTGAGAGCGACGGGATCGTCCGGCGCGAGGCGGAGCGCCTGCTCCAGCGAATCGACGGCGCGATCGAAGTGGGAGGCGATCTCGTTGCCCGACCGGAGGTCGAGGAGCGCCCAGGCGCGGCGTGTCGTCACGGAGGAGCGCGACCCCCCCGCGGCACGCACTGCGTCGTCGATCCGCTTCGACCGGAGGGTGTCTTCGGCTCGCGGCGACCGCCCGCAGCTCGTGCGGGGGATCAGGGAGTCGCTGCCCACGACCGTACAGGGCTCCCAGACCACCTGGCCGGCCAGCCGGCCGGCCGTGAAGCGCTCGCTGAGCAGCATGTCCGTCAGGTGGCTGCTGGCCGACGACCCGGTCAGGTCGCCGCCGCATCCCGCAAGCAGGAGGAGCAGCCCGGCGGCCGTGCGCGGGCCGAGGCGCGCCGTCCGTCCGGAAAGGGGGGGGATGCCGTCCCGGATACGGGACAGCCACCGACGCGGGTCAGGGAGGGGAGCCATTGCCGGGCAGGGGATCGTGGTGAGGAGAGCCGTGGGAGACCAGCACGTCGGGCGAAAAACGCCCTGCCCACTGAGCCGCGAGCAGGGCGTGACACCGGAAGAGGAAGCGCCGGTCCGTAGCCGCAGGTCGGCAGGCGGCCGGCCCCCGCGCTGCGGGACTAGCCGCCGGCCTCCCGGACGAGGGTGGTCAGTGCCGACCGGATCGCTTCCAGCTCTCCCGCCGTCACACCGTCGCCGATCCGGTCGTCGAGATCCCGGAGAGACCGGGCAATCGACGCTTCCGGACCGAGTTGCCGTCCGACCTGGCTCATGAGCGCCTGCAGCGCTTCCCGTGCGGCCGGATCGTCGAAGAGCTCCGTCCGGCCCGCGAGGGTGGCGAGCCGCGCCTGCTCCACCCACACTCCGAGACCGAACCACGGCGCTTCCCGGAAAAGCTCCGTCAGCTCCGCCGCCGACTCGGCTTCCAGGTCCGGCTCGCGGCGGGGCTCCTGCCGCGTGGCAAGGTCGCTGATCCGCTGGTAGTCCCTCACCAGTGGCCCTGCATTGGAACCGATCTGGTCGATGAGAGCCACCAGATCCGGCGCGACATCCCGCACGGCCTCCGCATCCCCGGCGTCGAGAGCGGCGTCCAGCTCGGCCAGGCGCACGCCGATGCGGAAGCCCCGCCGCTGTTCCGCGAGCGACTGGCCGCCTCCGCGCCGCACGGACCATCCCGGCTGGTCCCATCCCGCTCCCAGCGACCTTTCCAGGCTTCCGCTGCCCGCGGCTGCGACGAGCGGGGCCCGATCGAGGAGCGCGACCGGCGTCTGCGGCGCGTCCCCGTCGTCCAGGAGGACCCGCTGCACCACGAGCACGCACGCCACTGCCGCCGCCAGGGGGAGCCACAGCTTCGCCTCGGGGAGCCACCGCCGGGGCGGGCGGATCTCCCGCACCGGCGGCGGCACCGTGGGAGGCGGGGGCGGTGACACGGGTGCCGTCCCGGTGTCGTCTTCGAGGTCCCGCAGCACGCTCGCCGCCTCGACGAACGCCTCGTAGTCGTCGGGCGAGCGGGCCAGGCGCTCGAGAGCCTCGTTGCGCTCGTGGGGAGGGAGCGTTCCCTCCAGAAGGGCGGCGAGCACCTCCGGGTCCAGCGTTTCGCGTTTCACCATCCGTCCTCCAGGAAAGGGCATGCAGGGGCCCTGTCTATTTGGACGGACACGCCGCGGCGATTCCGGGTGCGAGAGATCGGCAGTCCCATCATCTCGTCAGCTCGCTCGAGAGAAAGTCGGCGACGCATGCTCCGTCCACGCCGTCCGCCTCCAGGAGCGTCCGGAGACGCTGGAGGTCGCCGTCGATCCGGCGGTAGAGCGGCTTCTGCTCCAGCTTCAGCGCCCGTGCGATCTCCGCCACCGTGAATCCCTCCCAGAAGCGCAGGCGCAGGATGAGCTGATCCTCGACCGGTAGGTTCGCCAGGGCCTGCTCGAGGATGCTGCGCGCCCTCTCCCAGTCACGCATCCGCTCGGACAGCCACAGCTCGCCGTCGGCCGCCTGCACCGCTTCCACGGACGCCAGCAAGGTCTCGTCCACTTCCGAGGTACGCACCCGCGCCGGGATGCGCGCCGCCAGGTCCGAGATCTCCCCTTCGCTCGCGTCCGCGCCGCCGGAGGAGCGGAGCACCTCGATCGCCTGGGCGAGCGTGTAGCCGTCCCGATACAGCAGCGTCTCCAGGCGAACCGCCAGCGCTCCCAGCCTCTTCGCCGCGACCGACGGGCGCCAGCGCCCCCAGTGCTGCGTGCGATAGTCACGGAACAGGTTGGCGATGACCACCGTCAGGTAGGTCGAGATGGAGCTGCGGCCCTGGAACTTCCGGAGGATCGCGTACTCGTGCTCGATCAGCTTCGCCTTGGTCCACGAGGCGAAGTCGTCCGCGTCGTCCCCCACCAGCGCGTGCCGCCGGGCCATGGACGCGATGATCCGCTCGATCAGGCCCAGCTGGTCGAGAAAAATGCCCTTTGCGTCCATCTGTACGGAAGGTAAGCCCATGCGCCCTCGGGGCGAGGTGCCGGAACCACGGGAAACTGCTGAATCCGTTCGGGCATCCAGGGCAGGGCGGGTCGCCGCTCCCAGGTGCAGCCGGACTGGGCGGACAATGAGTGGTCCAAGGTACGATCACTCGCGCGAGTGGTCAACGATAGGCGTTTGTGTATTGCTAAACGTCTGGAATCGGCGCGGGAACCGGGCTGTAAGCCACCGGCTCCGGGAGGTGGCGATGCGCTCGCCCGTCCGCGCCTCTTGGCTGCGAAGCCGGACCGCGACGACTGCTAACCGCCCGCCGGGGACGG
Organism: uncultured Gemmatimonadales bacterium; assembly: GCA_963733105.1. GTDB lineage: Bacteria > Gemmatimonadota > Gemmatimonadetes > Longimicrobiales > Longimicrobiaceae > JAFAYN01. The sequence continues at coordinate 43,333 of CAVTCB010000007.1, read as the reverse complement.
GACCGCCCACGCGGTCGTCACCACGTATCCGTCCGCCACCAGGAACTTCCCCTCGATGGGGGCTCCCATCCGGGCGGCCACGTCCGCCGGGAGCGTGGTCGGACGCCACCCGCCCGCGCCGACGTCCACGCCGATCTCGACCTCCAGGAAGTCGATGAAGCGCTGCGCCCGGGGAAAGAGCGTCTTGTAGAGCGCCTCCTTGGCCGAGAACACCAGCTTGTGCGGATCCACCCCGGCGTCCGGCCAGGCGGGTATGCTGCGGAGCTCGTCCGGCGTGCAGATCAGCCTGCGCAGCTCCGGGTCGAGCGGGTCGCCCACCTCCAGGTCGATCCCCAGGCCGAGGAGGCGGTCCTTCCTGGCCGCGGCGGCCAGGCACAGGGCGCCGCCGTGGCTGATCGTGCCGACGACGCCGTCGGGCCACAGGGGCTCCCGCTGCGGCCCGACCGGGACGGGATGTGGCGGGACGCCGAGGGCCGACATCGCCGCCCGGGCGCACAGCCGTCCCGTCGAGAACTCCCGCGTCCGCTTCGCGACGGCCCGGGCGATCGTCTGGCGCTCGACCGGGAAGAGGGAGTCGGCGTGGTCGCCGATCTCGCGCAGCTCCAGCGCCACTCCCGGGGGGAGGAGCGCCGCGACCCGGCCGGCCATCCGGCGGGCGATCGCGCTTTCTTCAGGAAGGAGGTTCATGGCGGATCTTTTTCCCGTTCGTGGTCGCGGATCTCGTCGACAGCAGGGTTTATGATTCCGATGTAGCCGCAGTCCGGAGGTTTTTCAACCTCCGCATCGCCGCGATCCCGGCCGCCGGGCCGAGCGCCAGGACGCCGAAGGCGAGCGGCCAGCGCCCCGCGCCAGGAAGTGCTCCGCGAAGAAGACCGCGACGAAGGTCCACATCGCGTACAGCTCCCACATGTGGAGCATCGTTCCGCTCGGGCCTGTGCCGCAAGGCCCGAGGCCAGCCAAGTGTTGGACTTGCTATCGTGAGATGATGGCCAACCCATCGAAAACGATAGGTTAGCCACGATTTGTCGACGGTTTTGTCGAGCGAGACCTTGCGACAGAGTCGAGGCGCGTGTCGATGGGCTGCAACCGGAACCTAGCACCTTCCCGATCGGAAGCCTGATATGAAACGATGCCGACGGCCAGCATGGCCGCCGGCATCGGCGAGGAGCCATGCTCCGGTTTGGCAGTCCAAACCCGCGAGCGGAGAACCGAGGCGAGGGGCGCGAGCACCTTCGAGGGTGCGGCAGGCACACCATCCATGGCTTCACTCCGTTCTTGCCGGAAGCGAAGTGTAGCCCATGGGCAACCTATGAGATGGGACGTGGGCGCCCCAAAATTGTCACGACAAATCCCGCTTGGAAGCCACCGCTCCCAAAGACGGATTAGGGTCAAGTCAAGCCACACCGGCAGTTGCGGTGTTACTCACCGGCGGTGAGGACCGGGTACGGCGCTTGCTGCGCAGCAGCGTCGAGGCCGCGCCTCCGTTGCGGCACCCGCCTCGGTGTTTTGTTGCACATCTCAAGGTTCAAGTCCCTTTCCCATCCGGAGTCTACTCGGACCTCCACAATGGCGTTTGGCGCCAGCCTCACCAGGAGCATGACTTCCTTGCCCAATCCCATCGAACCTCATCCCGCCCAGGGCGGGGGCTCCCGGCATGCGCTCCGGGTGGTGATCGCGAGTGACGTCCGGCTGTACCGTGATGGGCTGGCCCGCATTCTCGCGGAGCGGCCGGAGATCGAGTTCGCCGACAGCGCACCCCTGGAGTTCGCGGCCGATCGCGTGGCGCGACTGCGCCCGCGCGTGCTGCTGGCGGATTCGGCGGCCGTGCGCGACGGTCGTCTGGTGCGCGAGGTGACCAGCGCCTGCGCGGAGACGCTGGTGGTGGCGTTCGCGGTGGCGGAGCGCGAGACGGAGGTCGTGGCCTGCGCCGAGGCGGGAGTGGTGGCCTACGTGCCGCGCGACGCCTCGGTCGAGGAGATGGTGGAGATCCTGGTGGGCGCGGCAGGGGGCGAGCTGCGCTGTTCGCCCACGATGGCGGCGGGCGTGTTCCGGCGGGTGGCGGTGCTGGCGGCGGAGGGGAAGGTCCGCGCCGACGGGCCGCCGCTCACCGAGCGCGAGGCCGAGGTTCGCAACCTGGTCGCGCAGGGGCTGAGCAACAAGCAGATCGCGGGGCGCCTTTCCATCCAGATCTCCACCGTGAAGAACCACGTGCACAGGGTGCTGGAGAAGATGGGGGTGAGCCGCCGCGGTGAGGCGGCGGCGCGCACGCGTGCTGCGGGGTTGGCAGAGGAGGGGGAGGAGGGGTGATACCAAATCCGGTGAAACAGTGGGCGATCCCAGGGTGAATCCGTTGCTACCGTGCGATTCTTTCGCCCGAGCAACGTACAGTCTCAAGGGGGATTTGTATAATAATATAAGCTGCGGCACTTCGCGGAGTAGGTTGCACCCAAAGAGCTTCTGACCAATATTTCACATATTACGCTATTGGTTTCAGTTTGCTGGGCTGTCATGAATGACGAAACAAACTCATCGTTTTGTCGGCTTTAATTTTTGTGCGTTAGTTATATTCTTGACGGCCGGAACAACGTCTTTACCCCAAGGCACCTTCTCAGTAAACGACACAGTGATTAATATCGCTCGCCCAGGTTTATCCTCCAAGATTGAGGGCCCATACGATCCGTCTTCTTTGGGAGGTTTATGCGTCAACGAACTAAGTGTCAAGTAGTTCCACATAATGAATTTTACTTCAGCATATTCTCCTTCCTCGTCAATCCTGCTAATTGAGTATAGCAAGTCATATGAGCCGAGCAACGCGCGAGTGGGATTCTCGCCGACGACATCCTTCACAAAGGACTTTACAAATCCCCTACGCTTCTCAGACCCAAGATCCCTTCCCCTAATCATCTCGTTCATTGGCTTGAAATTCTTTTGAGTCTTTCCAATGAGACTCTTCTTGTCCATCGTGCTCTTCAACAAGTTGGCAAGCTGAGATTTTGCCGTGAGCACCTCCTCGGCCTTTTTCATATCGTTAACCATCAAGTCTCTATCCAGCGAGTCAAACGCAAGTTCGAGTTCGAATAAAGAAGGTTCGGCAATGTGTGACTGGATACTCGTCTCCGAGACGTGCACGTACCCAGAAAAGCCTTGCGTGGTAACATTGGAGGTGAATGCGGTACCAATTCTATATGCAGGATGTAGCTTCCCCCTAAAGGCAGGGTTCTCTCCTTACGGAGGGACCAAGGAATCGTATGACTTTACCGAGAACCGTCTCAAGCCCTAGGTAGCTTAGAGCCTTCGATAATTCCATACCACTTACAGGATTCTCACTGAATTCGCTTTGAAGGTCCACGACAACATCAGTACCAAATCGCGCCAGATATACCACCCTGAACTGGCGGATGAGCACCTCGTTTTTATTGAGCAGAGCGAGGTTCTTGTAGACTTTTTCTTCGTCCGTTCCCAGGCTGAGGCCACCGAACATCGCATCCCACACGTTCTGTGCAATCACATCCAGAGCGGATTCATTCTGCTTCGGAGTCGCAGTCTGTGTCGCGAACGTCGGGACCGCGCCGAGACTCGTGGAACGGTCTGAAGGTCCGGACTGGCGCATCACAAGGGGGAAATTGGCGAGTGGCCGCCGGTCGTGCCAGCCTGCTGCACTACGTGCGTCAGCTCGTGCGCGATGAGGCGGTCACCGCGTACAGTTCCCGGGCGGTACTGCCCTGTGCCGAACACCAATTTACCGCCGACCGTGTAGGCGTGCGCGTTGACTGAGATCGCTGATTCCTCCGCCTGGGCACCGGTGTGCACCCGTACGTCGTCGAAGCTGCGGCCGAAGCGGGGCTCGAAGAAGGCACGGGTGCCCGCATCGAGCGGCTGGCCCGGCGAGGCCAACACTTCGTGAACGATGGGCGGTGCGACGCCCGCTCCGCCCTCGGTGGACTCGCTGCGCTGCAGCGCAGCGAGTCCCCTCACCTCCGCAGCCTGGCAGGCGGCGCACTTGCCTCCACCCGTGTGGCTCCCACCGCACGAGCAACGCTGCAACTGCGAGATTGCCGGAAGCGCAGCCATCGTGGGCGCCGCCGCACCGCCCGCCATCACCGCGTCGGCCACGCGGTCGGCTTCGCGCTCGTAGGCGTCGTCGGGGGCGTTGATGGTGAGTGGGGGGAGGCCGGCGGCCTTCGCCTGGCAGGCGGGGCAGCCGCCGCCGCAGGCGCAGCGCTGCAGCACCATCCCGGGCGACAGCGTGCCGACCGGCTCCAGCTTCGGCGGCGCGGCGTGGGCGGTGGAAGGCCGCCGGTGCGAGGCCTCGTCACTCTTCGTGGACGATGCGAACGCGTGGCTCATCGGGTGCTCGCTTTCATCACTTCGGCGCCGTGGACCCGGCGGAGCCGCCGCCGACCCGGACGTCGATGATCTCGGTGCGGCTGGCTTCGCAACGGACCTCGGCCGGCTGCACGTGCAGGATACTGCCGTTCTTCGCGCTTACGCTCACGTATAGGTCCGGGCGTTTGATGACTCACTTTACTCTTCCTCATCATCACAGCGGAACCGAGCCGCTCACCCCGACCTTCGCCGCTCCGTACAGGCTCCATACCGAAGCTCCCGGCGAGATTGCGTGCGCGAACAGTTCCTGCGGGATAGCGCCGTCGACAGAGACGTAGGCTTCGACCGCGGGAAACGGCTGGATATTTCCGTAGAAGCTTACCCGCCCATGCAACGTGTCGATCTCCACAGTTCCGTTGAAATTGAGGTCGGGAGCTCCCCTGACACAGGGATCGCTCGCGTACGCCGAGAAAGAGAACGGTATGAGATGAAAACCGAGCGAGCTGAGGGGGGCGGGAGCCTCCTTCTTCGTTGGCTGTGCGACCTTCTCGCATTCGATGTCCATGCTCTCACAATCGAGTTCGGCGGTGCCGGACGAGGTCGGGGCCGGAGACATCCACGAAGTCGGCCACGAGGTGAGATCAACTTCCGCTTCCAGGTGCAGGCGTGACGAAGCTTTGATATCGTTGCTGAACCCGCGGCTGTCGCTGAGAAAGCAGTCCGACCACGGGAACGGTCCTGTGAACATGGTCTTTCCCTTGTAGCTTCCGCTGGTCACCTTGGCGGCGCCGGCCACCGTGTCGGGTATGAAGGCGTTGATCCAGAACTTCGCCTTTTTAGCAGGCACCCACCCTAGAACTCCAACGTCAGGCGGAATGTGAGCCTCCGAAATCTGGCGGCGCAGCGCCAGCCCGCCGCCGTCGCGCTGCTGTATCACGTGGGCCAGCTCGTGGGCCAGTAGCCGCCTTCCAGCGCTGCCGACGGGGTCATAGGCGCTAGCGCCGAACACCACGTTTCCCTCAACCGTGTACGCCACCGCGTCAACCGCCTTGGCCGAGGCGGCCGCTCTGCCATCCGTGTGAATGCGTACGTCGCTGAAGTCCTGGCCAAAGCGTGCGTTCGAAGAACGCCCGTACCCCCGCATCCAGCGGCTCTCCGGGCGAAGAGAGCACCTCGTGTACGATAGGTGGCGCAACTCCGATTCCATCCCCAGCCGACGGAGCAGCGCTGTAGGCGCGAGATTGCCGGAAGCGCCGCCATCGTGGGCGCCGCCGCGCCACCCGCCATCACCGCATCGGCCACGCGGTCGGCTTCGCGCTCGTAGGCGTCGTCGGGGGCGTTGATGGTGAGTGGGGGGAGGCCGGCGGCCTTCGCCTGGCAGGCGGGGCAGCCGCCGCCGCAGGCGCAGCGCTGCAGCACCATCCCGGGCGACGACGTGGCGGCCGGCTCCACCTTCGGCGTCGGCGGCGCGGAGTGGGCGGTGGACGGCCGCCGGTGCGAGGCCTCGTCACTCTTCGCGGGCGATGCGAACGCGTGGCTCATCGGGTGCTCGCTTTCATCGCTTCGGCGCCGTGGACCCGGCGGAGCCGCCGCCGACCCGGACGTCGATGATCTCCGTGCGGCTGGCTTCGCAACGGACCTCTACCGGCTGCACGTGCAGGACACTGCCGTTCTTCGCGGTCACCTTCACGTACAGGTCGGGGCGGCGCTCGATGAGGTCGCGGAAGTCGCCGGTGCGGTAAGTGAGCGCGTAGCGGCCCTCGGCGTCCGTCGTGGCCTGCCCCAGCCGGTCGTCGAAGAACAGGTCCTCGTCGTACAGGCTCACCGTCACCTCCGGCAGCGGCTTGCCCTCCGCGTCGGTCACCCGCCCGCGCACCGTCCAGGCGTCGGGGTCCGTGGCCTCCGGCTCCGGCACGGGAGGTGGCGGCGGAGTGCGCGTCCGCTCGGCCTGGGCCGTCAGCTGGGATGCCAGCGCAGCTTCCGCGCCCACGCTCGCCTCCAGCGCCGCCACGCGGGCGTGGTCCGCGCCCAGCTTCTCGGTCAGGCGCTCGCGCTCGCGCTGCGCTACCGACGCCCTCACCTCGCGGACCCGCGCCAGCCCATCCAGCCCCGCGGCGCGCGCCTGATCGGCGCCCGCCAGACGCTGCTCGGTGTCGCGCCGGAACTCGTCCGCGGTGATGCGTACCTCGTTGGGAGCCGTGCTCATGGTTCCTCAACGAAGCTGTTCGGTTTGATGTTCGAATTCATGGTCAGCACCTGGAATTCCACGCAGACGTTATTGAACTTGTAGGTCCGTACGTGGTTCGGCGAGTTCACCACCGCTCCCGCCGGGCCCTGCACCAGAATGCAGTGCGTGGCCTGGTTGTTGGCCGTCACGTTCATGTCGGTGGCGAAGGTTCGAGCGGAGAAGGCGGCGGAGCTCGCCTCCTCCTTGAAGCGGTTGCCGGTCACCCGCACCGATGCGCCCTTCACGACCGCGTGGGTCGTCACGAAGTCGTCGATAAGGTCGCAGTCGCACTGGTTGTCGTGGAAGCCCACGTCGTCGCCCGAGGTGATGACGATGGAGCTGAGGGCGGGCATCACCTCCGCGCTGAGCAGGCTGAGCAGCACCTGGTTGTCGGCGAACAGCACGTTGCCGTTCGCCACCAGCCGCCCGGCCACCGCGTCGTCGAGCCCCGGGCGCGGGATCACCAGCGTGCCGTTGTCAAAGATGAGGGGCCACAGGAACTCGAGGAACTGCCCGTGGTACTCGTTCGAGACGCCCAGGTTGGTGATGGACACGGCGGCGCCCACGAAGGTGGGCGCAGGGCCCACCGACCGCACGCCGCGGGTGGCGAAGGCGTTCGCCTGCACCGACACGGCGCCCAGCGCCCGGGCCCAGAGCGCCGGCCCCAGCGGAACGCTCACCACGTTGTCGTGCACCCTCAGCGCCGGAGCGGTCTGAACGGGGAACTCCAGGCGCTTCCCGGTGGAGAGGGTCAGCGGTGTCGTGTGCGTGGGCGCCGTGGTGTGGACGAGGTGGATTCCCCCGCGCCGGCCGTTCTTGGCCGTCCGCGCCGGCTCGCCCGTCGCGAAGGTGGGGCCGGTGATGCGGTTGTGCGCGATCTCCACCCCCTCGCCGTGCAGCACGAAGATGCCGCACACCGGCTCCAGCGTGTCCCTTCCGTTGTCTTCGATCAGGTTTCCGCACACCCGCAGGCCGGACACGTCGGCCAGGGCGATGCCGCCGTAGCCCGCCGAGTCCTCCATGGCGGCGGGGATCGCGGCCAGGGAGCGGTTCAGGCAGCGGCGGATGCGGTTCCCCTCGATGGAGAGCCCGTCCACGCGGATCATCTCGTCGGTCTCCGCCAGGTCGAAGAACGCCGCCACCCCGACGCCGCACAGCCCCATGTCCAGGATGCGGTTGCGCTCGATGCAGATCTCGCTGAGCGACCCGGCGGAGCCAGTCCGCCGCCCGACGCCCCTCCACGTCACGCCGAGCACCACCAGGTTGCCGGCGCGGCAGGGACCGCATGGGTCGTCGGGATCAACCAGCCATGCAACGTGGCCGAAGACCGTCCAATTGGCCTGAAGTCCCCGTTCGACGAAGCTCCCCACCGTGATCCCGTTGCCGATCCCGCCGCGTACCAGGTTCTCCACCACCCGCACCCGGTCGCAGCCGCCGGCCAGCTGGAGCCCCCCGCGTCCCCGGTTCACCCGGTAGGCCACGTCGGCGGTGGGGATCGGAGTGACCACGCCGTTCAGCTCCCGCTCCACCTGCACGCGGTTGCGCTCGATGCGCGCGTCGTCGGCCCGTACGAAGACGGCGGGCCACGCGCTGGCGACGTCGCGCATCAGCACGTCGCACTCCGTGACGGTCAGCCCCTCGGCGCCCTGCACCTCCACCGCGCTGCGGGTGCCGGAGCGCAGCCACAGCCGGCCCAGCGACACCTGGCGGGGCACCCCCTGGTTCGCCGCCGACTCCGTCACCAGCACCCCGGGCTGTCCGTCGGCCGCGTCGATCGCCATCTTCTCCAGGCGCACTCCCGTGCACGCGCGGACGAGGAAGACGGGTCCCGCCGGGGCGCCCGTCCCGGCCGCGGGGGCGTTGGTCACCCGCGAGCGGCGGCCGCACCCGGCGACCACCACGCCGCTGCGGTTCTGGATGAGCACCGTCTCCCGGTACAGGCCGGGGAGCACGCACACCCGCCCGCCCGACGCGGGGAGGGCGTCGACGGCGGCCTGGATGGTGGTGTAGTCGCCGTGGCTGCGCACTCCGTCGCCCACCCGGAAGGTGCAGCAGCCGCCCAGCCGGGAGAGCGGGTGGAAGGGGAGGCGGCAGTCGTGGATGCGTCCGGCCGCGGCGGTGATGGTGGTGCCCGATCCGCCCGTCCACTCCAGCACCGCCAGAGAGACGCGCACCCGCACGGCGTGGGGGAGCTCGGCGCTCAGCAGCGTCTCCTCGTTGGACACGCCGCCCGCGCGCACCGCGAAGGTCCAGTAGTCCTCGGCCACGTAGCGCCCCGCGCCGCCGGCCTCGAACTCCAGGTGGATGCCGTCCGCCAGCTCCACCGGTGTGCCCCCCGCGGGAAAGTCGCCGATGGGGCGCAGCCCGTCCCACAGGCGGAAGAACACCACGTTGGGGGTGGGAGCGAGCCCCGCGGAGGGCGGCGGGGCGGTCACCGCGGGGGGCACCGCGCCGAAGGAGGGCGTGGCGGGAAGCACCAGGGTGTCGCCGCTCAGGGTGACGGGGGCGCCGTAGGTGACCCGCCAGCCTCCGGCCTGCGGGTCCCTCTCCACCGCCTCCAGGTAGAACGAGCCCAGCCCCGAGGTGGCGATGGCCTGCAGGTTGGCGCGGATGGCCACCCGCTGCGTGCCCGCGTCGAAGACGCCGCGCCCCACCAGCCCGCCGTTGAAGCGCGACCACTTGAAGTGCGTCCCCGCGGCGCTCACCTCGGCCACCTCCACGCGGTACAGCTGGTGCTCGAAGCCCGTGTAGCCTCCCCCCACCTCCACCGGACAGGGCGCGCCCACGGTGCCGACGGGGAGAAGCGTGACGGTGAGCCGCCCCTTGGCGCTCTCGCCGCCCAGCTCCCCGGGCACGTCGTCGCAGTCCATGCCCGCACCCAGCCGCAGCAGGCGGTACGCCGTGGCGACGCGAAGCCGTCCGGTCGTGTCCACCCCGCCCAGGGCCGGCTCCAGCAGCCGCTCCGGCTCCTGGAAGGCCGAGACCGTCTCGTGCCACACCTCCAGCACCACGGCGTCGCGCGTTCCGGCGGTGATCGCGGCGCTCGTGGCGGCGGGAGACTGCACGGGGGGCTTGAGGTACGTGGCGGTGCGCACGCCGCCCGTCTCGCGAGCCAGCATCCCGTTCGCCCAGGCGTGCCCGGCGCCCACCTGGAGCTGCACGCCGGCCGGAGTCAGTGTGGCGCTCACCACACGGAAGCCGTCGGGCTCGGCGGCCGGCACTGCGAGCACGCCCGCGCCCAGCGCGTCGCGCGCGGCGGTGCCCTGCCAGGCGGCGGCCAGGCGCGTCTGGGCGTTGCCGTCGGCGTCCAGGAACACCCTCCCCTGCTGCCAGACCACGCCGGCGTCGTCCCCGTCGTCGGGTCGGTCCAGGCGGGTGGAAAAATCGCCCCTCATGGTGAGTCTCCTCGGTTCGTCCGGTAATTGCCGTGCTCCCGACCCGACGTCTTCGCTCCCCGGCGGAGACGCGGGTCAGGTCACCGGCACCAGCAGCGGGCGCACGCCCACGGGCATGAACTCGCGGAAGCGCACCTGCAGGTTGCGCCAGGCGTGCGCCTCCAGCAGAAAGCCGTACGCGCCCATGGCGTCGTCGCCGGGGCCGCGCTCGCGGACGCGGAAGTCGGCGGTGGCGGCGAGCTGCCCGTACGCCGGCTCGCCGAACGCTTCGTCGGTGAAGGCCAGCGGCGCCTGGGCCGCGCGAACGCAGGCGTGGCTCTGCGGCACCGCATCCTTCACTCCGCGCAGCCAGCTCTGCCGGAGACAGCCGTGCTGGTCGTCGCGCGCCTGCAGCCGGTGCACGAAGATCCCTCCCCTCCCCTCGATGCGCTCCACCCGCACCCGCCCCAGGAAGGTGGCTCCGCTCACCACCGTGGGCGGGCCCCAGCCGTGCGCCGCGTGGGGCGGATCACCGGGCAGCGTGCCGCCCACCGCGAACGCGGCCGACGACGGGGCGTCGTCCGCCCCCGCCCCGGCGTCGACCACCGAGTCGGCCAGGAACAGCCGGTAGCGCGCGTCCGCCAGCAGGGGCCCGCACAGGGAGCGCTGGACGTGGATCTCGGGGGTCTGGGTGAAGTTCACCTCGTCGGCCACGGCGGCGAACCCGTACGGCACGCCCAGCCGGAGCGACGCGTGGACGGCGGCCCGCGTGCCGTCGCAGAGCCGGAAGCCACCGGGGTCCAGCGTGGCGTCGATCACCTCCAGCGCGTTGAGCGCGGCGCGGGCGATCAGCGGCTCGCCCGCGGGAAACCCCGGGCCGCGGGTGACGTACACCCCCTCCAGGCGCACCGTCAGGCGGTCCATCCCGGCCTCGAGCTTCGCCTGCGCCGCCGCCGTGGCCGCGCTCACCTGCGCCGGCCGGAAGCGGAGCGGCTGCGCCAGGCGGACCACGGGCCGGAAGCCGCTTCCCGCGCGGATCACCAGCGAGCGCGCCAGCAGCAGGTTGGGCCCGCCGTCCTCCGCCAGCGTACCCGCCACCGCGGCCAGGTCCAGGTCGTGGACGCCGTTGTCGCGGATCTCCACCACCACCGGCTGGGTGGCGGCGTTCAGGCCGTCCAGCGCCTCCTGGAGGCGGTTCACCACCGGGTCCCACGCCACCGGCCGGAGGTCCGCCGCCTCTCCCGCGAGCTCGGCCGGCGGCGCGCCACGCGAGACGGGGTGCGCCCCCACCGGGCCCACCGCGGCGTACGTCCAGGTGAGCAGCAGGTGGTCGCGCAGCGCGTCCACCTCCGCCTGGGTGGCCACCGCGATCGCGATGCGCCCGTTCTCCGGATCCACCGCCACCTCGCGGTTGGCCAGCGGCAGCGCCAGCCCCGCCTCCCACTGCAGCAGGTTCGCGCCGCGGAAGGTCCATCCCCCCGCCGCGAACGACGATCCGGGGACGTGCAGCTGCAGGGCGTGGTCGGTGAGCTGGACGCCTCCGGCGCCGGGAAGCGACTCGTCGTACGGGTCCATGGCGACGAAGCGCGCGGGTGCCCCCGCCGGGCTTCCCGTGGTGAGCAGCGCGCGAAGCAACGGGCCCGGCACCTCGTCCATCCGCGCCAGCTCCCCCCGCAGGCGGTCGGCGTCGGGCCGGCTCACGTTGAAGAGCCGCACCGGGTCGCCCATGGGGTGCACCAGGAAGCGCGCGACGGTGGACGCTGCGGAAGGAGCGGCAGGAACGAAGACGGGGGGCGACACCTCCACCCGGTACGCCTGCAGCCGCCACAGGTAGACGGCCAGGTTGGGCAGGTTGGCGCGCGGAGCGCCGCCCGCCGGGGGGCGCACGTCGGGGAGCCGCATGAAGGGGTCGAAGGCGCCGCCCAGCAGCGAGAGCAGGGCCGGGTCGCGCACGGGCGCCGTCCCCCCGCGGACCACCGCGTGGCGCGTGGCGCCGGGGAGCGCGAAGGGCGGCTCTCCCCCCGCGTCCGGGCGCAGGTGGTTCAGGTGCTGCGTCCACGCCAGCACCTCGCGCAGCTCCACGCAGCGAGCCCCCCAGCGGGTGAGCACGAACACCAGCTGCTCCAGGACGCCGAGCGTGCCCTTGCCGCGCCGCAGGGCCATGGAGTCGGCCACGTCGGCGCGCACCGTCCAGGGGTCGCCGGCCAGGTGGCTGGTGCCCAGCAGGTCGCCGATGTACGGCACCGCCCAGTCGGCCGCCGTCTCCACGAACAGGTCGTGGTACAGCGTCTCGATGCTGCGGTGGATCTCGCCGAAGACCTCTTCCAGCCCACCCAGGTACGCCCGGAGCTGGCGGCCGCCCTGCTCCTCGTCGCGGGTACGGTGGACCTCGGGAAGCCGCTCGTAGAGCGGATAGCGTCGCGGGGTGCTCATCCCCCGTACTCCGCGCCGGGGGTGAGCACCGGCGAAAGCTGCAGACGCGACGCGTCCAGCGACAGGATGTGGTCGGCGGGGCACGGCACCACCCCCCCCGGCGCGGGTGCCTGGCCCACCACGCCCATCGCGCTCGCCCGTACCCAGACGACGCCGGGGACGTTCTGGATGGCACCCTCCACGCGGGTGGCGTACTCCCGTGCGCCGAAGCGGCGGCTCCCGGGCCAGAACAACCCGGCGGACGCGGCCTCTGCGCCGCGGGAGGCGCCCAGCGCCGTCTCGATCGCCCGCCGCACGTCGCCCTCGCGGTACGCCGGGTCCGGTGCGTACGAGGCCGCGATGAAGACCGGACGCAGCGCGCCCGCGACGACCACCACGGGAAAGCGCTGCATCCCGCGGCAGCGGTCGTACTCCGCCAGCGTCCGCCGCACGTCGGCCAGCTCGGCTTCACGCCCCGTCTTCATCAGCACCGTGAGCGCCAGCGTGGGGACGCCGGAGCGGATCTCCCACGAGGCCGACGCGCGCCATACCCCCGCCATCGCCAGCGCCTCGGCTTCGAAGTCGGCCAGCGACACCAGGCGGTCCAGGCTCTGCACCCTGCCGGGCGCGGCCGTGCGCGCGTTCTCGGCCGATTCGGGACCGTCCCCCCCGAAGCGGCCCCGGGGAGCCGCACCTTCTCCAGCCGCTCCAGCCGTGCCCCCGCGGCCACGCCGGTGTCCGCCCGCAGCGCGCCGAACGCGCCCACGCCCACGCGGTACGCCGCCGTCACGTTCCCCACCCCGGAGGGGAGCCGCGCGCCGGTCTTCCCGTCGCCGAACTGCACCCGGGTCGTTCCCTCCGCGTCCTCGCGGACCACGTAGACCTCCTCCAGGGGACCGCGGCCGAAGAAGGTCGGCACGCGCGTCCACGCCCGGCCGGCGACGTACACCGCCAGCTCGGGGACCTCCGGCGGGGCGGCACCGGCGGAGACCAGGTACGTGAGCGGCGCCTTCGGGAGGGCGAAGGTCTGGAACGCTTCACGGGCGTCGCCGCCGCCCAGCACGGTCTCGCGCTCGCTCTTTCCCTGCGTCGCCAGGGCGACGTTGCCGTAGACCACCACCGACGGGTCGTCGAGCGGGAAGGAGGCGTAGTCCACGCGGCGGTCCAGCGACACCCCGCGCAGGATGCGGCGGGCGTCCTCCCCGGCGGGAGCGGGCGCGACGGCGGCGACGACGGCCTCCACCGCGTTCTCCTCCAGCCCCTCCAGGAGCACGCGCCGGCCGGCGAGCGCCGCGGCCTCGGCCGCCGTGCCCAGGAAGAAGAGCTCCGTCCCCGACGCGGCGCCGGCGGCCTCCTCGCCCGCCTGCAGGGTGAGCATGGGGCCCACCGTCTCGTGCACCGCCACGTCGCGGACGTCGAGTTGTTTCAGCAACCGCACGAACGCCGGGGCCAGGACGACGGAGCCGTAGAGGACGGGAGAGCCCAGGGCGAAGTCGGGCAGCTTCCCCACGACGGGGGCGGACGGCGGCGCCACGCGGTCGGCGTCGAGGTCGGCGCTCAGCTTCAGCACCGTGGAGCCGCCCGTCACCGACCCCCAGGTGTAGGCGCCCGGGCGTACCTCGACCACGGTGCGCAGCAGGGTGGCCGCGCTGCCGCGCTGCCGCGTCTGCACCACCACCGTGGCGCCGCGGGCCAGGTCGTCCACCTCGGCGTCCAGCGGCAGCTCGTCCGGCGCCAGCGGTGGGTCCACGTTGGCCTCCTCGACCTTGTCCGCCGGCCGGGTGAAGGCGACGGGCACCTGGGCGACGCCCGCGGCGGTGACCACGGTCTTCGTGGGGGGCGCGTTGTAGCCGAAGTGGCGGAAGGAGCGGCCCAGCCGGTACGCCGCCACGGTCCCGGCCGTGGGAGCGCGCGCCAGGACGCCGCGCAGGGTGTAGAGCGGACGACCGTGCAGGGTGCGCACGGAGTCGATCACCACGATCTCGGCGTTCTCCAGCCGGAGGGGCGCCCCCGCTGGCAGCGCGTCGCCGACGACCAGCCGGTCGCCGGGCCGCAGCACAGCCGCGGGGGCGTCGGGCTCGGGACCCGCCACGCGGAAGGTGGGCGTCGCGGGGCCCGGGTTCGGGGTGGCGAAGGGACGGTACAGGGAGAACCGGCCCAGCGCCGGATACGCCGCCAGCGGCTCCGCCGTCTCCCAGTCCACCGTCCCCTCCACCCCCGTCACCTGCGCCGTCAGCGGAAAGCCGGCGGGAATGGTGACGGGCGCGCCGCCGCGCACCTCGAACGCGAACGCCGCGCGCCCGGCCACGCCGGGGGAGAGGCGGTACCCGGTGAGCCGCACCAGGTCGGCCACGCTCTCGCGCCACCGGGCGGTGCGGAGGTACGCCTCGTTGGCGTACGCCTCGTGGTAGAGCGTGAGGACGTCGCCCACGATCGCGGCGCCCTCCAGCAGCGCGATCCCCGGATCGTCGGGAGCGCGGTGCGTCCAGGCGGCGAGCTCGGGGGCCAGGTCCAGCCGGCGCAGCAGGGCCTGCCGGATGGACGCGTACGCGCCGATGCGGCAGGCGATGCGCGGCAGCCCGGGGCGGTTCTCCACCGGAGCGGGGAAGCGGACGGGCTCCACGCAGGCGCCCCGGCACGGGCCGCTCATCGCCGGCCTCCCCGCAGGTCCAGCACCACGGCGCCGTCTTCCATGCGGTCGGGGTCGCCGCGCACCAGCAGGACCTCGCTGGGCCGCGGCCGGACGATCTCCGCCGTGGGTGCCGAGGCGTCGCGCCAGCGCCGCATCCGCACCGCGACCACGTGGTCCACGCCCGCCACCGCCTGCACCACGCCCACGACCTGGCTGGCGTGCAGCGGCTGTCCGAAGGTCCAGCGGTCGGGGTGGAAGAAGCCCTGCCGCCCGTCTGCGGTCCACCCGGACGAGAGCTCCTCCTCCAGCACCCAGCGCACGTCCTCCGGCCAGAAGTCGCCGCACACGCAGGCCACCACGGTCACCTCCAGGGGCACGAAGTCGGGGGCGCGCAGCTCCAGGTCCTCGCCGATGAGCCGCACCGCCTCCAGGTGCCGTGTCACGCGCGCGCGCAGCACGTCGTCCAGCTCGGTGCTCCCGGCGGGATCCACCGACACCCGCACGGTGCGCCAGCTCCCCGTCCACGCGTACGCGGCGGCGGCGCGGGAGACGCCCTCCACCTCCTGCGCGCGGCGCACGTAGTCGCCCAGCGTCACCGCGCGGCTCTGGCGGTAGCGGTACGCCTCCGGCGCGCGGCGTACGACCTCCGCCGCCGGCTCGGGGGCCAGGCCGTCCGTCACGTCGAAGGGGTTCCACACCACCGCCCCCGCGAGCAGGCCGTGGGGGGGCGAAGAGTCCAGCCCCACCAGGGTGTCGGCACCCACGTTGCCGGCCGGCCCGCGGCCCACCTGGTAGCAGCAGCGGACGGCGGCGCCGGCGGGGAGCTTCCGCCCGTTCACGCCGTTCCCGAAGCGCAGCGTGCTCCATCCCTCCTCGTCGGTCTCCACCACGAAGTGGTCGCCCCCCTCGGCGCTGTCGTCGCTGTGCACCAGGGTGATCCGCTCGTCCCAGCGCTCCCCCGCCGGCTCCACGGTGACCGACGGCGCGGCGGCGTGCCACACGCACCGACCCGTCCCGTCCACCGGGGAGAGCGTGCTTCGCGGAGGGATCTCGCCCCCCGTCGCGGTCTGCCGGTACGCCAGGTGGCGGTCGGGGATGCGGCACAGCGTTCCCCAGGGGTCCGCGTCCTCGTAATGGAGATCGTCCGGGCCCGCGAGGACCGAGCCGGGGGGAAGGAAGCGGACGGTTCGCGGGGCGCCGTGGAAGGCGCGCGCCAGGTTGCCGTGGACCAGCGACACGTCGCCGACCACGCCCCCCGGGCACTGCACGGTGGCGCAGTACGCCTGCCGGAGCGCGTCCTGCGCGCGCCAGCGCACGCGAAGCACCCACACGTTCTCCACGGGATCGAACACGGCCTGCGCGGCATCGCCGCCGGGAAGCAGCTCCAGCAGCTGGCGGCGGGCCAGGCTGCGGCCGGCTGCGAGCCCCGTGGCGGGATTCAGCCACTCCTGGATCACCAGGTGGGTGACGCGGGCGGTGAAGCCGCCGGCCGTGCCGCCCAGGCGGATCAGGTCTCGGACGCTCTCGACGTCGGCCTGCGTCACGCCGGACAGGAGGAGGTCGGCGCGGGTGCTGCCGGCGGCCAGGGCGGGGTAGGCGCCGCTCCAGGTGTACGGCCGCATGCGGTTCAGCAGCGGATGGACGGCGGCCGGGGCGTGGGTGAGGAAGGTCTGCACGCCGGGGCCGTCGCCGGGCCACGCGGCCAGGCCGGGGGGCACGACGCCGGCGGCGGTCCCGCCCACCTCCAGCGCCAGCCAGGTGGAGGCCTGGCTCCCCTGGTGGACGTGGTAGCCCATCAGGCGGGCGTGGCGGGCCAGCGAGACGCGGCGCCGGGCAGTGCCCAGGTACGCCTCGTTCATCACCCGGTCCTGGTAGTCGGCCAGCTCGTCGCCCGCGGCGGCGATCAGCTCGATCAGCGTCTGGTCCAGGTCGGCCTCGCTGGTGGGCCGCCACCCTGGAACGCGGTGCTGCATCGCAGCGATCAGCGTGTGCCGGAAGGAGTCGAAGTCGCGGGCCAGGTAGTCGATGGCCGGCGCGGACTCGGCCGGGGCGCCTTCGCGCAGCGGCGCGCAGTCGCTGGTGAAGCACCCGGGGCGGAAGCGGAAGGGCACCTCCGCGAAGACCGGGTCCGTGCCGGGGTGCCGGAACTCCAGCGTGTAGGTGGAATAGTCCCCGATCGGGGTGACGGTCAGCCGCAGCACGTCGGCCTGCTGCCCCGCCGTCACGGACGAGACGTGTACCTGCCCGGAGGCTGTCCCGGCGCGAATGCGCCGCCCGCCGGAAACGGGGAAGGTGTCGCGGGAGAAGGCGGAGCCGGTCAGGGGATCGGCCGCCGCCGCGGCAACGGCGGCCAGGTGGTTGCTGTTGTGGAACTGCACCTCCAGGAGAGCCTCGCCGGCGGGGGTGGAGGTGTCGAGCGCGGCGACCCGTACCAGGCGGATCCCGTTGAGGGTGCCCAGGCGGGTGGCGCGCTCGTCCAGCGCCTCGCGGGCGGCCACGGCGGCGGCCACGGCTCAGCCCCCCTCGTGCCGGAAGTGCAGCAGGCGCGCGTCGTCGCTCCCGTGCAGGTGGTAGCGGATGCCGACGTCCAGCGTGGCGCCCCGGGCGTCCACGCGCAGCTCGTCCACCACCGCGCGGTGCCCCAGCCAGTGCGAAAGGGCCTGCGCCAGGGTGGCCTTGGCCAGGGCGGCGGCGGCCTCGGACGCGCTCTCGAACACCAGCCGGCGCAGACCGCCCCCGAGCTCGGGGAGAAACGCGCGCTCTCCCGGGCTGGTGAGCACCAGCTGCACCATCTCGTCGCGCACGTGCTCCTCCAGGGTGCGCACCGTGGCGGCGCGGCCGTCGCTGCCGACGCGGAAGGGGAAGGAGAGGTGCGGGCCGTCGGGCGCGGTCATCGGGAGCTCGCCTTGGTCTGGGTGTTCACGATCGTCGCCACCCCCTGGGGGGCGCCTTCGGCGCTCAGGCACTTGCCCACGCTGGTCTTCACCAGCGGCCCGGTACCGTCCACCTCGGCCTTCGTGGCCGGCGACGCCCACTCGATGCGCACGCACGGCGAGTACTTGCCGCCGGGGAGGGTGAACGAGCACCCCGCCACCGCGTGCACGTCGCTGGAAAGGAGCACCGCCGCCCCGGCCGTGACCTTGGTGTTGGAGGTGGACAGGTTGGCCCGGCCTCCGTGCGGGCACTGGATGGTGCTGGCGGTGGTCAGCAGGTTGCCGGGCATCGTCCCCTCAGCTCACCTTGAAAGCGCCTTCGTTGATGCTGACGCCCGAGGAGGAGAGCACCACCTTGGACGAGTCGAGGGCGATGGAGATCTCCTTCGACCCCAGGATGATCTCGGCGCCGTCGGGGTGCACCAGACGCAGCTCCTTCTTGTCGTCGTCGAGCACCACCTGCAGCCCCCCGGGGGTCGCCAGCACGCGCACCTTTTCCGCGCCGGGAGCGGGAAGCTCCCCCCGTCCCCACCAGCACCCCGTCCACACCGGGAGCGCGGGATCGCCCCCCTCGAACTCGATCCACACCCCGTCGCCCTCGACGGGGAGCAGCACCAGCCCGTGGGTGTCGCCGGCGAAGGGGACGCAGGGGAGCGCCCAGGGAAGCTCCGTCTCGCCCAGCACCGAGGGGACCCGCGCCCTGATGCGGCCCATCTGCTCGGGATCGGCCACGTCCCGCACCACCCCGCGGTACTTTCCCCAGAAGCGGCCGCGCACCTCGCCGGCCAGCTCCACCAGCAGCGCTTCGAACGCGTCGTCGCTCATCCGTCCCTCAGAAGACTGCGGGCGCGCCGCCGCCGCCGCGGGTGCCGGCCGAGCGCGCGTTGCGCCGCAGGGTGAAGTCCTGCGTGTACGCGAGGCGGGTGATGGTGTGGGTGACGGCGTGCACCCGCCAGTCGCCGCTGTTTCGCCCGTCGATCGCCCGTACCGTGACGACCCGGTAGGGCGAGAGCACTCCCGCGTAGCGGTCGAAGCCCACCCGCCCGTGGGCCTCGAAGGCGTCCGCGGAGCGCTCGGTGGCCCCGGCCGTCCAGCGCTCCACGTCCGCCGCCCCGTCGCGCCCGGGGGGGAGGAGGACGAACCCGGCGTCCCCCGCCCGGACCGGCGGCTCGCGTCCCAGCAGGGGGACGGCGCCGAGCGTGGATTCGGCGGACGTGGCTTCCCTGTCCGTGGCGGAGAGCGAAGCCGCCCCGGCCGTGGCCGGGCGGAGCGCCAGGGCGCGCACCCGCAGCTCGCCCAGGTTGCGGTCCGGCCCCAGCAGCAGCAGCTCCGGGAGCCTGGCGGGGCCGGTGGGGAGCGTTTTGAACGCCCCGGTGCTGGCCCCCGGCGCGGCGCCGGGAAGGACGTAGGCATGCATCCCCAGGTCACGGGCCAGCCGGCGCAGGAACTGGATGTCCGTCTCGCGCTGCACGTAGACGGGGGGAAAGCCCCCGGAGGGCGGAGGCGCCGCCTCCACGTCGCTGGAGGCCAGCCCCGCGTCGGCGAAGAGGCGGCGGGCGAGCTGCCCGGCCGTCTGCCCCTCGTAGACCTCCACCCGCTCACGGCGGTTCATCGTCACGCTGTCGTCGTGCACCTCGGCGGTGATGCTGCTCCGGCCCGGCCGCGCGGAGAGTTGCGCCTCGGAGCCCACCACCGGACCTTCGATCAGCGGGACGAACGCCGCCGCCGTCGCCGGCCGCACCTCGATGCGCACGCGGGTGAAGGGGACGGTGAACGGATGGTCCTCGCCGCTCCACACCCCCGCGGCGTCGGTGTCCACCCCGAAGCGGAAGCGCGCCACCCACGCCACCCCGGTGCCCTGGACGACGGTGATCTCCTCGACCAGGCCGAGCTGCTCGGCCGTGGCGGGGGTGCCGTCCAGGTACATGCGGAAGGCGGCGTCGCGCATCTCAGCGCTCCGGCACGCGGATGACGCGGCCCGCCTCGTCCACCAGCCGCCGGGCCTCCAGCTCCGTGTTGGCGTCGGCCACGTGCCAGAAGCGCGTGGCGTCGTGGTAGCGCCGCTGCGCCAGCACGTCCAGCCGGTCCTCGCCGCGCACGGCGTACGGCTCGCCGGTCGTCGCGGGGAGGCGGCGCAGCGTGACGATGGCGGCCTCGCGGCCGGCCGTCAGCGGGACGGCGGCCGTAGGCTGCGCGGCGTAGCGGGAGTTGGGGAGGAACATGGGATGCGCTCGCTGTTCAGAAGGGGATCAGGTCGGCCACGGCCTTCATGGTGTTGAAGAAGCCCGTCGCCGCCTGCGCCTCGCGAATGGCCCTGGTGTACTCCAGCGCCCCGTATCCCAGCTTGTCCTTGGCACGCGTGACGGGGGGCACCGACAGGCCGAGCATGGCCTCGGCGTGCACGGGAACGAGCTGCGCGTCGTACTTCAGCTCCTTGAGGACCATGCTGTCGATCTCCACGGGAAGCAGTCGCGTGTGCCCCCACACGAAGAGGACGCGCGGGTATCGCTCTCTCCCCACTGCCTCTTCCGCCGTCGCCTTGGCTGCGGCGTCCAGCGCTTTCGACGTCGCGTCCGCCGCCGTCCCCTTCTGCCCGGTCAACAGGGTGGCGGGCTGCACCATGTTCTCCAGTGCCGCCAGTGACTGGCCCACCCCGAACGCCACGGCCAGCGGATCACCGAACGACATCAGGTCGGAAGCATCGAACACGAGCTTGAGGCTGAAGGTCTCCAGGACTTCGGGCTTTCCGGCCGAATCCGTCTTTGCCGTCACCCACGGGCTGGGGGGAACGGTGATGGTCCGATCGATCGTATCGGGATTGAACTGGAAGACGACCACGTTGGGCGCGCCGCCCAGGAAGTCGCTCTGGTACTCGATCAGCGCCCCGCGCAGCCGGATCGGCACGGCTCACCTCCCCCGCGTGGACGGGAGGTGCGGCGCCAGCGCGGCCGCCGCCGCGCGGGCCAGGGCCCCACGCGCGCTGCCGGCCCCGTCCGTGCCTGCGTCGGCCGTAGCGGCCAGCCGCTCGATGCGGACGGACGTGTCCGCGCGGACGGCCCCGCGGCGGGCCAGCTCGTCGAGCAGCGCCCGGCCGAGCCCATCGACCGCGGCGCGCGCGTCGGCGGGCGAGGCACCGTGCAGCCTCAGCTCCAGCCGGTCCACGTGCAGGTGGCCGGCGCTCACGCGGCCCCCTCGCCCGGCAGGGCGGCGTAGCGTCCCATCTGCTCGGCGCTCACCGGGCGGCCCAGCTTGTCCATCTCGCGCCGCACGGCGAGCAGCACCTGCTCCATCTCCAGCCGCGGCGCGCCGTTTCCCGCGCTCTGCAGGCAGGCGTTGAAGACGGCGGAGCGGATGTGGCCGCCGGAGAGCGGGAACTGCCGCGCCAGGAAGTCCAGGTCCAGCGCGGACGCGTCCACCGCGGCGGGGATGGACTGCCACCACAGCGCCCGCCGCCGCGCCACGTCAGGGAGCGGGAACTCCACCACGTAGCGCAGCCGGCGCAGGAACGCCTCGTCCAGCTCCTTGCGGCGGTTGGTGGCCAGGATGGCCATCCCCCGGAAGCGCTCCATCCGCTCCAGGAGGTAGCTGACCTCCAGGTTGGCGTAGCGGTCGTGCGAGTCGCGCACCTCGGTGCGCTTGCCGAACAGCGCGTCGGCCTCGTCGAAGAAGAGGAGCGTGTCGGCCACGTCGGCCAGATCGAAGAGGCGCTTGAGGTTCTTTTCCGTCTCGCCGATGTACTTGTCCACCACCTGCGACAGGTCGATGCGGTACATGGGCACCTGCAGCCGCGCCGCCAGCACCTCGGCCGCCATGGTCTTGCCCGTTCCCGGCGGCCCGGCGAAGAGCACCGAGATCCCGCTCTCGCCCCAGGCCCGCGCCGTTCCCCAGCCGTGGTGCACCTCGGTCAGGGCACGCATGGCGCGGTGGATCTCCTCGAACTGCGCCTGCTGGGCGGGGGGAAGCACCAGCTCGTCGCCGCCGAAGCGCGGCTCCACCCGGCGCGCCAGCTCGCCCACGTCCAGCGGCACCTCGGCGCAGCAGGCGGCGGCGAGGTCGGCGGCGGCGAGGGGGCCGCGGTGCGCGCGCAGCCCCCCGGCGGCGGAGCGGATGGTCCCGGCCTCGTAGCGGTAGCGGCGGGCGCACTCGGCCACCGCGCCGTTCAGCGTGTCCGCGCGCTCCGCCCAGCGCCTCGGTCCAGCACGCCACCCGCTCGGGGTAGGTGAGCGCGGGCACCTCCAGCGCGGGGAGGAGCACGGCGCGGGGGAGGGAGGCCAGCTCCGCGGCGGCGTCCACGGCCACGAACAGGGTGACGGGCACGGAGCGCAGCACGGCCAGCCGGGCGGCGCCGGGCGCGTGGGCACTGCCGCGGCATGCGGGGGCGGCGTCCTCGTCCAGGAACAGGTCCACGCCGCGCAGCCAGGCCAGCGCGGCCAGCGAGCGCAGGTACGCCGCACTCTCCAGCAGCTCGGCGTCCACCGCCAGCCGGCACGCGGCGCGCCCCGCCAGGGTGGCGGCGGCGGCCACGGCGGCGGCGCGGGCGGCGCCCGGGCGGCCGGTCACCGGCACCACGCGCAGGCCGCCTGCCCACGGCGCGCGCAGCCGGTCGGCCAGCACCTCCGCCCCGGGCGGCGCGGCGCCGGGCGGGCAACCCTCGTCCAGCGGCTGGAAGACGCGCGGCGCCGGACCGCGGGGCGCCAGCAGCTGCGCGGCCAGCAGCGGCGGCACGGTGAGCGGCGCGTCCCAGTCGACGCCGGCCCCCGTCTGCGCGGCGCCGTTCGCAGCCAGCAGCAGCCCGTGCCGCCAGAGCGGGTGCGCCGGGTCGGCCAGCGCCGGCACCTCCCCGGGCGCGTCCCACAGCTTCTGCGCCAGCGCCAGGGTGGGGTGCGTGCGCGCCGCGTCGCCCTGGCAAGCCGCGATCACCGGGCCGGCCGCGGCGTCGTACGTGGACGCCAGCCCCAGCGCCAGGACGAACGTCGCCGACGGGTCCATCTCCAGCTCCCACGCCACCCATCCGAACGAGCCGCGGAGCGGCGGCGCGGGCGGGTGAGGCGGGCGGGCGTCGAGCTGCTCCGTCAGCCAGCGCGCCGTGGGGTCGGCGTCGAAGAAGGCGCGGCGTTCGTCGTGGTGGCGCACGGCGTCCAGCGAGTCCACCAGCCGGTCGGCGGGGCCGGTCGTGCCGCGCTCGCGCCAGCGCCAGCACACCTCGCGGCGCAGGCGCAGGGCGGCGTGGCGCAGCCAGTGCTCGGCCAGCGGGTCATCCCCCGCCAGCCCGGGCGTGAAGACGGCGGTTTCGGCGGCGCTCATGTGATGGTCACGGACGGACTGCTCCGCGCCTGCTGTCCGTTGACGCGCACGATCACGCGATCGAACTGCCGGGGGATGATGTCGTCACTCGACAGGGTGAAGCGCAGTCCGGTCTGGCCGGGCGAGAAGACAGGTGCCGTATGATACGCCTGCACTACCGCGCCATCGCGATACAGCGCGGCGGAGACGGCGTCGTTCTGCGTGCCCAGCAGCGCACCGCCCAGGTCGAGCGTTTTCGCGGCGGAGGTGAAGGATGCACTGTCCAGCCGGGGGCGCAGCCCTCCGGCCACCATGCCGTGGGTGCGCTCCCGCGGGGGGGCGCCGGGCATCGTCTCCACCAGCGCGACGGGGTGGCTCCCCGCGGAGAGCAGGGTGCCGGCGGCCACCCCGGTCGGCATTCCGCAGATGATGCGGTCGGGGTGGGTTTCCATCGTAAGCAGCTTCACACCGCCCAGGCGGATGCCCAGCCCCGCGAGGTGCAGGTCGCTTCCGGTGACCGTGATCGTGTCGCCCGCCTCGAACGAAGCGGGCTCGACGGCGGTGATCTGCGGTCCCAGCGAGGGAATCACGCGCAGGCGGATGCCGTCCTCCCCGCCGTCCGGCCGCATCCCCGGCGCCACGCCGAGCTCGGGATCGCCCGCGGGGGTGCCGGCGGCGTCGGCGTACTTGACGCCCACCAGCAGCGAGTACGCGGGCGGCTCGGCGCGGGCGATCATCACGGGGCGCACCTGAAAGCTCACCGAGCAGCGCAGGTGCTCGCCCTCGCCCTGCATCAGCCGGGAGAGCAACTCGGGGCCGGAGTCCTCGAAGCTCAGCTTCAGCGGCTCGGGGCTGTCGGTGAGCGCCGGGTCGCCGTTGGTGAGAAAGTTCATGTCCTGCAGCGCCCCCATCCCCTGTCCCAGCCAGTCGTGCGCGCCGTCGCTGTCGCTCTCCCCCGCGTCGTCGAAGGCGGTCAGCAGGTAGCGCAGAACCAGCCAGAGGGGGGCGACCTGGCCGGGATCGGGCGCGTAGTTGCGCAGCGACGCGTCGAAGCGCAACTCGTAGAGAAACAGGTTCAACGAGGGCTTCTGCTCCGGCTCCGGACCGGGGCGTCCCACCGTGACCAAGACCTGGTCCATCGCAGGGGTGGCGGCGTTCAGGATGCTCTGCAGGCGTAGCTGCAGGAGCCGTGTCACCGCTCCGACCGCCTTGCCGGTATCCGCGAGCGCCATGGCCGCCTCCCCCCTACGCCCGCAGGTAGTGGCTGCCCAGCCGCGACGCGGCCGGGAGCGGAGCCGCGCGCGTTGCTGGCGCCGGGGCCGGCGCTGCGGGCGCGGGGCGGGGCGGCTCGTCCACCGTAAGCTGGATGCTCCCGATGCTGAGCGTGAAGTGGTTCACCTCCGCCGGCGCTCCGGCCAGGGTGGTCACGTCCAGCGACGGTCCCGGCCGGCCGGCCGGGGCGTGCACCCCCGCCTCCGCGCGGCTCTCCCACACCTTCTCCGCGGCGGGCTCGGCGGGCTCGGCGGGCTCGGCGGGTGCCGGGGGGGGCGGGGGGGCCGCCACCCACGCGCGCACCTCCGCCAGCCGCTCCGCGAAGGTCTGCGCGCTGCTCGCCCGCGGCGCCGCGGCGGGCGGTGGCGCAGGAGAGGGAGAGGGCGACCCCGACGGCGCGAGCGGGGGATCGGCGGGATGCCCGGCCACCCGCTCCACGCGGGCGCGGAGGGGGAGCGGCTCGGCGCGCTCTCGCCCGATCGGCCGCTCTTCGCGGGTCGCGTGGACTTCGTGCGGGACACCTTCCACCCGGCCGACCGGGAGAGTGGGTGCCGGGGTGCGGTCGAGAGGCCTGTGGGCGGACGGCGATTCCACGCCGTCGGCGTCGCGTTCGATGCGCGGTGCCCGAGGAGGATCGGGGAGCGCGCGCCGGGGAGGATCGGACGTGGCGTCGAGCGGACCCTGGGACGGGGAAGCGAGGGGCCGGAACGGGGATGCGCCGGGGGGCGGCGCGTCGCGGATCTCGTCCACTTCCAGCGGCATCGCGGGGGACGCCGCGGGGACGGGTGCCACCACGAGCGAACGGGGGGCGGTGAGCCCCGCGTGGAGCCCACTCTGCCGGACGAGGCGCGAGAGGTATCCCATCAGCCCGTCTCCCGCTCCAGCAGGGCCAGGTAGCGCGCCCGCCGCCGCGCGGGGACGGCCAGCGCCTCGGCCTCGCTCCAGTGGTAGCGGCACGCCAGCACGTGCACCTCCTCTATGGTGCGGCACTGGGCGGCGGCCAGCCGGGCCAGCGCCAGCGCGGCCACGTCCACCTCGTGCACGCTGCTCTCGCCGCAGCACGGGCAGGCGGCGGCCACGGCGAGCGCGGTGAGCGGATCCAGCGTCTCCAGCGCCGCCTCCACGGCGGCCAGCCGCGCCGGGGTGAGCTCCGCCTCGGCGCCCTCCCGCAGCAGCGAGCGGGCGACGCCGCGCGACGCATCCGCCTCGCCGCTCCACCCCGCGTCCAGCCACGCCGCCTGGTCGGCGCCGGTGGGGCGGCGCACCACCAGCCGCGCTCCCTCGGCCTCCACCGCCACCACTCCCTCCGCGGGCGCCGTCGCGGCGATCTCCAGCAGCTCGTCCACCGTGAACGCCACCGCGATCGGCTCGCCGCAGGCCGCCCCCGGGCAGCGCAGCGGCACCTCCAGCTCGGGGCTCTCCATCCCCGCCAGCGCCACCAGGCACTCCAGCCGCGTGGCGACGGGGAGCGCGTCCACGGCCTCCGCCGCCGGCTCCTCCGCCCCCGCGATCTCCGCGCAGCACGCCAGCACGTCGGTCACCATGGCGGGCGAGGGAGGCCGGGCGAAGTCCACGGCCAGGTCCTCCGGCGCGCCACCGAACGGGCGCAGGCGCACTTCGCGTGCATCGGGCGCGCGGGATGCCAGAGAGAGGGCGGGGGAAGGCATGGCGGGTCGGGCGCGCGGCGCGGTCAGCCGACCGACGGGGCAGTTGCCTCGTCGGGCTCCTGCGCGTCGGGGTCGCGCTCCCACCCGTACATCTCGATCTTGAGCGACTCCACCGCGACCGCGTTGGCGCTGGCGTCCAGCGCCGGAACCGCGGTGAACTCGCTCACCCAGCAGTCGTGCAGAAGGTAGCGCAGCCCCACCTGCCCCTTCTCGTTCAGCACCTCCAGCATCAGCTCCTTCCTGAAGTTCACCAGGTCCATCCCCCCGTCGCCGGTGTAGGGGTGCACCAGGTTGGCCCACGCCTCGAACTCGCGGTCCCAGGTAATCCCTCGCTCCAGGGTGAGGCTGTCGTACTGGGTGCGGCCGGGAGACTTGTGGTCCGCGCTGTTGTCTCCGCCCGAGCGGGTGGAGACCACGGTGGTGGTGCGCTTGAGCGCGCCCACCTTGCTGACCCCCAGCACCACCTTGCCGTCCCACCGCACCAGGAACTTGTACGTCTTGTAGGGATCCACGCGGTGGGCGTTCTTGGGAAAGGGAATGGCCATGGGTCGGTGTCTCCTCAGCGCGGTTAGCCCAGGTCGCCGGCGATCTGCTGGATGCGCAGGACCACGAACTCGGCGGGCTTGAGCGGCGCGAAGCCCACCTCGATGTTCACGATCCCCAGGTTGCGGTCGTTCTGCGTGGTGGTCTGCGCGTCGCACTTCACGAAGAAGGCGTCCTTGGGCGAGCTGCCCTGGAAGGCGCCCTGGCGGAAGAGCCCCATCATGAAGGCGTTCAGGTTCATCCGGATCTGCGCCCACAGCGGCTCGTCGTTGGGCTCGAACACCACCCACTTGGTGCCGCGGAACAGCGACTCCTCCAGGAACAGCGCCAGCCGACGGATGGGGACGTACTTCCACTCCGACGCGCGCTGGTCGGCGCCCTCCAGCGTTCGCGCCCCCCAGGCGACGATGCCGTAAACCGGGAACGAGCGCAGCACGTTGGCGGCGAGCGGGTTCAGCGCGCCGTTCTCGCGATCGGTGAGCGCCACCGCCAGCTCCTGCACGCCGCGCAGCTGCGCCTCGATCCCCGCGGGGGCTTTCCACACGCCGCGGGTACCGTCGGTGCGCGCGTACACGCCGGCCAGGGTGCCGCTGGCCGCCACGCTCTTCAGCCGTCCCTGGTTCAGCGGGTCGGAGATCCGCACGCGCGGGAAGTACACAGCCGCGTTCTTGTGGCGCAGCGTGTCGTTGTCGTTCAGCCACCCCTGCATGTCGGCGAGCGTGTCGATCTTTTTCGGGATGTCGATAAGCAGGAATGCTCGCCGATCCTCGCAGTAGCCGGCGGCCGCCGCGTAGGTGTTGCGCATCTCCGTATCAAGCAGATCAGCGGCAGCGGGGAGGCAAAGGATGTTGAACAGTGAGACGTCTTCCAGCGCGTACATCCCCCTCTTGCTGGCGAGGTTGCCGCGGAACTCGGCGTCGCTGAGATCGCTACCGTCGCTGCCGCCCGTGAGCGCGAACTGCTGCGCGCTTGCGACTGCAGCCGTTGAAACCAGTCCGAGAAGCGTTGCTGTGCCGTCGGTATCTCCAAAGCTCACCACCTCGGCCGGATCGAACCCGAGGCCTCCGCGGCCGAGAAGAACGCGAAAACTTCCGTTCGCAAACTGTACGGTCGCACCGGCAAGCCGGGGATCGTCCGGATCGGCTTTCCGTATCGCAGCTTCAAGGAACGGCCGAACCCCGGCGAGAGATGCGGGTGCCGGGCCTGCGAAGTCGAGTACAGCGGTTCCCACGTGCACTCCGTCGATGGAAATGTCGATTTCTCCACTGGCGGGAATGGTGGCAGGCGCAGCAAGAGCAGCGGCTGCTGTCGCGTTAGCTGCCAGGGCGGTTGCGTGCGCTGCAGCAGCAGCGGTGGCGTCGTCGCTAGCAGCGTCTGCCGCATCATCCGCATCATCCGTGGCAAGAATTGCTGCTGCTGCAGCGGCGGTGGCGGCTTGTGCTAAATCGGTGTCGTTCGGGTCTGCTGCAGCCGCGGCGGCGGCGGCGGTCGCAGCAGCTGCTTCAGCTGCAGCTGAAGTAGCAGCAAGTGCAGAATCGCCTTTGGTTTTAGCCGCTTTCGACGCAGCCGTGGCGGAGGCTTGTGCTGCGGCTTCCGCGGCAGTCACCTCCGGCGCGGCGGCGAGCGCGACGGGATCGACCCCTTGGGTCCCGGTGGCTCCCGGCCTGAAGCTGACATCGAACGGATTGGCGCCAGGCGAATCCAACTGGACCAGCCGCGACTCCTCGTTCACTATGGCAATGGCGTTGTTAGGTACTCCGGATCGCATCGTGAGATTGGGGAAATTCTCTCTCTGCACCACCAGCGTGCGGCCGTTGCGGATTTCCACCTGCGAAACGGTGAGATTGAACAGCTCATCCTGAACCTCGATCTTGCCGGGATCAATGTTCGCATTGGGCAGCGTGGCGGTGTCGTAGTCCACATCCACCCTGAGCCAGTTGCCCCATGAGCCGGGATTCTCCACCGAAACCCCACCCACTTGCCGCCCCGCGGAAACGTGAAGGATATCCGTGGTGCCGCCCTTACCGCCTTTGAGTGTGATCTGGCTGGTGGTGCTGCCGTTCCCCACCCGCACCACCCACGCCTCCGCACCGCCGTTCAGAAAGAACTGCTGGATGGCGTAGCTGGCCGGGCTGTAGGCGGCCAGTCCGCCGAACTCGCGGTTGAAGTCACCCAGGCCGAAGATCTGGACCGCCTTGTTGTCGGGCCCGCGGGCAAAGCGGTCCACGAAGGCGGCCACGGAGGTGGAGACGCCGGCGATGGTGTGCACCCCGCTGGGTACTTCCACCACGTAGACGCCCGGGTAAGTGACCTGCACCATGGGGTCGATCCTCCTGGCCCGGCTGTGAGAAGACCGTGGGGAGCTGGGGAGCCCGCGGGCGGAGCCGGAGGCCGTGCGGTGCCCGCCTCCACGGTGGTGCGGCGCGCCCGCTGCCCGCCGCACCCTCACTTATGGGCCAGTGGAGCCCGTTCGGAAAGGGATATTTGTGCATGCACCGCGGGGATCGAGGATGTACATCCCGGTGGGGCTTGCGCGCCGGCTTCCGGCGTGGCGACGTGCCCGTGGCGGTGCCGTCGCGGGGGCTCTCAGCGGATGAGAGAAGATCGTAAGATCCAGGCCCATCCCCCGTGTGGTCCTGGATCGTGTGCGGCTAGCGGAGTAGGCAGGTGGGCTCCGTCCGGCTGCCCTGCCGACGTATCGTCAGATCCCGATGCGAAGGATCTCCTCGCCGAGCGCCTCAGCCAGAGTCCGCGACAGCGGCTCGCGTAGCATGCTGAAGTGCGTCCCCGGGACCGTCCGCGCCCGCTCCCCACGGCGACCCGCTCCCACACCGTCAGCACGGACCCGTCGGACGCGGGGCTCTCCGCCGCCCGTAACAGGGTCACCGCCCCGTCGTACGCCCCGGGGACGTAGCCACGTAGCGCCGACGCGTTGGCCCGGAACACAGCGAACAGGCGGTCCATCCGCGCCGGTCCGACGTCGGCGCGGAACAGGTCGGCGGCGACCGCCGCGCGGCGATGTGCTCCAGCCGCTCCGCGTGGCCCATCGCCCACGCCTCCGCCCCGGAGCACGCCCAGTATGGCGACGGCTATCTTGAGGAAGCGGCCGGTGCAGACGACCACCCGCGCCTCCGGACCGGCGCCTGTCGGAGATCGGGCTGCTGGACGAGACGGAGCGCAGGCAGGTGGTGGTGGAGTGGAGCCGGACGGAGGCGGCTCCGCCTGCGAACCGCTGCATTCACCAGATCTTCGAAGCGCAGGTGGAGCAGACGTCGGGGGCGGTGGCCCTGATCTTCGGGGGGAGTCGCTCAGCTACCGTGAGCTCGACGAGCGGGCAAACCGGCTCGCGCACCACCTGCGGCGCCGTGGGGTCGAGCCGGAAGCCCGCATCAGGATCTACCTGGAGGTCTCCATCCTGGGGGTGCTCAAGGGGGGCGGCGCGTACGTGCCGCTGGACCCGGGGTATCTCGCCGGACGGCTGGAGAGGATGGTCGCCAATGCGGCGGTATGGTCCCGGCGGACGGAAAATCGAGGGCTGCTGATCGGCTGGGTGGCCGCGGATGCGGCGCGGTTCGCCATGCCGGTTCACACTCAGAACTCGGGGCGGAGCACGTCCTGGCGGGCATGCCGCACGTGGACCCGCCTTTCGTGAATGGTGAAGAGGACCCGGTACGAGCCGACGATCCGGTGCCGTACTCTTCCTCGAACGCGTCGTTCTCGGGGGCGAGGTCGAAGCGGAGCGGGAGTTCGCCGAGGGAGAGGATCGCCTCCTGGATCGCTTCGAACCATTCGTCCGCGTAGCCCGACGAGGGGTCGTTCCTACGAGTCTGATGTGGGCGCGACCACGGCAAAGCCCCAGACCAGGGCTACGGTCAGCACCAGCGGGAGCGGCGCGTGCAGGCCCCGCTAACGGCCATTGCCCAGAGGGTGATCCGCTCCCCGGCCCAGCCGGTCCGCCCACACGCCGGCCAGCACGGATCCCAGCCCGCCCATCGCGATCATCGCGAAACCAGCCAGTCCGGAGAGCGCCCCCGCACGTGCCTCGGTTGCTCCGCGGGCAAGAAATCGTAAAAGAAGACCGCGACGAGGCTCCACGCGGCGTACAGCTCCCACATGTGGAGCACCGTCCTTCTCAGATCTGTCCAGCAAGGCCCGAGGCAAGCCAAGATGCGCCACGGCAGGTGCCTGCGCTCCATTGGGCCCATCGACACGAGACGATGGCTGTCCCACCGGACACGGTAGGGTAGCCACCATTTGTTGATGATCTTGTCGACGGTGGGCCGACAGGCCGAGCGCTCTGGAGTGAGGTTGCGCACATTAAAAGACACATCTAGTATGGCAATGCGGTTTTTCCCAGCTTACCTCCGGTGCCTCCATGCCGCGGGTCGAGCCGGGGTGATCTGCACCGCAGGCCATCTCAGCCCATACGTCACCAGCAGGATATGATCGAGCACACCGAACAAGCGGCCGACGTATCCTCGCTCATGGAGGATGTATATCCCCTCTCCCCGATCCAACTCGGAATCGTCTTTCACGTCCTTTTTTCGCCGGATTCGGGAGCCTATCTAAACCAGTACGTCTTCTCCCTGCGCGGAAAACCCGATCCCGTGGTGCTGCGGGAGGCGTGGCAGCACGTCCTCGACCAGCGCCCGGTCCTGCGCACCGCCTTCGTGTGGGAAGAGGTAAAGCACGCTGTCCAGGTGGTGTTCAGGCGCGCGGTCCTGCCCTGGGAATCGTGCGACTGGCGGGGGCATCCGGTCGAGGAGCAACAGGAGAGGCTGAACCTCCACCTGGAGTCGCAGAGGCGGCCGTTCGATCTGCTCCGGCCGCCCCTCATGCGGGTCTCTCTCATCCGGAGGGCGGAGGAGGAGTTCGATCTCGTCTGGAGCTTTCACCACCTCGTGCTGGACGGCTGGTCCCTCTCGCTGGTCTTGCAAGACGTACTCACCTCGTACGACGCCCTCCTGCGACGGACCGTACCGGTCCTTCCCCGCCGCCGCCCGTACCACGACTACATCGCCTGGCTGCTGCGGCAGGACCTCGCCGCGGCCGAAGCATACTGGCGAGGAGTGCTGGGAGGCTTTACGACCCCCACTCCACTCGGGGTGGACCGGAAGCCGGGCACCGCCTCCGACGGTCGACGCGCCCACGGCAATGCCCTTCGGCAGCTATCCCCCTTCGCGACGGGTGCGCTTCAGGTGGTGGCGAAGCAGCACCGACTGACTGCCAACACGATGGTACAGGGCGCGTGGGCATTGCTGCTGTCGCGCTACTCGGGGGAGGACGACGTCGTTTTCGGGGCAGTAGTGACGGGGCGGCCGCCGCAGTTGGCGGGAATGGAGGCCATGATTGGGCTGTTCATCAACACGCTTCCGGTGCGGGTGCGCGTCGATGGCGGCGCGCGGCTCGACAGGTGGCTGCGGGCGCTGCAGGAACAGCAGATGGAGGCGCGCTCCTACGACTATAGCCCACTCTCCGAGGTGCAGCGCTGGAGCGGGGTCGCGGCAGGGCAGCCGCTCTTCGAGAGCATCGTGGCCTTCGAGAACCACCCGGTGGAAGCGGTGGCCGAAACGGGTGAGCGCAGCTTCGTGGTGGAGCACTGGGAGCGGGTGGGGCGGAGCCATTATCCGCTGGAGCTAATGGTGCTGCCTGGGGAGCGGCTCGGTCTTCAGGTGGAGTACGACGAGGTGCGCATCGAGGCGGCGGCGGCTGCGCACATGGTGGGGCGCCTCGAGGTCCTGCTTGAAGCAATGGCCGCCGATCCCATGCGGCGCCTCGGGCAAGTGTCCCTGATGCGCGGGAGCGAGCGCGCGCAGGTGCTGGAGGCCTGGAACGCCACCACGGCCGAGCTCCCCCGGGCCTGCATCCACGAGCTTTTCTCGGAGCAGGCGCGGCGTACCCCCGATGTCGCGGCGGTCGCCTTCCAGGACGAGACCCTCACCTACGCCGCCCTCGACCGCAGCGCCGACCGGCTCGCTCGCTCCCTGCGCGGGCTCGGGGTCGGTCCGGAGCGGTGCGTGGGCATGTGCGTGGGGCGCTCGCCGCGGATGGCCGTCGGCATCCTGGCCATCCTCAAGGCCGGCGGCGTCTACCTCCCGCTCGATCCCGCCTACCCCGCCGAGCGCCTGGAGCACATGCTCGCGGATTCGGGCGCCGCCGTGCTGCTGGTGGAGCCCGGCTTTGAGGACACCCTCCCCGCCTTCGGCGGGGTGCGCGTCCGCCTGGACGTGGCGTGCGAGCCGGACCCCACGGGGGGCGAAACGACCCTCGCGGGCGCTGTCTCGCTGGAGAACGCCGCCTGGGTGATCTACACCTCGGGGTCCACCGGGAGACCCAAGGGCGTGGCGGTCACGCACGCGAGCGCGGCGAACCTGCTGCCGCACGCCGTGGACGCCTTCGGGGCGGAGCCGGGGAGCCGGGTGCTCCAGACGGCCTCGCTGAGCTTCGACGCCTCGCTTCTGGAGATCTTCGTGGCCCTGCTCTCGGGGGCGACGCTGCACGTGGCCGAGCGCGAGGTGGTGCTTTCGCCGGAGCGGCTCGGGTCGCTGCTGCGGGAGCGGGAGATCGGCGTGTGGGTGAGCACGCCCGCGCTGCTGGACAGCCTGCCCGACGCTGACTTCCCGGCGCTGCGCACCGTCAGTACGGGCGGGGAGCGCTGCTCCGCGGAGACGGCGGCGCGCTGGTCGGCGGGGCGGCGGCTGGTGAACATGTACGGGCCGACGGAGACGACCATCTACACCACGACGCACGAGTGCGCGCCGGGGGTGGCGGAGGCGCCGCCGATCGGGCGGCCGGTGGCGAACGCACGCGCCTACGTGCTCGATGCGTGGGGCGAAGCGGCACCGGCGGGAGTGCCGGGCGAGCTGTACGTGGGGGGTGCGGGGGTCGCGCGCGGCTACCTGGGGCAGCCGGGCTTGACGGCGGACAAGTTCGTGCCGGACCCGTTCGGGCGCGCGGGAGGCCGGCTGTACCGGACGGGGGACCGGGTGCGGTGGCGCGCGGACGGCAAGCTGGAGTACCTGGGGCGCGTGGACGCGCAGGTCAAGGTGCGGGGCTTCCGGATCGAGCCGGGCGAGATCGAGGCGGCGCTGCTGGGCCTGCCGGAGGTGCGCGAGGCGGTGGTGACGGTCCGGGAGGACGCGCCGGGGCACAGGCACCTAGTGGCCTACGTGGTGGCGCAGGCGGGGGCCGAGCTCTCGACCGCCAGCCTCCGTGCGCTGCTGGGGGCGAGGCTGCCGGAACACATGGTGCCGGGCGCTTTCGTGACGTTGGACAAGCTGCCGCTGAACGCCAGCGGTAAGGTGGACCGGCGTGCCCTGCCGGCGCCGGAGTACGGGGGGGGAGAGGCGGGGTGCGTGGCTCCCCGGACGCCGACCGAGGAGGTGCTGGCGGGGATCTGGGCGGAGGTGCTGAAGAGCGAGCGGGTGGGTGCGCTCGACAACTTCTTCGAGCTGGGCGGGCACAGTCTGCTGGCCACGCAGGTGGTCTCGCGTGCGCGGCAGGCATTCGAAGTGGAGGTGCCGCTGAAGGCGCTTTTCGAGGTGCCCACGGTGGCAGGGCTGGCCGGGCGGATCGAGGCGCTGCGCGGCACGGGCGTCGCGCCGGCGCCGCCGATCGAGCGGGTCCCGCGCGAGGGGCCGCTGCCGCTGTCGTTCGCGCAGCAGCGACTCTGGCTGGTCGACCGGCTGGAGCCGGGGAGCCCCGCCTACAACATGCCGGGGGCGCTGCGTCTGCGCGGCGCGCTGGACACGGCGGCGCTGCGGGCGAGCCTGGACGGGCTGGTGCGGCGCCACGAGACGCTGCGCACCACGTTCGTTGAGCAGGGCGGCGTGCCCGTGCAGGTCATCCACCCTGCCGCGCCGGTGGAGCTGCTCGATCTCGACCTGCGGAGCCTGCCGGTCGAGGCGCGGACGCACGAGGTGGAGCGGCTGGCCTCCCAGGAGGCGCTGAGGCCCTTCGACCTGGAGCGCGGTCCGCTGCTGCGGAGCACGCTGCTGCGCGTGGACGAGGAGGAGCACGTGCTGCTCTTCACGCTGCACCACGTGGTCAGCGACGGCTGGAGCATGCAGGTGCTCGTGCGCGAAGTCTCGGCCCTCTACGGCGCCTTCAGCCGGGGCGAGGAGACCGCGCTCCCGGAGCTGCCGGTGCAGTACGCCGACTTCGCCGTGTGGCAGCGCGATTGGCTCAGCGGCGAGATGCTGGAAGCGCAGATCGGCTTCTGGCGGGAGCGCCTGGACGGTGCTCCCCCGCTGCTGGAGGTCCCCACGGACCGGCCGCGCAGGGCGGAGCAGAGCGCCCTCGCGTCCACGCATCACTTCACCCTGTCGCCCGAGCTATCGCAGCGGCTGCGGGCACTGTCGCGGCGGGAGGGGGCGACGCTGTTCATGACGCTGCTGGCCGGCTGGCAGGCGCTGCTGGGCCGCTACTCGGGGCAGGACGACGTGGTGGTGGGCACCCCCATCGCGGGGCGCAGCCGGCGCGAGACGGAGGGGCTGATCGGCTTCTTCGTCAACACGCTGGCGCTGCGTGCTCGCCTGGCGGCCCCCACCTGGAGCGAACTGCTGAGGCAGGTGCGGGAGGAGACCCTGGGAGCGTACGACCACCAGGACCTCCCCTTCGAGCGCCTGGTGGAGGAGCTGGGCGTGGAGCGCAGCCTCACGCACACACCCGTCTTCCAGGCGATGTTCACCCTCAACCACACCGGCGCGGAGGGCGGCGAGACGCTGAAGCTGGGCGAGCTCGGCCTGGAGCCGTTCGGCGGAGGGGAGAGCACCGCCAAGTTCGACCTGGACCTGTCCTTCGACGACGGCGAAGAGGGACTGGTCGGAGCACTCCTCTACGTGCGGACACTCTTCGAGGCCTCGACCGTCGCGCGCATGGTCGGGCACCTGGGCCGCCTGCTGGAGGCCGTGGCCGCGGACCCGGGGTGCCGCCTCGCCGAGGTGGAGCTGCTCGCCCCCGCCGAGCGGGCGCAGCTCCTGGCCACGGGCCGCTCCGCCTCCGCCGCGGCGCCCGCCGCGGAGCCGTGCCTCCACGAGCTGTTTCAGCGCCAGGCCGCGGCCACCCCGAACGCGCCCGCCGTCCTGCACGGTGCGGAGACGCTGAGCTACGGCGAGCTGGAGCGCCGCTCGGCGCAGCTCGCCGCCCTGCTCCGCGACCTCGGTGTGGGGCCCGAGGCGTCGGTGGGCGTCTGCCTGGAGTGGAGCCCGGAGCTGGTCACGGCCGCGCTGGGCGTGATGCGCGCCGGGGGCGCCTACCTCCCGCTGGACCCCGAGTACCCGCCGGAACGCCTGGCGTACATGCTGGAGGACGCCGGCGCGCGGGTGCTGCTGACCCGGGAAGGGCTGCTGGAGCGGTTCGGCTCGTTCGGCGGACGAGTCGTCGCGCTGGACGCGGCTTCCTTCCCGGAGTCCGGCGGCGCCGTGGACGCACTTCCGCGCTCGCCGTCCCCCGACAACGTCGCCTACGTCATCTACACGTCCGGCTCCACCGGCCGTCCCAAGGGAGTGGCGGTGGAGCACCGGGCGGCGGCGGCGCACTTCCTGGCCATCCGTGAGCTGATGGGGCTGGAGCCGGCGGACCGGGTGCTGGCGTTCGCGTCGCCGGGGTTCGACGTGGCGCTGGACGAGCTCTTCCCCACGCTGTTCGCCGGCGCGGCGCTGGTGATGCGCGGCGCCGAGCTCTGGAGTCCGGCGGAGCTCCTGCCGCGGGTCGCGGAGCTGGGTGTCACCGTCCTCAACCTGACGCCGGCGTACTGGCACGCGGCGGCCGAGGAGGCCGCGGGCGGAGCCCCGGCCGGGCTGCGGCTGGTGATGGTGGGCGGCGAGGCGGTCCCGGCGGAAGGGGTGCTGCGCTGGCGGGAGAACACGGGCTCCCGCGCGCGGCTGCTGAACGGCTACGGTCCCACGGAGACGGTGGTCACCGCCACCGCGTGGGAGGTCCCCGCC
This sequence comes from uncultured Gemmatimonadales bacterium, assembly GCA_963733105.1. Taxonomy (GTDB): domain Bacteria; phylum Gemmatimonadota; class Gemmatimonadetes; order Longimicrobiales; family Longimicrobiaceae; genus JAFAYN01. Next base: position 6,717 of record CAVTCB010000007.1, on the reverse strand, counting down.
GCCTTCCCGGGCGCCTTCGCCGGCGCCGTGGTCCCCATCGGCGGGCCATTCGGGGAGCGGACGGCGTACGTGCTGGACGCCGCGAGCGGCCTTGCGCCCGCGGGCGTCCCCGGCGAGCTGCACCTGGGAGGCCCGGTGCTGGCGCGCGGCTATCTGGGCCGCCCGGAGGGGACGGCCGCCGCGTTCGTGCCCGATCCCTTCAGCACGGAGCCCGGCGCGCGCATGTACCGCACCGGCGACCGGGTGCGCTGGCTGCCCGGCAGCGCGCTGGAGTTCCTGGGCCGGACGGACCAGCAGATCAAGGTGCGGGGCTTCCGCATCGAGCCGGGGGAGATCGAGGCGGTGCTGCTCGCGCACCCGGGAGTGCGGGAGGCGGTGGTGGTGGTGCGGGCGGACGCGCAGCGCCTGGTGGCCTACGTGGTGGCCGAGGAAGGGGCGGATCTCGTGGGGACGGAGCTGCGGGAGCACGTGGCGGCCGCGCTCCCGCAGTACATGGTGCCGGGCGCGTTCGTGGTGCTGGAGGCGCTGCCGCTCGGCGTCAGCGGCAAGGTGGACCGGCGGGCGCTGCCGGAGCCCCAGTGGGGAGCGGAGTGGGAGTACGTGGCGCCGCGGACGCAGACGGAGGAGGTCCTCGCGGGGATCTGGACCGCGGTGCTGCAGCGGGAGCGGGTGGGCGTGGAGGAGGGCTTTTTCGACCTGGGAGGCCACAGCCTGCTGGCGATGCAGGTCGTTTCCCGCGTGCGGCAGGCTTTGGGGGTGGAGGTGCCGCTGCGGGTGCTCTTCGAGGCGCCGACGGTGGCCGCGCTCGCCGGGCGCGTGGAGGAGCTGCGCCGGGCCGTTACCGTGGCGGCGCCGTCGCTGGAGCGGGTGCCGCGGTCGAGGCCACTTCCGCTCTCGTTCGCGCAGCAGCGGATGTGGCTGGTCGACCGGATCGAGCCGGGGAGCGCCGCCTACAACATGCCCTTCGGGCTGCGGCTGCGCGGCGCGCTCGACGTCGCGGCGCTCCGGGCGAGCATGGACGCGCTGGTGCGGCGGCACGAGACGCTGCGCACCGTCTTCGCCGAGCAGGACGGCAGGCCCGTGCAGGTGATCCATCCGCCCGCTCCGGCGCCGCTCCAGGTCGTCGACCTGCGGGATGCGGCGGACGCGCTCCGGGAGGCCGGGCGTCTGGCCGCGGAGGAAGCGCTGCGTCCCTTCGACCTGGAGCGCGGCCCGCTGCTGCGGAGCACGCTGCTGCGCCTGGACGAGGACGACCACGTCCTCTGCTTCACCCTCCACCACGTCGTCAGCGACGGGTGGAGCATCGAGGTGCTGGTGCGCGAGGTCTCGGCGCTCTACGCCGGCGAGCCGCTCCCCGAGCTCCCGGTGCAGTACGCCGACTACGCCGTCTGGCAGCGCGCGTGGCTGAGCGGCGCGACGCTGGAGGCGCAGCTCGCCTGCTGGCGCGACCGCCTGGCGGGCGCCCCCCCGCTGCTGGAGATCCCGGTCGACCGTCCGCGCGCCCAGGGGCAGAGCCCGCGCGCGGCAGGTCACGGGTTCGTCCTCCCGCCCGCGCTGTCGCAGGGGCTGCGGGAGCTCGCCCGGCGCGAGGGGGCCACGCTCTTCATGACCGTGCTGGCGGGGTGGCAGGCGCTGCTGGGACGCTATGCGGGGCAGGAGGACGTGGTCGTGGGGAGCCCCGTCGCGGGCGGAACCGGCGCGAGAGCCGAAGGGCTGATCGGCTTCTTCGTCAACATGCTGGTGCTGCGCGTCGACCTGTCGGACGACCCCGCCTGGGCCGAGCTGCTGGGGCGGGTGCGGGAGACGGCGCTCGGAGCGTACGACCACCAGGAGCTGCCGTTCGAGCGCCTGGTGGAGGAAGTGGGCGTGGAGCGCAGCCTGACGCACGCGCCGCTCTTCCAGACCACCTTCGCGCTGCAGCGCGCCGGCGGGCTGGGCGACGCGCTGCGCCTGGGCGGCGTGGCGCTGGAGCCGTTCGGCGGCGGCGAGCGCGTCGCCCAGTTCGACCTGGACCTGGTGCGTCGAGCGAGGCGGGAGAAGCGCTGGGCGGAGCGCTCGTCTACCGCGCGGCGCTCTTCGAGGCCGCGACCATGGCGCGCCTGGCCGGGCACCTGGAGACCCTGCTGGAGGCGATGGCGGCCGACCCGCGGCGGCGGCTCTCCGAGCTGTCGCTGCTGCGCGGGGCGGAGCGCGCGCAGGTGCTGGAGGCGTGGAACGCCACCGCCGCCGCGTACCCCCGCGAGCGCTGCATCCACCACCTGTTCGCCGCGCAGGCGAGCCGCACGCCGGAGGCGGTGGCGGTCGCCTGCCGGGGACGGAGCGCTGACCTACGCCGAGCTGGAGCGCCGCTCCGACCGGCTGGCGCACCGGCTGGTCGGGCTGGGCGTGGGGCCGGAGAGCCGCGTGGGGCTCTGCCTGGACCGCGGCGTGGAGATGGTGGTGGCGCTGCTGGGCGTCCTCAAGGCCGGCGGCGCCTACCTGCCGCTGGACCCGTCCTACCCGGCCGAGCGGCTCGCCTACATGCTGGCCGACTCGGGCGCGTCCGTGCTCCTGACGCAGGAGAGCCTGGCCGGCCTGTTCCAAGGCTTCGGGGGCGAGATCGTCGCGCTCGACACGGCCGAGGTCCAGGGCGCCGTTGCAGGCTGTCCCCTGTCCCCTGTTCCCTGTCCCCTCTCTGCCGCGTACGTGATCTACACCTCGGGCTCCACCGGGCAGCCCAAGGGAGTGGCCGTCCCGCACCGCGCCGTCGTGAACTTCCTGGAGTCCATGCGTGCGCGGCCGGGGCTCTCGGCGGGGGACACCCTGCTGGCGGTGACGACGCTCTCCTTCGACATCGCGGCGCTGGAGCTGTTCCTGCCGCTGACGACGGGCGCGCGGGTGGTGGTCGCCGACCGGGAGACCGCCTCCGACGGGGGGCGGCTGCGCGACGCGCTGGCGGCGAGCGGGGCGACGGCCATGCAGGCGACCCCGGCGAGCTGGCGGATGCTGCTGGAGGCGGGGTGGGAGGGGACGCCGGGGCTGAAGGCGCTCTGCGGAGGCGAGGCGCTCCCGCGGGAGCTGGCGGAGCGGCTGGGGGCGCGCTGCGGCGAGCTGTGGAACCTCTACGGGCCCACGGAGACGACCATCTGGTCGGTCGCCCGGCGCGTGGAGCCCGGGGCGGGGGCGGTGCCGATCGGGGTGCCGATCGCCAACACGCAGGCCTACGCGCTGGACGGGAGCCTGGAGCCGGCGCCGGTGGGCGTGGCCGGAGAGCTGTACATCGGGGGAGACGGGGTAGCGCGCGGCTACCTGGGGCGGCCGGAGCTGACGGCGGAGCGCTTCGTCCCCGACGGCTTCTCCTCCGTGCCGGGGGGGCGCCTGTACCGGACGGGGGACCGGGTGCGGTGGCGGGCGGACGGGGAGCTGGAGTACCTGGGTCGCACCGACCACCAGGTCAAGGTGCGGGGCTTCCGCATCGAGCTGGGGGAGGTCGAGGCGGCGCTGTGCGCCCTGGCGCAGGTGCGCGAGGCGGCGGCCGTGGTGCGCGAGGACGCGTCCGGCGACCGGCGCCTGGTGGGGTACGTGGTGCCGGAAGCGGGCGCGGAGGTGTCGCCGTCGGCGCTGCGCGCGGAGCTGCGGGAGCACCTGCCGGAGCACATGGTGCCGTCGGCGCTCGTGGTGCTGGAGCGGCTCCCGCTGACCGCCAACGGGAAGACCGACCGGCGGGCGCTCCCGGCGCCGGAGTGGGGGGCCGGGGGTGCGTACGTGGCCCCGCGCACGGCGACCGAGGAGGTGCTGAGCGGGATCTGGGCCGAGGTGCTGGGAGTGGAGCGGGTAGGGGTGGAGGACGGCTTCTTCGAGCGGGGCGGCCACTCGCTGCTGGCCACGCAGGTGGTCTCCCGCGCGCGGCAGGCGCTCGGGGTGGAGGTGCCGCTGCGGGCGCTCTTCGAGGCGCCCACCGTCGCCGCGCTGGCCGAGCGCGTCGAGATCCTCCGGGGCTCGGGCGCCGCGGCCGCGCCGCCGCTGGAGCGCGTCCCGCGCGACCTTCCGCTCCCGCTCTCCTTCGCGCAGCAGCGGCTCTGGATCGTGGACCGGCTGGAGCCGGGGAGCCCCGCCTACAACATGCCGTTCGCGCTGCGCCTGCTCGGCCCGCTGGACACGTCGGCGCTGCGGGCGAGCCTGGACGCGCTGGTGCGGCGCCACGAGACGCTGCGCACGGTCTTCGCCGAGAGCGACGGCGGCCCCGTGCAGGTGATCGGTCCGCCCGCTCCGGTCCCGCTCCGGGTCGTCGACCTGCGGGATGCGGCGGACGCGCTCCGGGAGGCCGGACGCCTGGCCGCGGAGGAGGCGCTGCGCCCCTTCGACCTGGCGCGCGGCCCGCTTCTGCGGAGCACGCTGCTGCGCCTGGGCGGGGACGACCACGTGCTCCTCTTCACCCTGCACCACGTCGTCAGCGACGGCTGGAGCATGCAGGTGCTGGTGCGCGAGGTCTCCGCCCTCTACGCCGGCGAGCCGCTCCCGGAGCTCCCGGTGCAGTACGCCGACTACGCCGTCTGGCAGCGCCGCTGGCTCGCCGGCGAGGTGCTGGAGGCGCAGATCGGCTTCTGGCGCGAGCAGCTGCGAGGCGCCCCCCCGCTCCTGGAGATCCCCACGGACCGTCCCCGGACGGCGGGGCAGAGCCCGCGCGCGGACAGGCACCTCTTCGAGCTCTCCCCGGAGACCGCCGGCGCGCTGCGGGCGCTCTCCCGGCAGGAGGGAGCGACGCTGTTCATGACCGTGCTAGCCGCCTGGCAGACGCTCCTGGGGCGCTACGCGGGGCAGGAGGACGTGGTCGTGGGGAGCCCCGTCGCGGGGCGGACCCGGCGCGAGGTGGAGGGGCTGATCGGCTTCTTCGTCAACATGCTCCCCCTGCGCGCCGACCTGTCGGACGACCCCGCCTGGGTCGAGCTGCTGGCCCGGGTGCGGGAGACGGCGCTCGGGGGGTACGACCACCAGGAGCTCCCCTTCGAGCGGCTGGTGGAGGAGCTGGACGTGGAGCGGAGCCTCACCCACGCGCCCGTCTTCCAGGCGGCCTTCGCCCTGGACCGCGTCGCCGCGGACCCGCGGCTGCGCCTGGGCGACGTGGAGACGGAGCCGTTCGGGAGCGGCCCCGCCGAGGCCAAGTTCGACCTGGACCTGACCCTCCGGGACGACGGCGAAGCGCTCGCGGGCGCGCTCTCCTACCGCGCGGCGCTCTTCGAAGCGGCAACCGTCGCGCGCATGGCGGGGCACCTGGAGACGCTCCTGGAGGGGGTGGCGTCCGGGCCGAGGCGGCGCCTGTCGGAGCTGTCGCTGCTGCGCGACGGCGAGCGGGCGCAGCTCCTGGCCGGGTCCCGGGCGGAAGCCGTCCGGCACCCGTCGGCGTGCGTGCACGAGCTGTTCTCGGCGCAGGCCGCGGCCACGCCCGACCTGACGGCGGTCGCGGGCCACGGCGGGGCGCTCACCTACGCGGAGCTGGAGCGCGGCGCCAACCGGCTCGCCCACCACCTGCGGCGGCGCGGCGTCGGGCCGGAGAGCCGCGTGGGCGTCTGCCTGGAGCCCGGCGCGGAGCTGGTGGTCGGCGTCCTGGCGATCCTCAAGGCCGGCGGCGCCTACGTGCCGCTGGACCCGACGTACCCCGCCGAGCGGCTGGCCTACACCCTCTCCGACTCCGGCGCCTCGCTCCTCCTCACGCGCTCGGCGCTCCTGGACGCGCTCCCCGCCTTCGCGGGGGAGGTCGTCCGCCTGGACGCGGACGGGGAAGCGGTCGCGCGCGAGCCGGACGGGGCGCCGTGGAGCGGGGTGGACGCGCGTAACGCCGCGTACGTCGTCTACACCTCCGGCTCCACCGGCCGTCCCAAGGGAGTGGTGGTGGAGCACGCCGGCCTGGCGAACACGCTGCTCGGCACCCTGGAGGCCTTCGGGCCCGGCGCCGGCGAGGTGTTCCCGGCCACGGCGAGCTACGCCTTCGACATCTGGGCCTTCGAGGTCTTCGCGCCTCTGCTCTCGGGCGGGACGGTGCGGCTCCTGGCGCGCGAGACGGTGCGGGACGTGGAGCGCCTGGTCGGGGAGCTGGCGGAGGTGGACGCGGTGCACGCGGTGCCGGCGCTGATGCGCGAGGTGGTCGCGCGGGTGCAGGCCGGGCCGGGGACGCTGCCGCGGATGCGCAGGGTGTACGTGGGCGGCGACGCCGTCCCGCCCGACCTGATCGGGAAGATGCGGCGGGCGTTCCCGTCCGCCGAGCTGCGGGTGCTGTACGGGCCCACCGAGGCCACCATCCTCGGCGCGGCCTCGCGGCTGCGGGTGGAGGGCGAGTACGCGTGGCAGGTGGTGGGGCGCCCCCTCCCCGGGGCGAGTCTGTACGTGTGCGACGCCGGGGGAAGCCTCCTCCCGGCCGGCGTCCCCGGGGAGCTGTGGATCGGCGGGGCGGGGGTGGCGCGCGGCTACCTGGACCGCCCGGAGCTGACCGCCGAGAAGTTCGTCCCCGACACCTTCGGCGGCGAGCCCGGGGGACGGGTGTACCGCACGGGAGACCGGGTGCGCCGGCGCGCGGACGGAGAGCTGGAGTTCCTGGGCCGCGTGGACGCGCAGGTCAAGGTGCGCGGCTTCCGCATCGAGCCCGGCGAGATCGAGGCGGCGCTCCTGGCGCACGAGGCGGTCCGCGAGGCCGCCGTCGTGGTGCGCGAGGACGTCCCCGGGCAGAGGCGCCTGGTCGCCTAC
>CAVTCB010000006.1:0-108373 GCA_963733105.1 uncultured Gemmatimonadales bacterium | reverse complement strand
GAACCGCGGCAGGCAGAGCCAGTCGATCGAGCCGTCGCGGCCGACCAGCGCCGCCGTCTGCGTGTCGCCGATCAGCGCGTAGTCCTCGATGGGCAGCGGCATCGGCCGCGAGCCTACCCGCAGACGGCGGCGGGAATGCCGGTGCGGGCCCGCGCGTCTGGAGTGCATGGACGCGCTCATCATCGGACCGCCCGACGCGCTCGCCGATGCGATCGCGCGCTCGCTGCGGCGGAGCGGGATGACCGCGCTGCGGGCGCTCGCCGCGGACGCGCGCGACCACGAGCGGGCGACCTGGCTGCTCGACGAGGCCGGGCACCCGCCGCTGGTGGTCGTCCTGGAGTCGTCCAGCCGCGCCTACGTACGTTTCTTTTTCTCTCACCGACCGACAAGGATCCCGGGGCAGACCCTGGAATCGCTGGAGTGAACGCCCCCTCCGCACGATCACCCGAGCCGGAGCGCCTTCTCCAGCCGCTCGCGGCAGCCGCGGCTCGAAGGAAACTTCGTTCCCTCCTGCATCGTCACCACGTACTCTCCCCGGTACACGGATTCCACGTGCTGGACCGCCTTCGCGTTGATGATCGTCGACCGATGGATGCGGACGAAGATGGCCGGGTCCAGCTTCACCTCCATCTCCGCGAGAGTCTCCCGCAGAACGTGCAGGTGCTTCCGGGTCTTCACCTCCACGTAGTTGCCGCTCGCCCTCACGAAGAGGATCTCCTCGGCGTCCACGAACGAGACGCGGGCGCCCGAGCGGAGAGCGATCCGGTCGGGGTAGGGACGCCCTCCGCCGTCGGCTCCACCCCTGCCGAGGAGGGCGGCCAGGCGGTCTGCCAGATCACCCTCGCGTACCCTGTACGCCTGTCGCTTCGCTCTGCGGAGGGCCGCCTCGAAGCGCTCGTCGTCGAACGGCTTGAGAACGTAGTCGAGCGCGTGCACCTCGAAGGCCCGGACCGCGTGCTGGTCGAAGGCGGTCAGGAAGACCACGGCAGCCGGAAGATCGCTCCCCAGCTCCTGCAACACTCCGAACCCGTCCAGGTCCGGCATCTGGATGTCCAGGATGAGGATCTCCGGGCGGAGCCGCCGGATCTCCGCGACCGCCTCGACGCCGCTCCCCGCTTCACCCACGATCTCCACGTCGGCGTCGTGCGACAGCAGCCGTTGAACCCCCCGGCGGGCGATCGGCTCGTCGTCCACGATCATCGCACGCAGGGGTGCGCTCATCCGCGCCCCCCCACCGCCACGTCCCCCGGCGCCCTGTTGAGCGGAAAGGAAGCGACCGCGACGACACCCCCGTCGTCCGCGTCCTTCACCTTCAGCTGCCCCTCTGCCCCGTGGAGTCGGTGCAGCCGGGCCCGCGTGTTCTCGAGGCCGACGCCCGCCCTGCCGCCGGAGGCGGCATCCTCGCCCAGACCGGGACCGTCGTCCTGAACGGAAAGCAGGATCCGGTCGTGATCCTGTGTGGCCGTGATGCGGAGCTGGCCAGCCGTGCCACGTCGGGCGATCCCGTGTCTGATCGCGTTCTCCACGAGTGGCTGCAGGATCAGGTTGGGGACCAGGACGTCGAACAGCCCCGGCTCCACGTCGATCCGGACGCGAAGGCGGTCCTCGAACCGGAGCCCTTCGATGTCCAGATACCGCTGGATGAACTCGAGCTCTTCACTCAGTGGCACCTCCTGTCTGCCGATGTCTTCGAGGACGTGGCGGAGCAGACTCCCGAGTCCCGCGAGCATACGGACCGCCCGGTCGTTGTCGCTCTCCCGGACCAGCATCGAGATGGTGTTGAGAGTGTTGAAGAGAAAGTGGGGGTTGAGCTGCATTCGCAGAGCCATGATCTGCGCCTGCGCCAGCTGCGTCTCGAGCTCGAGAGCCCGGCGCTCCCGCTCGCGCGCCTCCTGCTGGAAATCCAGGGCGACGGCGGCGATCAGGGCTCCGACGTAGAGGAGAACGTTGATGTGGCTTCCCGTGATCGCGGCCCGGAGGAGGCCCTCCGGGTAGGAGAAATGTGGCGGCCGGGTGGCGATGGCCCGAGCTGCGCTCTCGAGAACGGCCGCGTGCACCAGCGTTATCACTCCCAGCAGGACCAGGTGGTAGACCACCTCCCTGAGCCCGAACCGCGATGTGAGCCGCAGTCGCCGTGCGGCGATCACGATGAGAGGGCCGGACAACAGCAGGAGGTACCACGCCGGTATCGCCGGCGGGATCACCAGGCCCCTGTTCCGAAGCCGTTCGAAGGTGAACGCCCGGTACGACGACGAAAGCGCAGGCAGTGTCCAGAGTACGAGCAGTGCGATCCAGAAGCGAGCGGGCCGCGACGCAAGGACGGTCTTCAAGGTGTTTCCAGGGAGCTGATGCCGTGGAGCCGCCGCCTCCGCCTCAGGAATCCTGCTCCCGGGCAGCCCGTGCAACAAGGTTCGTGGGACGAAACCACCCATTTTCCAGCTGAAACGCCGAACATCCCCGGTGGGTGCCGCTTCGGACGTCGGCGAGGAAGCCCGCCCAGGACAAAGGGGCCGCTCTGCTGCGAGGCCGGCACGGTGTGGCCCCATTTTCCGGTAGCCACTCCGCGGATTCGGGGTTTTACACCTGGGGAGAGGCCGGCACCACAAACGATCTGAACGCGGCGGAACATCGTCAAGGGGCCTGGCAGATGAAGACGACCGGATGTGAAGAGCCTGTGGCTGATAATAATTGCTCCCTGCTGCCAATCCGATTATATTTCACACGATACGCATTTAATGATGAGTTTTCGCAGTTCGCGAATTGTTTTCACACATGGTCAGGATGTTTGATCGAAATCCGCAGCTGCTGAACGTTTTTCGCGGTCGAGAGCTTCCGGAGCCAGCCCACCCGGCAGGGTACGCCTGGCTGATCGACCGGTTCGATCTTCCCGTTCCCCTTCCTCCGGTCCTCACTGCGACGGCGGCCCGGCACCACCCAGTCTCCAGTCATGCGTGGCGCATGCTGACTCCGCGGCATGCTCCGAAGCAGGAGTCGCCCGGCGCACACCTGGAGTTCGCGCTGAAGTGGGAAGGTGTGAACCTGTCCGTCCTGGCCGCCCTCTTCTCTGTCATGGAGGCCGAAGAGGTGGCCGGGGTGGTTCGCGAAAAGCCGACGGGGTCCTATACGCGCCGGCTCTGGTTTCTCTACGAATGGTTGACCCAGAGACGGCTCGACATACCCGACCTGGGCACCGTGCGTGCAGTTCACGTGCTCGATCCACGGCAGCAGTACGCCCTTGAAAAAGGCAGGCCGTCGTCTCGCCACCGGGTGATCGACAACCTTCCCGGAGCACGGGACTTCTGTCCACTGGTGCGCCGTACTCCGCTCCTCGATGGATATACGGGACGCAACTTCAGCGAGCGGGCGCGCGCGATCATCGGACGGACGCCACCGGACGTGATCACTCGCGCAGCGGCCTTCCTGCTCCTCAGCGACAGCCGTTCTTCCTTTCAGATCGAAGGAGAGCAGCCGAACCTGGAGCGTGCCCAGCGGTGGGCACGCGCGATCGGTCGGGCAGGGAGCCGGGCGCTCGGCGTAGCTGAACTGGAGCGGCTGCAGGCCGAGGTGATCGGCGATGCGCGCTTCGTGAAACTGGGGCTACGAACGACAGGCGGGTTCGTCGGCAGCCATGACCGGATAACCCAGCAGCCGCTCCCGGAGCATGTCAGCGCACGACCGGAGGACCTGGGCGCGCTCGTGGAAGGAATGGTCGTCTACGACCGCCGCACGGTTACCGGAAAGGTGGACCCGGTGGTCGCAGCCGCCGGACTGGCCTTCGGCTTCGTGTACGTGCACCCCTTCGAGGATGGCAACGGCCGGATCCACCGCTGGCTCATCCACCACGTGCTGGCCGAGGCCGGGTACAACCCACCCGGTGTCGTCTTTCCCGTCAGCGCCGCGATCCTACGCGAGATCGACTCGTACAAGCGGGTCCTGGAGAGCTATTCGGCGCCCCTGCTACCGTTTGTCGATTGGCGAGCGACCGAGGACTTCAACGTCGAGGTGCTGAACGAGACCGGCGACTACTACCGGTACTTCGATGCTACTGCGCACGCCGAGTTCCTGTATCGGTGCATCGAGCAAACCGTGGAGCGGGATCTCCCTGACGAGGTTGCATTCCTGGAGGGATACGACCGGTTCATCACGGGAATCCAGCAGATCGTCGACATGCCGCAGAGGAAGGCCAGCCTCCTGCACAGGTTCCTGCAGCAGAACGGAGGAAGCCTCTCCGAGCGTGCTCGCACAGGCGAGTTCGTAGAGCTTCGTGAGGAAGAAGTGGCACGAGTCGAAGCCCTGTACAACCGGGAATTCGGAGTGAGATCCGAATCCGTCGGCCCCTCCTCCCCACCCTCACCCACCGGGGACCATGATTGAGCACGACCGGACAGGCGGTGCCCGCGGCGGCTGACGCGGCCCCGGACGGCGCGCCGGGGCTGGCGCGCCGGCTGGGGCGCTTCGACGCGACCATGATCGTGATGGGCGGGATCATCGGCTCGGGGATCTTCGTCAACCCGCACGTCGTCGCGCGGCAGGTGCCCTCCCCGCCGCTGATCGTGGGCGCGTGGCTGGCGGGCGGCGCCGTGGCGCTGGCGGGCGCGTTCGTCTACGCCGAGCTCGCCGCGCGGCGGCCGCAGGTGGGCGGCCAGTACGCCTACCTGCGCGACGCCTACCACCCCGCCGTCGCCTTCGTCTACGGCTGGGCGCTCCTGCTGGTGATCCAGACCGGCGGGATGGCGGCCGTCGCCGTCACCTGCGCGCGCTACCTGCGCGAGGCCGCGCACCTCCCGTTCTCCGAGCCCGTCGTCGCGGCCGGGGCGCTCGCGCTGCTGGTGGGGGTCAACTGCCTGGGCGTGCGCGCCGGGAGCAGCGTGCAGAGCGGGCTGATGGTGCTGAAGATCCTGGCCATCGCCGCGCTCGTCACCGCCGGGCTCTTCTTCGTCGACGCCCCGCCGGCCGCCGCCCCGCCCGCGCCGGCGTCGCCGGGCGGCGCGACGCTCCTCGCCTTCCTCGCGGCGCTGACCCCGGTGATGTTCGCCTACGGCGGGTGGCAGACGGCGTCGTTCGTCGCGGCCGAGATGCGCGACCCGCGGCGCGACCTCGCGCGCGGGCTGCTGGTCGGCGTCGGCGGCGTGATCGTGCTGTACGTGGCCGTCAACGTGGCCTGTGTCCTCGCGCTCGGCGCGGCGGGGCTGGCGGCGAGCCCGGCGCCCGCTTCCACCGTGATGCGGCTGGCGTTCGGCGAGCGCGGCGCGGCGCTGATCGCGGCGGGGATCGCCGTCTCCACCCTCGGCTTCCTGAGCCAGGGAATGCTGACGGCGCCGCGCGTCTACTTCGCCATGGCGGCGGACGGGCTCTTCTTCCGCCGCGTGGCGTGGATCGACCCGCGCACGCGCGCACCGGTGGTCGCCATCGTGCTGCAGGGCGTGCTGGCGCTTGCCATCGCCCTCTCCGGCACCTACGAGCAGATCCTGGGCTACGTCGTCTCCGTGGACTTCATCTTCTTCGGTCTCACGGCGGGGACGCTCTTCGTCTTCCGCCGGCGCGCCGCCGGAGAGGCGGAGGACGGCGGCGCCCGCGCCCCCGGCCACCCGTGGACCACCGCGTTCTTCGCCGCCGCGTGCGCCGTGATCGTGGCCGCCACCGTCTACCGCGCGCCGGGGAACAGCGCCGTGGGGATCGCCATCATGCTGGCCGGCGTCCCCGTCTACCTCCTCTGGCGGAGGCGGGGATGACCGGCGGATCGGAATACCTGGGGTGGGTGAAGACGCAGGGCGGGGCGCGCTTCAACCTGATGTCGAGCGGAGCGCCGCACTTCCCGCTCCGCGACCTCCCGGTCGCGCCGGACGAGCTGGAGCTGAGCGGGCCGGACGTCCATCCGCCGCTGCTGGAGGCGATCGGCGGGCGGTACGGCGTCCCGGCGGAGTCCGTCTTCCCGGCGGCGGGGACGTCCATGGCGAACCACCTGGCGATGGCCGCGCTGCTGGAGCCGGGGGACGAGGTGCTGATCGAGCACCCCACGTACGAGCCGCTGCTGGCCGTCGCGCGGTACCTGGGGGCGCGCGTGCGAGCGCTTCCCCCGCCGCGCGGAGGACGGCTTCCGCGTCGACCCGGACGAGGTGGCGAGGCGCATCACCCCGCGCACGCGGCTGGTGGTCCTCACCAACCTGCACAACCCGTCGGGCGCGCTCACGGACGACGACACGCTGCGCCGCCTCGGCGAGGTCGCGCGCGGCGCCGGCGCGCGCGTGCTGGTGGACGAGGTCTACCTGGACGCGCTGTTCGAGGCCGCTCCGCGCACGGCCTTCCACCTGGGCCCGGAGATCGTCGTCACCAGCAGCCTGACCAAGGTCTACGGCCTCAACGGCCTGCGCTGCGGATGGGTGTTCGCCGAGCCGGCGGTCGTCGACCGCCTGTGGCGGCTCAACTCGCTCTTCAGCAACATCAACGCGCATCCCGCCGAGCGGCTGGGCGTCGCCGCCATCCGCCACCTGGACCGGATCGCCGCCCGCTCCCGCGCGCTGATGGAGGCGAACGGCGCGGCGCTGAACGCCTTCTACCGCTCGCGCGACGACCTCGACTGGACGGAGCACCGCGCCGGCACCGTCTCCTTCCCGCGCCTCCGCTCCGGCCGCGCCGACGCCCTCTGGTCGCTGCTGCGCGAGCGGTACGACACCGCCCTGGTCCCCGGCCGCTTCTTCGAGCTCCCCGCCCACGTCCGCATCGGCCTCGGCGCGGACCCGGCGGTCTTCAGCGAGGGGCTGGTCCGGCTGGGGCTCGCGCTGGACGAGCTGGAGCGCGGGCGGTAGGAATCGTCAGTCCCTGCCCGCCACCTCGATCGGCTCGATGTTGTCGCCCTCCTCCCAGTCGAGGAGGTTGTACGGGTCGATCCCGCCCCGGTCGGGCCGGCCCGGCACCGTCACCGTGATCGTCTGCCTCCCGGAGCGGACGCGGTGCTTCCGCACGTACAGCGGCCTCCCCAGGACCTCGCCCGGCCCGGCGGGCGCGAAGATCCCGATCTCCACCCCCTCCGTCACCGGCAGCTCCGTCTCCCTGCCGGCGCTGTCGGCCACGACCTTGTGCGCCTCCACCTCCAGCGTCACCTCCCACGTCCCCGCCGCCGTCCGCCGCGCCGTGGCCTGCCTCGTGTCGAACGTCCAGAACGTGTTCACCTCGAACAGGTCGTGCAGCAGGGGCCTGAGCGAGTCGGGCGTGACCGCCTGCAGCTCGCGGTACAGGTCGAGGGTGGTGGCGAGGGACGAGGCCTTCTTCTCCACCAGGCTCCGCAGCGCGCCGTTCACGCGGGCTTCGCCCACGTACTCGCTGAGCGCGTGCATCGCGTACGGGCCCTTGCGGTAGTTGGCCCAGGGGTCCATCGCGCGGAGCAGCGGAAGCCCCGTGCGGACCGGCGGCCACGGGTTCGGCTCGCGCATGAAGCTCATGAACCGCCGCAGCGCTTCCCGGTCCTTCGCGTTCTTCACCAGCTGCATCGCGGAGTACCAGGCGAGGCCTTCGGAGATCACGCCGCCCCCCTCGGCGAACGCGGGCTTGAGCTGCACCCCCCACCACTGGTGCCCCACCTCGTGCGCCACCACCTCGAAGATCGCGTCGAAGCCGTCGCCCCGCGGGTCCAGCAGGAAGAAGCCCTCCCCACCGGTGATCACGCCGCTCCCGTCCACCCCCATCCCGAAGAAGTTGCCGGGCTGCTCGACCACCTGGAGGAACGGGTACGGATAGGGACCGAACTGCTCCGAGTAGTAGTCCAGCGACGCCCGCACGCCGCGGAGCAGGCGCTCCAGGTGCTCCCGGTGCCCCGGGTGGACGAAGAGCTGGACGTCCACGTTCCTCCAGCGCTCGCGGTGCACCGCGTAGCCGGCGGAGAAGAAGACGTGCATCCCGCTGATGGGGACGCCGCTGGCGTAGTGGAAGTAGCGGCGCTCCCCTTCGCTCCACGTGCGGCGCAGCTCCCCCGGCGCGACCGCCACCTGGCCGGCGTCGGTGCCGACGATCGCTTCGAAGGTGGCCGGAGCGCTCGCCGCCACCCCCGGGTCGACGTCGCCGGGCGGGGGGAGGGTGACCTGCCGCGGCAGGCCGTGCTCGCGCCGGTCCTCCGCGCTCCACAGCTCGCGGAGCGGCTGGTAGCCGATGACCGGGAGCGCGGAGCCCGTCAGGTAGGTGCCGTTCTCCAGGATCGCCTGCCCCGCCCCGTTGGTGCGGAGGCCGGTGTTGCGGAAGCCCCGCGGCTCGAGCCGCACGTCGAAGCCCAGCGTCATCGAGTCGCCCGGCCGGAGCGGCTCGTCCAGCGCGTAGACGTGGTGGCCCAGCTCGTCGTCGGCCACCACCCGTCTCGCCGGGCGGTCGAACGCCACGCGGGTCTCCACGTAGAACGCCGGCTCCAGGTGCACGGAGTCGATCGGCGCGCCGCTGCGGTTGACCAGGCGGTAGCGGCCGCGCAGGGTCGCGGCTCCCCGCCGGGGATGGAGCTCCACCCGCAGCTCCGTGTGGACGCGCACGGGCTGCGGCTTCCCCTCGTACTTCCCGTACCGCCGCTCGTAGTCGGCGCGGCGGCGCACCAGCTCGTCGTCGGTGACGTACTCGTTGAGCACGTTCGTGTTGTAGAAGACGAAGCCGCCGAGCGCGAGGACGAGCGCCGCCGCCACCCCCGCCGTGCCCAGCGCCGCGCGGGTGGAGCGGAGCCGCGCGATGCGCAGCCGCTTCGCGAAGCCGGTCTCCCTCCCGCGCACCCACGCCAGCCTCGCCCCGACCGCCAGCAGGAGCGCCCACGCCGCCCAGTAGAGCTTGAACCAGAGCCACGGGCCGACGGTCCCGCCGAAGCCGCGCATGTCCGTGAACGACCAGGCCGGACCCGCGGAGTAGACGAGGAGGTTGTGGTGGACGCCGAGGAAGCCCGAGAAGATCATCAGGAGGTACACCACGAGCGCGGCCAGCGGGCCCAGGTACTTGTGGTCCACGGCCACCTGGATCGCGAGGGCGAGCATCGCGAAGAGCAGGTACTCGGGGAGCTGGAAGCCGAACAGGAGCAGCAGGTACCGCCCGACCTCGAAGTCGTGGTAGCCCCGGAGCGCCTGGGTGAGCACCCCGGCCGCCGTCAGCACCGCCATGAGCGCGGCGAGCACCAGGGCGAGCCCCAGGTACTTGCCGGCGAGGAGGACCCACTCGGGGACCGGCGCCGCGTCCACGTTCTCGCTCAGCCGCGCGTCCCGCTCCCGCCAGACGAGCTCGCCGGCGAAGAAGATGACGAGCAGCGGCACCATGACCCAGTAGTTGAGGGGGTCGGTGAGCGGGAACGTGAGGTGCCTGCGAGACGATCTCGACGGTCCGCGGCAGCAGCGGCACTCCCCACTGCTGCAGCTCCACCTGCATCATCAGGACGAGCATCGCCGGGAAGGCGGCGAGCAGGAAGAGCCCGGGGAGGCTCGTCGCGATCATCCGGAACGACGACCCCGCGAACGCCAGCGTCTGGCGCAGCTGCGTCGCGAAGCCGAACGACGGGCGCACGTGCGGGACGGAGACCGCGACCCGCGCGGGCGCGGCGGTGTCGGCCGCCGGCGCCGTCCCGCGGAAGCGGCGCAGCAGCCGGCTCAACCGGTCCGCGTCGGCGCGGTGCGCGAAGCGGAAGCGCAGCTGGACGAGCGCGAGCGTGAGCAGGGCGATGCCGATCCACACGAGCCGGTTGAGGAGCATCGGCCCCTCCAGCGTGAACGCGCGGACGTTCTTCTCCACGATCGTCCAGTTCGACATCATCTCGTTCATGATCGCGAACACGCCGATCGGGTCCGACAGCAGCGCGAGCTCCGGCTTCGCCAGCCGCGACAGGTACAGGAAGAGGGTGACCGGATAGGAGAGGAAGAAGAGGCCGAAGCTGCCGACGTAGGCCGCCATGGGCCGGCCGGTCAGCAGCGCCGCCGAGAACTGCACCGCCGTCGCGACGAGCACGTTGGGCAGCGCGACGAAGGCGTACGCGGCGAGGTACGCGGCCGGCCGGAAGGGACCGACGAGGTCCGGGTTCGCGCCGGGGCCGTAGACGGCCAGGAGGCTCCCGAGCTGCACGCCGAGCAGGATCAGCGCGTGGAGGACCACCGCGGCCAGGAACCGTCCCCCCAGGTACTCCAGCTTGCCGACGGGAGCCGTGTACACGAGCGGGTACATCCCCGTGTGCACGTCCCGCGCGGCCGCTTCACCCGCGACGGGCGGCGCCAGCAGGAGCCAGACCTGGCAGCTGAACACGGTGACCGAGGTGATGATGAACGGCGAGTTGAGGACGAAGTCCCGGGGCAGCGTCACGGGGACGATGGCCACCCGCGTGCTCACCAGCGCGAAGACGACCAGCACCGCCAGGGAGAGCCACGGCCAGGGACGGCGCAGCTGGTGGGCGAGCTCGAAGCGGAGGATCTCCCGGAGCTTCATGCCGTCGCGTCTTCAGGTCGAGGGAGCGGCTGTCGGAGGTGCGATACCTCGCACCACCATACATTGAGCTTCGATGTATGTCAACGACCCTCTCGCGCAGCCTCCAAGCTCTCCGGGGAGGCTTGAATGATCCCACCTCATGATGTATGATTTTCCTGTCGCGAAAAGTACGCGCGGCAAGCACGTGACGGGACAATCTACAGCAGGAAGCAGGTTCGCCGCCGCGCGCCGGCCTTCCCGGGCTGGCCGGCCAACACAGGAGAGTCCATGGAGTCCCCAGCCGTAGCAGACCCCGCCGTGCCGACCGCCGCGACCGCGCTCCCCGACCCGCAGACCCGCGGGCCGGTCGTGAGCTCGTACAACGAGTGGGACCCGCTGGAGGAGGTCGTGGTGGGGATCGCGGACGGGGCGCACGTCCCCGCCTGGAGCCCCATGATCGCGGCCACCACCCCCGAGGACCAGTGCGGGTTCTTCCAGCAGCTCGGCGGGCGCCCCTTCCCGGCGGAGGTGGTCGACGCCGCGAAGCGCGACCTGGACGCCATGGCGGAGCTGCTCCACCGGGAGGGCGTGGTGGTGCGCGTCCCGCAGGCCGACGAGCAATCCCGCCCCTTCTCCACCCCGGACTGGGAGAGCGGCAGCGGGATGTACGCCGCCATGCCCCGGGACGTCCTCCTGGTGGTGGGGGACGAGATCATCGAGGCGCCCATGGCGTGGCGGTGCAGGTACTTCGAGGTGAACGCCTTCCGCCCCCTCGTCACCGAGTACTTCCGGGCGGGCGCGCGCTGGACCGCCGCCCCCCGCCCCACCCTCCGCGACGAGCAGTTCCTCCCGGAGGAGGAGGCGGGCGGCCACCGGGCGCCCCCGTACATGGTCACGGAGTACGAGCCCACCTTCGACGCGGCCGACTTCATCCGCTGCGGGCGGGACATCTTCGCCCAGCGCAGCCACGTCACGAACGCCCTCGGCATCGAGTGGCTGCGCCGGCACCTCGGCCCGTCGTACACCGTGCACGTGCTGGAGACGGACGATCCGCACCCCATGCACATCGACGCCACGATGCTCCCCCTCGCGGCGGGGAAGCTCCTCCTCAACCCGGAGCGCCTCCCCGAAGTCCCGCCGCAGTTCCGCGACTGGGACGTCCGCTTCGCGCCGCAGCCGAACGCCCACGGCGACCGGCGGCTCTACATGAGCAGCGCCTGGGTCTCCATGAACCTCCTCAGCCTGGACGAGCGCCACGTGCTGGTGGAGGAGAACGAAACGGAGCTGCAGGAGATGCTGCGGGGGTGGGGGATGGAGCCCATCCCCTGCCCCTTCCGGAGCTTCAACGCCCTGGGCGGCTCCTTCCACTGCGCCACCCTCGACGTCCGCCGGCGCGGCGGCCTCCAGTCGTACTTCTGAGCCGCACGCCGGCCCGGGGAGCAGGAAGCGGCCGGCATGGACCCTGTCCATGCCGGCCGCTTCGCGTGGGGCCGGGCCGGCGCTCAGTCCCCGGCGCCGTAGACGCCGACCTCGACCAGGTCGTTGTGGTCCAATCGATCAAGACAGCTACCGCCGATCCAGATGACGAACGTCACATGGAATTCGTGACGTTGTGGAATGTTGGCCCGGCGCCGCCTCCGCCACCTTCCATACTGCGGCGCGAACCGCGCACCGCCCCCTGAAATACCGTGTACCGGAGACCCCGATGCCCCTCTTCTCGCGCACGGCCGTCCTGGCCGCCCTCCTCGCCGCGCTCGCCGCCCCCGCCGCGGGCCAGCAGCAGCCGGCCACGCTCTTCCGCGACGCCCGCGTGTTCGACGGGGAGCGCGTCCTGGAGCACACCGACGTCCTGGTGCGGGACGGGCTCATCGCCCGCGTCGGGCGCCGCCTGGAGGCCCCGCGGGGCGCGGTCGTCGTCGAAGCGGCCGGGAAGACCCTGATGCCCGGGCTGATCGACGCCCACACGCACGTGTACGGCGACGCCCTGCGCGAGGCCGTGGTCTTCGGCGTCACCACCGAGCTGGACATGTTCACCGACCAGCGCCTCGCCCGCACCCTGCGCGCCGAGCAGGCCGCCGGCGGGGCGAAGGACCGGGCGGACCTCTTCTCCGCGGGGACGCTGGTGACCGCCCCCGGCGGCCACGGCTCCCAGTTCGGCCTCCCGATCCCCACCCTCGCCTCCCCCGACTCCGCGCAGGCCTTCGTGGACGCGCGCGTCGCCGAGGGCTCCGACTGGATCAAGGCGGTCCTGGACGACGGCCACCCCTACGGGATGTCGCTCCCGACGCTGGACGCGGCGACGCTGCGCGCCGTGGTCGAGGCGGCGCACCGGCGGGGAAAGCTGGCCGTGGTGCACGTGGGGGACGCAGAGGGCGCGAAGCAGGCCATCGAGGCGGGGGCGGACGGGCTGGTGCACCTCTTCGCCGACCGCGAGGCCGACGCCGAGCTCGCCGCCCTCGCCCGCGCCCGCGGCGTCTTCGTGGTCCCCACGCTCACCGTGCTGATGGGGATCACCGGCACCCCGGGCGGAGCGGCGCTGGCCGGGGACGCCCGCCTGGCGGGCCACCTCCTCCCCGCCAGCCGCGCCATGCTGGCGCAGTCCTTCCCGCGGCGCGCCGGCGCGCCCGAGCTGAGCTTCCCGGCAGCGCTGGCGACCGTCCGGCGGCTCCGGGCGGCGCGGGTACCCATCCTGGCCGGCACCGACGCCCCCAACCCGGGCACCTCCCACGGCGCCGCCATGCACCGCGAGCTGGAGCTGCTGGTTCAGGCCGGGCTCACCCCGGCCGAAGCTCTCACCGCGGCCACCCTCGCCCCCGCCCGCGCGTTCCGCCTGGCGGACCGGGGCCGCATCGCGCCCGGCCTCCGCGCCGACCTCCTCCTGGTGGAGGGAGACCCCACGCGGGACATCACGGCCACGCGCGCCGTCGCGGGGGTGTGGAAGCAGGGCGTCCCGGTGGACCGGGAGCGCTTCGCGCGCACGGTCGCCGCGGCGCAGGCGGCGGAGCGGAGCGGCCCCGCCGTCCCCGCGAGCGGGCTGGTGAGCGACTGGGAGAGCGGGAGCCCCGACGCGGCGCTCGGGGCGTGGATGCCCTCGCCCGACAGCTACGCCGGCGGCACCTCCACGGGCGAGGTGCGGGTGGTGGAGGGCGGCGCCGGGAGCAGCCGGCGCGCCCTCGAAGTGGCCGGGACCATCACCAGCACGGTCCCGTACGCCTGGTACGGCGCCATGTGGACACCCGGGACGCAGCCCATGGCCCCGGTCGACCTGTCGGCGCGGCAGGGGCTCGCCTTCCGCACCCGCGGCGACGGCAGGACGTACCGTGTCATGGTATTTGCCCGCAGCAAGGGGAGCACGCCCCTCACCCGCACCTTCGTGGCGGGGCCGGAGTGGACCGAGGTCGCGATGGCCTGGTCCGACTTCGGCATCGACGGGAGCGACGTGATGGGGGTGGTGCTGGCCGGCGGGCCGCAGCCGGGGCCGTTCGGCTTCCGGGTCGACGACTTCCGCCTTCGCTAGGAAGAGCCACGGATGACCGAGCAGGCGACACTCCCCCCCGGGCGGCCGGCCCGGCGGGGGCTCCTCCCCCCCGACGAGCGCCTCGGCTGGACGCCGTACGTCTGGCTGGCCTTCCTCCCGGTATTCCTGGTCCAGCCGGCCATCCGGCTCCGCCTGGGGGAGCTGACCGCCGCCGAAGCGACGGCCACGGTGCTGGGGGTGGCCGTGTTCCTGGTCTCCTACTTCCGCGGGTACTGGGCGAGCGGGCGGGAGC
This sequence comes from uncultured Gemmatimonadales bacterium, assembly GCA_963733105.1. Lineage (GTDB taxonomy): Bacteria > Gemmatimonadota > Gemmatimonadetes > Longimicrobiales > Longimicrobiaceae > JAFAYN01. The sequence continues at coordinate 94,199 of CAVTCB010000006.1, read as the reverse complement.
TCCTCCTGATCGCCGCGCTGCAGGCGCTCCTGGGCGCGGCGTTCGCTCCCGTCAACACCGGCTCCTCCGTCTTCTTCACCTACGCGGCGAGCTTCGCCGGCACCCACCCGCGCACCCGCGTCGCGGCGTCGGCCATCGTGCTGATCGCGCTCGGGGGCCTGCTGACGGGGTGGATCACCGGGACCCCGCCCCACTTCTGGATCTCCGCGGCCGCGCTCCCGCTGATGATCGGCTTCGTAAACCTCCACCAGACCGGGGTCAGGCGGGCCGACCACAAGCTGCGGATGGCGCAGGAGCGGATCGGGCAGCTGGCGGCGGTGGCCGAGCGCGAGCGGATCGCCCGCGACCTGCACGACCTGCTGGGACACACCCTCTCCCTGATCGTCCTCAAGTCGGAGCTGGCGGCCAAGCTCGCCACGCGCGACCCCGAGCGCGCGGCCCGGGAGATCCGCGACGTGGAGCGGGTGTCGCGCGAGGCGCTGCGCGAGGTGCGCGAGGCCATCCGCGGCTACCGCGCCTCGCTCCCGGAGGAGGTCGAGCGGGCGCGCTCGCTGCTGGGCGCCGCCGGCATCCGCGTCGAGCTGGACCTCCAGCCGGTGGAGCCGGAGCGCGCCGCCGGGGAAGCGCTCGCCCTCGCGCTGCGCGAGGCGGTGACCAACGTCGTCCGCCATTCGGGCGCGGCGTCCTGCCGCATCCGGTCGCGCCTGGAAGGCGGCGGCCACGTGCTCGTGGTGGAGGACGACGGCGCGGGGGACGAGGTCCCCGAGGGGAGCGGGCTGCGCGGGATGCGCGAGCGGGTGGAGGCCGCCGGAGGGAGCGTCCACCGGGACCGGGGCGGAGCGGGGCGCGGGCTGCGCCTGACGGTCCGCGTCCCCGCGGAGGGGGCCCCGTGATCCGCGTCCTGATCGCCGAGGACCAGTCCATGGTGCTCGGCGCGCTCGCCGCGCTCCTGGAGATCGAGAGCGACATCGAGGTCGTCGGCCGGGCGGGGAACGGGCGGGAGGCGCTGGAGCTGGTGGAGCGGCACCGCCCCGACGTGCTCCTCACCGACATCGAGATGCCGGAGATGACCGGGCTGGAAGCCGCCGCCGAGATCGCGCGGCGGGAGCTCCCCACCCGCGTCGTCATCCTCACCACCTTCGCCCGCAGCGGCTACCTCCGGCGCGCCCTCGACGCCGGCGCGGCCGGCTACCTCCTCAAGGACAGCCCGTCCGAGGAGCTCGCCAACGCCGTCCGGCGGGTGCACGCCGGCGGCCGGGCCATCGACCCCGAGCTGGCGCGCGAAGCCTGGACCGAGCGCGACCCGCTGAGCGACCGCGAGCGGGAGGTGCTCCGGCTGGCCGCGCAGGGGCTCACCGGCGCCGCCATCGCGGCCAGGCTCTTCCTCTCCGAGGGGACGGTGCGGAACTACCTTTCCGGGGCCATCTCCAAGCTGGGCGCCGCCAACCGCATCGAGGCCGCCCGCACCGCGCGCGAGAAGGGGTGGCTCTGAGCCTCGCCTCTCCTTGACAGATTAGGAGAAGGGCCGCGATCTTTCTCTTCCCTATCCCGCTTAGGAGAGAGGCCATGGCCGAAACCGCAGAGCTGCTCCCCGGAACGCTCGACCTCCTGATCCTCAAGGCCGTCTCCCTGGGGAGGCTGCACGGCTACGGGGTGCTCCTCCGCATCGAGCAGATCTCGGGCGGCGCGCTCCACGTCCAGCAGGGCGCGCTCTACCCCGCCCTCTATCGCCTGGAGCACCGGGGGCTGATCGAGAGCGAGTGGGGCGTGTCCGACAACAACCGCCGCGCCAAGTACTACCGGCTCACCGCCGCGGGGCGGGAGCGGCTGGGGGAGGAGGTGGCGAGCTGGAACCGGCTGGCCGAGGCCATCGGCACGGCCCTGCGCACCACGCCCCGGGAGGCGTGAGGTGAAGGGCCTCTTCGCGCGTGCGCGGTCGCTCTGGCGCGGGCTCCGGCGGCCCGACCGGCTGGAGGCGGAGATGGACGAGGAGATGCGCTTCCACATGGAGATGGAGGCGGAGCGGCTGGCGCGCGAGCAGGGGCTGGAGCCGCGGGAGGCGCGGCGCCGGGCCGCCGTCCTCTTCGGCGGCGTGGACCGGTACAAGGAGGAGGGGCGCGACGTCCGGGGGATCACCCGCCTGGCCGGGATGTCGCTGGACTTCAGGCTGGGCGTCCGCATGCTGCTCCGCTCCCCCGGGCTCACGGCGGTCGCGGTGCTGGCGCTCTCGGTCGCCATCGGGGGCGGCGCGGCATACCTCGAGCTCGTCAACGACCTGGTCCGCCCGAGGCTCCCCTTCCCGGACGGCGGACGCGTGGTGGGGATCTACGTCCGGGACGCGGCGAAGGGGAAGACCGAGCAGCGCACGGCGCACGACTTCCTGGCGTGGCGCGGGGAGCTGGAGTCGGTCCGGGAGCTGGGGGCGTTCCAGCCGCTGGAGCGCAACCTGATCACCCCGGACGGACGGACCGAGCCCGTGGAGGGCGTGGAGATCAGCGCGTCCGCGTTCCGCGTGACCCGCGTCCCCCCGCTCCTGGGGAGGCCCCTGGTGGAGGCGGACGAGGAGCCCGGGGCGCCCCCCGTGGCGGTCCTGGGCCACGACCTGTGGCGGAGCCGCTTCGGGGGCGACCCCGGCGCCGTCGGACGGACGGTGCGGCTGGGAAGCTCGCCGGTCACCGTGGTGGGGGTGATGCCGCCGGGCTTCGCCTTCCCCGTCAACCACGGCCTCTGGGTCCCGCTGCGGCTGGACGGCTCCGCCCTCCGGCGGGGCGAGGGGCCCGCCATCCGGATGTTCGGCCGCCTCGCCCCGGGGGTGGGGCTCGGCGCGGCGCAGGCCGAGCTCGGCGCCGCCGGCCTGCGCGCCGCCGCCGGCTCCCCCGAACGCGAAGAACCTCCGTCCCTTCGTCGAGCCGTACGTGGAGTCGCTCTGGTCCTCCGCCCCCGACGGGGTCCTCCAGATGCGGATGATGTACGCGCTCAACCTCTTCTTCCTGGGGCTCCTGGGCGTCTGCGGCGCCAACGTCGCCACGCTGGTGTTCGCGCGGACCCTGACGCGCGCGGGCGAGATCACCGTCCGCACCGCGCTGGGGGCGAGCCGCGGCCGGATCGCCGCGCAGCTCTTCGCCGAGGCGCTGGTGCTCACCTCCGTGGCCGCCGCCGTGGGGCTCGCGGCCGCGGCGCTCGGGCTGCGGTGGGTCAGGGCCGCCCTCGTCGCCGAGGGGGCCGTGCCCCCGTTCTGGTGGGACGACCGGCTGGCGCCGGCGACGCTCCTCTACGCCGGCGTGCTCGCGGTCCTGGCCGCCGTGGTGGTGGGCGTCGTCCCCGCGCTCAGGGCCACCGGGCCCCGGCTGCAGGCCGGCCTCAAGCACGCCGCCGCGGGCGGCTCCGGGACGGGGTTCGGGGGGGTGTGGACCGGGGTGATCGTCACCCAGGTGGCGCTCACCGTCGTCTTCCTCCTGGTCGTGGTGTCCGTGGGGTGGAACGTGCGCGTGGGGCGGTACGGCGCCCCCGGGCTCCGCTTCGCGGCGGCGGAGTACCTGTCCGTCCGGCTGGAGATGGACCGCGCCACCCCGCCCGGCACCCCGGAGGAGGCCGCGGAGGCCGCGCTCCGCGCCCGCTTCGCGGCCACCTACCGGGAGCTGGCGCGGCGCCTGGAGGGCGAGCCCGGCGTCGCCCGCGTCACCTACGGGAGCCGGCTCCCGGGGATGCACCACCCCTGGATGGAGGTGGAGGTGGACGGCGCGGCGGCGGCCCCGGGGGGCGGGGCCACGCACTCGGTGAAGTCCGCCGCGGTGGACCCGGGCTTCTTCGACGCCTTCGGCGCCCCGGTCCTCTCCGGGCGCGCCTTCGACGCCGGCGACGTCGAGCTCGGCCGGGACGTGGTGGTCGTGGACCAGCGCTTCGTCCAGCGCGTCCTCGGGGGCCGCGACCCCGTCGGCCTGCGCGTGCGCGAGGCCGCGGTCGAGCGCCCGGAGCCGGGCCCGTGGTACCGCATCGTCGGCGTGGTGAGGAGCCTCACCGCCGGCGGCGACGAGTCGGCGCTGGGCCCGGTGCTCTACCGCCCCGCGTCCCCGGCCGGCGCCTACCCGCTCCACCTGGCCGTGCGGGTGCGGGGGGACGCCGGCTCCCTGGCGCCGCGGCTCCGCGGGATCGCCGCCGCGGTGGACCCCACGCTGCGGCTCTACGACGCCATGCCGATGGACCGGATCGGCCGGGCCGACCGGATGACCCTCGGCTTCTTCCTCCGGGTGCTCGGCGTGGTGGGCGCGGTGGCCCTCCTCCTCTCGACCGCGGGCGTCTACTCGCTGATGTCGTTCACCGTCACGCGGCGCACGCGCGAGATCGGGATCCGCGCCGCCGTGGGCGCGAGCCCGCGCCGCATCCTCACCGGGGTCTTCTCCCCGGCCATGGCTCAGGTGGGGCTGGGGGTCCTCGCCGGGAGCGTGCCGGGGAGCATGGTGGTGGCCTGGGGCCTCCCCGAGGTGGCGCGGGGGGCCGGGCCTGCGCTGGGCTTCGCGGCGTTCGCGGCGATCGCGGCGTTCATGATGGGCGTGGGCCTCCTCGCGAGCGCCGTCCCGGCCAGGCGCGCCCTCCGCATCCAGCCTGTCGAGGCTCTGCGGGCAGGGGGGTAAGTTTTCGTTCGGGAGGTTCGGGCGTGCCCCCCGCTGGCGCGGGGGTCGGGCTGCGGCTCCGTAGGGAACGATACAACCGTTCCCAACGGAGTCGAGCCCCGGCAAACTGCGCCGGGTCTCGCCCCTTCGGGCTCGCATCCCTCACGCAACTGCTGACTGCGCGCGTAGTTGTAGTAGGAGTTACCCACGGGAGGAGGTGGGGTGCTCCCGGAGGAAAGCAAGCTGTCTGAGCGAAGCGAGTTCTTGCTTTCCGGAGGGAGCGCCCCGCCGACGACCCACACCCCGATCCAACCCTTTTCATCCAGAGAGCCCATCAATGCACAGACCCGTTCGCATCCTCCTCGTCCTGTCCTCGCTCGGCGTGCTGGCCGGCTGCGGCGCGACGCGCGCCCCGGAAGTCCATCCCGACTCGGCGGGCGCGCACCGCGCCGCGGCGGGCTTCATCGCCGCCTTCGACTCCCTGCAGTGGGAGCCGTTCCGGGGCTACCTCGCGGAGGACGTCACCATGTTCTTCCCGTTCGCCCAGGTCCCCACCCGCGCCGACGGGAAGGCGGCGGTGGAGGCGGTCTTCTCCCGGTTCTTCGAGGCGCAGCGCACCGCCCGCGCCCGGGCCGGCCGGCCCATGGTGCAGGGGCTCGCCCCGCGCGACCTGCGCGTCCAGATGGCCGGCGCCGACGCCGCGGTCGTCACCTTCCACCTGGGCGCCGAGTCGCCTGCGCGCCGGTCCGTGGTGTTCCGCCGCGAGGGCGGCGGGTGGAAGGTGGTCCACTGGCACGCGTCCCCCTCCCCCCAGGCTCCTCCCGGGAGCTGAGGGCCGGGCGCCGGGGACCCGTGGTTGCGGTGGGTGGGCCCGCGGTGCACCTTGCAGGCGGGAAGCACCCCGAGCACGACACCCACCCACCCGGGAGGCGACAGTGGCAGACCCGAACACGCTGACGGACGCGGAGCGCGCGAAGCTGGAGCAGCGGCGCGACCGGCTCATGCAGCTGATGAAGGAGGGCGACGGCTCCGGAGGCGGCGAGGCCCTGGACGCCGACGACCGCGCCGACCTGGTGCAGGAGTGGAACCGCATCGACGCCATCCTGAACCGGCGCTGATCCACCCCCCTCCCCCGCTTGCGGGGGAGGGGAGAACGACACCGATCAGGGTTCGGGGAGACTCTGCCGGAGGTGCCCTCCGCGCGCCCCCACCCGGCTCACTCGGGCTCGCCACCCTCCCCCAATTCTGGGGGAGGGCTTTTTCGTGGTTGCCGTGAGTCCGCGAAGGCGGACTTCGTGCCGTTGTTGCAGCGAATTCATTCGCCCGACGCGGACCTCACCGGAGGAGGCAACCACAGGTACACAAAGCAGTTGCGTGAGGGATGCGAGCCCGAAGGGGCGAGACCCGCGCGTGGTTTGCGCGGGGCTCGACTCCGTTAAGCACGGTTGTATCGTGCTTTACGGAGCCGCAGCCCGACCCCCGCGCCAGCGGGGGGCACGCCCGAACCCCGCCCTTCACCCCCCCGCCTTCATCCCCCCGTCGACCCCGATCTCCGGATGAGCCGGAACACCGTGTCCAGCGCCGGGTCCCGGCCGGCGAAGTAGTCGGCGGCGGTGAGCTGCACCGGGACCTCGGGGCTCATCTCCCGGCGCTCGTCGAAGACGTTGCGGCTCAGGTTCCACTTCACCGCGGTGAGCTCCGCCTGGACGCCGCTGTAGGGGAGCACCACCAGGGCCGGGTCGCCGTAGAAGTGGCAGCACTCGCTGCTCGCCTCGCCCACGAACACCGGGTCGGCCAGGCGCTCCAGGTCGGTGATGAGGTTGGCGGTGGCCGAGAAGGTGCGGCGCCCGATCAGTACGTACACCCGGCTCCCGGGGAGCTGGCTGAAGCCGACCACGGTGCGCAGGAACTCGGGGTAGTTGCTGGTCGATCCCCCGTTGTTGTGGCGCAGGTCCAGGATCAGGTTCTCCGGGCGCGCCTCCGCGAGCACCCCCCGCAGGCGCACCCCGAAGGCGGCCAGCGTCTCGTCCGGGTCGTTGGTCACGTTGTTCATCTGCACGTACAGGGCGCGGTGCTCCGGGAGCGCGCGCTCCCAGTGGCGCTGGTCCAGCCGGCTCAGGAAGAGGGGGGGCGCCACCCCCTTCGGCGGGACGAGCATGTCCTGCCGCGTGGGAGCCACCGTCGCCACCGTCACCCGGCGGACCGGGCCGCCCGGACGCTGCACCGTGACGCTCGCCGAGTCGGTGGAGCCGATGATCCCCAGCCCCTTCAGGCGGGTGGCCGAGGCCAGGTCCGCCACCCCCCACACGTGCTGCATGTCCCCGTCGGTGCTGCGCAGCCCGCCCAGGCGCCGCAGCGCCTCCTCGGCCGGGACGCCGCCCACGGCGAGGAGCCGCGACCCCACCAGATCCCCGTGCGGCTCGGCCGCGCCGACCACGAACACCCCCTCCGGGAAGGCGTACAGGTGCAGCGGGAGCTGCCGGCCGGCGGGGGGGGTGAAGAGCGCCACGTGCCCCTGGCGCAGCGAGGCGAGCATCCGCGCCATCCCCACGTAGATCTCCTCGTCCGAGAGGCGGGGGACGCTCCGCTTCAGCTCCTCGAAGCGGCGGGTGAACTCGGCCGGGAGGGGCTCGTCGTGGTAGTCGGGGTTGGTGCGCTTCACCTCGTCGCGGAGGTGCTCCAGGTCGCGCGCCCACCCCTCGTCCCGCGTCCACCCGGCCGTGTCGGCGCGGCCGGCGAGCCGCAGGAGCTCCGGGTCGCTCCGGAGGGTGGGGAACCAGTCGGGGAGGCGGGTGCGGAACAGGCTCCGGCGCTCGAAGACCTCGCGCCGCAGGTGTCCGAAGGCGGCCTCCCGGTCCCCCGCCCCCAGCCGGTTGAGGGCCGCGTTGACCCCGGCCAGGTGGAAGACCCCCCACCCCATCAGCGGGCCCGCCCGCTCGTACGCCGCGGCGGCCTCGGCGTACCGGTCCAGGGCGGCCTTGACGCGCCCGAGCAGGATCCAGTTCTCCCCGTCGCGCGGGTACTCGCGGACCAGCCGCTCGGCCAGCGGCTCCGCCTCGGCGTACTTCCGCTCGGCGAAGAGCGCCTCGGCGCGGGTGCGGGTGTCGAAGTAGGCCACTCCGTCCGCGGGGACGGCGAGCAGGCTCAGCGGGGAGTCCCGGTCGGGGTCGAAGGACTGGGCCGGGGCGGGCGGGGCGGCGAGAGCGCAGAGCAGCGCGGCCGTGGTCGCGGCGAATCGGAAGCGCATGGGTTCCCGGTCGGAGTGGGGGATCACTGGAGGAGGGCCAGCGGCTCCACGCGCGCCGCGCGGCGGGCGGGGAGCCAGCTGGCCAGGACGGCCGCGGCGAGGAGCACGGCGCAGCTCGCCGCCAGCACCAGGGGTCGGCGGGGGTCACGCCGAAGAGGAAGGCGCGGAGGACGCGCGCCGCCGCCAGCGCGGCGGCCAGGCCGACCGCGAGCCCGACGAGCCCCATCGCCACCCCCTCGCGCACCACCAGCCGCACCACGTCGCGGGCGGTGGCCCCCAGCGCCAGCCGCACCCCGATCTCGTGGGTGCGCTCGCTGACGAAGTAGGAGACCACGCCGTAGATCCCCACCACGGCCAGCACCAGCCCGGTGAGCGCCAGCCCGGCGAGGAGGAGGGTGTTGAAGCGGGAGCCCGCCTGCGTGCCCGCCACCACCTCGTCCAGGGTGCGGACGTCGTACACGGGGACGGCGGGGTGGAGGGAGCGCACCACGCGGCGCACCGCGGGGGCGAGGGCGGCCGGGTCGGCGGCGCGCACCACCAGCGTCATGGAGCGCTCCGACCAGTCCCAGGTGGCGGGCGGCGCCTGGCGGAAGGGGAGGTGGATCTCCGGCTGCGGCTCGTTCCGGAGCCCGAAGTGCCGCACCGAGCCCACCACGCCCACCACCTCGCGCCACTCGGACCGCCCGCCGTCGCAGCAGGAGATCCGCTTCCCCAGCGCGCTCTCGCCGGGCCAGAGCCGGCGGGCGAGCGTCTCGTTGACGAGCGCCACCCGGGGCGCCCGTTCGTGGTCCCGCCCGTCCGGCGCCCGGCCCTCGCGCAGGGGGATGCGCATGGCCTCGAAGTAGCCGGGGGTGGCGACGCGGAAGTCCACCTGCGGAGCCTCGCCGGGGGCGAAGGCGCGCCCCTCCACGTCCAGCCCCACGTTGGAGCTCGCATCGCCCATGGGGAGCGAGTTGACGGCCGCCGCCTCCCGGACGCCGGGGAGGGCGCGCAGCTCCTCCACCACCCGCGCGTACGCGTCGGCCACCCGCCGGGCGTCGGGGTACGCGGCCCCGGGGAGGGTGAGGCGCGCGGTGAGCACGCCCGAGGGCTCGAACCCCGCGGGCACCCGGCCCAGGAGGACGGAGCTGCGGACCAGGAGCCCCGCCCCCACCAGGAGGACCAGAGCCAGCGCCAGCTCGGCCGCCACCAGCGCCCCGCGCAGGCGGTCGCGCGCCGGGCGCGCCGCGGCGGTGCGTCCGCCCTCGCGCAGGGTGCCCTGCAGGTCCACGCGCCCGGCGCGCAGCGCGGGCGCCAGGCCGAAGAGGAGCCCGCTCCCCACCACCGCCGCGAAGGCGAAGGCGAGCACCGGGACGCTCAGCTCGGCCTGCTCCAGCCGCGGCACGGCCGCCGGGCCCATCCGCACCAGGAAGCGGACCCCCAGCCACGCCACCGCCAGCCCGGCCGCGCCCCCGGCCAGCGACAGCACCACGCTCTCGGTGAGGAGCTGCCGCACGATGCGCCCCCGCCCGGCTCCCAGCGCCGCGCGGATGGAGATCTCCTTCTGCCGGGTCCGGGCCCGCGCCAGGAGGAGGTTGGCCACGTTGACCACCGCCAGGAGGAGGACGAGGCCCACGCTCGCCAGGAGCACCAGGAGCTGCCTGCGGTAGCCGCCCACCAGGACCTCGCGGAAGTCGCGCACGCGGGCCGAGCGCGCCCGCAGCGCCGGCTGCTCGGGGTGCGCGGCGTTGATGGCCGCCGTCAGCCGCACCATCTCGGCTTCCGCCCGCCCGCGCGTGACCCCCGGCTTCAGCTTGCCCAGGACGAAGAGGCCGTGCGAGTCGTAGTCGCTCCGCGCCTCCGGGGTCCACGCCATCGGCACCCAGAGCGCCTCGTCCAGGGAGGTGAGCGTGTACGCCCGGGGGGCGACGCCCACCACGGTGTACGGCTCGCCGTTCAGCCGCAGCGCCGTCCCCACCACCCCGGGGTCGGCGCCCAGGCGCATCCACAGGGGGTGGCTGAGCACGACGGCGCGGCCGCTCCCGGGGCGGTCCTCCCCGGGGAGGAGCCAGCGCCCCAGCGCGGGCCGCATCTCCGCGGCGCGGAAGAAGTCGGCGGTGACGCGCCCCCCGTACACCCGCTCCGGCTCGTGCCCGGGAGCGGACAGGGTGAAGGTGCCCCCCTCGAACGCGGCCAGCGACTCGAACGAGGTGCTCCGCGCCCGCCAGTCGGAGAAGTGCCCCGCCGAGACGGGGGCCGTGCTCCCGTGCCAGGTCTCCGACACCACCGCCAGCCGGTCCGCGTCGGCGTAGGGGAGGGGGCGGAGGAGCACCGAGTGCACCACGCTGAAGATGGCGGTGACGGCCCCGATCCCCAGCGCCAGCGTCACCACGGCGACCAGGGTGGTGGCGCGGTGGGCGCGGAGCTGCCGCACGGCGAAGCGCAGGTCGCCCCGGAGCGCGTCCAGCCGGTCGCCGCGGCGGATGGCGCGCTCCCGCTGCTCGCCGATCTCGCGGCACTCGCGCTCCACCCGGCCGCGGTCGCCGAAGCGCTTCAGCGCCGCGCGCCGCGCCTCCTCCGGCGCCATCCCGCGCGCCAGGTTCTCGTCGACGAGCATCTCCAGGTGGAAGGCGAGCTCGTCGTCCACGTCCGCGGCCACGTCGGGCCCGCCGAGGCGGAGGTAGCGCCGCCAGAACGGCTGCGCGCCCGTGCGGTCGCGGAGCCTCACGCGGGCCTCGGCGCCGGCTGCTCCACCGTCTGCAGCACCTTCCCCACGGCGTGCGCGAAGCGGAGCCACTCGGGCGACTCGGCGGTGAGGTGCCGCCGCCCCTCCGGGGTGAGGCGGTAGAACTTGGCGCGCCGGTTGTTCTCCGAGACGCCCCAGTCCGCCTCGATCCACCCGCGCTGCTCCATGCGGTGGAGCGCGGGGTAGAGCGATCCCTCCTCGATCTGCATCACGTCGTCGGTGACGTCCCGGATCCAGCGGGCGATGGCGTACCCGTGCATGGGCCCCCACGACAGCGTCTTCAGGATCATCAGGTGCAGCGGTCCGTGGACCAGGTCGGCTGCGCTCATGGCTCTCTCCCTTGTCAGGTCGAGGGGAGTATGCGGCGGCTACCCCTTTCATGTCAAGGGGAGCGTTCCGGGCTGCCGCATGTTTCCTTGCCGGCCCCTCCGGCCGCGACGACATTGTGCCCGGAAGCGCCCCCCCGATGTCTCCCGCCGACCCCGCCGGAAGAGGACCCCCATGGCTCAGCCGAACAACCGCAGCATGGCAGGGATGAACGTGGTGCTGTTCGTGACGGACCAGGACCGGGCGATCCAGCACTTCCCCCCGGGGTGGGCCGCGAGGAACCTGCGCGGGCTGACCCGCCTGCAGCGCCACGGCGTCACCTTCCGGAACGCCTTCACCAACGCCTGCATGTGCACGCCGGCGCGCGCCACGCTGATGACGGGCTACTTCCCGGCGCAGCACGGGGCGAAGTACACGCGGACGGCGCGGTGCCCAGCCAGTGGGAGATGTACGACCTGCACTGCGACCCGCTGGAGAAGACGAACCTGGCCTGGGAGGGGTACACGCGGACAGATGCGGAGGAATTCGAGTTCCAGCGGCTGAAGCGGAAGCTGGCGGAGGTGCGGGAGACCCGGCTGGCGCCGCTGGGGGGCGCGGGGTAGCGTCGGCGATCGTTGACAACCTTCCACATGTAAGCGATCGTTTCCATTCCGGGTTGTGTTAACGATCGCTTACAGGTGCGGGATGAGGCTCAGCACGGTTCGCGAGATCGGGCTCCTGGTGCGCACGGAGCGGAAGCGCCAGGGACTCAGCATGCAGGCGGTGGCCGACCGGGTCGGCTGCTCGCGCCAGTGGATCGCCTCGCTGGAAGCGGGGGGGAGCGCCTGGAGGTCGCGCTCGTGCTGCGCACGCTGGCTGCGCTGAGCGTGCGGCTGGACGCGCACGTCCCGGGCGGTGCGGCATGAGCGTGCCGCCGGAGCTCGTCGTCCTCCTCGACCGGGTCGTGGTGGCTCATCTTACGCGAGTCCCCGCGTCTCGCCTGTACAGGCTCCGCTACACGGACGCGTGGAGGGGCGACCCGTATGCCTACCCCGTTTCACTGGCGCTTCCGCTGGCCGCTCCGGAGCACGAAGGGCTCGCCGTGCGCCACTGGCTCCGGGGCCTGCTCCCGGACAACGAGGCGCGGCTGCAGGAGATCGAAGCGGAGTTCGGAGTGTCGCGCGACGACCCGTACGCCATGCTGGCCCACGTGGGGGAGGACTGCGCGGGCGCGGTGCAGTTCGCCGCGCCGGGGCGCGCGGCGGAGATCGCGTCCGGCGCCGCTGCGGCCGGGATCGAATGGCTGGACGACGCTCGGCTGGAAACGCTGCTGCGGGAGGTGGCGGCGCGAGCGTCCCCGCATCGGCGCGTGGTGCGTACAGGGCAATTCAGCCTTCCCGGCGCGCTGGGGAAGGTAGCCCTGGTGTGGGACGCCCCGGCATCCCGGTGGGGGCGGCCATCGGGGCAGCGCGCCAGCACCCACATCCTCAAACCGCCGATGCCCGGGGTGGCGGGGCACAACGAGAACGAGCACTTCTGCCTGCGGCTCGCCCGCGCGGCCGGGCTGCGCGCGGCGGCGGCGCGGGTGGTACGCTTCGGCGAGCAGCGTGCGATAGCGGTGGAGCGCTACGACCGGTGGACGGCCCCGGATGGCGAAGTGCGCCGGCTCCACCAGGAGGACATGGCGCAGGCGCTGGGTCTGGATCCCGCGCTGAAGTACATGGCGGAGGGAGGCGCGGGGATCATGGAGATCGTACAGCTGCTGCGGGACCATGCGGCTCCGGGCAGCGTGGACGACTTCATCCGTGGGGTGGGCTTCGCCTGGATCACCGCCGGGACGGACGCGCACCTGCGCAACTTCTCCCTCCTGATCAGACCCGGTGAGAACGGAGCACTGGCACCGCTCTACGACGTGGCGAGCGCGCTGGGGCTCGGCCTGAAGTCGGGGCGGCTGCGGGAGCTGCGGACGGCGATGTCGATCGGCGGGCACACCGCGCTCGATCGGATCGATCGTGCCGCATGGCTCCGCGAGGCGGCGCGCAGCCGCCTGCCGAAGAGACTCCTGCCCGAAGTGGCGGCGCTGGCGCAGCGCGTGTCGCGTGCGGCGCCGGCGCTGGCCGAGCAGTTGATCGACGAGGAGGGCCTGGACGCCCGATATCTCCTTCGCCTGGCCCGTGACGTGGCGGCACGCGCGCGCGGGTGTGCCGCGGAACTGGAGCACACGCCGTGAGCCAGGCGATCCACGCGGCACATGGACCGGGGCACTGGATCGGCTGAGGAGTGGCCCCTGCTCCGAGCTTGTTCTCTGGCAGCGAAGCGGGTAGTATCGGTGCGCTTCCCACGGAGCCGCGCAGGCTGGACCCGCACCGCCCCCGAGCGGTACCAGATATGAGACCCAAACCGGCTCACGCCGTTCGACGCGGAGCACTGAACCGGAGAGCCCCGACCATGACCGTGAAAGAACGACTGCACCGCCTGGTGGACAGCCTGCCCGACAGCGAAGCCGAGGTCGCGGAGCGGGTCCTGGAGGCGTTGAGCGCCTCCACATCCGGCGGGCTGCCAGCGTTCCTGCGCAACGCCCCGGCGGATAACGAGCCCTACACGGAACAGGAGCGCGCCGCAGTGGAGGAAGCGTACGAGTCGATCCATCGTGGCGAAGTGCTGTCCGACGCCGAGCTGAAACGCGAGCTGGGGCGATGAGCTACGGGGTGGAGTGGACACGGCCCGCTCTCAAGGACCTTCGATCGATGGACCACGGGATGGCGGACCGCGTACGCGAAGCCGTAGCGCGCCTGGCCGCGACCGAGCAGGGCGACGTGGTGCGGCTCACGGACGTACGGCCGCCCACTTTCCGGCTCCGGGTCGGCGACTGGCGAGTGCTGTTCACGTTCGAGGTGCCGTCCGCGGCCATCCGCGTGCTCCGGGTGCTCCCGCGGGGCGAGGCATACCGGTGAATCGCCACGTCAACGCTATTGCCGGCCACGAAGACCGATCCTTCCCATGAACTCGCAGGTGCTCCTGGAGATCGTCGGCTACGTGGCCTCCGTGCTGGTGGCCGTGTCGCTGACGATGAGCTCCATCCTCAGGCTCCGGCTCATCAACCTGGCCGGCTCGGCGGCGTTCACCGTGTACGGGGTGCTCATCCACGCCTACCCCGTCGCGGCCGTCAACTTCATCATCGTCCTCATCAACCTGTACTACCTGCGGCAGATGCTGGGCTCGCGGGAGTACTTCAAGCTCCTCCGCGTGCAGCCCGACTCCGAGTACCTGCGCTACTTCCTGGACTTCCACCGGGACGAGATCCAGCGCTTCCTCCCCGGCTTCGCGCACGCCCCCACCGACCGCCACGTCACCTTCTTCGTGCTGCGCGACATGGTGCCGGCGGGGCTGTTCATCGGGGAGAGGCGCGAGGGCGGCGCGCTCTGCGTGGTGCTGGACTTCGTGATCCCCCAGTACCGCGACTTCAAGACGGGGCGCTACCTGTTCTCCGACCAGGCCGAGTTCTTCCGCGCCCTGGGCGTGCGCGAGATCCTGAGCGCGCCCGGGAGCAGGACCCACACGGACTACCTGCGGCGCATGGGCTTCGCGCCGGGCGATCCCGCGGACGTGGACAGCCTCTACCGGCTACCGGTCCGCTGACCCGGACCGGCATCGCCGCGGGAGAACGCCGTCAGGCAGCGTGCGGAGGCAGGCTGGCGTCGACGGCGGAGCGGAGGAGCCTCGCCAGGGCCGCCACGTGCGGCTCCCGCGTCATGGTCACGTGGTACCCGGGCACCACGTGCAGCGTCAGGGGCTCGGACGAGTAGGCCCGCCAGCCCAGCGACGAGCCCTGGTTCCAGACCGTGAGCGAGTCCTCGCTCGCGTTGAACTCGCTGGGCTGGAAGAGCTCGATCCGCCCCGGGTACACCTCCGGCCGGTAGCGGGCCACCGCCTGCGACCGGGCGTTGGTGCCGTCCATGATGCGGCGCAGCAGCGGCGCGTCCACGTCCGCCGGGAGCACCCCCACCCCGTTGAGCACCTCCAGCACCCGCTCGATGCGCTCGTCCGGGCCCAGGGGGCGCAGCTCGTCCGCCGTGAGCGAGATCTCCTTCCCCGACTTGAGGGCTTCCTCGAACGCCAGGTGGGCCAGCGTCACCGCCTCCTCCACCTCGGCGATCTCCCGCCCCCGCTCCGGGGAGGCCGTGTCCAGGATGGCGAGCACCGGCACCGGCTCCCCCGCGCGGACGAGCTGCTGGGCCATCTCGAAGGCGATGTAGCCGCCGTACGACCAGCCGCCGAGCAGGTAGGGGCCCTGCGGCCACACCCTCCGGATCGCCTCCAGGTACTCCGCCGCCATCTCCTCGATGCTCTGGCTCTCCTCCGCCGCGCGCAGGAGGTCGCGGGCCTGGAGGCCGTAGAGCGGCTGCTCCGGCCCCAGGTGCCGGGCCAGCTCGTTGTAGCAGAACACCTGCCCCCCGATGGGGTGCACCAGGAAGATGGGGACCCGGTCCCCCCGCGGCTGGATCGCCACCAGCGGCGACCACGCCTCCTCCGGCGTGTCCGCGCTCACCCGCGGGGCCAGGCTGCGCACCGTGGGGTGCTCGAACAGGGCGGAGATGGGGAGGTCCACCCCGAACCGCCTGCGCAGGCGCGTGACCAGGCGCACCGCCAGCATGGAGTGCCCCCCGAGGGCGAAGAAGTCGTCCTCCGCCCCCACCGGGGAGACGCCCAGCACCTCCTCCCACACCTCCGCCAGCGCCCGCTCCGCCGGGGTGGCGGGAGGCACCCGGCCGGCCGGGACGGGCGCGGGGGCGGGGAGGAGGGCGCGGTCCACCTTGCCGTTGGGGGTGAGCGGGAGGGTATCCAGCACCACCACCGCCGAGGGCACCATGTACGCGGGGAGCCGCTCCCGGAGCGCCGCGCGGAGCCCGTCCGGCGTGGGGGCGCTCCCCGCGGCGGGGACCGCGTAGGCCACCAGGCGCCGCTCGCCGGAGCCGTCCTTCCGGGGGACCACGGCCGCCTGCGCCACCTCCGGGAGTGCCGCGAGCGCCGCCTCCACCTCGCCCGGCTCGATGCGGAAGCCGCGGATCTTGACCTGCTGGTCCACGCGGCCCAGGAAGTCCAGCTCGCCGTCCGGGCAGCCAGCGGACGCGGTCGCCCGTGCGGTACAGCCGCGCGCCGGGCTCCGCCGGGAACGGGTCGGGGACGAACCGCTCGGCGGTGAGCTCCGGCCGGTCCAGGTAGCCGCGCGCCACCCCGCTCCCCCCACGTACAGCTCCCCGGCGACCCCCGCCGGGGCCGGATCGCCCGAGGCGTCCAGCACGTACACCCGGGCACCGGGGACCGGCCGGCCGATGGGCACGCGGGGGCCGGGCTCCCCGCCCCGCCACTCGTGCACCGTGCACCAGACCGTCGCCTCCGTCGGCCCGTACTCGTTGAGCAGCGCCGTGTCCGGGAGGAGCCGGGCGTGGCGCTCCGCCAGCTCGCGGGGGCACTCCTCCCCCGCCACCACCACCGCGTCGGGAGCGAAGCCCCCCCGCTCCTCCGCCACCTCCAGCAGCGCGGCGTAGAGCGACGGCACGCAGACCAGGTGCGACACGTCCGCGTCCCGGGCCAGCTCCACCAGGCGGAGCGGGTCGCGCTGCGCCTCGCGGCCGGGGACGTGGAGGGTGCCCCCGCGGCAGAGCGTCCAGAAGATCCCCGCCACCGAGCTGTCGAAGGCGAAGGAGGAGGTGAGCAGGAAGCCGCGCACCGGCTCCGGGTAGCGCGCCAGGCGCGCCGCCGTGGAGGCGGCCAGGTTGCGGTGGCTCACCTGCACGCCCTTGGGGGTGCCGGTGGAGCCCGAGGTGTAGATGACGTACGCCAGCTCGTCGCCGGCGGCCGCCGCATCGAGCGCGTGCGGGGCGGGACCGGCGTCCCCGTCCCCGTCGTCCTCCGCGTCCAGCAGGACCACCGCGGCTCCCCCCGCCGGGAGGTCCGCGGCGAGGGAGGAGTGGGTGAGGAGCACCGGGACCGCCGAGTCGGACAGGACGAATGCGATCCGCTCCCGCGGATAGGCGGGATCCACGGGGACGTAGGCCGCGCCCGCCCGGAGCACTCCCAGGACGGCCACGACCATCTCCACCCCCGGCTCCAGGCAGATCCCCACCCGGACCTCGGGGCCCGCGCCCGTCCGCCGCAGGCGGGAGGCGAGCCGGCCGGCCCGGTCCTCCAGCTCGCCGTAGGTGAGGGAGCACCCCTCCCCCGCCACGGCGACCGCGCCCGGCGCGGCGGCCGCGCGCCTGCCGATCAGGACGTGAACCGGCTCCCCCGGGGCCGCCTCCCCGGACCGGCTCCACGCGGTCAGCACCTGCGCCTCCTCCGCGGACCCCAGGAGCCGCACCCCGGAGAGGCGCCCCCCGGGGTCGCGCGCCGCGGCGGCGAGCACGTGGCCGAGGTGCCCCAGCAGCCGCTCCATGGTGGCCGCGTCCCACAGGTCGGCCCGGTAGACGGCCCCGCCGAAGATCCGCTCCCCGTCCTCCACCAGGTTCAGCGTCAGGTCGAACCGGGCGGCCGGCTCGCCCGACGCGGCCAGGCGGTCCACCCGCACCCCGCCCAGGTGGGGGTGGCTCCCCTCGCGGCGCTGGAGCGCCAGCATGGCCTGGAACAGGGGCGAGTGGTCCGCGGAGCGCTCCACCTCCAGCTCCTCCACCAGCTTCTCGAAGGGGAGGTCCTGGTGCTCGAAGGCACCCAGCGTGGCCTCCCGCACCCGCCCGAGCAGCTCGCGGAACGAGGGGTCGCCGGAAAGGTCGGTGCGCAGGGCGAGGGTGTTGACGAAGAAGCCGATCAGCCCCTCCACCTCGGTCCGGGTGCGCCCCGCGACCGGGGTGCCCACCACCACGTCCTCCTGTCCGGCGTGCCGGGACAGGACGACCGCGAGGGCGGCGAGCACGGCCATGAAGGGGGTGGCCCTCTCCTCCCGCGCCACCCGGCGCAGCGCGGCGGCCGGCTCCTCCGGGAGCTCGAAGCCGCACACCGCCCCGCGGGCGCTCCGCGCGGACGAGCGGGGGCGGTCGGTGGGGAGGTCGAGGAGCGGCGGCGCGCCGGCCAGGTGGCGCTTCCACCACTCCAGCTGCCGCTCCAGCGCACGCCCCGAGAGCCACTCCCGCTGCCACGCCGCGTAGTCGGCGTACTGCACGGGGAGCGGCGGGAAGGGGGAGGGGCGCCCCTCCCGGAAGGCGTCGTACAGGGTGGACACCTCCCGCACCAGCACCTCCATGGACCAGTCGTCGCTGACCACGTGGTGCAGGGTGAAGAAGAGGACGTGCTCCTCCTCCCCCAGCCGGGCCAGGGTGCTCCGCAGGAGCGGCCCGCGCCCCAGGTCGAAGGGGCGCATGGCGTCCTCCCGGGCCAGCCTCCCCACCTCGCGCTCCCGCTCCTCCTCCGCGAGCCCCGACAGCTCCACGCGGAGGAGCGCCGCGCCGCGCGCGGGCCCGACCACCTGCACCGGCCGGCCGTCGGCAGTGAGGCGGAAGACGGTCCGCAGCACCTCGTGGCGCCGCACCACCTCCGCGAAGGCGGCTTCCAGCACGCCGGCGTCCAGCGCGCCCCGCAGCCGGAGCGCCGTGGGGAGGTTGTAGGCGGGGCTCCCGGGCTGGAGCTGGTCGATGAACCAGAGCCGCTGCTGCGCGAAGGAGAGCGGAAGCGGCCGGTCCCGCGGCGCCCGGGCGAGGGGGGGCGCCTCCGCGCCGCTCCCCGCCCGCAGGAGCGCGTCCACGCGCTCCGCCACCTCCGCCACGGTGGAGGCGCCGAAGAGGGTGCGGAGAGGGAGGTCCACCCCCAGCGCCTCGCGGACGCGGGCGACCGCCCGGATGGCGAGGAGCGAGTGCCCCCCCAGCTCGAAGAAGTCCTCCTCCGGGCCCACCCGGTCCACCCCCAGGACGCGCGCCCAGATCCCCGCGACGACCTCCTCCGTCGGCGTGCGCGGGACCGCCTCGGCCTCCACCCCGACCTCCGCGGACGGCGCGGGGAGGGCGCGGCGGTCGGTCTTGCCGTTGGGGGTGAGCGGGAGCGCCTCCATCACCACGTAGGCCCCCGGCACCATGTGCTCCGGGAGGCTCGCCAGCAGGTGCCGGCGCAGCTCCGCCGGGGACGGGGCCCCGCCCGCGGCCGTGAGGTAGGCCACGAGCCGCCGCTCCCCCGACTCCTCCTCCCGCGCCGCCACCACGGCGTCGGAGACCCCGGGGTGCGCCAGGAGCGCCGCCTCCACCTCGCCAGGCTCGATGCGGAAGCCGCGCACCTTGACCTGCTCGTCCAGCCGGCCCAGGAACTCCAGGGTCCCGTCTGCCCGCCACCGCGCCCGGTCGCCGGTGCGGTACGCGCGCGCGCCAGGCGAGGGGGCGAAGGGGTCGGGGACGAAGCGCTCGGCGGTGAGGCCGGGGAGGCCCAGGTAGCCGCGGGCCACCTGCGCCCCCGCGACGTACAGCTCGCCCGGCACCCCCGCCGGCACGGGGTGCATCCGCGAGTCCAGCACGTACAGGCGCGTCCCCGGCGTCGGGCGGCCGATGGGGACGGCGCCCCCGTGGCCGGGCGGCTCGGTCACGGCGAGGACGCAGCACCCCACGGTGGCCTCGGTGGGCCCGTACTCGTTCACCAGCACCGCCCCGGGAGCCCGCTCCAGGAGCCGGGCCGCCACGTCGGCGCGGAGGCTCTCGCCCCCCACCACCCAGACCCCCGCGGCGCCCTGGAGGCTCCCCGCGTCCACCTGCTCCAGCAGGAGGGCCAGGTGGCCGGGAGTCAGCTTGACCAGCCCGAAGCCGGGGCTCCGCTCCAGCAGCTCCGCCAGCGCCTCCACGCCGCGCCCCTCCTCCGGGAGCACCACGGCCCCGCCGCTCGCCAGCGGGAGGAGGAGGCTGGTCACCGTGAGGTCGAAGGCGACGGAGCTGTGCACCGGGGCCGCCAGCCCCCCGCCCACGGGGTACCGCTCCGCGGCCCACCCCAGGTAGCGGGAGAGCCCGCCGTGCGGCACCGCCACGCCCTTGGGACGCCCGGTGGAGCCGGAGGTGTAGATCACGTACGCCAGGCTCCCGGGGTCCACGCCGCCCGGGAGGGGGCCGGCGTCCTCCCGGGCTACCTCCGGCCAGTCGCGGTCCAGGCACAGCGTGGCGCCGCCGTGCGCCGGGAGGCGGCCGAGCAGGCCGGCCGAGGTCAGCAGGACGGCGGCGGCGGAGTCCTCCAGCATCCAGGCCAGGCGCTCCGCCGGGTAGGAGGGGTCGAGGGGGAGGTACGCCCCCCCGGCCTTGAGCACACCCAGCAGCGCCACGGGAAGGTCGGGGGTCCGCTCCAGGCACACCCCCACGCGCGCCTCGGGCCCGACGCCCAGGGCGCGGAGCCGGCGCGCGAGCCGGTTGGCGCGGCCGTCCAGCTCGGCGTAGGTGAGCCGCCCGCCCGGAGCCTCCACCGCCGGCGCGTCCGGGGCGCGGGCGGCGTGCCCCTCGAAGCGTACGTGGACGGGCTCCTCCGCCTCCGGGGCGTCGCCGCCCCGCCCCCACACCTCCACCACCCGGCGCAGCTCCGCGGCGGGGACCACGTCCAGCGACCCGAGCGGCGCCTCGGGCCGCTCGGCGATGCTCCCCAGGAGGCGCTCCAGCGCGGCCAGCCACCCCTCCACCGTCTCCCGGTCGAACAGGTCGGTGGCGTAGTCGCAGTACAGGCTCAGCTCGCCCGGCCCCTCGATCAGGTTGAGGCTCAGGTCGAACTTGGCGCCCCCGCCGAAGTTGCTCTCCGCCGTGGCGCGCAGGTCGCCCAGCGGCGTCTCCGCGCCGCCCGCCCGGTCCACGTTGAGCATCACCGAGAACAGGGGCGGCCGGGCGGGGTCGCGGCCGCGGAGGAGCTTCTGCACCAGCCGGGGGAAGGAGAACTCCTGGTGCTCCAGGGCGCCCGCCAGCCCCCGGCGCACCCGCCGGGCGTGCTCCACGAAGGGGAGCGACGCCTCCGGGCGGCCGCGCAGCGGGAGCACGTTGATCCCGTACCCCACCAGCCCGGCGGCCTCCGCGGAGGCCGCCTGTCCGGCGGAGGGGAAGCCGACCACCACGTCCTCCTGCCCGCTCAGCCGGCCCAGCCAGGCGTAGGTGGCGGCGAGCAGCGTGTTGAACAGGGTGAACCCGTGCCGCCGGCTCACCGCCGCCAGCCGCCCCACCAGGGCACCGTCCATGGTGCGGTGCAGGCGCTCCCCCCGGTAGCTCCGCACCGGCGGCCGGGGCCGGTCGGTGGGGAGATCCAGCACGGGGACCCCGTCGGCGAACTCCGCCAGCCAGAACGCCTCCGCCGCGTCGCTCCCCTCGCTCCCCTCGCTCTCCTGCGGTCGCGGGAGGCCGCGGGGGGCCGGCACGGGGGGGAGGTCGGCGGGGCGCCGCTCCCGGGCCGCGGCGTACAGGACGCCCAGCTCCCGGGTCACCACGCCGAACGACCAGCCGTCCAGGACCGCGTGGTGGGCCGAGATCACCAGGAGGTGGCGCTCGGGGTCGAGCGCGGCGACGGAGAAGCGGACCAGGGGCCCGGCCGCCAGGTCGAACGGCCTCCGCACCTCGCGCTTCACCCAGGCGTCCAGCTTCGCCTCGCGCGCGTCGGCGCCCACGCAGGTGAAGTCCGCCAGTGGGATGTCCACCTCCATCTCCGGGTGGACGATCCGGACGTCCCCCTCCGGGCCGAAGGTGGTCCGCAGCGTGTCGTGCCGGGCGACCAGGGCGCGGACCGCCCGGACCAGGGCGCGGAAGTCCAGGGCGCCGCGGAGGCGGAGGGTGATGGACTCGACGTAGGCGAGGGACGCCTCGTCCCCCATCTGCGACTCGATCCAGAGCTGCCGCTGCCCCTCAGTCAGCGGCAGCGCCCGGGCTTTTCCCTCCGGCACCCCGGTGGCGGGCTCCGGTGCGGGATCGGGCGCGGGTCCCCCGGGAGCGGGGGGGAGGAGCCCGCCGCGCCGCATCTCGTCCACCGACTCGCACACGGCGCGGACGATCGTGTCCACGTCCTCGTCGGTGTGCGCGGCGCAGAGGAAGCACGTCCCGGTCTCCGGGAGGGTGTGCACCCCCTTGAGGATCAGGTGCTGGTAGAACAGGTCCGCATACCGGGCGTCGCGCCGGAAGAGGAACCGGAACATGGAGCCGTAGCGGACGGTCGTGACCGGGTACCTCCCCTCCTTGAAGAAGGCGTTCATCCGCTCCACCAGGCGCGCGGTGCGCTCGTTCAGCTCCTCGTACATCGGCGTGCCGCGGCGCCGCACCTCCTCCAGCACGGCGCAGGTCACGGCCATGGAGAGGGGGTGCTTGAAGAACGCCCCGCCGAAGAGGGTGCGCTGGGCGGTGGGGTAGGAGTCGTCGCCGAAGCGCCACACGCCCCCGTCCAGCACGTCCATCACCTCGCCGCGCCCGGCCACCACGCCGATGGGGAGCCCCCCCGCGACCACCTTGCCGTAGGTCACCAGGTCGGCCTCCACGCCGAAGAACGCCTGGGCGCCCCCGGGGAGGATGCGGAAGCCGGTGACCAGCTCGTCGAAGAGGAGGAGGACGCCCGCCTCGCGGGTGATCCTGCGGAGCTCCTGGAGGAAGGCGTGCGGCTGGATGTCGGGGCGCCGGCTCTGCACGGGCTCCACCATCACCAGGGCCAGGTCGCCCAGGTGCTCCTTCAGCATCTCCAGCGACTCGGGCGCGTCGTACTCCAGCATCACCACGTCCTGCAGGGGGACCGGGGGGATTCCCGGCGCGCTCGGACGGATCTCGCGCTCCCCGCCGCGCTCGAAGAGGCGGCCCTGCACCACGTCGGCCCAGCCGTGGTAGCTCCCGGAGAAGTAGACGACCTTGGTGCGCCCGGTGAAGGTGCGGGCGGCGCGGATGGCGGCGGTCACCGCCTCCGTCCCGGAGTTGCAGAAGGCGGCGCGATCGTTCCCCCCGATCTCGCACACCAGCTCCGCGGCGCGGCCGGCGAGGGCGGACTGGGGTCCCAGCCCGTACCCCCGCTCCACCTGGTCCTGGATGGCGCGCGTCACGAAGTCCGGCGCGTGGCCGAACAGGGTGCACCCGAAGCCCATCCCGATGTCCACGTACTCGTTCCCGTCCACGTCCCACACCCGGGCGCCCCGGGCGCGGTCGCCGACCACGGGGTAGGTGATCTCCTTCCAGATCCGCCGGAAGCGGGCGGTGACGCGCCCGTCGGAGAGGGGGACGTGGTACCGGTGCTGGTGCGCCTTGGAGCGCGCGGTGCGCTCCACGTAGCGGGCCATGAAGTCGTTCAGGTATTCCCGCTGCTCCCCGGTGAGCCCCCCCGCCCCCTCGGTGTCCACGGGGCGGAAGGCCACGAAGGTCTCCGGCTCGTAGGCGGCCCGCGGCGACCGGGGCACCGCCGGCACGGCCGGAGCCGGAGCCGGAGCCGGCGGCGGCGGCGGCGCGGCGGCGGGGAGGACGGGGAGCTGCGGGGCGGAGCCGCCCTGCACCGCCTCGAGGAGCTGCGCCATCAGGTGGAGCTGCTGCGCCACCACGCGCGTCACCGTGTCCCCCACCGCCGCGTCCGCGGCCGGGTAGAGCGCGGGCGGCGCGGGGAGGGCCGACACGCCCTCCACCTCGGCTTCCGGCGGGAGCGCGGCGTCCACGTACGCGGCCAGGGCGTCCAGCGTGGTGATCTCCTCCAGCAGCTCGCCCAGGGAGACCCGTACGCCGAGCCCCTTCTCCACGAGCTGGATGGCCTGGAGGAGGAGGAGCGAGTCGATCCCGGCCTCGAAGAAGTGGACGTCGGTGGCGATGCGCTCCTCCGGCATCCCGGTGAGCTCGGCCGCCATGCGCTTCAGCCGGCCCAGGACCGCGCCGGCCCGCGGCGAGGCCGCCGTGGACGCTTCCGCCGCACCCGTCGTCGTGTCTTCCATCTCCTCCGGCCCTCTCTCGTGGTTCTCGTGGATGCCCTCCCGGATCTCCGGGACGGACGCCGCCACCGCCTCTCCCCTGCGGGGAGGCTCCACCCAGTACCGCTCGCGCTCGAAGGGGTAGGTGGGGAGCGGGACGCGGTGCCGCCGCTCGTCCCCGCCGAAGGCCGCCCAGTCCACCTCCACCCCCTCGGCCCAGAGCCGCCCCAGCGTTTCCAGGAGGAAGCGCTCGTCGGGGACGCGGTTCTGGGGATGCCGGAGCGAGAACAGGACGGCCCGGCTCTCCGGAGCGGCGGCGGCCGGGTGCTGGAGGGCCCAGGCGCCCAGCCCCTGCCCCGGCCCCACCTCCAGGAGGACCGCGCCGGGCTCCTCCCCGAGCGCCGCCAGGCCGTCGGAGAAGCGGACGGTGGCGCACAGGTGGCGCGCCCAGTACGCGGGCGAGACGGCCTCCTCCGGGGTGATCCAGCTCCCGGTGACGTTGGAGACGAAGGGGACCTCCGGGGCGCGCAGCTCGAAGCCGGCCACCAGCGCCTCCAGCCGGGCCGCCGCGGGGGCGACGTGGCGGGAATGGAAGGCGTGCCGCGTGGGGAGGCGGCGGCTCACCGTCCCCGCGGACGCCAGCCGCGACTCGAACGCCTCCACCGCCGCCTCGGCGCCCGCGACCACGCACCCCTGCGGCGTGTTCACGGCGGCCACGTCCAGCTCCGGGGGTAGGAGGGCGCGCAGCTCGTCCTCGGCCAGGGAGACGGCCAGCATGGCGCCGGGCGGGAGGGCGTCCACCAGCCCGGCCCGCAGCGCCACCAGCCGGAGCGCGTCCGGGAGCCGGAAGACGCCCGCGACCGTGGCGGCCACGTACTCGCCCAGGCTGTGCCCCAGCAGCGCCCGGGGGCGGACGCCCCATCCCGTCCACAGCCGCGCCAGGGCGTACTCCGTCACGAACACCGCCGGCTGGGCGAAGCGGGTCTCCATCAGGGCCCCGGAGGCGCCCTCTCCCTCGTCTCCGCCGCGGCCCAGGAGGGCGCGCAGGTCCCACCCGCCCTGCGCTCCGCCCCCCTCCGCGGAGTACATCACCTCGCGGAGGTCGGCGCCCAGGAGCGGCCGGAGCTGCTCGCAGCACTCGTCCACCGCTTCCCGGAACGCGGGCTCCGAGTCGTACAGCCCGCGCGCCATGTCCACGTGGTGCATCCCCAGCCCGGGGAAGAGGAAGGCCACCGGCCGGGCGGAGCGCGGCACGGGAGCGGCGGAGCGCGCGGCGGCCTCCCGCAGCCTCGCCGCCCCCTCCGCCGCGTCGGCGCAGGCCACCGCCAGGCGGTGCTCCATCGGTGCGCGCCCGGTCCGCAGCGTGAAGGCCACGTCGGCGAGCGGGGCGGGGCTCCCTTCCAGGTACCGGGCCAGGTTGTCGGCGGCGCGCTCCAGGGCGGTCGCGGTCCGCGCCGACAGGAGGAGGAGCTGGAAGGGGCGGGAGGGGCCGGAGGATGCCCGCTCCGGGGCCTCCTCCAGCACCACGTGCGCGTTGGTCCCCCCGATCCCGAAGGAGGACACCCCGGCCCGGCGGGGCGCCCCGTCGCGCTCCCACGGGCGCAGCTCGGTGTTCACGAAGAGCGGCCCCTCGGCCATCTCGGGGTGGGGGGACTCGAAGTTGAGGCTGGGGGGGATCTCGCCGTGGCGGAGGCTCAGCGTGGCCTTGATCAGCCCGGTGACCCCGGAGGCGGCGTCCAGGTGCCCCACGTTGGTCTTCGCCGAGCCGATGGCGCAGGAGGGCTCCCCGTCCCCGCTCCCCCGGAACACCTGGTTCAGCGCCCGCAGCTCGATGGTGTCCCCCAGCGGGGTCCCGGTCCCGTGGGTCTCCACGTACCGGACGGTGGAGGGGTCCACCCCGGCGATGGCCAGCGCCTCGGAGATCACCCGTGCCTGCCCGTTCACGCCGGGGGCGGAGTACCCCACCTTCTCCGAGCCGTCGTTGTTGATGGCGGAGCCGCGGATCACCGCGTGGACGGTGTCCCCCTCGGCCAGCGCGTCCTCGAGCCGCTTGAGGACCACCACCCCCACCCCGCTCCCGGCGACCGAGCCGCGGGACTGCGCGTCGAAGGCCCGGCAGTGGCCGTCCGGCGAGCTGATCCCGTCGGGGGTGTACATGTACCCCTGGCGGACCGGCACGGTGACGGCCACGCCCCCGGCCAGCGCCAGGTCGCACTCCCCGTTGATCAGGCTCTGCGACGCCAGGTGGACGGCGACCAGCGACGAGGAGCACGCCGTCTGCACGGCCACGCTGGGCCCGCGGAGGTTCAGGCGGTACGACACCCCACTGGCGAGGAAGTCCTTCTCGTTGCCGAAGTTGATGCGCTGGGAGCCCACCAGGCGCGGCAGGTCGGAGGAGAGGAGGTTGAGGACGTACGCGTTGCTGCTCTCCCCCGCGAACACCCCCACCGGGCGGTCCACCCGGCCGGGGGCGTAGCCCGCGTTCTCCAGCGCCTCCCAGGCGCGCTCCAGGAAGACGCGGTGCTGGGGGTTGAGGACCTCGGCGTCGCGCGGGGTCAGGTCGAAGAACGCGGCGTCGAAGCGGTCGGCGTCCTCCAGCACGCCCCGGAGGCGGACGTACCCCGGGTCGTCCAGGAAGGCCGGGCGCACGCCGGCCTCCAGCAGCTCCTCCCGGGTGAACGAGGAGATGGATTCGACGCCTTCCCGCAGGTTGCGCCAGAAGTCGTCGACGCTCGCGGCCCCCGGGAACGCCCCGGCCATGCCCACGATCGCGATCTCGAGCCCGGTCCAGCCGCCGGCGTCCATGTCGTGCTTGGTCATGCCTCGGTACACGGGTTCATCGGTGTCTCCTCGTCCGCCCGGCGTCAGCCGCCGCGGCGCCTGCGTGCTTCCATCCGCCGCCCGATGGCGGCGTGCCGGGCCCCGGCGCGCTCCTCGCCCTCCTCCACGGCGGTCTCCTCCACCGTCCCCTGGAGGCGCGCCGCGAGGGAGCGCACGGTCGGGTACTGGAACAGCTCCACCAGCGGGAACTCCCTCCCCAGGTCGGCCTGGAGGCGGGTGTGCACGCGGACCAGCAGGAGCGAGTGGCCGCCCGCGTCGAAGAAGTTCTCCTCCACCCCCACGGCCTCCAGCCCCAGCAGCTCCCGCCACACCGCGGCGATCCGCGCCTCCGTCTCGGTCTCCGGTGCGGCGTGGCCGGCGTCCGCCGGGCGCGACCGGGAGGGGGCCGGGAGCGCCGCGCGGTCCAGCTTCCCGCTCCCCGTGCGCGGGATGGCGGCCAGCGGGACCAGGGCGGAGGGGAGCATGTACGACGGGAGCCGGCTCCGCAGCCAGCGCTGCAGCTCCGCCGCCTCCGCCGCGCTCGTCCCGGCCCCCTCGGCGGGGACCAGGTAGGCCACCAGGCGCCGGTCGCCGGGGGCGACGTCCCGCACCACCACCACGGCCTCCCGCACCCCCGGGTGGTCCTCCAGCACGGCCTCGATCTCGCCCGGCTCGATGCGGAACCCGCGCACCTTGACCTGGTGGTCGATGCGGCCCAGGTACTCGACGGTCCCGTCCGGGAGCCAGCGCACGCGGTCCCCGGTGCGGTACGCCCGCCCCCCCGGCTCCACCCCGAAAGGGTCGGGGAGGAAGCGCTCCGCGGTGAGGTCCGGCCGCCCCAGGTACCCGCGGACGACGCCCTTCCCCGCCAGGAACAGCTCGCCGGCCACCCCCACCGGGACCGGGCGGAGGGAGGCGTCGAGCACGTAGGTGCGCGCGTTGGAGATGGGGCGCCCGATGGTGACCCGCTCCGCGCCGCGCTCCACCACGCCGCAGGTGCCGTAGACGGTGTCCTCGGTGGGGCCGTAGACGTTGACCACCCGCTCCACCCCGGCCTCGTACAGGGCGGCGGCGAGGGGGGCGGGGAGGGCCTCTCCGGCCAGGTTGAGGGCGCGCAGGCTCGGCGGGATCGCCCCCATGCGGAGCAGCTCCGCGGCGGCGCTGGGGACCATGTACGCCAGGCTCACCTCCTCCTCCGGGGGCACCGCCGCCAGCTCCAGGGCGTTCTTCACCAGCACCAGCTTCCCGCCCCAGCAGAGGGTGTCGAAGATCTCGGCGACGGACACGTCGAAGGTGATGGAGGTGGACGCCAGGACCGACGCGCGCTCCTCCGGCCGCACCTGCCCGCGGAGCCACCCCAGGAGCGCCGCCACGCTGCGGTGCTCCACCTGCACCCCCTTGGGCCGCCCGGTGGAGCCCGAGGTGTAGATCACGTACGCCAGGTTCTCCGGGGCCGCTCCGCCCTCCGGCGCCCCTGTCGCCTCCGGCAGCTCCGCGTCCAGCGCGAGCCGCTCCCCCGCGAAGCCGGGGACCGGGTCCGGGTCCGCGGCGCGGACCAGGAGGAGGCGCACCCCCGCGTCGTCCAGCATCCAGCGCAGGCGGTCCTCCGGGTGCGACGGGTCCAGCGGCACGTAGGCGCCCCCGGCCTTCCACGCCGCGAGCATCCCCACCAGCATCTCGGGGGAGCGCTCCATGCACACCCCCACGCACACCTCCGGGCCCACGCCCCGCTCCCGGAGCGCGCGGGCCGCCCGGTCGCTGCGGCGCTCCAGCTCGGCGTAGGTGAGCCGTCCGCCGCCGAACGCCACCGCGACCGCGTCCGGGGTGCGGAGGGCCTGCGCGCTCACCAGCTGGTGCACGCAGACTCCTTCCGGCCAGGGCTCCGCGGTGTCGTTCCACCCCGTGAGCACCTGCTCCCGCTCGGCGCGGTCCAGGAGCTCCATGGCGGAGATCCGCCGCCCCGGGTCGGCCGCGGCGGCGGCGAGCAGGGCGCTGAAGTGGGCCTGCATCCGCTCGACGGTGGCGGGGTCGAACAGCTCGGCCCGGAAGGAGATCCCGCCGCGCATCTCCTCGCCGCGCTCCTCGAACCCCAGGGTGAGGTCGAACTTGACCGAGTCCCCGGCGGCCAGGAGCGGCTCGGCGCGCACCTCTCCCAGGCTCAGCTCCTCCACGGGGACGTTCTGGAGGATGAACATGGCCTGGAAGAGCGGGGTGTAGCTCAGGCTGCGCTCCGGCTGCAGCTCCTCCACCAGCTTCTCGAAGGGGATCTCCTGGTGCTGGTAGGCCCCCAGCGTGGCCTCCCGCACCCGGGCCAGGAGGGCGGAGAAGGTGGGGTCGCCCCCCAGGTCGGCGCGCAGGACCAGGGTGTTGACGAAGAAGCCGATCAGCCCCTCCGTCTCCAGCCGGGTGCGCCCCGCGATGGGGGTGCCGACCACCACGTCCTCCTCCCCCGCGTAGCGGCCGAGGAGGAGCTGCCACGCGGCGAGCAGCGTCATGAACAGCGTGGTCCCTTCCTGCCGGGACACCGCCCGCAGCGCCGCCGCGGTCCCGGGGGGGAGCCGGAAGGCGCGCCGGTCGCCGCGCTCGCTCTGCACCAGCGGGCGCGGCCGGTCCGTGGGGATCTCCAGGAGGGGGGGAGCCCCGGCCAGCCGCTCCCGCCACCAGCCGAGCTGCCGCTCCAGCGTCCCGCCCGAGAGCCAGGAGCGCTGCCACACGGCGTAGTCGGCGTACTGCACCGGCGGCTCCGGGAGGCGCGCCTCGCGCCCCTCGCGCAGCGCGGCGTAGAGGGCGGACACCTCCCGCACCAGCACCCCCACGCTCCACCCGTCCGAGGCGATGTGGTGGAGGGTGAGGACCATCCCCCACTCCTCCTCGTCCAGCCGCAGCAGGAGCGCGCGCAGCGGCGGCTCCGAGGCCAGGTCGAAGGGCCGCTGCGCCTCCGCCGAGGCACGGCGGGAGGCCTCGGCCTCGCGGAGCGCGTCCGGGACGCCGCGCAGCTCCTCCACGGGGATGCGGACCGGCGCGGCCTCCGCGACCACCTGGACCGGCTCCCCGTCCAGCGTCCGGAAGACGGTGCGGAGCGTCTCGTGGCGCCTCACCACCTCCGTCAGGGCGCCCTCCAGTGCGGCCACGTCCAGCGCGCCGCGGAGCCGGAGCGAAGCGGGCATGTTGTAGGTCGCGCGCCCGGGCTCCAGCTGCTCCAGGAACCAGAGGCGCTGCTGCGCGAAGGAGAGCGGGAGCGGCCCGCCGCGCGGGACGCGTACCAGGGGCGGGACCTCCAGCCCGGCGCCCGCCCGGAGGAGCGCGTCGATCCGCCCCGCGAAGCCCTCCACCGTGGGCGCCTCGAACAGCTCCTGGAGCGGCACCTCCACGGAGAACGCCTCCCGCACCCGCGAGATCACGCGGGTGGCGAGGAGGGAGTGGCCGCCCAGCTCGAAGAAGCCGTCCCGCGCACCCACCCGCTCCACCCCCAGCACCCCGCCCCAGATCCCCGCCACCACCTCCTCCGTCGGGGTGCGCGGGGCCACCCACGACTCCCCGGACGGAGCGGCGCCGGGCGCCGGGAGGGCGCGGCGGTCCACCTTGCCGTTGGCGTTGAGGGGGAGGGCGTCCAGCGCCACCAGCGCCCCGGGGACCATGTAGTCCGGGAGGCGCTCCGCCAGCCAGGCGCGCAGCGCGGCGGCATCCGGCGACGCGCCGTCGGCCCCCACCACGTACCCCACCAGGCGGCGCTCCCCGGGGACGTCCTCGCGGGCCGTCACCACCGCCTCGCGCACGTCCGGGTGCTCCGCCAGCACGGACTCCACCTCCCCGGGCTCGATGCGGAACCCGCGGATCTTGACCTGGTGGTCGGCGCGCCCCAGGAACTCCAGGACGCCGTCCGCGCCCCAGCGCGCCCGGTCGCCGGTGCGGTACAGCCGCGCGCCGGGAGCGGGGAGAACGGGTCCGGGACGAACTTCTCGGCCGTCAGCTCCGGCCGCCCCAGGTAGTCGCGCGCCACCGCCGGCCCGCCCAGGTACAGCTCCCCCGGCACCCCGGCCGGGACGGGCTCGCCGGCCGCGTCCAGCACGTACATGGCGGCGTTCCCCATGGGCGCGCCGATCAGGTGCCGCCCGCGCTCCTCGCCCCCCACGGCGGAGCCGGCGCAGAGGATGGCGGCCTCGGTGGGACCGTACATCGCCCACGTCTCCGCCCGCGGGAACGCCTCCCGCACCTCGGGGAGGAGGTCGGGGGGGATGGAGTCGCCGCCCACGTACGTCTGCCGCACGGCCGGGAGCGTCCCGCGCCGCTCGCGCACGGTGCGGGCGATCTGCCGCATCAGCGCCGGGACGGCGTGCAGGCAGGTGGCGTCCTCCAGCTCCTCCAGCAGGAGGCCGGCGTCCAGCACCCGCTCGCGCGGGACCAGGCGCACGGACGCGCCGCCCAGGAGCGGGAGGAGGGTCTCGAAGATCCAGATGTCGAAGGCGAAGGAGGCGATGGAGGGGACCACGTCGCCCGGGCCGAAGCCGAACGCCGCGCCCGCCGCCCGCAGCGTGGCCGAGAGGCTCCCGTGCTCCACCCGCACGCCCTTGGGGCGCCCGGTGGAGCCGGAGGTGTAGATCACGTACGCCAGGTCCTCCGCCGCCACGTCGGACGGGAGCGGGCCCTCCCCGCCCGCGGCCGCGACGTCGTCCAGGAACAGGAGCTCCGCGGCGTGCGGCGGGAGCGCGCCGGACACCCCCCGCCCGGCGATCACCAGGCGGACGCCGGAGTCCTCCAGCAGGTAGGCCAGGCGCTCCGGCGGGGAGGCGGGGTCCAGGGGGAGGTACGCGCCGCCGGCCTTCCACACGGCGAGCACCGCCGCCACCATCTCCGGCGACCGGTCCACCAGCACCGCGACGGGCGCCTCCCGCCCCACCCCGCGCCGGCGGAGGTCGCGGGCCAGCCCGTCGGCGCGGCGGTCCAGCTCGGCGTAGGTGAGCGACGCGCCGCCGTGGAGGAGCGCGGGTGCGCCGGGGGTGAGCCGCGCCTGCGCGGAGAACGCCTCGTGGACCCGGAGCCCCGGCCCGCCGGTCCCCACCGCCGCGTTCGGTTCCACCAGCAGGCGCGTCCGCTCGGCCCCGTCCAGCAGGCCGATCCCGGCGAGCGATCCCGCGGGGTCCGCGGCCATCCGCTCCAGCACCCTCTCCAGGTGCTCCAGGATCCGCCCGGCCGCCGCCTCGTCCAGGCGCGACCGGTCGTACTCGGCCCGCAGGGTGAGGCGTCCCTCCAGGACGGCGCCCAGCGTCAGCGCGTACCCCGTGTCGTTCGCGGCGGCGCGGGGCACCACCCGCAGCCGCTGCTCGCCCGCTCCCATGCGCTCGTCCATGGGGTAGTTCTCGAACACCAGGATGCTCTCGAACAGCGCCTCCCCGGCCCGCGCGCCGCTCCACTGCTGCACCCGCGCGAGCGGCGCGTACTCGTGCTCGCGCATGGCCAGGTTCCACTCCTGGAGCCGCTTCAGCCAGGGGAGCACGGGCTCGTCCGCCACCCGCACGCGCACCGGGAGGGTGTTGATGAAGAGCCCCACGACCTCCTCCACCCCCTCCACCTCGGCCGGGCGCCCGGAGACCGTGGCGCCGAACACCACGTCCTCCTCCCCCGAGTAGCGCGCGAGCACCAGCGCCCAGGCGCCCTGCACCAGGGTGTTGACGGTGAGGCCGTGCGCCGCGGCCCACTCCTGCAGGGCCCCGGACCGCTCCGCGGAGAGGCGGCGCTCCACCCGCCGCTGCCCGCGCGCCTCGCCCCTCACGACGCGGTCCACGCCCAGCGGGGTGGCTCCGGCGAAGCCCCGCAGCGCCTCCCTCCAGAACCGCTCCGCCGCCCCCAGGTCGCGCCCCTCCAGCCAGGCGACGTAGGCGCGGTACGGGCGCGCCGGCGGGAGCTCCGCCGCGCCCTCCCCCGCCCCGGCGCGGTACAGCGCCGCGACCTCGCGGAACACCAGCGGGAGGCTCCACCCGTCCAGGACGAGGTGGTGCTGCGTCCACACGGCGCGGTGCTCCTCCTCCCCCGTCCGGAAGAGCGCCAGCCGCATCAGCGGCGCGCCTTCCACCACGAAGCCGCGCGCCCGGTCGGCGGCCAGGTACGCGGTGAAGCGCTCCTCCCGCTCCGCCTCCGGGACGCCGCGCCAGTCCTCCCGGCGCAGCTCCAGCCCGGCCCGGCGGCGCACCACCTGGAGCGGGCGCTCCAGCCCCCGCCAGGCGAAGCCGGTCCGCAGCGCGGGGTGGCGGTCCACCACCCCCTGCCACGCCCCGGCGAACGCCTCCGCGTCCAGGGGGCCCACCAGGTCGAAGGCGAGCTGCCCCAGGTAGGCGCCCGGCTCCATGAGGGTGTGGAAGAGCATCCCCTCCTGCGCGGGGGAGAGCGGGTACACGTCCTCCAGCGGGGCGTGCGCCGCCGCGAGCGCGTCCAGGCGCGCCGGGTCCAGCCCGGCCAGCGGGAAGTCGGAGGGGGTGAAGCCCCCGGCCCCCTCCGACGTGCAGTGCGCGATCAGCCCCCGCAGCTCGGCCAGGAAGCGGCCGGACACCCCCTCCACGGTCCCGGCGCGGAGCAGCGCCGGGCCGTAGCTCCACCGCACCTGGAGGCGCCCGCCCATCACGCCCCCGGTGACCCCCAGCGGGTGCGTCCGCCGTCCGTCCGGGGCCAGCGCCGCCCCGGCCGACTCGCGCGCCAGCGCGAACGCCGCCTCGCCCGCCAGCACCTGGTCGAACTGGCCCAGGTAGTTGAACGACACCTCGGCCCGCGGGAGCGCCGACAGGTCGGCGCGCGCCGGCTCCGCGCCCAGCCAGCGGAGCGCGCCGTGGCCGATCCCCCGGGACGGGACGGCCCGGAGCTGCTCCTTGACGGCCCTGAGGGCGTCGCCCGCGGCGGGCGCGCCGCGCACGTCCAGGAGCACCGGGTAGGCGGCGGTGAACCAGCCCACGGTGCGGGACAGGTCCGCGTCGGGGAACAGCTCCTCGCGCCCGTGCCCCTCCATCTCCACCAGCACCCGGCCGTCGCCCGTCCACGCCGCCAGGGCGCGCGCCAGCGCGGTGAGGAGGACGTCGTCGATGCGGGTGCGGTAGGCCCGCGGCACCTCGTGGAGGAGCGCCGCGGTCTCGTCGGCGTCCAGGGAGACGGCCACGCTCCGCGCGCTCCCCTCGAGGTCGGCGTCGCGCCCCGCGGGGAAGTCCACCGGGAGCGGCGCCACCTCCCGCCGCGCCTCCGAGCTCCAGAAGGGGAGCTCGGCGTCGAACCCGCCGCTCCGGGCGTGGTCCGCCAGCCGGGCGGCCCAGCGGCGGAAGGAGGTGGTCTTGGGGGGGAGGGACACGGCCTCCCCCGCGGCGGCCTGGCCGTACGCCGCGGCCAGGTCCTCCAGGAGGATGCGCCAGGAGACGCCGTCCACCACCAGGTGGTGGGCCGCCACCAGGAGCCGCTGCGACCGTCCCTCCCCGCGCGCGAAGAGCTGGAAGCGCGCCAGCGGCCCCCGCTCGAGGTCCAGGCTCCGCTGGAGCGCGGCGGAGGCGCTCTCCAGCGCCGCTCGCTGCGCCTCCTCCGGGAGCGCCGACAGGTCGGCGACGCCGAAGGGGGCCGGCCCCTCGAGGCCGGCGTTCTCCTGCCTCCACCCGTCCGCTTCCGGGCGGAAGCGCATCCGCAGGGCGTCGTGGTGCGCCACCACCCCCGCCACGGCCGCGGCCAGCGCCCCGGCCTCCAGCGGGCTCCGCGCCTCCAGCAGAGCCGACATGTTGAAGTGGTGCCGCTCCGGGAGGTCCCGGGCGAAGAACCACGCCTGGATCGGCGTGAGCTCCACCGGCCCGCGCACCGTCCCCTGCTCGGCGTCCACCGGCGCCTCCGTCCCGGCCACCCGCGCCAGCCCGGCCACCGTCTGGTGCTCGAAGAGCTGCCGGGGCGTCAGGTGCAGCCCCGCCCGCCGGGCCCGGGCCACCACCTGGATGGCGAGGATGGA
This sequence comes from uncultured Gemmatimonadales bacterium, assembly GCA_963733105.1. Classification (GTDB taxonomy): domain Bacteria; phylum Gemmatimonadota; class Gemmatimonadetes; order Longimicrobiales; family Longimicrobiaceae; genus JAFAYN01. The sequence continues at coordinate 59,681 of CAVTCB010000006.1, read as the reverse complement.
GTCCCCGCCCAGCTCGAAGAAGTTGTCCTCCACCCCGATCCGCTCCGCCCCGAGCACCCCCCTCCACACCGCCGCCAGCGCCTCCTCGGCGGGGGTGGACGGCGCCCGGTGCGCCCGCCCCGGCTCCGCGCCCCACCCGGGGGCGGGGAGCGCCCGCAGGTCGGTCTTGCCGTTGGCGGTCAGCGGGACCGCCTCCAGCTCCACCAGCGCGGCCGGGACCATGTAGTCCGGGAGCCGGTCGCGGAGCCAGGCGCGCAGCCCGCCCGCCTCCGGCGCCGCGCCGGGAGCGGGGACGAAGTACCCCACCAGCCGCCGGCCGCCGGGCTGCTCCTCGCGCGCCACCACCACCGCCCGCTCCACGCCGGGGTGCTCCAGGAGCGCCGCCTCCACCTCGCCGGGCTCGATGCGGAAGCCGCGCACCTTGACCTGCTGGTCGATGCGCCCCAGGAACTCCAGGGTCCCGTCGGCCCGCCGGCGCACCCGGTCGCCGGTGCGGTACAGCCGCGCGCCGGGTGCGGGGGAGAAGGGGTCGGGGACGAAGCGCTCCGCCGTCGGCGCGGGGCTCCCCACGTATCCCCAGGCCACCCCGTCGCCGCCCACGAGCAGCTCCCCGGGGGCACCCACGGGGACCGGCTCCCCCCCGCGGTCCAGGACGTACAGCGTGGTGTTGGCCAGGGGGCCGCCGATCGGGAGCGTCCGCGCCCCCTCCTCCACGGCGCGCACCGGGTGCCACGCCGCGAAGGTGGTGCACTCGGTGGGGCCGTAGACGTGGAGGAGCCGCTCCGGCCCGCCCGCCCGGAGCACCCGGCGCACCGCCTCGGGGTCCGCGGCCTCGCCCCCGAAGAGGAGGTCGCGCAGGGGACGGAAGGCGTCCGGGACCTCGTAGGCGATCCGGTTGAACAGGGCGGTGGTGAGGAAGGCCCAGGTGATCCGCTCCTCGCGGAAGAGGGCCGCGAGCTCCGGGGGGGAGAGCGACACGTCGCGGTCCACCACCACCAGGCACCCCCCGTTGAGGAGCGTGCCCCAGATCTCCAGGGTGGCCGCGTCGAACGAGGTGTTGGAGAGCTGCGCGGCCCGGTCGCCCGCGGAGAACGGGAGGTAGTCCGTGCCGCGCACCAGGCGCACGACGGCCCGCTGCGGCACCGCCACGCCCTTGGGGCGCCCGGTGGAGCCCGAGGTGTAGATCACGTACGCCAGGTCGTCCGCGGAGACGCCGGGGGCGTCCGCCTCCGGGCTCTCTCGCCCGACCTCCTCCCGGCCGGCGTCCACCACCACCGAGGGCCGGCCGGGGAGCCGGTCCGCCAGCGAGGACTGGGTGAGGAGGAGGGCGACCCCGGCGTCGTCGGCCATGAAGGCCAGCCGCTCCGGCGGGTTCGCGGTGTCCAGCGGGACGTAGGCCGCCCCCGCCCGGACGATCGCCAGCACCCCCACCACCAGCTCCACGCCGCGCTCCATGCACACGCCCACGCGCGCCCCGCGGCCGATCCCGCGGCGGCGCAGGCGGCCGGCGAGGGCGCCGGAGCGGCGGTCCAGCTCGGCGTAGGTGAGGCGCTCCCCGCCGTGGGCGACGGCGGCCGCCTCCGGGGCGCGCGCCGCCTGCTCGGCGAACAGCTCCGCGAGCGAGCGCTCCCGCGGGTACGCGGTCGCCGAGCGGTTCCACTCCTCCAGCACCCGCGCGCGGCCGGCGCCCTCCAGGAGCGGGATCTCCGCCAGGGGGCGGTCCGGGGCGGCCGCGGCGCCCTCCAGCAGGACGCGGAGGCTCTCCGCCATCCGCTCCACGGTGCTCGCCGTCGAAGAGGTCGGTGCGGTAGACCAGCGAGCCGGCGATCCGCTCCCCCCGCTCGACGGCGTTGAAGGCCAGGTCGAACTTGGCCGCCTCCTCCGCGCCCCTCACCGTGCCGGCCTCCACCTCGCCCAGGCGCAGCTCCTCCCGCGCGGGGGGCTGCAGGACGAACGCCACCTGGAAGAGGGGAGCGTGCGCGAGGCTCCGCTCCGGCGCCAGCTCGTCCACCAGCCGCTCGAAGGGGAGGTCCTGGTGCGCGTGCGCCTCCAGGGTCCGCTCGCGCACCCGGGCCAGGAGCCCCCGCAGGGAGGGAGCGCCCCCCAGGTCGCCCCGGATCACCAGGGTGTTGACGAAGAACCCGATCAGGTTCTCCACCTCGGCCCGCGTCCGCCCCGCGACCGGGGTCCCCACCACCACGTCGTCCTCCCCGGCGTACCTCGCCAGGAGCGCCTGGAAGGCCGCCATGAGGACCATGAAGAGCGTGGCCCCCTCGCGCCGGGCCAGCCCCCGCAGCGCGGCCGACGCTTCGGGGGAGAGGAGCAGGGAGCGGCCGTCCGCACCCGTCCCCCGCGCCGCCGTGCGGGGGCGGTCGAGCGGGAGCTCCAGGACGGGGGGAGCCCCCGCCAGCCGCCCGCGCCAGTACGCGAGCTGCGCCTCCAGCGCCTCGCCCCGCAGCCACTCTCGCTGCCAGACCGCGTAGTCCGCGTACTGCACCGGGAGGACGGGGAGCACGGGCTCGCGCCCCTCGACCTCCGCCGCGTACAGCTCGGACACGTCCCGCACCAGCACGTCGCGCGACCACCCGTCGCTGGCGACGTGGTGCAGGGTGAAGAGCAGCACCGTGTCCGTCTCCGCCACCGGGAGCACGGAGACGCGCAGCGCCGGGGCCGCGGCCAGGTCGAACGGCCGCGCCGCCTCCTCGCGCGCCAGCCGCCGGACCGCCTCCTCCCGGGCCTCCGCCGGGAGCCCCCGGAGGTCGTGCACGGCGGGGCGGACCGGGGCGGGGGGGAGGACCACCTGCTCCGGGCGGCCGTCCACGGAGGGGAAGACGGTGCGCAGCGTCTCGTGGCGCGCCACGAGCGCGGTGAGCGCCCGCCCCAGCGCGCCCAGCTCCGGGGAGCCGTGGAGGCGCAGGGCGTAGGGCATGTTGTAGGCGACGCTCTCCGGCTCCAGCTGCTGGATCACCCACAGGCGCTGCTGGGCGAAGGAGAGCGGGAGCGGGCGGCCGCGGGGGACGGGGACCAGCGGGGGCGCCGCCGCGCCGCTCCCCGCGCGCAGCAGGGCGTCCACCCGCGCCGCCAGCCCGGCCGGCGTGGGGGCCTCGAAGAGCGCCCGCAGCGGGACCTCCACCCCGAACGCCTCCCGCGCCCGCGCCACCAGGCGGGTGGCGACGAGGGAGTGCCCGCCCAGCGCGAAGAAGTCGTCGCGGATCCCCACCCGCTCCCGGCGGAGCGCCCCGGCCCAGATCCCCACCATGATCTCCTCCGCCGGGGTGCGCGGCCCGGCGGCCTCGCCCGCGGGCTCCGCCGCCCGCGGCTCCGGGAGGGCCCGCCGGTCCACCTTGCCGTTGGCGGTCAGCGGAAGCCGGTCCATCGCCACGAAGGCGCCCGGGACCATGTACTCCGGGAGCCGCCCGCCCGCGAAGGCGCGCAGCCCGGCCGCGTCGGGGACGGGAGCCCCCTCGCCGGCCACCACGTAGGCGGCCAGGTACCGCTCCTCGGCCGAGTCGCCCAGCGCCACCACCACGGCGTCCACCAGCGCGGGGTGCTCCAGCAGGGCGGCCTCCACCTCGCCCGGCTCCACGCGGAAGCCGCGGACCTTGACCTGGAAGTCCACCCGCCCCACGAACTCCAGGTTCCCGTCGGGGAGCCAGCGCCCGCGGTCGCCCGAGCGGTACATCCGCGCTCCCGGGAACCCGGCGAACGGGTCGGGGAGGAAGCGCTCCGCCGTGAGCTCCGGCCGCCCCAGGTAGCCGCGCGTCACGCCCAGCCGGCCATGTAGACCTCGCCCGGGACGCCGACGGGGAGCGGCTGGAGGTGCGCGTCGAGCACGTACAGCCGCGCGTTCGCCACCGGGCGGCCCACCGGGGGCGGCTGCGCCGCGCCGGTGCAGCGCACGGCCGTGCAGCGCACGCTGTGCTCGGTGGCCCCGTAGCCGTTGAAGAAGCGCCGCCCGGGGGCCCAGCGCGCCACCAGCTCGGCGGTGCAGCTTTCCCCGCCCACCATCACCGCCTCCAGTCCGGGGAGCTCGGCGAAGGGCGTGGAGGCCAGGGCGGAGGGGGTGATCTTGAGGTGGGTGATCCCCTCGTCGCGCAGGAGGCCTACCAGCCCCGGGCCGGGGATCATGGCCTCGCGCGGGGCCACCACCAGCGTGGCCCCGGCGAAGAGCGCCGTGAACACGTCCAGCACCGAGGCGTCGAAGTGCAGCGGCGCGAAGAGGAGGACGCGCGACCCGGGGCGCACGTCGTACACCCGGACGTACGCCTCCGCGGAGTTGACGACCCCGCGGTGCTCGACCAGCACGCCCTTGGGGCGCCCGGTGGAGCCGGAGGTGTAGATCACGTACGCCAGGTTGCGCGCCCCGACGCCGCTCTCCGGCCGCGTATCCGGCTCGTCCGCGAAGGCGTCGCCGGAGAGCGCCACGACCGGGACGCCGGCGTCGGGGAGGGCGCCGGCGGTGTCCGCGCCGGCCAGCACCAGGCGGGCGCCGGAGTCCTCCAGCAGAAAGGCCAGCCGGTCCGCGGGGCTGGCGGGGTCCAGCGGGACGTAGGCGCCCCCCGCCTTGAGGGTGGCGAGCACCGCCACCGCCGTCTCGAGCCCCGGCTCCAGGAAGAGCGCCACCCGCGTCTCCGGGCCCACGCCGAGGCGGCGCAGCCCGTGCGCCACCCGGTTGGCGCGGCGGTCCAGCTCGGCGTAGGAGAGCGCCTCCCCCCCGAAGGCCACCGCCGGGGCGTCGGGGGCGCTCCGCGCCCGCGCCTCGATCACCTCGTGGAGGCAGGCTCCGTCGGAGAACGGCCGCGCGGTCTCGTTCCACCGCTCCAGCACCTCCTCCCGCTCCTCGCCGGTGAGGGGGAGGAGCGCGTCGTGCGGGAGGTCGGGGTCCGCCACCATCGACTCCAGCACGCGCCGCCAGCGGTCCTCCACCCCCCGCACCTGCGCGGCGGTGAAGACGTCGGTCCGGCAGTGGGCGCTGATCCCGATGATCTCCGAGGTGACGGGGTGGAGCCGGGCGCCCACGCGCAGCGGGTGGCTGGTGTCGCCCATGTCCACGTTGCCGAGGACCCGCACCACGCCCGTCCGCACCACCTCGGCGAAGGAGTGGAACCGGACCAGGTTGAAGCTGGCCTCGAAGAGGCGCTCCGGCCCGTGCTCGCGCTGCAGCGTGGCCAGCGGATGGCGGCGGTGCGGGAGGATCTCGGCCTCGCCGCGGAACGCCCGCATCACCAGCTCCCGCCAGCTCGCCCCCGCGGACAGCTCCATCCGGAAGGGGACCGTGTTGAGGAAGAGCCCGCGCACCTCGGTCCCTCCCGCCACCTCGGGACGGCCGTTGGTGGCCAGCCCGGTCACCACGTCGGTCTCCCCGGTGAGGAGCCCCAGGACCTTGAGGTGCGCCGCCAGGAGGACGCTCTTGAGGGGGACGGCCAGCGAGCGGGCGAGCCGCTGCACCCCGGCCGACAGCTCCGGGGTGAGCGGGACCCGGGCCACCTCGGTGGCGCCGCGCGCGGGGTCGCGGGGCGCCGCGGGGCGCGGGAGCCGCCCCGGGACGAAGCCCGCCAGCTTCTCCGCCCAGAAGCGGCGGCTGGCGCCGGACTCCGCGAGGGTCCGCTCCAGCTCGACGAAGTCCCGGAAGCGCACGGGGAGCTCGGGGCGCTCCGGGAGCGGCTCCCCGCGGACCAGCGCCGCGTAGTCGGTGAAGACGTCGGCGAACAGGGAGGTGAAGCTCCAGCCGTCGTTGATGGCGTGGCACTCCGTGGCCGTGATCTGGAACCGGTCGTCGGCCCGCAGGTGCACGCACAGCCGCATCAGCGGCGCCCGGGTGAGGTCCAGCGGGTCGCGGAACTCCCCCTCCCGGTGCTCCGCCAGGACGCCGAGCTGGGCCTCGTCGTCCAGGTGCCGCAGCTCCACCACGCGCAGCGGGATCTCCGCCTCGCGATGGACCACCTGCAGCGGCTCGGAGAAGCCGCCCAGGTGGATGGAGGTCCGCAGGTTCTCCTGCCGGGCCGTGGCGCGCCGGACCGCGGCACGGAAGGCCGCCTCGTCCCAGGGCCCGGCGAAGTGGTAGCTGTCGACGTTCTGGTAGGCGGGGGCTTCCGGGGTGAGCTCCTGGTGGTAGAGCATCCCCCCCTGGAGGGAGGAGAGCGGGTAGGCGTCCTCGGCGTCCTCCGGGAGCCTCGCACGGTCCTCCTCCGGGAGGAGGTCGAAGGGGCGCCGCTCCCTGCGCAGGATGGCCTCCAGCTCGCCGGGCTCGCCCCCGCCGGGGGACGCGCGCCCCGCCAGCTCGCGCACGGTGGGGCTGCCGAACACGTCGGCGATGCTCAGCTCCAGCCCGCGCTCCCTGGCGAGCGCGACCACGCGGATGCTGAGGATGGAGTCTCCACCGACGGAGAAGAAGTTGTCGTCGACCCCCACGCGCTCCAGCCCCAGCACCTCCGCCCACACGGCGGCCAGCACCTCCTCCGCCACCGTGGCGGGAGGGGCGTACGCCTCTTCCGCCGCGGCGTGCGCGGGCTCGGGGAGGGCGCGCCGGTCCAGCTTCCCGTTGGGGGTGAGCGGGAGCCGCTCCAGCACCACGAAGGCGGCGGGGACCATGTGCTCGGGGAGGCGCGCGTGGAGGTGCGCCCGCAGCTCCGCCGCCGAAGGGTCCGCTCCGTCCCGGGGGACGACGTACCCCACCAGCCGCTTCTCCCCGCCCGCACCCTCCCGTGCAACCACCGCCGCGTCGGCGACGCCGGGGTGCTCCAGCAGCACGGCCTCGATCTCCCCCGGCTCGATGCGGAAGCCGCGCACCTTGACCTGCTGGTCCGCGCGCCCCAGGTACTCCAGCTCCCCGCCGGGGAGCCGCCGCGCCCGGTCTCCCGAGCGGTACAGCCGCGCCCCCGGCTCGCCACCGAACGGGTCGGGGACGAAGCGCTCCGCCGTCAGCTCCGGCCGCCCCAGGTACCCCCGCGCCACCCCCGCCCCGCCCACGTACATCTCCCCCGCGACACCGGGAGGCGCCGGCTCCCCGCGGCCGTCCAGCACGTGGACGCGCAGGTCCGGGATCGGCACGCCGACGGGGCTGCGCGCGCCCCGCTCCACGTCCTCCGCCTCGACCGGGCGGTAGGTGACGTGCACGGTGGTCTCGGTGATCCCGTACATGTTCACCAGCCGCGGCGCCTCGAAGCCGTGCTTCTCCGTCCAGGCGCGCAGCGTCCCCGGCTCCAGCGCCTCGCCTCCGAACACCACGTACCGGAGCGCCAGGTCGTCCCCGGCTCCGGCGTCCGCCGCGGCGAGCTGCCGGAAGGCGGAGGGGGTCTGGTTGAGGACGGTGACGCGCTCCTCCGCCAGGAGCCGGCGGAAGGCCGCCGGGTCGCGGCTCGTCTCCCACGGCACCACCACCAGCCGCCCGCCGTACAGGAGCGCACCCCAGATCTCCCACACGGAGAAGTCGAAGGCGTAGGAGTGGAAGAGCGTCCACACGTCCTGCTCGCCGAAGCCGAACCACTCCTCCGTCGCGCGGAACAGGCGCACGGCGTTGCGGTGCGTGACCTGGACGCCCTTGGGCCGGCCGGTGGAGCCGGAGGTGTAGATGACGTAGGCCAGGGAGTCGGGGGAGACCGTCGAGGCGTCCACGGCGGCCCCGCTCCCCGACGCGTCCCCGGCGAGCACCACCTCACCCCCGAACTCCGGCACCCTCCCCACCAGCCCCTCCTCCGTCACCAGCACCCCGGCCCCCGCGTCCTCCAGCACGTACGCCAGGCGCTCGGCCGGGTAGGCGGGGTCCAGCGGGACGTAGGCCCCGCCGGCCTTGAGCGTCGCGAGGATCGCCACCACCAGCGCGGGGCCGCGCTCCAGGCACAGGGCGACGCGCGTCTCCGGGCCGACGCCGCGGGCGCGCAGCAGCGCGGCGAGCGCGTCCGCGCGGGCGTCCAGCTCCGCGTAGGTGAGCGACTCGCCCAGGAAGGTGACGGCCGGGGCGCCCGGGGTGCGCGCGGCCTGCCGCTCGAACCGGCGGTGCAGCGGCTCGTCCGCGGGGAAGCTCGCGTCCGGCGCGGGTGCGCCCACGGCCTCGGCGCGCTCGGCGTCGTCCAGCAGGGGGAGGGCGTCCAGCGGCGCGGCCGGGTCGGCGACGGACGCGTCCAGCAGCGTCAGGTAGCGCCGCAGGAGCCGGCCGGCCGCCTCGGGGGAGAGGGCGTCGGAGTACAGGCGGAAGCGCACCCCGCCCTCCCCCTCCGCCGTGACGGAGAGGCGCGCGTCGAAGCGCTCCGTGCGGTGCCAGCGCCGCTCCACGCTCCACTCCGCCCGGTCCGGGACCACGGCGAAGTCGAAGCCCCACCGCGGGCCCGGCTCCCCGCCCTCGCGGGTGAAGAACGTCTGCCAGGCGCGGGCCTCCCGCAGCGCCCCCTCCGTCCGCGCGGCCAGGGCGGCGAAGCTCCGGGCCTCCCCCGGCTCGCCGGCGAGCGGGACGTAGCGGGTGTACGGGCCGAGGGCGCCGCGCAGCTCCTCGCGGGTGCGCCCGTCCACCCCCACCCCCACCGCGAGCTCCGCGTCCTCCTCCAAGTGCCGCGCGAGGAGGGCCCGCCAGGCGGCCAGGAGCCATGCCTCCACCCCCACCCCGACGGCGGACGCCGCCGCCTCCAGCCGCGGCAGAGCGGAAAAGGGAAGGAGGCGCTCCGGCTCCGCCGCCCCGTCCTCCGCGCCGGGCCACGGGTCCGGGAGCGCCGGGCCGGCGGAGCGGGGCCGGGCCGCCCAGAAGGCGCGCCCCTCCGCCGCGTCGTCCTCCGCCAGCGTCTCGTGCAGCCACTCGGAGTAGTCCACGTACTGGAACGGGTCGTCCCCGCGGAGGCGCGCCTCGTAGGCGGCGGCCGCCTCGTCCACCAGCGCGTCCAGCGTGGCCGCGTCGGCGACCAGGCCGGGGAGCGCCAGGCGGAGCGCCCAGCCGCCCCCGGCCGGGCGGACGAGCGCCGCCCGCAGGGGCGGGGCGTCCCCGTCCCCGGCGGCGAGGTCGCGCCAGGGGGCGTCGCCCGCGTCCCCCGGGAGGAGCCCGGTGGGGACCTCCTCCAGCACCACCTGCACGGGGAGCTCGTCGCCCGGGAAGAGGTGGAAGGCGGTGCGCAGCACCTCGTGGCGGCGGACCACCGAGGCCAGCGCCTCCCGCAGCGCCGCCGGGTCGGGCTCGCCGGGAAGGCGGACCACGCAGGCGACGCCGAGCGGAGCGCCCCCGTCCCGGCGGAGCGCCCACTGCCTCGCCTGCTGGGGCGAGAGCCTGTATCCCTCGATGGTCGTGCTCGTCATCGTCGTCACGGCTGGTTCCTGGTCGCGGCCTGGCGGAGAGTGCGGGTGCTACGGACGGGGCGAGCCGGCGCGGACCGGCTGGCGGCGGACGCCGCGGAGGCGGGCCCCGGCCGCGTCCTCCGCGGCCTGCCCCCGCCCCACGCGGCGGGCGAGCGCGGCGGCCCCCAGCCGCTCCACCAGCTCCTCCACGCGGGCGTCCGGGCGCTCGCAGACGGCCTCCAGCACCCACAGGTAGTCCGCGCGCAGCGCCTCCACCGTGGCCGCGTCGAACAGGTCGGTGCGGAAGCGGAAGGCGCCGGTGATCCCCTGCGCGCCCTCGCGCAGGTACAGCGACAGCTCCCAGGGTGACACCGCGGAGCCGGACTCCACCCGCGAGACGCGGAGCCCGTCCGCGGCCGGGGCCTCGGAGGGGGTGTTGTCCATCCCGAACATCACCTGGAAGAGCGGGGTGGCGCCCAGATCCCTCCGCCCGGCGGTCTCCCTGACCACGAGGGCGAAGGGGAGGTCCTGGTGCGCGTAGGCGTCCAGCGTCGTCTCGCGCACGCGGCCCAGGAGCTCCGTGAAGGCGGGGTCGCCGGAGAGCGGGGTGCGGAGCACCACCTCGTTGACGAAGAAGCCGACCAGCGGCTCCGTCTCGGCGCGCGCGCGGCCCGCCAGGTCGGTGCCCACCACCACGTCCCTCGTCCCGGCGCGGCTCGCCAGCACCACCTTGAAGGCGGCCAGGAGGAACATGAAGGGCGTGGCCTGCCGCTCGCGGGCCGCCGCCCGCACCCGCGCCGACAGCTCGGGCCCCAGCCGGAGGGGGAGCCCCGCCCCGCGGTAGCCGGCGCGCGCGGGGCGCGGCCCGGGGGACAGGTCGAGCGCGGGGAGGTCGGCGAGCCGGCGCTTCCAGTACGCCAGCTGCTCCGCCGCGCCCTCGCCCGCGAGCCACTCCCGCTGCCAGGCGGCGAAGTCGGCGTACTGCACCGGGAGCTCCGGGAGGTGCGGCTCGCGCCCGCTCCGCGCGGCCTCGTAGCAGGCGGTCAGCTCGCGGAGCAGGACCCCCACCGACCAGCCGTCGAAGGCGACGTGGTGGACGTCCAGGGCGAGGAGGTGCTCCTCGTCGCCCGTGCGGAGGAGGAGCGCCCGGAGGAGCGGTCCCCGCTCCAGGTCGAAGCGGAGACCCGACCGCACGGCGATCGCGCGCCGCGCCTCCGCCTCCCGCGCTCCGGCCGGGAGCCCCCGCAGCTCCACCAGCGGGAGGGGGAAGGGCGCGGGCGGGAGGACGGCCTGCCGGGGCCGCCCCCCGTCGCCGGGGAGGACGGTGCGGAGCACCTCGTGGCGCCCGGCCACCGCGGCGAAGGCGCGCGCCAGCGCCGGCGCGTCGACCGGGGCGCCCTCCAGCCGGAAGGCCAGGGAGATGGTGTAGGCGGCCCCGGTGTCCTCCGCCTGGTCGGTGAACCAGAGCCGCTCCTGCGCGAAGGAGAGGGGGAGCGGCCCGGACCGGTCGGCCCGGGGGATGGGGACGTGCCCGCCCGCGCCGCCGCCGCGGGCCTCGCGGACCCACTCCGCCACCCCGGCCACGGTGGGCCGGGTGAAGAAGACGCGGACGGGGACCTCCACCCCCAGAGCCGCGCGCAGCCGCGCCGCCACCCGCATCACCCCGAGCGAGCTGGCGCCCAGGGCGAAGAGGTCGTCGTGCACCCCGACGCTCTCCCGCTTCAGCACCTCGGCCCAGAACCCGGCGGCCAGCTCCTCCACCGGGTCGCGCGGGGCGACGTGGAGCGGCTCGCCTCCGCCCGTGTCCCCGTCCGGGGCCGGGAGGGCGGCGCGGTCGGTCTTGCCGTGCGGGGTCAGCGGGAGCGCGTCCAGGACGACCCAGGCGGAGGGGAGCATGTACTCCGGGAGCCGCCCGCGGACCCGCGCCCGCACCGCCGCCGGGTCCAGCCCGTCCCCGCCCACCAGGTACGCCACCAGGCGGCGCTCGCCGGGCGCGTCCTCGCGCACCGCCACGGCCGCCTCGCGCACCTCCGGGTCCGCCGCGAGCACCGCCTCCACCTCCCCCGGCTCCACGCGGAAGCCGCGGATCTTGACCTGGAAGTCGGTCCGCCCCACGAACTCCAGCACGCCGTCCGCCCGCCAGCGCGCCCGGTCGCCGGAGCGGTACATCCGCGCCCCGGGCTCCCCCGAGTACGGGTCGGGGACGAAGCGCTCCGCCGTCAGCTCCGGCCGCCCCAGGTAGCCCCGCGCCACCGCCGGCCCGCCGACGCACACCTCGCCCGGCACGCCCGCGGGCACGGCCTCCAGCCAGCGGTCCAGCAGGTGGACCCGCCGGTCGCCCACCGGCCTCCCGATGGGGAGGACGGGGGCGTCGAAGCCTGCCGGGACCGGCCAGCAGGTGGCGAACACGGTGCACTCGCTCGGCCCGTAGCCGTTGACCAGCCGCAGCTCCGGGTACAGCTCCAGCGCCCGGCGGACGTGCGGGATGCTGACCGCCTCGCCGCCCGTCATCACCTGCGCCACTCCCCGGAGGATCTCCGGGCAGCTGTCCACGATCAGGTTGAAGTACGCCGAGGTCAGCCAGAGCGTGTTCGCCCCGTGCCGGCGGAGCTGCTCCCCCAGCACCGCCGGCTCCGAGGCCGCGCCCGGGTACAGCACGCACCGTCCCCCGGAAAGGAGCGCGGGCCACAGCTCCAGCGTCAGCGCGTCCCACGACGTGGAGGAGTGCTGGAGGAGGACGGTGCCCTCGTCGAAGCGCGCGTAGTCCACCCCCCGGAAGAAGCCCGGGATGGCGCGGTGCGGCACCTCCGTCCCCTTGGGCTGCCCCGTGGAGCCGGAGGTGTAGATGACGTAGGCGAGGTGGTCGGGGGTGACGCGCGCTCCCGGCGCGGCCGCCGCACCCTCCTCCTCCACGTCCAGCAGCACGACCGCCCCCCCGAACTCCGGGAGCCGCTCCACCAGCCGCTCCTGCGTGAGCAGCACCGGCACCCCCGCGTCCTCCAGCATGTACGCCAGCCGCTCCGCCGGGTAGCCGGGGTCCAGGGGGACGTAGGCTCCGCCCGCCTTGAGGATTCCCAGCAGCCCCACCACCAGCTCCGGCGAGCGCTCCACGCACACGCCCACCCGCACGTCCGGGCCCACGCCGCGAGCAACGAGCGCGTGCGCGAGGGCGTCCGAGCGGCGGTGCAGCTCGGCGTACGTCACCTCCTCCTCGCCGTGGACCAGGGCCACGGCGTCCGGCCTCCGCTCCGCCTGCTCGGCGAACAGCTCGTGCACGCAGCGCGGGGCCGGCGCGGCGGAGCCGCCGGTGCTCCACTCGTCGCGGACCCGGCGCGTCTCGGCCTCGCCCATCAGGGGGAGCGACGTCCAGGGGGCGTCCGGGGCGGCCACGGCTCCCTCCAGCAGGCGGGCCAGGTGCCCGGCCAGCCGCTCCATGGTGGCGGTCTCGAAGAGCGCCGTGCGGTAGGCCAGGGCACCCGCCGGGCCCTCGGGGTGGTCGGTCAGGAAGAGCGCCAGCTCGAAGTGCGCGGCGCGGACCTCCAGCGCCAGGCTGGTCAGGGTGAGCCCCCCCAGGCTCATGGTCTCGCGCGGGGGCGCGGCGAAGGAGAGCATCACGTCGAAGAGCGGGTTCCTCCCCGGCTCCGTCTCCGGGCGGACCTCCTCCACCACCCGCTCGAAGGGGACGTCCTGGGCGGCCTGCGCCTCCACCGTGGTGGCGCGCACCCGGCGCAGGACGCCCCGGAACCCCGCCGCCCCGTCCAGCTCCGTGCGCAGGGCGAGCGTGTTGACGAAGAGCCCCACCAGCTCCTCCAGCTCGCGCCGGTTCCGCCCCGCGACGGGGGTCCCCACCACCACGTCCGTTTCCCCGGTCCAGCGGGCGAGCACGACCTTGAAGGCGGCCAGGAACGCCATCATCGGGGTGGCGCCCTCCCGGCGGCACAGCTCCCGGACCGCGGGGCCGAGCCCCTCCGGGAAGCGCACCGGCACGGACCCGCCGCGGGGGTCCTGCGCGCCGCCGCGGGGGCGGTCGGAGGGGAGCTCCAGGGCGGGCGGGGCGCCGGCCAGCTTGTCCCGCCAGTACGCGAGCTGGCGGCGGCAGGCGTCGCCCTCCAGCCACTTCCGCTGCCAGGCGGCGAAGTCGCCGTACTGCAGCCCCGGCGGCGGGAGGGGAGACGGGCGCCCCTCCAGCGCGGCGGCGTACCCCGCGCCCAGCTCGCGGGCCAGCACCCCGCGCGACCACCCGTCCGCGACGGCGTGGTGCATGGTGCAGAGCGCCACGTGGTCCCCGGCCGCCATCCGCACCAGGAGCGCGCGCAGCAGCGGCCCCCGCGCCAGGTCGAAGCGGCGCGCCGCCTCCCCGCGCCGCAGGCGGCCCTCCTCCCGGGCGCGCGCCTCCCCGCCGAGCGCGGACAGGTCCACCAGCGGCCAGGCGGCGGGCGCCGCGGGGCGCACCACCTGCACCAGCTCGCCCCGGAGGGTGGGAAGGGTGGTGCGCAGCACCTCGTGCCGGCGGACGACGCCGGCCAGCGCCCGCGTCAGGGCGCGCACGTCCAGCGCGCCCTGCAGCCGGAGCGCGACCGGCATGTTGTACGCGGCGCTCTCGCCGAACAGCCGGTCCAGGAACCACATGCGCTCCTGGGCGAACGAGGGCGGGAGGACGAACACGTCCCCCCCCCGCGCGCGCCCCGCGGCCACCTGCCCTTCCTCCTTCGGCATCCGCTCCTCCGGTCAGCCGTCGAGGAGCGCGGCCAGCTCGGCCTCGCTCATCCGCGCCGCCTCGCGGGGCGCGGCGGCGATCTCCTCCTCCTCCGCGCCGGCCTCGCTCCGCGCGGCGACGCGCGCCTCCACGGTGCGCGCCAGCTCCGCGACCACGGGGGCGTCGAAGATCGCCCCCACGGGGAGGTCGATGGCGAAGTGGCGGCGCAGGCGGGAGGTGAGCTGCGTGGCCAGGAGCGAGTGCCCGCCCAGGGCGAAGAAGTCGTCGTCCATCCCCACGCGCTCCCGCCCCATCACCTCGCCCCAGATGGCCGCGACCTCCTCCTCCAGCGGGGTGGAGGGAGCCACGTAGGGCCGCTCCACGCCGATGCGGGGCTCGGTGGCGAGGCGCGCCCGGTCCACTTTCCCGGTGGGGGTGAGCGGGAGGGCGCGGAGCGCCGCCACCGCCCCCGGCACCATGTGCTCCGGGAGCCGCTCGCCCAGCCAGGCGCGCAGCTCCGCGGCGTCGGGGACGCTCTCCCCGGCGGGGACCCAGTAGGCGGCCAGCTGCCGGTCGCCCCGGCCCCGCTCCTCCACGATCACCGCGCACTCCCGCACCGCGGGGTGCAGCCCCAGGGCGGCCGCCACCTCGCCGGGCTCGATGCGGAAGCCCCGCACCTTGACCTGGTCGTCGGCGCGTCCCAGGAACGCCAGCGTCCCGTCCTCGCTCCAGCGGGCCAGGTCGCCGGTGCGGTACAGCCGCGCCCCCGGCTCCGCCGCGAACGGGTCGGGGACGAAGCGCTCCGCGGTCGTCTCGGGGCGTCCCAGGTAGCCGCGCGCCAGCTGGGGGCCGCCCAGGCACAGCTCGCCGGGGACGCCGATGGGGGCGGGCTCCATCCGGGCGTCCAGCACCCGCGCGGAGCGGCCGCCGAAGGGACGGCCGATGGGGACCCGGGGCGGCGCCTCCCCGTCGGCGAAGCCGGCGGGGACGTCGAAGGTGGCGGCGGTGACCACGGCCTCGGTGGGGCCGTAGGCGTTGAGGAGGCGGACGCCGCCGGCGGGCCCCTCCCGCCAGCGGGCCACGGCGTGCGGGAGCATGGCCTCGCCGCCGGCGATCACCAGGCGCAGGGTCTCGGCGCCCGGGGCCCCGCCCCCCGCCCACTCCTCGGCCAGGAGGTGCCACTGGGCGGTGGGGAGGTTGAGCAGGGTGATCCCCTCCTCCGCCACCTCCCGCCCGACGGCGTCCACGGTGGGCGCCTCGTCGCCGCGCAGCACCACGCACGCCCCGGCGGCGAGCGGCGGGAGCGTCTGCTCCACGGAGGGGTCGAAGTTGAAGGAGGCGAACTGGAGCACCCGGTCGTCGGGGCCCAGGCCGTAGTGCTCCACCACGGCCAGCGCGTGGGCGGCCAGGGCGCGGTGCTCCACCACCACGCCCTTGGGGGTGCCGGTGGAGCCCGAGGTGTAGAGCACGTAGGCGGCGCCCGCCGGCTCCGCGCGCGAATCCGGCGCGCCGTCCGGGAGGTCGGCCGCGTCTGCCCCGTCCCCGTCCCAGCAGAGCAGGGGGACCCCCTCCACCTCCGGTGCCCGGCCACGCAGCGACTCCCGCGTCACCACCAGGGCCAGGCCCGCGTCGCGGACCAGGAAGTCCAGGCGCTCCCGCGGGTACGCGGGGTCCAGCGGGACGAAGGCCCCGCCCGCCGCGAGCACGGCCAGCACGGTCTCCACCCGCTCGGCGGAGGCGGGGAGCATGATCCCCACCCGCGTCTCCGGCCCCACCCCCAGCGAGCGGAGCCGGCGCGCCCGGCGGCCGGCGCGGCGGCTCAGCTCGGCGTAGCTCACCGTCTCCCCCCCGGCGCGCAGCGCGGGGGCGTCCGGGGTGCGCGCCGCCTGCGCCTCGAACATCTCCACCACGGTGCGCCCCCCCGCGTCCGGGGCGCCGCCGGAGCGGCCGAAGGCGGCGAGCCGCTCCCGCTCCGCGCCGCTCGTCACGGCCAGCTCGCCCACCGGCGCCTCCGGGCGCGCCACGGCGTCCGCCAGCAGCGTCCCGAAGCGCTCCAGCATCCGCGCGAGCTGCGCGGGGGCGAAGCCCGCGTCGCCGCGAAGCTCCAGCGCGACGGCGCCGTCCGCGGCCGTCTCCGCCACCAGGTGCAGGGCGAAGGGGTCCTCGGCCGCGCGGCGGCGGAGCAACTCCAGCTCCACCGCGCCCGCCCCGTACGTCCCGCCCGCGGGGACCGCCGAGAAGCCCGCGCGCACCAGGAGCGTCCCGTCCACGGTGGCGGAGTCGCCGGCCAGGAAGCGGTACACGTCCACGGCGTCCCAGCAGTCCTGCCACCCGGCCGCGTCGTCGCGCGCCCGCTGCACCTGCTCCACCAGCTCCCGGAAGGGGAGCGCCGCCTCCACCCGCGCGGCCAGGGGGAGGTGCCGGGCGAAGGGCCCCACCGCGCCCTGCAGCTCCTCGTCCGCCCGGCCGTCGAACAGCACCCCCACGCGCACCTCCGGCACCCCCGCCAGCCGGTGCAGGAGCGCCTGCCACGCGGCCAGGAGGACGGCCTCCGAGGGGGCGCCGGCCGCCGCCGGGAGCGCGGCGCGGACGGAGGAGGGCCCCCCCGCGGGGCCGTCGCGCTCGACCGGCGGGAGCGGGTCGGCGCCCTGGCCCCGCTCCCGCCAGAAGGCGTGCCCCTCCTGCGCCTCCTCCGAGCCCGCCAGCTCGTTCAGCCACTCCGACACGGCCACGTAGGGGATCGGCTCGTCGGCGAAGGCCTCCTCCCCCGGCCCCGCGGCGAGCAGCGCGGCCAGCTCGGCGGCCAGCCGCTCCAGCGACGCGTCGTCCGCGGCCAGCGGGTGCACGGCCAGCAGGAGCAGGTGCTCCGCGTCGCCCGTGCGGAGGAGGCGCGCCGCCGGGACGCTCCCGCCCGCGTCCTCCTCCCAGAGCGCCTCCACCCGCGCCCCGCGCTCCGCGTCGGGGAGGGCGCGCAGCTCCTCCGTCTCCGCCCAGCGCGCCTCCGCCTCGCCGATCACCTGGAGCGCCTCGGGCATCCCGGGGAGGCGCTCGAAGCCGGTGCGCAGCACCTCGTGGCGCGCCACCAGGGCGTCCACGGCGGCCCGCAGCGCCGCCCCGTCCAGGGGGCCGCGGAGGCGGAGGAGGACGCGGGCGTCCCGGGCGCGCGGGGCGTCGCCCTGGAGCAGCGCCCAGAGGTGACGCTGGCGGGGGGAGAGGCGGTACCCTTCGATCGATTCCATGGGCGTGTTCGTGTGGCTCGGAGGTTCGGGGTGCGCCCGGGGTCAGGCCAGGTCGGGGCGGCGGTACGGCTCCGCCATGGCCACCAGCGTCTTGCGCTCGCCGCGGTACGGCATACGCCCGTGTGCGGCGAGGAGGTTGTCCATCATCAGCAGGTCGCCCTTCTGCCAGGGGAAGACGACGCGCTCGGCCAGGTAGGCGGCGCGCAGCTCGGCCGCGACCTCGTCCTCGATGGCGGTGCCGTCGCCGTAGAAGGTCTGGTACGGCATGTCCTCGGGGGCGAACTGCTCGCGCAGGAGCTGCCGGACCTCGGGGTCCAGACTGGAGTCGTGCCAGAAGGCGATGTGGTTGAACCACGCCTTCTCCCCCGTGACGGGGTGCACCGCGACGGCGGGGCGGACCTGGCGGGTGCGGAGCCGGTCGCCCTCCTTCCACTCGCACTCCATGGACTGCTCGCGGGCGTAGCGCTCCACCTCGTCCCGGTCCTCGGTGTGGAAGGAGTCCTGCCAGGTGAGGCCGAAGCCGTCGCCGTAGTTGCGCACCAGGAGCCACCCCTTCTCCTCGAACCTGGCCCGCGTCTCCTCCGACAGGCGGCGGTAGACCCCGCGCACGTCGGCGATCGGCGTCTCGCCGCCCCACTCGGCCGGGACGTCGCAGAAGAACCAGATCTTCAGCGGGAAGGTGGCCGCCGTGGACAGCTCGTTGTGCAGGGCGATGGTCTGGTCCTGCGGGAACTCGGTGGAGGTGTAGACGTTCTTCTTCAGGTTGCGGCGCGGCGTGGAGCTTTCCGTGTACTGGATCAGCTCCGCCCCGATGGACTCCAGCACGCGGTGGAAGTCGTCCTGCGTCTTCACGTCCCAGTTGCGGAACAGGACGCCGCCGTGCTGGAGCACGCCGCGGTTGATGAAGTCCAGGTGGTCGGCCGCCCACTCGTGCAGCTTCAGGGTGCCGATCTCGGGGTTGGGCTCCACCACCAGCGGGAGCGCGCCCTCGCGCCCGGGGAGGTGCCCCACGCGGACCAGCTGCGTCTGCGAGATGCTGATGGGCTGCATCGTCTTGCGGCGGTCGGCCCACGACCCGGCGCCCGCGGAGAATCCCTTCCGTTCCATGCGTCTTACCTCGTGCTGTGAGTGTCTCGCCGCGATGCTACGGCTTGCGGAAGAGCGTGCGGCGCTTGGCCTTCAGCGCCTCCTGGGCGCGGAGCTGCTCTCCGCGCGCGTCCTCGTCGAGCAGCGCCTCCAGGGCGCCGAGCCGGATCCCGGGGTCCTCCACGGCCGCCTCCAGCACCCGCTCGAACCAGCGCGCCCAGCGGGCGATGCGCTCCCGGCTGAACAGGGAGGTGCGGTACTCGAAGGCGCCGGTCAGGCGGTCCGGGCGCTCGTGGATGGCCAGGAGCAGGTCCATCTGCGCCGCGCCGCGGGCGGTCCGCACCGGCTCCAGGACCAGGTCGGGGAGCCGCATGGCCTCCGCGGGGGCGTTCTGCACCACGAACTTGACCCGGAAGAACGGCGTGTCGCGCCCCGACCGCTTGGGATTGAGCGCCTCCACCACCCGGTCGAAGGGGAGGTCCTGGTGGTCGGAGGCGGCGAGGCTCACGTCGCGGACGCGGGCCACCAGCTCGGCGAAGGTGGGCTCCCCCCCCAGGTCGGTGCGGAGCACCAGCTGGTTCACGAAGAAGCCGATCAGTCCCTCGGTCTCCGTGCGCACGTTGCGGTTGGCGACGTCGGTGCCCACCACCACCTCGTCCCCCTTCCCCTGCCAGTGCAGCACGGTCTTGAAGGCCGCGAGCAGCGTCATGAAGGGGGTGGCGCCCAGCTTCCGGCCCAGGGCGCGCACCGCGGCCGAGGTCTCGGGGGAGAGGGCGAACGCCTCGCTGTCCCCGTCGGTGCCCTCCGAGACGCGCCCCCGGTCGGCGGCCAGGTGCTGCTCCGGGAGCCCTTCCAGCGCGCGCCTCCAGAAGTCGAGCTGCTCCCGCTCGCGCTCCGGGGTGAGCCAGGCGCGCTGCCAGACGGCGTAGTCGGCGTACTGGATGGGGAGCTCCGGGAGCGGCGACTCGCGCCCCCCGGAGAAGGCGGCGTAGAGGGTGGTCAGCTCCCGCACCAGCACCCCCATGCTCCACCCGTCGCGGACGATGTGGTGCATCACCGCCACCAGGGCGTGCTCGGTGGGGGAGCGCCGCACCAGGAGCACGCGCAGCAGCTCGCCGGAAGCCAGGTCGAAGAGGCGGCGCGTCTCCCCGCGCGCCAGCTCCGCCAGCGTCTCCGCCCAGTCGGGGACCGCGGCGACGTCCACCGTCGGGAGCGGCACCGGGGACGGGGGGTCGATGACCTGCACGGGGACGCCCTCCGTGCTCCACGAAGCGGGTGCGCAGCACGGCGTGCCGCCGCACGATCTCGGTGAAGGCCCGGCGCAGGGCCGCCACGTCCAGGCGCCCGTGCATGCGGAGCGCGACGGCCTGGTTGTAGACCCGGCTCCCGGTGTCGAGCTGGTTCACCAGCCAGAGGCGCTGCTGGGCGAAGGAGAGCGGGAGCGGCTTCCCGGGCTCGGCCACGCGCGGGATCGGCTCCGGCTCCGCCGGCGCGGGGGCGCCCCCGGTGCGCCCGGCGTCCAGCCGGGCGGCGAGCCCGGCCACCGTCGGGTCCTCGAAGAGCGCCCGCAGCGGGAGGTCCGCCCCGAAGGTGGTGCGGATGCGGGTGACCAGCCGCGTGGCGAGCAGCGAGTGGCCGCCCAGGTCGAAGAAGTCGTCGCGCACCCCCACCCGCTCCACGCCCAGCACCTCGGACCAGAGCCCCGCCACGATCTCCTCCGTGGCGGTCCGCGGCGCGACGTGCTCCCCCTCCCCGGCGAGGTGCCCCTCCGGGGAGGGGAGGGCGGCCAGGTCCGCCTTGCCGTTGGGGAGGAGCGGGATGGCCTCCAGCCGCACGAACACGGAGGGGACCATGTGCGAAGGGAGCGAGCGGTCCAGGCGGCCCCGCAGCGCGCCGGGCGCCACGGCCGCCTCCTCGCCCACCACGTAGGCCACCAGCCGGTTCTCCCCCGGCGCCGTCTCCTGCACCGCCACGACCGCGGCGCGCACCCCCGGGAGCCCCCGCAGCGCCGCCTCCACCTCGCCCGGCTCCACCCGCACCCCGCGCACCTTGACCTGGTGGTCCATCCGCCCCAGGAACTCCAGGTTGCCGTCCCCCCGGCGCCGCACCCGGTCGCCCGTGCGGTACAGCCGCGCCCCCGGCGCGCCGAAGGGATCGGGGACCATCTTCTCCGCCGTCAGGTCGGGGCGCCCGCCGTAGCCGCGCGCCACCCCCTCCGCCGCGATGCACGCCTCCCCGGGGACTCCGACGGGGACCGGCTCCAGCTCGCCGTCCAGCACGTAGACGCGGGTGTTGGCCATGGGGAAGCCCAGCGGGGCGATCCCGGCCTCCTCCCCGCTCACCGTGTGGAGGGTCTGGGCCATGGTGCACTCCGTGGCGCCCCACAGGTTCCCCACCCGCACCCCCCCGAAGGCGGCGCGGGCGCGGCGGGCGTCGTCGGCCGCCAGCGGCTCGCCGCTGGCCAGGAGGAGGCGGAGCGGCGCCGGCTCCCCCGACGCCTCCGCGGCGGCCAGGAGGAGCCGCAGCACGGAGGGGACGATCGCCAGGACCGCGGTGACCCGCTCCGCGCGCATCCGCTCCAGGAGCCGGAACGGGTCGGCCAGTTCGTCGGCCGGGGGGAGGACCACCCGCGCGCCCGCGGAGAGCGGGCCGAGCAGGTCGCGGATGGAGGCGTCGAAGGAGATGGTGGTGCGCTGGAGGACCACGTCGTCCGGGCCCAGCCCGGTCTCCCCGGCGAGCCAGGCGAGGGAGTGGGCCGCCGCGCGGTGGCTCGTCATCACGCCCTTGGGCCGGCCGGTGGAGCCGGAGGTGTAGATGACGTACGCCAGGTTCTCCGGCCCGGCGCCGCCGGCGAGCGGCGCGTCGCTCTGCGCCGCGACGGCGTCCGCGTCGCGGTCCAGGAGCACCGGCTCCGCGGCCACGGGCGCCAGCCGCTCCAGGAGCGGGGCCGTGGTCACCAGGAGCGCCGCCCCGGAGTCCTCCACCTGGTAGGCCAGCCGCTCCGCCGGGTGGGTCGGGGTCCAGCGGGACGTAGACGCCGCCGGCCTTGAGGATGGCGAGGATGCCGACCACCATCTCCGGGGAGCGCTCCAGCGAGAGCCCCACCCGCACCTCGGGCCGTGCCCCGCGGGCGCGCGAGGTGGCGCGCCAGGCGGTTGGCCCGGCGGTCCAGCTCGCCGTAGGTGAGCGTCGCCCCGCCGCAGACCAGCGCGACGGCCCCCGGCGCGCGCGACGCCCGCTCCTGCGAACCCCTCGTGGAGGCGGAGCGCCGGGATCTCGGCCGCCGTGTCGTTCCAGCGGGCCAGCACCTCCTCGCGCTCGGCCGCGTCCATCAGCTCCACGGCGGAGGCGCTCCGCTCCGGGTCGGCCGCGAAGCCGTCCAGGAGGACGCGGAGGTGCCGCAGCATCCGGGCGGCGGTGGCGTCGTCGAACAGCTCCGCGCGGTAGGCGAGGGCGCCCCGCACCCCGTCCTCCGATTCCGTCAGGTTGAGGCTCAGGTCCAGCTTGACGGTGTCGGCGGCCCCGCCCAGCGGCTCCAGCTCCACCCCCGAGAAGCGCAGGACTTCCCGCTCCTGGTTCTGGAGGACGAGCTGCACCTGGAAGAGCGGCGAGTGCCGGAGCGTGCGGTCGGGCTGCAGCTCCTCCACCAGGCGCTCGAAGGGGAGCTCCTGGTGCGCGTACGCGCCCAGCGTCGCCTCCCGCACCCGGCCCACCAGCTCGCGCACGGTGGGGCTCCCGGACAGCTCCGCGCGCAGCACCAGGGCGTTGACGAAGAGGCCGATCAGCCCTTCCGTCTCCGCCCGGGTGCGCCCCGCCACGGGGACGCCGACGCTGACGTCCTCCTGCCCGGACCAGCGGGACAGGAGGAGGCTCCACCCGGCCAGGAGGACCATGTACGGGGTGGCGCCCTCGCTCCGCGCCAGCGCCCTCAGCCCCCGCGCGGCGGCGGCGTCCAGGTGGAACGGGACCCGTCCCGCCCGCGGGCCCTGCACCGGCGGGCGCGGCCGGTCTGTGGGGAGCTCCAGCAGCGGCGGGGCCCCGGCCAGCCGGGCGCGCCAGTAGGCGAGCTGCGCCTCCAGGGCGTCCCCGGAGAGCCAGGCGCGCTGCCACACGGCGAAGTCGGCGTACTGCACCGGGAGGTCGGGGAGCACGGGCGCGCGCCCCTCCAGCCGGGCCGCGTACAGCTCGGACGCCTCCCGCACCAGGACGCCCATGGACCAGCCGTCGCCGGCGGCGTGGTGCAGGGTGAAGAGGAGGGCCCACTCCTCCGCGCCCAGGCGCAGCACGCGGCAGCGGAGCGGCGGCCGGGCGGCCAGGTCGAAGGGACGCCGCGCCTCCTCCGCCGCCAGGCGGGCGGCCTCGGCCTCCCGCGCCTCCGCGGGGAGGGCGCGCAGGTCCGCCACGGGGACGCGCACCGGGCCCGGCTCCCCGACCACCTGCACCGGCTCCCCGCCGGCGACGGCGAACACCGTGCGCAGCGTCTCGTGCCTCCGCACCAGCTCCGCCAGGGCGCGCTCCAGCGCGCCGGCGTCCAGCGGGCCCCGCAGCCGCAGCGCCGCCGGCATGTTGTAGGCGGTGTTGCCCGGCTCCATCTGGTCCACCATCCAGAGCCGCTGCTGCGCGAAGGAGAGGGGGAGCGGCGAGCCGTCGCGCGGGACGGGGACCAGCGGCGGCGCCTCCGCGGCGCCCTCGCGCAGCAGCGCGCCCACCCGCTCCGCCAGGGCGGCCACCGTGGGCGCCTCGAACACGGCACGCAGCGGCAGCTCCACGCGGAAGGCCGCGCGGACGTGGGAGACGACGCGCGTCGCCAGGAGCGAGTGCCCGCCCAGGTCGAAGAACCCGTCGTGCACCCCCACCCGCTCCCGCTTCAGCACCGCGGCGAAGATCCCCGCCAGCACCTCCTCCCCGGGGGTGCGCGGGGCCGCGTGATCCCCCTCGGCGCCGGAGGCGTCGGGCGCGGGGAGGGCGCGGCGGTCCAGCTTCCCGCTCGCGGTCAGCGGGAGCGCGTCCAGCACCACCAGCGCGCCGGGCACCATGTACCCCGGGAGCCGGTCCCGCAGGTGCCGGCGCAGCTCCGCCGCGTCCGCCGCCCGCCCGCGCGCGGCCACCACGTACCCCACCAGCCGCCGGGACCCCTCGCCCTCTTCCAGCGCCACCACCACCGCCTCGGCCACCTCCTCCCGCTCCCGCAGCGCCGCCTCGACCTCCCCCGGCTCGATGCGGAAGCCGCGCACCTTCACCTGGAAGTCGATGCGCCCCAGGTACTCCAGCTCGCCCGACGCCAGCCACCGCACCCGGTCTCCCGTCCGGTACATCCGCGCGCCCGGCTCCCCCCCGAACGGGTCGGGGACGAAGCGCTCGGCGGTCAGCTCCGCTCGGCCCAGGTAGCCGCGCGCCACGCCCGCGCCGCCCAGGCACAGCTCCCCGGCCACCCCCACCGGGGCGGGCTCCAGGGCCGGGTCCAGCACGTACGCGCGCGCGTCGTCGATGGGCCGCCCGATGGTCACCCGCGCGGCCCCGGCCTCCACCTCGCCGCAGGTGGCGTAGACGGTGACCTCGGTGGGGCCGTACACGTTCGCCACCCGCTCCACCCCCGCGGCGCGCAGCGCGGCGGCCAGGTCGGCCGGGAGCGCCTCGCCGGCCAGGTTCAGCGCCCGCAGCCCCGGCGGGAGGGCGCCCATGCGCAGCAGCTCGGCCGCGGCGCCGGGGACCATGTACGCCAGGCGCACGCCCTCGCTCTCCGGGACGCCCGCCAGCTCCAGCGCGTTCCCCACCAGCACCAGCTTCCCGCCGCCGCAGAGCGTGTCGAAGATCTCGGCGACGGAAACGTCGAAGGTGATGGAGGTGGAGGCGAGGACCGACTCCCGCTCCTCCGGGCGGACGTGGCCGCGCAGCCAGTGCAGGAGCGCGACGACGCTCCGGTGCTCCACCTGCACCCCCTTGGGCCTCCCGGTGGAGCCGGAGGTGTAGATCACGTACGCCAGGTTTTCCGGGAGCACCCCGCTCTCCGGCGCCTCCCCGGGGGCGTCCGCGTCCGCCTCGTCCACCCCCACCCGCTCGCCCTCGAAGCCGGGGACGGGGTCGGCGCCGGCGGAGCCCACCAGGAGCACGCGCACTCCGGCGTCCTCCAGCACGTAGCGCAGCCGCTCCAAGGGGTGCGCGGGGTCCAGCGGGACGTAGGCGCCGCCGGCCTGGAGGACGGCGAGCATCGCCACCAGCATCCCCGGCGAGCGCTCCACGCAGATCCCCACGCGCGACTCCGGGCCCACGCCCCGCCCGCGGAGCGCGTGCGCCAGCCGGCCGGAGCGCGCGTGCAGCTCCGCGTAGGTGAGCGTCCCCCCCGCGAAGGAGAGGGCCGCCGCGTCCGGCGTGCGCGCCGCCTGCGCGGCGAACAGCCCGTGCACCGTCGCGTCCCGCGGATGGCCGCGCGCGGTGTCGTTCCACTCCACCAGGAGCCGGCGCCGCTCGCCCGCGGAGAGGAGGGGGACGCGCGAGACGGGGGTCTCCGGCGCGGAGGCGGCCGCCTCCAGCACGCGGCCGAAGTGCTCCAGCATCCGCTCCGCGGTCGCGGCGTCGAACAGCGCCGTCCGGTAGGCGAGCGTGCCGCGGATCGCCTCCTCCCCGTCCGCGAGCGCCAGCGTCAGGTCGAACTTGGCGGACCCGCCCCCAGCGGCGATCGGCTCCACGCGGAGCCCGCCCGGGCGCGGCGCCTCCCCCCCGGCGTCCTGGAGGACGAACAGGACCTGGAAGAGCGGCGAGTGCGCGAGCGAGCGCTCCGGCGCCAGCTCCTCCACCAGCCGCTCGAAGGGGACTTCCTGGTGCGCGTAGGCGCCCAGCGTCGCCTCGCGCACGCGGCCGAGGAGCGCGCGGAAGTCCGGCTCGCCCGAGAGGTCGGCGCGCAGCACCAGGGTGTTGACGAAGAAGCCGATCAGCGGCTCCGTCTCCAGCCGCGTCCGCCCGGCGATCGGGGTGCCGACGCTCACGTCCTCCGTCCCCGCGTACCGCGCCAGGAGCGCCTGCCAGGCCGCGAGCAGCGTCATGAACGGCGTCGCCCCCTCGCGGCGAGACAGCTCCCGCAACGCGCGCGAGGTCTCCGCCGGGAGCGAGAACGGCACGCGGGAGACGCGGCCGTCCCGGGCCAGGGAGCGGGGCCGGTCGGCCGGGAGCTCCAGGACCGGCGGCGCTCCGGCCAGGCGATCCCGCCACCAGCCGAGCTGCGCCTCCAGCACGTCGCCCGACAGCCACTCCCGCTGCCAGAGCGCGTAGTCCGCGTACTGCACCGGCAGCTCCGGGAGCGGCTCGCCGGCGTACAGGGCGGAGACCTCGCGCACCAGCACGTCCATGGACCAGCCGTCGGAGACCACGTGGTGCAGCGTGAGCAGGAGCGCGTGCTCCGCGCCGCCCGCGCGGACCACCGTGGCGCGCAGGAGCGGGCCGGCGGCGAGGTCGAAGGGACGCGCCGCCTCCTCCGCAGCGAGGCGCAGGGTCTCCCGCCCGCGCGCTTCCGCGGAGAGCCCGGACAGCTCCACCACGGGGAGCGCCGCCGGGGCGGGCCCGCGGATCACCTGCACCGGCTCGCCGCCCGCCGCGGCGAACACGGTGCGGAGCGACTCGTGGCGCCGGACGACCTCCGTCAGGCTCCGGCGCAGCGCGGCCACGTCCAGCGCGCCGTGAAGGCGCAGCGCGGCGGGGACGTTGTACGCCGCGCTCCCGGGCTCCAGCTGGTCCAGGAACCAGAGCCGCTGCTGGGCGAAGGAGAGCGGGAGCGGCGAGCCGTCGCGCGGGACCGGGACGCAGCGGCGGGGCGGCGGCGCCCACGGGGCCGCGCAGCAGCTCGCCGACGCGCTCCGCCAGCCCGGCCACGGTGGGCGCCTCGAAGAGCGCCCGCAGCGGGAGCTCCACCCCGAACGCGTCGCGCACCCGGGAAACGACCCGGGTGGCCAGGAGCGAGTGCCCGCCCAGGTCGAAGAACCCGTCGTGGGCGCCGACGCGCTCCCGCCTCAGCACCCCGGCGAAGATCCCCGCCAGCACCTCCTCTCCGGGGGTCCGGGGGGCGACGTACTCCGGTGCCGCGCTCCTCCGCGTCCGGCGCGGGGAGCGCCCGGCGCGCCACCTTCCCGCTCGGCGTCAGCGGCATCGCCTCCAGCACCACCAGCGCTCCCGGCACCAGGTACTCCGGAAGCCGCTCCCTCAGCCACCCCCGCAGCTCCCCCGTCCCCACCGCCGCCCCCGCCTCCGCCACCACGTACCCCACCAGCCGCCGCTCCCCCGGCGCGTCCTCCCGCACCACCACCACCGCCTCCCGCACCGCACCGTGCCCCTCCAGCGCCGCCTCGATCTCCCCCGGCTCGATCCGGTATCCCCGCACCTTCACCTGGTCGTCCGCCCGCCCCAGGAACTCCAGCCTCCCCCCCGCCACCCACCGCACCCGGTCCCCCGTCCGGTACATCCGCGCTCCCCCGGTGGAGGAGTGCGGGTCCGCCACGAAGCGCTCCGCCGTCAGATCCGCCCTCCCCAGGTACCCCCGCGCCAGCGACACGCCCCCCCAGGTACAGCTCCCCGGGCACCCCCACCGGCGCCGGCCGCAGCCCTCCGTCCAGCACGTAGCAGCGCGCGTTCGACACCGGCCCCCCGATGCTCGGCAGCAGCGGCCACTCCCCCGCGCTCCCCTCCAGCGCGTACGACGTCACCACGTGCGTCTCCGAGGGCCCGTAGTGGTTGTACAGCGGCGCCCCCAGCGCGCCGAACCACCGCCGCATCGGCTCCGTCACCCGCAGCGCCTCCCCCGCCGTGACCACCTCCCGCAGCCTCGACGGCACCGCGCCCCGCGCGTCCGCCGCCTCGGCCAGCTGCTGCAGCGCCACGCACGGCAGGAACAGCCGCTCCACCCCTTCCCGCTCCACCACCTCCAGCAGCCCCGCAGGGTCGTAGCGCGTCTCCTCCGCGATCAGCACCACGCTCCCCCCCGTGCTCCACGCCGAGAAGATCTCCTGGCACGACACGTCGAAGCTCAGCGTGGCGAACTGCAGCGTCACCGCCCCCGCGCTCCCCCGCCACTCCCTCGCCTGCCACGCCAGCAGGCTCACCAGCGGCCGGTGAGGCATCGCCACCCCCTTCGGCCTCCCCGTCGACCCCGACGTGTAGATCACGTACGCCAGGTTGTCAGGGGAGACGCCGTGCTCCCCTCCCCCCTTGTGGGGGAGGGGCCGGGGGTGGGGGGTCCCGACGAGGACCACCTCCCCTCCAGACTCCGGCAGGCGCTCCGTCGTCTCCGGCTGCGCCACGACCACGCGCGCGCCGGAGCTGCCGAGCATGTAGGCCAGGCGCTCCGCGGGGTACTTCGGGTCCAGCGGCACGTAGGCCCCGCCGGCCTTGAGGATCCCCAGCACCCCCACCATCATCTCCGGCCCGCGCTCCAGGCACACCCCCACCCGTACGTCCGGCCCCACCCCGCGCGCCCGCAGCGAGGCGGCGAGCCGCTCCGCACGCGCGTCCAGCGCGGCGTAGCTCAGCTCGCCGCCCTCCCAGCGCACCGCAGGTGCATCGGGAGTGCGCGCCGCCTGCGCCTCGAAGAGGTCGTGCAGGCACAGCTCCTCCGGGTACGCGGCCTCCGTCGCGTTCCACACCTCCACCACCTGCGCGCGCTCGGCGGCGTCCAGCAGCTCGATCTCCGAGACGCGCCGCCCCGGCTCCGCGGCCATCCCGGCCAGGAGGAGGCGCAGGTGCGTCCCCATCCGCCCGATCGTGGCGGCGTCCCACAGCTCGGTGCGGTAGGTGATCGACCCCACCACCTCGTCCCCGCTCTCCGCCAGCGCGAGCATCAGGTCGAACTTGGCCGCCCCCGATCCACCGCCCCCCAGCGCCTCCACCTCCACGCCGCCCATGCGCAGCTCGCCGCGCTCGGCGTTCTGGAGGACGAAGAGCACCTGGAAGAGCGGCGTGTGGACGAGCGAGCGCTCGGGGGCCAGCTCCTCCACCAGGCGCTCGAAGGGGATCTCCTGGTGCTGGTAGGCTCCCAGCGTGGTCTCCCTCACCCGCCCCAGCAGCTCCCCGGACGACGGGTCGCCCCCCAGCTCCGTGCGCAGCACCAGCGTGTTGACGAAGAAGCCGATCAGCCCCTCCAGCTCCAGGCGCGTGCGCCCCGCGATCGGCGAGCCCACCGACACGTCCTCCTGCCCCGACCAGCG
Organism: uncultured Gemmatimonadales bacterium; assembly: GCA_963733105.1. Lineage (GTDB taxonomy): Bacteria > Gemmatimonadota > Gemmatimonadetes > Longimicrobiales > Longimicrobiaceae > JAFAYN01. The sequence goes on along the minus strand of CAVTCB010000006.1, from coordinate 31,218 downwards.
CGACAGCAGGAGCTGCCACCCGGCCAGCAGCGTCATGAACAGCGTCGCCCCCTCGCGCCGGGCGAGAGCGCGCAGCGCCCGCGACGTCTCCGCGGGGAGCGCGAAGGCGGTGCTCGCGGCGCGGCCGTCCCGGGTCGCCGGGCGCGGCCGGTCGACCGGAAGCTCCAGCACGGGAGGCGCTCCGGACAGCCGCTCGCGCCACCAGCCGAGCTGCGCCTCCAGCACGTCGCCCGAGAGCCAGGCGCGCTGCCAGGCCGCGAAGTCGGCGTACTGCACCGGCAGCTCCGGGAGATCGGGATCGCGCCCTTCCGTGAACGCCGTGTACGCCTCCGAGACTTCACGGGTCAGCACGCCCGTGCTCCACCCGTCGGAGACGACGTGGTGCAGGGTGAAGAGGAGCGCGTGGTCGTCCTCCGCCAGGCGGACCAGGACGGTACGCAGCAGCGGACCCGCGGCCAGGTCGAAGGGGCGTAGCGCCTCCTCCTCCGCCAGGCGGCGCACCGCAGCCTCGCGGGCGGGCTCCGGGAGGGCGCGCAGGTCGTGGAGCGGGATCGCCACCGGACCGGCCGGGTCGACCACCTGCACCGGCTCCTCGCCCACCGTGCCGAAGCGGGTGCGCAGCGACTCGTGCCGGCGGACGATCTCCGCCAGCGAGCGCTCCAGCGCGCGCACGTCCAGCCGTCCCCGCAGCCGCAGCGCGAAGGGAATGTTGTAGGCGGGGCTCCCCGGCTCCAGCCGGTCGATGAACCAGAGCCGCTGCTGCGCGAAGGAGAGCGGGAGCGGACGGTCGCGCGGGACGGGAACCAGCGGCGGGACGGCGACGCCCACGGGGCCGCGCAGCAGCTCGCCGACGCGCTCCGCCAGCCCCGCCACCGTCGGAGCCTCGAACACTGCCCGCAGCGGCAGCTCCACCCCCAGCGCTCCCCGCACCCGCGACACCACCCGCGTCGCCAGGAGCGAGTGCCCCCCCAGCTCGAAGAAGCCGTCCAGAGCTCCCACCCGCTCGGTCCCTAACACCTCCGCGAAGATCCCCGCCAGCACCTCCTCCGTCGGGCTCCGCGGCGCCACGTACTCCGTGCCGGACGCCCCCGCCCCGGGCTCTGGGAGCGCGCGCCGGTCCAGCTTCCCGCTGGGCGTGAGCGGGAGCGACTCCAGCACCAGGAGCGCGGAGGGCACCATGTGCTCCGGGAGGCTCGCCCGCAGGTGCTCCCGCAGCTCCCCCGCCCCGGCCGTGCCCACCACGTACCCCACCAGCGCCCCCTCCCGCGCCACCACCACCGCCTCCCGCACTCCCGGGTGCGCCAGGAGCACGGCCTCCACCTCTCCCGGCTCGATCCGGAAGCCGCGCACCTTGACCTGCTCGTCCGTGCGCCCCAGGTACTCCAAGACTCCCTCCGCCAGCCACCGCACCCGGTCTCCCGTGCGGTACAGCCGCGCTCCCGGCTCCTCCGCGTACGCGTCGGGCACGAACTTCTCCGCCGTCAGCTCCGGCCGCCCCAGGTAGCCCCGTGCCAGCTGCACGCCGCCCAGGCACAGCTCCCCGGCCACCCCCGCGGGCACCGGAGAGCCCGCGCGGTCCAGCACCCGCGCCCGCACCCCGTCCACCGGGCGCCCGATCGGCACCGTCGGGCCCGCCCCGCTCCACGGCGTACCGGTGCGTGACCGACTGGATGCACACCTCGGTGGGGCCGTACAGGTTCACCACCTCGGCTCCCGTGAGCGCGGCCGCCCGCGCCGCCAGCTCCGCCGGGAGCGCCTCGCCCCCGCAGAAGAGCCGGCGCAGCGTCGCGGCCCCCTCCATTCCGCCCTCCTCCAGCAGCGCCCGCAGCAGCGAGGGCACCACCTGGAGCGCGGTGATCCCCTCCGCCGCCACGAGGCGCGCCAGCCCGGCCGGGTCGCGGTGCGCCTCCGGGCCCGCCATGACCAGCGTGGCCCCCGACAGCAGCGGCGCCCAGAACTCCCACACCGAGGCGTCGAAGCTCAGCGGCGTCTTCTGCAGCAGGCGCTCGGCGGCGCCCATCGGGTAGGCCCGCTGCATCCACGCCAGGTGGCTCGCCAGCGCCCCGTGCGGCACGGCCACCGCCTTGGGGCGCCCGGTGGAGCCCGAGGTGTAGATCAGGTACGCCAGGTTGTCGGGCGAGACCTCGACGGCATCCTCCTCCCTGCCCTCCTGTTCGGGGGAGGGGGCCTCCACCAGCAGCGCCTCACCGTCGAGCTCCGGGAGCCGCTCCAGCAGGCGCTCCTGCGTCAGCACCAGGCGCACGCCGGAGTCGGCCAGCATGTAGGCCAGCCGCTCGGCCGGGTAGCCGGGGTCCAGCGGGACGTACGCCCCGCCGGCCCTGAGGACAGCCAGCAGCGCGACGGGGAGCTCGAGCGAGCGCTCCATGCACACGCCCACGCGCACCTCCGGCCCCACGCCGCGGGCGCGCAGGCGAGCGGTGAGGCGCCCGGCCTCGCGCTCCAGCTCGGCGTAGGTGAGCGTCTCCTCCCCGAAAGCGACGGCTGCCGCGTCGGGGGTGCGCTCCGCCTGGCGCGCCACGCCCACGTGGACGGGGAGCGGGTCGCGCGGGGCCTCACCGGACGTGCTCCACTCCGCCAGGAGCTGCGCACGCTCGGCGGAAGCCAGGAAGGCCACCTCCCCCACGCACCGCTCCGGGTCCGCCGCGACCGCGTCCAGCAGCGCCGCGAAGTGCCCCAGCATCCGCTCCGCCGTGGCCCGCTCGAACAGCTCCGCCCGGTAGGCCAGCGGCGCCGCGCAGCGTCTCGCCGTCCTCGGCCAGGCCGCGAGCTGAGGTCGAACTTGGCGACCTCCCCTTCCGCCGCGAGCGGCTCCGCCTCCAGGGCGCCCATCCGCAGCTCGCCCCGCTCGTTGTTCTGCAGGACGAAGACGCTCTGGAACAGCGGCGTGTGCGACAGGCTCCGCTCCGGCGCCAGCTCCTCCACCAGCCGCTCGAAGGGGAGGTCCTGGTGCTGGTAGGCGCCCAGCGTGGTCTCCCGCACCCGCCCCAGCAGCTCCGCGAACGTGGGATCGCCCGAGAGGTCGGCGCGCAGGACCAGCGTGTTGACGAAGAAGCCGATCAGCCCCTCCGTCTCCAGCCGCGTCCGCCCGGCGACCGGCGTCCCCACGCTCACGTCGTCCTGCCCCGAGTAGCGCGACAGCAGGAGCTGCCAGGCGGCCAGCAGCGGCATGAACAGCGTCGCCCCCTCGCGCCGGGCGAGCGAGCGCACGCGCCGCGACGTCTCCTCCGGGAGGGAGAGGGCGACGCTCTCCCCGCGCGGGTCCTGAACCGTCGGGCGCGGCCGGTCGAGCGGCAGCTCCAGCAGCGGAGGCGCATCGGCCAGCCGCTCCCGCCACCAGCCGAGCTGCGCCTCCAGCACATCCCCTGAGAGCCAGCTCCGCTGCCAGACGGCGTAGTCCGCGTACTGCACCGGCAGCTCCGCCAGCCGCGGCTCCCGCCCTTCCGAGAGCGCGGTGTACAGCTCGGAGACCTCGGCGACGAGCAGACCCGTGGACCACCCGTCGCTGACGACGTGGTGCAGGGTGAAGAGGAGCGCCCACTCCTCCTCCGCCACGCGGAGCAGGGAGGACCGCACCAGGGGGCCGGCCGCCAGGTCGAAGGGGCGCAGCGCCTCCTCCGCCGCCAGGCGAAGCACCTCGGCCTCGCGCGCCTTCTCCGGGAGGGCGCGCAGCTCCGTCACCGGGAGCCGGACCGCCACGCTCTCGCGGACCACCTGCACGGGCGAGCCCTCCACCTCGGCGAAGACGGTACGCAGCGTCTCGTGCCGGCGGATCACCTCGTCGAGACTCCTCCGGAGCACCCCCACGTCGAGGGCGCCCCGCATCCGGAGGGCGCGCGGGACGTTGTAGGCGGCGCTCCCCGGCTGGAGCCGGTCCAGGAACCACAGCCGCTGCTGCGCGAACGACAGCGGCAGCGGCCGGTCCCGCGGCACCGGCACGATCGGTGGCGCCGCGGCCCGCGTCCCCGCCTCCACCCGCTCCGCCAGCCCCGCCACCGTGGGCGCCTCGAAGAGCGCCCGCAGCGGCAGCTCCACTCCGAGCGCCTCCCGCACCCGCGAGATCACCCGCGTCGCCAGCAGCGAGTGCCCCCCCAGCGCGAAGAAGTCGTCCCCCGCGCCCGCGCGCTCCACCTTCAGCACCCCGGCGTAGATCCCCGCCAGGATCTCCTCGGCCGGCGTGCGCGGCGCCACGTACGCATCCCCCCCGCCCGTCCACTCCGGCTCCGGGAGCGCCCCCCGGTCCAGCTTCCCGCTGGAGCCCGTCGGAAGCCGCTCCAGCGCCACGAACGCCGACGGCACCATGTACTCCGGCAGACGTCCCTTCAGGTGCTCCCGAAGCTCCGCCCCGGAGACCTCCCCCACCACGTACGCCACCAGCCGGCTGCCGCCCGCCGCGTCCGGCCGCGCCACCACCACCGCGTCCGCGACCCCGCCGTGCTCCAGCAGCGCCGCCTCCACCTCCCCCGGCTCCACGCGGAAGCCGCGCACCTTGACCTGGAAGTCCACCCGCCCGACGAACTCCAGCTCCCCCGCGGCGTTCCACCGCCCCCGGTCCCCCGAGCGGTACATCCGCGCGCCGGGCGCCGGCGAGTACGGGTCGGGGACGAAGCGCTCCGCCGTCAGCTCCGGCCGCCCCAGGTACCCCCGCGCCACCCCGACGCCGCCCAGGAACAGCTCGCCGGACACCCCCACCGGCACCGGGCTCCACCGCGCGTCCAGCACGTACAGGCGCGCGTTCGCCACCGGGCGCCCGATCGGCGGAGTGCGCGTCCCGTCCGCGCACTCCGCCACCGTCACCCGGACGCTCGCCTCCGTCGGCCCGTATCCGTTGAGGAAGCGCCGCCCCGGCGCCCACCGCGCCACCAGCTCCGCCGTGCATGCCTCCCCGCCCGTCATCACCGCCTCCAGCTCCGGCAGCTCCGCGTGCGGCAGCGCCGCCAGCGCCGTGGGGGTGAGCTTCGCGTGCGTCACCCGCCGCTCCCGCAGAAGCCCCACCAGCTCGTCGCCCGGGACCAGCTCCGCGCGCCGGACCACCACCAGCGCCGCGCCCGAGCAGAGCGGGGTGAAGAGGTCCGTGACGGAGGCGTCGAAGTGCACCGGCGCGAACCAGAGCACCCGCGCGGCGGGGTGGATGCCGTAGGCCTCGACGTAGGCCTCGACCGTGTTCACCACGCCGCGGTGCTCCACCAGCACGCCCTTGGGCCGCCCGGTGGAGCCGGAGGTGTAGATCACGTACACCAGGTTCCGCGGCCCCACCTCGACCCCCGGCGCGTGGTCCGGCTCGCCCGCGAAGCCGTCCTCCTCCACGACCACCACCGGCGGCCCGTCCGCAGGGAGCGCGGCGCCGGGCTCCGCCAGCACCAGCTGTGCGCCGGAGTCGGCCAGCACCCACGCGAGCCGCTCCGCCGGGCTGGAGGTGTCCAGCGGGACGTAGGCGCCGCCGGCCTTGAGCACCCCCAGGAGCGCGACGACCAGCTCCGGCGTGTGGTCCAGGTACAGCGCCACCCGGGTCTCCGGCCCCACGCCGAGCGCCACCAGCCGGTGCGCCAGGCGGTTGGCCCGCCGGTCCAGCTCCGCGTAGGTGAGCGTGCGGTCCTCGAAGACGACGGCCACCGCGTCGGGCGTGCGGCGCGCCTGCGCCTCGAACAGCGCGTGCAGGCACCCGTCCGCGAACGGCCGCTCCGTCGCGTTCCACTCCTCCAGCACCTGCCGCCCGCTCGGCGGGCGCGAGGAAGTCCACCTCGCCCACGCGCCGCGACGGGTCGGCCGCGACGGAGGCGAGGAGCGCGACGTAGTGCGCCAGCATCCGCTCCGCCGTGGAGGCGTCGAACAGCTCCGCACGGTAGGCGAGCGAGCCGGACAGCCCGTCCCCGGTCTCGACGATCCCCAGGTTCAGGTCGAACTTGGCGGCCTCCCCGCCCCCGGCCAGCGGCTCCACCTCCAGGGGGCCCATCCGCAGCTCGCCCCGCTCGTTGTTCTGCAGGGAGAACATCACCTGGAAGAGCGGCGTGTGCGACAGCGAGCGCTCGGGCGCCAGCTCCTCCACCAGGCGCTCGAAGGGGAGGTCCTGGTGCTGGTAGGCGCCCAGCGTCGCCTCGCGCACCCGCCCCAGCAGCTCCGCGAACGTGGGATCGCCCGACAGGTCGGCACGCAGGACGAGCGTGTTGACGAAGAAGCCGATCAGCCCCTCCGTCTCCAGCCGCGTCCGCCCCGCCACCGGCGTCCCCACGCTCACCTCTTCCACGCCCGCGTAGCGCGCCAGGAGCGCCTGCCACGCGGCCAGCAGCGGCATGAACGGCGTCGCCCCCTCGCGCCGGGCGAGAGAGCGCACGCGCCGCGACGTCTCCTCCGGGAGGGTCACGGAGACGCTCCCGCCGCCGGAGCCGGGCACCGTCGGACGCGGCCGGTCGACCGGGATATCCAGGAGCGGCGGCGCGCCGGCCAGGCGCTCGCGCCACCAGCCGAGCTGCGCCTCCAGCACCTCTCCCGTCAGCCAGCCCCGCTGCCACACGGCGTAGTCCGCGTACTGCACCGCCAGCTCCGGAAGACGGGGCTCCCGCCCTTCCGTGAGCGCCGTGTACAGCTCGGACACCTCGCGGACGAGCACGCCCGTGGACCACCCGTCGCTGACGACGTGGTGCAGCGTGAAGAGGAGCACCCACTCCTCGTCGGCCACGCGGAGCAGCGAGGAGCGCAGCAGCGGGCCGGCGGCCAGGTCGAAGGGGCGCACCGCCTCCTCCGAGGCGAGGCGGCGCACCGCGCCCGCGCGCTCCGCCTCCGGGAGGGCGCGCAGCTCCGTGACCGGGAGCCGGACCGCAACGCCCTCGCGGACCACCTGGACCGGCTCTCCGTCCACGACGGCGAAGACGGTGCGCAGCGTCTCGTGCCGGCGGACGATCTCCGCCAGGCTCCGCTCCAGCAGCGCCGGGTCCAGCGCGCCCTTCAGCTGCAGCGCGTACGGGATGCTGTAGGCGGCGCTCCCCGGCCGGAGACGGTCCAGGAACCAAAGCCGCTGCTGCGCGAAGGAGAGCGGGAGCGGCCGGTCGCGCGGGACGGGGACGATGGGCGGCGCCGGAGTCCGCGCGCCCGCCTCCACCCGCTCCGCCAGCCCCTCCACCGTCGGCGCCTCGAACAGCGCCCGCAGCGGCAGCTCCACGCCGAACGCCTCCCGGACGCGCGACACGACGCGCGTCGCCAGGAGCGAGTGCCCGCCCAGCACGAAGAAGTCGTCGTGAGCGCCCACGCGCTCCGTCTTCAGCACGTCGGCGTAGATCCCGGCCAGGATCTCCTCGGCGGGAGTGCGCGGCGCGACGTGCGCGTCCCCGGCGGCGTCCTCGTCCGGCGCGGGGAGCGACCGGCGGTCGACCTTGCCGTTGGGGGTGAGCGGCATCGCGTCCAGCACGACCAGCGCACCCGGGACCATGTACTCCGGGAGCCGCTCCTTCAGCCAGGCGCGCAGCTCCGCGGCGGAGGGCCCGGCGCCGCTCTCGGCCACCAGGTAGCCCACCAGCCGCTCGCCGCGGACGACGACCGCCGCCTCGCGCACCTCCGGGTGCCGCTCCAGCACGGCCTCGACCTCCCCCGGCTCGATGCGGAAGCCGCGCACCTTCACCTGGAAGTCGGTCCGGCCCACGTACTCCAGCTCGCCGTCGGCGCGCCGGCGCACGCGGTCGCCGGAGCGGTACATCCGCTCCCCCGCCCGGCCGGCGAAGGGGTCGGGGAGGTACCGCTCCGCCGTCAGCTCCGGACGTCCCAGGTAGCCGCGCGTGACCCCGACGCCCCCCACGAACAGCTCCCCCGGGACGCCCACGGGCACCGGGCCGCCGTGCGCGTCCAGCAGGTAGACGCGCACGTTGGCGACGGGCCGGCCGATCCCGACCGGGCGGCCGCGCTCCACCCGCGCGACGGTGGTGTTGACCGTCGCCTCGGTGGGGCCGTAGTGGTTCCAGAGCGCCACGTCCGGGAAGAGCGCGAAGGTGCGCTCCGCCAGCTCCGGGCTCAGCGCCTCGCCCCCCAGGAGCACCGCCTTCAGCCCCGTCGGTCGGGGCGCCTCGCCGGAGCGGACCAGCTCCACCATCGCGCTCCAGAGGGAGGGCACCCCGCCGAAGGAGGCGCGCTCGTCCCCGGAGATCTCCTCCAGCAGCGCCTTCGGGTCCGTGACGGTCTCCTCCGGGAGCACCCGGACGGGCTCGCCGCGCAGCAGCGGGGGGAAGAGCTGCCGGACGTGCGCGTCGAAGGCGAGGCGGCTGACCATCGGGAGCGCGAAGCCCTCCTCCCCCAGCACCTCGCGGTCGAACCACGCCAGGTAGTTGGACACGCCCCGGTGGGTGACGAGCACGCCCTTGGGGGTGCCGGTGGAGCCCGAGGTGTAGATGACGAAGGCCAGGTTGTCGGGGGAGACGGGACGCTCCGGCGCACCCGCGGCCGGGGGGGCGCCGGCCCCGTCCACGCACTCGACCGCGCCCCCGAAGCCGCCGATCCGCCCCGCGAGCGCGGAGTGCGTCACCAGCACCCGCGCGCCCGCGTCCTCCAGCATGAAGAGGAGGCGCTCGTCCGGGTAGCCGGGGTCCAGCGCCAGGTACGCGCCGCCCGCCTTGAGGATGCCGAGCACCGAGACGACGACCTCCGCGCTGCGCTCCAGGAAGAGCCCCACGCGCGCGTCGGGGCCCACGCCCAGCCCGCGCAGCCGCTCCGCCAGCCGCTCCGCCCGGGCGTCCAGCTCCGCGTAGCTGAGCCGCTCGCCGGGAGCGACCACGGCGGGAGCGGAGGGAGTCCGCCGTGCCTGCGCCTCGAAGAGCCGGTGCAGGCACTCCGCCGGGTACGCGGCGGCCGTGTCGTTCCACCCGTCCAGCACCTGCCGCCGCTCCTCCGCCCCGAGCAGCTCCACCTCGCCCACGCGGCGGTCCGGGTCGGCGGCGACGCCCTCCAGCAGCGCGCCCAGGTGCCCCAGCATCCGCTCCGCGGTGCTCCCGTCGAACAGGTCGCTCCGGTACGTCAGCGTCCCCCGCAGCCCCCCCTCGTCGTCGGCGAAGGAGAGCCCCAGGTCGAACCGCGCCGTCACCTCCCCGGCCACCAGCGGCTCCACCCCCAGCGAGCCCATCCGCAGGTCGGCGCGCTCCAGCTCCTGCACCGTGAACGTCACCTGGAAGATCGGGGTGTGCCTCGTGCTCCGCTCCGGCGCCACCTCCTCCACCAGCCGCTCGAAGGGGAGCGCCTGGTGCTGGTAGGCTCCCAGCGTCCCCTCCCGGACGGCGGACAGGAGGGCGCGGAAGGCGGGGTTTCCACCCAGGTCGGCGCGCAGGACGAGGGTGTTCACGAAGAAGCCGATCAGCCCCTCCAGCTCGGTCCGCTCCCGCCCCGCCACGGGGGTGCCCACCAGCACGGTCTCCTCCCCGGACCAGCGCCCCAGCAGCACCTGCCACCCCGCCAGGAGCGCCATGAACAGCGTGGCTCCCTCGCGCCGGGCGAGCGCCCGCAGCGCGCCGGAGGTCTCCGGGGAGAGGGCGAAGCCGTGCACACCCCCCCGGTCGCCGGGCACGGCGGGGCGCGGGCGGTCGGTGGGGAGCTCCAGGAGCGGGGGTGCGCCGGACAGCCGCTCGCGCCACCAGCCGAGCTGCGCCTCCAGCGTCTCCCCCGAGAGCCAGGCGCGCTGCCAGACGGCGAAGTCCGCGTACTGCACCGGAAGCTCCGGGAGCGCCGGCTCCCGCCCTTCCGTGAAGGCGGTGTACAGCTCGGAGACCTCGCGGACGAGCACGCCCATCGACCAGCCGTCGCTGGCGACGTGGTGCAGGGTGAAGAGGAGCACCCACTCCTCGTCGCCCACGCGGAGAAGCGACGAGCGCAGCAGCGGGCCGGCCGCCAGGTCGAAGGGGCGCAGCACCGCTTCCGCGGCGAGGCGGCGCACCGTGCCCGCCCGCTCCTCCTCCGGGAGGGCGCGCAGGTCGGCCACCGGGACGGCCGCCGGGGCGGCGGGCCGGACGACCTGCACCGGCTCTCCGTCCACGACGGCGAAGACGGTGCGCAGCGTCTCGTGCCGGTGCGCCAGCCGGGCGAGCGAGCGCTCCAGCGCGTCCACGTCCAGCCGCCCGCGGAGGCGGAGGGCGTAGGGCATGTTGTAGGCGGCGCTCCCCGGCTCCATCTGCTGGACCAGCCAGAGGCTCTGCTGGGCGAAGGAGAGGGGGAGCGGACGGTCTCGCGGGACGGGGACCAGCGGCGGCGCCTGCGTCCCCGAGCCCTCCCGCAGCAGCGCGTCCACGCGCTTCGCCAGGCCGGCGACCGTGGGGGCCTCGAAGAGCGCGCGCAGGGGGAGGTCGACCCCGGTGGCCTCGCGGACGCGGGAGACGACGCGGGTCGCCAGGAGCGAATGCCCGCCGAGCGCGAAGAAGTCGTCCCGCGCCCCGGCCCGGTCCAGGTGGAGGACCCCGGCCCAGATCCCGGCCAGGATCTCCTCGGTGGCGCCGCGCGGCGCCACGAACGCGCCGGCGTCACCCGCCCACTCCGGCTCCGGGAGCGCGCGCCGGTCCAGCTTCCCGCTGGGCGTGAGCGGGAGCGACTCCAGCACCACGAGCGCGGAGGGCACCATGTGCTCCGGGAGGCTCGCCCGCAGCTGCTCCCGCAGCTCCCCCGCCCCGGCCGTGCCCGCCACGTACCCCACCAGCGCCCCCTCCCGCGCCACCACCACCGCCGCCCGCACCCCCGGGTGCGCCAGGAGCACGGCCTCCACCTCCCCCGGCTCGATCCGGAAGCCGCGCACCTTGACCTGCTCGTCCATGCGCCCCAGGTACTCCAGCACGCCGTCCGCCAGCCAGCGTACCCGGTCCCCCGTGCGGTACAGCCGCGCCCCCGGCTCCCCCGCGTACGCGTCGGGAACGAAGCGCTCCGCCGTCAGCTCCGGCCGCCCCAGGTAGCCCCGCGCCAGCTGCACACCGCCCAGGCACAGCTCCCCCGCCACCCCCGCGGGCACCGGGGCGCCCCCGCGATCCAGCACCCGCGCGCGCACCCCGTCCACCGGACGGCCGATCGGCACCGTCGGGCCCGCCTCGCTCCCGGCATAGCGGTGCGTGACCGACTGGATGCACACCTCGGTGGGGCCGTACAGGTTCACCACCTCGGCCCCGGTCAGCGCGGCCGTCCGCGCCGCCAGCTCCGCCGGGAGCGCCTCGCCCCCGCAGAAGAGCCGGCGCAGCGTCGCGGCCTCTTCCAGCCCGCCCTCCTCCAGCAGCGCCCGCAGCAGCGAGGGCACCACCTGGAGCGCGGTGATCCCCTCCGCCGCCACGAGGCGCGCCAGCCCGGCCGGGTCGCGGTGCGCCTCCGGGCCCGCCATGACCAGCGTGGCCCCCGACAGCAGCGGCGCCCAGAACTCCCACACCGAGGCGTCGAAGCTCAGCGGCGTCTTCTGCAGCAGGCGCTCGGCGGCGCCCATCGGGTAGGCCCGCTGCATCCACGCCAGGTGGCTCGCCAGCGCCCCATGGGGCACGGCCACCGCCTTGGGGCGCCCCGTGGAGCCCGAGGTGTAGATCAGGTACGCCAGGTTGTCGGGCGAGACCTCGACCGTATCCTCCTCCCTGCCCTCCTGTTCGGGGGAGGGGGCCTCCACCAGCAGCGTCTCGGCCCCGAGCTCCGGGAGCCGGTCCAGCAGGCGCTCCTGCGTCAGCACCAGGCGCACGCCGGAGTCGGCCAGCATGTAGGCCAGGCGCTCGGCCGGGTAGCCGGGGTCGAGCGGGACGTACGCACCCCCCGCCCGGAGGACGGCCAGCAGCGCGACGGGGAGCTCGAGCGAGCGCTCCAGGCACACGCCCACGCGCGTCTCCGGTCCCACGCCGCGTTCGCGCAGGCGGCCGGCGAGGCGGCCGGCCTCGCGCTCCAGCTCCGCGTAGGTGAGCCTGGCATCGCCGGAGGAGACCGCCACGGCGTCGGGGGTGCGCTCCGCCTGGCGCGCCACGCCCACGTGCACGGGGAGCGGGTCGCGCGGTGCCTCGCCGGACGTGCTCCACTCCGCCAGGAGCTGCGTCCGCTCGGCCGGGGCCAGGAGGGCGACCTCCCCCGCGCGCTGCTCCGGGTCCGCCGCGACCGCGTCCAGCAGCGCCGCGAAGCTCCGCAGCATCCGCTCCGCCGTGGCCCGCTCGAACAGCTCCGCCCGGTAGGAGAGGGCGCCGCGCAGGACCTCGCCGTCCTCCGCCAGGGCGAGGCTGAGGTCGAACCTGGCCGTCTCCCCTCCCCCGGCCAGCGGCTCCGCCTCCAGGGCGCCCATCCGCAGCTCGCCCCGCTCGTTGTTCTGCAGGGAGAACATCACCTGGAAGAGCGGCGTGTGGGTCAGGCTGCGCTCCGGCGCCAGCTCCTCCACCAGGCGCTCGAAGGGGATCTCCTGGTGCTGGTAAGCCCCCAGCGTAGTCTCCCGCACCCGCCCCAGCAGCTCCCGGAACGGCGGGTCGCCCGCCAGCCCGGTGCGCAGGACCAGCGTGTTGACGAAGAAGCCGATCAGCCCCTCCGTCTCCAGCCGCGTCCGCCCCGCGACCGGCGATCCCACCGACACGTCCTCCTGCCCGCTGTAGCGCGACAGCAGGAGCTGCCAGGCGGCCAGCAGCGTCATGAACAGCGTCGCCCCCTCGCGACGGGAGAGAGCGCGCAGCGCGCGCGACGTCTCCACCGGGAGCGCGAAGGCGGCGCTCTCCCCGCGCGGGCCCTGCACCGCCGGGCGCGGGCGGTCGACCGGCAGCTCCAGCAGCGGCGGCGCGTCGGCCAGCCGCCCGCGCCAGTACGCGAGCTGTGCCTCCAGCACGTCGCCGGAGAGCCGGCCCCGCTGCCAGACGGCGAAGTCGGCGTACTGCACCGGGAGCGCCGGAAGCGCGGGATCACGCCCTTCCGTGAAGGCCGCGTACAGCCCGGACACCTCGCGCGCCAGCACCTGCATGCTCCACCCGTCGGCGACGACGTGGTGCAGGGTGAAGAGGAGCGTGTGGTCGTCCGCGCCGGCGCGGACGAGGACGGCGCGCAGCAGCGGGCCCGCGGCGAGGTCGAACGGGCGCAGCGCCTCCTCCACGGCCAGGCGGCGCACCTCGGCCTCGCGGGCGGTCTCCGGGAGGTCGCCCAGGTCGTGCAGGGGGATCGCCACCGGACCGGCCGGGTCGACCACCTGCACCGGCTCCTCGTCCACCGTGGCGAAGCGGGTGCGCAGCGTCTCGTGGCGGCGGACGATCTCCGCCAGGCTCCGCTCCAGCGCGCCCACGTCCAGCGCGCCCTTCAGCCGCAGCGCGAACGGGATGTTGTAGGCGGGGCTCCCGGGCTGGAGCCGGTCGATGAACCAGAGCCGCTGCTGCGCGAACGAGAGCGGGAGCGGACGGTCGCGCGGCACCGGGACCAGCGGCGGCGCGTCCGTATCCGTGCCGGCACGCAGCAGCGCGTCCACGCGCTCCGCGAGACCGGCTACCGTGGGCGCCTCGAAGAGGGCGCGCAGCGGCAGCTCCACCCCGAGCGCCCCGCGCACCCTGGACACGACGCGGGTGGCGAGCAGCGAGTGCCCGCCCAGGTCGAAGAAGTGGTGATGCACCCCGACGCGCGCGGCGCCCAGGACCTCCGCGAACACCCCGGCGAGCACCTCCTCCGCCGGTGTGCGCGGCGCCACGTACTCCCCGTCCGCTCCGAAGCTCTCCGGAGCGGGGAGGGCGCGCCGGTCGACCTTGCCGTGCGGCGTCAGCGGGAGCGCGTCCAGCACCAGGACCGCGGCCGGCACCATGTACTCCGGCATCCGCTCCCGCAGCCAGGCGCGCAGCTCCACCGCGCCGATCTCCGACGCGGCGGCGTACCCCACCAGCGCCTTCGCGCCGGACGCGTCGTCGCGCACCACCACGGCGGCCTCGCGGACCCCCGGGTGCGACGCGAGGACGGATTCCACCTCGCCCGGCTCCACGCGGAAGCCGCGCACCTTGACCTGGAAGTCCACGCGCCCGACGAACTCCAGGAGCCCGTCCGCGCGCCACTTCACCCGGTCCCCCGACCGGTACAGCCGCGCCCCCGGCTCCGTGGAGAACGGATCGGGGACGAACCGCTCCGCCGTCATTTCCGGGCGGTTCAGGTACCCCCGAGCCACGGACGGACCGCCGACGCACAGCTCGCCCGGCACTCCCACGGGGACCGGGCCGGACTCGCGGTCGAGCAGGTACACGCGCCGGTCGCCCACCGGCCTGCCGATCGGGATGGCCGGCGCGTCGAAGTCCGCCGGGACCGGGTAGCAGCTGGTGAAGACCGTGCACTCGCTCGGCCCGTACCCGTTGACGATCCGCAGCTCCGGGAACCGCTCCAGCGCACGCTTCACGTGCGGGATGCTCACCGCCTCCCCCCCGATCATCGCCAGCCGGAGCCCGGCGAGCACCTCCGGCGTGGCGTCGAGGATGGAGTTGAAGTACGCCGAGGAGATCCACGTCGCAGTGACCCCGTGCTCGCGGATCTGCTCGCCCAGGAGCGCGGGCTCCGAGGTCTGCGCCGGGAGCAGCACGCAGGTGCCGCCCTTCAGCAGCGCCGGCCACAGCTCCAGCGTCAGCGCGTCCCACGAGGTGGAGGAGTGCTGGAGGAGGACGGTGCGCTCGTCGAAGCGCGCGTACTCCACGTCCCAGAAGAACCCGGGGATCGCGCGGTGGGGGACCTCGGTGCCCTTCGGTCGGCCCGTGGAGCCGGAGGTGTAGATGACGTAGCAGAGGTGGTCGGGAGAGACCTGGACTTCCGGCGAGGTCTCCTCCGGCACCTGCGCGTCCAGCACCACGATCTCCCCCCCGAACTCCGGCAGCCTCTCCAGGAGCCGCTCCTGCACGAGCAGCACCGGCACCGCCGAATCCGCCAGCATGTACGCCAGCCGGTCCGCGGGATAGCCGGGATCGAGCGGGACGTACGCCCCGCCCGCTTTGAGGATGCCCAGGAGCCCCACCACCAGCTCCGGCGAGCGCTCCACGCAGATCCCCACCCGCACGTCGGGGCCGACACCGCGGGCGACGAGCGAGTGCGCGAGTGCGTCCGAGCGGCGGTCCAGCTCCGCGTACGTCACCCGCTCCCCGCCGGAGACCAGCGCCACGGCGTCCGGCGTGCGGGCGGCCTGCTCCGCGAACAGCTCGTGCACGCAGCGGTCGGAGGGCGCGCGCGACTCCGCCGCGCTCCACTCCCCGCAGAGCCGGCGCAGCTCGGCCTCGCCCATCAGGGGGAGGGTGGAGACCGCGCGGTCCGGGTAGGCCGCGACGCCCGCCAGCAGCGCGCCCAGGTGCCCCGCCATCCGGTCGATGGTGGGGGCGTCCCACAGCTCCGTCCGGTAGAGGAACACGCCGGCGACGCGCTCCCCGTCGTCCTGCAGCGCCAGCGTCAGGTCGAACTTGGCGGGCTCCGCCCCGTACCCCAGCGGCTCCATCCGCACCCCGGCCACTTCCTCCCCGGCGCGCTCCGGGTTACGGAGCGCGAGGACGGCCTGGAAGAGCGGGGTGTGGCTCTGCGTGCGCTCGGGGGCCAGCTCCTCCACCAGGCGCTCGAAGGGGACGTCCTGGTGGTGGTAGGCCCCCAGCGTGGTCTCCCGCACCCGGGCCAGGAGCGCGCGGAAGTCCGGCGCGCCCGCCAGGTCGGTGCGCAGCACCAGCGTGTTGACGAAGAAGCCGACCAGCCCCTCCGTCTCCGCGCGCGTGCGCCCCGCGATGGGGGAGCCGACGCTCACGTCGTCCTGACCGGACCAGCGCCCCAGCAGCGCCTGCCACCCGGCGAGGAGCGCCATGAACAGCGTCGCCCCCTCGCGGCGGGCGAGCCCGCGCAGCGCCCGCGACGCCTCCGGGGAGAGCGCGAAGGGGCGTACGTCGCTGCGCTCGCCCTGGGTCGTCGGCCGGGGGCGGTCGGTCGGCAGCTCCAGGAGCGGCGGGACGTCCGCCAGCCGCTCGCGCCACCAGGCGAGCTGCCGCTCCAGCACCTCGCCCCGGAGCCAGCCCCGCTGCCATACGGCGAAGTCGGCGTACTGCACGGGGAGGGCGGGGAGCGCCGCGGGCCGCCCCTCCACGCCCGCCGCGTACAGCCCGGTCACCTCGCGCACCAGCAGGTCCATGCTCCAGCCGTCGCTCACGACGTGGTGCATGGTCAGGAGGAGCGCGTGCTCCCCGGGGGCGAGACGGACCAGCGTGGCCCGCAGCAGCGGCCCGGCGGCGAGGTCGAAGGGGCGCAGCGACTCCGCGCGCGCCAGCCGGCGCAGCTCGTCCTCGCGGGCCTGCTCCGGCATCCCGCCCAGGTCGATCCGGGCGAGCGCGGCCGGGGCGGCGTCGCGCACCACCTGCACCGGCTCGCCGTCCACGGCGGCGAAGACGGTGCGCAGCGTCTCGTGCCGCCGGACCAGCCCGGCCAGCGCGCCCTCCAGCGCCGCGGCGTCGAGCGGGCCGCGGAGACGCAGCCCGGCGGCCAGGTTGTAGGCGGCGCTCCCGGGGTGCATCCGGTCCAGGAACCAGAGGCGCTGCTGGGCGAAGGAGAGCGGGAGCGGCGAGCCGTCGCGCGGGACGGGGAGCAGCGGCGGGGCGGCGACGCCCGCGCCCTCCCGCAGCAGCGCCTCCACGCGCGCGGCGAGCCCGGCCACCGTCGGCGCCTCGAACAGGGCGCGCAGCGGCAGCTCCACCCCGAGCGCGTCCCGCACGCGCGAGGCGACCCGCGTCACCAGGAGCGAGTGACCGCCCAGCGCGAAGAAGTCGTCCGTGGCGCCCACGCGCCCGGCCCCCAGCACCTCCGCCCAGATCCCCGCCAGGATCTCCTCCGCCGCCGTGCGCGGCGCGACGTACTCGGTGCCGCGCTCCTCCGCGTCCGGCGCGGGGAGCGCCCGGCGCGCCACCTTCCCGCTCGGCGTCAGCGGCATCGCCTCCAGCACCACCAGCGCTCCCGGCACCAGGTACTCCGGAAGACGCTCCCTCAGCCACCCCCGCAGCTCCCCCGTCCCCACCGCCGCCCCCGCCTCCGCCACCACGTACCCCACCAGCCGCCGCTCCCCCGGCGCGTCCTCCCGCACCACCACCACCGCCTCCCGCACCCCACCGTGCCCCTCCAGCGCCGCCTCGATCTCCCCCGGCTCGATCCGGTATCCCCGCACCTTCACCTGGTCGTCCGCCCGCCCCAGGAACTCCAGCCTCCCCCCCGCCACCCACCGCACCCGGTCCCCCGTCCGGTACATCCGCGCTCCCCCGGTGGAGGAGTGCGGGTCCGCCACGAAGCGCTCCGCCGTCAGATCCGCCCGCCCCAGGTACCCCCGCGCCAGCGACACCCCACCCAGGTACAGCTCCCCGGGCACCCCCACCGGCGCCGGCCGCAGCCCTCCGTCCAGCACGTAGCAGCGCGCGTTCGACACCGGCCCCCCGATGCTCGGCAGCAGCGGCCACTCCCCCGCGCTCCCCTCCAGCGCGTACGACGTCACCACGTGCGTCTCCGAGGGCCCGTAGTGGTTGTACAGCGGCGCCCCCAGCGCGCCGAACCACCGCCGCATCGGCTCCGTCACCCGCAGCGCCTCCCCCGCCGTGACCACCTCCCGCAGCCTCGACGGCACCGCGCCCCGCGCGTCCGCCGCCTCGGCCAGCTGCTGCAGCGCCACGCACGGCATGAACAGCCGCTCCACCCCTTCCCGCTCCACCACCTCCAGCAGCCCCGCAGGGTCGTAGCGCGTCTCCTCCGCGATCAGCACCACGCTCCCCCCGGTGCTCCACGCCGAGAAGATCTCCTGGCACGACACGTCGAAGCTCAGCGTGGCGAACTGCAGCGTCACCGCCCCCGCGCTCCCCCGCCACTCCCTCGCCTGCCACGCCAGCAGGTTCACCAGCGGCCGGTGAGGCATCGCCACCCCCTTCGGCCTCCCCGTCGACCCCGACGTGTAGATCACGTACGCCAGGTTGTCAGGGGAGACGCCGTGCTCCCCTCCCCCCTTGTGGGGGAGGGGCCGGGGGTGGGGGGTCCCGACGAGGACCACCTCCCCTCCAAACTCCGGCAGGCGCTCCGTCGTCTCCGGCTGCGCCACGACCACGCGCGCGCCGGAGCTGCCGAGCATGTACGCCAGGCGCTCCGCGGGGTACTTCGGGTCCAGCGGCACGTAGGCCCCGCCCGCCTTGAGGATCCCCAGCACCCCCACCATCATCTCCGGCCCGCGCTCCAGGCACAGCCCCACCCGCACGTCCGGCCCCACCCCGCGCGCCCGCAGCGAGGCGGCGAGCCGCTCCGCACGCGCGTCCAGCGCGGCGTAGCTCAGCTCGTCCCCCGCCCAGCGCACCGCAGGTGCATCGGGAGTGCGCGTCGCCTGCGCCTCGAAGAGGTCGTGCAGGCACAGCTCCTCCGGGTACGCGGCCTCCGTCGCGTTCCACCCCTCCACCACCTGTGCGCGCTCGGCCTCGTCCAGCAGCTCGATCTCCGAGACGCGCCGCCCCGGCTCCGCGGCCATCCCGGCCAGGAGGAGGCGCAGGTGCGTCCCCATCCGCCCGATCGTGGCGGCGTCCCACAGCTCGGTGCGGTAGGCGATCGACCCCACCACCTCGTCCCCGCTCTCCTCCAGCGTGAACGTCAGGTCGAACTTGGCCGCCTCGGTGCCGTCGCCCGCCAGCGCCTCCACCTCCACGCCGCCCATGCGCAGCTCGCCGCGCGCGGCGTTCTGGAGGACGAAGAGTACCTGGAAGAGCGGCGTGTGGCCCAGGCTGCGCTCGGGCTGCAGCTCCTCCACCAGGCGCTCGAAGGGGAGGTCCTGGTGCGCGTGCGCGTCGAGCACGCTCTCGCGCACCCGCCCCAGGAGCGCGCGCGCCGCGGGGTCGCCGGCGAGGTCGCCTCGCAGGACGAGCGTGTTGGCGAAGAAGCCGATCAGCCCCTCCACCTCGGCGCGGGTGCGGTTGGCGATGGGCGAGCCCACCGACACGTCCTCCTGCCCCGACCAGCGCCCCAGGAGGAGGTGCACCCCCGCCAGCAGCGTCATGTAGAGCGTGCCCCCGGTCTCGCGGGAGAGAGCGCGCAGCGCGCGGGCCTCCTCCGCGCCGAAGCGGAGCGGCGACACCGCCCCGCGCTCGCCGGGGACAGGGCGGGCGGGGACGGTCGGTGGGGAGGTCCAGCACGGGGGGCGCTCCGGCCAGCCGCTCCCGCCAGTACGACGCCTGGCGCTCCATCACCTCGGCGGAGAGGTGGCCCCGCTGCCACACGGCGAAGTCGGCGTACTGCACCGGGAGCGGGAGGAGAGGGGAGGGCTCGCCGCGCGAGAAGGCGTCGTACAGCGCGGCCACCTCGTCCACCAGCACCCCGATGGACCAGCCGTCGCCGACCACGTGGTGGAGGGTGAAGAGGAGCCCCCACTCGTCGTCGGCCAGGCGGACCAGCGTGGTCCGCAGCAGCGGGCCCGCGGCCAGGTCGAAGGGGCGCGCCGCCTCCCCGGAGGCGATGCGGCGCAGCACGGCCTCGCGCCGCTCCCCGCCCAGGCCGCGCAGCTCCACGGCGGGGATGCGCGGGGGGGCGGGAGGGTGCACCACCTGCGCCGGCTCCCCGTCGGCCACGGTGAACGTGGTGCGCAGCGCCTCGTGCCGCCGGACCACCTCTCCCAGGGCGCGCTCCAGCACGCCGGGAAGGAGCCGCCCCCGCAGCCGCAGCGCGAAGGGCATGTTGTAGGCGGCGCTCCCGGGCTCCAGGCGGTCGATGAACCAGAGGCGCTGCTGCGCGAACGACAGCGGGAGCGGACGGTCGCGGGGGACGGGGACCACCGGCGAGTCGCCGGCGGCGTCCGCGGCGGCGCCCTCCACCCACTCCGCCACCCCCGCCACGGTGGGGCGCTCGAAGAGCGCGCGCAGCGGCAGCTCCACGCCGAACGCCTCGCGGAGCTGCGTGACCACGCGCGTGGCCAGGAGCGAGTGCCCGCCCATCTCGAAGAAGTCGTCGTGCACCCCCACCCGCGGCGCGCCCAGCACCGCCGCGAAGATCGCGGCCAGCCGCTCCTCCACCGCGGTGCGCGGCGCCACGTGCTCCCGGGCCTCCGCCCACGCGTCGGGCGCGGGGAGCGCCCTCCGGTCGACCTTGCCGCTCCCCGTGCGCGGGAGCGCCGCGAGGGGGACGAAGGCGGAGGGGAGCATGTACTCGGGGAGGTGCGCGCGGAGGTGCGCCCGCAGCTCCGCCGCGTCGATCCCCTCCGCCGCGGGGACCACGTACGCCGCCAGGCGCTTCTCCCCCGCGTCCTCCCTCGCCACGACCACGGCCTCCGCCACCGACGGGTGCGCCCGCAACGCGCTCTCGATCTCCCCCGGCTCGATGCGGAAGCCGCGCACCTTGACCTGGAAGTCGGTGCGCCCGAAGTACTCCAGCTCCCCCGCGGCCGTCCAGCGGACGCGGTCCATCACCCGGTACATCCGCGCGCCGGGGGCGCCGAACGGGTCGGGGAGGAAGCGCTCCGCGGTCAGCTCCGGCCGGCCGGCGTAGCCGCGGGCCACTCCGTCGCCGGCCAGGTACAGCTCGCCGGCCACGCCGACGGGGGCCGGGCGAAGCGCGGCGTCCAGCACGTAGGCGCGGGTGTTGGCGACCGGGCGCCCGATGGCGACCTCCTCCACCCCGCGGGGGACCAGCGCGGCGGTGGAGTAGGTGGTGTCCTCGGTGGGACCGTACAGGTTGCGGACGCGCCGCACGTGCCCCAGCGCGTACAGCCCCCGCGCCAGGTCGGCCGGGAGCGCCTCGCCCGCCAGGTTGAAGGTGCGCACGCTCAGGGGGACGGCGCCCGAGCGCAGCAGCTCCGCCGCGGCGGTGGGGACCATGGTGGCCAGACGCACGTCCTGGTCGGCCACGGAGGGGAGCTCCAGCGCGTTCTCCACCAGCACCAGCGTACCGCCCCAGCAGAGGGTGCCGAAGATCTCCGCGACGGAGACGTCGAAGCTGATGGAGGTGGAGCCCAGGACCCGCGCGCGCTCCTCGTCCGACACCGTCTCGCGCAGCCAGTGCAGCAGGACGGCGACGGAGGCGTGGCGGATCATCACCCCCTTGGGGCGCCCCGTGGAGCCGGAGGTGAAGATCACGTGCGACAGGTTCTCCGGCCCCGCCCCGCTCTCCGGCGCGGTGTCGGGCTCCCCCTCGCCCGCGCCGGCGGGGAGCAGCTCCGCCGCGCCCTCCGGGACGCGGTCGGCGAGGCCCGGTCCGGCGACCACCAGCCGGACGCCCGCGTCCTCGATCATCCGGGCCAGGCGCTCCCGCGGGTGCGCCGGGTCCAAGGGGACGTAGGCGCCGCCCGCCTTGAGCACGGCCAGGAGCGGTGAATGCACCGGCCAGCCGGCAGATGCGGCAGCCGGGCGGGATGCTGTCGCTCGACGTGCACGGCGGCCGGGCCGAGGCGTTCGCGCTGGTGAACCGGTTGAAGCTCGTCACGCGGGCGACGAGCCTGGGCGGCCCGGAGACGCTCATCGAGCACCGCGCGTCGGTCGAAGGCGAGCACACGCGCGCCCCGGAGAGCCTGCTTCGCGTGTCCATCGGCCTCGAACATCCCGACGACCTGATCGACGACTTTGCACAAGCCCTCGAGAACCACGACGACTGCAGACTGCAGATTGCAATTGCGAGATCAGCCAGATTCAGAGTCCGGCCTTCGTGTCATCGTGGCATCGTGCCGTCGTGGTTGTGATCGCGGTGCTGTTGCTGGCGCCCGCTGGGCTTGCGTCAGCAGAACCCCTGCGCCTTCACCCCCAGAACCCCCACTACTTCCTCTTCCGCGGCAAGCCCACCGTGCTCGTCACTTCGGGCGAGCACTACGGCGCTGTCATCAACCTGGACTTCAAGTACGACGTCTACCTCGACGCTCTCGCCAAAGACGGCCTCAACCTGACGCGCCTGTTCGTCGGCAGCTATCTCGAGAAGCCAGGCGACTTCAACATCCGCTACAACACACTCGCCCCAGCCCAGGGCCGCGCCATCACGCCGTGGGCCAGGAGCTCGACCGATGGCTTTGCGGGCGGCGGTCCGAAGTTCGACCTCGATCGCTGGGACCCCGCCTACTTTGCCCGCCTCAAGGACTTCATCGCCAAGGCCGACGCCCGGGGCATCGTCGTCGAGGTCGTGATGTTCTCGAATTGGTACGGCAAGGGCACCATGAGCCCGCTCCACCCGTCGCAACAACGTCAACGGGCTTGCGCCGGTCGCCCCTGACGACGTGCACACGCTCGACAATGGCGGGCTGCTGGTCCGCCAGGAAGCGATGGTGCGCAAGGTCGTCGCCGAGCTCAACGCGTTCGACAACGTCTACTTCGAGATCCAGAACGAGCCCGACGCCACCAGTCCCGGAGACCCGCGAGATCCCGCCGGTCGGCGACGCGAAGGGGCCCGAACGGGTGAAGGTGGCCACGGCGGCCTCGCTGGCGTGGCAGGCGCGGGTCGCCGAGTGGATCGCCGACGAGGAGCGTCGCCTGCCCAAGCGCCACCTGATCGCGCAGGGCTTCGCCAACACCGGCGTCGTGCTCACCGAGATCGCCCCGCAGGTGTCGATCGTGAACTTCCACTACGCGCTGCCCGAGAGCGTGACGTGGAATCTGGGGCTCAATCGCCCGCTTGCCTTCGACGAAACGGGGTTTGCCGGGCCCGACGACTCGCTCTATCGCCGGCAGGCCTGGCGTTTCCTGATGGCCGGCGGCGCGGTCTTCAACGGCCTCGACTATTCGTTTGCCGTCGGATTCGAGAAGGGAACGGCCGAAAACGACGCGCCGGGAGGCGGCAGCGCCGCGCTGCGCTCGCAGCTTGGCGTGCTCAAGCGAACGCTCGAGGCCACGGGGCTGGTCGCGATGCGTCCCGACAGCCACGTCGTCACGTCCGCGCCCGGTGCGACGACCTTCGCGCTGTCGCAGCCCGGCCGGCAGTACCTGATCTACGTCGAAGGGCCCGGGAAGACCGAGCTGACGGTGACGCTGCCCGCCGGCCGCTACGACGCCACGTGGTCGAATGCGAGGACGGGTCGAACCGAACGGCAGGAAAGCGGTGACTGGTGGCGCGGAGCCGGCTGCTGGAGAGTCCGGAGTATCTGACGGACGTAGTCCTGCGAATCAGGCGCCACTGACGATGTCAATTGCACGATTGCAGATTGCACGATTGCAGATTACAGAAATTACACGGACTTCGGACGACGCGCGAGCTCGGCTGCGACTTGGCACGAGCCGACGCGTTGCCCGACGTAATCTGCAATCTGCAATCGTGCAATCTGCAATTCACTGAAGCTCCGAAGTCAGCACAGCCCCTCCCATCTGGGGCAGCGTCGCGCTGATCTTCACGACCTTGCGCGAGTCGGTCGCGACCCAGACGGTCGTCGAACCGGGTTCGCCTTCGGCGCTGGACACTTCCACCTTCCAGGCCTTGAAGGTGCCCGCCGGCACCGTGACATCTTCGACGCCGACCACCTTCACCTGCTTGAGCGCGACTTTCTGCGACTGCACGTTGAAGTTGCGGAACGTCGCCTGGTAGCCCTCTGCCAGCGGCAGCGTGGCGATCACGGCGTGCGTGCCGGCGCCGTCGGCAAACAGCGCCCCGCCAAGATCGGCGTTCACCGGCTTGCTCTGGCCGTTCATCGTCATCGTGCCCGTGGCCTTGTTGCCCTCGAACTCCAGCGCGACCGAAACGGGCCCCTGTGAGACCGAGCGCTTCTTGACGATGAGCGTGCCCTTCTCGATCGTGGTCGTGTCCAGCATGTCGCCCATCGGCGTCTTGGCGGTATCCGACGCCACCCAGGCGCCGTTTTCGTCCTTCACGGTGCTGGTGATCTCCATCGGGATGGTCTGGCCGTTGACGGCGATTGTCGCCTTGAAGTTTGCGGTCGACGGCGCCAGATCGACGGCCGGCTTGGGCGTGCCGACGCTGGCCGTGTCGACCTTCTTCGTGAGAACGACGGTCTTGGGGTCGACCGTGATCTCCGTCAGGCGCTTGCCGACCTCAGGCGTCATCGACTCCTGGAAGCGTCCGCCGAGGTGCTTGCCGAGGAACTTCTCGATCGTCGCAAAGCCCGCCATGTTGTTCACCGGCCGGGCAAACCCGTGGCCCTCGTCGGGCGCGACGATGTACTCGACCGGGAAGCCGCGATCGCGCAACGCGATGACGATCTGATCCGACTCGGCCTGCTTCACGCGCGGGTCGTTGGCGCCTTGCAGCACCAGGAGAGGCGTCGTGATCTTGCTGGCCGAGTTGATCGGCGACTGACGCTCCAGCTGCTTGCGTCCCTCGGGTGTGCCGGGATTGCCGAGCCGCTCGTTGAAGATCGTGCGGATCGCTTCCCAGTACGGCGGAATCGAGTCGAGCAGCGTGATGATGTTCGACGGCCCGACAATCGAGACGCCTGCCGCGTAGACGTCCGGCGTGAAGGCGAGACCGGCCAGCGTCGCGTAGCCGCCGTAGGAGCCGCCCAGGATGCCGACGCGCTTGGGATCGGCGATGCCCTTGGCGACCAGGTACTTCGCGCCCCACGTGAGGTCGTCCTGCATCAGGTCGCCCCACTGCCTGTTGCCGGCGTTGAGGAACTTCTTGCCGTAGCCGGTCGAGCCGCGGAAGTTCGGCTGCAGCACGACGTAGCCGCGGTTGGACAGGAACTGCGCGATGCCGTCGTAGCCCCAGTCGTCGCGCGCCCACGGCCCGCCGTGCGGCACGACGATGGCGGGCATGTTCTTGCCCGACGTGCCCTTGGGAATCGTCAGGTAGGCGGGGATGTCCAGGCCGTCTTTCGACGCGTAGTGAACCGGCGTCATCGGCGACAGCGCCTCGCGCGGCAGCTTCTCGCGAATCTTGTACTGCAGGGTCAGCTGCCTGGTCTTGCGATCGAACAGGAACGTCTCGCCGGGCTCGACGTCGCTGGTCGAGCCGACGATCCAACGCTGTTCGTCCGCGGTGCGCGACCCGATGCTGATCGTCCGGCCCGGCAGTTTCTTCTCGATCAGCCGGAAGTCGGATTCGAGCGCCTTGTCGCGGAAATAGAAGCGGCGGCTTGTCTTCGAGGTACGTCGTCGCGACCAGCTCGTCGCTGACGTCGGAGAAGATCGCCGACCCGAAGTCCACCTTCTTCAGCGGGTCGGACTCGACGAGCTCTTCTTTGCCGGTGGCCGGTCGAACAGCACCAGCCGCGACAGGTCGGCGTCGCCCTTGCTGGTCTCGACGTAGACGCGCTGGCCGTCCTTGTGAAACCGCACCGGGCCGCAGCTCTCGAACACCGTGCACGTGTACACCGGCGTGAACCCGCTTGTCGTCCACGCGCAGGATCTCGGTGCTGCCCGAGTCGGTCGTGCGGGTCGCCAGGCGCAGCTTGCCGGCGTGGTCGAAGACCCAGCCGGCGATCTTCTCGGTGTTCTTGCGGACCAGCGTGCGATTGCCCGTCGCGATCTCCAGCCTGTACACGTCGTGCCACGCCTTGTCGCGATCGTTGAGGCCGATGTACAGGATGCCCGGCTCCGACTTCGGCACGGAGTAGATGAGCGCGCGTGCGCCCTTGGCATCGGTGACGTTGCGCGCGGTCGGCACGTCCTGGCCAGCCGCCGGCGCCGCCGACGGATCCACGGCGTAGACGTTGTAGTTCTCGTCGCCGCCCTGGTCCTGCACGTACAGCACGTACTTGCTGTCCCTGGCCCAGAAGTACTGCGTCACCGGACGCTTGGTGTCGTTGGTGAGGACCTTGGCGGAGGCGAACGGCTCGCTCGCCTTCTTGACCCACACGTTGCGCGTGCCGCCAAACGGCTTCACAAACGAGATGTACTGTCCGTCGGGCGACAGTTGGGCGCCGGAAATCTCCGGGTCGCCGAAGAACAGCTCGCGGTCGAGCAGCGGCGCCTGCGTCTGCGCTTCGGTCGCCAGGGGAGCCGCAAACACGCCAAGAAGAGCCAGCGTCAAGAGCTTCACCGCCATCCTCCGAAGAAAAAGGGCTACGGGCTTCAGCTTCAGGCGACAGCAAGAGCTCTGTAGCCGCGCAGCCTGGAGCCAGTAGCTCGTAACTCGTAGCTCGTAGCCATCGTAACTCGTAACCCGTAGCTATTTCGTCCCGGCCGCCGCGACCGGCTTGCCCTCGGTGTCGAGCACGACGATCTCGCCGAGGTTGAGCGCCTTGACCTTGGCCTCGATCTTCGAGCGGTCGCCGACCAGCAGCAGCGAGGCCTGCCCAGGCTGCACGTACTTCTTCGACGCCGCGGCGACCTGCTCGATCGTCACCGCGTTAGTCGCGTCGTACTCCCGCTGCAGCTCCGACGATGGGCAGACCCCACACCCACAGATTGGCGATTTCGCCCGTGATCCGGTCGAGCGACTCGAACTGCTGCGCGTAGCCGCGCACGCGCCGCTGCTTGGCGACGGCCAGTTCCTCGGCGCTGATCGGACGCGCGCCCGCCAGGTCCTTCAGCTCCTTGTCGAACTCGACGATCGACTCGGCTGTCTTGTCCGTCTGCACGCCGCCGGCGGCCGACCAGTTGCCCGCCGCGCGCATCAGGTTGAAGTTGGATGACACGCCGTACGAGTACGCCTTGTTCTCGCGCAGGTTCAGGTTGAGCCGTGTGCCAAAGCCGCCGCCGCCCCACACCGCGTCCACCAGGTTCAGCACGTCGTAGTCTGGCGTCGCGCGCGCCGGGCCCGGAATCCACTGCCCGACGACCGTCTGCGCGGCGTCGGGACGATCGACCAGATAGATGCGGCCGCCCTTGGGCGCCGGCGCCGGCGGAATCGTGATCGGGGCAGCGGCCCCGCCGCTCCAGCCGCCGAAGTGCTTGGTCGCCAGCTCCGTGGCCTGCGCCAGCGAGATGTCGCCGGCCAGCACGATGCGCCGTGGACCCGGGCTTGATGCGCGCCTGGTGGAACGCCACCAGATCCGCGCGAGTGATGCTCTCCACCGATCCCTTCAATCCCTGCACCGGCCGGCCGTAGGGATGGTCCGCCCCGAAGGCCAGCATCGGCTGGATCCGTCCGTAGAGCGCGTTGCCGCTGCGATCGCCCTGCGCGATCGCGTCGAGCACCCGCTTGCGCTCGCGCGTGATCTCTTCTTCCGGAAACGTCGGGTTTTGCACGACGTCGGCGAGAATGGCCAGCGCCGGCGAGAGGTTGCGCGATAACACGTCCAAGCCCAGGCGCGCGCCCTCACGTCCGGCGCCGCCGGTCAGGGTCGTGCCCAAATCGCCGAATGCCTGCTCGATTTCGAGCGCCTTTCTGGTCTTCGTGCCCAGATCGATGGCTGTCATCGTCAGGTTGGCGACGCCGGCCTTGCCCGCTGGATCGCCGACGCCGCCTGCGCGGGTGACCAGCGTGACGTTGACCTTCGGCAGATCGCGTCGCTCGACCACGAACAGCTCGAGGCCGTTGGGCAGCTTTGTCGTCTGGACCGTCGGCGCGACAAACGGCCGATCCGCCCCGAGCGGCGGCATCGTCGAGCGATCCAGGGTCAAGGCATCGGCGGGGCGCTGAGTCTTCTCAGGATGGAAACGGATCACGACCCGGTTGGGCGTGTCGATCCACTTGGCGACAGCTTGCTGCACCGCCGCGGGCGTGAGCGCCCGGTACCTCCCCAGGTCGGCCTCGATCTTGTTCGGGTCGCCCAGGAACACGTTGTACTGGTTGAGCACGTCGGCCTTGCCGCCAAACCCGCCGATGCGCTCGAGCCCGGAGACGAACTCGGCTTCCTGCTTGGTCTTGGCGCGCTCGAGCTCCGCTGCTCGACGGGCCTTCCTTGGCCAGCCGCGCGATTTCGGCCGTGACGCCGCTTTCGATCTGGCTCAGTGACGTGCCCGGCCGCGCCGTCGCCTGCACGACGAACACGCTGGCGATCTCGAGGCTGACGTTGAACGCGGACACCTGCGTGGCCAGCTGCTTGTCGTAGACCAGCGCCTTGTTCAGGCGCGACGACAGCCCGTCGGCCAGAATCCGCGCGGCGATGTCGAGGGCCGTGTCGCCCTCGCTGAAGTACTCAGGCGCCGGCCACCCGAAGTAAACGCGCTCGAGCGAGACGCGGTCGTTCACTTCGACGACGCGCTCGCCGTCGAGCGTCGCGACGTTCCTGGCCGGCCGGTCGAGCGGCGCTCCAGGGGGCAGGTCGCCGAAGTACTTCGCGACGAGCTTCTTGGCTTCCGCAGGGTCGAAATCGCCCGCGATGACCAGCGACAGGTTGTTGGGCGTGTAGTACTGCCGGAAGAAGTCCTTCACGTCGTCGAGCGTGGCCGCCGAAAGGTCCTCCATGCTGCCGATGACTGGCCACGAGTACGGATGGCCGTTGTCGAACGTGTTTTCGAACAGCAAGGGGAACCAGCGTCCGTACGGCTGGTTCTCGAGTCCCTGCCGCCGTTCGTTCTTGACGACGTTGCGCTGCTCGTCGAGCTTCTTGATGTCGGTGGTATCGAGCAGGGTGGCCAGCCGATCCGACTCGAGCCACAGCAGGTTTTCGAGATTCCCCGACGGCACCGTCGCGAAGTAGTTCGTGCGGTCGTTGCTCGTGGTGCCGTTGACGCCGCCTTCGGCCAGGTTCGCGCCGGCCTTCTCGGCGTAGACGAAGTACTCGTCGCTGGCATTCTTCGAGCCCTGGAACATCATGTGCTCGAACAGGTGCGCGAAGCCGGTGCGCCCTCGCTTCTCGTTCTTCGATCCGACGTGGAACCACTGGTTCACGTGCACGATCGGCAGCTTGCGGTCGACATGCAGGATCACCTGCAGGCCGTTGGGCAGCGTGTATTTCTCGAACTCGACCTTCGGGATGGCGGACTGGCCGCCGGCGGGGCTCTGGCCCGCCAGGCCGGGCGCCAGCGCCACCAGGGCCAGCACGACGACAAGCAGTCTGCGCAGGGTGCTCATAGCAGTCTTGGTTCCAGATAGAGGAGAGGTGGAAACAGGAAAAAGGTGCAGCGCCATGCGCCAACCTTTTGGATTGTAGACGGTTCGGACGCGCCGGAGTGCCGTCGCCAGCCCATCGGTTGGGACGAAGCGTGGGACGAGAAAAACGAGGCTTGTAGAATCTGGAGCATGTCTCGATCAGTTGCCTTCGTGCTCACGCTCATCGTGCTCCTGAATCTTCCTGAGATTTCCGCCCGGCAGGCGGCCGTCCCGACCTCCGGAGACCCTGCCGTATCGGCTACCCGTATTCGCGCTGACATTGAGTTTCTGGCCGACGACCTGCTCGAGGGCCGCGAAGCCGGCACTCGCGGCCACGAGCTGGCGGCACGCTATGCCGCAGCCTCGCTGAAGGCGGCCGGGTACGCCCCCGGCGCCGATGACGGCACGTACTTCCAGGAGGTGCCGTTCATCGACAACAACTACGCGATTTGGGAAACACCGTCCTCGTCGTTGAGCACGATGAGGAAACGATGCGGGCCGCCGACTATGTGGTGGACTTCGGTCCCGGCCCCGGCGTTCGCGGCGGCGAAGTGGTTGCCGCCGGCTCGTTCGCCGATGTCGTGACGCATCCGACAAGCCTGACCGGCAAGTTTCTTTCGGGCCGAAGCAGGTCGCAGTGCCGTCGCGGCGGCGACCACGAACAGACCAGGTGCTGACGATCATCGGCGCACGCAGGAACAATCTCAAAAACCTCACCGTAACGATTCCATTAGGCCAATTCGTCTGCGTCACCGGCGTCAGCGGGTCGGGCAAAAGTTCGCTCGTCAACGACATCCTGTTGCAGGGGCTTCACGGCCGGGCCAATGGCAACACGGAGGAGGCGATCGATGAGACTGATGAAAACGCCGAAACACCAGCGGCCGCGATAGCTCAGAGTTACGATCGAATTGACGGCGCACAATTAATCGACAAGATCATCGCCATCGATCAAAGTCCGATCGGCCGTACGCCGCGCTCGAATCCCGCAACATACATTAAGGTATTCGACGAAATTCGCTCTCTGTTCGCCGAAATGAGCGAAGTCCAAAGTGCGAGGCTACACGCCCAGCCGATTCAGCTTCAATCGCCCGGGCGGCCGATGTGAAGCCTGCGAAGGCAACGGCTCGACCAGGCTCGAAATGGACTTCCTCGCCGACGTCTGGGTCACCTGCCCGGTCTGCGAAGGTCGCCGGTTCAACCGCGAAACGCTGCAGGTGCGCTATCGTGGGAAGACGATTCACGACGTCCTGGAAATGGACGTTCAGGAATCTCTGACGCACTTCGAACATATCCCGAAGGTCCGAGCCATGCTGCAAACGCTGCACGACGTCGGCCTGGACTACCTCAAACTCGGCCAAGCGTCGCCGACGCTGAGCGGCGGCGAAGCGCAACGCATCAAACTGGCACGCGAGCTCTGCCGCCGCAGCACCGGCCGCACTCTCTACGTGCTCGACGAACCGACCACCGGCTTGCACTTCGACGACATCCGAAAGCTGCTCACCGTGCTGCACGGCTTCGTCGATTCGGGCAACACTGTCGTCGTCATCGAACACAATCTCGACGTGATCAAGACTGCCGATTGGGTCATTGATCTCGGGCCGGACGGCGGCAGTGGCGGCGGCGTCTCGTCGCGACCGGCACGCCGGAGACAGTGGCCCGTGCAGGAGTTCGTTTACGGGCCAGGCGCTGAAGGGGCGCTGAACCCCGTTTTTGCGACCGGAAAGCAAAGTCCGCGAGCCGACGCCAAACGCAAGCCGGCCGCGAGCCGGCCGAATCACGCACATCCAGGTCGAAGGTGCCTCGCAGCACAACCTCAAGCACGTGCCGCCAACGTGCCCCGGGATGAGATGACGGTTTTTTGCGGGCCGAGCGGGTCGGGCAAAAGTATCAATGGCCATCGACACGATCTACGCGGAAGGCCAGCGTCGGTATGTCGAATCGCTGTCGAGTTACGCCCGGCAGTTCCTCGGACAGGTGCAAAACCGAAAGTCGAACAAATCGAAGGGCTCTCGCCGGCGATCTCCATCGAACAAAAGACGACCGGCAAAAGTCCACGTTCGACCGTCGGCACAGTCACAGAAATCTACGACTACCTGCGCATCCTCTTTGCGCGACTCGGCCACGTATTGCCCCAACTGCGAAATACCGTCGGAACGCAGACGGCCGATGAAATCATCGAGAAAGTGCTCGCACTGCACGAAGGCACAAATATTACCTGCTGGCCCCGATTGAACGACGCGGACAGGAAAAATACGACGCCATTTGGGACGAAATCCGCCGGGCCGGGCTATACGCGGATTCGCGTGGATGGCAGATCGCACAACCTCGACGAGCCGCCGTCCATCGATCACCGACGAAAGCACGAAGTCGAAGTGGTCGTCGATCGTATTTCCGTGAAGTCCGGGCAGCGAACTCGAA
>CAVTCB010000005.1:0-971643 GCA_963733105.1 uncultured Gemmatimonadales bacterium | reverse complement strand
GGGAGTTTCGGGCGCCCGCAGACCGAAGAGGAGATATCGGCCGCCATCGGGAGCCCGGGCCGGGCCTCCGTCTCTGGGCAGCATAAAGCGCCCGTGCGCGACCCGTGAGCGACCCGTGATTGTTCCGCTCTCACCTAGGGCGAAATGAGTGCTACTGACCATGACGTCGATCCAGACATCCGCATCAGGCAAGGCATGTTCCGGAAAGGCATCCGGGTTCTCGACCTGACTCTCACGCGACAGTTCGCCGATATCAAGGCGTAGCCGGAAGACCTTTCCCGGAGGAATGGCCATTTCACGGTCCAATCGCCGGTCGCTCTCTCGTTCGAACAACACGGCGTTGGCATATCGCGCCGGCCTTCGGGACCCCGTTTGAGCAGTGTGCAGTGTTGGTTCGTGATAGTGCCGATCGTGATCGCCGGGTGGTTCCCGCTGCGGTACCGAAATCTGCGGGATTGCAGCCCCCTTCCCGCTTGAAGACTCGCTAAGATCACGCAGCACCCGCCCACTCGTTTGGATCAGGTCTCTGATCTCGTGTTTCCAGAACGGTGCGTATTCGTCCTGCTCCAGGGCCGCACGGAAGTATCCGAGCCTTGTGAAAAGCGAGGTAAACGGCTGCTCGATCGGGGTCTCGGCGTTGGCATGCGAGAGTAGCGTGGCCACCTCGGAAAGACGGGTTGCGAGGCGGAAGCTGAGAGTCAGGAGCTCCCGCCTTTCGTCAGCGGCAGGTGAGGTGAATGTCGAATGCAGCTTCAGAGATGGGCGAAGCAGTTCCCGGGTGTGCAGGAGACTGGCCTCAAGGTCTCGAAAGGTAGGCATTTCCGCTCATCGCCGACTAGTTGCCATCCCCAAGCCATGTAACGTCTTTGAAGACCGTGTTGCCCAAGATGAGGTAGAGGAAAAACCCGATCGCGAGCCCGATGCTGTACCATGCGAAGAGCATCGGAGTATCGAAAAGCGCGGTCACGGCGCCTCCTCCGACCGCCCCGATGACAGTAGCGATGTTCGAGAGCGCAACCGTCTCTCCGGTCCGCCGTAGTGTCCGGTACGTAACCCAACCCACTACGAGCCCAAAGCATAATGCACCGACGATCTCTTCCATGAGACCTCCTCGTTGTAAACGTGGATGATAAAGCAGACATTTGAACGAATGTTCCCGGCAACCACCACGGGTATTCGGCAAAAGACCCTGGCTCTCGGTTTGTTTTTCCTGACCCAGTCAATGTTCTTTAGATTGGGGCGCATCGGCGACTGAGAATCGCCTTTTGAGTAGCTGGACTCAATCCCCCGCTCGGTATGGTCAACGCGAGATCTGACCCGACACTTTAAAGATAAATTGGCCCAAGTTACGAGGCAAGGATTTCGACAGGTATGCCGCTCTCGATCGGGCCGCGGAGGAGATCGGCACTGCGCAGGTCTCCGAGACCGTGCAGTACCGCTCGCTCGACCGGCTGCTCAGGGGGTGACGCAAGCCTCCTATTCCGCGCGCAGCGCCTCCGTCGGCTGCACGGCGAGCGCCCTCCGCGTGGGGACGATGCAGGCGAGCAGGCACACGCCGAACATGGCGGCCGCGTACGCCACGATCAGCGCGGCGCCCCCCGCGGACGGTCCCGTGCCGGGATCGGACAGCCCGGTCCACAGCGCGAGGATGACGGCCGCACCCAGGGCGACGCCCAGCGTGACCTGCGCCAGCGGCCGCCGGAAGATGGCGAGGACCACGCGGCGCGCGTCGGCGCCTATCGCCACCCGGATCCCGATCTCGCGCGTGCGGCGCGACACGGTGAAGGACATCACCGCGTAGATCCCCGCCCAGGAGAGCACCAGCACGACGAACGTGAGCAGCGCCGTGAGCCGGAGCCAGAACTCGTAGAACTCCAGCTCCGTGGCGTCCACCCGGTCCAGGGGGAGGATGTCGTGCAGCCGGAGCCCGGGGTCCACGGCGGCCGTGAGGCGCTGGAGGCCGGGCACGAACGCCTCCGGCTCCCCCGCCACCCGCACCACCAGGTAGTCGGCGTGCACCCCGTCGGCGGGGAGGGGATGGTAGATGCCGGCGAAGCCGTAGCCGGAGGTCATCCCCAGGTCGGGCGCCACGCCGACGATCTCGTACCAGGGGTGCTCCTCCGCGGCGTTGGCCGCCCCCTCGCCGGCCAGGTAGCGCACACGCCGGCCGACGGCGTTCCTCCCTCCCAGCACGGTCTCCGCGAAGCGCTGGTTGACCACCACGACGCGCGCGCCGGATTCGGCGTCGCCCGGGTGGAAGCCGCGGCCCGAGAGCACCGGCCGGCCCAGAACCTCGAAGTAGTCGGGGGCGACGTAGGCGTCGCTCACCCGGTGCCCACGCGCGGTGTCCAGAGGGACGACGGCGCCCCCGTCCAGCTCGACCTGGTTCCAGCCGTGATAGCGGCGCGGAATGTTGCTGGCGAAGGTGACGCCCGCGACCCCCGGCTCCTCCAGCAGCCGCCGCTCCAGCCGGTCCCGGGTGGAACGGAAAGCCGCGAGGTACGCGGCCCGCGAGGTGTCGCCGGAGGCCGCCGTCTCCCGGTCCATCTCGAGGCGCGCCGAGAGGAACTGCTCCGCCGCGAAGCCGACCTTCTGGGTCTCGATCTGCCGCATGTCCCGCTGCACGAGGAACGTGATGAGCGGAAAGACGACGGTGACCGCCACCTGGACGACGATCACGACGGTCCAGAGGCCGCCGAAGCGGGGGCCGCCGGCCCCTGCCCCGCCCGCCCGGAGGCGCTCCTCCAGCCGCGGCCCCGTCATCTTGAGCGCGGGCACGACGCCGGCGATCATCGCGGCCAGCACGGTGAGGACGACCGCGTAGACGACGCTCCCGGGCGAGAGGCTGCCGTGGAACCAGAAGGGGAGCCGCGCCCCGTCCAGGAGCTCGGTCAGGAGGCTGCTCATCCCCCACCGCAGCCCGTAGCTGGCGACCGCGAGGCCGGCGGCGCCGGCGAGGGCCGCCAGCACCAGCGCCTCCGCGAACATCTGGGTCACGATGCGCCCACGGCTGGCCCCCAGGGCGTTTCTCACCACGATCTCGCGCTCGCGCGTCGCCGCCCGCGCGAACATCAGCAGGGCCACGTTGCCGCACACGAGCACCAGGAGCACGATGATGAAGCCGTTCATCGACAGGAGCCCCAGCGACATCCACAGCTTGAGGTCCAGGATGCTGCTGGCGTACGGCATCACCCGGGGGCGCAGGTGCCGGTGGGTGTGCGTGAAGTCGGCGGCCGTGCGCCGGCCCACCGCCGTCAGCTCCGCCTGTGCCTGCTCCATCGAGACCCCCGGCGCAAGGCGGCCGAACACCTCCACCTTCGGCTCCTCCCCCCGCGCGTAGTCGAGGGCGTTCAGCCGGAGGGGCGTCCAGACGCTCTGGGCCACGGGAAAGCCGAAGCCCTCCGGCATCACCCCCACCACCGTGCCCTGCTGGCGTCCCAGGCGGACCACCCGTCCCACCACGCCGGGGTCTCCCGCGAAGCGGCGCTGCCACACGTCGTGCCCGATCACGATCACCGGGGGAGCGCCGGGCGCCTCGTCGGCCGCCGAGAGCGTGCGGCCCAGGAGCGCCGGGACGCGCGTCACCGGGAAGGCCGACGCGCTGATCTCCGCCACCTCGATCGGCTCGCCCCGCCCGTCGCCGGTGATCAGGTTCCGCTCCACCGTGCGGTAGGCGCCGAGGCCCTCCACGGAGCGCAGCTCGCCACGCCAGGCGGCGAAGTCGTGGAGCCCCGACGGCTTCATCCGGCTCTGGGCGGCGTCCAGGGTGCGGATCCCCACCACGCGGTGGCCTTCTTCGAAGGGGAGCGTCGGGAAGACCACCTGCGAGACGAACTCGAAGGTCCCCACCCCCACCCAGACCGCGAAGGTGATCGCCATGGTGCCGACCACGGTCAGCCCGGGGTGCTTGACCAGCATCCGGGCGCCCAGCTTGAAGTCCAGCGACATCCCGGTGAGCCACGCCAGCCTCCGCGCGTCGCGCACCTCCTCCTTGAACCTCTCCACCCCGCCGAACTCCAGCACCGCCCGCCGCCTCGCCTCCCCGGGGCTCATCCCCGCCCGCAGGTTCTTCTGGGTCTCCATGTCCAGGTGGAACGCCAGCTCCTCGTCCAGCTCACGCTCCACCGCGTCCCTGTGCACGAGCGCCCGCAGGCGCCTCCTCCAGCGCTTCGTCCAGCCCATGGGGTTCCTCGGGGTCAGGTGGTGCGGAGGATCAGTTCGACCATCTCGACGTAGCGTCGCCACTGCTCCGACTCCGCTCCCAGCGCGCGGCGGCCGGCGGACGTCAGCGTGTAGTACTTGGCCCGGCGGTTCTGGTCGGTGGAGCGCCACTCGCTGTCGATCCACCCCTTCTCCTCGAGGCGCTGCAGGGCGGGGTAGAGCGACCCCTGCCCCACCCGGAGCGTCTCGCGCGAGAGCTGCTCCAGGCGCTGGCTGATCGCCCAGCCGTGCATCGGCTCCAGGGAGACCGCCTTCAGGATCAGCAGGTCGAGGGTGCCGCGCACGACGTCGTGCGCGGCGGACGAGGCGCTGTGGTCGTGCGGGGTCATGAGGGGGACGTCCGGAGGGTCGGTGTCGGAATCCGACACAGGATAAGGCGCGTTGTGTCGGAAGTCAACAACAGCGTCGGGTCCACTGCGCGTGACGCCCCGATCTACCTGGGCACGTCGAGCGCCGGGTTCCTCGCGAAGAACCCCGCCGGGATCATCCTGAACCCCACGTGCGTCACCGGCATCACCGGCCACTCCTCCGGCCGCGGGATGTGCGTGGCCCCCAGCGTGTACCACACCACCACGTCCTCCCCCGTCAGCGGCTCGTCGTCCGCCGCCCAGCGGGGCAGGCCGTCGCCGCCGCCGCTCTGGTTGGGGTAGGCCCCCGCCGCGCTCGTCTCTTCCGGACGGTACCGCGTCGCCCAGAAGTGGTTGTCGATGAAGCCCGCGCGCCGCCGGACCGACGACGACGGCGCCGAGTACGGGACCGAGTTCGCCCCCGGCACCAGGACGTAGCTGGTCGGCTGGCCGAGCGCGTTCCGGGCCGACGCGCTGAGCACCGCCCAGGTGCGCGCCGTCTGCATGCTCATCTGCCGCTGCGCCGCGCGCTCGCTCCCCAGCAGCGTCTCCTCCATCACGAAACCGGTGCCCGAGGGGTTGTCCGGACCGATCGCGAGGGCGCGCGTGTTGTGCTCGTGGACCGAGTTGGACGGGCCGTCCACGTCGAAGTCCAGCCGGAAGCCGAAGAAGTGCTGGTGGTGCGGCGCCACCACGCTGGCGGCGACCAGGTGGCCCGACGCGGGGCTCCCCCCGTGCCCCCCGGCCACCCGCGTCTCGGGCACCCCCTTGGGGAGCATGATCCCGGTCAGCGCGGCGTCCACCTCCAGGACCCCGTCCTGGTGGAAGATCCAGTTGACCGCGTAGTCGTAGTTCCCGATGGTGGCGATGAAGAAGACCACGAGCTGGCGCGCGCGCCGCGACTCGTTCCGCCCCGAGTAGCTCTCGAAGTGCTTCCAGAGCATCCCCCCGTCGCGCTCGTAGACGCCCACCGCGCGCTGCAGCACGTAGGGCGCGCCGTCGTCCCCGGCCATCGTGGCGTCCAGGAGGGTCGCGTTCTCCGGCGCGTCCGTCCCCGGCTCGATGGAGCTGGCGAGCCGGCCCAGGTTGTACTCCCCCACGTCGAACGCGCTCCGCCACCGCCAGGTCGGGTCCGGGTCGCCGTACGGCACCACCATCTCCGAGAGCGACCCGCGGTACAGGATGGGGCGCACGCGCCCCTCGTCCTCGTACCCCACGGTGTGCAGCACCAGCCCCTCGCGCGGGTGCATGGTGTAGCGCAGGCGCCACTTCTGCCAGCGGATCTCCTGCCCGTCCACCTGGAAGCTCGCGCCGGCCGGCTGCGAGATGGTGAGCGGCTTCGGAGCCTCCCGCACGCCCGTGGAGCGCTCGTCCAGCTCCTGGCTCGGCGGTGCAATCGGCACCACGCCCGTGTCCTCCACCTCCAGCACCCGCTCCGTGTTCATGTCGACGAGCGCAACCACGCCCTCGATCGGCCGGCCGTAGAAGTTGACCTGGCCGTCCTTGAGGTAGGAGAGGGCGCGCAGCAGGCGGGCCCCCCGGCGCGCCTCCGGGACCTCCCCCACGGCCCAGCCGTCGATCTGCACCTTCTCGAAGTCGCGGATGCCGCGCCTGCGCATCGCCGCCCGCCACCCCGCGTCCGCCTTGACGATGCTCTGGAGCGCTTCGTACTCCCCCGTCAGCACGGCCGGCTGCGCGCCCTCCACCCGGTTCCACGACTGCACGCGCCCCGCGCCCAGGTCCACGGTCGCCTCGAAGGTGCGGTTCCCCCGGCGGTCCAGGACCACGGAAAAGGCCCGCCGGCCCACGGGAGCCCCCGGCCGGTGGCCCAGCACCTCGGCCTTTTCCGGCTCCGCGAGCACGATGGTCGAGAAGAGCGCGTCCCGCGGGAACCCCGGAGACGCCTTCAGCACACCGGCCGCCGCCGCGATCTCCTCCGCGGTGAGCGGGTCGAGCGGGTGCCGCGCCTGGGCCGGGAGGGTGCCGGCGGCCGGGACGGCGAGGAGCGCGGCGAGGGGGAGGAGCCGGAGGGTGCGGAGGCGGCGCATCGGAGGGTCCTCGTCCACGAGGTTGGGATGGGAGCACGGCGGGACGCGCCAAGATTACCGGTGCGGCGATCCCGGAGGCAAGCACCGACCCGGACGGCCCGCATTTTGAGGAAGTGCGGATCGGCATCCGTTCCGGCGGGACCCGCCCGCCGATTCCCCGAATCGCGCCTCCACCCGATGGGCAGTACGAATCAGCGCATCAGGCCCTTCGTCCGCCGCCTGCACGGCGAGCGCCGCGCTCACCGCACCGGCGGCCGGCGCCGCTCCGACTGGGAGCCGAACCGCGGCTGGCGGTCCGTCCTGGCCCTCGCGCTCGCCGTCGCGTCGCTGGACTGGGCCACCAAGGCCGCCGTCGCCGCCGCCGTCCCGCTGGAGGGCTTCGTGGAGGTGGTCCCCGGGCGCGTCGCCTTCTGGCACGTCCGCAACCACGCCATGATCCTGGGGCTCTGGGGCGACCTCCCCCTCCCCGCCCGCAAGGCGCTCGCGGTGGTGGCCGCCGTCTCCGCGCCTCCTGGTGCTCTTCCAGATCGTCGGGCGGGGGCACCGCCTCCCGCCGGGACGCCGCGAGTGGGCCTGGACCTTCGTCGGGCTCGCCTTCGGGGGGATGCTGGGGAACCTGGGGGAGCGCGTGGTCCACTGGGGCGTCACCGACTTCCTCTCCTTCCAGTGGGGCGACGTCTGGCTCCCCCCCGGCAACGTGGCCGACCTGGCGCTCTTCCTTTCCGTCCCCCTCACCATCCCGGTGATGGTCTTCGAGATGCGGGCGCGGGCGCGGCGCGGCACCGGCGCCCCCGTCACCGCCCTCCCCGAGACGGCCGGGACGCCCGCCACCACCTGACGGTCGGACGGACCGGACGACGACGCCCGGGAGCGCGCCACGCGCTCCCGGGTGTTTCGCGTTCCGGGGCGCGCGGCTAGCTTGGGTGCGTGTTCGAACGGTTCCACGGGTGTCGAGGAGGTCCGGTTTGGAAGAGAAGCGTCGGCGGCTCCGCGAGGTCCTGCGCGAGTGCGGCTCGGTGGTCATCGGCTACAGCGGCGGGGTGGACTCCGTCTTCCTGGCCAAGGTGGCCGTGGACGTGCTCGGCCCGGAGCACGTCCTGGCCGTCACGGGGAAGAGCGACAGCATCGCCTCGTGGATGGAGGACACCGCCCGCGAGGTCGCGGAGCGCTTCGGCATCCCCTGGCTGGAAGTGGACACCGAGGAGATGCAGGACCCCCGCTACGCCGCCAACCCCAGCAACCGCTGCTACTTCTGCAAGTCGGAGCTGTGGGGGAAGCTGGCCGCCGTGGCGAGCGAGCGCGGCTTCGCCGCCGTGCTGGACGGCTCCAACGCCGACGACGTGGGCGACCACCGCCCCGGCGCCGTGGCCGCGAGCGAGAACGGCGTGCGCTCCCCGCTCCTGGAGGCCGGGCTCGGCAAGGCCGAGATCCGCGAGTGGTCGCGCGAGCTGGGGCTCCCCACCTGGGACCAGCCCGCCGCCCCCTGCCTCGCCTCGCGCCTCCCCTACGGCCTCGCCGTCACCCCGGAGCGGCTGCGGCAGGTGGAGGCCGCCGAGCTGGGGCTGCGCTCCCTCGGGTTCCGCGACTTCCGCGTGAGGCACCACGGCGACGTCGCCCGCCTGGAGGTGCACCCCTCCGAGGCCGCCCGCGTCCCCGCCCTGCGCGCCGAGGTGCTGCGGGCCGTGCGCGCCGCCGGCTTCCGGCGCGTCCTCCTGGACCTGCAGGGGTACCGCCGCGGCGCGCTCAACGAGGGGCTCCCCGCCGCGCAGCTCGTCCAGCTCGGGGGCGCCCGGTGAGCGCCGCGCCCGACGCGCGCCTCGGCCGGGCCGCGGTCCTCCTCGCCGAGCGCGGGCTCCGCGGCGAGGTGCGCGCCGAGGGGCACCAGCGCCGAGATCGCCGCGCTCCGCGTCCCCGCCGACGCCTGGGAGCGCCTGGCCGGGGAGGAGGGCGCCCGCCTGGCGGACGAGCTGAAGGAGCTCGGCTTCCGCTACGTGGCGCTCGACCTGGAGCCCGGCGGCTGACCGGGCGCCCCGTGGACCCCGGCCTCGTCTACCTGGACTACGCCGCCACCTCCGCCGTGCGGCCGGAGGCGGTGGTCGAGGCCGTCGCCGCGTACCTGCGCGACGTCGGCGCCACCCCGGGGCGGGGCGGGCACCGGCTCGCCGTCGAGGCCGGGCGCGTCGTCCTCCGCTGCCGCCGCGCCCTCGCCGACCTGTTCGGGATCGAGGGCGACCCCGGCCGCATCGCCTTCCAGCCCAGCACCACCTACGCCCTCAACACCGCCGTCCGCGGCCTCCTCCGCCCCGGCGACCGCCTGGTGCGCACCGCGTACGACCACAACTCCGTGCGCCGCCCCGCCGCCGCCCTGGCCCCCGGCGGCGTGCGCGAGACGGTCCTCGCCGGCACCCCCGACGGGGCGGTCGACCTGGACGAGGCCCGGCGCGCCCTCGCCGGCGGCGGCGAGCCCGCCCGCCTCCTCGTCCTCCCCCACGCCTCCAACGTCCTCGGCACCGTCCTCCCCGTGCGCGAGCTGGCCGAGATCGCCCGGGAGCACGGGACGCTCGTCCTCCTGGACGCCGCGCAGAGCGCCGGGCACCTCCCGGTGCGCGTGGAGGAGCTGGGCGTGGACCTCCTGGCCTTCACCGGGCACAAGGGGCTCCTGGGGCCGCAGGGTACCGCCGGGCTCTGGGTGCGCGAGGGCGTCGACGTCGCCCCGCTGGTGTCCGGCGGCACCGGCGGCGACTCCGTCCCCG
The DNA here is from genome assembly GCA_963733105.1 of uncultured Gemmatimonadales bacterium. Taxonomy (GTDB): domain Bacteria; phylum Gemmatimonadota; class Gemmatimonadetes; order Longimicrobiales; family Longimicrobiaceae; genus JAFAYN01. Next base: position 962,274 of record CAVTCB010000005.1, on the reverse strand, counting down.
CGGAGATGCCGGCCGCCCTCCCCGACCGCCTGGAGGCCGGGACGCAGAACGGCCCCGGGATCGCCGGGCTCCTGGCCGGGGTCCGCTGGCTCCTGGACGCCGGCGTCGAGACGGTGCACGCCCGCGAGGCGGCGCTCAAGGCCCGCCTCCACGCCGGCCTCGCCGCCCTCCCGGGCGTGCGCGTCCGCACCCCCGCCGCGCCCGACGGGGTGGGGATCGTCACCCTCACCGCCGACGCCGTCCCGGCGCACGAGCTGGCCGCGCGGCTGGACCGCGAGCACGGCGTGCTCACCCGCGCCGGGCTGCACTGCACCCCCGAGGCGCACGCGCTCCTGGGGACCCGCCAGAGCGGCGCCGTCCGCCTCTCCATCGGCTGGGCCACCACCGCGGAGGAGATCGACCGCGCCGTCGCCGCCGTGGCCGCCGTGTGCGGGGGAGATGGAACCGGGCACCGTCCCCTGGAGTAGACACAGGCTCGTTCCATCAACCAGGCCCCGAGGCAGACCAAGATGAGTGGACGGAGGCGGGGAGGCGCGCTCGGCGCGGTGCTGGCGCTCGCGCTGCTGCTGGGCGCGGGGTGGTACTTCCGCGACACGCTGCGCGCCCTGATGGGCGGGAGGGAGGAGATCGTGACCACCGTCTCCCCCGAAGCCGCCGAGCAGGCCGAGGCCAAGCTCGCGCGGCTGAGGGAGAGGGGGGAGACGGTGCGCCTCTCCGACGCCGAGCTCACCAGCCTGGTGCGCTACCGCTACCGGGACCGCATCCCGGGCGACCTGTACGCCCCCGCGGTCTCCTTCCGCGGCGACACCGTGCGCCTCCAGGCGCGCGTCCCCAGCGACCGCCTCCCCGACACCCCCGAGCTGTCGCGGGTGCGCACCTTCCTCCCCGACACCGCCGACGTGGACGTGGTGGGGAGCCTGCGCTCGCTGGACTCCGGGCGCTCCGCCTTCGAGGTGCGGCGCATCACCTTCGCGCAGCTCCCCGTCCCCGAGCGCCTCTACCCGCAGGCGCTGGAGCGGATGGGGCGCCGCGACGAGCCGGGGCTGGGCCCCACCGCCTACCCCTTCCGCCTCCCCGACGGCGTCGGCTCCGCCCGCGTGGAGGGCGGCTTCCTGGTGCTGTCCCCCCCCGCAACGGACCGGTAGACCGATGGCGCGCATCCTGGTGGTGGACGACGAGCAGGGGATCCGGCACGTCCTGGCCCAGCTCCTGGAGTACGAGGACCACGAGGTCCGGTCCGCCGGGAGCGCCGGCGAGGCGCTCACCCTCTACCCCGAGTTCCGCCCCGACCTGACGTTCATGGACGTCAAGATGGCGCGGATGGACGGGCTGGAGGCGCTCACCCGCATCCGCGAGATCGACCCCGCCGCCCTGGTGGTGATGATCAGCGGCCACGGCACCATCGAGACCGCCGTGGAGGCCACCCGCCGCGGCGCCTACGACTTCCTGGAGAAGCCGCTCGACACCGACCGCATCCTCCTGGTGCTCCGCAACGCCCTCCAGCAGCGCGGCCTCCTGGAGGAGAACGCGCGGCTCCGCGGCGAGGTCGAGAGCCGGCACCGCATCGTCGGGAAGAGCTTCCCCGTCCGGCAGCTCCTGGAGCGGGTGGAGCGCGTGGCCCCCACCGACGCGCGCGTCCTGATCACCGGCGAGAACGGCACCGGCAAGGAGCTGATCGCCCGCGCCGTGCACCGCCTCTCCCCGCGCGCCAACGGCCCCTTCGTCGAGGTCAACTGCGCCGCCATCCCCACCGAGCTGATCGAGTCCGAGCTGTTCGGGCACGTCAAGGGCTCCTTCACCGGCGCCATCGAGGACCGCGCCGGGAAGTTCGAGCTGGCCAACGACGGCACGCTCTTCCTGGACGAGATCGGCGACATGAGCCTCACCGCCCAGGCCAAGGTGCTCCGCGCCCTCCAGGAGGGGCTCATCACCCGCGTCGGCGGGGCCAAGGCCATCAAGGTGGACGTGCGCGTGCTCGCCGCCACCAACAAGGACCTGGAGGAGGAGATCCGCGCCGGGCGCTTCCGCGAGGACCTGTTCTACCGGCTCAACGTGATCCCCCTGCACGTCCCGCCGCTGCGCGAGCGCCGCGAGGACATCCCCCTCCTGGTGCAGCACTTCGCCGCGCTGGCCGCGCGCGAGGCCACCTTCCGGCCGCGGACCCTTGCCCCCGAGGCCACCGAGCGGCTGCAGCGGCTGGACTGGCCGGGGAACGTGCGCGAGCTGCGCAACACCGTGGAGCGGCTGCTCATCCTCGCTCCGCGCGACACCGTCACGGCGGACGACGTGGAGCTGCTGGTGACCGGGTCGTCGCGGGGGGCGGGCTGTCGGGCGACCTCCTCTCGTCGCGCACCTTCTCCGAGTTCAAGGAGGCCGCCGAGCGGGCGTTCATCCTCCAGAAGCTGCGAGAGAACGACTGGAACGTCTCCGAGACGGCGCGCATCCTGGACATGCCGCGGTCCAACCTGTACAAGAAGATCGAGCGGTACGAGCTGGTGCGGGAGGAGTAATGGGATGGGTGGTCTTCGGGATCGCCTGGATGGTGGGGGCGTTCGGGGGCGGGTGGGTGCTGGCCTGGATCTACAAGCGGCTGCACCCGGGGCTGGCGTTCTACAAGCTGTGGGCGCTGTGGACCATGGTGCTGGCGGGTCTTGCGACGCTGGTGTTCGGGGCGGGGCTCGTGTGAGGGGGGCCGCTCCGGAGCCCGGCAAACGGCGCCGGTCTCCTCCGCGGGGGTGGTGAGCCTCGCAAACCGCGCGAGTCTCCCCACCCCGGAGTGAGCCAGCCAAACTGCCGGCTGTCTCCCTCCGCAACGGATCATAGGGGTACTGCGGCACAGCAACTACAGAAGCCCCGCGTCGGGAGGTCCGGCGCGGGGCTTCGTGTTCCCTGCCCCGCCGGAGCGGTTGCAATCGGACGCTCCGCGCGTACATTCAGCACTTCAATTCCCCTGAATCCCGAGCACCGAGACCACAGAGATGGCGGACAAGCACAGGAACTTCATCGGCGGCGCGTGGGTGGAGCCCTCGACCGGCGACTACTTCGAGAACCGCAACCCCGCGAAGCAGTCCGACCTCATCGGGCTCTTCCCCCGCTCCGCGCGCGAGGACGTGGACCGCGCCGTGGAGGCCGCCAAGAAGGGGTTCGAGACCTGGCGGAACACCCCCGCCCCCGAGCGCGGCGCCATGCTCAAGCGCGTCGGCGACCTGCTCACCGAGCGCAAGGACGAGGTGGCCCGCGCCGCCACCCGCGAGATGGGGAAGACGCTCACCGAGACCCGCGGCGACGTGCAGGAGGGGATCGACACCGCCTACTACGCCGCCACCGAGGGGCGCCGCCTCTTCGGGCACACCGTCCCCTCCGAGCTGCGCAACAAGTGGGCGATGAGCTACCGCCGCCCCATCGGCGTGTGCGGGCTCGTCACCCCCTTCAACTTCCCGCTCGCCATCCCCACCTGGAAGATGTTCCCCGCCCTGGTGTGCGGGAACTCCGTCATCATCAAGCCCGCCGAGGACACCCCCCACACCGTCGAGCTCCTGGTGCAGGTGCTCGAGGAGGCCGGGATCCCCGAGGGCGTGGTGAACCTGGTGCACGGGCTGGGCGAGGAGGTGGGCGACGCCATCGTGCGCCACCCGGGCATCCCCGTCATCTCCTTCACCGGCTCCACCGAGACCGGGAAGATCATCGGCGAGGTGTGCGGGCAGATGCACAAGCGCCTGTCGCTGGAGATGGGCGGCAAGAACGCCCAGATCGTCATGGAGGACGCCGACATGGACCTGGCGCTGGAGGGCGTGCTCTGGGGCGCCTTCGGCACCACCGGGCAGCGCTGCACCGCCACCTCGCGCCTCCTCCTCCAGGACGCCGTCCACGACCGCTTCGTGGAGCGGCTGGTCGAGCGCGCCAAGGGGCTCAAGCTGGGCTACGGCGCCGACGCCGGGGTGGACGTGGGCCCGCTCATCAACGAGGCCTCGCGGGAGAAGGTGGAGAAGTACGCCGGGACCGTCGGGCGCGAGGAGGGAGAGCTGGTGCTGGGCGGCGAGCGCGCCTCCGGCGACGGGCTGGACGACGGCTTCTTCTTCCAGCCCACCATCTTCACCGGCATCCGCCCCGGCTCGCGGATGGCCACCGAGGAGATCTTCGGGCCCGTCCTCTCCGTGATCCGCTTCTCCGACCTGGACGAGGCGGTCCGCATCAACAACGAGGTGAAGTACGGGCTCTCCAGCTCCGTCTACACCCGCGACACCGTCTCCGCCTTCCGGGCCTTCCAGGACCTGGACAACGGGATCACCTACGTCAACGCGCCCACCATCGGCGCCGAGGCGCACCTCCCCTTCGGCGGGGTGAAGCAGACCGGGAACGGCCACCGCGAGGGCGGCTGGGAGGTCTACGAGTTCTACTCCGAGACCAAGGTGTGCTACCTGGACTACTCCGGGAAGCTGCAGCGCGCGCAGATCGACAACTACGACGCCTCGCCGTACTGACTGAAACGGGATGAAGAGCAGGGCTTGGGCGTGCCCCCGCTGGCGCGGGGTCGGGCTGCGGCTCCGTAAGCCGGCAAACAACGCCGGCTAACGGAGTCGAGCCCCGCAAACTACGCGGGTCTCGCCCCTTCGGGCTCGCATCCCTCACGCAACTGCTTGTTTCACTTGCAGTTCTCCCCCTCTCCCAGAATTGGGAGAGGGGGCCGGGGGGTGAGGGCCCGCCGTTGTCGTTCTCCCCTCCCCCGCCTGCGGGGGAGGGGCGGGGGTGGGGGGCGGCGGGCGGGCCGGCGCGGAACGCCCCCCCACCTGCCGGGTAGGAACCGGGATCGCACGCCCCCCCGCGTGCCCCGGATCATCGCCACCGCGCCCCCGGCGCGCCGGAGCCATGGACAGCAGCACCCCCTACGGAACCCCGGCCGACTTTCCCCCGTCCCCCGTCCCCTCGGAGCGGGCCTTCGACGAGCAGCGCAGGAGCGCCGACGAGAGCCGGGGCACCATCTCCACCGGGCGCTGGATGTGGGAGTGGTTCAAGGCCATCTCCACCGCCGTCCTGCTCTTCCTGGTGATCCGCACCTTCGTGGTGGAGGCGTTCAAGATCCCCACGGGCTCCATGGAGCGCACGCTCCTGGTGGGCGACTTCCTCCTGGTGAACAAGGCGGTCTACGGCGCCGAGGTCCCGGGGACGCACACCCGCCTCCCCGCCTGGTCGGTGCCGGAGCGCGGCGACGTGATCGTCTTCCTCCCCCCGCACGACCCCACCAAGAACTACGTGAAGCGCCTGGTGGGGCTCCCCGGCGACACGCTGGAGATGCGCGACAAGGTGCTGTACCGGAACGGGGAGCCGCAGCCGGAGCCGTACGTCCGGCACATCGACCCCATCATGGACCCGGGCGACCCGCAGATGCTGTGGCAGCTCTCCCACCTGGTGGGCGAGCGCAGGACGCGGCGCTCGTACCGGCCCACGCGCGACAACTGGGGGCCGCTGGTGGTGCCGGAGGAGAAGTACTTCGCCCTGGGGGACAACCGGGACAACTCCGAGGACTCGCGCTACTGGGGCTTCCTGGACAAGGAGTCCATCAAGGGGCGCCCCATCCTGGTGTACTACTCCTTCCAGCGCGACCTGGCGCACCCCTTCTCCTGGATGACGGGAGTGCGCTGGGGACGGATCGGGAGCCTGATCCACTGACCGCCTCCCAACCCCCGCCCGGTACCGACCGGGCGGGGGTTGACACTTCTTGCAGGCTCCTCCATACTCAAGCCGTGGCACTGCGCGTGGCGGGAAACGTCCGACGCGGTTCCTCCCCCTTTCCGGCCGGACCCGTCGCACCACTCCGCCACCTCAGGCGCCCCGCGACTCCCTTCCGCGCCCGCAAGCCTCCTGTCCGGTCCGCACCACGGAGCGCCCCGCATGAGCATTCGCTCGCCCAAGAAGATCTCCGTCGAATCCGAGTCGCTGGACCAGTACCTCCGCGAGATCAGCGCGTACCCGCTGATCGGGCGCGACGACGAGGCCCGCCTCGCCCGGAGCATCCGCGACGGCGACCCGGAGGCGCTGGAGACGCTGGTCCGCTCCAACCTCCGCTTCGTGGTGGCGGTGGCGAAGAAGTACCAGAACCAGGGCGTCTCGCTGGCGGACCTCATCAACGAGGGGAACATCGGGCTGATCCGGGCGGCGCGGAAGTTCGACGAGACCAAGGGGATCAAGTTCATCTCGTACGCGGTCTGGTGGATCCGCCAGGCGATCCTGCAGGCGCTGGCGGAGCAGTCGCGGATCGTGCGCGTGCCGCTGAGCCGGGCGGGGGCGGTGCACCGGATCGGGAAGCGCTCCTCGGCGCTGACGCAGGAGCTGGGGCGGGAGCCGACGCTGGAGGAGATCGCCGGCGAGCTGGACCTCCCGCCGGACGAGATCAGCCACACGCTGGCGATGTCGCAGGTGCACCTCTCCCTGGACGCGCCGCTGGTGGCCGGGGAGGACGGGCAGCTCCTGGACTACCTCTCCGACACGGGCTCTCCCGGCCCCGACGACGAGGTGTACGGCCAGGCCCTGAAGCGCACCATCGACGAGGCGCTCTCCACGCTGACGGAGCGCGAGTCCCGGGTGCTGCGCCTCTACTTCGGCCTGGGCGACACGGAGCCGATGACGCTGGAGCAGATCGGCGAGATGTTCGGGATCACGCGCGAGCGGGTGCGCCAGATCAAGGAGAAGGCCCTTCTCCGCCTCCGCCACCAGTCCCGCGCCCGCTTCCTGGAGACCTACCTGACGTAGGAATCGGGGCCAAACCGGGCGAATGAATTCGCTGCAACGACGGCACGAAGTCCGCCTTCGCGGACTGACAGCACGGCAAACGACGGGGCGGCACCGCGAAGGTGCCGCCCCGTCGTCGTTCCCCCCTCGAACACCCTAGTCCAGCTCCGTAGCCCCCTTCAGCATCTCCTTCAACCGCTCCTCCGGCACCTGGTGCACCTCCTCCTCGGCACCCGCCTCGTCCCCCTCGTGCACCACGAAGCGCGCCCGCAGCTGCGGATCGGAGAGGCAGTGGAAGATGATCTTGGGGTGCTCGGGGAGCCCGAACTTCCCCCCCGAGGCGTACGCCTCCCAGGTCAGCAGGTCGTCGTCGACGAAGACACGGCTCATGGCTCCTCCGCGTGCGGGTTCGCGCTCAGTGCTTCAGCCCTGCGGCTTCGGCGAACTCCTCCATCAACTTCTGTTCCTGCTCCCCCAGCTTCTCGGGAATGGTCACCTTGACGCGCACGTACTGGTCGCCCACCTGACCGTCCTTCTCCACCCCCTTCCCCTTGATGCGGAAGCGCATCCCGGGCTGCGTCCCCGGGGGGATCCTCAGCACCACGCGCGCCCCGTCCACCGTCTTCACCTTGACCCGGGAGCCGAGCACGGCCTGGGCCAGGTTGATGGGGACGGTGCACACCAGGTCCATCCCCTCGCGCGTGAAGAAGTGGTGCGGCTGCACGCGGAAGGTGATCACCAGGTCGCCCGCGGGGCCGCCGCCGGGCCCCTTCTCCCCCTGCCCCGAGAGCCGGATCTTGGAGCCGGCCTCCACTCCCGCCGGGACGGTGATGCTGATCTGCCGCTGGTGGCGCACCTGCCCCTGCCCCGCGCAGGTGGGGCACGGGTCGGTGGGGATCTTCCCCTTGCCGTAGCATGCGGGACAGGGGCGGCTCACCGCGAAGCCGCCCTGGCCGAAGGTGACGGTCCCCCGCCCCTTGCACTCCGGACAGGTGGTCAGGTCGGTCCCGGGCTTGGCCCCCGAGCCGTGGCAGGTGGCGCACTCGTCGGTGATGGGGACGGTGATGGCGTGCTTCCCCCCCCGCACGGCCAGCTCGAAGGGGATCTCCACCGCGTACTCGACGTTCTCCCCCCGCTGCGGGCCGCCCGGGCGCCCGGCCGTGCCTCCCCCGCCCCGGCGCTTGCCGATGTCGAAGATGGAGCCGAACAGGTCGCCGAAGCCGCCGATGTCGCCGATGTCCTCGAAGGAGAAGCCTCCGGCCTGGCCCCCCGCGGCGCCTCCGCCCGCGCCCGGCCCCCGGCCGGGGGGGCGTCCGTAGCCGCCCATCCCCCCGAGCCCGCCGAAGGCCCCCAGCTTCCGCATCTGGTCGTACTGCTTCCGCTTCTGGTCGTCGGAAAGCACGGAGTACGCCTCGGAGGCCTCCTTGAAGCGCTCCGAGGCGGCGGTGTCGTTGGGGTTGGCGTCCGGGTGGTACTTCTTGGCGAGCTTGCGGTACGCCTTCTTGATCTCGTCCGCGCTGGCGTTCTCCGCGACCCCGAGGATGCGGTAGAAGTCCTTGCTGTCAGTGGCCATGGTCCGTGCGGTAGGTCGGGTCCCGGTGCCGCGCCGCCCGCCCGTCGGGGGCGGGCGGCGGCCCGGTCAGCCTTCGTACTTCTTGACCCGCACGCGGGCCGGGCGGAGGAGGGTGCCCTTGAAGCGGTACCCCTTCTGGAACACGTCGGCGACGGTGTTGTCCTCCTCCTGGCTGTCGGCGGGGACGGCCATCAGCGCCTCGTGGGCGGAGGGGTCGAAGGCCAGCCCGGCGGCCTCCACCTCCTCCAGCCCCGCCGACTCCAGGGCGCGCTGGAGCTTCCTCTCCACCATCTGCGCGCCCTCCAGGAGCGCCTGCGCGGTGGCGGTCTCGGGGGCGAAGTGGGCCACGCGCTGCAGGTCGTCCAGCACGTCCAGGAGCTTCTCGGCGAGCTGGGCCTGGGCGCGGTTCCACGCCTCGGAGCGCTCCCGCTCCACCCGCTTCTTGTAGTTGTCGAACTCGGCGGCCAGGCGCAGGTAGCGCTCGCGCGCGGCGGTGGCCTCCTGCCCGGAGGCGACGTCGCCCGCGGGGGCTGTGGCCGGGGGCGCGTCCGCGGCGGGCTGCGGCTCGGCGGTGGGCTGCTCCTCCGAGGGCTGCTCGGCGGAGGCGGTCTCGGGCGCGTCGGCGGCCGGGGTCTCCGGGGCGTCCTGCGCGACCCCGTCGGTCTGATTGCGGGCGGCGTCTGTCATCTCACCAGGGATTCGGTTCGTAGTCGGGCCAGGCCTCATTGGGGCGCGCCGTGGGGCGCGCAAAACATGTGTTCGGCGGGCAATGCACGTGCCACCTTCCCCCGCCACAATGGCAGGGATTCACGCCGCGCGCGCGGTGATCCACGCCGCGATGTCGTCCACCACGCGCTCCCGCTCCAGCTCGTTGAGCGACTCGTGGTAGAAGCCCTCGTACACCCGGACGGTCACGTCGCCGCGAAGCCCCTCCGCGAACGCCCGCGCGGCGGCGGGGGCCACCACCCGGTCGGCGTCGGGGATCAGGAAGAGGAGCGGGAGGCGGAGGCGCCCGCCCTCGGCCAGCGCGGCGGAGATGGCCGCCAGCATCTCGGTGTAGAGGCGCGGGGTGATCCGGGGGTGGACCAGCGGGTCGTCCCGGTACCCGTCCACGACGGCGCGGTCGTGGGTCAGGTGCGCCGGGTCGATCTCGTTGGCGAAGGGGAGCGCGGGGAGGACGCGGGAAAGGAGGCCGGCGAGCCGCGTCTTCCAGGCGGGGGCCTCCACCGCGATCCCCAGCGCCGGGGAGGAGAGGACGGCGCCGGCGAGCGGGGCCTCCGGGTGCGCCTGGAGGTAGCGGAGCGCGATCAGCCCGCCGAGCGAGTGCCCCAGGAGGAAGACGGGGAGCCCCGGGGGGAGCGCGGCGGCGACGTGCCGGCGGAACGCCTCCAGGTCGTCCACGTACTCGCCGAAGCGCCGCACGTGCCCCCGCCGCCCCGGGGAGCGCCCGTTGCCGCGGTGGTCCAGGGCGTACACGGCGACGCCGTGCGCGGCCAGGTCGCGCGCCAGCGGGGCGTAGCGCCCGGAGTGCTCGCCGATCCCGTGGGCGAGGAGGAGGGCGGCGCGGGGCTCCGCGACCTCCCAGGCGCAGGTGTGCAGCCGGACGCCGTCCGCGCCGGCGCAGCTCCCGAAGCTCCCTTCCGCGGGGGAGGCGCCCATCGCGCGGCGCTCAGCGCGGCCCGGAGCCGCCGAGGTTCAGCGCCCGGAAGGTGTTGAGGTACACCGCCAGCGACCACACGGTGAGGATCACCGCCAGGGCGAGGGCCACCACGGTGAACCAGAAGTGGAAGGGGAGCCAGGCCCCCTCCCAGAAGCCGCCCCGCCACCCGTCGGTCCGCGCCTTCGAATACAGCGCGTACCACACGATCCCGGAGCCGATGAAGACGTTCTGGATGACGGCCTTGAGCTTCCCGGCGGCCCCGGCGGCGAGCACCACGCCGCGCTTCGCCGCGTACCCGCGGAACCCGGTGATGAACAGCTCGCGGCCGAAGATGACGGCCAGGATCCACGCCGGGAGGACGTCCCCGAACCAGGGGAAGGGGGTCTCCGGCTCCATCCCGTGGGAGAGGAGGTAGAAGGGGACGAAGGTGGCCGCCAGGAGGAGCTTGTCCGCCAGGGGGTCCATCAGCTTCCCGAAGTCGGTGATCAGGTTGCGGGAGCGGGCGAGGTGGCCGTCCCACAGGTCGGAGAAGGCGGCGGCCAGGAAGACGACCATCCCCGCCACCCGCACCCCGAAGTCGTCGGTGAGGATGAGCGGGGCGACCAGGATGGCCAGCGCGATGCGGCCCAGAGTGATGGCGTTGGGGAGGTTGAGCCAGCTCATGGGCGGCGGGCTCCCCTCAGCTGAGCGACTTGATGACCAGCTTGCTGACCGCCTTGAGCGTGTCGAACACCCCGATCCCGCGCGTCCCCACGGCCTCGTAGTACGGGACGCGGCCGGGGTTCAGCTGGCTCTCCAGCTCCTGGACGGAGGAGATGTTGGGGAGGTCGCGCTTGTTGTACTGGATGACGAAGGGGATCTCCCGCAGGTCCAGCGAGTACTCCGCGAGGTTCTCGTAGAGGTTGTGCATGGACTCGATGTTGGCGTCCAGCCGCTCCACCTGGCTGTCGCCCACGAACACCACCCCGTCCACCCCCTTCAGGATCAGCTTGCGCGAGGCGTTGTAGTACACCTGCCCCGGCACCGTGTACAGGTGGAAGCGGGTCTTGAAGCCGCGGATGGAGCCCAGGTCCACCGGGAGGAAGTCGAAGAAGAGGGTCCGCTCCGTCTCGGTGGCCAGCGAGATCAGCTTCCCCCGGGTGTTGGGGGCCACCTTCTCGTAGATGTACTCCAGGTTGGTGGTCTTCCCGCAGAGCCCCGGACCGTAGTACACGATCTTGCAGTTGATCTCGCGCGAGGCGTAGTTGATCATCGACATGGCCGCTTCTCCTCAGAGATCGCCAAAGAGACGGTCGATCTCGTCTTCGGCTTCGTCGACGAACGCCGTTTCGAGATGGGGACGGGACTGGGCGGCGGCGTAGCGGTCGAACATCTCGCGGAAGATGTCGCTCAGCTCGCGGACCACGCCCTTGACCTTGACCCGCACCATCCCGAGGGTGGTGCGGTTGTCGAAGAGGACCACCAGGATGACGCGCTTGGCCACGTCGGCCAGGTACATGGACTCCCGCTCCCCCTGGTGGAAGAGCGAAGAGAACTCGGTCTCGCCGATCATGGCGGCGAGCTGGTCGTTGGCGGAGAAGTCGGCGGCCGCCAGGGAGGCGAACGCCACGGAGTCGAACTCCGGCTGCTCGCCCACGGTGGCGACGAGCTGCCCGGAGCGGTCCACCAGGAGGGCGCAGCGCGCGGCCGACTCGTACAGGAAGCCCTGGAGGAGGCGCTCGATCCGGTGGAAGTCGCGCTCCTCGAAGGACCAGCTTGCGGCTCCCGCCATCAGGCGACCTCCGTGGGGAAGGGACGGGCCACCAGCATCCCCTCCATGCGGGACAGGACGGCGATGGCGCGGCGGCGCAGGAGCGGGCGCTTCTCCCACGCGATGAAGTCGCGCAGGAGCATCACCGTCTCCACGGAGGCGGGGCGGCCCCCCAGGTACCCGAGCGCGGCGAGGCGCCGGAGCGGGTGCGGGCTGAACAGGTCCCGCTGGTGGCGGCTGACCTGGTCGCGCACGAGGAGGGCCCCCAGCGCCGCCGCGGCGGCGACGGCCAGGAGGGTGAAGCCGGTGGTTCGAAGGATCTGCCTCGTTTCCATAGGCCCGGTGGAGTGCTCCCCGTGGGACGTCCTGCCCCGTGCGTGACAAACTAACGAATGGCCCCGCGCCTGGAAATGGCGCCCGGCGCCGCCGCCGCTCACATCTCGCGGCGCGCGTTGAGCGCCTCGGCGATGGTCACCCCGTCGGCGTACTCCAGGTCTCCCCCGATGGGGAGCCCGCGCGCGATCCGGGTGACGCGGACGCCGAGCGGCGCCACCAGCTTGTGCAGGTACAGGGCCGTGGCCTCGCCCTCCACGCTGGGGTTGGTGGCCACCACCAGCTCGCGCACGGCGGTGCCGGGTCCCAGGCGCTCCAGGAGCGAGGCCACGTTCAGCTCGGCGGGGCCGATCCCGTCCAGCGGGGAAAGGTGCCCGCCCAGGACGTGGTAGGTCCCGCGGTACTCCCCGGTGCGCTCGATGGCGGCGATGTCGGAGGCCTCCTCCACCACGCACAGGGTGGTGGCGTCGCGCCGGGGGCTCTCGCAGATGGCGCAGGTCTCCCGTTCGGACAGGTTGCCGCAACGCGTGCAGGCCCGGACCCGCTCGCGTACGGCGAGGATGGCCCGGGCGAGGCGCTGTGCTTCCTCGGGGGGTGCCTTCAGGAGGTGGAAGGTGAGCCGGAGGGCCGTCTTGCGGCCGATCCCCGGAAGGCGCGACAGCTCACCTGCCAGATCGTCGATTACCGACAAGCCGTCTCCCCGCCGCGGTCAGAGGTCGGGGAGGTTGAACGGGAGGGGGAAGCCGCCGGAGAGCTTCCGCATCTCCTCCTCGTAGAGTTGCTGGGCGCGGGTCTGCGCCTCGGAGACGGCGGCGAGGACCAGGTCCTCCAGCATCTCCACGTCCCCCCCCTCCACGACGGAGGGGTCGATCTTGATGGCCCGCAGCTTCCCCCGCCCGTCGGCGGTGGCGGTGACCATCCCCCCGCCGCTGGAGCTGGAGACGGTCTTCTGCCCCAGCTCGCTCTGGAGCTGGGCGAGACGGGCCTGGACCTGCTGGCCCATCTGGAGGATCTGCTGGATGTTGTTGTTCATGTCCACGGTCAGGCCCGGCACGGGAAATCGCACAACATAGGGAGCGGCGCGCACGGCCCGCAAGGCTCGGACCGCGCTAGTCGACCAGCTCCAGGTCCCACTCCTGTACCGCGGCGGCGAGGAGCGGTTCCTCCTCGGTGAGGCGCCGGAGCCGGTCGCGGCGGGCGCTCTCGGCGGTGATGCGGTGCCCGGTCCCGCCGGTGTCGCGGGCGGGCTCCACGGTCTCCACCCGGAGGGTGACGCGCCGCCCCAGCCTCTTTTCGAGGGCCTCCTCGACGGCCCGCTTTCCGGCGGTGGAGCCCAGCCGCTCCACCAGGAGCGAGCCAGTCGCCACGGCGAGACGGATCTCACCGTCGCTGCCGACCCTGACGTCGGTCCCCTTGAGGAGGGGCTTGGTCCCCGGGGGGAGCCCCTGCCCGTCCTCGACCAGCCCCTTCCACGCGCGCCGCAGCCGCGCGGGGTCGATGGGCCCGTCCGCGGCGGGGGGCTCCGGAATCGCGGCGGGCTCCGGCTCCGGAGCGGGCGCCGCCACGGGCATGGGCGCAGGGGCAGGCGCCGGAGCGGGCTCCAGGGGCGCGGGGGCCTCGGCCCGGGGCGCGGGCGGCGGCGGTGCGGCGGGGGGCGGGGGAGTGGGGCGGACGGGCGGGGGCTCAGCGGCCGCCCGTCCGCCCGATCCGTTTCCCGGTGGCGCGGCCGCTCCGCCGCTCCCGCCGACCGCGGCGATGACCTCCTCCAGGGTGACGGTGCGCTCCAGGTAGGCGAAGCGCAGCAGGAGGAGCTCGATGAGGATGCGCTGCTCGCCGCTCTTGCGGAAGCGACCGTCGGCGTCCAGCTCGGCCACCTGCGAGAGCATCCGCAGCAGGTCGCCGGCGGCGAAGCGCGCCGGCGCGCTCGCGCCAGCGCCTCCCGCAGGTCGCTCGCGCACCTCCGGGGGCGTCGGCCCCGTCCAGCTTGACGATGAGCAGGGCGCGGATGAAGTCGGCCAGGCCGCGGTAGAACTCGGTGAGGTCGTACCCCTCGTCGAGGAGCCGCGCCACGAAGCGGAACACGTCGGCCGTGCCGCCGCTCGGCCAGAGCACGTCGAACAGCTCCATGAACAGCTCGCTCCCCACCAGCCCCAGCACCCGCCGCACGTCGTCGGCGTCGGGGGCGCCGTCGGTGAAGGAGAGCACCTGGTCCAGGAGCGAGAGCGCGTCGCGCATCCCCCCGTCGGCCTTCTGCGGCGATGGGGACGAGGACGTCGTCGCCGCGCCTCGATCCCCTCGGCGCGCAGCACCTCGCGGAGCCGCGCGCACCAGGTCCGCGGTGCCGATGCGGCGGAAGTCGAAGCGCTGGCAGCGGGACAGGATGGGGGGCGCGGCCTGCTGGATCTTCTGCGGCTCCGTGGTGGCGAAGACGAAGATCACGCGCGGGGGCGGCTCCTCCAGGATCTTGAGGAGCGCGTTCCACGCCTCGCGCGTGAGCATGTGCGCCTCGTCGATGATGTAGACCTTGTAGCGCTCCTCGTCGGAGGGGGCGTACATGGCCCGCTCGCGCAGCTCGCGCGCGTCGTCCACGCCGCGGTTGGAGGCGGCGTCGATCTCCACCACGTCCAGCGAGGTGCGCCCGGCCCAGATCGTTCGTGCAGGTGTCGCACTCGCCGCACGGCTCGCCGTCCTCCGCCCGGTGCGGCGCAGTTGAGCGCCATGGCGAGGACGCGCGCCAGCGTGGTCTTCCCCACGCCGCGCGGCCCGCAGAAGAGGTAGGCGTGCGCCACCCGCCCCCGCTGCACGGCGGCGCGGAGGGTCTCGGCCACGTGCTCCTGGGTGGCCACCTCCGAGAAGCGGTGCGGCCGGTAGGTGCGTGCGAGTGCGGTGCGTGACACGGCTGACTGCGCTGAGGGAGGGTGCGGCGGCCGGCGGAGCTCCGCCGGGAGTCTGAATATACACCCCCGGGCAACCCCCGGCCCGGCCCGCGGCGTCGCACCTGCGGAGCCCGACCCGCACCGATCCCGGAGACACGCGCATGCGCCGAACAACCTGCCTGCTGACCGCCCTCTTCCTCCTCGCCGCCGGCACCGCGCCGGCCCAGGAGGGGCGGCTCGCGGTGACGCTGGTGACCGACGAGGCCGACGCCGTGCTGGAGATCCTCGACGCGCGGGCGGCGGGGAGGGAGCCCGCGGCGGAGGAGTGGCGGCGGCTGTGGGAGAGCGAGGGGTACGTCCGGCTGAAGCGCCGCGAGGCGGCCATGGGGCGGGCGTTCGAGGACTCGGTCTTCCGCGCCTTCGTCCTCTCCCCCGCCCTGCTGGAGCGCGCCCCCGCGCTGCGCGCCACGCTCGCGGCGTGGAAGGGGGCGGACGTGTCCGCGGCGGCGCGCCGGGCCTTCGCCCACCTCCCGCCGGGGGCGGAGATCCGGGCGCGGGTGTACCCGGTGGTCAAGCCGCGCACCAACTCGTTCGTGTTCGAGACGGCGACGGACCCGGCGATCTTCCTGTACCTGGACCCGGAGCTCACGCCGGCCCGGTTCGAGAACACGGTCGCGCACGAGCTGCACCACGTGGGGGTGGCGGGCGCCTGCCGGGCGGAAGCCGACACCACGCTCCCGCGCGGCGTGCGGGACGCGCTCGCCTGGATGGGCGGGTTCGCGGAGGGGCGCGCCGTGCTGGCCGCGGCGGGGAGCCCGGACGCGCACCCCCACGCCGCGAGCCCGCCTGCGGAACGGGCGGTGTGGGACCGCGACTTCGCGAGAGCCGAGGCGGACGTGCGCCGGCTGGAGGCGTTCTTCCTGGAGCTGCTGGACGGGAGGCTCACGGAGGAGGAGGCGAACCGGCGGGGGATGGCGTTCGTCGCCGCGGACGGGGTGCCGCAGGGGTCGTTCTACACGGTGGGGTGGCTGATGGCCGCGACGGTGGAGCGGGAGCTGGGGCGGGAGCGGCTGGTGGCCTCGCTGTGCGACCCGGCCACGTTCCTGGCCGACTACGACCGGGCGGCGGCGGCGCACGAGCTGCGGAGCGGCGAGCGGCTCCCGCGCTGGTCACCGGAGCTGCTGCGGAGGATCGGGGCCACCCCATCGTAGCGGCTGCGAGGGTAAATTGACAACCGCTCCTGTTTCCTCCACTTTGGAGGAAACAAGGAGGAATGATGGCTACACTGAACATCAAGAACCTGCCCGACGACCTGTACAGAAGGCTGCAGGCGCGCGCTAGGAAGGAGCACCGCTCCGTCGCGCAGGAAGTGACGCGCCTCTTGGAGAAGGCGCTGGAGGAACCCGAGCCGCTGTCGATCCTGGACCTTGCAGGGGCTCGGGGCGGACCTATGGGCCGGGATGGACGCGGCGGAGCATGTCGAGCGGGAGCGTCGCTCGTGGGATTGATGGATGTGGTCGGTCCGGGCCCCGTAGCCGTCGACACCGCGGTCTTCATCTATTTCGCCGAGCAGCACCCGGAATTCCTCCCGCCCGCCCGGCTGCTCTTCGAGGCTGCCGATCGCGGAGACGTGGAGGTGGTGACCTCGGAGATCACGCTCCTGGAGGTTCTCGTCGTCCCGTATCGCGCAGGCAACCTCCCGCTGGCCGCGCGCTACGAAGCCATCCTCACCCGGAGCCGGGGCATACGCCTGGTGAGTCTGGACCGGAGCCAGCTCCGGGCGGCCGCCCAGCTCCGTGCGGTCCACGGGATGCGGACGCCCGACGCCCTGCAGATCGCGGCGGCGCTGGCGGCGAACTGCTCGGCGTTCGTCACCAACGACCGCCGGATGCCAGCCCTGCCGGGGCTGCCCGTCGTACAGCTCTCCGATCACCTGTGAGAGGATCGGCCTGCTACATCCTCCAGGCGTCCTCGACGTGCTCCACCTGCGGGTCGCCACCGCCGAGCACCAGCACGGCCACGGCGTCGAAGCGGTAGACGTCCCCCGGCCTGCCCGTGGCGCTCGATCCACGCCTGCGCCACCTGCCCGATCTCCCTCCGCTTCTTCCACGTGACGGCCTCCAGCGGGTGGCCGTAGCCGCGGCCGGCGCGCGTCTTCACCTCCACGAACGCGACGACCTCGCCGCGGCGCGCGACGAGGTCGATCTCCTTGCGTCCCATCCGGAAGTTGCGGTGCGTCACCGTCCACCCGCGCTCGGCGAGGTGCCGGGCGGCCAGCTCCTCCCCGCGGTCGCCGAGCGGCTTGCCGGACGGGGCGCGGTCCCCGGGCATCAGGTACCCGGGACCACCACGCCGATCCGGCTCCGCGCCTCCGCGTTGGTGGTCTTCGCGGAGATCAGCGTGCGCCCGGGGCGGAGCGCCATCACCTGCCCGTTCTCGGTGATCGACACCGACTCGCCTTCCACCACCGACCAGCGGGCCGAGACCCCGGCGACGGCCTTGCCGTCGCGGTCGAAGGCCTGGGTCACCAGCTGGAACGTCTGCCCCACGTAGAGGAGCGTGGTGTCCGGAGCGACGACCAGCCGGACCACGTCGCCCTCCGTCCGCTGGCGGGGCGCGGTGGTGTCGGCGGACGGGTGGCACGCCGCGAGGGCGCCGAGGAGCGCCGGGAGGAACAGGCGGAGCCGGACGAGCTGCATCGCGACCTCCTGCGGAGAAGTGGGTGGGGTCCCGGCGGCTCAGGCCGGGACGAGGGACGGGCTGAGGGTGCGCCCGATGGCGTCGGCGATGACGCCGATCTGCTCCATCAGCTCCCCGAACTGGTCGGGGTAGAGCGACTGGGCGCCGTCGGAGAGGGCGCGCTCGGGGTCGGGGTGCACCTCCACCATGATCCCGTCGGCGCCGGCGGCCACGGCGGCGCGGGCCATGGGGATGACCTTGGCGCGGACGCCGGTGCCGTGGCTGGGGTCGGCGATGATGGGGAGGTGCGAGAGCGACTTGACCACCGGGATGGCGGTGAGGTCCAGGAGGTTGCGGGTGTGGGCGGTGTCGAAGCCGCGCACGCCGCGCTCGCACAGGATCACCTGCCGGTTCCCCTCCGCCAGCAGGTACTCGGCGGACATCAGGAACTCGGTGATGGTGGCCGACATCCCCCGCTTCAGCAGGACCGGCTTCCCGGAGCGCCCGGCGAGCCGGAGGAGCGAGAAGTTCTGCATGTTGCGGGCGCCGATCTGGACGACGTCGGCGTACTTCACCACCAGGGCCAGGCTCTCGGGGTCGATGGCCTCGGTGACGATGGCCATCCCGGTCTCCTCGCGGGCCAGGGCCAGGAGCTTGAGCCCCTCCTCGCCCATCCCCTGGAAGGAGTAGGGGGAGGTGCGGGGCTTGAAGGCGCCGCCGCGCAGCACGGTGGCGCCGGCGTCGCGCAGGCGGTGGGCGATCCCGAGGATCTGCGCCTCGGACTCCACGGAGCAGGGCCCGGCCATGACGGCCACCTCGTCGGCGCCGATGCGGGTGCCGTTGGGGAGCTCCACCACGGTGGGCTCGGGGCACCACTCGCGGGACACCTGCTTGTACGGCTGGGAGACGTGGATGACCTGCATGACGCCGGGGAGCGCCTCGATGCGGTCCGCGGGCACCTTGCCGTCGTTGCCGACCAGGCCGACGGCGGTGCGCTGCTTCCCGGGGATGGGAGCGGCCTCGTAGCCCAGGTCGTGGATGGTGTCGACGACGCCCTGGACGTCGTCCGGGGTCGCGTCGTGCCGCATGACGACGAGCATATGTGTAACGCGCGCTTGGGGTCGGGTGCGAAGGTACCCCGAAAACATAGCACGCGGGGCTGGCGGAGTGAAGTACGGAGGCGCACCGCCAGCCGCAGCCCGCGCTCACCGTTCTTGACCTGGCAGAAAATATGCGGCATCATACGAGCCCGTCCTACCACCCCCGCACATCGGAGGGAGCATGAAGAGAGCGTGGACTGAAGGCGTCATGCGGAAGAAGCTGATGCTCCTCTCCGTCCTGACGTGCGTCGCCGGCGGGTTCGCTCTCGCGGCGCCCGCCTCCGCGCGGGACGGCTACCCGGACTGCGACCAGTTCCGCGGAACGGCCTGCGGCACGCCGGGCGCGACCCTGATCTGCCAGTGGGACGGGCGCTACATGGACGGCCTGTACTGCTGGAACGGGACCTGGGAGTAGCTGTAACGTGGGCGGCACCGGCCGGTGCTGCCCGCGCGTCCATCCCACGATCCAACCGGAGATACAGAGATGAGAAAGAAGCTGATGCTGCTGTCCGCGCTGACCTGCATCGCCGGAGGCTCGGGCCTGCTGACCGCGACCCCGGCGGCCAGCCAGTCGGAGACCGTGATCTGCGAGGAGGCCTACGGCCTGAACTGCTCCGGATGGGGGGGCCTCATGGAGTGCACGCGCCAGAGCGGGCGCCCCGACTGGCTCCAGTGCAACGGCTACTCGTGGACCTGGGCCTGACCCGGAGCGCACGGTAAAGGAAACGCGGGGCGGCACCTTCCGGTGCCGCCCCGCCGTTGTTCGCAGTTCGTAGTTCCCGCCGTACCCCTATGATCCGTTGCGAAGGGAGACCCGCCTGCTCCTGTACGTCAATGAGAGGGGAGGCGCTCGTACGGCTGGAACCTGCAGTCGGGGAGCAGAACGTAGACGTGATCGGGTGCGTCCTCAAGAGCGGGCGACTGAAGTCGCTGCAACAAAGGCACGAAGTCCGCCTTCGCGGACTGACGGCAACGACGGGGCGGCACCGCGAAGGTGCCGCCCCGTCGTGTCGTTCAGCCGTTCCGTCGTACCCGTATGATCCGTTGCGGAGGGAGACAGCCGGGCGGTTTCGGCTGGCTCACTCCGGGGCGGGGAGACTCGCGCGGTTTGCGAGGCTCACCGCCCCCGCGCAGGAGACCGGCCGCTGTTTGGCCGGGCTCCGGAGCGGCCCCACACGCAGAAAGCTACGCCACCCGCTCCGACCCCGTCAGCTCCCACGCCCCTGCCAGCTCCACCCCCACCAGGGAAGAAACGCCCGGCTCCTCCATGGTGACCCCGTAGATCCAGTCCGCCGCCTCCATGGTCCGCGGGTTGTGCGTGATGACCACGAACTGCGTGTCGGCCTTGAAGTCCTGCAGGAGCTGGATGAACCGCCCCACGTTGCTCTCGTCCAGCGGCGCGTCCACCTCGTCGAACAGGCAGAACGGCGACGGCTTCACCAGGTAGATCGCGAACAGCAGAGACAGCGCGGTCAGAGTCCGCTCCCCCCCGGAAAGGAGGTGGATGCGCTGCGTCTTCTTGCCGCGCGGCGAGGCGTGGATCTCGATGGGCGACTCCAGCGGGTCGTCCGGGTCGGCCAGCCACACGTCGCACTCGCCGCCCAGGAAGAGCGAGTGGAAGGTGCGGTGGAAGTTGTCGCGCACGGTGTTGAAGGTCTCCAGGAAGACCTCGCGCGCGGTCTTGTTGATCTGGCGGATGGCGGAAGCCAGGTCGTCGCGCGCCTTGGTCAGGTCGTCGCGCTGCTCCAGGAGGAAGGTGAGGCGGCGCTCCTCCTCCTCGTGCTCCTGCACGGCGAGCATGTTGATGGGGCCCAGCGCCTCCACCTGCGCGGCCAGCTCGCGGACCTCGCGGCGCCAGGCGTCGGGGTCGCCCTCCTCGACGGCGGCGGCGGAGGCGAGGAGGACGTCCCAGGGGCGCCCCCACTCGGCCTCCAGGCGGTCGCGGGCGCGCTCCATCCGCCCGGCCCACTCGGTGCTCTCCAGCTCCAGGCGGTGGCGCTCCTCGGAGGCCTCGCCCTCGCGGCGGCGGTGCACGCGGGCGCGCTCCTCGGCGGCGCGCACCTCCTCCTCGATGGCGGCCAGGCGGGCGTCCACGGCCTGGAGCTCGGCGGCGGCGCGGTCGCGGTCGCGGAACAGGGTCTCCACCTCGTCCCCGGCGCGCTCGCGGACGCCGGAGAGCCCCTCCAGGGAGCGGCGCAGCTCGGCGGCCTCGGCGTCGATGGCGCGCTCGCGGCGCCGGGCGCCCTCGGCGCCCTGCTGCGCGGCGGCGAGGCGGCGCTCGGTCTCGCGCAGGTCCCCTTCCCCGCGCGCCGCGGAGACGCGCAGCTCGGACTCCTCGTCGCGGGCGCTCTCCCAGGCGCGCTCCAGCTCGGCGAGCCCGGAGGAGGCGCGGGCCACCTCCGTGCCGGCGGACGCGGCGGCGGCGCGCAGCTCGGCGAGGCGCGCGTCCAGGGCGCGGGCGCGCCCGGCGGCCTCGGCGGCCTGCTCGCGCGCGGCGGCGATCCCGCGGAGGAGGTCGTCGTGGTCGCGCTCCAGGCGGGTGCGGCGGTGGGAGTGCGCGGCGGTCTCGGCGTCCAGCCGGCGCAGCTCGGCGTCGGTGACGCGGCGCAGCTCCTCGGCCTCGCGGGCGCGCTCCTCGGCCAGGGCGGCGGCCTCGGCCACCCCCTCGCGCTCGCGCTGGGCGTCGTCGCGCTCCGCGGCGGCCTCGTCGCGCCCGGCGCGGAGGCGGGCGAGCGCCTCGCGGCGGGCCAGGATCCCCTCGCCGCTCACGGGCTGCCCCAGGCGGACCACGCCGCGCGGGTCCACGGTGTCGCCCACGGCGTCCACGCGGGAGCCGGCGGGGTAGCCCTCCAGCCCGTCCTCGCCGCGCACCACCTCCAGCCCGGCCAGGAAGACCTCCACCCAGGCCCGCCCGGCGCCGGTCCCGGCGACGCCGGCGGCGTCCCCGGCGGCGGGGAGCGCCTCGCGGACGCCGGGGGCGTCCAGGGGGAGGAGGAGGAGGGTGCCGCCCCCCTTCCACTCGCGGCGGAACCAGTCGCGCACGGCGCGCGCGGCGGCCAGGTCCTCGACCACCACGCCGTGCAGCAGGGTGCCCAGGAACGACTCGACGGCGGCGGCGGCGGCCGGGTCGGAGGCGGCGCGGACGAAGTCGGCGAGGGGGGCGAGGACGCCGGGGAAGCGCTCCCGCAGCCCCATCAGGGCGGCGACGGCGGGGGAGAACCCCTCGTAGCTCCGCTCCAGCGCCTCGCGGGCGGCCACCTGGGAGGACAGCCGGGAGAGGCGGTCCTCGGCGGCGCGGAGGGCGTCGCGGGCGGCGGCCTCGCGGGCGCGGAGCACGCGGATCTCCTCGCGGGCGGTCTCGGCGGCGGCGGCGGCGGCGTCCAGGCGGGCGCGCAGCGCGTCGCCCTCGCCGGCCCACAGCTCGGTCTGCTCGCCCAGGCGGGCCATCTCGGCGGCGGCCTGCTCGGCCTGCGGTGCCAGGCGGGCCAGGCGCTCGGCGGCTTCGCGCTCGCGGCGCTCCACGGCGCCGCGCTCGCCCTCGGCGGCGGCGGTGTCGCGGGCGAGGTCGCGGGAAAGGTGGGAGGCGCGCTCGCTCTCCTGGCGGTGGGCGGCGAGGGTGGCGCGGAGGGCCTCGTTCTCCTCCATGCGCCGCTCCAGCAGCTCGCGGACGCCCTCCAGCGCGGCGGCGGCGCGGGCGCGCTCGGCGGTGAGGCGCTCGGCCTCGGCGGCCATGGCGGCGGCGCGCTCGCGCACCTCCTGCCGCTCGCGCACCAGCTGCTGGATGCGCAGCTCGGCGTGGGAGCGCCGCTCGTCGGCCAGGAGCACCTCGCGCTCGCGCTCGTCCAGGCGGCGGCGCAGGTCGTCCAGGCGGGCGGCGGCGGCGGCGCGGCTCCGCGACAGCCCGGCGCCCTCGGCGCGGCGCTCCTCCAGCACGGCCTCGGCGGCGCTCCGGCCGGCGCGCGCCACCTGCTCGTCCTCGGCCAGGGCGGCGCGGCGGCGCCCGGCCTCCTCCAGGGCGGCGGCGAGCGACTCGGTCTCGCGGCGGGCGACGGCCACCTCCAGCTCCAGGCGGCGCGCCTGCAGCTCGGCGTGCCGCTGGGCCTTGCGGCGCTGGCGGGCGAGGGCGCGGACCTTGGACTCCACCTCGGCCACCAGGTCGCCCAGGCGCTCCAGGTCGCCCTCGGCCTGCTCCAGGCGGCGCTGGGCGGCGCGGCGGCGGTCCTTGTACTTGCCGATCCCGGCGGCCTCCTCGAAGAGGGCGCGCCGCTCCTCGGCCCGCTCGCTGAGGATGGCGTCGATCATCCCGGCCTCGATGACGGCGTAGGCGTTGGCGCCCAGGCCGGTGTCGCGGAGGAGGTCGTGGATGTCGCGGAGGCGGCAGGCGTTGCGGTTCAGGGCGTACTCGCTCCCCCCCTCGCGGAACACCTTGCGGGTGATCTCCACCTCGCTCTGGGGGAGGGGGACCTGCCCGTCCTCGTTGGAGAAGGCGAGGGAGACCTCGGCGAAGTTGAGGGGGCGCCGCTTGGTGGTGCCCTGGAAGATGACCTCCTCCATCTTGGCGCCGCGGACCACGCTGGCGCGCTGCTCCCCGAGGACCCAGCGGATGGAGTCGGCGACGTTGGACTTGCCGCACCCGTTGGAGCCGACGATCGCCGTGATCCCGTCGCGGAACTCGATGGCGGTGCGGTCGGCGAACGACTTGAAGCCGTGGAGCCGGAGGGAGCGGAGCTTCATCCGCCGCCTGGCCGGGCGGCGCCGACGCGGAACACCAGGCGGGCGGGGACGCCCCTGGCGGCCAGCTCGCGGCGCAGCCAGTCGGCCGACAGGGAGTCCTCGTACGCGCCGCCGTAGAGGCGCCAGCGCTCGGAGCCTGCGGGCGCGGGGAGCGCCACCGGGTAGGAGGGGATGCCCCGGTCGAGGAGGGAGTCCGCGCGGGAGTCCGCGCGCGCGCGCGAGGGGTAGTCCCCCAGGTTGAAGGCGTAGGGCGCGACCTTGACGAGGCTCCACTTTTCCTGCGAGTCCGACGGGTCGACTACGCCCGTCGCCAGCAGCCGCTCGCGCAGCCGGCCCGCCTCCACGGTGTCCCGGAGCGCACCGGCGAGGACCTGGTAGTAGAGCACGCCGTCGATCATCTCGGGGGAAACGAAGAGCGGCGCCTCGGTGAAGCGCCGCGACTCGTCGGCCACCATCCGCCGCGCCGCCGCGAGCGAGGTGAAGGCCCGGGTCTTCACGGAGAACACCAGGGGGACGCTGTCCGGCACCGGGGCCGCGGCGGGCGCCGGGTCCACGGCGGGCTCGGGGGCCGCCGCCACGGGCGCGGCGGCCTCCGGGCGGGCCGCGGCGGGCGCGGGGTCCCCGCCGCCGCGGACGAGGCCCTGGACGCGGGCCATGAGGTCGGGACGGGCCTGGAGGAGGAAGTACCCGGCGGCGCCCAGGAGCACGAGCGCCAGGAGCACCCAGAGCGCCGGGTGGACGCGCCGCCGCCCCTCGGGGGGGACCACCCCGCGGCTCCGGCGCCGCCCCGAGGGGGGAACGGCGGGGGGGTGGTGGAGGTCGTCCTCGCGGGGCTGCGGGAGGGCGCCGGGGGGGAGGGTGCTCGCGGGGATGCCGTCGGCGTACTCCCCGATCAGCGGGTCGGCGCGCTCCTGGTACGGGTCGCTCCAGGGGATCACCTCGGGAGCGGCCTCGGCCGGCGGGGCGGCGGGCTCCGCGCGGGCGGCCTCTCCGGCCGCGGCGGCCGTCCCCACCCCGGCCCACCACCCCTCCTCCAGCGTCAGCTCCTCCGCGAAGGAGGCGGTGCGCGGCGCCACCACGGCCCGTACCCGCGCCTCCGCGGGGAGGCGCTCGCGGAGCGCCGCGCCCGCCTCTCCCAGCACGATCACGGCGCCCGCCCCCCGCCCCAGCACCTCCAGCCCCGGCGCGTCGGCGGGGACGAAGAGGAGGAGCGAGGCGTGCGCGTCCGCGAACCCGCTCACCACGCGCGGCCAGCGGGGGTGGCGGAGGACGGTCTCGGGCTCCTCGGTGTAGGTGCCGGCGGAGATCAGGTAGAAGCCGCGGCCGGGGACCGGGCGCGCCGTGCGCGCCAGCGAGGCCCCGTACAGGAACACGTCCACCACCCCGTCCAGGTTGGGCTCCCCCACGCGGTCGTGGACGACGGGCTCCTCCAGGTGGAGGTCGGCGAGCACCACCCGGCGCCCCGCGCGCGCCCACGCGGTGGCCACGGCCACGGCCGCGTCCGCCGCCCACGTCCGGTCCGCCGCGGCGTCCACCAGGAGGACGAACGGGTCGGGGCGCGCCGCGTCCCACTCCAGCCCGGGCGGGAGCGGGTCGGCGCCCGGGTCGAAGGGCGTGGCGGCCGGGAGCTCCGGCCCGCGGGGGGAGTGCAGGGAATCGCTCATGTCGTTACGGGGTCCCCGGAGAGGGTTGGCACACCGGTGCGGACGTGCTGCGACGAGGGGGCTGCGGGCTCGCTGGAAACACGGAAAGGTAAGGACGAAACCGCGCCTCCCGCAAGCGTTTCCGCGGGGAGGCGCGGTCCGGTTCCGGGCCGCCGCCGCGGGCGGGGAGGCGCGTCAGGTGCCCGCCGCGCTCTCGTCGGACAGGAGGTGCTGCGGGGCGTCGCCCCAGAGGCGCTCCAGCTGGTAGAACTCGCGCGCGGCGGGGTGGAATACGTGCACCACGAAGTCGAAGTAGTCCAGCAGCACCCAGCGCCCGCCGCGGAGCCCCTCCACGTTCACCGGCCGCGTCCCCTCGTTCTTGAGCCCGTCGACCACGCTGTCGGCGATGGCGGTGACGTGGGTGTCGGAGCGTCCGGTGGCGATCAGAAAGAAGTCCGTGGCCGTGGAGATCCCCTTGAGCTCCAGAAGCGTCACCTCGGTGGCCTTGCGGTCGAAGAGGAGGTCCACCGCCCGGCGGACGGCGGGCGGGAGGTCGAGGGTGTGGGGCGCGACGGGGGTTGCGCTCATCCGGTTTGCTTCCTGGCGTGCGTGGAGTCCTGCGGCGCTCCCGCAAGGTGCGGGCGGGCCGGCGAAACGGCAAGATGGGGACCATGGGAGGCCCCAAACGAGGCGGGGGAGCCCGTCAGGGCTCCCCCGCTCCGGCGAGGACCGCGCGGGCGGCTCCTCACCCCTCCTGGATGACCCAGACCTTGATCTCGGGGTGCACCTGGGGGTGCAGGCGGATGGGGACGGTGAAGACCCCGAGCGCCTTGATGGGCTCCTCCAGCTCGATGGAGCGGCGGTCCACCTCGTGCCCCTGCTCGGCCAGCTTCTCGGCGATGTCGCCGCTGGTGATGGAGCCGAAGAGCTTCCCTTCCTGCCCGGCGCGGGCGTTGAAGGTGAGCGACACCCCCTCCAGCTTGGCGGCGCGCTCGCGGGCGGCCCCGAGGGTGGCGGCCTCCTTCTCCTGCCGGTCGGCCTTCTCCCGCTCGATCTGCTTGACGTTGGAGGCGGTGGCCGCGTAGGCCAGCCCCTGCGGGATCAGGTAGTTGCGGGCGTAGCCCGGCTTCACGTCGACGATCTCCCCGGCGTCGCCGAGGTTCTCCATCCGGTCTCTGAGGATGACCTGCATGTTGACGGCTCCTTGGTAAGCGTCGGTCAGGCGCGGGGGACCAGGGCCGCCCGCCTCCGAACGTCGAGCCAGGTGTCCCCGAGACCCACCCCGAGGGCGGCGACGAGGACGATCTGGAATAGGGGCGAGAGCGCGAGCACCGCCAGGCACACGGCCAGGACGGCGGGGGAGATCCTCGTGGTGAAGAGGATCACTCCCAGTCCGCGGAGCGCGTACAGCCCGCCCATGAAGAACAGCACGTTGGCCCCGACCCGCGCGGCGTCCCCCCCGCCGGGGAGGAGCACCAGGAGGAGCCCCGCGATGGCGACCCACACCAGGTGGTCGCTGAAGCGGAACTCCCGCAGGGGCCGGAGCTGCGCCCAGCGCCCCTCGTGCGGGGCGAAGCGCGCGTAGATCCACCACCCCAGCGCCAGCAGCGCGAGCGACTGCAGCGCCATCGCGGCGGGGAACAGCTTCCACTGCACCTCGGCGAGGGTCCGAAGGCTCGCCTCGAACGCCCGCGCGACCGCGGGGTCCGTGACGTCCGCCGCCACGCGCTTGGTCCACGTGGCCGCGAGGCCCTCGATGGCCGTGCGGACGGCGCGGTCCAGCACGGGCCACGACCCGGCGGCGGCCAGCCATCCCCCCGCCGCGCCGAGCCCCGCCGCGACGGCGGCGAGGGCGCGGGGGAAGAAGCCCCAGGCGGGCCGGAGGAGCGCCGCGAGCGCGAACGCCGCGGACACCGCCAGCGACCACACCAGGAGGGCCGCCCCGACGCCCGAGGGCGCCGGGAGGAGCACGACCGCCACGGCCCCCCCGAGGGCCCCCGCCACGACCGTCCGGAGACGCCGCGGCGGGAGTGCGACGAGCAGGAGCGAGAGGACGAGCGGCAGGAGGTACAGGAGCGGGAGCGCGGCGGCGACGAGCACCGCCGCGGTCCCGATCCGTCCCCGGCCGCCCTCCTCCGCCGGCTCGCTCACCTCAGCTCTCGTGTCCCGCGATGTACGGGAGGAGGGCGAGGTAGCGGGCCCGCTTGATGGCGGTGCCCACCTGGCGCTGGTGGCGCGCGCAGGTCCCGCTGATGCGGCGCGGGAGGATCTTGCCGCGCTCGGTCACGAAGCGGGACAGGGTCCGCTCGTCCTTGTAGTCGATGGTCCGGCGGCCGGACTCACAGATCGGGCAGGTCTTACGCTGTGGACGCATTTCAGTCCTCCCCCTCCTCCTCGCCCTCTTCGTCCTCGTCGCGCTTGGGCTGCGGCGGGACCGGAGAGGTGGTGAGATCACCCTCGTTGATGACGATCATGTAGCGGAGCAGCTCCTCGTCGAGCTTCAGGATGCGCTCGAACTCCGGGAGCCGCTCGCCGTCGGTGTTGAACTGCACGACCACGTAGTACCCGCTGGTCTGGTCCTCCACCTCGTAGGCGAGCTGCCGGCGTCCCCAGTGGTCGACGGCGGTGATCTCGCCGCCCTGCTCCCCGGCGATCAGGGCGTGGTAGCGCTCCAGCTTCTCGCCCACCCGCTCCTCTTCGAGGTTGGGGTGGAAGATGTACACGATCTCGTAGTCCCTCAAGCTCACCTTCCTGTGGACATGAGGCCCCGCGCCGGTGCGCGCGGAGCAGGCGAAAAAAGATGCCGCCCCCGGGTTTCGGGGGCAGCACGGGAATCTAACACGGGCGGGCCGGGAGGACAACGGCGGGGGTCCGGTTTGACAGCGTGGCCGCCGCCGCCCCAGCTTCGGGGGATGGGGATGGAGCGATTCGCACGCGACCCGCTGCTGGCGGAGTTCGCCGCCGTGGTGGACGGCGGCGCGCGGATGCTGGTGCGCCGCGGCTACGAGGCGCACGCGGCGCTCCTGGGCCTCTGCGGCGCGCCGGAGGCGACGGGCGGGTGGGCCGGCGGCGGGCGGGCGGCGCACCCCGTGGTCCTCCTCCCGGAGCGGGGAGGCGGCGGTGGTGCGCACCTACCGGCGCGGCGGCGCGGTCCGGCACCTGAACGGCGGACGCTACTTCCTGGGGCACCGCGCCTGGGCGGAGCTGCGCGCCGCGGAGGCTGCGGCGCGGGGCGGCGTCCGCACTCCCCTTCCCCTCGCGGGGACGGAGCGGCGCGCCCGGATCGGCTACACGGCCCACTTCGCCACCCTCCGCGTCCCCGGCGCGCGCGACGCCGCGGCCTGGCTGGGGGACGCGCCGGCGGACGGGCGGCTCGCGGCCCTGCGGGAGGCGGGGCGGCAGGTAGGGCGGATGCACGCGGCCGGAGTGGCCCACCCGGACCTCAACCTCCGCAACCTCCTGGTGCGCGGCGCGGAGGTGTACCTGCTGGACTTCGACCGGGCGCGGGTGTATCCCGGCCCGGTGCCGGGGTGCCAGCGGGAGCGCGACCTGCTGCGCCTGGCGCGCTCCGCCCGGAAGCTGCGCGCCCCCGTGGGCCCGGACGGGTGGGAGGCGCTGCGGGAGGGCTACGGCGCGGGGTGGCCGCTCCGCGAGCCCCTCGGATAGCGCTCCAGCGCCAGCGCCGCCTTCTCCGCCACCGCGCCCACGCCGATCCGCTCCATCCGCCCCGGGCGGGGCGGCGCGTCCACCGGGTAGTCCTCCCCCGGGTCGCCGAAGGCGTCGAGGAGGAGGTCGTGGAAGCGGCGGTACGGCCCGACGCGCTTGGGGTTGGTGTACCCCATGAGCGCCACGGTGGGCGTCCCCAGGGCAACGCCGACGTGCAGCGGCCCGGTGTCGGGGCTCACCAGCACGTCGGCGCGGTCGAGGAGGTACACCAGGCGGCGCAGGTCCCACTCGCGCAGGTCGAGCGGGGGGCGGGCGGCGAGGCGCCGGACGACCTCCGCGACGGCCTCCTCGCGCGCCGACCTCCCGCCCACCAGCACCGTCCGCGTCCCCAGCTCCCCCTCCAGCCGGTCCGCGAGCGCGGCGTAGCGCTCCGCGGGCCACTCCTTCTCGGGGCGGCTGGTCCCCAGCACCAGCGCCGCCACGGGGCGCCCGTCCTCGGGGAGGAGGGCGGCGTAGCGGGCCCGCTCCCCGTCGGTGGGGCCCAGCCCCCACTCCAGGCTCGGCGGGACGCCCAGGTGCTCCACGAACTCCAGGTACTCGTCCTGGACGTGGGCGCGCGGCCGGGACGGGAGCCGGTGCGTGGCGAAGAGCCAGGTGAGGTCGCGCGCCCGCCGCCGGTCGTACCCCAGCTTGACCGGGGCGCGCACGAGGGCGGAGGCCAGCCCGGCCTTGAGGTAGGGCTGGAGGTTGAGGACGACGTCGAACTCGCGCCCCGCGAGCGCCCGGCGCAGGTCGAGGAGCCCACGCGCGCCCCGCTTCCGGTCGAAGGGGAGGATCTCGTCCACGGCGGGGTGCCCGCGGACCAGGGCGGCGGAGGCGGGCTGCATGATCCAGGTGATGCGCGCGGCGGGGTGGTGGCGGCGGATGGAGTTGAGCACGGGGAGGACGTGCACGGCGTTCCCCACGGTGCTCACCATCACCACGGCCACCCGGTCCAGGGGGACGCGGATCATCCCGCCCGCCGGTAGCGGCGCTCCCACGTCTCCACCCTCGCCACCACGTCGGCGACGGTGATCCGCTCCATCCGCCCGGGGCGCTTCTCCAGCGACACCGGGTAGTCCTCGCCGGGGTCGCCGTACGCGTCCACCACCAGGTCGTGGAAGCGGCGGAAGGGCCCCACCCGCTTCGGGTTGACGTACCCCATGAGGGCGACGGTGGGGACGCCGAGCGCCACCGCCATGTGCAGCGGCCCGGTGTCCAGCGAGACCACCAGGACGGAGGCGTCCAGCACCCCCACCAGCTCGCGCAGCGGGCACCCCAGCGTGGAGGCGACGGGGTGCCGCGCCACCTCGCGGATGCGGCGCTCGGTCTGCCAGCTCGCGCGGGCTTCTCCCCCCGGCCAGCACGGGGCGGAGCCCGAAGCGCTCCGAGAGCACGTCGCACAGCTCGCCCCAGCGCTCGGCCGGCCACTCCTTGCGGACGTCGCTGCTCCCGATCACCAGGGTGGCGGCGGGGCGGTCCAGCCCCGCCAGGAGCTCCCGCTGCGCCGGACGCTCGTGCTCCCACGGTCCGAGCCCCCACTCCGGCGGCTCGGGGTCCACGCCCAGGTGGCGGAGGAACTCGAAGTACTGCTCGGCGACGTGCTGCGGCGGGTGCGGCGGAATGCGGTCGGTGGTGACCAGCCAGTTGAGGTCGCGGGCGCGGGCGCGGTCGAACCCCAGCTTCACGGGGGCCCGGAGGAGCGCGGTCACCACGCTGGCCTTGAAGTAGACCTGGAGGTCGAGCACCAGGTCGAACCGGCGCCCGGCCAGCTCGCGCCGCAGCCCGGCGAAGGCGCGCCACCCGCCCGAGCGCCGGAACTCCACGATCTCGTCCACGGCGGGGTGCCCGCGCACCAGCGACGCCGGCCCGGGCTGGAGGATCCAGGTGATCCGGCAGCCGGGGTCGTGGCGCTTCAGCGCGGTCACCACTGCCAGGGCGTGCACGGCGTCGCCCAGCGCGCTCATCATCACCAGGCAGATCCGCGCGGACGGCGGGAGCAGAACGGGCATCGGTACCGGGAACGGCGTGAATTACGGTAGACGGGCGGGCCCTCACCCCCCGGCCCCCTCTCCCACAAGGGGAGAGGGGGAGCACGATGGTGCGGACGGTGGGTCCGGTGCGACCCTCGGACCCCCCACCCCCGGCCCCTCCCCCACAAGGGGGGAGGGGAGCACGGCAACGGCAGAACCACAGGCGAGGCAAGCAGTTGCGTGAGGGATGCGAGCCCGGAGGGGCGAGACCCGCGCGCAGTTTGCGCGGGGCTCGACTCCGTTGGGAACGGTCGTATCGTTCCCTACGGAGCCGCAGCCCGACCCCCGCGCCAGCGGGGGGCACGCCCGAACTCCAAAGGTATCCCTTCTCCAACCGGAACGGGAGCGTGCGAAGGCGCCCACGCGGCGTTAGAATACCGCCGCCGCACCGGTGCGGCACCACCTGCGACACCCGGGAACACGGCAGCACGCATGAACGAGACGATCGGCTCGCTGGTCGCGCAGCTCGCGCAGACCAACGTCGAGCTCTGGCACGAGGAGGACAAGGCGCGCGTGGAGGACGACCACCAGGTGGCCGCCGCCAAGCGGGCCGTGGACCGGCTGAACCAGCGGCGCAACGACCTGATCGAGCGCATCGACGAGGCGGTGATGACGGCCGTCCGGGAGGCGCGCGCGGAGACGGACCGTGGCTGAGACGGTGGGCTCGCTGGCCGACAAGCTCAGCATCGTGGAGCTCAAGATCTATCACATGCAGGAGCAGGCGGACCGCCCGGACGCCGCGCCCGACTTCCGCGCGCGGTGCGGGGAGCGGCTGGCCGTCCTCCGCATGCAGCGCGACGACCTGGCGGAGGAGATGACCGTCCTGCTGCGCGAGATCGCCGCGGGGCGGGTGGTGCCCAAGGTGTACCGCCAGTTCAAGATGTACAACGACCCCCAGTACCGCCGCGAGGGATGACGCCCTCGGCCACCCGCACCCCGCCCCACGCCATGCAGCGGAACTCCTTCGCCGCGGCCGTCCTGCTCGCCGCGGCCGCGTGCGCGCCCACGCCCGCACCCCCCGTCGCTCCCGCGCCCGCTCCGGCCGCCGCGACGGCGGAGCGGCCGGCGGCCCCTTCGCTCCCCCCGCCGCCGCCCCCGGGCGCCCCGGCGGAGCTGGTGCTCCGGGGCGGCCGGGTGTTCCTGGCCGACTCCGCGAACACGGTGGTGCAGGCGGTGGCGGTGCGCGACGGACGCGTCGTCGCGGCGGGGACGGACGACCAGGCGGCGCTCCTGATCGGCCCGGGGACGCAGGTGGTGGAGCTGGCGGGGCGGCTGGTGACGCCGGGCTTCAACGACGCGCACATCCACTTCGCCTCGGGCGGGGCCTCGCTCCTGGCGGTGAACCTGGTGGGGACCACCTCGCTGGCCGAGATCGAGCGGCGGCTGGCGGCGGGGGTGGCGGCGGCGCAGCCGGGGGAGTGGGTGGTGGGTCGCGGGTGGGACCACACGCGCCTCCCGAAGGACGAGGTGGGCCCGGACGGCTGGCCCCGGCGCGACCTGCTGGACCGGGTGGCCCCGGACAACCCGGTGTTCCTGTCGCGGGTGGATGGGCACGTGGGGTGGGTGAACCGCCGCGCGCTGCAGGCGGCGGGGATCGGCCCGCGCACGCGCGCGCCGCAGGGGGGCGAGATCGTGCGCGACCCGCGCACGGGCGAGGCCACGGGGATCCTCAAGGAGTCGGCGAGCGGGCTGGTGGAGAGCCGCATCCCCGACCCCACGCCGGCGCAGGTGAGGCGCGGGATCGCGGCGGCGCTGGAGATGGCGGCCCGCACGGGGGTCACCAGCGTGCAGACCAGCGCCACGGCGGCGGACGTGCGGGCGTACCGCGAGCTGCGCGACCGCGACTCGCTGACGGTGCGGGTGTACGCCTGGCACCCGCTGGAGCGCTCCACCATCGGCGCCTTCCGGGAGCTGGGGGTGCGCGCGGGGCACGGGGACGAGTGGCTGCGGGTGGGGATGCTGAAGGGGTACACGGACGGGACGCTGGGGTCGCGCACGTCGTACATGCTGGAGCCCTTCGCGGACGACCACTCGCACCGCGGGCTGGCGCAGTACACCACGGCGCAGCTGGACTCGCTGGTGACGGCGGCGGACGCGGCGGGGCTGCAGGTGATCCTGCACGCCATCGGCGACGCGGCGAACCGGCAGGCGCTGGACGCCTTCGAGCGCGCGGCGCGGGTGAACGGGACGAGCGGGCGCCGCCACCGGGTGGAGCACGCCCAGATCCTGGACCGGGCGGACGTCCCCCGCTTCGCGCGGCTGGGGGTGATCGCCTCCATGCAGCCGACGCACGCCACCAGCGACATGCGCTGGGTGGAGACGCGGATCGGGCGCGAGCGGGCGGTGGAGGGGGCGTACGTGTGGCGCTCGCTCCTGGACGCGGGGGCGACGGTGGTGTTCGGGACGGACTTCGCGGTGGAGCCGATGGCGCCGGTGGAGGGGATCTACTCGGCGGTGACGCGCCAGAGCCGCGAGGAGCCGGGAACGCCCCCGGGGGGGTGGCTCCCGGAGCAGAAGCTGACCCGCGAGGAGGCGATCCGCCTGTACACGGCGGCCTCGGCGTACGGGGAGTGGGAGGAGCGGCGGAAGGGGACGCTGCGCCCGGGGATGCTGGCGGACCTGGTGGTGTGGGACCGCGACCTGCTGACGGTGCCCGAGGCGGAGATCCTCAAGGCGGCGCCGGAGATGACGGTGGTGGGGGGGCGGGTGGTGTTCCGGAAGTAGAGCCAGGGAACAGGGGAGCTTCTGACAGCCGCGGCTCCCATGGGAGCCGCGGCTGACGTGTTTCCACGAGCCTTCACATCATGCGCCGGGAGGAATGCGCCGCACGTGGGCACGGAGCGCGTCCAGGGTGGCGCGCTCGCCCTCGGCTTCCAGCAGCTCCCGACGGCGTGCGGCGAACTTCTCGTACTCGGCTTCGGCGTGGCGGTCGGCGTCGGCCTTGCGCACGTGGCCGGCG
The DNA here is from genome assembly GCA_963733105.1 of uncultured Gemmatimonadales bacterium. Lineage (GTDB taxonomy): Bacteria > Gemmatimonadota > Gemmatimonadetes > Longimicrobiales > Longimicrobiaceae > JAFAYN01. The sequence continues at coordinate 928,503 of CAVTCB010000005.1, read as the reverse complement.
CCGGGGAGCACGTCGCGCTCGTTGAAGCGGAGGAAGGCGTCCAGCCGCTCCTCCCAGTCGCGCAGGAAGACCTGCCGGCGCCGGCGCGCCTGGTCCTCGGCGTAGTCCAGCCACATGACGACGATGCGGTTCAGCTCGTCGATCTCGCCGTCGTTCAGGTAGTTCTTGGCTACCGTCACGTCGCCCTTGCGGACGTCCTCCGCCTTCCAGGTGGTCAGCCCCATGTGGGGGCGGCCGTGGTCCGCCCGCTCGCGGATCAGCTCGGCGGCGGTCCGGCCGGTGGCGGCGAAGTGCAGCTTGTTCTGGATGGTCTGGAAGAAGCGCGCGGTCTGCTCCTGGCTGGGGACGTAGTCGGCGGCCATGGCGAAGATCTCGCGCACGCGCAGGTACATACGCCGCTCGCTGGCGCGGATGTCGCGGATCCGCTCCAGCAGCTCGCCGAAGTAGTCGGGCACGCCCTCGCCGTCGATGGGCGGGTTGCGCAGCCGCGCGTCGTCCAGGGTGAAGCCCTTCACCAGGTACTCGCGCAGCCGCTCCGTGGCCCAGCGGCGGAACTGCGTGCCGCGCACCGAGCGCACCCGGTATCCCACGGCCAGGATGACGTCGAGGTTGTAGTGCTCGATCGTGCGGGCAACCTGCCGCTCTCCCTCCTGGCGAACTATTCGGAAACTCCTAACAGTTGCCCCGGAGTCCACCTCCCCCTCGGCAAAGATGCCTTTCAGGTGCTCGTTGATGGTGGGCACCTTCACCTGGAACAGCTCGGCCATGAGCGCCTGGCTCAGCCAGAGCGTCTCGTCGGCGAAGCGGCATTCCACGCGCGTGCGGCCGTCCTCCGTCTCGTAGAGGATCAGCTCGCCGCGCGCGGTCTCGCTCTCGTCGTCGTGCATCCCGCTCATCGGCTGCGCAGGTGCCCCAGCCCCCCCGCCAGCGCCGCCGCCGCGGTCTGCACCCCGAAGCCCCAGAGGAACAGCACCAGGCACGCGACGGCCACGCCCCCCGGTGTCGAGATCGCCGGCGGCGTCCGGATCGCCAGGAAGCCGAGGACGGTCAGCGCCGCGAGGCACGCCGCGTACAGCAGCGTCTCGGCCGTGCCCGGCTCCCCCGCCGGGACCGCCCGCCTCCACCACGCCGGCACCGGTCGCACGGACGGCGACGGCTCCCGCTCGACCGGCACGACAGGGGCGGGCGCCTCCCCCTCCCCCGCCGGCTCCGGCGCGACGCTCACCGCCGCCACCGCCTGGGACTCCTCCTCCACCGGCTCCCCCGCTTCCTCGCGGATCGCGCGGCGGATGGCGCGCACCCGCTCCAGCGGCGGGACGCGCCCGGACTCCAGCTCCGCCCACGCCGCCGTCAGCACCCGGCGCGACGCCGACATGGAGCGCCCCAGCCGCCGGGCCGCGCGGTTGACCTCGTCCCCGTGCTCCCGCAGCGTCTCCACCGCCTCCGGCCCGTTCCCCAGCAGCCCGCGGAGGGCGCCCACGCGCTCCACGGCGCGCTCGCAGTCGGCGCCGGAGGCCACCGCCCCCAGCTCCGAGCGCGCCTCGTTGACGTAGCGGTTGGCGAGCAGCGCCGAGATCCCCGGCGCCCCCGGCCGCGCTTCGCGGTAGGCGCGGTCCAGGCGCTCCACCTCGCCCTCCACCGCCGCCACCTCCCCCACCAGCGCCCCCAGCCGCCGGACCCCCTCCCGCTCCGACGCGATCCGCGCCTCCAGGAGAGCGTCGTCCCCGGCGAAGCGGTCCTCCGCCACCTCCGCCCGCAGCGTCGCCAGCCCCGCGTCCATCTCCTCCACCCGGCGCCGCACCGCCGCGCGCGGGCTCACGGCCGCGTGCACCTCCATCCCCACCCGCGCCAGCTCCACGCGCAGCTCCAGCACCTCCGCGCCACGCTGCTTCAGCTCCGCCCTGCGGCGCACCGCGTCGTCGATCCGCGCCGACGCCTCGCGGACCGCCTCCGCTGCCGCGTCCAGCTCCCCCGCGGCGAGGAGCGCGCGGACGGGGCCCAGGACGGCGTGGACCGCCGCCCGGCCGGCGGCGGTCACCTCCGCGCGCTCCAGCCGGCGCTCCAGCTCGCCCAGGCGCTCCGCGAGCACGGCGCGCCTGCGGCCCAGCGCGTTCCAGCGCGTGACCCAGGCGGAGGCGGCCAGCCCCAGGAGGAGCGCCGGCCAGGCGGCGGCCGCGGGGACCGCGGAGGCGGCCCCCTGCGCGGCGGCGAGGACGGGGAGAAGGTGCGTCGGAATGGGGGTGCGGATCGGGAGGAGCGGCGGGACGGGGCGGCTACGTCAGCATCAGGCTGATCCCGAAGACGCCGTTGGTCATGTCGATGCGCATCACCAGCCCCGCCGCGGTGTCGGTGCCGATCACGCCGTCGAGCTGGAGGAAGGTGAGCTGGCGGGGCGCGTGGACCGCCACCTCGTTCAGGAAGAAGCGCCGGTCCGCGATGGTCACGTCCAGGTCCGGGAGGGTGGGGACGCTCACCAGCGTGTCCCCCCCGAACCCCGCCAGCACCTGGCGCTGCCGCGGGAGCCGCCGCCGGGGGAGCTTCCGCAGGAGCCCCTCCGTGGCGTAGGTGCGGTCCGCCCCCGTGTCCAGGCCGAAGTAGAGCGGCCGTCCGTCCGGCTGCTCGATCCGCACCACCGGCGAGCCGAGCCAGAGCAGGTTCCGCTCGGCCAGGTGCTGCGGCGGGCGCGGCCGGGAGATGCGGAGCCGCCGCCGGAAGAAGTCGATCTCCAGGTTCAGGCGGCGGATCACGTCCATCCCGATCACCCCGTCGATCCGGGCGATCCCCGCCTCCCCCGTCGCCCGCCCGGAGTCCAGGGTGAGGTCGCGCGCGTCCACGATGGCCGCCGACTGCCCGTCGATCCTGAGCCCGCCGATCTCCAGGCGGCGGATCACCGCCGGGCTCGCCCCCGTCACCCCCACCGCCGTCACCATCCGCAGCGTGTCGGGGGCCAACCGCTCCACCCCCGCCTGCGCCGCCACGTCCGAGGCGATCAGCGTCACGCTGCTCCCGGTGTCCACCCAGAACCAGCGCGGCGTCCCGTTCACCCGCACGCTGACGATGGGGGTTCCCGTGCTCGCCGGGACGAAGGGGAGCATCACCGGGACGGGGGGGAAGTCGTAGGCCGGCGCCGGCGCCAGGCGCATCGCCGCCGCCCACGCCTCGATGGACGCCTCCTCGTGCCCCGGCCGGCTCGACGCGCTCCCGCCGCCGCGCGCCAGCTCGTCCAGCGCCGCCCACTTCCCCTGGTACTCCAGCGCCGCCGACAGCGCCACGCGCGAAGCGCTGCGCAGCACCGAGTCGCGCGCGCCCGCCGACAGGGCCGTCAGCGGGCCCTCCGCCTCCTCCATCCGCCCGTCCAGCAGCTGCCGCACCGCCCGCACGAAGCCGCGGTGCTCCCCGTCGGGGGCGCGGCGCTCGGCGGCCCGGAGGTCCAGCTCGGCCACGGCCTGCCAGAAGCCCGGGTGCACGGTGGCCGCGATCCCCCCCGCCGGCCGGCCGCCCACCAGGACGCCGGGGCCCGACGCCCGCGACGGACCACGGCCCGGGAGGGCGCAGCCGGCCAGGACGAGGAGCAGGATTCCGGCGAGGCGCGGGGCGGACATGGCTTCACCCGGGACAGGTGACGGGGAGCGGACGGTCCGGGGGCGGGGCGGGGACCGGATGTACGTTAGCCGTTTCCGCTCGCTTCGCGCAACGGCTTCCGCCCCGCCACCATGATCAGCGACGACATCCCGAAGAAGGCACCCTCCGCCTCGGCCGCCTCCAGGCTCTCGTGCAGGCGCCGCACCTCCTCCTCCGTGAGGATCCCGGCCTCCACCGCCTCCTGCTCCGTCTCCTCCATCTTGGAGAGGTAGCGCCAGGTGGGGTAGCTGTGGACGGCCACGGGGAAGACCTCCACCGACAGCTCGTCCAGCCCGGCGCGCCGGAACATCCCGAAGAGCCGCCGCCCGGAGTAGCCGTTGGCGAGGATGCGCTCGGGGAGGACGCGCGCCAGCCGCCGCTCCGCCTCCACCTCCGGCGTGTCCACCACCCGCGTCCCCCAGTCGGTGTCGAGCACCACCACCCACCCGCCGGGGCGCGTCACCCGCACCATCTCCGCGAGCGCGCGCTCCGGCTCGCGGAGGTGCTGGAAGAGGCGCTCGCTCCGCGTGGCGTCGAAGGCGCCGTCCCCGAAGGGGAGCGACGCCGCGTCCCCCTGCCGGTGCCGCGTCCGCTCCGCCACGCCGGCCGCGGCCGCGCGGCGCTCCGCCTCCGCCACCATCTCGGGGTCGAAGTCCACCCCCTCCACGCTCCCCGCCTCCCCCACCCTCCCCGCCAGGACGAGCGTGTCCGTCCCCGGCCCGCACCCCACGTCCAGCACGCGGCTCCCGGGGCCGATGCGCATCCGCTCGTGGCTCCGCTCCTTGGCGGAGCGCATGAGGTCGGCGGTGAGCTGGAGGTAGGTGGAGTCCGCGATCGGGTGGGCCATGAGGGTACGGGAGTGCGAGGGTGCGGGACGGCTACGGGAGGGACCGGAGGAAGCGCCGGATCTCGTGGACCACGCGGTCGCGATGGGCGAGGAACAGGAAGTGGTGGCTGGGAATCTCCACCACCTCGGCGTGGGGGACCTCGCGGCGGAAGCGCTCGATCCCGCGGCGCTGCCACGGCCTGCGGACGCGGTCCAGGTAGCGCTGGGCCTCGGCGCGGCGGGCGGCGTCGCGCTGCGGGTCCAGCCAGGCGAAGGTGGTCTCCAGGCTCTCCGCGGCGCAGAGGGCCAGCGCCGGGGCGCGGACCCCGCGGTGGTCCACGGGGCGCGCGATGACGTCGCGCACGAAGCCGTGGAGGACGCGCCCCCGGAGAGCGGCCTCGGGGTCGGCGCGGCGCAGGCGCCAGTCGGCCTCCTGCGCGTCGCCCCAGAAGCCGTAGTAGAAGCGCACCAGCCACTCCCGCTCGGCGTCGTCGGCGCTCTTCCCCCCGGAGGTGTCGGGGCCGGGGGGCTGCACGGGGTTCTTGGACTGCATGGCCCCCCACCCCGTGTAGTCGTAGACGGCGTCCAGGTACACCAGCCCCGCCGTGCGCTCCGGGTAGCGCGTGGCGAAGGGCGACAGGACCGCGCCGCCGATGGAGTGCCCCCCCAGCGCCGCCCGCCCGATCCCCCGCGCGTCCAGGAAGCCGCGGACGTCCTCCACGAAGCGCGCGACGGAGTAGCCGTCCTCCGGCGTCTCCGACTCGCCGTGTCCCCGCGGCGCCAGCGCGACCACCCGGAACTCGTCCGCCAGCTCCGGCGCCAGCTCGTCGTACACGTGCGGCGTCTGCCGGTAGCCCGGGAAGAGGAGCAGGGTCTTCCCCCCCTCCCCCCACTCCAGGTAGTGGAGGCGCACGCCGTCCACCCGGACCGACCCGCTCCGGTGCGGCGACGGGTCCGTCCACCCGCCCGGGGCGGGCGGGGCGTCCGGCGGGTCCTGGGCGCCAGCGGCCGTCGGGGTGGGCACCGGGGATGGCATGCCCCGGAATGTACGCGCGCCCCGGCGCCGCGCCAAGCGCGGCGCCGGGGCGCGGGAAAGCGAAGGAGCCGCCCCGGTGTCCCGGGGCGGCTCCTGGTGCATCCACCCGGCGGAGCCGGGGACGCGTGGCTTCTTCAGCCGGCTCGGACGACGTTCTCGGCCGCCGGGCCCTTCTGGCCCTGGACGATGTCGAACTCGACCTGGTCGCCCTCGGCGAGCGACTTGAAGCCGTCGCCCTGGATTCCCGAGTGGTGGACGAAGCAGTCCTTGGACCCGTCGCTCGGCGTGATGAAGCCGTAGCCCTTGTCGTCGTTGAACCACTTCACGGTTCCGCTGGTACGCATACCGTACTCCCTGTTCCTGTTACCGACTGCCGAGGTGCGGTATCTCCGTACTCGCCGACCGCCTGTATTCCGCGGATGAACGCGCCTCCGCGGGGACGCTCGCGAGCAGACAAACGAAAAAGACCCGGACGCCAGCAGCGTCCAGGTCCCCTTGGCCGAACTGTTCTCGCTGTAGTCAAGCTAGTGGGTCGCGGGGGAGATGTCAAGTGCTTCGAGAGGGAGGTCCGGGCGTGCCCCCCGCTGGCGCGGGGGTCGGGCTGCGGCTCCGTAGGGAACGATACGACCGTTCCCAACGGAGTCGAGCCCCGGCAAACCGCGCCGGGTCTCGCCCCTTCGGGCTCGCATCCCTCACGCAACCATCGACGGCGCACGCAGTTGCGGTTTTCGTGCTCCCCTCCCCCGCCTGCGGGGGAGGGGCCGGGGGTGGGGGGCCACCACGGACGCGCACCGGAGCACCGCCGGGGGTATGGAAACCCCCGGCTGGGAACGGCAGCCGTCCTGACGGACGGAAACGACGGACGGTGTCGTTGCAGTTTCCGCCGTACCCGTATGATCCGTTGCGGAGGGAGACAGCCGGCAGTTTGGCTGGCTCACTCCGGGGCGGGGAGACTCGCGGGCCGTTTCGCGAGGCTCACCGCCCCCGCGCAGGAGACGGGCCGCAGTTTGGCCCGGCTCCGGAGCGGCCCCGACTCTACCCCTCGCCCCCGGTGTCCTGAGCGAACATGTCCCCGTGGTGCTCGGTGCCGGCGTCCGTGTTGACGGTCAGGTTGTTGATGACGCCGCGCACGCCCTCCGACTCCCAGGCGTCGTCCCAGGCGTAGCGCGCCTCCAGGAAGTCGCCCACGTCGCCGCGCAGGGTGACCACGCCCTCGGAGACGGTCACCTCGATCTCGTCGGCGCGGAGCCAGGTGTCCTGGTACAGGCGCTGGCGCACCTCCTGGCGGATCTCCTCGTCGGTCATGGCGCCGCCGTCCTGGATCTCGTACCGGCCCGGCCGCTCCCAGCGGTCCTGGTGGTAGGTGGACGGGGTCTCGTACTCGGGGTGGCGCAGGTAGGCGGCCTCGGGCATGAAGGGCTCCCGCGCGTAGCCGGCGTCGTACCCGGCCCCGCCCTGCGCCCGCCCGGAGGACCAGCCGCGGTCGTAACCCCGGTAGCCCGCGTCGTACCGCCGCGGGGCGCCGCCGGGCTGCCGCTGGACGCCGCCGGGGCCGAACCCGCCCATCCCGCCGAAGCCGCCGCGGTCGAAGCCGGCCTGCGAGGGGCGTCCGCGCCCGCCGTAGTCCATCCCCTCCCGGCCGGAGCCCGGATAGCCGCCGTACTGGGGATAGCTGGAGCCGTAGATGCCGCGGTCGTAGGCGCCCCGCCAGCCCCGGCCGTTCCCGACCTCCCTGCCGCGGAACCCGGCGTCGTACCCGCCGCCCCAGGCGTCCAGCCCCCGCGTCCCCTCCATCCCGTCGGCGCGGCCGTATCCCCACCAGGGGTTCATGTCCCAGCCGTACCCGCCGGGCCGCCGCCCGCCTCCCCCCTTGCTCCGGCCGAAGCCCCCGTCGTAGCGCGCCATCGTCGTCCTCCTCGTCGCGGTGAAAGAACGCTCCCGCTCTCGCGAGCCGTCCCGTGGAAGCAGACCCGCATGGACCGGCAAGGGGCGAGCAAGTCCCGTTCCCCCCCCGGCTTGTTCGCCCCCGGCGCGGGGCGTAGCTTCCCCGGGTCCGCCCCCCCTCCCCCGCAACCCCGAGCGCCCGGTGGAATCCCGCCCCGGAAGTCCCGCGCGGCCGCCGCTGGCCGCCCTCCTGGCGGGGGGCGAGAGCCGGCGCTTCGGCGCGCCCAAGGCGCTGGCGCGGGTGGGCGGCGTCCGGGTGGTGGACCGGGTGCTGCGCGCGCTCCGCGAGACGGGGGCGGAGGTGGGGGTGGTGGGGAGCCGGCCGGAGTGGCTCGCGGAGCTGGGGCTCCCCGTGCGCCCGGACGTAGTGGCCGGGGCCGGGGCGCTCGGGGGGGTGCACGCGGCGCTGCGCTGGGCGGTGGAGGAGGGGCGGCCGGGGGCGCTCTGCGTCGCTTGCGACATGCCGTTCCTCCCCGGCGGGCTCCTGCGGCGGCTGCTGGAGCGGGGGGCCGGACCGGGCGTGGAGGCGGTGGTGCCGGAGAGCACGGGGCGGAGGGGGGTGGAGCCGCTCTGTGCCTTCTACGGGGCGGCGTGCCTCCCGGCGGCGGAGGAGATGCTGGCCCGCGGCGAGCGGCGGATGACGGGGCTCCTGGAGCGGGTAGCGGCGGCGCGGCTCCCGCTGGAGGAGGTGCGGGGGTGGGGCGACCCCGCGGTCCTCTTCCTCAACGTCAACACGCCGGAGGACCACGTCCGGGCGGAGGAGGTCGCGCGCGCCATGGAGGAAGCCGATGCGGACGGATAGACCGGCGGCGGACTGGCTCCCGGTGGCGGAGGCGCGGGCGGCGATCCTGCGCGAGGCCGCGCCGCTGGCGCCGGAGCGCCGCCCGCTCCTGGAGGCGCTGGGGCAGGTGCTGGCGGAGGACGTGGCGTCGCCGGTGGACCTCCCGCTCTGGGACAACAGCGCGATGGACGGGTTCGCGGTGCGGGGCGCGGACGTGCGGGGGGCGACGGCGGAGGCGCCGCGGACGCTGCGGGTGGTGGACGACGTCCCGGCGGGGCGCTTCCCGTCGCGCGCGGTGGGCCCGGGGGAGGCGGCGCGGGTGATGACGGGAGCGCCGGTGCCGGAGGGGGCGGACGGGGTGGTGCGGGTGGAGCACACGGACGGGGGGAGCGGGATCGGGGGGCCGGAGGGGCGGGTGCGCGTCCTCTCGGACGTGGACGCGGGGCGGAACGTCCGCCCGCGGGGGGAGGACGTGCGGCGCGGGGAGGTCGTGCTGCGCGCGGGGACGCCGCTGCGCGCGGCGGAGCTGGGGGTGGCGGCGTCGCTCGGGCGGGCGGAGCTGGCGGTGGTGCGGCGCCCGCGGGTGGCGGTGCTCGCCTCGGGGGACGAGCTGGTGGAGGTGGAGGGCTTCGCGGAGGTGCTGGCGGGGCGGAAGATCGTCTCCTCCAACGGCTACGCGCTGGCGGCGCAGCTCGCGGAGTCGGGGATGGAGGCGCGCCTCCTCGGGATCGCGGCGGACACGCCGGAGAGCCTGCGCGCGCACCTGGAGCGGGCGCGCGGGTGCGACGCGCTGGTCACCACGGCGGGGATCAGCGTGGGGGAGCACGACCACGTGCGTGCGGTGCTGGACGGGATGGGGGCGGAGGTGCGCTTCTGGAGGGTGCGGGCGCGGCCGGGGTCGGCGCTGGCGTTCGGGAGGGTGGCGGGGCTGGGGGGGATCCCCTGGTTCGGGCTCCCGGGGAACCCGGTCTCCACCATGGCGACGTTCGAGGTGTTCGTGCGCCCCGCGCTGCTCCGCATGGCCGGGCGGCGCGCGGTCTTCCCGCCCGTGGCGCAGGTGCGGCTGCGGGAGCGGCTGTCCGCGCGCCCGGGGACCACGCACTTCCTCCGCGCGCGCCTCCACCCGGAGCCGGACGGCGCCTTCTCCGCCTCGCTCACCGGGACGCAGAGCTCGGGGGCGCTGACCTCCATGGCCGCGGCGGACGCCCTCCTGGTGGTCCCGGAGACGGGGGGCGACTTCGACGCGGGGGCCGTGCTCCCGGCGATTCTCCTCGGCGGCGCTCCTTTGAGGGAGGAGCCGGGGTACTAGGGGTACTAGAGGAGAATTCTACGCTCAGGCGGCGGACTGGTCCGAGCCCCGATCTCCCTCCGGGTCCAGGAGCCGTTCACGATACCGCTCCTGAAGCTCCATGTAGTACGCCCCCAACCGCACGGGGTCGTGCTCGAAGCGCGCGGAGATCCGGTGTCGGACCTCGCGGATCTCTTCGATCACCGGGTCAGCCGGGTCAGGTTTCCTCTCCATCACTCCCTCCAAGCAGTTCCAGAGGCGTCACAAGCGCGGGGACATACAGGCCAAGGAGAGTGTTCACTCTGCGGATGTGCCCGAACTTGTTTGCATTGGCCAGGTGCCGACAGTTCCAGGTGACCAGGAATTCGCACTTGTAGAACGACGCGAGCGCAAGGTGTAGCGCGTCGCCGCCAGGGTCGGCGGGCATCAGCCTGTGCCTTATGTACGCCTGCACGATCTCGACCACCGCCGGGTTGATCGGAAGGAGCGGGAGATGGTGAACCAGGGACAGCCGCTCTGCGCCACGCTCCGCAACTCCTTCTGCCAGCTCGTCCAGAACGGCCGGGCTGGTGACCATCTCGTAACGATTGACGGCCACCTTCCACCACTGGCGAGTCCACTCGCGCCGCGCCACGATGTCGGGCTCGGTGCGAACCTCGTGAAAGAAGCTGGGAATGGTGGTCTCGACGTAGACGCGTGGCCTGGACATGGGAAGCAAGATACGCCGACGCTCGGGTAGACAACAGCATGTGTGAGGTAGCCGTACCCCTAACAGAAACGGCCGCACCGTCCGGGGACGGTGCGGCCCGCGCGTGTGGAGCCCCGAAAAGCTCAGGAGGGACCGTCGGCGCCCTCCAGCTTGAACCAGACGCGGATCTTGGCCTGGTACTCCTGCACCTCCCCACCCTTGATGTAGCCGCGCTGCTCCACCACCTCCATCCACTCCAGGTCGCGCATGCTCTCGCCCGCGCGCTTCACCGCGGTGCGGACCGCGTCCTCGAAGCTCTGCGGCGAGGTCCCCACCAGCTCCAGCGACTTGAAAACCGACATCGTGTCCTCCCGTCGTCCGTGACTGTCCGCCGAATCCGGTCGTTCGGCCCGCGGGGGCGTGCGGCAAGGGACGGGCCAGGGAGCGTCAGCCGCGCAGCACCCCCCTCGCGGCCCCGTGCAGCACCCCGTTCCCCGCGACAGCGCTGCTCCAGGGCGAGAGCGGCCCGCCCTCGAAGGTGGTGAGCCGCCCCCCCGACTCCTCGAGGATCGGGACCATGGGCGCGTAGTCCCAGTACGAGCCGCAGATGGGGTCCACCATCAGGTCCACCCTCCCGACCGCCACCAGGAAGTAGCCGTACCCGTCGCCCCAGGTGCGCGTGAAGCGGGTGGCGCGCACCAGCCGGTCGAACCCGGCCCGGCCCTCGTCCGTGGCGCCGTCGCGCCAGTACTCCAGGCCGGAGGTCACCACCCGCGCCGCGGCCAGGTCGTCGCACCCGGAGACCCGCGCGGGCCGCCCGTTGTGCCACGCCCCGGCCCCCCGCGCGGCCACCAGCGTCTCCCCCAGCGCGGGGAGGTGGCAGCAGCCCAGGACGGGCACCCCCTCCTCCTCCAGCGCGATCAGCACGCCGTACAGCGGGATGCCGCAGGCAAAGGAGCGCGTCCCGTCGATGGGGTCCACGATCCAGCGCCGCCCGCTGCGCGAGGGGACGTCCTCCCCCTCCTCCCCCATCACCCCGTCCTCGGGGAAGGCGTCGCGGATCGTGGCGCGGACCCGCTCCTCGGCAGCGCGGTCGGCGACGGTGACCTCGCTCCCGTCCCCCTTCCACTCCACGGCGGCGTGGCCGAAGTGCTCCAGCGTCACCTTCCCCGCGGCCTCGGCGGTCCGCGCGGCGAAGTCCATCAGGCGGTCCCAGTCGGCCATGCTCCCTCCTACCTGGACACGTGCGGGTCGCCCCGCACCCAGAAGCGCAGCGGCGCGTCCGCGGCGCGCGTGATCCCGATCCTCGGCCCCCGCTCCACCCGGTCGTCGGGAACCGTCGCGCCGGGGGCCACCCAGAGCGGGGAGCGGTCGAGCGGGTGGAAGTTGAGGCCGCCGTCGATCCCCATCCCCCGGCACAGGTTCCCGGGCCCGCGCAGCAGGTCGCGCTCCGGGCGCCCGGGGCGCCGCTCCGAGGCGGCCTCCGCCCCCTCCACCACGCGCGCGGCGCGGACCAGCACCGCCGCCGGAAACCCCTCGACGCCGGTGACCACGTTGAGGCACCAGTGCATCCCGTAGATCCGGTACACGTAGGCGGTCCCCGCGGTGGCGAACATGGCGGCGTTGCGCTTCGTCTTCCCGAAGCGGATGTGGGCGTGCGAGGCCTCGTCCTCGGGGCCGGTGTAGGCCTCCGTCTCCACGATCTCCCCGACGACGCGCACCCCCCCCACCTCGGACACGACGAAAGCGCCGAGGAGGTCGCGAGCGACCTCCCCGGCGTCCCGGTCGTGAAAGTCCGGGGGGAGCGGGCCGGAGCCCGCCCCCCCTGCACCCCGCCGCGTCACTCGGCGGCGCCGTCCTTCTTCCGTGCCCGGCCGCGCCCGCCGCGGCGTCCGCGCGACCGCGACTTCTTCGCGGGACCGCCTCCCTCGCCTTCACCCTCGCCCTCGCCCTCCGCCGCCTCGGGGGCGGAGGCCTCCGGGGCGGGAGGCGCGGGCGCCGGGGCCTCCGGCGCGGGAGCCTCGCCGGCCGGGACCGCGTCCGCGCCGGCCTCGCCGTTGCCGCCCTTGCGGGCACGCCCGCGGCCGCCGCGGCGACCGCGCGAGCGGCCGCGCTTGCGCGGGCCCTCGCCCTCCCCGTCGCCGTCGGCCGCGTCCTCGTCGGCGCCCGGCTCCTCCACGACGGCGCTGGCGTCCACGCCCATCTCGTCGAAGAGGACCGGCGGCTCGGGCTCCTCCGCCGCGGGAGCGACCGCCTCCGCCGGGGCGGGGGCCTCCGTCCCGCGCTCCGCCTGGCGGCGGTCGCGGTCGTCGGACCACTGCTCCAGCAGCGCACCGGCGCGGCGGTCGCCGAGGATCCGGCGGACCTGGTCCGGGTCCTCCTCCAGCACCCGGAACACGTCGCCGCCCACCGCGTCGGTCAGCGCCTCGACGGTCTTCTTCCCGACGCCCTTGTAGCCGCCCAGGTAGCCGGCCACCTCGCCGGCCTCCGTGGGAAGCCCCAGCGCCTCGGCCGAGAACGCCGGGGGAGCGGCCGGAGCGGCCTCCTCCACGGGGGCCTCGGCCGCCGCGCCGCCCTTGCGGCCGCGGCCGCGCGAGCGTGCGCGCTTCCGCGGGGTCTCCTCCGCGGCGGGGGCCTCCGCCTCCGGCTCGGGGGTGGAGGCGACGGCCTCCGGGAGCGCGGCCGGCTCCTCGGCGGCGGGGAGCACCGGCTCCTCCTCGCGCGCGGCCGGTGCCTCCTGCGCCGCCGCGGCGCGCGAGGTCGGGACCGCCTGCCCCGGGAGGAGCGGCGGCGGGCCCTCCGGCGCGCCTCCACGGCTCCGCGAGCCGCCACGGCCGCGCAGCGTCACCCGCACCGCGGCACCCGCGGCCGGGTCGCGGCGCGCGCTCCGGCTCCGCGGCCGGAGCGGGCGTCTCGGCGCGCTCCGGCTCGGCGGCGGCGGGCGCCTCCGCCACGGGCACTTCAGCCACGGGGGCCTCCTCGCGGAGCGGCTCCAGCAGCGACTCCCCGGCGTCGGGGGCGGAGCCCACCGCCTGCCCGGGAAGGATCGGAGGCGCCGCGTCGGCGGCGCCGCGGCCACGGCCACGCCCGCGTCCACGCCCGCGCGACGGGGCCTCCGCGGCCCCGGGGGCCGGGGCGGCCGCCGCCAGGTCCACCTGCACCGGCTCCGCCAGCGGCGAGTCCGGGCGCGGCGCCGCGGAGCGGAGCCCCGCCGGCGCGGGGAGGCGCTTCCCGCTGGCGGGGAGCGCCACCTCGTACCCCCCGTCCCCCGTCTGGCGGAGGTCGATGGCCTCCGCGTCGTGCGCCTGGCGCAGGAAGCGGGAGAACTTGCTGAAGCCCAGCGTCGTCTCGTCGAAGCCCGGGGCCGTGTCCAGCATCTTCCGCTTCACGTCGGCGTCGCGCGCCGCGCCGCCGCGGCCGGTCATCCCGCGCACCACGTGCTGCAGGAGCGAGTAGGCGGCGTCCAGGTCGGAGATCGGCTCCACCACCTCCCCGCCCTTGACCTGCTCCAGCACCCCCACCACCTCGGGGCGGTCGTCGTCCCCGAACACCGGCGTCTCCACCAGCTCCACCGACGGGTGCGTCGCGGCGGGGACGATCGGCTCCGGCGCCGGGCGGCGCTCGCGGTCGCGGTCACGATCGCGGTCCCTGTCCCGGTCGCGCCCCCGCCCGCGGTGGCGGTCACGCTCGCGCGGACGCTCCTCGGAGCGGGGCGCCGCGTCCTCGGCGTACGGAGCGGAGGCTTCGTCCTCCACGGCGCCGAGCTCGTGCTGCCCGTCCGAGCCGCGGCGCAGGCGGATCAGCCCCTTGTTGGCCGCCTCGATCACGAAGCGCGAGAACTTGCTGTACCCCAGCTTCTTCTCGTCGAAGCCCGGGTCCAGGGTGATCATCACCTGCTTCAGGCGGTCCGGGCGCATGGTGTCGCGGTCCTTGACCATCTGCCGCACCGCCACCTTCACCAGCGACCAGGGGTCCTCCTTCATCCCCTCGCTCACCGAGGCCCGCGTGAGCCCGGAGAGGGAGTGGTAGGAGAAGTACTCGTCGCAGTTCTGGATGAGCAGGTCGCTGGACGACTCCCGCATCCCCACGCCGATCACGTACTTCCCGTACTCCTTCAGCTTCAGCACGCAGGAGGAGAAGTCGGAGTCGCCGGTGAGGAGGATGAAGGTCCCGATCTCGGGTCGGGTGAAGACCAGCTCGATGGCGTCCACCGCCATGCGGAGGTCGGTGGCGTTCTTCTTGGAGGTGCCGTACGCGGGGGCGAAGATCAGGTCGACCGACGCCTCGGTCAGGGGGACGATGTACTGCGGGTAGCGCCGCCAGTCGGCGTAGGCGCGCTGCACCGCCACCTTCCCCTTGATGATGTCGGAGTTGAGGAGGGCCTTGAGCTCCTTCCCCAGGTCGCTCCGGATCCCGACCGTCACGTTGTCGAAGTCGATCAGCAGCGCCGCGTTGGGCGCGTGCGTGTGTGCCTGTCCGCCCCAGACCGGGGCGCCGAACGGTTGTCTACGATTCATCTGTCGCCGTGTTGTGCTTGTTTGCGGCGAGACCCCTCCGCCTCGCCCCCTGCCGGCGCGGTGCGCGCGGGGAGGGGGGACGGCGGGAGGGGTCTCGCGTGGAGGCCTATGCCTCGGTTCGACATTCCGGGAGGGTCACGGTCGGCGGCTCGATTCTTCGGCGCTGATCATCCGCGCCAGCTCCACCCGCCGCACCTTGCCGCTCCCGGTCATCGGGAAGCTGTCGAGAAAGCGGACCAGGTCGGGTACCTTGTAGTCCGCCATCACCTCGCGACAGAAATCCTTGATCTCTTCGCCGGTGACGATCGCCCCCTCGACGGGGACGATGCAGGCGCACGCCATCTCTCCCAGGATCTCGTCCGGGAGCCCGACGACCGCCGCGTCGAGCACCGCGGGGTGGGCGTGCAGCCGGTCCTCCACCTCGCGGGGGTACACGTTGAACCCGCCGCGGATGATCATCTCCTTGCGGCGGCCGATGATGTGGAGGTATCCCTCCTCGTCCACCATCCCCAGGTCGCCGGTCAGGAAGAAGCCGTCCGCGGTGAGGGCGTGCGAGGTCTCCCCCGGCTGGCGGTAGTACCCCTTCATCACCCCGGGACCGCGGATGGCCAGCTCGCCCACCGACTCCTCCGGGAGGACCGAGCCGTCGGTGTCGATCACCCGCACCTCCACACCCTCCAGCGGCCGCCCCACGGTGCGGAGCCGCTTCCCCTCGGGGTCGCCGTCCCGCGTGACGGACACCATGGAGCCCGTCTCCGTGAGCCCGTACCCGATCCGGACGTCGGGGACCATCTCCCGCTGCACCCGCGTCACCACGTCCTCCGGGACCGGGGCCCCGGCGATGATCCCCGTGCGGAGCGAAGACAGGCTCCGCGGGGCCTCCGCCTGCTCGCGCAGCTCGGTCAGGAAGGTGGTGGGGACGCCGTGGTGCACCGTCACCCGCTCCCGCTCGATGATCTCCAGCGCGCGGGCGGGATTCCCGTCGTCCTGCAGGACCAGCGAGGCGCCCGCGGCGAGCGTCCCCAGCACCCCCGGCCCCACGCCGAAGATGTTGAAGAGGCAGTTCACCCCGTACACCACGTCGTCCGGCCGCAGCCCCACGCTGTCCGCCACGCCCGCCGCCGTCTCCAGCAGGTTGGCGTGCGACAGCGACACCCCCTTGGGCTTCCCCATGGTGCCGGAGGTGTACAGGATGGCGAACACCTCGTCCGGGTCCACCTCCGCGCGGAGAAGCGTGCGCCCCTCCCCGCTGGAGAGCAGGTCCTCGAACTGGTAGATGCGGTCGTCGTACCAGAGGTCCTCCTCCCCCACCGACACCACGTACTGCAGGTCGGGGAGGGCGGTGAGGAAGCCCTCGAAGCGCGCCAGGTAGTCCACCCCGTCGAAGTTCTCCGCCGTGACCACCACCACCGTCTCCGAGTGCCGGAGCATGTACTGCAGCTCCGGCGTGGTGTACTTCGGGTTGAGCGGGACGATGGTCGCGCCGAGCTTGGCCGCCGCGAAGAGGGCGACGAGGAACTCGGGCCAGTTGGGAAGGTTGAGCGCGATCCGGTCCCCCGCCTCGATCCCCAGCTCGTGGAGCGCTGCGGCGAGGGCGGTGGATTGTGCGTCGACCTGCTGGTAGGTGAGTCGCCGGTCCCCGAGCACCACGAAGGTGCGCTGGGGGTCCTCGGCGGCGCGGAGCGCCAGACTTTCCGCTACGGATATACCGCGGAAGCGGTCGCGAAGCGCCATGAAACCTCCGGACGGGTGTACTGGCCTGAAACGACGGGACAAACATAACCGGCGGGTCCCGCGGCGTCAAACTGTGTCCGCAAGCGTTTCAGCGGGCTTTTGCGGCTCCCCGCAACGCCCCCCTCCGCGCCGCTTTACACCCACCCGGCGCGCCGGTATCTTCCGCCCGCGGGAGCGCCGTCCCGCGCTCCCGCGCCCCCGCACTTTCGCGCTTCATTACTCCGTTGTCGCACGTCCCCCAGCACCTCCGCGCGCTCAACCCGGAGCAGCAGTCCGCCGCTCTCGCCACCGAGGGGCCCGTCCTGGTCCTCGCCGGGGCCGGGTCGGGGAAGACGCGCACCCTGGTGTTCCGCATCGCCCACCTCCTGAGCCTGGGGGTGGAGCCGCGCCGCATCCTGGCCGTCACCTTCACCAACAAGGCCGCCGCCGAGATGCGGGAGCGCGTGGCGGCGATGGTGGGGAAGGCCGCCAAGGGGGTGCTCCTCTCCACCTTCCACTCGCTGGGGGCGCGCATCCTCCGCGAGCACGGCGAGCGGATCGGGCTCCCGCAGAAGTTCTCCATCTACGGGACCGGCGACCAGAGCGCGGTGGTCAAGCGCATCCTGGCCGAGGAGGTGCACGTCTCCGCGACGGCGGGGGACGAGCGCTTCGACGTGAAGCGGGTTCTGGGCCGCATCTCGGGGTGGAAGAACCGCCTGACCACCCCGCTGGAGGCCGCGCGCGAGGTGGCGGCGGGGCGCACCCGCGGCAACCGCACCGACGACTACGACGTGCTGGCCGCGGACGTGTACCCGCGCTACGAGGAGGCGCTGCGCGCCGCCGGCGCCTGCGACTTCGACGACCTTCTCCTCCTCCCCGTGCAGCTCCTCCGCGAGGACTCCGCGACGCGGGAAGCGCTCTGGAAGCGCTGGCACTACCTGATGGTGGACGAGTACCAGGACACCAACGGGGCGCAGCTGGAGATGGCGCGGCTCCTGGCCGGCCCGCGCAAGAACCTGTGCGTGGTGGGCGACGACGACCAGTCCATCTACGCCTGGCGGGGCGCCGACCACCGCAGCATCCTGGACTTCGAGCGCCACTACCCCGGCGCCCGCGTGGTGGTGATGGAGGAGAACTACCGCTCCACGCAGCGCATCCTGGACGCGGCCAACGGGGTGATCGCCAACAACCAGTCGCGCAAGGAGAAGCGCCTCCGCACCTCCAACGGCCCGGGGCCCAAGATCGACTACTGGGAGTTCCGCGGCGCGCCCGGGAAGACGGCCGAGGAGGAGGAGGCGGAGATGGTGGCGCGGGAGATCGGGCTGCGGCGCTTCACGCGAGAAGCTGCAGTGGTCCGACTTCGGCGTGCTGTACCGCACCAACCTCCAGTCGCGCCCGCTGGAGGAGGCGCTCCGCGCCGCCAACGTCCCCTACCGCGTGGTGGGCGGGCACCTCGTACTTCGACCGCATCGAGATCGCCTACGCGGTGGCCTACCTGCGCGCGGTGCTGAACCCGCGCGACGAGGTGGCGCTGCGGCGGGTGGTCAACTTCCCCACCCGCGGGATCGGGCGGACGTCGGTGATGAAGCTGCTGGAGTCCGCGCGGCGCGACGAAGGGCACGCTCTGGGACGCCATGGCCGCGGCCGGCGCGGACGACGGGCTCACCCGCCCGCAGGCGGAGGCGGTGCGCCACTTCGTGGGGATGATGGAGGAGGCGCGCACCGAGTACCTGGCCACGGAGGCGGCGATCGTCTCCGGGAACCCGGGGGAGCGCTCGCTGGAGGGCTTCGCCCGCGAGCTCCTGAAGCGGGTGCGGCTGGAGGAGGCGATCCGCGCCGAGAACAAGGCCGAGAAGGTGGCCGAGATCCGCGTGGACAACCTCCGCGACTTCCTGTCCTCCATCGGCCGCTACGAGAGCCGCGCCTGGACGGAGCAGCCCCTCCCCGACGAGGAGGACCACTGGACCCCGCCCAACCTGGCCGCCTTCCTGGAGCGCGTCTCCCTGACGGAGGACGAGGACTCGCGCAAGGACAAGGAGGACGAGGAGCCCAACCGCGTGACGCTGATGACGCTGCACAGCGCCAAGGGGCTGGAGTTCACGCACGTCTTCCTGGTGGGGCTGGAGGAGGAGATCCTCCCGCACGCGCGGAGCGTCAACGCCGTCTCGGAGGAGGAGCCCGGGGAGGCGGACCCGATCGCGGAGGAGCGCCGCCTCTTCTACGTGGGGATCACCCGCGCGCGGCACCGGCTGACGCTCTCGGGGTGCGCCGTGCGCGGCGGCGGCCGCCCCAAGAAGGAGGACGAGGACGGCGACCGTCCCCGCGCCCCGCGCGAGCCGGTGCCCCGCCAGCCCTCGCGCTTCCTCAAGGAGATCCCGCGCGAGCTGCTGGAGATCCGCTCCGGCTCGGCGAGCTCCCTCTCGGAGGAGGACCGGCAGGAGCTGAAGGGGAACTTCTTCGCGCGGATGCGGGAGATGCTGGCGCAGCCGTAGGAGGAGCGCGCAGGCCCTTGCGGGAACGGAGCTTGCGCTGGAGCGGCCGGGCAAGGAGACCGAGCGCGGATCACCCCAGCCGGGAGCAACCATGGACCGCAACGACGACGCACAGGGCGCGCGCGCCAGCGAGGACACCTCGAGGGCCGAGAGCAACGTCCGGAACGCGGAGGCCAACCGCGACGCCCTGGAGGCGCAGGCCCGCCGGGTGGATTCCACCACCCCCGCCTCCACCGACCAGCCGATCCGGGGGAGCGGCGCCGCGAGCGCCTCGGAGGACACCTCGCAGGCCCGCGAGGCGCTGCGCCGGGTGGAGGAGGACACGCAGGCCATGGAGGCCCAGGCCCGCCGCGTGGACGCCACCACCCCGCCCGACGTGAACGCCCGCGGCCCGCAGACGCGGGGGCAGTAGAACAACGGCAGGGGACAGGGGACAGGGGACAGGGGACAGGGGACAGGGGACAGGGGCAACAGCCGGCAACGGCACGGGCGAATAAATTCGCTGCAACAACGGCACGAAGTCCGCCTTCGCGGACTGACGGCAACGGCAAAGAACGACGGGGCGGCACCGCGAAGGTGCCGCCCCGTCGTTTGTCGTTCCGCAGTACCCGTAAAAAGATGTTCGGAGGGAGACAGCCGGCGGTTTCGGCTGGCTCACTCCGGGGCGGGGAGACTCGCGGGCTGTTTCGCGAGGCTCACCGCCCCCGCGGAGGAGACGGGCCGCAGTTTGGCCCGGCTCCGGAGCGGCCCATCAGACCATCAAGTACAAGGAGTCTCCACCGGAACGGCATCCACCACCCGGCGCCCCGACTGCACGCCCAGCTCCCACCGCCACGCCGCCGCGGCCATGGGGACGAACGACGGGCTGACCATCACCCCCTCCGACCCCACCGTGGTGCTCCCGGGCCGGCGCTCCACCTGGACGGAGCCGTCCGGGCTGGAAGTCGCCCTCCGCCCGGCGGTGCCCACCGCCACCGCGTTCAGCGAGACCGGCTGCGCGGCGTCGTTGAAGACCAGGCAGGCACTCTGCCCCGGCTGGAGACGGGCGCCGCGCGTGCCCCGCGCGGTGACGCGCAGGGCGTCGGTGGTCCCGTTCCGCACCAGGACCGTGACGGCGCCCCCCGATCCGCCCCCGGCGGCGCGGGCGGCCGCGCTCACGCAGGCGGGGAGGAGGAGAGCCAGAGCGAGCGCGGCGGCGAGCGTGGATGTCTGCATGGCTACACGCGCGCCCCCACCCCGACCCCGAGCGCTTCCCGCACCACCTCGTCGGGCACCGCATATCCCCAGCGGCCGTCGATCCCCTGCGCAGGGACGCCGGGGCCGCTGATCAGCGCGTACTCCACCCGGCCGTTGCGCGCCTTCTTGTCCGTGCGGGTGCGGGCCACCACGTCGTCGGCGTTCCACTCCACCGGCATGGAGGAGGGGAGCCCCAGGCGGCCCAGGACGCGGCGCAGGCGCTCCGCCGTCCCCTTCCCCGCCACCCCCATCCGCTCGCCGACGCGCGCCTCCACCACCATCCCGATCGCCACCGCCTCGCCGTGGAGGAGGCGGTAGCCGGAGAGCGCCTCCACGGCGTGCCCCACGGTGTGGCCGAAGTTGAGGAGCTTGCGCGGCCCCGCCTCCCGCTCGTCGCGCGCCACCACCTCGGCCTTGATCTCCACCGAGCGGACGATCAGCCGCGAGAGCGCCTCGGCGTCCCCCCCCAGCAGCTCGTCCGCCGAGGCCTCGATCCAGTCCAGGTACTCCCCGTCGGCGATGGCGCCGTGCTTCACCGCCTCGGCCAGCCCCGCGCGCAGGTGCTCCGGCGGGAGGGTGCGGAGGAGCTCGGAGTCGATCACCACCGCGCACGGCTGGTGGAAGGCGCCCACCAGGTTCTTCCCGGCCGGGGTGTCCACCCCCACCTTCCCGCCCACCGAGGCGTCGATCATCGCCATGAGCGAGGTCGGCACCTGCACGAAGGGGAGGCCGCGCATGTAGGTGGCGGCCACGAAGCCGCCCAGGTCGCCCGGGACCCCGCCCCCGAAGGCCACCACCGCCGAGTCGCGGCCGATCCCGGCCTCCAGCATGGCGTCGGTCACGTCGCCCCACGTTTCCCGCGTCTTCCTCGCCTCCCCCGCCTGGAAGGCGAACACGTCCGCCCGGTGCCCCGCGGAGTGGAGGACCCGCGAGAGCTTCACCGCGTACAGCTCCGCCACGTGGTGGTCGGTGATGACGGCGTAGCGGTACGCCGGCGCGCAGCGCGACAGGATCGAGGGGATCGAGCCCAGGAGCCCCGTCCCGATCAGGATCTCGTACGCACCCTCCCCCGCGGCCACCCGGATCCGATGCATGCTCTTCATTCGGCGATCGCCTCTCTCTGTTCCGTGCGTCGGTCCAGCCCCACCCCGAGAACCGTCTCGTCCGCCAGCCAACCCACCAAGGCCGGGAGGTCGCCCCCCGACCGCTCCGCCTGCGCCCGCATCCGCAGCGCCGCGTCCCCCCGCTCCAGCACCCCCGCCAGCCCCTCCAGCGCCTCCCCGTCGCCCAGCCGGGCGGCGAGCGGCGCCAGCCGCTCCGCCAGCTCCAGCAGCGCCTCCCGCGCGGGAGCCACCCGCGGGGCGCCGCCCGACAGCTCCACCAGCTCCGCCCCCAGCCCGTCGCGCGAGGCGCGCCAGGCGTTCTCCCGCACCATCGGCCCCACCAGCGCGTCCGGGAGGTCCGGCTCCCGCAGCACCCCCTCCACCACCCCCACCGTGATCGCGCGGGCCAGCGCCGCGGCGGCCACCGCGTCCTCCAGCCGGGGGGTCACGTCCGTGACCCGGAACTCCAGCGTCGGGTAGGCGTGGTGCGGCCGGATGTCCCAGTATACGCGTCCCGGCGCGTCGATGCACCCCGTCTCGGTCAGGAGCCGCACCAGCGCCTCGAACTCCGCGGCGTCCGCGAAGCGCGGCGGGGCCCCGGTGCGGGGCCAGCGACGCCAGAGGATGGAGCGGTAGGAGGCGTACCCGGTGTCCTCCCCCAGGTAGAAGGGGGAGCTGGTGGTGAGCGCCAGGAGGTGCGGGAGGAAGAGCCGGGCCCCGTTCATCACCCGCACCCGGTCGGTCCCCTCCGGGAGCCCCACGTGCACGTGCATCCCGAAGATGTTCTGCGTCTCCGCCAGGCGCCGGTACTCCGCGCGGATGCGCCCGTACACCTCGCCCTCGGTGAACTCCTGCTCCTCCGCCCCGCTGAAGGGGTGCGTCCCCGCCGCCACGATGCGGAGGCCGCGGGCCTCCGCCGCCACCGCCGCCTGGAAGCGGAGGCGGGCCAGCTCGTCGCGGACGCACGCGGAGTCCGCGCACACCCGCGTCTCCACCTCCACCGTGTTCTCCTGCATCTCGGGCTTGATGTCGCCGCCGGTCCAGTCCCAGGCGATCACGGAGCGGGCGCGGCTGCGGAGCTCCCCCGTCGCCGCGTCCACCAGCTGGTACTCCTCCTCCACGCCCAGCGTGTACTCCTCGGAAGACGACCGCATCGAAAGCCCGTTCAGGTGGATGGCTCAGGCGGAAGGGTCCGGGAGCCCGCCCCAGCGCTCCACCCTCTCCGGCACGTCCAGCCTTTCAAGCAACTCCCGAGCCGTTTCCCCGAGGACCGGGTGACGCCACTCCGGGGCGATCTCCGCCAGGGGGGCCAGCACGAAGCGGCGCTCCGCCATGCGCGGGTGGGGGAGCGTCAGCTCCGGCGTGTCCAGCACCGCCTCCCCGTGGGCCAGGAGGTCCACGTCGATCCGCCGCGGCGCGTTGCGGAAGGAGCGCACCCGTCCCATGGCGTCCTCCACCCGACGCGCCGCCCGCAGCAGCTCCGCCGGCCCCAGCTCCGTGTGCCCCCGCACCACCAGGTTGAAGAAGTCCGGCTGGTCGCGGAATCCCACCGGCTCCGAGCGGTACACCGACGACACCGAGTTTACCGTCAGCACCTGTTCCAGCCGCTCGACCGCTTCCGCCAGCCGGGCCACCGGGTCGTCCAGGTTGGCTCCCAATCCCAGGAGCACCTCCGTCGCACTCATTGCGATGAAAACCAGGGTTCGGGCGTGCCCCCGGCTGCGCCGGGGTCGGGCTGCGGCTCCGTAAAGCACGATACAACCGTGCTTAACGGAGTCGAGCCCCGGCAAACTACGCCGGGTCTCGCCCCTTCGGGCTCGCATCCCTCACGTAACTGCTTACCATACTTGTAGTTGCCGTGCTCCCCTCCCCCCTTGTGGGGGAGGGGCCGGGGGTGGGGGGCCCGCTGTTAACGTAACGCCCCGCACCCCCGGAAGCACGAAGCGCCCGGCTTTCGCCGGGCGCTCCGTTCACTGCGCTTCCTTCAGGACCGTTAGGCCCGCGGGAAGTTGGGGTTGTTGTCCGTCTCCGAAGCCGAGATCGGGAGGCAGGTCAGCGCCCCGAAGTTCCCGCCCACCGCCGGAATGTAGTACACCGTGCCGGCGCGGGGGGTGTACGGCGTCTCGTTCGGGTTGCGGCGCCAGTCGCCCAGGTGGTGACCCTCGAGGAACAGGTCACGCGACTTCTGGTCGAGCAGCTCGATCAGGACCGCGTTCCCCGTCGCGAAGTTGTCACCCGGCACGGCGGAGCCCGCCGCGCGCCGCTCGGCCGAGAGAGCCACGGCCGGAGCCGTGTTCCCCAGCTTGAGCTGCGCCTCGGCCACCAGGTAGCGCGCCTCCAGACCGGAGGCCACGCGGATGGGGGTGTTCCACGCAGGGTACTTGTTCTGCGCGTGGAACACCAGCTGCCCGCCCTGGCCCGTCCCCGGCTGTCCGGTCCGCGTCGACGGCACGCGGGCGTCGTTCAGGTCCCGGTAGTACGGGGGAACCACCAGGTTGGGACGGGTGATCGTGAAGCTGTACACGGTGTTGCCCAGCCGCCCGCGGTTGGACGGGTCGTCCACGCGGATGGCGTTGTACACGAACGCCGCCGGGACCGGGGTCCCCGCGTTGATGGCGTTCTGGTACTCGCCCTTCTGCAGGTACGCGCGGGCGAGCCCGACGCGCGCCGCGTTGGCGATGCTGGTCCCCTCGGCCGTGTTCAGCCCGGTGCCCAGCGTGACCGCCTGCTGGAAGCGGACCACCGCCGAGTCCAGCGTCTGCGCCGGGGTAAGCGGCGAGCCCAGCGCCTCCGGGCCGCTGCTGATGACGCCCTGGCAGAAGGTCTCCGCCATCAGCGTCAGCGAGAAGCCCAGGTTGAGCGCCGCGCGCGCGGCGCTCACGCTGGTCTCACGGGGCGTGCCAGCCAGGAGCTGGAGCACCCGCGAGTTCGACGCGATGGCCTGCGAGAGCGGCGCGTACAGCTCCGTGTTCAGCGTGCCGTTGCGATTGTCCGTCACCCGCTTGGAGATGTCGTTGCGGGTGGGGAAGGTGTCGTCCAGCCATGCCTCCCCGGAGAACCACGCGCCGTACGCCACCACGTCGTCGAACGCGGTGAAGAAGTCCGACTCGGCGGAGCGCGAGAACGTCTCCGCGTCCGCCACCGGGTCGACGGTCGAAGCCTCGATCACGCCCGGGTTCTCCACGCTCAGGAAGTCGTCGCACCCGGCCGTGGCGAGAGTCGCCACGGCGAGGGCCGCCGCCCCGAGAACCGTGTGGAATCTGTTTCTCATGACACCGTCCTCAGAACTGGAGGTTGACCTTGGCGACGAACCGGCGCGGGGTCGGGATGGTGAAGAACTCCTCGCGCTGGAACTGGGCCCGGCCTGCGCCGGTGACCGACTGCGCCAGCACTTCCGGGTCGAACCCGGTGTAGTCCGTCCACAGCTTCAGGTTCTGGCCGCCCAGCGTGATCGAGGCGCCCTCCGCCCCGAAGCGGGAAGCGACCCCGTCGGGAAGGGAGAAGGTGGCCGAGAGCTCACGGAAGCGGACGAAGTCGCCCTTCTCGATGTACTCCTCGTTCACCTGCGTGGCGCTGACCGCGACGCCCTTCGTGTCGAAGAAGGGCCCGAAGCGGCTGATGCGGTCCACGGCGGGCACCACCGTCTCGTCCGCACGGTACACACCGCGCTCCGCGTTGTTGAGCGAGCGCTCGCGGAACTGCGCGCTGTTGTTGTAGATGTAGAACCCGCGCTTCCAGTCCACCTGCCCGGTGATCTGCAGGTTGCGGAAGAGCGTCAGGGTGCTCCCCGCGTTCCCCTCCACCGTCGGGAACAGGTTCCCCTTGAACTCGATGGTGTCGGAGACGATCGCGCGGTTGTTCGCCACGTCCACCGACTGGATGCGGCGCGTGAAGAACGACCCGAGCTGGCGCCCCGGCGTGAAGCGGTTGAGCGTGCCGAACGGAAGGATCGGCGTCCCGTCGATCTCACCGAGCGAGATCAGCTCGTTGTGCAGCGTGCTCCCGGCCAGCCGCAGGTCCCACTGGAAGTTCTCCCGGTTCAGCACGTTGGCGCGGACCGAGTACTCCAGCCCCCGGTTCACCGACTTGCCGAGGTTGACGAACGGGTCCTCCGTGAAGCCCGCCGACGGAGCCAGCGGACGGCGCACCAGGAGGTCCGTGGTGGTGCGGTCGAAGTAGGTCAGCTCCACCCCGAGGCGGTCCTCGAAGAAGCCGGCCTCGAGCCCGGTCTCGAACTCGGAGCCCTTCTCCGGGCGGAGGTCCAGGTTCCCCGGGTTCCGGGCGGTCACGCCCGAGCCGGAGCCGGAGATCAGCGCGAAGGGGTTCGGGTCGTACGTCTCCAGCGACGCGCCCGCCACGGGCGAGCGGCCGGTGGTCCCATAGGCGGCGCGCAGGCGCAGCGTGGGGATGAACCCGGTCACGCCCTGGAAGAACGGCTCCTCGGAAACCACCCAGGAAGCGCCGATCTTGGGAAGGAAGAACGCCTCGGCCTCCTCACCGAAGGAGGAGTTCAGGTCCACGCGGCCGCCCACCTGCAGGAAGAACCGGTCGCGGAAGCCGATCTGCTCCTGCGCCAGGAAGCCCACCGAGCGGGTCTGCTCGAAGCCCTGCGTCGCGCTGATCTGCGCCGCCGAGGACACCGTGCGGGCCGCGTTGGTGGTCAGCCCGGTGCCGCTGGCGGTGATCGCGTCCACCCGCTCGTTGATCACCTGGGTCCCGAACGACAGGTCCGACGAGAACATGTCGTCGCTGCCGAAGGAGGCCTTGACGTTGCCCAGGTAGTCGAGCGTGTAGATGTCGAAGTTGTTGCGGTTCTCGCGGACGAACCCGGTGTTCGTGTTCCCCTGGTACTGGCCGATCTCGTTGCGGGGGAAGAACACCAGCGACGCCCCGCGGGAGATGTCCGCGCCCACCGTGAACCGGTTGGTGAACCAGGAGAACGGAGTGTAGTTCACCTGGAGGGTCGGGTTGTAGCGGACGGTCGTCAGCTCGTTCCGGATGGCGTTGACCGCCGCGATGTTCCGGAAGGGAGCGAAGAAGCCGTTGTTCGGACCGCCCACGGTGAGCGGGCTCCCCAGGAGGGAGATCCCCATCGCGCCGTAGACGTTGTTGTCGCTGTTCGGGAGCTGGTTGAACACCCGGAAGAAGCTGAACCCGCTCTCGATCGCCAGCTTCGAGGTCGGCACGAAGGTGAAGTTCAGGCGGCCGCTCCGGCGGTCCAGCTCGTTGTTCTCGAGCGTGCCCTCTTCGTTGTCGTAGTTCAGCGACCCGAAGTACCCGTAGTTCTCACCGCCGCCCCGGGCCGAGTAGCCGATGGAGCGGAGCTGCCCGTCGCGGAAGGCGCTCTCGCGAAGCAGCGGGTTGTCGCTCACCACCGTCCCCACCGTCTGGCCACGGCACAGCGAGCTCGTGCTGGTCGGGGCCACCAGGGCCGCGGTGCAGCGCCCGAAGTTCGCCGGCGGGGTGAAGTTGGCGTCGATGCTGTTGTACTCGAGGGACACGCTCTGGTTGAAGCGGTTCGAGCCCGTCCGGCCCTTCTTGGTGATGATCTGGATCACGCCCGACCCGGCGTCCGCCCCGTAGAGCGTGGCCGCGGCGGGCCCCTTCACCACCTCGATGCTCTCGATGTCGTTCGGGTCGATGTCGAAGAGCCGGGAGATCCCCTGCCCGCCGATGCCGCCGAAGGCCTCGCGGGTACGCGAGTCGGCCCGGACGCCGTCGATGAACACCAGCGGCTCGTTCGACAGCTCGATCGAGGACGCGCCGCGGATGCGGATCTGCTGCGCCGTCCCGGCCGAGCCGGAGGACTGCGTCACCGACACGCCCGGAACGCGGGCGGTCAGCGCGTCCTTCACGCTCGACACCACACCGCGCTCGGCGAGGTCGGACACGTTCACCGTCGAGATCACCGCCGGCTGCTCGCGGCGCGAGGTCGCGCCCGCGGTGCCCGTGACCACCAGCTCGTCGAGGGTGAGCGCGGTGGTGCTGAGGCTGAAGTTGACGTCGGCGGTGGCGCCGGCGCCGACGTTGACCGTCTGGCTGCGGGCGTTGTAGCCGAGGAGCGTCACGGAGACGGTGTGGGCACCGGCCGGAACGTTGGGAATGCGGAAGCGGCCCTCGGCGCCGGTGGCGGCGCGCAGCTCCGTTCCCGAGACCTGCACCAGTGCACCCTGAAGAGGCTGGCCCCGCTCGCCGGCAACCTGGCCGGCGATCACCCCGCGCTGCTGCGCGAAGGCGAGAGAGGGAGCCAACACTCCGACCAACAGGATCACCAGCAGCTGTCTAAGCTTGCCCATTGTGAACCTTCCCTTTGAGTGTTGCAGCGGATTGTCTTTCCTGCGCCCGTTCCTCTCCGGGAGGCCCGGGCAGAGGCGGCGTTCGGACGTTCGATTGATTGGGGTGGCCTCCGGGGTGAAGAGTGGTGGAGAGGTTAAGGTCCGCGCCGCGCGCGGGCACGGGCCGAGGATCAACCGATAATATTTAGTGGTGAACCAATCCTGCGCAATGGCCCTGTGAGGAGACAGCCGGCGGGCCGGCGGGTCGCGCGCAAGTCGTTCGTGCGGAATGCCTTGATCTAAATTAAAGCAGCTTAATGCGAGTACGTCCAGACCCGCCCCGAACCGGACAAAAACACTGCACACCAACACTACACGCCACGAAACGAGCAGGCGTCTACGCGAAGCGCACCCGGACGAAGTGCCGCTTCCCCTTCTGGAGGACGTACTCCCCCGACGCGGGGAGGGTGGCGTCGCGCTCCGCGACCCGGTTCCCGTCCACGGAGACCGCGCCCTGCTGGATCAGGCGCATGGCCTCCCCGTTGGAGGCCGCGAGCCCCGCCCGCACCAGCAGACGGGGGAGACCCACCCGTCCGTCACGCGCCGCCAGCGCCTCGTCGTCCGCGGCGAGCACGACCTCCTGCACCTCCTCCGGGATCTCGTGCCGCTTGAAGACCCGGTCGAAGCCCTCCGAGGCGGCGCGGGCCGCCTCGGCGCCGTGGTACAGCTCCACGATCCGGGCGGCGAGCCGGCGCTTGGCCGCGTACGGGTTCTCCCGGACCGTGCGGAGCGCCGCCTCCAGCCCCTCCGGGTCCAGCCCCGCCGCGAGCACGTGCCACTCCTCCAGGAGCTCGTCGGGAATGGACATGGTGCGCCCGTACTGCGTCTCCGGCGGGTCGGCCAGGCCCACGTAGTTGTCGTAGGACTTCGACATCTTGTGGACGCCATCCGTTCCCCGCAAGAGCGGCATGAAGACGCACGCCTGCGGCTCCTGCCCGTAGCGCCCCTGGATGTCCCGCGCCATCAGGAGGTTGAACTTCTGGTCGGTCCCGCCCAGCTCCACGTCGGCGCGCAGCACCACCGAGTCGTACGCCTGCATCAGCGGGTACATGAACTCGACCACCGAGATGGGGCGGCCCTCCTCGAAGCGCTTGGCGAAGTCGTCGCGCTCCAGCATCCGGGCCACGGTGTACTGCGCCGTGATGCGGAGGATGTCCACCAGCTTGAGGGGGCGGAGCCAGGTGGAGTTGAACTCCACGCGGGTCCGCGCCGGATCCAGGATGCGGAAGACCTGGTCGGTGTAGCTCCGGGCGTTCTCCGCCACCTCCTCCTCGGTGAGCTGCGGCCGCAGCTCGCTCCGCCCGGTGGGGTCGCCGATGAGCGCCGTGTAGTCGCCCACCACGAACACCACCTCGTGCCCCAGCTCCTGGAAGGTGCGGAGCTTGCGCATGGAGACGGCGTGCCCGACGTGGAGGTCCGGCCGCGTGGGGTCGAACCCCTGCTTCACCCGCAGCGGCTCGCCCGTGCGGGCCGACCGCTCCAGCTTGCGGACCAGCTCCTCCTCCGGGACGATCTCCTGCGCGCCGGCGCGGATGGCGTCGAGCTGCTCGTTGACGGGCGGAAACGGCACGTGGCGGATTCGCGGCCTGGGCGTTGCGGGACGTGGGGCGCGCTCATTATACCGGGGCGAGGCCGGAGTGCGAAAGTGCGAGCGACGATTCCGATGACGCCCGACCCCATGTTCACCTTCGACACCACCCACCACGCCCTCTGGGCCGAGGAAGTCGCGGGCGAGGCGGGGATCCCCGTGGAGGTGGTCCCCGCCCCCGCCGGGGCCGACGCCCGCTGCAACCTCGCCCTGGAGACCCTCCCCGGAGAGGTCGACCGCCTCGCCGGGGAGCTGACCCGGTCCGGCGTTCCCTTCCGCCTGTTCAGCTCATCTCCGCTGGGACCCTGAACTCCCCGCGCTCCGCCGCCCCCGCGCCGTCCCGCTCCTCCACGATCCCGCCCCAGGTGGTGAACACGTCCTGCATCCAGTCGAAGATGGACCGCATGGACCCGTGCAGCGCGCGCATCCGCCGCCGCCGCTCCGCCGCCGGGAGCGAGAGCGCGTCCCGGATGCGCAGGGCGAAGTCCTCCGGCGCGTAGGGGTTGACGAGGACGGCCTCGGCCATCTCCTCCGCCGCCCCGGCGAACTCCGACAGCAGCAGCACCCCGTCCCCGTCCACCTGGCTCGCCACGTACTCCTTGGCCACCAGGTTCATCCCGTCCTGCAGCGAGCCGACGATGCAGAGGTCCGCCATGCGGTACAGCACCGCCAGCCGCTCCGGGGGGAGCGACTGCTTGACCAGGTGGATCGGCCGCCACCCCCCCGTGCCGAAGCGGTCGTTGATCTCCCACACCTGGCGGTCCACCTTCTCGGAGAGCGTGTCGTACGCCTCGATGTCGCTGCGGCTGGGGACCGCCACCTGGATGTAGGTGAAGCGCTCCCGGAGCTCCGGGTACCGCTCCCACAGGAGCTCCAGCGCCTTGAACTTCTCCGGAAGCCCCTTGGAGTAGTCCATCCGGTCCACGCCGATCCCCACGGCGCCCCCACCCGGCGCGTAGCGACGGCGCAGCCTCGCCATCTGCTCCTCCGCCCCCGGGGCCGTGGCCGCCGAGCGGAAGGACTCCACGTCGATGGAGATGGGAAAGGCGCACACCCGGCAGCTGTGCCCGTCCAGGGTGGCCGTGTGCCGCTCCCAGTCCACCTCCGCCCCGACGAGCTGGTGCGCGCAGCGGAGGAAGTTGTCGGCGAACGCCGGGAGGTGGAATCCCATGAGGTCGTTCGCCAGGAGCCCCCGGAGCAGGAAGGGCGCCTGGGGGGAGAGGCGGAAGATGTCGATGGGCGGCCAGGGGATGTGCCAGAAGTGGGCGAGCGTCACGTCGGGCCGCTGCGCCCGCACGAAGAGCGGGGCGAGCGCCAGGTGGTAGTCCTGCACCCAGACCGCGGCGCCGGCCCCCTTCGCCTCCTCCAGCGTGGCCTCCGCGAAGCGGCGGTTCACCCGCCGGTAGCGCTCCCAGTAGCGGGAGCGGATGCGGGTGAGGTCCGGGCGGAGGTGGCAGAGCGGCCACAGGAACTGGTTGGAGAACCCCAGGTAGTAGCGGTGGATGTCGTGCCGGGTGAGCCAGACGCGCCGCAGGGTGTAGCTGGCCTCCTCGGGAGGGACGCGGACGCGGTTCGCCTTGTCCACCACCTCGGCGTCGGCGTCGCCGCTCCCCCACGCCACCCAGGTGCCGCCCAGGGCCTGGAGGAGGGGGTCGAGGGCGGAGGTGAGCCCGCCCGCCGGGCGGCGGACGGAGATCTCCCCCACCTCCTCCGACCAGCGGTGCTCGTACGGCTCCCGGTTGGAAACGACGATGAAGCGCCGCCCCGGGAAGAGGCGGCGGAACAGGGGCTCCAGCCCCTCTCCCTGGTTCGGCATGGCTCCCGGCGGTGGCGGGCTAGGAGCCGAAGCGCTTCCGTCCGGCGCGGACGGAGGTCTCCAGCGTGTCCCGGAAGTCCCCTCCGAGCACCCCGAGCCGCCGCGTGGCGGAGCGGCCGATCCCTCCCGCGGCGCGGCGGATGCGCCGCGTCCGGGACACGGTGTCGGGGAGGAGGAGGAGGGCGATTCCCGCCCCGAGCACCGCCCCGGAGAGCAGGCCGCTGACGAGGTTGAAGCGGCGCGTCTGGTCGTCGTAGTACATGGCGGCAGGGCGGGTGAGGCGTGAGGAGCTCCGGCGGGGGGAGGAAAGCAACGCCCGTGCCACCTCCGCCCCCCGGAAGGGCCCGCCGCGCCTTGCGGTGCCGATGCGGGCTCCTATACATTACGACTTTCATCTTCCGGGTGCGACACCTCTTGACGGGGCGCCGCGCGCGGAAGAGCCCGTGATCCAGATCAGGAGGCTTTCCGGAATGGCGGACTCCAGCAAGACAGTCCTCCTGGTAGAGGACAACGAGGACAACCGGACCGTCTACCGGACGATCCTGGAGCACTTCGGGTACCAGGTGATCGAGGCGCGCAACGGGGAGGACGGGATCCGCATGGCCCGCGAGGACCACCCGGACCTGATCCTGATGGACATCTCCATCCCCCTGATCGACGGCTGGGAGGCCACCAAGATCCTCAAGGCCGATCCCGCCACCTCCACCATCCCCATCATCGCGCTCACCGCGCACGCCCTCGCCACCGACCGCGCCAAGGCGCAGGAGGTGGGGTGCGACGGCTACCTGGCGAAGCCGTGCGAGCCCCGGCGCGTGGTGGCCGAGGTGGAGAAGTTCATCGGCTCGGGGCGCGAGGTGCAGGCTTGACCGACGCCGCGCCACCGGCTGACGAGACCCGCATCCTCGTAGTCGACGACCACCCGGACAACGTCGAGATCATCGACGCCCGGCTTTCCAGCCGCGGGTACCTGATCGAGACCGCGAGCAACGGGCAGGAAGCGCTGGACAAGGTGCGCGTGAACCCGCCGCACCTGATCCTGTGCGACGTGATGATGCCGCTGGTGGACGGGTACGAGGTCTCCCGGCGGATCAAGACGGACGAATCCCTCCCCTTCATCCCCATCATCCTGGTCACCGCCCGCGACTCCACCGCCGACAAGGTGGAGGGGCTGGAGGCCGGGGCCGACGACTACCTCACCAAGCCGATCAACTTCCCGGAGCTGGAGGCGCGCGTGCGCTCCATGCTCCGCATCAAGCGCCTGCAGGACGAGCTGGACCAGAAGAACCGCGAGCTGGAGGAGGCCAACAAGAAGCTCCGCAAGCTCTCCATCACGGACGGGCTCACGGAGCTGTTCAACCACCGGCACGTCCACCAGCTCCTGCACGACGAGTTCGAGCGGTCGCTGCGCACCGGGGAGGCCATGGCCGTCGCCATGCTCGACCTGGACCGCTTCAAGCAGGTCAACGACACCTACGGCCACCCCACCGGGGACGTGATCCTGTACGAGACCGCGCGCATCATCCGCGACACGGCGCGCGAGATCGACATGGTGGGGCGGTACGGCGGCGAGGAGTTCATCGCCATCCTCCCCGACACGGGGGAGGAGGAGGCCGAGCAGTTCGCGGAGCGCGTGCGCCGCGCGGTCGAAGGGCACCTCTACCGCGACGAGGCCAACGAGGTGCGGATGACCGTCTCCTCGGGCGTCGCCTCCTTCCCCGGGCTCGACGTCGACTCCCCGGAGCTCCTCCTGAAGCGCGCGGACGAGGCGCTCTACGCCGCCAAGGAGACGGGGCGCAACCGCGTGGTCCGCGCGTCGCAGATGCCCGGCCAGGATGACCTCGCCGGATGACGCCGCGGAGCCGGCCGCACGCGCAGCCGAGCTCCGCGAACAGATCGAGCGCGCAAACCACGACTACTACGTCCTGGACGCGCCGGTCCTCAGCGACGCGAAGTACGACCGGCTCTTCCGCGAGCTGAAGGAGATCGAGGCCGCCCACCCGGAGCTGCGCACCCCCGACTCCCCCACCCTGCGCGTGGGCGCGGAGCCGGCGAGCAGGCTGGAAAAGACGGAGCACCTGGCCCCCATGCTCTCCCTGGACAACGCCTTCGGACCGGAGGAGCTGCGCGCCTGGGAGACGCGCAACGCCCGCATCGCCGACGAGGTCCGCACGGCGGGGTACGACGTGGAGCCCAAGATCGACGGGCTGGCGGTGGCGCTCACCTACGCCGAAGGCGTGCTGGTGAAGTGCGCCACCCGCGGCAACGGGACCCTCGGCGAGGACGTCACGCGCAACCTGCGGACGCTGCGCGAGGTCCCGCTCCGCCTCAAGCCGGGCGGGCTCCCCGCGCCGGCGCTGATGGAGGTGCGCGGCGAGGTGTACATGCCGCTCTCCGGCTTCCAGGAGATGAACGCCCGGCGCGCCGCCGAGGGGCAGGCCACCTTCGCCAACCCGCGCAACGCGGCGGCGGGGGCCGTTCGCCAGCTCGACCCCGCCGTCACCGCCTCCCGCCCGCTGCGCTTCTTCGCCTACGCGGTGGAGACCGACCCGCGCCGCGGGGAGCGCCTCCCGGTCTCCACGCAGAGCGAGCTGCTGGAAGCGCTCCGCGGCTGGGGGCTTCCCGTGAACCCGATCGCCACCCACTGCGACGACCTGGAAGGCGTCCTGGAGTGGGTGGGGGCGTTCGAGACGCGGCGGGGGGAGCTGGACTACGAGGTGGACGGCGCCGTGGTGAAGGTGGAGCCGCTGCGGCTCCACGAGGAGCTGGGGATCGTCGGGGGGCGCGAGCCGCGCTGGGCCATCGCCTACAAGTACGCGCCCGACATCGCCGAGACCACCCTCCTGGCCGTCCGGGTCAACGTGGGCCGCACCGGGAGCATCAACCCGTACGCGGAGCTGGAGCCGGTGGAGATCGGGGGCGTCACCGTCCGCCTCGCCACCCTGCACAACTTCGACGACATCCGCCGCAAGGAGATCCGCGTCGGGGAGCGGGTGCTGGTGAAGCGGGCCGGCGAGGTGATCCCGCAGGTGATCGGCCCCGCGGTGCACGAGGGCGAGGGGCGCACGGGGGAGGAGGTCCCCGTCCCCGGGGAGTGCCCGGTGTGCAACACCCCCCTGGAGCGCCCCGCCGACGAGGTGATGCTGTACTGCCCCAACGGGGCGTGCCCGTCGCGCATCTACTGGGGGCTGGTGCACTTCGTCTCGCGCGGCGCCATGGACGTGCGCGGCCTGGGCGAGCGCACCATCGAGCAGCTCCTGAGCCGTGGCCTGGTGCGCGACGTGGCGGACGTGTACGCCCTCACCGAGGCGCAGCTCCTGGAGCTGGAGGGCTTCAAGGAGAAGTCGGCCGGTAACCTCCTGGCGGGGATCGCCGAGTCCAAGGACCGCGGGCTGGCGCGCCTCCTCTTCGCCCTGGGCGTGCGCCACGTGGGCGAGAGCGCCGCGGAGCTCCTGGCCCGCCACTTCGGGAGCATGGACCGGCTCGCGGCCGCCTCCGCCGACGAGATCGAGGCGGTGCACGGGATCGGGCGGACCACGGCGGAGGCGCTGGCCGCCTTCTTGGCGGAGCCCCGCAACCTGGAGGTGGTGGAGAAGCTCCGGGCCGCCGGCCTCCGCATGACCGAGGAGCAGGTGAAGCCGGCCGAGGGGCCCCTCACCGGGCTCACCTTCGTCATCACCGGCACCCTTCCCACGCTCTCCCGGAACGAGGCGACGGCGGTGATCGAAGGCGCCGGAGGACGCGTGACCGGCTCGGTGACCAAGAAGACCGACTTCCTCCTGGCGGGCGAGGACGCCGGCTCCAAGCTGCAGAAGGCCCGTGACCTGGGAGTGGCCGTCCTCACCGAGGCGGAGCTCCTGGAGCGCGTCGAGGCCTCCCCCTCCGAAGGCTGACCCCTTCCCTTCAACTCCTCGTCCCATGAACACTGTCGCCGCCGCGCCACTGGTGCGCATCCCCTCCGCCTTCCTGGCCGCCACGCGCCGGGGGCTCGGACATGGCCGCTCCCCGGTGGACTCGGCGATGCTGCTGCGCCAGGTGGGGTACGAGAGCGGCGAGGCGTTCCACGCCGCGCTGGAGGAGTGGGTGGCGCGGGAGCGCGGCGGATCGTCGCCGGGCTCGCTCCCGCAGGACGAGTTCTGGGCCGCCTTCGAGGAGTTCTGGGAGGAGATGGGGTGGGGGACGGTGCGCCACCAGGCGCTGCACGCCGGGATCGGGGCGCTGGACTGCACCGGCTGGACCGAGGCCGCGGCGGCCCGGGACGCCGGGGAGCAGTTCTGCCACTTCAGCACGGGCGTCTTCGCCGACCTCCTGGGCCGCGTGGCCGGGACGGAGGTGGCGGTGATGGAGGTGGAGTGCGAGGCGGCCGGGGGCGGCCGCTGCCGCTTCCTCTTCGGGGGCGCCGCGGCGCTCGGGGGGGTGTACGAGGGGATGTCGCAGGGACTCTCCTGGCACGAGGCCCTGTCGCGCCTCGCCTGAGCGGCGCGGCACCGGTCCTGCGGCCCGCTCCGGCGGGCCGTTTTCGCTTGTGGAGCCGATGAGCAGAGTTCTGGCACTGGACTACGGGGAGCGCCGGATCGGGGTGGCGATCACCGATCCCACGCGCACCATCGCTTCCCCGCTCACCACGCTCGTGCGGCGGGCCGGGAAGCGCCCGCCGTGGGCGGAGATCGCCCGCCTGGTGGAGGAGCACGAGGTGGGGGAGCTGGTGGTGGGGCTCCCGCTGGACCTCGGGGGGAACGAGAGCGAGTGGACGGCCGAGGTGCGGGGGTTCGGGGACGACCTCGCCCGGCGCACGGGGCTCCCGGTGCACTGGGTGGACGAGCGGCTCTCCTCGGTGGAGGCGGAGCGGGTGATCCGGGGGATGGGGCTGAAGCGGAGCCGGCGCGAGGAGAAGGGGCGGATCGACGCCATGGCCGCCGCGCTGATCCTGCGCGGCTTCCTGACCGAGCGGGACGAAAGACACCGGGACACGGAAGGATGCGGAGCAGACTGACTCTCGGGGCCCTCCTCTGCGGGCTCCTCCTGGCGGGGTGCGGGGGCGGAGACGGGGGAAAGCCCGTCCGGGTGACCATCCCCCGCGGGAGCGGGCTCTCGGCCGCGGCGGACTCCCTGGCCGCGCACGGGGTGATCGGGTGGCCGGCGGGGTTCCGCCTGTACGCCCGCTTCAGGGGCGCGGCGGCCAGGATCAAGCCGGGGATCTACGAGCTCCCCGCGGAGAGCTCGTGGGGCGCGGCGCTCGACAAGCTCACCTCCGGGGACGTGGTGGAGGTCCGCGTGACCATCCCGGAGGGGTGGACCACGCGCGAGATCGCGGCGCGCCTCGCGCAGGTCACCGGGACGCAGGCGGACTCCGCCCTGGCCCTCCTGGCCGACACCGCGTCGGCTCGACGGCACGGGGTCCCGGGCCCCACGCTGGAGGGGTACCTGTACCCCGCCACCTACGTCTTCCCGCTCGGCACACCCCTCCCGGAGATGGTGCGTACGCTGGTGCGGCGCTACCGCGGCTCGTGGACGCCGGCGATGCGCGCCCGCGCGGACTCGCTGGGGATGAGCGAGCGCCAGGTGGTCACGCTGGCCTCCATCGTGGAGAAGGAGGCCAAGGTGTGGGCCGAGCGGCCGACCATCTCGGCCGTGTACCACAACCGCCTGCGCATCGGGATGCGGCTCCAGGCCGACCCCACCGTGCAGTACGCGCTGGGCTCGCGCCAGAGCCGCCTCCTCTACAGCCACATCCGCGACGTGGCCGACAACCCGTACAACACCTACACCAACGCGGGCCTTCCTCCCGGCCCCATCGCCTCGCCCAGCAAGGGGGCCATCGAGGCGACGCTCGCCCCCGCGCCCGTCGACTACCTGTACTTCGTGGCGCGCCCGGACGGGAGGCACGTCTTCACCCGCTCCCTGGCCGAGCACAACGCCGCGAAGCGCGCCAGCGCGCGGGAGCGCGCAGCGGCGCAGCGGGCGGCCCGGTGACGGGCCGCGGCGAGCTGGCGCGCCGGCTGGGGCTGATGGTGGTCACGGACCCGCGCTGCGGGGAGGGGCGCACCGTGGTGGAGGTGGTGCGCGCCGCTCTCCGGGGTGGCGCGCCCGCGGTGCAGCTCCGCGCCAAGGAGGAGACGGCGCGTGAGACCGTGGAGCTGGCCCGCGCGCTCCTCGGGGAGACGCGCGCGGCGGGGGCCCTCCTCCTCGTGAACGACCGGGTGGACGTCGCCCTGGCGGCCGGCGCGGACGGGGCCCACGTGGGCGACCAGGACCTCCCCGTGGCGGACGCGCGCCGGATCGTCCCGCCCGGGTTCCTCCTGGGGCGCTCCGCAGACACTCCCGAGGAAGCCCTCCGCGCCCGCGAGGACGGCGCGGACTACGTGGGCGTGGGACCGGTCTACGCCACCGCCAGCAAGGACGACGCGGGGGCTCCCGTGGGGCCTGCGCGGATCAGGGCCGTCGTGGAGGCGGCGGGGCTGCCGGTGGTGGGGATCGGGGGGATCGACGCCTCCAACGCGGCGGAGGTGGCGCGGGCGGGGGCGGCCGGGGTGGCGGTGATCCGGGCCGTCATGGCGGCGGAGGACCCGGAGGAGGCCGCGAGAACGCTGCTGCGCGCGGTCCGGAGCTAGCACGACGGGGCGGCACTGCGATGGTGCCGCCCCGTCGTCTTTGCAGGCTGTTCCCTGTCCCCTGTCCCCCGTTCCCTGCCGTTCAGTCCCACCCCTGCAGCTCGTACTTGGTCAGCATCCGGTGGATCGTCTTGCGGTCGATCCCGGCCTGCCGGGCGGCCTGGGAGATGTTGCCGCCGTTGCGGTCCAGCAGGCTGCGGAGGTACTCCTTCTCGAAGGTGGACACCGCGTCGGCCTTGGCCTCGTGGAAGGGCTGGTCGGTCAGGAACGGGGAGAAGCCGCGGACCGGGCGCTCGCGGGAGAACAGCTCCTCCGGGAGGTCGTCCTTGCCGATCTCGTCCCCCGGCGCGCACAGGGAGACCACGCGCTCCACCACGTTCTGCAGCTCGCGGATGTTGCCCGGCCAGTCGTACTCGCAGAGCGACCGGAGCGCCTCCTGGGAGAAGTGGATCTGCTGCCGCTCGTAGTCCTGCGCGAACCTGCGCAGGAAGTGCTGCGCGAGGGCGGGGATGTCGTCCCGGCGGGCGCGGAGCGGCGGGAGCTTCAGCGGGACCACGTTGAGCCGGAAGAGCAGGTCCTGGCGGAGCTGCCCGTCCTTCACGGCCTTGTCCGGGTCGCGGTTGGTGGCGGAGACCCAGCGCACGTCGATGGTGATCTCCCCCTCCCCGCCCACCCGCCGGATCTTCCGCTCCTGGATCACCCGGAGGAGCTTGGCCTGGAGGTCCATGCTCATCTCGGAGATCTCGTCCAGGAAGAAGGTCCCGCCGGACGCCCCCTCCAGGAGCCCCCGGCGCAGGACGTCCGCCCCGGTGAAGGCCCCCTTCTCGTGCCCGAACATCTCCGACTCCAGGAGGTGGTCCGGGAGCGCCGCGCAGTTGATCGCCACGAACGGGCGGTCGGAGCGGCGGCTGTTCATGTGGATGGCGCGCGCGATCAGCTCCTTCCCCGTCCCCGACTCGCCGGAGATGAAGATGCTGGCGTCGGTCGGCGCCACGCGGGAGACCACGGAGAAGACCTTCTGGATGGACTCGCTCGTCCCGACGATGTTCTCGAAGCTGTACTGCTTCTTGAGCTGGTCCCGGAGGACCGCGTTGTCGCGCACCAGCTTCACCTGCTGGGCGGCGCGGCCGATCAGGATGCGGAGCTGGGTGGCGGTGAAGGGCTTGGGAATGTAGTCGTACGCCCCGGCGCGGATCGCCTCCACGCTCGAGTCCACCGTCGCGAACCCGGTGATCATGATGACCAGGCTCTCGGGGGAGGTGCGGCGGATCTCCTTGAGGAGCGTCATCCCGTCCATGTCCGGGAGGTGCAGGTCGGCCAGGATGATGTCCGGACGGTGCCGCCGCACCATGTCGAGCGCGTTGCGGCCCCGCCCTTCCGTGTAGATGGTGTATCCCTCGCTCGACAGGATCTGCCCGCAGCTCTTCACCAGCAGTTCCTCGTCGTCGACGATGAGGACCGTGATCGCCGGCTGCGTCTCGGGGGAAGGCTGGGTCATGGCGTGGGGCCGGGGGGAATCGGTGGGTCCGTCGCGGGGGCACGAGCTTACCGTGCGTGCTACAGGAGTATAGAGCGGCACATTCGCTCCTGCAACGCCGAACCTCGCCGCCGGACCGGATTTGACACCAACGTACCGCGGCGCCCGCCCCACCGCCAGTGCAGTAGCATGCAAAAAAGCACCACCCGGAAGGACGTACAGTCCTTCCGGGTGGTGCTTCATGACTAGGCCGGCAGCGCCGTACTCTCCCACCGGGTGGCCCCGGCAGTACCATCCGCGCAGCGGGGCTTAACTTCCGAGTTCGGGATGGGATCGGGTGTGACCCCCGCGCCATCGCCACCGGCCATAGATGTGGCGAATGCTACAGGTAAAGAGAAGAGCAGAGGGGGGGAGTAGAAGACGCTTCGTTGCCGCGTACCTACATGGAGTGGACCCAGTCCCTAGGGACCGGTCAAGCCACACGGGCCCTTAGTACGGCTCGGCTGAACGGCTCGCGCCGCGTACACCTGCCGCCTATCGACGTGGTCGTCTGCCACGGCCCTTCAGGGGTCTTGCGACCCGGGAGGATTCATCTTGGGGGGGGCTTCCCACTTAGATGCGTTCAGCGGTTATCCCGTCCCGACCTAGCTACCCGGCACTGCCGTTGGCACGACAACCGGTACACCAGAGGTCAGTCCGTCCCGGTCCTCTCGTACTAAGGACGGCTCCCCTCAATCCTCCTGCGCCCACGACGGATACAGACCGAA
This sequence comes from uncultured Gemmatimonadales bacterium, assembly GCA_963733105.1. Lineage (GTDB taxonomy): Bacteria > Gemmatimonadota > Gemmatimonadetes > Longimicrobiales > Longimicrobiaceae > JAFAYN01. The sequence goes on along the minus strand of CAVTCB010000005.1, from coordinate 888,667 downwards.
CTGTCTCACGACGTTCTGAACCCAGCTCGCGTACCGCTTTAACCGGCGAACAGCCGGACCCTTGGGACCTTCTCCAGCCCCAGGATGCGATGAGCCGACATCGAGGTGCCAAACCGCCCCGTCGATGTGAACTCTCGGGGGCGATAAGCCTGTTATCCCCGGCGTACCTTTTATCCGTTGAGCGACGGCCCTTCCACGCGGGACCGCCGGATCACTAACGCCTGCTTTCGCACCTGCTCGACCTGTCCGTCTCGCAGTCAAGCTCCCTTATGCGTTTACGCTCTCTACGCGCGATTGCCGACCGCGCTGAGGGAACCATTGCGCGCCTCCGCTACGCTTTAGGAGGCGACCGCCCCAGTCAAACTGCCCGCCTGACACGGTCCCTACCCCCGATTCAGGGGGCCAGGTTAGATCTCCAACATCACCAGGGTGGTATTTCACCGGTGGCTCCACCCGAGCTAGCGCCCGGGCTTCATAGCCTCCCACCTATGCTACACAAGTGATGCCGAAGACCAATGTCAGGGTGCAGTAAAGGTGCACGGGGTCTTTTTGTCCTGTCGCGGGTACTCGGTATCCTCACCGAGACTCCAATTTCGCCGAGCGTGTGGAGGAGACAGCGCCCAAGTCGTTACGCCATTCGTGCAGGTCGGAACTTACCCGACAAGGAATTTCGCTACCTTAGGACCGTTATAGTTACGGCCGCCGTTTACCGGGGCTTCGGTTCGGACCTTCGAGGTTGCCCCCTAAGCCCTCCCCTTAACCTTCCGGCACCGGGCAGGCGTCAGTGCCTATACGTCGTCTTGCGCGACTTTGCAGGCACCTGTGTTTTTGCTAAACAGTCGCTTGGGCCGATTCTCTGCGGCCCCCTTCCCCTCATGCCCGCATGGGGCACTCAAGTACCGGGGGCTCCCCTTCTCCCGAAGTTACGGGGACATTTTGCCGAGTTCCTTCTCCACAGATCACTCGCGCACCTGAGGCTACTCGCCTTGCCTACGTGTGTCCGTTTCCGGTACGGTCACAAGATGTACTCCCCGCCGAGGCTTTTCTCGGCAGCCTGTTTAGGTAGACTCACAGGGGCAAGCCCCTGCTTGGCATCAGATCTCGGCTACCCAGGTCTTTTATCCCCCGGGACCGCCTACCTCCTTGCACCGGGTCAACCACCGCCCGGCCCTACGTTCACTCCTGCGTCCCCCCTGCGGGTCGAACGCACATCCTGTGGTGCAGGAATATTCACCTGCTTCCCATCGCCTACGCCCCTCGGCCTCGGCTTAGGGTCCGACTAACCCAGGGCGGACGAGCCTGCCCCTGGAACCCTTAGGCTTTCGGTGCGGGGGATTCTCACCCCCGTTATCGCGTACTCATTCCGGCATCCTCACTTCTGCCCGCTCCACCCCAAGGTTTCCACCGGGGCTTCTCCGCTAGCAGAACGCTCCCCTACCGCTTGACCCTAAAGTCAAACCCGTGGCTTCGGCGACTGGCTTCAGTCCCGACCATTATCGGCGCAGGCGCACTTGACTGGTGAGCTATTACGCACTCTTTCAAGGAATGGCTGCTTCTAAGCCAACCTCCCAGTTGTCTATGCACACCCACATCCTTTCTCACTTAGCCCGTACTTCGGGGCCTTAGCCGACGGTCTGGGTTCTTTCCCTCTCGTACACGAACATTATCGCCCGTGTGCTGTCTCCCGGGGTCCATGTCCACGGCATTCGGAGTTTGATAGGAGTTGGTAACCCGGTGGGGCCCCGCGTCCTTTCAGTGCTCTACCTCCGCGACACACGCCCCGAGGCACTACCTCAATAGTTTTCGGGGAGAACCAGCTATCTCCGAGCTTGATTGGCCTTTCACCCCTACCCACAGCTCATCCCAACCTTTTTCAACAGGAACGGGTTCGGGCCTCCACTAGGTGTTACCCCAGCTTCACCCTGGCCATGGGTAGATCGCTTCGGTTTCGGGTCTACCCCCACGCACTCTGCGCCCTATTCAGACTCGCTTTCGCTGCGGCTCCGAGCCTTAAGCTCTTAACCTCGCACGTGAGGAGTAACTCGCCGGATCATAATGCAAAAGGCACGCAGTCAGGGGATTGCTCCCCCTCCTACCGCTTGTAGGCACACGGTTTCAGGTTCTGTTTCACTCGCCGCCAGGCGTTCTTTTCACCTTTCCCTCACGGTACTGGTGCACTATCGGTCATGGACGAGTATGTAGCCTTGGAGGGTGGTCCCCCCAGATTCCGACGGGATTTCCCGTGTCCCGCCGTACTCAGGTACCTGGACCATCCGCTGGGACTCTCTTTCGCATACGGGACTCTCACCCCCTATGGTGGACCTTTCCAGGTCGCTTCTGCTAGAGACTCCATGCGGACGGGATAATCCCCGTCCAGGCCCTACAACCCCGGCTCTCACCGGTTTGGGCTAGTCCCCTTTCGCTCGCCGCTACTCAGGGAATCTCGTTTGATTTCTTTTCCTGGGGATACTTAGATGTTTCAGTTCTCCCCGTTGGCTTCCTTCTCCCTATTTATTCAGGAGAGGATGACGGAGCATGACCCCCGCCGGGTTTCCCCATTCGGACACCCCCGGATCACTGCCTACGTGCGGCTCCCCGAGGCTTTTCGCAGCTTATCGCGTCCTTCGTCGCCTGTCCATGCCAAGGCATCCACCGTGCGCCCTTATTCGCTTGACCGGATATCTCTACCCGGCCCACTCTCAGGTACGCTTCTCTCAGCGTCTTGCTACTCCCTTCCCTCTACCCTTGTTTTCAATCAATCTTGTCGCGGCAACCGTCCCGCCGCGGAGCCTTTAAAACTAACCTACCCACTCGCGTCCGTCAACCCCTGGCCGCCTCGTTTTCGAAGCCGTCGCGGCTGCCGGTTCGCGAAGGGCCACCATTATAAACGGGGCCAAGTGGCCTGTCAACACCTGTTTACGGAGCGTCCTCCGGTCCCGGCTCCCAGAGCAGCCGGGTGGCGGCGGCCCAGAGGGCGAGCGCCGCGATCCCCAGGAGCTGCCCCGCCGGACTCATCGGCTGGTGGTCGGCGAGGATGCGGCGGACGGACTCGGCCAGGTCGCCCAGGCCGAAGGCGGCGCCCGGCGCGGGCCCCGCACGCTCCCAGAGCACGGGGATCACGGAGAACTTGAGGAGCGCCAGGAGGAGCGCGAGGCTGGCGAGCGAGGCCACCAGCCTCGTGCGCGTCCCGGAGGCCAGCGCGCCCCAGGCGGTCAGCGCGAGCACCAGGACCACCACCCACTCGATCACCCCCGGCGGGGGAAAGAGCAGCTCCAGGAGCTGGGCGGTGGCGGCGGTGCCGTAGACCACGGCGAGCCAGCCCGGGATGCCGGGGGGGCGGTTCCACGCGCCGCGCAGGAGGAGCAGGTAGGCCAGGAGCAGGGCGAAGACCCCCTCCACGAGCCCCGGGAGCGCGTAGCGGACCCCGGCCTCCAGGAGGTGGGCCCCCGCCAGGACGGCGCTCCCCAGGAAGAGGAGCGACGCGGCCACGGCGCGGCGGGCGGGGGTCAGCGGCGGGGTAGCCATTCCAGGGGTCCGGGGCGGAGCTGGCGGTTCAGGCTCGCGGCGAGCGCGTCCGCGCGGGCGCGCGTGGCGGGCGAGACGGGAGCGGCGCGCACACGCTCCACGGAGGCGAGCGCCTCCCGCAGGACCGGGTCGTCGTCACGGCGCCACCACGGGGAGGCGGCGGCGCCGAGCATCAGCCCCGCCCGGTCCAGGAGGGCGGCGGCCCACAGCTCGGCCGCGGCGGTGCGCTCGGCGTCGCTCCCGGCCAGCGCTCGCGCCTGCTCCGCCTCGACCGCCGCGACGGCGTACTCCCGGACGGCGGCGGCCGTGTCCCCGGAGGCCAGGGCGGCCGCGGCGGCGCGCGCCCGCTCCCCGGCGCGGGCGAAGCGGGGCGCGAAGGCGCTCGGCCGGACGGCCACCCAGGAGCGGCTGCGCGCCTCGGCGACGCTCTGCGGGGCGCTCCGGTAGAGGAGGACGGAGCCCAGCGTGAGCAGCGCCAGGAGGACCACCCCCCCGATCACCCACGGGTCGCGATCCGCCGGGCGGTCCACGCGCTACTCCACCATCGGGGACGAGCCCAGCGCGAGGAGCTCCCGGACGTCCTCCTCCCGCAGGGCGAAGTCGCCGAGCCGGGTGCGCTGCGGCCCGTGCCAGTCGGAGCCGCCGGTGGGGAAGAGGCCGAGCGCGCGGGCGCCGGTCTCCAGGAGGAGCGACTCGGCGGGCGGGGTGTTGGGGCGGAAGCACTCCACGCCGTCCAACCCCCACTCCGCGAAGGTCCGCACCTCCCGGTCGAACAGGGCCGCGGGCGGGTGGGCCCAGACCGCCACGCCCCCCGCGCCGTGGATCATCTCGATGGCGTCGCGGACGGAGGGGAACTCCGTCCGGACGAAGGCGCTCCCCCCGTCCGCCAGGTAGCGCTCGAACGCCTCTCCGAAGTAGCGGGTCTGCCCCGAAGCCAGGAGCGCGCGCGCGATGTGCGGGCGCCCGATGGAGGCGGCGTCCGGCCCCGCCTCCCGGAGCACGTCCTCGAACTCGATGCGGACCCCCTGCTCCTGGAGCCTGCGCACCATCTGGCGGGCGCGGTCCACCCGGCGGGTGCCGGAGCCCTCGCCGTGCGCGCAGAGCGTCGGGTTCTCCGGGTCCACGTGGTAGCCCAGGACGTGGATCTCGGCCTCGCCGTGGAGGGTGCTCACCTCGATCCCGGGGATCACCCGGATGGGGCGCTCGCGCCCGGCCTCGACGGCGTCGCGGACGCCGGCCACGGTGTCGTGGTCGGTGAGGGCGATCACGTCCAGCCGCCCGGCCACCGCGGCGTCCACCAGGGCGGTCGGGGTGAGATGGCCGTCGGAGGCGCGGGAATGGAGGTGCAGGTCGATCCGCTTCATCGGGTTCCCTGAAAAGGCTCACCGCCGGACCGGGGGCCGGCGGTGAGCCGTGTCGCGTTCCCGCAGGTCGGGAAGGAAGTTGGCGCCGCGGCGCTACCGCCGCCAGGCCAGCCCGATCCCCCAGTCGGCCGCGGTGTCGTCCAGGGCGATCCCGAGGCGGAAGGTGAGGTTCTGGCGCAGGGCCACGTCCACGCCCAGGTCGGCGAGGACCTCCAGGTCCGACTCGCCGAACTCGGGGTCGATGAAGGCGATGCGGGGGTGGACGTAGGGTGTGAACGACACCTCCGGGCTGACGAAGGTGTAGCCGATGCTCAGCCCCGCCTGGACGCCCAGCGCTTCGAAGTCGCCGATCAGCGCCTGCGCGCCCGCGGTCAACGCCAGGTCCAGCGGAGCGGTCCCGAGCGACAGCGGGTTGCGGAACTCGCCGCCCAGGGTCAGCGAGGCGTCGCCCGCGTCCACCACGCCGGCGCGGAAGCCGAGGTCGTACGCGCCGAAGCTCCGGCGGAAGATCCCCTCCAGCGCCAGGTCGGCTACGTCGGACAGGTAGACGCCCACGTCGGAGGACGGGCGCGGGGCCATGAAGGTGGGCGTGAACACCTGCGCCGCCGCGGCCCGCGGCGACAGCGCCGCGCCGGCCACGAGGAGCAGGGCGGCGGCAACGAACGAGCGAGTCTTCATCTTCGTCCTGGAACGGGTTGGATGCGTCGCGCGGACCCCAGTGCCCGCGGCGGACGCAAACGCACTGCTCCGCGAATCAAGTTTCGTACCACCGGACATCCGAAACGAGACGGCCTCTTCCGCTCCGGGAGCGGAAAGAGGCCGTCGGAACCGTCGTGCGGCGGGGGTCAGGCCGCCGCGGCCTGCTCGCTGAGCACCGTCACCACGTCGTCCACCACCTGGAGGAAGCCGCCGGCCACCTGGAACCGCACCGTCTCCCGCCCGGTGTCGATGCGCAGGACGCCCTCGCCCAGGATGGCCATGAGCGGCGCGTGGCCGCGCAGGATGCCGAGCTGGCCGTTCAGCGCGGGGGCGATCACCTGCGTGGCCTCCCCCTCGAAGACGGTCTGCTCCGGCGACAGGACGGAGACGCGCAGCGTCCCCGCCCCGCCGGCCGCGCCCGCAGCCGGGGCCGCCATCAGCCGCCCTGCTCCAGGCGCCGGGCCTTGTCGATGGCGCCCTGGATCCCGCCCACCATGTAGAAGGCCTGCTCGGGGAGGTGGTCGAACTCGCCGCTCACCACCCGCTCGAACGACTCGATGGTGTCCTCCAGCTTGACGTACTCGCCCGGCGTGCCGGTGAACTGCTCGGCCACGTGGAAGGGCTGCGAGAGGAAGCGCTGGAGGCGCCGCGCGCGGCCCACCACCACCTTGTCCTCCTCGGTGAGCTCGTCCATCCCGAGGATGGCGATGATGTCCTGGAGCTCCTTGTAACGCTGCAGGATGCGCTGCACCGAGGTGGTCACCCGGTAGTGCCGCTCGCCGATGAACTGCGGGTCCACGATCCGGCTGGTGGAGTCGAGCGGGTCCACGGCCGGGTAGATGCCGATCTCCGTCAGCGCGCGGGAGAGCACCGTGGTGGCGTCCAGGTGCGCGAAGGCGGTGGCCGGGGCCGGGTCGGTGAGGTCGTCCGCGGGGACGTAGATGGCCTGCACCGAGGTGATGGAGCCCTCGCGGGTGGAGGTGATCCGCTCCTGCAGCCCGCCCATCTCGGTGGCCAGGGTGGGCTGGTAGCCCACGGCCGAGGGCATGCGGCCCAGGAGCGCCGACACCTCGGAGCCCGCCTGCGTGAAGCGGAAGATGTTGTCCACGAAGAAGAGCACGTCCTGCTTCTCCACGTCGCGGAAGAACTCCGCCACCGTCAGCCCGGCCAGCGCCACGCGGAGGCGCGCGCCCGGCGGCTCGTTCATCTGCCCGTACACCAGCGCCACGCTGGACTCCGGGAGGTTGTCGTCCTTGATCAGCCCGGCCTCGCGGAACTCCAGCCACAGGTCGGTGCCCTCGCGGGTGCGCTCGCCGACGCCGGCGAACACGGAGCGGCCGCCGTGACCGAGCGCGATGTTGTTGATCAGCTCCTGGATGACGACCGTCTTGCCCACGCCGGCGCCGCCGAAGAGGCCGATCTTCCCGCCCTTCACGTACGGGGTGAGGAGGTCGATGACCTTGATCCCCGTCTCCAGCACCTCGGTCTTGGCCTCCAGGTCCACGAAGGCGGGAGCCGGGCGGTGGATGGGCCAGCGCTCGGCCGCGGCCGGGATGTCGCCCCGCTCGTCCACCGGCTCGCCCAGCACGTTCATGATGCGGCCCAGGGCGCTGACGCCCACCGGGACCGCGATGGCGCGGCCGGTGTCGATCACGTCCATCCCGCGGACCACGCCGTCGGTGGCCTGCATGGAGACCGCGCGCACCTGGTTGCGCCCGATGTGCTGCTGCACCTCGAGCACGATGTCGATGGCCGGCTGGTCGCCCGAGGCGGGGCGCGACACCCGGAGTGCGTTGTAGATCTCCGGCAGGGAGCCGCCTTCGAACTGCGCGTCGATCACGGGGCCGATCACCTGGACCACGCGGCCCACGGCCGCGGCACCGGCCGGGATGGTGGCCCCTTCGGGGGCAATGGCTGCCATCTATCGTTCTCCTTGGTCTGGGTTCCGGTGCTTTATTCGAGCGCCGCGGCGCCGCCGACGATCTCGGCGATCTCCTGCGTGATGGCGGCCTGGCGGATGCGGTTGTAGGTGCGCGTCAGCGACTCCAGCATCTCGCCCGCGTTGTCGGTGGCGTTCTTCATCGCCGTGCGCTGCGCGCCCTGGAAGGCGGCGGCGGTCTCCACCAGCGCCCGGTACACCCCGTTGCGCACGTACAGCGGGAGGATGCGCCCCAGGATCTCGTCCGCCGAGGGCTCCAGGATGTAGTCGGTGTTCCCCGCCGCCGCGCCCTCCTCCGCCGGGGCCTGCACCGGGAGGAGCTGCAGGGTGGTCGGCGGGGTGGAGAGGGCGGAGACGAAGCGGGCGTACACCACGTACACCGCGTCCAGCGAGCCGCCCACGAAGTCGTCCATGAGCGAGTTCACCAGCCGCTCGGCGTCCGCGGAGCCGGGGCGGTCGCCGATGTCGCTGACGGCGTTGCTGAGCGTCTCGCCCTGGAAGCGGAAGAAGGAGATCCCCTTCTTCCCGGCGATGTGCAGCTCCACCTCGGTCCCCTGGGCCCGGAGGTCGCGGACCAGCGTCCGCGCCTCGCGGATCAGGTTGACGTTGAAGGCGCCCGCCAGGCCGCGGTTGGCGGTGAGCAGGATCACCGCCGCCCGCCGCACCTGCGCCGGCTGCCGCAGCAGCGGGTAGCGGGCGGCGAGCTCCGGCGTCAGGAGGCGCCGGATGACTTCGCCGAGCCGCTCCGCGTACGGCCGGGCCGCGGCCACCCGCTCCTGCGCGCGCTTCAGCTTGGACGTGGCGACCATCTCCATCGTCCGGGTGATCTTGCGCGTGTTCTGGACCGAGCGGATCCGGCCCTTGAGTTCTCTGGCCTTGGCCATGGAGTGTCGCCTCTAGCGTGTGCGCGGGCCGCTCAGGACGACTGCCGGGCGGAGGCGGCGTTGGCCTCCGGACGGGAGGACATGCGGAGCTGCTCCTCGCTCATGCGCCGGTCCGCGTCGGTCTCCTGGAGGATGGCCGAGTCGGCGTAGCTCTCGGTCCCCACCGGCGAGTTCGGGTCGGCGAACATCTCGGCGTACCGCTGGACGGCGGCCACCAGCGCCTTCTCGTTGTCGGCCGTGAGGTCCTTGCTGTCGCGGATGCTCGCCAGGATCTCCGGGTGCGTGGTGCGGAGGTAGACGTGGAAGTCGCGCTCCCAGCTCCGCACCTGCGCCACGTCCACGCCGTCCAGGTAGCCGTTGGTCAGCGCGTAGATGATGGCGATCTGGTTCTCCACCGGCATGGGCTGGTACTGCCCCTGCTTGAGCACCTCCACCGAGCGGGCGCCGCGGGCCAGCTGCCGCTGGGTGACCGGGTCCAGCTCGGAGCCGAAGGCGGCGAACGCCTCCAGCTCGCGGTACTGCGCCAGCTCGCCCTTGAGCTTGCCGGCCACCTTCTTCATGGCCTTGATCTGCGCCGAGCCGCCCACGCGCGACACCGAGATGCCGACGTTGACCGCCGGGCGGACGCCGGAGTAGAACAGGTTCGACTCCAGGAAGATCTGCCCGTCCGTGATGGAGATCACGTTGGTCGGGATGTACGCCGACACGTCGCCGGCCTGCGTCTCGATGATCGGGAGCGCGGTCAGCGACCCGCCGCCCATCTCGTCCGACAGCTTGGCCGCGCGCTCCAGGAGGCGCGAGTGCAGGTAGAACACGTCGCCCGGGTACGCCTCGCGCCCCGGCGGGCGGCGGAGCACCAGCGACATCTGGCGGTACGCCACGGCCTGCTTGGAGAGGTCGTCGTACACGCACAGGGTCGGCTTGCCGCGGCCGGCCTCGTCCTTGGTGTACATGAAGTACTCGGCGAGGGCGGTCCCGGCGTACGGGGCGATGTACTGGAGCGGGGCCGGGTCGGAGGCGGAGGCCGCGACCACGATGGTGTACTCCATCGCGCCGGCCGCCTCCAGGCGCCCGACGACGCCCGCGATGGTCGAGTTCTTCTGGCCGATGGCGACGTACACGCAGACGACGCCCTGGCCCTTCTGGTTGATGATGGTGTCGATGGCGATCGCCGTCTTCCCGGTGCCGCGGTCGCCGATGATCAGCTCGCGCTGCCCGCGGCCGATGGGGATCAGCGCGTCGATCGGCCTTGATCCCGGTCTGCATCGGCTCCTTCACCGGCTGCCGGAGCACGATCCCGGGGGCCACGATGTCCACCTGGCGGCGGCCCACGGCGGCGATGGGGCCCTTGCCGTCCACCGGCTCGCCGAGCGGGTTCACCACGCGGCCCAGGTACGCCGGGCCCACGGGGATGTCGAGCACGCGGCCGGTGCGGCTGCACCGGTCGCCCTCCTGGATCCCCGTCCAGTCGCCGAGGATCACGGCGCCGATGTTGTCCTCCTCCAGGTTGAGCGCCAGGGCGGTGTAGACCGTCCCGGTCTCGCCGGAGGTGATCTCGAGCATCTCGCTGGACATGGTGCCGGAGAGGCCGTAGATGCGGGCAATCCCGTCCTTGACCTCGAGCACCTCGCCGATCTCCTCGGCCTGGAGGGCATCCTCGTACCGCTCGATCTCGCCGAGCAGCACGTTCTTGATCTCGCTCGCGCGGAGCTGGGTATCGACCGCCATCTCGCTATTCCTTTCCGGTCCAGCGGCGACGCTGGCCTGGGCTGATTATGGACTGCTCGACTGCTTGCCTGTAAACCTGCTGTCGTCTTCCGGTGCCGCGGCTTCAGACGGCGGCGGCCGCGGGGATCTCCACCTCGAGGAGCCGGCGGCGCATCCGGGTGGCCTGGCTGCGGACCGAGCCGTCCAGGATCTGGTCGCCCACCCGCACCACCACCCCGCCCAGGAGCTCGGGGTCCACCGTGTAGGTGGGGATCACCTCGCGCCCCAGGCGGGCCTCCAGCGACCGGCGGATCTCCTCCTGCAGCGCGGCGTCCGGCGCGTGCGCGATGGTGACGGCGACGCGGACGCGGCCGAGCATCTCGTCCACCCGGCCGGCGTAGGCGCGGGCGATCTCGCGCAGGAGCCCCTGGCGGCGCTTCTCCACCACCACCAGGACGAAGCGCAGGAACAGCTCCGGGACGCGCCCGGCCAGAGAGGCGCGGAGCGCCTGCTTCTTGGCCTCGGCGCCCACGCGCGGCGTGTCCAGGAAGGCGCGCACCCGGGGCTCGCGCTCCACGAGCGCGGCCACGTCCTCGATGGCCCGGAGGAACTCCTCGGCGGTGCTCAGCCCGCCGTGGCGCTGGGCCAGGGCCAGGAGGGTGTCCGCGTAGTTCCGGGCGATGGCTTCGGAGCGCATGGCTCAGGCCCTGCCCGGGACGGCGGGCGCGGCGAGCTGGCCCAGGTACTCGCTCACCAGGCGGCGGTTGTCCTCGCCGTCCAGGTTGCGGCGCACCAGCTTCTCGGCGGCGCGCATGGACAGCTCCACGACCTCGCGGCGGACGCTCTCCAGCGCGACGGCGCGCTCGGACTCGATGTCGCGGCGGGCGCGGGCCAGGAGCTCCTCCTGCTCGCGGCGGGCGTCGGCCAGCATCTGCGCGCGGATCTGCTCGGCCTCGGTGCGGCTCTCGGCGATGGCCGCCTGCACGCGGGACCGGGTCTCCTCCACCAGCCGGCGGTTCTCGTCCAGGAGCCCGGCGGCCTCGGCGCGGTCGCGCTCCGCCCCCGCGATGAGCTCGCGGATGTGCGCCTCGCGGGCCTCCACGGCGCCCAGGATGTTGGGCCAGGCGTACTTGCCGAGGACGAACAGGACGATCAGGAAGATCAGCCACGTCCAGATCATCAGCCCCACGTTGATCGACAGCGGCCCCGCCTCACCTTCGGCGGCGTACGCGGGCGTGGTCTGGAGCAGGGCGAGGCCCATGGCGAGGGCCCACGGCTTGGGAGTCATGGCGTCAGCAGGCGTTCAGTCTGTCTCGATAGGAAGGACGGGAGGGGAGGACCGGCCTCCCCTCCACGCCGCGAAACCGTCTCAGCCGCCGATCGCGCCGCCGACGGCGTTGTTGATCATCAGGCAGACGATCAGCGCGAAGAAGGTGGCGCCCTCGATGAGCGCCGCCAGGATGATCCCGGCCGTCTGGATCTGCCCGGCGATCTCCGGCTGGCGGGCCATCCCCTCGGTGGCGCCGCGGCCGATGAGCCCGATGCCCAGCCCGGCGCCGACGATGGCGAGCCCCGCGCCGATGCCGGCGCCCATCATCCCGTTGGCCAGGAACCCAAGATCCGCACCCTGCATGGTGGTGTCTCCGTGAATGAGAATGGTCCAGCGTCTCGGGCCTCTGCTCGGCGGCCTCGCGGCCGCGGCGCTGGAGCGGCGGGAAGCCCCGCCACGCGCCTCCCCGGGGCGCCCACCCCCCGGGTACTGTACGACGGGGGTGAGCGGTCCCCGCCGGCGCGGCTCCGGCGGCCGCGCTCGCCCCGTCACCGCCTCAGTGCGCGTGCCGGATCAGCCCGATGAACACGCTGCTCAGCACCACGAACACGTAGGCCTGCAGGAACGCCACGAACAGCTCCAGGAAGGTCAGCATCAGCACCATCAGGAACGGCCCGGCCATGATCGCCCCGCCGAACATCAGCGCCACCGCGAAGAGCGACAGGAGCACGATGTGCCCCGCCATCATGTTGGCCATGAGGCGGACCGCCAGCGCGAACGGCTTCGCCAGCTTCCCCAGCAGCTCCACGGGGGTCATGATCACCGCCATGATCGGCACCAGCGGCTTGGGAAGGCCGTGGGGGACGTAGACGATGGTCTTGAGGTAGCCCCTGGGCCCCAGCGCGATCATCCCCGACACCTCCACCACCACGAAGGTGATGACGGCCAGCGCCGCGGTGACCGCGATGTTCCCGGTCGCCGAGGCGCCCCAGGGGACGAGCCCCAGGAGGTTGGCGATCAGGATGAAGAAGAAGAGCGTGAGCAGGAACCCGGCGTACTTCTCCCCGCCGTGCCCGATGTTGGTCATCACGACCTGCTCGCGGATGTAGAGCGCGGCGGCCTCGATGGCGTTGTGGCGCTTCCCGCCGGGTGCGCGGCCGCTCTCGCGGCGCCGGGCCGCCCGCCCCGCGGGGATGAAGAGCGCGAGCAGGATCAGCGCGGTGAGCCCCAGGAAAATCACGTGGCGCGTGGGCGTCATGTCGACGGGGCCCACCATCCAGCTCCCCCGGGGCGGGAGGTGGATCTCGCCGAAGGGGGGGAACTCCAGGGTCTGCCCGTCCTGCACGTGGTGCATCGGGTCGAACTCCTCCCCGTGCCCGCCCTCGCCCTCTTCGGCGTGTCCCGAGGGGACGGTGCGCGCGTCCGCGGCGGAGGGAAGGTTGCCGGGCCGGGTGTCGCCGTGGTCCTGCGCGGCGAGCGGCTGGGCGGCGAGGAGGAGCGCGAGCAGCGCGACGTTCAGCTTCATCGTTGCGTCGGGTTCGACGTGCGGGTCTTTAGGAACACCGGCTCGACCATCGTGGTCAGCCAGAAGACGCCGACCAGGGAGAAGAGCGTGGCCGCGAACGGGAGCCCCGCCCGCGGCACCACCAGGAAGACGGCCACCGCGAAGGCGGCCAGCCGCGCCAGAAGCCCCATCCCGTAGCCGTGCCAGGCACGCCCGGGGAAGAGCCACACCGCGAAGATCCAGAACGCCGCCACCTGCACCACGGCCGCGATCCCCGCTCCGGCCATCACGCCCTCGCGGTACGCGCCGCCGTCGTAGGCGAGCCCCGCGGCCGCCACCAGGGCGGCCAGCGCGAGCGTCACGGCGGTGTAGCGGATTCCCTGCGCGGTCATTCCTTCTTCTCCTTCTTGTCCCGCTCCCGGGGCTCGATCACGAGTCGGCGGTACATGGCCCAGAACCCCGCCCCCCCGCCGACGAACACCCCGGTGATCAGGAGCCAGGGATCGGTCCCCAGCTTCCCGTCCAGCCACATCCCCGCGAACAGGAAGAGGAGGATGGAGCCCGCGAACTGGAGCCCGACCCCCATGTACTCCCCGGCCGCCGATTCCGGGGTCGGGTCCCGCTTCCGGCCGAGTGGGTCGAGGGCCATCTTCGTCCGTCCTCCGTTCCCGGGGGGGTTGTCAGACCGCCAATATAGGAGCTTGTGAAATTTTTCGCAAGCATCCGGAAACGCCCCGGAGACGCCCTCGCTTGACGCTCCCGAATCCCGGCCTCTATCTTGCGAAACCGCGGGCCGAGGGGCTCTCCGCACTCCTTCCGGTCCGGACGCGAACCATGCTCAAGCTCGTCCTCCGCCTCTTCCTGGCGCTCGCCCTCCCGGGGGCGGCCGCGGCCTGCGCACCCAACGGCTCCATGCCCGCAAGCGCCCCCTCCGGCTCGCTGGTGTCCTCCCTGCAGGTGGAGACCACGCCGGGGAGCGTCCGCCTGGCTCTCCAGGTCACCAACGCCGGGAGCGCCCCCGTCCCGCTGGAGTTCGCCAGCGGGCAGACGCACGACTTCGTGGTCCTCCAGGGCGACCGCGAGCTGTGGCGCTGGTCGGCCGACCGGATGTTCACGCAGGCGCTGCGCACCGAGACGCTGGGGGCCGGGGAGACCCGCACCTTCGATGCCACGTGGACGCCGCCCGCCGGGACCCGCGGCGACCTGGTGGCCCGCGGCTTCCTCACGGCGCGCGGGGAGCAGGCGGAGCGGCAGACCGTCTTCCGCCTCCCCTGAAGCCTTTCCCCCGCGAGACGCCGCTCCCTTGGATCCCGACCCCGCAGGCTCCGCCGTTCCCGCATTCCCCCCCGCCACACCCGCGGAGAGCGCCCGGTGATCGCCCCGCTGCGCGCGCTCCTGCGCCGCTGGCGCCCCGGCCACGCACCCCCAAGCGACCCGCACGGCGCCGAACCTCCCGGCGCCCCCGATCCCGTGCTGGCGGAGCGCGAGCGCCAGATGGCCGACCGCGTCCACCGCCTGGGGACCACGCGCGCCTGGGACGTGATGACGCCCCGCGTGGACACGCTCGCCTGGCCCGCCAGCATGACGCTGGCGGAGCTGGCCCCGCAGCTCGCCGCCGTCCGCTACTCGCGGGTCCCCGTGTTCCGCGAGGGGATCGACGACGTGGTGGGGGTGCTCTACATCCGCGAGGCGTACCAGGCGCTGGTCTCCGGGCAGCGCGACGTGACGCTGGGGGAGCTGGCCCGGGAGCCCTTCTTCGTCCCCGGGAGCGTCTCGCTGCTGAAGCTGCTGGCCGACTTCCAGTCGCGGCGCATCCACCTGGGGGTGGTGATCGACGAGTACGGGGGGACGGACGGGCTGGTGACGCTGGAGGACATCCTGGAGGAGCTGGTGGGGGAGATCGAGGACGAGACGGACCTGGCGGAGCAGCCGATCGTGCGCGTGTCCCGAAACGAGGTGCAGGTGGAGGGGTACGCCGACCTGCGGGAGATCAACCACTTCTTCAACACCACCTTCCCGCAGCTGGAGCACCGCTCCCTCAACGGCTATCTCCTGGAGGAGCTGGGATACGTCCCCCGGCCCGGGACGGAGCTGGACCGGGACGGGGTGCGCATCCGCGTGGAGGACGCCTCGGAGACGCAGGTTCTCCGGGTGCGGATCACGCGGCCTCACCCCCACCACGACGACCCGGGAGATGCGGGCGGAGACCATGAGCGCGGCTGAGCTCCCCACCGTCACCGACGTGCTGGCCGCGGCGCGCCGCCTGGAGGGGATCGTCCGGCGCACGCCGCTGGAGCGGAGCCCTTCGCTGAGCGACGCCGCCGGGACGGAGGTGTACCTGAAGCTGGAGAGCCTCCAGCGCACCGGGGCCTTCAAGCTCCGCGGCGCAGTCAACGCGCTGGCGTCGCTCTCCCCGGAGGCGCGCGCGCGGGGAGTGGTGACCGCTTCCGCCGGGAACCACGGGATGGGGGTCTCCTGGGCGGCGGGGGCGCTGGGCGTCCCCGCCACGGTGTTCGTCCCCGCCACGGCGGCGGCGGTCAAGCGCAGGCGGATCGCCCGCTTCGGCGCCACGCTGCGCGGGGTCCCCGGCGGATACGACGAGGCGCACCATGCGGCGGAGGCACACGCGGCGGAGACGGGGCTTCCCTTCGTCAACGCCTTCAGTGACCCGGCGGTGGTGGCCGGGCAGGGAACGGTGGGGCTGGAGGTGTTCGCGGAGCTGCCGGAGGTGCGCACCTTCCTGGTACCCGCGGGGGGCGGCGGGCTGGTGGGGGGAATCGGGACGGTGGCGCGCGCGCTCGGCCCCGGGGTCCGCGTGATCGGGGTGCAGACGGAGGCCACCACTGCGCTGCACGACTGCCTCCGTGCGGGCGAGCTCCTTTCCGTCCCCGTGCTCCCCACCCTGTGCGAAGGCCTCTCGGGGGACATCGACGCCCGGAGCCTGGCGCTGGCGCGCGCCGTCGTGGACGACGTCCTCCTGGTGAGCGAGGCCGCGGTGCGCCGCGCCATCCGCCACCTGTACGTGGAGGAGGGCGTCGTCGCCGAGGCGTCGGCCGCGGTCGCGGCGGCCGCCCTGCTGGAGGGGCGGGCCGCGGGGCTGGAAGGACCGGTCGCCGTGGTCGTGAGCGGGGGGAACATCGACGCCCCGCTCCTCGCCTCCATCCTCGCCGAAGAACCGAGCTGAACGCATGGCCACCATCCTTCCCTACCGCGGCATCCATCCGCGCATCCACCCCTCCGCCTTCCTGGCCCCGACTGCCGTGGTGATCGGCAACGTCGAGATCGGCGAGGAGGCGAGCATCTGGTTCGGCGCCGTGCTGCGCGGCGACGAGCCGGAGCACGAGATCCGGATCGGGGCGCGAACCAGCATCCAGGACAACTGCGTGATCCACGTCAGCGCCCGGGGCCCCACCGTGATCGGCCCGGAGGTGACGGTGGGGCACGGCGCCATCCTGGAGAGCTGCACGGTGGGCCGCGGGGCGCTGATCGGGATGAACGCCGTGGTCCTGCAGGGCGCCACGGTGGGCGAGCAGGCGCTGGTGGCGGCGGGGGCGGTGGTCCCGGACGGCGGGGAGGTACCCGCGCGGCACCTGGCCGCCGGCACCCCGGCGCGGGTCAAGAAGGAGCTGGAGGGGGCCTCCCTGGGGTGGATCCTGAACAGCTCGGCGCACTACGTGGAGCTGTCGCGCGACTACCTGTCGCAGGGAGTCGGCGGCGCGGACGGGGAGCGGAAGGGATGATGGAGGAGCTGCTGCGGACGCTGTCGGAGCTGCCGGGCCCGACGGGAGAGGAGGACGCGGTCCTCGCCTGGCTGGAGCGGGAGTGGGAGGGGCGCGGGGAGATCTCGCGCACCCCGGTGGGGAACCTCCTGCTGCGGCTCCCGGGACCGGGGCCCCGGGTGGTCCTGACGGCCCACACCGACGAGCTGTCGCTGATCGTGCGCTCCGTCACCGCGGAGGGGTTCCTGCGCGTGGTTCCGGGGGAGCGCGACCAGTTCGCGACGCCCCCCTTCCTGGGCGGCCCCCTGCGCGTGCTGGCGGACGGCGGCCCCCTCCCGGGGATCCTGGCGACCACCACGGGGCACGCCCGCACCCCGGAGCAGCGGGAGCAGCTCCGCCTGGGGTGGAACGACCTGTTCGTGGACGTGGGGCTCACCGCGCAGGAGGCGGCGGAGCGCGGCGTGCGCGTGGGGACGCGGATCGTATGGGACCCGGGGACGCGCCGCGTGGGGCGGCTCCTGGTGGGGAAGGCGATGGACGACCGCCTGGGCGTGGCCGTGCTGGTGGCGCTGGCGCGGCGGCTGGACCGGACGCGGCTCCGCTTCGACGTGACGCTGGCGGCCACCGTGCAGGAGGAGATCGGGCTCCTGGGCGCGGCCTCCCTGGCGCGCGGCGGGCGGGAGTTCGACGTGGCGTTCGTGATCGACAACGGGATCGCGGGGGACATCCCCACCGTCTCGTCCGAGCACGTCCCGGTGCGCCTGGGCGCGGGGCCTGCGCTGGTGCACCGCGACTCCTCGGCCCACTACTCCCGCCGGCTGATCGCGGAGCTGCACGCCACCGCCCGCGAGGCCGGCATCCCGGTGCAGGACCTGGTTCTGTACCACTACAACTCGGACGGCGCCAACCTGATCCGCCAGGGGATCGAGACTCTCCTGGTCGCGCCGCCGATCCGCTACTCCCACTCCCCCTTCGAGGCGGTGGACCCCGCCGACGTGGAGGCCACCGTCCGCCTCATGGAGGCCTACCTGACGCGCGGGGAAGGGGCGTAAGGCGTGGGCACGTCCGACGTGGTGGTGGTGGGAGGCGGGGTGGTGGGGTGCGCGGTGGCCCGGCACCTGGCCCTGCGCGGCGCGCGCGTGACGGTGGTGGAGCGCGGGCGCCCCGGCGAGGAGGCGTCCTGGGCCGCGGCCGGGATGCTCGCCCCGCTGGTGGAGGCGGACGGCCCCGGCCCCTTCCTGGACCTCCTCCTCCGCGCCCGGGAGGAGTACCCGGCCTTCGCGGCGGCGCTGCGGGAGGAGACCGGGATGGACGTGGGGTACTCGGACGCGGGGAGCCTGTCGCTGGCGCTGACGGACGCGGACGAGCGGACGCTGGAGGCGCGCTTCGCCTGGCAGTCCGCCGCGGGGCTCCCGGTGGAGCGGCTGACGGCGGAGGAGACCCGGGCGCTGGAGCCGGAGGTGGCGCCCTCCACCCGCTGGGCGCTGCGCTTCCCCGGCGACCACCAGGTGGAGAACCGTGCGGTGGCGCGCGCGCTCTGGACCGCGGCCGCCCGCGCCGGGGCCGGGTTCCGGCTGGGGGCCGCGGTGGCCGGGGTGACGCGGTCGGGCGGCCGGGTGTCGGGGGTGCGGCTGGAGTCGGGGGAGATGCTGGAGGCGGGGAGCGTGGTGGTGGCCGCGGGGGCCTGGTCGGGGCGGCTGGCGGGTCTCCCCCGCCCTCTCCCGGTCCTCCCCGTGCACGGGCAGATCCTGGCGCTGGAGGCCGCCCCGCAGCGCTTCCGCCACTGCGTGGACTCCCCGCGCTGCTACCTGGTCCCGCGCGCGGACGGGCGCCTGATCGCCGGGGCCACCGTGGAGCGCGGCGTCTGGCGCAGGGCGGTGACGCCGGCGGGGTTGTGCGGCATCCTCGCCGGCGCCGTGGAGATCTCCCCCGCCCTGGCCGACCTCCCGCTCGCCGCGACCTGGTCGGGTCTGCGCCCGGGGACGCCGGACGACCTCCCGGTGCTGGGACCGGACCCGGGGCTTCCCGGCCTGTTCCACGCCACCGGGCACTACCGAAACGGCATCCTCCTGGCGCCGCTGACGGGCGAGGCGGTGGGGGAGGCGGTGCTGGGAGGGGAGCCCGGCGTGGAGCTGGCCCCCTATTCGGCGGCCCGGTTCGGGGGGAGCTGAGGCACGGACACGAAGGCCAGGGCGCGGTCGAGGAGGATCAGCGCGTCCTGCGCCCCCACCAGCCCGGCCACGCGCAGGGCAGCGCCGGCCGTGTCGGGGTCGGTGGAGACGGCGCTCCACGCCGCCTGCACCCTCGCCGTGTGCGTCCCCGGGTAGTCGGGGCCCGGGAGGGTCCCCTTCCACGCCGCGAGAGTCGCCACCTGGCGGAGCATCCCCTCCGCCTCCGCCACGCGCCCGGCGTCGGCGCGGACGGCTTCGGAGACGGCGCTCTCCGCGCGCCGCAGCGCGTCGGCCGCGGCGGCGTCGCGGAGCCGGCGCGGCGTGGCCCGCCCCGCGACGGTGACCCCCGCCGGGAGGGCTCCCCGCTCCGCCGCGATCAGCGTCCCCCGCAGCGCCGCGACCTCCCCGGCCGCGGCCAGGCGGTTGTTCTTCAGCACCTCCTCCACCTCGGCGAGCCACCCCCGCACCAGCGCGGAGAACCCCGCGTCGTTCCGGTCCATCGCGTCCACCAGCCCCGGGACGCGGAGCAGCATTCCCTGGATCTCCTCCAGGTTCAGGGTGCGCAGCATCGGGCTACGAAGGGATGAGGCGGGCGGTCTCCGTCCCGTCGTCGTTGGTGGTCACGCTCCACTCCATGGACTCCTCGGTGACGGAGAGCTTGAGCCGCACCAGGAGCTCCGCCGGGCCCACCTCCCGCAGGCGCGCCGTGTTGGCGGAGACGCCCACGCGCGAGGCCGTGGCGCCTCCCGTCGCCAGCTCCTTCTCCAGCGCGGGCGTGAACCCCTGGAAGAAGATCTCGACCGGCGTCTTTTCCACTCCCTCCTCGGCGGCCACCATGAACAGCGGTTCCCGGATCGCGCCGGTCACCTCCCACGCGACGTCGGTGGCCCGCATTCCGGACCCGAGCTTGTAGGAGAGGTCCACCACGTACCGCCGCACCCTCTCCCGTCCGTCCATCGACAGCGGGACGCGCGCCAGCGAGAGCTGCACGGGGAAGACCCGGTCGAAGGCCGGGACCACCGCATCGACCGCCACCCCTTCGGCCGTGCCGCCGGTGGTGACGCTCCCCGCGTCCGTGGACTCGACGGCGACGGGGACGTCGAGGGTGATGGTGGGAAGCCGGAAGCGCGGGATGGGCATGTGCTTCAGGAGGGGGTCGCCGGCGTACATCCCGGCGATTCGCGCCGACTCCAGGTCGGCCTGCACCCGGGCCTGCGTGATCTCCGCCAGGAGCTGTCCTACGTACTCGCCGAGGTTCGGCATGGATGGTGGCTCCACGTTGTTGGTTCGGACAGGGGGCACCGGCCGCACGCGCCGCGTGCGGCCGGTGGTCACTTCTACCTGCTCACCCGCCCGTCGGTCAGACCGGCTGCGCGCGGATGAGGCTGTCGAGCGTGCTCAGCACCTTCTCCATCCCGGCGGGGATCTCGTCCTGCACGGCGTGGATGCGCACCGCCAGCGAGTAGGTGCGGTCCACGCTGTTCCCCTCCTGCGTGCTCCGCTTGTACGACGCGGAGACGTTCAGCTTGGCCGAGCCCCCCGGCCACCGCTGCTGCACCTGGAGCGCGGCGTCGATGCTCAGGGAGGTGTCGACCTTCTTGTACTCGATGGAATTGATCTTGGCGTTGAAGTCGATCGTCACGTCCTCGATCCGGATGTACGGGATCGGGAGCAGGGTGAGGATCGGCACCTCCAGACGCATCTCCTGGAACACCGCGGCGACCGCGGGCGACGCCCCCCCGATCGCCGCCGTGAGCGTGGCGCCCGTGCCGCCGCCCGTGTTCTGGAAGGTGATGGTCGGCGCGGACGTATACCCCGAGCCCGGATCGATCACGGAGACCCCGATGATCTTGCCGGTGCCGTCGACGTCCACGGTCGCGGTCGCCCCGCTCCCACCGCCCCCGCTGAGCGTGACGGTGGTATCGGGGTCGTACCCGCTGCCGCCCGCCGTGACGGTGATCCCGGTGACGTGCGCCGAGACCGCCGGCTGGTAGGGGGCGACCTCCCGCGGGTAGCGGAAGCTCACGTAGATCGGATCGCCGGACGGCCCCCCCGCCGAGGCGGGCGGCTTGAAGCCGACTTCCTTGATGAAGTTGACCGTGCTGATCGCCGCCTGCGCCTGCGCGTCGACCGCGGCCAGGAGCGGCCCGCCGAGCATGGAGGCGAAGTCGAGTGAAGACAGTTCCTGTCCGATGTCTGGCATGGTGATTTGTCCTGTATTTACGGTGTGAAGTGTTGAACCACGGATGCGACGGAGCGCCGCCCCACCGGGATGAGCTCCCGGCGGCCCGGATGTCGGGCAGGTTCTATCTGTAGGTAAATCTAGGCCGGCCAGGGGCCCCTGACCAGGTTTGCGCTGCCGTGAGGGTCGGCGCTGATCGCACAACGAATTTAACGCTTATTACCCGACTGTCAATACGAAGAAGCCCCGGCGGAACAAATCCGCCGGGGCCGGCACCCGCACCTGCCTTTTCCCGTCTATCCCCCCAGGAAGCTCCGCACGTACCAGTCGACGATGGCCCCGCCCCACGGCTCGGTCACCGCGGCGCCCAGCGCCAGGAAGATCCCGAACGGCACCATCTTCCCCGTCTTCCAGGAGATCGGGGCGAACACCAGCGTCCCCAGCAGCGCCCCCAGGAACAGGGTCAGGAGCACCCCCATAGGCCCCAGGAACGCCCCCACCATCGCCATCATCTTGACGTCCCCGCCTCCCATGGCCTCCTTCCGGAACATCCACTCCCCCACCGTCCCCACCAGCCAGAGCAGCCCGTATCCCAGCACCGCGCCCATGAGCGAGCTCTGCGGCGTGATCCCCCCCGGCGCGAAGGCCAGCGCCAGCCCCGCGGCCAGCCCGCCCAGCGAGAACTCGTCGGGGATGATGTACTTCCGCGCGTCGGTCATCGCGATCCCCAGCAGCAGGGTGAAGAAGACCGCGGCGGAGAGCGCCTGCCAGGAGAGGCCGTAGCGGACCGCCGCCGCCACCCAGAGGAGCGACGTGGCGAGCTCGACCAGCGGGTACTGGACGGAGATGGGGGTGCGGCACGTCCTGCACTTCCCGCGGAGCCACACCCATCCCAACACCGGGACGTTGTCGTACCAGGCGAGCCGCGTCCCGCAGTTCGGACAGCGCGAGGGCGGCGACACCACCGACTCCCTCTCGGGGAGCCGGAGGATGCAGACGTTCAGGAAGGAACCGATCGCCGCGCCGATCAGCGCGGCGTAGGCGTACAGGAGGAAGTCGGGCATGGGGTCCGGGATCAGCGAAGGAGGTCGTACAGGAGGATGGCCGCGGCGGAGGTGACGTTGAGCGACTCCGCGCGGCCGCGCAGCGGGATCCCCACCTCGAGGTGCGCGCGCGCCCGGGTCTCCGCCGAGACACCCGCGCCCTCGTTCCCCACCACCAGCGCGGCCCGCGCCGGGCGCTCCGCCCCGAGCGGGGGCGCCCCGACCACCGAGGCCACCACCCGGAGCCCGCCCCGCTCCAGCCAGGGGGCGGCCTCCTCCCACCCGGCGGCGACCACGGGGAGCCGGAACGAGGACCCCATCGCCGCCCGCACGGACTTGGGGTTCCAGGGGTCTACGGTCCCGGGGAGGGCCACCACCCCGGCGGCGCCCAGCGCCTCCGCGGTGCGGACCAGCGTCCCGAAGTTCCCCGGGTCCTGCACAGCGTCCAGCACCAGCACCACGGCGGGATCGGAGGACACCTCGACGTCGTCCAGCCCCCGGCGCGGCGTCTCCGCCACGGCGATCACCCCCTGCGGCGTCTCCGTCCCCGCGTAGCCGCGCAGCTCTGCCTCGGGCACCTCCCGCACCTCCACCCCGCGGCGGGCGGCCTCCTCCCGGAGAGCCCTCCCGCGACCGCTGTCCTCCAACGAGGACGAGCACGCCAGGAAGCGGACCCGCAGCGGCGAGGCCAGCAGCTCCTCCACGGCGCGCACCCCCTCGGCCAGGAAGGCGCCCTCCGACTCGCGGAGCTTGCGCTGGTGCAGGCCGCGGAGGAGGGCAGCCTCGCGACGGCTCAGCATAAGTCGATGCTGGTCCGGTACTTGCTCATACCCCTTCCCGCTGCACCTGGAAACGCGAACTGAACGGAGCTCATGCCATGACCTCGATTTCCAATCGCATCCGACGTCCCGCCCTGGCGCTCGCGCTGGGCGGAGCCATGACCACCGCGGCGTGCGCCCCGGCGATCTCCACGCAGGAGGAGGTCCAGGTCGGCGCCCAGAACGCCGCCCAGATCAACCAGCAGCTCCCGATCGTGCAGGACGCCGCGATCAACCAGTACATCAACCAGCTGGGGAGCCAGATCGCCCGGGGCGCGGACCCCCGCGGCATCCCGTACCGGTTCTACGTGGTGAACTCCGACGTGATCAACGCCTTCGCCATCCCCGGCGGGCACATCTACGTGAACCGCGGGCTGGTCACGCGCGCCGACAACGTGTCGGAGCTGGCGGGGGTGCTGGGGCACGAGATCGCCCACGTCACCGAGCGGCACGGGATCGAGCAGTGGCAGCGCGCGCAGAACGCCAACCTGGGGCTCTCGCTCCTCTACGGCGTCCTCCTGGGGCGCAACCCGGGCGGGCTGGAGCAGGTCGGCATCCAGGCCGGCGGGAC
Organism: uncultured Gemmatimonadales bacterium; assembly: GCA_963733105.1. Classification (GTDB taxonomy): domain Bacteria; phylum Gemmatimonadota; class Gemmatimonadetes; order Longimicrobiales; family Longimicrobiaceae; genus JAFAYN01. The sequence continues at coordinate 865,271 of CAVTCB010000005.1, read as the reverse complement.
CGCGGTGTTCGCCCGCTACGGCCGCGACGCGGAGCGCGAGGCGGACCTCCGCGGGGTGGAGTTCGTGACCCGCGCCGGGATCAACCCGCAGGGGATGGTCACCTTCTTCAACGAGCTCCTCTCGGAGCGCCAGCGCAACCCGAGCCGGCTGGAGCAGTGGTTCGCCACGCACCCGCTGGAGGAGGAGCGCATCGCCAACACCAGCCGCGCGGTGGCGGCGATCCCCGCGGCCACCCGCAGCCGCCTGACGACCAACACGCAGGCGTTCCAGCAGTTCCGGGCCCGCGTGAACAGCCTCCCGGCGGCGCCGCGCTCCCGGTGAGCCGGGGGTCCGCAACCGGTTCCGTCCGGGCCCGCCGGTCGCCGACCGCGCGGGCCCGCGACACGTGGAGGAGGGGCGCCGCGGCGCTCCTCCTCCCCCTCCTGGCGGGGTGCATCAGCGAGGCGCGCGAGCAGGAGATCGGCGACCAGGTGGCGATCCACCTGAACGCCCAGCTCCCCCTGGTGAAGGACCCGGTGGTCAACACCTACGTGAACCGGCTCGGCAACCTGATCGCCCGGGGGAGCGAGCGCCCGGAGGTGCCGTACCGCTTCTACGTGGTGAACTCGCCCACGGTGAACGCCTTCGCCATCCCGGGCGGCCACGTCTACATCAACCGCGGGCTGATCCAGCGAACCCGGAACGTCTCCGAGCTCTCGGCGGTGCTGGCCCACGAGATCGGCCACGTGGCCGCGCGCCACGGCGCCCGCACCCTGGAGCGGAGGCTGCGCACCGGCTCGGTGGCGTCGCTGATGTACCGCGTGATCCTGGGGCACGAGCCGTCCATCCTGGACCAGACGGCGCTCCAGCTGGGCCCCACGCTCTGGACGGCGTCGCACTCGCGCGAGGCGGAGCTGGAGGCGGACCGGCTGGCGATCCCGTACCTGATCCGCGCCGGGGTGGACCCGCAGGGGATCGAGACCTTCCTCACCCAGCTCCTCCGCGAGGAGGCCGGGAGCGGCGACCAGCGGACGATGGAGTGGTTCTCCACCCACCCCATGACCTCGGACCGGATCGCGCGGGCCCGCACGGAGATCGCCCGCGACCGCCCGGCGCCCCCTCGCCCGCTGGCGCGGAACATCCCATCTTATCCCGAGTTCCTGCAGCGCGTGCGCGACCTTCCCACTCCGCTGCTCCTGCCGCACGCCCTGCCCGTCCCCTGATGCCGCCGCGTATCCCGGTCGTCCTCTCCATCGCCGGCTCCGACTCGGGAGGGGGCGCGGGGATCCAGGCCGACCTCAAGACCTTCCACGCCTTCGGCACCTTCGGCACCACCGCGGTCACCGCCGTGACGGTGCAGAACACGCGCGGCGTGACCGGCGTCCACCCGGTCCCCGTCGACGTGGTGCGCGCGCAGGTCCGCGCGGTGGCGGAGGACCTGGCCCCCGCGGCGTGCAAGACGGGGATGCTCGCCACCGCGGAGCTGGCGCGCGCCGTGGCCGCCTCCATCCGCGAGCACGCGCTCCCGCACTACGTGCTGGACCCGGTGATGGTGGCGACCAGCGGCGACCGCCTCCTGGACGCCGACGCGGAGCGCACGGTCGTGGAGGAGCTCCTCCCCCTGGCCGCGCTGGTGACCCCGAACCTGGACGAGGCCTCCATCCTGGCCGGCTTCCCCGTGGAGGACCCGGCCTCCATGCGCCGCGCGGCCCAGGCCCTGGTGGAGCGCGGGGCCCGCGCCGCCCTGCTCAAGGGGGGCCACCTCCGCTCGGACGAGCTGGTGGACGTGCTCTGGGACGGGCGGGAGTGGCACGAGTGGCGCCGCCCCAAGCTGGACACCCGCAGCACCCACGGCACCGGCTGCACCCTTTCCGCCGGGGTGGCCGCGGGGCTGGCCCACGGCCGCCCGCTGCGGACGGCCGTGGAGGACGCCCTCGGCTACGTGCAGCGCGCCATCCGCGAGGCCCCCGGCCTGGGGAGCGGGCACGGCCCGCTGAACCACCTGGTGACTGCAGGGAACAGGGAACAGGGGACAGGGGACAGCAAGAAAACTGCGTAGTTGCAGGCTGTCCCCTGTTCCCTGTCCGCTGTCCCCTATACTTCGGAGGGGAGGTTCAGCCCCGCCACCCGCGGGAGGACGCCGCGCACCAGCGCCACCAGCCGGTCCCGCACCTGCGCGCCCACCTCCATCACCTCGGCGTGCGACAGCTTCTGGCCGGAGAGCCCCGCCGCCACGTTGGTGATGCACGAGATCCCCAGCACCCGGACGCCCAGCGCGCGGGCCACCAGCACCTCCGGCACCGTGGACATCCCCACCGCGTCCGCCCCGATCCGCGCCAGCATCCGCACCTCCGCCGGGGTCTCGTAGCTGGGCCCCAGCATCGCCGCGTAGACCCCCTGCACCACCGGTACGCGCAGATCCAGCGCCACCTCCTCCGCGATGCGGCGGAACCCCGCGTCGTACGGGTCCGACATGTCGGGGAAGCGCTCCTCCCCGGGCACGGTCGCGCCGATGAGCGGGTTGCGCCACATCAGGTTGAGGTGGTCGGCGATCAGCATCAGGTCGCCCGCGCGCATCCCGGGGCGGATTCCCCCCGCGGCGTTGGTCACCAGCATGGTGCCCGCCCCCAGCGCGGCCAGGGCGCGGACCGGGAGGGCCACGTCCTCCGGGCTCCACCCCTCGTACAGGTGGAAGCGCCCCTGCATGGCCGCCACCTCCACTCCTTCCAGCCGCCCCGCCACCAGCGCCCCCGCGTGCCCCGCCAGCTCCTGCGTGCGCCGTGGGAAGCCGGGGATCTCGCCGAAGGGGATGCGCACGGGGTCCTCGATCTCGTCCGCCAGCCCGCCCAGGCCGGAGCCGAGCACCAGGATGGCGTGGGGCGCGCGCGTCACCCGCTCGCGGAGGAAGGCGAGGGTCTCGCCGATGGGAGCCATGGAACCGGGGGTGCGGGGTGCCGGGTGCGGAAGTGCGCAGTTTAGCCGCGGCGCGGCGGAGGGTCAACCGGACCCGGGCGCCCGGCCCGCCAATCCGGCCGGGGGCGGCAGGCTTTCCTGTCGAATCAGCAGGAAAAGCGGGGCTCTGAACGGCACATGGGTTGCACCCCCCACACTCCAGTTTCCGCCCCCCGGCGGGGCGGCCCGACGTTTTTCGGACGGTTCGAGAACACGATATCCAGAACTCCCAAGGAGAACCATGGCGAAAGTGATCGGCATCGACCTGGGGACCACCAACTCCGTCGTCGCGGTGATGGAAGGCGGCGACCCGGTGGTGATCCCCAACGCGGAGGGCGGACGCACCACGCCGTCCGTCGTCGCGTTCACCAAGGACGGCGAGCGCCTGGTGGGCCAGGTGGCGCGCCGGCAGGCCATCACCAACCCCAAGAACACCATCTTCTCCATCAAGCGCTTCATGGGCCGCAAGGAGGCCGAGGTGCAGAGCGAGGAGAAGATGGTGCCGTACGAGGTGGTGAGCGGCGGCAACGGCCTGGCGACGGTCAAGGTGCCCAACGTGGACAAGGCCTTCTCGCCCCCCGAGATCTCGGCGATGATCCTGCAGAAGATGAAGCAGACCGCCGAGGACTACCTGGGGACCACGGTGACGCAGGCGGTCATCACCGTCCCGGCGTACTTCAACGACGCCCAGCGGCAGGCCACCAAGGACGCCGGCAAGATGGCCGGCCTCGAGGTGCTGCGCATCATCAACGAGCCCACCGCGGCGGCGCTCGCCTACGGGCTCGACAAGAAGAAGGACGAGAAGATCGCCGTGTACGACCTGGGCGGCGGCACCTACGACATCTCCGTCCTGGAGCTGGGCGAGGGCGTCTTCGAGGTGAAGGCCACCAACGGCGACACCCACCTGGGCGGCGACGACTTCGACCAGCGCATCATCGACTGGCTGGTGGAGGAGTTCCGCAAGGACCAGGGGATCGACCTGTCCAAGGACGCCATGGCGCTGCAGCGCCTGAAGGAGGCCGCGGAGAAGGCGAAGATGGAGCTGTCGACCACCATGTCGACGGACATCAACCTCCCCTTCATCACGGCCACGCAGGAGGGCCCCAAGCACCTCAACGTCACCCTGTCGCGCGCCAAGTTCGAGCAGCTGGCCGACGACCTGATCCGCCGCACCCTCGCCCCGATGGAGCAGGCGCTCAAGGACGCGGGGCTCAAGCCGGGCGAGATCGACGAGGTGATCCTGGTGGGCGGCTCCACCCGCATCCCCAAGATCCAGGAGACGGTCAAGAGCTTCTTCGGCAAGGAGCCGCACCGGGGCGTGAACCCGGACGAGGTGGTGGCGATCGGCGCGGCCATCCAGGGCGGCGTGCTGGCGGGCGACGTCAAGGACGTGCTCCTGCTGGACGTGACCCCGCTCTCGCTGGGGATCGAGACGCTGGGCGGCGTGATGACCACGCTGATCCCGCGCAACACCACCATCCCGACCAAGAAGTCGGAGACGTTCTCCACCGCCGAGGACAGCCAGACCACGGTGGAGATCCACGTGCTCCAGGGCGAGCGCGAGATGGCGATGTACAACAAGACCATCGGCAAATTCCAGCTCACCGGGATTCCGCCGGCACCGCGCGGGATGCCGCAGGTGGAGGTGACCTTCGACATCGACGCGAACGGCATCCTGCACGTGTCCGCCAAGGACCGCGCCACCGGCAAGGAGCAGAAGATCCGCATCGAGGCGTCCAGCGGGATCTCGGAGGCGGACATCGAGAAGATGGTCAAGGACGCCGAGCAGCACGCCTCCGAGGACAAGGAGCGCCGCGAGCAGGTGGAGATCCGCAACCGCCTGGACGGGATGGTCTACCAGGTGGAGAAGGACACCAAGGAGTGGGGCGACAAGCTCTCCGGCGACGCCAAGTCCACCGTGGACTCCGCGCTGGAGCGCGCCCGCAAGGCGCTGAAGGAGGGCGACGTGGCCGAGCAGCGCGCGGCCACGGAGGAGCTGCAGACGGCCTTCAGCGCGGCCGGCGCCCAGATGTACCAGGCGCAGCAGTCCGCCGGACCGGACGCCGGCTTCTCGGGCGGCGCCACGGCGGGGGCGGGCTTCGAGGGCGACGCCACCGCGTCGGCCGGGGGCGCCCGCACCGACGAGGACGTGGTGGAGGCCGACTACGAGATCGTCGAGGACGACAAGAAGTAGGCTCTCCGCGCACCGCGAAGGAACCGGCCCCGCTTCCCTTCCGGGAGGCGGGGCCGGCGAATTGCAGGCCCCTCCGGGAGCGCCCGCCGGGAACTCCCGCGGGAGCGCCCCGGTATCAACGGGGCCGAACGACCGCTCACCTCCACGCCAGGCCCAACATGCTAGACCCCGTACGCGCCAAGGCAAAAGTGGTCGCCCTCACCGGGGCGGCCTTCGCCGGCGGTGTGCTCCTCGCCTCCGGGATGGACTGGACCCCCGGGTCGCACGCGGCCATGCTCTTCCAGGGCCAGGCCGCGCCGTCCCGGCAGGACGTCCAGCCGGTGGCGGACCTGAGCGCCGCCTTCATCTCCATCGCCGAGTCGGTCACCCCCGCGGTGGTGAGCATCGAGGCGGAGCGGCCGGGGCGGAACCGCCGGGGCGGCGGCCAGCAGATCCCCGAGGAGCTGCGGGAGTTCTTCCCCTTCTTCGACGCTCCCGAAGGGGGCGGTGGGGGCGGCGGCCGGCAGATCCCGCAGTTTTCCGGCGGGTCGGGGTTCATCATCTCCCCGGAAGGCTACGTCATCACCAACAACCACGTGGTGGAGAACGCCACCGACATCGACGTGGCGCTGCAGGACAACCGCCGCATCAAGGCGCGCCTGGTGGGGGCGGACCCGCTCACGGACGTGGCGGTGATCAAGCTGGAGGGGAGCGGCTTCCCCACGGTCCGGGTGGGGCGCTCGGAGACCACCAAGATCGGCGAGTGGGTGCTGGCCATCGGGAACCCGCTGGACCTGGGGACCACGGTGACCTCCGGGATCGTGAGCGCCAAGGGGCGCAACGTGGGGATCATCGCGCAGACGGCGCAGAGCAACTGGGCCATCGAGGACTTCATCCAGACCGACGCGGCCATCAACCCGGGTAACTCCGGCGGCCCGCTGGTGAACCTCCGCGGCGAGGTGGTGGGGGTGAACTCGGTGATCGCCTCCCGCACCGGCTACTACTCGGGGTACGGCTTCGCCATCCCCATCGACCTGGCGCGCCGCATCGCGGACGACCTGATCCGCTACGGGCGGGTGCGCCGGGCCGCCCTGGGAGTCGCCGTCCGCGACGTCAGCGCGGAGGACGCGGAGGTGTTGCGGCTCCCGAAGATCACCGGGGTGCTGGTGAACGACTTCGAGGCGGAGAGCCCGGCCCGCACCGCCGGGATCCAGCCGGGCGACGTGATCGTGGCCGTGAACGGTCAGACGGTGCAGCACACGGGCGAGCTGCAGCGCCGCGTCACCTCCAGCCGTCCGGGCGAGACGGTCACGCTGGACATCATCCGCAACGGCCAGCCGCGCCAGGTGCGGGTGGGGCTGACCGAGGCGCGCATCCCGACGCCGGGCGCGGCCGCCACCACGGCGGCCCGCACGCCGGACCGCGCGGAGCGGGAGGAGCGCCCGGTGGCGGCCGCCGTGGCGAAGCTGGGGATCCAGGTGGTGCCGCTGACCACGGAGTCGGCCCGGCAGTTCCAGTTCGAGCGGCCCGGGGGGATCGTGATCTCGCGGGTGGAGCCCCTGGGCGTGGTGGGGCGCCAGGCCAACATCACCGGGTGGAAGATCGTGGAGGCCGACGGGAAGCCGGTGGCCGACGTGGCGGCGTTCCAGCGGATCGTGGAGGCCAAGCGGCCCGGCGAGGTCCTCTCGCTGCGGCTGGAGAGCCCCACGGGGCAGAGGACGTTCTTCAACATCCGCCTCCCGCGCTGACGCGGGAGAGGAGCGCAGCGGGGGGGCTCCGCCGTCCGGCGGAGCCCCCCCGCGTTTTTTCCGCTCCCGCCCGCCCCGGAGGGGCTCCGGGGTTTCGGTTGACCCCCCTCCCGGGCGTGTCTATATTCAACTCTTCCGACGTCCCGGGCGAAAGTGGCGGAACTGGTAGACGCGCCGGACTTAGGATCCGGTGGCCTTGCCGTGGGGGTTCGAGTCCCCCCTTTCGCACCATATGTCTCCCGACCCGACCCTCAGACCCGAACGCATTCGGATGTCCACCCCCGAGATCACGATCGCGGTCCAGGAGCCCCAGTCCTGGAGCCGCCGCATTTCCATCACGGTGCCGGGGGAGCGCGTGCAGCGCACCCGCAGCGCCATCACGAAGCAGATCGCCGGCAACGTGCGCCTCCCGGGGTTCCGGAAGGGGCACATCCCGCAGCGCATCCTGGAGAAGCAGTTCGCCTCCAGCATCGAGCAGGAGACGATCGAGCGCACCATCCAGGACGCCTACCGCGAGGCGCTGGACCGCGAGGGGCTGCAGCCGATCACCCAGGCGACGGTGGACAACGTCCACTACCACGAGGGCTCCGAGCTCCACTTCGAAGTGGAGTTCGAGGTGCAGCCCGAGATCAAGATCGAGCGGACCACCGGCTTCACCGCCACCCGCCCGTCGGCGGAGGTGGGCGAGGAGGACGTGGACGCGGTGCTCGACCGCCTGCGCGACGAGCGCGCGGTGTGGCAGCCCCGCGCCGAGGGGGAGAAGCCGGACTGGGGCGACCAGATCCTGGTGGAGATGAACCCCGTCGCCGCGGAGGGCGAGGAGCAGGAGGAGCCGCAGAGCTACCGCTTCGTCCTGGGCGAGGGGCAGGCGATCCCGGCGATCGAGGAGTCCATCCTGACGCTGGCCCCGGGGGAGGAGAACGACTTCACCGTCACCTTCCCCGAGGACTTCCAGGACCCGGAGCAGGCCGGCAAGGAGCAGCACCTCCACATCAAGCTGGTGTCGGTGCAGCACAAGGAGGTCCCGGAGGTGGACGACGAGTTCGCGAAGTCGCTGGGCGACTTCGAGGACGTGGCGGCGCTCCGCGCCCGGGTGCTGAGCGACCTCCGCGAGGACGCCGCCAAGCGCGCCGAGTCCGAGCTCCGCGGGCAGCTGGTGGGGCAGATCCTGGAGGCCAACCCGTTCGAGGTCCCGGGCTCCATGGTGGAGCGCTACCTGGACTACATGACGGGGCAGACCGACGAGGAGCGCGGCAAGCTCACGGACGAGCAGCGGGAACAGATTTCGCAGTGGCGCCAGGCGCTCCGTCCCCAGGCCGAGGAGGGGCTGAAGCGCCTGCTCGTGGTGGAGCGGATCGCCGAGGCCGAGGGGCTGCGCCCCACGCAGGACGAGATCGATGCCCGGGTGGAGGAGCTCGCCCGCCAGCACGACCGCGCTCCCGGCGAGGTGTGGCTCCAGCTGGAGAAGTCGGGGCAGCTGCAGGCGCTGGAGAGCGAGATCACCGAGGAGAAGGTGTTCGAGCACCTCAAGGCGCAGAACACCGTTTCCTAGCCTTTCTGCCCAACCCACCGGGGACCAGTCAAATGCCGATTTACGCTCCGTACGTCATCGAGAGGTCGAGCCGCGGGGAGAGGTCGTACGACATCTTCTCACGCCTCCTGATGGACCGGATCGTCTTCCTGGGGAGCTCGATCGACGACAACGTGGCCAACGTGATCATCGCTCAGCTCCTGTTCCTGGAGGCCGACAACCCGGACAAGGACATCTACCTGTACATCAACTCCCCCGGGGGGTCGGTGTACGCGGGGATGGCGATCTTCGACACCATGCAGTTCCTGAAGGCGCCGGTGGCGACCATCTGCATGGGGCTGGCGGCGAGCATGGGCTCCTTCCTCCTGTCCGCCGGGGCCCGGGGGAAGCGGTCCGCCCTCCCCAACTCGCGGATCATGCTCCACCAGCCCTCCGGCGGAAGCCAGGGGACCGCGGCGGACATCGAGATCCAGGCCCGCGAGATCCTGTACATCCGCGAGCGGATGAACCAGATCTACGCGGACAACACCGGGCAGAGCGTGGAGAGGATCGAGGAGGACCTGGACCGCGACCGCTTCATGTCTCCGGACGAGGCCAAGGAGTACGGGCTGATCGACCACGTCATCACCAAGCGCGGCGAGGTGGTGGAGGTCCAGCACGCAGAAGCCGAGACTGGAACCCGATAGCCGTATCCGTACCGTTCCGGCCGCTCCGCGGCCGGGACGGCGCCCTCACCGCCCAGCAGTCAGCCTTATGCCCAGCGACAAGCACCTCCGCTGTTCCTTCTGCGGAAAGTCCAAGGACTCGGTCAAGCGGTTCATCTCCGGGCCCTCGGTCTACATCTGCAACGAGTGCATCTCGCTGTGCAACGAGATCCTCGCGGAGGAGGAGACCAAGGAAGCGGCCAGCACCACGGCCCCGGTCCCCTCGCCCCGCGAGATCAAGGACGGTGCTCGACCAGTACGTGGTGGGGCAGGAGGAGGCCAAGAAGTCCCTCTCCGTGGCGGTGTACAACCACTACAAGCGGGTGAACCACCAGGGGGTGATGGACGAGGTGGAGCTGGACAAGTCCAACATCCTCCTCATCGGCTCCACGGGCGTGGGGAAGACGCTGCTGGCCCAGACGCTCGCCCGGGTGCTGCACGTCCCCTTCACCATCGTGGACGCCACCACGCTCACGGAAGCCGGCTACGTGGGCGAGGACGTGGAGAACATCCTGGTCCGCCTCCTCCAGGCCGCCGACTTCAACGTGGCGGAGTGCGAGCGCGGGATCATCTACATCGACGAGATCGACAAGATCGCCCGCAAGAGCGAGAACCCGTCGATCACGCGCGACGTCAGCGGCGAGGGGGTGCAGCAGGCGCTCCTCAAGATCCTGGAGGGGACCACGGCCTCGGTGCCGCCGCAGGGCGGCCGGAAGCACCCGCAGCAGGAGTACATCCAGATCAACACCCGCCACATCCTCTTCATCTGCGGCGGGGCGTTCGACGGGCTGGAGAAGATCATCGAGTCGCGCACGGGGAAGCGGCAGATCGGCTTCTCCGCCAGCGGCGCGGTGCGGACCGAGGACGACACGGAGAACCCCTTCCACGACGTGGAGCCGGAGGACCTGCTGCGCTTCGGCCTGATCCCGGAGCTGGTGGGGCGCCTCCCGGTGACGGTGACGCTCGACAACCTGGACGAGGAAGCGCTGGTGCAGATCCTCACCGAGCCCAAGAACGCGCTGGTGAAGCAGTACCAGAAGATGTTCCAGATGGACGGGGTGGGGATCACCTTCGACCCGGGCGCGGTCCGCGCCATCGCCCACCAGGCGATCGAGCGCGGGCACGGGCGCCCGCGGCCTGCGCGCGGTGATCGAGAACGCTGATGCGCGACGTGATGTTCGACATCCCCTCGCGGGAGGACGTGCGCGAGGTGGTGATCACCCCGGAGTGCGTCTCCGACGATGTGGCCGCCGCTGCTGATCCTGGCCCCGGAGCCGAAGCGGAAGAAGGAAGCATAGGGGAGAGGGAACAGGGGACAGGGGACAGCCTGCGACCGCCGAGCGGTGGCAGGCTGTTTCGCTTTCGACCAACTTGGACGGTCATGAAAATCAAGTTCGTGGATTTCGCGGGGGCCATCGGACAGATCGGCCAGGCGGCGCCCGAGGCGTCGCGGGGGGTGCCGCAGGTGGCGTTCGCCGGGCGCTCCAACGTGGGGAAGTCGTCGCTGATCAACCGCCTGCTGGGGCGCACCCGCACGGCCATCGCCCGGGTGTCGGCGGAGCCGGGGAAGACGCAGGAGGTGAACTTCTACTCGGTGCAGGCGGACCTGGGGGAGTTCTTCCTGGTGGACCTCCCGGGGTACGGGTACGCGAGGGTGCCGGCGGAGCTGCGGAAGAAGTGGCAGCCGCTGATCCACGGCTACCTGTCGGGGGCGACGGAGCTGCGCGGGGTGGTGCAGCTGGTGGACATCCGCACCGGGCCCACGCCGGACGACCTGCGCTCCATCGAGTACCTGGCGGAGGTGGGGGTCCCCACGCTGTTCGTGCTCACCAAGGCGGACAAGCTGAGCCGCAACAAGCGCGAGGAGGCGATGCGCAAGGCGCTGGGGAAGCTGGGGGTGGACGAGGACCAGGTGGTGCTCTTCTCGGCCCTCAACGGCGAGGGACGCGAGGAGCTGCTGGAGACGCTGGGGACGCTCCTCTTCCCCGCTCCGGACGAAGACGAGGGCGAGGGGGGTGAGGACGGGGCTGAAGTGGAAGAGGAACGGGAGGAGGAGCCCGCCTGAAGCACCCGAGGCTTCCTGGCACGACCGATGCTCCGCGGTCCCGCCCCACGCGCGAAGTCACCCGCACCCGGAGCAGAGCATGCGTCTTCCCCTTCCACTCGTCGCGCTCGCGCTGACCGTCGCCACGGCGTGCGCCCCGGCGGCCACTACCGGGGGCTCCTCCACCGAGGAAGGCTACGCGTCCCCGGACCGGATCTTCGTGCAGGTGAGCAACACCGTCACCCCGCCCACGCCGCTCACGGTGTACGCGGCGCCGCAGGGCGGAGGGAACCGCCGCCTCCTGGGGACGGTGAGCCCCAACCGGACGGAGACCTTCCGCTTCAACATGACGCTCTCCTCGGGGGCGTACCTGCTCATGGGGCGGACCACCGGCGGGCGCGAGATCGTCACCACGCCGATCGTCCTCACCGGGGGGGAGACGGTGATCTGGGACGTGCAGCTCAACTCGATCCGGGTGAACCCGGGAGGCTGATCGCCCGGCGCCGAAAGAGGAGAGCGCCCCTCCGCTCAGGCCGCGGGGGGGCGCTCGGTGTTTCTCGGGGCCGCGCCGTCACGGGTAGCTGCAGGTGAACACCAGGCAGCCGGGGAGCGTGAGGACGGCGGCGAGGGCCAGCCAGCGGACCGCTTGCTTCATCTTCATCGGAGCAACCCTCCGGTTCCGGGTCGGGATCGTGGAAGCACGGCCCCGCCCGGGGAGCAAGGAGCGCGCCGGAGCCTACTGGGCCCGCTGGAAGTCCACCACGACGAACCCGCTCTCGTCGTCGGCGGTGTTGCCGCCGGGGTTCATGAACATCTCGCTGGGGAAGCCCAGCTCGGTGTCGTAGCTCACGGCCAGCCGGAAGGGCTTGGCGTCCATGGCCCGCTCCACCTGCTGGAACAGCTCGTCCACGGTGTCGTACGCGTCGAAGGCGGCGCGGTCGAACGCGGTGGCGCCCGCGGCGGCGGTGACGGAGACGGTCTGGCCGTTGCGCACCTCCACGCGGGCGGGGCCCTGGGTGGCGGCGGCGCAGAAGCAGTTGCGGCGGACGGTGTAGCTGTAGCTGGACACGTTGGCGAGGGTCCACTGCTCGCGCGCCTCGCGGAACGCGGTGTTCCGGTCCAGGTCGGTGGGGCTGACCTCGCACGACGGGAGGAGGACGGCGAGCGCGGCGAGCGCCAGCCAGCGGGCCGGGTTCTTCGGACGGATCTGGAGCATGGTACGGTTCCCCGCGTTGGAGTGGTTCCCTTCCGACAGACTGCAGCTCTTCCCTACCCCGCTCACCCTGGATGGCTCCCGTCAGGACGACCTGGCGGGGCTTCCCGTCACGCCGGCGGAACGCGCCTTGCCGCAGGGCGGTGGAGACCATCCCCCGGACCCCTGGAGACAGCCATGACCCGAATCGCCTTTGCCCTGCTGCTGGGGCTGGCCGCATGCCCCGCCAACGGCCCCGCGGACGCCGGCTCCCCCGAGCCCACGGGCGCCGTCGCGGCCGGCGACGTGAAGCTGGAGTTCAGCGCGCGCGTGGTGGAATCCGGCACTCCGCCCAGGGCGGGGGTGACGGCCGAGGGCGGCGCGGGGAGGATCGTGGTGCGGGGGCAGCTGGACACCCCGAACCCGTGCCAGCGGGTGAGCGGGACGGTGGGCGGAGGCGGGAGAGAGCTGACGCTGCGGGTGGAGAGCGCGCGGACCGGCGACATGTGCGTGGCCTCGATCGGCAACTTCGCCTACGACGCGACGCTGACCGGGCTGGCGGCCGGGACGTACCGCCTGCGGGTGGTGCACGTCTTCCCGGAGACGGGGTGGGAGACGCAGAACGCGCTGGACCAGAGCGTCCAGGTGCGCTGAGCGGGTCAGCTCCCCTGCTCTTTCTCCTTTCCCTTCCGGTCGTCGCCGGAGCCCGCGGATTCCGGCGAGGCCGCAGGAGTAGCCGCAGTGATGGGCACCGGCGCGGCGGCGGCGCTCGTGGATGCAGCGGCGGTAGACATGGACGCCGCGGCGCTCGCGGATGCAGCGGCGGCGGGCCCGGCGGGAAGCGGGACGTAGGTGCGCGTGCGCGAGGACTGCACATCGAGCGCCCCGCCGTCCGTGGTCCGCTGCTGGCCGTACTGGTGCTCCGGGATGAGCGCACCCTCTCCGGCCGGCTGCAACCCGGCTGCCGCGGGGTCTACGCGCGCGCTTCCCGTGTTCTTGGCGTACTTGTTGGCTTTCGTCCCGCTGACGTGGAGCGTGCCGCCCGGGGCCATCACGCGCGACACCCCGCTGGAGAGCGGGTTGTAACCGTACGGGTTCACGGCGTGGACCTCGTCGAAGACTCCGGAGCGGAACGGCGGGCGCGTCGCATCGGCCAGGACCGAATCGTGGTGCCGCCCCGTTCCGAGCGCGGCGGGTGAGGGAGGCGCCAGGTCCAGGTTGATGTTGAACCCGTTCTCCCGCGTCAGCGGGTTGGAACCCGCCCCCAGGTTGAGCCGCATCGCGAATCCGGCCGCCGCGGCGGGGGCGGGAGCAGGAGCGGGGGCCGAGGCGGCGGCTGCGGCGGCGGGCGCCGGGACGGGAAGGTGCGGCGCCTCGCCCGGTTCCTCCACGATGCCGTTCCGGTTGACGGGGAGATGGCTGACGTCCTCGTCGTCGCCCACCTCCTCGATCTTCACCCGCTGCACGGGGGGTATCGCGGCCCCCCGGTAGACCGCCACACGGCCGAAGTCGTGCCCCAGCCGCTCCACCGTCGCCGGGTCCGGCGCTCCGCCGTGCCCGGCGGGGGCCGGGAAGCGGGCGGGGACGACGAGCCGCGCGCCGGGAAGGGGCGCACGCTCGGACGTGATGGGAACGGCGGTTCTCCTCGACATGGTGTACCTGCGTGGAGGGAAGTGCCGCTTACGGGACGACGATGCGGAACGTGAGCGGCGCGACGTTGATCCCGAACTCGCGGGTGTCCGCGTCCTCGGTGAACACCCCCACCAGCACGCGGGGGCCGACCTTGAAGTTCTTCCACCCCCAGTAGGCGGCGGCGTACGTCCCCAGGAACGCCCCGCCCCCGGGGTCGTCGTCCGACTCGTCGAAGTGGAGGAAGACCGACCCGCGCACTCCGGTGTCGAACTGCCAGCGCCCCGCAGGCTCGTAGCGCGCGAAGAGGTTGAGGTGGACCATCTCGAAGAGCAGGTCCCCGCCGTACCCGTCCGGCGTCTCGTAGACGATCCCCGGCGACTGCCCGAAGTGCCTCCCCCCCACGATCATCCGGCTGATGAATTCGCCCCCCACTCCGCCGCCGGCACCCATGAACCAGTCCCCCTGCAGCCGGCCGGCGTAGCTGACCGACGCCGAGAGGAGCCCCACGTCCAGCGCGAAGCGGTGGTTCGGGACGGCCGGGGGCGGCGGGTCGCCTCCCTGCGCCGCGAGCGCGGAGGGAAGGAGGAAGAGGGCGAGCAGGAGGGTGCGCAGCTTCACGGGGAGCGCCGGTGGGGGGTTCAGGCGCCGCCGCGCACCCCCGGCTCCGTCCATCCGGGGCGGCCGCGGAGGAGGTGCGCCAGGGGCGACGCGGCCGACTCCACCATCACCACCGTGGAATCGGCCTTGGCGACGTACATGTACTTGTGGAAGCCGGGGTCCGCATCCGGACCGTGCCCGCGCTTCAGCTCCGCGAGCAGGCGGTCGACCTCGGAGCGCGCGTCCCCGCGGCGCATGAAGACGTGCTTCTCGGCGCTGGCCATGGCGGTTTGAATCGGCGCGTGGGTCGTCGGCGGGGCGCTCCGTACCCCCACCCCCGGCCCCTCCCCCACAAGGGGGGAGGGGAGCACGACAACTACAGGAACGACAAGCAGTTGCGTGAGGGATGCGAGCCCGAAGGGGCGAGACCCGGCGGCTGTTTGCCGGGGCTCGACTCCGTTGGGAACGGTCGTATCGTTCCCTACGGAGCCGCAGCCCGACCCCGCGCCAGCGGGGGCACGCCCGAACCCCGCCCTCGACCAGACCCGGCATTCACGCCTCGATCCCGTACTCCTTGATCTTCCGGTACAGCGTGCGCTCCCCGATGTCCAGCATCTCCGCGGCCTTGCGGCGGTTGCCGGCGGCCTCCCGGAGCGCGGCGGAGATGGCCTCGCGCTCCAGCTCCTGCATGGTCATCCCGGGGCGGAACACGACGGTGCCGCGCGGCTCCTCCGGCTCGGGCTCCAGGGGAGCCAGGGGGCGGGCCCCGCCGAGCGCGCCGAAGGGGATCACCGCCGTGTCGGCGGGATAGCCGACGCCCGGCACGGGGATGCGCAGGGGGTCGCGGAAGCGCTCCCGCTCGCGGTAGGCGTCGAACTCGCGCCGCAGGTCGTCGATGTCCAGCTTCAGGTCGTAGATGGTCCTGAAGATGAACTCCAGCTCCTGCGGGGGGGTGCCCCCGCCCACCGGGGCGGCGCGCGTCTCCACCACCGGCGCCACCGGGACCAGGGCGCCGCGCCGCCTGCCGCCGCCGCGCACCTCGGGGGGGACGTCCTCGGGACGGATGACCCGGCCGGGGGCCAGGATCACCATGCTCTCCACCAGGTTGCGCAGCTCGCGCACGTTCCCCGGCCACTCGTACTCCACCAGGAGGCGGAGCGCTTCCGGGTCGATCCCCAGGAAGGGGCGGTCGTGCGTGGTGCTGAAGTGGCGGATGAAGCGCTCGATCAGGCGGGGGATGTCGGCGCGGCGCTCCCGCAGCGGGGGGAGCTCGATGCGCAGCACGTTGAGCCGGTGGTAGAGGTCGCGGCGGAAGTCGCCGCGCCCTACCTCGTCGCGCAGCTCGCGGTTGGTGGCCGCGATCACCCGCACGTCCACCCGGATCTCGTCCTCCCCGCCGACGCGCCGGAACTCCCGCTCCTCCAGCACGCGGAGGAGCTTGGTCTGCGTGGCCATGGGCATCTCCCCGATCTCGTCCAGGAAGATGCTCCCGCTGTTGGCCAGCTCGAAGAGTCCCTTGCGCCGGTCGGTGGCGCCGGTGAAGGCGCCCTTCTCGTGCCCGAACAGCTCCGACTCCAGGAGCGTCTCGGGGAGGGCGGCCACGTTCACCGCGATGAAGGGGCGGTGGCGGCGGCGGGAGAGGGCGTGGATGCCGCGCGCCACCAGCTCCTTCCCGGTCCCGCTCTCCCCCTGGATGAGGACGGTGGCGTCGGTGGGGGCGATCTGGACCACCCGCTCCAGCACCTCCTCCATGGCCTCGGTCTCGCCGACGATCCCGGTGATCTCGCGGAGCTGCTCGCGCTGCACCAGGCGCCGGCCCACGAGCACCACCTCGTCCACGTCCACCGGCTTGGAGAAGCACTCGGAGATCCCCAGCTCGCGGCACACGTCGCGGTCGGCGGGCTCGGTCTCCTCGGTGAGCCCGACGATGGGGATGCGTCCCCGCTCGCGCGCGGCGGCGACCAGCGAGCGGGCGCGGCGCTCCCGCAGCCCCCCGGTGAGGACCAGGAGCACCGGCTCCCCGGAGGCGTCCCCCAGCCCCTCCCCGGCGGTGAGGAGCTCGGCGCGGAGCCCCGCCTCCTCGAAGGCGGCGCGGAGGCGGACGGCCGGCTCCAGGTCCTCGGTGGTGACGACTACGGTTTCTGCCACGGTCTCGTGCTCTCTCCGGCTCGCGTGCGGATCAGGACCGGACGGTCCCCCCGGTGTGGAACGGCGGGCGGACCACCTCGGCGGGGACGGCCTGCCCGCGGATGACGATCCCGATCTCGGTGCCGGGCTTCGCGGCTTCGGCGGGGACGTACGCCATCCCGATCCCCTTCCCCACGGTGGGGCTGAGCACGCCGCTGGTGACCTCCCCCGCCTCCTCGCCGCCGACGCTCACCGGGTAGCCGTGGCGCGGGAAGCCGCGCTCCCTGAGGACGAAGCCCACCAGGCGCCGCTTCACACCCTCCTCCTTCTGGCGGCGCAGGGCGTCGCGCCCCACGAACTCGCCCTTGTCCAGCTTGACCACCCACCCCAGCCCGGCCTCCAGCGGGGTGCGCCCCTCGTCCAGGTCGTTGCCGTAGAGCGCGTACCCCATCTCCAGGCGGAGCGAGTCGCGGCACCCCAGCCCGGCGGGGAGGACGCCCTCGGCGGCGCCCTCCTCCAGGATGCGCCGCCAGAGGGCGGGGGCGTCGGCGGCGTCCACGTACAGCTCGAAGCCGTCCTCGCCGGTGTACCCGGTGCGGGAGAGGGTGGCGGCGGCGCCGGCCACGGTCCCCTCGGCGAAGCGGTAGTAGCGGATGGACTCCAGGTCGGCGCCGGTGAGGCGGGCCAGGATGGCCTGCGCCTTCGGGCCCTGCAGCGCCAGGAGGGCGATCTCCTCGGTGCGGTCCACCAGCTCCACCCCGAACTGCGGGGCGAACTGCGACACCCAGGCGAAGTCCTTGTCCTTGTTGGACCCGTTCACCACCAGCATGTAGTGCCCGGGGTAGCGGTAGACCAGGAGGTCGTCCAGGAGCCGCCCCTCGTGGTTCAGGAGGGTGGAGTACTGCGCCTGCCCCACCTCCAGCCTGGAGGCGTCGTTGGTGCTGACGTGCTGCACGAACTCCAGCGCCCGCTCGCCGCGCACCTCGAACTCGCCCATGTGCGAGACGTCGAAGAGCCCCGCGCCGTTGCGGACGGCGTGGTGCTCGGCGGTGATCCCGGTGGGGTACTGCACGGGCATCTCGTACCCGGCGAAGGGGACCATCTTGGCGCCGAGGGCGAGGTGCTCGCCGTGCAGCGGGGTGCGCAGGAGGGTGGCGTCGGCCATGTGGTTTCTCTCGGGTGCGGTGCCGTCGGGGGGCCGCTCGGCCCGGGAGAAAAGGTAACGCGCCTGCCGGAATGGCACTAGAGAGGGCGCGCACCGTCCTTGCGACGGGGGGCGCGGCGGGCCACCTTCACGGCTCGCTTCCGACCCCCGGCCCCGATCCATGCACGCCGAGTCCCCGACCGAGCGTCGCTCGCTGCGGCGCTACGCGCTGATCTCCGTCTTCGCGGCCCTGGCCACCATCGGGCTCAAGGGGGGTGCGTACGTGCTCACCGGGTCGGTGGGCCTCCTGTCGGACGCGATGGAGTCGCTGGTGAACCTGCTGGCGGCGGTGGTGGCGCTCTTCGTTCTGGCGGTGGCGGAGCGCCCGGAGGACGAGGAGCACGCCTACGGGCACACCAAGGCGGAGTACTTCTCCAGCGGGTTCGAGGGTGCGCTGGTGCTGATCGCGGCGCTCGGCATCCTGGTCCCGGCGGGGCTCCGCCTGCTGGACCCGCAGCCGATCCGCGAGGTGGGGCTGGGGCTGGGGATCTCGCTGGTGGCGTCGGTGATCAACTTCGGGGTGGCGCGGGTGCTCTTCGGGGCGGGACGGCGCCACCAGTCGATCACGCTGGAGGCGGGCGCCCACCACCTGATGACGGACGTGTGGACGTCGGCGGGGGTGGTGCTGGGGGTGGCGGCGGTGGCGGCGACGGGGTGGGACCGCCTGGACCCGCTGATCGCCATCGCGGTGGCGGTGAACGTGGTGCGGACGGGGGTGGGGCTGCTGCGCCGCTCGCTGCTGGGGCTGCTGGACACGGCCCTCCCGGAGCCGGAGCGCCGCGCCGTGGCCGCGGTGATGGCGGAGCACACGGGGGACGGGGTGCAGTTCCACGCCCTGCGCACCCGCCAGGCCGGCGCCCGCCGCTTCGTGTCGGTGCACGTGCTGGTGCCCGGCGAGTGGACGGTGCAACGCGGCCACGACCTGCTGGAGCACATCGAGGAGCGCATCCGCGCCACGGTCCCCAACTGCACGGTGTTCACGCACCTGGAGCCCGTGGAGGACCCGGTGTCGTGGGAGGACCAGCGCCTGGAGCGGCGGCGGACACCTAGGGAGTGAAGGGGACAGGGGACAGGGGACAGCCTGCAAAGGCACGGGGGCGACACCGCGAAGGTGCCGCCCCGTCGTTGTTGCAGTTCCCGCAGTACCCATCAAATCCTTGTCGGAGGGAGACACCGGGGCTGTTTCCGGTGGCTCACTCCGGGGCGGGGAGACTCGCGCGGTTTGCGAGGCTCACCGCCCCCGCGCAGGAGACCGGCCGCTGTTTGGCCGGGCTCCGGAGCGGCCCCCCGTCAAAAGCTCACCCCATCAGCGTCGCCAGGATCGCCTTCTGCACGTGCAGGCGGTTCTCGGCCTCGTCGAACACCCGCGACCGCGGCCCCTCGATCACCTCGTCGGTGACCTCCTCCCCCCGGTGCGCCGGGAGGCAGTGCAGGAAGATGGAGCGCTCGGAGGCCAGCCCCATCAGCTCGTCGCTCACGCAGTAGCCGGCGAAGTCGCGGATGCGCCGGGCGGACTCCTCCTCCTGCCCCATGGAGGTCCACACGTCGGTGTTCACCACGTCGGCGCCCTCCACGGCCTCGCGCGGGTCGTGGGTGGTGACGATGGTGGCGGCGCCCCGGGCGCGCTCCAGGATCTCCGCGTCGGGCTCGTAGCCGGCGGGGAAGGCCAGGCGCAGCTCGAAGCCGAACCGGTACGCGGCGTTGAGCCAGGAGTTCGCCATGTTGTTGCCGTCGCCCACCCACGCCACCTTGACCCCCGACAGGTCGCGCCCGAAGCTCTCCTGGATGGTCTGCAGGTCGGCCATGATCTGGCACGGGTGCAGGAGGTCGGTGAGGCCGTTGACGACGGGGATGCTCCCCCAGCGGGCCAGCTCCTCGGGGTCGGCGTGGTCGAAGGTGCGGATCATGATCCCGTCCACCATGCGCGACAGGACGCGCGCGGTGTCGCGGATGGGCTCGCCGCGGCCGAGCTGGATGTCGCGCGAGGAGAGGAAGAGCGCGTGCCCGCCGAGCTGGAAGGTCCCCACCTCGAAGGAGACGCGGGTGCGGGTGGAGCTCTTGGTGAAGATCATGGCGAGGGTCTTCCCCGCGAGCGGCTTCTCCGCGTACTCCCCGCTCTTCATGCGGGCGGCGAGGTCGAGGACGTCGTACAGCTCGTCCCGGGAGAAGTCCGGGATGGCGAGGAAGTGCCGGGCCTGGTTCTGGGGCATGGGAAGGTCGCGGATCAGGGGTGACGTGGCTCCGGTCCGGGAGCGGCGGCAAGATAGCACGCCCCCGCCCCCGCGACCACACCCGCGCGGACCCTTCCGGAGCGGCGCGGAGTACAATTCCCGTTTGCGGCTCGCGGCGCGGGACCTGCGGTGACGCGCAGTCCCGTGGCGGACCCTTCCCGGCTCGTCCTTCCCAGCACCCCGACGCCTGACCCCATGAAGCGCATCCTGGCCCTCGCCCTGCTCACCGCCGGCCTCGCGGCGTGTGAAGACGACCCCTCGGGGCCGGACGGCCGCCTCCCCAGCGTGGGGGAGCGGCTCCAGCTCAACGTCGAGTTCGAGGACAACTGCGCGAACCCCGACCTCCGCACCGGGCGCGTGGTGGCGGTGACCGAGCGCGCCATCGTGGTGGCGGACACCGCCAACCCGGCGAACGGGTTCAGCGACGCGGACTACCGGGAGATGGGGACCACCTTCGACCAGGTGATCTACCCGCTGGACACCAGCGTCTTCGGCGAGCCCTCGGACGTGGACAAGAACGGGCGCGTGATCCTGTTCTTCACCCGGGCCATCAACGACCTCACCGGGCCCTCCTCCAGCCAGTTCGTGAGCGGGCTGGTGTTCGCGCGCGACCTGTTCCCCAAGCGCGACACCCGCAACGTGCAGGGATGCCCGTCGAGCAACGAGTCGGAGCTGATCTACCTGCTGGCCCCGGACCCGGCGCGGGCGGGGGGGAACGTGAACCACCCCTTCCACCCGCAGCGCCTCCGGACCGCGACGCCGGGGACCATGGCGCACGAGTTCCAGCACGTGCTGAACGCGGGGCGCCGGCTGTACGTGCTCCAGGCGCCGCAGGCCGGGCTCAACGAGGAAGTGTGGCTGAACGAAGGGCTCAGCCACGTGGCCGAGGAGCTGGCCTTCTACCAGCAGAGCGGCGTGGCGCCCCGGCAGAACGTCGACATCCCGCGCATCCAGTCGTCGGGGACCATCCTGAACGCCGCGAACATGTACGCGATCGCCAACTTCGGCCGCCTGGGGAACCACTACCTGGAGCCGGAGCAGAACTCGCCGTACGACACGGACTCGGACGACCTGGCCACGCGCGGCGCGGCCTGGCAGTTCCTGCGCTACGCGGCGGACCGCCGCAACGGCGACGACCGCGCCTTCTTCAACGGGCTGCTGAACAACACCACCACGGGGATGGCGAACCTGCGGCAGGCGCTGGGCGGGGCGGACCCGATCCCCTGGTTCCGCGACTGGGCGGTGTCGGTCTACACGGACGACGCCGTGGCCATGGCGGACTCGCGCTTCAACCAGCCCAGCTGGAACTACCGCTCGGTCCTCACCAACCTGCGCGGGAGCTTCCCGCTCAAGGTGCGGCGCCTTTCCGAAGGGGCGACCACCCAGCTCCCGCTGCGGGCGGGCGGGGCGGCGTACCTCCGCTTCGGGGTGACGGCGGCGGCGGGCGCGCAGCTCCGCGTCTCCGCGGGCGGTTCCCCCCTCCCGGGCGCGTGCACCACGGTGCCGGCGCTCCAGGTGGGGCAGGTGTTCGAGGCGGGCCCGGCCCCGGCGCAGCTCCTCTGCGTGCAGGGCGCGGGGGAGTACACGCTGATCCCCTTCCACGGCTCGCCCACCTCCAACTCGATCATCTCGGTGGACGTGACGGCCACCGGGATCGTCCCCGTGGTGGGGCCGCCCTCCCCGTCGCTGGCGCCGTTCGAGGGGGCGCTCCTGGCGTTCGGCGGCGAGCCCTCGCAGTTCCGCGAGGACCGCTCGGTCGAGTGGCGCGTCCGCCAGCGCGAGCAGGCGATGTTCGGGGCGCCAACCGCCCCGTCGCGGTCGGCGGAGGCCACGCCCGAGCAGACGTACGTGACGCTGGTGAGGACGAAGTGAGGCACGGCGCGCTCCTGGGGCTGGGCCTGGCGCTCGCCGCCTGCGCCCCGGTGCAGTCCGCTCCCGCGGGGAGCCCGGGGGGCGCGGCGGACCGGGCGGTGGGGACGGTGCGGGTGGTGGGCTCGGCGCCGCTCCCGCAGGTGGTGGTGAACGAGCCGGGCGGGCGGAGCGTGCGGGTGACGGGGCCGCTGGCGGCGGAGGTGCGGCGCCTGGGCGGCGCGGAGGTGGAGGTGTGGGGGCGCGCGTCGGGCGGGGCGATCGAGGCGGCCGGGTACGACGTCCGCTCGGTGGAGGGGCGCCCGGTGGTGGCGGGGACGGTGGAGCGCGCCCCGGACGGCGGGCTCCAGCTCCGGCGCCGCGACGGCGGGACGGTCCGGCTCTCGGGCACCGTCGCCGAGCTGCGCCCGGGTCAGAAGGTGTGGGTGCAGGGGGCTTCCACGGTGCAGGTGGCGACGTGGGGGGTGATCTCGCCCTGACGCCCACACGCCGATGCCCAATCGGGATAGGGGGTAGCCGGTGATCCCGGCTACACCCCTCCCACACCACCGGACATGCGGGTCCGCATCCGGCGGTTCGGAAAGTTGAGGTCAGTGCGGTGCCAGCCGAGGAAGCCCCAGACCGTCGAAGTATTTCCTGGGCATGGCGGTGTTGAGCGCGCCGTGTCCGGCGATTCTCCACCAGCGTCGGGCGTGAGCCGCCGCCGCCCGGCAAGGCCGCTCCGGCACACCCCGCCTTCGCAGTTCCCGGTAGACGGTCGTCCCTCGCTTCCACTGTTTGAGCTGCACCATCCGCAGCCGTCGGGCGATCCACTGATCGAGTTCGTTGAAGATCCCCGGCGTATCCGCCAGTCGGAAGTAGGCCTTCCAGCCCGGCAGGTACGACCGTAGCTCCTCCACCACCTTCTCCAGCGCTCTCCCTCCGTTCCGGGCCGTGATCTCCCGGATGCGCTCCCTGAAGCCCTCCAGGGCCTTCGGCGCGACGCGGCGTTTGACGAGCTTCCCCGGGGCCACCCAGAAGCTGTAGCCCAGGAACTTCCGCTCCCACACGCGCGCCACCGTGCTCTTTTCCTCGTTGACCCTGAGCTTGAGCTTCGCGTAGAGCCGAGCCATCCGGCCCATCACCCGCTCGCCCGCTCGCTTCGACCGCACGTACACGTTGCAGTCATCGGCGTAGCGCACGAACCGGTGGCCGCTCCCCTCCAACATCCGGTCCACCTCGTCCAGCAGCACGTTTGCCAAGAGCGGCGACAAGGGTCCGCCCTGCGGCGTCCCCTCGTGCCGCTCCACCACCACCCCGTTGGCCATGATCCCGGCCTCCAGGTAGCGGCGGATCACCCGGAGCAGCCGCTTGTCCTCGACCCGCTTCGCCACGCGCGCCATCAAGATGTCGTGGTTGACCCGGTCGAAGAACTTCTCCAGATCCACGTCCACCACCCACCTGCGCCCCGACTGGACGTACCGCTGCGCCTGACAGACCGCGTCGTGCGCCCTGCGTCCGGGCCGGAAGCCGTAGCTGTGCTCGCTGAACGTGGGATCGAAGATCGGCTGCAGCACCTGCAGGATGGCCTGTTGGATGAACCGGTCGAGCACGGTCGGAATCCCCAGCTGCCGGACTCCGCCCCCGCTCTTGGGGATCTCCTGCCTTCGCACCGCCGAGGGCTGGTAGCTTCCCGCGAGCAGCTCCGCTCGGATCCGCTCCCAGTTCCCCCGAAGGTACTCCGGCAACTCCTCCACGCACATCCCGTCGATGCCGGCACTCCCCTTGTTGCTCCGCACGCGCTTCAACGCTCGTATGAGGTTGTCGCGCTCGACGACCTGCTCCATCAGCTCCCGCAGGCCGCCGACTCCTGAGCGCTCGTCTCCTTGCGCCGCCGGGATCGCTTCGCCGCTCTGCTCTGCTCTCGGGGCTTCACCCCTACCCTCCAGCAGCAGCTCCATTTGCATGGACATCTGGCGCATTGCTCTCCCGAGGTGCAACGTCGTTTCGCTCTCCTCTCCGTTCGGCCCTTCACCGCTGGGGCTGGGTCCAAGCGCATGTGTGCACCCCAGCCGGCTACTACGGCCTCTGCTGACTTCTCGCTCCGTTCGGTCGGCCGACCGAACGTCGCCCTTTCAGGCGCGAGGCGAGATCTCCCCAGGTAAGAACGATGGCCTTCCCCGCACAGCCGCCGGATCTACGCCGCTTCGCCTTGGTCGTGAGAGCTTCGCGTTCATTGGCACGCTCGCCCTGCTCCGCAGCGCCTCCTATCCGGTTTCTGTTCGTCGGCTCGACGGGTTCGCTACCCCGCTTCTTTCAGCGCTCCCCTCGCGGAAAGGCGCCTTGCGGCTCGCTTCGGTCCCTACGACCAAGTTCCGGGAGGACTTTCACCTCCGGACCATCGCCCATGCTGGGCACACCAAAGAACCGGGCGGGCCTCTTTCGAGGCCCGCCCGGTGCGCTTTTTCGGAGCCGACACCGCGCTACATCCCGACGTACTTGAGCCCGCTCCCGGTGTTGAACAGGACCACGGAGTCGTCGGGCCCCAGCACGCCGCGCTCGCGGAGTAGCGGGACGGCGGCGGCGGTGGCGGCGCCTTCGGGGGCGCAGAAGATCCCGGTGTCGGCGCCCACCACGGGGGTCCAGCGGCGCATCTCGTCGTCGGCGACGGCCACGGCCGCGCCCCCCGAGGCGCGCACAGCGCCCAGGATCAGGAAGTCGCCCACCGCGCGGGGGACGCGCAGACCCGACGCGTAGGTGTGCGCGTCCGCCCAGGGCTCCGCCTCCGCGTGTCCGCCGCCCCAGGCGCGCACGATGGGGGCGCACCCCGCCGCCTGCACCGACACCATCTTCGGGCGCTCCGGACCGATCCAGCCCAGTCTCTCCATCTCTTCGAACGCCTTCCACATCCCCACCAGCCCGGTCCCCCCGCCCGTGGGATAGACGATCGCGTCCGGGAGCGTCCACCCCAGCTGCTCCGCCACCTCATAGCCCATGGTCTTCTTCCCCTCCACCCGGTACGGCTCCTTGAGCGTGGACAGGTCGAACCAGCCCCGCTCACGCACGCCCTCCGCCACCCGGACACCGCAGTCGTTGATCAGCCCGTCCAGCAGCTCCACCTCCGCGCCCAGGGCGCGCATCTCCTCCACGATGGGCGCGGGCGTGTCCCGCGGCACCACCACGTGTGCCCGCATCCCCGCGGCCGCCGCGTAGGCGGCGGTGGCACTCCCTGCGTTCCCCGCCGAGGGGAGCGCCACTTCGCGCATACCCAGCTCCTTCGCCCGGGACACGGCCATGCACAACCCGCGCGCCTTGAAGGACGCGGTGGGGTTCTGGCCCTCGTCCTTGATCCACACCCGCCCCACCCCGAGCCGGTCCGCCAGCCGCGGCGTCTCGATGAGCGGCGTCCACCCCTCGCCCAGGCGGATCGCGTTGCGGGGGTCGCGGACGGGGAGGAGCTCGGCGTAGCGCCACAGGTCGGCCGAGCGCCCGGCCAGGTCGTCGCGCGACAGCCGCTCCCCCACGTCGTCCAGGTCGTAGCGCGCGAAGAGCGGCTTCTGGCAGCACGTGGAGAGGCGCTGCGGCTCCTCGCTCTCGTGGCGCGCGCCGCAGACGCTGCACTCCAGGTGGGTGGCGCCGCCGGCGGCGGCCAGGATAGAGGTCATTCTCTCGGCAGTGTGGGAGTTCTCGGAAACGGCGGGATCACCGGCGCGGCGGGGCGGACGGCGAGGACGGTCTCGACCGCCCCGCCGCACCCCGGGCAGGCGGCGACGGGCCCCTCCGCCCAGCGGCCGCAGCCGTGGCAGAGGGAGACCAGCGGCCCCTCCGCCTCCGGGGCCGCGGGGAGGAGGAAGGCCGCGCCGTCCTCCCCCACCATGCGCAGCGCCGGGCCGGTGTAGAAGTGCGCCAGGAGGTCGCGCACGTCCACCTCCGCGGCGTTCGCCACCACGTCCTCGCGCGTGACCGCCGTGCGGTTGCGGAAGCGGGCGCGCTCCGCCGTCCAGCTCCGCTCCACCCCCGGCTCCGGGGACATCGTCGCGGTGAGCCCGCGCGACTCCAGCCGGAAGGGGACGGCCAGCCGCGCGCGCAGCCGCTCCGCCGCCTCCGCCAGTGACTTCCCCGGGGCCAGCTGCCTCCGGTTGGCCGGGTGGATGGAGGGGTCCACGAAGACGCTCGCCCGCGCGTGCGACCAGAGCGGCGTGCGCAGGTCGCCCACGTCCGTCTCCACCACCGCCGTGAGGTCGTAGGGGCGCTCCACGGGTCCCACCTCGATGCGCGCCCCCGCCACTCCGGGCGCCCCCGCCAGCGCCTCCAGGAGCGCGTCGGCAAGCAGGTCGCGCCGCTCCCGGTCGGTGAGCGGGGCCCAGAGGTCGGGGTCGGACAGCTCGGGTCTGGCGGACATCAGGGGCGCGCGGCTGGGGTGCGTCGGTGGAGCGACGCAAGATCACGCCGGGGGCGGGACGAGTCAACCGGAAGGGGAGGCGGGGGCGCGCCCCCTCTCCCCGCCGGCGGGAAGAGGGAGCACGGAGACGGTCAGCAGATCTGGCCGCCGCACATGTAGTACGAGCAGACGCAGTCCCCGGTCGTGTTGCAGCGGCCGGTGTCCCAGCCGAGGTCCCGACAGGTGGCCCGGCACTCGCTGTGGACGCACACCAGGGCCGGAGCGGCGGCGGCCGGGGTGGGGACCGAGCCGAAGGCAAGCACGGCGCCGCCGGCGAGCACGTACAGGCTCGTCAGACCGAGTCGGAGGGTACGCTTCATAGTCGTCTCTCTGGGATGGGGTTTTGCCGATGCCAGGGGCCTCGTGCCCATAATACGGCGCAAGTATCCGGACACAAGACAACCGTCCGTGCCGGACGGGGGCTTGCGCTCCCCGGCCATTGCCCGGCATGGTTATTCCAGGACACCCGCGGCGCCCGGCGCGACCCGTGCCGGCAAGCCCTTTCGCGTTACCCACATATTCGGACGGGATCCCAATGGACCAGACCTGGCGGATGCAGGACGAAGAGGACGAGGAGACCCCGGAGCGGCCGGCGTCGCCCGCCACCGACATGCCCACCACGCCGCTCACCGACCCCATGCGGGAGCGGCTCTTCAAGTCCCGCACGGTCATCATCAGCGGCGAGGTGAACCAGCGGCTGGCCGCCAGTGTCATGGCGCAGCTCCTGGCGCTCTCCTCCGAGTCGGACAAGCCGATCACCGTCTTCATCAACTCCCAGGGCGGCCACGTGGAGTCGGGCGACACCATCCACGACATGATCCGCTTCGTGAAGCCCAAGGTGCGGATCGTGGGCACCGGTTGGGTGGCGAGCGCCGGCGCGCTGATCTTCGTCGCGGCGGACAAGGAGGACCGGTTCTGCCTCCCGCACACCCGCTTCCTCCTGCACCAGCCGGCGGGCGGCGTCGGCGGCACCGCGGCCGACATCGACATCGAGGCGCGGGAGATCATCAAGATGCGCGAGCGGATGGACCGCATCTTCGCGGACGCCACGGGGCAGCCGGTGGAAAAGATCACCAAGGACACCCGGCGCAACTTCTGGCTCTCCGCCGACGAGGCCATCGAGTACGGGCTCGTGGGGAAGGTCATCAACAACGTGGACGAGCTGCCGTAGCAAACGACAGGCTCGGGCGTGTCCCCCCGCGGGCGGGGGGCCGGGCTGCGCGCGGAGTAAGGCGGCAAACAACGCCGCCTAACTCCGCCGAGCCCCCGGGAAACCGCCCCCGGGGTCTCGGCCCTGCCGGGCGCGCATCCCTCACGCGGCTCCAGGCACGCCCCGCCCCCCTTCCTTCCTCTCCTCCTCTCCCTCTACCGACGTACCCGATGCGCGCGCTGCTGAACCGCGTCCTCCCGCGCAGGCTGCTCCTGTTGCTCGCGGCGGTCGCCGCGATCGCCGCCGGGCCCGCCGCCCTCGCGGCGCAGACCGACGTCATCCGGGGGCAGGTCACCAACGCGGAAGGGCTCCCGCTCCCCGGCGTGCGCGTCACCGCCACCTCCATCCCCGGCAACGTCACGCGGGAGGCGCGCACCAGCGCGCAGGGGCGCTTCCAGATCGCCTTCCCCGGCGGGCCGGGCGACTACATGATGGGGTACGCCCTCGTCGGGTACAACTTCCGGCAGTTCGAGATCAAGCGCCTGGCCGACGAGGACGTCCTCGTCGCCGACGCGCGGCTCTCCGTCGTGCAGCTCGACCCCGTGGTCGTCGTCGCGCAGACCCAGGAGCGCGTCGGGCGGAACACGCAGACCCCCGACGTCGGCGGCACCGAGCGCGCCGTCGCCCCGGGGAGCCTCCCGCCCGAGCTCCAGGGGAACGTCGCGGCCATGGCCGCCTCCCTTCCCGGGGTCCTCCTGGTGCCGGGGCTCGACGGCGAGCCGGACGGCTTCTCCGTCCTGGGGCTGGGCGCCGACCAGAACAGCGTCACCCTCAACGGGATGCAGGTCGGCGCCAACGGGCTCCCCCGGGACGCCGCGGTCTCCAGCTCGCTCACCACCTCGCCCTTCGACCCGTCGCGGGGCGGGTTCAGCGGCGCCAACTTCAACCTCCGCCCGGGCGCCGGCTCCAACTTCCGCGTCCGCGGGATGAGCCTGGTGCTCACCTCGCCGCAGGTGCAGTGGACCGACCGGGCCGCCCGGGCGGTGGGCTCCGAGTACACCAACGTCTCCGTGGGCGGGATGGCCTCCGGGCCCATCTCGCGCAACAAGTCGTTCTACAGCGTCTCGTACCAGCTCGGCCGGCAGTCGGCCGACAACCAGACGCTGCTCAGCACCAGCGCCCTCGGCCTCCGGACCGCGGGGATCGCCATGGACTCCGTGTCGCGCCTCGTGGGGATCCTCCGGGGACAGGGGGTCCCCGCCCTCGCCGGCCCCGACCGGCCCAGCCGGCTGAGCGACAACGGGTCCGTGTTCGGCAGCGTCGACCTGTCCCCGCCCAGCTCCTCGAGCGGGCAGTCGTACAACCTCACCTTCAACGGCAACTGGCGGCGGCAGACGCCCGTGGGCGGCGGCGCCACCCAGCTCGCCTCCGCCGGCGGCGACCGCACCTCCTGGGGCGGGGGGCTACAGGGGCGGCACAGCGGGTACTTCGGGATGCTCCTCAGCGAGACCTCCGCCGGGCTCAACCTGTCCAGCGACCACGGCGAGCCGTACCTCGACCTCCCCGCCGGCCGCGTCCGCGTGAGCTCCGTCTTCGCCGACGGCGGGAGCGGGGTGCAGAGCCTGGCCTTCGGGGGGAACCAGGGCCTCGGCTCCTCCTCGCGCTCCACCAGCGGCACCCTGCAGAACAGCCTCTCCTGGTTCGACGACTCCAACCGGCACCGCATCAAGCTCTCCACCGAGGTGCAGTTCAGCGGGAGCACCCAGGAGCAGTCGTCCAACCTGCTCGGCTCGTTCCTCTTCAACTCCCTCGCGGACCTCGAGGCAGGCCGGCCGGCCTCGTTCAGCCGCACCCTCACCTCCCACCGGCGCTCCACCGGGCAGTGGAGCGGCTCGGTGTCGCTGGGCGACTCCTACCGGCGCACCCCGGACCTCCAGTTCCAGTACGGCGTCCGCCTGGACCACTCCCGCTACACGGAGGCCCCCGCCTTCAACCCGCTGGTGGAGTCGGTCTTCGGGCGGCGGAACGACCGCGTCCCCGCCCCCGTGGCCTTCAGCCCGCGCCTCGGCTTCTCCTGGACGGTCGGGAGGGCCCAGGAGATCGAGAGCTTTGCCGGAGCCGCGAGGGCGCCGCGCGCGGTGGTCCGCGGCGGCGTCGGGGTGTTTTCCAACGGCTCGGGCGCGGGGCAGATCGGCTCCGCCCTCGACAACACCGGGCTCCCGGGAGGCGCCCAGCAGATCGTGTGCGTCGGCCCGGCCGTGCCGGTACCCGACTGGGCCCGGTACGCCGCCGACCCGGCCGCGGTACCCGACCGCTGCGCCGACGGCACCACCGGGAGCGTGTTCGCGAGCGCGGCCCCCAACGTCACCCTGTTCGACACGGACTTCGCGCCCCAGAAGACGGTGCGCTCCAACCTGTCGTGGAGCGGGAGCGTCCTCGACGCGCGCTTCTCCCTGGGCGTCGAGGGCACCTGGTCGCTGAACCTCAACCAGCAGCGCTCCGTCGACCTGAACTTCCGTCCCGACACGCGCTTCACCCTGGCCGACGAGGGGCGCCCGGTGTTCGTGGAGCCGTCGAGCATCGTCCCCGCCACCGGGAGCATCGCCTCCCGCGACGCCCGCGTGTCGCAGGCCTTCGCGCGGGTCACGGAGATGCGCTCCGACCTCCGCTCCCGCACCGCGCAGCTCTCCCTGCGCCTCGGCCCCATCCCGCGCGGCCCGAGCGCCTTCGGCTGGAGCGCCGCGTACACCTACTCGCACGTCCGCGAGCAGGTGTCCGGGTTCAGCAGCACCGCGGGGAACCCGCTCGGCGTGGAGTGGGCCCCGTCCGGGCAGGGGCCGCACCAGGTCAGCTACAACCTGCGGTACCGCTTCTTCGGCGCCGTGCAGGTGAGCTGGAGCGGATCGTTCCGCTCGGGGAGCGCCTTCACCCCGACCATCGCCGGGGACGTCAACGGCGACGGCTACTCCAACGACCGCGCCTTCGTCCCCGCGCCCTCCGGCGGCGGCGACCCGGCGGTCGCCGAAGGGATGCGCCAGCTCCTGGCGAGCTCCACCGGCGCCACCCGCAGCTGCCTGGAGAAGCAGGTCGGGAGGATCGCCGCGCGCAACAGCTGCCGGGGGCCGTGGAGCTCCAGCGCGTCGCTGAACGCCACGCTCGACCGCGCCAAGTTCCGGATGCCGCAGCGCGCCGCCCTCTCCTTCTCGCTCTCCAACCCGCTCGGCGCCGCGGACCTCCTGCTCAACGGGTCCGGGGGGCTGAAGGGGTGGGGGCAGAACCCCTTCCCCGACCCGTCGCTCCTGTACGTCCGCGGCTTCGACCCGCAGACCCGGCGGTACCGGTACGAGGTGAACCAGCGGTTCGGGGCCACGCGCCCCCAGTTCCTCACGCTGCGCTCCCCGGTGATGCTCACGGCCTCCATGCGCATCGACCTGGGGCCCACGCGGGAGCGGCAGAGCCTCGCGCAGCAGCTCGTATCCGGGCGCACGCAGCCGGGCTCGCGGTTCCCGGAGTCGCTGCTCCGCTCCGCGAGCACCGGGAGCGTCCCGAATCCCATGGCGACCATCCTGCGCTCGCAGGACTCGCTGCGGCTCACCTCCCTGCAGGCGGACAGCATCGCGTCCATGAACCGGCGGTACACCTACCGCGCGGACTCCCTCTGGACCCCCGTCGCCCGGCACCTCGCCGCGCTCCCCGAGCGGTTCGACGAGGACGAGGCGTACGGCCGCTTCCTCCGCGCGCGGCGGGCGCAGGTCGACATGCTGACGGAGCTCGCCCCGGTCGTGCGCGGGCTGCTGACCGCCGAGCAGCGGCGGAAGCTCCCCGCCTCCGTCGTCAGCCTCCTCGATCCCCGCTACCTCGCCTCCATCCGCAGCGGCACGGGGATGTACGTCGGCGGGGGCGGCGGCGAGGTGACCGCGTCGTTCCGCGAGACCATCGTGACCTCCGGAAGCTTCGAGTCCATCTCGATCATACGCCAATGACCGCCGCCCCCCTCCGCCGCCTCGCGTGGCTGGCCGCCCTGGCCGCGGCCCCGTCGCCGGCGGCCGCCCAGAGCGACACCGTCCCCGGCCCCGCGGCCTCCCGCACCGCCGGCCCGCCGGTCCAGCGCATCACCACCGCCTCCGCGCTCTCCACCGAGCGGCTGGGCTCCATCACGGGCGTCCGGGAGCTCCCGGACGGTCGCGTGCTGGTGAACGACGGCGCACGGCGGCGGCTCCTGGTGATGGACACCGCCATGAGCGTCGTGGGCGTGGTGCTCGACTCCCTGGCCGAGGTGTCCAACACCTACGGCACCCGCGCCGGGGTGCTCATCCCCTTCCGCGGGGACACCACCCTGTTCGTCGACCCGGTCTCGTACGCCATCGTGGTGCTCGACCCCGCGGCGAGGATCGCGCGGGTCCGCTCGGTGTGGAGGGTGCAGGACGTCCCCTGGCTCACCAACCCGGGCGGGTCCTACGGGTGGCCCGGGGTCGACGCGAGGGGCCGCGTCGTCTACCGCATCCCCGCGCAGGCGGAGCGGCCGCGCGCGGCGCCGCCGTCGGGGGTTCCCTACTTCCCGCCGGAGCCCGACTCGGCGTTCGTGGTCGCGGTCGACCTGGACACGCGCATGCTCGACACCCTCGGGACGATGCGCATCCCGAAGTCGGTGTCGACGGTCCGCCGGACCGGCGAGGGGCGCTTCACCGTCGACCAGGTGATCAACCCGCTCCCCGGCACCGACGAGTGGGCCGTGCTCCCCGACGGCGCGGTCGCGTTCGTGCGCGGGCGCGACTACCGCATCGACTACCTGAACCCCGACGGCGGCTGGACCTCGTCCCCCAAGCTCCCCTTCGAGTGGCAGCGGCTGACGGACGAGGACAAGCAGCGGCTGGTGGACTCGGTGAAGACGGCGCAGGAGCGGACCACGGCCGCGGTCTACGTATCGTCCATGATCCGCTGGGCCAACCAGTACCGCAGGCCGTACCCGCCCGGCTTCACCATCCCCGCGGGGTTCGTCGTCCCGCCCGGATTCTCCAGGGGCTGGACCCTTCCCCCGGGGCTCGCGTTCCCGGCCGGCTACATATACGCCTGCGAGCCGGGGGAGGAGGCCAGGGTGACGCCCGTCCCGGGAGCCGCCGCCGCGTTCCCCGGGACGCCCCCCGGCGGAGCCCCGCCCGGGATGCCGTCGTGCATCCCCGCGCCGGTCACGCTGGGCGGCGGCGCCACGCCCCCGCCTCCCGCCATGCGCCAGGTGAGGGTGGTCCCCGCGTCGGAGCTCCCGGACTACCGCCCCCCGTTCGCCGCCGGCGGCACCGTGCGGGCCGACGCGGACGGGAACCTCTGGATACGCACCCTCCCCGCGAGGCCGGTTCCCGGCGGCCCGGTCTACGACGTGGTCAGCCGGCAGGGCGAGATGGTGAGCCGGATGCAGCTCCCGCCGGGGTACACCCTGGTCGGGTTCGGGCGGGGGAAGGTGGTGTACCTGTCCATGCGCGACGCGAGCGGGATCCACCTGGCGCGGGTCCGGCTGAGGTAGGATCATGGTCCTGGGTCGAACTCCCGAGCGAGAGGAGGCGGAGATGAGCGTGGAGCCGCAGGAGGAGCACCGCTGGCTGGAGCGCCTGGTCGGCGAGTGGACGTACGAGTCGGAAGCGGAGGCCGCGCCCGGCGAGCCGCCCCTCAAGGACACGGGAACCGAGAGCGTGCGCTCGCTGGGCGGCGTCTGGGTGGTGTGCGAGGGGCGGGGCGAGCTCCCCGGCGGCGGGACCCAGACCACCCTCATGACGCTCGGCTACGACCCGGCGAAGCAGCGGTACGTGGGCACCTTCGTGGGATCGATGATGCCCCAGATGTGGATCTACGAGGGCGAGATGGACCCGGCGAGCGGGGTGCTGGCGCTGGACAGCGAAGGCCCCAGCTACACGACCGAGGGGGAGACGGCGAGGTACAGGGACCGGATCGAGCTCCGGAGCGACGACCACCGGGTGATGACGTCCAGCTACCTGGGCGACGACGGGGAGTGGCACGAGTTCATGACGTCGCACTACCGCCGGAAGAAGTAGAGGCCGGCGGAACCCTCCGGACGAGGACGACCATGCAATACGAGATCACCACGCAGATCCCGCCGCTGGCAGCGCCCGGCACCCGGATCTCGCAGGTCAACCGCGTGTTCAACGCCGCGCTCGGCGTCCTCCTCGACCAGCAGGACGGGTCCCGCTACGAGCACCTCTACACACGGTACATGGGGACCGCGCCGCGGTTCCGGCCCCGCAGCAGCGACTGCGACCCCTGGGTCCCCGCCGACGACGTGGGCGACGAGCTGAAGGGCGTGCTGGAGCGCGGCGTGCTCCGGTTCGGCTTCGTGTCCGGCGCTCCCTACGTCTACCGGAGCGAGGGGAGGCTCACCGGCTTCGACCACGACCTGGGCGAAGCGCTGGCCGAGATCATCGGCGAGCACTATCACGGCGCCTCCCACGGATTCCGTGCCGAATGGGTGGAGGTGGCGCCCTCCGGCACCGAGCAGGCCGACCGGCTCAGGGAGCTGGCCGCGGGCCTCACGGACGGGAAGTTCGACGTCGCCCTGTCGGGGCAGATGATGCTCCCCCAGGACGAGGTAGGGGACCTCCCGATCGAGTGGACCGCCCCGACGGCGCTCCTGTTCACCGCGATCAGCTACACGGGGCGCGACCGGGACAAGCTCGACCTGGAGAAGCTGGCGGCGCTCGGCTCCGGCGACCTCCCGGCCTTCGAGGCCCACGCTGCCGGGGAGAGCCGCCGCCTGAGCCTGGAGCTGCGCATCTTCAGCGTGTCCAACCCGGGTCCGTCCCCGACCGCCGCCACGAAGCTGGTGTACGCCATCCACTCCGCGGGAGGCCGCGCCGTCTGGGACACGGGCGACGTCGCCGATTCCGACGCCGTGATGCTGGAGGCCACCGACCACTTCGCCGTCGGCGACTCCCTTGCGTCGGGCGCGCAGTCCCTCCTCCAGGGGTTCGACGGGATCTACCTGAACGTCCCCGCCAACCAGGAGCTGTGGCCGATCGCCGGATTCACCGCGGGACCCGGCGTCGCGGGAAGAGCTCGTGAGTGACGCCGCCGTGCACCTCCTCCTCCCGGAGGGGATGGCCGACTGGGAGCCGGGGCTCGCCGTCGCCGGGCTCCGGCAGTGGGCCGGGGTCCCCGTGCGGACCGTGGGCTTCTCGCGGGACCCGGTCACCACTATGGGCGGGCTCCGCCTCCTCCCCGACCTGGCGCTGGACGAGCTGCGGGCCCACCCGGACGCGGTGCGTCTCCTCCTCCTCCCCGGCGGCGACCTCTGGGAAGGAGACTATCCCGCGGCCCCGCTGGAGTCCGTCCTCCAGGCGCTGGAGGGAGCCGGCGTGCCCGTCGCGGCCATCTGCGGCGCCACCATCGCGGTGGCCCGCGCCGGGCTCCTCCGCGGGCGGAGCCACACCAGCAACGGCGCCGACTACCTCGAGCGCTTCGCCCCCGGAGCGACCGAGGCGGCCGACTACGTGGACGCGCTCGCGGCGCGCGACCGCGGCGTGATCACCGCCAGCGGGCTGGGGCCCGCCGAGTTCGCGCACGAGGTCTTCGCCGAGCTGGGCGTCTTCTCCCCGGCGGAGCTGGCCGAGTTCCTCCAGCTCTACGGGCGCGGGAGCATGACCGCTGGCGCTCCGGTCGAGCACGGCTAGATTGGTTTCATGCCCTCCGGACCACTCCATGCGAGAGGAGGACTTATGAACACGCGATCGAACGCTGACGAGTTGCGCGAAGAGTACGACTTCACGGCCGAAGAACTGCGCCAGGGTGTGCGCGGGAAGTACGCCGAACGCTACTCGCAGGGCACCAACCTCGTACCTCTGGACCCGGACGTGGCCGAGGTCTTCCCCGATGCCGCGTCCGTGAACCAGGCGCTCCGCGCACTCGCGGGTATCATCAGGGAGCACTCCCGCCCCGCCGCATGACGCGCGTCTGTAGAAGCACACAGGCCAGGACGTGCTCTCACGGGTCACGCTCTCTCCTCTCCTTCCATTCCTCTGCGTCAGCCCTCCGCATCCGCTTGCTTTCGTCTCCGCTTCCGCTCAGCTTGTGAGAAGCGGTTCCTGATCTTCCCTCCCAGCGAGGACAACGGCCATGATGCAGGAATTCCGCAGGTTCATCGCCCGGGGCAACGTGGTCGACCTCGCCGTGGGCATCGTCATCGGCGCCGCCTTCACCAGCGTGGTCAAGAGCTTCGTCGACGACGTCCTCATGCCCCCCGTCGGGCTGCTCACCGGGGGCGCCGACTTCTCCAGCCTGTACTGGAACCTCTCCGGGGGGAGCTACGCCTCCCTGGCCGAAGCCAAGGAGGCGGGGGCGGCCACGATCAACTACGGGCTCTTCCTCAACAACGTCGTCTCCTTCCTGATCGTCGCCGTCGCCGTCTTCCTCCTGGTGCGGGCCTACGACCGGGTGCGGACGCTGGAGGAGGCGGCCCCGCCCACGCCCACGGAGAAGGACTGCCCCCGCTGCCTCATGCGCATCCCCCTGGCGGCCGGCCGGTGCGGGCACTGCGCCTCCGACCTGTAGAGCCGAGCACCCCTCCCTCCCGAGCCCCGGCCCCATGGTGAACGCCAGCCCCACCCCGCCGGACGAGCCGCAGACCATCGAGCAGGTCATCACGCGCCTCGACGCCATGCTGGACGATTCGCTGCGCTCCGGCGCGCGCATCGGCTACTTCACCGCCCTCTACGAGCGCGTCACCACCAACGTCCGGCGCGCGCTCGTCGCCGGGAACGTCTTCCAGGACAACGCCCGCATGGAGCGCCTGGACGTGGTCTTCGCCGACCGCTTCCTCCGGGCGTGGGACCTCCACTCCCGCGGCGAGCAGCCCTCGCTGAGCTGGCAGGCCGCCTTCGCCCTCCTGGACGACCCGGCTCCCCTGGTCGTCCAGCACCTGCTGGTGGGGATGAACGCCCACATCAACCTCGACCTGGGGATCGCCGCGGCCACGGTGGCGCCGACGCCCCCGGAGCTGGAGGCGCTGTGGCCGGACTTCAAGCGGATCAACGAGGTGCTCGCGCGACTGGTTCGCGTGGTGGAGGACGAGCTCGCGGAGATCTCCCCCCGGCTCGCCCGGATCGAGGACTTCGCCCCCAGCCTGGAGGACCGGATCTTCGACTTCGGGATCGACGTGGCGCGGGACGCCGCGTGGGCTCTCGCCAAGCAGCTCGCGGGCACCCCCCCGGCGGAGTGGGACCGCGTGATCGCCGCGCGCGACGCCGAGGTGGCGGCGCTCGGGCGCGCCCTCTACCCGCTGCACGGGCTCGCCGGAGAGGTGGCGCGCTGGATCCGCGCGGCCGAGAGCGAAGACGTCCGCTACAACATCCAGGTCGTGGCCGAGTAGGCGAGGCCGCCCTCCGTGTCCCGCACCCGCCGCACTCGCCTCCCCGCCCTGGCGGCCGCCCTCCTGGCCGCGCTTCCGGTAGCCGCGCAGGCGCCGCCGCAGACGCCCGAGGCGCGCTGGGTGGCCGAGGCCGAGCGGCTGGAGGACGTCGACGCCGTCGCCGCGCTGCGCCTGGTGCGGCAGGCGATCCCCCGGCTCGGCGCCCCGGCGGAGGCGCCGCTGCGGATGCGCGCCCTGGCGCTGCGCTGCTGGACCGCCGCCGAGGCCGCGCCCGACTCCCTCCTCGCCTGGGCCGAGCAGGGGATCGCGGAAGCGGGGCGGGAGCGGGACGCCCGCGCCCTCGCCGCCCTGCGCACCTGCCGGGGCTACGGCCGGGCCGAGACGGGACGGCTGGACGAGGCGATGCGGGACTACGAGTTCGGGATCGAGGAGGGACGCCGGCTGGGCGAGCGCGAAGTGACGGCGGACGCGCTGGTCCTGCGGGGCGAGCTGCGCTACTACCGGGGCGACTTCACCGGGGCGCTGCGCGACCTGGACGGGGCGTACCGGCTGTACACCGCGCTGGCCGACCGGCGGCAGCAGAGCTACACGCTGAACGCCATCGCCAACCTGTACGCGGACGACCAGGTGGCGCAGTACGACCGCGCCATCGAGTACTACCGCCAGGTCCTGGAGGCGAACCGCGCCGCCGGGTCCGAACGCGGCGTCGCCACCGCCTACTTCAACCTGGGGAGCACCCTGGAGCGGAAGGGGAGCCTGGAGGAGGCGCTGGAGCACTACCGCCGCGGGCTCGCCATGGACCTGCAGCGCGGCGACCCGCTCGAGGCGGCGGTGGACCGGCGGGCCATCGGCGCGCTGCTGGGGAAGCTGGGACGCCCCGCGGAGGCGCTCGCCGTGCTGGACCAGTCGCTGGCGTACTTCCGGAGGACCGGCGACGCGGAGCGGACGGCGCAGGTCCGCCTGTCGCGCGGGGTGGTGCTGAGGACGATGGGGCGCACGGGCGAGGCGCTCGCCGACCTGGAGGCGGCGCGGGCGCGCTTCCAGGCCGTGGGGAACCAGCGCTTCCTGGTGAAGGTGCACGAGGAGCGGGCCCTCGCCTTCGCCGCGGCCGGCGGCTGGCGCGACGCGTACCGGGCGCGCAGCGAGCAGCTGGTGCTCCAGCGTGCCCTGAGCGACCAGGCCCGCGCGGAGCAGACCTCCCGGCTGCGCGTGCAGTTCGACGCCGAGAAGAAGGAGCAGGAGAACCGCGCCCTGCTGCGCGAGAACGAGCTGCGCGGCCAGAGCCTCGCCGCGGGGTCGCGCATCCGCCGGCTCCAGGTGGCGGTGCTCATCCTCAGCGCCGCGGTGATCGCCGCGCTTGCGCTGCTCGTGGCGCGCCAGGTCAAGAGCGCGCGCCGCCTCCGCATCACCGCGCTCACCGACGAGCTGACGCGGCTCCCCAACCGCCGGCACCTGCTCATGCTGGCGGACGAGCACTTCCGCGCGGCGCGCTCGCGCGGAGTCGGGTTCGGCGTCCTGGCGCTGGACGTGGACCACTTCAAGCGGATCAACGACACGTACGGCCACGAGGCGGGAGACGCCGTGCTGCGGCGCGTCGCCGAGGCGATGCGGTCCTCCCTGCGCGAGGGCGACCACGTGGGCCGCACCGGCGGCGAGGAGTTCGTGGCCCTCCTCCCCGGCGCGACGCCGGCCGCCGCTGCCGAGGTGGCGGAGCGGCTCCGCCTGGCCGTGGAGCGGACGGACTTCGGCGACCTGCACCCGGGGCTGGAGGTCACCGTCAGCGTGGGCGCCACCGTCCGGGAGCCGGGCGACACCGGCTTCGCGGCCATCCTGCGGCGCGCCGACGACTCGCTCTACCGGGCCAAGGCCGCCGGCCGCAACCGCGTGGAGCTGGCCGCCGTCTGAGGCCGCGACCATGGCGCAGACGCTCGGCTACGTCACCCTCCTGGTCCGCGACTACGACGAGGCGATCGCGTACTTCACCGGTGCGCTCGGCTTCGTCCTGGTCGAGGACACCGTGCTGGCCCCGGACCGCCGGTGGGTGCGGGTGGCCCCGCCGGGCTCCCGCGGGACGTGCCTCCTTCTCGCCCGGGCGTCCACCCCGGAGCAGGAGGTCCGCGTCGGCGACCAGACCGGCGGGCGCGTCGGCTTCTTCCTGCACACCGACGATTTCCGGGGCGACTACCAGAAGCTGAAGGCACGCGGCGTCCGGTTCCGCGAGGAGCCGCGCCGGGAGGCGTACGGGACCGTGGCCGTCTTCGAGGACCTGTACGGCAACCTCTGGGACCTGCTGGAGCTGGGCGGAGAGACCCGTCCCGATGACGATGGCGGCTAAAATGCCGCGGCACACGATCCCGTTTCACGCCTCCGACGGGGTGGTTATCTTTCCACTGTACCAGCTTACGGACAGGCGCAACCCGAAGAGCGGAGCGACGACGGATGGCGGCACTCGAACACGAGCTTCATCAGTGGCTCTCCCTGCTCGGGCCCGACCAGCAGAAGCAGGTGCTGGAGTACGCGCGTGCACTGAGCGAGTCGCCGCGTAGAGGCGTACCCGGTCAGGCCCTCCTGCGCTTCGCGGGAGCCATCCCGGCGGACGACCTGCGCACGATCGCGCGCGCGGTGGAAGAAGGCTGCGAGGCCGTGGACCCGCGTGGCTGGTAGGCTGCTTCTCGACACCCACTTCCGCGAGATCGACGGCCTCGCACTCCTCGCCTGGTAAGGATCGGAGGTCCACCATGAGCGCATCCGAGGGCGGGGGGGCGCCCGCGGGCGAGGTCGAGCGCGTGGAGGTGGTGGGGGCGCTGCACCACGCCGTGTTCCCGGAGATGTGCGTCCGGTGCGGCTGGCCGCCCCAGCGCACCCTCTCCGTCACCCGGCTCTTCCGGCGCACCTCCGACGACTCCTCCTACTACGTCGTCGGGAGCGTGAGCGCCCCCTTCTGCGCGGCGTGCATCCAGGCGCACGAGAGCGAGCTGCAGCCCATCGGCCGGGAGGTCAGGCGGAAGCTGCTGCGGAAGTGGCTGGTGGCGGCTCTCCCCTACCTCTTCCCGCTCGGCGCCAACCTCTGGTTCCTCACCATCTTCGTCCCCAAGCTGCTGGAGTCCCTCGCGGAGCCCGGCGACCCGGTGGAGTCGCTCGTGTGGGGCGGGGTCAGCGCCTTCTTCGGCCTCCTGGCGCTGATGTTCTTCCGGATGGTCATGGCTCCCGGGCGAAGCCTGATCGTCGACCCGGCGGACCCGTCGCGCGGGAGCTACGTGCAGGTGGAGCGCGGACCGCTCGGCAGCCGCTTCATCGTCCCGGCCGAGCCCACCTCCGCCGTGCGGGCCCTGCGCTTCAGCGACGACCGCAGCGAGGCCTTCGACGCCGAGCGCCACCGCTTCACCTTCGAGAACGCCGAGGTGGGGGCGAAGTTCGCGGAGCTGAACGCCCACCGGGAGTGGAACCCGGACTCGCCCCGCGCGCGCACGGCCGCGGCGCTGCGCTGGTCCATCGTGGGCGCGGTCGTGCTGGCGGTGCTCTGGCAGCTCCTCAGGGACCGGCTCGGCTGAGCCCTTGCCCGGCCCCGCCGCGTCCGCCAACGTTAGGGGATGCCTCCGAACCCCCGCGTCTGGAACCGCCGTCTGCACCGCTGGGCCTCCGCCCTGGTCGCGCTCCCCTTCCTGATCGTCATCTGCACCGGCGTCCTGCTGCAGCTCAAGAAGCAGCTCGACTGGGTGCAGCCGCCAGAGCAGCGCGGGACGGGCACCGTCCCCGCCGTCTCCTTCGACCGGGTGCTCGCCGCCGCGCGCTCCGTCCCCCAGGCGGGGGTGCGGAGCTGGGACGACGTGGACCGGCTGGACGTCCGCCCCGGGAAGGGGATGCTGAAGGTGCAGGCCCTGTCGCGCTGGGAGATCCAGGTGGACGCGGCCACCGGCGAGGTGCTGCACGTGGCCTACCGCCGGTCGGACCTGCTGGAGCAGCTGCACGACGGCTCCTGGTTCCATCCGGCCGCGAAGCTGGGGGTGTTCCTCCCGGTGGGGCTCCTGGTCCTGGGGCTCTGGCTCACCGGCGTGTACCTGTTCCTCCTCCCCCACCGCGCCCGCCGAGCCGCGCGGGCCAACCGGGAGCGCGTCGCCGCCCGCCGCACCCCGGCGGGGGAGGAGAGTTGGGGGGGATGATCCACGAGGTCTTCTGCTACCTCTGCGTGCGCGACGCCGCCGCCGCGCTCGACTTCTACGCGCGGGTCTTCGGCGCCGAGGAGAGCTTCCGCCTCACCGAGCCGGGCGGCCGGATCGCGCACGCGGAGTTCCGCCTGGGCCCGTCCACCGTCATGCTGGCCGGGGAGTTCCCCGAGCACGGCATCCTGAGCCCGCTCTCCCTGGGCGGAACCGGGACCACGCTGCACCTCCACGTGGACGACGTGGACGAGCTCGCCGCGCGGGCCGCCGCGGCGGGGGCCGCTATCCTGAGGCCCCCGGCCGACCAGGCGCACGGCGAGCGCCAGTGCCGGCTGCGCGACCCGTTCGGGCACGAGTGGCTCCTGGGGCACCCGGTCCGGAGCACGTCCCCCGGGGATGCAGCGGCTCCTCGCGCGGACGGAGGCTCACTGAGCGGGTGCTCCGGATCGTCCTCCTCCCACTCGCCGTCCTCGGCGGCCTGAGCGCGCTCGGGCGGTTCCTGGACCGGCGCCGCCTCCCCCGGCCCGGCGAGCCCGCCGACGCCGCCCTGGTCTTCGGCGCCGGCGCGGAGTGGAAGGCGCGCTCCCGCTGCGAGACCGCCGCGGGGCTGTACCGGCGCGGCACGGTGCGCAACCTGGTCGTCACCGGGGGTGCGCCCGTGGAGGGCGTGACGGAGGCGGAGCGGTTCCGCCGGATGCTCGTCGGGCTCGGCGTCCCCGCGGAGCGGATCTTCACCGAGGACCGCGCCGCCAACACGGCGGAGAACTGCGCGCTCTCCCTCCCCGTCCTCCGGGAGCACGGCTTCCGCTCGGTGGTCCTCGTCATGTCCGACTTCGAGGGGATCCGCGCCCACCTCACGGCCCGGCGGGCCTGGTCGGGAGAGGGGATCCGGATCTACGACGCCCACGCGCCGTCTCCCGGCCGCTGGAGCCGCCACGGCTGGTGGCTCACGCGCGAGGGCCGCCGCTGGACCTGGCACACGGTCTCCCGGCTCT
Organism: uncultured Gemmatimonadales bacterium; assembly: GCA_963733105.1. Taxonomy (GTDB): domain Bacteria; phylum Gemmatimonadota; class Gemmatimonadetes; order Longimicrobiales; family Longimicrobiaceae; genus JAFAYN01. Next base: position 823,192 of record CAVTCB010000005.1, on the reverse strand, counting down.
TCCGCTACCGCCTCCTCCCGCACCTCCTCCGCTCCTGAAGACCCCGGAGCGTCCTGACCGGAGGATCTCCCATGCATGAATCCCGGCCTGCGGACGGCGTGGTCACGGCGGTGAGCCTCAGCGCCGTCCACGCGTTCAGCAAGCAGCCCCGCGACCGCATCCGGCTCCTGGCCGGGCTGGGCGTGGAGGGCGACGCCCACCTGGGCGAGACGGTGAAGCACCGCTCACGCGTGGCGCGCGACCCCACCCGGCCCAACCTGCGCCAGGTGCACCTGATCCATGCCGAGCTGCACGACGAGCTGCGCGCCGCCGGCTTCGCCGTGTCGGCCGGGGAGATGGGGGAGAACGTCACCACGCGCGGCGTCGACCTGCTGGCGCTCCCCACCGGCGCGCGGCTCCACCTGGGCGGCTCCGCCGTCGTCGAGGTGACCGGGCTGCGCAACCCCTGCGCCCAGCTCGACGGCTTCCAGCCCGGCCTGATGGCGGCGGTGCTCGGGCGCGACGAGCACGGCGGCCTGGTCCGCAGGGCCGGCGTCATGGGGATCGTCCTGGCCGGCGGCGAGGTGCGCCCCGGCGACCCCGTCCGCGTGGAGCTCCCCCCGGAGCCCCACCAGCCGCTCGTCCCCGTCTAAGGACCGGGCGGCGCAGTACCCACCCCCACGGGCGGCGTCCGCCGCCAGGGAGACCACGTCATGCGCTTCACCCTTCCCGCGCTCCGCTCCACCCTCGCCACCACCCTGGTCGCGCTCGCCCTCGGAGGGTGCGCCAGCCTCCTCACCGGCGGACCGCTGATCAAGGACCCCAACAGCCCGAGGGGCATGATCGTCATCGAGAACCGGACGAGAGAGCCCGTGAAGTCGGTGCTGATCTCGTCCTGCAGCGCCAGCACCTACGGCCTCAACCGCATGAAGAAGAACGAGAGGGTCTACGGGGGCGGGACCCGGGGGTTCGAGGTCTCGGCCGGCTGCTGGGACGTCATGGCGGGGAACGACAACAACGCCCCGCGGAGGCGGATGAACGTCCCGGCCGGCGGGCAGGCTGTGTACAGGGTGGGAGGCTGAAGCGGGACGAATCGCGGGTTCGGGCGTGCCCCCGCTGACGCGGGGTCGGGCTGCGGCTCCGTAGGACACGATACAACCGTGTCCAACGGAGTCGAGCCCCGGCAAACTGCGCCGGGTCTCGCCCCTTCGGGCTCGCATCCCTCACGCAACTTCCCATTGCGCCCGTAGTTGCAGTAGGAGCCCCCGCCGACGACCCACGCACGACAGCCACCAAACGAAGAGGGGCAGCCGCTCGGCTGCCCCTCTTCGCGTTCCGCCCGCGCGCCGCGGCTCAGGAAGCGCCCGAACGCTTCCGCTCCGCCCCGGCGAGGATCGCCTCCACCACCGGCGCGGGGTCGAAGCGCACCGGGTCGGTCACCGGGAGCCCCGTCTCCGCCTCCAGGCGCTCGATCTCGGCGCGGGCCTCCTCCTCCGAAAGGTCCCAGGTGTTCAGGCAGATCGCGATCACCCGCGAGTCCGGGCGGAGCGGCGCGATCGCCCTCTCGCAGATCTCGATCGTCTCCGGCACGGTCGGAAGACGCATCCACGAGTACACGTTGTTGCGGTTGTACGGGGAGCGGCGCGACGGCTGGTGGCAGAGCACCATGGCGTCCGGCATGGAGCCGTGCAGGAGCCCCAGCGTCACCCCCGAGTACCCCGGGTGCACCAGCGATCCCTGCCCCTCCACCAGCACCACCTCGTTCCCCTCCGCCGCCTGGAGCACCAGCCGCTCCGCCGCCCCGCCGATGAAGTCCGCCACCACCGCGTCCACCGAGATCCCCCACCCCTCGATCAGGATCCCCGTCTGCCCCGTGGCCGCGAACCCCACCTTGGTCCCCCGGCGTGACAGGTCGTCGCGGAGCTGCAGGGCGGCCGTCATCTTCCCGATGTTGCAGTCCGTCCCCACCGTGAGCACCGAGAACGCCTCCACGTTCCGCGCCTTCCCCGTGGAGACCGGGAGGTCGGCCGGGGGACGCCGCAGGTCGATGATCCGCACCCCGCGCTCCGCCGCCAGCGACGCCAGCTCCGGGTCGTCGCCGATGTGGAAGTGCAGCCCGCTCACCAGGTCCAGCCCCGCCTCGATCACCGCGCGGAGCGTCGGGCGCCAGTCGTCCGGGAGCTGCCCGCCCTGCGGGGCGATCCCCACCAGGAGCGCCGTGGGCCCGCGCTCCAGCCCCGCCTCCAGCGAGGCCACCACGGGGATCTCCCCGCCGAAGCCGAGGACGTCCCGCACCGTCTTCCCCGCGTGCCGCGAATCGATCACCGCCACGATCCGCTCCGGGAGGTAGCGGATCGCGCTGTTCGCCGTCTTGGTGGTCTCCGGGCCGAAGTGCCCCTCGGCCAGGACCAGGTACCGGTATTCGTTCATCTTCCGTGTCGGAGAAAATGGCGGGAGGGCGCCTCAGGCGGCGCCCTCCGGCGAGCGCTCCAGGAGCGCCGGGATGCTGAGGTCGGCCGCCGAGGGGTGGGCCAGAACCGTCCCCGGCGGGAAATTCATCTGCACGGGGGAGTCGCGCACGAAGCGGCGGAAGCCCCGTCCCTCCAGGAGGCGGTGCACGTACACCCGCCGGATGATCACCACGAGGCTCGCCAGGATGGGGACCGCCACCACCAGCCCCAGGGGCCCCAGCAGCTCCGCCATCACCAGCACGCTCAGGATGGAGAGCACCGGCGGGAGGTTGACCTGCCGCTCCATGATCACGGGGTGGACGAAGTTGGCCTCGAAGAGGTGCACCACCACCCCCAGCAGCACCACCAGGAGCGCCTTGACCACCCCGCCCGCGGCCAGCACGAAGAGCGCGGGGAGGAGAGTGGAGATCAGCGTCCCGAAGAAGGGGACCACCACCACCAGCCCCGTGAACACCCCGAACGCCAGCGCGTAGGGAACGTTCAGCAGCACCAGCCCCACCCAGGTGAGCGTCCCCAGCACCACCATGGCCAGGAGCTGCCCCACGATCCACGCCCGCAGCGTGGTCCCCAGGTCGGAGAGGATGTCGCGCGCCAGGTCGCGGTGCACCGGGGGGACCAGCGCCAGCACCCCGTCGCGGTAGAGCCGCGGCCTGAGCGCCAGGTACACGGCCATCACCAGCACGCTGACCAGGTGGATCAGGAAGTTGATCCCGCTGAACAGGTAGGGAAAGAGGCCGGCGAAGTACTTCCCCACGTTCCCCACCACCGCGGTGACCGAGGCCACCGCCCGGTCGGGCGAGGGGAAGGCGAGACCGAAGATGGGGTAGCGGCGGACCAGGTCCAGGAACGCGGCCTTGGCGCTCTCCACCAGCGAGGGGAGCGCGCTGATGAGCCCCATGGTCTGCTCCAGCACCGGGGGGACGATCAGCCAGCAGATCCCCGTCACCGCCGCCGTCGTCACCAGGAAGGAGAGGAGGACGCCCCAGCGCCGGGGGATACCCAGCCGCGCCTCGAAGATGTCGGTCATCCCGCCCAGGTACAGAGACAGGAGGCCGGCCATGAAGAACAGGAGGAGGGTGTCCACCACGCTGTACACGAACAGCAGGAGGAGCACCACGAGCACCGTCGCGAACAGGAGGCCGTACGACGGCCGGGGCGTGATCGCTTCTCGCACGGGTTCCCGGTGAGAACGGACAGGGGGCCGGCGCGTCCGCGCCGGCCCCCCAAGGTATCGCGCGCGGCCCCCGAAGGAAAGCCGCGGGAACGGCTCAGGGCTTCCCCCGCTCCTCCTCCTCCAGGGCCTCGAACTCCTCCAGCAGCTCCGCCTCGCGCACCCGGTCCTCCGTGGGCGCGCCGGGGGCCGTGCCGGCGCCCGCCGTGGCCGCCACCGGCTCCTGCGCGGGCTGCGCCGCGCCGGCCTGGAGCTGCCCCGCCTGCCCCGCCCCGAGCTGGCGCGAGCCGGCCGGGGGAGCGGCCGGGGGGAGGAGCCCCATCTTCTGCTTCAGCTCCAGGAGGCGAGAGTCGGCGTCGCCCCCCTTGTCCAGCGCCGCGAACTCCCGCTCCAGCGGGTCGCCCTGCAGGTCCTCCGTCACCTCGGCGGCGGCCAGCGCGCGGCGCTCGTTCTCCTCGATCCGCTCCGCCATGCGGCCGAACGCGTCGAACGCCGAGCTGTCCGACAGGCCGGACATGGTCTCGTGGATGCGGCGCTGCGCCTGCGCCCGCTTCTGCTTGGCGATCAGCAGGTTCTTCTTGCGGCGCGCCTCCTCGATCTTGGTGTTGAGCTGGCGCAGCGCGTCCTTGAGCTTCTCCGTCTCCGCGGCGTGGCGCTGCCAGGTCTCGTGGAGGCTCTGCGCGCGCTCCGCGTACTCCTGGTGGCGCAGCAGCGCCTGCCTCGCCAGGTCGTCGCGCCCCTGGTTCACGGCCAGCATGGCGCGGCGCTCCCAGTCCTGCGCCTGCTTGTACTCCTCCTCCACCTGCGCCTTGAGCCTGCGCTCGTCCGCGATCGCCACGGCGACTTCCTGCTTCGCCTTGGTGAGCTGCTCGCGCATGTCCAGGATGACCTGGTTCAGCATCTTTTCCGGGTCTTCCGCCCGGGCGATCAGGTCGTTCAGGTTCGACCGGATCAGCGTGGAGAGCTTGGTGAAGATTCCCATGTCTCTATCGTCTTCCCGTTAGCAGTCGCGGAAGGGAGCCAGCAGCTCCAGGTGCGAGGCGAGCGCCACCTGGAACGAGTCGATGGTGGCCTGGAACTCGTTGAAGTCCAGGTTCTCCATCTCCAGCGTCTCGGTGAGGATGACGTCCCCCTCCTCCAGGCCGTAGGCAGCGTGCACCAGGTCGGTGGCGTTCAGCTCCAGAAGCCGCTTGTACAGGCCGGCGCACTTCTCCCGGTCGTCCGGGACGTCCAGCACCTTGAGCCGGAAGACGAGCACCGGAGGGGAGTGGTGCACCACCAGCCCCGCCCCCTCGTCCATGTGCACCAGCCACATCCCCGGCTCCACCTCTTCGTTCGTGAGCTCCATCCTGAACAGGTAGCTCTCCACGTCCTCTCGCGTCAGCATTGGCTCTCCCGTGCGGATTCGTTGTGCGTCGGGAACGGTCAGGGCAGCGCCCCGCCCCCGTCCTGCGCGGCCGGCGGAGCCTCCTCCGCACCCGGCTTCCCGCCGGGGGCGAGGAGGCGGAGCATGAAGCCCTGCTCCTCCGTCAGCCGTGCGACCTCCGACCCCAGCCGGTCCACCTCCTCGCGGAGGCGGGCCACCTCTTCCGGCGACGCGCCCGGAAGCGCGCGCTCCTCGTGCCGGATCCGCCCGGCGTAGGCGCGGGCCACGGGTGCGAGGACGAAGATGATGGCGAGGATGAGGATCGGCGTCATGCGTCGGGGTTACGCGGGCGGCGCGGCGAAAGTTTCGGGAGCGCTCAGCGGCTCGCCCCGCTCGGCTTCCCCTTCCCCCCCGGGCGGAGCTGCACCAGCCGCAGCGCCGAGGGGGTGGTGGCCAGCCCGCCGAGCGCCGTCTCCCGGTAGGCGACGGGCATCCTGCGCCCCACCTCGCCCATCACGTCGATCACCTCGTCCGCGGAGACGGGGAAGTCCAGCCCCGCCAGCGCCATCTCGGCCGAGGAGATGGCCTGCATGGCCGCGGAGGCGTTGCGGTAGATGCAGGGGATCTCCACCAGCCCGCCGATGGGGTCGCAGATCAGCCCCAGCATCCCCTGCAGCGACAGGGCGACCGAGGTGGCCACCTGCTCGTTGCTCCCGCCCTGGAGCCAGGTGACCGCCGCGGCGGCCATGGCCGCCGCCGTCCCCGTCTCCGCCTGGCACCCCCCCTCCGCCCCGGCCAGGGAGGCGCGGTGCGCGATCACCCCGCCCACGCCGCCGGCCACCAGCATGGCGTCGATCAGCCGCTCCTCCTCCACCTCCAGGAACTCCCCCACGCTGATGAGCACCGCCGGGAGCACCCCGGCCGCCCCCGCCGTGGGCGCCGCGACGATCAGCCCCATGGCGGCGTTCACCTCCAGGGTGGCGATGGCGCGCGCGAGCGTGGTGGTGACCCGCGGCCCCAGGATGCGGGGACCGCTCTCCCAGAGCGTCCGCGCCCGCCCCCCGGTGAGCCCCGAGTGGGAGTGCGCCTCCCCCTTCAGTCCCTCGTCGATGGCGGAGCGCATCACCGCCAGGGTGCGGGCGATCCGCTCGCGGATCTGCGCGGCGGGGATGCCGCTCTCCTCCGCCTCGGTGTCGAGCACCACCCGGGGGAGGGGGTGCCCGCTCGTCTCGGCGTCGCGGAGCAGGGACTCGATGGAGCGATGCATGGGACCGCAGGGGACAGGGGACAGGGACGGGACAGGGGACAGCAAGAAGGCGGGGACTGCAAGAACCGTGTCCCGCAGCGTTTGCAGTTGCAGGCTGTCCCCTGTCCCCTGTCCACCTGTCTCCTAACTGATCTTCTCCACCCGGCGCACCCAGCGAAGCCAGGGAAAGGTGCGGATGGCGGCGAAGACGGCGTCCGGGATCGGCTCGTCGGCCTCGATGGTCATCAGCGCGTCCTTGTGCCGCCCGGTGCGGTCCACGCGCATGGTGGCCAGGTTCACCCGGTGCCCGGCCAGGAGCCCGGTGATGGCGGCGATGGTCCCGGGCTCGTCGTGGGCCATCACCACCAGGGTATGATAGTTCCCCTCCAGGTCCACGGCAAAGCCGTCCACCTCGGTCACGCGGACGCGCCCGCCGCCCACCGAGGCGCCGCGGAGGGTGGCCCGCTCGCCGCCGCCCTCCACCTCGATGATGGCGGTGTTGGGGTGCGCCTCCTCGCCCAGCTCCACGTCGTGGAACTCCCACGTCATCCCGGCGGCCTCGGCCTCCTCGTAGGCGCGGCGGAGGCGCAGGTCGTCCGGCGGGAGCCCCACCAGGCCGCCCACCAGGGCGCGGTGCGTCCCGTGCCCCTCCCCGGTGGCGGCGAAGGAGCCGTGCAGCCTCACCACGGCGCGCTCCGGCGTTCCCCCGAGGATGGCGCGGGCCATCAATCCCAGGCGGCAGGCCCCGGCGGTGTGGGAGGAGGAGGGGCCCACCATCGTGGGGCCCAGGATGTCGAAGAGGGAGACCATGGCTTTCGTGCGCGGTTCGGCGTGGGTCGCACTCCGTCATCTTACACCGGCGCCCCCCCGGCGCGGAAGTGTCCGGCACCGTAGATGCGTGGGACGGGGCCATGAATCCACCTCCCGAACCGGCGCCGCTCCCACCCCCCGCGGGCGCCGCCGTGGCCCCGGGCGGGTTCGCGGGCCGGCTGAAGCGGCTCGGCTCGGAGTCGCTGGTGTACGGCCTGAGCTCCATCCTGGGGCGCTTCCTCGGCTACCTCCTCCAGCCCTTCTACGCCTCCCAGTTCACCACGGCGGAGAACGGGGTGCAGACCGTGGTCTACACCCTCCTCTCGCTGGTGTCGGTGGTGTTCGTGCTGGGGCTGGACGTGGGCTACATGCGGAGCGCGGCGCAGCCGGCCCCGGGGGAGGACGGGGAGCGGGGGCGCCAGCGGGCCTTCACCATGTCGCTGGCGCTGATCGCGGGCGGCGGGGCGGCGCTCCTGGCGCTGGGGCTCCTGGGGGTGCCGTGGGCGGCGCGGTACTTCGGCGTCCCGCCCTGGGCGCTCCGCTACCTCCTGGCCATCGTCTACACGGACGCGCTGCTGGCCGTGTCGTGGGCGCACCTGCGGATGACCGGGCGCGCCATGCGCTTCGCGGTGCTGCGGCTGGCCTTCGTGGGGATCAGCATCGCGCTGAACCTGGTGCTCATCCTGGGGCTCCGCTGGGGGATCGAGGCCATCTTCCTGGCCAACCTGGCGGCCAACGGGGTCCTCCTGGCGCTCCTGGCCCCGGACGCGGCGCGCCTGCTCCGACCCTCGCTCCTGCGCGGGGACCCGGGGTGGGGGGCGCTCTGGCGGTACGCCCTCCCCATCGTCCCCGCCTCCTTCGCGGTGCTCCTGGTGGAGAACGCGGACAAGCTGGTGCTCACCCGCATCTCCGCCGAGCTGGCCCGGGAGGTGTACGGGCTCACCCCGCAGCAGGTGGTGGGGAGCTACGGCTTCAACTACAAGCTGGGCGTGGTGATGCTCCTGGTGGTGCAGACGTTCCGCATGGCGTGGACGCCCTTCTCGCTGTCGCACGCGCGGGACCCGGGGGCGCCGCAGCTCTTCTCGCGGGTGCTCACGGCGCTGATGCTGGTGTGCGGGGCCGTGTTCCTGGCGGCGTCGCTCCTCCTCCCGCCGCTGGTCCGCGTCCCGGCGGTGTACCACTTCGCGCGGGAGCCGGAGTACTGGGCCGCCCTCCCCATCGTCCCCGTGGTCCTGCTGGGGTACGTCTTCAGCGGGGCGTACGCGGTGGTGACGGCGGGGCTGTACGTGGAAGGGCGCACCGGCGTCCTCCCCTGGATCGCGGGGCTGGGCGCCGCCGTGAACGTGGCGCTGTGCGTGCTGGGGATGCGCTGGGGGATGGTGGCGGTGGCGTGGGCCACGCCGGTGTCCTACGCCCTCATGGCCGCGCTGGGGGCGTGGCAGTCGGGGCGAGTGTACCCCGTCCCCTACGAGTGGGGGCGGATGGCGCACCTGGGAGCGGTGGTGGGGGCGGTGTTCTGGGCGGACGCCTGGCTGGCCGGGCGGGGGTGGGAGGGGACGGGCGCCGCGGAGTGGGGGGTCAAGGCGCTCCTCCTCCTGGGCTACCCGCTCCTCCTGTGGGGCACGCGCTTCTTCCGCGCGGGGGAGTGGCGGGTGATGCGGTCGGCGCTGCGCCGACGCGGCGGCTCAGTGCGGACGTAGCGCCCGCGCCACCAGCCCCACCCCGCCGGCCAGGAGGCCCAGCATCATCAGGGTGGCGAAGAGCGAGGTGGGCTGAAAGTAGAGGCGCAGGTTGGCGACCACCCCCGCCACGATGATCCCGGCGCCGGTCAGGAGGACGAGCCAGGCGAGGACCGAGCGGCCGTTGAAGAAGAGCATCCCGATCCCGACGGCGAAGGGAACCAGCGCCAGGCCGAACATGTCGTAGCCCCAGAGCGTCCAGTAGCCGGTGGTGACCACCACGCGGGTGGTGAGGAGGTAGGCGCCCGCGACGGCCATGACGCAGCCGAGGAAGAACTCGGTGAGGCCGCCGGGGGTGCCGCCGGCGCCGCGCGCCCGGGTGTCTGACTCCATGGTCGGTGCTCCGCGGAAGGTGTGAGCGGACAGGGGTTTGAAGGATGCGGCGAGACCGTACGTCCGTCCGGGGGAGCGTGTTTCAGCCCCCCTCACGCCCGCTTCGACGTCCGCCGCTTCTTCGGCGCCGGCGCCGCGGCGGGAGCGGGTTCCGGGGCGGGCTCCGCCTGGCGGGGGATGCCCAGCATCCGCGCCAGGAACTCCCCCGTGTGCGAGCGCGGCGCCGCCGCCACCTGCTCCGGCGTCCCCGCCGCCACGATCTCCCCGCCCGCGGGCCCGCCCTCCGGCCCCAGGTCGATGATCCAGTCCGCCGTCTTGATGACGTCCAGGTTGTGCTCGATCACCAGCACGGTGTTCCCGCGCTCCACCAGCTTGTGGAGCACCTCCAGGAGCATCCGCACGTCCTCGAAGTGGAGGCCGGTGGTGGGCTCGTCCAGGATGTAGAAGGTCTGCCCGGTCGCCACCTTCGCCAGCTCGGTCGCCAGCTTCACCCGCTGCGCCTCGCCCCCGGACAGCGTGGTGGCCGCCTGCCCCAGGTGGATGTAGCCCAGCCCCACGTCCGAGAGCGTCTGCAGGTGCCGCTTGAGGCGGGGGACGGCCTCGAACAGCTCCAGCGCCTCGTCCACCGTGAGGTCCAGCACGTCGGCGATGGTGTGCCCCTTGTAGTAGACCTCCAGCGTCTCCCGGTTGTAGCGCTTCCCCTTGCACACCTCGCAGGGGACGTACACGTCCGGGAGGAAGTGCATCTCGATCTTGACCAGCCCGTCGCCCTGGCACGCCTCGCAGCGCCCGCCCTTCACGTTGAAGGAGAAGCGCCCCGGGGTGTAGCCGCGCATCTTGCTCTCGGGGAGCTCCGCGAACAGGTCGCGGATGATGGTGAAGAGCCCGGTGTAGGTGGCCGGGTTGGAGCGCGGCGTCCGCCCGATGGGCGACTGGTCGATGTCCACCACCTTGTCCAGCAGCTCCAGCCCGGTGATCCGCTCGTGCACCCCGGGGACGGTCTTGGCCCGGTAGAACTTCCGGCCCAGGGCGTTCCAGAGGATGTCGTTCACCAGGGTGGACTTCCCCGACCCCGAGACGCCCGTCACCGCCACGAAGCACCCCAGGGGGATGCGGGCCGTGACGTCGCGCAGGTTGTGCTCCCGCGCCCCCACGATCACGATCTCCCGCCCCTCCCGCGGCGCCTTGCGCTCCGCGGGGACGGGGATGCTCCGCTCCCCCCGCAGGTAGGCGCCCGTGAGCGACTCCGGCGCGGCGACGATGTCCGGGAGCGTCCCCTCGGCGATCACGCGGCCGCCGTGGCGCCCCGCGCGCGGCCCCAGGTCGATCACGTGGTCGGCGGCGCGGATGGTGTCCTCGTCGTGCTCCACCACCAGCACCGTGTTCCCCAGGTCGCGGAGCGCCTGGAGCGTCTCCAGGAGGCGCTGGTTGTCGCGCTGGTGAAGCCCGATGGAGGGCTCGTCCAGGATGTAGAGCACCCCCACCAGCCGCGAGCCGATCTGCGTCGCCAGGCGGATGCGCTGCGCCTCGCCGCCGGAGAGCGTCTCCGCGGAGCGCCCCAGCGTCAGGTACTCCAGCCCCACGTTCACCAGGAAGGAGAGCCGCTCGGTGACCTCCTTGAGGATGGGGAGCGCGATGTCCCTGGGGATGTGCGGGAAGGCGGCCGCGGCGCGGAAGAAGTCCAGCGCCTCGGCCACCGGCATCGCCACCACGTCGCCGATGGAGCGCGCGCCCACGGTAACGGCCAGGCTCTCCGGGCGCAGGCGCGCGCCCCCGCAGGTGGTGCACGGGAGGACGGACATGTAGTCCTCCAGCTGCTCCCGCATGGAGTCGCTGGCGGAGTCGCGGTAGCGCTGCTCGATGTCGCGGAGGATCCCCCCCACTTCAGCTTCTTGGGGATCGAGGCTCCGCCCGCGTCGGTCCCCAGGAGGAGGAGCCGGCGGACGTCCTCCGGGAGGTCGCGCCAGGGGGTGTTCAGGTCGAAGGAGAGGGCGGCGGCCAGCCCCTCCAGGATGGTTCCCCGCAGGTGGCCGCGGGGGACGCCCCAGGGGAGCACCACCCCCTCCAGGATGGAGATGGAGGAGTCGCCCAGGACCAGGTCGGGGTTGGGCTCGCGGCGCGTCCCCAGCCCGCCGCAGGCGGCGCAGGCGCCGTAGGGGGAGTTGAACGAGAACTGCCGCGGCTCAAGCTCGGGGATGTTGACCCCGCAGGTGGCGCAGGCGTAGTGCTCGGAGAAGAGGTGCGGCCGGGGCGGCTCCCCGTCCCGGTGCTCGTCCACCTCCACCACCCCCTCGGCCATGCGGAGCGCCGTCTCCACCGAGTCGGCCAGGCGCGCGCGGTCCTCGGCGCGCACCACCAGGCGGTCCACCACCAGGGCGATGTCGTGGTTCTGGCGCCGGTTCAGCTTGGGCGGGCTCTGCAGCTCGATCAGCTCCCCGTCCACCCGGGCCCGCACGAACCCCTTGCGGACCATCTCCTCGAACAGGTCGCGGAACTCTCCCTTGCGGCCGCGCACCAGCGGCGCCAGCACCTCGATGCGCGTCCCCTCCGGCCACTCCAGCACCTGGTCCACGATCTGGGTGGCGCTCTGCCGGCGCACCGGGTCGCCGCAGGTGGGGCAGTGCGGCGTCCCCGCGCGGGCCCAGAGGAGGCGGAGGTAGTCGTACACCTCGGTCACCGTCCCCACCGTGGAGCGCGGGTTCCGGCCGGCGGTCTTCTGCTCGATGGAGATGGCGGGGGACAGCCCCTCGATGGCGTCCACGTCGGGCTTCTCCATCATCCCCAGGAACTGCCGGGCGTACGCCGAGAGCGACTCCACGTAGCGCCGCTGCCCCTCGGCGTAGATGGTGTCGAAGGCCAGCGACGACTTCCCGCTCCCGCTCAGCCCGGTGATGACGGTGAGCCGGTCGCGCGGGATGGCGACGTCGATGTTCTGAAGGTTGTGCTCGCGCGCGCCGCGGACGACGAGGAACTCGCCGTCGGGGGTGGGGCTGGGAGCGCGGGTGTCGGGGGCGGCGGCGTCCCGCCGGGTCTCGGGGTTCATCCCGAAAATTTACCGCAGACGCGTGCGGGATTCAACCGCGCGGGTGCGGCACGGTGAAGAGGAGACACGGGCACACGCGGATTGTCGCCGTGAGAACGCATGCAAGCTCTCTGACGGGCGCGATTTGCAGCTCTTGACGAACGTTCGTACGGGGCATAGTTTCGGACTCGGCTCGTCGTCGCCGACCGGAGCCGCCAGCCGGGCGATCCCTGCCGCAAGCGCATGGGCCCCAAGGGGTTGCGGTCCGGCAACCAGATGTTTATACTCCAGTTCTCTACCAGGCGCAGGAAAGCCGCCACCCCGCCAGACGCGCAAGCGCCCCCCCGCGGAGCCGGCTTTTTCTCCGAACCGGAACGTCAACCCCGCTCCGGCGTCCTCCCCCCTCCCGTCTCCGAGGAGAATCCATGCTTCGTTCCGTCACCCGTCCGGCGCTCGCGCTGGCCCTGGCAGGCGTGTCCGGCCTCGCCGCCTGCTCCGACACCTCCACGGACGCGCTCACCGCGCCCGCCCCCGGGGCTCCCGTGCGCTCCGTCGAGGCCAGCCCCAGCGGCGAGTACCTCGTGCGCCTCAAGGGCAACGGCTCGAGCTTCCAGGCCTCCGTGGCGGCGCTGGGCGGCACCGTGTCGTTCATCCACGAGGGCGCCGGGATCGCCGGGGTCAGCGGCCTCACCGCCGAGGGCGCCACGCAGCTGGCGGGTGCCAGCTCGGTGGCCGAGGTGCAGCCCGACGCCGTCCTGGCGCTGTCGCGCCCGAAGACGCCGGTGATGGAGGAGATGGAGGCCGGGATCGCCAGCCAGGCCAACCCCGCGACGGCCATCCGCGCCTCGTGGCAGTGGAACATGCGGGCGATCGGCGCCGACAAGGCGTGGGCCGCCGGCAAGCTGGGCTCCTCGGACGTGACCGTGGCGATCCTGGACACGGGGATCGACTACACCTCGCTGGACGCGAACGGGCTGGTGGACCGCAGCCGGTCCACCTCGTTCATCGCCTCGGACAACGCGATCGTCGCGAACCACTTCCCGACCCGGCACGTGATGGACGACTTCAACGGGCACGGCACCAACGTCGCCTCGCAGGTCTCCAGCATGGGCGTGGCCCACGCCGGCGTGAGCTCGCGGACCACCCTGATGGGCGTGAAGGTGCTGGGCGCCAACGGGAGCGGCTCCCTCTCGGCCATCCTGCAGGGCGTGCTCTTCGCGGCGGACAACGACGCCGACGTGATCAACATGAGCCTGGGCGTGATGTTCACCCGGGCGGGCAACGGGCAGGTGATCAGCCTCTTCAACCAGGTCTTCAACTACGCCAAGCGCCAGGGCGTCCTGATCGTGGTGGCGGCCGGCAACGAGGGCGCCGACCTGGACCACCACCTGGTCCCCGACGCGAACGGGGTGATGCAGAGCGTCCCCGGCCTGTACAACGCTCCCTGCGACGCCGCGCACGTGATCTGCGTCTCGTCGACCGGCCCGGAGACCTTCGCGGGCAACCCGGACGTGCCCGCCTACTACACCAACTTCGGCCGCTCGGACATCACGGTGGCGGCCCCCGGCGGCAACGCGGCCACCTTCCTGAGCACCTGGCCCTGGGGCACGAGCAACGTCTCCTGGGTGTGGTCGATGTGCCCGGTCAACCTCCTCAACAACCCCAACCTCCCGAACCCGGCCACGGCGGCCAACCGCCCGTGCCGCTCGGGCGGAAGCGTGAACGCCAACGTCGGCACCAGCCAGGCCGCCCCGCACGTCGCCGGGCTGGCGGCGCTCCTGGTGGCGGAGCTGGGCAAGAACAACCCGACCCAGATCAAGTCCCGCATCGTGCACTCGGCGGACGACCTGGGCCAGTCGGGGACGGACCCGTACTACGGCAAGGGCCGCATCAACGTCGCCCGCGCGCTGGGTCTGTAAGCGCCGGTCCCACGACCGCGTGAAAAGAGGGGGGGAGCCCACGGGCTCCCCCCCTCTTTCTTTCGTCCACGATGTTCTCTTTCGGGGCGCGTAATTGACGGCTGTCAATGGAGTTAGTATCTTTGAAAGCTCGACCCGGCACCGTTCTCCGTCCGCGTCCGGTCCGCCGCGCCCCGCCTCCCCGGGCCGGCATCTCCTCCCCATCCGAAGGAGCCCGTCCATGAAGCGCTTCAGCCGTTCCGCCCTGTCCGCCCTGCTGCTGGCCGGCCTCGCGGCCTGCGGGGACCAGGCCACGACCCCGGTCCTCCCGGGCGACGCCCCGGTCCGGCTCAACGAGGGGGAGGCTCCGCTCCCGCACCTGGTCCTCTTCTCCGGCTCGGGCCCGGCCGACTTCGCGTCCCGGGTGGCGGCGCTCGGCGGCACCGTGGAGCTCAACCACCCGTCCGGGATCGCCGTGGTGGCGGGGCTGACGGACGCGGCCGCCGCCGAGCTCCGCGCCGGCCAGGGGATCGCCGACGTGCAGCGCGACGAGGCCTTCCACGTGGACGTGGCCGGGGCCGCCGACGCGCCCGAGTCGATCGCGGCGGACGCCGCCAGCGCGGCCGCGCCCGCGACGGCGCTCTTCTACCCCCGCCAGTGGGGGATGCGCGCCATCGGCGCGGATCGCGCCTGGGCGGCCGGGCGGCTGGGCTCCCCCGGCGTGACCGTGGCGATCCTGGACACGGGGATCGACTACACGCACCCCGACCTGGCGGGGCTGGTGGACCTGTCCCGCTCCGTCTCCTTCGTCCCCTCCGACGACCGGCTGGCCGCCGCCCGTTTCCCCGGGCGCCACCCGGTGATCGACCTGCGCTACCACGGGACGCACGTGGCGGCGACGGTGAGCAGCAACGCGCTCAACGCCGCGGGGATGACCTCGCGGGTGAAGCTGATGGGGGTGAAGGTGCTGGACGTGAACGGCAGCGGGACCTTCAACGCCATCATCCAGGGCGTGCTCTACGCGGCGGACAACGGCGCGGACGTGATCAACATGAGCCTGAGCGGCGCCTTCGCCAGGGCCGGGAACGGGCGCTACGTGGGCTACATCAACAAGGTGTTCGGCGAGGCGCACCGGAAGGGCGTGACCGTGGTGCTGGCGGCGGGGAACGACGCCCGCGACTTCGACCACGACGGGAACCTGTTCGAGAGCTACTGCTCCGCGCAGAACACGGTGTGCGTGGCCGCCACCGGCCCCACCGGCTCGGCGGGGGTCAACGGCCCCTTCGTCAACGTGGACGCCCCCGCGCCGTACACCAACTTCGGCCGCTCGGCCATCAGCGTGGCGGCGCCCGGCGGGAGCCAGAGCTACGTGTGGGCCGCCTGCTCGCGCTTCAGCCTGATCTACCCCGTCTGCGGGACGGGAGCCTACGTGCTCGGCCTGAACGGGACGAGCATGGCCGCGCCGCACGTGGCCGGCCTGGCGGCGCTCCTGGTGGAGGACCTGGGCCGCAGCCCGGCGCAGATCCGCGCCCGCATCCAGCAGTCGGCGGACGACCTGGGCACGCCGGGGACGGACGCGTACTACGGCAAGGGCCGCATCAACGTGCCCCGCGCGCTGGGGCTGTAGGCCAGGCCCGGAACGAAAAAGGGGGCCCCTCGCGGGGCCCCCTTTTTCGTTCCCGGTCAGGCGGGGACCAGCACCCGCACGGCGTCCTCCACGGCGCGCAGCTCCAGCGGGGTCTCGCCGATCAGCTCGCCGTCCACCTGGGTGACGACGGGGAGCTCCGACTCGATGCGGATCTCCCGGGCGCGCAGGTAGATCATCCGGTCGTCGCCCACGTAGCGGCCCCGCGCCACGCGCCAGAGCACGGCGGCCACGTCGGGGAAGGTGCGCGGGGCGAAGACGCAGACGTCCAGGATGCCGTCGTGGAAGGAGACACCCGGCCCGATGCGCAGGTCCAGCGGGAGCATGTCGTAGACGATCTGCCCCACGTTCGCCACGATCACGGTGGCGGCGTCCACCTCGAACTCCTGCCCGTCGGCGGTGATGCGGAAGTGCGCGGAGGGCGGGGCGAGCGCCTTGACGAACCCGGCGTACAGGTAGGCCCCGAACCCCCAGCGGTCCTTGAGCTCGCGCGTGGCGACGGCCATGACCTCGGCGTCCCACCCCGCCCCGGCCATGAGCGCGAAGTAGCGCCCGTCCGCCAGCTGACCCAGGTCCATGGGGCGCGCGACGCCGTTGACGGCCACCTCCACGGCGGCCTCCAGCTCGCGGGGAATCCCCAGGTTCTGGGCCACCTGGTTCCCGGTCCCCCGCGCGACCACCGCCAGGGGGACGTCGGTCCCCGCCAGCCCGGTGATCACCTCCGCCACCGTCCCGTCCCCCCCCACCGCCGCCACCGCCCGGTACCCCAGCGCCACCGCCTCGCGCGCGAAGCGCTCCGCGTCTCCCGCGCCGGCCGTCTCCACCAGGTCGAAGGAGGCGCCCCGGACCGCGAACGCGCCGCCGAGCTGGCGGCGCACCCGGTCGGGGTCCTCCTGCCCCGCGGCGGGGTTCAGGACGACCAGCGTGCGCCCGGCGTACGGCTCGCGGCTCAGCGGACGATCCACTCGTCGCGCTTGGGCTCGCGGCGCTCCCACTCGGCCCGCGCCTCCTCGAACCCCGCGCGCCCGATGATCCCGTAGGTGAGCTCCTTCCCCAGCTCCACGCCGGGCTGGTCCAGCGGGTCGATCCCGTACAGGGCGCCGGCGTACACGGTGGCCAGCTCCAGGAGGAAGAAGAGCGCGCCCAGGGAGCGGGCGTCCACGCGGGGGACCTCCAGCGTCATGCTCATCCGCCCGCGCTGCGCGAGCGCCGCCTCGGTGGCGGCCTGCTCCACGCGGAGCAGCTCCCCCATGCTGTGCCCGCCCAGGTAGCCCAGCTCCCCCACCTCGGCGTACGCGGGGATCGAGGGGATCTGCACGTCGCGCTCGGGGGCGCGCTCCACCAGGAAGGTGATGGTCTTGTCGAAGGGGCCCTCCACGTAGAGCTGCACCTGGGAGTGCTGGTCGGTGGCGCCGAGGGCGTTGACCGGGGTGGGCCCGGTGAAGACCTCCTCGCCGGAGCGGCCGTGCTGCTTCCCCAGGCTCTCGGCCCAGAGCTGCCGGAACCAGTCGGCGACGTCGCGGAGCCGGTCGGAGTACGGCATCATCACGTGGATGGGCGCGGCCTTCTCGGTGTCGGCCAGGTACTGGAGCGCGGCGAAGAGCCCGGCGGGGTTGTCGCGCAGCTCGGGGGTGGCGCACCGCTCGGCCATGGCCCGCGCCCCCTCCAGCAGCTCGCCCACGTCGATCCCCACCATGGCGGCGGGGAAGAGCCCCACGGCGGAGAGGACGGAGAAGCGCCCCCCGACGTTGGAGGGGATGGGGAGGGTGCCGATGCGCTCCCGGTCGGCGAGCTGCCGGAGCACGCCCTTGGCGGGGTCGGTGGTGAAGAGGAGGTGGCCCCGGTACCCGTCGCCCAGCTCGGCCTCCAGCCGCTCGCGGACCACGAGGTACTGGCTCATGGTCTCGGCGGTGCCGCCCGACTTGGAGACCACGTTGAAGAGCGTCTTGCGCAGGTCCACGCGGTCCAGGAAGGCCCCGAACTTCGCGGGGTCCACGTTGTCCAGGACGTAGAGCCGGGGGAAGAACTCGCGC
The DNA here is from genome assembly GCA_963733105.1 of uncultured Gemmatimonadales bacterium. Classification (GTDB taxonomy): domain Bacteria; phylum Gemmatimonadota; class Gemmatimonadetes; order Longimicrobiales; family Longimicrobiaceae; genus JAFAYN01. The sequence goes on along the minus strand of CAVTCB010000005.1, from coordinate 805,479 downwards.
CCCTCGTCGTCCAGCTCGTTCCAGAAGGGGTCGCGGAGCGCGGTGCGGAGCGCGATGGTGCCCAGCGCCGACCCGCCGATCCCCAGCACCACCAGGTTCTCGAACGCCTGCCCCGCCCCGTTGGCGAAGGCCTCGATCTGCGCCACCACCTCGGTGTCGTAGGGGAGCTCGTAGAATCCCAGCTCGCCGGCCTCGCGCCGCCGCGCGGTGTCCGCGTGCACCTCGCGGAAGCGCTCCGCGAGCGCCTCCAGCCGCGCCGGGTCGATCCCGCGCTCCCCGCCCAGGCGGGGCGAGAGCATGTTGTTGTAGTCGAGCGTGACCGGGGTGGCCGGGGCCGTCGTGATCGGATCGGACATGGTCGAAGCCTGGAAACGGGCGATTGAAATCGCTGCAACGAAGGCACGAAGTCCGCCTTCGCGGACTCACGACAACGGCTCGGAACCACGGCCGCATGCAGTTCGCAGTCCCGCAGTACCCGTATGATCCGTAACGGAGGGAGACCCGCCGGCAGTTTGGCGGGGCTCACTCCGGGGCGGGGAGACTCGCGCGGTTTGCGAGGCTCACCGCCCCCGCGCAGGAGACGGGCCGCCGTTTGGCCCGGCTCCGGAGCGGCCCGTCAGAACACGCTCAAACCTCGACCACCAGCCCGTCGTACGCCGGGAACACCCCCTCCGGAAGATCCCGCTCCAGGTCGGCGTGACGGACCCGGTGCGTCAGGTGGGTCAGGTACGTCCGCTCCGCCCCCACCTCGCGCGCCGCCGCCACCGCCTCCTCCACGTTGAAGTGCGTGGGGTGCGGGTTCCCCCACCAGAGCGCGTTCAGCACCAGCACCCGCACGCCCCGGAGCGCCTCCACGGTGCGCGGCGGGAGCGACTTGGCGTCGGTGACGTACCCCAGCTCGCCCACCCGGAACCCGAACGCCTCCATCTCGCCGTGCGGGACGGGGAGCGGGAGCATCCTCAAGCCCGCCACCTCCACCTCCTCGTACGCCCGGAACGCCGTCAGCTCGGCCTCGGGCTTGGTGGTCCCCTCCATGGGCCGCACCGAGGGGTCGAAGACGTAGGCGAAGCGCCGGGCGAGCGTCTCGGTGCACTCCTCGGAGGCGTAGACGGCGAGCGCCCGGTCGCCGCGCACGGAGAAGACGCGCAGGTCGTCCACCCCGTGCACGTGGTCGGCGTGGCAGTGCGTGTACCACACGGCGTCCACGCGCGAGACGCCGGCGTCCACCAGCTGGAGCCGCAGCTCCGGCGGGGTGTCCACCAGGAGGCAGCGCCCCCCGTCCTCCAGGAGCGCCCCGTGCCGGGTGCGCCGGTCGCGCGCGTCGGGCGAGGTGCACGTGCCGCACCGGCACCCCACGACGGGGATGCCGAACGACGTCCCGGTGCCGAGGAAGCGGAGCTTCATTCGGCGAGATCCGGGCGGATGGCGAGAAGGGGACAGGGAACAGGGAACAGGGAACAGCCTGCAACTACCCGTGCCGTTGCTTGCTGTCCCCTGTCCGCTGTCCCCTGTTCCCTGCCGTCGTCCCTCACACCACCTCCACCTGGAGCAGGTTGGTCGTTCCCGGCATGTGCATCGGCATCCCGGCCGTGACCACCACCCGGTCGCCGGGGCGGGCGAGCCCGCGCTCCACCGCCGTCTGCCGCCCGCAGGCGAGCATCTCCTCGAACTCGGCGTCCGGGGAGCAGAGGATGGGGATGACGCCCCACACCAGCGCGAGCTGGTTGTAGGTGCGGGCCGAGTCGGTGAGCGCCAGGATGGGGACCGGGGGACGGAAGGACGAGACCACCCGCGCGGTGGAGCCGCTGGTGGTGAAGGTGAGGATCAGCGGCGCGTTCAGGCGCTTCACGGCCTCCACGGTGGCGGCGGCGATGGCGCGGCCGGTCTCCGTCCGCGCGTCGGGGGTCAGCTCCATGGGGAGGTCGTAGTGCGGCCCCGCCTCGATCACGTGCGAGTCCTCGATCTCCTGCGCGATCCGCACCATGGACTTCACCGCCTCCACGGGGAACTTCCCCGTGGCCGTCTCGGCGGAGAGCATCACGGCGTCGGTCCCGTCGATGATGGCGTTGGCCACGTCCGAGGCCTCCGCGCGCGTGGGGCGCGGGTTCTCGATCATGGACTCCAGCATCTGCGTGGCGGTGATGACCGGGCGGCTGGCGAAGTTGGCCAGCTGGATCATCCGCTTCTGCGCCAGCGGCACCTTCTCGAAGGGGAGCTCCACCCCCAGGTCGCCGCGGGCCACCATGGCGGCGGCGGAGGCCTCCATGATGGGCTGGAGGTTCTGCAGGGCCAGCCCCTTCTCCACCTTCACCACCACCAGCGGCCCCCCCTCGGGGATGCGGCGCACCAGGTCGAGCACGTCCTCCACGGAGCGCACGAAGGAGAGGGCGATGTAGTCCACCTCCTGCTCCAGGGCGAACTCCAGGTCGCGGAGGTCCTTTTCGGTGAGGGAGGGGACGCTGACGCGGACGCCGGGGAGGTTGATCCCCTTGTGGGAGGTGAGCGTGCCGCCGTGGATGACGCGCATCTTCACGCGCGGGGGCTCCACGTCCTCCACGATCAGCTCCATCAGCCCGTCGGCCAGGAGGACCACGTCGCCCACGTCGACGTCGCCGGCCAGCTCGGGATAGGTGGTGGGGAGCTCGCCCGGGCCGTGCTCGCCCTCGGGGGCGAAGACGAAGGCGTCGCCGGGGCGCAGCTCCACGGCCTCGGGGAGGGAGCCCAGGCGGATCTTGGGGCCCTGCAGGTCTCCCAGGATGGCGACGGGGCGACCCATGGCGGCCGCGGCCTCGCGCACGGTGCGGATGGTCTGCGCGTGCCGCTCCAGCTCGCCGTGGGAGAAGTTGATCCGGGCCACGTCCATCCCGGCCGCGATGAGCGAGTGGACCCGCTCGGGCGACCAGGAGGCCGGGCCCAGGGTGCAGACGATCTTGGTGCGTCGGATCATGTCTCGGCTGCGGACGTTCGGTGACCGGCGCGGTGAGGCAAGGAACGGGCCCCGCGCGCGGCGAAGCGGGACAAAGTGCCCCCCTCGCGGGACGGGGGGCAAGAGGCGCTCCGCGGCGGCTTCAGCGCGCCGCGCCGCGCTCCCGGCGCAGCCCCTCCACCAGCGCGGGGAGGACGTCCCCGGCGGCGCCCCGCAGGAACACGTCGGCCACGGGGGTGATCCCGCTGGGCTCGGGGTTCACCTCCACCACCTTCGCGAAGGCGCCCTTCGCGAGGCGCGGGAGGTCCGCGGCGGGGTACACCTGCCCGGAGGTCCCCACCACCAGCATCGCCCCGCACTCCATGGACAGGCGCTGCGCGCGGAAGAGGGCGTCCTCCGGGAGCAGCTCCCCGAACCACACCACGTCCGGGCGGAGCGGGGAGCCGCAGCGCGGGCAGGGGGGCGGGTCGCCCTCCTCGGCCGGGAGCTCGCCCGTGAAGGGGTGCCCCCCGTCCAGGCACTTGGCCCGGTGGATGTTGCCGTGCAGCTCCACCACGTCGCGCGACCCCGCGGCGGCGTGCAGCCCGTCGATGTTCTGCGTCACCACGGTGAGGGAGGGGACCAGCGCCTCCATCTCCGCCAGCGCGAAGTGCCCGGCGTGGGGGGCGCACGCCGCGATCCGCACGCGCCGCCCCACGTACCAGCTCCACACCAGCCGCGGGTCGGCCCGGAAGCCGCGCTCGGTGGCCAGCGTCTCCGGGTCGTAGCGGGCCCACAGCCCGTCCAGCGCGTCGCGGAAGGTGGGGATGCCGCTCTCCTTGGACATCCCCGCGCCGGTGGAGACGACCACCCGGTGGGCGTCGGCCAGGATGCGGACCGCGCGCTCCAGCCCTTCGGGGGTCACGCGCCCTCCGCCCGGTGCACGGTCTCGCCCCCGATCACCGTCAGCAGGCAGCGCATCCCGCGCAGCTCTTCCGGCGACGCCGTGAGCGGGTCGGTGTCCCAGGCCACCAGGTCGGCGTCGTAGCCGGGGAGGAGCCGGCCGCGGCGGTCCTCCTCCCCCGCGGCGGCGGCGGGCCCCTCGGTGTAGCCGCGCAGCGCCTGCTCGGCGGTGAGGCGGTGCTCCGGGTACCACTCCCCCTCGGGCTCCCCGTCCCAGCTCACCCGCCTGGTGGCCGCGAAGAGGCCGGGGCGCGGGTCCACCGTCTCCACGGGGACGTCGGAGCCGAAGGCCAGCGTCATCCCCGCCCGCAGCAGCGCGGCGAAGGGGTAGGCGCCGCGCGACCGCTCGTGCCCCCAGTGCCGCTCGGCGGGGATCACGTCGCTGAGCAGGTGCACGGGCTGCATGGAGCCCACCACGCCGGAGCGCCCGGCGCGCTCCCACAGGTCGGGCGGGCAGAGCTGCACGTGCTCGATGCGGTGCGGCATCGCCGCCACCCGCGGCGCGGCGGACAGCACGTCCAGCGCCCGCTCCACCGCCGCGTCGCCGATGGCGTGCACGGTGGAGGCGATCCCGGCCTCCGCCGCGCGCCGCGCCGTGTCCCGGAACTCCCCCGGGGGGAGCGTCTCGATCCCCCGGTCGTCCTCCGTCCCCGTGTAGGGCTCGCGGAGGAGCGCCGTGCGCGAGCCCAGCGCCCCGTCCAGGAACATCTTCACCCCGCCGATGCGGATCCACTCCCCGCCGAAGCCGCTGCGGAGCCCCAGCCGGATGGCGTCGTCCACGAAGGCGAGGGGGAGCGCCTGGAGGACCCGGAGGCGGAGGAGCCCGCGCTCCTCCAGGTCGTGGAAGTCGGCCAGCCCGGTGGGCTGCTCCACCGAGTGCACCCCGGTGATCCCCAGGCGGTGCACCTCGCGCTGCGCGTCCAGGAGCGCGTCGCGCACCTCCGCCCGCGAGGGGGTGGGAAGGTGCGGGGCCACCAGGCGCATGGCGTGCTCCAGCAGCACCCCCGTGGGCTCCCCCGTGGCCGGGTCGCGGACGATGGTGCCCCCCTCCGGGTCGGGCGTGTCGCGCCCGATTCCGCACGCCGCGAGCGCCGCCGAGTTCACCCAGGCGGCGTGGATGTCGTGGCTCTCCAGGTACACCGGGCGCTCCGGGCAGACGCGGTCCAGCGCCTCCCGCCCGGGGAGCCCGCCCCAGCGGTGCGCGTCCCACCCCATCCCCCGCACCCACCCCGAGCCCGTCCGCGCCGCCGCCGCCACCCGCGCCGCGCCCTCGTCGGCCGTGCGCGCGTCGTGCAGCTCCACCCGGCGCCGGGCCAGCGCCCAGAGGGTGAGGTGCACGTGCGCGTCCGTCAGCCCCGGCGTCACCACGGCGTCGCCCAGCGACTCCACCCGGGCGCCGGGGAGCGCCGCCGCGCGCACCTCCGCCTCCGTCCCCGCGGCGGCCACGCGCCCGCCGCGCACCAGGAGGGCCGCCACCGGCGGGCGGTCGCCCAGGAGGTGGATGCGGCGGGCCAGGAGGACCAGGTCGGGAGCGGCGTCGCGGGTGCGTGTCATCACCGTTTCGGGCAGCGGACGATGGAGCGGGTGGACGGCCGCAAGATAGGCCGTCCGGCGCGGCACGGGCAACCGAGAGGACCGGCGCTTGCATCTTTCACCCGCGCGCGCCACGTGTTACTTTCGGCGCCGCCGCGGGCCCCGTCCCGCCGCTTCCGCCTCCGTCCAGGACCGTCCCGGGTGAGATACGAATACGTCGAGACCCCCGAGCACCTCCGCCGCGTCGTCGAGCGCCTCCGCGGCCTGCCGCTGATCGCCGCCGACACCGAGGCCGCCGGGTACCACCGCTTCCTGGACCGCCTGAGCCTGATCCAGCTCTCCTCCCGCGAGGAGCACTTCCTGGTGGACCCGCTCGCCATCGAGGACATCTCCCCCCTGGGGACGCTCTTCGAGGACCCGGCCATCGAGACCATCTTCCACGACGCCGACTACGACCTGCGCATCCTGGACCGCGACGCCGGCCTGTCGGTGGCGGGGCTGTTCGACACGCAGATCGCCGCGCAGTTCCTGGGCGAGCGCTCGCTGGGGCTGGGGAGCATCGTGGAGAAGTACCTGGGGCTCAAGCTCCCCAAGGAGTTCCAGCGCGCCGACTGGGCCGAGCGCCCCCTGAGCCAGGGGATGATGGACTACGCCGCCACCGACACCGCGCACCTCCCCGCCCTGCGCGACCGGCTGCGCGCCGAGCTGGAGGCGAAGGGGCGCCTCGCCTGGGCCGAGGAGGAGTTCCTCCGCCGCGAGCAGACCCGGTGGAGCGAGTCCGACGACGAGCTGGGCGCCTTCATGCGCATCAAGGGGGCGCGCGACCTCACCCCGCGCGGGCTGGCCATCCTCCGCGAGCTGCACGAGTGGCGCGAGGGCGTGGCCCGCGAGCGGGACACCGCCACCTTCCGCGTCCTCTCCAACCAGGCGCTCATCGAGCTGAGCGCCCGCGCGCTGACCACCCTCAAGGAGCTTCCGCAGATCACCGGGATCTCCGAGGGGCTGGCGCAGCGGCGGGGGCGCGACATCCTGGCCGCCGTGAAGCGGGGGATCGAGGTGCCGGAAGGGGAGCTGCCGCGCTTCCCTCCCCCGCGGCGCTGGGAGCGCGACCCCGACCTGGAGGCGCGCGTGGAGGCGCTCAAGAACGCGCGCAGCCGCCGCGCCGACGAGCTGGGGCTGGACCCCGGCTTCCTGATGTCCCGGGCCCTGCTGGAGGAGATCGCCCGGCGCGACCCGCAGTCCCCCGAGGAGCTGCAGGACGTCCCGGGGGTGCGGCGCTGGCAGACCGAGGCGCTGGGCGACGCGCTGCTGCGCACCCTGCGCTGACGGCACTTTCAACGGTGATTTAGAGGACCTGCGATGCGACGGATACAGGACGACCAGGGGCGGGCGTGGGAGGTGGTGGCGGTGGAGGCCCGCGGGGCGCACATGCGGATGGGTGCGCTGCTGGGGTTCCGCCCGGCCGACGAGCCGGGGGAGACCATCGTCACCACGGTCAGCTTCAACAGCGACGAGGCGGCGGAGTTCGCCATCCGCACCATGGGCGAGAAGGAGCTGGGGCGCCGTCTCGCGATGGCCCGTACGATGGCCGGGCGCGTTTAAGGCTCGCTCGGCGGGCCGCTCCGGAGCCCGGCGAACGACGGGGCGGCACCGCGAGGTGCCGCCCCGTCGTGTCGTTGCAGGCTGTCCCCTGTAACCTGTTCCCTGTCCCCTGCCGTTCCTATCCGTCCAGCTCCTCGATCGTCGCGGTCGACGGCGGGCGCTCGGCCTGGAGCCGCGCGGCCACGCGCTCGGCTTCGCGGAGGACGCGCAGGACGTTTCCTCCCATCACCTTCTTCACGTCCTCGTCCGGGTAGCCGCGGCGGAGGAGCTCGGCGGTGAGCCAGGGGTAGCGGGACACGTCCTCCAGACCCTCCGGGACCGCGGTGATCCCGTCGAAGTCGGAGCCCAGGCCGGCGTGGTCGATCCCCGCCACCCGGACGACGTGGTCCACGTGGTCCGCGATGGTGGCCACCGTGCCGCGGGGGACCGGGTTGGCGGCGCGCCACTCCTCGAAGAGCGCGTCGGCCCGCCCCGGGTCGTCCGGGTTCTCCTCGCGGAAGCGGCGCTGCACGTCGAACATGTCGCGCATCACCACCGCCCCGCCCGGGTGCGCGAAGCCGGGGTAGAAGTTCACCATCACCACCCCGCCGTTGCGGCGCACCGCCTCCAGCACGTCGTCCGGGACGTTGCGCGGGTGGTCGGCCACCGCGCGCACCCCCGAGTGCGAGAACACCACCGGCGCCTCCGACACGCGGAGCGCGTCGCGCATCGTCTCCGGCGAGACGTGCGACAGGTCCACCAGCATCCCCGCCCGGTTCATCTCCCGCACCACCTCCTCGCCGAAGCGGGAGAGGCCGCCGTGGCGCGGCGCGTCCGTGGCCGCGTCCGCCCAGTCCACGGCGTCCGAGTGCGTCAGCGTCAGGTAGCGCACCCCCAGCTCGTGGAGCTGCCGGAGCCGGTCCAGCGAGTTCTCCAGCGCGTGCCCCCCCTCCACCCCGATCAGCGACGCGATCCGCCCCTCGCGGTGGATGCGCTCCACGTCGTCCGCCGTGCGCGCCAGCTCCAGGTGCGGCGAGCGCTCCGCCATGTGGCGGATCAGCCCCACCTGCTCCAGGGCGAAGCGCGCCGCGCCGTTCCCGGCCAGCACCGGCGGGACGAACGCCGCCCAGAACACCCCGCCCACCCCGCCCTCCCGGAGCCGCGGGACGTCCGTGTGCTGCGCGGGGAGCGGGCCCTCCGGGTCCATCCGGGCCACGTCGCCCCCCCCGCGGACGCGGATCTCGAAGGCGAGGTCGTTGTGGCCGTCGATCAGCGGCGCCTCGCGGTGGAGCGCGCGCGCGCGGTCGAGGAGGGCGTCGTCGGGCAAGGTCAGGGGCGGCGCACTCCGCGCAGGACGCCGGCGGTGCGGAGCGCCAGTGCCTTGGAGCGCCCCACCCACTCCACCTCCGCCATGACGCGGCGGCGGCGGCGGAAGTCGTCGGTGGTCACCGGGGTCGCGGCGAAGGCGTCGGCCAGGTCGGGAGGGATCAGGAGGAGGAAGTCCTCGCGCCGGGCGTCGCCGCGGGCACCCCACTGGCAGGTGGCCGCGGGGACCCGGCCCTGCTCGTCGCGGAGCCCGGCGATGGCGCTCTCCACGTCCGTGACGTCCTGGCGGAGCGCGACGCCGGCCGGGGCCTCGCAGAACAGCTCGGTGTGGACGCGGCGCCCCACCGACGCCTCCCCCTCGATCACCAGGCGCTCGAACGCCGCCGCCCCGAAGGCGTCCATGGGGGGCGCGTTCACGGCCGCCGCCGAGGGCTGCTCGGCGGCAGGGCGGACCGGCGGCGCGTCCACCACCGCCCCGGGGGCGGGCTCGTCGTCGCCCCCCATGCCGCGGAGGAGGAGCACCACCAGGAGCGTCCCCACCACTCCGTATCCCACCAGCGCCCAGGGCTTTCGCCACATCGGGGGCGGAGCGCGCCGCTCCACCGCGCGCCGCTCCCCCGCGCGACGGTTGTCCTGCCGCCGGCCGTCGCTCCGCTCAACCGCTTCATCCTGCTGATCTGCCATGATCGGTCTTTCGGTCCGTGGTCTGCCCGCGAGGTCCGGGCGAGAGGAAGAAGCGTGCCTTCAGGACGCCGCCGGGGCGGCGGCGATGGTGGGGGGGAGGACCAGGCGGAAGGTGCTCCCCACCCCCACCGTGGAGTCCACCTCCAGGCGGGCCCCCAGGAGACGGGCCAGGCGGCGCGAGATGGGGAGCCCCAGCCCGGTCCCCTCCGGCGCCCCGCCGATGACGTCCACCCCCAGCTGCACGAACTCGTCCCAGATCCGGTGCAGGTCCTCCTGGGGGATGCCGTCGCCCCCGTCCACCACCTCGATCGCCGTGCTCCCGTCGGAGGTGCGCCCGCAGCTCACCATCACCGGCTTCCCCCTCCCGAACTTGACGGCGTTGGAGAGGAGGTTCAGGACGATCTGGCGCACCCGCCGCGGGTCGGTGACCACCGAGCAGGGCCGGTCGCGGACCGCCACGTGGAGCGTCACCCCGCGCTCGTCGGCCAGGGGGCGCACGGCCACGAACAGGTCCTCCACCAGGTCGGGGAGGTCCACCCGCTCCACGGCGAGGTCCAGCTTCCCCAGCTCGATCTTGGAGATGTCCAGGATGTCGTTGACCAGCTCCCGCAGGTGCCGGGCGGCGCGCTGCGACCGCTCGATCGCCAGCTCCTGCTGCTCGCTCAGGCGGCCGTACACGGAGGCCAGGAGGAGGTCGTTGTACCCCATCACCGCGTTGATGGGGGTGCGCAGCTCGTGGCTCATCGCCGCGTAGAAGCGGTTTCGCGCGCTGATGGCCACCTGCAGCTCCCGGCTGCGGCGCTCCAGCTGGTGGTTGAGCTGGAGGAGCTGGTCCTGCCCGGCGTGCAGCTCCTCGGTCATGGCGAGGAGCTCCTCGTTCTGGGCCTCCATCTCCTCGTTCTGCCGCTGCAGCTCCTCGGAGAGCCGCTCGTTCTCCTTCAGCTCGCGCTCCAGCTCGTCCAGCGCGCGGACCTGGCGCACCCGCTCCTTGGCCAGGTCGCGCTGCGTGTTGACCAGCTCGGAGTTGGCGCCGTGCAGCTCCTCGTGGAGCTGCTCCACCCGGTGGTCGCGGGGAAGCTCCACCAGCCACACCCGCTCCCGGTCCTCCGCGGCCCCGCGGGTGACGAAGAAGGAGGCGGGGACCACGGTGTCGGCCCCCTCCAGCATCAGCTCCCAGGGGCCGGCGCCCTCCTCCGGGTCCGTCAGCACCTGCTCCAGCTTGCTCCGCGAGACGGCGTCCAGCACCCGCCCGAGGGAGAGCCCCACCAGGTCGCGGAGCAGCCTCGCCTCCAGCCGGCCGTTGGACTCCACGACCGTCCCCTCGCGCGAAAGCTCCAGCACCGCGCCCGGAAAGGCGCGGAGACTGGGGTGCAGGCCCGTTCCCAGCTGCGTTCTCATGCGGCAAACCGCTCCTGCAGGAGCTCCACCGCCTCGGCCGCGTCCCTCGCGGTGAGGTCGGCACCCACCCGGCCCGCGAGGGCCGGGTCCTCCATGAACACCCTCCCGCCGACGACCACCAGCGGGGCCTCCCCGTCCAGCCGCTCCCGGAGGGCGCGGATCGCCTCCCGGACGCGGACCAGGTGCGGGGTGATGGAGGCGGAGAGCGCCACCACCTCCGGGCGGCGCGCGGCCACCATCTCCACCAGGCTCTCGATGGGGGTGGTGGCGCCCAGGAACACGGTGTCCCACCCCTCCAGCTCCAGGAGGTCGCAGATCATGCGCAGCCCCAGCTCGTGGCGCTCCGCGTCCGCGCACGCCGCCACCAGGAGCGGCCCCTCCGCCCTCCCCACCGTGAACAGGTCGTCGTACAGCCGGGCCATCGCCGCCTGGGTGATCGCCGTGGCCAGGTGCTCGTCCGCCACGGTGATGCGGTTCTCCTGCCAGAGCCGCCCCACCTCGCGGAGCGCCGGCTGGAACACCTCCAGGTACAGCTCGCGGTGCTCCATCCCCGCCCCCCGCGCCACGTCCACCGAGGCGAAGGCGCGGCGCCGGTCGCCGGCGAGCACGGCGTCCAGGTAGCCGCGGAGGAAGGCCGCCGGCTCCGGAGCGCTCACCGGCCCCCGCCGAGCGCGGCGACGCCGGCGCCGACGCACGACCGGACGGAGACCTGCTCGTCCGCGGTCAGGCGCTCCGCCAGCACCTCACCGGTCAGCTCCAGCGCGCGGAGCAGCTCGTCGGTGGCGACGTTGCGGGCGCGGAGGAGGCCGTCCAGCCAGCGCACGTACCCGGCGAACATCTCCGGCTCCTCCAGGTCCACCGCGGGGGCCAGGTGCTCCAGGTTGTAGCGCATGTCCTGGAGGCACTTCTCCCGCCCGTGCTCGCCGTACTTATCCAGGAGCCCGGGGAGGGCCCGGTAGAGCCGCCGGGTGATCTCCCGCGCCAGCGCCTCCTTCTCCTCCAGGAGGTAGGCGGAGGCGCGCGCCGCCGGGGCTACGACGTCCATTCGGGGGTCCTTCGCGAGTCCATCAGCACCTCGTAGGCTTCGTGGCGCACCTCGGTGCGGGCCATGATGTCGGCGGGCTCGCGGGAGTGGGACGCGGCGTGCTCCCGGCTCCCCATGTAGCGCCGGAACGCCTCCCGGTCCTCCCAGGCGGTCAGGAACGTGTGCGTGGACGATCCGGCCTGCGGGCGGAGAAGCTGGAGGTAGAGGAACCCGGGGAACGAGTCGACGAGCCCGGACCTCTCGCGGAAATGCCGCTCCAGCGCGTCCCGGTCCTGCTCCGGGACGGTCAGGTGCGATATGAAGACGAACATTCGGTCCCCAGGGAACTCCGGGTACCCGTGGCGGAGGTACATGATTACGCTCCCGCCCCCCGGTACCGCAAGGCTTCGGATTGTCTGTGCGCTCCTACCCCGCCGCGCCCTCCGGGCTCCACGCCCACAGCCCGAAGGCGGCCACGGCGACGCAGGCCCTCACCTCCCCCCCGGCCACGAGGTCGCGCACGCGCTCCGCCGGGACCAGCCGGACGCGCGTGTCCTCCGTGTCGTCGAGGTCCTTCCCCTCCGTCCGCTCGACGCCCCGCGCCAGCACCACGTGCACGCGGGTGGTCTGCCAGGACGGGTTCAGCGCCAGCGTCCCCAGCAGCCGCGCCTCCCCGCCCGCGTACCCGGTCTCCTCGCGCAGCTCGCGGAGCGCCGCCTCCACCGGGTCCTCCCCCTCGTCCATGACGCCGCTGGGCGTTTCCAGCGTCACCTCGCGGTGCGGGTGGCGGAACTGCTCCACCAGCACCACCTCGCCGCGGGGGGTGAGCGCCACCAGGGTCACCCCGTCGGGCGCCTCGGCGACGTGGAAGTCGTGCTCGCTCCCGTCCACCGGGGAGCGGGCCCGGTCGCGCCGCACCCGGAACATCTCGTAGTCGCCCAGCCGCTCCGTGGACACCCGCTCCCACGGCGGAGGTCCCTGCCGTCCCTGCGTCACCCTGCCTCCCCCTGCTCCCGTTCGTGCGAAAGACCGAACCGGGTCCGCTTCGCAAGCACCGGGCCGCCGACCGCCGGGGAGGGTGGGTGCAGATTCGGCACAAGCCTTGCTCTGTCAACAAGATAAGTACGGAATCCCGAAACATCAAAGGGGAGGTTTCCCATGGCGGACGACATCAGCGGCAAGGGGAAGCACCTGGGCGGCAAGCTCAAGGAGGGTCTGGGCGACCTGCTGGGCGACCGCTCCCTGGAGCGGGAGGGCCGGCTGGACCAGATGGAGGGCCGGGCGGAGCAGGACCAGGCCCGCGCGGAGGAAGCGGTGGCCGACGCCGCCGCCCGCCGCATGGCGGCCCGGAACGCGAAGGAGCTGTAGCTTCCGGCTCCGCGCCCCGGCGCACGAAGAAGCGCCGTCCCGGCCTCCGCCGGGGCGGCGCTTCGCTCACCCGGCCCGGGACGTGCGTGGACGCGGCCGGAATCGGGAACCCGACAACGCAGCCCCGGAGGAAGCGATGCACAAGGTGCGCGTGGTGAACGCCCGCTACGACCAGTCGAGGGCCTACCTGGGGAAGGTGGGCGAGGTGATCGGCCACTGGGGGGCGGACAGCAACGAGGAGGGGCGCGACGGCTACCTGGTGGAGTTCGAGGACGGCGCCGTGGTCGGGATCGCCGAGGACGAGGTAGAGGAGGTGGTGGAGTAGGAAGCGGGAAAGCGTCCCTTCTTTGAAGTGGCATCGGCCCCGCGCTCCCGGAGCGCGGGGCCGATCTCGTGGCGTGCCTGCGGCGCCGCCGAAGGGGTCACGGCCAGATGAAGCAGACGCAGTCCTCGCCGACGCCGTCGCAGTAGCCGCCCCGCGGGCAGTCGTAGCAGCCCTCCATGGGCCGGTACTGGTACCCTCTCGGCTCGCACTCGCCGGACCGTGCCCGGCCGGCGTTCGCGAATGCCTCGGTGGCCCCGAAACCGAACACGACGACGCAGGATGCGCCGAGCAGGACGCGGCGCAGGTGGATGAACGAACGGCTCATGGTGTCCTCCGGAGAGAATTGGACCGGCGCGACCCGCGGGCGCGGGGGCACAATCACACATTAAGCGCCAATCTTCCGCGAGTCAACGCACGTCTCTTGTCGCACCCGTCCACGCGCCGTACCCTTCGAACGGGGCTCGCGAGCCCTGCCCCACGCTCCGCGCACGGCCTTTTCCCCCGACGCCCGAGGCGCACGTGGACCTGCTCACGGTGGACGAACGGCTCTTCGAGGCCGCGCGCGGCGGCGACGTGGACACGCTGGCCGCGCTCCTCGACGAGCGCCCCGACCGGCTGCACGCGCGCACCGAGCCGTACGAGCTGGACGCTGCTGCACCTGGTGGCGCACGGCGGGCACCTGGCGGCGGTGGAGCTGCTGCTGGAGCGCGGACTGGACGTGAACACCCGCGAGAAGGGGGACGACACCTACGCGATGCACTGGGCCGCCGCGGCCGGCCACCTGGACGTGGTGCGGCGGCTGGCCGACGCGGGCGGCGACGTGGTGGGGCGCGGCGACGACCACGAGCTGGAGGTGATCGGCTGGGCGACGTGCTGGGACGGCTGCGACGACGAGGCGCACCGCGCCGTCGCGGACTTCCTGGTCGGGCGAGGTGCACGGCACCACGTCTTCTCCGCCATCGCGCTGGACCTGGCGGACGAGCTCCGCCGCATCGTGGCGGCCGACCCGGCGGCGCTGGAGAGGCCGATGAGCCGCAACGAGGACCACCAGCGCCCGCTCCACTTCGCCGTACGGAAGAACCGTCCCCGGATGGTGGCGCTCCTGCTGGAGCTGGGCGCCGATCCCCTGGCGACCGACGGCTCGGGCTACCCGCCGGCGGTCCACGCGGCGTCGCCCGGCGCCGACCGGGCGCTGCTGGAGGCGGTCCGCGCCCGCGGTACCCTCGACCTCTTCACCGCCCTCGCGCTGGGCGACCGTGAGGCGGCCGCGCGGCTGCTCCCGGGCGATCCGGGCGCCGGCGTGCTGCACCGGATGGCGAAGCGGGGCGACGCCGGGGCGGTGGAGTGGCTGCTCGCCCGGGGCGCGGACCCGAACGCCCGCTGGGCGCACTGGGACGCCGAGGTGACCCCGCTGCACCTGGCGGTCCTGCACGGGCACGCGGACGTGGCGCGCCTGCTCCTCGCGGCCGGCGCCGACCCGCGCATCCGCGACGGCAAGCACGACGGCGACGCGACGGACTGGGCCGAGCACTGCGGACGGAGGGAGATGGCCCGGCTCCTCCGGGAGCACGCAGCGAAGCCGTGACGGTCGGGGAAGAACGAAGACGCCCCGGCCCCTCCGCGAAGGAGGGGCCGGGGCGCTGTGCTTCCGGAGGGGAAGCTCAGTCCTCGGCGCGCGGGATGCGCAGCTTCTGGCCGGGCTGGAGGGACTCGTCGTCCATCTCGTTGGCCTCGCGGATGGCGACGACCGTGGAGTCGTACATCCGCGCGATCCCCCAGAGAGTCTCGCCCGACTTGACCACGTGCGAGGCGAACCGGGAGCCCCGCGGTGCCTCCGCGGCCTTGCGGACCTCGGCCGTGGGACGGCGCGGCGACGAGGTCTCCGTGGACCGGCTCGCGGAGCGCGCCGTGGACGAGGAGGAAGTGGTCCCCTCCCGCTCCCGGCGCGACGAGGACGGGGCCTCGTCCCTGTCCTCCGCCGCGCGGCTGGCGACGCGCGCGGTGCGCCGGAGGCAGGACGTGGGCCGCTCGCCCGCCTTGCGGGGGATGCGCAGGGTGCGGCCCGGGACGATGGTGTTGCCGTCCAGGTCGTTGGCCTCGCGGATCTCCTCCACCTCGACGCCGTACTCGCGCGCCAGGCGCCAGAGCGTCTCGCCGTCCCTGACCTCGTGCTCGGCGAAGCGGGCGCGGCTCCGCGAGGTGGCGGACTCGCTCTCCTTCTTCGCGGGGGTCTCACGCTCCGACCGCTCGGAGGACGCGGAGCGCGAGGCGGAGCGCGCGGACCTGCGCGAGGCGGTCTCGCTCCGGCGCGGCTCCTCGCCGCCGTCGTTCTCGCCGGTGGCGCGGCTCGCGGTGCGCGCGCGGCGGGACGGCCGCTCCTCGTCCTTCTTCTCCGCGTCGTCCTCGCGGGCGGCGAGGCGCTCCACGGGGCGGGCGGCGAGAGTCGAGGCGGCGGTGCGCGGGAGGCGGAGCCGGGTGCCGGCGGGGAGCTTCTCCACGTCCACGCGCGGGTTCAGCTCGCGGATGCGGCCGATGGTGAGCCCGGCGAAGGTGGCCAGCCGGTCCACGCTGTCGCCGCGGCGCACGGCGTAGCTCCCGTACCCGCCGTCGCGGTGGAAGTCGGAGGCGAGGTAGGCGGTCTGGAGGGCCTGGCCGCTCCCCTTCGGCGCCCACACCCAGTAGGGGCCGTCGGGGGTGGCGCCGCGGTACAGGTGCGGGTTCAGCCCGGTGAGCGCGCTCGCGGGGAGCCCCGCCATGGCCGCCAGCTCGGAGAGCGGGAGCGCGTAGGCGGTGCGGATGCTGTCGTAGGCGAAGGTCTGCGTGACGGCGCCCACGCGGGCGAAGCCGAAGCGCGCGGGGTCGCGGGCGATGATGGTGACGGCGTAGAGGCGGGGGACGTACTGCTTGGTCTCCTGCGCGAGGGTGCCGCGGACGGCCAGCTCCCAGAAGTCGCGCGCCCCGGCGCCCTGCAGCCCCCGGCTGATGCGCCCGTGCCCGGCGTTGTACGCGGCGGCGGCGAGCGACCAGTCGCCGCCGAACTGCCGGTTCAGGTCGCGCAGGTGGCGGGCGGCGGCGTGGGTGGAGCGGACGGGGTCCATCCGCTCGTCCACGGCGTCGTCGATGCGCAGACCCATCCCGCGCCCGGTGGCCGACATGAACTGCCACATCCCGACGGCGCCCGCGTGGGAGCGGGCGGTGGGGAGGTAGCCGCTCTCCACCATGGCCAGGTGGTGCAGGTCGGTGGGGAGTCCGTACCCGGCGAAGACGCCCTTGACGAAGTCCTGGTAGAACTCGGCGCGCTGCATCCACCGCCCGACGACGGCCTTGCGCTGGTTGACCAGGAAGTCGAGCTCGGTGGCGACCCAGGTGTTGGACTCCATGGGGAGGTCGTACCGCGCGCTCCCCAGGAGGGCGTCGGGGGCGTCGCGGAGCGCCTTCTCCTCCAGCGCGGGCCCGGTCTCGACGGTGTCGGGCGCGACGGTGGGCGTGGTGACCGGCGGGGGGGCGGGCGCGGGGGCGGCGGCGGGCGCACGCGACGCGCCCGGGGCGCAGGCGGCGAGAACGGCCAGAGCCGCCGCCGTGGCGAGGAGGCGAGGGGACATCACGGGCTTGTGGTTCAGGCGTGGAAGCTCGCGGCCGTGATCCCGTGGCACCGGGAGGGCCGCCTTCGGCGAAGTGGTGGTGGTTTCAGGAAGATAGTGCGGTGGCTCGGACGGCGCTACGCCGAAGAGAGGGCGAAGGTGAGGAACGGCAGGGAAATAGGGGACAGGGGACAGGGGACAGCCTGCGACGGCGGAGCCCCTCGCGGGGGCAGTGGTTTACAGGTATGGTCGTCCCATTAGGAGCGGGATGATGCAGGTCGCGTGCGGTATGGCGACGGCGCAGCCGCGACCTCCCGGGCGAATGAATTCGCTGCAACAACGGCACGAAGTCCGCCTTCGCGGACTGAACTGCAACTGCGGAACTGCGCGGATCGAGCTTCGAGGTGAGGGGCCTGCCGGAGGCAGCCTCCGCGCGCCCCCACCCGGCGGCCTGAGAGCCGCCACCCTCCCCCGTTCCGGGGGAGGGGCATCTCCATGCTTCGATCCTCACCGTCGGCGTGTCGTGCTCCCCTCCCCCCTTGTGGGGGAGGGGCCGGGGGTGGGGGGTACGAAGCGCTCCGGAGCCCAAGAATGAGTCACCCCCTCTCCCAGAATTGGGAGAGGGGGCCGGGGGGTGAGGGCCGCTGTTGCAGTACCCGTATGATCCTCTCGGAGGGAGACACCGGGGCTGTTTCCGGTGGCTCACTCCGGGGCGGGGAGACTCGCGCGGTTTGCGAGGCTCACCGCCCCCGCGCAGGAGACCGGCGCCGTTTGCCGGGCTCCGGAGCGGCCCGCCCGGCCCCTCACTCCAGAACGTCCGAACAGCTCCGCCAGCACCCCACGACGGAACTCGAAGATCTCCCGCAGCCGAGGCTCCACCATCCAGCGCCGCACCAGCCGCCCCGCCGGCTCCAGGGGCAGAGCATAGTGCACCAGATCTCGAATCTCCACCCCACCCGGGATCTCCCGGAAATGGTGCTGGTGGTGCCAGAACCGGTACGGCCCGAACCGCTGCTCGTCCACGAACAGGTGCGGCTCCACCACGTGCGTGATCTCCGTGACCCAGGTGACCGTGGCCCCCGGGAACGGCCGCACGTCGTAGGTGATGATGGCCCCCGGGTAGGTGCGCTCGGGGAGGTCGGAGGTGACGGTGAGCCCCAGCGACGGCGGCGTGATGCGCGACAGGTTGGAGGCGTCGGAGAAGAAGTCCCACGCCTCGGCCAGGGGGATGGGGAGCCGCTGCTCCGCTTCCAGCTTGTAGATCTTCATCTCTCTTCGAATCCCGTCAGGGGTCCACGAATCCTGCACAACCTTCGTCCAACGTAGGCAGAAGCGTGCCACGCCCACGACAGCGCCGCCCCGCCCCCCGGCGCGGAGCCGGGGAGCGGGGCGGGAAGAAGCCGTCGGACCGGGAGCGTCAGGCCGCGGGCTCGGACACCAGGCGCGGGTGGTCGGTCGCCTCGCGGCGGCTCCCCTTCCGCGACCTGGAGCGCGTCGGCACCGTCGGCGCCGCCATACGCACAGGTCGTAAAGTCAATACTGAACGATCCCAACACATGCGTTTGGAGCCGGGACGGAAGGAAGCTTCGGACGGTGCGGCGGGGAGCTGAAGGGGGCGAGCGGAAGGGGCGTCAGCCGGGCGGGTTCTCGCGGGCCTCGCGGAGGACTTCGGTGAGCCGCCGGACCACCAGGCCGGTGACCTCGCCCATGCGGCGCAGGCGCTCGCGGACGACGGGGCTGCGGGTGGGGAGGGTGCCGGGGGCGTCGCGGAGGAGCGCCTCCATCTCCCGCACGTGGACCAGGCGCAGCTCCAGGGGGCCCACCAGGTCGCCGGAGACGACGTAGTAGTCGCGCCGGTCGCCGGGGCGGGTGGTGAGCTCCACCATCCCGCGGCGCTCCAGGAGGCGGGCGTTGGTGCTGATGCTGGTCTTGCTCACCCGGAGCACCTCGGCCAGGTCGTCCAGGGTGCACGGCTCCTCCTGGAGGAGGAGGAAGCCGAAGAGGCGCCCCCCGATGCGGGGGATGCCGTCGGCCTCGAAGCTCCGGCCCATCTTCTCGATGAACTGCTCTGTGGCGGCGTCCAAGGCGTCTCAGGGGTGAGAGGATTCCCTGCGCAATGTACCGCGCGCGGGCTACCCCGCAAGGATCGCTGGAGACGGACGGCGAAGGTTCGGGCGTGCCCCCGCTGGCGCGGGGTCGGGCTGCGGCTCCGTAGGGAACGATACTACCGTTCCCAACGGAGTCGAGCCCCGCGCAAACTGCGCGCGGGTCTCGCCCCTTCGGGCTCGCATCCCTCACGCGGGGCTCCCCGCGAGGGGTCAGAACATGTCCAGCTGGGGGCCGGTGCGGAGGCGGCGGAAGGAGGCGGTGGACAGGTCCAGCGAGCGCTCGTTGAGCCCGAGGCGGCGGGTGGTGGTGGCGAACACGGACTTGAGGTGCGCGGCCCAGATCCCCTCGCCGCGCATCCGCGACCCGAATTCGGAGTCGTTCAGCTTCCCGCCGCGCATCTCGCGCACCCGGTTCAGCACCTTGTCCTTGCGGTCGGGGAAGTGCCGCTCCAGCCACTCCTCGAACAGGTCCTTGACCGCGAAGGGGAGCCGCAGCGGGACGTACCCGGCGGAGCGCGCCCCCGCCCCGGCGGCGGCCTCCAGGATGGCGGGCATCTCGTGGTCGGTGAGGCCGGGGACCACCGGGGCCACCATCACCCCCGTGGGGATCCCCGCGGCGCTCAGCTCGCGGATGGCGTCCAGGCGGCGCGCGGGGGTGGAGGTGCGCGGCTCCATCACCCGCTGGAGCTTGGGGTCGAGGGTGGTGATGGAGAGGAAGACCAGGGCGCCGCCGTGCGAGGCCAGCTCGGCGAGGAGGTCGACGTCGCGGGTGACCAGGTGGTTCTTGGTGATGATGCTCACCGGGTTGCGGGACTCGGCCAGCACCTCCAGGCAGCGCCGCGTCACCCGGAGCTTTCGCTCCACCGGCTGGTAGCAGTCGGTCACGCCGCTCATGTTGATGACCTCGGGCCGGTAGCGCGGGGACGCCAGCGCCTCGCGGAGGAGCTCGGGGGCGTCCTCCTTGACCATGATGCGCGTCTCGAAGTCGAGGCCGGCGGAGAAGCCCAGGTACTCGTGGGTGGGGCGGGCGTAGCAGTAGATGCACCCGTGCGCGCACCCGCGGTACGGGTTGACGCTGACGGAGAAGGGGATGTCGGGGCTGTCGTTGCGCGCGAGGATGCTGCGGGAGGCGTCGCGGAAGTACTGCGTCTCCTTCCACGGCTCCGGCTCGTCCGGGTCGGCGGGGAGCGGGTCCAGCTCCACGTGCAGCCGCTCGAAGCGGTTGGGCGGGTTGTAGGCGGCGCCGCGCCCTCGGATCTGTGCCAGCTCCATCGTTCCGCTCCGGGTTCAATTGCGAGCCCGAAATTTACCCGAATACAATCCGAAGATCAAGAACCGCGCGCACGCCCCTTGCCTCGCACCGGCGCCGGGCGTAAGTCAGTGCGCGCGGCGGGGCGCCGCGCCGGGGTCCGACTCCACTACGGGACGGTTCGATGTCAGGGAAGACGCTGCTGGTGGGGCTGGCCCACCCGGACGACGAGGTGGGCGCCGCGGGCGCCATCCTGGCCCAGCGGGCCCGCGGCGACCGGGTGGTGCTGGTGTGGCTCACGCGCGGGGAGATGACCGAGGCCTTCGGGCCCGTGCCGCAGGACGAGGTGGCCCGCAGGCGCGAGGAGCAGGGGCACCGCGCGGGGGAGATCCTGGGGGTGGAGACGCGCTTCCTGGACTTCGTCGACACGCGCGTGGAGGCCACCCCCGACACCGCGGCCGAGGTGGCGCGCGTGATCGCCGAGGTGAAGCCCGACGGCATCGTCACCTGGGGCGACGGGTGGGTGCGCGGGATGCGCCACCCCGACCACCAGGCGTGCGGCAAGATCTTCCGCGACGCGGTGACGCTGGCGCGGCTGGCCAAGGTGATCGCCCCGCTCCCGCCGCACCGGGCCTTCGCCCCCGTGTTCACCTTCCGCGGGCCGCACTCGGTCCTCCCCACGGCGGTGGTGGACGTGGAGCCGCACCTGGACAAGATCCACGAGCTGGCCCGCTTCTACTTCCAGGCCATCCGCTTCGGCGACCCGGCGTGGATCGACCGGCGGCTGGCCCACGCGGGGGAGCCCCACGGGCTGCGCTACGCCGAGGTGTTCGACGCCTGGGAGAGCCGCCCCGGCCGGTTCGACGCCCTCCTCCCCGCGGAGCCCACCGAGGACGAGGTGGTCCACCCCGACCGGCCCGAGCAGACGTGACGGGAAACGAGGAGGGCCCCGCCTCGCGGCGGGGCCCTCCTCCGGTACTTCCTTTACCGCGGGGCCGTCAGGAGGCCTTGCGGTACACCAGGTTGTAGGTGAGCGGCGCCTTGAGCCGCGGGCTGGTGACGGTGACGCGCATGGTCAGCGTCCGCCCGTCGGGGCTCAGGGTGAACGAGTTGACCCGCTGCCCGTCCTCGGCCCGGAAGG
This sequence comes from uncultured Gemmatimonadales bacterium, assembly GCA_963733105.1. Classification (GTDB taxonomy): domain Bacteria; phylum Gemmatimonadota; class Gemmatimonadetes; order Longimicrobiales; family Longimicrobiaceae; genus JAFAYN01. The sequence goes on along the minus strand of CAVTCB010000005.1, from coordinate 784,293 downwards.
CCTGCTCCAGCCGCGCGCCCTCCCACTTGGTGCTCACCCGGAGCTTCTCGCCGTCCTCGCGCGTCCAGGCGACCGCCGTCCCGTTGGCCGGGCTCACGATGGCGGGGCGGGAATCGGTGGTCACCGACACCTGCTGCGCGTTGTGCGAGATGACGAGGCGCCGGTACGGCTCGTTGGTCTTCCGCAGGCGCCCGCGGGCGACGCCCCGGATGAGCGGGTTCAGCTTCGAGGCCGCGTCCCTGATCGCCGTCTCGATGTTGTCGCTGGCGGCGGCGTCGTAGGTGTAGGTGCCGTTCATCGACGCCGACTGCGACCGCGCGCCCGAGGGGACGGCGAGCGCGAAGGCGAGCAGGGCGAGGAGCAGGGCGGAAATCCGGTGGCGCATGGATGTCTCCGTGTGGAAGGGAACCGGGACCGCTGTGGCGGGTTCGATCCGGGGAGGAGGAGCGGCCCCGGGAAGCCGGACGCCGCTCGTTCTACAGATACCTGGAAATATAAGCAAAAGTTCCCCGCGCTGAAACCGTGCCGCGGCGCCCGGCGTAGTGCCCGCGTCCGCCGGAGCGGCGGCGCCTTCCCCCACCAGGAGCCCGAATGTCCGAGATCACCCGCGCCCCCCGCGTGCTCACCGGGATCGACCCCCGGAGCTGGGAGCACCCGGCCGACCGGGCCGCGCTGAACGCCCTCCGCCGCATCCCCGGCTTCGACGAGGTCCTCCGCAAGCTCTTCGGCTTCTTCGGCGAGAGGCCGCTGCGCCTGGCCTTCCAGGCCAACGCGGTGCAGGTCACCCCCACGCAGTTCCCCCGCGTCCACGGGCTGTACGCACAGGTGCGCCGCACCCTGGACGTGGAAGCCGACTACCCCGTGTTCGTGACGCAGGACCCCACCTTCAACGCGGCGGCGTACGGGATGGAGAAGCCCTTCATCCTGGTGCACTCCGCGCTGGTGGCCCGCTTCGACGACGACGAGCTGCGCTTCATCCTGGGGCACGAGCTGGGGCACATCATGAGCGGGCACGTGCTGTACAACACCATGATGCGCCTCCTGGTGCAGCTGGCGGGGATGGGGTTCCCCCTCGTGGGGCTGGCCGCGCGGGCCATCCTGGTGGCGCTGATGGAGTGGCACCGCAAGGCGGAGCTGTCGTGCGACCGGGCCGGGATCCTGGCCGTGCAGGGGGCGGAGCCGGGGATGCGCGCCATGCTCAAGTTCGCGGGCGGGGACGGAAGCCCGCAGACCAACATGGCCGACTTCATCCGCCAGGCGGACGAGTACCGCGAGAGCGGCGACCTGGCCGACCAGGTGTTCAAGGTGCTCAACGTGCTGGGCGCCACGCACCCGTTCCCGGTGATCCGGGTGGCGGAGATGCGGAGCTGGTTCGAGAGCGGGGCGTACGACCGCATCCTCGCCGGGGAGTACCGGCGGCGCGGCGAGCCGGAGTCCTCCTACCGCGAGGACGTGGCCGCGGCGGCGCAGTCGTACCGCGAGAGCGCCAAGGAGACGTTCGGACAGGCGGCGGAGGGAGCCCGCCGCGTGGTGGACTCGTTCCGCGCGGGGTTCAACCGGGGAGGTTCGTAAACCTACATCCTGAAGCCACTTACGGACGCGGACGGAGTGGCCGCTTCCCACTTTTTCGCGCCGCCGCGCGACTTTCGGGGTGCCGGGCCCGCGCGGAATCCAGTGACGGCGCGGAAAAGTGGAACCGAGATTGCATCTGCCTTCGGGTGAAGCGGAACCGCCGCTTCGGACAATCGCCTCCGGGAGGCCTCAAATGAAAAAGTCACAGTTCATCGAGCTGGTGGCCGAGAAGGCCGGGATGAGCAAGTCGGCGGCGGCACGCGTGGTGGAGGCCATCTTCGGCGCCGCGAGCGGGGCGATCTCGGACGCGGTGAACACGGCGGGGCAGCTCTCCATCCCCGGCTTCGGGAAGTTCAGCACCAAGAAGCGGGCGGCGCGCTCGGGCAGGAACCCGCGCACCGGGGTGGTGATCCACATCCCGGAGCGCACCACGGTCTCCTTCTCGCCCGGGAAGGGGCTCAAGGAGCGGGCGAGCGGCGCGGCGGCCGGCGGCGCGCGCAAGGGCGCCAAGAGCAAGACGGCCGGCTCGGCCCGGAAGGGGACCGCCGCCGCCAAGACCACGGCGGAGCGCGCGCCCGCCAAGAAGACCACGGCCAAGAAGGGCGGCGCCGCCGCCAAGACCGCGAGCAAGAGCACGGCGAAGAAGGGCGGCAAGAGCAAGTAGGGCCGGCCGCGCCCGGAACGACCATTGCGAAGCGAGGCCGCACCCCCGGGTGCGGCCTCGCCGCGTTCACGGGGCGGGATGACCTCTTCACGCGGGAGCGACATGTCGGACAACGGGGTCCGCAGGATCACCTGGAGGACGGCGGACGTGGCGCGGGTCCTCACGCTCGCGCTGTTCTTCATGTTCGCGTGGAAGTTCTTCTGGATGGTGCACAACGCGGTCTTCCTGGGGCTGCTCTCCATCCTCCTCGCCATCGTCCTCAACGCGCCGGCGCGCCTGCTGGCCCGGTGGATCCCCTTCCCGCTGGCGATGGGGCTGGTGGTGACGGCGTTCCTGGGGTCGCTGGTGGGGCTGCTGGTGCTGGTGGTGCCGCAGGTGACGCACCAGGTGGGTCTGCTGGCGGGGCAGCTCCCGGCGGCGCTGGACGCGGTGGGCACGTGGATGGAGCGGGAGGCGCAGGTGCGCCCCACGGCGGAGATGACCAGCCGGGTGAACGCGCAGGTGGCGCAGTTCGTGGGGCGCTTCGTGCCGCTGGCGTTCAACGTGTTCAGCGCGCTGCTGGGCTCCTTCGCCATCGTGGTGCTGGCGGTGTTCCTGGCGGCGCAGCCGGAGCTGTACCGAGGGATGTTCCTCCGCGCCATCCCGCCGGAGAGCCGCGAGGGGTGGACGCGGGTGTACGACGAGGCGGGGCGGAACCTGCGGGCGTGGGTGATCGGCAAGGCGTTCACCATGCTCTTCATCGGGGTGGTGACCTGGGTGGGGCTGGTGCTCTTCGAGATCCCGGGTGCGCTGGCGCTGGCGTCGCTGGCGGCGATGATGGAGTTCATCCCCAACTTCGGGCCGACCATCGCTGCGGTCCCGGCGGTCCTGGCGGCGCTGACCAAGTCGCCGATGACGGCGCTGTACGTGGGGATCTTCTACTTCGCGCTGCAGCAGGTGCAGAACGCGCTCACCGTGCCGCTGGTGGAGCGCCGGGCGGTGAACATCCCGCCGGCGGCGCTCCTGGCGTGGCAGCTCGCGCTGACCATCGGCTTCGGCTTCCTGGCGCTCTTCGTGGCGACGCCGCTGCTGGCCGTGATCTCGGTGGCGTGGCGCATCCTGTACCTGGAGCCGGCGGAGGAGCGCCAGGCGTGGGACCGCCGCGAGGCGGCCGCCGCCGCGGCGCTCCCGGCGGAGGGGGAGGACCCGGCGGTGGTGGTCCCCGCGCAGGATCCTTGACGGAGGCCGGGGAGGCGATTATTTTCGCCTCCGGCGTCGAACCTGTGATGATCGTTGGACAACGAACACCAGGAACCCGGGCGCTCCCGTGCCCGGGTCTTTTTTTCTTCGAGTGAGCTCCTCCCCGTTCCCTGCTCCAGATTCCGGAGGCTTTTCCCTTGGTCGAGATTCAGCTTGGTGAGAACGATCGCCTGGACTGGGCGCTCAAGCAGTTCCGCCGTCGCATGATCCGTTCGGGCCTGTTCAAGGACATGCGCCGCAAGCGCTTCTACGAGAAGCCGAGCGAGGCGCGCAAGGCGAAGTCCAAGGCCGCGGAGCGCCGCCGGCACAAGGACCGCCGCAACGCGCGCCGCGCCGCCGCCCAGCTCTGATTCTCTCGACCAATCCGCAGGGCCGCGCCTCTCGCGGCACGTGACGTCGGCCGGATGGTGGAGCATCACCGGTGATCCGACGCAGATCAACCACCCAGGAGTACCGCAATGCGCACCACCGGAACCGTGAAGTGGTTCAACGACGCCAAGGGCTTCGGCTTCATCACCCCCGAGGACGGGGCCCGCGACTGCTTCGTGCACTTCTCCGCCATCCAGGCCGAGGGCTTCCGCTCGCTGGCCGAGGGTGAGCGCGTGGAGTTCGACATGGTCGACGGCGAGAAGGGCCCCGCTGCCGAGAACGTCGTCCGCGCGGGCTGAGCGACCTTTCTTCACGGTCGGAACGAGCCGGGGCACTCCGCGAGGAGTGCCCCGGTTTTGTTTTCCGTGATTTTTGGAGAGAGGTTCGGGCGTGCCCCCCGCTGGCGCGGGGGTCGGGCTGCGGCTCCGTAGGACACGATACAACCGTGTCCAACGGAGTCGAGCCCCGCGCAAACTGCGCGCGGGTCTCGCCCCTTCGGGCTCGCATCCCTCACGCAACTGCTTACCCTACCTGCACTTCCTGTAGTTGTCGTGCTCCCCTCCCCCCTTGTGGGGGAGGGGCCGGGGGTGGGGGGCATCCAGGGCGCGCGAGACCCTCCGACCGCCCCGCGCCGCCACTCACGACAGCGACGGGGCGACACCGTGAAGGTGCCGCCCCGTCGCCGTTCCGCCGTACCCGTATGATCCGTTGCGGAGGGAGACAGCCGGGCCGTTTCGGCTGGCTCACTCCGCGGGCGGGGAGACTCGCGCCGTTTGCGAGGCTCACCGCCCCCGCGCAGGAGACCGGCGTAGTTTGCCGGGCTCCGGAGCGGCCCCAAAGCCACCTACTCGCCCAAAGGCTTACCGCTTCAGGTTCACCACCTCCTCCAGCATCTGGTCGCTGTTCGTGATGACGCGGCCGTTCGCCTGGAAGCCTCGCTGCGACACGATCATGTTGGTGAACTCCTGCGCCAGGTCCACGTTGGACATCTCCAGCGCGCCGCTGGTGAGGAACGACTGCGACCCTTCCAGCGGGAACCCGAGCACCGCGCCGCCGGAGTTGCTGGAGACGCTGTACATGTTGTCGCCGGTGCGCAGCAGGCCGCTGGGGTTGTTGAAGTCGGCCAGCACGATCTGACCCAGCGGGACGCTGGTGCCGTTGGTGAAGGCGCCGGTGATCATCCCCGTGCGGTCGATGCTGAAGTTCTGCAGCTGCCCCATGGTGTAGCCGTTCTGGTCGCGCAGCACGGCGGTGGAGGAGTTCTGGAAGTGCGTCATCCCGTTGATCCCGCTCCCCGGGTCCATGGTGATCTCCACCTCGTTGGCCCCCGCGGGGGTGAAGGTGATGGTGGGGATCACGAAGCCGGAGGTGTCCAGGGTGCCGTCGGGCTTGAAGTTGAACGAGGTGGAGCCGTTCACGGCCAGCGAGCCGGGGCCGGTGGCGGGGACGCCCTCCAGCCCGGTGGTGTCCACCTGCCAGTTCCAGGTGTCGGCGTCGGCCTTGTACATGAAGATCTTGAGGTCGTGCTTGGTCCCCAGCGAGTCGTACACGGAGATGGAGGTGGTGGTGTACGCCCTGGCGTTGGCCGGGTCGGTGACGTTGGCGGTGGAGGTGTGGGTGACGTCGGCGGCCGGGTCGTGCGCGGCCGGGAAGCCGGCGGCGGCGGTCCACCCGGCGCCCAGGGCCACGGAGACCTCGCCGAAGTTCAGGGTGCTGCTCGCGGCGCCGGTGCGGGTGATCCCGGTGGCGACGCCGTTCTTGTACAGCTCGATGACGCCGGTGCCGGCGTCCTGCGAGAAGCCGTAGTAGCCGCTGGTGGCGCCGGGGTTCATGGTGGCGGTGGCGAAGCCGCCGTACGCCGTGTTGAACGCGGCGGCGTTGGTGACCGGCGGGGTCACGGCCACGGGGACGAAGGGCCCGGCGTACACCGGGGCGGCGGAGTTGACGTTCCCGGCCAGCGTCACCTGGCTGGTGGGCTCGGCGGCCACCTTCTGCCCGAAGGGGAGCTTGATGTCGGTGATCCCCTCCTGGAGGACGCCGTTGACGGCCATGCGCCCCTGCACCACGAAGCCGTTGGTGGGGGAGACGAGCCGGCCGTCGGCGTCGAGCTGGAAGTTGCCGGAGCGGGTGTAGTAGTGCTCGTTGCCCTTGGCGACGACGAAGAGGGCGTCGCCCTGGATGGCGAGGTCGGTGCTCTGGCCGGTGGTCTCGATGTTCCCCTGCGTGAACATCTGGTCGATGGAGCCCACCTGCATCCCCAGCCCCACCTGGATGGGGTTGATCCCGCCGTGGTCGCCCGGCGGACGGCTGGCGCCCTGGAGGAGCTGGGCGAAGCCCTCCTTGAAGGTGACTCGGCTGGACTTGAAGGCGACGGTGTTGACGTTGGCGACGTTGTTGCCGATGACGTCCATGCGCACCTGGTGGTTGCGCAGGCCGGACACGCCGGCGAAGAGGGAGCGCATCATGAGTGGGGTTCTCCTCGTGGTGGTTAGCTGCCGGCGGCGATCTCGACGACCGAGCCGAACCGGATGGTGAGCGGGCCCGAGGTCAGGATCGGACCGTCCTTGCCGTACCGCACCCCGTCGATGCGGCCCGTCGTGTACGTCTGCACCGCGACCTCTTCGCCGGAGGCGCCGTGGACCTGCACCGCGTACGTGTACCTGCCCGGGGGGAGCCCGGCGCCTCCCAGCTCGAAGCTCTGCTTCCCGCCGGGGACGCTCCCCAGCGGGAGGGAAGCCACCTGCTTCCCCTTCTCGTCGAAGACGGTGAGGGTCCCGGAGCCGCCGGGGTCCGCCACCTTGACGGTGACGGCGGCCCTGCCGTCCTCCCCCACCCGCACCTGGTCGCCCTCGGCGACGACGGTCTTCCCCAGCGCGCCCATGGCGGTGGTGGCGTGCAGGGCGCCGACGATGGCGGCCTGCGCCTCCTGCTGGCCGTCCATCTTGTCGTTGAGCGAGGTGAGCTGCTCGACGGTGGAGAACTGCGCCAGCTGCGCGGCCATCTGGTCGGCGTTCATGGGGCTCAGCGGGTCCTGGTGCTTCATCTGGGCGACCAGGAGCTTGAGGAACTCGTCCTTGCCGAGCTTCCCCCGGGGGAGCGGGGGACGGCCGCGGCTCCGGGGGCGGTGCCGGCGACGGCCGCCGCGGGGGACGGGGTGGAGTCGATCACGGGTTGGGTCCTCCCTGCTCCCGGCGGGAGCGCTGGCGTGGGTCTTCGTGGTTGCGGCGGGGCTGCTCCCGCGGGGTGTCCCCGGGCCGCTCGCGCTGCGGGTCGGAGCCCGCGTCGGCGCGGGCGGGGAGCGGCTGCGCCACCACCTCGGCGGGGGCGCCGCGGACGCGGAGGCTCTCGGCGGCGAGCCCCTGGCGCTCCAGCGCCTGCTGCAGCTCGCCGACGCTGCGGGTGACGCGGGCGGCCTCGCCGGGAGCGCCCAGGTCGATGACGGCGTCCACGGAGCCCCCGCGGACGTCCACCCGGATGCGGTCCTCCCCGCCCTGCCCGTTCTCCACGCGGAGCGTCATGCTGGAGAGCGGACCGGCGGGGGCGGCCTCGCGGGCCTCCATGACCCGCGCGACCTGCGACGCGGCGTCCGCGCCCGGCGCGGCGGCGACGGGGGCCGCGGGCGCGGCCGGGCCAGAGGCGGGCTCGCGGGCGCCGGAGTGCGGCCGGAGCGCGCCGGGGTCGGCCTCGGCGCGGACCGGGATCTCGGCGACGGCGGGGGTGGTTTCCCGCTCGCGGGCCTTGGTCTCGCCGCCGGGGTGGCGCGCCTCGGCGGGGGTGCCCGCGGCGGCGGGGCGCACCGGGTGCGGCTGCGAGGCCGCGGCCCCGGGCTTCACGGAGACGGAGATCTCCTCCACCGTGGCGTCCTCCGGCTCCACCTCTACCGGGGCCGTGCGGCTCCCGGCGGACATGGGGGCGCCCGGGACCGCGACTCGGGCCACGGTGGCCACCTGCGCGACTCCCGCGACCTGCGCCACGGGGGCCACCCGCGCGATCCCGGCGGACACCCGCGGGGCCGGGGGCACGAGGGGGACGGCGCGGGCGAGGAGGTGGGGCTCCCCGGGAAGACCGTCGATCCACCGCTTCGGCGCCCCGGCGGCCGAGGGGTCGGAAGCGCCGTCCGCGGACCGGAAGCCAGGGGTGGCGGCGCCCCGCGGCAGCTCCAGGTGGCCGGGGTCGCGGGCGCCCAGGGTGCGCAACCCCTCCTCCCGGGCGACGCGGGCGAGGCGGGCGTAGCCGGCCGGGTTGTGGTAGCTCCCGTCGACCACCACGTCGGCGGCGCGGCCGGCGGTGTGGTTGGAGCTGCGCGTCCAGGTGACGACCGGGCCGGGGCGGGTGCGCCCCTGCTCGTACAGGTACTCCTGGCGGTCCTGGTCGCGCACGGTCTCGGTGACCCGCACCTCGTGCCCGAACTCGCTGCGCATCCGCTCCACCACGCGCTCCATCCGGGCGCGGAACTCGGGGTCCAGGGAGGCGACGTCGCGCTGCACCTCGCGCGGGTCGCCGCCGCCGCGGGCACGCCGCCTCCCGCGGACCGGACCGGTGCCCTCCGCGCGCCCGTCGTCCGACCCGCCGGAGAGCGTGACGGTGTCCCCGCGCGGTGCGGCGACCGGTGCGGCCTCCTCCATGGGAGCCTCCGCGACTGGTCGGGCGACGCCCGACAGCCGCAGGGCGTGCGAGCCGTCGAGCAGCCCCGCGTGCCCCCCGGTGGTGCCGCCGCTCTCCGCCTCCGCGCCCTCCGGTGCGTCCTCCGCCTCGGGCGCGGCGGCGAGCGTGGTGCCCTCCAGGGTGGGGGCCGTCTGCGCCGGGGCCGGGGCCGGGCGCAGCACGGCGGCGAGCAGGGCGGCGAAGCCGGCGGTCTGTGCGCCCTCGGCGGGCGCGGCGGGCTGTGCCGGTCCCGCCAGGGCGTCCGCGACGCCCACGGGGAGAGTGGTGGAGATGTTCATTCCCTGCCCTTTCCGCCGCTCATGGCGTTCCTGCCGATGCGCGCGGCGCGCTGCGGGGGGAGGCTGGCGAGGATGGCGGCGGCCTTGCGGTCGCCCAGCGCGCCCAGGAGCGCTTCCACGTCGCCGTCGTCCATCTGGTCCAGCACGCGCGCGGCCTCGCGCGGCTGCATGGCGCCGAAGATCTTGGCGAGGCGCCCGCCCTCCAGCGCGGTGCCCCCGGCGGGGGCGGAGGCACTGTCCACGGGCGCGGGGACCACCGCGGCGGGGGAAACGGCCGCCGGCTGCGGCACCGCGTGGGCCGGCGCGGCGGCGAGCTCCGGCGCGGGGAGCGCGATCGGGAGCGCGGGGGGCGCGGAGTCCCGCCTGGCGGCGGGGATCGCGGCGGGCCGCTTCTTCGCGGCGGCGGCGGCGCGGGCGGCGGCGGCGGACGCGGCCTCGCGCTCGCGCACCACCACGATCCCGGTGGCCCCGCCGATCCCCAGCGCGAAGGCGATCACCATGGGGAGGAGCATGCGCTTCATCGTCCCCCCTCCCCCGCGCCCTTCTGCACGAAGCGCGTGAGCGCGATGGCGTCCATGGCGGCGCGGTCCTGCTGCACCTCCTCTATGCGCCAGCTCTCCAGGTGGCGCTCGCGGAGGCGGTCCAGGACGCGGCGGTCGCGGAAGGCGTCGCTCATCTCCAGCATGGAGGCGTGCACCCCGGCGTCGGCGGCCTCCACCACGCCCGCGGCGTCGGTGATGCGGCGGTCCAGGCTCTCCAGGACGAAGCCCAGGCTGCGGAGCTGCCCCACGGTGCGCCCGCCGCCGTGCGCATGGGCCAGGCGCTCGCGGTTCTCGGTGCGGACGGCCTCCAGGGCGGCCTGCGCGCGGCGGGCGTCGTCGGCGCGGTCGCGGGCCTCGGCCAGCTTCACGGCCACCTCCTGCTCGCGCTTGGCGCGCAGGTCGAGTACGCGCTGCAGTCGGAAGTTGAACACGGGTGCCCTATCTGCGGGTTGCGAGCTGGATCTGGCTCCCGAGCGCCAGGAGGGCGCCGCGGGTGGCGTCGAACGGGGTGCTCTCCTCCGGCGGCTGCCGCAGGAAGCCGAGGGCGCCGTCGCGGAGCTGGATGGCGGCGTCCACCATCCGGTCGCTCCCCTTCTGGTAGGCGCCCACCAGGATCAGGTCCTCCTTCTCCCGGTACGCGGCCTCCAGGCGGAGGAGGGCGTCGGCGGCCTCGCGGTGCGTGGGGTCGATGACCTGGTCGCGGACGCGGCTCTTGCTGTCCAGCACGTCGATGGCGGGGAAGTGCCCCGCGGCGGCCAGCTTCCGGGTGAGGACCACGTGCCCGTCCAGGATGGAGCGGGTGGCGTCGGCCACCGGCTCGTTGAAGTCGTCGCCGTCCACCAGCACGGTGTAGATCCCGGTGATCCCGCCGCGGGCGCCGTTCCCGGCACGCTCCAGGAGACGCGGGAGGGCGGCGAACACCGAGGGCGGGTACCCCTTGGTGGTGGGGGGCTCGCCCACGGCCAGCCCGATCTCGCGCCAGGCCATGGCGACGCGGGTGACCGAGTCCACCATCAGGAGCACCTGCTTCCCCTGGTCGCGGAAGTACTCGGCGATGGCGGTGGCGACCAGCGCCCCGCGGGCCCGCACCAGCGCGGCCTGGTCGCCGGTGGCCACCACGATCACGGAGCGGGCGAGCCCCTCGGGCCCCAGCGAGTGCTCCAGGAAGTCGCGCACCTCGCGGCCGCGCTCGCCCAGCAGGGCGATCACGTTGACGTCGGCGGCGGCGTGGCGGGCCACCATCCCCAGGAGGGTGCTCTTCCCCACCCCGGAGCCGGCGAAGATCCCCACCCGCTGCCCGCGCCCGATGGTGAGCGTCCCGTCGATGGCGCGCACGCCGGTCTCCAGGATGGAGCCGATCATCTCCCGCTCCAGCGGGTTGGGCGGCTCGGCGGCGAGGGGGACGCGCTCCTCGATCTGCAGCTTCCCCTTCCCGTCGATGGGGTGCCCCAGCCCGTTGAGGATGCGCCCCAGGAGCCCGGGCCCCACGTCCACCCCGAAGGAGCGCCCCATGGGGCGGACGCTGCTCCCGGGGTGGAGCCCGTCCAGCTCGCCCAGCGGCATCAGGAGCACGCCGCGCTCGTGGAACCCCACCACCTCGGCCAGGACGGAGTGGTCGTCGCGGAGCGAGGTGATGCGGCACAGCTCCCCGAGCCCGGCCTCGATCCCGGTGGCCTCGATCACCAGCCCCACCACGCGCGTCACCCGCCCGTAGTGGGCGAAGCGCGGGACGTCGGCGATGCGGCGGATCAGCGTGTCGGCGCTCATCGGGACCCTAGAAGGTGGTGTAGGTGAGGCGGCGGTAGACGCGCTCCAGCGCGGCGTCCACCCGCCCGTCGACGATCCGCTCGCGCCCCTCCACCACCACCCCGCCCGGCTCCACCCGCGGGTCGCCCAGCCAGTGCGCCTCCCGCCCCTCGGCCACGGCCACCGGGCTCCCGTCCGCCTCGCGCAGCGAGGTGAGCACCGCCAGGTCGGTGGGGCTCACGCGGACGCGGAGCGGCTGGTCCACGGGGAACTCGGCGAGCGCCCTGCGCACCAGCTCCACCACGGCGGCGGGGTCCTCGCGCAGCTCGCGCCCCACGATCTGGCGCGCCACGGCGACGGCCAGGGCGCACACGTTCTCCTCGATGGTCCCGGCCCAGCGGACCTCCCCCGCGCGCAGCTCCTCCAGCGCTCCCTGCGCGGCGCGCAGGGCGTGGGCGAGGCGGGCGCCCTCGGCGATCTCCCCCTCGGTGCGCCCCTCCTCGTAGCCCTGCGCGTAGGCGTCGGCGATCACGGCCTCGCGCTCGGCCGCGGCGGCGGCCTCGGCGCGGGCGCGGGCCTCGGCCTCGCGGGCGGCCAGGAGCGCGGCCAGCTCGGCGTCGCGGCGCTCCCCGGCTTCCGGGTCCTCGGTCCGGAAGCGGGGGGCGGGCGGGCGCGGCCAGGTCCTCCAGCGCCCACTCCGCGGCGATCAGCTCGTCCACGTCGCGGGCCGCGTGGACCCCGGGGCGGGCCCTAGCCGACGACCAGATCATCCGTCCCCGCGGTGATCACGATCTCGCCGGCCTCCTCCAGGCTCCGCACCTGCGCGACGACGCTGGCCTGCGCGGCCTCCACGTCGCGCATGCGGACGGGCCCGAGGAACTCCATCTCCTCCTTGAGCGCGGCCACGGCGCGCTGCGACATGGCGCCCAGGATCTTGGCCTTGAGGGCGTCGCTGGCCGCCTTGAGGGCCAGCGCCAGCTCCTTGGAGTCGATCTCCCGGAGGAGGCGCTGGATGGCGCGGTCGTCCAGGGTGACGATGTCCTCGAAGACGAACATCAGGTTCTTGATCTGCTCGCTCAGCACGCGGTCGCGCTCGGTGACCCCCTCCATCAGCTCCTTCTCCAGGGTGGGGCTCACCAGGTTGAGCACGGCGGCCACGGCGGCGGGGCCACCGGAGGCGCTCATCCCCTGCGAGATGGAGAGGTCCTCGCTCCCCAGCGAGCGCTCGATGAGCTGGAGCATCTCGGGGGACACCTTCTCCATGCGCGCCATGCGGTAGACCACCTCGGTCCCCATGGGGATGCCGACCTCCTTGAGGACGGCGGCGGTGTGCTGCGGCTCCAGGTGGGCCAGGATCAGCGCCACCGTCTGCGGGTGCTCGCCGCGGAGCATGTTGCCGAGCTGCTGCGGGTCGGCGTTGCGGAGGCGGTGCAGCCCGGCGGTGTCGGCGAGCTGGTCCTGGATGCGCTTGAGGATCAGCGTGGCCTTGGTGGGGCCGAAGACGGCCTCCAGGATCTCGCGGGCGTACTGCACGCCCCCCTCGGTGATGGACTCGGCGGCGCGGATCACCTGCAGCCACTCCTGGAGGACGGCGTCGGCGACGTGCGCCGAGACGTGCTCCAGCCGGGCGATCTCGAAGGAGATGGCCTCCACCTCCTCGGGGGTGAGCTTGGCGGTGACGTTGGCCGCCAGCTCGGTCCCCAGCGCCATGCAGACGATCGCCGCCCGCTGCGTCCCGGAGAGCCGGGAGATGTCGTCCACGCGGACCATCGAAGCGCGTCGCCACCCTCAGGCCTCCTTCAGCCAGGCGCGCATGACCTTGGCGGCCATGTCGGGCTCTTCCTCGACGCTCACCACCACCTCGTTGCGCATGCGGCTGTTGGCGGCGGGGATGGCGCGGTGCAGGCGCACCGCGGCCACGGGCTCGGCGGCCGCTCCCGCCTCCAGGAGCCCGCCCGGCTCCTCGCCCGGGGCGAGCGCGGGGGCGGCCCCGGGGAGCTCCACCGGCTCGGGCGGGGGCGGGCGGAGGGCGCGCACCACGCGCAGCGCCACCACGAAGGCCAGGAGGAGCCCCAGCACGGTGATGGCCGGCCCGGTGAAGGTCCGCACCATCTCCATCACGTCCCGCGGCTCGGGGGCGGCGGCGGCTGGAGCGTCGAAGGGGACGGAGACCACCGAGACGGCGTCCCCGCGAGCCCCGTCCACCCCCACGGCGCTCCGCACCAGCGTCTCGATGCGGCCCAGCTCCTCGGTGGTGCGCGGGAGGGGCTTCCCCCCGGCCGTGGCGGCGGGGCGGTCGTTGACCAGCACCGCCACGGTGAGGCGGCGGACGTTGCCGATGGCGCCGGAGAAGGTCTCCAGCGAGCGGGAGTTCTCGTAGGTGGTGGCGGTGGTGGTGGAGGCGGCGCCGCCCTGCGCCCCGGGGACGATCTCGGCGCGCTGCTCGCTGGCGGCCACCTGCCGGTCGGGATCCACGCTCTCGACCGTGCGCTCCACCCGGTCGAAGTTGACCGCGGCGGCCACGCGGACGCGGGTGTTCCCCCGCCCCACGATCTGCGCGACGATCTCCTCGGCGCGGCGCTCCAGGTATCCCTCCACCTCGCGCTGCACGGCGAGCTGGCGGGAGGTGAGCCCGGCGGCGGAGCCCGCGTCGTCGGGGGTGGAGAGGAGGCGGCCGGAGTCGTCCACCACGGTCACCTTGTCGCTCTCCAGTCCGTCCACGCTGCTCGCCACCAGGTGCGAGATCCCCTGCACCACCGCCTGCGAGGGGTCCTCGCCGCCGCGCAGCTTGAGGACGACGGAGGCCTCGGCGGGGCGCTCGGCGGCGCGGAAGCCGGAGGTCTCCTGGATGGCCAGGTGCACCTGGGCCGACTCGATCCCGCGCATCTTCCCCACGGTCCGCTCCAGCTCCCCCTCCAGGGCGCGGCGGTAGTTGATGCGCTGCGTGAAGTCGGTCATCCCCCACGACGGCTGGTCGAACAGCTCCAGCCCCGGGCGCCCCTCCGAGGGGAGCCCGCCCCCCGCGGCCAGCGCCACGCGGGCGCGGGCCAGGTCCTCGGTGGAGACGTTCAGCTCGGTGCCGCCCCCCTCCAGCCGGTACTCGATCCCGGACTCGTCCAGCTTCTTGGTCAGCTCGCCGACGCTCTCCAGCGAGAGGCCGGTGAACACCGGGACGTAGGCGGGGCGCGTGGCCCACCGGGAGAGCCCCAGGATGAGGAGCACGGTGACGGCGCCGACGGCCACCAGCGCCGCGCGGCGGGGGCCGCCGACTCGCTCGACCAGCTGCTCGACGGGCGGGGGGAGGGTCATGGTACGGGTGCGGGGGTGCGAAGGCGTCGGAGCGGGCGGCTACGACTGCATGTTGACGACGGTGCGGTACGCCTCGAGGAACTTGTTGCGCACCTCGATCAGCATCTCCAGCGCGATCCCGGCCTCCTCGCCGGCGGCCATCACCTGGTGCATCTCCACGGCCTCGCCGCGGAGGAAGGCGCCCACGGTCGCGCCGGCGTTGTCCTGCGCGGCGGAGACCTGGCCCAGCGCGTTCTTGAGCGTGTCGCCGAAGGAGGCGCCGCCGGGGGCGGCCCCCGGGGCGGCGGCGCCGATCCCGCGCGCCTCGAAGGCGGCCTGCGCGGCGCGGCGTACGGCTCCGGAGATGGGGACGGACACGGCTCAGCCCCTCACGTCCAGGCGTCCGCCGCGGGCGTCGGGGAGCTGCTGCGCGCCCCCGGTCATGATCCGCCCGTAGGTCAGCGGCCCCATGCTCCCCACCTTGGCGAAGAAGGACCGCTCCTCGGCGCTGAGCACGCTCCACAGCTCCGGGTCGGTCCCGGCGGGGGCCTCGGCGGGGAGGGCGGACTGCGCCGGCGCCGTCACCGACGGGGTGCGCGCGGGGGCGGCGGGGGTGCGGACCGCGCCGGCCGGGGGGTGGCCGGTCTCGACGCGGGGGCGGTCCTCGCGGACCAGGCCGGTGCCGATCCCGACGCGGGCGTAGGGGTTGGAGATGCCGTTGACGCTCATGGACGTGGATTCCTCAGATGTCGATGGCGCGGCGGAGCATGGACTTCGCCGACTGGAACACGGTGGCGTTGGCCTCGTAGACGCGGCGGGCGTCCATCAGCTCCACCATCTCGTCGGTGATCCGCACGTTGGGGTAGCGGACGTAGCCGTCGCCGTTGGCGTCGGGGTGCCCGGGGTCGTAGACCAGCGGCCCCTCGGAGGCGTCCTCCTCCACCGCGGCCACCCGCACGCCCCCGGCGGTCGCCATGGGGTCGCCGGAGGGGAGGCGGAGCGGGGAGTCCACCCCGGGGGGGACCACCTCGTACGGCTGCGCCGCGTACGCCTGCGCCTCCATCCGCACCACGCGGCGGCGGTAGGGGGCGCCGTCGGGGCCGCGGGTGGTCTCCGCGTTGGCGACGTTCTCCGCCGTCACCTCCAGCCGCGTCCGCTGCGCGGAGAGGCCGCTCGCGGCGATGGCGAGGGTGCGGAACATCGGCCGCACCAGGGGCGTGTAGCCCGGGGCGGCCGGGAAGCCGGGGACGTTGCTCATGGTCAGCGGTCGCGGATGCTGGTGCGGATGCTCTGGTACGCCTTCTGGAGGAGCCGGGCGGTGGCCTCGAAGCGGATCTGCTCGTCCGCCAGGCTCACCATCTCGGCCTCCAGGTCCACGGGCTCCCCCTCCTCCAGGCTCCCGGGGTCCACCCCCGCGTCGGGGAGGCCGAAGCCGTCCCGGGTGCCGACGGTGGCCTTCGCCACCCGGTCGGCGATCATCCGGGTGCGCTGGCTCCCGACGTCCAGGCTCTGCTTGAGCTGGTTGGCCGAGGAGACCCGGCCGATGAACCCGTACATCATGGTGGCTCCGGTGGGGGGAGGCGCTGCGTCGCGGCCCTGGTAAAGGCAACCCCCGGACCAGCTTCGGACCCGAACGAGAAACGCCGGTTCCCGCTTCCGGGAACCGGCGTCTCTCGACCTCGTAAACCGCTCTCCGGCGGGTGTTTGATTCCTGTACGGCGTCCGGCTCCCGGACGGCGATTCCGCCGGAATCGCCCGACGCCCCCCACCGGAAGAATGGGCCCGGCGGAAGGTTCTGCCGGAACGGGCCCGGAGGAAATTTCCGCCGCGGCCTCAGCCGCGGGCGCGCTCCAGCAGCGTCATCATCAGGATGGAGAGCACGGCCAGCCCCTCGTCGTGGGCGTCCAGCTCGGCGTGCTTCTCGATGACGAACTTCCCCTCGAAGAGGGCCGGCTGCTTCACCACGCGCAGCACCACGCTCCCGTCCGCGCGCGTGACCGCGAAGGCGGGGTGGAGCATGTACCCGGTGAGGAGGCCGACGACGGGGATCTCGCCGATCAGCGAGTCCACCACCTTCACCCACGGGTTCTCCTCGCGGATGGTCATCACCTCGCGCCCGCCGCGCTCGACGGAGTAGTGCGCCTTCCAGAAGGAGCGCATCCCCTCGCGCTTCACCGACCCCAGCTCGGCCCCGTTCCGGTCGGCGATCTTGTAGCGCGCGCCGAAGTCCAGGACGCGGTCGGCCTGGATGGTGTAGAGCGTCTCCCGCTGGTCGGCATCGGCGAAGACGGTGACCGCCTCCTTCAGTTTGAACAGCTTCTGCCGAACATACAGCCTGAGGTGCCCGTCGGCGTCGGTGACCGAGATCTGGGGGGCGAGGGCGATCTTCTTGAACGAGAGCTGGAGCGGGAACTTCATCGGGTCTCTCCCGGGTGGAGGGGGAAGGCCGTGCGGCCGCACGGGTTGAGGGCACTCAAAAGTTTACGTAAATTGCCCCCGTGGGGCAGGACCCGGACGTCCTCTCCGGGCCGCGGGAGCTTCCGCAGGGACAGCATAGCGAATGATGGCAGCGCCGAACAGGTACCTTCTCGTCGAGGACGGCCCCGAGGACGCCCGCGTGATCCTCGAGGCGCTGGCCGCGTGCGAGGAGGAGCGCGCGCGCTCGGCGCGGGCGCTGGTGGAGAGCGAGGAGCGCTACCGGCTGGTCGCGCGGGCCAGCAACGACTCCCTGTGGGAGTACGACGTGGCGGCGGACCGGATCTGGTGGGGCGAGGACTCGCTGCAGAGCCTGGGGTACCGCCCCGGGGAGATCCCGTCGACCGTGGCGGAGTGGGAGGAGCGGGTCCACCCGGACGACCTGCGGGAGTTCCGGGAGACCTTCCACGGCGCCATCCGCAGGGGTGAGGACCTGTGGACGCTGGAGTACCGCGTCCGCCGCCGGGACGGGACGTACGCGTATGTCTTCGAGCGGGGATGGATCACCCCCGACGCGGAAGGGCGGCCCACGCGGATGGTGGGCGCGCTCATGGACCTCAGCGAGCGGCGGCGCGCCGAGGAGGCGCTCCGCGGCTCCGAGGAGCGCTACCGCCGCCTGGTCGAGACCATGGCGCAGGGGGTGGTGGTGTTCGACGGCACGGGCGGGTTCGTGGACGCCAACCCGGCCGCGGAGGAGATGCTGGGGCTGAGCGCCGGGGAGCTGCGCGGGCGGACCTCCGCCGACCCCGGGTGGAGGGCCGTCCGGGAGGACGGCTCGCCGCTCCCCCCCGAGGAGCTGCCCTCCACGGTGGCGCTGCGCACCGGCCGGGAGGTGGACGGGCGGGTGATGGGGATCGTGAATCCCGCGGAGAAGAAGCGTCGCTGGCTCCTGGTCCACGCCCGGCCGCAGTTCCGGCCCGGCGAGACCGTCCCCCACCAGGCCTTCACCACCCTCACGGACATCACCTCCCTGCGGGAGGCGGAGGCCGCGCACAGGAAGAGCGAGGTGCGGCTGGCGCTGATCTTCGAGACCGTGGCCGACGCCATCGTCATCACCGACGGCGACGGACGCATCACGCAGGCGAACCGTACCGCCGAGGAGGTGCTCGGCCTCTCGCGGCGGGAGATCGAGAGCCGGTCGTTCAGCGACCCGAGCTGGCAGATCACCGCGCCGGACGGCGGGCCCTTCCCCGTGGACCAGCTCCCCGTGTCCCGGGTGCTCGCCACCGGCGCCCCCGTGTTCGGAGTGGAGCACGCCATCGAGCTGCCGGACGGGCGGCGGGCGGAGCTCTCGATCAACGCAGCGCCCCTCCGGGGCGCCTCCGGCGCGACCGAGGGCGTCGTCTGCTCCATCCGGGACGTGACCGAGATGAAGCGCCTCCAGCGGGAGCTCCAGCAGGCGCAGCGGATGGAGGCGGTGGGGCGGCTGGCCGGCGGCGTGGCGCACGACTTCAACAACGTCCTCACCGCCATCCAGAGCTACACCCACTTCATCCTGGACGACCTGAGCCCCTCCGACCCGCTCCGGGCCGACGCGGAGGAGATCCGCACGGCCGCCATCCGGGCCGCGGGGCTCACCCGCCAGCTCCTGGCCTTCAGCCGCAGGCAGGTGCTGCAGCCGCGCGTGCTCGACCTGGGGGCGGTGGTGGGCGGGATGGAGGGGATGCTCGCGCGCCTGATCGGCGAGGACGTGGAGCTGGCCTTCTCCTGCGATCCGCAGCTCGGGCGGGTGCAGGCGGACCCGGGGCAGGTGGAGCAGGTGGTGCTGAACCTGGCGGTGAACGCCCGCGACGCCATGCCGGACGGGGGCCACCTGTCGCTGGAGCTGGAGAACGACGGCGGCCCGGGGCCGGAGTCGTGGGTGGTGCTGCGGGTGGCCGACACCGGCACGGGGATCCCGGAGGACGTGCTCCCGCACGTCTTCGAGCCGTTCTTCACCACCAAGGAGACGGGCCGGGGGACCGGCCTGGGGCTCAGCACCGTGTACGGGATCGTCGCGCAGAGCGGCGGCCGCATCGACGTCCGCAGCGAGCCGGGGGCGGGGACGACCTTCGAGGTCCGGCTCCCGCGCGTGGACCTGGAGGCGGAGGAGGAGGCGCCGGAGCCGGAGGCCGCCGCCCCCGCGCAGGGGGAGACGGTGCTCCTGGTGGAGGACGAGGACGCGGTCCGGGCGCTGGGCGTCCGCACGCTCCGGCGCCTGGGCTACCGGGTGCTGGAGGCGCGCAACGCGGGGGAGGCGCTCCTCATCTGCGAGGGCCACCCGGGCTCCATCGACCTGCTGCTGACCGACGTGGTGATGCCCCGGATGAGCGGGCGGGAGATGGCGGAGCGGCTGGCCCGGGTGCGCCCCGGCCTGCGCGTGCTCTACATGTCGGGGTACACGGACGACGCCGTCACGCACCACCGGGTGGCGCGGGACGGCCAGGCCTTCCTCCAGAAGCCCTTCGACCCGGTGACGCTCGGAGCCCGGGTGCGGGAGGTGCTGGACCACCCCGCCTAGCTCACCGCCCCGCCAGGAACGAGTCGATCAGCGACCGCGCGATGCTCAGCTTCGGGGGGAGGGTCGGAAGCGCGTCGGCCGTGAACCACGCGGCGTCCTCCAGCTCCGCGCGGTCCACCACGATCTCACCGCCCGCGTACTCGGCGGTGAAGCCGATCATCAGCGAGTTGGGGAAGGGCCAGGGCTGGCTCCCGAAGTAGCGCACGTCGCGCACGGCGATCCCCGCCTCCTCGCCGATCTCCCGCGCGACCGCCTCCTCCAGCGTCTCCCCCGGCTCCACGAACCCCGCCAGCGTGCTGTACATCCCCTCCGGGAGCCCGGCGTGGCGCCCCAGGAGGATGCGGTCGCCGTCGCGGACCAGGACGATCACCGCCGGGGAGAGGCGCGGGTACGCCACCAGCCCGCAGGCGGGGCACTCCCGGGCCCGCTCCCCCGCCACCACGCGGGTCGCCGTGGCGCAGGCGCCGCAGAAGCGGTGGGTGCGGTCCCAGTCCACCAGCTGCACCGCGCGCCCCGCCATGCGGAAGTGCGCGTCGTCCAGGAGCCCCCAGGTGCTCCGCAGCCCCCGCATCTCCATTCCGGCGGGGGGCTCCCACCCCGCGGGGGCTTCCGCCGCCCGGCACGGGCACCCCTCCACCGGCTCCAGCTCCAGCACCCGGAGCGGCTCCACCTCCAGCTCCGCCGCCTCCGCGGCGCGGGGGAGGGCGAGCGCCTCCCCCGCGGGGACCACCAGCAGCTCCCTCCCCCGGAAGACGAACCAGCGCGGGGCTCCTCCCTCCTCCGCCACCGCTACCTCCCGGCCGCCGCCCACCGGTCGTTGGTCCGGTCCACGTCGGGGAAGGCCCGCTCGGGGTCGATCTCCACCCGCACCACCCCGGCGCCGGAGGGGACCCGCAGCGCGTGCGTCCGCGCCCCGGCGAGCCACACCTCCACCGGCACCTCCCGCCGCTCGACCCGTCCGTCGGCGCGGGTGATCGCCAGGCGCACCGGCATCGGCGCCATCCCCAGGTCGGCGATGGTGATCTCGGTCTCGGCGCCGGCCGCGCGGACCGCGGCCACCGCGTGGTCCAGCGTCCAGGTCTCGTAGAACCAGCTGCGCCAGAACCAGTCCAGGTCGCGCCCGGACACCTCCTCGAAGGTGTTCCAGAAGTCGAAGGGGAGCGGGTGCCTCCCCGTCCAGCGGCGGCCGTACTCGCGGTAGGCGCGGAGGAAGGTCTCGTCGCCCAGGAGCGAGCGAAGGGCGCGGAGCACCAGCGAGGTCTTCTCGTAGGCGCCGGTGGCGTAGGCCCGCGAGCCGGTGGGGGAAAGGTCGCCGTGGCGCATCAGCTCCGTCTCCCCTCCGGCAGCCTCCCCCCCGGCGGCCACCACGGCGGCGTAGCGCTGGCGGGACACGCTGTCGTTGGCGAACCCGTTGAAGAACTCGCGCATGGCCTCCGTCTGGTTGTAGCGCGTGAGCCCCTCGTCCATCCAGGCGTGGCGCCGCTCGTTGCTCCCCACCTGCATGGGGAACCACATGTGCGCGGTCTCGTGCACGGTGACGGAGTACAGCGACAGGGTGTCGCGCCGCCCGCCGATGCAGGTCATCATGGGGTACTCCATCCCGCTGCACGACACGATCCCGTCCATGGCGGTCATGTGCGGGTACGGGTACGGCCAGAGGAAGCGGGACAGGAACTCCACCGAGTGGCGGGTATACCGCGCCGACTGGTCCCACGCCCACTGCACCTTCTCGGGGCGGTAGAAGGTGTGGATGGCGGTGGTGTCGGGGCGACCGTCGCCGCCGGCGTCCCCGGCCACGGCGAGCGTGGCGTCCCACAGGTAGCGGTCGGAGGTGCCCCAGGCGAAGTCGCGGACGTTGTCGGCGCGGAAGCGCCAGGTGAGCCGCCCCGAGGGGGAGGTGAGCGTGGCGCTCCCCGCGCCGCGCTCCGCGGCGCCGACCACGTGCACCGGCTCCGCCCCGGCGCGGGCGGCGGCCAGGCGCTCCAGGGTGCGCGGCGTCAGCACCTCGGCGGGGTTCTGCAGCGTCCCCGTGGCGCCCACCAGCCACCCCTGCGGAACGGTGAGCGACACGTCGTAGTCGGCCCACCCCATGTAGAACTCGGCGTTCGCCAGGTAGGGATCGGTGAACCAGCCGTGCACGTCGTCGTACACCCCCACCTGGGGGTACCAGTAGGCGACGAAGTAGACCTCGCCGTCGGTCCCGGTGCGCGGCGCCCCGTCCGGCGGGAGGACGTAGCTCCAGGCGAGATCCAGCTCCGCGCTCTCCCCGGGGAGGAGCGCCCGCGGGAGCCGCAGCGTCCCCACCGTGCCGCTGACGGTGTAGGTGCCCGCCGCGCTGTCGGCCGTCTCCCGGAGCGCGGCGCCCTGCGCCGCCACCCGGGTCAGCGTCATCCCCCCGGTCTCGGGGACCGTCTCGTTCCGCGCCGCGCCGGGGGCGAACAGGTTGGGGTGGAGGTAGACCACCACCGTCCGGAGCGTGTCGGGCGAGCGGTTCTGGTACGTCACCGACCCCCGCCCGGCGATGCGGCGGGAGGCCGGGTCCAGCTCCCCCGCCAGGCGGTAGCGCGCGTAGTTGGTCCAGTAGCGCGGCCCCGGACGCCCGGTGCGGGTGCGCGTCCCCCGCTCCACCGCGCGCCGGAACTCCGGCGTCTCCAGGACGGGGTACGGCCGCAGCCTGGGCGCGGCCTCCGCCCCCGCCTGCGCCGCGAGGGGCGCGGCGTGGGCCAGGGCCAGGAGGAGGGCGGCGGTCTGGAGGACGGTGGAGAGCGTCCCGGGACGGGTCATGAGGATTCCTCCGCGTGTCGGGCTGGGAAGTGGACGCGGGGAATCTAAGCGGCGGGGCGGGAAAGCGCGAAACTACCCGGCGGACTTGTCCTTGGAGCCGAGGGTGATGCGGTGGGTGCGGACGCGGGTCTCGGGCTTCTTCCCGGACACGCAGAACGAGGTCACGGAGCAGAAGAACCGCCCGGCGCGGTCGCGCTCCTCCTGCTCGGCCACCCACGCCTCCCCCTCCCCCGCCGCCAGCACCCCCGCCTCCCGCAGGCGCTGCACGACCCGCCGCAGCCCCAGGAACGCGTCCACCACGGAGAAGCGCGGCATCAGCAGCGTGTCGGGAACCACCGCGATCTCCACCAGTCCCGCGTCGCGGAACAGGGCGGGGAGCCGGCGGCCGATGGAGCCGTTGCGGATGCTCCCGGCGAGCGCGCCGAGCACGACGCGCGACACCCGCGCGTCGGAGGCGTCCACCAGGAAGGTGTCCCAGTCGGTGTCCAGCACCACCACCCGCCCGCCGGGGCGGGCCACGCGCGCCATCTCCCCCAGCGCGCGGCGCGGGTCCTCCAGGTACTGGAAGACGCGGTCGGCGCGGCACCCGTGGAACGACGCGTCGGGGAAGTCCAGCGCGTGCGCGTCCCCCACCCGGAAGTCCGCGGGGGAGCGGGCCGCCGAAGCCCGGCGCCGCGCCTCGGCCACCATCGCCTCCGATGCGTCCACCCCCACCGCACGCCCCCCCTCCCCCAGCAGGTGCGCCAGGGCCAGCACGTCCGCGCCCGTGCCGCACCCCACGTCCAGCACGCTCCCGCCCCGAGGGAGCGCCAGCGCCTCGAAGGTGCGGCGCTTGGCGGCGCGCGAGGCCTCGGAAGCGGCGGAGGTGTCCAGGAAGCGGATGAACTGCCGCGGGTCGGCCGCGCGGTCCACGGCGGCGAACTCCGTCTTGAAGTCCGGCACCTCGCGCGGGGCGGCGGGCGTCTGGGGGTCCTTCATGGAGGGGTGGGGCGGAGGGGGATCAGCGGACCAGCGAGGCGTACACGCCCACGCGGCGGTCGCCGCGGAGCACCACGCGGAGGGGGAGCACCACGGGGTCCCAGCGCTCGCGCACCACCGCCTTCCCCGCGAGCGCCCCGATCCCGGTGCCGCCGAAGCCGAACAGGGGGACCAGCACCCACCCGCCGGAGGAGGCCTCCTGCTGCTCCACGCGCCAGGCGGCGTACGCCCCCACCCCGGCCCCCACCAGGGTGCCGACCACCGCGCCGCGGAGCCAGAGCGTCCCCTCCGGCCCGCGGCTCAGCTGCACCTGGGTGACGGAGTTCTTCCCCAGGAAGAGCGGCCTCCCCCAGCGGCCCCGGTAGGGGTCGATCACCACCAGGGCGGTGTCGGCGGAGACCATCCGCCCCGCGATCCACCCGCGGGTCAGGTCGGGGACCATGACCCGGACGCGCGCCCCCACGGGGACGGTCCCCTGCGCCCGCGCCTCGGGGACGCAGGGCGCGGCGGCGAAGACCAGAACGAGCAGGAGGAGGATTCGCTGCGTCATGGCGTCGAGAGGAGGAGCGCGAGGGTCTCCATGCAGCTTAGCGGGGCGGGCGCGGGGGCGCAACACGGCGCCCCCGCGCCCGGGCGGCCTACGCCCGCAGCTTCGCCAGCCGCTCGGCGGCGGCCAGGAGGGTCTCGTCGCGCTTGCAGAAGCAGAAGCGCACCAGGTGGGCGCCGCGCGCGGGGTCGGAGTAGAAGGAGGACCCCGGGACGCAGGCCACGCCCACCTCGCGGATCAGGTGGCGCGTGAAGGCCACGTCGTCCGGGAAGCCGAAGCTCGAGATGTCGGCCATGACGTAGTAGGCGCCGTCCGGGCGGAAGGTGCGGAAGCCGGCTTCCTCCAGCGCGGGGAGGAGGAGGTCGCGGCGCGCCCGGTAGTCGTCGGCCAGGTGGGCGTAGTACTCCGGCGGGAGGGAGAGCGCGAACGCCCCCGCGGCCTGGAGCGGCGCCGCGGCGCCCACGGTGAGGAAGTCGTGCACCTTGCGGATGGCGCCGGTGATCTCCGGCGGGGCGATGCAGTACCCCACCCGCCACCCGGTCACCGAGTAGGTCTTGGACATGGAGTTGACCACCACCGTCCGCTCCCGCATCCCCTCCAGCTGCGCCATGCAGACGTGCTCCGTGGGGGTGCCGTCGGCGCGGGGGTAGAGGATGTGCTCGTAGATCTCGTCGGTGAAGCAGAGCGCGTCGTGCTCGATGCACAGCCCGGCGACGAACTCCAGCTCCTCCCGCGTGAAGACCTTTCCGCAGGGGTTGTTGGGGTTGCACAGGATGATGGCGCGGGTCCGCTCGTTGAACGCCGCGGCCAGCTCGTCCCGGTCGAAGCTCCACTCCGGCGGGGAGAGGGAGACGTAGCGGGGGGTAGCCTCCGAGAGGATGGCGTCCGGGCCGTAGTTCTCGTAGAACGGCTCGAAGACGATCACCTCGTCGCCCGGGTCCACCGTGGCCATCATGGTGGCGATCATCCCCTCGGTGGAGCCGCAGGTCACCGTGACCTCGCGCTCGGGGTCGATCTCCAGCCCCAGGTACCACTCCGTCTTCCGGACCAGCGCCTCGCGGAAGTCCTTCGCGCCCCAGGTGATGGCGTACTGGTTCACGTCGTCGGCGATGGCCCGCGCGGCGGCGGCCTTCAGCTCCGCGGGCGCGGGGAAGTCGGGGAAGCCCTGCGACAGGTTGATGGCCCCGTGCTTCATGGCCTCGCGCGTCATCTCGCGGATCACCGACTCGGTGAACCGGGAGGCGCGGCGGGAGACGCGGGTGCGCCCGGACGGCACGGCGGTGGACATGGCGGGCCTCACTCCTGGCGCATGCTCCGGCCGCAGGCCGGGTCGGCGGGCGGGTCCGCGGCGCCGTAGCGGGAGCGGGCCACCGCGGGCGCCCCCTCCGGGCGGAGCACCACCGTGAACAGGTTGGAGTACTCGCTGTCGCACAGCTCCGCGCCCTTCGGACCGCCGAGCGCGGCCACGATGGCGGAGACGGTGTTGCTGTGCCCCACCACCAGCACCGTCTTCCCGGCGTGGCGCCGCACCGCGTCGGCCACCGCCCGCGCGTGGGCGTCCCCCGCCCCGCCGGCGGCCACCACCTCGGGGACGAGCCCCCGCGCCGAGGCCAGCGGGGCGGCGGTGAGGCCGGTGCGCCGGAACTGCGTGGTGACCACCGCCTCCACCCCGGCGCCGGCCAGGGCCTCGGCCAGCGCGGCGGCGCGGGCCCGGCCGGCCTCGCTCAGCTCCGGGTCGGGGCCGGGGGTGGCGGCCTTCTCGCCGTGGCGCACCACGAACACCACCGTGGGAGACGCGGGGGACCCCTGCGCCGCCAGCCCCGCGGGGAGGGCGAGGCAGGCGGCCAGGACGAGCGGGAGCAGGCGGGCGAAGCGGGACATGTGCGTCTACCGGTAGAGGGAGAAGGTCAGGCGGGCGCCAGCGGCGCGGGAGCGGGCTCCCCGGCGGGCCGGGGCTGGACGGCCCGGCCGATGACGGCGGCCGCGGCGACGCCGACCACGAACACCGCGGTCCAGAGCGTCACCGCGCCGAAGCGGTCCAGCACGGCGGTCCCCGCCCAGGGGCCCACGGTGAAGGCCAGGCCCCAGGCGGTGGCGTACGCCCCCATGTACTCGCCGCGCCGCCCGGGGGGCGCCACGTCGGCCACGTAGCTGGCGGAGACGGGGAAGAAGACCATCTCCCCCACCGTCCACACCAGCACCGTCGCCAGCACCCCGGCCGGCCCGGACACCAGCGCCAGCGCGCCGAACCCGGCGGCGCAGAGGAACGCTCCCAGCACCAGCGACCGGCGGTGCGGCCAGCGGGCCATTGCAAGGTTGAGCGGGACCTCCACCGCCACGATCACCAGCGTGTTGACCGCGAAGAGCATCCCGTAGAACGACTCGCGGAACCCCAGGTCGCGCACCAGGAAGACCGCCATGGCGGCCTCGTGCTGCAGGAACACCACGCCCAGCAGGAAGAGCCCGGACAGGTAGACCAGCATCGGCCCGTCGCGCAGCACGCTCGCCGAGGGGAGCGCCGGGGCGGCGGCCTCCGCCGGGGCGGCCTGCGGCGCGCGAGCCCGGCTCCGCGCCGCCATGACGGCCAGCACCAGCCCCGCGGCGATGGAGGTGATCCCGTCCACCACGAAGATCAGCGGGAACGACACCATCACCAGGAACCCGCCGACCGCCGGCCCCACGCTCATCCCCAGGTTGATGGCGAGGCGGTTCAGCGCGATGGCCGCCGTGCGCTTCTCCGGGGAGAGCGCCCCGACGAGGGCGGCCAGGCTGGCGGGGCGCACCGCCTCCGCGGTGACCGCCAGGAGCCCGGTGAGCGCCAGCACCGGCTCCAGCCCCTTCGCCAGCGGGAAGAGGAGGCAGGTGCCCCCGGCCAGGATCAGCGCCCCCTGCATCACCCGCAGCGGGCCGATGCGGTCGCACAGCTTCCCCGCGAAGGGGGAGCTGACCAGCCCCCCCGCCCCGTACACGGCCAGCACCAGCCCCGCGGTCCCGGCGGGGTAGCCCAGGTGCTGCGTGAGGTAGAGCACCAGGAAGGGGAGCACCATCGTCCCCATCCGGTTCACCAGCGTGGCGCCCGCGACCACCCACACCTCCGCCGGGAGGCCGCGGAGACCGCGCCAGGGGTTGGGGATGGCCAAGGGTCGCTTCGGGTGGATCGTCCGCGGTCCGGAAGGGCGAGGCTCTAAAGGTGCCAGCGCCGCGCCCGCCTGACAAGGCGGGGCTCCTCCGGCTCTACCGGTCCGCGGGCTCCTTCACGTCCTCCTCCTCGAAGGTCTCCACCACCAGCCCGTGGCTCCGCGACGCGAACCCCGGGACCGGGAACTCGACCGTGAACGGGAAGCGCTCGCCGGGGAGGAGCCGGACCCGGTCGTACAGCACCACGCTCTGCTGGTCGCTGGTGAGGAACACCTCGTGGTCGCCGTCCGGGTAGGACGCCGTCCGCGACAGGGACCTCTTCCGCACCACCCCGTTGAACCAGTGGCTCACCGCCTTCGCCGGGGGGAGGTCCCTGCGCGTCGCCTTCCCCGTCTGGTCGTGGAACACGGCGAAGAGGATGCGCACGTAGCGCGTGCGGCCCGGGCCCGCGGCGCCCGCGGGGTTGTGCACCGTGAGCGCGCAACGGAAGTAGGTGCCGTAGTTGATGAAGGAGCGAGCACTCCCCTCCGGGTACCCCCCGATCGGGAGCTGCGCGGTCTCCGTCTTCTCCCGCGACTCCGCGGAGGGGCTCCCGACCGTGTTGATCCCCAGCCCCACGTAGCGGCCCAGAGGGGGCGCTTCCACCAGGAACGAGCCGTCCCACTGCGAGGCTTCGAAGACTCCGGCGGTCCGTCCGAAGTGTCCCTCGTCCCAGCGGACGTGGGCCCCCGCGACGCGGAGCCCTTTCTGCGTCCCCGCCGGGCACCCCGTGGACGGCTCGCCCGCCTGCTTCTCCTCGCAGATCAGCGCCTGGACCTGCGCCAGGGTGGGAGGGGGAGGCGCCGCCTTCTCCTTCTCGGAGACCGCCACCGCGAGGAAGTACGCGCCGAGCTCCACCGCGGACTGCGGGACGACGTGGAGGTGCCCCTCCGCCCACTTGGTGCGGTCGACCAGCCCGGCCCAGAGCAGCGCCCCGCTCGCCTTCGCGGGGATCACGGCGTCGATGGGCGACCCGGGGTCGGCCGGGCCCTGGACGCGGCGCTTCGCCACCTCGAAGGGGAGCGTCCCGTCGCCCCCGCCGAACGGCCACCCTCCCGCGCCCTTCTCCAGGACGATCGGGAGCGCGGTGGCCGTGACCGCCGTCCCGGTGATCCTCACCTCCGCCGTCGCCGGGCGCGGCGTGGTGGCGTAGAGGACCAGCCACATGCGGGTGCTCCGCCCGCTCTCGTCCTGCGTCAGGTTCCGGTGGCAGAAGTAGAGGCTGAACGGGCCCCGGAAGAGCCTGGGGGTGAAGGCGCGGTCCCGGTACGGTTCCTCGCGGGGAGTGCCCTGGCGCGTGGTGTGGACCAGGATTCCGCTCTCGTGCACCTGCGCGGGGCTGAACACGGGCCGGACGTGAGACGCCTCTCCCTTGACGCCGCTCCCCACCTCCTCGGGGAGGTTGCTGACCAGGATGGGTGGGCCGGAGGTGAGGAACGCCGTCCCCGGCCTGCGCAGGTGCTCCAGCACCACCGTCATGGCGTACAGGCGGTCGCCCGTGGGGATGGCCCCGGTGACGGGGGGAGGAAGCTGGGTGTCGGCAGGGGGCGACTGGCCCGGGAGGTTCCCCGGCGGCTGCGCCACGGGCCCCGTGCCCGTCGGGGGCGGGTCGAAGGTGGGGCACCAGCTCGACACCACCCGCGCCTCCCCCGCCGCGCTCACGGCCTGGATCCCGTACAGCCCCCCGTTCCCGGGGAGCACCACCTCCCCGAAGTCGTGGACCAGCCCGCGCCGGTGGAACACCACCTGGGGAAGGTCCACGCCGCGCCGTCCGCCGTCGTGCGACACCCGGGCCTCGAAGGTGTTGGGAAGGTAGTCGTCGGGGTTGCTGCTCTCCTCCCGCACCATCTCCTCCCGGACGGGCACCTCCAGCACGAAGGCGCCGTCCGCGCCGGTCACGGCGTGGGCGTACTCGACGTTGCTGTTCTGGTACGGCCGGGTCCACCGGTTCGGGTCGCGCAGGAGGACGCGCGCCCCGGCGACGCCCTTCCCGGTGTCCTCGTCCACCACCCTCCCCCGGAGGCGCGCCACCACGTACCCGAACCCCTCCAGCATCCCCCGGGCGAGCGCCCGCGCCAGGAGGGTGCGGTACGCGGGGTCGGCCGCCGCGCGGCCCAGCTCCGCGCCCTCTCCCAGCTCCACGCGCACCGCCGGGAAGGAGTAGCCGTCCCGGGCGGGCGAGGGGATCTCCCGCAGCACCGCGTCGTCGTGCGATCCCACGTCCGGCACCACCCCCGCCCCCAGCACGGGCGCCAGGTTCCGGAGGACCGCGCGCCCCAGCTCGGCCGAGACCTGGTAGCCGTAGACCGATCCCTCCTCGTATCCGTCGGCAAGGGCGTCCCGGTCGTGGGGGGCGGCGTAGGCGGCCGTCCGGGGCCCCACCGCCAGTGTGTACGCCGCCATGGCGTTCGGCGCCGCCGCCACGCGCGCCACGCGGCCCTTCGGCGTCTGCGCGGCGACGGCGTCCGGGGAGCCGACGGCGAGCACCGGGAGCGGAACGACCACCGGGGTGGTCAGCCGGTACAGCTCGTCCGCGACCGCGCGGGCCAGCGTCCACCCCGCGGCCCCGGCGGAGGGGTCCACGTCCAGCACGAGCTCGTGCTCGTGCGTCCCGAACTGCATGGCGAGCCCGATGTAGGACTCGCCCTCGGGATAGGGGTCGTGGGGGAGGTCGCCTTTCTTCACCAGCGCCGCGACGGCCCGGTTCTGCGCGTCGGGGCTGCGGACCAGGTCGAGGCTCGCCTCGGGGATCTTCCATCCCCTGCGGGTGTCCAGCTTGATGTACGTCCCCTTGGCGCTCGCCATCCCCAGGGTCCAGTTGTTCATGTAGGCCCGGAACGGCTCGTACAGCCCCAGCTTCACCAGGGCGAAGGCGCGCCAGCGGTCCACGTACGGGAGGCAGAGCAGGTCCGCCGCCTGGCGGATGCGCGTCAGCGCCGCCCGGGTCACGCCGGTCGCCTTCGCCACGGCGTCCACGTCCATCAGGCGCGCCTCGTAGATGGAGACGATCCCCTGCTCGATCAGCTTCTTCCCCGCTGCGGCGGTGACGAAGGGGATGGCGGCGAGCGAGGTGGTGGTGTCCCATCCCCACGCGCGGCGCTCGTTCATGGCGTCGATCTCGATCATCGCCTGCCGCCGCCGCGCCTGCCCGGGGTCCTTCATCGCCTCGCGAACCCGCTCCGCGAGCTTCGCGTCCGGGGTGTCGGGGGCGGCCCCGTCGGCGAAGTGCTGCAGGAGGAGCTTCGCGTAATCGCCCGAGTACCCCTGCGCGAGCACCGCGCGGACCTGCCGCACCGTCTCCTCCGAGAGGAGGTTGAACCGGCGCGACTGGACCAGCCCCGGGGCGCTCGTCCGGACCACCTCGTCGAAGAGGGCCTGCTGGAGCGCCCGCAGCTCGGCCTTCTTGCGGGGCTCCTCGCCGCGCTTCTTCCGGGCCGCGTTGATCGTCTTGAGGAGCGCGTCCGCGGAGGAGGCGAGGAAGGCGTTCTCGTCCTCCAGCCCGGCGTCGTCCACCGCCTCCCGGGCCACGTCGGCATCGCCCGCCTCCCAGCGGAGGAAGCCGGCGAGCCTCCTCCAACGCAGCAGCTTGTCCCTGGGGATCTTCGTCTTCTGCGCGGCGGGGAGCACCCGCACCGTGGCCACCTTGCGGAGTGAGTCGAGCCCCACCCGGGTGAGGGTGTCCACCTGCGCGTCGGTGATGCCGTCGAGGTCGGTGAGGTCGTGAGCCATGGGGGGGAGAAAGAGGAGGAGAGTAGGGGGAAGGGGTCCGCTTCGGCCGGGAAGGACCGCGCGCCGGCGGGGCGCCCCGGAAGCGGGGCGCCCGCGCGGCTATGCCTTGAGCTGCTGGAGGTACTGCTTGCGGAACTTGGACACCTTGGGGGCCACCACCACCTGGCAGTACGGCTGGCGGGGGTTCCGCCGGAAGTACTCCTGGTGGTACCCCTCGGCCACGAAGAACTCGCTGAACGGCACCACCTGGGTCACGATGGGATCGTCCCACACCTCCTCCGCCTCCAGCTCCGCGATCACTTCGCGCGCCGTCCGCTCCTGCTCGGGCGAGTGGAAGAAGACCGCGGAGCGGTACTGCGTCCCCACGTCGGCGCCCTGCCGGTTCAGCGTGGTGGGGTCGTGGATGGTGAAGAACACCTGGAGGATCTCCCGGAACGAGACCACCGCCGGGTCGAACGTCACCTGCACCACCTCGGCGTGCCCCGTGGTCCCGGAGCACACCGCGTCGTAGCTGGGGTCGCGCACCTTCCCGCCGGAGTAGCCGGACACCACGTCCTCCACCCCCCGCAGGTCGTCGAACACGGCTTCCAGGCACCAGAAGCACCCGCCGCCCAGAGTCGCCACCTCGCGTCCGTTCTCCATCACGTTCCTCCTGGTATCGTTCTTGGGCGTTGCGTGGGCCGCGCCACCGACGCACTTTCGCTGCCAGGAGCACGCTGCGCCCACCTTCGGACTACAGGGATACACCCATGCGCGTCTGGGTTCTCGTGAGCTGGGAGACCGACCTCACCAGCGACACCGTGGGCGTCTTCGCGTCCCGCGAGCGTGCCGAGCGGTACGCGGGCGAGGAGGTGGGGCGGGAGCTGGAGTGGAAGGAGGAGCGGGAGCGGGGCGGGAGCGGCCGCCCCTTCCGCATCGCGAACGTCGGCGCCTACGACGGCTACGCCATCGAGGAGTTCGAAGTGGTGGAGTAGCGGAGCGCGTCAGCTTCCCGATACGTCGGTGGAGGGGGAATCCTCCCGCGCGTCCTGCTCCGCGACGTAGGCGTAGGCCTGGCGCGCCTTCTC
The DNA here is from genome assembly GCA_963733105.1 of uncultured Gemmatimonadales bacterium. Taxonomy (GTDB): domain Bacteria; phylum Gemmatimonadota; class Gemmatimonadetes; order Longimicrobiales; family Longimicrobiaceae; genus JAFAYN01. The sequence continues at coordinate 752,673 of CAVTCB010000005.1, read as the reverse complement.
GCGGATGATGCGGATGCGCTCCTCGGGACCGGCGTCCTTCAGCTGCTCGTACAGGTCATCCCGGATCCGGCGGGTCATCGCGACCGCGTCCAGCGTCTTCTCCCTCTCCATGGTACGTCACCTCGCGTGGCGAGTAGATCTGCAGCGGCTTGTATCCCAGCTCCAGGTGCACCTCGTTGAAATCCCGGATCTTCTCGTAGTGCACGATGTGCTTGAAGTTCCAGCTCACGAGGACGTCGACCTCGGCCGTGGTCGCGAGCGCAATGTGCAGACCATCCGCGTAGAACTTGGGTGTGAGGATCTTCCGCTCCCGATACCTGTCCGCGAGTGCCAGGACAGCTGCGTTCACCTGAAGAACTTCCGCTCCCATGCGAACCAGCTCTCCGAACCTCTCGCGGACGGATTCGGGGGCCTCGGTGATCTCCGCGGCGACGATCTCCGACACCACCGGCTGGAACGTACCTCCACGGAAATCCTCGAAGATCCCGTTGGACCAGGGGGCGAACTCGGCGTCGAAGCAGCCCCCTATGACCGACGTGTCCACGTAGACCCGCTGGACGCGCACGCGCAGCCCGTCAGCCGACCGGCTTGCCCCGCCACAGCCGGACCCAGCCCTTCTCGACCCGGTTCAGGTACCACCCCCCCACTGCCAGGGGAACGGCGACGATCCCCACGATGGCCAGCAGGAAAACCGAGCCGCTCCACCCGTTGGAGCCGACGGCCCAGGCGAGGAACTCCAGGGCGAAGGCGGCGGGAACGTACACCAGCGTCCGCCAGAAAGTCCCGATCTGCCACCGGAAGTGCGACTCCACCCACGTCCCCCGCACCCCGTTCATCGCCGCGTAGTTGACGATCACCGCGACGAACGGGGGGAGCACGACGGCGGCGGCCAGGACGAGGCCGGCCGTGGTGAGCGAGTTCATCGCGTCGGACGAGCCGAGCCAGAGCAGGAACGCGGCGACAGCCAGGGCGGGTGCCGCCTGGAGGGCGTACACGGCCGTGGCGAGGCTCCTGGCGGAAGCGGCCCGCGCGGCGGAGACGGGATCCGCGACGGCGGAGGGGGCCTGGACGGTCTCGGAGGCGCTCATGGAGGGCATTGAGGAAGGTGGAGGAGAGAAGCCGATCGGGGTGCGGGTGCCGAGCGTCAGCCGGCCGGCTCGCCCCGGTGCAGCCGGTCCCAGCCCTTCGCGATCCGTCCGACGTACCACACCAGCAGGGCCCCGAGACCAACGAACATCCCGACGTAGAGCATCGCGCCCACCTCGTCGCCGGTCATGCGCGAGCTGGGGATGACGTAGGAGAGCAAGGCCAACAGGACGATGGCGGCGACCGGGTACAGCAGGGCCCGCCAGAAAGTCTCGATCTGCCAGCGGAAGTGCGACTCCACCCACGTGCCGCGCACGCGCTCCCGCCACGCGTAGCTGATGGCGACGCCGAGCAGCGGCGAGACCAGCGTGGGGAACGTGAACTGGAGGATGTACACCAGGTAGGCGATTCTCACCGCGGAGGTGATCCCGGAGGCGGAGTCCGTCCCGGAAATGGCGGAGGGCGCCTCTACGTCGGAAGCGTTCATGGGAGGGGTTTTCACGAAGGATGGAGTGGAGGGAGCGCGGCGCGGAGGCAGCCCTCCGCGCCGCGGTGCAGGCTCGTCAGCCGACCGGCTGGTTCTCGTTGAGGCGGAGCCAGCCCTTCACCACGCGGTAGACGTACCAGACGAACATGGCGAAGGGGATGACCAATATCCCGAGCATTCCCAGACCGGCCGTGCTCCCGGCCAGCACGTCGCTCTCGGCGGCCACCGACAGGCCGAACACCCCCAGGAGCAGGAGCCCCGCGACGAAAGCCAGGCACCCGAACAGCAGGCTCAGCCAGAAGGTGCGGATCTGCCAGCGGAAGTGCGACTCCACCCACGTCCCCCGCGCCTCGTCCATCTTCACGTAGTTGATGATCACCGCCACGAACACGGTGATCCCCACGATGACGGAGGCCGCCTGCAGGGCGTACACCACGGTGGCGAGGTTCTTGGCGGAGGCGACCCGCGCGGCGGAGGCGGCGTCCTGGGTCGCGTAGGCGTCGGTCATGGTGGGCCCTTTCGTCGAGGATGGTGTGGTGAGATGGTGCCGAGGTGTGTCCCGCGTCCGCGCCCTACTCGTCGTCCCCGTCCCGTCCCGGCGAGTTCAGCTTGTTGCGGAGCGTGCGCACGCTGATCCCCAGCAGCTCCGCCGCGCGCGTGCGGTTCCCCCCCGCCACCTCCAGCGCGCGCCCGATCAGCACCCGCTCCGCCTCGTCCACGTTCAGCGAGCGCAGCACGATCACCCCCGGGTCGTCCGGCGACGAGCCCTCCGCGCCCAGGGGGAGCGCCGGGGGGAGGTAGGCGGGGACCTCCGGGAGCGTCTGCGTCAGCCCGAAGCGCTGCCCCTCGAACACGTACGGCTGGAGCACCGCGTCCGGGGAAAGGATCACCGCCCGCTCCACCGCGTGCTGCAGCTCGCGGATGTTCCCCGGCCAGGGGAAGCGCTGGAGCGTGTCCAGCGCCGCCGGGGAGATCCCCTTCACCTCCTTGCCGATCTCCGCCGCCGTGCGCATGGCGAAGCGGTACGCCAGCGCCGGGATGTCCTCCGGGCGGGCGCGCAGCGGCGGGATCTGCACCGGGATCACGCTCAGGCGGTAGTACAGGTCCTGCCGGAACGTCCCCGCCGCCGCCTCCGCCGCCAGGTCGCGGTTGGTGGTGGCGATGATCCGCACGTCCACCCGGATGGGGCTGGTCCCCCCCACCCGCTCGAACTCCTGCTCCTGGAGCACGCGGAGGAGCTTGGCCTGCAGGTCCAGCCGCATCTCCGAGATCTCGTCCAGCAGGAGCGTCCCGCGGTGCGCCCGCTCGAAGGCGCCCTCCACCCGCTTGATCGCCCCCGTGAACGCCCCCCGCTCGTGCCCGAAGAGAGCGCTCTCCACCAGCCCCTCCGGGAGCGCCGCGCAGTTCAGCTTGATGAAGGGGCGGTCGCGCCGGTCGCTCTGGTCGTGGATGGCCCGCGCGAACAGCTCCTTCCCCGTCCCGCTCTCCCCCTGCAGGAGCACCGTGGCGCGCGTGGGCGCCGCCATCGCCACCGTCTGGAGGATGCGGCGCACCGCCGTGCTCTCGCCGATGATCTGGCGCTCGTTGCGGAACTCCATCACCTCCCGGCGCAGCGCCTCGTTCTCGCGGCGCAGGCGCACGAACTCCAGCGCCTGGTCCACCGCCAGCTGCAGCTGCTCCGGGCGCACCGGCTTGGTGATGTAGTCCACCGCCCCGGCCTTGATGGACGCCACTGCGTGCTCGATGCTCGCGTACCCGGTGAGCATGATGAGCGGGACGTCGTACCCCTCGCGCTGGAGGAGCGAGAGGAACTCCAGCCCGGTGAGCCCGGGCATGCGGTAGTCGGAGACGATCAGGTCCACCCCCCCGCGGGCGAGCACCTGGAGCGCCTCCGGGACGCTCCGCGCGCCCACGGGCCGGTGCCCGGCGCGCTCCAGCGTGTCCTGGACGATCAGGCCGACGGCGGGCTCGTCGTCGACGTGGAGGATGGTGGCCATTCGTACGGGGGAGGGAGCTGCTAAAGAACGGCAAAGGCGCGTCCGACACTCCCAACATACGTGCGTTCCCCTCCCGCCTGCAACGCCCGGCGCATTGAGGATCACCAACAACATCATCGGGCGCGACCAGCTCGCGCGCATCCAGGCCGGGCTCCGCCAGGTGGACGAGGCGCAGCGCCGCGTCGGCTCGGGCCTCCGCATCCAGAAGGCCTCCGACGACCCCACCGCCGCCGCGCAGTCCATGCAGGCGCGCGGCTCCCTGCGCGCCCTGGAGCAGTACCGGCGCAACGTGGGCGCCGCCACCTCCCGCGCCGCGGCCGAGGAGGGCGTCCTGGACCGCCTCACCGAGACGCTGGTCCGGGCCAAGGAGCTGGGCCTCTCGCAGGGCACCGACACCGCCGGCGACACTACCCGCGCCAACACCCGCGCCGAGGTGGAGCAGCTCTTCCGCTTCGCCGTGGGGCTGGCCAACACCCAGTTCGACGACGGCTACCTGTTCGGCGGCTTCCGCTCGCAGACCCGGCCGTACGACGTGACCGACGCGGGGACGCACCTGGACTTCACCACCGCCGCCCCGGTCGGGGAGCACGTCGTGGAGATCTCCGCCGGGCAGAGCCTCCCCGCCAACCACGACGGGACCGAGGTGTTCGAGGCCACCGGCGCCCTGGCCGCCCTCCGCGACCTGGGGCGCGCCCTCGGGGCCGGCGACACCCCCGGCATCCGCGCCGCCGTGGCCTCGCTGGACACCGCCCTGGGCGGCGTGCAGGGGCTGGTGGGCGACGTGGGCGCGCGGATGAACGCGCTGCAGGTGACCAGCGCCAACCTGGACGCCCTGGACACCAACCTGACCACCTTCCGCTCCGACCTGGAAGAGGTGGACCTGGAAAAGGCCGTCACCGAGCTGGTGTCGCGCCAGAGCGCCATCCAGGCCGCCATGCTCGCCACCTCGCGCGTCATGGGCATGAACCTTACGGAGTACCTGCGATGAGCCCGAACACCGCCCTCGCTCTCGCCCACGACCGCCGCATGACCACCGTACACTCCGACCTCCTGGGAGCGCTCGACGTCCCCGACGAGGAGGTGATCGCCTTCCCCTCCGGGCTGTTCGGCTTCCCGGAGTGCCGCTCGTTCGTGCTGGTCCCCGCCGCGCGGGAGGGGATGTACTGGCTCCAGTCCGTGGAGCACGGGACGCTGGCCTTCCTCCTGGTGGACCCGTTCCTCTTCTTCGACGGGTACGCCGTGGACCTGGGCGCCGCCGAGCGCGCCGAGCTGGAGGTGCGCGACGCCTCCGACGTGATGGTGCTCACCATCGTCACGCTCCCGGGGAACCGGGAGGAGCTCCCCACCACCAACCTGCAGGGCCCGCTCGCCCTGAACCTCCGCACCCGCCGCGCGAAGCAGATCGCGATCTCGGACCGGGAGCTGGGGGTGCGCTGCCCCGTGGACCTGTCGAAGTCCGGGAGTCGCTGACAAGCTGTCGTTCTCCCCTCTCCCCTTGTGGGAGAGGGGCCGGGGGTGAGGGGGCAAGGGGCCGCACGGAATGCATCCGTGCGGCCCCTGCTCTTGTCATACACCTATACATTTGCTACATTTATAACATACATAGACGTAAACACTGTAGTTTCCTGCAGCGAGGTGGGACCATGCGGAGGGAATACGTCGCCAACGGGAAGACCGTCGTGCTGGAAGCGGAGCCGGAGCTGGTGGCGGTGCGCTTCCGGGAGCCGGCGCCGCACAGCATGCGCGCCGCCGTGTCCGAGGCGCAGGGACTGGGACCGTACCCCAGGCGGCTGGAGGTGCCGCAGGAGAAGTACACCATCCTGGCCGCCCCCGGCGCCACGGGGCCGGGGAGGCTGTCCGCCACCGTGGACGGGCTCAACGACGCCCGCGAGGTGGCCCGCGCCGCCCCGGTGTTCCGTATGGGGCCCAACTCCGTCGTCGCCACCGACCGGGTGATCGTGGCGTTCGCCGCCGGCGCTCCCGACCCGCCCGCGACCCTGCACGAGCGGGGGCTGGAGATCCTGGAGCGGGACGGGGGGCGCTTCGTGGTGCGGCTGGGCGCGTACGAGGACCCCTTCGAGGTGAGCGAGGAGCTGCGCGGGCTCCCCGGCGTGCGCTTCGCCGAGCCCGACTTCGTCACCGTGGCGCCCCACATCGCCCGGGCCCCGGCCTCCGCCGCCCCGCTCTCCGCCGCCGAGCCGCTGGACAGGGAGCAGTACGCGCTCCGCGTCACCCGCGCCGACGAGGCGCAGAAGCTCCAGCCGGGCGACCCGGCCGTGCGCATCGCCGTCCTGGACGAGGGGGTGGACACCCTGCACGAGGACCTGAAGGCCGCCGTGGTGGGCGGGTACGACGCCACCGACGACGACACCTACCAGGAGCCGCAGCCCTGGGACCCGCACGGCACCGCCTGCGCCGGGCTCGCCGCCGCCGTCCCGGGGAACGACCTGGGAATCCGCGGCGTGGGAGCCGGGTGCTCTCTGCTGGCCGTGCGCATCGCCCACTCCGACGCCCCCATGGGGTCGTGGGTGTTCAGCAACTCGAAGTGCGCGCGGGCCATCCGCTGGGCCGCCCGCAACGGCGCCGCCGTGCTCAGCAACTCCTGGGGGGGCGGGGCCCCCTCCACCGACGTCACCGAGGCCATCGAGGAGGCGCGGACCCAGGGGCGCGGCGGGAAGGGGTGCGTGATCGTGGCCGCCGCGGGGAACTACGAGGGCCCCGTGGTCTTCCCCGCCACCCTCCCCGAGGTGCTCGCCGTCGCCGCCACCGACGAGAAGGACGAGCCCAAGACCAGGGCGGGGAGCGACGAGCCCTGGTGGGGGTCGTGCTTCGGCCCCGAGGTGGACATCGCCGCCCCGGGCGTGCACAACCTGACCACCGACGTCACCGGCCCCGGCGGCTACAACAAGGCCGAAGGTCCCGAGGGGCACTACTACCCCGGCTTCAACGGCACCTCCTCCGCCACCCCCATCGTCGCCGGGGCCGCCGCCCTGGTCCTCTCCGCCAACCCCGACCTCACCGAGGCCGAGGTGCGCCGCATCCTCCTGGACACGGCCGACAAGGTGGGGAGCGTCCCCTACACCGACGGCCGCAACGACCGGCTGGGGCACGGCCGGCTCAACGTCCTCCGCGCCGTCCGGGCCGCCCGCGCGCGCAGCGGGAAGAAGGCCCCCGCGGAGTGATGCGCGGGGCGGTCCGCACCGGCACCTTTTGCCGCGCCCCGCCTCTCCCGCGCCGGACGACGTTTCCCACCCGGCCGTTTCTTCCCCACGCCGAATCCATCTAAAACACACTTCTGCAAGCACTTGGCGCGTGGCACGCCGGGTGCTTTCCCCGGGCTCCGGAAGAGCACGTCCGGAAACCGCACCCAGGGAAGCCCCGATGTCCAACCGCTCGCGTGTACGTCCGCCCCGGCACCGGCCGCAGGGCGCGCCGGCCGCGTCCCGCCACCTCCAGGCCGCCACCCTGGCCGTCGCGCGCGGCGACTTCGAGACCGCCATCCCGCACTACCGGCGGCTCACCGAGCTGCACCCCGGCTCCGCCGAGGCGCACAACGACCTCGCCAACGCCCTCCGCTCCGTCTGGAGGCTGGAGGACGCCGTGCTGCACTACCGGCGCGCCGTGGAGCTGAAGCCGTCGCTGGCCCTGGCGCACTTCAACCTGGGCGTCACCTGCCTGGACGGCGGCGCCTTCGAGGAGGCCGCCGCCTCGCTGGAGCGGGCGCTCGCGCTCCGACCCGGGCACGCGGGGACCATCCAGAGCCTGATGCTGGCGTACGCCCGGCTGGGGCGCGAGGAGGACGCGCTCCCCTGGCTGGAGCACTTCCGCCGCGCCGCGGAGAAGGCGCCCCGCTCCGTGTCCGCGCGCACCGAGCTGGCGCTCGCGCTCACCAAGTTCGACCGCATGGCCGAGGCGGCGGAGGCGCTGCGCGGCGCCCTGGCGCTGGCCCCCGACGACGCCGAGCTGTGGACCTTCCTGGGGCTGGTGCTGGAGGAGACGGCGGAGTACGGCGAGTCGCTGGGCTGCTTCGACCGCGCCCTGGCCCTGGCGCCGGACGCCGCGGACGCGCGCTTCTACCGCGCCTGCGGGCTGATCCGCCTGGGACGGTGGGAGGAGGGGTGGGCGGAGTACGAGTGGCGCTGGCGCTTCACCGGCTTCCCCTCCCCGCGGCGCGGCTTCGCGGCGCCGCTCTGGGACGGCGCCCCCCTGGAGGGCGGCACCCTCCTCCTGCACACCGAGCAGGGGCTGGGAGACGCCCTCCAGTTCGTCCGCTACGCGCCGCTGGCGAAGGCGCGCGGCGCGACCGTGGTGCTGGAGTGCGAGGAGGCTCTGGCCCGCCTGCTCGCCGCCTGCCCCGGCGTGGACCGCGTGGTCCGCAAGGGCGACCCGCTCCCGGACTTCGACGCGCACGCCCCCCTCCTCTCCCTCCCCGCCGTCTTCGGCACCCTCCCGGAGACCGTCCCCGCGGCGGTCCCGTACCTGGAGGCGCGGAGCGGCGCGCGCCCCCTCCCGCCCCGCCGCCCCGGCGCCCGGCTGCGCGTGGGGATCGCCTGGGCCGGGTCGCGCGGGCACGTCAAGAACCGCCACCGCTCCTGCGACCTCGCCCTCTTCGACGGGCTGATCGCGCGCGGCGACCTGGAGGTGTTCTCCCTGCAGAAGGGCGACGGGGCGGAGGCGCTGGCCGCGCACCCGCTGCGCGACCGGGTCCACGACCTGGGGGCGGCGTTCCGCGACCTGGCCGACACCGCCGGGACCGTGGCGCAGCTCGACCTGGTGGTCTCCGTGGACACCGCCGTGGCGCACCTGGCCGGCGCGCTCGGAGTGCCGTGCTGGACGCTCCTCCCCTTCGACGCCGACTGGCGCTGGACGACCGGGCGGGCGGACACGCCCTGGTACCCGTCCATGCGCCTCTTCCGCCAGGACGCCGTGGGGGAGTGGGCTCCCGTGCTCGCCCGGGTGGAGGCCGAGGTCGGCGGCGCGCTCCCGGTGGCCGCGGGCGGCGGCCGGGCGCGCTTCGCCGAGGGGACGCGGCTGCACCTGGCCGGGGACGCCGCGGGCGCCGAGGTTGCGTACCGCGAGGCGCTGGCGCTGGACGGCGGGATCGCCGAGGCGCACAACAACCTGGGCGTCCTCCTGCGCGGGCGCGGCGAGGCGGAGGCGGGGCTCGCCGCCTTCCGCCGCGCGGCGGAGCTGCGCCCCGCCTACCCGGACGCGCTCAACAACCTGGGGCTGGCGCTCCGCGACGGGGGCGACCTCGCCGGCGCCGTCGCGGCGTTCCGCGCCGCCGCGGAAGCCGGGCCCGAGCACGCCGACCCCTGGAACAACCTGGGCGTCGCGCTGCGGGAGACCGGGGATGCCGCGGCCTCGCTGGAGCCGCTGCGGACCGCCGTGCAGCTCCGCCCCGACCACCCGGAGTTCGCCAACAACCTGGGGAACACCCTGCTGGAGCTGGGGATGACCGAGGAGGCCGTGGCGTGCTACGGCCGCGCGCTGGAGCTGCGCCCCGACTACCCCGAGGCGCTCAACAACCTGGGCGCCGCGCACCGCGCCCGGCGCGACTTCCGCGCCGCCGTCCCCCTGCTGAAGCGCGCCCTGGAGCTGCGCCCGGGGTACGCCGACGCGCTCCACAACCTGGCGCTCGCCTTCCCCCAGGCGGAGGACGCCGCCGAGGCCGAGGCGCTCCTCCGCGACGCCCTGGCCCGCGACCCCGCCTCGGCGCAGGTGCGCGCCATCCTGGCCGTGGCGCTCCAGGAGGCCGCCCGCTTCCCGGAAGCCGCGGAGCTGGCGCTGGAGGTGGTGGAGAGCGGGGCGGAGATCGCCGACGCCTGGGTGGTGCTGGGGATCTGCGCCATGGAGGAGGGGCGCGCCGGGGCCGCCCTCCGCGCCTACGACCGGGCGCTGGAGATCGACCCGCGCAGCCCCACGGCCCGCTGGAACCGCGCCCTCGCCCTCCTGGCGACGGGCGACTACCGGCGCGGCTGGGCCGAGTACGAGCAGCGCTGGCGGCTGATGTACTTCGCCCCGGACCGGCGCGTCTTCGCGGAGCCGGCGTGGGACGGCTCGCCGCTGGACGGGCGCACCGTCCTCCTCTACACCGAGCAGGGGCTGGGCGACGGCATCCAGTTCGTCCGCTTCGCGCGGGTGCTGAAGGAGCGGTGGGACGCGCGGGTGGTGGTGGAGGCCGCCGCGCCGCTGGTCCCGCTCTTCCGCACCTCCCCCTGGATCGACGAGGTCTTCGAGCGCGGCGCCCCGCGCCCCCCGTTCGACGTGCACGCCGCCCTCCTCTCCCTCCCCGGGCTCCTGGGGACGGAGCTGGACACCCTCCCCGCCGGCCCCTACCTCGGCGCCGTGCCCCGCCCCGTCGCCGACCGCGTCCGCAGCGAGGGGGCGCTGAAGGTGGGGCTGGTGTGGGGCGGGCGCACGCCCAACGCCAACCTGGCGCGCCGCTCCGTCCCGCTGGCGCTGATGGAGCGCCTGGCCGAGGTCCCCGGCGTCCGCCTCTACTCCCTGCAGAAGGGGGACGCGGAGGCGGAGCTGGCCGGCTCCCCCCTGGCGGACCGGGTGGTCGACCTGGGCCCGGAGATCGGGGACTTCGTGGACACCGCCGCCGCCATCGCCCGGCTGGACCTGGTGGTCACCATCGACACCTCGGTGGCGCACCTGGCCGCCGCCATGGGGAAGCCCACCTGGGTGCTCCTGATCCACGCGGCCGACTGGCGCTGGCTCCTGGAGCGCGAGGACTCCCCCTGGTACCCTTCCGCGCGCCTCTTCCGCCAGCGCGCCCCCGGCGACTGGGCGGAGGTGGTGGAGCGCGTCGCCGCGGAGCTGCGGTCGCTGGCGGGCGCGGAGCCCGCCCCCGCCACGACACGGCTCCCCTCCGCGCAGCGCCGCCCCGACGGGACGCCGCGCTTCACCCTGGAGGTCCCCTTCGCCGCGCTGGCGGACGACGCGGGGTTCGCCCGCTACGGGGCCGAGCTGGCGGGCGGCGGGGTGGACGCCGACCTCCGCGAGCTGCTGGACGCGCAGCTCCGCGACGGCGACAGCTGGGTGGACGTGGGCGCCGGGTGGGGCTTCGCGGCGCTCGGCGCGGCCACCGCCCCAGGCCGCTCCGTGCGCGCCCTGGCCCTGGTGGACGACCCGGCCGACCTGGCGGTGCTCCGCTCCGGCGTGGCCGGCGCCGCGCTCACCGGGAGCGTGGAGGCCGCGCGCGTGGAGCGCCTGGCCGACGCCCCGATCGACGTGCTCCTGGACGGCGCTCCCGCCGCGCCGCGCGGCGACGTCTTCCTGCGCGTGGCGGCGCCGGGCGGCCTCCCGGCGGTGCTGGCCGGGGCCGCCGGGACCGTGGCCGCCGGGCGGCTGGCGATGGTGGCCTGGACGCGCCACCCGGCCTCCGCCGGGGAGGGTGCCGCCCTCGCCGACACCGTGGTCCGCGAGGGGCTGTCGGCGTTCGGGTACGCGCACTTCGCCCTGGCGCGCGACGGGGAGGGGGCGATGCTCCTCCCGCTGGAGGCCGCGCCGGACGCGGAGCGGGTGGTCTCCCTCTCCGCGGAGTACCTGGCGCGGGAGACCGGGGCGCCGTCCATCTCCCCCGCGGCCATCCCGGAGCGGACGCCGCTGGGGATCGACTGGGAGCTGGGGGCCACCAGCGGGTGGGGCGTGTACGGGACCAACCTGGCGCTCCACGCCCTGCGGCGCGGCGACCTCCTCCCCGTCCCCCTCTCCGCGCCCGACCTGCGCGCCATGAACCCGCTCCAGAGGCGGCTCCTGGAGCCCGCGCTGGAGGCCGGCCGCTCGGCCGCGGAGTTGCGGGGGCGGGCGGACTTCACCCTCCTCCGCGCCCTGGGGAACGGGCTGCGCGGCTCCGTCCCGGACGGGGGGCTGGCGGGGCGCCGGGAGGTGGGGGTGGTGTTCTTCGAGGACACGGCGCTGGACCGCGCCGCGGTGGAGCGGGGCCGGCGCTACGCGCGCGTGGTCGCCGGCTCCACCTGGAACGCAGAGGTGCTCCGCGCCGCGGGGGTGGAGGAGGTGGTGGTGGCGCTCCAGGGGATCGACCCCACCGTCTTCCACCCCGCCCCGCGCTCCGGCGTGCTGGGCGACCGCTTCGTGGTCTTCTCCGGGGGGAAGCTGGAGTACCGCAAGGGGCAGGACCTGGTGGTGGCAGCCTTCCGCGAGTTCCGCCGCAGGCACCCCGAGGCGCTCCTGGTGACCGCCTGGCACAACCACTGGCCGCGGAGCATGGCCGAGGTCCCGCTGCGCGGCCACGTGCGCGGCACCCCCGCGGTGGACGCGTCGGGGCGGCTGGACGTGACGGGGTGGCTGGCCGCGAACGGCGTCCCCGCCGACGCCGTGCTCGACCTGGGGCTCGCCCCCAACGCCCAGATGGGCGCGCTCCTCCGCGAGGCGGACGTGGCGCTCTTCCCCAACCGCTGCGAGGGGGGGACCAACCTGGTGGCCATGGAGTGCATGGCGAGCGGCGTCCCGGTGGTCCTCTCCGCCAACACGGGCCACCTGGACCTCGTGGACGACCGCCGCTGCTGGGCGCTCCGCGACCAGCGCCCCGCCCTCCCCACCGCGCAGTTCGCGGGGACGGAGGGGTGGGGGGAGTCGTCGGTGGAGGAGATGGTGGACGCGCTGGAAGCCGTGTACGCGGACCGCGCGGAGGCCGCGCGCCGCGCCGCCGAGGCCGCCCTGTTCATGCGCGACTTCGCCTGGAGCGCGCGGATCGACCACCTGCTCGCCCTGCTGGGCGACCTGATCTGACCCACCCTCACCCACACCGACGACCGATGCCGAACATCCACGACGCGCGCCGCACCTACGCGGGGACGCTCGCCTTCGTCGCCACGCGCGACGAGATCCCCGCCGTCCTGAACGCCCGCGGCCTCTTCGGGTGCGGGGTGGAGGTGGGGGCCGGGGAGGGCGACTTCTCCGAGCACCTCCTCCGCCACTGGCGCGGGAGCCACCTGATCTCGGTGGACCCGCGGACGGAGGTCGCCGGCCGCCTGGCTGCCTTCGGCGGGCGGAGCACCATCTGGCGGGAGACCCCGGCGGAGGCGGCGGCGCGGGTGCCGCACCACTCGCTGGACTTCGTGTACCTGGACGCGAGCCACGACCACGACTCGGTGCTGGAAGCGTGGTTCGACCGGGTGCGCCCCGGAGGCGTGCTGGCCGGGCACGACTACGTGGACGGGCACCCGGTGAAGCCGGCGGTGGATGCCTTCTTCGCGGCGCGGGGGCTGGCGGTGCACGCCACGCTCCTGGACGAGCCCCGGCTCTCCTGGATGGTGGAGGTCCCCGTCCCCGGCGCGGAGGCGGCAGGGGCCGCGGAGGAGCCCGAGCCGCGCCCCCGCGCCGAGCGGCAGCTCATCACGCTGGACTTCGCGAACGAGGCGGGGCGCCACACGGTGCGCCTGGGGCTGGACCGGGCGCAGATGAGCCAGCGGATGATGCTGGAGGCGCTGGAGCGCGAGGAGCTGTACGAGCCGGAGACGACGCAGTTCCTGCTGAGCGTCCTCCGCCCGGGCGACACCTTCGTGGACGTGGGGACGCACGTGGGCTACTTCTCCACGCTGGCGGCGGCGATGGTGGGGCCGGAGGGGAGCGTGATCTCCTTCGAGCCGGAGGCGGACAACTTCTCCGGCCTGGTGGACAACGTGCGCCTGAACGGCTTCGCGCAGGTGGAGCCGGTGCACATGGCGGTGGGGGAGGAGGAGGGGGAGGCGGTGTTCTTCGTGAACGCGGACAACGACGGCGGGCACGCGCTGTGGGACGTGGGGCTGCACGCCTTCAACGCCCGCAGCCGCGCGGCGCCGCAGACGCGGCGCGTCCCGGTGACGTCGCTGGACGCCTACCTCCGGGGGCGCGGCGTGTCGGCGGTGCGCGCCATCAAGATCGACGCGGAGGGGGCGGAGCAGCACGTGCTCCGCGGCGCTGCGGAGCTGCTCCGCGCGGCGCCGGTCCCCTTCGTGATCTGCGAGGTGAACCGCTTCGGGCTGGAGCGGATGGGCTCCACGGAGGCGGGGATGCGCGAGTACATGACGGGGCTGGGGTACGAGACGTTCGTCTTCCTCCCGGGGGAGTCGGCGCTGGTGCGCCTGGAGCCGGACCACACGGTGGAGACGAACTCGGTGTTCAACCTGCTGTTCCGGCACCCGGAGGCGGCGGCGGCGTAGCGGAACTGAAGGGAACAGGGGATAGGGGACAGGGGACAGGGGACAGCCTGCAACGACGGGCGAATGAATTCGCTGCAACAACGGCACGAAGTCCGCCTTCGCGGACTCCCTACAAGGACGGGGCGGCGCCATCGCGGCGCCGCCCCGTCGTTTTGCCGGAGATGGCTCAACAGGACCCAGACGAGCGTTTCCCGGGACCCAGAACAGGACAGATCATCGCGCTCCACCCGTCGCTTGGCCCTCTCCAACCCAGTTTGGAACGCGCTGCTTCCGCCCCACAGCACAATTCCAGGCAAAGATCGGGCGCTCAGTGTCCACTTCGTCCATTGTGGTTCCCAGGGACCCACCTGGGGACCCACCGCACGTTTCCCGTCTCGACTCTCCGCAATATCGCCATCACAGTCTTTGTCGCAAGGTATCCGCGTCTGGGAAACCTTCACCGGGGAGCATGCATGCATCGGACGGACTACTTTCGGCGGACGGGGGTCGTCCCGAGTCGGGAAGGTGAATTCAACCAGCTTGCGGACGCCTGGCGGCTGGAAGAGCTGCGACAGGTGATTCGGCGTGAGCTGCGCACGCACTGCGGTCAGCTGGCGCTTGCCCGGTTGATCGGCGTCGGGCGGTCGGTGGTGAGAAAGCTCCTGGAGATGCGGAGCGTCCCGGAGCCCGTGAACCTGGACCGCTTGCGCGAATGGGCGGCCGACCGCCCTCCGGCCGAGACTCCGCTGACGGTGGTATGCCTGGCCGTGCTGGTCGAGTGCCTGCCCCCAGGTGCCAGGTACGACGCACGGCTGGAGTTGGCCGAGACTCTGATCCTGCTCCACCACAGGACGGGTGTCGATGTACCGCAGTGGCTTCTCCACGAGGTACAGGACCGCGGGAGGCGCCCCCCGGAGCGAGAGGGTGCGACCCCTTAGCCCCCAGCGGACAGGGTACGTCGGCCCGCCGGAACTGTGTATCGTGTCGGATGGAGGGTGGCGTGGTGTCCACTGTGTAAGCTAATATGTCCCGCCGCATACGCATGCCACCCGCCACCATACTCCACGGATGGGGCAAACCTACAACAAGCGCGCGCCCCGCCTGCGCAGCCTTCCGCCAGTCCCGGGCTGGCTCCCCGAGTACAAACTGGTCCAGGAGGCAGAGGCGATCGGCGACGTGGTAGGACTCGCGCTACTGCGGGTCCTTCGTGACCTGCGGCTCTGGGTGGACTCCACTCCCGAGGAGCGACTCCGGATATTGCTTCCGCCCAGCCATCATCGGGCCGAATCCGTTGAGTACGCCTCGGCGCATTCCCCGACTATCGCGGAGTCCCTGCGCGATCTGTCGGCTATGCGCTCCGATCCAGACCGCGCTACGGCCGAAGTCCTGAAGGTAGCCTGCCAGCGTATCGCCCGATGGGCCCATCGGAATTCTCTGAGCTGCATTGCGCTTCTGTATTCCGAGGCCACGGTGCGTGTTGCTCCACTCATTGCGGCGAATGCGAACTACGCCGGCCGAATGGCCCGAATCGCGGGCTACCCGGACCGCTCTGAATTGTGGTTCGACTACGGCATCGGAATCGCGGGTCGCGATGGGAATCGTAATCGACGGGAGATGATCCGTGCCCTACTAGGCAAGGGCACGATCCTGCGAGAGCAAGGCCGGCTGGACGACGCCAGACACTTCCTGGACCGGGCGGCCCGGCTCTGTGCCGCAACCCGGCGCCATCGACTTGCCGCAGAGACCCACCACGATCTGTATGCCCTGGATGTGATGCTCGGTGCCTACGCCGAGGCCGAGACCCACATGCTGCGGGCCCTACAACACTATCCGATCCACCACTCGGCCATTCCAGGCCTGATCCACGACTGGTGCTTTCTGCTGGTCCAGCAAGGGTACTATGCGCAGGCTGTTTCTCTGCTTCGGGCGTCCATTCCAGACATCGAGCGAATCGAAATCCAACTGGTGAGCTGGGGAACGCTCGCCCGCGCGGCCGCCGGTGCAGGGTTCAAGGCACTATTCGGCGAAGCGGTGCAGCACATCGAGAACCTAGTCGAGCGTACGCACACATATGCCTCCGCGGCGCTCGCACACGCCGCGTACGGAGCGCGCTTCTTTGCAGAATGGGACGATGGGCTCCGGCTTGCGACGCGGGCTCATGTGATCGCGGAAGCTCGCGGCGAGATGGAGATCGTGCAGGGGGTGGAGGATTTCATCTCCGCCATCCACGCCAAGGAGCCACCGATTCCGTGGGCACAGCCGCTGGAGGACAGCCGTATCCCCGAGATCGACGACCGGATCATGTTCCTCCTCCGGGCTCGTCAGCGGCCCGTGCGCCGGCCCGTACAACCTAGCCCGGAAAGAGAGGCGAGCGGGCAGCAACTCGTGCCCGCTCGCCGGGTCCCCGCTTCCGGGCACTAACCGCCCGACCCTACCAGCCAACCTCCCCGCGCGGTGGCGCTGTCCGAGGTCGTAGTTGACGGTGCCGTCCCCACGCTATTGCCACTACCCATAGTCCAGCCGCCGTCGTACCTCGGACCCTCAGGGGCACTCACGCCCGTGGGGGTCTCGCCGCTGCATGCCGTCAGGGAGGCGAGAAGGCAAACACCGAGGATCATCGCTCTACGCATGGGAATCTCCTGTCACTGAGGGGGAACTCGGGTGAGCGACAGAAGCTTACGTAGCCCACACAGAAGCCGCCAGCACCCTCCGGCATTTACCAAGTGACACCGCGCTCCGGGTTTTCGCACCGGCTGCAATGTGGCGTACCTTGGCGCTATGGACACGAGTCGAAATGCCGTCGCGCTGCGGTATCTGCGTTACCTGGCCGTCCGCGAAGGAGGATACGTGCGCCGGGGCGTACCCGGATGGGCGTTGCGGGAAGACGTAGAGCACGGAACCCGCCTGAAGCTCCCCGAACGCCTCCCCCGCCTTCACGCCCAGGGGCTCCTGGACCGGGAAGACGTGCGTGCCCCACGCCTCACCCGTCCGGTGTGGATCTACCGGATCAGCCAGGCGGGTGCGGACCTCGTAGCGGAGCAGGAGGATCTGCCGCGGCGCGTGATTCCCCGCCCCCTCGACTCGGCGGCACAGAACGCGGATGCCGCCATTTACGTCCCGCCCGCTGCAGCCCTGGCGCTACGGGAGCTTCGCCGCGCCATCGAGGCGCGGATCGAATCCCCGCACCTCCCTGGAGAGCCGGGCTGGCGGACCCTCCAGGACCTGCGCGCGCAGATCCTCGGGGAGGACCCGCCCCACACCGACTGGGAACCGCGCAGGGGCCGAGAGCCGTGGGAGAGGGATGGCGGTGTGATGGAGTCAGAGCTCCTGCCCGGGGAGCCATGGATGGGAGACCACGACAGGCGGGACCAGGTGATCCGCGAAGAGCGTGAGGCGGGTTGGGACATGCTGTTCGGGGAGGCACCACTCGCCCCCGGGCCGTGCGTCCTGTGGCCGGACGAGCTGGCGTGGCTGGTCCGGGCCGGGCTCGTGCAGCAGTGGACGGTCCACGAGCCCGGACGGCGCGGAGTGCCACTGTACCGCGCCACCGCGCAGGGCGGCAGGGTGCTCCCTCTCGAGTGGCAGGCCCCCCGATAGACAGGTGCTGCGCGTGGGGTCCCCTCCGCACGGTTTTTGTGGTTGCCGTTCCGAAGTACCCATATGATCCGTTACGGAGGGAGACCCGCCGGCGGTTTGGCGGGGCTCACTCCGGGGCGGGGAGACTCGCGCGGTTTGCGAGGCTCACCGCCCCCGCGCAGGAGACCGGACAGCAGTATCGTCCGGGCTCCGGAGCGGCCCCAAACACACGGCGCCACCCGCCCGCTAAAGTTCCCTTTCCCGAAGACGATACTGATCTGCAGACGGAGATCGCACCCCGCGGCCTCCCGAGGGGAGCAAGGATGCTCCCGGCACTTCGTCACAGGGAAAGTGACCCATGCGTATCAACACCAACATCAGCTCGATCAACGCCCAGCGGAACCTCGCGGAGACCAACGCCTCCACGAGCTCCTCGATGCAGAAGCTCTCCTCCGGCTTCCGCATCAACCGGGCGGCCGACGACGCCGCCGGCCTCGGCATCGCCAACAAGCTGCGGGCCGACACCCGCGCGATGACCCAGGCCAACCGCAACGCCGAGCAGGCCAACTCGCTGCTCCAGATCGCGGAAGGCTCGACGGGCTCCGTGCAGAAGATGCTGGAGCGGATGAAGGAGCTGGCCACGCAGGCAGGCTCGGACAGCGTGGACGACGCGGGCCGCACGCGGATCCAGGAGGAGTTCACCAACCTCCGCGACGAGATCAACCGCACCGTCGACACCACCAAGTTCCAGGGGAAGAAGCTCCTCAACAACTCCTTCGGGAACAGCGTCGCCACCGCCTCGAGCACCGTGCTCGACAGCGGCACCGCCTTCAACGACATCAAGGTCTCCGGCGCCACGGCCGGGCTCTACACGCTGTCGAACTCGGCGGCGGGCGTCCTGAGCCTCACCAACGGCTCGGTCACGCAGACGGCGGCGGCGGCGGCGGACGGCAAGCAGGCGGTGAGCTTCTCGCAGTTCGGGATCACGGTGGAGACCACCGGCTCGTACGACGCGGACGCCACGGCGGCGGCGCAGGGCGGCACCATCTCCATCACGCAGGGCACCGGCGGCGGCGACTTCCTGGTCTCCTCCAGCGGCGACTACACCGGGCAGGACCTGGTCTCCCTGGGGAGCGTGGACCTGCGGACCTCGTCCACGGCGCTGGACCTGGACTCCTCGACGCTGACCGGGACGGGCACCGCGCAGGCCGCGCTCGCCAAGATCGACACGGCGATCAGCAAGGTGGCCACGGCGCTCGGCCAGATCGGTGCGGCGCAGAACCGGATCGAGTACGCCATGAGCAACCTCAAGACCTCGATCCAGAACTTCTCGGCGGCGGAGTCGGTGATCCGCGACCTGGACATGGCGGAGGAGATGTCCAAGTTCTCCAAGAACAACATCCTCTCGCAGGCCGGCACGGCGATGCTGGCCCAGGCCAACCAGAGCGCCCAGGGTGTGCTCCAGCTGCTCCGCGGCTAAGCCCCCTGAAGTACCACACCTCCCGGGGCCGGCATCCGCCGGCTCCGGGATTTTCCGCATCCGGAGGTGAGCGATGGCTGATCCGATCAGCTCCTTCAGCGGTCTCGCCAGCGGGATCCAGTGGCGCGACCTGGTAGACCAGATCATGTCCGCCGAGTCGGCCCGGCGGCTCTCGCCCGTGACGGCGCAGGCCACCGCGCAGGAGAAGCGCGTGGCGGCCTGGAACAGCTACAACGGACTCGTCGGCAAGCTGGGCGACGCGGCCAAGAAGCTGCGCGAGGGCACGGCCTTCGGGGCCTTCAGCGCGACGGTGGGGAACAGCCCCACCACCAGCCGCTCGCTGCTGGGCGTGTCCGCCTCGGCGGGCGCCTCCCCGGGGAGCCACAAGGTGGAGGTGCTGTCGCTGGCCCGCGCGGCCAAGCTGGGCGGCGGGGTGGTGGCCGACCAGGCGGCGGCGCTGGGGATCGCCGGCGACTTCGTGGTGGGCGGGAGGCGCGTCGAGGTGGCGGCCACGGACTCGCTGGCCGCGGTGCGCGACCGGATCAACGCCGCCAACTCGGGCGCGTCGCCCTCGGGGGTGACGGCCACCATCCTCTCCACGGGGCCCTCCTCGCACCGCCTGGTGCTCAACTCCGACCACACCGGCTCGGCGGGGATCGACCTGCTGGACGGGGCCGCGGGGGCGCTGGGGCAGCTCGGCTTCCTGGACGGCACCGTCGCGGCGAACGCGACGGCGGACGGGCGGACGCAGAGCCGCCGCTTCTCCTCCACCACCTCCAGCATCGCCACCATGCTGGGGGTCACCCTCCCCCCGCCCGCCACCGTGAGCATCGGGGGGAAGACCATCAGCGTGGACCTGTCGGTGGACTCCCTGGCCTCCATCGCGGCGCGCATCCAGGCCGCGGGAGGCTCGGCGGAGACCGTGTCGGAGACCGGCGGCGGGGGCACGGCGTACCGGCTGAAGGCGGGGGGGACGGTGAGCGCGGCGACGGCGGACGGACAGCGCGCGCTGGAGATCCTGGGGCTCACGCAGCGGGGGCGCGGGGCCGTGGCGCAGTCGCTCCTCACCGGGAGCACGCTGACGGACGGGGGCGGCGCCACCGCCACCGCGTCGACGCTCCTGACCTCGCTGGGGACGGGGGGCGCGGCGGGCGGGGTGGCGGCGGGCGACACCTTCACCGTCCGGGGGACGCGCGCCGACGGCTCGGCGGTGAGCCTGGCCTACACGGTGGGCGGCGCGGACACGGTGCAGGACTTCCTGGACCGCGTCAACGGCGCGGACGGCTTCGGCAGGCCGGGGAGCCCGGCCGCCACGGCCACCTTCGAGAACGGGAGGATCCGGCTGACCGACGCGGCGGGGGGCGACTCGCAGCTGGCCCTCTCCATCACCGCCAACAACGAGGGCGGGGGGACGCTCGGCTTCGGGACGACGGCCACGGCGGTGACGGGGCGGCTGCGCGAGGTGGTGGCGGGGTCGGACGCGCGGCTCCGGCTGGACGGCGTCCTCCTGTCGCGGCAGGGGAACTCCGTGAGCGACGCGCTCACCGGCGTCACCCTGAACCTGCAGCAGGCGGAGCCCGGGACGGTGGTGGAGCTGAGCGTGGCCCGCGACACGGACGCCATCGTGAACTCGGTGAAGGGGTTCGCCTCGGCGTACAACGCGGTGGCGGACTTCGTGAAGGGCCAGGGGGCGGCGGGGAGCCCGCTGGCGGGGAACGGGACGCTGCGGAGCACGCTCTCCTCGCTCACCAGCGTCCTCCTCACCCCGGTGGAGGGGCTGGGGAGCACCGCCTACCGGCGCCCCACCATCGCGGGGGTGTCGCTCTCCCGGACGGGGCAGCTGGAGGTGGACGACGCGCGGCTCCGCGCGGCGCTCGCCAGCAACCTGGCCGACGTGAAGGCGCTCTTCGGGACGGCGGGGACCACCACGGACGGCGAGGTCTCGTTCGTCAACTCCACGGCGAAGACGCAGCCCGGGAGCTACGCGATGAGCGTGACCGCGGCGGCCACGCGGGCGGGGGTGACGGGGAGCGGGTTCTCGGGAGTGTACTCCGACGACGGGAGCGCCGATACTCTCACCCTGACGGACGCGGTGAGCGGGAAGAGCGGGAGCATCCAGCTGGCGGGCGGCGACACGGCCGAGACGATCGCGGCGAAGCTGAACACGCTTTTCCAGACAGAAGGGATGAAGCTCACGGCCTCCCGCAGCGGGAGCGAGCTCTCCCTGTCGGCGACGGACTACGGCTCGGCGGCCTCCTTCACGGTGGCGTGGTCGGGCGGCGGGAGCGACGGCACGGCGCAGCTCGGGCTGGCCGCGGGGAGCTACGCGGGGACGGACGTGCAGGGCACCCTGGGCGGGCTGGCCGCCACGGGGCTCGGGCAGGTCCTGAGCGGGGCCGCGGGAGGCGCCACGGAGGGGCTCGCGGTGAAGTACACCGGGAGCACCGCGCGGGCGGCGGGGAGCGTGGGCTTCGTGCTGGGGACGGGGGGGATGATGACCCGCCTGGTCGACCAGCTCACCCGCGCCGGAGACGGCACGGTGTCCGGACAGGTGGACTCGCTCCGCCGCTCCATCGACTCGCTGAGCTCGCGGGCCGAGGAGGTCCAGAAGCGGCTCGAGGTCCGCCGCGAGGCGATGGTCCGCCAGTTCACGGCCATGGAGCAGGCGCTCAGCCGCGTCCAGTCGCAGGGGAGCTGGCTGGCGGCGCAGATCAGCTCCATGCAGGCACGGTAAACCCAAACCCCTTCGGGAAATGAGCTACACCAGCCAGGCCGCGGCCTACCGCGAGATGGAGGTCCTCTCCGCCACCCCGGGGCAGCTGGTCGTGATCCTCTACGACCACCTCCTGGTGAGCCTGCGGCGGGCGCGCCTCGCCGTGGACGCCGGCAACTTCGAGATGCGGAGCAGCACGCTGGAGAAGTGCCGGGCCATCCTCACCGAGCTCCTGGTGACGCTGGACGAGGAGCGCGGCGGCTCCATCGCCCGCGAGCTGAGCGGGCTGTACACCTTCATCCTGGCCGAGCTGGTGGACGTGGGCGTGCGCCCGGACGTGGTCCGCCTGGACCGGCTCACCGCGGTGGTGACGGAGCTTCGCGAGGCGTTCGCGGGCGCCGTGGCCGAGACGGAGGGCCGGTGAGCCTCCCCCTCCCCCTCCCGATCCCCGGGGCCTCGCCGGCGGTGGAGGCGCGGGGCCTCTTCGACCGGATGCGCGCCCTGGCCGCGGCCGCGCTGGAGGCGGTGGAGCGCGGCGACGAGGTGAGCATCCGCCGCGCCCTGGACGAGCGCGACCGCCTGGCGGAGCGGATCACCCCGCTGGTGCGCGAGATCGGCCGGGCGCACGCGCGCTCCTCCGCCGAGGCCGCGTCGGTGCTGGAGGCCGCGCTGGCGCTGCAGGAGGCGGACGCCGGGCTGGCGGCCCGCCTGGCGGAGGCCCGCGCGGGGGTGGCGCGGGCGCTGGACCGGATGGGCCACGCGGAATCGGCCGCGGCGGCGTACGCGCCCCCGGCGGGGGCGGCGCGGCTGGACCTGCTGCGCTGAGGCGCGGCGCCGGCTCCGGGGGGGGCTCAAGTTCCCCCCGGCGGCGGCCGATACCTTCTCACAACGAGGAGATGCTATGCGAATCAACGACAAGGGCGCCGAGCTGGCCCGCGCCGAGATGGTCCGGAGCACCCGCACCGCGGAGGTTTCCGCGGCGGGAGGGGAGCCGGTGGGCGCCGTCGCCACGCTGGAGCGCGCGGACCGGGTGCAGATCTCCGACGCGGGGCGCGCCCTGGCCGCCCGCGCCGAGGGCGCGGAGGAGGGCGCCGGGACGGAGCTCACGCCGGAGCGGATCGCCGAGGTGCGGCGGCGCATCCTGGAGGGGGCGTACAACTCGGTGGAGGTGGCGGGCCAGGTCGCGCGGGGCATCCTGGAGCGCGGCGACCTCTGAGGCCGCCCGAGGTAACACAGTCAAAACAGGAAGGGAACCGGACCATGAAGTTTCTCGTCGTAGACGACTCCGCCACGATGCGCCGCATCGTCGTCAACTCCCTGCAGCGGATCGGCTTCACCGACATCGTCGAGGCGGGCGATGGGCGGGAGGCGCTGGACCGGTTCGACCCGACGGTCAGCTTCGTGATCACGGACTGGAACATGCCCAACCTGAGCGGGCTGGACCTCGCGCGGGAGCTGCGGGCGCGCCCGGACGGCCAGACCGTCCCCATCCTGATGGTGACCACCCGCAGCGTGCGGGAGGACATCCTCGTCGCGATCGAGGCGGGGGTGAACAACTACATCGTCAAGCCCTTCACCCCCCAGGTGCTCAAGGAGAAGATCGATCAGCTCCTCGGAGCCGGGGCAGCGAGCTGACCATGGCGACGCGACCCGCGGAAGAGCTGCTGTACGACTCGGAGGCCACCCTCCGCCTGGTGGACAACGCGCTGGACGACATCCGGGGCCTGGAGTCGGAGCACTCGCAGATGGAGGCGCAGATGCGCACCCTGATCGGCTCCCTGGTGGACCAGCCCCGCGGGCTCGCGGCGCTCCCGCAGGTGCTGCTGCGCGCCTACGCCGAGATCATGGGCGTGCTGGAGAGCCTGAAGGAGAGCCGGGGGATGCTGGAGAAGGCGGCCCTGGACAAGATCCAGCACACCAACCAGAAGCTGCTGGAGGTGACGTCGGCCACGGAGTCGGCGGCCACGGACATCATGGACGGGGTGGACCGCGCGCTCGCCATGGTGGACGAGCTGGACGCGGAGGAGGGGGACTCGGCGGCCGGGCGCGGCCCGGAGATCCGCGGCGCGCTGCGCGACGAGCTGTTCGGGATGATGGGGTCGCTGCAGTTCCAGGACATCACGACGCAGCAGATCAACTACGCCTGCAGCGTGCTGGCGGAGATGGAGCGCAAGCTGAACCAGATCGCCCACGTCTTCGACCCGCGCACCTTCGGCCTGGACCTGCGCCCCGCCGCCGCGGACGCGGAGCGCGCCCCGCAGGTGGCCTTCGACCCCGCCGCCACCACGGCGGACGCCGAGCAGCGTCAGGCGCTGGTGGACCAGATCTTCACCCGCACCGGGACGGCGTAGGGGAAGAACGGCAGGGGACAGGGGACAGGGGACAGGGGACAGGGCAGGGACAGCAGGAAACGACGGGGCGGCGCCATCACGGTGCCGCCCCGTCGCTTCGTGGCCCTCACCCGCTCCCCCGCGCGGCTTGCCCGGCGGGGGGCCCGGCCGCATCATACCCGCCGCCAACCTCCTTCGAACCGGGAACGAGCCGAATGACGCGACACTGGCTGGTGAAGAGCGAGCCGGGATCCTACTCCATCGAGGACCTGCGGCGGGACGGGAGCACCTGCTGGGACGGGGTGCGGAACTACCAGGCGCGCAACTTCATGCGCGACGACATGCGCCCCGGCGACCCGGTGCTCTTCTACCACAGCAACTCCGAGCCGACGGGGGTGGCGGGGGTCGCGCGGGTGTCGCGGGCGGCGTACCCGGACCCCACCGCGCGCGACCCGGAGAGCCCCTACTTCGACCCCAAGGCCGGGGACGAGGACCCGCGCTGGCACATGGTGGACGTGGAGTTCGTGGAGGCGTTCCCGCGGGTGGTCCCCCTGGACGTGCTGCGCGGGACCCCCGGGCTGGAGAAGATGCCGCTGGTGAACAAGAGCCGCCTGTCGGTGCAGCCGGTGACCCCGGAGGAGTTCGAGACCATCGTGGCGCTGGGGCGCGGCGGCTGAGCCCCGGCGTGGGCCCCGATGCGAAGCGGGCACCGGCAAGCGCCGGTGCCCGCTTCCGTCAGGACCCCCCGGGCCCCGCCGGGACCTCCCTCCACTGGTAGTCGAAGGCGAAGGAGCAGGGGTCCGCGCGCCGCCGCGGGGTGGGGACGAAGGATCATGTGTCTTCCGTGGTCGGGTTCGCCGCGGGGATGGCCCGTCCGGCCTCCAAACGCTTCCGCTTCCGCTCCCTCCCCTTTTCCCGCATCTCGTGCAGCTCGGCCACGAAGGCCGGCGCGGCGGCGGCGAAGGCGCCCGCCTCCCGTAGCTGCGTGGGGCCGATCCCCAGGAAGTCCAGCAGGGCGCGCCGGAGCGCGGTGTCGGAGGTGTAGCCGCAGGCGCGCGCCACGCTGGACACCGTCCGCTCCGGGTCGTCCAGGAGCCGGGAGGCCAGGAGCACCCGGATCCAGGCCAGGAGCCGCCGCGGCGGGGGAAGGTAGCACCGCTCGCACCAGCGGGCGAGCGTCTTGGTGGACACGGAGAGCGCCCGGGCCAGGTCGGGCGCGTGGCCACCGGCCGAGATGGCCTCCGCGGCGGCCATCAGGATGATCCGCGCCCGGCCGGTCAGGTAGGGCGGGAGCGCGCGCCTCAGCAGCTCCTTCAGGAACCTCCCCTGCGCCTGGCGAAGCGTCCGGCGGATTCCCTGCGGCGTGTCCTCCACCCCCAGGAGGATCACCTCGGAGATCCCCAGCAGCGCGAGGGCGTGCACGTCCCCCTCCTCCCCGGGGCGCGCGCGCAGGGCCGCGACCACGCTGGCCCAGGGAAACTCGTGGAGGAGCGACACGAGCTCGCGGGAGATCCCTCCGTCCTCCCCGCCCGCGTACGGATCCACCACCACCACCACGGTGGGGGGTGCGTCGCGGACGGCGTCCCGAAGCGGCCCCCATTCGGAAACCGCCCAGCAGGCGAAGTGCGCCCCCCCCGCCTGTACCACCCGGTTACGGAAGTCGGAGTCCGGGTGCAGGAGCAGCAGAGAACGGTTGGCGCGGCGCATCGAGGGCGTTATCTATCCGTACATTTCACAGACATGTGTTGACACCCTCCGCCCTCTCCGGCACTTTAGCGCTCGTCTCCGCCACACGGGAAACCCGCCACTCCAAAGGATTTACAATGAAAATTGCGCGTTCGCTCCTGCTCCTCGCCTGCCTCGTGACCCCCGCCGCCTGCGCCCCCGACGACATCACCCGACCGTCCACCCCGCGCAGTGCACCGGTGTACTCGGAGGCCGACAGCACGACCCGCTACGCCGGCCCCGTGTCCGGCTCCGGAACCTGACGGCCTACACCGCCGCCGCGCAGGCTTCCAGCGACGCCACCAGGTCGCTCGCGAGCGTCTCGGCTTCCCCGCTCCCGGGGGCTTCGGGCGCGTGGAGGACCGGAACCGGCGACCGGTCGCGGACGACGGTCAGCAGCTCCTCCGCTTCGGCGATCACGTCGGTCTCTCCGCGGGGACCGGCGACCCGGAGGGCGTACCGGGCGGCCTGCTCCGCCCTATCCCAGTCGCCCAGGCGGACCGCCCCGTGGGCGAGCTGGAGGAGCGAGGGGGAGAGTGCGGAGCTGTTCTCGGCCGCCGGAGCCATGCGCCAGAGCTCCGCCCAGGCGTCCTCGAAGACGTCCGGCCGGGCGCACTCCCCCGCCGCGCGGCCCAGGACGCCGAGCCCCCGGACCCTCCCGTCGCTCTGCCTGAGGTGGGGGCGGAGGGCCTGGTAGACGCGCAGGGCGCGCCCGAACTCTCCCTGGGTGATCCAGAAGTAGGCGATGTCCTGGGCGAGGAGGGGGACGTTCTCGTGCGTCGGGCCGTAGGCGTAGAACGCCCGCGGCCCGAACGTTTCCGCGGCGGCGGCGTCGCCGGTCATGATGGCCATGGCCAGCAGGTCGTGGTACGCCCGCCCCTGCAGCTCGCGCAGCCCGTGGCGGCGGCTGACGCGAAGCGCCTTCATGTGCTCGCGCCGCGCGGGGGCGTACCGGCCCTGGTTGTAGTAGTTGTTCCCCAGCCCCAGGTACGCCGTGGCGTGCGCTTCCCAGTCGTGGTTGCGCCGGCCCACGGAGATGGCGTGCCGGAACCACAGCTCGGCCGTCTCCCAGACGGCCTGCTTGCGCGCGACGCACCCGGCCCGGTACGCCAGGCGGGAGTCGTCGGAGGCGCAGGTCGCGGCGGCCTGCATGAAGCGGATGGAGGTGGACGGCGCGCTCCCCCGCTCCTCGGCCCACTCCGCCACGCTCACGCAGGCGGCGGAGACGCGGCGCGGGTCGGCGCCCGCCGGGTCCGCCAGGAGGTTGCACACCACCTCCAGCGCCACGCGCATCCCGTCCGCCATGGGGGTGCCGCGCACCCGCTCGCGCACCGCGTCCGCCGCGCCGGGGGCGAACATTCCCTCGCGCTCGGCGGCGGGGACCAGCGCCCACGCCATCACGCTCCGGTACGCCTGGCAGAGGAGGAAGGCGGGAGCCTCGGGGATCTCCCGCAGGATCTCCGAGCCCTCGAAGGGCTCGGGGGGGCGGAACGCGGGGAGGGAAAGGCGGGCGAGGTGGGAAGAGCCGCGGGCTGCGGCGTCGCGCCGGGAACGCTTCATCGGGTCGCTCCTGGAGGGGATCCGCGCGGGAGCGGGGGTGCTCCCGGGAGGGATGGGTCGGAACAATGTTACACAGTATCGGCCCGCCGATCCATATCCGCAAAACAATCGCACCTTTTCGTCACTAGCGGGAGGGGGGGGAGGTGCGGCGGGCGCGGGAGGCGCAGCCAGATCCGTGCCGCGCCCCCCCCCCGGGCCCGTCCCGCTACGCGGCCTCGCGCTCGAAGCGCACCCCCGTGGCCTTCTCCAGCGCCTCCACCACGGCGCGGGTGAGCCGCACCTGCTCCTTCATCCCCGCCCAGTTCTCGCGAACGTACTGCTTGAGGTTGCACGAAGTTCCGGCGATCTCCGCCTCGGCGGCGTCGTCCACGCGCGGGCCGACGGCCTTGACGTACTCCAGCATGGCCTCGTGCTCCCGGCGCACGCGCTCCAGGCTGTCCTCCTTCTTCCGCCCGGAGCCCGCGGCCTTCGCCTTCTTCGGGAGGGCCCAGGCGGGGAGCTGCGGCGGGTCCCACCGGAAGGGCTTCCCGTCCTTGGTCTTGCCGCGCAGCCGCCCGCCCTCGTGCACGCTGGCGAACGACTCGTCCAGCCGGTAGAGGTAGCGCCCGATCCCCCACTGCACGGCGGCGCGCTTCATGGCGCCGGAGAGGCCGCCCTTGACCTCCTCGATGTCGGTGTTCTCGGCGCCGTCCCACTTGGTGACCCACTCGTCGCCCACCTTCACCGAGATCCCGCAGAGGACGCCGCCGCCGGGGCCGGGGCGGAACTCGTTCCTCCAGCTCCCCGGGCCCACGGTGTCGTCCAGCCGCTGCTGGATGGCGCGGTTGGTGACGTAGGGCACGGCGATGGCCCACACCTTCCCGCGCGTTTCCCCGGCCTGCTGCAGCCGCCACTCGATCTCGTCGGCGTCGAAGAAGTCCTGCAGCGCCCGGAAGTCGGTCTCGCTCATCGCTCGCTCTCCCTTCTCTCTGGCTCTCTCGTCGGAGTCATGCCGCCTCGCGGCGGTACGCGGCGCCGGTGGCCCGCTCGATGGCCTCCAGCCACGGCGCGCCAGGCGGCGCTCCTTCATGGCGCTCCAGTTCTCGCGAAGGTGCGGAGTTCGGACGCCCTCGGCTCGGTGCTCGCGGTAGAACTCCGCGACGCGCTCCCGCACGGCTTCGTGGTCGTGAAGCTCGATCCCTTCCATCTGTGTTTCCCGGTGGCTCGTCAGGTCGGCCCCCCGCCGGCTTCGGCGGAGGTGACGATGATACACCCGGCACACCCGAAGGTTCACCGAAAGATAGGGTTCTTCCAACGGTTTACAAGGGTCTCGCGCTTCTCCTGGCGGGAGCGGATCTTGCGCGTGCGGTGCGCGGCGGTCGGACGATTTTCCACACGGGGAGCCACCATGGCGCGGAGCGAAGAGGCGGCGGAGATCGCCGGAGTGAGGGTGACGCACCCGGACCGGGTGCTGTACCCGGGACAGGGGATCACCAAGCGGGAGCTGGCGGAGTACCACGCGGCGGTGGCGGAGCTGGAGCTCCCGCACCTGAAGGGGCGCCCGCTGACGCTGGTGCGCTGCCCGGCGGGGCAGGAGACGGAGTGCTTCTACCAGCGGCGCGCCGGGAAGGGGACGCCGCGCGCGCTGGGGCGGGTGAAGGTGCCGGTGGAGGGGGAGGAGGAGACGTACCTGGTGGCGGACTCGCTGGCGGCGGTGGTGTCTCTGGTGCAGATGGGGGTGCTGGAGCTGCACGTGTGGGGGGCGCGCCGCGACCGGCTGGACCGTCCGGACCGGATGATCCTGGACCTGGACCCGGCGCCGGAGGTGGCCTGGGCGGAGGTGGTGGGCGCGGCCCGCCGGACGCGGGAGGTGCTGGCGCGGGCGGGGCTGGAGAGCTTCGTGAAGACCAGCGGCGGGAAGGGGCTGCACGTGGTCGCCCCGATCGCCCGCCGCCAGGGGTGGGACGAGCTGCGCGAGCTCTCGCGGCGGGTGGCGGAGGCGCTGGCGCGCGAGGAGCCGGGGCGCTTCCTGACCCGCTCGTCCAAGGAGGAGCGCGCGGGGAAGATCTACGTGGACTACCTGCGCAACGGGTGGAGCGCGAGCGCGGTGGCGGCCTACTCCACCCGCTCCCGCCCGGGCGCGCCGGTCTCCTTCCCCCTGGAGTGGGACGAGCTGGGCCCGGACACGACGCCCGGCGAGTTCACCGTGCGGACGGTGCCGGAGCTGGCGCGCAGGCGAAAGGACCCGTGGGCGCGGATGCCGGAGCTGCGGCAGGGGATCACGAAGGAGACGTGGAGGAGGGTGGAGTAGGCCAACTCCCGGCGCGGCCTCGGACGCCCCCCACCCCCGCCCCTCCCCCGCAAGCGGGGGAGGGGAGAACCACCTGGATCCAACTTCGGGGTGAGGATCTGCCGGCGGTAGCCTCCGCGCGCCCCCACCCGGCTCGCTTCGGGCTCGCCACCCTCCCCCGTTCCGGGGGAGGGGCATCTCCACGCTTCGATCCTCACCGTCCGACGTGTCGTGCTCCCCTCCCCCCTTGTGGGGGAGGGGCCGGGGGTGGGGGGTCCGAAGGCGCGCTCCGGAGCCGCGAGGCCCCCTGCCGTCCCGCAGTTCCGCCGTACCCGTAAGATCTTCTCGGAGGGAGACACCGGGGCTGTTTCCGGTGGCTCACTCCGGGGCGGGGAGACTCGCGGCTGTTTCGCGAGGCTCACCGCCCCCGCGCAGGAGACCGGCGCCGTTTGCCGGGCTCCGGAGCGGCCCCGCCACCGACCTTCAAGACCCCGGAAACAGCCCCGGCGCCGCCCGCAGAAGCTCCTCGCAACTACGAACCCCCGGAGCCCGCGCCAGCACGAACCCGCTCCGCCCCGGGTCCGGCCGGATCGACGGCGTCCGCGCGAAGAATCCCGGCTCCGCCCCCAGCGTGCGCTGCTCCTGCACCAGCACCTTCACCCCCCCCTCGATGCGGTCCGGCGACACCTCCCGCCCGCTCAGCACCAGGTGCGACCGCTGCACGATGAACAGCTTCGCCCGCGCGGCGGGCACCCGCAGCTCGATGGTGGCCCCCGGCCGCCCGTCGCCGTCGGAGTCGCGCACCCCCGGGTCCCCGGCGCGCGAAGGCAGGACGCCGCCCGTGGCCGCGGGGTCGAACCCGATGGCCTCCACTCCCATGTCGGCCGAGTAGCGCACGGAGCCCACCGAGTCGCGCAGCACGGCCGGGTAGCGCCGCACCGGGAGCCCCCGCACGAACGCGGCGGGGACGGTCATCCGCGCCACCGACGACCCGGTCACCCGCACGCCGCACACCCGGTGTC
The DNA here is from genome assembly GCA_963733105.1 of uncultured Gemmatimonadales bacterium. GTDB lineage: Bacteria > Gemmatimonadota > Gemmatimonadetes > Longimicrobiales > Longimicrobiaceae > JAFAYN01. The sequence continues at coordinate 722,277 of CAVTCB010000005.1, read as the reverse complement.
GCTGCGTCCACCCGTCGCCCGCGCGCTCCACGTCCACCAGGAGGAGGCTGGTGGTGACGCTCCGCTGCCCGCCCAGGAGCGGGATGCGGGTGGTGCTCGCCAGGTCGAGCCGCATGGCGAAGGAGCCGGTCCACGCCTCCCCGCCCCCGGCCGGGGCGGCGGCGCCCACCAGGAGCACCGCCGCGGCCGCCACGCCCGCCCTCGCACGTCGGATCATACCGCCCGCCTCCTCGTGGATGAATCTCCCAGGTCGTCCAGGAGCGCGCGCGCGGCGGCCTCCCCCGAGAGGATGCACAGGGGAACGCCGCCGCCGGGGTGCGCGCTCCCGGAGGCCAGGTACACGCCCGGGACGCCCGTGATCCGGTTGGCGGGGCGGCGGAAGGCGGCGAGCGGGGAGTTGGAGGCGGCGCCGTAGATGGCGCCCCGGCTCCCCGGGAACTCGGCGGCGAGGCCGGCGGGGGTGCGCTCCCAGACGAGCGCGTCGTCGGGGTCGCGGAGCCCGGCGGCGTCCAGCCGGGCGAGCACGCGCTCCCTCAGGCCGTCCCACGCCGCGGGGTCGCGGGGGCGGCCCGCGGGCTCGGCGGGGGCGTTCGCCATGGCGAAGACGGGCTCGTGCCCCGGCCACCCGGCGCGGGCGTGGCACGCCTCCTGGGCGCACAGGTACACGGTGGGGTCGGCGGGGGGGCGGTCGCGGTCGAACACGTCGGCGAACTCCTCCAGGTAGTCGCGCGGGAAGAGCACGGTGTGGGCGACGCGCGCCCCCTCCCCGGCGCGCCGGCGGGCGCGCAGGACGCCGGTCCACCCGGACATGGAGAGCGCGCCGGGGGCGCGGCGCCTCCGCGCCGGGGGGAGGAGGTCGGCCAGGACGTGCGCGGCGTCGGCGTTGGCCACCACGGCCCGGGCGGCGCGCGTCCGGCCGTCGGAGGTGGACACGTCCCACCCGCCGCCGCTCCGCTCCGCCAGGCGCTCCACGCGGGCGCCGTAGTGGACGCGCACGCCCAGCCGCTCCGCGGCGCGCACCAGGGCGCGCGCCACCCCGTACATCCCCCCCTCCACCCCGTAGCCGCCCAGGCCCAGCTCCACGTGGGCGATGCAGCTCAGGGTGGCGGGGGCGCGGCGCGGGTCGGAGCCGTTGTAGGTGGCGTAGCGGGCCAGGAGCATCCGCAGGTGCGGGGAGCGGACGCGGGAGCGGATGGCGCCCCACATCCGCCGCAGCGGGTCGATGCGGGCCAGCGCCAGGAGCGCGGCGGGGCCCATCCCCGCCAGCGACGCGGGCGACGGCGCGGGGCCGAAGACGAAGTGCGGGGCGGCGGCCTCCCAGACGCGCCGGGCGTAGGCCAGGAACGCCTCCAGCTCGGCGGCGGCGGCGGGGCCCAGGGCGCGCTCCACGGAGGCGAGGGTCTCCTCCGGGCGCGGGTACACGTCCACCGCGGCGCCGTCGGCGTACAGGTAGCGGAAGGAGGGGCGCGGCTCGCGCAGCGTCAGCTCGTCGGCCAGGGAGGTGCCGGCGGCGCGGAGGGCGCGGTCCAGGGCGTCGGGGAGGGTGAGGACGCTGGGCCCGGTGTCCACCTCCACCCCGTCGACCACGCGGACGCCCAGCTTCCCCCCGGGGCGGTCGGAGGCCTCCAGCACCTCCACCTCCAGGCCGCGCGCGGCCAGGTGCACCGCGGCGGCAAGGCCGCCGACGCCGGCGCCCACCACCAGGACGTCAGCCACGGGGGAGCGCCCCCAGGACGCGCGGGCCGACCCCCCGGTCGGGGCGGCGCAGCCGGGAGGGGACCAGCTCGGGGAGCGGGGGCGCCTCCCCGGCGAGGGAGGCGTCGATCGCGCGCAGCCCCTCCTCCAGCGCCCGCTCCAGCAGCGCGGTCCCCTCCTCCGAGCGCGCGGCCTCCGGGGGGATGGGGACGCCGAAGCGGACCAGGGCGGCGGGGGCGGGGTGCTCCCCGAAGGCGTACTGGAGGGCGACGGGGAGCACCGCGGCCCCCGGGGCGAGGCGCGCCAGCAGGGCGATCCCGGGCCGGAGGCCGAGCGGGCGGAGGTGCGCGGGGCGGAGCCGCCCCTGCGGGAACATCCACACGGCGCGCCCGGGGCGGTCCAGGAGCGCGGCGGCGGCGCGCAAGCCGGCGCGCGTCCGCGCGGGGGCGGAGCGGTCCAGCGGGAGGGCGCCGAGCCGCGCGAAGAAGGGGAGCCCGCCCAGGTTGGCGGAGTCCATCAGGGCGTATCCCTCGGTCCCCAGCGCTTCGTCCAGTGCGACCACCAGGAACGGGTCCCACCAGGAGACGTGGTTGGCGGCCAGGATCACGGGGCGCCGGGCGGCCTCGCTCCGCGCCTCCTCCACCCCGCCGGCGCGAAGCCCGTCCAGCCCGCGCGCCAGCCTGCGGCGGGCGTACCGCCGCGCCAGAGCCAGGAGCCAGGGGGTGCGGAGCGCGCCGGGGGTCACGGGGCGGCGCGGGCGGCGCGGGCCGGGTACGTCCGGTCGCGCCAGCGGATGGCGCCCCGCCGCGACCAGCGGAAGGAGTTGAGGGCGACGGCGAGCAGGACGAGGACGGCGAGGGGGTGGAGGAGCACCCCCTCCGCGGGCTGGCGGAAGCGCGCGGCGAGGAGGGCGCGCAGCGCCAGGTTGGCGCCCACGCCGGCGGCGGCGGGGGCCAGGAGGCCGGAGGCGCCCGCGAGCGCGGCGGCGAGGCCGGCGTAGGGAAGGAGGAAGACCCCGACGTGCAGGAGCACCACGGCGGCGAGCCCGGCCGGGCGGGCGCCCACGCCCTCGTACAGGTTCTTGGAGAACCCCTCCCAGAGCGGGCGCCACCCGCGGTACATGCGGCAGCTCGCCATGCGGTGCCCGTCCGCGAACACCACGCGCAGCCCGGCCCGCTTGACCCGGCGGCAGAAGGCCATGTCGTCCACCACCTCGGCGCGCACGGCGGCCCACCCGCCGGCCGCGTCCAGGGCGGAGCGGCGGACGGCCAGGAGCTGTCCGCTGGCCACCAGGAAGCGGGGGTCGCGGGAGCGCCACACCAGCGGGAGGGGGAGCCAGGCGAGGTAGGAGAGGTGCAGCAGGGGGATCACCAGCCGCTCGGCGAAGCTCCCCGCCACCTGCCGCGGCGCGGCGGTCACCACGTCCGCGCGCATCCCCTCCAGGAGCGAGCCGACGCGCGCCAGGCACTCCGGGGAGGCGACGGTGTCCGCGTCCAGGAAGAGCAGGACGTCGCCGGACGCCTCGGCGGCCAGGCGGTGGCAGGCGTGCGGCTTCCCCACCCACCCGGCGGGGAGCGGGACGCCGGGGAGGAGCCGCACCCGCGCGTCCTCCGCGGCGAGGCGCGCGACGACCTCTCCCGTGCCGTCGGTGGAGCCGTCGTCGTAGACCAGCACCTCGTCGGGGGCGCGGGTGCCGGCCAGCACGGCGCGCACGCAGCGCTCGATGCCGGCGGCCTCGTCGCGGGCGGGGACGCACACGGAGACGCGCCCGGGGATGCGCCCGCCGGGGCGCCCCCGCGGCCAGGCCGCGACGTTGAGGGCGGCGATCCCCAGCACCCCGAGCGCCGGGAGGGCCAGGAGGAGCCAGGCGGTCACCCGGCCCTTCCCCGGGAGAGGGCGTGCCGGAAGAGGCGGGCGACCCGGTCCTCGCGCGGCCCGGTGAACAACGGGAGCCAGAGCGAGTTGGGCCCGCCCACCCGGTGCACGCGCATCCGCACGAAGGGGCGGTGGAAGGGGAGGTCCACCCGGTCGGGGACGCACAGCTCCCCCCACCCCGCCGCGTGCTCCCCCCCCGGCGTGGCCCCCTCCGACAGGAAGCGCAGGTAGAACGGCCCGTCGTCCACCACGCGGAGGTGGCGGACGTCCAGCCAGCGCCCGCCGTCCGCGGCGTGGAGGCGGAGGCGCTCCGGGTACGGGAGCCCCGCGGGGGAGCGGCGCTCCACCCCGGGCTCCACGCGGAGGTCGACGCGCTCCGTGGCGCCGTCCTCCCCCACGACGAGCCCGATGCACTCCGGGTCGCCACCGCTCTCGGGCCAGAGGAGGTAGTACACCACCTCGCGCCCCCGCAGCGGGAAGCGCCCCCACGCCCACCACGCGATCCCCAGCTCGTGGAGGGGGACGCTCCCGGCGTTGCGGTCGTGGTACGCCCTCCCCCGCACCCGCGCCACCTCGCGGCTGCCGTGGCGCAGCGTCGCGCTCCCGGTGGCGGGGCCGCTCAGCGGGGTCCACAGGTGGGGGGCGAGGTCCACCGCCCCGGGGTCCGCGGCGCGGGCCGCGCCCTCCACGCGCACCGTCCCGGTCAGCCGCTCCCGCGAGCCGGGGAGGGGACAGTCCAGCTCCGCCTCCAGGCGCAGCGTCCCGCCCTCCACCCTCCGCGTGAAGCGGCAGCGCCCGATCCGCTGGGTGCCGCCGGCGTCCGGCGGGTCCGCGTCGCCGGCCCCGTACTCCTGGAGGAGGTACACCGTGGGAACGCCGCGCTCGTAGGCCACCACGTTCACCGAGGGGCGGTCCGCGGGAAGCTGCGGGGAGCCGCGGCGGGCGGCGTCCGCGTACCCGGGGAGGAAGGGGAGCCCGAACGCCCAGATCAGCACCACGCCGTCGCCCTGGGGGGTGACCACGTCCGCGTACCACCAGGCGAACCCCCCCGGCGCGCGGAGGTGTCCAGCGTCCGTTTCCCGGTCCGTGCTCCCGATGTCGATCATTCCGTGGCCCCGTCGTTGCACCCGTCCCCGGCGGCGAACTATAGTCCCTGTCCAGGGTTCGTGCAAAGTCCCCCTCCCCCGGAAGCGATGCTCGACGCGCTGGTCCTCGGCAAGGGTCCCGCCGGCATGGCCGCCGCCGCCGCGCTCGGCGCGCGCGGGCTCCGGGTGGGCGTGCTCGGGCCGCCGGGGCCGCCCCGGTGGCCGGCGCAGTACGGCGCCTGGGCGGACGAGCTGGAGGGGGCGGAGCTCCCCGTCCCCGTCGCGGCGCGCTGGCCGGAAGCGGTGGTGGAGTGCGGCGAGGCGGGGCGCCGCGTCCTCCCCCGCGCCTACGTGCGCGTGGACCGGGACGCGCTGGCGGCGGCGCTGCACGAGCGCTGCGAGCGCGCGGGCGTCCTCGCGGTCGCGGGCACGGCGGCGGAGGTCCGGCACGGCGCCGCCGGCTCCACGGTGCGGCTCGCGGAGGGGGGCGAGGCGGCGGCGCGGGTGGTGGTGGACGCGTCGGGGCACCGCCCCGTGGGGGTCCGGCGCGCGGACGCGCCGCCGCAGGGGTTCCAGACCGCGTTCGGGCTGGCGGTGCCCGGGCCGGTCCCGGGGGTGGACCCCGGCCGGGCGACGCTGATGGAATGGAGCGACCCCGGCCTCCCCCCCTCCCCCGCCCCCACCTTCCTGTACGCCCTCCCCCTCCCCGACGGCTCGGTCTTCCTGGAGGAGACGGTGCTGGTGGGCCGCCCCGCGGTGCCGTTCGGCGTGCTGGAGGCGCGGCTCCGCGCCCGCCTGGAGGCGCTGGGCGTGCGCGCGGAGGAGGGGGAGCACGAGCGGTGCTGGATCCCCATGGGGGGCGCCCTCCCGGACCCGCGGCAGCGGACGGTGGGGTTCGGGGGGGCGGCGGGGATGGTGCACCCCGCCACGGGCTACCTCCTGGCCCGCACGCTGGCCGCGGCGCCCGTGCTGGCGGACGCGCTGGCGGGGGAGCTGGGGAGGGAGGGCGCGGACCCGGCGCGCGCCTCGCGCGCGGCGTGGGAGGCGCTCTGGCCCGCGGACCGGCGCCGCCGGCACGCCCTCTTCCGCTTCGGGATGGAGGCGCTCCTCCGGCTGGACGCGGCGGAGACGCGGGCGTTCTTCGCCGCCTTCTTCCGCCTCCCGGAGGAGGAGTGGGCGGGGTACCTCTCCGACCGCCTCCCCGCGCGCCGGCTGGCGCGGACCATGGGGCGCTTCTTCGCCGCGGCCTCCCCGCGGCTGCGGGCCCGGCTGGCGGGGGCGGCGGCGGGGGCCGAGGGGGTGCGGCTCCTGCGCGCGCTGGCGGGGGCGGGGTGACGGCGCGGACACTTGTGCACGGATCTCGCATGCACAATGTTTGTCCAATGTACAACCCCGTGGCGAAAGAGACCTCATGACTCCTCCGGGCCGGCTGGCCGTCGAGATCGCTCCCCGGCGCGCGCGGGCGGGCACGTCGCCGCTCCGCTCCACGCGCTGCCTCGCCGAGGTGGAGGCGCTGATGGACCGCCTGGCCGCCGAGGCCGGAGGCGACCCGGCGGGGTTCATCGTCCGCGAGCACCTGGCCACGGGGGGGAAGCGCGTCCGCGCCCGGCTGGCGCTGGCCGCGCTGGAGGCGCTGGGGGAGCCGCGGGAGACGGGGGTGGCGTGGGCCGCCGCCTGCGAGCTCCTCCACAACGCCACCCTGGTGCACGACGACCTGCAGGACGGCGACGCGGTGCGCCGCGGCCGCCCCACGGTGTGGGCGCTGCACGGCGCGGCCCAGGCCGTCAACGCGGGCGACCTCCTCCTGATGCTCCCCTACCTGGCGCTGGACCACCTCCCCGCCCCGGACGGGACGCGCTGGGCGCTGGCGCGGGCGCTCGCCGGGCACGCCGCCGCCGTGGTGCGGGGGCAGGCCGCGGAGCTGGGCCTGTCCGCCTGCGAGCGGGTGGAGTGGGGCACCTGGCGTGCCGTGGCCGAGGGGAAGACGGGGGCGCTCTTCGCGCTCGCGGTGCGGGGGGCGGCTCTCCTGGCCGGCCGCCCCGACGAGGAGGCCCGCCCGCTCGCGGACGCCTTCCGCACGCTGGGGCTCCTCTTCCAGCTCCAGGACGACGTGCTGGACCTGTACGGCGACAAGGGGCGCGGCGCCCCGGGATCGGACCTGCGGGAGGGGAAGACCAGCGCCCTGGTGGTGGAGCACCTGGAGCTGCACCCGGGGGACGCGGCGTGGCTCGGCCTCCTCCTCCGCGCCCCGCGCGGGGCGACCCCGGAGGTGGAGGTGGAGCGCGCCATCCTCCGCTTCCGCACCGGGGGCGCGCTGGAGCGCGTGCTCGGGCGGATCAACGCGGCGGCGGGGGAGGCGCTCCGCGCCCCTGCGCTCGCGGAGGAGCCCGCCCTGCGGGCCCTGGCGGCGGAGCTGGTGGAGGTGGCGCTCTCCCCCATCGAGTCGGTGCGCCGCCCGGCCGTCGCCCTCTACGAGGAAGGAGCGCGCGGATGAGGAGGACGCCACGGACGCTGGTGGTCGGCGCCGGGCTGGGCGGGCTGGCGGCGGCGATCCGCCTCCAGGCCCGGGGGGAGCAGGTGACGGTGCTGGAGGGCACGGACCAGCCGGGGGGGCGGGCCAGCGTCTTCCGGCGCGACGGCTTCTCCTTCGACGCCGGCCCCACGGTGGTGACCGCCCCGTACCTGCTGCACGAGCTGTTCGCGCTCGCCGGGCGCGACTCGCGCGACTACTTCGAGCTGGTCCCGGTGGACCCGTTCTACCGGGTGGAGTTCGCCGACGGGTCGCACTTCGACTACGTGGGGGACGAGGAGCGCATCCTGGCGCAGATCCACGCCATGAGCCCCGCGGACGTGGACGGGTACCGCCGCCTGGCGGCGCACGCCCAGCGGATCTTCGACGTGGGGTACACGCGCCTGGCGGACGCCCCCTTCGACCGCCTGTCGGAGATGCTGCGGGTGGTCCCGGAGATGGTGCGGCTGGGGAGCTGGCGCACCGTGTACGGGCTGGTGGCGCACTACCTCCGCGACCCGCGGCTCCGGCAGGTGTTCACCTTCCAGCCCCTCCTGGTGGGAGGGAACCCCTTCAACACCACCTCCATCTACCTGCTGATCCACTGGCTGGAGCGGAAGTGGGGGGTGTGGTTCGCGAAGGGGGGGACCACCTCCATCGTCGCGGGGATGGTGCGGCTGCTGGAGGAGATGGGCGGGGAGGTGCGCTGCGGCGCCCCGGTGGAGGAGATCGAGGTGGGCGACGGCCGCCGGGTGCGCGCGGTGCGCCTGGAGGGGGGGAGCGCATCCCCGCGGAGCGGGTGGTGGCCAACGGCGACCCGGTGCACGTGTACGGCAAGCTGGTGGCCGCGCGGCACCGCCGCCGCCACTCGGACGCCTCGCTGGCCCGGCGGCGCCTCTCCATGGGGCTGTTCGTGGCCTACTTCGGCACCCGCCGCACCTACCCGGAGCTGGCGCACCACACCATCGTGATGGGGCCGCGCTACCGGGAGCTGCTGGAGGACATCTTCGAGCGGAAGAAGCTGGCGGAGGACTTCTCGCTCTACCTGCACGCCCCCACCCGGACCGACCCCTCGCTGGCGCCGCCGGGGCACGAGAACTTCTACGTCCTCTCCCCGGTCCCGCACAACGACAGCGGGATCGACTGGGAGGAGGAGGGGCCGCGCTACCTGGACCGCATCCTGGGGCACCTGGAGGAGCGCCTCCTCCCCGGGCTCCGCGAGAGCCTGGTGACCTCGTTCCACGTCACCCCCCGCTACTTCGAGGACCGGCTGCGCTCCGCCAAGGGGGCGGGGTTCGGGATCGAGCCGCGGCTCTCGCAGTCGGCGTACTTCCGCTTCCACAACCGCTCGGAGGACGTGGAGGGGCTGTACTTCGTGGGCGCGGGGACGCACCCGGGCGCGGGGATCCCGGGGGTGCTCTGCTCGGCCAAGGTGCTGGAGCGCGTCCTCCCCGACCTCCCCGCCGCGGCGGCGGCGGAGCCCGCCCTGGCGCCCGCGTGACCCCGCCGGTCCTGGAGGCGAGCCGGGCCTCGCTGGCCCGCCACGCGCGCACCTTCCACCTGGCCGCGCGCCTCCTCCCCCCCGCGACCCGCGACGACGCGGCGGTGGTGTACGCCCTGTGCCGCGAGGTGGACGACACCGCGGACGAGGCGGACGACCCGCTGGCGGCGCGGCTGGCTCTGGACCGGCTCCGCGCGGAGGTGCTGGGGGAGGCCCCCGCCCGTCCGCTGGTGGCGGCGTTCCGGGAGGCGGCGGCGCGCCTGGACCTCCCCCTGCGGAGCGCGGCCGACCTGGTGGACGGGGTGGCCTCGGACCTGGGCCCGGTGCGCGTCCCCGACGACGCGGAGCTGCTGCGCTACTGCTACCGGGTGGCCTCCACGGTGGGGCTGATGATGTGCGCGGTGCTGGGGGTGCGGCGGCGGGAGGCGCTCCCCCGCGCGGTGGACCTGGGGATCGCCATGCAGCTCACCAACATCTGCCGCGACGTGGCGGAGGACGCCCGGCTGGACCGCGTCTACCTCCCGGCGGAGCGCCTGCGCCGCGCGGGGGTGGACCCGGAGTCGCTCCCCGCCGGCGCGGCGGACCGGCGCGCGGTGGCGGGGGTGGTGGCGGAGCTGCTGGAGATGGCGGACGCCTACTACCGGAGCGCGGACGGGGGGATGCGCGACATCCCCGGCCGGGCCCGCCCCGCCATCCTGGTGGCGAGCCGGGTGTACCGCGCCATCGGGACCCGCCTGCGCCGCGGCGGGTGCGACGCCCTGGCGGGGCGCACCGTGGTCCCCCCGGCGGAGAAGGCGCTCCGGGGCCTCCTCGCCGTGGGGGCGATGCTCCGCCCCTCGGTGGCGGGGATCGCCCCGCGCCGCCCGCACGACGCCCGGCTGCACGCCGCCCTGGCGGGGTTCCCCGGCGCGGGCGCCTGAGCCGGCGCCGCCCGTTCCCCCACCCCCTTGCCCCGGACGGGGCGAGGGGGTTTCTTGTATCCGTGATTCCTCCGTTACAGAGATGCACCGATGCCCGCGGCGCGCAGCGCCACGGCGGGGACCCGGTTTGGGTCTTGCGGGGTCTTAGAAGGGCGGCCTACCCTGTTCCGGGGGGCCGGGGACCGACCGACGCGAGCGCAATGAGTTATCGGATCAAGAGCGTAGCCTCACTCACCGGGATCAACACCGCCACCCTGCGGGCGTGGGAGCGGCGTTACCACCTGGTGGCGCCGCGCCGGACCAAGGGGGGATACCGCGTCTACTCGGACGACGACGTCTCCACCATCGCCCGGGTGAAGGCGCTGGTGGACCGCGGCCTCAAGGTGGGGGAGGCGATCGCGATCGTGCGGCGCGGGGACCCGGTCCCCACGCCGCAGGAGGCGGTGGAGTCCACGGAGGGGGTGCAGCGCGCCATGCTGGGGGCGCTCCTGGCCTTCGACCGGGGGACGGCGGACCGGCTGTACGAGCGCATCTCCATCGTCCCCTTCGAGGAGCGGATCGAGGAGGTGCTGATGCCGCTCCTGCGCGAGGTGGGCGAGCTCTGGGCGCGGGGGGAGGCGTCGGTGTCGCACGAGCACTTCGCCACGGCCTTCGTGCGCGAGAAGCTGGAGGGGATGCTGGGGTTCCTGGCCTCGGCGGAGTTCCAGGGCCCGGAGGCGGTGTTCGCCGGGGTCCCGGGCGAGCGGCACGAGCTGGGGCTGCTGGCGGTGGCGGTGCACCTGGCGGCGCGCGGGTGGCGCGTGGTGTACCTGGGCATGGACGTCCCCTTCCGCGACCTGGCCCGCACCCTGTACGAGCGCCGCCCTGCGCTGGTCTGCGCCTCGGTGATCCTCCCGGTGTCGCGGGGGGAGTGCCTGGAGCTGGCGCGCGCGCTGCGCGAGGCGGCGCCGCGGGACACGTACGTGCTGCTGGGGGGTGCGGGGATCCCGGAGGGGATGGACGGGGTGCTGATGGAGGGGGTGTCGGTGGCGCGGACCATCGACGAGGACACGCCCCTCCTCGCCACCGCCGCGGGCGCCTGACCCCGATGGGACTGGTCCGCGAGGAGGAGCACGGGGACCCCCCGGAGGAGACGGGGTGGGTCCCGGTGGCTACCTTCGGGATGGTGTACCAGGCGGACTTCGCCCGCGCGACGCTGGAGAGCGCCGGCATCCCCGCGCTGGTGCAGGGGAGCGAGCACGTGGCCATCTTCGGCCCCGGCTGGGCCGGCCCCTCCACGCGCGGCCTGACGCTGCTGGTACCCGCGGAGTGCCTGGAGGAGGCGAGGGAGCTGCTGGCGGAGGAGTAGGGGAACGGCAGGGGACAGGGGACAGGGAACAGGGGACAGCCTGCAACGACGGGGCGGCACCGCGAGAGGTGCCGCCCCGTCGTTCGTAGTTCCGCAGTACCCGTATGATCCTCTCGGAGGGAGACACCGGGGCTGTTTCCGGTGGCTCACTCCGGGGCGGGGAGACTCGCGGGCGGTTTCGCGAGGCTCCCCGCCCCCGCGCAGGAGACCGGCGCTGTTTGCCGGGCTCCTGCGCGGACCCAACCGCAACCCTGGCAGACGGTTGCTACTTGCACCTCTCGCTGACCACCTGGCCCTCGATGACCACGCCGCACACGTGCGTGGTGTACTCGAACGGGTCGCCGTCGAAGAGGGCCAGGTCGCCGTCCTTGCCGGGCTCCAGCGACCCCACGCGCCGGTCGGCGCCGATCACCCGTGCGGCGTCCAGGGTGATGGTGCGCAGGGCGTCCTGGAAGGACAGGCCGTTGGCGGCGGCGGCGGCGGCCTCGAAGAGCACCACGCGGGTCTTGGGGACGTACGGCTCGTACCCGCTCTGCAGGGCGACGGTGATCCCGGCGTCGCGGAGCCGGCGCGCGGTCTCCAGGGTGGCGCCCTCGGTCTCGCCGTTGGTGCGGACCATGGTGGGGTGCAGGATCACGGGGACGCCGGCGGCGCGGATGGGCTCCACCACCTGGTAGGCTTCGGCGGCGCCGTCCAGCACCAGCCGGAACCCGAACTCCCGCGCCAGCCGCAGGGCGGCCAGGATCTCGGTGGAGCGCTGGGCGGTCACCAGCGCGGGATAGGTGCCGTCCAGCACGCGGGCCAGCGCCTCCAGCCGGAGGTCGCGGGCCTGGCCGGGGGTCTTCTCCTTGCGCGCGTACTCCTGCGCGCGGAGGAGCTGGGCGCGGAGCACGGCGACGCCGCGGGCGCGGGTGCCGGCGGTGCGGAAGTTGGCGGCGACGCTGGGCCCCAGGGTGAAGGCCACCATGGCGGCGGAGTCGACGACGGAGCGGGCGTCGTCGGCGACGCTCCCGCGCGTCTTGACCACCATGGTCTGGCCGCTGGCGAGGGCGCCGGGGCCGTGGCCGGTGTGCACGGTGGTGACGCCGTAGTCGCGGAGCCACGCCACCAGGTCGTCGGCGGCGTTGAAGGCGTCGATGGCGCGCAGCTCGGGCTGCACGGCGTCGCCGCCGCGGTCGAGCTGGTCCTGGTCGTGGGTCTGCCCCAGCCACCCGGCGAGCCCCACGACGGAGTGGGCGTCCACCAGCCCGGGGGTGACCACCCTGGCGGTGAGGACGCGGTACCCGGCGGGGATGGCCACCTGCGCGGCGGGGCCCACCCGCTCCACCCTCCCGTCGCGCACCAGGACGACGCCGTCCCGGATGGGGGGGCCGGCCATGGTGTGGACGGTCTCGCCGCGGACGGCGAGCTGGGCGTGCGCGGCGGGGGCGGCGAGGGTGGCGGCCAGCAGGGCGGCCAGGGGTGCGAGCCGGCTCATCGGTGGTCCTCCTCGGCCTCGTGCAGGTGCATGCTCCCGCCGCGGAAGACGTCGGGACCGCCCACGGCGTACTGCCGCTGGACGGGGTCGGAGCGGTCGAACAGGCGCCGGCCCTCGACCCAGGTCTGCTCCACGTGGGTGTAGACGCTCAGCGGGTCGCCGGAGAGGACGATGAAGTCGGCGTCCTTGCCGCGCTCCAGCGAGCCGACGCGCCCCTCCAGCCCCAGGATGCGGGCGCCGGAGATGGTGAGCGCCTCCAGCGCCTTCTCCCGCGACATCCCGGTGCGCACGCCCATGGCGGCGGAGCGGAGGAAGAAGCGGGAGTCGGTGATCCCGTCGTCGGTGTGGAAGGCGGTGAGCGCCCCGGCGCGCTCCAGGGCGGTGCCGTCGGCCTGGCTGTACTCGGCGGCTTCCAGCTTCCCGCCGGGGGAGTCGAGCATGATGATGGAGGCGGGGACGCGGGCGGCGGCGATGCGGTCGGCCACCTTCCACGCTTCGGTGACGTGGTGCAGCACCAGCCGGAAGCCCAGCTCCTGGGAAAGGCGGATGGCGGTGAGGATGTCGTCGGCGCGGTGGGTGTGGAAGTGGACGACGCGCTTTCCGTCCAGCACCTCGGCGAGCGTCTCCAGCTCCAGGTCGCGGGCGGGGAGCTTGCTGGTGTCCCTCCCGGCGGCGCGGACGCGGCCGCGGTACTCCTGCGCCTTGACGAAGCGCTCGCGCACCATCTGCGCGAGGCGGGCGCGGGTGCCGGGGAGGGGGGACTCGCCGCGGGGGTTGGTGCCGTTGGCCATCTTGAGGCCGCCGCACACCTCGCGCAGCGGGTCGCGGCAGAGGAGGACGTCCTCGACGGTGCTCCCGTCGCGCAGCTTGAGGTAGGCGGTCTGCCCGCTGATCACCAGCCCGGAGCCGGGCATGACGTTGACGGTGGTGATCCCCCCGGCGCGGGCGCGGCGGATGCCGTCGTCCTGCGGGTCGATGGTGTCCAGGATGCGCACGGAGGGGTGCAGCGCGGAGGAGCGGTCGCCGCCGTCGCCCCCGCCCACGTGGGAGTGGGTGTCCACCAGCCCGGGCATGAGGACCTTCCCGGTGGCGTCGTGGAGCTCGGCGCCGGCGGGGACGGGGGTGTCGGGTCCGCCCACGGCCACGATCTTCCCCCCCTGCACCACCAGGACCCCGTTGGGGATGGGGGCGGAGGTGACGGGGATGATCGTGGCGCCGCGGAAGACCTGGGGCCGCTCCTGCGCCGCGAGCGGGACGGTCCACCCCGCCGCGGCGAGCAGGAGGAGGTGACTGAGCGTTCGCTTCATCCGGGTGTGCGCTCCTGGGAGGGGAGGAGGAGGGATGGTGACGGGGGGAATATACGGAGGGGGCGGCGCCGTCGCGACGGCGCCGCCCCCTTCCCTCCCCTCCCTCCGGGGTTCAGGCCTTGAGGCGCACCCAGATGACGGGGACCTTGACGCCGTCGAAGCTGATGCGGCCGTCGTTGAAGACATCGACCTGGTCGATCTCCTCGGGCCTGTACTGGTTGAGCGCGGCCGAGCCGGTGCCGTCGCCGTAGCGGATCACCTCGCCGGAGGCGCTGACCACGAACCAGACGGGCTCCTTCGACGCGGGCCCGGTGACGCGCGAGGGGGCGTAGCGGCGCACCGCCCCGCGCACGGTCTCCAGCGGGACCGGCGGCTTCCCCGCCGGTGCGGCGGCGCTCCGCATCTCCACGCGCTCCCCGGGGCCGGGCTCCCGATACGTCACGACCTCCTCTCCCTCCCTGGCCTTCTGGCGGACCTGCGCCCCGGTGAGCGGGGCGACCCCGGCGCGCAGCCGCATCCAGACGACGCTCACCGGGTCGGGCCCCATCTCCCCGGGGCGGAACCGGCTGGACTCCGCCGACTCGATGTCCTGCGGCCGGTACCCGGCGTTCGCCAGGTTCCACGTCTTCCCCTGCGCGTCGGGAACGGTCTCTATGAGCCCCGTTCCCGGAAGGCGCCTCGCGAGCATCCTGCCGACGACCTCCCCCTCCGCGGAGGCAACGAAGACCACCTGCGTCTCCCCCCCCATCCCGCGGGTGAGCACTTCGGGGAAGTAGCGCGCGACGGCCTCGCGGGGGGTGGCGGGCGCCCGCGGGGCGGGCGACGGGGACCGGGACTGCACGGGGCCGGGGGTCTCGCAGGCGGCCACGACCAGCGCGGCGGCCAGGGCGCCGAAGGCGGCGGCCCGGAGCCAGGGGGAGCGTCCACGGGGCTGGGTCATGAGGCGTACCTGCGGGGCGCGACGGGCGCCGCCGGGAGCCGGTCGAGCGCGACCGCGTCCCCCCGCCCGGCGGGCGCGGCGGTCCGCACGGGCGCGGGGGGCTCCTCCCGCGGGAGGAGGCGGGCGGCGGCGGGGAGGCCGGCGGTGAGCAGCGCGGCCGCCAGCCAGGCCCAGCGGACCGGGCGCCCGGCGGCGCGGAGCGCGCGCTCCGCGGCCACTCCGCCCAGGGAAAGGAGGGCGCCCACGGCCAGGCAGTAGAGCATCCACTGCGCGATCATCGGCCGCCCTCCCCGCCGAGCTGCTCGTCCAGGAGGGAGCGCATGCGGCGCAGCTCCTCGTCGGAGAGCTTGCGGTCGGACACCAGGTGCGTGAGCAGGAGCTCGGGCGAGTCCTTGAAGAGCCTGCGCATCATCCGCCGCAGCGCGCTCTCCCCCGCCGTCTGCCGCTCCACCAGGGGGTGGTAGCGGTACGCCTTCCCCTCCTCCTCGTGCCCCACGAACCCCTTCTCCTCCAGGGTGCGCAGGACGGTGAGGACGGTGGTGTACGCCAGGTCGTCGGCCAGGCGCGCGCGCACCTCGGCCACGGTGGCGGGGCCGCCGTCCCAGAGAACGCTCATCACGTCCAGCTCGCGGTCGGTGAACGAGATCTCCATCTGCGTGGCTCCGGTGCGGTCAGTTCGCGGGCGGCGCGGGGGGCGGCTCCGGCGCGTGGGGAGCCGGGGCCGCGTGCGGTGCCGGAGGCGCGTGCGGTGCCACCGGCGCGTGCGGTGCCGGTGCGGCATGGGGTGCTGGAGCCGCGTGGGGAGCCTCGGGTGCGTGGGGTGCCGGGGCTGCGTGAGGGGCCTCGGGTGCGTGGGGGGCCTCGGGCGCGTGAGGAGCCGGGGTCGCGTGGCGTGCCGGAGGCGCGTGGGGGGCGACGGGAGCGGCCCTGCGCACCGGGATGGTGTCGGCGGCCGCGGGGGCGGGCTGGAAGTCGAGGCCGAGGGTGACCCCCGGGGAGTACCGGGGCGGGACGGCGGCGACGCTGACCAGGGAAGCGGCGCAGGCGGCGGCGGCGAGCGCCGCGCGGCGGCGGCTTCCGGAACGGGGTGCGGTCATGATGCGGATTCTCCTTTCGAGGAAAGAGCGGGGTTCACAGATGGCCACGGCGGGGGCCGGGGTCGAGGAGGCCAGGCGCCCCACTTCCAGGAGGAGGAGCCCGTAGCCGCGCACGTCGGGGCGGCGCCGGAGGACGCGGGCGTCGCAGTCCACCTCCACGGCGAGGCGCAGCCGGCGGAGCTGCCACCAGAGCGCGGGGTTCCAGGGGACCAGGAGGACGGCGGCGAGCGCCCCCAGGTAGAGGAGCGGGTCGCGGGCGCGGAGGTGCTCGCGCTCGTGCTCCACCACCACGCCGCGCCGCTCCCCGTCCCACTCCATGACCCATTCCGGGAGGACGATGCGGGGGCGGAGGACGCCGACCACCGCCGGCCCGGTCCGCGGGGCCACCAGCACGGGCGTGCCCTCCACCGCCGCGGCGCGCCACCGCCGCTGCCGGAAGCGGAGGACCCCCAGCGACACGGCCGCGCCCGCCAGGAGGAGGAGGCTGGCCAGGACCCAGCCCAGGAGGAGGAGGAGGTCGGCCCACGCCTCGGGCGTGATCCCGGCGGTCACCGCGGGCTGCGGCGGGGCAGGCGTGACCTGGGCCGCCATGACCACGGCGGGCGCGGGGAAGAGGAGGCGGCGCACCGCCTGCACCGCGGGGGTCAGGAACGGGAAGAGCACCGAGAGGGCGAGGGCGGCGCCCCACGCCCAGCGGGTGGGGCGTCCCAGGACGAGGAGCGCCCGCTCCAGCGCCAGCGCGCCCACTCCGAACAGTGCCGAGACCGCGGCCCAGTACAGCATCCAGGCTACCATCGCGCCCCCCTCCTTTCCCGTCCGTGCGGGGTGATCTACTACGCTTCTAGTAGATGGTAACGCGCGCCTGCCGTCGTGTCAACTATTTTTTTAGTTGATGCTCGGGAGGGCGGCTGCACGGGTCTTGCGGCGGGACCGGCCGGGGCGCCTCCCTCGCGGACGGCGGCGCCGTCTCGAACCTGAACCGTGGAGAACGAATGAAGAACAGGGTAATGGGTGCGGGGGTCCTCGCCCTCGTGCTGGCCGGGTGCGGACCGGCGCTCAAGTACGCGGGCGGGCCGGCCGACCCCGCCGCGACGGTGCGGCTGCTGAACGCGCAGGGCCAGCCGGTGGGGAGCGCGGTGCTGGCGGACTCGGAGGGGGGGGTGCGGGTGAACCTGAGCGTGCGGGGGCTCCCCGCCGGGACGCACGGGGTGCACATCCACCAGAACGGCCAGTGCGCCGCGCCGGACTTCGCGAGCGCGGGCCCGCACTACAACCCCACGTCGCGGCAGCACGGCACCGAGAACCCCGCCGGCCCGCACCTGGGCGACCTCCCCAACGTGACGGTGGCGGCGAACGGCACCGGCGAGCTGGAGGCGGTGGCCCGCGGGGTGACGCTGCGCGGGGCCAACCCCCTGCTCAAGCCCGGCGGCACCTCGCTGGTGGTGCACGCCACGGCGGACGACTACCGCACGGACCCGTCCGGGAACTCGGGGGCGCGGATCGCCTGCGGGACGATCGTGAACCCGGGAGGAAGCTGAAGGAAGAGGGGACAGGGGACAGGGGACAGGGGACAGCAGGCAAACGACGGGGCGGCGCCGAGGTGGCGCCGCCCCGTCGCGCCTTGCTACGGGGCCGGGTGGCCGTCGCGCGCCCGCTCCAGCGCGGCGACGTCGAGCTTCCGCATGCCGAGCATGGCCTGCATGGCCCGTCCCGCCGCCGCGGGGTCGGGGCCGCCGAGGAGCGCGCCCATGGAGCGCGGCACGACCTGCCAGGACACGCCGAAGCGGTCCGTGAGCCACCCGCACGGTCCTTCCTCGCCGCCCTGCGAAAGGGCGTCCCAGAAGCGGTCGATGTCCGCCTGCGTCTCGCAGGTCACCACGAGCGAGCAGGCGTCGGTGAACCCCGGCTCCCGGCGGCCGTTCAGCGCGAGGAAGGGCCGGCCGTCGAGCACGAAGTCGACGGCGAAGGCCGGGCTCCCGGGAGCACCGCGCATGACGCTCCCGAGGCTGGAGCTGGGGAAGAGCGAGACGTAGAAGGCCGCGGCTTCCTCGGCTTCGGACTGGAACCACAGACAGGCCTTGATGTCGGGCATGGGACGATCCTCCGGGTGGGAGTGGGTGGGGTTCACGCGCGCCGCTCGTGCCACGCGGCGCCGAGCCGGACGGTGGGGTACGCGAGGACGGCGAGGGCGACCGGGTACCAGGCGGGGCCGAGGTCGTGGGGCGTGGACATGTGGCTCTCCGGGCTCGGGGTGGCGGGACCCGTCGTGGGTCCTTCACCCCTGAGTCGGAGCCGCCGCCGGGTTCTCGACATGGCCCCGGGCCGATGCACCGCCGGGCGAATGAATTCGCTGCAACGACGGCACGAAGTCCGCCTTCGCGGACTGGCGGGCTTCGCCCGCGCGCTCCGCGCTCCCGTCGGCCGGCCCCCGTTGTTCTCCCCTCCCCCCTTGTGGGGGAGGGGCCGGGGGTGGGGGGTACCGACGCGCACCAATCCCCCGGGAATGCGTCACCCCCTCTCCCGCTTGCGGGGGAGGGGGCCGGGGGGTGGGGGCCCGCCGTTGCAGTACCCCTATGATCCGTAACGGAGGGAGACCCGCCGGCAGTTTGGCGGGGCTCCCTCCGGGGCGGGGAGACTCGCGCGGTTTGCGAGGCTCACCGCCCCCGCGCAGGAGACCGGCCGCTGTTTGGCCGGGCTCCGGAGCGGCCCCAAAGCACCGAAAACGCCCCTTAGATCCCGCTCGGATACGTCTCCGGAGCCTCGCCGTCGGTCCGAACCTCCATGTGCAGAGGACGCAAAGCCCGCGTCTCGTCCACGTACAGGAGCGCGTCGTACCGGTACGGGAGCACGGTGGGGACGTAGTTGCCGAACCGCTCGGAGCGCGGGTCGTACACGACGCCGATGGCCCGGTGCCCCAGCGCCTCGCCGGCCTCCTCCACCTCCCCCAGCTCGCCGGTGAGCACCAGCCGGTCCTCGGCGCCGGCCTCGTGCAGGAGCGCTTCCCAGCTCCCCTCGCGCGCGGGCGGCACGGGCATGCGCTCCATGGGCGCGCCCCACTCCGCGCCGGCGATCGACGCTCCCCCGGTGCGAGCCGAAGCCGACCAGCACCACCTGGTCGTCGCCCCACTCCTGCCGGGCGAGCTGGCCGACGTTGACCATCCCCGTCGTCGGCCATGTCGGTGGCCCGCGCGTCGCCGATGTGGGTGTTGTGCTCCCAGACGATCGCCTTCGACTCGGGCCCGTGGTGGGCCAGGAGCCGGCTCGAGGGTCTCGATCATGTGGGGTCGCGGACGTTCCACGACTCGGGCCCGCCGCGCACCATGGTGCGGTAGTACGGCTCGGCGTTGCGCGACGACGAGGGCGTTCTGCTCGGCGTTGAAGTGGGCTTCGCGCCCGTCTTCGCGGTACTCGGGGGCCTTGCGGCGGAGGTCCATGAGCAGGGCGACGACTTCCTCCTCGCAGGAGGTGGGGACCAGGGCGGTGGCCAGGGCGTACTCCTGCACGTCCTCGCCGTAGGGGTCGAAGCAGGCGTAGCGGCCGCGCGCCCGCCGGGCGGCCTCGGGGTCGACGCGCTGCAGGTAGCCCATGCACGGCGTCCAGCGAGTCCCAGAGGCTGTACACGTCCAGCCCGTAGAAGCCGACCTTCCGCTCCTCGGGCTGGCGCGTCGTTGTGCCCGCGCAGCCACTCGGCGAGCTCGACGACCTCCTCGTTGGCCCACATCCAGGTCGGCCAGCGGTCGAAGGCGTGCAGCACCTCGCGGGCGCTGGTCGCCGGAGTCGCGCCACCCCTTGACGTAGCGGTTGACGCGGTAGCAGTCGGGCCAGTCGCCCTCGACGGCGATGAAGCGAGAAGCCCTTCTCGCGCGATCAGCCGCTCGGCTGATGCGCGTGCCGCCAGGTGTAGTACTCGGCGGTGCCGTGCGAGGCCTCGCCCAGCAGCACGACTCGGGCGTCGCCGATGCACTCCATGAGCGGGTCCAGGTCGTCGGCGTCGCGGAGGGGGTGGTGGACCTCGCGGATGCGGTCGACGAGCGGGTTGGACATGGCGCTTCTCTCCTTTCTCTCCTTCACGGGGGTTGCGGACGATGGGCGCTCCGCCCTGCAAGGAGCCCGCCCGCGCGCGTGGTTCTTGTTCGCGGGCGGGGGGACGCTTAGCCTTGAGCGGCGGCCCCTCCGTCTCTTCCCTTCCCTCTCTTCGTGGAGCCCCCCCATGCACCGGACGCGCACCCCTTTCCTCGCAGCGCTCCTCCTCCTGGCGGCGGCGCCCCTGTCCGCGCAGGCGGTGCGCGGGACGGTGCTGGCGAAGGAGGGGGAGAGGGGGGTGGCGGGGGCGACGGTGCAGCTCCTGGAGTCGCGGGGCGGGAGGGAGGTGGCGCGGGTGGTGTCCGACTCGGCGGGCGGCTTCGAGGTGCGGGCGCCGCGCCCGGGGCGCTACCGGCTGGCGGCGCAGGTGGCGGGCTCGGCGCCCTCGCGGACGGACCCGTTCGTGGTGGGGGAGCGCGACTTCGAGATGGACCTGGTGGTGACCCGCGCGGCGGTGGCGGTGGAGGGGATCACGGTGACGGCGCGCCGCCGGGAGGACCCGCGCCTGCTGGGGTTCCGCGAGCGGAGCGGGCGGCGCGGGAGCGGCTGGTTCCTGGAGCGCGAGGACATCGAGAAGCGCCGGCCGGTGCGGGTGAGCGACCTGTTCCGGTCGGTGCCGGGGCTGGTGGTGAGGACCTTCCCCACGTCGGGGGTGCAGGTGGTGGAGCCGCGCAACGCGCCGGGGGGGCGGTGCCCGCTGCTGTTCTTTCTGGACGGCCAGCGCGCGGGGAGCTTCGAGGTGGACACGATCCGTCCGGGGGACGTGGAGGGGATCGAGGTCTACACCACGGGGGCCGTGCCGGCGGAGTTCAACTCGGTGACGGGGGCGAGCTGCGGGGTGGTGGCGGTGTGGACCCGGATCTGAGCGTCCTTCTTCCTTTCCTTCGTTCCTCCTTCAACCCGTCCGGAGCCTGCCGCATGCGCCTCGTCCTTCCGCTCGTCCTCGCCCTGCTCGCCGCGGGGTGCGCTCCCCCGGCGCCCGCCTCCGCTCCCGCGCCGCGCACGGGCTTCGTGGCGACGGAGGACAGCGTGCGCCTGGCCTTCCGGGTGGAGGGCTCGGGGCGCGACACGCTGGTGGTGCTGCACGGGGGGCCGGGGCTCACGGGGGAGTCGCTGTGGCCGGACCTGGGGCCGCTGGCCCGGGGGCGCGTGGTGATCTACTACGACCAGCGGGGCGCGGGGCACTCGACGGCGGTGACGGGGGAGAAGCGGATCAGCCTGCGGCACCACGTGGCGGACCTGGAGGCGGTGCGCCGCCACTTCGGGCTGGAGCGCCTGACGGTGGCGGGTCACTCCTGGGGGGGCGGGCTGGCGGTGCACTACGCGCTGGCGCACCCGGACCGGGTGGAGCGGATGCTCCTGGTGGACCCGCTCCCGCCGCGGGAGGACCCGTACATGGACCGGTTCAGCACGAGCCTGAGGAACTGGATGGACGACTCGACGCGGGCGCGGTACGTGGAGGCGCGGGCCGCGGAGAACCGCGCGCCGGACCCGGCGGCGGCGTGCCGGGCGAAGTGGGCGATCTTCATCCGCGGGTACCTGGCGGAGCCGCGCGACGCGAGCGTGGTCCGCGGGAACCCGTGCGCGGGACCGCCGGAGAGCCTGGACAACCTGGTCTCGTTCTACACGATGATCCCGCTGACGGGGTGGGACTGGCGCAAGGCGGCGGGGTCGGTGCGGGTGCCGGTGCTGATCGTCCACGGGGAGCACGACCCGCTCCCGGTGGAGGGATCGCGCGAGTGGGCGGCGGCGCTCCCGGAGAGCCGGCTGGTGGTGGTGGAGCGCAGCGGCCACTTCCCGCACGCGGAGCGGCCGGAGGTGTTCTTCCCGGCGGTGGAGGCGTTCCTCCGGGGAGGGTGGCCGCGGGAGGCGGTGCGGCTGGCGGCGCCGTGAGGGGCTGAAAGGCGTTCTTCCGGGAACTTTCTCCCGCAAAAGACGGGAAGTGGGGCTCGCCACTGTTGGCGGGCCCCACACGTTTCTTTGGCGCCATGTACCGGCAGATCGTGGACAGAGTGGCGCTTCCGAGGGTGGGGTGGTGTCAACTTCGTCCACTAACGTCCACTTTCGGGCCGGTTCGCGGTGTGGTGTGTGCCGTGTGGGGGTATTATCCTGACGGGTAACATTCGACCGCCCGCTCCGGCGTCCACTCTCACACGCACATCGTCATGGGCCAAGCACAGGTGAAGACCGCGCCCCGGAGATCCAAGCGCCTCCGCATCATCGAGCCGGCTCCGAAGCCGCCGGTCTGGAACGGGGAGGCGGACGCCCTGGAGAAGGTGGGGGGAGAGCTGGGGCTGGTGCTGTGGAAGGCGCTGCGCCGGGTGCGGCTGTGGTCGGAGACGGAGCCGGAGCGGCGGAAGGACCTGTTCCTCCCGGTGACGGCGGAGGTGCGCGCCCTCATGGCCGCGGCGGGGGTGCAGGCACCGGAGCTGATCGAGGCCGTGGGGGTGTTCACCGCGTTGCTGCGGGCGCCGGAGCGGGCGGACGGGAAGCAGCTCGCGGAGGCGTGCAACCAGGTGTATCAATGGGCGGACGCGCAGGGGCTTTTCAGTGTGGCGATGTACTTCTCCGAGGCTGCTGCGGCGGCTGAGCCCACCAATCCCACCTGGGCCATCGACGCGGGCTGGATGTGCCGCAGGGTCGCCGGGAATGAACTGGTGGAACGCTCGGCAGCGTGGTACGACCGTGCTTTCGGGTTGGCCGTGCGCGCGAGGGACCGTCAGGAGGTAATCCGGTCATTGACTGAGTACGGCGCGCTGATGAAGCACATGGGTCGATACGAGAAAGCCCGTGTTCTGTACGAGCGCGCGGCTATCCGGGCAGCCCGGACGGGGCGGCTGCGGCAAGCGGCCGTCGCTCATCACTATCTGCTTGGCTTGGTGGCAGAGACTGGCATGTATGATCGAGGCGAGCGATACGCCCGACTGGCGCTGGAAAATTACCCAATCCACGATCCACAACTCCCTGCTTTAGCTCACGATTGGGCATTCCTTTTAGTAAGGCGGCAGCTCTTTTCGGTAGCACTTCCGCTGCTCGACATGACAGTCGGCCAGATTCAGCGGCCAACGATACAGACTGTGGTCTGGGGGACTCTTGCCCGCGCGGCAGCAGGCTCAGGACGGCAAGACAGGTATGATGAAGCAAAGCGGAAAGTGCTGCAGCTCATTCAAAGCCACCAGGAATACGCCCCCTCTGCGTTGAATGGTCTTGCCGAAGGGGCCTGGACCTTCAACGACTGGTACCAGGCTGAGCAATTTGCGACTCAAGCCCAGGAAATCGCCCGGATTCGGCAGGACGCGAGTGAAGAGAGAGTTGCGACGCGCCTGCTCGAACAGATCACGGAGCGGAGGCTAGCCCCTGCTGAGCTGACTTTGCCAGACCGTGAACGTGGAGAGATGCTTACCCGTCGATTCTTGGCCAGACTCCGTAGCTGGAAAGCTCCGAGCCAGAACCGACCCGGAGCCATCATAAGTGAGGTGAAGGGCAGCTTCGCCGGCGGGAGCGCCTAGTGGCCGCCGCCAATCGTGGACCCGCTTAGCTCAGTGGTAGTTCCGACAGCCGTCGCGGCCGTACTGTCGGCACGGTGTCCACCGCCGATAGTGGAGCCGCTATCGAAGCGTGGGGATTCCGGTGCGACCACAGGGGATTCACCGCAGGCGGCGAGGGCTGCGCCGAAGACGCAGGCGACAAGGAGCGCGCGCAGGTTCTTCATGGTGTCTTCCTGGTGAGGGGGAGGTAGTGGCCCAAGTGTCCACTACGACAACTTTATAGCCCCCGCACCTAACCCGCCAGCGTCCGCCACCACCCATTTTCCGGGAGTGAGCCGCCAGGAAAGACAGAGTATCCCGCCGCACGACGACTCCTCTCGGTTCTGCTTTCCTCCGTTCGTGACTATCATGCGACCTGGCCGCGCCTTTATGCGCGTACGATCCGCCATCAGACGCTATCCGCTGGCGAAAGCTGATGGCTCGAGGTAGGCAAAAACAGAGGAGGCGGGCCGAAGCCCGCCTCCCCCATGTCCGTCAGCCGATTCAGTATCGGAAGATCACCTCAGTGACCACCCCCGATGGTGAAGCCGCTGCGCTCAGTAGTGCCAGTATTGGTCGTTGTCACAGTACCGTCAGTCCGGTGACCGCCGCCAATGGTGTGACCACTCCGATCAGTCTCGGTGCTGGTGCTCGTGCGATGCCCGCCTCCGAACGTGGAGCCGCTACGCTCGTCAGCGGTCACGGCCACCGTGCTGTCAGTAAGGTTACCGCCTCCGATGGTAGAACCTCCGCGCTCCGTCTCGGTGCTGGTGTTCGCACGATGCCCGCCGCCAATGGTGAAGCCACTACGCTCCGTGCTCGCATCTGATGTAGTAGCGGTTCCATCGGTGCGGTGTCCGCCTCCGTAGGTGTAGCCCCCCCGCTCCGTCTCCGCAGTCGTGCTCGCGCGGTGTCCACCGCCGTAGGTGAAGCCGCTACGCTCCGTCCCGGCATCCACCGTGGTGACGGTGCCATCCGTGCGGTTGCCACCGCCGATGGTGAAGCCGCCACGCTCCGTGCTGGTGCTCGCGCGGTGTCCGCCGCCATAGGTGAAGCCGCTCCGCTCCGCCGTTCCGTCGCCAGTGGAACTGCCGCTTCCGATGGTCGGTCCGCCATCCGAAGTCGTCGTCACCGTTCCGTCGGTGCGATTCCCTCCCCCGAACGTGTGGCCGCTCCGGTCGGCGTCGCTGCTGGTGCTCGTCCGGTTGCCGCCGCCGATCGTGGAGCCGCTCAGCCCCGTGCCGTCGGTGACGTTGCCGCTGCCGACGACCATACCGCCGTCGGAGGTGGTCGCGGTGCCGTCCGTGCGGTGGCCGCCGCCGAAGGTGTGGCCGCTGTCGAAGCGGGGAGCCTCGGGAGCGACGAGCGAGGCGTCGCCGCAGGCGGCGAGGCCGGTGCCGAGGGCGCCGGCAACGAGGAGCGCGCGGAGGTTCTTCATGGTGCCTTCCTGTCGGGAAAGGGGGTCGTGGGCCGCCGTATACGTTGTATACTTTAACGCGCGCGCATGGAAACCGCCAGTTTCTCCCGCGCCGCGAGCCCTGCCGTGCGTATGTGCGCAAGCCGATGAGCGCACGTATCTTGCTGTGGCGAGCCGCCCGTTCCACCCCGGCTCGCCGCGGCCGGGAGCAATCGCATTGGAGGGGCATCACCGGATGGCGACCGGAACACAGCACCAGGCCGCGCACGGGCACGCGCCCGACCGCGAGCGCACCGACGCGCGGGCGCAGGACGCGGACGCCGCCGCCGCGCTGTTCGCCGGCCCCGGCGAGATGCGGGCCCTCTGCCGCGCCCTCGACTGGAGCGCCACCCCCCTCGGACCCGTCGAGCAGTGGTCGCAGAGCCTGCGCACCACCGCCGGGATCGTGCTCACCTCCCGCCACCCCATGTTCCTCTGGTGGGGCCCCGATCTCGTCCAGCTCTACAACGACGCCTACCGCCCCAGCCTGGGCGACGCCGCCCCGGACGGGCCCGGCCGCCACCCGCGCGCCCTCGGCGCGCTCGGGCGCGAGTTCTGGACCGACATCTGGGACACCATCGGGCCGCAGATCGAGCAGGTGATGACCACCGGCGAGGCCACCTGGCACGAGGACCAGCACCTCCCCATCCTCCGCAACGGCCGGCTCGAGGACGTCTGGTGGACGTACGGCTACAGCCCCGTGCGCGACGACGACGGGAGCATCGGCGGCACCCTCGTCGTCTGCCAGGAGACCACGGAGCACGTGCTCGCCGCCCGCGAGCGCGAGCGGCTGCTGGAGGAGACCCGGCGCGCCGAGCGGCGCGCGGCGCGCGTCCTGGAGCAGGTGAGCGACCGCTACATGACCATGGACGCCGAGTTCCGCGTCCTCACCCTGAACCCCTCCGCCGAGCGGGCCATCGGCCTCCCGCGCGAAGAGCTCGTGGGCCGCTCGCACTGGGAGCTGTTCCCCGCCTCCGTCGGCAGCGGCGCCGAGCGGGAGTACCGCCGCGTGCTGGCCGAGCGGACCGAAGCCCACTTCACGCACCGCTACCTGGGCGACGGCTACGACCTGCACCTCGAGATCGACGCCTACCCCACCGACGAGGGGGGGATCGCCCTCTTCTGGCGCGACGTCTCCGAGCGCGTCCGCGCCGTGCAGGCGCTCCGCGACGGCGAGGCGCGGCTGCGCGCCATCTACGACGGGACCTACGAGTACATCGGCCTCATCGCCCCCGACGGCGCCGTGCTCGACTGCAACCGCGCCTCCCTCGAGTTCGCCGGGAACGCGCGCGAGGACGTCGTCGGGCGGCCCTTCTGGGAGACCCCCTGGTTCGCGTACACGCCGGGCGCCGCCGAGCGGGTGCGCGGAGCGGTCGCGCGCGCCGCGGCCGGCGAGTTCGTCCGCTACGAGGTGCCGCTGCGGCGCCCCTCGGGCGAGGCCCTGGTCTTCGACTTCTCCCTCCACCCCGTCCGCGACGCCCGCGGCGACGTGGTGTTCATCGTCCCCGAGGGGCGCGACGTCACCGAGCACCAGCGGGCCGAGGCCGCGCTGCGCGAGAGCGAGGCCCGGTACCGCGCCCTGTTCGACTCGCTGGACGAGGGCTTCTGCGTGGTCGAGGTGCTCTTCGACGGGGAGGGGAGCGCGGCCGACTACCGCTTCCTGGAGGCCAACCCGGCGTTCGTGGAGCAGACCGGGCTGGTGGACGCCGTGGGGCGCACGGCGCGGGAGCTGGTCCCCTCGCTGGAGGCGCACTGGTTCGAGGTGTACGGCCGGGTGGCCGCCACCGGCGAGCCGGTCCGCTTCCAGAACGGGTCGGAGCCGATGGGGCGCTGGTTCGACGTGTACGCCTTCCGCGTCGGGAGGCCGGAGGAGCGGCGGGTCGCCATCCTCGCCAGGGACGTGAGCGCGGTGCGCGCCGCCGCCGCCGAGCGCGAGCGGCTCCTGGCCGAGCTGACCGTGGAGCGCGAGCGGCTGCGCTCCGTCATCCTGCACATGCCCGCGCCGCTCGCCCTCCTCGCGGGCCCCGAGCACCGCTTCGAGATCGTCAACGACGCCTACCGGCGCGTCAGCGGCGGCGGGCGCGACGTCACCGGCCTCACCATCCAGGAAGCGTTCCCGGAGCTCGCGGGCCAGGGCCTCTACGAGCGTTTCGACCGCGTGTACGAGACGGGCGATTCGTGGGCCGGGCCCGAGAGCCTGGTGCACTACGATCGCGACGGGACCGGCGCCGAGGACACCTGGTTCGACCTGCACTTCGAACCGCTCCGCGACGCCGACGGGCGGGTGGTGGCGATCCTCAACTTCGCCGTGGACGTCACCGCGCAGGTCCGCGCCCGCCGCGAGGTCGAGCGGCTCCTCACCGAGAGCGAGAGCGCGCGGAGCGACGCAGAGGCGGCCCGCGCGGAGGCCGAGGCCGCCAACCGCGCCAAGAGCGAGTTCCTGGCCGTGATGAGCCACGAGCTGCGCACCCCGCTCAACGCCATCGGCGGCTACGCCGAGCTGGTGGAGATGGGGATACGGGGGCCCGTGACCCCCCAGCAGCAGGAGGACCTGCGCCGCATCCAGAACAGCCAGCGGCACCTCCTGGGGCTCATCAACGAGGTGCTCAACTACGCCAAGCTGGAGACCGGCACCGTCCACTACGACATCGCCGAGGTCCCGCTGCGCGAGGCGCTGGCCGCGGCGGAGTCGCTGGTGGCCCCGCAGGCGCGGGCCAAGCGGCTCGCCCTGGTGGTGGACGACGGCCCGCCCTCGCTGGCCGTCCTCGCCGACGCCGAGAAGCTGCGGCAGATCCTGGTGAACCTCCTCTCCAACGCCGTGAAGTTCACCGACGCCGGCGGGAGCGTGGAGATCACGTGCGGGGTGGAGGACGCGCGGGTGCAGGTGCGGGTGCGCGACACGGGGATCGGGATCGCGGCGGACAAGCTGGAGTCCATCTTCGACCCCTTCGTGCAGGTGCGCGCCGACCTGACGCGCCCGCACGAAGGGACCGGGCTGGGCCTCGCCATCAGCCGCGACCTGGCGCGCGGGATGGGCGGCTCCCTCGCCGCGGAGAGCACGCCGGGCGCGGGGAGCACCTTCACGCTGACGCTCCCCCTGGCCGGCGGCGGGCCCGGCAGGTCCTGAGCTACTCGGCGCGGAGCGCGCCCGCCGGGTCCACCCGCCCGGCGCGCCGGGCGGGCACCCAGCAGGCCAGCGCCGCCGCCGCCAGGACGGTCCCCGCGACGGCCGCGAAGGTCGCCGGGTCGGCCGGGCCGATCCCGAACAGCATGCTCCGGATGGCGCGCGCCCCCAGGAGCGCCCCCGCGGTCCCCAGCCCGCACCCCAGGAGGGCCAGCCCCATCCCCTGGCGCAGCATCAGCCTCCGCACCTCCCCCGCCCCGGCCCCGAGCGCCAGCCGGATCCCGATCTCGCGCGAGCGCTGGCGGAACGTCGTCGCCATCACCCCGTAGATCCCCACCGCCGCCAGCAGCAGCGTGAGCGCGGCGAAGGCGCCCAGCAGGAGCGCGCCGAAGCGGGGCCGCGCCAGCGGGGCGGCCATGAGCTCGCGCATGGAGCCCCCGCGCACCAGCACCAGCTCCGGGTGGGCCTCCCGCAGGGCGCGCCGGATCAGGGGGAGCACCCGGGCCGGGTCGGCCGGCGTGCGCACGGCCAGGCTCATCGGCACCGGCCCCTCGAACTGCCGGATCGGGAGGTACAGCGTCGGCTGCGGGACGGTGAGCTCGCGGTAGCGCGTCTCCCCCACCACCCCCACCACCGTGTGCCACTCCCCCGGCTCGCCGTGCGCCCCCAGCCGGACGCGCTTCCCGAGGGGGTCCTCCCCGGGCCAGGTGTGCCGCGCCACGGCCTCGCTGACCATGGCGACGCGGGGCGCGCCCTCGCGGTCCCGCGCGCCGAAGGCGCGGCCCCGGCGGACGGGGACCTCCAGGGTGCGGAAGTACCCGGGGCCCACCGTCTCGAAGTTGACCCACGGGTTCCGGGCCTGCTCCTCCGGGAGCTGCCCCTCCCCCGTGTACATGGCGGTCCACCCCCCCTCCCCCGAGAAGGGGCGCACGGGGAGCGACGCCGCGCCGGCCACCCCCGGGATCGCCTCCACGCGCGCCAGCACCTCCTCCTGCAGCGCCACCTGGCGGGAGCGCTCCGGGAGCCGGTCCGGCGGGAGCGCCGTCTGCACCACCAGGAGCCGCTCCTCCTCGAACCCCATGTCCACGCTCCGCAGGACGGAGAGGCTGCGGACCAGGAGCCCCGCCCCCGCCACCACCACCACGGCGAGCGACACCTGGCCCACCACCAGCCCGTGCCGGAGCGCGCGCGCCCCCCGCCCCGCCGGGACGGTGCGCATCCCGCCGCGCAGCCACGCGCTCGCGTCACCCACCCCCGCGAGCAGGGCCGGGAGGAGGCCGGAGAGCAGCGCCGCCACGGCCGTGGCGCCCACCGCGAAGAGGAGCACCCGGGCGTCCACCCCGATCATCTCGCGCCGGGGGAGCTCCGGGGGCGCCGCCGCGGCGAGCACCCGCACCGCCACGGCCGCGAGCGCCACCCCGAGCGCCCCACCCAGGAGCGCCAGCACCCCGCTCTCCGTCAGGAGCTGGCGGACCAGGCGGCGCCGCCCCGCGCCGAGGGCGCGGCGGACCGCCAGCTCCTGCGCCCGCGCCGAGCCGCGGACCAGGAGCAGGTTGGCCACGTTGACGCAGGTGATCAGGAGGAGGAGCCCCACCGCCGCCGCGGCCGTCCACACCGTCGCGCGCGCGTCCCCGGCCACCCGTTCCGCGAGGGGGGTGACCACCGGCTTCTGCCCCCGCAGGGCGGGGGGGCGCTGCGCGTCGCCCGCCCGGAGGAACGCCTCGTAGTCCGCCCTCGCCTCCCGCACCCCCGCGCCGGGGCGGAGGCGGCCGACCAGGTCGAACGGCATCACCTCCGAGGGGCTCGCCCCCGGGTCCAGCGTGCCGGGAAACTCGGGGAGCACCGGGACCCAGAACCCGGCCCCCTTCGGGTACTCGAAGCCGCGGGGCATCACCCCCACCACGGTGAAGCGCTTCCCGTTCCGCTCCAGCGCGCGCCCCACCACCGCGGGGTCGCCGCCGAAGCGGCTCCGCCAGAGCCCGTGGCCGATCACCATCACCGGCGCGGCGCCGGGCACGTCGTCGGAGGGGAGGAGGGTGCGGCCGTGGACGGGCGCCACCCCCAGGAGGGGGAAGAAGCCCCCCGTGACCCAGGTGCCGGGGATGCTGAGGGGACGTCCCCCGTCCAGCAGCACCTGCTCCACCGCGCCGTAGAAGGACACCCCCGCCACCGCCCGGAAGGCGCGGGTCTCCTTCCCGAAGTCGGCCAGCTCCCGGTGCTGGACGGGGAGGTGGTCGGTGTCGCGGGCGGGAGCCTCGGTCCAGAGCACGACCACCTCGTCCTGGGCGCGTACGGGGAGCCCGCGCAGGAGCACCCCGTCCAGCACGCTGAACATCGCCGTCCCCGCGCCGATCCCCAGCCCCAGGGTGAGCACGGCCACGGCGGTGAACCCCGGGCTCCTGCGGAGCGCCCTCGCGGCGTGGCGCGCGTCCCGCAGCACGTCCTCCAGGAGCGGGACCCGCCGTCCCTCGCGCAGCTCCTCCCGGCGCGCCTCCACCCCGCCGAAGGCGAGCCGGGCGCGCCGCCCCGCCTCCCCGGGAGGCATCCCCTCGCGCAGGTTCTTCTCCGTCTCCATCTCGATGTGGAAGCGGATCTCCTCGTCCATCCGCTCCTCCGCGGCCGCGCGCCACAGCCACTCCCGCAGCCTCGCCCGCACCCCGGTGATCCGGCCCATGGGCGTCGTCTCTCAGGTGGTGCGGAGGACGGCTTCCATGACGGCCGCGAAGCGCCGCCAGCTCTCCGTCTCCTCCCCCAGCGCGCGCCGGCCCGCCGCGGTGATCTCGTAGTAGCGCGCCCGGCGGTTGTTCTCGGTGGTCCGCCAGCCGCTGGTGATCTGCCCGCGGTGCTCCAGCCGCTGGAGGGCCGGGTAGAGCGAGCCCTGGTTGACGTCCAGCGCCCCGCCGGAGATCTGCTGGATGCGCTGGCCGATCCCCCAGCCGTGCATGGGGGCCAGCGAGAGCGTCTTGAGCACCAGCAGCTCGACCGAGCCGCGCAGTGCGTCCGACTGGGATTGTGGGGACATGGCGGTACGCTCCGGGAGGAAGCTGCTCTCGAAATCAAGAGAAGAGATGCGGGGTTCTTCTCTCGAAG
The DNA here is from genome assembly GCA_963733105.1 of uncultured Gemmatimonadales bacterium. Lineage (GTDB taxonomy): Bacteria > Gemmatimonadota > Gemmatimonadetes > Longimicrobiales > Longimicrobiaceae > JAFAYN01. Next base: position 691,243 of record CAVTCB010000005.1, on the reverse strand, counting down.
TCAAGAGGAGAGGTGCGGAGATCGGGCGTGCCCCCGCTGGCGCGGGGTCGGGCTGCGGCTCCGTAAAGCACGATACGACCGTGCTTAACGGAGTCGAGCCCGCGCAAACTACGCGCGGTCTCGCCCCTTCGGGCTCGCATCCCTCACGCGGCTTCGTCCGTACCTGTAGTTGCAGTGCTCCCCTCCCCCCTTGTGGGGGAGGGGTCGGGGGTGGGGGGCACCGCGGGGCGCGCGCCAGTTCCTAGTCCAGCCGCACCACCACCCCTTCCCCGCCCCGCAGCACCACCGTCCCCTCCACCCTCTCCCCGTCGCGCTCCGGGCGGGTGGCGAGCGCCACCGGCCCCGCGCTCCCCGTCTCCAGCGCCGCCGTCTCCGCGCCCAGGTTCAGCGCCACCAGGAAGCGGCTCCCCCCGCCCGCGCGCCGGTAGGCCAGGAGGGAGCCGGCGGCCTCCACGGGCTCCCAGTCGCCGGCGTGCAGCGCGGGCTCGGCGCGGCGCAGCGCGATCAGCCGGCGGTACAGGGAGAGGAGCGAGCCCGGGTCGCCCCGCTGCGCGGCGACGTTGACCTCGCGGAAGTCGTCGGCCAGGGGGAGCCAGGGCTCCCCCGTGGTGAACCCCGCCCCGGGGGAGGTGTCCCACTGCATCGGCGTGCGCTCCGGGTCGCGCCCCATCCCGATCCCCGGGAGGTTCCTTTCCCAGGGGTCGCGCACCCGGTCCGGGGGGACGGGGACGTCCTCCATCCCGATCTCGTCCCCGTAGTACATCGTGGGAGTCCCCCGCAGCGTCAGCAGGAGCATGGCGGCCGCGCGTGCCTGCCCCGGCCCCGCGCGCGAGGCGACGCGGTGGCGGTCGTGGTTCCCCAGCACCCAGTTGGGCCAGGCCCCGGGCGGGAGGAGCGACTCGTAGCGCCGCACCGCCGCGTCGATGGCGCGCGCGTCCCAGGGGAGGGTGACCAGCTGGAAGTTGTAGGGGAAGTGGCACCCCTCCCCCCGCTCCCCGTAGTACGCCACGAGCCGCTCCACCCGGTTGTAGATCTCCCCGATCAGCACCCGGTCCTCGCCGTACTCCGCCAGCACCGCGCGCATCCGGGCGATCCGCCCGTGCACCTCGGGGCGGTCGGCCGAGTACACGCGGAGCAGGGCGTCGAAGGGGTCCTTCCCGGGGCCGGGGACGTAGTCGGGGTTGGGCGGGTTGTCGCGGAAGAGGGGGTCCTTGGCGATCTGCTGCACCGCGTCCACCCGGATCCCGTCCACCCCGCGCTCCATCCAGAAGCGGATCACCCCGAGCATCGCCGCCTCCACCTCGGGGTTGCTCCAGTCCAGGTCGGGCTGCTCGCGGAGGAAGGCGTGCATGTAGTACTGGCCCGTGGCCCCGTCCCACTCCCACACGCTCCCCCCGAAGGCGCTGATCCAGTTGTTGGGCGGCCCGCCCCCCGGCGCCGGGTCGCGCCAGACGTACCAGCCGCGCTTCGGATCTGTCGCGCGACCGGCGCGACTCCACGAACCAGGGGTGGAGGTGGGAGGTGTGGTTGGGGACGAAGTCCAGGACGACGCGGATGCCGCGGGCGTGCGCCTCGGCCAGGAGCCGGTCGAAGTCGGCGAGCGTGCCGAAGAGCGGGTCCACGCCGCAGTGGTCCGTGACGTCGTACCCGAAGTCCGCCATGGGCGAGGGGTAGAACGGGGAGATCCACACCGCGTCCACGCCCAGCCACCTTAGGTAGTCCAGGCGCGCCGCGATCCCCGCCAGGTCCCCCACCCCGTCGCCGTCGGAGTCCATGAAGGAGCGGGGGTACACCTGGTAGACGATCCCCCGCTGCCACCAGGGGAGTCCGCCGCTCACCCGCGCAGCTCCGGGAGCACGCGCTCGCCGAACACGTCGATGAAGCGCTCCTGCTCCTCGCGGTTCACGCAGTGCAGGTTGATCTCCTCGAAGCCCAGCTCCGCGCACTCCCGCAGCCATGCCAGGTGCCACTCCGGGTCGGCGGAGATCTTCATCTTCCGCTTCACGTCCTCCGGCCGCACCACCTCGCCCACGGCGTCGAACTGCGCCGGCGTGCGCAGGTGGGAGATCACGTGGCTGGGGAGCATCACCGAGCGCCACTGATCCCACGCCGCGCGGAGGGCGTCCTCCTCCCGCTTCGCGAAGGAGAGCTGCGCCTGCAGGAAGACGGGCTTCCCCTCCCCCCCGCCGCGCCGGAAGGCGTCGACGATGGCCCGCATTCCCTCCGGCTCCCCCACGATGGTGATGAGCCCGTCGGCCCACCCGCCCATCCACTCCGCCGTCTCCGGGGTGAGCGCCGGCCCGATGAGCGGGGGCGGGGCGGCCGGGAGGGAGTACAGCTTCGCCTCCTCCACGCGGATGCGCCCGTGGCGCGTCACCGTCTCCCCGCGCCAGAGGGCGCGCATGATCTCCACCGCCTCCAGGAGGCGGGCGTCGCGCTCCGCCTTGACGGGCCACTCCCCGCCGACCACCTGCTCGTTGAGCGCCTCCCCGCTCCCCGGCGCCATCCAGAAGCGCCCGGGGAACATCTCCGCCAGGGTGGCGCCCGCCTGCGCCACGACCGCCGGGTGGTAGCGCCACCCGCCCGGGATGGCGAGGACGCCGATGGGGATGGAGGTGGCCTGGAGCGCCGCCCCGATCCAGGAGAGCGCGAAGCCGGAGTGCCCCTGCCGCTCGCTCCAGGGGTGGAAGTGCTCGGAGCTCATGGCGCACTCGAACCCCGCCGCTTCCGCCCGCACCACCAGGCGCAGCAGCTCGCTGGGGGGGTACTGCTCGTGCGAGCAGTGGTAGCCGATGCGTGGCACTCCGCCCCCCCTCAGCGCGAGGTGCCCTTGCCGGTGGGCGCCAGCACCTCGCCGGTGTAGTAGCGCGCCTCGGCGGAGGCCAGGAACACGTAGCGAGCTGGCGATCTCCACCGGCTGCGCCGGGCGCCCCCAGATGGAGTCCTGGCCGAACTTCTTCACGTGCTCGGGCTCCAGGGTGGAGGGGATCAGCGGCGTCCACACCGGCCCCGGGGCCACGCAGTTCACCCGTATCCCCTTCTCCCCCAGGCTCTGCGCGAGCGACCTGGTGAAGGTGTGGATGGCGCCCTTGGTGGCGGCGTAGTCGATGAGCCCGGCGTTCCCCTCCAGCGCGGTGACGGAGCCGGTGTTGAGGATCACGGCGCCCTCCCGGAGGTGCGGGAGGGCGGCCTGCACCATGTATATGTACCCGTAGATGTTGGTGCGGAACGTCCGGTCCAGCTGCTCGGGGGTGACGTCCTCGATCCCCTCCTGCTCCATCTGGTAGGCGGCGTTGTTCACCAGCACGTCCAGCCGCCCGAAGGCGTCCACAGCCTTCTTCACCAGCTCGCGGCACTGGTCGGGCTCGCGCACGTCGAAGCGGTGGACCACGCACTTCCGTCCCGCCCGCTCCACCCAGCGCCGGGTCTCCTGCGCGTCCTCGTCCTCCTCCTCGCCCAGGTAGCCGATGGCCACGTCCGCGCCCTCGCGCGCGAAGGCGATGGCGACCGCGCGCCCGATCCCGCTGTCCCCGCCGGTGACGACCGCGGCGAGCCCCTCCAGCTTCCCGCACCCGCGGTAGCTCTCCTCGCCGTGGTCGGCCTGGGGCTTCAGCTCGGCCTCGACCCCGGGCGGGTCCTGCTGGGGGACGTCCCTGTCGGGCGTGGGGCCTTCCCTGGGGTCGCGGTCCGGCATACGGCACCTCCTGCGGGGGATCAGAAACGCGGAACGACGGGCGCTGCTTCCACTTACCCGTCCACGGGCACGGCCGGGGGCGCCATGCACAAGGCGTACCCGTGGGGCGCACACATAGAACCCGCCACCATGCTGCACCTCCGGGCCGATAAGTGGACAAAGTAGACAATCTGCGCACGGTGTCCACTTTCGGCGCGGCCGGGCTTCTCCCGCCTGGATTCTCCAGTCCCCAGGCGGCCTCCGGAGCGTAGCATGGTGTCCACGAATTCATCCCGTGGACCCGCTACCGCGAGCGACCCATGCAGCCCCTTTCCCGCCGCTTCTCCACCTGCCACCGAGCCGGGGACGCCCGGTGAGCGCCCGTCCGACCCGCCGCAGGGGGCGCCCCTCGCCGCCCCCTCCCGGCCTCCTGTTCGCGACGGGGGAGACGCTCCCCGGCGCCGAGATCCTGTCGGAGCTGCGGGAGCCCGCGGGGGTGGCGCTCTGGCAGGCGGCGCACGACGTGGACCTGTGGTCGCGCGCGGCCCCGGACGGCCGGGGCCGGATCTTCGCGACGGGGGCGCTGGAGCGCCGCCTGGGCGCGCTGGAGCGCGCGGCCCCGCACCCGGAGGTGGAGCCGCTCCTGGCCCGCCTGGCGGCGCTCCTCCTGGGCGACCCCGCGTCGGCGGCACCCAAGGAGGTGGCGGCGGCGTGCCTGGGCGTGGCGGCGTGGGCCGGACGCCGGGGGGCCACGGCGACGGCGCTGACCTTCGCGCAGGCGGCGGCGATGGCCACGCCGGAGGAGGCGCACCCGGCTCTGGAGGCGGGGCTCCTGGCGCTGGCGCTCTCGCTCACGCCGGAGCGGAAGGAGAAGGCGCGCGGGGACGAGGCGCGCGCGGAGAGCTGGCTGCGGCGCGCGCTGGTGCTGGCGCGGCGGGAGCGGAGCAACCTGGCGTACGCGCGCGCCAACGTGGCGCTGGGGGGGATCTACGCCCGCCGCGAGCAGCCGCTGGTGGCGCGCCGCTTCTACCTGTTCGCGCTGCGGCGGGCGCGGCGGAGCGGGCTGCGGGAGGAGAAGGCGGCGGGGCTGCACGGGCTGTTCGACCTGGCCCGCGGGGGCGGGATCCCGGAGGACGCGGAGACGCAGGCGCGCGGGGCGATGCGCGTGTACGGCGCGGCCCACCCGCGCGCGCCGGAGCTGTGGCGGGGGTGGGTGCGCTGGCGGCTGGCGCGCGACCCGGAGGCGGAGATCGTGGGGCCGGGGGACGAGCGGCTCCCCTTCCACGGCCCGGCGGCGGCGCGGGCGCGGCTCCTGGCGGTGCTCGCCCGGGAGGCGGCGGAGGCGGGGGCGGCGGAGCAGTTCCAGCGGGCGTGGAGCCGGGCCTGGGACCTCCTGGGCCGGAACGCGCGGCGCGAGACGGAGCGCGGGCGGGCGGAGACCTTCCTGGAGCTGGGGTGGGCGGCCATGGCGGCGGAGCGCCCGGAGCTGGCGGAGCACGCGGGGCAGCGGGCGCTGGAGGCGGCGCTGGCGCGGGGGAACGGGGGGGACCGCGGGGCGGCGGAGCGGTTCCTGGAGGAGCTGTGGAGGCGCGCGGGAGGGATGCGGTGGATCGGGAGGCCGCACGGGCCGGCGGGAGCGGCGGAGCGGCCCGGGGCCGACGAGGCGGTCCGTGGACCGGGGCGCCGTCCGGCGGAGGCCGACCGGCTCTCCGCGTCCGGCCTCGCGGTGGACACTCTGTACACCTCCAGGAGCCGTTCCGGCACGGAAAGGTGAGCAAAACCGCGCCCTTTCGGAGCGGTCGAGGAGCGGCATCAAAGTGTGGCGCGTCGCGCGCCCCGCGGTTATCGTGTGGTCCGGTTCATGGTTCGTTCACTTCTTTTCGACCCGGGGGGTCTCATGGCAAACAGCGCCGCGACGGTGTCCGCTCCCGGCCGACGCCACACCCTGACGCTGCCGCCGCCGGTGCTGGGGTGGGCGCGCGAGGTGGAGGCGCTGGAGGCGGCGGGGACGGAGCTGGGGGTGGTCCTGTGGAGGGTGCTGCGCAGGGTGCGCGCGTGGGCGGAGACCGTCCAGGAGGAGCGGGCGGGGCTGTTCGAGATCGACAAGCGGGAGGCGCGGGAGAGGCTGGGGCAGGGGTGCGTGCACGCGCCGGAGCTGGTGGAGGCGCTCGGGGTGTTCGCGCAGCTCATCCGCGCGCCGGAGCGCATGGAGGCGCGGCAGCTGGCGGACGCGTGCCACGAGGTGCACGCCTGGGCGGAGGAGCGGTCGCTGGTGAAGGTGGCGATGCTCTTCGCGGAAGCCGCGGCAGTGGCGGAGCCGGACGACCCGGGGCGAGCGAATCAGGCTGGCCTGATGTGCCGCAGGGGAGGGTTCGACGACCGGGCGGCGAGTTGGTACCACCGCGCGTCGGGGCTCGCTGTGCGCCACAAGGCGCGGCAGGAGATCATCCGGGCACAGCTTGGCTACGGCAACCTGATGAAGGACCTGGGCGATTACGACGAGGCTCGGAAGTACTTCGAGCGGGCGGCGCAGCGGGCGATCAGCACGGGACGGGAGCGGCAGGCGGCGGAGGCACATCACGACCTGCTGACCTGATGTGTGCGGAAATAGGAGCGTACTCACGAAGCTGAGAGGCATGCTCGTTTAGCAGTAAAGCTCTATCCTCTTCATCATCCGCAACTTCCTGCTCTCGCTCACGACTTCGCCTTCCTGCTCGTACGAAAGCATCACTACACTCCGGCTATCGTCTCTCCTGGAGCTGGTCTTGCCACGGATCTCTAGCGCCCCGAGACCGCAATCGTTGTGTGGGGCACCCTTGCCTGGGCCGCTGCCGGCGCGAGACAACAAGACCGTTTCAAAGAGGCAGAGCAGACGCAGTATCTGCATCTTGTCGACACTTACGACGAGTTCGCGCCGGCCGCATTGATCCACCTGGCAGAAGGAGCGCGGTCTTGGGGACAGTGGGATCGAGGCAGCAGCAGTATGCGACAAGCGCTCTGGAGGCCGCACAGACGCGCAAGAATTGCGCTTTGGAGAGAGATGCTACAGAGCTTGCTCGAAAAGATAGCATTCCAGGTTCCCGCAGCCCCAGAGCAGGAACCGCCGGACCAGGATGCGACTGGATCTGCTATATCCGCCGGTTCACAGCCCGCTTGCGGAGTGGAAAGCCCCAGGCGACGGATCGCCTGGGGCCAAACCGGAAAAGCACCAGCTCCTGGCGGTGCAACGAGCTAGTTCCCGGATCCGATCCCGTAGCCCTCCACGCTCCGTCATCAGTCCATCGCTCGATCGTCGTTGCTAGGAGGTGGTCGTCGTGGTATCAGCCCGATTGCCCGAACCGAATCCGTATGCCCGCCATTGAAGCTGGGGTTCTTCGGCGCGACAAGCGAGGAGTCGCCGCAGGCAGCGAGGCCGAGGCACAGCATGGAAGCCGCCAGGAGGGTGCACCGAGTCTTCATGGTAACGTCCTTGTAGGGGGTGAGCGGTAGATGTTCCGCGCACCAACGTTAGGGGCTGCCGCATCATATCCGCCAGCATCGTCTAGTACTCTAATGGCAGCCGCCTACGTTGTCTACTTTGTACAATGAGAATCGCCCCGGGCTGGCAGCAGTCCGGGGCGATTCTGTAGCTGGCGGAACTACCAGTGCGGCAGGCTAGTTTCCGGAGCCGAAACCGTAGCCGCTGCGCTCCGGAGTCGTGGAAGTGGTGGTCGTCTCTTCCGTCCGGTTTCCTGAACCACCCGTAAAGCCGCCCCGCTCGGTAGAAGACGTGGTAGTGCCTTCGGTCCGGTTCCCGGAGCCAATGCCGTATCCTCCCCGCTCCGCGTCGACCGTCGTCCCGGTCGAGGAGGTGACGGTCGGGTCCTCAATCCGGTTGCCGGAACCGAAGGTGGAACCACCGCGCTCGCCGGTAGTCCCGTCGGAGGTCGTGGTGACGGTCGCGCCGTCAGCCCGGTTGCCTGAGCCGATGGTATGATCCGCCATCGAAGCTGGGGCTCTCCGGCGCGAGGAGGGATGAGTTCCCGCAAGCGGAGAGGCCGAGGCACAGCACGCCGGCCGTCAGCAGGGTGTAGCGGTTCTTCACGATTGTCGCCTCCGTTGAAGAGTTGCCGTGAGTTGGCAGACTTGGACGCGAACTGCTGGCTCAGTTCCCAGAACCGGCCGTGTGACCGCTGCGCTCCGTGGGGGTGCCATCAGCCGTCGTTGTCGAGGAGGTGACGGTCGGGTCCTCGATCCGGTTGCCCGGAGCCGAAGCCGAGGCCGCCGCGCTCGCCGGTCGTCCCGTCGGACGTGGTGGTGACGGTCGCGCTGTCGGCGCGGTTGCCGGAGCCGATAGTAGAGCCATTGTGGCTGGGGCTCGCCGGCGCGAGGAGGGAGGTGTCGCCGCAGGCGGCGAGGCCGAGGCACAGCGTGCAGGCGGCCAGCAGGGTGTACCGGGTCTTCATGGGCGGAATCCTCGTGAGGGGGGTGAGCGCGGGGAGAGCGCATCGCGCTCCGCCCCATACCGCGCGGCGCGCAGTATCCGCCAGTATGTTACAGCACCCCGGCTACCTTGTCCACTTTTACGATGCAAGAAAGCCCCGAGCCGTTTCCGGCCCGGGGCAGCAGCGACGACAGGACCTGCGGCGGGTCAGCCCGCGCGCCTGCGCACGGCGGCCACGATCATTTCCGCCAGCGCGGCGCGGCCGACCGCCTGGAGGTCCAGCTCCTCCTCCCCCACCAGCTCGTGCGCCCGCACGATGTTCCGCAGGTGGCCCTCGTCCAGCGCTCCAAGCTCCTCCCGGAGCACGTCCTCCCCCTGGGCGTACACGTGGAAAGGGTCCAGCACCGCGCGGGGGCGGACGCCGCGCGGCGCGCCGCCGTGCCCGGATTCCGCCGAGGACGGGGCGGGCCCGTCGTGGGCGGGCCGGGCCTCCACCGGGCGCGGGCGCAGGTCCGGCGTCCGGGGACGGAGGGCGCGCTCCAGCGCCCCCTCCAGGTACGTCGCCGTCAGCCCCGTGGCCCAGTACTCCAGGTCCACGCGGTTGGGCTGCCGGGTCTCGCGGGGCGTGGGCAGGACCTCCCCCCCGTCCCGCGGGTCGAACTCGATCCACCCCTCCCACATCCCGTCCTCCGCCTCGCGCCCGCAGACCCGCGCCACGTAGCCCCGCCCCTCCGCGTCGGTCACGGCGGCATCGAACTGCACCAGGACTTCCGCCATCGGCGCACCCTCTCTGACCGGGAGAACAGCAGCAGCAACGGAGCGCCTCCGGAGCCGCAAGTCGCCGGCCACCTCGCCCGGCCGGTCCCGCCTCGCCGGAGCCGCTCCGCCGGGCGGCCTCACGGCACGCCGACCGCCCGCAGCACCCACGTGCCGGTGAGCGCCACCAGCACGGAGCCGGCGACCATGATCACCAGCCCGGGGACGAGCAGGTCCCGCGCGCGCAGCCCGGCCCCGAAGGCCATGGCGTTGGGCGGAGTGCTGATCACGAAGGGCACGCCCAGCGAGGACGACACCGCCACGAGCACCGCGGCGGAAGGCGTGGCGCTGACGGCCACCGCCAGGGGCACCAGCAGCGTGGCCGTCCCGGTGTTGCTCATCAGCGCGGACAGCGACGCGCTCAGCAGGCAGAGGCCCAGCAGGCGCAGCGTCGGGGGTGCGGAGGCGAAGGGGAGCTGCCCGGCGAGCTGGAGCATCAGCCCCGATCGGTCCATGAGCGCCCCCAGAGCGATTCCCCCGGCGATCAGCACCAGCGTCCCCCAGTCGATGCGCAGGAGGTCGCGCGGGCGCAGCAGCCCGAGCACGCACAGGGCCCCCGCCGCCGCCAGGGCGACCATCCAGGCCCGCACGCCGTGGAGCGGCTCGGTGAGCCAGAGCAGCACCGTCGCGCCGAACACCGCGCCCAGCGCGCGGACGCGTCCCCGCGGGCCGTCCAGCGAACCGGGCGGGAGCATCACGCGGCCCGTCGGACGCACCCACACCGCCACCAGCACCACCACGGCGGCGAGGAGCCCGAGCGTGAGGGGGACGCCGAACACCATCCAGTGGACGAAGGTGATGGGGCGGTAGCGCTCGACCGCGGCGATGGCGATCCCGTTGGGTCCGCTGCCGATCGGCGTCGCGATCCCGCCGACGTTCGCCGCCAGGGCGATGGCGAGGAGGAGCCCCCGCCGCAGCGAGCCGTCGGGCGGCTCCTGGTCCAGCACGGGCCGGAAGGCGGCGAGCATCAGGGCCGCGGCCGCGATGTTCGACATCCACATCGAGAGCGCGACGGTGGCGAGCGCGGCCAGGGCGATCGTCCGCATCGCCCGGCCGTGGGACAGGCGCAGCGCCAGGGCCGCCACCGAGCGGTCCGCCCCGTGCCGGCTCGCCGCCGCGGCGAGCGCGAAGCCGCCGAAGAAGAGGACGAGCACCGGGTCCGCGGACCACGCGAGCACCCGGTGCGGGCGGAACTCCTCGCCGAACGGGGCGAGCAGGAGCGGAGTCGCCCCCCACAGCAGCAGCGTCGGAGCCCACACCGGCACCCACTCGCTGAGCCAGAGCGCGACGCAGAGGCCGCCGATGATCGCCGCCCGGGCGGGAGCGCCCCAGTCCAGCGCCCAGGCCGCCGCGGAGAGCACGGCCCCGGCCGCCGCCATCGCGCCCAGGCCGAAGCGCCGGAAAGCCCGGCTCCGGCCGTCCGCGGACGGTCCGGAGGGGGCGAGGTCGAGATCGGGGAGCCGGTCGTCGCGAGGCAAGGCGCGGTCGGGATCTCCAGGAGAGGGAGGGGTTCGGAGAACGCGGGACGCTACGGTCGATCCGGCACGTGCTCCGTCCCGGCCGGGATGTGACGGGAGGGCACGGGCCCGCAAGTTCGCGGCCGGGCCACGAAAGTCTGGCCCGCGGGAAGCAGAGGAGAGCATATTCCGGAGGTGGTCCGTCAGCGTCTCTCCGCGCCGGAGGGCACATGCCCGCGCCCCAGCAGCAGTCCCGCCCCCGGGACGCCTCCCCGAAGCCGCCCCTCCCCTCGTCCGCCCGGGCCGGCGAAGCCGCGCCGGAATCTCTCGATCCAGACCGGGGCCTGGTCCTCCTGCGCCTGGCCGCCGGCCGCCGCCACGCCGACCCCTTCGAGCGCGACGCCGACCTCGCCGCCGCGCGCGTGGACGCGCCCGGCGACGCGCCGATCTCCCCCGCGCCGCTCACCGGCGCGCCCCCGAGCACCCCGGCGCCGCCGCTGGTGCACGACGTCCTGCGCTCCCCCGGCCAGCCGCTGGACGCGGAGGCGCGGGGCCGGATGGAGGGCCGCTTCGGGCGGAGCTTCGCGGACGTGCGGGTGCACGCCGACGCGCGCGCCGGCGAGTCCGCCGGCGCCGTCGGCGCCCTGGCCTACACGGTGGGACGGCACGTGGTGTTCGGCCCCGGGAGCTACGCGCCCCGCACCGCGCCCGGGCGGCGGGTGCTCGCCCACGAGCTGGCGCACGTCGTCCAGCAGGAGCGCGCGCCCTCCCCCGCCGCGCGGGAAGGGGCGCCGTCCCGCTGCAGAGGCTCCCGTTCGGCGACCCCGACCGCATCCACCGCCCCATCATCGACGACTACCGGCGGGAGCACGGCCTCCCCCCCGGCGGCGTGGACACGTCGGGGATGCCCGCCGGCCCCAGCGACGCCCAGATCAAGTACCGGCTCAGCGACCCCGCCCGGCTGGGGGCGCTCGCCGGGATGTCGCCGTGGGAGCTGGCGCACGCGCCGGCGGGCGCCTTCCTCCCCGCCTCGGCCACCTCCATCTTCGCCGCCGAGTTCGCCGACTTCGCCCGCGCCGCGCGCTTCGTCACGGCCCTGTACGGGCAGATGGGCGTCACCTTCGACCCCGACCGCGCCGGCGTCCTGGGGAGGGCGCCCACCGCCGCGGAGCTCACGGTGCTGGACGCCGGGCTGGGGCGGCTCCTGGCGCGCCCCAACGTTCAGCCGCTCCTCGCCGGCCCCGGCGGGCGGGGCGTCCCCACGCAGGCCGGGTCCGCCACCCCCACGCTCGCCGGGCGGGTGCGGATCGCGAGCACGGCGCTCGAGTACGGGATCAAGCGCTACCAGCTCGAGGTCACCGTGGTGGGCCTCGCGGGGCAGAACGTCGCCAGCATCGACGCCACCGTGCGGCAGCTCTGGCCGCAGCTCGGCGTCACCGCCGCGGCGTCGGCCGCCATCACCGACCAGGAGCGCAAGGCCGTCCTCCTCTTCGCGCTGCGGACGGGAGGGGCGAACCCGGGCTTCTACCACCCCGGCGACGACCTCATCTACCTCCCCGCCGCCACCAACCTGCAGAACGCGGCCGACGCCGAGGTGGCGCGGCACGAGACCGCGCACCTCCTCAGCGCCGGCGAGCCGCTCCGCCGGGCGTTCGTGGCCCGCTACGGGAGCGCGTTCGTGGCGAGCTTCGGCGTCCCCCGCTACGTCCCCTACTGGTCCGCCCTCAACGAGGGGGTCACCGAGCTCCTCTCCCGCGAGGCTCGCCCCCCGGGGCAGCAGGCCCCCAGCAGCACCACCAGCTCCACCACCAGCGGGAGCACCACCGTCACCGTGGTGACGGGGCCCGCCTACGACCGCGAAGTGCGGATCGTACAGGCCCTCATGCAGGACCCCGCCGTGGGGCGCGAGGCGGTGCTCCGCGCCTACTTCACCGGGGTGGTGCCCGACCGCGTCTTCCAGCTCCTGGAGACGGCCCTCGGCGCGCCGCCCTGACCGGAGGAGGACGTCCATGCCCGCACCCCCGCAGCACCAGCTCCGCGAAGCGCCCCCGACGCGCCCGGCGCCCGCCCCCGAGCCCGCGCCGCTCCCCGGCACCCCCGCGCTCCTGCGCATGGCCGCCGGCCGCTCCCGCGAGGGGACGGCCGGGCCGCCGCGCGCCTCCTACTTCGCTCCCGGCCTCCCCGTGAGCCGCCCCGGCGACTCCTTCGAGCGGGAGGCGGACCGCGCCGCCGAGGAGGTGACGCGCGACGCCGGGCCGGGGCCGCGGGGAGAGGCGGGCCGCTCCGGGGGGCCGCTGGACCCGGGGACGCGGGAGTGGATGGAGGCCCGCTTCGGGTGGGACTTCAGCGGGGTGCGGGTGCACGCCGACGGCCGCGCGGCGGAGTCGGCGCGCGGCGTGGACGCCCTGGCCTACACCGTCGGGCGCGACGTGGTGTTCGGGGAGGGGCGCTACGACCCGGCGTCCGTGGAGGGGAGGCGGCTCCTGGCCCACGAGCTCGCCCACGTGGTGCAGCAGGGAGGCGCGGAGGAGGGCGGCCGGCCGGGTGCGCTGGCCGCCCCGCTGGCGCTCCGCACCGGCATGATGGTGCAGCGGCAGCCGCCGCCGGGCGGCTCCTCGTCCGCCAAGGCGCCACCGGCCCCGCCGCCGACTCCCGCCCCGCCCACCCCCGCGCAGGTCTTCACACAGGCCGTCGCGACGGTGCAGCCGCTCGACGCCAAGCTGCACGGGCTGGTGTCGCAGGTCGCGCTCGACGGACCGTCCGTCAAGGTGCGCACGGTCAAGTACGCCACCGCCGACACCCCGCCGGTGAACGTCACCGCCGTCTTCAACCTCAAGGTGCAGACCGCCACCCTCCCGAGCGGGACCCTGGCCCTCTTCCCCGACCCCGCGGTGAGCCTCGTCAAGACGGCGCCGGACGAGAGAACCTTCACCGCCGACATGGTGATCCAGCTGAGCCCGCCCACCGGCGCCGCCGCCGCGGACGAGCTCGCGAAGTCGCTGTACCACGAGGGGGTGCACATGCTCCTCTTCATGGACGAGTGGCTCCCGGGCGCAGAGCAGTCGCCCCACGCGGCGTCGCACCGGAAGTACGCCAAGGTGGCCAAGGGGCACGCGAGCTACGGAAAGCTCTGGGCGGAGCTGGAGGTCTACATCGAGCTGGACGTGAAGACGCGGGCCGCCAAGCCCAACTCCCCGGTCAAGGCGGTCGACGCGGCGGACTACGCGAAGAAGGGCGCCCTGGAGACCATGGAGCACCTGGTGGAGGAGAAGTACGCCTACGACCGGGAGGCCGCCGCCTTCAAGAAGGGCCCGCTGAACAACCGCAGCTTCGCCCTGACGTACCTGCTGGAGGGCTTCAAGAACATGGTCATCACCGTCCCGCCCCAGAAGGACCTCGCCCGCATGTGCGACCTCGCCCGGGACTTCCTGGACGAGATCGACGCCCAGGTGAACCCCCCGGCCAAGCCCGTCGCGCCCCCTCCCACCACCACCAAGCCGTAGGCCGCCTCCACGCCACGGCGCCTCCGGCGCGGGGGTTGGCCCGCGCGCCCCCGGAAGTCCTACCTTGCACGCGCGGTGCGTCCACCACCCGATGCGAGGAGGAGCGGGATGACGGCAAGGCGGGTCTCCACCATGGCCGACGGGCTGATCGGCTCCGAGATCCTGCGGATCGCGGCGGACGTGCGGGCCATGGTCGCGCAGGGCAGCGAGGTGTGCAACCTCACCGTGGGGGACTTCTCCCCCGCCGAGTTCCGCGTCCCGAGGCGGCTGGAGGAGGAGATCCTCCGCGCCCTGCAGGCCGGCGAGACCAGCTACCCGCCCTCCGACGGCGTGCTCCCCCTGCGGCGCGCCGTGGCCGCCTTCTACGAGCGGTGGCTGGGGCTGCGCTACCCGGTGGAGTCGGTGCTGGTGACCGGGGGGTCGCGGCCGGGGATCTACTGCGCGTACCGCGCGCTGGTGGACCCGGGCGACACCGTGGTGTACCCCGTCCCCTCCTGGAACAACAACCACTACGTGCACCTGGTGGGGGCGCGCGGCGTCCCCGTGGCGTGCGACGCCGCCGACGCCTTCCTCCCCACCCGCGCCTCGCTGGAGCCGGCCGTGCGCGGCGCGCGGCTCCTGGCGCTGAACTCCCCCCTGAACCCCGCCGGCACCGCCTTCACCGCCGAGGCGCTGGCCGGGATCTGCGACCTGGTGCTGGAGGAGAACGCCCGCCGCGGCCCGGACGAGCGCCCGCTCTACCTCCTCTACGACCAGGTGTACTGGATGCTCACCTTCGGCGGGACCACGCACGTGGACCCCGTCTCCCTGCGCCCGGAGATGGCCGAGTACACGGTGTTCGTGGACGGGATCTCCAAGGCGTTCGCGGCCACCGGCGTGCGCGTGGGGTGGACCGTGGCGCCGGCCGACGTGAGCGCCCGCATGGCCGCCATCCTGGGGCACGTGGGGGCGTGGGCGCCGCGCGCCGAGCAGGTGGCGACGGCGCGCGTGCTGGAGGCCACGGAGGAGGTGGCGGCGTACCGGGAGGGGATCGTCGGCGAGCTGCGGGCGCGCCTGGACGCGCTGCACGCGGGGATCGAGGCGCTGCGGGCGCGCGGCCTCCCCGTGGAGGCCATCCGGCCGATGGGGGCCATCTACCTGAGCGCCCGCTTCGCCCTGCACGGCCGGCGCACCCCGGCGGGCGTCGTGCTCGCCACCAACGACGACGTGCGCCATTACCTCCTGGAAGCCGCCGGCGTCGCCGTGGTCCCCTTCCAGGCCTTCGGGATGCCCGAGGACACCGGCTGGTTCCGCCTCTCCGTGGGCGCCGTCTCCCTCGCCGAGATCGCGGCCATGCTGGAGCGCCTGGGGCCGTCGCTCGACGCGCTCACCTGAGCAGCGCCGCCCGACGCACGAGAGGCCGCGGACGACGTCCGCGGCCTCTCGTGCAGTTGCGTGGCCGTTGCGTGAGGGATGCGAGCCCGAAGGGGCGAGACCCGCGCGGCTGTTTGCGCGGGTCTCGACTCCGTTAGCCGGCGTTGTTTGCCGGCTTACGGAGCCGCAGCCCGACCCCCGCGCCAGCGGGGGGCACGCCCGAACCGTCGGCCGACCCGTCAGTTCACCCCATCGGATGCCGGTAATCCGCCGAGTACCGCCCCGTAACATGATGCTCGAGTTGTCGCTCGATGTCGGTGAGCAGCGACGACGCCCCGAACCGGAACAGCTCCGGCGCCAGGTACTCCGTCCCCAGCTCCTCCTTCATCATCATCATCCACTCCAGCGACTCCTTGGCCGTGCGGATCCCCCCGCCGGCTTGAACCCCACCCGGTGCCCCGTGCGCTCCCGGTAGTCGCGGATGCAGCGGGCCATCACCAGCCCCACCGGGAGCGTCGCGTTGGTGCTCTCCTTCCCGGTGGAGGTCTTGATGAAGTCCGCCCCCGCCATCATGCACACCAGCGACGCCTTGGCCACGTTGCGCAGCGTCGCCAGCTCGCCGGTGGCCAGGATGGTCTTGAGGTGCGCGTCGCCGCACGCGTCGCGGAAGGTCCGCACCTCGTCGTACAGCGCCTCCCAGTTCCCCGTGAGCACGTGCGCGCGGGTGATGACGATGTCGATCTCGTCCGCCCCCGCCTGCACCGACTCGTGGATCTCCTCCACCCGCTGGCGGAAGGGGGAGAGCCCCGCCGGGAACCCCGTGGACACCGCCGCCACCGGGATGCCGGAGCCGCGCAGCGCCTCCACCGCCGTCTCCACCAGCGTGTGGTACACGCACACCGCCGCCGTGCGGATGGGGAGGTCGGCGGCGCCCAGCCCCTCCAGGATCTCCGGGCTCACCGGCTGGCGCGCCTTGGCGCAGAGCCGCCGCACCCGCCCCGGCGTGTCGTCGCCGGCCAGCGTGGTGAGGTCCATCAGCGTGATGGCGCGGAGCAGCCAGGCCGCCTGCCACTCCTTCTTCACCGTGCGGCGCGTGCCGACGGTGGCGGCGCGGCGCTCCACCGCGCTGCGGTTCACCTGCACCGACGCCACCCAGTCCAGGTCCAGCGAGGTCCCGGGGTTCCGCTCCTCGTGCGGCGGCTCGGGCTCCACCCCCCGGGGGACGGCCATCAGCTTCTTGCGACGTGTGGTAGGCATGCGCTCTCTGCTCTCGAATCGGACGGGTTCCGCTGCGGAACAAGATATGCTCGGACCGCTGCCGCCGCCATTCCGCGGGAGCACGCAAGCGACCGCAGGAAACGCTCCTCCAGCCCCGGAGCCCCGCCATGCGGACCACGGCCGTCTTCTGGGACCTGGGCGGAGTGCTGCTCACCAACGGGTGGGACCGCGAGCAGCGGGCCCGCGCCGTGGAGCGCTTCGGGCTGGACGGGGGGGAGATGGAGGACCGCCACCGCGAGATGGCCGCCTCGCTGGAGACCGGGCACTGCTCCCTGGACGCCTACCTCCACGCCGTGGTCTTCCACGAGCCGCGCCCCTTCGGCCACGCCGACTTCCGCCGCTTCATGCTGGCGCAGTCGGAGGCGTTCCCGGGAAACCTGGAGGTGGTGGACGCCCTGGCCGCCGGCGGGCGCTACCTGCTGGCGACGCTCAACAACGAGTCGCGCGAGCTGAACGCCTACCGCATCGCCCACTTCGAGCTGCACCGCCGCTTCACCGTCTTCTTCACCTCGGCGTTCCTGGGGGTGATGAAGCCGTCCGCGGAGATCTACCGCCTGGCGCTGGACGTCACCCACCGCGCGCCGGACGAGGTGGTGTACGTGGACGACCGCCCGCAGAACCTGGAGCCCGCGCGGGCGCTGGGGATGCGCACGCTGCACTTCCGCGGCGAGGAGGGGCCGGAGGTGCTTCGCCGGGGTCTTGAGGGGCTGGGGGTCGAGTTCTGAGGCGCTTTGACGGGCCCTCACCCCCCGGCCCCCTCTCCCAGAATTGGGAGAGGGTGCGAGCCTAAGCGAGCGGGTGAGGGCCAAGACGGGGCGGCACCCTCGCGGTGCCGCCCCGTCGTTGCAGGCTGTTCCCTGTCCCCTGTTCCCTGTCCCCTTCTACTTCGTCACGTTGACATCCACCCCGCACACCGTCCCGGCCACGGTCCGCTTCATCGCGACGGGGTCGAAGGTGGAGGTGACGTCCACGGAGCAGGAGCCGCTGCGGCCGTCGCTGGCGGACCAGGTGAAGGCGCCCTTCTGGGTGGCTACCTGCGGGCCGGTGGGCACGCCGTTCACCGCCTTCACGGTGGCGCGGAGGGCCAGGTTGGGGCTCCCGGTCACGGTGAGGGTGGCGCCGCCCTGCTTCCCCGGGAAGGCGCAGGCGGCGTGCGTGGTGGTGGCGACGGTCTCCAGCGCCGCCGAGCGCGCGGCGAGGTCCACCTCGCCCTTGAGCGTCCCGGCCACGGCGACGGAGCCGCCCTTCGGGCAGGGCTGCGTGCGCTCCACGGGGACGTTCACGGGGACGGGGGCCGCGGAGGGGCGCGCGCCGCCCGGCGCCAGGTCGAAGCCGCCGAAGGCCGCGAGGCCGCCGCCCAGCGCGGCGCCGGCCACCTCGTCCAGCCCCGCGGCGAGGGCGGCGGACTCGCGCGCGTCCAGCGTGCCGTCGGGCGCGGTGGCCGGCTGGTCGCACCCGGCGGCCAGCACGGCCGCGGCGGCGAGGAGCGGGAGGAAGAGGGTCCTGCGCATGGGAGTCTCGCTTGGGAGGGTGTCCGCTCGGGGAAACGCCTGAAAGCTAAGAAGGGTCCCGCGTCCGCGGAACCCTTCCGTGTGTGGCTTACTCCGCGGCGGCCTCGCGCCCCGCCAGCGCCTCGCGCCACCGCGCCAGCCGCGGCGCCGCCGACACCTCCACCGGCTTCGCCCGGTACAGCGAGAGCGAGGTGAGCGACGGCGGGCGCGCCGAGCGCCAGCGGCGGGCCCCCACCTGGTCCCCCAGGTCGCGGGCCAGCGTGTGCAGGCGGGCGCGGGCGTGCTCCTTCTGCGGGGCGTCGCCCCAGCCGAGCGCCACCAGCAGCGCCTCGCGCGCCGCCAGCGGGTCGGCCCCGGCGATCGCCACGTCCGCCAGCTCGTGCGCCACCCGGGCCCGGTCCACCCCGTCCGCGAAGCGCACCGCGGCCAGGCACAGGTCGCGCGCGGCCCCCCGGCGGCACCCCCCGGCGCGGCGCACCCGCGCGCGCTCCTCCAGCCCCACCGCCGCGGCCTCCGCGTCCCCCGCGCGCAGCGCGCGCCGCACCACCCGCGAGAGCGCGCGCTCCGGCGCGGCGGACACCACCGCCTCCCCGATGGCCGCCAGGCGGGCGATGGCCCCCTCGCCGCCGTCGCGCTCGCTCGCCTCGCGGTACAGCTCCAGCGCGCGCTCCCGGTCGCCCAGCTTGCGCGCCACCCGCCCCGCGTGCAGCGACACCTCCGCGTCCTCCGGGGCCACCGTGCGGGCCAGCGCCAGCGCCGCGTCCGCCTCCGGGAGGCGGCGGGTGCGCTCCAGCTCCCCCGCGTACTGCACCAGCGGCGCCGCCAGGCGCTCCGCCGCCACCTCCTCCGCGTCCAGCAGGAGGAGGAGGCGGTTCAGCGCGGCGCGCTCCCCCCCGCGGGGAAGCTCCGCCACCTCGGACGCCGCGCGGCGCGCCAGGAAGCTCGACGCCTCCCCGCGCTCCGCCGCGCGCTCCACGGCGCGCAGCACCAGCGCCCCCGCCGCGGCGCGGCGGCCGCGCTCGCCGGGAACGGTGTCGGAGATCTGCTGGAGCGCGACGGCCGCGGCCAGGACGCTGGGAGAGATGGGGGGCATTCGGACCACTCAGATGAGAAGGATTCTCAATCGCGGCTGAATGATACCCACTCCCGCCCCCGAAGTCAAACCTTTCCCGCCTCCCGGAACGCGAGCGGCCCCGCGCCGGGTGGCGCGGGGCCGCTCCATCTATGTCTCGCGGACGGGCGCCGCTCAAGGGCGCGGCCGGTTCCGCTCGGGAGTGTAGGTGGCGCAGACCGCGCCCTGCGCGCCCACCTCCACGCGGATCTCCCCCGCGTGGCACTCGTGGTTCTCGTTGAACTTGCAGTCCGTCACCGTGCAGGCGGCGACCGCCGAGGGGTGGGCAGCGTGCTTCTCCTGGGGATTCGCCATCGTGGCCTCCTGGATTCGGGGTTGGTCTTGCTGCCGTGCTCTGAGGGCAAGATACGGACCAGGACGCGCGCAAACAAGCCTCCTGCAACGGGTTGCGAATGATTCTCAAACAAGTCCGCGCCGCTCCGCCCCTTGCTTCGGGCGGGGCGCGTGTGTAGCGTCCAGCCGCCACACAGTTCAAGCCACGAACCATCGGGAGCGCCGCCCGCGGGCGGGCTCCACGTTCACGAAGACACGACCTCATGGACACCGGGAACGACGCGCAGCCCCGCCCCTCCCTCACCGACGCCAAGCGCGCGCTGCTGGAGAAGCGGCTGCGCGGAGAAGCCGCGGGACGCGCCGCCTCCACCGCCATCACCCGCCTCGGGGGCGACGGCCCCGTCCCGCTCTCGCTGGCGCAGGAGCACCTCTGGTTCATGGCGCAGATGGAGCCGGGGAACCCCGTCTACCACCTCCCCGCGGCCATCCGCCTCCTCGGCCCCCTGGACGTGTCCGCGCTGGAGCGGGCCCTCAACGACGTGGTGGCGCGGCACGGCTCGCTCCGCACCGTCTTCCCCCTGGTGGACGGGAAGCCGATGCAGCGCGTGCTCCCGGAGGTGCACGTCCCCGTCCCCGTGATCGACGTCCCCGAGGTGCCCGGGGAGGACCGCGAGGCCACGCTGGCGCGGATGCTCCGCGACGAGGGAGGGCGCCCCTTCGACCTGGAGAACGGGCCGGTGGCGCGGGGAACCGTGTTCCGCCTCTCCCCCACCGAGCACGTCTTCCTGCAGAACATCCACCACCTGGTGAGCGACGGGTGGTCGCAGGGGCTGTTCTCGCGCGAGCTGTCCGCCTTCTTCGCCCACCACGCCTTCGGGGCGCCCGCGCCCGACCTTCCCCCCATCCCCATCGAGTACACCGACTTCGCGCGCTGGCAGCGGGAGGCGCTGGCGGGAACGGGGGTGTTCGACCGCGACCTGGAGTACTGGAGGCGCCAGCTGGCCGGCGCCCCGCCGCTGGAGATGCCCACCGACCGGCCCCGCCCCCGCGTGATGTCGTACCGCGGGTCGATGTACCGCTTCCCCTTCGGCGAGGATCTGGCGGAGGCGCTGCGGCGGCTGGCCGCCGACGAGGGGGTCTCCATGCACATGCTGATGATGGCCGGGCTGAGCGCCACCCTGCTGCACTACACGGGGCAGGAGGACCAGGTGCTCGGCTCCCTGCTGGGCGGGCGCGGACGCCCGGAGACGGAGCGGGTGATCGGCTACTTCGTGAACCTGGCCGCCATCCGGGTGGACCTTTCCGGCCGCCCCACCTTCCGCCAGCTGCTGCGCCGCGTGCGCGACCTGGTGCTCGACTCCGACCGGTACGGGGCCGTCCCCTTCGCGCGGCTGGTGGCGGAGATGGGGGCGCAGGGGGACCTGAGCCGCCACCCCATCATCCAGGCGATGGTGTTCGTCCACAACTTCGTGCGCGACACCGTCCCCCTGCGCGACGAGGGCGGGGAGGAGGACCCGACCGTGCTCCGCTCGGTCCCCATGTACACGGGGATGGAGGTGGGGCTGGTGGACACGGGGACCTCCAAGTTCGACTTCGGCTTCTCGCTGCACGACATCCCGGGCTCGCTCACCGGCTTCGTGGAGTACAACACCGACCTGTTCGACGCCTCCACCATGGAGGCGCTGGTGGCGCGCTACCTCCGCGTCCTGCGCCAGGTCACGGCCGACCCGGGGACCGGGGTGTGGGAGCTGGACCTCATGGACGCCGGCGAGCGGCGCCGGGTGCGGGAGGAGTGGAACGCCACCGCGCGCCCCTACCCCCCCGGCGACACGGTCCCCTCGCTCTTCGCGGCGCAGGCCGCGCGCGCCCCGGACGCGGTGGCGGTCGCCGCGCCCAGGGACGGGAGCCTCACCTACGCCGCGCTGGCCGAGCGCTCCGGACGCCTCGCGGAGTCGCTGCGGGGCCTGGGCGTGGGCCCGGAGACCCGCGTGGGGGTGTGCGTGGAGCGCGGGCCGGAGATGGTGGTCGCGCTCCTCGCCGTCCTCCGGGCGGGCGGCGCCTACGTCCCGCTCGACCCGGAGTACCCCGCCGAGCGCCTGGCCTGGATGCTCGCGGACTCGGCCGTGCCCGTGCTGCTGACGCAGGCGCCCCTGGTGGAGCGGCTCCCCGCGCACGGGGCGCGGACCGTGCTGCTGGACGGTCCCCTTCCGGCTCCGAGCCGGGCGAATGAATTCGCAGCAACGACGGCACAAAGTCCGCCTGCGCGGACTGAACTGCCGGACGCCAGCGACTCGCCTGCCGAGCACGATGTCGTTCTCCCCTCCCCCCTTGTGGGGGAGGGGCCGGGGGAGGGGGGTGCGAGGGGCGCGCCGGAGCCCACCGTCCATCCCGACAACCTGGCCTACGTCATCTACACCTCGGGCTCCACCGGCCGCCCCAAGGGGGTGATGGTGGAGCACCGGAACCTCGCCAACCTCCTCCTCGGCACCCGCGACGCCTTCGGCCTGCGGGAGGGCGACGTGTACCCCGCGCTCGGCTCCTTCGCCTTCGACATCTCGCTGATGGAGATGTTCGCGCCGCTGGTGACGGGGGGGACGGTGCGGGTGGTGGAGCGGGAGCGGGTGGTGGACGTGGAGCGGCTGGTGGAGGAGCTGGCGGGTTCCACGGTGCTGCACGTCGTCCCGGCGGTGATGCGCCGGGCCGCGGCGGCGGTCCGCGCGGGACGCGGGACGCTCCCGGGGATGCAGCGCATCCTGGTGGGCGGCGACGTGGTCGCGCCCGACCTGGTCCCCGAGATCCGCGCGGCGTTCCCCGGGGCCGAGGTCCGCATCATGTACGGCCCCACCGAGACCACGGTGCTGGCTACCGGGCACCTCGTGGACGCGGAGGAGACGGTGGACCGCCCCCTCATGGGCGCGCCCCTCCCCAACGTCCGCGCGTACGTGTGCGGCGGCGACGGGGAGCTGGTCCCCCCCGGGGTCCCCGGGGAGCTGTGGCTGGGCGGGCGCGGCGTGGCGCGCGGCTACCTGGGGCGGCCGGAGCTGACCGCGGAGAAGTTCGTCCCCGACCCGTTCTCGGGGGAGCCGGGGGCGCGGCTGTACCGCACCGGCGACCGTGCGCGCTGGCTGGCGGAGGGGACGATGGAGTTCCTGGGGCGCGTGGACGCCCAGGTCAAGGTGCGCGGCTTCCGCATCGAGCCCGGGGAGGTGGAGGCGGCGCTCGCCGCGCACCCGGCAGTGCGGGAGAGCGTGGTGGCGGCGCTCGGCGACCCCGGCGACGCCTGGCTGGCGGGGTACGTGGTCCCCGCGGAGGGGGCTGCGCCCGACCCGGCGGAGCTGCGCGCCTGGCTGGCCGAGCGCCTCCCGGAGCACATGGTCCCCGGGGCGGTGGTGGTGATGGACGCCTTCCCGCTCAACGGGTCGGGGAAGGTGGACCGGCGGGCGCTCCCCGCGCCCGAAGCCGCCGGACGCGAGGAGTACGTCGCGCCTCGCACGCCCGCCGAGGAGACGGTGGCGTCCGTCTGGGCGGAGGTGCTGGAGGTGGAGCGGGTGGGGGCGCGCGACTCGTTCTTCACCCTGGGGGGGCACTCGCTCCTGGCCACCCAGGTGATCTCCCGCCTGCGCGCGCTCCTGGGGGTGGAGGTGCCGCTCCGCGTGGTGTTCGAGGAGGCGACCGTGGAGCGGCTGGCGGCGCGGGTGGACGAGCTCCTGGCGGAGGGTCCCGCGGCCGGGCCCGCGCCCATCACCCGCCGCGCCCGCGAGGTGCGGAAGCCGGGGGCGCCCGCCCCCGGGTGAGCCCCGGCGCGGGCTTGCGCCTCCGCGCCGCGGGGGGCAGATTCCCCGCGTCCCTTGCCGGAGCCCCTTCCGTCCGCCGCGCATGGCCGTGCAGGTCGAGCTGTTCTCGGACTTCACCTGCCCCTTCTGCCACGTGACGGAGGCGGCGCTCCGCCGGGCGGCCGCGGAGGCGGGCGCGGTGGTCCGCTACCGGGCCTTCGAGCTCTTCCCCGCCCCGGCCCCCCTCCCGCCGGACGCGGGGATGGAGTGGGCGGAGGCGCTCCGCCCGCTGGCCGAGGAGGCGGGGGTGGCGCTCGGCCGCCCCGGCTACGGGTCGCGGACGGGCAAGGCGCACGAGGCGGTGATGCTGGCGGAGGAGCGGGGAGTGGGGGCGGAGATGCGCGCGGCGATCTTCGCCGCGTACTTCGCGGAGGGTCGCGACGTGGGGCGCGTGGACGTGCTGGTGGAGGTGGGGGCGGGGATCGGGCTGGACCGCACGGAGCTCAAGGTGGTGCTGGACGTGGACCGCTTCACCGACGCGGTCCGGGCCGACCGGGAGCTCGCCGCGCGGAGCGGGATCGCGGAGGTCCCCACCCTGGTGGTGGGCGCCGGCCCGGAGGCGCGGGTGCTGGTGGGGGCCCACCCCCTCGCCGCCCTGCGCGAGGCGCTGGCGGGGCCCTGAGACGCACAGGCAGTGCAAACCGGCTAGAAAAAAACGACATGGCAGACTACGAGCGCGGCACGGTGCTTTCCGTGCGCCAGGTGCTGGAAAAGGCGGACGAGGTGCTCACCACCCGCGGCGAGCTGACGCGCGCCTCCGGGTCGGCGCATGGGGCGGTCTACACGGGCGGCGAGGGGACGGTGGAGGTCGACGCGCACCGGCACGGCCTCTCCACGCAGGTGGTGATCCGCACCGACCGCCTCCGCACCTCCAAGGTGGACGGGGTGGTGCGCCACCTGATGAACCAGCTCCCCTACCAGTGGGGCGACCCGCCGCGCGAGTAGCCGCGCGGCCGACGCATGCACGGCGAAGGGCCGCCCCGCTCGCGCGGGACGGCCCTTCGCTCGTCGGGGGACGGCCTCCGGATCAGCCCTTCCCCTTCTCCTTTTCCTTCTCCGTCTCCCCGCCGCTCCCGCTCCCGCCGCCGGACACCACGCGGATGGGGACGGGGTTGGGGATGGCGACGTCCTGCCGCTCCCTGCGGTTGGACCGGGCCTGCTGGTACCACGCCTCGTCCTTGCCGGCGCCGCCCGCCTCCATCACCTGCCGTGCCAGCGTCATCGCCACCTCGTTGGAGACGCGGATGGAGCCGTGCGAGACGGCCTTCCCCAGCGACTCGGGCTCGTTGGTGCCGTGGATGCTGTTGGGGGCGCGGTAGACGAGCTGCGCCCGGCCGAGCGGGTTCTCGGGGTCGCCGGGCTCCTTCTCCTCCTCGTCCTCGGCCCACGACTCCTCCTTGGGCGGGATCCAGCGCGGGTTCCACACCACCTGCCCCACGGTCCACTCCCCGGTGGGCGTCGGCCACTCCCTGCTCCCCACCGCCACCGGGTGCGTGGCGACGCGCTGGCCGCCGCGGTACACGTAGAGCTCGCGCTCGGCGATGTTGACCTCCAGGCTCATGTCGGGCGGGGCCTGCGGCGGCGCGGCGGGCTGCGTCCCCGTGGTGTCCCCGGGCATGGGCGTCGCCGGCCCGGCCGCGGGCGCTCCCGCCGCGGGCGCCGCCGCGGTGGTGGCCTCGCCCTCCTTGTCCGCGTCCTGCACGACGCACCCGGCGAGCGCGCCCATCGTCAGCACCGCCCCCGCGACCATCCGAAACATTCGAAGCATCTCCGTTCTCCCGTCCAGGGTTCGCGCCGCGGCTGAGCAAGGACCGTGCGCGTTGACTCGGAGGAGGATTGACGCTTAACGTGTGCGGACGTCCTGACGCACCGTCCCGCCCCCTTTTCCTGGAGATGTCATGAGCCGCTCGCCATCCTCACTGCGCCGGGGTCTCCTCGGCATCGCCTTCGCAGGCTCCCTCGGCTTCGGTGCCACCCAGGCCTTCGCGGCTCCCGACCAGATGCGAAACGACGTCTGCCAGCCGACCGGGTACGCCTACTTCCTCCCGAACACCGTGGAGTGCGACAGGTGCCCGGGATCGGGCTGGTGCGACGGATACAACACGGAGTGCCAGTGCTAGCGCGCCGTCGGAGCTGAAGCGCCGGGTGGAGGCCCCCTCAATACCTCCCCCAAAAAAACGTGCGGAGGGAGACAGCCGGGCTGTTTCGGCTGGCTCCCTCCGGGGCGGGGAGACTCGCGGGCAGTTTCGCGAGGCTCCCCGCCCCCGCGGAGGAGACCGGCGCAGTTTGCCGGGCTCCGGAGCGGCCCCTACCCCGCACCCCACCCGTCCCGCTCCACCTCCGCCGTGTGCTCCCCCAGCGCCGGAGGAGGCCGCCGCAGCCCTGCCGGAGTCCTCGACAGCCGCAGCGGCGACCCCACGGACGGCACCCGCCCGAACCCCGCCCCTTCCATCTCCCACACCCCCCCCCGCTCCACGAACGCCGGGTCCGCCAGCGCCTCCCCCACCGTCTGCACCGGCCCGCACGGCACCCCCGCCTCCTCCAGCAGCCCCAGCCACTCCGCAGCCGGACGCCCCAGGAGCACCTCCCGCAGCAGCGGCACCAGCATCTCCCGGTTCTCCACCCGCGCCGGATTGGTCGCGAACCGGACGTCCTCCGCCCACGCCTCCCGCCCCACCACCGCACAAAAACGTCGCCACTGCGCGTCGTTCCCCACCGCCAGCACGAACGGCCGGTCCGCCGCCGCGAACGTCTGGTACGGGACGATGGTGGCGTGCGCGTTCCCCCAGCGGCGCGGCTCCCGCCCCGTCACCAGCGCCGCCTGGGCCACGTTCACCAGCCCCGCCAGCGCCGAGTCGAAGAGCGCCACCTCCACCCGCTGCCCCCTCCCCGACGCCTCCCGCTCCCGCAGCGCCGCCAGGATCGCCACCGCCGCGTTCTGCCCGGTGAGCACGTCCACCAGCGCCACCCCCGCCTTGACCGGCTCCCCCTCCGGCTCCCCGGTGATCGCCAGCCACCCCGCCCGCGCCTGGAGCGCGAAGTCGTACCCCGCCAGCCCCGCCGCCGGCCCCTCCGACCCGTACCCCGTCACCGAGCAGAACACCAGCCGCGGGTTGTCGCGGGCCAGCTCCTCGTAGCCCAGCCCCCACCCCTCCAGCGTCCCCGGGAAGAAGTTCTCCACCAGCACGTCCGCCTCCCGCGCCAGCCGGCGCACCAGGGCGCGGCCGGCCTCCGTCTTCAGGTCCGCGGCCACCGAGCGCTTGTTCCGGTTGGCGCACAGGTAGTAGGCGCTCTCGCGCCCCTCCGGACCCTCCGCCCAGGGGGGGCCCCAGGTGCGCGTGTCGTCGCCGGAGCCGGGGCGCTCCACCTTCACCACGTCGGCGCCCAGGTCGCCCAGGATCATGGTGCAGAGCGGCGCCGCCAGCACGCGGCCCAGGTCGAGGACGCGGAGCCCGGCGAGCGGGCCCCCGGACGGGGCGGGGGGAGCGGAGTCGGTCACGGGAGGTCGGCGGGACGGGGTGGACGGACGCGCGGAGAGGATAGCCGGGGCGTGCGGGGAGCGCCAGCCGCGCCGGGTCTAGGCAAGCGTCTTGCGGGCGGGTATGTTGGCCCCTCTGCGACGCGTACGGACAGCCCAGACCACGGACGGAACGGATACATGGCCTCTTTCGAAGACTTCGGGCTCCGCGAGCCCCTCCTGAACGCCCTCGAGGACGCGGACCTCGAGAACCCCACCGCCCTCCAGGAAGCCGTGATCCCCGTGCTCCGCCGCGAGGGGAACCTGGTGGCGCGGGCCAGCACCGGCGCCGGGAAGACGCTGGCCTACGCGCTGGGCGTGCTGGACCGGCTCCGCCCCCGCGACGTGGAAGCCGCCGGGGACGCGGACGGGGAGGAGGAGGAGGACGCCGGGGACGAGGACGGGGAGGCCGGGGCCGCGGAGGGGACCGGGACGCGGATGCTGGTGCTGGTCCCCACGGCGGAGACCGCGGAGCGCGTGGCGCTGGCGCTGGTCCCCTTCGCCCACGCGGTGGAGCTGGGGGTGGCGGTGGCGGGGGGGAGCTGGGGGACGCCGCCCGCGCTGGCCGAGGTGCTGGTGGCCGCCCCGGGCGACGTGCTGGACGCGGTGCGCGGCTCGGCCGTGAAGCTGGACGGGGTGGAGGCGGTGGTGCTGGACGGGGCCTTCGAGATCCAGGAGCTGGGCGGGTGGGAAGCGGTGGAGACGCTCCTGGACCACGCCCCGCGCGACGCGCAGCGGGTGGTGGTGACCGCCGCCTTCACCCCCGAGATCGAGGACCTGGTGGACCGGCGGGTGAAGCGCGCGCTGCGCTGGCCGCCGCAGGCCGCCGTCCCCGAGGCGGAGGCGCCGCCGGAGGGGAGCGTGGGGTACGCGCTCGTCCCCGAGGGGCAGAAGACCGAGACGCTGGCGCGGCTCCTGGGCGAGGCGCGCGGCGGGGGGGCGCCCCCGGTGCTCTTCTGCCGCACCGACGAGCGCGCCGCCGAGGTGGCCGAGGCGCTGACGCTGCGCGGCTTCCTGGTGGGCGAAGCGGACGACGAGGAGGCCGACGTGGCCGTGGTCACCGCCGGGACCACCCGGGCCGAGCTTGCCGGGGAGGGGACGGGACCCGGGCGGACCGTCAGCTACGACGTCCCCGCCGACGAGCGGACGCTGCTCGGGCGCCACGGCGGCGACGGCGAGGCGCTGGTCTTCCTGGAGCCGCGCGAGCTGGCCCACCTGCGCGAGATCGCCCGGCGCGCCCGGCTGCGCCCCGTGGCCCACAACCTCGCCGGCCCGCGGGGCCCCGCCTCCACCGGGCTGGGCGAGTTCCGGCGCGAGCTGCTCCGGGCGCTCCGCGAGGAGGACCTGGGGGCGCAGATGCTGGTGCTGGAGCCGCTCTTCGAGGAGTTCAGCCCGGTGGAGGTGGCCGCGGCCGCCTCCGCCCTGCTGCGGCGGCGCGGCCCGGCGGCGCCCGGCGGCGCGGCGGCCCCCGCCCCGCGGGCGGAGCCGGGCGCGCGCGCGCCGGCCACCGACGCCCCCAGCACCGCCCCCGCGCCCTCCGCGTTCGCGCGGCTGTACGTGGGCGTGGGCTCGCGCGACGGGGTGCGCCCCGGCGACCTGGTGGGCGCCATCGCGGGGGAGGCCGACATCCCCGGCTCGCAGGTGGGGCGGATCGACATCCGCGACACCTTCTCCATCGTGGAGGTGCAGGCCGACGCCGCCGACCGGGTGATCCGCGCCATCAACGGCACCACCATGAAGGGGCGGAGCGTCCGCGTGGACTACGACCGCGGCGCCGACCGGGCGCGCAAGCCGGGCGGGCCGCCGCGCGGCCCCGGAGGCTCCGGGGGCCCGCGCGGCGGCGGGCGCGGAGGCCCCCCGGGGCGCGGCCCCCGCCCCGACGGGGAGGGCGGCGCGCGGCGGGTGGTCCGGCGCCCGCCCCCGCGCGACTGAGCGGGGGGTGGAAGGGCGCGAGGGGGGCGCGCATCCGTCTTGCGCGCCCCCCTCGTTTTTCGCTACACTACGGCTCTTTCCCGGCCTCCCGCAGGATGCGGCGGACCTCCGCCTCCAGGAGCGCCGGGGTGGGCTCCACCCCCAGCTCCCAGAGCGCCTCCTCCGCGCGGCGGCGGAGGTCGGGGTCGGCGGGGAGCGAGGGGCGGCGCGCGGCGCGGCCCGCTCCCCGGGAGCGGAGCCGGGCCAGCTCCACGCGGAAGGCCCCGCCGCCGGAGTCCAGGGTGTAGCCGGAAACCAGGGAGCCCCGCAGTGCGTGCAGCATCTCCTCCACCTCCCCGCGGAGCACCGGCGGCCCCACCGACCGCGTCCCGCGTCCGGTGATCACCCGCACCGTGCGCACCCCCTCCGCGTGCCGGGCGCGCAGCCACGCCTCCGCGCGGCGGCGCGCCTCGTCCGCCGTCATCCCGTGCAGGTCGAGCGAGGGGTACACCTCGTCCGCCCACGCCGTGTGGCGGGGGACGGACGGCGGAGCGGAGCGGCGCTTTCTGCGGGCCATGCGCGACGGGAAAGCGAAAGAGCCACGGCGTCGGTCGCCGTGGCTCTCGCGCGTTCGCTCGGTACGTGTGCCGGCTCAGGCGCCGACGGCGTCCTTGAGCCCCTTGCCGGGGCGGAAGGCGGCGCTGGTGGAGGCGCCGATCTCGATCTCGGTGCCCGTGCGCGGGTTGCGCCCCTTGCGGGCCTCGCGATGCTTGGTCTCGAAGCTCCCGAAGCCGGTGATCTGCACCTTGTCCCCGGACTTCAGCGCCTGGGCGATCAGACCGTCCTCCACGGAGAAGATGGCCTCGACCGCCCGCTGGGCGTCCGCGCGGCTGAGGCCGGTCCTGCCGGCGAGCTGCTGGACGAGTTCAGACTTGTTCACCGAGCGACTCCTGTAATGGGGTGATGATGCACAAGCATTCCAAACGGCCGCGCCGTTCCCAGGTACAGTAGGCACCCATTTTCGATACGTCAAGAGAGAAACCCTTGAAAGACGCGCCCTTTACCGCCTCTTCCACGCCCGGTTCGATGGCCCTCCGCGAGCTGCAGGCCGCCGGGGAGATCGCCCACGCGTTCCTCACGGCGGACACCCCCACCGAGGTGTACCGCCTGGCGCTGGAGCGCGTCTCCGTGCTGGTCGGGGCGGCGTTCGGGTGCGTCTTCCTGCGCGACGGCGAGCGTCCCGACGGCGACCTCCTCCGGGTGGTGGCCGCGTACAACTGGCCGCGCGAGTACGCCCCCTACCTGAGCGAGATGCGCGTGCGGGTGGGGAACGGCCCCACGGGGGAGGCCGTGGCCGGGAACCGGGTGATGGAGGTGTTCGACATCTTCGCCGACCTGGAGCTGCAGGACTGGTGGGACTCGGCGCGCGAGCTGGGCTTCTCCTCCTCGGTGTCGCTCCCGGTCACCCTCCGGGGGGAGCCGGTCGGGGCCGTCACCTTCTACTTCGGCGACCGCGACGAGCTGTGCGAGGCCGACCGCAGCCTCCTGCGCCTGGTGGCCGACCAGCTTTCCGCCGTGGCCGAGAAGGCCCACCTGATCGAGGACCTGCAGCGCGCCAACGCCCGCCTCCGCGAGCAGAACGTGGAGCTGGAGGCGCGCTACCACGAGGCCGAGGAGGCGCGCCGCCTCAAGACCGAGTTCCTGGCCAACGTGTCGCACGAGCTGCGCACCCCGCTCACCGCCATCCTGGGGTACACCTACCTCCTCCGGGAGGGGCTCTCGGGGGAGCTGGCCGCCGAGCAGGTGGGCGCGGTGGAGAAGATCGAGTCGGCGGGGACGGTGCTGATGGGGCTCATCAACGACCTCCTGGACCTCACCAACCTCAAGGTGGGGCGCGCCCCCTCCGAGATCGAGCCGTGCGACGCCGTGGCGCTGGCGCGGGCGGCGCTCTCCACCCTCCCCAGGCCCCCCGCCGCCCTGGAGCTGCGCACCGAGTTCCCGGGGGGCGCGGTCCCCCTCCTCACCGACCCCGGGCAGGTGGTGCGCATCCTCCGCAACCTCCTCTCCAACGCCTTCAAGTTCACCCCCTCGGGGACGGTCGCGCTGCGGGTCCGCGCCACCGACCTGGGTCCCCGCCCGGACGGCGTGGCCGACGGGCGCGGCTTCGTGATCTGGGAGGTGGAGGACACCGGGATCGGGATCGACCCCGACGAGCACGAGCGGATCTTCGACGAGTTCCGCCAGGTGGACGGCTCCGCCACCCGCCGCTACGGCGGGACCGGGCTGGGGCTGGCCCTGTCGCGCGCCCTGGCGCGCCAGCTCGGCGGCGACATCACCGTGCGCTCCGGCCCGGGCGAGGGCTCCACGTTCACCCTCGCCCTCCCCGCGGGAACCCGCCGCGATGGCTGAGCCGCCGGGAGGGGCCGGCTTCGCCTCCGTCGTCTTCGACTGCGACTCCACCCTGGCCGCCGTGGAGGGGATCGACGCGCTGGCCGGGGACCGCGCCGACGTCCGCGCCCTCACCGAGGAGGCCATGCGGGGGGCCGTCCCCCTGGAGGAGGTGTACGGCCGCCGCCTGGACATGATCCGCCCGCCGCGCGAGCGGGTGGAGGCGCTGGCGCGCGCCTACGTGGAGGCGCTGGTCCCCGACGCGCGCGCCACCGTGGCCGCGCTCCTCGCCCTGGGGAAGACGGTGCGCGTCCTTTCCGGCGGGCTCCGCCCCCCCGTCGAGGCGCTCGCGCGGGAGCTGGGGCTCGGCGCCGCGGACGTGGGCGCGGTGGACGTCCGCTTCGCCCCCGACGGCGCGTACCTGGACTTCGAGCGCGGCTCCCCCCTGGCGCGGAGCGGGGGGAAGCCCGTGGTCCTGCGCGGATGGGCCCTCCCCCGCCCCGTCCTCCTGGTGGGCGACGGGGCCACCGACCTGGAGGCGAGGCCCGCCGTGGACGCCTTCGCCGCGTACATGGGCGTGGCCTTCCGCCCCGCCGTGGCCGCCGGCGCCGACGTGGTGCTCCGCGACCCCAGCCTGGCCCCCGTCCTGGCGCTCGCCGCCGGGCCCGCCGACCGGGCGCGCCTGGCGGGGTCGGAGCACGCCGACCTGCTGCGCCGCGGCGACGCCCTGCTCGCCGCGGGCACCCCCCCGACGGAAACACCGTGACCCACGTGACCCACGAGTTCGGCCGCTTCTTCCTCCCCGGCCCCACCGAGGTGCGCCCCGAGGTGCTGGCCGCCATGACGCGCCCGGTGATCGGGCACCGCGGCCCCGAGATGTCCGACCTGCTGCGCGGGGTGGACGCCCCGCTCCGCGCCCTGTTCCGCACCTCGCGCCCGGTGTACGTGGCCTCCTCCTCCGCCACCGGGCTCATGGAGGCCGCCGTCCGCAACGGCGTGCGCCGCCGCGCCCTGTGCCTGGTGAACGGCGCCTTCAGCGGCCGCTTCCGCGACCTGGTGGCCGAGTGCGGCCGCGAGGCCGAGAGCTGCGACGCCGGGTGGGGCGGCGTGCACGACCCCGAGGAGGTGCTCCGCCGGCTGCGCGGGGGCGGGTTCGACGCCGTGACCGTGGTGCACTCCGAGACCTCCACCGGGGCGCTCAACCCGCTGCGGGAGATCGCCGAGGCGGTCCGCGCCGCCGAGCGGGAGAGCGGAGACGAGATCCTCCTCCTGGTGGACGGCGTCACCAGCGTCGGCGGGGCGCGGGTGGAGGCCGAGGCGTGGGAGCTGGACATGCTCCTGACCGGGTCGCAGAAGGCGCTCGCCCTCCCCCCCGGGCTCGCCTTCGCCACCGTGAGCCCGCGCCTCCTCGCCCGCGCGGAAGGGCTCCCGGGGCGGGGGCAGTACTTCGACCTCCCCGAGTACGAGCGCCAGTGGGAGCGCTTCCAGACCCCCACCACCCCCGCCGTGTCGCTCCTCTACGCCCTCGCCGAGCAGGCGCGGCGCATCGCGGCGGAGGGGGTGGACGCCCGCGTCGCCCGGCACCGCGCCATGGCGCAGCGCTGCTGGGAGTGGACCGAGACCGCCGGCGACCGCTGGGGGCTGGAGGTGCTGGCCCCCCTGGGGTTCCGCTCCCCCACCCACACCGCCATCGTCCTCCCCGAGGGGACGAAGGGGTCGCGGGTGGCCGCCGCGATGGAGGAGCGCGGCTGGACCATCGCCCCCGGGTACGGGAAGCTCAAGGACGCCACCATCCGCATCGGACACATGGGAGACCACACCGTGGAGGAGCTGGACGCGCTGCTGGCCGTGCTGGAGGAGGTGCTGGGGTGACGTACCGCGTGCTGGTCACCGACGAGGTGGACCCCGAGGGGATCGCCATCCTCCGGGCCGACCCGCGGATCGAGGTGGTGGAGCGCCCCACCCTCCCCCCCGCCCAGCTCCTGGAGGAGATCGGGGAGTACGACGCCCTGGTGGGGCGTAGCGCCACGCGGATCACCGCCGAGCTGCTGGAGCGGGGGGAGCGGCTCCGGGTGATCGGCCGGGCCGGGGTGGGGGTGGACAACGTGGACCTGGAGCGCGCCACCGCCCTGGGGATCGCCGTCATCAACGCCCCGGGCGGGAACACCGTCTCGGTGGCCGAGCTGTTCTTCGGCGTCCTCCTCGCCATGGTGCGCCGCATCCCCGAGGCCTTCGCCTCCATGCGCGAGGGGCGCTGGGACCGCTCGCGGCTGGGGGGGACGGAGCTTCGGGGGCGCGTCCTGGTGATCGTAGGGCTGGGGCGGATCGGGGGCGAGGTGGCGCGGCGCGCCCGCGCCTTCGGGATGCACGTCGTGGCCTTCGACCCCTACGTCTCCGCATCGCGCTTCGAGGAGCTGGGCGTGGAGCGCGCCGGGAAGCTGGGCGACGCCCTGGAGCGCGCCGACTTCCTCACCCTGCACGTCCCCCTCACCGACGAGACGCGGGGGATGATCGGCGCCGCCGAGCTGGCCCGCCTCCCCTCGCGCGCCCTGGTGCTGAACCTGGCCCGCGGGGGGATCGTCGCCGAGGACGCGCTGGCCGACGCCGTGCGCGCCGGCCGCATCGCCGGGGCCGCGCTGGACGTGTACGCCCGCGAGCCCCTCGCCGCCGACCACCCGCTCCGCACCCTCCCCGACGTGGTGCTCACCCCGCACCTGGGCGCCTCCACCAGCGACGCCCAGCGGAGCGTGTCGCTGGAGGCGTGCGCCGCCGTGCGCGACGCCCTCCTCACCGGCGACCTGAGCGGCGCGCTGAACGCCGCCGGCGTGGGCGGCGAGGCGTGGCAGGAGCTGCGGCCCCTGCTGGTCCTGGCCGAGCGGCTGGGGCGCCTGGGGCGCTGCCTCCTCCCCGCCGGGCTCAGCGGGGTGGAGCTGCGCTACTCCGGCCCCCGCGAGGAGGCCCCCCGCGCCCTCCTCCTGGCCGCCCTCCAGGGCGCCCTCCGCGACGTGGTGGACCGCCGCGCCATCAACCTGGTCAACGTGCACCACGTCGCCGCCGAGCGCGGCATCGAGACGGCCTGGACCCTGGTGGCCGGGCGCGGGGAGCTGGGGGAGGAGGTGGAGCTGCGCATGGAGGGCGGCGACCGGAGCGTCCGCGTCGGCGGCGCGCTCCTGGGCGAGGCGCACGGCCGCATCACCCGCATCGGCGCCTTCCGCGTGGACGTCGCCCCCCGCGGCACCCTCGTGGTGCTCCGCAACCACGACGTCCCCGGCGTCATCGGCCGCGTGGGGACGGTCCTCGGCGAGGCAGGAGTGAACATCGCCGAGTACCACCAGGCCCGCCTCCAGGCCGGGGGCGAGGCGCTCGCCGCCATCTCCGTCGACGGCCGCATCGCCCACGACGTCCTGGACCGCCTGACCGCCCTCCCCGAGGTGCTGGACGTGCGCCAGGTGGAGATGGAATGAACACTGCAAGGGGACAGGGGACAGTAGACAGGGGACAGCCTGCAACTGCTCTTGCTCGCTGTCCCCTGCTCCCTATTCCCTGTTCCCTGCCTTCCCAATGGGTATCCGGTACTGGCTGAAGCGGCGCATGGACGGCGAGGACAACGGCCGCGACCTCCCGCCCAACGCCTCCCTGATGGACGCCATCTTCGGCCGGGACGCCCCGCAGACGCACGCGCTCGGCGAGTACAGCGCCGACACCTACCCGGCCGACGTGGTGGAGCTGCTCCGCCGCCGCCAGCAGGTAGCCGACGAGCTGGTGGCCATCGACATCACCGACCCGCAGGCCCGGCGCGACGCCATCCCGCGGCTCCGCGAGCTGCTCCGCGTCTACCCGCACGCCCTCGCGTACGAGATGCTGATCCAGGCGTACATCGACGCGGCGCGGTGGGACGAGGCCAAGGGAGTGGCCTTCGCCGCGCACGAGCGGCGGCTGGAGTGCATCCGGTCGCCGCTTCCCGAGGTGCGGATGGAGATCCAGTTCCTGAACGAGTGGACGCAGGAGGAGGTGGACCGGGTGCGGGAGGAGCGTACGGCGGCGAAGACGTGATGAAGGGAAGGTTCGGGCGTGCCCCCCGCTGGCGCGGGGGTCGGGCTGCGGCTCCGTAGGGAACGATACTACTGTTCCCAACGGAGTCGAGCCCCGCGCAAACTGCGCGCGGGTCTCGCCCCTTCGGGCTCGCATCCCTCACGCAACTCCAAACTACGCGCGTAGTTGTCGTAGGAGCCACCCACGGGAGGAGGTGGGGTGCTCCCGGAGGAAGGCGAGCTGTCTGAGCGAAGCGAGTTCTCGCTTTCCGGAGGGAGCGCCCCGCCGACGACCCACGCGAAGATGCCCACGAACAAGAACACCCCCGCGCCGGCGGCTGCCGGCGCGGGGGTGTTCACGTTCGAAGCAGGCTCAGTCGGTGACGGTGAGCGTCGTGGGGAAGCCCGCCGCCTGCATCGCGGCGGTGGCCATCTGGCGGACGTTCCCCGTCCGGTCCCGCGCCTCGACGCGCACGATCGTCCAGGTGCCCGCCTCGGTCTTCTTCGCGAGCTCCACCGTGCAGGTGAACGTCCCGCTCGCGCGCGTCCCCGTGGCCGGCGCACTGGCTGTGCACGTCCGGGAGATCTCCCCGCTCGGGCTGCGGAGAGACACCGTCGCCGAGTCCACCCCGGAGCCCGCGTCGGCCAGCGTGAGCGTGAAGGTCACCGTCGCCGGGCCGTCCGACACGTCGACCGTCGACGGCGTCCGGGAGAAGCCGCTGACGGTGGGCGCCGTCGTGTCCGCGGGGGCCGTCACCGTCACGGCGGACGAGCCGCTCTTCCCCTCGCTGGTGGCCGTGATCGTCGCCGTTCCCGCGGCCACCCCCGTCACCACCCCGGCAGCGCTCACCCTCGCCTTCGTGCTGTCGGAGGTGGTCCAGGCAATGGCGCGCCCGGTCAGCGTGTCCCCGTCCGCGTCCATGAGCGTCGCCGTGAGCGGCACCGTCGCGCCCACCGCCACGCTCGCCGTCGCGGGCGAGACGGCCACGCTGTCCACCGGCACCGCCGCCGCCGCCGTGGCGGTGAAGGCCACCGCCGCGAGCCCCGCCGCCGCCGCGCTCACCGACTGCGCTCCCACCGCGGCACCCAGCGTCCAGCGCGCGCGGGCCGTCCCGTCCGCGCGCGTCACCGCGCTCGCCGGGGCCACCGTCCCGCCGCCCGTCGTCACCGACCAGACCACCGTCACCCCCGCCACCGGGTTCCCGGAAGCGTCCACCGCCCGCACCACCAGCGAGTCCGCCAGCGCCGTCCCCACCGTCCCCGTCTGCGCGTTCCCCGACACCCGGGTGAGCGCAGCAGCCGTCCCCGCCGTCCCCGAGGCCGAGAAGGTGACGCTCATCCCCCCGGCCGCCGTCGCGGTGACCGCGTTCGCCCCCGCCGCCGGGCCCAGCGTCCAGCGGGTCTTCGCGATCCCCGAGGCGTTCGTCGTCGTGGCCGCGGGGGCCACGCTCCCGCCGCCCGCCGCCACCGCCCAGGCCACCGCCACCCCGCCGATCGGGTTCCCGGCGCCGTCGACCACGCGCACCGCCAGCGAGTCCGCCAGCGCCGTGCCTGCCTGCCCCGTCTGGGCGTCGCCCCCCGACTTCACGACCGCCGCCACCGTCGCCGTGTTCCCGGTGGCGCCGAACGTCGCCGTCACCCCGCCCGCCGCCGCCGTGGCCGCGTTCGCCCCGACCGTCGCGCCCAGCGTCCACGCCGCCTGCGCGCGCCCCTGCGCGTCGGTGGCCGCGGACGCGGGGGCGAGCGAGCCCCCGCCCCCCGTGACCGTCCAGGCCACCGGGACCCCGCTCACCGGGTTCCCGTGCCGGTCCGTCAGCACCACCACCACCGGCCGGACCAGCGTCGAGCCGACCACCCCCGTCTGCCCGTCCCCCTCCTTCGCCAGGCTCGCCGGCGCCCCCGGGAGCCCCGTGGCCGTGAAGGTGGCGCCCGAGCCCCCGACGGCCACCGTCACCGTGTTCTGCCCGGCGGCGGTCCCCAGCGTGAGGCGGGTGCTCGCGTCGCCGCTGGAGTTGGTCGTCACCGTCGAGCCCGAGAGCGTCCCCCCGCCCGACGCCACCGTCCAGGCGACGCCCGCCCCCGCCACCGGGTTCCCCGACGCGTCCAGCAGGCGCACGATCAGCAGCCCCGGGAGCTGCGTCCCCGCCGTCCCGGCCTGCCCGTCCCCGCCCGTCTTCACCAGCGTCCCCGCGGAGCCCGGCGCCGCCGTGGCGCGGAACACCACCGGGGAGCCGGCGAGCCCCTCCACCCGCGCCTCCAGCGTGTTCGCCCCCGCCGCCGTCCCCAGCGTCCACCCCGTGCGCGCCAGCCCCTCCGCGTCCGTCGCCGTGGCCGCGGCCGGGACCGAGCCCCCGCCCCCCGTCACCGTCCAGGACACCGCCGTCCCCGCGACCGGGTTCCCGCTCCGGTCCGTCACCCTCACCACCACCGGGCTCGCGAGCGGCTGCCCCAGCGTGGCGCTCTGCCCGTCGCCGCTCACCGGCGCGAGCGTCGCCGCCGCCCCCGCCGTGGCGGTGGCGCCGAACGACACGACCAGCCCGTTCGCCGCCGCGGTGACGGCGTTGAGCCCCGGGCGCGCGCCCAGCGTCCAGGTGGCGCGGGCGACGCCCTCCGCGTCGGTGGCCGTGCTGGAGAGGGTGAGCGAGCCCCCGCCCGCCGTCACGCTCCACGCCACGGTGGCGCCCTGCACCGCCCTTCCCTGCCCGTCCGTCAGCTTCACCACCAGGGGCGAGCCGAGCGCCGCCCCCACCGTCCCGGTCTGCCCGTCACCACCCACCACCGCCAGCGTCCCGGCCCCCGCGGGGCTCCCGGTGGCCGTGAAGGTGGCCGACGGGCCGCCCGCCAGCGAGGCGGTGGCGGTGTTGGCGCCCGCCACGAGCCCGAGCGTCCACCGGGCGCGGACCACCCCGTCCGCGTCGGTGGCCGGCGCGGACGGCGCCACGGCGCCCCCGCCGGAGGCCACCGCCCACGCCACGGCCACTCCGCGCACCGGGTTGCCGTAGACGTCGGCCACCCGCGCCACCAGCGCCCCGGCCAGCAGCGTCCCCACCGCCCCGTTCTGCCCGTCGCCCCCCGCCCTGGAGATCGCCGCCGCCGGGCCGGGCGCCGCCGCGGCCTCGAAGTCCACCGTCCCGCCCGCCGCCGAGGCGCGCACCCGCTGCGTCCCGGCCACCGTCCCCAGCGTCCAGCTCCCGCGCGCCAGCCCGCTCTCGTCCGTCGTCGCCACCGCGGGCGACACCGACCCGCCCCCGGCCGTCACCTGCCAGGTCACGCCCACGCCCGGGCGCGGGTTCCCGGCCGCGTCCGTCACCCGCACCACCAGCGGGGCGGCGAGCGCCGCGCCCACCGTCCCCGCCTGCGCGTCCCCCCCCACCTTCGCCACCCCCGCCGCCGCGCCCGCCGTGGCCGTCGCGCGGAACGTCGCGGGCGCCAGCTCCCCGGTGCGCGCCTCCACCCGGTTCTCCCCCGCCGCGGTCCCCAGCGTCAGGCGCACCTTCGCCAGCCCCGACGCGTCGGTGGCGCCCTGCGCCGCGCTGACCGTGCCGCCCCCGGCCACCACGGCCCACGTCACCGGCTGGCCCACCACCGGGTTCCCGTGGAGGTCGCTCACCGCCACGATCAGCGAGTCGCGGAGCGCCGTCCCCGCCTCCGCCGTCTGGCCGTCGCCGATCACCTTCTCGATCCGGGAGGCCCCCGTCGCCACCGCGGTCGCGCTGAAGGTCACGGAAGCGAGCCCCTGGGCGCTCGCCGTCACCGTGTGGCTCCCCGCGCGGACCGGGAGCGTCCACTGGTTGCGCGTCTCCCCGGCCGCGTCGGTGGTGGAGGACTGCACGTTGACGCTCCCCCCGCTGGAGCTGACCGCCCACTGCACCTGCACTCCCTGCAGCCCGGTCCCGTTGGCGTTGACCACCCGCACGATCAGCGGGCCCCCCAGCGTCGAGGTTACCACCCCGGTCTGGTTGTTCCCGGAGGCGATGCGGAGCTCCACCGGGTCGGTGGGCTCCTTCGGGGTGGGGCCGGTGGGCGAGTCGGCCACGCACGAGAAGGCGGACACGGCGGCCAGGAGCACAACGGAGATCCTGCTGCGGCGGAAGCGTCGCATGGGTTGTTCGGCGAAGGGACTGCGGGAAGCGGAAAGCACGGACGCCCGGGCGCGCCGGGAACGGCGGCGTCGGGCGTGCTGCGGAGTGCGGTTCGGCGAAGCCTTGAGAATGCGTCGGAAGTCGATGCTTGTCAATCGCTTGCCGCTCGCCGTGCATGGACGAGCGGAGCGGCGGGAGCGTCACACGTGGCCCTGGACGCGACCCACAACGAAAACGGCCCCTCCACCCGCGAGGGCGAAGGGGCCGTACGTCGTTGCACCGTAGCACGGAGGCGGAGGGACTCGAACCCCCAAGCGGTTGCCCGCGCCGCATTTCGAGTGCGGTGCCTTACCAGTTAGGACTACGCCTCCAAACCACAGTCGGGACGGCCGGATTTGAACCGGCGACCCCTCGCTCCCGAAGCGAGTGCTCTACCGGGCTGAGCCACGTCCCGAATCCCGGATGCCACACCAGACCAGACCGCACCGACACCAGACCGGCTTTCCTGCTGAACAGCGGACCGGGTGGGATTCGAACCCACGAGGGCTATTCACCCCACACGATTTCCAATCGTGCTCCTTAAGCCGCTCGGACACCGGTCCAGCGCGGAGCGGAGAGGGCGGGATTCGAACCCGCGTGTGCCTTTTGGGCACGACGGTTTAGCAAACCGTTGGTTTTAGCCACTCACCCACCTCTCCCCGACAGTTGCCCCTCCAGGGCTCGAACCTGGACTCTCCTGATCCAGAGTCAGGCGTGTTGCCAGTTACACCAAGGGGCACAAAAGCCCGTTTCCCCTCTCGGGGATCGTCTCCACGGGCGAGGAGACCGACAAGCGGGAGACGGGATTCGAACCCGCGACCCTCAGCTTGGGAAGCTGATGCTCTGCCAACTGAGCTACTCCCGCGACACCTTCCGAATGTAACCGCCACCCGGCGGTTTGACCAGAGCCACCGGTCGGATTTGAACCGACGACCGCTCGATTACGAATCGAGTGCTCTACCCCTGAGCTACGGTGGCACCAACCTGGTCCCTGATGGAGCCGAGGGGAATCGAACCCCTGACCTCTGCAGTGCGATTGCAGCGCTCTCCCATCTGAGCTACGGCCCCGCTCTTCACCAGTGGGCGGTACAAGACTCGAACTTGTGACCTCTACGATGTCAACGTAGCGCTCTAACCAACTGAGCTAACCGCCCGCGGCACTTCAATTTACCACATCGGCCCGCGATGTCCAGGCCTCGCGGCCCGGCCCCCGGCCAGTGGTGGGGGAAGGATTCGAACCTTCGTAGGCATAAGCCGGCAGATTTACAGTCTGCTCCATTTGACCGCTCTGGTACCCCACCCGAACCAAACCTCATGGAGCCGAGGGGAATCGAACCCCTGACCTCTTGAATGCCATTCAAGCGCTCTCCCAACTGAGCTACGGCCCCAACGACGACCCGAGTTGTCAAAAAAGCTGCTGCTCTGCGAGCGGGGCCGACGGGACTCGAACCCGCGACCTCCGGAGTGACAGTCCGGCACTCTAACCGACTGAGCTACGGCCCCAAACTTCCATGCTTCTGCGAGAGCGGGCAACCGGACTCGAACCGGCGACCTCAACCTTGGCAAGGTTGCGCTCTACCAACTGAGCTATGCCCGCAGACCGACAAACCTAAACGAATCCGCTCGACTTTTCCAGTCCCCGGCCGAGCGCGGCCCCCGGACTTGCGGGCCGAAGCTGGCGCTCCCACGGGGAGTCGAACCCCGCTCTCCACCTTGAAAGAGTGGCGTCCTAACCGATAGACGATGGGAGCCTACTCCCGGAAGCTCACAATGGGACTCGAACCCATGACCTCTTCCTTACCAAGGAAGTGCTCTGCCGGCTGAGCTATGTGAGCGCCTTGCCTCAGTACCGCTACGGGGATTCGAACCCCGGTTTCCGCCGTGAGAGGGCGGCGTCCTAGTCCCCTAGACGATAGCGGCGCACAGACTTGCCGAGCAGGGCAGGAGGGAATCGAACCCCCAACCGCCGGTTTTGGAGACCGGTGCTCTACCAATTGAGCTACTGCCCTACGTTCGTTCCAGTGGCCAGGGAGGGAGTCGAACCCCCGACACCACGATTTTCAGTCGTGTGCTCTACCAACTGAGCTACCTGGCCGAACCGTCCCACCCAACAAAAAACCGCCCGACTGCGGCGGATGCCTGCGTCAATAGCGGGGGCGGGATTCGAACCCGCGACCTTCGGGTTATGAGCCCGACGAGCTACCAGGCTGCTCCACCCCGCGACAAGGAGATACATGATAACAACCCCACCCCCCCGCGTCAACCCCCGTTTCCGGGAGTGACCGACCGCCGCGACCCACCGTCCATTTCTCGTGGACAGGGGCCCCTCGCGGCCTCCATCCCGCCCCTGTCGGTCCCGCGCACCCACGGCAACGGAGGCTCTCCGCCATGCGCATCCGCACGCTCCTCCCCGTCCTCCTCACGCCCGTCCTCTTTTCCTGCGATGGGCTGTTCGACTCCGAGCGCAGGCCCCCGGCCGGGGTGGGAGCGGCTTCGGGCGACGCCCAGACCGGCGAGGTGGGGAGCGAGCTCCCGCAGCCGCTCGTGGTGGCGGTCAGGGACGCGCGGGAGCGCCCGGTGAGCGGCGCGGAGGTGGTCTGGAAGCTTCCCTCCGGGAAGGGGGAGACGGTCACCGCCACCTCCACCTCGGACCGCGACGGCCGGGCTTCCGTCCGCTGGACGCTGCCGACGGTGGCGGGGGAGCACGCGGCCACCGCGACGGTGGGGGCGCTCCCCGCCGCCACTTTCCGCGCGACGGCGGCTCCCGGCCCCGTGGAGCGCGTGGCCTTCGCGGACAGCGCGCGCTCGGTGGTGGCGCTCGATTCCGTGCGTCTGGCCCCCGTCTCCCTGGACCGCTACGGGAACCCGGCCCCGGGGCCGGCGCTCACCTGGGAGTCGGGCGACACCGTGGTGGCCTCGGTGAGCGCGGCGGGGGTGCTCCTCGCCCGGGCCCCGGGCGAGACCCGGGTCACGGCGCGCTCGGGGACCACGTCGGCCTCGCTGCGCGTGGTGGTGCTCCCGCGCGTGGTCCGCGTCCAGGTCGGGATTCCCGAGGGCGCGGTCCTGGTGGGGAGCACCACGTCGCTGTCCGTACGCCTGGAGGACGCCGGGTTCACGGCAGTGACCGGGCGCGCTCCGGTCTGGAGCTCGAGCGACACCACGGTGGCGACGGTGAGCCAGACCGGGGTGGTCCGCGGGGTGCGCCCCGGGACGGCCTCCATCGGGGCCGCGATCGACGGGGTGGCGGGGAGCTCGGCGGTGCGCGTGGTGAGCGGCGTGGCCTCGGTGGCCCTGGTGTCCCCGCCGGAGCTGGTGTACCGGGGGCACTCGGTCCGCTTCGGCGCCTCGGTGACCGGTACGGGAGGGTTCCCGCTGGGGCCGGGACTGGTGCGCTGGTCCAGCTCCGACGTGACCGTCGCGACGGTGGACTCCACCGGGGTGGTGACGGGGGTGGGCACGGGCCGGGCCGTCATCCGCGCGGAGGCGGGCGGCTTCTCGGACTCGGCGCAGGTGCGGGTGGGGGCGATGCGCTTCGCGCGGCTGGACGTGGGGGACTACAACCCCTGCGGCGTGACCACGGAGGGCGAGGCCTTCTGCTGGGGCGTCAACATCGACGGGGCGGTGGGGAACGGGGTGCTGTTCGGCACGAGCTCCTTCCCGTCGTACTACACCTTCTCGCCCAACCGGGTGGGGCGGCTGGAGGGCGTGGCCGTGGGAGAGTGGTACTCCTGCGCGCTCTCGCCGGCCGGGGCGGCGTTCTGCTGGGGACGGCTGGAGGGGACGCAGCGGCTCTGCGGCCCGCCGGGGATGCGCGGCGCCAGCATGTACGTGTGCTCGGCGGTCCCGGTCCTCCGCTCGGCGGGTCCGTACGCGTCGCTGGCGGCGGGGGGCTACGGCACCTGCGCGATCCGGACGGACGGCGCCCTGGCGTGCTGGAGGGGGGCGGAGCCGGAGGGGGCCACGGTGGCGCTCCGCTCGGTGACGGTGGGCGCGGCGCACGCCTGCGGCCTCACCGCGGCGGGCGAGGCCTACTGCTGGGGGGACGACCGCTACGGGCAGCTCGGCCGGGGGACGGCGGGACCGGTCACGCGGGAGATGCGGCCGGTGGTGGGGGGTCGGGTCTTCCGCTCGCTCAGCGCGGGGAGCCTCCACACCTGCGGGGTGACGACGGCGGGGGAGGCGTACTGCTGGGGCTGGGCGGCGCTGGGGCAGCTGGGCGGCGGGACGGCGGACAGCGTGGCCCACCCCACTCCCGCCCGG
Source organism: uncultured Gemmatimonadales bacterium (assembly GCA_963733105.1). Taxonomy (GTDB): domain Bacteria; phylum Gemmatimonadota; class Gemmatimonadetes; order Longimicrobiales; family Longimicrobiaceae; genus JAFAYN01. The sequence goes on along the minus strand of CAVTCB010000005.1, from coordinate 647,763 downwards.
GTGGCCGGGTCGGCCACGTACGCTTCGGTCAGCGCGGGCTCGTCGCACAGCTGCGCGCTCACCTCCGACGGGACGGCACAGTGCTGGGGGAAGGCCGACGGCGGGGTCCTGGGGACGGGCTCCACCGCGGGGCAGGCGGGGTGCGGCGACGGCAGGTCGACCTGCGCGCCGGCGGAGGTGGCGGGCGGACACCGCTGGAGGACGCTGGAGGCGGGAGGGATCTCGACCTGCGGGCTCACGACGGACGGGATCGCCTACTGCTGGGGGATGCTCCCGGGCGACGGCAGCTCGGAGCGGACCGCGGCCCCGGTCCGCGTCGTCGGGCAGCTCTGAAAAGCGAGGGGGCGCTCCGGCCGGAGCGCCCCCTCGCATGTTTTCCGGGGCTGTGTCGCGTGGGGTCGTCGGCGGGGCGCTCCCTCACCCCCCACCCCCGGCCCCTCCCCCACAAGGGGGGAGGGGAGCACGACAACTACAGGTACGACAAGCGGTTGCGTGAGGGATGCGAGCCCGAAGGGGCGAGACCCGCGTAGTTTGCGGGGCTCGACTCCGTTAGCCGGCGTTGTTTGCCGGCTTACGGAGCCGCAGCCCGACCCCCGCGCCAGCGGGGGGCACGCCCGAACCCTCCCCGTACTACCCCACCACCAGATTCAGCAGACGGTCTGGAACGAACACCGTCTTCCGCACCTGCTTCCCGTCCAGGAACCGCTGCACGTTGGGATCGGCCAGGGCCGCGTCGCGCGCGTCGGACTCCGAGACCCCGCGGGCCATGGTCATCTTCGTGCGCACCTTGCCGTTGACCTGCACCACGAACTCCACGGTGTCGGCGACGGCCTTGGCGGGGTCGTAGTCGGGCCAGGCGGCGCTCCGCCACAGCGACTCGGCGTGCCCCAGGCGCGACCACAGCTCCTCGGCCAGGTGCGGGGCGAAGGGGGACACCAGCACCACCAGCGGCTCCACGGCGGCGCGCTCCGGGGTGCGCCCGCCCGCGCGGACCACGTTGAGGTACTCCATCATCGCCGCGATGGCGGTGTTGTGCGAGAGCGCCTCCAGGTCCTCGGTGACCTTGCGGATGGTGGCGTGCAGCTTCTGCTCCACCGCGGGGTCGAGCGGCCGGTCTTCGGCCCCCAGGACGGCGTCCCAGAGCCGGGTGAGGAAGTTGTACGGCCCGGTGATCCCGGTGGCGCGGAAGTCGCCGCCTTCCTGGTACGGCCCCAGGAACATCAGGTAGGTGCGCAGGGTGTCGGCCCCGTACTCCTCGATGTACTCGTCCGGGACGATGACGTTGCCCTTGGACTTGGACATCTTCGCGCCGTCCTTGATGATCAGGCCGTGGGCGCGGAAGCGGGTGAACGGCTCCTCGAAGTCGATCCACTCCAGGTCGTGCAGGACCATGGTGACGAACCGCGCGTACAGGAGGTGGAGCACGGCGTGCTCGTTCCCCCCGATGTAGCTGTCCACGGGGAGCCAGTTCCGGGTCAGCGACGGCTCGAACGCCCGCCGGTCGTTCCCCGCGGAGGGATAGCGCAGGAAGTACCAGGCCGAGTCCAGGAAGGTGTCGGACACGTCGGTCTCGCGCCGCGCGATCCCGCCGCAGCTGGGGCACCCGGTCAGGTACCACTCCTTGTGCCGCGCCAGCGGGGAGACGCCGCTCGCGTCGGGCTTGAAGTCCTCGATGAACGGCAGCTCCACGGGGAGCTGCTCCTCGGGGACGGGGACCACGCCGCAGTCGTCGCAGTACAGCACGGGGATGGGCGGGCCCCAGTACCGCTGGCGCGAGATGCACCAGTCGTGCAGGCGGTAGTTGGTGCGGGGCTCGGCGGCGTTCCGCTCGGCCAGCCAGGCGGTGACCTCGCGCCGGGCGGAGTCCGCGTCCGTCCCGTCGAAGTGGCCGGAGTTGACCAGCCGCCCGGGGCCGGTGTACGCCTCCGCCAGCGGGGTGTCGGCTTCGTCCTCCTCCCCGGCGACCACCCGGACGATGGGGAGCTTGTACTGCTTGGCGAACTCGAAGTCGCGCTCGTCGTGGCCGGGGACGGCCATGATGGCCCCGGTCCCGTACTCCATCAGGACGTAGTCGGCGATCCAGACGGGGATCTCCTTCCCGGTGGCCGGGTTCAGCACCCGGGCGCCGGTGTCCACGCCGGTCTTCTTCTTGTCCGTCTTCTTGCGGCTGACCAGGTCCTTCTTGGCGGCCTTGCGGCGGTACGCGTCCACCGCGCGGCGGCGCTCCTTGGGGGTGATCTGGTCGACCAGCGGGTTCTCGGGGGCGAGCACCATGTAGGTGGCGCCGAAGACGGTGTCCGGGCGCGTGGTGAACACGCGGACCGCGGGGTACTCCAGCTCCTGCCAGCGGGAGACGATCTGGTCGGCGGTGAGGAAGTACCGGAACGCCTGGCGCACCACCTCGGAGCCGTCGTCGGTCTCGCGCGAGCTGGTCTCGCTCACCACCGGGAAGACGACCTCGGCCCCCTCGCTCCGCCCGATCCAGTTCTCCTGGGCCTTCTTGGTGGTCTCGGACCAGTCCAGCTCGGCCAGGTTGTCCAGCAGGCGGCCGGCGTAGTCGGAGATCTTGAAGAACCACTGGGAGAGGGTGCGCATCTCCACGGCGGTGCCGCACCGCTCGCAGGCGCCGCCCACCACCTGCTCGTTGGCGAGCACGGTGTTGCAGGAGGGGCACCAGTTGACGGGCGCCTCCTTCTTGACCGCCAGCCCGGCCTTGAGGAGCTGGAGGAAGATCCACTGGGTCCAGCGGTAGTAGTCGCGCTGGGTGGTGTCGACCGTGTGGTTCCAGTCGTACATGAGCCCCACGCGGCGGAGCTGCCGGGTGAAGCGCTCCACGTTGCGCGGGATGAGCTCGGTGGGGTGGATCCCCTGCTTGAGCGCGAAGTTCTCGGAGTGGATGCCGAACGCGTCGAAGCCGATGGGCTCGAAGACGTCGTGCCCCTGCAGCCGCTTGAAGCGCCCGTAGATGTCGGCGCCCGCGAAGGCGTAGATGTTCCCGATGTGCAGCCCCTCGGCGGAGGGGTACGGGAACATCATCAGGTTGTAGAAGGGCTTCCCCTGCACTCCCGCCTTCCGCAGCTCCGCGTCGGTGTAGGCGTTGGTCCCTTCCTCCTCCCACCGGGCCTGCCACTTCCGCTCCACTTCGAGCGGATTGTAGGTGTCGGTGGGGTGTGTCTCGTCGCTCATAGATCGTCCTGGAAAGACCTGCAAGACGAGCCGCCGGCGCAGGGGAGGTGCCTTTCGCCGGCGGCTCATTGCTGTTTGGGAAATTTACGGGCGGGGCCGAAAACCACAAGTCCCGGCGCGCCCGCCGGCTTCCGCGCCTTCGGGGGCGGTGGTATCCTGGTGGGAGCCGGCGCACTTTACCACTTTCCACTCCGGACCTGCGTGCCCCCAGAGAGCAGCACTCCCGCGCCCTGGCGGGAAGACCCCCCGCTCCCGTCTTCGAAGCCCGAGGGGGCGGAGTACGGCTTCGTGACCTCCGACGGGGCGCACCCCTGCACGCGCGACCAGCTGGCGGCGGTGGTGCGGGAGGCGCCGGCGGTGCGGGGGGTGTGGACGCCGGAGCACGACGCGATCGTGCGCCCGGAGCGCGTCCCCTTCCTGGTGGAGGCGTACCGGGAGCACGCGGTGGCCGGGGCCCGGAAGCGGGTCCTCCCCACGGCGGCGGGGGTGCTGGGGGTGGCGGTGCTGGCGGTGCTCCTGGCCGACCCGGTGACGGGGGTCCCCCCGCTCCTCCTGCTGGCGGGGGCGCTCGCGGGGGTGTGGCTCCTGGGCGCGGTGTACGGCGTGCGGAGCGCCCGCCGTACGGTGCCGGAGGACTTCGCCCGGATGCGCCAGAACGGGCGGCACGCGCTCTGGGCGGCGGAGCAGCCGGCGCCGTACACCATGGGGCTGGGGATCGTGCTGGGGGCCGTGTACCTGCTCCAGCAGGTGGACCCGGACGTGTCGGTGGCGGCGGCGGGGCTGGTGAAGGAGGCGGTGGCGGAGGGGGAGGTGTGGCGCCTGGCGACGGGGGCCATGCTGCACGGGAGCCTGCTCCACCTGGCGGCCAACGGGTCGGCGCTGCTGGCGCTGGGGCGCTACGTGGAGGTCCACACCTCCCGCTTCCGCCTGGCGACGGTCTTCCTGGTGTCGGCGGTGGCGGGGTCGCTCTTCAGCCAGGCGCTCTCGCCGGCCTCCTCGGTGGGGGCGTCGGGGGGGATCATGGGGTTCGTCGGCTTCCTGGCGGTGCTGGCGGCGCGGCGCCCCGGCGAGCTCCCGGACGACTTCCTGTCGCGGATGCTGTACGCGGTGGCGGCCACGGCGGCGCTGGGGGTGCTGGGGTTCGCGCTGATCGACAACTGGGCGCACCTGGGCGGGCTGCTGGGGGGAGCGGCGCTGGGGGTGGTGCTGGTCCCCCGGGAGGGGAGCCTGGCGGGGGGCCGGGTGCTGGGGTGGGCGTCGGTGGCGGGGGTGCTGCTCGCCGCGGCGGGGGCGGCCGCGGCGATGCTGGGGGCCTACTGAGCGGGGGGGAGCAGGCCCTGGACGGCGGCGTAGGCGTCGCGCGACCCGCGGGCGGCCCGCACCACGTCGGCGACGGTGCTCGGGAGGTCGCCGCCGCGGGAGCGGTACACCTGCTCGAACAGCTCCAGGCGGTGGTAGTAGAGCCGCCGGGAGATCAGGGTGGCGTTGTTGAGCGGGGTGGTGAGGAAGGTGGAGAAGCTCTGCACCTTCAGGCGCGGGCGGACCTCCCGCGCGAACCGCTCCTGCGCGCCGCGGAAGACGGTGTCGCGGGCGGCGAGCTTGGCTTCGCGGCCGAGGTCGGCGCGCCCGTACAGCGCCTCCAGCTCGGCCACGAGGTCGTCCAGGAAGCGGCCGAAGAGGAGGTCGTCCTCCCAGGCGGCCTGCGCCTCGCGGCACGGGGGCGACTCGGGCCCGTCGCGCCGGCAGAAGAAGTCCACGGCCCCGCGCCCTCCCACGAAGGTGGCGACGCTCTCGTTGAACTGCGCCTGGCCGGACAGGTACAGGGTGTTGTGGAAGATCTCGTGGACCACGGTGTTCACCAGGTCCACGTCGCCGTAGCGCAGCACGGGGGAGACGACGGGGTCGTTGAACCACCCCAGGGTGCTGAAGGCGGAGGTGGGGCGCAGGTAGGTGTCCAGCCCCCGGGCCTCCAGCTTCCGCATCTCCTTCCTGGCGGAGGACTCGCTGAAGAACCCCTTGTACGGGACGCTCCCCACGATGGGGAACCACCAGGTGTGCGCCTGGAAGCGGTCCTGGTAGGCGGCGGAGAGCACCAGCGCCAGGGTGTCGTGCGGGAGCTGGGAGAAGGTGGTGTAGCTCTGCCCGGCCCTGAGCCGGAGGCTGCGGTCGGCGAAGGTGCGCGCCTGGAGCACCAGGGACAGCTTGGCGCGCCGCGCGGGCGGGGTGCGCGGGTCCTCCACCAGCTCGCGGATCGGCTGGCGGCGCGCGAGGATCTTGGCCTCCTCGTACCCGGCGCGGATCACGTACACGGGCGAGCAGGCGGCGAGGAGGGCCGCCAGCGCGAGCGCGGGGAGGAGGATGCGAGGAGAGCGCGTCATGGGAGTGGGTGCGTACGGATCAGTCCACCAGGACCGCGCGGCGCCACTTCCGCACGGAGTTGACCAGGTACAGCTCGTCGGCGCGCCGCAGGTCCTCGACGCGGAGCGTCCGCTCGCGGAGCTCGCCGGCGCGGAGCAGGTGCTCGCGGAAGACGCCCGGGAGGAGGCCGGATTCGACCGGCGGCGTCCACGCCTCCCCGCCGGCGCGGACCACCACGTTGGCGAGGGTGGACTCGGCCACCTCGCCGCGCTCGTTCACCAGGAGCACGTCGTCCACGTCGGGGCGCTCGGCGGCGCGCGAGCGGTAGGCCTCGCGGCGGTCGGTCTTGTGGTACAGCAGCGGGTCGCGGCTGTCCACCGGGCGCGCGGAGACGGCGACGCGCACCGGGGAGGCTTCCCCGGCGGAGAGGGGATGGGCCTCCACGGACACTTCCCCGCCCCGCGCCAGGAGGAGCCGCACGCGGAGGGGGCCGCTCCCGGCCACCTCCGACAGGCGAGCCGCCGCCGACGACGCGTCGAAGGCGAAGCCGAAGCGGCGCGCGGAGGCGGCCATGCGCGCCAGGTGCCCGTCCAGGAGGAAGAACCCGGCGCCGGGCTCCCACAGCAGGGTCTCCAGGAGCCGGAAGCCCACGGGCGCGTGGCGGACGAACTCCGCCTTGTCCAGGCACTCGCGCCACTCGGCGGCGGCGGCGGCGTCCCAGGTGATCCCGCTCCCCACCCCCAGCTCCGCCTCCCCCGCCGCCCGGTCGATCAGCAGCGTGCGGATGGCGACGCTGAAGGCGGCCTCCCCCGGGGACACGAACCCCAGGGCGCCGGTGTAGACGCCGCGCGGCCCGTCCTCCAGCTCCCGGACGATCTCCATGGTGCGGACCTTGGGCGCGCCGGTGACGGAGCCGCAGGGGAAGAGGGCGCGGAGCACGCCGGTGAGCGTGGTCCCCGGGAGGGTGCGGGAGCGGACGGTGGAGGTGAGCTGGTGGACGGTCTCGTAGCGCTCGGTCTCGAACATCCGGGGGACGCGGACCGAGCCCCACTCGGAGATGCGCCCTGCGTCGTTGCGGAGCAGGTCCACGATCATCAGGTTCTCCGCGCGCTCCTTGGGGGAGGCCGGGAGCTCGGCCGCCAGCGCCTCGTCCTCGGCCGCCCACCGCCCCCGCGGCCGCGTCCCCTTCATCGGCCGCAGCTCCAGCTCGCCGTCCGCCCAGCGAAAGAACAGCTCCGGCGAGGTGGAGACGACCGACACGTCCCCCACCCGCAGGAGCGCGCAGTAGGCGCTCCGCTGCGCCAGGCAGAGCCGGCGGTACAGCCCCAGGTCGCTCCCGCGGAACGGCGCGCGCAGGCGGAAGGTGTAGTTGACCTGGTAGGTGTCCCCCGCCGCGATCAGCTCCCGGATGCGCCCGACCCTCTCGGCGTATTCCGCCTCCGTCCACGGACGCCCGCCACTCCCCCAGCGAGAACTCCTCCTCCGGGAGGTCGCCGGGCCCGGCCGACTCCTCGCGCCGCTCGAACACCGCGAACCAGGCGAGGGGGAGCCGCGGATCGGGCGCGTGGGTGACGAGCGCCGGGTCGAACGCGGGAGCCGCCTCGTACGCCACGTAACCGGCGGCGTGCAGCCCCCCCGCGACCGCCTCCTCGACGCGCAGCAGCACGGGGAGCACGTCCTGGAGCGACGTGGCGACGAAGGTCTCGCGGTGCCCGCAGAAGCGGAAGGAGCGGGGTCCGCGCAGGGAATCGAAGGAGTCGAGACGGGCTTCCACGGCCCTCACCCGCTCGCTCAGGCTCGCACCCTCTCCCAATCCTGGGAGAGGGTTTTCTTGTCGTTGCCGTTCCGCAGTACCCGTATGATCCGTAGCGGAGGGAGACAGCCGGGCAGTTTCGGCTGGCTCACTCCGGGGCGGGGAGACTCGCGGGCGGTTTCGCGAGGCTCACCGCCCCCGCGGAGGAGACAGGCGGGGTAGTTTCCGCCGGGCTCCGGAGCGGCCCCAAACCTCGAAAACGAGCTCACGCCACCGGCGGCTGCGACGGCGGCACCGACGCCTCGGCCGGCATGGCGCGCGGATGCGTCATCCCGGCCGGCGAGAGGATGTCGTCCAGCTGCTCCTGCGACAGCCACCCCTTCTCCCGCACCAGCTCGTACACCCCCCGCCCCGACAGCAGCGCCTCCTTCGCCACCGCCGACGACCGCTCGTACCCGATGTACGGCACCAGCGCCGTGACCAGCCCGATGGAGTGGTGCACCATCTCCAGCATCCGCTCGCGGTTGGCGGTGATCCCCACGATGCACCGCTCCCGCAGCACCACCGCGCCACGGGTGAGCATGTCCACCGACTGGAACAGGTTGAAGGCGATCACCGGCTCGAACACGTTGAGCTGCAGCTGACCCGCCTCGGCGGCCATGGTGATGGTGAGGTCGTTCCCCACCACCTGGAAGCACACCATGTTCACCACCTCGGGGATCACCGGGTTCACCTTCCCCGGCATGATGGACGACCCCGGCTGCATGGGGGGGAGGTTGATCTCGTTGAGCCCCGTGCGCGGCCCGGAGGAGAGGAGGCGCAGGTCGTTGCAGATCTTGGAGAGCTTCACCGCCACCCGCTTCAGCACCCCGGAGAGCTGCACGAAGGCGCCGGTGTCGGAGGTGGCCTCGATCAGGTCGGGCGCGGTCACCAGCTCCAGCCCGGTCACCTCGGCGAGCGTGCGGCACACGGTGGCGGCGTAGCGCGGGTCGGTGTTGATCCCGGTGCCGATGGCGGTGGCGCCCATGTTGATCTCGCGCACCAGGGCGGCCGCCTCCCCCAGCCGGTCGATGTCCTCCCCGATGGTGACGGCGAAGGCGGTGAACTCCTGCCCCAGCGTCATGGGGACGGCGTCCTGCAGCTGGGTGCGCCCCATCTTCAGCACGTCCGCGAACTCGCGCCCCTTCTCGTGGAAGGCGTCGCGCAGCTCCGCCAGCGCCCGCACCAGCTCCTGGATGGACCAGTTGGCGGCGATCTTGAGCGCGGTCGGGTACACGTCGTTGGTGGACTGGGAGAGGTTGACGTGGTTGTTGGGGTGGACCACGTCGTACTCGCCCTTGCGGTGCCCCAGGATCTCCAGCGCCCGGTTGGCGATCACCTCGTTGGCGTTCATGTTGGTGGAGGTCCCCGCCCCGCCCTGCACCACGTCCACCACGAACTGCGCGTGCAGCCGCCCGTCGCGGATCTCGCGGCAGGCGGCCACCACGGCGTCGGTGACGGCCGGGTCCAGGAGGCCGAGCTCCCGGTTGGCGAGCGCCGCCCCCTCCTTGACCGCGGCCAGCGCGTGCAGCAGGTGCGGGTACTGGGAGATGGGGATCCCGGTGATGGGGAAGTTCTCCACCGCGCGCAGCGTCTGCACCCCGTAGTACAGGTCCACGGAGAGCTGCCGCTCGCCCAGCAGGTCGTGCTCGGAGCGCAGCTCGCCGGAGAGGTAGCCCGCGCCGCGGGTGGAGAGGCGGGCGTTGGCGTGCCGGAGGCGCGAGGAGATGACCCGCGCGGCGGCCAGCGCCAGCTTCCCGAAGAGCGCCGGGCGCTCCTGCGCCGCCGCCTGGATGCCCTCGCGGGGGATCTCCAGCGCCACCAGCTCCTCGCTCACCACCCCGGAGGTGGAGTGCGGGTAGTCGTCCAGCAGGCTCCCCTCCCCGTACGACTCGCCCGGGACGAGGACGTGCAGCACCTCGGGGCGTCCCTTCATCCCCTTGACGATCTGGACGCGGCCGGCGAGCACGATCCCGAAGGCGCGGCGCGGCTGGCTCTCGCGGAAGACGTAGGAGCCGGCCGGGGAGCGCTTCTCCTCCGCCAGCGAGGCGAGGTGCGCCACCTCGTCGTCGTCGAGCGCCTGGAAGAGCGGGTAGGCGCGGATCACGGAGGCCGGGGACGGGTTCATGGAAGGGGTCTCAAGTCGATGGCAGTGATTCAGTTCCGGTCGAAGGGCCCAAACGTAGGCGGAGGCGCTCCGGGGGACAAGCCCGCACCCCGCTCTGGAACGGAGCTTGCGAACCGGACCGCTTCCCCCGGCCGCCGATACCGCCGGCGCGGCCGGGGCCGGAAACCAGGAACCGAGGAGGCTGAACATGGCACTTTTCAACCGGGACTACGACCGCGACTACGGCTACCGGGGCGGGAGCGCGTACGGGGCGAGCGGCTACGGGAACCGTGACATGGGCGGCGGCGCGGCGGGCGGGCTCCGCCGCGGATGGAACCGCATGACCAACGGCGTGCGCGACGCCATGGACGCGGGCGGGTACGACCGCGACTACGGGAACAGCCGCGGCGGGATGTCCGCGGGGACCGGCTGGGGCGGCACCTCCGGCGGGTACTCCGGCTCGGGGTACTCCAACTCCGGCTACGACCGCGACATGGGCGGCCGGAGCTGGTGGGCCGACGGGGCCTGGAACCAGGACCGCGACCTCATGCAGCACCAGGACGACCGCGACTACACCTACCGCGGGAACCCGGGGGCCAACCTCCAGGGCGGGCTGGGGTACCGGGGCGGGGGGTACGACGCGGACTACGGCAACCGGGGGATGCGCGGCTCGTGGAGCGGGTACGACCGCGACATGGGCCTGCGCGACATGGGCGCCCGCGACATGGACGAGGGGCGCTGGCAGACCGACAACGGCGATCCCTTCGGCGACCGCCAGAACCACACCCCCATCCGCTCCATGCGCGGCGGCTTCCGCCGCGGGTACGACCGCGACACCATGGACGCCGGGGGCGGCGGGTACCGGGGCGGGATGAACCGGGGGTACGACTCCGGCTTCAACAACCGCCCGTACAACCGCGGCTACGACTCCGGCTGGTTCTGAGCCGGCCCGGCCGCCCGGCCGGGTGAACGAAGCCCCGCCCCCCTCGCGAGGGGGGCGGGGCTTCCGCTTTCCGGACCGGGAACGGGACGGCTACTCGCGCCCCATCCGCCGCTTCAGCTCCCGCAGGCGCTCCTCCACGTCGTCGGCCGGGCTCCGCGGCGGAGGCGCGGGATCGTCCAGCCCCGACAGCTCCTCCATGGCCTCCGCGTGGCGGGAGCGGTCCTCGATCCCCTCCGCCATGCGGTCCAGGTCGTCCTGGGGGCCGCCCGCCCCGCCCAGCGCCGCGCCCATGTTCCCCTTGGCGCGCGCGGTGCGCAGCCGGGCCACCATGGCGAAGCGGTTGGCGTCGGCCTCCTTGTACTTGCGCGACATCTCGGAGATCTCGCGGGCGTGGAGGTCGCGCTCCGCCTCCGCCGCGCGGACCTTGTCCTCCAGCACCGCGATCCGCTCGCGGTGGCGCGCGGTGAACTCCGACGCCACCCGCGCCGTCTCCGCGTCGCCGATCCGCTCCGCCATCCCGCCGCGCCGCTCGACGTCCGCCAGCGCCCGGCGCTCGCGCTCCAGCTCCGCGCGGGCGCGCGCCACCCCCTCCTCCAGCACCGGGAGGTTGGCCCGCGCCTCCACCATCTCGCGCCGCATGGCGCCCAGCAGCTCCGCGACCTGGTCCTCCGGCTCGCGCCGGGAGAGCTCGTCGTGGAACGAGGCGTAGGCCCGTGAGAACAGGCTCTTCAGGTCTTCGAACATGGCGTGCAAGATAGGCCCGCTCCCGGCGCGGGGCAAATCCCCCCTCGCGGCGCGGGTGCTCCCTCCGGGGCCCGATCCTTGCTAAATCCGGCGTCAACACGGAACCCGAGGAATCATGCCCGAGACGCGATCCGCCCCCAAGAGCCTCCCCTTCATGGACAACCTCACCCACGAGGAGGCCAAGTCGGTCACCCACGGCGACTTCTGGATCCCCGAGGACGAGCGGGAGATCTACAAGCGCGCCCTCCGCGCGCTGAACGAGGCCGGGGTGCCCTACGTGGTCGCGGGAGCGTACGCCATCTACGAGCACACGGGGATCTACCGCCAGACCAAGGACCTGGACATCTTCTGCGACCCCGCCTCCGTGGTGCCCGCCATGCGCACGCTGCGCGAGGCCGGGTTCAGGACGGTGCTGGAGCAGTCGCACTGGCTGGCCAAGGCCAAGGACGACCCCTACTTCATCGACATCATCTTCGGGATGGGGAACGGGCTGGCGCTGATCGACGCCGACTGGTACCGGCACAGCTCCCCCGCCATCCTCGCCGCCACCCCGGTGCGCGTGGCCCCGGCCGAGGAGCTGATCTGGCACCGGCTGTTCATCAGCGAGCGCCACCGGCAGGACATGGCCGACATCGTCCACCTGATCCTGTGCGTCGGCGCCCAGCTCGACTGGCGGCGGCTGGTGGACAAGACGGGCGGCGACTGGCCCCTCCTCCTGGCCCAGCTCCAGATGTTCTTCTACGTGTACCCGGGCTACCGGAGCCGCGTCCCCCAGTGGGTGCTGGACGAGCTGCTGGAGCGCGCCGCCGGCGAGGCGGTGCGGGAGGTCGCCCGACGAGCAGGCCACCCGCGGCACCCTGATCTCCCGCTTCAGCTTCGCCATCGACGTGAACGAGTGGGGGTTCCACGACCTGCGCCGGAAGTCCATCGAGCGGATGAAGGCGAGCCCCGAGGTCCGCGCCATCGAGGAGGCGGACGTGTGGGACCAGCGCACCGAGGGCGCGGAGGAGTCCGAGGTACCCGACGAAGAGGAGCTGGAGGAGACGGCCTGATGGACGGAGAGCACAGCAGCAACGGCTCGGAGTCGCGCAACCGCCGCCGGAGCGACGGCCGGCGCAGCGTGCGCATCGCCGCCGTGGGCGACTTCCACTGCGGCGAGGAGGACGTGGGCGCCTACCGCCCCCTCTTCGCGCGGGTCAACGGGGACGCCGACGTCCTCCTCCTGGCCGGCGACCTGACGCGCTGGGGGACCCCCGCGGAGATCCGCGTGGTGGTGGGCGAGCTGGCCGACGTCAAGATCCCCATCGTCGCCGTGCTGGGGAACCACGACCACGAGTCGTCGCAGGTGCACGAGGCGGTCGCCATCCTCCGCGAGCGGGGGGTGCACGTGCTGGACGGCGACACCTTCCAGCTCAACGACGCCGTGGGGTTCGCCGGGGTGAAGGGGTTCATGGGCGGCTTCGGGCGGGGGACGCTCACCGCCTTCGGCGAGTCGGGGACCAAGGCGTTCGTGGACTGCACGCTGGAGGAGGTGAAGAAGCTGGAGATGGCGCTCCGCAAGCTCTCCACCCCCATCCGGGTGGCGCTCCTGCACTACGCCCCCATCCTGGACACCGTGATGGGGGAGCCGGAGGTCATCTTCCCCTTCCTGGGCACCGACCGCCTGGCGGAGCCGCTGGACCGGTACGACGCCGCGGTGGCGTTCCACGGGCACGCGCACGCGGGGAGCTTCCGGGGGGCCACGCCCAAGGGGATCCCGGTGTTCAACGTGTCGCTGGCGCTGCTTCGCCGTGAAAAGGTGGGGGAGATGTACTACGTGCACGAGATCCCGCTTCCGGAGCGGCGTGTGGAGGAGGGGGCGGCGTCGGAGGAGGCGGTGGGGGCTTCGTAGGCTTTCGTGCTGGCGGGGCCGCTCCGAAGCCCGGCAAACAGCGCCGGTCTTCTACGCGGGCTCCGGGAGCCAGCCGAAACTGCCCGGCTGTCTCCCTTCGCGCGGAGGAGCCTCGCCAAACTGCCGGCGAGTCTCCTCCGCTTCATTTTTTGTTCTTCGCGGCCACCCCTTGCATGTCGCGAGCGCTTGCGTTAAATACTGAACCACATGGTTCAGTATATGACGACGACCCGACTTGATACTTCGTTCGCCGCGCTCTCGGACGCCACCCGGCGTGGCGTTCTGGAGCAGCTCGCACGAGCCGACGCTTCGATCACGGAGCTTGCCGAGAAGTTCCACATGACGCTCACGGGCATGAAGAAGCACGTCGGCGTTCTGGAGCAGGCGGGGCTCGTCACCACGAAGAAGATCGGGCGCGTGCGGACGTGCCAGCTGGGCCCGCGCCGATTGGAGGAAGAGACGGCGTGGCTCGAGAGGTACCGCCAGCGCTGGGACGAACGCTTCGACGAGTTGGACAGGGTTGTCGAGGAACTGACACGAAAGGAGAAGAGCGATGGACGAAAGAATCGAAAGTAGCCCCGGCCCCGTGAAGAACCGCACCACGGTGGAACGGAAGTCGGACCGCGAGGTGGTGGTCACGCGGACCATCAACGGCCCGGCGCGCATCGTGTTCGAGGCATTTACCAAGGCCGAGCTGCTCAAGCGTTGGTGGGTGCCCAAGTCGATGGGAATGGCCCTGCTGTCCTGCGAAGTGGATGCTCGTGTCGGAGGCAAGTACCGATTGGTATTCGACCACGGTGGCCCCGAGCCTGCCGCGTTTTTCGGCACGTATGTCGAAGTGCAGCCGTATTCGCGCCTCGCCTGGACCAATGAAGAAGGCGGCGAGGGCGGGCCGGTCACCACGGTCACCTTCGAGGAAACGGGCGGCAAGACGCTGGTGGTCCTGCGCGAGAGCTATCCTTCGAAGGAAGCGCTCGACGCTGCCGGCACCGGGGCAGCCGATGCAATGGTCGAGACGTTCGATCAGCTGGACGAGCTTCTCGTCGCCCTGGGTGAGAGCTCGGGACAGTAGCTGAGACGTGGATCTCGTGGTCGGTCGTCCGACAGTCCCGGCTCACCCTGGCCGGGGCTATCGGGAAACTACGGCAGGCGGACGACGACGCCCTCGTCGGGGCGGAGGGGGAGGTCGCCGCCGACGGGCTCGCCGTCGCGGTCGGGGTGCGTGGAGAGGACGACCGTGCCGGCGGGAGCGCGGCGGAGCAGCTGGGGGCGCGGGCCCAGGTTGAGGGCGACCAGGAAGCCGCTCCCGCCGCCCGGGGCACGTCGCAGGTAGGCCAGGACGTCGCCTTCGGCCTCCACGGGCTCGAAGCGGCCCACCGACAGCGCGGGCTCGGCGCGGCGCAGGGCGAGGAGGAGGCGGTGGAGGGTGAGCATGGAGGCCGGGTCGTCGCGCTCCGCCTCCACGTTCACCTCCCGGAAATCCTCCGCGACGGGGAGCCAGGGCTCTCCCGTGGTGAAGCCGGCGTTCTCCGCCGCGCTCCACTGCATGGGGGTGCGCTCCGGGTCGCGGCCCATCCCCAGGCCGGGGACGTTCTTCTCCAGGGGGTCCTGCACCCGCTCGGGGGGGATTGGCACGTCGCGCATCCCGATCTCGTCCCCGTAGTAGAGCGTCGGGGTGCCGCGCAGGGTGAGCAGGAGCACCGCGGCCACCCGGGCCTGCGCCGGGCCCACCCGCGAGGCGATGCGGTGCTGGTCGTGGTTCCCGAGCACCCAGTTGGGCCACCCGCCCTCCGGGAGCGCCCCCTCGTACTCCTCGATCAGCCGGGCGAGGTGGCGGGCGTCCCACTCCGCCAGGACGAGCTGGAAGTTGAAGGGGAGGTGCACCCCCGCGAGGTCGGTCCCGTAGTACCGCACCAGGCGCTCCACCGGGAGGTAGATCTCCCCGATCAGCACGCGGTCCCCCTCGTACCCGTCGAAGAGGCGGCGCATCCGGGCGATGACCCCGTGCACCTCCGGGAGGTCGGTGGTCCGGACCGGGACCAGCTGCTGGAACGGGTCCACGCCCTCGCGCCACTCCGGGTTGGGCGGGTTGTCGCGGAAGCGGTCGTCCTTGAGCAGGTGCCAGATCACGTCCACCCGGAAGCCGTCCACCCCCCGGTCCAGCCAGAAGCGGAGCACGTCCAGCATGGCGTCCACCACCTCGGGGTTGCGCCAGTTCAGGTCCGGCTGCTCCCGCAGGAAGGCGTGGTAGTAGTACTGCCCCGTCGCCTCGTCCAGCTCCCAGGCGCTCCCCCCGAAGCAGGAGAGCCAGTTGTTCGGGGGGCCGCCGTCCGGGGCGGGGTCGCGCCAGAGGTACCAGCCGCGCTTCGGGGAGTCGCGCGACGACCGCGACTCCACGAACCAGGGGTGCCGGTCGGAGCTGTGGTTGGGGACGAAGTCCAGGATCACCCGCAGCTCCCGGGCGTGCGCCTCGCGCAGCAGCCGGTCGAAGTCCTCCAGCGTGCCGAAGAGCGGGTGGACGCCCGTGTAGTCCGACACGTCGTAGCCGAAGTCCTTCATCGGCGACGGGTAGATCGGCGAGATCCACACCGCGTCCACCCCCAGCCAGCGCAGGTGGTCCAGCCGGGCCGTGATCCCCGGGAGGTCCCCCACCCCGTCGCCGTCGGCGTCCATGAAGGAGCGCGGGTACACCTGGTAGACGGTCCCGCGCTGCCACCACGCCGGCTCGCGCCCGCTCATCCCCCTACCCCCACTTCTCCAGGAACCGCATCAGCGCCGCCTCCTCCGGGTAGTACTCCGGCGACTCCGCCTCCACCGGGCGGGGCTCGTGGCGCATCAGGGGCTCGATGGTCTTCCCCGTCTGGTAGCGCTCCAGCACGGCGGGGTGGACGTACGCCGAGCGGCACACGGAGGGGGTGTTCCCCAGCTCCGTCGACACCAGCTTGCAGGCGAGCACCAGGTTCCGCTTCGCCTCCGCCGCGCTCCGCGGCGGGCCCAGGTCGGCCAGGATGGTGGCGGCGCGGACGGTCCCGCCCCAGGTGCGGATGTCCTTGGAGGTGAACTTCTCGCCCACGATCTCCTTGATGTAGGCGTTCACGTCCTCCGCCGTCACCTTCTGCACCTTCCCCTCCCCGTCCACGTACTGGAAGAGGCGCCGGCCGGGGAGCTTCATCAGCTCCTCCATGATCTCCACCAGCGGGGTGTCCGCCACCACGTGCCGCTGGTGGATCGACTTCTTCCCCACGTAGCGGAAGAGGAGGTCGTTGCCGCGGACCTGCAGGTGCTTCTTGCGGAGCGTGGTGAGGCCGAAGGTCTTGTTCTCCACCGCGTAGCGCTCGCTCCCCACCCGGAAGAAGCCGCGCGTCATCAGCCGCACCATGGTGGCCAGCACCCGCTCCCGCCCCACCCCCTCCCGGCGGAGGTGCTCGTTGGTGGCCTCGCGGAGGCGGGGGAGCGCCCGCGCCAGCGACAGGAGCTTGCGGTACTTGGCCCGCGACTTCTTCGAGACGAAGTCCGGGTGGTAGCGGTACTGCTTGCGCCCCGCCGCGTCCGTCCCCGTGGCCTGCACCTTGGCGCCCGGGTCGGCCGCGATCTCCACCTCCGTCCACGCCGGCGGGATCGCCAGCGCGCGGATGCGCGCCAGCGCCGACGGGCTGCGCAGCGGCTTCCCGTCCGCGCGCAGGTAGGTGAACCCCGTCTCCGGCGTCCCCACGCGGCGCCACACCCCGGCTCCCCGGCTCACCTTCCCCCCGGCTCCGGCATGGGGCGGAGGATTCCCCGCTCCTCCGCCGCCTCGATCGGGCTCGGGACCGGGTAGTAGGGATCGCCCAGCTCCCGCGCCGCGGCGCGCACGCTGTCCATCAGCGCGTTGTAGCGGTCCACCGAGGCGTGGTTGCGCTGGATCACCTTCCTCCATTCCCGGAAGCGGACGTTGCGCCGCTCCACGTGCTCGTTGTAGCGGTCCAGGTCGGTCCGGTAGGCAGCGTACAGGTGCGACGGGAGCGCCCCCCCTTCCGACCCGCGCCCGTACGCGTCCAGCGCGCGCCGCTCCCGCGCCAGCTCCCCGTCCTCCCGCTCGATCTCCTTCCGCAGCGTGTCCAGCCGCATCCGCGTCCGGAGCACCTCCACCCCCGCGTCCACCAGCCGCTCCCGCATCGCCACCAGCCGCTCCCGGTCGTCCGCGTGGGCCAGCCAGTCGTAGGTCGTGGAGGCCAGCTTCACCACCACGATGGCCAGGAGCACCGCGACCAGCACCCACACGCGCCGCGTCGCGGCCTCCGCTGCGCCCGTGCGGGGACCGGGGGGGTGCTCGGGGCCCGGGCTCACGGGCGCGCGCGGAGGCGGCGGGGGAGGCGCATGGGGGCAAGATGCCGCCCCCGCCCCCGCCCCGCAACCGGCGGCGCGTCGGAAACGCATGACTCCATGGCACGTATCGTGCTCCGTAAAATGCTCCCTTGCCGGCAGTTAGGCACCCCCGAACCAGGGCGATCCAGGATGCGACAGGACCAACGCTTGCAGCCGAGAAGACGCCGCCCTCCCCCCCCGTGGGAACGCGGAGCGCAGGACCCGCGGCACCCGATCGGCCACGCCCGGCGCCGCTGGCCGCGGGCGTACGACGGGGGGGAGCCGGCCGCGCCGAGGATCAACCCGCGCTACCGCCGCGCGTACGACGGCGGCGCCCCCGAGGGGGAGGGACGCACCCCGCTGACCGGGCGGCGGGGGCGGGGGACCACCTTCGAGCGCATGCGCCGCAACCCCGTGCGCCACGGGCTCCTGGGGCTGGCCATCGCCGGGACGGCCGCGCCGGTCGCCATGCAGCGCTACCAGCGGGTCATGCGCAACGACCCGTCGCACGAGCAGACGCTCACCCAGCTCCCCATGGAGCGGCTCACCCACGAGGCCGTGGGGAGCGCCTGGCGCGCCGCCGAGACCGAGGCCACCGCGCGGAAGGTGGTGGACGTCCGCGAGACCAAGATCCAGGAGAAGCTCACCCGCTACGAGGAGATGGGGCTGGAGCGGAAGCTGGCGGAGAGCATCTACGACCTCGCCCTCGAGAACGACATCGACCCGGACGTCGCGTTCGGGCTGGTGCGGACCGAGAGCGAGTTCAAGAGCCACGCGACCAGCCGGGTGGGCGCGCTGGGGCTCACCCAGCTCATGCCCTCCACGGCGCGGTGGCTCCGCCCGGGGACGCAGCCCAGCGACCTGCGCGACCCGCAGGTGAACCTGAGCATCGGGTTCCGCTACCTCCGCGACCTGATCGACAAGTACGACGGGGACCAGCGCCTGGCGCTCCTGGCGTACAACCGCGGGCCGGGGACGGTGGACCGGGTGCTGGAGCGCGGCGGCGACCCCGACAACGGGTACGCCGAGGCTGTCTTCACCGGGGAAGGGGTGCACTGATACCGCGGGGTTCGGGCGTGCCCCCGCTGGCGCGGGGTCGGGCTGCGGCTCCGTAGGGAACGATACGACCGTTCCCAACGGAGTCGAGCCCCGGCAAACTGCGCCGGGTCTCGCCCCTTCGGGCTCGCATCCCTCACGCAACTGCCGACATACAGCCGGACGGGCCCACTCTTCGGAGCGGGCCCGTTCGGTTTATCACTCTCCCTTCCTTCCCAGACGGCGGCACTCGTCCACCAGGGCGACGATCCAGCGGGGGTCGCGCGTGCGCAGCGCCTCCGCCAGGTGCTCCTCGTCCAGCGGGCCGCGCACCGGGACGGGGCGTGCCTTCTCCCCGTAGGCGTCGCGCGTGCGGACGGCGTCGGCCACCATCTCCAGGCTCCCGTCCCAGGGGACCCGCAGCGCCCCCACCGGCCGCTGCCCCCTGCGGACCAGCGCGTCCAGATGGTCCCGCACCTCCCGGGCGCTCCACCCCGGCCCCTCGAAGAGCAGCGCCCGGTCGGGGTCGTGCGCGGCCACCAGCTCCCGCGTGCGGCGCCGCGCCACGTGCGCCATGACCGACTCCGGATCCGGCGGGAGGTCGAGCACCGGGAAGCCGAAGCGCCGGGCGGCCCTCCCGGCCAGCTGCTCCGCCCCGGGCCGGCCGGCGTGCAGCACGGCCAGCGGCCCGAGCCCCACCCAGAGCACGCCGAGCGCGGCCTCCACCACGTCCTCGTCGGTCCACTCCGGGGCGCCCAGCACCACCACCCGGCACTCCCGCCCGGCCGCTCCTCCCCTGTGCTCCACTCCCATACGGCCCCGATATTCGGTTTTATTTCGGTATCATATGGTAATCTCCCCGGGTGCCGGGCGCAACCGCCGCTCGTCCCCGGTCAGGCGCCCACCAGGAAGACCCACTCCCAGCGCGTGCCGCCGCGGCGGAAGCCGGCGCGGAGGCCGGGGTAGCCGGGTGTGGCCAGGTAGGCCTGGGGCGCCGCCCAGATCCGCCCGTCGCGGCTGGCCACTCCCGCGTCCAGGAGCGCGGGGAGGCGGTCCAGGGAGCGGTACCGCTCCTGCTCCCAGCGATGGAGCGTCTCGATGATCCCCTCCCCCGTCGGCTCCAGGGAGGAGGTGAAGCTCCGGGAGAGCACGGGACGGAGTGCGGCCACGTCGTGGCGGGCCGCGGCGGCGCGGACCGCCAGGAGGAACCCCGCCAGCTCCCCCTGCGCCGCGGCGTCGGGCGCCAGCGTCTCGTAGACCACGCTCCGCTTCTCCACCCACCCCTCCACCTGGGGAGCGCAGACCACGCAGCGCACCCGCAGCGCGGCCGAGTCGGAGCCCAGCACCTCCAGCCGCGTGAAGAGGCGGGGGATGGCGGCGGTCCGCGCGGAGTCCACCCGCACCGGCGTCCCCTCGCCGCGCGTCCACACGGTCGCGTGCGGGAAGGGCGGGGCGGCCGGAGGGGGCGGGGGCGCAGGCGGCCGCGGAGCGGGGCGGGGCGCGCACGCCGCGGCGGCGAGCAGGAGGAGGGGGAGGAGCTTCCGCGCGTGGTTCATGGTCGGTTCCGGGATGACGGCTTCGGCGGCTCGGACGGCGACTCCCTTCAACGCCGGAACGGTGCCGCGGGTTCCCCGCCGCGGACGCGGGGGGTAGATTTCCGGCGCCCGAGCACGCCCGGACCCCTGTCCCGATTCGATGCACGTGTCCCGCCACCCCGACACACCGCTCGCCCTCCTCTGCGCCGTCCCGGCGGAGGCGGCGGGGCTGCGCGCCGCCCTCGCGGGCGCGCGCGAGCTCGTGGTGGGGCGCAGGGCCGCCGCGCGCGGCACCCTCGACGGCGCCGAGGTGATCCTCCTCCCCGTGGGGATGGGGAAGACCAACGCGGCCCAGGGCGCCACCGCGCTCCTGGAGACGCACGCCGTCCGCGGGGTGGTCGGCTTCGGGATCGGGGGCGCCTACCCCGGCTCCGGGCTGGAGGCGGGGGGCGTCGCCCTGGCCTCCGAGGCCGTGTACGCCGACGAGGGGGTGGAGGCCCCCGGCGGGTGGCTCGACACGGAGGGGATCGGCATCCCGCTCCTGGAGCGGGACGGCGTCCGCCGCTTCAACTCCTTCCCCCTGGACCCCGCGCGCGTGGAGCGGGCCCGCGCCGCCCTGGAGGCCGCCGGCCTCCCCGTGCGGGTGGGTCCGGCGCTCACCGTCTCCGCCTGCTCCGGAACCACGGCGCGCGGCGAGGAGCTGGCGCGCCGCCACGGCGCCCTGTGCGAGGGGATGGAGGGCGCCGCGCTGGCCCACGTGTGCGCGCTCTACGGCGTCCCCTTCCTGGAGCTCCGCGCCATCAGCAACGCCGTCGAGGACCGCGACCTGTCCCGCTGGCGCCTCCCCGAGGCCATCGACGCCGCCACCCGCGCCGTCCGCGCGGTCGTGCGCGCCTGGACCGACTGAGCCCCGTCCTGCAGTTGCAGGCTGTCCCCTGTCCCCTGTCCCCTGTTCCCTGTCCCCTGATGGAGCTTTCCCTGGGCTACTCGCCCTGCCCCAACGACACCTTCGTCTTCGACGCCCTGGTCCACGGCCGCGTCGAGGCGGTCGGGCTCCGCTTCCGCGAGCGCCTGGAGGACGTGGAGACGCTGAACCGGCTCGCCCGCGGGGCGGAGCTGGACGTCACCAAGATCTCCTACGGCGCCATCCCCCACCTCCTGGGCGACTACGTCCTCCTGCGGAGCGGCGGCGCGCTGGGGCGCGGGTGCGGCCCGCTGGTGGTGGCCCGCGAGCCCATGTCCGTGCGCGACCTGCGCGGCGCGCGCATCGCCATCCCCGGGCGCCTCACCACCGCCAACCTCCTCCTCCGCCTGTTCGACCCCGGGCTCCCGGAGGGCGTGGAGCGGGTGTACAGCGACATCATCCCCGCCGTGGCGCGCGGCGAGGTGGACGCGGGGCTCATCATCCACGAGTCGCGCTTCACCTACCCGGAGCACGGGCTGGTCTGCCTGCAGGACCTGGGGGAGTGGTGGGAGGGGGAGACCGGGCTCCCGATCCCGCTGGGGGGGATCCTCGCCCGGCGCGCGCTGGGCGAGGGGACGGTGCGGGCGGTGGAGGACGCCGTCCGGCGCTCCGTGGAGCACGCCTTCGCGCACCCCGGCGACTCGCTCCCCTACACCCGCGCACACGCGCAGGAGATGGACGAGAGCGTCATGCGGCGCCACATCGAGCTGTACGTGAACGACTTCTCGCGCGACCTGGGCGGGGAGGGGGAGGGCGCCGTGCGGGAGCTGTTCGACAGGGGGCGGGCGGCGGGGGTGATCCCGGAGACGGGATCACCGTTCGTCTGACGGGCGGCTAGGCGGCCCGGCTGCGCGTGTCGGACTCGACGAGCCAGCCCAGCGCCTCGCGGACGCGCCAGTCGATCATCGCCGCGCCCTCGGACCCCGGCGAGCACTCGGAGCGGAGCGCTTCGAGGGCCGAGAGCCACCGGAGGATCTCGGAGAAGCCGGAGTCGGGGCCGACCGGGGGAACGACGAGTTGGAGCATGGGACACGGGGGCCGAAGGACACGGACTCGCTCTGTGTCCATTTTCGGCACCCCGCCACCATATCTTTACCGCCTCCTCGTGCGCGCCACCGACACGGTCAGTCGTCCTTGGCCCGCCGCACCCCCACGGGGCGTCCCTTGATGGTGGCCCGGGTCATCGCGCGGAGCACCTGCTCCGCGAACTCCTCCGCCACCTCCACCAGCGAGAACTGGTCGGCGATCTCGATGGCCCCGATGGCGTCCCCGGGGATGCGCGCCTCCCCCGTGATCGCCCCCACGATGTCGCCCGGGCGGATCCCCCTCCGCCGCCCCACCCCGAAGAAGAGGCGCGCCATCTCCCCCCCGCCCCGCCGGCGCCGCGGCGGCGCCTCCGCCCGGTCCCGGCGCCCGCGCGGGCCGCGCCCCTCCCGGTCGTCGCGGTCGTCGCGCCGCGGCTCCCACTGCGGGATGTCCTGCGCCTCCTCGGGCTCCTCCCCGCTGGTGGCGTCCGCCGCCATCTTGGCCGCCGCGGCCGCGATGTCCAGCGGGTCGTGCTGCTCCGCGAGCGCGGCCACCACCTCGCGGTAGAGGTCGAACTCGTCCTCCTCCAGCGTCTCCCGGATCGCCGTCCCCAGCAGCTCCAGCCGCCGCACCCGCAGGTCGGCGATGGTGGGGATGCGCGCGTGCTCGATCCGCTGCTTCACCAGGCGCTCGATGGCGCGCAGCAGCCCCTGCTCGCGCGGCTGCACCAGCGTGATCGCCGTCCCCTCGCGCCCCGCGCGCCCCGTGCGCCCGATGCGGTGGACGTACGCCTCCGGCGTCTGCGGGATGTCGTAGTTCACCACGTGGCTCACGTGCTCCACGTCCAGCCCTCGCGCCGCCACGTCGGTGGCGATCAGGAGGTCGGCGGCGCCGTCCCGGAACCGCTTCATCACCCGGTCGCGCTGCGCCTGGTTCAGCCCGCCGTGCAGCGCCTCCGGGTGGTAGCCGCGGACGGTGAGCGCCTCCGTCAGCTCGTCCACCTCGTTGCGCGTCCGGCAGAAGATGATGGCCGAGGTGGGAGCCTCCAGGTCCAGGATGCGCCCCAGCGCCTCCAGCTTGTAGGGACGGGCCATGGTGTAGGCCACCTGCCGCACCAGCGGCGTCTCCAGCTGCTGCGCCCGGACGGTGATCCGCTCCGGATCGCGCATGTGGCGCTCGGCCAGCTCCGCGATCCGCGGGGGGAAGGTGGCCGAGAAGAGCGCCGTCTGCCGGGCGGCGGGGGTCTCCTCGAGGATGGCGTCGATGTCCTCGATGAAACCCATGTCCAGCATCTCGTCCGCCTCGTCCAGCACCACGTAGCGCACGTCGCCCAGGTTGAGCGTGCGGCGGCGGATGTGGTCCAGGATGCGCCCCGGGGTCCCCACCACCACCTGCACCCCCCGGCGCAGCTCCCGCAGCTGGCGGTCGATGGCCTGGCCGCCGTACACCGCCAGGACGGTGACCCCGCGGCGGGCCCCGTAGCGGTGCACCGCCTCCGCCACCTGCACGGCCAGCTCGCGCGTGGGCGCCAGCACCAGCGCCTGCACGGAGCGGATGTCGGGCTCGATCCGCTCCACCAGCGGGAGGGCGAAGGCGGCCGTCTTCCCCGTCCCGGTGGCCGCGCGGCCGATCACGTCCCGCCCGCTCATCAGGACGGGGATGGCCTCCGTCTGGATGGGGGTGGGCTCCTCGTACCCCAGCGCGTCCAGCGCCGAGAGCACCTCGTCGCTCAGCCCCAGCCCGCTGAAGGCGGAGGCCTCGGGCTCCACGGAGGTCTCGGGCTCCACAGAGGTCTCGGGCTCCTCGGGGGCGGTCATCTCGTTCTCGTCGGACACGTTCCTCTCCGGACTGGATGGATCTTCACGGCTCCACGCGCGGTACACCAATGTCGCGACCGCGCAGGGGCCACGCCAGGGACGGGCTCAGTAGCCCATGTGCCCCACGTCGGGCTCGCGCGCGAAGGCGCGGAACGCGTCGTCCACGTCCGCGTGCTCCTCCAGCAGGGCGCGGAGGCGGCGGAACGACAGGCGGAGCATGCGCTCGCGCAGGACGTCGTCCGTGGGGATGGGAGGGGCGAGCCACTCCGGCACGTACTTGTCGGAGGTGGACTGCGAGGGGGCGTTGGTCACCCCGCCGTCGGGCGGGCACACCCCGAGCCCGCAGCGCACCAGCTCGTACCCCAGCCCGGGGTCCACCCCCTCCTCCCGGGCGACGTCGTAGAGGAGCTCCGCCAGCTCCGGGGACATCCCGGCGCGCTCCGCCTCCTCCATCAGCTCCACGCGGCGCTGCGCCAGGTCGCGCTCCTCCGTCCCCTCCTCGGCGCGCGCCAGGAGGCAGTCGGAGCTGCCGAAGTAGGTGTCCTCCGCGCGGCGCCTGCGCCTGCGCTCGCGGTACTCGTTCAGGGCGTGTCCGGCGCGCGCCTCCCGGTCGTCCACGGCCCCCCCGGCGTCTCGAGGTCGTTCCACGAAGCCTCCACGGCACCCGTTCCCGCCCGGCCCCCCCCCGCGCCGGGCCCGCTCGAAAAGCGGAAACCCGGAGCAATCCGCGGACCACGGGACGCGGGACGGGACGGGCGGAAACGCCGGCTGCCATGGGCCCGCTGCACGGCGCGAACCTTGCTGAGCCGATGGTTCAGGACTTTACCATTTCGTGACTGTACGAGGGCTCCCCGCCCCCTGCGGCGGGACGAGCCCGCCCGTCCCCCGCGGAGGTGAACGGTGACGGAGATCAAGGTGGAGCGCCGGAGACCCGGGGTCTGGCCCTGGGTCCTCGGGCTGACCGTCCTGGCGCTCGTGATCTGGGGCCTCACCGAGCTGCTGGGCGGGGACGACGACGCGGCCGAGAAGGTGATGGAGGCGCCCGTGCCCCCCGCGGGGGGCGGAGCGGCAGCCCTCGCCTTCCTCCCGGTCCGGAGGGTCGCCCTGAAGTACCACGCTGTACCCGACGTCCCCCACGCAACCATCCCGGACGGCAGAGGACTCTCATGACCGCACCACGCTCCCCGGCCCTGCGCCTCGTCATCACCCTCGCACTGGCGGTCGCCTCGGTCGCGGTCACCGGGGCCGACGCCGCCGCCCAGTACTTCGGGCGGAACCTGGTGCAGTACCGGACCTTCGACTTCCGCGTCCTGCGGACGCCGCGGTTCGACATCTACTACTACCCGGAGGAGGAGGTGGCCACCCGCGACGCCGCGCGCATGGCGGAGCGGTGGTACGCCCGGCTCTCCCGCATCCTCGACCACCAGTTCGAGGACCGGCAGCCGATCATCCTCTACGCCAGCCACCCCGAGTTCCAGCAGGTCACCTTCCTCGGCGGCGTCGGGGAGGGGACGGGGGGCGTCACCGAGTCCGCCAAGCAGCGGGTGGTGATGCCGCACACCGGGACGTACGAGGAGACGGACCACGTGCTGGGCCACGAGCTGGTGCACGCCTTCCAGTACGACCTTTCCGGGCTGGGGCGGTCGCGCGGCGCGGTGAGCCAGGGGGCGCGGGCGTTCGGCACGGCGCCGCTCTGGTTCACCGAGGGGATGGCCGAGTACCTGTCGGTGGGCCCGGTGGACCCCAACACGGCCATGTGGGTGCGCGACGCCGCGCTGACGGGGCAGATCCCCACCATCGAGCGGATGACGTACGACCCGCGGGTCTTCCCCTACCGCTGGGGGCAGGCGCTCTGGGCCTACGTCGGCGGGCGCTGGGGCGACGCGGTGATCGGGCAGATCCTGAAGCAGGTGGGCCAGGGCGTCCCCTACGACGAGGCGTTCGAGCGCATCCTGAACACCGACCTGGAGGAGATCGAGGGCGACTGGCACACCGCCATCCGGCGCGCCTACCTCCCCCTCCTCAACGAGCGCCGCGAGGCCCGCGAGATCGCCCGGCCGCTGCTGACGGAGCGCGGGGACGGCGGCCGGATCAACCTGGCCCCCTCCATCTCGCCGGACGGGAGCCTGGTGGCGTTCCTGTCGGAGCTGGAGGTGGGCGACGTGGAGCTGCACCTGGCCAACGCCGAGACCGGCGAGGTGATCCGCAGGCTGGTGCGCGGGACGGCCTTCGACCCGCACTTCGGGAGCCTGCGCTACATCAACTCCGCCGGGACCTGGGCCCCGGACGGGCAGCGGTTCGCCTTCTCGGCGCTCCGCGACGGCGCGGACGTGCTGGTCGTCATCGACACCCGCAACGGGCGCCGGCTCCGCGAGCACGGAGTGCCGGGGGTGGGGGAGATCACCAACCCCACCTGGTCGCCGGACGGGCGGACCATCGTGTTCTCCGGGGTCCGCGGCGGGCTCTCCGACCTGTGGTCGATGGACGTGGAGACGGGCCAGGCGCGGCAGATCACCAACGACCGCTTCGCCGACCTCCAGCCCTCGTTCTCCCCGGACGGGCGCACCATCGCCTTCGTGACCGACCGCTTCGGGACCGACCTGGCGACGCTGCAGTACGGCAACTACCAGGTGGCGCTGCTGGACGTGGCCACGGGCACGCCCCGCGCGCTCCCGCGGATGGAGCAGGGGAAGAACATCAACCCCTCGTGGTCGCGCGACGGCGCCTCGGTGTTCTTCATCTCCGACCGGAACGGGATCTCCAACGTGTTCCGCATGGAGGTCGCGGGCGGAGGCGCTGAGCCGGGTGACGGACCTGTTCACGGGGGTCAGCGGGATCACCGACCTGAGCCCCGCCATCTCCACCGCGCGCTCGGCCGACCGCCTGCTGTTCACGGCGTTCGAGCGGAACGGCTACAACATCTACTCGCTCCGCGAGCCGCGTGAGCTGGCGGGCGTGGCGGTGGCGGACAGCGCCCGGCAGGGGCCGCCGCTCGCGGCGTTCCTCCCGCCGATCCCGCGCCCCGCGGAGCCGGCCTTCAACCGCATCACCGCCGCGCTCGCGGACGTGCGCACCGGGCTCCCGGCGCCGGGGACCGACACCGCCTGGGCGGTGAGCCCGTACCGGCCGCGCCTGACGCTGGACTACCTGGGGCAGCCGCAGGTGGGCGTCTCCACCGGGAGCGCCTACAACCGGGGCGGGCTGTACGGCGGGATCGCAGGGATCTTCAGCGACCAGCTCGGCTACCACACGCTCTACGGCGCCGTGTCCGCGCAGGGGCAGATCGACGAGATCGGCTTCTCCACCATCTACCTGTACCGCAAGTACCGCTGGAACTTCGGCGCCGCGGTGCAGCGCGTGCCGTACATCGGGCTGGCCCGCGGGCTGGAGTACGACGAGGAGGCGGACCTGGTGAAGGACCAGCTCATCCGCTTCCGCTACTTCGACACCTCCCTGCAGGGGCTCGCGCAGTACCCGTTCTCGCAGGTGCAGCGGCTGGAGCTGTCGGCGGGGGCGCGGCGCCTGTCGCAGGACGCGCAGATCCAGCAGATCAGCGGCCCGCCGATCCGGCAGAACGGGCAGATCGTGAGCTACATCCCCGCGGAGTACGACGAGTTCGACGACCCGCGCTACGAGGCGGCCTTCAACCTGGCGGAGGGCTCGGCGGCGCTGGTGGGGGACAACGCGCTCCTGGGGTACACCTCCCCCTTCGCGGGGCAGCGCTACCGCTTCGAGGTCACCCCGACCTTCGGGACGGTGCAGTTCACCCAGGCGCTGGCGGACTACCGCCGCTACCTCTACCTGCGCCCCTTCACCCTGGCCGTCCGGGGGATGCACTTCGGCCGGTACGGGAAGAACGCGGAAGCCGACGACCAGGGGCAGGGCCTCTTCCAGGACATCTACCTGGGCCAGCCGTCGCTGCTGCGCGGGTACTACGACGCCTTCAGCCGGTGCCGCGAGGACCGGACGGAGTGCGACGTGGTGGAGAGCCTGTTCGGGAGCCGGATCGCGGTGATCAACGCGGAGATCCGCTTCCCGCTGATCCGCCAGCTGGTGGTGGGGAACTCGCTGGGCCTCCCGCCCATCGAGGGGCTCGCCTTCTTCGACGTGGGGACGGCCTGGGACAAGGACAGCGAGGTGGTGTTCGAGCGCGGCGTGCAGACCAACCCGCTGCAGCAGCGCGGGCTCCTGACCAGCGCCGGGGTGGGCGGACGGATCAACCTCTTCGGGTACTTCATCGTGGAGGTGGACTACGTGAACGCCTTCGAGCGCACGGGGCGCGGCTGGCACTGGCAGTTCGCGCTCCAGCCGGGGTTCTGAGGAGCCGGAAGCCGGCGGGGGTTGACGGGCCGGGGCGCGCGAGCGCCCCGGCCTTGCCGTTTCCGGCGGCGTCCGCCTAAGTTCCGCGCATGGCCGAGCCCCAGAACGCAGCGCAGCGCGAGTCCCGGCGCAGGGCCATCCTGGCGTCGGCGGTGCGGGAGTTCGCCGAGCGCGGCTACTTCGCCGCCCGCATCAGCGACATCGCCGCGGGGGCCGGGGTGGCGGAGGGGACCATCTACCTGTACTTCGGCGGCAAGGACGACCTGCTGCTGACCGCCTTCCGCGAGCGCGTCAACGACTTCTGCGACTCGGTGCGCGACGTGCTCCGCTCCGACCTCCCCTTCCCCGACCGGCTGGCCGCCTTCATCCGCATGCAGTTCGAGAGCATCGAGGCCCAGCCCGCCCTGGCCACGGTGCTCCTCCTGGAGTCGCGCCAGTCCAGCAAGTTCTACGGCGGCGCGGTGCGCGACGTGATGCGCGCCTACGCCTCCGCCATCGACGAGCTGCTGGAGAGTGGGCGCGCGCAGGGCGCCGTCCGCGGCGACGCCGACGTCCCCCTCGCCCGGCGGATGCTGATCGGGGCGCTGGAGGAGATCGAGCTGGAATGGCTCCTGGGAGACCACTCCCGCCCCCTGGTCCCCTCCGCCCCGCAGGTGGCCGACGCCTTCTACCGGGGCCTCGCCCGGAGCTGACCCTCCCCTTCCCCATGACCACCGGGAACGCCGCGGGACGGGGGCTCCGGCTGGAGCTGGAGGAGGACGGGATCGCCCGCCTCGTCCTGGACCGTCCCGGCAGCCGCGTCAACTTCCTTTCCCGCGCGACGGTGGAGGCGCTGGACACCCTGCTGGCGGAGGCCGAGCGCCTGGCCGGGGACGGCCGCCTGCGCGCCCTGGTGGTGCGCAGCGCCAAGCCGGGCGTCTTCGTGGCCGGGGTGGACCTGGACGAGATGCGCGCCGTGGCCGACGCCGCGGAGGGCGCGGCCCAGGCGCGCCGCGGGCAGCAGGTGCTCCGCCGCCTGGAGGAGCTCCCCGTCCCCACCTTCGCCGCGCTGGAGGGGGTGTGCCTGGGCGCGGGCGCGGAGCTGGCGCTGGCCTGCTCCTACCGGCTCGCCTCGCTGGGCCCCTCCACCCGGGTCGCCTTCCCCGAAGTGCAGCTCGGCATCCTCCCGGCGCTGGGCGGGACGGTGCGCCTCCCGCGCCTGATCGGGGTGCGCGGGGCGCTGGAGCTGATCCTCACGGGGAGGACGGTGGACGCGCGGGAGGCGGTGCGGCTGGGGTTCGTGGACGCCGCGTTCCCCCCGGAGCGCTTCGAGGAGGAGCTGCGCCGCTTCGTGGTGGAGCGACTGCGGCGGGGGCGGACGCGGACCGGGGCGCGCCGCGGGGTGGGGCGGCGGCTCCTGGAGGACACCGCGCCGGGGCGCCGGCTGGTCTTCGCCCGCCTGCGCCGGGAGACGGAGCGGCTGGGGGACGCCCGTCCGGCCGCCCGCCTGGCGCTGCGGACGGTGGCGGAGGGGATCGCGCTCCCCCTGGACCTCGCCTTCGAGCGCGAGGCGGAGGCGCTGGGGGAGCTGATCGTGACGCGCGAGACGCGGGGCCTCCTGCACGCGCTCCGCCTGCGCAGGGCCGCCCGGCGGGCCCTCCCCGCCGCTGCGGCGCCGGGGGTGGAGCGGGCCGCCGTGCTGGGGGCGGGGCGCACGGGGACGGGGGTCACCTTCCTCCTGGCGGCGCACGGCGTCCCCGTGCGCCTGCGCGACCTGCGGCACGCGACGCTGGTGGAGGGGACCCGCCGCCTCCAGGCGCTCTTCGGGGCGGCGGTGCGGGAGGGGCGCCTCGCGCGCGGGGAAGCGGAGGAGCGGGCGGGGCTGATCTCCGGCACGCTGGGCTTCGGGGGGTTCGGGACGGTGGAGCTGGTGGTGGAGGCGGGCCCCGACGAGGAGGGGGCGAAGCTCGCGGCGCTGCGCGAGGTGGAGGAGCACGTCCGCCCGGAGTGCGTGCTGGCCCCGGCCACGGGGATGATCCCCGTGTCGCGCCTGCAGGAGGGGCTGGAGGCGCCGGAGCGGGTGGTGGGGATGCACTTCCTCCCCCCGGCGGCGTGGACGCCGCTGGTGGAGGTGGTGCGGGGGGCGCGGACGTCGGACGCGGCGGTGGCGGCGGCGGTCGCGCTGACCCGGCGGCTGGGGAAGCCCGCGCTGGTGGTGCGCGACGGCCCGGGGTTCCTGGTGAACCGGGTGCTGGCGCCCTACCTGGGCGAGGCGCTCCGGCTCCTGGAGGAGGGAGCGGGGGTGGAGGAGGTGGACGGCGCCATGGCGGAGTGGGGGATGCCGCCGGGTCCGCTCCGGCTGACCGACGAGCTGGGCGCGGGGCGGGTGGCGCGCCTGGCCGGCTTCCTGGCCGCGGAGCTCGGGGAGCGCTTCCGCCCCTCGCTGCTCCTCGCCCTCCTGGCCGCCGCCCCGCGCGCCCCGGGGGAGGCGGAGCCGGGCTTCTACCGCTACGCGCGCGGAAGGCCCCCCGTCCCCGCGCCGCTCCCGGAGGCGGTGCGCGCCGCGGTCCGCCCGTGCGAGGGGGGCGTGCCGCCGGAGGAGATGCGCTCCCGCATGGTCCTTGCGATGACCAACGAGGCCGCGCGGGCGCTGGAGGAGGGGATCGTGGCGACGGCCGCGGAGGTGGACCTGGGGACCATGCTGGCGGTGGGGTTCCCCGCCTTCCGGGGCGGCCTCCTCTTCCACGCGGACCGGCAGGGGCTTCCCGCGGTGCGCGCCGCGCTGGAGGAGCACGCCCGCCTGCACGGCGAGCGGTTCGCCCCCTCCCTGCTGGTGCGGCACCTGGCGGAGACGGGCGGGGGCTTCTACGACTTCGCCCCCGACGCACCGCCTTCTGGACAGGCGGCGGACGAGGTGATATGATACGCGCGGTCCGCGCCTCCGGCGGGCCCCGACGAGCGACGCGAACCACCGGGCGAGACCATGGCAGACGTGAACATCCAGCACGAGGCGGACGCCGTTCCGCAGGACGAGTACGCGATGTGGGAGGTGGTCCTGTGGATCGTCGGGATCCTCTGCATCCCCGGCGTGCCGATCCTGATGGTGTGGTTCTTCACGCCGTACAGCGGGATGTGAGCGGACCGTCAGGCCCCGCGTCGGGCGACTGAAGTCGCTGCAACAAAGGCACGAAGTCCGCCTTCGCGGACTCACGGCAACGGCAGCACGACGGGGCGGCACCGCAATGGTGCCGCCCCGTCGTGCTCCCCCTCTCCCGCTTGCGGGGGAGGGGGTCGGGGGGAGGGGGAACAAAAGGCCGGGACCTCGTCGAGATTCCGGCCTTCGCCGTTCTCAGTTCCCGCAGTACCCGTATGATCCTCTCGGAGGGAGACCCGCCGGCGGTTTGGCGGGGCTCACTACGGGGCGGAGAGACTCGCGGGCTGTTTCGCGAGGCTCACCGCCCCCGCGCAGGAGACCGGCGCTGTTTGCCGGGCTCCGGAGCGGCCCGCCACGACAAAAGATCAGGGCTCGGGACGAGTCCTCACCGACGGCCTCGGAGCCTCGCGCGGCGCGGAAGACACCCGCTCCGCCTTCGCCGCCGGCTCCGGGCGCTGCCGCCGCTCCGTACCCGCATCCCGCTCCACCACGCGCGGCCGCTGCGCCGGCACGTCCAGCCGCGGCTCGCCCTCGTCGCGCGGCCCGGCGGACACCGGCGCGTCCGCACGGACCGGAGGCGGCGGAGGCGGGGAGGAGACGACGGCGTCCCCCTCCCACCCGGGACGCACCACCGGGTCCGGGTACGCGGCCGCGAGCACCGTCCCGTCCCGCCGCCGCTCCTCCAGGAAGGGATCGCCCTGCTCGTCGCCCCAGACGCGGCGGCTCCGGAACACCCGCTCCCCCGGCCTGACCACCACGACGCCCAGGTCCAGGGTGTCCACCGCCCCGTCCCACCCGCCCCGGCTCACCTCGATCCGCACCCGGTGCTCCCCGGCGGGGAGCGCCAGCCGCGCCAGCGAGATGCGGTCGGGGAGGAGCGACCAGCTCCGCGTGTCCGCCTGCTCCAGCACGTTCCCCGCGAGGTTCAGCAGACGCCCGGCGAAGAAGCCGGCCACCTCTCCGCCCTCCTTCTCGGCCTTCTTCTCCACTTCGCGGGCCACCGCGTACTTGAGCACGCCGCGCCCCACGGCGCGGGCGAGGACCATGGCGCGCCG
Source organism: uncultured Gemmatimonadales bacterium (assembly GCA_963733105.1). GTDB lineage: Bacteria > Gemmatimonadota > Gemmatimonadetes > Longimicrobiales > Longimicrobiaceae > JAFAYN01. The sequence continues at coordinate 615,513 of CAVTCB010000005.1, read as the reverse complement.
CCCGGCGAAGTCGCGCTCCACGCCGGACGAGACGTCCTGCACCAGGGAGGCGGCCGCGACGGTGTCGTCCACCAGCACGCGGAGGGCGGCGGGGCGGCTGGCCTCCAGCCGGTACGCGGGCCAGGCCACCTTGAGGACATGGGCCCCGGCCAGCGCGTCCGCGACGGACGACGCGTCGCTCCGGCCGTACGGGCGGCTCCACGGACCGTCGCCGGACGCGCTCCCCAGGAGGCGGGCGGTGATCCGCCCGGAGGCGGCGGCCAGCGACTCTCGGTCGTCGTCGTCCAGCCCGTCCACCTCGTGGGGGAAGACGGGGACGTGGATGTCCTCGGCGGCGCGGTGCGCCACCCACCCGTGCTCCACCACCACCACCAGGTCGCCCGTGCCGGCGGGGGCGGGCTCCGCGATGCGGTAGCGGGCGCGGGCGGAGTCGGCCACCTCGCGGACGCCCAGGAGGGTGGCGGCGCGGAACAGGTCCTCCCCCAGCGCTCCGGGGGCGGCCACCCCGCCCTCGCAGGCGTCCCACGCCCGCTGGGAGCGGCGCAGGGCCACCAGGGCGTCGTTGCGCTCGCCCGCGGCGCCGAACACCAGCCCGCCCAGGTAGGGGAGGAAGGCGTCCCCGCAGCCGGGCTTCTCGACGGCGGCGAGGAGGGCGCCGGCCTTGCGCGCCTCCACCACGGCCTCGTCCCGGCTCCCCAGGGCCAGGTAGTTGAGCGTCCGGTGGTAGGGGATCATGGCCCGCTCGGACGGGGAGGGGACGTACTCCAGCGTCCCGTCGTTGAGCAGCACGGAGCCCAGGGCGCGCCTCGCGCTCCGGGTGACGCGGTCCTCGGCCTCGCGCTCGGCCCACTCGAAGGCGGCGTTGCTCTCGGCCCAGCGCCCGGCCTGGTGCAGCACCACGCCGAGCTGGAGGTGCCGGACCAGCTCGTCGCCGGGGGCGGCGCGGGAGCCGGGGGCGAGCATCGCCAGGGCGGCGTCGAAGTCCCCGGCCATCAGGTAGTGGCGGAGCCAGGCGTCGCCCCGGGCGAGGGTGGCGCTCCGCAGCGGCGACCCGGGCGGGAGCGTCTCCGGCGCGGGGTGCCGGGGGTAGGCGCCCCGCCCCGCGCACCCGGCGAGCGCGAGGAGGAGCGCGCCCCCTGCCGCGGCGCGGAGCAGCGGCAGGGCCGGTCTCATCGGCGTCGCTCGAGCACGACCACCCGCTCCCGGGCCTCGGCGATGGCGGCGGCCATGTTGCCGTACGCTTCCCCGGTGGCGCGGATGCGCTCCAGCTCCATCTGGTGCAGGAACATCTGGTAGCGGATGGTGGCCTCGTACGGACGGAGCGCCTTGTCCAGCGCGCGGGCGATGCGCAGGGTGGTGACGGGGTCGCCGGGGCTGATGACGTCGGCGCGGTCGTAGCGGTCCAGGGCGCCGCCGAAGTCGCCGCGGAGGGCGAAGTCGTCGCCCTCGCGCAGGAGCGCCTCGGCCTGCGCGGAGGCGCGGCCGGCGGCGGTGGCGTCGGCGGGCCGGGCGACGGTGCGGAAGCCCTGCGGCTCGCGGTAGGTGATGCCGCGGACGGCGCCGTTCTGCAGGGTGAGGTAGGCGATGGACCCCACCGCGTCGGAGGGGAGGGCGACGTCGCCGCGGCCGGTCATCACCTGGGCGCGCCCGTTCCCGCGGGTGTCCCAGGCGGAGGCGGTGGTGCGGGTGGCGGCGTGGACCTGGGCCTCGCTCATCCCCAGCGTCACCTCGCCGCGGGCGATGGCGTCGCAGGCGGCCGGGGCGCAGGAGGCGAGCGCGGCGACTTCGGCGCGGCTGCGCTCCTCGTCCAGGCGGGCGCGCTCGGCCTCGCCGGTGGCGCGCGCCTCGTCCACGACGCGCTCGCTGCGGGAGGGGACCACCTCCCCGTTGTCCATGACGGGCTGGAGGGGGCGGATGCGGGGGCCGCAGGCGCCCGCGGCGAGGGCGAGCGCGGCGGCGGCCACGACGGTGGGCTTTCTCATCTTTCGGGCTCCGTGGGTCGGGAGTGCGGGGCGGCTCTACAGGCGGATGCGCGGGCGCTCGACGTACTTCTTGATCTTGTGCTGCCCGACCCAGGTCTTCTGGTTGGTCTCCAGGTCCACCAGGGTCATGTCCACCTGGTAGAAGACGACGCTGCGCCGCCCCTCCCGGTCCACCACGGACTCGATGTCGCCCTGGAGCATGTAGCCGGCGCCCTGCTCGCGGCCCATGCGGGCGCGGCTGTCGGCGGTGGCGTTCTCCTGCTGGTCGGCGCGCTCGTCGCGCACCTCCTCGCGCTCCCCGGGGGAGGCCACCACCTGCACCTGGCCGCTGCGCAGGTAGGCGCGCTCCAGGTCCTTGACGAAGGTGCCGACGGGGATGTGCTCCATGCTGCGGTTGCGGATGGTCCCCACGATGACGGTGGGCTGCCGCCCGGCGTTGGACTGGGCGTAGCGGGCGGCCCAGCTCGGCCCCGCGTCGGCGTCGAAGCTCTGGCGGATGATCTCCTCGGCCACCATGCGCGAGTCGACGTCGTTCCAGCGCCCGGAAAGGTCGATGGCCTGCTCGGGGGCGATGCGCGTCACCTGCTTGGCGCACCCGCCGGAGACCAGGAGGAGCGCGGCGAGCGCGGGGACGGACAGGGACCGGATGCGTGCGGGGATGCTCATGTTTTCCTCGGACGGGAAGGGGTGCCACTGGCGGCCTGTACGGCGACGCCTCAAGGCAGGCGACGTACCGTACGGGGCCGAAACGGGATCTGATTGGCGAGCAACGACTTGGGTTTTCGGATGCTCAATGGGCAGCGGACCGCGTGTCCCTCGCGGGGGACACTCGGGAGGGGCGGGCAGGACACAGGCGGCCCGGACACGCGCCGTTCAGGCAGTTCCGCCGTACCCATATGAAGATGTTCGGAGGGAGACAGCCGGGCGGTTTCGGCTGGCTCACTCCGGGGCGGGGAGACCCACGGCAGTTTCGTGGGGCTCACCGCCCCCGCGCAGGAGACGGGCCGCAGTTTGGCCCGGCTCCGGAGCGGCCCCCAAACGCCTCAGAGACCGTACTCCTTCAGCTTCTGCCACAGAGTCGTCCGCCCCATTCCCAGAGCGGCCGCGGCCTTGGTGCGATTCCCCGAAGCGTCCTCCAGGGCCTGGCGGATCGCCTCGCGCTCCGCCTCGGGCCCCGCCGGCGCCTGGTACCGCCGCGACGACTCCGCCGACACCCGCTCCTCCGCGCCCGCCTTCCGCTCCACGACGCCGGGCCCCTCGAGCACCTCCTCGGGAAGGTGGCACGGCAGGATGCGGTTGCCGTCGCACACGATGCACGCGTGCTCCACGGAGGCCATCAGCTCGCGCACGTTCCCCGGCCAGTCGTAGCCGAGCAGGATCTCCATGGCCTCGTCCGAGAAGCCGACGATGCGCCGCGTGGGGATGGACACCCGCTCGTTCCAGCGCGCCACGGCGGAGGTGGCGAGCGCGGGGACGTCCTCGGGACGGTCCTTCAGCTCGGGGATGCGGATCTGGAACACCTTGAGGCGGAAGTACAGGTCGGCCCGGAAGCGGCCCTCCTCCACCCGCGCCTCCAGGTCCTGGTGCGTGGCGGCGATCACCCGCACGTCCACGGGGACGGCGCGCGCGGTACCCACCCGGGTCACCTCCCGCTCCTGGAGCACGCGGAGGAGCCGCGCCTGCATCCCGGGGCTCACGTCGCCGATCTCGTCCAGGAAGAGCGTCCCCCCGCTGGCCTCTTCGAAGAGCCCCTTGCGGTCGGACACGGCGCCGGTGAAGGAGCCGCGCGCGTGCCCGAACAGCTCGGACTCCAGGATCCCCTCGGCCAGGGCGGAGCAGTTGACGGCGACGTAGGGGCGGGAGCGGCGCGGGCTCTCCTCGTGGATGGCGCGCGCCACCAGCTCCTTCCCGGTCCCGGTGGCGCCGCGCAGGAGGACGGTGCTCTCGGTGGGGGCCACGCGGGCGATGGCGCGCTGCACCTCCTTCATCCGCGTCCCGGTGGCGATGATCCGGGCGGCCCCCTCGCCCAGCACCGGCTCGCGCCGGGCCAGGATGGAGCGGATCTTGGAGCGGAGGACGGAGTTGTCGCAGGGCTTGGTGATGTAGTCGTCGGCGCCGAGCTTGAGCGCCTGCACGGCGGAGTCCACGGTGGCGAAGCCGGTGAGCATCACCACCGGGACGTCGCTCCCCCGCGCCGCAGCTCCTCCAGGACGGAAAGGCCGGTGCGCCCCTCCATCTTGAGGTCCAGGAGGACCAGGTCGTAGTCGGCGGAGCGGAGCTGCTCCAGCCCGGCGTCGGCGCCGGGGGCGGCGTCCACGGCGTATCCCTCGTCGGTGAGGAGGGCGCCGGTCCCCACGCGGAAGGCGCGGTCGTCGTCGATGATGAGGATGCGGGCGGTGTCGGACATGCGTCGGGCTCCGGGGTTTCTCAGGCGACGACGGAGGCCATGGCCTCTTCCGGGCGCGGCTCGCCGGAGAGCGTCTCGTCCAGGGTCTGGCGCGGGAGGCGGACGACGAAGCGGCTCCCCTCGCCGGGGCGGCTCTCCACGGCGATGCGGCCGCGGTGCCCGCGGATGATCCCCTCGGAGACGAAGAGCCCCAGCCCCAGCCCGCGGACCCCGGGCTTGGTGGTGTAGAACGCCTCGAAGATGTGGGGGAGCTGCTCCTCGGTGATCCCGGAGCCGGTGTCCTCCACCACCACCTCCACGGCGTCGGCGTCGGCGCGGGTGGTGACGCGCAGCGTCCCCCCCTCGGGCATGGCGTCCATGGCGTTGTTCACCAGGTTGGCGAGCACCTGCTGGATGGCGTCGGGGTGCGCGACGACGCTCGGGAGGCTCCGCGCCAGCCAGGTCTCCACGCGTATCCCGCGCCCGCCCAGGTCGCCCCCGGCGAGCCCCAGCACCCGCTGCACGGCGGTGTTCAGGTTGAGCGGGGCGGCGGCGTCGGCGAGGGGGCGGCTCTGGTCCAGCATCCGCCGGGTGAGGGAGGCCATCCGCGAGAGCTCCTCCTGCGCGAGGAGGAGGAACTCCCGGTTGGGGTCGTCGGGGTTCCCGCGGCGCTCCAGCGCCTCCAGGCAGTTCTGGATGTTGTAGATGGGGTTGTTGATCTCGTGGGAGAGCTGGGCCACCAGCCGCCCCATGGCGGCCAGCTTCTCCCGGTGGATCATCTCGGCCTGGGCGGAGCGGAGCCGCCCCTCGCGCTCGGCGATGGCGGAGCGCATCTCGGCGAAGGCGCGGGCGAGCTGCCCGATCTCGTCCCCGCCGGGGGGCGGGAGAGGGGCGCGGTAGTCGCCGCGCGCCAGGCGCACGGAGGCCTCGGCCAGGGCCTGCGCGGGGCGCGCCACGATGCGGGCCACGACGCCGGCCAGGAGGAGCGCCAGGAGGAGCGCGGCGAAGCCGATCCCGAACATGGACTGCAGGATCCCCTGCGCCACGGTGAGCTCGTCCGCGACGGGGCGGAGGAGGAGGATGGAGCTGGGGACGCCGCCCCGCCGCAGCGGGCGGACGGCGGCGAGGTACGGCCGCCCCGCCGGGTCGCGGCGGACGATCCCCTGGGTCCGCAGCAGGGTGGCGAGGGCTTCCCCACGGAGAGCCCGGGCGATGCTGTCCGGGAGCGTGGTCCCCACCAGCGAGTCGCCGACCACCAGGGCGATGTCGGTGGTCCCGGAAAGGTTCTTCTTGAGGTCGCGGACGGTGGCGCTCCCCAGCCGCGTCCCCACCCCCACCATCCCCAGCACCACCCCGCTGTCGTTCATCACCGGCCAGACGGCGATCCGGACCGGCTCGCCCCGGGCGGTGAGGACGGTCTCGACGCCCAGCAGCCCCCGGGCGCCGGGGAGGCTGTCGGGCCCCACCAGCACCGTCCCGGCGGTGTCGGCGGCCAGCGCCACGCGGTCGGGCTGGAGCCCCCGCTTCAGGATGCGCCCCATCCGGCCCAGGTTGCCCGCCTCCCAGGCGGCCACGAGGCCGGGGGCGGAGGCCCGGGCGCTCGCCTCGGTGGTCAGCAGCGAGTCGCGCAGCGCCCAGTTGCTGTCCAGCGCGTCGGAGGCCCGCTGCAGCTCCTGCTCGGCGCGCTCGTACACGCCGCGCTCCACCGCGCGGCGGATCAGCATCAGCGCCGGAACGACGGTGAGGAGCGCCGCCCCGGCGAAGAGGAAGAAGACCTTGGTCCGCAGCGAGAGCCGCTTCCGGGACAGGGCGGTGAACCTGGGCAAGGGCCGGGTTGCGACGGGGTTCGGGAGCACCCGGACTGTTCACTGAACAGCGGGCGGTGTTCACTGAACGTCCGCGGACGTTCCAAACGACTCCCCCGGCGGCCGGCGGCCGGGGCGGCGACGTGCTGAAATGTAAGGCGTGGAGCCAACTTCCGACAACGTCCGCGTGCTCGGCACGGGACGGCATGTCCGTTGCCCCTGGGGAAGACCGTGCCGCGACGGTGGTTTCTCCGCCGCGGGTGGATGCAGGGCAGTACGGCGGCCGGGCCGGACCCGGCCTACAACCCGACCAGGAGAGTACCATGATGAAGAACCGCACCTTCTCGATCTTCGCGGTGGCCGCCCTCGTGAGCCTCGCCGCCTGCGGCGGTGGCGACGAGACCACCGAGGGTGGGGAGACCGTGACCTCGGACACCACGGCCGTCGCCGGCCAGGACACGGTCAGCATGCCGGCCGTCGTTCCGACCACCGACAGCGTGGTGACCACCACCACCGTCGAGACCGACACCGTCCAGGGCTCGACCACGGACACCATGCGCGCGGACACCGGCGCCGCCCGTCCGTAATCAGCGGCCTGAGCCGTACCGGGTCCGCGCCGCGAGGCGCGGGCCCTTTTTTCGGAACCCGAACGGAGCAGGAGCAACCATGAAGAACCGCTTCTTCTCGACCGTAGCCGTGGCCGCGCTGGTGAGCCTTGCCGCCTGCGGCGGCGGCGACGAGGCCGGGGGCGAGGGCGCCGCGGTCGACAGCGTGACGACCACGACCACCACCACGACGGACCCGATGACCACCCCGCCGATGGACACCACGGGGATGGCCGGGACCATGCCGGCCACCGTCGACACCATGGCGGCGGGCGGCACGACGACGACGGGTACCGACACCACGCAGTCGGACACCACCCGGACCCCGTAAGGGCCCGCCGGACGCAGCAGTCGAGGGGCTGCACACGCGGTGCGGCCCCTCTGTTTCACCCCGAGGAAAGAACACTCGAATGCTGAAGAACCGCTACCTCTCGATCTTCGCCGTTGCCGCGCTCGTCGGTCTCGCCGCCTGCGGCGGCGAGGAGAGCACCGAGGGTGAGGCCACCGTCGAGCCGACCCCGGCCGTCGACGCGACCGCTCCGGCCGCCGAGCCGGCCGCCCCGGTGATGGTCGACAGCATGGGCGCCACCACCGCCCCGATGACCGGCACCGACACGATGGCCGCCACGACGACGACCACCACCACCACGACCGACAGCACGACTCACTGAGCCGGCAGTCGGACGGAAAGCCGGGCCCGGGCAGCACGCCCGGGCCCGGCTTTTTTCGTGCCCGGGCACGAAACTGGCTCGCCGTCGCATCCCTCCCCGTCCCGTCGCACCAGCCCTGGAGCCTCCCGTGAACCTCCGCCTCCGCGCCACCCTCTCCTCCGCCCTGCTCCTCCTCGCCGCGTGCGGCGCGCGAGCCCGGCGGCGAGCCCGCGAAGGAAGCCGCGGGGCGCGTGCCGACACGGCGGCCGCGCCCGCCGCGCAGGGAGCGACACCGTCCCGGCGGCGCGCTTGGCGACCGGGTCCCGCGGCCGGACTCGCGTGCGCGCCCTGTACGTGAACGGGTGGGCGGCGGGGCGGCGCGCGCGGATGCGCGAGCTCATCCGCATCGCCGACGAGACGGAGATCAACGCCTTCGTCGTCGACATCAAGGAGTCGGACACCTACCTGATCCACGACTCCACCGGGATCGCGCTGGCGAAGGAGATCGGCGCCGACCAGCGGCCCGCCTCCAAGTGGCTCCCGGAGCTGGTGGACACCCTCACCGCGCACGGGATCTACCCCATCGCCCGCATCGTCGTCTTCAAGGACCGGATGCTGGCGGAGAAGCGGCCGGACCTCTCCATCCGCGACGCCGACGGCGGGGTGTGGAAGGACCAGAACGGGCAAGCCGTGGGTGAACCCGTACGACCGCACCGTCTGGGACTACAACGTGGACATCGCCCGGGAGGCGCTGGACATGGGGTTCGCGGAGGTACAGTGGGACTACGTGCGCTTTCCCGACGTGACCGAGGCGCGGCGGCGGACCATGGCCTTCCCGGGCTCCAACGGCGTCTCGCGCGAGGACAACATCGCCGCCTTCATCCGCTACTCCAGGGAGCGCCTCGCGGAGTACCGGGTGCCCGTCACGGCGGACGTGTTCGGGCTGATCACGCAACCTGGAGGGGGACGTGGGGATCGGGCAGAACTGGGAGAAGGTGATCCAGGCGGCGGACGTGGTGCTGCCCATGGTGTACCCGTCGCACTACTACCGCGGCTTCTACGGCTTCCAGGCCCCAACGCCCACCCGTACGAGATGATCCGCATCTGCATGCAGGACGGGGTGGAGCGCGCGGCCTTCCTGCGGAAGGCAGGGGAAGAAGAGTGGCGGAGATGATGCCCTGGCTGGAGGCGTTCAGACGGACTCCTGGGTGACGCCCACCGGATACGGCCCCGCCGAGCTGCGCCAGCAGATCCAGCCACCTACGACTCCGGCCTCAAGAGCTGGGTGCTGTGGAACCCCGGCTCCGACTTCACCCGCTACCTCCCCGCCCTGCGCCCGGCGGACGGCGGTCCGTCGGCGGTGGAGCGGGCGGGTGGCGGCCGCCGCGCTGGGAGGTGCCGCGGGGGCGTCTGAGCCCGGTGATCCGGAGGCACGAGCGGGCGGTTCGTGACTCGACGGTTCAGGCGGACAGCGCGCGCAGGCCTTGAGGTCGAGGGAGGGGTTCGGGCGTGCCCCCGCAAACTGCGCGGGGTCTCGCCCCTTCGGGCTCGCATCCCTCACGCAACTGCTTACCACACGGTGAGTTGCAGTAGGAGCCGCCCACGGGAGGAGGTGGGGTGCTCCCGGAGGAAAGCGAGCTGTCTGAGCGAAGCGAGTTCTCGCTTTCCGGAGGGAGCGCCCCGCCGACGACCCGACGCGCAGACGTTACCCGTGCCGCCCGAAGAACGCCGCGATCCGCCGCATGGCCTCGTCGAGCAGATCCTCGCCCACCACCCAGGAGATCCGCATCCACCCCTCGCAGCTGCTCCCGAAGGCCACGCCCGGGACGGCCACCACGCGCTCCTCCTCCAGCAGCTGTCCGACCGCGGCGAGCGAATCCCCCGCCAGACGGTCCGGGAGGCGGATGAGGCAGTAGAAGGCCCCCTCCGGCGGGAGGTGCGGGACGCCGTGGCGCTCCGCGGAGGCGAGGAGCGCCGCGCGCGTCCGGGCGTAGAGCGGTCGGTGCGCCGCCAGCGCCGCCGGGTCGCGGAACAGCTCCAGCGCCACCAGCTGCGAGAAGGTGCTCGCCGCCGTGTTCACGAACTGGTGCACCTTCACCGCCGCCGAGACCACCTCCGGCGGCCCGACCAGCCACCCCAGCCGGAGCCCCGTGAGCGCGCTGCTCTTGGAGAGCGACCCGGCCACCAGGGTGTGCGGGTGGAAGCGGGCCAGGGTCGCGGGGGGCTCGGGGGTGAAGTACAGCTCGCGGTACACCTCGTCCGAGAGGACGTACACCGGGGCCCCGGGGCGCTCCGCCAGCCCCGCCGCGAGCGCCCGCAGCTCCGCCTCCGGCCACACCCTCCCCGTGGGGTTGGACGGCGAGGCGATCACCACCAGGCGGGTGTCCGGCCCCAGCGCCTCCAGCACCGCCGCCGCCCGCGGCGCGAACCCGTCCTCCGCCGGGAGCGCCACCGTGCGGTGGCGGATCCCCTCCAGCATGCAGAGCTTGGCGTAGGCCAGGTACGCCGGCTCCACCACCAGCACCTCGTCGCGCGCCGGGTCCACCACCGTCTTCACGGCCAGGTACAGCGCCTCCTCCGAGCCCACGGTCACGCACACCCCCGCCCCGCCGGGCGCGCCGGGGAGGTCGTAGTACGCCGCGATCGCCTCGCGCAGCTCGCTCCACCCGGCGTTGGGCGTGTACGGGCACCCGTGCTCCCGCACCCACGCCGTCGCGGCCTCGAAGGGCGCGGGGTCGGGGCGGAGCGTGGGCTCCCCCATGCACAGGTCCAGGTCACCCGGCCGCTTGCGGGCGTTGATGGCCCGGATCAGCGAGGGCGGGATCTCGGCGAGGAGCGGGTTCATCTCAGGAGAAGAAGCGGCGCAGCGCCCCGTACACGTGCTCCAGCGAGTCGATGGAGCACCACTCGTCGGCCTGGTGGGCCTGCGCCGTCTCCCCCGGACCGAAGTTCACCGCCGGGACCCCGCGCGAGGTGAAGCGGGCCACGTCCGTCCACGCCTGCTTGGGCTGCACCGGGAGCCCCTCCCGCTGCCGCCAGGGGTCGAGGAGGAAGTGGTCCAGGTACACGGCCCCCGAGGCGGCGCAGTCGCGCACCCGCACCTCCCCGTCCTCCCCCACCAGCGCCCGCAGCTCGGCCTCCGCCTCCTCCGGCGTGCGCCCCGGGGCGAAGCGGACGTTGACGTTGAGCAGCAGGGCGTCGGGGACCACGTTCTTGGAGTTCTCCGTGCGCGCCTGCGTCACGCTCATCACCTCGTAGAACGTCAGCTCGCCGAAGCGCACCTCGCGCCGCTCCAGCGCCGCGAAGCGCCCCAGCAGCGGGAGGGCCCGGTAGAGCGCGCTCTCCCCCTGCCAGGGGCGGGCGCTGTGCGCGCGCTTCCCGCGGACCGTCACGTCCACGTTCATCACCCCCATGCACCCGAGCTGGAGGGCGCGGTCCGTGGGCTCCAGGAGGAAGGCGAAGTCGACGGGAGGGAGGAGGCCGCTCTCCAGAACCGGCTCCAGCCCGTTCTCGTCGTTGGGGCCCTCCTCCGCGTCGTAGAAGATCCAGAGCGGGCGCGGGCCGCCCAGCTCCCGCCAGCGGTCCAGCAGCGCCAGCATCACCGCGACCCCCGCCTTCATGTCGCTGGCGCCGCACCCGTACACCCGCCCGTCGCGGACGGCGTACGCCTGGTCTTCGGCGCACTTCACCGTGTCCAGGTGCCCCACCAGCGCCACCACGTGCTCCGCCGCGCGGGGTCTCCCCGCGCACGGGTCGCACACCACGGAGTTCCCGATGCGGTGCACCGCCCCGGTCCCCGCCGCCGAGCGGCACCGCGCCTCCACCCAGTCGGCGATCCGCGCCTCCCGCTTCGTCTCGCTCGGGATGCGGCAGAGGGTGAGGGTGAGCTCGGCGAGCTCGTCGCGGATGGTGGTGTCTCCGGGCATGGTTCCGTAGGGTCGAGAAGGGGACAGGGAACAGGGTACAGGGGACAGCAAGAAAACAGCACTGCCGTTGCAGGCTGTTCCCTGTCCCCTGTCTACTGTCCCCTATACCTGAACGTTGTGGGTCCGGAGCACGTCGTTGAGCGACGTCTTGCGGTCGGTGGACTCCTTCCGGGTCCCGATGATCAGCGCGCAGGGGACGTGGAAGGTCCCCGCGGGGAACTCCTTGGGCTGCGAGCCGGGGATCACCACCGAGCGGGCGGGGACGCGCCCCCGGAGCGTCACCGGCTCCGGGCCGGTCACGTCGATGATGGGGGTGGAGGCGGTGAGCACCACGTTGGCGCCGAGCACCGCCTCGCGCTCCACGACCACCCCCTCCACCACGATGCAGCGCGAGCCGATGAACGCGCCGTCCTCCACGATCACCGGGGAGGCGGACGGCGGCTCCAGCACCCCGCCGAGACCGACCCCGCCGGAGAGGTGCACGCCCGCGCCCACCTGCGCGCAGGAGCCCACGGTGGCCCAGGTGTCCACCATGGTGCCGGCCCCCACGTACGCGCCGATGTTGACGTACCCGGGCATCAGGATGGCCCCGGGCTCCAGGAACGAGCCGTACCGCGCCACCCCCGGCGGCACCACGCGGATCCCCTGCTCCTCCAGCCGCTTCTTGGGGCGGATCTTGTCGAAGAAGCGCAGGTCGCCCGCCTCCATGGGCTCCATGGGCTGGAGCGCGAAGTACAGGAGGATGGCCTCCTTGACCCACGCATTCACCCGCCACCCGTCCTCGCCCTTCTCCGCCACGCGCACCCGGCCGCGGTCGAGGAGGTCGATGGTCTCCGTCACGGCCTCGCGGGCCTCGGCCCCGGACAGCCGCTCGCGGTCGGCGAAGGCGGCGGAGATCACGCGCTGCAGGTCCTCCCGTTCCATCCTCCCTACCTCTCTGCTGGCTGTGGGCTCGTGGACGACGCTCCGCCCGGGCGGAGCGGGCGGCAACGTAACGGCTCCCGCGGGGGGCGACAAGGCGGCCCGGGCGTGGCAGGTTCCGGGCCGCCCCCCTAGATTCCGGGCCGTCGAGACACGCTTCGTCCAGGCCCTCTGCCGCACCCATGGAAACCAGCTCTTCCCCGACCCGCCGACGCATCCTCCCCGCGCTCGCCGCCGCCGCGCTCCTGGGGCTGGCGGGCGCCGTCTGGCTGGCCGCGTCGCGGGGGCCCGCGTTCCACGGCACCACCTACGACGACGTGACTCCCGCGCCGGATCTCTCCCTGGTGGACCACACCGGCCGCCCCGCCGCGCTCCGGGACTTCCGCGGCAGGGCCGTGCTCCTCTTCTTCGGCTTCACGCACTGCCCGGACGTGTGCCCGCTGACGCTCGCCAAGCTGGCGCGGGTGACGGAGTCGCTGGGGACCCGGCCGGAGGAGCTGCGCATCCTCCTGGTGACCGTGGACCCGGAGCGCGACACCCCGGCCGCCCTGGGCGAGTACGTGCGGCGCTTCACCCCGCTCGCCGTGGGCCTCACCGGCGACTCCGCCTCGCTGGCGCGGGCGTACCGCGGCTACGGCGTCTACACCGTGCCGGGGACCACCCACGGAGGCGGCCACGCGGGGAAGCACGCCCCCGCCGCGCCGGCCGGGGCGATGACGCACAGCACCGCGGTCTACGGGATCGACCGGGAGGGGCGGCTGCAGGTGGTGATGTCGCCCGGCGCGTCCGAGGACGACCTGCGCGACGACGTGCGCACGCTCCTCTCGCTGTGACGCCGGTCGCCTCCTTCACCGCGGTCCGGTACTCCCCGGCGCGCGCGCTCCTGGGGGCCGCGCACATGGCCACCCAGCCCCCGCTCCTCCGCCGCGTCCCGGGCCTCCGCTTCGCCAGGCTCATGGGGACGGGGGCGGGGATCGGCTTCAGCGCGGTGCCGGACCTCCGCACCTGGGCCCTGCTCGCGGCGTGGGACACCGTGGAGGACTGGGAGCGCTTCCGCCGCGGGTCGGAGGTGATGCGGCAGTACGAGCGCCGCGGCGAGGAGGTGTACTCGCTCCTCCTGCGCCCCACGGCCGCGCACGGGCGGTGGAGCGGCGCGGAGCCGTTCGGCGGGGTGGACGCGGCGGAGGACGCCTCCGCGCGCGGCGAGCCCGTGGTGGTGCTCACGCGCGCCGCCATCCGCCTGCGGCGCGCGCTCCGCTTCTGGTCGCGCGTGGACCCGGTGGACCGCACGCTCCGCGGCCACCCGGACCTCCTCCTCTCCTTCGGCGCGGGCGAGGCGCCGTGGCTGCGCCAGGCCACCCTCAGCGTGTGGCGCAGCCGCGCAGCCATGGAGGAGTGGGCCTACCGCAGCCCCGAGCACCGCGAGACCATCCGCCGCACGCGTGCCGAGGGGTGGTACGCGGAGGAGCTGTTCGCGCGCTTCCGGCTGCTGGGGAGCTACGGGACGCTGGACGGGCGTGACCCGCTGGAGTCTTTGCTGGGCGACTGAGGGTTTGGGCGTGCCCCCCGCTGGCGCGGGGGTCGGGCTGCGGCTCCGTAGGACACGATACTACCGTGCCCAACGGAGTCGAGCCCCGCGCAAACTACGCGCGGGTCTCGCCCCTTCGGGCTCGCATCCCTCACGCAACCGCTTTCCCCACCTGTAGTTGTCGTGCTCCCCTCCCCCCTTGTGGGGGAGGGGCCGGGGGTGGGGGGTAGCCGTTCCCGCAGTACCCGTATGATCCGTAACGGAGGGCAGACAGCCGGGCAGTTTCGGCTGGCTCACTCCGGGGCGGGGAGACTCGCGCGCCGTTTCGCGAGGCTCACCGCCCCCGCGCAGGAGACCGGCCGCAGTATGGCCGGGCTCCGGAGCGGCCCCAGAGCACACGCACGAACATCAATCGACGTTCGCCACCCGCTGCCGCCCGTCGGAGGTGGGAACCGCGAACACCACGTCCGGGAACATCTGCTCGTTGAACGGATTGTAGTCCGCCCGCGGCGTGAACCGCTGGTCCACGATCTGCGCCCCGTCGAACGCCTCCACCTCCATGTTCTTCCACCCCCGCAGCACCCCGCCGGCGCTGTACCCCCCGATCTGGTAGCACTGGAACAGGCGCTTCCCCGTGGCCGACACGAAGAGCACGTACGGCTCCATGATCCGGTAGCGCCCCCCCGGCTCCGTGAGCCACACCAGGCTCAGCGCCTTCCCCGCCGCCACGAAGACGGCCTCCACCTCCGCAGCCTCCATCGGCCCTCCTCCGCACCCAGGGTGGACGCCCCCGCGGCGAACCGCCTACTCCGGGAGCGAGCGGAACGCCTCCTCCAGCTCCTGCCGCGTGTCCCCGTCCAGCTCCACCTCCGCCGCACGCACGCTGCTCTCGATGCTCTCCGGCCGGCTCGCCCCCGGGATGGGGACCAGCGTCGGCGAGGAGCCCAGGATCCAGGCGATCACCGCCTCCTCCGGCGTGCAGCCGAGCCGGCCGGCCACCACCTTCACGGCGTCGCTCTCCCGCAGCAGCTTCACCCGGTGCCCTCCCCCCAAGGGGCTGTAGGGGAGGAAGGTGATCCCGTTCTCGCCGCAGAAGGCGACGATCCCCTCCTCCTCGGAGGAGCGGTCCCACGGGTTGTAGAGGTTCTGGACGGAGGCCACCTCGACGATCCCGCGCGCGGCGCGGAGCTGCTCCAGGCTCACGTTGGAGAGCCCCACCGCGCGCACCTTCCCCTCCTCCAGGAAGCGGGAGATCTCGCCCACGCTCTCCTCGAAGGGGATGGCCGGGTCGGGGCGGTGGAGCTGGTACAGGTCGATGCTCTCCACCCCCAGGGCCCGGAGGCTCCGCTCGCACGCGGCGCGCAGGTGGCGCGGGTGGGCGTTCTGCTCCCACCGCTCCCCCTCCCGCGTCAGCCCGCCCTTGGTGGCCACCAGGACCTCTCCCCCCCCCGCGGCCAGGCCGATCTCTTCCAGCGCCTCGCGGACCAGCCGCTCGTTGTGGCCGACCTCGCCCTCGTGCAGGCAGTACACGTCGGCCGTGTCGACGAGCGTGACGCCCAGCCGGACCGCGCGCTGCACCACCGCCTTCCCCTGCTCCCGCTCGGGCCTCCCCGGGATGGAGAGGGGCATCGCCCCCAGCCCGATGCGCGACACCCTCCGCCCCGTCCTCCCCAGCTCGACCTGCTCCATTTTTCGGTCTCTCCGGCGCTCCTGGCACGAACCCTGTACGGGACCCGCTCCCCCCGATGCAGAAACGATTCCAGGGAGCAGGAGAAGACATGCCGCCGCACCGCCGCGCCTCGGACCGGAAGTCCGTGCAGGTCATCGGATGGATCGCCTGCGCCGCGCTGGCGGGCTCGCTGACCTACACCTTCGTGCGCGCGCTGCTGGAGGGGCCGGCGGAGGTCGACCCCCTCTTCTTCGGGATGCAGACCCTCGCCAGCCTCCTCTTCCTGGTCTACAGCCTCAAGCTGAAGAACCGGATCTTCGTGGCCGCCAACGTGGTGGCGCTGGTCAACGCGGTGGGCACGCTGACGGTGGCCCTCACCGGATGACCCGGAGGGAGCGCGACCCCGGCCGGGAACACTGAGCCGGGCTCATTTTTCCGCCCGTTTCCTCGCCTTGACCGGAGGGTGGCGGGGCTGTATCCTGCTCTCCCCGGCGGGAAGCCGCTTCTCCTTGCGTTCCACGGCTTTCCCTCCGTCCGAGATCCCCCTCTCGGAGACGCTCACCGCATTTCCGTCCATCAGGAGAGTCGTATGAGACGAAGTCTAGCAGTTGCGGGTGCCGCTCTCGCCGTGACCGCCGCGTCGGCGCACGCACAGGGGTCGGCGGTGATGACGCACTCCTCCTGCGCCACGGCGATGGGCGCCGCCGGGGTGGCGAGCCCCTGCGACGACGGTTCGGCGGTGCTCTTCAACCCCGCGGCCATGGCGCTCCAGCGCAGCGTGGTCGGCGCCGGGTGGACGGGGATCACCACCGCGGCGGACTTCACCTACGACTTCACCGGGGAAAGGGTGGAGCGCGAGGCCTCGACCTCGTCCGTCCCCTTCGGCTTCGCCTCGTTCCGCCTGGGGAGCCGCTTCGCGGCGGGGATCGGCGCCTTCAACCCGTACGGCCTGAAGATCGACTGGCCGCTCTCGTTCGAGGGGCGCTACGTCAGCTACGACACCCAGCTCAAGAACATCTACATCCAGCCCACCGTGGCCTTCCAGGCCACGCCCTGGCTGTCGCTGGGCGCCGGGGTGGACTTCGTCCGCGCGACCATCGACATCAACCAGCGCGCGGACCTCTCCACCACGCCGCTCCCGACCCAGCCGGTCCCGGGACAGACGCTCACCTTCGGGAGCCTGGGCATCCCCCGCAGCACCGACTTCGCCGACGTGGCCCTGGGCGGCGACGGGTCGGGGGTGACCTTCAACGTGGGCGCGGTGGCGCGGGCGTCGGAGAAGTGGTCCGTCGGCGTGCGGTACATGCACCGGGCGGAGATCGACTACGACGGGACGGCCACCTTCACCCCCGTGAGCACCGGGCTTCGCCTGGGCGCGGGGAACCCGCTCGGCGCGCCGGGGGGAACGCCGGTGGACGCGCTCCTGGCGGGGCAGTTCACCGGGAGCGGAGCGCTGGTGAACGGGGGGATCTCCACCTCGCTGACGCTCCCGGCGCAGCTGGTGGTGGGGGCCGCCTTCACGCCGCGGCCGAACCTGAAGCTGCTGGCCGACTACCAGTGGACCTCGTGGGAGGACTTCGACCAGGCCACCATCGACTTCGCCCGCTCGGAGAGCCCGGACCAGGTGCTGGTCCTGGACTACGAGAACACCAACACCTTCCGGCTGGGCGGGGAGCTGAGCCCCAGCGACGCGCTGGCGCTGCGCGCCGGGTTCATCTTCAACACCGCGGCGGAGAAGGCGGCGTCGGTCTCGCCGCTCCTCCCCGAGGCGGAGCGCAACTACTACTCGGTGGGGCTGGGGTACCGGCTCCCGGCCGGGCTGGCCGTGGACCTGGGCTACCAGTACATCGACCAGGCGGACCGCCGCGGCCGGGTGCGGGGACGCAGCAGCCTCACGCAGACGCCCGAAGAGCTCAACGTGGGCGTGTATTCCGCGGACGCGAGCGTCTTCAACGTGACGCTCTCCTACCGCTTCGGCGGGCAGGGGCGCTGAGCGCACACGAGCCCTGACGATTCACACTAGGGAGATGCATACATGAGACGCTCCAAGCTCCGCTTCCTCACGGCTTCCCTCGCCGGCCTCGCCCTCCTGGCGGGGTGCCGCGCGGACGATGCCGACATCCGGAGGCTGGTCGGCCCGCAGACGGGCGGCGACCTGTTCGGCCGCTACGTCGCCATGGGGAACTCCATCACGGCGGGCCTCCAGTCGGGCGGGATCAACGACAGCACCCAGCTGCGGGCCTTCCCGGTGCTGATCGCCCGGCAGGCCAACGCCGTCTTCGGGGTGCCGCTGGTCAACAAGCCGGGGTGCCCGCCGCCCTTCCTGGCCCCGCTGGGCACCACCGGGTCGCTGGGCGGGCCGACCGCCCCGCCCTGCTCGTTCCGCTCGTCCCCGATCACGCCGGTGGTGCAGAACGTCGCCGTCCCGGGGGCCCGCATCGTGGACGCCATCACCCAGACGTCCAACCCGGACCCCGCGAACACCTTCAACCGCCTGCAGACCTTCTTCCTGGGCGGGCAGACCATGCTGGAGGCGGCCGTCCGCGCGCAGCCGACGCTGGTTTCCGTGTGGCTGGGGAACAACGACGTGCTCGGCGCGGTGCTGTCCGGGACCACGGCGTCGCTCACCCCGGAGGCGGCGTTCACCACGGCGCTGGACAGCATCGTCCGCGGGCTCAAGGCCGTGCCCACGCTGCAGGACGTGGTGGTGATCGGGGTGGTGAACTCCAACATCATCCCGCTCTACCAGCCGGGCGCCTTCTTCTTCCTCTCGCGCGACGCGGCGGGCCGCTTCCAGGGGAAGCCGGTGAACGCCAACTGCTCGCCGGTGACCGCGCTCGGGCAGCCCAACCCGCTGAGCCAGAACCTGGTGTCGTTCCAGGCCGTGGCCAGCCTCCCGGAGATCAACTGCGCGGGCGACCCGCTGGTGCTGAACGCCGTGGAGCAGCAGGCGATCGCCGCCCGCACCACCGCCTTCAACCAGGCGCTCCAGCAGCGCGCCCAGGCCAACGGGTGGATCTACGTGGACCCGAACCCGACGCTCCTGGCTCTCGCCAACGAGCGTGACGCGCAGGGCCGCTACCAGCGGCTCCGCAAGTGCCAGGCGCTCGCGGCGGCGCTCGCCACGGGGAGCGCGGCCACGATCCAGCAGGCGGTCGTGACGTCGTGCCCGGTCCCCCCGACGGGGGCGACGGCGGCGTTCGCGGCGCCGAACTTCTTCGGCTCGCTGATCTCGTTCGACGGGTTCCACCCCTCGTCCGAGGGCCACGTGGTGGTCGCAAACCTCCTGATCAACGCCCTCAACGCCAAGCACGGGCTGAGCATTCCCGCGGCGAGCTGAGCGGCACGCGGAGCAGGTGGGCGAAGCGGGCGGACCCCTCCGGGTCCGCCCGCTTCCGCTTGCAGGGCCTTGGCCTATATTCCGGGGAAACACCACCCCGCGAGGAATCCCGGAATGGCCGACCCGACGCAGCAGATCCCCCCGGGGATCCAGAAGATCCTGAACCGCTTCGCCACGCTCACGCCCGACATGACGCGGCAGGCGCTGGTGCAGTACTCCAACAAGCTCCCGCCCCTCCCGGAGCGCTTCCGCGCGCTCGACCCCGAGCAGCACCGCGTGCACGAGTGCCAGACGCCGGTGGCGCTCTTCTCCGAGGTGGAGGACGGGACCATGCGCTACTACGCCGACGTCCCCCAGGGCGCGCCCACCATCCGCGCGCTCCTGGCCCTGCTCTTCGACGCCCTCAACGGACAGCCCCCCGAGACCACCCTCGCCATCCCCCCGGACTTCGTCCGCCAGGTGATGGGGAAGATCGGGCTCGCCACGCGCGAGGTGGGGCTGAACGCGATGGTGGAGCGCCTGAAGCGCGCCGCGCGGGAGGCCGCCGCCGCCCGCGGCTGACCCCGCGCGGGGTCCTCGAAGGACGGGTGGCCTCCCCCTTGCGGGCGGGGTCCCCCGACGTTCTTTTTACGCTTTCCACCGCCCCCGCTCGCGCCGGGGCGGGAGTCGGACAGCGACGCGGATCAAGGAGAAGACCATGCGTCAGGGATTCCGGGCCCACGGCAAGGCGGCGGGCTCGTTGCTGCTCGGTGCGGTGCCCGCGCTTCTCGCCCTGCTCGGGGCCTGCGCCCCCCAGGACGGATACCCCAAGGTGACCCGGCGCGAGCAGGAGGAGCTCCCCGCCCCCGCCTACCCGGTCCCGCCCCCGCCGGTGGCCGGGATCGGACAGTCGGCCGCCGCCGCCAAGATCGTCGCCACCAACCTCCCGGCGGGGGTCACGCAGGCCATGGTGGACGAGGGGCAGCAGGCCTTCGGCACCGTGTGCGCGGCGTGCCATATGCAGGGCGGCACCGGAGGCCCCGTCGCCCCGGCGCTGAACGACGCCGAGTGGCTCTGGGTGCCCGGAGGCCAGTTCGAGGGGATCGTCCAGATCATCAACGCCGGGGTCCCGCAGCCGAAGGAGCACCCGGGTGCGATGCCCCCCAAGGGCGGCGGCTCGTTCAACGACCAGCAGGTGCGCGCCCTGGCGGCGTACGTGTACGCCCTGAGCCACCAGGGGGGCGCATGAAGAAGGACGTGGACGGCGAGCTGACGCAGCGGACGGTGCGCGGCCGCTACCAGGCATGGTTCGGGCGGGGCGACCGGGGGACGCTCCCCGGCCGCACCATCGCCTCCGACGACGACCACTACCCCAGCGCGAGCGAGGGAGCGGGAATGAGCAAGACGGTTCTGATGGGGATCGGCGTGGGGATCGGGCTCGTGCTCCTCCTCCTGGCCGCCCTGTCCTACGGGAACGCGGCCTCCTGGGGAGGGCTGGGACGGGACGGCGCCGCGGTCGGATACACCCTGGTGGGGTTCTTCCTGACCATCGCGGGGCTCGGGGCGATCCTGGCTACCCTGAACCACAACCTGCGGGCCGCCGGCCGCCCTGCCGCGCACTAGCAATCCCATGATGTGGCGGGAAAAATGTTGACACCGTTCCGGGGTGGGACTAAGATGGTACGTGTCAAGCGTACTCTCTCTCCGAATGCCACCGCACAGGATTCCCTGTTCCGGCGTCTGGTCGTCTCGTTCACCACATCCCTAATGGAGGCCTGAATGGCCAAGTTTTCCCTGCGGTCGGCGCGCTCGATTGCCGCCGGCATCCTGATCACCATCGGCGGGTGCTCGGAAAACCCGACGACCGCAACGGACGCCGCCTCGGCTCCGGAGTACCAGCGGGTCGAGCTGCAGCAGGATGCGCAGGGTGGTGCGTACAGCCTCTTCGGTGGTAGCCTCAAGGCCGAGAAGGTGATCGGCCCGGCGGGCGGCACGCTGACGATCCCCGGCGGGCACTCGATCTCCTTCCCCGAAGGCGCCCTGGCCGAGCCGACCACGATCAAGGCCAAGATCGACACCCGCTACATCCAGGTGGACCTGGACCCGCACGGGATCCAGTTTCCGGCCGGCCGCGAGCCGACCCTGAGCCTGAGCTATGCCGGGGCGAACCTGTTGAGCCTGCTCGGATTGACCCGCCTCCACATCCTGTACGTCTCGGAGTCCGGTCAGATCGCCGAGGTTCTCAGGACGAGCAACGACAACGCGGACAGGAAGGTCGAGGCACGCCTCAGCCACTTCTCCCGGTACATCATCGGCGCGAACTAAGCAGGCGCCGAGACTCCCGGAGCATACGCAGGGAGGGGTCGGCAGCTGCCGGCCCCTCGTTTCTTCTAGTGGTGAGTTCCCCCTCCAGCCGTAGTCATGCTCCAGGAATCCGCTCGACTCCTCGACCGTGCAACCTCCGAGCAAAGCGGTGGACAGTGGTCGGCCGCAGCCCGGACGTGCGAAGAGCTATTCGAACACGGCGCCAAGAGCAACGAGCTTTCGTCGATCCTGGAAGCAGTGATCCGCCTTGGAAACATTCAGAGACAGACCGGAAACTTCGACCTGGCGGAGGACTACGTCATCCTTTCGCTCGAGCTGGCCGCCCTCCACCACGACTCCGACCTCGAAGCCCGCGCGTGGAACATCTGGGGTGCCATCAAGCAGGACCGCGGAGACCCGAGCGGCGCGGAGGTCATGTACCTGCGGGCTCTGGAGGTGGGGGAAGGGAGCGGGGACAACCTCCTGCTGGGAAACATCGAGCAGAACCTCGGTACGCTCGCGAACATCCGGGGTGACTTTCCGACGGCGCTGAGGAGATACCAGGCGGGGCTGAGGTACTTCGAAGAGGTGAGCCTCCTTCACGGATGCGCCACGGTCTACAACAACCTCGGGATGCTCCACGTCGACCACCAGCGGCTCGACGAAGCGGACAAGTACTTCCAGCTGGCCCTGCAGATCTTCTCCGAGCTCAACTACGTGGTGAATGCCGGGATCGTCCACCTCAACCGGACCGAGATGTTCCTGGCGAGGGGAGATCCCGACCGCGCGAGGGTCAGCTGCGACGAGGCCTTCGAGATCGCGAGCCGGGTCAACTACAACCTCGGCAAGGCGGAGGCCCTCAAGTTCTACGGCATCATCTACCGCGAGACCGGCAAGCCACACCTCGCCGAGATCCACCTGCGGGAGGCCATCGAGACGGCCGGCCACGACGACCCCCTGCTCGAAGCCGAAGCACAGCGCGAGCTCTCGCTGGTGCTCCGTGCCCAGCAGCGCAACCGTGAATCCCTGTCGGCGCTGAATCGCTCCCACTCGCTCTTCAAGAAGCTGCAGGCGCAGCACGACCAGGCGGACGTCGACCAGAGGATCGCCCAGCTCGAGAAGGACTTCCTCTCCCTGGTCCGGAGCTGGGGCGAATCCATCGAGGCCAAGGACCGCTACACCAGCGGCCACTGCCAGCGCGTCGCGGACTACGCCTGCCGGATCGCGGAAGAGGCCGGGATCTCCGCGACGGAGATGACCTGGTTCCGGATGGGAGCCTTCCTCCACGACGTCGGCAAGACGGAGGTTCCGGCCGAGATCCTGAACAAGCCCGGCCGGCTGACGGACGAGGAGCGGCTCGTCATGGAGCGCCACACGGTGATCGGCGACGACATGCTCGCGCCGGTGGAGTTCCCGTGGGACATCCGGCCGATGGTCCGCTCGCACCACGAGCGCTGGGACGGGAGAGGGTATCCCGACCGGCTCGTGGAAGAGGCGATCCCCTTCACCGCGCGCATCCTCCGCATCGCGGACATCTTCGACGCCCTGACCACGGCCCGGAGCTACCGGAAGCCGCTCACGCCCGAGGAAGCGTTCCAGATCATGGAGGAGGACGAGGGCTCCTTCGACCCGCGGCTGTTCAGGATCTTCCGGGGCCTCTTCCCGGAGCTGGCGGAGCGCGCGCGGGGCGCGTTCTCGCAGGCGAGCGACGAGGTGGCGCGGGCGGGCGGCGCCGCGTAGCCGGCCGCGCCCCGGACGAGCGAGGGGCCCTTCCCGTGTGGGAGGGGCCCCTCGCTCGTGTCACGGGCCGGGAACAGCCCCGACAGGCGGCTGCTACACCCCCGCCGTCAGCTCCGCCTCGATGCCGCGGGTGCGGAGGATCAGGTCGATGGTCTCCCCGATCTTGTTGTTCGGGGTGGAGGCGCCGGCGGTGAGGCCGACGGTCAGCGGTCCGGGGGGGAGCCAGTCCTCGGCCTCCACCTCGGGGGTGTCGAAGGGGCTCCCGTTGGGCTTGAAGCGGATGGTCCCGGCCTCCGCGTCGATGCAGGTGGAGTCGGCGATGTGGAAGGTGGGGGTGTGCCGGGAGCACAGCACCGCCAGGTGGTTGGTGTTGGAGGAGTTGTACCCCCCCACCACCAGCATCAGGTCGGGCGGGCCCTGCGGGCCGGCCACCAGCTTCGTCACGGCGTCCTGCCGCTCCTGCGTGGCGGAGCAGATGGTGTCGAAGGAGCGGAAGTGCGCGGCGGGGGTGTACCCCGGCTCGCCCCCGTAGCGGCGCTCCAGCGACTTCGCGACCTCGGCCGCGATCTCCAGCGACTCCCCGGAGAGCATGGTGGTCTGGTTGGCGACGCCGATGCGGGCGAGGTGCAGGTCGGGATCGAACCCGGGGGACGACTTGGCGCGGAAGTGCTCCATGAACGCCTCGCGCGTCAGGGCGCCGGGCTTCCGCTCGATGTAGTCCATGACCAGACGGGCCTCGCCCATCTCGCGGACGATCAGGTACATCCCCTCCGGGTGCTTGAAGACCTGGCTGGCGGTGGCGCGGGTCTCCTCGTGGTGGTACTTGCCGTGGATCAGCGCGGTGAAGCCGTCGCGCGAGTACTGCTCCACGCGCTTCCACACGTTGAGCACGCTCCCGCAGGTGGTGTCCACCAGGACGCACCCGACCTCCTGGAGGCGCAGGAAGTCGCAGGTGGTCACCCCGAAGGCGGGGAGGATCACCACGTCCTCGGGTGCGAGGGAGGAGAAGTCGAACTCGCCGTCCTCCTGCGGATACAGGAAGACGATCCCCATGTCCAGGAGGCGCTGGTTGACGTGGGGGTTGTGGATGATCTCGCCGACCAGGAAGATGCGCCGGTCGGGGAACTGGGTGCGCGTCTCGTAGGCGTAGTCCACGGCGCGGTCCACGCCGTAGCAGAACCCGAACTCCTCGGCGAGGAGGACGGTGACCCGGTCCTCGGCCTCGCCGAAGCTTTCCCGGTATCCGCGCGCGCGGATGCGGTCCACCAGGCTGCTGTGGTAGTCGGCCCGGATGAGCGGCTCGATCTCCCTCTTGAGGCCGAAGCCGCGACGAAAGTACGTTTGCTCCATGGTCGCTGCGGGCGTCCCGTTGGGGTGTCGGCTCGTCCGAGCCGGGATCAAGGCTAACGGAGGAGCGCACTTGTCGCAACCGGGAAGGGGCTCGCTTCCGGGCCGCGCGGGGAATAGTTTTTGCCCGCCACGAGCGACCTCCCGAAGGTACCCGAGACGAGGAGAAGGATGAGATCGAGCGGTGGGAAGCTGCTGGGAGGGGCGCCGCGGCGCACCGGGCGCTGGAACGCGCGCGGCACGGCCGCGGACGGGCGGCGGGAGCGGCGCTCGGAGACGCTCCTCCTCCTGGGGATCGGGCTCTTCTTCCTGGGAGGGGTGCTGGGGTTCGGGTGGGAGATGGACCGGCAGCTCCGCGGCGGCATCCTGCGCCAGCGCGCGGAGGCGGAGCGGCGCCCGGACTGGGTGCGGCTGCGCGACCTCCCGCCGGTCCTCCCCCGGATGGTGGTGGAGGCGGTGGACCCGGAGTTCGAGGAGCGCGAGCCGCTGCGCCTGGAGGACGAGAACCCCACCCTGGGCCGCGCGCTGGTGGGGCAGGTGCACCTGCTGCGGAACGACCTGGGCGGGGAGGCGCGGGGACTGCTGATGGCGCCGCTCCTGGGCCGGAGCCTGTCGCGGCGGGAGCTGCTGGAGCTGTACCTGAACCGGGTGTACTTCGGGAGGAGCGAGGGCTACCCCGTGTACGGGGTGTACCACGCGGCGCGGGAGTTCTTCGGGAAGGAGCCGCGGCAGCTCACGCTCTCGGAGACGGCGACGCTGGCGGGTCTCCTGCTCCGGCCGCAGATCACGGACCCGGAGAGGGCGCCGGGGGCGGTGGGGGCGCGCCGCAACGAGGTGCTGCGGCGGATGCTGGAGGCGGGGGAGATCGACGCGGCGGCGTTCAGGGCCGCGACGTCGGAGCCGCTGGCGTTCCAGCCGGGGGTCGACTACGCGCCGATGTCGCGCCCGCTCCGCTGGCAGGAGCCTCCTCCGCTGCTGCGGCTCCCGGCGCCGCAGAGTCGGCCGGACTCGGCGGCGGCGGGGCCGCCGGGGGGGTGAACGGCCGCGAGAGGTGGGCCTGCACCAGGAGCCACGCGCCCCGCTGGCGCCGGTAGACTCCGCTCAGGCTCAGCGGGGCGGACGCCGGGGGCGTGCCTTCGGGCGTCACCTCCAGGGCGGCGGCGAACCACGCGGTCTCGGCGCGCGCCCCCAGGGTGACGCGCACGTCGCGGGCGCGGACGGAGACCGGGACGGTGTCGGCCAGCGAGCGGAGGATGCCGGCCAGTCCGTCGGGCCCGACGGCGGGATTCCCGCCGTCGGGCCCGATCACGTAGGCGTCGGGCGCGGGGGCCAGGGCGGCCACCGCCCCGCCCACGTCGCCGCGGTCGAGCGCGGCGCCGACGGCGGAGACGCGCGCGTGCAGCTCCCCGGCGGCGGTCTCGCGCTCCACGCTCGCGGGGTTGCGCTGCGAGTAGTACTGCCGCGGGGTCTGCTCGATCTTGCAGGCGGCCAGCAGCAGGGTGGCGCTCATTCCGACGCGCAGGAAGCGGTGCACGGATTCTCCGGGGCCACGGGGAGGACTCGACAGCCGGTACAAGATGCGCCGGGAGCCCCCCGTGTCAAGGCGCGCCGCCGCACACGGGACACCCGGCGGGGGGTGCGGTGTACACATCCGTTCCGGTCCGCGGCGGCGCCACGGCGCCCTTGACGCCCTCCCGCGGTTCCCCCATCGTCCAGGGGTCCTGGCAAAACCGATTTTCTTTCCGAGAGGCTCGATGATCTGGTTCGGCAACCTCCCGAGTCCGGTGTTTCCCGCGTCCTTCCCGGGCCCTTTCGCGGGGAGCGAGCGCGTCTGCATGGCGCGGGCGCTCCGGATGGTGGCGGCGCGCGAGCCGCACCTGAGCGGGGACGCGCTCCTGGACGCGCTCGCGGCGACGGGGGGGGTGGACCGGGAGACGGCGGCGCGCCTCCTCCCCGCCTTCCGCGGCTTCGACGCGGACCGGCACTTCACGGAGGACCTTCGGCGTCTCTCGCTGAAGGGGACGCTGGTGTCGGACGAGTTCCGGGTCCGGGTGCGCCGGGTGGTGGAGGACCTGACGGGGAGCGGGGAGCTGGGCGAGGTGGGTCCGGAGGAGGGGATCCGCTTCCGCGCGGACGGCCGCGAGGGGGTGGTGCTGGCGTACCCGCAGACGGGCTTCTCCCTGAGCGGCCCGGCGCGGGAGAGCATCGCCGCGGCGGTGCGGGAGATGCCGGACGCGCTGGTGCTGGTGGCGCGCCACTTCCAGGAGGGCGCCGCGGAGCAGCTCTCCGGCCTCCTCTCGGGGACGGAGGTGCCCGGGACGCTGGTGACGGTGAACCTGCTGCTGGGGATGCGCGCGGTGGCGCTGCGCTACCAGCCCGCTCCCGAGCGCGTGGTGGAGACCCTCGGCGCCGGGCGGATGCTGCGGTCGGTGGACGTGGCGCTGCTGGGGAACCGGGAGTAGAGGGAACGGCAGGGGACAGGGGACAGGGGACAGCCTGATCGGGATAGGGGGTAGCCGGTGATCCCGGCTACACCCCTCCCACACCACCGGACATGCGGGTCCGCATCCGGCGGTTCGGAAAGTTGAGGTCAGTGCGGTGCCAGCCGAGGAAGCCCCAGACCGTCGAAGTATTTCCTGGGCATGGCGGTGTTGAGCGCGCCGTGTCCGGCGATTCTCCACCAGCGTCGGGCGTGAGCCGCCGCCGCCCGGCAAGGCCGCTCCGGCACACCCCGCCTTCGCAGTTCCCGGTAGACGGTCGTCCCTCGCTTCCACTGTTTGAGCTGCACCATCCGCAGCCGTCGGGCGATCCACTGATCGAGTTCGTTGAAGATCCCCGGCGTATCCGCCAGTCGGAAGTAGGCCTTCCAGCCCGGCAGGTACGACCGTAGCTCCTCCACCACCTTCTCCAGCGCTCTCCCTCCGTTCCGGGCCGTGATCTCCCGGATGCGCTCCCTGAAGCCCTCCAGGGCCTTCGGCGCGACGCGGCGTTTGACGAGCTTCCCCGGGGCCACCCAGAAGCTGTAGCCCAGGAACTTCCGCTCCCACACGCGCGCCACCGTGCTCTTTTCCTCGTTGACCCTGAGCTTGAGCTTCGCGTAGAGCCGAGCCATCCGGCCCATCACCCGCTCGCCCGCTCGCTTCGACCGCACGTACACGTTGCAGTCATCGGCGTAGCGCACGAACCGGTGGCCGCTCCCCTCCAACATCCGGTCCACCTCGTCCAGCAGCACGTTTGCCAAGAGCGGCGACAAGGGTCCGCCCTGCGGCGTCCCCTCGTGCCGCTCCACCACCACCCCGTTGGCCATGATCCCGGCCTCCAGGTAGCGGCGGATCACCCGGAGCAGCC
Source organism: uncultured Gemmatimonadales bacterium (assembly GCA_963733105.1). GTDB lineage: Bacteria > Gemmatimonadota > Gemmatimonadetes > Longimicrobiales > Longimicrobiaceae > JAFAYN01. The sequence continues at coordinate 587,983 of CAVTCB010000005.1, read as the reverse complement.
GCTTGTCCTCCACTCGCTTCGCCACGCGCGCCATCAAGATGTCGTGGTTGACCCGGTCGAAGAACTTCTCCAGATCCACGTCCACCACCCACCTACGCCCCGACTGGACATACCGCTGCGCCTGACAGACCGCGTCGTGCGCCCTGCGTCCGGGCCGGAAGCCGTAGCTGTGCTCGCTGAACGTGGGATCGAAGATCGGCTGCAGCACCTGCAGGATGGCCTGTTGGATGAACCGGTCGAGCACGGTCGGAATCCCCAGCTGCCGGACTCCGCCCCCGCTCTTGGGGATCTCCTGCCTTCGCACCGCCGAGGGCTGGTAGCTTCCCGCGAGCAGCTCCGCTCGGATCCGCTCCCAGTTCCCCCGAAGGTACTCCGGCAACTCCTCCACGCACATCCCGTCGATACCGGCACTCCCCTTGTTGCTCCGCACGCGCTTCAACGCTCGTATGAGGTTGTCGCGCTCGACGACCTGCTCCATCAGCTCCCGCAGGCCGCCGACTCCTGAGCGCTCGTCTCCTTGCGCCGCCGGGATCGCTTCGCCGCTCTGCTCTGCTCTCGGGGCTTCACCCCTACCCTCCAGCAGCAGCTCCATTTGCATGGACATCTGGCGCCTTGCTCTCCCGAGGTGCAACGTCGTTTCGCTCTCCTCTCCGTTCGGCCCTTCACCGCTGGGGCTGGGTCCAAGCGCATGTGTGCACCCCTGCCGGCTACTACGGCCTCTGCTGACTTCTCGCTCCGTTCGGTCGGCCGACCGAACGTCGCCCTTTCTGGCGCGAGGCGAGATCTCCCCAGGTAAGAACGATGGCCTTCCCCGCACAGCCGCCGGATCTACGCCGCTTCGCCTTGGTCGTGAGAGCTTCGCGTTCATTGGCACGCTCGCCCTGCTCCGCAGCGCCTCCTATCCGGTTTCTGTTCGTCGGCTCGACGGGTTCGCTACCCCGCTTCTTTCAGCGCTCCCCTCGCGGAAAGGCGCCTTGCGGCTCGCTTCGGTCCCTACGACCAAGTTCCGGGAGGACTTTCACCTCCGGACCATCGCCCATGCTGGGCACACCAACGACGGGGCGGCACCATCGCGGTGCCGCCCCGTTTTGGCCCCCTCCCCGGACGCGCGCCAGAGCTCCGCGCGCGCTCCGTTCAGCAGTTCCGCAGTACCCGTATGATCCGTTGCGGAGGGAGACACCGGGGTAGTTTCCGGTGGCTCACTCCGGGGCGGGGAGACTCGCGCCGTTTGCGAGGCTCACCGCCCCCGCGCAGGAGACCGGCGCCGTTTGCCGGGCTCCGGAGCGGCCCCACACCAGGAAATCACCCCGCCAGACGCGCCCCCTCCGCCGCGACGCCGTCCAGCATCGCAAGCACGTGCTCCACACGCGTCCGTGGGTTCATCACCGTGACGCGCAGCACCGGCCGCCCCTCCAGCACCGTCGCGGTGATCCACCCCGCCCCGGACCGGTTGTAGGCCGGACGCAGCGCCCGGTTCAGCGCGTCCACGCCCGCCGCGTCCACTCCGCCGGGACCCAGGAACCGGAAGCACAGGATGTTGGACTCCGGCTCGTGCAGCGCCTCGAAGTCCGGGCGCGACTCGACGGCCTCGTACAGCGAGCGAGTGACCGAGCACAGGTGGTCGTACACGCGGCCGATCCCGTCGGCGCCGTACCGCTGCAGCGCCACCCACAGCTTGAGCACGTCCGCCCTGCGCGAGCACTGGAAGCTCCGCACCCCCTGGTCCACCACGCGCTCCGATTCCCCGCCGTGGAACAGGTAGGGAGCCTGCTGTGCGAAGGCCCCCTCCAGGTCGCGCTCCTCCCGCACCAGCACCATCCCGGCGGAGAGCGGGAGGAGCATCCCCTTGTGCGGGTCCCACGCCAGGGAGCGCGCGTGCCGCAGCCCGGCCAGCCGGCCCCGGTGAGCGCCCGACAGGAGCGCGGAGGCCCCGTGCGCGCCGTCCACGTGCAGCCAGATCCCCCGCTCGGCGCACAGCGACCCGATAGCCTCCAGGTCGTCGAAGGCGCCGGTGGCGGTGGAGCCGGCGGTGGCGACCACGGCCATGACCCGCCTCCCCTCCCCCGCCAGCCGGTCCAGCGCGGCCCGGAGCGCGCCGGCGTCCATCCGGAAGCCCCGCGACGGCACCGCCACCGCGCTCCGGGTCCCCAGCCCCAGCTCGCCGACGGCGCGGCTCACGGCGTAGTGGGCGTGCTCGCCGTAGACGACGGCGGGAGGGTCGGCGCCGACGCCGTTCTCCCAGGCGTCGGGGATCACGGCGTTGCGCGCGGCGAGGAGGGCGGTGAAGGTGGCCTCGGTCCCCCCGGAGGTGAGGGTGCCCCCGGCGGCGGGGCCGAAGCCGGCCAGGTCGGCCAGCCAGCGCACGACGCGGTGCTCCAGCATGGTGGCGACGGGGGACATCTCCCCCACCGCGACGGACTGGTTGAGCGCGCCGATCAGCGGCTCGGTCCACACGGCGGCGGGGAGGGGGGCGGAGACCTGGTGCCCCATGTACATGGGGTGGTACAGGCGGTTGCTGTCGGGGAGGACGTCGCGCCGCAGCCGCTCCACCACCTCGGCCAGCGGGCGGCCCTCGCGGGGGAGCGGCTCGTCGAAGCGGGCGGCGATCCCGGCGGGGGCGAGCCCGGTGGAGACGGGGCCGTCGCCGCGGCGGGTGTCCGCGAAGTAGCCGGCGGCCAGCTCCAGGAAGGCGGCGCCGGCCTCCAGCGCGGTGTCCTCCTCCAGCTCCGCCAGGATCGGATCCATCGGTTCCCGGCCCACGTCAGCCGAAGAGCCCCAGCTCCAGCTCGTCGCTCCCGCCGGCTTCCGGGCCGGGAGGCGCCTCCTCGCCCTCCTCCCCTTCCCCGGCGGGCCCGGCGAAGGCGGCGTCGGTGGCGTCCGCGGCTTCCGCCTCCGCGGCCTCCTCGGGGCTCTCGCGCGCCTCGGCGGTGCGGGTGACGGAGACCACGCGGTCGTGGGCGGAGAGCTCGAGCACGGGCTCCGCGGCCGACTTGGGGTCGCCGACGGGGATCTCCTCGTGGAGGAGCCGCAGCGTCCGCCCCACGGCGGTGACGGCCACCAGGTCCTCCTCGGGGAGGAGCTCGCGGGCGGCGACCACCTGCCCGGGGACGCGGCCCACGGGGAAGACCACGCTCCCCAGCCCGCCGCGCCCCTGCGCGGGGAGCTCGTCCAGGGCGACGCGCTTGGCCCAGCCGCGGTCGGAGACCAGGCACAGCTCGGCCTCGCGGCGCACCACCAGCATCCCCACCAGCGTCTCCCCCGCCTTGAGCTTGACGCCGCGCACCCCCTGCGCGACGCGCCCCATGGGGGGGACCTCGGCCTCGGGGAAGCGGATGGCCCGGCCGCCGCTGGTGACCAGGACCACGTCGGAGGCGCCGTCGGTGGCCTGGACGTCCACCACCTGGATGCCGTCGCGCACGGCGACGGCCTCGATCCCCCCGGCTCGCGGGCGGCCGTACTGGTCCAGGGTGGTGCGCTTGACCGTCCCGTCGGAGGTGGCGAAGAGGAGGAAGCGCTCCTCGGAGAACTCGGAGACGGAGAGCATGGCGGCCACCTTCGCGGTGCGCGGCAGCTCCAGCACCTGCTGCACCGACCGGCCGCGGGAGGCGCGCCCCGCTTCGGGGACGTCGCGCACCGACAGCCAGTGCGCCCGGCCGTCGGTGGTGAGGAAGAGGAGGGTGTCGGCGGTGCTGGCGACGAAGACGTGCTCCAGGTAGTCGTTCTCGTAGCGCTCCATCCCGGCGAGCCCCTTCCCGGAGCTCATCCGGCGCCGGTACAGCCCCATGGGGACCTGCTTGAGGAACCCCTCGCGGGAAACGCTCACCACCACGTCCTCCTCGGCCAGGAGGTCCTCCAGCGTCATCCCCTTCTCGCTCTCCACGATCACCGTGCGGCGCGCGTCGGAGTACTTCTCCACCAGCTCGGCCAGCTCGCCGCGGATGACGGCCAGCTGCCGCTCGGGGCTGGCGAGGATGGCCTCCAGCTCGGCGATGCTGGCGCGCAGCTCGTCCAGGCGGTCGCGCAGCTCCTTGCTCTCCAGCGCGGTGAGCCGGGAAAGGCGCATGTTCAGGATGGCCTCGGCCTGCCTCTCGGAGAGCTTGAGCTCCTTCTGCAGCTTGGCGGCGGCGCTCTCGCGGGTGCGGGAGGAGCGGATGAGCTGCACCACCTGGTCGATCTTCCGCAGCGCGACGATGAGCCCCTCCAGGACGTGGGCCTGGTCGCGCGACCGGTCCAGCTCCCAGCGGGAGCGGCGCACCACCACCTGCACGCGGTGGTCGCGGAAGCGCTCCAGCAGCTCCTTGAGGTCGAACTCGCGGGGGACGCCGTTCTCCAGCGCCAGGGTGATGACGCCGAAGGTGGTCTGCAGGCCGGTCCACTTGAACATCCCGGCGAGCGTCTTGACGGCGTCGCCGCCGCGCTTCAGCTCCACCACCATGCGGATCCCGTCGCGGTCGGACTCGTCGCGCAGGTCGGACACGTCGGCGAGCTTGCCGGCCTTGGCCAGCTCGGCGATCTGCTCGATGATGCGCGCCTTGTTGGTGCCGTAGGGGATCTCGGTGACCACCAGCTGCTCGCGCCCGCCGCGCCGCTGCTCGCGCACCACGCGGGCGCGCATCACCACCCGCCCGCGCCCGTTGCGGTACGCGTCCACGATCCCCTGCCGCCCCACGATCACCCCCCCGGTGGGGAAGTCGGGGCCGGGGACGTGCTCCATCAGGTCGTCCACCGTGCAGTCGGGGTGGTCCAGGAGGTGGAGGGTGGCGGCCACCACCTCGCGCAGGTTGTGCGGGGGAATGTTGGTGCTCATCCCCACGGCGATCCCGCTGCTCCCGTTGACCAGGAGGTTGGGGATGCGCGCGGGGAGCACCCGCGGCTCCAGGAGGCGGTCGTCGTAGTTGGGGGAGAAGTCGACGGTCTCCTTGTCGATGTCGGCCAGCATCTCGGTGGCGATGGCCGCCAGCTTGGCCTCGGTGTAGCGGTAGGCGGCCGCGGCGTCGCCGTCGATGGAGCCGAAGTTCCCCTGCCCGGCCACCAGCGGGTAGCGGAGCGAGAACTCCTGCACCATGCGCACGAGGGCGTCGTACACGGAGGCGTCGCCGTGCGGGTGGTACTTGCCCAGCACGTCGCCGACCACGGTCGCGCTCTTCTTGAAGGGGCGCGCGGGGGAGAGCCCGGCCTCGTGCATGGAGAACAGGATGCGCCGGTGCACCGGCTTCAGCCCGTCGCGCACGTCGGGGAGCGCGCGCTGCACGATCACGCTCATCGAGTAGTCCAGGAAGGACTCCCGCATCTCCTCTTCGATCAGGCGCGGGAGCACCCGGTCCCGCTGCTTCGCCATGCTCATGTTCGCGTCGTGTCTGGCTCGTCTTGGTCCCCGTTCTCCGCCGATTCCGGCCCTTCGCCGGTACACCCGGGGGAACATGCGGTTCGGAAAATATTCGGCCCGGGGGCCCGCGGAAAGGGCCCGCAACGTGCAAGGTAGCCCGGCCGCCCCGTTCGCGCACTGCACCCGCAGGAGGAGAGCCCCGCGTGGCCACGCTCGCCCGAGAAGTTCCCGACGCGCCGATGGAGTCCGCCCTGGTGCGGCGCGTGGTCCTGCTGGGCTACATGGCCTCGGGGAAGAGCACGGTGGGGGAGGCGCTCGCGCGGCGGCTGGAGTGGGGCTACCTGGACTTCGACGTGGAGATCGAGCACCGCGGCGGGGCCACGGTCCGGGAGATCATCGACGGCCTGGGAGAGGAGCGATTCCGGGAGATGGAGGGGGCGCTGACGGGGGAGGCGGCGGGGATGGACCGGGTGGTGCTGGCCCCCGGCGGGGGGTGGATCACCCGCCCGGAGATGCTGGACGCGCTGGGGCCGGGGACGCTGGCCGTGTGGCTCAAGGTGTCGCCCGAGGAGACGGTGCGCCGCCTCAAGACGGACACCATCGACCGCCCTTTCAAGGACCACCCCGACCCGGCCGGGATGGTGGCGCGGATGCTGGAGGAGCGCGTCCCCCTCTACCGGCTGGCCGACCACACGGTGCCGGCGGACACGCGCACCCCGGAGCAGATCGCCTTCGAGATCGAGCAGATCGTGCGGACGCGGGGGTGCTCCTGACCTCGCGCACGCGGGAAGAGTTCGGTATGTTTTCGGCATGAAAGATCGCATCGTCATCCGCGGGGCCCGGCAGCACAACCTCAAGAACCTGGACCTGGACCTCCCCCGCCGCTCGGTCATCGTGGTGACCGGCCCCTCGGGGTCCGGGAAGTCGTCGCTGGCCTTCGACACCGTCTACGCCGAGGGGCAGCGGCGCTACGTGGAGTCTCTCTCCGCCTACGCCCGGCAGTTCCTGGAGCGGATGGAGAAGCCCGACGTGGAGCGCGTGGAGGGGATCTCCCCCGCGGTCGCGATCGAGCAGCGCAACCCCACCAAGACCTCCCGCTCCACCGTGGGCACGGCCACGGAGGTGCACGACTACCTCCGCCTCCTGTGGGCGCGCGCGGGGCGCACCCACTGCCCGGGGACGCACCCGGACGCGCCGTGCGGGCGCGAGGTGCGGCCGGACACCGTGCAGAGCGCCACCGACGCCGTGCTCGCCCTCCCGGAGGGGACGCGGCTGGTGGTGGCCTTTCCGCTCCCCCTCTCGGCCAAGGTGACGCACGCCCTGGTGGTGGAGAACCTGCGCGCGCTGGGCTTCCTGCGCGTGCGCGCGGACGGGCGCGACCTGCACCTGGACGACCTGGCGGAGGAGCCCGCCATAGACCTCACCAAGGCGCGCGAGCTCCTGGTGGTGGTGGACCGCCTGCGGGTGGACCGCGAGGAGCTGTCTCGCCTGGCCGACTCGCTCCAGACGGCGTTCGCCGAAGGGGAGGGCGAGGCCACGGTGATCACCGAGGCGGGGGAGCCGCTCCGCTTCACCGAGCGCTTCCGCTGCCCGGACCACCCGGAGATCGAGTTCGCCCGCCCCAGCCCGCAGCTCTTCTCCTTCAACAACCCGTACGGCTCCTGCCCGGAGTGCACCGGCTTCGGCGCGGTGCTCCGCTACGACGAGTCGCTGATCGTCCCCAACGCGGCCCGCTCGCTGGAGGAGGGGGCGGTGGACCCGTGGAGCAAGCCGCGCTACGACACGCGCCGCGCCCGCCTGGCCGAGCTGGCCCGGCGCGAAGGGGTGCGGATGGACACGCCGTGGCAGGAGCTCCCGGAGGCGTTCCGCCACGCGGTGGTGCACGGGAAGCGCGGCTTCGAGGGGGTGATCCCCTTCCTGGTGGCGCTGGAGGAGAAGCGCTACAAGCAGTACATCCGCGTCTTCCTGCGCCAGTACCAGAGCGCGCAGGCCTGCCCCACCTGCGGGGGCGCCAAGCTCCGCCCGGCGGCGCTCTGGGTGCGCGTGGCGGGGAGCACCATCGCGGAGGTGTCGGACCTCCCGCTGGCGCGGCTCCGGGAGTGGGTGGAGAGGACGGTGGGGAACAGGACTGCAGGGGACAGGGGACAGGGGACAGGGGACAGCCTGCAACGGCAGGACGGCGACTGCGAGCCGGTGCTGCGGGCGCAGGAGCGGGAGATCGCGGAGCCGATCCTCCGGGAGCTGGAGGCGCGGGTCGGGTTCCTGAACGACGTGGGGCTGGGGTACCTGACGCTGGAGCGGCAGACGCGCACCCTGTCGGGGGGGGAGGCGCAGCGCATCACCCTGGCGAACGCGCTGGGGAGCCGGCTGGTGGACACGCTGTACGTGCTGGACGAGCCCACCATCGGCCTCCACCCGGCGGACAACGACCGGCTCCTCAAGCTCCTGGTGCGGCTGCGCACGGCGGGGAACACGGTGCTGATGGTGGAGCACGACCCGGAGGCCATGCGCGTGGCCGACCACCTGGTGGAGCTGGGGCCGGGGAGCGGGGAGCTCGGGGGGGAGCTGGTGTTCCAGGGGACGCTGGCGGAGATCCTGGTGGCGGACACGCTCACCGGGCGCTTCCTCTCGGGGCGCGAGGAGATCGCGGTGCCGGAGCGCCGCCGCCGCGGCGGGGCGCGCCTCCGCCTGGAGGGGGCGCGGGAGCACAACCTCCGCGGGGCGGACGTGGAGATCCCCGTCGGGGCGCTCACGGTGGTGACCGGCGTGTCCGGGTCGGGGAAGTCGACGCTGGTGCACGACGTCCTCTTCCGCGCGCTGGAGCGCGAGCTGTCGGGCGGGGAGACCAGCGCCAAGCGGCACCTGGGGGAGGCGGTGGGCGGCTACGACCGGATCACGGGGACGGGGCACCTGCGGGGGGTGGTGCTGGTGGACCAGTCCCCCATCGGGCGGACGCCGCGCTCCAACCCGGTCACCTACATCAAGGCGTGGGACGAGGTGCGCCGCATCTTCGCCTCGCTCCCGGAGGCGAAGAAGCGCGGCTTCGGGCCGGGGCACTTCTCCTTCAACGTGAAGGGCGGGCGCTGCGAGGCGTGCAAGGGGGAGGGGCAGGTGCAGGTGGAGATGGTGTTCATGGCGGACGTGTACGTCCCCTGCGAGGTGTGCGGGGGAGCGCGCTTCCGCCCGGACACGCTGGAGGTGCGCTACAACGGCCGGAGCGTCCGCGACGTGCTGGACCTCACGGTGGACGAGGCCATCCGCTTCTTCCTGCACGAGGACCGGCTGGGCGAGGCGCTCTGGCACCTCCAGCAGGTGGGGCTGGGCTACCTGCGCCTGGGGCAGCCCGCGCCGACGCTCTCGGGGGGGGAGGCGCAGCGCATCAAGATTGCCCGGGAGCTGGCGATGGGGGCGCGGCGCGGGGGGAAGAAGCTGTACATCCTGGACGAGCCCACCACGGGGCTGCACCTGGACGACATCCGCAAGCTCCTCCGCGTGCTGGGCGACCTGGTGGACGCGGGGCACACGGTGCTCCTGATCGAGCACAACCTGGACGTGATCAAGACGGCGGACTGGGTGGTGGACCTGGGCCCCGGAGCCGGGCCGGACGGCGGGTGCGTGGTGGCGATGGGGACGCCGGAGGAGGTGGCCCGCGTGGAGGAGAGCCTCACCGGCCGCTGGCTGGCCCCGCTCCTGGAACGCGCGGCGGTGACGGCGGGCTGAACGGCGGCCCTCACCCGCTCGCTTAGGCTCGCACCCTCTCCCAATTCTGGGAGAGGGTTCAAAGCGTTGATGTACATTAGGTTGCGTGAGGGATGCGAGCCCGGAGGGGCGAGACCCGCGCGGCTGTTTGCGCGGGGCTCGACTCCGTTAGCCGGCGTTGTTTGCCGGCTTACGGAGCCGCAGCCCGACCCCCGCGCCAGCGGGGGGCACGCCCGACCCCCTCAAACTCCCCCACCCCATACGTTTGTACGAACTGTTTGACATCACGTTGCATTAATACTACATTATGTACCCATGAGCCCACGGGGACGGTCCCAGAGCACGCGATCCGACGACGGGTCCACCATCTACAACCGCATCCCCGTGCTGCGGGCGGAGCGGGGGCAGTCGCGCCAGGAGCTGGCGGACGCGCTGGGCGTCAACTACCAGACCGTGGGCTACCTGGAGCGGGGCGACTACAACCCCTCCCTGGAGCTGGCCTTCCGCATCAGCGAGCACTTCGGCCTCCCCATCGAGGCCATCTTCTCCCGCGAGCCGTTCCGGCCGCTGAGCGAGGAAGTCTACGGCCGCGTGGCCCTCTGACTTCCCGCCTCCCCACTCTCCCCTCGACCAGGCACACTCCCATGACCACATGGATCGGAGAAGCCGCCAGCCACGTCCACACCCGCACCCGCCGCCGCGCGCTGGTGGCCGGCTTCTACCTGGCCGCGGCGGCGGCGGGCGCCGTGAGCGTGCTGGGCGAGCGGTGGGGCCACGACGGAGTGGCGGCGGCGGGCTCGCTGCTGCTGCTGGCGGCGTTCGTGGCGAACGTGGTGCTGATGCACCTCACCCACCACGCGCGCACCAACCCGTCCTCGCTGCTCGACGAGCGGGGGCTGGCGGAGCGGGACCGGGCGTACCGGCACGCGTACCGGATCCTGAGCACCGTGGCCGGCGTGCTCCTGCTCTACGCCTGGCTCCACTCCCGCACCGGGTGGGGGTGGATGCCGGCGGGGCGCGAGTGGCTGCAGGCGCTCATCGTGGGCGCTCTGGGGATGGGGAGCCTCCCGTCGGCGGTGATCGCCTGGACCGGGCCGGACCTCCCGGCGGAGGAGCCGGGCGACCTGGAGGCCGGGCGCGCCTCCCTCCGCGGCGTCCCCGTACCGGGGATGGGGAGGGACCAGGCCGCGGCCTTCCTGGTGCTGCTCCTCGTGCCGGTGGTGATGATCTCGGGGGTGGGGCCGCACGTCCCGGAGCGCTACCGGGACGCGCTCCTGGTCGCCTCGGTGGCGACCGCCCTGGGGGTGCTCCTCCTCCTCGGCTGGAAGCGGCGCCGCTCCGACCCGTAGCCGGCGTTCCGCCTCGTCCACCTCCACCCTGCCCCCGTCCATGCCCACGCTGATCGGAGAAGCCGCCACCCACGTCAACACCCGCGCCCGCCGCCGCGCGCTGGTGGCGGCGATGTACCTGTCCGCGGCGGCGATCGGGGTGCTGGAGCGGCTCGAGGGCGCCGGGGGCGGGTGGACGGAGACGGCGCGCCCGGTGGCGACGCTGGCGTTCATCGTCGCGATCGTGCTCCTGGGGCACCTCACCTACCACTCCAAGACCAACCCCGACACCCTGCTGGACGAGCGGGGGCGGAGCGTGCGCGACCGGGCTTACCGCCAGGCGCACCACGCCGTCAGCGTCCTGGCCACCGCGGGGCTGCTGTACCTGGTGCTCGCGGTGCGCCTGGGGTGGGCGTGGGTCCCGGGGACGACCGGGGAGTGGCTGGGCGTGGCCTTCGCCGCCACCTTCCTGACGGCCAGCCTCCCCATCGCGATCATCGCCTGGACCGAGCCCGACTTCCCGGCGGAGGACCCGGAGGACGCCGAGATGGAGCGCCGCGCGCTCCGCGGCGTCCCCGTCTCACGCGTGCGGGTGCGGACCGTGGCGGCGCTCGCCGTGGCGGGCGTGGCGCTCACCGCGCTCCAGTACGCCGGGGCCGGGCCGCTCCCGGCCCGGCACAACTCCCTGCTCGCCGGCCTCACCACGGGGCTCCTGTTCGGGCTGGCGCTGATCGCGGAGGTACGCCGCCGCGCGCGCCGCTAGGACCACACGACCTTTCCCGCGGTGCCCGGGTATCCGCACGCCGCACCTGCACCCTTCACCGGAGGACCCATGCGCCACACCCATCGTACGGGACGGATGCTCGCCGCCCTGTTCGCCCTCGCAGCCCTCCCCGCGGCCGCCCAGCAGCGGACGGGGCTGGACATCCCCATCGAGAAGTACCGGCTGGAGAACGGGCTGGAGGTGATCCTCTCCCCCGACCGCTCGCTCCCGGCGGTGGCCGTGGACCTGTGGTACGACGTCGGGAGCCGGAACGAGCGCCCCGGCCGCACCGGCTTCGCCCACCTCTTCGAGCACATGATGTTCGAGGGATCGCAGAACGTGGCGCGCGGCGAGCACATCTCCATGCTCCTGGCCGCGGGCTCCAACAACCTGAACGGCACCACCAACGAGGACCGCACCAACTACTTCCAGGTGGTCCCGCCCAGCCGGCTCAACCTGGCGCTCTGGCTGGAGGCCGACCGGATGCGCTCGCTGGACGTGACGGCCGAGAAGCTGCGCATCCAGCAGGAGGCGGTGAAGGAGGAGCGGCGGATGCGGGTGGAGAACATCCCCTACGTTCCCTCGCTCTACCACGCGCTGTACACCGGCCCGTACGACCCGCAGGGGTGCTTCGCCTACGCGCACACCATCATCGGGTCCATGGAGGACCTGAACGCCGCCAACCTGGACGACGTGCGGGCCTTCTTCAAGCAGTACTACGCCCCCAACAACGCCGTCCTCACCGTGGCCGGCGACTTCGACCCGGCGCAGGCCAAGCAGCTCATCCGGGAGTACTTCGGCTCCATCCCGTCCGCACCGCAGCCGGCGGCCGTGGAGTGTCCCCGGCCCTTCACCCGCCTCCCCGCGCGCGACACCATCCGTGACGCCAACGTCACCCTCCCCGCCGTGACCGCGGTGTACGGCGGCGTGGGCGTGGGGCACCCGGACAGCTACGCGCTCCAGCTCCTGGGCACCATCCTGGGCGGGGGCGAGAGCTCGCGCTTCCAGCAGCGGCTGGTGCGGGAGGAGAAGGCGGCGCAGAACGCCCTGTCGGGGACGCAGATCCGCCGCGGGCCGGGGATCGTGCTCTTCCGCGCCATCGCCAACCAGGGCGTCACCGCCGACCGCCTGGAGCAGCTCACCGAGGAGGAGATCGCCAAGGTGCGCGACGCCGGCGTCACCGCCGAGGAGCTGCAGCGCGTGAAGAACCAGTTCCGCGCCCAGACCATCCGCGGCCTGCAGACCGCCCTGGGGCGCGCCGAGGCGCTGAACCGCTACGAGATCTTCGCCGGCGACGCCTCGCTCATCCGCACCGACCTGGACCGCTACCTGGCCGTGACGCGGGAGGACGTGCAGCGCGTCGCGCGGAAGTACCTGGATCCCGGCAACCGCCTGGTGATCGTCACCCTCCCCGCCTCCGCGGCCGCCAAGTAAGGAGCCGACCCTTGAAGCCGTTCAACGCACGCCTGATCGCCCTCGGGGCCGCCGCCGTCCTGGGCGCCGGCTCCCCGGCCGCCGCGCAGGACACCACGCGCACCCGGGTGGCCCCTCCGGCCCCGCTCCCGTCACGCCCCATCGTCTTCCCGGCCTACACGGAGAGCACCCTCCCCAACGGGCTGCGGGTGATGGTGGTGGAGAACCACACCCTCCCGGTGGCGAACCTCAACCTGTACGTCCGCACCGGCTCCGCCGCCGACCCGCGCGGCAAGCAGGGGCTCGCCTCCATGGCGGCCGACCTCCTGGACAACGGGACGCAGAAGCGCACCGCCCGCCAGATCGCCGAGAGCATCGAGGGCGTGGGCGGCACCCTCGGCACCGGCGCCGACCGCGACGCGGTCACCGTGAGCGCCGGCGTGCTGGCCGACCAGCTCCCGCTGGCCTTCGACCTGGTGAGCGACGTCGTCCTGCGCCCCGCCTTCCCCGCCGACGAGGTGGAGACGGTCCGCCGGCAGCGGCTCTCCGCCCTCCAGTCGGCGCTCGGGGACGCGGGGCAGATCGCCCAGCGCCGCTTCGACCGCGAGGTGTACGGCGCCGACCACCCCTACGGGGGCGCGGCCACCCCGGAGACGGTGCGCGGGCTCACCCGCGAGGAGCTGGCCGGCTTCCACCGCGCGCACTTCACCCCGGGGAACGCCCTCCTGGTGGTCTCGGGCGACGTGACCCCCGCCCGGGCCCGGGCCCTGGCGCAGCAGTACTTCGGCTCCTGGACCGGCGCCCGCGGGGCCGCCCCCGCGCTCACCGCCCCCGCGGCGCGCGAGCGGACGGGGATCGTCCTGGTGCACCGGCCGGGCGCCGTGCAGTCCAGCGTCCGCGTGGGGCACGCCGGCATCCGCCCGGACAACCCGGACTTCTACGCCCTCCAGGTGCTGAACATCGTGCTGGGCGGCCTCCCCACCTCGCGGCTGGAGACGGTCATCCGCGGGCAGCGCGGGTGGACGTACGCCGCCCGCTCCGCCTTCACGCGCCCGGTGGGCACCGGGGTGTTCGGGGCCGAGATGGAGGTGCGCACGCCGGTCACGGACAGCGCCCTGGCCGAGATGCTGGTGCAGCTCCGGCGCATCCGCGACGAGCCCGTCCCGCAGGCCGAGCTGGAGGGCGCCAAGAGCTTCCTGACGGGGTCCTTCCCGCTCCGCTTCGAGACCCCCGCCGCCACCGCCGCGCAGCTCGCCAGCCTGCGCCTCCTGGGGCTCCCCGAGTCGAGCCTGAAGGAGTTCACGCAGCGGGTGTCCGCCGTCACCTCCGCGGACGTGCAGCGGGTGGCGCGGCAGTACGTGCACCCCGACCGCGCCACCATCGTGGTGGTGGGCGACGCCACCCGGGTGCTGAAGGGGCTGGAGACCGTCGCCCCGGTGACGCTGTTCGACGTGGAGGGGCGGCCGCTGGACCGCTCCGCCCTGGAGGTGCGCGCCTCCACGGAGCGCTTCGACGGCGCGCGGCTCCAGCCGGCGACGCTGACCTATCCCATCGTGGCGCAGGGGAACAAGGTGGGGGAGCTCACCTCCGTGCTGGCGCGCGACGGGAGCGGCTGGGTGGCGACGCAGACGGTGCAGTTCGGGCCCAACAACCGGCGGAACGAGGTGCGCTTCACCTCCGACCTCACCCCCGTCTCGCTGAAGCAGACCATCTCCGGCGGCCCGGTGCCGATGGGGACGGAGCTGCGCTACGCCGCCGGCCGGATCACCGGCTCCGTCAGGCTCTCGCCGCAGGAGGGGGGCGACAGGACGGTGGACGCGCCGGTGGTGGCGGGCACGCGCTTCCAGGGGATGGACTCCTGGCTCCTTGCCGCCGCCGACCTGGCCCCGGGAAAGACCATCACGATTCCCGTGTTCAGCGTGCAGTCGGGGAGCGCCGTATCGGTCACTTTCAGGGTGACGGGCGAGGAGAAGGTGACGGTGCCCGCAGGGACGTTCGACGCCTTCCGGGTGGAGACCAGCGGCGGCGAGATGACGGGGGCGCTGTGGGTGCGGAAGTCGGCGCCGCACGTCCTTCTGAAGCAGCAGCCGGGTGGCCAGCCGTTGACCATCGAGCTGCAGTCGATGCGGTAAGGGGTGGCGGAGCTGGCGGGCGAACGACGACGGGGCGGCACCTCAGCGGTGTCGCCCCGTCGTACCCCCCACCCCCGGCCCCTCCCCCACAAGGGGGGAGGGGAGCACGACAACAGCAGAACTACATACTCGGCAAGGAGTTGCGTGAGGGATGCGAGCCCGAAGGGGCGAGACCCGGCGTAGTTTGCCGGGGCTCGACTCCGTTGGGAACGGTTGTATCGTTCCCTACGGAGCCGCAGCCCGACCCCGCGTCAGCGGGGGCACGCCCGAACCCCGCCCTTCATCCCGCAACGCTCAGTACCGGCGGTTCGGATCGTAACGGTCGTGCCAGCGCTCGTGCTCGGCCTTGCACTCCTGCCGCACCTGGAGCTGGTAGCGCAGGTCGAACGGCCGCTGCGAGGCACGCTCGCGGCAGACGCGGTCCTGCTCGCGGTGGTACGCCGCGTGGTCCTGGTCGAAGGAGCCCGATCCACTCTCGTAGCGGCGGTCGTCCCGGCGGTCGTAGCGGTCCGCGCCGGGGCCGCAGTTCTCCACCGTGTTGTGCGGGTTCCCCTTCCCCCGGCACCACCCCTCCGGCACGCGCTTCCCGCCGCGGCGCTCCAGCCGCACCTCGTCCTCCCAGCGGTCGCTCCGACGCTCGCCGTCCTCCGGACGGAAGCTGCGCGAGCGGGCCTGCTCGGTGCGCTCTCTATCCTTCTTGTCCTTGCCCTTCCCCTGCGCGTCGGCGGGGGCGGCGGCGAGCGCGGCGGCCAGCGCCAGCGCGAAGGACAGGTTCAGGGCTCGAATGTGCTTCATCGGACTTCCTCCGGTTCGGGCCACCCGGGGGTGGCGTATCAACGCGGGCCGGAGAAGGGGCAACATCGAGGCCAAGCACAATCAAGGCAACAATTTGGCTTTAAATCTGATGTTTCCGGCGGGAACAGGTGAAGAGCGGAGCGTGGGCTTGTCCCCGGAGGGGGACGCCCGGGGGGCGCGGGGAGGACGGCGAGGGCCCGCCGGGAACGTCCCGGCGGGCCCTCGGGTGATCGGTCCGTTCCACCGCCTACCAGCGGGAGACGGTCCTCCCGTCGTGGCGGATGCCGGCGCGGCGGTGCCAGTCGTCGTGCCGCGCCTTGCAGTCGGAGCGCACCCGGATCTGCCAGCCCGGGTCCAGAGGACGGCGCGCGGCCAGGTCGCGGCACTCCCAGTCGTGGCGCCGGTGGAAGGCGTCGTGGGCGCGGGCGAAGGAGGCGTACGACGAGTAGGCCCCGTAGCGGCCGTACCGGTCGTCGTAGCGCCTGTCGTCCCGGTCGTAGCGGCGGTCCCGGTCGTACCGGTCGTCGCGGCGGCGGTCGTCGCGGTCGTAGCCGCAGTTGGCCGCCGTGTTGTGCGGGTTGCCGCGCCCGTTGCACCAGCCGGGGGGCACCCGGTCGCGCCGGCCGTCGCGGTCCCGGTCGTCGTACCGGCGGTCGTAGCGGACCCCCGCCTGCTCCCGCTCCTTGAACCTGTGCTCGTCCTTCCGCTGCGCCGAGGCGGGGGAGGCGGCCATCACGGCCACCACCGCCAGCGCCAGGGAAAGGGTCGCCGCTCGCATTCGCTTCATGGGTACTCCTCCTGATGGGTGCCACCGACTGCGTGGGAACGACCGGGGAAAGGGCAACGCCGGTGCCACTCGCCGCGTACCGGACGGAGGTCTTTGGGCCGCTTCGGGTTAGCCCGGGACGGAGAGGGCGCCGCCCGGGGCGGACTCGTCCCCGGCCGGGGACGCCGGGGAGCGCGGCGGAGGACAACCGAACGGACGTTCGCCCTTGCCCCCCGCCGCGTCCCCGGAGTACAATCCACCGCTTCCCCACACCAGGAAGGTCCGTGGCCGCTCCGTCGGCGGCCGCTCCGCTCGCGTGTCTCTCAGCACAAAGGAGTTGCCCATGAAGCGTGCGCTGTCCGCGCTCGCGCTGGCGGCCGTGGCCGCCGGCTGCGCCCAGGGGGGCGCCCGGCCGGCGTCCGGGCCCGCGCCGGCCTCGAGGTCGGCGTCGCAGGCGGTCCCCGTGCCGCCGGCGCCCTTCGCGTCCACCTACCGCCCCTTCCCGTCGCGCCCCACGCTGATCCGCGGCGCCACGGTGATGACCGCCGCCGGGCAGGTCATCCCCAACGGCCAGCTCCTCATGGCGGACGGGAAGATCGTGGCCGTGGGCGCCGCCGTGGACGCCCCGTCCGACGCCGTGGTGATCGACGCCACCGGGAAGTACGTGACCCCCGGGATCATCGACTCCCACTCGCACCTGGGCGCCTTCGCCACGCCCAACGTGGACGCGAACGACGACGGCAACGAGTCCACCGACCCGGTCACCGCGGACGTGTGGGTGGAGCACTCCGTCTGGCCGCACGACCCGGGCTTCTCGCGGGCGCTCGCGGGCGGGATCACCTCGCTGCAGATCCTCCCCGGCTCGGCCAACCTGATCGGCGGGCGGAGCGTGGTCCTCAAGAACGTCCCCTCCCGCACCGTGCAGGGGATGAAGTTCCCCGGCGCGCCGTACGGGCTGAAGATGGCGTGCGGCGAGAACCCCAAGCGGAACTACGCCTCCCGCGGCCCCTCCACCCGGATGGGGAACGTGGCCGGCTACCGCGCCGCCTGGATCAAGGCCTCCGACTACCGCCGCCGGTGGGACGAGTGGGAGAGCGGGGGGCGCCAGGCCGACAAGATGCCGGCGCGCGACCTGGAGATGGAGACACTGGCCGAGGTGCTCCGCGGGAACATCCTGGTGCAGAACCACTGCTACCGGGCCGACGAGATGGCCCAGATGATCGACATCGCCCGCGAGTTCGGCTACCGCATCCGCTCCTTCCACCACGGGGTGGAGGCGTACAAGGTGGCCGACCTCATGGCGCGCGAGGGGATCTCGGGGTCGCTCTGGGCGGACTGGTGGGGGTTCAAGATGGAGGCCTTCGACGGGACCAACGCCAACCTGGCTCTGGTGCACCAGGCCGGCGCCCGCGCGGTGGTCCACTCCGACAACGAGAGCGGCATCCAGCGCCTGAACCAGGAGGCGGCCAAGGCCGTGGCCGCGGGGCGCGAGATCGGCATCCGGGTGTCCGAGAACGACGCCCTCCGCTGGCTCACCGCCAACCCGGCGTGGACGCTGGGGATCGACGACCGGGTGGGGACGCTGGAGCCCGGGAAGATGGCCGACGTGGTGATCTGGTCCGGGAACCCGTTCAGCGTCTACAGCCGCGCCGAGCGGGTGTTCATCGACGGCGCGCTGATGTACGACCGCACCAACCCGGCGTTCCAGCCGGTCGCGGACTTCGAGGTGGGCATCCTTCCGGAGGGCGGACGATGAAGAGGGGAGTCGCATTCGCGGCCGCGGCGCTGCTGGCCGCGGCCCCGCTCGCCGCGCAGGGGACGGTCGCCATCGAGGGGGGGACCGTCTACCCCGTCACCGGGGCCCCCATCGAGGGGGGGACGGTGGTCATCCGGGACGGCCGCATCATCGCCGTGGGGCGCGGCGTGGCCGTCCCCGCGGGGGCGCGCCGCATCGACGCGCGCGGGAAGCGGGTGACGCCGGGGCTGTTCGAGTCGCAGACGCGCACCGGCCTCACCGAGGTGGGGGCGGTGCCGGGGACCAACGACTACTCCTTCGCCGACCAGGACCAGGACCGGGTCATGGCGGCGTTCGACGTGACCGACGGCCTGAACCCGCACTCGGTGGTGATCCCGGTGACGCGGATCGCGGGGGTGACCACGGCGGTCTCGGCGCCCAGCGGCGGGCTGGTGTCGGGGCGCGGGGTGGTGATCGACCTGGCCGGGGACGACGTGGGCGAGATGATCGTGAAGCGCCCGGTGGCGATGTACGCCACGCTGGGCGAGGGGGTGGAGACCCCGAGCGGCGGCTCCCGCGGCGGGGCGACGCTGCGCCTGCGCGAGCTGCTGGAGGACACGCGCGCCTACTCCCGGCGCCGCGCCGACTTCGAGCGCGGGGCGAGCCGCGAGCTGGCGGCCAGCCGGCTGGACCTGGAGGCGATGATCCCGGTGCTGGAGGGCCGCCTCCCGCTGGTGGTGGAGGCGCACCGCGCCAGCGACATCCGCACCGCCCTGCGCATCGCGGACGAGTACGGGCTGAAGCTGATCCTGCAGGGGGGGACGGAGGCCTGGATGGTGGCGGGCGACCTGGCCCGTGCCCGCGTCCCGGTGATCGTCAAGGTGCTCCAGAACCTCCCGGCCAGCTTCGAGCGCCTGGGCGCCCGCTACGACAACGCGGCGCTCCTGCGCCGGGCGGGGGTCGCGGTCGCCATCACCACGGGCGAGACGCACAACGCCCGCAACGTGCGCCAGGAGGCGGGGAACGCGGTGGCGTACGGGCTCCCGTGGGACGAGGCGCTCCGGGCGGTGACGCTCTACCCGGCGCAGATCTGGGGGGTGGAGGATACGCACGGCTCGCTCGCTCCGGGGAAGGTGGCGAACGTGGTGGTGTGGGACGGCGACCCGCTGGAGCTGATGACGCGGGCGGAGCACGTCTTCATCGGCGGGCGCGAGATGCCGCTCACCAGCCGCCAGACGGAGCTGCGCGACCGCTACGTCCGGCCGGCCGACGACCGGCGGGTGTATCCGCGCGCGAATCCCTGATTTCCGGATCGGGCTGAAGGGCGAGGCTCGGGCGTGCCCCCGCTGGCGCGGGGTCGGGCTGCGGCTCCGTAAGCCGGCAAACAACGCCGGCTAACGGAGTCGAGCCCCGACGATACAGCCGTCGGGTCTCGCCCCTTCGGGCTCGCATCCCTCACGCGGCGCTCTCTCCCGCCTGTAGTTCTCCCGTTACCGCACCACCCGCCGCACGATGCTCTCCGTGTCCCGGCACCGGTGGATGGCGTCCGTGAGGGCGTCGTAGAGGTCCTTCCACTTCGCCGCCTCCAGCGGGTCGGGCGAGCCCGCGAAGAGCGCCTCCACCGCCGCGTCGGAGATGGCGTCCCCCTCGTGCTCCAAGCGCTCCATCTCCGCCCCGGTCTCCCCCCGCTTGTCCCGCTCCGTCAGGAGGGCCACGGTGATCTCCAGCCGCCGGGCGGCGCGCACCAGGATCTCCGCGAGCCGCTCCACGGGCTCGGGGGCGTGGCCCGGCTCCAGGGTGTGCACCTGCCGGGCGTTGCCGTCCAGGAGCGCGACCATCCCGTACAGGCTCGTGGCCAGGAGGTGCACGTCCGTGCGGTCGACGGGAGGGATGGGCACCTTCTCCATGTCGGCGACCACCTCCTCGCGCAGGCGGGAGGCTTCGCGCTCCAACGTGGAGATCTCGCCGACGAGCTCGCCTCCGCGGTCCGGCTCCGCCAGGAGACGGGCCTGGAGCCGGGCGCACTCCGTGAGGATGTTGGCGAGCCGGGAGAAGGTGTCGAAGAAGCGCTGTCCGAGGACGCGGAGACGCATGGCACCCTGTCGCTCGGGGATGGTGGCTCCGGTCTGCGGCCGGACAGGAAGTAGCCGAAGGTAACGCAATGTTCGTGCAGCCCCCGGAAACAGGGGAGGACGGAGTGCGATTATGGCTCTGCTCCCCGACCGGCATTGATTCAATGCGCGCTGCTGCGTAACCTTCGGGTTGGCAGTGCATTCACTTGCAACCAGGATCGCCGATGCCGCGCGAGGCCGTCTTTCACATCCACCCGGAGATCATGAGCGGCACGCCTGTCTTCGTGGGCACCCGTGTGCCCGTTCGGACGCTGCTCGACTACCTGGAGACCGGCGACTCGCTCGACGAGTTCCTCGAAGACTTCCCAGGCGTCCGGCGCGAGCAGGCCATCGGGTTCCTGGAGCAGGCGGCGGAGGCGCTTCTGGGGCGGGTCGCGTGAGCGAAGTCCGTCGTGTCCTGCTCGACGAGTGCGTGCCCGGCAGACTCAAGCACGAGCTGCCGGGCTTCTTCGTGCGCACCGTGCGCGAGCACGGGTGGGCCGGCACCCTGGACGGAAGCCTCCTGCGTGCCGCCGACACCGAGTTCGACGTCCTGGTCACCGTGGACCGCAACCTCGTTCACCAGCAGAACCTCTCCGGCCTTCAACTCGCCATCGTCGTTCTCGTAGCCTACAGCAACAACATCCGGGTGCTGCGCCTCCTGGTTCCTGAACTGCTCGATGCGCTCGGCACGATCCAGCCAGGGCAGGTGGTCCAGCTCGGACCCCCCGCAGTCTGACCAGGGCTACCCACGGCTTCTCCCACCCCCGCAAGTCCCTCCCCCGCATGGTGATGGATCGGTGTTATATTCCCCGGCCGCCCACGCCGTGAAAACAGGACACCGACCCTTGCAGATGCCGACCGAACGCTCCTTCGCTCCCCCCGAAGACACGACCGAGACGCTCGCCGAGCGCGCCCGCGCCGCCGCCGAGCTGCTGGAATCCATCGCCGAGGACCGCGCGCTGCTCGCCGGGGTCCCGGAGGACGACCGGACGCGGCTGCTCCGGGCGGCCGGACTGGTGTCCCGGCCGGACGCCGTGGACCGCCGGCGGCTGCTCAAGGCCACCAAGCGGGACCGCAGGGCCGCGCGGGTGGAGCGCGCCGAGCGCGTGCTCTCCGAGACGGGGATCCGCAGGCTGCGCCAGGAGCCCGTGTTCGCCACCCCGCGGCTGTTCGCGCCCGCCGGGTTCGAGCAGCACGACGTCACCGGCGAGGGGGAGTTCCGGGAAGCCGTGGAGCCGCAGAACTGCTACATCTGCAAGCGCGACTACACCACGCTCCACCCCTTCTACGACCAGCTCTGCCCCCCGTGCGCCGAGCTCAACTACGCCAAGCGCGGCGAGACGGCCGACCTGCGCGGGCGGGTCGCCCTGCTCACCGGCGGGCGCGTCAAGATCGGGTACCAGGCCGGGATCAAGCTGCTGCGGGCCGGGGCGCACCTCATCGTCACCACCCGGTTCCCGCGCGACTCCGCGGCGCGCTACGCCCGGGAGCCCGACTTCGCCGAGTGGGGGCACCGCCTGGAGATCTTCGGGCTGGACCTGCGCCACACCCCGAGCGTGGAGGCGTTCTGCCGCGAGCTGCTCGCCACCCGCGACCGGCTGGACTTCATCGTCAACAACGCCTGCCAGACCGTGCGGCGCCCGCCCGAGTTCTACCGGCACATGATGGAGGGCGAGACGGCCGCGGCGCGTGACCTCCCGGAGCACGCGCGCCGGCTCCTGGGCGCGTACGAGGGGCTGCGCGGTTACCAGATGCTCCCCGAGGGAGACGCCGCGCCGTCGCTCCCGGCGCTGTCCGGCGACGGCCTCCCGGAGGCCGCGGGGCTCACCCACGCGGCGCAGCTCTCCCAGCTCCCGCTCCTCCCGGAGGAGCTGGCCGCGCAGCAGGCGCTGTTCCCGGTCGGGCGGCTCGACCAGGACCTGCAGCAGGTGGACCTGCGCGAGCGGAACTCCTGGCGGCTGCAGATGGCCGAGGTGCCGTCGGTGGAGCTGCTGGAGGTGCAGCTCGTCAACGCCGTCGCGCCGTTCGTCATCAACGCGCGCCTCAAGCCGCTGATGCTGCGCACCCCGGAGCGCGACAAGCACATCGTCAACGTCTCCGCCGTGGAGGGCCAGTTCTACCGGAGGTTCAAGACCACGCGGCACCCGCACACCAACATGGCCAAGGCCGCGCTCAACATGATGACGCGCACCTCGGCGGCGGACTACCACGCCGACGGCATCCACATGAACAGCGTGGACACCGGCTGGGTGACGGACGAGGACCCGGCGCAGATCGCCGCCCGCAAGGTGGTGGAGCACCGCTTCCACCCGCCGCTGGACATCGTGGACGGCGCGGCGCGGATCGTCGATCCCATCATCTCCGGCTTCAACACCGGGGAGCACGTCTGGGGAGCCTTCCTCAAGGACTACCGGCCGACGGACTGGTAGGCGCGCCGATGCGCCCGACGACCTACCGTCCGGAGGAGCCCAGGAAGCGGACGGGGAGGCGCGTCTCCACGACCTCGCCCTGCACGCGCTCCACGCGGTACGCACCGGCCCATGGGCGCGAGCTCACCGCCTCCACGAGCTCCGGCCCGCGGAAGTGCAGCGCCGCGCAGTTGTCCGCCGCGTAGCCTCCGGGCATCCCCTCCGCGACCGCGCGGTGGTACGCCGGCCGCCGCCCCGGCTCGCCCTCGTAGTGCGGACAGGCGCTCCCCCGGAGGAAGCCGAGTCCGCCGGCGAACGGCTCCAGGCTGCCGAACGAATCGGTGACCCCACCCTGGAACCAGCAGAGCATCCCCGC
This sequence comes from uncultured Gemmatimonadales bacterium, assembly GCA_963733105.1. GTDB lineage: Bacteria > Gemmatimonadota > Gemmatimonadetes > Longimicrobiales > Longimicrobiaceae > JAFAYN01. Next base: position 565,128 of record CAVTCB010000005.1, on the reverse strand, counting down.
GCTGACGCCGCCGAGCACGGCCCCTCCGAGCCACGCGTCACGGAGCAGCGCGTCCAGCCCGTGCGCCCGCCAGACGGCGATCAGGTTGGCGGTGTTCCCCCCTCCCACGTAGAAGACGTCCTGCTCGGCCAGGAACGCCGGCAGGTCCGACGCGCGGGCGGGCTGGCGCGGAAGCGCGGAGTCGAACAGGGTCAGGTCGGTGGGGATGCAGCGCCCGCTGAAGGCGCGGTAGAACCTCGCGATGTGGGTGGCGGCGTCGCCGCTCGCGGTGGGCAGGAAGCACACCCGCGCGGGCTGCCGGCGGGAGAGGGACAGGACGAAGTCGTCCAGGAGCGGGTTGTCCGGCTCCATGGAGAAGCCCCCTCCGCCCATCGCCACGATGTGTCCCGGACCGCTCTCCTCTGCCATAGGTTCCCGGACGGAAGGGGTGGACCCGCAGCTCGCGCCTGACGGCGCGAGCGAGATTCAGATACGAATCGGGCTGCGTGCATCACAGGGTACGGATTGCGACCGTCCCTCGGCAAGAAGACGCGCCGGGTAGCGCACACACAGGGGGCCGAGTCGGCGACGACTCGGCCCCTCGCTGCCTTCACCCGCCATCGCCACAACCCGGCCATGAAGTGATTTCAGGCCCTGTGCACCATTCCCGGAAACCGCCGCCGCAAGCGCCTCATCCCGTCCACAAATCCACCCTTCGAATGGCCGAAAACCCAGCAACCACAAGGGTTTTCGGCTTGTTTTCGGTTTTCGTTCGGTTATGATTGAGGCGTCCCGGAACGGAGCACGGCGGGACAGGAATGATAACCCACTCCCTCGGGGTCAGGAAGACACACATGGCCTCACAGCTCGCCAACCTCCGCGATCTCCTGGAGCGCCGCTTCCCGGACGCCGTCCCGGTCACGCACCGGACGGCGGGGGGCCTCGCCACCGGGATCGCCGAGCTGGACCGGGCGCTCCCCGGGGGCGGGCTCCCGCGCGGGCGGATGGCCGCGTGGGCGCCGGGGGGCGGGGCCACGGCCGTGCTGCGCGCCGCGTGCGCGGCCGTGACCGCGCGGGGGGAGCGCGCCGCCTGGATCGACGGTGCCGGGACCGCGTGCGCCGACGCCTGGCGCGGCGAGGCCGCCCTCCTCCGTCCCACCGGGGAGCGCGAGGCGCTGGAGTGCGCCGAGGAGCTGGTGCGCTCCGGCGGGTTCGCGCTGGTGGTGCTGGCCGGCGCGCGCACCGCCGACGTCGAGCGGGTGCGGCTGTCCCGCGCCGTGCGCGAGGGGGGCGGCGCGCTGGCCGTGCTGGAAGAGGGCGGGTTCATGGCCGGGGTGCGGGTGGCCTCGCGCATCCGGCCCGATGCGTACCGCTGGCGCCCCGGCCCGTTCGGCGAGCCGGCCGACGTGGAGTCGGTGGCGGTGCGCGCGCACGTGGAGGCTCTGGGATGGAGCCGGGAGGCCGAGTTCTCACTGTCGGTGGAGTCGCATGACCTTCGTCTGTCTCTGGAGCCCGCGCTGGCGGACCGCCGGGGCGCCGGCGCTCACTGAGCTGGCGGCGCCGCTCCTGGAAGCGGCGCCGCGGGTGGCGGTGGAGGCGCGCGGGGTGGTGTGGGCGGACGCCCGCGGCCTCCCCGCTCCCCGACTGGCGTGGACGCTCCTGGAGCGGCTGGGCGACCGGGCCGCGGAGGTGCGCGCCGGAGTGGCCGCCGTCCCCGTGGCCGCCGAGCTGGCCGCGCGCGCCGCGGATCAGCCCGTCACCCTGGTGGAGGCCGGGCGCGAGCGGGCCTCGCTCGCCCCCCTCCCCCTGGAGCTGCTGGAGCCCGACCGCCGCCTGCGCCCCCTCCTGGACGGCGTGGGGGTGCGCACCTGCGGCGAGCTGGCCGCGCTGGAGCGGGAGGCCGTGGAGGTGCGCTTCGGGGCCGCCGGTGCCGCGCTCTGGCGGCTGGCGCGCGCGGACGACCCCCGCCGCCTCTTCGGGCCCATCCCCCCCGAGCCGGCGCACGCCTCCCTCGACTTCGTGGAGTACGTGGTGCGCGACGCCGGGCGGCTCCTCTTCACCGCCAACGCCCTCCTGGGGCGGGTGTGCGCCGCCCTGGAGGAGCGGGGCGACCGCGCCCGCGAGCTGACGCTCGCCCTGTCGCTCTCGAACGGGGGGATCCTGCGGGAGCGGGTGCGCGCCGCGCGCCCCACCGCCGAGCGGGAGGTGTGGCTGCGGCGCATCCGCGGCGTCCTCGACCGCCTCATCCTCCCCGACACCGTGTCCGGCGTGGCCCTGCAGGTGGCGGGGACCGAGCCCGTCACCGGGGTGCAGGGGGACATGTTCGACCGCGGGTTCGCCACCGCCGCCCCGGTGGAGGAGGCCGTCGCCCGGCTGGTGGACGCGCAGGGGCCGGTGTTCGTGGAGCCGGAGCGCTCCGCCCACCCCCTCCCGGAGCGCCGCACCGCCTGGCGCGAGCGGGAGCCGGCCGAGGCCTCCGCGTCCGGCGGCGCCGCGGCCCCGGCCGCCCCCGCCGCCCTCGCGCTGCACCTCCTCCCCGAGCCCCGCCGCGTCGCCGTGCGCGTCCGCCCGCGCCGCGACCACGCCGTCCCCGTGGGCCTCCGCGACCCCGCGGACGGCGGCGTGTGGAGGAAGGTGGAGACCGCCGCGGGGCCGGAGCGGGTGTCCGGGGGCGGGTGGGACGGCGGGGCGTACGCGCGCGAGTACTTCCGCTGCGTCACGGAGGCGGGAGCGCTGGTGTGGCTGTACCGGGACCCCGGGGAGGACGCGTGGTACCTCCACGGGTGGTGGGACTAGCGGTGGGAGCCCCCCTCGCTTCGACTCCTTCGGATTCTGCGGAAATGACGCGCACGGCCCCGGAAAGCGCCACCTCGCCGGCGGACCTCCTCCCGGCGAGCCCCGACCTCCGGCCGGCACCCGCCCGCCCGGAGCCCCGGCCCCTCCCCCCCCGCGTCCGGGGCCTGTGCATGTTCGGAAGCGGAGCGTGAGCTACGTCGAGCTCCGCGCGCACAGCGCCTTCTCCTTCGGCGACGGCGTGCTCACCCCCGAGGCGCTGGTGCAGCGGGCGGCCGAGATGGGGTACTCCGCGCTCGCGCTCACCGACGCCGCCGAGCTGGGGGGAATCGTCCGCTTCGCGCAGGCCGCCGCGGAGCACGGCGTCCGCCCCGTGGTGGGGGCCGAGCTGCGCGTGGGCGGGCACCCGCTCGCGCTCCTGGCCCGCGACGAGGCGGGGTACCGCAGCCTGGCCGCGCTGGTCACCCGCTCGCGCCTGGGGAGCCGGCGCGGCCGGCCCGCCCTCCGCTGGGCCGAGGTGGAGGAGCGTGCCGAGGGGCTCCACCTCCTCACCGGCCCTCCCACGGGGGAGCTGGCCGCCCTGGTGCGGGACCGGCGGACCCTGGACGCCGTCCGCCTCCTGGCGCGGTGGCGCGACCGGTTCGCGGGGAACGTGGCGGTGGAGGTGCAGCTCCACCACGTCTCCGGCGCCGAGGCCGCGCTCGCCGGGGCGCTGGTGGATCTGGCCGAGCGCGCCGACGTGCCCTGGGTGGCCGCCAACGAGCCCCGCTACCTGGACGCCCGCGGACGCCTCGTGCACGACCTGCAGACCGCCCTGCGCGCCGGCGTGACGGTGGACGAGGCGGCGCAGACCGGCCTCCTCCTCCCCAACGCGGAGTGGCGGTGGAAGTCGCCGGAGGAGATGGCGGCGCTCTGGAAGGGGCGGGAGGCGGGGCTGGAGGAGAGCGCGCGGATCGCGGCGGAGTGCTCCTTCGACCTCCGCTGGCTCCGCCCTCCCCTCCCCCGCTACCCGCTGGCCCCCGGTGAGACCGAGGACGGGCTCCTCCGGCACCTGGTGTACGAGGGGGCGCGGGAGCGCTGGGGCGGGAGCGTGGGGGAGCGGGAGACCGCGCAGATCGAGAAGGAGCTGGCGGTCATCCGCAAGCTGGGCTTCGCCGGCTTCTTCCTGGTGATGTGGCGCGCGGTCCGCTTCGCCCGGCGGCAGGGGATCCTCTGCCAGGGGCGCGGGAGCGCGGCCAACTCCGTGGTGGCGTTCTGCCTGGAGATCACCGCCGTGGACCCGGTGAAGAACGACCTGCTCTTCGAGCGCTTCCTCTCCGAGGCGCGCGTGGACGGGCTCACCGAGGCCCCCGACATCGACGTGGACTTCGAGATGCACCGCCGCGAGGAGGTGCTCAACTACGTCTACGACACCTACGGGCGCGAGCACGCCGCCATCACCGGCGTCACCCAGGTCTACCACGCCCCCAGCGCCCTCCAGGACGCCATGCGCGCCCTGGGCTACCCCGCCGAGACCGCCTTCGCCGTCTCCAAGCGCATCCGCCACCTGGAGCCCGCCGCGGGGGCCGAGGCGGTGGAGAAGGAGGTGGGGAAGAGCTTCGGCCTGGACGTGGAGGACGCCCGCGGGCGCGCGCTGCTGGAGGCCATGCGCGGCCTCCAGGACGTCCCCCGCATGCGCTCCACCCACCCCGGCGGCTTCGTCCTTTCCGCCCGCCCCCTGGGCGAGTACCTCCCCGTGGAGCAGACCACCATGGGGCGCACCATCCTCCAGTTCGACAAGGACGACCTGGACACCCTGGGCGTCCCCAAGTTCGACTTCCTGGCGCTGGGCGGGCTCACCGCCGCGCGCCTGGCCTTCGACGCCATCGAGCGCCGCACCGGGAAGCGGTGGGACCTGTACTCCGTCCCCCAGGACGACCCGAAGACGTTCGAGATGATCGCCCGCGGGGACACGCTGGGGACCTTCCAGATCGAGAGCCGGGCGCAGATCCAGTCGCTCCTCCAGACCAAGCCCGAGCGCCTGTACGACATCGTGGTGCAGGTGGCGCTGATCCGCCCCGGCCCCATCCAGGGCGACTTCGTGGGCCCCTACACCCGCCGCCGCCGGGGGCTGGAGGAGGTCGTCTTCGCCCACCCGGCGCTCCGCCCCATCCTGGAGCGCACCCAGGGCATCCCCATCTTCCAGGAGCAGGCCATGTCCATCGCCATGGCCCTGGGGGGGTACACCGCCTCGGAGGCCGACGAGCTGCGGCGCGCCATGGGGAGCACCCGCAAGCGGGCCAAGCTGCTGGCCGTGCTGGAGAAGCTGGGCCGGCGCTTCGTGGAGAACGGGCTGGACGAGGACACCGCCGCCCGGATGGTGCGGCAGATGGAGGGGTTCGGCGACTACGGCTTCCCCGAGTCGCACGCCTGGAGCTTCGCGCTGATCGCCTACGCCACGGCGTGGCTCAAGGCCAACCACCCGGCGGAGTTCCTGATGGGGCTGCTGAACGCCTGGCCCATGGGGTTCTACGCCCCGTCCACGCTGGTGCACGACGCGCGTCGCGCCGGGGTGGAGGTGCGCGGCCCCTGCCTGCGCCGGGGCGACTGGGACTGCACGCTGGAGGAGACGGGAGACCCGGCGAGGCCCGCGGTGCGCATCGGGTGGCGGCACGTGGCCGGGATCGGGGAGCGCACGCTGGAGGCGCTGCGCGACGCGCGCGCGGAGGGGTCGTTCACCGGGGTGGAGGACGTGGTGCGCCGCGCCCGCCTGAAGCGCGCGGAGGCGCTGCACCTGGCGCGCGCCGGGGCCTTCGAGGCGTTCGAGCCCGGCCGCCGCCGCGCCGCCTGGGAGGCGCTCCGCGCCGCGGGCGACGTGCTCCCCCTGGCCCCCGCCCACCGCCTCCCCTTCGACACGCGGGAGATGCGCGGGCCGGAGCTGGTGTTCCTGGACTACCTGGCCACGGGGATCAGCACGCACGGGCACCCCATCGAGCACCTCCGCCCCCGCCTGAAGGCCGCCGGGATCCTGTCCAGCGCCGACCTCCCGGGGCTCCGCGGCGGGGAGCGCGTCCTGGCGGCCGGGCTCGTCGTCGCCCGGCAGCGCCCCGAGACGGCCAAGGGGACCACCTTCCTGCTGCTGGAGGACGAGGGGGGCTTCATCAACGTGATCGTCCCCGCGAAGCTGTACGAGAAGAACCGCGAGACGGTGAAGTTCTCGCAGTTCCTGATCGTGGAAGGGAAGTTCCAGCGCGACGGCGACGTGCTCAACGTGGTGGGGTTCCGCTTCCGCGAGCTGAAGCAGCAGGTGGCCCACGCTTCCCACGACTTCCGCTGAGGCATGAGCCGACATCACACCCCGCGCGGGAACCGGATCGCCGCGCTCCTCCACCTCGTGGACTTCCCCGACCGCGACCGGGCCGTGGAGGCCGCCGTGGAGGAGCATCTCGCGAGGTTCCGCCGGGCGCGCCTGGCGGAGGCGTGCGCGCGCCTCGATCCCGCCGAGGAGCGGGCGCTGGCGGAGGAGGGGATGGGGAGCGGGCCGCACCGGCCGGAGCGCTGACCGTGCGCATCCGACGCGGCGAGATCCGCTGGGCCGACCTGGACCCGCGCGACAGGCGCCCCGTGCTGGTCCTCAGCCACGACGTCTTCAACGAGCGGTCCGGCACCGTGGTCGCCGTCGCCCTGACCCGCCGGCCCCAGCGGGCGGGGTTTCCGCTGGTCCTCCGCCTCTCCACGTCTCCCCTCCCCCCGTGGTCGTGGCTCAAGGTGGGCCAGGTGCGCACCCTGTCCACCGAGCGCATCGGCGACCTGCTGGGGGAGGCCGGCCCCGAGGAGCTGGCGCAGGCCGTGGAGGGGCTGGGCGAGATCATCGGGGGCTGACGAGATTGTCCGGAGCGCGCCCAGCGGGCGCGGTCAGGGGATGCGCGGGAAGGTGCTCACCTGGCCGGGAACGAGCCGCGACATCGCCACCACCCGGCCGCTCGCGTCGCGGGTGAAGACGAAGCGCACGATCCCGTTGGAGAGCGACAGGCTGCGGAACTCGAACAGGCCGGGCCCGACCGGCGCCATGGGGAGCTCCTGCCCCGAAGGCTCGACGAGCCCCAGCAGCGAGTCGCGCACCACCACCTGCAGCGTCGCGCCGCGCGGCGTCCGGTATCCACCCGCGTAGTCCGCGAGCGGCCCCGACACCGCGGGGGGCACCTGCGGGGTGAACCCGATCTCGCGCGTGCTCTGGGCCGCCGCCACGCGCCATCCGGCCCCGCTGCGCTCCAGCGCCGTCAGGTAGCGGTAGACGTGCGACGTGCCCGCGGCCGTCTCGGTGACGCGGCCGGTCGCGACCACGGCCGAAGGCGTCGCGAGCGGCACCGACTCGTCCGCCCACCGTACGTCCAGGCCGGCGCCGTTGACGTGCGTGGCGGCCTCGGCGAGCATCCCCGCCCGGTCGTAGGTCCGCCCGCTGCTCAGCGTGACGGAGAACCCCGGCGCCGTGTGGGCCTTCAGGTACGCGGTGTCCGCGACGGTGAAGGCGCGCCACCAGTCGCGCTGCGCCTCCAGGACACCTGCGTCCGCGGCGGCGGCACGGGGCACGGGCGCATCCGCGGGCGGGGCGGCGGTGGATGCGGAGCCGGCGCAGGCCGCCAGGGCCAGCGCGAGAAGCGGAGAGGACGGGCGCGGGAAGGCTCGGGTCATGTGCAGCCGTGGGTGGGAGAGTGACTGGTGTGCCGAACGGCGCTCCGGGCCGCCGGTGCGATCAGGACGTGGCGCGGCTCTCGCGCCGCCCCCGACGTGCAAAATGTCGCACCGCACTCGCAATTTCCATTACCCCCGCGCGGGCGACACCTGCACGGACCTCGCGGGGTGCGCGGCGACCTCCGCATCCAAGATATTGAGTGACAGGTGACTACGCGTGGCCGGGCCCCTGCCCTGCCGTCGCGGTCTGCCGATTGCACTTCCGCACCCACGTTCTTCGCAATGCGAGCGGCAACACGGTGCCAATCGGTGTAGCGCTCGCCGTCCGGTCCGACCGTGCCCAGCCAGCCGCGTCTTCCTCCACTCCATGTCGAAAGCGAAGTAAATCCATGCGTAAGCTCATGGTGATCGCGTGCATGGCCGGTGGCTTCCTGCCACTCCCCGGAGCGGGAGCGGCGGCCGCCCAGGAGTCCCCGGAAGTGGTCGCGAGCCCGGAGACCGGGCGACGTGCCTCGACGGTCGGCAGGTGGAGCGGGTTCGACCTGCTCACCAGCGCCATCGAGGATGGCGCCGCGCACGAGGCAGGGACGGGAACCCGGGCCTATGGCGCACAGTTCCACCTGGGGCTCACCGCCTTCCGTGCCCTGACGGTGAGGACGGATCTCGGGATCGTGGGGATGGCCGACGAGCGGGAGTTCACCCAGGAAACCACGGGGGGAAGGAAGACGTCGGGTGTGGCGGCGGGTGTGGGCACGCTCGCGATGGGGCTCCGCACCCCCCCGCTCGCGTTGGGCGGAAAGGACCCGGCCACCGTGTCGGTCGGCGTCAACGTGGGGTACACTCTGGTTCACGTCACTCGCACGATCAGCAACTGCAGCGACTGTCACGGGGAGGATGTGCCTCTTCGCGGGGGTGACTTCTGGGAGTCCGTCCTGGAGGTCGCCCCCGGCACTCGCTGGCGAGTCAACGCGAGGTACCGCACCTACAGCGGCCGGTCCGACCTCCGGAACGCGCTGATGATCGGCTATACCGTCGGACTCCGGAGCGCCGCCGCGCGCCCGCCCGCACCGGAGCCGCCCACCACCGAGTAAGTGCCGGCACCCCCGGCCGGATCTCTGCGTCCGGTGTCACACCCCCAACATCATACCCCCCACTCCATGCTCGCGCCCGACTACCGCGCCGCCGCGCTGGCACTCCTTCTCGCAGCCGCTGCCTGCAGCAACCCGGCCGACTCCGACCCGCCGCCGCCGCCACCGCCGACGGGGACGCCCGGCGTCACCGTGGTGTCCGGCGCCGGGGTGGCCGACACCGTCGACGCCGTGCTCCCCCAGCCCCTGGTGGTGCAGGTGTACGGGCGCGATGGGCGCCCGCTCGCCAGCGCGGATGTCGTGTTCCTCTCCACGAACACCGCCGAGGGATCGAACGAGCCTACGATGGTGATGTCGCCTACCGGGGGGAGCGGCGGCGGGGGACTGTCCGTCGTCGAGCGCACGAACAGCGAAGGGCGCGCCGCGGTTCGGCTGCGCATGTCCCGTCACGCCATGGCGGGCGGAGTGGTCGTGCGGGTGCCCGACCTCAACGCTTCCGTGTCCGCGAGCTACACCATCCAGCCCGGGGCGCCGCGCACCGTCTCCACCACCCCGGCGGACACGGCGGTGCTGGCCGGCGGGTCCTTCGCGCTGACCGTCGGCGCGCGGGACCGCCACGGGAATGCCCGCGGGGCCCAGGGCGCGGCCCTCCGGGTGGTCTCCGGGCCGGTCACGCTGGCGGGAAGCACCGTCTCGGGCACGGTGACGGGTCGGGCGGCGGTCGTGGCCGAGCTGGCGGGCGCCTCCGACACCACCTACGTGAGCGTGGTGCCGGCGGCGGCGACCCTCGCGGCCTACGCGGCGGTGGAGAATTCCGACCAGACGGCCTCGCTGTACACGCTGCGGCTGGACGGATCGAGCCTGACGAAGCGGGTGACCACCGGAGCGTTCCCGGGATACAGGGGCAACATGGGCAGCGCCTGGAGCACGGATGGGACGCGGCTCTACTACCACGACAGCAATGCCGGTCACAGCCACTCCATGTACGTGCTGGAGCCGGCCACCGGAGCCACCCGGCGGCTGCTGCCGGCCGCCGACCGAATGGACGAGGAGGCCTGGCCGCGCTTCGCGGGCGGCTGGGTCTACTTCGAAGGCGGCTCCACCCACGCGCCGCTGCTCTACCGCGTGCGGCCCGACGGCACGGGCAAGCAGCAGCTCACGCCCCGGGAAGAATTCAACACGGCGCGGCATGGAGCACCCTCCCCGGACGGGTCCCGGGTCGCGTTCATCGGCAGCAACGGCGACCTCATGCCGCTGCACGTGCTGGACGTCGCCACGGGGGAGATGCGCAGCCTGGGCGTCACCGCCCTGTCGCCGTGCTGGCGTCCCGACGCGAGCGAGATCTTCTACGTGGCAGGCGATCGCGTCGACGACTCCGGGCAGATCCGCGCGATCCGTCCCGACGGCACCGGCGATCGCGCCGTCACCCGGCCGGGCACGAAGTTCGGGGCGCACTTCGACCTCTCCCCGGACGGGGAGTACCTGATCGCGAGCACCGACCAGGGCGTGCTGACGCTCGTCCAGGTCGCCACCGGAATGGAGATTCCCATCCGTACCCCGTCCGTCCCGCAGCGGATGATGGCTCCCTCCTGGAAGCCGTGAGGGTTTGCGGAGGCGGTCGGGAGGATGGCGTCGGCGCGTCCGGCGGGTTGACAGACCGGCGGTGCCGGACAATCGTTGTCGTGCCCACCGGCGGCGCCCCCATCGCGGGGCGCCGGACCGGGCCGGGAGATCTCACCCGACGCGCAGAGGTCCGCATGCGGATGGTCCTGACTGGAGTTCACCTCACTGGAACCCACAGGACCGGAGTGCATCCGCATGTCATCCACGACCCACGCGAGCGACGGGCGCATCGTCGCCGAGCGGCTGGCGTACGCGCCGGCTGACGGCCGCGCGCTCTTCCAAGACCTCACCCTCTCCTTCGGCCGGGAACGCACCGGCCTGGTCGGGCCCAACGGGTCCGGCAAGACCACGCTCGTCCGTCTGCTCGCGGGCGAGCTGGCTCCGTCGTCCGGCACGGTGCACCGCACCGGGCCGGTGGCGGTGCTTCCCCAGGACTTCCACCCGGCGCCGGAGGCCCCCCTCTCCGTGGTCCTCGGGGTCGAGGAGCGGCTGGCCGCGCTCCGGCGCATGGAGGCGGGGGCGGCGGTCGTCGCCGACCTCGATCGGGTGGGCGACGACTGGGACCTCCCGGAGCGGGCCGCCGCGGTGCTGGCGCGCTTCGGGCTGGGGCACCTCCCTCTGGACCGCCCCGTGGGCGCGGTCAGCGGCGGCGAGGGGACGCGCGTGGCGCTGGCCGGCCTGGCGCTGGGGCGCCCCGACTTCCTCCTCCTGGACGAGCCCACCAACCACCTGGACGCCGCCAGCCGCGAGGCGCTGTACGCGTTCGTGGAGGGGTGGACGGGGGGCCTCCTCTGCGTGAGCCACGACCGCGCGCTGCTCCGGCGGATGGACCGCATCGTGGAGCTGTCGCCGCTGGGGGTGCGCGTCTACGGCGGCGACTACGACGCCTACCGCGCCCGCCGCGACGCGGACGACGCGGCGGCGGAGCGCGAGATGGACAGCGCCCGTGCCGCGCTCCGCCTGGCGGAGCGGGAGGCGCGCGAGGTGCGCGAGCGGCAGGCCCGCCGCGAGGCGCAGGGCCGGCGCGACCGCGCCACGGCGAACATTCCCAAGATCCTGCTGAACGCGCGGAAGGGGCAGGCGCAGGCGACGGGCGCCCACGTCCGCGCGGTGACGGAGCGCGAGGTGGAGGAGCGGCGCGCCCGCGCGGAAGCTGCCCGCCGGCGCGTGGAGGAGCGGGAGCGGCCCCGCTTCGACCTCGCCTCCACCGGACTCCCGGCGGGGCGCACGGTGCTGGAGATGCAGGGGGTGACCGTGCGCTTCCCCGGGGCCGCGCGGCCGGTGCTGGACGGGGTGTCGCTGCGGGTCGCGGGGCCGGAGCGGGTGGCCCTGGTGGGGCCGAACGGGAGCGGGAAGACGACGCTGCTGCGCGTGGCCCTGGGCGGCCTGGCGCCGGACGCGGGCACGGTGCGCCGCCTCCCGGACGGGGAGACGGCGTCGCTGGACCAGAACGGCGCGGCGCTGGACCCGGCGCGCTCGGTGCTGGAGAGCTTCCGGGCGCTCCACCCGCGCATGGAGGCGACGGCGGCGCGGTACGCGCTGGCGCGCTTCCTCTTCTCGGACGAGGCGGCGCTGCAGACGGTGGGGACGCTGAGCGGGGGCCAGCGGCTTCGGGCGTCGCTGGCGTGCGTGCTGGGGGGCGAGCGGCCCCTGTCGCTGCTGGTGCTGGACGAGCCGACCAACCACCTGGACCTGGATGCGCTGGAGGCGCTGGAGAGCGCGTTGCGGGGCTACGACGGCGCGCTGCTGGTGGTCAGCCACGACGCGGCGTTCCTGGAGGCGATCGGAGTGGAGCGGCGCATAACGCTGGGGTAGAGCGTCGCGGGTGCGGGCGGGTCATACTCGGCCGGGCCGCGCCGGGGCGATCGTCGTGCGGCGCATCCCCAGCGCCTTCCCGACCAAGGTGATCGCCTGGTGGCCGAGGGCGAGGACGACGGCGGAGAGGAGGACGCGCCCGGGCGAGACCGGCACCACCCACGCGTACGCGAGCCACACCCCCAGCAGCACGTCGACCTGGTCGAGGAGGCGGAAGAGCGCTCCCACCGCTCCCCTCCCCGCCTCTCCGGGACCGATCCCCGCCTGTCGCTTCGCGAAGCTGTTCAGCAGCTCGGCCAGCGCCGCGAGCAGACCCAGCAGGAGACCGAGCAGCCACCCGTCGACCGCCCCGTAGTCGAACAGCTCGATCCCCCTCGACCACGGTACCCCGTGGAGGAGAGTGGTCTGCGCGCCCAGCACCGTCATGTTGCCCACGGCCACCGCCAGGACACCGCGAAAGGTCTTGTTCGGACCGAAGAGGCTCCTCCCCCGGAAGTGCCGGCCGCCATCGATCGGGCGGGCCAGGGCGGAGAGCCAGCCGAAGCGGATGCACAATCCGCTCGCGAGCGCGCCGCCTGCCAGCGGGGCGAGGAGATAGAGGACTCCCGACAGCTCGCGTGCCCAGGCGGACGCCTCTCCCACCGTCCAGAGGATCAGAAGTGGTAGATCGCGCAGCCGACCTGGAGGCCGGCGCCGGCACCGACGACGAGCCCCACGTCGCCCGGTGCGGCGAGCCCGCCCGCGCGGACACGGTGAAACGCGCAGGGGAGCGACGAGGTGAAGAGGTCTGCGCCTCCCTCGGTGACGTCGACCATGCGCTCGGGCGCCACCCCCAGCCGCCCGGCCAGCCGGCGGAGGAAGGCGGTGGAGATCTGCGGCGCCAGGACGACGCCGACCTGCGCCGGGCCAATTCCCTCGGCTTCCAGGAGCTCGCCCACCACGTCCGGGATCAGCTCCAGGTAGAGCGCCTCCACGTCGCCGGCCCGCTCCACGCGCAGCGTCACCTGCCCCTCCTCGTGCTTCGCGTAGACCCTCAGGGCGCCGACGTGCTCGGGGAAGTCCGCGAAGTGGAATCGCCCGAAGCCGGTGCCGCCCTCGCCGCCGTCCTCCAGCACCAGCGCCGATGCCGTCTCGCGCACCCCGCGCAGCGCGTGGGGGCGGACGTGTGCGTTGTTCTCGATCTCGGCGGCCGCGACCAGCGCGCGGCGGAACCGCCCGACGCCGATCAGGGTCGCCGCGACGTGGCAGGCGTTCAGGAATCCGAGCGAGCCGTTCAGCACGTCGAAAGCAAACGTCTTCCGCTCGTCCTGCGAGGCGATGGCGTCGTTGATCCCCAGCGCGCCGGCGAGCATGGCCGCTATGGCGGGCTCGGAGATGTACTCGTTGCGGTAGACACCCGCATGGATCACCAGGTCCAGGTCGGAGCGGTCACCCGGCCAGTCGGCCAGGCACTCGGCCGCGGCGGCGCGCAGCAGCTCCACGCTGTCGCGCGTGAGCTCCCCCGTGGCCGGGAGCACCCCCACCGCCCCGATCCGTACACGCGTCGCGGGCGCCGGGGCAACGCGGCGTCCACCGGCGGGCGCGACGGCCGGGCGCGCGGTGGGGCACGGCTCGGCGCGCATCCGGTCGGGGAGGTCGTCGAAGACGTAGAGCGCGGTCCCCACCGTCTGGCCCGACCCGCTGAGCCCGAAGACCACGCGGTCGCCGCTCCGGATGCGCCCGCTCCGGATGAGGTCCCATACCGCGACGAAGTGCGTGGTGGTGGCGGTGTTCCCCCGCTCGGCCAGGTTGTGGACCACGCTCTCCCCGCGACAGACGGGGCGGCCGTAGAAGCGGTCGATCTCGCGCGCGGCGCCTCGCAGAGCGGTCTCCGAGGTCTGGTGCATGATCAGGTGTTCCCACTCGCCCGCCGGCCAGCCATGGCGCTCCAGGACGTGGGCCGCGTGCGGGATCGCCTGCTCGATGGCGATGGCCGAGCTGCGCATGGCGTCGGTCAGCATGATGGCGCCGCCGTGCGCCTGGTCGGTGATCTTCCCGACGCAGAGCGAGGCGTAGCGGCCCAGCGTGTACAGGTCGAGCGCCTGGAACCCCTCGCGTCCGTCGGCCGGCACCTCCAGCGTGAGCGCCGCCCCGGCGTCGCCGAGCGTCAGGCACGCCAGGCGCGGGTCGGCCACGCCGTCGAGCTCCTGCTGCGCCGTGCGCGCCAGGTGCGAGATGTACTCGCCGCTCACGACCACGGCGCAGCGCGCGGCGCCGGAGTTCAACAAGGCGTCGGCGATGAGGATCCCGGTGAACATCCCGGTGCAGGCGTTGTTGACGTCGAAGGCCAGGGCGCTCCGGAGGCCGAAGCGTGCCTTGAGCGTCATCGACGTGCTCGGCTCGAACGAGAAGACGCAGGGGCCATCGTAGCGCGAGATGTTGCAGCAGATCAGGAGGTCGACCTCGTCGGGCGCGAAGCGTGAGCGCGCCAGGCACGCCTCCAGCGCCCGGGCGGCCAGGTCGACCGCGAACTCGCCGTCGCCGGCCACGTGCCGCGAGCGGATCCCCGTCATCCGCTCCAGGGGGAAGGCGAGCGGCTTCCTGCACCCGCGCAGGATCTCCTCCGTGGTCACCGACCGGGCGGGGAGGTGAACGCCCAGGCTCTCGATGATCGTGTTCACCGTGGCTCCTCGTCGTCGTTCGGGTGGGGGCCGAGGGCTGCCGCCAGTTCGGCGACCGTCTGGTACTGCAGGAGGAGCTCGGGCTGGAGCGGCACCCCCGCTTCGCCGGCCCGCGCGGCCACCTGGATGCACTGGATCGACGCCGCGCCGGTCTCGAAGACGTTGTCGTGGATCCCCAGTTCCTCGGTCCCGAGCACCGAGCGCCAGATGTCCAGCAGGAGCGCCTCGGTCTCCGGCCGCCCGGCGCGCCTCTCCCCGTCCGCGGGTGCGGCTGCCGCGCCCGGCGGCGGGAGCGCGCGGCGGTCCACCTTGCCGTTGGGCGTGAGCGGAAGGGCATCGAGAGCGACGAAGGCGGCGGGGAGCATGTACACGGGGAGCCGATGGGCCAGGTGGGCGCGCAGCTCGGCGGCCGGGACGGCGCGCCGGCCGGCGGGGACCACGTACGCGACCAGCCGCCGCACTCCGGGTGCGTCCTCGCGGGCGATCACCACGGCTTCCGCGACCCCGGGGTGCGCGGCGAGCGCGGCGGACACCTCTCCCGGCTCGATCCGGTGCCCGCGGATCTTCACCTGCTCGTCGGCGCGCCCCAGGAACTCGAGCGTCCCGTCCGCCCGCCACCGGGCCAGGTCGCCGCTGCGGTACAGCCGCGCACCGGGCGAGGCGGCGAACGGATGCGGGACGAAGCGCGCCGCGGTGAGCCCGGGGCGGCGGAGATAGCCGCGCGCGAGCACGTCGCCGCCGATGTACAGCTCGCCGGGAACACCGGCCGGGACGGGGCGCATCCGCGCGTCCAGCACGTGGATCTCGGCGTTGGCGATCGGGCTGCCGATCGGCACCGGCCCTCCGGGCGTGGGGCCGGGGGGGAGGCGGTGCGCGCAGCAGCCGACCACGGCTTCGGTGGGGCCGTACTCGTTGACCAGCACGGTCCCCGGCGCGTGGCGCAGCCAGAAGGCGGCTTGGCTTCCGAGGAGCGCCTCGCCCCCGACCACCAGCACCCGCGCACCGCTCGCCGCGGCGGAGGACGGCACCAGCGCGGCGAGCGCTTCCAGGTGCGCGGGGGTCACCTTGACGAAGCTGAAGCCGCCCGGATCGGCCAGCGCTGCGGCGAGGTCTTCGACGCCACCGCTCTCGACCAGGTGCACGCTCCCCCCGGCGAGGAGCGGGGCGAAGAGGCTGGTGACGGAGAGGTCGAAGCCGATGGGCGAGTGGAGCAGCGCGCCGCGTCCTTCGGCCGCGCCGTACGCGCGGGCGCACCAGTGCAGGTAGTTCACCACCCCCCGGTGCGGGACCATGACCCCGTTGGGCGTGCCGGTGGACCCGGACGTGTAGATCACGTACGCCAGGCTCTCCGGCGTCGCGCCCGGGGCCGGGATGCTGCCCCCGTCCAGGACTGCCTCCCCCTCCCACTCCGCGGGCGCACCCTCCGCGTCCGGAAGGACGAGGACGTGGAGGCCGGGGCGGGCGAGGCGCGCGGCGTGGGCCGGCTGCGTGAGCACCACCCACGCGCCGGTGTCGCGCAGGACGAACGCGGTCCGCTCCGCCGGGTGCCCGGCGTCGACCGGGACGTAGGCACCTCCGGCCTTGAGGACGCCGAGGAGGGCGACCAGGAGCTCCGGCACCCGGTCCATGCAGACCGCCACCGGAGCCTCGGCGCCGACGCCCAGCGCGCGCAGCCGCCGGGCGAGCCGGCTCGCCCGGCGGTCGAGCTCCGCGTAGGTGAGCCGCCCGGCTGCGGCCTCGACCGCCACGGCGTCGGGGGTGTGCGCGGCCTGCGCCTCGAACAGCTCGTGGACGCACGCCCCGCGCGGGAAGTCGGCGCGCGCGGCCGTCCACCCGGCGAGCAGCCGCTCCTCGCCGGGCGTGAGCAGCGGGAGGTCGCCGACCGGCCGGCGCGGATCGGCGGAGACGCCCTCCAGGAGCGTCCGCAGGTGTCCCCCCATCCGCACGACCGTCGCCTCGTCGAACAGGTCGGTGCTGTACTGCCACACCGCCCTGAGCCCGCCCTCGCCCTCCACCACGGTGAGGATCAGGTCGAGCGGCGCGCCGCCCTGACGCAGGAGCACCGTCTCCATCCCGGCGCCGGCGCCCTCCTCAGCGAGCGGCTTGTCCCACGCCATCTCGACCTGGAAGAGCGGTGAGCGGCCGGGGTCGCGGGGAAGCCGGAGCCGATCCACGAGGAGGGGGAAGGGGAAGTCCTGGTGCTCGATGGCGCCGAGGGAGGCGTCACGCACTCTCGCCAGCAGGGCGGCGAACGGCTCGTCCGGCGCAACGGCCGAGCGGATCACCAGCGGGTTGACGAAGTAGCCCACCACGCCGGCCAGCACCGCGCGGCCGCGCCCCGTGGCCGGCGAGCCGACCACCACGTCCCCGGCCCCCGTGTAGCGGTGCAGGAGCGCCTGGAAGGCGGCGAGCACCGTCACGTAGAGCGTCGCGCCGGCGCCGCGGGAGAGCGCCCGCAGTCGGTCCACCAGGGCGGGCTCGATCGCGAACTCGTACGACGCGCCGCGGAAGCTCTGGACCGTGGGACGGGGCCGGTCGGTGGGGAGGTCCAGCGGCGCGGGGAGCGGCTGGAGCCGGTCCCGCCAGTAGCGCCAGAGGCGCTCGCCCGGCTCGCCTTCCAGCGTCTCGGCCTCGGTGCGCACGTAGTCGGCGTACTCGGCCGCCACGGGGGGGAGTGGCAGGCCGGCGTGGAGCGCCCGCAGCTCCCGTCGCATCAGGTCGAGCGACCAGAAGTCCACGGCGATGTGGTGAACCGCCATCAGCAGCACCGACGCGCCGCGGGAGCCCGCCAGGAGGGTGGCGCGGAACACGGGGCCGTGCTCCAGGTCGAAGGGCCGCTCCAGCTCGGCGGCCGCGCGCGCCCGGAGGTCCGTTCCCTCGGGATCCGCGGCCTCGACCACCTCGAAGGCCACTTCGTGGCGCGGGGACACGCGCTGGCGCGGCTCGCCGTCGGCCACGGAGTAGGTGGTTCGCAGTGCCGGGTGCCGGTCCACCAGCGCCTGGAGCGCGTGCCGCAGCGCCCGGGCGTCGGCGCGCCCGCCGCCGCCCGTGCCGACGCGGAGCGCGTGCACGATGTTGTAGGCGCTGCTCCGGGGAGCGAGGCGGTGGAGGTACCAGAGCGCGCGCTGCCCGTGCGAGAGCGGGAACGGCGCTCCCGCCCCGGCCGCGCGCTCGCGGAGGAGGTCGGCCAGGAGCGCGCGGCGCGCCTGCGGCGAGAGGTCCGCCACCCGGTCCGGGCCCTGGCTCATTCCGGACCTCCCCCGCCGGCCGTCACCTCGCGCAGCAGCCGCTCGACCTCCGCGTCCGGGAGCCCGTCGATCTCCGACAGGAGCTCCGCCGCCCGCCGCGGGGTGATGGCCCCTGCCGGCGGGGGCGCCGCACCGTTCCCGGCCGGGGCGTCCGGCGCGACGCCGAGACGGCCGGTGAGCAGGTCGACGAACGCCTCGACACTCTCGGCCCGGAGAAAGTCGACGGTGGGAACGACGACGCCGAGGGTGCGCTCCAGCGCGTTCCGCACCTCCACGGCCATCAGCGAGTCGAGGCCGAGGCCGCTGAAGGACCGGCCGGCGTCCAGACGGGCCGGGGAGATGCCGAGCGCGAGCGCCGCGTGCCGGCGCACGTGCCGCTCGACGGCGAGCCTGCGCGCCGCCGGATCGGCCGCGGCCAGGTCGATTCGCTCGGGTCCGTCGCCGTCCGGATCGCCTCCGCCGTGCGGCGATGCGCCTCCGGGGGCGAGGAGGTCGGCCAGGAGCGGAGAATCGCCCAGTGCGGCGCCGGCGCGGCGCAGCGCAGCCCGGTCGGCCGGGAGGACGAGCGGCGCCGGTACGTCGTGGCGCATCAGTCGGCCCAGCACGTCGAGCCCGCGCGCGGGCTCGATGCTCCCGATCCCCAGGCGCTCCATCCGCGATGTCAGCCGGCGCCCACCCTCGGTGGCCGCGAGCCCGACCCCGCTCCACGCTCCCCATGCCACGCTGAGCGCCGGCCGGCCGCACGCGCGCCGCCAGTGTGCGAACGCGTCGAGAAAGGCGTTCGCCGCCGCGTAGCCGCCCTGCCCCGCCTGTCCGAACACGGAGGCGGCCGAGGAGAAGAGCACGAAGAAGTCGAGCGGCTCGGCGCGTAGCAGCCGGTGCAGCGTCCACGCGCCGAGCACCTTGGGGCGCATCACCGCGGCCAGAGAGCGAGCGCGTGTCCGCGCCAGGGCCGTGTCGTTCGCCACGCCCGCCGCGTGCACCACGCCGCGTATCGGCGCGCCTCCACCCGCGTGGTGCGCGCGGAGGAAGGCCCGGACCGCGTCCGCGTCGGCCACGTCGGCCGCGAGGGTGTCCACGCGCGCCCCGGCGGTCTCGAGCGCCCGGACCCCGGCGATGGTCGACCGCTCTTCCGGGCCGAGCGAGGGATCGTCCCAGGCCGCGCGCGGGGGGAGCGCGCGGCGACCCACCAGGATCAGCCAGCGCGCGCCCCGCTCCACCATCCACCCCGCCACGCGCAGCCCCAGCCCGCCGAGCCCGCCGGTGATCAGGTACGCTCCGTCGCCGCGCAGCTCCGGCGCGGCGGGCCGCGGGAGAGGCTCCCTCCACCGGCGCAGGCGCGCCACGTGCCGGAGCCCGCCGAGGAAGGCCACCTCGTCGCCGCCGCGCGGCGCCCGGATCTCGCTCCACAGCCGCGCCGCGCACTCCTCAGCGGAGCCGCGCGGGTCGAGGTCCACCAGCCCTCCCCAGATCTCGCGGTGCTCCTCGCGGACCGTGCGCCCCAGCCCCCAGAGCGGCGCCTGCGCGACGGCGATGGGGCCGCCGCCCACCGGCTGCGCCCCGCGCGTGGCGAGCCACATCCCCCCCGGAAGCGCGGCGCCCGTGCGCGCCAGCTCCCGCACCAGCCGGAGCACGCTCCCGCACCCCAGCGCCTGCGCGCGCCGGAGCGACCCGCGGGTGAGCGCCCCGGTCGGCGGGGCGTCCAGGCTCCAGAGGTGGACGATTCCGTGCACGGGCGGTCCCGTGCACAGCCCGGCCACGGCCCGGCGCGCGGCTCCGGCCGCTCCGTCGCCGTCCGCGACCACGAGGTCGCACGGTCCGGAAGCACGCATCCGCGCCGCGAGCGCCTCGCCGACGCCGCTACGGTCGGCCAGGACGAGCCACCGCGCCCCCGGAGGAGGATCGGAGCCGTCCGGCGCGTCCGGCCGCCGTCTGCCAGGCGACCTCGTACGTCCACCCGTCCATGTCGCCCCCCGCGGCACGGAAGGCGTCGGCCGGGACCGGCCGGAAGCGCACCCCCGCCATCTCCACCAGCGGGTGCCCGTGGCCATCCAGGAGCCGGGCGTCCGCCTCGAATCCCCCGTCTCCCCCGTCCGGACCGGCGCGCGCCACCGCGTGGCACCAGGCGGCAGCGCCCGCCGGGACGTGCACGCGCACCGCGGCGATCCCGGCCAGCACCCAGACCTCGCCGGAGCCCCCGGCTCCGTCCGCGGGCGCCGCGGCGGCGGCGGCCTGGACGCACGCCTCCATCAGCGCGGCGCCCGGCCGCACCTCCGCCATGGCCTCGCCGCATCCCGCGCCGCCCCGGCGGAGCGAGAGGAGGGCGCGCAGCGCGTCGCCGTACTCCACGTAGCGACCCGCCATCCGGCCGTAGTGCTCGTCGGCCGGCTCCACCGCGGGGCAGCGCGCGAGGAGCGCCTCCATGGAGCCGGCGGGCTCCTCCGGGAGCGGCACGCAGACCCCGGCCGGGAGCGTCGCGGTCGCATGGAGCGTCCACCCGGCGGGACCGGGCCCGTCCGTCTCCGCGCGGGCGTAGAGGCCGAACGTCCCCGAGCCGTCCGGGGCGCGGGTCACTACCACCTGCGCCGCGCGCGGCGTGGCGCCGAGGTACAGGGGGCGGAGGAGCTCGAGGTCCACGAGCGCCGGGGGGGGCGCGCCGAACGCCTCGCGGGCCGCCGCCAGCGCCAGCTCCACCACCACCGACGCCGCGAGAAGCGGCTCGCCGCCGACCCGGTGCGCACCGAGCGGCGGATGGGCCCGCGCGTCGAGATCCACCTCCCACACCCGGGTTCCCGGCTGGTGCGCCAGCTCCGTGGGGCGCCCGAGGAGGGGGTGGGCGGAAGAGCACGGGGCCGCGCCCCCCCGTGCCGCGGCGGGCGCGTCGAGCCAGTAGCGCTCGCGCTGCCACGCGTAGCCCGGGAGCCGCACGCACCGGCCGCCGCGCGGGTACACCCCGCGCCACGCCACACCGCGGCCGAGCACGTGCAGCGCCCCCAGTCCCGCGAGCATGCCGGCGCGGGCGTCCTCACCCCGGAGCATCGACGCCACGACGTGGCCGTCGGCGCCCAGCGAGTGCAGCTCCTGCCGCACCGCGGGGAGGAGGATCGGGTGCGGACCCACCTCGACGAAGACGGCATGCCCGTCGCCCAGCGCGCGGCGCACCGCCGGCGCGAAGAGGACGGGGGAGCGGAGGTTCCGTACCCAGTACCCGGCGTCGAGCCCCGTCCCGTCGCACGGCTCGCCGGTAACGGTGGAGTACAGCGGAATCCCGGCACGCCGGGCCCGAACGCCCCGCAGCGCGCCGAGCAGGTCGTCCCGCAACGCGTCCACCTGCGGGGAGTGCGAGGCCACGTCCACCCGCACCGGCCGGCAGAAGACGCCGCGGCGGAGGAGCGCCTCCAGCACCTCGTCCACCGCACCCGGCTCGCCGGCGATCACCGTGGACGCGGCGCTGTTGCTGGCGGCCACCGACACCCGGTCCTCGTAGCCGGAGAGCGCGAGCCGCGCCTCGGCCAGCGGGAGCTCGACGGAGGCCATCCGCCCGGAGCCGCTCAGCCGCCGCAGGAGCGCGCTCCGCCGGCAGACGATGCGCGCCGCGTCGTCCAGCGTGAGCGCGCCCGCCACGTGCGCGGCCGCCACCTCGCCCATGCTGTGCCCCACCACCGCGTCCGGCCGGACCCCCCACGCGCGCCACAGGGCGGCGAGCGCCACCTGCACCGCGAAGAGCGCTGGCTGGACCACGTCGATCGCGTCCAGACGCGACGCCTCCGGCCCGGCGGCGACCTCCTCGACGACCGACCAGTCGACGTACGCGCGCAGCGCCGCGTCGCACTCCTCGATCGCCTCGCGGAAGGGCGCCTCGTCCAGCAGTGCGCGCCCCATCCCGGCCCACTGCGACCCCTGCCCGGCGAAGACGAACACCACTCCGCGCGCGCCCGCCGGCGCCCGGCCGGAGTGCAGCCCCGGCCGCGTCTCCCCGCGCGCGAACGCCTCCAGGCGCTCCGCCAGCTCGCCGGCCGACCGGCCGACCGCGGCCAGGCGGTGCTCGAAGTGCGTGCGCCGGGCGCCGGCCGTGTAGCAGAGGTCGCCCAGCGGTTCAGGCGCGTCCCCGATCCCCTCCAGGTGCTCACGGAAGCGTCGCGCCATCTCGGCGAGCGCCTGGGGGGTGCGGGCGGAGAGGGGGAGGAGGAGCGCGGGTTCGCCGGCCGGGGGACGTGCGTTCATGGCACCCCCGCCAGCACGACGTGCGCGTTGGTCCCACCGAACCCGAACGAGCTCACCCCCGCCACCCGGACCCCGTCCCCGCCCGGCCAGGGCTCCAGGCGCTGCACCACGCGAATCGGGAGCGAATGGAAGGGGATGCGGGGGTTGGGACTGCGGAAGTGCAGGGTGGGCGGCAGGGCGTGGTGGTGGAGCGACAGCGCGACCTTGATCACCCCGGCGATTCCGGCCGCCGCCTCCAGGTGGCCGATGTTGGTCTTCACCGATCCGATCGCCGCGGGCTCGCGCGGCCCGTCCGAGGCCAGGACGGCGCCCAGCGCCGCGGCCTCGATCGGATCGCCCAGCGCGGTCCCCGTCCCGTGCGCCTCCACGTATCGCACGTCGCGCGGGGAGACCCCCGCGGCGCGGCAGGCGCCGGCGATCACCTCCTCCTGCGCGGTCCGGCTCGGAGCGGTGAGCCCGTTCGAGCGGCCGTCCTGGTTGACGGCGCTCCCGAGGACGACGGCGTAGACCGGGTCGCCGTCCGCCAGTGCGCGGGAGAGGGGCTTCAGCACCACCACGCCCGCGCCCTCGCCGCGCACGTAACCGTCGGCGCGCGAGTCGAAGGCCTTGCACCGCCCGTCGGGGGCCAGGAAGCCGGCCCCGGCGAAGCACGCGGTGGTCGCGGGGGAGAGGATCAGGTTGACCCCGCAGGCGAGCGCGGCGGTGCACTCGCCCTCGCGTAGCGAGCGGCAGGCGAGGTGGAGGGCCACCAGCGACGAGGAGCACGCCGTGTCGACGGCCAGGCTGGGACCTCGCAGGTCCAGCGCGTACGAGATCCGGTTGGCGGCGATGCTGAGCGCGCTCCCGGTTCCCGCGTAGCGGTCGGGGGCGACCGGCCCGCCGGCCTGGAGGTGCGCGTAGTCGCTGGTAGCGATCCCTACGAAGACGCCGGTGTGCCCGCGCGCCAGGTCGCCGGCGAGCTGCCCGCCGTCCTCCAGCGCCTCCCACGCCACCTCCAGCAGGATTCGCTGCTGCGGGTCCATCCGCATCGCCTCGCGCGGAGCGATCCCGAAGAAGTGCGCGTCGAAGCGGTCCACCTCCTCCACGAAGCCGCCCCACTCCGTCCCCGCTGCGCCCGCCCCGGAGGGATCGCCGTACGCGGCGTCGGCCCGGCGGCCCGGCGGCGCGCGGGTGACCGCGTCGGTGCCGTCGCACAGCAACCGCCAGAAAGCGTCGGGTCCCGCTACGCGGGGGAAGCGGCAGCCGATCCCCACGATGGCGACCGCTTCGCTCGGCTCGCTCGCCGCCGCGCGCGCAAGGGGGGCGCTACGCGCCTCCGCTCGGCCGCCGAGGTGCGCGGCGAGGGCGTCGATGGTGGGGTGGTCGTAGACGAGCGTCGGTGGGAGCGCGAGGCCCAGCCACTCCTCGAGCTCGCCCGCGAGGCTCACCGCCTCCGCCGAGCCCAGCCCGTAGCTGGCCAGCGGCTCGCCTGCGTCGAGCCCGTCCGGGGCCACGCCGAGCGCCGTGGAGAGGCGCGCGACCAGCCAGGCGCGCACGGTCTCGGGCGGCGGCCGGGCGGCGGCCGGGGCGCTCACGCGCTACCGCCGACGACGTCCTCATCGAGGACGTCCAGGGTTCTGGCCAGGAAGCCGCTGCGACAGAGGTAGCGCTGCACCTTCCCGCTCGAGGTCTTGGGAATCCCTCCGGTACGGACCAGCACCACGGCGTGCACCGGGACGTCGTGCCGCTCCGCGACCGCGCGCCGGATCGCCCGGACGATCTCGACGCCTCCGTCCCACGGGCCGGCGCGGTGGTCCGGGAGCGCCCGGCGCTCCAGCTCGGCGGCGACCACCAGCCGCTCCTGCCCGCCGACCTCCACCGCAAAGGCCGCCGAGCAGCTGGGCCGCACTGCCGGGTGGCTCTGCTCGACGGTGCGCTCCAGGTCGTGGGGGTGGTGGTTGCGGCCGGCGATGATCACCAGGTCCTTCAGCCGGCCGGTCACGAACAGCTCCCCCTGGTGGAAAAAGCCCAGGTCTCCGGTGCGCAGGTACGGCCCGCCGCCGTCGGCCAGGCGCGCGCCGAAGCACCCGTCCGCCCCGTCTCCATCGCGCCCCAGGTAGCCCGGGGCCACGCTGGGCCCCGACACCCAGATCTCGCCGATCTCGTCCGGAGCGCACGGCTCGCGCGTCTCCGGGTGGACGATGCGCAGCGTCTGGCCGGCGATGCTCCGGCCGCACCCCACCAGCGCGCGCGCCGGCGCCTCCCCGGCCTCGAGCACCCGGCCGCGCTCCAGCTCGGCGGCGTCGAAGCGGCGTACCGTCGGGACGGCGTCCTTTTGCCCCCCGGCCACGATCAGCGTGGCCTCGGCCAGGCCGTAGCAGGGATAGAAGGACTCGGGGCGGAACCCGCACGGCGCGAAGAACTCGGCGAATCGCTCCAGCGTTCCGGCGTTGATCGGCTCGGCGCCGTTGAAGGCCAGTTTCCAGCCGGACAGGTCGAGCGAGGCGCGCTGTTCAGGGGCGATTCGCCGCAGGCACAGCTCGTAGGCGAAGTTGGGCCCGCCGCTGGTGTGGGCCCCGGTGCGCGCGATGGCCTGCAGCCAGCGAAGCGGACGCTGGAGGAAGGCCACCGGCGACATCAGCGTCACCGGAAACCCCGCGAACACGGGCTGAACGATGCCGCCGATCAGCCCCATGTCGTGGTACGGCGGAAGCCAGATCACGGCGGTGGTCGCGGGCGAGTGCCCGAAGCAGCGCTCGATCTCCGCCGAGTTGTGCATCAGCGCCCCGTGGGTGAGCATCACACCGCGCGGGGCGGTGGTCGACCCGGAAGTGTACTGCAGGAAGGCGAGGTCGCCTGCACCCGGCGCGGGGTCGCTCCACTCCTCCGCCATGCCATCGGGCACTGCGTCGGTCTCCAGCCAGCGAAGGGCACGCGCGGGTGGGTGGGCGGCGGCGAGCACGCCGTCCAGCGCCTCCCGAAGCGGCGAGGCGGTGAGCGCCAGCACCGGACGCGCGTCGTCCACCACGGCCGCCACCTTGGCGAGCGCCGCCGAAGCGCGGCCGGCGAAGGGCGGCTGCATCGGTATGGCGGTCACGCCGGCGTAGAGGCACCCGAAGAAGGCGGCGACGAACTCCAGCCCCGGCTCGTGCAGGAGGAGAGCGCGCGCCCCCGGCGCGGCGTGCCGGGCGAGCGCGGCGGCGATGGCGCGCGCCCGCCGGTCGAGTGCGGCGTAGGTGAGCCTCCGCTCGTCGGCCTCCCCGTCCATCAGGTACGAGCACGCCACCCGGTCGGGCTCGGCCGCGGCGCGCGCACGCAGGACGCCGACCATCGTCGTCGGCGCCTCCGTGCCCGGGACGAACGACTCGCGCGCGGCGCTCATCCGCCGTGCTCCGCGCCGGCACCCACCAGCGCCCCCCCGACGGGCGGAGCGTCCGGCGCGTCCACCACCACCCGGCCGGTGTCCCCGTCGACGCTCACGATCTCGCCATCGCGGATGCGGCGGGTGGCGTCGCGCACCCCGGCGACTGCCGGGAGCCCGTACTCGCGCGCGACGATCGCGGCGTGGGAGAGCTGCCCCCCCACCTCCACCACCAGCGCCGCGGCGACCGGGAAAACCAGCGTCCATCCGGGATCGGTGGCGCGCGCCACCAGCACCTCGCCGGGACGCAGCAGCCGCAGGTCCGCCACTTCCAGGACCACGCGCGCCGGCCCGCGCGCCCGCCCCCCGCAGACGGGGAGCCCCCGCAGCACGCCCGGCTCGTCCGCCGCCTCGGCGTCGGCGGTGTCGACCGGCTGTCCGGCGGCGTCGAGCGCCCGCGGCGCGTCGACGCCGCGCCAGTGGACGAACGCAGCGCGCCGCGCGCGGACCAGGGCCTCCAGGTCGAGCCCGGCGGCGACCGGCGTTCCGGCCTCCACCACGCGCTCGACATCGGCCACGGAGAGGAAGAAGAAGTCGTCGGGCTCGGCCAGCCACCCGCGCTCGGCCCACCGCGCCGCGAGCGTCGCCCAGATGCGCCGGATCGGCAGCGCCGCCTTCATGTAGTAGTGCTTCCCCTCGTCGCGCAGGCGGATCAGCTCGCGCGAGCGCGCCAGCACCGGGCGGAAGAGGGCACGCCGCGCTGGACCCAGCGCCGACAGCGCCTCGCGCTCGGCCGCTTCACGGTCGGCGCGCTGACGCCGGACCGCGCCCTCCAGGTCCAGTCGGTCTCCGGCACGGAGGTACCCGGCGACGATCTCCACCACCTGCTCGGGCGCCTCGGCCCAGCGGGGGTACAGGAGCTCCCCCTCGTCGGGGCAGTGGTGGCCGTAGCGCTCCAGGAAGTCGTCCAGGCGCCGCGCCACGGGCGCGCCCCCGGGCGCCGTGCGCAACCGGGCCGGAACCGAGGCCGGGTCGGCGGCGGCGAAGAGCTCCGCCACCCCACCCGCCCGCGCCTCGGCCGCCACGGCGGCGAGCGCACTCCCCATCTCCGCCGTGCGCACACCCGAGAGCCCGCCCACCAGCCGGTGCGCGTGTCCCGGGCTCTCCAGCCACGCGGCGCACATCCGGTCGAAGAGCGCGAAGGTGGCCATCGCCGCGGTGCTCAGCTCGGTGTAAAGTCCCATGGCGTGTGTGAGCCGGTCGCCCCAGGTACGGGCGGCCCGCCATAGCCGGGTGTCGTCCAGCGAGCCGGGATCGCGCGCGGCGTGCTCGGCGCTCCACGCGTCGATCCGTGCGAAGAGGACACGCAGTTCCCGCCCGGTCCCGAACTGCCCCACGATCCGGCGGAGGAGGAAGGGGACGGCGCGCAGGAGGCGCACGGCGTCCACCCCGGCGGTGCGCGCCACGCCGCGCCGGCCGCCGACCGCCGAGTCGATGAAGGAGCCGGGGAGGCCCAGCCCGTCGGAGAGCGCGTGGGCCAGCGCGCCCTCGTTGTAGTAGATCCGCCCGTAAAAGCGCTTCGCCCACTGCGCCTCGTGGAGCCGCGCACCGGGAAGCCCGCGGACGGCGTGGCGCACCCCCGCACCCACGATCACCGGCGCGCTCGACCAGGTCAGCGGGGTCACGGGCCCGGGCCACACCTCGCCGACGTTGGCCTGCGTCCACAGGTCGAAGGGCTGCGCCGGCCGCTCGCCCAGCGCCGGCCAGGCGTCGTCCCCCGGCACCGGCGGCGTCTCCGGAGGGGCGCCCGGCTCGGGGAGCGCCGTCATCGGGCGCGACTGGAGGAGGTGCACGCGGCCGCCGGCGATCACCCACTCCACGTCCTGCGGCGCGCGGAAGTGCGTCTCCACCGCCAGCGCCAGCCGCAGCAGCTCCGCCACCTGGGTGTCGGTCAGCACCGCCGCGCGGCGCTCCCGCTCGACGACCGGCACCTGGACGGTGCCGCGCTCGGCCAGCACGCTCTTGACCAGCTTCTCGGCGATCAGAGCGCGGGTCACGCGCCCGGTGGCTTTCTCCACCACCAGAAGGTCGGGAGTCACCCGCCCGTCGACCACGGCGTCGCCGCCCCCCCAGGCGGCGTTGATCACCAGCGCCTCCCGCGAGCCCGAGAGCGGGTCGGCGGTGCAGAGCACCCCCGATGCCTCCGCTGCGATCATGCGCTGGATCACCACGGCCTGCGCGACCGCGGCGGGGTCCACGCCGCGCCGGGCACGGTACGCCAGCGCGCGCGCGCTCCACAAACCCGACCAGCAGCGCACCACCGCGTGCAGGAGCTCTGCCTCGCCGCGCACCCCCAGCAACGTCTCCTGCTGGCCGGCGAAGCTCGCGTCCGGGAGGTCCTCGGCGGTCGCGGAGGAGCGCACCGCCACCAGGGCGCCCACCTCGTCGGCCGGGGCACCACCCAGTCCCGCATAGGCAGTCAGGATCTCGGCCTCCAGCGCAGCCGGCACGGTGCCGTGCCCGAAGCGGCCGCCGATCTCGCGCGCGGTCGATTCGAGTGAAGCGGGGTCGTCGGCGCGCGCGGCGCGTGCAAGACGGACGACGTCCTGCGCGAGGTCATTGGCTTCGAGGAACAGGCGGTAGGCGGAGGTGGTGACGACGAATCCCGGCGGCACGGGGAAGCCACCATGGAGGAGGGAGGCCAGGTTGACACCCTTTCCGCCGCCGACCGCCAGCTCCATGTTCGGGGAGCGGAGGGGAAGCACGAGCTCGCTCACAGTGCTGCCATAAGGAATTCCTCCTCACACGTTCACTATTTTGCGCTCGCTTTCGGAAGATACATCCGGCTGATTCCGAGAAACAGGGTTTTTGTAGGCGGCCCGGTCCGGCTCTTTCGCGCTGAGCGCAACGGTGCCACAGGACACCTCGAGACATTCATTTCCGTCGCGCGGATGGCATTGCGATCTCCAGAAGCACGACAGGGCGCCCGGACTGACCCGGGCACCCTGTCGTACAATCTCTTGTGTCACCAGCAATCCCGGTACAGCTCAACGGCGGCATTCCCTGGATGGATCTTCGCTCAATCCGGGGATGAGCCGGTGAGCGCCGCGAGCTGCGCGGCGTACGCTGCGGCCCCGGCTGCGTCGCCGGCGGCGGTCGCGGCCCGCTTCGCTCCGTCCAGGGCCTGGAACCGGTTCGGCTCCCTCGCGAGCGTGGCGCGGTACTCGACGAGGGCTGCGGACGGGCGTCCCAGCTCCATGAGCATGTCGCCGAGGAGCTCGCGCGCCGGCGCGAGCGGGCCGGGCGTCACCGCGCTCTTCTCCGTCGCGTCCTCGCGCCGGGCGGCCTCGCGCATGTGTGCGACGGCCTCGTCCCGGCGCCCCTCGGCCAGATCCAGCCATGCCTGCGCCCCCAGCCGCTGGATGGCGGCCTGCTCCGCCCAGTACGGCTCCCCCCGTGCCAGCAGGCGCGAGTGGATGGCCGCCAGCGAATCGATCGCCTCGCGCGCCGTCCCCGGCCGCCGGAGACGCGCGGCGCCGAGCGCGCGCGCGAAGTACGTCATCGCTTCCGCGTACGGGAACGCGCTGGCGGCGGGGACCAGAGACGCCGCCTCGGTCCACGCGCGGCGCTCCAGCGCATGGCGGGCCGGCATGGCTGCCAGCGCGAACACTCCGGCCGAGCCCGGGGCCGCGCCCGTCACGGCGCCGGGGTCGAACCGCGCCGCGAGCGCCGGAAGGCCGGCGAGCACCCGCTCGACGTCGGCGTCGCGCCGCATCTGGAGGTAGGCGTAGACCATGTAGTCCGACGCGTGCAGCACCTCCGCGATGGAGGAGCTGCGCAGCGCCGCCTCGGCGGACCGGCGGTTCGTCTCCACCGAGGCCTCCCACATGCCGAGCCGCGTGAAGGTGTGCGACGGCATGTGCAGCGCGTGGGCGGCCGCGGGCGCGATGTCGGCGTACCTGCGCGCGGCGGCCGTGGCGAGCGGAGCGAGCGCGGGCACGTC
This sequence comes from uncultured Gemmatimonadales bacterium, assembly GCA_963733105.1. Classification (GTDB taxonomy): domain Bacteria; phylum Gemmatimonadota; class Gemmatimonadetes; order Longimicrobiales; family Longimicrobiaceae; genus JAFAYN01. The sequence goes on along the minus strand of CAVTCB010000005.1, from coordinate 535,684 downwards.
GTACGCGTGGATGATGTAGTGCGCCAGCCCCGGGTGGTCGGGCTGGGCCGCCCAGAGCGACTCCAGGATCGCCCCCGCCTGCCGCTGCCTGGCGTACGTCTTGTCCGTCGGCGGCGCCGCGGCGACCAGGGCGATCGCGTGGAAGATCTTCGCCTCGCTGTCCCGGGGCTGGCTCGCGACCAGGCTGGCCATGGCGCGCTCGTACGCCGCCACGCGAGTCGGCTGGTTGCTGTGCTCGTAATCCGCGTAGAGCGTGGCCACGGCGGCGATGTAGCCGCGCTCCCGCTCCGTCGCGCCCTCGGCGAGCCGCGCAGCGGCGTCCGCCGCCGAGCGCCCCGCCGCGAGCAGCGACGGCGCACGGTTGCTGAGGCTCGTCGGGTTGGTCCAGCGGGCGAGCGCGACCCCCCAGTGCGCCATCGCACACGTCGAGTCCGCGGCCAGCACGCTCTCGAAGGCATGGATCGCCGCACCGAACTCGAACGAGTGCAGCAACGCCACCGCGCGGTCGAACCCCGGCGCAACCGCGGGGCGGCACGAGGTCGCGAAGTGCACCGTCCCCAGACCGTCGCCCGGGGGGTGGGTGTGGCCCTGCGCTGCGATCGTGCCGGGAAGGAGCGCGGCGAGGAGCGCCGCGCGTACAGACGCGCTGAGACGGGTCATGTCGAGCCTCCGTGATCGGTTCCCGACAACGTTGCACCCGGAGACGCCCCACCACAAGGAGAAAGGTCGTCCGGAGTGCTCCGGGCGACCTTTCGTGCAGAGTTTCTACGAGATCCGCCGGAACTCCAAACTTTTGGAGCACCCGAACTGGGTCAGTTCGACGAGCACCTCAGGCCTAGTGGCCGGACTCGATGGTACGAGTCGCTCGACGAGATGGAGGTCAGCCTGGAGCCCTACCTGGCACTCTACAACACCCAGCGCCCACACCGCGATCGAGGGATGATTGGCAAGACTCCCGAACAGGTCTTCGCTTGCTGGCCTGCCCCAGCCCTCCACCCCTGACCCTGAGGAGGTCGCCGAACCCGCTTGACCCACTCCCCGGCGGGCGACTGCCAGACCACCTGCAGCACTCCTTCATCTCTTAACAAAAGCTGACTCTGTGGAGAATGGCCTGCTGGTCCATAATCAGGTGCCAAGCGTGTTGAACAGGGACGCGCAATACGACACCCAGATCAATGAGCAAACTCTGGCGAATGAGGAAGAGTCGTGTTCGCATCCCTTACTCCTCACCTTTGTGCCCTCCGACGGGGTCCCCGAGACGACCTCGCAACAACATACCTGCCTGTGCAGATAGAGAACCGCTTCGACCTTATGGGGTATGATAGGAACAACTACGTTCTCTCATCTCCTTGAACTTCTTGTCCATGCGAATCCCGATAGATCACCTCTCCGCCCGCATCTTCGAGGACTGTCGGAGGCTGAGCGTGTGCATCCCCAGAGGATTGGATGAGATGCTGAACTCGCCTGTGCTTCGAGCCGCACAAGCTGTGTTGGAAGTTGAGCGCACGCTGCCTCTGACAGCGCTCACAATTGTGGAGATACCCAGGATTCCTAGCGGCCTTGTGGATCTGGGCCACTTCTCAGCACATAGCCGCACAATCTCAGATGCGGTGGACGGCCTCGCGCGGAACCAGATCTGGATCGAGTCAGCAAGCCAGCTGAAATTGCTGAATTCACAACTAATCTGGATCGAAGATCTTACCAGTCGTCTCAGCAAAATCGATTTCAGAGCGGTATTGAACACGACCGAGGCAGTTAACCGCTTTGAGGTCTCTGTCTATGACGGCCTTCTCGATTCGCTCGGCCGGATCGAAGTCCCGCTAGAATTCAGCGGCGACCTCTCGGCACTTTTCAGCGAGATCTCCGCCGAAGTGGAACGGGAGAGCACTGAGTCGGCTAACCTCGGAATTGGTGCTGTGATCGCGAACGTACTCTCACGGCTTACGGGTCTTGAGGAACCTATTCGCATTCAGATCTCCTACGCAATCATCCTCATTGTGCTCGCCCTTCTCCAGGATGCAGGAGCAGCTGTAGTCGAGGTCGAGTATGGGCGGTTGCGTGGTGCAGCCGACGACGCTGCGCGCGTCAGTATTGAGCGCCGCCAGACCGAAGCCTTGGAAGAGGCACGCCGCGAACTTGCCGAGATCCATAAGCGGCTATCCCATCCGCCGATGGCTGCCGAAATCATCCGCAGTGCACGTCTCCGTGAGGCCCCGGATAGCGCATCCGCACTTATCCAGCGCCTTGAGCAGGACACGCGTCTCCTTGTATTTGAGCGGCGGAACGGATGGGTGCTCGTAGAAGCAGAGCCCACGCCTGGGGTGGTATACGAGGGATGGGTGTACGGCCGGCTTATCCGATACGTGCGGTGAGTGCCGGCCGGACAACACTGTGAATTCAGAAAACGAACGCGTTCCCTGTTGACCCGGTCGCCACAGCGTTCTGTATAATAGTGATCGTCAACAGCACGACTGAAGCGAGTTGGTGGCTTACAGGATACGATTGGAAACACATCCCTTGCCCACCATGCTCGACGGGTCGGCTAACGGATTGCACGCACATGCGTTGCACGATTTGGCTTACGTTGGTCGTTATTGTGACAGCGAATCGCCTGTGTTTGAATTGAAGGAGGATTGGGGGTGTGGATCGCTGCGAGAAAACGAACCGTCCTGCCACTTGTGATTGGACCGGAAATATGTCCATCCTGAACTCCAGAGTGGTCCCCACGGCATAGCAAGGAACCCCCAGGAGGTTCTCCTCCTGGGGGCTCCTTGTTGTCCTTGCTCTCGTCATCTTCTGCCGCAACGCCGCTAACACGAGATTACGAAAGATCTTGCAAGAGGTTACGAAAGCGTGCTAGTCATCACGATAGCCTTCGCAACTCCACATCCTGCGTCAGACATTTTGCATGTCGTCCGCGACACTTTGCGTGTCGCGCCATTTTGCATGTCGCCCTACAGTCCCTACCCCTGCACCGCGTTGATCATGTCGAACATCGGCATGTACATGGCGACCACCATCCCGCCGATCACCACGCCCATCACCACGATCATGATCGGCTCCAGCACCGAGGTCAGCGCCGTCACCGCCGCGTCCACCTCGTCGTCGTAGAAGTCGGCGATCTTGGAGAGCATCTCGTCCAGCCCGCCCGTCTGCTCCCCCACGTTGATCATCTGCACCACCATCGGCGGGAACACCCCCGACGTCTTGAGCGGCTCCGCGATGGTCGCGCCCCCGGCGATGGAGGCGCGCGACGCCATCACCGCGTCGTGGATCACCCGGTTCCCCGACGTGCGCGCCGTGATCTGCAGCCCCTCCAGGATCGACACGCCCGACGACACCAGCGTCCCCAGCGTCCGCGTGAAGCGCGACACCGCCGACTTGCGCAGCAGGTTGCCCAGCACCGGCATCCGCAGCAGCAGCCGGTCGATCACCAGCTGCCCCCCCGACGTCTTGTAGTACTGCCGCAGCAGGAAAACTCCCACCACGATGGCCGCGAAGATGAACAGGATGTAGCTCTGCAGGAACGAGCTGGCCGCCAGCACCACGCGAGTGGGCGTGGGGAGCGCCATCCCCGCCTCCAGGAAGATGTTGGCGAACACCGGCACCACCTTCCAGAGCAGGATCACCGTGGCGGACACCACCACGAAGAGCATCACCGCCGGGTAGGTCATGGCGCCCTTGATCTTGCGGACCAGGGCGTCGTTCTTCTCCAGGAAGGTCGCCAGGCGCAGCAGGATCACGTCCAGGATGCCGCCCGCCTCGCCGGCCGCCACCATGTTGGTGTACAGCTCCGTGAACACCTGCGGGTGCTTGCGCATGGAGTCCGCCAGCGTCTGCCCCGACTCGATGTCGTGCAGCACCTGCGTGATGATCTTCTGGAAGCGCTTGTTCTCCGTCTGCTCCGCCAGGATGGAGAGGCTCTGCACCAGCGGGAGCCCCGAGTTGATCATCGTGGCGAACTGGCGCGTGAAGATCACCACCTCGCGCGTCTTGATCCCCGACCCGAAGGAGAACTCCAGGTCCTTGGGCTTGGGACGCACCGCGATGGGGATCAGCCGCTGCCGCCGCAGGTAGCCGACGACCTCGTCCTGCGTGGGGAGGTCGATCTCCCCCGTCTGCAGCTCGCCCGAGATGGCGCGGGCGCTGTAGGCGAAAACGGGCATCAGGAAACCGCAGGGAACAGGGGACAGGGAACAGGGGACAGCCGGCCACTGCTGGCGCCGGAGTTCCCCAGGGTTGTGCACTCTCGCGTGGCACCACTAGGCACAGGAAAATGGTGCAGATCAAGGCGCGCGAGGAGGGGCGACTGAGGCGTACTTCCTGTACGCCGCAGGGAGCCCCGACGAGCAGCGTGACCGAAGGGAACCGCAGTTCCCACGCAGAGCTGCGCCATTTGCCGAAGCCTACGCGGGGACCGGCTCGCCGACCATGCGAAGGAACTCCGCCTGGTCCGAGGAGTGCTTCGCGCACTCCTCCAGAGACACCTCGCGCTGCATGTAGAGCTGGTAGAGCGCGTCGTTCAGCGTCTGCATCCCGTGCTTCTTGCCGGCCTGCATGGTGGAGTAGATCTGGTGGATCTTGTCGTCGCGGATGCACGAGCGCACCGCCGGCGTGCACACCATGATCTCCGCCGCCATCACCCGGCCGCGGCCGCGGGCGCGCGGGAGGAGCTGCTGCGTCACCACCCCCTCCAGCACGAAGGCCAGCTGCGCCCGCACCTGCGGCTGCTGGTGCGCCGGGAACACGTCGATCACGCGGTTGATGGTCTCCGCGCACGAGTTGGTGTGCAGCGTCGCCAGGCAGAGGTGGCCCGTCTCCGAGATGGTGAGCGCCGCCTGGATGGTCTCCAGGTCGCGCAGCTCGCCCACCAGGATCACGTCCGGGTCCTGCCGCAGCGCGTACTTGAGCGCCCGGGAGAAGCTCTGCGTGTCCGAGCCCACCTCCCGCTGGTTCACCATGCACCCCTGGTGGCGGTGGATGAACTCGATGGGGTCCTCGATGGTGAGGATGTGCCCGCGGCGCTCCTTGTTGATCTTGTCGATCATCGCGGCCAGCGTCGTGGACTTCCCCGACCCCGTGGGGCCCGTCACCAGCACCAGCCCGCGCGGCTTCTCCGCCAGCTTCTGGATCACCGCCGGGAGGCGCAGCTCCTCGAACGTCTGGATCTTGAAGGGGATCTGCCGGATGGCCAGCGCCACGCACCCGCGCTGGCGGTACACGTTGCCGCGGAAGCGCGCCAGGTTCTGGATGCCGAAGGAGAAGTCCAGCTCGTCCTCCGTCTCGAACCGCTTCTTCTGGTTCTCGGTGAGGATCGAGTAGGTCAGGTGCAGCGTGTCGCGCGGCGTCAGGATGTAGTCCGTGCCGCTGTCCGTGATGTACCCGTCGATCCGCAGCTTGGGGCGCTCCCCCGCGGTGACGTGGAGGTCGGAGGCGCCCCGCTCGATCATCTCCTCCAGGAGCGCGCGGAGGTTGAGCCCGACGGCGGGCTGGGGAGGTGCGGCCGCGTTCATCTCTGCCATGGGTTACTTCAGGGGTTGCTGTGCGCGCGGGGAACGGCGGAGGGTGAGGCAAGGGCAGAACGCCGCATCCCTTGCAGGACGCCGGAGCCGGTCCTCCGCGGACGGCCTGGAAACGCTTGTTTTAGCGTGCTTCGCGGGGTGGTGAACCAAGAAGCGTGCCGCCGTCAGCCGGCGGTCTCCTTGACGACTTCCTCCAGCGTGGTGATCCCGCGGGCCACCTTGCGCATCCCGTCCATGCGCAGCGTCAGCATCCCCTCGCTGATGGCCTGCGCCTGGAGGTCCGCCGTGGAGGCGCCCTGCAGGATCATCCTCCGCAGCGGCGGCGACATCGCCATGACCTCGTAGAGGCCCTGGCGGCCGCGGTACCCCGAGCCGGCGCAGGCGTCGCACCCCTTCCCCTTGAAGAAGGCCGCCGTCTCGATCTCCTCCTCCGTCAGCCCCGCGGCGCGCAGGTACTCGGTGGGGTAGCTCGCCGGCTCCTTGCACGCCGAGCAGATGCGGCGCACCAGGCGCTGCGCGGTGATCAGGTTCACCGCCGAGGCCACGTTGAACGGCTCGATCCCCATGTCCACCATCCGGGTGATGGTGGAGGGGGCGTCGTTGGTGTGCAGCGTGGAGAGCACCAGGTGGCCCGTGAGCGCCGCCTTGATGGCGATGCTCCCCGTCTCCAGGTCGCGGATCTCGCCGACCATGATGATGTTGGGGTCCTGGCGGAGGAAGGCCTTGAGCGCCGCCGCGAAGGTCATCCCGATCTCGGTGCGCACCTGTACCTGGTTGATCCCGTACAGGTTGTACTCCACCGGGTCCTCCGCGGTCATGATGTTGACCTCGGGGACGTTGATCTTGGAGAGCGCGCTGTAGAGCGTCGTCGTCTTCCCCGACCCGGTGGGCCCGGTCACCAGCACCATCCCGTACGGGTTCAGGATGGCCCGCATGAAGTCCTGCTCCGCCCGGGGCTCCATCCCGAACTTCTCCAGGTCCAGGGTCAGGTTCCCCTTGTCCAGGATCCGGAGCACGATCTTCTCCCCGAACAGCGTGGGGAGGGTGGAGACGCGGAAGTCGATGACGCGGCGGCCCACGCGCAGCTTGATGCGCCCGTCCTGCGGGACGCGCCGCTCCGCGATGTTCAGGTCGGAGAGGATCTTGAAGCGGGAGATGAGCGCCGCCTTCATCTTGGGCGGGGGGCGCATGATCTCCTGGAGCACGCCGTCCACCCGGTAGCGCACCCGGATCTCCTTCTCGTAGCACTCGAAGTGGATGTCCGAGGCCCCGCGGTGCACCGCGTCCGAGAGGATGCCGTTGATCAGCTTGACGACCGGCGCCTCCTCCACCTGCGCCTGGAGCGCCCCGACGCTGAGGTCCTCCTCGTGGTCCTCCAGGACCTCCAGCTCCTCCTGGTCGAACTGCTTGAGGAGCTCGTTGATCCGCTCGTCCGAGGTGTCGTACTCGCGCTCGATCGTCTTGCGGAGGGTGACCTCCCCCGCGATCACCGGCTCGATCTCGAAGCGGGTGATGAACTTCAGGTCGTCGATGACCCCCAGGTCGGTGGGGTTCGCCATCGCCACCGTGAGCGTCCGGCCCACCCGCCGCAGCGGGAGGACCTGGTGCTTCATGGCGATCTCACCGGGGATCAGCTTGAGCAGCTTGGGGTCGAGCTTGACCCGCTCCAGGTCCACCGCCGGCACCCGGTGCTGGCGCGCGAGCGCGCGGACCAGGTCCTGCTCCCCCATGAAGCCCAGCTTGACCAGCGCGAAGCCCACGCGCGTCCCGTTGACGCGCGCGTCCTCGAGCGCCTTGGAGAGCTGCTCGCGGGTGACGAGACCTTCGTGTACGAGCTGATCGCCGATGCGGTCAGCCGGTGCGATGACGGCCATGGGGAACGTCTTGGTGAGTCCTGCGGGGAGGGCGGTGTACGAACTTCGCCGCAAGCCTATGTCGTGTCAAGGGCTGGCGCGCACCAGCGGGGCGATCCTCGCCAGCGTCTTCGCCCCGATTCCCGGGACGCTCTCCAGCTCCGCCGGAGAGCGGAAGCGGCCCGCGGAGGCGCGCCGCTCCACGATGCGCCGCGCCAGCGCGGGGCCGATCCCCGGGAGGCGCTCCAGCTCCTCCGCGGTGGCGGCGTTCAGGTCGAGCGGGGCGGACGGGGCCGGCGAAGGAGAGGAAGGGGCGCGTGACGCGGAGGAGGAGAGGCGGACCGGGGCGGCGGCGAGGGCCAGGTGCGGGGCGGCCTCGCGGAGGAGCGCGGCGCCCACCCCGGGGACGGAGTCCAGGTCGGCCAGGGTGCGGAAGGGGCCGTGCGACGTCCGCCACTCCACGATCCGCCGTGCCACCCCGGGCCCCACCCGGGGGAGCCGCTCCAGCTCCGTGGCGGAGGCGGTGTTGGGGTCCAGCCGCTCCCCCGCCGCGAGCGGCGTGGAGGCCCGCGACTCCCGCTCCGCGGCCTTCCCCGCGCGCTCCAGGAGGCGGTCCGCCTCCCCTCCCCCCTCGGCCGCCGCGGCGCTCCACTCCGCCGGGGGCGCCTCCGCCCCCCGCCGCTGGACCACCGCCCCCATGGCGAGGAGGAGGGCGGCCACGCCCAGCGCGGTGCGCTCCTGCCGGGTGGTCCGCACCGCTACCCCCCGCGGTACACCAGCTCGGCGAGCACCTCGCCCACGATCCGCAGGCTCTCGCCGCTGGTGTTCTCGGGGACGTCCTGCGGGGTGTGCCAGTAGCGGTTCCCCGGGCCGTAGTCGAAGTCGATGATGTCCACGGTGCGGACCCCCGCCCGGTTCAGCGGGATGTGGTCGTCCTCGACGGAGCCGCCCGGCGTGTCGGGGAAGACGTCGCCGTACCCCAGCTCCCGGGCCACCCCCCACACCCGCTGCACCACCTCCGGCGCCATCTGCGCCGAGTTCCCCTCCACGGGGAAGAGGGGATTCCGGTCGCCCACCATGTCCACCACCACGCCGTAGAAGGGGCGGTACCCCGCCGGGAGGTTGGCGGCGAAGTGCTTGGCCCCCAGGTACATGTCGTCGCCGGAGGGACCGTAGTCCTCGCCGTCCACCAGGAGTATGTCCACCCCGATGGGCGGGGGCTGCTGCCTGAAGATCTGCGCCAGCTCCATGAGCACCGCCACGCCCGAGGCGCCGTCGTTGGCGCCGGGGACGGGGCGCTCGCGGTCGGCCGCGGTGGCGGCCTGGTCCGCCTTCGGTCGGGTGTCCCAGTGGGCCACCAGGAGCACCCGCTCCTGCAGCTCGGGGCGGAAGCGCGCGAACAGGTTGGTGAGCCGCAGCGTCTCCCCCCCCGTGGTGGTGTAGGCGAAGGGCTGGTCGATCACCGTGTCCGCCCGCTCCCGGAGGTAGGCGCGCATCCACTCCAGCTGGCGGGCGTGCCCCGGGGTACCCGGGACGCGCGGGCCGAACGCCACCTGCGCCCGGAGGTGGCCGAAGGCGCGCCCGGCGTCGAAGGCGGGACGCTCCACCCGCGCCGGCGAGGCGGAGTCCGGGGGCGCGTCGCCGCCTCCCCCGTCCGCCCCGTTGCACCCCAGGAGCACGGCCGCGGCGAGCGCGGCGAGGGAACGAACCCGGACGGAGGTTGGTATCACGGACGTTTCGGCCAGGGAATCGGAGGGGAGCTTCGGCGTGCGGCGTGCGAAGACCGGCGGCCGGAGCTATACTAGGGGCACCCAGTTCGCTCAGCAAGGTCGAACAGCTGCGGATGAAGATCCTTACGCGTTATCTCCTGCGGGCGCACGTCGGCCCGTTTTTCTTTGCCTTCGCCGCGCTCACCGGCGTCATCACCATCAACGTCCTGGCCCGCCGGCTGGCGGAGCTGGCCGGGAAGGGGCTCCCCCTCTCGGTGGTGTGGGAGTTCTTCGTCCTGTCGCTCCCCGCGACGGTGGCGCTGACCTTCCCCATGGCGGTGCTGGTGTCGGTGCTCTACACCTTCTCGCAGCTCACCGCCGACAACGAGGTCACGGCGCTCAAGGCCAGCGGGATCGACCTGAAGCGCCTCCTCCTCCCCGTGTTCGGGGTGGCGGCGATGATCGCGGGGGGGATGGTGTGGTTCAACGACCGGGTGCTCCCCGAGTCGAACCACCGCTGGAGCCAGCTCATGATCGACATCGCGCGGAAGAGCCCACTCTTCGTGGTGCGCGAGCAGATGCTCAACCGCATCGCCACCTCGGACGGGCGCGCCTTCTTCCTCCGCGCCGCCTGGATCGACCGGAGCACCAACCGGCTCCGCGACGTGGTGATCTACGACATCAGCCAGCCCCGCCTTTCCCGGACGGTGTACGCCGACTCCGGGGTCATGGCCTTCGACACCGGGCGCACCGACCTCCTCCTCACCCTCTACGACGGCCAGCTCCGCGAGGTGGACCTGGACCAGCCGCAGGGCTTCCAGCGCGTCAGCTTCAAGCGGCAGATGCGCCGCATCCCCGGCGTGGCCAACCAGTTCCAGCTCGGCGACGCGTCCTCCGGCTACCGGAGCGACCGCGAGATGACGGTGGCGATGATGCAGGGGCAGATCGACACGCTGCACCGCCAGCTCGGCGACGCCCGGAAGAACGCCCACCGCGAGGCGTCCATGGACCTGGCGCGGGTGCTGGGGACGGCGCCGCGCCCCGACAGCGGCGAGGCCCCGGTGGTGGGGGCGCCCGTGCAGTCCACCCCCGCGCAGTCGGCCCGCTACGCCGCCGAGAACATCCGCTCGCAGCAGACGCGCGTGGACGACCTGCGGCGCCAGGTGCGGGCGTACCGGGTGGAGATCCAGAAGAAGTACTCCATCGCGGCGTCCACGCTGGTGTTCGTGCTGATCGGGGCGCCGCTGGCCATCCGCTTCCCGCGCGGCGGGGTGGGGATGGTGATCGCCTTCAGCCTGGGGATCTTCGCGCTGTACTACGTGGGGCTGATCGGCGGGGAGACGCTGGCGGACGAGGGGTACCTGGCCCCCGAGACCTCCATGTGGGCCATCAACGTGCTCATGTCCGCGGCCGGGCTGCTGGCGTTCCGGCGGATGGGGAACGAGGCGTCCACGGCGCGCGGCGGGGCCTGGGACGAGCGGCTGGAGCGCCTGCGCGAGTGGGGCGCAGGGTTCTTCGGCGCCCGGCGGGAGGGCTGACGTGCGCATCCTGGACCGCTACGTCGGCTGGCAGTTCCTGCGCACCTTCACCATGCTGGTGATGGGGCTCCCGCTCCTGTTCGTGATCACCGACGTCACGGACAACCTGGACAAGTACGTGGACCGGGGGCTGTCCCTGGGGACGGTGGGGCTGTCCTACGTCTACCAGTTCCCGCTCTTCGTGCTGTACGCCTTCCCCATCGCGGCGCTGGTGGCGACGGTGTTCACCATCGGGGGGATGACGGGTCACATGGAGATCGGCGCGGCCAAGGCGGCCGGGGTCTCCTTCTACCGCATCGTGGCCCCGGTGGCGTTCCTCTCCATCGTGCTGAGCGGGGCGGCGCTGGGGCTGGGGGAGCTGGTCCCGGTGACCAACCGCATGCGGGCGGAGATCCTGGGGGAGCACAAGGACCGCGCCACCACGCTGCGCACCAACTTCGTGTTCCAGACGGAGCGGAGCGGCGTGCTGGCGGTGCGCCGGCTGGACCCGGGGGCGCTGGAGATGAACGGGGTGGTGGCGGAGCGCAAGGCGACGGAGCGCGCGCCCGGGGTGCACACGGTCGCGCAGACGGGGCGCTGGACGCGGGGGCGCGGGTGGCGCTTCGACCAGGGCTACACGCGCGTGCTGACCCAGGCGGGGGAGGAGCGGACCTTCTCCTTCACCGGGCTGCGCCTCCCCGGGCTGCACGAGACGCCGGAGGAGCTGCTGGCGGAGCCGCTGGAGCCGGAGGAGATGCGCTACTCGGAGATGACGCGCTTCATCCGCGCCATCGAGCGCTCGGGCGGCGACGCCCGGGCGCTGGAGGTGGAGCGCGCGCAGAAGGTCGCGCTCCCGCTGGCGGTGTTCGTGATCGTGCTCTTCGGCGCGCCGCTCTCCACCAGCTCCCGCCGCGGCGGCGCGGCGTACGGAGTGGGGATCAGCCTGATGATCACGCTGGTCTACCTGCTGATGTTCCGCGTGGCACGCGCCCTGGGCGAGGGCGGCGCGCTCGACCCGGTGGTGGCCGCCTGGCTCCCCAACGGGATCTTCTTCGTCGCCGGGCTGATCCTCCTGGCCCGCGTCAGGACGTAGCGGGGGGTACGGCCCCCCGCACCTCCGTCTCACCCCGCCTCCGCCGCCCTCCGCAGCAGCGCCACCTGCCCCGCGTGGTAGGCCAGGTGCTCGGCCGTGCCGTGCAGGTTCATGGACACGGAGGTCCACCCCGGGAAGATGGGCTCGTCCAGCCGCGCGGGGTCCACGCGGGAGACCGCGTCGAGCAGCGCCGCGTGCCGCTCCTCCAGCTTCCCCAGCAGCGCTCTCCACTCCGCCTCCCCCAGCCCTTCGGCGGACGGCCAGTCGCCCTCTTCAGGCTCGCGCGCCGCTTCCCCGGCGAGCCGCCGCGGCATCACGCCCAGCCACGCCGCGAGGTGGAGGACGATCTCCCCGACGGTGTGCGCGCCGGGGACGGGGCGGGCGGCGGCCTGCTCCGCCGTCACCCCGTCGAGCGCCTCCCGCAGCGAGGGCCCGTGCCACGCCTCGCCGTGGAAGGCGCGGCGCAGCTGGTCGTGGATGCGTTCGATCTCGGTCATGGTCCTACCTCCGGGGAAGGGGGAAGCCGTGCGCGCCCGGCGCGGAGAGCCCGCTCCGCACGTACCACTCCCACCCCGCGAGGTAGGCGCGCCCCGCCCGCAGCAGGCCGTCGGAGACCGTCCGCCCGAGCGGGACGGGAGAGGGGCGCAGCTGCGCCGGCGCGGGGTACAGCGTCTTCTCGGAATGCATGGTGCCCTCCGCTTCGCCGTGGTGACTCCACCATCAAAACTGTTTTTGATGGTTAGCAACATGATACCGTTGGCATTCTAACCTGTCAAGCATATTATTGTGGTTAGAATTTCCGTCACCTGGGAGGAAGGATGAGCGGCGAGCAGAACCCGCTGGCGGAGCTGAGCCTGGTCGGGGGACGGTGGTGCCTGGACTTCGCGAACACGGTGGGGTGGCGCGGCGAGGAGAACGCGCGCGACCGCCTGAAGGAGTACGCGGACCTGGTGTGGTGGGGGCTGCACGCGGAGGCGCTGACGCCCGCGGAGGCCGAGCCGCTGTTCGCGGTGGCGCGGGCGAAGCCGGAGGCGGCGGCGGAGGTGTTCAGCCGCGCGATCGAGCTGCGCGAGGCGGTCTACCGCATCTTCTCGGCGGAGGCGGCGGGGGAGCCGCGCGCGCCGGCCGACCTGGCGATCCTGAACCGGGAGCTGGCGCGCGCGATGTCGCGGGCGCGGCTCACGGCCGGGCGGGGGAAGTGCGACTGGGAGTGGGAGGAGACGGGGGAGCCGGACCGGGTGCTCTGGCCGGTGGCGCGCTCGGCGGCGGAGCTGCTCACCTCGGACGAGCTGGAGCGCGTGAAGGAGTGCGCGGGGGACGACTGCGGCTGGCTGTACGTGGACACCAGCAAGAACCGCAGCCGCCGCTGGTGCGACATGAAGGACTGCGGGAACCGGGCGAAGGTGCGCAGGCACTACGTGCGTCACAAGGGCGGCGACAACAGCACGTAATACCGTTTGTCATCCTAAACCGTCATCGTGCCAGCCAACTGCAGGATGAGCCGAGAAGAGGAGCATGATACTCACGTTCCACGACAGCGGCACGGACGATGTCTACAACGGACTGGACACGAAGAAGGCGCGCCGGACCTGCCCGCCGGAGTTGTGGCGAAAGGCCCAGATGAAGCTCACCTTGATCCGGAACGCCAAGGTGCTAGAGGACCTGATGGCGCCGCCTGGAAACCGGCTGGAGGCGCTGCACGGCGATCGAAAGGGCCAGCACAGCATCCGGATCAACGACCGGTACCGGATCTGCTTTCGCTGGACCGACGCGGGTGCCGAACGCGTCGAGATTGTTGACTATCACTGAATCGCACGGGCACGGTCCGCGACCTGCGTGCCCTTCTCGACATACCGGCGGTCCCGCAACGAGAGAGTAAACCAATGATCGGACTTCCTACGAACCGGCCCCCTTTTCATCCGGGGGAGATCCTGAGGGAGGAGTTCCTCGAGCCCCTGGGTTTGAGCCGGACGGAGCTGGCGAGGCGCATAAAGGTGTCCTCCCAGCGAATCAACGAGGTCGTCAACGGCAGGCGCGCGGTCACACCGGATACCGCGTGCCGGCTCGCGAAGCTGTTCGGCACCACCCCTGACTTCTGGCTGAACATGCAGCAGGACTGGGATCTGTGGCACGCCCTGCGCGACCCGGACACCGCCCACGCAGTGGAAGAGATCCGAACGCTGGACAACGCCGCTGCCTGAACAGACGCAGGAACGCCGGGCGGGCGAATGAATTCACGGCAACAAAGGCACGAAGTCCGCCTTCGCGGACTGACGGCAACGACTCACGAGTGGTGTAGTGCTCCCCCTCTCCCGCTTGCGGGGGAGGGGGTCGGGGGGAGGGGGCACGAAGGGCCGGGACCTCGCCGAGATCCCGGCCCTCGCCGTCCGCAGTTCCGCAGTTCCCGTATGATCCTCTCGGAGGGAGACAGCCGGCAGTTTGGCTGGCTCACTCCGGGGCGGGGAGACTCGCGGGCCGTTTCGCGAGGCTCACCGCCCCCGCGCAGGAGACGGGCCGCTGTTTGGCCCGGCTCCGGAGCGGCCCGCCGAAGCAAGAAGCTATCGACGCACCGGATGACCCCGCTCCGCCAGGTACCGCCGCGCCTGGGGAACGCTCACCTCCCCCCAGTGGAAGATCGACGCGGCCAGAACCGCGTGCGCCCCCGCCGCCAGCCCCTCGTGCAGGTGCTCCAGCGTCCCCGCCCCCCCGGACGCGATCACCGGAATCCGCACCGCCCCCGACACCGCGCGCAGCAGCTCCAGGTCGTACCCGTCGCGCGTCCCGTCCCGGTCCATGGAGGTGAGCAGGATCTCCCCCGCCCCCAGCTCCTCCACCCGCCGCGCCCACCCCACCGCGTCCAGCCCCGCCGGCTTCCGCCCCCCGTGCGTGAACACCTCCCACCCGCTCTCCATCCCCTCCGACGCGGCACGGCGGGCGTCGATCGCCACCACCACGCACTGCGAGCCGAAGTGCTCCGCCGCGCGGCGCACCAGCTCCGGGTCCGCGAGGGCGGCGGTGTTCACCGACACCTTGTCCGCCCCGGCCCCCAGGATGGCGACGAAGTCGTCCACCGAGCGCACCCCGCCCCCCACGGTGAAGGGGATGAACACCGAGTCGGCCGTGCGGCGGATCATCTCCAGCGTGGACGCGCGCCCCTCGTGCGAGGCGGTGATGTCCAGGAAGCACAGCTCGTCCGCGCGCTCGGCGTCGTAGCGGACCGCCTGCTCCACCGGGTCGCCCGCGTCGCGCAGCCCCTCGAAGCGGACCCCCTTCACCACCCGCCCGTCCTTGACGTCCAGGCAGGGGATGATGCGCTTGGCTAGGGCCACGACAGCTCCCCCAGCCGGCGGACCATCCCGTCCGTGAGGCGGCCCCAGTACACCCCCTCCACCGGGCCGCGCAGGAGGAGGCTCCAGTCCTCGCGCACCGTGACGTGCAGGGCGCCCCCGGGCATCCGCACCTCCACCTCGCGCTCGGCCACCAGCCCGCGGCGCACGGCGGCGGCGGCCACGGCGCAGGCGCTGGAGCCGGAGGCGCTGGTCTCCCCCGCCCCGCGCTCCCACACCCAGGCCTCCACGAGCCCCGGACCCTCCACGCGCGCGAACTGCACGTTGGTCCCCCGCTCGAACGAGGCGTGGGTGGAGAGCTGCGGGGCGCGCCGGCGCAGGTCCTCGGGGTCCAGCTCGTCCTGGAACACCACGCAGTGCGGGTTCCCCAGCGACACGGCGGTCACCTCCATGCGGTCGCCCGCGGGGAGCTCCAGCACCTCGGCCGCGGTGTCGCGGTCGGGGCCGGCCATCCCCACGGCGGCGCTGCGGAACTCGGCGCTCCCCATCTCCACCTCCACGTCCAGCACCCCCTCGGGGCTCTCCTCGTGGATGCGGATGGTCACCACGCCGCCGGGGGTCTCCACCGTGAACGGCGCGCCGGGGGAGACGGCGCCCCGGTCGTACAGGTAGGCGGCGAAGATCCGCAGCCCGTTCCCGCTCTTCTCGGCCTCCGAGCCGTCGGGGTTGAAGATGCGCAGCCCGAACTCCGCCTCGTCGGAGGGGACGAAGGCCAGGACGCCGTCGGAGCCCACGCCGGTGTGCCGGTCGCAGAGGAGGCGGACGGCCGGGGGGCTCAGCGAGAAGGGGACCTCGGCCAGGCGCAGGGCCAGGTAGTCGTTCCCCAGGCCGTGGCCCTTGAAGAAGGGTACGCGCTGCAGGTCGGAGCGCATGTCAGAGCCTCGCGAAGTTGCCCAGGATGCGGAGCCCGTCCTCCTGGCTCTTCTCCGGGTGGAACTGGATCCCCCACACCCCCTCGCGTCCCACCACGGAGGCGAAGGGGGCGTCGTAGGTGCAGCGGCCCAGCACCTCGCCGGCGGGGGCGTCGCGCACGGCGAAGGTGTGCACGTGGTAGAACCAGCGCGGCTCCGGGCCGGCGACGCCGCGGAGCACCGGGTCGTCCGCCGCGGCGGGGGTCCACTCCACGGCGTTCCACCCCACGTGCGGGAGGGGGAGGTCGGTGGGGATGCGCTCCACGCGGCCGTCGAGGAGCCCGAGCCCGGGGACGCCGGGCGCCTCCTCGCTCCGCTCGAAGAGGAGCTGCATCCCCACGCAGATCCCCAGGAAGGGACGCCCCGCGGCCACGTGCTCGCGCACGGCGCCGCCCAGCCCGCCCTCCTCCAGCCGCGTCATGCACTGGCCGAAGTGTCCCTGCCCGGGGAGCACCAGCCGCCCCGCGCGCGCGGCCACGGCGGGGTCCGAGGTCAGCGTCACCCCCGCGCCCCCGTGCTCGAACGCCTTGACCACGGAGCGCAGGTTCCCGGCGCCGTAGTCCAGCACGGTGACGGACGCCCCGCCCACCGGTGTCACAGCGCTCCCTTGGTGGAGGGGACCGTGCCCCCGCGGCGCGGGTCCACGCGGGTGGCGGCGTCCAGGGCGCGCGCGGCCGCCTTGAAGGTGGCCTCCACCACGTGGTGCGCGTTGTCGCCGCGGAGGCCGTCCAGGTGCAGCGTGACGCGCGACTCCATGGCGAAGGCGCGCCAGAACTCGGCGGAGAGCGCCGCGTCGAACTCCCCGACGCGCGGCTGGTCCGGCGGCAGGGGGACGTCGAAGTGGAGGAAGGGGCGCCCGGAGACGTCCACCACGGCGCGCACCAGCGCCTCGTCCAGCGGGACGGTGGCGTCCGCGTAGCGCGCGATCCCCGCCTTGTCGCCCAGCGCGTCCAGGAAGGCGCCGCCCAGGACGATCCCCACGTCCTCCACCGTGTGGTGCGCGTCGATGTGCAGGTCCCCCGTGCAGCGCACCGACAGGTCGAACATCCCGTGGCGGGCCAGCGCGTCCAGCATGTGGTCGAAGAAGCCGATCCCGGTGCGGACCTCCGCGGCCCCGCTCCCGTCCAGGTCGACGCGGACCTCCACCTCCGTCTCGCGCGTCGTGCGCGAGCGCTCCCCGATGCGCGGCATGGCGGTCACTCCCCGGTGAGGATGGCGCGGAGGGCGTCCAGGAACTCGCCGGTCTCCTCCGGCGTCCCGGCGTTGACGCGGAGGCACCCCTCCAGCATGGGGTACCCGGACACGTCGCGCACCAGGATGCCGTGCCCGTCCAGGAGGCGCCGGAAGACCTCCGTGTGCGTCGTGCCCTCCCGCTCCACGCGGAAGCACACGAAGTTGGCCCCGCTGGGGAAGGCGCGGATGCCGGGCATCTCCCGCAGCGCCTCGTACAGCCGGTCGCGCTCGCGGCGCACGGCCTCCACCCCCGGCTCCAGGAGGTCGCGGGCGCGGAGCACCTCGGCCGCGGCCACCTCGGTGTAGAAGTTGACGTTGTACGGGAGCTTGGCCTTGTTCACCTCCGCCACCAGCGCCGGGTCGCCCAGCAGGTAGCCGGCGCGCAGCCCGGCCAGCGACATGGCCTTGCTGAAGGTGCGCAGCACCACCGCCCGCGGCCTCCCCTCCAGGAAGGGGACGGCGTCGTACCCGCCGAACTCCACGTACGCCTGGTCCAGCAGCACCAGCGCCTCCGTCCCGTCGTGGATGCGCTCGATCTCCTCGCGCGACAGGACGGCGCCGGTGGGGTTGTTGGGGGTGCAGAGCACCACCGCGGCGGCGCCCGACCCCCGCGCGGCGCGGACGATGGCGTCCACGTCGAAGCGCAGCTCCGCGTCCAGCGGGACCGACACCACGTCGGCGCCGTTCACCTCCGCCATGAGGCGGTACAGCGTGAAGGTGGGCTCGGGGACCACCACGCGGACGCCCGGCCCGGCCACCACCGCGAACAGCGCCTGGATCAGCTCGTTGGAGCCGTTGGCCACCAGCACCCCGTCCGTGGGCCACCCCGTGGCCTCCGACACGGCGGAGATGAAGCCGCTCGCCACGAAGGGGGGGTAGCGGTTCCAGGGGCGGTCGGCCAGGCTCGCCGCGATGCGGGCCTTGAGCTCCGCGGGGACGTCGTAGGGGCTCTCGTTCTGGTTGAGCTTGACGCGCGGCTCGTAGGGGCGGAGCGTGTACGCCCCCAGCGCGCGCACCCGGGGCTTCACCCAGCGCAGGGCGGCTTCGACGGACTCTTCGGTTCGGTTGTGCATTTTTACTGCTTGAACGGCTGGTTTGGGCGTGCCCCCGGCTGCGCCGGGGTCGGGCTGCGGCTCCGTAAGCCGGCAAACGACGCCGGCTAACGGAGTCGAGCCCCGCGCAAACCGCCGCGCGGGTCTCGCCCCTCCGGGCTCGCATCCCTCACGCGACGGCTTTGCGAGGGGGGCTGCTAGTTCGAGCGCTCGACGTGGATGATCTGGTCGCGGCGCGTGCCCACGGAAACGTACCAGATCGGCACCCCGGTCAGCTCCTCCAGGCGGCGCAGGTAGGCGCGGGCGCCCTCGGGGAGGTCCTCCCAGCGGCGGGCGTCGTGCGTGGGCGCCTGCCAGCCCGGGAGCGTCTCGTACACCGGCTCCGCCTCGTCCAGCAGCCCCAGGTCGCCGGGGAAGTCGTCCATCTCCTCCCCCCCGCCCGGTAGCCCACGGCGATCTTCAGCTCCTCCAGGGTGTCCAGCACGTCCAGCTTGGTCACGGCCAGCCCGGTGAGCCCGTTGACGCGCGCGGCGTAGCGCACCACCACCGCGTCGAACCACCCGCAGCGGCGGGGGCGCCCGGTGGTGGCGCCGTACTCGCCGCCCAGCTCGCGGACGCGCTCCTGCATCGGCGAGGGGAGCTCCGTGGGGAGCGGCCCCGAGCCCACGCGCGTGGTGTACGCCTTGACCACCCCCACCACGGCGTCGATCGCCGTGGGCCCGATCCCCACCCCCAGCCCCGCGCCCCCGGCCGTGGTGTTGGAGGAGGTGACGAAGGGGTAGGTGCCGTGGTCCACGTCCAGGAGCGCGCCCTGCGCCCCCTCCAGGAGCACGCGCTTCCCGGCGCGGATGGCGTCGTGGATCACGCGCCCCGTCTCCACCGACAGCTTCATGAGGCGCTCGCGGATGCCGAGCACCTCGCGGACCACCCGGTCCGCGTCCTCCTGCTCCTCCACCCCGATGCACCGCAGGCGCTCGTTGGCGCGGGCCACGGCGCGCCGGAGCAGCTCCTCGGCGCGGCCGGCGTCGCGCAGGTCGGCCACGCGGATTCCCTGGCGCGCCACCTTGTCCTCGTACGCCGGGCCGATCCCCCGCCCCGTGGTGCCGATCTTCCCCGCCCCGCGCTGCGCCTCGGCCGCGCGGTCCAGGAGCTTGTGGTAGGAGAGGAGGAGGTGCGCCCGGCCGCTGACGCCCACCCGGCTCTCCGCGTCGGGGACGCGCGCCGTGATCCCGTCCAGCTCCTCGAAGAACTGGAAGGGGTCGAACACCACCCCGTTCCCCAGGAGGCAGTGGCGCCCCGGGTGCAGGATCCCCGAGGGGATCTGGTGGAGGATGAACTCCTCCTTCCCCACGTGCACGGTGTGCCCGGCGTTGGCGCCGCCCTGGTAGCGCGCCACCACGTCCACGTTCTCGGCGAGCACGTCGACGATCTTCCCCTTCCCCTCGTCGCCCCACTGGGAGCCGACGATCACAACGCAGCTATGCTCGTTCATCCGATCCCCCCGTTCGCGCCGGAATCCCTGGTCGAACCCCGGCGGAATTCCACAACAAAAAACGGTCCCGACCGTTTGGGCGGGACCGTGGCTCACGTATCCTGGGGCGAATGTAGACGGGCCGGGGGTGGGGTGTCAACCCGGCGCGGCGGCTACATCTGCTCGTCGGCCGTGGGGCCGTAGATGGAGGGGAGCGGCACGTCGTTCTCGCGCAGGTACACGCTGAGCTGGCCGCGGTGGTGGATCACGTGATTCATCACCATGGTGCGCAGCACGGCGGCGCGCGGGAGGGTGAAGATGACGTGGTCCCCGCTCTGCAGCGTCCAGGGCACCATCAGCTCCTCGTCCGAGGCCCCGGCGATCGCCTCGCGCCCCTTCGCCACGTTCGCGTCGAACATCTCCAGCAGGGCGGCCGTGGTGGTGAAGCGCGGCGGGGAGAACGGGGGTCCGCCCGGCGGGTTGAAGTTCACCCCGGTCTCGTGGACGGCCCGGACCGCCAGCCCCACCAGGTTGGCGACGTGCACCGCCAGCCCGCCCAGCTCCGTGGACTTGGGGTGCGGCTTCCAGGAGGCCCGGTCCTCGGGGACGCGCGCCAGCAGCCTGCGCGTGGTGGCCATCTCGTTGTCGAACTCGGGGAGGAGCGCCTGTGCGATCGGCATGGTCGGCTTCGGATGAGTAGGAGGTGGTTGTCAGGAATGCCTACGAATCGCCCCGCGTGGCCCCCAGCACCACGGGGTCCGCGGGGCCGCCGTCGGAGACGCGCAGCTCGCGGCTGCGGAGCGGGAGCCAGACGGTGAACGTGGAGCCCTCGCCGGGGCTCGACTCCACGCGGATGGTCCCGCCCAGGAGGTGGAGCAGCTTCTTGGTGATGGAGAGGCCCAGCCCGGTCCCGCCGTACTCGCGGGTGGAGGACTGGTCCACCTGGCGGAAGTCCTCGAAGATGTGCTCCAGGTTCTCCGGGTCGATCCCGATCCCGGTGTCGGACACCTCCATCTCCACCCCGTTCCCGCTCTCCGTGCGGCGCGCCGTCACCGCCACCTCCCCGCGGTGCGTGAACTTGACCGCGTTGGAAAGGAGGTTCAGCAGGATCTGCTTCACCTTGGTGCGGTCCGTCTCCAGCGCGGGGAGGTCGGGCTCCAGCTCCACCCGGTAGCGGAGCGACTTCTTCTCCACCATCGGCTCCACCGTCTGCGACAGCTCCTCCAGCACCGCGCCCAACTCCACGTGGTCCAGGTGCACCGGCATCTTCCCGGCCTCGATCTTGGCCAGGTCCAGGATGTCGTTCACCAGCTCCAGCAGGTGCTGGCTGGCCGCGTACATCCGGTCCAGCGCCTCCTCCTGCCGGGTGCTCACCTCGCCGTAGATGCGGTCGCGCATCAGCGCCGTGTAGCCCAGGAGCGCGTTGATGGGGGTGCGCAGCTCGTGGCTCATGCTGGCCAGGAACTCCGACTTGAGGCGGTACGCCCGCTCCAGCTCCTGGCTCTGCCACTCCAGCTGCCGGTTGCGCGCCTCCAGCTCCTCCGTGGCCGCGGCGATCCGCCCCTCCAGCCCCTCGTTGAGCCGCGTCAGCTCCGCCGCCAGCCGCTCGTTCTCCACCACCTTGGTGAGGTCGTGGAGGATGGAGACGATGGCGGTCATCTCCGCGCGCTCGTTCAGGATCTTCCCCGAGACGATCTCCACCGGGAACTCGCCGTGGCTCTCCGGGTCGGACAGGCGCACCTCCTCCACGCGGGAGGGGTCCGGCGAGAGGGCGAAGTCGGAGATGAACGAGGAGAACTTGGTGTCGTTGGCGCGCACCTCCTGCTGCTCGGGCGCCTCCAGCGGGGTCCCGGAGGCCACCTCGAAGAGGCGCTCCGCCTTGCGGTTCATCAGGATGATGTTGGACTCCTCGTCGGTCACCAGGATGGGGTCGCCGACGTTCTCCAGCACCAGGTTCAGGCGGTCGCGCTCGCGGCGCGACTTGTCCTCCGCCTGGCGCATGCGCTTGAACTGGTGCTCCAGCTCGGTGGCGGCGCGCTTCAGGTCGGTGACGTCGCGGAGCACGGACACCACGGCCCCCTCCCCCACCAGCTCGGCGGGGAGGGCGGTCACCAGCACCTCGAAGAGGAGGTCGCCGCCCTCGGAGGGGTCCACCAGGTTCAGCTCGCGGGCGCCTCCCCCGGCGCCGGCCATCAGCGAGCGGGTGAGGAAGGAGGAGAGGAGGAGGTTGTTGATCTCCACGGCCCGGCGGCGCCCCTCGCTGTCCCCCTCGCCGGTGGTGAGCAGCGCCTCCGCCCGGTGGTTCTCCAGGAGGATGTTGTTCTGCGCGTCGGTGATGAGGACGGGGTCGGGGAGCGCGTTGACGATGGCCGACAGGAGGTGCCGCTGGCTCTCCAGGTGCCCCGCCGACTCGCGCAGGGCGTCCAGCTCGGCCAGGCGCGCCAGCGCGGGCCCCGCGTGCCGCAGCGCCTCCGTCACGGCGGGCACGTGCTCCGCCCCCTTCGGCCCGGGATCCAGGAGCAGCACCCCCACCGCGGGGTCCGACGGGCGCACGGCCGGGACGGGGACCACCGCGTAGCGGGTGAGCCCCGGGAGCAGCTCCTCCTTCCCGTCCACCACCTGCGCGGCGCCCGTCACCACGGCGCGGGACGCGGGGTGGAAGTCGGCGCTGAGCGGGACGGAGAAGCCGCGGACCTCCTCCGCGCTCCACCCGATCCCGGTCACCCCCCGGAGCGTGCCGCGGTCCACGGCGGCGGCCAGGGCGCGCTCGATCCCCCGGGCGGCGAGCACCTGGTCGATGAAGACGGAGAACGCCTCGGGGAGGCTTTCCGCGCGCTGGACGCGCTCCAGGAGGGCGAGGACCTCGTCGGCGCCGGGGGAGGAGGGACCCACGGGGTCAGCTCAGGGCTTCGAGCCTCCGCCTGAGCTCGGCGTTCTCGGCGGTGAGGCGGTCCACGTCCGCGGCGGTGGGGGAGGGCGGCAGCTCCCGGGTGCGCGACGGGGGGGTGATCCCCACGGCCTCGGAGTACTTGAGGTAGGTGTCGATGGACGCCACCACGATGCGCGCCTCGACCGTCACCAGGTCGATCCCGACCAGGGAGACCCGCACGTACGCGTCGATGACGATCCCCTTGTCGAGCACACGGTCGAGGACGTCGATCAGACTGGTGCCGCCCGGCGCTCTCTCTACGGCCATGGGTCGCTTCTCCGGAATGGAAGAATGGGGATTCGTGTCACCCGGCGCCGCCGGCCCCCGGCGCGAGCCGCTCCAGCCGCTCCTCCAGGAGACGGACGCGCTCGCGCAGCTCGCGGTTCTCGTCGTCCAGCCGGGCCGCGGCCGCGGGCGACCCGGAGAGCGCGGGGTCGAACCGCCACCAGTTGAGGCCGATCTGCTCGGCCTTGTCGATGGAGCACACCAGGAGCCGCACCTGGATGGTGAGCAGCTCCACGTTGGCCAGGTTGACCTTGATGTCGCCGGCGATCACCAGCCCCTTGTCCAGGATCCGGTCCAGGATGTCGACCAGCCCCTGCGGACGCGTCGGGGTGAGGGGGGCGAATTCGGGCAAGGAGCCGTTCCTGTAAGGGTATGCGCGGCCTAGAGCAGTTTCCCCAGGGGTCCAAGATCGACGTTGAGATCCTCACCCGCAAGCCCGAAGACCCCGCGGATCTCCTCCATCTTCTCCTCCAGCAGGAGGAGCGCGGTCCCCATCCGCTCCACCTGCTCGTCGGAGAGGTCGCCGTCCTCCATCCGCCGCACCGCCTGGTGCTCCACCACCCGCCGCAGCAGCTCCACCACCGTGAGCACCAGCTTGGCCAGGTCCTGCTGCACCGTCTCCGGATCCACGTCGATGCGCGTGGGGAGCCGGCTGGCCAGCTCCGCCAGCTCGGCGGCGGGGAGGTCCACGGCGGTGGGGGAGCGGCGCTCGTCCGGCATCAGGCGAAGGAGTAGGGGGCCCACGGTCCGGAGACCCGCAGCTCCACCCCGGGGAGCCCCCGCCCGGCGGCCACGGCGGCCTCGCGATAGGCCAAGGATTCTTCCCTTCGCACCAGGTGTGCCACGGTCCCCGCGACCTCCGGGCGGGGAAGCACGCTTCGCGCCTCCTCCGCCGACCCCGCGGCGGGCGCCAGCCGCCGCGCGACCTCGCTGAGCACCGCTTCCGCGCGCGCCCGCAGCGCCTCCTCCAGCGCCCGCTCGCGCCGCTTTCCCTCCAGGTAGGCGCGCCCGCCCGCGGGCCTCCCCTCCACCGGGCGCAGATCCGGGCGCTCCGCCAGCAGGCGCTCCCGCTCCGCCGCCGCGTCCCACAGCGCCGCCACCGACATCTCCACCCGTCCGGCGACGCGCTCCAGCCCGGCCAGCAGCCCGTCCGCGCGCCCGGCGAGGGCGTCCAGCGCCGCCGCCTCGTCCGCGAACACGGCGCCGAAGCGGAGCGGGAGCGGGGTCGCGGTGCGCAGCGCTGCGCGGACCACCCGGTCGTGCGCCTCCACCCGCTCGCGGTCGGGCGCGGGGGGCGCCTCCACGGCGGAGAGCCAGACGCCGAGCCCGTCCCGCTCCCCGGCGAACACCTCCCCGCCGTCCACGCCGCGCAGCCCCGCCTCCGGGGCGGGGTCCCCCGCCCGCCGCACGCAGTAGGCGTACAGCGTCATACGGAATCCGTGCGGGCCGGGCGGGCTCGCGCGCCTCGCGTACCCCCCACCCCCGGCCCCTCCCCCACAAGGAGGGAGGGGAGCACGACAACGACAGGTACGGAAAGAAGCCGCGTGAGGGATGCGAGCCCGAAGGGGCGAGACCCGGCGCAGTTTGCCGGGGCTCGACTCCGTTGGACACGGTCGTATCGTGTCCTACGGAGCCGCAGCCCGACCCCGCGCCAGCGGGGGCACGCCCGAACCCTGCTCTTCATCCCGTCCCGACCCCTGCTCCTCACTCCTCCTCCGGGAGCGGCGCGGTCCCCACCCGCCTCCCCAGCGTGCGGCGCGCGGTGGAGACGGAGGTGAGCACGGCGTTGAGCCCCAGGTACACCAGGTCCACCCCCGCGACGGAGATGGTGACGTCGCCGGTGAGGACGACGCCCCGGTCCAGGACGCGGTTCACCAGCTCCACCAGGGAAAGGGAGTCGTCCCCGGCGCCGGGGCTCCACGCCTCCCACTCCTCCCCGGCGGGGAAGAGGTCCATCCCGCCGGGATCGCGGTCCTCAGGCCCCATCGCCGCCGGTGAAGTGGTAGGGGGGCCAGGGCCCCGTGAACTCCAGCTCGAACCCCGCCCCGCCCCAGCGCCCCGCCGCCTCCGTGACGGCGCGCTGGAACTCCGGGAAGCGGGCCTCGTCCACCAGGAACGCGGCGTTGAGCACCATGGCCCGCCCCTCGTCTCCCCGGCGCGCGGGGAGGGCGAGGGCGCGCGACTCCGCCGCCGCCCCGCGCAGCGCGTCGAAGGCCTCCCGCGCCGCGTCCGCGCCTACGGCCCGCAGCTCGTCCTTCCGCATGGCGTCGCGCTTCTTCTGCAGGAGGAAGCGGCGCCCGGGGGGCGCCCCCTCCATCTCGGCCGCCAGCTCGCGCAGCCGGGGGGAGAGCCGGTCCAGGTGCTCCGCGACGCCCGCGTCCACGCGCCACAGCCGCACCCCCCACTCCCGCCGCCCCCGCACCCGCTCCAGCGACGCCCGGAAGCGCTCCCCGCCCGACTCCAGGAGGGCGAGCACGCGCTCCTCCCCGCGGTGCAGCGAGAACAGGCCGAGGGGGAGTACCGGCCCCGCGTCCGCGTACCGGAGGAGCACCGCCTCGTGCGCCGCCCCGCGCTCCCCCACCCAGGCGAGGTCGGTCGTGCGCGCGTCCAGCGCCTCCGCGCGGTAGCTCTCCTCGTCCGCGTCGCTGACCACCGCGCCCAGCCCCGCCGCGCGCAGCACCCGCACCGGCGCCCCGTCGATCCCGCGGAGCCCCGCCGGCGGCTCCGGCGCGTCCCCCGGGACCACGGCGTAGAGGTAGAGGAGGGAGTTCATCGGCGGGGGGCCCTCACCCACCGGACACGGGCGAATGAATTCGCTGCAACAAAGGCACGAAGTCCGCCTTCGCGGACTGGTCCGGCGCGTACTCCGGCATCGCCGTGCTCCCCTCTCCCCTTGTGGGAGAGGGGCCGGGGGTGAGGGGTATCCCGCCTCACCGCGCCACCTCCCGCCAGGAGCGCGCGAAGCGCAGCAGCTCGGCAGCACCCCGCGGACCGCCGCCCGGCCACTCGGGAGCGGCGGCGGTGGTCGGGATGCCGGGAATCGCGAGGAGGCGCGCGGCGGCGGCCGCGCGCCCGGGGAGCGGGGCGTCGGCGCCGAGGAGGCGGTTGACCAGGAGCGCGCCGGGGACGAGGCCGAGGCCGCGGAGGCGAGCCGTCAGCCGCTCCGTCTCGGGAACACTCAGCGCCTCGGGGAGGGCGACGGCGAGGAAGAAGGTGTGCGCCGGGTCGGCGAGGCGCTCGCGCAGCGCGCGGAGCTGGCGGGCGAAGCGGAGCACGCGCTCCGCGGTGTCGCCGAGCCCCACCACCTCGCGGTACCGGAGGAGGAGGCGGAGGAGGGCGTGCGACCAGTCCAGCGCCACGGAAGGCATCTCCAGCAGGCGCAGCAGGTGTCCGGTGGGGGCGGTGTCGAGCACCAGCGCATTGTATTCCCCCCCTTCCAGCAAGTCAATCACGTCCCCCAGCGCCATGGCCTCGTCCACGCCGGGGGGCGCCAGGTCCAGGAAGCGGGCCACCACCTCGCGGTCCGCCGCGGCCGAGAGCCCCCTCCCCCCCAGCTCCGCGAACAGCGTCTCCACCCGCTCGCGGTACTCCGCCCGGAACGCCCCCCACGCCGCCTCCGCGTCCACCTGCCGGGCCCGCACCCCCGCCGCCCCCGGCACCGGCGAAGCCTCCGACGATACCGGGACGCCCAGCACGTCCCCCAGCGACCCCGCCGGGTCGGTGCTCATCAGGAGCACCGGCCCCGCCCCCTCCTCCGCCAGCCGCAGCGCCAGCGCCGCCGCCGCCGTGGACTTCCCCACCCCGCCTTTCCCCCCCACCAGGTACAGCCGCCGGTCCGCCGGGACGCGGAAGGGAGGACCGGAGCGGAGGGGTGTGCCCTCTGCCTCCGCCGTTGCAGTGCTCCCCTCCCCCCTTGTGGGGGAGGGGCCGGGGGTGGGGGGTCCCGCCGCCCGCCCGAATCCCCGCAGCGCCTCCACCCCGCGCGGGTCGTCGTCCAGCAGGGGGACGTACACGGTCGGCACGCCTTCCGGCGCGAGGTCGCGTCCGGGTGCCTCCGGCGCGCGGTTGGCGACGATCCCGCCGACGGCGATCCCGCGCTCACGCAGGGCGTCGAGGTAGCGCTCCGTCTCGGCGAGGACGACGGGCTCGGGGGTGGTGACGAGGAGGAAGCGGGTGTGGGCGGGGTCGGCGAGGAGGGCGGCGACGCGCTCCACGTCGGCGCGCAGGGCGGCGAGCTCGCGGGCGGAAGCGTCCGCCCGGTAGGCGCCCGCGAGCGCCAGGGCAACGCCGCGGTGCCTGGCCTCCATCGCCTCCAGCGCGGCGATCCAGCCGAGCGCCAGGCGGGGGAGGTCGAGGAGGCGGAGGGTGTGGCCGGTGGGGGCGGTGTCGACCACCAGGCGGAGGGTGGGGGCGTTTTCGGCGAGCCGGGCCAGGCGGAGCACGGCGGCCAGCTCGTCCATCCCGGGGAGGGCCGGCTCCAGGAACCCGGCCACGTCCTCCGCCGCCAGGTACGTGCCGCGCTCCACGGTCCGGAGGAGCGCGCCGCGGTAGCGGGCCAGGAAGCGCTCCCGCTCGCGCGCGGAGTCCAGCTCCAGCGCCAGGAGCCCGTCCACGCCGGGGACCGGCGTCGGGTCGGGGCCGAGGGGGACTCCCAGCGCGTCGCCGAGGGAGTGCGCCGGGTCGGTGGAGAGGGCGAGGACCCGTTCCCCGGCGTCCGCCAGCTCCACGGCGAGCGCCGCCGCGACGGTGGTCTTCCCCACCCCGCCCTTCCCCCCCACCAGCGTCCAGCGCGGACCCGGGCTCACCCGCTCCGCCAGCACCGCCCTACTCCCCGTCCGCCGCCGCCCCGGGGTCGCGCGCCACGCGCACCGGCCCGCCCGCCGCCCCCATCCCGAAGGTCTCCCGCCACTCGCGGACCTCGCGCAGGCGCTGCATCAGCGCCGCCTCGCGCCGCACGTACTCGTCGTCGTCGATCTCCCCCAGCTCCAGCTCCATCTGGAGCGCCAGCAGCTCCTCCTTGACCGCCCCGTCGTCCGTGAGCTCGTCGCGCACCATCCCCTGGACCTTTTCCATGGAGAAGCGGACCAGGAACTCCGGCCCGGTGACCGGCCAGAAGAGGAGGTGCTTAAGGAGTCCCATGCTGGACTACAGGGAACAGGGAATGGGGGACAGGGGACAGCAAGCACACGACAGGAACGGACGGGCCCGTGCGTGACGTAGTTGCAGGCTGTCCCCTGTTCCCTGTCCGCTGTCCCCTCATCCGGAGGCCTTCTCCAGCTTGAGCTTGATGTTGACGAAGTTGTACGGCGGCCAGGGGCCGGTGTACTTGAAGGTCAGCAGGTCCTCGTACTTGCGGGACACCTCCTTGACCTGCTCGTCGAAGGCGCGCTCGCGGTCGCGCTCCACCAGAAAGGCGGCGTTGAGGATCATCCGGTCGCCGATGGGCTTGTTGGAGCGCGAGGCCACGGCCGCCGGCTTGAGCGCCTCGTGGATGTCGCGCACGTAGGCGTTCCCCGCGTCCTCCAGCGCCGACTCCACCAGCCGCCCCAGCTGCATCCGCGCGAAGTAGGTGGAGCTCTGCGCGCTCCGGCCGATCTCGTCCTTGAGGCGGCGGACCTCCTCGTTGTCGCGCTCGATGGTGCCGATCACCTTTTCCCGGTCCCACAGCACCTTGAGCCCGAACTCGATCTTGTCCTGCATCTTCTCCAGGACGTCGTCGAACGCCTGGTAGGTGGACTTCAGCAGCTCCACGATGTCGCTCTCGGTGCGGAAGAGCGTCCCGAAGCTCATGGGGATCACCGTGTGCTCCCGCATCACCGTCTCGTTGACGAACTCGTGCGCGAGGACGTTCTCCCGCGTGGGGTCGTAGATGCGGATGGGGGTGTCGCTCACCACGGCGGCCAGCTCCCCGTAGTGCACCGTGTAGACCCGGCCGGCGCCCTCGCCGATCCCGATGCTCCCGAACTCCCGCGTCCTGGGGCTCTTGATGATGCAGTAGACGTACTTCCCCTCCTCCACCGGCCCGGTCTCGTCGCTCATCGTCACCTCGCTTGGATGTACGGGGCCGCCGCGCGGCAAGAAGGAGACCGGGGCCCCGCCCCGCTAGCCGCGCGCCACCAGGAGCGCCAGCACGGCCACCCCCACGGCGATCCCGGACTTGACCGCGGTGGCGGCCAGGCGCCCCAGGAAGGCGCCCCACCCCGAGCGCAGCGCGGGGCTCATCCCCCCCTCGCGCCGCCCCGCCAGCTCGAACAGCGCCGCCCCGGCGAAGGAGCCCAGGAAGGAGCCGATCACGCTCCCGATCACCGGGAGCGGGAGGCCGACCAGGGCGCCGGCGATCCCGCCCAGGATGGCGCCCCAGGCGGCCCGCTTCCCCCCGCCGTAGCGCTCCGCGAAGCGCCCTCCCACCCAGAACTCCACCGCCTCGGCGACGAGCGCCAGCGCCAGGACGGCCACCAGCGGGACCCACCCCACCGTGGCGAAGCCGGTGAACCAGGCGTAGGCCCCCAGCGACACCAGCTGGAGCCAGATCCCCGGGAGCCCGAAGGGGATCAGCAGGATGCCGGCGAGCTGGGCGAGGACGAGCAGCGCGTACGCCATGGTCAGAACCCGAAGGCGCTGGAGGCGGTCCCGCGTCCGGAGAGCATGTTCATCTTGAGCTCGAAGTCGCCGGGGTTGGTGGCCGCGGCCTTGGCGACGGCGTAGTCCACCTCGCCCGCGTGCACCAGCTCCATCAGGTGCTGGTCGAAGGTCTGCGAGCCGTAGGTGGTGCGCCCCTCCGCGATGAGGTCGCGGATGTCGCCCAGCTTGGCGGGGTCCATGATGCAGTCGCGGATGGTGCCCGTCACCACCATCACCTCGCACGCCAGCACCCGCCCGTTCCCGCTCTTGCGCGGGAGGAGCCGCTGCGAGACGATGGCCTGGAGCTGCTCGGAAAGGCGGATGCGCACCATCTGCTGCTCGTCGGGCGGGAAGACGGCCACCAGGCGGGA
Organism: uncultured Gemmatimonadales bacterium; assembly: GCA_963733105.1. Lineage (GTDB taxonomy): Bacteria > Gemmatimonadota > Gemmatimonadetes > Longimicrobiales > Longimicrobiaceae > JAFAYN01. Next base: position 505,770 of record CAVTCB010000005.1, on the reverse strand, counting down.
GATGGTGGCGGCGGCGTCGCGGGTGTGCACGGTGGAGATCACCAGGTGCCCCGTCTCGGCGGACTTGAGGGCGATGTCGATGCTCTCCGTGTCGCGCATCTCGCCGATCAGGATCACGTCGGGGTCCTGCCGGAGCGCCGCCCGCAGCCCGATCTGGAAGGAATCGGTGTCGCTCCCGATCTCCCGCTGGGTGATGGAGGAGTTGACGTCGCGGTGCAGGAACTCGATGGGGTTCTCCAGGGTGACGATGTGGCGGCGCATGTGCTGGTTCATGTGCCCCAGCATGGCCGCCTGGGTGGAGCTCTTCCCCGAGCCGGTGACCCCGGTCACCAGGATCAGCCCCCGCTCCTCGGCGGCGATCTTGGAGAGCACCGGGGGGAGGCCGAGCTGCTCGAAGGTGGGGATCTCGATGGGGATCACCCGCATCACGATCATGAAGCTCCCCCGCTGGCGGAGGATGTTCACGCGGAAGCGCCCCACCCCGGGCATCCCCCAGGAGCAGTCGTAGTCCTGGAGCTCGTCGATCCGCTCCCGGTCGCGCTCGTGCGGCATGAGCTGCAGCGCGATCTGCCGCGTCTGCTCGGGGGAGAGCCGCTGCTTGGTGAGGGGGATGAGCTGCCCGTTGATGCGGGCGCGGAACACGTCCCCCGACTTGATGTGCAGGTCGCTGGCGCCGCGCTCCACGGCCGCCTGGATGATCTTTTCCATCGTGGGTATTCCTGGGACCTTCGGGATCGGCGCCGATCAGTAGCCGGCGTGCTTGTCGACCGTGTTGAGAAGGGGGGCGCCGGCCAGGTAGCGCCGGACGTTGTCCACGATCAGGTCGGTCTCGCGCCGCCAGAAGCGGTGGGAGGTCCCTGAAACATGGGGTGTCACCAGCACGTTGGGAAGGGTCCAGAGGGGGGAGCCGGGGGGGAGGGGCTCGCGGGCGAAGACGTCCAGGGCCGCGCCGCGGAGGCGTCCCGCGCGCAGGGCCGCGACGAGCGCCTCCTCGTCCACCACGCGCCCGCGGGCCACGTTCACCAGCACGGCGCCGGGGGGGAGGCGGTCCAGCTCGGCGGCGCCGATCATCCCGCGGGTGCCGGGGGTCTCGGGGACGGTGACCACCAGGACGTCGCTCCGCTCCAGGAGGCGGTGCAGGGCCCCGTCCCCGCGCAGCACCTCCACCCCCGGCGGGCCTTCGCCCTCGCGGCGGCGGGTGGCGAGGACGCGCATCCCCAGCGCCGCGGCGCGCCGGGCCACCGCCCGGCCGATCCCCCCCAGCCCCACGATGCCCAGCGTCAGCTCCTCCAGCTCGCGGAGGGGGGTGTCGGCGGCGTCGAACGGCCCCTTGTCCCACCGGCGCTCGGCCTGCGCCCGCACGGCGAAGTCCAGTCCCCGCGCGAAGTGGAGGACGTACGCCAGGACGGTGTCGGCCATGGGCTCGGCGTGGATGCCGGCGGAGTTGGTGAGCACCACGCCGGAGTCGCGCATGGCGGGGTGGAGCGCCCCGCCCACCCCCGCGGCCCCGGAGTGCGCCCAGCGCAGCCGCCCCTCCGGCGCCGCCGTGGCGGCCTCGAAGAGCGCCGGCGGGAGCCCGTACCCCAGGTACACCTCGGCGCCGCGGACCGCCGCCAGCGCCTCGGGGGAGGGGCCGCCCCCGTCGCCCTGCCCGTCCGCGGGCGTGTCGATCACCACGGTCTCCCAGCCGGACGGGACGGCGGCGCGGATCTCCTCGACCGCCCACCGCGGGACGCTCCAGACGGGGCGCCGGTCGCCCAGGTCCACCACCATGCGCCGCACGGTCACGGGCACCTTCCAAGTTGCCCGCGGCTCGTTATCTTCCTGACAACCTCGATCGGAGTACGCACCTATGAGTATGCCGTTGGAGCGGTTGGAGGCCGAAGCCCTGGAGCTGTCCACGCGCGAGAGGGCGCGGCTCGCGCAGAGACTCCTGGCGAGCCTGGACGACGGAGCCGACGAGGACCCGGCCGAGGTCGAGCGCGCCTGGGAAGTCGAGATCGAGCGACGCCTGGCCGCGTACCGGGCGGGCGAGATGGAAGCCGTGCCGGCCGACGAGGCGCTGGCACGTATCCGGGCCCGCCTCCGGGAGCGCTCCTGAGTGCGCACCGTCCCCTTGCTCTCGGCCGCCGAGGACGAGCTCGCCCGGGCCGCCGAGCACTACGAGGACGAGGCGCCGCATCTGGGCGAGGAGTTCCTCCAGGAGTTCGAGCGTGCACTCGAACGCATCGCCACTTTCCCCACGCACGGTACTCCCTACATCGCCGGAACCCGGCGCGTGGTGCTGCAGCGCTTTCCCTTCCAGATCATCTACAGCGTCGACGTGAGCCGGCCGCTCGTCGTCGCCCTGGCTCACCAGAAGCAGCGCCCCGGCTATTGGCTGGAGCGGGTGTGAGCGCGTCGTAGTCGCCCACCTCGGATTCGTCCCACCGCTGTCCTGCCGTATCCGGTAGGATCGTGGCGGGGGTCGTCGGCGGGGCGCTCCCTCCGGAAAGCGAGAACTCGCTTCGCTCAGACAGCTCGCTTTCCTCCGGGAGCACCCCACCTCCTCCCGTGGGCGACTCCTACTACAACTACGCGCGCAGTCTGAAGTTGCGTGAGGGATGCGAGCCCGAAGGGGCGAGACCCGGCGCGGTTTGCCGGGGCTCGACTCCGTTAAGCACGGTTGTATCGTGCTTTACGGAGCCGCAGCCCGACCCCGCGCCAGCGGGGGCACGCCCGAACCCTGCCCTTCCGCTCACTCCCCGCGCGCCATCCGGTGCACGCCGGGGAGCCGGATCAGCTCGCGCATCACAGCCTCCTGCGCCGTGGTGCGGCCGGTGACGGTGAGCAGCACGCTGAAGCGCCCCTCGTGCTTCTCCAGGGCGTCGGTGCGGACGCGGAGCCCGGCGGCGCGCATCGCGCTCTCCACCCGCTGCAGGAGGTCGAAGTCGGGGTCCACGGAGAGGGCGTAGCGGCGGGTGCTGCTGCGCCCCTTGATGGCCTCCTCCCCGCGCGCCAGGAGGACCAGCGCCACGATCACCAGCGCGGTGGTCCCGGTGGCCTCCACGTAGGCGTGGGCCCCCACCGCCATCCCGATGGCGGCCACCACCCAGAGGGTCGCGGCGGAGGTGAGCCCGGTGATGCTCCCGCGAGACCGGAGGATGGTCCCGGCGCCGATGAACCCCACCCCGGAGACGATCTGCGCGGCGATGCGCGCGGGGTCGGAGCGGAAGCCCGGCCCGTCGCTGAGGGCGGCGACGCCGATGGAGAGCTCGGTCAGGAGCGTGGCGCCGACGCAGATGAGGATGTTGGTGCGCAGCCCGGCGGGCTTCCCGGAAAGCTCGCGCTCCAGCCCGATGATCCCGCCCAGGACCAGGGCCAGGCAGAGGCGGAGGAGGAGGTCCAGCCGGAAGTTCGTGACCCACTCCGGCGCCCAGGAGGCGGCCTGCAGGAGGGCGGTCACGCCCGGGTGCGCTCCCGCGCGCTCACGCCAGCCCCAGCACGTCGCGCATGGTGTAGCTCCCCGCCGGGCGTCCGGCGAGCCAGCGGGCGGCGCGGAGCGCGCCCTCGGCGAAGAGCGCGCGGTCCTGCGCCAGGTGCCCCAGCTCCACGCGCTCGCGGTCGCCGATGAGCATCACCCGGTGCTCCCCCACCACGTCGCCGCCGCGCACGGCGTGGAAGCCCACCTCGCCGCGCGGGCGCTCCCCCGGGCGGCCGCTGCGGCCGTCCACCCGCACCGCGTCCAGCGCCACGCCGCGCCCGCGCGCCACCGCCTCCCCCAGCGCCAGCGCGGTGCCGCTGGGCGCGTCGGCCTTGCGGCGGTGGTGCGCCTCCACGATCTCCACGTCGTAGTCGTCCCCCAGCACGGCGGCGGCGCGCTCGGCCAGCGCCAGGAGGAGGTTGACGCCCACGCTGAAGTTGGCGGCGCGGAGCACGGGCGCGCGCCGGGCCAGCTCCTCCAGCAGGCGGTCCTCCTCCGGGGCGAGCCCGGTGGTCCCCACCACCAGCGCCGTCCCGGCGAGGCGCTCGCCGTGGGTCTCCAGGAGGCGGCGGAGCAGCTCGGGGGAGGAGAAGTCCACCACCACGTCGGCCTCGTCGAGCCAGGCCCCGGCGGTCTCCGGGGTCTCCACCACCGGGCACCCGATGTCGCACTCGCGCTCGGGGGTGCGCCCGATCCCCCCCAGCAGGCGGAGCCCGTCGTCCTCGGCGACCAGGCGGGCGAGGGTGGTCCCCATCCGCCCCGTGGCCCCGCTCAGGACGATCCCGACCGGCTCCGCCACCTAGCCCTCCTTCCCCTTCAGCCCGGCGCTGGCGCAGGGCGTCGCGCAGCTCGCGGAGCACGGCCTCGGACGGGTCGACGAGCGGAAGCCGCGGGCTCCCCACGGGGAAGCCCAGCATGGCCACGGCGGCCTTGACGGGGATGGGGTTGGGCTCGCGGAACAGGGCGGCGATCAGCGGGAGGAGCCGGAGCTGGAGGTCGCGCGCCTCGGCGGTCTCCCCCTCCAGGAACGCCTTGACCATGCGCGAGGTGTCGCGCGGCGCCACGTTGGCGAGCACGGAGATCACCCCCACCCCGCCGAGCGCCAGGAGGGGGACGACCTGGTCGTCGTTGCCGCTGTAGACGGCCACGCGCCCCGCGACGCGGCGGCACAGCTCGGCCACCTGCGAGATGTCGCCGCTGGCCTCCTTGACCGCGGCCACGCGCGGGTCCTGGTCGGCCAGCGCCTCCACCGTCTCGGGGAGGATGTTGCAGGCGGTGCGGCCGGGGACGTTGTAGACCACGGTGGGGAGGTCGCCCGCGTCCATGACGCGGCGGAAGTGGGCGACGATGCCGCGCTGCGGCGGCTTGTTGTACGGCGGCGGGGCCACCAGGAGGGCGTCCGCCCCGGCCGCCTTCGCATGCCGGGCCAGCTCGGAGACGGCGGCGGTGTCGCTCCCGCCGCACCCGGCGATCACGGGGACCCTCCCCCCCGCCTCCTCCACCACCACCTCCACGGCGCGGCGCTGCTCCTCCGGCCGCATGGTGGAGGCCTCCCCGGTGCTCCCGTTCACCACCAGCGCGTCGGTTCCCTCGCGCAGCTGGAAGCGCACCAGCTCCCGGAGCACCGCCTCGTCCACCCCGTCCGGGCCGAACGGGGTGACCAGCGCGACGCCCGAGCCGACGAAGAGCGGCGTGTCCACGCGTCTACAGGCGGTTCAGGTCGAGGAGGTCCCCGGGGAGGGCGTCGCCCTCGGCGTCGTCGGGGTCCAGGTCGCGCTCGGTGGAGTCGCGGAAGTCGTCGGCGGCCTCGCTCCCCACGGACTCCTGGAAGGCGCGGAACACGGTGCCCCCGCACTTCTCGCACTTCATGTCGGCGGGCGGCGCCTCGTCCTCGAAGAAGTAGTCCTTGCCGCACGTCTCGCAGACGAGGGTGAGGACCTCCTGGACGGCGTCGCGTCCGCGCGGAGCCGTGGGGTCGGCGGGGTTGTCCCGCGGCTGCTCGTGCGCGCTCTTGGCGCCGACGATGGTGGTGTCGTCCGAGGTCGCCGCCTCGGCCTGGTGCAGGTGCCGGTCGTTCTCCATGTGCCGCCCTCCGTCTCGGTTCACTCGCCCGGCCGCCCCGCGGGGCCGGCGCTGTCGGCCGCCCTCCAGCACATCGCGTACCGGGTTAGGGAACAGCGGACAGGGAACAGGGGACAGCCTGCAACTGCCGTTGTCTTGCTGTCCCCTGTACCCTGTTCCCTGTCCCCTGCCGTTCTGTCCCCTGCCGTTCAGCGCAGCCCCACGGCGCTCCGCACGCGGTCCATGACCGCGGCGGCGGCCTCGCGGGCGCGCCCGGCGCCGCGGCGCAGCACCTCGTCCACGTAGGCCGGGTCGCGGAGGATCTCCTCGCGGCGCGCGCGCATGGGGGCGAAGTGGTCCCACAGGGCGCCCACCAGGCGCTTCTTGAAGTCGCCGTAGCCGACGCCCCCGGCGCGGAAGTCGGCCTCCATCCGCGCCACCTCGTCGGCGGGGGCCACCAGGCGGTAGAGGGCCAGGATGGTGGAGCCGGCGGGGTCCTTGGGCGCCTCCAGCGGGGTGGAGTCGGTGACGATCCCCATGACCTTCTTCCGGAGCGCCTTCTCCTCCATGAAGATGTCGATGGTGTTGCCGTAGCTCTTGCTCATCTTGAGCCCGTCCACGCCGGGGACGGTGGCCACGTCCTCGGCGATGGAGGGCTCGGGGAGCTTGAGGACGTCGGCGCCGAAGGCCTCGTTGACCTTGACGGCGATGTCGCGCGTGGCCTCCAGGTGCTGCTTCTGGTCCTTGCCGACGGGGACCAGGTCGGCGTCGTAGAGGAGGATGTCGGCGGCCTGGAGGATGGGGTAGGTGAAGAGCCCCACGTTGGCGGCGATCCCCTTCTCCACCTTGTCCTTGTACGCGACCATCCGGCCCATCAGCCCCATGGGGGTGACGGTGGAGAGGATCCACATCAGCTCGGCGTGCTCGGGGACGTCGGACTGCCGCCAGTAGACGGTGCGCTCGGGGTCGAGCCCGCACGCCAGGAAGTCCACGGTGGCCTCGCGCACGTTGCGGCGGAGCGCCCCGGCGTCCTGGAGCGAGGTGAGGGCGTGCAGGTCGGCCAGGAAGACGAAGACCTCGTGCTCCTCCTGGAGGGCGAGGATGGGGCGCATGGCCCCGAAGTAGTTGCCGACGTGCAGGGTGCCGGAGGGCTGGATACCGGTCAGAATGCGAGGCATGGCCGGGTCTGGCGAGGGTGGCGCGGCGCGCGGGCTGGCCCGCGGGCGCGGAAAGCGCGTAAGTTAGCGGCTCCGCGCGACGCGGAGCAAGCGAACGCCGCCCCTCCGGAAACACCGCCGTGACCGATCCCCCGACCGACCTGCTGGGCGGCCTGCGCGCCGCCCCGGACCCGCGCGACCCCCGCGCCCCCTCGCTGCTGCGCCCGGCGGCGGACGCGGAGCCGCTGGAGGGGCGGACGGTGCTGCTGGGGCTCCCCTACGACGGGGGCGTCCCCTCGCGCCCGGGGGCGCGCTTCGGCCCCCGCGCGATCCGGGAGGCGCTGGCCTCCTTCGGCACCTGGGACGGGGAGGGGGAGGTGGCGCCGGTGGCGGACCTGGGGGACCTGGCGCTCCCCTCCATGAACGCGGCCGCCGCGCACGCGCGGATCGAGGAGGCGTCGCGCCGGGTGTTCGCGGCGGGGGCGCGCCCGGTGTTCCTGGGCGGCGACCACGGGATCACGGGCTCGCTGCTGCGCGGCCTGGCCGCGGCCCGCCCGGAGGCGCGCCTGGCGCTGGTGACGGTGGACGCGCACCTGGACGTGCGGGAGTACGACGACGAGGCGTCGCTCTCCAGCGGCACCCCTTTCCGCCGCGCCCTGGAGACGCCGATCCTCTCCGGCGACCGGGTGGCGATGATCGGGATCCGCCGCTTCGCGAACTCGCGCCACTACCTGGAGTGGGCGGAGGGCCGGGGCGTCCGCCTGACCACGGTGGAGGAGATCGAGACGCACGGCGCCGCCCGCGCCGCCAAGGCCGCCCTGTACCGCGCGACGGAGGGCGCGGACGCGCTCTACCTGAGCGTGGACCTGGACGCCGCGGACGCGGCCTTCGCCCCCGGGGTGAGCGCCGCGGGGACGGGCGGCCTGACCGCGCGCGAGATGATCGAGATCGTCCGCACGGTGGCCGCGGACCCGCGCCTGGTGGGCGCGGACCTGATGGAGCTCTCCCCCCCGCACGACCCGGACGGCCGCACGGCGCGTCTGGCGGCGCGGCTGCTCCTGGAGCTTTTGCCGCGAGGATAGCTCCCCACTGCGCCCCCACCCCAAACCCCTCCCCCGCAAGCCGGGGAGGGGCTTTTTCAGTCCGCGAAGGCGGACTTCGTGCCGTCGTTGCAGCGAATTCATTCGCCCGACGAGAGGCTGAGACGCGGCGTGCAGCCCGGGAACGAGTCACCCCCTCTCCCGCCTGCGGGAGAGGGGGCCGGGGGGTGAGGGCCCGCCGTTGCAGTACCCCTATGATCCGTTACGGAGGGAGACCGGCCGCTGTTTGGCCGGGCTCCGGAGCGGCCCCGAAGCCACTACATGCAGAACGCCCCCGGCACCTCTCGGCGCCGGGGGCGTCCCCGTTCCCAGCTGAAGAGACGCTTACGGATTGCGGCTCTCGCGCAGGATCTGCTCCCGGTACTGCTCGCTGGCGAAGATCGCCACCTCCACGCGTCGGTTCCGCGCCCGCCCGGCGTCCGAGGCGTTGCTCGCGATCGGCTCGCTCTCGCCCCGCCCCTCGGTGCGGATGCGGCCGTACGACACGCCGTTGGAGGTGAGGTAGCTGGCCGCCGCCTGAGCCCGCCGCTGCGACAGGTCCATGTTGAAGGCGTCGCCGCCGACGTCGTCGGTGTGGCCCACCACCAGCACCTGGCTCCCCGGGTTGCGCTCCAGGATGTCGGCCAGCTTGCGCAGGTTCTGCTGCCCGGCCGGCTGCAGCGCGGTGGAGTTGAAGGGGAAGAGGATCCCCGACTCGAAGCTCACCGCGATCCCCTCGCCGATCCGCTCCACCGTGGCGCCCTCGACGTTCTGCTCGATCTCCTGCGCCTGCTTGTCCATCTGCCGCCCGATGAGGACGCCCGCCGCGCCGCCCAGGACGGCGCCCAGGATGGCGCCGCGCGCCGTGGAGCCGGTGTTCCGCCCCACCGCCGCGCCGACTGCGGCGCCGGTGGAGGCGCCGATCACCGCGCCCTTCTCCTTGTTGTTCAGGGAAGCGCAGCCGGACAGGCTCGTAGAGCCGAGGGTCGTGACGGCGAGCACCGCCGTCAGGGACCGTGCGTACTTGTTCATGTTCCGATCTCCTCCCGATTGGTTTGGACTGCACCGAACCGCCGCGTGCTAATCTCCGTGTTCGCCCCGGGGGTTGCAAGGCGGATGCCGGACCCGCTCACCGGATGCGCTCTGGGGCCGCGCGCTCCCGGAAGCCCGCGCCGCTCCTGGGATTCCGCGCCTCGCAGATTCCGGTGTCCCGCCTCCAAGAGCTTTCGTCACAAACGGTTACACGGAAAACCCGTCCCCCAGGGTGGACACTGGGGAGTACGGGAGGCGACACGGAGCGGCGGCACCCGCACCGGCACCGGCCGCTTTCTTGCGGGCATAAAACACGACATGATTTGCACTGGAATCCAGCGCGGAGGGACGGATGCAGACCAGAGCGGAAGCGGGCGAGGCGCCGCCACCCGACCCGGCGGCGGGCGGGACCATTGAGTCCACCACCCGCCACACCCACGACGCCTTCCAGGTGGGGTGGGCCCGGGGCGGCGCGGGGCAGGTGTACTGCCGCGGCGAGGTCCACGCGGCGGGGGCGGGGAGCCTGGTGGTGGTCCCGCCGGGGGAGGTGCACTACGGGCACTCGGTGGGCGCGTCGGGGTGGGAGTACGCCCTCCTCAACCTGGACCCCGCCCTGCTCCGGGAGGCGGGTGCGGAGCGGGCGGACCGGTGCGGCGCCCCCCTCCCCGACTTCGACTGGGTGGTCAGCACCGAGGCCCCGCTGGTGGAGGCGTTCGAGCGCTGGGCGCGCGGCTCCCTCCGCGCCGACTCGGCGCTGGAGGGGGAGGTCCTCCTCCTGGACGCGGTGGGCGCGCTCCTCGCCCGCAGCGCCAACGGGCGGCGGCCCATGGCGGCGGGGCGCGAGCGCCGGGCCGTGGGGGAGGCGGTGGCGTACCTGGAGGCCCACTACGCCGAGACGGTGTCGCTGGACCGGCTGGCCGGGGTGGCGGGGCTGAGCAAGTTCTACCTGGTGCGCGCCTTCAAGCGCGAGATGGGGCTCCCGCCGCACGCCTACCAGACGCAGGTGCGGATCGCCCGGGCCATGCGGCTGCTCCGCAGGGGGTGGAGCATCTCCCGCACGGCGTTCGCCACCGGCTTCGCGGCGCAGAGCCACCTCAACCGCCACTTCAAGCGCATCCTGGGCGTCACCCCGGGCCGCTACGCGGAGCTGGTGCGCGCCCGCACCCACTGAGCCGCCCCGCCCCGCGCAGGGCAAGAACGTTGTACAAGAACGTGGAAGAGGAGGCGCCCCGGCGCGGCTATCCTGTGACGCAGCGGGCAACACGGCCCGCCCACCGCCACCCAGCCGGAGGACTCTGCCATGCGCTTCCTGCGTTCCGCCGCCGCGATCGCCGCCCTCGTGGCGACCGCCGCCTGCCGCGACGACGTCGTCACCCCCCGCGCCGAGAGCGCTGCCGATCCCGCCCGGGGGACGGGGATCTTCGACCCGAACAAGGGCCCGGTTCGCTCCGGGTACGTGCTGGGCAACGACGGGCAGACCCCGGTCCGCGTCTCCTACCAGGTGGTGGGCGGCGTGGCGGTGTGGGACGGGGACGCGCTCCTGGGCCCGGCGGAGGCGATCGCCGCCACGCCCGCGGAGGCGCTTCGCCGCAGGGGCGGCGGGGGCGTGGTGTCGCTGGCGCCGCGCGGCGGCTCCTTCTCCCTGCACGCGACGGGGGCGGCCACCTGGTCCGGCGGGACGGTGCCGTACGTGGTGGAGGGGACGCGCCCCGCCAACCTGTCGTCGGCGATGAGCCAGATCACCACGCAGGTGCCGGGAATCAGGTTCGTGGCGCGGACCACGCAGACCAGCTACCTCCGCATCTACGACCACGGCCGGGTGGGCTACCACCAGTACTACGGCGGCTCGCCGGTGCGGAGCCTGGGGCTGGACTACGGGCTGGGGAACAGCAAGGCCATCCTGATGCACGAGCTGGGGCACGTGATGGGCTTCCAGCACGAGCACCAGCGCTGCGACCGGGGGAGCTACATCCGCATCCTGGACACCAACCCCTACCCGGGCGAGTTCGCCACGAACTGCGGGGCGGTGAAGGTGGGCGGCTACGACAAGAGCTCCGTCATGCACTACAACTCGCGGGAGTTCGGCCGGCTCCACTTCACCGACCTGAACGGCGCCGAGGTGCAGGGCTACTGGGGCCGCACCACGCTCTCCTCGGGCGACGCCAGCTCCTGGAAGTCGCTGTACCCGGGCGGGACCACCACGCCCACGCCCACCGTCCCCTACACCATCAACGGGACCGCCCCGTTCGACCCGCCGTACAACCTGCGCAACGGCCCGGGGACCAGCGGGACGACGGTGGTGGGCACCATCGGCGGCGGGGTGTCGGTGACCATCCAGTGCACGGCGCTCAGCACCAGCGTGGAGGGCCCGTACGGCTGGACCAACGTGTGGGACCGGATCTCCTACAACGGCGGCACCTACTGGATCACGGACGCCTACGTCTACACCGGCACCAGCGGCCGCTACAAGCCCGCCTGCGCCGGCTACACCTGAGCCGAGGGTCCACGCGCGGCCCCGCCCCGGAACCGGGGCGGGGCCGCCGCGCTTCCGGCGCCCCGGCGGATGGTCCGGGGATTGCTCTCCGCCGGAGGCAGAACGAACGCCGCCGGCAACCTGCACCCCCCGACCCGTCATTGGCAGTTTCCGCTACCAAAGCGACCCGGGAGTCGCTTCGTGAGACGCTTCGCGCGCACTTCGGGCTGGAGGAGTTCCGGCCCGGACAGGAGAAGGTGATCCGCGCCGTCCTCGACGGGCGCGACGCCGTGGCGGTGATGCCCACCGGCGCCGGGAAGTCGCTGATCTACCAGCTCCCCGCGCTCCACCTCCCCGGGCTCACCCTGGTGGTGTCGCCGCTGATCGCGCTGATGAAGGACCAGACGGACAAGCTGGAGGAGCTGGGCGTGGACGCCCTCACCATCAACTCCGGCCTCACCCAGCGCCAGCAGACCGCCACCGAGAAGGCCGTCGAGCGCGGCGAGGGGAAGATCCTCTACGTCACCCCCGAGCGCTTCCGCGACCGCGACTTCTTCGAGCTCCTGCTCCAGCGGCAGGTGTCGCTCTTCGTGGTGGACGAGGCGCACTGCGTGTCGCAGTGGGGGCACGACTTCCGCCCCGACTACATGATGCTCGGCGCCATCGCCGAGCGGCTGGGGCGCCCGCCCATCCTGGCCGTCACCGCCACCGCCTCCCCCGAGGTGCGGGAGGACCTGGCGCACCAGCTCCGCATGCGCGACCCCTTCCAGCTCGTCGCCGACCTGGTGCGCCCCAACCTGTTCTTCGAGGTGCTCCCCACCGTCAACGAGTCGGAAAAGGACGCCGCCCTGGAGCGCATCCTCCGCAGGGCCGACGGGACGGGGATCGTGTACGTCGCCACCGTCAAGGAGGCCGAGCGGCTGCGCGAGGAGCTCTCCGCGCGCTACCCCGTCGCCCTGTACCACGGCAAGCTCCCCGCGAAGGAGCGGCACGAGGCGCAGGAGGCGCTTCATGGCCGGCCGGGTCAGGGCCGTCATCGCCACCAACGCCTTCGGGCTGGGGATCGACAAGCCGGACATCCGCTTCGTCGTCCACTACCACTTCCCGGGCTCGCTGGAAGCGTACTACCAGGAGGCCGGGCGCGCCGGGCGCGACGGCGAGCTCTCGCGCTGCACCATCCTCTACCGCGTGGAGGACCAGGCGGTGCAGGGCTACTTCCTGGGCGGGAAGTACCCCGACATCACCGAGGCCGCGCAGGTGGCGCGGATCGTCAACGCCATGCCCCTGGAGGAGCGGCGCCCGCTCGACACCCTCGCCGAGATGGCCGACGTCCCCCGCCGCAAGGCGCGCATCGTCCTCACCCTGCTGAAGAGGCACGGGATGGTGCGCGAGCACCGCGGCGGCGAGTGGGAGCGGCTGGCCCCCGACGTCACCACCGCCGACCTGAGCCGGGAGCTGATCGACTACGAGGAGCGCCGCAAGCGCGACCGCGAGAAGCTGGACGTGATGATCCGCTACTGCCGCACCGCCCGCTGCCGCACGCGGATGATCCTGGACTACTTCGGCGAGGACCACCCCGAGGACTTCCGCTGCGGGCACTGCGACAACGAGGTGCAGACCGAGCGTGCCTCCCGCGATCCCGTGCCGGAGCCCGTGCCCGCGGAGACAGGCGCGGTGAACGGGCACTCCGAGGAGGCGCCGCACGCGCTCTGGGCCGGGGAGGAGGTGCGCCACGAGACCTTCGGGGAGGGCGTGGTGCTGGAGGTGAACGGGGAGCGGGCCGAGGTGGACTTCGCCGGCCACGGCACCCGCACCATCCGCGTCGAGTACCTGGAGCCGGTGTGACGAGATTCCTGCAACCGATGGGTCGGGCGTGCCCCCGCTGGCGCGGGGTCGGGCTGCGGCTCCGTAAGCCGGCAAACAACGCCGGCTAACGGAGTCGAGCCCCCGGGAAACAGCCCCCGGGGTCTCGCCGCTTCGCGCTCGCATCCCTCACGCGGCTTCTTCCCGTCACAGAGCGTAATCAGACGTTCCTTGTGACCCCCCGGTCTTTCTCTCCGTCCTCCTGACGCGGCCCGGCGTCCGGGCCGGAGCGGACCCATCACCCCGGAGGCCGTATGTCCCCCCGTCCCGGCACGATCTCCTCCGTCGCCTGCCTCCTCGGGCTCCTGCTCGCGGGGTGCGACCTGTTCACCGACGCGAAGCCGGACCGCACGGCCCCCGCGGTCACCATCTCCGCGCCCGCCGCGGGGAGCCGGACGCGCGCCCCCACCGTCGAGGTGAGCGGGAGCGCGCGCGACACCTCGGGGGTGGAGCGCGTCGCCTGGGCGCTCAACTCCACCGACCCCGCCGCGGAGCGCCCGCTGGCGGTCACCCCGGGGCGGGAGGTGGCGTTCACCATCCCCGTCTCCGGGCTGGTGGCGGGGAACAACACCGTGACCGTGTTCGCCTACGACCGGCGCGGGAACCGCGGCTCCGCCTCCGTGGCGGTCAGCTTCCTCGCCAACCGGGCCCCCGTCGCCGCGGACGACAGCGCCTCCACGCGCTCGGACAGCACCGTCACCCTCGCGGTGCTCCCCAACGACGGCGACCCCGACGGCGACACCCTGCGCGTGGACGGCGTGTCGCAGCCCGAGTTCGGGATCTCGCGCATCAACCAGGACGGCACGGTCACCCTGGTCCCCGACAGCACCCGGTTCGGGACGGTGTCGTTCAGCTACGTGGTGTACGACCGCTTCGGCGCCGCCGACACGGCGCGAGTGACGGTCACCGTCCGCCCGCGTCCGGCGACGGGCCGCTACGCGGTGCGGGAGATCACCATCCCCCTGGCGACGACCGCCGACCTCGTGGACCTGAACGACCGCGGGCAGGTCCTCGTCTACGTCCGCTCCACCATCGGCCCGAACCGGCTCAACCTCCTCTGGGAGAACGGCCAGTCCACCGTCCTGGGGGAGACGCTCCCCATAGAGGGGGGGGAGCTGCGCGGGAGGAGGGTGATCACGCACGCCCTGGACGACGCCGGACGGCAGCTCTTCTCCTACTGCACCGCGCAGACGGGATTCAACTTCAAGACGTGTACGCAGTACGGCTTCACGGTGGGGGACACCGCCACGGGACTGCTGCGGGGCGCCAGCACGACCTCGCTCCCGGAGGGGCTCCGCGCCCGCCTCAACGCGACGGGGCGGGCGATCCTGCTGGGGTCGCTCTGGGAGCAGGGGACGCGCGCGACGCTCCCGGCGGCCCAGGGACGGAGCTGGACGCCGGTCGACCTGGGCGACGCGCTCACCGTCGTCGGGACCACGGTCGACGCGCCGTTCCTGCCCGTGCTCTACCGGAACGGCCTGGCCACGCTCCTGGCCGTGGGCGACAGCGCCGGAGCGACCGACGTGAACGAGGCGGGGCAGGTGGTGGGGACCGCGAGGGACGCCTCGGGGCGGTTCGCCTTCCTGTGGCAGAGCGGGACCGTGCAGCGCCTCCCCGGGACGGTGGCCCCGGGGACCCTGCCCCGGATCAGCGAGCGCGGCGAGGCGGTGTACGTCGCCGACGCCCCGCGGACGGTGTTCTTCTACCGGCGCGGCGCCCTGTCGCGCCTGGACGACCTGCTGGCCGACGCGGACTGGGAGACCACCGGGGCGGCGTTCATCAACGACGTGGGGCAGATCGCCGCCTACGCGCGGCGGAAGAGCACGGGAACCATCCACCCGGTGCTGCTCACCCCGGTCCCGTAGCACGCGGACCGGGAGCCCTGCACGGCCGTGCAGGGCTCCCGGCCCGCGCTCCTCCTTGCGACGCTTCTTAAGTGTCCTTAGATATCGCTACACACTCCTTTTAACCCATGGAGGCAAGCCATGAAAGCTTCGAGCAGGCTCCACACGGTCGTGTTCGGCGCCGCCACCCTGCTGTCGCTGGGATTCGGAGCGGCGCAGGCGCTCGCGTCGCCGGCCGAAGGCTCCGCCCGCCGCGCGTGCACCACGGCGGTGTGCCATTCGCTCTGCGTGGAGTCCGGGTACTCGTACGGCTCCTGCCGGGACGGCCGGTTCTGCACCTGTACCCTGTAGAAACGCGCCGCGGGCCGGACCATCCTGGTCCGGCGCGCGAGGGATCGGACTTCTTACCACACACCGGGAGGCTCGCATGGGAACCAAGGCCTGGAGAATCGCGCGGATGGCGTTCGGGACGGCGGTCGTAGCTGCTCTGGGGTTCGGTGCGGCCGAGGGATTCGCCGCACCGGCCGGAGGGTCGCCCGGCGGCGTGGCCCGCGCGTGCGACCCCACGTTCTGCAACGACTACTGTGTCGGCGCGGGGTACTCGGGGGGGTCCTGCGTCAACAACGGCGCCGGAGGGACGAAGTGCCTGTGCTTCTGAGCCGGAGCTAGAAGCTTCGGTATCCGCGCGTGGCGGTCGGGAGAGGAGGCCGGGGTGGCCGCAGCCCGACCCCGCGCCAGCGGGGGCACGCCCGAACCCCGCCCTTCATCACTCACTCGAACATCACCCTCCACGCCGCAGAGCACGCCCCGGCCGCGCACCCGTGGGTACCGCGTTCCGCACCACCGGCACGCCGTTGACGATCACGTGCTCGATCCCCACCGGCGTCCGCACCGGGTCCTCGAAGGTGTTCCGGTCGCACACCGTCTCGGGATTGAAGAGCGTCAGGTCGGCGTACATCCCCTCCTTGAGCACCCCGCGCGCGTCCAGCCCCACCCGCGCCGCGGGGAGCGCGGTGAACTTGCGGACCGCGTCCTCCAGCGTGATCACGCTCCGCTCCCGCACGTAGCGGCAGAGGATGCGGGGGAAGGAGCCGTAGGCGCGCGGGTGCGGCTTCCCCGTCACGGTGGAGTCGGCGGCGCGCGCCCCCGCGTCGATCCCCACGCTCACCCAGGGCCGGCGCATGGCGTACTCGATGTCGTCCTCCGACATGGAGAAGTAGATGGCCGAGGTGGAGGCGCGGTCCGCCAGGAGGACGTCGAAGAGCGCGTCCACCACCTCCTGGCCCCGGGCGCGCGCCACCTCGTCCAGCCGCATCCCCTGGTAGCGGCGCAGCGAGTCGGTGGACACCCCGGCGATCATCACCCCGTTGGGCCCGCCCGCGGAGGTGCCGATCCGCCAGTCGGAGCCCCCGCCGCCGTCGCCGGTGAGCTCGGCGCGGAGGCGGGCGCGCGTGGCCGGGTCGCGCAGGCGGAAGAGGAGCGAGTCGGTACCCCCGGCGTGCGCCCAGTTGGGGATGATGGCGTCCAGCCCCGTCCCCGACGCGGGGTAGGGGTACTGGTCGGCGGAGACGTCCACGCCGCGCGCGCGCGCCGCCTCGATTGCGGCCACGGCGTCCTTCATCTTCCCCCAGTTGGAGCGCCCGGACGCCTTGAGGTGGTGGATCTGCACCCAGGTCCCCGCCCGCTCCCCGATGGCGATGGCCTCGTCGATCGCCTCCACCAGCCGGTCGCCTTCGGAGCGCATGTGGGTGGCGTACCCGCCGCCATACGCGGCCGCCACCCGCGCCAGCTCCGCCACCTCCTCGGTGGTGGCGAAGGAGGCGGGGGCGTAGATGAGCCCGGTGGAGAGCCCCATCGCCCCCTGCCGCATGGCCCCGGCGACCAGCTCCTTCATCCGCTCCAGCTCCTGCGGGGTGGGGGCGCGGTCGGCGTCCCCCATCACGTAGCGCCGCACCGAGCCCACGGTGACGAAGGTCCCCAGGTTGATGGCGGGGCGAGCCTCCTCCAGCGCGCGGAAGTAGCCGTCCAGGTCGCGCCAGACGACGCGCCCGGCCTGGCCGCCCAGCTCGCGCAGGGTGTTCTCGTTGACGGGGACCACGCTGGTGACCTCGCCGGTGACCTCGGAGGTGATCCCCTGCATGATCTTGGAGACCGCCCGCCCGTCGCGGAGGAGGGGGTACTCGGAGTGCCCCAGCATGTCGATGAAGCCGGGGGCCACCACCAGCCCGGCGGCGTCGATGGTGTCGCGCGCGCGGGCGCCCGGGAGGAGCCCCACGGCGGCGATCCGGTCGCCGCGGAGCGCCACGTCGCCGCGGTACCACGGGCTCCCCGTCCCGTCCACGATCCGTCCCCCACGGATCAGCAGGTCGTAGACGGGCGCCGCGCCGCCGCCGGCGCGCGGATTGGCGGCGCAGGCGGCGAGGGGGAGGAGGGCGAGGGCCAGGGCGGAGCGGAGCTTGGGCATGGTGGCGGCTCAGGCGGGGGCGAGCAGGGCGCGGGCGTAGCGCAGCGCGCCGGCCACGGCGTCGGAAACGGGGGGGCGCACGGCGAAGCCCCCCTCCTCCTCCAGCGCGGCGGTCACGCGCCCGGCGAAGAGAGGGTTCCCCAGGACGCCGCCGTGGAACACCACCGGGACGGGGCCCGACCAGGGGGCCAGCCGGTCGCGGAGCGCCAGGGCGTGGCGCGCCAGCTCCCGGGCCTCGTGGGCGGCGACGGCCAGGGCGGCGGCGTCCCCCTCCCCGGCGGCGCGGAGGACGTGCGTGGCGAGCGCGGCCACCTCGGCCTTGCTGGCGCGTCCCACCCAGGGCGGGACGGCGCGGGGGCCCTCCACCCCCAGCGTCTGCAGGAGGAGGGGGAGGAGGCGGGTGTGCGGGCCGCGGCCGTCCTGCGCGCGCATCGCGGCGGCGAGCCCGGCGCGGCCGAGGGCGTACCCGCTCCCCTCGTCCCCCACCACCAGTCCCCACCCCCCGCACCGCTCCACCCGCCCGTCCTCCCCGCGGCCGTAGGCCACGGAGCCGGTCCCCGCCACCAGCAGGACCCCCGCCCCGCCGCCGAGGGCGCCCTCCAGGGCGATCTCACCGTCGGTCACCACCCGCACCCGGCCGGCCACGCCGGAGGCGGCGAGCGCCGCGCGCACGGCCTCGCGCTCCGCGGCGTTCCCCACCCCGGCCAGCCCCGCGCACAGGGCGGCGGGCGGGGCGTCCAGCCCCGCCTCGCGGACGGCGTCG
This sequence comes from uncultured Gemmatimonadales bacterium, assembly GCA_963733105.1. Classification (GTDB taxonomy): domain Bacteria; phylum Gemmatimonadota; class Gemmatimonadetes; order Longimicrobiales; family Longimicrobiaceae; genus JAFAYN01. The sequence goes on along the minus strand of CAVTCB010000005.1, from coordinate 487,571 downwards.
CGCACCACGGCGGCCACCACCCCGGCGGTCGCCTCGGGGTGGCGCGGGTCCACCAGCCCGGCGGGGCCGGTGCGGCGGGCCAGCTCGCGCCCGCCCGCGTCGGCGAGGGACACCAGGGTCTTGGTGCCCCCGCCGTCCACCCCGGCGAAGTAGGTCACGGACAAACCGGTTCGCCTCCTACCCGCGCGCGGCTTCCTGCCCCGCGTGGGACCAGGTGGGCGGTCCGGGGCGGTCGGTGGCGCGGCGGAGCCGCGGGGGGGCGCCCAGGGCGCTGGTGGGGACCGTCTCCTGCTCCAGCGGCTGCCCCGCCCGGCGGACCACGTACGCCTCCATGGCGAAGTACTCGGGGAGCCCCAGCCGGTCCACGATGCGCGCGGTGGCGGTGTTGCGCTCCTCCACCCGCTGCCAGAACTCGCGCTCGTCCTGCCCGGGGAAGGGCGCCCGGTCCTTCTGGCTCTGGTGCTTGTAGATGGCCAGGATCTTCAGCTCCAGCTCGTCCTCGGAGAGGGGGACCAGGACGTCGGCCTCGGACACCGGCCACTCCTGCCAGGCGCCCCGGTAGTACCACACCTCGGGCTGCTCCCCGGAGTACTGCTCCAGCGCGGCGTGCACCGCCTCCAGGCACATGCGGTGGGTGCCGTGCGGGTCGGACAGGTCGCCGGCCACGAAGACGATCTCCGGGCGCTCCCGCTCCAGAAGCTCCAGCGTGATCTCCACGTCGCGCGGGCCGATGGGGTCCTTGCGGACCTTGCCGGTCTGGTAGAAGGGGAGGTTGAGGAAGCACGCCTGCTCGCGCCGCATCCCGAAGGTCTCGATCCCCGACACCGCCTCGGCCTCGCGGATGCGCTGCTTGATGGTCTGCACCTCGGGGATGTCCACCTGCCCGGGGTGCTTGTCGTCCAGGAAGCACTCGATGCGGTCCGTCAGCTCCGTCACCTTCCCGTCGGCGACCTGGAAGTCGCGGTCGAAGCGGCGCAGGAAGTCCATGTAGCGGCGCACCTCGTGGTCGAAGACCGCGATGTTCCCGGAGGTCTGGTAGGCGACGACGATGGGGTTTCCGTTCTGGTGCAGCTTGTTCAGGATCCCCCCCATGGAGATCACGTCGTCGTCGGGGTGGGGGGAGAAGACGATCGTGCGCTTCCCGCTGGGGAGCTTGCTCTTGCCGCGGATCTTGGAGATCAGCGCGTTGAACACCTCGCCGTTGAGCGGCCCGGCCGAGCCGTAGCGCGCCAGGAGGGAGGAGAGGTGGTGCTCGCGGTAGTCGTCGCTGTCCAGCTTGAGGATGGACTTCCCGGTGGACTGGGAGAGCCAGATCACCGCCTCGATCTCCAGCTTGCGGTCCCAGCGCACCTCGCCCACCACCCAGGGGGTCTTGATGCGGGTCAGCTCCGCCGCGGAGGCGGGGTCCACGTAGAAGACGGCCCGCTCGTGCATCTGCAGGTAGGTGGCCGCCACGTCCGGGTCGGGCTCCCCTTCCGCGGCGCGCCGGATCACGGCCGCCTTGTGCTCGCCGGTGGCGATCAGCGCCACCTCCTTCGCGTCCAGGATGGAGGCCACGCCCATGGTGATGGCCTCGGTGGGGACGTTGTCCTCGCCGAAGAAGTCCGCGGCGGCGTCGCGCCGGGTCACCGTGTCGAGCGCGATCAGCCGGGTGCGCGACTCCACCCCGGAGCCCGGCTCGTTGAAGCCGATGTGCCCGGTCTTCCCGATCCCCAGGATCTGGAAGTCGATCCCGCCGGCGTCGCGAATGGCCTGCTCGTACGCCCGGCAGTGCTCCTCCACCTCCTCGCGGGGGAGGTCGCCGCGGGGGACGTGCACGCTCTCGCGGGGGATGTTGATGTGCTCGAAGAGGTTCTCCCACATGTACCGGTGGTACGAGTGGATGCTCTCCGGGTCCATCGGGTAGTATTCGTCCAGGTTGAAGGTCACCACGTCGGAGAAGTCGAGCCCCTCCTCGCGGTGCATCCGGATCAGCTCCCGGTACACGCCGATGGGGGTGCTCCCGGTGGCGAGCCCCAGGACCGGGGTCCCCCCCGCCTCCCGCTTGGCCCGCATCACCTCGGCGATGCGCCGCGCCACGGTGCGGGCGATCTCGTCGTACTCCACGATCACTACCGGTACGCGCTCGCGAACTTGCGCCATTTTTGCCGTTCCCCTCACGGATTGGTGCTGGTTTCTGTGCTTCCCCGTCCGACGTCCGGGCCGACCCGCGAGAAGCGGACCATGCCGGGACTCGCGCGCGGGTCCCTACCCCCCACCCCCGGCCCCTCCCCCACAAGGGGGGAGGGGAGAACTGCGACTGCGGGCCCTCACCCCCCGACCCCTCCCCCGCAAGGGGGGAGGGGAGCACGACAACTACAGAACTACGGTCAGGGCAAGCGGTTGCGTGAGGGATGCGAGCCCGAAGGGGCGAGACCCCGCGCAGTTTGCGGGGGCTCGACTCCGTTGGGAACGGTTGTATCGTTCCCTACGGAGCCGCAGCCCGACCCCGGCGCCAGCCGGGGGCACGCCCGAACCTTCCCCGTCAACGCCTCGCCTCCCAGTCCACGAGAGGTGCGTCGACAATAGCCTCCATGACCGCATCCGCCACGGCGCGGCGCAGCGCCACGTGCTTCTGGTTGTCGGCGGTGGGGTTCACCCGGTTGGTGAGGAGAACCACGAAGATCCCCCGCTCCGGGTCCACCCAGAGCGAGGTCCCCGTGTAGCCGGTGTGCCCGAAGGAGCGCGGCCCGAAGAAGCGCCCCGCGCTGGACTGCCCGGAGGGGGTGTCCCACCCCAGGGCGCGGCTGGAGCCCCGCCCCTGCGGCGCCGTCCAGCGCGCCAGCGTCTGCGGCTTCACGATGCGCACTCCCCCGTACTCGCCGCCGTTCAGGAGCATCTGCGAGAACACGGCGGCGTCGCGCGCGGAGGAGAAGAGCCCCGCGTGCCCGGCCACCCCGCCGATGGCGAAGGCGTTGGGGTCGTGCACGCTCCCCCGGATCAGCCCGCCGCGGGAGCGGTCCACCTCGGTGGCGGCGATGCGGGGGAGGAGCGACGGGTCGGGGAGGAAGCCGGAGTCGCGCATCCCCAGCGGCGCGAAGACGCGCTCCTGCGCGAAGCGGTCCAGCGTCTGCCCCGTGATCCGCTCGATCACCAGCTGGAGGAGGATCAGGTCCCAGTCGCTGTAGACGGTCTGCGTGCCGGGGGGGTGCCTGAGCGGGCGGAGGTTGATCTGCTCCAGGTACTGCCCGCGCCCGCGGAAGTCGCGGTACAGCGGCGCGAACGCTTCCAGCCCCCCGCTGTGGGTGAGGAGCATGCGGACGGTGATCCCCGCCTTGGCCGAGTCGCTCAGCTCGGGGAGGTAGGAGGCCACGGTGCGGTCCAGCTCCAGCCGCCCCTCGTCCTCCAGGATCATGGCCGCGGTGGTGGTGGCGACCACCTTGGTCACCGAGGCCATGTCGAAGAGGGTGCTGTCGGTGACCCCGGGCGAGCCGGGCGCCCAGTCCACGGCCCCGTACCCCCGCAGGTGCACCAGCCGCCCCCAGCGGCCCACGGCGACGGCGATCCCGGAGGCGGCGCGGTCGGCCACGGCGGCGCGGGCCAGGGAGTCCAGGCGCGCGGTGAGCGTCGGGGCCATCCCCACCTCCCGGGGCGCCGCCGCGGCCAGCGTGGGGACCATGGAGATCCGGGGGATGGGGACGGGGGCGGGCGCGGCCTGTCCGAAGGCGCAGGCGCCCAGGGCGAGCGTCGCCAGGGCGAGCGCGGCGCGGGTCATCGGGGGGCTCCGGGCGTGGGGGTGGGGGCGCGGGCCTCGCGGCGGATCCCGGTCCCGCGGGGGAGGCCGGGCGGGATGGAGACGGGGAGCGTCCCGGTGATCGCTTCCGTCCCGGCGAGCGCACGGGCGGCGGCCCGCTGCATCGGCTCCGCGCCGCCCCAGGCCAGGAGGTAGGCGGGGACGGAGGGGAAGGAGGCGATGAGGTACGGGCTCCCGAAGGCGACGGCCACCACCGGCTTCCCGGCCGCGGAGAGCCCCTCCACCAGCCCCGGGAAGCCGCCCCGCGCCCCCACCGTCCCGCGGTACTCGCGCGGGGACACGTAGGCGGAGGCCACCACCACGTCGGCGGAGTCGGCGCGGCGGCGCACGGCGTCCAGCTCGGCGGCGCCGGTGCGGTCGTCCACGCGGGCGGGGAGCACCTCGTACCCGGCGCGCGCCAGCTCCGCGTCGAGCGCGCGCCCGGCGACCAGGTCGGCCGGCTCGGCGTAGGTCACGGAGAGCACCCGCCGCGTCCCGGCCCGGAGCGGGACCAGCCCGCGCGGGTCGCGCGCCAGCGTCAGGGAGCGCCGGGCGATCTCCTCCGCCACGGCGCGGTGCGCCCGCGTCCCCACGGTCCGGTCCACGGCGTCCAGGCTCACCAGCCGCTGCGCCGGGAGCCCCACGCGCGCCTTGGCCTCCAGGATGCGGCGCACGGAGCGGTCGATGCGCCGCTCGGGGATGCGCCCGTTGCGCACCGCGTGCACCACCGCCTCGACGGCTTCGCCCACGTCGCGCGGCATCAGGAGCACGTCCGCCCCCGCCTCCACGGCCAGGAGGAGCGGCTCGGTGGCGCCGTAGCGCCGGGCCACTCCGCCCATGGTCATGGCGTCGGTGAACACCAGCCCGCCGAACCCCATCTCCTCCCGCAGCACCCGCCCCACGAAGTAGGGAGAGACGGAAGCGGGGGGCGCGCCCGGCCCCTCCACTCCGGTCACGGCGATGTGGGCGATCATCATCCCGTCGATCCCCGCGCGCGCGGCCTCGGCGAAGGGGCGCAGCTCCACGGCGTCCAGGCGCGCCCGGCCGGCGGTGATGACCGGGAGGTCGATGTGCGAGTCGGTCTCCGTGTCGCCGTGCCCGGGGAAGTGCTTCCCGGTGGTCAGCAGCCCCCCGGCGTGCGCCCCGCGGATGTAGCCGGCCGCCAGGCGCCCCACCGCCGCCGGGTCCTCCCCGAAGGAGCGGGTGTTGATGATGGGGTTGAGCGGGTTGGAGTTGACGTCCAGGACCGGCCCGAAGGTCAGGTGGACGCCCACCGCGCGCGCCTCGGCCGCCAGCACGCGCCCGGCTGCATAGGCCAGCGAGTCGGAGCCGGTGGCCCCCAGCGCCATGGTGGGCGGGAAGACGGTGCCGCCCCCCTGCGGGAGGAGGTGCGGGAGGACCAGACCCCGGCCAGCCGCATCCCCGGCCCGTTCTCCATGTCCGCGGCCACCAGGAGGGGGACGCGGGAGCGCCGCTGCGCCTCGTTGAGCTTGGCGGCGTAGCTGTGCGGGAGCCCGATGGAGAGGATCAGCCCGCCCACCCGGTCGCGCTCCACCCACCGCGCGATGGAGTCGAACTCGGGGGAGTCGGCGGCGGCGTACTCCCCTCCCACCCAGGGCATCACCATCTGCGCCACCTTGTCGCGCAGCGTCAGCGAGGCCAGCGTCCGCTCCACCCACGCCCGGTCGGCGGCGGTGGGCGCGGCGAGCGCGGGCGAGCGGGGCGCCGGGGCCGCGCCCCCGCGCGGGGCGCAGGCGGCCAGGAGGAGGAGCGCCGCCGTGCGCCGGACGAGCAGGGACGGGCGGTGCGAGCGGGGCATCGAGCCTCGGAAACGGGAGATGGGGCGGTTTTCGGTATCGTACGCCCGTGCGGAAAGCGCGTCAAGGCGAGAATTCCGCGCGGGGGAGTTTCGGCCGCGGAAGCTCCGCCATACCTTGTCGTCTCCCCCCTTTCCGGCGAGGCCCCATGCGAACCTCCCTGCTCCTCCTCCTCCTGGCCGCCTGCGCTCCCGCGGCCTCCGCCCCGCGTCCCGCGGCCGCCGTGCGCCCGGGCGTGGACGTGCTCCTGGACGCCCCTCCCGCCGTGCTGCACGGGAAGCGCGTGGGGCTGATCACCAACCACACCGGGGTGGACCGCGCGGGAGTCAGCACCATCGACCGGATGGCGGCGTCGCGCGACTTCACCCTGGTGGCGCTCTTCGGCCCGGAGCACGGCCTGCGCGGGACGGCGGCGCCGGGGGAGAAGGTGGCTTCCGGACGCGACGAGCGGACCGGGCTCCCCGTGCACTCGCTGTACGGCGAGACGCGAAAGCCCACGCCGGAGATGCTGCGCGGGGTGGAGGCGCTGGTGTTCGACATCCAGGACGTGGGGTCGCGCACCTACACCTACGTCTCCACCATGGCGCTGGCGATGCAGGCCGCCGAGGAGGCGGGCATCCCCTTCGTGGTGCTGGACCGCCCCAACCCGATCGGCGGCACCGTGATCGAGGGGAACCTCCTGGAGCCGGCCTTCGCCACCTTCGTGGGGATGTACCCGATCCCGGTGCGGCACGGGATGACGGCGGGAGAGCTGGCGGAGCTCTTCAACACCGAGTTCGGGATCGGCGCGGAGCTCACGGTGGTCCCCGTGGAGGGGTGGAGGCGGGACGCGTGGTTCGACGAGACGGGGCTCCCCTGGACGGCGCCCTCCCCCAACCTCCCCCGCCTGGAGTCGGCGGTCCACTACCCGGGAACGGTGTTCCTGGAGGGGACCAACCTCTCCGCCGGGCGGGGGTCGAGCCACCCCTTCGAGCAGGCGGGCGCCCCCTGGCTCCGCGCGGACGAGGTCGTCCGCGAGATGCGGGCGAAGCGCCTCCCGGGGGTGCGCTTCGAGGCGGTGGAGTTCACGCCCCGCAGTCCCGGGGACGGGAAGTTCCCCGACCAGCCGCTCCGCGGCGTGCGCCTGGTGACGACGGACCGGGACGCCTACCGCCCGGTCGCCACCTCGCTCCTCCTGGTCGAGACCGTCCGCCGGCTCCACCCGCGGGAGTTCCAGTGGATTCCCGCGCACTTCGACCGGCTGGCGGGGACGGACCGGGCGCGGAAGGCGATGGAGGCCGGGACCCTCCCCGACCTCCTGCGCGCCTGGGAGGCGGACGCGGAGCGGTTCCACGCCATGCGTCTGCGGAGCCTCCAGTACCGATGACGCTGCACCGGCCGATCACCCGGCGCGACGCGCTGAAGCTGGGGCTGGCCGCGGCGGCGGCCCCGGCGTTCCGCTGGCTCCCGGCGCCGCCCTCCTTCACCTTCGCGCACTTCAGCGACACGCACGTGGCGCTGTCGCGCAACGTGGACGAGTGCCGCGCGCTGGTGGCGGAGATCGCGGAGACGATGCGCCCGGCGCTGGCGATCAACGGCGGGGACGTGGTGGACTACGGCTGGCCCGGCGAGTACGACAACTACGCGCGGGTGCTGGCGGGGCTCCCCTACCCCGTGCACCACGTCCCCGGGAACCACGACGTGCGCTGGGCGCCGCGCGGGCTGCAGATCTTCCGGGAGCGGGTGGGGGCGCCGTTCCGCTCGTTCGACCACGGCGGGTGCCGCTTCGTGCTCCTGGACAGCACGGTTCCCCTCTCGCACTACGGCCACTTCGAGAGCGCGCAGCTCCGCTGGCTGGAGGCGGAGCTGCGCCGCGTGGGCCGCAGGACGCCCGTGTTCGTGGTGACGCACCACTGGACGGGGCGCGCGCCGGTGATGGTGGACAACGAGCGCGCGCTGTTCGAGGTCCTGGAGCCGTACAACGTGAAGACGGTGCTCACCGGCCACGGGCACTCGGACCTGCTCTGGGACTGGCACGGCATCCCCTGCACCATGAGCAGGGGGCTGTACCAGGGCTCGTACCTCCGGGTGGAGGTGGACGCGGAGGCCGGCGAGGTGCGGATCGCCCGGCGCACGAAGGAGCAGCCGACCCCGCAGCCGCTCACCCGCGTCCCGCTCGCCCCCGCGCGCGAGAAGCGCCCGGTGTGGGCGCTGGGCGCGCTGGCCGTGTCCGCGGGGCAGCCGGTCCCGGTGGGGATGGAGGGGATGCGGGAGGCGCGCTGGAACGAGGGCGCCTGGGCGCCGCTCGCCTCGGCGGCGGTGCGCGACGGACGCCGTCCCCGCCGGGCACAACCGGCTCGTGCTGCGGGCGGGGGAGAACGGGCGCGAGGTGGAGCGCCCGGTGCGTGGTCCGCCGCCCGGACGCGCCGCTGCGGCCCCGCTGGGAGCGCCGCCTGAGCGGCGGGGTGATGTCGCACCTCCTGCTGCAGGACGGCGTCCTCTACGTCAGCGCCATGGACGGCTCGGTCGTCGCGCTCCGCCCCGCGGACGGCGGGGAGGTCTGGAAGGCGGCGACGGACGGGTACTGCCACTCGTCCCCGGTGGTGTCCGGCGGGACGCTGGTGGTGGGGAGCGCGGACGGGGCGGTGCACGCCTTCCGCGCGCGCGACGGGCGGCGGCTCTGGAAGCGGGCGACGGGGGGCCCGGTGTACGCCTCCGCGGCGGTGGCGAAGGGGGTCGCGGCGATCGCCTCGGGGGACGGGTCGGTGTACGGGCTCGACCTGGGGACGGGGGAGGTGCGCTGGAAGTTCACCCTCCCGCCCGGCAACTCGGCCTTCGCGCAGAGCCCCGCGGCCACGGACGGCGAGCGGATCTACCTGGGCGCGTGGGACACCTACGTGTACGCGCTCGACGCGGCCACGGGCGCGCAGGCGTGGAGGAGGCCGGGGACGGACCGGTCGTTCGCCTACTCCCCCGCCATCGGGGGCCCGGCGGTGGGCGGGGGGAGCGTCTACGTCCCCGCCAACGGCAACGTCCTGCACGCCTTCGACGCCGCGACGGGGGAGACGCGCTGGACCTACACCTCCCCGGGCGACAAGGTGGGCTACTCCTCCCCCGCCCTGGTGGACGGCCGGATCTACGTCGGCTGCCTGGGCGACAGGGGGGAGGTCCGCTGCCTCTCCGCGGCCGACGGCAGGGAGGTGTGGACCGCGGCGACGGGGAGCGTGATCTACGACTCCTCCCCCGCCGTGGCGGACGGGCACGTGAGCATCGGCTCGGTGAACGGCCTGCTGTCGGTGCTCTCGGCGGGGGACGGGCGGATCGTGGCACAGTACCGGATGCCGCCCGGGCATCTCCTCGCCTCGCCGGCGGCGGGAGGGGGGTCGGTGTACGCGGCGTCGTACTCGGACGTGGTGATGGGGTTCGACCTGGGGCCGGCGTGAGCGAATCCTCCGCGCGCCCCCACGGCTCGATAGGCCGCCCCCTTCCCCGTCCGGGACGGTCCACGACTTCGATCTCACCCCCCTGTGTCGTGCTCCCCTCTCCCCTTGTGGGAGAGGGGCCGGGGGTGAGGGGTACCCCCGCGGAACAATCCCCCGCCTCCGGCGGTCCCACTCCTCCGGCGTCCGTTCCCACCCTCCTCCCCGCCCGCCCATGCGCATCCTGAGCTTTCTCGCAGCCCTGCTCCTCCTCTCCGCCTGCGGCTCCGGCCAGGAGCCCCTCATGGAGATGGAGCAGGCCGCCTCCACCGACGGGGCCGCCAGCGGCGGCTCCGCGCCGTCCGTCGCGGCGGAGAGGGCGGCGAGCGCGCCGAAGGGCGCGGCGGCGGACGCCGCGGCTCCCGTGGCTCCTCCCGTCGAGGCGCAGGCCCCGGCGGGTGGGCGGGCGGACACCGCCATCGTCCCCTCCATGATCATCCGCACCGGGCAGGCGTCGGTGGAGGTGGACTCGCTGGAACCGGCGATCGCGCGGGTGCGCCGGATCGCGGCGGGCGTGGGCGGCTACGTGGCGAACACCTCCATGAGCACGGGGGAGAACGAGGTCCGCCGCGCCTCGCTGGAGCTCAAGGTCCCGGCGGCGCGCTTCGACCAGGCGGTGGGCGGGCTCTCGCCGCTCGGCAGGGTGGAGTCCGTGAACGTGACCGCGGAGGACGTGGGGGAGGAGTTCGTGGACGTGAGCGCGCGCGTCGCCAACGCGCGCCGGCTGGAGGAGCGGCTGGTCACCCTCCTGGCGACGCGCACGGGGAAGCTGGAGGACGTGCTGGCGGTGGAGCGGGAGCTGGCCCGGGTGCGGGAGGAGATCGAGCGCTTCGAGGGGCGGCTGCGCTACCTGCGGACGCGCGTGGCCGTGAGCACCCTCACCGTGAACCTGCACGAGCCCGTGTCGGTGATCGGCGGCGACCATCCCGGCACCAACCCCATCGTGGAGGCGTTCCGCGACGCCTGGCGCAACTTCGTGGGCTTCCTGGCCGGGCTGATCGCCTCGCTGGGGTGGCTGGTCCCGCTCGGCCTGATCCTGTGGGCGGCCTGGCGTCTCTTCCGGCGCGTCCGCGGCCCCCGCTGGCCGTCCCGCCGCGACCCCGCCCCCCCGACGCCCGGCGATCAACCCTGAACGCCGGCGGGCCCCGGGATCTCCCGGGGCCCGCTTCGATTACCGGCTCTCCACCCTCACCACAGCCGGCGGTCCCTGGTTGCCGACGCGGTCCACCGCGGAGACCGCCACCACCGACGGCGCCGCGCCCGTGCTGTCCGCGACAACCACGTGCGTCCGCTGCACGCCGGGGAGGACCTCCGTGGTCCAGCCGGCGCCGCGGCGGGCCTGCACCACCCACCACGTCGGCGCCCCGCTCCCGCCCGGCGCCAGCGTCAGCGCCGTCCCGCCGGAGGCGTCGGGGCGGGCCTCCACCTGCGGCCGGGGCGGCGTCCCGCGCCCCAGCCACGGCGAGGCGGGGATCAGCGCGGGCTCGCGGTACGCCTCGCGGCGGAGGCGCGTCCCCAGGGAGTCGGGGTCGGGCTCGCGCATCAGCGCCCGCATGCTGAAGTGCACGTTCCCCGTGGCCCCCGGGTGGCCGCGGGTCACGTAGATCTGCCCCAGCACCTCGGACGCGGGCCAGAACGGCGGGTTGTCCCAGGCGACACGGCTGGTGAAGTTCCCCGGCCAGAGGTGGCGCCCCTTCGCGTTGTGCTCGGCCCACCAGCGCAGCAGCACCGGGTAGCTCTGCGGCGCCTGCGCGATGGGCCAGTAGAGCTGCGGGACGAAGTAGTCCATCCACCCCTCCTCCCACCACTTCAGCGCGTCGGCGTACATCTGCCCGTACTGGTTCACGCCCGAGGTGATCCCCGGCGGGGTTCCCGGGCGGTAGACGCCGAAGGGGCTGATCCCGAACTTGACCCAGGGCTTCTCCCGCTTGACCTCCCCGTAGAGCCGCCGGACGAAGTCGTCCACGTTCTTCCGGCGCCAGTCGTCGCGCCCGAGCGTCCCGCCCGACCCCGCGTAGCGCGTCCAGCTCGGCTCGTCCGGGAAGGGGACGAGCCGCCCCGTGGAGTCGGCTTCCGGGTAGGGGTAGAAGTAGTCGTCGATGTGGACCCCGTCCACGTCGTAGCGCCGCACCACGTCCAGCATCACCCGCAGCGAGTGCTCCTGCACCGCCGGCTCGCCGGGGTCCATCCACACGTTCCGGCCGTACGGGCGGACCACGCCCGGGTTGGTGCGGATCAGGTGGCCGGGGGCTTCCGGCGTGCGCGCGCTGGGGTGGCGGGCGCGGTACGGGTTGAACCAGGCGTGCAGCTCCAGCCCGCGCCGGTGCGCCTCGGCCACCGCGAACTCCAGCGGGTCCCAGAGCGGCTCCGGCGCGCGCCCCTGCGTCCCGGTGAGGTACTCCGACCAGGGCTCCAGCTCGGAGCGGTAGAGCGCGTCCCCCGCGGGGCGCACCTGGAGGATCACCGCGTTCAGGTTGAGCGCCACGGAGCGGTCCAGGATGGCGAGCAGCTCCGCCTGCTGCCGCTCGGCCGGGAGCCCCGGCCGCGATGGCCAGTCGATGTTCGCCACGCTCGCCACCCACACCCCCCGGAACTCCCGCTGCACGGCGGGCGGCGCATCGGCGGAAGGAGCCGGCGCCACGGCCGGACGGGCGCACGCGGCCAGGGCCACGCCCGCCGCCAGGGAAACGAATCTGCTGAGGATCTTCACGGTTCTCTCCCGAACCCGTAGGTAAAAAAGGCCCGGCGATCGCTCGCCGGGCCCCTCTTCGAAACGCTGCCGGACCCCGCCCTTACCGGTAGAACGGGTTGGCGTTGATCTCGGCCCGGCTCACCGGGAAGCACTTCACGTCCGCGTAGTCGATCGTGGTGCTCCCCAGGTACGAGCCGCGCTGGTACTCGTTGAAGTCCTCGATGTTGCCGTACTGCGCCTCGTACCGGCGCAGGTCGCCCACCCGGTGCCCGTCCATGTACAGGTCGCGCCGGCGCTCGTCGCGCACGGCGGCCAGGAAGTCCGCCCGGCTCACCGTGGCCGGGAGCGCCGCCTGGGTTCCCAGGGCACGCCGGGCGTTGATGAAGGCCAGCGTGGTCGCGTTGGGCCCCTCCGCCTCGGCGCGGATGTACTGGGCCTCCAGCCCCGAGGCGATGCGGATGGAGGAGGAGCGGGTGAACTCGCCCCCCGGGAGCGTCCCGGTGTAGGTGCTGTACGCGCTCGGCGAGTTGGGGACGAACGCCCGGCCGCCGCCCTGCACCGCCTCGTTCGCCGTGGGGAGCGGCACCCGCGGGTCGCGCAGCGCCTCGAACGGCGTCCCCGTGACGCTCGCCGCGATCGGCGCCGTCATGCGGCCGAAGAGGACGTGGTTCTCCTCGGTGCTGTTCTCGGAGTAGAAGGAGCGGAAGACGAAGTCGGCGGGCACCTGCGAGGCGTTCTGCGCCGCCAGCGGGAGGTTGCCCAGGTTGAGCGCGGCGCGGGCGATCCCGACGCGCGAGAGGTTGATGATGGAGTCGGCGCCCGCGATGGTGCGCGCCCCGGCGGTGGTCGCCGAGCTCGCCGCGGCGCGGGCCGCGGTCGCCACCGCGATGGCGTCGTTGAAGCGGGGGATGGAGAAGTCCCGGAAGATCTCCTGGGGCGTGTGCGGCGCGCTCAGGTTGACCGGGATCTCGCAGTAGTGCTCGCCCAGGAGGTTGTACGTGGTCCCCGCGTACGCCAGCACCCGGGCCAGGCGCAGGTCGGAGTTGGCGGTGTCGCCGCGCAGCGTGCGGAACCGGATCGCGGTGCTGTCGGCCAGGAAGCGCGCCCGCTGCACCTGCGAGTACATGAAGACGTTGAGCGTCCCGTTGTCGGGGTCGATGCGCCGCTGGTCGATCAGCTGCTCCTCGACGATGGTCGTGTGGTTGCGCAGCTCGTCGCTGAAGACGGCGCTGTAGTAGATCAGGTCGTCGTACGCCCGCTGGAAGTCGCCCACCACGCCGTTGGTGAGCAGCCCCAGGTAGAACGGGTCGTTCAGGTTCTCGGCGTTGATGGCCTGCGGGTTCTCGACGTCCAGGAGGCTGTCGCACCCCGCGAGCGCGCCGGAGGCCGCGAGCGCGACCCCCAGGGCGGCCGTCCGGCGCCGGACGGAGGCGGTCAGGAAGCGTTTCATAGGTGCGTCCCCCGTCAGAAGTTCAGGTTGATGGCGGCGGACAGGCGCCGGTTCTGCGGCATCGCGTACGCGTCGACCCGCACGAAGGAACGGCCGCCGTAGGTGTTCACCTCGGGGTCGATCCCGGAGTACCGGGTCCAGAGCGTCGCCAGGTTGCGCCCGGCCAGCGTGAGCGAGGCGCTCGACGCGCGGGTGAACGCCAGGTACCGCGACGGGAGCGTGAACGAGATGGACACGTCGCGCAGCTTGACGAAGTCCCCGTCCTCGATGTACGGCGCGAACAGGTTGACCGGGGCGCCGGCCGGCGTCACCGCCGAGCCGCGGTAGATCCCCACCTCGCGGAAGACGGCGGAGTCCGCGGAGGACACCGGCGCCAGCGCCTGCAGGTTGTTCACCTGCTCGCAGTTGGTCTGGAACCGGCAGCGGTTGTACTCCTTGTAGTTGAACACCTTGTTCCCGCCCTTGTAGTCCAGCTGGGCGAAGAGCCGCACGTTGCGGAACAGCGTGAAGGTGTTCGAGAAGCCGACCTCCCGCGTGGGCGCCGGCGGCCCCATGTAGGTGAAGGCGGTGTCGACCACCGGCTGGCCGCGCGAGTTGAAGACGTAGTCGCCGTTGGCGTCGCGCGCCACCTGCTGCGCCCAGAAGCCGCCGAGCGGGTACCCGGCGCGGTTCTCCTGCACCGCGGCGTAGGCCTGCCCCGTCAGGACGCTGCGGATGATCCCCGGCTGCCCGAAGCTCAGCAGCTCGTTCCGGTTGGTGGACAGGTTGAGCCGGGTCTCCCACGCGAAGGGGCCGCGCTGCACCGGGGTGGCGGTGAGGAGCAGCTCGACGCCGGTGTTGCGGATGTCGCCCAGGTTCTCGGTGCGGCCGGCGAAGAAGCCCACCGACGGGGCGATGGAGACCGCCTGGAGCAGGTTGTCGGTGCGCTTGTTGTAGTACGTGAAGTCGACGTTGACGCGGTTGTCGAGGAAGCCGCCCTCGAAGCCGAGCTCGTACTCCTCGCCGCGCTCCGGCTCCAGGTTCGGGTTCCCGAAGTTCACCGTGCGCACGCCGTTCACCGTGGTGGTCCCGGACGCGGTGGGCATGGTCACCTTGACCACGGTGTACGTCTGGTTGGCCTGGTTGGCCGAGGGCGCGCGCCCCGCCTGGCCGTACGCCCCGCGCAGCTTGAAGTCGCTGGCCCGGATGGCGTCGAAGAAGCCGGAGAGCGCGGGCTCCTCGCTCACCACGTAGGAGGCCTGCGCCTTGGGGTAGACGATCAGGTCGAACTCCTCGCCGAAGCTGGAGAAGTCGTCCGCCCGCAGCGCGCCGATCAGGAACAGCCGGTTGTTGAGGCTGAACTGCTGCTGCAGGTAGTACCCGATCGAGTTGACCTCCTCGAACAGGTTCGCCCCCGTGGTGGTGGCCGCGTTCTGGATGGTGGTGATGTCGGGCGCGCCGAGCCCGGTGCCCTGGCCGGAGAGCTGGTCGAAGCGCCGGGCGATGTACTGCGTGCCGAAGGAGGTGGAGGACTCCAGCCACCCGGTGAGCGGGAGCTGGACCGTCCCCACGTAGTCGGCGGTGTACACCCGGTTGCGCGGGTAGCGCAGCGCGCTCGCGCCCTCGGGCGTGCCGGCGAACTCGGCGTCGGTGGAGCCCGGGGGCGAGACCAGCCGGGCCTCGTTCTGGGTGAGGTCGAGCCCCAGGGTCAGCCGGTTGCGGAGCCAGTCGGTGGTCCGGTGGTCGGCGGTGGCCCCGAGGGTGGTCCGGTCGGAGTAGGTCTGGTTGTCGTAGCGGACCGCCTGCTCGCCGCCCACGGAGCCGGGGTAGCCGGGGAACACGTTGGGGAAGTCGGTCCGCCGCCCCGGGATGCCGCGCACGGAGAGGAGGTAGAGCCCCTGCCCGGACTCGTCGCCCACCGGGAGCCGCAGGTGGTTGCGGACGTAGTTGGTGGAGACGTTGAGCTGCAGCCGCTCGGTGGGATAGGCCGTGAAGTTGGCCCGCATCGAGCGCCGGCGGTTGAAGCTGTTGGCGAAGACGCCGTTCTCCTGGTCGAGGTCGCCCGCGACGTAGTAGGAGGCGCGGTCGGTGCCGCCGCGCACCGACAGGGTCAGCCGGTTGAGGTCGCCGCCCTGGGCGCCGAAGGGGTCGTCCAGGATGGGGCTCCGCTGCCGGAGCACCGTCCCCACCGCCACCCCCTGGCACCCCGGGAAGGTCGGCTCGGGGACGCCGTTCACGGTGGTGCGGGCAGCGATGTTGGTCGGCGTGCAGGTGGTGAAGTTGTCCGGGATGTCGGAGCCGACCTCGTTCCGGCCGAACTCGTACTTCACGTTCCACTGGGTCCGCTGCTGGCCGCGCGGGCCCTTCTTGGTGATCACCTGGATCACCCCGGCGGCCGCCTCGGCGCCGTACAGCGTGGCCGCCGCGGGCCCCTTGAGCACCTCGATGGACTCGATGTCCTCGGGGTTGATGAAGGAGAGCGCGGAGGTGACCTGGGTGCTGAAGGCGGTGGTGCCGGCGCCGGAAGCGCCGAAGTTTCCGAGCGAGGAGTCGCTGTAGCGGATCCCGTCCACGTAGATCACCGGACGCACCGACGTGAGCGAGCCGGCGCCGCGCACGACGATGTCGGCCGCCGCGCCCGGGGTGCCGGAGTTGGACAGGATCTGCACGCCCGGGGTGCGGGACTGCAGGATCTCGGTGACGTCGCTGACCGTGGTCTTCTCGATCACCTCCTCGGCGTCCAGCTTGACGATGGAGTTGCCGAGCTCGCGGCGGCTGGTGGCCCCGGGCGTCCCGGTGACCACGATGGCGTCCAGCGACACGGCCGTGGCGACCAGGGCGAAGTCGGCGCGGGCGGTCTGCCCCGCGGCCACGCTGGCGGTGGCCGTGGCGGGCGAGAAGCCGAGCATGGCCGCCCGGAGCTGGACGCGCCCCGCCGGGACGTTGGCCAGCGTGTACTCGCCCGTGCTGCCGGTCACGGTACCCGGGCCGCCCCCGGCCACCTCCACCCGCACGCCCGCGAGCGGGCGGCGGTTGCCGGTCTCCACCACGGTGCCCTGGACGGTGCCGGTGGACTGCGCGGTCAGCGGGGGCGCGGCCACCCCCAGCAGGGCCGCGGCCGCGAGCAGGAGCCTCGCGGCCTTTCGGCGCATTGACGGGATCATTCGGGTTTCTCCGCGAGAGGGTTTGGGACGGAGTCGGACAGGTTAGCCGGCCGGCATCCGTCTGTCAAACCGGCGCCGGACGTGGAAAAAAGCGGAAGCCGCCACGGATTTCCCGTGGCGGCTTCGCTGCGCTCCCGGCGGGCCGGGGCGTTACAGCTTCCAGATCCGGTCCGCGTACTCCTTCACCGATCGGTCGCTGGAGAAGAAGCCGCACCGCGCCACGTTGAGGATGGAGGCGCGGGTCCACCCCTCCCGGTCGCGGTACGCCGCGTCCACCGCGTCCTGCGCCGCCAGGTAGGCGTCGAAGTCGGCCAGGAGCATGTAGGTGTCCCCGTGGAGCAGCCCGTCCACCAGCGGGCGGAAGAGCCCCGGCTCCTCCGGGGAAAGCCCCCCCCCGGCCACGAACTCCAGGACGCGCCGCAGGCGGGCGCTCTTCTCCACGAAGACGCGCGGGTCGTACCCGGCCGCCTTGCGCGCCGCCACCTCCTCCGCCGTGAGCCCGAAGATGAAGACGTTCTCCGGCCCCACCGCCTCGGCGATCTCCACGTTGGCCCCGTCCAGGGTGCCGATGGTCAGCGCCCCGTTCAGCGCGAACTTCATGTTCCCCGTCCCCGAGGCCTCGTACCCGGCCGTGGAGATCTGCTCGGACAGGTCGCTCCCGGGGAAGATGCGCTCCGCCAGCGACACCCGGTAGTCCGGGAGGAAGGCCACCTGGAGGCGGTCGCTCACCCGGGGGTCGGAGTTGACCTCGCGGGCGATGGCGTTGATCAGGCGGATGATCAGCTTGGCGGTCCAGTAGGTGGGCGCCGCCTTGCCGCCGAACAGCACCGCGCGCGGGACCAGGTCCAGCCCCGGCTCGTCCCGCAGCCGGAGGAGCGAGTCCACCAGGCGGAGCGCGTTCAGGAGCTGGCGCTTGTACTCGTGCATCCGCTTCACCTGCACGTCCACCAGCGCGTCCGGGTCGATGCGCACCCCCGACTCCTCCAGCACCGTCCGGGCGAGCGCCGCCTTGTTGGCGGCCTTGATGCGGCCCCAGCGCTCCCGGAACCCGGCGTCGGCCGCGTACGGCTCCAGCCCCCGCACCTGGGGAAGGTCGGTGACCCACCCGTCCCCCACCACCTCCGAGACCAGGTCGGAGAGCGCGGGGTTGGCCTTGAGCACCCAGCGGCGCTGCGTCACCCCGTTGGTGACGTTGGTGACGCGCTCGGGCCAGAGCTCGTGGAACTCGCGGAAGATGCTCTCCTTGAGGATGCGGGTGTGAAGCTCCGCCACCCCGTTGACCGTGTGGCTCCCCACGATGGCCAGGTGCGCCATGCGGACCACGCCCCCCGAGAGGATCGCCATCCGCTCCACCCGCGCCGGGTCGCCCGGGAAGCGGTCGGCCACCTTGTCCCGGAAGCGGCGGTCGATCTCGCGGATCAGGTCCAGGTGGCGCGGGCAGGAGCCGCCCGAACAGCTCCATGCTCCAGGTCTCCAGCGCCTCCGGGAGCACGGTGTGGTTGGTGTAGGCGCAGCTCCGCCGGGCGATGTCGAAGGCCGCGTTCCACTCCAGCCCCTCCTCGTCCATCAGGAGGCGCATCAGCTCGGGGATCGCCACCGCGGGGTGGGTGTCGTTGAGCTGGATCTGGACCTTGTCGGGGAAGTCGGTGAAGCTCTTCCGCTCCAGCTTGTAGCGCCGGAAGATGTCCTGCAGCGTGGCGCTGACGAAGAAGTACTGCTGCTTGAGGCGCAGCTCCTTCCCGCTCCCGGTGTCGTCCGGCGGGTAGAGGACCTTGGAGATGGTCTCGCTGCGCGTCTTGGACTCCACGGCGGCCAGGTAGTCGCCCCGGATGAAGTCGTCCAGGTCGAACTCCTCGGTGGCCTTGGCGGCCCAGAGCCGCAGCGTGTTGACGGTGTCGTTGCAGTACCCGGGGATCGGCGTGTCGTACGCCATGGCGAGCACGTCCTGCGTGTCCACCCAGCGGAAGTGGACGCGCCCCTCCTCGTCGGGCACGCCCCTCCACGCGGCCGTTGAACTTCACGCGGAAGGTGCGGTCGGGGCGGGCGATCTCCCAGGGGTTGTCGTCGTGGAGCCAGTTGTCCGGCTTCTCCACCTGGCGGCCCTGCTCGTCGATGCGCTGCTTGAAGATCCCGTGCTCGTAGCGGATCCCGTAGCCGTAGCCGGGGAGCTCCAGCGTCGCCATGGAGTCCAGGTAGCAGGCGGCCAGCCGCCCCAGGCCGCCGTTCCCCAGGCCGGCGTCGGGCTCGCGCTCCTCCAGCGCCTCCAGGTCGTAGCCGAACCCGCCCACCGCCTCGGCGGTCTCGTCGTCCAGCCCCAGGTTCACCAGCGCGTTCCCGAGGGTGCGCCCCATCAGGAACTCCAGCGAGAGGTAGTAGACCCGCTTGGCGTCGGTCCGGCGGTACTGCGCCTGCGTGGCCGCCCAGCGCTCGGCGAGCTGGTCGCGGACGCTCCAGGCGGAGCTCATGTACACGTCGCGCTCGTCCGCCGTGGAGCGGTCCAGCGCGAGCGTGTAGGTGATGTGGTCGGATATGGCGCTCTTCAGCGCGTCGATGCGGGTCGCGCGTCGGCCCGCGTCGGGGCGTGGAGTACGGAGCATCTTGGATGATTCGGAGGAAGTCGCCCGGACCGGGGACCTGTCGCGGATGGGCGTTCAACATACAGGGATCGGCACGACCCCGGAAGTGCTCAACCCCTGCCCGACGTCAAACGTTCCCGTCGGTTCGCTCCGCCGCGCGGCGGCAGGGGAGCGCCAGCGCGAAGGCCGACCCGCCGTCGCCGAACTCGGCCCAGGCGCGCCCGCCCAGCGCCTCCACCGTCTCGCGCACGATGCTGAGCCCCAGCCCGGTCCCCTCCACCCCGGTGACCGTCTCCCCGTGGGCGCGGAAGAAGCGCTGGAACAGCTTCGGGCGCGCCTCCTCCGGCACCCCGAGGCCGTTGTCGCGCACCTCCACCACCAGCTCGCACCCCCTCCCGTCCTCCCGGTTGTCCAGGCGCCCGCAGACGCGCACCCAGCGGCGCGACTTGGTGGGGTCGGAGTACTTGATGGCGTTGGAGACGTAGTTGGAGAGGCACAGCTCCACCGCGGCGGCGCTCACCTCCACCTTCGGCAGCTCGCCGTCCACGCGAACCTCCACCCCGCGGGAGCTGGCCATCTCGCGGAGCTGCCGGATCACCTCGCCCGCGGCCTCGGGGAGGAGGACGTTGCGCTGCCGCCGCGCGTCGGTGTCCAGCCGCGACAGCTCGATCAGGTTCTGCAGCGTGTCCTGCATGGCCCCGGCGTTCTGCACGACGATCCCGGCGAAGCGGGTCCGCTTCTCGGAGTTCTCCCCGACCCAGTCCTCCTGGAGCATCTGCGCGGCCCCGATCACCGTCCCGATCCGGTTCTTGAGCTCGTGCGAGACCATCCGGTTGAAGGAGCGGAGCCGGTTCTCCCGCTCGCGCACGCGCTCGGCGGAGAGGCGCAGGTAGTGCCCGGTGGTGTGCTGCTGGATGATGGAGACGGCGCGGAAGAGCCGGTGGGCGCACGCCAGCAGCTCGCCCCGGGTGCACGGCTCCTCGATGCGGTCCACGGAGCGCGCCAGGAAGGAGAAGAGGACGCCGCCCAGGATCTCGTACTCCTTGAGGATCTCGTGGGCGTCGAAGCCCTGCGACCAGCGCAGCTCCCCCAGCTCCATGGCCTTGGCCACCACCGGGACGTCGGCGGTGATCTCCTGCACGGGGTTCTCCAGGTAGTCGGCGATCCCGACCATCAGGAGGGGGACGTGGTCCAGCAGCTCGTCGGTGGGGAAGACGCGGTTGGGCTCGAGGTTCACCCGCGCCGCGATCCGCTCCAGCCAGCGGTGCGTCAGCTCCTCGCTCCCCTCCCGGAGCTCCCGGGCCAGGGCGATGGCGAGATTGCAGTTGACCGTGATCTCCATGGACTCTCCGTGTCCGCGCGGGGCGGAACTCCCCGGCCGCACCCCTCCCGGGCCGGGAGGGAGACGCGGGGGACAGAGCAGGATGCGGGCCAGCGCGCGCCCTTTGTGGCGCTCCCGCCGCGGGTTAGCTTCCTACGCATGCGCCCCCCCGTCCGCCTCCTCGCGCTCCTCCTGGGAGCCGCCTGCGCCCCCGCCGCGCCGCCCCCGGAAGCCCCCGCGCCGGTGGCCGGGCGTCTCTGGCTGGCCCCCCGGCTGTACGCCGTGGTGGGAGCGCGCAACACCCCGCCCCGCGGGGACACCCTCACCCTCTACGACCGCGCGGTGGGGCGCGCCACCCCCGCCGGCGCCGGGGTGGTGGAGGTGGCGGTCCGGCCCCTGGCCCCGGCCGGAGACACGGCGCGGGGGGTGGTGCTGGCGGTGGACACCCTCCCGGCGGGGGTCGCCGTCCCCGCGGAAGGGGCGGTGTTCGCGGCCCGCGGACGGGCCGGCGCCTTCCTCCGCCTGTACGCCGCGCCGGGCGACACCGTCCGCTGGATCGTCCGCCCGATGGAGGTCCGGGAGTGACAATCGCTTAACACGGCGGCGCCACGGAGCCGCGGTCGTTGACACGAGGCCTCCGGGGACGCATTCTTCAGACGCTCATCCAGGCCGTCCCGATACCCCGCGCACCTTCAGGCCGTCGCGGCCCCGCCCTCCGGCGGGGCGCCGGCCTTCCGCCTTTTCCCCGTCGCACCCGTGCCCACCTCCCTCCTCGCCCGCGGCACCGCCGCCCTCCTGACGCTCCTGGCCGCCCTCGTCCTGGGCCCGGCGCTCCCCGGGGGCGCCGCCGCCGCGCAGGACCCCGGTCCCGGCATCCACCCCGTGATCGTGCTGGCCGGCGAGGGGGGCGGGACCGCCGTGGTGCGGCTCCACCTCCGCCGGGTGCAGGTGGACGGGGCGATCTCCAGCTACCAGGGCGAGGTGTCCTACGACGCGCGCGCGCTGACGCTGAGCCGGGCGGAGTTCCCCCAGGGGGTGGCGGGTGCCTGGAACGAGCCCGCGCCCGGACGGGTGCGGTTCGCGGGGGCGTCGCCGCAGGGCGTGGGCGACGTCGCGGTGCTCACGCTGCACTTCCGGACCCGGAGCCCCGTGGAGGGCTCGGGCTTCCGGGTGAAGATGGAGGAGGTGGTCTCCGCGATCGGCTTCCGCAGCCTCTCCGCGCGCGTGGTCCGCCGCGACCCGCCGATCTTCTCGCGGGCCCCTGCTCGGTAAATCTCCAAAAATTCCTGGATCTTTTCCCTTCCGGATTCCCACACCTTCCTCGGACCCGATGCGCTGGATATACCGGGGCGCCCTGCTGGGCGCCCTCGCTCTCGGCCTGCTCCCCTGCGGCCCCGCCGCGGCACAGGCGCCCGGCGGGCCGCTCCTGCGCGGCGACGTCAACGCGGACGGCTCCGTCACCGCGGTGGACGCGCTCGCGGTCCTCTCGCACGTGGTGGGGAAGACCCTCCCCGCCGGCTTCACGGTGTCGCCCAACGGCGACGCCGACGGCAACGGCGAGGTCACCGCGCTGGACGCGCTGATCATGCTCTCCTACGTGGTGGGGAAGGACGTGTCCCGCTACCCGGTGGGGAAGCCGCTGGTGGACGTGGCGGTCACGCCGCCCACGGCCACGGTGCCGGTGGGCGGGAACTTCCAGCTCCGGGCCAGGGTGTCGGGCGGGGTGGCCGACTCGGCGGTGATCTGGCGCTCTGACGCCCCCTCGGTGGCGGCGGTGAGCGCTTCGGGGATCGTGACCGGGATCGCGCCGGGATCGGCGTCGGTGACGGCGCTCTCGAGGGCGGACACCACCCGCCGGGCGACCGCCGCGGTGACCGTGACCGGGGTCGCGGCCGCGACCATCTCCGTCTCTCCCGACACCGCCACGCTGGCCGTGGGCGCCACGCGCCAGCTCACCGCCACGGTGCGTGACGGCGCGGGGAACCCGATCCCCACGCCGGCGGTGACGTGGGCCAGCTCGGACACGGGGGTGGCCCGGGTCTCCGCCACCGGCCTCGCCACGGCGGTCGCGCCGGGCGTGGCGTCGGTGACGGCTACCTCGGGCGGCCGGAGCGGCGGCGCGACGCTGACCGTGCGTACGGCCTCCCTGGTCCCCGCGGGCTACGCGGTCGGCACGTCCACGCCGGACCCGGTGGCGGGTAGCACCGCCACCCTCCAGGCGCAGCTGGTGGACTCCGCCGGCGTCGCGATCGCCACGGCCGGGAAGACGGTGACCTGGAGCAGCACGGGCGGGGGGACGTTCGCCTCGCCCACCAGCACGACCAACGCGGCGGGCGTCGCCACCGTCACCTTCACCGTGAGCACCACGGCGGGGACGGTGCACCGGGTGACGGCCACGGACGCGGACGGGCTCACCGGGACCAGCGGCGACCTGCGCGTGCAGGTCGGCGGGGCCGGCACGGTGCAGGTGCTCGCCGGCGACTCGCAGAGCGTCATCGTCGGCCTGCCGGTACCGGTGGCGCCCAGGGTGCGCGTGGTGGACGGGAGCGGGAACGGCGTCCCGGAGGTCCCGGTGACCTTCGCCGTGGCGGCGGGCGGCGGTACCCTGACCGGGGCCGTGCAGACCACCAACGCGGCGGGCGAGGCCACGCTCGGGTCGTGGACGCTCGGACTGGTCGCGGGCCCCAACACGCTGACGGCGAGCGCCCCCGGGGCGACGCCGGCCACCTTCACGGCCACGGGCCTGGTGGGCTCGCCCACCGACATCGCCAAGGTGTCCGGCGACGGCGGGACCTCCGCCGCGGGGACCACGCGCACCCTGGTGGCGCGGGTCACGGACGCCGGCGGGAACGGCGTCCCCGGCGAGACGGTGACCTGGACGGTGTCCGCGGGCGGCGGCTCGGTGGCCGCGGCCACCTCGGTCACGGACGCGACCGGGACGGCCGGCATCGTGTGGACGCTCGGCACGGGCGTCGGCGCCCAGACGCTGACGGCGGCGCGCGCCGGGCTCACCGGCTCGCCGCTGACCTACTCGGTCACCACGGTCCCGGGCGCGGTGTCGCTCGCCACCTCGACCCTCACCCCGAGCGCGGCGTCGATCACCGCGAACGGGACCTCGACCTCGACCCTCACCGTCCAGCTCAAGGACGCGCTCGGGAACGCGCTGACCGCTTCGGCGGGCACCGTCGCGCTGAGCGCCACGGGGACCGGGACGCTCTCCGCCGTGACCGACAACGGGAACGGCTCCTACACGGCCACGCTCACCGCGCCGACCGTGGCCGGCGTCGCCGTCGTGACCGGCACCCTCGACGGCTCGCCGCTGACGGCGACGGCCACGGTGACGTTCGCGCCGGGCGTGGCCACCAAGTACCTCGTGACCTCCAGCGCCGACTCCGTGGTGGCCGGGAGCCCGGTGACCTTCACCGCGCGGCTCGCCGACGCGTTCGACAACGCGGTGCCCACGGCGGGGCGGACGGTCACCTGGAGCGCCAACGGCGGCTCCTTCGCCTCCCCGACCTCCACCACGGACGCGGGCGGCGTCGCCACGGTCGTCTTCACCACCAGCACGACCGCGGGGGCCACGCACGCCGTCACGGCCGACGACGGCACCGTCTCCGGAACCAGCGGGAGCGTGGTCACGACGGTCGGCCCGGCCTCGCTGACGGCCTCGACGCTCACCGCGAGCCAGGCCTCCATCACGGCGGACGGCACCTCGACGTCGATCATCACCGTCCAGCTCAGGGACGCCAACGGGAACAACCGGCCGGCCAGCGGCGGCACGGTGGTCCTCGCCTCCAGCGGCGGCGGCACCCTCTCGGGGGTGACCGACAACGGGAACGGCTCCTACACCGCCACCCTGACCGCGCCGACCACGGTCGGGAGCACCACCATCAGCGGCACCCTCGCCGGCTCGCCGCTGACGGCGACCGCCACGGTGACGTTCGCGCCGGGCGTGGCCACCAAGTACATCGTCACCACCAGCGCCGACTCGCTGGTGGCCGGGGGCGCGGTGACCGTCACCGCGCAGCTCGCCGACGCCAACGACAACGCGGTCCCGACGGCCGGGCAGACGGTCACGTGGAGCCAGACGGGCGCGGGCGGCTCCTTCGCCTCGCCCACCTCCGCCACCAGCGCCTCGGGCGTCGCCACGGTGGCCTTCACCACCAGCACGACGTCGGGCGTCACCTACACCTTCACGGCCAACGACGGCACCGTCTCCGGCACCAGCGGAAACGTGGTCACGCGGGTCGGTCCGGTCTCGCTCACCGCCTCGACGCTCACGGCGAGCCAGGCCTCCATCACGGCGGACGGGACCAGCACCTCGGTCATCACCGTGCAGCTCAAGGACGCCAACGGGAACAACCAGCCCGCCAGCGGCGGCACGGTGGTCCTCGGCTCCAGCGGCGGCGGCACCCTGTCGAGCGTGACGGACAGCGGGAACGGGTCCTACACGGCCACGCTCACCGCGCCGACCACGGTCGGGAGCACCACCATCAGCGGCACCCTCAACGGGACTCCGCTGACGGCGACCGCCACGGTGGCCTTCGTCCCGGGGGCTCCGACCAAGTACATCGTCACCACCAGCACCGACTCGCTGGTGGCCGGGAGCACGGTCACCGTCACGGCGCAGCTGGCCGACGCGTTCAACAACGCGGTCCCGACCGCGGGGCGGACGGTGACCTGGAGCCAGAGCGGCGCGGGCGGCTCCTTCGCCTCGCCCACCTCCGCCACCAACGCCTCGGGCGTCGCCACGACCGTCTTCACCACCAGCACGGTCTCGGGCGTCACCTACACCTTCACGGCCAACGACGGCACCGTCTCCGGCACCAGCGGGAGCGTGGTCACGCGGGTGGGCGCGGTCTCGCTGACGGCCTCCACGCTCACGGCGAGCCAGGCCTCCATCACGGCGAACGGGACCAGCACCTCCGTCGTCACCGTGCAGCTCAAGGACGCCAACGGGAACAACCAGCCCGCCAGCGGCGGCACGGTGGTCCTCGGCTCCAGCGGCGGCGGCACCCTCTCGAGCGTGACCGACAACGGGAACGGCTCCTACACGGCCACGCTCACCGCGCCGACCACCACGGGAAGCACCACCATCAGCGGCACCCTCAACGGGAGCGCGCTGACGGCGACCGCCACGGTGACCTTCGCGCCGGGGGCGGCGACCAAGTACATCGTCACCACCAGCGCCGACTCCGTGGTGGCCGGGAGCACGGTGACCGTCACCGCCCAGCTCGCCGACGCGTTCAACAACGCGGTTCCGACCGCGGGGCAGACGGTGACCTGGAGCCAGACGGGCGCGGGCGGCTCCTTCGCCTCCCCGACCTCCGCCACCAACGCCTCGGGCGTGGCAACGGTGGTCTTCACCACCAGCACGGTCTCCGGCGTCACCTACACCTTCACGGCCAACGACGGCACGGTCTCCGGCACCAGCGGGAGCGTGGTCACCCGGGTCGGCGCGGTGTCGCTGACGACTTCCACGCTCACGGCGAGCCAGGCCTCCATCACGGCGAACGGGACCAGCACCTCGGTCCTCACCGTGCAGCTCAAGGACGCCAACGGGAACAACCTGCCGGCCAGCGGCGGCACCGTCGCCCTGAGCGCCACCGGCGGCACCCTCTCGGGGGTGACCGACAACGGGAACGGCTCCTACACGGCCACCCTGACGGCGCCGACCACCACGGGGAGCGCAACCATCAGCGGCACCCTCAACGGGAGCGCGCTGACGGCGACCGCCACGGTGGCCTTCGTCCCGGGCGCGGCGACCAAGTACATCGTCACCACCAGCGCCGACTCGGTGGTGGCCGGGAGCCCGGTGACCGTCACCGCCCAGCTCGCCGACACGTTCAACAACGTGGTCCCGACCGCGGGGCGGACGGTGGCCTGGAGCAGCACGGGCGGCGGCTCCTTCGCCTCCCCCAGCACCCCGACGGACGGGTCCGGGATCGCCACGGTCGTCTTCACCACCAGCTCCTCGGCGGACAGCACGCACGTGGTGACGGCGAACGACGGCACCGTCTCCGGCGCCAGCGGCGGCGTCGTGACCCGGGTGGGGACGCCGGTCAACATCGCCAAGCTCGACGGCGACGGGGCGAGCCTCGCCGCCGGGAGCGCGGTGACCCCGCCGCCGAGCGTGCGGATCACCGACGCCAACGGGAACGGCGTCCCCGGGATCACCGTCGTCTTCGCCGTCACGGCGGGCGGCGGGACGATCACCGGGGAGACCCCGGCCACCAACTCGGCCGGGATCGCCGCGCTGGGGAGCTGGACCCTGGGCACCACGGCCGGGACCAACACGCTGAGCGTGGCCGCCGGGAGCCTCTCCACCACGTTCAGCGCCACGGGGACGGTGGGGCCGGCCTCGACCGCCGCGACGCAGATCACCACCTCCAACGCGGCGCTCACCAGCGGGAGCATCACCACCGTCACCGTCCAGGTGAAGGACCAGCACGGGAACAACCTCACCACGGGCGGCGCGACCGTCGTGCTGAGCACCGACCTGGGCACACTGGGCACGGTCACCGACGTCGGCAACGGCACCTACACCGCCGACCTGACCCACGCCGGGACCGACGGGACGGCGACGGTCACGGGGACGCTGGGCGGCGCCGCCATCACCGACAACGCCCAGGTCACCTTCACGGCGGGCGGCATCCAGCGCACCTGGACCGGGCTGGGCGGGAGCGACTGGACCACCGCCGGGAGCTGGGACCCGCGGGGGACTCCCACCACCTCCGACACCATCGTCATCAACTCGGGGGGGACGCAGCCGCAGGTGACCGACGCGGACAAGACCATCCTGCGCCTGGTGATGGGGAGCGGGGGGACGCTCGATCTGAACGCCCGCAAGCTCACCGTCACGGCGGACGCGGCGGCGTCCGGCGGCACCGTGAGCGACGGCACCGTCGTGATGAGCGGCGCCTCCCGCACCATCCAGGGTACCTTCCCCAACCTCCTGATCACCGGAGGGATCTCCACCGGCGGGAGCACCAGGGCCACGGGGAACGTGACGGTGAGCAGCGGGACGCTGACCGTCGCCAACCAGACCCTCACCATCAGCGGGTCGTGACGGCCGGGTGACGCGCCGGCCGCTCCGGCGGCGACGAGTTGACAACCGCACCGGCCGGGATTCACTTCCGCCGGTGCGGTTCTTCTTTTGTCCCCTGCTTTCCCGACACCCATGAAGCGAGCCGCCCTCTCCGTCCTCCTGGCCCTCGCCGCCTGCGCCCCCGCCGCCACCCTCCGCCCCCCGCCCCGCTTCTCCGCGCTCGACGCGGAGGTCCGGCGCCTGGTGGACGGGCTCCCGGGCGACACGCTGGAGGTGTCCGTGGCGCTGATGGACCTGGAGACGGGCGACTCGCTCCTGGTGAACGCCCGCACGCCGATGCACGCGGCGAGCACCATGAAGGTGCCCGTGATGCTGGAGCTGTTCCGGCGCGCGGACGCGGGCGCCCTGTCGCTGGACGCGCCGGTCCCGGTGCGCAACGCGTTCCGCAGCATCGCCGACGGGAGCGCGTACGCGCTCTCCGCCGCGGACGACAGCGACGCGGAGATCTACGGGCGGCTGGGCGGGCGGATGACGGTGCGCGAGCTGGTGGAGCGGATGATCACGCGCTCCAGCAACCTGGCGACCAACCTGCTGATCGACCTCGCCGACCCGGCGCGGATCGCGGCGACGCTGGCGGAGCTGGGCGCCCCGGAGACGCGGGTGCTGCGGGGGGTGGAGGACGGCCCGGCCTTCCGCGCGGGGATGAACAACACCACCACGGCGTACGGGCTGATGCGGGTCATGGCGGGGATCGCCTCCGGGCGGGCGGCCTCGCCGCGGGCCACGGAGGAGATGCTCGCCGTCCTGGGGCGGCAGGAGTTCCGGGAGATGATCCCCTCCGGGCTCCCGGCGGGGGTGCGGGTGGCGAACAAGACCGGGTGGATCACCGGGATCAACCACGACGCCGCCATCGTCCTCCCCGCCGGGCGGCGCCCCTACGTGCTGGTGGTGCTGACGCGCGGGTTCCACGACCGGGAGCTGGCCCGGCGCGTGGCGGGCGACGTGTCGCGCGCCGCGTACGCCGCGGTGGTGGGCGGGCGGTAGCGCTACTCCGCGGGGGTCACGGCCTCGATCGCCTCCCCTTCCCTGACCCGGGCGCGCCCGCTGTTCACCGAGCGGCGCTCCTCCACGGCGTCGCCGCGGCGCACGCGGAGCACCACCTGCGAGGCGCGGGTGAGGGCGGGGTTCCAGGTGGCCGTGCGCCCCTCGTCGGAGAGGCGGGCGGGGAGCGGCTCGGGCATCGTTCCTCCTCCGGTTGGACGCGTGCGGGGGCGCGGGGTATATTCGGTGCCGGCGCCGCGCCGCGCGAGGGCGCCCCGACACCAGCGACGAGGAAGACCATGTCCGACATACAGTGCACCCGCTGCGGCCAGACCCGCGCCCCGGTCCCCTACGCCCCGTTCAACAACGACCTGGGGACAGCGAATCCACGCGGAGATCTGCCAGGTGTGCTGGGCCGAGTGGCTCCGCCAGCAGACCATGCTCATCAACCACTACGGCCTCAACGTCCGCGACCCCGACGCCAAGAAGCTCCTCACCGAGAACACCGAGAAGTTCCTCTTCGGCGGCGGCGACACCGACCAGGTGGACACCAGCAAGCAGGGCACCATCAGCTGGTAGGTCTTTCGCGCATTCCGCGATGAAGGAGGACACGTGCAGAACCCAGGCGGTACTGAGCCGGACGACGACATGCTCCCGGAGTACGACTTCTCGGACTCTGAAGTGGGCAAGTACGCCGAGCGCTACGCACGGGCTGATACGACCGCTCGTTTGAGCGAGGCCGCGCTCTCTGATTGGAACAGAGAAGAGGAGCACAACGCCTGGGCGCACTTGCAGCAGGCGGAGCGGTCCCGCTCCCGCATCCAGAGTGGCAATCTCGACTCCAGCGAAGAGTGAAGAGCCACGAAGGGCCGCTCCCCACGAGGGGGGCGGCCCTTCGGCTTCCGGTGAGGCAGGCTCCCGGCGTCCCTCAGCGGTCCGGGAGCGGCCCGAACAGGTAGTTGCCTCCCGCCGCCGGGTCCTCGCTCAGCAGGAACTCCTCCACCGCGTGCGACATCTCCGCGCGGGTGATCCGCCCGTCCTCGTTCAGGTCCGCGTGGGCGAAGAACGCGTCCGCGGCCGAGGCGTCCACCCCGCACACCTCCAGGTACACGCGGTACTCGTCCGCCGTCACCTTCCCGTCCCCGTCCGAGTCCATGGCGTCGAAGAGGAGCTGCGCGTCCCCGCGGGCGTGGGCCCGCACCGCGTCGCGGTCGTCCAGGAACACCTCGCCGTAGCGACCGAACTCCCGGCGCGACACCCGGTGGTCCTCGTCCGCGTCCGCCGTCTCGCGCAGGTTCTCCCACTCGTCCAGCGCGAAGCGGAGGTTGCGCTCGTACTCCTCCGAGCCCGCCTCCCACCCGCGCATGCGGGCGAACGCCTCCACGCGGCGGGTGAAGTCCGCCTGCTCCACGAAGCCGTCGCCGTCCAGGTCGAGCACGGAGAACATCATGTCCAGCTTGCGCCTGCGGAACGGGGAGAGCGGCATGGAGAGCTCCTGGCTGCGGTGGGGCGGGACCTGCCCGGTGTCCGGAGGCGGTAATTGGGGGCCGCCCCGGGCGTCCCGCAAGTCCGGCCTGTCGGGAACAGCTTGTTGAAGCTTCGCATAGTGTGTATACTGGCGAAGTCGGTGCAGCCCCTCCTTGTCCGGTTCCTCGGACTCCCCCAGTCGGAAAACCCCATGCCCACCGCTCCTGCTTCACCGCCGGCGAAGCGCGCGCACCTGTTGCTCGCCCTTCTCCCGGCCGTCCTGGTCGTCGCGGCCGTGTCCGCCGCGGCCCGCCCGTCCGGCCCGGCGGCGCCCCCCGCCGCGGCGGCGTCGGACACGCTGGTGGAGCCCTTCGTGGTCCGCAGCACCCCGCGCCTGGTGAACGGGAGGCGGATCGGCGTGCTGGACGTGACGCTGGAGATGGTGGTGAACACCTTCCGCGTCCCCACCTTCCGGGTGCGCGTCACCCGCGCCGACACCACCAGCCGCAACCCCCTGCGCGTCGACACCCTGAAGGCCGACACCTTCCGCATGGACACCCTGCGGCTGCGCGCCTACCGGCTGGCCGCCGTCGACGGCATCGCCATCAACCAGGCGCCGCGCTTCCCCGGGCCCACCCTCCGCGTGAGCCCCGGCGACTCGGTGCGCATCAAGCTGGTCAACACGCTCCGCGCCGACACGCCGCCCACCGACTCCACCAACGGGTGCATGCGCTACCCGGCCGCACAGGCCGGGATCGACACCAACCCGGACTGCTTCCACGGCGCCAACTTCACCAACCTGCACTTCCACGGCATGCACGTCACGCCCGCCTCCAACGGCGACGACGTGCTCCTGGAGGTGAACCCCGGTAGCTCGCACCAGTACGCCTTCCGCATCCCGCAGAACCAGTCCCCGGGGACGCACTGGTACCACCCGCACAAGCACGGCTCGGTGGCGCTGCAGGTGGTCAACGGGATGTCCGGGGCCCTGATCGTGGAGGGCGGCGGGCTGGACTCGCTCACGCGGGTCAGCCGCATCCGCGAGCGCCTGATCGCCCTGCAGCAGGTGGACTCCAGCATGAACCTGGTGGACGTCATCGCCGTACCGGTGACCCGGGTGAACGGGCAGTACCGCCCGGTCATCCGCATGCGCCCCGGCGAGGTGCAGCGGTGGCGCATCGTGAACGAGAACATCACGTCCACCACGCAGTTCCAGGTCGGCTTCGTGGACGTGGCCGGCAAGGACGAGCCGACCATGTACGACATCGCCCGCGACGGCGTCCAGTACGCCCCGGGGAACTACGACGCGCGCAACCCCGACACCTCCGTGCTGATGGCCCCGGGGAACCGCCTGGACATGTTCGTGAAGGCGCCGACCGCGCTGGGGAGGCACCTCCTCACGGGCCAGGTCGCGTCCTCGCCGAACCGCAGGTCGCAGCTGAAGGGCAACCCGCCGCCGGACACGCTCTTCTACGTGGAGGTGGTCGCCGGGACCGCCCCGACGACCGTGCTCCCCAAGGCGCTCCCGCAGCTCCCCCGGTTCCTGTGGAACCTGAAGGGGACGCTGGACACCACCGCGCTCATCCGCGACACCACCTCGGCGGTGATCGTGTTCAACGACTCGCTCTTCCCGCAGCGGGTGGCGCCGGGGAACCCCGCGCGCTTCTTCCTGGGGAACGCGGCCAACCACTTCATGAAGTTCGACCCGAGCTCCACGTACGTCCCCGCCACGGCGGCCGGGCGCCCGGTGCCGATGGTGCTGGACTCCACGCAGACCTGGAAGGTCTACAACTACGGGCAGGCCACCAACCACCCGTTCCACATCCACATCAACCCCTTCCAGGTGCTCTACGTCTCGGCCCCCGTCGCCACCGATCCCAACGCGGCGCTGTACAGGCAGCTCAACACGGCGGCGCGGAGCGGCTCCCCCATCTGGCTGGACGTGCTGGCGCTCCCCCTCCCGGTGACGTCGGGCGGGACGGTCACCCAGCCGGGATACATCATCGTCCGCCAGCAGTACGCGCGGTTCGAGGGGTGCCCCAGCTGCGGCGCGCCCACGGGGTGGTTCGTGATGCACTGCCACATCCTGGGGCACGAGGAGCGGGGGATGATGCAGGTGCTCGAGATCGTCCCCCCGGGCGGGAAGCCGTCGCCGCCGCCGCTGCTGTCGGCCTCGGGGCAGAGCGCCCATTCGCGCCACTGAGGGTCGGAAGGTTCGGGAGGCTTGGGCGTGCCCCCGGCTGGCGCCGGGGTCGGGCTGCGGCTCCGTAAGCCGGCAAACAACGCCGGCTAACGGAGTCGAGCCCCGGCAAACTGCGCCGGGTCTCGCCCCTCCGGGCTCGCATCCCTCACGCAACTGCTTTCGGTGCTTGTAGTTCGTGGTGGTCGTGCCCCCCTCCCCCCTTGCGGGGGAGGGGTCGGGGGAGGGGGGTCCAGCGGGGGTCCGGAAGCCGTCGGCCTTCCTGCGGCGGCGCGCGGTGTTATCTTGGATACAGACGAAGTGGATGGGACTCTTTCCCGGAGGTCGTGTTGTCCCCAGTCGATTTGGCCAGCGAGATGGCCGCCGCGCGCCAGCGCCGCTCCGAGCAGACGGCGCGCCAGCTCCGTGAAGCCCGGGTCCAGACCCTCCGTTCCATGGTGCGCCCCGGCTCCTCGCGGGCGGACGTGGAGGAGCGCGCCCGCAGCCTGTACCCGCGGCTCAGCCCCGAGCTGGTGGAGGAGGCCGTGTCCCTCGTCTGCCAGTCGCCCTCCGACTCGCCGGCTCCGTCCCAGGGCGGCTGAGGCCGCCCCCGGTCACCAGGAGAAGCCGCGGCCGGAGCAGGCGTACAGCAGCAGGTTCAAGACGATGGTGAGCACCACCGAGATCACGATGCTCGCCAGACAGCCGGTCGTGCGGAACCTCACCGCCATGTTCGCTCCTCCTGCGGGTGCGCGTGGTGTTCGGGCGGACGCGGGGCACCTTCCGTGCCCTGCGTCCGCCCGTGTGTTTCCCGGAGCCGCATGACGGTCTTCCCGGACGCGGACGCGCTCCTCGCCGGCGTGGGGGAGGAGCTGGAGCGCGAGGAGGAGCTGAACAGCCTGTTCCTGGGCGTGGCCCTGGCGGCGCGCGGGGCGGGCGGGGCTCCCTTCTGCGCGGCCGTGCGCGACGGGGCCCGCCTGGAGCTGGCGGCGCTGATGACGCCCCCGCGCCCGCTCCTCCTGGCCGGGGACCCCGCGGCGGGGGACGGCGCGCTCGCGGCGGTGGTGGCGGAGCTGCGGGCCGCCGGACGCCCGGTGCCCGCCGTGGTCGCGCCCGACCCGCTGGCGGAGCGTTTCGCGCGCCTCTGGACGGAGGCGGCCGGCGCCCCGGTGCGCGGGGCGATGCGGCAGCGCCTCCAAGCGCTTACGGAAGTGCAGCCGGTCCCCTCCGTCCCCGGGCGGATGCGGCGGGCTTCCGGGGGCGACGCGGAGCGGGTGGGCCGGTGGATGGCGGCGTTCGAGGCGGAGGCGATGGGGGAGGCGGACCCCGAGGCGCTGGAAGCGGCGCGGAGGCGGATGGCCGCGGGGGAGGTGTACCTCTGGGACGACGGGGAGCCACGAGCCATGGCGTCGCGGACCCGCCCCACCCGCCGAACGGTGGCGGTGAACGGGGTTTACACCCCGCCGGAGCAGCGGGGACGCGGCCTGGCGACGGCGCTGGTGGCGGAGCTGAGCCGGGCGCTCCTGGGGGAGGGGTTCCGGTCGTGCGTGCTCTTCACCGACCTCGCCAACCCCACCTCCAACGCCGTCTACGCGCGGATCGGCTACCGGCCGGTGCGCGACTTCGCGATGCTCCGCTTCGGCGCGGAGGCGGGCGCGGGGTGAGCGCCCCTGGTCCGAAGCCTGCACGCAGCGCCCGGAGGTCGGTCGGTTCGGTCCACACCCACAGGAGACGGAGCGGAGTCCATGGCGCAGCTTTCACTGACGGCGGAGGAGGGGGAGGTGCTCGGGAGGGCGCTGGAAACGTACCTTTCGGACCTCCGCATGGAGATCGCCGGCACCGACAGCTTCGAGATGCGGGAGGCGCTGAAGGGGCAGGAGGAGGTGCTGACGCGCATCCTCCAGGATCTGGGGCGGCCGCTCGGGAGCTGAGCCGGCCGGAGGCGCGAAGAAGCGAAGGGGGTGGGCCCGCCGGGCCCACCCCTTTCGCGTGTCTACCGGCCGCCGTCGTCCACCCCGCGCCCGGTCCTGTGCTGGAGCTCGTCGATGCGCTTGGAGGCCTCGGCCTTGGTGAGGTCGTCCCCGACCTCCTCCCCGGCCTCCTGCGCCAGCGTGTGCAGGTACGAGCGCTGCGGCCCGGTCATCGGCTCGTCCCCGGTGGTCCACTGGTCCGGGTCCTTGACCGGGTTCTCCCGGGGCGCCGCGCTGTCGCTGCTGTCGTTCAGGTCGTCCCTATCCGCCATGACGGCAACCTCCCTCTGTTTCGGTTCAACCCCTCGGGTCTACACCCAAGCCCTTGAGGTACCGTTACTTACAGCAGGAAGCATACCAAAGAAAACCCGAAGTGGACACCACCGGGCGGGCCCCCACCCGGCGGCCTTAGAGCCGCCACCCTCCCCCGTGCCGGGGGAGGGGCATCTCCATGCTTCGATCCTCACCTTCCACGGTGTCGTGGCAGGCCCCCACCCCAAACCCCTCCCCCGCAAGCAGGGGAGGGGCTTTTTGCCGTTGCCGTTCCGCAGTACCCGTATGATCCGTTGCGGAGGGAGACAGCCGGTAGTTTGGCTGGCTCCCTCCGGGGCGGCCCCGCCAAACCTCACCGAAAGCTCTGCACCAGGCTCTGGATCACCAGAGTCCACCCGTCCGCCAGCACGAACAGCAGCAGCTTGAACGGGAGCGCGATCATCGCCGGGGGGAGCATGAACATCCCCATGCTCATCAGCACCGACGAAACCACCACGTCGATCACGATGAACGGCAGGAAGAGCGCGAACCCGATCTGGAACGCCGTCCGCAGCTCGCTGGTGACGAACGCCGAGGTCAGCACCACCAGCGGGATCTCGTCCGGCGTGCGCGGCGTGGCGGCGGCGCTCATCTCCACGAAGGTCTGCAGGTCGCGGTCGCGCGTCTGCGACAGCATGAAGGCGCGGAACGGCTTGGCGCCGGCCACCATCATCTCCCCCTGCTCCATCCGCCCGTCCATCCACGGCTGCAGCGCGGTGCGGTTCACCTCGCCCAGCGTGGGCGCCATCACGAACCCGGTCAGCAGGAGCGCCAGACCCGCCACCAGGTGCGCCGGGGGCGCGTTCTGCGTGCCCAGCGCCTGCCGCAGGAAGTGCAGGACGATGAGGATGCGGGTGAACCCCGTCATCATCAGGAGCAGGGTGGGGAGGAGCGTCAGCAGCCCCATCATCACCACCACCCCCACCGTCCCGCTCAGCCGGAGCCCCTTCCCCGCCTCGCCCACGCGCAGGTCCACCTGCGGCGCCAGGCGCGCCATCATGGTGTCGGCGCGGCCCACGGCGCTCCCGGGGTTGGTCCCGGCCACGGGAGCGGCCCGCGCCGCGTCCACGCGCGGCGCCGCCACCGGCCCGGGCACGGCCGCGGTCCCGGGGGCGGACGCCTGCGCCGCGGCGGAGGCGGGGGCGAGGCCGCCGAGCGGGAGGAGGAGCGCGCCGAGGAGCGCGGCGGAGCGGAGCGCGGTGCGCAGCAGGGCGCGGAAGTCGCGCCCGGCGGGAAGGAACGCCGGGAGTACGGGCGCGGGGGCCGGGCGGGGCTCGGCCAGCAGGGCACGCTCCTCGTCGCCCAGCTCGGCGAGGGGGCGGATGCCGCCCTCGCCCATGGACACGGCCACCAGCCGGCTCCCGATGCGCACCACGGCGATCCCCTGCCGGGGGCCGAGGGAGAGGCGCTCCACCACCTCCATGGGGAGCCGGCCGCGCCCTGCGCCCGCGCCCACGGCGTAGCGGCGGAGAACGCGCATGGACACCCCCAGGAGGAGGAGGACGAAGGCCAGCGAGGCGGCCATCCCGAACAGCGCTCCGAAGCTCACGCGTCGGCCTCGGTGGGGGCGAGCTGGGAGACGATGCGGGTGATCCGCACCCCGAAGTGCTCGCCCAGCACCACCACCTCGCCCTCGGCGAAGCGGCGCTCGCCGACGTAGATGTCGATGGGCTCGCCGGCCAGCCGCTCCAGCTGGATCACCGACCCCCGCCCCAGCCGCAGGATCTCCTGCACGGTCATGCTGGTGCGCCCCAGCTCGATGGAGACGGGGAGGGTGAGGTCGAGGAGCATGGAGAGCGGGACCTCGCCGCTGTTGAAGATTCCGTCCCCGAGCTCGGCGAAGTCGGGCTCGGCGGCGGTCAGCACGTCGCTCATGGCGTTCACGTATCGGGTTGGAGGAAGGGGTCGGAGGCCGGGCTCTCCTCCGGCGCGGGGTCGAGGCCGTCGACGATGCGGACGGCGAGCCGGCGGTTCACGCGCCCGGGGGCGCCGCGGTAGCGGGCCCGCTCGCCGACGCGCACGTCCAGCTCGGCGTCGCAGGGAATCCCGGTGGAGAGCACGCCCCCCACCCGCAGCGAGGCCAGCTCGCGCATGGGGAGGCGGAACTCGGGGAGCCGGGCGGAGACGGGGACGCGGGTGGCGCGCACCGAGGTCTCGGTGAGCTCGCGGTTGGCGGCCCGCTCGCGCTCGGAGCCGGTGACGTTGTTGACGCGCCGCTGGCTCCCGCTGGAAAAGAACTTCTCCAGCACGGCGAAGGGGAGGCAGAACACCAGGAGGCTGCTCACCCCGGGGGCGGAGACCTCCACGTTGGCCACCAGCACCGGGTCCTCGCGGTTGGCGATGCGGAGGATCTCGGGGATGGACTCGAAGCCGCTGAGGATGAGGTCCAGCCGGACGTGGTCCTGCCACACCTCGCTCAGGTGGTGGACGGCGCGGTCGGCGATGGTCCGCACGGCCATCCGCTCGATGGGGGTGAGCGCGCGCTCCACGCTGATCAGGCTCCCGCTCCCGCCGAAGAGGCGGTCCACCAGGAAGTGGGCGAAGTCGGAGCCGAAGTCGATGACGCCCTGCTGCCCGCCGGAGTCGCGGATGTCGAAGATGTACGAGGCGCAGGGGGTGGGGAGCGACAGGGTGAACTCCCCGAAGCTGTACTGCTCCACGCTCTGCAGGCGCAGCTCGAACTGGCCGCGCACGCGCGCCATGAGCCACCCCTCCAGCGACTTCACCAGCCGCTCGTACATGGCCTCCAGGGTGCGCAGGCGCTCCTTGGAGACGCGGTGCGGGCGCCGGAAGTCGTACACCTGGACGTCGGCCTCGCGGCTGCGCGCCACGGGGGCGGAGCGCTGCTGGCCGGAGCCGCCCAGCAGCCTGTCGATCTCGTCCTGGGCGAGGGTCTGGGAGGACATGGCCGCTTACTGGATGACGAACTGGGGGAGGTACACGCGGCGGACCGCGCCCCTGGAGAAGACGGCGCCGGTGGAGTCCCGCAGCTCGGCCTTGAGCCCCTCGCGGGCGGCCACGTCGGCGAGCTGCTCCACGCTCTTGCCCCCCAGGATGCGCAGCACCACGTCGCGCACCTCGGGGTCGCGCTGCTTGGCCGTCTCCTCGGCGGCGGCGTCGCGGAGCTCCAGCGCCACGGTGACCATCAGGAAGCGGGTGCCGCCGGAGCCGGCGGGGTTGAGGACCAGGTTCTCCAGGGTGTGGATGGGGCGGGCGGCGGCCTCGCCGCCCTCGCCGCCGTGGTCCCCGCCCTCCCCGGCCGGCGCCTCCCCCCCGGCGTGCTCCGCCCCGCCGCTCTCGGCGGCGGCGGCCTCCGCGGGGGCCACCCGGGTCGCCAGGAGGGGACCCGCGACGAACGCCCCGGAGAGCCCGCCCACCAGGAGCGCCCCCGCCGCCGCGAGTGCGATGGGGAGGAAGCTCCGCTTCTCCGCCGCAGCCGTCGTCTCTTCCGTTCCGCCGTTCTCGCTCGCCATGCTCTCCCTGCCGCGTACGTGGACACGCGTCCCGCTGCGGACGCGAGCCCCTTCAGAGGCACGGCACGTACCACCCGGGGGCAATACACCCAAGTGTTTGTCAGGCGGTGTTTTACAGGATGTTCAGGAGGGGTCCGGGGAGGGGAACGAACACCCCCCGCGGCACTTTCTTCCGGGGGAGGGGCGGCGCGTTTTGCCGGGTGCCCGGCTGGCTGGTACGATCCTGGGAAAGAGATTAACTTCCCTCTGGAGACATCGCGCTCACGATCACCGAAACGAGCTCGTCAGGCCCTATGACGCCACTGCCACCCAGCAGTCAACCGAGTCCGTATCAGCTTGCCCAGTCGCACCTTGATCGGGCTCAAACAGCCGCACTGGACCCAATTGACTGGTCCGACCTTACGATCTACGGCTTTTACTGCCTGGAAGTAGCCGTCAAAGCGGCTGCCGAGCATCTTGGCGCCAAGATCACGACGAACCATGCGCAGAAGGCTTTACTTGCAAAGGAACTCGCGGCGAAACACGGCCTACCGGATGTGTCGGAGCTGCTTTCGGAATTGAATCAGGCAAGGAAGGCGACGAGCTACGGAGATGTTCTGCTCCCGGAGATCGACTCGGAAGACTTGGTGGCTCAACTCCAGGAATATGTCTCCGCTGTGGGTGATCTCCTGGATGCGGACTTGGAGGACGATGACCAGTAGAACACTCGTTGGGCCTTTCGACCGACGTGATGCGTCGCACGGCGACAACCCGCCCGGGGCAAGTCGTATCCTTGAGCGGACGATCCGTTCCTGGCCTTCACCGCAGGCGCGGGAATGGACCCGCCGTATGGTTGAGGCGCTATGTATCGATCCTTCCATCCTCGCCATGGTTGCGCTCGGCTCTGCCGTCCGGCCCGTAGGCGCTGCTCAGGACATTGATTTACTGGTCGTGTACCGTGGTGCCCCCCCCCACTTCGGATCGCTCCCACTGGACGTTGACTTACGCGCGTACGCTGCCGATGGCCTTGTTGACAAGATTGCGGCTGGGCAGGATCTCCTTGGCTGGGCACTTCACTACGGTGTCTTGATTTGTGAACAGGAAGGGTACTGGAGTCAGCTTTCGAACGTTTGGACGGACCGAATCCCGCTTCCGTCTGCCGAGCAGGCGGACGAGCGTGCCGCGCGAGCCAAACGCCTGACGAATGAGCTGCGCGGAGTGGGTGATATAGAGGCTGCCGCCGAGCAGTATGTCTCCTATCTCACACACGACGCTCGGGCACGCCTGATCCGCGCCGGTGTTTATCCCGCGTCCCGACCTGAGTTGCCGTGCCAACTCCGCAGCATCGGAGAGGGCGCCGCGGCAGCGGTGTTCGATGCGGCGCTGGCAGAGCGTACCCGGAACCTGGTCGTCTGAACAGGTTCCACAACGCAGTTCCTTCGTAGTACGACAGACCAGCTTTTCGTAACGTATACCTACAGGCGCTCCATGGGGACGGCGCGGACCACCACCTCGTCCTGGCGGAAGAGCGCCTCCAGCCGGCGGCGGAAGTCCGCCCACCAGGCACGGTCCAGCGCGCCGGCCACCATCACTTCCAGGGTCACCACCTCGTCGCGTGCGACGTCGCCGCCGGGGTCCCGCCACACCCCCTGGGCGGGGGCCCGGAAGTGGGCGGTGACGCCGCCGAAGCGCTCGGCCAGCTCCCGCCGCACGAGGTCGAACGGCTCGCGCCCGAACGGCCGCCCCTGGTTGTCGAGGAGGGGGAGGAGGACGTGGACCAGGTGCACGGCGGCCTCGGGACGAGGGGGGAAACGCGGAGGCCGCGGAGCCGGTCCTCGCGGACCGGCTCCGCGGCCGGGGATTCCGGGAGGGCTACTCCCGGACCGTCACCTGCACCGGGTCGGCGAGCCGCACCTCCTGCGTGTGCGTCACCCGGTTGAGGACCCGCTTCCACCAGGCCGGCTCGCGGTTGGCGCCGCCGCCCTCCATGACGGTGCGGGCCACCTCGATCACCTCGGCGTTGCGCATCCGCACGCAGCCGTGCGACTCCGCCGACCCCAGCGAGTCCTCCTCGCGCGTCCCGTGGATGTAGTAGTCGGGGTCGCTGAAGAAGATCTTCACCCTCCCCATCGGGTTGCGCGGGTCGCCCGGGGCGCGGGCGCGCTTCCCCCGGGCCCACTTGGTGTCGGGCGGGACCCACCTCGGGTTCCATACCATCCGCCGCACCTTGAACTCCCCGGTAGGGGTGGGGTGCTCGGGCTTCCCGATCGCCACGCTGTACGACCGCTCCACCTCGCCGCCACGCATCACGTGGAGCTGCCGGTCGGAGAGGTCCACCACCAGGGACACCGTGCCCCGCCCGACGGGCTCGCCCGGGAGGCGGGCGCCGGTCTCCTGCGCGGGAAAGGGCAGCGGGGACGCGGCTCCCGCCGCCGCCACTCCCACCGCCGCCACCGCCAGATACTTACGCAACAGGTACATGGGCCTCGAATTCGCTGGTTCCCGGAACACCTCGACGCCGGGACACCTAGCGAAGTTCGTGCCAACCCCATGCAAAAATGCTACTTAGAAAGAATCGAGCAAACGGGTGAGGACGGACGCGCTCAATAGCGGATGAGCGAGAGCACGTCGTACCCCTCCAGCGCCGCGCGCCCCCCCAGCGCCTCCAGCTCGATCACGAAGGCGATCCCGGCCACCGTCCCGCCCAGCTCCTCCAGCAGCCCCGCGCTGGCGCGGGCCGTCCCCCCGGTGGCCAGGAGGTCGTCCACCAGGAGGACGCGCTGGCCGGGCCGGACGGCGTCGGAGTGCAGCTCCAGGACGTTGGTGCCGTACTCCAGCGCGTACTCCCGGCTCACCCGGTCGTAGGGGAGCTTCCCCGGCTTCCGCACCGGGACGAACCCCACTCCCAGCCGCAGGGCCAGCGGGGCCCCGAAGATGAACCCGCGCGACTCGATCCCCGCCACCAGGTCGATCCCGGCGCCGGCGTACTCCCCGGCGAGGCGGTCCACGACGTCGGCGAGGCCGCGCGGGTCGAGGAGGAGGGGGGTGACGTCGCGGA
Source organism: uncultured Gemmatimonadales bacterium (assembly GCA_963733105.1). Taxonomy (GTDB): domain Bacteria; phylum Gemmatimonadota; class Gemmatimonadetes; order Longimicrobiales; family Longimicrobiaceae; genus JAFAYN01. The sequence continues at coordinate 446,815 of CAVTCB010000005.1, read as the reverse complement.
AGAGGATGCCGGGGATGGGGAAGTCCGGGACGTCGCGGACCAGGGCTCGCAGGTGCTCCACGGGCAGGCTCCGGGTGGGTGGGAAAGGCAGTACGAGGAAGTCGCGTGAGGGATGCGAGCCCGGAGGGGCGAGACCCGCGCGCAGTTTGCGCGGGGCTCGACTCCGTTGGGCAGCGTTGTTTGCTGCCCTACGGAGCCGCAGCCCGACCCCGGCGCAGCCGGGGGCACGCCCAAATCATTCGGTGACCACGCCCCGGTACGTGGCCCAGTCGTCCAGCACCATCCCCGCGCCGCGCACCACGCACGTGAGCGGCTCCTCGTCCACGTGGATGCGGAGCCCCGTGTCCTCCGCGAGCACGCCGTCCAGCCCGCGGAGCTGCGCCCCGCCCCCGGTCATCACGATTCCCTCGTCCATGATGTCCGAGGCCAGCTCGGGGGGGGTGACCTCCAGGGCGCGCCGCACGGCGCCCACGATGGCCTGGATCGGCTCCTGGATGCACTCCCGGATCTCGCCGGAGTGGATGCGCACGGCCTTGGGGATGCCGGACACCAGGTCGCGCCCGTTGACGTCCATCTCGCGCGGCTCCACGCGGGCGGAGGCGGAGCCGATCTGGATCTTGATGGCCTCGGCGGTGGCCTCGCCGATGAGGAGCGAGTACGCCTTCCGGACGAAGGCCACGATGGCCTCGTCCATCTCGTTCCCCCCCACGCGGATGGAGGCGTCGGCGACGATCCCGGAGAGGGCGATCACCCCGATCTCGCTGGTCCCCCCGCCGATGTTCACCACCATGCTCCCCCGCGGGCTGGTGACGGGGAGCCCCACCCCGATGGCGGCGGCCATGGGCTCGGAGACCAGGTAGACGGCCTTGGCGCCGGCCTGGGCCACGGCGGAGCGGACGGCGCGGCGCTCCATCTCGGTGATCCCGGAGGGGACGCCGATGACCACGCGCGGCTTGGCGCGGAAGAGGCCGCGCGGGAGGACGGCCTGGAGGAAGTGGCGGAGCATCAGCTCGGCCATGTCCACGTCGGCGATGACGCCGTCGCGCATGGGGCGCACGGCGATGGTGCCCTCGGGGGTGCGCCCCAGCATCCGCTTGGCCTCCAGGCCGATCGCCCGGATCTTCCCCGTGCGCCTCTCGATGGCGACGACGGAGGGCTCGTTCAGGACGATCCCCTCCCCCTTCACCTGGATCAGGGTGTTGGCGGTTCCCAGGTCGATGGCGATGTCGGCCACTGCGCTGCTTCCGATTCTCGAGTTCACGTCTCCGGCCGGTCCCCGCCGGCCGCCCGCGGAATCTATCCCCTTGTGCGCATTGAGGACAGCGGGCCCTTGCACGATCCGGGGCGGAGCCTGATGTTGGGTCGTCCGTCCCGTCCGCCTCCAACCCGAGCCGCCATGCCCTTCCACCGGGACACCGAGGGGATCCGCATCAGCGCCCAGCCCTTCTACGTTCCCGAGCACTCGGACGCGGAGGAGCGCCGGCACGTGTTCGTGTACCAGGTGCGCATCGAGAACCTGGGCGACCAGCCGGCGCAGCTCCTCTGGAGGCACTGGTACATCCACGACCCGGTGGGCGGGGACTCGGAGGTGGAGGGGGAGGGGGTGGTGGGGGAGAAGCCGCTGATCGGCCCCGGCGAGGTGCACGAGTACGAGAGCTTCTGCGTGCTGCGCTCGCCCTCGGGGGGGCACATGGAGGGATTCTACGAGTTCCGCCGCCCGGACGGCTCGGTCTTCCGGGCGGCGATCCCCAGGCTCCTGCTGCGGGTGTACGAGGCCTAGGCGCGGGCCAGGTTCATGGCGGCGGACAGCTCGGTCCCTTCCAGGTCGGCCCCTTCCAGGACGGCGCCGTCCAGGTTGGCCCGCTCCAGCCGCACGCTCCGCAGGCTGGAGCCGCGCAGCACCGCCCCCTCCAGCTCGGCCTCCCGCAGGTCGGCCCCGTCCAGGCGGGCGCCCTCCAGCACGGCCCCCGCCAGGTTGGCGCGCCTCATCACGGCGCCCTCCAGCCCGGCGCCGCGCGCGGTGACGCCGGCCAGGTCCGCGGTGGACAGGTCGGCGCCGCTCAGGTCGGCGTCGTCGAGGGTGGCGTGGCGCAGGTTGGCGCCGTCCAGGTTGGCGCCGGCGAGGACGGCGCCGCGGAAGCACGCCTTGTGGAGGGTGGCCTCGTAGAGCCGGGCCCCGGTGAGGTCGGCGCCGGTGAAGTCGGCGCGGGTCAGCTCGACGCCCAGGAGGTCGGCCCCGGCGAGCCGCGCGCGCGCGAACACGGCGGGGGCGGCGGAGCCGGAGCGGATGCAGGAGGCGTCGCGCAGCACGGCGCCGCGGAGGTCGGCTCCGGTGAAGTCGGCGCCGCACAGGTCGGCCCCGGTGAGGTCGGCCCGCTCCAGCACGGCGCCCGCGAGGCGCGCGCCGCAGAGGACGGCGCCCCGCAGCTCCGCGCCGGCGAGGTCCATCCCGGACAGGTCGGCGCCGCTCAGGTCGAGGCCGGCGAGGCTCCGCCCGCTCTCGCCCCGCAGCCGCTCCTCCACCCCGGCGCGGTCCAGCCGCTGGACCGGGAGGGTGCCCGCACCTCCGCCGGAGCCGGTGCCGAAGAAGGAGAAGGCGCGCTTCATCAGGTCCATGGTTCCCTCCGGGCTGGCGGGGACGCGTGCCGCCGGGATCGGCGGAAAGGGAGCGGATTCCGGGACGCGCGGCGGCGCCTCCGGGACCCGTTCCCGGAGGCGCCGCATCTTCCGTTCCCCTCCGGCGCGCCGCCCCCTACTCCAGCGCGGCGTCCAGCTCGATCTCCACCCCCGCGAGGGCCCTGGACACGGGGCACCCGGTCTTGGTGGCCTCCGCGGCCTGGCGGAAGGCGGCCTCGTCCACGCCGGGGACCTGGGCGCGCACCCGCAGCTTCATGGTGGTGATCTTGAACCCGTCGGCCTGCTTCTCGATGGTGCAGGCGGCCTCGGTGCGGACGCGGGTGGCGGGGGTCCCGGCCTGCTCCAGCCCCACGGAGAGCGCCATGCTGTAGCAGGCGGCCTCCGCGGCGGCGAGGAGCTCTTCGGGGTTGGTGCCCCCGGCGTCGCCGAAGCGCGAGCCGAACGAGTAGCTCCCGCTGAGCACCCCGCTCTCCCCCTCGAAGCTCCCCTTCCCTCCCTGCAGCCCGCCCTCCCAGGTGGCGCTGGCGCGGCGTGTCGGCATCGGCTCCTCCTCCTCTAGCTGGTTTTCTTCTTCGTGGCCCGCGGACGGCGCGCGGCCCGCAAGTCCTCGGCCAGGACGGCCCACCGCTCGTGGTCGCGCCACCGCCCGCCGATCTTGAGGTAGCGCCGGGAGAAGCCCTCCAGGGTGAACCCCAGCCGCTTCACCAGGGCGATGGAGGCGGCGTTCCCGGGCTGCACGTTGGCCTCCACGCGGTGCAGCCCCAGCGGCCCGAAGGCGTGCTTCAGCACCAGCCCCACGCCCTCGGTCATGTACCCCCGCCCGGCGTGGGGGCCGCTCCCCTGGTAGCCCAGGTAGCAGCTCCGGAAGTTGCCGCGGAAGATCTGGCTCAGGTTGGCGGAGCCCACGATGGCGCCGTCCTCGCGCCGGCACACGAAGAACCCGGCGAAGTCGCTCCGGGTGCAGCGCGCCACGTAGTCGGCGTGCTGGTCCAGCCGGAGGGTGGGGGTGGTCCAGCCGCGGTACAGGCGCACGCTGGCCCGGTTGAGCGCGAGCCACTCCCCGCAGTCCTCCAGCCTCGGGGTTCGGATGAACACCCGGGGGCCGGCCTGGAGAGCTTCGGGATGGGGCATGGGAGGGGCCGCCCGGGGCTCAGGACCCGGGCTCCCGGTCCAGCTTCAGGGCCGCGGAGTTGATGCAGTAGCGGAGCCCCGTGGGACGGGGGCCGTCCTCGAAGACGTGGCCCAGGTGGGCCTCGCAGCGGCTGCAGGCCACCTCGGTGCGCCGCACGATCCAGCTGTCGTCGGTCTCGGTGCGCAGGGCGGCTTCCGAGGCCGGGGCCCAGAAGCTGGGCCAGCCGCTCCCGGAGTCGTACTTGGTGCCGGACTCGAACAGCTCCTGCCCGCAGCACACGCAGCGGTAGACGCCGCGGTCCTTGGTGCTCCAGTACTCGCCGGTGAACGGCGGCTCGGTGCCCTTCTCCTGCGTGACGTGGTACTGCTCGGGGGTGAGGCCCTCCACGCCCTGCGCGTCCCTCTCGGCCATCGTGCGCTCTCCTGGTTCGTTCGGGGTTCGTCGTCCTCGTACGACCTCTTGTACCGCGCCGGGTTCCCTCCCGGGGCCGCGCGCTTAGCGGGGAGGCTGCCAGGAGACGGAGATGGTGCTCCAGCGGTGGGCGTCGGGCTCGCTGCGGTACTCGCGCCCGCGGGCCACCACGCGGTACTCCAGGCGCAGGTCGCGGACCCGGACCCCTCCCCCCACCTCGTACTCCCCCACCACGGGGAGGCGCTCCACGCGGGGGCTGTCCCGGAAGGTGTTGCCGTCCAGGAAGAGGGAGTGGGCCACCCACTCCCCGCGCACGGCCGCGACCGCGTACACGGCCACGGGGGGGCGCGCCTCCCCCGCCCCGCCCGCGCCCCAGGGGTGCGGGACGCCGTACCCGGCGCGGGCGCGGAGGCCGGCGTGCGCGCCGGTGAGCACGTTCCCCAGCGCCGCGCCCCACTCGGGCGCGAGGGTGGCGACGCGCACGCCCTCCGCGGTGCGCGGCTCGGCGAGGAGGCGGGCGCCGCCGTAGCGGAGGACGACGCCCGGCTCGAAGGCGAGCTGGTTCCCCCACCCCTCGGGGCGCCAGAAGCCGGCGAGGCGGTGCAGGCTCTGCTGGAACGCCTCGCCCAGCGAGGGGCGCCCGGTGACCCCCACCTCCGCTCCCAGCGTCCGCTCGGCGGCGCGGCCGGCGACGCGCGCGGTGGCGCCGGCGTAGAGCCACCCCGCGTAGGGACGCTCCCCGGGAAGGGGGTCGGGGGCGTCGCGGCGGGGAGTGTAGATCTTCTGCCCCACCTCGCAACGGGTGGCGAGGCAGCGCTCCTCCGCCCCCTCGGCGCCGGTGCAGGGGCGCAGCCCCGGGTGCAGGAGCCGCCCCCACCCGGGGGCCCGGTCGGCGTCCACCACCACCCGCGCGCCGTGCGTGTAGTCGTGGTCGGGGCGCGGGACGGGGACCCAGAAGTTGAAGGCGTCGTTGTCCGCCTCCACGCGCACGGAGCGCACCGGCGACTGCGCCGCCCCCGGCGCGGGGGCCAGGGCCAGCAGAGACGCGGCGAGGGCGAGAGGAAGGGGAGTGCGGAGGACGGCTCTCAACGGGGAAGCTCGCAGGGGAAGCCCGGCTCGGAAACGCACCAATGTAACTCCGGCGCCGCGGCGGTGGGAGTTTTCCCCACCGCGGGTTGGGTACGTTCCCCGATTCCTGTCGGGGTTCTCTCAACGTACACTGTAGGCACGGTGGAGGTGGAGCGGGATCACCCTTTGCGGCGGAGGGACGGTGGCGACGAGCGGCTCCGCGGTGCTGGTCCCGTCGGCGCGGGTGGTGCTGGGGGGGCACCCCAGCCGCCCGGCCCACCTGGAGGCGGTGCGCTACCCGTTCTGGGCGCGGCTGGTCCGGACGGTGGGGTTCGCGGTGGGGTGGGTGGTGAGCACGGTGCTGACGCTGGGGTTCACCTTCGACCCGTTCGTGGCGTCGTTCCCCTTCGTGCTGGGAGCGTCGATGGTGTACCGGAGCTGGCGGGGGCGCTTCCGGGTGGAGGCGTTCCGCGGGGCCTGCCCGCGCTGCGGCGGGGAGCTGGCGCTGAAGGAGGGGAGCAAGGTGGACTTCCCTCACGGGCTCACCTGCTACGCGTGCCACCATGAGCCGGAGCTGGCGATCTGAGGGCTGTTCGAAGGAGAGGGTTCGGGCGTGCCCCCCGCTGGCGCGGGGGTCGGGCTGCGGCTCCGTAGGGAACGATACAACCGTTCCCAACGGAGTCGAGCCCCGGCAAACTGCGCCGGGTCTCGCCCCTTCGGGCTCGCATCCCTCACGCAACTGCTTACCACACGGTGAGTTGCAGCGAGAGTCCCCACGGGAGGAGGTGGGGTGCTCCCGGAGGAATCCGCACTGTTGAGCGAAGCGAGTTGGCGGATTCCGGAGGGAGCGCCCCGCCGACGACCCCCGCGAAGATGCCAAAAAAGGGAGGGCGGCCGGACAACCCGGCCGCCCTCCCTGTCTTTAGTCCTCCGGACCCCGTCTACCCCTGCGCGCGGGCGGCTGCGCGGGCGCGGTCGATGTCGGGGACGCCGCGGTCCAGGGTGCGGACCACGTCCAGGATGGTGCGCACGGCTCCCACGTAGAACTCCGGGGTGATGGTGCGCACCTCGTCGGAGGGCTGGTGGTAGTCGGGGTGGTCCTCCACGCCGAAGTACACGAAGGGGATCCCCGCCTGGTGGAAAGCCCCCTGGTCCGACTGCGCCGTCCAGTCGTCCTGCGGGGTGGGGACGGGCCGGTCGTGCCCCAGGAGGAGCTTCACCGGCGCCCGCCCGGCCGCCTCCTCCAGGTACGGACGGAGGAAGGGGGAGTGGAAAGCCCCCGCGGCGTACAGCTCGCCGCGATTGCTGTGGCTCACCATGTCCATGTTGACGTTCAGGACGATGGCCTCCTTCGGCACCACGGGCGACGCCACGAAGGCGCGGGCCCCCTGCAGCCCCATCTCCTCGGCGTCCCACAGGGCGAAGAGGATGGAGGACTGCGGCGGGTGCGCCCGGAACCAGCGGGCCATCTCCAGGAGCGCGGCGGTCCCGGAGGCGTTGTCGTCCGCCCCGTTGTAGATGGAGTCCCCGTTCACCGCGCGTCCCACGCCCATGTGGTCGTAGTGCGCGCTGACGACGATCCAGCGGTCGGGGTTGCGGGTCCCCCGCACCCGGCCCAGGAGGTTGACCCCCTGGTAGCGGACGCTGTCGCGCCGCCCCGTGAAGTCGAACGACTGCGTGTACCCCGGGACGGCGGGCTCCAGCCCCATCCTCCGGTACTCGCCCAGGAGGTAGGCGCGGGCGCGGGCGCCGCCGGGTTGCCCCGTGCGCCGCCCCTGCATGGAGTCGGCGGCGAGCACCCCCACGTCGCGGAGCACGCGCTCGCCGTCCACGTCGCCGGCGGCGGCCGGGCCGCTCCCCGCGCGGGCGCACCCGGCGAGGGCGAGCAGGGGGAGGAGCAGGAAGACGGTGCGGGCGGTGGTCATCGGGCGGATGGGCTGGAGTGTGTCTGGCGCGCGGGGCTCAGCTCGCGAGTTGGGTCCGGACTTCGGCGGCGATGCGCCGCTCCAGGGCGCCGGTGCTGGTGCACGGCCGGGCCGCGCGGCTCTGCGAGCTGCGGACGTTGGTGGCGCTGGCCTCGATCAGGGTCTGCACCTCGGACTGCCCCGTGGCCGCGGGGCGGACCAGCGAGGCGATGGACATGTTGACGCGGTACGCGTTGGCGGCGAACCCGCCGTACTCGGCCGACCCGCAGTTGAGGTAGGTGGACATGGGCTGGCCGCCCAGCTTGCCGCTGGTCACCGTGACCTGCCGGTTCCCGAGCATCCGCGTGGCGGGGTCGTTGGCCCCCACGGGAATCCCCAGCTTCTGGTACACCCCGGGGAGGAGCGGCCACACCCGCTCCGGGGGAGCGGCCACGGTGACGGACGCGCGGTCCACGTCGGCGGCCGCGGTGCGGAGCTGCGAGTCGAACGTGCCGTCGGAGGTGACGACCGTGGGACGCGTGGCGGCGTTCGTGCTCAGCGACGGCGACGAGGACGCGCAGGCGGCGGCGAGGGCGACCAGGGGAAGAACGGACCAGGGACGCATGGCTCCTCCGGAGGGTTGTGGAGACGGGTGGTGAGCGACGGACCGCGGGCCTACGGGATACCCGCGCCACCGTCAGGTGTTTCGGCGACGGCCGCCGGGGGTATGAACCCCCCGGCTCGGAACGGCAGCCGTCCTGGCGGACGGAACCACGGACGCCGCTGTTCCGCAGTACCCGTAAAATCATCTCGGAGGGAGACAGCCGGCAGTATCGGCTGGCTCACTCCGGGGCGGGGAGACTCGCGCCGTTTGCGAGGCTCACCGCCCCCGCGCAGGAGACCGGCCGCTGTTTGGCCGGGCTCCGGAGCGGCCCGCCACACCCAACCCTCACCACCCGCTCCGCTCCCGCAGCCCCGCCACATGAGCCACGTGGTGCCGCCCGTGCCAGGCGTACAGCCCCACCAGGGCGTCCACCCGCATGGTCCCCATCTCCGGGTGCCGCAGCGTCCGCGCGAAGTCGTCCGGCCCCAGCGACCGCAGCAGCCGCACCCACCGGTCGTGCAGCGCCTCCAGCAGCGCGAGCGACACCTCCACGGGGGTGCTCCGCGTGTCCTCCAGCTCGGCCCAGCGCGCCTCCTCGTACGGCTTGATGGTGGGCTCGTCCTCGGTGAGCGCCAGCTTCAGCCGCACGTAGGCGTTCAGGTGCGAGTCGGGGACGTGGTGCGCCAGCTGGCGCACCGTCCACCCGCCCTCGCGGTAGGGGGTGTCGAGCTGCGCGTCGCCGAGCCCCTGCACGGCCTCACGGAGGCGCGCGGGCGTGGCGGCGATGTCGTCGATCCACCCCGGGAGCCGGTCCGGGTCCACGGGGGCGCGGGGGTCGAAGCGGCCGACGGGGAAGCGGAGGTCGGCCGCGGGGGCGGCGGTGGCGTCGCTCATGGCGGGGCGGGCGAGAGGGAGTCGGACGGTCCGGGTGCAACTTGGCTGGCGGTGGCGGCGGCGGCAAGGGCACCCACGCGGTTCACTTCTTCGTCTCCCCTGGGTCCTTGAGTTTTCCCCACAGCGGCTTTTTGAGCCGATCCGGAAGGTGGACTGGATTGCTGCTGTCCTTGTCCGTGGCCCGCTCCACGCGGTCGAGTACGCGGGCGATCTCGGGAGCGGGCCGGTCCCTGAGATCGTCGTACGCCTCCGGCCCCAGGTACCGCGAAAGGTAGACGCTGTTCTCGCGGATCTTCTGCGGGATGACGGAGGCGGACTTCTGTCCGTGGGTTCCCCGGAACTCGGTGGTACCGACGGCATGGTAGCCCATGGCGCACTGAGGACAGGCCAGGTAGTTGTTGCCGGAGTACCCGAGATCCCAGGGCTCCAGCGTCCGGAGACGCTGCATCTCCGAGTGGAACGGGATCGAGCGGTTGGCCGGCGTGCTCGATCCGTAGCCGTGCGTCATGCGGCTGTATCCTTCCGGCCGCCCCCAGGCGCTCCGGTCCTGCTCCGCGAGATCGTATCCCCCGCTGTGGAGGGCGTGCGCCTGGTCGGCATCGGCCGGGATGTTCGTATACAGTTTCTTCGACGGGTCCTCCGACGATCCCGCACCGGGCACCCGGTCCTCGGCCACGGAGAGGTTCTGCCCGTTGCCTTTCAACTTGAGCCTATCGGCGAGGGCCAGCGCCTCGACGTCGAGCGGGTGGTGCGCCTTCTCGGTGCCGAGCGGGGACCCGAGCGCACCCTCCCAGTGTTTCCCCACCGCGGCGAGTTGCCGGTTGAGGTCGGACGGGCCCACGGGATAGTGAGGCGTGCTGGGATACATCTCCTCGACGCTCCCGCCCCGCAGCTTCTCCGTGACCGCCGCGTGCTCCCGCGTCCGGGCCGCGAACTCGTTGAGCGTCCGGCTCCCGGCGCGCTCCTCCAGCCCCTGGGGCGAGGTGTGCTCGCGCCAGCCGAGCGCCCGCACCACGTCCTCGGTGCTGGCCTGGCCGGCGGACCAGGCCCCGGTCCCCACCTGCTCCCGGGTGGGCGGGTCGTGGCGGGCGAGGGTCGCGTCCGGGTCGGCGGTCCTCCCCACGGCCGTCAGGATGCCCTGGTACATGCTGGCCGGGAGCCCCCGGACCGTGCGGGAGGCGGTGAGGCCGGCGCCGACCTCGCTCGACTTCTTGTTCACCTTCATCATCCCGCCCAGGTCGGAGTACGGGAGGCGCGCGAACACCTTCGTGAGCACGCGCTCGCGACCGCGTTCCATGAGCCGGTTCAGCGGAAAGGCGTCCGCCGGCGCATCCTCCTCGCCGGAGGCGTCGGAGTGGTGGTGCTCCTCGTCGTCGTGGACGTGCTCCACGTCTTCGTCGTGGCCGTGCTCCATGTCTTCGTCGTGGCCGTGCTCCACGTCTTCGTCGTGGCCGTGCTCCACGTCTTCGCCGTGGCCGTGTTCCTCGTCTTCGTGGACGTATTCCTCGTCCTCGTCGTGGAAGTGCTCCATGTCTTCATCGTGGGCGTGCTCCACGCCCTCGGCGTCCAATCCGCGCCCGTCTTCACTCGCGACCGCCACGCCGTCGTTCGAGTCCTCCCGCCGCACACGCTTGCTCGGCCGGTCGTCCGCGTCGCCCCGCATCACCACGGGGTCCGGGACGGCGTGCGCCTCGCCGACGTCCACCGCCTTGGGATCGGGCTCCCCCGTCATCTCGTCAAGCGTCCGCCTCTTCGACGCGTCGTAGACCGGCCCCCTGCCATGCTCCTGCGTGGTGTGCGACTCCCCCGTCGGCCCCATCCCGGGGGGCGGGTTCCCGTCGCGCCACTCCACCCCGCCCTCCCCCCGCGCGTAGTAGCGCTGGATGACGGGACCGGCCCCGGGGGTCACCCGGCCGAAGTCGTGCCCCGGCGGACCGCCCTCGCGCGCGGTCGCCACCCGCGCGGGGACCGGGGTGGAGGTCGCGCGCCAGGGGTCGGGGAGTCCGACGGAGCGGAGCGGGGAGGCGCTCCGTTCCACCGGACCGGCATGTGTGCGCATTCGGGTGCGGAGGTGGCGGGGGGACGAGCTGCCATGCGCACGACGCATGGCCCGCGCCGTCCGGCAACGCTCCCGTCCGCGGCACACACTGGAAACCGCGGGGCGTCGGCTCCAGATTTCCCGCCATGCACCCGCTCCCCATCGACGACGCGCTCCCCGCCCTGAGGGACGCCCTCCGCGCCCGCACCGCGGCCGTGCTCCAGGCCCCCCCCGGCGCGGGGAAGACCACGCGCGTCCCCCTGGCGCTGCTGGACGAGCCCTGGCTGGCGGGGCGCCGCATCGTGATGCTGGAGCCCCGCCGGCTGGCGGCCCGGGCCGCGGCGCGCCGCATGGCCGCCACGCTGGGCGAGCGGGTGGGGGAGACGGTGGGGTACCGGGTGCGGATGGACACGCGGGTGGGGCCGCGCACCCGCGTCGAGGTGGTGACCGAGGGGGTGCTGGCGCGGATGCTCCAGTCGGACCCGGCGCTGGAGGGGGTGGGGGTGGTGGTGTTCGACGAGTTCCACGAGCGCTCGCTGCACGCCGACCTGGGGCTGGCGCTCGCGCTCCAGTCGCAGGCGCTGCTGCGCGAGGATCTGCGCCTGCTGGTGATGTCGGCCACGCTGGACGGCGCCGCGGTGGCGGCGCTCCTGGACGGCGCCCCCGTGGTGACCAGCACGGGGCGCGCGCACCCGGTGGAGGTGCGCTACCTCCCCCGCCCCGCGGAGGGGTGGATCGAGCCGCTGGTGGCGCGCACCGTCCGCGAGGCGCTGGAGCGCGAGCCGGGGGACGTGCTGGTGTTCCTCCCCGGGATGGCGGAGATCCGGCGGACGGAGGAGCGGCTGGCGGAGGGGGGGACGGGCCCGGGGGTGCGCGTGCACGCCCTGCACGGGACGCTGGGGCAGGAGGAGCAGGACCGCGCCCTGGAGCCGGCCCCGCCGGGGGAGCGGAAGGTGGTGCTGGCCACCTCCATCGCGGAGACCTCGCTCACCATCGAGGGGGTGCGGACGGTGGTGGACTCGGGGCGGATGCGCGTCCCCCGCTTCTCGCCGCGCACGGGGATGACGCGGCTGGAGACGGTCCCCGTGTCGCGCGCCTCGGCGGAGCAGCGCCGCGGGCGGGCGGGGCGGGTGGCGCCGGGGGTGTGCTACCGGCTCTGGACCGAGCCGGAGCAGGCGGGGCTGGTCCCCCACACCGCGCCGGAGATCCTTTCCGCCGACCTGGCCCCGCTGGCGCTGGAGCTGGCCGCCTGGGGGGTGGCCGACCCCGCGGAGCTGCGCTGGCTGGACCCGCCCCCCGCCGCGGCCTTCGCGCAGGCGCGGGAGCTCCTGGCGCAGCTGGGGGCGCTGGACGCCGCCGGGGCGGCCACTCCGCACGGGCGGCGGATGGCGGGGCTGGCGGCGCACCCCCGCATCGCGCACATGCTGCTGCGCGCGGCGGAGCTGGGGCGGGCGCCGCTGGCCTGCGACCTGGCGGCGCTCCTGGCCGAGCGCGACCCCTTCCGCGGCGAGGGGGAGGCCCCGGACGCCGACCTCCGCCTCCGCCTGGAGGCGCTGCGCGACGCCCGGCGCGGCGGGCGCGGGGGCGGCTCCTTCCGCGGGCTGCGCGTGGACCGCGGGGCGCTCCACCGCGTGCTGGACGAGGCGCGCCACTGGCGCGCCGAGCTGGGCGTCCCCGCCCGCGCGGAGGAGGGGGACACCGACGCCGCCGGCCTCCTCCTGGCCTTCGCCTACCCGGACCGGATCGCGCAGCGCCGCCCCGGGCAGGCGGGGCGCTTCCTCCTGCGCAACGGGCGCGGGGCCGCGCTCGCGGGGGCGCAGGCGCTGGCGGACGCCGCGTACCTGGTGGCGGCGGAGCTGGACGGGCAGGGGCGGGAGAGCCGCGTCTTCCTGGCCGCGCCGCTGGCGGAGGAGGAGCTGGCGGCCCACTTCGCGGAGCAGGTCGCGACCGAGGAGACGACCGCCTGGGACGCGGAGGCGCGGGCGGTGCGCGCGCGGCGGCGGGAGCGGCTGGGGGCGCTCGTCCTGCGCGAGTCGGCCCTCCCCGACCCCGACCCGGAGGCCGTGGCCGCCGCGCTCCTGGAGGGGATCGCGCGCGAGTGGCCGGGGTCGCTCCCGTGGAGCCGGGCCGCGGTCCAGCTGCGGGAGCGGCTGGCCTTCCTGCACCGCGCGGACCCGTCGTGGCCGGACGCCTCCGAGCCCGCGCTCCTGGCCTCGCTCCCCGAGTGGCTGGGGCCGCACGTGTACGGCCTGCGCCGCCTGGACGAGGTGCAGCGCCTGGACCTCGTGGCCGTGCTCCTGGGGCTCCTCCCCTGGGAGCGGCGCGCCGCGCTGGACGAGCTGGCCCCCACGCACCTGGCCGTCCCCAGCGGCTCCCGCATCCCCGTGGACTACTCCGACCCGGACGCCCCGGTGCTGGCGGTGCGGCTGCAGGAGGTGTTCGGGCTCACGGAGACGCCGCGGATCGCGCGCGGGGCCGTGCCGCTGACCATGCACCTCCTTTCCCCCGCGCAGCGGCCGGTGCAGGTGACGCGCGACCTCGCCTCGTTCTGGCGCACCACCTACTTCGAGGTGAAGAAGGACCTCAAGGGGCGCTACCCCAAGCACTACTGGCCCGACGACCCGCTCCAGGCCACGCCCACGCACCGGGTGCGTCCGCGGCCGTAGCTCCATGCTCGTGTGCGGCGGGCCGGGATCTCGAAGAGGTCCCGGCCCGCCGTGCGCCCCCACCCGGCGGCCTGAGAGCCGCCACCCTCCCCCGTTCCGGGGGAGGGGCATCTCCACGCTGACATCCGGCAGTTCAGTCCGCGTAGGCGGACTTTGTGCCGTTGTTGCAGCGAATTCATTCGCCCGGGTCGGGCACGCCCGAACCTTCTCTGACCGTCACGATCACTCCGCGTACCAGAAAACCGCCATCGCCACGACGAGGATCACCAGCACCAGCACCACGATCCCGCCCGACGACAGGCCGAGCCGCGTCGAGGGCGGATCGCCCATCCGGCCGCGGGTGGTGTCCGGATCCGTCGGGGTCCAGCGGTTGGGGTCGGGTCCCTGCGCCATGCGCCCCTCCCTCCCCTACCGCCGGGCCTCGTCGATCCCGCCCTGGTCGCGCGGGCTCAGCTCGGCACCCTGCGTCGCCTTCACCTCCGCCGCGTCCGCGTCCGCCCCTTCCGCCGGCTCGCGGTGGGGCGGGTCGCGCCGCATGGCGGGGTTCACCGCGCGCACCTGCTCGCGCTCCTTCTCGTCCACGGCATCCTCCTTTCAGGGGTCGCAGCGCCCGGCGTGCAAGCCGCGCGCCCGCACCTTGCGGAGCGGACGGGGACGACGCGACGCAGACCCGCACCGGAGACCGACCATGCACAGGCACCTCCTCCCCCTCGCCCTCGCGGCCCTCGCCGCGTGCGCCCCCGCCGCGACCGCGGCCCGGGCCCCGGCTCCCGAAGCCGCGGCGACGCTTCCGCGCGACATCCACTGGTTCCGCAGCTCCGCGGAGTACCGCGCCTCCGCGCTCCAGGCCTACCGGCTGGCCGCCGAGCGGACGAGGGAGGCGGCGCGCGGCGCGGCGCCGGGGAGCTGGGCCGTCATCCTGGACGCCGACGAGACCGTGCTCGACAACTCGCAGTACCAGAAGGAGCGCGCGGGGGTGGACTCGGCCTTCTCGGCGCCGAGCTGGGACGCGTGGGTGCGGAGGGTGGAGGCGGGGGCGGTGCCGGGGGCCGTGGAGTTCGTCCGCGGGGTCAGGGCGGCCGGGGGGCGGGTGGCCATCGTCACCAACCGCGACGAGCCGCAGTGCGCGGCCACGCGCGAGAACCTGCGGCGCGTCGGCGTGGAGGCCGACGCGGTGCTCTGCCGCGTGAACGGGCAGAGCGACAAGAACCCGCGCTTCGCCGCCGTGCAGGAGGGGCGGGCCGCGCCGGGGCTCCCGCCGCTCCGGGTGGTGCTGTGGGTGGGGGACAACGTGCAGGACTTCCCCGGGCTGACCCAGGCCGCCCGCGACGACCCGCGGGCGCTGGAACCGTTCGGGAGCCGCTACGTCGTTCTCCCCAACCCCATGTACGGCTCCTGGGAGAGGAACCCGCCGCGCTGAGCGCGGCGGGCCGCTACTCCTCCTCCTCTCCGTCCTCGTCCTCGTCGGGCTCGCGGAAGCGGATGATGACGCGCTCGCCGAAGCGCTGCTCCACCACGTCGCCGTTGTGCGGGTCGGCCACCAGCCAGGCGTACCCGTTCTGGCGCACCGTGTCCTCCGCCAGCGCGGCCACGTCCACCATCCCCGCGAGCACCTGGTTGGCCTCGTCCTCGGGACGCTTCTGCGCGTCGGAGAGGATGTCCACCGCCCCGTCCGGGAGCGTGGTGTAGCGCAGCAGGATGGCCGGCTCCTCGCGGTGCAGCCCCCAGCTCACCCGGTCCACCGCCATCTGGATGGCGTCGTCGTCCGACAGCGCCACGTAGCTGTCCTCCCCGTGGCGGAAGTACAGCTCCGACGACATCCCCACTCCGTCGAAGCGGAGCGTGGCGGGGCGCGCCTCCAGGAAGCGGGCCAGCACCGTGCGCTGCTCGTCGATGCGCGCCTCGTAGCTCGCCAGCCCCTCCACCGCCGAGGAGAGGAAGGCCTGCACCCGGGGGTCCGCGGCGTACTCGCTGCGCGGCGAGGCGCGCCACTCCCGCACCTCCGTGGGGGAGGCCACGCGGTCCTCCTCGGCGCGGGCGATCACGTAGCGGACGTACTCCTCCGCGTCCACCACGCGGGGGATGGGGGCGCCGGGCTCGTCGCGGAGCCCGTCCACCGTGTCGATGACGTACTGGGAGGCGGCCTCGCGGGCCACGCGGATGGACTCGGCGAGGCTCAGCGGCGCGAGGCTCTCCGCCGGGACGATCAGGAGCCGCAGGCTCTCCGCGTTACACAGGACGCACATATGGGGGTCTTCCCTGGAATCTCGTTCGGGGGAGCGGGGTCGCTCCGGCAGCCAATCTAACGCAGGCGGCGCGATCCGCCCAACCTGCGCCTATACACCGGGATCGCCGCGGGGGTCGCGCGGGCGCCGCCGCGGGTCCACCAGCAGGGAAAGGAGGGCGTAGAACGCGGGGTACGCCAGCGAGAGCGCCAGCAGCCACCCCGGGACGTCCGGGTAGCGGGGGAGCATGGCCACCAGGCAGGCGGTCCACGCCACCGCCCCCGCCATCACCGGGATCTTCCAGGGGCGGGGCGCCAGGTTGGGATACAGGAAGCGCACCGGGAGCACCGTCAGCACGGTGAGCGCCGCGAACATCGCCGCGTTGGGCCAGGGGCCCCAGCGGGCCGCCACGATCCCGGCGTAGAACACGGCGATGTTCCAGTACGAGGGGAAGCCCAGGAAGAAGCCCGCCTCCTCGTCCTTGGCCCCCGCGTTGGCGAACCCCAGCAGGCTCGCCACCAGCGCGGGCGCGGCCCAGGCGGCGGCCGGCTCCGGGAGCCACCCCATCCGCCAGGCCAGGAGGACGGGGAGGAAGGTGAAGGTCAGGTAGTCGACGATGTCGTCGATGGTGCGGCCGTCGATGAGCGGGGCGCCGTGCTTCACCCTCCACCGGCGCGCCAGCGGGCCGTCCGCCGAGTCCACCACCACCGCCAGCGCCAGCCAGAGGAACACCTTCCGCGGGTCGGGCTCCGGCGCGCAGGTCTCCGCGGCGGCCAGGAAGGCGAGCACCACCCCCGAGGCGGTGAGCAGGTGCACGGCGTGGGCGCGGAGCCGCTCCCCCCGCGTCGGAGGCGCCTCCGGGAGCGTCATTCGCGCGCCGGGCGGTCGTCGCCCGTCCGCGCGGCCTCGGCCTGCTCCTCCAGCCGCTCCCGCGCCTCCTCCTCGTCCCCCGGCTCCTCGGGCGTCTCCGGCTGCGAGGCCTCGCCCTCCGGCTCGTAGCTCAGCTCGATGCAGATGGGGAAGTGGTCCGAGCCCACGTGCTCCAGCCGCCGCAGGTCCACCAGGCGGAAGTCGTTGGAGTGGAACACGTGGTCCAGCGGGTAGCGGAAGACCGGGTTGTTGGCGTTGAAGGAGTTGAACATCCCCCGCCCCACCCGCGGGTCCAGGAGCCCGCTGAGCCGGAGGAACAGCTCGCTGGTGGGCGACCACGCCACGTCGTTGAGGTCGCCCGCCACGATGGTGGGGCGGTCCTCCTCGTCGCCGATGTGGCGCCCCATCAGCACCAGCTCCGCGTCCCGCGGGGTGGAGTCCTGGTCGCGGATCGGCTCGGGCGGGCGGGGGTGGATCCCGTGCAGGTAGACCACCTCGCCGGACGGCAGCTCCACCCCGGTGTGCACCGAGGGGATGTCGTGCTGCACCAGGAACTCGATGCGGGGGTCCACCAGCGGGAAGCGGGAGAAGAGCACCATCCCGTAGTAGTTCTCCTGCGGCTGCCGCACCGCGTGCGGGTAGTCGGCCGCCAGGACGTCCAGCGCCCGGTTCCAGGCGGCGTCCGTCTCCACCGCCAGCACCAGGTCCGGGTCCGCGTCGCGGATCACCCGGAGGAGCCGGTCGTGGTGGCGGTTCTCCATCAGCACGTTGGACACCAGGAGCCGGAGCGTCGCCCCCTCGCGCGGGGCGTCCGTCCGCTGCACCGTCGCCCGCGCCGTGCGGGTGTACGGGTACACCTTGTACGTCTGCCACGCCACGCAGAGCGCCAGCGCCCCCATCCACGCCCACTCCCACGGCGCCCCCCGGAAGAAGAGAGCGGCGTAGAGCGCGCCGCAGAGGAGCGCGGCGGCGGCGATCTGCACCCGGGGGAAGTCCCAGAGCCGGACCGACCAGTGGGGGTTGCGGCTGAAGCCGACGAGCGTTCCCCCCGCCATCAGGGCGCCGAGCGCGACGAGGGTCCAGCGGAGGACGGTGAGCATGTCGCCGGGAGCGGTCGCAGGGAGCAGAGTGAGCGCCGGTGGGCGGGTGATCCGCAAGGATGGGACCCGGCGCCCTTCAGCGCACCGCCTCCAGCCGGCTCACCAGGAAGATGGTCCCGGCGTCGTTCTCGGGGGTGCCGATCTCGGCGCGCACGGGGTACCCCAGGCGGGGGTGGTACTCCGCGCGGACGCGGGTCCCGTCGCGCTCGGCCCGCTCCATGGCGTCGAAGAGCCCGTCCACCGTGTACAGCACCGCGGGCCGCGGGGCGGGCGCCCCGGTGCGCGGGTCGGTCACCGAGGTGACCCGGTCGCCGCTCACCTCCACCCGCACCGCGTCGCCCGGCACGCAGAAGCAGGAGTACGACCACACGTAGCGGTAGGCGCGCGGGCGGGCGTCCTCCCACACCCGGTGCCGGCGGGCCACCTCGCCGCCCCCGGAGTCGGGGCCCAGGACGGGGAGCCCACGGCACCCCGCGAGGAGGAGCACCAGCGGGAGGAGCGCGCGGAGGAGGGAGGTCGTGTGCATGGTCGGTCGCGGGATCGGCGGTGTCGTGCTTGCGTCCCGCTCCTGCGGGACGCGGAAACTCTCCGGAGGAAGAGTATGACCGAATGGGAGAAGATGGTAGCGGGCCGGCTCTACGACCCGGCCCACCCCGAGCTGGCCGCGGCGCGGCGCCGCGCCCGCGGCCTCACCCGCGCGCTCAACGACACGCGCGACGACGAGGTGGAGAAGCGAGCCGCCCTCCTGCGCGAGCTGCTCGGGGCGGCGGGGGAGCGGGTGTGGATCGAGCCGCCCTTCCACTGCGACTACGGGACCAACCTCGCCGTCGGGAGCGACGTCTTCTTCAACTTCGGCTGCGTGGTGCTGGACGTGGCGCCGGTGCGCGTCGGCGACCGCGTCCTCGTCGGCCCCGGCGTCCAGCTCCTGGCGGCCACGCACCCGCTCGGCGCCGCGGAGCGCCGCACCGGGCTGGAGCTGGGGAGCCCCGTGGAGATCGGCTCCGACGTGTGGATCGGCGGCGGGGCCATCGTCTGCCCCGGGGTGCGCGTCGGCGCCCGGTCGGTGATCGGCGCGGGGAGCGTGGTGACCCGCGACGTCCCGGAAGGCGTGCTCGCGGCCGGGAACCCCTGCCGGGTCGTCCGGGAGATCGCGGACTGAGGACCGTCCGCTCGCGTCAGACGTACTTCGCCTGCTCCGGGTCGACGAAGGTGTACCGGCCGGGAAGCCGCGGGTACCCGGCCTCCCCGGTGGAGGCGAGGTAGTCCCGCGTGAAGGCGGGCCCGAGCCGGCGGCATGCCCGGTCGACCATCTCCAGGTACCGCTCCATCACGAAGAGGGCCGGCTCCCCGGTCGCTACCCTGTGCGCGGGCTTCGAGACGAAGGTGTACACCTTCGTCCCGGAGCCCGGGGCCGGGGACCCTTCGACCCGCGCCGTGACGTCCACCGCGTCGTAGTTCTTCTCCCGCAGCTTCAGCTTCTCGAAGGCCGCGTCGGAGACCTCGACGACCACCCCGTTCACCCGGACGGCGGGCGCGGGCTCCAGGTCCAGGAAGACGGCCGTGACCTCCCGCCCGAGCGACTCGGCGAGCACCCGCTCCTTGAGCGACCACGTCCGCCGGTAGCCGTGCAGGTGCGACGGGACGAGGTCGTCCGCGCCGAGCGGCCGGCCGACCGCCCTCGCCGCGCTCTCCGCGTCCATCATGGAGCCGTAGCCGAACACCCGGACCGTCACCCCGCCGCAGCCTCCCACCGGAAGGCGAAGTCCAGCCGCAGGACCGTTTCCTCCGCGACGTCGACGGCCGAGACGCTGAAGATCCCCGGCGCCAGCTTCCGCGCGTTGATCTGCGTCTCCCGCTCGGGCGTGCACTCCACGGCGTCGGGCATGGGGACCAGCTCTTCGAAGTTCGGGATGGACGAGAAGTCCACGATCATGCGCGCCTCCCCCGTGTGGTGCTCCATCTTCATGGCGACGTTCTCGTGCCCGGACTGGAGGCCGTTGTAGTAGATGGACTTGGTGAAGAACACGTTGGACTTCCTCCTCACCGTCTGCGAGACCGTGCCGGGCTGGAGCCCCGCTCCCCGGTCCGTGAAGACGAGCTTCCCCCCGTCGTGCCAGGGATGCAGGATCTGCAGGTCCACGACACCGCTGCTCCGGTCGGTGCAGGTGAACACCCCGCGCGGCCAGCGGAACACGTTCAGCCGGAAGTAGTGGTACTCGTCGTATACCGGGACTTTCTGGTCCAGCCGGGGAACGTGCGCCCGGTAGACGGGCGCGCGGCCGTCCTCGCGTCTCGTGAGGTGCACCACCTTCACGTAGCAGTACTTGTACTCCTGCCGCCCGCCGGCCCTCCAGTCCCTGAACCAGGGGATCAGAACCGGGAGCGTGGTGACGAAGGCTGCCAGCGCGCCGATCACGACGCCGATGAGGCCGATCATCTCGGAAGACATGGCTCTGACCGGGAAAGAGGTGGCAGGATGCCGCCGGAGTGCGCCGCGTCTAGACCACGCGCGTCTTCCAGCGCCCGCGGCGGAAGAGGAGGGCGCTCGCCACGGCGAGCATGGAGAAGGCCAGCGTCACCGACACGAAGGCCCCGCGCGGCCCCATTCCCAGCGGGACCGCCAGGACGTACGCCGCCGGGATCTCGAAGGCCCAGAACGCCAGCAGGTTCAGCACCGTGGGCGTCCAGGTGTCCCCCGCCCCGTTGAACGCCTGCCCGAGAACCATCCCGTAGGCGTAGAACAGGAAGCCGCAGGAGACGATGCGCAGGCAGTCCACCCCGTAGGGGATCACCGCCGGGTCGTCCGTGAACACCCCCACCAGCGGCCCCGCGAACAGCACGAAGGCGAGCCCCACCGTCCCCAGGAAGACCAGGTTGTAGTGCCCCGCTATCCACACCGCCCGCTCCGCGCGGTCGGGCTTCCCCGCCCCCAGCGCCTGCCCCACCATGGTGGCCGCCGCGTTGCTCATCCCCCACGAGGGGAGGAGGGCGAAGACCACGATGCGGATGCCGATGGTGTACCCGGCCAGGGCGTCGCTCCCGAAGGTGGAGATCACCCGCACCAGCCCGATCCAGCTGGCCGTCCCCACCAGCACCTGGAAGGTGGCCGAGCCGGAAAGGCGGACGATGCGCGCCATCACCTCCGGGGACGGGCGCAGGTGCCGCCGCGCCACCGTCACCCGACCGCCGGGCCGGAGCAGCCGCGACAGCGCGAAGAGCGCCCCCGTCCCCCGGCCGATGGTGGTGGCCACGGCGGCGCCGGTCACCCCCAGCTCCGGGAACGGCCCCACCCCGAAGATCAGGCAGGGCCCCAGGACGATGTTGATCAGGTTCGCCAGCCAGAGCACGCGCATGGCGATGGCCGCGTCCCCGGCGCCGCGGAACACCGCGTTCACCAGGAAGAGGAGCATCACCACGACGTTGCCCCCCAGCATCACCCGCATGTAGTCCGTCCCCAGCGCCACCACCTCCGGGGAGCCGCCCATCAGCTCCAGGAGCCGCGGCGCGAGCGCCCACCCCGCCACGCCCAGGACCGCCGACACCCCCAGCGCCAGGAGGATGGACTGCGCGGCGGCGCGGGCGGCGCCCTCCGGGTCGCCCTCGCCGATGCGCCGGGCCACCATGGCGGTGGCCCCGATGGAGAGCCCCATCGCCAGCGCGTACACCAGCATGAGGATGGACTCGGTGAGCCCCACCACGGCCACCGCGTCCGCCCCCAGCCTCCCCACGAAGAACACGTCCACCACCGCGAAGACGCTCTCCATCAGCGTCTCCAGCACCATGGGGATGGACAGGACCAGGATGGAGCGGCCGATGGGGCCGTCGGTGTAGTCCCGCTCCGAGCCGCGCAGCGCCTCGCGGACGGCGGACCAGAAGCCGGCGTCGGGCGGCGAGGGCCCGGCGGCGGGGATGGACGACATGGGGGGAGCGGACCGGGAAACGAAGGGAGGGTCGGGAGCGAGGCGACAAAGCTACCCGGGAGCGTGGGGCGGCGCCACCCCGCCGCCCCCCTCCGCGCACGGGACGCAGTCGAGGGTGCGCCCCAGGAAGCCCTCGCGGCCGGCGGGGGTCAGGACCCAGGGGCGCCGCTGCCAGGGCGGGTCGTGCCGGAGGTGCTGCGTGTGCCCGCACTCCAGCTCCGCCACCCAGTGGCCCTCGTCGTCCCGGCGGAAGCCCGTCACCCGCCGGGGGACCCCCGGCGCGAACCGGGGGTCGCGCCTCACGGCCGGCCTAGCGCCTCGCGCCGGCGCGCTGCTCGGCCAGGCGGAGCGCCTCGTAGGCGCTCACCACCGCGCCGGTGGCGGAGAGCCCTCCGAAGGGGACCGCCTGGTCCTCGCTCCCGGGGCGCACCGTGCTCCGGCTGGTGTAGCGCGTGGCCGACTCCAGGATCACCTGGCGCACGTCGCCCGCGGACAGCTCCGGGTAGTAGGCCAGGATCAGCGCCGCGAGCCCCGCCACCACCGGGGAGGACATGCTGGTCCCCTGGTTGTCCTCGTAGCGGTTGTCGGGGTAGGTGGAGCGGATGTCCACGCCGGGCGCGAACACGTCCACCTGGGTCCGGCCGTAGTTGGAGAACGAGGCGGCCAGCGAGTCCGCCCGGTACGACGACGCCCCCACCTCGATCCAGTTCCGGGCCTCCCCGCCGCCCTCGTAGTAGCGGTTGGGGAAGTTCCCCGACACCGCCAGGTCGGAGGCGTCGTTCCCGGCGGCGTGCACCATCAGCACCCCCTTGGAGTCGGCGTAGCGGACCGCGTCGTCCACCAGCCGCTTCTGCGGGGAGTGCGACTTCCCGAAGCTCATGTTGATGACGTGCGCCCCGTTGTCCACGGCGTAGCGGATGGCGTTGGCCACGTCCTTGTCGCGCTCGTCGCCGTTGGGGACCACGCGCAGCGCCATGATGCGCACCGGCGAGGCCACCCCGTCCACCCCGATCCCGTTCCCCCGCACCGCCCCGGCGATCCCGGCCACGTGCGTCCCGTGGTCCGCGTCGGGGCCGCGCACGCGGGGGTTCCCGTACCCGCGCTCGGTGGGGTTCGCCGGATCGTCGCCCACCACGGAGCGCGGGTCGAACTCCAGGTTCAGCCCGTAGTTCACCCGCACGCGCAGCGCCTCCAGCTCGTCGTCCACCTGCCGCGGGGAGATCCCCGCCGCCAGGAGCTGCCCGTAGAGCAGCTTGGCCTGCGCCACGTCCGCCCGCATCGCCGGGATGGCGGCCACCCGCTCCGCCGTGAGCGAGTCCCCGCCGGCCGCGCGCCGCAGGATCTCCGTGGCCCCGTCCACCATGGTGTTGATCTGCTCCACCTGCTGGAGCTGCTGCCGGTTCTGCGCGGCGATGGAGTCGTAGGCCCGGCGGATCTCGGGGAGGCGGGCACAGGGGACGCCGGTGCTCCGCGGGGCCGCGCCGCCGCCCCCCCCGCTCCCGCAGCGGGCGCGCAGGTCGGCGTAGATGCGGGTCACCTCGAAGGTGTCCTCGTTCACGTCCCCGCTCGGCCCGCCGATGAAGTTCCACCCGTGGACGTCGTCCACGAAGCCGTTGCCGTCGTCGTCCCGGCCGTTGCCGGCCGTCTCGCGGGGGTTGGTCCAGGCGTTGGCGCGCAGGTCCTCGTGCTCCAGGTCCACCCCGGTGTCGATGATGGCGAGCACGGTGGGGCGCTTCGGCTGCTTCCCGGCGAGGACCTCCCGGTAGGCGCGCTCCGCGCTGATCCCCGGGAAGCCGTCGGCGGAGGGGTCCAGGAGCCACCAGTTCTCCGGCCGGCTCCCGGGAGCGGCCTGCTCCTGCGCCTGCGGCGGGGCGGCGGGGGCCGGCGCGGCGCGGGCCACCGGGGCGGCCTCGGGAGCGGGAGCGGTGACGGGCTGCGTCGGGGCGCAGGCGGCCAGGACGAGCGCGAGCGCGCCCAGGCTGGGGATCGGGTTGCTTCGCAAAGGGTCCTCCGGACTGGAGAGATGACGGTACGGGCCACGGCCGCGGGAGCCCGGCAAGGCGCGGGCCGCGCGCGGCGACGGGCGGGTGCTACCCGGCCGGGCGGGCGGAAGGTCCCGCGGCTACAGCGGCAGCTCCACCTCCCGCCCCCAGAGGTGCTTCTCGAACCACTGCCAGTTGTGCCACATGGCCGCGAGCTGCTCCTTGGGGCGGTCGATCCCGTGCCCGAAGCCGCGGTACACCACCAGCCGCGTGTCCACCCCCTGGTCCTGGAGCCCCTGGAACAGCTCGTAGGCGTTGGAGACGGGGACGCGCGGGTCGCGCTCGCCGTGCTGGATCAGCGTGGGGGTGCGCGCCTGGCGGACGTAGGTGATCGGCGAGGTCTTCGCGTACACCTCCGGGTCGCTCCAGGGGGTCCCCTTCAGGTACTGCCGGGTGAAGGGGTGGATGTCGGTGCCGACGTAGTAGGTGGACCAGGACGAGATCCCCGCCCCCACCGAGATGGCCCGGAAGCGGGTGGAGGTGGTGGTGAGGAAGGCGGAGATGTACCCGCCCTGGCTCCACCCCATCGCGGCGATGCGCGTGGTGTCCACCATCCCCTGCTTCACCAGCGCGTCCACACCGGAGAGGACGTCCCAGGCGTCCCCCACCCCCAGGTTGCGGACGTTGAGGGCGCGGAACCGCTCCCCGTACCCGGCGGAGCCGCGGTAGTTGGGGCGGAGCACCAGCGCCCCGCGCGCCAGCCACTGCATGACCGGGTAGACGTACCCCGTCACCGGCGTCGGGTAGTCGATGCTGACCGGGCCGCCGTGGATCACCACGAAGAGCGGGTAGCGGCGCGACGGGTCGAAGCCGGCCGGCCGGTGCAGCACCCCCTCGATCCGCGCCCCGTCGGTGCTGGTCCACGACACCACCTCGCTGCTCCCCGTCCGCCACTCCGCCACCTGGCGCGTCATGGAGGTGAGCGCCACCGGGCGCACCGCGGCCGTCGGGGTCAGGTACACCTCGGGGGCGGTGGAGGCGGTCTGCCCCAGGAAGGCCAGGGTCCGCCCGTCGGCGGACAGGTCGTAGCCGAGCACCTGGTCCGGGGTCCCGGGGACGGGGCGCGCGCGGCCGGTCCCCGCGTCCACGGCGTACAGGTGCCGCCGCGTCCCCTGCCAGGCCAGGAAGTGGAGCCCCGTGGGGGCCCAGGCCAGGCTCCCCACCTGCTCGTCCAGGTCGGCGGCCAGGCGGGTGGGGGTCCCCCCCGTGGCGGGGACCCGGGCGAGCTGGCCGTTGGTGTAGAAGAAGGACGCCGTGTCTCCGGCCGAGGTGGTGAAGGCGATCCAGCGCCCGTCCGGCGACCACACCGGGCTGCTGTCGTATCCCGGCCCGGCCACCAGCGCCCGCCCCGGCCCGCCGGCCGCCACGTCCAGCACCCACAGGTCGGCGCTGGAGGTGGAGGTGACGAGCGGGTCGGAGCGGCGCTCGTAGGCGATCCGCGTCCCGTCCGGCGACCAGGCGAAGGAGCCCACGTTGAACTCCCGCCCGCCGGTGAGCCGCCGCGGCTCGGGGAGCGCCGGGCAGCGGCCCTGCAGGCGGGCCGTGTCCGCCGCCGCCCGCGCCGTGTCGGCGGGGGAGGACGCGGGGCAGGACTCGCCCCCGGTGGGGAAGCCCGCGGGGAGCTCCACGCTCCAGAGGTGCGCCTGGCGGAACTCCGCGTCCTCCACGGCGAAGTCGCCGTAGCGCTCCTGCCGCCGGCGCGCGCGGTCGTCCTCCGGCTCCGTGGCCGTGTAGGCGATCCGACGCCCGTCCGGCGACCAGCGGAAGGCGCCCACCCCCTCGCGCGCGGAGGTGAGGCGCAGCGCCTCGCCGCCCCCGGCGCGCAGGAGGAACACCTGCGTGCGGTCGCCGCGGTCGGCCAGGAAGGCGATCCAGCGTCCGTCCGGCGACCAGCGCGGGGAGGTGCTGTTCCCCCGGTCGGTGCGGGTGAGCTGGAAGGGCGCCTCCCCGGGCCGCCCCATCCACAGCTCGGTGTCGAAGCGGTTCTCCTTCCAGTCGGTGGTGCGCACCGTGTACACCACGGAGCGCCCGTCGGGGGAGATCGCGGGCGACCCCGCGGTGCGCACCCCGATCACCTCCTCGAAGGAGGGGCCGGGAACGGCGGCCTCCTGGGCCGCCAGGGAGACGGGGAGGAGCGCGCAGGCGAGCGCCGCGGCGAGGGGGCGGTGGCGCATCGGCTCAGCTCTTCTTGCGCTTCCGGTCGGGGGCCCACTCCGGGGTGCCGGGGGCGCGGGTGGTGCGCTTGGGGCGGCCCTCGCCGCCGGCGGCCCTGTCGCGCGGCCCGGCCTCGCGGTCGCGGCCTCCCTCCTCCTTCTCCCTGCGGGGGCGGGAAGCGCCGCGCGCCGGGGCTCCCCGGGCGCCCGCGGCGCGGGGGCGCGACTCCCGCTCGGGGCGCTCGGGGCGCTCCGGCCGCTCGGACCGGTCCATCGCCGAGGCCATGCGCTGGAGCCGGCGGGCGCGCTCCAGCAGCGCGCGACCCTGCTCCTCCAGCTCCTCGGCCATCTGCAGCAGCTCCTCCGCGCCGCCCGGGGCGCGGGAGCGGGGGGCGCGGGGCGCGTCGCCGTCGTCGCGGCGCGGGGGGCGCCCGCCGGGGCCGGTCCTGCGGGGCTTCCTGAACTCTGCCATGGTCTGTCGGGGGTGCCGGTGGTCGGGGTGCTCGAAGCACGCAAGCTGGCGACGGCGCCACGAGCGCGCAACCGCGGTGGCCGTTCCAACCTTTCCGGGGTGGGCGCTGTCCTAGGAGCGTACCCTTCACGGCACCCCACCCCTCCCGACCCGAGGACCCCGATGCGCCCCATCCCTGCCGCCGCCCTGGTGATCTCCGTCCTGCTCACCAGCACCCTCGCTCCGCTCCCGTACGCCGCCGCCCAGGCGCGGCCCTCCGGCGAGTGGACCCTCACCCCCCTGCGGGAGACGGGGCGCACCGCCGGCAGGGTGCAGCTCACCCTGACCCGCGACGCCGGGAACAGCGTGAGCGGCAACTCGGTGGAGCTGCGGCGCTTCGAGGGGCTCACCGCGGCGCAGGCCGCTTCCGGGAGCGGGCCGGCGCGCTTCCGCCTCCCGGGCGAGGCCGGGACGCTCTCCTTCGACGGGGAGTTCCGCGGCGGCCGGGGGATGGGCGAGTTCACCTTCACGCCGGACCCCGCCTTCGCGGCGGCGCTGGAGCGCCGCGGGGTGGGCCGCCCCACCGCGAACGAGCAGCTCCGGCTGACGCTGCGCGGCACCCGGCTGGCGGGGGTGGACGAGTACCTGGCGGAGCTGCGCGCTGCGGGCTCGGCGCGCCCCGACGTGGCCGGGCTGATCCGCGCCCTCAACCACGACGTGACCGTGGCCTACGTGCGCGAGCTGGCCGCGGCCGGCTACCGGGGCCTCGGCACGGAGCAGCTGGTCCGCCTGCGCAACCACCGGGTGGACGCGGCGTTCATCCGCGGTCTGCGCGCCGCCGGGTACGCGGGGCTCTCCACCGACGAGCTGGTGCGCCTGCACAACCACGGGGTCACGCCGGAGCTGGCCCGCCGCGCCAACGCCGGCCGCGCGGAGCGCCTCTCCGTGCACCAGCTGGTCCGCATGCGCAACCACGGGCTGCTGTAGCCACTCTCCGTCTCCCGGACCGTCAGCGCGTTCCCATCCGGGAACGTGCCGATGGGACAATCCGTTGAAAGCCATACGCTTAGCGGTTTTACGCACCCGTTGACGGCTTCTCCGCCGACGTGTATTCTTCGGCCTCGAGGAAAAGTTCCTTTTCCGTCAGACCCGTCCAGATCGCCGCCCGTCCGGGCGGCCGCCGTTCCCGAAAACAGACCGTTCCGCTCCGCTGCCCGATCCACGGGCATCGCGGAGAAAACATCAGTTTTTCCCTCCGACACCGCACCCCGGCCGCGAGGCCGGTCCGCAAAGCCAGGAGTCTCGCGCCGCCGCGAGATCGTCCGGCTACCGAAGAGGGGCGAGCGCCGGGAGCCCTCCCGGCACCCACCTCCCCGCGGAGATGTCCATGAATCGCTCTCTCCTCCCCCTCGCGTCGCTGCTTGCCGGCGCCGCGCTCCTGTCCGCCTGCGCCGACCGCAACCCCGCGGCCGCCGTGGACCCCTCCATCGCCCCCGCGCCGAGCCGCGGCGGGAACGGAGACAAGGACATCCCCTTCGCCGAGGGCCACATCCTGGTCCGCTACACCGCCGACGCCCAGGGCGAGCAGGCCGCCACGGCGCGCAACGGCAAGGTGAAGCGCAAGATGCGCCTGGAGCGCACCGTGGTCCTGGACGTCCCCGCCGGCGAGGAGCTCGCCACGGCCGACTCGCTCTCGGGCGTCCCGGGGGTGGAGTTCGCGGAGCCGGACTACATGCTCATGGTGGCCCCGTGCGAGGTCGGCACCTGCGAGACGACGAACGACCCGTTCGTCGGCTACAAGTGGGACCTGCACAACGACGGCTTCATCCGCGCCGGCACGACCGTGCTGGGCGCCACCGCGAAGGTGGACGCGGACACCGACTGGCTCGAGACGTACGACTACCTGGGCGCCAACTTCGCGGGCACGGCGGTGATCGGGATCATCGACACCGGGATCCGCAAGACGCACCAGGACCTGGCCGGCCGGGTGATCGCGGAGCGCAACTTCGCCACCGGCTACGCGGCCGACTTCGTAGACGACCGCAACAGCCACGGCACGCACGTGGCCGGGATCGCGGCGGCCCGCGGCAACAACGGCCTGGGCGTCTCGGGCGTGGCCTACGGCGCCAACATCAAGCTGATCAACGCCAAGGCCTGCGAGATCTACCGCTTCGCCGACGGGACGACGGGGACGAGCTGCCCGACCTCCTCGACGGCGGACGCGATCGTCTGGGCGGTGGACCAGGGCGCGAACGTCCTGAACATCAGCCTGGGCGGGAGCCCGGCGGCCATCAGCGGCTCGGCCGCGCAGCGCGCCGCGCTCCAGTACGCCCGCTCCAAGAACGTGCTCCCCTTCTGCTCCACGGGGAACGACAACTACCCGGGGATCGGCTTCCCGGCCCGCTTCTCGGAGTGCGTGGCGGTGGGCGCCACCAACTGGAACGACGGCCGCGCCAGCTACTCCAACTACGGCGCCGAGATCGACATCACCGCGCCGGGCGGCGACTCGAACCCGGCGGGGACGGCGTACAGCTACATCCTGGCCCCGGTGTACAGCACCACCAGCCCCACCAGCAACACCACGTACGGCTGGAAGTCGGGGACGTCCATGTCCACCCCGCAGGTGACGGGGCTGGCGGCGCTCCTGATCGCCAACGGGATGACGGACGTGAACCAGGTGCTGGCCCGCATCAAGGAGACGGCGGACGACCTGGGCCCGGCGGGATGGGACCCGGAGTTCGGCGCCGGCCGGATCAACGTGTACCGCGCGGTCACGGGGAAGGACCCGAACGCTCCGCCGGTGGCGGTGGTGGACGGCCCCTACACGGCGGTCGAGGGGCAGGCGGTGGCGTTCAGCAGCGCGGGCTCCATCGACCCGAACGGGAAGCCGGTGACGTTCGCCTGGAACTTCGGCGACGGGTCGAGCAGCACCGAGGCGAACCCCAGCCACACCTACGCGGACAACGGCGCCTTCGCCGTGACGCTGACGGTGACGGACCAGAGCGGGCTCGCCCGCACCACGGCGTCGACGTCGACCATCGCGAACGCCGCCCCGGCGGTGTCCTCGGCGCTCAGCGCGAACTCGATCCTCTCGGGCGGCTCGGTCTCGCTGACCGGCTCGTTCTCGGACGCGGGGACCATCGACGCGCCCTGGACGTACGCGATCAACTGGGGGAACGGGACGACGGGCGGGACGCTGAGCGCCCCGGCGCAGATCACCGGCACGCGCCAGTTCTGCGCGGCGGGCAGCTACGCGGTGCGCCTGAGCGTGACGGACAAGGACGGGGGGACGGGCTCGGACGTGTCCACCCTGACGGTGGTCCGCGGCTCGGTCCTGGTGGGCGCGCCGGGCTCCTTCAACCTGAAGAGCAACGGCAAGCTCCCGGTGACGATCTTCTCCCGCCCGGGCTTCGACCCGGCGAGCATCGACCCGGCGACGGCGACGCTCGGTGACGGGAGCGGGACGCAGGTGCCCGTGGCCCGGCACAACAACGGGACCGTGCACGCCTCTCTCTCGGACGAGAACGGCGACGGGGTGGCGGACCTGGTGCTCCACTTCGACCGGGAGGCGCTGGTCTCCAGCGGCAACGTGACGGCCTCCACGACGCAGCTGGTGCTGCAGGCGGGCCTGGAGGACGGCTGCCGCCAGGTGCTCGGCTCGGCCTCGATCAGCGTGCACTGAGCCGCACGGCAGGTAGTACGGAGGGCGGGCCCGGGATTCCGGGCCCGCCTTTTTTTCGGCACCTGTGCGAGGGTCGTCGGCGGGGCGCTACGGGTACCCCCCACCCCCGGCCCCTCCCCCACAAGGGGGGAGGGGTGCACGACAACGGCAGGAACTACGGGTACGAGAAGCAGTTGCGTGAGGGATGCGAGCCCGAAGGGGCGAGACCCCGCGTAGTTTGCGGGGGCTCGACTCCGTTGGACACGGTCGTATCGTGTCCTACGGAGCCGCAGCCCGACCCCGGCGCCAGCCGGGGGCATGCCCGAACCCCTCTCTTCAAAAAAACCTCACGGCACCAGGTACGTCTCGTGGTACCGCACGGTGTTGGGATCGAAGTACGTGCAGCTCCCCTGCCACGGCGTGGTGATGGCCTTCCCCACGATGCCGCGCCCGTACCGCACGCCCGCGCCCCCGGACCCGCCGTACCCCGCGCCGTTGCACAGCTGCTGCCCCCACACGCCGGCGGGGTCGTTCATGGTGTAGCTGGTCCCGTCGTTGCCGATGAGGAGCATGACGTGGCCGGCGCTGGTGAACTTGCCGTGGATGATCACCGGCCGCTGCTTGTTGAGCTCGGCCTCCATCTGCGCGACGGAGCCGGTCTCCATGTGCACGCGGATGCGCTGCTTGAGCCCGGCGCGCGCGGCCAGCCGGTTGAAGATGGTGTCGAACTTGAACTCGTCCTGCGACTGCTTGCGGAACTCGGTGTAGATCTGGTCGGGGGTGTAGCTGGCGCCGTAGTACTTGAGCAGCATCGCCATGGTGGTGTTGGCGCAGGTGGCGCCGGGCTCGTACGTGTTGGCGTACTGGAAGAAGTAGGGGACGTTGGGGATCAGGTCGCGGATGGTGAAGTCCTTGTACGCGCCGGCCACCTGGGTGCCCGCGGAGTTGTAGCCGCGCACGTAGATGCGCCGCACGCCCACGCCGGTGAACTTGTACGTCACGGGGAAGTTGCCCGCCCGGTCGGTGCTGGAGCCCAGGAGGTAGGTGCCGTCGGCGAAGTACTTGATGGTGACGATGTCGCTGGTGGCGTCGGCCTTGAAGGTGACGGGGTTGGTGGCGGTGGTCCCGGTGGGGGACACCCAGGCCAGGGTGGCGGTCCCGGAGAGGGTCCGGGCGCCCTCTCCGGAGGGGGCGAGCAGGTCGCCGGCGCCGTCGCAGGCGGCGGTGAGGGCGGGGCCCCCGGTCAGGGCGGCGAGGAGCAGGAGCCGCCGGAGGGTGCGTGCTTCGGTCATTCGGGCCTCGTTGGGTGCGGGGGCGAAGCACTTCGGTGAGGCCGTCCGGCGGGGGAATATCCGTACCCCCGCCCGCCCGCTCCGCGCGCCCGGCGCCAAGCGGATGTGCGGCAACGGGATCGGCGGGAGCGCGGGCGGACGGGAAGCCGGGAGGGGGCGTACCAGATTGGTACGCCCCCTCCCGTATTGGTGCACGGCCGGGCGGCTCGCTAGTGTAGTGCCTCAGAATTGCGCGCGCTTTGCCTACGGGGAAGCTATATTCCCTCTCATGGCAATCGCATCCGAGGCCACGTTCAGCGCCGCGAACAGAGTCGTGGTGCCATGCCGCTTGTAGTCATGCGTCATCGTGCCCGCGCGACCCTTCTTCAGCGGCAGCCCCGGCTGGGTGCGGTCCAGCGCCTGCACCTGGCTCTTCTCGTCGACGGAGAAGACCACCGCCCGCTCCGGCGGATCGACGTACATCCCCACCACATCGCGCAGCTTCTCCACGAAGTGCGGGTCGTTCGACAGCTTGAAAGTCTTGGTCCGATGCGGCTGCAGCCCATGCGCCTTCCAGATGCGCCCCACACTGGCGGGGCTCACTCCGACCAGGGGAGAGAGCGTCCGCGTGCTCCAGTGCGTCCCCGCGCCCGCAGGTGGACCCTCCAGCGTCCGGCGGACGACTTCGGCCTCCCTCTCCGGCGTGATCGTCACCGGTGCGCCCGGACGCGGCAAGTCTGTGCGCACCGCCTCGCTGCCGCCTTCCTCGTACCGGTCTAGCCACCGCTGCACCTTGGTCGCGATCGGAGCCGGTCCAGGAGGCGGGCGAGGGAGTCGGGGGGAACCGGTGCGCTCGCCGTGACGGTGATCCCCCCCACCTGCCGGACCAGGCGGGCCTGGTCCCCGAAGGTGTCGACCCGGGCTTCGGGGAAGGTGGAGTCGCGGGAGGCCGTGGTCTCCCACGGGCGGAGCTCGCCCGCCTGCACCAGCGAGAGGAGCGCTCCCCCCCGAGCGCCTGCCGCACCCGGATCACCTCGCGTCCGTCCAACAGTCCCGCGTGGGTGGAGACCAGAGGGAGGCCGCGGACCCGCAGCGGCTCCCGCCCGAGCAGGAGCTGCGCAGCCGCCGCGCCGACGCTGAACCACCCTTCCAGATCGGGGCCCGAAGCCCCGGTGAGCACGCTCCGCGCGTCGCGGGGATCGCAGCCGGTGACGGACACGCCAGCCACCCGCCCGCTCAGGGCGCGAGAGACGTCGGAACCGAGCTTCCGCGCAATGGAAGGCTCGGGCATGCCGAGGGCCGGCACGGGCGGAGCGGCACTCTCCGCACCGGCTGCCGCGGACGCGGCGGGGGTGGGCGCGACGACGG
Organism: uncultured Gemmatimonadales bacterium; assembly: GCA_963733105.1. Classification (GTDB taxonomy): domain Bacteria; phylum Gemmatimonadota; class Gemmatimonadetes; order Longimicrobiales; family Longimicrobiaceae; genus JAFAYN01. The sequence continues at coordinate 414,400 of CAVTCB010000005.1, read as the reverse complement.
CTTCGGCGCGCCTGGCGGCCGGCGGCTCGGCGGGAGCCGGCTCCGGCGGCGGAGGTGGCGGCGCCGAGAATGACGGGGCGGAGATCGCCTTCTCCGCCAGGTCGGCGGCGGGCGGCGCCTCCTCGCGCGCGGCCACCCGCGCCTGGGGCGCAGACACGGGCGCCGGCTCGCGCGCCGCATCGGCGAGCGTGGGGGCGGACGCCGGCGCGGGAGCCGCACGCACGGGAGCGGGGGCAGGGGCGGCGGCCGTCCGCGCGCGCGGCGCCTCCGCGGGCCCGGCGGGCGGCTGGAGGGCGCTGCGCGCCATCCAGCCGGCCCCGAGGGCGAGAGCCAGGCTGGCGGCCCAGGCCAGGACGCGGCCTCTCTGCGGACGGCGCGCGGGAACGGCGCGGGCGGCGAGCGCCTCGAAGGGGGGGATCTCCACCCCCACGGGGGCGCCGCCGCGCAGGAGGGCGTCGGCGCGGTCGCGGACGGAGCGCTCCTCCTCCAGGCGGGTCCGGCACTCGGCGCAGGTGGCCAGGTGGCGCCGGACCTCTGCCGCGCGGGAGGGCCCCAGCGCGCCGGCCTGTCCGTCGAGCCAGGCGTGCAGAAGCCCCTCATCCACGTGCTGCATGCTTCTCCTCCAGGGCGAGGTGTGCTTCCACGAGCCTCCGGCGCGCGCGGGCCAGGGTGGTGCCGACGGCTCCCGCGGAGAGCCCGGTCTGCCGGGCGATGTCGGGGTAGCTCATCCCGGCGTCCCACAGCAGCAGCACCTCGCGGTCGCGCTCGCTCAGCCGCTCCAGGGCCAGGCGGAGCCGCTCGGTGCGCTCCCGCGCCTCCAGCTCGCCGGCGGGGGTGGGGACCTCGGCTTCGGCCCGCTCGGCCTCGGTGCGCAGCAGGACGAGGTGGCGCTTGCGGCGCACCACCAGCCGCGCCTCGTCGCGGGCCAGGTTGGCGGCCACGCGGAAGAGCCAGGCGCGCGGGTTCTCGGGCTGCCGGGTGAGGGCGCGCGCGAAGGTCTCCTGCGCCAGGTCGCGCGCACGCTCCTCGTCCCACACCTTGCGGTGGAGGAAGCGGACCACCTCCAGGAAGGAGGTGCGGTACACCTCCGCCCAGTCGACGCTCACCCTCGCCTCATCTCTCTACCCCGGTCCGGACCCGCGCCGCCCTCGCGGCGCTCTTCGTTCCTGTGACGAGCGAGCGCGCCCGGCTTGCACACCGGTCCCGATTTTCGGAGGCGTGTGCAAGATCCGGCGGCCGGCGCGTCATCCAGGGCAAGGAGTGACATCGGTGTACCCTCGGGACAGGAGGAGGTCGCATGCGGAAGACGACGTTGGGAGCCAGCATCGCCCTGGTGCTCGGGATGGCGGCCACGCTGGCCGGCGCCCCGGCGCTGCGGCCGGCGCCGGGGCCGCAGGTGGTGGTCGCGGGGCGGGTGCTGGACGCGGCGGGCGCCCGCCCGCTCCCCGGGGCGCTGGTGCAGGTGGAGCGGACGGCGCACCGCGCGGTGAGCGGCGCGGACGGCGGCTACCGCCTGCTGGTGCCGCGCGAGGCGGTACGCGGCGGACGGCTGGCGCTGGAGGTGCAGCTGGTCGGCTACGCCCCGCTCCGGGAGCAGGTGCGGGTCACCGGCGACGAGGTGCGCAGGGACTTCCGCCTCCACCCGCTGACGCCGGTGCTCACGGAATTGCAGGGGAGGGTCGCCGGTGTGGAGGTGACCCGTGCGGACGCCTCGGGGAAGGCTGCGCGCCGCGAGATGTCGGCGCCCCCTCCGCCGCCGATGCCCGCGATGTCGATGCCGGGCATCCTCCCGTCGAGCGCGGGCGCGATCGGGAGCGCGCACCCGCGGCCCCGCGAGGAGTGGAACACGGAATCGTACGCGCGCGTGGAGGAGAACGTCTTCCTGGCGGCCGACCGCAACCCGCTCTCCACCTTCTCCATCGACGTGGACCGCGCCTCGTACAGCAACGTGCGCCGCTTCCTCCTGGACGGGGAGCTCCCGCCCAAGGACGCGGTGCGGATCGAGGAGATGGTCAACTACTTCTCCTACGACCACCCGGAGCCGCGCGGCGAGCACCCCTTCTCGGTGGTGACGGAGGTGGCGGACGCGCCGTGGGCGCCGGGGCACCGGCTGCTGCGCATCGGGGTGCACAGCCCGCGGGTGGAGACGGACCGGCTCCCCCCCAACAACCTGGTCTTCCTGATCGACGTGTCGGGCTCGATGGACAGCCCGGACAAGCTCCCCCTGGTGAAGCAGTCGCTGCGCATGCTGGTGGACCAGCTCCGCCCGCAGGACCGGGTGGCGATGGTGGTGTACGCGGGCGCGGCGGGGCTGGTGCTTCCCTCCACGCCCGGGAGCCGGCGCGAGCGCATCCTGGACGCCATCGAGCGCCTGGACGCGGGGGGCTCCACGGCGGGGGGCGCGGGGCTCCGGCTGGCCTACGAGGTGGCCCGGGAGAACCACGTCCGCGGCGGGAACAACCGGGTGATCCTGGCGACGGACGGCGACTTCAACGTGGGGGTCTCCAGCGACGCCGAGATGATCCGCCTGGTGGAGGAGAAGCGCGGACAGGGAACGTTCCTGACGGTGCTCGGCTTCGGGAGGGGAAACCTCAAGGACTCCAAGATGGAGCAGATGGCCGACCACGGCAACGGGAACTACGCCTACGTGGACAACCTGCTGGAGGCCCGCAAGGTGCTGGTGACGGAGATGGGCGGGACGCTGCTGACGGTGGCGAAGGACGTGAAGCTGCAGGTGGAGTTCAACCCGGCGCGGGTGAAGGCGTACCGCCTGATCGGCTACGAGAACCGGCTCCTGGCGGCGGAGGACTTCAACGACGACCGCAAGGACGCGGGGGAGCTGGGGGCGGGGCACTCGGTGACGGCGCTCTACGAGGTGGTCCCGGTGGGGGCGGAGACGGGGGCCCCGGTGCGGGGGACGGACCCGCTCCGCTACCAGACGCCGGCCGGCCCGGCGGGGAGCGGGGGCGGGGGGGAGCTGGCCTTCGTGAAGGTGCGCTACAAGCGGCCCACGGGGGACCGCAGCGTGCTCATGCAGCACGCGGTGGTGGAGCGCGCGGGGGCGCCCACGCGGGAGCTGTCCTTCGCGGCGGCGGTGGCGGGCTTCGGGATGCTCCTGCGCGACTCGGAGCACGCGGGGCGCCTGACGGCGCAGCAGGTGGTGGCGCTGGCACAGGGCGCGCGGGGCGAGGACCGGGAGGGCTACCGCGCGGAGTTCATCCGCCTGGTGGAGCTGTTCCGCGACCTCAAGGGCACGCGCGCAGTGGCGGAGGCCGGGCGCTGAGGTCCGGCTCCGGGTGACGGATGCAGGAAGAGCCCCCCGCCGCGGCGGGGGGCTCTTTTTTTCGGATGGCGCGAGGGGGTGCGGATTCGGTGTGTCGTCAGCCGTCCTCTCGCTCCTCCTGCTTCCCGCGGGGATACGCCGGGGGCGTGTCGGTCTCGATGAACGGGCCGAGCATCCCCCTCTCCTCCAGGAACCTGCGCTCGGCGGGGTCGCGGCGGGGACGCGTCATCCCGGTGGTGTCGATGTTCTTCTTCGCCTCACGGACGAGCCGACGCCGCCGCTCCCACATCGCCTCCAGCTCGCTGAGATCCCAGTCTTTGTACGACATGTCTACTCGTCTCCCGGGTCCTCATTATCGACATCGCTCCGGCGCCCGCGCAGACGGTCCCACTTGTCGCGCAGTGGTTCTTCGAGGGTCGGCTCGCCGAATCGCAGTGCGGAGTACACGTTGTCACATCTCTCGCGACGCAGCAAGCCGTCTACTTCCGCTGGCACCATGCGGCTCTCTTTCCGAATCTCTGCTACACCCGCGCCGACACCCTTCGACGTATTGGGGTGACGGCGCGGCGGAGAGGCTCCTACGAGGCGACGGCCTCCGCCTCCGCGTGCGTCGGCACCGCGTTCTCGTCCATGTAGAACACCTCCCAGAGGTGCCCGTCGGGGTCCTGGAAGGCGTGCTGGTACATGAAGCCGTGGTCCTTCGCGTCGCGCGGGATGGTTCCGCCGGCGGCGCGCGCCCTGGCGACCTGCTCGTCCACCTGCTCCCGGCTGTCCAGCGACAGCGCCACGATGGCTTCGACGCCCTTGTGCGCGTCGATGACCTCGCGGTCGGTGAAGGTGCGGAAGTAGTCCTCCACCAGCAGCATGGCGAAGAGGTTCTCGCCGATGAGCATGCAGGTGGCGTTCTCGTCGGTGAACTGCGGGTTGAAGGTGTAGCCCAGCTGCGTGAAGAACTCGACGGACCGGTTCAGGTCCTTGACGGGCAGGTTGATGAACATCTGCTTGGCCATGGTATTCCTCCCTGGTGCGCGTGGATGGGTTGCCGAGCTTCGGGTCGGCCGCCCGATCTCGCTGCTTCACCCTGACGTCGATCGGCGGGCGGTGATTTCGACATCGTACCAGTTGATCGTCTCCTCAGCTACCATCAGTACCGATTGAGGATAGGTTCTACCGCATCCCAACGGAGCGGTAGGGAAAACCGGACGTACTCAATAGGTTAGAGGCGAGCCCGGGACTCTCCCGGCTCGCCTCCACTCTCACTTCAGGAGCGTACCATGCGCACCACCCATACCCTTCTCCTCCTGGCTGTCGCTGTGCTGCTCGCGGCCTGCTCCTCGAACACGGGCGGACTCGTGGACCCCACCTCGGTATCCGTGAGCCACGGCACCGGCATGCTGGGCACCGGGAACTCGATCTCGACTACGACCGACAGCACTAGCCTGCAGCGAGGGACTGGCCTTCTCGGGACCGGAAACTAGGCCAGACCGGCGATGAGGGTCCGCGTGGGGCTTGGGAGCGCCGTCTCGCTGTATTCTCATCGCCTTGGTACACGCTAAGTTCAGAGGTATCGACTCGAGCATACAGACGTAAGCGCACGCTCTGACACTCAAGCACTTACTCAGGCCGGACCATTAGTATCGCACCACAATGCACAACCTCTAGGTTGTGCTTGGTTGCGAGTTTCTTCATTTCAGCTGGTGATAGATCTCCTGTGTACTCAAACCATACATCTGTAACCGTTGAATTTCCATCTACCATCACCTGTTCTGCTCCGAGTGTCTCTACCTCTTCGGCAAACGCACGAACGTATGCAACCATGCCCCGGAAGTGAACCGGGTAAGAGAAGCTACCTTGACTGTTGCGCACAGCAGCTTCCCGAGATAGCTCCGCAAACCGCTGCCTAAATGAAAGCGGCACGTTTGTACTTTGCGGGGCACGGAGTGGAACGATAAGCCGTGCGATCCTATCGCCGGAACGGAGCAAGCGATATGGGCCCTGGGGTTCTTCTGCACTTGTAGACGAATCAATGCTTCTGGAACCTGCTCGTCCGTCATCGAGCGGAGGAAGCGGTTCGACGACACCAAGAGGCGCCGGAATTACAGCGGGCTGATCAGTAAGGTACCGACGTAGACCCACAACGTCAGCCTCGATCGCAACGTTGTAGCGGGTCGCGCCTAGTAGAGGATCAGGAATCCACTTTGCATCGCTCTCCTCAAATACAACGGGGATAAACTTCCCTTGCCTGCCTTGGCTCCTGTAAAGATCATTAGTGATGATAGCACCCTCCCAGGATGCCCCAAGGCCAGTGCCAGGCACTTCGTCTCCAATGAAGCGCCTGTAATAAGTTTCAGACGCTACAACAAGCACAAATTGAGCTTCCCTCAACTGCCTAGCCATCCAACGCGGCCACCCCTCTTGTGGAAAACTTTCATACTGATCCAACCAGGCATCTATTCCTCTGCCACGGAGCGTCTGCGCAAGTGCGAGCACACGCTCTTTATGCTGATGAGAGTCATGCGAATAGCTAACAAACACTCGCCGTTTGGCGCGATCTTCCCGGCCTGACAGAATTGCTGGCTGTTCTAATCGTGCCCACGGGTCGATCCCTGTATTGTCCACACCAGGAGACGCAAGGATTTGCCGAAACTGTAACTCTCGAGGTGGACTCGATCCAAACCGATTGAGCAACTCCCACCTAGGACGATAGACATAGTCGCTCACCTTTTCCCAATAATGACCCTCCTCAAGCAGCGCAAGACGAGCAAATTCCGGTAGTCCGACTCCAAGGCGAACAGCATCTGAGACAAAGAATCGTGTATCTGGTATTGAGAACTGCCACGACCAGCAAAGCTTTGCCGATATATACTGAAGAATCTCACTGTCACCAGCTGGGCTCCGCTGGAACACTTCGAAAATCCCGCCGCCAATCTGGACCTGCGCGGCAAGCTCATCACCTTCGGGCTGGTTAGGATGTGGATTGTTGTCGAGGTACTCGCCGATCGAGACGAGCGCGAGATCTAGAAAGGCTTCCGAAAAAGAGAGGGCCCAACCTAAGCTTTGATTGGGGCTATCCCAGAGCACCGCAGTCATATCATCTTGAACAACGCGAATCCACGCTATCGATGAACGAGGATCAAGCTTCGCTGCGAAGTCTACTTCGCGGCCGGCGAAATCACCTCCACCACCTCGCTCGCCATCCTTCTTGATCACGAATACCGCACAGCTGCCGTCCCGAGAAATTACGACGGCCGGGAGCTGCGCTTTGTACGGTTCCATCATGTGGACCACATCTCCAAAGAGTTAGCCAAAACATCTCGGACTTTGGACTCTGGATCGTATCGACTGCTCGATTGCCGATGTCGTAGACGAATCCAATTCTCCCTCACCGGAGAAGTTTCGCTGGCCCGCACTGGATGCGAATCATACCAGTCCAGAAGGACACACTGCGCAATTGGGGGATGAGGCACCTCGCGGCACCTCACCCCCCCTCCTCGACTCAACCATACCGCCCCACCCCGCACCTCACCCCCCACACCACCCCACCCACCCGCTGCCTCACGGCAGGGGACATGCCGCCGTTACATCAGTATCAGCCGCACTCGCTGAACCCGCAGACGTGGCACTTCATGCACCCCTCGGCGAACTCGAGCTGGCTGGAGCACTCCGGGCAGGTGCCGATGAACGTCTCGCCCCGGGTTGTAGCCGTTGAAAGGCAGCTGAAGCAGCGAGTCCGTGGCCGGCCCCTCCGCCACCGCCGCCCCGGCTATCGTCACCCCCGGGATCAGCTCCTGCTGGATCCCTTCCTTCTCCCGCTCCCGCAGCTCGATGGCCTGCGCGATCGCGTCCGGCACCGAGAGCACCTTGTTCGACCCCGAAGCCCACCGCCCGGTCCGACGAGATGCCGCGGAGCTGCGTGTGCACCTCGTTCACCGGCACCCCGAAGCGGAGCGCCAGCGAGATCAGCCGGCCGATCGCCTCCACGTCCGCCATGGCGATGCTCCCCGCCTTCCCCAGCGTCGCGAACACCTCGAACGGCGTGTTCTCCCCGTCCTCGTTGATGGTGACGAACACGTCCCCCAGCGGCGACGACATCTTGCGCGTCGTCCCGCGCAGCACCGCCGGGCGCTTGCGCTTGTGGCGGCGCACCTGCTGCGCCTGCGCCTCCGCCCGGGCCAGCGCCTCGCGCGTGGCCCGCAGCTCCGCCTCCAGCTTCGCCGCGCGCTCCTCCGCCGCGTTCGTCTTCGCCGCCTCGTCCGCCTGCTGCGCCGGCGACTTGGTGGCCCCCGTGGAGAGCACCTGGCCGTCCCGCGAGCCGTCGCGGTACACCGTCACGCCCTTGCAGTTGAGCGTAGAACGCCAGCTCGTAGATCTTCCGCACGTCCTCCACCGTGGCGTCGTGCGGGAAGTTGGTCGTCTTGGAGATCGCCGAGTCCGTGTGCTCCTGGAAGCCCGCCTGCATGCGGACGTGCCACTCCGGCGTGATGTCGTGCGCCGTCACGAAGGCGCGCTGCACCCGCTCCGGCACCTCCGGGAAGTGGATGTGCCCCTGCTCCGCGATGCGGCGCATCAGGTCCTCCGAGTACCACCCCTCCGCCCGGGCGATGGCCACGAAGTCCTCGTTCACGTCCGGCATCATCACGCCCGCCTGGTTGCGCATGAACGCCACCGCGAACAGCGGCTCGATCCCCGACGAGCACCCCGCGATGATGGAGATGGTCCCCGTGGGCGCCACCGTGGTCACGTTGCAGTTGCGCAGGCGGCGCTCCGGGCGGATGCGGTCGCCGTTGGGCGCGCGCGCGCAGGTGGCGTCCGGCCCCCAGATGGACTGCTCCCACTCCGGGAAGACCCCGCGGCCGGCCGCCAGGTTCTCCGACTCCTTCTTGGACTCCTCGTCCATGAACTCCATCACCCGGCGCCCGATCTCCACCCCCTCCTCGGAGTTGTAGGGCACCCCCAGGCGCACCAGCAGGTCCGCGAAGCCCATGATCCCCAGCCCGATGCGGCGGATGCGCTGCGCCAGGTCGGTGATCTGCTCCAGCGGGTACTGGTTGGCGTCGATCACGTTGTCCAGGAAGTGCGTCGACAGGCGCACCACCCGGCGGTACTCCTTCCAGTCGATCTTCTCGTACCAGGGGGCGTCCGCCGGGATCGTCGTCGCGGACGAAGGCGCCCACGTTCACCGACCCCAGGTTGCACACGTCGTACGGGAGGAGCGGCTGCTCCCCGCACGGGTTGGTGGCCTCGTAGGCCCCCAGGTGCGGCACCGGGTTGTAGAAGTTGGCCCGGTCGATGAAGAACACCCCCGGCTCCCCCGTGCGCCAGGCGTTCTGGACGATCAGGTCCCGAACACCTTGCGCGCGTCCAGCTTCCCCACCGCCGCGCCGGTGCGCGGGCTGAACAGGTCGTATTCCTCCCCCTTCTCCACCGCCTGCATGAAGGCGTCGGTCACCGCCACGGAGATGTTGAAGTTGGTGATCTGCGTGATGTCCTGCTTGCAGTCGATGAACCCCATCGACGTCCGGGTGGTCCACGCGCAGGATCCCCATGTTGGCCCCGCGGCGCGTGCCGCCCTGCTTCACCACCTCGGTGGAGGCGTCGTACAGCCGCATGAAGCTCACCGGCCCGCTCGCCACCCCGGTGGTGCTGCGGACGATGTCGCCCTCCGGGCGGATGCGGCTGAACGAGAAGCCCGTCCCGCCCCCCGACTGGTGCACCACCGCCATGCTGCGCAGGGTGTCGTACACGCCGCTCTGCCCGTTGCTCAGGGCAGTCGTCCACCGGGAGCACGAAGCAGGCGGAGAGCTGCCCCAGCGGGCGCCCCGCGTTCATCAGCGTGGGGGAGTTGGGCTCGAACTGCCGGGTGGTCATCAGCGCGTAGAACTCGCGCGACAGCCGCTCCACCTCCTCCTCCGAAGCGCCGTACTTGGCGTCCTCGGCGGCGATCACGCTCGCCACCCGCCAGAACATCTCCTCCGGGTCCTCCACCGGCTTCCCGCCCTCGTCCTTCTTGAGGTACCGCTTGGCGAGCACGGTGCGGGCGTTCTGCGACAGCTCGGCGGGCGGCAGGTCGACACGGGCGAGCGCGTCGACCACGGACGGGGCGGAGACGGGAGGGTTCATGGAAACTCCTGGAATCGGGGGTGGAACGGGCTAACCGGTACGGGGGCGGCGACTTCCGCCCGAAGATCTCGACGCCTTGTGTCTGCGGCACCCACAGGGGCACTACATCTTGGGGAGCAACAATGTACTCCCCCCATATGTAGCGGTCAAGCGTCGCGTGGGGCGTGCAAAGAGCATACCCGGTTGATACCCCGCGGAGGGGTTTTCGGACTTCCGGAGCGGGGTGGGAGCGGGGATAAACGGGACGCGCGCGGGGAGTTAGAGGCTTCGCCACGGCGTGGCGAAACTGTGGAAACGGATGGGTTCGGGAAAGCGCGACGCGGCCCCGAAACCGGGGCCGCGTCGAAGAGGTCCAGACGCGTTCAGATCACTGTCCGCCCGTGGTGGACGGGGGGGTGTCCTTGTCCTCGCCGGGCCGCTGCTCGTACATGCTCCCCTCGCGGATGGCCGGCTGCGGGGTGGCGTCCGCCTTGTCCTGCCCGTGCGCGTTGGCCGCCTGCGTGGGGACCGGCTCCGGGCTGGGGGCGGACGCCTGCACCGGCGCGTCCTCCTCCTGCTCGGGGACGTACGGGGGGTGCTTCTGCGAGGAGGCGGCGCTCCCCACCTCCTTGCGGAGGCCGGGCTGGCCCGGGCTCCCGGCGTCCTGCGTGGGGCCGCCGGGCTCCCCGCCCATGCTCCGGCTCACGCGCCCACCTCGTCCCGCCCGGCGTCGGTGTTCCCGCGCGCCTCGCGGGCCCGCTCGTCGTCGCCGGAGGCGGGGTCCTCGTCCACCGGCCGCCCCGCCTGCGCGTGCACCGAGGGCGCCGGGTGCGCCCCGGGCATCGGGATGCCGCGCGACTGGCCGGGGAGCGGGTTCTCGGCCAGGTCCTGCCCCACCCGCTGCCGGTCCAGCTCCACGGTGTCGTCCAGGCTGCTGCCGCCCTTTCCCCCCGTCTGGGGGAGGCTCTTGTAGTCCGTCGCCCCGGCTTCGCGCGGGTCGATGTTGTGCTGGTCGGGTCTCTTTCCGCCCATGATGCGCTCCTTCCTGGAGTTACGCGCGCGGGGAGGTCCCCGCCTGCCCCCCTCCGCACTTCAGAATCCGTGCCGGCCTCAGAACGACCGGCCGAAGCGCAGGTAGAGCTCGGAGTCGGGGCGGCGCTCCCCGCCGCCGGTGACGGGGAGCGTGCTCAGGGGCACGGCCACGCCGCCGCGGAGGGTCATCCCCACGAAGAAGCCGGCGGTGAGGTCCGCGGCCAGCTCCGCGCCCACGGAGACCAGGGGGTCGAAGGAGCGGGGGCCGGTGGGGAAGCGCCCGCCGCACGCGCCTGCGCACCACGCCGCCCCCGCGTCCGCGAACACGTCGCCCCAGAGCCGGTCCAGGAAGACGGGGAGCACCCCGATCCCGCGCTCCACCAGGGCCAGGGGGACGCGGTACTCGGCGGTGGCGCTCACCGCGCGGTTGCCGCGCTGCGCCGCCTCGGCGTAGCCGCGCACCGGGAAGGTGAGGCTGCTCCCCCGCGCCAGGTCGAGCGCCAGGGGGATCGGGTTGGCGGCGCCGCCCGTCCCCCCCACGCGCAGGCCGGGGCTGCGCGGCCCCGTCTCCATCCCCGCGGCCACGCGCACCGCCGCCGCGTGCCGCGCGAACCCGCCGAAGTCGATCCCCCGGTACCCCCGGCCCCGCCCCACCAGGCGGAGGTACCCCGTGGCCTCCTCCTCTCCGGCGAAGGCCCGCGCATAGTGGCGCCCCTCCGCGGTCGCGGAGAGGAGGAAGCCGTCCTCCTGGCTGACGGAGAAGGCGTACCCGCGCGCGGTGGTGATCCCCGCCGTCAGCGCCGCCCCCAGGTCGGCCGGGTCGTCGCCCTCGAAGCCGGCGGCGCCCGCCGTGTCCGGGTCGCTCCCCCACTCGCGGCGGCGGAGCACGGCGTCCGCCCCCGCGCTCAGCCAGGCGTAGGAGCGGTAGCGCGGGCGCGGGAAGGTGAGCGAGGCGCTGGCCGAGCGCTCCCGCTCCAGGAGCGCGGCGGCGCCCAGCCGCCCGGCCACGGACCACTCCTGCACCGCGGCCAGGTCCAGCACGGGGACGCCCAGCCCGCGGTACCGGTACGAGAGGTCGGCGTCCAGGCGCGTCCCGTCCGGGTAGAGGAGCGCGAAGGCGCTGTAGGAGTGCCGATCGGTGAGGTCCGCCCCGAGGACCAGGGCCCCCAGCCCCACGCCGAGATCGTCGTCCGCGTAGACCACCGGCGTCCACCCCGCGGGGGCCAGGCTCCGCCAGGGGGAGTAGGGGCGGTCGGGCCCCCCGGCCGCCGCGGCGAAGCGGGCGGAGTCGCCCCCCGCTCCCGCCACCTCCGGGCGCACGGGGGGAGCGGGGCTCCACCCCGCCGGGTCGAAGGGGATGCGGGCGACGCGGTAGCCGTCCGCGGCGAAGAGGGCGAAGGCGATCCAACGCCCGTCCGGGGAGACGTCCGGCTGGAAGGCGCCGGTGAGGACGCGCGTCACCCGCAGGAGGCGGTCCCCCTCCAGGTCGTAGGCGTACAGGTCGGCGATCCCGGTGCGGTCGGAGGAGAAGAGCACCCAGCGCCCGTCCGGCGACCAGGCGGGGGCGTCGTCCACCGCGCGGTCGCGGGTCAGCTCGCGGAGCACGCGCCCCGCGGTGTCCATCACCACCACGTCGCGGAAGCCGCCCGCGCGCCACCGCACCGCCGCGATCCGGTCCCCGCGCGGCGACCAGCGGGGGAGCGCCCAGTGCACGTCGGGCGACGGCTCGGCCAGGGGGCGCGCCGCGCCCGTGGCGAGATCCACCACCACGGGGACGCCGGTCCCCTCTCCGCCCCGCACCGCCACGGCGCGCCGCCCGTCCGGCGCGGGGTCGGGCTCCGTGAGCCGCGCCCCGGTGGTCAGCCGCCTCGACTCGCCGTCCTCCCCCACCCGGTACAGGTCGGAGAGGACGTGGTAGGGGTCGGTGTAGTCGAGCTGGGCGAGGAGGAGGTCGCCCGTGCCGGGAATCCAGGCGGCGGGCCCGAGCGTGGTGCGGGGGACGAGGTCGCGCTCCCCGCCGCCGGGGAGGAGGAGCCGCGTCGCGGCCTCCTCGCGCCCGGTGGAGGCGGCGTACGCCACCGTCCGCCCGTCGGGGGAGAAGCGGGGGAAGGAGGCGACGCGCCCCTCCCGGGTGAGCACCTCGGGCCGGGTGAGACCCGCGGCGCGGAGCGAGTCGGCCTGCGCCCCGTAGCGCGCGCGCAGCTCCGCCTCCCACTCGCGCCAGGCGCGGGTGAAGGGGACGCCGAACGCCCGCCGCGCCGCCGCGTCCAGCCGGTAGGGGACGAGCGCGCCCCCCGCCACCCGGACGAACTCGCCCACCTTCTCCGGCCCGTAGCGGCGCGCCAGGTGGTCCACGAAGAGCGAGCCGTAGACGTAGCGGGTGGAGCCGCCGGGCCAGGTGGCGGGGTCGCCGGTGGCCCGGTCGATGGGGAAGAAGCGGTCCTCCAGGACGGCCGCGCGCAGCGTCATGTCGTGCACGGTCCCGCGCACCCGCCCGGCCTCCGTGAGACGCGACTCCACGTAGGTGGCCAGCCCCTCGGTGAACCAGGGCGCGGTGACGGCGCTGGGGAAGAGGAAGGGGGCGCGCCCGAAGACGGAGCGGAGCGGCCTCCAGATCCCCCCGGCGTAGTCCACGTGGAAGGTGTGGGTCAGCTCGTGGGTGATGACGAGCTGGAGCCAGTCGTCGTAGAAGGCCAGGGTGGGCTCGTCCACCGGCGGGTGGGCGTAGACCACCACCCGGTTGGTGGGGAACGGGGTGGCGTAGCCGTTGGCGAAGTCGACGTTGTCGGTGAGCAGCAGGTCCACCTTCCCCCGCGGCGCCCTCACCAGCGTCCGCGAGATCTCCGCGTGCGCCGTCTCCGCCCGGTCCCCGGCCCTCCGCGCGAGCCCCTCCAGCCCCTCGGTGTAGTGCACCCGGAAGTGCGGCGTGTCGAACGTCCTCCACCGCGCGTCCGGGGGGAGCTGCGCGGAAGCGCGGGAGACGGCGGCGGCGAGCAGGACGCCCGCCAGGAGGAGGCGCCGGAGGTGTGCGGTCATGCTGGACGGCAGGGAACAGGGGATAGGGAACAGGGGACAGGGAACAGGGGACAGCCTGCAGCGGAGAGCCCCGCGCCGGGCGAATGAATTCGCTGCAACAAAGGCACGAAGTCCGCCTTCGCGGACTAACTGCAACCCCGGAACAATCCCCTGTAGTTCTCCCCTCCCCCCTTGTGGGGGAGGGGCCGGGGGTGGGGGGCCGCCCAGGATGCGCGCCGGAACCGCAGGCGCGTGCAGTTCGCAGTTCCGCCGTACCCGTAAGATCCGTGACGGAGGGAGACCCGCCGCAGTTTGGCGGGGCTCACTCCGGGGCGGGGAGACTCGCGCGGTTTGCGAGGCTCACCGCCCCCGCGCAGGAGACCGGCGCCGTTTGCCGGGCTCCGGAGCGGCCCCACCGACAGACTCTATTGCGGACGAGCCCCCGCCGCCCGCTCCCGCAGGAACGCCTCGATCCCCCGCAGGTGCGCGCGCGCGATCCGCTCCTGCACCGCCGGGTCCCGGAGCGCCGCCTCCTGCTCCGGAAGCATCAGGAACATCGTCTCCGTCAAAGCCGACGGCATCCAGGTGGGGCGCACCAGCGCCAGGTCCGCCCGCGACACCCCCAGGTCGCGCAGCCCCATCTCCCGCAGCAGCTCGGCCTGCAGGTGCACGGCCAGCTCCCGCGAGTGCCGCTGGTTGTAGAAGACGCTGGTCCCGTTCCCGGTGAACGGGTTCACCCCGTCGGGGAAGGCGTTGTTGTGCACCGACACCAGGAGGTGCACGCTGGAGTCGGTGGCCTCGGCCGGGCGGTCCCCCAGCCCCACGGCGGCGGTGTCGGGACGGGTCTCCAGCACGCGCGCCCCCCGCGCCCGCAGCAGCGCCACCAGCCGCTTCGCGATCGCCAGGTTGGCCTCGGCCTCGGTGAGGCGCGTGGGGCCGATGGCGCCCCCGGGCGGGTGGCCGGCGTCGATCCCCAGGTACAGTCCCCGCACCGGGTCCTGCGGGTCGATGGCGGGGGGGCGCCGCAGCCGCACCACCAGGTTGCCGCGCTCGTCCCAGAAGGGGAGGAAGCCCCAGGGGCGCTGCGTGAGCGTCACGCGCACCCGGTACACCTCGTCGCTCACCTGCTCCCACTCGGCGTGACGCACCAGCGGGTCCTGCGGGCCGTAGTAGAGCCAGTTGGTGCGCCCGGTGGCGCCGTACACGGTGACGGTGAAGCCGTCCTCGGTCTCCTCCACCCGGAAGGGGAGGCGGTCGGAGGTGGCGAGGCGCAGCTCGGTCCACTCCGGCGCGCGGGCGAGGCGCACGGCGCCCACCGAGCCGCGGGGGCCCGGCGTCCCGGCGGGGAGGAGCTGCACCTCGGCGGTGTCCATCCACACCGACAGGTCGGAGGTGAGCCGCACCCGGCGCGAGGCGCCGCGCGTCTCCAGGACGGTGAAGCGCGTGCCGTCGGGGAAGAACCAGTGGTAGGGGTTCCCCGAGCCCGGCGCGGCGGTCCCGATGGCCCCGTCGGGACGGCGGGTGCGGACCACGCCCACCCGCACCGCGGTGTCCCGGGCGGAGGGGGCGGACTGCGCCGCGGTGCGCGACACGTCGCTCGCCTCGAAGGGGGAGAGCGGGGTGCGGTCCTGGCGCGCGGCGGGGACGCGCACGGTGCGCCGCAGCGTCCGGGTCTCGCCGCCCCGGGTGGCCGTCAGCTCGTACACGCCGTCGCGGGGGACGGGGACGAACCCCAGGAAGGCGCCGTTGGGCGCCACCTCCACCGGGGCGCCGTTGATGCGCAGCGAGGCGCCCCCGGTCCCCACGCTCCCGAAGATGAAGTTGCTGTCGGCGGCGGTGAGCGCCTGCCCCTCGCCGGGGTAGACCACGTCCACCGCCAGCGGCCCGGTGCGCGCGGGGACCGGCGGGAGGCCGCCCGGCTGCGCGGGAGCGGGCGCGCGCGTGGGGGTGGGAGCGGGGCGGGTGCACCCCGCGACGGGGGCCAGCACCGCCAGCGCCAGCACGGCGGCCGGAAGGGGAACGCGCATCAGGCCCTCCCCTCCGTGTCGGGGCGGTTCCCCCCGGCGGCTTCGGCGTCGTCGGCCACCTCGCCGCTGTGCGAGGCGGCGCCCCGGGGCACCTCCGCGTTCCAGGGGGTGACGAAGGGGAGGAGGAGCACGGCGGGGATCCCGGCCAGCAGGGTCAGCAGGAAGTAGGTGGGCCACCCCGTGCGCTCGGCGATCCCCCCCGACGGGGCCACGATGAAGTCGCGCGCGAAGGACATCAGGCTGGAGAGGAGCGCGTACTGCGTGGCCGAGAACCTCTTGTCGCACAGGCTCAGCATGAAGGCCACGAACACGGCCGTCACCAGCCCGCCGGCGAAGTTCTCCACCACGATGGCGGTCACCATGGCGGAGCGGTCCGCCCCCACGCGGGCCACCCAGTAGTACGCCAGGTTGCTCCCGATCTGCAGGAAGGCGAAGATCCACACCGAGCGGTTGATCCCCAGCTTGGCGATGATCACCCCGCCGGCCACCACCCCCACGATGGTGGCCCCCAGCCCGAGCACCCCCTGCACCGCGCCGATCTCGGTCTGCGTGAAGCCGATCTCCAGGAGGAACGGCGTCGCCAGGTTGGCGGCGAAGCGGTCGGCGAGCTGGTAGCAGACGGCGAAGAAGAGGATCACGATCCCCCACCCCGTCCCCGTCCTGCGGAAGAACTCGCCGATGGGGCCCACCACGGCGCTGGCGAAGGTGAGCGGGGGCGCGTCGCGCAGCACCGGCTCCGGGGCGCGCACGGCGGCCACCACGCCCACGAGCATCAGGAGGGCCATGACCAGGTACACCATGGGCCAGGGCATGCGGTCGGCCAGCATCAGCGCCACCCCGCCGGTGAGGATCAGCGCGATGCGGTATCCCAGCACCCCCAGCGACGCGCCCACCCCCAGCTCCCGGTCCTCCAGCACGTCCACCTGGTAGGCGTTGAAGGCGATGTCCTGGGTGGCGCTGAAGAAGGCGATCAGGAGCGCGTTGACGGCCAGGAGCTGCAGCCCCGTTCGCGGGTTCTGAAGCGACATCCCGGCGATGGCCAGGAGGAGCGCGACCTGGGTGATGACCAGCCAGCCGCGCCGCCGCCCCAGGAAGGGGGGGACGTAGCGGTCCAGCACCGGGGCCCAGAGGAACTTGATGGAGTAGGGGAGCCCCAGGAGGCTCACCAGCCCGACGGTGGTGAGGTCCACCTTCTCCACCGTCATCCACGCCTGGAGCGTCCGGCTGGTGAGGAAGAGCGGGAGGCCGGAGGCGAAGCCCAGCAGGATCAGGGCGGCCATCTTGGGCTGCCCGAACACGCGCATCAGCGACGGGGATCGTTCTGCGGCCACGCGGGTCCTTTCGTTGGGGTCCGGGACTGCCCAAAGACGGGCGGCCGCGGGGAGTCCCCGCGGCCGCCCGTTCACCGTGTGCTCAGCGGTCCAGCCCGGTGGCGAAGCTGGGGAGGCCGTCGGCGGTCCCGGTGAGCCGGGCCACCACCGCCTCCTGCATCAGCGCCTCCCCGCCCCAGGCCGCCAGGAGGTTGCGCGCGGTGGGGAGCTCGCCCGCCAGGCGCGGGTGGGAGAAGAGGACGACGGTGGCGTCCGGATGGGCGTCGAGGGCCTCGCGCACCCGCGCCTGCGCCGCGGCGGAGATCCCGGGGCGCCCCTTCCAGGCGCGGATGTCGGAGTACACCACCACCAGCGACGTCCCCCCGTCGCCCACCTCCACCCCCGCGGCGCGGAGCGCGGCGGGGAAGGCGTCGCGCGGGTAGGGCGGGTACGGCCCCCCGGCGTCGTCCTCCACCTCCACCAGCCGCACCGCGCCCTCCGGGAGCGCGGGATTCCCGCGCACCACGCGCAGGGTGCGCACGGCCGTCTCCAGCGCCCAGCGGCGGTCCTCCTCCCGCCCCCACTCGCCGGTGGGGCCCCCCGCCACCCGCTCCGCCGCCTCGGCCACCCGGGACAGCGCGTCCGCCGCCCGCTCGCGGGGGAGGCGGCCGTCCGCCAGCGCGGCCTCCAGCTCGCGCACCACGGCCTCCGTGTCGTCCGGGTAGAGGAGGGCGTCGCACCCGGCGGCCACCGCGCGGACAGCGGCCTGGGCCTCGGTCATGTCCTCGGTGAGCCCCTCCATGATGATGGCGTCGGTCACCACCAGCCCCGCGAAGCCCAGCTCGCCCCGGAGCACCCCGTTCAGGATGGGAGGGGAGAGGGTGGCGGGGTTGCCGTCCCCGTCCAGCGCGGGGTAGCAGACGTGCGCCGTCATCATGGCGTCCGTCCCCGCCTCGGTGGCCGCGCGGAAGGGGCGGAGGTCCTCGGCCAGCGCCTCGCGGGGGAGGTCCACGCAGGGACGCTCGATGTGCGAGTCGCCCACCGTGCGCCCGTGCCCGGGGAAGTGCTTGGCGCACGACAGCGCCCCGCCCCGCGCGCACCCCCGCACCCAGGCGGCCACCATCTCCGCCACCCGCTCCGGGTCGGTCCCGAAGGCCCGCGTCCCGATGATCGGGTTCTCCGGCTCCAGGTCCACGTCGGCCACGGGGGCGTACACCCAGTTCACCCCCATGGCGCGCGCCTCGCGGGCGGTCAGCTCGCCGGCGCGCCCCACCACCCCGGGGTCGCCCAGCGCCCCCAGCGCGGCGGCGGGGGGGAGGGGGGTGCCGCCGCGGAACTGCTGCCCCGCCCCGCGCTCCAGGTCGCTCGCCACCAGGAGCGGGTGGGGAGCGCGGCGGTGCAGCTCGTCCGTCAGCTCGCGGACGGCGGCGGCCTCGCCGCCGAAGAGGATGAAGCCCCCCACGCCCAGGCGGAGCCCCTGCTCGATCTCCTCGCGCAGGTGGCCGTAGCCGGTGTCGGGTTGCCAGCGCAGCGCGGGGAGGAGGAGTCGGGCGACGTTCAACGAGCTGTCCTTGGTCACGGCGTTCCGGGATCGGGCACGTCAGCGGGGCCTGCGGCGCGGCGCGGGGCGGGTGGGCCCCGGTCCGCGGAAGGGGTTGGGGAGGAGGAAGGGGGTCATGTCCTCGCCGCGGAGGACGAAGCCCTCCGGCGTCTCCCCGATCACCATCCAGCGCACCGGGGAGGCGTTGGCGCGCCGGCCGGGGCGGGTGACGGCGCGCACCTCGCCCAGGAGCTGCGGGGCGCCCCCGGTGAAGCCGGAGATCAGCACCCGGTAGGTGAGCTCGGTACCCCCCGGCACCTCGCGGCGCAGGGCGGGCTGCTCCTCCAGGTACACCAGCCGGTCGGTGAAGGGGACCAGCCTCGGCGCCACCCCCGGCCCCAGCACCCGGGTGTTGCCGTTGCGGAGGTTGCGCACCCGCACCTCCCGCTCCGTCTCGTACACCACCGTCGAGCGGTCCGGGGAGAAGAAGGCGGGGATCACCCCCGCCACCGCCTCCACCCGCTGCGCCAGCGGGACCAGCTTCGCCCCCGGGACCTCCGCCCAGAGCGCGCCGACGCTGATCCCCGCCACCGAGTCGGCCCAGCTGGGCTGGAAGACGATGGCCGGCGCTCCCTCGGGGGCGGTGCTCCGGTACGTCCCGTCCGCGCCCGCCGGGAGCGACGCCCCGCGCGACTCGGCCAGCGCCACCAGCTCCCGCGCCACCGCGCGCACCTGCGGATCGTCCTCGCGGCGCAGCAGCTGCCGGATCAGCGCCACGTCCTCCACGTCCAGCGCCTGCAGCACGCTGAGGCGCACCCGCGCGGAGGGGTCGCCGATGGCCGAGCGGATGGCGTTGGCGGCGTGCGGCGAATCCCCGGCCAGCCGCTGCAGCCCCACGATGGCGCTGGCGCGGAGCTGGTCGTCCTCCGAGGCCAGGAGCACCCGGCGCAGCACGGGAACCGCCGCCGGGGAGCGCCGGTCGGCCAGGAGCACCAGCGCGTTGGCCTGCGCCGTCCGGTCCGCCCCCGCGTCGTTGATCAGCTCCACCAGCACCGCGTCGATCTCCCCCCCCATCCGCTCCAGGCGGTTGCGGGCCCGGTAGAAGGCGGCGGAGGGCTCGTCGGTGGCGAGGATCTCCCGCACCTCGTGGCTCAGCCGCTGGGGCGCGGGGACGTTCTGCGTCCCTCCCCGCCAGCACGCGGCGAGGGCCGGGAGCGCCAGGAGGAGCAGGACGCGGGGGGGGAAGGAGGCGCGGGGGGACACGGGGGCTCCGGGGAGGTCAGGCGCCCGGTCGGGCGCCGGGCGTGAACGAGCCGAGGACGCGCGGACCCGCGGCCCCGGTGGCCGCCGGCACGTTCGCGGGGATGCCGCGCAGGTGCGCCCAGGCCAGGAGGGCGAACGCCACCGCCTCCTTGGCCTCGGGGTCCACCCCGAGCACCTCGCCCCCGGAAACCTCGATCGGCTCTAGCAAGCTTCGGATCCTCCTCACCAGGGTCGGGTTGCGCGCCCCTCCTCCCGTCACCACCACCTCGTCCACCCCCCGGGGGACGAGCCACCGCCGGTACGCGTCCGCGATGGAGCGCGCGGTCAGCTCCGTCAGCGTAGCCACCAGGTCCAGCCAGTCCCGGTCCCCCTCCGGGCGGACCGCCTCGGCCAGGCGCATCACGAAGGGGCGCCCGAACTCCTCCCGCCCGGTGGACTTGGGCGGCTCCGCGGCGAAGAAGGGGTGCCGGAGCAGCTCCGCCAGGAGGTCCTCGTCCACCGTCCCCTGCGCCCCCAGCCGCCCGTCCCGGTCGAAGGTGAGCCGTCCCCCCGTCGCCATCTCCACGGCCGCGTCCATCAGCGCGTTCCCGGGGCCGGTGTCGAAGGCGAAGGCGCTCTCCGTGGAGCCCCGCGGAGGGACCCAGGTCACGTTCCCGATCCCGCCGATGTTCTGGAGGGCCCGCGCGCCCCGCGGGAGGGCGAAGAGGAGCTGGTCCACCCAGGGGACCAGCGGCGCCCCCTGCCCTCCCGCCGCCACGTCGCGGGTGCGGAAGTCGGACACCGTCGCGATCCCGGTCCGCTCCGCCACCGTCGCGGGGTCGCCGAGCTGGAGGGTGGCGCCGCGGACGCCACCGGCGGGAGGGCGGTGCCACACCGTCTGGCCGTGCGATCCCACCGCCGCCACCCGCTCCGGCGGCACCCCGGCCTCACCGCAGACGCGGAGCACGGCCTCGGCGAACCATTCCCCGAGGTCGGCGTGGAGGCCGCACAGGCGCTCCGCCGAGCCGGCAAGGATCGCGCCGTGGATGGCTTCCCGGCGGGCGTCGTCGTAGGGCGCGGTGAGCCAGTGCACCAGCCGGAAGCGGACGTCGGCCGTCCCCTCTCCCTCCACCTCCACCAGCGCCGCGTCCACCCCGTCCAGCGAGGTCCCGGACATCAGGCCGACGATCAGCACGCCGCGCCTCCCGCCCCGCGCACGGCGGCCAGGAGCGCCCCGTCGTCGCGCACCATCCGGGTGAAGAGCCGGAAGGGGGTGACCCGCGTCCCGTCCGGGAGCCGGGTCTCCCACTCCCACACGTCCACCCCGCGCCGCTGCGCCATGGCGAAGGTGCGCATCCGCAGCGAGGCGAAGCGCTCCGCCAGCGCCTCCACGTCGGTGCGCCCCTCGCGCCCGGCGGCGGGGACGGGCTCCGCGTCGGCCACGGGCTCGCCCTCGCGGAGCGCCTCCATCACCCGCTGCCAGGCGGCCTCCCGCGCCGCCGCCCCGGCCAGCTGCCCGCGGACGTCCGGGTGGTCCGCGGGCGCGTCCTCCAGGGCGGCGCGGAGCGCCCGGGGGGCGATCTCCAGCCGGACCAGGAGGTCCTCCCACTCCGCCACGGAGGGGGGAGCGGGGGGACGCCGCCGAACGGGTCGTCAGCCATGCGCGGCGTCCTCGCGGAGGATGTCGGCCAGGCGCCCACCCGCGCGCTGCAGGCGCTCGCGGGCGCCGTCCCGGTCGCTCCCCGTCCAGTGCATCACCATGGCCGTCTTCACGCTCCCCCCGGCGCGGGACAGGAGGCCGCGCGCGTCCTCGCGCTCCAGGTCGAGCATCTCCATGAGAATGCGCTCCCCGCGACCCTGCAGCTTCTGGTTGGTGACCCGCAGGTCCACCATCAGGTTCCCGAACACCTTGCCCAGCCGGATCATGGCCCCGGTGGTGACGGCGTTCAGCACCAGCTTGGTGGCGGTCCCCGCCTTCATCCGGGTGGAGCCGGTCACCACCTCGGGCCCCACCAGCGGCGCCACCACCACGTCGTACGCTTCCAGGTACTCCCGCGAGGGATGGGTGCAGAGGAGGAGGCCGGTGCGGGCCCCGCGCTCCTTGGCCCGCCGCAGCGCCCCGTGCACGTAGGGGGTGGTCCCGGAGGCCGCGATCCCGAAGACGAAGTCCGCCGGGCCCACGTCACGGGCGTCCATCTCCGCGGCCCCGGCTTCCGGGTGGTCCTCCGCGCCCTCGACGGCCCGCGTCAGCGCCTCCGGGCCGCCCGCGATCACCCCCTGCACCATGGCCGGGTCGGTCCCGTAGGTGGGGGGCATCTCGGAGGCGTCCAGCACCCCCAGGCGTCCCGAGGTCCCCGCGCCCACGTAGATCAGCCGTCCCCCGCGGCGGAAGGCGTCCTCCGCCAGCTCCAGCGCGCGGGCGATCTTCTCGCGCTCGCGGTGCACCGCCGGGGCGATCCGGTGGTCCTCGGCGTTGACGAGGTCCACGATCTCCAGCGGGGAGAGGCGGTCCACCGCCTCCGAGGCCGGGTTGCGCTGCTCGGTGAGGCGGGGGTCCTGCGCGCGGCTCTTGGACATCGACCTGCGACTCTGGGACTTGTTGCCAGCCCGGAGAAAGGGCGGGTAGATTGCCGACAACGTAACCAACCCACCCAGGCGCGAAAAGGTGTGATGACAGGACCCCGCCGCGTTCCGCTCCCCCTCCGCCGCTCCGCCGCCGGGCTCCTCGCGGCCGCCCTGCTCGCGGCCGGGTGCGCTCCCTCGGGCCCGCCCTCGCCGGCGGTGGCGCTGGCCGCCCCGGGCTCCGCCGCCCAGGGCGGGGTCCGCTTCCCCGCGGGGTGGGCGTTCCCCGCCGGCTCCATCGCCCCGGTCGTCGCCCGGGGGGGGATGGTGTCCACCACCGACCGCGTGGCGAGCGAGGTGGGCGCGGAGGTCCTGCGGCGGGGCGGCAACGCCGTGGACGCCGCGGTGGCCACGCACTTCGCGCTGGCGGTGGTGAACCCCGAGGCCGGGAACGTGGGGGGCGGGGGGTTCCTGGTGGTCCGCATGGCCGACGGGACCACGGCGTCGCTCGACTTCCGCGAGGCCGCCCCGGCCGCGGCCACGCGCGACATGTACCTGGACGCGCAGGGGAACCTGACCGAGCGCTCGCTGGTGGGGCACCTGGCGGCGGGGGTGCCGGGGTCGGTGGCGGGGATGTGGGAGGCGCACCGGCGCTTCGGCTCCCTCCCCTGGGCCGAGCTGGTGCAGCCGGCCGTGAACCTGGCGGAGGGAATCGTGGTGCACGAGCGCCTGGCGGCCTCGCTGCGCGCGTACGAGGAGAGGCTGCGCCGCTTCCCCGCGACGGCGGCGGTGTTCCTCCCCGGCGGGCGGGCTCCCCGCGTGGGCGACCGCCTGGCGCAGACCGACCTGGCGGAGACGCTGCGCCGCGTGGCGCGGGAGGGGAAGGACGGCTTCTACCGCGGGCGGACGGCGGAGATGATCGAGGCGGAGATGCGCCGCGGCGGGGGGATCATGACCCGCGAGGACCTGGCCCGCTACCAGGCCAAGTGGCGCGACCCGGTCCGCTTCTCCTACCGCGGACACGAGGTGGTCTCCATGCCCCCGCCCTCCTCCGGCGGGGCCACCATGGCGGAGATGCTCAACGTGCTGGAGGGGTACGACCTCCGCTCGCTGGGCTACCTCTCCCCCGCCCACGTGCACCTCTTCACCGAGGCCGTGCGGCGCGCCTACGCCGACCGCAACGCCTACCTGGCCGACCCCGACTTCGTCCCGCAGCCGGTGGCCCGCATGGCCTCCGACGCCTACGCGGCGGAGCGGCGCGCCACCATCCGCCGCGACCGGGCCACCCCCTCGGCGCAGGTGGCGCCGGGGCTGGGACCGGTGGTCACCCGCGGCGCCCGCGAGGGGGAGAACACCACCCACTACTCCATCGTGGACGGCCGCGGCAACGCCGTGGCGGTGACCACCACGCTGAACTCGCTCTACGGCAACCTGGTGACGGTGGCGGGGACGGGGATCGTCCTCAACAACGAGATGGACGACTTCGCCGCCAAGCCGGGTACGGCCAACCAGTTCGGGCTGGTGCAGGGGGAGGCCAACGCCATCCAGCCGGGGAAGCGGATGCTCTCCGCCATGACGCCCACCATCGTCCTGGACCGCGCGGGGAAGGTGCGGCTGGTGACCGGCACCCCCGGGGGCTCCACCATCATCACCACCGTGGCGCAGACCGTCTCCAACGTGGTGGACTGGGGCATGGACGCGGCCACCTCCATGGCCGCGCCGCGCCTGCACCACCAGCACCTCCCGGACACGCTGCGCTACGAGCGGGGCGGCCTGGCGCCGGCCACGGCGGCCGCGCTCCGGGCGATGGGGCACGCGGTGGCGGAGCGCTCGCGGCTTCCAGGGCGACGTGCAGACCATCGTGGTGCTCCCGGACGGGACGCTGTCGGGGGTGTCGGACCCGCGCCGGGGCGGCGCCGCGGTGGGAGTGGCGGAGGTGCGGCGGGTGGTGCAGTAGCGGGGGAAAGGCCCCCTGCTCAGTCCTTTTCTTCCGCTTCCGGGCCGTACGGCGCGCCGCCCTCCGCGACGCGCCGTGGCCTCCCCCCCTTCCGTCCGTTCTCCCGCGCGGCCGCGGCCTTGGCCTCGCTGGTCCGGCTCCCGCCCGCCCGCCCCAGCTCCCGCATCCACGCCCGGCTCCCGAACGCGCCGGAGAGGAGCGCGGGGACGGCCAGGTCCACGTCGAGCGACTCCCAGCGCAGCCCGTACCCGGACGGCGTGACCTCCACCTCCGCCAGACGGTCGGGGGCGGCGCCCCGCAGCCCCTGCCCCAGCTCCGCGGGGAAGGCGAACAGGCACCCGTTCCTCAGCTCCACCTCCACCCTCCCGGTGTCCCGGTTGTATGCGGCGCTGCGGGCGCGCGGCTCGGCCTCGCCCGCGGCCCGCCCGGCCTCCACGGCCGCCTCGTACTGCCGGTCCAGCTCCTCGTCGGACGCCGGCTTCCATTTACCAGCCATGATACTTCCTCCATGCTCTGAGGCACGCTTCCTGTCGCTCCTCCACGATCCGAAGAGCCGCCCGCACTTCCGGCTTCCGCATCCCGAACACCAGCATCACCGACGGCGCCGTGTCCTCGTCGCCGATGGAGACCTTCACCTCTCCGTCCCCGTTGAAGACGTGCACGTGCGGCGGCATGTGCTCGCGGTCTCCGGGATAGATCACCACCCGGAACGGACCCGACCTGAGAATCGTGACCATGGACAGAATAACCCAAGGCTTGGGTTTATGCAAGATTCTGATTCAAGATGGTGATTCCGGACACCGCGGCAAGAATCTGTCTTGAATTTCACGGTGGGTACGGGTTATCCTCCTGTGCTCCGAATCGGCAACCGTAACGCCAGGTGGGGAAGTTGAAGAACCTGCGACTGCTCCTTCCATATCTCCGTCCCTACCGGGCGTCCCTGCTCTGGGGGCTCGTCCTGGTCCTGGTGTCCAGCGCGCTCATCCTCTACACCCCCAAGCTGATCGGGCGGGGGATCGACGCCCTGGCCCGGCCGGGGGTGGACGCGCGCACCGTGTTCGGCTACGCCGCGCTGTCGGTGGCGGTGACCGTGGTGGGAGGCGTGGCGCGCTTCGGGATGCGGCAGATCCTCAACGGGGTCAGCCGCCGGGTGGAGACCGACCTCCGCAGCGACTTCTTCCGACACCTCCTCCGGCTGGACGCGCCGTTCTACGGGCGCACCCCGACCGGGGAGATCATGAGCCTGGCGACCAACGACCTGTCGGCCGTCCGGATGGTGGCCGGACCGGCGATCATGTACCTGGTGAACATGATCGTCACCGCGCTCTTCGCGCTGACGCTGATGGTCTGGATCTCCCCGCGGATGACGCTGTTCGCGCTGATCCCCATGCTCGCCCTCCCGGTCATCACCCTGGGCTTCGCCAAGGTGATCCACGACCGGTACGAGCGCATCCAGGCCGAGTTCGGGATCATGTCCTCCATTGCCCAGGAGAACCTGGCGGGGGCGCGGATCGTCAAGGCGTACGGCCAGGAAGACGCGCAGTCGGAGCGCTTCCGCGCTCTCTCGGAGAAGTACATGGGGCGCAACATGGACCTGGTCCGCGCCAGCGGCCTCTTCCAGCCCCTCCTGGGGCTGTTCGGTGGGGCCGCCACCGTGGTCGTGCTCTGGCTCGGCGGCCTCGCCATCCTGGACCGCCAGATCACCGTCGGCGAGTTCGTGGAGTTCACCATGTACCTGGGGATGCTCTCCTGGCCGATGATCTCGCTGGGATGGGTGGTGAACCTGTTCCAGCGCGGCGCCGCGTCCATGGGGCGGGTGGCGCGCGTCCTGGAGACGGTGCCCTCGGTGCGCGACCCGGAGACGCCCGCCGCGCCCGCCGCGGTGCGGGGAGAGATCGAGTTCCGCAACGTCTCCTTCCGTTATCCGGGGACGGAGCGGTGGGTCCTCCGCGGCGCCTCCTTCCACGTCCCCGCGGGCGCGACGCTAGCGGTGGTGGGGCCCACGGGCTCCGGGAAGTCCACCCTGGTAGCCCTCCTGGCCCGCCTGTACGATCCCACGGAGGGGGAGGTGCTGATCGACGGCGTCCCGGTGAACCACTGGCCGCTGGAACGGCTGCGGGCCACCATCGGCGTGGTCCCGCAGGACGCCTTCCTCTTCTCGGCCACCATCCGCGAGAACCTGGCGCTCGGCTTCGACGAGCCCGACCCGGCGAGGGAGGAGGAGCGCATCCGCGCTGCGGCGCGGGTGGCGCAGCTCGACGAGACGGTGGGCTCCTTCCCCAAGGGGTACGACACCGCCCTGGGCGAGCGCGGGATCAACCTCTCGGGCGGGCAGAAGCAGCGCGCGACGCTGGCCCGCGCCATCGCGCGCGACCCGGCGCTGCTGGTGCTGGACGACGCCCTCTCGGCGGTGGACACCCATACGGAAACGGAGATCCTCCAGGGGCTGCGCGGGGTCCTGGAGGGGCGGACCAGCGTGATCGTGAGCCACCGCGTGACGGCGGTGATGAACGCGGACCGCATCGTGGTGCTGGACGACGGCAAGGTGGCGGAGGTGGGGACGCACGCGGAGCTGCTGCGGGCGGGGGGCGTGTACGCCGCGCTTCAGCGGCGCCAGCTCCTGGCCGACACGCTAGGGGGGGAGCCCGTCCTTGCCCCCGCGGAGTGGGGTGTCTAGATTGGGACCGTCGCACGTTCCCGCCTCGCCCAATCGGATGATCGAACTGCGCCTCTACCTCCAGGGAGACGACCGGGAAGCGGATCGCCTCCGCGAGATGCTCGCGCGCGAAGGCTTCCATCTCGCCGACACTCCCGGAGCGGACGCGCCGCAGAAGACCGTCGCGGCGTTCGACCTCGCCACCCCCTCGGTGGGGACGCGGGAGGTGCTGGCACGCCGCGTGGAGGAGCTGGAGCGCACCATCCTGGAGCTGCGCAACCTCGACGTCGCCAAGTCGCAGTTCCTCACCAACGTGTCGCACGAGCTCCGGACTCCGCTCACCGCCATCGTCACCTACGGGGAGATCCTCCGGGACGGGCTCCTGGGAGAGCTGGCTCCCCGCCAGCGCGAGGCGATCGAGTCGATGATCAACTCGTGCCGGCAGCTCCTCTCGATGATCGAGGAGATCCTCACCTACGCGCGCACCAACGCGCGCGCCATCGAGCTGGCGCCGACGGAGTTCGACCTGGCGGACGTGGTGAGCCACGTCTACGACATGAACGCCTCGCTCATCCAGCAGAAGAACCTGCGGTTCGAGGCGAAGGTGAACTCCGTGCTCCCGCTGGCATGGGCGGACCGCGACAAGGTGGTGCACGTGCTGGGGAACCTGATCGGCAACGCCATCGACTTCACCCCGCCCGACGGGTCGCTGCGGGTGGAGGCCCGCCGCTGGCCTCAGAACGCGGCCTGGCTGGAGGTGGTGGTGGAGGACAGCGGGATCGGGATCGACCCGCAGCACCACGAGATGATCTTCCAGGAGTTCGCCCAGGTGGACGCGTCCCGCGCGCGGATGCACCACGGGACGGGGCTGGGGCTGGCCATCGCCCGCAAGTTCGTGCAGCTGCACGGCGGGATGATCTGGGTGGAGAGCGAGCTGGGAGGCGGGAGCCGCTTCCTGTTCACGCTCCCCTCGGTGGAGGCGGGACAGAAGCTGGGTGCCGCGTGAGCGGGGGGCCCGAGCTCCTCCCGCTGGTCCTCCTGGTGGAGGACAACGAGGCGATCCGAAACGCCTTCTCCATCCTGCTGGGGGAGAGCGGCTACCGCGTGCTGGAAGCCGCCTCCGGCGCGGCCGCCGTGGAGACCGCCACCAGCCGCCGCCCCGACCTGATCCTCCTGGACCTGGGGCTCCCGGACATGGGCGGGCTGGAGGTGGCCCGCACCCTCCGCGCCCGCGAGGAGACGCGCGACACCCCCATCGTCGCCCTCACCGGCCGCGCCCTGGAAACCGACCAGGAAGCCTGCTTCGCCGCCGGCTGCACCGGCTACCTCACCAAGCCCATCGACACCGAGCAGCTCCTCCGGGTGCTCCCGACGTACCTGAAGTAACGGCCCTCACCCGCTCGCTCAGGCTCGCACCCTCTCCCAATCCTGGGAGAGGGTTTTTTGTGTTGCCGTTCAAATAGTTCCCAAAGCAGTCGCGGAGGAAGACTCGCCGCCGTTGGCGAGTCTTCCTCCGCGCGAGCCGTTTGCCGGGCTTCGGAGCGGCCCGTACCTGCCTACCGAAGCTTGGACAGAAGCTCCGCGTTGGACTTGGTGTCGCTCATCTGCTTGACGAGAAGCTGCAGCGCGTCCTCGGACGACAGCGAGTGCAGCACCCGCCGCAGGTGGTAGACCTTGTCCAGGTCCTCGGGCGGGATCAGCAGGTCCTCCCGCCGGGTGGCGCTCTTCTCGATGTTGATGGCCGGGAAGATCCGCTTGTCCGCCAGCTCCCGGTCCAGCACGATCTCGGAGTTGCCGGTGCCCTTGAACTCCTCGAAGATCACCTCGTCCATCCGCGACCCGGTGTCCACCAGCGCGGTGGCGACGATGGTGAGCGACCCTCCCCCGCCCCGCACCTTGCGCGCGGCGCCGAAGAAGCGCTTGGGCTTCTCCATGGCGCCGCTGTCCAGGCCGCCGGAGAGGAGCTTTCCCGTCCCCCGCTCGGTGTTGTTGTAGGCACGGGCCAGCCGGGTGAGCGAGTCCAGAACCAGGACCACGTCGCGCCCGCTCTCCACCAGGCGCCGGGAGTGCTCCAGCACCATCTCCGCGGCGGCGACGTGGCGCTCGGCCGGGCAGTCGAACGAGGAGGCGATCACCTCGCCGAACCCGAGCATCTCCATCTCCGTGACCTCTTCGGGCCGCTCGTCCACGAGCAGGACCAGGAGCGCGGCATCCGGGTAGTTGGTCGCCACTCCCTCCAGCACGGCCGTCAGCAGCGTGGTCTTCCCCGCGCGGGACGGGGCCACGATCAGGGCGCGCTGCCCCTTCCCCAGCGGGGCGATCAGGTCCACGATG
This sequence comes from uncultured Gemmatimonadales bacterium, assembly GCA_963733105.1. Classification (GTDB taxonomy): domain Bacteria; phylum Gemmatimonadota; class Gemmatimonadetes; order Longimicrobiales; family Longimicrobiaceae; genus JAFAYN01. The sequence continues at coordinate 385,343 of CAVTCB010000005.1, read as the reverse complement.
CGGGGGGTGAGGTCGCGGCGCTTCCCGGTGGAGACGTGCTCCAGCGTCAGGCGCTCGTCGGGGTAGGTGGCGGGGAGTGAGTTGAAGTCCGGCCGGTTGCGCGCCTGCTCGGGCGGGAGCCCGTTGACGCTGCGGACGTTCTCCAGCGGCGGGCTCTTCCCCCGTCCCGGAGGCGCGCCGGTCTCCCCCTGCACGCGGTCCCCGGTGCGCAGACCGAAGCGCCGGATGGCGGACTGGGGGACGAAGGGATCGCCGTCGGAGGGCTGATAGGCGTTGGCACCGGAGCGGAGAAAGCCGCTCCCGCTGGGAAGGATCTCGAGGATTCCTTCGACGGCGCCGCCGGAGTCTTGCTCCGACTGGGCCGCCGCGGGGGACTGGGCGGAGACAGGCATGCGGGGTTCGTTGTTGTGTGCAGCAGCGTGACGGCGCCCCCGACAGGCGTCGGTGGCGAAGGGCCGCCGTTCGGTTGTGCGGGTCGCGCTGTGACGCTGTCAAATTGCGTGCCGCGGACGTTCGCCCGGCGCGGAGGCCGGCAGCGGCGATGGAAGGCGGGGAAGATAAGCCTTCCCCGCCCGGACGCAAGAAGTATCGGCAGGAGAACGTGTTCCGCGCACCCTCACTGCGCGGAGATCCCGCCACCCCGCCACTGGCGCGCCCGGCGGAACGGGTTTACCTTTGCGGACGAAAGCGTTCACTCCCAACACGTTGCACCCGCCTCTCCCCTACCGTGTACGGCCGGATCGTTGTTCCCCCGCTGAACCCCTTCAACCCGCCCGCCCGCAAGCGGCGCGCGTTTCTCGCCGTGCTCGTGATCGGCGCGATGCTGGCCACGCTGGGCACGGCGTTCTTCCGCACGCAGGTCATCCGCAACACGGAGTTCACGCTCCGCTCGGACGGGAACCGCTTCCGGATGATCCCGATCTCCGCGCCGCGCGGAACGATCTTCGACCGGAACGGAAAAGTGATCGGGGAGACGGTCACGGGCTACACGCTCTCGGTGGAGCCCGGCCCCCCCGACACGGTCCGCGCCCGGCTGGCCCCGCTGATCCCGCTTCTGGGGCTGGACTCCACGGCGGTGGCGGAGATCATGGGGCGCGCCCGCAAGCACCCGCTGGAGCCGGTGGTGGTCTCGGACGGCCTGTCGTTCGAGCAGCTCTCCCGGTTCCACGAGCAGCTGAAGCGGCCGGAGGGGGTGCTGCTGGAGCCGCGGCCGATCCGCCGCTACCCGTACGGGGACGCGGTGTCCCACCTCGTGGGGTACGTGGCGGAGATCAGCGAGCCGGAGCTGGAGCGGAAGGAGTGGGACGGCTACCGGATGGGGCAGCACATCGGCAAGGCGGGGGTGGAGCGGGAGTACGAGCGCCTGGTGGGGGGGACGCCGGGGACTCGCTACGTGGAGGTGGACGCGCGCGGGCGCCTGGTGAGGCGCTTCTCGGAGCAGCTCTCCACGGCTCCCACGGCGGGGCGCGACCTCCACCTGACCATCGACCTGGACCTGCAGCGCTACGCGCGGGCGGTCTTCCCGCAGGGGATGCGCGGGGCGGTGGTGGCGATGGTCCCCTCCACGGGGGAGATCCTGACCATGTACTCCAGCCCCACCTACGACCCGAACGTCCTGGTGGGGCGCATCCGCTCGGAGGTGTGGAGCGCGCTGAACGGGGACCCGGCGCGCCCGCTGATCAACCGCGCCACCTTCGGGATCTACCCGCCGGGCTCCACCTGGAAGCTGGCGACGGCGATCGTGGGGCTGGAGCAGGGCGTGATCACCCCGGAGATGGTGATGCCGATCGCGTGCACGGGGGGGATGGCCTACGCGGGGCGCTACTCCCGCTGCTGGAAGAAGGAGGGGCACGGTCCGCAGAACCTGCTCCAGGCCATCGCCAATTCCTGCAACGTGTACTTCTACCAGCTCGGCATCCGCCTCCGCATCGACCTCCTCACGCAGGAGGGGACGCGCCTGGGCTTCGCCCGCAAGACGGGGGTGGACCTCCCGGGGGAGAAGACGGGGACCTTCCCCTCGGGGCGCGCCTGGTACAAGAAGCGCTTCGGGTGGACGCCGCCGCCGAGCGAGGTGATGAACCTGTCCATCGGCCAGGGGCCGAACTCGCAGACGCCGATCCGCATGGCGCAGTTCTTCTCGGCGCTGTCGGGCGACGGGACGGCGGCGGCGCCGCACGTCCTGGCGAGCAGGACGGAGGGTCCGCCGGAGACGGACCTGCGCGTGAGCAGGGAGACGCTGGAGGCGGTGCGGGAGGGGATGGCGCGGGTGGTCGAGGAGGGGGGCTCGGCCCACGCGGTGGAGCTGACCCGCTGGAAACTGTCGGGGAAGACGGGAACCTCGCAGAACTCGCAGGACCTGAAGCGCCCGCACGCCTGGTTCACCGGCTTCGCGGGCCCGCGCGGCGGGGCCCCGGAGATCGTGGTGGCGGTGGTGGTGGAGTTCGGCGAGTCGGGCTCCGGCGCGGCGGCCCCGGTGGCGGCCAGGATCGCCAACTTCTACCTGAACAAGAAGCACGGCTTCCGCACGGAGCGCATCGAGGACGCGCAGCCCACCAACACCCCGAAGCAGACCACCCCCCGGCGCTCGGCCCCCTCCGCCCCCCGCCCCGCGCCCGCCGTCCCGGACCGCGACGTGCGGATCACGCTGTCGGCTCCCCCGGAGCCGACGGTGGCAGGGGGCGGGACGTAGCGGGTGAATCAATTCGCTGCAACGACGACGGGGCGGCACCGCGATGGTGCCGCCCCGTCGTCGTTGGGCAGTTCCGTCGTACCCCTATGATCCGTTACGGAGGGAGACACCGGGGCTGTTTCCGGTGGCTCACTCCGGGGCGGGGAGACTCGCGGGCTGTTTCGCGAGGCTCACCGCCCCCGCGCAGGAGACCGGCCGCAGTTTGGCCGGGCTCCGGAGCGGCCCCACAGCTCAGCGAGAACGATCCCGGGGCAGCCGCTTGTCCGCCGGAACGCTCCAGAAGATCACGTCCTCCCACCACTCCGGCCCCCGGAACTTGACGTTCGCGAACCGCTCGTTGACGGCGTAGAACTCCGGGTCCAGAAAGATCGGCGCATAGACCGCGTCGTCGATCACCTGCTGCTCCAGCTGCCGCCAGAGCCCCCGCGCCCGGGTGGTGTCGCCCTGCACCAGGATGGAGTCGATCAGCGCGTCCACCCTCGGGTTCCGGTAGCCCGCGAAGTTGGGCCCGTTGGGCGGGATGGAGCGCGAGTGGAAGAGCTGCTCGGCGTTGGGCCCCATCACCCCCGGTCCCCACCCCCACCCCCAGAACGACGCCGTGAACTCCCGGCCGCGCAGCCGCTCCACCCAGGTGGTGCGCTCGTAGGAGCGCGGGGCCATCTGGATTCCCGCCTGGCGGAGCTGCGCCTGCATCGCCACCAGCACGTCCCCGCGAATGGGGTCGCTGGAGGCGAACTCCACCTCGACGCGAAGGGGACGGCCGCCCTTCTCCAGGATGCCGTCGCGGTTGGCGTCCGTCCACCCGGCCTGCTCCAGGAGGCGTCGCGCGCCGGCGGGATCGTACGGGATGGGGCGCACGTCCGCGCTGTGCTCCCGCAGCTTCGGCGGGATGGGAGAGAGCGCGGCCTGTCCCTGCGGGCCGAAGAGCCCCTGCACGATCTGCGGGCGGTTCAGGGCCATCAGGAAGGCGCGGCGCACCGCCGGGTCGCTCGCCGGCGGGCGGGAGGTGTTCCAGGCGATCCACGCCGGGCGCACCTGCGCGGCGCTGTGCAGCTCGACCCCGCGCGCGCTCTCCAGCTCCCGGCGCTGGTGGGCGGCGACCTTGGCCATGTCGCCGTTCCCGTTCAGCAGCTCGGTCATCCGCGCGGTGGGGTCGGGCACCACGCGCATGATGACGCGGTCCAGCGCGGGCCGGCCGTCGGGCGCGTCGCGGTTCGCCTCCACCACCACCTGCTGCCCCTTGTTCCACCCGGCGAAGCGGAAGAGCCCGTTCCCCACCGGGCGCTGGCTGAACTGCGCGAAGCGCATCCGCTCCGCGGGGACGCTGTCCAGCAGGTGCCGGGGGACGGGGACCACCTCCAGGAGCGCGTTCAGGATGGAGGGCCCCACGCGGTTCAGCTTCACCTCCGCGGTCATGGAGTCCACCGCCCGCGCCGACTCCACCGCGGCCACGTCCTGCTGCCGGGGGGAGGCGGTCGCCGGGTCCTTCTGCCGCTCGATGGTGAAGACCACGTCCTGCGCGGTCACCGCCTTCCCGTCGTGCCACTTCAGCCCGGGGCGGACGTGGAGGAGCACGGTGGCGCTGTCCGGCTGCTCCCACGACCGCAGGAGGTCGGGGACGTAGCCGCTCAGCGTGCTGTCCCGCCGGGCCAGGGCCCGGAAGGTGAGGTGGACGATCTGGTACGACGGGTTGCTGTCGAAGGTGAGCGGGTTCAGGTCGTCGGCGTCGCCCTCGGAAAGGACGATCAGGGTGCCGCCCGGCGCCGCCCCGGTGAAGGTCCGGGCGCTGCCGCCCGCTCCTGCCGCGTCCCCGGAGGCGCCTCCGCCGTCTCCCCCGCCGCACGCCGCCAGGGCCAGGACGGCGAAGGAGGCGGCGAGCCGGGAGGGAAGCGGGGACTTGGGTCGTTGGTCTGCCATAGGGAGCCTGTCCGACACGGTGAGGGTGAGCTCCGTCGGGCGCTCAGAAGCGCTCGAAGGTCCAGGGGCGCGGGACCCGGAAGGCCCTGTCCAGCACTTCCAGTGCCGGAGCGTCGCTCACGGCCGCCGCGCCCGCAGCCACGGCCTGCGACGGCGACACCGCGCCGATGAAGATGCGGGAGAGGACGCGGACCGGGAGGGTGAGCACGGGACCGGCGCCGCCGCCCGCGCGCTCCGCGTGCATCCGCCCGCCCTCCACGCGCAGGTGCCAGCGGCCCGCGTTCTCCGGGAGGTCGTCGTCGCGCACCTCCAGCGTCGCCGAGGCGGACACGTCCTCCGGGGCGGTGCGCATCGCCAGCGCCGCGGGGAGGTCGAGGAGGCGGAACATGGGACCCACCAGAAGAGTGGCGGAGGGGAACCAGATCCCCCAGCCGGGCGCGCCGCCCGGGGGGAGACGCGGCTCCTGCACGCGGTCGCCGAACCCCTCCTCAGGATGAGCCCGGTAGGCGAGCTGGGCGTGCTGGTCGCCCAGCGACGACAGCCAGGCGTAGATCCCCCGCTGCGCGCCCGGGGTGAGCCAGGCCCGCTCCTCCACCTCGGCGAAGCGCGTGGCCACGGGGAGGTCGGGGCGGTAGCGGAGGGTGGCGTACCCCTCCGGCTCCCCCGTCTCGCCGCGGTACAGGGCCACGGCGTGGAGCGGGCTCTCCCAGAGCGGGGCCCAGGCGCCCTCCGCGCGCTCCACCTGGCCCGTCTGCGTGCGGATCCAGCGGTCGTGCACGGCGCGCACGGCGGCGCGGTCCTCCTCCCCGAGCACCAGGGAGACGCGGGCGCGCGCCCCCGGGTCGTCGGGAATCGACTCCGGCGGGAGCTGGTACTGGAGGACCTCGCCCGCCAGGCCGTACCCCAGCCGCTCGTAGAAGGTGACGCGGAACGGGTAGAGCGCCGAGGCCACGTCCCCCCGCTGCAGGGAGTGGCGGAACGCCTCGCGCACCATCCGGCCCGCCAGCCCCCGCCGCCGGTGCGTGGGGGAGATCGCCACCATCGCCAGCCCCATCACCGGGAAGGGGACGCCCCCGATCCACTGCCGGAAGCGCAGGATCTGGCACCCCGCGGCGAGGCGTCCACCCGACTCCCCCACCCAGAGCGCGTCCAGCGCGCCGCGGGGGTCGGTGCGCAGCGTGTTCTCCCACCACTCCACGCCGCGTCCGGGCACGGGGAAGCTGTGCGTCACCAGCCGGGCCAGCTCCGGCACCTCCTCCTCCCGCGCGAGGCGGAACGTCTCGCTCATCTCCCTCCCTCTTCGGCTCTTGGCTGTCCCGCCCGCTCGGCGGTGGTCCGGGTTTCGCAGCACGGCGCGCGAGCGCCGCGGGGAGCTTCCCCGGCGACCGGACCGACGCACCCAAGATACGGATGCCGATGATGCACCGCCAATCGCCCCCCGCGCCACGGCTGGCGCTCCTGCTCGGCTTTCTCCTGGCCGGAGGGACCGCCTGCAGCGCGGCGCCCGCCCCGCGGGACACGCCCGCCGGCACCGGACCCGCCGCCGCGCAGCGGGACGCGCGGGTGCTCACGGGGCTGGAGGTCCTGGTGCGCGACTCCCTGCACCTGGTGCGCGGCAAGCGCGTGGGGCTCATCACCAACCAGACCGCCCTGTCCAGCACGGGCGAGCACGCGGCCGACCTGCTCGCCCGCACGCCGGGGGTGAGGCTGACGGCGCTGTTCGGCCCGGAGCACGGCATCCGCGGCGACGTCGAGGCGGGGAAGAAGATCGAGTCCGCCCGCGACGAGAAGACCGGGGTGCCCGTGTACTCGCTCTACGGGCGGACGCAGCGCCCCACGGACGAGATGCTGCGGGAGGTGGACGTCCTCCTCTTCGACATCCAGGACATCGGCGCCCGTCCCTACACCTTCGTCTGGACCATGGCCATGGCCATGGAGGAGGCGGCGAAGCGGAACATCCCCTTCGTGGTGCTGGACCGCCCCAACCCGATCACCGCCCGGATCGACGGCCCGCTGATGCACATGGACGTGCGCGAGGTGACGCAGGTGATCACCGGGTACTACGCCGTCCCCCTCCGCCACGGGATGACGTCCGGCGAGGTGGCCCGCTACTACAACGAGGACGCCAAGGTCGGCGCCCGGCTGCACGTGGTCCCTGCCGCGGGGTGGCGCGGGGACGAGTGGTTCGACCGCACGGGGCTGCGCTGGATCAACCCTTCGCCCAACATCCGCTCCGCGGACGCAGCGCTGAAGTACTCGGGGCTGGTGCTGGCCGAGGCCACCAACCTGAGCACGGGGCGGGGGACGGAGGCGCCCTTCTCCTACCTGGGCGCGCCGTGGATGGACGCCGCCCGGGTCCTGGAGCGGACGCGCGAGTACGAGCTCCCGGGGGTGCGGCTGGACACCGTCGGCTTCGTCCCGAACAGCCCCGACCCGAACGCCTGGGTCCCCTTCCGCGGCGAGCGGGTGCGCGCCGTCCGGCTCACCGTCACCGACCGCGAGCGGTTCGACCCGGTGTTCACGGCGCTGGTCCTGCTCACCGAGGTCAAGCGGCTGCACCCGGCGCAGTTCAGGATCACCAACGAGGGATTCACGCAGATGATCGGCTCGCGCTGGGCGCGCGCCGCCTTCGACCGGGGGGAGGATCCGCGGGTGATCGCGCAGCGGTGGCGGCAGGAGGTGCAGGAGTGGACGGCCAAGCGGGACCGGTATCGACTGTATCCGGCTGACTGAGCAGCGGACGACGGGGCGGCGCCGTGAAGGTGCCGCCCCGTCGTTGCCTGCTGTTCCCTGTACCCTGCCCCTGCCGTTCCGTCTCACCCGCTCCCCACGTCCGGGCTCTCCTCGCGCTTGCGCTCCATCACCAGCTCCTCGGACCACCGCTCCACCCCCTCCGCCTCCTCGGCGGACACCACCTCGTCCTCGCTCTGCACGCCGTCGGGCGCCGCGCCTCCGCTCCGGCGCACCACCTCCTCCACCACCGCGCCCCACGTCATGCTCTGGGCTACCTTCCCCACCGTGCGCACCGCGAGCCGGTCGAGCAGGGAGGCGCTGCGGGTGTAGGCGCGCACCTCGAAGCGGACCACCCCGGGCTCCGGCTCGTCGGCGAGGAAGCGGATCACCCCGGCGAAGAAGTGGCCCTGCACGGTCACGTTGGTGATGGCCCGGGGCTCCGACTCCATCACCCGCACCTGCACCGTCCCGCGCAGGGGAACGGCCAGCGTCAGCGTCGCCCCCTTCTCCAGCCGCGTCGCGGTGCCGGGCTCCGCGCCCACCTGCAGCAGCCCCTCGGGCACCAGGGAGCCGAAATCGTCGCGCACCAGCGAGACCACCTCCTCCGGCGACAGCCGGCTCCCGCGGATGTCGGCCCAGAAGCGCTCCCGGTGCAGGCGCCCCGTCCCCTCCGAGGGGAGCTTCTCGGGGAGGGCGTCCACCAGCTGCGCCAGCCCCTCGTCCAGCGTGGTCGGCGTCACCCCGAACACCTCGGTCAGGGCGTTGCTCCCGCCGGGAGGGATCACGTTCCCCTCCTGGAGCATGGTGATCTGGTCCGCGTTCACCGGGAGCTTCATCCCCACCGCGTCCACCGCCCGCGCGCCGAACTGCGCCAGCCACTCGGGGACCGGAAGGCGGGCCGGCTCCTTCCCCGTGAGCCTCGAGAAGCGCTCGAGCAGGTCGTTGGTGCTGGTCCGCTCCACCCCCGCCAGATCCAGCGCCCGGCGCGACAGGTCGGTCCGCTCCACCGCCATCGCCAGCGCCTCGCCCAGGTCGTTCGCCCAGACCGGCTGGAACTCCTGGTCCCCCGCCCCCACCGTGGGCACCACGGGGAGCGTGCGCACGATCTTGAGGAGGAGCGAAACCACCTCGTCCCCCGGCCCGTACACGTTCCCGGGGCGGCAGATCAGCCAGTCGCCGGGAAACTCCGCCCGCACCACCTCCTCCGCGGCCTTCTTGGAGCGGTGGTAGCCCGACTCGCCGTGGTCCGCTCCGAGCGACGACACGTAGACGAAGCGCCGCACACCCGCGCGCCGCGCCTCCTCCACCAGCCGCCGGGTGCCGTCCACGTTGACGGCCTGGAACGTCAGCTCCGGGGGGCTCTCGTCGACGATCCCGGCCACGTGCAGCACCGCGCCGCACCCGTCGGCGGCGCCCCGCAGCGACCCGGCGTCGGACATGTCCGCGGTCCGGGGCTCCACCCCCTCCGACCACTGCCGGCTGTCCTGGTCCGCGTGCCGCGACAGCAGCCGGACGGTGTGGCCCCTCCGGAGCAGGTGGTCCACCGCAGACTTCCCCACCAGCCCCGTGCCTCCCGTGACGAGAACCCTCATTCGATTTGCTCCGGAAACAGGTTTCCGCGGGGAGCGTGCACACGGGGTGCCAGCGGGTGGGCCGCCGGTTCATGGCGGTATTACGCCGCAGGTTCCTGCGTCTCAAAGGGAGCGGATCAGCGTGATTCGCGTCGCGGGCGTAGGCACGGTCGTCTCAAAGAGAGCGGATTGTTGCGGGCCGCGTTCTGGACGGCGTGCGGAGTGCTCTTATTCTATAAAGAATACAAAAACAACCTCACTGAGCACCGCAACCTACTTCAGCCCTGGAGCTGATCGTGATGAAGCCGCGTAAGGCCGAGACCCCGCAGCGCAAGCCGCGCCGCCGCTGGCGCTGGCACGTCCCCCCGGCCATCCTGCACGGGGCCGAGACCCTGGAGGGAACGGAGGTCCTCGACGAGTTCGGCGGAGAGCTGGGGCTGGTCTTCTGGCAGTCGCTCCGCGACGTCTCGCTCTGGTCCAGCATCACCCCGCCGGACGCGCGTGCGGGGCTCTTCTCGGCCGAGGCCGGCAATCGCCGGGCCGCCTCGCTCCTGGCCGCCGATCCCGACTCGCAGATCGCGGGCGCTCTGGCGACCATCGCCTCCATCCTGGAGGACCCGGCGGGCACGGCCTCGGAGCCGGTGATGCTCGCCTGCCGCGAGGTCTCGCAGTGGGCCGACGCCAACGGGACGCACGCCACCGCCCTCGCCTTCGCGCAGGCGGCGGCCCTCGCCTGCCCCGGGAACGCCGCGGCGGGGCTCCGGGTGGGGATGATCGCCCGGCGCAAGGGGGAGCTCGCCCGCGCCGAGACCTGGTTCCGGCGCACCATCGGCCTGGCCCGCCAGAGCCGGGACTGGGCCTCGTACGCGGAGGCGTTCGCCTCCCTCGCCAGCCTGTACGAGCAGCGGGGGAACATCCCGGTCGCCCGCACGCTCTACGTCCGGGCGCTTCGCGCGTCGAAGCGGCACAGTCTCCGCCCCATCATGGCGTACACGTTCCACCACCTGTTCGCCATCGCGGTGGAAAGCGGCCGGAACGAGGAGGCGCAGGCCTATGCGCGCTCCGCGTTCGAAGCGTACGACCCCGAGAACCCGCGCGTGAAGGCGCTCGCCAACGACGTCGCCTGCTTCTGGATGGAGCACGGGCAGTTCGACCCCGCCTTCTCCGTGTTCCAGACGCTCCTCCCCCAGATGCAGGCCCCCGACCTCCGCGTCATCGCGCTGGGGAACCTCGCGCGGTCCGCCGGCGCGATCGGCGACCGCGGCACGTACGCAGGAGCCCGGGACGAACTCTGGCAGATGGTCCGGTCGACCGACGCCCACCCGAACACCGCCCAGGGGCTGCTCGACCTCGCCCGGGGCGCGGCGAGCCTGGCGGACTGGTCCGAAGCCGAGAAGGCGGCCCGCGCCTCGTACGACATCGCGGAGAAGCTGCAGGTGGCTCGGGTTCTCCTCTCCGCCCAGGCGATCCAGGAGTCGATCGCGAACGAGCGGTCTGCGGAGAGCGCCCCCTCCCGGACGGAGGAGAGCACGGAGGTCGGCGAGTTCGCTACGGACCTGGTGCGCACCCTGGAGGAGCACACCGTGGTTGCATGACTTCCACGGGGAGCCGAGCCCCCCGCGGGGCTCAGCTCCCCGGCGGCGGCGGGGGGGTATTGGACTGTCTCGTGGTGTCCGCGGTCTCGACTCGATACCCCCCGCCCATCATACCGCTGGCCTGGCTGGGGGGGGAGCCGGGCTCGGGGGAAGTCGGATCGGCCGGGGTGCATGCCCCGGCAAATCCGAGCAGGAGCACGGACGCAAAAAGGCGTGCGGAGTTCATTGGACTCTCTCGCTGAAGGGGGAAGATACCCGGGGCTTTACCATGGGCTCTGAGGTAAGCTAGACCCCCTTCCGCAGGGAGCCCACTCGCTCCGGTATCTAAATCGCTCCTTTCAAGACATTCACTGAAATTGGAAGTTTATACATTCTCCTCGGTATTAAGTGCAAAGTTGCCACTCGTGTCGCTATTTAAGCGGAAAACTTGAATACCCTCGTCATCAATGTTTTCCATGCTTCACAGTTTGTATCATTGACCGCTCTCTTTTCCTGATGCGGGACGGGGCTATTGCCTGAACCGGGCTCACTCCTAAGTTCAGGCTCGACGAGTCGTTCGCGGTTTGCTTGTTGCGGTGGAACGGCTTCCCGACCCCCCTGGAGGAGAGTGGAGATGAGTGAGACGAAGGGCCGCAACGCTCCCACCGAGCAGGAATCCCGCGAAGTCGCCGAAGCCGCGCGAGAGACGGAGTGGACGGCGCCCAGCTTCGTCCGGGAGCTCTTCCTCGGGAACTTCCGCCTGGACCTGATCCATCCGTATCCGCAGCAGACCCCCGAGGACCGGCGGAAGACCGACGACTACATCGCGAAGCTGCGGAAGTTCATGGAGGAGAAGGTCGATTCCGACGCGATCGACCGCACGGGCGAGCTCCCCCAGGAGGTGCTGGACGGCCTGCGGGAGCTGGGAGCCTTCGGCCTCAAGATCCCCGAGGAGTACGGCGGGATCGGGCTCTCGCAGGTGGGGTACGGCCGGACCATCGGGATGGTGACCAGCAAGGACGGCAACCTGACCGCCCTCCTCTCCGCCCACCAGTCGATCGGGGTGCCGCAGCCGCTGAAGATGTTCGGCACCCCGGAGCAGAAGAAGAAGTACCTCCCCCGGCTGGCGAAGGGCGCGGTCTCCGCCTTCGCCCTCACCGAGGCCGAGGTGGGCTCCGACCCGGCGGCGATGACCACCACCGCCACCCCCACGGAGGACGGCGAAGCGTTCATCCTCAACGGCGAGAAGCTGTGGTGCACCAACGGCACCATCGCCGAGCTCCTGGTGGTGATGGCGCGCACTCCCTCCAAGGTCAAGAACGGGAAGGAGATCCCGCAGATCACCGCGTTCATCGTGGAGACGGACTGGCCGGGGGTGGAGGTCACGCACCGGTGCCGCTTCCTGGGGCTGAAGGCCATCCAGAACGCGGTGATCCGCTTCGACAACGTCCGGGTCCCCCGCGAGAACGTGATCTGGGGCGAGGGGCGGGGGCTGAAGCTGGCCCTGATGACGCTGAACACCGGGCGGCTCACCCTCCCGATGAGCGCGGCCTACGGCGCCAAGGTGGCCACGGAGGTGGCGCGGAAGTGGGCGGCGGAGCGGGTGCAGTGGGGCGCCGCGGTGGGGAAGCACGACGCGGTGGCGCAGATGCTGGGCGACATGGCGGCGAACACCTTCGCCATCGAGTCCATGGCGGAGCTGTCCGCGGCGCTGGCGGACCAGGCCCGCAACGACATCCGCCTGGAGGCGGCCATCGCCAAGCTCTGGACCACGGAGATCGGCTGGAAGCTGGTGGACGACCTGCTGCAGATCCGCGGCGGGCGCGGCTACGAGACGGCGGACTCGCTCGCGGCCCGCGGCGAGCTCCCGATCCCGGTGGAGCGGATGCTGCGCGACTTCCGCATCAACCGCATCTTCGAGGGATCGTCGGAGATCATGCGCCTCTTCATCGCCCGCGAAGCGGTGGACACGCACCTCCAGGTGGCCGGGGAGCTGATCAACCCCAAGGCGAGCGCGGGGCAGAAGGTGGGCGCCATGGCGAAGGCGGGCGCCTTCTACGCCACCTGGCTCCCCAAGCAGTTCTTCGGCAAGGGGCAGCTCCCGACGTACGGCGAGTTCGGTCGCCTGGCGAAGCACCTGCGCTTCGCGGAGCGGACCTCGCGCAAGCTGGCGCGGAGCATGTTCCGCGCGATGGCGCAGTACCAGGCGAAGCTGGAGCGGAAGCAGGCGCTCCTCGGCCGCTTCGTGGACATCGGCGCGGAGCTGTACGCGATCTCCGCCGCCTGCGTCCGCGCGCACTCCCTGCGCAACGAGCCGCACGGCGAGGAGGCGTCGCGCCTGGCCGACGTCTTCTGCCGGCGCTCGCGGCTCCGCATCCGCCAGCTCTTCTCGGAGCTGTGGACCAACGCGGACGACTCCACCTACCGGCTGGCGCAGGACGTCCTGAAGGGGGAGTACTCGTGGCTGGAGGCGGGAGCGATCCAGGCGGTGCCGGACGTCAGGGCCGCGCCCCGGACCGGTCCCCAGGTGCCGCTGGAGAAGCCGGTCTCGGGCGAGCGGGTGGCCACCAAGATCGGGGCGAGCGGCTGAGCGCCCGCCCCGCAGATCGGGAGACCCGGGGCAGGTGCCCCGGGTCTTTTTTCGTTCCCCACTTCACACCACCATGGCCGATCTCCTCGTTCTCCAGGGCTTCACGGTCGTCTCGCTCGCGGTCAACGTGCCCGGACCGGTCGCAGCCGCGCGGCTGCGCACGCTCGGCGCGCACGTGGTGAAGGTGGAGCCGCCCGCGGGAGACCCACTGGAGACGTACTCCGCCGCGTGGTACCGCTCCCTGGCCGAGGGACAGGTGGTGGTCCGCCTGGACCTCAAGGACGCCGCGCAGCGCGCCCGGCTCGACGACCTGCTGGCGGACGCGGACCTCCTGCTGACGTCGAGCCGCCCGGCCGCGCTGGAGCGCCTGGGCCTCGGCCCGGCGGCGCTCCGCGGGCGCTTCCCGCGCCTCTGCCAGGTGGCGATCGTGGGCTACCCGGGGGAGCGGCGCGACCACGCGGGGCACGACCTGACCTACCAGGCCACGCTCGGCCTGGTCGATCCCCCCGCCCTCCCCCGCACCCTCCTGGCGGACCTCGCGGGCGCGGAGCAGGCCGTCGCCGCCGCGCTGGCGCTCCTCCTGGGGCGGGAGCGCGGGCAGGGGAGCGGCTACGCGGAGGTCGCGCTCTCCGACGCGGCGGACTCGTTCGCCGCGCCGCTGCGCCACGGCGCCACGGCGCCCGGCGGGCTTCTGGCAGGCGGGAACCCGGCGTACGGCGTCTACCGCGCCCGCGAGGGGTGGGTGGCCGTGGCCGCGCTGGAGCCGCACTTCCTGGAACGCCTGCGAGCCGAGCTGGAGCTGCCGGAGGTGGACCGGGACACGCTGGAGCGCGCCTTCCGCACGCGGACCGCCGAGGAATGGGAGACGTGGGCGGACGAGCGGGACCTGCCGCTGGCGGCGGTGCGCGGCGCCTGACGCGCGCCGAGGGGAGCGGCCCCGCCAGCCCCGCAACCTTGCCCGAACCCCCCGTCCGGGGCGATATTCACCGTTGCGCCGCGAACCGCCCTCCCCTCCGGGGCGTACCCATAAGTACGTGCGCGGCATATACATCCGACGCTGAGGACCTCCGCCCCCTATGTGCGGCTTCTGCCACCTGCACTGCCACTCCGAGTACTCGCTCCTCGACGGCGCCAACCGCATCGGGGACCTGATCAAGCGCGCCAAGGAGTTCGAGCAGCCTGCGCTCGCGCTCACCGACCACGGCTGCATGTTCGGGGCGTGGGTGTTCCAGGAGCAGGCCAAGAAGGCGGGGCTCAAGCCCATCATCGGGATGGAGGCGTACGTCGCCCCCAACAGCCGCCACGACCGCGGCAAGGTGAAGGGGGAGAAGGGCTACTACCACCTGGTGCTGCTGGCCCGCGACCTCCAGGGCTACAAGAACCTCACCAAGCTCACCTCCATCGGCTACACGGAGGGCTTCTACTCCAAGCCCCGCATCGACCGCGAGGTTCTGCAGAAGCACTCCGAGGGGCTGATCGTGACCTCGGCCTGCCTGGCCGGCGAGATCGCGCAGCACCTGATGGAGAACCGCTGGGACGAGGCCCGCCAGGCGGTGGCGTGGCACCAGGAGGTGTTCCGCGACCGCTACTACCTGGAGGTACAGGGGCACGACTCGGACGGGCAGGACGAGCTGAACCGCCGCATCTTCAGGCTGGCGGAGGAGACCGGCGTCAAGGTGGTCGCCACCAACGACGCGCACTTCCTCAAGGCGGAGGACCACCAGGCGCACGACGTCCTGCTCTGCATCGGGCTGGGGAAGGACTTCAACGAGCCCAACCGGATGAAGTACGACGACCAGCTCTACTTCAAGAGCGGGCCGGAGATGGCGGAGCGCTTCCCCGACCGTCCGGACGTGCTCTCCAACACCCTGGAGATCGCGGACGCGGTCGACCTGTCCTTCCCCAAGAAGTACTACGTCCCCGAGTTCCCGGTGCAGGAGCAGGGCTTCACCGGCGAGGCGGAGATGCTGAGCGACTGGGTCTGGCGCGGGGCGGTGGAGCGGTACGCACCGGACGCCGCTCCCGGCGCGGACCCGAAGTCGGTCCTCCCCGCCAACATCGTGGAGCGCGTGGAGTACGAGCTGAGCGTCATCAACGACCCCAAGCTCGGCTACGCGGGGTACTTCCTGATCACCGCCGACTTCATCCAGTGGGCGCGTGACCACGGCATTCCCGTGGGACCGGGGCGCGGCTCGGCGGCGGGGTCGATCGTGGCGTACTGCACGGGGATCACCGACATCTGTCCCATCCAGTTCGACCTCCTCTTCGAGCGCTTCCTGAACCCGGAGCGCGTCTCGATGCCCGACATCGACGTGGACTTCTGCTTCGAGCGGCGGGGGGAGGTGATCGAGTACGTGCGGGAGAAGTACGGGCGCGACGCGGTGGGGCAGATCATCACCTTCGGGACGATGAAGTCGCGCGCCGTGGTCAAGGACGTGGGGCGCACCCTCGGCTTCCTCCCGGCGGAGACGGACCGGCTGGCGAAGCTGATCCCCAACTCTCCCGCCTACTCGCTCTCGGTGGAGGAGGCGGTCGAGAAGATCCCGGAGGTCAAGGAGCTGTACGACAAGGAGGACCGCTACCGGCAGCTCCTGGACTACTCCATGACGCTGGAAGGGCTCTCGCGGCACTCCAGCGTGCACGCGGCCGGGGTGGTGATCGCCCCGGGGCCGCTGGACGAGTACGTCCCCATCTGCACCCAGAGCACCAAGGGCGCGGGCGGGAACGGCGAGAGCATCATCGTCACCCAGTACGACATGACCTGCCTGGAGAAGGCGGGGATGCTGAAGATGGACTTCCTGGGCCTGAAGACGCTCACGGTGATCTTCGACGCCGTGACCGCCATCCGCGCCCGCCACGGTGCCCTGCGCCACCCCGTCACGGGGGTGGAGTACGCCCGGCCCGAGCTCATCCCCCTGGACGACGCGGACGTCTACCGGATGCTGGCGCGCGGCGGGACCTCGGGCGTGTTCCAGTTCGAATCGGCACTGGCGACGGAGAAGATCCGCGCCATGAAGGCCGACCGCTTCGACGACCTGATCGCCGCGAACGCGCTGGTGCGCCCCGGCCCGCTGGACATGGGGATGGACCTGGTGTACATCCGCCGCAAGCTGGGGCAGGAGACGGTGAAGTACCCGCACCCGGATCTGGCCGAGACGCTCGAGCCCACCTACGGGGTGATCGTCTACCAGGAGCAGGTGATGCGCATCGCGCAGATCCTGGGCGGGCTCTCGCTGGCCGAGGCCGACGTGCTCCGGAAGGCGGTGGGGAAGAAGGACGCGGAGCTGATCAAGAAGGAGCTGGGGAAGTTCATCGACAAGGCGGTCGAGAAGGGACACGACCGCAGGACGATCGCGGACCTGGCGGAGCAGATCGAGGCGTTCGGCCGCTACGGCTTCAACAAGTCGCACTCGGCGGCCTACGGGTTGCTCGCCTACCAGACGGCGTGGCTCAAGTGCCACTACCCGGCGGAGTTCATGGCGGCGCTGATGTCGTCGGTGGTGGACAAGATCGACGACGTGGTGGCGTACATCGCCCAGTGCCGCGAGATGGGGAAGTACCTCCCGCGCGTGGGCCGCGAGGGGATCGAGGTGCTCCCCCCGCACGTGAACGAGTCCAACTGGAAGTTCAACGTGGTGGGCGAGGGCGTCGGGAAGATCCGCTTCGGGCTGGGCGCCATCCGCGGGGTGGGCGAGGGCGCGGTGCGCTCCATCCTGGCCGCGCGGATCACGGAGGGGCCCTTCGAGTCGATGTTCGACCTGCTCTGCCGGATCGACCTGCGGCTCTGCAACAAGCGGGTGATCGAGGCGCTGATCTGCGCCGGGGCGCTGGACGGCTTCGACCGGGGCGGCGGGCGCGCCCAGCTCCTCGCCGGGCTGGACGCGGCCTTCGCGTCGGCGCAGGACGTCCAGCGGGAGCGGGAGAGCTCGCAGGGCGGGTTGTTCGACATCATGGAGGAGGCCGGGGGGCCGGCCCTGGTGCAGGAGCCGCCGCTCCCGCAGGTGGAGAAGTGGCAGGAGAGCGAGCGCCTGACGCGCGAGAAGGAGATCCTGGGCTTCTTCATCTCGGGCCACCCTCTGGACAAGTTCCGCGAGGACGTGGCAT
Source organism: uncultured Gemmatimonadales bacterium (assembly GCA_963733105.1). Lineage (GTDB taxonomy): Bacteria > Gemmatimonadota > Gemmatimonadetes > Longimicrobiales > Longimicrobiaceae > JAFAYN01. Next base: position 368,165 of record CAVTCB010000005.1, on the reverse strand, counting down.
TGTTCGAGCACGTGAACACCGCCAACCTCCGGCAGCACCGCGACCAGAAGGTGGAGCTGGCGTGCGTGGTGACCGAGGCCGCCCGGCAGATCTCCAAGAAGGACGGCTCGGAGTGGGGGCGGATCACGGTGGAGGACTTCTACGGCACCGCCACCGTGCTGGCCTTCGGGGAGTCGTGGGCGCGGTGGAAGGACGTGCTCCAGCAGGACATGCCCATCCTGCTCCGCGGCATGGTCTCCAGCCGCGACCGCGACGAGGAGGACCCGCCGATCTTCCTGGACGGCGCGGTCCGCCTGGCGGAGCTGCGGGAGAGCGGCGAGGTGGGGGTCTGCGTGGAGCTGGGCTCCGACGCGGCCGACGGCGACCGCATCCGGCAGGCGAAGGAGTGCTTCGCGCGGCACCCCGGGCAGGGGCCGCTGGTGGTGGTGTGGCGCAACGGGGGGACCATCGCCCCGGGCGACGAGCCGCGCCTCCGCTCGCGCACCGTCCGCGTCGCCCCCCACGAGGGGCTCATCCGCGAGCTCCGGGGCGTGCTGGGCGACGACCGGGTGAAACTAACCAGGGGGTAGGAACAGCAGGGGACAGTAGACAGGGGACAGGGGACAGCAAGAAAACAGCAGTCGCCGTTGCAGGCTGTCCCCTGTTCCCTGTACCCTGTCCCCTTTCCCGAGCGACAGCGAGGAATATTTGGCTACCGTAGCCCATCTGGATTTCGAGCGCGCCATCGCTGAGGTGGAGGAGCAGATCGTCCGGCTCCGCACCCTGGCGCGCGAGCGGGGGCTGGACGTCTCGGCGGAGCTGCGCTCGCTGGAGCGGAAGCTCCACGGGCTCAAGGAGGACACCTTCCGCAACCTCTCGCCGATCGAGCGGGTGCAGGTGGCGCGACACCCGCGCCGCCCGTACATGCTGGACTACGTGGAGCTGATCTTCACCGACTGGGTGGAGCTGCACGGCGACCGCATGTACCGCGACGACGGCTCCATCGTGGGAGGCTGGGCGCGCCTGGACGGCGAGTCGGTCATGGTCATCGGCCACCAGAAGGGCCGGGACATGATGGACAACCTCAAGCGCAACTTCGGGATGGCCCATCCCGAGGGGTACCGCAAGGCGCTTCGCCTGATGAAGCTGGCGGAGAAGTTCGGCCGCCCGCTGGTGACGATGATCGACACCATGGGCGCCTATCCCGGCCTGGGCGCCGAGGAGCGCGGCCAGGGGGAGGCCATCGCCCGCAACCTGCGCGAGATGGCGGCGCTCCGCGTCCCTTCGGTCTCGGTGGTGATCGGCGAGGGGGGGAGCGGCGGGGCGCTGGGGATCGGCGTCACGGACCGCATCCTGATGCTGGAGAACGCCGTCTACTCGGTGATCTCGCCCGAGGGGTGCGCGGCGATCCTGTGGAAGTCGGGCTCCGAGAAGGAGAAGGCGGCCCGGGCCATGAAGATCACCGCCGAGGACCTGCTGGGGCTGGGGGTGATCGACGACGTGGTCCCCGAGCCGGCCGGGGGGGCCCACTCCGACTGGGAGCGCACCGCCGAGGCGCTTCGCGAGGCCCTGGTGCGCCACCTGGGCGAGCTGCGCGCGCTGAGCGTGGACGAGCTGCGCCGCGCGCGCCTGGACAAGTACATGGCCATGGGGGAGTGGCGGACCGTCCGCTGACCCCTTCCGAATGACCCGAGGCGCCGTCCGCCCCGCGCGGCCGGCGCTCAGAGATAGAGGTGGTACCGTGAGTCTTCCGCTTCCGATCCTCCAGTCCGCCCCACCCCTGCGGGAGCTTCCGCGGGTGGTGGAGGTGTCGTTCAAGGGAAACCGCCGCGAGTACTTCAGCGCCGCGGACCCGGACCTCCGGCCGGGGCAGTACGTGGTGGTGGAGGTGGAGCGCGGGCGCGACCTGGGCCGCGTCCGCACCGTGGGCGGGGTGGCGGCGAAGAAGTGCTCGTCCTGCCGGAGCGCCGGCGTGGAGGAGGACGCCCCCCCGGCCACGCGCGTGGAGCGGGTCGCCGAGCCGGACGAGGTGCAGCAGCTCCACGTGCTGCGCGTGGACGAGGAGCGGGTGCGCCGCGCCACCCGCGAGATGGTGGAGCAGCACGGGCTGAAGATGAAGGTGAGCGAGGTGGAGTGGCAGTGGGACCGGAACAAGCTGACCATCTACTTCACCGCGGAGCGGCGGGTGGACTTCCGGCAGCTCGTCCGCGACCTGGCCCGCACCTTCCGCACGCGCATCGAGCTGAAGCAGATCGGGGTGCGCGACGAGGCCGCGCTCCTGGGGGGCGTGGGGCGGTGCGGCCGGGAGCTGTGCTGCTCCACCTGGCTGCGCGAGATCAAGCCGATCTCGCTGCAGCTGGCCAAGGACCAGAACCTCTCCCTCAACCCCACGCAGATCTCGGGGACGTGCGGGCGGCTGATGTGCTGCCTCACCTACGAGCACGACGCCTACCTGGCGGCGCGGAAGCGCTTCCCCCGCGAGGGGAAGACGGTGCGCACCTCGATGGGGACGGAGAAGGTGGTGGGGATCGACATCTGGAAGAACCAGGTGACGCTGATGGACGAGGCGCGCCAGCGCCGCGTGGTGGAGCTGGAGGAGCTGAAGGCGGAGATGGCGGCCGCCGGACCCGCCGCCCCGCGGGAGCGGGACGCCGCCCCGGCCCACCCCGCGGAGGCGCTCCCGGTGCCGACGGAGGGGCAGCGCCCCCCGCGCCGTCCCCGCCTGCGTGGAGAGCGGAGGCCGAGTTGAGCCAGGGCCGCTTCTACATCACCACGGCGATCGACTACGCCAACGGCGACCCCCACCTCGGCCACGCCTTCGAGAAGGTGGGGGCGGACGCGATCGCCCGCTACCACCGGCTGCTGGGCGAGCAGGTCCGCTTCTGCATGGGGATGGACGAGCACGGCCAGAAGGTGGCGCAGGCGGCCGCGGCGGAGGGGATCTCCCCGCAGGCGCTGGTGGATCGCCTCTCCGGCCGCTTCCGGGCCCTGTGGGAGCGCCTGGAGGTGTCCAACGACCGCTGGATCCGCACCACGGACGCGCACCACGCGAAGGGGGTGCGCGCGCTGATCGAGCGCATCTTCGAGCGCAGCCCGGACGACTTCTACGAGCAGTCGTACGAGGGGTGGTACTGCGTGGGGTGCGAGCTGTTCAAGCGGGAGAACGAGATCCAGGAGGGCCGCTGCGTGCTGCACCCCACGCGGGAGCTGCAGTGGACGGAGGAGCGCAACTGGTTCTTCCGCCTGACGCGCTACCAGGACTTCCTGAGGGCGCACTTCGAGGCCCGACCGGACTTCCTGCGCCCGGAGTCGCGGCGCAACGAGATCCTGGCGCTGATCGCGGGCGGGCTGGAGGACATCTCGGTGACCCGCGCCCGCCTCGCCTGGGCGATCCCCTTTCCCCGCCCCACCTCGGACGGGGAGACGCAGGGGACGTGGGTGTGGTTCGACGCGCTCCCCAACTACCTGACGGACACCGGCTACCCCGAGGGCGACTGGGAGGCGTGGTGGCCGGCGCAGCTGCACGTGGTGGGGAAGGACATCACCCGTCTGCACGCGGTGATCTGGCCGGCGATGCTGGAGGCGGCGGGGCTCCCCCTCCCCGAGCGGGTGTGGGGCCACGGCTTCGTGACGCTGGGCGGGGAGCGCTTCAGCAAGTCGTCGGGGGTGAGGCTGGAGCTGGAGGAGGCGATCGACCGTCACGGCGCGGACGCCTTCCGCTACTTCCTCCTCCGCGAGGTGCCCTGGGACGCGGACGGGAGCTTCTCCTACGAGCGATTCGACGAGCGCTACGCCTCGGAGCTGGCGAACGGCCTGGGGAACCTGGCGAGCCGCACGCTCTCCATGGTGGAGAAGTACCGCGGCGGCGAGGTGCCCGGGGCCTCGGGCTCCCCGCTGGACGCGGAGGTCCCGCGCGTGCTGGCGGCGTACCGCGCGGCGATGGACGCCGGCCTCCTGCACGACGGCGCCGCCGCCGCGTACGAGCTGGTGTCGGCCGCGAACGGCTACGTGCAGCAGACGGCTCCCTGGAAGCTCGCCAAGGACCCGGCGCAGGCCTCCGGGCTGGACACGGTGCTCGCCTCCCTGGTACGCTCCCTGGCGGTGGCCTCGGTGCTCCTCTCCCCCTTCATCCCCTCCAAGGCCGCGGAGCTCTGGCGCCGCCTCGGCTCGGGCCGCGGAGAGCCGCCCGCCCTGGACAGCCTGGCCTCCCTCGACGTGGCCGGCTGGAAGGTGGCCGCCGGCGAGGTGCTCTTCCCCCGCGCGGATCTCGCCGCGAAGGTGTAGGAACGGCAGGGAACAGGGGACAGGGAACAGGGGACAGCCTGCGAAGGCGACGGGGCGGCGCCGCGATGGCGCCGCCCCCGTTGTGTTGTGGTTCCCCACATGCAAGCGGAGGGAGACCCGCAGCAGTACCGCGGGGCTCCCGCAGCCGGAGCGAAGACCCGGGGCGGTTTCCGGGGCTTCGCGACCCGCGGAGGAGACCGGCGCCGTTTGCCGGGCTCCGGAGCGGCCCCGCACACGCAACCCGTTATCACCAAATCACATACCGCAAAACAAGGCAAATCCGCCCCTTTGCAGCATCTTCTCGCAAGGCGAAGGCTTGCTTGACACATCCCCGTGCAAGGCCTTATCATAGCCCCTCCGCCTCACAGAACGCTTCCGGGGAGCATCGCCTTCCTCTGGACTTTCTCCGTACAAAAACCGCAGAGGCCATGGCACGTTCCCAGTGGACCGTGATGCTCGTTCCGCACGACAACGAGCGCGTAAGATCCATCCAGGTCTCCAGCCGGAGCGTCCGAGTCGCCCTCTCCTGCGGCCTCTTCCTCTCGCTCTGCCTCGCCGTCTTCGGCATCGGCTTCTTCGTCAAGCAGGGCCAGCACGTGCGCGCCGCGCGCCTGGAGCGCGAGAACGAGCTCCTGGCCGCCGAGGTGGACCAGATGCGCTCCCGCATGGAGACGCTCTCGGCCTCCATCGAGGACCTGTCGAAGAAGGGGGAGAAGTACCGCGTGGTGGCGGGGCTCCCGGAGATCGACCCGCAGGTGGAGCGGGTGGGGATCGGCGGTCCGGGGACGGCGACGCTGAAGTCCGGCGCGCTCTTCGGGGTGAACCGGGAGCGGGGGAAGAAGGTGTTCGAGGCCTCCTCCGACCTGAGCGCGCTGCTGCGCCGCGCCTCGCTCCTGCGCTCCAGCATGTCGGAGTCGATGGAGGCGATGCGGGCCAACCGGGAGCGCCTGGCGTCCACCCCCTCCATCGCTCCCTCCACGGGGCACCTCTCCTCGCTGTTCAGCCGCGGCCGCTACCACCCGGTGCTGCGCATCACCCGTCCGCACAAGGGGATCGACATCGCGGCGCCGGTGGGGGAGGCGATCGTGGCGCCGTCGCGCGGGCGCGTGACGTTCGCGGGGTTCAAGTCGGGCGGCTACGGGAACGTGGTGGAGATCGACCACGGCTTCGGCTACGTGACGCGCTTCGCGCACGCCTCGCGCATCCTGGTGCGGCGGGGGCAGGAGGTGGGCCGCGGGCAGGAGATCGCGGAGGTGGGGGCCACGGGGCTGGTGAGCGGGCCGCACCTGCACTACGAGGTGGAGGTGAGCGGGCGCCAGGTGGACCCGCTCAACTTCATCATCGAGGACGAGATCCCGGACTGAGCGGTCGACGCGGGGCCGCCCGCAGGATACCTTTGGAAGGAGCGCCCCCGGGCGCTCCTTCGCGCTTCCACCCACGCAGACCCGGACCCCGACGCTGCCGTCACCCATGCTCCTGCTCGCCCTCTCCCTCGCCGCGGGGCTCGCCCCCGGGGACACCGCGGCGCGCCCCGCCGGCCCGCCCCCGGCCGCCGTGGCGGGGATGGTCACGGTGCACCGCCAGCCGGCCATCCCCATCGTGGCGCTCCGCCTCTCGCTCCTGGCGGACGACCCCCCGGGGTACGCGGGGGCGGGCCACCTCTTCCAGCACCTGGTGGTCCCCTCGATGCGGGAGCAGGTGCGGCGCGTGGGCGGGGAGGTGCAGGAGGTGCGGGGCTCGGACGCGGTGGTTTACACGGTGGTGGGCCCGGCGTCGGAGCTGGGCTTCCTGGCGGAGGTGCTCCGCTCCGCGCTGCAGGTGCCGGCCTTCTCGGAGGGGGAGGTTGCGCGGGCGTCGCGCGCGCTGGAGGACGAGCGCAACGCGGAGTGGGAGACGGCGGCGGCGCACGTGCGGGCGCGACTGCGGGCGAGCCTCCTCCCGGCGGACCTCCCCGCGGCGGGGACGGCGGCGGCGGCGGGGCGGCTGACGCCGGACGCGCTGGCGGCGGTCTGGGGGGAGATGTACCGACCGGAGCGGGTGTCGGTGGTGGCGGTGGGGGACGTGGAGGTGGGACAGGTGCGCGAGGCGTTCGCGCGGCTCCCCGAGGCGGCGGAGGCGGGGCTGGGGGAGACGGCGCCGGACACGATGCCGGCGGCCCCCCCGGTGGCGCCGGAGGCGACGCGGGGATGGCTGGGGCTGGGGTACTCGGCCTCGGACGCGGACCCGGCGGCGCTCACGGTGGCCGCCCGCCTCCTGCGCCAGACGCTGCGCGAGCGGCTCCCGGCGTCGGCCCAGGTGGAGGCGGAGCACTGGTGGACGCGGCAGGGGCAGGCGCTGGTGGCGGTGGTGGCCTCGCAGCCCGCGGGGCTGGCGGCGGCGCGGCGGGCGGTGCGCGCCTCGCTCACGGCGCTCCGGGACGACCTGGACGCGGACCGGGTGCGCGGCGCGGCGGCGGGGGTGCGGCGCGACATGCTCTTCTACGCGCGGAAGCCGGAGCACATGGCGGAGGTGGTGGGGGGGTTCATCGACCGGGAGGGGAGCCCGGACGCGGCGCAGCGCTTCTACGCGGCGGTGGAGGCGGTGGACGAGGAGGCGGTGCGCCGGGTGCTGGACGCGCTCGCGGAGCGCACGCCGACGCTGGTGGACGTGCCCCCGCAGAAGATCCCGGAGAGGAACCGCCGATGAAGGGGACGGTTCTTCTCCGCGCGGCGGCGCTCGCCCTCCTCCTCCCGGCCGCGGGGGTGGCGCAGGAGCACGTGGTGGTGCGCCCGGAGCCCGGGACCCCGGTGGTGGCGGTGGAGGTGCTGGTGGCCGTGGGCCCGGCGGACGAGACGCCGGAGCAGGCGGGGCTCGCCTACCTGACGGCCCGCGCGGCCACGGCGCCGATCCGCCCGATCCTGGACTCGCTGGGGGCCCGCCTGGTCGTGCAGGGGCACAAGGACGCGCTCTCCTTCACGCTGACGGCGGCGCCGGACGCCTGGCGCGAGGCGTCGCAGACGCTCCTGGTGGCGCTCTTCCGCGACCCGGCGGACTCGGCGGCGACGATGCGGGAGCGGGCTGCGATCGCGGCGGATCTGGTGGGGCGCGAGGCGAGCCCGGCGGACGCGCTGAGCCGCCAGGTGGACCGGGCCGCGTTCGGACCGGACCACCCGTGGGGGCGCCCGGCGGTGGGGTATTCGTCCACGGTGCGGACGCTGACGCCGGCGGACGTGCACGACTTCATCCGGGCCCGCTTCGTCCCGGAGCGGACGGCGGTGGCGGTGGTGGGGCCGGTGGTGGCGGAGGAGGCGCGTGCGCACCTGCGCGGGTTCTTCCAGGGGGCTCCATGGGACGCGCCGCGGGTGGAGCCGGGGGCGCCGCTGGAGTCGCCGGTGCGCGAGGAGTACAACTCCATCACCACCTGGGTGGCGGCGGTGTACCCCTTCCCCGCGGACGCGGACGAGGAGGCCGTCCGCCTCCTGGCGGAGCTGGTGACGGAGGGGCTCTCCTTCGGTCCCAGCCGCAGCTCGGTGTACAACGCCCGCAGCGAGGTGGCGCGCCGCCCCGGCGGAGGGGAGCTGCGCATCCAGCTGGTGGTGCCGCCGGGGGAGGCGGACGCCTGGGCGCGGCGAATCCCCGAGGCGGTTGCGGGGTACGCGGAGAACGCGCTGTCGCCCGCGGTGTTCCGGGAGCGGCTGCGGCGCCACCGGGGGCTGCGCCTGCGGGAGATGGACACGCCGGAGGCACGGGCGCAGGCCGCGGCCCGCGCCGTGCTCCTGGGGCGGGACGGGTCGGTCCGCCCGGCCGACATGGGCGGCCTGGACCCGGAGCGGCTCCGCTCCACCGCCCGCTCGCTGGGCGAGCCGATGCTGGTCCTGCTGGGACCGTTCCTGGAGTCGTCCGCTTCCACCGCCAGCGACACCACAACCGCCAGATAGACCCGGGGGGCCGCAATGGGAATGGGATGGTTCGTGCTCTACAACGTGCTGGAAGTGCTGAAGTGGCTCATCATCGCCCGGGCGCTGATGTCGTGGTTCGTGTCCCCGACGTCGAGGAACGCGCTGGTGGGCTGGATCCGCACCGTGACGGACGCCATCCTGCGCCCGATCTCCTCGGTGCTGCCGAACGCCGGCGGGATGGACTTCTCCCCGATGGTGGCGATCCTCCTGATCTACCTGGCCCAGTCGGCGATCGCCCGGGGACCGGGAACGGGGTACTGAAGGGGACAGGGGACAGGGGACAGGGGACAGGGGATAGGGGACAGCCTGCAACGACGGGGCGACACCGCGAAGGTGCCGCCCCGTCGTTCGTAGTACCCGTAAGAAGATGTTCGGAGAGAGACCGCCGGCAGTTTGGCTGGGCTCACTCCGGGGCGGGGAGACTCGCGGGCTGTTTCGCGAGGCTCACCGCCCCCGCGCAGGAGACCGGCGTAGTTTGCCGGGCTCCGGAGCGGTCCTATCAGGGTCCACTAAAATCCACGGTAGGAGCCTGGTCCGAACCCGCCGGTGCCTGGTACGGCTGCTTCCGCTCCGCCCCCGACACACGCGCCGTGATCGCCTGCGGGAACGACCGGATGTACGAGTTGTACTCCCGAACCGCCCCGTTGTAGTCCCGCCGCGCCACGCTGATCCGGTTCTCGCTCTCGGTGAGCTGGTCCTGGAGCATGGTGAAGTTCTGCGTGGCCCGCAGCTGCGGGTACGCCTCCACGGCCAGGTTCAGGTAGGTGCCGATGGAGCGCGTGACCGCGGCGTCCGCCTGCTGGATCTGCTGCACGTCGCCCTGCTGCACCGCCTGCCGCACCTGCCCCTGCGCCTGGTCGAGCTGCTGCTCGGCGCGCGTGAGCCCGGCGCGCGCCTGGGCCACGCCGGTGTACGTGTCCTTCTCGAACGAGGCCGCGCCCTTGACGGTGGCGACCAGGTTGGGGATGAGCTGGTTCCGGTTGGTCAGCTCCACCCCGATGTTGGACTTCAACTCCTCCGTGCGCTCGTCGAGCTGCTGGATCCGGTTGTACCCGCATCCCGAGAGCGAGGCGCCGAGCGTGAGCGCCAGCATGAGCCGAGTGGGCCGCATCGATCTCCTCCCCGATTGGTGTTCCGACCGTTGAACCGACACTGTACCGTCCCTCACTCCGGCCCCACCGGGAGCCGGTCCACGAACTCCACCGTACGCGCCACCGCGTCCAGGTAGCCCACCACCGCGGGGTCCTCGGCCGCGGGGCGGAAGTCGCCGCCGCCCTGCCGGGCGCGGAGGATCTCCAGGAGCGGCGCCGGGTCGAACCCGGCCCGTTCCGCCGTGCGCCGGAGGGTCTCCTCCGGGTCGCGCACCGCTCCGTCCCCGGCCAGGCGGAGCACGGTGCGGAAGAGGACCAGGAAGGTGGAGAGCGACTTCCGCAGCACGCCGCCCAGCTCGGCCGGGTCGTCGGCCAGGAGGAGGTAGCGCTCCCGGAGCTGGATGTGCTTCCCCTTCAGCTCGTTCTCGCACTGGAGCCGGAGGTGCGCGCGGTCGATCTCGATCCCCTCGAAGGGATCACCCCCGTGCAGGACCCGGTGCGCGTCGCGGATGTCCGACAGCTCGATGGGGAAGACGTCGGCGGAACGGCGCCACTCCTCCACCCCCAGCACCAGCGGCGGCGGGTTACCCCGCGCCACCCAGTCGCGCGCCGGGCCGGAGCCCAGGCGGAGCGCGGCCGGGGAGGGGTCGGCCAGGAGCACCAGCACGTTGAGGTCGGACGACCCCTCCCGGAAGTCGCCCCGCGCGGCGGAGCCGTACAGCACCACCGAGGCGAGCGCCTCCCCGTAGACCTCCTTCAGCCTGCGCGCCAGCTCCTCGGCCCTGCGGATCTCGTCCCCCATCTCTCTCCTCCGTCCCGTGGTCTACCAGCTCCGGCCGGAGCCCCCGCCGCCGAACCCGCCCCCCCCGCCGAACCCCCCGAAGCCGCCGCCTCCTCCGCCTCCGCCGAACCCTCCCCCGCCCCAGCCGCCCCCGCCCATGGGGAAGGGGATGATGACGGGACCGCCCCACCCGCGGCGGCGGCGCCCTCCTCCTCCGCCTCCTCCCCCGCGGAAGCGGTTGAAGATGAAGAAGATGATCAGCGCCCAGAAGATCAGGCGCCCCAGGCTGAAGCCTCCTCCCCCGCCCGGCCGGGCGCCGGTGGGCTGCGGCTGCGCCTGCGGGGGCGCGGGAGCCCCGCCGGTGAGCCGGAAGCCGAATCGCTCGGCGTACTCCTGCGCGATCCCCCGCACTCCCAGGAGGATCCCCTGCCCGTAGTCGCCCTGCCGGAAGTAGGGGACCATGTACTGGTCCTGGATGCGCCCGGTCTCGGCGGCGGTGAGGAAGGTGTTGGTGCCCAGGCCGGTCTCCAGCCGCACCTCGCGGTCGCCGGGCGCCACCAGCACCACGGTCCCGGTGTTCCGGGAGGGGTCCCCCGCCTCGCCCTTCTTCCCCACGCCCCACTCGCGCCCGATCTGGAGCCCCACCTCGCTGGCGGGGCGCCCCTCCAGCGAGGGGAGGGTGACCACCACGATCTCCCCGCCCGACTTGGCGCGCACCTCGTCGATGACGGCGGCGATCTCCCGCTCCCGGGCGGGGTCGATCACGTTGGCGAAGTCGTTTACGTACCCCACCGGGCGCGGGAGGCGGAGCTGCGCCGCGGCGGGGGAGACGGCCAGGAGCGCGCCGAGCACGGCCGCGGTCAGGACGCGGAGCGGATTCACGGTTCTCGCTTGATGGAGGCGGCTCTGCCGCGTACGTTGCTTCACTCGTCCCGTCCCGTCCACAGCCGGAGCCGCTGATGAAATCCCGTCTCGTCCCGCTCGCCGCCCTCGTGGGAGCCCTGGCCGCCTGCGACGCCGGCCCCAAGGTGGTGGTCCGCGCCGAGCTCCCGGAGGGCCCGGTGTCCGACCTCCCGGTGCGGCTCCTTCCCTACGACCGGGACGAGCTCCTGGATTCACTCCGGGCGGCGGCGAAGGCCCCGGAGCCGCCGGTCCCGCCCGAGCTCGTCCTGCAGCTCCAGGCGCTGGAGGCCGGCGAGGGGGAGGCCCGCGCCCGCGGGGACACCGCCCTGGCGCGCTGGCGGGGCGAGCGCCGCGTCCTCTTCGCCCGCGCGGACTCGGTCCGCAGGGCCCGCCAGCAGTGGGCGGACCGGGCCTTCGCCCGCTTCGACACCCTGGCCGCGAAGCGGCGCGAGGCGGCGGACCAGGACGAGGCGGCGGACACCACCGACGCGGCCGGGACCGCGACCTTCGGCGCGGAGCCGGGGCGCTGGTGGGTGACGGCCCGCTACACCCTCCCGTACAGCGAGCTGTACTGGAACCTCCCCGTGGAGGTGGCCGGCGACAGCACCGTGGTCCGGCTCACACGGGCCAACGCAAAGGAGAGGCCTTCGCTGTAGGAAGGCCCCGCCGGAGACACGAAGAGGGGACCCTCACCGGGTCCCCTCCTGCTTTTCGGGCCCCTGCGCGCGCGGCGCGCCGGCGGGGGCGGAGGGCCGCGGCGTCTCCGCCGGAGCGGGGGCGGGGGCCGGCGGGGCGGCCGGCGCGCTCCCCTGCCCGGGCGGGCGCGGGCGGGCGGAGGCGGAGTCCTCGCGGGGGCGCCCCCACTCCCAGCGGTGGCGCACGTCCAGCGACCACTGGTACGCGGGCCCGCTGTAGAACGGCTGGGTGAAGACGTTGGGGCGCACCGCCTCGCGCGCGGCGCGCAGCCGGGTCTGCTCGCTGATCTGCCAGTCGAGGCCGATCCCGAAGAAGGGGTCGCCCGTGGTGGGGATCCCCACCTCCAGCGTGGCGAAGACGTCGTCCGTCAGCTCCCACCCGAACTCCAGGGTGGGGGCGGCCAGCCCCAGCGTCCCCAGCGCGCGGCCGGCGCCGCCGCCGAACGGGGTCCCGGCCTCGCCGGGGCGGGAGCGGACGCGCACGTAGTCCACCAGCCCGGAGCGCGACAGCTCCTGCTCCAGCTGCGCGGCCACCAGCCCGCCGAACAGCTCCTCGGCCAGGATCTGCTGGGCCAGCCCGCCCGCGGCGCCGCCCAGGTTGGCGGAGGAGCGCCCGAAGATCAGGTACGAGAGGAGCTCGGACTCCGGGAGCGGGGGCCGGGTGTTGGAGGTGAGCCGGATGCGCGGGGTCTGCAGCGTCCCGGACACCTGCACCTGCACCTGGAGAACCGCCCCGCTCCCGCCCGGGTCGAAGGTGCGGACGTCGTTGGTGGCCAGGATGTCCAGCGTCGGGTTGAACTCGGGCGTCCCGTAGAACTGCACCAGCCCGCGCTCGATGTCGAACTCCCGCCGCAGCGGCCCGAAGCGCATGGTGTAGGTGCCGCGCACCGCCTCCAGGTCGCCGTACACCCGCGGCAGGTCGCCGGCGCGGGTGATCAGGAGGTCGCCGCGGATCTGGATGCGGGCGTCCTCCGACTCCAGCCACACGCCGTCGTCCAGCACCACCTGGAGCTGGCTGATGCGGAGCCCGCCGAAGAGGGCGCCGGCGTTGGTCTCCACCAGGGTGGAGGGGATGGTGTCCGCGCCGATCTCGCCCACCTCGGCGTCGGAGATCGCCACCGCCTGCTGCTCGCCGAGGCTGGGGATCTGGATGGTCCCCTCGTCCAGCACCAGCCGCCCGGAGAGGGTGGCGTCCGGGAGCCGACCGGAGAGGGCCAGGCGGCCGGAGGTGGTGACCACCGCCAGGTCGTCGCGGTCGATGGCCCGGAAGCCGTCCAGATCCACCTGCAGGGCCACCCGCGGGGTGGTGGGCTGGTCCAGGAGGACGGTGCCGGCCAGCCGCAGGCTCCCGCGCGACCGGGCCACCAGGGAGTCGATGCGGACCTCCTGCCCCTGCAGGGTGACGGCCGCGGCGACGCCCGTGATGCGCTGGCCCAGCGCGTCCACGGTGGCGGCCCCGCCGACCAGGGCGGCCCACCCGCTCACGGCCGGGTCGTCCAGCGTGCCGCGCACGGTGACGTCGGCGGCGAGCGTCCCGGCGGCGTCGCGCACCCCCGGGAGGGAGGCAGCGACCAGCGCCGCCGGGACGGAGTCCGCGGTCAGGCGCAGGTCGAGCGGGCCGGAGCGGAGCAGCTCGAAGCCCGGGACCGTCCCGCCCAGGCTGATCTGCATGGGGACGGTGCCCTGCGCGGTGAGGATGTCCCGCCCGGCGATGCGCACGACGGCGCTCCCGGCGAGGCGCCGGTCCAGGTAGCGGGCGTCGATCGCCACGCGCTCCGCGGCGGCCCCGGCGTAGCGCAGGGAGTCGATGGAGCCGGTCAGCGTCATCCGCGGGTCGCCCACCGGGCCCTCCAGCACCGCCGCGAGGTTGAGCGTCCCCTGCACGTCCGGGGCGGCGCTGGTGATGCGCCGCAGGTCGGCCAGCTCCACCGCCTGGAAGCGGAGGCGCAGGTCGGCGTTCCCCTCGGGGGGGAGGCGGCCGTCCACCTCGATGACCCCGGCCGCGGAGCCGCCGCGCCGGAGCGCCAGCCGCTCCACCTCCACGCCGCGGACGCCGCCCCAGCGGAGCGTGGAGGGCTGCTGGAGGTTCCAGGTGGTGGTGGCGATGCGGAGGTCGAGCTGCTGGAGGAGGGCGCCGCGCAGCTCCCCCTCCTCGAACTCCAGGGCGCCGGAGGCGGACAGGTCGCTCTCCGCGTCGCGCCGGGCGAACACGCCGAAGTTGGCGAGCTGCGGGGTGGCGTTCACCTCCAGCCGCAGGCTCTCCAGCTTCTCGCGCCCGGCGAGCGCCAGGTCGCTCCCCACCAGGGAGACGCGCCCGGTCCACGCCTGGCCCGCGCGCGCCAGCTGGCCGCTGGCGGTGAGCCGCCCCGCCCGCCACGTCCCGTAGCGCAGCCCGCTCCCCTCCACCGCGAAGCCGACGACCGGGGCGCGGAAGGTCCCGGCCACCCACCCGCTCCCGGAGAGGGAGCCCGCCACGTCCGGGGTGGTCATCCCGGTGCGCGCGGCCAGCGGGGCCACGGCCGCCAGGTTGGGGGAGGCGAGGGTGAAGCGGAGGAGCCCCGGGGCCGGGTGCGTGAGCCCCCAGGTGCCCGACGCGGTCAGCCGCGTCCCGCGGAAGGCGGCGTCCAGCGTGTCCACCCGTACCACGCCCCCCTCCGCCACCAGCCGCGCCGTGGCGGCGTCCAGCGTCACCCCCGCCACGGTGGACGAGCGCGCCGCGAAGCTCAGCCGCCCCTCGAAGGTCTCGGGGGTGGTCCCCCGCCCCTGCAGGTCGATGGAGGCGTTCAGCGAGCTGGCGGGGAGCCCCTGCAGGCCGGGGAGCTGCTGCATGTTGATCCCCGCCACCTGCCCGGTCACGGCGTAGGACGGGACGGCCCCGGTGCGGAACCACCCCTGCAGGTCCACCAGGCCGGCGTCGCCGCGCAGGTCCACGTCGAAGCGGACGGGCTGCCGTCCCCCTCCGTTGAGCGCCACGGTCCCGGTGACCGGGGAGTCGAAGAGCGTGGGGCGGCCCAGCAGGGAGCCCAGCCGGAACCGGTCCACCCGCCCCGCCACGTCGAACTGCAATTGGTCGTCGGGGCGGCGGATGCGCCCGCCCAGCGCGAAGGAGCCCGCCCCCTGCGCCAGGTCGACGTCGAAGCCGAAGTCGCGCGTGGCGCCGCGGGCGGAGAAGGTCCCGGTGAGCGGCCCCTCCACCGGCGAGCCGGAGGCGAGGATCACCCCCGAGCGGAACGCCTCCACCCGCCCCGACACGTCGAAGCGCGGGTCCGCGCCGGGAAGGAAGGTCCCGCTCGCGGCCAGCCGCCCCGCCGCGCCCTGCATGTCCGTGCTGAAGCGGACTTCGCCGGCGGTCCCGGAGACGGCGAAGGGACCGCTCAGCGTGGCGGCGCGGAAGGGGAGCGCCGGGAAGAGCTCGGTGAGGGTGGCGAGCGCCAGCGGCGCGGCGCGCCCCTCCACGTCGTAGCGGAGCGTGGGCGCGAGCGCCACGGTGGCCGCCAGCCCGGTGATCCGCGTCGGGGGGGCGGTCCCCACCTCGTACGCGACCGTCCCGTCCGAGACGCGGAGGCGGCTGGTGGTCCCGCTCACCACGGCCGAGCCGCGCAGCACGCCCCGGAGCATCTCCGCCCGGTCCGGGAAGTACGGGGTGAGGGCGGCCAGGCGGAGCGGTCTCGCCTCCACGCGCACCGCGTCCAGGCGGAGCCCGGCCTCGCCGCCGAGCGCCACGTTCCCCGCCGCGGCCACGGTCGAGGGCTCGCCGGAGGCGCCGCGGGGGAGGAAGCTCCCCACCAGGTCGATCCCCAGCGTCCCCCCGCGCCCCTCCTCCACGCGGTCCACGCTCGCCACCGTCCCCCGCACCTGCCCCGTGTACGGGACGTCCGCGAAGCCGAGCTGCGCCAGGGTGCCCAGGTCGAGCGGGTCCAGCGTGATGCGGGTGTCCGAGAACGCCCAGGGGCGGCCCCCCCCGACGACGGCCGCGAAGCGCCCGGAGGCGCGCGAGTCCGGGGTGGACACCGCCAGGTCGGCGGAGCGGAGCGAGGTGCGCCCCCCGGGGAGGGAGAGGACCGCCAGCGACCCGGTGGCGCGCCCCCCCGCCGGGATGCCGAAGCCGAGCCCCCGCAGGTCGCGGAAGTCGAGCGGTGCCGCGCGGAGGCTCATGTCGTACAGGATCCCGCTCTCGGCGAGCCGGAACCCGCCCCCCCCGGAAAAGGTGGAGTACGGGGTGCGGAGCGTCTGCAGGTCGAAGCGGTAGCGGTCGGTCCCGGTCTGCTCGATCCAGCCGCGGAGCTGCGCCACCCGGAGGTCGGGGTTGGCGACGGTGGCGGTCATCTCCGACACCTCGGCGCGCCACCCCTGCGTCCCCCCCACGCGCACCAGGGGGAGGCGCGCCTGCACCCCGCGCACCCGGCGCACCACCATGGTCCTCCCCCCCATCCGTACCAGCGGCGCCCCGCCGCGCGCCGCCAGCCGCGCCGGGCCGGAGTCGCCGGGGGCGACCTGCGTGGCGATGTCGGCGCGCCCGTCGGAGATGCGCACGTCGCGGAAGAAGAGCGGACGCGAGGCGTCCTCGGCCGCCTCGCTCCCCGCGGCCGCGAAGCGGACCTCGTTCCCGTCGGCCTCCACGCGGAACGCCTGCGACAGGTTCCACTCCCCGTCCGGCTGCTCGACGAGCCGGAGATAGGGGTCACTCACCTCCAGCCGGTCGAAGCGGATGGGGCCGGTTCCCGAGAGCGCGGTGCTGTGGAAGAGGAGCCGCGCCGAGGGGGCGCTGAGGATGGTGTCGCCGCGGCGGTCCACCAGGGCGACGCGCAGGAGCGACATCCGCACCGTCCCGTCCTCCGAGACGTCCTCCAGCTCGAAGGCGTCGCGCGGGAGCTTGAGGCGGTTGGCGACCTCCAGGCTGGCCTCGTCCAGCCGGGCCTCGCGCACGTACATCCGCACCCCCACCCACACCAGGAGGGCGCCGAGGGCGAGCCCCAGGAGGACGAGGAGCAGGACGGTGGCCCGGCGCCGCGTGCGGCGCCCGGCCATCTCCTGCGCGCGGGGTCCCTGCTCCAGCAGCATCAGAAGGCCTGCCCCACCGCGATGTAGAACTGGATGCGGCGCGGCTGGCGCGTCGGCCGGTACTGGGGGAGGAGGAGGGGGAGGTTGCCCTGGGGGTCGACCCCGAAGAGCGGGCCCTCCTGCGCGCCGTAGCGGTTGTACGCGGCGTCCACGCGCAGGGGGCCCACCGGGGTGAGGAAGCGCAGCCCCAGGCCGGGGGTGACGCGGAGGCGCGGGTTCACCAGGAGGGTGTCGCCGCGCCGTCCCCAGACGCGGCCCGCGTCCACGAAGGCGGCGATCCGCAGGTTCTCGCGCAGGAACGGGGAGGGCATCCGCAGCTCCACGGAGCCGAGCGCCAGCCGCGTCCCGCCCACCGCGGAGGGAATGGTGTCCACCTCCGCCTCGTCCCCGTCGGAGCCGGGGCGCGGGCGCGCCACGTACACCGTGGGCCCCAGCGCGTTGCGCTCGAAGCCGCGCACGCTGTTGGGCCCGCCCGCGTAGAACTTCTGCTCGGGGGGGATGTACCCCTCCTCGCCGAACACCCCCTCGGCGAAGTACCCGCCCTGCAGCCGCCCGGCGAGCACCCACCCCGGCCGGAGCTGGCGGAAAGCGGAGCCGTCGCCGAACAGGCGGAGGAAGCGGTCGTCGGAGGCCAGGAACTGCGTGGCCCAGTCGACGCTGGCGCGCACCTGGTAGCCGCCGTTGGGGAACAGGTCGGCGGCGGTGCGGTCGCGGACGGCGGAGAGGGTGAAGAAGTTGGACCAGCGGCTCCGGCGGAGCGGGTCGATCTCGCTCTGGGTGCAGACCTCCAGACTGCGGCAGAAGAAGATCGGCTCCGCCTCGGTGCTCCCGCGGGTCACGTTGACCGCCGCGGTGGCCACCGTCTGCGGGGCCACCTCGCGCACCACCGCCACCCGGCCGCCGCGCGAGGTGCGGAGATAGGTCCGCAGCTCGGAGGTGCGCTCGGCGAACAGGTTGACCGTGGTGCTGGTGCGCGTCCCGAACAGGCGGGGCTGCACGAAGTCGGCGGCCACGCGGTAGTTCAGCACGTTCCCCAGGGTGTCGCCCTTGAGGGCGCTGCACAGGGCGTTCCCCTCCAGCCCCGCGTCCAGCGGCGGCCCCACGCCGATCTTGGAGAGCGAGGCGGAGACGTCCAGGGTGCGCCCCCCGCCCAGGAAGTTGCGGTCCAGCCGGCGGGCCTGGGTGCGGAAGCAGTCGATGGTCCCGTACCCCCCGGACACCTCGGCCAGGTACTGCGGCGCCTCCACCACGCGCACCAGCACGGTGGCGCGGGCGCTGTCCGCGTCCAGCTGCAGCGAGTCGGGGGCCAGCTCCACGGAGGCGAAGTTCACCATCTGGAACTCGTACAGGTTCAGCTGGCTCCGGCTCAGCTCCGAGGAGCGGAGCAGGTCCCCCTCGCGCACGCTGAGCTGCCGCCGGACCGTCTCCTCCCCCAGGCGGCCGGCGCCCAGGACCACCACGGTGTCCACGCGCACCTGCGGGCCGGGGACGGCCTCGTACGCCACCTCGGCCAGGTCGGCGATGGTGTCCAGGGAGTAGTTGCGCAGCACCTGGCCGTACGGGTACCCGCGGTCCAGGAGCCGGCCGCGGATGGTGTCGGCGGAGGCGAGGAACTCGTTGCGGCCGAAGGCGTCGCCCTGCTTGAGGGGGATGGCGCGCTCGAGCTGCGCGGGGGGGACGATCTCCTCCGTCCCCGTGACCGCCAGGGTGCGCACGGTGACCCGGCTCCCCGGGACGACGACGAAGCGGACGGCCACCCCGTCGTTCTCCGCGGCCTCCACGGTGGGGGTGACGGAGGTCCCGTACCAGCCGTGGTCGCGGTGCTCCAGCTGGATGCGCGCCACGTCGCGCGCCAGCTCGCCCAGGTCCAGGCGGTGGGTCTCGCGGCCCAGCCCGAAGACGCAGACGGGGAGGCCCAGGCTGCGGCAGCGCGAGGGCCGGGTGGCGATGACGTCCTTCAGGGAGTCCGCGGGGACCACCTGCTCGCCGGCGAAGTCGACGCTCCGCACCTCCTTCCCCGCGAACTCGGCGTACGCCGGGTAGGGGCCGGTCTGCGCGCCGCGCTGCTGGACGCACGCGCCCAGCGCCGCGAGGACGCAGAGGACGGCGGTCCGCGCGACCCGGAGGACCACCGCGGGAAGGGGGGGATCGGATGCGTTGGACATTCGGGACGGGACGCGTGGAAACGGGCGGGCGGCCGTGGGAGGTACACGGCCGCGGCGCCGGATGTTCACCGGACCGGAGACGGACGGATCGAACCGGACGAGACGACCCCCGACGAGCATTCCGCGTGCCAGGCGCGGCTCCACCGCCGTCAGGGGAGACGCAGGGTGTCGCGGGGCTCGCCTTCCAGCCCCTCCGTGACGGCCTTCTCCGCCTGCCGCAGCACGCGGTCGAGCGCGTCCGCCGCCCAGTCCTCCAGCCCCACCCCCAGGTCGTCGAGCTTGCGGCGCACCCACCCGCCGACCCCGCCCTCCTCGGTGCCGCGGGGGCACACCTCGGGGGGGAGGGTGCGGCGGAGGAAGACCTCCTCGTAGCTTGCCCCGCGCGCGCGGCACCCGGGGGCGATCACCGCCCCGTCCCCGACCGCGACGCGGCGCTCCACCACCCCTACGGGGGCTTCCCAGGGCGCGGCGGCCTCGGGCTGGGCGGCGCGGACGATCCGCCCCCACACCGGGGCGGCCAGCTCGCCGCCGGAGCCGTCGCGCACGATGGGACGCGGCCGGTCGAAGCCGATCCACACGGCGGCCGAGAGCCGGGGGGTGAACCCCACGAACCAGGCGTCGGTGGCCCCGTTGGTGGTCCCCGTCTTCCCGCCGGCCGGGCCGCGCACCCCGGCCTCCCGCGCGCGGCGCCCCGTCCCGCGGTCCAGCGCGTCGCGCAGGAGCGAGGTGGTGACGAAGGCCACCGGCGCGTCCAGCGCGCGGCGGAGGCGCGGCTCGGGCGCCCAGCGGACCGTGCCGTCCCGGTCCTCGACGCGGGTGATCCAGCGGGGCTCGGCGCGGTCGCCCAGGTTGGCGAAGGCGGTGTAGGCGACCGCCATCTCGATGGGGCGGACCTCGGAGGAGCCGATGGCGACGGAGGGGAGCTCGGGGACGGGGGTGGTGATCCCCATCCGCCGCGCGGTGGCGCTCACCTCCCCCAGCCCCACCCGCTCGGCCAGGCGCACGGCGACGGTGTTGACGGACTCGCGGAGCGAGCGCCGCAGCGTCACGGGGCCGCGGAAGCGCCCGTCGAAGTTGCGCGGCTCCCACACCTCGCCGCCCGGGAGCTCCCGCCGGATGGGGGCGTCGGTGATCTTCTCCGTGGGCGGGATCCCCGCGGCCACGGCGGCGGCGTACACGATGGGCTTGAAGGCGGAGCCGGGCTGGCGGAGCCCCTGCGTCATCCGGTCGAAGCCGGACTCGGCGAAGTCGCGCCCCCCCACCAGCGCCAGCACGTCCCCGGTCTCCGCCTCCAGCACCACCGCCGCCCCCTGGAGGTAGGGGGTCTGCGCGCTCCCGGGGACGAAGTCGGAGCGGCGCGGGGCGTCGAAGCGCCCGAAGGCCCCCGACTCGATGCGCGCCAGCTGCCGCTCCACCTCCCGCTCGGCCGCCGCCTGCACGCGGGGCTCCAGGGTGGTGCGGATGCGCAGCGAGCCGCTGTACAGCTCCTCCCCGAAGCGGTCCTCCATCACCCGGCGCACCTGCTCCACGAAGTACGGGGCGCGCCGCCGCTTCCGCTCGGGCTCCCAGCGGGCCAGCCGGGGGCGCTCCCGCTTCGCTTCCGCGGCCTCGGCCGGGGTGACGCGCCCCTGGGCGGCCATGAGGGAGAGGACCAGGTTCCGCCGCTCCAGGGAGCGGCGCAGGTTCTTGCGGGGGTTGTAGTTGCTGGGGGCCTTGGGGAGACCGGCCAGGAGCGCGGCCTCGGCGAGGTCCAGGTCGCGCGCGCGCTTGCCGAAGTAGATGCGCGCGGCGGACTCGATCCCGTAGACCCCCTGGCCGAAGTAGATGTGGTTGAGGTAGAGCTGGAGGATCTCCTCCTTGCTCAGGCTCCGCTCGATCTCGCGCGCGACGCGGATCTCCAGCACCTTGCGGCGGACGGAGCGCTCGGCGGCGGGGAGGCGGTCGGGGAAGACGTTGCGCGCCACCTGCATGGTGATGGTGCTGGCGCCCTGCCCGCGCGCCCCGGGGCGCAGGTTGCGGAGCATGGTGCCGGCGAAGCGGCGCCAGTCCACGCCCCGGTGCGAGTAGAAGCGCTTGTCCTCCACGGCCACGAAGGCGGCCGGGACGTGCTCGGGGAGCGAGCGGACGCGGACCACCTCCCACCGCGAGGGGCTCAGCTCGGCGAGCACGCCGCCGCGCGCGTCGTACACCACCGGCGCGCCGCCGGGCTGGAACGACGCCAGCCGCGCCACGGAGGGGCACCCGGTGAGCCCGCACCGCTCCCACGAGAAGGTGAGCATGAACCCGGCGAGCGCGCACACCCCCAGCACGGTCCTCCGCCCCGCGGGCCGCGCCCACACCCCCGCCACCCCCCGCCCGACGGCCCGCGCCCCCGACCGCGCCAGCTCCCGGTCGCGCGCCGCCTCCGCGCGCGCACCCCTCCACGCCCGTCCGGGGAGCCTGCGGAGCGCGCCCCCCGGGTCGGCCCGGAACGCCCGCCCCCCTTCCCGCAGGCGCGCCCATCCGTCGCGGACCCGGTCGAGCGGCCCGCGGCGGTACAGGTTCCGGACGGGCTGCGGATCGGGATCGGACTGCATGGGCTCCGTGGTGCGTTCGAATCGGGACGGGTGGCGTCACGCCGCCGCGGCGCCCCCCACCCCCGCCCCTCCCCCGCAGGCGGGGGAGGGGAGAACTGCCTGGATCGGGCTGCCGGGGGGAAGACCTGTCGAGGGGCAGCCTCCGCGCGCCCCCACCCGGCGGCCTGAGAGCCGCCACCCTCCCCCGTTCCGGGGGAGGGGCATCTCCATGCTTCGATCCTCACCCTCCACACTGTCGTGCTCCCCCTCTCCCCTTGTGGGAGAGGGGGCCGGGGGGTGAGGGGTAATCGGCGGACGGAACCACGGACGCGCGCCGTTGCAGTTCCCGCCGTACCCGTAAGATCCGTTACGGAGGGAGACAGCCGGGCGGTTTCGGCTGGCTCACTCCGGGGCGGGGAGACTCGCAAGCAGTATCGCGAGGCTCACCGCCCCCGCGCAGGAGACCGGCGCCGTTTGCCGGGCTCCGGAGCGGCCCCGAACCCGAGAAAATACCGCCGCTCCGCCACTCTGCAACAGAGCAAAAAAAGAAGGCCGGCCCCGAACCCGGGACCGGCCCTCCAGAACCTAGCGACCGAAGGCGCTCAGACCACGCCGAGAAGCTTCTCCAGCTGCTCCGGGGAAAGCTCCCCCCCGAGCGCGCACCCATGCGCTTGCTCCGGTTGGCCCGGGTCTTCTTGAACTCCGGCGTGTACGTCGTCTCCTCGGTGCTGCTCCCGAAGCCGAACCCCGGAAGCTCCACCCGCGGAAGCGAGTACCCGAGCAGGATGTCGATGGCCTTGACGTCGCCGACCTCGCCGCCCGACATGAAGGTGATCGCCTCGCCCTTGGCCCCGGCGCGCGCCGTCCGGCCCACGCGGTGCACGTACCCCTCGGGGTCCTTGGGGGCGTCGTAGTTGATCACGTGGGAGATCCCCTCCACGTCCAGCCCGCGCTGCGCCACGTCGGTGGCCACCAGCACCCGGACCTGGCCGTCGCGGAAGGCGTCGAGCGCGTGCACCCGGTCCTTCATGTTCCGGTCGCCGTGCATCACCTCCACCTTCACGCCCGCGCGCTGGAGCTGCCCGGCCACGCGGTCGGCCCCGAACTTGGTGCGGGTGAACACCAGCACCGAGTCCATCCCCGGCCGCTCGAGCAGCTTCAGCAGCAGCTCGGTCTTCTTGCTCTCCTGCACCGGGTAGACGAACTGCTCCACGCCGTCCGCGGTGGTCTTCTGCGGCGCCGCCTCCACCGTGACCGGGTCGCGGAGGGCGTCGTACGCCAGCGACTTCACCTCGTTGGGCATGGTCGCCGAGAAGAACAGCGTCTGCCGCTGCTTGGGGATGCGCCGGATGATCTCGTTGATCTGCGGGCGGAAGCCCATGTCGAGCATCCGGTCCGCCTCGTCCAGCACCAGCACCTCGACCCGGCCCAGGTCCACGTTGCCGCGCTCCAGGTGGTCGATCAGGCGCCCGGGGGTGGCGACCAGGACGTCGTAGCCGGCGCGGAGGCCGCGCAGGTCCTTGTCCACCGAGGTTCCGCCGTACAGCACGCCGACGAACAGCTCGGCGCCCTTCGCGTACTCGCGGGCGTTCTCGTACACCTGGATGGCCAGCTCGCGCGTGGGGCAGAGGACCAGGGCCCGCAGACCCTCCTCGCCCCGCAGGCGGTGCAGCGTGGGCAGCATGAACGCCGCCGTCTTCCCCGTCCCCGTCTGGGCCTTGCCCAGCACGTCCTTCCCTTCCAGCGCCACCGGGATGGCGAGCCGCTGGATCGGAGTCGGCTCCTCGTAGCCCAGCTCCGTTACCGCCCGCACCAGTTCCGGCGCGAGCCCGAGTTCGTTGAATCGCATGAATCTCCTGTGGTGGCCCGGGCTCTTCCCTTCCGGGTCCTTTTTCGTCCGCGGCGGCGGGGAGCCTCGTGCTCCCGCGTCCCGCGCATCGTCTCTGTTGCCGCGTGTTTCGGCGGTGTTCGGGAAGGTGCGGCTCGCAAGCCGCGTAACACCGTCACGTCCGAACCTTTCGAAGTCATTGAATTTAACACCTTCCGCCCCCTCACGCCACCCCGCCCCCGCCCCGGCGGCGGGCGCTTGACGTGAAAGGTGCGCGGGGGCCCGGACGCAGGTGGCGGCACGCGATTTCCCGGGTTAAAATGTCCGTGATCCGGCGGTTCAGGCCGGTGGACGGGCGCCCCGCGCCCTTCCCTGCGAAGCGAGTCGACGACGCATGGCTGACATACAGGAGTTCCACGGCCCCAACGCGGGCTACGTGCTCGACCTCTACGAGCGGTACCTGCGGGACCCCGCGTCGGTGGACGCGGGGTGGCAGACGTACTTCCGCTCCTTCACCCCGCCCGCCCCGGAGGCCCCCGCGGCCGCCGGGGGCGCGGCGGGCTTCGACCTGGACACGGTGGCGGCGGCGCACGAGCTGGCGGAGGCGATCCGCGCGCGCGGCCACACCGCGGCGCGCCTGAGCCCGCTGGCGCCGCCGGACGACCCGGACCCGGCTCTCCAGCCGGAGGGGCACCGCCTTTCCGCGGCGGACCTGGACCGCCTCCCGCCGACGGTGGTGCGCGGGCCGGCGGCGCAGGGCGCCCGCAGCGCGGCCGAGGCGGTGTCCCGGCTCCGCGAGCTGTACTCGGGGACCATCGGCTACGAGTTCGAGCACGTGCAGGACCCCGCGGAGCGCGACTGGCTCCGGGAGCGGGTGGAGTCGGGGAGCCTGCGCGTGCCGCTGGACGCGGAGCGCCGGCGCGCCCTGCTCCGGCGCCTGTCGCAGGTGGAGGGCTTCGAGCGCTTCCTCCACAAGGCGTTCGTGGGGCAGAAGCGCTTCTCGGTGGAGGGGACGGACACACTGATCCCCATCCTGGACACGCTGGTGGAGGAGGCGGCGGCGGACGGGGCCTCGGACGTGGTGATCGGGATGGCGCACCGCGGGCGGCTCAACGTGCTGACGCACGTGCTGGGGAAGCCGTACGAGGCGATGATCGCGGCGTTCGCGGGGAAGAAGACCGCGCCGGCCACCGACTCGGACGTGGAGGACCTGTCGCAGGACGTGAAGTACCACCTGGGGTGGCGCGAGGCGAAGCGGATCGGGGAGCGCGAGGTCACCGTGACCCTGTCCCCCAACCCGAGCCACCTGGAGTTCGTGGACCCGGTGGTGGTGGGGATGACGCGCGCGGCGCAGGACTGGACGCGCCGCCCGGGCCCGCCGGACCTGTCGCTGGAGGACGGGCTGGCCGTGCTGGTGCACGGCGACGCGGCCTTCCCCGGGCAGGGGGTGGTGGCGGAGACGTTCAACATGTCGGGGCTGAAGGGCTACACGGTGGGCGGGTCGGTGCACGTGATCGCCAACAACCAGATCGGCTTCACGACGCTCCCGGAGGACGACCGCTCCACGCGCTACTCCAGCGACCTGGCCAAGGGGTTCGAGGTGCCGGTGGTGCACGTGAACGCGGACGACGCGGAGGCGTGCGTGGCGGTGGCGCGGCTGGCGGTGGCGTACCGCGCGCGCTTCCACAAGGACTTCGTGATCGACCTGGTGGGGTACCGCCGCTGGGGGCACAACGAGGGCGACGAGCCGGCCTTCACGCAGCCGCGCATGTACGAGGTGATCCGCGCGGCCCCCACGGCCCGCGAGGTGTACGCGGGGCGGCTGGCGGGGGAGGGCGCGGTGGCGCGCGAGGAGGCGGACGCCATGCTCCAGGAGGTGCTGGACCGCCTGACGGAGGTGCAGGCCTCGGTGAGCGGCGACGCGGCCCCGGCGCACTCCAACGGCGACGACCACTCCCGCAACGGGGGCCCGCCGTCGTCGGAGATCCGCACGGCGGTCCCGGCGGAGCGGCTGGCCGAGTTCAACGAGGCGATGCTGGCGCGGCCGGAGGGGTTCACCCCCAACGCCCGCCTGGAGAAGACGCTGTCCCGCCGCCGCGACGCGATGGGCCCGGAGGGAGGGATCGACTGGGGGCACGCGGAGGCGCTGGCCTTCGCCTCGCTGCTGGCGGACGGGGTCCCCATCCGGCTGACCGGCCAGGACGCGGAGCGCGGCACCTTCAGCCACCGCCACCTGGTGCTGCACGACGCGGCCACGGGGGCGAGGCACACGCCGCTGGCGGTGCTCCCGCAGGCGCGGGCCTCGTTCGAGGTGCACAACTCGCCGCTCTCGGAGATGGCGGTGGTGGGCTTCGAGTACGGCTACTCGGTGTTCGACCCGGACGTGCTGGTGATCTGGGAGGCGCAGTTCGGCGACTTCGTGAACGGCGCGCAGGTGATGATCGACCAGTTCCTGGCGGCCTCCTACCAGAAGTGGGGGCAGACCTCGGGGATGGTGCTCCTCCTCCCGCACGGGTACGAGGGGCAGGGGCCGGAGCACTCCAGCGCGCGGCTGGAGCGCTTCCTCCAGCTCGCGGCGGAGAACAACCTCCGGGTGGTCAACGCCACCACGGCGGCGCAGTACTTCCACCTCCTGCGCCGCCAGGCTCAGCTCCTGGACCGCGACCCGCGCCCGCTGATCGTGATGAGCCCCAAGAGCCTGCTCCGCCACCCGCTGGCGGCGGCGCGGCTGGAGCAGCTGGCGGAGGGGAGCTTCCAGTGCGTGATGGGGGACGACACGGCGGGGGAGCGCGCGGAGGAGGTGACGCGCCTGGTGCTGTGCACCGGGAAGGTGCACGCGGACCTGGCGGCCAGCCCGCTCCGCGCGGAGGCGCGCGCCGTGGCGCTGGCGAGGGTGGAGGAGCTGTACCCCTTCCCGGAGGAGGAGCTGTCCGGGGTGGTGGGCTCCTTCCCCGCCCTGCGCGAGGTGGTGTGGGTGCAGGAGGAGCCCCGGAACATGGGCGCCTGGACCTTCGTGGCGCCGCGCCTGGCCGGGGTGCTGGACGGGCTCCCGCTCCGCTACGAGGGGCGCCCGGAGCGCGCCTCCCCGGCCGAGGGGAGCGCCGCCCGCCACGCGGCCGAGCAGGGGCGCATCGTGGAGGCGGCCTGGACGGGTGCCCCCGAGGCGGAGGCCAACCCCGCCGAGAAGAGGGCCCGCGGCGACAGGCTGATCGGGAAGCGCAAGCTGTAAGGGAGGGAACAGCGGACAGGGAACAGGGGACAGCAGGCAAAAGCAGTTGCAGGCTGTCCCCTGTCCCCTGTAACCTGTCCCCTTGTCGAACCCATAATTCCGGAGCGGACGTCCAATGCCGGTTGAGATCCGAGTCCCCCCGCTGGGGGAGTCCGTCGTAGAAGCGACCGTGGGGCGGTGGACCAAGAAGGAGGGGGACGCCGTCGCCAGGGACGAGATCCTGGTGGAGCTGGAGACGGACAAGATCACCGTGGAGGTGGCCGCCCAGCAGGCCGGCGTGCTCGGCCGGATCGTGAAGCAGGAGGGGGAGACGGTCGGCGTGAACGAGCTCCTGGCGGAGCTGGGCACGGACGGCGCGGCGCCCCCGCAGGACCAGGCGGGGCTCACCGCGAGCGCCCGCTACGAGGAGAAGCCGGAATCGGCGCAGCCGGTGGCGGAGGCCCCGGCGGGCGAGGCGCAGACCTCGCCGGCGGTGCGCACGCTGGCCGCGGAGCACGGGATCGACCTGGGGGAGGTGCGCGGGAGCGGCCCCAACGGGCGGATCACCAAGGAGGACGTGCTCGGGATCATCGAGACGGGGCGCAAGCGCGCCGCGGAGCCGGCCGCCGCGCCCGCGCAGCCGCAGCCGCCCGCCGCGACGCAGGCTCCGGCCGCGAAGCCGGCCGCCACGGCGGGTGATCGGCAGACGAGGGAGAGGATGTCGCGCCGCCGGCAGACCATCGCCCGGCGGCTGGTGGAGGCGCAGCAGACCACGGCGTCGCTCACCACCTTCAACGAGGTGGACCTGAGCCGGGTGATGGAGCTGCGCAAGCGGCGGCAGGACGCCTTCGTGAAGAAGCACGGGATCAAGCTGGGCTTCATGTCGTTCTTCACCAAGGCGGTGATCGGGGCGCTGAAGCAGTTCCCGCGGCTCAACGCGGAGATCCAGGGGGACGAGATCGTCCTCAAGCAGCACTACGACATCGGGATCGCGGTGGGGGCGGAGGAGGGGCTGGTGGTCCCCGTGGTGCGCGACGCGGACCAGAAGAGCTTCGCCGCGCTGGAGAAGGCGATCTCCGACCTGGGGACGCGCGCCCGCGAGGGAAAGCTGACGCTGGAGGAGCTGCAGGGCGGCACCTTCACCATCACCAACGGCGGGACGTTCGGGTCCATGCTCTCCACGCCGATCCTGAACCCGCCGCAGGTGGGGATCCTGGGGATGCACAACATCGTGGAGCGCCCGGTGGTGGTGGACGGGGAGATCGCCATCCGCCCCATCATGTACGTGGCGCTGACCTACGACCACCGGATCGTGGACGGGAGCGAGGCGGTTCGCTTCCTGGTGACGGTGAAGCAGATGCTGGAGGACCCGGAGACGATGCTCCTGGAAGGCTGAACTGCTAGGGAACAGGGGACAGCGGACAGGGGACAGCCTGCAACTACGCGTGCCGTTGCTTGCTGTCCCCTGTTCCCTGTACCCTGTCCCCTTATCCCTTACAGAACGACACCATGGCTGACGAAAGCAACTTCGACCTCGTCGTGCTCGGCGGCGGGCCCGGCGGGTACGTGGCGGCGATCCGGGCGGCGCAGCTCGGCTTCCGGACGGCGTGCATCGAGAAGGAGGACGCGCTGGGGGGGACGTGCGTGCGGGTGGGGTGCATCCCCTCCAAGGCGCTCCTGGACAGCACGGAGCTCTTCGACCAGATCCGCCACAAGACGGAGTCGCACGGGA
The DNA here is from genome assembly GCA_963733105.1 of uncultured Gemmatimonadales bacterium. Classification (GTDB taxonomy): domain Bacteria; phylum Gemmatimonadota; class Gemmatimonadetes; order Longimicrobiales; family Longimicrobiaceae; genus JAFAYN01. The sequence continues at coordinate 339,945 of CAVTCB010000005.1, read as the reverse complement.
TCCGCGTGGGCGCGCCGGAGATGGACGTGGCGGCGATGCACGCGCGCAAGCAGGGAGTGGTGAAGGCCAACACGGACGGGGTGGCCTTCCTCTTCCGCAAGAACAAGATCGAGTGGATTCGCGGCTTCGGGCGGCTGACCTCGCCGGAGACGCTGGAGGTGGAGACGGCGGAGGGAGTGCGGACGGTGCGCGCCAAGCACGTGGTGCTGGCGAGCGGCTCGGTCCCGGTGGAGCTCCCCTTCCTGAAGTTCGACCACGAGCGGATCGTGGACTCCACGGGGGCGCTCGCCTTCCCGGAAGTCCCGGGGCACCTGGTGGTGGTGGGGGGCGGGGTGATCGGGCTGGAGCTGGGGAGCGTGTGGCTGCGCCTGGGGGCGAAGGTGACGGTGCTGGAGATGGCGCCCTCCATCCTCCCGGGGATGGACGCGGAGATCGTCCGGCAGGCGGACCGCGTCTTCCGCAAGCAGGGCTTCGAGGTGCGCACCGGGACGCGGGTGACGGGGGCGGAGCGCCGGGGCGACAAGGTGCTCGTCTCGGTGGAGGGGGCGGAGCCGATCGAGGCGGACCGCGTTCTGGTGGCGGTGGGGCGGCGCGCCTACACGCAGGGGATGGGGTACGAGGAGGTGGGAATCCCCATGGAGCGCGGGGTGATCCGGGTGGACGAGCGCTACCACACGGGGGTGGGGAGCGTGTGGGCGATCGGCGACGCGATCGGCGGGCGGATGCTGGCCCACAAGGCGGAGGAGGAGGGGGTGGCGGCGGTGGAGAACATCGCCGGGAAGCACGGCCACGTGAACTACGACGCGGTGGCGAACGTGGTCTACACCTGGCCGGAGATCGCCTCGGTGGGGATGACGGAGGAGGAGGCGAAGGCCGCCGGGCGGGAGTACCGGGTGGGGAAGTTCCCCTTCTCGGCGAACGGCCGCGCCCGCGCCATGGGGGAGACGGACGGCCTGGTGAAGGTGATCGCCGACGCCAAGACGGACCGCCTGCTGGGGCTCCACATCCTGGGCCCCCGCGCCTCGGACCTGATCGCGGAGGCGGCGCTCGCGATGGAGTTCCACTCCTCGGCGGAGGACATCGCCCGCTCGGTGCACGCCCACCCCACCCTCCCCGAGGCGGTGAAGGAAGCCGCCCTCGCCGCCGCCGGCCGCACGATCCACATGTAGGCCCCCGGGCGAATGAATTCGCTGCAACAACGGCACGAAGTCCGCCTGCGCGGACTAACGGCAACGACTCACTGAAATCGCAGTTCTCCCCTCCCCCCTTGTGGGGGAGGGACCGGGGGTGGGGGTGCAGTTCCGCAGTACCCGTAAGAAGATGTTCGGAGGGAGACACCGGGGCTGTTTCCGGTGGCTCACTCCGGGGCGGGGAGACTCGCGGCCGTTTCGCGAGGCTCACCGCCCCCGCGCAGGAGACCGGACGGTAGTTTCGTCCGGGCTCCGGAGCGGCCCCACTTGCACCGCAGCAAAGAGTCCCGTTCCGAGCGTCGGCAAAAGAATACGGATTTTCGCGTGACGCCCCCCGTCCACGCATCGTCTAGTTCCGCAGAGGACGCAAAGGCACGGCGGAACGATCGGGGGCGCTCCCCCGCCCGCATCACCGCCGGGGAGAAGTGCCCCGCCCTCTTCGATCTCCGGACGAGCCAACCCTTCCTGACGCTCCCCGGGAGCCCGCCCGCACGACGGCGCGGACCCCCGGGACCGCCGGAGGATCTTCGCGGGACAAAAATCGTGGATTTCACCTCCCCGGAACGTCCCGGTCCGGTGCGAGGTCCATGTCGTCCAGCACCGGGCACATGCACATGGAGCCTGTCATGTCCACTCACGCACCGCGGCGCTTCGGCTTCCGCCTCCCCCTGCTCCTCCCCTCCCTGGTAGCCCTGCTCGGCGCCGCAGCCTGCTCGGACGAGGCGCCCTCCCCCGTGGCGGCCGACGCCGCGGCGCCGCTCCTGTCGAGGGGCGCAGGAGGAAAAGACAAAGGCGCAGGGGAAAAGATCGCCGGTCAGTACGTCATCGTCCTGAAGCCGGATGCGGGGGAGGCGCGCGGCTTCGTGAAGGCGATGGCGAAGGCGGAGAAGGACTCGGTCCTGTTCGTCTACGAGCACGCGCTGAAGGGCTTCGCGGCCCGGCTGGCGCCGGCCTCGGTGGAGGCGCTCCGCAGGCACCCGTTCGTGCAGCAGATCACGGAGGACGAGTACGGGACGGCGGACCAGGCCGGGTGGGGGCTGGACCGGAGCGACCAGCGGGACCTCCCGCTGAACGGCCAGTTCGCGCCGGGTGCCACCGGCGCGGGGGTGAACCTGTACGTGCTGGACAGCGGCATCCGGAGGACGCACGCGGAGTTCGGCTGGGGGAGCCGCGCGCACCACGCCTACACGGCGGTGAGCGACGGACGCGGATCGGACGACTGCAACGGCCACGGCACGCACGTGGCGGGGATCGCGGCGGGCTCCACCTACGGGGTGGCGAAGCAGGCGACGGTGTGGGCGGTGCGGATCGCGGACTGCAACGGCTCGGCGACGGTGAGCGGGACGCTCGCGGCGCTCGACTGGGTCCGCGCCAACGCCGTCCGCCCGGCGGTGGCGAACCTCAGCTACACCTGGTCGTACCGGAGCGACGTGGACGCGGCGGTGGCGAGCGTGATCGCCGCGGGGGTCCCGGTGGTCACCTCGGCGGGGAACAGCGGCGCGGACGCCTGCAACTACTCCCCCAAGCGGGGGTCGCAGGTGATCACGGTGGGGAGCACGGACAGCGGCGACCAGCGGGCGTCCGACTCCAACTGGGGCTCGTGCGTGCACCTCTTCGCGCCGGGGAGCTCGATCGTCTCGGCGTGGTCGGGGAGCGACGGCGACTCGCGCACGCTCTCGGGGACCTCCATGGCGGCGCCGCTGGTGGCGGGGGTGGTGGCGCTGTACCTCCAGAACGACCCCTGGGCCCCGGTGTGGAAGGCGCGCGACGCGGTGCTGAACTCGGCGACGATGAACAAGGTGGGGAACCCGAACGGGACGCCGAACCGGCTGGCCTACGCGAACCCGGTGTACCTGGGGGTGTCGGTGAGCGGCCCCACCTCGATCACGTCGGCGGGGAGCCACAGCTGGAGCGCGGCGACCCAGGGCGGGTCGGGGGGCTTCACCTACCAGTGGACGCTGCACAACTACGCCCTGGGAACGACGCAGACGCTGGGGACGGGGTCGTCGCAGTCGGTCTACCTGAACCCGGGCGACGGCGACTTCACCATCACGGTGACGGTGACCTCGGCGGGCCAGACGCAGAGCGCTTCGCAGTTCGTGTTCAACTCGTCGGGCGGGGGGTGCGACCCGAACGCCTTCATCTGCGGCTGACGCGCCGCGGAAGCGGGCGGGCGGGGGCGCGCCGGGAGGCGCGCCCCCGCCGATGTGACAGAACGGAGCGCTCGCTCGTCTAACGGCGAACGCACACCTCTTCGAAGCACGGCGGACCCGTTCCGCCCCTTCATACGCGGCTGCCCGTCCGGACGGCCGCCCCGAGAACGACCATGCATTTTCCGACTCGATTCGTCATACTCGCGGTGACGCTCCTCGCCACGGCCTGCGGGACGTCGCTCACCCTCCCGGACAGCGCCGACGCGGGGCGGGTGGTGGGGATTCTGGAGTGGACCCAGGCCCCGACCGGCGGCGGCCTGGGCGAGCCCCCGCCGGGCCCGGGGGTGACGGCGCCCGACACGGTGCGGGCGGGGGAGCCGTTCAGGGCGACGGTCACCACGGTGGGCCCCAGCATCTGCTGGACGGCGGCGGGTGCGTCGCTGGAGCTGGAGCCGGCGGTGGCGGTGGTGACACCCTACGACCACACGCCGGAGGACGAGCGCACGGGGTGCGGCGACGCGGTGGTGGCGCTCCCGCGGTCGGTGGAGCTGCGCTTCACCCGGGCGGGGGAGGCGATCCTGCGGGTGCACGGGCGCAAGGTGGTGGGGAGGGAGATGCGGAGCGCGGAGCACCCGATGGTGCTGGAGAAGCGCATCGTGGTACGCTAGCGCGACACCTTCCTCCCGGGGACAGCCGGTTCGATCCCGGCCGGCCCATCATGAACAGCCGCCGTCGATTCTCGACGGCGGCTGTTCTGCGCACGGGCCGGCCGGCGCCCACGAGAAAGACATTGCTTGTACGGACCCCTGGAGGAACGTATCATGGGGCCGAGTGCCGAACTCCGCTCTTCTCCCCATGTCAGGAGGATGCCGATGGACCGCAAGAGCCCCGGCGAGCTGCAGGAGCACATGCTGGGCACGTACTACGGTCTCCGCGTCGGGCTCGCGGCGATCGGGGTCGCGTTCCCGCTCGTCCTGCTGTTCACCGGCGGCTTCCTGCACCACGTCTGGGGCGTGCCCTCGATCAGCGCGTACTACCTCCAGCCCAGCCGGTTTCCTTTCTTCACCACGCGGGACTTCTTCGTCGGCGGTCTCTTCGCCGTCGGCGCCTGCCTGTACCTGTACAAGGGCTTCAGTACCAGGGAGAACGTGGCGCTGAACCTGGCGGGCGTCTTTGCCGCCCTGGTCGCCCTCCTCCCGACCGGCTTCTCCGCGCTGCACGGGCCGTCGGCGGTGCTCTTCTTTCTGTGCATCGCGTACGTGAGCCTCCGCTGCTCGCGCGACACGCTCCACCTCCTGCCGCCGGCGAAGCGGGCACTCTACGCGCGGCTGTACCTCTGGACCGGGGCGGCGATGGTCGCGCTTCCGCTGACCGCACTCCTGCTCTCGTACACGTCCGGGGAGCTGAGACGCACGCGCATCTTCTGGGTGGAGGCGTTCGCGGTGTGGGCGTTCGCCGCGTACTGGATCACCAAGACGTTCGAGATGCGCGAGACCAGGGCGGAGAAGCGCGCTCTGGACGCCGAGCTGCGACGCGAGGTCGTTCCCGCCACGCCGCCCGGCGAAGCCGACGCGGGCCTCAAGCTCTCCCCCGGATCCGGCGAGGTGGAGAGGATCGTTCCGGCGGATTGGCCCGCTGCGCCGTAGCCGGTCCCCGTCTCCCGCCCGCATCCCCTCCGCCCCCGCGCGCTCATGACGCCGCTGGCACGAGTCTTCACGGTGAAGCTCGCCGTGACGGTCCTCTTCTGGGCCGGTCCGCTGCTCCTCGCCCCGAAACGGCTGCTCGCGGCAGCGGGGCTGCCCTGGGAGGCCGTCCCGCTCGCGCGCCTGCTCGGCTGCGCCTACGTGGCGCTCTGCGTGGGGTACGGGTTCGGCCTCCGGGAGGTGCGCGCCGGCCGGCGCGCGACGAGCGCGGTGGCCGTCGGGATCGCGAGCAACGCGGGCGCGGGCGCCTACCTGATCTACTCCGGCGTGACCGGCGCGTGGGCGGGGTGGCACCCGGTGTTCCGCGTCGCGCTCTGGGCGTCCACCGCGGCGGCGCTCGGGATCGCGCTCGGGCTCTACTGGTTCGGGGTGCGCGACGACGGCACTCCCCCGCCACACGGAGCCTAGCGAGACACCCTGCGGAGGAAGGCGGAGTCGGGGCGGGCGCACTTGGCGTGCGCGGTGCACACCCAGCGCACGCCGTGCGGCCGGGCCCGCTCCCAGAGGGAGGCGACGCTCCTGCGCCCCTGCGCGGGGTCGGCGGTGAAGACGCCGAAGGCGGGGCGGAACCCGCGGAGGTAGGAGTACGCGACGGCGTCGCCCACGAAGAGGACGCCGCGGAAGAGGTAGGCGGCGCTCCCGGGGGTGTGCCCCGGGACGCGGAAGGCGCGCACGGTGTCGCTCCCGAGGACGAAGGCGGTGTCGGAGGCGAAGGGGGCGACGGCCACCTCGCCGTGCCAGGGCGCGGGGTTCCCCAGCAGCTTTTCCCCGGTGCGCGAGGGGAGGTCGGCGTGCCGGCCGCCCTCCAGCAGCGGCACTTCCTCCCGCGCGACGTGGAAGCGCGCCCCCCGCAGCAGGCGCCACGCCCCGATGTGGTCGCGGTGGCTGTGCGTCAGGAAGACTTCCCGCACGTCCTCCGGCTCCGCGCCGATCCGCTCCAGCCCCTTCCGCACCGCCCCTTCCGCTCCGTTCCACCCCAGGTCCACCGCGATCACCCCCTCGTCCGTGCGGGCGAGGTAGACCATGCTGTTCCACGGGTACGCGGTGGGGATGGCGAGCGAGCGCGGGGGGTCCTGCACCTCGTGGAGGTTGAGGGTGCAGGCGGAGAACAGGAGGAGGAGGAGCGGCGAGCCCCGCATGGCGTCCGGGCCGGTGTGGGTGCGATGCCGGCGCCTTCGCGGCGCCCGGGCCGGGTCATACCGCACGGGAGCGGAAAAGCTCCCCTGGACCAGAGAGGGGTCGCCGCGCACCGCGGCGACCCCTCCTGTGTTCTGGCGCGCACGAGTCGTCGGCGGGGCGCTCCCTCCGGAATCCGCCAACTCGCTCGCTGCGCTCGCTCAAACAATGCGTATTCCTCCGGGAGCACCCCACCTCCTCCCGTAGGCACCTCTACTACAACTACGCGCGCGGTTTGAAGTTGCGTGAGGGATGCGAGCCCGAAGGGGCGAGACCCGCGCGCGGTTTGCGCGGGGCTCGACTCCGTTGGGAACGGTCGTATCGTTCCCTACGGAGCCGCAGCCCGACCCCCGCGCCAGCGGGGGGCACGCCCGAACCCTGCCCTTCAGCTGCTCCCGGCCTGGGACCGCTCCCACAGAGCCCCCCGAGCCTCCCACAGAAACGGAAAGAACAGCTCCCGGTGCATGGCGGCCATGTCCAGGTAGCGCACGCCCGTGGTGTGGCCGGTCCCCGTGTTGTCGGGACCGAGGGTGCGCTCGGCGGTGCGGGCGTGGATGAAGCGCCACACCTTGATCTCCTCGTCGAAGTCCATCAGCGCCTCGGAGAGGAGCACCAGGTCGGCGTGGGGGTTGTCGCCGGGGGACACCCGGTACACGTCGGCGGGCTCCAGCCCCCGCCGGGCGAAGAGGTCGCGGCACGCGGAGGCCACGGACGGCTCGTCCCAGAGCTTCGCCAGCTTCTCGGTCCACAGGAAGGCCTGCGTCCCGCTCCCGGCCACCTCGGAGAGCTCGCTCTCCAGGTGCTTGCGGAAGCGCTCGTCGCGCGCCCCGGCCAGGATCTCCACCTCGTGCCACTGCCCGCTCTCGGTGCCGCTGGCGGGGGCAAGGTGGGCGCGGAAGGCGTAGAAGTCGGTGGGGGTCATGGTCTCCAGCACCCGCATCATGGGCGACAGGAGACGGGCGATGGCGGTGCACCGCTGGGCGAGCCAGGTGGCGAGCCCGGCGTCGTCGCGCTGCAGGGCGTCGATGATGCGCCGCAGGTCGAAGCGGAGCTGGCTGAACCACACCTCGAACGCCTGGTGCGTCACCACGAACAGGTGCTCGTCGGGGTGGCGGAGCTGGTCCCCCCCGGGCTGGAGGCGGAGCAGCTCGTCCAGCCGCAGGTAGGTGCAGTAGTGCGTCTGGCCGGGGTCGCGGACGGCGTGGCCGCAGGGGAGGACGTGCACGGCTCAGCCCGCCCCGCCGCCGGGGGCGCCGCCGCCGGGGATGCCGGGCTCGGTCATGTCGCGGACGTTGAGCACCTCGTCGAGCTGCTCGTCGGAGAGGAGGCCGCGCCGCTTCACCACGTCGCGCACCGACTCGGAGTTCTTCGCTGCCTCCTTGGCGACGGCGGCGGCCTCGTCGTAGCCGACGTAGGCGTTGAGGGCGGTGGCGATGGAGGGGTTCTTCTCCAGCAGCTCGCGGCACCGCTCGCGGTTGGCGCCGATCCCCTCGACGGCGCGGGAGCGGAAAGCGTCGCAGGCGTTGGCGAGGATGGAGACGGACTGGAGGAAGGCGCTGGCCATGACGGGCATCATGACGTTCAGCTCGAAGTTGCCGTGCTGCCCGCCGACGGTGACGGTGACGTGGTTCCCCATGACCTGGGCGCACGCCATCATCAGCGCCTCGCTCATCACCGGGTTCACCTTGCCGGGCATGATGGAGGAGCCGGGCTGCACGGCGGGGAGCGTGATCTCGGCGAGGCCGGAGGTGGGGCCGCTCGCCAGCCAGCGGACGTCGTTGGCGATCTTGAGCAGCGACACGGCCAGGGTGTTCAGCGCGCCGGAGGCGCTGACGTAGGCGTCCTTGGCGCCCTGGGCCTCGAAGTGGTTCTCGGCCTCGCGGAACTCCAGCCCGGTGTCGCGGCTGACGTGGGCGATGGCCTTGGGGGGGAAGTCGGGGTGCGCGTTGGTCCCGGTGCCCACGGCGGTGCCGCCCAGGGCCAGCTCGGCCAGCTCCTCGGAGGCGTTGCGGAGGCGGCGGATGCCGTGGTCCACCTGGGAGGCGTACCCGCCGAACTCCTGCCCCAGCCGGACGGGGGTGGCGTCCATGAGGTGGGTGCGGCCGCTCTTGACCACGTCGTCGAACTCGGCGGCCTTGGCGCTGCAGGGCGTCGCGGAGCCGCTCCAGGGCGGGGATCAGGTCGTGGTGGATGGCGACGCGGGCGGAGACGTGCATGGCCGTGGGGATCACGTCGTTGGAGCTCTGCCCCATGTTGACGTGGTCGTTGGGGTGCACCTTCCCGCTCCCCAGGTGCGAGGTGGCGCGGGTGGCGATCACCTCGTTGGCGTTCATGTTGGTCGAGGTGCCGCTCCCGGTCTGGAAGACGTCGAGGACGAACTGGTCGTCGAGCGTGCCCTCGATGACCTCGTCGGCGGCGCGGACGATGGCGTCGGCCACCTGGGCGTCGAGCCAGCCCCATCTCCAGGTTGGCGCGGGCGCACGCCTTCTTGATGGTGCCCAGGGCGTGGATGAAGCGGCGCGGGAAGCGGATGCCGCTGATGGGGAAGTTCTCCACGGCGCGCTGGGTCTGGGCGCCGTACAGGGCGTCGGCGGGTACCTGCATCTCGCCCAGGGAGTCGCGCTCGGTGCGGAAAGCGGGTGTCTGCTCCGGCATGGTGCCTCGGGCTCTATGGATGGGCGGATTCGCGGTCTCGGGGCGCCGGACCGCTCCGGCGCGGGGTGAAGATGGGGAGGCGGGGGGCGGAGCGCAAACCGGGACGGCGGCGGGAGGTCCAAACGCCGCCGGCACAGGCGGTTGAGAGTGTGGGGACAGGGGGTTGAGCCCGCTCCTCCATATTGCTTCCCACACAGGGCGGCCGGACGGCCGCCCGTGCGGCGGAGGATGCCGCCGGAACCCGGGCGCGGAGACCTACCATGCCGGACAACGTGATGATGCTGGACTCGATGGGGATGCGCCAGATGGCGGAGTACGCCAGCGGCCTGCGCAGTCCCGGAGGCGACCCCGTCTACTTCGTCGCCACGGAAGATCCCGAGCGGCCGGGCCAGTACACGATCGTTCCCTCCTTCACTCCCCCGGCATCCCCTCTCTCCGACGAAGTGGTGGTGCCCTGCGACACCCGGGCCGTGTCGGAGCGTCGCAGGGTGAGGGAGATCATCCTGGTGTACGGGGACGGGGACGGCGACCGCGTATCGCTGTGCGGAGACGAGTACGACGCCGTTTTCACGAGCGAGTCGGCCGTCGAGAAGTTCCTCTTCCCTTATTATGCCTCCAAGTACCAGTGGGCGGCGGCCTCGAAGCTCCACGAGATGTCGATGACGTGGTACGGCCATCTGCCGGACATGGCCTCGGGCGAGGGCGATTTCCCGGGGATCGTGGTGGAGGAGGCGCTACCCTTCGCCATGGCCCACTACCCCCGCTCCGACTACTCCTTCCAGGACCCGAACCTGACGGATCTGTCGCCCGGAGCCGACGTACACGCGTTCAGTGTCTCGGAGTCGGGCCAGGCGGTCCGGGAGCCTCTCTCCCCGTCCCGGCGCCACCCGGCGGCGCTGTAGCGGGAGGGCGGAGGAGGCCGCGGAAGAGGGGGTCGCGGGCCGCGAAGGGCCGGAGCGCGGGCCGCCGGGCCAGCACTCCCTCCAGCAGGCGGCGCGCGGCCTCCCTCTCCTCCAGCAGGAGCCGTACGTACGCTTCGTCGTAGTCGAGCGAGAGCCGCAGCTCGTCGTCGCTCCCCACCGCACGCCGCGCCCGGGCCACCACGGCCCGGGCGCTGTCCGTTTCCCCCGCCCGCGCCAGGATGGCCGCGGTCAGCGCGCGGCGGTAGACGGGGCTGTACGCGCGCCCCTCGGAAAGGGCGTGGGCGGGCGGGTCCAGCCGGTCCAGCTCCGCCACCAGCCGCCACGCCTGCTCCGGGTCCGGAGGCTGCGACGGGTCCTCCCGCATCAGCGTCAGCCGGCACTCCATGAAGCGCCAGTCCGCGGGGAAGCGCCGCCGCCCCTGCTCGCACAGGGAGCGCGCTTCGCGGTGGTCGCCCACGAAGAGCGCGCCGAAGAAGAGGCGGTGGAGCACGGCGTCGGCGTCCTCCAGGTAGGCGTCCTCGGCGAGGGCGCGGCGCGCCGCCAGGTCGGACTCGGCGAAGTGGCCGCGGTAGCGCAGGACCATGCTGAGGGTGCTCCACGCGCTCGCCAGCGACGGCTCGGCGGCGACGGCGGCGCGCAGGTCGCGCTCGGCGCGGGCCAGGCCGGCGGCCTCTCCGGCGCCGGCCGGAGTACGCGCGGCGCGCCGGAACAGCACCGCCCCCCGCAGCTCCAGGGCGAGCGGGTTGCGGGGCTCGCGGGCGAGCACCTGCTCCGCCCGCGCGAGGGCTTCCGCCAGCAGCGTGTCCGTGCGGGCGCCGCCCTCGAGGTTGCTGCGGCGGAAGGCGACCCACCCCCGCAGCACGTTGGGGCGGGTCCATTCCGGGTCTTCCCGCTCCGCCAGGTCCAGGAGGGATTCCGCGCGGAGCAGGAGGCGCCCGGCCGAGGCGGCGTCCAGCGGCGCCCGCGAGCGCCCGACGGCGGCGGCGTCCTCCCGCAGCGCTTCGGCCTGGAGCACGTGCTCCCACGCGGCGGCGCTCCGCGTCTCGGCGCGGGTCTCCCGCAGCCCGATCTCCCGCCCCAGCCTGCGGCGCAGCAGCCCGGACACCTCGTCCGCCAGGGCGTCCTCCAGCGTGAACAGCTCGGTGACGGGGTGGACGATGGTGTGGCTCTCCAGGTGCGACTGGGTGGCGGCGTCGATGAGCTGAACGGTCACCCGCACGCTGTCCCCCGACCTCTGCACGCTCCCCTCGACGACGCTCCCCACCCGGAGGTCCGCGACGATGCTGTCGAAGGGGACGGAGACGCTGCGGTACGGCTTGACGCCGTTCCGGGAGACGACGTCCAGCGCCTCCACCTGGCTGAGGGTGTGGATGAGGGACTCGGTGAGGCCGCTCGCCAGGTACCCCAGCCTCCCGTCGGGCGAGTGGTCGTCGAAGTACAGCACGGCGATGCGGCGCGGGTCGTACCCGGGCGCCGCCTGCGACTCCGGGCGGTCCCCGGAGAACGCGAGCAGGATGGAGATGAAGAGGCCGGCAAGCACCCCGAGCGCGCCCGCCAGGGGAACGAGCCGGCGCGGCTTCCGGACGGGCCCGGGCACCGGCTCGACCGCCGGCTCCGGAACCGCCGGAGCGGGGGCGGCGGCGGCGACCGGCTCCTCCGGGGCGTCGTCGAGCGTCGGAGGGGAGGGAGGGGAGGGAGCGGCGGGGGCGGGGGCCGGGGGTAGCCGGACGGGCTCGGTCTTCAGGCGCTCCACCAGCGCGGCGAAGTCGGGGTCGGGCTCCACCCCCAGCTCCTCGCGGAGGAGCGCGGCGTGGGTGTCCGCGAACCAGAGCGCCGAGGCGCGCTCGCCGGCCGCGTCCAGCGCCAGCATCAGCCGCATCCCCACCCGCGAGTTGTAGGGATCGTGCACGGCCAGGCGCCGCCACCACACGGCGGCTTCCTGGGGCCTTCCCGCGCCGGTGTGGGCCTCGGCCAGCGACTCCAGGGCGCGCGTGAACACCCGCGCCAGCCGGTCGCGCTCGGACTCGGCCCAGCGCTCGAACTCGGGCGCGTCGGACACGTAGAAGCCGTCGAGGAACGGCCCGCGGTACAGCCGCGCCGCCCCCTCCACGTCCCCCTCCTCCACGCTCCGCTCGAACTCCTCCACGTCGCTCCCCACCACCTCTCCGTTCAATCCCACCTCGTCGCCGGCCGAGACGAACGTGTTCTCGCCCAGCTCCTTGCGCAGCACGTACAGCGACTCGGAGAGGAGGTGCCGGGCCGCGTCGGTGGGGTGCTCGGGCCAGAGCAGGCCGATGACGCGCTCCCGCCCCACGGAACGCCCGCGCGCGGCGGCGAGGATGGCGAGCAGCGCCAACCTCCGCTTGTGCGCCGCCCTGCCGACGACCGGCCCGTTCCGACCTTCCAGGACCGCGCCGCCTAGCAGGTTGAGGGCAAACATTGAGAGCAGTGGAGAGGAGGACGGAGAGTGTGGGGAAAGAGGGTTGAGCCCCTGGGTGCATAGTTAAGCGCGGACCGGGAAATGGCGCAAGCGGCCAGCGCCGGGACGCAGATGGAGTGGCACCCCGCGCGGCCGCCGGGACCGTGCCGCTCCGCCGGATGGGCACTCCGCCCCACCGCATCTACTTTCAGCACGAGAGGCGCACCATGTCCGAGAAGACCATCAACTGCCTGATCATCGTCGACACCGCCGCCACGGTGAACGGTACCACCACGGTGTACATGATCGACGACAACGGGGACGCCAGCCAGGGGAGCAACGAGCTGAACATCCACTGCGACATCGGCGACACCCTCAACTTCAACATCGCCAGCATCATCCCCTCCTGGGGATGCGTGCTCACGAAATTCACGCCCGGGTCGGGGACGCCGGTCATCAACCCGAACTACGAGAACGGCGTCTGGACGGGGGTGGTGAACAAGAAGGGCCAGCTGCAGTACACGTGGACGTTCACCGTCAACGGCCAGCCCGACTCGTACACGTGGGACCCGTTCATCACCGTCACCTGAGCACCCGCGCTCCGGTGCAGACGTGAAACGACGAGCCGCCGCGGCACCCTGTCCGCGGCGGCTCGCCTGGTGTTCCTCCGCTCACCTGCCCCGGCGCGAAGCACGCCGGCCTATCCTGAGTTCACCGACATGACGATGAAAACCTTGTGCTGGGAGTCGTGGCGCGCCGATGATTCCGGATCGGAAGGCTGTTCCACGACACGCTGACAGGGAGGATTGGACCATGGACGACCAGCAAGAGACCGGCGCGGGGACGGGAAAGGGAGCGGCCCGGAGGGACTGCCAGTGGCACGCGCTGCACGACTGGATGCCCCCCCGCCCGCCGCGCCTGCGCGTGACCGGCACGTGCGTGATGCCCACGCCGGGCTACACGCTCACCCTGACGCGCGCCCAGCCCCAGGGGATCAACCCGGACATCCTGGAGCTGGAGCTGACCGTGACGCCGCCGGACGGGATCGTGCCCGAGGTGCTGACGCCTACGGAGGCGGAGTACTACGAGGAGACGACCCACCGCTACACGCAGGTGCACATCCGCCCGGACGGCTTCCTGGTGGACGTGGAGAGCGCCTCCTGACCGGTGCGGCGGGAGCGGCGGCCTAGGCCCCGCTCCCGCCGCACCGTCCCGGGAAGCGCAACGGTGCTGTATATGGAGGATCGGGCAACAAGACGGGGCGCCAAGCCATCAGCCTGGAGCGGAGCCATGACGTGGACGGTCGATCAACTCGAATCAGCGGCGCTCGGGCTGCCGGCCGACGAGCGGGCCGACCTCGCCGAGCGCATCCTCGCCAGTCTCGGCACGGAAGCCGGCTTCGAACGGGAGTGGACGGAGGAGATCCACCGTCGGCTGGACGAGTACGAGAGCGGCGAAGCGGACGCCGTTCCGGGCGAGGAGGTCTTCGCCGAAGCCCGGCGGCGCCTCGGCCGGTGAAGCCGGCGACCTACGCCCCACCTCCGCCCTCCCCGGCGCCCCGCGCGTCATCCAGCAGCTCCTCCTGGTCCACCTCCAGCACCTCCAGAGCCTCGGCGGCGGCCTCGGCGCCCGCGCCGTACAGGAACACGGGCACGCCCGCCACGCGCAGCGCTTCGGCGACGTCGATGCGGTCCTCGAAGGCGCACACCAGTTCGTAGCGCTCGCGGAGCCGGCGGACCACGTCCACCTTGAAGTACCCGGCGGGGCGGGTCTCCCCCTCGGGGCGCATGATGAGCTCGTCGTAGTCGTCCAGCCCGTTGGCCTCCAGCCAGCGCACCGTCTTGGGGCGAGTGTAGTCCGGCCGCCCGGTGAGGAAGACGACGCGGTGCCCGTACGCCCGCAGCGCCCGCAGCAGCTCCATGGACGCGGCGATGGGCGGGTCGGTGTCGATGGCGTCGAAGTACGAGTGCCAGTCGCGCGCCCTCCCCTGCTCCACCTCCACGTAGTGCGCCCGCGCCCGGTCGTCGGACAGGGTGCCGTCGAGGTCCCAGATGACGGCCTTCGGCTTCTGCGGGGACGGGCCGGTCATGACGAGGAACGGCAGGGGACAGGGAACAGGGGACAGGGGACAGCCTGCAACGGCCCGCAGTTCTCCCCTCCCCTGCTTGCGGGGGAGGGGTCGGGGGTGGGGGCCCGCAGTTCCCGCCGTACCCGTAAGATCCGTGACGGAGGGAGACAGCCGGGCCGTTTCGGCTGGCTCACTCCGGGGCGGGGAGACTCGCGCGGTTTGCGAGGCTCACCGCCCCCGCGCAGGAGACCGGCCGCTGTTTGGCCGGGCTCCGGAGCGGCCCCGAACGCCGAAGACATCAACGCTTCGGAGGCTTGGACGGCCGCACCTCCACCCGCGACGGCAGCGTCCGCGAGGGAAACGCCAGCAGGTCCATCACGATCCTGGCGATGTCCTCGGGCTGGATCTTCCAGGCGTCCTCTTCGCTGGGGGTGTGGTCGTTGAAGTAGGTGGCGACGCTCCCCGGCATGATGTAGTTGACGCGGATGTCGTCCTGCCGCACGTCCAGCATCAGCGCCTCGGAGAACCCCACCAGCCCGAACTTGGAGGCGTTGTAGGCGGCCCCGCCCGCGAAGGGGTTCTTTCCCGCGAGGGAGGCGATGTTGATGATCCACCCCCCGCCCCGCTCCCGCATGCGCGGGATGGCCTCGTGGCAGCAGTAGAAGACCCCGCTGAGGTTGGTCTCGATGATCTGCTCCCACTTCTCGGGGGGCATCCGGTCCACGGGCGCGAAGCCGCCCACGCCGGCGTTGTTGACCAGCACGTCCACCCCGCCGAAGCGCTCCACCGCCGTGCCGATCATCCGCCGCACGTCCTCGTGCCGGCGCACGTCGCACTCCACGCCCGCCACCTCCCCCTCGCACACCTCGCTGAGCCGGCGCGCGGCCTCCTCCACCTCGTCGCGGTGCCGGGAGGAGATCACCACGTTGGCCCCCGCCGACGCCAGCGCCTCGGCCACGGCGTAGCCGATCCCCTTGCTCCCCCCGGTCACCACCGCCGTCTTCCCCCGCACCTCGTCCGCCATGTCCCACTCCGTCGTCCCTGTGATCGAGCGCTCCCGCGAGCCCGCGGGCCGCTGCACCGCCCGTGCCAGGCTCCCGTCGTTGCCCGCTGTCCCCTGTTCCCTATCCCCTGTCTCCTGCCGTTCACCGCGGCTTCCACACCGGGTCCGCCGGGTCGCGCTCCGCACCCCCCGGCCGCACCGGGTGCAGCATCAGGTCCACCGCCATCCAGATGGTCCGCGAGAAGGGGACGAAGAAGAACGGGGCCAGCACCATCAGCGCCGGGATGGCGTACTGGAGGGCCCCCCACGGCACGTCGGGCCAGGTGGCGACCATGGTCCCCACCAGGATCAGCGCCAGCACCCCCTCCGACAGCACGATGTTGAACATCATCGCGCCCAGGGTGAGGTCGTCCGACTCGCGCGCGACCGGGACCCCGCACGCGGGGCACCGCGGCTTCATCCGGAACCACGACGCCACCACCTTCCCCCTGCCGCACGCGGGGCAGCGCAGCCGCGCCGCCCGGAGAAGCTGCCTTCCGAAGCCCGCCGCGCTCGCCGGAGCCGGCGGGACGTGGTCTCGCTGCATGTCTTCCTCCCTGCTTCGAGGTAGACGGAAAATATCGCGGGCGGCGGGCGCGGCGGCCAGTCGCAGGTCTCCCCGCGCCGGGGTGGGGGAAAGCCCCACGGGCGGCGGCGGCATGCGAGATGCACGCCGCTTGCGAGAGCCGGCGCCCGCCCGTAATATGCGGGCGACCCGGAGAATCGAAGCCGAGAAACGGGCGTCGGACGCCGGTCCGGAGAGCCCTGAATTCTGGAGCCTGAACATGCGAATCTTTGCGATCGGCGCGCTGCTGATCACCCTGCCCGCCTTCGCGGCCGCGATCTACGCCCTGATCTTCGGTCCCCGGTGGCTGTTCTACGCGGCGATCGCGAGCACCGGCTTCAACCTGATCCCCTTCGTGGCGGCGCACTTCCTCACCAAGGGCGACGAGGACAGCCACGACCTGAGCCACTGAGGCCGGGAAGCAGGTGAACACGGAGGGCGCCCGGGGATCTCCCCGGGCGCCCTCCGCGCGTTCAGCGGGGGCGCGCGACGCGGACCTCGCGGGCACCCAGGAGGTGGAGCGTGCCGTCGGGGGCCCAGGCGGCGTCCACCACCCCGTCCTCGCGCGCCCTCTCCTCCCCCGTGGCGGCGTCCAGCACCCGCACCCGCCCGCCGCCCTCCTCGGGGGCCAGCACGGCCAGCCGGTCGCCCGCGGGGGAGACCACCACCCGCGCCGAGTCCCCCAGCCCCAGCGAGCGCACCGAGGTGCGCCAGCGCACCACCAGTCCCTCGGGCCCCGGGACGAGCGCCACCACCTCGCCCCGCCCCGACTCCAGCAGCGCGTACACCGTCCCGTCCGCCCCGGCGTGCAGCTCCCGCACGGGCGCGGACACGGGGGTGGTGGACAGGACGCGGCCGGTCTCGCGGTCGCGGGTGAGGACGCGCGCGCCGTCGTCCCCGCCGAGCGCCAGGTACACCCGGTCGCGGAGGGGGGAGACGGCCAGGGCGGTCCCCGGGGCGCCGCGCTCGGGCCACCCCCAGCGCGGGCGCAGCGACCCCGGCGCCAGCCCCAGCACGCCGCCGCCCCGGACCAGCACGTAGGCGTCGCCGCCCGGTGGGTCGGGGGCGAAGCCGCCCGCAGGCACCCCGGCGCGCCGGCCGCGCACCCGGGGGGTGTCCACGGCCACGGCCAGGATGCGGGAGCCGGCGCGCACGTACACGGCCAGCGTGTCGAACCCCACGATCCGGGCCGGGGCGTCGGTCCCCAGCGCGGTGGAGGACACCACGGCGCCCGTGGTGTCCAGCGACACCAGCCGCCCCCCGTCGGCCAGCCAGAGGCGGCCCCCCGGGTCCAGCGCGAGCGAGGCGCGGGGGCCGGCGGGGGCCGAGAGGGGGATGCGGCGCCCGGAGTCCACGTGCTCCTCCTCGCCCCGGCACGCGGCCCCGGACACGAGGAGGAGGAGGACGGCGAGGGGACGGAGGGCCGTCCCCGGTCTTGCGGCGTGCTTCATCACCCCTTACCTGGGTCGGGAGGCTGGCTCACCCGCGGCGGCGAACGCAACGCGCGCGCCACCGTCCGCCCCGACCCGGACCGACCATGCGCGGCTTCCCTCTCCTCGTCCTCCTCGCCCTCGCCTTCCCGGCCATGGCCCAGCAGCGCTCCCCCGAGCCCCGCCCGCGCGCCCGCGAGGCGGGGGTGGTCCCCGGCGTCCTCCCCACCGGCCCGCTCAACGCCATCACCGACGTCCCCGGGGTGCGCGTGGGGCAGGTGACGGTGCGCCAGGCCGACTCCATCAACACGGGGGTGACGGCGATCCTCCCGCACGGGGGGAACGTGTTCCGCGACAAGGTCCCCGCGGCGGTGTACGTGGGGAACGGCTACGGAAAGCTGATGGGGACCACGCAGATCCGCGAGCTGGGGGAGATCGAGACGCCGATCGTGCTCACCTGCACGCTCTGCGTCCCCCGCGCGGCGGACGCGGTGCTGGACCACGTGCTGGCGGAGAACCCGGAGGCGCGCAGCGTGAACGCGGTGGTGGGGGAGACCAACGACGGGACGCTGAACGACATCCGCGCCCGCCCCGTCCGCGCGGAGCACGTGCTGCGCGCCATCCGCGAGGCCTCGGCGGGGCCGGTGGAGGAGGGGTCGGTGGGGGCCGGGACGGGGACGCTCGCCTTCGGGTGGAAGGGGGGGATCGGGACCTCGTCGCGGCGCCTCCCCGCCTCGCTGGGCGGGTACACGGTGGGGGTGCTGGTGCAGAGCAACTACGGCGGCATCCTCCAGATCCTGGGGGCGCCGGTGGGGCGGGAGCTGAACCAGTACTACCTGAAGCGGGAGCTGGACAACGGGGACGCGGACGGCTCCATCATGATGGTGGTGGCCACCGACGCCCCGCTGGACGCGCGCAACCTGGAGCGGCTGGCGAAGCGGGCCATCGTGGGGCTGTCGCGCACCGGCACCCCCATGCCCAACGGGTCGGGGGACTACGTGCTCTCCTTCTCCACGGCGGAGGGGGTGCGCCGCACGCCGGAGCGCCGCGGGGCGCTGCACTCGCTGGAAAGCTTCCCCAACGACCTCCTCTCCCCGCTCTTCGAGGCGGTGGTGGAGGCCACGGAGGAGGCGATCCTCAACTCCCTGTTCCGCGCGGAGACGGTGCGTGGGCACCGCGGGACGGTGGAGGCGCTCCCGCTCGGCCGGACCCTGGAGGTGCTGCGGCGGTACAACGCCCTCGGCCACGACCGGCTTCTCCCGCCGGGGCGGCCGAGGCCGTAGATTGAGCTCCATGGCGACCGAGCACGCACCCCTCCCACGATCCCGATGACTCCGTACGATCCCGTCGCGATGGTCCGCGACGCCCTGGAAGACTCCGCCCGCGTCAAGACCGCCCTCCGGGAGATGGCCCCGGAGATCGTCCGCATCTCCGGACGGGTGGCGGACGCCTTCCGCGCCGGGAACCGGCTGTACGCCTGCGGCAACGGCGGCTCGGCGTGCGACTCCATGCACCTGGTGGAGGAGCTGGTGGCGCGCTACAAGCGCGAGCGCCCCGGCCTCCCCGCGCACCACCTCCTGGACGCGCCGACGCTCACCTGCTGGAGCAACGACTACGACTACGAGAGCGCCTTCCGCCGCCAGGTGGAGGCCATGGTGCGCGAGGGCGACGTGCTGGTGGCCATCAGCACCAGCGGGAACTCGCCCAACGTGCTGGCGGCGGTGGAGGCGGCCAACGAGCGCGGCGCCCTGTCGCTGGGGCTGACCGGCAAGGACGGGGGGCGGATGCGCGAGCTCTGCAGCGAGGTGCTGGTGGTCCCCTCGGACGCGACGGAGCGCATCCAGGAGGGGCACATCACCATCATCCACCTCCTCTGCGAGCTGGTGGAGCGCTCCCTCTTCTTCGACGGCGACCCGGTCGCCTGAACCCCCCGACGAGCCGACCGACATGACGCTTCGCACGCTCGGGCTCCTCGCCCTCTTCCCCGCCCTCCTGGCCGGGTGCGCCCGCGACAAGGAGGAGGACGCCGACCGCCGGGAGCTGCGCACCGCGGCGGCCCGCAACGCCTGCGTGGCGGAGGAGCTGCTGATCCGCGCCCGGGAGAACCTGGCCACCATGGCCCCGAGCGGGCAGGGCGGCGCGGCGGGGAGCGCGCTGCGCGCCGCGTACGAGTACGCGCAGGTGTACGGGAGCCACGCGCAGCTCCGCATGGGGATGATGGCGAACATGGACTCGGCGCTGAGCGCGCGCACCGCCGCGGACTCGGCGCGCTACATGAAGCGCGCGGAGGGGTTCGACCTGCGCCCCCCGGAGCCGGGGACGCTGGACGCCAACGTGGCCAACGCGTACGCCCGCGACTTCGCGCAGGCCCGCGCCAACCCCGGCCACTACTGCAACCAGGAGCCGCTCGCGGGCGGCAAGGACGAGCGCTAGTCATGCCCACCCTGCACCTCCTCGGCACGGGGGCGGCGGTGAGCGACGCCACGCGCACCACCACCATGCTCGCCCTGGAGTCGGCGGCCGGGGTGGTGGTGGTGGACTGCGGCGGTGACGTGGTGCAGCGCCTCCTGGCGGCCGGGATCGGCCTGGAGCGGATCGAGGCGCTGGTGGTGACGCACGAGCACGCGGACCACGTGGGGGGCTTCCCGCTCTTCATGGAGAAGATCTGGGTCGCCGGGCGCCGCCGCCCGATCCCGGTGCACGGCCCGGCCCCGGCGATCGCGCAGGCGCGGCGCTGCTGGGAGAGCTTCGAGACGGGGGGGTGGAAGGACGTCCCGGAGATCGTCTGGGGCGAGGTGGCGCTGGAGGAGGGAGCCCCGGTGCTGGAGCTGGGGCCGCTGCGCTTCACCGCCTCGCCGGGGACGCACAGCGTCCCGGTGGTGGGGCTGCGGGTGGAGGACCGCGAGGGGGGCGGGACGGTGGCCTACTCGTGCGACACCGAGAAGTCGGACGCCATCACCCGGCTGGCGCGCGGGGCGGACATCCTCCTCCACGAGGGGACGGGCGGCTTCGGGGGGCACACCACTCCGGAGGACGCGGCGCAGGTGGCCGTGGAGGCCGGGGCGGGGCGCCTGGTGCTGGTGCACCTCCCCCCGGAGGTGCCGGAGGAGGCGATGCGGAGGGCGCGGGAGATCTTCCCCCGGACGGAGCTGGGGGAGGACGGCGCCCGGTACGAATTCTGACGATGCCGATGAGACGTCTCGTCCTGCTCGCCGCCCTGGCGCCGCTCGCGGCGTGCGCGCCGGCCCTCCCCCTCCCCGCCGAGAGCTGCGCCGGGGGAACGGCGGGGCAGCTGGCCGACGTGCGCTCGGTGGACCCCTCCATCCGCACGGAGATCCGCTACGCCACGCGGAACAACTTCACCGGCGCGCCGCTCCCCGGCTACGGGGCCCCGCGGGCCCTCCTCCGCCCCGAGGCGGCGGCGGCGCTCGGGCGGGTGCAGGCCCGCCTGCGCGGGCAGGGGCTGGGGCTCAAGGTGTTCGACGCCTACCGCCCCGTCCCCGCGACGCTGGCGATGGTGGAGTGGGCGGAGCGGACGGGGAAGCAGTGGGTGCTGGACCAGGGGTACGTGGCGCGGCGCAGCGGCCACAACCGCGGCGGCACCGTGGACCTGACCGTGGTGCGCCTGGACACCGGCGCCGAGCTGGACATGGGGACGCCCTACGACACCTTCTCCGAGGCGGCGCACCCGGCCAACGCCACCGGGGCGGTGCTGGAGAACCGGAACCTCCTGGCGGCGGCGATGCGGGCGGAGGGGTTCCGGCCGTACGACAAGGAATGGTGGCACTTCTCCTTCCCCGGCCAGTGGGAGCCGCTGGAGGCGCCGATCCGCTGCTTCTGAGCGGGAGCAGTACGGATGACCGGAGGCCCCGCGACGCAGAGTGCGTCGCGGGGCCTCGCCCGTTCACGGGACGGTCGTGACGCTTCCGGCGTCCGCGTCGGTGCCGCGGGGGAGGAGCGGGGGGCGGGGGAGGAGCCAGACCAGCGAGGCCAGGGCGTACGCCTCGCGCGCCCACCCCAGCAGGGGCGGGGCGGCGAGCGCGCCGATCCAGAGGAGGAGCCGGAGCCCGGAGCCGAGCCGGGCGCGCCGGAAGGCGCTCGCCTGCTCCCGCCGCTCGGCCATGGCGGTGAGGTCGCCGCGGCGGGTGCTGACCTCCAGGAGCCCCGCCGCCGCGTTGGCCCGGGCCGCGGCCAGGCCGAAACGGAACAGGGAGCGGCCCACCCGCGAGACGAGCGCCACGCACCCCGCGGCGGCCAGCGCGAAGACGAGCAGGTCCAGCACGTCCCTCAGTCGGCGCCGCGGCCCAGCGCCAGGACCTCGGCCACCACCTTCCGACGCCCCCAGCGGACCGCCTCGCGGCAGTCGTCCACGTACACGTCGATCTTGTTCCCCTTCACGGCGCCGCCCGTGTCCATCACCACGAACACCCCCAGCGGGCTCCCGTCCGGGAGGGAGAGGCGCACCACCGAGCCGAGCGGGAGGACCCGCGGGTCCGCGGCGGCGATCCCGTCGCGCGTCCGCACCCCGGTGCGCGTGTTCCCCTTGAGGCAGTACATGGTGGAGCTCATCTCGTGCTCCGCCTCGATGTGGAACGCCGGGGCGGCAGGGCGCGTCTCCGGCTCCTCCCTCGCCGCGGGGGCCGGGACCGGCTCGGGGCCCTGCGCGGCGGCCGGGGACGGGCCGACGGCCAGCGCCACCGTGGCGGCCACCAGCCACGCGGCCCACCTCGTCTCGACTCTGTAGCTCATCTCCAGCTCCGGCCAGGGTTCCCGGCTACGGCCTGCGGCGGTGCCACCAGCGCGCCCTCCCTCCCCCGGACGGGGGATTCCCGTCCGACGGCGGCGGAGGGGGGGGAAGCGTCTCCGGGGGGAGGACCACGGGAGCGGCGGGCATGGGGGCGGGAGCCACGGTCTCCGGGCCCAGGGGCTCGCCGGTGGCGAGCTCCACTTCCCCGCCCCGGAACAGGACGGAGCCGCGGTAGCGGGTGAGCGCGGAGACCAGGAGCAATTTTACCAGCACCGCGAGGGGCACCGCAATGAGGAGCCCCACGAACCCGAAGAAGAACCCGGAGACGGCGAGCGCCAGGATCACCCACACCGGGTGCAGCCCCACGGCCTCCCCCACGATCTTGGGCCCCAGCACCGAGCCGTCCAGGACCTGCACCACCGCGAACACGATCGCGATCTTGATCAGCGACGACACCACGGCCCCGCTGAACAGCGCGATCACCAGCGCCGGGACCAGCGACACCACCAGCCCCATGTAGGGGATCACGTTGAACACCCCGGCCACCACCCCCAGCAGGAGCGCGTAGGGGAACCCCGCGATCAGGAAGCCGAGCCAGGTGAGCACCCCCACGATCCCGGCCTCCAGGAACTGCCCGCGCAGGTAGCCGGAGAGGAGCCGGTCGTACTCGCGGAAGAAGCCGAGCACCCGCCCCCGCTGCCCCGGGGGGACCAGCCCGGCGAGCCCCGCCTCGATGCGCCTCCAGTCGCGCAGGAGGTAGAAGACCAGGATGGGGGTGAGGAAGACGTAGCTGAGCAGCGTGAGCACCGAGCTGACGCCCCGGCCCACCCCCAGCACCCCCTGCCAGGCGGTGCGCGCGAGCTGCGCCTGGCGCTCCTGGAGGTACGCCGCCACCGCCTCGGGGCGGACGGAGCGCACCCGCTCCGTGAGCGCCTCGGTGTCCACCCCGGGGATGTTGAGCCGCGCCAGCTTCGCGAGCTGCAGCTCGGCCCAGGTGGTGGCCCCCTGGATGATCGCGGGGAGGTTGCGGACGAAGTCGGCCACCTCCCCCGCCAGCGCCGGGATGCCGACGCCGACGACCAGCGCGATCACCCCGATGAAGGGGATGGCCAGGAGGAACACCGCCAGGGTCCGGCTCACCCCGCGGCGCTCCAGCCTCCCCACCAGCGGGTGCTGCACGTACGCCAGCCCCAGCGCCAGGAAGAACGGCGCGAGCAGGAAGCCGGTGGTCTGGAGGAGCCAGAACAGCGTCAGCATCCCGACGGCGCTCACCAGGAGCGTGTGCTGGCGCGACCCGGCCTGCGGGGACGCCAGGAAGAGGAAGAGGAGGAAGAGCAGGAACGGGTTGAGCAGCGTCCGCAGCGAGAACAGGAAGAGCGCCAGGACCAGGACCACCACGACGCCGTGGACGACGCGCCAGTTCAGGCCGTCCGTCGCTGCGGACGGGGGCGGGGGGGCGGGCTGGGTCTCGGGCATGGTGAGCGGGGCCGGGAGGATCGGGTATGCGGACTCGGGCGGGCGGCCGTCCAGCGCGCACGGTTCGTGCAAGGCGTAGCGACACGTCCTGTGCAGGAACCCAAAGGAGGCCGACGATGAACAAGGTACTGAAGACCGCCCTCAAGACGGCTCCCCGGATGATGGGTATGAGCCGCGACCCGCGCAAGGTCGCTCTGGAGAAGGCAGCGAAGTGGGCCGTGTCGCGCGTGCGCCCGCAGCCGAAGCGTGGACTCAGCGGGCGGAGCGCCGCGCTGGGTCTCGGCGCCGCGGCGCTGGCGGTGCCGCTGGGGCTGTGGCTGGGCAGCAGACTGCGGGAAGGCGAGGAGTAGCGCCCTACAGACCGGAGAAGCGGGGGCCCGGCGCACGTTGCCGGGCCCCCGCTCGTTGCTTCCCCTCGCTGGCACGTCCCTCGCTTCCTCCCGCCGCGGAACCGCAGGCCGACCGTCTTACTTACGGAGGGGAGCGTCTTGTCCGTGCCCGAGGCACAGCTCGCGGAGAATCCCGTGGACCCGTGGACGCGGCACATGCGCCGCGGGGAGCTCGAAGCGGCGTGGGAGGTGAGCGACGCGGTGCTGCGCTCGCGCGCCGGCCGCCCCTGCTGGCACCTGCCGCGCCACGAGCAGCACGTGTGGGACGGCACCCCGGTGGAGGGGAAGCGAGTGCTGGTGCGATGCTACCACGGGCTGGGGGACACGCTCCAGTTCATCCGCTACGTCCCGCTCCTGGCCGCGGTCGCGGCGGAGGTGACGGTGTGGGCGCAGCCGGCGCTCCTCCCGCTCCTGCGCACCGTCCCGGGCGTCGGCCGGCTCCTCCCCCTCCACGACGGCGACCCGGGGGTGGAGTTCGACGTGGACGTGGAGGTGATGGAGCTGGCGCACGTGTTCCGCAGCACGCTCCGCACCCTCCCCGCCGGGGTGCCCTACCTCCACGCCGACCCCGCCCCGCTCCGGCGCGACGGGCGCCTGGCCGTGGGCGTGGGCGTGGTGTGGCGGGCGGGCGACTGGGACGGGCGCCGCTCCGTCCCCTTCCCCCTGCTCGCGCCGCTGGCGGAGATCCCGGGCGTGGAGCTGCACGTGCTGCAGCGCGGCCCCGCCCTGGCCGAGCGCCCCGCGGGGTGGGGCGTCGACTCCGGGAGCGACGACCCGCTGGAGGCCGCGCGCGTGATGCGCGCCCTGGACCGGGTGGTGACCGTGGACAGCATGCCCGCGCACCTGGCCGGCGCCCTCGGCGTCCCCGTCCTCACCCTCCTCCACGCCGACCCCGACTGGCGCTGGATGGAGGGCCGCGACGACTCCCCCTGGTACCCCACCATGCGCCTCCTCCGCCAGGAGCGCCCCGGCGAGTGGGAGCCGGTGATCGCCCGCGTGGCGGAGGAGCTGCGGAGGGTGGCGGCGCCCCCACCCGGCTCGCCTCGGGCTCGCCACCCTCCCCCGTTCCGGGGGAGGGGCATCTCCAAGCCTGACCCGAGCTCCGCCGTGTCGTGCTCCCCTCCCCCCTTGTGGGGGAGGGGCCGGGGGTGGGGGGTACACGACGGGGCGGCACCGTGATGGCGCCGCCCCGTCGTCAGTCGTTCGCAGTTCCGTCGTACCCGCAAAAAGATGTTCGGAGGGAGACACCGGGGCAGTTTCCGGTGGCGCCCTCCGGAGCGGCCCCGATGACTAAGACTGAACGCCCGAAGACTCCCCCCGCACCGCCTCCTCCAGCTGCTCCGCCGCCATCCGCAGCACCTCGCGCGCGTTGTCGTACGAGATCACCTCGATCGCCCGCCCCAGCGGCAGCCACACGCACTCGGTGATCCCCTCCTCCTCCTGCGGGCAGGTGTCCCCCGTGGGCGCCTCGATCAGGTAGAAGTGGCAGAACTTGTGGATCAGCCGCCCCCGGAACCGGAAGAACCAGTCGATGGTCTGCAGGCGCGGCCCCAGCACCAGGTCCCCCAGCCCCGTCTCCTCCCGCACCTCCCGCAGCGCCGCGTCCGCCGGCGTCTCCTCCCCCTCCAGGTGCCCCTTGGGGAACCCCCAGTGCTGGTACCGGTCGCGGATCAGGAGCACGTACGGGCCGTCCCCCAGCCACCGGAAGATCACTCCCCCGGCGCTGGTCTCCACGCGCGCCCGCCCGCCGCGCTGGGTGCCGCCCCGGCGCCGCTTACCCACCCGCCACCCCCTCCACGATCTGCACGGCGTTGGTCGCGGCCCCCTTGCGGAGGTTGTCCGCCACCACCCACAGGTGCAGGGTGCGCGGGAAGTCCGGGTCGGCGCGCACCCGCCCCACGAACACCTCGTCCCGCCCGGCCGTCTCCAGCGGCGTGGGGAAGGCGTCGGCGCCCCGCGCCAGCACGATCCCGGGGAACGCCGAGAGCGCGTCCAGCACCCCGTCCAGGGTGAAGTCGCGCTCCGTCTTCACCATCACCTGCACCGAGTGCCCCACCTCCACCGGGACGCGCACGCAGGTGGCCGCCACGGGGAGGTCGGGAAGGCCGAGGATCTTGCGCGTCTCGTGCATCATCTTGCGCTCCTCCCCCGTCCACCCCTCCGCGTCGAAGTCGCCGATGCGCGGGAGGACGTTCCCCGCGATGGGGCGCGCGAAGGGGGTGTCGTCGGCGCGGCCGCCCTCCAGCTCGGCCCGCAGGGCGGTGCGCCCGGTCTCCCCCGCCCCGCTCACCGACTGGAAGGTGGTGGCGAGCACGCGCCGCACTCCGACGGCGTCGTGCAGCGCCCGGAGCGCCACCACCATCTGGATGGTGGAGCAGTTGGGGTTGGCGATGATCCCCCGGGGGCGGTCGGCGGCGGCGGCCAGGTTCACCTCGGGGACCACCAGCGGCACCTGCGGGGTCCATCCGCCAGGCGGAGGAGTTGTCCACCACCACCGCGCCCTCGTCGGCGGCGCGCGGGCCCCACTCGCGCGAGCGCTCGGCGCCGGCGGAGAAGAGGGCGAAGTCCACCCCGCGGAAGCTCCCGGGCTCCGGCGTCCGCACCGTCCACTCCCGCCCGCCCCACGGCACCACGGTACCCGCCGAGCGCGCGGAGGCGAGGAGGGTGAGCCGGTCCACGGGGAGGCGGCGCTCCTCGATCACCCGGAGCATGGTGCGGCCGACGGCGCCGGTGGCGCCCAGGATGGCGACGTGCATCGCTGCGCTCCCCTACCCCGCGGCGGCGGCGTGCGGCGCGGGGGCGTCCGCCCCCAGGCCGAAGACCTCGTGCAGCGCCGCCAGGGCGGCGTCCTCGCGCGCGGTGTCCACCAGCACGGAGATGGTGATGGCGGAGGTGGAGACGGCGTGCACGTCGATCCCCACGCGCAGGAGCGCGCCGAAGACGGCGGCGTACACCCCCGGCTGGCGCGTCATCCCGCGCCCCACCAGGGTGACGCGGGACAGGTTCTCCGCCACCTCCCAGCGGCTCCCGCCCAGGCGCGCCACCAGCTCCTCCACGGTGCGGCGCGCCTCGGGGAGCGCCTCCTGCCAGACGGTGAGCTGGAGGGAGAGGCGCCCGCCCTCCTCCCCGTGCTCGGAGATCATGTCCACGGGGACGCCGGCGCTCGCCAGGCGCGCCAGCACCTCGGTGCAGGTGGCCATCCCGGCGGGGAGGCCGCGCATCACGATTCGGGCGTGTCCGCGCTGCGGGGTGATCCCGGTGACGGCCGACTCTTCCATGCGGCGGGGCGTTCGGGTGATCAGTGTGCCGCGGGGCGCGGCGGCGTCCCCCTCGTCGTCGTCGCGGAACGAGGAGAGCACGCGGATGTCCACGCCGTGGTGCAGCCCGATCTCGACGGCGCGGGCGTGCATGACCTGGGCCCCCGCGGAGGCGAGCTCGAACATCTCCTCGTGCGAGATCTCGGGGATCACGCGGGCCCCGGGAACGCGGCGCGGGTCGGCGGTGAAGATCCCGTCCACGTCGGTGTAGATCTCGCACGCGTCGGCGCGGAGCGCGGCGGCCAGCGCCACGGCGGTGGTGTCGGAGCCGCCGCGCCCCAGCGTGGTGACCTCGCGCCCCCGGCTCACCCCCTGGAAGCCGGCCACGATCACCACGCGCCCGCGGTCCAGCGTCCTCCCGCACCCGGTCGGCGCGCACCTCCAGGATGCGGGCGGCGGTGTGCGTCCCGTCGGTGATGATGGCGGCCTGGCTCCCCGTGAAGGAGAGCGCCTCCGCCCCCTCGGCGCGGATCGCCATGGCCAGGAGCGCCATGGAGATCCGCTCCCCGGCGGTGAGCAGCATGTCCACCTCGCGGGGGTGCTCCTTCCCCGGGGTGGCGCTCGCCGTCACCAGGCCGGCCAGCGCCAGCAGGTCGTCGGTGGTGTCGCCCCATGGCGGAGACCACCACCACCACCTCGTCCCCGCGCCGCCGCGCCGCGCGCCACGCGCCGCGCCACCGCCCGGATGCGCTCCGGGCGTCCCCACCGAGGTGCCGCCGTACTTCCGGACCAGGAGCATAAAAGACAGGGTACAGTGGATAGGGTACAGGGGACAGCAAGCCACTGCCAACTGCGCTCAGGAGCCGGGGGGACCGTGCCGTTGCAGGCTGTTCCCTGTCCCCTGTTCCCTGTCCCCTAGAAGACCTTGAACTGGCCGATGTACTTGGCCGGGTTCGCCTGGATGTCGGCCAGGAGGCGGCGCAGGGTGGCGACGGAGCGCTGCGTCTCCTCGTAGAGCGCCGGGTCCTCCAGGAGCCGCCCCAGCGTCCCGTTCCCCTGCTCGATCTTGGCCATGGCGCGCTGCAGCGTGGCGATGGCGTTGCGCGCCTCCACCAGCGTCGGCCCCACCTCGGCGAGCTGCGGCTGCAGCCCGGTGACCATGGTGTTCACCCCCGTGGCCGTCTGGCCGATGGCCGCCAGGGTGGTGTCGGCGCGCGCCATCAGGCCGGGGACGCCGGAGCCCGCGGTGTTGAGCGCCTCGCTGAAGCGCCGCAGGTTCTCGCTGGACTGGCGGGCGTTCCCCAGGATCTGCTGGATGTCGCCGCGGTTGACGGCGCTCCCCAGGTCGTTGGCGACCGCCTCGGCGGCGGCGGTGGCGTCGCGGATGTTGGCCGTGGCCGCCAGGACGTTTCCGGAGACGTCGCGGTAGGTGCCGGTCTGCTGGTCCAGGAAGCCGCCGAGCTGCTCGCTCATGTCGCGGATGTTGTCGATGGTCTCCCGGATCCCGATGGCCGACTCCTCCGTGAAGGCGAGCTGCACCCGGTCGGAGAGGAGCTCGATGTCGCCGGCGATGCGCGCGGCCACCGCGGTCAGCTGCGTGATGTCCGGGAGCGCCGCGCCGGGGAGCACCCCGCGCTGCGTGGAGGTGGCGAACTCCACCTCGGGGAGGCTGCGGCGCGACACGAGGGCGGCCTGCCAGTCGCCGAAGAACGACTCGGCGGAGAGCACCACCCCGGCGTCGGCCGGGAGCGTCAGCTCGGGGACGATGCTCATGGTGACGAACACCCCGTCGCCGCGCGGCGACAGCGTGATCGTCTCCACCCGCCCGATCTGCACCCCGCGGTACTTGACCGGGCTCCCCTCGGCGAGCAGCCCCACCTCGCGGAAGGTGGCCCGCAGCTCCCGCTGCTCCTGCCCCCAGGGGCGCCCCGTGAGCCAGTACCCGCCCACCGCGAGGACCAGGAGCCCCGCGACCACCACGATCCCTACGACCACTTCGTTCTTGAGCCTCATTCACCCTCCCCGGGTGGGGGCGTGGGGGTACGCGTGCCCTGTCCCTTCGCCTGCCGGGACATCTCCTCCTCCGCGGCCTCGATCAGCTCCGGCTGCCCCTCCGACGAACCCGCGCACGATCGGGTTCTCGGAGCGGCGGATCTCGTCCGGCGTCCCCTCCTCCACCACCCGCCCCTCGTACAGCATGGCGATGCGGTCGCTGATGCGGTACGCGCTCTCCATGTCGTGCGTGATCACCAGGCGAGGTGGTGCCCAGGTCCGACTGCATCTTCCGGATCAGCCGGTCGATGATGGTGGTGGTCACCGGGTCCAGCCCGCTGGTGGGCTCGTCGTACAGCAGGTACCGGGGGCGGAAGGCCATGGCCCGCGCCAGCCCGGCCCGCTTCTTCTGCCCGCCCGACAGCTCGGAGGGGAAGCGCCGCTCGTACCCCTCCAGGTCCACGCGCGCCAGCGAGTCGGCCACCCGCTCGGCGATCTGCGCCTCCGTCATCCCGCCCCGCTTGCGGAGCCCCATGGAGATGTTCTCGGCGATGGTCATGGAGTCGAAGAGCGCGGCGAACTGGAACACGTAGCCGATCTCGCGGCGCAGCTCGTACAGGTCGTCCCGGGCCAGCTTCGGCACCTCGCGGCCGTCCACGCGCACCGAGCCGCGGTCGGGGCTCATCAGCCCGACCACGTGCTTGAGGATGGTGGACTTCCCCGCGCCGGAGAAGCCGATCAGCGAGAGCGTCTGGCCGGCCCCCACCTCGATGCTGAGCCCGCGCAGGACCTTCTTGGCCCCGAACGCCTTGTGGACGTCCACCATCTCGATGCTCATCGAAGCAGGATCGCCGCCCAGAAGGCGTCCAGGAAGAGGATGAGCAGGCTCCCGATGACCACCGCGCGGGTGGTGGCGATCCCCACGCCCTCGGCCCCGCCGGTGGTGGTGAACCCCTGGAAGCACCCCACCAGCGTCACCACCAGCCCGAACGAGGTGGACTTGATGAGGGAGTACGTCAGGTCGAACGGGACGAAGAAGAGCCTCAGCCCCCGGATGAACTCCTGGGTGGACATGTCGAGCAGGTTGATGGCCGTGATCCACCCGCCGATGATCCCGATGGTGTTGGCGAACACCACGATGACGGGGAACATCAGGATCCCGGCCAGGACTCGGGGGACCACCAGGTACGACATGGGGTCGTAGGCCATGGTCTCCAGCGCGTCGATCTGCTCCGACACCCGCATGGTCCCCAGCTCGGCCGCGATGTTTGCGCCCACCCGGCCGGAGAGGGAGAGCCCCATGAGGACGGGGCCCAGCTCCAGGATCATCGTCTTCCCCACCAGCGTCCCCACGAAGTACATGGGGATGGCGCCGGTGAAGGTGTACGACGCCTGGAGCGAGAGCACGATCCCCGTGAACCCGGCGATGAAGAGCGCGATGGGGAGGGAGTCCACCCCCAGCCGCCGCATCTGGGTGATCAGGAGCGGCCCCCAGGTGGGGACGTCGGCCAGGGCACGCCCCGCCTGCGCGGAGAAGTGCGCGAAGCCGCCGAGCCCCTCCAGGGGACGGAGGGTCGCGGCGCCGACGATCGCGAAAGGTCGCTTCCAGTTCATCCGGGGAAGATACGGTGCCGCTCCGGCAGGGGCCAGCGCAGAAGCGCCGCGGGCGGGATCAGCTCTCGCCTTCGAGGAGCACTGCCCACTCCGAGGGGGCAAAACGGATGCCGGTGAGAAAGCTCCCGAACTCGCCGTACAGGGCGCTCGCCTCGTCGTAGCGCATCTCGGTGACGATCCGCTTGAAGTCCAGCGGGTCGCGGGCGAAGAGCGTCACCCCCCACTCCCAGTCGTCCAGCCCCACCGAGCCGGTGATCACCTGGAAGATCCTCCCGGCGAAGCGACGCCCCGTCATCCCGTGCTCGCGCATCAGCCGGCTCCGCTCCGCCACGGGGAGGGTGTACCAGTTGCCCCCCTCCGCGCGCCGCTTGCTCATGGGGTAGAAGGACACGTACCGCATCCCCTCCGGCACCCGCGGGAAGAGGCGGGTGCGGACGTGCGGCGTCGCCAGCTCCGCCGCGGCCGTCTCGTCCAGCGCCGCGCGGAACGCCTCCGTCCCCGCCCCGTGCTCCCGCGCCGCCTCGGCGGTGGCGTGGTACAGCCCCGCCTCGGTCACCGACAGGTAGTCCGTCTCCAGGCGGAGCAGGTCGCCCAGGCGCGAGCGGCGGACGCGCGCCTGCACGTCCGCAAGCTCCTCCAGCGTGGGGCGGAAGTGGACGAACATCCAGTCGGCGCCCCCGCCCACCAGCCGGAAGGGGGCGCTCCACCCCTCCGCGGGCGCCTCCAGCGCCTCGAACAGCGCCCGCGCCTCCGCGGCCACGGCCGCGCGGGAGGCGGGGTCCAGCGCCCGGAGCGCCTTCCAGTCCATCGTCCATGCCTGGTGGAGGGCGTACCACCCCTCCAGGGTGGCGGGATGCAGCTCGGCCATGGGATGCGTCTCGTGTGTTTTTCGTGTCGTGAACCATTCTCCGGAGGCTGCGCCTCCCGGCCTGAGAATATCGGCGCGGGAACGGGCTCTGCAACACCGCGCGGGCCACGCAGCCCCTTTCGGGCGTGGCACTTGCGTTGCAGTTTTCCCGGAAACGGGAACTGAGCCCGGTTCAGCGGAGTACAGAGTTGCATCCATAACACGTTGCATACCCGCTACATGGTCCGTAGATTGCCGGGTTACCCCTTGCACCCCGAACCCGTCCAGGAACGCCTATGAACGCTCCTTCGCTCACGCACCCGATGATCATCCAGGGCGGGATGGGGGTCGGTGTCTCCAACTGGGTCCTGGCCAAGGCGGTCTCCATGCGTGGGCAGATGGGAGTGGTCTCCGGCACGGCGCTGGACTCGCTCTTCGTGCGGCGCCTCCAGGACGGCGACATGGGCGGGCACCTCCGGCGCGCGCTGGAGCACTTCCCCATCCCCGGCGTCGCCCAGGAGGTGCTGAACCGCTACTTCCGCGAGGAGGGGCGCGGGGGCGAGCCGTACAAGGCGATCCCCATGTACAAGCAGGTGGTGACCGCGGTGCGGCAGCAGCTCACCATGGCCGCCAACTTCTGCGAGGTGTGGCTCGCCAAGGAGGGGCACTCCGGCCCGGTGGGGATCAACCTCCTCACCAAGGTGCAGATGCCCAACCTGGACTCGCTCTACGGGGCGATGCTGGCCGGGGTGGACTACGTGCTGATGGGCGCGGGCATCCCCAAGGAGATCCCCGCCGTGCTGGACAGCTTCGCCGAGCACCGCCCGGCCTCGCTGAAGCTGGACCTGGAGGGCCCCGCGGGCGACCCGGCGTACATGACCTTCGACCCGCGCGTGCACTCCGCCGAGCCCCCCGTGGAGATGAAGCGCCCCTTCTTCCTCCCCATCATCGCCTCCAACTCGCTGGCCACCATGCTGGCGCGCAAGGCGAGCGGGCGGGTGGACGGGTTCGTGATCGAGGCGCCCACGGCGGGCGGGCACAACGCCCCGCCCCGCGGCGAGACGCAGTACAACGAGCGCGGCGAGCCGCTCTACGGCGTGCGCGACGAGGTGGACCTGGCCAAGATGCGGGAGCTGGGGCTCCCCTTCTGGCTGGCCGGGGGCGCGGGGTCGCCGGAGAAGCTCCAGGAGGCGCTGGACGAGGGCGCCGCCGGGATCCAGGTGGGGACGCTGTTCGCCTACTCCGAGGAGTCGGGCTTCCGCGGCGACCTCAAGGAGAAGGTGCTCCGCCAGGCGCTGGAGGACGAGGTGGACGTGCTCACCGACGCCCGCGCCTCACCCACCGGGTTCCCCTTCAAGGTGGTGCAGCTGGGCGACACCATGTCGCAGCAGGACGTCTACCAGGCCCGCGAGCGGGTGTGCGACCTGGGCTACCTGCGCACCGCGTACCGCGCGGAGACGGGGCGCATCGGGTACCGCTGCCCCGCCGAGCCGGTGGACACCTACGTCAAGAAGGGCGGCTGCGCCGACGAGACCCTCGGCCGGAAGTGCCTGTGCAACGCCCTCATGGCCGACATCGGCCACGGCCAGGTGCGCGACGACGGCCGGGTGGAGAAGCCGCTCGTCACCAGCGGCGACGACCTCAAGCTGATCCGCCGCTTCCTGGGCGCGGACCGGGCGCAGTACACGGCCGGCGAGGTGATCGACTACCTCCTCTCCGGCGTGCGCGACCGGCTGGCGCGGATGGGGCTGATGGAGGCCGTCGGCTCCCGCTGACCCCCTCGCCGTCCGAACCGAGCAAGGGCTCCGGGGTACTCCCGGGGCCTTTGTCCGTTCCGGGCCCACTCCTGCACCCCTCGCATCCGTCTCCATGCAGACCGAATCGCTCGGCCTGGCGGTCGCCTTCACGGCGGGAATCCTGAGCTTCCTCTCTCCCTGCGTCCTCCCGCTCATCCCCAGCTACGCCACCTTCATCACGGGGATGAGCCTGGACGAGATGCAGGGCGAGGCCCCGCGCGCGCGGCGGGCGGTGCTGGTGCACGGCCTCCTCTTCGTGCTGGGGTTCACGGGGGTGTTCATCCTCCTGGGGGCCTCCGCCACCTTCCTGGGGGCGCTCCTCTCCTACGCCTCGCGCTGGGTGGAGATCGCGGGGGGCGCGCTCCTGGTGCTCTTCGGGCTGTACCTGCTGGGCGCGCTGCGGCTCCCGGGGGCCGGGCGGGAGTGGCGGGTGCACCTGGCCGACAAGCCGGTGGGGTACCTGGGGACGGTGCTGGTGGGGGTGGCCTTCGGCGCGGGGTGGACGCCGTGCATCGGGCCCATCCTGGGCGGCATCCTGACGCTGGCCGCCACGCGCGGCTCCGTGGCCGAGGGGATGGGGCTCCTGGCCGTGTACTCGGCCGGGCTGGCGGTCCCCTTCCTCCTCTCCACGCTCCTGATCGAGCGCTTCCTGGTGGGGTTCCGGCGGATGCGCCGCTTCCTCCCCTGGGTGAGCCGGGCCAGCGGCGTGCTCCTGGTGGGGATGGGGCTCCTCCTCCTGACGGGGTCGTTCACCTCGCTGGCCGCGTTCCTGGCGCGCTGGACGCCGGACGCGCTCCAGGCGCGGCTGTAGCGTTCTTGCGGCCCCGGCGCGCCCGCACGAGATTCCGCCCGGACCGCACCTTCTCCCCCCGCCGAGGCCGCGATGACGCCGGAGACGATCAGGGTCCTGCTGGTGGACGACCACGCCGTGCTCCGCGCGGGGCTGCGCGCCCTGCTGGAGGCGGAGCCGGGGATCGAGGTGGTGGGCGAGGCGGGGACGGGGGAGGAGGGAGTCACGCGGGCCGGGGAGCTGCGCCCCGACGTGGTGGTGATGGACCTGTCCATGCCCGGCCAGGGGGGGCTGGAGGCCACCCGCAGCATCGCCGCGCTGGACCAGGGGACCCGCGTCCTGGTGCTCACCATGCACGGCGAGGAGGAGCACCTCCTCCCCGTGCTGGAGGCCGGCGGCTCGGGGTACGTCAACAAGCGGAGCGCCGACGAGGAGCTGATCGAGGCCATCCGCACCGTGGCGCGCGGGGACGTCTTCCTCTACCCCAGCGCCGCCAAGCTCCTCCTGCGGGGGCTGAAGCAGAAGTCCGAGGCCGGGGAGGAGGACCCGCTGGACCGCCTCACCGACCGGGAGCGCGAGGTGCTCTCCTTCACGGTGGAGGGGTTCAGCTCCAGCGAGATCGGGAAGAAGCTGTTCATCTCGCCCAAGACGGTGGACACCTACCGGGCCCGCATCATGGAGAAGCTGGGCCTGCACCACCGGAGCGAGCTGGTGCGCTTCGCGCTCCGCAAGGGGCTGCTCAAGGCGGAGTGAAGGGCGCTCCGCCGCTGTCGAATCCGCAACAGGGTAAGGACGGATTGGCTCGTCGCGTCGTCGTCACCGGGATCGGGATGGTCACCG
Source organism: uncultured Gemmatimonadales bacterium (assembly GCA_963733105.1). Lineage (GTDB taxonomy): Bacteria > Gemmatimonadota > Gemmatimonadetes > Longimicrobiales > Longimicrobiaceae > JAFAYN01. Next base: position 304,873 of record CAVTCB010000005.1, on the reverse strand, counting down.
CGCTGGGGAACAGCACCGCGGAGACCTGGAAGAACGTGGTGGAGGGCCGCTCCGGGATCGGCCCGCTGACCCGCTGCGACCTCTCGTCGCTCCCCCCCGCCGTCGCCATCGCCGGCGAGGTCAAGGACTTCTCGGCCGAGGGGGTGCTGGAGCGCAAGGAGGCCAAGCGGATGGACTGGTTCATCCAGTACTCGCTGGTCGCCGCCCACGAGGCGCTCCTGAACGCGGGGCTGGGCGGACTGGGCGCCGTCCCGCAGCCGGAGGAGACCGGCGTCATCATCGGCTCCGGGATGGGCGGGCTCATCTCCATCATGGAGACCTCCGAGGGGATGCGGAACGGGCAGCGCGTCTCCCCCTTCTTCATCCCCGCCAGCATCGTGAACCTGGCCGCGGGGCAGGTGGCCATCCGCACCCGCGCCATGGGCCCCAGCTACGCCACGGTCTCGGCGTGCGCCAGCAGCAACCACGCCATCGGCGAGTCGTACCACGCCATCCTCCGCGGCGACGCGGAGATGATGATCGCCGGGGGGACGGAGGCGTGCCTCACCCCCATCTCCTTCGCCGGCTTCCACGCCGCCCGCGCCCTGGCCACCGACTACGAGTCGCCGGAGACCGCCTCGCGCCCCTTCGACGCCAAGCGGAGCGGCTTCGTGCACGGCGAGGGCGCGGCGATCCTGGTGCTGGAGGAGCTGGAGTCGGCGCGGCGGCGCGGGGCGCCGATCCTGGCCGAGGTGGTGGGGTTCGGGATGAGCTCGGACGCGCACCACGTGACCGCCCCGCCCGAGGACGGCGCCGGAGCCGCGCGGGCCATGCAGCGCGCGCTGCGGAGCGGCGGGGTGCGCCCGGAGGAGGTGGGGTACGTCAACGCGCACGGCACCTCCACCCCGGTGGGCGACACGGCGGAGACGCGCGCCATCCGCACCGTCTTCGGCGAGCACGCGGACCGGCTGGCGGTGTCCTCCACCAAGTCCATGCTGGGGCACTCGCTGGGGGCCACCGCCGCGGTGGAGGCGGGGCTCACCGTCCTGGCGCTGCGCGACGGGGTGCTCCCGCCCACCATCAACCTCACCGATCCGGACCCGGACTGCGACCTGGACTACGTGCCGGGGACGGCGCGGCGGGCGCAGGTGGACGTGGCGCTCTCCAACTCGTTCGGGTTTGGGGGGTCGAACAGCGCGTTGGTGGTGCGGCGCTGGACTGAGTAGTGGAGGGTTTGGGCGTGCCCCCGGCTGGCGCCGGGGTCGGGCTGCGGCTCCGTAAAGCACGATACAACCGTGCTTAACGGAGTCGAGCCCCGGCAAACTACGCCGGGTCTCGCCCCTTCGGGCTCGCATCCCTCACGCAACTGACAGAACAAAAAGGGGGGCCGCCGTGGCGGCCCCCCTTCGCGTTCCGGCTCCGGTCCCTACAGCGAGCCGGACCCGGTGCCGCCCGTCCCCGTTCCGCCGCCGAGCCCGGTGCTCCCGGTGCTCGTCCCGCCCAGCCCGGTCCCCGTACCCAGCCCGGGGTTGGTCCCGCCGAGGCCCGTGCCGGTCCCGGTCTGGCCGCCGTACGACGTTCCCGTGCCCGTCCCGCCCAGCCCGGTCCCCGTGGTGCCCAGGCCCGCCCCGGACGTCCCCGTCGAAGCGGTCCCGGTGGTGCCGTAGGCCGACCCGCCCGTGGAGGAGCTTCCCGCGGAGGAGCTGCCGCCGGAGGTGCTGATCCCGCCGCCGGTGAGCCCCTGCTCCTGCGCGGCCTCCTGGGCCGTCGACTTGGCGTCGCTCACCACGCGCTGGGCGGTCTCCTGGACGGTGTCCCGGGCCTCCGTCACCACGCGCTCGGCCACCTGCTGCACCTTGCCCGTGGCCTCGCTCGCCGCCTCCTGCGCGCGGTCCACCAGCTGGTCGCGCGCGGCGCCCATCAGCTCCGACTCGCGGCGCGTGGCCGGGGCGCTGAGCCCCGCCATCATCCCGAGCGCCATCACCGCGGCGCCCACCACGAGCGGGCTCTCGTACATGGCGTCCTGGAAGCGGTCCTCCAGCCGGTGCGTGCGGTAGCGCGTCTCCCGGGCCAGCGACCCCGCCGCGGAGCGCGCGCGCGCCGCCGTGTCGCCGAGCACCTCCTGCGCCCGCCCCGCCGCCTCGCCGGCGGCATCGCGCGTCCGCCCGGCCACGTCACGGGCGCTCTCCGCCACCCCGCCCGCCGCCTCGCGGGCGCGGCCGGCCACGTCACCCGCCGTCTCGCGGGCGCGCCCGCCCAGCTCCGAGGCGCGCCCGGTCACCCGGTCCGTCAGCCCGGGCTCCTCGTGCCCCTCGTAGTACCCCTGGTAGCTCGCGTAGCCGGGGCGGTCGTACGTCCCGTACCGGTCGTACCCGGCCTCCAGGCCGCCCTCCGGGCGGAAGACCACGTCCACCTCGTCGTGGCGCCGGCGGCCGTTCCAGAGCAGCCATCCCAGGCCGATCCCCACCATCGCGGCCGGGATCGGGTTGTCCCGGATGGTGTCCATCATCCCTTGCCGGGTGTCCTGCACCCGGCCCACTGCGTTTCGAGCCATGTGCTCCGCCCTCCCGATGGTGGCCTCGCGAATGTTCTCCTTGACCTGCGCCTTGAGGTGGTCCGGGTTGAGCCGGCCGCTGAGCTCGTCGATGGTCTGGCTCATCCGCTCCCGCGTCTCCCGGATGTCGGTCCGGATCGCCTCGGGGTCCTGCGGATCGCCCTCCGTCTCCACCCTCACGGTCACGACCTCGTCCACCCGTCCGTACCCGTATTCGTCGTCCCTGTCAGCCATCGGCTCCTCCTGGGGCTCTCTCGTCGGAAAAGGGTCGTCCGCCACGCCGGCGGCCGGCGCGGCTCAGCCCCCCCGGGGCCCCGCCGCCTTGGGATCGGAGCCCGCGCGCTCGGACGGCGGCGCGTACCCCGTCGCTCCGGGGCGCCCCACGGCGTCGCGCTCGGGCTCGTACACCCGGCTCGTCATGTCCTGGGTGCTCCAGCGGTCCCGTACCCCCTCGTGCACCAGGTTGCGCCGCGAGCTCTTGAGGAAGCGCGCCCCCAGCACGCCGAGGGTGAACGCCCCGCCCAGGAAGAGCGCCGGCTGGCGCCGGGCCAGGTTCTCCACCTCCTGCAGCAGGTCGTTGACGTCGCTGTTGCGGAGGTACGCCGCGAGGTCCTCCACCCGGTCCGCCGCCTGCTGGGCGTAGGCGCCCACGCTCTCCTGCAGCCCGCCCTGCCCCCCTACCTGCCGGGCGGTGGAGCGCAGCGAGTCCGCCACGCCGCTGAGCGACTCGGCGGCGCGCTCCTTCTGCGCGTCCAGCCCCGACTGCACCCGCTCCTGCGCCTGGCCGACCACCCGCTGCGCGGTGGCCTTCGCCTGGTCGACCGCGGCCCCCACCTGCCCCTGCCCACCCTCTCCGCCCGAAGTCCCCCCGAGACCCGGCGCGGGCGTGAACTCCACTCCGCCGGCCGTCGCCCCCATCGCGGGGGAGGGTGTGAACTCCACGTCGCGCTCGTTCTGCATGGTTCCTCCCTGATTCGTTCGTTTCGCCTGCCACTCCCCGAGACCGGGGAGCCCCCTCCCTGCGCAAACCCCATGCCTGCTTCGATTTGCCGGGCCCGATCGGGATAGGGGGTAGCCGGTGATCCCGGCTACACCCCTCCCACACCACCGGACATGCGGGTCCGCATCCGGCGGTTCGGAAAGTTGAGGTCAGTGCGGTGCCAGCCGAGGAAGCCCCAGACCGTCGAAGTATTTCCTGGGCATGGCGGTGTTGAGCGCGCCGTGTCCGGCGATTCTCCACCAGCGTCGGGCGTGAGCCGCCGCCGCCCGGCAAGGCCGCTCCGGCACACCCCGCCTTCGCAGTTCCCGGTAGACGGTCGTCCCTCGCTTCCACTGTTTGAGCTGCACCATCCGCAGCCGTCGGGCGATCCACTGATCGAGTTCGTTGAAGATCCCCGGCGTATCCGCCAGTCGGAAGTAGGCCTTCCAGCCCGGCAGGTACGACCGTAGCTCCTCCACCACCTTCTCCAGCGCTCTCCCTCCGTTCCGGGCCGTGATCTCCCGGATGCGCTCCCTGAAGCCCTCCAGGGCCTTCGGCGCGACGCGGCGTTTGACGAGCTTCCCCGGGGCCACCCAGAAGCTGTAGCCCAGGAACTTCCGCTCCCACACGCGCGCCACCGTGCTCTTTTCCTCGTTGACCCTGAGCTTGAGCTTCGCGTAGAGCCGAGCCATCCGGCCCATCACCCGCTCGCCCGCTCGCTTCGACCGCACGTACACGTTGCAGTCATCGGCGTAGCGCACGAACCGGTGGCCGCTCCCCTCCAACATCCGGTCCACCTCGTCCAGCAGCACGTTTGCCAAGAGCGGCGACAAGGGTCCGCCCTGCGGCGTCCCCTCGTGCCGCTCCACCACCACCCCGTTGGCCATGATCCCGGCCTCCAGGTAGCGGCGGATCACCCGGAGCAGCCGCTTGTCCTCCACTCGCTTCGCCACGCGCGCCATCAAGATGTCGTGGTTGACCCGGTCGAAGAACTTCTCCAGATCCACGTCCACCACCCACCTACGCCCCGACTGGACATACCGCTGCGCCTGACAGACCGCGTCGTGCGCCCTGCGTCCGGGCCGGAAGCCGTAGCTGTGCTCGCTGAACGTGGGATCGAAGATCGGCTGCAGCACCTGCAGGATGGCCTGTTGGATGAACCGGTCGAGCACGGTCGGAATCCCCAGCTGCCGGACTCCGCCCCCGCTCTTGGGGATCTCCTGCCTTCGCACCGCCGAGGGCTGGTAGCTTCCCGCGAGCAGCTCCGCTCGGATCCGCTCCCAGTTCCCCCGAAGGTACTCCGGCAACTCCTCCACGCACATCCCGTCGATACCGGCACTCCCCTTGTTGCTCCGCACGCGCTTCAACGCTCGTATGAGGTTGTCGCGCTCGACGACCTGCTCCATCAGCTCCCGCAGGCCGCCGACTCCTGAGCGCTCGTCTCCTTGCGCCGCCGGGATCGCTTCGCCGCTCTGCTCTGCTCTCGGGGCTTCACCCCTACCCTCCAGCAGCAGCTCCATTTGCATGGACATCTGGCGCATTGCTCTCCCGAGGTGCAACGTCGTTTCGCTCTCCTCTCCGTTCGGCCCTTCACCGCTGGGGCTGGGTCCAAGCGCATGTGTGCACCCCTGCCGGCTACTACGGCCTCTGCTGACTTCTCGCTCCGTTCGCTCGGCCGACCGAACGTCGCCCTTTCAGGCGCGAGGCGAGATCTCCCCAGGTAAGAACGATGGCCTTCCCCGCACAGCCGCCGGATCTACGCCGCTTCGCCTTGGTCGTGAGAGCTTCGCGTTCATTGGCACGCTCGCCCTGCTCCGCAGCGCCTCCTATCCGGTTTCTGTTCGTCGGCTCGACGGGTTCGCTACCCCGCTTCTTTCAGCGCTCCCCTCGCGGAAAGGCGCCTTGCGGCTCGCTTCGGTCCCTACGACCAAGTTCCGGGAGGACTTTCACCTCCGGACCATCGCCCATGCTGGGCACACCAAACGAGGAAGGGGGCCGCCTCGGCGGCCCCCTCCCGTTTTTCCGGCGGCCGGGCGGCTACTCCCCGCCCTGGCTCCCCCCCTGCGTCCCCGTGGACGGGCCGCGGTTCGTGGCGCCGCCGGCGCTCGTCCCGCCGGACGCCGCGGACGTGCCGCCCGTCCGCCCGCCCGCGCTCATCCCGCCGGAGCCGGGACTGCCGCCGCTGCGTCCCCCCGCGGTCGCCCCGCCCTGCGACCCGCGGCCCTGCGAGCCGCGCATCCCGCGGCCCCGGTTCCCGGGCTCCGAGATCCGCTCCACCGCCTCCGCGAGCATGTGCTCGCCGCGGTGGCTGTCGCCCAGGTCGTTGGCCACGTCCGCCTGGGCCACGATCCCCACCAGACGCCCCTCGCGGTCGGTGATGGGGACGCGGCGCACCTGCTCGCGCTCCATGACGCCGAGGATGTCGCGGACGGAGTCGTTCTTGTTGCAGGTCTCCACGTCCGTGGTCATGCACTCCGCAACGCGGGTGCTGTTGGCGTCCATCCCCTCGGCCACGGCGCGGATGGCGATGTCGCGGTCGGTGATGACCCCGCGGAGGCGCTTGTTCTGCTCGCTCTCCACCACGGGGATGATCCCCACGTCCAGGTCGCGCATCTTGCGCGCGGCCTCGGCGAGGGTGGCCTCGGGGGTGACGGTCTCGGGGTTCTCGGTCATGATCTCCGAGGCCCGCAGCCGGGTGCTCGCGTCCTGCCCGCCGCTTCTCCCGCCGCCCGTCCCCATCTCCTCGTAGCTGCGGCCGCCGTACCCGCCCCCGTAGCCGCTCTCCGAGGAGCCGCTCCCGTACCCCATCCCCGAGCCGTAGCCGCCGCCCTGGTAGCCGCCGCTCCCCTGCCCGCCGTAGCCGCCGCCGTACCCGCTCCCGCCCCGGTAGCCGCCGCCGTAGCCGCCCATCCCGCCGCCGCGGCCGGCGTCGTACCCGCTGCTGTAGTCGTTGTCGTAGGCGCCGCCGCCCGAGCCGAAGCCGGAGTAGCCCCCGCGGCCCTGGCGGCCCCCGCCGTACCCGTCGGAGCCCATCCCGCCGTAACGTCCGCCGCTCCCGTAGGTTCCGCCGCCGAACTCGGCGTCGTCTCCGCCCTGGCCCCAGTTCGTCCCGCGGCCCTGGTTCCCCTGCATCCCCCCGCGGTTCCACTCGTAGTCGCGTCCGTAGCGAGCCATACGTCAGCCTCCTCCGATGGTGGTTTTGCCTTCCGCGGACGGCGGTCCTTTTTGCCTGAGGTCCGGGCGTCCGGGAGGAGGCCAGGAGTATGCAAGACGCACACCGCTCTGGACTTGCGCGTTGTTCGGGGGCCGCCGTTGCAGGCTATCCCCTGTCCCCTGTTCCCTGTTCCCTGCGGTTCCGCAGCGCCACCACTCCCAGCCCTACCACCGCGATGGCGGCGAAGCTGAACCACTGGATGGCGTAGCCCAGGTGGGGCCCCTCGTCCAGCGACGGGGCGGGGACCGGGTACGGGGGAGCCTGCGCGGGGGCGGCGGAGTCCGGGAGGAGCTGGACGTAGAGCGGGAGGACCGGGTAGCGGGCGCGGGCGCGGACCGTCGCCAGGTCCAGGCGGCGGAAGGTGGTGTCGCGGCCGGCGCGCGCCGAGGGCTGGCCCCGGCTCTCCGCGCGGGGCACCTCCTGGAAGAAGCCCGTCACCTCACGCACCCCGGGCTCGGCGAAGCGGCGCCGGTCCAGCGCGGTGGCGTCCGGAGAGGGGACCCAGCCGCGGTTCACCAGCACCGCCGCGGCGCTCCCCTCGATCCGCAGCGGCGTCACCAGGTGCACCCCGGGCTTCCCCTCCTGGGCGCGCCCTCGCAGCACCACGTCTCCCGCCGGGTCGTACACGCCGCGCACCCGCACCCGGCGGTTGAGGTACGGGGCCGGACCGGCGGCCACCGCTGCCGCCGCGGCGGAGTCCAGCGCCAGCGGGGGGAGCGCGCGCCCGGCCGCGAGCGCCGCGTTGCGGGCGCGGCGCTGCGCGAGGCGGTCGAGCTGCCAGAAGCCGAGCCGCACGCAGGTGGCGGCCACGACGAGCACCAGGAGCCCGGCCAGCAGGCTCCGCGCGGAAAGCTTCAAGGGAATCCGGACCGGACGCGGGGAACGACGGACGGCGAGCCGGAAGAATACATCCCCCCGCGCGGCGGCTCAATCCGGGAGGGTGGAAAGCGAAGCGGGGCGCCGGATCGCCGGCGCCCCGCTCGCCCGTCCCGCCGACGGTGCTCCGTCAGGCGGTGGTTCGTCCTCCCCGCTCCTGCCCCATCCGGTGGAACGCGTCGGTGAGGAGCTCGGTGATCCCCCCCAGCACGTTGTCCCGCAGCCCCGTCACCGTGGAGCGGAGCGCGCCGACCGTCTCCTCGTCCTCGCGGCTGAAGCCCGGGTGGTGATGCTCCATGTCGTGGGAGTAGAGCGTCCCGTAGCGCTCCTGCAGCTCGCGGATCGCCTCCTCCTGCTCGCGGGCCACGCTCAGCAGCCGGCGGGCCCGGCTCTCCCACATCCGGGCGCGCTCCTCCCAGTTCTCCTCGTCGTGGTGGCCGGCCGACAGCCCCATTCCCGCGATACTCATGGCCCGGGGGCGCCCGTGGCCCTCCACCCCCCGCTCCCGACTGCTGTCGTCGTCGCTGTCACCGCCCCCGGTGACCACGCCCAGGAGGAGCCCCACGCCGAAGGCGATCCCGGCGCTCTGGAGGGGCCGCTGGCGGACGGGCGCCAGGACGTCAAGGCGCTCCTGGATCTGCTCCTTCTTGCGCGCCAGCGCCTCCTCGATCTCGTCGATGGTCTCCGACATCCGCTCGCGGGTCTGCTCGATCTCGGCGCGGACGACCTGCGGGTCGTCGGAGGCGCCGGTCGCGCGCGTGGTGGCCGGCGCTCCCCCCTGAAGGGCGTGGCCCGGCGTGGTCTCGTCGGTGTCTGCCATGGACGTCCTCCTTAGCGAAGAATGCGGCCGATCACGAAGCCCGCCAGGGCCGCGACCAGCAAGGTCTGCACGGGGCTGCGGCGCACCTGCTCCTCGAAGCCGGTCCGCAGCTCGTCCACGCTTCCGTCACGCACGTACCGCGCCGTCCCCCCCACCCCGCCGGCCACCCGGTCCGCCACCCCGCCGACCGCTCCCTCGCGGCCCTCGGCCAGGTGCGAGATGCGGTTGGCGACGGCGTCCAGCCCGCCGGCCACGCGCTCCCGGGCCCCGCCGGCCAGGTCGGCGGCCCGCTCGCGGACGGCGTCCAGCGCGCCGGTGCCGGCCTGCTCGGAGCTCTCCCCGCCGCCCACGCCCATCCGCTGGAGCGCCTCGGCCACCCAGCGGTAGTGGCGCTCCTCGTCCAGCGCGTTGCGGTCCACCATCCGCTTGAGGTCCTCCGGCCAGGAGTTGGCCCTGGACGCGTACGAGTCGTACTTGGCGCGCACCTGAAGCTCGTTGGTGCGCCAGGCGATCAGGAGCCCCTTGTCGCCGGCCAGCCCGCCCAGGCTCTGCAGCGCCTGCTTGAAGGGCCCGGTGGCGTGCGGCTCGTTCTTCGGCGTCCCCCCCAGGGCGGCGACGGCCTGGTTCAGCTCGCGGACGTGGCGCTCGTGGTCCAGGCGGTACCCGGCGATCTGGTTGGCGTGGTCGCGGTCCTGGAGCTTCTCGATGGCGATGTCGTACGCCCCGAGGGCGTCGTGGTCGAGCTGGAGGAGATCGTTGAGGCCATCCAGGATTTCCGCGGTCGGGGGCGTATGCCCGGCCTGGCCGGTGACGTTGGGTTCCAACGCGTCCTCCTTGCGGTGAAAAGGCTTCCGGCGCCGGGCGGCGCCTTCGGGGTGCAGAACCGCCCGGCGATGCACACTCCATTCCAGCCCCTGGCACACGCGTTGCACCCCGCGACGGCATCCTCTTGCCGGTCCTGGAGATACGTCCGGGCCGGCCCCCGTGAACGGAGTGAGCCACATGAACGCCATCCGACGCAGCGCCCTGTTCCTGCTGCTCTGCCTCTTCGCGATCCCCGGGTGCGCGTCGCTGGGCGCGCTCGGCCAGATCGTGCAGGCCCCGCGCTTCTCGGTGGACGGCGGCCGCCAGGCGGAGATCCGCCTCCTGGGCCCCGGCCCCGGCCGCCCGCTGGGCGGCGCCGCGGTGCGCCTCTACGCCCGTGTGCAGAACCCCAACCCCCTGGGCGTCACCCTTTCCACGGTCCGCGGCGGCCTCCTCCTGGAGGGGCGCCAGGCCGCGCAGGTGGACTTCCCCCTGGGCGTGCCGCTGCAGGCGGGGCAGGAGACGGTGGTCCCGATGGAGCTGGGGATCAGCTTCTCGGACGTGCCGGCCCTGGCGAGCATCCTGAGCCGCGCCGTGACCGGCGCTCCCCTCAACTACCAGCTCGACGGCACGGTCGGCGTGGACGCCGGCATGCTCGGCCAGCCGACCTTCGGCCCGATGACGCTGCTCCGCGGCGACCTGCGCGTGACGCGGTGAACGGCAGGGGACAGGGAACAGGGGACAGGGGAGAGCCTGCAACGGCGGCCCTCACCCGCTCGCTTAGGCTCGCACCCTCTCCCAATTCCGGGAGAGGGTTGGAAGTGGAGGAATCGCTTGCAGTTCTCCCCTCCCCCCTTGTGGGGGAGGGGCCGGGGGTGGGGGGTACGACGACTCGCTCCGTAGCCCAAGAATGAGTCACCCCCTCTCCCAGCATTGGGAGAGGGGGCCGGGGGGTGAGGGCCGGCCGAGGATTGCTCCGGAACCCCGGATACACGTCGTTCAGCAGTTCCGCAGTACCCATAAGATCTTCTCGGAGGGAGACACCGGGGCAGTTTCCGGTGTCTCCCTCCGGGGCGGGGAGACTCGCGCGGTTTGCGAGGCTCACCGCCCCCGCGCAGGAGACCGGCGCCGTTTGCCGGGCTCCGGAGCGGCCCACCGCAACATGAGACCCTTGACCAAACAATTTTTGTTGATACATTGGACCCCATGGCGACGCTGACCAAGATCGACACGGCACGGGCCGCGGCCTGGTTCCACGCTCTCTCCGACGAGACGCGCCTGGAGATCGTGCGCCTGCTCACCGGCGGCGAGCGCTGCGTCTGCGAGCTCACCGGCGCGCTCGACGCGGCCCAGTCCCGGCTCTCCTTCCACCTCAAGGTGCTGAAGACCGCCGGCCTGGTGACCGACCGCCGCGAGGGCCGCTGGGTCTACTACACGCTCGTCCCCGGCGCCTTCGAGGGGATCGCCGCCGCGCTGGAGGACCTCCGCCCGTCGGAGGACGCGGGAATGCTGGACGGGTGCTGCCGCTAGCGCCCCTTTTTTTGAGGTAAAAACATCAACAATTCTTGATGAGAGGAGGCTCGGGAGCGACGATGAGCGACACCACGACCACGGACATCCGGACCACGGTGAAGGAGAAGTACGGCCAGGCCGCCCTGCGGGTGGTGGCCGGCGGCGGCAGCTCCTGCTGCGGCGGCGCGGCCTTCGACGGCACCTGCGACCCCATCACCTCCAACCTCTACGAGGACGCCCAGACGCAGGGGCTCCCGGAGGCGGCGGTGCTCGCCTCGCTGGGGTGCGGCAACCCCACGGCGCTGGCGGAGCTGCGCGAGGGGGAGACGGTGCTGGACCTGGGCTCGGGGGGCGGGATCGACGTGCTCCTCTCCGCCCGCCGCGTGGGGCCCACGGGGAAGGCGTACGGGCTGGACATGACGGACGAGATGCTGGAGCTGGCGCGCCGCAACCAGGCGGAGGCGGGGGTGGAGAACGTGGAGTTCCTGAAGGGGGAGATCGAGAGCGTCCCCCTCCCGGACGCCTCGGTGGACGTGGTGATCTCCAACTGCGTGATCAACCTGTCGGCCGACAAGCCGCGCGTGCTGCGGGAGGCGTTCCGGGTGCTGAAGCCGGGCGGGCGCTTCGCGGTGTCGGACGTGGTGGTGCGCGGCGAGGTGCCGGCGGAGGTGCGGCGCAGCATGGAGCTGTGGGTGGGGTGCGTGGCCGGGGCGCTGGAGGAGGGAGAGTTCCGGCGGCTGCTGGAGGAGGTGGGCTTCCGCGACGTGGAGATCGAGCCCACCCGCATCTACCGGGTGGAGGACGCGCGGGCCTTCCTGGAGGGGGCGGGGCTGGACGCGGACGCGGTGGCGGCGGAGGTGGACGGCCGCTTCATGGGCGCCTTCGTCCGCGGGACCCGGCCGCTGGAGGAGGCGAAGGCGGAGGGCGCGTGCTGCGCCCCGGGGTGCTGCGACTGACCTGAACGTGCGCGGGGCGGGGCGACTCCAGGTCGCCCCGCCCCGCGCGTCCGTCCGCCGGACCCCGTGCCGGCCGGGCGGCTAGGAGTCGGACTCCTGGGCGGCCCCGGCCAGGATCCCCACCGCCCGGCAGCAGGTGTGGCAGTACAGGGCGGCCGCGTACTCGCCCTCGGGATCGGTCACGGAGGCGAACCCGTTGGGGTCGATCTCCGGCTCGATGAAGGCCAGCACCTCGATCTGGTCCGGCCCGCACCGCGGGCAGGGGACGTTCGAGGGGTCCTTGCGGTAGGCCATGAGGAGCTCCAGCGCTTCGGCGTCCGAGAAGGGGCCCTTGGGCTGCGGGAGCGTGCCTTCGACGAGGTTGCGGATGCGGTTCATGTTGCCCTCCTCGGATCTATGGGGTCCAGCGGACGCCGCTCCCTGTCCGCCGCGTGGTCAACCGCCTGTGCCGGGGGGTGTTTGCAAGCACCGTTCCAAAAACGCGGCGACGCGCACGGCACGTAACTCCATGCGGGAAACGGGGATGCGACAGACGAAGCGGGGAGGTTCCGGAGGGCAAGCGTACGGGTGGATGCAAAGACCCGGCCAGGGGGCCGGGTCTTTCGCGCTCACGGGGCGGAGCGGCCTAGCGAAGCGTGCGCTCGAACAGCTCCAGGATGCGGCGGTACTCGTCGGTCCAGGAGTCGGCGCGGACGAAGGCGTGGTCCTCCACCGGGTACACGGCCAGCTCCCAGTTGGTCTTCCCCAGCTCGATGAGCCGCTGCGACAGCCGCACCACGTCCTGGAAGTGCACGTTGACGTCCACCATCCCGTGCGCCATGAGGAGGTCGCCGCGCAGCCCCTCGGCGAAGTAGATGGGGGAGGAGCGCCGGTACGCCTCCGGGTCGTCCTGCGGCTGGTTCAGGATGCGCGCGGTGTACGGGTGGTTGTAGTGGGCCCAGTCGGTCACGGAGCGGAGGGCGGCGCCGGAGCGGAACACGTCGGGCTCGGTGAACAGCCCCATGAGGGTGATGAACCCGCCGTAGGAGCCGCCGTAGATCCCCACCCGCTTGGGGTCCACCCCCTCGTTGGCCACGGCCCAGCGGGCGGCGTCCACGTGGTCGGTGAGGTCCTTCCCCCCCATGTGCCGGTAGATCCCGGTGCGCCACGCCGCGCCGTACCCGGCCGAGCCGCGGTAGTCCACGTCGAGCACGGTGTAGCCGCGCGCGGCGAGGAGGTGGTTGAACATGTACTCGCGGTAGTAGGTGCTCCACCCGCGGTGGGCGTTCTGCAGGTACCCCGCCCCGTGGACGAAGAGGACCAGGGCGCCGTTGGGCCGGGCGCCCAGCTCGCGCGGGCGGAAGACGCGGGCGTACACCTGCCGGCCGTCGCGGGCGGGGATGGTGACCACCTCGGGCCGGATCCAGGGGCCGGCGAGGAACTCGGCGGTGGTGGACTCGGTGACCCTGCGGGCCCGCGCGCCGGGGCGGGCGGGCACGAGGTACAGCTCCGGGGGCCGGTTGGCCGTGGAGTGCAGCACCGCGGCCCAGCGCCCGTCGGGGGAGACGGTGCCCTCGTTCCACCCCTCCATCCCGGTGACGCGAAGGCGCCGCCCGCCTTCCGCGGGGAGGAGGTACAGGTCGCGCTCGCCGGGGTGTGTCTCGCTGGTGGTCAGGTAGAAGGTGCGCCCGTCGGCGGAGAGCTGCACGTCGGTCACCTCCCACTCGCCGGAGGTGAGCGCCGTGGCGGTGCCGCCGGAGGCGGGGACGGCGTACAGGTGGGCGTACCCGGTGCGCTCGGAGACGAAGTAGATGCGTCCGTCGGGGAGCCACCCCGCCGTGAACAGCCCCGGCCCGCCCACCCAGGCGGTGTCGCGCAGGTGGTCCACCGGGGCCAGCCTGCCGTCCACGCCGGCCACGTAGATCCAGCGGTCCTTGTAGTCGGCGGGGAGGCCGACCAGGAGGGCGCGGTCCTCGCGCGGGGCCCACCGGGCCGAGGTCAGCGTCACCCGGCGCTCCCTGGGGTCGGGCTGGAGCCAGGTGGCCTTCCCCGTCGCCAGCTCCACGATCGCCATGCGCTGCCCTTCCTGCGCATCGCCCACCTTGGCGCGGACGTTGAGCGGCTCGGTGTACCCGCTCTCGGTGACGAAGTTGGGGACCAGCGTCTGGCGCTCGGAGGCCACGCGGTCGGACACCCCCAGGAGGAGGTAGCGGCCGGAGGGCGACACCTCGGCGGTGGTGACGGTGGCGTCGCGGCCGATGTAGAGCGGGCGCGCCACGGCGCGGATGGAGTCCAGCGCCTCGCGGCGGCGGCGCTCGGCCACGCGGCCGCGCACCACGTCGAGCAGCTCCGTCTGCCGCGCCTCCAGGTAGCCGCGCTGCCCCTCCGCCGGCCTCCGGGAGGGCTCCGCCTCGGCGCGGACGTCGGTGAGCTGCCGGAGCGGCCCGCCGCCCTCCAGCTCCACGGCGAAGACGTTGCTCCCGGAGATGAAGTACACGACCCGCCCGTCGGGGGAGAGGTGCGGGCCGCGCTCGCGGACGGGCGTGGCGGTGACGCGCCGCTCGCGCCCGTCGGTCCCCGCCACGTACACGTCGCCGTTGCGCTCCATGGCGCGGAAGCGGCGGTCGGCGGACCAGGAGCCGCCCTGCGTGGGCGCCACCCGGTCGGCCAGGGTGTCGTCCAGGCGCTGCGGGGCCCCGCCCGCGGCGGCCACCCGGTACACGGAGGTGGCGGTGTCGCGGCTCTCCGGCTGGCGCCAGCGGAAGTACACCCAGCGCGAGTCGGGGGACCAGCGCACCTCGCTGGGGGAGCGCCCCACCAGCCCCTCCCCCCGCATCACGCTGGCGACGGAAAGGTCGAAGGCGGGGCGCGCGGCGGCGGACGGCGCCTGCGCGCCCGCGGGCGCTGCGACGGCCAGGGCGAGCAGGAGAGCGGACGGGAGCGTCGCGCCGGATCGGGTGCGGCGTGGCATCGGGAACCCCGGTGTCTGGGAGAAGAGCGGACGGTGCGGATACGATCCCTGACGAGCGCCCGTTCGTCAAGGGCGGGGGCCGGAGCGACGGCTTCCGCGCGCCGGGTGTCACCCCCTTCCCCCGCAAGGGGGGAAGGGAGCACGACAACTACGGGTACGACAAGCAGTTGCGTGAGGGATGCGAGCCCGAAGGGGCGAGACCCCGCGCAGTTTGCGGGGGCTCGACTCCGTTAAGCACGGTTGTATCGTGCTTTACGGAGCCGCAGCCCGACCCCGCGCCAGCGGGGGCACGCCCGCCCCCCGCCCTTCAAAAACCCCTCACACCCACCCTTTCCGCCGGAAGTACACGAACAGCACGCTCCCCAGCGTCAGCATCCCCCCCAGCGCCCAGGCGTACCCGTACCTCCAGTCCAGCTCGGGCATCGCCTTGAAGTTCATCCCGTACACCCCGGCGATCCACGCCATCGCCATCAGGATGATGGACCACGCCGCCATCACGCGCATGGTCTGGTTCAGCCGGTTGGCGGCGGAGGAATGGTACGCCTCCACCGCGGCGGCCAGGAGCTCGCGCAGGGCGTCGATCTCCTCGGTGACGCGCATGGTGTGGTCGTACACGTCCTGGAAGTACGGCATCAGCTCCGGGCGGAGGAAGGGGAGGTCGCGCCGGAGCAGGCGGATCAGGATCTCGCGCTCCGGGGCCACCACCTTGCGGAAGATGGTCAGCTCGCGGCGCAGCGCCATGACCTCCTTCATGCGCTCCTCGTCGCCGCTCTCGAGCATCACGTCCTCCAGGTCCTCCACGCGCTCGGAGAAGTTGTCCAGCACCGGGAAGTACTCGTCCACGACGCTGTCCAGCAGCGCGTGCGCGAGCGACCCGGTGTCGCCGAGCATGGCCGGGGCGGCGCGCCAGCGGGCCAGCACCTCCCCGAGGATGTCGATCTTCTGGTCGTGCACCGTGACCACGAACCGCTTCCCCAGGAAGAGGTGCAGCTCGGTCATGGCCATGCGCCCATGCGCCGCGTCCACCCGCGCGGCGTACAGCACCATGAAGAAGTAGCCGGGGTAGCGGTCCACCTTGGGACGCTGCCGGCCCCGCACGCAGTCCTCCACCGCCAGGGGGTGGAAGCCCATCTCCTCGCGGAGGAACTTCGCCTCCGCCTCCCCCGGCGACACCACGTCGATCCAGACGATCTCGTCCGTCTCCACCTCGCAGGCGGGGCCGCACCGCTCCCGGTAGGTCTCCGTGGCCTGCTCCAGGGGGACGGCGTGGATTCCCGACGGCCCGGAGGCGAACGCGCGGATCTCGGTGCACGCCTCGGGAGCGTCCAGGTGGGATCGGAAGAGGACCTCCAGGTCCTGGTCAGCGGGCACGGCGGCGCTCGTAGGAAGGGATGGTGTCGGTGACCAGCGCGGCGGCCGCCTCGGCCACTCCGAAGGCGACGTGGGGGATCCAGACCTGGTGGTCGAACCCCAGCATCCAGGGGGAGGCGGCCAGGAGCACCCCGGCGATCCCGTCCAGCCAGAGGTGGACCGTCATGGGGAGGCGCCGCACCGCGCCCAGCTCGTAGTCGGTGAGGAGGCTGTACACCACCAGCCCCGCCCCGAGCGCGACGGGGACCCAGGTCTCCGCCCCCCCGCGCCCGAAGCCGAGCACCCACGGCGAGGCCGCCAGGAGCACGCCCATGAGGTAGTCCAGCATTCCGTGGACGCGGGTGGGAAGGCGCATGGCGATCTCCTCGGCTCTTGGGGGTGCGGCGCTGCCGTGTGGCCGGGCGCCGCGGGGTGCAAGGGGCGCGCCGGGGGCGGCCGGTCAGCGCCAGGGCTCCAGCCGCCCCGCGGTGTCGGCGCCGGGGAAGGCGTCCGGGTGGAGCGCGGCGGCGATGGCCTCGATCCCCCCCACCACCCGCGGCCCCGAGCGGCTGAAGTACGAGCTGTGCCCCACCCACGCGCGCCCCGCGTCCGCCAGGCCGCCGGCGAAGGCGCGCAGGCGCTCCCGGTTGCGGTCCGCGTCCGCGCGGGCCTGCTCCATGGCGTACCCGCAGGGGAGGAGGAGGAGCGTCTCCGCGTCGGCGGCCTCCACCTCGCTCCAGGGGACCTCCACCGAGTGCCCCCCGGCCCGCCCGAGCAGGTTGTCCCCCCCGGCGAGCGCCACCATCTCCGGGACCCAGTGCCCGGGCGCGAAGGGGGGCTCCAGCCACTCCAGCGCCAGAACCCGCGGCCGGCGGCGCCCCGCCACCGCCTCCCCCACCCGGTCCACGCGGGCCCGCAGCCGCGCGGCGGCCTCCTCGCCGCGCCGGGGCTCCCCGGCGGCGTCGGCCACCTGGCGGACGGTGGACAGGATGCCGTCCAGGGTGTGCGCGTCCAGCGAGAGCACCACGGGCGGGTCCGGGAGATCCGCCACCGCCTCGTGCACCGAGCCGGTGGGGACGGCGCACACCTCGCACACCGCCTGGGTCAGCACCAGGTCGGGGCGCAGCTCCGCCAGGAGGGCGCGGTCCACCTCGTACACGCTCCCGTGCTCGGCCATGCAGCGGCGCACCTCGGCGTCGATCTCGCCGCTGGTGAGCCCCGCCGGGTCGAAGCGGGAGCGGGAGGCGCGGGGGAGGCGGAGCGCCTCCGGCGGGTGGTCGCACTCGTGGGAGATCCCCACCAGGCGGTCCCCGAGCCCCAGCTCGTGGACGATCTCCGTGGCGCTGGACAGCATCGAGACGATCCTCAAACGGGCCTCCGCGGGCAGGGGTGCGGCGTCGAAGATGCGCCCCGCCGCGCGCCCGCGCAACCGTGCGGGGCGCCTTGTGGGCGCGGGGTGGACGGTCTACCTTTCCGCCCTCCAGAACCCGTCCCCCGGAGACGTCTCCATGCAGATCATCCGCGAGCCCCGCGTCACCCTCCTCGCCCGGCAGGAGTTCGTCTACCCCGAGCACATCCGCTGGCGGAGCGACAGCGAGGTAGCCGGAGAGGTGGTCGCCGAGTTCGCGGGACGCCTCTGCTACCTCTCCTTCGGGGAGGACGCCGGGCTGGAGGGCGGGCACCGCACCATCAGCGGGCGCACCACCAACGAGTCGTACCTGGCCAACATCCTCAAGGTCAAACACGGGAGCGTCCTGGAGCACGCCGTCTGGACGCTGCTCCTGGAAGGGGTCAGCCGCTCCCTCACGCACGAGCTGGTGCGCCACCGCGCGGGCATGGGATACAGCCAGTTGAGCCAGCGGTACGTGGACGAGTCCGATATCGGCTTCGTGCTCCCGCCCGAGATCGAGGAAGGCTCCGAGGAGTTCGACACCTGGGTGAAGGCGTGCGAGTCCTCCCTGGACTCGTACCGTACCCTTCTCGGGGACCTGACGGACCGGGTGGGGGACGCCGGGCCCGCGACCATGCGGAAGAAGCGCGCCCGGCAGGCTGCCCGGTCCGTGCTCCCCAACGCCGCCGAGACCAAGATCGTGGCTACCGGGAACGCACGGGCGCTACGCCATTTCTGCGAGATGCGCGGCAGCGAAGGCGCCGACCTGGAGATCCGCCGCCTGGCGGGGGCGGTTCTTCGGGTCCTCCAGCAGGAGGCTCCCAACATTTTTGGGGACATGCAGTTCGCCCCGGGCTCCCACGGCATCGACGTGATCGAGACGCCGTACAGCAAGGTCTGACGAGCCGGACTCCGCCGCATCATACCCGGTGACCTTTCCCCGAGCACCCCAGAACCTGCAGCAGGAACGGGCAGGCATTCTCGAGGTCGCGCTGGAGCTCAACCGTCTCGGCCTGATCTGGCGGGAAACCCCGATGACCGATGTGGGGATCGATGGGCAGATCGAGCTCGTCGACTCCTCCGGATACGCAACCGGCCGGCTTGTGGCGGCCCAGGTCAAGAGCGGGGAGTCTTACTTCAACGACGGCGACACCGAGTGGCGGTTCTATCCTGCCGCCCGGCACAGATTCTACTGGGAGCGCTTCCCTCTTCCCGTCCTTCTCCTTCTGCATTCGCCGGGGGATGGCGCAACCTACTGGGTGGATGCCCGGCAGGTCCTGCGTAGCCCGGAACGGGCATCCCTCGCCTACATCGGAGTTCCCAAGCAGAATCGTCTGCGGAACGCGGATGCGGAAGACGTGTTCTCGAGCATCGGCGCCATCGCCCAATCTCCGCTGCCGCTAAAGGATGTCCTTGTGTCCCTCGTGACCAGGGAATCTCCAGGCAAGTCGTTTCCGGTTTCGTACTTCGACTTGTTCGCGAACGGCCTCACGAATGGAGCGAGATCGGTCTACTACGGAATGGATCTCGTGATGGAAGTGGCCGAGACGCTGGCGGGGTCCGGGGACGGGGAAAACTGGCTGCACCTGGGCCAGCCCGAGCACGACTTCCTGTTCGGCTTCGTTCGCTTTCTGGTGGAGCAGCACCTGGCCGACGTCGACATCTCCGACTGTCTCATCGACTGGTACGATCGCGAGATACAGCCACGCTTCATCGCTCCGCTCACTTCTCGGGGCAGAGCCTTTGTGGAGCTGCTCCAGGAGCGGCAGGCCGTACTCGTCCACGAGGGCCGCTTCCACATTCCGTCAGGGTGCGGCATCACCCGGGAAGCACTGCTGCACGTGCAGCTCCGCCCGGACGATTACACCCGGATTCTGGTGGTCAGAGAGTTCCAGCGACTCGTTTCCGAGGATGCACGGACATCGGCCTGAACCAGGTTCGGTCGAGCGTGCCGAAGCTCATATCAAGCCCCGGCGGCGGTTGACACCCGACGCGGACCCGGATAGCTTTTCTGCCGAACGAGCGTTCGAACGATGCCCAACTTCCTCCGCCACCTGCAGCCGCTTTCCCTCCGTGTCGGCGAGGGCGAGGCGGCGCGCTGGTACCCCAGCCTGGTCCTCGACTTCGAGGAGGGGAAGGAAGTGGTGGTCGGCGTGCCGATGGAGGGGGGGTACGAGACGCGCGTGGAGCCCGGCTCCGTGGTGAGCGTGCAGACCACGCACCCCGACGGCATCCGCGTCTTCGCCGCGACGGTGCTGCGCCGCGACACCGCGCCCAGCCCGGCGCTCCGCCTCTCCTGGCCCGCGGACGTGCAGCGGGTGCAGCGGCGCGAGGCGGTGCGGGTGGAGGTGATGGTGCGCGCCGAGGTGCGCGTCCTCGCCGACGAGGGGGCGCCGCGCGTGCTGGACGGCTCCACGGCGGACCTCAGCGAGGGCGGGGCGCGGCTGCTCCTGGGCGAGCCGCTGGCCCCCGGCGCCGCGCTGGAGATCGTCCTCCACCTCCCCTCGGCGGGAGCGGTGGAGTGCGCGGGGCGCGTGGTCCGCTCGGGGGAGGCCGACCGCGCCGCCCCGGAGCGGAGGCACTGGGCGGCCGTGGAGTTCACGCGGCTCCCCGCGGCCGCGCGCAGGGAGCTCACGCGGTTCGTCTTCGACGTGCAGCGCGAACGGCTCCGCAAGGGCGTCGCGTAGGCGGCTCGGGCCTTGCAGGCGCCCGCCCGCGTCCGGAACACACATGGAGAAAGCCACATGGCCCGATATACCGACGAAGAGCTGAAGCAGAAGGTCCAGAACGGATTCATCGTCGAGTACCCCGACGAGATGACCGAGGGGTACCGCAAGGCCCTGATCGTCCAGCTCCTCGTGCAGGCGGACACGGAGCTCGTCTCCGCGCCGGCGTACTTCGGGGCGGCCAAGGACGCCCCCTCCACCAACACCATGGTCTCCGCCACGGCGATCATCCAGGACGAGCTGGCGCACGCCAACATCGCCTACCGCCTGCTGGAGGACCTGGGGATGGACAAGGAGCAGCTGGTGTACGGGCGCCAGCCGCACGAGTTCAAGCACCCCTACGGCTTCGACCACGCGCTCGACAACTGGGCCGAGCTGGTGGTGGCCAACGGCTTCTACGACCGCGCCGGGATCACCCTGCTGGGCGACGTCTTCAAGAACACCTCCTACGGCCCGCTCAAGCGCGCCCTGGTGAAGGTGGACCAGGAGGAGACCTTCCACCTCCGCCACGGCGAGATGTGGATGAAGCGCCTCTCGGCGGCCGGCGGCGAGGCCAGGGAGAAGGTGCAGCGCGCGGTGGACTGGATGTTCCCCATGGCGGTGGAGTGGTTCGGGCTCCCGGACACCATGAAGCGCCACTCGGGGCAGCTGGAGTACCGCCTCAAGGGGATGACCAACGACGAGCTGCGCCAGACCTGGATGAAGTCCACCGTCCCGCTCTGCGAGTCGATCGGGGTGAAGGTCCCCGCGCACTTCGACGAGGCGAAGCAGGAGTTCGTGCTGGACTTCCCCTTCCCCTGCCAGTACGACGAGGACGAGAAGCGCTGGCTCTTCGACGAGGGGGAGATCTCCTGGGACGCGGTGTTCGACCGGTGGAAGGGGCGCGGACCCAAGAACCGCGACTACGTGGAGGCCATCCAGGAGGGGCGGGCCTTCCGCCAGGCGCTGGAGGCGGCGTGAGCACCGCCCTCGTCGCGGAGCCGACCGACACCGCGCGGCTGTGGGACGCGCTCCGGGAGGTGATGGACCCGGAGATCCCCATCTCCCTGGTGGACCTGGGGCTGATCTACGACGTGCGGGTGGAGGGGGGCGCGGTGGACGTGGACCTCACCTTCACCGCCACGGCCTGCCCCTGCATGGCCTTCATCCGCTTCGACATCGAGGAGCGGCTCCGGAAGGAGGACGGGGTGGAGGAGGTGCGCATCCACGAGGTGTGGAGCCCGCCCTGGACCCGCGACCGCGTCACCCCCGAGGGCCGCGAGCGGCTCAAGGAGATGGGCGTCTCGCTCTGAGGCGCCCCCGCACGATCCCTTCGCTACGACCGATGAGAGAGCCCGTGTACGAAGTGTTCGCGCGCAAGACGCGCGAGGAGGCCCTGCGGCACATCGGCTACGTCAACGCCATGGACGGCGACCTGGCACGGGTCTACGCCTGGAAGACGTACGACGAGCAGAACTGGTTCGAGATGTGTGTGGTCCCCCGGGCGGAGATCCTCCCGGTGAACCGCCACGAGTCCTCCTTCCTCCCCGCGCCGCAGCGCGACGAGGCGGTGGTCCACTCCTCCGGCGTCGCCTCCTACGGCGGCTCCGAGGTGGCGGGAGGGACGCGATGAGCACCGCGGCCGCCGCCGTGCCGGGCGCCGTGGACAGGGCCGAGGGGCTGGACGGGGAGACCCGCGCCGCCCTGCGCGACCTGATCCTGGCCCTGGCCGACAACAAGCGCCTCCTGGGGATCCGCTACTCCGACTGGATGCTGGGCGCCCCCTCGCTGGAGGCGGGGATCTCCGCCTCCTCCATGGCGCAGGACGAGTGGGGGCACGGGCGGCTGACGTACGCCCTGCTGGGCGACTTCGGCGACGAGCCCCGGGCGCTGGAGCACGAGCGCGAGGCGGCGGAGTACCGCTCCATGGAGGCGCTGGACCGCCCGCTCCGCTCCTGGAGCGAGCTGGTGGCCGTGGCCCTCCTGGTGGACACGGCGCTGGCGGTGCAGTACGAGGCGCTGGTGGACTCCCGCTACACCCCGGTGCACAACCGGGTGCAGAAGCTCCTGGACGAGGAGGCGTTCCACTTCCAGTACGCCGCCGGGTGGACGCGGAAGCTGGGGGCGGGCGACCGCACCCGCGGCGAGCTGCGGGACGCCCTCGCCGCCCTCCTCCCGCAGACGCTCCGCTGGCTGGGGCGCGAGGACTCCCCCGCCGCCGGGCTGCTGTCGCGGGACGGGATCGCGCGCGGGGACGCGGCGACGCTCCGCGAGCGCTACCTGGCCTGCGTGGGCCCGGTGCTGCGCGACGCGGGGGTGGCCGCCGAGCTGGGGCTGGGCGAGGAGGGGGGACGCTGGAGCTGGAGCGGATCGCTGGACTGGTCCGGCTGGGACGACGCCACCCGCCGCGCCGGGGGGAGCGGCCCCGACGCGGAGACGGTCGCCCGGGTGCGCGGCGACAAGAACCGCGCCCTCCTGATCGACTGATGTACGGCGCCAACCGCGGGCGGACGGTGGAGGGCACCCTCCCGGAGTCCCCCCCCTGCGCCTTCTGCGACGGCCGGGCAACGGAGCTGGTGAACCCCTTCGGCGGGCAGCTCTCGGTGGCGCAGTACTGGTGCCGCAGCTGCCGCACCGCCTTCGAGTACATCAAGTGGGGCGGGGAGAGGAAGGAGCAGGACTGAAGCGGAAACGAAGCGGGGCCCCGTCGGCGACGGGGCCCCGCTCCGTTCTGTCGATGCGCAGCCCTCAGGCGTAGACGCCGTCCGTCACGGTCTCTCCGGCGGGCATGGCCGTGTCGCGTGAGCGGAGCGCCTCCTCCGCGGCGGCGTCTACCTCGGCGGCGATCTCCGCCTCGATCTCCTCCAGACGGGCGCGGGGGACCCCCTCCCCCTCCAGCCACGCCTCGTACAGCCCCACCGGGTCGCGCATCCCCCAGCGCGCGAAGAGCTCCGCCTCGAAGAGCGACCGCGCCTCGCGCTCGTCGTGGGTGGCGTGCCCCCCCATGCGGAAGGTCTCGGCCACCAGGAGCGTCACCCCCTCCCCGGCGCGGGCGCGGTCCGCCGCGATCTTCGCCGCCGCGTAGGCGTCCAGCACGTGGTTCCCGTCGAAGCCCCCCCCCGCCACCCCGTACATCCGCGGCCACTCGGAGAAGGAGCCGATCCCCCCCGTGGAGAGCGGGCTCCCCAGCGCCACCTGGTTGTTGTGGATGATCACCACCAGCGGGAGGCGGAGCACCGCGGCCAGGTTGATCCCCTCGTGGAAGGCGGCCGTCTTGGTGGAGCCGTCGCCGATCCAGGTGAGCGCCACCCGGTCCTCGCCGCGCTGCCGGAAGGAGAGCGCCACCCCCGCGGCCACCGGGACCATGTCCCCCACGTGAGAGATCGGCGCCACCACCCCGTGCCGCAGGTCGCCCAGGTGCCCGTCGCGCCCGCCGGAGGGGGAGTCGGCGGTCCCCAGGTAGGCGCGGAGCATGTCGGCCACGGACATCCCCATCTCGTGGCAGGCGCCGGTGTTGCGGATCATCGGCGCCACCACGTCGTGGGCCTCGCCCGAGCGCCGCAGCGCGTGCACGGGGCCGATGGTGGCCGCCTCCTCCCCCGTCCCCAGCCACGCCTTGGAGATCACCCCGCTCTTTACCCACCGCTTCAGCGCCACGTCGTGCAGCCGGTTCCGCACCAGCCCGGCGTACATCGCCAGCAGCTCCTCCTCGGAGAGCGCGCGGATGACGCGGGCGCGCTCGGGGTCGGCGTCCACGAGGTCCCTGAACTCCCGCACCAGGCCGGCGTCGGCGGTCCACCGGAGGTACTCGGGCGGGTCGTAGGCTGCGAAGCGCTTCATGGCGGAGACGTGTGGGAACGCGGTGAAACGGGTGACGGGGCATGAGGATACGCCGCGCGCCCGCTCCGCGCAACGGCGGAGCGGGCGCGCGGGGGAGGGCACGCGCCCGGGCTCAGGCCACGGCCCCGGCGGGCTCCTCGGCCTCGGCGCCGGCGCCGCAGCTCTCGTCGTGGATGCAGCGGCCGATGTGGGCCGCCATGACGTCCAGCTGCGAGCGGGTGGGCACCGGGGCGCCGGGGTCCGGAAGCTGCAGCGGGAAGGGCTCCCCCTGCGGGACCGGGATCAGGTGCAGGTGGAAGTGGAACACGTCCTGCCCGCCGTCCGCCCCGTTGGGGGAGAACAGGTTCACCGCGCGGCACCCGGTGGCCCGGCGGAGCCCCGGGAGGAGGCTCTGCGCGGTGGCGAAGGTCCGCGCCGCCAGCCCCTCCGGGACGTAGAACAGGTTCTTGTAGTGCGCCTTGGGGACCACCAGCACGTGCCCCGGGTGGAGGGGCTGGATGTCCAGGAAGGCGATGATCTCCTCGTCCTCGTGGATCACGCTGACCATCTCGGCCCCGCCGATGATCCGGCAGAAGACGCAGTCCGGGTGCTGGTTCGGGTCCACTCGCTCCTCCTGTCCGTGTAACGGTTCGCTCGGTTCCGGGGGCGCCGGGGTGCAAGGAGCGGGCCGGGCGGAGCGGGGTTGCGGTGGGTGAGGGAAGCGACGAGATTCAGGCCCCGTTTGCACTTCAAGCGTTCACGACCCCCATGGCGACCACGGAAAGGACACGGCAGGGCACCCTTCCCGCCCCCTCGTCGGAGGGCGGGCGGATCACGCCCGTGTTCCCGCTCATCCTCTTCGAGACCATGCGCGACATGGACCGTCCGGAGGAGGTGCTGGAGGGGGAGGACCTGTCGCTGAGCCTTCCCCGGCGCTTCGGCCTGAACGACGTGGTGCACACGCAGATCCACCGCTTCCGCGAGGAGGTGCGCCGCAAGCGCCCCCAGAGCGAGGCGGAGATCGAGAACCTGATCCGGCTGGTGATCCGCCGCCCCGACTCGGACGAGATCTTCGAGGAGGCGGGGCGCCGCCTCTCGCGTCGCGCCTGGGAGGAGCGGAGCGCGACGCTGCGCCGCATGGCCCGGCGCCTCCCCTCCGCCCTCACCCTCCGCCTCGCCCGCCGCGCCGCGGTCCGCCTCTTCCGCCAGATCGTGGGCGAGGGAAAGCTGACCGTCAGCAAGCGCCGGGTCTCCATCCGCGTGGCGCGCTCGCTCACCGCCCGCGCCGACCCCGGGGGCGCGGCGTGCGCCCTCTACGCCGGGGCCTTCGCCGAGCTGATGGAGCGCTACACCGGCCGCGCCTACCGCATGGAGCACCCGCTCTGCGAGGCGCGCGGCGGGGAGGCCTGCGAGTGGACCGCCACCGTGGTCCCGGCGCAGGCATAGGCCCCAAGGGTCCGCTTGCGTGGGCAGCTACGCACGTTTACACTCCTCCGCACTGCTCTCGCCCGGTCTCGTGTTTCCACGGACCGTGGCGTGACAGGCTCGCCCCCTTTCTCGCGGAGAGAACCATGAACACCACCCGCCGCTCCCGCACGCTCCCCCTCTGGCTCGGCGCGCTGCTCGCCCTCGCCGCCTCGGCGGGGCTCCCCGGCCAGGCCCGCGCCCAGTACTACATGTTCGAGAACATCGCCTACCCGGGGAAGTGCATGGACGTGTACCAGGGCAACCTGACCGGCGGCAACCACGTCGACGCGTACTCCTGCCAGTCCTCGGTGAACCAGTACTTCCAGCGGCTGAGCGACGGGCACGTGGTGGTGCAGAAAGGGCAGACGAACTCCAGCGGCTACCAGATGTGCATGGACTACTACCCGTCGGCCGGCCAGGTGGGAGCCGCGGTGAAGATCTGGCCCTGCCGCCCGCTCACCGGCCCGAGCGACAGCCAGCACTGGTACTACCTGGGGAGCCAGCAGTGGATGGGCGGGAGCGGCAACTGCGTCTCCGCCCCGGCGGGGACCAACGGGACGCAGCTGGTGATGGCCGCCTGCAACCCGAGCAGCCCGCCCGCCAACACGCGCTGGAAGTCGCGGCCCTGACCCCGCGGAGGGGGTGAGCGCCTCCCGCGCTCACCCCCTCCGGCAGTCCCCGTCCTCCTCCTCCTCGTCCACCCCCGCCTCCCGGAAGATCTTCCGCCGGATCCGCTCCTCGAACAGCTCCCACTTGGCGGCGCGCTGCTCGGCGTCGTCCTCCCCCGCGAGAAAGCCCAGGTCGATCTCGAAGCCCCCCGCCCGGCTCCGCCCGCCGCCGTAGGGGACGCCGCGCAGGTCGGAGCCGAGCGCGTCCTTGAGGAAGCCGTCCACCTCCAGCGTCACCCGCGAGGTCCGCAGGCTCCCGGAGACCACCTCCCGGTCGTCGTCCCCGCAGAGGATGCCGTACACCACGGCGGTGTGCACCGTCTCCTCCATCAGGAGGAAGTCGGCCGCCTGGGGGATGGCGTCGCGGTCGGCCCAGCGGACGTACCCCACCCCGGCCACGGAGAAGCCGTCGCGGATCTCGCGGCGGGCCAGCGCGGCCTCGATCACGTCCATGGTGGCCCGCGACTTCTGCACGCAGAGCACCCGCTCCAGGAGGCTGGCGTCCACCAGCCCGCTCAGGTAGGCGGCGGCGCGGTACTCGGGCTCCCGCGCGTGGACGAAGCCGTCCGTCTCGCTGTGCAGCCCGTGCATCAGCGCCGTGGCGAGCTGCACGTGCACGCGGCTCCCCTCCTCCAGGCGCAGGATGCGGCCGCTCTGCAGGTACTCGGTGAAGAGGGTGGCGGCGGCGCCCACCGGGCGAACGTCGGAGAAGATGGGGTCGAGCGCGCCCTGGGGGGCGTGGTGGTCGATCACCGCCAGCGTGGGGACCCCCGCGGCGCGCAGCCGGTCGGTGAGGTGGGTGGTGGTCCCCTGGTTGTCCACGAACACCGCGGCGTTGAAGCGGTCCAGCTCCATCCCGTCGTGGAAGCGGGTGAGGTGGATTCCCAGCAGGTTCACCAGCGCCAGGTTCTCCGGGTGCGAGATCTGGCCGTCGTACACCACCTCGGCCTCGATCCCGAACTGCCGCGCGATCTCCTGGTACGCCAGGCCGGAGGAGATGGCGTCCGGGTCGGGAAAGTCCTGGATGGCCACCAGGTGGCGCTCGCCGCGGCGCGCGGCGAGGAGGCTCGCGAGCTCCGCCGCCCGCGCGCCGCTCTCGTCCTCCTCGCCCGGGGGCGCCGCCGCGGGCGTCCCCGGCGTCCACCCCCCGACTTCCGTGTGGGCCATGCGCTCCTCCTCGGTGTCCCGGGCCCGGCTCCCCGCCCCCCGCCACGCGAGCCGCGTGCCGGAGCGCCCGCTCACCCCTCGGGCTTGCCGTCCCCGTGCGGGCGGTGGAAGAGGAAGCCCTGGGTGAGGTGCACCCCCAGCTTCTTCACCGTCTCGTACTCCTCCTCCCGCTCCACCCCTTCCGCGATCACCAGGATGCCGTGGTCGTCCGCGAAGGCCACCATGGTCTCCACCAGGTTCTGCTTCATGAAGTTGGAGTCGATGCTGGAGATCAGCGAGATGTCCAGCTTGATGAAGTCCGGGGCCAGGTTGGCGATGCTCCCCAGCCCGGCGTAGCCGGAGCCGGCGTCGTCCACGGCGAAGCGGAAGCCCCGCGCGCGGAACTCCGCCAGGTAGCCCTGGAACGCCACGTAGTCGGTGATGGCGGTGCGCTCGGTGATCTCCAGGACGATCCGCTCGGGGTGCTCCACCCCCAGCTCGTCCAGGTCCAGGTAGCGGAAGGTGGGGTCGCGGAAGTCGTGCGGGTCGATGTTGAGGAAGAGGAGCTGGTCGGGCCGGAGGTGGGTGTCGATCCCCTCGATGGCGCGCTTCCGGCACAGCCGCGACAGCTCCCAGATCAGGTTCGCCTCCTCCGCCACGCCGAAGAGCACCTCGGGGGAGCGGAGCCCCTTCATCTGCCCCCGGGCCAGCGCCTCGTAGCCGTAGATCTCCTTCGTCTCGGTGACCACGATGGGGTGGTAGACGATGTAGACCGCCTCATCCCGCAGGGTGGTCTTGAGGTCGTTCACCTTGCGGCTCCGCTCGCGGTGTTCCACGCTGCGGGCGGCGTGCGCCGCCTCGCGGATCCCCCGGTAGATCATCCGCTCGGTGCGGAGCTTGGGGTTGCGGAACAGGGTGGTGGAGCCCACGTAGATCCCGAACAGCCCGGCGATGTCCTCCCCGTGCTCCCGCTCCAGGCGGGCGCCGATGTGCCGCTCCAGCTCCTCGGCGATCTCGTTGATGCGCCGCTCCGCCTCCTCCACCGGGTCCTGCAGGTCGGTGAAGAAGATGAAGTCGTCGTCGCCGGTGTGGGAAATGGTCAGGTGGCTCTCCTCGGCCCCGCGCTGGCGGTCGTAGAACTCCTGCACGGCCCGCGCGGTGGTCTGGAGCACCTCGTCCAGCTTCTCCCAGCCGTAGATCTCCTCCAGCTTGGAGTAGCGGACGAACTCGATGTAGAGGATGGTGAGGCGGCCGCTCCGCTCCAGGATCTCGCGCCCCCGCTCCAGCATCACCGGGAGCGTGGGGAAGCCGGTGAAGCGGTCGTACAGGAGCTCCTCGTAGCGGAGGTGCTCCGCGGCCTGGGCGGTGGCTTCGGGGCGCTCCGACTTGCGCATCCGCCCCAGCGCCGACTCCAGCCGGGCCGCCACCTCCTCGGGCTCGGAGGAGACCAGGAGCCACTCCTCGGCGCGCACGTCGGTGGCGCAGTCGGCCACGGCGTCGGCAGGGCACGCCACCACCAGCGCGATGGCGCGAGACCCCGTCTCCCCGCGCAGCCTGCGCAGCTCGTCGCGGTCGCTCCCCTCCACCAGGAGCACGTCGGGGTGGGCGCGCAGCGCCTCCCGCAGCCGCTCCCCGGGCTCGATCCCCTCCCCGTCCGCTCCTCCCATCACCAGGAGGTCGGCTCCGATCTGCGCCGCGGCGGCTTCCAGGCTCCGCTGCAGCCGTCCGTCCCGCACCTGCGCCAGGATCCTCACGCCACCGACCCCCTTGCCGCCAGGTTCCGCTGGACCTTTTCCGCCAGCTCCTTGAGGTCCACCGGCTTGACCACGTAGTCGTCGGCGCCGGAGCGGAGCCCCTCGAACTTGTCCTCGAACCCGCCCTTGGCGGTCACCATCACCACCCGGGTGGCCCCGAAGTCGGGGTGGCTCTTGATGGTGCGGCACACCTGCCACCCGTCCATCCCCGGCATCATCACGTCGAGGAGGACCAGGGCGGGGCGGACCTGCTCCATCTTGGCGAGCGCGGAGCGCCCGTCGGACGCCTCCGCGACCACGTACCCGCGCGATTCCAGGAAGGCGCGCAGGATCTCCACGTTGTCGCGGTTGTCGTCCACCACCAGGATCGTCGCTTGGTTGTCCACGGCACGGCGCGGTTCGGGAGAGGGAGGAGAGCCGGACGGCTTCCGCGGAGCGGGCAAGAAGCAGGCCAACTCGCCCGCAAACTATTTGTTTACGCGCGTTTACGCGGCTTTCCGCCTGCGTGCCGGCTCCGTCCCGCGGCGTCCCCTTCCGGGGACATCCCCCGGGGCCGCCGGAGCCCTCGCGGAGCGCCGTTAAACCCGTGTCGTGAAAGGGGGTTGCGGGACACGGGAGGGTTGACCTGCGGGAGCAATCGTGTATCTTTGAGGACGCCCCTGTATCCTTTTGATTACAACGGACTTGCCGGTAATTGACCGGCGCGCCGCGCACCGACTTGCCCACGGGCGGAAAGGTGTGCGGGCGCCGCCCCGGCGGTCTTCCTTCTCCCGGAGTCAGGATGGTCCAATACCGCCGCAGAGAGGACCGTGCGCTCAGTCTCCTCCTCGCCAGCCCCCGCCGCGAGGAGGAGGACGAGCGGGGCGAGCCCCATCGCTTCCGGCTGGAGATGACGGGGTGCGAGACCGGCGCGGAGCCGGCCCGCGGGCGGGAGCCCTTCGCCACCCCCAACCCCGAGGAGACGGTCCTCCTCCTGGACCTGGGGGCCGAGGACGCCGTGCTGGTGGCCGGGGCGGTGATCCGCCGCATCCCGCGCGGCGCCGGCTCGGAGGACCTCCTGACGCGCGCCGCGGCGGGGGCCGCCGCGTGGCGCGACGAGCGGCTGCGCACCTGGCGCAGGTACCAGCTCCCGGAGAAGCTGATCGCCTTCTCGGAGCAGCTCAACGAGGCGGACTCGGCGGAGGAGGTGTGCCGGGCGCTCACGGAGCACGTGCTCCGCATGGTGGACGGCTACATGGCGCTCCTCTTCCTGCGCGAGGACGGCGGCTTCCGCCCCATGGAGAGCCGCGCCTTCGGGACCGAGGTGCGCGACATGGAGCTCCCGGCGCACCCGCGCTTCACCCGCCCCGGGCTCCTTTCCGAGCCCGAAGCCCGCTCCGACACCGGCTCGCCGTTCGCCCCGCTGGCCCCGATCTTCGAGGAGGCGCGCGCGGCCATCCTGGCGCACGTCCCGGTGGGGGACGACGGGATCCTCTGGGTGGTGGAGCGCCGCGACGACCGGGTGTTCACCCCGGACGACTGGGAGGTGCTGCGCACGCTGGCGGGGCAGGCCGAGGCGGCGCTGAAGCGCGTCCGCCTGCTGGAGGACGTGCGCCGCCTCTCGCTGACCGACCCGCTCACCGGGCTGGCGAACCGCCGGCGGATGCAGGTGGTGCTGGAGCACGCCTGGGCCGCGGCCGCGCGCGGCGAGTCGCTGACCGTGGCGGTGATCGACCTGGACGACTTCAAGCGGATCAACGACGAGCAGGGGCACCTGGCGGGGGACCGCATCCTCTGCGCGGTGGCGGAGTGCCTGCGGGAGGAGGTCCGGGGCTCGGACCTGGTGGTGCGCTACGGGGGGGACGAGTTCGTGGTGATCTTCCCGCGGGGGACGGAAGCCGGGGCGCGGGCGCTGCTGGAGCGGGTGCGGAAGCGGCTCGCGGGGCGGGTGCGGATCAGCGCGGGGGTGGCGTCGCACGACCCCGGCTTCGCCTCGCCGGAGGAGATGATCGCGCTGGCGGACGCCCGGCTCTACGCCTCCAAGCAGCGGGGCGCGCGGACGGTGGCCGACATCCCCATCGCCGGGGTCACCGTCCCGGCCGAAGAGTAGGGCCCGGCCGAGGAGTAGCGCGGCGTCAGGCGTCGGTCCCGGTCCGGGGGGTCTCGGCCGGGAGGGCGGCGACGAACTGCAGCTCGTGCAGCCGGGCGTAGAGCCCGCCCAGGCGGAGCAGCTCGCCGTGGGTCCCCCGCTCCCGGATCTCCCCGTGGTGCAGCACCAGGATCTGGTCGGCGCTCTGCACGGTGGAGAGGCGGTGGGCGATCACCAGCGAGGTCCGCCCCTGCATCAGCTCGAGGAGCGCGCGCTCGATCTGCGCCTCCAGCTCCGAGTCCACCGAGCTGGTGGCCTCGTCCAGGACCAGCACCGGCGGGTCGAAGGCCAGCGCCCGCGCGAACGACACCAGCTGCCGCTCCCCCACCGACAGCGAGATCCCCCGCTCCCCCAGGGGCTGGTCGTACCCCCCGGGAAGACGCCGGATGAAGGGGTCCGCCCCCACCCGCCGCGCCGCCTCCTCCACCCGCGCGTCGCCGATGTCCTCCCGCCCCAGCCGCACGTTGTAGCGCACGTCCCCGCTGAACAGGAACACGTCCTGGAGAACCAGCCCCACCCGCGAGCGCAGCTCGTTCACGGGGACGCGCCGGATGGGGACGCCGTCGAACAGGACCTCCCCCCGCTGCGGCTCGTAGAAGCGCATCAGGAGGTTGATGATGGTGGACTTCCCCGCCCCGGTGGCCCCCACGATCGCCACCCGCTCCCCGGGACGCGCGGTGAAGCTGACTCCCTGCAGCACCCAGGCGTCGCCGTCGCCGTAGCGGAACCACACGTCCCGGAACTCGATCTCCCCCCGCGCCCGCTCGGGGAGGTGCAGCGGGTCGGGGAGGTCGCGGATCTCGGGCTCGGTGTCGAGGAGGCCGAAGATGCGCTCGGAGGAGGCCATGGCCCCCTGGAGGATGTTGTACTTCTCGGACAGGTCCTGGATGGGGCGGAAGAAGCGCCGCGAGAGCTGGAGGAAGGCGGCGATGGTCCCCACCGTCAGGCTCCCCTGCATCGTCTGCACGCCGCCGTACCAGAGGATCAGCGCCAGGGCGATGGAGGTGAGCACCTCGATCACCGGGAAGAAGAGCGCGTAGTAGGTGATGGAGCGGAGTTGCGCCTCCAGGTGGTCGTCGTTGACGACCTCGAAGCGGCGCTGGGTCTCGCGCTCCTGCCCGAAGAGCTGCACCACCCGCATCCCCCCCACCCGCTCCTGGAGGTAGGCGTTGATCCGGGCCACCCGCGTGCGGATGTCGCGGTAGGCGTCGCGGATGCGCGCCCGGAACAGGAAGGCGGCGAAGAGCATCAGGGGGACGATGGTCAGGGTGACCAGCGCCAGGCGCCAGTCCATCTGGAACATCAGCCCCACGATGAACACGAGGGTGAAGACGTCGCCGAAGATGGTGACCACGCCGGCCCCGAACATCTCGTTCAGGACCTCGATGTCGTTGGTCACCCGGGTCATCAGCCGTCCGACGGGGTTGGCGTCGAAGAAGCGCAGGGAGAGGCGCTGCAGGTGCCCGAAGAGCTGCACCCGGATGTCGTACATGACCCGCTGCGACAGCCAGGTGGTGACCAGGGCCTGCGCGTACCCCACCAGGAAGGAGGCCACCAGCGCCGCGGCGAAGGCCCCGGCCAGGAAGCCCAGGAGGCCGGTGTCGCCCTGCGGGACGACGGTGTCCAGAAGCTCCTTGGTGACCCAGGGGCCCACCAGCTCCAGCGCCGCGCCGGCCAGGAGGAGGAGGGTGGAGAGCACCACCTGCATGCGGTAGGGGAGGAGGTAGCGCACCAGTCGGCGGACCAGCCGCCAGTCGTACGCCTTCCCCCCGGTCTCGTCCTCGCGCTTCTCCGTCTGGCTCTCGCTCACGCCGCTGCTCCCGCTGTGTGCTGACTCGAATTGTGCGGCCGAAAGCTATCCGCGCGCGCGCGGGCCGGCAACGGCCCCTCCGAACGAGGTTGACAACCCCCGGCGGCGCCCGTACCTTGCCCAATCCCCCCTGCGCCGTCATGCGTTCCGCGCCCCGCGCGTGCCGCCGCGGTGATCCTCCGCCCGCGGGCTGGCCCCGGGACCTGATGTCCAGCCGCTTTCCGTGCCCATGAATCCTCCATCGTCTCCGGACTCCGAGCCGAACCACGAGCCCGCCGGTGCGACCGGCGCGCCCGCACGCTCCGGGCTCCGGCTTCCGCGCGAGGTGTTCCGCGACACGGACCCGGGCGGGAGCGACCCAGACCCTCGACTACCCTCGATGAGCGCTTCGTCCGGCAGGACCACGGGCTCCTTCCTCTCCACCATCCGGGGCCGGCTGTACGCGGGGAGCGCGCTGCTGGTGTTCCTGATCCTCTCGGGGGCGGTGGTCAGCTTCTTCACGCTGACCAGCCTGACCACGGCGATGGAGGAGCGGCTGGACTCGCTCCAGAAGACGACGGAGATCGGGGGCTCTCTGGAGTCGCTGATCCTGAACCAGATCGCCGCGGGCGAGCGCTACCTGGTGAGCCGCGACCCGCAGATCGCGGAGGCGTTCGCCTCGTTCGGCCTGCAGGCGCACGAGCAGCAGCAGCGCTACAAGGAGCTGGACAACATCTCCACGCAGGAGCAGCAGGACATCGCGGGGGTGGAGGAGCGGCACGCGCGGATCGAGGTGGAGTACGCGCTGGCCCACGCGAACGCGGACAACGGCGACCCGGCGAGCGCGGCGGCGCGGGTGGCGGCGGTGCGCGGGCAGACGCAGGAGCTGCAGGGGAACATCCGCAAGATCAGCGCGGAGCAGTCGAACAAGGTGTCGGCGGCGGCGGCGGAGCTGAAGCGCACGGCGCAGGAGCGCGAGGTGCTCCTCCTGGTGCTCTCGGCGCTGGCGGCGCTGGCGGCGATGGGGCTGATCTGGAAGGCGATCCGCGACATCAACACGCCGCTCCAGCAGCTGATGGGCGCGGCGGAGCAGCTGGGCGCGGGGGACCTGCGCATCCACCTGAACGGGAAGATGACGCGGGAGTTCGCGCTGGTGGCGGGGGCGTTCAACGGGATGGCGGTGCAGCTCCGCAACATCGTCTCGGAGACGGTGAGCACGTCGGAGCAGATCTCGGTGTTCGCGTCGGACCTGTCCAGCATCAGCGAGGAGGTGGCGGCCTCCAGCAGCGAGGTGGCCTCGGCGATGGTGGGGATCGCGAGCGGGGCGGAGACGCAGACGCACGGCCTGCAGACGACGATGGAGGCGCTGGAGCAGATGCGCCGCCGCACGCTGGACATCGCGAGCGCTTCGCAGAGCATGACGGCGCTGGGCGAGCAGATCTCGATGGTGGCGGGGGGGAGCCGCATCCAGGTGTCGGAGGCGCTCCGCCTCCTCCTGGAGGTGCGCGAGGTGGTGCAGGAGTCGGCGCGGCAGGTGATGGAGCTGAAGCAGTCGTCCAACCAGATCGACCGCTTCGTGGAGACGATCACGGGGATCGCGCGGCAGACGAACCTGCTGGCGCTGAACGCGGCGATCGAGGCGGCGCGCGCGGGGGAGCACGGCCGCGGCTTCGCGGTGGTGGCGGAGGAGGTCCGCAAGCTGGCGGAGGGCTCGGCGCGCGCGGCGCAGGAGGTGGCGCAGAACGTGACGGCGATCCGCTCGCGGATCGACGGGGTGGTGGGGACGATGGAGCAGGGGACGGGGAAGGTGGCGGGGGTGGAGGAGGTGTCGAAGGGGGCGGACTCGGCGCTGGAGCAGATCATCGCGGCGGTGGACGGGGTGCGCCTGGCGGCGGACCGGGTGGTGGACGCGGTCTCGCGGAACCAGGACGCGATGGGGGACGTGGAGCAGGCGATGACGGAGGTGTCGGGGACGTCGGAGTCGCACGCGGCGAGCGCGGAGGAGGTCTCGGCGGCGGCGGAGGAGCAGTCGGCGGCGACGCAGGAGATGTCGGCGTCGAGCGCGGAGCTGCTGCACGCGGCGGAGCGGATGCGCGAGCTGGTGAGCGGGTTCCAGACCTGAACTGCAGGGGACAGGGAATAGGGGACAGGGGACAGCCGGCAACGGCAGGACGGACGGGGCGGCACCTTCGCGGTGCCGCCCCGTCGTTTTGGCCCCCACCCGGCTCGCTTCGGGCTCGCCACCCTCCCCCGTCCCGGGGGAGGGGCATCTCCACACTTCGATCCTCGCCCTCCACGGTGTCGTGCTCCCCCTCTCCCGCTTGCGGGGGAGGGGGCCGGGGGGAGGGGGCCGCCTACGACGCGCTCCGGAGCACCGCCGGGGGGATGAACCCCCCCGGCTCGGAACAACAGCCGTCCTGGCGGACGGAACCCCGGACGTATGCCGTTCGGCAGTTCGCAGTACCCATAGAAAGAGGTTCGGAGGGAGACACCGGGGCTGTTTCCGGTGGCTCCCTCCGGGGCGGGGAGACTCGCGCCGTTTGCGAGGCTCCCCGCCCCCGCGCAGGAGACCGGCGCCGTTTGCCGGGCTCCGGAGCGGCCCCGAGGCACAAAAAGAAGCGGCGCCCCCGGAAGAACTCCGGAGGCGCCGCTCGTTCGTGCC
Organism: uncultured Gemmatimonadales bacterium; assembly: GCA_963733105.1. Classification (GTDB taxonomy): domain Bacteria; phylum Gemmatimonadota; class Gemmatimonadetes; order Longimicrobiales; family Longimicrobiaceae; genus JAFAYN01. The sequence continues at coordinate 269,351 of CAVTCB010000005.1, read as the reverse complement.
GAACGACCTACGAGCTCGCTTCGGCGGGGGTGAGCTCGCTCTCCCGGATCTCGACGCCGCGCTGGCGCAGGGCCTCGACGTAGTCGGCGGGCGGCATGGCCTCGTCGGGGGTCCAGACGCCGGTCTCCACCTTCCGCTCGGTCTGGAAGGCGCCGGTGATGGCGAGGGAGTAGCCGGTGGTCCGCATCATGGCGGTGATCCCGGTGGCCTCGTCGTAGCGGTCGAGCAGGTCCCAGCGCAGCACGGTCTCCCGGCCGTCCCTGACGCCCTCGGCCTCGACGCGCAGCACGACCATGTCGGGGCTGGTGCGGTAGTCCTTCTTGAGGCGCGGGCCGACGATGGAGATGAACACGTCGCGCGGGACGACGCGGGCTCCCTTGACGTCCACGGGCTCCAGGTCGAGGAGGCCGAGGTCGCGGATGGTCTCCATGGCCTTGGCGTGGCCGGGGTAGCGGAGGGTCTTGTACTCCATGGTGGGGACCCTGCCGGCGTAGCTCTGCGCCATGGTGGAGAGCCCGCCGGCGGTGTGGAAGGCCTCCAGGGTGCCGACGCCGGGGAACTCCAGCTCCTCGATCTCGGAGAGCGCCTTGACCTGGGTGGGCTTGCCGTCGCGCAGCACCCAGGAGAGGGTGGTGTAGTAGTCGAGCGCGCCCTCCAGGGAGTAGACGACCTGGTAGTTGAGGGGGGGCTCGGGCTTCTGCGGGAGCCCGCCCACCTTGATGCGCACGGCGCGGGTCTCGTCCAGGCGGGAGAGGCCGTACTGGGCGAGGATGTTGACCATCCCGGGGGCGAGGCCGCAGTCGGGGACGATGCTGACGCCCTTCTCGACGGCGCGGCGGGCGAGCTCCTTCTGCTGGAGCACGATCTCGGTGTTGCCGCCCAGGTCGCAGAAGTGCGAGCCGGCGTCCACTGCGGCGACGGCCATCCCCAGGTTGAAGTAGTAGGGGAAGGCGCTCATGGTGGCGGTGACGCCCTCCATGGCGTTGCGCACGGCGGCGCGGTCGTTGGCGTCCACCTTCTGCAGGGTGAGCCGGTTGCCGACGTGGGGCCGGAGGAACTCGGGGACGTTGTCGACGTTGAGGTCGGCGATGACCACGTCATGGTCGGTGTGCGCGAGCAGGTCGTAGGCGCACGCCGACCCCTGCAGCCCCGCACCGAGCACGAGCATCCGCATATTCTTCGGCTCCTTCGCTGGTTTGAAGTCCGGCCGCGCCGGACGGCTGAAATCGGGTCCAATTGGGCGGCCGGTGGGCCGCGAGCGCGGAAGATACGCCCCGGGGGGGCGGAGCGCAAAGCGGGGAGGGATGCTGCGGACGGAGAATCTCGGCTTTCGCCTCCTCCAGGAGATCAGCAAAGTCGAGGGGCGCTCCCGACCGATGGAGCGCCCCTTCTACTTCCCGTCGCGAGCCTGGCTACCCACGTGAGATCCAGACGCTCGGGTCACGTCGCACGTGGAAGCAGGCGAACACCTCGACCGTGTCGTCTGCGACGGCGAAGGCGAGCCCGTACGGAAAGCGGTGGAGGAGAGCCCGGCGGAAGCGCGGGTGAACGGAGGGAAAGCGGAGCGGCTGGTCCCGGATGGCGGCGAACGAGCGCTTCCACGTCCAGGAGGAAGTCCCGGCCGAGCCCGGCCTTCTGGTCCTCGTACCAGCGGACGGCGGAGCGGATGTCGTTCCTCGCCTCGGGCTGGAGGCGAAGCCGGTAGGTCACAGGTCCCGGAGGATCTCGGCCTTCGCCTCGTCCCATGAGAGACCGCGTCCGGGGTCGGCCTCGTACAGCTCCCAGCGGCGGTCGAGCTCCCTGCGCTGTGCCTCGGTCAGCACGGCAGGCCCTCGGCGTCGCGGGCGATGCTGTCCCAGAGATCCTCCAGCAGCTGGAGGCGCTCGTCCAGAGGGAGGCGGAAGAGATCGGCGCGTGTCATTGCCATGACGACCAGTCTAAGTGCGGATGCACGCCTCGTCCAGTCACCCGCCCCGACCTACCGCGCCACGTCCTCCACCAGCCGCAGCACCGCCTCCGGCGCCTCCAGGAGCCAGTCCGGCCGCTCCGCCTCCAGCGCCGCGCGCGGGAAGGGGCCCCAGAGCGCCCCCGCGGTGCGCACCCCCGCCGCGCGCCCCGCCGCCATGTCGTGCGGCGAGTCGCCCACGAATACGGCCTCCCCCGCGGCCACGCCCAGGCGCTCCAGCGCGTGGAGCACCGGCTCCGGGTGCGGCTTGGGCTCCGCCACGTCCTCGGGGGTGACGATGACCGGGAAGTGGTCCACGATCCCGCAGAGCCCCATCCCCCGCAGCGTGGCCTCGCGGTGCTTGCTGGTGACGATGGCCAGGCCGAGGCCGCGCGCGGCGAGCGCTTCCACCGTCTCCAGTGTTCCCGGGAAGGGGCGGAGCATGGCGTCGTGGTGCTCGCGCTGGTGGGTGCGGTAGGTGTCGAGCATCGCCTCCCGCTCGGCGGCCGAGCGCGCGAAGCGGGCCACCTGCGTCTCCAGCGTCATCCCGAATCCGCTCAGCCACTCCTCGTCGGGGGGGGCCTCCCCCAGGTGCGCCGCCATGGTGTGGCGGTAGCAGCGCATGATCAGCTCGGTGCTGTCCGCCAGCGTGCCGTCGAAGTCGTAGAGGACCGCCTTCAGCTTCATTCGTCTTCCGGTAAGAGGAAAGTCAACCGGCGAGCGGGAGGGTGAAGAAGAAGCTGCTCCCCTTCCCCGGCTCGCTCTCGGCCCAGATCCGCCCGCCGTGCCGCTCCACGATCCCGCGGGCGATGGCGAGCCCCAGCCCCACTCCCTTCTGGCGCCGCGCGTCGGAGGAGTCCACCTGCGCGAAGGGCTCGAAGACGGAGGACAGGCGGTCGGGGGGGATGCCGCGCCCCCGGTCGCGCACGCAGAAGCGAGCCTCCCCGGCCGACACCTCGGCCCCCAGCCACACCGTCCCCCCGGCCTCGGAGAACTTGACCGCGTTGGCGAGGAGGTTCACCAGCACCTGGTTGACGCGGTCGGGGTCGGCGTGGACGACGGCGGCCGCGGGGTGGACCACCACCCACACGCCGGAGGCGGCGGCGGCCTCGCGCACCACCTCGGCGGCCTGCGACATCAGCTCGGCGGCGGAGTAGGGGCGGGGCTCCACGGCGGACTGGCCGGAGGCGAAGCGCTCCACGTCCAGCAGGTCGTTGGCCAGCTTCATCAGGCGCTCGGTGTTGCGGAGCGCGGTGTCGAGCATGTCGCGCGCGCGCTCGGGGCGGGCGTCCAGCAGCCCGCCGCACAGGAGCCCGAGGGCGGCGCGGACGGCGGTGAGCGGGGTGCGCAGCTCGTGGCTGACCACGGACACCAGGTCGTGGCGCATGCGCTCGGCGCGGCGCTGCTCGGTGACGTCCACGGCCACGCCGCCCAGGAAGCGCCGCCCCTGGGGGTCCTCGAAGGGGAACTTGAGGACGCGCCACTCCCGCTCCGCGCCGTCGGGCATGGGGAGGGTCTCCACCACCTCGCGCGCGCCGTCGGAGAGCACCTCCAGGTCGTGCTCCCGCAGCCTCCGGGCGACGTCGGGGGGGAAGAGGTCGTCGTCGGTGCGCCCCCACCAGGCGCCGAGGGTGGTGTGGAAGGCCCGCTCGTAGGCGCGGTTGAAGTACACGTAGCGCCCCTCCTCGTCCTTCATGAAGGCGAGGGCGGGGCTGTGCGCCATGAAGGTGCGGAAGCGCGCCTCGCTCTCCCGGCGCTCGGCCAACTCCAGGCGCAGCCCGATCTCGGCGGCGGCGGCGGCGGCGAGCCCCTCCAGCACCTCGTGGTCGTCGTCGCTCCAGCGGCGGGGCTGCAGGTCGCTGACGCACAGGGTGCCGACCACCTGGCCGTCGGGGGTGCGGAGCGGGTAGCCGAGGTAGGCCAGCTCGCCGAAGGGCTCCTTCCGGTCGCGGAAGCGGGGGTGGGTGCGCGCGTCCTCCACGGCGAGCGGGGCGCCGGTCTCCACCACGTGCCGGCAGAAGGAGGTGTCCAGCGGCCCCTCGCGCGACTCCGGGTCGGCCAGCCCCACGGCGCTCTTGTAGAACTCGCGGTCGCGGTCCACCAGGGTGACGGTGGAGACGGGCGCCCCCACCACGCGGGACGCCAGCCGCGTGAGGCGGTCGAACACGGCCTCGGGCGGGGTGTCGAGGAGGGCGGTGCGGTGGAGCGCGGCGAGTCGCGCGGGGTCTCGCACGGCGTCGGTCACGGGGCGTCGTGGGGCTGCGGTTCGATCCGTGTCGGGAAAAGACTCCTCGGTACCCCGGTCCCCGCGCGGGGTTCGGCGGCGGGCGCTCACGCGATCCCCAGGAGCCCCAGGAGCGCGGGGGCGACGTGGGTGAGGTCGCGGACGCTCCCTGCGACGGCCTCGCGCCCCGGTCCGGCGGCGATGACGGGGACGGGGTTGAGGGTGTGCCCGGCGCGGACGTCCTCGACGTTGCCGTGGTCGCTGGCGACGACCAGGAGGGCGTCGCCGGGGAGGGCGTCGAGGAGCCCGCCGAGGAAGGCGTCCACCCGCTCCAGGGCGGCGACGGCGGGGGCCATCTCCCCGCGGTGCCCGACGGCGTCGGTGTCGTAGTGGGCGAACAGCGTGACCTCGTGCCCGGCGGCGATGGCGGCCAGGTGCCGTCCGGCCTCGTCGGCGGTGACGGCGGGGAGGTCGACGCCGAGCTGGCGGAGCCACCCCTCGCGGGTGATGGAGGAGGCGACGGCGTGTCCGGCGCGCAGCTCGTCGCGGTCGCGCACCAGGAGCCCGGCGGCGTGGGCAGCCAGGGGAGGCGCGGCGGGGCGCTTCCCCACGAAGGCCTCGACGCCGAAGACGCTGACGGGGTAGGCGTTGGCGAAGGCGGCGCTCCGCCCCGCCCGCACGGCGCGCGCGAGGAGGCTCCGCTCGGCGAGGAGCGGCCGAAGCGGGGTGGGGACCCACGACCCGAAGTGCCGCCCGAAGAGGGCCGGGGCGTTCTCGCCGGTGAAGAGCGCGGTCTGCCCGGTCCCGCTCTGCGGCCGCCCGGCGACGCCGAGCGTGGCGTCGGCGGCCACCATCACCGCGCCCTCCCCCTCGATCCGCCCCCCCTCCAGCTGCTCCCGCACCGGGATCCTCCCCCCCAGCATGGCGCGAAGCCGCGGCATCCGCGCGGCGGCGAGCGGGTTGACGTCCGGGTCGTCCTCCCCGATCCCCACGCCGTCGAGGAACACCAGGAGGACGCGGCGGGGGACGGGGGGTGTGGGCATGGGCGGAATCTAGGAGGAACGGAGGGGACAGGGAACAGGGAACAGGGGACAGCCTGCGACGGCGGGGCCCCCACCCCAACCCCTCCCCCGCAAGCAGGGGAGGGGCTTTTCCGTGGTTGCCGTTCCCGCTGTACCCGTATGATCCGTGACGGAGGGAGACAGCCGGGCCGTTTCGGCTGGCTCACTCCGGGGCGGGGAGACTCGCGCGGTTTGCGAGGCTCACCGCCCCCGCGCAGGAGACCGGCGCCGTTTGCCGGGCTCCGGAGCGGCCCCAGCAGACGCGAAAAAGGCCGCCGCCCGAAGGCGACGGCCCCTGCCATCGAAGAAAACCGAAGCTTCTACCGTGCCCGCGGAATCCGCAGCGTCTGCCCCGGACGGAGGGAAGAACCCCGCATCCCGTTGGCCCGCTTCAGAGACGCCACGCTCACGTCGTTGCGCCGGGCGATGGTCCAGAGCGACTCGCCCTTGCGCACCCGGTGCCGGCCGGTGGAGGCGGAGGCCACGCGGGCCTTGCTCTTGGCCTTGGCGCGCGCCGCCTGGGCCACGCGCACCTGGCGCTGCTTGGCGGCTTCCACCTTGGCGCGGGCGGAGGCCTCGGCGCGGGCGGCCTCGAAGGCCGTGGCGAAGCGCTCGGCGCGGCCGTCGGGGATGCGCACGGCCCATCCCTTCTTCCCCGGGGGCGTGACGCCGCGCACCAGGTGCGGGTTCAGCGAGCGCAGCTCCTTCTCGGTGACGCCCACGGCCTCGGCCACCACCTCCAGGTCGGTCCCGTTGGGGACGCGCACGGTGTCGGTGCGCAGCGGGAGGTAGCGCTCCACGTCGCCCAGCCCGTACTTGTGCGGCTCCTTGCCGATGAGCGCGGCGGCCAGCATCAGCGGCACGTACTCGCGGGTCTCGGCGGGGAGGCGGCGGCGGATGCGCCAGAAGTCCGCTTCCTCGCCCTTCTCGGAGCCGGTCATCTCGCGCATCACGCGGCTCACGCGGTTGTGGCCGGTGTTGTACGCGGCGGCGGCCAGGTACCAGGAGCCGAACTGCGCGTGCAGGTCGGTGAGGTAGCGGAGCGCGGCGTCGGTGGACTTCTCGGGGTCCTTGCGCTCGTCGACGTAGCCGTCGACGCGCAGGCCGTAGTCGCGGGCGGTGCCGGCCATGAACTGCCAGAGGCCGACGGCGGAGGCGCGCGAGCGCGCGGTGGGGTTGAACCCGGACTCGATCATGGAGAGGTAGACCAGGTCCTCGGGCATCCCGCGCTGGCGGAGCTTGCCGCGGATCATCCCCTCGTACTTCCCGGAGCGCTTGAGGTACAGCGCCATCCGGTCGGACTGCTTGCCGGTGAAGATGTCGATGAAGCGCTCGACGGACGAGTTCCGCACCACCGGGATGTCCCAGGTGGCGGAGGCGGTCGAGGGAGCCACGGCCGTGAGGGCGGCCAGGGTGCTCGTGGGGCGGGCGGCGAGGCCGGCGGACGCGGGCTCTCCGGGTGACCTGAGCCCCGCGCTGGCGGCGCCGATCACGCCACCGATGAGAACCGCGACGGGGAGTGCGGACCGAAACTGCATGCTGCCTCCGGGTTGAGATCTGCGAACGACGATCGCGCCGAGAGGGGCCGAGTGCGGGCACTGCGACCGAGGAAACTTTTCGGTAACGGCAACCAATATAGAGCTTTACGAGAAACAAATCAATGCGCCGCATGAACATATGGATCTGCGTTCCCGGATTCGGGTCGCGGGAGGCGGCTGCGGGTGGGGCGGGAGCCCGCCCGGGTGCTGGGGGTTCGGGGGTCCGGGAGGGGGGCGGCGCGGGGTCGGGCGGGCGGTACCGTTTCGGCGAATTCCGGGAAAGGGGGCGAGGAGCGCCGGTGAGGAGGAGGTTCCCGATCGGGAACGGGGGAGACCCCCCACCCCCGACCCCTCCCCCACAAGGGGGGAGGGGAGCACGACAACGGCAGGAACTACAGGTACGACAAGCAGTTGCGTGAGGGATGCGAGCCCGAAGGGGCGAGACCCGCGCGGCTGTTTGCGCGGGCTCGACTCCGTTGGACACGGTCGTATCGTGTCCTACGGAGCCGCAGCCCGACCCCGGCGCAGCCGGGGGCACGCCCAAGCCTCGCACTTGATCCTAAAATCAGCGCCGGTGCCGGCGGGAAACGGGAGTGGCCGCCCGCACCAGCGAGGCGACCCCCAGCCAGAACAGCAGGAACGAGAACGGCCACGCGAACACGCGCGGCAGGAACACGCCCACGGCGGAGAGGAGGACGAGCACGACGCCGAGCGCGCCCACCCACCCGGTGTCCTCGCGCCCGATCATCCGCTTCCCCACCAGGGCGCGCGCCAGGACGGAGCCGGCGCGGGCGACGCGCCCCAGGGCGCGCCCCAGGCTCCCGCCGCGGGAGGCGCGGGCGCGGGCGTGGCGCGCGGAGGCGCGGCCGGGCTTCCCGACGTCGGCGGGGTTCTCCACCACGACGCGGTCCACGGCGCGGCGCTCGCGGCGCCCGATGCCCCGCCCGCCGGTGCGCGTGAGGGTGATCTCGACGGAGGAGTCCAGGTCGCGGAGGAAGAGCTCCTCCATCTCGGCGGCGAAGGCCCGGTCGACGACGGCGACGTCCATCTCCCAGTTCCCCAGGAGGGAGGCCAGGTTCATGTTGCTGGAGCCCACGCGCGACCAGACGCCGTCGGCGACGGCGGTCTTGGCGTGGATCATGGGCCCCTCCCACTCGTAGAGCCGCACGCCGGCCTCCAGGAGGGGGCGGTACCCGGCGCGCGACATCCCCCCGACGATGGGCCAGTTGTTGTAGGCGGGGACGATGACGCGCACGTCGACGCCGTCGCGGGCGGCGGCGGCGAGGGCCTCGGTCATGGCGGGGGGGGCGACGAAGTAGGGATCGGTCATCCACAGCCGCCGCTCGACGCCCACGAAGACGAACTGGGAGAGGCGGTAGATGCGGGACCGCCCGGGCTCGCCCTCGACGACGCGGACGGCGACGTCCCCGGCGCGGGGGACGGCGTCGGGCTCGGCGACCTCGTCGGGGGGGAGGGGCTCGCCGGTGATGGCCCAGGTGCGGGCGAAGGCGCGGTCGATGAGGGCGGCGACGGGCCCGCGGAACTCGACGCCGGTGTCGCGCCAGGGGGGAACGCCGGCGTCGGGGTCGCCGGCCCACTCGTCGCCGATGCACATCCCGGAGATGGAGGCGTACTCGCCGTCCACGGCGACGACCTTGCGGTGGTCGCGGCGCAGGAAGTTGAGGGGGTCGCGGACGCTGGGGGAGGCGAAGGCGCGCACCTCGCCGCCGGCGTCGCGCAGCGGCTTCCAGAAGCGCCCGGGGGTGGCCCAGCACCCCAGCCAGTCGTAGAGGACGCGCACGCGCACGCCCTGGCGGGCCTTCTCGACGAGGGCGTCGCGGAAGAGGCGGCCGGTGCGGTCGTCGCGGACGATGTAGTTCTCCAGGTGCACCCACTCCCGGGCGCTCCCGATGGCCTCCAGCCAGGCGGGGAAGGCGGTGGGTCCGTCCACCAGGAGGCGCGCGGTGTTGCCGCGGACCTGGGAGGCGTCGGAGGCGCGATACATGGCGCGCTCGGCCTGCCGCACCAGGGCGCGGGTGAGCGCGAGCGAGCCGGCGGGCCGCAGGGCGGCGCCTGCGGGCGCGAGCGGCGTCCGGAGCAGGTCTTCGGGGGTTCCCTCTGTCACGCCGATGGGCGTCTCCGCTGGGCGGGGTGGCGGGACCGCGCGGGTGCGGCCCGCCTCATTATATCCCCGTGGCGGGAGCGGGTGCCAGCGGGGGGCGGGCTCAGGAGGCGCGCAGCGCCTCGCGCAGGGCGTCCCCGGCCTGCGCGGCGTACCCCCCGCCGAAGAGGACGACGTGCACCAGGAGGGGGTACAGCCGGTAGACGGGCTCGCGCCCCTGCCACCCGGGGAGGAGGGGCCACGCCTCGGCGTAGGCGGCGCGGAAGCGGGCGGAGAAGCCGCCGAACAGCCGGGTCATGGCGAGGTCTACCTCGCGGTGGCCGCGGTAGGCGGCGGGGTCCACCAGCCAGGGGGCGCCGTCGGCGCCGGGGCGCACGTTGCCGCTCCACAGGTCGCCGTGCAGGAGGGAGGGGCCGTCGCCGTCGGCGGGGTCGAGGAGGCCGGGGAGGCGGGCGAGGAGGCGCTCCCAGTCGGCGGGGGCGCCGGGGGCGTGGCCGGCGTCGCGGGCGCGGCGGAGCATGGGCTCCAGGCGCCGGTCGCGCCAGAAGGCGGCCCAGTCGGCGGCGGGGCCGTTGGGCTGCGGGAGGGTGGCGATGAAGCCGTCCTCGTCCCACCCCCAGGCGCCGCGCGCGCCGCGGTGCAGCGCGGCGAGCCCGCGCCCCAGCCGCTCGTCGTGGGCGGGGCCGGGGGCGCCGGGCTCGATCCACTCCAGGAGGAGCCACCCGGGCTCGCCGGGCGCTCCCTCCCCGGCGGGATCGAAGGCGGCGAGGACTCCGGGGACGCGCACCTCCTCCCCGGCGGCGGCGCGCAGGGCGGCGAGGGCGCGCGCCTCGGCGGGGAAGGCGCCGGCGGGGGGGCGCTCGTGGTACTTGAGGAAGGCGGGCCCGGAGCGGAGCTCGACGCGGAGCGCGCGGTTGACGCACCCGCCGCCGACGGCGGGCCCCTCGCGGACGGGGCCGAAGCGCTCCTCCAGCCTCTGCCGGAGCGCGGCGGGGAGGGTCACGCGGCGCCGCGCTCGCGCAGGAGGTGGTCGAGGAGGGCGGCGCAGGAGCGCTCGACGACGTCGTGGACGTGGTCGAAGCCGCGGGGGCCGCCGTAGTAGGGGTCGGGGACGTCGGGGGAGTCGGGGCTGGGGTCCCACTCGCGGAGCCGGTGGACGCGGGCGGTCCCCCCGGTGGCGGCGTGCAGCGCCTCGGTCTCGGCCAGGTTCTCGGCGTCCATCACGACGACCCACTGGAAGCGGCGCAGGTCGGCGGCGGTGAGCTGCCGGCTGGCCCCGGCCACCCGGACGCCGCGGGCGAGCGCGGTGGCGGCGCTGCGGCGGTCGGGGGGGGAGCCGGCGTGGTACCCGGAGGTCCCGGCGGAGTCCAGCTCGAAGAGGTGATCCACGCCGCGCTCCTGCGCCAGGTGGCGGAAGACGGACTCGGCGAGCGGGGAGCGGCAGATGTTCCCCAGGCAGACGAAGAGGACGCGGGTGGGCTCGGCGGACATGCGGTCAGGTCGGGGTTGGGAGAACGGCGGGCGAATGAATTCGCTGCAACGAAGGCACGAAGTCCGCCTTCGCGGACTGGCGGGCTCCGCCCGCGCGCTCCGCGCTCCCGCCGGTAGGATCTTCGTCGTTCTCCCCTCCCCCGCCTGCGGGGGAGGGGCCGGGGGTGGGGGGTACGATGCCCGCCGACTCACGAAGGCCGGGCCTCACCGAGATCCCGGTCTTTGCCGTTCAGCAGTTCCGCAGTACCCGTAAAATCCTCTCGGAGGGAGACACCGGGGCCGTTTCCGGTGGCTCACTCCGGGGCGGGGAGACTCGCGGGCGGTTTCGCGAGGCTCACCGCCCCCGCGCAGGAGACCGGCCGCTGTTTGGCCGGGCTCCGGAGCGGCCCCGCCACGAAAAACCCCTATCGCATCGACAGGTAGTCCACGGCCACGTGCGCCAGCGCCCGGACGCCCACGGGAAGAGCCCCCTCGTCCGCGAAGAACAGCGGCGAGTGGTTGGCGGGCGCCTTGGCCGGGTCCTGCCCCTGGGGGACGATCCCCAGGAAGAAGAACATCCCCGGGATCTCCTTCTGGTAGTACGCGAAGTCCTCGGCGGCGGTGATCGGCAGCGACGGCTGGACGCGCTCCTTCCCCACCAGGCGCTCCAGGGTGGGCGCCATGCGCGCGGTGAGCGCCGGGTCGTTGTAGGTGACGGGGGCCAGCTCGCGGATCTCGACTTCGGCGGTGGCGCCGGCGCTTTCGGCGATGGCGCGGGCGGTGCGCCGGACGCGCTCGTGGATGTCGCGCTGCATCCCCGGGTCGAAGGCGCGGATGGTCCCCAGCATCACCACGGAGTCGGGGATGATGTTGTTGCGCAGCCCGCCCTGGAAGCTCCCCACGGTGACGACGGAGGGGGCGAGGGTGACGTTGACCTGCCGGGCGGCGATGGTCTGCAGGGCGGTGACGATCTGCGCGCCGACGACGATGGGGTCGACGCCGCCCCAGGGCACGGCGCCGTGGGTCTGCCGGCCGCGCACGACGATGCGGAAGTTGTCGGCGCTGGCCATGGTGCCCAGGGGGCGGTAGTGGAGGGTGCCGACGGGCTGGGGCCAGACGTGCAGGCCGAAGATGGCGGACGGGGCGGGGTCGCGCAGCGCACCCTCGCGTACCATGACGCTGGCGCCGCCCTCCTCCCCCGGGGGCGGGCCCTCCTCGGCGGGCTGGAAGATGAACCGCACGGTGCCGGGGACGCGCTCGCGCATCCCGGCGAGCACCTGGGCGGCGCCCATCAGCATGGCGGTGTGCATGTCGTGCCCGCAGGCGTGCATCACGCCGACGTCCTGCCCGTTGTACGTGCTCCGCACGGTGGACCTGAACGGCAGCTCCACCTGCTCGGTGACGGGGAGGGCGTCCATGTCGGCGCGGAGGGCGACGACGGGGCCGGGGCGCCCGCCGCGCAGGGTGGCGACGACGCCGTGCCGGGCGACGCCGGTGCGCACCTCCAGCCCCAGCTTCCGCAGGTGCTCGGCGACGACGCGGGCGGTGCGCTCCTCGCGGTTGGACAGCTCGGGGTGCTGGTGGAAGTCGCGCCGCCAGGCGACGACCTGCGGCTGCACCTCGGCGGCGCGGCGGTCGATCTCGGCGAGGAGGGCGGCGGGGGCCTGGGCGCCCGCGGCGGGGGCGGCGCCCGCGAGCGCGAGGAGGCCGAGCAGGGCGGCGAGGGCGCGGCGGGTCGGGGAAGAGCGTGTCGGCATGGCGGATCGCGGGGGGAGGACGGGACGCCGGGACGGGTGGAGACGGAACATACCCGTCCCGGCGACGGTCCGGCAACTCGGCGCCCCCGGCCGCGCGGCCGTCAGCCCGCCCCGAACTGCTTCCGCAGGACGGCGCTCTGCACCACGGCGCGCTGGTCGAAGCTGGAGCCCAGGAGATCCACGACGCTGTCGAGGCTGTACCCCACCAGGAAGGCGCTGAACATGAACGCCTGGAGCTTGGTCTCGCCGGCGCTCCCCACCCCGAACACGTACCCCAGGTAGCCCAGGCCGGCCATGAAGGTGCGCAGGAGGATGAGCCCTTCGCGCGCGTTCACCACCAGGAGGAAGCGCCGGACCGGGAGGACGACGGGGCTCCCGCCCAGGGTGCTCGCCCGCTTCGCCGTCGCGACCCCCACGTGGACCAGGGACCCGAGGAGCACGGCGATCCACCCGATCAGGAGCACCTGCCGGCTGGCGCCGACCCCCTCGACGGGGACCATGGTGCCGGCTGCCAGGACGAGCGCCGTCGCCAGGAGCAGGGCCAGGGCCACGCGCACCAGGGAGCCGATGCGCTTGCTCAGCTCCGGCTCGTAGCTGTAGACCACCCCGTTCTCGGGGTCGGCCAGGCCGCCGTACGGCTTCAGCACGTTGGGGGCGAGCGCCAGGTGGTTGAGGATCTTCTGCCGGTCCTCGTGGTCGGGGAGCTCGTCCTCGAACACCATGTGGAAGGGGATGGCGTACCCGGGCTGGGTGTCGCGGAGCCACTCGATGACCCGCTCGGGGATGGTGCGGTGGCAGCACCAGTACGCGATCTGCCGGCACTGGCCCTCGAGCAGGTTCAGGCACTGCACCTGGAGCTGCGGGGAGAGCTCCTCGTCCGGGCGGCGGATCAGGCTGCAGCTCTCCAGCTGCTCCCAGGCGTTGAGGATGCGGCGGACGCAGTCGTCGTCGGTCCGCACGCGCCCGATGATGTCGCGGACCTGCTCGCGCGTGATCGCGATGTATTCCACGAAGTGGCGGAGCGGCGCCTCGCCCCTGTGCACCTGCGCGAGGACGGCCCGCAGGTCCTGGATCTCGGCGCGGAGGAGCCGGAGATCGGAGAGTAGCGCGTCGTCCGCGGGCCTGCGGACCGGGGGGAGCTCGCGGGACACGTGGAGCCAGGGAAGCAGCCTGCGGCGGGGGGGCGCGTCCTCCGACGGAGCGGCGGCGCGCGGAGCGGTCATGGGCATGGAGGTGCCTGCGGGAGGGAGAGGGAGGGCAGAGCGGGACCGGACGGACCGATGGCGACAAAATAACGGGCGGGCGCCCGGCGGAGAAGAACTTTGTCGCTGCCCGGGGAGGAGGGTCTACCGCCTCACCTCGTGTCGCACCGGTCGGGCTCGCCGCGGGGGCGCGTGTGCGAGAAGCGGCCCGAGCCGTCCACGCGGACGTAGTAGCGCCAGTACTTCGTGTCCAGCGGCGCGGGGAGCGGGGCGGAGTAGACGGTCGGGACGGCGGCGAGGCGGTGCAGCTCGGTCTTGAAGCACAGGTCCCAGAACGAGCCGGGCTCGCTGGAGCGGGCGGGGCCGGGATCGTCGGTGGTGTAGAATCCGGACGGCGTGGGGGTGTACGTCCACCGCAGCGAGCCGCTGCTGGCGTAGACGGGGTCGGCATCGGGGGAGTCCACTCTCCAACTGGTGAAGTAGTAGGGCACGGAGATCTGGTCCATGGTGACGTAGAACGGATCTCCGCGGGGGTTGCGGACGGCCTCTCCCCTGATCTTGTTCACCAGGGCGTAGTCCCGCGGGTTCTGCCCGGCGGGGACGGTGACGTCGAAGCGGACCTGCTTGTGGGACTCGGAGCCCGTGTCGGCGTAGCCGGTGTGGTTGGACAGGGAGAGCGTGGGGGTGGCCGTGGCCGGCGGGGGGGCCGGCTGGCCGGTGGCCGGCGCGGCGACGGGCGGGGCTGCGGGCGGCTGGGTGGGCCGCGGCGGGCGCTGCGCGTACGCCAGGCGCGCGGGCGCCGACGTGGCGACCCGGAGCGACAGGTCGCCGGGACGTGAGGCCGGCTCGGCGCGGCCCGCAGGGGAACCGGTGCGCTGGGCGGACCGGCCGGCGGAGGTGTGGCAGAGTGTCATGTCGATCCCGCCCCGTGCCGCGCGTGAATTCTTTCCGCGACGATCGTCGCCACGGCCATGATGGTCTCCTGCGGGTTGACGCCCGGCGCGGTGGGAAGGAGCGAGCCGTCGGCCACGTATACCCCCGGCACGCCCCAGCGCTCCCCGTCCGGCGAGCACCCGCTCGTCCGTGGGTCCGTCCCCAGGCGGCAGGTGCCGTTGACGTGGGCGGAGAACAGCCCCATCCGGTTGGGCGCGTAGCCGCGGCGGGCGATCTCCCCCACGTCCGCGGCCGAGCGCATCCGGCACGCGTCCTCGTGCAGCGTCAGCGCCTCCTCCGCACCCGCGGCGAAGTGCAGCCGCGCCGCCGCCTCCAGCCCGCGCAGCAGCGTCCCCCGGTCCGCCGGGCCCAGCCGGTAGCGGATGCGCGTCCGCCCCCGCCGGTCCACCGCCACCTCGCCGCTGGAGCGTCCCCGCTCCGCCCCGTCGCGCGCCAGCACGATCAGCGACGCCAGCCGCGGGAAGCCCTCCATCAATTCCCGGTGCGCGGCCCCGAACCCCGGGAGCGACGCCGCCGAGATGGCCGGGTAGAGCGGCGGGCACTCGATCCAGGAGCCGTACCCGTCCTCCCCGCGAAGGAACTCGTCGCACACCGCCGAGAGGGGGATGCCGGTGCCCCCGTGGACCTCGCGCCCGTAGCGGCCCACCACCACCGAGGTGGGGTGCAGGCGGAGCCACTTCCCCACCCCGCCCCCGCCCATCCCCGAGCGCTGCAGGAGCGCCGGCGTCCCCACCGCCCCCGCCGCCAGCACCACGGTCGGCGCCTCCACCACCAGCCGCCCCCGCGGCGCCCCCGTCTCCCGGTCCAGCAGCGTCGCGTGCACCCGCTTGAGCGGCGCCCGCCCGCCGCGCTCCGCCACTTCCACGCGCTCCACCCGCGCGTCCGCGTACAGCCGCGCCCCCGCCGCCAGCGCGCGCGGGAGGTACACGGACGCCGCACCCTGCTTGGCGCCGTAGCGGCACCCCAGCCCGCACGCCCCGGAGCGGACGCACCCGCGCGCGTTGACCGAGGCCGCGCGGGCGCTCCACCCCAGCACCGCCGCCCCGTCCAGCACCACCCGGTTGGCCGGGGAGTGCGCGTCGTCCGGGACCCGGCGGGTGTGCGTCTCCGCCTCCACCCGCTCGAACACGGCGGCCAGCTCCGCCGCGCCCATCCCCTCCGCGCCGTGCTCCCGCGCCCACTCCTCCAGCACCCATTCCGGCGTGCGGAGCATGATCATCCAGTTCACCAGCGTCCCTCCCCCCACCGCCCGCCCCTGGAGGATCGAGACCGCCAGGTCGTCCGTGGCGCGCGCGCCGCCGTCCGCGTACAGGCGCGGCACCATCTCCGCCTCCACCTCCGTCATCTCCTCCGCGCTCCACAGGCCCCCCTCCTCCAGGAGCACCACGTCGTGCCCCGCCTCCGCCAGCCGCGCGGCGACCACGGCCCCGCCCGCGCCCGTCCCCACCACGCACACCCCCGCCCGCACCCGCACGTCGCCCGGGGCGCCGCCGGAGAGGCTCGCCAGCCGCGGCCCCGCGGGCGGCGGAGGGTCGCGCCGGGCCGGGCGCGCCACCGGCTCCGCGTCGTCCGGCGCGCCGGGGAGCGCCCCCTCCCAGGGGAGCTCCGGCGCGCGCGCGTGGAAGGGGGCCGGGTAGCCCACCGCGGCGTGCGTCTCCGGGAGGGCGTAGAAGGTGGAGAGCACCAGCTTCCGGAGCGCCTGGAAGACGGTGCGGCGGAAGGGGACGCGGCTCCCCTGCCAGGCGCGCAGCCAGGCGTCCTGCGCCTCCGGCCCCAGGCTCGCGAAGGCGCGGGGGCGCCCCGCCAGCAGCGCCCCGGCCGCCGGGTGGCCGAAGACCGAGAGCAGCGCCGCCACCCGGCGGGCCGTCTCCGGGTCGCCGGCAGCCAGGCGCGCCTCCACCGCCCCCGCCGGGTCCACCCCCGGGTGCTCCGGGGCGACGCGGCGGCAGAGGGCTTCCAGCGTCGCCCGGCGGGCGGGCGAGAGGGGGAGGGGCGCCATCGGGGTCCCGGGACGGGGCGGAGGGTGGGAGGACCGGCCCCGACAGGTTAGGTCCGGCGGGCGGGCGCGTCAAACCGGGAACGGGCGCTCCTCCCGCAAGTCACCTCTGAGCAACGACATACGACTCTCGCGGAGCCGGATTCGGGCCCGTGAATTGCAACGCCGTTCCGGCCCGTCCCGGGCGGGACGGTCCACCAGCGAAACCTGAGGAGGCGACCATGCGGTACGGACGCGACTACGACGACCACCAGGGCGGCATGATGGGCGGCGCGCGGCGCTGGTTCGGCAGGCTGATGGGCGACGAGCAGGGCGGCCACGACACCCGCGGGGCCGGCGGCTACGACATGCAGGCCGGCTACCGGGGCGGCGAGGGCGGGGGCAACTGGGGCAACATGGACCGCGGCGGGAACATGGGCCGCGGGAGCGGGGGCGACGAACACTGGCGCTACCGCCGCTACGCCGCCGGGCACGGCCAGCAGGGCTACGGCGCCGACTACAACGACTACGGCCAGGGCGACCACACCTACGGCGACTACGGCCGGAACTACGGGATGGGGAACCGCGGCGGCTACGGCGCCGGCGGCGGGCTGGGGTCGGGCGGCGGCTACGGGCAGGACCGCGGCGGGTACGGGGGCGGGGGCCGCTCCGGCGGCTACGGGCAGCAGGGCGGCTACAGCGGCAACCGCGGGGGGATGAGCCGCGGAGGCGGGGGCGGCACCCAGGGCGGGTACGCCAACGGGGGGTACGGGTACGGCGGGGGGACGGGCGGCTTCGGCGGCGGGATGGACCGCGGCGCCGGCGGCGGCAACATGAACCCCACCAACCGGGGCGACTACTTCCTCGGCTACGGGATGGGGAACCGCCGCGGCTACGAGCCCGGTTGGTAAGCCGGCGGACCCGGCGGTGGTAGGGGGCCCCGCGGCCCCCTGCTACTCCGCGGGGTCCGGCTCCAGCCCCGCCAGGAGGGGGAGGTCCGCCGGGCGCGCGCGCGCTGCGCGGCGCCGGGCCGGGACCACGGGAACCGTCGGGAACTCCACCTCCGCGGCGGAGCCGGAGAGCGAGCGGTAGGCCGCCTCCCCCGTCCGCTTCAGCGCCGCCATGGCGCGGCGCACCTCGTCCCCCGTGAGGTCCGTGTCCGCCAGCCCCCGCAGCACCTCGCCGTACGGCACCGTCCGCCCGCGGAAGCGCTCCACCAGCGTCCGCGCCAGCCGCGCCGTGTCCGCCGGGCGCTCGCCGGGGGGCGCCAGCGGGCCGTCCCCCCCCTCCTCCGGCGCGAACAGCTCCAGCACGGCCTCCTCCGCGGGGGCTTCCTCCGCGCGGAAGGCGCGGTCCAGCTCCGCGCGGTCCGCCACCCCCGCCTCGCGCACCGCGCGGTTCAGCCACAGGGCGCCCGCCGGGTCCGCCGCCAGGAGGAAGAGGTACAGCGAGTCCGCCGGCTCGTCCGAGAGGTGCACGGGGAGGCGCTTCAGCGTCCTCCCGGGGAGCTCCGCCAGGCGCGCCGCGTAGCGCTCCACCATGCGGGCCTCCGCCGCGCGCGCTCCCCCCGCCCGCTCCGCCTCGCGCCACAGGGGGAGCCACTCGTAGCGCGCGTCGCCGAAGAGCGCCGAGTAGCCGTCCGCCTGCTGGCGGGCGTGCGAGGGGAGGTCGGCCAGCGTGCTCCCGCGCCAGCGCGCCTGCTTCAGCAGCTCCGCGTGGGGGAAGGCGACGAGGAGGTCCGCCCCGTGCGCCGCGAGCGAGCGCACGGTCGCGAGGGGGAGCTTCCCCGCCGCGGGGGGCGCCAGGAAGCAGAGGGCGTGGTCCGCCGCGGCCAGCGCGCGCCCCACCCCCTCCGCGGCCTCCGCCAGCTCCGCGTGCACCAGGCCGACCTCCCCCGCGGCGAGCCCCGCCGGGTCGTCCGTGCGGCGGACGCGCGCGCCCAGCCCCGCCGCCTCCAGCGTGCGCTCCAGCCGGTCCACCTCCGCCGGGTCCTCCTCCACCAGCACCGCCGTCGCGTGCAGCCCCGCGCGCGCCCCCGGCGCCCGCGCGGCCAGCCGCTCCAGCGCGCGCACCCCGCGCAGCGCCGACCCCGCCCCCGCGGCGGCGCGCCCGGGGCCCACCAGCGAGTGGCGCCCCCCGGAGTTGCAGAAGCCGTCCGCGTACACCACTCTCACCGGGGCCGGCTCCTCCTCCCCCTCCTCCGCGGGGCGGGCGCCGCGAAGCCCGCGCGCGACCGCCTCCGCCCACTCCGCCAGGTAGTGGTCGAGGATCTCGTGGGCGACGGCGGTGGAGGGGTGCGGCGTGACCGGGCTCACGGACTCGGCTTCGGGGACCCGCGCGGGTGGACCGACCCACTCTATCGCCCGCGGCGGGCCGAATCAAGCCCGAAAGTGCCGCGCGCATGGAACTTGTACCCGTCCGGGAGCGACCACGGACGACGCCCACGGGCGAGGAGGACGACATGGCGGAAACGACGACGAGCCGCAGGGCCACGGTGCGCTGCCCCTCCTGCGGAAAGCTGAACCGGGTGGACCTGGCGCGCGCCGCGGCCGGGCCGAAGTGCGGGAGCTGCGGGAAGCCCATCCCGCTGGACCGGCCGCTGGCGCTCAGCGACGCCGACTTCGAGCGGGTGGTGGCGGGGAGCGAGGTCCCGGTGCTGGTGGACTTCTACGCCGACTGGTGCGGGCCGTGCAAGGTCATGGCGCCCGTCCTGGACCAGCTCGCCCGCGACCGCGCGGGGAGCGTCCTGGTGGCCAAGCTGGACACCGACCGCAACCCCGCCGCCTCCGCGCGCTTCGGCATCCGCGGCATCCCCACCCTGATCGCCTTCCGCGGCGGGGCGGAGGTGGCGCGGGAGACCGGGGCCGTCCCCCGCCCGCGCCTGGACGCCCTGGTGGACGCGGCGCTCGCGCGGTAGTGGAGGCCACGCACGTCGCCGGGACGGGGCGCTGGCTCCCGGAGCGCGTCCTCGGCAACGCGGAGATCGCCGCCCTCGCGGGGGTGACGGACGAGTGGATCCTGCGCCGCACCGGGATCCGCGAGCGGCGGGTGGCGGCGGACGGGGAGGGGACGGCGGCCATGGCGGCGCGGGCCGCGCTCCCCGCGCTGGAGTCGGCGGGGATCGGGGCCGGGGAGCTGGCGGTGGTGGTGGTCGCCACCTCCACCCCCGACCACCTCACCCCCCCCACCGCGTGCGAGCTGCAGGCGGCGGTCGGGGCGTGGGGCGCCGCGTGCTTCGACGTGGAGGCCGGCTTCGCCGGGTGGATCTACGCCCTGGTGGTGGCGGACGCGCTGCTGCGCGGCGGGCTGGGGAGGTACGCGCTGGTGGTGGGGGTGGACAAGCTGTCCACCGTCACCGACCGCGCCGACCCGGCCACCGGGCCGCTCTTCGGAGACGGCGCGGGGGCGGTGGTGCTGGCCGCGGGGGAGGGGCCGCTGGCGGTGCGCGCCACCAGCTGGTGGGCCGACGGGCGGCTGGCGGACGCGCTGGTGCGCCCCGGCGGGGGGTCGCTCCGCCCCTTCGACCAGCGGGTGCTGGCGGAGCAGTCGCACCTCCTCCGCATGGAGGGCTCGCGGCTCTTCCGCGCCTCGGTGCGCACCATGGCCGCGCAGGCGGAGGCCGCCCTGGGGCGCGCCGGGATCGGGCGCGCCGACCTGGGGCTGGTGGTCCCCCACCAGGCCAACCTCCGCATCCTGGAAGCGGTCTCGCACGCCATGGGCCTCCCGGAGGGGCTGGTGTACGTCAACATCGACCGCTGCGGGAACACCGGGGCCGCCACCGTCCCCGTCGCGCTGGACGAGGCGATCCGGGCGGGACGGCTGGTCCCGGGCCGCCCCACGCTCCTGGTGAGCTTCGGCGCCGGGGCCACGGCCGGGGCGGCGGTGCTGGGACCCGGCACCCGGTGATGCAGCCGCCGCGAACCGCCTACCCCGCCACCGAGAGCGCCCTGCGCGCCATGCTCGCCGACGCGGGGCTCGACCGCGCCTCCTTCGAGCGGCCCCTGGCGCGGTGCGACCTGGCGCATTGCCGGGGGACCTGCTGCTCCGAGGGCGTGACGCTCAACGACGAGGTCGCGGCGGTCCTCCGGCACCTGCTGCGGAAGGAGGCGGACTTCTTCCGCGCCTCGGGCGTGGACCCGGAGACGGCGCTGGAGCGCGAGGGGCGCGCCTGGCGGACCGCCCTCCGGCCGGAGCCCTTCCACGCCCTCGTCCCCGACTACCCCGCGCACCTCCCCGACACCGCCTGCGCCTTCCTCCTGGCCGACTCGCGCTGCGCGCTCCAGGCGCTCGCGGACGCGCGGGGGCTGCACCCCTGGCACTACAAGCCGCTGGCCTGCTGGCTCCATCCCGTCTCCATCTCCCCGGAGGGCGTGGTCCTGCACGACGCCGCCACCGACCCCTACGGCGAGCACACCGGCTTCACCACGGCCACGCACTGCGGCCGGACGGCCCCGTGCGGCCGCCCGGCCGCCGAGGTGCTGCGCGCCGAGATCGACTTCCTGGGTGAGGTGCTGGGGCGCGACCTGCTGGGGGAGACGGGGAGCGATCCCACCGCATAGGCGTTGTCTTATATCATATTCTACTTATATTATTCCAGGCAGGCTCCCGGACCGGACCACCCACCTACTCCACGGAACACGCCATGAAGCTCGGCATCGACATCGCCCGCCAGGTCGGCGCGGTCACCCGCGCCGTCGAGAACCGCGAGCGCGACGGACGGCCCGCGCGGGTCATCATCGCCAGCCGCACCTACGACACGACCGCCGACGACGTGTGGGACGCCATCACCAGCCCGGAGCGCATCCCGCGGTGGTTCCTCCCCGTCTCCGGCGACCTGCGCCTGGGGGGACGGTACCAGCTCCAGGGGAACGCGGGCGGGGAGATCACCGCCTGCGACCCGCCCCGGCACCTGGCGATGACCTGGGAGTACGGCGGAGAGGTCTCGTGGGTGGAGGTGCGGCTCGGCGAGGACGCGGCCGGAGGCACCCTCCTGGAGCTGGAGCACACGGCGCACGTCCCGGACGCGATGTGGGACCAGTTCGGGCCCGGCGCGGTCGGCGTCGGGTGGGACTCCTGCCTCCTGGGCCTCGGCGTGCACCTGTCGGGCGGCGCGGACGTGGTCCCCGAGGAAGCGGTCGCGTGGCTCGCGACGGACGAGGGGCGGGAGTTCGTGGGTCTCAGCAGCGACGACTGGGGCCGGGCGTCGGTCGCCGCCGGCACCGACCCCGAGGCGGCCGCCGCCGCGGCGGAGCGGACCCGGGCGGCGTACACGGGCGACGACGCGTCGGCCGGGGACGATCCCGGCAGCTGATGCACGCCTTCGACGTCCTGGGGAACCCCGTCCGGCGCCGCATCCTGGAGCTGCTCGCCGAGGGGGAGCGCACGTCGGGCGGGATCGTGGAGGTGGTGCAGCGGGAGTTCGGCATCTCCCAGCCCGCGGTGTCCCAGCACCTGCGGGTCCTCCTGGAGTCCGGGTTCGCCACGGCGCGCGCCGAGGGCGCGCGCCGCATCTACCGCGTGGAGCCGCTCCCGCTGGAGGAGGTGGACGGCTGGCTCGACCGCTTCCGGGGGCTGTGGGAGCAGCGCCTCGACGCTCTGGCGACCGAGATCGCGCGGGGGAAACGGGAGCGGCGCGAGCAGGGGCCGGCCGGGCCGTAGCACCGGCAGCGGATAATCACTGCCGTCAAGACCCGAAGAACTCCGCGTGGAGCCGCCGGACCACCTCGGCGGCGCGGCCCTCCTCCACCACGAAGGTCAGGTTGATGCTGGAGGCGCCCTGCGAGATCAGCCCCACGTTGACGTCCGGGAGCACCGCGAACACCCGCCCGGCCACCCCCGGGCGCGAGCGAAGCCCCGCCCCCACCACGCAGACGATCGCGTTTCCGGCCTCCACCTGCACCTCCCCGAGGGCGCGGAGGTCCGCGAGCAGGGCGTCGGGCGCCCCGGCCTCCTCCAGGGTGAGCGACACGCTCACCTCCGAGGTGGTGACCACGTCCACCACCACCCGGTGGCGGTCGAACACCTCGAACAGGGCGCGGAGGAAGCCGTACGCCCCCAGCATCCGCGCCGAGGCCACCCGCATCACCGTGATCCCCGACTTGTGGGCGATGGCGCGCACCCCCTCCGGGGTGGGCTCCGCGCGGGCGTCGATCAGCGTCCCGCCCGCCTCCGGCTGGCGGGAGTTGCAGATCCGCACCGGGATGGCCCGCTCCACCGCCGGCTGGATGGTGCGCGGGTGGAGCACCTTGGCGCCGAAGTAGGCCAGCTCCGCGGCCTCGTCGTAGGAGAGGTGCGCGATGGGCCGGGCGCCGGGGACCACTCGCGGATCGGCGGTGAGGAACCCGGTGACGTCGGTCCAGATCTGGATCTCCCGTGCCTCCAGCGCCGCCCCCACGATCGCGGCGCTGTAGTCCGAGCCGCCGCGTCCCAGCGTGGTGGTCGCGCCGCTGGCCGCGGAGCCCACGAAGCCGCCCAGCACCGGGACCTCCCCCGCCTCCAGCAGCGGGAGGAGCTCCGCGCGCGTGCACTCCCTCGTCAGCCCCGGGAGCGGGGCGGCGCGGCCGTGCTCCTCGTCCGTGCGTACGCAGCAGCGCGCGTCCACCCAGCGCGCCGGAACCCCGGCCGCGCGCAGCGCCTCCGCCAGGAGCCGTGAGGAGAGCCGCTCCCCGTGGGAGACCACCTCGTCGAGCAGGGGCCGGCGCGTCCCCGGATGCGCGGCGACGATGCGCAGCAGCTCCGCCAGCTTGCTCCGGGCCTCCTCCAGCCATCCACCCACCTCCGCCGCGGCCTCCCCGGGAAGGAGCGCCTCCGCCACCGCCGTGTGGCGGTCCAGGTGCGCAGCCAGCCCGGCGGAGCCCCCCGCGGCATCCCCCCCGCCGCGACGCGCGCCGCGGCCAGCAGTGCGTCCGTCATCCGGCTCATGGCCGAGGTCACCACCACCGGGGCGCCGCCGCGCGCCCCCTCCACGATCCGGACGACGCGCCCGAACGCCGCCGCGTCCTCCACCGAGGTGCCGCCGAACTTGAGGATCGTCGCCACGCTCAGATCACCTCGTCGCCCGAGGGCGGGGGGGAGAAGAGCGCCGTGCTCAGGTAGCGGGCGCCCGTGTCCGGGGCGATGGTGACCACCCGCCCCCCCGGCCCCACCTCGCGCGCCACCCGGAGCGCCGCCCACACGATCGCCCCCGAGCTCATCCCCACGAACAATCCCTCCTCGCGCGCCAGCCGCCGGGCCACGGGGAAGGCCTCCTCCTCCCACGCCTTGACCAGCCCGTCGATCACCGTGCGGTCCAGGTTGGGCGGGATGAACCCCGGCCCCATCCCCTGGAACTGGTGCTGGCCGCGCTCCTCGCCGTGCAGCACCGCCGAGCGCCCCGGCTCCACCGCGTGCACCCGCACCCGCGGGTCCCGCTCCTTGAGGTAGCGCCCCACCCCCGAGATCGTCCCCCCCGTACCCGTCCCGTACACGAAGGCGTCGATCCGCCCCTCCATTCCCTCCCACACCTCCGGCCCGGTGGTCTCGTAGTGGACCCGCGGGTTGGCCGCGTTGGAGAACTGGTTGGGGAGGAAGGCCCCCGTCGCGTCGCGGATGCGCTCCGCCTCCTCGATGGCCGCCAGCATCCGCCGCTCCGGGTCGGTGAGCACCAGCTCCGCCCCGTAGGCCCGGAGCGTCGCCTTGCGCTCCTCGCTCATCTGCGCGGGGAGGCACAGGACCAGCCGGTACCCGCGCGCCGACGCCACCTGCGCCAGCCCGATCCCGGTGTTCCCCGAGGTGGGCTCCACGATGGTGCCGCCCGGCTTCAGCAGACCGCGCTTCTCGGCGTCCACGATCATGGCGAGCGCCGTGCGGTCCTTGATGGAGCCGCCGGGGTTCATCCCCTCCACCTTGACCCACACCTCCGCCATGTCCGGCTCCACCACGCGCTCCAGCCGGACCAGCGGCGTCCTCCCGATGAAGCGGTCGATCACCCCGCCGCCTCCCCCCCGCCGCGGCGGGCTCCAGCTCCACCTCCCACGACAGGCGCGTGTCCGCCGCCAGCGAGTGGATCACCGAGCAGTACTTCTCGAACGACAGCTCCACCGCCCGCTCCACGTGCCGCCGCTCCGAGTCGGCGGCCACGGTGTAGACCAGCCGCACGTCGGTGAGGCGCCGCGGGGGCTCCGGGGCGCGCGCGAGCTCCGCCCGCACGCGGAGCGCGCTCGGCGGGGTGCGGCGCTTGGTGAGGATCTCCACCACGTCGATGGCGGAGCACGACGCCACCGCCACCACCACCGCGTCCACCGGGGAGGGGGCGGCCTCCCGGTTCCCGTCCACCACGTGCGTGGGACCGCCCCGCGGCCCCCCGCGGTAGCGCATCCCGCCCTCCCAGACCACCTCGATCGGGTACGGCGCAGGGACTCCTTCCGGCATCTTCGTCCTCCCGGTTCGGAAAAATGCGAATCGCCCCGCCGGAGCGGGGCGATCTCGGCCGGCCGCGGGCGGCGTGCCCGGCTCAGAGCGGCTGCCCCGGCCCGCGCGGATCGCGCAGGCGTCGGGTCGCGCGGCTTGGTGCGCGTGGTGGCGGAGAGCACCCCGATCCCGATCAGCACGATGGCGCCGATCCCGATCCACTCCGGCGGCGCGCCCAGCATGTAGGCCCCCGCCGCGAGCCCGATGACCAGAATGATAAACCCGAGCAGGTACGTCTGGAAGGACGTCATGGTTCGCCTCCTTGGAATTTCCCACACCCTCGGGCCGCACGGCCCACCCCGCCCCCGTGCAATGCAGGAGCGGTGCCGGTCTCCGGCAGGGGCGGCGCACGGAACCGTTGCGCGGCGCGGCGGGCCGCTATATGTTCCCCGTAACGTTTCCGGGGAACACTTCCGAGGAGAGACCATGGCCCGCGACGATCTGCAGCTGCTGCAGGGGACGCTGGACGTGCTGGTGCTGAAGACCCTTTCCTGGGGTCCTCGGCACGGCTACGAGATCGCCCGCTGGATCGGGGACACCACCGACGCCGAGCTGCAGGTGGAGGACCGCGCGCTCTACGTGTCGCTGCACCGCATGGAGGAGCGGGGGTGGCTGGAGTGCCAGTGGGGGCTCACGGAGAACAACCGCAAGGCCAAGTACTACCGGCTCACCGCCGAGGGGCGGAAGCAGCTCGCCGCGCAGACCGACACGTGGGCGCGCTACGCGTCCGCCGTCTTCAAGGTCCTTCAAACCGCCTGACCGGGGAACGCACATGGCACGCATACCGGGGGTCCGTTCCCTGTTCCGGCTCCCCTCCTCCGAGGCGCGCGTCGCGGGCGAGGTGGAGGACGAGATCGAGTTCCACCTGGAGGAGCGCGCGCGCGAGCTGGCCGCGCGCGGGATGGAGCCGGCGGCCGCCCGGGCCGAGGCGCTGCGCGAGTTCGGGGACGTGCGGGAGGCCAGGGCCGAGCTGGAGGAGATCGGCCGCCGGCGCGTGCGCCGGACGCGGCGGTCGGAGTGGTGGGGCGACCTGGTGCAGGACGTCCGCTACGGCTGGCGCGCCCTCCTCCGGGCCCCGGCCTTCACCGGGATCGCGGTGCTCACCCTCGCGCTCGGGATCGGCGCGTCCACCGCCATCTACACCGTGGTGGACTCCGTCCTGCTGCGGCCGCTGGGCGTGGGCGAAGCGGAGCGGGTGGTGATCCTGCGCGAGCACGAGCGCGACCTGGCGGGCCCCCAGCCGCGCGCCGGCACGGTGTCCCCGGCCAACCTCTTCGACTGGGAGTCGCAGGCCCGCTCCTTCTCGTCCGTGGCCTACTTCGTCCAGTGGCCGCTGAACCTGACCGGCGGGGGGGAGCCCCAGGAGGCGCAGGCCCAGCTGGTGAGCGCCAACTTCTTCGCCACCCTGCAGGTGCAGCCGCTCCTGGGCCGCGCCTTCCGCCCGGAGGAGGACGACCCGCAGGGCGAGAGCCTCGCCGTGGGCGACGTGGCGGTGCTCAGCCACCGGCTCTGGCAGAGCCGGTACGGCGGAGACCCGGCCATCGTCGGGCAGACCATCCGGGCCAACGGCGAGCCCCTCACCGTGGTCGGGGTGATGGGGCCGGACTTCCGGGTGCTGGACGGGAGCCCCGACCTGTGGGCCCCGCTCGCCATCGAGCGGGGGAACCGGACCACCATGGGCCGCTTCCTCACCGGGATCGCGAGGCTGAAGCCGGGGGTCGCGCCGGATCGCGCCGGGGACGAGATGACCGGGATCATGCGGCGGCTGGAGGAAGCGTACCCCGACCACAACGCCAGCCGGGACGTCGCGCTCACGCCGCTGCGGGAGGAGGTGCTGGGGGAGGTGCGCCCGGCGCTCCTGGTGCTGATGGGCGCCGTGGGGATGCTCCTCCTGATCGCCTGCACCAACGTCGCCAACCTGCTCCTGGGCCGGGCCAGCACGCGGCGCCAGGAGATCGCCGTGCGCCTCTCGCTGGGCGCCACGCGGGGGCGCCTGGTGCGCCAGCTCCTCACCGAGAGCCTGGT
The DNA here is from genome assembly GCA_963733105.1 of uncultured Gemmatimonadales bacterium. Classification (GTDB taxonomy): domain Bacteria; phylum Gemmatimonadota; class Gemmatimonadetes; order Longimicrobiales; family Longimicrobiaceae; genus JAFAYN01. The sequence goes on along the minus strand of CAVTCB010000005.1, from coordinate 242,630 downwards.
GCTGTCGCTGGCCGGCGGCGCCATCGGGGTGTCGGCGGCGGTGCTGGGGACGGGAGCGCTGGTGCGCTCGCTCCCCGAGAGCGTCCAGCTGCCGCGCCTGGACACGGTGGCCGTGGACGCCCGGGTGCTGGCGTTCGCGCTCGGCGCCACCCTCCTCACCGGGCTCCTCTTCGGGCTCGCCCCCGCGCTGGCCGCCAGCCGCTCCGACCCGCAGGGCGCGCTCCGCGACGGCGGCCGCGGCAGCACCGGCGGACGCGCCCCCATGCGCCTGCGCAGCGGGCTGGTGGTGGCCGAAGTGGCGCTGGCGCTCATCCTCCTGGTGGGCGCGGGCCTCCTGCTGCGCTCCTTCCAGAAGCTGCGGGCCGTGGACACCGGGATGCGCTCGGAGGGGGTGCTCACCCTGCGCATGTCGCTCGGCTCCGAGGCCTACGACTCGCTGGACGAGCAGCGGGCCTTCCTCGCGCGGCTCCTCCCCGCGCTGGAGGGGCTTCCGGGGGTGCAGGCGGTCGGGACGGTGTCGCACCTCCCGCTCACCGAGGGGAAGACCGGCGACTCCGCCTACCGCCCCGACCGTCCCAGGCCCGGCCCGGGCGCGGAGATCGGGTCGGACTTCCGGGTGGCGGGGGGCGACTACTTCCGGGCGCAGGGGATCCGGCTGCTGCGCGGGCGGACCTTCGACGCGCGCGACCACGCCGGCTCGGCGCGCGTCCTCGTGATCAACCAGGCGCTCGCCCGGCGGCAGTTCCCGGGGGAGGACCCGCTGGGGAAGCGCCTGGCCTACGAATGGAACGAAGCGACGGTCGAGGCGGAGATCGTCGGCGTGGTGGAGGACGTGCGCGAGACGAGCGTCACCGCCGAGCCGGCCCCGGCCCTCTACCGCGCCTTCGCCCAGGAGCCGGAAGGCTCGCTGAACGTGGTGCTCCGCGCCACCGGCGATCCGCTCGCGCTGGCCGGCCCCGTGCGGAGCGAGGTCCGGCGGCTCGACCCGGGCCTCCCCGTGGCGAGCGTGCGCACCATGGAGTCGGTGGTCGGCGACGCCACGGCGCGGTCGCGGATGAGCAGCTACCTCCTGGGCGGCTTCGCCGCGCTGGCGCTCCTCCTGGCCGCCGTCGGGCTCTACGGGATCATCTCGTACGGGGTCGCGCAGCGGCGCGGCGAGATCGGGGTGAGGGTGGCGCTCGGCGCCGACCGCGGCAGCATCCTGCGGCTCATCGTGGGCCAGGGGATGACGCTCACGGCCACCGGGCTGGGGGTGGGGCTGCTGGGCGCCCTCGGCCTGGCGCGCCTGCTGCGCTCGCTCCTGTTCGGGGTGACCACCACCGACGCGGCGACGTTCGTGGCGGTGCCGGTGCTGCTCGCGGCGGTGGCGCTCCTGGCCAGCTATCTCCCGGCGAACCGTGCGGCGCGCGTGGACCCGGCGACGGCGTTGCGGGCTCAGTAGACGGGGCAGGGTTTGGGCGTGCCCCCCGCTGGCGCGGGGGTCGGGCTGCGGCTCCGTAGGACACGATACGACCGTGTCCAACGGAGTCGAGCCCCGGCAAACTACGCCGGGTCTCGCCCCTTCGGGCTCGCATCCCTCACGCAACTGCTTTCCGTACGGTGAGTTGCAGTAGGAGCCACCCCTGGGAGGAGGTGGGGTGCTCCTGGAGGAATCCGCACTGTTTGAGCGAAGCGAGTTGGCGGATTCCGGAAGGAGCGCCCCGCCGACGACCTACCCGCCGACGACCCACACGCTACAGCCGGTCCACGTGCCGGGCCAGCACCTCCTCCATCCAGCCGTGGAGCGCGCCGTTGCTGGCGAGCACGCGGCCGGTCTCCAGCGGGCCCCGCTCGTCGCCCGGCCACCCGCCCACCGTCCCGCCGGCCTCGGCCACCAGGAGCGCCCCCGCCGCCACGTCCCACGGCGCCAGCCCGATCTCGAAGTACGCGTCCACCCGCCCCGCCGCCACGTACGCCAGGTCCAGCGCCGCGCTCCCCGCCCGGCGCACGTCCTGCCCCTCCGCGATCACCTCCGCCGTCAGGCGCATGTAGGCGTCCAGCTTCCCCTTCCCCTCCTTGAAGGGGAACCCCGTGGCCAGGAGCGCCCGCCCGGGCTCGTCCACCCCGGACACGCGGATGGGCCGGTCGTCCAGGAACGCCCCGCCCCCGCGCACCGCGTGGAACACCTCCCCCAGCAGCGGCGCGTGGACCACCCCCACCGCGAGCCCCGCGTCGTCCGCGAAGGCGATGCTCACGCAGGTGAACGGGTGCCCGTGGACGAAGTTGGTCGTCCCGTCGATGGGGTCCACGATCCACCTCCGCCCCCGCTCGATCGCCGCCGACGCCGACTCCTCGGCCACGATCCCGTCGTCCGGGAAGTGCGTCCGCAGGAGCGCGATCACCGCCCGCTCCGCCGCCTCGTCCACCGCCGTCACCAGGTCGGCGCGCTCCTTCTGGCGCACCTCCGTGGCGCCCTCGCGGGCCAGGATCAGCGCGGCCGCTTCCGCAGCCGCCAGGCGGGCGACGGCGAGCTCCGGAGCGAAAGGGAATGCCATGGGTTCGAGAGTGCGAAGGTGGGAAGCGCGCTACTCCGTGGGGATCGCTTCTTCCGTATCGGCGCGGGGGCGGCGCATCAGGACCAGCGTGCTCCCCACGATCAGCAGGGCGCCGGCCACGCTCCAGGCGTCCGGGACCTCGCCGAAGAAGAGCACCCCCCAGACCGCCGCGAAGACGATCTGCACGTAGCCCACCGCCGTGGCGCGCCCGGCCCGCTCCATCTGCAGCCCGCGCGTCATGTACACCTGCGCCACCTGCGTCGTCGCGCCCACGCCCACCAGCACCAGCCACTCCAGCGGCGTCGGCCAGCGCGCCGCGGCCCCCGCGAGGAGCGGGACGGCGGTGGGGATGGTCATCACCGGAAGGTAGAAGACCACCACCAGCGGGTGCTCGTCCTTGAGGGCGCGGATGGTGGTGTAGGCCGACGCCGCGGAGAGCGCCCCGGCCAGCGCGATCCCCACGTGCAGCGGGTTCAGCCGCGCCGCCCCGCCGAAGAGCACCGCCGGGTGCGTCACCAGCACCACCCCCGCCAGGCTGAGCAGCACGCAGGCCACCTCCCGCCGCCCCATCCGCTCCCCCAGCAGGAGCCCGGCGAGGATCGCCGTGAACACCGGGTTCATGTACTGGATCACGGTGGCCTCCGCGATGGGGAGGTGCACCAGCGAGTAGTAGAAGCAGGTGATGGACGAGGCTCCCACCAGCCCCCGCAGCGCCAGGCGCCCCCGGTCCCGCCCCCAGGGCCGCACCCCCGCGTGCCGCAGCATCGCCCAGCTCAGCACGAAGGTGACCACCGCGCGGGCCAGGACGATCTGCGCGCTGGGAAGCGTCTCCCCCGCCAGCTTCACCAGGAGGCTCATCACCGAGAACCAGAACGCCCCCACCGCCATGTAGCGCAGCCCCGGCGCGAAGCCGCGCGCGGGGGCTGCCGGAGCTCCTTCGCTGTCTGCCGCCGTCGTGTGCCGCATGCGCCCAAAGCTAACCCCCGCGCAGGGGGCGGTCCACGCCCGGCGGATTGCAGCGGCCCGCGTCCTGCGCTACGTTCCAGCCATGCGCCGTGCCCTGCTCTCCCTGTTCCTCCTCTGCTTCGCCTGGTCGCAGGCGTTCGCGGCGGAGTGCCCCGTCCTCGCCCACGAGGGCGGGGCGGAGCACGCGCCGGCCGCGAGCGCGCACGCCGGGCACGGCGACGGCGGCCACCCCGGGGAGCACACCCACCCGCGCTCCGGGCCACGCCACGCGGACGGCCTCTGCGCCATGAGCGCCGCCTGCGGGATCGCCGCCCCCCCGGCGGCGGCCGGCCCCGTCGCCAAGCCGCCGGTGGAGGCGCGCGACGCGCACCCCTTCCCGGCCGAGCAGTACGCTTCGCCCCACCTCGGCACCGATCCACCCCCTCCACGCCCGCGGTAAGGTCCCGGAGAACGCGTCCGTCCGGACGCCGAAACCTTTGTATACCTTACAGCGAGGCAGAAGGATGTCTTCGTACACGAACCGCGCGGTCCTGCTCCTGGGGATCGCGGCCGCGGGGTGCGCCACGGCGCGGCCCCCCGCCACGGCGCCCGCCCCCCACGGGGAGCACCCGGCGCAAACCGACAGCGCGCACGCGGGGATGCACCACGCCGCCCCCGCCCAGAGCGGGCACCAGGGGCGGCACCCCATGCCCGGGATGCCGCACGACATGTGGATGCGGCCGCTCGGCGGCGGATGGCACGTCATGGGGATGGCGCAGACCTTCCCCACCCTCACCACCGCGCTCGGCGCCGAGGAGGGCTCGCCGCTGGACGACACCGAGGCGTACGCCACCCAGACCGCGGCGATGATCAACCTGGAGAGCCCCGGCTCGCGCCTGGTGCTGCGGAGCACGCTCAACTTCGAGGGGATCACCCAGCCCGACGGCGAGCTCACCTTCGGCGGGTGGGGCGAAGGGTTCATCGACCGGCGGCACCCGCACACGCTCCTGCACGAGGCCATGGTCAGCCTCAACTTCTGGGACCTCGGCGGAGGCGCCGCCTCGCTCTCCGCCGGGAAGGGCTTCTCCCCCTACGGCACCGACGACCCCATGATGCGCCCCGCGCTCAAGTACCCCACCAACCACCACCTCTCGCAGATCCTGGAGCGGTGGACGGTGAGCGGGGCCTACGTGCGGGGCGGGTGGAGCCTGGAGGCCGGGATCTTCGGCGGGAGCGAGCCCGAGGGGCCCTACGACTTCGGCAACATCGAGAGCTTCCCCGACTCCTGGTCGGCGCGCGTGGCCCGGCGCTTCGGCGACGGGTTCGGTCCCCTGGCCCCGTGGGAGGCGTCCGCCTCCTACGCCCGCGTCGCCGAGACGCACGGGGACGAGAAGGAGACCACCTTCCTGGCCAACGCCGCCCTGCGCCACTCCGCCCGCCACCGCTTCGGCGACCTGTACGCGCTGGCCGAGGCGTCCCGGAGCGAGCCGCGGGGGCACGACCCGGGGTACTGGTCCGTCCTGGGCGAGGCGCAGCTCGGCACCGGGCGCCACCTCCCGTACTACCGGGTGGAGTACGCCACGCGCCCGGAGTACGACCGCGAGGGCGCACCGGGGACCGAGGGGTTCTTCCGCTACGACCACGACGCCCACCCCACGGGCGCCACCCGCTGGCTCGTCAACACCCTGGGGTACGGGCACACCCTCACCGGGCTCCCCCTGAGCCTCCGGCCCTACGTGGAGGTGCAGCACGCCCTGGTGCGGGAGGAGCGCGGGGGGACCCGTCCCGGGGTGCTCTTCGGGACGGACTCGTTCTGGACCCTTTCCGCCGGCTTCCGGGTGTACGTGGGCGGCGGCCCCATGCGGATGGGGATGTACGGCGTGCTGGACCCGATGAGCGTGATGCACGGCGCTCCGGGAACGGGAACTCCTTACGGGCACTAAACGCGGATGAAGCGGGAGGGTTCGGGCGTGCCCCCGGCTGCGCCGGGGTCGGGCTGCGGCTCCGTAAGCGAGCAAACAACGCTCGCTAACGGAGTCGAGCCCCGCGCAAACTGCGCGCGGGTCTCGCCCCTCCGGGCTCGCATCCCTCACGCAACTGCTGCTCGTACCTGTAGTTCTCCCCCTCTCCCCTTGTGGGAGAGGGGGCCGGGGGGTGAGGGGGCCGGGGCCGGGGGGCGCCGGGGGGGCGCCCGGCTCCTCCTGCTCGTCCTCCTGCTCGCGTGCTCCCTCCCCGGGAGCGCGCGGGCGCACACGCGCCTGGAGTCCTCCGTCCCCGCGGCGGACGCCGCGGTCCGCGAGGCGCCGTCGGAGATCGTCCTCCGCTTCACCCGCGCGGTGGAGGCGGGGTACACCTCCGCCGTCGTGGTCGGCGCGGGCGGGGACACCGTCGCGGCACCGCGGGGCGCCGCCGTCCCCGGCTCCGGGGGGCGCTCCTTCACCCTCCCCCTCCCCGCGCCCCTCGCGCCGGGAAGGTACACCGTCGCCTGGCGCACCGCCGCGGCGGACGGGCACCTGATCCGCGGCAGCTTCGCCTTCACCGTGGAGGCGCCCCCCGCCGCGGCCGCCCCGGTCCCGGCCGCGTCGGCCTCGCCCCCCTCGCCACCGGTGGGGGGCGGGCTGGCGGGGACCCCGGCCCCCGTGGACGAAGGTGTTCCCCCCGACCCGGCGGCGCTCTTCCTCCCCGGGTCCCCGCTCTCCGTGCTGGCCCGCTGGATCGGCTACCTGGGGCTCCTGGGGGCCGTCGGCGCCGTCGCCTTCCGGCTGGGCGTGGTGGAGCCCGCCGGGCGCGCCGGCCGGCTCCCGGACGGAGTGGCCGCCGCCGCCGCGCGGCGCGCCCGCGGGGCGGCGCTCGCGGCGCTCGCCCTGTTCGCCGCCGCGCTGGCGGGGCGCCTGTGGCTGGCCTCCGGCGCCCTCAACGGGCCGGAGCGGGCCGCGTCGCCGGAGGCGCTGGGGGCGCTCCTCGGCGGCACCGGGTGGGGGCGCGCCTGGCTGGGGCAGCTCGCGGGCGCCGCGCTCCTGGCGGCGGGGCTCCTCCCGGCGCGCGGGCGCGGCACGGCGGGGTGGCGGGTGGCGGCGGCCGCCTGCGGGGTGCTGGCCCTCGCCACCGCCTCCGGGGGGCACGCCGCGGCCGTCGAGCGGCTGCGTCCCCTGGCGCTGGCCGGCGGCGCGCTCCACGTCCTGGCGGCGGGCGCCTGGCTGGGCGCCCTCGCCCTCCTCCTGGCCGCCGGGCTCCCCGCCGCCCTCGCCGCCCCCGCCGGGGAGCGGGGCGCCGCCGCGGCCGAACTGGTGCGCCGCTTCTCCCCGCTGGCGCTGGCCGCCGCCGGGACCGCCGCGCTCACCGGCGTCGCCGCAGCCCTGTTCCACCTGGGCGCCCCCGCCGAGCTGTGGGAGACCGCGTACGGCCGGGCCCTCCTCGTCAAGCTGGCCCTGCTGGCGGCGGTCGCGGCGGCGGGGCTGTACAACTGGCGCGCGCTCACCCCGCAGCTGGGCGCGGACGGCTCCGACCGCCGCCTCCGCCGCACCGCCGCCGTGGAGCTGGGCGTGGGGGTGCTGGTGGTGGTGGTCACCGCCGTCCTGGTGGCGCTCCCCACCCCGTGAGCGCCGCCGTGGAACAAGAGGGGGGGCCGGGATGGTAGCAATCCTGCGACGGATCGCATAGATTTTGCGCGCTCCCGCCTGGCTGCACCCCTTTTTCCGTTTTTTCGTCGCGCGCGGACGCCTCCCGGCTCCGCCGTCCTGGCCCCGAGCCAGCCACACTCCCTTTCCCACATCCGTATGGCCAACACGATGAGCGAAGCCCGCGCAGGCGGCCCCGACGTCCCGTCGGGCGACACCGGGTTCTTCGGACACCCGCGCGGGCTGGCGACGCTGTTCTTCACCGAGATGTGGGAGCGGTTCTCCTATTACGGCATCCGCCCGCTCCTGGTGCTGTTCATGGCCGCGGCGCTGGCCGAGGGAGGGTTCGGATTCGAGCGCGGCCAGGCCTCCGCCATCGTGGGGATCTACGGGGCGTGCGTCTACCTGGCGTCGCTCCCCGGCGGCTGGGTGGCCGACCGGCTCCTGGGGCTGCAGCGCGCCATCCTCTACGGCGCCGTCCTGATCTCGCTGGGGCACCTCTCCATCGGGCTCTCCGGCATGGCGGCGAGCAAGGTGCCCTTCTTCCTGGGGCTGGTGCTCATCGTCCTCGGCACCGGGCTGCTCAAGCCCAACATCTCCGCCATCGTCGGCGACCTCTACCCCGAGGGCGGGGCCCGGCGCGACGCCGGCTTCTCCATCTTCTACATGGGGATCAACGTCGGCGCCTTCTTCGGGCAGCTCATCACGGGCTACCTGGGCGAGACGGTGGGGTGGCACTACGGCTTCGGGGCGGCCGGCGTCGGGATGCTCCTGGGGCTCATCGTGTTCTGGCTCTACGCCCGGAAGACGCTGGGCAACATCGGGATGGAGCCCACGCGCGACCCCGACCCGGTGAAGCAGGCGCGGCAGGAGCGCACGGTGAAGACGGCGCTCCTGGTGGGGCTGGGGCTGATGGTGCTGGTGTTCGCCCTCGCCGCCACGGGGACGATCACGCTGGACGCGCAGGCCATCGGGCAGAACATGACGTACGTGATGCTCACCATGGTGGTGCTCTTCTTCCTCTACGTCTTCGTGGCGGGCGGGATCACCGGCGACGAGAAGAAGCGGGTGGCGGTGATCTTCATCCTCTTCCTCTTCGCCACCATCTTCTGGGGCGCGTTCGAGCAGGCCCCCACCTCGCTCAACCTCTTCGCGGCAGACTTCACCGACCGGCAGATCGGCGGCTTCGAGGTCCCCGCGACCTGGTTCCAGTCCATCAACTCGGCCTTCATCATCCTCCTGGCGCCGGTCTTCGCCGCGCTCTGGGTGGGGATGGCGCGCCGGAAGAAGGACCTCTCCGCGCCCGGGAAGTTCTCGCTGGGACTGATCCTGGCCGCGATCGGCTTCCTGATGATGATCTTCGCCGCCAACCGGGTGGTGGCGAGCGGCGGGCAGACGCTGGTGTCGCCCTGGTGGCTGGTGGGGAGCTACTTCTTCCAGACGCTGGGCGAGCTCTGCATCTCGCCGGTGGGGCTCTCCTCCATGACCAAGCTCTCCCCGCGCAAGTACGTGGGGCAGATGATGGGGATCTGGTTCACGGCCTCGGCGCTGGGGAACCTGATCGGCGGCCTGGTGGGCGGCCACGTGGACCCGGAGAAGCTGGACCAGATGCCGCAGCTCTTCACCACCACCACCATCTCGCTCACGGTGGCGGCGGTGATCCTGGCGCTCCTCTCCATTCCCATCCGCAACATGATGAAGGGGACGGGGGAGGCCGGGCAGGCGACGCACTGAGGCCCGTGCCGCGCGAGCGCGACGCCGGGGCGCCCTCCCACTCGGGGGGCGCCCCGGCGCCGCTCCGGGGAACGCCCGGCGCGGCCCGGTTTACCGGTGCGTGTGGGCACGCCAACCGGAGAGGAGTGGATGACGGACGAGCAGATCGCCGCCCTGATCCAGGGCCGCGGACTGGAGGTGGAGTACCTGCGGGAGCTGGCGGCGGCGCTGGGCTTCGCGGAGGAGGAGGGGTGGACCGAGGCGGTGTTCGACGCCATCGAGGTCGCCACGCTGGAGGTGCGCCGCCGCGCCGCCCTGCGCACGCTGGAGATGAGCCCCGCCGAGGACGCCTGACCCGCCCGCCGAACGCGCCATGTTCCACGTAGACACCTCCGATCCCACCCCCGTGGAGACGCAGCTGGCGCGGAGCATCCGCTCGGCGCTGGAGGCGGGGCTCCTGGAGCCGGGCGAGACGCTCCCCACCGTGCGCGGGCTCGCCGTGGAGCTGCGCGTCAGCGCCAACGCGGTGGCCGGCGCCTACGCGGAGCTGGAGCGGGAGGGGGTGCTCGAAACCGTTCCCGGGCGCGGGACCGTAGTGCGCTCGGCGGGGAGCGCCGGCCGGGAGGAGCGCCTCCCGGAGCTGTGCGCCCTGGAGGACGCCTTCCTCAGGGACGCCGCCGCGCTGGGCTTCTCGCTCGACGACGTCATCATCCACCTGGACGGCCGCCGCGGATAGCGGCCAAGGAGCGCTCCATGCCGGGCACCAACCTCGTCCCCAGCAAGCAGAACCTCCCGGCCAACCAGGGGGTCCGGCCCAACTTCCTCGGCTTCCTCGCCATGGCGGGGCCCGCCGTGGCGGGGATCGGGGCGGGCGCCGCCACCGGGAGCGCGCTCGCCGCGCTGGTGGGGGTGGGGCTCGGCGTGGTGGCCGCCTTCTCCCCCAAGATCGCGCAGCAGTGGGAGCGCGCGGTGGTGCTCCGCATGGGGCGCTACGTGGGGCTGAAGGGGCCGGGCCCCTTCTTCGTCATCCCCTTCGTGGACAAGGTGACCACCTGGGTGGACCAGCGCACCGTCACCACGCGCCTTCGCGGCGGAGCAGACGCTCACCTCGGACGCGGTCCCGGTGAACGTGGACGCGGTCCTCTTCTGGACGGTGTACGACGCGGAGAAGGCGGCGCTGGAGGTGCAGGACTACATGCAGGCGGTGAGCTGGGCCTCGCAGACGGCGCTCCGCGACATCATCGGCCGAACCTCGCTCACGGAGCTGCTGCGCGGGCGCGAGCGGATCGAGAAGGAGCTGCAGGCGCTGATCGACCACCGCACCGTCCCCTGGGGGGTCTCGGTGCACTCGGTGGAGATGCGCGACGTGGTGATCCCGGCCTCGCTGCAGGACGCCATGTCGCGCGAGGCGCAGGCGGCGCGAGAGAAGCAGGCGCGCATCATCCTGGGCGACGCGGAGGTGGAGATCGCGAAGCTCTTCGCCAAGGCCGCGGAGTCGTACCAGGCCAACCCCACGGCGCTCCAGCTCCGCCAGATGAACATCCTGTACGAGGGGCTGAAGCAGAAGGGCGGGATGATGGTGGTGCCCAGCAGCATCGTGGACTCCATGGGCCCGGCGGGGCTGATGAGCGCCGTCGCTCTCGCCAACCAGCAGGCGGCCACCCGCAAGGGCGAGGAGCAGGCCGCGGAGGCCGCCGCCGAGCGCGCGGAGACGCTGCGGCTCTCCGAGGGCGTGGACGTGAAGGTGTTCGGCGACGGCTGACCCGGCCCGTCCGGCCCGGAAACAGGAGCGGCCCCGCGTGGATGCGCGGGGCCGCTTCTTTCGTCTGGGCCTGCGCGCGGGGTCGTCGGCGGGGCGCTCCCTCCGGAAAGCGAGAACTCGCTTCGCTCAGACAGCTCGCTTTCCTCCGGGAGCACCCCACCTCCTCCCAAGGTGGCTCCTACTACAACTCACCGTAGGGTAAGCAGTTGCGTGAGGGATGCGAGCCCGAAGGGGCGAGACCCCGCGCTGTTTGCGGGGGCTCGACTCCGTTAAGCACGGTTGTATCGTGCTTTACGGAGCCGCAGCCCGACCCCCGCGCCAGCGGGGGTCACGCCCAAACCTCGCCCTCCATCTCAAAACTACTCCCCGTACGGCACCCAGATGTTCTTGACGTGCGTGGCCTGGCGGAGGAACTCCTGCCCCTCCCCCTGCGCGGCGTCCGCCCAGTCGCGCGAGCGGCCGTAGCTCACCCAGGTGCGCTTCATGTTCCCGGCCGAGAGACGCTCCACCGCGGTGCTCCCCTCGGCGGTGCCGAAGTACCAGACGGCGTCCACGTCGTCGTGGGAGGCCAGCGTCTCCGTGAGCTCCTCGCGGGCGCCGGTGAGGATGTTGACCGCGCCGCCCGGGACGTCGGAGGTGTCCAGCACCTGGTAGAAGTCGGTGGCCGCCAGCGGGAAGACCGGCGAGGGGACCGCCACCACCCGGTTCCCCACGGCGAGGGCCGGCGCCACCAGCGAGACGAACGCCAGGAGCGGCGCCTCGTCCGGGCAGGCGATCCCGATCACCCCGATGGGCTCGTTCATCGCCAGCGTCACGTTGCGGAACGGGGTGTGGTGCACCAGCCCGTCGTACTTGTCCGCCCACGCGGCCCAGGTGTAGAGCCGCCGGATGGACGCCTCCACTTCGGCCGCGGCGGCGGCCTCGTCGCCGCTCCCCTGCGCCAGCCGCCGCGCGAACTCCTCGGCCCGGGCGGCCAGGTTCTCGGCCACGTAGTAGAGCACCTGCGCCCGGTTGTGCGCGGTCCCCTTGGTCCAGCCGCCCGCCTTGTGCGCGGCCTGCACCGCGTTGCGGACGTCCTTGCGGTTCCCCCGCCCCACCTCGCCCAGGTGCCGCCCCTGCGCGTCGTGCACCGGGAGCGAGTACCCGGAGTCGGGCCGCGCCTGCTTCCCGCCCACGTACATCTTGGCCGTCCGGTCGATGGGCGGGAGCCCCCCGGCGCGCGGCGCCGCCTCCCTCTCCGGCCCCGCCGCCCCGTCGTTCGTGGTGGCCGGCTGTCCCCTGTCCCCTGTCCCCTCTCCCCTGCCCTTCTCCTCCTTCTCCCACTTCGGCTTGACGTACTCCCACAGCCCTTCCCTCCCGCCCTCGCGCCCGAAGCCGCTCTCGCGGTAGCCGCCGAAGCCGGAGGCGGCGTCGAACTGGTTGGTGCAGTTGATCCACACCGTCCCGGCCTTGAGCTTGGGAGCCACGTCGAGCGCCAGGTTGACGTTCTCCGTCCAGACGCTGGCGGCCAGCCCGTAGCGGGTGTTGTTGGCCAGCTCCACGGCCTCGCCCGGGGTGCGGAAGGTCATCAGCACCACCACGGGGCCGAAGATCTCCACCTGCGCCACGGTGGAAGAGGGGGCCACGTCGGTGAACAGCGTGGGGGGAAGAAGCACCCCTCCTTGGGGCAGCTCCACGAGGGCTGCCAGAGGGTGGCGCCCTCGGCCTCGCCCTGCCGCACCAGCTCGCGGATCTTGTCCAGCTGCACGGGGGCGATGATGGCGCCGATGTCCACCGCCTTGTCGAGCGGGTCGCCCACGCGCAGCGTCTCCATCCGCGCCCGGAGCCGCGCCACCAGCCGCTCGGCGACGCCCTCCTGCGCCAGGATGCGCGAGCCGGCGCAGCACACCTGCCCCTGGTTGAACCAGATGGCGTCCACCACCCCCTCCACCACGGAGTCGAGGTCGGCGTCCTCGAAGACGATGAAGGGGGACTTCCCGCCCAGCTCCAGCGACAGCTTCTTCCCGCTCCCGGCGGTGGCGACGCGGATGATGCGCCCCACCTCGGTGGAGCCGGTGAAGGCGATCTTGTCCACGCCGGGGTGCTTCACCATCAGCTCCCCGGTGCGCCCGTCGCCGGTGACCACGTTGACCACCCCGGCGGGGAGCCCCACCTCGCGGCACACGTCGGCGAAGAGGAGCGCGGTGAGCGAGGTGAACTCGGCGGGCTTCAGCACCACGGTGTTCCCCATGGCCAGCGCGGGGGCGATCTTCCACGCCAGCATCAGGAGCGGGAAGTTCCAGGGGATGATCTGCCCCACCACGCCCACGGCCGTGTGGCCGGGGAGCTCGGTCTCCATGAGCTGCGCCCACCCGGCGTGGTGGTAGAAGTGCCGGGCCACCAGGGGTACGTCGATGTCGCGCGACTCGCGGATCGGCTTGCCGTTGTCCAGCGACTCCAGCACGGCGAACAGGCGGGAGTGCTTCTGGACCTGCCGCGCCAGGGCGTACAGGTAGCGCGCCCGCCCGTGCCCGCCGAGCGCCTGCCACTCCGGGAGCGCCGCGCGCGCCGCGGCCACGGCGGCGTCCACGTCCTCCGCGCCCGCCTGGGCGATGCGGGCGAGCGTCTTCCCGGTGGCGGGGTTGTCGGTGTCGAAGTACTCCCCGCCGCCGGGCGAGCGCCACTCCCCCCCGACGAAGAGCCCCATCGTCCGGTCCCGCTCGTCCAGCCAGCGCAGCGCGAGCGACGCGCTCTCGGGGGCGGGTCCGTATTCCATGGTCTCGAAGATCTCGGCGATGCTGCTCATGGTCAGGAATCGTTGGTGCGTTGTTCTTCCGCTTCGGCCGACGTGGCGTCGAGGCGATCCTCGGCCACGCGGACGAAGCTCTCCGCCTGCGTGATTATACGGCTACGCCTTCCCGGCGCACGTTCAGCACGAAAGGACTCCGCTCCGCCGCGAAGCGCTCGGCCGAGATGAAAGCGACCGAGACGTCGATGCCGTGCCGGAGAGAGAGGTCGGCCACCATCGCGCCCGTCCGGTGGATCTCCAGGACGGGCGACACGTCGCCCTCCAGCACCACGAGCACGTCGACGTCCGACTCGGGCGTCGCGTCTCCGCGCGCGTGCGAACCGAAGAGGACGACGCGCTCCAGCCGCTCCCCGTACAGGCTCTCCAGCGACGCACGCAGATCCGCGACGACCCCGGACACCTCGGCTCCCTGGTTCGTGTCCAGCTTCATCGTTTCGCTCCACGAGGGTCGGAACGGGATGCGTGAACGATCAATCTAGCCGGATGGGGCGCGCAACGCACGCTCCCGTGCTACGCTACGCCCCGCTCCCCGTGGACGCAACCTCGGGCCCCTGCCGCCCGAGTCTTTACATCACCGGGGCACAAACGTATCGTGCAGCGAACGCGCTTTTCCCGCCTGAAAACACCTTCTGCACCGAGGAGACCATGCCGACACCGAAGAAGCTGGTCCTGAGCCGCGAGACCCTGCGCCGCCTGGCGGCGGCCGGCCCCGGCGAGCGCGCCGCGGGGAGCGTGAACGACAGCTGCTGGGAGACGCTCTGCACCACCGAGTCGGGGTGCGAGCAGACGGGTACGTCCGCGAAGTAGCCCGCTCCCGCCATGCGCCAGCGCGCGGGGGGCGCCCGGTCAACGGGCGCCCCCTCCGCTTTCGCGGGCGCGGCGTGGGAAGTGCAGCGGCGCGGGACCGGAGAACCGCGTGCGCACCGGAACCCGGGACGGAGGGGTGCCATGGACGAGCTGCAGGAGACGATCGCCCGCGTGAAGCCCCACGCGGACGCGGTGGTGGAGGCCGCGACGGCGCTGAACGCCGCCATCCGCGCCGCCTCCGAACAGGGGCTCTCGGTCCGGGTGGACGTGGTGGAGGAGCACCGGGACGGCGAGGACGACCCGGTCCCGACCGTCCGCACGCGGATCTCCAAGCGAATCGCGTAGCCGCGGCCTGGCCGCTCCGTGCGGCGGGCGCTATCATCCGCCCGCAACGCGCACCCGGTCCCGTGCCCAACCGTGACCCGTACCCTGCCGCCCATGCCGCCCATCCGTCGCCGTCCGCTCGCGGCCCTGCTCTCCGCGCTGGCGCTCCTGGCCGCCTGCGCCCCCGCGGGGACCACCGCGCCCCCGTCTGCCGCGCCCGGCCGCGACGCGGGCGCCGTCGCCGGCCCCCTCCCGCTGAAGCTGGCCCCGCGCCCCACCGGCGCGGAGATCACCCCCGCCGACCTGATGACGCGGCTGTACGTCTTCGCCGACGACTCCATGCGGGGCCGCGCCGCGGGGACCCCGGGGAACGTGCAGGGGACGGAGTACATCGCGCGCGAGCTGCGGCGGCTGGGGCTGGAGCCCGCGGGGGAGAACGGCACCTTCTTCCAGGCCGTCCCGCTGGTGGACCGGCAGGGGAACCCCGCGCCGGCCCCCGCGCGCAACGTGGTCGCGGTGCTTCGCGGCACCGACCCCGCCCTGCGCGGGCAGTACGTCGCCATCGGCGCCCACAACGACCACGTGGGGACCACGGACCCGCCCGTGGACCACGACAGCATGTACATGTACCTCCGGGTGGTCCGCCCCGAGGGCGCGGACTCGCCCGAGCGCCCCGCGACGGCCGCGGAGATGGCGCGCATCCGCGCAGGGGTCGACTCGCTCCGCCGCCTCCGCCCGGCCCGGGTGGACTCCGTGTTCAACGGCGCGGACGACGACGGCTCGGGCTCCGTGTCCGTGCTGGAGATCGCGGAGGCGCTGGCCGCCGCGCCGCCCAGGCGCTCGGTGCTCTTCGTCTTCCACACGGCGGAGGAGCTGGGGCTGATCGGCGCCGACCACTTCACGCGCAACCCCACGGTGCCGCGCGACTCCATCGTGGCGCAGCTCAACATCGACATGATCGGGCGGGGCGGCACCGCGTCGACGGGGAACGACGTGGCGCTGATCGGGGCGCGGCGGCTCTCCACGCAGTTCGGACAGGCCATCGACCGGGTGAACGCGCGCGGGCACAACGTGCGCTTCGACCTGTCGTACGACGCGAACGGGCACCCGCAGCAGTTCTACTGCCGGAGCGACCACTACATGTACGCCCGCTACGACATCCCCATCGCCTTCTTCTTCACGGGCGTGCACCCGGACTACCACCAGCTCACGGACGAGCCGCAGTACATCAACTACCCGCACATGGCGCGGATCGCCCGGCTGGTGAAGGACGTCGCAATGGAGGTGGGGAACCTGGACCGGCGTCCCGCGGTGGACCGTCCGGGGCCGGGGCCGGAGGGTACGTGCCGCCAGTGACGCTTCCGGCGTAGGGGGGCGCTCCGGAATCCGGCATGAGCGGCTTCAAGGACCACTTCTCGGGGGTGGCGTCGGGGTACGCGCGGTTCCGGCCGGTGTACCCGGCGGCGCTGTTCGGGTGGCTGGCGGAGGCGGCGCCGGGGCGGGAGGCGGCGTGGGACTGCGCCACGGGGAGCGGGCAGGCGGCGGTGGGGGTGGCGGAGCACTTCGCGCGGGTGGTGGGCACCGACGCCAGCGCCGAGCAGGTGGCGCACGCGCAGCCGCACCCCCGCGTGGAGTACCGGGTGGCCCCGGCGGAGGCCAGCGGCCTCCCGGACGGCTCCGCGGACCTGGTGACGGTGGCGCAGGCGCTGCACTGGTTCGACGTCCCCGCCTTCTTCCGCGAGGCGCGGCGGGTGCTCCGCCCCGGCGGTCTCGTGGCCGTGTGGACCTACGGGAACCCGGTCCTCGCGGACCCCGGTCCCGGCGCGCTCCTGGACGCTTTCACGGAGGAGACGATCGGGCCCTTCTGGCCCCCCGAGCGCCGGCTGATCCTGGACGGGTACGCCTCGCTCGACTTCCCCTTCGCGGAGGTGGCGCCCCCGCCCTTCCCCCTGGAGGCGGACCTCACGCTGGACGCGCTGCTCGGCCTGCTCCGCACCTGGTCCGCCGTCCCGGGCTACGTGCGCGCCCACGGCCACGACCCCGTGGACGCCTTCGCCGACGCCCTGCGCGACCCCTGGGGCGACCCCGCCACCCCCCGCCGCGTGCGCTGGCCGCTGGCGATGCGCGCGGGGTATGATAGCTGAAGAGCAGGGTTTGGGCGTGCCCCCGCTGGCGCGGGGTCGGGCTGCGGCTCCGTAGGGAACGATACAACCGTTCCCAACGGAGGCGAGCCCCGGAAACGGCCCCGGGTCTCGCCGCTTCGCGCTCGCATCCCTCACGCGGCTTCTTGCTGTACCTGTAGTTCTCCCCTCCCCTGCTCGCGGGGGAGGGGTCGGGGGTGGGGGGCCGCCGAGGACGCGCTCCGGGGCTCCGCCGGGGGTATGAAACCCCCGGCTCGGAACGGCAGCCGTCCTGTCGGACGGAACCGCGGACGCATGCAGTTCCGCAGTACCCGTATGATCCTCTCGGAGGGAGACACCGGGGCGGTTTCCGGTGGCTCACTCCGGGGCGGGGAGACTCGCGGGCTGTTTCGCGAGGCTCACCGCCCCCGCGCAGGAGACCGGCGCTGTTTGCCGGGCTCCGGAGCGGCCCTAAAGCACCAACCCGATCGACAAACAAAGCAAACGTGAGCAACACCCCCGTCTGGGACGACGCCCCCTGGCCCGGCCTCCCCCTCCTGACCGGAGAGATCGAAGCGGACGTCTGCGTGGTGGGGCTGGGCGGCTCCGGTCTGGCCTGCGTCGGCGAGCTGCTGGCGCTCGGGGCGCGCGTGGTGGGGATCGACGCCGGCCCGGTGGCGGGGGGCGCGGGGGGGCGCAACGGCGGCTTCCTGCTGGGAGGCACCTACCACTTCCACCACCACGCCGCCGAGCGCCTCGGCCACGCCCGCGCCCTGCGGCTGTACCGGCTGACGCTGGACCAGATGGAGCGCATGGCCGCCGAGACCCCCGAGGCCGTCCGGCGCGTGGGCTCGCTCCGCCTGGCCTCCTCCCCCGAGGAGGAAGCCGACTGCCGGCTCCAGCTGGAGGCCATGCGCGCCGACGGCCTCCCCGTG
Source organism: uncultured Gemmatimonadales bacterium (assembly GCA_963733105.1). Classification (GTDB taxonomy): domain Bacteria; phylum Gemmatimonadota; class Gemmatimonadetes; order Longimicrobiales; family Longimicrobiaceae; genus JAFAYN01. The sequence continues at coordinate 225,085 of CAVTCB010000005.1, read as the reverse complement.
GAGCCCTACGAGGGCCCGGAGGGACACGGCCTCCTCTTCCCCGCGGACGGCTCGTTCAACCCGCTGCTGCGCTGCCGGACGCTGGCCCTGCGGGCCGTGGAGAGGGGGGCGCGCCTCTTCGAGGGCTCGCCCGCCCTCGCGGTGTCGGGAGACGCGGTGGAGACGGAGCACGGGCGGGTCCGCTGCGGGAGCGTGGTGGTGGCGGTGGACGGCCGGCTGGAGGAGGTGCTCCCGGAGCTGTCCGGGCGCGTGCGCACGGCCCGGCTCCAGATGCTGGCGACCGCGCCCACGGACGAGGTGCGCATCCCCCGCCCGGTGTACGCCCGCTGGGGGTACGAGTACTGGCAGCAGCTCCCGGACGGGCGCGTGACGCTGGGCGGGTTCCGAGACCACGCGGAGACGGAGGAATGGACCCGGGAGAACGACCCGTCGGAGCGGGTGCAGGCGCTGCTGGAGCGCTTCCTCCGGGAGGGCGTGGGGGTGCGCGCCCCGGTGACGCACCGCTGGGCGGCGTGCGTGGGCTACACCTCGGACGGGCTCCCGGTGCTGGAAGAGGTCCGCCCGCGCGTCTGGGCGGCGGGCGGGTACAGCGGCACCGGGAACGTGGTGGGCGCCCTCTGCGGGCGCGCCGCGGCGCAGCTCGCCGTCACGGGGGCGTCCGGGCTGGCGGAGGCGTTCGCGGCGGGGTGACCCGCATCTGCACGTCCACGCGGACGATGCGGCGGTTGACGGCCATGGGGTCCCTGGAGTAGCCGGGCGGGACCCGCACCAGCGCCGAGCGGGTCCGCGGGTTGGTGCTCTCCACGCGGAACCCCTCCGCGCGCAGCCACGCCACGTCCGAGTCCAGGAGCGTGTCGGCGAAGGTCACCACGGCGCTCTGCCACCGCGACGCGTCCCCGCTCTCCAGCGGGAGCGTGGCCGGGGGGCGCCCGGTGTCCGCGGCCGGAGCGGCCTCGCGGGCCGACGGCCCCCCCGGGACGGGGGCGGAGCCCCCCTCCGGCGCGCGGCACCCCGCCGCGAGCGCCAGCGCCGCCGCCAGGAGCCGCGCGGGTCCGCGCCTCACGGCCGTGCTCCCCGGAGCAGGTCGCGCGGCGCCCGCTGCGCGGGCGGGGCGGAGGCCGCGACCGGCTTCCCGACGCGGAAGCGCGACACCTCCACCCCGGCGACGAAGCTCTGCAGGATCAGCACGTCGCGCGCGTCGATCCTGCCGTTCGCGTCCACGTCGCCGCGACTCACCGCGGGGGCCCCGCTGGCACGCCCGAGCGATTCGAGGCTCAGGGGGAACAAGTCAGCCTCGTTGACGAAGCCGTCGTCGTTCACGTCGCCCCAGTAGGCGATGCGCTCGCCGCCCCGCCCGATCTCCAGCGCGAACGTCACCTGCTGGCCCGTCTCCGTGATGCCGGAGAGGGTGATGCCGGAGGTGTACCCCTGGTTGGCGTTGCTGTTGGGGTTGGTCGCGGCGCCGAACGTCCGGTTCTGGTAGAAGCCCGGGAAGGGGTCCCCGGAGTCGCCGCGGCGGCCCGGGCGGCTCAGATCGGCGGCGCCGTCCGCCTCCTCCAGGGCGAGGCCCTTCCGCGAGGAGTTCACCTGCACCTGGTTGAACCGCCGGGTGTTCGCGATCTGCACGCTGTCCACGTGCCAGACCAGGAGCCCCGTCCCGTTCAGGTGCTGGTCGGACCCGATGCGCTGCCGGTTCTCCAGCAGGAAGTACTCGCCCGAGGGCGCGGTGCTCCCGGCCAGCGGCGGGATGTCGACGCGCACCGCGGAGCCGACCGTCTCGGCCGGGTCCAGGAGCACGCGGGCCGCGCTCTGCTTCAGCGTCACCACCGGCATCCACCCCAGCTCCACCTTGGACCACGCCTCCATGTGCGCGGGGGACGAGGGCTGGTTGTAGTTCCCGGAGCCCATCAGCCCCCACTCGCCGATCCCGCTGTTGGTCGGGCCGTCCGGGCTGGTGTCGTACAGGTCCGGGAGGCCGAAGGCGTGCCCGAACTCGTGCGCGAAGACGCCGATGTCGATCGCGCTGGTGGAGCCGCAGTTGTACGCCGGCTGGATCACGTAGTCCGAGATCCGCACCCCGTCGTCGGTCTGGTAGTACGGCTCGCGCCCCCCCGTCGCGGCCAGGTACGTCCAGCGGTGCGACCAGACGTTGCGGCTGTTCGGCTGGCACTCGCCCCCCGCCTCCGGGTGCACGAAGGCCACGAAGTCCACGTAGCCGTCGCCGTTGCCGTCGTACTGCCGGAAGTCCACCGTCCGGTCCGCCTGGTCCAGCACCTCCCTGAAGAGCGGCCCCAGGAGCCCGGCACGGAGGCCGTTGTCCGCCCCCTCGTACACGGTGTCCGGCTGACTCACCCGCGTCCAGTCGCCCACCGTCCCGGTGAGCGTCACCAGCCCGCGCGACATCTCGGTGTAGAACTGGGTCAGCGTCCGGCTGGAGGTCGGCCCGGTGAAGAGCTTCCGCTGCAGCTCCGGCGAGGCGTAGGGCGGGGCCGCCGTGTTGGAGTACATGATGGTGAGCACCGGGATGCGGTAGGTGCCCTGCACCGCCACCCCCTGCGCGGCCGCCTGCCGCGGCGCCAGGAGCTGCGGGTTGATCCCGCGGGCGCGGAGCCGCGAGCGCGCGGCCCGCACCTCCTCCAGCTCCGACTTCAGCGCCGTCCCGAACTCGTACGCCTGCGCGTCGCGGGCGAGCTGCTCGCGCGCGGCCCGGGGAAGCGGGGTTCCGTGGACGCGTCCGCGCTGGGCGACGTCCTGTCCGTCCGCCCGCCCCGCCGAGAGGGCGAGGGCGGCGGCGACCAGCAGCATCCTCTTCTTCATGGTCGCCTCAGCGGATGCGGATGACGCCGCCGACCACGCTCACCTGGGGGAGCAGGTCGTCGAAGCTGCCGGCCCCCACCAGGGAAGCCAGCGACAGGGTCACGGGAACGTCCCCGGGCGCGGTCCGGGAGGTCACCAGGAAGAGCATCGTGAAGACGGTCTCCGCCGCCAGGTCGTTCCGCGCGCGCGACAGCAGCACCGTGACCGGCCCGGCGCCGCCGGCGGCGCCGGGGGCGAAGGCCGAGCCGTGCTCCAGCGCGTCGCGCGCCGTGAAGCGCAGGAATCTCAGCCCCGCGCCGTTCCAGTTCAGCGCCGCCTGGATGGCGCCCCGCCGCTGGCTTCCCGCGTTGACAAGGTTGATCCGCACCCTGACCGCCACGGTGTCGCCCACCGCGGCCGAGTCGGGGAGGACGAGGTAGACCGCCCGCGTGGTGTCGACGGCGGCCACGGCCGTGGCGGTGAAGCCGCCCGCGCTCGCGCCGATCCGCTGGTCGACCGTCTGCGTCCCGAGCGTCCACCCGGCGGACACCCGCCCGTCGGGGCCCGTGCTCGCGGAGGCGGTGGAGAGCGTCCCCCCACCGCGGACCACGGTGAAGGCCACCGGCACCCCGCCCTTCTCGTTCCCGTTCGCGTCGCGCGCCCGGAACACCACCGGCCGCGGGAGCGCGCGCCCCGCCATGGCGTTCTGCGCGTCTCCGTCGACCACCTCCACCCCGGCGAGCGCCCCGGCCTCCGCGGTGGCGGTGAAGACGATCGCCTTGGTGGGGTCGTCGGCGAGCCTGGCGCTGAGCGTCTGCGCCCCCGCCTGCGGTCCCAGCGTCCAGCTCACCTGGACGCGTCCCTCGGCGTCGGTGGTGCCGCTCTCGGGGGTCACGCTCCCGCCGTGGCCGGCGCGGAAGAGGACCTCCTTCCCCTTCACCCCGCCGCCGCCGGCGGCCACCGCCCGTACCACGACCGGAGCGCGGAGCGCGGCACGCGCGGTGTCCCGCTGCTCGTTCCCGGAAGCCGGCTGCAGGTCGGAGACCTTGGGAGCCGGGCCGACGGAGTCGCACCCCGCGGCGCCGGCGAGCGCGCCGAGGAGGAGGAGCCGGACGGCGCTGTGCCGCCCCGTGGAGATGTGCATGGAACGGCCTCCGAAGAACCCGGTGGGAACGGCAGGAAAGCGGAACGGACCGACGGGCGGGAGATCGCGCGGAGGGAGGAGGAGCGGACCGGCGCGAGCTCCGAAGCTAACGCGCCCGGCCGCCTTCGGAAAGGAGCCCGGCGCGCGCGGGGGAGAGGCCTTTCCCTACTTCGACAGCGTCAGCGCGTACCCGGCGGTCGAGGCGCGCAGCGAGTTGTCCGGCGCCACCACCTCCTGCACCGTGGCCGTGTACGACGCGGCCTTGTTCACGTCCGGCACCGTGAAGCTCACCAGCGGGCCGCTCGCCAGCCTCCCGAACACCGCCGCCCTGAACGACGTCCCCGACGGCCGCGCGTGCACCGTGTAGCCCCCGCTCCCGGCCGCGGCCACCTCGCCCACCGCTTCGGGGCCGCTCACCGCGATCAGGATCGCGCGGTCGTCCGCGGCCGGGGTGGCGAGCGCCACCGTCAGCGTCCCCGGCACCGGCTTCGGCGGCCCCGAGGGCCCGCCGTCGCACCCGGCCGCCAGCCCCGCCGCGCAGCCCAGCGCCAGTGCCATCCGCCTCATCCTGCTCATCGCTCCATCTCCTGTGTGTGGTCATCGATCCCGGGGCGCGGCGGCACGGCGTCCTCCAGCCCGGGGATCTGCACCGGGAGGACGGTCCCGGTGGCCTGCATCCAGGCCCGCACGTCCCCCAGGTCCACCCGCCCGTTGCGGTTCCCCTGCAGGTCCAGGTAGCGCGCCTCGTCCGCCGTGAGCGCCCCCGTCCCCAGCAGCTGGTCGATCACCGCCCCCGGCTGCAGCGTCGGACGCGTCACCGTGAGGGTGAAGGCCCGCTCCGCCGTCAGCGTCCCCGTCGTCGCCGCGGCCGCGAAGCGGAAGGTGCCCGCCTCCGCCGGCACCCCGCCCAGCGCGCCGGAGGGCTCCAGCGCCACCCCGGCGGGGAGCGCCCCGGAGGCCAGGCGCCAGGAGGCGGCGCCGGCGCCGCCCTGCGCCACCAGCGTGTCGGCGTAGGCGCGGCCCATCACCCCGGCGCGCCGCAGCGTGTCCGAGACGATGGAGACCGGGCGGTGCACCGCCAGCACGAAGCGCCCGGACGCGACCGTGGTGGCCGAGGCGGCCGAGGCGGTGAAGCGGAAGGTCCCCGTCTCCGTCGGCGTCCCGGCCAGGGCGCCGGACGCGCCGAGCGTCACCCCCGGCGGGAGCGCGCCCTCCGTCACCGCCCAGGCGTAGCTCCCGTCCCCGCCCGTGGCCTGGAGGCGGTCCGAGTACGCAGCCCCGATCACCCCGGCCGACCGGACGGAGTCGGACGAGACCGCCACGGGGGCGTACACCACCAGGGTGAAGCGCCGCGACACGGACGCCCCCCCGGAGGAGGCGGTCGCCGTGAAGACGAACGCCCCCTCGTGCGACGGCGTGCCGGAGAGCGCCCCCGCCGGGGTGAGGACGACGCCGGGCGGAAGTCCCGAGCCCGAGACCCAGGTGAACGGCCCCGCTCCGCCCGTCACCCGGAGCGTGTCCGCGTACGGGCGGCCCAGCGTGGCGGGGGGGCGGAGCGTGTCCGAGGTGATGGTGAACTGCGACGGGGCCACGGTGAAGGTGAAGGTGCGGCTCAGGCTGGCGCCGCCGGAGCTCACCGTGGCCTCGTACGAGTACGTCCCCGGGGCGGCGGGGGTCCCGAACAGCGCCCCCGCGGTCGTGAACCCCACTCCCTGCGGGAAGGTGCCCCCCGTGCGACTCCAGGTGTACCCGCCGGTCCCGCCGGTGGCCTGGAGCTGGTCGGAGTACGCCACCCCCACCCGGCCGCCGGGGCGCTCCGCGGCGGAGGTGATGGCGAGGGGGGTGGCGGTGGCCCCCGTGGAGATGGTGACCTGGTACCCGGTGGCCGAGGCCGACACCACGGCGACGGAGATCCCCGCCGCCGGGTCCGTGAAGGTCTCGCCCGGCGTCCACATGGCCCCGGCGTCGTTGGGGTTGCCGTTGCCGTCGGGGTCCACCACCCGCGCCATCCCCGTGGTCATGGCGTGGAGGACCACCGCGTCGCCGGGAAGGCCGCGGTCGTAGCCGACGCCGTTGCGCCGCGCCTCCACCGTGTAGTAGCCGCCGGAGGTCCCGGGGATCGGCACCTGCGCCATCAGGTACCCCGACCCGCCGGGGAGGGCGCTCCGCTCCAGGGTGATGGTCTGCGTGGTGCCGGGCGCCGCCACGTACTTCCGCGCCGCCGGGATCCACCCCAGCAGGTCCTTGTGGTAGGCGATGGTGTGCTGCCCGACGTAGCTGGAGTGCGCCCCGTCGTGGAAGACGTAGGAGTTGCTCATCACGTCCCACCGGGAGTCGTACACGGCGGTGTACGGGCCCGAGGAGTGCGGGAGCCCGAAGGCGTGCCCCATCTCGTGCGCGTAGACCGACTGCCCCGCCCAGTTCGCCAGCCAGGTGGTCCCGTACGTCCTCGTCTGCCCGTCCAGCGTCAGCGTCCGGCTCCCGCCCCACGAGTACTCGAAGCGGGTGTTGAACTGCATGTTGATCCCCGCGAACTGCGTGAAGTTCACCGTCGGGTCCGCCGCCGCGATGCAGTCGGTGAGCGCCTTCTGCAGGTCCACGTTGGCGTTGGTGACGTAGAACGAGTACGGCTGCGGGAGCGTGAACCACCCCACCACCGTGCTCCCCGCGGCGTTGACCTGGTTCTCCGACAGCTCCCTCCAGTAGTGGTCCAGCCCCGGGTACGAGGAGCCCATCCAGGCGTCGTAGGTGCTCTTGGGGATGACCGTGGTGGAGTCGGAGAAGCGGCACAGGATGGTGACGTACGGCTTGGAGCCGCTCTGCGGCGGCGCGGCCCCCTCGGCCCGCAGGGCCGCCTCCGGCGCGCGGATGGACACCACGTCCAGCACCGGGGTCCCCTCCCCGCGCAGCGCCGTCTCCCGCGCGGTGACGCTCACCCGCCTCCGGTCCAGCGCCAGCGCACCCCCGGCGGAGCGGAGGTCGGCGGCGTCCAGCGACAGCTCGAACGTCCGCCCCCGGTCGTCGGTCAGGAAGAAGCGCTGCCGGTCCCCCGCGGGCCCCTTCAGCGGGTCCTCCCACACCAGGTTGAACCACCCCGTGAGCGTCACCTCCTGCGCCGCCGCGGGGAGCGCAGCGAGGAACGGGAGGAGCAGGGCGAAGATCCGCAGCAGCGGGACGATCGTCCGTTGTCGCATGGATTTGCGGGGGAGCGGCGGTGCCCGAGGGGAGGGCGGGTGGCGCGGAGCGCCGGACGGGGGAAGGACGACCGGCGGCGCCCCCGCGTCACGGAGCGCCGCCGGAGGCGTCCGCTACCGCGCCACCTGCTGGAGGACGCGGTACAGGTACTCGGTGGCCCACCCCAGCGCGGGGATCGGCACCCGCTCGTTGTCCCCGTGCATCCGCAGCTCGTCCTCCATGGGGAGCGGCATGGGGAGGATGCCGTAGGTGGGGATCCCCGCGGCGCGCAGCGTCGCGCCGTCCGTGGCCCCGGTGGACATGAAGGGGACCACCGTGACCGAGGGGACCATGGTCCGCGCGGCCGACTCCATGGCCCGGAACAGGTCGGTGCCGACCGGCGAGGGGGGCGGCGCCTGCCGCGGCTCCCCCTCCAGCTCGAAGGTCACCTGCGCCTCCGCCCCGGCCTCGTTCATCGCCCGCACGACCTCGCGGATGTCCTCCCCCGGGAGGATGCGGACGTTGAAGGTGGCCTTCCCCTCCGAGGGGATCACGTTGCTGCGGAACCCGCCCTGGAGCAGGGTGAGCGAGGTGCCGGTGCGGAGCACCGCGTTGTGCAGCGGGTCGCGCGACAGCACCTCCGCCGCGCGGTTCACCGCCGCCGTGTCGGTGGCCGTGGAGATGCGCTGCATGGCCGCCTTCACCTCGGGGTTCGCCTCGATCTCCGCCAGCCGCGCGAAGTACAGGCGGGTGGTCTCGTTGAGCCGGACCGGGGCCTTCCACTTGTGCACGTGCACCGCGGCGTGCGCCAGCGCCGCCAGGGCGTTGTCGGGGAGGGGGACGGAGCCGTGGCCCCCCGGCCCCTTCGCGGTGGCCACCACGTTGTACGCCACCTTCTCCGTGGTCTGCACGTTGACCGTGCGGACCGTCCCGTCGGCCACGCGGACGCGCCCGCCCTCGTTGAGCGCGAACTCGGCGTCGCCCAGGAGGTCGCGGTGGCGCTCCACCATCCGCTCCACCCCGATCGGCGGCCCTCCCTCCTCCGCCGCGGTGGCCAGGAGGATCACGTCGCGCGTGAGCCGGTCGCGCTGCCGGGCGAGCTGGAGCATCGCCGTCACCGTCGCGGCGAGCATCCCCTTGTCGTCGATCGCGCCGCGCCCGTACAGGTAGCCGTCCCTGACGGTGGGCTCGAAGGGCGGCGTCTCCCACTTGGTGGTGTCGGCCCCCACCACGTCCATGTGCCCCATGACGATCACGGGCTTCTTCGTGGGCCGGGCGGCGCGCAGCCGGGCGACGAAGTTGGCCCGCCCCTCCCCCACGTCCAGCACGCGCGTCTCGATCCCCGGGACGCCGCGGAACACGGAGTCGAACCAGGCCGCCGTGAGCATCTCGTTCCCCGGCGGGTTCTGCGTGTTCAGCCGGATCAGCTCGCGCAGCCGCGCCTCGGTGTCTCGCTGCCCGGCGGCGCGGTCGTATCCGCGCGGGGCCGGCGCCTTCACGTCGTAGGGGGACTGGGCCGCGGCGGCGGAGGCCGCGAGCGCCAGGAGCGCCGCGGCGAGGAGGGTTCTGGGGATCATGGTCGCGGTCGGTTGGGGACGGGGAACGGTCGTCGGAAGGTGAGCCCGGCGGGGCGGGCTGTCAACCGCGGGCCGGAACCATTCTTGCCGCCCCGCCGCCGCATGGCGACCCGAATCCAGATCCGGCAGACCACCCGCTCCGAGGGCGCTCTTCCCGGCGGCCGGCGGGTCGTCCTGGAGTTCCGCGCCGACGGCGGCGACGCCGTCCCGGCCATCCTCCTCCTCCCCGACGCGCCGCGCCCCGCGCCGGGGGTGCTCCTCCTGCACGGCTACTCGTCGCGCAAGGAGCACATGTCCGACAACGTGGGGCGGGCGCTCCTCCGCAGGGGGATGGCGAGCCTGGCCGTGGACCTCCCGCTGCACGGCGACCGCGGCGACCCGCTCCAGGCGCAGTCCGCCCGCAACCCGCTCGCCATGGTCCGGCTCTGGCGCACGGGGCTCCAGGAGGGCCGGCTGGCCGTCCGCTACCTGGGCGCGCGCCCGGAGGTGGACGCGGAGCGCATCGGGATCGCCGGCTACTCCCTGGGCTCCTTCCTTTCCGTGGCGCTCGCGGGCGACGAGCCGCGCCTCCGCGCCGTGGTGCTCGCCGCGGGGGGCGACCTCCCGGCGGGCACCCCGCTCGCCGCGGTGGCCCGCGCCGTCGTCGACCCGCTCCGCTCCGTCCGCAGGCTGGACGGGCGCCCCCTCCTCATGGTGCACGGCAAGAACGACCGGACCGTGCGCCCGGAGCAGGCCGAGCGCCTCTTCGCCGCCGCGCGGGAGCCCAAGGAGCTGCGCTGGTGGAACGCCGGCCACATCCTCCCCGCCGACGCCATCGACTACGCCGCCGAGTGGCTGGCCGGGAAGCTCAGCGCGCCGTGAGCTTCAGCCCCACCACCCCGCCCACGATCAGCGCCAGGCAGGCCAGCCGCACCGCCGTCCGCGGCTCCCCGAACAGCGCCATCCCCAGCGCGGCCGTCCCCGCCGCCCCGATCCCCGTCCACACCGCGTAGGCCGTCCCCACCGGGAGGGTGCGCACCCCCAGCGACAGGAACCAGAAGCTCGCCAGCATCGCCGCCACCGTACCCACGCTGGGCCAGAAGCGGGTGAAGCCGGCCGCGTACTTCAGACCCACCGCCCACCCCACCTCGAACACGCTCGCGATCAGCACGTACGTCCAGGCCATGCTCCCATCCCGATGCAAGGGGCACCATGTTTGCGGATCGGGGGCGCGAGCCGCGGGCCGACGGCGCAACCCCATCCGGGAAGACCGAAATGCAGAAGAAGTCCAGCACGGCGCAGCCGCAGTGACCCGCGGCGACCCGCCCCCCCGCGTCCGGACCGATCCGATGCCCGACGAGACCGAGCAGACCCCCGAGGAGCGCGGCTCCCGGAAAGTGCTGGTGGACGCCTCCAACGTCGCCCACTCCAGCGAGGGCGACAAGGCCCGCCTGGAGAACATCGCCCTCATCTGCAACAAGCTGCTCGACGAGGGGCTGGAGCCCATCGTGGTGGCCGACGCCGCGCTGCGCCACCAGATCGACGACTCCGAGGGGTACGAGCGGCTGGTGGAGGACGGCAAGATCCACCAGGCCCCCGCCGGCACCGACGCCGACTACTTCATCCTCGCCTTCGCCCGCGAGCTGGACGCCAGCATCGTCTCCAACGACCGCTTCCGCGACCGGCAGGACGCCTTCCCCGAGGCCCACGACCGGGTGATCCGCTACATGATCGTCGCCGACCAGGTGGTCCTGGAGCGCCGCACCAAGCGCCGCAAGGGGTGACGGCCCCCTACGCCATTTGTTTCCACTCCCGCCTTGTCGAAGGCGCTCCCGCGGGGTAGAATAGAGACGTTCTTCCCCCGCCCCGGCGTGCCCGCGGCGGGGGCCCTCTCCGCAGGCTCCGATCCCAGGGAACGACGGTGAGAGACGCCACGCTGTACCTCGGCGAAGGCCACGGCTGGGTCGAGGTGGTCACCGGGGTCATGTTCAGCGGCAAGTCGGAGGAGCTGATCCGCCGCGTGCGCCGCGCCCTCATCGCCCGCAAGCGCGTGCAGCTGTTCAAGTCCGCGCTGGACGGGCGCTACGCCGGCGTCTTCACCATCAGCTCGCACGACGGCTCGGGGGTGGAGGCCGTCCCCGTGTTCTCCAGTCTGGAGGTGGCGGAGCGGGTGCGGAGCGACGTGGAGGTGGTGGCCATCGACGAGGTCCAGTTCCTGGACGAGGGGATCGTGGACGTCATCTCGCTCCTGGCCGACCGCGGGGTCCGCGTGATCGCCGCCGGGACCGACATGGACTTCCGCGGCGAGCCGTTCGGCCCCATGCCGCGCCTCCTCACCATGGCCGAGACCGTGGACAAGCTGCACGCCATCTGCGTGCGCTGCGGCGGCCCCGCCACCCGCAACCAGCGCCTGGTGGACGGCCTCCCCGCCCCCGCCGAGGCCCCCACCATCCAGGTAGGGGGCGCCGAGAGCTACGAGGCCCGCTGCCGCCGCTGCCACGAGGTCCCCTCCGCCGACCGCGACCAGACCGACCTCCTGGAAGCGCTGCGGAGCGAGCCCTCCGACGCCCGGGTGCTCACCCACGAGCACTTCCGCAAGCGCGCCTGACCCCGGGGGGCGCGCCCGCGCCCCCGCCTCCACCCGCACCCCGGCTCCGATGACCCCGCTGCGGCTCGCACGCGCCCTGGCGCTACCGGCACTCGCCCTCTCGCTGGGCGCCCCGTCCGCCCCCGCGGAAGCGCAGGAGAAGCGCCCCGTCACCGCCCTCGACCTGTACCACCTGCGCACCCCCTCCGGCGTGGCCGTGTCCCCGGACGGGCGGCGCGTGGCGTACGTCGTCACCCAGGTGGACTCCGCGGAGAACCGCTACCGGCGCGACCTGTGGATCGCCGCCGCCGACGGGAGCGGCGCGCGCCGCCTCACCTGGACCGGCGCCGCTGGCCTGGGCGACCCCTCCTGGTCGCCCGACGGGCGCTCGCTCGCCTTCACCGCCGCGCGCGCGGGCGGCCCGTCGCAGCTGTGGATCCTCCCGCTGGAGGAGGGCGGCGAGGCGTGGCCGCTCACCGAGCTCCGCACCGGAGCCGGCAACCCCGCCTGGTCGCCGCGGGGCGACCGCATCGCCTTCACCTCCTCGCTCACCCCCGAGGAGCTGGCCGAGGAGACCGGGCGGAAGCGGGAGCCGGCCAAGACCGACGCCGCCGCCATCCGCAACATCCACCGCGACCGCGCCGCGGCCATGGCCGCCATCCGCGCCAAGCTGGAGGAGAACGCGCGCGGCCGCGACCCCCGCCACGTGACCCGCCGCAACTACCTGGGCGAGACCTCGCTGGCCGAGGAGCGCTGGGCGCAGCTGTACGTGGTGGACGTCCGCCCCGGCGCCAAGCCCCTCCGCCTCACCGCCGGCGAGTACGCCTCCGGCGCCCCCTCCTGGTCGCCCGACGGGCGCTCGCTGGTGTTCGCCGCCACCCCGCCCGAGGGCGAGCAGCACGCCGACTACGCCGACGACTCCGACCTGTTCGTCGTGGACGCCGCCGGCGGGACCCCGCGCCGCATCGCCGAGCCGCGCTTCGGCGCCGCCAACCCGCGATGGTCCCCCGACGGGCGCTGGCTCCTCTACCAGCGGCAGCCCATCGACACCGTCGTCGCCAGCGCCGTCAACTCCGAGCTGGTGGCCATTCGCCCCGACGGGAGCGAGCGCCGCTCGCTGACCGCCTCGCTGGACCGCGGCGTCGGCTCCTACGCCCTCACCCCCGACGGGTGGCTGTACTTCACCGCGCAGACCGAGGGGAGCATCCCCCTCTACCGCACCCGCCTGGACCGCCCCGACCCGCGGCAGGTGGTGACCGGGCCGCGCGGCGTCACCTCGTTCGACGTGGGGGGGAGCACCGTCGCCTGGTCGCAGGTGAGCCCGCAGCGCCCCGGCGACGTCCACTCCGCGCGGCTGGACGGCACCGCCGAGCGCCGGCTGACCACGCTCAACGACTCGCTCCTGGCGCAGGTGTACGTCGGCGACTACGAGGAGATCCGCTACCCCTCCTTCGACGGGCGCCGCATCCAGGGGTGGTTCATCCGCCCCATCGGCCACCGCCCCGGGTCGCGCCCGCCGCTCGCGCTGGAGATGCACGGCGGCCCGCACGTCATGTGGGGCCCCGGCGAGGCCAGCATGTGGCTGGAGTTCCAGACCCTCGCGGGCGCCGGGTACACCGTGTTCTTCGCCAACCCGCGCGGCTCCAGCGGCTACGGCAACGAGTGGCTGCAGAGCATCCACCGCAACTGGGGCACCCCCCCCGCCCGCGACATCCTCATCGGCGTGGACAGCGTCCTGGCGCGCGGCCTGGCCGACCCGGCGCGGCAGGCCGTGACCGGCGGGAGCTACGCCGGCTACATGACCGCGTGGCTCATCGCCAAGGAGGCGCCGGAGCGCTTCCGGGCCGCCGTGTCGCAGCGCGGCGTGTACGACCTGGGCACCTGGTGGGGGGCGTCCAACACCTTCGAGCTGTTCGAGGGCGAGTTCGGCACCTTCCCCTGGCGCGACCCGCAGATCGTGCGCGAGCAGTCGCCCATCACCTACGTGGAGAACATCCGCACCCCGCTGCTGATGCTGCACGGCGAGTCCGACTACCGCACCACCATCGCGGGCGCGGACCTGATGTACCGGGCCATGAAGTCGCTGGACAAGACGGTGGAGTTCGTGCGCTATCCGCGGGAGGGGCACGAGGTGACGCGCTCCGGGGAGCCGGCGCACCGGGTGGACCACCTGTACCGGATCGTGGAGTGGTTCGACCGGTACGTGCCGCAGCAGTGAGCTTCGGCGGCGGGGCCGCTCCGGAGCCCGGCAAACGGCGCCGGTCTCTTGCGCGGGGGCGGTGAGCCTCGCGAAACCGCCGCGAGTCTCCCCGCCCGCGGAGTGAGCCAGCCGAAACTGCCCGGCTGTCTCCCTCCGCACATCTTTCGAGGGGTACTGCGGAACGGCAACTACGACGACAACGGCGGGGCGGCACCATCGAGGTGCCGCCCCGCCGTTCACATTCGCCGTAGCACCGCCGTGGGTATGAAACCCACGGCTATGGACTGCAGGCGTCCTCCGGACGCGGTTCCGTCCGCCAGGACGGCTGCAGTTCCCAGCCGGTGGTTTCATACCACCGGCATCCGGCGGCTCGAAGCGTCCTGTACACCTCGGAGGCGCCCACGGGAGCGCGGAGCGCGCGGGCGCAGCCCGCCAGTCCGCGAAGGCGGACTTCGTGCCGTCGTTGCAGCGAATTCATTCGCCCGGCGGTGTCACTCCGCCCGCAGCGCCACCATCGGGTCCACGCGGGTGGCGCGGCGCGCGGGGACCCAGCTCCCGGCGAGCGCCAGCGCGCCCAGGAGAAGCGCCACGGCGGCGTACACCGGGAGGTCCAGCGAATTCACCCCGCGGAAACGCACCTCCAGCAGGCGCGCCAGACTCAGCGCCCCCCACAGCCCCAGCGCCGCCCCCGTCAGGGTGAGCCGCCCCGCCGAGCCCACGACCAGCCCCACCACCTCGCGCGCCCGGGCCCCCAGTGCCATGCGGATCCCCACCTCGCGCGTGCGGCGGAGCACGTTGTACGACATCACCCCGTACACCCCCGTCCCCGCGATCAGCGCCGCCGCCGCCGCCAGCGTCCCGAAGAGCATCCCGAACCAGCGGAGCGGGGCCGCGAAGCGCGCCAGCACCTCCTCCAGCGTCCGCGCCTCCCCCACCCGCGCGCCCGGCGCGGCGGCTCCGACCGCCGCCCGCACCGCGGCCTCCAGGCGCATCGGGTCGCCGGGGGCGCGCACCGCCAGCCCCACCGAGCGGGGCGGGTGCTGGAGCGCCGACAGGTACACCGCCGGGACCGGCTCCGCCTCCGCGCCCAGCCCACGCGGGTGCACCTCCTCCACGATCCCCACCACCGTGTACCAGCGGGAGCCGCGCACCGAGCCCACCCGCACCCGCTTCCCCAGCGGGTCGCCGTTGGGGAAGAGCTGGAAGCCGAACACGCGGCTCACCACCGCCACCGGGGCCGCCCCCGCCGTGTCCGACGCCGCGAGCTCGCGGCCGCGCACCACCCCGATCCCGTGCGCGCGGAAGAACCCCGGCGACACCGCGTGGTGGCGGGCCACCCCCTCCCACGCCCCCACCGGGCCCGTCACGTACCCCCGCCGGCACCCCAGGCAGAACGAGCGGACCTGGTCCTCCGTCCCCGTCCCCGTCCACGCCCCCTCGCTCGACACGCTCCCCGCCCGCACCCCCGGCACCGCCTCCACCCCGCGCAGGATGCGCCCCAGGAGCGCCGCGCGCCCCGCCGCGTCCTCCGGAGCGCCGGGAAGGTCCACCCGCATCGTCAGCGTGTCGCGCGGGTCGATCCCCGCGTCCGCCCGGTCCGCCGCAGGCGCCGCGCCGCGCGCCAGGAGCCCCGTCCCCACCAGGAGCACCGTCGAGCACCCCACCGCCAGCACCATCAGCCCGTTCCGCAGCTTCGCCTCCAGCGGGCTTCCCGTCCCCCGCCCCCCCACCGTCAGCACCCCGCCCAGCCCCCGGCGCGTCGCCGCCACCGCAGGCGCCAGCCCGAACAGGAGCACCGCGCCCGCCAGCGCCCCCGCCGCGATCCCCAGCGCCGGGAGGTGCACCGGGCCGCCGGGAAAGGGTGCCACCCCCTCCGGCCACCCGGCGCGGAGCGCGAGCGCCCCCGCCACCCCCAGCACCGCCCCGCCCGCCGCGCCCGCGCCCCCCAGGAGCCCGCCCTCCGCCAGGAGCTGCCGCGCCAGCCTCCACCGCCCCGCGCCGAGCGCCGCCCGCATCGCCATCTCGTGCCGGCGCGCCGCGGCGCGGGAAAGGAGGAGGATCGCCAGGTTCACGCAGGCGATCCCCAGCGTCACCGCCACCAGCCCCACCAGGACCGCCAGGAGCGAGTCCATCCCCTCGTGCGTGGCCCGCGCCGCGGTCCGCGCCCCCGCGCTCCACGCCAGCCGTCCCCCCGCCGCGGGGTCCAGCGCCGGCGGGACGTCGTCCGGCGCGGGGCGCGCCCACCCGGCCAGCGCCACCCCCAGCGCCGGCGCCGCCACCGCCACCCCCGCCGCCAGCGTCAGGAGCGTCGTCGCCGCGAAGCCGGGCGCGCGGCGCAGCGAGCGCGCCGCGTGCCGCGCGTCGCGCAGCAGGGCGTCGCGCGCGTTCTCCGGGGGGAAAGGGGCCGGCGTTCTCATGGGCGGGGAAGGGTGCGGTGGCGGCCGCGGAGCAGGCGGATCACCCGGGCCAGGGCGAAGAGCGCGAGGAAGACGAGGAGCCCCATCCCCGTCTGCACCAGGAGCATGAGGACCACGTCCGGCCGGGCCAGGCTGAGCACCGCCTCGCGGAGCCCCTCCTCCCCCTGGAAGGGGACCTTGGGGAACACCCGCGCGATCGCGAAGGGGCGCTCGTCGGAGAAGGGCCAGGCGAGGAGGACGTTGGTGCGCCCGCGGTCGTCCAGGAGGTCCACCACCAGGTGCGACCCGTACCCCGCCCCCGCCAGCACCGCCCAGCGCGCCCCCGCCACGGCGGCCACGACCGCGGCCACCGCCAGCACCGCGACCACGCTGTGCGTGAACGTCCCGTGGTAGGCCGCCCCGCGGCGGAGCGCGATCCCCAGCACGAAGTCCAGGTCGGGCGACACCGCCAGCCCCGCCGCCAGCAGCCAGGCGCGCCGGCGGGAGAGCGGCGGAGCGGCGCTCCGCACCACCTCCGCCACCCCCATCCCCACCAGCAGGTGCGCGGGAGGAAACGCCACCGTCTACCCCTCCCCGCCGGTCAGGCCGGGCCCGCCGACGCCTCCACGGGCGACCCCTCCATGCGGCGGAGCTTCTGCGTCAGGTGCGCGATCAGCGCCTGCGTGAACACCAGCGGCGCGTGCTGCACCCCCGTCCCGTCCGCGTCCGTGTAGGTGCCCACCCCCTCCGGCGAGTAGGTGTCCGGGAACCCCTCCCGCACCCACGCCTCCACCAGCTCCGCGGAGAGCGTGGGGGCCAGGTGCAGCGTCCGCTCCCCGTCCCCCTCCTCCATCCGCACCTCCCCCCCGAAGCGGTCCAGCGCCTCCCCCCGCAGCGCCTCCGCCGCCGCGCGCCGCAGCAGCAGGGAGATCCGCACCTCCGAGTCCGGCGCGTCCCACTCCGGGATCTCGTAGCGCACCACCAGGTCCGCCTGGTCCGCCTGCGGGAGCACGAACTGCTTGGAATCGAGCAGGTAGTGGGTGATGTGCTTCAGCACCTCCGCTTCCGAGTAGCCGCGCGTCTGCACGTCGCGGCGCAGCTTCCAGCGGAAGAGGAGCTCCGGCTCCGGCGCCAGGAACACCGCCAGGTCGTACGCCGAGCGCAGCGCCTCCGAGGGGAAGCCCAGGAGCCCGCGGGCCACCACCACCTCGCGCGGCTCGATCACCCGCAGGGGACCGAAGGTCCCGTCCGCGTGGTCGTAGCTCCGGTTCCGCACCGGGCGCCCGCGCCGCAGGAGCTGCAGGTGCTCCTGCATCAGCGGGAGGTTGTGGACCTGCGGGTTGTGCGCCGTGAGCCCCCGCTCCGTGCGCTCCGCGCGCGTGTAGCGGTGGTAGTCGTCCAGCTCCAGCGAGGTGACGTTGTCCGGGCCGATCAGCGCCCGCACCCCCCCGGCGATGGTGCTCTTCCCGCTCCCCGAGTCCCCGACGATCCCGAGGACGAAGGGGAGGGGGCGCGGCGCGTCACCGTTCGGCGCGCTCATGCGGTATGGCGGCCATGAGGCCTCCTGGTGCATTTCGATGAGGGGATGGGACCGGGCTCCCAAACTAGTGCGCGGTGTCCCGGCGCGAAAGCAGGTCGTCGGAACCGTTGTTTTCGGGGTATGCGGCGGGGCCGTTCCGGAGCCCGGCAAACGGCGCCGGTCTCCTCCACGGGGGCGGCGAGCCTCGCGAACCGCCGCGAGTCTCCCCGCCCCGGAGGGAGCCAGCCGAAACCGCCCGTATCCCCTCCGTCAAGGATCATAGGGGTACTGCGGGAACTGCAACCAACAAAAGCCCCTCCCCTGCTTGCGGGGGAGGGGTTTGGGGTGGGGGCCTGCCACGACACCGTGAACGGTGAGGATCGAAGCATGGAGATGCCCCTCCCCCGGAACGGGGGAGGGTGGCGGCTCTAAGGCCGCCGGGTGGGGGCGCGCGGATCTCGCCCGGCGCGCCGCCGCCGCAGGCTGTCCCCTGTTCCCTATCCCCTGTCCCCTGCCGTTCACTTGCACTCCAGCCAGCTCGTCCCCGTCCCGCTCTCCACCAGGAGCGGCACCTTGAGCTGCGCGGCGCCCTCCATGCGCGACTTGACCATGGCGTGCAGGCGCTCCGCCTCGTCCACGGGGACCTCGAAGAGGAGCTCGTCGTGCACCTGGAGGAGCATCTTCGCGCGCCAGCCGCCGTCGCGCAGCTCCTTGTGGATGTCGATCATCGCGATCTTGATGATGTCCGCCGAGGAGCCCTGGATGGGGGCGTTGGTCGCCGCGCGCTCGCCGAAGGCGCGCACGTTGAAGTTGCGCGAGGTGATCTCCGGGATGTAGCGGCGGCGTCCCACCAGCGTCTCCACGTACCCCTGCGCGCGGGCCAGCTCGATCTGCCGGTCCAGGTAGCCGCGCACCCCGGGGAAGCGCTCGAAGTAGCGCTCGATGAACTCCTTGGCCTCCGCGTTGGAGATCCCCAGCCGGTTCGCCAGCGAGAAGGCGCCGATCCCGTAGATGATGGCGAAGTTCACCGTCTTCGCCCGGCCGCGCATCTCCTTGGTCACCTCCTCCGGAGCCACCCCGAACACCAGCGCCGCCGTCTGGCGGTGGATGTCCTCCCCCATCCGGAACGCCTCCACGAAGGCCGGGTCCTCCGAGTAGTGGGCCAGGATGCGAAGCTCGATCTGCGAGTAGTCCGCCGACAGGAAGACGTGCCCCTCCGCCGGGACGAAGCCGCGGCGGAGCTCCGCCCCCATCTCCGTGCGGATGGGGATGTTCTGCAGGTTGGGGTCGCTGGAGGAGAGGCGCCCCGTGGCCGCCACCGTCTGGTTGAACGAGGTGTGGATGCGCCCCGTCTCCGGGTTCACCATCTTCGGGAGCATGTCCACGTAGGTGGAGAGCAGCTTGTCGAGCTGGCGGTACTCCATCAGCAGCGTGGGGAGCGTGTGCCCCTGCGCCGCCAGCGCCTGCAGCACCTCCACGTCGGTGGACGCCCCCGTCTTGGTGCGCTTCACCACCGGGAGCTTCAGCCGCTCGAAGAGGATCTCCCGGAGCTGCGGGTTGGAGTTGATGTTGAACTCCCCCCCCGCCTCCTCGTGGATCCGCGCCTCGATCACCCCGAGCTGCCCCCGCAGCCGGCGCCCCAGCTCGTGGAAGAACGGCTCGTCGATCCGGATCCCGTTCCACTCCATCTCCGCCAGCACCTCCACCAGCGGGATCTCGATGCGGCGGAACAGGTCGTCCAGCGCCAGCCGCTCCAGCTCCGGCGCGAACTGCTCCGCCAGCCGCAGCGTCACGTCCGCGTCCTCCGCCGCGTAGTCGCGCGCCCGCTCCAGCGGCACCCAGGCGAAGGGGATCTGCGCCTTCCCCTTCCCCGTCACCTCCTCGTAGGTGATGGTGCGGTGGTCCAGGTACTGGAGCGCCAGCGAGTCCATCCCGTGCTCGCGCCGCCCCGGGTCCAGGAGGTAGGAGGCGATCATGGTGTCGAAGCCGATCCCGGACAGCTTCACCCCCGCCCGCCGCAGCACCAGGAGGTCGTACTTGAGGTTCTGCCCCACCTTCTCGTACCAGGGCCACTCCAGCGCCTCCACCAGCGGCGCCATGTCGTCGCTCAGCAGCGCCGGGAGGCAGGTGGGCTGCTCGGGCTCCGCGGCCGGCGCCGCGCCCTCCTCCCCCAGCAGCTCCCCCTGCCCCGTCCCCGGCGCGCAGTGCGCGAAGGGGAGGTAGTAGGCCGTGCCGGGCTCCAGCGCCACCGAGATCCCCACCAGCTCCGCCCGCATCGGGTCGGTGCTGGTGGTCTCCGTGTCCAGGGCGAAGCGCCCCGCCTTCTTCATCCGCTCCGCCAGCTCGCGCGCGTCGTCCGCCGACTGCACCAGCCGGTAGTCGGTGGCCATCGCGGGGGC
The DNA here is from genome assembly GCA_963733105.1 of uncultured Gemmatimonadales bacterium. GTDB lineage: Bacteria > Gemmatimonadota > Gemmatimonadetes > Longimicrobiales > Longimicrobiaceae > JAFAYN01. The sequence continues at coordinate 205,314 of CAVTCB010000005.1, read as the reverse complement.
GGCCTCCTCGCCCCCTTCGGCCGCCGCCGGCCCCGCGTAGTCGCGCACCAGGGAGTGGAACTCCAGCTCCAGGAAGATGTCCTTGAGCCGGGGCCGGTCCGGCTCCTTGCGGCGGAGCGCCTCCAGGTCCAGCGGCACCGGGAGGTCGGTGTGGATGGTCACCAGGCGCTTGGAAAGGAGGGCGTCGTCGCGGTGCGCCTCCAGCGCCTCGCGCGCCCGCTTGGCCGTGATCTCCCCCGCGTGCGCCAGGATCTCCTCGATGGGGCCGAACTGCTCGATCAGCTGGATCGCCGTCTTGGGCCCGATCCCCTTCACCCCCGGGACGTTGTCCGAGGTGTCGCCGATCAGCCCCAGGTAGTCGACCACGCGGTCCGGGGCCACGCCCAGCCGCTCGTGCGCGTTGCGCGTGTCCACCCACTCCTCCTCCACCGCCTGCGGCCCCCCGCGCCCGGGGTTCAGGAGGCAGACGTGGGGGCGGATGAGCTGGTAGAAGTCCTTGTCGCCCGAGACGATCACCGTCTCCAGCCCCTCGTCCGCCGCCCGCTGCGCCAGCGTCCCGATCACGTCGTCCGCCTCGTAGCCGGGGAGCTCCAGGACGGGGACGCGGAACGCCTCCAGGAGCTGGCGGATGCGCGGGAGCGAGCCGTCCAGCTCCACCGGCATCTTCTCGCGCGTGGCCTTGTACGCCGGGTAGAGGACGTGCCGGTCGGAGGTACCCGCGTCGAACACGAAGCCCAGGTAGTCGGGCTCGTGCTGCTCGATCACCTTGAGCAGGAACTTGGTGGTCCCCCACGCCGCGGAGGTGTTCTCCCCGCGCGAGGAGATCAGCGGGCGCGAGATCATCGCGAAGAAGGCGCGGTAGATCAGCGCGTAGCCGTCGATCAGGTACAGCCGGGGGCGGGTCTTCTCGGGCTTTTCCACGTTCGCATCGGGACGGGTTGGGCGGGATCGGGCCGGCAGGCAAGGCCGACGGCACAATGTACGGGCCCGCCCCGCGCGGCGCCAAGCTCTCGCGCCCGGCGCCCCGGCGCAGTTAAATTGCGCCGTTCCGATCCATCCCTCTCCCGGAGCCCGTCCCCTGCCCACGGCGCAACCGCAGCGCGTCGCCCTCCCGCACGAGCTGGCGGGCTTCCTGATCGAGCTGGCCATCGCGCTGCACAAGCACGGCGCCTACCCGCCCGGGCACCCCTTCCTGGTGAGCTCCGGCGACGCCCTGCTCGGCCGCCTGCAGGCCCTCCTCCTGGACCGCCCCTCCCTCTCCTTCGGCGTGGCCCGGCGGCAGCTGGTCATCGAGGGCGTCGCCACCGACCCCGACAACCCCGTGCTCGGCGGCCTCGCCGGGCGCCTGCACCGCCACCGCGTGGGCGCCGTCACCCTGCTCCGCGGGATCGGGGCGGACGAGCTGTCGGGGCTGCTCGGCGCCCTGGCCCGCGAGGCCGACCCCGCCCCGCCGCCCCGCGGGGAGGCCCCGCGGCTCCCCTCCTGGCCCCACGCCCGCCTCCACCCGCTCTCCTACGCGCAGCTCGAGCTCTCCGGCGGCGAGGACGACGCGCCCGACGCAGACCGCGAGGGAGCCGCCCGTGCCGCCCAGCTCTGGGTGGGGCTGGCCCGCGCCGCCCTCTCCACCGGGGACGACGACGTCCCGCCCCCTTCCGAGCCCGCCGTGGTGGCCCGCGCCATCGACGAGCACCCCCGCGCCGCCGCGTACGACCAGGTCATCGTGGGCCACCTCCTCCAGATCGCCCAGGAGCTCAAGGGAGACGGCGGACCCGGCGCCGCCGAGGTGCGGCGGCGCACCTCGCGGATGATCTCCGAGCTGAGCCCCGAGACGCTGCGCCGCCTGGTGGAGATGGGGGGCGACGCCGCCCAGCGCCACCGGTTCGTGCTGGACGCCAGCTACGGCTTCGCCACCGAGGCCGTCATCCGCGTGGTGGAGGCCGCCGCCGGCGCCAGCGAGCAGACCCTCTCCCACGCCCTGGTCCGCCTCCTTTCCAAGCTCGCCCTGCACGCCGGGCAGCAGGCCAGCCCCGTCCGCACCGCCGCCGACGCCGCGCTTCGCGACCAGGTGCGGCTCCTGGTGGCCGGGTGGGGGCTCCCCGACCCCAACCCCGGCCTCTACACCCGCGCCCTGGACGGCCTGGCGCGCCGGGAAGCCGGCCCCGTGGGCGTCCTCCCCGGACCCAACGGCCCCGAGCCCGAGCGCATCGTGCAGACCGCCCTGGAGGTGGACGCCCACGGCCCCGCCGTGTGGAGCGCCGTGGAGCGGATGGCCGGCGGCGACGGCGCCCCCGCGCTGGTGCGCGCCCTCGCCGCGGCCCCCGCCGGGACCCGCCTGGCCGACCAGGCGTGGCGCTGGCTGGCCGCCCCGCACCACCTCCGCCACCTCCTCCGCGCCGCCCCCGCCGAGGCGGACGCGCTCGCCGCCCTCGCCGGCCGCATGGACCCCGACACCGCCGCCGCCTCGCTCCTGGACGAGCTGGCCGGGTCCGAGTCGCGGGTGGTGCGCCGCGCCGCGCTGGCCGCCCTGGCGCGGATGGGCCCCGTCGCCGCCCGCGCCGCCGTCGCCCGGCTGGACGACCCGCGCTGGTACGTGCAGCGCAACCTCCTCGCGCTCCTCGCCGAGGCCGGCGTCCCGGCGGGGTTCTCCCCCGCCCCCTTCGCCCGCCACGGCGACCCGCGCGTTCGGCGCGAGGCCTTCCGCGTCTGGCTGGCCCTCCCCGATGCCGGCGAGCGCCCCCGCGCCCTCGCCGCCGCGCTGGTGGAAGCCGACGAGCAGACGCTGCGCACCGCCCTCGCCGCCGCGCAGTCCGGGTGTCCCCCCGAGGTGGTCCCCCTCCTCTGCGGGCGCCTGGCCGACGACTCGCTCCCCTCCGAGCTGCGGGTGCAGGCCGTGCGCGCGCTGGGCGCCGCCGCCCACCCGCTGGCGCTCGGCGCCCTCCTCCGCCTCGTCGAAGGGAAGCGGGGGTGGTTCGGGCGGCGGCGCCTCGCCCCGCGCTCCCCGGAGATGCTGGCCGCCCTCGGCGCCCTCGCCTCCGCCTGGCGCGCCCACCCCGACGCCGTCCCCCTGCTGGAGCTGGCCGTGAAGTCCACCGACATCGAGGTCCTGGGCGCCGTGCTCGCCCCCGGAGGGGAGGAATGAGCCCCCCCGTCCGCTTCCTCACCGCCTTCGCCCAGGCGCTCGCCGCCATGGCCCTCTACGCCGAGGGGCACCCCGCGCGCGAGCGGGCGCTGGACGCCGCCTACGGGCTCCTCCACGACCTCCAGTCCGCCACTCCCCGGCAGGTCTTCACCTTCCTGGGCGACGAGGTGGTGCACGGCGCCGAGCCCCTGCGCGAGCTGGCCGGGTGGGAGTGGAGCGGGCGCCTGGTGGCCGTGGGGGTGCAGCGGCTGGAGTTCGACGAGCCGGTGGAGCGCGAGGAGCTGGAGGGGCTGCTGGAGGAGGTGCTGGCGCGCCTCACCCTCCAGGTGGTGGACTCCCCCGAGGCGCGGCAGATGCGCCGCACCCGCATCCGCATCGGGCGGGTGGGCGTCCGCGGCGAGACCCGCGAGGCCGAGACCCCCACCGCCGCCCTGGACTACACCCTGGCCGACGAGGTGCAGGCCGTCCGCTGGCTGCACGACGAGGTCTCCCACGACCGCGCCGTCCCCGTGCTGGAGGCCGAGGCCGTGGTCCGCTCCCTCGCCGTCGCCATGCACGGCGACCAGCGGATGATCCTCCCCCTCCTGCGGCTCCGCAACCACGACGAGTACACCACCACGCACTCCATGAACGTGGCGGTGCTGAGCATGGCTCTGGCCGAGTTCCTGGGGTACCCCGCCTCCGACGTGCGCTCCTTCGGGGTGGCCGGGCTCCTCCACGACATCGGCAAGGTGCGCATCCCGCAGGACATCCTGAACAAGCCGGGGAAGCTCACGCCCGCGGAGCGCGAGGTCATCAACCGCCACCCCGTGGAGGGGGCGCGGCTCATCCTGGACAGCGAGCAGTCGCTGGACATGGCCGCCGTGGTGGCGTACGAGCACCACGTCATGCACGACGGCGGCGGCTATCCGTCTCTCCATTACTGCCGGACGTGCCACTCGGCGTCGCGGCTGGCGCACGTGTGCGACGTGTACGATGCCCTGCGGACGCACCGTCCTTATCGGGCGGCGTGGTCGTCGGAGCGGGTGCTTTCCTACGTGGAGGAGCGGGCGGGAACGGAGTTCGATCCCGAGGCGTCGCTGGCGTTCGTGCGGATGATGCGGCAGTGGGAGCACCGGTTCGTGGACCTGGAGAGCGAGCGGAGCAGCGTGGCGGTGGCGGACACGGCGGGCTCGGGCGTGTCCCCCGCTGGCGCGGGGGCCGGGCTTCGCGCGGAGTAAGGCACGATACGACTGTGCCTAACTCCGCCGAGCCCCCGCAAACAGCCGCGGGGTCTCGGCCCTCCGGGCGCGAATCCCTCACGCAGCTTCTTACCGCACCTGCAGTTCGCAGTCGTCGTTCTCCCCTCTCCCGCTTGCGGGGGAGGGGCCGGGGGTGGGGGGGCCGTTGCCGTTCCTTCCCGTCCGTCCCACATTCCCGGCTCCCCTACAAATTTTTCCCGTCCGTACGGAGGCCCATGAACCGCTCCGCACCCGTGTGGGTCGGTATCGTCGCCGCCGCCTTCCTGGCGGCTCCGGCCGCGGCGCAGGACGCCGCGGGGTACCGCACGCCGCCCGCGCCGATCCAGGCCATCCTGGACACCCCGCCGGCGCCGAGCGTCTCGGTGTCGCCGGACCAGCGCACGCTCGCGTTCCTGGCCGGCGCGGCCATGCCCACCGTCGCCGAGCTGGCCGAGCCGGAGCTGCGGCTGGCGGGGGTGCGCATCAACCCGCGCACCAACGCGCCGAGCCGCGCCTCCCGCTACGTCGGGCTCGCCTTCGAGCCCCTCGAGGGCGGGGCGCGCCGCGAGGTGCGGCTCCCGGAGGGGGCCCGCTTCACCTCGCCGGAGTGGTCGCCGGACGGGACGCGGCTCGCCTTCGGCATGATCACCCCGGCGGGGACCGAGCTGTGGGTGGCCGAGGCGCGGAGCGGCGAGGCCCGCAGGCTCACCGGGCCCGAGCTGAACGCGGCGCTGGGGAGCCCCCTGGAGTGGCTCCCGGACGGGAGCGGGCTGATCGTCAAGCTCGTCCCGGCCGGCCGCGGGCCCGAGCCCGCGGCGCCGGTCGTCCCCTCCGGACCGATCGTGCAGGAGAGCCGCGGCAGGGCGGCGCCCACGCGCACCTACGAGGACCTCCTCGCCAACGCGCACGACGAGCGGCTCTTCGAGCACTACTTCACCTCCCGGCTCGCGCGCGTCCCGCTCTCCGGGGGCGCCGCCACCCCCATCGGCGCGCCGGGGATCATCTCCACCTTCAGCGTCTCGCCGAACGGCGAGTACCTCCTGGCCACCCGCGTCAAGCGCCCCTTCAGCTACCTGGTCCCCTACGGGCAGTTCGCCGCGGAGACCAGTGTGCTGGACCTCGCCGGGAACGTGGTCCGGCGCGTCGCCGACCGGGCCGAGGTCACCCCCTCCCCCATCGGGCGCGACATGGTGGAGCCGGGGCCGCGCCGCGTCGCGTGGCGCTCCGACGCCCCCGCCACCCTGGTGTGGGCCGAGGCGGCCGACGGCGGGAACGCCCGGCGCCCCGCCCCCGTCCGCGACCGCGTGCTCCTCCTGGCCGCCCCCTTCACCGGCGAGCCGGTCACGCTCGCCGAGCTGGACCAGCGCTTCTCCGGGATCACCTGGGGGCGGAGCGACCTGGCGCTGCTCAGCACCCGCTGGGCCGGCACCGCCCGCACCCGGACGCTGGTGGTGGACCCCTCCCGCCCCGGGGCCGCGCCGCGCGTCCTCTGGGACCGCTCCTCCGAGGCCGCCTACGGGAACCCCGGCACCCCCGTCACCACCCGGAACGCCGCCGGCCGGCCGGTGCTGCGCTTCAGCTCCCGGGGCGACGCCGTCTTCCTCACCGGCGAGGGCGCCTCCGAGCGCGGCAACTACCCCTTCCTCGACCGGCTGGAGCTGGGGACGGGGAGGACCACCCGCCTCTGGCGGAGCGCCGACCCGCACTACGAGACCGCCGTCGCGCTCCTGGACCCCGACGCCCGCCGGATCCTCACCCGGCGCGAGTCGCAGGCCGAGGCGCCCAACTACTTCGTGCGCGACCTGGGCCGCGGACGGGTGCGCCAGGTCACCCGCTTCGCCGACCCCGCGCCGCAGATGGCCGGGATCCGGCGGGAGCTCGTCACCTACCGCCGGGCCGACGGCGTCCCCCTCAGCGCCACCCTCTACACCCCCGCCGGCTACGACGCCCGGCGCGACGGCCCGCTCCCCATGTTCATGTGGGCCTACCCGCGCGAGTTCCTCGACCCCGAGGCGGCCGGGCAGGTCACCGACTCGCCCAACCGCTTCACCCGCCCCACCGGGGCCTCGCACCTCTTCCTCCTCACGCAGGGGTACGCCGTCCTGGACGGCCCCACCGTCCCCATCGTGGGCGCGGCGGGGCGGGAGCCCAACGACACCTACCTGGAGCAGCTGGTGGCGAGCATGCGGGCCGCCGTGGACCGCGTGGTGGAGCTGGGCGTGGCCGAGCGCGGCCGCATCGGGGTGGGCGGGCACTCGTACGGCGCCTTCATGACCGCCAACCTCCTGGCCCACACCGACCTGTTCCGGGCGGGGATCGCGCGCTCGGGCGCCTACAACCGCACCCTCACCCCCTTCGGCTTCCAGTCCGAGCCGCGCTCCTTCTGGGAGGCGGGGCCGGTGTACGACGCCATGAGCCCCTTCAACTACGCCCACCGGATCGACGAGCCCATCCTCCTGGTCCACGGCGAGGCGGACGACAACTCCGGCACCTTCCCCATCCAGAGCGAGCGCCTCTACGCCGCGCTCCGCGGGCACGGCGCCACCGTGCGCTACGTGGTGCTCCCCCTGGAGGCGCACGGCTACCGGGGCCGCGAGTCGGTGATGACCACCCTGGCCGAGATGGTCGACTGGCTGGACCGCCACGTCAAGAACGCCCCTCCGCGGGCCGCCGCCGCGCAGTAGGCACAGGACGGAACTGGAAACGCGGGGCCGCTCCGACCTCCGGAGCGGCCCCGCTTCGTTCGCGATCCCTTCCACCCGCCTACTGCGTCGTCCTCGCCGTCCCCCAGGCGTTGTTGGTGCGGTTCTGGTCGGGTAGCGCGTTCCCGGGGTCGATCACCGCGCCCACCACCTGCGCGGGGACGTTGAGCACGTAGGAGTAGCTCCGCCCGCCGTACCAGATCTGCTCCGGGAGCCGCACCTCCTGCGTCTGGCCGTTCTCCAGGAGCAGGCGGAGGCGCGCCGGCATCGCCACCGAGGTGTTGCGCACCAGGCTCACCGTGGCGGTGAAGCCGCCGTTCGCCGAGTCGGCCGCCTGCGTCACCCCCGCCACCCCCAGGTCCAGCACGTCGTTCGTGTACACCCACGAGCGCCAGAACCAGTCCAGGTCGCGCCCCGTCACGTCCTCCATGGTGCGGAAGAAGTCCGCCGGCGTGGGGTGCCGCCACGACCAGCGGCGGATGTACTCGCGGAACGCCGCGTCGAACGTCGCCGGGTCCAGCACCTCCTCGCGGAGGAGGTGGAGCATCAGCGCCGGCTTGCGGTACGCCGTCACCCCCAGCGCCGTGCGGACGATGCGGTCCGGCGGGAGGCTCAGCGGGAGGTCGCCCCCCTGCGCCACCAGCGTCTCGTAGCGCTGCCGCGCCACCGCCTTCTTGTACGAGAGCCCCGGGTCCGTCACCCCCGGGTAGCGCGCCTCCGCCGCGAAGTGGTCGATGAAGGCGTTGAAGCCCTCGTCCATCCAGGCGTAGCGCCGCTCGTTGGAGCTCACGATCATCGGGAACCACTCGTGCCCGTGCTCGTGCATGATCACGTTGAACGTCTGGTGCTCCGTCCCCCCCGCCACGAACACCAGCATCGGGTACTCCATCCCCCCCACCGGGCCCGCGATGCTGGTGGCCTGCGGCCAGGGGTAGCGGCTCCAGCGGGTGGAGAAGTCGCGGATGGAGAAGCAGGTCATGTCCGCCCCCGTCTGCCACGAGGCCGGCGCGTCCGGCTCGTACAGCGCGTGGCACCGGATCCCGTCCCAGCTCTCCGAGTCCCAGCGGAAGCGCGGCGACGCCGCCCAGGCGAAGTCGTGCACGTTCTCCGCGCGGAAGTGCCAGGTCAGCGTCCCCGTGGTGCGCGGGCGGCTCCCCGGCGTCCCCACCTCGTCCGCGGCGATGATCGCCACCTGCTCCTCCGAGCGCGCCGCGCGCGCCAGCCGCTCCCGCTGCGCCGCCGTCAGCACCTCGCCCGGGTTCTGCAGCGTCCCCGTGGCGCCCACCACGAACCCCGCCGGGACGGTGATGCGCACGTCGTAGTCGCCGAACTCGCGGTAGAACTCCCCCTGCCCCAGGTAGGGGTCCGTGTTCCACCCGCTCACGTCGTCGTACACCGCCATGCGCGGGAACCACTGGGCGATCTCGTACAGGTCGCCCCGGCGCGCCGTGCGGTCCGAGCCGTACTCCGGCATCCGGTACGACCACGCCACCTCGATCTCCGTGCTCCCCCCCGGCGCCAGCGGCGCGGGGAGGTCCAGCCGCATCATGGTGTCGTACACGTACGGCTTCACCTCGCGCCCGTTCACCCGCGTCGAGGCGATGTCCATCCCCCCCTGGAAGTTGCGCGCGCCCCAGCGGGAGTCCGCCGCGTTCTGGAGCGCGCCCAGGCTCCCCGGGCGGTACAGGTTCTGGTCCACCTGCATCCAGACGAAGCGGAGCGTGTCCGGCGAGTTGTTGCGGTAGCGCACCGTCTCGCGCCCGGTGAGCACCTCCGAGGCGGTGTCGATGGACGCCTCGATGCGGTGGTCCGCGCGCTGCTGCCAGTAGCGCGGCCCCGGCGCCCCGGAGGCGGAGCGGTACTGGTTGGGCGCCGGGAGGTCCAGCCGCCGGAAGACCGAGGTGTCCCCCATGGCCTGCGGCGCGTGCTGCGCCGCGAGCCCCGCGGGGAGCGCCAGCGCGGCGGCAAGCGCCCCCAGCGCCGGAATGGTGCGTGTTCTCATCCTTGCTCGTGCTCGGGGTGGATCGTGCGTCGGTGGGAAGAGCGGACGGCACAATATGGGCCGCTGCCCGGGCGCCCGCACCGGGAGACCCGGGCGGTTGAAACCGCTGCAACAACGGCACGAAGTCCGCCTTCGCGGACTAACGACAAAAAACCCTCCCCCAGAATTGGGGGAGGGTGGCGAGCCTAAGCGAGCCGGGTGGGGGCGCCCCGACGGCCGCTGCTTCTCAGAAGCTCTTCGAGAACACCAGAAGCGGCGCCGGCTCCGACGCGGCGGACCGCAGCCGGTCCCCCGCCACCATCCCCAGCACCCCCTCCGGCGCCACCCGCACCTTCCACCCGCCGGCCGACGCCACCGACTCCCCCCGCTGCTCCCGCGCCACCGGGGCCAGCGAGCGGTAGGTGGCGAAGTACCCCAGCCCCGCGCCCAGCGCCGCCCCCACGAAGGCCGGCGTCGGGTCGTCCTCGCTCACCAGCACCCCCGCGCCCGCCCCGATCAGCCCCCCCGCCAGCGTCCCCAGCCGGTTCAGCGCGGCCTGGCTCACCGTGAAGTCGGTGCCGCGCACCAGCCGGTCGCCCAGGTACAGCCCCGCCGCCGCCCCCGCCATCCCCAGCAGCACCGCCGGCTTCTCCTCCTCCCCCACCATCTCCGACAGCGCCGCCCCCGAGAAGGCGCCCAGCGCCCCGGCCGTGTAGATCAGGTCCACGTCGCCCCAGGTGTAGTCGCGCCGCGCGGCCACCGCGCGCCCCGCCACCACCCCCGCCGCGGCCAGCGGGAGGGAGATCGCCGCCGTGGACCGCTCGCCGATGTCGTCCGTCCCCGCCAGGTACGCCGTCGCCAGCCCCGCCGCCAGCCCGAAGTCGCCCCCGGTGGCGATGGCGTTCGCCGTCCCCGCCGTCATCCGCTCCCCGCGCGCCCACAGGTAGCCGCCCACCCCCTCCGCCACGCTCGCCACCAGCGCGGTCGCCACCTGCGCGCGGTCGTCGACCACGTCGTCCTCGCAGTAGACCACGTCCACGTCGTAGACGCAGTCGTCCTCCTCGTCCCCCTCCACCAGCCGCGCCAGCAGGACGCCGTGCGCCACCCCGCGCGTGGCCCCGTAGCGGCTCAGGTTCGCCATCCCGTACGTCACCGGCTGCCCCTCCGTCAGGAGGTAGGGGAGGAAGAAGCTCGCCCCCGCCGTGAGCGTGAAGAGCGACACCGCCGGGGCCTCCTCCACGTCCAGCACGTAGGGGAGCGCCCAGCCGTAGAAGCCCACCCCCAGCAGCGTGCTCTGGCTCAGCAGGAGGTAGCGCCCCTCCTGGTTCAGCGCCGCCCGTGGCGCGCGCTCCGCCACCCGCGCGCCCACCCGGCCGCGCAGCTCGCGCACCTGCTCCGCCGTCATGGGCGTGCGCTCGCGGATCGTGCGCCCGCCGCGCACGGAAGTCACCTCCAGGATGAAGGCGCCCTGCGGCCCCTGGAACAGGCGCGCCTCGCGGAAGCCGGGGCGGTCCGCGAACAGCCCCAGGCGGGCCGCCAGCGCCGCGTCCACCACCTCGATCCGGCCGCTCTCGTCGAGCGGCACCTGCACCTCCTGCGCGCGCGCCGCGGAAGGGACGAGCGCGCCGAGCAGGAGCGCGAGGAGCACCACGTGGAGTCGGAACATCGATCTTTCCTTTGGTCTGGGCTCGAACGGAGTCGGACTGGGGGGAAGCCGGCCGGGGAGGGGACGGGCGACATGCGTTTGCCTGCTACCGCTCCGCGCCCCCCGGAGTTCCCACGTCCCGGGGCGGCTGTTAGATTCCGGGCCGGCCGGCGCGACCGTAACCCGCACGCCATTCAGGGGATGTCACCGATCCAGCGCAGAAAGACCGTCACCGTCGACGTGGGCAGCGTCCTCGTGGGGAGCGCCCACCCGGTGGTGGTGCAGTCCATGACCAACACCGACACCGCCGACGTGGAGGGCACCATCCGCCAGGTGGCCGCCCTCTGGCGCGCCGGGAGCGAGATCGTGCGCGTCACCGTCAACAACGACGAGGCGGCCCGGGCCGTCCCGTTCATCGTAGACGGCCTGGCCCGGCGCGGCGTCACCGTCCCCATCGTCGGCGACTTCCACTACAACGGCCACCTCCTCCTCACCAAGTACCCGGACACGGCCCAGGCCCTCGCCAAGTACCGCATCAACCCCGGCAACGTGGGCACCAAGCACCGCGACGCCAACTTCACCACCATCGTCGAGCAGGCCGTGCGCTGGGGGAAGCCCGTGCGCATCGGCGTCAACTGGGGCTCGCTGGACCAGGCCCTCCTCGCCGAGCGGATGGACGCCAACGCCCGCCGCCCCCCCGCCGAGCAGTCCGACGCGCAGGAGGTGCTGCGCGAGGCGATGATCGAGAGCGCCCTCCGCTCCGCCGCCCTGGCCGAGGAGGTGGGGCTCCCGCACGACCGCATCCTCCTCTCCGCCAAGGTGAGCGGCGTGCAGGACCTGGTGGCCGTGTACCGCCGCCTCGCCTCCCTCTGCGACTACCCGCTGCACCTGGGGCTCACCGAGGCCGGGATGGGGACCAAGGGGATCGTCGCCTCCGCCGCCGGGCTCGCCCTCCTCCTGCAGGAGGGGATCGGCGACACCATCCGCGTCTCGCTCACCCCCAAGCCCGGCGGCGACCGCACCGAGGAGGTGCACGTCGCGCAGCAGGTGCTCCAGTCGCTGGAGATCCGCTCCTTCTCGCCGCAGGTCACCAGCTGCCCCGGATGCGGGCGCACCACCTCCACCTACTTCCAGAAGCTCGCCGAGGACATCCAGGGCTACATCCGCGAGCAGATGCCCGTGTGGCGCGAGACCCACCCGGGCGTGGAGGAGATGAAGGTGGCCGTGATGGGGTGCGTGGTGAACGGCCCCGGCGAGAGCCGCCACGCCAACCTGGGGATCTCGCTCCCGGGCACCTTCGAGGAGCCCAAGGCCCCGGTGTACGTGGACGGCGAGCACCGGATCACGCTTCGTGGCGACTTCATTGCCGAGGAGTTCAAGCGGATCCTGGACGAGTACGTGGCGTCGCACTATCCGTCGAGGATCCACGAGGTCGTGGGAATCTGAAACGGCTGGCTTGGGCGTGTCCCCCCTGGCGGGGGGCCGGGCTTCGCGCGGGGCTCTGCGCGAGAGGTAACAGAGCGACATGGGGGATCGGAGCGATGCTCCGGTCCCCCATGTCGTTGTCCGTGGATGCCGACCGGGAGGAGGTGGGGTGCTCCCGGAGGAATCCGCACTGTTTGAGCGAAGCGAGTTGGCGGATTCCGGAGGGAGCGCCCCGCCGACGACCTATGCGCGACGCAGCCGAGGCGTCAGCGCGCCCCGGCGCCTCCCCCGGCAGACCTGCGAGCACCGCCGGCGGCCTTGGCGCGGCGGACGTGCGCCTCCAGGGAGTCGAGCGGGAGCGCGCCCACGTAGCGCATGTCGTTGAGCAGGAGGGTGGGCGTGCCGCTCACCTCCAGCCCGCGCGCCGCCACCGTGTCGCGGGCCACCGTGGCGACCGGGCCGGGCGCGGCGGCGCAGCGCGCGAACGCCGCGGTGTCTGGCACCTCCGCCAGCGCGGCGAAGCGCGTCCACGGCACGTTGCCGATGGAGTCCTGCCGGAAGAACACCGAGTCGTGGAACGCCTCGAAGCGTCCCTGCTCCGCCGCGCAGTCGCTGGCCCGCGCCGCCGCCACCGCGTGCGGGTGGTTTCCCAAGGGGTAGTGGCGGAAGACCACCGCCACGTCCCCCGGGTGCTTGCGGCGCAGCTCCGCCAGGTTCTTCGCCAGAACCCCGCAGAACGGGCACTGGAAGTCCGAGAACGCCACCACCGTCAGCGGAGCGTTCGCCGGACCGATGCGGTGCCCCGCCGAGGCGTAGCCCCGCCAGTCCGACACCGCGCGGGGGGGCTCCGGCCCGCCGGGGGCCGCCTGGGGGAAGAACTCGCGGCGGACCACCAGCCCCGTCACCACCAGGGCGCAGAGCGTGAGGACCACCGTGGCGACGTTCAGCAGCGTCTCTTTCATCGTCGGGCGGGGGAAACTGGGGGGAAGGAGCCGCACATTCTCGGACAGATTAATGCATTCCCGGCGTTTTCGCCACGCAGACGCGAGCCGGGCGCGCGCGCGGGAGCGCCGCGCTGGCGTCAAACCTGCACAACGGCAGGCGTTCCCGCGGAGGGGCGCGCCCGGCACCTCTTTCGCGGCTCCGTCAGTACGGGCCCATCCCGCTCACGACCCAATGGCATCGAGGGACCTGGAAAGTCTGGAGAAAGAGGTCGTTCGGATCGGCGAGAACGCAGGAGCCAGCGCGCTCGCGGTCTCCTTCTACGACTACGAGAGCCGCATCTCCTGGAGCTATCACGGCGACCGCTGGTTCCACGCGGCCAGCACCATCAAGGTTCCCATCCTGGCCGGCGTCCTCGGCGCCGTCGACCGGGGGGCCTTCTCGCTGGAGTCGAGGCTGCACGTGCGCAACCGCTTCCACAGCGTCGCCGACGGCGAGCCGTTCCGCGTGGACTCCGGGCGCGACGCCAACTCCGAGGTCCACCAGGCCATCGGGAGGACGCTCAAGATCGAGCAGCTCGCCTTCCACATGATCGTCACCAGCAGCAACCTCGCCACCAACCTCCTCATGGAGCTGGTGGGGATCGACCGGATGCAGGAGCTGCTGACCGAGCTCAAGCTGGAGGGGATCGAGGTGCGGCGCGGGGTGGAGGACGAGCGCGCCTTCGACAAGGGGCTCAACAACCGGGTCACCGCCGGCGGGATGACCGAGCTGCTCCGCAAGATCGTGGACGGCACCGCCTTTTCCGTGGAAGCCTCCGCCAAGATGCTGGAGATCCTCAACGAGCAGGAGTTCCGGCGCGGCATCCCCGCGGGGCTCCCCCAGGGGGCCAAGGTAGCCAACAAGACCGGGGAGATCTCCACCGTCGCGCACGACGTGGGGATCGTCTACCTCCCCGGCCGCAAGCCCTACGTCCTGGTGATCCTCACCGAGTGGGAGCCCGACGGCTCCGGGCGCAGCGAGACCATCGCCAGCGTCTCCCGCGAAGTCTACCGGCACCTGGTGAAGGGGGAGGCCATCGATGACTGACCAGGCCGCTTTCCCCCTCAAGGTGGTGGACGGGCTCAGGCTGGACGAGGAGTACCGCAGGGTGCTGCGCCCCGGCGAGCTCCTGGAGGACCGCAAGGGGCGCGCGCGCCGCCTCCCCCGCTTCTTCTTCGAGATCCCCTCGTGGGAGGAGGCCGTGGAGACGCACCTCTCCGAGAACTTCGCCGTGTGGGAGTTCCTCAACGTGGACGTGCGCGAGCACGAGCTGCTGCGCACCGCCTGGCCGCGCTACGTCCCCTGCGCCGTCACCCTGATCGCATGGCAGCTCGAGCTGCTCCGCGCCGAGGTGAAGACGCTCATCCACGTGGCCGCCAACGGCGGGTACCGCTCCCCCTCGCACGGGCTGAGCACCTACGCCTCGCCGCACTGCTGGGGGACCGCGGTGAACATCTACCGCGTGGGCGACGAGCACCTGGACGACCAGGGAGACATCCAGCGCATCAACCGGCTGGCCCGCAAGGTGGCGCCCGCCGCGCGCGCCGCCCCCTACGGCCACGGCCCGGGGTACGCGGACGACCACGTGCACCTGGACCTGGGGTACACCCTGTTCGTGCCCAACGACACGCCGGGCGAGCCCGAGAACGATGAACAGCGATAACAAGAAGCTCGGCACGAGCAAGGAAGAGCGCGCCACCCAGGCCAAGCTGGAGCTGGCCGCGATCGGGATGGAAGCGGAGTTCAGCGTGGTGGTGGACGGCCTCGCGGTGAAGCCCGAGGACGTGTTCGGCTCCCCGCGCACCTTCATCCGCGGCGACCTGATGCACCGCAAGGGCACCTCGTACCACCTCCCCACGGGCGGCGCGGTGTACTTCGACACGGGGGTGATCGAGGTCGCCACCCCCGTCATCGAGATCGCGCGGGGGTGCGCGGCGCGCGCGGGGCGCTCGCTCTGGGAGGGGATCCTCTTCCTCCGCCACGAGCTGGACGCCTGGGAGCGGCGCACCGGGCACGAGGTGAACCTGGTGGGGTTCAGCACCCACTACAACGTGTCCTTCGAGGTCCCCGCGCACCAGCAGGGACCCGGCCGCACCGTGGAGAAGCTGGCGCTCCTGCTCAGCTACGTCCTCCCCGTCCCGGTGATGATGCTGGCCGCCAACCGGGAGTCCACCGGGATCGGGGTGCGCCCGCGCGGCGACCGCATCGAGATCACCGCCGACTTCACCCCCAGCGCCTCGCTGATGATCGCCACGGGGACGCTGATCGCGGGGATCGTCCGCGAGGTGATGACCTGGCCCACCTTCGAGCTGGAGGCGCTGGAGCGCACCGACCTCCCCGTGCTGCGGGGCTTCAAGCCCATCCCGCACACCTCGCGCAAGGGGTGGCTGGCCAAGAACGTGTGCTTCCCCCGCGACCCCTTCAAGACGGACCCGGACGAGCCGGTGTGGGAGACCACCGACGGCCGGACGCTGAGCCTGCGCTCCATGGCGGGGCTCACCGTGCGGCACTTCTGGCGCCCCATCCGGCGGATCTCCGACCCCTGGACCTTCCGGCTGATCGGCTCGGTGATGCGGGGGCGCGCCCCCTCGCTCCTGGACCTGGACGAGCGCCCGCCGGAGTACGAGCACGTGGGGCGGCTCTGCACCTGGGACGAGCTGTTCCCGGAGCACGAGCTGAGCCGGTCGCGCTACGAGCGGGTGCTGATCCGCGCCATCTCGGGGCAGAAGCTGTGGATGTCCGGGAAGCGCTACACCCCCACGGGGATGCGCGGCTGGTCGCAGGTGGTGTTCCGGCGCGACGACGACCGGACACGGCACGTGTTCGGGATCGACTACCTGGTGGGGCACCTGGGGGACTGGGAAAGGTCCGCGGCGCGCGGCGGCTGAGCGCCCGCCGCCGTACGACACCGGGGGGCCCGCCGCACGCCGGCGGGCCTCCTCGCGTTCGCGGACTTGCGGCGCCCCGGAGGGGGTGGTTAGCTTCCCGCCGCGATTGAGAACCGGTCTCAACTAAACACCACCTCCTCCTGTACGGCCGATGCCCGACGTGAGCGCACCGTCTTCCGCCCCTTCCGCCACCCGTCCCCCGCGCGCGCCGCGCCGGCCCGCCGCCCCGCGCGCTCCGCAGGGCGGCGGCTTCCTACACGCCTGGAGGGCGCTCCGCCGGGTGCTGTTCTGGTGCCACCTGGCGGCCGGGGTCACCGCCGGGGTGGTGATCCTGGTGATGTCGGCCACGGGAGTGCTGCTCACCTACGAGAAGCAGATGCTGGCGTGGTCCGCCGGGAGCCGGGCCGTCGCGCCGCCCGCCGCCGGAGCGCCGCGACTCCCGCTGGACACGCTGCTGGCGCGGGCGGAAGCGGCGGCGGGCGGGGCGGGCGCCGCCTCCGCCACCGTCTCGTCCGATCCCGCGGCGCCGGTGATGGTGGCGCTGGCGGACCGCCGCACCTTCCACCTGGACCCGTACACGGGGCGGGTGCTGGGGGACGACGCCCGCCTCCGCGCCTTCTTCTCGGAGGTGCAGCGCTGGCACCGCTCCATGGCCATCGGGACGGGGATGCGCTCGCCCACCGGGACCATGGTCACCGGGGCGAGCAACCTGCTCTTCCTTTTCCTCCTGCTGTCGGGGCTCTACCTCTGGTGGCCGCGCCGGCTCACGGCGCGCGCCTTCCGCGCGGTGACGCTCCCGCGCCTGCGCGGCGACGGCCGCGCGCGCGACTGGAACTGGCACCACGTGGCGGGCTTCTGGACGGCGCCGGTGCTGCTGGTGCTGGTGGTGTCGGCCACGTTCTTTTCCTACCAGTGGCCGCAGAAGCTGGTGAACCGGCTCGCGGGCGCTCCCGCGCAGGCGGAGGAGCGCGGCAAGGGTGAGGCCCCGAAGGGCGAGGGCGCGCCGAAGGGCGGGGAGCGCGGCAAGGCGGAGGGCGGCGGCGGGGCCCGGCCCGAGGGTGGGACCCCGGGAGGCGCGCCGGTGAAGGTGGCGAACCTGGAGGGGCTGTTCGCGACCGCCGCGCGGCAGGAAGCCGGGTGGAAGACCATCCAGGCGCGCCTTCCCCGCGAGGAGGGCGCCGCCGTGACCTTCGCCATCGCCCGCACCTCCACCATGCGGCCCGACCTGCGCTCCACGGTGGAGCTGGACGCGGAGAGCGGCGCCGTGCGCAAGGTGCAGCGCTACGCGGACGGCGACGCCGGGCGCCGGGTGCGCTCCTGGATGCGCTACCTGCACACGGGCGAGGTGGCCGGGTTCTGGGGGCAGACGGTGGCGGGGCTGGCGTCGCTGGCGGGGGTGGTTCTGGTGTGGACCGGGATCGCGCTGGCGCTCCGGCGGCTGCGGTCGTGGACGCGGCGGCGGACGGCGGCGGCGTAGGAGGGTAGCCGTGTTCGCTGCCCGGCCTTAAATTGGACGTGACATACAGGGCGGGGACGACCCCGCCCCCCTGATTCGCACGTGGGGACGGCCCCACACCAGGCTCGGAGGCGAGCTATGGGGTGGGGCATTCTGCTGTTCGCGGGTCTGCTGGAGGTGGGATGGGCCGTCGGCCTCAAGTACACCGAGGGATTCACCCGGCTCTGGCCGACGGTCGGGACGGCGGCCGCGCTGGTCGCCAGCATGGCGCTCCTGGGCGTGGCGCTGCGGACCCTGCCGCTGGGCACGGCGTACGCGGTATGGACCGGGATCGGGACGATCGGGACGGCGATCCTCGGAATGGTCCTCTTCCACGAGCCGGCCGGTGCGCTCCGGCTGGCGTGCATCGCGCTCATCGTGGCCGGGATCGTCGGGTTGAAGCTCGCCTCCCCGGTGTAGCTTCGGACAACGGAGCACGGGCATGAAGCCACGCGTCACGGTGATCACCCTCGGCGTCGACGACCTGGAGAGGTCGCTCCGCTTCTACCGGGACGGCCTCGGCCTCCCGACGCAGGGGATCGTCGGCACGGAGCTCGAGCACGGGGCGGTGGCCTTCTTCGACCTGCAGGCGGGGCTCAAGCTGGCCGTCTGGCCGCGGAGCAGCCTCGCGTACGACTCCGGCATCCCCGCCGGTCCTCCCTCCCCGACGGAGTTCACGCTCGGGCACAACGTGTCGTCCCAGGCGGATGTGGACGCGGTGATGGAGGAGGCGCGCGGCGCTGGAGCCCGTATCGTGAAGGAGGCGCACGACACCTTCTGGGGAGGGTACGCGGGCTACTTCGCGGACCCCGACGGGCACCTGTGGGAGGTGGTGTGGAACCCGGATTTCCAGGTGCAGGAGTAGACCCCGTGGAACGCGAGCTGTCGCTCCGAATCATCGTGCTCCGGCCCCCGCGCGGCGTCCATTTCGCGCTCCAGCGCGGGCGCTCGGAGCTGGTCGAGCCGGTGAGGGCCGACGAGGAAGTCCTCGTCTTCGACTTCGAGGTGCGTGTCGGCGAGCGCCCCGACGGCGCGCCCAACTTCCTCGGCCCGTTCGCGCAGGGGACGCCCTGCGGGACCGCTTCGTCTACGTCAGTTCCGGCGTCCGCGCGGGGCAGGCGGACTCCCACTGGGACCGGCGGGCCAAGGTGCCGCTCACCACGATCACCCGGGAGCTGATCGAGGAGGTGGCCGCCACGCCGGACGCGCGGCTGGAGGTGCGCATCGAGGGCACGGGGAGGGACGGAGGGCCGACCTGCGCGACCGTGCCGCGGCCGGAGCGGGAGTGGAGGATCGTCCGCGGCTGAATCGGCGTGGATCTCCGGCCGCTCCGGCGGGGACATGATCCTTGCGCCCGTGTGCGGGCAGGTGCAGCTTCGATGCGCCGCGGGCACGTCTCACAGGTGCGCTCCCATGTACCGCCACTGCATCCACTGCTCCGCACGGCTCGGGGATAACGAAGCGCTGGAAGCGTTCCCGGTCGGGCGCCGGATCGCGTTCGACGCGGCGCTCGGGAGGCTGTGGGTCGTGTGCGGCTCGTGCGGCCGGTGGAACCTCGCGCCGCTGGAGGAGCGCTGGGAGACCGTCGAGGAAGCGGAGCGCCTCTTCCGCGGCACCCGGACGCGCGTCCAGCACGAGAACATCGGGATCTCCCGCCTCCGCGACGGCACCGAGCTGGTCCGGGTCGGGGACGCCCTGCCCGGTGAGATGGCGTCGTGGAGGTACGGCCGGCGGCTCGTCGGCCGGCGCCGGAAGTACCTCTTCTTCGCGGGGCTCGGCACCGCCGCTACGTTCCTGACGTGGGCCGGCATGTACGGGGGCTTTCCGCTCGCGCCCCTGGCGCTCTCCTCGCTGGTCGTGTACCGCCGTCTCCGCGAGGAGTGGAGGCAGACCGAGACCGTCATATCCCCCATCGGCTCCGGTGAGCTGCCCGGCGAGGAGCCGTTCGTGGTGCGCACGACCCACGTGCGGGCCGCCCGGATCGGCCTGGAGCCGGACGGGAGCGGCCTGACCCTGGAGTTCACCGACATCGGGCTGCCACGCGCCCTGATGAGCCAGGGCCGCACGGATACGGGCCGGAAGCTGCTGCTCCCGGACGCCGTCGCGCGCCGGGTGATCCGCCGTGGGGTCGCACACCTGAACGAGGCGGGCGCGTCCGAGATCGACGTCGCCATAGGGATGGACATCCTGGAGCGGGAGGGGGGCCCCGCCGGATACCTGCGGGCTCTCGGAAAGCGAGGCGCGCCCATGGGCGCGCGGAAGGACGACGTCGCCTTCCGAGATGGCGCTGCACGAGGAGGAGGAGAGGCGGGCGCTCGCCGGAGAGCTGGCCCTGCTCCAGGCGGCCTGGCGCGAGGCCGAGGAGATCGCGAGGATCGCCGACTCGCTCCTCGACCCGGGGAGCTGACCCGTCCGACCGCTTCTACCGCGACGATCGTCCGTGCGATAGCTTCGTGCGCGATCGCCTCCGGCCACACGTCCTTCCCCCGACAGCCCCCGCCCATGCCCCGCCCGCACCTCCTCCGCGTCCTCCCCCTCGTGCTGTCGCTCCTGGCCGGTGCCCACGCGGCTGCCGGCGCGCAGGTCCTGCAGTTCGCGGAGCTCAGCGCCGCCGACGTCGCGAAGCTCGACCGCTCCCGCACGGTCGTGCTGATCCCCGGCGGCATCCTGGAGGAGCACGGTCCGCACCTCCCCGTCGCCGCGGACGGGTACCGCAACGAGCGGATCGCGTCCGACGTCGCCGCCGCCATCGCGGCACGGCACGGCTGGACCGCCGTGGTCCTCCCGACGGTCCCCCTGGGAGCCGCGGGGTTCAACCGTGTCGCCGGGCGGCCGACGTTTCCCGGGACGGTGGCCGTGCGCGCCTCCACCCTGCAGGCGGTCTTCTCCGACCTGGCCGACGCGCTCGGCGCGCAGGGGTTCCGCTACGTCCTGGTGTTCCACGGACACGGGGACCCGAACCACAACCGCGCGCTCGACCTCGCCGGCGACTACTTCCGCGCCACCCACGGCGGGCTGATGGTCCACCTGCTCGGCCGCGCCGGGTGCCAGGCGGACGGGCTGGGGGCTCCCCCGGTCGCGCTCTTCGACTCGGCGGCGGCCCGCGTGGACGCGGACTCCCCGCACGCGGGAGCGCTGGAGACCGCCCGCACCTGGTTCCTGCGCCCGGACCTGGTCGACCCCGCCGAGGTTCGCCGCGCCCGCGACCTGACGGCTCCCGGTCCGCCGGAGTGGGCGGCGGCGGCGCGCTCGCCGGACTGGCCCGGCTACGTGGGGGCGCCGCGCCTGGCGACGCTCCGGCTGGGGCAGTGGATCTACGAGCGGGAGTCGCGGGGCTGCACCGATCTCGCGCTCCGCCTCCTCGACGGGCTCGACGAGGCGACGGTGCCCCGCTACGCGGACCGGATGCGCTCCATCCCGCCCGTGCGCGAGGCCGAGGACGCGCAGCTGCGGGAGGACGCGGAGCAGGGGGAGAGGCAGGCCCGCTGGCTCGCCGGCGCCCCCCGCCGCCCCTGACGCGCTCCCCACCACCCTTACCCGGAGCAGGCACCCGATGTCCGATTCGGAGATCGTCTCCACCCGCCTCCTCGGCGCGCCGCGCGAAGCCGTCTTCCGCGCGTTCACCGACCCCGACCTCCTGGCCCGGTGGTGGGGGCCGGAGGGGTTCGGCAACACCTTCCACGAGTTCGACCCGCGGCCCGGAGGCGCGTGGCGGTTCACCATGCGCGGCCCGGACGGCGCCGAGTACGCCATGGTGAAGGAGTTCGAGGAGGTCGACCCCCCGTCGCGCATCGTCCTCCTGCACCCGGAGCCGCCGGCGCACCGCTTCCGGATGGTGATGGACTTCGCCGAGGAGGCCGGCGGGACGCGGCTCACCTGGCGGATGCGGTTCGAGGACCCGGAGGAGAGGGAGAGGGTGAGGGAGTTCGTCGTGGCCGCAAACGAGCAGAACTTCGACCGCCTGGAGGCGCAGCTGTGAAGCGGACCGGCCCCTCCCCCGTGAACGGGAGAGGGGCCGGAGCGCTTCCGGAGCTGCCCGGCTCAATGGCGCCGGTCGAAGCGGTTCTCGCGGCGGTCGCGCACGTCCTCCCGGCGGTCGCGGCGGTCCTCCCTCCGGTCCCGCACGTCCTCGCGGCGGTCGCGGATGTCCTCCAGGCGGTCGCGCAGGCCGCCGTGGTGGCGGGCGTCGCGGACGTCCTCCCGGCGGTCGCGCACGTCCTCGCGCCGGTCCCGGCGGTCCTCCCTCCGGTCGCGCACGTTCTCCCGGCGGTCCCGCACGTCCTCCACCCGGTCGCACACCCACGAGCGCTCGCAGGCGTGGCGGAGGCCGGCGGCGTGGGCGGCGCGCGGGGACTGCGCGAGGAGGGACGAGGGGGCGGCGAGCAGGACCAGGGCGAGCGCGAGGTGCTGGGGTCTCATGGGACGGCTCCGTGCGTGAGGTGAGGGCTCGGCCGCGGTCCACCCGCGGCCCTCCACACTCTCCGTACAGGCCACCCGCCCCGCGCGTTGGGGTGGAGTGCCGAGTTGACACCCACGGGAGGGGGCGCGGCTGCGCGACGGGCGCGTGGTCCCGCTGGACGCGCTGTTCACGGCGTCGCGCACCCGGATGGCGGGGGTCTCCGCCCACCAGTCGCTGGCCTTCGAGACCGCCGCGCCTCAGCCGCGGTAGGCCAGCGACTCCCGCCCCGCGTCGGCCACGGAGGCGCACCCGGCGAGCCCCAGCGTCAGGTCGAGCTCCGCCAGGAGGTTGCGGAGCACCTCCCGCACGCCCGTCTCCCCGGCGACGGCCAGGCCGTAGACGTAGGGGCGCCCCAGGCACACGGCGGCGGCCCCCAGCGCCAGCGCCCGGAACACGTCCGCGCCGCCGCGCACCCCGCTGTCGAAGAGGACGGGGACCCGTCCCCCGACCGCCTCCACCACCCCGGGGAGGGCGTCCAGCGCGCCCACGGCGCCGTCCACCTGGCGCCCGCCGTGGTTGGACACCAGGACGCCGTCCATCCCGTGCTCCACCGCCAGGCGCGCGTCGTCGGGGTGGAGGACGCCCTTGAGGACGATGGGGAGGCGGGTCAGCCCGCGCAGGAAGGCCAGGTCGGCCCAGGTGAGCGAGGGGCGCGAGTAGGTGGCGACGAAGCGCTGCACGGCGGCGCGCGGGGCGCCGGAGCGGAGCTTCTCCCGGAGCGGGCCGGGGTGCTTCCGCACCATCCCGGCGAAGGCGCGCAGGGAGGCGAGGTTGACGGCCGGCTTTTCCGCCGGGGGCGCGTCCAGCGGCTCGGCGAGGGAGGCGCGGAACACGGGGTCGCTGGTGTACTGGGCGATCCCCATTCCCCGCAGGAAGGGGAGGTAGCCCAGCTCCAGGTCGCGGGGGCGCCAGCCGAGCAGGGTGGTGTCCAGGGTGAGGACGATGGCGGAGCACCCGCACGCCTCGGCGCGCCGCACGAAGCTGGCGACCAGCTCGTCGGAGCGGCTCCAGTACAGCTGGAACCAGCGGGGCGCGTCCCCCATCTCCCGCGCGCACGCCTCCATGGGGAAGGAGGCCTGGCTGGAGAAGATCATCGGCACCCCCTCGGCGGCGGCCGCGCGCGCCACCGCCAGGTCGGCCTCCGGGTGCGCCATCTCCAGCACGCCGACGGGGGCCAGGAGGAGGGGCGACGGGAGCCGCGCACCGAAGAGGGTGACCGAGGTGTCGCGCGCGGACACGTCGCGCAGCATCCGCGGGACGATGCGCCACCGCTCGAAGGCCTCGCGGTTGGCCCGCACGGTGCTCTCGCCCCCCGCACCGCCCGCCACGTACGCCCACGCCTCCGGCGACATCGCCGCCTTCGCCGCCCGCTCCAGCCGCTCCGCGTCGACGGGGACCTCGGGCCGCGCGCCGCCGATCCCCCGCAGGAAGATGGAGCGCTGGCGCTCGCGTCCGCGGTCGGTCACGCGCCGTTCAGGCCGGCGGGCGGCACTCCGCCCCCAGCGGGAGCCGGAGCACCACGGAGGCCGCGGGCTTCGCGGCGGGGGTGAGCCGTCCGTCGCTCAGCCGGGCGAAGTGGCTGCTGGCGACGTAGTACAGGGAGCTCCCCACGACCACGCCGGTGGTGGGCTGGGCGTAGGCGGGGTGGCGGCGCTCCAGGACCTCCACCGCGGTGACGGCGTCGCCGGAAGGGGACAGGCGGAAGCGGGCCACCTGCTCGAAGTCGGGCATCCGCTGCACGGCCACCAGGGCGCCCTCGCAGGCGTACAGGCCGTCCACGTCGGCCATGGCGACGCCGTCGGGGCGCGACAGGGGGGTCGCCCGGCCGCTCTCCAGCTCCAGCACGGTGATCCCCTCCACGTGGGCCACGTACAGGCGCTTCCCGTCGGGGGCAAGGTCGAGCCCGTTGGGCCAGTGGAACCGCGGGCCGCCGCCGTGGAAGAGCTGGAGCCGGTCGCTCCCGGCGGGGATGCGGTACACGGCGTTCCCGAAGTGGTCGGTCACGTAGACGTCGCCGCCGGGGGCCACCACCACGTCGTTGAAGGCGTGGGGGTAGGCGTCCTCGCCCGGGGGGTAGCGCTGCAGGAGGCGGCCGGTGTCCAGCTCGTACTGGAGGAGCGCGGTGCGCCCGCCGGTGCCGGCGAAGGTGCGCGGGGCCCGGGGGTCGCGGATCACGGTGACGGCCCAGAGGTGGCGGCGCCGCGGGTCGATGCGGACGCCGATCACCCGCCCGGCGGGGCCCACGCGCGCGAAGTCGGCGACGCTCCCGTCGGGGGCGACGCGGACCACCTTGTTGTGGGCGAGCGACCCCAGGTAGAAGGCGCCGTTGACGGGGTCGTAGGCGACGCTCTCGGGGATCAGGTCGGGGTCGGCGACCACCAGGGCGGTGTCGCTCCGCACCACGGGGGCGGCGCCGGCGGCGAGGCGCCCCGCCAGCTCCCGGAACCCGGGCCGGCCGCGCACCAGGGCGAAGTCGCCGTCGGCCGCCACGTCCGCGGCGAGGCCGTACGCGGCCAGCCGCTCCAGGGCGCGGTACGCCCCCTCGGCGTCGCCCGCGCCGGCGTACCCGCGGGCCAGGGAGAGGAGGAGCGCGGGGTGGGCGGGGGCGAGGGAGTCGGCGGCGCGGACGTAGCGCACGAACCCCGCGCGGTCGCCGGCCAGGCGGGCGTCGCGGGCGCGCGTCAGTGCCGCCACCACGTCCGCGGGCTCGGGCGCCGGGGCGGGCGGGGGCGCGGGCGCGGCGCACCCGGCCAGGGCGGCGAGGAACGCCGCCCGGAGGAGGGCGGTCATGCGGGGGCCACGGCGCCGGGACGGCCCGCCTCCCCGTTCCGCTCCAGCTCCCGCTCCCGCAGCCGCCCGCCGGTCCAGGCGTAGGGCATCACCAGGAGGAGGGCGAGGACGTGGTACCAGGCCGGGGCGGTGTCCCACTGCGTCGCCACGCCCAGCACGTTGACGGCCAGCCCCAGCCCGCCGAGCACGAGCGCGTGCAGCATGGGCCGCGCGGGGGCGAGCCGGGCGGCCAGGTAGCACCCGCCGACGGCGTACACCGCCACGTAGAGCTGCGTCAGGAGGAGGAAGTGGACGCTCTCCACGCGGCCGGAGGCGTCGGCCACCTCCGGGAGGAGCGACATGAGGACCATGCTGGTCCCCAGGGACAGGGTGCCGATGAGCAGGAACCCGGCGACGACGGCGAGGATGCTCCGGACCATGGGGGGCCTCCGGTGGGGACGGGCGGGGAAGGTGCGCGCGGACGCGCGAGGGGTGTCCCCAAGTTAGGCGTCGCCGGGGCGGCGGGGAAGAAGGAAGGCTACCCCCCACCCCCGGCCCCTCCCCCGCAAGGGGGGAGGGGAGCACGACAACTACAGAACTACAGGTACGGCAAGCAGTTGCGTGAGGGATGCGAGCCCGAAGGGGCGAGACCCCGCGTAGTTTGCGGGGGCTCGACTCCGTTGGACACGGTTGTATCGTGTCCTACGGAGCCGCAGCCCGACCCCGCGCCAGCGGGGGCACGCCCGAACCCTCGTCCAAAACCTACCAGATCTTGACGCGCTTCTCGGCGGGAAGGTACATCGCGTCCCCCTCCTTCACCCCGAACGCGGCGTAGAACTGCGGCATGTTCCGCAGCACGCCGTTGGTCCGGAACTCGGCAGGCGAGTGCGGATCGGTCAGGATGCGCTGGCGCAGGTCCGCGTCCCGGTACCGGCGGCGCCACACCTGCGCCCACCCCATGAAGAACCGCTGGTCGCCGGTGAAGCCGCCGACGACCGGCGCCTCCCGCCCCCCCAGCGAGAGCCGGTACGCCTTGTAGGCGACGGCGAGCCCGCTCACGTCCCCGATGTTCTCGCCCAGGGTGAAGCGGCCGTTGACGTTGACCCCCTCCAGCGGGCTGAGCGCCCCGTACTGCGCCACCAGCGCGTCGGCCCGCTGCTGGAAGGCGGCGTTGTCGGTCTCGCCCCACCAGTCGCGCAGGTTCCCCTCGCCGTCGGAGCGGCGCCCCTGGTCGTCGAAGCCGTGGCTGATCTCGTGCCCGATCACCCCGCCGATCCCCCCGTAGTTGACGGCGTCGTCGGCGTCGGGGTTGAAGAACGGCGGCTGCAGGATGGCGGCCGGGAACACGATCTCGTTCATGTTCGCGTTGTAGTACGCGTTCACCGTCTGCGGGGTCATCCCCCACTCGGTGCGGTCCACCGGCTTCCCGATCCGCCCCATCTGCCGCCGGAAGGCGAACCCGGCCGCGCGCATCTGGTTGCCCACGGCGTCGCCGGGGCGCACCTCCAGAGCGGTGTAGTCCATCCACTTGTCGGGGTAGCCGATCTTGACGTTGATGCGCGACAGCTTCTCCTTGGCCCGGGTCCGGGTGTCGGGGCTCATCCACTCCAGCTCGTCGATCCCCTGGCGGAAGGCGGAGAGCAGGTTGCCGACGAGCTGCTGCATCCGCGCCTTCTTCTCGGGCGTGAAGGTGCGCTCGGCGTACATGCGCCCGGCCATGAAGCCCAGCGACCCCTCCACGGCCTCCACGCCGCGCTGCCAGCGCGGGCTCTGCTGCTCCAGCCCGCGGAGCGTGCGGTCGGCGAAGGCGAACTTGGCCTGGTCGAAGGCGCGGCTCATCTCGTCGGCGTAGGCGTCCAGCAGCTTGAAGGTCATGTACTGCTTCCAGCTCTCCAGCGGGACCTGCCCGAGGGTGCGGTCCATGACCTGGAAGTAGTCCGGCTGCGAGACGATGACGGCGGCGGTGCCGGCGGGGGCGCCGGCGGCCCGGAGGTAGCCCGCCCACGAGAAGTTGGGGGTGAGCGAGTCCAGCCGGGTGGGGGTGAAGCGGTTGTAGGTGGCCTCGCGGTCGCGGCTGCGGGCGCGCTCCCAGTGCGCCTGCGCGAGCGAGGTCTCCAGCGCCAGGATGTTCCGGGCGGCCCCGGCGGGGTCGGGCTGGCCGGCCAGGCGCAGGAGGGTCTCGGCGTACGTCTGGTAGGCGGCGCGCGCCTCGGCGAAGCGCGGCTCCTGGCCGAAGTAGTAGCCGCGGTCGGGGAGCCCCAGCCCGCTCTGGCTCACGACGAGGGCGTAGACGGCGGCGTTCCTGGCGTCCTGCCTGACGGCGGCGCCGAAGGGCACCTGCACGCCCAGCCCCTGGAGGTGCGCGAAGGTCTCGGGGAGGGCGGCCTTGCCGCGCACGGCGGCGATGCGGGCCAGCTCGGCGCGGAGCGGCTGGAGGCCGAGCCGCTCGATGCGCGCGGTGTCCATGTAGCTGGCGTAGAAGTCGCCCACCTTCTGGAGGTCGGAGCCGCGCGCGCGGTTGGGCGCGGCGGCGGCCTCCTCGACGATGGCGCGGATCACCCGGGCGCTCTCGTCGGCGAGGATGCTGAAGGTGCCGTGGTTGGAGCGGTCGCTGGGGATCGGGGTGTTCCGCAGCCAGCTCCCGTTGACGTAGCGGAAGAAGTCGTCCTGCGGGCGGACGGTGCGGTCCATCCCGGCGGTGTCGACGCCGAAGGGGGCGTAGGGGCTGCCCTGCTGCGCCGGGAGGCTCCCCGCGAGGAGGAAGGCGCCGAGGGCGCCCGCGACCCACGGTGTGAACGAACGCTTGTTCGAATGCATTGGGCTCGTGGATCGGGTCGGTGGTACGGGGACGTGCGAAGTGTGGGAACGGACTCCTCTTACCGGGCGGCGGGCGCGGGGTTCCGCTCCAGCGCGGCGCGGTCCCACCCGGCCAGTCCGGCGCCGGCGGCGTAGCTGTCGTGCAGGAAGGCGAGCACGGCGCCGTCGGGGTCGGGGGAGGCGCGGACGGCGTCGTAGGGGAGGACGAACTCGCCCGCGTCGGGGAGCCAGAGCGCGGCGTCCGGGCGCACGGGGGCGTCCCCGTACCCTTCGGGGGCGGGGTACATGTAGGCGTAGAAGGCGGCGTCCGGGAAGGGGCCGCCCCCGGGCCACCACCCGGCGCTGCTCACCTCGTGCGAGTACGCCTCGCGCGTGACCCGGTCGGCGAGGCCGGGGATGCCGCCGGGGTGCTCGGGGGCGCGGCGCCCGGAGAAGCGGGTGACGGCGAGGTCGAAGCTCCCCCAGAAGAAGTGGGAGGGGCTGCACTTCCCCAGGAAGCCGGAGCGGAACTCCTTGAGGAGCCGGTCGGCCTGGAGCAGGGCGCGGAAGAAGCGCCGGGCGTACTCCGGGTCGTAGGAGGCGTGGAGGTGGTCCTCCTCGAAGGGGACGGGGTCGGCCACCTCGACGGGGGTGGTCCAGATGGGCGCCTCGATCCCCAGCCCGCGGAGGGTGTCCACGACCTCGCGGTGGAAGTGGGCGACGGAGCGCGGCTCCAGGGGGAGGCTCCGCCGGCCGCCGTCGCAGCTGTCGACGCGGAGGCGGTGCTCCAGGAAGTCGAACTCCATCTCGAAGGCGCCGCGGCCGTACGGGATGGAGGAGGTGGTGAGCCCGCGCGCGCTGACGTAGAGCGGGACGTGCCACCAGTGGTTCACGGCGGGGGTGAGCGCCATCCGCACCTTCCCCACCACCTGGGTCCACATGTGGAGGGTGTCGCGGGTGTCGCTCCACTCGGCGAGCGGCAGCGCCGGCCAGGCCTCTTCCCCGTGAACGCTCACGTGCTCCTCCCTGCGGCGGTGTTTTGATGGACTCGGGAGGAAGATAGGTGCTCGTCCGACGCGGGGCCAATGCGTGACGGGGCGGGGTTCGGGGGGGGGGGCCTCGCCGCGCCGCGCCGGGCGAATGAATTCGCTGCAACAACGGCACGAAGTCCGCCTGCGCGGACTGAACGGCCGGATGCCAGCGTGGAGATGCCCCTCCCCCGGAACGGGGGAGGGTGGCGAGCCCGAGGCGAGCCGGGTGGGGGCGCGCGGTGGCTGCCCCGGACAGTTCCTCCCGCCGGAGCTCGATCCCCCGCAAGGGGATAGGGGAGCACGACAACCACGAAGCCACAGGCAGGGGAAGAAGTTGCGTGAGGGATGCGAGCCCGAAGGGGCGAGACCCGGCGCGGTTTGCCGGGGCTCGACTCCGTTGGGAACGGTTGTATCGTTCCCTACGGAGCCGCAGCCCGACCCCGCGCCAGCGGGGGCACGCCCAAACCCACCGTCCCGCAAACCGGATCAGACGATCTCCACCAGGCGCAGGTCGAAGGTCAGGTCCTCCCCCGCCAGCGGGTGGTTCGCGTCCAGCGTGACGCTCTCGTCGTCGACGTCCACGATGGTGACGACGGCGACCTGGCCGTCCTGGCTCATCTGGAGCTGCTGACCCACTTCGGGGCGGATGTGGTCCGGGAACTGGGCGCGCTCCACCACCAGCATCATCTCGTCGCGCCGCGCGCCGTACGCCTGGTCGGCGGGGATGGTGACGGTCTTCTCCTCGCCGGGGCTCATCCCCTCGACGCCGTCCTCGAAGCCGGGGATCACCTGCCCCTCGCCGAGCGTGAACTCCAGCGGCTCGCGCCCCTGCGAGCTGTCGAAGGTGCTCCCGTCGTCCAGCCGCCCCGTGTAGTGCACCCGCACGGTGTCACCGGATCTCGCCTGCGCCATGTTCGCCCTCCTCCGGGGTGTGTGTGGTCCGCGGCGCCGACGCAAGAAGACGGCCCGCCCCGGGGGTCACACCATCACGGAACGGGTGGCGAAGAGGGGCTCCGCCAGCTCCGCGTCGCCCGTCACCACGGCCCGCTCCCGGGCCGCCCGGGCGGGGAGCGCGTTGTAGAGGAGCCGCCACGCGGCGTCGGCGTCCAGGCGGACCACGGTGGTGGGCTCCGGCGCCTCCCCGCCGAGGAGGCGCCACGCGCCGCGCTCCCGCACCAGCGACCAGGCGCCGCCCGCGCCGCCCTCTCCCGCCACGCGCAGCACCAGCGCGGCGCCGTCGGGGGCGGGGACGGAGGCGTAGGCGTGGGGGAGCGCGCGCACGGACAGGTCGAGGAGGGGGCGCAGCCAGGGGTCTCCCAGGAGGAGCGGCGCGCCCACGGCGTCGCGCACCTGCATCTGGTGGTGCCAGCGCTCGGTGTAGTGCCGCCCCACGTCCATCCAGTGCTCGGAGCGCTCCTCGCCCGCCCACGCCACGGGGTAGACCGCCTCGGAGTCGGGCGCGCGGGAGGCGAGGGCGGCGGCGGCCCCGGGCCCGCTCCACTCCAGCAGCCCGGTCAGCACGCGGGGGCTCAGCCGCTCCGCCGCGGCCACCCAGCCGGCGTTCAGCCCGTCCAGGAAGCGCACCAGGTCGCCGTAGCCGCGGATCGGCTCCGAAGGGGGCGGGGAGTGCCCGTCGCGGTAGGCGGAGAGGGTGCGCAGGTCGCCGTCCAGGAGGTGGGCCGCCACGTCGCGCACGCGCCAGGCGCCGGCCACGGTGGGGCGCTCCCACTCTTCCGGGGACAGGCCGCGGAGGAGGGCGACGAGCGCGTCGTGCAGGGGCGGGAAGAGCCCGGTGGTGTCGATGGGAGCAAGGGGTTCCATGCTTCAGGGGTTGGACCGGGCGCGCTCCAGGACGCGGCGGAGCGCCTCCACGTAGGGGGCGAGCGGCGCGCCGGGGGGGCGCCCCGCCAGAACGTCCAGGATGGGCTTGGCGGCGAGCCCGGGCACGGAGGTGCTCCCCACGTGCTCCAGCCGGAGCGGGAGGGCCCCGGCCGCCGCGGCGATGCGGCCGGCCTCGGCCGCGAAGAGCGCCGGCCAGGCGGGGTCGTAGGACGCCACCCGGACCGTCCCGGACTCCAGCCCCAGCGGAGGACGCCCGGCGCGGGCGACGGCGAAGACCATGTGCTCGTATCCGGCGTGGGTGGTGGTGCGCTCGGGCGCCATCCCGAGCTTCCGCGCCACGCCCTGCGAGGGGAGGTTCTCGGGGCGGATCAGCGAGATCACGCGCGGGAAGCCCAGCGCGTGGAAGGCGTGGTCGCGCGTGGCGCCGGAGCTGCCGCTCCAGCCACTCCCCGGCCTCCTCGCGGGTGAGGCGCTTGGGGTAGAAGCGCATGACCTCGGGGTCGGCGAGCATCTCCGCCACGAAGTCCAGGTCGTCCGGCGACATCTCGCGCGCCACCAGGCGCGCGGTCTCGAAGACGGGCCGGCGGGGTGCGTGGAGCTGTCGGGGAGCCCGGGCATGGCCGGCGCTACGGGCGGGGCTTCGGCTCGGAGTAGAAGGTCTTGTTGATGATCTTCCAGCTGTCGCCCACCTTGACCAGCGACATGTAGTCGACGAAGCGGGTGGCGGGGTAGTCCAGCTCCACGACGGCCGAGGCGGCGGTCCCGCTGACGCGGACGTCCACGATGCGCCGGCGGCGCTGCGCCTCGTCGGCGGCGGGGCGCCCGGAGGCCCCGGCGATGTACTCCTCGCTGGTGCGCTGCATGAGCTGGCCGTCGCGGATCCAGAAGAGCTTGGCTTCGGGGTGGAACGCCAGGCGGAAGTGGGCGCCGTCGCCGGTGGCATGCCCCTGGAGGTAGTGCTCCAGGGCGGCGCGCACCCCGGCTTCGTCGCCGGAGGCCGCGGACGGGCCCTGCTGGGCGAGCCCGGCGGTGGCGGTCAGGAGGACGAGGAGGGCGGCGAGCAGGAACGGACGGCGCATGGAACGGACTCCGCGTGCGGGTGTGGAGAGGGGACGGCGCGAGGGTACCGCGGCCAGCAGCTACCCTCCAGGCGCGAAAGAGTTGCGCGCGCTACCGCTCCCGGAACTCCCGCGCCGGCTCGGTGCTGCGGTAGCGCTCCTCGTACTCGGCCAGGGTGCAGGGGGGGAACACCGCCAGCCGCGCCACCAGCCCGGTGGCCGGGATCACCCCCACGGCGATCCCCCGGCCGGGATACACCCGCTCGGCGTCCGCCATGACCTCGCCCTTCCAGCACAGCTCCAGCCGGTGCGGGGGCTCCCCCAGCTCCCGCAGGAGCGCGGCGCTCTCCCCCGGGTCGAGGGACCAGTAGTCGCAGGCCACGAAGGCCAGCCGGCCGTCGCGGAAGTGGAAGAACACCCCCTCGCGGAAGCCCTCGCGGGGAAGCACGCGGAAGGCGTACTCCACCGGGCGTGCGCCCATGCGGGCGACGCCGTGCCCCTCCCGGAAGGGGAGGCGGCCGGCCAGCTCTTCCTCCGCGCAGTCCGGCGCCAGCCCGGTCCACTCCGCCAGCTCCCTCCGCAGGAACCGCTCGACGCTCCGCTCGCAGTCGTCCATGTCACTTCTTCCCGATCAGGTCCACCTTCCCCAGGAAGAACGCCGCCGCCACGTTCCGTATCCCCACCACGCCGGCCAGCTTCTCGGCGTTCTCCGACTCGTCGTAGGTGTTGAGCCCCGGGATGGGGGTCTTGATCAGGGGGTCGTGGAAGGGCCCCTCGATGGTCTTCCGCAGGGCGTCGTCGATGGTGATGCTGTTCCAGACGATCTTGGTGAAGTAGTCGGTGGTGCCCTCGCGCAGGGTGAAGCCGCCCTTCTGCTGGCCCAATCCCCCGCGGTACGCGACGTGGTCCGCGTGCTCCAGGGTGTGGATGTACTCGTGGATGAACGTCTGGTAGAAGTCCCACATGTCCTTCCGCTTCCCCGCGTCGGTGGCGGCCTGGAACACCTGGATGAAGATCTTCCCGCCCGACGCGTAGCCGGGCCACCCCTTGTGCGTCTCGATGAGCTCGGTGCGGTACTTGGCGACCATGTCGGTCTTGACCTTGTCGACGATCAGCGCCTCGGCGGCGCGCGACTGGATGGCCCCGTGCTCCGCGTCGAGCGCCTTCACGGCGTCGTCGCCGGTGAGGATCTTCTCCACCCTCCACTCCGCGGAGCTGTCCTCCTTGGCTTTCCCCCCGGCGGACAGCTGGCTGACCTTGTCGTCCCAGGCGTCGAAGATGTTCACGCCGTGCTTGAGGGGCGCGGGCGCCACGGCCCGCCCCTTGGTGTACTCGCCGAACACCGAGTCCACGGCCTTCTGGGACTCCACGGCGATCCCCTCGATCCCCGCCCAGTCGTACAGCTTGGTCGGGTCCGCGTGGTCCGCCGCCTTCCCCTTCCCCATGGAGTTGTACTGGCTGACGATCTCCGCGTCCACGATGGCGCGCAGCCGGGCGTCGTAGGTGCCCTTGCCCGGGATGCTGGGCTTGAACTTGGGCAGCTTGCCGGTGACGGGATTCGCCTGCGGCTCGGTGGAGACCGCCCTGGCGACGGCCTTCCGCTCCTCGTCGTTGAGGGTCTGCGTGTGCTTGGTGAGGTCGGGGGACTTCTGCTTGCTCAGGACGTCGCGCTCCACCGTGAAGGCGGTGGAGAAGTCGCTGTCCAGCTCCGTGAAGGTCTTCTGCTCCACGACGCCGACGGGCACCTTGCCGGTGAGGCCCTTGGCGGTCTGGTAGCGCTCGACGGCGGCGGTGAGCACCGGGTGGAACGCCTCGTCGATGATGTCGATGAGGTAGTGCCCCAGCTCGTGCAGCGCGATGGTGACCCGGACGACGGCCTCGCCCACGTCGCCCTCCTTCAGCTTCTTCTTCCCCTCGGAGATCTTGTCCAGGGTCGGCTCGTCCTGGAAGCGGACGGCCTTCGCCTTCCGCTGCACCAGCACGCCCGGACCGGCTCCGCCCCGCCCCTGCTGCACCACGTGCGTCAGCTCGTGCGCCAGGAGCCGCCGCCCCTCCAGCGTCCCCGGCGCGTACTGCCGCTCCCCGAACACCACGTCGCGCCCCGCCGTGTAGGCCAGCGCGTCCAGCGACTCCGCCGATTCCGCGGCCGCCGCCCCCGTGTGCACGCGCACGTGTCCGAAGTCCTCCCCGAAGCGCGGCTCCATCTCGGCGCGCACGGACGGCTCCAGCGGCCGCCCGGCGCCGAGGCCGCGTCCCAGCCCCGCGGGCGCGGAGGCCCCCGTGTCCCGCGAGCCGGCCGCGGCGCGGCGGTGCACCTGCACCGGCCGGGGCGCCACGGCGCCCCGCTGCGCGGCGGGCGAGGGCTCGCGCGTCACCTGCTCGGCGACGCGGTCGGCCTCGGCTTCGGCGGCGTCGCCGGGACGGCCGACGGCCAGCTTCGCCTGGACGGCGGGGTGGTGCGTCGCCAGCGTCTGCCAGACGGGGTTGTGGCGCGGCTCGCTCCGGGGGCGCGCCGGCTCCTCCCGCTTCGGCTTCCCCGCCGCCGGCTTCTGGGCCGGGGGCTCCTTCGCCATGCTGGGCATTCGGGCTCTCCGTTGTCTTCGCCGCCGTCCACACCCCGACGGGGATGATAGGAGCCGGCGCCGCCGGACACCAGAAAACGTTTGGCTCCCTCCCGAGCACCGTGATTCACAAGTACTTGCAGACGTGCGATTTGGCCCGCTTTCTGCAAACATGCGCCTGCCCTGTTCAAACCCTCGGCAAAGGAGCAAGGACCGATGAGCAACCTCGCGCGAAACATGATGTGGGGCCTGATGGGGGCCACCACTACGAAGGTGGCGCGGCGGGCGACCCGCCGCGCCCTCCACGACCCCGTGGGCGCTCCGCGGCTCCCCCGGACCGCCCGGCGGAAGAGCGGACTGGGGATGACGCTCGCCTGGGCCGCGGGCGCCGGGGTGGCGCTCGCCCTCGCGGACGTGCTGCGCGAGCAGAAGAAGGAGACGACGCACCGGGCGTAGGCACCGCCCGGAACGTCGGCGGCCCGCGACGGGGACTCCACCGCGGGCCGCAAGGGGCCCCCCACCCCCGGCCCCTCCCCCGCAAGGGGGGAGGGGAGAACGACAACTACAGGCACAGAAAGAAGTTGCGTGAGGGATGCGAGCCCGAAGGGGCGAGACCCGGCGCAGTTTGCCGGGGCTCGACTCCGTTAAGCACGGTCGTATCGTGCTTTACGGAGCCGCAGCCCGACCCCGCGCCAGCGGGGGCACGCCCGAACCCCGTCGCCGCGACTACTGCCGCACGTCCACCACCAGCCTCGCCGGGTTGCTCAGCTCGGTCACGCGGAACGGGTTGGGACGTGCGACGCCCAGCACCCAGGTCACCTCGCCCTCGAAGTCGCAGGTGAGCTCCAGCTCGCGCA
Organism: uncultured Gemmatimonadales bacterium; assembly: GCA_963733105.1. GTDB lineage: Bacteria > Gemmatimonadota > Gemmatimonadetes > Longimicrobiales > Longimicrobiaceae > JAFAYN01. The sequence continues at coordinate 170,462 of CAVTCB010000005.1, read as the reverse complement.
GCACCGGCAGCGTCAGCTTCCGCTCGCGCGGGGCCACCGTCACCTTCCCTTCCTCGGTGTGAGCCGCCGCACCGTTGAAGCGCACCTGGAGCCACCCGTCCCCCGCCACCGGCACCGGGTCGCCCGAGCCGCAGTGCACCACGGGGCGGTCCACGTACTCCACGTGGTAGGGCGGGAGCCCCGCCCCCTCGAACTCGAACACCACCCGGTCCCACCCCGCGTTGCGGGCGCTGCGCACCGCCCGGAGCAGCCCCGTGCCCCCGGCGCGCCGCGACTGCACCGTCCCCGCCGTCCACCCGCCCGCCGCGGAGGCCTGCGCCCGGGGCCGGACCGTGTCGGGCGCGGGGGCGATCCCCCCGCCCGGGGGCGGGTTGGGCACCCAGGGCGTCGCGTCCAGCGGTCGCTTGGGCGGCTGGAGGCGCCGCTGCGTGTCCGGGGCGGACGCGGAGGCCGCCTCCCGCGCCGCCGGTACGGAGGCCGAGTCCGTCCCCTCCTGCTGCGGCCGGGCGCAGCCGAGCGCCGCCGCACACGCCGCCAGCCCCACCGCCCCGAGCCGCCCGGATGTCCGCTTCATCGCGTCTCCTCTCCCGTCGCCGTGATCCGCTCCCGCCCGGTGTACACGTTGAAGCGTCCCTCCCGCAGGAATCCAACCAGCGTCATCCCCGCCTCCTCCGCCAGCTCCACCGCCAGGCTGGACGGGGCGGAGACCCCCGCGAGCACCGCCGCTCCCGCGCGCGCCGCCTTCTGCACCAGCTCGAAGCTCAGGCGGCCGCTCACCAGCAGAACCCGTTCCCGGAGGGGAAGCTCCCCCGCCAGGAGCGCCGCCCCCACCACCTTGTCCATGGCGTTGTGCCGTCCCACGTCCTCGCGGGCGCGCACCAGCTCCCCCTCCGGCGTGAAGAGCGCCGCCGCGTGCAGCCCCCCCGTGCGCTCGAACACCGCCTGCGCCCCGCGCAGCCGCTCGGGGAGCGCGAGGAGCGTCTCCGCGGCCACGGCGAAGCCGCCGGACACCACCGGGCACCCCGCTCCGCGCACCGCCTCGATGGAGGCCTTGCCGCAGACGCCGCAGCTGGAGGTGGTGTAGAAGTTCCGGCGGAGCGACTCCGGGTCCCACGAGGCGCCCGGGGCCAGCACCACGCTGACCACGTTGTACTGCTGCGCGCCGTCCACGTCGGCGTCCACGCAGTAGCGGACGGCGGCCACCTCGCCCGCGCCGGCCACCACTCCCTCGGTGTACAGGAACCCCGCGGCCAGCTCGAAGTCCGACCCCGGGGTCCGCATGGTCACCGAGACGCGCTCCGCCGGCTCCCCCGCGCGCCCCACGCGGATCTCCAGCGGCTCCTCCGTGGCCAGGGAGTCGCGGCGCACCCGGCGCCTCACCTCCCCCTCGCGGAGCGACACCTCCTCGACGGGGCGGCGGGAGGTGCTCCCCCGCCGCATCTCAGGCACCCGCGCCGGCGAGCGCCGCGCTCCCCTCCGCGGCGCGGGGCTCCGCCGCGGCGGGGACCACCGTCACCGGGACCATCTTGGAGGAGGGGGTGTTGCTCCCCCGCGCCGTCATCCCCACGGGTACCAGGACGTTGGCCTCCGGGAAGTACGCCGCCGCGCTCCCGCGGGGGACGTCGTACGCCACCGCCTTGAAGCCGCGGGCCACCCGCTCCCGCCCGTCCGTCCACTGGGCGTGCAGGTCCACGCGGTCGCCGGGGCGGAGGCCGCGCTCGGCGATGTCGTCCGGGTGCATGAACACCACGTCGCGCTCGCCGGAGATCCCCCGGTAGCGGTCGTCCAGCCCGTAGACGGTGGTGTTGTACTGGTCGTGCGAGCGGATGGTGAAGAGCCGCAGCTGCCCGGCGGGGAGGTGGATGGACGGGAGGGGGACCACCACCAGCTCGGCCTTCCCCGTGGCCGTCTTCCACTCGCGGTGCGCGGCGGAGTGGCGCAGCACGAAGCCGCCCGGCTCGCGCACCCGGCGGTTGTACCCCGCGAAGGCGGGGAGCACCGACTCGATGGCGTCGCGCACCCGGTCGTAGTCCGCCGCCATGGCGTCCCAGTCCACCCCGGAGCCGGCGCCCAGCGTCGCCTTCGCCAGCCCCGCGACGATGGCCGGCTCGCTGCGCAGCTGCTCCGAGGCGGGGCGGTTCCGGCCGCGCGAGGGGTGGACGATGCTCATGGAGTCCTCCACCGTCACGAACTGCGGCCCCGACGCCTGCACGTCCTCCTCCGTCCGCCCCAGGCAGGGCCAGATCATCGCCTCCCGCCCGGCCACCAGGTGCGTGCGGTTCAGCTTGGTGGTGACGTGCACCGCCAGCTCCACGCGCTCCAGCGCCTCCGCGGTCAGCTCGGTGTCGGGGGAGGCGGAGTGGAAGTTCCCGCCCATCGCCATGAAGAAGCGGACGCGCCCCGCGTGCATGGCCCGGATCGCCTCCACCACGTCCAGCCCCCGCCCCCGCGGCGCCGCGAAGCCGAAGCGGGCCTCCAGCGCGTCCAGGAAGTCGGCCGGCGGGTCGAAGTTGATCCCCACGGTGCGGTCGCCCTGCACGTTGCTGTGCCCGCGCACCGGGCAGGGACCGGCGCCGGGGCGGCCGATGTTCCCCCGGAGGAGGAGGAGGTTGGAGCAGGCCAGGACGTTGTCCACCGCGTTCTCGTGCTGCGTCAGCCCCATGGCCCAGCAGACGATGGTCGCGCGCGAGCGGACGTAGACGTCGGAGGCGCGGCGGATCTCCGCCTCCCGCAGCCCGCACTGCGCCTCTATGTCCTCCCAGCGGGTGGCGCGCAGGTCGGCCACCAGCTCGTCCAGCCCCACGGCGTGGGCGCGGAGGAAGCCGTGGTCCAGCACGCGGCCGGGGCTCCGCTCCTCGGCCTCCAGCACGTGCTTCATGATCCCCTTGAGCACCGCCACGTCCGAGCCGGGGAGGGGCTGGAGGTACACGGTGGAGATGGACGTCCCCTGCCCCAGCAGGGTGGCCGCGACGTCCTGGGGGTGGATGAACGACTCCAGCCCGCGCTCGCGCAGCGGGTTGATGCTGACCACCTCGGCGCCTCGCCGCCGCGCCGCCTGGAGGGCGGTGAGCATCCGCGGGTGGTTGGTCCCGGGGTTCTGGCCGATGACGAAGACGGCATCGGCCTTCTCGAAGTCCTCCAGCTGCACCGAGCCCTTCCCCACCCCGATGCTCCGCTTCAGCGCCACGCCGCTGGACTCGTGGCAGAGGTTGGAGCAGTCGGGGAAGTTGTTGGTCCCGTACATCCGCCCGAAGAGCTGGTACAGGAAGGCGGCCTCGTTGCTGGTGCGCCCGGAGGTGTAGAAGGCCGCCTCGTCCGGCGACGCCAGCCCTCGCAGGAAGCCGCCGGCGCGCTCGAAGGCCTCGTCCCAGCCCACGGGCTCGAAGCGGTCGCTCCCGGCGCGGCGGATCATCGGGTGGGTGACGCGCCCCTGCTGCTCCAGCCAGTAGTCGGACTCCCGCAGCAGCTCGGCCACCGAGTGGCGGGCGAAGAACTCCGGGGTGACGCGCTTCCCCGTGGCCTCGGCGGCGACGGCCTTCGCGCCGTTCTCGCAGAACTCGGCGAAGGAGCGCTCCCGCGGCTCGGGCCAGGCGCACCCGGGGCAGTCCACGCCGCCCACCTGGTTCAGGACGCCCAGCGTTCGGAGGCCGTTGACCATCGCCTTCTCCTGCGCCAGGTGGCGCATGCTGCTGGCGATGGCGGGGAGCCCGCCCGCGGCCTTGGCGTCGGCGGAGGGGAAGGGGCTGGTCGGGCCGGGAGACGGGCGGTCGGGCATGTGGGTACCTCGGTGGAGAACGCGTAATCCGCTACGGGAAAGGTGCTTGCGCCCGAACGAGGGCGCAAGTGCGGGTCCGTCCCGCTACGGCGTGCCCCCCAGCCGCTCGCGGATGAAGCCGGCCATGGCGGCGAGCGTCTCGTCCGGGCGGTCGCGGTGGGGGGAGTGCCCGACCCCGGGGAGGACCAGGGTCTCGACGGGACCGCGCACCCCCGCCCGCACCGCCTCCACCTGGGCGAGCGTCCCGTACTCGTCCGCCTCCCCCTGGACCACCAGCACGGGGACGGAGATGGCCGGGAGGTACGCCTCCAGGTTCCAGGCGCGGAACTCCGGGTGGAGCCACACCTCGTTCCACCCGCGGAAGGCGCAGTCCACGTTGTCGCCGTGGTGGCGCCCCAGCTTCGCGCGGAGATCCGCCTCGCGGTACGCCTCCCCGGCGCGGGCGATGCTCGCCACCGAGACGTCCTCCACGAAGACGTGCGGCGCCTCCAGCACCAGCGCGCGGACGCGCCCGGCGGCCCCGCTCCCCGCGTGGACCACGGCGATGGAGGCGCCGTCGCTGTGCCCCACCAGCACCGCGTCGCGCACCCCGGCGGCGTCCAGCACCTCCGGGAGGACACGCAGCCCCTCGTGGTGCATGAAGGAGACCGGGCGCGGCAGCTCCACCGGGTCCGAGCGCCCGTACCCCGCGCGGGAGTAGACCAGCGCCCCGCACCCCGTGGCCTCCGCCAGCCGGGCCGGGAAGTCGCGCCAGAGCGAGACGCACCCCAGCCCCTCGTGCAGGAACACCAGCGTGGGCGCCTCCCCCGGCGGCGGCCCGTGCCAGGCGAATTCCAGGCGGAAGCCGGCGGCGTGGAGGAAGCCTGTTCCGGGGGGATTCAAGTCTGCTCTTCGACGCGTTCGCAGGACCGGGCTCGGCCTGGAGGTCCTCGACCGGATAGTCCGCCACGGGAATGCCGTGCCGTCCGCACTCCACCATGAACGCGTAGCGGTCCACCCCGGCGAACTCCGCCGCGGCGCCGCCCGACAGCTCACCGTCCCGAAACATCAGAAGAGCGGCGTACAGCTTGATCCGCTGTCCGAGCTGGGCGGGGCTCTCGTCGACGAGGTACTCTTCCGGAACATTCAGGGTGATCTGCATGGCTCTGCCTCCTCGTCGTACATGGACGGGCGATCAAGGGATGATGAGGCAGTTCGTAAGCCGGACGCAATCCGGAACGCGTCAGCCGGGGACCGGGGCGGCGAGCGCGGAGCGGGGGAGCGCCAGCGGGAGAAGGAGGGCGGCGACGAGGGCGAGCGCGGCCCCGGTCCCGAACGCCGCCCGCGGGCCGAAGCCCTGCCAGAGCGCGCCGAAGAGGATGCTGGCGGGGAGCGCGGCCACTCCCACGGCGGCGTGGTACGCCCCGAAGGCGCGCCCGCGCAGCTCCGCCGGGGCCAGGCGGGCCACCAGCGCCTTCTCCGGCGCCTCGGTGAGCCCGAAGAAGAGCCCGTACGCCGCGAACAGCGCCCAGGCGTGCCAGGGGGCGTGAGCCGCCGCGAACCCTGCGTACACCAGGGCGTACACCCCCCACCCGGCCACGATGGCGCCGCGCGGGCCGGAGCGGTCCGCCAGCCGTCCTCCCACCACGCTCCACACGACCTTGCTGAGGTGCAGCGCCGCCCAGAGCAGCGGGATCAGCGCGGTCGCCACCCCGAGCTGCTGCGCCCGCAGGAGGAGGAAGGCGTCGGTGGAGTTGCCGAGCGCGAAGAGGACCAGCACCGCCAGGAAGCGGGGGAAGGCGGGGCCGAGGCCGCGCAGCCCCGGCCGCGGCGCGCCCGGCGCCGCCGCGGGGAGGCGCGCCGGCGACTCCCGCACCTTCCACAGCACCACCCCCAGGGTGAGGAGGCCGGGAATGGCGGCCAGGAGGAAGACCAGCCGGAGCCGGCCGGGCCAGGCCAGGAGGATCGCCGAGGCCAGCAGCGGTCCGACCACGGCGCCCGCGTGGTCGGCGGCGCGGTGGATGCCGAAGGCGGCGCCGCGGCGCTCCGGCTCCACCGACTCGGCCAGGAGGGCGTCGCGGGGAGCGGTGCGGAGCCCCTTCCCCAGGCGGTCCGCGAAGCGGACGGCGAGCACCTGCCACGCCGCGCCGGCCAACCCCACCAGCGGGCGCCCCACCGCGGCGATCCCGTACCCCCACGCCACCAGCCGCTTGCGCCGCCCCGTCCGGTCGGCCACCCACCCGCCCACCAGCTTGAGCAGGCTGGAGGCGCTCTCCGCCACCCCCTCGATGGCCCCCAGCACCGCGGGACCCGCACCCAGCGTCGCCGTCAGGAAGAGCGGGAGGAGGGGGTAGATCATCTCGCTGGCCGCGTCGTTCAGCAGCGAGACCACGCTGAGCCAGAGGACGTTCCCGGCGGGGAGCCACCGGCGCGGGGAGCCGCTCACGGGACGGTGGCCTCCAGGAGGAGCCGGGCCACGCGGCGGTACCGCCCGTTGAAGTGGTGCCCGCCGGGGAGCTCGAAGACGCGCGCCCCGCTCCCCCGCAGGAGCGGGCACCCCACGCGGGTGACCCCGTCGCGCGTGCCGTAGACGCACGCCACCGGGAGCCCCGCCAGCCGCCCGACCTCGGGGACGGTGCGGAAGCGCGTGGGCGGGCGGCGGGAGATCCAGTCCACCGGGCGGAAGTGGAAGGACGCGTCGCGCCCCATCGCCACCAGCGCCACCCCGGCCACCCGCGCGCGGGTAGCCGGGGGGAGGCGGCTCACCAGGAAGGGGAGGGCGTCCGCCCCGAAGGAGTACCCCACCAGGAGGACGCGCGGACGCTCCCAGCGCGCGGAGAAGGACTCGATCACCCGCTGCAGGTCCTCGGCGGCCTCCTCCGGGGAGCGCGGGTGCCAGTAGTAGCGCAGCGAGTTCCACCCCACGGTGGGGATACCGCCGCGGGCCAGCTCCGCCGTGATCGCCCGGTCGAACCACCCCCACCCGCCGTCCCCCGTCAGCATCACCGCCATCAGCTCGGCGCGGGGACCCGCCACCGGGACGGCGCCCACCGCCACCAGGGGGAGGTCGTCCGCCCCCGCGTAGCCCCGCCCGGCCAGCATCCCCCGCTTCAGGTACTCCACCCCGCACGCGCACGCGGCCACCAGGAGGAGGAAGCCGAGCGCCCAGACGCGGCCGCGGAGCCCGCGCCGCCCCGGGCTCCCGCCCCGGCGGCGGCGCAGCGGGGTCAACGGAAGATCCTCCGGTACCCCCCGGCGATCAGGGCCGAGAAGTCGGCGGTGGCGCGCGGGAGGTTGATCCCCGGCGGGTAGGCCAGGTAGCGCGCGTCCCACACGGGGTGGAACTTCTCCTTGTAGGTGCGCAGCCCCTGGAAGTTGTAGATCCCCCCCGCACGGTGGAAGAGGAAGTGCCCCAGCCGGTTCCACGCCGGGGACATGGCCGACAGCTCCAGCCCCGCCAGCGGCGCCATCCCCAGGTTGAAGCGCCGGTACCCCTCCTCCTTCCCCCAGAGCGCCAGGTGCAGGAGGAGCACCTCCATCACGTTCCGGGGCGCCTCCGTCCGGTAGCGCATCAGGTCCACCGACAGCTCGGTCCTCCCCGGACCCGGCCACACGGAGGCGAAGGCCTGCACCCGCCCCCCCTCCTCCACCAGCGCCACCGGGAAGCGGGACAGGTAGCCGGGCTCGAAGAACCCCAGCGAGAACCCCTTCTCCGACGCCTTCTTCTGCGCCAGCCACTCGTCCGACACCGCGCGCAGCTCCGGGAGGAGCGCCGGGACCTCCTCCGCCGGGACCACCCGGAAGGTGGCCCCGGTCCGCGCGAAGCGGTTCAGCACCAGCCGGAACGGCTTCCGCTCCGCCCCGTCCAGGGAGAAGCCGTCCAGCGGGACGTACGCGTCCTCCCCCAGCTTGGCGAAGGTGAGACCGAAGTCGGCGTACAGGTGGAGGCGGTCGCGCGCCACCTGGTAGAACACCGGCTCCCCCCCGAAGTCGTCGCACCGCTCGATGAAGGCGCGGATCAGCTCCGGGGTGCGCTCCACCGGGCCCACCGGGTCGCCCATCGCCACCCAGGTCTTCCCCTGCACCCCGTACATCAGGAACGAGTCGCGGGCCTCGCTCCACAGGAGCGCCTTGTCGCCCAGGTACACCAGGAAGGGGACGGTGGAGGGCTGCGCCGCGATGATCGGCTCCACCGCCGCCAGCTCCTCCGCGGTGGGACGGGCCACCTCCGGGGGGGCCGGCCGCAGGAGGCGGAACACCCCGAAGGCCAGGATGGCCGTGGTGGCCCCCACCGAGGCGCGGAGGAAGCGCGGCGCGCCCTGGTCGGCGGCGAAGCGCCACCACAGCTCACTGGAGTACTCCACGTGCCGGAAGGCGAAGAACCCCAGCCAGATGGACGCCCCCACCACCGACACCACCGCGAGCAGCCACCCGGGGGAGAAGCGCGCCTCCCAGAAGGCGCCCTTGCGGTCGAACTCGGCCCGGGAGGGCACCAGCCCGCAGAGCACCACCGCCAGGAGGACGGCCTCCTCGTAGTCGCCCCCCTTGAGCAGCGACACCGCGATCCCGGCCAGCAGCCCCAGCACCGCCAGGTAGTAACCGGTGTCCAGCCGCCGCGCCACCCCGTGCGACATCACCAGGAGCCCCACCCCCAGCACGCTCCCCAGGAAGTGCGAGGTCTCGGTGATGGGGAGCGGGACCCACCCCTCCAGCCAGGTCACCCGCGCGCGCTCCGCCGGGGTGGCGCCGGAGAAGAGGAGGAGCGCCCCCGAGAGGAAGACGAAGACGGCCAGCACCTTGGGTGCGAGCTGCCGGGTCAGCGTCCCGAAGGCGCCCCCCCAGCGGGCCAGGTGGTGCTTGCGGAGGTTCACCTCGTCCGCCACCAGGATGGCCATCGCCACCCCGAGGGGGATCAGGTAGTAGGAGATGCGGTACAGCACCAGCGAGGAGAGGATCTGCTCCGCGGGGAAGTACGGCCGCAGGAGGAGCATCATCGTCCCCTCGAACACCCCCAGCCCGCCCGGGACGTGGCTCAGCAGCCCCATGATCTGCCCCGCCAGGAAGGCGCTCAGCAGCTCCGGGAAGGTGATGCGGCCCGCCGGGAGGAGGTAGTAGAAGATCCCCGTCGCCAGCGCCCAGTCCAGCGTGGAGAGGATGAACTGCCCCGCCACCAGCCGGACCGGGGGAAAGGGGATGGTGAGCCGCCCCAGCCGGAGCGGCTTCCGGTGCAGCGCCGCCGCCACCGCGTACGCCGCCGCCGTGAGGAGGAGGAGGGCCCCGGCCGGGCGCACCAGCCACCCGCCGGGGAGCGCCACCAGCCCCGGGTGCGGGTCGAAGGCGAGGCTCGCCCCCCCCAGCACCAGGAGCCCCAGCCAGAAGGTCCCGAAGTAGAAGAGGACCACCTGCGACAGCTCACCCGCGGTGAGCCCCCACCGGGAGTAGAAGCGGTAGCGAACCGAGGTCCCGGAGATCAGCGCGAAGCCGACGCTGTTGCTGATGGCGTACCCGGTGAAGGAAGCCAGACCCACCTTCCACGGCGAGATCCGCTTCCCGATGTACTCGAACCCCAGCAGGTCGAAGCCGGTGAGGATGAGGTAGTTGACCGCGGTGACGAGGAGCGCCAGGAGGACGCGGTGCGCGGGGAGGGCGCGCAGCGCGTCCACCACCTCGCGGTAGCGTACCTGGCGGAGCTCCTGGTTCAGGACCCAGATGGCCGCAAGGAAGAGGAGGACCCCCACGGCGGGGGATACCCACCGCCAGCGCCGGTCCCCCGCGGGAAGGAGGGGGGGCGCGCTCTCGGCTGCGCTGCTCAAGGACGGGACGGTTCGGTTCGTGGCTGGACGATCATGGCGCCAAGTTAGCCTGCGCTCGCGGTCCGGCAAAGCGCAGGACCCCCGGTGTACCCGCGCGGAAGCCCGTGCGGTCCATCCCGCGCCAGGTAACTGCACAAAGTTGGCGCTCGATTCCGTTTCGCACCGTTCAATCACCGCACCATTCTGGTGCACCACCAGCAGGCCAGGACCGCCCCTGTTTTTCACCCAAAGCCACTACCCACAACGTGTTGCGGTTTTCGGCACCCGCCGGACCCGATGTTGCTTTCAGTACCCGCGTCGGAACGGCCGGGATGGCCGCCCGTTGTCCTCACCCGCTCTCCTCATCCAAGGAGCTGTACATGCGCCGTAGCATCCCCTTCGCGGCCGTGGTCGCCGCGCTCGGCCTCGCCGCCTGCGACCAGGCCGCGACCCTGAGCCCCGAGACCGAGGCACTCGCCAATCGCTCCGAGAACGCCCCCATCTACCTGGTGTCCTTCAAGGACGGCGTGGACGTGCAGAGCGCGGCGCAGGACATCTCGCGTGCCCGCGGCTTCATGCTGCGCTACGTCCGCCAGCACGCGGCGAAGGGCTTCTCGGCCGTGATCCCGGCCAACCGGCTCGACGAGGTCCGCAACGACCCGCGCGTGGCGCTGGTGGAGAAGGACGGCCCGGTCTCGCTGGCCCTCCCGGTGGAGGGCAGGGCCCGTCCGGGCGGCGGCGGCGGCAGCGGGCAGAGCGTGCCCTGGGGGATCGCCAAGGTGGGCGGCGCCGGTGACGGCACCGGGAAGACGGCCTGGGTCATCGACTCCGGGATCGACCTGGCCCACGCGGACCTGAACACCAGCCGCGCCTGCCACGCCTACTTCGCCGGGTCCAGCCCGGCCGACGGCAACGGGCACGGCACGCACGTGGCCGGCACCATCGGCGCCAAGAACAACACCATCGACGTGGTGGGCGTGGCGGCCAACGCGTACCTCTGCTCGGTCCGCGTGCTCGGCAACAGCGGGAGCGGCTCCTGGGAGGGCGTGGTCAACGGCGTGAACTTCGTGGCGGCCAACGCGGCCAGCGGCGACGTGGCCAACATGAGCGTGGGCGGAAGCGGCTCCAACGTCACCCTGGAGAACGCCATCCGCGACGCCGCCGCGCGCGGCATCAAGTTCACCATCGCGGCCGGCAATGCCAGCATCGACGCGAGCCTGGAGACGCCGGCCCGCCTGAACGCGAACAACGTCTTCACCATCTCGTCCATCGCCAGCAACGGCTGCCTCTCGTCCTTCTCCAACTACGGGCTGGGCGTGGACTTCGCGGCCCCGGGCTCGAGCGTCCTCTCCACCCGCAAGGGCGGCGGCACCACCACCATGAGCGGCACCTCCATGGCCGCCCCGCACGCGGCCGGCGTCATGCTCCTCGGCGCGCCGCGCACCAGCGGCGTCGTCTGCGGCGACAAGGACGCCGTGCCGGACCCGATCATCAGCCGGTAACACCGGTCGAGGTACAGTGACGGACGGCCGGGGCTCTCGCGAGCCCCGGCCGTTCTCTTTTCCCTCCCTCGTTGTCCGCCGGGCCGCGCCGGCGTAGAATGCCGCGGACCCTCCTCGCCCCTCCGACCCGTCCTCCCGGTGACTCCCTCGCGTCTCTACGTGATCCTCAACCCCGCGGCGGGCCGCGGCGCCGCCGCGCGCGCGGGGCGCGCCATACGGGGCGTGCTCGACGCCGCCGGCGTCCCCCACGAGCTGGTGGAGACCCGCGCGCCCGGGCACGCCGTGGAGCTGGCGGAGGCGGCCGCGCGCGCGGGCTGGCCGGCGGTGGTGGCGGCCGGCGGGGACGGCACCGTGCACGAGGTGGCGAACGGGCTGCTCCGCGCCTCGGAGGGGGAGCCCACGGTCCCGCTGGGGATCGTCCCGGTGGGGAGCGGGAACGACTTCGCCAAGCTGGTGGGCGCCCCGGCCGACGCGGCGGCGGCCACGCGGCGCCTCCTGTCCGGGGGGACGCGGCGGGTGGACGCGGGGCGGGTGGGGGACCGCTTCTTCACCAACGGGGTGGGGATCGGGCTGGACGCGCGCGTGGGGATCGAGGCGGGGAAGGTGCGCTGGGCGCGCGGGCTCGCCATCTACCTGGTGGCGCTGGCGCGGGTGCTCCGCGCCTTCCGCCCCCCGCGGATGCGGGTGGAGCTGGACGGCGTGGAGGTGGCGGACCGCCCCCTGACGCTGGTGACCGTGGCGAACGGCGGGTGCCACGGGGGTGGCTTCTGGATCTGCCCGGGAGCGCGGATCGACGACGGGACCCTGGACGTGTGCGTGGCCGACGCCATGGGCGTGGCGGAGGTGCTGGGCTTCCTCCCGCGGGTGATGCGCGGGACGCACGTGGGGCGCCCCGGCGTGCGGATGCTGCAGGCGCGGCGCGTGCGCGTCACCAGCCCCGACCCGCTCCCGGTGCACGCGGACGGGGAGATCGTCGCGGAGGCGGCCGGCGAGGTGGAGATCGAGCTTCTCCCGGGGAGGCTGACGGTGCTGGGGTGAGGCGTCAGCCCCCGGGCTTCTTCGGGTATTCCGCGTCCGGGTCCGGCTTCTCGCGCACGGCGGTGGGGCGCTTGCGGGGGCGGCCGCCCTTGAGGCCGTTGGCGCGGGCGGCGGCGGTCTTGGCCTCGCTGGTGGCCTGGCCCATGTACTTGGCGGCCCACGCGCGGACGTTGAGCGCCCGCAGCATCAGCCCCGGGAGCGAGACGTCCTCGTCCAGCGCCTCCCAGTGCAGCCCCTCCCCGCCGGGGTCCACCTCCACCTCCGCGAGCTGCTCCGGAGTTCCGCCTTCCAGCCGCTTCGTGAGCGACGGCGGAAAGCCGAAGACGCATCCGTTGGTGAGCTCCACGACGATGCGGTTCGCGCGCTCGTCGTAGCGCGCGGAGGCGGCCCGCGGCTCCACCGCGTCCGCCAGGCGCCCCCGCTCCCTCGCCGCGGCGTAGTCCGCGAGGATCTCCTCGTCCGTCAGACGCCTCCTAGCCATGGATCTCCTCCCACCTGTCGAGTAGCTCCCTCCAGTACCCATCCACGATTCGGACTGCTCGCAGCAGGTTCGGAGGACGCATGGACCCTGCCTCGTAGATCCGGGAGGGATTGTCCTCCGTTCCGATCCTCACCTTCGCCTTCTCGCCCGCGTACCAGACGTGGACGTGCGGCGGCGGATGGTCGTCCACGTAGATCTTGAAGGCGAAGCCGCCTTCCCGATGGACTGTAGGCATTATAAACCCAGCGTTGGGTTTTGTGAAGAGTCCTCCTGCTTTCCGTCGCGGAGGAAGACCATGCGGTCGCCCAGGCGCTCGGCTTCCTCGCGGTCGTGGGTGACGAAGACGAAGGGGATGCGCCAGGTGCCGTGGGCGGCTACCACCTCGTCCTGCACGGCGCGGCGCGTCTCCAGGTCCAGCGAGGTGAAGGGCTCGTCGAGGAGGAGGACGTCGGGATCGGCCATGAGCGCGCGGGCCAGCGCCACGCGCTGCACCTCTCCGCCGGAGAGCTCGGAGGGGTAGCGCCGGGCCAGGTGGCCGATGCGGAAGCGGCCGAGGAGGCGCTCCAGCCGCTCGCGCGCCTCCTCGCCGTCGGTGCGGGCGCCGAAGAGCACGTTGCGGGTGACGTCCAGGTGCGGGAACAGGGCGGAGTCCTGGAACACGAAGCCGCAGCGCCGCCCCCGCGGGGGCACCCACACGCGGCGCTCGCGGGACACCAGCGTCCGCCCGTTCAGCACCACCTCGCCGGCGTCGGGGCGCTCCAGCCCCGCGACCAGGCGGAGCGTCATGGTCTTCCCGGCGCCCGAGGGGCCGAAGAGGACCAGGATCTCGTCCCGGACGGCGAAGTCCACCTCCAGGACGAAGTCGGGGAGGCGCTTCCGCGCCCGCACCTCAAGCACGCCGCCCCGCCCTTCCCCGCCGCCACTCCGGCGTGCGCCGCCGCGTCCACGCGTTCAGCCCCACCACCAGCGCCATGCACGCCAGCGAGATCAGCACGGCGTAGAGCCCCGCCGTGCGCATCTCCCCCGCGTCGGCGGCGAAGAAGATGGCGAGCGGGACGGTGGTGGTCTCCCCCGGGATGTTCCCCGCGACCATCACCGTGGCCCCGAACTCCCCCAGCGAGCGCGCGAACGCGAGCGTGGTCCCCGCCACCAGCCCCGGCCAGGCCAGCGGGAGGGTGACGGCGAGGAAGACGCGCGCCTCCCCCGCCCCGAGGGTGCGCGCGGCGTCCTCCAGCCGGCGGTCCACGCCCTGGAAGGCGGCCTTGGCGCTCATGTACATCAGGGGGAAGGAGACCACCGCGGCGGCGAGGGTGGCGGCGTGCAGGGTGAAGAGGAGCCGGAGGTCTCCCAGCGGCCCGTTGCGCCCCAGCAGGAGCAGGAGGAGGAAGCCGGTGACCACCGGGGGGAGCACCAGGGGGAGGACCAGGAGCCCGTCCAGCACGTCCTTGCCGGGGAAGTCGCGGCGGGTCATGGCCCGCGCGGCGAGCGTCCCCGCCACGGCCACCACCAGCAGGGCGGTGGCGGCGACGCGGAGGGAGAGGAGGAGGGGGTGCCAGTCGAGCGTCACGGGCGGAGCGGGACCTGGAAGCCGCGGCGCCGGAGGACGGGCGCCGCCCCCGGGCCGAGGAGAAAGGCGGCGAGGGCGCGGGCCTCGCGGGGGTGGCGGGTGGCCCGCACCACCGCCAGCGGGTAGGTGACGGGCGGATGCGACTCCGGCGGGACCGCGGCGACCACGCGGACGCGGGCGGAGACGGCGGCGTCGGTGCGGTAGACGATCCCGGCGTCCACGTTGCCGGATTCCACGTAGGCGAGCACCTGCCGGACGTTCTGCGCGTACACGGTCTTCCCCGCCACCGCCTCCGCCAGCCCCAGCGAGCGGAGCGCCGCTTCCGCGTACTCCCCCGCAGGCACGGAAGCCGGCGCGCCCAGGGCCACGCGCCGCACCCGCGGGGTGGCCAGCTCCGCCAGGGCGCGCACGGGCGAGTCCGCCGCCGCGGGGACCACCAGCACCAGCTCGTTCCCGGCGAGCACGCCGCGCGTCGCGGGGTCGATCCGCCCGCCCGCCGCCAGCGCGTCCATCGGCTTCTCCGCGGCGGAAACGAACAGGTCCACCTCCGCCCCCTGCTCGATCTGCTGCCGGAGCGCGCCGGAGGCCCCGAAGTTCAGGCGCACCTCCACGCCGGGGGTGCGCGCGCGGAACGAGTCGGCCAGCTCGATCATCGCCTCCCGGAGCGACGCGGCGGCGGAGACGGTGAGCCGGACGGGCTCCGCGGGCGGGGCCGCGCCCGCGGAGCACCCGGGCGCGGCCATCCCGCACAGGAGCGCCAGGGTGAGCCGCCGGAGGGTGCGCCGCATCGTCGCCTTGCGTCGGGAGGGCCGGTGGGTGGGCGCGCGCAATCTATCGCGGCCGTCCGCGCCCCGCCACGAACGGCGACGGGCCGGAGCGTCGGCTCCGGCCCGTCGTGTCGTCGCGCCCGCCCCGGCGCCTACTGCCGGGGACGCGTCCCGCCCTGGAGGCAGGCCAGGATCTCCGCGGACTTCTCCCGCAGCTCGGTCCAGGGGCCGCGGGCGAAGGGGAGCGTGGTCCTCTCGATCTCCTTCAGCGCCTGCGTCCCCTCCGCGAACAGAGTGCGGGCGGCCTCCAGCCACTCCTCCGGGTCCCGCGCGGCGGCGGCCGGCTCCGGGGCGCGGACCCGCGGCGCGCGCTTCCTCGCGGCGGGCGCGGCCGGGGCTTCCACGGGCTCCGGGGCCGGCGCGGGCGCGGCGGGCGCCTCCTCCACGGCGGCCGGCTTGGCGCTCCGCGCGCGCTTCGGGCGGACGGCGGGCTTCGGCTCCTCCGCGACGGGCTCCGGCGCCGGAGCCGCGGGCTCCTTCTCCGCGGCGGGCGCCTTGCGCGCGCGCTTCCGGAGCGGGACGGCTTCCGCGACGGGCGGGTCCGCGGGCGCCTCCTCGACGGGGGCTTCGACGGCCGTCTCCGCGGCGGCGCGGGGACGGCGGGAGCGTACGGGTGCGTTCATCGTGGGCGGTTCCTTGATGGGCGGGGGCGGGGCGCTCACCGTCTGCGGCGCGGGAGCCGGAGTCTCCGGGGCCCGCCCGCGGACGGCGGCCCAGGGGTCCGCAGGCGCGAGGGAGCCCTCGGCCTCCTTCATCTGGATGAGGGCCTTGTTGATGGCGACGGCCCCTGGGTCGGCAGCAGCGTCTGGAGGCCCGTTCGCGCCGGCCCCGACCGTGATCGTGAAGGTCAGCGTGCCCGCGTTCCACCTGAGACCGCGGATGGTCGAGCTGTCCCGTCCGTCGACCCAGTCGAGCAGCTGCTTGTACGAGATCACGGGCACGCCGCGCGCCTGGGCCGAGGCGACGATCGTCCTCCGCGCCGCGTGCGGCGCGGGATTGTCCGTGTGCATGTTCATGCCGAACGCGCCGTAGTAGCCGTGCGGGCCGACGGCGTTGTCGAGCAGCGTGTCGATGTGGCGTCTGGTAGGCGGTCGTCGCCTCGTCGTTCATGTTCGTGTTCTGCTGCCAGACGTCGATCGGCGTGCCGTCGAGGTCGGCGAAGCGCATCGGGAAGCCGCCGCCGTTCATGAAGCCGGGCTTGGAGCCGATCCAGGCGGTCGGGTAGTGGTAGTAGTTGGCGTCCATCCGGATTCCGTGCGTCGAGCTCGACGTTCGCGGTCGATGCCCAGTCGGGCCAGTAGACGCAGTGGTTGCGATTCGAGACCGGGGCGGGGACGTTCGTGTACCGGGCCGCGAAGGCGCCGAGCTGCGTGTCGAAGATCGCGGACAGCTGGGCCTCGGTCATCGGCGTGGTCGGGCACGACGCGACGACCGGGTGCAGCGCGACCTCGAAGCCTTCCGCGACGTAGGCCGCTGCCTGAGCGTTCGTGAGCACGTTGTCGGGAAGACATACGACGTCGAGCGGACGCACTCCCACTCGGCGACGTCGCAGCCGGCCGGGCTGAGCTCCTTGAAGCGGTCGAAGGCGACTCGCCGTGCCGCCGGGCGCGTAACCCGGGGAATGGTCGTCGCCGCTCATCACGACGACCGCCTTCTCGCCGCGCGGCAGGTACCAGAAGCGCGGCAGCGGCATCTTGTCGGCGTTCATCAGCGTGATCAGGTTCACGAGCAGCCGCTGCTGCTCGTCCGCCTGCGGGATCGCGATCTTGTTCGTGTCGAGCCACGTCGAGTAGAACATGTCGTCGGGGCGGATCCCGACGACGCCGTCCCGCTCCTGGCCCGCCCAGGCGGGGTTGCCCTGGCGCGTGTAGACGACCGAGCGAGCGAGGTCGTAGGTGAACGCCGCCGCCTGGCCGCCGTTCGAGCCGACCGAGCGCAGCGTCACCGCCGGGTTCGTCGTCGCCGTCGTCGCGCTCGAGTACTGCATCGCGACGGCCGTCGCGCCGTTCAAGCGTGTAACGGTCGGCGGTGCCGTGGAACTGGATCGTGCTGCCCACGATCCCCGCTCCTGCCGGCACCGTCGTTGTTGACCTTCAGGTAGACGTTCGAGCGGGTCCCGCTTGCGACCGTGAGCCCGAAGAGACCGGCCAGTGCCTTGTCGGGCCGCATCGCGACGAGGTTGCCGCCCCCGTTCACCCAGCCGATCAGGGTCGACTCCTGCGCCGGACTGAGCGGCGCCTCGCCGAGCACGACGACGTCGAAGCCGCTCAGCAGCGCCGGCGAGAGGAACGCGACGTCGATCGTCGTGAAGGCGTTGAGGCCTTCGTTGCGGAGGATCTCGCCGAGATAGGCGCCGAACGGCCTCGCCGTCGAGGTCACGACCAGGACCTGCGGCGGCGAGGCCTCGGTCGTGAACGACCAGCTGACGTTCGCCGCGAGAGGGTTGCCGGCGACGTCGGTGACGCCTCCGGCGCCGCCCTTGACCGTGGCGGTGTAGCTCGCGCCGTAGGCGAGCGCGCTCTGCGGCGTCAGCTTCGCGGTCATCGTCGCCGAGTCGTACGTCACGGTCGCCGGGACGACCGCCTGTTGCGGCGTCCTTCAGCTGGAACGTGCTCGTCGTGATCGTGCTCGCCTTCATCGGCTCGTTGAAACGTGCCGTCGGCGTCGTGCCGGCGTTGACTCCCGCAGCGCCGTTCGCCGGCGTCGTCGCGGTCACGGATCGGCGGGATCGTCTCGCGCTGGATGCGCGACGACCATGTCGAGTCTGCGACCTCGGCCGCGCTGAGCGCGCGGTCGTAGACGCGGACGTTGTCGATCTGACCGTCGAAGAAGCCGGAGGGCGTCGCGTTGTAGGCGCCGAGGCGCCACGTGTTCGAGTTGCCGACCGGACCCGGTGAACGTCCTGCTCGCGACCTCGACCCCGTCGACGTAGAAGCGAGCGGTCGGTGCCGTCGTATGTCGCCGCGACGTGCTCCCACTGGCCGACCGTCGGCGTACGGCCGGAATCCAGATAGAAGGAGAGTTCACCGCCGAGCGTGAGGTGGTAGCGCCCGCGAGCGTGGTCGACCCAGATCATCGGTCCCGTCGCCGTGTCCACGAGCCGAGCACCGCGACGTCCTTCTTCGCCGTCGACTTGCGCACCCAGGCCTCGAGCGTGAAGGCGGTGTTGTAGAACGTTCCGAGAGCGGGGACGTCGATGCGGTCGCTGACGCCGTCGAACGACGCGGCGCCGCCGAAACGGCCGCTCGTCCAGGTCGTGCCGACGGCCGTGGCCGTCGTTGTTCCGCCGGACCAGTCGGACGACCGACGTCCCCGACGTCTCGTCGAGCCCGTACGCGACGCGAAGGCCGGCCTGCGAGACGCCGCCGTTGGAGACCGTGACGGCGACCGCGCTCGACGTCCTCGTGTTCCCGCTCGTGTCACGCGCGACCGCGGTGAGCGTGTGAGAGCCGTTCAGCTCGCCGCGCGTGTCCCACGAGACGGAGTACGGCGCGGTGACGTCCTCGGCGCCGACGTTCACGCCGTCGACCCGGAACTGGACGCCGGCCACGGCGACGTTGTCGGCCGCGTTGGCGCTGACGGTCGTGATCCCGGACACCGTCGCGCCGGCGGTCGGTGCGGTGATCGAGACGGTCGGTCGGGTCGTGTCCGCGGTGACGAGTGCGCTCGCCTGGTTCGAGACGGGGCCAACGTTCCCGGCGGCGTCCTCCGCGGTGACCTTGTAGTAGTACGTGCCGGTGGCAGACCGGTGTCCGTGTAGCTCAGGCCGGTCGGTTGTGCGACGCGGTTCGCCGTCGACGGCGTGAAGCCCGACGGTCGTCGAGCGGTGGACGTTGTACTTGACGACGCCGATGTTGTCGGTCGGCGGCGCCCCACGACAGCGAGGCCGGCCCGAGGCCTCCGGTCGCGGTCAGCGTTCCCGGAGCGCTCGGCGGCGTCGTGTCCGCGACGGTCGCGGCTCGCCTCGTTCGAGGCCGGGCCGACGTTGCCCTCTGCGTCCTGCGCCGTGACCCGGTAGTAGTAGACGCCGGGAACGAGACCCGTGTCGGTGTACGTCGTGCCGGTCGGCTGCGCGATCCGGTTCGCCGCGCTCGGCGTGAAGCCCGGGCTCGTCGAGCGGTGGACGTTGTACTGGGTCACGCCGACGTTGTCGGTCGCCGCACCCCAGTTCAGCGTCGCCTGGCCGGTGCCGGGCGTCGCGGTGAGGGATCCGGGCGCGGTCGGAGGCGAGGTGTCCGGCGGGACGGCGGGCGGCGTGACGCCGTGGTCGCGGTCGAACAGGATCTGCCCGGCAGTCAGGGCGCGGTTGTAGATGCGGACGTCGTCGACGAGACCGTCGAAGAAGCCGCCGGGGCTGCCGCCGTAGGCACCGATCCGCCAGGTGTTCGAGCTGCCGACGCTGCCGGAGACCGGCCGGCTCGCCACCTCGGCGCCGTCGACGTAGTAGCGAGCGGTCGTGCCGTCGAACGTCGCGGCGAGATGCTGCCACTGGCCGACGACCGCGCTCGACGCCCGAGTCGAGGTACGACGAGAGGCTCGTGCCGAGGGTGAGGTAGTGACGGCCGGCGAGCGTGGTCGACCCAGAGCATCGGCCCGCTGCCCGTCCAGGAGCCGACCACGCCGACGTCCTTCTTGGCGGTGCTCTTCTGCACCCAGGCCTCGAGCGTGAAGGCGGTGTTGTAGAAGGTGCCGAGGCTGCCGAGCGCGACGTGGTCGTCGATGCCGTCGAAGGAGAGCGCCGCCGCCGTGGCGGCCGGTCGTCCAGGTCGCGCCGGTGATCGTGCCGTTCCGCCCGTAGCCGGACGCGTCGAGCAGCGTCGTCCCGGACCCGTCGTCGAAGGCGTACGCCGCGACGAGCCCCGGCGTCGCGTCGCAGGCCGTGGTCGAGCCGGTCACGCTCGCGCGCGGCGAGACGTTGCCGGAGCCGTCGAAGGCCTCGACCTCGAGCTCGTAGCCGGTCGAGCAGGTCAGTCCCGGAACCGTGAACGTGGTTCGCCGTCGTCGTGCCGGCGACGGCGCCGTCGACGTAGACCGTGTAGCCGGCCACGCCGACGTCGTCCGTCGAAGCCGTCCACGAGAGCGAGACCGACGTCTGCGTGCTCCCCGTGACGGTGAGGTCTCCCGGGCTCCGTCGGCGCTCCCGGCGCCACGATCCCGAGCGGCGTGTCTCGGTCGGCCTGGATCTCGCTCGCGCTGAGTGCGCGGTCGTAGACGCGGATCTCGTCGATGAGCCCGTCGAAGAAGCCGCCCGCGACGCTGCCGTAGGCGCCGATCCGCCACGTGTTCGAGTCGCCGACGCTGCCAGAGAACGCGCGCGACGCCACCTCGACGCCGTCGATGTAGTAGCGGGCGGTCGCGCCGTCGAACGTGGCGGCGAGATGCTGCCACTGGCCGACGCTGGGACTCACGCCCGAGTCGAGATAGGACGAGAGGTCGTTCCCCGAGCGTGAGGTGGTAGCGGGTCGCGAGATGGTCGACCCAGAGCATCGGGCCGTTGCCGGTCCACGTTCCGACGATGCCGACGTCGTTCTTCGTCGTCGCCTTCTGCACCCAGGCCTCGAGCGTGAAGGCGCGTGTTGTAGAAGGTGCCGAGGCCGGGAGGCCGACGTAGTCGTCGCTCCCGTCGAACGAGAGCGCGCCGCCGTAGCGTCCAGTCGCCCACGTCGCGCCGACGACGACGCCAGTGCGCTCCGTTGCCGGACGCGTCGACGGCTGTCGTCCCGGAGCCCTCGTCGAAGGCGTACGCCGCGACGAGGCCCGGCGGCGGTGGATCGGCCCAGGCCGGAGCGGCGCCCCAGAAGGGCGAGCAGCGCGACCGCAGCCGCAAGTCAGAGCCGCATCAGACGCTCACATCTCGTTTCGACATGCGAGAGCCGCAGGATCTCTCCCCATGGCGACATTGTCCGCCTGCATGCCAGCGCGGACAACACGCGGGGGTCCAGGGTCTCCCTACCCGACCGGCGAGGTCGCGCCCTACGAGTACGTGGCCTGGTAGCTCGCCGTGGCGGCGTCGAAGACCGCGTACTGGACGCCCTTGATCGTCTGCACCGTGTAGGCGACGGGCGAGCCGGCGCGGGTGATCGCGGTCAGCGTGCCCGGACGGCCCCTGCACCGGCAGCATCGTCTGGAGCCCGTTCGCGCCGGCGCCGACGGTCGTGACGAAAGTGAGCGTGCCGGCGTTCCAGGCGAGGCCGCGGATCGTCGAGCCGTTGCGGCCGTCGACCCAGCCGAGCAGCTGCTTGTAGGAGATCACCGGCACGCTTCGTGCCTGAGCGGCGGCGACGATCGCCTCGGCGCCCGGCGTGCGGTGCGGGGTTGTCGGTGTGCATGTTGGCGCCGAAGGCGCCGTAGTAGCCAGGCGCGCCGACCGCGTTGTCGAGCAGCGCGTTGACCGTCGTCGGAGATGTTCTGCCCTGACTCGTCGGTCATGTTCGTGTTCTGCCTGGTAGACGTCGATCGGCGTGCCGTCGAGGTCGGCGAAGCGCATCGGGAAGCCGCCGCCGTTCATGAAGCCCGGCTTGGCGCCGATCCACGGGCCCGGGTAGTGGTAGTAGTTCGCGTCCATCCGGATGCCGCGCGCGAGCTCGACCTTCGCGTTCGTCGCCCAGTCGGGCCAGTAGACGCAGTGGGTGCGGCTCGACACCTGGGCGCGGGACGCTCGTGTACTTCGCCTGGAACTGAGCGAGCTGGGTGTCGAAGATCGCCGCCGAGCTCCTCCGCCGAGATCGAGCGTCGTCGGGCACGAGGAGACGAGCGGGTGCAGCGCGATCTCGAAGCCGTCCGCGAGATACGCCGTCGCCTGGGCGTTCGTCAGCGTGGCGCTCGGGTAGACGTACGAGGTCGAGCGGACGCACTCCCAGTTGGCGACGACGCAGCCCGGCGGGCTCAGCGCCTTGTAGCGGTCGAAGTGGCTCGCGGTGCCGCCCGGCGCCTGGCTCGGCGAGTGGTCGTCGCCGCTCATCACGACGACGGCCTTCTCGCCGCGCGGCAGGTACCAGAAGCGCGGCAGCGGCAGCTTGTCGCGCTCCATGTGCGTGATCAGGTTGACGAGCAGCCGCTGCTGCTCGTCGGCCTGCGGGATCGCGATCTTGTTCGTGTCGACCCAGTCCGGCTGCACGTCGCCGGCCCTCGCGCCGTAGAACAGGTCGTCGGGACGGATCCCGATGACGCCGTCCCGCTCCTGGCCGGCCCAGGCCGGGTTGCCCTGGCGCGTGTAGACGACCGAGCGGGCGAGGTCGTACGTGAAGGCCGCCGCCTGGCCGCCGCTCGAGCCGACCGAGCGCAGCGTCACCGCCGGGTTCGACGTCGCCGTCGTCGCGGTCGAGTAGAGCGTCGCGACCGACGTCGCGCCGTTCGAGCGTGTAGCGGTCGGCCGTGCCGTGGAACTGGATCGTGCTCCCGACGATCCCGGCTGCCCGGGGCCGAGCCCGTCGCGACCTGGAGGTACGCGTTCGCCAGCGTCGTGCCCGGCGTCGGTCAGGCCGAGCAGGCGGCGAGCTGCTTGTCCGGCCGCATCGCGATCAGGTTGCCGCCGCCGTTGACCCAGCCGGTCAGCGTCGTCACCTGCGCCGGCGCTGAGCGGCGTCTCGCCGAGCACGACGACGTCGAACTGTGCGAGCAAGCGCGGGCGAGAGGAACGCGACGTCGATCGTCGTGAACGCGTTCAGGCCCTCGTTGCGGAGGATCTCGCCGAGGTAGGAGCCGAACGGGTTCGCGGTCGAGCCGACGACGAGGACCGGCGGCGGCGACGCCTCGATCGTGAACGACCACGTCGAGTCGGCGGCGAGCGGGTTGCCGGCGAGGTCGGTGACGCCACCGGCGCCGCCCTTCACGGTGACCGTGTACGTCGCGCCGTACGTGCAGCGCATCCTGCGGCGTCAGCGTCGCGACGCTCGTCGCCGTGTCGTACGTGACCGTTGCCGGGACGACGGCGTTCGCGGCGTCCTTGAGCTGGAACGTCGACGACGTGATGCTGCCGGTGTTCATCGGCTCGTTGAACGTGACCGTCGCGGAGCCGCCCGCGTTGACGCCGGCGGCGCCCGGGGCCGGCGTCCGGGCCGCTGATCGTCGGCGCGATCGTGTCCGGCGTGATGCTCCGGACCATGTCGTTCTGGATCTCGCCGCGCTGAGCGCGCGGTTGTAGACGCGCACCTCGTCGATCGTGCCGTTGAACCACTCGCCCCAGACGCCGTTGCCGCCGATGTGCAGCGGCGAGGCGGAGGTCACGATCGAGCCGGCGACCGGCGAGCTGGGACGACCTGGGCGCCGTTGACGTAGAGGCGCAGCATCGTCCCGTCGTAGGTGGCGGCGACGTGGCTCCAGCTCCCGACCGGCAGCGGCGTGGTTGCCGTTCGAGCGCGCGCGTCGCGCCGGCGACGAAGACCTCGGTACCGGGGAACGTGCCGGCGCGTGTGTCGAGTAGAGCCCGTAGGCGAGGCTCCCGGCCTGGTCCTTGGCGACCGCCGTCCGCCAGCCGCCCGACGTGGCCGGGCGCACCCAGGCTTCGAGCGTCATGCCGGTCGTGAGGTCGAGTGTCGCAGCGTCGGGAACCGTGACCCATGCGTTCGTCCCGTTGAAGGAGCAGCGCCTTGTTGAACCTTCCGTTCGTCACCCACGTCGCGTTCGCGGCGGTGCCGTTGTTGCCGCGGCCGGACTGGTCGGCCGCCGTCGGCCCCGTGCCCTCGTCGAACGCCCACGCGCCGACGAGCCCGGCGCGCGGCGGTGTTCGAGACGGTGACCGGCACCGCCGCCGACGTCGTCGTGTTGCCGGCACCGTCGCGGGCGACCGCGGTCAGCGTGTGGCGCGCCGTTCGTCGCCGAGAACGTGTCCCACGAGACGGAGTACGGGGACGTCGTGTCCTCGGCGCCGAGGTTTGCGCCGTCGAGCTTGAACTGGACGCCTGCGACGGAGCCGTTGTCCGAGGCGTTCGCGTCGACCGTCACCGTTGCGGAGACGGTCGCGCCGGACGCCGGCGCCGTGATCGCGACGGTCGGAGGCGTCGTGTCGGCAGCGTCGCCGTCGCGCTCGCCTCGTTCGCCGCCGGGCCGACGTTGCCGGCGCGCGTCCTCCGCGGTGACCTGGTAGAAGTACGTCCCGGCGGCGAGCCCCGTGTCCGTGTAGCTCGTGCCCCGTCGGCTGCGCGATCCGGTTCGCGAGGCATGGGCGTGAAGCCGGCGCTGTCGCCGCGGTGGACGTTGTAGCGCGTGACACCCGCTGTTGTCCGTCGCCGCGCCCCAGGCGAGGCTGATCTGGCCGAGACCGCCGGTCGCCGTCAGCGTGCCGGGCGCGCTCGGTGGCTGTCGTGTCCGGCGCAGTGATCGCCGTGTTCATGTCGGTCTGGATCTCGGTGGCGGTGAGTGCGCGGTTGTAGATGCGGACCTCGTCGATGTGGCCGGTGAACCACTCGCCCCAGATCGCGTTGCCGCCGATCTTCAGCGGCGCCGGTCGAGGTGATGATCGCGCCGCTGACCAGCAGTGTCCCGGCCTGGGTGCCGTTGACGTAGAGGGCGAGGACGCTGCCGTCGTAGGTGGCGGCGAGGTGCGTCCAGGTGTTCAGCGGCAGCTGCGCGGTGCCGCGAGCTCGTGGTCGGTCGCGGTGTAGACGTTCGCCGGTGGGACGGTTGCGCGCTCGGCGTTCGCGTAGAGGGCGTAGCGCGTAGTAGCCGGGGCGCTCCTTGAAGACGACGGTGTGCCATTCGCCAGCGCCGTGGGTCGGACCCAGGCCTCGATGGTCATGCCGGTGGTGAGGTCGAGGGAGGTGGCGTCGGGGACGGTGACGCGCGGCGTTGGTGCCGTTGAAGGTGAGCGCGTTGCCGTAGCGGCCGGCGCGTGGGCCGGCCCAGGTGGTGTTGGCTGAGGGTGCCGTTGTTGCCGGTGCCGGATTGGTCGGTGATGCGTGGTGCCGCTGCCGGTCGTCGAGGCCGTAGGCGGCGACGAGGCCGGTGACGGCGGGGGCGGTGACGGTGGCGCTGGCTTGGTTGGAGGCGGCGCTGGGGTTGCCGGCGGCGTCTTCGGCGGTGAGCTTGTAGTGGTAGGTGCCGGCGGCGAGGCCGGTGTCGGTGTGGCTGGTGCCGGTGGGTTGCGCGATCCGGTTGGCGGTGGTGGGGGTGAAGCCGCTGGTGGTGGAGCGGTGGAGGTTGTAGCGGGCTGACGGCGACGTTGTCGGTGGCGGCGGTCCAGGTGAGGTTGGCTTGGCCGGCGCCGCCGCTGGCGTTGAGGGTGGGGGTGCTGGGCGGGGTGGTGTCGGCGACGGTGGCGGTGGCGGTGTTGGAGAGGGGGCCGATGTTGCCGGCGGCGTCTTCGGCGGTGAGCTTGTAGAAGTAGGTGCCGGGGGCGAGGCCGGTGTCTGCGTGGCTGAGGCCGGTGGGTTGCGCGATCCGGTTGGCGGTGGTGGGGGTGAAGCCGCTGGTGGTGCCGCGGTGGAGGTTGTAGCGGGTGACGGCGACGTTGTCTGTGGCGGCGCCCCAGCTGAGGTTGATCGTGCTGCCGGCGGCGGTGGCGGTGAGGGTGCCGGGCGCGCTGGGCGGGGTCGCGTCGGCGACGGTGGCCGGCGCCTCGTTCGAGGCGGCGCTGGTGTTGCCGGCGGCGTCCTCGGCGGTGACCTTGTAGAAGTAGCTGCCGGTCGCGAGGCCCGTGTCCGGCGTAGCTGGTGCCGGTCGGTTGCGCGATCCGGTTCGCCGGCTGGGGGTGAAGCCGGCGCTGGTGCCGCGGTGGACGTTGTAGCGGACGACGGCGACGTCGTCGGTGCGAGGCGGTCCAGGCGAGGTTGGCGGTGCTGCCGGTCACCGGCGCCGCTCAGTCCGGTCGGCGCCGACGGTGCGGTCGTGTCCGCGGTGACGGTCGCGGCGGCTTCGTTCGAGGCGGGGCCGACGTTGCCGGCCGCGTCCTCGGCGGTCACCTTGTAGAAGTAGGAGCCGGGGCTCGTGGTGTCGACGTAGCCGGTCGTGGTCGGCTGCGCGATCCGGTTCGCCAAGCTGGGCGTGAACCCGGCCGAGCTGCCCCGATGCACGTTGTAACGCGCCACGCCGACGTTGTCGGTCGCCGCCCCCCAGGACAGGGTCGCCTTCCCGACCGACCCGACCGCGCCCAGCGTGCCCGGCGCCGACGGCGCGCTCGTGTCACCGACCGTCGCCGACGCCTCGTTCGAGACCGGCCCCACGTTCCCGGCCGCGTCCTCCGCCGTCACCCGATAGAAGTAGGTGCCCGCCGCGACGTTGTCGGTGTAACTCAACCCGGTCGGCTGCCCGACCCGATTCGCCACCGACGGCGTAAAGCCCGCACTCGTCGCCCCGGTGCACGTTGTAGCGAACAACACCCACATTGTCCGACGCCGCCCCCCAACTCAACTGCGCCGAGCTCAAGCCACCCGACGCCGACAACAGTCCCCGGCGCGGACGGTGCGACCGGCGTCCGGATTCGTGATCGGCCGTGTTCATGTCGGCCTGGATCTCGGTGGCGGTGAGGGCGCGGTTGTAGACGCGGACCTCGTCGATCTGGCCCGCGAACCACTCACCCCAGATCGCGTTCCCGCCGAGCTTGCAGCGGGCTCGTGGACGTCACGATCGCGCCCGTGACGAGCAGTTGCGCGGCCTGCGTGCCGTTGACGTAGAGCGCGAGCACGCTGCCGTTGTACGTGGCGGCGAGGTGTGTCCAGGTGTTGAGAGCGAGCTGCGACGTTCCGATCGCGGCTGCGGTAGCCGTTGACGATGATGCTCGCCGATCGGCACCCGTGTCGTTGCCGGAGCCGTTCGCGTAGAGCGCGTACGCGCTGCCGCCTGGGCGTTCCTTCATCACGACGGTGCGGTAGCTGTTCGCCGAGGGCCGTCGGGCGGACCCACGCCTCGACGGTCATTCCGGTCGTGAGGTCGAGGCTGACGGTGTCGGGGACGCTGACGACGGCGTTGGTGCCGTTGAAGGTGAGGGCGTTGCCGTAGCGGCCGGCGGTCGTGCCGGCCCAGTTGGTGTTGCTCGGTGGTGCCGTTGTTGCCGGTGCCGGATTGGTCGGTGATGGTGGTGCCGCTGCCGGTGTCGAGGCCGTAGGCGGCGACGAGGCCGGTGGCGGCGGGGGCGGTGACGGTGGCGCTGGCTTGGTTGGAGGGGGCGCTGGTGTTGCCGGCGGCGTCTTCGGCGGTGAGCTTGTAGTGGTAGGTGCCGGCGGCGAGGCCGGTGTCGGTGTGGCTCGTGCCGGTGGGTTGCGCGATCCGGTTGGCGGTGGTGGGGGTGAAGCCGCTGGTGGTGGAGCGGTGGAGGTTGTAGCGGGTGACGGCGACGTTGTCGGTGGCGGCGGTCCAGGTGAGGTTGGCTTGGCCGGCGCCGCCGCTGGCGTTGAGGGTGGGGGTGCTGGGCGGGGTGGTGTCGGCGACGGTGGCGCGTGGCGGTGTTGGAGAGGGGGCCGATGTTGCCGGCGGCGTCTTCGGCGGTGAGCTTGTAGAAGTAGGTGCCGGGGGCGAGGCCGGTGTCGCGTGGCTGAGGCCGGTGGGTTGCGCGATCCGGTTGCGCGGCTGGTGGGGGTGAAGCCGCTGCGTGCGTGCCGCGGTGGAGGTTGTAGCGGGTGACGGCGACGTTGTCGGTGGCGGCGCCCCAGCTGAGGTTGATCGTGCTGCCGGCGGCGGTGGCGGTGAGGGTGCCGGGCGCGCTGGGCGGGGTCGCGTCGGCGACGGTGGCCGGCGCCTCGTTCGAGGCGGCGCTGATGTTGCCGGCGGCGTCCTCGGCGGTGACCTTGTAGAAGTAGCTGCCGGTCGCGAGGCCGCGTGTCCGGCGTAGCTGGTGCCGGTCGGTTGCGCGATCCGGTTCGCCGGCGTGGGGGTGAAGCCGGCGCTGGTGCCGCGGTGGACGTTGTAGCGGACGACGGCGACGTTGTCGGTGGACGGCGGTCCAGGACGAGGTTGGCGGTGCTGCCGGTCACCGGCGCCGCTCAGCCCGGTCGGCGCGCGACGGTGCGGTCGTGTCCGCCGTGACGGTCGCGGCGGCCTCGTTCGAGGCGGGGCCGACGTTGCCGGCCGCGTCCTCGGCGGTCACCCTGTAGAAGTAGGTGCCCGGGCTCGCGTTGTCGACGTAGCCGGTCGTCGCTCGGCTGCGCGATCCGGTTCGCCAGCCGAGGCGTGAAGCCCGCGCTCGAGCTGCCCCGATGCACGTTGTAACGCACCACGCCGACGTTGTCGGTCGCCGCCCCCCAAGACAGCGTCGCCGTCGCCAACCGACCCGACCGCGGCCAACGTCGCCCGGCGCCGACGGCGCGGTCTGATCGCCCGTGGCCGACGGGCCGCGTTCATGTCCGCCTGGATCTGGGCCGCCGTCAACGCGCGGTTGTAGACGCGAACCTCGTCGATCAGCCCGCCGAACCACTCGCCCCAGATCGCGTTCCCGCCCAGCTTGAGCGGGCCGGTCGAGGTCGCGATCGAGCCGGTTGCGAGCAGCGTGCGCGGCCTGGACGCCGTTGACGTAGAGCGCGAGCACGTTGCCGTCGTACGTCGTCGCGAGATGCGTCCACGTGTTCGAGCGGCAGCGAGCCGGGGCCGCGGACGTCGCGGTCGACGCCGTCGATCATCCCGTTCCCGCTCGGCCGGCCGTTGCCGGTCGCTCGCGTAGAGCGCGTACGCGTAGTAGCCGGGTTGCTCCTTCAGGACGACCGTCCGCCAGGTCGTCGCCGACGCCGGACGGGCGAACCCAGGCCTCGAGCGTCATGCCGGTCGTCAGGTCGAGCGCAGCGGCATCCGGCACGGTCACGGACGCATTCGTGCCGTTGAAGGAGAGCGCGTTCCCGAACTTGCCTGCGGTCGCGCCGGCCCACGTCGCGTTCGCGATCGTGCCGTTGTGCCCGTGGCCCGACGTCATCCGTGGCGGTCGTGCCCGATCCCGTCGTCGAAGCCGTACGCCGCGACGAGACCCCGGGCGGCCCCGTGTTCGAGACGGTCACGGGCACCGGTGCGGACGTCGCGAGTGTTGCCGGTCAGGTCGCGCGCGACCGCGGTCAGGGTGTGCGAGCCGTTCGCCGACGAGCGGTCGTGTCCCAGGAGACCGAGTAGGGCGCCGACGTGTCCTCGACGCCGAGATCGGCGCCGTCGAGCTTGAACTGGACGCCGGCGACGGCGTCGTTGTCGCTCGCGTTGGCGGTGACCGTGACAGTGCCGTTCACTGTGGCGCCGCTCGTCGGCGCGGTGATCGACGCGGTCGGCGGCGTCGTGTCGCCTGACTGTGCGGCGGGGTTCTGGCGGATGAACGAGCCGACCGACGGGACGCCGTTCGTGTCGACGAGGAAGAGCAGTAGTCGCCGGGTGGCGCGAGGTTCGCGTTCGCCGGAGCGTCGACGGTGAGCGAGTTCCCGTTCACCGTGTAGTTCAGGAACTGGAAGCGCTGGTTCATGTCGAGCGCGTGCGTCACCGACGGCGACCGGATCAGCGACACCTTGGCGATCTGGGCGGCGTTCGGCGTCGTCACCGTGAAGCTCGCGCCGTAGTTCATCGACCCCGGTGCCGTCGTGATCGTCGGCCGCGGGCCCTTGAACAGGTACGGCGGCGAGTAGATCTCGCCGCTCAGCTGGTTGGTGGCGCCGGCCAGCGCTGCCGCCGCCGGCCATCAACACGCGGCCGTCCGGCAGCAGCAGCGCGGTCGAGTGGTAGAGCCTGCCGTCGCTCAACGAAGCGACGGTCCGTCCACGTCTCCGTGTCGGGATTCCAGATCTCGGCCGGCAACACCGCGTTGGAGAGGTTCACTCCGTCGGAGCGCGTGCCGCCGCCGGTCGCGAGCACGGTGCCGTCGGGGAGCAGCGTGAGGTTGTGGTACGAGCGGGCGTTGGCCATCGGCGCCGTCTCGCGCCAGGCGGGTGAGCCGGCGCTCATGTCGATCACGGCAGTGCGGCCGTGCGAGTCGTACGAGGCCGCGCCGCCGAAGTCCGGGTCAGCCCACGCTCCCGACTTCATGATCTTGTTCGGGCGGTACATGACGGCGCTGTGGCCGTCGAACGGGCTCGTCGCCACGGTCGACCACGTCCAGCTCCCCGGTGTCAGCACGCGCGTGGTCAGGTCCGGGCCGACATCGAGGATGCGGCCGTCGGAGAGCACGAAGAGCTGCGGATAGAGCGGCGAGGTCAGCTGCGCGCTCGTCAGGCTCGTCCACGTGTTCGTCGTCGGGTTGTAGATCTCGGGCAGCGAGTTGACCGACGCATCCGAGAGCGGAGGCGGCTGGCCCGGGCGGTCCTGCACGATCCGGTCGCCGGCGAACGTGAGGACGCGGCCGTCCGGCAGCTGGGTCGCGGTCGGATACCAGCGCGCCTCGGCCATGTCGGCGCCGCGGAAGTACGTGTTCGTCTGCGCGTTGTAGAGCGTCGTGTCCTTGAGCCCCTCGTACGCGTTGATGTGGCCGCCGACGATGAGCGTGCGTCCGTCCGCGAGCTGGATGTGCCCCGAGCAGAAGAGGTTGCGGCCGTAGGGAACCTCGCGGAACGTGCTCGTCGCCGGGTTCCAGAGCCGCTCGGAGTTGAGCGCGGCGCCGAAGCCGTCGAGCGTGAACACCTCGCCCGTCGGGCGTGAGCGACATGTGGACGGCGACGATCGGCCACGGCTGCGGCGCGCTCCACTGGCCGACGACGTCCGGCGGGTCGCTGACTGCGGCGCTCGAGCCGCCGAGCTGGACGAGCGACGAGGACGACGGCGACGAGCGCCAGCGTCGACGCGTTGCCAGGACGGGACTCCTCGCCAGAGACGCTGGGTGTGAGACCGCTGTTGTTCGCATGGTCAGGGCCGGCGGCGATGCTGCCGACGCTTCTTTATCCCGCGAACCGCCGAGTCGGCGGGACAAGGGTCGGAGGTTCAGGCCGGCCTAGCCATGCGGCGAGGATCGAGCTGCGACGTGAGCCACCCGCGCTCGCGCTAGCGCTCACTCGAACAGCGAGCTCCGTCGCGAGTGCCGAGGCCCCACGCGGCCATCGGCACGAACGCGAGCTCGAGGCGGAACGCGCTGAAGGCCGGCGCGGCCAGCACGTACCCGAGCGCGAGCAACGGCCGCCGGCGGTCATCTAGCGTCGTCGCGACGTTCCTCACCTCGCGGCCGCCGCCAGACGAGCAGCAGGAGTGCGAGCACACCGCCGACGAGGTAGAGCGTCGTGTACCACTCGCCGCGCCGAAGGAAGCCGACGTTGGCGCGAACGAGTTCGACGACTGCGCCCGGGTAGTTGCTCGCGATGAAGCCCCACGACGTGTCGGCCGACGGCTCGAAGTCGTTGACGAGCATCGCGAGCAGGTTCTGCACGGGTGTCGTGAAGAGGAGGAGCGCCGGCAGCGGCTGCCGCGACACCGGTACGCGACGAGCGCGACCGGCGCTCCGCGAGCGATGGCGAAGCGCGCAGGAAGCCCGCAGCGAGTACGGGATCCACGCGCTGTCGCGCGTGAAGCCGAGGACCGCGATCGTTGCGATCCAGAGCGGGAGCCAGTGGAGTCCGCGGTCGAGTGTGAGGATCGCCGCACCCGAGCGCGACGATCAGAAGAGCGAGTCCCCAGCTGTCGGTGATCGCGATACGACGAGTGGCTCGGTGAGCGGCGGCAGGAAGATCGTGGCGACCGTCGACCACCGCTGCGATCGCGATCCTGAAAGCGCAGGAGCAGCAGGCCGAAGAGCGCGACGATGGACGCGACGTAGCCGGCGAGCGAGACGTAGAAGCAGCGAACGTGTCTCCGGCGACCGGGTAGAGCGCCGCTCCGGCGAGCGGGCACCGCGACGCGCCGCTCGTAGAACGGCTCGTTGTACTCGACCCAGGCGGGGTTCCCCGTGTGACCCGGGTCCTCGCTCGCGAAGCTCTGCGGCGATCCGACCGTCGAAGCGTCTGGCTGTGCGCACTCTCGTGATCGGCGCCGCGGAGCTCGAGCACGCGCTCCTGGTAGAAGAGCGCCGTCCAGCGTCCACGTCGACGGGATCGCGCCACTCCGACCAGACGGCGAGGCAGCGAGAGTGCCGCCAGTGCGGCGGCGAGGATGCCGATCGTCGTGGTCCGCCTGGTCACCGTCCCCCCGTCGACCGCCTCTCAGGCCCCGCCGGCGGAGGCGCGAGCGGCGAGCTCTCGCTGCTCCCGGTGCCACTCGATCGTACGCTCGAGGCCCTCGTCGAGCGAAACCTTCGCCTCGAAGCCGAGCAGCTCGCGCGCCTTCGTCGTGTCGGGCACGCGGTGGCGCACGTCCTGGTAGTTGCCGGGCATCTCGTCGTAGCCGATGAACGTCGCCCGCAGCGGCTGCGGGATCTCGAGCCGCTCCTGGATCTTCTCGGCGAGGCACCTGATCGAGAGCGAGTCGGTCGAGCCGATGTTGACGACCTCGCCGCGCGACTCCGGCGTCTGCGAGCGCGCGCATGAAGCCGTCCACCGTGTCCTCGACGTAGGTGAAGCTCCGCGTCTGCAGGCCGTCGCCGTGGATCTCCGCGGCTTCGCCGTTGAGCAGCGCTTCGATGAAGGTCACCGTCGGGCCGCCCCACCAGGTCAGGTGGTTGCGCGGGCCGTAGACGTTGAAGAGGCGCAGGATCGTCACCTTCAGGCCGCGCTCGTCGGCGAGCGCGAGCGCGTGGTGCTCGTCGTACATCTTCGAGACCGCATACGCCCAGCGCTTGGAGGTCGGCGGCCCGATCACGAGCTGGCCGTCCTCGCGGTAGGGCGGCGTGCCGTCCCCGTACACGTCGGACGTCGACGTCACGATCACGTCTGCGTCGAGCGAGAGCGCGACCGAGCAGGCCGCGTTCACGCCGGTCACGTTGACCTCGAGCGTCGACAGCGTGCCGCCGTAGCGCGGGATCTTCTTCGCCGCGAGGTGCATGATCGCGTCGCAGCCTTCGAACGCCGCCCGCAGCGGTCGCCGCTGCGTGCAGTCGAGCACCTCGAACGTGAAGCCGCGATGCTCGAGGAACGGCTCCAGGTTCGCCATCGAGCCGTAGGAGAGGTCGTCGACTCCGACGACCTCGTAGTCCTCGTTCAACAGTCGTTCGCAGAGGTGCGAGCCGACGAACCCGGCCGCACCGGTGACTCCGATCTTGGTCATGTGACCCCCGTCATGCCGCCGCCTTTTCGAGAACCGGGAGCCGATCGAGGATCCCGGGAACAACCTGGTTCGAGACGCCCGTGACCGCCTGGCCGCTGACGATCTCGGGATAGACGTGCGCCGTCGAGGCGAGCGAGAGGCCCGGCGCCGGGAACATGTCCGGCAGCCGCTTCGCTCCGCCGACGAGGTGCACCGGCTCGGTCACGCGCGCCCGCTGCACCACCGACGAGACGATCTCGTCGTCGCGCAGGTCGGGGAAGATCGTGCGCGCGTAGCCGAGGTACGCCTGCTCGAGCTCCTCCGGCGAGCGCTCCTGGTCGGGGTGGCCCGGGTCGACGTACTTGGAGACGTAGAGCAGGTGGCCGCCCAGCTTCTCCGGGTCGGCGACGTGCGTCGTCTCGACGATCGTGGTCAGCGGCACGCGGCGGTCGGTGATGTTGAGGTGGTAGTAGGGGCTGACGCTGCGCTTGACGCGCAGGAGCAGGCAGACGACGCCGAGGTAGCGGCAGTGGTCGGCCGGCGCGCGGTCGGCGAGCTCGGGTGAGAGCAGCCGACGCGCCATCGGCGGCGCGAGCGTGCAGAGGACGTGGTCGAAGCGGCGGAGGCGACCGTCGACGACGACACCGACGGCGCGGCCGCCCTCGGATGCAATCTGCTCTACGGTCGCCCCCGCCCTTACGTCGCCCCCGAGGGCGACGATCCTGCGCTCGAGGGCGTCGATGAGTGTCTGGTAGCCGCCGTCCAACCAGCCCATCACCTCGCGACCGCTCTTGTCGCGAGTCGAGCCCATGCGGCGGGTCCGGGCCCAGATGTAGGTCGCGGGCAGGTCCTCGAAGCGGCCGTCGAACTTGGAGTCGAGCAGCGGCTTCCAGAGCTTCTCGACGACGCCGCGCCCGCAGTGGCGCCGCAGCCACTTGTCGAGCGGCTCGTCGTCGAGCGCGTCGTGACCCTTGGTCAGCTGGCAGCGCGCGACGAAGGCCGCGAGCCGCACGCGCTCGTGCGGCTTCAGGAGCGGGAAGGTGAGGAACTCCTTCGGCGAGGTCATCGAGAAGAGCCGGCCGTCGCCGTAGAAGCCGACCTTGGTCGGCCGGAAGCGCCAGCGGTCGCCGAGCCCGAGCTCGTCGGCGAGGCCGACGATGCGGTCGTCGCTGGGCAGGACGACGTGGTAGAAGCGGTCGACCGGGCGTGCCGTCGAAGTCGAACGACCCGACGAGACCGCCGAGATCGGGTGCACGCTCGTACAGGGACACGGCGACGCCGGCCTGCGCGAGCCTGTAGGCCGCGGTCATCCCGAGGATGCCCCCGCCGACGATCCCGACGCTCGGCCTCATGCCGAGGCGACGCCGTCCGACGGTGCGGGCACCGGCTCCGGCACGCCCGAGCGCTCGCGGAAGAGCATCCGCCAGTACGCGAGCATGGTCTTGAAGACCGGCATCTTGCTCTCGCCGTTGCGGCGGCTCCAGTCGAGCGAGACCGGCACCTCGACGATGCGCGCGCCCATCGAGGCGAGCTTGGCGAGCAGCTCCGCCTTGCAGGCGAAGCCCCGCTCGCGGATCAGGTGCTCGCCGTGGCGGCGCGACGCTTCGCGGAGCGTCGAGGCTCGGTAGACGCGGAAGAAGGAAGACACGGTCGTCGCCTCGAGCCCGAGGCCCTTGCGGACGACCCAGCCGGCGCCCGCGCTGAGCAGGCGGCGGTGCGCGCTCACGCCGACCATCTGCCAGTCGGCGAGGACGACGTCCGCGCCGAGGTGGACCTCGTCCAGCATCTGCGGGAGCGCGCCGAGGTCGCTCGTCGTGTCGGCCTCGAGCGTCACGATCAGCGCGTCGGGCCCTGCATGCTCGAGCGCGGCGTCGAAGCCGGTGCGGAACGCCGCGCCCGGGCCCTGGTTGACCTCCAGCCGAACGAGCTCGACGGGCAGCGGCCCCTCGTACGACTCGACGAGCTCCGGCGTCGCGTCGGCCGAGCCGTCGTCGACGATGAAGATCCGCGAGCGCTCGCCGAGCAGGTCGGCGGCGCCTGCGAGGTCGGCGAAGAGCCCCGGGAGGTTCTCCTCCTCGTTGAAGGCGGGGATGACGAACAGGAGTTGCCGCGCCACTCCTGGCGTCTCTTCTGCCGCCGACCTTGCGGTCTGCTCCACGATGCTCACGTCGCTCGCCTACTCCCACCTCGAAATTGCTTGCCGTGCCCCTGAAAAGGAGCCTAGGAGTGGGGCGTCCGAGGAACCAGGCCAGAGCGGGAATCCCGTCCGGCAGTCGGGGCAGCTAGCCCTTCGGGGGGTAGTCGCGTGCGCGACGGACCGTGGAAACCCTGGTCCGTAGGGGATTTCTCGCGGCTGGGTGCGCGGCGCATGATCGAAGGCGTGTGGCGAGGACGCATCCAGGCGCAGCTCGCGCCGCTTCTCGGGGACGGCGCGACGTGACCGAGATCGCGGTCGCTCCGGCCGTCGCCGCCGAGCGGCGGCGGCAGCCGCGCACGTTCGACGGCGCCCTGCTCCTCTCCGGAGCGACGGTCGCCTCGGGCGTGCTCGCCTACGCCTACCACGTGCTCGCCGCGCGCATCCTCGGCCCGGAGGCGTACGGGCTCGTCGCGGTGCTCTGGGCGGCGCTCTTCCTGCTCGTCGTCGTCCTCTTCCGGCCGCTCGAGCAGACGACCTCCCGCGCGTTCGCCGACCGGCTGGCGCGCGGCCAGGAGATCCGCTCGGTGCTGCGCGCGATGCTCAGGATCTATCTCGTCCTCGCCGCGGGCATCGCGCTCGCAGGCGCACTGGGCTGGGACGCCGTGCGCGAGCAACTCTTTCTCGGCGACAGCTTCTACGTCGCCGCGCTTCTGCTCGGCCTAGCCGCCTACGGCGTCGCGTACGTCATGCGCGGCGTCTGCGCCGGGTCGGGCTGGTTCGGCGGCTACGCGCTGCTCCTGACCACGGACGGCGCCATCCGTGTCGCCGTCGTCCTGCCGCTGCTCGTCGTCGCTTCGCGCGATCTCGCCGCCGCTGCGATGGTCGCGGCCGCGGTCGCCAGCGTGGTCCTGCCGGTGCTCGTGGGTCGGCGCGTGCTTCGTTCGCTGGTCCGGCAGCGTGAGGGAACGCCGTTCCACGTCGGCGCGGCGGTTGCGTTTGCCTGGCCGGCCGCCGTGATCGCGATCGCCGACCAGGTGCTCGTCAACGGTGGGCCGCTCCTCGTCATGCTCGGCGGCGGCGAGAACGCGAGTGAGGTCGCCGGGCTCGTGTTCGCGGCGACGATGCTCGTGCGCGTTCCGGTCTTCATCTTCCAGGGCCTGGCGACGTCGCTCCTGCCGAACCTGACGCGGCTCCACGCCGCCGCCGAGCGCGCGCTCTTCCGGCGGGCGGTGCTGCGGACGGTCGGCGGCCTCGCCGCGTGCGCGGCGCTGATCGTGCTTGTCGCCGCCGCCGTCGGTCCCGCGGCGCTGCAGGCCGTCTACGGGCCCGAGTACACGTCGACGCGAGTCGAGCTGGCGCTGCTCGGCGTCGGCATCGGCTGCTACCTCGCCACGTCGACGTTCTCGCAGGCGCTCCTCGCGCTCGACTGCGGGCGAATCGCGGCGCTCGGCTGGGTCATTTCGGCGCTCGTCTTCCTCGGCGTCTACGCGGTCGTGCCGGGCGAGGCGCTCTTCCGCGTCGCGACCGCGTTCGCCGTCGGCACCGCCGCCGCCGTGCCGCTGCTCGGGCTCGCGCTCATGCGGCGCCGGAGGAGCGCCATGAGGGCACCCGTCAACGTCGGCGTCGTCTGCGACGCGTCCGGACTGGGGGACACGCTCGCGCGCACGTTCGACGCGCTGCCTCAGGCGCGCCTGCGCTGGATCTGCGACCGGGCGCCGCGCGTCGCCAGCGTCGGCTACGGCGCTGCCACCTCGTGGACGACCGACTTCGGCCAGCTGCTCGCGGACGAGGACCTCGACGCGGTCGTGTTCGCCTCGACGGAGCTCGCCGCGGAAGGGCGCGCGCTCGCTGCGCTGGCGGCCGACAAGCACGTCCTCGTCGACGGACCGCTCGCCCGGCACTCCGTCGAGGCCGACGAGCTCGTCGACGCCGCGGCTCGCCACAAGCGGCAGCTGATGGCTCATTCGGCTGCGCTCTACCGGCCGGGTGTGACCCGGTTGCACCGGCTGCTCGAGCGTGGCGCGCTCGGCGAGATCTTCTACGTGCACGCGTACCGCTTCGACCTGCGGGGCGACGACTCGGGCGATCTGCTCCGCGAGCTGGGCGCGGAGACGATCGCCGTCGTGCTCGACCTGCTCCGGGACGAGCCGGTCGAGGCGTTCGCCGTCGGCGAGTCGTACCTCGGCCGCGAGCGGCCTGACGTCGCCCACGCCAAGCTCTCCTTCGCCACGGGCATCGACGTCCATCTGCACCTCTCGTACCTCGAGGGCGAGCGGGCGGAGCGAATCGTCGTCGTGGGCTCGGAGGCGACTGCGGTCCTCGACGCCTCGGATCCCGAGCGCGAGCTCTCGCTTCGCGTCAACGGCTCGGCCGGGCGAGCGTTCGGCGAGCTCGCGGACGAGCAGGGCGGCACGATCACATTTCGGCTGCCGGCCGACGACTGCCTCGGGGCAGGCTGC
This sequence comes from uncultured Gemmatimonadales bacterium, assembly GCA_963733105.1. GTDB lineage: Bacteria > Gemmatimonadota > Gemmatimonadetes > Longimicrobiales > Longimicrobiaceae > JAFAYN01. Next base: position 132,911 of record CAVTCB010000005.1, on the reverse strand, counting down.
GCCCGCTTCCTGACCGCGGTGCGCTCCCGCAGCGAGGTTCCGTACGGTCGCGAGGGCTCCGCGGCGCTCGCAGTCGTCGAGGCGCTCGAGCGCTCGTGCGCGACGCACGGCACGACCGAGGCGATCGCGCCGCGTCAGGGACTGGAGCAGGAGAACGTGATCGCGTTTCGCGCTCGACCGTGAGATCCGCGCTCGCCCGGGACTCTTGATCAGCAAGAGGCTCTCTTTGCGCACACAAGCTTAGGGAGCTTTCTCCAGATTTTTTCCCATGAAACCTTCACTTTCGTCGCGTTCTGCGCTAGGTTCTGCACAGGAGACAAGGCGGGCGTGGCGGGCGCGGGCGGCGGCAAGCACCACACGCAACACGGCAAGGCACGAAAGGCGGCCCTTTCGATGACTCAATACAACGGGCGAACTGCGGTACTCGTCGACCACCATCCACTCTGGCTCGACGCGGTCAGCATGGTGGTGGGCGACCTAGGACTCACTGTCGTCGGCACGGCGACGTCGGGGCGCGAAGGGCTTGCGCTCGTGACGGAGCATCGTCCCGACGTCCTCGTCACCGGCATCCAGATGCCGGACGGCGACCTCGACGGCATCGAGCTCGTGCGCAAGGGGAACGAGATCGTTCCCGGCCTACGGGCGATCGTGCTGTCGGTGTACGACGACGCGAAGCACATCGACGCAGCGCTTGCGTCCGGCGCGGTGGCATACGTGATCAAGACGGCGCACCCGGACGACCTGCGCTCGGCGATCAGGCAGGCGTTCGCGCACTCGGTGTATCTGCCCGGCAGCCGTCCGGCCGCCGCGCAGGCCGCGCGGGTCGCGACGGAGGACCTCCCGGACCTGACGCGGCGCGAGCTGGAGATCCTCCAGCTGGTCGCGGAGGGGCACTCGAACACTCAGCTGGCGAAGATGCTCTGGGTGACCGAGCAGACGGTGAAGTTCCACCTCTCGAACGTGTACCGGAAGCTCGACGTCGCGAACCGGACCGAGGCGAGCCGCTGGGCCCAGCTGCACGGCCTGCTGGCCTCGCCGCAGAAGTCCGAGCAGCTCTCGCGCGCGCAGACCGCTTAGGCGGCAAGCTCTGCTCCCCCGTGCGCCGCATGGCGCGCGGGGGAGCTACGCGCTACCTACAGCGCGACGTGCCGCTGTCGCGGTATGTCGATCCGGCGACCGGGACGAAGCGCCAGTCGTAGCTCGCCGGACGCAGAGTGAGCTGCAGAAGGCCGTAGCTGTGGAACTGGCGCGCGACGCTCCGCGGCCGAGCGAGCCGGCGGAGCACCGGGTAGAGGCTGCGCCCGCCGGTGCCGACGACGAAGGAGCGGATCCCGCCGAGCGGGGCGAAGCGCTCGTAGTGATGGTCGTGGCCGGCGAGGACGACGTCCACGCCGCCGCGAGCGAGCGTCGTCCAGAGCGCGTCGATCGTGGAGTCGGAGCCGTGCAGGCCGGAGCTGAAGCGCGGGTGGTGCATGTAGGCGACCGCGCAGCGGGCGGGATGTCGCTGCAGGTCGGCTGCGAGCCAGCGCTGCTGCGGCGAGCCGGACCCGCAGCCGCCGGCGGGACGACAGTTCGAGTTCAGGACGACGACGTGCCAGCTGCCGAGCTCGTACGAGTAGTAGCCGCGGCGCGGAAGGCCGAAATAGGCGATCGCCGTCGCTGCGTTGCCGGTGCCGTACTCGTGGTTTCCGAGCGCCAAGCGCGTTCGGTTCCGGAACGGCGCCCACGAGTAGCAGTCGCGAAACTCGCTCGCGGTGCCGCGCTCGTAGACCGCGTCCCCGAGCAGCGCGATCGTTCCGGGTAGGCGCGCGAGGAGCGCCGCCGTCGCCTCGTCGCCGGTCGAGCGACAGGAGGCGACGTCCCCGGCGGCGAGCAGCGTCGGCGGCCCCGGCGCCAGCAGCGAGAGCGCGCTCGCGAGCGCGGCGAGGATCAAGCGGCGACGCGCTGCTGCGCCAGCAGAAGCTCGGCGATCTGGATGGCGTTCAACGCCGCGCCCTTGCGCAGGTTGTCGCCGACGACGAAGAGGACGAGCCCGTTCTCGGCCGCCGCGTCCTTGCGGATCCGTCCCACGAGCACCTCGTCGCCGCCGGCCGCGTCACCCGGCGTGGGGAACTGCTCGAGCCTGATCCCCGGGGCCGCGGCGAGGATCGACGTCGCCTGCTCGGCCGAGAGCGGCTCGGTCGTCTCGAGCCAGACCGCCTCGGCGTGGCCGACGAGGACGGGAACGCGCACGCAGCTCGCGCTCACCGGCAGCGCCGGCAGCTCCAGGATCTTCCGCGTCTCCTCGCGCAGCTTCTCCTCCTCGTCGAACTCGACCCCGTCGAAGCTCCAGTCCATGCGCAGGTCGTTGTCCTCCGGCGACTGTGCCCGGAGCCGCTCCATCGCCTGGGCGCCGGCGCCGGAGGCGGACTGGTAGGTGGCGACCCTGACCCGCTCGAGCCCGGCGGCGTCGTGCAGCGGCTTCAGCGCGCACGTGAGCGGGATCGCGCAGCAGTTCGGGTTGGCGACGATGCCGCGGTGCTCGGCTGCGCGCGCGCCGTTCACCTCGGGCACGACGAGCGGGACGCCCGGCTCGAGCCGGTAGGCGGCCGACTTGTCGACGCAGACCGCGCCGCCGGCGACCGCGTGCGGGACGAGCTCGCGGCTCGCCTCGCGTGCCGACCGAGAAGAGGCAGAGATCGAGATCGCCGGCCGAGAGCGCCTCGGGCGTCGCCTCCTCGACCACGGTGCCGTCGAGCACGGTGCCCGCCGAGCGCGCGCTCGCGAACAGGCGCACGTCGCGGTAGCCGCGCTCGCGCAGCAGCTGGAGCGTGACGGTCCCCACTGCGCCCGTGGCCCCGACGACGCCGATCCGCGCGGACTTACCCAAGCTCGAACGCCTCGTGGAGCGCCTGGACGGCCCGGTCGACGTCGGTCGAGGGCACGTGACAGGCGATCTTGATCGGCGAGGTCGTGACGATGGGAGCCTCGATCCCCGCCTCCTCGAGCGTGGCGAAGGTCTTCGCGGCCACGCCCGGATGGCTCTTCATCCCGGCGCCGACGAGGCTGACCTTGCCGAGGTCGTCGCGCGAGCTCCAGCTGACGCCGAGCCCGTCCAGCGTGCGCGCGGCGTCGGCGCGATCCTCGACCGGGGCGGAGAAGACGATCTCGGAGTCGGTCTGCACGATCGTGTCGACGTTCACGGATGCCTCTGCGAGCGCACCGAAGAGTCGCGCCGGCGTGGTGCCGTCGACCCGGTAGACGGTCTCCTCGCGCTGGTGCACGACGCCGGAGATCAGTGCCTTCTCGAGCATCTCGTGGTCCTCCTCCTGGATCCACGTCCCGTCTCCTTCTTCGAACGACGACCGGACGTGGAGCCGCACATTGTGGCTGCGGGCGACTTCGATCGAGCGGGTGGCGAGCACGCCGGCGCCGGAGCACGCCATCTCGAGCATCTCGTCGAAGCTGACGCGGGTGAGCTGCCGCGCGCCGGGGACGAAACGGGGGTCGGCCGAGTACACCCCGCGCACGTCGGTGTAGATCTCGCAGTGCTCCGCGCCGAGCGCGGCCGCCAGCGCGACCGCGGTCGTGTCGGAGCCGCCGCGGCCGAGCGTCGTCACCTCGAACGCGGTCGAGACGCCCTGGAAGCCGGCGACGAGCACGATCCGGCCCTCGTCGAGAGCCTCGTGGATCCGGCGCGCGCGCACCTCGACGATCTTGGCCTTGCCGTGCACGGTGTCGGTGACGATCCCGGCCTGGGAGCCGGTGAGCGAGATCGCCTCGTGGCCGAGGTCGTGGATCGCCATCGCAGCCAGCGCGCAGGAGATCCGCTCGCCGACGGAGACGAGCATGTCGAGCTCGCGCGGGTGGGGCGTGGGCGAGATCTGGTGCGCGAGGTCGAGCAGATCGTCGGTCGTCTGGCCCATCGCGGAGAGCACGCCGACGACCCGGTGGCCCTGCTCGCGTGCGGCGACGAGCCGCGCGGCGACGCGCATCAGCCGCTCGGGGTCGCCGACGGACGTGCCGCCGAACTTCATCACCACGGTTCCGAGCGGCGTCGCCTCCGCGTCCGCGCCGACCGCAGGAACCGCTTCGTACTCGGTCGCGGCCATCCGGCGAGTGTAGATGAGCCCTCGGAAGCGGCCGCTTAAAACACTGAACCGACGAACCCGAAGGCCCGTCGGTTCAGATGGCAGGACTCTAGAGCCGGCGGCCGTGCGCGTCAAGGAAGGCCCGGGCAAAAGTTCGCTCTTTGCGGGAATTCCGTGTTCGGCGTCTCGGAGCGCCGGACCACGAAAAATGCTGAACCGACAAACCCGAAGGCCCACCGGTTCAGCCCGGCGAATCTATCCACCCCGGCCGCGACTTGCAAGTGCGGGCCGCGCCGAAGCCCGCAAAGTGCGCGAAAATTAGATCTCCGGCTAGATCTCGCGGCGTCCGGCGAGCGCGCGGCCGAGCGTGACCTCGTCCGCGTACTCGAGGTCGCCGCCGACCGGGAGCCCGCTCGCCAGCCGCGTCACGGTGGCGCGGCCGCGGAGGCGGTCGGCGAGGAAGGCCGCCGTCGCCTCGCCGGTCATGTTCGGGTTCGTCGCGAGCACGACCTCGGTGATCCCGCCCTCGGCGACGCGACGGAGCAGCTCGTCGATCCGGAGATGCTCGGGCTCGACGCCGTCGAGCGGCGAGAGCGAGCCGCCGAGCACGTGGTAGAGGCCGCGATACTCGTGCGTGCGCTCGAGCGAGATCACGTCGACGGGCTGCTCGACGACGCAGACGACGGTGCGGTCGCGGCGGGAGTCGCGGCAGATGGCGCACAGCTCGTCCTCGGTCAGGTTGCCGCACTCGCGGCAGAAGCGGACGCGCTCCTTCACCTCCTCGATCGCCGAAGCGAGCGCGAGCGCCTCGTCGCGCGGCACCGAGAGGAGGTGGAAGGCGAGCCTCTGCGCTGTCCGGGAGCCGATTCCCGGCAGGCGCGTCAGCTGCGCGACGAGGTTGTCGACCGCGGGGCTCAGCACAGCGGTGAGCGTACCGCCCATTTCGGACTGTTCAGCGCCTTGAGCGCAGGTAAGGGTTTTGTGCGGATTTGCCCAGATTCGAGAATAAATCCGCTCTGCTGCCGTTCTACTACCTGAGCGACGCGGTAGACCGTGTCGGCTACCCCCACCTTTTTCGGAGGACTTGAAATGCGCACGGATGGTGCACTCGGCCTTGAGGGCCTCAACACGAACACGGCCCTGGCCGACTTTCTGCTCGACGCGGAGGCGCGCGGCGTCGTCGACGCCGCCGAGCTCGAAGCTCTTCAGCTCGACCATGAGCTGGACGACGATGCCGTCGAGGAGCTCCGGGCGACGCTGGCCGCCGCCGACGTCGAGATCGAGGAGACGGCACCGGCCGCCGACGAGTCGGCTACGGCCGGCCTCGACCTGCGCCCCGTGGGCGTCGTCCGCGACAGCCTGCAGCTCTTCCTGAACGAGATCGGCCAGCACCCGCTGCTGACCGCATCTGAGGAGGTCGCGCTCGCGAAGCGGATCGAGCGCGGCGACCTGGAGGCCAAGGAGCGCATGGTCAACTCCAACCTGCGCCTCGTCGTCTCGATCGCGAAGCGCTACCAGGGCCACGGTCTGCCCCTGCTCGACCTGATCCAGGACGGCACGATCGGCCTCAACCGCGCGGTCGAGAAGTTCGACTACCGCAAGGGCTTCAAGTTCTCGACCTACGCGACCTGGTGGATCCGTCAGTCGTGCCAGCGCGCGGTCGCAAACCAGTCGGACACGATCCGCATCCCCGTGCACGTGCAGGAGCGGCGCCTGAAGCTGAAGCGCGCCCGCCAGAAGCTCGAGGCGATCCACGGGCGTGCCGCGACGCTCGACGAGCTCGTCAAGGAGACGCAGCTCAAGCGCCATCACGTCGAGGAGGCCCTCGAGGCCGTCGAGGCGTCCGTGTCGCTCAACCAGACGATCGGAGACGGTGACGGCGAGCTCGGCGACCTCTTCGCCGACCGCGGCGCCGAGGATCCGCTCGACATCGTCGACACCACGCTGGAGCACCAGCGCGTCCGCGATGCGATGGCGCGCCTGCCCGAGCGCGAGCGCAAGGTGCTCGAGCTTCGGTTCGGCTTCGACGACGGCGAGGGCGCGAGCCTCGAGCAGATCGGGCGCAAGCTCGACCTGACGCGCGAGCGGATCCGGCAGCTGGAGGCGAGCGCGCTGAGCGGGCTCGAGAAGCTGCTCCGGACCCAGCCGCTCCATTCCGGCGAGTCGCTCGCCGGCGTGGCCTAGGCCACCACCTCCGGCTCAGCCTCGGCCGCCATCCCCGCGTAGAGGACGCCCTCGCCGAACTCGGCGAGGCGCCTCTCCGCGAGCTCGACGAACGCCCGGGCCGCCGGCGAGACCGGCGCGTTCCGGCGCGCGATGAACGCGAACGTGTCGTAGAGCGGTTCTGCGAACGAGACGAAGCCGAGCGAGCGGAAGCGCCGCCGCTGCGTCAGCGCCGCGCGGGGGGCGACCGTGTCGCCGAGCCCGCTGGCGGCGAGCTCGAGCGCGGCCTCCATGTCCTCGATCTCGATCACGGGCTCGAGCTGCACACCGGCGTGCTGCGCCCGCTCCTGCAGCTGCCGGCGGGTCGGGTCGTTCCAGCCGTAGTGGGCGTCGTAGAGGATCAGCGGCGCCGCCGCGACCTGCTCGATCGGCACGGGCGCGCGCACCCGCTCGGGATCGCTGCTGACGTACACGACCTCCTCGCGCCGGGCCGGTCGCACGTCGAGGCCTTCGTCGTCGACCGGGAGGACGACGAGCGCCGCCTCGAGCCTGCCGCGGCGGACGTCCTCCGCCACCTCGGAGGAGTTCTGGCCGACGAGCCGGAGCGCGACGCCGGGGTGCCGGGAGCGGAAGTCGGCGACGAGGCGCGAGAGCAGGAAGCCCGAAGCGGTGCCGAACATGCCGATGCTGAGCGTGCCGCCGCGCAGCTCGCGGACCTCGACGACCGCCTCGCGCGCGGCTTCGAGCGCGGCGAGCACGCGCTCCGCCTCGGGCCGAAAGGCCCGGCCGGCCTCGGTCAGGACGACGCCGCGCCCCGCCCGGGCGAAGAGCTCGACGCCGAGCTCGGCCTCGAGCGCGCGCACCTGCTCGGAGAGCGAGGGCTGGGCGAGGTAGAGGGCGCGCGCGGCCCGGCTGAACGAGCCGTGCTCGGCTGCAGCCAGGAAGTAGGTGAGCTGCTGCAGATTCATAGGGAAATCCTATCGTTCATCAAGAGAGTTGAGTCTACCCCTACCGCTCAAACGTCCGTACCGTGCCGGTCATGCACTTCCAGTGGACTCGGGAACGCGCCGGCGTGGCGCTCTGCCTCGTCGCCGGCGCGGCCTTCGCGCTCCAGCCCTTGCTCGTCAAGGGCGCCTTCGCCGACGGCGCGAGCGTGGCCTCGGTGGGCGCGATCCGCTTCACCCTCGCGGCCGCCGTGCTCGCCGTGCTGTGCCGGCGCGCGCTCGCCTCGACGCCGCTCCGCGCGCTCCTGCCTCCGTTCCTGCTCGGGCTGACGCTCTACGGCATTGAGACGGGCCTCTTCTTCGCCTCGCTCGAGCGGATCGACGCCTCGCTCGCGTCGCTCGTGATCTGCGGCTATCCGGCGCTCGTCGTCGCCGGGGCGGTTCTGCTCCGGCGCGAACGGGCCGGCAGGCGTCGCGTGGCCGCGCTCGCCGTCGCGCTCGCCGGGGTCGCGCTCGTGCTCGCCGGCGGTTTCGGCGGAGCGGTCGACCCCGTCGGGGTTGCGCTGGCGCTCGCCGCCGCGGTGACCTACGCCGCCTACGTTCTCGTGTCGGACCGGCTCCTCGGCGGGACGCCGCCGCTCGTGCTCGCCACGATGCTCTGCGCGGGGGCGGCGACCGCGTTCGCGCTCGGCGGCGCGGCCACCGGCTCGCTCACCGTCGGCCTGCCCGTCCGGGCCCTGCTGCTGCTGGCCGCGGTCGCGCTCGTCGCGACGGTGCTGCCGGTCGGGGCCTTGCTGGCTGGCATTCAGCGCATCGGCCCGTCGCACGCGACGATCCTCGGCACCGTCGAGCCGCCGCTGACGATCGGCCTCGCGGCGCTCGTCCTGGGCGAGCGGCTCGGGCTCGTGCAGCTGCTCGGCGCGGCGCTCGTCGTCTCCGCCGTCGTGATCCTGCAGGCCCGCCCCCGCCTGCGGCCGCGGTCCGCGCCCTCGCTCGAGCCGCTCGCCGCATGAGAGGAGGGGACGGCGTTGCCGCCGCCCCCTTCCTCGATCACCTACCGGTCGGACCAGTACGCGGAGGTGGCCACCGCCGGCCACTCGCGTTCCGGATCGGCCCGGTAGAGCGGGTTCATCGCGAACACGACCATCCGCGACGGTGCCCGTCGTGTTCGTGCCGTGCGCGATCACGGCCGAGCCCGGCGCCGTTGCCGACTCCGCATCCGGCGCCCACAGCCCGGCCGCGAAGAAGCCCGTCAGCGGCAGCCGCGCGTCCACGCTCATCGTTGCCGGCACCGTCGTGAACCACGTCGGCGGGTCGACGATCGCCGTGTCGCGGGCCGGGTAGGCGCCGACGACCGGGCTGGCCGCGCCGCCGACGTTGTCCCACCAGATGATCCCGCTCGCCCGCCCGTCGCCGCCGCGTGACGAGCACAGTCAGGCCGGTCACCTGCGCGCCAGCGGTGAGGAAGTTGGCGCCGCCGGCTGCCGGCGCCGAGGTAGCCGCCGCCGCGGCGCGAAGAACTCGGTCAGCCGCGCCCGCGCGACCGGGTTGGCCGCGGAGGGCCAGTTGCCGGTGTTGTAGACGAGGTCGTACCCGAGCAACGGGTCCGTCGGGCGCCGAGTTGATCGTCCCGACCGAGACCGGATCGGCCGTGAAGCCGAGGTTCCGGAGCACCCAGATGTTCTGGTCGAGCGCGCCGACGAGCACCGCGATCCGCGGCACCCGCTCGATCGGCTCGAGCGAGGGCAGGTTGCCCGTCTGCACGCGCCTCACGCACGAGCTCGGCGTCGCGAACGGCGTCCCTGAGCGCCCGCCTCGTCTCCCGGTCGCCGGCGAAGACCGCGCTCCCGGCGGGCAGGGTCTCCCCGTCCGCCGTCGTGAACGACGTGAGGGCGACCTGCGCCGAGACGCCGGCCGCGAGCAGGCCGTTGAGCGTGCGCACGGCTGTCGGCGAGTCGAGCTCGAGCGCGTATGCGTCGGCCCGCCCGGAGTCGACGCTCGCCGCGGATCTCATCCGGCTCGGCCGGATCTCGTCCGTCCTCGGCGAGAACGCCGCGTCGCGTGGGATCGTGACGACCGTGGCGCCCCACAGGTAGCCGTGGCTCCACGCGGCCGGCGGCGCGTAGAGGATGCTGATCCGGCTCGAGACGTCGACGCCGATGCCGAGCGCCGTGTCGGCGAGCCCGCGCCGTGCCTGGTTCATCCAGACCACGTACGAGCCCTTCTCGAACGTCTGGCCCTCGAACGTGGCGTCCTGCTGTCAGCTCCTCGACGACGATCTGGTTGTCGAGCAGCCACTGGACGAGGCGGGTCGCTTCGGGGGCGCTGCGCTGGCCCTCGCCGCGCGGGATCACGTAGGCGCGCGGATACTCGGTCATCCAGTTGTTGTCGACGTCGAACGGAGGCGGGCAGCACGCCGGCCTCGGCGCGTTCTCGACGCCGCGGCGGTAGATCTCGAGCTCGTCCGCGAGCAGCTCCTCACGGTTCTCGACGACGTACTCGAACGTCGACCAGCTCGTCACGTACTGCGCCAGGCGGGCGCCGGCGCGGCCGCCGCACGAGGTCACGCTCTGGCACATCTCGACCGTCGACGAGTCGAGCCCGACGTGCTGCGCGAACATCGCCGTGTAGAACGGGCCCCAGTCGTCCCAGCCCTCGGCCTCGGCGGGCCCGGGCAGGTCGCCGTCGGGGCAGATGCCGGACGGCGGCGGCAGGTCCGCGTCCGAGCACCAGTCGTTGATCGGCCGCTGGATCTGCGAGCCCGACCGCGTTCAGCGCCGCCTCGTTGGCGTCGATCCGGCCCTGGTTCCACTTCAGCCAGAGGTCGTACTCGATGCTCGGGTTGTGTGGCTTCGTCGTCGCCTCGATCAGCGTCGGCGTCGCGTAGCCGTGCAGGTCGAGCACCTCGGGCGGCAGCCACTCGTGCATGATCGCGGTCGACGCCTTCGTCTCCGACTGCGACTGGGTCAGGTAGTCGCGGTTGAGGTCGAAGCCGTTGCCGTTCGCGCGCGTGCCGGCGACGCGCCCGTCGGGGTTCTGGATCGGGTTGAAGACGACGACGGCGTGGTCGAGGATCGCGTCGACCTCGGGGTCGGCGCCCGCGGGCGTCGTCGCGAGCTTCTCGATCAGCTGCATCGCCGCGTCCACGCCCTCGTACTCGTTGCCGTGGATCCCGCCCTGGATGAAGATCGGGCACCTTCACCTGGCCGTCCGCCCGGTCGAGCCGCTCCAGCGCGCCGGCCGGGTCGGTCAGGGCGTCGCGCTTGATCTGCTCCCAGTTGCGGAACGCCTCCTGTCTGCGCGTTCGTGTCGAGCGCGTTGATCGTGACGAGGTACATGTCGCGGCCGAGCGCGGAGGTGCCCGCTCGCTCGACCGACATGCGCCCGCCGCTCTGCGCGGCGATCGAGTCGAGCGTGCAACCGATCGCGTAGTAGGGGATGTGCGGGAAGCTGCCGACCGGATGGGCGGGGTCGGTGCCGTCGGGCAGGGCGGCGGCGGCGTCGCTCTCCGCGGTTCCGCACCACGGCGGGGCGATCGCCGCCCGGCCGGAGCCGAGGCCGATCGTCGCGGCGAGCGCCGCGGCAGCGAGAACGAGACCGATCCTCCGAGTGAGTGCCACGTGTCCTCCTTGCTGTCCGGGATGCTCAGCCGCAGGGGGACGAACCTTGAGCGTGGTCTGTTGAACTCCGGATCCTGACAAACCCGAACCGCGGGTGCGAAAGCCTGGACTTTCGGTCATTACGCACCGATCCCGGTCGCGCCATTGTGCGTTCAGGCACGTGGTGATGTCTCCGGGAGAGAGGATCGCCGTGAAGGTGCGGGTGAGCAATCCCGCGCTCGTCCAGGACTTGATCGAGTTTCTCGGGCGGGCGCGTTGCAAGACGGCCGGCGTGCACGGCGCCGTGCTGGAGGTGGAGCTGCCGGGAGTCTCCGACACGGCGGTCGCGCGGCGCGACCTGAATCTCTATCTCGCCGCCTGGCGCGGCCTCCATCCGCCCGCCGAGGCGCGCATCCTCGGACTAGGAGAACCCGGGCAAGCCCAGGCCGCCGAGCTCGCCCGGGAGCATCCCCTGCATCTTCGACTCCATCAGCGCTTTGCCCGAGCGGAGGGCCTCGTTGACGGCCGCGAGCACGAGATCGGCGAGCATCTCAGGGTCGTCCGGGTCGATCGCCTTCGGGTCGATCGTAATCGCGACGATCTCGCCGCCGCCGGTCGCCTTCACGGTGACCATGCCTCCGCCGGCCGAGGCCTCGACGATCTCGTTCGCAGCCTCCTCCTGGGCCTGCTGGAGCTGCGACTGCATCTGCTGGGCCTGCTGCATCAGCTTGTTCATGTCGAACTTGCTCACCGTGTCTCCTCCACTTCCTCGGCGTCGAACGTGTCCTTGAACATCGAGATCAGGGCGTCTTCGCTCAGCTGCTCGTCGGCGTCGTCGGCCGGCTCCGTCGGCGCGCCGAGCGCGAGGGTGACGCCGAGCCGGTGCCCTGTGACCTCGTAGAGCGCGTCGCGAATCACGCCGACTGCCTTCGGCTCCTCCGCCTGGCGGCGGTGGAAGTCGGCACTGGCAGGAAACTCGAGCGTCAGCGTCTCGGCCTCGAGCGCAGCCGGGCGAGCTTCGCCGAGGAGCGAGGCGACTGGGATCGAGCGCGACTGGACGGCGGGCAGCACGGTGCGCTGCCACGCCTCCTGGAGCTGCTCGAGCGCGAGCGGAGGCGCCTGGGCCGCAACCGTCTGCTCCGGCTTCGGCTGCGGCGCGACGGGGGTCGGCTCGGTCGGCGCTGCGGGTGCCACCGAAGCCCCGCTCACGCGCTGCTCGAGCTGCTCGACGCGGAAGGCGAGCGACTCGCGCGACAGGTCGGAGCCGGGGCTCGTCACCTTGACGAGGGCGAGCTCGAGCGGCAGTCGTGCGTCCGCTCCCTGGCGCGAGTCCTCCACCGCGATCGCGAGCAGGTCGCAGAGCCTGAGCACGGTCGGCGCCGGGAGCTGGTTCGCCTGCTCCCGCAGCCGCTCGCGCGTCTCGTCGGTCACGGGCAGCGAGTCGGGCACGTGACCCATGTGCTGGACGAGGAGCAGGTGGCGCAGATGCTCGAGCAGATCGGTGACGAGCCGCGCCAGGTCCTGGCCCTGCTCGGCGAGCTCCTCGACGAGGACGAGGGCCCCGGCCGTGTCGCGGTCGACGATCGTGTCGCAGAGCCGGAAGAGGGCGTCCTCCTCGACGGCGCCGAGCAGCTGGAGCACGGCCTGGACGTCGATCGAGTTGCCGGTCGCGGAGGCGAGCTGGTCGAGCGTCGAGACCGCGTCCCGGAACGAGCCCCGCCCGCCGCGCGCGATCAGGGCCAGCGCCGCGTCGGGCGCCTCGATCTTCTCTGCGTCGGCGATCCGCCGCAGCACGCGCACGAGCTCGGGCAGGCGCGGCCGCGCGAAGACGAACGTCTGGCAGCGCGAGCGCACCGTCGGCAGCACCTTCGCGAGGTCGGTCGTGCAGAAGACGAAGACGAGATGAGGCGGCGGCTCCTCGATCAGCTTCAGGAGCGCGTTCCAGGCGGCGTCGGTGAGCTGGTGCGCCTCGTCGAGGATGTAGACCTTGTAGCGGCCCTCGGCGGGCTGGAGGATGACGCGCTCCCGGATCTCGCGGATGTCGTCGATCCCACGCTGCGAGGCGGCGTCCATCTCGATCACGTCGAGCGAGGTGCCGTTGGCGATCGAGACGCAGGCGTGGCAGACCTTGTCCGGCGTCGCCGTCGGGCCGGCGGCGCAGTTCAGCGCCTTCGCCAGGATCCGCGCCATCGACGTCTTGCCGGTGCCGCGCGGCCCGGCGAAGAGGTACGCCTGCCGCACCTGGTCGAGCTCGATCGCGTTTCGCAGCGTCCTGACGACCGCGTCCTGACCGACCACGTCGTCGAAGTCGAGCGGCCGGTAGGAGCGGTAGAGCGCCGTCACGCAACCGATTCAAGCAGGAATCGCTCGGCGTACGTGCGCGGCGCTCGCCGCAGTTTTCCGCTCTATGCGCGAAAGCGTCCGCGCCCGAAATAGCCGAGCACGAGCAGCACGAGCAAGACGATGACCAGGATCCAGAACCAACTCATGGGGGCTCCTTGTGTGGGTGGTACGCAACATCCCCGCTTCGCTGCGGCTCTAATCTTTCCTGCTGGTAGCGTCGCCGGGTGGCGACGGCCGAGCGGGTCCTCACGCGGCGCGAGCTGAACCGCGCCCTGCTCCAGCGACAGCTCCTGCTCGAGCGGCACCGCCTGACGGCCGTGAAGACGGTCGAGCGGCTCGGCGGCCTGCAGGCGCAGTCCACGCCGAGCCCGTACCTGTCTCTCTGGACGCGGCTCGAGGGCTTCGAGCGCGACGAGCTCACCCGGGCGCTGACGGGTCGGCGGCTCGTCAAGGCGCTGCTCCAGCGCGGGACGCTGCACGTCGTCACGCCGCGCGACTTCTGGGCGATCGCGACCGCGCGGCGCGAGCTCGGCGGAGTCCTCTGGCCGCCCGCGTACGAGGCGCTCGTTCCGAAGTCCATGCTCGGGAAGCTGGCGCGACTCGCCGTCGCCGAGCTCGGGTCGGGCGAGCGCACCTTCAAGGAGATGCGCGCGCTGCTGGAGCCGTACGCGAAGGGGCCGGCGACGCCGACGTTCCTCTGGCGCCGCGTTCAGGGGCACGCGTACGTCGTGCACGTGCCGCCGTCGGGAATCTGGGGCTACGGAGGTCAGGGCGTGTACGCCGCGGCCGAGAGGCGCGCTGCGCGGTGGGCCGCCGCCGCCGCTGGAGGCGTTCGACCGGCTCGTCCGCACGTACCTCGCCGCCTACGGTCCCGCGACGAAGCAGGACGTCTCCCAGTGGGCGGGTGTTCCGCGCCTCACGCCGATCGCGGAGTCGCTGGGCCGGCTGTCCGTGCGGACGTTCCGCGACGAGCGGGGCCGGCTGCTCTACGACCTGCGCCGAGCGCCGCTGCCGGACCCCGAGACACCGGCGCCGCCGCGGCTGGTGCCCCGCTTCGACAACCTCGTCCTCTCGCACGACGACCGCTCGCGGATCCTGGGCGACTTTCCGCCCGTCGCGCATCGTCACGAAGAACGGAATCGTGCACGCGACGATCCTCGTCGACGGCTTCGTCGCCGGCACGTGGCAGCTGGAGGGCGGCCGCGTCGTCCTCGAGCCGTTCGGGAAGCTCGACGCCGCGGTGAAGCGCGAGCTGAAGCAGGAAGCCGAGCGCCTCGAGTCGTTCGTGGCGTAGCTACTCGCGGGCGCGCGGTCGAGTCGCGGACGACGAGTCGCGTCTGCAGCTCGACGTTGAGGCCTTCGACACGCTGGTTCTCGAGCAGGCGCAGGAGCAGGCTGACCGCCATCCGTCCCATCTCGGCCAGCGGTTGGCGCACGGTCGTCAGCGCGGGGGTGACGATGCCGGCCTGCTCCGAGTCGTCGAAGCCGACGACGGAAAGATCGTCGGGCACGCGGAGCCCGCGCTTGCGCGCCTCGCGGACGACGGCGACGGCCATGTTGTCGTTGAACGCGAACACGGCGGTCGGAGGATCGGGCAGGTCGAGCAGCATCGCGGCTGCGGCCTCGCCGCCCTCGAGCGAGTAGTCCCCCTCGACGACGAGATCCGGATCCGCCAGGACGCCTGCGGAAGCGTGGGCGGAGTGGTACCCCTTCAGGCGCTCGATGCTCGCGAGCCACTCCGGGATGCCTGTCAGCGCGGCGATCCGTTTGTGCCCGAGCGAGAGCAGGTGCTCCACGGCTGCGTGCGCGCCGGATGCGTTCGCCGCGGACACCGCGGCGACTCCCTCGTCGAGCGGCACGCGGGGGTCGACGACGACGAAGGGATAGCCGGCGCGCCGGAGCGCCTTCAGCTCCTCGTTCGTCTCCTCAGGCAGCATCAGGACGGCGCCGTCGGTCGTGCCGTGCATCAGCCGGTCGAGCAGCGTGACCGCGCGATCGTGGAGATGCAGGGTCGGCGAGAGCACGACTCCCATGTCCTGCTCGTAGAGCGCCTCGGAGGCGCCGGCGAGGATCTGGGCGAAATAGGCCGCCTCGATGATCGGAAGCGTGACGCCGACCAGACCGGTGCGGCCGCCGGAGAGAGCGCGTGCGCTCCGGTTCGTGGCGAAGCGCTGGTCGCGGACGACGCGCAAGACCGACTCGCGCGTGGCCGGCGCCACGTCGGGATGGTCGTTGAGGACGCGGGAGACCGTGGCGATCGAGACGCCGGCGGCGCTCGCCACTTCCCGGATCGTCGCGCGCGGCTTGATTCCTCGTTCCTCAGGTGAAGCCATCGGAACATTGAATCAGTCATTCCCGGAAACGTCTACAGAGATTGCGCTCGCAGCACCACGTGCCACCGGTCGATATGGCTTGAACAGGACTTGACTTCCTGGAAATAATCTGTTAACCGTTTCCGGAACAGCCTCGAGTTTCGCCGCCATCGGCGGAGTCCTGTCGGTCTACGATGACCCTCCGTGCAAGAGACATGGAGATCAGAGAGGGGAGAGGTATGAAGAGTCGAGTTCGCTCCGTACGCTTCGGTGTTCGGACGGCGGGGGTGCTTGGCGTAGCCAGCCTCCTCGTTGCGATCGCGGTCCAGGGAGCTGCGGCCAAGACAGACGGCGCGGCGGCACCCGCCCCGACGCACAGGTGCCTGGTCATGACCGGGTCAGGAGATCCGGCATTCGTCAAGAACTTCAATCCCTTTACCGCCACCAGCCTGCCGAGCGGCGCGTTCGTCAGAGGGGCGTTCTACGAGCCGCTGATCGTCACGACGCCCGCAGGCGGCGGCCATCAGTACCCGTGGCTGGCGCGGAGCTGGAAGTGGTCGAACGGGAACAAGACCCTCACGCTCTCGCTGGCGCAGAACGTCAAGTGGTCGGACGGCCAGCCGCTCACCTCGGCCGACGTCGTCTACACCCTCACGGCCGGCAAGCAGGACAAGGTGATGGACCAGATCGGGCTCTACCGGCCCGGTACGAACCTCGCCTCGGTGAAGGCGAACGGCGAGTTCGGCGTCGTGATCAACCTGAAGACTCCGGACTCGCAGTTCATCGCGGCGAACCTGAATCTCGTCGCGGTCCTGCCGCAGCACATCTGGTCGAAGGTCGCGAAGCCGGCCACCTTCCTGAACCCGGACCCGGTCGGCTCGGGCCCGTTCACCCAGATCACCCGCTTCACGACCCAGAACTACGTCCTGGACAAGAACCCGGACTACTGGCAGGCCGGGATGCCGAAGATCCCCTGCCTCGAGTACCAGCAGGCGTCCTCCAACGACGCGGCGCTCCTGCTGATCAAGAGCGGCAAGGTCGACTGGACGCACAACTTCGTCCCGAACGTCGAGAAGGCCTACTCCAGCGTCGACAAGGCGCACTACCACTCCTTCTACGCGACGACTGCATATCCGATCGGCCTGATGCTGGACACGACCAAGTACCCGTACAGCCTGCCGGTCCTGCGCAAGGCGATCAGCCTGTCGATCGACCGGAACACGGTCTCGAAGCTCGGTGAGTACGGCTACGCGCCGCCCGCCGACGCGATCGGCCTCAACGGCCTCTTCCCGCAGTGGGTGACCGACCCGGCGCTGAGGGCCAAGGCGAAGGCGATGGCCGCGTACAGGCCGAATGCGGCGAAGGCGATGCTGAGGGCCAACGGCTTCACCTACAAGGGCAGCGACCTGTACGACCCGAAGGGCAAGCGGGTCGAGATCTCGCCGCACGTGATCTCGGGCTGGTCGGACTGGGTCGCCTCGCTCCAGATCATCACGAGGAACCTGAAGGCGATCGGGATCAACTCGAGCGTCAAGCTCGAGCCGGACTGGAACGCGTGGTATCCGAGCGCGTCGAGCACCAAGACCCCGACGCTCCTGTGGCAGAACGCGTCTCAGGGCTCGCCGTACGGCTACTTCTTCTCGATGATGGCGAAGAACGCGTACACGCCGCCAGGACAGGACGGCACGACGACCGGCAACTGGATCCACTACCAGAACGCCCAGGCGACCTCCCTGCTGAACAAGTGGAAGGTCACCCTCAACGAGTCCGCGCAGAAGAAGATCGCGACGCAACTCCAGAGGCTCTGGCTCGACCAGCTGCCGATGGTGCCGATCTTCATCGGACCGCGCTGGTCGACCTACAGCACCAAGTACTTCCACTGCTTCACGTCGCCGAAGAACTTCTACGGCGACCCGATCTTCACGACCTTCCCCGACAACGTGCTCTCGTTCACCCGGATCTGCCCGGGCGGACAGGCAGGACAGTGATCTGACCGACGTGACCGGCGGGCGGGCTCGACGACAGAGCCCGCCCGCCGGTCGATACTTGGTCGGAGCCGCACATGCGCTGGTTCGTCCGTCGCTTCTTCTTCTACCTCTTCGCCCTCTGGGTCGCGGTGACGCTGAACTTCCTGCTCCCGCGGCTGATGCCCGGCGACCCGGTCGGCGGCCTGCTCGCCCGGTTGACGCCGGCGCAGATCCAGGCGAATCCAGGGATCATCCAGACCTACCGCGACATCCTCGGCGGTGACGAGGGCCCGCTCTGGAGCGAGTACATCAACTACCTGCAGCGCGTCGTCAGGCTCGACTTCGGGCTCTCGACCTCCAACTACCCGACGACGGTCACCGAGATCATCGGCCGCACGCTCCCCTACTCGATCTTCCTCGTCGGCGTCGCCTTCGTGCTCGCCTTCTTCATCGGGATCACGATCGGGATGATCGCGGCGTGGCGTCGCGGCGGTACCGTCGACAACGTCGCCGTCCCGTTGCTGATGTCGCTCGGCGCGTTCCCGGCGTTCTTCACGGCGCTCGTGGCCGTCTACTTCCTCGGCCTCAAGGCGGGGTGGTTCCCGATCCAGCACGCCTACGCCAGCGATGCGATCCCGGGCTTCAACTGGCCGTTTCTGTCGAGCGCCTTCCGCCACTCGCAGCTGCCGATCATCGTGATCACGCTCGTCTTCGTCGGCGGCTGGGTGCTGAACATGCGCACGGTGATGATCAACACGATCGCCGAGGACTACGTCTCCATGGCCCACGCGAAGGGCCTGCACGACCGCCGCGTGATGACGCGCTACGCGGGCAGGAACGCAATCCTGCCGCCGCTGAACGGCTTCGCGGCACAGTTCGCGACCGCCGTCGGCGGGCTCGTCTTCATCGAGTTCGTCTTCAGCTACCCCGGCGCCGGCCTGACGCTGCAGCAGGCGGCGCTCGGCGCCGACTACGCGCTCACACAGGCGCTTCTCCTCGTCCTCGCCTTCACCGTGATCGCCGCCAACTTCATCATGGACATCTTCAACTTCATCCTCGACCCGCGGGTGCGGACGGCCTGATGTCGCAGATCCAGCCGCTCACCGTCGAGGAGATCCTCCCGCCGACGCGCCGCTGACCGAGCCCACGCCCGGGCGCCGACGCTTCGGCGTCCCGCAGTGGATGGTGCTGCTGCTCTCGAATCCGAAGTCGTGCTTCGGCCTGCTCGTGCTGGGGTCGATCGTCCTCGTCGCGATCTTCGCTCCCTGGATCGCGACGCACGACCCGAACGCGTTCTCCCTCTTCGACGCCGGTCAAGCGCCCTCACGGAACCATCTGTTCGGGACGACCGATCAGGGCACCGACGTCTTCTCGCAGGTCGTGCTCGGCGCGCGCTCCTCGCTGATCCTCGGTTTCAGCGCGGCCGTGCTCGCGACGGCCCTCTCCCTGTTCGGGATCCTCGCGGCCTACGCCGGCGGGTGGACCGACGAGGTCGTCAACTTCTTCACGAACGTCTTCCTCGTGATCCCGACGATCCCGCTGCTCGTGGTCGTGTCGTCCTACATGGAGACCCGCGGCAACCGGACGATGATCCTGATCCTCGGCCTCACCCTCTGGGCGTTCGAGGCGCGCATCCTGCGCGCCCAGGCGCTCTCGCTGCGGAACCGCGACTTCGTCCTCGCCGCCAAGGTCGCCGGCGAGTCGACCTCGCGAATCATCTTCAGCGAGCTGATCCCGAACATGATCAGCAGGATCGCCGCCGCGTTCGTCCTCGTCTTCTACATCGCGATCCTCACCGCCGCGGGCCTGGAGTTCCTCGGTCTCGGCAACATGGAGCAGACGAGCTGGGGCGTGACGCTCTACTGGGCCCAGGTCAACTCGGTCGTGCTCCAGGGCGAGTGGTGGCCGTTCCTCTTCCCCGGAATCGCGCTGGCGCTCACCGTGGCCGCGCTCGTCTTCATCCTGGCCGGCCTCGACGAGGTCTCGAATCCGCGCCTCCGCGCCGAGAAGACGCAGCGGCGCGCCTGGGGCTCGCTCCTGTTCGGGAGGGGGCGGTCGTGACCGTCGCCACAGGCACCCTGCTCGAGCTCGAGGACGTGACCGTCGACTACGTGCTTCGCGACCGGCGGGTCCGGGCCGTGGACGGCGTCTCGCTCTCGCTCACGCCCGGCGAGACGCTCGGCATCGCCGGCGAGTCCGGCTGCGGCAAGAGCACGCTCGCGAACGCGATCCTCCAGATCCTCAAGCCCCCGGCGGAGCTCAGCTCCGGCCGCATCCTCTTCGAGGGCACGGACCTCGCCGCCATGAGCACCGAGCAGCTCCGCCGCTTCCGCTGGCGTCACGTCTCGCTCGTCTTCCAGAGCGCGATGGACGTGCTGAACCCGGTCATGCGCGTCGGCGACCAGTTCGTCGACATGTTCAAGGCGCACGAGCGCGTGCGGAAGTCGGAGGCGCTCGCGCGCGCGGCGGATCTCTTCGAGCTCGTCGGGATCGACCGCAACCGCCTGAGCGCCTACCCGCACCAGCTCTCGGGCGGGATGCGCCAGCGCGTCGTGATCGCGATGGCGCTGGCGCTTCGCCCCGAGCTGATCGTGCTCGACGAGCCGACGACCGCGCTCGACGTCGTCGTCCAGCGCGAGATCCTGCAGGAGCTCGAGCAGCTCAAGGCCGAGCTCGGCTTCGCCGTCATCTTCATCACGCACGACCTCTCGCTGCTGGTCGAGTTCAGCGACCGGATCTCGATCATGTACGCGGGCGAGATCGTCGAGACGGCGACGGCCGCGACGCTCTTCGAGGATCCGAAGCATCCGTACACCGTCGGGCTGATGAACTCGTTCCCGCCGCTGACCGGGCCGCTCGAGCGGATCGCCGGCATTCCCGGCGCGCCCCCGAATCTCGCGCAGCCGCCTCCCGGCTGCCGCTTCAACCCACGCTGCCCGCACTGCGACGGCAGCGACCGGGCGCTCTTCGTGCGGCAGACGAGCGAGCGGCCCCGGCTGCTCGAGGTCGCGCCCGACCACTACGTCGCCTGCCATCTCGTCGAGGAGCAGGCGTGAGCACCGCGGCGCTCGAGGTGCAGGGGCTGACGAAGGAGTTCGGCCGGCGCCCGCCGCTGCGGGCCGTCGACGACGTGTCCTTCACGCTCCATCCCGGCACGATCACCGCGCTCGTCGGTGAGAGCGGCAGCGGCAAGAGCACGATCGCCAGGGTCCTCTCGCAGCTCTACCCGCCGACCGACGGCACGATCCGCTTCCGCGGCAAGGACGTCAGCAACGTGCGTGGCCGCCGAGCGCTGCTCGCGTACCGCTCCGAGGTGCAGATGATCTTCCAGGACCCGTTCGCGTCGCTGAACCCGGTCAAGAAGGTGCGGCATCACATCGAGCGGCCGCTGCGGATCCACCGGCTCGTGCGGCGCGGCGAGGTCGACGCACGCGTGCGCGAGCTGCTGCGGACCGTCGGTCTCGTGCCGCCGGACGAGATCGCGGAGAAGTATCCGCACCAGCTCTCCGGCGGCCAGCGCCAGCGGGTCTCGATCGCGCGGGCGCTCGCCGTCAATCCGACGGTCGTGCTCGCGGACGAGCCGATCTCGATGCTCGACGTCTCGATCCGCATCGGGCTGCTGAACCTGATGGCCGAGCTGAAGCGCGACCTCGAGATCGCGTTCCTCTACATCACGCACGACATCGCCAGCGCCCGCTACGTCGCCGACGAGGTGCTCGTGCTCTACGCCGGCCGCGTCGTCGAGCAGGGCCCGACCGACGCAGTGCTCCAAGACCCCCAGCACGCGTACACGCGCCTCCTGCTCTCCGCAGTCCCGAACCCCGAGGGCGGCTTGCAGCTGGAGCCGTTCGTCAAGGCCCGTCGACCCGCCGTCGACGGCGAGCTCGTCGAGGTGCGGCCCGGCCACTTCGTCCGACAACCCACGAGCTGAGGATCACGATGGCGACTCGATTCCCGACCGACTTCGTCTGGGGCGCGGCGACCGCGTCCTACCAGATCGAGGGCGCAGCCTACGAGGACGGCCGCAGCGAGAGCATCTGGGACCGCTTCTGCGCCACGCCCGGAAAGGTGCGGAACGGCGACAGCGGCGAGATCGCGTGCGACTTCTACCACCGCTACCCCGAGGACGTCGCGCTGATGCGCGAGCTCGGCCTCGACGCCTTCCGCTTCTCGATCGCGTGGCCGCGGATCCTCCCCGAGGGCCGCGGGCGCGTCAATCAGGCCGGGCTCGACTTCTACGACCGGCTCGTCGACGAGCTGCTCGCGAACGGCATCCAGCCCTTCCCGACCCTGTACCACTGGGACCTTCCCCAGGTGCTCGAGGACGCGGGCGGCTGGCCGGAGCGGGCCACGGCCGAGGCGTTCGTCGAGTACGCCGAGGTCGTCGCCTCGCGCCTCGGCGACCGCGTCTCGTCCTGGATCACGCACAACGAGCCCTGGGTCGCCGCGTGGCTCGGACATGCGCTCGGAGTGCACGCCCCGGGCCGGGAGAACACCCAGGACGCGCTCTCCGCTGCGCATCACCTGCTCCTCTCCCACGGCTGGGCGACCGAGGTGCTGCGGCGCGAGTCGCCGGGGTCCGAGGTCGGCATCGCCCTCGCGCTCACCCACACCTACCCCGCGACCGACTCGGACGGCGACCGCGCCGCCGCCTGGTGGGCGGACGGCTCGTTCAACCGCTGGTACCTCGACCCGCTCTACGGCCGCGGCTACCCGGACGACATGGTCGAGCACTACGCCCCCGAAGGGCCGCCCGTGCAGGACGGCGACCTCGAGGCGATCGCGGTGGCGACCGACTTCCTCGGCGCGAACTACTACTTCCGCCAGCTCGTCAGCGAGGACCCCGACGGCGGTCGGCCGATCCTCGTCCGCGACGCCGACTGGTCGGTCACGGCCATGGGCTGGGAGGTCTATCCGGACGGCCTCCACGACGTGCTCACGCGGCTCCGCGACGACTACGCGCCGCCGGGGATCTACATCTTCGAGAACGGCGCCGCGTACGAAGACGTTCGCGGGCACGACGGCGACGTCGTCGACCCCGAGCGGCAGGCCTACCTCGACGACCACCTCGCCGCCGTCGGGCGCGCGATCGAGGACGGCGTGCCCGTGCGCGGCTACTTCGCCTGGTCGCTGCTGGACAACTTCGAGTGGGCCGAGGGCTACTCCAAGCGCTTCGGGATCGTCTACGTCGACTACCCCACCCTCGAGCGCGTCCCGAAGGCGAGCTTCTACTGGTATCGCGACTTCATCGCAGCCCAACGGAAGGGAGCGGAGGTCCCGTGGCCCGCGTCGGCCTGATGCTCTACACGCTGCGCGAGGACTGCGCCCGCGACTTCGAAGGCACGTTGCGCGCCGTTGCCTCGCTCGGCTACGAAGGCGTCGAGCTCTTCGACCTGCACGGCCACGACCCAACGGTCGTGCGGAGCTGGCTGGACGAGCTCGGCCTCGTCGCCTGCGGCCGTCACGCCGGGCTCGACGCGGTCGAGACGGAGCTCCCCGAGCTCGCCGCGGAGTGCGCGGTGCTCGGAATCGACCGGCTCGTGCTGGCCTGGATCGAGGCGCCCGCCTCGACCGACGCAGCGAGGCAGATGGCCGAGCGGCTGTCCGTCGTCGCGCGTCGCGCCGCCGAGCTCGGGCTCGCGTTCGGCTTCCACAACCACGACGGCGAGGTCAGACCGCTGGACGGCGGCGGCAGCTTCCTGGACGAGCTGCTGGCACGGGACGAGCTGTTCCTCGAGCTCGACCTCGGCTGGGCCTGGTACGCGGGCGTCGATCCTGTTGCCCTCCTCGATCGCGCCCGCGGCCGGTGCCCTCTCGTGCACGTCAAGGATTTCGCGAGCCGCGACGGACACGAGTTCCGCCCTGTCGGCGAGGGTGAGATCGACTACGAGCGGATCATTCCGGCGGCGATCGAGGCCGGCGTCGAGTGGCTGCTGGTCGAGCAGGACGAGGCGGAGGGGTCCGCGCTCGAGGCCGTTGCGCGCTCGCTGGCGGCGGTGCGGGTCGCGGCATGAAGGTCGGGATCGTCGGCTGTGGCGTGATCAGCAAGCACTATGCGGAGAAGGCGGCCGCCTTCGACGCGATCGAGCTCGTCGCCTGCGCGGACATCGACGCCGCGTTCGCGGAGGCGCTCGCAGCCGACCACGGGCTCGAGGCGCTCGCGGTCGACGAGCTGATCGCCGAGCCTGCGATCGAGATCGTGCTGAACCTGACGCCGCCGGCGGCACACGTGGACGTGACGCGCGCGGCGCTCGCGGCCGGGAAGCACGTCTATACGGAGAAGCCGCTCGCGACGCAGACCGCCGACGCCGTCGAGCTCGTCGACGAGGCGGAGCGACGCGGGCTTCTGCTCGGCTGCGCGCCGGACATCTTCCTCGGCGGCGCGTACCAGGCTGCGCGTTCCGCGATCGACGACGGCGTGATCGGCGAGCCGGTGGCCGTCAGCGCCGCGATGCTCGTCGGAGGCGCCGATGCGTGGCATCCGAGCCCGGAGCAGTTCTTCCAGGACGGAGCCGGGCCGCTCCTGGACATGGGCCCCTACTACCTGACCGCGATCGTCGCGCTGCTGGGGCCGGTCGCCGCTGTCACCGGCTTCGCCTCGACGCTGACGTCCGAGCGGTCGATCGCCGTCGGGCCGCGCGCCGGTGGACGTTTCACGCCGACGACGCCGACGCACGTGTCGACCGTCCTCCGGCTCGAGAGCGGCGCGACGGCGAACCTGGTCGCGAGCTTCGAGGTGACCGACCGCTACGTCTGCGACCTCGAGATCCACGGACGCGAGGGGATCCTCTCCCTGCCCGATCCGAACGCCTTCGAGGGGCCGCTGCGGCTCCGGAGCAACCGCGGCGACTGGGAAGAGCTGCCCTACACCTCCCGCGGCGCCCGCGAGGCGCGCGGCCTCGGTCTGCAGGACCTGGCGGAGGCGGTCGGAGAGGGCCGCGGGCCGCGCGCGTCAGGGGTTCTCGGAGCCCATGTCGTCGACGTCGCGCGCAGCGTCCTCCAGGCTGCCGCCGACGGCCGGGCGGTCGACGTCGCGACCCGCGTCGCGCGTCCCGAGCCGCTGCCCGTCCTCCGGCACGCATAGACAGCGTCAGCCGGTCTCGAACGCCGGCTGCTCGATCTGCCGCACACAGGAGGTGTCGAGACCCCGCTCGGTTCCGCCGGCGACGAACCGTGCCGCGACGAGCGCGACGCAGCCCTCGGTCAGGACACCGTGCGTCGCCCCCGGGACGATCACCAGGCGACCGTTCGGGAAGAGCGTCTTCCAGCCGCGCATGTTCGCCGGGGGATCCTGCGGGTCCGCGCTCCCCGCGAGGATGAGCACGGGCACGTCCGTGGGCGCGACCCGGTCCGCGTCGGCCGAGACGACGCCCTCCGGCACGAACCGACAGGCCTCGTCGAACAGCCGCGCGCGCGACTCGGCCACCTCGGCCAGGTAGCTGCCGTTGCTCGACTGGGCCACCCGGACCGGGTCGAAACGGGCCCATGACTCGCTGCAGAGGATCTCGAACGACATCGCGAGCCGAGCACGGGCGTCGAGGCCCGGGCCCACGCGGCCGACGAACTCCTGCGCGAGGGGGACGTAGTCGCCTCCGAACGCCCGGTGGACGACGTCCGGGAGCAGCGGCACGCCGTCCTTCTCGAGCGAGAGGGCATGAACGGTGCTGGCGACTGCGTCGGCATCGACCGTGACGGCCTGACCGAAGGCCTCGACACGCGTCGGTGGACGCTCGAGCAAGGCGGCGAGCTCGGACCGAGTCCTCGGAAACGCCCGCCGGCAGGCAGGCTCCGCCGAGCAGCGCGCCAGCTGGGCCTGCAGCGCGCGCTCCGCGTTCGGCGCGAGGGCCTCGTAGAGGGGGACCTGCAGCAGCGAGCCGCCGTCCAGGATCATCGACCGCACGGAGTCCGGGTGGAGGCGCAGGTAGATCTGCGCCGCAGTGGCACCGTAGGACGCGCCGTAGAGGTCGATCTGCTCGTAGCCGAGCGCGCGGCGCACCGCGTCGAGGTCGTCCATCGCGACGGCGGTCGTGTAGAGGCGAACCTCCGGGCCCAGCCGGTCGAAGCAGCGCCGGACATACGCGGCGACGGCCGCCGTCTGCTCGACGCGGACGCCCGTGGGCGCACAGCTCAACCTGTGCGAGCCACCCGTGCCGCGCTGGTCGACGAGCACGAGGTCCCGGGTCGAAGCGACCCCACCGAAGAGCTGCTCGATGATCGGGACGTCCGTGCTCGCCGCTCCGCCCGGCCCGCCGGCGAGGTAGAAGAGCGCACCAGCCGCCGGCTGCTTCGCCGCGGGGATGACGGCGATGCGCAGGGAGATACGGCGACCGCCCGGCCGGTCCGGATCCTCCGGAACGGCGAGGCGCCCGCACCGGGCGTCGACGAGCTGGATCTGGCAGTCCACGAATTGCACCGAGCCTCGGTCGGAGCCGCCGGAGCGGGTCACGACCGCGGCGGAGGCAGCCGCGACCGCGGCCAGGGCGAGCGCGGCCACGAGCGTACGCCGGAGCCAGACGACCCGCCGCGCCCTCTTTAGGCTCGCCCGCCGCTGCTCTTCCCGGACGGAGGCGTCGTAGAGAAACGGATTGTTCGACTCGTCAGGCCTCATGCTCGGCCACCACCCTGGTGCCGCAGAAGTCCCGTGCCGTCGCCAGGAGCACGTCTCGCAATCGTTCGACCGAGGCGAGCTCGACCCACTCGACGGTCTCGTGCTCGCCGCCGCCGCGTGGCCCGATAGAGCACCGTCGGGATTCCGGCCGCGGCGAGCAGCGCCGAGTCGGCCCAGTAGGGCACGCCGACGATCGCTGTCCCCGCGTGACGGTGTACGAGCTGGACGATCTCTTCCTCCTCGGCGACCTCGAATGGGTCGCCCGTGAAGAGCAGCCGCAACTCGGCCTCGCTGCCGCTGCGTGCGATCAGCTCGAGCAGCTGGGCCTCGACGTCCGCGGGTGACTGGCCGGGGAGCGTCCGCCACTCGCCGGTCAGTAGGCACCGCTCCGGATAGCTGGAGTACTCCTGGCCTCCTTCGATCAGCGAGGCGTGCAGCGAGCTCGCGCCGAGAAGCCGGTGGCGCTCTCCGCTCCGAAGCCGGTCCGCGAGCGCCTGGAGCTCGACGAGCACCGGCCCCATGCGCGCGATCGCGTCGATCCCGCGTTCCGGCCGCGAGCCGTGCGCGGCGCGACCGGTCGTCTCGATCTCGAAGCCGGCGAAGCCCTTGTGTGCGACGGCGACGTCGAGCCCGGTCGGCTCGGTCACGATCGCCGCATCAGCCCGGAAGCCGGAGGCCAGCAGGGTCTTCGTCCCGGAAGCGGCCGCCTCTTCGTCTGCGACCGCTGCGAGCACGACGTCTCCAGCCAGTCGCGGCGCGGAGGCGACTGCCAGCATCGCGGCCGCGAGACCGGCCTTCATGTCGTAGGCGCCGCGTCCGAAGAGGCGACCATTCTCCAACCGTGGCTCGTGCGGCAGCTCCATCCCAGCCACACCGACCGTGTCCGTGTGCGCGTTCAGGAGCAGCGTGCGACCGCCGCCGCGACCCCGCGCGACCCCGATCACGTTCGGCCGGCCGGGAGCGGCCTCCTCCAGCGAGACCTCGAGCCCGGCGCGCTCGAGCCACCCGGCCACGAACCGGGCGATGGTCGCCTCGCCCGCCCCGCCGGGGACGAGCGAGGGGTTGACGGAATCGATCGCGACCAGCTGCCGTAGCAACTCGGCGAGCTCGGAACCGACGGTGCCGGTCTGGACGTGAGGCATCGACTCGATCGTAGGTCAGCCGGCCAGAGCGGTCACGAGTTGCAGCGCGAGTCGTCGCAGCCTAGGGTCAGCCCGTGGCCGCCACGCTCGCGCTGACGGCAGCCCTTCTGTTCGCCGTTGCTGCGACGCTCCAGCAGAAGGGTGCGCTCAACCTCGGTGGTGTCTCGCTCGCGAGCCCGGCGTCGCTGCTTCGGCTGGTGGGACAGACGATGTGGTTGCTAGGGACGCTGGCGCTCTTGACCGGCTATGTGTTCCAGGCGGCGGCGCTCGATCGCGGTCGGCTGTCGATCGTCCAGCCGCTACTCGTCACGACCGTGGTCTTCGCGCTGCCGCTCGGCTACTTCCTCACGGGCCAGCACGTAGGCCGACGCGAGGTCCTCGGAGCAGCCGTGATCCTGTTCGGCCTCGCACTCTTCACGTACTTCGCCGACCCCTCCGGTGGGAATGAAAACGCACCGGGGCGGGATTGGGCGATCGCTATCGCCGTGCTGGGGGCGATCTGCGTCGTGTTGTTCGTATACGGAGGTCGCGGCGGCGCGTCGGCGACCACGAGGGCCGCGGTCTTCGGCACCATCGCCGGCATCCTCTTCGGCCTCTCGGCTTCGCTGACGAAGCCCACGCTCGGATATCTCCACGACGGGCTCGAGGAGCTCCTCTCGCATTGGGAGTCGTATGCCCTCGCGATCGCCGGCGTGCTCGGCTTCGTGTTGCAGCAGGTCTCGTTGGGAACGGGGAAGCTCGCTCCCTCAGTCGCCACCGTCTCGGTGGCGAACCCCGTCGTCGGCATCGCGATCGGGACGCTTCTGCTCGAGGAGCGCTGGAGCAGGCCGGCGTGGCACATCATGCTCGGGATCGTCGGCCTCGTCGCGGCCCTTCTCGGAGCCGTTCTGATCTCCCTCGCAACCGAATCGCGGAAGGAAGTCGGGTAGACGCTCCGCGGTAACTCGAGCTCCGAGAGCGAGCAACCAGCCCTCGCCCGATCGGCGGGCGTGGACCTGAGCGCGACCCTCAGCGGGTCGGTCGCGCCGCGCGTGCGGGCGGCTCCGGCCGGCGAGCGCGGCGAGAGCCTCTGCGGTCGACAGAGACGCCTCCCAGCGCCCAGCTCTCGGCGATGGTTTCGCTCGTTCGGCGGCGGTCATGTCTCCAGTTCCATCCATTTCGGTGCCTCACCGAATAGACGAACGGGACGTCCTCAAAAAGACACCGGTACGAGCACCGGGCCGTCGACGGTGACGGGGGCGCTCAGACAGGCCGGTCGACCGGCTGTCTAGCCGCGGTAGAAGACGTCGACCTGCCCGTCGGGGAGTTTGAAGTGGAGCTGGATGTCGCCGACGTTGGGATCCTGGAAGACGACGTACGGCCAGGATCGAGAACCGTCGTCCGACTCGGTCTGAGGCTCAAGCGACAGCCAGCCGTTGGCGGCTTGGGCGTACCCCGACTCCTGGCTTACGAAGCTGCAGTCGGTCGAGTACCGGCACATCGCGAGGGTGTATTCGTAGCGGCTGTCGGGCGAGAACACGTACTTGCGCACGATCTGCTGTGACCCGGATTGATCGAGCCTTGAACTTGTCGTCCAAGTGCCGACGAGTTCGGGCGAGAGTGGTGCCAGCGCCGGAGGTCCGCTGCGTGGTTGGGTCTCCTGCGACAACGGGGAGACAGACGGCGTCGACGCCTTGTCGCCGCACCCAGCGAACATCAAGAACAGGAAAGCTAGAGCTCCAGCGGGCCAAACGCTTCTTCGCTGGTGCTCCAGCCGAAGTCTCATGCACCTCACGACGGCGCAGGCGCGCGATTTCTTCCCGCCGGGCAGGTGCTTGAGTGGGCGCACCTGGGATTGAACCAGGGACCTCTCGCGTGTGAAGCGAGCGCTCTCCCGCTGAGCTATGCGCCCGGGAGAGAGCACAGGATAGCGATGCTGCTACCCTCCCTTGGCCCGGTCGCGCTAGGTGGGGAGTTAGCGGTTCCCTGAACCCGACATCCGCTCCAGCGGGACCGAACGCCGTCCGAGGGCGGCTTCAACGGGATCAGGTCTCGCGCACGTGGCGTCGATGGTCGGGTTCCGCGCACTGGGAGCATCCGAACCGCGTCAGGTCCGGAAGGAAGCAGCGCTAAGGATTCCCTCCCAGGTGCCGCGGTCTCGCCTGACCGGAGCCGGCGACGTGAGGTGCCCCCCGAGGAAGCGGTTCAAAGGCGGAACGCGTGACCGGGCATTACGCCTCAGGCGAGCTGCCATGCGTTGTCGCGCAGGATCGGTACCGCCGTGCCGCCCGGCTCGATGCCGTCGACCTCGACGTCCGCGCCGCCGATCATGAAGTCGGTGTGGACGGAAGAGTTCGTTGAAGCCGAGCGCCTCGAGCTCCGTCGTGCTCTTCTTCGTGCCGCCCGGAATCGCCTCGAGGATCCCGGAGCCGTAGGCGATGTGGCAGGTCGCGTTCTCGTCGAAGAGCGTGTTCAGGAAGACGAGCCCGCTGCGCCCGACGGGCGAGTCGCCGTCGACGAGCGCGACCTCGCCGAGCATGCAGGCGCCGTCGTCCTGGCGCAGCTGCTCGCGGACGAGGTCCGCGCCTGCGCTCGCCTTCACCTCGACCGCGCGACCGCCCTCGAAGCGGACCTCGAGGTCGCGCACGACGTTGCCTGCGAGCGCGAGCGGCATCGTCGCCCGGACAGTGCCCTCGGTCCGCTGCCGGTCCGGGCTCGTGAACACCTCCTCGGTCGGCATGTTCGCGACGTAGCGTCGGCCGTCCACCGTCTCGCTGCCGCCGGAGACCCAGGACGAGCCGGGGATCAGGCCGACGGTGAGGTCGGTGCCCGGCCCGCGGAAGCGGAGGTGGTCGAAGCCGCGCTCGTTCAGCTGAGCAGTGCGGGCGGCGAGCTTGTCGAGGTGCTCCTCCCACGCCTGGACCGGGTCGGGCTGGTCGAGGCGAGTCGCGCCGGCGACGGCAGCCCAGAGCCGCTCGACGTCCGGCTCGCCGAACACCGTCGTCGCCCAGCCCTCGTTCGGATAGCCGATGATCGACCAGTTGAGCACGCCCTGGTTGATGGCGTCCAGGTAGCGGGTCATCAGCTCGCGCATCCGCGTCTTCGCGACGCGGCCGCCGTCGAGGTCGGCGAGCAGCTCCGGCTCGGGATCGCCGGCGATGCTGATCAGCGCGCCGCGCTCCCGGGCCAGGAAGTCGATCTTCTCCAGCATCCACGGCGGCGTCCAGTCGAGCGTCTCCTCCGCGGCGTGCTCGATCCGCGCTCGGCGCACGTGCTGGTCGTTGTAGTCCACGTCGACGTATCGGGCGCCTCGCTCGTACGCGCAACGCGCGATCGCACGGACGAGCGGCGCATGTTCCGGAAACGCGAGGACCCAGAGAACCTGGCCTTCGCCGACGTTCGCGCCGACCTCGACGGCGAGACGTGCATAGCGTTCGAGGCGCTCCTCCGGCGACATTCGCGCAAGCCTAGCCCGCGTTGCTAGTTTCCCGGCCGATGAGCGTCACCGAGACCCCCGTTCGCGAGCCGAGGACCGGCGATCCCGGCGGCGCACTCGACGCGCCCTGGCAGGTGATCGTCCTCAACGACGACCACAACACGTTCGACGGCGTGGCGTACGCGCTCGCCGCGGTCCTGCCGGGTATCGGCTTCGACCAGGGGATGAGCTTCGCGAACCGGATCCACTCGAGCGGCCGTGCGGTCGTCTGGTCGGGGCACAAGGAACGCGCCGAGCTCTACTGGGAGCAGCTCACGGACTTCGGTCTCACAATGGCACCTCTAGACCGCGTGTAGGCCTGTTAGGTTCAGGCACGTGCTGCTGGGGATCACGAACTCGGGCAAGCTCGGGCTCGGCATCGTCGCGGGCGTCTTCATCGTCTTCGCGCTCCTCTCGTCGTTCTACTTCCCCCGGCGCGACCCGAACTTCCCCGGGCAACCGCCTCGGCCTCTTCTCGCTGATCACGGTCCTGCTGTTCATCGTCACGATGGCCGGTGTCGTCGTCTTCGCGAAGGAAGAAGAGGAGGCGCACGGCGCCGAGGCGACCGAGACGCAACCGGCCGAGACCGGCGAGGAGCCGGCGGAGACGGGCGAGGAGCCGGCGGAGACGGGCGAGGAGCCGGCGGAGACGGGCGAGGAGCCGGCGGAGACGGGCGAGGAGCCGGCCGAGACCGGCGAGGAGCCGGCGGAGACGGCGAGGAGCCCGCCGAAGAGCCCGCCGGCGATGCCACGGCGGGAGAGGCGGTGTTCGCATCGGCCGGCTGCGGCGGGTGTCACACGCTCGAGGCGGCCGGATCGTCGGGGAGCATCGGGCCGAATCTCGACGAGTCTCAGCCGGACGCCGCGCTCGTCGTCGAGCGGGTCACGAACGGCATGGGCGCGATGCCCGCCTTCGAGGGGCAGCTGGACGAGCAGCAGATCCAGGACGTGGCCGCGTACGTCGTCGCGTCGACGCAGGGCTAGGCGGCGCCTCGGCTCGGATACGCTGTCGCTCGCCCGGAGAGGTGTCCGAGCGGCCGAAGGAGCGCGACTGGAAATCGCGTACGCGTCGAAAGGCGTGTCGCGGGTTCAAATCCCGCCCTCTCCGCTGTATTCTAGCCGTCGCATGACTCCTGATCCGCGGAGC
This sequence comes from uncultured Gemmatimonadales bacterium, assembly GCA_963733105.1. Taxonomy (GTDB): domain Bacteria; phylum Gemmatimonadota; class Gemmatimonadetes; order Longimicrobiales; family Longimicrobiaceae; genus JAFAYN01. Next base: position 101,162 of record CAVTCB010000005.1, on the reverse strand, counting down.
GGATCAGGAGTCGCGCACGTGTTCGCGTTGCACTGCCGATGCCGCCGCGCCTCGCTGACGCAGCCTCGACGGGGCGCGTGGCCGGCGCGTTTCATCCCCATCGGACGATGTTCCAACTCCGCGTGCGTGCGAGTGTCTCCCGAGCGTGAGCGCGCGCAACCGCAGCAGGGAGCCGACGTGAGCGATGCCGCCGGCGGGGCGGAGGGCAGCGACACGGCGGGGCAGGACGGTTCAGTGACGAAACCCGCTCCCTCACCAACGCCTGGGGCTTCTCCCGATCCGCAGGAGCTCCTCAGGAGTCGCAGCTACCTGGCGCTCCTGGTATTCGGCGCGGCCATCGGCGTGCCGGTAGCGACGGCTGCGTACTTCTTCCTCAAGGGGGTGGACGAGGCACAGCACTACCTCTACGCCACGCTTCCCGGGGAGCTGGGGTTCGACGGGGAGCCGATGTGGTGGCCGCTGCCACTGCTCGCGCTGAGCGGATTGATCGTGGCTCTCGCGATCCGCTACCTGCCGGGAACGGGCGGTCACTCGCCCGCGGACGGATTCAAAGCATCCGGGCCGGTTCCTCCGATCGAGCTCCCGGGCATCGTCATCGCGGCCTTCGCCACGCTCAGCCTCGGGGCTGTACTCGGGCCCGAGGCCCCGCTGATCGCCATTGGCAGCGGCCTCGGCGTGCTGGCGGTGCACCTGATCAAGCGAGACGCCCCCGCTCAGGCGAGCATGGTGATCGGGGCCGCGGGGAGTTTCGCGGCCATCAGCACGCTGTTGGGGTCGCCCATCGTCGGAGCGTTCCTCATGATGGAAGTGTCCGGGCTCGGCGGCGCCTTGCTGGGAGTCGTGCTGGTCCCGGGTCTGCTCGCCGCGGGCGTCGGCTCGCTCATCTTCGTCGGGCTGGACGCCTGGACCGGTTTCGGGACGTTCTCGCTCGCCGTCCCCAACATTCCGCCCGTCGGCTCGCCCGACGGCGCCGAGTTCCTCTGGGCGCTCGGAATCGGCGTCGCCGCCGCCGTACTGGGCACTGCGATCCGCATCTTGGCCCTCCTTCTCAGGCCCATCGTCGAACGCCGGATGCTGCTCCTCACACCGGTCGTCGGCCTCGCGGTCGGGGGGCTGGCGATCGCCTTCGCCGAGGGATCGGACCGGAGCTCCTCGGAAGTCCTCTTCTCCGGCCAGGACGCGCTTCCGACGCTCATCGAGAACGCCGAGACCTGGACAGTCGGCGCACTCGTGCTGCTCATCGTGTGCAAGGGCCTCGCCTACAGCGCCTGCTTGAGCAGCTTCCGAGGTGGCCCCATCTTCCCCGCCCTGTTCCTCGGCGCAGCGGGCGGAATCGCCCTGTCGCACCTTCCCGGGTTACCGATGATTGCGGGCGCCGCGATGGGTATCGGGGCAATGACCGCGGCCATGCTCGGTCTGCCGCTGACCGCGGTCTTGCTCGTCACAGTGCTTCTCCCGGCCGACGGTCTCGCACTGACGCCGCTCGTGATCGTCGCCGTCGCAGTTTCCTACGTCACCTCGGCACGGCTGGCGCCGGCCCTAGCATGGGCCGCGACGAGGTCGAGATCGGCTAACGGGAAGCGAGTAGTTCGACCAGCCGGGCCGTCCCGTGACTAATTCCGTCACCCGCGCAAATCGGCGAGTCGAACAAGCGACGTCACCGACAGCACTCAGGCGGCGCTCACGAAGTCGTTCGACCGCGCACGCAGGCCGTCCGCGCAGCAGCACCCGCAGTATGCGGCTGCAGATTCTCCGCCTGGTCGCTCCGAAGTCGTCGCCGGTCCTGCAGTGGGCGACAACTGGGCGCGAGCGCTGGCGCAGGAGTCATCACGGTCGCTGCTGCGGCGCTGCGCTCGTCCTCGTCCTGCTTCCGCGCAATCGCGCGAGCGAGCGAGGAGGAGCGCTGCTCGCCCGCTACCACGCCGAGGACACCGCGGCCCGGGCCGGACGCGCAGCAAACAGGGGAATCGGGCCGGTTGCAGCCAGAAGGCGCGTGAGTCACGCGGAGGCTGTCGCCGTCCGCTGCGTGTGCCGAGCCTTCACACGCGCGTTCCGGCGTCGAGCGTGACGATCTCGTCCATCTGCTCGAGGCCCTCAGAGCGGTGCGTGATCAGGAGGACGGTGCGATCGCCCGCTGCGGCCAGCACGTCCTCCATCAGCGCCCGAGCCGTCGGCGGGTCGACGTGGGCCGTCGGCTCGTCGAGCACCAGCACGGGCGCGTCGGCCAGCAGAGCGCGTGCCAGCGTGAGCCGCTGACGCTGGCCGCCCGAGAGCCGCGTCCCGTCCTCGCCGACGGGGGTGTCGAGACCGTCGGGCAGCGACGCAACCCACTCGCCCAGCCGGGCGCGCCGGAGCACGCCTTCGAGGTCGGCGTCGGTCGCAGTCGGCCGTGCGAGCCGGAGGTTCTCCCGGAGCGTCGAGTCGAAGACGTGTGCCTCCTGGCCTGCGAGCGCGAAGTGCCGGCGCACGTCCTCCTGCCGGTACTCGCGCAGGTCTCGGCCGGCGATCGTGACCCGGCCGTCCACCGGATCGAGGAAGCGCAGGAGCAGGTTCGTGACCGTGGTCTTGCCGGCTCCGCTCGGCCCGACGAGTGCGATCCGCCGGCCCGGGTCGAGGCGGAGGTCGAAGCCGGCGAGCGCCGGCCGCTCGCCGAGCCCGTAGCGCGCGGTCACTCCTCGCAGGGCGACGACGGCGCGCGGCGGGGGGGCCGGCAACGGCGCGTCCGGATCGCGCACCCGCGGCTCGCGGTCGGTGAGCTCGAGGACGCGTCGACCCGCGGCCGTCGTGGCGGAGAGCTCCCGCGCCGCGCCCGGGAGCGGGAAGGTTGCGTCGAAGGACGACAGCGCAAGCAGGGCGAGCATCGCGATGAGGACGCGGTCGAGTGTGCCGGCATCGGTCGCCGAGACCGCGACCGCGAGGACGCCCGCGACGGTCAAGCCCGCGACGAGGATCGAGAGTGCGTCGCCGAGGCCGGCGACGAGCGCGTCGCGGCGGCCGAGGCGCGTGAGCTCGCCGTTCAGCGAGCGAATGCGCGCCAGGGTCGCCTCTTCCCGGCCGTAGACGACGAGCTCGGGTGCGCCGCGCAGGAGCTCGACGAGCTCGGCGGTCAGCTCGCCCCGCGCGTCGGCCTGACGGCGTGCTGCCGCGCGGGCGAGCGCCCCGGCCAGCGCCGGGACGGCAACCCCCGCGACGAGGAGGCCGGCGGCGAGGATCGCAGCGGCCGCCGGCAGAAACACGGCCGTGACCCCGACGCAAGCGCCGCCGACCACGAGCGCGACGAGCGGCGGCCCCAGGCCGCGCACGTACAGACCCTGGAGCGCGTCGACGTCGCCGACCATTCGCGCGAGCAGGTCGCCGCGGCGGTAGCTCTCCAGCTGCGCCGGCGCGAGCGGCTCGATCCGCTCGTAGAAGCGCGCTCGAATTCGGCCGAGCGCGCGCAGGGCGAGGTCGTGCGACGCGAGGCGGTCGAGGTAGCGGGCGAGTGGCCGGGCGAGGCCGAAGAAGCGAACGGCGACGATCGTCACCGTGAGGGAGAGGATCGGGGGCTGCTCGGCGGCGCGTGAGATCAGATAGCCGGCGGTCGCCATCAGGGCGACGCCGAAGCAGACGGCGAGCGCGCCGAGCAGCACCGAGAGCGCGGCGCGCCACGCGGGCACCCGGCCGAGCGCGACCAGGCGTCCGAGCGTGCGCATCACGCTGCCTCCAGCGCGGGCTCGACGATCCGCCCTGCCGCGAGCGTGACGATGCGATCGGCGCGCCGAGCCAGCTCCGGCCGGTGCGCGATCAGGAGGACGGTGCGTCCCTCGCGCAGCCGCTCGATCGCCTCGCCGACGATCTCGGCGCTCGCCGGATCGAGGTTCGCAGTCGGCTCGTCGAGGATCACCAGAGGCGCGTCGCGCAGGAACGCGCGCGCGAGCGCGAGCCGCTGGAGCTGCCCGGCCGAGAGCGGTCGTCCGCCGTCGCCGACGACCGTGTCGTAGCCGTCGGGAAGCTCGCGGACGAACTCATCGGCGCCCGCCAGAGCGGCGGCAGCGCGCACACGCCCGACTTCGGCGGCCGCGTCGCCGAGCCGGATGTTCTCCGCGACCGTGCCGCGGAAGAGCGTCGGCCGCTGTGGCACCCAGGCGAGCTGCGGCCCGCCAGGCCGCCGCGTCGCAGTCGGCCAGGTCCACCGTTCCCGCCGCCAGGCGGCCGCCGGTGGGCTCGGCGAGGCGGAGGAGGAGGGAGGCAATCGTGCTCTTGCCGCTCCCGCTCGCGCCGACGAGCGCGACCATCTCCCCGGGAGCGAGCTCGAGATCGACCGAGTCGAGCACGACGCCCTCCCGTCCGGGATAGGCGAACGAGACGTCCTCGAGCCGGACGGGCACGTCGCGCGGGCTCGGCGGCACCGCGCGTCCGGTGCCCGCCGCCGGGGGCTCCTCGAGCAGATCCAGGAGCCGCTCGGAGACGGCGAGGCCGTCGGCGCTCGCGTGGTACTGGGCGGCGAGGTTCCGCAGCGGCAGGTAGAGCTCGGGCGCGAGCACGAGCACGGTCAGGCCGGCCTCGAAGCCGAGCCCTCCTTCGACCAGGCGGACGCCGACCGTCACCGCGACGAGCGCGATCCCGAGCGTCGCGGCGAGCTCGAGCACGGTCCCGGAGAGAAACGCGATCCGGAGCGTCCCCATCGTCGCCCGCCGGTAGTCGTCGCCGACCTGCGCGATCCGCTCGGACTGCGCCCCGCCGCGGTTGAAGGCGCGAAGCGTCGGCAGCCCTCGGACGACGTCGAGGAAGTGGTTGGCGAGGTGTGCGAGCGCCTGTCGGCGCTCTCGCGTTCGCCGCTCGGTGTGGCGGCCGACGAGCCACATGAAGACCGGCACGAGCGGGAGCGTGAGCAGCATGACGCCGGCCGAGACGGGGTCGATCGAGGCGACGAGCGCCAGCACGGCGACGGGGACGACGAGGGCGAGCACGAGCTGCGGCAGGTAGCGGGCGAAAGCCGTCTCGAGCGCGTCGACGCCGCGCCACGGCGGTCGTCGCGAGGTCGGCGCTCCTGGCGCCGTCGAGGGCGGCCGGCCGGTCGCGGAGCCTCCGCTCGACGACGTCGAGCCGTAGCTGCGAGAGGACGTTCGTCGCCGCGCGGCTGCCGGCGACCTCGAACCCCCAGGCGGCTCCGGCGCGGGCGACGACCACCGCCACGAGCAGAGCGAGCGGCGTGGCCACAGCCGCGAGCGAGGCGCCTCCGAACGCGCGGGCGACGACGTGGGCGAGCAGCACGGCCTGGGCGAGGACGAGCAGCGCCGCGAGCACGCCCAGCGCGGCGTCGGCGGCGAGCAGGACGCGTACCGCACGCGCTCGGCGCAGCAGCCGCGGGTCGAACGCGCCCACGGGCCGTCCTAGCCCTCGGTCTTCGGCGCGACCAGGTCGATCGGACTGCCGGCGTCCTCACCGCCGAGCCGCGCGCGGAAGACGTGATACGTCCACGCCGGTGTAGAGCAGCACGACCGGGAGGAGAACGGCCGCGACGACCGTCATCACGGTGAGCGAGTAGTGCGCCGAGGAGGCGTTGTCGATCGTGAGGCTGTTCCCGAACTCGGGGTCCGACACCATCACGCGCGGATAGAGGCTGACGAAGAGGGTGACGACGGCCGCGCCGATCGTCGTCGCCGTGGCCACGAACGCCCAGCGCTCGTTGCCCGCGCGGACGAGGAAGACCGCCGCGACGGCCGCGACCGCCGCCACCGCGACGGGCAGGACGCCCGGGAACACGCCCTTGTCGTTCACGTCGCCGGCGACGACGAGCGTCCAGACGAGGAAGCCGGCGCCGACGATCGCGGCCACCGGAGCGAGCCGCGACGCCATGCGGCGAGAGCGCTCGCGGAGGTCGCCGAGCGTCCGCAGCGTGAGGAAGACCGCGCCGTGGAGCGCGAAGAGCAGGCAAACGGCGATCCCCGCGACGATCGCTGTAGGCGCTGAAGAGATCGCCGAAGTCGCCCGCGAAGGTCTGGTCGGACGCGATCGGGATGCCGTGCAGAAGGCTGGCGAGCGCGACGCCCCACACGAAAGGAGCGCCGATCGACCCGATCGTGTTCATCCACGCCCAGAACCCCTTCCACGCACGACCGTGTGCCTTTTCGCGCCACTCGAACGAGAGCACGCGGACGATCAGGAGGCCGAGGATGAGCAGCAGGGCGAGGTAGAAGCCGGAGAACATCGTCGCGTACCACACCGGGAAGGCCGCGAAGGTCGCGCCCCCGGCGATCACGAGCCAGACCTCGTTTCCGTCCCAGAGCGGGCCGATCGACTCGAACATCGTGCTCCGGTCGGCCTCGCTTCCGCCCGAGCACGGGCAGGAGCATGCCGACGCCGAAGTCGAAGCCCTCGAGCACGAAGTAGGCCGTCCAGAAGAACGCGAGCAGGCAGAACCAGAGGATCTCGAGCGTCATCTCAGTACGCGGGCGCCGGCTGCTGCGGCGCCCCCTCCTCGTCGCGTTCGATCTCGGGAGGATCGAGGCGGGCGTAGCGGCGCATGAGGTAGAAGTCGACCAGTCCGAGCACCGCGTACAGGGACACGAAGACGCCCAGGCTGAGGCCGACCGTCCAGGCGCTCACCGAGCCCGAGACCGCGTCCTCGGTCCTCAGGAGCCCGTAGACGACCCAGGGCTGGCGCCCTGCCTCGGTGAGGATCCAGCCGGCGAAGTTGGCGAGGAAGGGGAGCGCGATGCCCGCGAGCGCGGCCCGCTGGAACCACTTGGCGCTTTCCAGCTTCCTGCGCCAGAGGAGCCAGGCGCCCCAGGCCGCGAGGAGGAGCAACAGCGTCCCGAGGTACGCCATCACGCGCATGCTCCAGTAGACGAGGCGCACGTCCGGGATGTAGTTGCCCGGGCCGAACTGTTGCTCGGCCTGGCTCTGGAGCTCGTTGATCCCCACGACCTCGCCCTTGAACGAGTTCGTCGAGAGGAACGAGAGCAGGCCCGGGATCTCGATGTCGAACGACGGCGTCTGGTCGTCGACGGTGAAGCCGCCGATCTGGAAGAGCGAGAAGGCGGCCGGCTCCTCCGTGTCCCAGAGCGCCTCCGTGGCCGAGATCTTCATCGGCTGCACGTCGGTGGCGAGAACGCCGAACTCGCTCCCGACCCCGAGCTGGACGAACGTGACGGGCAGCGCGACGACGATCGCCAGCTTCGCCGCGCCGCGGAAGACCTCGACGTTCCGGCCGCGCAGGAGGTGCCAGCAGGCAACGCCGAGCACGAAGAAGCTCGCCGTGACGAGCCCGGCCAGGATGGCATGCGCCCAGGCGAAGAGCACGAACCCCTGGAAGAGGATCTCGAAGATGTCCGTCGCCTCCGCCCGGCCGGTCTGCGAGTTGAGCTCGTAGCCGACTGGGTGCTGCATCCAGGAGTTCGCCGTGAGGATGAAGTACGCCGACAGCCAGGTGCCGAGCCAGACGAGGTAGATCGTCGCGAGGTGCACCTTCGGCGAGAGCCGGTTCCAGCCGAAGATCCAGAGGCCGATGAATGTGGCCTCGAGCATGAACGCCCCGATGCCCTCGATCGCGAGCGGTGTTCCGAAGACGTCGCCGACGTAGGTCGAGAAGGCCGACCAGTTCATGCCGAACTGGAACTCCATGACGAGGCCGGTCGCGACGCCGATCGCGAAGTTGATCAGGAAGAGCGTCCCGAAGAAGCGCGTCAGGCGCAGCCACTTCTCGTCGCCGCTGCGGTGCCAGAGCGTCTGCATCACGGCCAGGAGCGGCGCGAGCCCGAGCGTCAGCGGGACGAAGATGAAGTGGAAGAGCGTCGTCAGCGCGAACTGCCAGCGGGCCAGCTCGACCGCGGTGGAGGCGACCGGGCTCACGCAAGGAACGCTAGGACTGGCCGAGCCGGCGAGCATCATCCGAAGGGGATGATTCGGACGCCGCCAGGGCGACGGTACGGTGGTGGCTGTGGCCGAAGTGGTCGAGACACACGACCTGACGGTGCCTACCCAGGACGGCTGGACGGTCGAGTACCGCATCCGACGCGAAGACGGCGAGGAGCTCCACGCCGAGGTTCGCTGTTGGGAGAAGGCCCGCGGTGCTGCCGAACGGTCGGCGAACACCGACGCTCTCGCGGCGATGGCGGATCGGGCCAGCGCGGCTGCGCTCGAATATGCGGAGCTGGTGGAGTCCCCGGCGACGCGCGGCGCGGTGTTGATCTCGATCTGGTTCGACCCAGCCGACGACGGCAATCTGCGCCGTCGAGTCAGTTACGAGCGCGCTCCCGGATAGGTCGCTCAGGGCGCGAGCATCGTCCGAAGGGGATGATTCGACGTTGCGCCGGCGGCGATAGGGTCACCAGAAGAGACCGGAGGAGGTGGTGCCGACGCGATGTCGAACGTGAGGACGATCGTCGTCGGGTACGACGGCGAGGAGCCTGCGGCCAGGGCGCTCGACCGCGCGATCGACGAGGCACAGCGCTCGGACAGCCGCCTGGTCGTCGTCGCCGTGTCGGAGACGACCTTCAACCCGGAGGGACCGCAGAGCTTCGGTGCGCTCGACGACACTCCGGCCCGCATGATCCCGCTGGTGGAGCCACCCGAGATCGGGCCGGTCTTCGCTGCAGCACGGGAGCGGATCGAGGCAGCCGGTCTGGACGGCGACTACTTCTGGGCCGCAGGGGAACCGGCGCACGCGATCGTCGGCGCGGCCCGCGATCGCGGCGCCGCCATGGTCGTGCTCGGATCCCACCACCACAACCTCCTGTCCCGACTGCTCGGAACGGACGTTGCAGCCGAGGTCAAGCGCTCGGCCGGCTGTGACGTCATCGTCGTCGAGTAGCGACCGGCGTTCAGAAATGGAAGGAGACGCGCCGAACACCGAAGGCGCCGCGCCGTCGGTCGTGGGCGAGCAACGGTGGCCGATGTTGGGCGCCGTCCTCGCCGCGATGCTGCTGACGCTTCTCCTGCACGACGAGCTGACGCTTGGCCCGGGGTGGGTGCTCCCGGGGATCGAAGGCGTGCTGCTGATTGCGTTGGTCGCCGGCGATCCCGGAGAGATCACGCGCCGCACACGGGAGCTCCGGCTGTTGTCGATCGGGCTCGTGTCCGTGCTCGTGGTGGGCGCGCTGTCGTCGACGTCTTGTTGATCGACGACCTCATCCACGGCACACCTCCGACGAACTCGGCCGAAGACCTGCTCGCAGCGGGGGCGGTCGTGTGGATGTCGAACAACATTGCGTTCGCACTGCTCTACTGGGAGCTCGACGGCGGCGGCGCGGCGGCGCGCGCCCACCACCTGCCGCAGTACGTCGACCTCGCCTTCCCTCAGCACATGAACCCGCAGCTCGCGCCGCCGGACTGGCGTCCCGAATTCGTGGACTACCTCTACCTGAGCTTCACCAACTCGACGGCGTTCAGCCCCACCGATGCGATGCCGCTCGTCCCCTGGGTCAAGATCGCGATGGCGGTGCAGGCGACGATCTCGCTCGCCATTCTCGGCCTCGTCGTCGCTCGGGCGGTGAACGTGTTCACGTAGCGCGCCTCTCGTACTCGGCCGACCCCACTGCGGAGCTGCTCGAGCCGACGATCGCGGTCGCGACGAGCGGAAAGAGCAGCACCGAGATCATCCCGGCGCCGATCAACGACGCGCCGACGTCGCCGCCGATCGCGCCACGATCCGTGCCGATCCCGACGATCGCGACGATCAGAGGCAGGCCCGTGGCGCTGAAGAGCGCGAGGCTGAGCGTCGGGCGCGTCCCGAGCTCGCGTAGCCAGAGGAGGGCCGGCACGCCGCGAACGACGACCAGGAGCGCGAGGAACAGCGCTGCGAGCGCGAGGCCGGTCGGGCTGAGCAGGCTGTCGAGATCGAAGTTCATCCCGGTGACGACGAAGTAGATCGGGATCAGGAAGCCGAACCCGATCCCCTCCAGCCGCATCCGCACGGGCTTCCCCTCCGGGGAGTCGAGCGTCAGCCCGACGAGCAGGCCTGCGGCGAACGCGCCGAGCACGAAGTCGAAGCCGACTTCCTCCGCGAGCAGCACGAGCGCCGCGAGCAGGAGGAGCGAGAGCCGCACGGCGGTCTGGCCGGTCGTGTGGATGGTGTCCCGCAGGATGCGGACGAGACGCGGCGGGCGCGCTCGGAGCGCCGCGGCCGCGGCGAGCACGACGACCGCTCCGAAGCCGAGCAACAGCAGCGTCTCGTCGAGGGCGCCGTAGGCTCCGGTGAGGAAGACCGAGATGAAGACGATCGGCCAGAACTCGCCCGCGACGCCCGAGCCGAGCACCGCCGAGCCGATCGGCGTCGGGAGCAGGCCCGTGTCGCTGAGGATCGACACCAGCGCCCCGAGCGTCGTCGTGCAGAGGGCGACGCCGAGCAGCCACCACTCGGCGTCGAGGCCCGCTTGCTGCAGCGTGATGCCGACCAGGAGCCCGATCGCGAGAGAGAGCGCCCATCCCACCGTGCCGCGCGCCAGAGACCGTCGGGGCTACGCGCCGCTCGACGACTTCCAGCCCGGCGAAGAAGAAGAGGAGGCCGAGGCCGAAGTTGGCGAGGGCTGCGATGAAGTCGTCGACCTCGGCGATGTCGAGCACCTCGGGGCCGATCACGATCCCGAGAACGATCTCGACCACCACCGTCGGCAGCACCAGCCGGTGGTGCAGCCTCGACAGGAGCGCCCCGAGGCTGGACGCGGCGAGGACGAGAACGAGGGAGCTGAGATCGGCTTCCGTCACCGCCGGGCGTCAGACGCCGGCCGACGGAACGATGCCCCACTCGCTCGTGATCGAGTCGCCGGGCTCCAGGCGGATCAGGGACTCACCGCTGCGGAACGCATTCGGCGGGCACGTCATCGGCTCGACGGCGAGGCTCCGCCGGTTGACGTCCGGGAGCGGGTCTCCAGTGAAGAGCATCAGGTAAGCGTAGGTCTTGTCGACCCAGAGCGTGACCCCCGCGCCGTGCTCCGGTTCGCGGAGCTCGACCCGGGCGATGCCGTCCTCGTCGCGCTCGAGGTCGGTGAAGGCGTTGTCGAGCGTCGTCGAGCCGATCGGCCTGGGTTGCCGGAAGTCGTACTCCGTGCCCTCGACGGACGCCGTGCCGACCGGGAGCCCGCGCTCGTCGGATTGCAGCACCGTCCGGCCCGGCGCGTGCAGGATCACCGCGTCGATCGTCTCCGTCCCGACGGTCAGGTACGGATGCGCGCCCACCCCGTACGGACACGTTTCAGTCCCGGTGTTCATTGCGGTCGTACGCACGAGGAGCCCGCGTTCGGAGAGCTCGTACTCGATGCTGAGGGCGAGCGAGAACGGATAGCCCGGCTGGGGATGGAGCATGTGCTCGAGCACGACCCGGTTCGGCTCGCGTTCGCCGACCTTCCAGCTGACCCAGCGAACGAGACCGTGAATCGCCGTTCGCGTATCCGGCTCGGTCAGCGCGAGCCGGTGCCGACGTCCCTCGAACTCGTAGCTCCCGTCCTCCAGCCGGTTCGGCCAGGGGAGGAGGACCTGCCCCCGTCCCGAGGTGCACATCTCGTCGGCGCCGTACCCGTCGAGGAGCTCGCGATCGCCCGCCGAGTAGGCGCGCAGGCCTCCACCGACCTCGACGACGACAGCCCGCTGGTCGTCGAACGAGATCTCGACTTGCTCGCCGGACGGCGCGGTCATCTCGGGCGTAGGTCCTGCTCGACGCCCGTTAGGCCGGGCGGCCTCCGCCTCGACGGAGGTCATCGGTTTCGTGATGTCCTCGAGCGACTTCCCTTCCGCCTTGATCCCGATGAGGAGCTCGACGATCCCGCCGAAGACCATGATCGCTCCCCCGATGACGTAGCCGATGAAGAGCCCGCGTCGGATTGGAGCCGGTGCCGATCAGCGCACCGTAGAAGACGGGGCCGAGCGCTCCGAAGATCTGCGCGATGGCGAAGAACACTGCGATCGCCTCGGCACGGATCTCGATCGGCCACGTCTCGCTGACCGTGAGGTAGGCGGCGCTCGCCCCTGCGGAGGCGAAGAAGAAGATGACGATCCAGCAGAAGGTCTGCGTCGTCGCGGTGAGGTCGCCCTTGTCGAAGAGCCAGCCGCTGATCGCGAGCAAGACGCCCGAGATGATGTACGTGCCCGAGATCATCGGCTTCCGGCCCACGATGTCGAAGAGTGGCCCGAGTATGAGCGGCCCGCACAGGTTGCCGACCGCGAATGCGAGCCCGTACAGAGGCACCTGGTCGGCGGGAACGTCGTAGAACTGGACGAGCACGAGCCCGTAGGTGAAGTAGATGGCGTTGTAGAGGAACGACTGGGTGATCATCAGCGTCGCGCCGAGGATCGCCCGCTTCGGGTAGGTGCGGAAGACGAGGCCCAGGAACGTGACGTAGCCGTACCGCTTCTCCGGCTTGAGCTCGAGCGCCTGCGAGTCGTCGACCGGCTCGAGCTCCTGGCCCGACGCGCGAACGGCGTCCTCGATCTTCCGTAGCTCTGCCTCCGCCTCCTCCATGTCGGCCGTGGGTCATGAGCCACCTGGGGCTCTCGGGCAGCGTCCTTGCCACGATGATCACGACGATCGCGAGGACCGGCCCCATCAGGAATGCGAGGCGCCAACCGACATTGGGCGCAAACAGCGTTGAGGAAGACGAGAGAGGCGAGCGAGCCGAGGATCGCCCCCGCCCAGTACGTGCCGTTGATCCAGATGTCGACGCGGCCCCGGTACTTCGAGGGCATCATCTCGTCGATCGCGGAGTTGATCGCCGCGTACTGGCCGCCGATCCCCATCCCCGCGATGAACCGGGTGCCGTAGAACCAGGCGAGCCACAGCCAGCCGCCGTCGTTCACCGTGAACGCGGCGAGCCCGGTGCCGAACAGGTACAGGAGCAGCGTGTAGATCAGCAGGCGCTTGCGGCCCAGCTGGTCGGAGAGTCGTCCGAAGACGAGCGCGCCGACCACCTGACCGACGAGGTAGACCGTCGCGATCAGGCCCACCTGGCGTCGAGGTCATGTCGAGCGTGTCGGGCTGAATGAGCACGCCCGTCACGGAGCTCGCGATCGTGATCTGGAGGCCGTCCAGGATCCACGCAGCCCCGAGCCCTGCGACCATCCGGGTGTGGAACGGCGACCAGCTCAAGCGATCCAGTCGCGCCGGAATGGTGGATCTGATCGTCTTCGGTTCTGCCGCGACCGTGCTCACGATTACCCGATTGGACAACAGCGCGCGGGGCCGCGCATCATCCCAACCGGATGAATCGACCGGCGTCACCGGGCGCCGTGGCCGAGCTGCGGATGGAGGGAGGTCGGGCTCGGCCGCCGCCGGGCGACCGCGAAGGACCACGCGCCCATGCAGGCGGCGACGACGGCCGAGAACGCATAGATCTCGGGCAGGCTCACGCCGCGGTCCTGGAGCGGGCCGACACCGAAGGCCGCGATCCCGTACCCGAGCTGGTAGAAGGCGATCACGCCTCCCGCCACACCGGCCGAGAAGGCGGTGAGCTCCTCCTGGCCGAAGCTGATCGTCAGCGGCAGGAGCGCCGAGCAACCGAGGCCGGCCAGGCCGAACGCGAGGATGCCGAGAGCGGGCTCGTCGTCGGGGAGGACCGCGATCACGAGGAACGCCGCGGCCACGACGAAGGGCAGCGCATGGTAGGTCAGCCGCGACGGGACCCAACGCTGGACGGCCGCGAAGAGCACTCGGCCGAGCGTGACCATCGCCCAGAACGCGGTGAGCGCGAGGGCGGCTTGCGTCGTCGACGCGCCGAGCTCGCTCGTCATGTCCAGCTGAGACCAGTTGCCGTTGACGGTCTCGCACACGCCGTAGAGAACGGCGAACCCCGCATAGACCCAGAACCGGACGGGGATTCCCTTGCCGTGCTCGTGTGGCAACGGACCGGCGAGCCTCGATGCGCAGCGGCAGCCGCACGCTGACGACGAGGAGCGCGACGAGCAGGCAAGCCGATGTCACCGGCAGCCCCCACCAGAAGCCCAGGCCGACGAAGATCGCCACGAACACGGGTGCCAGGACCGTGCCGAGCCCGAGCAGGGCGTTGAGGACGAGAATCGAGCGGTCGACGGCGCCCGGGTGAAACGCGGCGGCGAACGTGTTCAGCGCCGGCACGCTGAGGCCGAAGCCCGCGCCCAGGAAGGCGGTGGCAACGAGGAGCAGGCCGTATGCGAGCTCCTTGTCCTCCGTCAGGAACTGGCTGATGATCAGCACCACCATCGAGACGAGACCCGCGGCGAGGCCTGCCAGGTAGACGCGCTTGGTGCCGTAGCGGCCGGCGAGAGTCGCGCCCAGCAAGGCGGTGGTGATCGCGGTGATCACCTGCGGCAGGAACAGGGTTCCGTACTGCGTGCTCGAGAGGTCGTACTCGTCCGGATCGGTGAAGATCGTGCTCGCGGCCGGGAAGGTGACCAGGGCGATGCCCTGCACCACGCCGGCGGCGTAGACGACGTTCGCCTCGGTCCTGCTCGCCATTCCGAGCCCGGGCTACTTCATCCGCTCGAGCAGGTGGTCGCCGACGCGCAGCGAGTTGGCCATCGCCGTGAGCGCCGGGTTGACGGCGCCGATGCTCGGGAAGATGCTCGTGTCGACGACGTAGAGGTTGTCGACCTCGTGAGCCCGGCAGTCGGTGTTCAGCGCCGACGACGCGGGGTCGGACCCGAAGCGGCACGTGCCCGCCTGGTGGGCGCACCCGGCGACCGGGATCTCGTTCGCCATGTACGCGAAGCGGTGGAAGAGGTGGCCCTCGTTCATGTTCAGCTTCGGCAGCAGCGACTTGAGCTTCTCGTAGAGCCGCTTCCGCGCCTCACCGTTCGTCTCCGAGTAGGTGAGGCGGACGTTGCCGTCGGGCGCGAGCGTGACCCGGTTGTCGGGGCTCGGCAGGTCCTCCGTCGAGAGCCAGAAGTCGATCGCGTGCTTGGCCACCCGTTCGAGCGTCCACTCGGGCGCGAGTCGCGTCTGACCGGGCTTCTCGCCGCGGTACATCTGCGACGACGACTTCCCGACCATCTGGATGTTCCCGAGCGGGAACTCGAAGTCGTCGGCGCCGAAGTAGAAGTCGTTCAGCCCGAGCGTCTTCTGGAACACGGTCGGGTTCTCCTCCTGCGAGAGCGCGAGCACCGCGAGCTGAGTCGTGGAACATGTAGTTGCGGCCGACCTGGTCGGAGCCGTTGGCGAGCCCGTTCGGGTGCTGGTCGTTGGCCGACGCGAGCAGCAGCTTGGCGGTGTTGGCGGCGCCGCAGGCGACGACGACGATGTCCGCCGCGAAGCGCTCGGTCTCGCCGTCCCGCTCGACGACGACCGCGGCGACCTCGTTCCCCGACCCGTTCGTCTCGAGCTTGACCACCCGCGCGTTCGTCAGCAGCGTCACGTTCGGATGCTCGAGCGCCGGCCGCACGCCGAGCACCTCGGCGTCGGACTTGGCGTGGACGAGGCAAGGGAAGCCGTCGCACGTCGCGCAGCGGATGCAGTGGCTGTACGGCAGGTTCGTCTCGGTCAGCCGCACGCCGCACGGCGCGTGGAACGGGTGGTAGCCCGCCGCCTCGAGGTCGTCCGAGAGCTGCTGGATCCGCGGCTCGTGCGAGAGCGCCGGGAACGGGTACGGCGCGCTCGCCGGCGGCTCGGTCGGGTCCTCCCCGCGCGCGCCGCGGACCTCGTACAGCTGCTCGGCGAGGGTGTAGTACGGCTCGAGCTCGTCGTACTCGATCGGCCACGCCGGCGAGATGCCGCCTGCGTGCTGGAGCTCGCCGAAGTCCTCCTTCCGAAGGCGGTAGAGCGCGGCTCCGTAGAGCTTCGTCGCCCCGCCGACGAAGTAGTGGATCTGCGGCTGGAAGGTCTTGCCCGCGTCGTCGTACCAGGTGTCCTCGGACACGTAGCGGTTGTCGACGAAGACGTCGTGCGCGGACCAGTTCGACGGCTCGCGCGGGAGCCAGTCGCCGCGCTCCAACAGGAGGATCCGCTTCCCCGAGGGGGCGAGGTGACGGGCGAGGGTGCCGCCGCCGGCGCCCGTCCCGATGATGATCACGTCGTAGCTATCCATCAGTGCTCCTTCAGCTGCTCGGAGACGATGATCCGGGCCGCGGCCTCCATCAGCGCCAGGTGCGAGAAGGCCTGCGGGAAGTTGCCGAGGTGGCGCCCCGTGTCGGCGTCGAACTCCTCGGCGTAGAGCCCGAGCGGCGAGCCGACCCGCAGCAGCCGCTCCATCAGGTCGCGGGCGGCCTGCAGCTCGCCCACGATCGCGAGCGCCGAGACGAGCCAGAACGAGCAGATGAGGAACGTCCCCTCCTTGCCCGAGAGGCCGTCGTCCGTCTCGTCGGTCCTGTACCGCAGGACGAACCCGTGCTCGGTCAGCTCCTCGGCGATCGCCTTCACCGTTGCCTTCAGCCGCTCGTCGTCTCCCGGCAGGAAGCCGAAGATCGCCGCCATCAGGGCGGACGCGTCGAGTGCCTTCGTGCCGTAGTGCTGGCAGAGCACGCCGCGGTCGTCGACCCCGTGCTCGAGGATGTCGGCGCGGATCTCCTCGGCGGTGGCCCGCCAGCTCTCCTGCGAGAGCCGGGTCGCCGCGGATCTCGGCCAGCTGGGCGGCGCGGTCGAGGGCGACCCAGCACATCAGCTTCGAGGACACGTAGTGCTGCGGCTTGCCGCGGGCCTCCCAGATCCCCTGGTCGGGCTCGCGCCAGACCCGGATGGCGCCCTCGGCCTGCGACTGCACGATCGGCCACAGGCGCCGCGGGAGGCGGTTGCCGTGGCGGGTGTGGAGCAGGATCGAGTCGAGCGCCGCGCCGAAGACGTCGTTCTGCCGCTGGTCGAAGGCCCCGTTGCCGATGCGCACCGGCCTGGCGCCCGCGTAGCCGCTGAGGTCGTCCCGCGTCGTCTCCGTCAGGTCGCGGCGTCCGTCGATCCCGTACATGATCTGCAGCGAGCCGTCCTCGGTCGGCTCGACGTCGGCCACGAACTGCATGAACTCGTCGGCCTCCCAGTCCAGGTTCAGCCAGTGCAGCGCCTGCAGGGTGAACGTGGTGTCCCGGATCCAGGTGTAGCGGTAGTCCCAGTTGCGCTCGCCGCCCGGCGTCTCGGGCAGCGACGTCGTCAGCGCCGCGACCGTCGCGCCCGTAGGCATGTACGTCAGTCCCTTGATCGTGAGCGCGGCGCGTTGGATCGGGTCGCGCCAGCGGTGGTCCGGGATTCGGGCCCGCTGGAGCCATGCCCGCCAGAAGCGGATCGTCGCGGCGATGCGCTGGTCCGCGTCCTCCAGATCAGTCGGGGACCGCGAGCCCTGCCGCCCACGAGAGCGCGCAGTAGGTGCGGTCGCCCTCCGTGAGCACGTGCCGGCCGCGGACGCGGTTGCCCTCGATGCCGAGCGGCGAGATCGGACTGCAGGCGGATGGTCTGGTCGGCTCCCTGCGCGTCGGCCGTGTTGCGGCTGCCCTCCACCAGCGTCCACTCGGCAGGGGTACGGCCGTAGTCGAACGCCGGCTCGCAGACGAGCTCGACCTCGACGCGGCCCTCGAGGCACTCGACCGTGCGGACGAGCATGTGGTCGCCGTCGTCGTCCGCCGGGGGCCGCGTGTGCGGTGTGATCGTGTCCTCGGCGTCCCCGGGTCCCATCGTCAGCGCGTCGCGGACGAGCACCCAGCCGTTCGGCGTCTTCCAGGTCGTCTCGAGGACGTTCGTCCCGGGGACGTAGGCCCGGGCGGTCGGATGGCTGATCCCGTACGGCGCGATGCGGAAGAACCCGGCCTCGCGGTCGAGCAGGCTGCCGAACATGCTCGGCGAGTCGAAGCTCGGTGCGCACAGCCAGTCGATCGCGCCGTCCGCGGCGACGAGCGCGCCGGTGTGGCAGTTGGAGAGGAACGCGTAGTCGGCGATCGGCGGGAACGGTGAGGGGGCGGCGGCACTCTGCTCACCGCCGGCGCAGCTGTCTTGTCTGTCGCCTTGGCGGCGCTCATGACGCGATCCACGGGCCGTGCCAGCCGCCGTGCCCGGCGAGGAGCTTGTCCGCGGCCTCGGGGCCCCACGATCCCGGCGCGTAGGGATGCACCTCCGGCGGCGCGTCGAGCAGCGGCTGCATGATCCGCCACTGCTCCTCGACGCCGTCCTGACGGGTGAAGCGCGTGCTGTCTCCGACCATCGCCGCGTGGAGCAGGACCTCGTACGGGGTTGGGCCCTCTCCTCCCTCCTCGCGCGAACTCCATGTCGAGCTCGATCCGCGACGCACCTTCGACGTCCGCGCGGTGCGCCTCGACGATCAGCCGAATCCCCGTCGTCGGGTCGAGCTTGATCACGAGCTGGTTCGGCTCCGGCTTGTGTTCGAAGGCCTTGAAGCCGAGCTTCGGCGGATCCTTGAAGACGAGCCGGAGCTCTGTCTGCGTGACCGGCATCCGCTTTCCGGTTCGGATGAAGAAGGGGACGCCGGACCAGCGCCAGCTCTCGATGTCGAGCCGCAATGCCGCGTACGTCTCGGTCGTCGAGTCAGACGCGACGCCGTCGATGTCGCGGTAGCCGTCGTACTGCCCGCGCACGTAGTGAGCGGGATCCGCCGGCTCGATCGCGCGGAAGAGCGACACCTGAGCGTCCTTGATCGTCTGCGGGTCGCCGCGGGCGGGCGCCTCCATGGCGCAGGCCGCAACGACCTGCATGAGGTGGTTGACCACGACGTCCCGGAGCGCCCCGACGGGATCGTAGAAGTGCCCGCGATCCTCGACGCCGAAGTCCTCCACCATCGTGATCTCGACGCTCGAGACGTAGTCGCGGCTCCAGAGCGGCTCGAGCATCGCGTTCGCGAACCGCAGATGCAGGATCTCCTCGAGCCCCATCTTCCCGAGGTAGTGGTCGATCCGGTAGAGCTGCGACTCGTCGATGTACTGGTGGAGCTCGTCGGCAAGAGCGGTGGCGGAGGCGCGGTCGTTCCCGAACGGCTTCTCGACCACGACACGACCCGTCTTCGTCAGCCCCGCCTCGGCGAGACCCTTGACGACCCTGCCGAACAGGAACGGCGGAATCTCGAGGTAGAAAACCGGCTGCTCGAAGCCCTCGATCGCGTCGGCGATTCGCCCGTACGTCGCCGCGTCCGCGAAGTCGCCCTCGACGTACGAGAGGCGGTCCGCGAAACGGTCGAAGACGGCCTTGTCGAGCGTCTCGCCGGTGCCCTCGATCGACTCGCGGGCACGCTCCTTGAGCTGGTCGACCGTCCAGTCGTCGACGGCTACTCCGACGATCGGGCACGTCAGCAGCCCGCGCTTCTCGAGCCGGTACAGCGACCGGAACGTCATCACCTTCGCGAGGTCGCCCGTGATCCCGAAGACCACGAGGACGTCCCCCTGCTCGTTCCCGGATGTGGTGCTGTCAGCCGGAGCCGCGCGGGTCTCCATCGTGGATCCTGTGCTTGTCGTCATTCCGTCTCTCCTCTCGTTCCAACCCCAACCAGCTCGAGGTGTC
This sequence comes from uncultured Gemmatimonadales bacterium, assembly GCA_963733105.1. Classification (GTDB taxonomy): domain Bacteria; phylum Gemmatimonadota; class Gemmatimonadetes; order Longimicrobiales; family Longimicrobiaceae; genus JAFAYN01. Next base: position 81,796 of record CAVTCB010000005.1, on the reverse strand, counting down.
TGCGTCGCTTCAGTGTCGTGTTCGGCGGGTTACGAAAGAACTGTTGGAAGAGGTCATGTAGCTCGCGATCACCCTCGACCATCATCGCGCCGCGCAGCAGCATCGCCAGTGCGCTCATCTCGCCGTCGACGACGACGTCGAACAGCTCCCGGTCGGCGCTGACGACGCAGTCGGCCGCCGCGTTCTCCCGCGAGACGACGATGTCACCCTTGTCGACGGCGACGAGCCAGTGCTCGATGACACCTCCGTCGTCGAGGTCGAAGCGGACGGTCCCGGTCGCCGCCTTCAAGAACGGCTCGTAGCCCGTGCCGGCCGAGCTCTTCGAAGAACGCCGTGGTCGCGGTCATCGCCCCTGCTCCATGTCCGTTCTCACCGTGATCCGGCCCGGGCGCTCGTGCGTGAACCCTGCCCACGTCCAGTCCAGCATCGCCTTGGCTCGGTCCTCGCCCGTCGACAGCAGCGCGAGATGGACGGCGCCCCAGGCGAGTGACGCGGTCTTGCCCTTGATCGTCCGACCGCGCGCCGTCTGGATGACCGCCGCACCGCGCCCGATCGTCGCCATCGTGCCCTTGTCGTGGTAGCGGAAGGGCTCGCCTTCCTTGCCCGCGACGCGCCGTGCGATGTTCTCCCCGGCGTGCTCGCCGGCCTGGAGCGCGACCGAGCCCAGCTGGGGCAGCACCTTGTTCGTCTTCGTGTCCGTGATCCACGCGACATCGCCGACGGCGAATACCTCGGGATGGCCGGCGAGGCTGAGATCGGGCTCGACGGGAACGCGGTTCCCCCGCTGCAGCTCGACGCCGAGTGCTTGCGCGATCGGGTTCGCCTGCAGGCCTGCGCCCCAGACGAGCGTGTGCGCCGGAAGCACGGTGCCCGACTTGAGCGTGACCCGCGTCGGCGCGATCGCTGCGACCGCTTCCCCGAGGACGACCTCGACGCCGCGCTTCTCCAGCGCCTGCTCCGTATAGGTCCGGATGTCCTGCTTGAACATCGAGAAGAGCGCCGGGCCGGCCTCGACGAGGGTCAGTCGCGCTTTCTCCTGCGGGATGCGCGGGTAGTCCTCGACGAAGTTGCTGCGGTAGAGCTCGGCGAGCGCGCCGGCGGACTCGACGCCGGTCGCGCCGCCGCCGACGACGACGACGTTGAGCGCACCGTCCTCGATGAGCGCCGGATCCCGGTCGGCCGCCTCCCACTTCAGGAGGATGTGCTCCTTGAGTCGCATCGCGTCGGCGAGCGTGTACATCGGGAAGGCGTGCTCGGCGGCGCCCTCGGTGCCGAAGAAGTTGACCTCGGCGCCGAGCGCCAGCACCAGATAGTCGTAGTGCAGCGGCGCCATCTCGGCGAACGTGACCTCCCGTCTCGCAAGGTCGATCGCGGTCACGGTCGTCTGATGGACGGCGACGTTCGGTTGCTCGTGAAAGAGATCGCGTACGGGATGGCCGACCGCCGAGGGCTCGAGGAGGTCGGTGGCGACCTGATAGAGGAGCGGCTGGAACGTGTGGTAGTCGTGCGCGTCCACGAGCACGACGTCCGCGTCCACGCCTTTCAGCTTTCGGGCCGCGCCGATGCCGGCGAACCCTGCGCCGAGGATCACCACTACCGGGCGCCGCGTCGGTGTGCCCTGCATCGGATCGAGAGTACGGATCCGGCGTCTGCGGGGCATCATCCAGAACGGACGAAGCTTCCGAGCGGTGTCGACCGTCGACCTGAGCACACTTGAGAGTTCGTGGAACGAGTTCGTACAGGCAGTCGCGGGCGTACGACGACAGGATGAGCTGGAGCACCACCTTCCGTCTGCGTCAGACCCTGAAGGGGAGCCTCTGGGCGGTGCCGCTCCTCGGCGGGATTCTGGGTGCCGTCCTCGGCGATGCCGGCAATCGTCTCGACCGCATCGTGGACGTCCCGTCGTACTGGACGTACTCCGCCTCGACGGCGACCACCGTGCTGGCGACGATCGTCGGGGCGATGGTGGCGCTCACGGGCTTCGCCCTCACGGTCAGCGTCCTCGGCGTGCAGCTCGCGACGGGCACGTTCTCGGCGCGGTACATGCGGATCCTCTATCGCGACCCGCTGCTGAAATCGCTCCTCGCCGTGCTCGTCGGGACGACGACGTTCTCGTTCGCGCTTCTGCGGCGCACGGAGAGCGGAAACGTCCCCGACCTCGGGGTCACGGCCACCGGCGGCCTCGTGCTCGTCAGCCTGATCCTGTTCCTGGTCTTCCTCGACCGGTTCCTCCACCGGCTGCGGCCCGTCGCGGTCGCCGCGTTCGTCGCGAGAGCGGGCAGACGTGCGTTCGAGGAGGACCTGGCCGCCGCCGCCGCGCGTGAGACGCCGGACGTGCTGCCCCCCGGCTATTCTGATGGGTGAGGAGCCTGTGCGCGTGGTTCGGAGCACGGGCGCGGGGGCGATTCAGGCCTTCGACGGTCGCGGCCTCGTCCGCTACGCGCAGACAAGCCGGTGTCGGCTCGTTCTCCGCCACGGCGTCGGCGACTTCGTACCCGAGGGTGCTGCGCTCGTCGAGGTCTACGGCGAGGACCCGGGCGCAGCCGCAGACGGGCAGCTGCGAGGGATGGTCGCGCTCGGCGACGAGCGCACGATCGAGCAGGATCCCGCGTTCGCGATCCGGATCATGGTCGACATCGCCAACAGGGCGCTCTCGCCCGCGGTCAACGATCCCACGACCGCGGTGCAGGTGCTCAACCACCTCGGCGACACGCTGCGGCTGGTCGGCTCGACCCCGCTGCCGCTGCCCTCGGCGCGCCGGGCGGGGAGCGCCGAGGTGCTCGTGCCCGTCCGGCGCTGGGAGGACTTTCTGTCGCTGGCGGTTACAGAGATCCGCGAGTACGGCGAGCGTTCCGTGCAGGTCATGCGCCGCATGCGTGCCGTGCTGGAGGAGCTCCGTGAGTCCGTCCTGCCGGAGCGTCGCGCTGCGGTCGACGAAGAGCTTGCACGGCTGGCGGCGACGGTCAGGCAGGGCTTTGGCGGGACGGTCGATCTCGATCTCGCCGACGCCGCGGACCCGCAGGGAATCGGAGGGTCGGCGCAGCGTCTCTAGGACGTCTCGAGCGCGTCGCCGACGTCGTAGCCGAGCGCGAGCCCGAGGTTCGGGGCGGCGGAGACGACGCGGGCGACCCCGACCACCGGCATGACCACGATCAGCGTGCCCACGAGCTCCTCGTAGGTCGCACCCGCTTCGAGCGCAGCCTCGGCGGCGCTCATGAAGGAGGGAGGAGCGGCGTCGATCGCGATCAGCGCCCCGACCCGGACGAGCGCGTGCGCGCGGGCGTCGATGCCGGCCTCGGCGGCGCCCATGCGGTCTTCAGCGAGCAGCGACTCGATGTAGCGGTCGTCGCGGAGCGCGAGCCTGCGGAGGGTGGCTTTGTAGTCGAGCACGGCTCTGCCCCGCCATCCAACACCTGATGCGAGCCGAGCGCATCATCCCGACGGGATGAAAGCGGGCTGTCCTGCTGCGCCCTCCGGGTGGACGAGCCCGAGCTCCGTCGCCCGCGCGATCGCCTCACTCCGGCTGGAGACGTTGAGCTTGCGGTAGACCGAGATTGCCTGGGTCTTGACGGTGTTGCGCGAGACGTAGAACCGCTGCGCGATCTCGCGAAAGGAAAGATGAGTGGTCAGGAGCGGCAGGAGCCGGAGCTCTGCCGTCGTCAGGCCCGCCGCTCGACCTTCGCACAGCTCGGCGACTCTGTCTGCCTGGGCCTGGAGCGCTTTCGACTCCGCCACGAGAGTGCCGAGCCGGGGTCGACGGCTGAGGATCTCGTCCGCGGCGGACAGCCAGCCACGGGCGCCGGGCGGGTCGAGCTGGGCGAGATCGGCCCGCGCCAGCTCGAGGTTCGTCTGGACCGAGCACCACGGAAGCGCGTAGGTGAGCTGCGGCGCGAGCTCCTGCGCCTTCAGGAGATCCGCACGGGCCGACGTCAGGTCGTGTCCGCGCAGACCCAGACGCGCGGACGCTGCGAACGCGAGCGCGCTCGTCGCGTCGTCGCCGAGTTGATCGAAGTCGGTCAGGGCGCGCGCTTGCAGCGCCAACGCTTCTGCTCCGGCGTCGTCTTCACGGGCCGCCGCGAGCAGGCAGCGCTCGGCGAGCGCGAGCATCTGGATGCTCGTCGCACCCATGCTCTCGGCTGTCTCGGCCGCCTCGGCCAGGCTCTCGTCGCCGCAGTCAGTCGTCGCCGAGGAGCAGCTGCGCGACACCGCGAAGGAGCAGGGCTGCGGGGCGCCACCCGCTCGACGGACCCAGGTCGCGCAGAGCGATCTCCGCATCGACCTCGCATCTGCTCGACGCCGTCTCCGGCACATGGCTGCGCGGAGCAGAGCGATCCATGGCTCGAGCGAGCGGCTTCCGTCGGGCATGGCGCTGTCGACCTTGCTCCCCACAGCCGCATCGAGCCATCGCTTGGCGGCGGCCGGCCGGCCGCGCAACAGGTGAACCCACGCTCCGAGAACGCCGACGCTCGGATACTGATCGAGCCGGCGCTCGTCGTCGAACCCGTCGAGCCAGCCCTCGACCGTCGCAACCCGACCGGTGGCGCACGCAGGCAGCGCGAGCCTGCCCACGAGCCGCGCCAGGCAGTCGAAGTCTCCGGCAGCACGGGCGTGGGGAATTGCCGCCTCACAGGCATCCTCGCCCTCGTACCACTCCGCGGCCCGACGGTGCAGCTCCGGAACGAGCTCGGGCTCGAGCCGCTCCAGCTCGGCCCGCAAGAACTCGCGGAACTCGTGGTGGTACCGATACCACCCGCGCCGCCGATCGAGCGGGACGAGGAACAGGTTGACCCTCGCGAACGACTCGAGCCTGCTCGCCGATCCGTCCGAGTCGAGCAGGACGTCGCAGAGCGGCCCGCACATCCGGTCGAGGATTGCGGTCCGTGTGAGGAAGCGGATGCTCTTCGGCCCCAGTCGCGAGAGGTACTCGAAGTCGAAATAGTCGGCGACGAAGCGGTCGTCACCGCGGGCGGCGATCGACTGACCGGCCTGCACAGTCTGGTCCTTCAGCGCCAGTGCGGCGAGGTATGCACCGACCGCCCACCCTTCTGTTCGGTCGGTCAACTCGGCCACGTCCGCCTCTTCGAGCTCGACTCCGACGCCGCGCAGCAACAGCTCGACCTCGCGCCGGCTCAACGCGAGCTCATCGACCCCGACCTCGATCAGGCGACCGGCAGCCCGCGCTCGTGCGATCGGAAGCCGGGGCAGGACGCGGCCTGCGAGCACGAGCGTCGATCCCTCGGGGATGTGCTCGGCGAGGGCAGCGACTGCACGGGCGCTCTCACGGGACCTGAGCTCGTGCACGTTGTCGAGCACCAGCACGAACGGCTCCTCGGCCGAGATCAGCGCCGACGTCAGTCGCCGGACCGTCGGTGCGGCCGACGAGTCGACGAGCTGGGCCCGGCTCAAGGCTGTGGCGACGTAGCTTGGTGAGGACGACCGGATCGTCGTCGTCTCCGTCGATCGACACCCAGGCGAACGGCCGTCCGTCCTGGGCCGCCCACTGCGCCAGCATCGTCGTCTTTCCGTATCCCGCCGGGGCGAGAACGACCACGAACGAATGGGCGCCGGAAGCTTGCAGCCGCTTGAGCAACGGAGACCGCGGCACGCTCCCCGGCCGAACGACCGGGACGCGCAGCTTTGCCTCCAGAAGGTCGGAGCGCGCGACGCGCTGGAGCTCGACGACCCCCGAGTCCTGGTGTGGCATCCCACCTCCGCGTACCGACCGTCCACTCGGTCGCCTCGAGTCAATCGCCCCAGTCGCGTGCCCGCAATGGCGCGCGCACCGATCTTCCGGGGGTGCGTGCATCCGGCCTTCGATGGGTGCGCGCCGCTGAGTCGAGGTCAGGCGGCGGTCTCGGTCTCGGCGAGGAACGCGAGCGCGGCCTTGACCCGCTTGCTCGCGTCCTCCGCCTCGGCGAGGTTCAGCTTGGAAAAGATGGAGTTGATGTGCTTCTCGACCGCTCGCTTCGTGAGCACGAGCGAGCCGGCGATCGCGCTGTTGCTCTTGCCCTGGGCGATCTCGGCGAGGACTTCCCGCTCGCGGGGCGTGAGCTCGGCCAGAGGCGAGTGCTCGGCACGAGTCCTCGCCGCCAGCAGAACGTCCACGATCTTCGTGTCGATGACCGAGCCGCCCGCTGCGACCGTCTCGAGCGCCGACACGAGCTGTGCGCGGTTGTGCACGCGCTCTTTCAGCAAGTACGCGCGGCCGTCCGAGCCGGACTCGAGCAACGCGAGCGCGTAGCTCGGCTCGGAGAACTGGCTGAGCACGACCACGCCCACCGCGGGGTTGGTCTCCCGCAGGTGCGCCGCGACCCTGATGCCCTCGTCGCTCATCGACGGCGGCATGCGGATGTCGGTCAGCACGACGTCGGGCGGCTCCGCCTCGATCGCTTCGAGGAGCGAGGGGAAGTCCGTGTACGAGCCGACAACCTCGATCTCCGGCTGGCCCGAGAGCACCTGCTCGATGCCCTCTCGGACGAGAAGACTGTCGTCCGCGACTACGACCCGGATCGGCACGCGAGCACGATACTGAACCGGGTGTAGGTGCATCCCCTCGTGTATGCATGAGGGCACCTGGGCGTACACCAGTCGGCAACATTGCGGCTGTTCTCCTCGGGCGTCGAATGTTCCGCTCGACGACCAGGGAAGGAGCCCGCACCTTGAGGGGTCAGCGCGCGGTCGGCGTCATCACGGTCGACGACCAGGCGGCCTTCCGCGACGTCGCCCGCGAGGTGATCGAGGCGACGGCGGGCTTCGAGCCCATCGGGGAAGCCGCCTGCGGCGAAGAAGCGGTCGTGCTCGCCGGCGACGTCGAGCCCGACCTCGTCCTGCTCGACGTGCGCATGCCGGGGATCGACGGCCTCGAGACGGCGCGCCGCCTGAGCGCCGCCCATCCCGCAGCGACGATCGTGCTGGTCTCGACGGAGCGCCTCGAAGGGCCTTCGGCGGGCGTCGAGTCCTGCGGTGCCGCGGCGATGATCCGCAAGGACGAGTTCGGGCCCTCGACGCTGCGACGGTTGTGGTCCGAGCACGGCCCGGCGCCTTCCTGAACCGGCCTGGTCGATCTGTCCTCGGCGCCCGCTGACCTGTCAGCGGCAATCGTCGCGACCTGGCCGCTGCGCGCCGCCGGACTCGCCGCACCTGACTAGACGGTCCGTGACCGGGAGGCTTCCTCGCACGGTGGTGCCCCGGCCGGGCGCGGACTCGACGGTGAGGTCTCCTCCGAGCGCGGCGATGCGGTCGCTCATGTTCGTGAGCCCGTTCCCCGAGCTTCGAGCCGACTCGGCGTCGTGGCCGACGCCGTCGTCGCTGACCTCGAAGCAGAGCTCGCTGCCACGCTCCCAGAGTCGGATCGTCGCGTTTGCACCGGGGCCGGCATGCTTGCCGACGTTCTGAAGACCTTCCAGGCAGCAGAAGTAGACGGCTGCCTCGATGTCCTCGGTGTAGCGGCCGATCCCGGCAGCTCGGACCGTCGCCGGTGGAACTGAGCGCCGCGAGACGCTGGCCAGGGCATCCCCGAGCCCGAACTGGCGCAGCACCGGCGGGTACAGCCCTTGCGCCACATCGCGGAGCTCTTGCAGGATCTCCTCCAGCTCGCTGCCGACCTCGGCGAGTCGCTTCGCGACCTCTGGATCCTCCTCGGCCGACTCGCTCGCCAGGCCGACCTTGATCCGAAGCGCGATCAGGTGCTGCTGCGCTCCGTCGTGGAGGTCCCGCTCGATCTTGCTGCGCTGGGCGTCTCCCGCCGCCACGATGCGAGCCCGCGAGGCGCGGAGCTCCGCGTTGCTCGAGCGAAGCTCGGTTTGCAGACGACCGTGCTCCAGGGCGAGCAGCACCGACTGGCTCGCCGCGCGGACGAGCTCCGGATCGGCGTTCAGGGCCGAGTCGTAGGTGAGGACCGCCACGGTCTCGCCGTTCCGCTCCACCGGCGTCGACGAACGGCCGGCCGCCGCGGTCGGAACGTACGCCTCGCCGCTCGAATCGACGAAGTCGTCGGTTCGGCCGACGCGGAACGCGAGCTCGAGCGAAGGCTCGTCGAGGGCCTCGGCGAGGATCCTGCGCAGCTGCGAGGCGTTCGGGTTGTCGCCGAGCCGTCCCACGATCGCCTTCAACGCGCTCGCGGCGAAGAACGTCGTCGTCACGATCGCCAGCAGGAACCCGTACGGAAGCGCCATGCGGGCGACCGTGACGAACCAGCCGAGGTCATGGATCGTGCCCGGGTCGAGGTGCAGCAACTGGGTGACGACTCCGTGGAAGATCAGGAGCGGAACCGTGAGCGCGACGGCGGGGACGTACACGGGGAGGAGTGCTTGCCTGCGTGGGCGGGAGGCCGTCGCAAGGCGGTAGAGGAGGCAGAGGAGGGTCGCGGTCATGATCGCGATCACCAGGTACGACCCGTCGCTTCCGTACGAGGCAGCGATCGTCGGGCGGTCGGCGATCATGAACGCATTCGTCGGGCACTCCGCAGTACAGCCGGCGAGCGGAGCTCCGCCCCCGACGACCGGTGAGAAGAAGAGATAGGGGACGAACCCCGTCAGGAAGTACAGCGCCATTGCTCCCAGCAGAACCTTTTCCAGGCGACCGACCAGCCGTCCGTCCGGGAACGCGAAGACGACGTAGTACGCGAGGAGGAAGAAGATCGGCTCGATGGCCACGCCGATGATGTGGAGGACGGGCTGGGCCGCTCCTTGGAGGAAGAGGACAGCCGTCGCGGCCGCGAGGGCGAGCAGCGAGAGCCCGAGGCGATTGCCGGGCCGGCGAACCAGCCAGTAGAGCGCCGCGGCGACCCAGCCCACGACCATGACGGCGATCTGGATGCCGTAGGCGATCGGGTCGACGAGATGGGCGCTCGTCGCAACGAGGAGCCCGCCTCCGACGGCGACGAGAAGCCCTGTTACCGCAAGCGCAGCGAGGGTGCCGCGCCGCGCGAGGATCGTCGCCGCAGCAGGCGCTCTCGAAACGGACCCCTGCTCTGCAGCAATCGTTGACAAACCGCTCCGTCGGCAGCCGGGAAGGTGTTGCCGAGGAGGGAATCTAGCCAGGGCGAACGGCCCGTGTCCAGCGGGCAGGAATGGGCCGCGCAAGCTAGCCGGGCTCGGCGGGCTCACGCTTCGAGAGCGACCGTCTTGGGCCAGGACTGCCCGTTCGGGTGGTCGACGGCGTCGGCCTCCCGCACTACGGTCTGCCTGCAACCTGCGGATAGGGGAGTCTCTTGGATCTGCTTCGTCGCTTCGCACGCCTCGGCGTGCCTGCTCTCGTCGTCCTTGCTGCGCTCGCCGCGGCACTAGCGACACCGGTGTCGGCGCAGGCGCCTCCGCCTCCGGATGACATTCCGATTCCGGACGACATGCCTTGGTACGACTACAAGATCGTCTGCAAGAGCGGGAAGGTCTTCGTCGTGAACATTCCGAAGCTCCCGGAACCGCACAAGACGGCGCAAGAGGCGTCGGAGCGCCGCGGCGTCTGCCCCGAGGAGTACGACGCATCCGGCGGCCCAAGGTACCCAAGGCTCCGCTGGCTCCGCTTCCGAGGATCAACGACGCCGATCTCTTCCGCCAGACGCTTGGCGACATCGTCGGCAACACCTTCAGGCTACGTGTCACCTGCCCGAAGGCCTGCGTGCTCCGCTCCTCCGTCGAGCTCGTGGTCGCGGACAAGCGGCTGCTCCTCTACGGCGAGGGGGCGCAGCATCGTCTCGTAGCGGGACGACGTGACGACGATCCCGATCCGGTTCAGCGCGTCCACGCGAGCGAAGCATCCGCGGAGCGAAACTCGTGCGCGTCAACGGAGTCCTCGACGTCTCCGACTCCCGCGGCGGCGAGCGCACGGTCATGTGGGGACGCACGTGCCGCTCGGTAGCTGATCGCCTCGTGCCGCCCAGCGCGGCCGGCGACACAGGCTCATTTGGAATCGGGTTCTCAGACCGCCGGAAGGTTCGCCGACGAATCCTTCCCTGAGCGGGAGCGTCGGCTCATTGCTCCGTGCCGTGCCAGCGCATGATCAGCGCATAGAGGACGACAATGTTGAGTGCAACCACGACGAGTCCTCAGAGCGGAAAGTTGTCCCACCGGCGAAAGCGACCGGCGCACCATAGGTGCGAGTTAGTCGGCGTGCAATCTCCCGTTCGGACTACTCGCGTCGTGCGCGCGGCAGGGGTGCGGCTCACCGTTTACGCGGCGAGTGTGGGCGCACGCAGAGCGCGATCGTGAAGCTCGCGGCTGGGGGTGCGCGCGAGAGTACGTCGGCTAAGGCGGCGGCTCGACGCCACGCGGAAGAACGTCAGTGCCGTCCGGGTCGCGCACGTAGCTTCCGCCGTGGGTGCCCCGTACGAAGCGAATGCCTGTGCGCCGGCCGCGCTTCTCGCGACCCCGCCAGAGCCGATCCTCCAGCACCTCGGTCACGAACTCCCGCACTTCTGAGGGCTCCATACGCAGCAACGTTGCGAGCTGGCTCTCGACCTGCAGTGCCGTCTTTGAGATCACGGATTGAGCTAAGCAGACGGCCCAGACGGAACCCCGGCTCTCGTCCTACGTCCCCCCTCGGGCGACCACGAGGCGCGCGCCACACCGCGCGCCTCGACACACCCCGCGTCAGCCGGACGTGAGCGGACGCGGCCGGAACCGGGGACGATGGTCTGCGTACGAGAGAGGCCGCAACCCCGCATCAATACAGGGTTTCGGCTTGCTTTAGCGGAGAGGGAGGGATTTGAACCCTCGACGAGCCTAACGACCCGTAACGGTTTTCGAGACCGCCGCATTCGACCGCTCTGCCACCTCTCCGAGCGAGGGACAGCGTAGCGGGTTGTGTACCGCGCCCCTCGCGCTCCCGCCGGTCAGGAGCGCGAGAACGGAGAAGGAGGGATTCGAACCCTCGATGGAGGCATTCACCCCCATAACGCCTTAGCAGGGCGCCGCCTTCAGCCACTCGGCCACTTCTCCGTGGAAGGTGATGGTATCGCAGGACCCGATTCGCAAATCACCCGTCGGGGGCATGTCGTGCCGCGCCGCGTGCGGGAACATTGACGCTGTCGGGTTCCCCCCTGGTTCCCCGGCACTGCGGCGCCCGTTTCCCCAGGTGTACTCACCGGAAGCGGGCGCTTCTGTTTGCGAACGGCGCAGACGCTTCTAGTCGTGGATGCGCGCGATCAGCTCGCCGCGGCGCAGCACCTTCACCTCGGTGCCGTGCAGCCGCACCTCGAAGCCCGCGTCCTTCGGGAAGAGCACCTTGTCGCCCGGGTCGAGCCCGCCCGGCTCGGCCCCGACCGCGGTCACGATTCCCGTCTGGCAGACGGCCTCGGCGGACGCCGGGATGATCAGGCCCGTCTTCGTCTCGGCCTCGTCGTCGGTCGGCTGCACGACCACGTAGTCGTCGAGCGGCTCCAGCGAGAGGTCGATTCGCTGCGGATCCTGCACCATGGCGAAAGTCTAGAGGCGTCCCGCGGCGATGATGCGGTCGAGGAACTGGCGCGTGCGCGGCTGGGTCGGCGCGCTGAAGATCGTCTCGGGCGGTCCCTGTTCGAGGATCAGGCCCTGGTCGAGGAAGCAGACACGGTTGGCGATGTCCCGAGCGAAGCTCATCTCGTGCGTGGCGATCAGCATCGTCATCCCGCCCTCGGCCAGCTCGCGGATCACGTTCAGCACCTCGGCGACGAGCTCCGGGTCGAGCGCGCTCGTCACCTCGTCCAGCAGCATCACCTCGGGCCGGAGCGCGAGCGCGCGCACGATCGCGACGCGCTGCTGCTGGCCTCCCGAAAGCCGGTCGGGGTAGTCGTCGCGCTTGTCCGCGAGCCCGAAGCGTCCGAGCAGCTCGGTAGCCGCCGCTTCAGCCGCGCGGCGGCTCGTTCCGAGGGCCTTGCGTGGTCCGAGCGTCACGTTCTCGAGCACCGTCATGTGCGGGAACAGGTTGTACGCCTGGAAGACGATCCCGATCCGCCGTCGCGCCCGATTCTCGTCGACGCCCTGGGCGGTCAGCTCCTCGGCGCCGAGAAAGATGCGGCCCTCGTCGACAGGCTCCAACAGGTTCACGCAGCGCAGGAGCGTCGACTTGCCCGAGCCGGAGGCGCCGATCAGGCACACGACCTCGTGCTCGGCGAGGGCGAGGTCGATTCCGTCGAGGACACGGACGTCGCCGAAGGACTTCGACACTCCCTCGAGGCGAAGGTGCGCGGTCACCGGCGTCGCTTCCGCTCGCGCGCGATCAGCCAGTCGGTGAAGCGGGTCATCGGGATCGTCAGCGCGAGGAAGATCACCGCCGTCGCCACGTAGGGCGTGTAGTTGAACGAGCCCGCGACCTCGATCTGCGACTGGCGGAACGCTTCGACGACACCGAGCAGGGCGACGAGCGCGGTGTCCTTTGTCAGGCCGATGAGGTCGTTCAGGAGCGGGGGGATCACGCGCCGGATCGCCTGCGGGAGGACGACGTAGCGGAGCGCCTGGAAGCGGTTGAGCCCGAGCGAGCGTGCCGCCGCCTCCTGGCTCGGGTGCACAGAGTCGATGCCTGCCCGGTACACCTCGGCCACGTACGCCGAGTAGACGAGGACGAGCGAGACGGCGGCCCAGAAGAACTGGGACGTCGGCACACCGGCGAGCTGCAATCCCGGCACGCCGAAGCCGAGCAGGAACACGAGCAGGATCGTCGGGATTCCGCGGAAGATGTCGGTGTATGCGGCCGAGAGAAAGCGGAGAGGGAAGAACACCGGGCCGGGCAGGCTGCGCAGTACCGCCAGCACGAGCCCCCAGGCGAGGATGAACACCTCTGCGAGCAGGAAGAGCTTCACGTTCGTCCAGAACTTCTCGAGGATGTCCGGGAACGACTCGCGGAATTCGGGGCCGTAGAAGAAGGCTTCGCGCACGTCCTCCCAGCCCGGCGCGCTGGTGACCGCGAGCCCGATTGCGCCGAAGACGACGACCGTGCTGATCGTCGCGATCGCGAGGCTGCGACCCCCGCCGCGCCCACCCAGGATGCGGGATCCGCGGTCTGCTATTCGATCACGGGGGCGCTCGTCTTCTCGGAGAGCCACTGCTGCTGGATCTCCGCCAGCGTCCCGTCGTCCTTCAGCGTCGCCAACGCCTCGTTCACGCAGTCGCGGAGGGGGTTGCCCTCCTCGAACAGCATCCCGAAGTGCTCCTGGCCGCCGGTGGACGGGAACTGGCCGACCACGGTGCCGTTCTTCACCTCACCGGAACCGACGAGGAAGAACGCGGTCGGCAGGTCGACGACGATGCCGTCGATCTGCTTGCCGTTCAGTGCGGAGACGACGTCGTTCGACGTGTCGTAGACGCGCGGCTCCTTCGAGGGCTGGATCGTGTCCTGGACGTACTGCAGGCTCGTCGTCCCGACCTGGGCGCCGAGCTGATTGTCGGCGAGATCCGCGAGCGTGGTCGCGTTCGCGATCGGCGTGTCCGCGAGCCCCACGAGCGCCTGGTTGACGTCGTAGTAGGAGTCGCTGAAGTCGACTGCGCGGTCGCGCTCCTCGGTGACCGAGATCTGGTTGATGTCGAGGTCGAAGTTCTTGTCGCCAGGTCGGAACGAGTTGTTGAACGGCACCACGACCCAGTCGACGTCGTCCTCGGCGAAGCCGAGTTGCTCCGCAACCGCGTAGGCGACGGCGCTCTCGAAGCCCTCGCCGGAGGCTGGGTCGTTGATCTCCCAGTCGGAGCCCTCCGGGGTGCCGCCGTCGAACCACGGCGGGAAGGCGGGGTTGTCCGTCCCGATCGTCAGCCGGCCGTCCGTGACCGTCTCGAGGCTCTCCGTCGCGCAGTCCGCCGCCGCCGCGGCCTCGCCGGTCGTCGCCGCCGTCGCCGCCGTGTCAGCATCGTCGTCGGAGCCGCAGCCCGCGGCTAACCCTCCGAAAGCGAGGACGACCAGGAACGTGGCGAGCTTGCGCATGGCGGTCTCCAGGGGTCGAACGGAGAGAACCTCGAACCTATCACCAGGTACGGTCCCGACGATGCCGTCGCCGTTCGTGGAGCTCGAGGTGGGGGAGCGGGTCGTCAAGGTGACGAACCCGGACAAGGTCCTCTTCCCGGCGCGGCAGGAGACGAAGATGGATCTCGTCCAGTACTACCTCGCTGTCGGCGACGGGATCGTGCGCGCACTCCACGAGCGGCCGACGCAGCTGCGCCGCTTCCCGGACGGGGTCGAGGGCGAGATGATCTACCAGAAGCGCGTGCCGCCGAAGCGTCCCGACTGGATCGAGGTGGCGACGGTCACGTTTCCGTCCGGCCGCCACGCCGACGAGCTCTGCGTGACCGAGATCGCCCAGGTCGCGTGGGCGGCGAACCTGGCCGTCGTCGACTTCCATCCGTGGCCGTCGCGGCGCGCCGACGTCGACCGGCCCGACGAGCTGCGGATCGACATCGACCCGCAGCCGGGCACGTCGTTCGAGGACGGGAAGCGGGTCGCCGCCGTCGTGCGCGAGACGCTGGCCGAGATGGGCTGGACCGGCTGGCCGAAGACGTCGGGCAACCGCGGTATCCACGTCGCCTGCCGGATCGAGCCGAGGTGGGAGTTCCCCGTCGTGCGCCGCTGCGCCCTCGCGTTCGCGCGCGAGATCGAGCGGCGGGCGCCCGAGCAGGTGACGACCGCCTGGTGGAAAGAGCAGCGCGGCGAGCGCGTCTTCATCGACTACAACCAGAACGCCCGCGACCGCACGATCGCATCCGCCTACTCCGTGCGCGGCCGCGCCGACGCGACCGTCTCTGCTCCGGTCACCTGGGACGAGCTTCCGGACGTCGAGACCGAGGACTTCACGCTGGCCTCGATGCCGTCGCGCTTCGCGAGCCTCGGCGACGTCCAGGCGGGGATCGACGAGGCGGTCTGCGACCTCCAGGTGCTACTCGAGTGGGTCGAGCGGGAGGAGTCGGCCGGCGTCGGCGAGGCGCCCTACCCGCCGCAGTTCCCGAAGATGCCCGGCGAGCCGAAGCGCGTCCAGCCGTCGCGCGCGAAGAAGCCGGCCAAGTAACAGTCTGTTACTTGGCCTCGGCGCCGGCGCGGTGGAGCTCGCCGAACACGCCACGTCTGCTCGGGACCGGTCCGGGGACTGTCCCCGGACATGTCCCGCCTGGGCGGTTGTGGAGCGATTGGCACGCAATTGTTGCGATGGCCACGTCGTTTCGCGCTTAGATCAACCGGCGCTCCGCGGCCCAGCGGGTCAGCTCGTGGCGGCTCGAGAGCTGGAGCTTGCGCAGGACGGCGGAGACGTGGCTCTCGACAGTCTTCACCGAGAGGTGGAGGCGTGCCGCGATCTCCTTGTAGCGGTACCCGCGCGCGATCAGCTGCAGCACCTCTCGCTCGCGCGCGGTGAGGGTGTCGAGCTCGGGGTCGACGGGCGGCGCCCCCGAGCGGAACGCGTCGAGCACGAAGCCCGCGAGCCTGGGGGAGAAGACGGCGTCGCCGTCGGCGACGCGGTTGACCGCGTCCACGAGCTCCGGCCCCGAGATCGTCTTGGTCACGTACCCGCGTGCGCCGGCGCGGATCACGTCGATCACGTCCTCGGCCGCGTCGGAGACCGAGAGCGCGAGAAAGCGCACGCCCGGCCGCTCGGGAGCGACCTGGACGATCACGGCGTGGCCCCCGCCGTCGGGAAGGTGGACGTCGAGCAGGACCACGTCGGGGTCGAGCTCCCGGATGAGCGGCACCGCCTCGGCGACCGAGCCCGCCTCGCCGACGATCTCGACGGCGTCGCCCAGCTCGCTGCGCACGCCGGCGCGGAAGAGATCGTGGTCGTCGACGATCACGACGCGCCGCGCGGTCATTTCGCCCTCGGCAACCGCAGCTCGACCTCGGTTCCGGCGTCCGTGGACGTCAGCTCCGCGGTGCCGCCGGCGCGGGCCATCCGCCCGCGGATCGACTCGGCGATTCCGTGCGCATCGCGAGGCAGCGCCTCAGGATCGAACCCCGAGCCGCGGTCACGGACGTAGACGGCGATCTCGTCGTCGCCGACGTCGACGAAGGTGGAGACCTCGTCCGCGCCGGAGTGCCTCGCTGCGTTCGCCATTGCCTCGCGCGTCGCGAGGACGAGTGCCTCGACACGCTCGTCGACCGCCACGTCGCCGGTGCGGACGAGCTCGACGGGTACCCCGTGCAGCTCCTCGACCTCGGCTGCCGCCGCCTCGATCGCGGACGCGAGGCTGTTCTCCGGCATCGCGGCATCCGGGTAGAGCCAGCCTCGCAGCTCGCGCTCCTGGCGGCGGGCCAGGGCGGCGACGCGGCGAGGATCGCCTGCCTCGCGCTGGACGAGCGCGAGCGTCTGCAGGACGGAGTCGTGCACGCGCGCGGCCATCTCGGCCCGCTCCTCCGAGCGGATCCGGGCCGTCCGCTCGGCGTCTCGCTCAGCCGCGAGCCGCCAGGCCCACGGGCCGAGCACGAGCAGGAGCGCGATCGCGACACCGCTCGACTCGAGCACCGTGTCGCGCTCGGCGCCGCCTGAGTTGCGGTCGATGAACACGATCACGCCGAGGGCCACCAGCGTCAGCCCGCCGATGACCTGCGCGCGGCCGGGCCGGCGGGCGAGCACGATGCCGACGCCGCAGAGGGCCGCAGGCCACACGAGCGAGTCGGAGAGGCCGAGCCCGCGAACGGCGAGCGCGGCGGCGAGCGCCAGCACGACGTACCCGACCACCCGACGCCGGGAGGACGGCGGCGGGCCCTCCTCCGGCGCGAGAGCGAGCCAGGCGCCCGCGTAGGCGACGACTCCCGCGCCGCTCGCGAAGGCGAGCAGGGCGAAGGTGAGGCGAACGAGCGTGACGTCGACGTCGAGGCTCTTCGCGATCCCCGAGCAGACACCCGCCAGGGCGCCTTCGCCCTCCGCGCGGCGCAGCCGCGGGAGGGCGAGGGGGAGCCGGTACGGGCTCGTCGTCACTCGCGCCGCACCTCGAGGTTGCCGATCGCCACGTCCGCCTCGAGCTCCAGCACGGGCGTGTCCGCCGTTGCACCGGGGGGAACAGAGACCACGCGCTCGTGCACGCCTGCGCCGTCGTCCTCACGGCCGAGCACGTCGACCCTGCCGAGGCCCGTATGCGCATCGACCACAACGGTGGCGTCGTCGGGCACGGTGACGACGAGCTCACCGATGCCGACCTTTGCGTCGACCCGGGTCGTCCCCGCCGGGAGATCGGTGTCGGCCAGCTCGAGCGTGAAGTCGCCGATCCCGAGCTCGTACTCGCGCTCGATCGAGCTCGCGGTGAGCGGATGCTCGTTTCGGTCGCCGATGCCGGCCGAGAAGCTGACGGGCGAGGTGGCTGCGATGGCGAAGGCGATCAGCAGCAGGAGGCCGAGGAAGATCAGGCCCCCGACTCGACGTCCCATCTGGAACCCGGCGACGACCCCCGCGCCGACGACCGCGACGGCGGCGGCCAGCAGGACGGACACGTCGACGTCGTACACATCGAGCACGGCGAGAAGCCCGAAGAAGCCGGCGGCGATGAGGAGCGCGCCGGCGACGGGCGGAAAGAACGACGCCTTTCGTTCGCGGCGAGGCGGTGGAGGAGAGCCCTCCGCGGCCGCGCCGGCCTGTGTGACGGCCGATCGCGGCCGTTCGTCCCGGTCGATCACGTATGCCCAGACGAGGGCGCCGCCGACGATCGCCGCCGCGAGCCAGAGATTGCCCGGCCCCGACCAGAAGTCCACCTCGGAGAACGTCAACACGGCGATCACTGCGAGCACACCGAGACCCAGCAGCAGCCACGGCCGCTCGCGGTGATCGCGCAGAAACTCGACCGCCGTCGACTCGTCGCGGTCCTCGCTCGGCATCACGAGCCATGCGGCGAGGTAGAGCAAGACTCCGGTGCCGCCGACGAAGGCGAGCGCCCCGAAGGCGATGCGGTAGACGAGCGGGTTGACGTCGAAGTAGCGCCCCAGCCCGGCGGCGACGCCGCCGAGCCAGCGGCCGTCGCGGACGCGCACGAGCCGTCGCGGGACCGCCTCGTCGAGCGTCGTCGTGTCGATCGTGTCGGACATGTGAGCCTCCTTGGATGATCTCCCACAGCGTGCGTGGGGCGGAGGCCTACGCCATCCGGCACGTCCCTGAGCCGACCCTGATCTTTCCCGGATCAGCCAGGGGTGCGTCAGTCGGTCCACCAGCCGGGCGTCATCTCCGCGTCGCGCGGGTCGGTGCCGGCGCCGAACGCGAGGTACTCGGCGCCTTCCGGGCCTGCCTCCATGTTCCGCATCGTGTCCTTGCCGATCCGGACGGCGTCCCACGGCCGGAGCTCGACGACCTCGTCCTCGACCTTGATGCGGGCGCTGCCCGAGACGAGGACGTAGACCTCCTCCTGGTTCGGGTGCTTGTGGCCGAACGGAATGCGGAAGTTCGGTGCGAGCGTGAAGAGGCTGAGGCCGAGGGTCTCGCCCTCGATCGGCCTGCGCGCGAAGCGCGCCTCCATCTCCTCGGGCATCTGGAACTTCGGCGCGGAGTTCTCGACCTCTCTGAGGTTGTACTTCGTGTAGTCGCTCATGCCGACGGCTATGCCCGTTCGAGCAGGTTTTCCACCGTCGGGTCGTCGGCGCGGCGGGCGGGCCTCACCTCTCGCCACGTGCACTGGTCCGGATCCTTGTCGTCGCGGAAGCGGATCAGCTTCGTGCCGTGTCGAAAGCGGTTGCCCTGGACCTTGTCGTAGCGCACCTCTGCGACGAGCTCGTGCCGGAGCGCCGTCTCCTCGAGGCCGTCGGTGCCCCAACGGTTCGGTTCCGAGAAGCGTCGGTCGGAGCTTTCGTCGAGCAGCGGCAGCACCCGGGCGGCGATCTCGTCGTGGTTGCGCGCGCCGACTGCCGCCGAGCCGACGTAGTCGACCTCACCGTCGTCGCGGTAGAGGCCGAGCAGAAGCGTGGCCAACCGCTCCGGCCGCTGCTTCCAGCGCACGCCGATGACGACGCAGTCGGCCGTCTTGTGCTCCTTCACCTTGACCACCGCCTCGCGGGAGCCGGGCATGTACGCGAGCCCGAGCCGCTTCGCGATCACGCCGTCGAGCCCGGTCGCCTCGAAGCGGTCGAGCCACGCCGTCGCAGCGTCGAGCTTCGTCGTCGCGGGCGAGATCCAGAAGCCCTCGCCCCGGCGGAGCAGCTCTGCGCGACGCTCCTCGAGCGGGCGCTCGTGCACGGGGTCGCCGTCCCAGAGGAGGAGGTCGAACGCGATGAAGATCGCCGGGATCTCGGCCGCCAGCTTCCGGACCCGGCTCTCGGCCGGATGGAGCCGCGTCTGCATCGAGTCGAAGTCGAGGACGCCCTCCCGGGCGATCACGATCTCGCCGTCGAGCGCGGAGTGCGGCGGGAGCAGCTCGCCGAGCGGGGCGAGCTCGGGAAAGTAGCGCAGCAGCGGCCGCTCGTTACGCGACCAGAGCGCGAGCTCGCCGCCGTCGTTCTCGAGCACGCCGCGAAAGCCGTCCCACTTGGGCTCGTACTGCCAGCCTTCGCCGGCGGGGAGCTCGCGGACGAGCTCGGCCTCCATCGGGGGGAAGGGAACGTTCGGCCCGGGCACCGTCTGCAAGGCTACTGCGATGGGCGAGCTCGACGGCGAGTGGAGCGTTCGGCGCGTGAGCGGCCTGCTGCCGCCGCTCTACGGCGTGCGCAAGCGGATCGACGGCGCGCAGGGCGCGACGGTGATCGGGCCGGCGAGGGCCTCGTTCGACGTCGTCGGCCGAGAGCTCCGCTACCGCGGCGTCTGGTCAGGTCTCGTCGACGCGGTCGAGCCCGACGGGACCGGCTGGCGGGGCGTAGCTCGCTACCGCGGCCGGGAGCTCGGCCGGTTCGCGATGGCGCGCGTCACCGAAGCCAGGGCCTGAGCAGCGCCTCGATCTCCCGACAGCCGCGCGGCCGCTCGAGCCGGACGCGTTCCTTCTTGCCGGCGAGGACGACCAGCGTCGGCACCTGAGAGATCGAGAAGCGCGAGACGAGATCGGGCCGATCGTCCTCCTCGACGACGAGGAGGCGGAACGTACCGTGGTTGCGCCGGCGCTGGAGGACCTGCGCGAGGAACCCCTCCACCCGGCGGCACTCGCCGGACAGCGACGATGTGAAGAAGAGCAGTCGCGGCTTGGTGACCCGCTCACCGGCGACCGGTGTCCCGGCAGTCGCCATGCTCCGATCCTCCCCGCCCGCCCCGGATCCGTAACTACGATTGGCGGATGAGACGGGTCGCCGTGACGGGATTGGGGGCGGTCACGCCGATCGGGCTCGACGCGCCGTCGACATGGCGCGCCGCCGTCGCGGGCGAGAGCGGCGTCGGCTTCATCGAAGCCTTCGACGCGAGCGAGTTCCCCGTCCGGATCGCGGGCGAGGTGAAGGGCTTCGACGCAGCCTCGGTGGCGCCGCCGAAGGAGGCCAGACGCATGGAACGGAACGTCCTGCTCGCGCTCGGCGCAGCGCAGGAAGCGTGGCGTGACGCAGGCGTGAACGGTCTCGACCCGGCCCGGGTCGGCATCGTCGTCGGCTCGGCGATCGGCGGCCTGCCCGGGATCCTGGAGCAGCAGGATGTCCTGCGCGAGCGGGGGCGCGACCGGGTCTCGCCCTTCTTCATCCCGAGCGTGCTCGTCGACTCGGCGAGCGGACAGATCGCGATCTCGCTCGGTCTGCGCGGGCCGAACTACGCGCCCGTGTCGGCGTGCGCGACCGGCTCGCACGCGGTCGGGGAGGGGGCGGAGCTGATCCGCCGCGGCGCAGCGGACGCCGTCCTCGCCGGCGGCACCGAGTCCTGCATCCACCCGCTGATCCTGGCCGGCTTCTGCGCCATGCGCGGGCTCGTCGCCGAGGACGAGGACCCGGCGCTGGCGTCGCGGCCCTTCGACGCGACCCGCGCCGGCTTCGTCATGTCGGAGGGTGCCTGCATCCTCATGCTCGAGGACCTCGCGTTGGCGCAGGCCCGCGGCGCGAGGATCTATGCCGAGGTGCTCGGCTACGGCGCCTCGAACGACGCTCACCACATGGCGCAGCCCGAGCCGGAGGCGGTCGGCGTCGCCGAGATGATGCGCGCCGCGCTCGAGCGGTCGGGTGTCGAGCCCGAGCGCGTCGGCTACGTCAACGCGCACGGCACCTCGACGCCGCTCGGGGACGCGGCCGAGACACGCGCGATCAAGCTGGTCTTCGGCGAGCACGCGTACTCGCTCGCCGTCTCCTCGACGAAGTCCGTCACCGGGCACTGCTTCGGCGCGGCCGGCGCGATCGAGGCGATGATGTGCGCGCTCGCGCTCCACCATCAGCTGCTGCCGCCGACGATCAACTACCGGAACCCGGACCCGGAGTGCGACCTCGACTACGTCCCGAACGAGGCGCGCGAGGTCGAGCTCGACGTCGCCCTCTCGAACGCGATGGGTCTCGGCGGCCACAACGGCTGCGTCCTGCTCGGCCGCGCCGCGTGAGGGCGCTGCTCGTCGTCTCGGTCGTGCTGCTGCTCGCCGCGTGCGGCGGCTCCGACGAGCCCGACCCGGAGCTCGACGCGCGGCTGCTCGAGGCAGCGCGCGCGAACCGGGTCGCCGAGGCGCGCGAGCTGATCGAGCAGGGCGCCGACGTGAACGTCAAGGACGAGACCGAGCAGAGCGCCTACCTCTACGCGACGAGCGAGGTCGGTCCCGATCCCGCCCTGCTCGAGCTGATGCTCGCAAACGGCGCCGACGTCCAGGCGAAGGACAGCTACGACGGCACCGGCCTGATTCGGGCGGCGCCATCGCGGCTATCCGGAGATCGTGACGCGGCTCCTCGACGCGGGCGTCGAGGTCGACCACGTCAACCGGCTCGGCTGGACGGCGCTGCTCGAGGCGATCATCCTCGGCGACGGCGGCCCGAAGCACGTCGAAACGGTCCGGCTGCTCGTCGACGCCGGCGCGGACGTCAACCTCGCCGACCGTGAGGGCGTGACGCCGCTCGCCCACGCCGAGCGGGCCGGGTTCGATGAGATCGCCGCGATTCTCGGTCGAGGCGGATCGCCGGACCGTCTAGCCCGACTGGATCGCACGGTCGATCAGAACGGTCCTTCGAGCGGGCGCGCGACGCGCCGCCGAGGTCGCGCGAGCAGCTCGAGTGGGAGGCCGAGCCGAACGCGATCGGGTTTCGCGGGGGCGGACGCTACCTTCGCGACGGTGAGCCGACGCCGTGGGGCCGCGTCCTGCAGGTCTTCGCGCTCGATCTCTAGCCGCGGACGAGCTCGGGCGTCAGCTCGCGCGGCGAGCCGAGCACGACGTCCGCGAGCGCGAGCGCATCCGCCGCCGGCGGGTAGTGCGCGTTCGGGAGCACGAGTACGCGCATCCCGGCCGCGTGCGCGGCGCGGATCCCGTTCGACGAGTCCTCGATCGCGGCGCAGCGCGTCGGCTCGATCCCCAGGCGGCGCGCAGCCTCGAGGTACACGTCCGGCGCGGGCTTCCCGCGTTCGACCTCCTCGGAGGAGACGGTGACCGCGAACAGCTCGTCGATCCCGGCGCTCTCGAGCACCGCCTCGATCAGCGGCCGGTTCGACGACGAGGCGACGGCGAGCGTGAACGCGGAAGCGCAGGCGGCGCACGGCGTCCACGGCACCGTCGATGAGCGGCAGCGACTCGCGGTAGCGCGCGAGCATGCGGCGGACGACCTCGTCGTTGATCTCCTCCGGCGACTCCTCGAGCCCGATCTCGTCGTGCATGTAGGCCGACCACTCGGGCGAGCTCATGCCCATCATGGCCGCCTGGGCGCCCTCGTGCCAGCGGCCGCCACGCTCCTTTGCCAGCTGCTCGCGCACGTCGTCCCACACCTGCTCCGAGTCGACGATCACGCCGTCGAGGTCGAAGACGACCGCCTCGATCACGCGGTGCGGTACCCGCCGCCGAGGCGGAGGAGCGGCGGCGCTTCGGCTCCCTGTTCGGCCCGCTCGACCCGTCCGAGGAAGAGCGTGTGGTCGCCGGCGTCGTGCTCGGCGGTGACCTCGCACTCGAGCCAGCCGACGGCGCCGGCCAGCAACGGCCCACGTGGCCCGTTCGTCGCGTCGATCCCCTGCCACATCGCGATCGGCGGCACCCCGCGCGAGAAGTGCTGCGCGAGCGCTTCTTGGTCGGCGCTCAGCAGCGAGACGGCAAAGCCGCCGGCCGCGCGGAGCAGCTCGTGCAGCGCTGCCTGGTGCGCGATCGAGATCCCCACGAGCGGCGGCTCGAGCGCGAGCGAGGAGAGCGAGGCGACGGTCACGCCGAGCCGCTCCCCGTCGAGGTCGACCGTGACCACGCTGACCCCGACGGGGTAGCGGCGCATCACGTCGCGCAGGTCACCGCCGGTCACGGCGACGATGCTAGACGGCGCGGCAGAGGGAGTCGCCGGCGAGGAACTCCTTCTGGAAGGCGTGCTGCTCCAGGTCGAATGCCTGGTCGTAGGCGCCGAGAGCCGCGCTCTCCCAGGAGACGTCCGGCGTCACGCCGGGCCGATGATCGTGCCGCGGTAGCGCTCGCCGTGACCCTCGGGGCGGCTGCCGTGGCGAGTAGAAGCCGTAGCAGAACGTCCCTTTGCTCCTGTGCATCAGAAAGCTGTTCTCCCGCCTCCAGCCCGTCCCGTACGCCGAGTTGAAGGTGTCGAGGTAGAGGTTGCGACCGAAGGTGTCGAGCGGGACACCCCGGTCGACGTCGACCTGAAGCCGTGCACCGGCCGGCCGCGATACGTGAACGAGCCGAAGAGGTGGTGGTAGCGCTTGTAGGCCCAGTTCAGGTGGACGGTCAGCTGCGGCAGCTCCCCGCGCCAGTGCGAGAGCCGGAGCTCCCAGACCGCCGAGGGCCCCTTCGCGGCGAGCCCGTAGTTGGGCAGCATCCGCTGCCAGGACTGGACAGCCCAGTAGGAGCCGTCTTTCGCCTTGCACGCGGTGACGAGCCACTTCAGCGCGGGGCCGTCGTAGGGCCTGCACGCGTTCTTCAGCGTCTTCCAGACGTCGCGCTTGTACGTGCCGTAGCCGCCGGAGTAGTCGAGCCGGAAGGCGACCTGGGGACGGGACGATGTCGGGTGGACGGCGTCGACCGCGCCCCAGGCGAGGACGTTCCGGCGCTTGCCGCCCACGGTGTAGCTGAGCAGAGCCTGGCCGTTGCCTGCGACCTTGAGCGAGACCCTGCTCGCGTTCCGGTCGATCAGCTCGGAGGCGAGGCGGGCGACGGAAGGGCGACCGCGACCAGCACGGCGAGGACGGCGGCGAGACGAATGCGCATGGGGGTGAGCTTCGACGGGCGCGCCGGCGCCCAGCACCCCCCAACGAGTGATTCGTCGAATCAGAGGAAGGGCGGACGCGCGTCCGCCCTTCCCGTTCGTGTCAGGTCGTCGTCGCGACCGGACGCTCGCGAGTGAGCGCGACGCCCAGGCCGACCATGCCGACGCCGAGGACGAAGTGGAGCCAGTCGTCGGCGCTGTTCGTCGGGATCCAGTCCGTGGCGCCGATCAGCCCGAGCAGCCACAGGGCGATATAGATCGCGCCGCCGCCGACCAGGAAGGTGCGGGCGCCGCTCGCCGTCCCGGCCAGAGCGAGGCCCGCGAGGCCGAAGAGCAGGTGCACGATGTTGTGCAGGACGCTCACCTGGAACAGACCGAGGAGCTCCGCGGTCCCGTCGTTGCCGGCGAACTCGAGCCCTTCGTAGAGGTTTGTGGTGATGCCGGGGATGAAGCCGGCGATGCCGACCAGCAGGAAGACGATTCCTACCAGCCGGGCGACGTTCTGGACTGGTGTCCGATCCATGACCAACCTCCCGGATCAAGTGGTCGCGCAGAGTTCCGCGCGGAGGGCACGTTTCCTCCTGATTCGTGCTCTCCGCCGGGGCGGATCAGTCGGACGGGTAGCTCGGCGCGGAGCGCGGTGCCCCGGCCGGGCGCGCTCGAGAGCGCGAGCATGCCGCCGAGCGCCGCGACGCGGTCCGAGAGGCCGCGCAAGCCCGAGCCCGCGGGATCGGCGCCGCCGACGCCGTCGTCGACGATCTCGACGACGACCGTCTCGTCTTCGGTGGCGACGCGGACCGTCACGAGCGAGGCGCCGCTGTGCTTCCCGGCGTTCGCGAGGGCCTCGGCGACGACGTAGTACGCGGCAGCCTCGACTGCGGCCGGGAGACGCCGTGCCGGAGTCTCGACGATCTCGACCGGGAGGAGAGCACGCTCCGCGAGTGCCGTCAGCGCGGGGCCGAGGCCCCGTTCGGAGAGCAGGCGGGGGTGCAGCCCGCGCACCAGCTCGCGAATCTCCTCGAGCGCGAGCGTCAGCTCCGTCTGCGCCGACTCGACCAGCTCGGGCACCTCGTGCGGGTCCGTCTCGAGCCTGCGGCGGACGAGGTGGAGGTGGAGCGCGACCGTGACGAGCCGCTGCTGGGCGCCGTCGTGCAGGTTGCGCTCGACCCGCCGCCGCTCGGCATCGCCGGCCGCGACGATGCGCGCGCGCGACTCGGTCAGGTCCCGCATCGCCTGGCGAAGGTCGGTGACGTCGCGGACGACGGCGAGCACCTCGTCCGGGCCGGCGGGCGCGATTCGCACCTCGAAGTCGCGCTCGTCGCCGAGGTGCGTGCGCAGCGGGTACTCGACCGTTGCGAGCTTGCCCGACTCGAGCGCGGCGGCGACACAGCTCATCAGCCGGTCGGCGATCTCCGGTGGAAGCAGGGTGCGCACGTTCGAGCCGACGACGATGTCCGGCGGGTTCGCCAGCTTCGAGACGTCGCCTGTCGACCTCGAGGTAGGTGCCGTCGGCCCGCAGCCGAAGCAGCAGATCCGGTAGAGCGTCGAGCAAGGCGCGATGACGCGCCTCGACAGGCGAGGAGACCCCGTTCACGGCGTCACATAGTAGTGACGGATCCCGTCGACGCTAGTCGCCCGTGTCGGCTGACGGTACGTTGACGGGCATGCCTTCGCCGCGGAAGAAGTCGCTCCAGGACGTGCTGCGCGAGCGGCGTGCCGCGGCGCCGCTCTTGACGGTCCACGAGCTGCACGAGCGTGAAGCGTCACGGCGGCGAGAGGAGGTCGTCCGTGAGGCGCGCGAGCTCGTCGAGCGCTGGCACGTGCGGCGGACGGCGGTCGACGTCGAGGGGAAGCTCGCTCCCGAGCTCTACCGCGCCGTCTTCGCGGCCGAGCGCCGCGCCTACTACGGGAGCAGGCACTGGGCGCGCCGCACGCGTGCCCAGCTGGAGCGGACGCCGGTCTGCGAGGTGACGCGCTGCGGCAGGACCGAGGGGCTCCGTGCGTACGCGCTCGACCACGGCGCCCTCGGGGAGGAGCGGCCGGAACGGGACCTCGCCACGCTCTGCGACTCGTGCCTCCGGCGCGCGGTGAAGCTGGAGCAGGAGCGCGGGCGCCCTGCGGGACGGGACGAGCTCCGCGATCTCGATCCGGAGCGACCGCTCTTCACCCGGGCGGAGATCGCCGCGCTGCGGGCGAGGCTCAGTCGCCCGCCGCGCGAGCCCGGCGGGTGATGCGGCGGCCGCTGCCGGCCGCCGCTCCCGCGATGCCTAGGCGCGCAGAGGCCGAACGCCTCGTCGAAGTGCAGGTGGTCGAAGTGCTCGGGCGTGTTGCCCTTGCCGTTCTTGAGCGTGCCGCCCGCAAGCAGGCCAGGCCCCATGAACAGCGTGTTCTCGGGCCGCGAGTCGATCTGGGCAACCAGGTCCTCGGCCCCGGCCGTGCAGATCTCCCCGGCGGCCTCCGCCTCCGCGATGAACATCTTCATCTCGGCAGGTGTCGACCATGCCTTCGACTTCGCAGCATGGGCGAACGCGCTGTCGCTCCAGCCCGACTTCGAGCAGAAGTGCGCGAACGCCGGCGACGCGGCGAGCGCGAGCACGGCCACAGAAGCCGCCAGGACCGCGCCAAGGCGGCGAGTAGTCCCCTTCATCGTTGTTACCCCTCCCCCAATCGAATTGACGAAACGGGCTCGTTCTAGCAAGGGCCGGGCGGGGTTGTCTACGCGACTTTCGGGCAGGTGCGAGAGCAGAGCTGTTGACTCTGGGCGACGGCCCGGCCCATAGTTGGTTCGCCGTGGCGGAGATCGCGCGATTCGTCGACACCCGGACGCCCGAGTCGGCCCGGCGGGCGCGGAAGATGACGATCGTCGCCCAGGACCCGTCGATCACGGATGCCGACGGCAGGATCGTCGTCGCCCAGGTCGACGTGCCGGTCGACCTGCTCGAGCCCGGGCCGCGCGGCCAGCGGTTCCACGTCGTCGACTACGACGCGGCCCGGGCGGTGCTGCGGCCGCCCGTCGACCTGCGCGACCCTGCCGCCGCATCGTGGGAGCGGCCGTGGAGCTACAGCGACCGCTTTGCCGGGAAGGACGGCTCGAAGCTCGTCGGCGACTTCGACTTCCACGCCCAGAACGTCTACGCGATCGCGGCGCGCACGCTGGCCGCCTTCGAGCTCGCGCTGGGCCGCCGGCTCGCCTGGGCGTTCGGAGGCCACCAGCTCTTTCTCGTCCCGCACGCCTTCTCGGAGGCGAACGCCCACTACGCGGGTGACGACCGGGGCGTCTTCTTCGGCTATCTCGAGCTCCCGAACGAGACGATCTACACGTGCCTCTCGCACGACATCGTCGCCCACGAGGTCGACGCACGCGATCCTCGACGGCCTCAGGCCGCACCTGATCGAGCCGGGGCTCCCCGACCAGGCGGCCTTCCACGAGGCGTTCGCCGACATCGTCGCCCTGCTGTCGGTCTTCTCCGTCGGTCCGCTGGTCGAGACGGTGCTGGGCAAAGCCGACGTTCGCGGGCGCATCCCGGCCGGTCGCGTCGACCCGGCGAAGCTGGAGCGAACGGCGATCTTCTCGCTCGCCGAGCAGTTCGGCGAGGCGACGTCGGGCGTGCGGGGGAGCGCGCTCCGCCGCTCGCTCGAGCTCGAGCCCAGTGACAAGTGGCGGCTCGATCTCGCGTTCGAGGAGCCGCACCGGCGCGGCGAGGTAGCCGTCGCCGCGGTGCTGCGCGCCCTGCTCGCGATGTGGTCGAAGCGCGTCGCGGCGCTGATCCGCTCCGGCGGCCTCGACAGAGGGCGCGCCGCGGAGGAGGGCGCGAAGGCGGCCAAGCACCTCCTCCAGATGACGATCCGCGCGACCGACTACGCGCCGGCGGTCGAGCTGGAGTTCGAGGACTTCATCGACGCGCTGCTCGTCGCCGACCGCGTCGTCGCCCCCGACGATCCGCACGGGTACCGCGACTCGGTCGCCGCTGCGTTCGCCGCCTTCGGGATCGTGCCGCCGCCGGAACGCATCGTCGACCTCGCCGAGCAGCCGCTGCTCTACGAGGGCCTGAACTTCGTCGCGATGCGCTCCGACGCGGACGAGGTGTTCCGCTTCGTCTGGCAGAACGCCGAGCGCCTGGGGATCGACCGGCGCTTCTCGCTCCGCGTCGAGGCGGTCCGTCCGTCGATCCGCGTCGGACCGGACGGCCTCGTCGTCAACGAGGTCGTGGCCGACTACGTGCAGACGCTGAACGTCACCGCCGCCGAGGCGGCTCGGCTCGGCGTCACCCTGCCCGCCGACGTCGGCGCGAAGACGGAGATCCAACTCTGGGGCGGTGGGACGCTGATCTTCGACCAGTTCGGGATGGCGAAGTTCCACCAGCGCAAGCCGCTCGACGACTGGGAGCGGCAGAGCCGGCGGCTCGACTACCTGCTCAGGCACGGCTTCTTCGACACGCGCGGCCGGCTCGGGTTCTCCTTCGGCACGCCGCTCGGGATGCGTTTCGCCGAGTTCCACCAGCCGAACATGCGCGCCGGCGAGGACTGGTAGCGGTGGCCCGCGCCCGCAGCGCCCCTCGGCCGTCGCGCATCCACGTGCGCATGTACCAGGTCGGCTTCGGCGACTGCTTCCTCGTCAGCTTCCGCTACCGGCGGGCGCTGCCGGACGGGCGGGACGAGCGGCACATCCTCTTCGACTTCGGCTCGACGCACGCCCCGGCGCGGCAAGCAGGTCTGCTCCCGCAGGCCGCTCGACTGATCGAGGAGCACACGAACGGCCGGCTCGACGTGCTCGTCGCCACGCACCGGCACAAGGACCACCTGGGCGGCTTCGGGCTCGAGGACACTGCCGCCGTGATCGAGCGCCTCGAGCCCGGGCTCGTCGTGCGCCCCTGGACCGACGATCCGAAGCTGCCGCCCGACGCGGCCGGTCCGGCGATCCGCTCGGGCTCGCGGCGCTTCGCCGCCGGGCTCGCGGCGGGTCAGCAATTTGCCGGCCTGGTCGCCTCCCTCGCCGGCGCCGCCGACAGCCGCTCGGTGCGCGGCGAGCTCGCCGCGCTGGCCGACGACCAGCTTCCCAACCGGGCCGCGCTCGAGAACCTGGAGCGCTGGGCGGAAGCGGGTGACGGCGTCTACGTCGCGGCGGGCGGCGACTCGAAGATCGAGCGGTTCGTCCCGGGCGTCAGGGTGCGCGTGCTCGGGCCGCCGACGGTCGAGCAGGTGCCGGCGCTGACGCGGCAGCGGGCGAGCGATCCCGAATACTGGCTCGCCCAGCACGCGCGGCTCGACGGCAGCGTGCCGGCCGTCCTCGCCGTCAAGGCGCGCCGCGCGACCTCGGGTCGAGCCCGGCCCGGTCGCCTGGATCGTCGAGCGCCTGGAGCGCCAGCAGCTCGCGTCGCTGCTGCGGATCGTGCGCACCGTCGACGACGCGCTCAACAACACGAGCGTCGTCCTCCTGCTCGACGTGGGGGACAAGCGCCTCCTCTTCCCCGGCGACGCGCAGATCGAGAACTGGTCCTGGGCGCTTCGCGACGCGCCGGAGAGCGCCTCGCTGCGCAGGCTCCTCTCGCGCGTCGATCTCTACAAGGTCGGCCACCACGGCAGCCGCAACGCGACGCCGCGGTCGCTCTTCCGTCTCTGGGGCGACGAGCCGACGCCGGCCCGTCCGCTGACCGCGCTGATGTCGACGCTCTCCGGCGTGCACGGGCGCAGCGAGGCGACGCGTGTGCCGCGCTCGACGCTCGTCGCCGCGCTCGAGCGCCGCACCGGCGGCCGCCTCGTCACGACCGAGGGTCTCGCCGCTGATCGGCCGTTCGTCGAGCTGGCGGCGCCGGCCGGAGGGCGGGAGCCCTTCAGGCTCGTCAGTTGATCTTGCAGACGCCGTCGCGGTACGACGAGCGTTGCTCGTCGTTCGCGGCCTGATCGGCGGCTTGGTCGTACGCGCCCGGTGCGGGGCCTTCCCAGAAGATGTCGGGCGTGACACCCGGCCCGATGATCGTCGCGCGGTACTTCGTCCCCCGCCCGACCGGGCGGGCGCCGTGCGGGAAGAAGCCGTAACAGAACGTGCCGCGCGTACGGTGGGCGAGGAAGCTGTTCTCCCGCTTCCAGCCGCGCCCGTACGACGAGTTGAAGGTGTCGACGTAGAGGTTCCTGCCGTACGTGTCGAGCGGGACGCCCGCCTGCGTCGAGCTGAAGCCGTAGACACCCCCGCCCTGGTACGTGAACGAGCCGTACAGATGGTCGTAGCGCCGGTAGGCCCAGTCGGTCTTGACCGTCAGCACCGCCGGCTCGCCGGTCCAGTGCGAGAGGCGGAGCTCCCACACGGCCTGCTCCGGCGTCGGCGCGATCCCGTAGTTCGGCAGTGCACGCTGCCAGGCCTGCAGCGCCCAGTAGGACCCGTCGGGGGCCCGGCATGCGGCGACCTTCCAGGTGAGCGCCGGCCCGTCGTAGGCGCCGCAGGCGCTGCCGAAGGTCTTCCAGTAGTCGCGCTGGTACTTCTTGTAGCCGCCCGAGTAGTCGAGCTCGAACTCGACCTGCTTCCGGGCGCGCGTCGGGGCGATCGCGTTGATCGGCGCCCCACGCCAGGACGCGCTTGAGCTTGCCCGCCGCCCGGTAGGTGAGCAGCGCCTCGCCCTTGTCGTTGACGGCGAGCGCGACCCCGGAGGCGTTCCGGTCGATGAGCTCCGAAGCATGGGCCGGAGCCGCGGAGACGGACCGCGAGAAGCGCCGCAAGCAAAGTGAGACGCCGCATCGGTCTCATTTCAAGCCCGGAGTCATCGGCGATACCCGGTCAACATGGTCCACTCCCACACCCGGATCAAGGGCGCATTTCGGTGGTTTGTCAAGGGTACCCGGCGAGCCTCGAGCGCGAGTCGCTGATCCCGGTCGGGCGGCCGTGGACTTCACGCCGGTGGCTAGACACTCGAGTCACTTCGCGCCTCGCACCAGGCGAGGATGTCGCGGAAGCGTCGTTCGGTGAGCGTGCCGAAGAGCGGGTGTCGGGTCAGCTTGGCGCTGGTTGTCGCAGGGCTCGTGATGCCGGCGAGAAAGCGGGCGACCTGCCTTGCTGTTCCAAGTGAGTCCGGGTTGTTCGAACGCAGGTCGGACAGAGTCGTCGCCTCGACGATCTGCCCGATCGGCGGCCTCGGCTCGGACTCGGGAAGCTGCTGAGCCGCCCCATTCAGGCAATGGCTGCAGTGGCCGCACGGCTCGGCGCGTGTCTCGCCGAAGTAGCCGACGAGGGCCTGCACCTGGCAGCCGTCGTGGGTAACGAGCGAGAGGACGTTCTGGATCCGCTCGGTCTCCGAGCGCTCGCGGCGGGCGAAGCGCTCGAGCAGGCGCTCGACCAGGTCGTCCTCGGAGTCCGGGCGGGAGGTGACGGTGTATCGCTGTCGCAGCTCGGCCGGCTGGAGCTCGATCAGGCCCTGCTGGTCGAGGTACTCGAGTGCGGCCACGATTCGGCTGCGTTCCTCACCGAGCGCAGACGCGGACTCCGCGGGCGCGATCGTCGTCCACGTCCGGCCGGTCTTCCCGCTGGCGACCACGCGGCGCAGGAAACCAGCGCGGGACTCGTCGAAGCGGCTGAAGACATCGTCGAGTGAAGCTCCGGTCGGTCGTAGCCGGTAGCCGGCGTAGAACGGTGTTCCTTGTCTGAGGACGCCGTCGAGCTCGATGTAGGTGAGCGCCGTCTTGAGGACGAGCGGGCGCAGGTCGTGACGAACGGAGAGCTCGTACTCGGAGACGGCGAACTCGGCGCCCACGGGGTGTACGAGCACGTCTGTCAGCAGTCCGGCGAGCGCTTCCCGGGTCGGCGTGTCGCCGTAGGCGAAGTTCTCGAGCGTGGGCACGTCGTCGGGGCAGGCGAACAGCTCGCAGATGCTCTCCTCGCCGTCCCGTCCTGCTCGTCCGACCTCCTGCGAGTACGACTCGAGGCCCTTCGGCAGGTTGTAGTGGTAGACGTAGCGGACGTCCGCCTTGTCGATCCCCATCCCGAACGCGATCGTGGCGACGACGATCCCGTCGCGTGAGCCCGCCCACCACTCCTGGGTCGCGACCCGCTCCTCGGTCTCCATCCCGGCGTGGTACGGACGGGCGGGAAGACCTGCCGCGACGAGCTGCTCGGCGACGCGCAGGGAGGTTCGCTGCAGGGTGACGTAGACGATCGTCGAGCCGGGCGGGCGCTCGCGCAGCCGCTCGAGCAGCAGCTCGTCGCGCTCGCGGGCGGCGACCGGCGTCAGCAGCAGAGTCAGGTTGGGCCGGTAGAAGCCGGTCACGACTGCGTCCGCCTCCTCGATCCCGAACCCCGCTCGAATGTCGGCAACGACAGCCGGCGTGGCGGTCGCGGTCAGCGCCAGTACGCGCTCGGCGCCGAGCTCGCGGGCTCGCTCGGCGAGCTTGAGGTAGTCGGGCCGGAAGTTGTGGCCCCACTCCGAGATGCAGTGCGCCTCGTCCACCGCGAAGAGCGAGATTCGAGTGCTCGCGAGCTGCGAGAGGAAACGCTCGTTGTTGAAGCGCTCGGGTGCCACGTAGAGGAGCTTCAGCGCGCCGCTGCGCAGTCGCTCCCCGATCTCGCGCTGCTCGTCTGGACCGAGGCTCGAGTCGAGCCTGGCCGCCTCGACCCCGAGTCGCTGCAGCGAGTCGATCTGGTCTTTCATCAGCGCGATCAACGGCGAGACGACGACCGTCACGCCATCGAGCAGCAGCGCCGGCAGCTGATAGCAGAGGCTCTTCCCGCCGCCTGTCGGGAAGACGGCGAGCGCCGACCTGCCCGCCAGCAGCGCCTCCACGACTCGCTCCTGGCCGGGCCGGAAGGAGTCGAAGCCGAACGTCGACGCGAGCAGCGTCAGTGTGGTTTCGGCTGAGTTGTCGCCCACAGCCGTCAGGCTAGTGCCGGCCGCGATGAGTTTCCTGTGGGCCGACGGTCTACATCCATCACCCGACACACGCAACGAAGGAGACCAGCATGACCGCAACGCCGACGATCGTCGACCGCGAGACCTGGCAGGAGCAGATCGATGCGCTCCGGGTCCGGGAGAAGGCACACACCCGCGAGGGGGACGCGATCGCAGCGGCTCGCCGACGGTTGCCGATGGTCGAGGTCGACCCGACCACGCCGCTGGTCGGACCGGCCGGCGAGGTCCGTCTGATCGACACCTTCGAGGGACGTACGCAGCTCTTCGCGTCGTACATGATGTGGTACGACGGTGCCCCGGCCGCCGGTCAGTGCGAAGGCTGCACGAAGGACAACGCGCAGGTGCGCGAGCTGTCCTACCTGCACTCGCGCAACGTGACGTTCGCGGTCTTCTGCCAGGGACCGTTCCCGGAGAGCGACCGCTACCGGGAGTTCCTGGGCTGGGAGATGCCGTTCTACTCGGTGCCCGAGACCTCGCGCGACGCGCTCATCTCTGGGCGGCACTTCGGGATGAACGTGTGCTACCTGCGCGACGGCGACCAGGTCTTCGAGACCTACTGGACCACCGGCCGGGGCAACGAGACGATGGGTAGCTCGTACGCGATGCTCGACCAGACCGTCTACGGGCGCCAGGAGTCCTGGGAGGACTCCCCGGAGGGCTGGCCGCGGCTGTACCTCGGCACGCGCAGCGAGCAGATGCGCACCGATGAGCACGGCCGCTCCGTCGGTCGGCCAGGCGGCCGGCCGATCTCGCAATGGCCGCGCTTGGCCGCCGGCCACTCCGACGACCTCGGCTCCACCGCCGTCGCCACTAGCCCGCTTGACTGATGATCCCGTCCGCGTTACGGCGGACTTCTCGGACAACGCGGACGGAACGACGAGCTGAAGCGGAGGCTTGCAACCCAGTGGGAGAGCGGGTTTGCGAGCCTCCGACAGCGGCGGGGGAGGGATTCGAACCCTCGGACGAGTTGCCCCGTCAGCGATTTTCAAGACCGCCCCGTTCGACCGCTCCGGCACCCCGCCCGGAAGTCGAGTGTAGTGCTCTCGCGCCGCGGCGCTCAGGCGTCTTGCCGCTTACGCCGGTCGAGCTCGGCTTGCGCCTTCTCGGCGAGTCGTCGCGTGCGTTCGACATTTTCCTGAACGCGCTCGTGCCGTCGCCGGTCGGCGTCAGTCCATCTCTTCTTCGCCATCGTCTCCTCCCAGCAGGCTCTCGATGCTCCGGAGCAACTCCGCGATGTCGCTCACATTGAAAAGTAGCGCCACAACCTCCTCGCGTTCGATCGTGGGCTCGTCCACGCACGAAAGCGTGGCGGACGTCGTGCCTCCGCACAAGTGGCTTTCTTGGCCCTGTCAGGTCGTCACACGTTCGGGTGCGCCGTACTCGCGGAGCACCTCGGGCACCTCGCCCTGGAAGTTCTCCAGGATCGCGAGCGCCATCCGGTCGACGACCGCGGTGCCGTTGAGCATGTGGACGGGCTCGAGCCCTCGCTCGGCGCGGCAGCGGATGCCGAGCCTGCGCGACTGGAAGTCGGTCGTGTTCGAGATCGAGGCCGTCTCGCGATAGCGCTCCTGGCTCGGGAACCAGACCTCGACGTCGTAGGTCTTCGCCGACGCACTCGACATGTCGCCTGCGGGGAGCACGACGACGCGGTAGGGCAGGCCGAGCTCTGCGACGAGCTCCTCCGTGTTCGCGAGTAGAAGCTCGTGCTCGACCCAGGAGTCCTCCGGCCGCGTGAGCGAGAACTGCTCGACCTTGTTGAACTGGTGCACCCGGATCATCCCGCGCGTGTCCCGCCCTGCTGCACCCGCCTCACGGCGGAAGCACGGGGAGAACGCGACGTAGCGGAGCGGCAGCTCGTCGGCGTCGAGGATCTCGCCGGCGTGGAGGCTCGCGATCGGGATCTCGGCGGTGCCGGCGAGGTAGAGCCCGTCGGCCTCGATCTCGTAGACGTTCGCCTCGTCCGAGGGGAACGCGCCGGTGCCGATCAGCGCCTCCTCGCGGACGAGCACGGGGGGGAGGACGGTGACGAACCCCTTCGCGGCCAGCCGGTCGAGCGCGAGCCGGTAGAGCGCCAGCGAGAGCCGCGCCGTGTCGCCGATCCAGTAGCCGAACCGGGCGCCCGACATGCGCGCCGCGCGCTCCATGTCGAAGCGGCCGACCTCCGTGTGCTCGCGCGCGTCCTCCAGGCGCGGCGGCTCACCGACGCGCCGGACCTCGGCGACGTCGTCGTCGGTCGAGCCGTCCGGAACGTCCTCGTGCGGGAGGTTCGGGACGCGAAGCGCGAGCCGGTCGCGTTCCGCCTCCGCCGCCCCTAGCTCCTCTTCGGCGGCCTTGAGCTCCTCCTTCACCTGCTGCAGCTCGGCGAGCTGCTCGGGGGACGGCTTCCCCTTGAGCTTCGTCTTCCCGCGCAGCTCGTCGATCCGCGGCACGAGCACGCGCCAGCGCTCGTCGGCCTCCACGAGCGCGTCGAAGTCCGCCGCGGCCCCCTTGCGGGCCAGCGCGGCGCGAAAGGCGTCCGGATCGTTGCGGGCGGCCCTGAGGTCGATCATGACCGGGAGTCTAGAAAGGCCTCGAGCACCTGAGCCACTCCCTCCACGTCCGGACCGGGGCAGATCCAGTCGGCCCGGGCCTTGAGCAGCTCATGTCCGTTCTCGACGCAGACCGCATACCCCGCCGACTCGAGCAGCTCGAGGTCGTTCTCGCCGTCGCCGAACGCGACCGTGTCCTCGGCGCGAAAGCCCATGTGGTCGGCGACGAACTCGAGCCCGCTCCCCTTCGAGATCCGAGGGCTCGCGAGCTCGAGGAAGTAGGGAAGGGACTTGGCGATGTAGAGCCGCTCGCCGAAGCGCTCCACGAGGCTGGGCCGCAGGCCGTCGAGTCTCACGGGGTCGTCCACGACGACGAGCTTCGTCGGCGGTCGCTCCAGCCAGCCGAGCAGAGGGCCGACCACCGAGATCGGCAGGTGCTGGAAGTCGGCGTACGCGCGAGCGTGCTCGGTCAGCTCGGCGACGCAGAGCTCGTCGTCGACGTAGCAGTTGAGCGCGAAGCCCTCCTCCTCGACGGCCGCGATCGCTTCCCGCGCGAGCTCGAGCGGGATCGGCTCGTGCAGCAGCCACTCGCTCGTGACGGGGTCGACGACCGCTGCGCCCTGGTAGCAGACGAGCGGCGCCTCGATCCGCGCGACTCGGGCGAACGGGAGCGCGGAGCGGAACATCCGGCCGGTCGCGAGCACGACGTGGATCCCCGCTGCCTGGGCGGCGACGAGTGAGGACACGGTACGCGGCCGCAGGACGCCGTCCTCGGCGATCAGCGTCCGGTCGAGGTCGCACGCGATCGCAGCGATCTCGCGCGGGAAGCTCGCGGGAAGTCTTAGCCGGAAGTGTTCTCGACCACGTAGGCGGCCACGTTGGCGATCTCCTGCTCGCTCAACTGGCCCTCGAAGGCCGGCATCGCCCCGGCGCCGTTCGTGACGCGGTCGACCGCGAGCTCGAAGTCGGGCTGCGAGTCGTCGAGGTTGGGGCCGACGGTGCCGGACGAGCCTGCCGCCTCGAGCGTGTGACAGCCGCCGCAACCCGCCGAGGCGAAGATGGCCTCGCCCGCCGCCGCGTCGCCCTCGACGGTGGAGGCCGGCCCCTCGGTCGTCTCGCCCGTCGTATCGCCGCTCGTCTCGCCGGTGGTCTCCTCCGGCAACGTGCCGATGACCGTCTCGGGAGTCGGCGAGACCTCCTCCTCGCCGCCACAACCCGCGATCCCGGCGGTGAGGGCGAGCACTGCGAGCAGGGCAGCCGCGCGACGCATCGCCGGTGAGTCTAACGAGGCGTGCAGCGGTGGGTGCCGGGCAAGCGCGATCGCGATCGCGGCGCCCATTCCGGCCACGTCGGCCGGCGTGTCGTTGACGAGGAGCGAGACGGCGAGGCCGGCGAGGAAGGCGTCG
This sequence comes from uncultured Gemmatimonadales bacterium, assembly GCA_963733105.1. Lineage (GTDB taxonomy): Bacteria > Gemmatimonadota > Gemmatimonadetes > Longimicrobiales > Longimicrobiaceae > JAFAYN01. Next base: position 44,836 of record CAVTCB010000005.1, on the reverse strand, counting down.
AGCACTGCGTCGCGTGGGCGGCGCAAGGCGACGGCGACGAGGATCGCGAGCGAGCCGAGCACGACGGCGATCGAGCCCGCGCTCGCGGCCGTCCGCCTGACGGAGAGCTCGATTCGGTCGGCGAGGTCGCCGGCGAGCGCGACCGGGCCGTCGCCGACGGCGTCGGTGACGTGGCTCGAGCCACCGGTCGCCGCGTCGAGCGCGAGCACCAGCAGCGCGACCACGATCGCGCCCGCAACGACACCGGCGGCAAGGCCGACCGTCGGCCTTCGGCCACGGAGGCGCAGCCAGAGCACGAGATAGGCGGCGGCGAGCACGACGATCCCGCCGCCGTCCGCGCCGAAGCGATTGCCGCCGATCGTGACGAAGGCGAGCGCGGCGACGCCGATCCCCGCCCGTCCGAGCAGCGCCGCGCCGACGAGCGACGGCGCGAGCAGCATTGTCTCGAGCAGGTTGTTGATCCCGTAGAAGCGGCCCGACTGGGAAGGCCCGAACGGCGAGAGCGCAACAGCCTCCGCGTCGAGACCCATCGAGACCAGGTAGGCGGCGAGGATCGACGCGCACGCGAGCCCGAGCGGCAGCACGACTGCCGCCGCGCCGGCCGCGATCGCGATCACCGGGTCGAGCCAGAGGTTCGCGGCGAGCGCGACGAGCAGCGCGCGGAGAGCGAGGCCGGGACGGACGAGCGCGAGCACGATCAAGAGCGCGGCAAGCCCGATCGTCAGCGGCAGGCGCAGACGGTCGTTCCGTTCGATCCGGTCGTCGAGGGTCTCGAGCTCCGCGACCGGATCGGCGCTGTCGACGACGCGCAACCGTCCGGTGGCGACGTCGGTGACGGAGACGAGTCCGTCGATCCGCGTCGAGTCGGACGTGAGCAGCCCGCGCGCGCCGAGGAGCGCGATCGGGTAGCGCCGGTCGTTCTCGCTGCGGCCGGGCGGCGGGAGCGAGACCAGGATCTCGGGCCCGCTCGGGTCGCCGAGCTCGATCAGCGCGTCTCCCGGCGCGGTACCGCCGAGCAGCTCGTGCTCGAGCTGACCGCGCAGAAGCGCGTTCAGGGCGGAGTCGCGGGTCACGGTCGGCCCGGCGCCTGGAACGAGCAGCCCGACAGCCGCGGTGTCGGCGTACTCCGCCGGCTCGAACGGCGGCACGACCCGCACGCCGCCCTGCGCGGGCGACGCGGCGAGCAGGGCGAGCAGCACGAGCAGCACCGAGGCGACGCGCATCCGCGGGATTCTCGCCTCTGCGACGACCGGAGGCCGTATCGCGCCGACGTTCCCGGGCGTTGTCGTCCCATGAGTCAGCGCCCGACGCGGCTCGACTTCGAGGGCCTCTACCGCAGCCACCGGCAGGAGGTCTACCGGGTCGCGTTGCGCAAGCTCGGCGACCACCACGAGGCCGAGGACGTCACGCAGACGACCTTCCTCGACGCCTACCGCGCCGTCCTCCGCGGAAACGAGCCCGACTTGCCGCGTGCCTGGCTGCACGCGATCGCCGAGAACGTTCGCCGCCGCCGCTTCCGCGCGGCGCACCGCCGTCCCCGTGAGGAGCCCCTGCTGGAGTCGCACGCGGCCGGGGACGCCGTGACCATCTCGGCCGACGAGATCCGGGAAGCGCTCGCGACGCTCGCCGAGAGCCAGCGCAAGGCGTTCCTGCTCAGCGAGCTCGGTGGCCTCTCCCACCGAGAGATCGCATCCGAGCTGGGGACGACCGTCGCTGCGGTGCAGATGCTCGTCTTCCGCGCGCGTCAGAAGCTTCGCCGGGAGCTCGGAGCGCACACGCCCAGCCGGCTCGGCGGACTGGTCTCGCTTCCACACTGGCTGGCCTCGCTCGTGGAGCGGCTCAGCCCGGCCGGCTCCGGCGCCGCTCGCGTCGTCGGCCTCGCCGCCGCGGGCGCCGTCGCCGTGGGCGGGGGCATCACGACGGACGCACCGGCCACGCCGCGGGACCGGACGCCGCCGGCCCTGTCGGCTGTGTCGCCCGCCGCCGCGACGACGCCGGCCCCGACGGCCGCGTCGCCCGGCAGGCGCCACCGCGCCGGGCCGATCGCCGGCTCTCGTCGCGCCGGCCGTGGTCGCAACGCGCATCCAGACGCAGGCCTCAGCTCGTGGGGCCGAGCCGGCGCAACCCGAGGCCGGCGCACCCGGCGACGGCCCCTCGCCGCCCCCGCCCCTGCCCGTCGGACGCGGAGCCCGTCGTCGTTCCGGTCTCGGGCGCGGAGCCCGTCGCCCCCGCCGCATCGCCCGCGACTACCGAAGGAGGCAACGGGGCTCCTGCGCCTGCCCTCGTCCCTGCACTACCGCCCGTGGCGCCGCCGGCCCTCCCGGTCGCCGTCCGAGTCGCCGTCCCGGTCGAAGCGCCGGCCCCTCCACCGTTGCCCGACCTGCCGGTGGAGGGAGCCGTTCCCGCGCTTCCCCGTCTGCCGCTCGTGGAGCCGCCGCAGCTCCCGGCGCCTCCGGGCGATGCCGGGATCACGACGCCCGCGCTCCCGGTCCCGATTCCCCCACGGGTTCCGTGAGCGCGAACGAGCTGCACCCGACATAGACGTAGAGGCCGGGTCGGCGTCGATCCTTTCGGTCGGCAGGCCGAGACGTGCGCCGTTACGGTTCTCGCATGCTGATCGAGCGGAGCATGCATCCGGAGTGGCTCTCGAACGCCTACCTGGTCGCGGACGAGCCGGGCGGCACGGCCGTCTTCGTCGACAGCGGCGCGCCGCTGGGGCCGCTGTACGAAGTGGTCGAGCGGGAGCGGTTGACGGTCACGCACCTCCTCACGACCCATTCCCACCACGACCACGTCGCCGGTGACGACGAGCTCGTCGCGCGTTACGGCGTCGAGATCGTCAAGGGCCCGCTGGAGACGGGCGGCCTACGCATCGAGGCGCTCGAGACGCCGGGCCACGCCGACGACCATCTCGCCTTCCTCGCCAACGACACGGTCTGCTTCACGGCCGACGTCCTCTTCAAGGACGCGGTCGGGGGCGGGCCCGACGCGGCGCCGATCCGGCGCTCGGTGATGGACGTGCTGATGACGCTGCCGCACGAGGTGCGCGTGCTGCCCGGTCACACCGAGGGAACGACGATCGGGCGCGAATGGGAGGAGAACCCGTTCGTCACCTACTGGCGCGGTGAGACGCCGTCGGTCGACGAGCCCGTCCGCGTCGGCGGCGAGGACGCGACGCTCGTCGTCTGGTCGCCGGACTACGACGGGAAGGGGAAGGCGCTCGTCCGCTTCGCGGGCGGACGAGAGGCGATCGTCGGCGGCTCGCGGGTAGAGCGTTGAGCCCGATCGTCGACGAGCAGGTCGAGGCGTATGCCGAGGCGCACACGACGGCGCCGGCCGAGCTGCTCGCCCGGCTCCAGGAGGAGACGTACGCGACGACGAGCATGCCCCTGATGCTCACGGGCCCGGTCGAGGGTCGGCTGCTGGAGCTGCTCGTGCACGCCACCGGCGCCCGGCGCGTGCTGGAGATCGGCACGTTCACCGGCTACGCGGCGCTGTCGATGGCGGCCGCGCTCCCCGAGGACGGGCACGTCGACACCTGCGAGATCGAGCCGAAGCACGTCGCGATCGCCCGCCGCTACATCGCCGAGAGCCCGCACGGAGACAAGATCACGATCCACGTCGGGTCCGCGCTCGAGACGATCGCCCGGCTCGAGGGCGAGTTCGACCTCGTCTTCATCGACGCGGACAAGGGCAACTACGACAACTACTACGAGGCCGTCCTGCCCCGGCTGTCCGAGCGGGGGCTGATCGCGATCGACAACACGCTCTGGAGCGGCCGCGTGCTCGACCCGCAGGACGACTCCACGAAGGCGATCGCCGCGCTGAACGACAAGCTCGCGAGTGACGAGCGCGTCGCCTGCGTCCAGCTGACGATCCGCGACGGCGTCACGCTCGTCCGCCGCCTTAACGCAGCAACAACCCAAACTCAAGCTTAGTACAACTAAACTCAGCGCGCATGCAGGCCGCTGCGGACGCGCATGCGTGGTTGGGGATCGAGCTCCGGCATCTCGCGGCGCTGCAGGCGGTCGCGGAAGAGCAGTCGTTCGTCCGCGCGGGAAGGCGCCTGGGCTATACGCAGTCGGCGATCTCGAACCAGATCGCGGCGCTCGAGCGGCTCGTGTGCGCGCGCCTCGTCGAGCGGGTGCGCGGCGGCAGCTCGATCTCGCTGACCGAGCCGGGGCAAGTGCTCTACGAGCACGCCGTCGCGCTGATCGCTCGTCTGCAGGCGGCGCGAACGGACGTCGCAGCCTCGTGGCCCGCGCTGCCGGCGGTGCTCCGCGTCGGCTACAGCCAGAGCGTGGGGGCGACGGTGCTGCCGCAGACGGTCCAGTCGTTCCGCGAGCGGGCGCCGTCCGTTCGACTCGAGCTCACGCTCGGCGACGCCGACCGAGTGCTGCACGAGCTCGTCGCCGGCGGCGATCTCGATGCCGCCTTCACCTCCGCTCCTGTCGGCCTCGACGGGATCGCGTCGTCGCACCTGCTCGACGACCCGTTCGTGCTGCTCGCGCCGCCGGGCTCGCCGTGGCCGCTCGCTCCCGACTTTGCCGCGCGGCCGCTGCTCGCGCTCAAGCCGTGCGACGCGCAGCGGCAGCACGAGAGCGCGCTGCACCTCTCGCACGGCCTTCCCCATGGAGGGGTCGTCTGGCTCGAGGATGCGCAGACGATCCAGGCGCTCGTCGCGGCCGGCTGCGCGTACGGCCTGCTCCCCTCTCTTGCCGTGACCTCGTCCGAGCTCGCGCTCGAGACGCTCGACGGGCCGCGGCGCGAGCTCGAGCTCGTCTGGCAGCGCGACCGGACCGCGACGGAGGCGCTGCTGCACTTCGTCGACGCCGCGGAAGAAGCATGCGCGTCGCTCGTCGGTAGGACCTGCGTGAGTCAAACAGCTGCCTGAAATCTCGTCGTATTCGAGACTCGAATTGCACAGCGGCGAAGCGCGTAGCTAGTGTCGAAGCGGTAGCCCATTTCTCGCTCGATCCTCCCCGGCGGGCAGGGACGTGAGGAGCTACCGCCGGTCTTGTGAGCCTGGTCCGCGGAGCCGCAACTCGGACCGGGCTCGCGAGATTGCGCGTTTCTCGGCACAGACCGGTCACGTATATGCGTACGCGATTCAGTAATGAAATTGTCGCAACAACTTGCCGCGATGCAGCGCGTCCGAAAAGCCGAACCGTTCCTCAGCCGCGATCCCGCGCGCTGAGCAGATCCGGAAAGGACGCAGCGATGAAGAGATCGCCCGCACGACGCCGGTTGGCGGGCCTGGCTGTCGCGCTCGGCGCAAGCGTCGCTCTCATGAGCGGCCTGGTCGCCCCGAGCCCGGCGGCGGCGCCCGCGACGATCGTGTTCGGAGCCGAGCAGGAGCCACCGTGCCTGAACGGCCTCCTCGCCGGCTGCAACAACACGTGGACGTCCTGGACGGTGGGAATCGCCTTCCCCGGCGCCTACCGGCAGAAGCCCGACTTCACGTGGGAGCCGTACATGCTCGACGGCGAGGCGAAGATCGTCTCGCGCAACCCGTTCACGCTGCTCTACAAGATCAAGCAGAACGCGGTCTGGAGCGACGGCCGGCCGATCACCGCGGACGACTTCATCTTCACCGCGACGACGACGCTCAACCCGAGCTTCGACCTGGCCGCGCGGAGCGGCTACGACCAGATGAAGCGCCTGGTCAAGGTGAACCCGAAGACGCTGCGCATCGTCTTCAAGCGGCCGGTCGCGGGCTACAAGCAGCTCTTCAGCGGCGCGTTCGGCGTCATTCCGAAGCACGCGCTCCAGGGACGCGACTTCAACACCGTCTGGAACACGAACGTCGACAATCCAGCCAACGGGCAGACGATCGGTAGCGGCCCCTATCTCGTCTCCGACTATCAGCGCGGCCAGTCGTTGACGCTCGTGCGCAACCCGCGCTGGTGGGGCAAGCGGCCGGCGGTCGAGCGGCTCGTCTTCCGCTTCATCACGAACACCGACTCGGAGATCCAGGCGATGCGAGGCGGCGAGGTCGACGCGATCTACCCGCAGCCGCAGCTGCAGCTCGGGTCGCTGGCCAGGCAGTCGGGGCTCAAGGTCGAGTCCAACGCCGGCACGCAGCTCGAGCACCTCGACTTCAACACCGGCGCGAGAGGCTTCCAGCTCGCGCGGGCGCCGTGGTTCCGGCAAGCGATCGCCTATTCGATCGACCGTGACGCCCTCGTGCGGCAGCTCTTCCGGACGCTCAGCCCGGGGCTGACGCCGCTCGAGAACTTGACCTACGTGAACAACCAGAAGGAGTACACGCCGAGCTTCTCCCGCTACAACTTCAACCGCTCGAGAGTCGACTCGATCATGCGCGCGCACGACTGCGCCAAGGGCGGCGACGGCATCTACTCGTGCGGCGGCGTCAAGGCGTCGCTCAAGATCGGCACGACGGCGGGCAACCGGCTCCGCGAGCTGAGCCTCGAGATCATCCAGGCGCAGGCGAAGTCGGTGGGCATCGACCTCCGGATCGAGAACTCACCCTCGCGGATCTTCTTCCCGGCCGTCTCGGACGAGAACTACCACATCGGGCTCTTCGCCTGGGTCGGCAGCGGCGATCCGACCGGCCAGGTCGACATCTACGGCTGCGGCGGCCAGTCGAACTGGAAGGCGTACTGCAGCCGCAAGGTGACGAACCTGTTCCGGGCCTCGGACGCCGAGCTCGACACGGCCAAGCGGCGGGCGCTCGTCAACCAGGCCGACCGGATCATGGCGCTCAACCTGCCGACGATCCCGCTCTACCAGAAGCCCACGTACTTCGTCTACAAGTCGAAGCTGCAGGGCATGCGGGACAACCCGACCTCGGCCGGTCCTGTCTGGAACGTCGAGGACTGGAAGATCGGCGGAGACACCTAGCTTCCTTCCGTCAGGAGGAGGGCGGGGCCCGCTTTTGGGGGGCGGGCCCCGTTGCCCCTCCACGAGCCCGGAGGGCCAATGATCCCCTTCATCCTGCGCCGTTTGCTCTACAGCATCCCGGTGCTCGTCGTCGCCAGCTTCGTGATCTTCGTCGCCGTCTCCGCGGCGGGCGACCCGTTGGCGACGCTGCGCCAGAACCCGCTCGTCTCGCAGCAGACGCTCGAGAACGTCACGGAGCGCAAGCACCTCGACGAGCCGCTTCCCGTGCGCTACCTGTACTGGGTCAAGGAGGCGGTGACCGACGAGTTCGGGACGTCGCTGCTCGTCGACGAACCGATCTGGAACGACCTCAAGCGGGTGATCCCGAACACGTTGCAGCTGGTCATCCTGGCCGAGGTATTCGCGCTCGTCTTCGGCGTGCTCGTCGGCCTCTACTCGGCGATTCGGCAGTACTCCCTCTTCGACTACGCGACGACGACGGCGAGCTTCCTCGGCTTCGCAATGCCGGTGTTCTGGCTCGCCCTGATGTTGCAGATCATCTTCACCAACATCGCGATCAAGTGGGACGTGCGGATCTTCTACACGTCCGGGCTCAGCTCGACCGATCCCGGCACCGGCTTCGCGTTCGTGGTCGACCGCCTCCAGCACCTCGCGATCCCGGCGATGACCGTCGCCGTCGTGAGCATGGCGCAGTACAGCCGCTACACGCGGGCCTCGATGCTCGAGGTGATCAACTCGGACTACGTGCGCACCGCGCGCGCAAAGGGCCTGTCCGAGAGCAAGGTGACGCTGAAGCACGCGCTGCGGAACGCGTTGATCCCGGTCGTCACGATCTCCGCGCTCAACTTCGGCGCGCTGATCGGCGGCGCGGTGATCACGGAGTCGATCTTCGGCCTCGACGGCATGGGGCCGTACTTCCTCAACAACCTCCTCAGCCAGGACGCGTACCCGGTGATGGCCTGGCTGATGGTGGTCGCGACCATGGTCGTCCTCTTCAACCTGATCGCGGACATCGTCTACGCGAAGCTCGATCCGAGGATCCGCTATGAGTGAGCCGGCGACGCTCTACGAGCGTGAGATCGCTGCGGGCGGCGACGAGCTCGCGCTCGCCCACCGGACCGGCGTCGAGGTCGAGTCGCGCAGCCAGTGGGCGTTTGCCCGGAAGCGCTTCCTGCGGCACCGGCTCGCGATGGGCAGCCTGGTCGTGCTGCTCGTCATCTTCGGCGTCGGCATCTTCGCCGACGCAGTCGCGCCGTACGCCTACGACGAGATCGACCTCGAGAACGCCGGCGTGGGGCCGACCCTCGAGGACCACCACTTCTTCGGCACCGACCTGCTCGGTCGGGACTACTTCTCGCGCGTGGTCTACGGCATCCAGACGACGCAGAAGGTCGCCCTCATCGTCGCCGCGCTCGCGACCCTGATCGGGACCGCGGTCGGCGCCGTGGCCGGCTACTACGGGCGCTGGACCGACAACCTGCTGATGCGGCTCACCGACCTCGCCCTGACCCTGCCGGGCCTCGTCGTCCTGCTCACGGCGGCCGCGTTCCTGGGCAACGGCTCCCAGTACCGCACGGCGCTCATCCTCGCTCTCCTCTTCTGGACGAGCCTGGCGCGGATCGTGCGCGGCACGTTCCTCTCCCTGCGCGAGAAGGAGTTCGTCGAGGCCGCGCGGGCTGCGGGCGCGGGCGACCTGCGGATCATGGTCCGGCACTTGCTCCCGAACGCGGTCGGCGCGATCGCGGTGAGCGCAACGCTCATCGTCGGGATCGCGATCCTGACCGAGGCGGCGCTTTCCTTCCTCGGCTTCGGCATCCAGCCGCCGACGCCGGCGCTGGGGAAGCTGATCGCGGAGGGACAGAACGTCTCGTCCGACCTCTGGTGGCTCGTCACCTTCCCCGGGCTCACGATCGTGCTGATCGTGCTGTGCATCAACTTCGTCGGGGACGGCCTCCGCGACGCCCTCGACCCGACGCAGCGCCGTGTCCGTGCCTGAGCCCGAGAGCTGCGAGCGCTTCCACGTCGCCGTGTCGGCGCTGCTGGACGGAGAGCTCTCGCCGCTCGAGTCGGCGCAGCTCCGCCACCACGCGGCCGGCTGCGCGCCCTGCCGGGCCTATGCAGCCGACCTGCAGCGCATCGCGGCGCACCTCCGGGACTCGGCGCTCCGGCTGCCCGCGCACCACGTCGCCGTTCCGGCGCGGCCGACGACCCACGCGTTCCAGCGGGCGTTCTACGGCGCCGCCGCGATCGCGATGCTCGTGGTGACGGTGGGGCTCGGCGCCGGTCAGGGGAGCAGCGACGCGCCGAGCTCCCCGGCGCTCGAGAGCACCTACTTCCAGTCGATGGACTACGAGCGGCGCCTGCTCTCAGCGCTCAGTCGCTCGCGCACGCTGCCGGTAGGAGCATCGGCGCACGCGCCGAGCTGACCGGCTCCGGACCTGTCCGAAACGGCCAGTAGGTTGCCGACGTGCGCCTGCTCGTCGCCCGCTGCGAGGTCAGCTACACCGGCCGCCTCGACGCGTTCTTGCCCGAGGCGGTGCGGCTGCTGCTGCTGAAGTCCGACGGCTCCGTGCTCGTCCACGCCGACAGCGGCGGCTACCGGCCGAGCAACTGGATGACGCCGCCGACCGTGATCGAGGAGTCCGACGGGTTGATCGTCGTGCGCAAGCGCGCGGGCAAGACGGAGGACCGGCTCGAGATCCGGATCGCCGAGGTGCTCTCGGATCAGGAGCACGAGATGGACGAGGTGGCCGGGCTCGAGAAGGACGGCGTCGAGCGGCACCTGCAGGAGGCGCTCGCCGACCGGCCCGACCTGCTCGAGCCAGGGCTCAGGCTCGTCCGGCGCGAGTGGTCGACCGAGGTCGGGCCTGTCGACCTGATGTGCCGCGACGCCGACGGCGGCTGGGTCGCCGTCGAGATCAAGCGGGTCGGCACGATCGAGGCGGTCGAGCAGCTGACGCGCTACCTGGGCTTCATCCGGGTGGATCCGGCCAAGGAGCACTGCCGCGGGATTCTGGCCGCGCAGTCGCTTCAAGCCGCAGGCGGTCACGCTGGCGGAGTCGCGCGGGATTCGCTGCGTCGAGGTCGACCTCGCCGTGCTGCGCGGCGAGCGCGAGCCCGAGCTCACGCTCTTCGCCTAGCCTGAAAGGGACACTTTCGCCAGACGCTTGCGTACACTACGCTCGATGGTCGTGGCGGTAGGAGTCAGGGAGTTGCGCGAGAATCTCCGCTCCTTTCTCGAGCGGGTGAAGGCGGGCGAGGAGCTGCTCGTAACAGAACACGGGAAGCCGATCGCACGCATCACCGCACATGACAAGCCGACGTCGGCGCGACGAGCTCATCGCCCAGGGCACGCTGACGCCCGCCAAGCGGCCGTGGGAGCCACGTACGCTCGACTCGCATGCATCCGGTGAACGCGCCGTTGTCGGATCTCGTCAGGCGCGATCGAGACAGCGGCTACTGAGCGCCTACGTCGACGCGTCGGCCTTCGTCGCCGTCTTGGCCGGTGAGCCTGGATACGACGAGGTTCGAGTTGCGATCGAGGGACTGGGGCCGATCGCGTCCTCGCGCCTCACCTACGTCGAGGTCCTTTCAGCTCTTGCGACCGCGCGGCGGAGCGGGCGGATCGCGCCCGACACCTATGCTTCAGCGCGGTCGGAGTTCGTCGAAGTCTGGGAGAGCGTCGACGTGATCGAGCTCGACGGTCACGTCGCAGACGCCGCCGTTCACGTTGCCGACTCGTTCGGGCTGCGATCCCACGACGCGATTCAGCTCGCATCGGCGCTCTCAGGACGCGTTCACGATCATTGCGCTCGATCAGCGCTTGCGACGTGCTGCGTCCGTTGCAGGCCTCGACGTCGCCCCGTAGCATCCGTCTACGTGAAGACGGTCTGGCAGGGACGGATGGTGCAGGCGGCGGGAAAGTACGGCGAGCACGCGCCGATGGCGGCCGTCTGCTGCAATGCCTGCCGCACGTGCGCGACCACCAACGGCGTCTCGCTCGCACTCGCCGGCGTGGCGGGGGCGGGTGCGTTCGTCGTGCGGCTGGTCAGGGGATCACGGCGGCCTTGAGGTAGTCGCGCGGCGGGATCGGCGAGGAGGGCTGCCACGCCTTCGAGGCCGACCCGGTGCGTCACGAGCCGCTCCCAGGGATACGCCCCGCTTGCGAGGAACGCGAGCGCGGCGCGCACGTGCCTCGGAGCGTGGTGGAAGGCGCCGCGCAGCGTCAGCTCCTCGTAGTGGAGCCGGTACGCGTCGACGCGCAACTCGGCGCCTGACTCCCGCCCGCCGAAGTAGAGGACGACGCCGCCCGGCCGCACGAGCTCGAGCGCCCGCTGCCATGCCTCCTCCGTCCCTGCCGCCTCGATCACGACGTCCGCGCCCTCGCCGTCTCCGGTCGCTCCGGAGAAGAGCGGCACGAGCGCGCGCCGCTCCGGCCGCCCGCCGACCACTTCCGGCCGTCCGCCCGCATCGGCGACGCAGGCGGCGAGCATGAGGCCGATCGGGCCGGCGCCGAGGATCGCGACACGGTCGCCCGGCTGCACGCCGGCGCGCTCGACCCCGCGCAGGCAGCACGCGAGCGGCTCGACCATCGCTGCCGTCTCGGGCGCGAGACCGGCGGGGACAGGGAGGAGGTTGACGCTCGCGATCCGCTCCGGCACGAGCAGGTACTCGGCATAGGCGCCGTTCAGGAGCTCCAGCGGCCCGCCGCGCTCCTCGGTCGCGGCCGAGTTGGCCGCGACGACGCGCCTGCCGCTCGCGACGTCGACGCCGCAGAACTCGTGCCCGAACGGGCTCGGCAGCTCGCCGAGGAGGACGGGATGGCCGCGCCGGAACGCCTTCAGGTCGGTGCCGTCGGTGAGCGCGACCTCGACGCGGACGAGCACGTCGCCCGGCCGCGGCTCGGGGCGGGGCACGTCCTCCAGGCGGAGGTCGCCCGGGCCCGTAGAAGCGCAGCGCCCTCACGGTGTGAAGACGACCTTGGGCGCGCGGCCCGAGCGGTAGAGCTCGAGCCCGTCGGCGAAGCGCTCGAGTGGGAGCACGGTCGGCTCCGGCAGGTCGAGCTGGGGCAGGAGCGCCGCCGCCTCGACCATGTGCCGCGGCGTCGCCGAGCGCGAGCCGGTCAACGTCAGCTCGCGGCGGTACACCTCGTCCAGGTCGACCGGGGCGGCGGGGGAGAAGACGAGCACGGTCCCGCCGGGCTCGACCGCGTCGAGCGGCGCCGCAGGCGCACAGAGGATCAAGGCGTCGACGGCTCCGTCCGGCGACCGCCCCGCGCGTTCCGGCCGCGCATCGACCGCGTACACGTCGTCCCCTCGCCTGCGCAGCACCTCGGCGAAGAGACCGCCGACGAAGCCGTGCCCGACGACGAGCACCCGTCCGCGTGGCACTCGCTCGGCGCCGCGCAGGACGCAGGCGAGCGGCTCGACGAACGTGCCGGTCGCGTCGTCGATCTCATCGGGGAGCGCGACGCCGTCGGCGGCGGCGACCTCGTCTGCGAAGCCGCCGGGGACGATCGTCGGCGCGGCGAACCGCTCGCACGTCGACTCGTGCCCGGTCCGGCAGCGGTCGCACTCGCCGCAGGGCAGATGGTGGACGAGCGCGACGCGCGTCCCGTCGGAGCGAAGCGCGACGACTTCGTGCCCGAGCACCGTCCCCGCGGGAGCGCGACCGATCTTCTCCACGTCCGAGCCGCAGAGCCCGCAGGCGAGCACGGCCATCGTCTCGCCGGGGGGCGGCGACACGTCGGCAAGCCGGGGCCGAGCCTCCTCGTCGAGCACGACCGCGCGCACGTCCGCAATCGTAGGGCTCTCCGATGAAGCGCCGGCTCCCACCCGTGCTGCGCGAGCGCGATTACGCGCTCCTCCTCGGCTCGTCGATCGCGTACGGGTTCGGACGCGAGATGGTGTTCGTCGCCGTCGGCTGGCAGGTGTACGCCATCTCGCGGGACCCGCTCTATCTCGGCCTCGTCGGCCTGGCCGAGTTCCTGCCGCTGCTCTTGTTCGCGCTGCCCGCCGGCGCGCTCGCCGACCGGCTCTCCCGCAAGCTCGTCTTCATCGCCTCGCTCGTCGCCGACGCGGCCATCACCGCGCTGCTCCTCGTAGTGAGCGTCCGCGGAGCGGACGAGCTGTGGCCGTTCCTCGCCCTCTCGTTCGCGAGCGGCTGCTCGGCCGCGGTGGGGAACCCGGCGATTCGCTCGATGTGGCCGACGCTCGTGCCGGTGCCGCTGCTGACGAGCGCGCTCGCGCTTCGCTCCACCGTGTTCCAGGCGACGGTCGTCACCGGTCCGGCTCTCGGTGGCCTGCTCTTCGCGATCGACCCAGAGCTCGTCTACGCCACGGGCGCGCTCCTGATGCTCGCGGCGGCGCTCGTGGCCCTGCCGATCAGGCCGCGGACGATCGAGCAGGGGCCGATCGAGATCGTGGGCACACGCATGGGGTCGCTGCTCGCCGGGCTCCGTTTCGTCCGCCGGACGCCGGTGCTCCTGGGCGCAATCTCGCTCGACCTCGTCGCCGTGTTGTTCGGCGGCGCGGTCGCGCTGCTGCCCCTCTTCGCTCGCGACATCCTCGAGGTGGGACCGATCGGGCTCGGCGTCCTGCGCAGCGCGCCGGCGGTTGGAGCGCTTCTCGCAGGGATCATGTTGACCCGGCGACCGCTGCAGGGCATGGCCGGGCGGAAGTTGCTGCTCGTCGTCGCCGTCTTCGGCGCGAGCATGGTCGTCTTCGGGCTCTCGCGCTCGTTCCCGCTCTCGTTCGCGGCGCTCGCCGTCAGCGGCTTCGTCGACATGATCAGCATGAACATCCGCTCGGTGATCACGGCGCTCGCGACGCCCGACGCGCTTCGCGGCCGTGTCAACGCGGTCGAGATGGTCTTCATCAGCGGCTCGAACGAGCTGGGCGCGTTCGAGTCGGGCGCTGCCGCGGCGCTCATCGGCGCCGTGCCGGCGGTCGTGATCGGCGGCTCGCTGACGATCGTCGCCGCTCTCGTCTGGCCGCGCCTCTTCCCGGCGATGGCGCAGATCGACCGGCTCGAGTCGCTGCACGCCGGCGGCGGGCCGTGAAGTGGGCCCAAGGGGCCGCTACACTTGGCCTCTCGCGGGGCTATAGCTCAGTTGGGAGAGCGCCTGGATCGCACCCAGGAGGTCGGCGGTTCGAGTCCGCCTAGCTCCACCTCAAAGGGGCCGTGCAACGGGAGCCTTTTCTCGCGAGGGCCGCGTCAACCGAGTTCGCAGCGCAGGCGTCAGACGTCGGGTCGGCGGAACGGCACGAACCGTGACGGGACGGAAGCACGGAACGGCCTCCGAGCGGAGGCCGCTCCCCCGAGACCCCTCTCACCCTCTCCGTTCAGAACGGAAGCCGTACTTCGCGACGACCCAGGTGGCGAGGAACGCGAACAGTGCCACGACGACCGCAGACGGAACAGTCGCGGTGTCGCCCGCCACTCCGTGGGTCACGATGTCAGGCCCGTAGACCGCATCGAACAGCACCGACAGCCACATGACGACGATCGTGAGAGACGCCCACATCTCGGGGACGAGGAGTTGCACCGACCAGCGAGGCTCCTCCTTGTCGACCCGCGCCGGCTCGTGCGGAATCGTTGTCATCTCACACCTCCTTCAGCCGTATCACGCTCACACCGCATCCCCCAGCGCATCGGGGACGTCCCCGATCGGGACGCGTAGTTCCACCGTTCTGCTCGAGCTCGATCGCGACTAGGAGGACCGGCCAAGCGCCGTCCGGTGGAAGAGGCCACGGAACGCCCGCACGTTCGATTCGGTCTGCCCACTGATCGAGTGCGCGGGCTTCTACCGATCCCCGCGGGCGCCTCTCGGCGGAGGATGGAGGTGATCTCAGGCACCCGAATCGAGCTGGAGGTGGTGGAGATGCCCGAGCCCGATCCTCGTCGCCGAGCGCGTCCGGAAGGTCTACCGGTCGGCCGGAGCCGATGTTCTCGCGCTCAAGAGCCTCGACCTCACGGTGCCGCAAGGGGAGTTCCTCGCGGTGATGGGCCCGTCGGGCTCCGGCAAGACGACGCTGCTGAACTGTCTCTCCGGTCTCGACGAGATCGACGAGGGGCGTGTGCTCGTCGACGGCCACTCGATCCACGACCTGTCGGACGCTCGGCGGACGCGCCACCGTGCCGAGTCGATGGGGTTCATCTTTCAGGCGTTCAATCTGATCCCCGTCTTCTCTGCGACGGAGAACGTCGAGCTGCCGCTGCTTCTCGCGCGTGTCCCGGAGGCCGAGGCACGGCGGCGCGCGCGGGAGACGCTCGTCCGCGTCGGCCTCGGCCATCGGCTCGACCGTCGCCCGCCCGAGCTGTCGGGCGGCGAGCAGCAGCGCGTCGCGATCGCGCGCGCGCTCGCCGGCCACCCGCGGCTGGTCTGGGCGGACGAGCCGACCGGCAACCTCGACTCCGAGATGGCCGGCTCCGTGATGGAGCTGCTCGCCGAGCTGCACGAAGAAGGCCTCACCCTGATCCTCGTCACCCACGACCCGAACGTGGCGGCCGGCGCGGATCGGCTGATCACCGTCAAGGACGGTGAGCTCGTCGGCGATGAGCAGCTCGCGGCGACGGCGCCCGAGCGTCGTCGAGATCTCGTAGTCGCGAGATGACCGCCGCGCTTCTCCTTCTCGCTGCTGTCCTCTCGCTGCCCTTCCTGTACGTCCTCGGACGGCGTGCCGGTGCTGCGGCGGCTCGCGCTGCGAAGCGCGGTGCGGAGACCGCGCGAGGGAGCGCTCGTCGTCGCGGGGTCGATGCTCGGTGCGGCGATCATCACGGGCTCGATGATCGTCGGCGACACGATGGACGCGTCGCTCCGCCAGGCTGCGTACACGCACCTCGGCCCCGTGGACGAGCTCGTGTCGGTGCAGGGAGCCGGCGAGCAGCGCCGCTTGCTGCAGGCGCTCGGAGCCGAAGGCGGCGAGATCGACGGAGCGCTCGGGCTCGCGACGATCGATGCGGCTGCGACCTCGACGGGGCTGCACATGCTCGCGGTGCCGCACTCGCAGGTGATCGGGATCGACTTCGAACGAGCGAGAAGCTTCGGCGGCGATCCCGCCGCGACCGGCGTCCTCGGGCCCAACCCGAGCGTGGGTCACGCCGCGGTTGGGCGTGACCTCGCGCGTGCGCTCGATCTCGAGCCGGGGAGCCGGATGTCGGTGCACGCGTACGGGACGCAGATCTCGCTCGTCGTCGACCGTGTCCTGCCGAGGCGCGGCCTCGCGGGTTTCTGGCTCGGTCCGGAGCAGGAGGCAAACAACGTCCTGGTCTCGCCGCGGACCTTCGACGTGATTCGGGCGACGGGCGGCGAGACCGCCCCGCCCGCTTGGAGCGTTGCGGTCTCCAACCGTGGCGGCGTCGAGGACGGTGTCGCCGCGACCGATGCTGCGACGCGGCAGGTGCAGCGCGCCGCCGCGCGCGCCGGGGTCGGCGCAGAGGTCTACCCGGTGAAGCTGCGGACACTCGAAGCGGCTGATGCCCTCGGCGAGGGGTTCACCTCGATGTTCACGGCGATGGGGAGCTTCGGCATCCTCGCCGGCCTGCTCTTGCTCGTGAACCTATTCGTGATGCTTGCCGCCGAGCGCAAGACCGGAGCTCGGCATGGCCCGCGCTGTCGGCCTCCGGCGCCTGGAGCTCGTCGGCGCATTCGCCACCGAGGGCTGGCTCTACGCGATCGCCGCGACCACCCTCGGCGTCGCCACCGGGATCGGCCTGGGGGCGATCCTGGTCGCCGTCTCGGCCCGAATCTTCGCCTCCGAGCACCAACGCTTCGATCTCTTCTTCACGCTCGAGCCGAGCAGCCTCGACGTCGTTCGCGATCGGCTTCGTCGTCGCGCTGGCGACGATCGTCTGCACGAGCCTCCGCGTGAGCCGGTTGAACATCATCCGGGCGATCCGCGATCTGCCCGAGCCGCCGCCTCGGCGTTCCCGCCGCCGCTGGCTCGTCGTCGGCATCGGCCTGACGGCCGTCGGGGCGGCGCTGACCGTCCAGGGCGTCTCGACGACCGAAGGATTTGCGCTGTTGCTCGGCCCGACGCTCGTGATCGTGGGACTGACACCGCTCGCGGCGAGAGTGCTCGGCGGCCGAAGGGTCTTCACCGCTGCGGCGGTCCTCGTGGTCGTCTGGGGTGCGTCGCTCTTCGCGCTCGTTCCCTCGTCGACCAAAGGTGCGAGCATCATGCTGTTCGTCGTCCAGGGCGTGGTGCTCACGGCCGCCGCCGTCCTGCTCGCCTCGCTGCAACAGGATCGGCTCAGCCGCCTGCTTCGGTCCCTCACGGGCGGTCGCTCGCTCTCGCTTCGACTCGGCCTCGCCTACCCGCTCGCGCGCCGCTCGCGCACCGGGCTGACGATTGCGATGTACGCGCTCGTCGTCTTCATCCTCACGTTCATCACCTCGATCGCGCACATGATCGACAGCGAGGTCGCAGTCGCCACCGACCGCGTGCGCGGCGGCTACGACATCGTCGTCTCCTCGAGCTCGGCGAACCCGGTTCGCGCCGACCAGCTCAAGCACCTCGACGGCGTCCTCCACGTGGCGCCGCTCGCGCGGACGAGCGGTCTCTTCCGCGTCGGCGAGATGAAGGACGACGTGCTCTGGAACGTCGACCGCGTTCGACGGCCGCTTCGTCGAGGGCGGTCCGCCCCGGCTGGAGGATCGGGCTCGTTCCCCTCCGACGACGCCGCCTGGCGGGCGGTGCTCCGGAACCCGAACCTCGCGATCGTCGATCCGGTCTTTCTCTCGGAGGGCGGCGGGCCGGCCGACTTCGTCGCCGAGCCGGGCACCAGGATCCGGGTCAAGGATCCATTCACCGGCCGGCGCCGGACGTTCACGGTCGCGGCGCTTGCACCGGCCGACTACTTCATCGAAAACGGCGTGTTCATGGGGCTTGCCGGCGCCGAGACGCTGTTCGGCTACCCGCTCTCGCTCGACCGGCTCTACGTCGACCTCGCCCCGCGAGTCGATCCGGACACGTTCGCAGCGGACCTGGAAGCGACCTACCTCCGCAACGGCACCGAGGCCGTCGGGATCAGGACGATCATGGAGGAGGGCTTCACGATGACCCACCAGATCTTCCAGCTCTTCCAGGGGTACCTGGCGATGGGCCTGATCGTGGGCATCGCCGGAACAGCGGTCGTCGCCGTCCGCGCTGTTCGCGAGCGCCGCCGGCAGATCGGGACGCTGCGTGCGATCGGCTTCAGCGCCCGGCCGGTCGGACGGTCGTTCGCGATCGAGACCGGCTTCGTCGCGGTCGAGGGAACGGTGATCGGCTGCGTCCTCGCCCTCGTGACGCTCTACGACATCGTCGCGATGAGCGACTCCTTCGGCGATGTGACGCTTCTCCGTCCCGTACCTGAGCCTCGCGCTCCTGCTCGCCGGCACGGTCGCCGCCTCCCTGCTCGCGACGGTCTGGCCGGCGATCTCGGCCAGCCGCATCCGGCCTGCGGTCGCGCTGCGGATGACGGACTGAAACGTCGCCACAAACGCCAAGTCCTGCGAACCCGAGGGCCCACAGGACTTGACGCAGGGACTCTCTCACTTCCGTCGGGCGGATGTCAAGCGGGAACCGACCGAGCGTCGGCGGCGCGCCAGCTCCACGCCCCGTGCGATCGCCGCACCGGCGAGCGCGACGCTCGCGGCGACGACGAGCACCAGCCCGTAGCTCGCGGTCGCCCCAAGGACAGCCCGGTTGTCGAGCCAGCTCTCGAGGGCCGTCCAGCCCATGACGAGAGCAGCGCCGAGCACGCCGGCAACGCCGATCCACGAGCCTCGGACGAGCGAGCGGGTCCAGCCGAGCGCGAAGGCGGCGACGATGAGGATGAGCCACCCGTTGTTCGGTCCCTGTGTCCCGTTGAGGGTCACCGGCCCGTCGTCCGTCCACGTCGAGAACACGCCGATCACCGCCGCAGCGATTGCCGTCAACGCGACGAGTCGAGTCCGGGACGACCTGCTGCCCCGCGTGTAGCGTCCTCGCGCAATGAGCCGCGATGCTAACTAAGACGGTGCGTCGCAAGGGTGTTGCGATCGCGGCGCTCGTCGCGGCGGCCGCGTTCGTCGTCGTCTACCGGCAGGTGCTCGGGGTCACGCAGCAGCCGAGCTGGCCGCCGCCCTCCGATGCGGTGACGGCCGCGGGAGCGGAGGCCGCGACGAAGGCGTTCGCCGCCCGTGATGGGACGCGTCCCCACGACGCGGCTCTCGACTTCGCCTGGTCGACGGCGGCGACGATCGAGCCGCTGGTCGAGGGCGCGACCTTCTTCCCCCGAATCTTCGCGGACGTCGAGGCCGCGCGCTCGTCGGTGCACATCCTGATGTTCGGCTGGCGCGAAGGCGACGTCGGCATGCGCATGGCCGCACTCCTGGAGCGGAAGCTGGCGGAGGACGTCGAGGTGCGCGTGATCGTCGACGCCTACGGCTCCAGGCCCTACAAGGAGGCGCGAGAGATGTTCACGCGGCTCGTGCGATGCGGGAGCGCAGATCGTCGTCAACGACGTGTTCCCGCTCGACCGGGACGGCCTCTATCCCGACGACCAGCAGCTCGACTGGCGCCAGGACGAGGTCGGTCGCTCCGACCACCGCAAGCTGTACGTGATCGACGGCGCCGTCGCGTGGACCGGCGGCGCGGGCATCGAGGACCATTTCGAGAACGGGGGCTTCCACGACGTCATGGTGCGTGTCACCGGCGACGTCGTGCGACAGGCGCAGGCGGCGTTCCTGACGAGCTTCGACGGCCACGGCGGTCCGCTGCCGGCCGATCTGTCGCCGTACTTTCCCGAGCCGGCCGAGCCCGGCTCGACACCGATCGCGCTCGCACAGGTGATCCCGGGCGGCTTCGTCGCCGCTTCGCAGGCGATCCGGGAGCAGATCGACGGTGCGCGCGAGCGCCTCGACGTGATGAACGCGTACCTCACGGACCGCGACATGCTCGAGCGAATCCTCGCGGCCGCGCGGCGCGGGGTGAACGTGCGCGTCGTCGTCTCCGAGACGTCGAACAACGCCCAGGCGACGGCCGCCCTCAGGCACCGCTACGCCGACCTGATCGCTGCGGGGGTCGAGATGTGGGAGCTCCCAGGCACGGTCGTGCACGCCAAGGTCGTGGTGGCCGACGACGTCGTCAGCTTCGGCACCGTCAACCTCGACGCGTGGGCGCTCTACCGCAACTCGGAGATCGCGATGATCGCTCGGAGCCCCGAGGCGGCAGCGCTGCTCGAGGAGCGGCTCTTCGAGCCCGACATCGCCCGCTCGAAACCCGGCGAGCCGCCCTCCGGGAGACGTGAGCGCCTCGAGAGCTGGCTGTGGGACAAGCTCGCATCCTTTCTCTGACCTCGCGGCGCTTGCTTCTTGGCAGGTGCGCTTGAATCCGGCAGGCTGGCACAGGAGGACCGATGAGCACGACGCAACGTTGCAGACAAGCGACCGGCGAAGAGACCGGCCGGCGCTGCTCCGCCGAGACGCAGTTTCCTGGCATACCCTCGCTGCGGCGGAGGCCTGCGCGCAACTTGGGGTCGATCCCGCGTCCGGATTGGACGCGACGGAAGTCGAGCAGCGGCGAGCGCAGGTGGGCCCGAACAGGCTCGACGAGGCGGAGAAGGAGCCCGGCTGGCAGGCGTTCCTGCGCCAGTACCGCGACCTGATGCAACTCGTCCTCCTCGGCGCTGCGATCGTCAGCATGGTCGCCCTGCAGGAGTTCTCGACCGGCCTGGTCATCATCGGCCTGACCGTGCTGAACGCGATGCTGGGCCTGAACCAGGAGGGCAAGGCGGCCGAGAGCGTCGCCGCGCTCCAGAAGATGCTCATCATCAGAGCCCATGTCCGTCGCGGCGGCCGGCTGGTCGACGTCCCGGCCGAGGAGCTCGTCCCGGGAGACATCGCCGTCTTCGAGGCAGGCGACAAGATCCCGGCGGACGGTCGCCTGCTGGTGGCGGCGACGCTCGAGATCGAGGAGGCCGCGTTGACGGGCGAGAGCACGCCCGTCCTGAAGGCGGTCGAGCCGGTGACGGGTGACGATGTGCCGCTCGGGGACCGGGTCGACGTGGCGTACATGAACTCGACCGTGACCCGGGGCAGGGGCGAGATGGTGGTCACGACGACGGGGATGGCGACTGAGGTCGGCCGGATCTCTGGGATGCTGAGCGACGTTCAGCAGGAGAAGACGCCGCTCACGCGCCAGCTCGACCAGCTGACCGTCCTGCTGACGATCATGGCGGCGGCCGCGCTGGCGCTGGTCGTCGTGATCGGGCTGATTCGCGGCGACGACTTCGACGAGCTCTTCCTGATCGGAATCAGCCTGGCGGTGGCGGCGATCCCGACCGGGCTCCCGGCGGTCGTTACGACGGTGCTCTCGCTGGGGACGCAGGCGCTCGCCGCCAAGGGGGCGATCGTGAAGCGGCTGCGCTCGGTGGAGACGCTCGGCGCGACGTCGGCGATCTGCTCGGACAAGACCGGCACGCTGACGCTCAACCAGATGACGGCTCGCCAGCTCGTGATCGTCGGCCATCGCTACTCGGTCGAGGGCGAGGGCTATTCCACGGACGGCAGGATCCTCCATGTCGCCGGCGAGGGAGATGTCGCGTTCGAGCCGTTCCTGTTGCCGATGGCGCTTGCGAACGACGCCGCGGTTCGCGAGGGCGAGATCGTGGGCGACCCGACGGAGGCGGCGCTCGTCGTCCTGGCGGCGAAAGGAGGGATCGACGTCGACGAGACGCGTCGGGTCTATCCGCGCGTGGGCGAGGTGCCGTTCGACTCGGAGTACAAGCTGATGGCGACCTTCCACGAGATGGAGGACGACGGCAGGAAGGTCGTGCGCTGTTTCGTCAAGGGTGCGCCCGACGTCCTGCTCGCGCGCTCGTCGCAGATCCGGGACGTGGACGGCTCGAGCGTTCCCGCGGAGGACGCCCGCGATCGCGTTCTCGCCGAGAACGATCGTCTCGCCGGCGAGGGGCTGCGCGTACTGGCCGTGCCTCGCGTGACATCGATCCGGCCGCCTTCGACCCCGCCGGCTCGCTGCTCGAGGAGGTTCAGGGCCTGACGTTGCTGGCGCTCGTCGCGATCGTCGATCCTCCGCGCAAGGAAGCGAAGGACGCGATCGCCCGCTGCAAGGAGGCGGGGATCCGCGCCCGCATGATCACCGGCGACCACGCCACGACCGCGGCCGCCATCGCCGCCCAGCTGGGAATCGAAGGTCGTGCCCTCACCGGCACCGAGTTCGCAGCGCTCTCCGACGCCGAGCTCGACGAGCAGGTCGACGAGATCGGGGTGGTCGCGCGGGTTGCGCCGGAGGACAAGGTGCGCCTCGTCGACGTGCTCAAGCGCAAGGGCAACGTCGTCTCGATGACCGGCGACGGCGTCAACGACGCCCCGGCGCTCAAGCGCTCGGACATCGGCGTCGCGATGGGGATCACCGGGACCGAGGTGACGAAGGAAGCGGCCGACATGATCCTCACCGACGACAACTTCACGACCATCGTCGCGGCGGTCGAGGGCGGTCGCGGCATCTACGACAACCTGATGAAGTACGTGCGCGTCCAGCTCGTGATGCTGGGCGGCTTCATCCTCACCTTCGTCGGCGCCGGCCTCTTCGACATCGCCGGAGGCGCGCCGCTCACGCCGCTGCAGATCCTCTGGATCAACTTCGCCGTCGACGTGCTGCTGGCGATCGGGCTCGGCTTCGACGCGGCCGTCCCCGGGCTGATGCGGCGCGCGCCACGGGACGCGAGCGCACCGATCGTCTCTCGTAGCCTCGGGATCCGACTCGGCGTCGTGAGCCTGGTCATGGCCGGTCTCGCCCTCGGCGTGGTCGCCTGGGGCGAGGAGCGCTACGACCTCGTCGTCGCCACGACGATGGGTCTGACGACGCTCTCGCTGCTGCACATCGTGGCAGCGCTCGAGGCACGGGAACCGACGGGATCGATCTTCAGCGGCTACACGTTCGCGAACCGGCGGTTCGTGCAACTGATCGGTGCGGCGCTTGCGCTCACGTTCCTCGTCACCGAGCTCCAGCCCCTGCAGCGGATCTTCGACACCGTCCCGCTGACGAGCTCGCAGTGGGGGATCTGCCTGCTCGGCCCGATCGCCTTCCTCGCGTTCGTCGAGCTGGGAAAGCTCGCCTACCGTCGTGCCGCACGCGCCAACGCGGCTCCGGCGACTGCCGAGCGTAGGAGGCCAGGTGAGCGTGGATCCGGCTGAAGAGCCCGGGCGGCGACTCCGCGTCAGGGCATCCTTCTGGCAGCGGCCATGTTCGTGTTCGTGATCGACACGTCGTTCATGAACGTGTCGATCTCGGCCGTCGTTCACGACCTCGACACGACGGTGAGCGGCGTTCAGGCAGCCGTTGCGATCGAAGCGCTCGTGTCCGCCGCCTTCATCCTCATCAGCAGCAAGATCGGTGACCTCTTCGGCCGGAAGCGAGCCTTCGTGGTGGGCATGATCTTCTATGCGCGTCGGTGCCCTTGCGATGGTGTTCGCGCAAGGCCTGGCGGCGATCATCGTCTTCTGGGCGGTGCTGGGAGGGCTTGGAGCGTCCCTCTACCTGCCTGCGATGCAGTCGCTGATCCACGGCAATTTCGAAGGCAAGGCGCGGGCAAGCGTCTTCGCCCTCGTCGGGGCGGCGGGCAGCGATAGCCGCCGCGATCGGCCCCTTGGTCGGCGGCTTCGTCACGACGCTGCTCTCGTGGCGCGTGGGCTTCCTGCTCGAAGCGCTCATCATCACCGCGGTGCTCATCGGGAGTAGGCGGATCCGGGACGTGCCCTATACCGGTGATCGGTCCGTCGACGGCGTCGGCGCGTTCCTCTCCGTGATCGGCATGGGCGGGCTCGTCGTCGGGGTCCTCGTCTGGCAGGAGGGCGGCGAGTCCGTTGCGGCGCTGCTCGCGATCGGAATCGCGGCGATGGCGGGCCTCGTGTACTGGCTCGTCCGCCGCAAGCGCGCCGGGAAGCCCACCCTGCTGGATCCGACGCTGTTCGCGTCCAAGCTCTTCCGCTTCGGCGTCTCCCAGATCTTCCTCCAGCAAGTCGCTCTGGGTGGGCTGCTGATCGTGAACCGGCTCTAGCGCCCTCCGAGACGTAGGGGCCGCCAGATCGCCAGGAAGGAACAAATACGCCGTCACCTCGTCGTCGAGCCCGGGACGAGCGCGGCCCTCGCCGACCGCGATCCGGCCTGGACCGGCGTCCCGGGCTACGAGGGGCTCTCGGAGAAGGAGCTCCAAGCCGAGGCAAAGGCGGTCCTAGCCGGCGGAATCGAGGAGCTCTCCGAGGCACAGGAGCTCCTCTGGGCGAGCGACACGTACGCCCTCCTCGTCGTCCTCCAGGCGATGGACGCGGCCGGGAAGGACAGCGCGATCGAGCACGTCATGACCGGTGTCAACCCGCAGGGAGTCCAGGTTGTCTCGTTCAGGCAACCCTCGTCCGAGGAGCTCGACCACGACTTTCTCTGGCGCATATCGAAGGCCCTCCCGGAGCGCGGACGCATCGGCATCTTCAACCGCTCCCACTACGAGGAGGTCGTCGCGCTGCGCGTGCATCCGGAGTGGCTCGAGCGGCAGAAGCTGCCGCCCAGCGGCGCGAGGGCCGACGTTGTGGGAGGAGCGTTACGAGGACATCAATGCCTTCGAGCGCCACGTCGACCGCAGCGGGACGAAGATCGTGAAGTTCTTCCTCCACGTCTCGAAGTCGGAACAGAGGAAGCGCTTCCTCGCGCGGCTCGACACGCCCGGCAAGGAGTGGAAGTTCAACCCGGCCGACGTGGATGAGAGGGCGCTCTGGGACGACTACATGGTCGCCTTCGACGACGCACTCACCGCAACCTCGACGCCGTGGGCGCCCTGGTACGTCATCCCCGCCGACCACAAGAAGCTTGCACAGGCCCTCATCGTCAGGATTCTCGTCGACACCATCCAGGCTCTCGACCTCAGCTGGCCCGAGGTCACCGAGCAGGAGCGAAAGGCCAACCTGGCGGCCCGAGAGAAGCTCGAAGCCGAAGCCTGAGTGCGATCCTCAGACAGGAGGCCTGCCGGCGCTCGGCGGCCGCAGCCCGCCCTGGAGCTGTTCGACCTGCCGGCGGATCAGAGCCGTCGAGTACGCGATCTGCTCCGTGCTCGGCGGCGGCGAGCCGAGTCGAAGGGCTCTGTCGGACTCGAGCGTGCCCGCGAGCTCCTCCAGGTCGCCTCGCAGCCGGGTGGCGGCCGTCCTCGAGGGATCGTCGGGTCGCGCGCGCCTCGAGGGACTGCGCCTCGGCGGCGAGAGCCTGGATCTGCCCGGTCACGACCGAGCCCTCGGACACGACGTCGTCCAGCGCGACGAGGCAGCGCCCTCTGAGATCCGCCAGCTGGGCGGACCACGCGTCAGCGCCTGCGCGTCGCCTCCTCCAGATCGCGAACCCGATCCCGAGTGCCGCCGCCAGTGCGACGCCGAGGATCCAGCCCCACGGCGTGCCGTCCGTGGACGTCGGCTCGGCCGCGACAGCCGTCGTGGTCGGCGTCGGTGCCGGCTCGGTGTCGGTGGTGGCCGGAACGGTCGGCCTCTGCCGTCGTCGTCTCCGGCTCGGTGACGGTGACCGGCTCGATCACGGTGACCGTAGGGGCGGTCGTGGTGACTGTCGGGGTCGTCGGTTCGGGAGCGGTCGTGATCTCGCTCGTCGTGACCTCGATGGTGGTGTCGGCGGTCGTCGCAGGCGAGGTCTCTGTCCGCACCGGGAGCGTGGGCGCCGCGGTGCGGACCGGATCCGTCGGGACAGCGGTCGCGGCCGGCCGCGTGGCAGTCACGGTCGGCCTCGTGCCCGTCAGCGCGGTTCCGTCGCCGCCTCCGCAGCCTCCCAGCATGAGGCCCGCGACTGCCAGAAGCGGCCCGATGACCGCAGCGTTTCTCACGACGGCGATTCTCGCGCTCGGGAGCCGCTCGCGGTCGAGCCGACTGAAGCGGCCGGGCAGGATCACGGCAGAGACCATGAGCCCGTAGGAGATCGAGATGGCGGTGACGAAGGTGTCGAAGGCGGCCGTGATCCCGCTGACCGTCTGGTTCGTGAGCAGCTGCAGCACACTGTCGAAGCCCGCGCTGCCCGGCACGAGCATGAGCACGCCGGGGACGATGAAGACGAGCGGCGAGCGGCGGAGCCACTCGGCGACGAGGCCGCCCGCGAGACCGACCGCGAGCGTTGCGACGAACACACCGGCTTCTGCACCGAAGAGCTCGGCGCCGGCCGCGTTCGCAGAGAGGGCGAGAACGGTCGCGGCGCACATCATCCAGGCGTCGCGAAACTGAGCTCGCAGCACGAGCGTGAACGCGAGCCCGGCCGCAACTGCCCCGAGGAGGTGCGTCAAGGCGAACGCGGTGTTCGGAGTGACGGCCTCCGACGCGCCGAACCAGCTCGCTGCGATCGAGCGCCCGATCTGGACGCCGAAGACGAGGCCGAGTAGCTGGACGAGGGCGTTCGCGGTGTTCGCCACGCCCGACTGGAGGTGCTCGCTCGACAGCTCGCGCATGCCGATCGTGAGCCTCATGCCGGGCAGGAAGGTCACGAGCGCGGCGAGCGTCACGACGTCAGGCGACACGTCCAGGCCGAGTTGCGGGAGCGTCGCGGCCGTGAAGCTGGCGGCGATCGCTGCGACCGGAGCCGCCATCGGCTCGGTGCGTGTCGTCCGTGTTGCGGGAAGCGCGACTGCGCCCACGAGCAGCCCGACGACTGCCGCCCCGATCGCTTCTCGCCAGCCACCGCCGAGTACCGGCGTCAAGGCCGCGCCGGCGATCGAATAGGCGGCGAGCAGGACCGGCCAGGGGCGTTCAAGCGGGTTCGACGCGATGTCGGTGAGCGCGGTAAGCGCCGTGCTTGCGTCGAGCCGTCCGGCGAGCACCTCCTGCACGAGGTCGTCCAGGCGAGCGATCGCGTCCAGGTCGACCGGGCTCGGACGCACGCGGAGGGTGAACGTCCGCTGGTGCGGCAGTGCTCCGAGCGAGACCTCGACGAGCGTCGGCGTCGCGGAGATCTGAACATCCTCCAGTGCGAGCGCCTCGAGCGAGAGCGACGACCCGGTCCTCGAGGTCGGCTGTCGGGTAGCCGGCCTCGTGGCCGACCCTGGTGAACCGGATCAGGAACTCGACGGCCGAGTCCGACGGCGATCGAGGAGGCAGCTCCGTTCCGGCTGCATCGACGTCCGCCACGCGCAAATCTTCTCAGCGCACCCGAGACGCCGCACACGTAACGGGCGTACGTGATCCTGAGCGCGTCGTGTATGAAGGCGAACACGTGATTGCGGTTTCGAACGACGGCATCCAGGCGCACGCCGAGCGCCTCCTCACAGGCCCTGTGCCTCGGGGAGCGCTCGCGATCGGGTTCTCCGAGAGTCGTGCGTCGTCCGTCGAAACCCTCGTCGAGGGCCGTTCCTTCTACCCGCGGATGCTCGAGGACATCGCGTCGGCTTCGTCGTCCGTTCACATCAACCAGTTCGGCTTCCGGCCGGGCGTCGCGGGAGATGCCTTCGCCGAGGCGCTGATCGCGAAGGCTGCCGAGGGTGTTCCCGTGAGGCTCGTCGTCGATCGTCAGGGCTCCGATCCCGAGCGAAGCAGCGGCGTCTTCTACGACCGTCTCACGGGTGCAGGCGTTCAGGTCTGCGTCGTGCGGGCGACGAAGCCTCGCTCTCGTGCCGGTCAGCTCGGAGCCGGCGGTGCGATGCACTGGAACCTGGGCGGCCTCGGCCATATCGACCACCGCAAGTTCACCGTCGTCGACGGGCGCATCGGCTGGGTCGGCGGCGCCGGGATCGAGGACCACTTTCAGGACGGCCGCTTCCACGACCTGTTCCTGCGCGTCACCGGCCCCGTGGTCAGCCAGCTCCAGCTCGTGTTTCTCGCCAGCCTCCGCTGGCTCGGGGGTGAGGTCCCCGTCGCCGAGATCGAATCGCTCTTCCCGTCACTCGAGGCAGGCGCGGATTCAGTCCCCGCGGTCGTGCTGCACAACGCTCCCGGTCGCTACCGCCCGATCACCGATGCGATCGCCCGCGTGCTCGAGAACGCACGCGAGACGCTCGACGTCGTCAACCCCTACGTCACCGATCGCGGGATGATCAGGCGAATGGAGCAGGCGGCCCGACGTGGCGTTCGCGTCCGCCTCTTCGTCCCTGCGAATGCGAACAACTGGGCCTGCGCGGCCGCGCAGCAATTTCACCACGGAGCCCTGCTGGACGCCGGGGTTCGCATCCTCGAGTACCCGGCCATGCTTCATGCGAAGGCGTTCGTGCGGGACGGCGAGGAGCTGCTCGCCGGGACGTGCAACCTCGAGGCCTGGAGCCTGAAGCGCTTCTTCGAGATCGACCTGCAGGTCTGGTCGCGGGCCGCCGCCTCCCAGTTCGACGAGCGGTTCTCCGTGCCGGCGGAGGCAGTGTCGTCGCCCGGCCGCAGGCTCACCGGGACACAGGAGAAGGCCAAGGCCACGGTCTTCGCGGCTCTCTCACCTTTTCTCTGAGCAGCGACTCACGTTCACTTGCCCCGCGTCCGCTGCGAAATGAAATGATCGGCACGGAGTCGGCTGGGTCGATCGGAGGGGAGGGGTGTGGCGACTGAGACATCAGTGCTCGAGGGACTCGAGCCCCGCTCGTTCTGGGAGCACTTCGAGCAGCTGACGAAGATCGCGCGCCCCTCGCGTCAAGAGGAGCCGGTGATCGATCACGTTCGCGAGTGGGCAAGTAAGCACGGCTTCGAGCTTCAGCAGGACGCGGGCCGCAACGTCGTGATCCGCGTTCCCGCGACACCGGGCCGGGAGGACGCTCCTGTCGTAACGCTGCAGGGGCACCTGGACATGGTGTGCGAGCGCAACCCCTCGAGCGAGTACGACCCCGCGGAGGGACGCATCGGGCTCGTTCGCGACGGCGAGTGGCTGAAAGCGGACGGAACGACGCTCGGCGCCGACGACGGAGTCGCGATCGCGGCCATGATGGCGCTCGTCGAGGACGAGTCGCTGCCCCACGGGCCGCTCGAGCTGCTGATGACGGTGGCCGAGGAGGTCGGGCTCGAGGGCGCGAACGCACTCGACCCGGCGCTCGTCACCGGCTCGATCCTCATCAACCTCGACAGCGAGGAGGACGGCCGCCTGACGGTGGGGTGTGCCGGCAGCACCGATACGTGGATCCGGATCGACGCCGCCCGCGAGCAGCCCGCCGACGATGCCGTGACGCTTTCCGTCACGGTGAGCGGCGGTCAAGGCGGCCACTCCGGGTCGGGCATCGCCCTCGGACGGTCGAATGCGGTCAAGGTTCTCGGGCGGGCTCTGCGCGAAGCGCAGACGACCGTTCCCTTCCGGCTGGTCTCTCTCTCGGGCGGCAAGAGCCGCAACGCGATCCCGCGCGACGCGACCGCGATCTGCGCCGTCGCGGCCGACCGCGAGCAGGACTTCCGGACTGCGGTCGCCGCCGCTGCAGAAACCATCCGCGACGCGTTCGCGAAGACCGACCCGGGCGTCTCGATCGCCGTCGACGCCGCCGAGGCCTCCGCCGATCCGTGGACCGAGGCGGGCACGGCCGCGCTGCTCGATGCCGTCGCTCTCGTGCCGACCGGGCCGCTCGCGCTGAGCCCCGACTTCGACGATCTCGTCGAGACGAGCACCTCCCTCGGGGAGGCGATCACGGAGGGCGACCAGCTGACGCTGCACAGCCTCTCGCGCTCGTCGAACGACTCGGCGCTCCCCGAGGTGATCGCCGCCCTCGACGCCGTCGCCCGTCTCGCCGGTGGCGCGCTCGAGGTCAAGCACAACTACGGCGGCTGGCGCCCGAATCTCGATTCGCCCGCGCTCGCCGCAGCGCGGTCCGTGTACGAGCGCACCTTCGGGGAGCCGCCGATCGTGACCGCTGTGCACGCCGGGCTCGAGACGGCCGTGATCGGGAGCAAGGTGTCCGGCCTGGACATGCTCTCGTTCGGGCCGCAGATCGAGTTTCCGCACTCCCCGGACGAGAGGGTTAGCGTCCCCACCGTCGAACGCTTCTGGAAGCTGTTGGTCGCCGTCGTCGACGAGCTGTCGGCCCCGGGGAGGTAACGCATGCGCAGTCCAGTCATCTGGCTCCTCGCCGCCGGCGGTGTCGTAGCCGTGATCATCGCCGCCGCCGCCATCGGCGGTCGCGACGAGAGCGGCGAGACGGTCAGTGCAGGCGACTGGGCGCAGAACGTGTGCGGCGCCGTCGCTGTCTGGCGCGGCGAGCTGGAGGCGATCGTCGAGGACGTCCGGACCCCGAACGCATCGAGCACGGCAGGCGGCGAGGAGCCGCAGTCCGAGACGCCGCAGGGGCGGACGGGCTTCGTTCGCAAGGGCCTCGAGCGCGCGATACAGGCGACCGAGACGGTGGTCGAGGGGATCGACAACGCGGGTGTGCCCGACACCGAGCAGGGCGAGGAGGCGGCGGAGGACGTCTCCACGTGGGCCGAGCGCGCCCTCGGCGACCTCGAGGAGGCGCAGGACTCGCTCGACGAAGAGGCGGACACGATCGAGGCGTCGATCGAGCAGTTCGGGGACGCGACAGGCGCAATCGGAGCAGCGGTCGTCGGCGGCGTCGAGACGATCACCGGCGTGGCGGAGCTCGATCCCGCGCTCGCGGTCGCGCTCAATCAGTCGAGTACCTGTGAGCAGCTGCGAGAGGAGGCCGGCCGATGAGCACGACGGATTGGGTTCTGATCGCGATCCAGGGCCTCGTCGTCATCGGCTTCATCGCACTCGGCGTGCGCTCGGGCGGCATCGGCCTCGGGCTCTGGGGCGGCGTCGGCACGCTCGTTCTCGTCTTCCTGTTCGGGCTCGACCCCGGCGAGCCGCCGATCAGCGCGATCCTGATCATCATCGCCGTCATCTCGGCCGCGGCGGCGATGCAGGCCGCAGGCGGGATCGACTACATGGTCCAGATCGCGAGCAAGGCCCTGCGCGCGAGGCCGAAGGCGCTCAACTTCGTCGCGCCTTACGTCTCGTACGTGCTCACGATCCTCACCGGCACCGGCAACACCTTCTTCTCGATCATCCCGGTGATCAACGAGGTCGCGTACTCGAACAAGATCAGGCCCGAGCGACCGCTCGCCGCCTCGACGGTCGCCTCCGCCGCCGGCATCACCTCGAGCCCGGTCGCAGCGGCGATGGCCACGCTGTTGCCGCTGGTCGAGGTGTTCAACTACGACCTGATCGACGTCATGCTGATCACGGTTCCGGCGAGCATCGTCGGCATCTTCGCGATGTCGCTCGTGATGACCGGCTACGGGAAAGAACTGGACGCCGACCCGGAGTACCAGCGCCGTCTGGCCGCCGGCGAGATCAAGCCTCCCGCACCGCCGGCCGAGATCGTGCTGCTGCCGTTCGCCAAGCGCAGCGTCGCCATCTTCCTCACCGGCGTCCTCGCGATCTGCGTGTTCGGCTTCGTCGAGGACATCCGTCCG
This sequence comes from uncultured Gemmatimonadales bacterium, assembly GCA_963733105.1. GTDB lineage: Bacteria > Gemmatimonadota > Gemmatimonadetes > Longimicrobiales > Longimicrobiaceae > JAFAYN01. The sequence continues at coordinate 13,584 of CAVTCB010000005.1, read as the reverse complement.
ACCGTCGCTGCCGAGGGCGGCGGCGTCGAGCCGATGTCCGTCACGCCGCTGATCCAGATGATCATGCTGACTGTTGCGGCGCTGATCCTGGTGTTCGCACACGTGAAGGCCAGCGACATCCCCGGCACACCGATCTTCAAGTCGGGCATGGTCGCGATGATCGCCCTGTTCGGCATCGCCTGGATGGCGGACACGTTCATCGCGAACAACGAGGACGCGATCGTCGAGGCTCTCGGCAGCCTGGCCACGAACTGGCCGTTCATGATCGCGGTCGCCCTCTTCCTCGTCGCCGGGCTGACGACGAGCCAATCGGCGGCGACCCGGACAATGATTCCGCTCGGCCTCGCGCTCGGGATCGGGGCCGGCTACATGATCGCGATGTGGACGGCGGTGATGGGTGTGCTCTTCCTCCCGGCGAACGGAACGCAGATCGCCGCCGCCGAGTCCGACGAAACGGGAACCACAACGCTTGGCAAGCGGGTCATCGACCACTCCTTCCAGTTGCCGCTGCAGATCTGCTGGGTCGTGACGGCGCTCGTCGGCATCTTGATCGTCTGGCTCTTCTTCGGCGACCAGACGCCGGCGCCGCCCGTGCCTACGACGACGACGCCGTAGATGAGCGTCCGCGGCGCCGCCTTCCTGGGCATCGGCGCCATGGTCGGCGCGGGCATCTTCGCGCTGCTCGGCGAGGCCGGAGCGGTCGCCGGATCCGCGGTCTGGCTCTCGTTCCTCCTGGCCGGGATCGTCTCCGCCCTGCTCGGCTACACGGTGGTCAAGCTCGGCGTGCGGTTTCCGTCATCCGGAGGACTGATCGCCTACCTGATCGAGGGCTTCGGCAACGGTCGCCTCGTCGGCATCTCCTCCTGGCTCGGCTATTTCGCCGCGATCGTGATCGTCTGCTCGATGGTCGCCGTCTCGTTCGGGAGCTACGCGACGTCGCTGTTCGTCGGCGACGGCGCGGGGGCGGGCTGGGACAACTTCTTCACCTCGCTGGTCGTCGTCGCGATGGCGGCGATCAACCTGGTCGGCTCACGGATCGTCGACCGCGCCCAGTCGCTGATCGTCGTCGTCCTGCTCGCCGTGTTCGCCGTCTTCATCGCGGTGACCCTGGTGGAGATCGACTTCGACCTGCTCGCGTTCAGCGGCTACCCGCCGGTCGAGGACATCATCGCCAGCGTCGCCCTCACGTTCTTCGCATACCTCGGCTTCAGCGTCATCACCTTTGCCGTCGGGGACTTGCGCGATCCCGCGCGCGATCTGCCAAAAGCCATGTACCTCGCGCTCGGCGTGACGACGGTGCTCTACGTCCTGATCTCACTCGGCGTGTTCGGCACGCTCACGGTCCCGGAGGTCGTCGGCTACGGCGAGACGGCGATCGCCGAGGCCGCCCGGCCGTCCCTCGGCGACGCGGGGTTCACGATGATGGCGATCGCCGCCCTCCTCGCGACCGCGTCGTCCGTGAACGCGACCCTCTACGCGTCGGGCGGACTGACCACGATGCTTGCGCAGGTCGGGCAGTTCCCGCCGATCTTTGGACGTGGCTCGCGCCTTGGCCCCCATGCAGGGCTCTTGATCACGGCGGGGATCGTCCTCGTCGTCTCCAACCTCGTCAACCTCTCGGCGATCGCATCGGTGGGCAGCGCGTGCTCGCTGATCATCTTCCTCCTCGTCGGCGTCGCCGGCTATCGCCGTCGCGCGGACACCGGCTCCATCGGCGCGATCGTGCTCACGGCGATCGCGGCGACGGCCGTCGTCCTGGCTTTCTTCGCCGTCGACACGATTCGCAACGCGCCGCAGACGTTCACCGCGATCGTCGTGATCGCCGCGCTCGCCGTGGTCCTCGATCTCGTCTGGAAACGGGCGAGGAACCGGGGCTCGGACGCGTCGCCGGGCCTCGGCACGGCTGCAGGCGGTTGAGCCGGCGCGGAGAAAGAAACAGTCCTGCATCCAAGGAGGAAGCGATATGAGTCAGTACAAGCTGCTGCGGACCTGGGCTGCGGCCATCATGATCATCGGCGCACTGGGGGTCGGCCTCGTCGTCTTCGGGACGATCGCCTGGGCGATCGAGGCCGACGGATTCTGGGCGACGCTCGGCGTCATCTTGATCGGCGCACCGCTCGCGCTCTTCCTGGCGACGTGGCCGTTCGCGCTCAGCCAGATGATGCGGGCACTCGCCGACGTCGGGGATGCCGTCGCCACTCCGACGGTCTCCACGTTCTAGGGTTGCGCAGTCGCGTGCGGTAGCGCGCGAGAACATGGCCTCCGAGTCACAGACATCCGAGCTCACCGGTAAGGCGGCTTCCGCCGCCAGCATCGTGCTGCTCACGCTCGCGGCCGGGCAGTTCCTGATGACGCTGGACAGCTCGGTGATGAACGTCTCGATCGCGACGGTCGCGAAGGACGTGGGGACGACCGTGACCGGGATCCAGGGGGCGATCACGGCCTACACGCTCGTGATGGCGATGCTCATGATCACCGGCGCCAAGGTGGGTGCGATCATCGGCCGCAAGCGCGCCTTCACGATCGGCTGCGTGATCTACGGCTGTGGCTCGTTCACGACCGCGATCGCCCCGAACCTGCCCGTCCTGCTGTTCGGCTGGTCGTTCCTGGAGGGGGTCGGCGCGGCGCTCATCCTGCCCGCGATCGTCGCCCTGGTCGCGGGGAACTTCCCGGCCGAGCGGCGACCCGCCGCGTACGGGCTCGTGGCGGCGGCAGGGGCCGTCGCGGTCGCGGTCGGGCCGCTGATCGGCGGCTTCTTCACCACGTACTTCTCCTGGCGCTGGGTGTTTGCCGGGGAAGTCCTGGTCGTCCTCGTGATCCTCGTCCTGGCCAGGCGGATCGCAGACGCGCCGGCCGAGGAGCGACCGCAGCTCGACGTTGTCGGAGCGGTCCTGTCCGCGCTCGGGCTGGGGCTGCTCGTCTTCGGCGTGCTGCGCTCGGGCGAGTGGGGCTGGATCCAGCCGAAGCCGGACGCCCCGTCATGGGCAGGCCTGTCGCCGACGGTATGGCTGGTGCTGGGCGGGCTGTTCGTGATCTGGGTCTTCTTCCGCTGGCAGGCCCGGCGGGAGTCGCGGGGCCAGGAGCCGCTCATCCGCGCGGCGATGCTGCGCAACAAGCAGCTGACGGGCGGCCTGACGATGTTCTTCTTCCAGTTCCTCGTGCAGGCGGGGTTCTTCTTCGTCGTGCCGCTCTTCCTCTCGGTTGCCCTCGGCCTGTCCGCGATCGAGACCGGCGTGCGTCTGCTGCCGCTCTCGGTGACGCTGCTCGCCGCCGCGATCGGTATCCCGCGCTTCCTCCCGAGCATCTCGCCGCGCCTGGTCGTCCGCACGGGCCTGCTCTCGCTGCTCGCCGGCACGGTCGTGCTGCTCGGCGCGCTCGACGCCGACGCCGGGGCGGAGATCGTCTTCGTGCCGATGCTGCTGGTCGGGCTCGGGATCGGCGCGCTCGCCTCGCAGCTCGGCGCGGTCACCGTCTCGGCGGTACCGGACGACGAGAGCCCCGAGGTCGGCGGGATCCAGAACACGGCGACGAACCTCGGCGCCTCGCTCGGCACCGCGCTGGCCGGCTCGCTGCTGATCGCCACGCTGACGTCGGCGTTCCTGACGAACATCCTGCAGGACCCCGCGATCCCGGCGAGCGCGAAGGAGCAGGCGCAGGTCGAGCTCGCGAGCGGTGTGCCGTTCGTCTCGGACGCGGACCTCGAGGCCGCCCTCGACGAGGCGGACGTTCCCCCGGCGACCACCGACGCAGCGCTCGATGCGTACGGCGAGGCTCGCCTCGCCGGCCTCCGCTCCGCGCTCGCGATCCTCGCCGTCCTAGCGATCCTCGCTCTGTTTCTGGCTCAGGCCATCCCGCAGAGACAACCGGGTGCCGCAGAGAGGAAGGAGTAGCGATGTGCCGCTGGCTCGCGTATTCCGGATCGCCGATCAGGCTGGAGGAGCTGCTCGTCAAGAGGGACCGCTCGCTGATCGACCAGAGCCTGCACTCCAGGGAGGGTGCGACGACGACGAACGGCGACGGCTTCGGCGTCGGCTGGTACGACGGCGAGACACCGAGGCTCTATCGCAGCATCCACCCCGCGTGGAACGACCGCAACCTGCGCGAGCTCGCTGCCGGGATCTCCTCGCCGCTTTTCTTTTCGCACATCCGCGCCGCAACGGGGACGGCGATTCAGGAGACGAACACGCACCCGTTCCGCCACGGGCGCTGGCTCTGGATGCACAACGGCCTCATCCGCGAGTTCGCGCGCATGAGGCGCGAGCTCGTGGTCGCGGTCGACGACTCCCTGTTCCCCTCGATCGAGGGAACGACAGACTCGGAGGCGATGTTCTACCTGGCGCTCACGTTCGGGCTGGAAGACGACCCGGTGGCCGCGGTCGAGCGGATGGTCGGTTTCGTCGAGGAGACCGGCCGAAAGCACGGCGTCGAGCAGCCGATTCAGATGACGGTTGCGACGACCGATGGTCGGACCATCTGGGCGTTCCGCTACTCGAGCGAGGGAGACTCGCGTTCGCTCTACTTCAGCACCCGCATGGACACGTTGAAGGCTCTCCACCCGGAGCTCGAGGAGCTCGGCGTGCTCTCGGACGAGACCAGGGTCGTCGTCTCGGAACCGCTCGGCGACCTCCCCGGCGCCTGGAACGAGGTTCCCGAGTCACACGTCGGCATCATCCAGGCGGGCGACGACGAGCTGAGACCGTTCACACCGTCCCGGTAACCGGTCCGGCGCCTCTCGTAGTCCGGATCCAGCGTCGCAGGAGCTGCCACGCGCGGACACCGAGTTGCGCAGGACGATAATACGCAGTATCATACTCGGTATGATCGCGCACAGGAGCCAACTGTGAGCGTTCCCCATGCCCTCCTCGCCCTTTTGAGTGAGGGGCCCAAGTACGGCCTGCGGCTGCAGAGCGAGTTCGAATCGCGGACGGGCGAGGTCTGGCCGCTCAACGTCGGGCAGGTGTACACGACGCTGCAGCGCCTCGAACGGGACGGTCTTGTCGAGACCGACGACGGCGAGAGCGAACGGTCGCGGAAGCGCTACAGGATCACGTCCGCCGGCGGCCGCGAGCTGGCCGACTGGCTTCGCACCCCTCCCGACCTTGTTGCCTCCTCCGCGCGACGAGCTCGTGATCAAGGTGCTGGTCGCCCTGCAGGTGCCCGGGACCGATGTCCACGAGATCCTGCAGGTGCACCGCCGACACGTGATCGAGATCATGCAGCGCTACACCCAGGTCAAGGCGGCGACCGACGAGGACGACACTGCGTTGGCGCTCGTCACCGACGCCGAGCTCTTTCGGCTCGAAGCAATCGTCCGCTGGCTCGATGCCGCCGAGGTCCGCTTGAAGCAGCGGCCGCGCCCCTCGCCGCGCGAGGTGGCCGGCATGCCGCTCGAACCAACTCAGGAGATGGAGGTTTCGCAATGAGCGCACTCGAACTGCGCCAGGTTTCGAAGGTCTACGGCGCCGGGCCGACCGAGGTGCACGCGCTCCGCGACGTCGATCTCTCGGTCGAGCGCGGCGAGCTCGTCGCCGTCATGGGGCCGAGCGGCTCCGGCAAGAGCACGCTCTTGACGATCGCCGGGCAGCCTCGAGAAGGCGACCAGCGGCGAGCGTGCTGGTCGACGGCGTCGACCTCGCGAGCGTCTCGCGCGCGGAGCAGGCGAAGATGCGACGCCGCTCGATCGGCTACGTCTTCCAGGACTTCAACCTGCTTCCCGGGCTGACGGCGATCGAGAACGTCACCATGCCCCTCGAGCTCGACGGCACCCGCGCCAAGGACGCACGCGCTGCGGGCCTCGAGGCGATGGAGGAGCTCGACGTCGCGGAGCGTGCCGATCGCTTCCCCGACGAGCTGTCGGGCGGCGAGCGCCAGCGGGTTGCGATCGCGCGGGCGATCGTCGGCGAGCGTGGGTTGCTGCTCGCCGACGAGCCGACCGGCGCCCTCGACTCCGTGAACGGTGAGGCGGTCATGCGGCTGCTTCGGGCTGCCACACAGCGGGGCGTCGCAGGCGTCGTCGTGACACACGAGGCGCAGCTGGCCTCCTGGGCCGACCGAGTCGTCTTCCTGCGCGACGGCCATGTCGTCGACCAGACGGTCGCGCCGCCAGGCCCGGAGTCGCTGCTCGCGGCCGGTGACGGGCGATGACGACGCTCGCCCATCGCTCGGCGTTGCGAGGATCGAGCAGCGGCGGAGTTGCCGCGCGTCGTCCTCTGATCCGCTGGGCGTGGCGCCTGTTTCGCCGCGAGTGGCGGCAGCAGATCCTTGTGATCGCTCTCCTCACCGTCGCGGTCGCAGCCGCGGTCAGCAGCGTCACGATCGCCTACAACTCGGCCTCGGCGAACGATGCCGAGTTCGGCTCCGCCAATCACATACTCGAGTTGGACGGCGCCGATCCGCGCGCGCTGGAGGCGGGTCTCGCCGCCCTCGCGGACCGGTTCGGGACCACCGACGTCATCGGCCACCGCTCCCTGGCCGTTCCCGGCGGCGTCGACAAGGTGGAGCTCCGTTCTCAGGACCCGCGCGGACCCTACGGGGGCGCGCGCCTCTCACTCCGCCAAGGCAGCTACCCGGAAGGCCGCAACCAGGTCGCCGTCACCGACGGTGTCGCACAGATCCTCGGGCTCGAGCTCGGGAAGACTCTTGCCCTCGACGGCCTTCACCGGACGGTTGTCGGCATCGTCGAGAACCCACGTGATCTGAGTGACGAGTTCGCGCTCGTCTCGCCCTCGTCGGCGGGAGCACCCGACTTCGTCACGGTCCTGGTCGACGCAAGCGACGACTCGGTCCTCGCCTTCTTCGAGGCTCGCGCCGAGGGCGACCGGTCCGCCCCCATGTCGGCCAGGTCTCGGGGCGGCGACGAGCAGGCACCTGCGCTGGCGATGTTCTCCGTAGCCACTGTCTTCCTGCTCCTGGCGTCGCTCGTTGCCGCAGCCGGCTTCGCCGTCATCGCTCAGCGACGGCTCCGCCAGCTCGGCATGCTCGCCGCGGTCGGCGCGACCGAGAGGCACCTTCGACTCGTACTGCTGTGGAACGGTGCGGTCGTCGGCGCGATCGGCGCACTGATCGGAACCGTCGTGGGTCTCGCACTCTGGCTGGCGGTTGCTCCGACCCTGGAGACCGCGCTCGATCATCGCCTCGACCGGCTGAGCCTGCCCTGGACATTGCTCGCGCTGGTTCGTCTTCGTCGCGATCCTCGGGGCAACCGCCGCCGCCTGGTGGCCGGGGCGAGCGGTGGCCCGCGTGCCCGTCACGCTCGCACTCTCGGCGCGCCCGCCCGAGCCGAAACCCGCGCACCACTCGGCAATCGTCGCCGCAGTCTTGATCGTGGCGGGGATCGGCAGCCTCGTGCTCTCAGACCGCAGCAACCGGCCGCTCATCATCGCCGGGATCGTCGCGACGATCCTCGGCACGCTGCTCCTGGGCCCCTTGGCGATTCGCCTCTTCGCGCGGACAGCCGCGCACACCCCGATCGCCGTTCGTCTGGCGCTCCGAGACCTCGCCCGCTACCAGGCCCGATCCGGGGCGGCACTCGCGCCATCACCCTCGCTCTCGGCATCGCTGCGAGCGTCGTCATCCTCGCGGCGGCTGAGGAGAAGCAGTCAGCCGGTCAACCTCCTAACCTCTCCGACCGGCAGATCCGCGTGTACCCCGATGCAGTGGAGGGCCCGGACTTCGTCGCGATCCAGACGCCCGCCGAGCTCGAACGCATGGAGCGGTCGCGTTCAGCAACTCGCGGCCGATCTCGACGACGCGGACGTGATCCCGCTCCACAACGCACTCGGACGGGGCGAACGGTCCGGGGTCATCGACGGCGTCCGAGTTACGCACACGCAACCACTCCAACGAAAGGTCGCCAACCCCGACGACGAAGCCTGGGCAGGGAGGCCGAACTTCTGCCCGTCCCGGCCACCAGCGAGCTGCTACGTCACCGAGTCCCGCCTCTACATTGCGACCCCCGCCGTCCTCAGGTACCTCGGGATCGACCCCGCGTCGGTCGATGCGAGCACGGACTTCCTGGTCGACAGGAGCCTCCAGACCGACGAGCTCGTCACCGCCACGATCCAGGAAACGGGCGGAGAACCAAAGGTCACCGTACGCGCCGTCACGAACGTCCAGAGGATCGACAGCCGGAAGCTCTTCGGGTCCCCGAGTGGCGAAGCCAGCCTTTCGCCGACCTCGTTCATCACGCTCGACGGTCTTCGCCGCCGCGGCTGGAGGCAGATCCCCTCCGGCTGGCTCGTCGAGTCGAGCCGGCCCCTGACGAGCGAGCAGGTCACCGATTCGCGCGAGCTCGCGGCCGCGGCCGGCCTGACGATCGAGACACGGCGTGAGAGCACCTCCCTCGCGACGCCGATCGCGATCGCGACCGCCGCAGGCGCGCTTCTGGCCCTCGGCATCCTCGCCATGACCGTCGGGCTGATCCGCAGCGAGAGCGCCGGCGACCTCCGCACTCTGACCGCGACCGGAGCGACGAGCAGGGTCCGCCGAACGCTGACGGCTGCAACCGCGGGCGCTCTCGCCCTTCTGGGCGCGCTCCTCGGTGTCGGCGGCGCCTATCTCATGCTCGGGGCGACCTACTTCGACAAGCTCGACTATCTCGGCCGGATCCCCGTGCTCTACCTCGGCCTGATGGTCGTCGGCATCCCTGTGGCAGCCGCCGCGGCCGGCTGGCTCCTCGCCGGACGTGAGCCGCCCACGATTGCCCGGCCGCGATCGGCTAGTCGATGTCGGCGCGGCGATAGCGCCAGACCGCGACCAGCCAAGCCGCGATCGCGATCGCCGGGAGGACGACGAAGGCGACGGCCGCCGAGCCGGCCTCGAGCTGCACGTCCGGCTGCGGGCCGAGCCCGAGGACGGACGCTGCCCAGCCGATCACGGTGAAGCGAGCGGCGGCGTCGGCGGTGCGGGCGACGACGTTCTCCCAGATCACGACGAAGACGAGCCCCCACCAGACGGCGCGTCGGAACCAGAGCCCGGCGGCGACGAAGAGCCCTGAGTACGCGAGCGCCGCGAGCGTCGCGGCGAGCAGCGTCGCCCAGGCGACGCCGTTCGCTCCGGCGACGAGCGCGGACGCCGCAAGAGGCACCGCCGTCAGCGGCACGACGACGCTGCCGGTTGCGAGCACCGCTGCGGCGGGCAGCAGCCGGCGGGCCACCGGCTTCAGCCACAGGTAGACGAGCAGACGGTCTTCGACGAGATCGCCGAGGACGGACGTGCCGAGCCAGAGCGTCGCGAGCGGTACGAGCAGCCCCAATCCGTAGGAGATGACGGCATCGGCGGCCGCTTGCTCGGGGTTCGCGTCGAAGCGGGCGAACAGCCCGATCACGACGGCGAGCGCGCTGAGCACGCCGATGCCGAGCAGCCGCGGGACGGTGACCTGCGTGCGCAGGAGCAAGCGGTAAAACGTGACGAAGGCGGCGAATCTGCCTTGACGGTCGGTGATCGCGGCGGTTGGGGTGGCGGTCGTCATCGCTCCACCACGTAGCGGAAGACGCCCTCGAGGTCCGCGTCGAGCGGGTGCACCTCGAGCAAACGGGCGTCGAGCGAGCGCGCGACCGGTGCGAGTGCGCGGGCGAGCGCGCGGGCGTCCGTCGCGTCGAGCTCGAGCACGTCGTTCCCGTCGAGGCGCACGCCGACTGCGGTCCCCGCTTCGAGCAGCGCGCCGGCGAGCTGCCGCGGCCGGTCGGTGCGCACGCGAATCCGCAGCGGCCGGTCGTCCATCAGGGCGCGCAGCTCGCGGAAGTCGCCTGCGGCGGCGAGCCGGCCCTGCGACATGACGAGCACCTGCGAGCCGAGCCTCTCGACCTCCTCGAGCACGTGGCTGGACACGAGCACACAGCGTCCTTCGTCACCGAGCCGGCGGAACAGCGCGACCATGTCCATGCGCTGGCGCGGATCGAGGCCGGTGAGCGGCTCGTCGAGGACGAGCACGGCCGGGTCGTGGACGATCGCCTGCGCCACCTTCACGCGCTGCCGCATCCCCTTCGAGTACGCCGGCAGCCGACGCGTGTCTCCGGGATCGAGGCCGACCGACTCGAGTGCGGCGGCTGCGGCGAGCGCGGGATCGGCGAGGCCGTGCAACCGGGCCGACAGGACGACGAACTCGTGTGCCAAATCTCGTCGTGCAGCAATACCGAGGCGTTCCAGGCCAGGCGCGCGTCGATCAAGTTGCGCGCCGCCGGGACCGGCAAGGCCGAGTTCGCTCATACACTGAACGGATCCGGCCTCGCCATCGGCCGGACTCTGATCGCGATTCTCGAAAACTTCCAGCAGCAGGACGGCTCCGTCGTCGTGCCCGAAGTTCTGCGAGAATATGTGGGAGCGGAGAAGATCGTGAAACGTGAAGTCTGAAAGTTGACGTCGGACTTCACACGTTCAGCGTCAATCCGGAGAGGTGGCCGAGTCGTTTAAGGCGGCGGTCTTGAAAGCCTCACACCGCAATCGGTGTCGGCCCCTCAGTTTCCAAAAGATTTAGCGAAATAGAGGCGAGACATGCAATGGCCCGCCGTCCACAGCGTCACAATTTTCCGCCGTTTCCGTCCCGTTTGTGACAGTCGAAGTGACAGTCCTCGTTAATGTCGTGTCTTGATTTGTTCCGATAGGCCCCGATCACGATTTGACGAGAACGTCCTTGCCAATCCACCATTCGATCCAGCCAGCCGCGGTCGCAACCGCGTGGCACTGATGAGCCACAACTGCGAACAGCAAGATGAGCCCTGCCGCGAACAGTGCTAGCGACAATAGGGCGGACCCGCGCTCCGAGCTGGCCATCCAAAAGTACTCCGCCATCGCTCCGCGTTCAATCCGCTCAAACTCTCCTGCGCCATCCGTCGGCGCGATGGGCAGCTTACCTGTCGCCCGCTGGATGAACGAATCAGCCCTCCACACCTTGCCGGCCGTTTTGTTGTCCCGAAAATCCTGAAGACGAGACTGCACAAACTGATCGCGACTTTGAGCCCGGAACGGCTGGGGAGCACGGGCTTGGTAAATGAGGTGACCGAGCACGACGCACAGAGCTGCGAAGAATCCAACAGCCCAACTCCACGGCAGATGAGGTGACTCAATCGTTCGAGGCGAGACCCGCTGAAGGACGGTTCCTGCATCCCGCTCAAGATTCTTCAGAACTTCAAGAGCGGACTCGTATTCCGCTTTTGCACGGTTGTGCAAAAGCGGAATACGAGTCCGCTCTTGAAGTTCTGAAGAATCTTGAGCGGGATGCAGGAACCGTCCTTCAGCGGGTCTCGCCTCGAACGATTGAGTCACCTCATCTGCCGTGGAGTTGGGCTGTTGGATTCTTCGCAGCTCTGTGCGTCGTGCTCGGTCACCTCATTTACCAAGCCCGTGCTCCCCAGCCGTTCCGGGCTCAAAGTCGCAATCAGTTTGTGCAGTCTCGTCTTCAGGATTTTCGGGACAACAAAACGGCCGGCAAGGTGTGGAGGGCTGATTCGTTTATCGAGCGGGCGACAGGTAAGCTGCCCATCGCGCCGACGGATGGCGCAGGAGAGTTTGAGCGGATTGAACGCGGAGCGATGGCGGAGTACCTTTGGATGGCCAGCTCGGAGCGCGGGTCCGCCCTATTGTCGCTAGCACTGTTCGCGGCAGGGCTCATCTTGCTGTTCGCAGTTGTGGCTCATCAGTGCCACGCGGTTGCGACCGCCGCTGGCTGGATCGAATGGTGGATTGGCAAGGACGTTCTCGTCAAATCGTCATCCGGGCCATCGGAACAATGCACGACACGACATTAACGAGGACTGTCACTTCGATGTCACAAACGGGACGGAAACGGCGGAAAATTGTGACGCTGTGGACGGCGGGCCATTGCATGTCTCGCCTCTATTTCGCTAAACCTTTTGGAAACTGAGCGGCCGACACCGATTGCGGTGTGAGGCTTTCAAGACCGCCGCCTTAAACCACTCGGCCACCTCTCCGGATTGACGCTGAACGTGTGAATTCCGACGTCAACTTTCAGACTTCACGTTTCACGATTTTCTCCGCTCCCACATATTCTCGCAGAACTTCGGGCACGACGACGGAGCCGTCGTGCTGCTGGAAGTTTTCGAGAATCGCAATCAGAGCTCCGCCCGATGGCGAGGCCGGACCCTTTCAGTGTATGAGCGAACTCGGCCTTGCCGGTCCCGGCGGCGCGCAACTTGATCGACGCGCGCCTGGCCTGGAACGCCTCGGTATTGCTGCACGACGAGATTTGGCCCACGAGTTCGTCACCCTGTCGACCCGGTTGCACGGCCTCGCCGATCCCGCGCTCGCCGCGGCCGCCGCGCTCGAATTGGTCGACCTCGACCCGGAGACACGCGTCGGCTACCGGCGTCCTCGAAGGGGATGCAGCGGCGCGTGAAGGTCGCGCAGGCGATCGTCCACGACCCGGCCGTGCTGATCCTCGACGAGCCGCTCACCGGCCTCGATCCGCGCGAGCGCCTGGACATGGTCGCGCTGTTCCGCCGGCTCGGTGACGAAGGACGCTGTGTGCTCGTGTCGAGCCACGTGCTCGAGGAGGTCGAGAGGCTCGGCTCGCAGGTGCTCATCATCTCGCAGGTCCGGCTCGCCGCCGCGGCGACTTCCGAGCTGCGCGCCCTGATGGACGACCGGCCGCTGCGGATTCGCGTGCGCACCGACCGGCCGCGGCAGCTCGCCGGCACGCTGCTCGAAGCGGGGACCGCCGTCGGCGTGCGCCTCGACGGGAACGACGCGCTCGAGCTCGACGCGACGGACGCCCGCGCGCTCACCCGCGCCCTCGCGCCGGTCGCGCGCTCGCTCGACGCCCGTCTCCTCGAGGTGCGCCCGCTCGACGCCGACCTCGAGGGCGTCTTCCGCTACGTGGTGGAGCGATGACGACCGCCACCCCGCCCGCCGTGATCACCGACCGTCCAGGCAGCTTCGCCGCCTTCGTCACGCTCTACCGCTTGCTCCTGCGCACGCAGGTCACCGTCCCGCGGCTGCTCGGCATCGGCGTGCTCAGCGCGCTCGCCGTCGTGATCGGGCTGTTCGCCCGCTTCGACGCGAACCCGGAGCAAGCCGCCGCCGACGCCGTCATCTCCTACGGTTTCGGGCTGCTCGTCCCGCTCGCGACGCTCTGCTCGGCACGTCCGTCCTCGGCGATCTCGTCGAAGACCGTCTGCTCGTCTACCTGTGGCTGAAGCCCGTGCCCCGCCGGCTGCTGCCCGCCGCGGTCGTGCTCGCCACCTGCAGCTCGTCGTGCCGCTGACGGCGGTCCCGCTTGCGGCGTCCGCGCTCGTCGCCGGAGCGACGGCGTCGCCTGGGCGGCGCTGCTCGCCGCGACGCTCGCGGCGCTCGCGTACTCAGGCCTCTTCGTCGCCGCTGGGCTCTGGTTCGACGCGCCGTCTGGTGGGGCTCGTCTTCATCGTGATCTCGGAGAACGTCGTCGCCTGCACGCCGACGCCGCCGCTCGCTTCACCGTGATCGGCTAGGCCGCGTCCATCCTCGGGCTCGGCCCGCAGCCGGACGGCGGCTCGAGGCCGGCTCGCCGGCCGTCGCCTTCGTCGTCCTCCCGGCGATCGCGATCGCGGCCTGGCTGGTCGCGGTCTGGCGCTATCGCCGCGCCGACATCGA
>CAVTCB010000004.1:0-206720 GCA_963733105.1 uncultured Gemmatimonadales bacterium | reverse complement strand
GCGGAACCGGCGCGAGGTGGAGGGGCTGATCGGCTTCTTCGTCAACATGCTGGCGCTGCGCGTCGACCTGTCGGGAGACCCCGCCTGGGCCGAGCTGCTGGGGCGGGTGCGGGAAGGGGCGCTGGCGGCGTACGACCACCAGGAGCTCCCCTTCGAGCGCCTGGTCGACGAGGTGGGGGTGGAGCGCAGCCTGACGCACGCGCCGCTCTTCCAGGCCACCTTCGAGCTGCACCGGGCCGGCCCGCAGGACGAGCTGCGCCTGGGCGGGGTGGCGCTGGAGCCGTTCGGCGGAGGCGAGCGCATCGCCCGGTTCGACCTGGACCTCGCCCTCACGGACCACGGGGACGAGCTGGGGGGCGCGCTCGTCTACCGCGCCGCGCTCTTCGACGCGGAGACCATCGCCCGCATGGCGGGGCACCTGGAGGCCGTGCTGGAGGCCCTCGTGGCGGAGCCGCGGCGGCGCCTCTCCGGGGTGTCGCTGCTGCGCGGGAGCGAGCGCGCCCGGGTCCTGGAGGCGTGGAACGCGACCGGCGCGGGGTACGCCGGGGAGGAGCACGTCCACGAGCGGTTCGCGCGGCAGGCGGGGCGCACCCCGGACGCCGTGGCGGTGCGCTCCGGGGAGAGGACGCTCACCTACGGGGAGCTGGAGCGCGACTCCGGCCGGCTGGCGCGCCACCTCCAGGAGCTGGGCGTGGGGCCGGAGGCGCGGGTGGGGGTGTGCATCGAGCGCGGCCCGGAGATGGTCGTGGCGGTGCTTGGCGTCCTCCGGGCGGGCGCCGCGTACGTCCCGCTGGACCCGTCCCATCCCGCGGAGCGGCTGGCCTGCATGCTGGAGGACGCCGCCCCCGCGGTGCTGCTGACCCGCGAGGCGCTGCTGGAGCGCCTCCCGGCGCACGGCGCGCGCGCGGTGTGCCTGGACCGCGACGCCGCGGAGATCGCGGCGCGGGGCGGAGCCGCGCCCGTGAGCGGCCTCGCGCCGGAGAGCCTGGCGTACGTCATCTTCACCTCCGGCTCCACCGGGCGCCCCAAGGGCGTGGCGGTGACCCACCGCGGCCTGGGCAACTACCTGGCGTGGGCGGCCGGGGCGTACGAGGGGCACGGCCACGGGGCGCCGGTCCACTCCTCGCTCTCCTTCGACCTGACGGTGACCTCGCTCCTGGTGCCCCTGCTCCGGGGGGAGCGCGTGGTGCTGACCGGCGAGGCCGAGGGAGTGGAGGGGCTGGCGAAGGCGCTCCGCGAGGAGCCGGGCTTCACCCTGGTCAAGCTCACGCCGGCGCACCTGGCGCTCCTGGCGGAGCAGCTCACCGAAGCGGAGGCCGCGGCAGCCGCGCGGACGCTGGTGGTGGGGGGCGAGGCGCTCCCGGCGGAGCTGGCGGCGTACTGGAGGCGCGTGGCCCCGGGGACGGAGGTGGTCAACGAGTACGGACCCACCGAGACCGTGGTCGGGTGCGTCGTCCACCGGGTCGAGGACGCCGGCGGGGCGGGGAGCGTCCCGATCGGGAGGCCGATCGCGGGGACGCGGGTGTACGTGCTGGGCGCGGGGATGGAGCCGGTGCCGGTGGGGGTCCCCGGGGAGCTGTACGTGGGCGGCGCGGGGGTGGCGCGCGGCTACCTGGGACAGCCGGGGCTGACGGCCGAGCGCTTCGTCCCCGACGCGCTCGGGAGCGAGCCGGGCGGGCGGCTGTACCGCACCGGGGACCGCGCCCGCTGGCTCCCCGCGGGGGAGCTGGAGTACCTGGGGCGCGTCGACACCCAGGTCAAGGTGCGCGGCTACCGGATCGAGCCGGGCGAGGTGGAGTCCGTGCTCGCGGGGCTCCCGCAGGTGAGGGAAGCGGTGGTCGTCGTGCGGGAGGACGCGCCGGGCGACCGGCGCCTGGCGGCCTACGTGGTCCCGGAGGAGGGCGCGCAGCTCGACGCGGCCGGGCTCCGGGCCCACCTCTCGCGACGCCTCCCGGAATACATGGTCCCCGCCGCGATCGTGGCGCTGGAGCGGCTCCCGCTGACCGCCAACGGCAAGGTGGACCGGCGGGCGCTCCCGGCGCCCGCGTGGGGCGGCGGAGCCCACCACCGGGGCGCGCCGCTCACCGACACCGAGCGGGCCGTGGCGGCGGTCTGGGAGGAAGTCCTGGGCGTGCCGCGCGTCGGCGTCGGCGACAACTTCTTCGACCTCGGCGGGCACTCCCTGCTCCTGGTGCAGGTGCACTCCCGCCTGCAGGCCCTCTTCCCCGACCGGGTCGCGCTGATCGACCTGTTCGAGCACCGGACGCTGGGGGGGCTCGCCGCCCACCTGGACCGTCGGGGAACCGCGGAAGCGCCGGCCGCGCCGGTCCGGGCCGCGCCGCCGCGGGGACGCGAAGTGGCCGTCATCGGGATGGCGGGGCGCTTCCCCGGGGCGCGCGACCTGGAGGAGTTCTGGCGCAACCTCCGCGCGGGCGTCCCCGGCATCCGCCGCTTCAGCGACGAGGAGCTGAAGGCCGCCGGGGTCCCGCGCCGCGAGCGCAGCTCTCCCTCCTACGTACCCGCCAGCGGCGTGCTGGACGACGCCGAGATGTTCGACGCCGCCTTCTTCGGGATCACCCCGCGGGAGGCCCTGGTGATGAACCCGCAGCAGCGCGTCTTCCTGGAGTGCGCGTGGGAGGCGCTGGAGCGGGCGGGCTACGCCTCCGGGACGTACCGCGGCCGCATCGGCGTGTACGCCGCCGAGGGACAGAACCCGTACCTGCTCAACGTCCTCTCCCACCCGGAGCTGGTGCGGGCCCTGGGCTCCGCCCAGGTGATGCTCTCCAACACCGCCTCCGTGGCGACGCTGGCGTCGTACAAGCTGGACCTGGAGGGCCCCAGCATGAGCGTGCAGACGGCGTGCTCCTCGTCGCTGGTCGCCGTCGACCTGGCCTGCCGGAGCCTGCTGGACGGCGTGTCGGACGTGGCGCTGGCCGGCGGGGTCCGCATCGACGTGCCGCAGGGCCACGGCTACCACCACCAGGCCGGCGGGATCATGTCGCCCACCGGCGAGTGCACCCCCTTCGACGCGGAGGCGCGCGGCACGGTGGCGGGGAGCGGGGCGGGGGTGGTGGTGCTGAAGCGGCTGGAAGACGCGCTCGCCGACGGCGACATGGTGCTCGCGACCATCCGCGGCTCCGCGGTCAACAACGACGGGGGGCGCAAGGTGGGCTTCACCACGCCGCGGCGGGAGGGCCAGGCCAGGGCCATCTCCGACGCCCTCGCCGCGGCCGGGGTGGAGCCGGGGGAGATCTCGTACGTGGAGACGCACGGCTCCGGGACCGAGGTGGGCGACCCCATCGAGGTGGCGGCGCTCATGGCGGCGTTCGGCGAGGGGGAGAAGCGGACCGTGGCGCTGGGGGCGGTCAAGTCCAGCGTCGGCCACCTGGACGCCGCGGCCGGGGTGGCGGGGCTCATCAAGACGGTGCTGGCGCTGCACCACGGCGAGATCCCGCCCTCGCCGTACTTCCGCGAGCCGAACCCGAAGATCGACTTCGACCGGTCTCCCTTCTACGTCACTCCCGAGCTGCGCCCCTGGCCCCGCAACGGCGCGCCGCGCCGGGCGGGGGTGAGCTCCTTCGGACTGGGGGGGACCAACGCGCACCTGGTGCTGGAGGAGGCGCCGGAGCAGGCGCCGTCCGGCCCCTCGCGCCCCTGGCAGCTCCTGGTGCTGAGCGGGCGCACCCCCGCCGCGCTGGAGGCCGTCACCGACCGGCTGGCCGAGCACCTGGAGGCGCACCCGGAGCAGCCGCTCGCCGACGTGGCGCACACGCTGCGCGTGGGCCGGCGCCGCTTCGAGCAGCGGCGCGTCCTGGTCTGCCGCGACCGCGGGGACGCCGTGGCCGCCCTGGCGGCGCGCGACGCGCGGCGGGTGCTGGAGACCGTCCAGGAGCGCGACGCGCGGCCGGTGGCCTTCCTCTTCCCGGGCGTGGGCGACCACTACGCGCAGATGGCGCGCGGGCTGTACGAGGCCGAGCCGGTGTTCCGCCGCGAGGTGGACCGCTGCGCCGGGCTGCTGCGGGGCCACACCGGCACGGACGTGCGCGAGGCCCTCTTCCCCGGGGAGCCCGCGCCGGAGCAGACCGCCGGGGGCGGGGGCGCGTCCATCGACCTGCGCGCCATGCTGGGCCGCGGCGCGCCCGCGGGCGACGACCCGCTCGGCCGCACGCAGCTGGCGCACCCCGCCGTCTTCGTGGTGGAGTACGCGCTGGCGCGGCTGTGGATGAGCTGGGGAGTGCGCCCCGAGGCCATGATCGGGCACTCCCTCGGCGAGTACGTGGCCGCCACGGTGTCCGGGGTCTTCGCCGTGGAGGACGCGCTGGCGCTCCTGGCCGAGCGGGCCCGGCTCATCTCGGCCCTCCCGGCCGGGGCCATGCTCGCCGTCCCCATGGACCCCGCGGCGCTCCGGCCGCGGCTGCGCGGCGGGCTCGCGCTCGCCGCGCACAACGCCCCCGGGCTGTGCACCGTCTCCGGCCCCGCCGGAGCCGTCGCCGCCCTGGAGGCGGAGCTGCAGGAGGCCGGGGTGGCGTGCCGGAGGCTGAACGCGGAGCACGCCTTCCACTCCGCGCAGATGGAGCCGGTCGCCGAGGCCCTGGCCGAGCGGCTCCGCGCCATGCGGCTCTCCGCGCCGGAGGTGCCGTTCCTTTCCGGCGTCACCGGCACCTGGATCCGGGCCGAGGAGGCCACGGACCCCGCGTACTGGGCGCGGCACCTCTGCCGCACGGTGCGCTTCGCCGAGGGAATGGCCGAGCTGCTGCGCGACCCCCGGAGGGTGCTGCTGGAGGTGGGGCCGGGGCGCACGCTGGGGACCTTCGCCGTGCACGCGGGCGCCGCGGAGTCCGCGACCTTCGCCTCGCTCCGGCACGCGTACACGCGCCAGGCGGACCAGGCATTCCTCCTGGAGACGCTCGGACGGCTGTGGATGGCGGGGGTGCAGGTGGACTGGGACGGCTTCGTGGAGGGAGAGCGGAGGCTGCGGACGCTGCTCCCGACGTACCCCTTCGAGCGGCTGCCGTACTGGGTGGAGGCCCGCCGCCGGCGGCGCCGGCGGGGCAGGGGAGCCCCCGCCCGCGAGACCTCGGGGGAGACGGCGCTCCCCGCCGCGCCGCAGCCGCCGGTCCTCGCCCCGGCGAGGGACGGGACCGCGGAGCTGCCGCCGCTGCAGCCCCGGCCGGACACCGGGACCCGGTACGTGGCTCCGTCCGGAGAGCTGGAAGAGCGGATCGCGGCGCTCTGGCAGGACCTGCTCGGGTACGAGCGCATCGGCGCGCACGACGACTTCTTCTCGCTCGGCGGCCACTCGCTGACGGCCACCCAGGTGGTCGCGCGCGTGCAGTCCGACCTCCACGCCGACATCTCCCTGGACATGGTGTTCGAGGCGCCCACGGTCGCCGCCCTGGCGGCCCGGGTGGCCGAGCTCCGCGCCGACGCGCAGTCCCGCGCGCAGATCCGGAGGGTGCCGCGGACCGGACCGCTCCCCCTCTCCTACTCGCAGCAGCGGCTCTGGGTGGTGGACCGGATCGAGCCGGGGAACCCCGCCTACAACATGCCGTACATCCTGCGCCTGAGCGGGGTGCCGGACGTGCGGGCGCTGCGGCTCAGCCTGGCCGCGCTGGTGCGGCGGCACGAGGGGCTGCGCACCACGTTCGTGGAGCACGCCGGCGAGCCGGCGCAGGTCGTCCACGCGCCCGGCCCGGTGGCGCTCCCCATCGTCGACATGCGCGGCCTGCGGGACCCCGCCGGGGTCGCCGGCTGGCTCTCCGCCCGGGAGGGGCAGCGCCCCTTCGACCTGTCGCGGGGGCCGCTCCTGCGGTGCACCCTCCTGGTCCTGGGCGAGGACGACCACGTGCTGTGCTTCACCATGCACCACATCGTCAGCGACGGGTGGAGCAAGGGCGTGCTCATGCGCGAGGTCTCCATCCTCTACACCGCCTTCGCCCGGGGCGAGACGCCGCGGCTCCCCGATCTCCCGGTGCAGTACGGCGACTACGCCGTCTGGCAGCGCGAGTGGCTGGACGCCGGGAACATGGAGGCGCAGGTCGCCTTCTGGCGCGAACAGCTGCGCGGCGCACCTCCCCTGCTGGAGATCCCCACCGACCGCCCGCGGGGAGCGGGGCAGAGCACCCGGGCGCGGGCGTGCGCCCTGGACATCCCGGAGGAGACCTCGCGCGGGATGCGGGAGCTCTCGCGCCGCGAGGGGGTGACGCTGTTCATGACCGCGCTCGCCGCCTGGCAGGTCCTCCTGGCCCGCTACTCCGGGCAGGACGACGTGGTGGTCGGCGGCCCCATCTCGGGGCGCACCCGGCACGAGACCGAGGGGCTGATCGGCTTCTTCGTCAACATGCTCCCCCTGCGCGTCCGCCTGGACGGAGACCCCACCTGGACGGAGATGCTGGCCCGCGTGCGGGAGAGCGCGCTGGGCGCGTACGCGCACCAGGAGCTCCCCTTCGAGCGCCTGGTGGAGGAGCTGGAGCCGGAGCGGAGCCTCACGCACTCCCCCGTCTTCCAGGTGGTCTTCACCCTGGAGCGCTCCGGCGGGATGAACCAGCTGTCGCTGGGCGACCTGGGGGTGGAGCAGTTCGGGGAGGAGGAGGGCGCCTCCAAGTTCGACCTGGAGATGGCCTTCGTGGAGCTGGGGGATCTCCTGGCCGCGGCCATCACCTTCCGGACGGGGCTCTTCGAGGAGGCGACCGTCGCGCGGATGGCGCGGCACCTGGAGACCCTGCTGGACGCGATGGTGGCCGACCCGGAGGGGCGCCCCTCCGCGGTGCCGCTGCTGCGCGGCGCCGAGCGGGCCCGGGTGCTGGAGGGCTGGAACGACACCGCGGCCGCCCTCCCGCCGGCGTGCCTCCACGAGCTGTTCACCGCGCAGGCCTCGCGCACGCCCGACGCGCCGGCCGTGCGCGTCGGCGACGACGTGCTGAGCTACGGTGAGCTGGACCGCCGCTCCGACCGGCTCGCGCGGCTGCTGCGGCGGCGCGGCGTCGGGCCCGAGACCCGCGTGGGGCTGTGCGCGGAGCGCGGGATCGAGCTGGCCGTGGGCCTCCTGGGAATCCTCAAGGCGGGCGGCGTCTACGTGCCGCTGGATCCCGCGTATCCGGCCGAGCGCCTCTCGTTCATGCTGGACGACGCCGGGGCCTCCGTGCTCCTGGCGCCGGCGCCGCTCCAGGACGTCGCCCCGGGCTTCGCCGGGGCGCGGGTCCGCCTCGACGCTCGTCCGGAGGGGCTCCCCCCCGGGGAGGACGCGCTCCCGGCGCCCGGGGTGTCGCCGGAGAACGCCGCGTACGTGATCTACACCTCCGGCTCCACGGGGCGGCCCAAGGGGGTCGTGGTCACCCATGCCGCCGCCTCCAACCTGCTGCGGCACGCCGGGGAGGTGGTCGGCGCCGGGGCGGAAAGCCACGTGCTCCAGACCGCCTCCCCCGGCTTCGACGCCTCGCTGCTGGAGATCTTCATGGCGCTGCTCTCCGGGGCGGCGCTGCACGTGGCCGACCGGGACACGGTGCTCTCGCCGAGCCGGCTGGGAGCGCTGCTGCGGGAGCGCGGGATCGAGGTCTGGCTGGCCACCCCCGCGCTGCTGGACACGCTCCCGGACACGGACTTCCCGGCGCTGCGCACCCTCTTCGTGGGAGGGGACCGCTGCTCGGCCGAGACCGCGCACCGGTGGTCGCGCGGCCGGCGGATGATCAACGTCTACGGCCCCACGGAGACGACCATCTACGCCACCGACCACGCGATCGTGCCCGGCGCGGAGGAGGCGCCGCCGATCGGGCGGCCGGTGAGGAACGCGCGCGTCTACGTTCTGGAGGCGTCGGGGCAGCCGGCCCCGGCCGGGGTCCCGGGCGAGCTGTACGTCGGCGGCGCGGGGGTGGCGCGCGGCTACCTCGGGCGCCCCGGGCTGACGGCGGAGAAGTTCGTGCCCGACACGGTCGGGGAGGAGCCGGGCGCGCGGCTGTACCGCACGGGAGACCGCGTGCGCTGGCGCGCGGACGGGACGCTGGAGTTCCTGGGCCGCATCGACGCGCAGGTCAAGATCCGCGGCTTCCGCATCGAGCCCGGGGAGATCGAAGCCGTCCTCCGGAAGCTGCAGGGCGTGAGGGACGCCGCGGTGGTGGTCCGGGAGGACGCGCCGGGGCAGAAGCGGCTGGTGGCCTACGTGGTCGCGGAGGCGGGGGAGGAGCCGTCCACGTCGGAGCTGCGGAGGCAGCTCGGGGAGAGCCTCCCCGAGTACATGGTCCCCGGCGTCTTCGTGCCCCTGGAGCAGTTCCCGCTGAACGCGAGCGGCAAGGTGGACCGGCGCGCGCTCCCGGCGCCGCAGTGGGGAGCCGAAGCCGCCTACGTGGCGCCGCGCACGGCGGCCGAGGAGGTGCTGGCGGGGATCTGGGCCGAGGTGCTGGGTGCGGAGCGGGTGGGGGTGGAGGAGAACTTCTTCGAGCTGGGGGGCCATTCGCTCCTGGCGACGCAGGTGATCTCCCGCGCGCGGCAGGCGTTCGGGACCGAGCTCCCGCTGCGGGCCCTGTTCGAGGCCCCCACCGTGGCCGCGCTGGCCGGGCGCGTGGAGGCGCTGCGGAGCCGGGACGGCGACCCGGCGGCGGCGCCGGTCGAGCGGGCGCCCAGGAGCGGGCCGATGCCGCTCTCCTTCGCGCAGCAGCGGCTCTGGCTGGTGGACCGGCTGGAGCCGGGGAGCGCCGCCTACAACATGCCCTTCGCGCTGCGCCTGCGGGGCCCGCTGGACGTGGCGGCGATGCGCGGCAGCCTGGACGAGCTGGTGCGGCGGCACGAGGCGCTGCGGACGGTCTTCGCCGAGCTGGACGGCACGCCCGTGCAGGTCGTCCATCCCCCGGCCCCCACCCCGCTCCCGACCCTCGACCTGCGGGCGCTCCCGGAGGAGGTCCGCGAGCGGGTGGCGCGGCGCCTGGCCGGCGTGGAGGCGCTGCGGCCGTTCGACCTGTCGCGGGGGCCGCTGCTGCGGTGCATGCTGCTGCGCCTGGACGGGGAGGACCACGCTCTCTGCTTCACCCTGCACCACGTGGTCGGCGACGGCTGGAGCATCGGCGTCCTGGTGCGCGAGATCTCCCGGCTCTACACCGCCTTCTCCCGCGGCCTCCCCTCGCCGCTCCCGGAGCTCCCCATCCAGTACGCCGACTACGCCGTCTGGCAGCGCCGGCACGTCTCGGGGAAGCGCCTGGAGGAGCAGCTGGAGTACTGGAAGGGCCGGCTGGCGGGCGCCCCGGCGCTGCTGGATCTCCCGGTGGACCGTCCGCGGCCGCCGTACGAGGACCCCGCAGGGGCCGTGCACGCCTTCACGCTCGGCGTGGAGGAGACCGCCGCGCTGCACGCCCTCGCCCGGCGCGAGGGGACGACGCTGTTCGCGACGCTGACGGCGGGGCTTCAGCTCCTGCTCGGGCGCTACAGCGGACAGGACGACGTGCTGGTGGGGAGCCCCATCGCCAACCGCACGAGGGTGGAGCTGGAGGGTCTCATCGGGTTCTTCGCCAACACGCTGGTGCTCCGCGCCGACCTTTCCGGGGACCCCACGGTGGGCGAGCTGCTCGGGCGGGTCGGGCAGGGGGTCCTGGAAGCGCAGTCCAACCAGGACGTCCCCTTCGAGCGCCTGGTGGAGGAGCTGCAGCCGGAGCGCAGCCTGTCGCACTCGCCCTTCTTCCAGACGCTGCTCGCGCTGCAGAACATGGCGGTGGGGAGCCTGGAGCTGGGCGACCTGGACGCGCAGCCGCTGGACTCCGGGGTGAGGACGCTGGCGTTCGACCAGAGCTGGAGCATGGAGGAGCGCGGCGACTCGCTGGCCTGCAGCATCACGTACCGCCCGGCGCTCTGGGACGCGGAGACCATCGCGCGCATGGCCGGGCACCTGCGGGCCGTGCTGGCGGGGATGGCCGCGGAGCCGGAACGGCGGATCTCCGGGCTGGAGCTGCTGGACGGCTCGGAGCGCGATCAGGTGCTCCGCGCCTGGAACGCGACGGAGGCGCAGTACCCGGCCGAGGGCGGCCTGGCCGCCCTCTTCGAGGCGCAGGCGGCGCGGACGCCGGACGCCTCCGCGGCCGTCTTCCTGGACCGGTCGCTGAGCTACGCGGAGCTGGAGCGCGAGGCGAACCGGCTCGCCCACCACCTGCTCGCCCTGGGGGTGGGCCCGGACGCGCGGGTGGGTCTGTGCGTGGAGCGCTCGCTGGAGATGGTCGTCGGCGTGCTGGCCGTCCTCAAGGCCGGCGCGGCGTACGTCCCGCTCGACCCGGCGTACCCCGCCGAGCGCCTGGCGTACATGCTGGAGGACTCCGGCTGCCGGGTGCTCCTGACGCAGGAGCGGCTCCTCGCCCGGCTCCCCGCGCACGGGGCGCGGACCGTCTGCCTCGACCGACCCCCGGAGGGGGAAATCAAGGTGGGAGCGCCGCGGGTCGAGGTCCTCCCCGAGAACCTGGCGTACGTCATCTACACCTCGGGCTCCACGGGACGGCCCAAGGGCGTGGCGATGACGCAGCGGCCCCTGCAGAACCTGGTCGCCTGGCAGCTCCGCGAATGGAGCGGCCGTCCGGCGGCGCGGGTCCTCCAGTACGCCTCCGTGAGCTTCGACGTCTCCTTCCAGGAGATGTTCTCCACCTGGGGCTCCGGGGGGACGCTGGTGGTGGTGCCGGAGGAGACGCGCGCCGACCTGGCGGCGCTGGCCCGGCTGGTGGAGCGGGAGCGGATCGAGCGCGTCTTCCTCCCCTTCGTCGCCCTCCAGCACCTGGCCGAGGCGGCCCGGGAGGAGGGGATCGTCCCCGGCGCGCTGCGCGAGGTGGTGACGGCGGGCGAGCAGCTGCGCGTCACCGGGCCGATCCGGGAGTGGCTGGCGGCGATCCCCGGGTGCGAGCTGGTCAACCAGTACGGGCCCTCGGAGACGCACGTGGTCTCGTCGCTGCGGCTGGCGGGAGAGCCGGGGGAGTGGCCGGTGCTGCCGAGCATCGGCGCGCCGGTCGCGAACACCCGGCTGTACGTGCTGGAGCCGTCGCTGGGGCCGGCGCCGCTGGGCGTGCCGGGGGAGCTGTACCTGGGTGGGGCGGGGGTGGCGCGCGGCTACCTGGGACGTCCGGAGCTGACGGCCGAGCGCTTCGTCCCCGACCCGTTCTCGGGCGAGGCGGGGGCGCGGCTGTACCGCACGGGGGACCGGGCGCGGTGGCGGGCGAGCGGGGAGGTGGAGTTCCTGGGGCGCGTGGACCAGCAGGTCAAGGTGCGCGGCTTCCGGATCGAGCCGGGGGAGGTGGAGGCGGCGCTGGAGCGGCACCCGGGGGTGCGCGAGGCGCTGGTGTACGTGCGCGAGGACGCGCCGGGGAGCCGCCGGCTGGTGGGGTACGTGGTGCCGGAGGAGGGCGGGGAAGCGCCGTCGGAGGCGGAGCTGCGCGCCTTCCTGGCGGGAGGGCTCCCGGAGTACATGGTGCCGACGGCGTTCGTGGTGCTGGAGCGGCTCCCGCTGACCCCGAGCGGGAAGATCGACCGGCGGGCGCTGCCGGCGCCGGAGCGGCCGGAGAGCGCGGCCTCAGTGGCGCCGCGCACGCCCGCGGAGGAGGTGCTGGCGGGGATCTGGGCGGAGGTGCTGGGGGTGCGAGCGGGTAGGGGTGGAGGAGAGCTTCTTCGAGCTGGGGGGCCACTCGCTCCTGGCGACCAGGGTGGTCTCGCGGGTGCGGCAGGCGTTCGGGGTGGAGGTGCCGCTGCGGACGCTGTTCGAAGCCCCGACGGTGGCGGGGCTGGCGGAGCGCATCGAGAGTCTCCGGGCTTCGGGTGCCGCGGTCGCGCCCCGGACCCCGTCCCCGGCTCCGGTGGTGGCGGAGCCGGCGGGCGGAGCGGCCCTGCCGCCCCTCGAGCGGGTCCCGCGCGAGGCGCCGCTGCCGCTGTCGTTCGCGCAGCAGCGGCTCTGGCTGGTGGACCGCCTGGAGCCCGGGAGCGCCGCCTACAACATGCCGTACGCGCTGCGCCTGCGCGGAGCCCTGGACGTGGCCCCGCTGCAGGCCAGCCTGGACGCGCTGGTGCGGCGCCACGAGACGCTGCGCACCACGTTCGCGGAGCGGGACGGCGCGCCCGTGCAGGTGATCCACCCGTCCATCCCGGTGCCGCTCTCCGTGCTGGACCTGCGGGAGCTGCCGGAGGCGGAGCAGGCGGCGACGGCGGCCCGGCTGGCGGCCGAGGAGGCGATGCGCCCCTTCGACCTGGCGCGGGGGCCGCTGCTGCGGAGCACGCTGCTGCGCCTGGCCGCGGAGGACCACGTGCTCTGCTTCACGCTGCACCACGTCGTCACCGACGGCTGGAGCATGGACGTGCTGGTGCGCGAGGTCTCCACCCTGTACGCGGCGTTCAGCCGGGGGGAGGAGCCGCGGCTCCCGGAGCTCCCGGTCCAGTACGCCGACTTCGCCGTCTGGCAGCGGGCGTACCTGTCCGGCGATACGCTGGAGGCGCAGCTGGCCTACTGGAAGGAGCGGCTCGCGGGGGCGCCGCCGCTGCTGGAGGTCCCGACGGACCACCCGCGACGGGTGGAGCAGAGCCCGCGCGCGGCGGTCCACCGCTTCACCCTCCCGGCGGGGGTGTCGGACGGGCTGCGTGCGCTCTCCCGGACCGGGGGGAGCACGCTGTTCATGACCGTCCTGGCAGGGTGGCAGGCGCTCCTGGGCCGCTACGCGGCACAGGACGACGTGGTGGTGGGCACCCCCATCGCCGGCCGGACCCGGCACGAGACGGAGGGACTGATCGGCTTCTTCGTCAACATGCTCCCCCTGCGCGCCGACCTGGCGGGGGACCCCACCTGGACCGAGCTGCTGGAGCGGGTGCGGGACACGGCGCTGGGAGCGTACGACCACCAGGACCTTCCCTTCGAGCGCCTGGTGGAGGAGCTGGACGTGGAGCGCAGCCTCACGCACACACCCGTCTTCCAGGCCGTGTTCTCGCTGCAGAGATCGGGAGGCGGGGACGGGCGGCTGTCGCTGGGCGAGGCGGAGCTGGACGTGTTCGCTTCGGGCGCCGGGGTGGCCAAGTTCGACCTGGAGCTGACGGTGGCGGAGGCGTCGTCGTCGCTCACCGCGAGCCTCAACTACCGGGAAGCGCTCTTCGAGGCGGCGACGATCGCGCGCATGGTGGGGCACCTGGGTGTGGTGCTGGAGGCGATGGCCGCCGACCCGCGGCGCCGCCTCTCCGGGGTGTCGCTGCTGCGGGGGGCCGAGCGCGCGCAGGTGCTGGAGAGCTGGAACGCCCCCGCCGTGGAGGCGCCGCGCGGGCTCGTCCACGAGATCTTCGCGGAGCAGGCGGCGCGCACCCCCGGCGCGGTCGCCCTGGCGTGCGGGGACGAGTCGCTGACCTACGCCGAGCTGGACCGCCGGACCGGGCGGCTGGCGCGCGCCCTCCGGCGCGAGGGAGTGGGCCCGGAGCGCGTCGTCGGCATCTTCATGGAGCACTCCCTCGACGCCGTGGCCGCCCTGCTGGCGACGCTCCGGGCCGGGGGGTGCGCCCTCCTCCTCGACCCGGAGCACCCCGAGGCGCGCGTCGCCTACCTGCTGGAGGACTCCGGGGCCGCCCTGGTCCTGGCGCAGCCGCAGCTGGGCGGGCGGCTCCCCCGGGTGCGTCCGGAGCTGCGCGTCCTCGACCCAGCCCTCGCCGAGGCGGGGGAGGGGGACGACCCGCTCCCGCCCGTTGCCGCGGAGAGCGCCGCGTACCTGGTCTACACCTCCGGCTCGACGGGGCGGCCCAAGGGGGTGCTGGTCCCGCACGGCGCGGCGGCCGCGCACCTGGCGGCGATCGGCGGGACGTACCGCCTCTCGGCGGAGGACCGGGTGCTGGTCTTCGCGGCGCAGACCTTCGACCCCTTCCTGGAGCAGGCGCTCGCGCCGCTGCTGGTGGGCGCCTCGGCGGTGCTGAGGGGCCCGGCCGTGTGGACTCCGGAGGAGCTCGCCGGGCGGGCGGAGGCGCGGGGGATCACGGTGGCGAACGTGACGCCCGCGTACTGGGCGGAGCTGGTGCGCGAGCGCGCCGTGGTGGCCGCGCTGAAGCGGAGCCTGCGGCTGATGATCGTGGGCGGGGAAGCGCTCCCGCCGGCGACGGTGCTCGCGTGGGAGGAGTCCGAGGGGGGCGCGGTGCGCCTGCTCAACGCGTACGGCCCGACCGAGGCGGTGGTGACGGCGACGGTCCACGAGGCCGCGGGCGCGGGCGGCGGCGCGAGCGTGCCGATCGGGCGCGGCGTGGGCGGGCGGCGGACGTACGTGCTGGACGCGGGCGGGGAGCCGGTGCCGCCGGGGGTGCCCGGGGAGCTGTGCCTGGGCGGGGCGGCGCTGGCGCGGGGCTACCTGGGACGGCCGGAGCTGACGGCCGAGCGCTTCGTCCCGGACCCGTTCTCGGGCGAGGCGGGAGCGCGGCTGTACCGCACGGGCGACCGGGTGAGGTGGCTGGCCGGCGGGGAGCTGGAGTACCTGGGGCGCGTGGACGCGCAGGTCAAGGTGCGCGGCGTCCGCATCGAGCCGGGCGAGGTGGAGGCCGTGCTGGCGAGCCTGCCCCGGGTGCGCGAGGCGGCGGTCGTGGTGCGGGAGGACGGGCAGGGGGAGAAGCGCCTGGTGGCCTACGTGGTCGGGGAGGGAGCGGAGGTCCCGGCCGCGGAGCTGCGGGCGAGCCTCGGGAGCCGCCTGCCGGAGCACATGGTGCCGGGGATCTTCGTGGCGCTGGAGCGGCTGCCGCTGAACGCCAGCGGCAAGGTGGACCGGCGCGCCCTGCCTGCGCCGGAGTGGAAGGCCAAGCGCGCGTACGTGGCGCCGCGGACACCCACGGAAGCGCTGCTCTGCGGGATCTTCGCGGAGGTGCTCGGGATCGAGCGCGTGGGGGTGGAGGACGGCTTCTTCGAGATGGGGGGCTACTCGCTGCGGGCCACGAGGGTGGTCTCGCGGCTGCGGGAGGCGATCGGAGTGGAGATTCCGCTGCGGGCGCTGTTCGAGATGCCCACGGTCGCCGCCCTGGCGGAGCGCATCGACGGCCTGCGCGGCTCGAGGCCCGCGGTCGCGGCGCCGATCGAGCGGGTCGCGCGCAGGAAGGCCAAGACGCGCTAGAATCCCCTCAGAGCCACGATCTCCCGCACGGGAGAGCAGGAGGCCGGGCGTCAGCCCGGCCTCTTTTTTCGCGCCATCCTCGCGCGAAGGGTCCTCCACGCCCGGGGAAAACTCCCTCCATGTGGACATCTCCACCCGGGGAAGTGGTTTTCCACAGAAATCGAGGGCTTTAAGTTTACATAATGTGTATTATACGAACTCAAGGGCGGGCGACAGTAGGACCTCTCCCGGATACGGTTCGTGTGTGGTCTTCCCGGGCGGAGTGTCGGACCCGGGCCTGGATCTCGCCAGGACGGAATCCCGAGCGCTCTACAGCCGCCAGCCCGACACCATACACCTCTTCGTCGCCGTGCAGGTAAACAGGTTTGGCAGGATTGTCGGATACAACAACCTGTTATCCGTGTTGTTGTGTTATGATTTGTGCTGGTTGTTATACCTGTGTAGCTGTTGTTGTGGTACTACGACTGTGATTTACGTGTAGACTGTAAAAACGCCGCGGGGGTGAGGAATCTCCTCACCCCCGCGGCCACGGGCAACTACAGGTACGGACGGAAGTTGCGCGAGGGATGCGAGCCCGAAGGGGCGAGACCCCGGGGGCTGTTTCCCGGGGGCTCGACTCCGTTAGCCGGCGTTGTTTGCCGGCTTACGGAGCCGCAGCCCGACCCCCGCGCCAGCGGGGGGCACGCCCAAACCCTTCTCTAACTACTAGTTGGACCGGTACCGCCGGCTCACCTCGTCCAGCCTCTTCCGCTCTTCCTCGGTCAGCGATCCGAGACCACGCGCGGAGATCTTCTCTAAAATGCGATCGACGTCGTCCAGGAGCTGCCGCTCGTCCCGCGTCTGGTTCGTGGCTCCCGGGGCATTCTGCGGCGTCGCGGGTGTCGCGGCGGCCCTGGCGACCGGCTTCGGCTTGGCCTTGGGCTTCTGCCAGGGGAGCGAGAACCCCTTCTCCTTCCTGGACCGGGACGGGACCGTCGGCCCCCAGGGGTTGGGAGCCCAGGGGCTCTTGAGGTACAGGAACGCCGTGGCCAGCCCGCCCAGGTGCGCCAGGTACGCCACCCCTCCCCCGGCGCCCACCGACCCCATCGCCCCCAGCACGCTCAGCGCCACGATGGCGAGCACCAGCCACTTCACCTTCACCGGGAAGATCCCGTAGATGTAGACCTGGTTGTCCGGCCAGTACATGGCGTAGGCCAGCATCACCCCGTACACCGCGGCCGAGGCGCCCACGATCGGCACCTGGGGGGTGAACACGGAGAGCAGCGCGCCGCCCAGCCCGGCGATCAGGTAGAACTTGATGAACTCCCGCTCCCCCCACCGCTCCTCCAGCGGAGGCCCGAAGAAGAAGAGCCCCAGCATGTTGAAGAAGAAGTGGAAGAACCCCGAGTGGGCGAACATGTAGGTCAGGATCGTCCACGGCTTCCGCAGCGCCTCGGCGGGGGTGAACGCCATGGCGCTCGCCACCACGTCGCGGTACCCGGACAGGCCGAGGATGAAGCTGACGGCCCAGACCGCCGCGTTGGCGATCAGGAGACGCTTCACCCAGGGGGTGAGCGAGATTCCGAAGGGGTTCTGGAACCCGGACGTGGA
The DNA here is from genome assembly GCA_963733105.1 of uncultured Gemmatimonadales bacterium. Classification (GTDB taxonomy): domain Bacteria; phylum Gemmatimonadota; class Gemmatimonadetes; order Longimicrobiales; family Longimicrobiaceae; genus JAFAYN01. The sequence continues at coordinate 190,065 of CAVTCB010000004.1, read as the reverse complement.
GTACGGCATGGTATGCAGGTCGGGAGAGCGGCGCGGCCGGAGGGCCGCGCCGCCACGGTTTCAGCGGTCTACCGGCGCGCCGCGAGCTGCGCGATGCGCTCGCACAGCTCCGGGAAGGAAATCCCCGCGGCCGCCGCGGCCTTGGGGAGGAGGCTGGTGGCCGTCATCCCGGGAAGGGTGTTGGCCTCCAGGCAGAAGAGCTGCTCCTTGGCGAGGATGAAGTCGATCCGCGCGTAGCCGCGGAGCTTGAGCACGCGGAAGGCGCGCAGCGCGTACGCCTGCATCTGCGCGGTCACCTCCTCCTCCAGCGGCGCCGGGCAGAAGTACTCGGTCATCCCCGGCGTGTACTTGGAGTGGTAGTCGTAGATCCCCTTCTTGGGGCGGATCTCCACCGGCGGGAGGGCCTGGTCGCCCATGATCCCCACCGTCAGCTCCCGCCCCTTGGCGTACCGCTCGATCATCACCTCGGTGTCGTAGCGGGAGGCCTCCTCCACCGCGGGGCGCAGCCCCTCGGGGGAGTCCACCACGGTGAGCCCCACGCTGGAGCCCTGCTTGGACGGCTTCACGATGCACGGGAAGCCGATGAAGTCCTCGATGGTGTCCGGGTCGTAGGCGAAGTCCGGGGCGCGCGCCACCCGCCAGGGGAGCGTCGGCACCTGCGAGTCGCGCAGGAGGCGCTTGGTGACGTCCTTGTCCATGGCGATCCCGGAGCCCAGCGGCCCCGAGCCGGTGTACGGCACCCCCAGCAGCTCCAGGAGGGCCTGGACGGTCCCGTCCTCCCCCGACCCGCCGTGCAGCGCCAGGAAGGCCACGTCGGCCTCCCGCAACTGGCTCACCTCCGCCAGCTCGAACGGCTTCAGCGTCGCCTCCGTGTCCTCGGGGGGCGCGGAGTGCACCCCTTCCGGGAGGAGCTGGACCTCGTCGGACTCGGCCACGAAGCCCCGCGCGGTGTCCACCGCCCACACCGTGTGCCCCCGCTCGCGGAGCGCCTTGACGATCGCGAGCCCCGACGCCAGCGAGACCTCCCGCTCGGCGCTGGTCCCTCCCATGAGTACGGCGATGTTCATTCCCCCTCCGTCAGGTCTGTTGGTGCGGACGCCCCGTGGTGGACGCGGGAGCCCCTTCCGCACGAACCGTACACGCTCACCCGGGCGAGCCCTCGCCGCGGGCGTGGGCCAGCACCTTCCGCGCGAGCGACGGCCCGAACCCGGGGAGCGCGGCCACCTCGGCCTCGGAGGCCTCGCGCAGGGCGCGGACCGAGCCGAAGCGCTCCAGGAGCTGCCTCTGCCGCGCGGCGCCGACGCCGGGGATCTCCGACAGCTCGGAGCGCACCGTGCGCTTGGTGCGGAGCTTCCGGTTGTAGGTGATGGCGAAGCGGTGCGCCTCGTCGCGCAGCCGCTGCAGGAGCCGGAGCGCCGGGGAGCGCCGCGGGAGCCGGACCGGGGAGGAGCGCCCGGGGAGGAAGATCTCCTCCTCCTTCTTGGCCAGGGAGATCATGGCCTGCTGGGGGAGGTCCAGCTCCTCCAGCGCCTTGCGCGCCGCGCCCAGCTGCCCCTTCCCGCCGTCGATCACCACCAGGTCGGGGAGCGCCTTCCCCTCCTCCACGCGGCGGCGGAAGTAGCGGGTGACGGCCTCGTGCATGGAGCGGAAGTCGTCGTTCCCCCAGTCGCCCTTGATGCGGAGCTTCCGGTACTCGCCCTTGAAGGGCTCGCCGTTCTCGAACACCACGGCGGAGGCCACGGTCTCGCTCCCCTGCGTGTGGGAGATGTCGAAGCAGACGATGAGCCGCGGGACCAGGTCCAGCTCCAGCGCCTCCTGCAGCTCGTACAGGGCGTCCGGGGCCCGGCCGGCGGCGGAGCTCCCCATCAGCTTCCACTCCTCCAGGAGGTGGCGGGCGTTCTGCTCGGCCAGCTCCACCAGCCGCACCTTCTCCCCCCGCTGGGGGACGTGGGTGCGGACGGCGCGCCCCGACCGGCCGCGGAGGAGCGACTCCAGCACGGGACGGTCCTCGAAGTCGGCCGGGAAGAAGATCTCGGGGGGGAGGTCGGCCCCCTCCTCCAGCGTGCGGACGGCGTAGAAGCGGGTGGCGAAGGCGGCCAGCACCTGGTCGTCGGGCTCCCCCTCCAGGTTGGTGAGGAACTGGGTTTCGCGCCCCAGGAGCTTCCCTTCCCGGATGCGCATCACCACCCCGCACCCGTCGGCGCCGTCGCGCGCCAGCCCGATGACGTCGCGGTCGGAGCCCTCCAGGTCCACCACCGTCTGCCGGGCCTCCAGCGCTTCCAGCGAGGCCAGGGCGTCGCGCATCTCCGCGGCGCGCTCGAAGTCCATGGCCTCGGCGGCCTCCCGCATCTGCCCGCGGATGCGCTCCGCCGCGCGCTTGGTGTGTCCGCCCAGGACGTCCTGGATCTCCCCGATCATCCCCCCGTACTCCTCGCCGGACTGGAAGGCCATGCACGGCGCCTTGCAGCGGCCGATGTGGTAGTCCAGGCAGGGGCGCCCGGGGGTCTCGCGGGGGAGGTCGTAGCGGCAGGAGCGCACGGTGTACAGCTTCTTGACCAGCTCCAGCGCCTGGCGCATCCGCCGCACGTCGGTGTACGGCCCGAAGTAGCGCGCCCCGTCGCGCACCAGCCGGCGGGTGACGAACACCCGCGGGAACGCCTCCTGGACGGTGACCTTGATGTACGGGTAGGTCTTGTCGTCCTTGAGGTTGATGTTGAAGCGGGGGCGGTGCTCCTTGATGAGGTTGTTCTCGAGGATCAGCGCCTCCGCCTCGGAGCCGACGACGATGGTCTCCAGGTCCTGGATGCGCCGCACCAGCTCGCGCGTCTTGAGCGACCCCGGGTGCGACCCGGAGAAGTAGGAGCGCACCCGCGAGCGGAGCGACTTGGCCTTCCCCACGTAGAGGATGCCGCCCTCGGCGTCCTTCATCAGGTACACGCCGGGGCGGTCGGGGAGGTGGCGGAGCTTGGAGCGGAGCGCGTCGTTCTCGGACATCTCGGGGCGCGAGGCTTCGGGTGTGCTTCGGGTGTCTCTTGTAACCCCGCGCCCGGGGTGTCGTTCCGGTCTAGCGGAAGCGCCGCAGGAGCCCGGACAGGCGCATGCGCACCCCCTCCATCTCCCCGATGCGGAGCGCGGCGGCGGCCCCGAAGTAGACGGCGCCGTACACGCCGAACACGAGCGCGGCGGCGATCACCGGGTGCACCTCCGGGAGGAGCCAGCGCACCCCCCACCCCGCCGCGGCGGCCGCCCCGGCCGCCGCGAACATCTTCGCCATCGCCCCGGCGCTGGCCCCCACCGCCCCGATCCGCTGCCGCAGCGTCCGGCGCAGGAGCCACCACTCCACCCAGGCGGCGATCCCGGTCCCCAGCGTCAGCCCGAACACGCCCAGGGTGTGCCCCGCCACCCGCACGTCGCCGAAGAGCCCGGCCGGGATGCTCACCGGGTCGGCCTCGATGGCCTCGAACTGGGTCATCAGCAGGAGCCCCAGCACGGCGGAGGCGGCCACGCGGACGGTGGCGTAGCGGGCGGGGGTGCGGGTGTCGCGGAGGGCGAAGAAGGTGGAGGAGAGGAGGCGCGCCCCCGTGGAGGCCAGGAGCCCCACGGCGTACCCCAGCAGGGTGACGTACACCCAGAGGGTGTCGTCGCGCGCGAACTCGCCGGTCTGGTAGAGCGCGCCCACCAGGAGGTCGCCCAGCGCCACGAAGGCCACGAAGGAGGGGACCACGTAGAAGGCGATGCGCTGCAGGGCGGCGCTGGTGCGCTCCCGCAGCACCTCGGTCCCCAGGCGCTTCCGCGCCAGCTCCGGGAGCTCGGCGGTGGCGACGGACATCCCGAAGAGGCTCACCGGGAGGATGTACAGCGTCATGGCGAAGCCGAGGGTGGCCACGGAGCCGCGGACCAGGAAGCTGGCGAGGACCATGTCCACGTAGCCGCTGAGCTGCACCACGCCGCGCCCCATGATGGCGGGGCCGGCGTTGCGGACGGCCTCACGCACGGGGGCGAGCCGGGTGTTCCAGGAGATGCGGAGCTTCCGCTCCGCCCGCAGCACCGAGGGGAGCTGCACCGCGAACTGGAGGAGCCCCCCGGCCAGCGCCCCCCAGGCGGCGGCGACCACCAGGCGGTCGGGGGAGAGCGTCCCCCCGAACAGGTAGAGCGTGGCGATGATCGCCGCGTTCCACACCACGGGGGCGAAGTACGGGACGAAGAAGCTGCGGTGGCTGTTGAGGATTCCCAGCGCCCAGGCGGAGAGGACCAGCGTCCCCGCCATGGGGAAGATGATGCGGGTGACCTCCACCGTGAGGTCGCGGCGCTCCCCCTCGAACCCCGGGAGGAAGACGTCGGTCATCACCGGGGCGAGGACGACGCCGAAGAGCGCGAGCGCCCCGGCCACGGCCATGAGGAGGGCGAAGATGGCGCCGGCGACGCGCCCGGCCTCCTCCTCCTTCCCCTGCTCCAGCAGCTCGGAGTAGACGGGGATGAAGGAGGCGCTCAGCGTCCCCTCCCCCAGCAGGTTCTGGAGGACGTTGGGCATGCGCAGCCCGGCCCGGAACACGTCGCCGTAGAGCGAGGTCCCGAAGAACTGGGCCAGCACGCGCTCGCGCACCAGCCCGAAGACGCGGCTCGCCAGGATTCCCCCGGCCACCATGGTGGAGGCGCGGCTCCCGCCCCCGCCCTTCTTCGGCGTGGGCGGGGGCATCACCTGCGTCTCGTCCTGCTCGGGGATCGCTTCGGGCGCCATGTCAGACCCGCTCCGTGAGGGTGGGCTCCGGCGCGGCGGCTTCGGCGCCGGACCGCAGCGACACCTCCATCCGCTCGGCGATCCGGGGGAGGAGGGCGGGCCCGTACGCCGCCAGGAAGGTGAAGACGTTCAGCACGCGCTCCTGGGGCTCGCCGTGGGGGCGCAGCTCGGCCCGGGCGCGGCGCACCCCGGCGGCCACCTCCTCCGACCGGCGCGCCACGGCGGCGACGGCCTTGTGCTCGGCGTCGGCGGCGGCCAGGAGCGAGCGGTTGCGCAGGCTCCCCAGGGCGCCGCGCAGGGTGGGGTCCACCTCGCCCGCGGCGTCGATCAGCCGGGCGTAGCCGGCGGCGAGCCCCTCGCGCACCTCGCGGAGCGCGTCCGCCACCTCCGCGGGGAGACGCGCCCGGGCGAGGCGCGACACGATCTCGTGCTCGGGCCGCTCCAGCTCCGCGGGGGCGAGCCCCAGCCGCTCCAGCGCCCGCCGCGCGGCGGGGGCGAGGAGGGTGACGGAGAAGCGGGGGAAGACCACGGGCGGCTCGATCCCGAACTCCCCGAAGAGGGGGCCGAGCTGGGCGAAGTAGGCGGCCTCCCCGGGCCCGGCGACGTAGGCGAGCGTCGGGAAGACGGCGCTCTCCACCACCGGGCGGAGGAAGACGTTGGGGCTGAAGGCGGACGCGTCGGCCTCCAGGGCGGCGCGGAGCCCGGCGGCGTCGAAGCGGACGCCGGACTCGCGGGCCACCCAGCCGTCGCCGTCGGCGTGGAGCCGCTCGCGGCCGGCGGGGCCGTGGAAGAAGACGTTGGCGGCGCCGGGGAGGACGGCCACCTGCCCGTGGTAGCCGGCGCGGAGGAGGTCGTCGGTGCGGCGGCGGAGGAGCGCCTCGTGCTCCGCGGTGCGGAGGACGGCCTCCTCCAGGAGGGGGACGGAACCTTGTTTGACCGCGGGGTCGGCGGCGTCGGTGACCAGGAGGTCGAAGCCGGCGAAGAGGGCGTGGACGGTGTCCCGGAAGGCTCCCGCGACGGTGGCGCCGGGGGCGTACGCCGCTCGAAGCAGCGTGAGGCACTCGTCCGCAAACGGATGCCCGGCAAGGACGTGGGCGAGGTCGTCCAGGGCGGTTTCGACCCCCTCCCCCACCGTGCGCTCGCTCATGGGGAGCGGGACCGGGGCGTCGCCCTCCAGCCGGATGCGCCGCGGCGCCCCGCGCGCGTCCAGGAGGTCGGCGTGGTCCACCTCGGCCCAGTCGTGGTCCTCGGAGGCGGCCCAGAACACGGGGAGGACGGCGACGCCCAGCTCGCGCTCCAGCGCCTCGGCCAGCCGGACGGCGGAGAGGATCTTGTGGACGGTGTAGAGCGGACCGGTGAAGAGCCCGGTCTGCTGCCCGGTGGTGACCACGGCGCCGCCCTCCTCCACCCAGCGCGCCAGGCGCTCGGCGGCGCGCGCGGAGGTGGGGCGCAGCGCGGCGGCGGCGCGCTCCCGCTCGGGGCGTCCGAAGCGGCGCCGCACCTCGTCCCACTTGCGGCGGAAGGAGGCCGCCTCGAAGGGGGGGCCGGGGAAGAACGAGGGGGCGCTCCCCTCCCCCGCCAGGTAGTCGCGGACCAGGCGCGACCCGCCCGCGGTCTCCACCCGGATGTCGAGGTCCAGCGGTGCCGACTCCTCGTGGCTCACTCTTCCCGTCCTTTGTGGTAGGGCTCCCCGCGCGCGAGCGTCCCGGCGCGGTAGAGCTGCTCCGTAAGCACCAGCCGGGCCAGCTCGTGCGGGAGGGTGAAGGCGGAGAGCGAGAGCCGGTGCCGCGCGCTCCGCAGGATCTCGTCCGAGAGCCCGTACGCCCCGCCGACCAGGAAGGAAGCCCCCGGGCTCCCCCGGAGCGCCAGCTCCGACAGGTAGCGCGAGAGCTGCTCCGAGCTCCACGGCTTCCCCGTCTCGTGCAGCGCCACGACCTCGGTCCCCGCCGGCACCCGCGCCAGCAGCCGCTTCCCTTCCTCGTCCCGCACCCGCCCCGCGTCCCCGATCCTGCGGTACGCCTCTTCGCGCACCTCGACGGCCTCGAAGGTGAAGTACCGCCGCAGGCGGGTCTCGTACTCGCCGATCGCCTCGGCCATGGGCCCGCGCGCCCTGCCGACGGCGAGGAGGGCGACCTTCACAGGGGTCCGGGGCGGCACGCCGCGCGTTGTCGGGCGAATGAATTCGCTGCAACAACGGCACGAAGTCCGCCTTCGCGGACTGACGGCAACGGCGAACCGCCTGGCAGTTCTCCCCTCCCCCGCCTGCGGGGGAGGGGCCGGGGGTGGGGGGCCCGCCACGGACGCGCGCCGGAGCCCCGCGTGAGGGATTCGCGCCCGGCAGGGTCGAGACCCCGCGCAGTTTGCGGGGGCTCGACGCCGTTGGGAACGGTTGTATCGTTCCCTACGGCGCGCGAAGCCCGGCCCCCCGCCAGGGGGGACACGCCCACACCCGCAGTCCAGCCGTTCAGCTCAAGCACCCCTCACCGCCCCAAAACGGTATCCCGAAGAAACCGCTCGTTGTCCCGGTACGGGTGGTCCACGTTGTAGTGCAGCCCCCGGCTCTCCCGGCGAAGACGCGCGCACCGCACCACCAGCAGCGCCGTCTCGATCATGTTCCGCAGCTCCACCAGCTCCGCGGACGGCGCCGAGGACTCCCAGACGAGAGCGTTCTGCTCGGCGATCTGCCGCACCCGCGCCTCCGCGAACGCCAGCCGCTCGTCGGAGCGGACGATCCCCACCAGGTCCCACATCAGCGAGCGGATCTCCTCCCGGTCGTGCACCAGGAGCACCCCCTCGGGCTCCCCCTCCCCCCCCGGCGCCCGCCAGGAAGCGGGCACGGAAGCCCCGGGGAAGCCGGGAAGCTCCTCCCGCAGGCACTCGGCCGCCCGGTGCGCGAAGACCACGGCCTCCAGGAGCGAGTTGGAGGCCAGCCGGTTGGCGCCGTGCACGCCGGTGCACGCCGTCTCCCCCGCGGCCAGCAGCCCCGGGAGCGAGGTGCGCCCGCGGGTGTCCGTGAGCACGCCGCCGCACAGGTAGTGCGCGGCGGGGACCACGGGGAGCGGCTCGGCCAGCATGTCGATGCCGCGGGCGGCCGTCTCGCGGAGGATGTTGGGGAAGCGGGCGCGGACCTCCTCCTCCGGGATCCCCGAGCAGTCCAGGAGCACGTGGGGGTCGCCGCTCCGCTTCATCTCCCGGTCGATGGCGCGGGCCACCACGTCGCGCGGAGCCAGCGAGCCGAGCGGGTGGTAGTCGCCCATGAAGGCCGTCCCGTCCATGCGGCGCAGCTCGGCCCCCTCGCCGCGCACGGCCTCGGAGATCAGCAGAGTCCGCTCCCGCGCGGGGTAGAGCGCGGTGGGGTGGAACTGGATGAACTCCATGTTCGCCACCCGGGCGCCGGCCCGGTACGCCATGGCCACCCCGTCGCCGGTGGCGATCCCGGGGTTGGTGGTGTGGCGGTACACCTGGCCGCACCCGCCGGTCGCCAGGAGGGTGGCGCGGGCCAGGAAGGGGCGCACCTCCCCGGTCTCCGGGTCGAGCACGGAGGCGCCCTGGCAGCGCGGCCCGCCGGGGCCGTCGGCCACCAGGAGGTCCACGGCGGCGTGGTCCTCCAGCACGCGGATGTTCGGGCTGGCCGCGACGGCGGCCAGGAGGCCGCGCTCGATCTCGCGCCCGGTGAGGTCGTCGGAGCGGACGATGCGGCGGCGCGAGTGCCCGCCCTCGCGCCCCAGGGAAAGGTCCTCCCCCTGGCGGGTGAAGTCGACGCCGACGGCGATCAGCTCGCGGACGCGCTCGGGGCCCTCGCGCACCAGCGCCTCCACGGCGTCGGGGTGGCAGAGCCCGGCGCCGGCCACCAGGGTGTCCTCCACGTGCAGGGCGTACGAGTCGTCGGCGCCGAAGACGGCGGCGATCCCGCCCTGGGCGTAGTTGGTGCTGGACTCGGGGCGCTCCTTCTTGGTGACCACCACCACGGTGCCGAAGCGGGCGGCCTTGAGCGCGAAGGTGAGCCCCGCGATCCCGCTCCCCACCACCAGGACGTCGGCGGAGGGGATCACGCGTCCCTCTCCAGCGCGTCCGCGAGGGCGCGCTCCAGCAGCTCCGCGCCGGAGGTGAAGCGGACGGTCTGCGTCAGCATCCAGGCCGGCGCGGCCGGCGGGAGGAGGGTGCGAAGCTTCACGGCGTCCTTGTGCGTCATCAGGATCGGTCGTTCCCCCGCCCTGCGGGCGAGCGCGGCGGCCTCGCCGGCGTCGAATCCGTGGTGGTCGGGGAAGGCGGCCAGCTCCACCTCGAACCCCCGCTCCCGCAGCTGCTCGGCGAAGGGGCGCGGGTCCGCCAGCGCGGCGACGGCCAGCGCGGGCCCGCCGGACGGGGGCGCCCCGCCCTCCCCGCCGCGGACCGGGACCAGGCGGTCGGGCGCGAGCCAGCACTCGGCCACCTCCGTCCGCACCACCGCGCGCACACGGGCGGCCACCCGCGCCGCCTCCTGCGCGGTCGCGGACTTGCGCGTGACCACCACCAGCCCCGCCCGCCGCAGCGCCGACGCGTCCTCGCGCCACGGCCCGCGCGGGAGGAGGCGGCGCCGCTCGGTCCACCCCTCGGCGGACACGAGGACCAGGTCCAGGTCGCGGGCGAGGGCGCGGTGCTGGAACCCGTCGTCCAGCACCACCACGTCGCGCCCCGCGGCGGCGGCCTCGCGCGCCGCGTCGATCCGCCGCGCCGCGGCGAACACCGGCACGTCGGGGTTCAGCTCGCGGTGCACCTGCACCTCGTCCGCCCCGTACCCCCGGAGCGCGACGGCCGGGAGGCGCCCCCGCTCCCGCAGCCGCGCCGCGACCCAGGCCGCGACGGGGGTCTTCCCCGCCCCGCCGACGCCCACGTTGCCGACGCTCACCACCGGCACGGGCGCCCGCTCCACGGCGAGCCACCCCCGGTCGTACGCAAGGTGGCGCGCCGACACCCCGACTCGAAAGAGCAGCTCGGCGGGAATCAGAGCGACGCTCAGGGCATGACCCGCGATACCCGCCTCCCCCGCCCACCACCGCGGGACCCACTCGCGGACGCTCACGGCGGGGATGCCGAAACAGGATGAAGAGCGAGGTGCGGGCGTGCCCCCGCTGGCGCGGGGTCGGGCTGCGGCTCCGTAAGCCGGCAAACGACGCCGGCTAACGGAGTCGAGCCCCGCAAACAGCGCGGGTCTCGCCCCTCCGGGCTCGCATCCCTCACGCGGCTCCCTTCCGTACCCGTGGCTGCCGTTCTCCCCTCCCCCCTTGTGGGGGAGGGGCCGGGGGTGGGGGCCCGCCACGGACGCGCACCGAAGCCGGGGCCATCAGTCCGGAACCCACCCGACCTCGTCGTCCACCCGGCGCGTCAGCTCCCGGAGGCTCTCCCCCACCCTCTCCGACACCTCCGCCAGCTCCGCCTCGTCCGCGTCGCGGGGCACGTAGATCGGCTCGCCGTACGCCAGCGCGCACGCGAGAGAACGGCTTCGGCACCAGGAACCGGTCCCAGCTCCCGAACCACCACCCCCGGCTCGCCCCCCCCGACGCGGGGATGATCGGCGCCCCGGTGAGCTGCGCGGCCAGCAGCGCGCCCGGCTTCATCACCTCGCGCGGCCCCCGCGGCCCGTCGGGAGTGACGGCCAGCGACCGCCCCGCCCGCACGTGCCGCACCAGCTCGCGCAGCGCCCCCGCGGCGCGCCGGCTGCTCGACCCCCGCACGGTGGTGTACCCCCACCGCTCCACGATCCGCGCGATGTACTCGCCGTCGCGGTGCTGGCTCACCAGCGTCACCAGGCGCTGCCACCCGTTCCAGTAGGTGCACGGGAGGAGCCGCCCGTGCCAGAGCACGAAGACCACGGGCTTCCCCGCCTCCCGGAACTGCTGGAAGTTGCGGGTCCCCTGCTGCGACACGCGGCAGGTGTCCAGCATCCCGGAGAGCAGGCCCCCGCCCGCGCGCGCGATCAGCCGCGTCCGGAGGTCAGCCACGGGCCTCCAGGAGCTCCGCCGCGATCGCCGCCGTGCGCACCGCCGCCCCCTCCCCCTCCCCGCGCAGCCGCTCGCGGACGGAGGAGAGCCCCGCCAGCATCCGCCGCCGCTCGGGAGACTCCGCGTCGAGCAGCGGGAGGAGCGCGGCCGCGAGCGCCTCCGGCGTGGCGGCGTCCTGCACGAACTCGGGGAACACCCGTTCCTCCGCGATCAGGTTGGCGAGGGCGATGTGGGGCACCTTCACCAGCCGCTTCGCGACGGCGTAGCTGAGCCCGTTCATCCGGTAGGCCACCACCCCGGGCGTCCCCGCCAGCGCCGTCTCCAGCGTGGAGGTGCCGGACTTCACCAGGGCGGCGTCCGCCTGCTCCAGGAGCCCGCTCGCGCCGTCCACCAGGGGCCACCGGGCGCCCTCGTAGACGCCCCGGTCGATGTCCTTCGGCGTGCCGACCACCGGCTGCACCCGCGGGCTCCGGACGACCACGCGCTCCGCGGCCGCAGAGAACAGCTCCAGGTGGCGGCGGATCTCCTGCGGGCGGGAGCCGGGGAAGAGCGCCAGCACGGGACGCTCCGGGTCCAGCCCCGCGGAGGCGGCCCAGGCGGCGCGGGACTCCGCGCGGGGCGGGAGGTCGAGGAGCGGGTGGCCGACGAACGTCGCGTGGACGCCGCGGTCGCGGAGGAAGCGCTCCTCGAAGGGGAGCACCACGGCCACCACGTCCGCGTCGCGCGCGAGGTCGCGGGTGCGGCTGGCGTGCCACGCCCACACCTGGGGGGAGATGTAGTACAGGACGGGGATCCCCCGCGCCCTGGCGTGCCGCGCCAGGCGGAGGTTGAAGCCGGGGTAGTCGATGGGGACCACCAGGTCCACGCGCTCGCTCTCCAGGGCGGAGAACACCCGGCGCTTCAGGTCGAGGAAGAAGGGGAGGTGGCGGAGGACCTCCACGAAGCCCATCACCGCCAGCTCGTCGAGGCCGGCGAGGAGCTCCACCCCCTCGGCGGCCATGCGGGAGCCGCCGAGGCCGAGGAGGCGCGCCCGCGGGAAGCGGGCGCGGAGGGCGCGGGCGAGCCCGGCGCCGTGGAGGTCGCCGGAGGGCTCGCCGGCGGCGATGAAGATCGTGGGCGCCGCGGGGTCGCGGCCGGCGCCGCCGGGTCGGCTCAAAAGCCGGCCTGGCGCATCAGGAACCAGACCGCGGCGAGCACCACGACCAGGAGGACGAGGAGGCGCGAGATGGGCGGGGGCGGAGTCCCGCCCGTCACGCTCGCGCGCGGCTTCTTACGCGGTCTGCCACCCGGCAACATGGTGCTCGATCCTCTGCATGATCTCCAGCGCGACGGCCAGCGCCCGCCGGCCGTCGTGGCCGCTCACCACGGTGGCGGCCTCCCCGCGCACCGCGCGCACGAACGCTTCCAGCTCGCAGCGGAGCGGCTCCGCACCGTCCCCGGCCAGCTCCACGCGCTCCACCACCCGGTCCAGCGAGAGCCCGGCGAGCCCCTCCGACGTCAGGAGCGCCCCCGCGTCGCGGCGCAGGCGGAGGAACTCCCCCGTCCCCTTCGCCAGGTCCAGGCTCACGTACCCCGACGGCTGGAAGAAGCGGATCTTCCGCGTCCGCTCCATGGAGACGCGGCTGGCGGTGATGTTGGCCACCGCGCCGTCCTCGAACTCCAGGCGCGCGTTGGCGATGTCCACGTTGGGGGTGAGGATGGGGACCCCCACCGCGCTCACCGACGAGACGGGGGTGCGCGTGAGGCTCAGCACCAGGTCGATGTCGTGGATCATCAGGTCCAGCACCACGGCCACGTCCACCCCGCGCGGAGCGAAGGGCGCCAGCCGGTGCGACTCGATGAAGCGCGGCCCGTCCAGGTACGGCTCGCAGGCCCGCAGGGCGCCGTTGAAGCGCTCCACGTGCCCGGTCGCCACCGTCACCCCCGCCGCGTCCGCGGCCGCCACGATGCGGTCCGCCTCCTCCAGCGTGGAGGCGATCGGCTTCTCGATCAGGAGGTGCACCCCGCGCTCCAGCGCCGCCAGCGCCACCGTCGCGTGGTCGGTGGTGGGGACGGCCACCACCGCCGCCTCCACGCGCCCCAGCAGCTCGTCCAGCGAGGCGAAGGCCCGCACCCCCAGCTCCTCGCTCACGCGAGCCGCGCGCGCCGGGTCGGCGTCGAACACCCCCGCCATCTCCGCGCCCGCCACGTCGCGCAGGATGCGGGCGTGGTGGAACCCCAGGCTCCCCACCCCCACCACCCCCACGGGGAGCGGCGCGCGGCTCAAACCGACACCCCGCGCTCGCTGCGCTCGAAGAAGGCCAGGAAGCTCTCCACCTCCGGGATGGCGCGCAGCTCCTCCCGGGCGCGCGCCAGCGCCTGGGTGGTGTTGTGCGCCGAGGCGAAGAAGAGCCGGTAGGCGCGCTTCAGCTCGCGCCGCACCTCCTCGGAGAAGCCGCGCCGCTGGAGCCCCACCGAGTTCAGCCCGTAGAGCTGGAGCGGGATCCCCGCCGCCTTGACGTAGGGGGGGACGTCCTTGGCGATGCGCGACTGCCCGCCCACGAAGGCGTGCTGCCCGATCCGGACGAACTGGTGGATCGGCGTCATCCCGCCGACGATCACCCAGTCCTCGATCGCCACGTGCCCCGCCATGTTCACGGCGTTGGAGAGGATCACGTGGTCCCCGATCCGGCAGTCGTGCGCCACGTGCACGTACGACATCAGGAGGCAGTCGCTCCCCACCGTGGTCACCCCGGTGGCCGCCGTGCCGCGGTTCAGCGTGGCGTACTCGCGGATGGTGGTGCGGTCCCCCACCTCCAGGCGGGTGGGCTCCCCCCGGTACTTGAGGTCCTGGGGCGCCGTCCCCAGCACCGCGCCGGTGAAGAGCACGCACTCCGCGCCGATGGTGGTGTCCGCCTCGATCACCACGTGGGCGCCCACCTGCGTCCCCGCCCCGATCTTGACCTCGGGGCCGACGACGGAGAAGGGGCCCACGACGACGCCCTCGCCCAGCTCCGCGGCGGGGTCCACGAGGGCGGTGGGGTGGATCTGCACGCCCCGGCCGGGAGGGAGCACCATGGCGCGGCTCTCAGCGGTCGACGACACGGGCCATCATCTCCGCTTCGGCGACCACGACCCCGTCCACGGTCCCCACCCCCTTCATCCGGCAGGTGGCCCCGCGGATCTGCAGGACCTCCACCTCGAAGCGGATCTGGTCGCCCGGGGTGACGGGGCGGCGCCATTTCACGTTGTCCAGCGACATGAAGTAGACGATCTTGTCCTCGAGGTTCTCCATCGCCTCCAGCACCAGGAGGCCGCCCACCTGGGCCATGGCCTCGATGATGAGCACCCCCGGCATCACCGGCCGGCCGGGGAAGTGGCCGACGAAGAACGGCTCGTTGATGGTGACGTTCTTGAGCCCCACGATCCGCTTCCGCTCCTCGAACTCCACCACCCGGTCCACCAGGAGGAAGGGATAGCGGTGCGGGAGGTACTGGATGATCTGCTCGACGCTCAGGATGGGGCGCGACAGGGCCTTCTTCTCCGCGCGCGACACCAGCTCCTTCGCCAGCGCCACGTTGCCGCGGTGCCCCGGCTTCTCGGCCACCACGTGCGCGGCCAGGCGGGCGCCCACCAGCGCCAGGTCGCCCACCACGTCCAGCGTCTTGTGGCGGACGAACTCGTCCGGGTAGCGCAGCTCGGTCCCCTCCACCACCCCGGTCTCGGAGAGGACCACGGCGTTCTCCACCGTCCCCCCCTGCGCCAGCCCGCGCTCGCGGAGCGCCGCCACCTCGTGCTCGAAGCAGAAGGTGCGCGCCGGGGCGATCTCCGTCCCGAAGCTCTCCGCGTCGATGCGGAAGGTGCCGAACTGGCGCCGCACCAGCGGGTGGTCGAACTCGATGGCCGTGGACACCCGGTAGTCGGCCGAGGGGGCCACCACGTAGCTGGCCACCTTGTCCTTCACCGAGAAGGGCCCGTCCACGGCGAGCACGCGCGCCGGGGCGTCCTGCTCCTCCACCCCCGCGCCCTGCAGCAGGTCGAAGAAGAGCCGCGCGCTCCCGTCCCCCGACGGGGGCTCGTGGGCGTCCAGCTCCACCACCAGGTTGTCGATCCCCAGCGCCACCACGGCGGAAAGGAGGTGCTCCACGGTGTGGACCCGCGCCTCCCCGATCCCCAGGGTGGTCCCCCGGTCGGTGTCCACCACGTGCGCCACCTGCGCCGGGACCACCGGGCTCCCCGGGAGGTCGGTGCGGCGGAAGACCACCCCGGTGTGCACCGGCGCGGGGAGGAAGCGGACCCGGGCCTGCGCCCCCGTGTGGAGGCCCACTCCCTCGGTCTCGCGGGCTCCCCCGATCGTGTTCTGTCTCGGCGTGCTCATCCGTATGCGTGAACCGCTGCGGCAGCGGGTTAGTCCTGCTTGGGTTCCGTCCCGTCCCGTCCGAACACCGCCCGCTCCAGGCGGCGGACCGTCTTCACCAGCTCGGGGAGGCGCAGCACCAGCGCGCTCGTGCGCATCGCCTCCCGGTGCGGCCGGGCGGGGTACCCGGAGACCGTCTCCCCCGCGGCCACGTCGCCGATCACCCCGGCCTGGCCGCCCACCCGCGCGCCCGCGCCGATGGTGATGTGCCCCTGCACCCCGGCCTGCCCGCCCAGCACCGCGTAGTCGCCCACCGTGGTGCTCCCGGAGATCCCCACCTGCGAGACCACGATCACGTGGCGCCCGATGCGGCAGTTGTGCCCCACCTGCACCAGGTTGTCGATCTTGGTCCCCCGCCCCACCACGGTGTCGCCCACCGAGCCGCGGTCGATGGTGGTGTTGGCGCCGATCTCCACGTCGTCCTCGATGCGGCACCCGCCCACCTGCGGGACCTTCCGGTGCGCCCCGTCCACGAAGGCGTAGCCGAAGCCGTCCGCCCCCAGGCGAGTCCCCGCGTGCACCGTGCAGCGCTCGCCCACCGTCACCCCGCGGTACAGCGTCACGTGCGGGTGCAGGACCGAGTCGGCCCCCACGGCGCACCCGTCCCCCACCACCGTCTGTGCGCCGATGCGGGCGCGGGCGCCGATCCGCACCCCGCGGCCGACGACCGCGTACGCGCCCACGCTCGCCCCCTCGCCGATCTCCGCGTCCTCCCCCACCACCGCGGTGGGGTGGACTCCGGGGGGCGCGGGCTCCTCCGGGTAGAGCACCGGGAGCACCAGCGCCAGCGCGGCGTGCGGGTCGGCCACGCGGATCGCCGCGGCGCCGGCCGGCACCTCGGCGTCCAGGCCCCGCGCCACGAGCACGGCGCCGGCCGAGGACGCATGAAGATACGGGAGGTAGCGGGGGTTGGCAACGAAGGACAGGTCACCCGGACCGGCGGCGTCGAGCGCCGCCACCCCGCGGATCGGGCGCCCGGCGTCGCCCTGGACCTCGCCGCCCACCAGGCGGGCGATCTCGGAGACGGTCAGCTGCGGCATGCGTTCTCGGGGGTGGAATAGAAACGTGCCTGCGGCCCCGTGGGGACCGCAGGCACAGGCCGGGCGGGAAGCCCGGGATCGGTTACGGACGCGTCGGGGGCGTCGTCTGCGGCCGCGCCGGCGCCGTCGCCTGCCCCGCCGCGGGGGGCGCCGCGAGGAGCCGCTGCCGGAGCGTGTCGGTCAGGTCCAGCGCCGGGTCGGCGGCCATCAGCCCGGCCTCGGAGCTGAAGATCATGCCGTAGCCCTGCTCGCGGCGGATCTGCTCCACGAGCTGGGGAATCCGCTCCAGGTACGGCTGCACCGCGGCCTGCAGTGCGTCCCGCCGCTGCCGTGCGGTCTCCTCCAGGGGCCTGAGCCGCTCCGAGAACTGCTGCTCGGTGGCCTGCAGCCGCTGCTGCTCCTGCTGGCGCCGCTCCGCGGTGGTGGTCACCGGCAGGTTCTGGAACGCCTGCTGCATGGGCTGGAACTGCCGGGCCAGCGAGTCCCTGCGGGCCTCGAACGCCGCCGCGGCGGTCTGGAACGCCTGCTGCGCCTGGGCGAGGGCCGGAACTCCCGAGAGGGCCCGATCCGCGTCCACGTACCCGATCTTGGTGGCCTGCGCCCCGGCGGACGCGGTTCCCCCCGCCAGGAGGGCCAGCGTCAGCAGACCGCTGACGGACAGAAAACGCTTCATTTTGCGAATGCTCCGTGGAAGTGTCAGAAACCCTGGCCGAACTTGAAGTGGACCTCCCACCCCGGGTTCGGCTTGTCGAACCCGTAGGCGAGGTCGAGCCCGATCGGCCCGAAGGGGGTGACCACCGTCCCCCCGACCCCCGCGCCCCGGTAGAGGCGCGTCGGGTTGAACTGCTCCGCGCTCCGCCACACGTTCCCCGCGTCGGCGAAGGCGGACACCGAGAGCTGGTCGCTGATGCGGACCGCGTACTCCGCCGACACCGTGAAGTAGGAGTTGCCCAGGCACTCCAGCCGGAACTGCCCCTGGCAGCTCTCGTCGAAGCCGAGCGCGTTGATCGCCGCGTCCTTGTACCCGCGGAGAGGCTGGCTCGGGAGCCGAGTCCCGCCCGCGTAGTACTGCTCGAAGGGGAAGAGCGACGCGTCCCCGAAGATGGTCCCGGCGCGGGCCTGGAGGCCCAGCGCCAGCCGGACCGGCCGCTGCCCCGGCTGGCTCCCGCCGAGCCGGCCCACCGGGACCCACCACTCCGCCTCGGTGGAGGCCTTCTGGAAGCTCCCGTCGCCGCCCAGCACCCCGCCCGTCTGCTCCAGCGAGAGCGTCTGCCGCGTCCCCGACACCGGGAAGAGCGGGTGGCTCTTGGTGTCGCGGGTGAACGCCAGCGACAGGGAGCTCGCCGTGGCGTCGTCCAGGCACTCGATCTCGGTGGACTCGGGGGCGCAGTCCTCGTCGTTCGGGCCGAAGTACGCCGTCTGCGAGAGGGAGTACCCCAGGAAGGCGCGCGTCCGGTAGAGCCCCGGGACGGGGAAGCCGTACTGCACCGCCCCACCGGTCCGGTTGCGCCGCACGTTCCCGAAGTTCAGGAAGCGGTCGCCCGTGTGGAACAGCGAGAAGCTCCCGGAGTTCCGCGACCCGAAGATCGCCGGGTCCGTGTACGCCGCCTCGAAGCTCTTCCGCCCCGGCCCGTACTCCGCCCGCAGGTTGGCCTGCTTCCCCTGCCCGAAGAGGTTGGGCTCGGTGTACCCCAGGAACGCCGTGATCCCACCGGCCTGCCCGGCGTAGCTCCCGCCGAACGAGGTCCCGAAGTTGATGTTCCCGGTCTGCTTCTCCTTCACCCGGAAGGTGATGTCCACCGTCCCCGTCTCCGGGTTCGGGTCGATGTCCGGGGTCTCCATCGGGGTCTCGAAGTAGCCGAGCGCCCCGATGCTGGTGTAGCTGGCGATCAGCCGCTCCTCGTTGTACACGTCGCCCGGGAGCACCAGGAGGCGCTCGCGGATCACCGACTCGTGGGTGCGGGTGTTCCCCTCGATGGCCACGCGGTTCACGTAGAACGGCTGCCGCTCCGAGATCGCCCAGGTGACGTCCACCACCGGGGGCTGCCCCGGGGCCGTCGCCGCCACGCGCCGGATGACCGGCTGCACGTCCGCGTACAGGTACCCCTCGTTGCTGTACATCCGGCGCAGCTCGCCCGTCGCGGCGTCCAGCGCCGCGCGGTTGAACACCTCGCCGCTGGAGCGCTCGCCGCCCCCGCCGAAGGGGAGCCCGAGCACCGAGCGCCGCTCCACCGTGTAGAGCCGGCGGACCTCCTCCGTGGGGAAGCGGGAGTTCCCCTCGATGCGGAACTCGCCGAGCCGGTACTGCGGCCCCTCCGACACCTCCACCTGGAGGCGGCTCTTCCCGCTCTGCGGGTCCACGATCAGCGTGTCCGAGAGGACCGCGAAGTCGATGTACCCGCGCTCGCCGTAGAACTTCGGGAGCCGCTCCCGGAGGTCGGTGCGGAACGTCTCGCGGTCGAACTTCCCGGAGCGGAACCAGAGGAACCCCTCCTCCTTGGTCTTCATCGCGTCCTGGAGGGCGTCGTCCGCGAACGCGGTGTTCCCCCGGAAGTCGATGTCGGCCAGGGCGAGCCGGTTCCCCTCCCGCACGTTGAAGGTCAGGCGGTACGCGCCCGCCGGCTCCCTCACCGGGGTGAGCGAGGTGTCGATGGAGGCCACCTGGAGCCCCTGCTTGGCGAGGAGGTCGCGGATCATCTCCTCCGTCCGCACCACCTGCGCCGGGTTCAGGGGCTGGTTCTCCTTGATCCCCACCGTGTCGCGCACCGTCTTCGCGGACACGCTCTCCAGCCCGCGGAAGTCGACCGACGCCACCAGCGGGCGCTCCGTCACCTGGAGCACCAGCGTCACCGGCGCGGGGGGCTCGCCGCGGGAGAGGATCTCCACCGACTCGAAGTTCCCGGTGGCCATCAGCCGCCGGATGGCCGCCTGGACGTCGGTGCTCCGCACCGTCGCCCCGGGCCGGAGCCCGGAGGTGGCGCGGATGGCCGGCTCCGTGACCCGCCGGCTCCCGCGCACCAGCACCGAGTCGATCACGGCGCTCGCCTGCGGGGCCGCGGCGGGGGCGGCCGGGTCCTGGGCGTGCGCGGGAGCGTGGCCCGCGCCGAGCAAAACGAGTCCGAGGAGGGCCGCGGAAACCGCGGCCCTCCTCGTCCAGCTGAGTTGTGGGGACATCACGTCGTGGACGTGTTGGATGGAGAGGGGACCCGGAAGGCGAGCGCCTGGCGGTCCTCGGCGACCGAGACCTCGATCTCGTCGCCGGGGGAGAACTCCGCCATGAGGATCTTCTCGGAGAGCGGATCCTCAAGGTACCGCTGGATCGCACGCTTCACCGGGCGCGCACCGAACTTCTCGTCGTACCCGTGCTCGATCATGAAGTTCACCGCGTCGTCGGTGAGCTTCAGCGAGAGCTCCTCCTCCTTGAGGCGCTTCTCGACGTCGGCGAGCAGGTTGTGGATGATGCTCCCCGACCTGCTCCCGCGTGAGCGGGTGGAAGATGATCGAGTCGTCCAGCCGGTTGATGAACTCCGGGTTGAACGCCCGCTCGATCTCCTCCTTGATCTTCTCCTCCATCCGCTCGTACGCGGTCTGGTTGCTCTGGGTGTGGAAGCCCAGACCGGACCCCTTCCCGATGTCCCGGGCGCCGAGGTTGGAGGTCATGATGATGACCGTGTTCTTGAAGTCGATCACCCGGCCGTAGTTGTCCGTCAGGTGCCCCTCGTCCAGCACCTGCAGGAGGATGTTGAAGACGTCCGGGTGCGCCTTCTCGATCTCGTCCAGGAGGACCACCGAGTACGGCTTGCGGCGGACCGCCTTGGTCAGCGTCCCCGAGTCCTCGTACCCCACGTACCCCGGAGGCGCGCCGATCAGCCGCGACACGGAGAACTTCTCCATGTACTCCGACATGTCCACGCGGATCAGGGCGTCGCGGTCGGCGAAGAGGAACTCCGCCAGCGCGCGGGCCAGCTCCGTCTTGCCGACGCCCGTGGGGCCGGCGAAGATGAAGGAGCCGATCGGCCGGCGCGGGTCCTTGAGCCCCGCGCGGGAGCGGCGGATGGCCCGGGAGATCGCCTTGATGGCCCGGTCCTGCCCGATGACCCGCTTGTGCAGCTCGTCCTCCATCCCGATGAGCCGCGCCGTCTCCGCCTCGCGCAGCCGGGTGACCGGGATCCCGGTCCAGCGGGACACGATGAACGCCACGTCGTCCTCGCTCAGCGTCGGGCGGTGCGTGCGGCGCTCCTCCTCCCAGGCCTTCTCCTTCTCCTGGATGTCGCGCTGCAGCTCCCGCTCGCGGTCGCGCAGCTCGGCGGCGCGCTCGAAGTCCTGGTCACGGATCGCCTCGTCCTTCTTCTCGGCGAGCTCCTCCACCTTCTTCTTCAGCTCCGACACCTCCGGCGGCGGCACCTGGGTCGCCAGGCGGGCGCGCGCCCCGGCCTCGTCGATCACGTCGATCGCCTTGTCCGGGAGGAAGCGGTCGGTGATGTAGCGCTCCGACAACTTCACGGAGGCCTCGATCACCGTGTCCGGGATGTTCACCCGGTGGTGGTCCTCGTAGTGCGAGCGGAGCCCCTGGACGATCTGGATCGCCTCGTCGATGGAGGGCGGGTCCACGGCCACCGTCTGGAAGCGGCGCTCCAGGGCGCCGTCCTTCTCGATGTACTTGCGGTACTCGTTCAGCGTGGAGGCGCCCACGCACTGCAGCTCGCCGCGGGCCAGCGCCGGCTTGAGCATGTTGGAGGCGTCGATCGCCCCCTCGGCCGCGCCCGCGCCCACCAGGGTGTGCAGCTCGTCGATGAACAGGATGATGTTCTTGTTCTGGCTGATCTCGTTCATCACCGCCTTGAGCCGCTCCTCGAACTGGCCGCGGTACTTGGTCCCGGCGATGACGGCCGCCATGTCCAGCGAGAGCACCCGGTAGTCGCGGAGCGAGTCCGGGCACTTCCCCTCGGCGATGAGCTGCGCCAGCCCCTCGACGATGGCGGTCTTGCCGACGCCCGGCTCCCCGATCAGCACCGGGTTGTTCTTCTTGCGCCGGGAGAGGATCTCCATGACCCGCTCGATCTCCTCCGCGCGCCCGATGGTCGGGTCCAGCTCGCCCTGCCGGGCGAGCTCGGTGAGGTCGCGGCAGAAGTGGTCGAGCGCCGGCGTCTTGCTCTTCTTCTCCCCCTTGGGGGTGCTCCCCGCGCCGAGCGAGGAGGAGGTGCTGGGCGCCGCCTGCGCCGCGTTCGGCTCGGAGCCGAGCAGCTTCAGCGTCTCGCGCCGCGCGTCCTCCAGGGTGACCCCGAGCTGGCCCAGGACCTCGGCCGCGATCCCCTTCTCCTCGCGCAGGAGCCCCAGCAGGAGGTGCTCGGTGCCGACGTAGGAGTGGTTCAGCTCGCGGGCCTCGGCCATGGCGAACTCGAGGACCTTCTTGGCGCGGGAGGTATAGGGAAGCTCGCCCAGGGCGATGGTCGCCTTGCCGCGACGCACCGACTCCTCGACGCGCTCCTGGATCTGGTCCAGGTCCACCGAGAGGTTCTGCAGGACGGCCGCGGCCACGCCCTCACCCTCGCGGATGAGCCCGAGCAGGATGTGCTCGGTGCCGACGTAGTCGTGCTGCAGCCGGATCGCCTCCTCGCGGGCCATCGCGAGTACCTTCCGTACCCGGTCTGTGAAGTTGTAGTTCATGGTGCCCTTTCGTGTCGCGACTTCCGTGTTGCGAGAAGGCCGGTTACCTCGGAAGCTCGCCCTCGTCGCCCTCGGGAGAGGGGTCCCCCTCCTGGGCCAGGATCCGTCGAACGTAGGCCGCGCGGTACACGTCCACTTCCCCGGCGGGGAGCACCCCGCCTGCCACCTGCTCCAGGTGCGCGGCCTGCGCGAAGATCATGATTCGGTTGAGCGAGTATACACTGAGTCCCGGTAGAAGTTTCAGTCCCACGCCCAGTCTGACGCCGCTCAGCAGGTTCATCACCTCCTCGAACGAGATGGACCGCGCGTGCCTCAGGAGCCCGTAGGCCCGCCACACCTTGTCCTCGATCACCGTCGGCGCGTCGCGGAGCAGGACGGTGCGGGCGTGCATCTCGTACTGCACCACCTGCTGCACGATCCGCTGGAGGTGGTCGATCAGGTCCTCCTCCGTCTTCCCCAGCGTGGTCTGGTTGGAGATCTGGAAGAAGTTCCCCACCACCTCCGACCCCTCGCCGTACAGGCCGCGGAAGGTCAGCCCCACCTGCGCGATCCCCTGCAGGACCTTGCCGATCTCCTGCGTCAGCACCAGCCCCGGGAGGTGGATCAGCACCGAGGCCCGGAGCCCCGTCCCCACGTTGGTCGGGCACGACGTAAGATATCCGAACTCCGTGTGGAAGGCGTAGGGGACGCGCCCTCCCAGCTCCTCGTCCAGCCGGTCCACCAGCGTCCACGCCTCGCGGAGGCGGAAGCCGCTCACCAGCCCCTGCAGGCGCAGGTGGTCCTCCTCGTTCACCATCACGCTGAGCGCTTCCCGGTCCGACATCATCAGCGCGGCGTGCGACGGGGGCTTCCCCCCGCTCCCCTCCACCAGCTCCTTGCTCACCAGGTGCCGCTCCAGCAGGAGCTGCCGCTGCGTGGCGTCCAGCGACGGGATGGACACCGTGCTCCCGTCGCGGAAGGAGTCGATGGACTCCGCGGCCTCCCGGGTGAGCTGCAGGACGGCACGCCGGTCCTGCTCGCCCGCCCGCAGCCCGAAGCGGAACCCTTGAAGGTTTCGTGCCAGTCGCACCCGGGTGGAAAGGACCACGTCGGAGCTGGGTCCCTCGGCGTTGAGCCACTCCAGCCCGCCCTGGGGCGTCGTCACCTCGTGCATGCCCGATTCTCCCGGTTCGTCACTCCACGGTCTCCAGCCGCCGGATCTGGTCGCGGAGAACCGCGGCCCGCTCGAAGTCCTCCGCGTCCACGGCGCGCTGCAGCGACCGGCGCAGGCTCGCCACGCGGGCGGTGCGGTCGCTCTCGCGGGGGTGCGGAGGGAGGTACACCTTCCCCATGTGCTGCGTCCCCCCGTGCAGCTTGCGCAGCAGCCCGCGGAGGTGCTGGTCGAACTGGGAGTAGCAGTGCGGGCACCCCAGGCGCCCCGTGCGCTTGAAGTCGTTCATGGTCAGCCCGCAGAACTCGCAGGCGCCCGCGGCGGAGGCGCTCCCGGACACCAGCCCCTTCCCCATCTGCGCCAGGAAGTCGGTGAGCGGGGCGGTCTCGGGGGCAACCTCCGTCTCCAGCCCCTTGGCCGCCGCGCAGGCGTCGCAGAGGTGGAAGGTGCTCGTCTCGTTGTCGACGATCTGGGTCAGGTGGATGACCGCCGGGTTCTTCCCGCAGTTGTCGCACTGCATTCTGGACCTGCCGTCCGGATTCTCGTTTGGGTGGTGGAGGGCTCACCCTCCCCAGGGGCCTGCCGGGAGCTCCTCGCGCTCCGTCTCGGCGGGTACCAGCTTCCCGCCGTGCAGTCGCAATACCCGGTCCGCGCGGGCCGCGAGGTCCAGGTTGTGGGTGACCAGGATCATGGCCGCCCCGTTCTCCCGGCTCACCTCGAAGAGGAGGTCGTGGAGTCGTTCACCGGTGGGGGGGTCCAGGTTCCCCGAGGGCTCGTCGGCGAGGAGGAGGACGGGGCGGGTGACCAGCGCGCGCGCCACGGCCACGCGCTGCTGCTCGCCGCCGGAGAGCTGCGCGGGCGTGTGCTCCACCCGGGGCCCCAGCCCCACGCTCCCCAGCATCTCCCGGGCGCGCTCGTGCGCCTGCCGCGGGGGCGTCCCCGCGATCAGGAGCGGCATCGCCACGTTCTCCAGCGCGGAGAACTCGCGGAGCAGGTGGTGGAACTGGAAGACGAAGCCGATCTTCTCGTTGCGGAAGCGGGCGAGCGCGTCCTCGGAGAGCCGGGCCATCTCGCTGGTCCCCACCCGCACCTCCCCCGCCGAGGGGACGTCCAGCCCGCCCAGGATGTGCAGGAGGGTGGACTTCCCCGCCCCGCTCTGCCCGATCACGGCGATGGACTCCCCCGCGGCCACTTCCAGGTCCACCCCCTCCAGCACCTGGATCGGCGTCCCGTCCCCGCCGACGTAGCGCTTGGAGACGCCGCGGGCGAGGACCGCCGCCTCGCGCTCTTCGAGCAGCCGGGGCTCAGTCATGGCGGATCGCCTCCACGGGGAGGAGCCCGGCCGCCTGGCGCGCCGGGTAGATGGTCGCCAGGAACGAGATCAGGACGCTGCACAGCAGGATGGTCACCACGTCCAGGGGATCGTACGCCACCGGGAGGTGGTCCACGAAGTAGATGTCGCCGGGGATCTTGATCAGCTCGTAGCGGTCGATCACCCAGGTGACCGCCACCCCGCCGACGGCCCCCAGCGTGGAGCCGACCACGCCGATCACCAGCCCCTGGAGCATGAAGATCCGGAGCACGCGCCGGGAGGTGAGCCCCATGGACTTGAGGATCCCGATCTCCCGCGTCTTGTCCGTGACCACCATCACCAGGGTGGAGATGATGTTGAAGGCGGCCACCACCACGATCAGGAGGAGGATCACGCTCATCGCCAGCTTCTCCAGCTTGAGCGCGGAGAAGAGCGACGAGTTCATCGACTTCCAGTCCTCGGCGCGGTAGGGGAAGCCCATCTCCGTCTCCAGGCGCCGCCCCACCACGTCGGCCTCCATGGGGTCGGGGACGCGCACCTCCAGCCCGGTGACGCCGGTTCCCAGGTTGGTGAGGTCCTGCGCGGCGGCCAGGGTGGTGTACATGAACCGGTTGTCGTACTCGTACATCCCGGTCTTGAAGCGCCCCACCACCTCGAACTTGCGCCCGCGCGGCACCACCCCGCCCAGCGGCGACACCTGCGCGCCGGAGAGCGAGAAGACGTCCACCACGTCGCCGGGGAAGAGGCCGAAGCGCTCCGCGATGGCGGATCCCACCAGAATGGGCGGGTAGCCGGACCGGGTTGCGCCCAGGCTGTACTTGCCGCCGCGGATCTGCTCGACGATGTCGGTGACGGCCGGGCCCTCGGCGCGCGGCTCGATCCCGCGCAGGATGCCGAACTCGGCGTACCCCGCCCGGTTGCGCAGTCCCACCTCGGTGTGGATGAAGGGCGCCACCGCGGTGACGCCCGGGACCTTCCGGACCCGCTTCACTGCCGCGGGCCAGTCGTCCACCCGCATGGTCTCCCCGAAGGTGGTGAGCCAGATGTGGGGGTTGGTCCCCAGGATCTTGTCGCGGAGGTCGGTCTGCAGGCCCGTCATCACCGCGGTCACCACGATCAGCGCCATCACCCCCACCGTGACCCCGCCGATGGAGATGGCGGTGATCAGCGAGAGGAAGCGCGTTCCCCGGCGCGAGGCCAGGTAGCGCCGCCCGATGTACCACTCCAGGTTCACGCGTACCTCCGCGCGGGGGACGGGGCCTTCACTCGGGCCTCATCGTGGGGAACAGGATCACGTCGCGGATGGAGGGCTGCCCCGCCAGGATCATGGTCAGCCGGTCGATCCCCATCCCGAAGCCGCCGGTGGGGGGCATCCCGTACTCCATGGCCCGGAGGAAGTCCTCGTCCACCGGCTGCGTCTCCTCGTCGCCGGCCAGCATGAGCCGCTTCTGCGCCTCGAAGCGCTCGCGCTGGTCGATGGGGTCGTTCAGCTCGCTGTACGCGTTGCACAGCTCCTTGCCGGCGACGATCAGCTCGAAGCGCTCGGTCAGCTCCGGGTCGCCGCGCTTGGGCTTGGCGAGCGGGGACATCTCGCGCGGGTAGTCGGTGATGAAGGTGGGCTGGACCAGCTTCGGCTCCACCAGGGCGCCGAACAGCTCGTCGATCAGCTTCCCGCGCCCCATGGCTCCCACCTCCGCGGCGGGGAGGCCGAGCGAGCGGACCCGCGAGCGCATCTCCTCCTCGGACAGGGCCTCCACGTCCACGCCGCCGACCTCCCGGAGCGCCTCGTACATGGTGTAGGCGGCGAACGGGGGGGTGAAGTCGATCTCGTGCCCGCCGAAGCGCACCGCCGCCCCCCCGAGGACCTCCCGGACCAGGTGCCCCAGCATCTCCTGCGTGAGCTCCATCACCCCCCGGTAGTCCAGGTAGGCGGCGTAGAACTCCAGCATGGTGAACTCGGGGTTGTGGAAGCGGGACAGCCCCTCGTTGCGGAAGTCCTTGCCGATCTCGTACACACGCTCCATCCCGCCCACGATCAGCCGCTTCAGGTACAGCTCGTCCGCGACGCGGAGGTAGAGCTGCATGTCCAGCGTGTTGTGGTGCGTGGTGAAGGGGCGCGCGAGGGCCCCCCCGTACAGCGGCTGGAGGACCGGCGTCTCCACCTCCACGAAGCCGCGCTCGTCCAGGAAGCGGCGGAGCGCGCCGACGATCCGGGCGCGCAGCACGAAGACGTCGCGCACCTCGGGGTTCACGGCGAGGTCGGCGTAGCGCTGGCGGTAGCGGGCCTCCACGTCGCTGAAGCCCGACCAGACGCGGCGCTCCCCCGTCTCCGGGTCGGTCTCCTCCTTGCCGAGCGGGAGCGGGCGGACGGCCTTGGCGAGGAGCTGGAAGGCGGACACCCGCAGCGACACCTCGCCCGTGCGGGTGCGGAACAGCGTCCCCTCCGCCCCCACCCAGTCGCTGGGGTCCAGGAGGTCGAGGAGGCCGTACCCGTCGCCCAGGTCGTTCACCCGGAAGTAGAGCTGGATGCGCCCGCTGCGGTCGGCGACGTGCACGAAGGTGCTCTTCCCCATCACCCGCTTGGCGACGATGCGCCCGGCCACGCGCACGCGCTCGCCCGGGCCGTCCTCCCCCTCCCCGCGCTCCGAGCCCTCCCAGCGCTCGAAGAGCTCGCGGGCGGCGGTGGCGGTGTGGGTGGGCTCGTACGCGTACGCGAAGGGCTCCACGCCCCGCTCCCGCAGGGCCTGGAGCTTCTCCAGGCGGTCCTCGACGACCCGCTCCCGCTCCGGAAGCTCTTCCTCTCCCATCACTGCTTCCTCTCTCCACCGAACTCCCGGAGGTACGCCTGGATGAAGGGGTCCAGGTCGCCGTCCATGACCTTCTGGACGTCCGGCAGCTTCAGCTCGGTACGGTGGTCGTTGACCATGGTGTAGGGCTGGAAGACGTAGGAGCGGATCTGGCTCCCCCAGCCGATGTCGGTCTTGGTGGACTCCAGCTTCTGCTTCTCCTTCTCCTGCTCCTCCAGCGCGCGCTGGTAGAGGGCCGCCTTGAGCATCTTCATGGCGGTCGCGCGGTTCTTGTGCTGCGAGCGCTCCTGCTGGCACGCCACCACGATCCCGGAGGGGAGGTGGCGGAGGCGGACGGCGGAGGAGGTCTTGTTGACGTGCTGGCCGCCGGCGCCGGAGGCGCGGTAGACGTCCATCTCGATGTCCTCCTCGCGCACCTCGATCTCGATGGTGTCGTCCACCGAGGGGTAGACGAACACCGAGGCGAACGAGGTGTGCCGCCGCGCCTGCGAGTCGAAGGGAGAGATCCGCACCAGCCGGTGCACCCCGCGCTCGGCCCGGAGGTAGCCGTAGGCGTACTGCCCGCGGATCTCCAGCGTGGCGGACTTGATCCCCGCCTCGTCGCCCTCCTGCCGGTCGAGGAGCTCCACGTCGAAGCCGCGGCGCTCGCCCCAGCGGACGTACATGCGGAGGAGCATCTCGGCCCAGTCCTGCGACTCGGTACCCCCCGCCCCGGGGTGGATGGTCACCAGGGCGTCACGGTGGTCGTCCGGCCCCTGGAGCATGTTGCGCAGCTCCAGGTCCTCCAGCCCAGCGCCCAGCGCCTCCACCTCGCGCTGCCACTCCTCGGCCAGCTCGGCGTCCTCGTCTGCGGCGAGGAGCTCGCCCAGCTCGGCGAGGTCGCCCACCTTCCCCACGAGCCGGGTCCACGGGTCGGTCCACGCCTTGACCTGGTTGGCCTCCGCGATCACCTCCCGCGCGCGGTCGGCGTCGTTCCAGAAGGCCGGGTCGGCCATGCGCGACTCCAGCTGCCTCAGCTTCTCCTGCTTGGCAGCGATGTCAAAGAAACCCCCTCAGCTCATCGAGCCTTTCGCGGTACACGTCCAGTCTGGACTGAAGTTCGGTGATCATGTCTCTCGTTCCGTTGGTTTTTTCCGGCAATGACAAGGGCCGCCCCTGCTGGACGGCCCTCCGGGATGCGCCCCCGTCCAGCGTCAGAAGACCTTCTGTCCCCGAGCGAGGATCTCGTTCAGCGCGTCCCGGAAGAAGGTGGTGCCGTGCGCGACCTCGGTCCCGACCTGCTGCACGTACTCCTCCCAGCTCTTCTTGATCTCCTCCTTGAACTCCCGCTTCAGCGTCCCCTCCCGGAGCGCCGTGTCGCGGCGGTCCGGGTGGTAGGTGACCATGTCCGACACCAGCGCCCGGGCGAGCCTCCGCGCCTTGGACTGCGGGTCCGAGGCCCCGAAAGGCGACGGAGCCGCGGGGCGCGGAGCGGCCGGGGCGGGGTGCGCCGCCGCGGGAGCCGCCACCGGTGCGGCGGGCGGCGGCGGGGGCGCGGCGGCAGCGGCCACGGGGGCCGGAGCCGGGGTGGCCGGCTCCGGCCGCTCGGCCGGCTCCGCGGCGTCCACCTTGAACACGCCGCGGCAGATGGAGCAGCGGACGCGCGCCCCGCCGGCCGGCACCTTGCGCGGATCGACGCGGAACACGGTGTTGCAGTGAGGACAGGCAGCATTCATACCGATTTTCATCCTCCCGGGGTCCGAAACGAGGCGCGGTCGCGGCCGGTCACTTTCCGCTCCGGCGGTCCACCACGTAGAGCGAGCCGGGGAGCGTCTTGGCGTACGCCTTCATCTCCGTGGCCAGCTCGCCGATCTGGGCGGTGTGGCTGAATTCCCGGTGCTCGTTGGTGACCACCCCGATGGAGAGGGTCATCAGCGGGACCTTGTACACCTCACCCCGGCGATCCTTCCCCACGAAGTAGCCGCGCTCCTGGTCCTCCTCGGAGTACTGGAGGGGGATCAGCTCGTTGAAGACGCTGATCACCTCCTCGCAGCAGAGCCGGAAGTCGGGGAGCGGGGCGTTGAAGATGAAGTCGTCGCCGCCGATGTGGCCCACGAAGGCCGCGGGGGAGTGGGCGCGCACCACGTCGCGCAGGATCCGGGAAAGGAGGAGGATGACGCGGTCGCCGTTGTTGTAGCCGTACCGGTCGTTGAACTCCTTGAAGTGGTCCAGGTCGGCGTAGCAGACGGCGAAGCGCTCCCCGTTCCGGAGGCGCTGGGCGATGTCGCGCTCGATCTGGACCGTCCCCGGGAGGCGCGTGGTGGGGTGCACGCTCACGTCGCGCTCCGCCCGGCGCAGCGCCAGGCGGAGGCGGAGCTCGCACTCGCGGTCGCTCAGGTCGCCGCAGAGGACCTCGTCCGCTCCCGCCTCCAGGGCGTCGGCGGTGGCGTCGGCCCCCTCCTCCTCCACGTAGGCGATCACGGGGACGACGGCGGTGAACGACTCCCCCTTGGCCATGCGGAAGAGACGCAGCGCCTCGTCCGCGGGGCGGGAGGCGTCCACGATCACCGCGGTGGGGTAGGCGCGGCTGACCCGGGTCACCACCTCGTCGGCGGTGGACACCTCCACGAGCTCGTGGTCGCTCCTCGCGGCGAACTCCTGCACCACCATCGGAGCACGGCGTCCGTGCGGCGAGAAGTGCAGGAGGAAGCTACGCGACATGAGCCCGGGAAGCCGTGGACGGGGGAGTGGACACGCGAATACTACCCGCGCCCCGGAGTCCTGTCAAACCGTGGCGGGAGGCGCGGGAGGAGGGTCAGAGGGGCTTGGCCTCGTCCACGAGGAGGATCGGGATGCCGTCCCGCACCTCGTAGCGGAGCCGACACCTCTCGCACGCCAGCGTGGGGGGGTCCTCCCGGTACACCAGCTCGCCCCTGCACTTGGGGCACACCAGGATCTCCAGAAGCTGCGGGTCGAGCATCGTCGTCACGGCTCCGTCGGAAGTTTGAAGCCCAGCCGGGCGAGGCTCAGCGGGTCCTTGCGCCACTTGGGGAGCACCTTGACCCAGAGGTCCAGGTAGACCGGCGCCCCGACGAACTCCTCCACCTTGAGCCTCGCCGCCTGGCCCAGCTTCTTGATGGCCGCGCCGCCCTTGCCGATCACGATGGCCTTCTGCGTCGGCCGCTCGACGAAGATGGTGGCGCGGATGTAGAGGGGGTCGGCGTTCTCGCGGAACTCGTCCACCTTGGCCGTGGTGCTGTAGGGCACCTCCTGCCCGTACTGCTCGAACACCGTCTCGCGGATCAGCTCCGCGACGAAGAAGCGGACGGGCTGCGAGGAGATCTCGTCCGGCGGGTAGAGGAACGGGGAGACGGGGAGCAGCTCGGCGATGCGCCCTCGCAGCGCCTCCACGCCCTCGCCGCTCTGCGCGGAGACCTCCAGGGCGTCGGTTCCCAGCGTCTCGTGCGCCCACTCCCGCAGCTCGCGGAGGCGCTCGCGCCGCGCCACGTCGGTCTTGTTGATCACGACCAGGAGGGCGGACCTTTTCCGGCGCAGGAGCTCCAGCACCTCCTCGCCGAAGTCGCGGTTCTCGCTGGTGGGGTCGAGCAGGAGGACGGCCACGTCCACGTCCGGGATGGTCTCCAGCACCGAGTGCAGCATGGCACGGTGCAGGAGGTACCTGGGGTCCACCAGCCCCGGGGTGTCCACGAAGACGATCTGGACGTCGTCCCGGGTGTCGATCCCCAGCACCCGCTCGCGCGTGGTCTGCGGGGCCGAGGTGACGATGCTGAGCTTCTGGTCGAGGAAGCGGTTGAGGAGCGACGACTTCCCGGCGTTCGGGTAGCCGACCAGCGCCACGGTGCCGGCTCGCGTCTGTCCGGGAGGCCCGGAGGAGAGTTCGTTTTCCGCTTCCATGGGGGAATTGTACCCGGACGGTACGCCGGGTCGCAAGGCATAAAAAGCAGAACCCCCTCGATCCGGCTGGATCGAGGGGGTTCTGAAAGACTAGGCCGGCAGCGCCGTACTCTCCCACCGGGTGGCCCCGGCAGTACCATCCGCGCAGCGGGGCTTAACTTCCGAGTTCGGGATGGGATCGGGTGTGACCCCCGCGCCATCGCCACCGGCCATAGATGTGGCGAATGCTACAGGTAAAGAGAAGAGCAGAGGGGGGGAGTAGAAGACACTTCGTTGCCGCGTACCTACATGGAGTGGACCCAGTCCCTAGGGACCGGTCAAGCCACACGGGCCCTTAGTACGGCTCGGCTGAACGGCTCGCGCCGCGTACACCTGCCGCCTATCGACGTGGTCGTCTGCCACGGCCCTTCAGGGGTCTTGCGACCCGGGAGGATTCATCTTGGGGGGGGCTTCCCACTTAGATGCGTTCAGCGGTTATCCCGTCCCGACCTAGCTACCCGGCACTGCCGTTGGCACGACAACCGGTACACCAGAGGTCAGTCCGTCCCGGTCCTCTCGTACTAAGGACGGCTCCCCTCAATCCTCCTGCGCCCACGACGGATACAGACCGAACTGTCTCACGACGTTCTGAACCCAGCTCGCGTACCGCTTTAACCGGCGAACAGCCGGACCCTTGGGACCTTCTCCAGCCCCAGGATGCGATGAGCCGACATCGAGGTGCCAAACCGCCCCGTCGATGTGAACTCTCGGGGGCGATAAGCCTGTTATCCCCGGCGTACCTTTTATCCGTTGAGCGACGGCCCTTCCACGCGGGACCGCCGGATCACTAACGCCTGCTTTCGCACCTGCTCGACCTGTCCGTCTCGCAGTCAAGCTCCCTTATGCGTTTACGCTCTCTACGCGCGATTGCCGACCGCGCTGAGGGAACCATTGCGCGCCTCCGCTACGCTTTAGGAGGCGACCGCCCCAGTCAAACTGCCCGCCTGACACGGTCCCTACCCCCGATTCAGGGGGCCAGGTTAGATCTCCAACATCACCAGGGTGGTATTTCACCGGTGGCTCCACCCGAGCTAGCGCCCGGGCTTCATAGCCTCCCACCTATGCTACACAAGTGATGCCGAAGACCAATGTCAGGGTGCAGTAAAGGTGCACGGGGTCTTTTTGTCCTGTCGCGGGTACTCGGTATCCTCACCGAGACTCCAATTTCGCCGAGCGTGTGGAGGAGACAGCGCCCAAGTCGTTACGCCATTCGTGCAGGTCGGAACTTACCCGACAAGGAATTTCGCTACCTTAGGACCGTTATAGTTACGGCCGCCGTTTACCGGGGCTTCGGTTCGGAGCTTCGAGGTTGCCCCCTAAGCCCTCCCCTTAACCTTCCGGCACCGGGCAGGCGTCAGTGCCTATACGTCGTCTTGCGCGACTTTGCAGGCACCTGTGTTTTTGCTAAACAGTCGCTTGGGCCGATTCTCTGCGGCCCCCTTCCCCTCATGCCCGCATGGGGCACTCAAGTACCGGGGGCTCCCCTTCTCCCGAAGTTACGGGGACATTTTGCCGAGTTCCTTCTCCACAGATCACTCGAGCACCTGAGGCTTCTCGCCTCGCCTACGTGTGTCCGTTTGCGGTACGGTCACAAGATGTACTCCCCGCCGAGGCTTTTCTCGGCGGCCTGCTTAGGTAGACTCACAGGGGCAAGCCCCTGCTTGGCATCAGATCTCGGCTACCCAGGTCTTTTATCCCCCGGGACCGCCTACCTCCTTGCACCGGGACAACCACCGCCCGGCCCTACGTTCACTCCTGCGTCCCCCCTGCGGGTCGAACGCACATCCTGTGGTGCAGGAATATTCACCTGCTTCCCATCGTCTACGCCCCTCGGCCTCGACTTAGGGTCCGACTAACCCAGGGCGGA
Source organism: uncultured Gemmatimonadales bacterium (assembly GCA_963733105.1). Lineage (GTDB taxonomy): Bacteria > Gemmatimonadota > Gemmatimonadetes > Longimicrobiales > Longimicrobiaceae > JAFAYN01. Next base: position 157,174 of record CAVTCB010000004.1, on the reverse strand, counting down.
TGAGCCTGGCCCTGGAACCCTTAGGCTTTCGGTGTGGGGGATTCTCACCCCCGTTATCGCGTACTCATTCCGGCATCCTCACTTCTGCCCGCTCCACCCCAAGGTTTCCACCGGGGCTTCTCCGCTAGCAGAACGCTCCCCTACCGCTTGACCCTAAAGTCAAACCCGTGGCTTCGGCGACGGGCTTCAGTCCCGACCATTATCGGCGCAGACCCACTTGACTGGTGAGCTATTACGCACTCTTTAAAGGAATGGCTGCTTCTAAGCCAACCTCCCAGTTGTCTGTGCACATCCACATCCTTTCTCACTGAGCCCGTACTTCGGGGCCTTAGCCGACGGTCTGGGTTCTTTCCCTCTCGCAGACGCACATTATCGCACGGCTCCTGTCTCCCGGGGTCCATCTCCACGGCATTCGGAGTTTGATTGGAGTTGGTAAGCCGGTGAAGCCCCCGCGTCCTTTCAGTGCTCTACCTCCGCGACACACGCCCTGAGGCCCTACCTCAATAGTTTTCGGGGAGAACCAGCTATCTCCGAGCTTGATTGGCCTTTCACCCCTACCCACAGCTCATCCGAGCCTTTTTCAACACAACGGGTTCGGTCCTCCACTCGGTGTTACCCGAGCTTCACCCTGGCCATGGGTAGATCACTTCGGTTTCGGGTCTACCCCCACGTACTATGTCGCCCTTTTCAGACTCGCTTTCGCTTCGGCTCCGGGCCTTAAGCGCTTAACCTCGCACGTGAGGAGTAACTCGCCGGATCATAATGCAAAAGGCACGCAGTCAGGGGATTGCTCCCCCTCCTACCGCTTGTAGGCACACGGTTTCAGGTTCTATTTCACTCGCCGCCAGGCGTTCTTTTCACCTTTCCCTCACGGTACTGGTGCACTATCGGTCACGGACGAGTATTTAGCCTTGGAGGGTGGTCCCCCCAGATTCCGACAGGATTTCCCGTGTCCCGCCGTACTCAGGTACCTGGACCATCCGCTGGGACTCTGTTTCGCCTACGGGACTCTCACCCTCTGTGGTGGACCGTTCCAGGTCGCTTCGGCTAGAGACTCCATGCGGACGGGATAATCCCCGTCCAGGCCCTACAACCCCGGCTGCTCACCGGTTTGGGCTCTTCCCCGTTCGCTCGCCGCTACTAGGGAATCTCGTTTGATTTCTCTTCCTGGAGGTACTTAGATGTTTCAGTTCCCTCCGTTGGCTTCCTTCTCCCTATGTATTCAGGAGAGGATGACGGAGCATGACCCCCGCCGGGTTTCCCCATTCGGACATCCCCGGATCACTGCCTGCGTGCGGCTCCCCGAGGCTTTTCGCAGCTTACCACGTCCTTCGTCGCCTGTCCGTGCCTAGGCATCCTCCGTGCGCCCTTATTCGCTTGACCGGATATCTCTACCCGGCCCACTCTCAGGTACGCTTCTCTCAGCGTCTTGCTACTCCCTTCCCTCTACCCTTGTTTTCAATCAACCAAAGTCTTGGGGTGTGCGAGTAAGGACGTTCGACCTGTGAGCGACTTTCGACTCCGAAGAGCTTACTCGCCTTGCTCCAGAAAGGAGGTGATCCAGCCGCAGGTTCCCCTACGGCTACCTTGTTACGACTTCGCCCCAGTCACCGAGCTCGCCTTCGGCCGCTCCCCCCTTGCGGGTTGAGTCACGGACTTCGGGCGCTCCCGACTTCCATGGCGTGACGGGCGGTGTGTACAAGGCCCGGGAACGTATTCACCGTGGTGTAGCTGATCCACGATTACTAGCGATTCCAGCTTCATGCAGTCGAGTTACAGACTGCAATCCGAACTTGGACCAGGTTTTTCCGATTCGCTCCACCTCGCGGTCTTGCAACGGTTTGTCCTGGCCATTGTAGCACGTGTGTAGCCCTGGGCGTAAGGACCATGATGACTTGACGTCGTCCCCACCTTCCTCCGGTTTGTCACCGGCAGTCTCTGCAGAGTCCTCGGCTTCACCCGTTAGCAACAGCAGATAGGGGTTGCGCTCGTTGCGGGACTTAACCCAACATCTCACGACACGAGCTGACGACAGCCATGCAGCACCTGTGCACGTGCTCCGAAGAGGGCTCCGGCTTTCACCGGAGTTTCACGTACATGTCAAGCCCAGGTAAGGTTCTTCGCGTTGCTTCGAATTAAACCACATGCTCCACCGCTTGTGCGGGCCCCCGTCAATTCCTTTGAGTTTCAGCCTTGCGGCCGTACTCCCCAGGCGGGGCACTTAGCGCGTTAGCTGCGACACCGAGGGGGTCGATCCCCCCGGCATCTAGTATCCATCGTTTACGGCGTGGACTACCAGGGTATCTAATCCTGTTCGCTCCCCACGCTTTCGCGCCTCAGCGTCAGAACAAGCCCAGTGAGCCGCCTTCGCCTCTGGTGTTCTTCCGGATCTCTACGCATTCCACCGCTACACCCGGAATTCCGCTCGCCTCTACTTGTCTCCAGTCGTCCAGTATCCTCTGCAGCCCCGGGGTTGAGCCCCGGGATTTCACAGTAAGACTTAAACGACCGCCTACGCGCGCTTTACGCCCAGTAATTCCGAACAACGCTCGCACCCTCTGTATTACCGCGGCTGCTGGCACAGAGTTAGCCGGTGCTTCCTCTGGAGGTACCGTCATCCCCAAAAGCATTTCCTCTCCTGGGTCTTCGTCCCCCCTGACAGCGGTTTACACTCCGAAAAGCTTCCTCCCGCACGCGGCGTCGCTGCGTCAGGCTTTCGCCCATTGCGCAAGATTCCCCACTGCTGCCTCCCGTAGGAGTCTGGGCCGTATCTCAGTCCCAATGTGGCCGATCGTCCTCTCAGATCGGCTACGCGTCGTTGCCTTGGTGAGCCGTTACCTCACCAACTAGCTGATACGCCGCGAGCCCCTCCTCGTGCGCCCCCGTTAAGGAGCTTTCCTCCCCAGGCCAATCGACCCGAGGAACGTATGCGGTATTAGCCCCGGTTTCCCGAGGTTATCCCCCACACAAGGGCAGGTTGCTCACGTGTTACGCACCCGTTCGCCACTAATCCACCCCCGAAGGGGTGAACCCGTTCGACTTGCATGTGTTAAGCGCGCCGCCAGCGTTCGTCCTGAGCCAGGATCAAACTCTCCATTAGTTTGCATAGCTCTGTTGAACGAACGATTTCTCGTCCATTCGGAATTTTCACTTTGTGTCCCGTAGCCGGACCGAGGAAGTGATGCCTCGACCCGTGGGACGTCCTCACTCGCACCCCAAAACCTCAGTTGTCAATTTCCACGCGGGCCATCGACCCGCCTTCCTTCTCATGACAGCTCAGCCAGTTTCACCCGGCCGCCTGTGTCGCGCTCGCTTCAGCGAGCCCTTCAACTTAACCTCTTCCATCCTGCCCGTCAACCCCTGCCCGAGTCCTTCTTTTCGAGCTTCCGTCACTGCGGCCCTCGCGGCAAGTCCTTCAATCTAGGCGACTTGCGCCGCTTCGTCAAGGGGCCAAACCGCTCGTTTCGCTCGCTCCTCTCCGTTCGCACAAGAGCCTTAAAGGATAACCCACCTTCCTGGCCCCGTCAACCCCCGTCCGTCACGATCCGGCCTCCGTTTCGTGAAGGGCCACAATGATAAGAGGGTCCACCACAGTCGTCAAGGGGACCGCCGGCTGCTCCCCGGAACCGCGGTGCCCTGCGAACGACCGAGCCCCCGCGGCCTGGGGCCGCGGGGGCTCGGGAGGGTGGAAGACGGGGCTCGAACCCGCGACCTCCGGAACCACAATCCGGCGCTCTAACCAGCTGAGCTACATCCACCATGAGTGCGGAGCAATCTCCGCCCGACCCGCGATTTACCGCCCTTCTCGCCGACAGCGCGCCAGGCTGGGCTCGAACCAGCGACCTACGGCTTAGAAGGCCGTTGCTCTATCCAACTGAGCTACTGGCGCCCACCGCCCAATCGGGGCGCCCGGATTCGAACCGGGGACCTCCTGCTCCCAAAGCAGGCGCGCTAACCGGGCTGCGCTACGCCCCGATTCAGGCAGAAAAACTACAGCTGCCGGCTTTTTTCGTCAACCCCTCGGGCGAGCCACTGTGTGCGGTCATCCGCAGCAGACCTGGTTGCGTCCGCCACGCTTCGCGGCGTAGAGAAGAGCGTCCGCACGTGCCAGGATCTCCTCCGCCCGTTCCGGTGGGGAATGGGAAGCGATTCCCATGCTGACGGTGACGCTCAGCCCCGGATGAGCTTCCTCCCAGTCATACGACTCCACGGCACGCCGTAGCCGGTCTCCCGTCCGCGCAGCATCCTCCAGACGAGTTTCGATCAGAATGATGGCGAACTCCTCCCCTCCGTAGCGGGCGACCACGTCGATGCCGCGCACCTGCGCGCGAAGCAGCCCGGCCAGGCGCGTGAGCACCACGTCCCCCACCCTGTGGGAGAACCGGTCGTTGATCTTCTTGAAGTGGTCCACGTCCAGCATGACCATCGAGAGCTCGCGTCCCAGGCGTTGGGCGCGCTCCAGCTCCATGGCGAGCCGCTCGTCCAGGTGCCGGCGGTTCCCCACACCCGTGAGGGCGTCCTCCCGGCTCTGGCGCTCCAGCTCGTCCACGAGGGCGGCCTTCTCCGCCAGCGCCTCCTCCAGGCACGCGTAGGCTTCCGCGATCTCCTGATTCTTCTGCTGCAGGATCGCCGCTTCACGGAGGGCACGCTCCGACTCCGTACGGATCAGGAGGGCGCGGATCTTCTGGTCGCTTTGCGCGTTGAAGACCTCTTCATGCACGGTGTGGAACGCCTTGTAGTGCTCAAGGGCGAGAGCGATGTCGCCCCTGCGCTCGGCGACGTCGGAGAGCAGCCGGTGCGCTTCGTACAGGAGAGGGTTGGCACCGAGCTCAGCGGCCAACCGGATCGCATGATGAAGTACGACGGATGCCCGGCCAAGCAGCCCCAGAGCCTGGAGCGTAGCCGCGAGGTCGCTGAGTGCGGATGCCTCCCAATACTTCAACCCCGCCTGGCGGGCGAGCCGCAGGGCCTGCCGGTGCGACCGGGTAGCCTCGCGAGCCCTGCCGCGCCTGCCCGCGAGCGAGGCCAGGTTTTGCAGGCACATCACTTCGATCTGCAAAAGGCCGCGCTCCCGGCCAAGGAGGAGAGCACGTTCGTAGTACTCTCCGGCGTCCGTGAATTCGCCCAGGTCCTCGTGCGCCCTTCCGATGTTGGCGAGCACGAGTGGAATTCGAGCGTGCGCACCCATGCCTATATGGATTCCAAGTACTTCCAGTAGGCTCTCGATGGCGCGCCTCGGCTCCCCGATCTCGGCGTGGATGAGCCCCGCGTTCATCAGGAGGTCCGCCCGGACCATCCCGCCGTCGTCCGAGTCCGTCGCGATCCGGAGCCCCTCCAGCAGGTGTTCCAGGGCAGCCGCCCAGTCCCCGAGTTGGATGAAAGCACCCGCGATCAAGTTCAGGGCCCGCGCCTGATCCTCTGACCGGGCCAGTACCGGCCGGCTCTCGAACAGATGCTCCAGCGCCGCGGGCATATCCCCCTGGTGGAGGAGGGCGTTGGCCAATCCGATCTGAGCGACTGCGCGCCCGTGTACATCGCCCAGGCCCTCGAAGAGAAACGAGGAATCCGTCGCATCCTTTACAGAACCGCTGAGATCCCCCAGCGACGTCCTGACGATTGCCCGGTTCGCCAGGGCACACGCCATTCCCGGAACGTACCCCGACGTCTCTGCCAGGCGAAGCACCTCGTCGCAAAGGGAGATTGCCTGACGGGGATCGCTGTGGCGAAGCTGCCGGGCCTCCTGGTTCAGCCGATCGATTCTACCGTGAAGCTCGGGGGTGAAGCTGCCGGCTTCGTCTATATCTGGAATTCGCGACACGGGGAGTGCGCCAGTTGAGGGCCTCACGCAAACGCCCATCTCGACGCAGAATGACGCTTACGAACCTGAATTGCAAGATGGAAGAGCCCACGCGGGGCGCGGCAACCGAGGCTCAACCGACCCCTCGGGCGAGCCACTCGCCGGCTTCGCGGATGGCGCGGCCGCGGTGGCTGAGCCGGTCCTTGCGCTCCGGGGGGAGCTCGCCGAAGGTGGCGCCCTCCTCCGGGACCAGGAAGAGCGGGTCGTAGCCGAAGCCGCCGGAGCCCCGCGGCTCCGGTAGGATGACGCCCTCGCAGGTGCCGCGGAAGACCCTCTCCACGGCGAGCGGGAAGACCACGGCGGCGGCGCAGACGTAGCGGGCGGTGCGCTCCGCCTCCGGCACCTCCGCGAGTCGCTCCAGGAGCAGCGCGTTGTTGGCGCGGTCCAGCTCGGCGCCGCGGAGGTCGGCGCGCCCGGAGAAGCGCCGGGAGCGCACGCCGGGAGCTCCCCCGAGGGCGTCCACGCAGAGGCCGGAGTCGTCGGCCAGGGTGGGCATCCCGCTGCGGGTGGCGAAGTAGCGGGCCTTGGCGAGGGCGTTCTCCTCGAAGCTCTCGAAGGCCTCGACCTCGTCCTCGGCGGGGGACTCGGGGATGGCGGCCTCGCGGAGGTCGATCAGCTCGATCCCGGCGTGGCCGGCCAGGACCTGGCGGATCTCGCGGAGCTTGTCGGCGTTGCGGGTGGCGACCAGGACGCGGAGCATCACCCGAGCGCGGCCCGCTGGGCGAGGCCCAGGTCGCGGATGCCGCCGAGGGTGAGGTCGAGGAGGGAGGTGAGCCGCGAAGGGTCCAAGGGGGAGCGCTCGCCGGTGCCCTGCAGCTCGATGATCCCGCCGGACTCCAGGGCGACGACGTTGAAGTCCACCTCGGCGCTCGAGTCCTCGGAGTAGTCCAGGTCGAGGAGGACGCGCCCGTCCACGACCCCGGCGCTCACGGCGGCGACGAGCTGGCGGAAGGGCGACTCGCCCCCGGTGCGCTCGGCGATCCAGCGGCAGGCGTCGTACAGGGCCACGGCGCCGCCGGTGATGGAGGCGGTGCGGGTGCCGCCGTCCGCCTGGAGGACGTCGCAGTCCACGGTGACCGTCCACTCGCCCATGGCGCGCATGTCCACGCAGGCGCGGAGGCTGCGGCCGATGAGGCGCTGGATCTCCTGCGTCCGCCCGCCGACCTGCCCCCGCTCGCGGCGGTTGCGGCTCTGGGTGGCGCGCGGGAGCATGGAGTACTCGCCGGTGACCCACCCCTCGCCGCTCCCCTTCCGCCAGGAGGGGACGCCCGCCTCCGCGGAGGCGGTGCAGAGGACGCGCGTGCCGCCCACGGTGATCAGGCAGGAGCCCTCGGCGTAGGGAGCGACGCCGCGCTCCAGGGTGAGGGGGCGCATCTCGCTCTCGCCCCGTCCGTCGTTCCGCGTGCCCGCGTCAGCCATCGGACAGCTCCTTTCCGCGCTGGAGTATGGAGGTGGTGGAGCGGCCGGGGACCAGGGGCGCGATCACGACCCGGCCGCCGGCGGCCATGACTTCGGGGGCGCCCACGATCTCCTCCATCCGGTAGTCGCCGCCCTTGACCAGGACGTCGGGGAGGAGGGCGCGGATCAGCTCCGCGGGGGTGTCCTCCTCGAAGACGACCACCGCGTCCACGGCGGCGAGCGAGGCGAGGACCCAGGCCCGGTCCTCCTGCGGGTTCACCGGGCGGGAGGGGCCCTTGAGCCGCCGGACGGAGTCGTCGGAGTTGAGGCCGACCACCAGGAGGTCGCCCAGGCCGCGGGCGGCGTGCAGGTACTCGGCGTGGCCGCGGTGCAGGACGTCGAAGCACCCGTTGGTGAAGACGACGGTCGCGGCGCGCGGCCGGCCGTGGCGCGCCACCAGCTCCTCGCGGGTGAGGAGCTTGGCGGCGGGGTCGAGCGGTGCGTGGCTCATGGGGCGGGGGCCTCCCTCACCTCTCCGTGGGTCGCTCCGCGGATGGCGGAGAGGATGTCCCCGGCGCCGCGCTCCAGCAGGTCGGCGGCGAGCCGGCGCCCGACCGCGGCGGGATCGTCGCGCGGGCCGGCGGCCTCGCCGCGGAGGACGGGGTCGCCCTCCAGGGCTGCGACCAGGCCGCGCAGCGTGACGGTGCCGCCGGAGACGACCCCGAGGGCGCCGATCGGGATCTGGCACCCCCCCTCCAGGGCGTGCAGGAAGGCGCGCTCGGCGGCGGTGGCGTCGGCGGCGTCGGGGTCGTGCAGCGGGCGGAGGCGCTCGCGGACCGCGGGGTCGTCCGTGCGGGCGACGACGGCGAGGGCCCCCTGCCCCACCGCCGGGAGCCATCCGCCGGCATCCAGGTAGGCGGAGACGCGCTCGCCCCAGCCGAGGCGGAGGACGCCGGCGGCGGCCAGGACGACGGCGTCGTACTCCCCGCCGTCCAGCTTGGCGAGCCGGGTGTTCAGGTTGCCGCGCAGGTCGAGCACCTCCAGCTCGGGGCGGAGGGCGCGGAGCTGGGCGCGGCGCCGGAGCGAGCTGGTCCCCACGCGGGCGCCGGAGGGGAGGTCGGCGAGCCCGCCCGCGCCCCGGTCGCCGCGGATCAGCACGTCGCGCGGGTCCTCCCGCGCCGTGACGGCGACGATCTCCAGCCCCGCCGGGAGCCGGGTGGGGACGTCCTTGAGGGAGTGGACGGCGAGGTCGGCCTCGCCGCGGAGGAGGGCCTCGTCCAGCTCCTTGGTGAACAATCCCTTGTCCCCGATCTTGGCGAGCGGGACGTCGAGGATGCGGTCGCCGGTGGTGCGGACCACCCGGATCTCCACCCCGGCGGCGGGGTCGGCGGCGCGGAGGGCGGCCTCCACGGCGCGGGCCTGCCAGAGGGCGAGCTGGCTCCCCCGCGAGACGATGCGGAGGTCCCCGGCGGGGGCGCTCACCACTGCGACTGCGCGCCCTCGATGATCTTCTGGATCATCTCGTCCACGGCGCGGGTGCGCCCCGCGATCGACTGCTCGGAGCCGGGCCGGTAGCTCCCGATCGCGGTGACGCCGCTCCCCTTCCACAGGGAGGCGTCGTTGCGCAGGTCGTAGATCTCGGCCTCGAAGGTGAGCCGGACCTCGCGGAGGGCGACGTTGACCTGCTCGCGCTGCCCGGCGGGGTTGGCGCTGAAGGCCGGGGTGGTCTCGTCGAAGCCGGTGATCCGGCCGCGAAGGACGGCGTCGGCGACGCGCTGGTCGGCCAGGCGCACGCCCAGCTTGCGCGGGACCTGGTCCTGGAGGCGGAGCTGCACGTCGGTGTTGAGCCCCGGCTCGGCGGTCCCGTTCTCGAACTGGGACACGGCGAGGCTGCGGATGTGGGGCGGGAGCCCGCCCCCGGTCAGGGAGTAGAAGCACCCGGCCAGGAGGAGAGCGCACGCCGCGAGGGCGCTAGCGAGCGCCGCCCGGGCTCCAGGTGTCTTCGGGGAAGGGTGCGGCATCGTTGATCGACTCGAAGTTGAGGACCAGGGTCCGGTATTCGGAGAGGTTGCGGTACTCCGCCCGCTGGAGCGTCCCGGCGGGGGTGTACGTGAGGGCGACGGTCTCCGCGGGTCCGGAGCGGACGAGCCGGCGGACGGTGCGGAGGCGCTCGCCGGCGGTCCCGAACTCCACCTCGTCCCCCTGCGCGGTGGCGTAGCGGAGCGCGGACGCCTCGGCGGAAGCGGTGGCCCCCAGGAGGCGCGCAGCCCGCGGGAGGGCGGACCACGCCGAGCGCGCCCCAGAGGAGCGCGGGCGAGGGGAGCGCGATCCGCGCGGCGACGGCCGGGGGGACGCGGAAGGAGTCCGCGACCAGGGCTGCGGCGAGGTACGTCTCCCCCCGGGGGCCGAAGAGGTCCAGCCGGAGCCGGTCGGGGGCCTGGAAGCGCACGACGCCGCGCCCGCGGACGCGCGCGCCGCCCTCGTCCAGCTCCCACGAGAAGGCGGCCTGCCGGGGCGAGGCCGGGGTGGTGGCGCGGACCAGCCGCTCGGCGACGGGCCGCGGGTCGGGCGCGGGTGGGCCGGCGGGCGGCGCGGGGGCCGCGCCCGCCGCCGCGCACCCTGCCGCGGCGAGCGCGAGCAGGGCGGCGAGGGCGGGCCGCCTCGGGTTCAGGGCACGGGCCAGGAGCATGCGTCCTTCGCGTGTGTCGCCCGGGCTCAGGGGAGCCGGACGATGCGGATGATCTTCGCCCCCACGACCACGCGGTCCACCGCCTCCATCCCGTCCGACACCCGGCCGAAGACGGTGTACCCGCCGTCCAGGTGCGGCTGGGGGGAGTGGGTGATGAACCACTGGCTCCCGCCGGTGTCCGGCCCGGAGAGGGCCATCCCCAGCGTCCCGGTGCCGTAGGGGTGACGGTTGATCTCGTCGCGGATCGCATACCCCGGACCGCCGGAAGTGTCCCCCCGCGGATCGCCGCCCTGGACGACGAAGTTGGGGACGACGCGCGGCCACTCCTGGCCGTCGAAGAACCCGCGGTCGGCCAGCCCCAGGAAGCTCATCACCGTGAGCGGGGCGTCGGCGGCGTGCAGCCGGAGGTCGATGGCGCCGGACTCCGTGACGATGCGCGCGCGCGGGTGGCGCCCCGCCAGCGAGGGGAGCACCAGGTCGCGCACCACGTCCAGGTAGTCCGCCTCTTCCAGCCCGGTCTCCACGGGAAGGGCGGGGCCCCAGGCCGTGGTGGCCGTGTCGCCGAAGAGGGCGGCGGCGCGGAGGCGCACCAGCGGGTCGCCGGAGCGCCGGAAGCGGAGGAAGAAGGCGCGGGATACCGGCGCTCCGGCGGTGCGCAGCGCCTCCATGGCCTCGAAGCTGGCGAGGACGGCGTCGTTCAGGGTGTCGCCCGCGGCGCGCTCGTAGGCGTCCAGGACGTCGGTGAGGGTGGTGGTGTCCGCCAGCCGCGCCAGCCCGGTGAGGGCGCTGGCCCGCACGATGGGGTCGGCGGCCTCCAGCGAGCGCAGCAGGAGGGGGCGCAGCGCCGGGAGCGGCGCCCCCGGCGCGCCGACGGACGCCTCGATCACGGCCCCGGCCACGCGCGGGTCGGCGTCGCGGGCCAGCGCCTCCAGCTCGGGGCGGGTGACGGGGCCCAGGCGCGCGTAGGCGCGGGCGGCGGCGGCGCGGGCGCGCCAGCCGCTCTCGGCGGCGAAGCGGGCCGCGGCGGCGGCCGCTTCCACGGGCGCGGACTCGGCCAGGGCGGCGAGGGCGGCCGTGCGGACGGAGATGGTGCGCGCGGTGTCGAGCGCGACGCCCCGCAGCGCGGGCGCGGCGGGGCCGGCGGCCGTCCCCAGGCGTCCCAGCGACTCGGCCGCGGTGACCGCCAGGTTGGCGTCGGGGCCGGCGAGGAGCGCGGCGAGGGCGGCGACGGCGGAGGGGTGGGGGTGGGTCCCCAGGGCGCGCGCGGCGCCGATCCGCACGGCGGCGCTGGTGTCGCGCAGCGCCTCCAGGAGGAGGCCCCGCGCGGCGGCGGCGCCGACCGAGGAGGAGTCGGCCAGCGGGGCGGCGAGCCCGCGCACGGCGAAGGAGCGGGTGAGCGGGTCGGGGTCTCCCACCAGGCGCGCGAGCGCCGGGGCGGCGGCCGGGTCGGGGCGGCGGGTGAGCGCGTAGACGGCGCGCCAGCGCAGCTCCGGGTCGGCGGACGCGGTCCAGCGCTGGATCACGCCAGGGTCGGAGCCGGCGCGCGGGAAGCGCCAGGCGGCCAGGAGCGCGGCGCCGACGGCGGTCCGGCTCCCGGGCGCGTCCACGGGAACGGCGCGGAGGAAGCCCTCCACCACTTCCCTCCCCCGCTGCGTCCGCAGCCTGGCGAGCGCCATGGCCGCCTCGCCCACCACGGTCGGAGCGGCGGCGGCGCGCTCCGGCGCCACCCGGGGGGCCAGCGCCTCCACGGCGGTGCTGTCGCCCAGGTGGCCCAGGGCGAAGGCGGCGGTGGCGGCGACGGAGGTGTCCGGGTCGGCGAGGAGGCCGGCGAGTAGGGGGAGGGCGCGGCGGTCGCGGATGCGCCCGGCGGCGAGCGCGGCCCGCCGCCGCAGCTCCGGGTTCCGCGACGCGGCGCCGATCCCCAGGGCGCCGGCGTCGTACTCGCGGCGGTCCTCCAGGCGGAGAAGGAGGGCGGCCGCCGCGACGTCGGTCCCGGCCAGGCGCGGCCCGGCCGGACCGGAGGCCGCGCCCCGCGGGGCGGCGCACCCGGCGAGGGCCAGCGCGGCGAGGAGGGCCGGCACGGCGGGGAGGGTGCGCTTCACGAGGGGGCTCCTTCGGTCGCGAGGGCGCCGCGGAGGGCGGCGAGGAACGGCGCGGGGATCTTCTGCGTGGCCCCGGCGGGGGTGAGGGCGATCATGACGGTCCTGGCGGTCACCAGCCTCTGCGGCTCCCCCTCCACGCGGGAGATCAGGTAGGCGAAGGTCACGGTCCGCGAGCGGACCTCCTCCACCCGGGTCTCCACGCGGATCAGCTCGTCGTAGCGGGCGGGAGCGTGGTAGCGGAGGGCGGCGTCGGAGACGGCGAGGACCAGCCCGTCGCGCTCCAGCTCGGCGTACGACCTCCCCAGCCCCCGGATCAGCTCGGTGCGCCCCATGTCGCACCAGGCCAGGTAGTTGGCGTGGTAGACCACGCCCATCTGGTCGGTCTCGGAGTAGCGGACGCGCAGCTCGACGACGGAGCGGTGGGGTGCGTGCGGCACGGGAGCGTTGCGGATGGACGGGGTTCGCGAGCCCGGATTGTACCCGCGCCCGCGCGGCGTGTCAAACCCGGGCTCAGGCCCGGGGGCCGGGACCCCGCCGCGCCGTGTACGCCAGGTGGAGCCCGCTCACCGCGAGCATGGAAGCGTAGGCGCCGACCGACGCCAGCGCCGCCCCGACGGTGCCCAGCCCGGGGACGAGGAGCGCGTTCAGGGCGAGGTTGACCAGGGTGGCGAGGGCGGGAGAGTAGACCACCACCCACGACGTCCCGTCGGCGGAGAAGTGCTTCATCAGGATGGAGTTGGACGACAACATCCAGACGGCGAGCATGGACCAGCGCAGGGGAGCCACCGCGGGCGCGAAGGCCTCGCCGTACAGGAGCCGGACGATCCACGGCGCGCACGCGGCGACCCCCGCCGCGACCACGGCCATCACGGCGCCGGAGAGGAGGAAGGCGCGGCGGGTGATGCGCCACCGCTCGCGCGGGTCGGGGGAGGCGGCCAGGCGCGGGAAGACGAGGGTGCCCACCACGCCGGGAAACACGGTGGCGACCGTGGCGACGGAGACGGCGGCGACGTAGTAGCCGGTCTGCTCCGCGTCGGTCCACCGGGCGAGGAGGAAGACGTCCAGCCGCTGCACCAGGAAGGCGAAGAACGCGCTGAGGTACGCGCGGGTCCCGAAGCGCAGTCCCTCGCGGAAGAGGGGCCAGGAGGGGCCCTCGAGGGCGGGGAGCCGCAGCCGCGCCCGCCGCGCCGTCCACGCGAACGTCACCGCCGCCGCGGCGAGCCCTCCCCCGGTGAGGGCCTTCACGGTCACCGTCCCGGAGGCGGCGGCGGCGGCCAGCACGATCATGGCCAGGGCGGTGGACACCACGTCGACCCGGTTGTGGTCGCGGACCTCGTGGATGCCGAGCAGCAGGCTCTGCAGGAGGAGGGTGGCGAGCGAGAAGGGGACCGCCGCCAGGGTGAACACCAGGACCCAGCCGTGGACCGGGGCCAGCTCGGGGCGGAGGAGGATGGCGGCGAGCCCGGCGAGCGCGACCAGCGCCCCCAGCCCGAGCCCGGTGACCAGCGAGTTCGCGAAGAGGCGCGGGGCGAGCGCGGGGGTCCGGGCGGCGAAGTACGTGTTGGAGGCGTGCAGCCCCATGGTGCCGAGCTGCAGGGCGATCCCGCCCACCACCACCGCCGCGGCGTAGTAGCCGCGCCCGGCGGGGCCCATCAGCCGCGCGGCGAGGATCCCGGTGAGCGCGCTGAGGCCCAAGAGGACGACGCGCGTGGCCACCGTCTCCGCCACCCGGCGGAAGGAGGGGGACGAGCCGAAGCGCCGGACCCGGGTGATCCACGGGTCCGGTGCGGAAGCAGGAGAGGCGGGCGGGAGTTGCAGTGCTCGACGGGCCACGACGGGATATTACGCTTTGGCGCTTCGCTTCCGCAATGCGGCGGAGCGGGGGCGCGGCGTTGTCCGACGGACCGGAGGGGCGTACCTTCCCCGCCCATGAGCGACCTCCCCTACCTGATCGTCTCGGACACGCACCTCGGCGCGGTCCCCCCCTCGACGGAGCGCGCCTTCCGCGACTTCCTGGCCGCCGCGCCGGGGAGCGCCTCGGGGCTCCTGATCAACGGCGACCTGTTCGACTTCTGGTTCGAGTACGGGACGGTGATCCTGCGCGAGCACTACCGCACGCTGGCGGCGCTGCGCGAGGTGGTGGAGTCGGGGCTCCCGGTCTCCTTCGTGGGGGGGAACCACGACGCCTGGGCGGGCCGCTTCCTCCGCGACGAGGTGGGGGTGGAGCTGCTGAACGGGCCGGTGGAGCTGGCGCTCGCGGGGAGGCGGGCGCTGGTGGCCCACGGCGACGGGGTGGGGAGCGGGGACTACAAGTACCGGGCGCTGAAGGCGTTCATCCGCCACCCGTTCATCGTGGGGGCGTTCCGGGTGCTCCACCCCGACCTGGGGACGCGGATCGCGCGGCTGGCCTCCACGACAGGGCACAAGGCCGACCACGCCGACCCCCGCGCCGGGCACCGGGCGGCGTTCATCCAGGCGTGGGCGGAGGAGCGGCTGCGGGAGGACGCGGGCCTGGAGCTGGTGGTGGCCGGGCACGCGCACGTCCCGGCGGTGGTGGAGGTGGAGCCGGGACGCTTCTACGCGAACGCGGGGGACTGGATCCGGCACTTCACCTACCTGGCGCTCCCCATGGACGGCGGCCCGCCGGAGCTGCGCCGCTGGCCTCGTCCGGCGGACGCGGAGGGCTGATCTGCGCGTGGGTCGTCGGCGGGGCGCTCCCTCCGGAATCCGCCAACTCGCTTCGCTCAAACAGTGCGGATTCCTCCGGGAGCACCCCACCTCCTCCCGTGGGTGACTCCTACTACAACTGCCGTCTGCACCTGTAGTTGCGTGAGGGATGCGAGCCCGAAGGGGCGAGACCCCGCGGCTGTTTGCGGGGGCTCGACTCCGTTAAGCACGGTTGTATCGTGCTTTACGGAGCCGCAGCCCGACCCCGGCGCCAGCCGGGGGCACGCCCGAACCTGCCCTTCAGACCGTCACCCGCTCCACCGGAACAGGCTCGCCCCAGAGACGCTCGACCACCGGAGCCACGTCCGACGGCTCCCCGGTGGTGAGAAAGCGCACCCGCCCTTCCCCGCCCGCCGCCAGCAGGCCACGCTCCTCCAGCACCCGCCGCGTCTGCCGCGCGATGGCCGGAGCGCTGTCCACCAGCCGCACGCCGTCCCCCAGGATCCCGGAGATCGCCTCCCGCAGAAAGGGGTAGTGCGTGCACCCCAGGACCACGGTGTCCACCCCCCGCTCCCGGAACGGCGCCAGCACCGGCTCCAGCGCGGCGCGCACCCCCGGCCCGTCGAAGTCCCCGTCCTCCACCAGCTCCACCAGCCCGGTCCCCGGGTGGGCGACCACCTCCACCCCGGCGGCGTGGTCGCGGAGGAGGCGGGCGAAGCGCCCGGAGGCGAGCGTCCCCGCGGTGGCGAGCACCCCCACCCGCCCGTTGGCGGTGTCGCGCACGGCGGGCTTCACGGCGGGCTCCATCCCCACCACCGGGACCCGCAGGGCCTCGCGCAGCGCCTCCAGCGCGGCGCCGGAGGCGGTGTTGCAGGCCACCACCAGGACCTTGGCGCCGCGCTCCTGGAGCCAGCGGCCGATGGCGACGGAGCGCTCGCGCACCTCGTCGGCGGCGCGGGGGCCGTAGGGGCAGAAGGCGCTGTCGGCCAGGTAGAGGAGGTCCTCGGCGGGGAGGAGCGCGCGGACCTCGCGGAGCACCGAGAGCCCGCCCATCCCCGAGTCGAAGACGGCGACCGGGGCGGCGGGGCTCACGGACGGCCCCCCACGGGGAGCGTGGCGCGCACCTCCAGCCCGCGGGGGGTGGGGAGCGTGCCGATGCGGGCGTCGAAGTCGCCCAGGTGCGCGGCGACGAAGGCGTCGGCGGCGTTGAAGAGGAGGACGAAGCCGGCCAGGGTGATCCAGTCCTCCACCTGCTGCTCGCGGGAGTTGACCAGCCCGGTGTGCCGCTCCTCCTCGAGCTGCCCGGTCTCGTGCAGCCACTCCTCCTGCTCGCGGGCCGCCCCCAGCTTGCGGCGGCTCTTGTAGACCATCCAGAGGCTGGTGGCCTCCATGGCGAAGTAGACGGAGCCGCGCCCCGGGGAGCCGATGGCGGACTGCCCCCACCCGGGGAGGACCAGGGAGCGGAGGAAGGCGCCCTTGGGGGTGATGCGGGCGGCGGCGGCGGCCCGCGACGTGTCCGCGGCCACGGGGGCGGCGGGTACGGGGGCCGGCGGCCGGGCCGCGGCGGTGTCGCGCGCGGGCGGCTGGGTCTGCGCGCGGAGCGCGGCCGGGGCGAGCGCGGCCAGCGCGAGGCCCAGCAGGGCGCGGGAGATCGAAGAAAGCTGCATGGAGGCCGGGTTGTGGTCGCGTTCCCGTGGTCAGCGCGGCTCCGCGAGCGGCGTGCCGTCGCGCTTGTACACCACGCCGTCCTTCATCACGAACCCCACCTGCCGGAGGAGCTCGACGCTCCGCAGGGGGTCGCCGCGGACGGCGACGAGGTCGGCCAGCTTACCCGCCTGCACCGTCCCGAGGTCCCTCGCGCCCAGGAGCCTGGCGGCTTCGCGGGTGGCGGACTCGACGGCCTGCTGCGGGGTCATCCCCGCTCCCACCAGGAGCCGGAACTCGTCGGCGTTGGTGCCGTGCGGGAAGACGCCGGCGTCGGTACCGAAGGCGATGGGGACGCCGGCCCGGATGGCGCGGCGCACCGACTCCCCGGCGTGGGGGGCGATCTCCAGCGCCTTGGCGGCGGACCAGGGGGCGAGGCGCCCGCTGCGGGCGCCCTGCACCACGTAGTCGAAGGCCATCATGGTGGGGACCAGGTAGGTGCCGCGCTCCTTCATGAGCCGGAGCGTCTCGTCGTCCAGGATGGAGCCGTGCTCGATGGAGGCCACTCCGGCGCGGACGGCGGCCCGGATCCCCTCGGCGCCGTGGGCGTGGGCGGCCACCTTCCGCTCGGCGAGGGCGGCGGTCTCCACGATGGCGCGCATCTCCTCTTCGGAGTACTGCTGCACGCCCACGGCGTCGCCGGCGGAGAGGACGCCCCCGGTCGCGCAGATCTTGATGACGTCGGCGCCGTACTTGACCTGGTAGCGCACGGCCTCGCGGGCCTGGTCCACTCCGTTGGCGATCCCCTGGCGGACGCCGGGCTCCTCGCGCAGGTCGGGGCGGAAGCCGTTGGTGTCGCAGTGGCCGCCGGTGATCCCCAGGGAGTGCGCGGCGGCGTAGATGCGCGGGCCGGGGACGATCCCCTCGTTGACGGCGTTGCGCAGCGCGACGTCGGCCCACTCGCCGGAGCCGACGTTGCGGATGGTGGTGAAGCCGGCCAGGAGGGTGAGGCGCGCGTTCTTGGCGCCCACCAGCGCTTCGTGGCCGGGGAACTGGTGCAGCTCGCGGTCGGCGTAGCCGTTGCTGGGGTCGCCGGTGATGTGGGTGTGCGCGTCGATGAAGCCGGGCATCACCGTCCAGCCGGACAGGTCGACGGTCTCGGCCCCCTCGGGGACGCGGACGCCGGCGCCCACCTCGGCGATGCGGTTGCCGCGCACCAGGATGACGACGTTCTCGCGCGGGGCGGCGCCGGTGCCGTCCAGGAGCCGCCCGGCGCGGATGGCGACGACGCGCTGGGCCTGGGGCGTGGCGGGCCCGGGCTGCTGCTGGGCGGCGAGGGGCGCCGCGAGCAGGGACAGGGACGCTGCTGCGGCGAGGAAGCGGCGTGCGTGCACGGGACCTCCGGTGGCGTGGCGGGGGCGGCGGACGGGACGCGACAACTTAGCGCCGCGGCGGCGGGGCTGAAAGGCTGGCGCGGGTCCCCTTTTCCCGCGCCGCGCGTTACCTTCTCCGCTCCACGCGTTCCGGAGGAGACGACGGTGCCCGAGCTGAAGACATGGACGGCCACGCGCTACGTGCAGCCCCTGCGGGAGGGGGGCTCGCTCCCGGCGGTGGTGGACACGGACGGGGGCGGGATGTTCGTGGTCAAGTTCCGCGGGGCGGGACAGGGCCCCAAGGCGCTGGTGGCGGAGCTGGTGGTGGGGATGGTGGCGGGGGAGCTGGGGCTCCCGGTCCCGGAGCTGGCGCTGGTGGAGGTGCTCCCCTCCTTCGGCCGGAGCGAGCCGGACCCGGAGATCCAGGACCTGCTCAAGGCCAGCCACGGCGTCAACGTGGGGCTGGGCTACCTGGACGGCGCCTTCAACTTCGACGCGTCGGCGGCGGGGGAGCTGGCGACGCCGGACTTCGCGGCGCTCCTGGTGTGGCTGGACGCCTTCGTGACCAACCCGGACCGGACGGCCCGCAACCCCAACCTGATGGTGTGGAACGGGGGGCTGCGGCTGATCGACCACGGGGCGGCGCTGTACGCGCATCACGACTGGGCGCGGGTGGACGAGGCGCGCACGCGCTCCCCCTTCTCCCTCATCAAGAGCCACGTGCTCCTGGCGCGGAGCGGCGACCTGGAGGCGGCGGACGCGCGGGCGGCGGCGGCGCTGCGGGACGGCGTGCTGGGGGAGATCCTGGCGCGGGTGCCGGACTCGCTCCTGGCGGACTTCCCCGGCGCGGACTTCGGCACGGCGGAGGAGGCGCGCGAGCGCTACGCGCGCTACCTGGGCGAGCGCCTGCGCGGACCGCGCGCCTTCGTGGAGGAGGCGATCCGCGCGCGCGAGCAGGTGCTGCGCGAGCCGCCCCGCCCGCTCAGGGCACGCCGATGAGCCGCGGGGAGTGGGTGGCGTACGACTTCGCGGTGGTGCGCGTGGTGCCCCACGTGCACCTGGGCGCGTTCGTGAACGTGGGGGTGGTGGTGCACGCGCGCACGGCGGGGTTCCTGGGCGCCCGCCTCCTCACGGACCCGGCGGAGCTGGCGGCGCGGGTGGGGGACGTGGACCCGGAGCTGCTGGCCCGCTACCTGGACGCCCACCGCCGCATCGTGGACGGCGACCCGGGGGCGGGGCCGGTGGCGCTCGCCCCCCCCTCGGAGCGCTTCCACTGGCTCACCGCCCCGCGCTCGGACGTGCTGCAGAGCTCGCCGATCCACGGCGGCCTCTGCGAGGACCCCGCCCGGGCGCTCGCGGAGCTGTACGCGGCGTACGTCGGATGACACACACCCGCACCCCGATGCGCTCTCTTCTCGTCGCCGGACTGCTCCTCCTGGCCGCCTCCGCCTGCGCGCCCGCGGCCATCGCACCGGCGCCTGCTTCCCCGCCCACCCCCGTGCGCGGGAGCCTGGTGCTGATGGGGACCACGGACGTGCACGGCTGGCTCCTCCCGCACGACTACTACACGGGGAAGGAGACGGAGAACGGGCTGGCCCGGCTGGTCCCGCTGATCGACAGCATCCGCGCGGCGAACCCGGGGCGGACGGCGCTGTTCGAGTCGGGGGACCTGCTGCAGGGGAACCCGCTGGACTTCGTGCACTCGCGCCTGGAAGCGGGGGAGACCCACCCGGTGGCGCGGGCGATGAACCTGCTGGCCTACGACGCGGCGGCGATCGGGAACCACGAGTACAACTACGGCATCCCGCACCTGGACCGGGTGGTGGAGCAGTCGCGCTTCCCCTGGCTCTCGTCCAACACCTTCGTGGCGGGGACGGACCGGCACGCCTACCGCCCGTACGTGATCCTGGAGCGCACGGTGGCGGGGAGGCCGGTGCGGATCGGGGTGACTTCGGTGACGCCGCCGGGGGTGGCGATCTGGGACCGCGACAACGTGCGGGGGCGGCTGGACTTCCGCGACGTGGTGGCGAGCACGCGCCCGGTGGTGGCGCGGATGCGGGCGGAGGGGGCGGAGCTGGTGGTGGTGGCGGCGCACAGCGGGCTGGAGGGCTCCAGCTACGACACGGCGGCCACGGGGGTCCCGGCCGAGAACGCGGCGGCGGACCTGGCGAAGCAGGTCCCCGGGATCGACGTGATCTTCCTGGGGCACTCGCACCGGGAGCTGGCGGACACCACCATTGGGACGACGCTCCTCCTCCAGGCGAGGAACTGGGCGGCGTCGCTGGCGGTGGCGGAGGTGGAGCTGGAGCACGGCGCGGACGGGCGCTGGCGCGTGGCCGCGAAGCGCGGACGCATCTTCCGCCCCGGCATGCGAACCCCGGACGCGCGCTTCGTGGCGGAGCTGGCGGCGGCGCACGAGCGGACCCGCGCCTACGTGACGCGCCGGATCGGCACCTCCACGGCGGAGTGGAGCGCGGCCCGCGCCCGCACGGAGGACACCCCCATCCTGGACCTGATCAACGAGGTGCAGCGCCGGGTGACGGGCGCGGAGCTCTCCGGCACGGCGGCCTTCTCGCTGGCCTCGCGCATCCCGGAGGGGCCGGTGACGGTGGCGGACGTGGCGGGGCTGTACGTGTACGACAACACGCTCAAGGCGGTGCGGATCACGGGGGCGCAGCTCCGCGCCTACCTGGAGAAGAGCGCGGAGTACTACCTCCCCTGCCCCGGCGGGAGCTGCGCCCGGGTGGTGAATCCGGCGGTCCCCGGCTACAACTTCGACGTGGTGAGCGGGGTGGACTACACGCTGGACCTGTCGAAGCCGGTGGGCGGCCGCGTGGTGCGCCTGGAGCGGGGCGGCCGGCCCGTGGCGCCCACGGACTCCTTCACGATCGCGCTGAACAACTACCGCGCGAGCGGGAGCGGCGGCTTCTCCATGCTGATCGGGGCGCCGGTGGTGTACGACCGCGGCCAGGGGATCCGCGAGCTGCTGGTGGAGGAGATCGCCCGCCGCGGCACGCTGGACCCGCGCGACTTCTTCAAAAAGAACTGGGAGATCGTCCCCGCAGCGGTACGGGAGAGGGCGCAGGCGGAGCAGGCGGCGGCCGGCCCGCCGCGGCAGTAGGGGCCCCCACCCGGCTCGCCTCGGGCTCGCCACCCTCCCCCGTTCCGGGGGAGGGGCATCTCCAAGCCTGGACCGGGCTTCGCCGTGTCGTGGCAGGCCCCCCACCCCAGACCCCTCCCCCGCAAGCAGGGGAGGGGCTTTTCGTGGTTGCCGTTCCGCAGTACCCGTATGATCCTTGACGGAGGGAGACAGCCGGGCTGTTTCGGCTGGCTCCCTCCGGGGCGGGGAGACTCGCGCGGTTTGCGAGGCTCACCGCCCCCGTGGAGGAGACCGGCGCTGTTTGCCGGGCTCCGGAGCGGCCCCGCCCCGACGCCTGACACCACTTCTTGCAGCACGCCCGCACGAACATCCCCGCAACCCGGAGACGGCCGTGATCCCGCTGAGCGACGAGAACCCCACCGAGATCACCCCCTTCGTCACCGTCGCGTTCATCCTGCTCAACGCGCTCTCCTGGTTCCTCCTGCAGGGCGCCGGGAGCCAGCAGGCGCTGGAAGCCTCGGTCTACGCCTTCGGGGCGGTGCCCTGCGAGATCACCGGCGCCTGTACGACGCAGGGGCTCGGCGCGAGCGCGGTGCTGACGTCGATGTTCATGCACGGGAGCTGGGAGCACATCCTGGGGAACATGCTCTTCCTGTGGGTCTTCGGGAACAACATCGAGGATTCCATGGGCCACCTCCGCTTCGTCGTCTTCTACCTGGTGTGCGGGGTGGCCGCGGCCCTGGCGCACGTCTTCGTGGGCCCGGGGAGCCAGGTGCCGGCGGTGGGCGCGAGCGGCGCCATCAGCGGGATCATGGGCGCCTACGTGGTGCTGTACCCGCGGGTCCGCGTCCGCACCTGGGTGCCGCCCATCTTCCTGCTGAACCTGAACGCCTTCTTCCTGCTGGGCTACTGGTTCTTCATCCAGCTCGCCACGGGGGTGCTCACCGTGGGGCCGGAGTCGGGGGAGCAGGGCGGCGTGGCGGTGTGGGCGCACGTGGGCGGGTTCGTGGCGGGGGTGGTGCTGATCAAGCTGTTCGAGAAGCCCCGGCTGGTGCAGGCCAAGCGGAGCGGGGTGCGGCTCTCGCGCGAGGAGGTGGCGAGACTGGGGTGGTGAGCGTAGAATACGGACCTTCGCTCGCCCCTCCCCACCCTGCAACGGCATCCCGATGTCCGCCTCCCGGAAGAAATCGTTGAAGTGGCTGGTCCCGCTCTGGCTGGCGGCGGCTCTCCTCCTGTCGGCGGGGTGGTACGCCTCGGCGCAGACGGACACCGCGGCGGCCGCGCGCCCGGCCGACACGACGGTCGCCCCGCCCAACTCGCTGGGCGAGGCGGTGCGCGAGGGGCAGACGCCCCAGAGCGGGATCGCGGACAGCCCGTCCACCACGGCGGGGCGCGGGGGGGAGACCGCCCCGGCGCCGACGGCGGGTGAGCTGGCGGGCGAGGCGCGGCGCCAGGCGGCGGGCGGGACGCTCGCGGAGCGCGCGGTGAGCCTGCTGGGGCTGGTGGTGTTCACGATGCTGGCGTTCGCGCTGAGCGTGAACCGCCGGGGGGTGGACTGGAGGCTGGTGGCGTGGGGGCTGATCCTCCAGTTCGTGTTCGCGCTGGTGATCCTCAAGACGGACGCGGGACGGGGGTTCTTCGAGGGGGCGAACGACGTGTTCAACGCCCTGATCGGCTATACGGTGGAGGGCGCCCGGTTCCTGTTCGGCAACCTGGTGCTCAACAACGTGCCGGTGGGCGCGGCTCCCAACGCGATGGCCCCGGTCGTTTCCGCCGGGACGTGGGCGAACACGGGGGCGTACTTCGCCTTCAACGTGCTCCCCACCATCATCTTCTTCTCGTCGCTGATGACGCTGCTGTACCACCTGGGGGTGATGCAGGCGATCGTGAAGGGGTTCGGGTGGGTGATGATGCGCACCATGAAGATCTCCGGCGCGGAGAGCCTGAGCACGGCGGGGAACATCTTCCTGGGGCAGACGGAGGCGCCGCTCCTGGTGAAGCCGTTCATCGGCACCATGACCAAGAGCGAGCTGCACTGCGTGATGGTGGGCGGCTTCGGGACGGTGGCCGGGGGGGTGCTCGCGGCGTACGTGGGAATCCTGGTGGCCTACTTCCCGGACATCGCGGGGCACCTGATCGCGGCCTCGGTGATGTCGGCGCCGGCCTGCATCGCCATCTCCAAGATCATGTACCCGGAGACGGAGGAGCCGGTCACGCGGGGGACGGTGAAGCTCAAGCTGGAGAAGGTGGACGCCAACGCGATCGACGCGGCGGCGCGCGGGGCGAGCGAGGGGATGGCGCTGGCGCTCAACGTGGCGGCGATGCTCCTGTCCTTCATCGCGCTGCTGGCGCTGCTCAACGGGCTGATCGGGTGGGTGGCGGGGCTGTTCGGCGCGGAGCTGAGCATCCAGATGGTGCTGGGGTGGATCGGGGCGCCGGTGGCGTGGCTGATGGGGACGCCGTGGAAGGACGCGATGGCGGTGGGGACGCTGCTGGGGGAGAAGATGGCGCTGAACGAGTTCGTGGCCTACCTGCACCTGGGCTCGATGCTCCAGGAGGGCGCGGGGCTGTCGCCGCGCTCGGTGGTGATCGCCACCTACGCGCTCTGCGGCTTCGCCAACTTCAGCTCCATCGCCATCCAGATCGGCGGGATCGGGGGGATGGCGCCGGAGCGCCGCGGCGACCTGAGCCGCCTGGGGCTGCGCGCCATGATCGCCGGGACGCTGGCCAACTTCATGACGGCGTGCGTGGTGGGGATCCTGCTCTAGACGGGTGCTGGCGGAGCGCACCGGGACGCCGTATCATTCTCCACCGGAGCGACGAACAGACGGCCCCCGCGACAGGCGGACGCACCGGCAGGTGCGTCCGCCTGCTCGTTTCCGGAAGCGAAGGGGCCGGGACATGCGAGAACAGGACGGTCGAAATGGCGATGGAAGTGACGAGGGAGCTCCTCCACCGGCTCCCCAAGGCGGAGCTGCACGTGCACCTGGACGGCTCGCTCCGCCCGGAGACGATGCTGGAGCTGGCGGCGGAATACGGGAAGAAGATGCCGGCGCACGACGCGGAGACGCTGCGCGACTACATGCACGTGCAGGACGCGCGCAACCTGGTGGAGTACCTGGAGCGCTTCGCGATCACGCTGTCGGTGATGCAGACGGAGTACGCGCTGGAGCGGATCGCCTACGAGCTGGCGGAGGACCTGGCGGCGGAGAACGTGCGCTACGCGGAGATCCGCTACTCGCCCATCCTCAACAGCCAGGGCGGGCTCCCGCTCACCGCCACCGTGGACGCGCCGCTGCGGGGGCTCGCGCGGGCGAAGGCGGACTTCGGGATCGAGACGGCCATCATCATCTGCGGCATCCGCAACATGGAGCCGGCCACGTCGCGCGACCTGGCGGACCTGACGGTGGCGTACAAGGACCGCGGGGTGGTGGCGTTCGACCTGGCGGGGGCGGAGTACAACTACCCGGCCAAGAAGCACAAGGACGCGTTCTACACGGTCATCAACAAGAACATGGCGGCCACCATCCACGCCGGCGAGGCGTACGGGGCGGAGAGCATCCACCAGGCGCTGCACTACTGCCAGGCGGACCGCATCGGCCACGGGACGCGGCTCTTCGAGGACCCGGACCTGATGCGGTACATGGACGACTTCCGCATCCCCATCGAGATCTGCCTGACCAGCAACGTGCAGACGCGGGCGGTGGAGAGCTTCGAGAAGCACCCGCTGCGCATGTACTACGACGAGGGGCTGGTGCTCTCGCTCAACACCGACAACCGGCTGATGAGCGCGACCACGGTGACGGAGGAGTACTGGCGCGCGCACCAGCACCTGGGGTTCACCTGGGAGGAGCTGGTGGACATCTCGCTGATGGGCTTCGACAGCGCGTTCATGCACCGCGCGGAGAAGCTGGCGATGCTGGAGCGGGTGAGGGCGGAGATCGCGGAGCTGGAGGCGGGAGCGGCGGCGTAGCCGCGGCGTACGACGGGCGAAGGGCCGGCTCCCGCGTGGGAGCCGGCCTTTTTTCATCCGGCGTTGCGGGTCAGCAGGTCAGGTCCGCGGCGCCGACGGTTGCCGCGGAACTCACCCCGTTCGCGAATACCGCGCGCACCTCGTACCAGGATTCCGTGGTATTCTCGTCGTAGCCGATCTGTTGATAGCAGTACGACTCCCCGGTCCACGTGAGGCCGGTATCGTAGGTCGTCGCGTACACCGTCACCCAGTTTCCCTGGCCCACGTACTCGTAGCCCCGGTTCTCGTATCCGTTGTAGGTAGCGAAACGGTCCATGTGGCGGAGCTGGTAGGAAGAGGCGCCCGGTACCGCGGCCCAGCTCACGACGACGCTGGTGGACGGATTGGAGGTGCTCGGCACGGGAGCGGGGAGCGGGTACAGACTGCGCACGGCCGTCAGGTCCGACGACGCGAATCCGGCCCACGAGTTGAGCGCCGTACCGCCGTTCATCACGGAGCCGCCGGCGTTGCCGCTGGTGGGCGTGCCGCTGATGTGCACGGCGCCTTCCACGCCCGCGGTCTCACCCTGCTGCGTGTAGTTGCTGTGGCGAAAGCCCAGCGTGTGCCCGAACTCGTGCACCATGTTGTGCACCTTCTGGGCGCTGGTCGTGGAGTACGCGAAGCACGTGTTCACGTAGACGGTGCTCCCCGGGTTTCCTCCGGAAGGGAACGACGCGTACGCCGCCACGTTGGACGACGTGCAGGTCGTCGCCACCGTGATGTCCGCGGGCCCGGCTTCGACCAGCTTCACGTAGCTGTTGCTGATGCCGCTCCAGTGCGTCAGCGCCGTCTGCGCCGCGGCCTTCCACGCCGTCTGCGAGTTCAGCCCGGAAAGGTCCACGTTGATCTGATTCACCTTTGCCGAGCTCACCAGGTTGGTGGTGCGGTACTGGAAGCGGGGGCCCCTGGGATCGTCCGAGCCGAGGCGCAGCGGCCCGGCTCGGAGCTGCGCCTTGGAGAGGAGGATGTCTCCCTCGACGAGCACGTGGTCGCCGAGGTCCTGCACCATGTCGCCCCGGAAGCCCAGCGCCTCCACCTGGCGCGCGAGCTCGCTCGGCCCGCTCGCCGGCTCGATGGGGGAGGTGCTCCGGGACGCGTCGCAGGCGCCGAGGGCCAGCAGCGCCAGCACGGCGGTTCCGCGCACCAGGGGATAACGCTTCATCGAGAGACTCCTTGCAGCGGTGGAGTGGAGCGGAGCCCGGTGCCGGCACGGTCGACAACCGGAGCCCAGAGGTGTGTTATGGAAAGCTATCTGGTTTTTTCGTGTCGTCAATCATGCGGTACCAATTGCCATATTCAGCAAACGTTGCCTGCCCGCGCATTCAGGCGGGGGCGCAGGGAGAGAAAGGCGAAGGGCCGCTCCCCGCACGGGGACGGCCCTTCCTGCGTCCGGCGGTCGTAGGGGCTCTCCAGCGACCGATCAGCGCGAAGATCAGCCGGGAACGCGGATGTCGAGCCGTGAACGCCGAGCGGGCAGGACACCTTCCCGGTGCCCTGCCCGCCTGCCGTTCGTGCGTCCTGCGGCAACCTCGCGAGGCGCCTTCTACGCCAATCGCTCGCGGATGCGGGAGACGATCACCTCGACCCCGGGGGCGTTGTTCCCCCCGCGGGGGATGATGACGTCGGCGTAGCGCTTGGAGGGCTCCACGAACTCGTAGTGCATGGGACGCACGGTGGCCAGGTATTGCTCGATGACGGAGTCCACGGTCCGTCCCCGCAGCTCCAGGTCGCGCCGCAGCCGCCGGATGAAGCGCACGTCGGCCTCGGTGTCCACGAAGATCTTGAGGTCGAAGAGGTCGCGCAGCCGCGCGTCCACGAAGATCAGGATCCCCTCCACCAGGATCACGTCGCGCGGCTGGATGCGCACCGACTTCTCGGCCCGGGTGTGCGCCGAGAAGTCGTACACCGGCTTGTCCACCGCCTCGCGCGCGATGAGCCGCTCCAGGTGCTCGATGAGGAGGTCGTTGTCGAGCGAGTCGGGGTGGTCGAAGTTGATCAGTCTCCGCTCCTCCAGCGGGAGGTGGTCGAGCGGCTTGTAGTAGGAGTCGTGGTCCAGGAAGACGGCCGAGTCCAGGTGCAGCGACTCGTAGATCTTCCGGGCGACGGTGGTCTTCCCCGACCCGGTCCCCCCCGCGACTCCGATCACGAACGGCTTCATGGCGACGGCGAAAAGGTTCAAGGGCGAGAAAGGGCGTAGATGTAGGCCGGAGGCCGATGCGGCGCAAGTGCGGAACGGCAGGGGACAGGGAACAGGGGACAGGGAACAGCCTGCAACGACGACGGGGCGGCACCGCGATGGCGCCGCCCCGTCGTTGGTAGTTGCAGTTCCCGCAGTACCCGCATGATCCGTTGCGGAGGGAGACCCGCCGGCAGTTTGGCGGGGCTCACTCCGGGGCGGGGAGACTCGCGGGCTGTTTCGCGAGGCTCATCGCCCCCGCGCAGGAGACCGGCGCTGTTTGCCGGGCTCCGGAGCGGCCCCACCAACGAAGAACGCCCCCGCCGAAGCGGAGGCGCCCTTCCCTGTCCGATCAGCTTCTCAGAAGAGACTCAGAAGCTGTAGCGCAGCCCCAGCTGGATCTGGTACCGCGAGTCCAGGCTGGAGATGGTGAAGATGTTGTCCCGCGGCGTGAACGCCCGGTACACGCGGTGCCCGGCGGCGTCGGGGTTGTTGTTGATCCCGGTGCGCGTGTCGAGCTGCAGCAGGTCGTACGTCTGGTTGCTGATGAACGCGCTCCGGCCCCAGTTGCGGTTGAGCAGGTTGCCGAAGTTCAGGATGTCCAGCGTGATCTGCGCGTTCTGCCCGCGGAACGGGGAGAGGTTCTGCGCCACGCGGAAGTCGATCCGGTTGGACCATGGCTCGCGGCAGGAGTTGCGCTCCAGCACCTGACCGCGACCCTCGCGGAGGCACTCCACCCGCTCGATCAGGTCGTTCAGGTTCTGCCACGACTGCGCCGGAGTGATCACCTGGCCGTTGACCGTCTCCTGGCTGAACCGAACCTCGGAAGCGTCGGCCGGCACGTACAGCAGGTCGTTGCCGGTGCTGCTGTCGAAGTTGATGTCGCCGTTGTAGCGGACCGAGAACGGCCGGCCCGACTGCCCCACGTACACCAGCGACAGGTCCGTGCTCGCCCGGCTGAACAGGCGCAGCTGGTGCGAGGCCTGCGCGACGATGCGGTGCGGGACGTCGAAGTCCGAGCGGTTCAGCCCCGGGTTGTTCGGGTCGTCGCGCGTGACGTTGAAGCGCCAGTTGGAGATCGCCTGGCTGGACGTCAGCGGGTTCACGTCCTCGGAGTGCGAGTAGGTGTACGCCACCGAGAAGTCCGAGCCGCCGCTGAACGAGCGCTGGAGCTGCCCCGTCAGGTTGTAGGCGAAGCCCTCGTCGGTGTTGGTGACGTCGATGATGTCGCCCAGCCCCGGCGTGTTGGCGCGGGTCTGGTACCGCGGACGGCCCTCCACCGTGCGCCCCTGCGGGTCGGCCTCGACGCGGAGGTTCTGGTACAGCACGTCGTTCATCGACTTGGTGTACAGCCCCTCCAGCGTCCCGACCAGCCCGAAGGGGAGCTGGCGGTCGATGGCCAGCGAGCCGCGCGCGATCTGCGGCGGGCTGAACTCCGAGTCGATCAGGTTGATCTCGTTCGGCGTCGCGTTGGTGGTCCCGACGCAGGCGCGGGGCTGGTTGTTCGGGTCCGCCACGAAGCGCGGCGAGGTGGCCGGCGTGGTGCAGGTGAAGCGGACGTAGTCCAGCCCGGTGTTGCCGTACGCGTTGGAGATCCAGACGTACGGGGTGCGGCCGCTGAACACGCCGACGCCGCCGCGGACCTGCGTCGCCTGGTCGCCCGTCACGTCCCAGTTGAAGCCGAGCCGCGGGTTGAAGAGCGTGATGCTCCCCGGGACGTCGCTGGTGCTCCGCCCGTAGATCCGGGCCACGTCCGGGTTCTCGCCGGGCGCGCCCGGGAGGCGGTAGAGGTCCGCCCGCACGCCCGCCGTGAACTGGAGGTTGTCCGTGGCGTCCCAGCGGTCCTGCACGTAGAAGCCGAAGCGCTGCACGTCGAACTCGGCGAGCTCCTCGCCCTGGCCGATGCAGTTGGGAAGCCCCGGCTGGCACAGGTAGCTGTACTCGTAGCGGCGCGGCGTCCCCGCCTGGAGGGCGGCGAAGTCGGCGAACTCGTAGTTGCCGAAGGGGTTGCGGACGAACAGGTTGCTGAACTTGGAGAACTCGTTGCTGGTGCCCAGGGTGAAGGTGTGGGCGCCGAGCGGGATGGTGAGGTCGTTGGTGATCTCGAAGGCGTCCTGGTTCAGGATGTTCTGCCCCGAGAAGTTCTCCGTGCCCCCGATGATGCTCCCGTTGGGCGACGCCACCAGGATCCGCGGGAACTCGCCGCCGCCGAACGAGCGGTTGTCGCGCACCCGGTTGTAGCCCAGGCGCAGCTCGTTGAAGATCCCGCTGCCGAAGCCGGAGTTGAGCTGCAGCACCGAGCTGTTGGTGGTGCTGTTCTGGGAGTAGCCGGCGTTCCCCAGGAAGTAGTTGGTCGAGCTGCGGCTGAAGTCCTCGCGGAACCCGTCGATGTAGTTGTGCCGCAGGGTGAGCCGGTTGTTGCTCCCCAGGTTGAAGTCCAGGCGGCCGAACAGGTTGGTGCTCGCGCGGTCGCGGATCACCGAGCCGGTGGTGCCGGCCTCGTAGCCCAGCGTCGACAGGAAGGCGCGCACCTGCTCCGCCTGGGCGAGCGTGACGCCGCGCCGCGGGTCGTCGCTGGCCGTGAAGTTGACCGGGTCGGTGCGGTTGGTGCGCTCGCCGGCGAGGAAGAAGAACGCCTTGTCACGGATGATCGGCCCGCCGATGGAGCCGGCGAACTCGGTGTTCTCGAAGGTCTCCAGCTCGGCCGAGGCGGTGTCCGCGTAGGTGGTGTACCGCCCGGTGAACTGGTCGTTGCGGCCGAAGCCGCTGATGCTCCCCTGGAACCGGTTGGTCCCGGAGCGCGTCACCGCGTTCACCGAGGCGCCGGTGAAGCCGTTCTGGCGCACGTCGAAGGGCGCGAGCACCACCTGGAGCTCCTGGATGGCCTCCAGGGTGATGGCCTTGGCGCCGGCCTGGCCGCTGGGCGACCCGCTCCCGGAGAGGCCGAACAGGTCGTTGCTGGCCGTCCCGTCGATCTGGAGCTGGTTGAAGCGGTTGTTGCGCCCGCCGCCGCTGACCGCGCCGGTGGTCGAGTTGGTCACCGCGAGCTGCGGGACCAGCCGGGTGAAGTCCTGCAGGTCGCGCGTGATGGTCGGCGCGCGGCGGAGCGTGCTGTCGCTCACCACCGCCGAGGTCCCCGTGCGGCCGCGGGAGATCACCGCGCCCTCGTTCTCGGCCACCACGGTGAGCCCCTCGAGGGCCACCGCCTGCGACGAGAGCGTGAAGTCGAAGGTGGCCGTCTGGCCGAGCGCCAGGCTCACCCGGTCGCGGGTCTGCGTCCCCAGGCCGAGGCCGGAGGCCGTGATCCGGTAGGTCCCGGGCTGCAGGCCGGGGATGAAGTACCGGCCGTCCGAGCGGGTCCCCGTGGTGGACACGGCGCCCGTCTCGACGTTGGTCACCGTCACGCGGGCGTTGGCGACGCCCTGGTCCTGCGGGTTCGTGACCCGTCCGCCGACCGCCGACGTCGTCACCCCCTGGGCGTGGACCACGCCCGGGGCCGCGAAGCCGAGTACCATGGCCCAGGCGAGCAGGGCGATGGTCCGCAAACGTCGCTTGATCATTTGGTATGTGGGGTTGGAGAATGTGCTGGGGAAAGAGCGTCTCCCCGGTGCGCTACAGGATAGCACCCCGGGCTACCACCAGACAGGCGGCAATGTAACACGTAAGTCTCGATCGGGAAAGCACGAAGTTGCCGCCGTTTCAGCGCGTCATCAGGAACTGCAGCACGTCGGAGCGGGTGACGATCCCGGCGGTGCGCGCGCCGTCGCGCACCAGCACGGCGGGGGTCTGCCGGGAGAGCATCTTGGACACCGACTCCACCGGCTGCGAGGCGTCGATGGTGGGGAAGGGCTCGTCCATCACCTCGCCCACGGTGGCGTCCAGGAAGCTGCTGCTCTCCAGCCCACGGGTCACCAGGTCGTACTCCGTGACGCTCCCCACGCACGCCTCGCCGTCCATCACCGGGAGCTGGGAGACGTCGTGCAGCTTCATCAGCCCCAGCGCCTGCCGGACCAGCGCCCCCTGGGTGGTGCTCACCACGCCGCTCGGCGCCCCGTCGCGGCGCTCCAGGAGCGCGCCGATGCTCACCCGGTCGGCCTCCAGGAGCTGGTTCTCGCGCATCCACTCGTCGTTGAACACCTTGGACAGGTACCGCTCCCCGGTGTCGCAGAGGAGGCAGACCACGCAGGCGTCGGGGTCGTCCACCTCGCGCGCGACCTCCAGCGCCACGTGGGCGATGAGCCCCGTGGAGCCGCCCACGAAGAGCCCCTCCTCGCGGGTGAGCCGGCGGGCCAGGTTCAGCGAGGTGCGGTCGTCCACCGAGCGCCACTCGTCCACCACGCTCATGTCCAGCGTCCCGGGGATCTTGTCCTGTCCGATCCCCTCCACCTTGTAGGGCGCCGGATCCCCCTTCTCCCCGGTCTCCGCGTAGCGCCGGATGATGGACCCCACCGGGTCGCCGCCGATGATGCGGACCCCCGGGTTGCGCTCCTTGAGGTAGCGCCCCACGCCGGTGATGGTCCCCCCCGTCCCGGCGGAGCTGACGAAGTGCGTCACCCGCCCCTCGGTCTGCTCCCAGATCTCCGGACCGGTGGTGCGGTAGTGCGCCTCGGGGTTGGCCTGGTTGTAGAACTGGTTGGCGAGGATGGCGTTGGGCGTCTCCTGGGCGATCCGCTTCGCCATCACCACGTAGTTGTCCGGGTGGTCGGGCCCCACCGCCGTGGGGGTGACGATCACCTCCGCCCCGAACGCCTTGAGGAGCCGCACCTTCTCCTGGCTCATCTTGTCGGGGATGGTGAAGATGCAGCGGTACCCCTTGATGGCGGCGGCCAGCGCCAGCCCCACCCCGGTGTTCCCGCTGGTCCCCTCCACCACCGTCCCGCCCGGCCGGAGCGACCCGTCCCGCTCGGCGGCCTCGATGATCGCGGGCCCGATCCGGTCCTTGACCGAGCCCCCGGGGTTCATGAACTCGGCCTTGCCGTACACCGGGGTCCGGATCCCCGCCGCCACCCGGTTGAGGCGGACCAGCGGGGTCCACCCGATCGTGCGGAGGACGTTGTCGTACGGCTTCTCGTTGCGGGACATGGCTGTGCTCGGGGGAATGGAAAGGGTGCGCCGCCTCACCGGGCCTGGTTGCGCCCGGCCTCCTCGGCGCCCATCCGGAACTGCACGGGGAGGAGCACCCAGGCGCCGACCCTGTCCGGGCCGCGGCGCGCCGGGTCGAAGCGGAGCTCCCGGGCGCCCTGGAGCGCCGCCTGGTCGAAGGCCGCGTGCCCGCTGCTGCGCTCCACGCGGGTGGAGTCCACGCCGCCGGCCTCGCTCACGAAGATGCGGAGCACGGTCTCCCCCTCCACCCCGGCGTCCCAGAGCTCCTCCGGGTAGCGGAAGGGGGAGGCGGAGACCTGGCGCGGCGGCGTCTCCGGGAGCGCCTCCTTCTCGCACCCGGCGGCGAGCGCGGCGAGGGCGAGGAGCAGGGCGCGGGCGGTGCGGATCGGCTTCATGGCGTCCGGCGCGCGGGTCAGGCCCGCGCGGAATCGACCAGCTCGGCCAGGAGCAGGAGCGCCTGGACCGGGGTCATCTGGTTCACGTCGACGGCGCGGAGCCGCTGGAGCGCGGGGTGCGGGAGCGCCTCGAACAGGGAGATCTGCAGCTCCGGCCCCGGCGCGGGGTCGTGCCGCCCGCCGGCGCCGCGGGGCTCCGGCCGCGCCTCCCCGTCCCCCTCCAGCTCCGCCAGGATCTCCCGCGCCCGCTCCACCACGGAGCGGGGGAGCCCCGCCAGCCGCGCCACCTCCACCCCGTAGGAGCGGTCGGCCCCGCCCGGGGCCAGGCGCCGGAGGAAGACGATGTCGTCCCCCGACTCGCGCACGGCGGCGTTGAAGTTTACCACCCCCGGGAGGCGTTCCGAAAGCCGCGTCAGCTCGTGGTAGTGCGTGGCGAAGATGGTCTTGGCCCCCACGCGGTCGTGGAGGTGCTCGGTGGCGGCGGTGGCGACGCTGAGCCCGTCCCAGGTGGAGGTGCCGCGTCCGATCTCGTCCAGGAGCACCAGCGAGCGCTCGGTGGCCCCGTGCAGGATGGCCGCCGTCTCGCTCATCTCCACCATGAAGGTGCTCTGCCCGCGGACCAGGTTGTCGGAGGCGCCCACGCGGGTGAAGATGCGGTCCACGATCCCGATGCGCGCCGAGCGCGCGGGGACGAACGACCCCACCTGCGCCAGGAGGGCGATCAGCCCCACCTGCCGGAGCACGGTGCTCTTCCCCGCCATGTTGGGCCCGGTCAGCACCATCACCCGCGCGTCGCGGTCCAGCCGCACGTCGTTGGGGATGAACTCCTCGCGCGGCATCATGGTCTCCACCACCGGGTGCCGCCCGCCGGCGATCTCCAGCGCGTACCCCTCGTCCACCACGGGGCGGACGTACTCCCGCCGCGCGGCCACCTCGGCCAGCGCCGCCAGCACGTCCGTGGCCGCCACCCGCTCCGCCGTGGACTGGACGCGGGGGACCTCGGCCGCCACCCGGGCGCGCAGCTCCCCGAAGAGGCGCAGCTCCAGCGCGGCGATCTTCTCCTCCGCGCCCAGGACCTTCTCCTCCCACTCCTTCAGCTCGGGGGTGAAGTAGCGCTCGGCGTTGGCCAGCGTCTGCTTGCGGTGGTAGTCGTCGGGGACGCGCTCCAGGTTGGCGCGGGTGACCTCCAGGTAGTAGCCGAACACCTGGTTGAAGCCCACCTTGAGCGAGCCGATCCCGGTCCGCTCCCGCTCCCGCGCCTGGAGCCGCGCGATCCACTCCACCGCCCCGTCGCGGGCCTCGCGGAGCGCGTCCAGCTCCGCGTCGTACCCGGCGCGGATGTACCCCGGCTCCTGGAGGCTAGCGGGCGCGTCGGGGTGCACCGCCGCGGCCACCGCCTCGCGCACGTCGTCCAGGGGGTCGGTCCCCCCGCGCAGCTCGGCCAGGAGCGCGCTCCCCGTCCCCGCCAGCGCGTCGCGCACCGCCGGGAGCCGCCCCAGCGACACGGAGAGCGCCAGCATCTCCCGCGGGGTCACCCGCCCCGCCGCCACCTTGGCGGCCAGGCGCTCCAGGT
The DNA here is from genome assembly GCA_963733105.1 of uncultured Gemmatimonadales bacterium. Lineage (GTDB taxonomy): Bacteria > Gemmatimonadota > Gemmatimonadetes > Longimicrobiales > Longimicrobiaceae > JAFAYN01. The sequence continues at coordinate 123,085 of CAVTCB010000004.1, read as the reverse complement.
CGCGGATCTCCCCCAGCGCGCTCCGCAGCGCGCGGCGGCGCTCCCCGTCCCCCACCAGCTCCCCCACGGCGTCCAGCCGCGCCTCCACCGCCTCCACGCGCACCAGCGGCGAGACGATCCAGCGCCGCAGGAGCCGGCACCCCATGGGGGTGAGCGCCTCGTCCAGCACCCCCAGGAGCGTCCCCGCCGTCCCCGTCCCGCGGAGCGGCTCCACGATCTCCAGGTTGCGGCGCGTCATCTCGTCCAGCGGCATCACCTCCCCGGAGCGCTCCACCCGCGGGGGGCGCAGGTGCTCCACCCCGCCGGGCTGCACCTCGCCCAGGTACGCCGCCAGGGCCCCGCACGCCCCCACCAGGTCGCCGTCCCCCGCCCCCAGCCCGAAGCCGTCCAGCCCCAGCACGCGGAAGCGGCGCACGAGCTCCTCGCGCCCGCTCTCGAGGTCGAAGAGCCAGTCGCTCCGGTAGGTGCGCGTGGCCCCCTCCGCCCCCTGCACCGGGAAGATCTCCCAGGAGCGCGGGAGGAGGACCTCCGCCGGGTCGATCCGCCCCAGCTCGGCCGCCAGGTCGGCCCACGCCACCCGGCGCACCAGCAGCTCCCCGGTGGACAGGTCGGCGCACGCCACCCCCAGGGTGTCGCCCTGGGTGTCTCCCGACAGCGCCACCAGGAAGTTGTTGCGGCGGGCGTCCAGGAGCGCGTCGGCGAACACGGCCCCGGGGGTGACCATCTCCACCACCTCGCGGCGCACGATCCCCTTGGCCTCGCGCGGGTCCTCCACCTGGTCGCAGATGGCCACGCGGCGGCCCAGCGCCACCAGGCGCTGCAGGTAGTTGTCCAGGGAGTGGGCGGGGATGCCGGCCAGCGGCGCGCGGGAGCTGCCGTTGTTGCGCGAGGTCAGCGTGAGGTCGAGGAGGCGGGAGCCCTCCTCCGCGTCCTCGTTGAACATCTCGTAGAAGTCGCCGACGCGGAAGAAGACGATGGCGTCGGGGTGGCGGGACTTCACCTCCCGCCACTGCTGCATCAGCGGGGTGTCGGCGGAGGCGGGGCTGGTCGGGATCAGGCGCGCCATCACTGCGGGAGAACGGGAACGCTGCGGAAAGGAGGGCGGAAAGTAGCCGCGGAGGGGCGGAGAATCAACCTACGCCGCCGACTCCCCCGCGGGGCGGATGGAGCGCAGCCGGATGAGCAGCTCCTCCACCACCTGCCGGTCGGAGAGGGAGGCCGACTTGAGGAGGCGGTCGGCGCGGAGCAGCTCCGCGAGCGCCCGGTCCACCTCGGGGAGGGTCCACTTCCGGGCCTGGGGGGCCACCTTGCGCGCCATCCAGCGCTGGAAGGGCTTCAGCTCGCGCTCCAGCGCCCCCTGCCCTCCCGCGCACACCAGCGCCACGCGCAGGAGCTGCTGCGTCATCCCGATCACCAGCCCCACCCCGTTCTCCCCTCCCTCCAGGAGCGTGGGGAGGAGGCGCATGGCCTCCCCCAGGCGCCGCTCCCCCACCATGTCGAACCAGGACCAGCGGTCGTAGCGGGGGACGCTCCCCCCCACGGCGCGCACGTCGTCCAGGGTGACGGTCTTCCGGTCCTGCACGTACCCGGCGAGCTTGGCCAGCTCCGAGGCCAGCGTCCCCAGGGAGGTCCCCACCGCGCCCACCAGCGCCCGGGCGGCGTCCGGCTCCAGCTCCAGGCCGTGCACCGACTCGGCGCGGTCGATCAGCCACCCCGGGGCGTCGCCGGCGTCCAGCGCGGGGAACTCCACCGAGGTGGCGCGGCGCTGCAGCTCGGAGTAGAACTTGGCCTTGGAGCCGGCCGGGATGGCGGCGGAGACCACCAGCACCAGCCCCGCCGGGGGCGCCGCCGTGGCGGCCTCCACCGCCTCGCGCGCCTTGGGCGAGAGCCCCTGCGCGTCGCGCACCACCACCACGCGCCACTCCGCCATCATCGGCGGCGTGGCGATCATGGACGCCAGCCCGTCGGGAGACACGTCGGGGCCGGAAAGGAGGTCGAAGTTGAAGTCGCGGGTAGCGGGGTCCACGAAGCGCTCCACCACGCGCCCCACGGCCTCCTCGCGCAGGTGCTCCTCCTCGCCGTGGAAGAAGAAGACGCCGCCCCGGGGGGCGTCGCGGAGGGCTCGCTGCAGCGCTTCGTAGGAGATCTCGGGCACGGCTCAGACGGGTGCGGAAACGCGCGACGGTCCGGGAGCGGGGCCGCCGGACCGTCGGGGAGGATCGGGAGGCGGACGCGTCAGTCCGCCAGGGCCACCTGCAGGGCGACCGGGTACCCGACGGGGGCGCCCCCCGGATAGTAGCGGAACAGGAGGTGGTTGTCACGCGCCGGCCGCACGGCCGCCCCGGGGTCGCGGTGCAGGAGCGCCGCGTGGGCCAGGAGCGGCCCCGCCACGAAGAGCGGCGGGATCCCGCTCTCGGGGGCGTGCGCGGCCACCGCGGGGAGCCGCGGGAGCCCGTCCCCGGGACGCAGCACCGGGAGCCAGGCCGTGACCGCGAGCACCGCCGCGATGGAGAGCGCGGCCGAGGCCGGGACCCCGGAGAAGCCGCCCTGCCGGGAGGCGCGCATCTCGTCCTCCAGGTGGAAGATGCGGTGCTGGAGCCGGGCGCCGAAGTCCTCGGACACCTCCAGCTCGGGGAGGTCGCGGAAGATCCCCGTGCCCCGGCTCACCACGCGGTCGTAGCGGGCGCAGGAGGCGCACGCCCGGAGGTGCGCCTCGAACTCGCGGCTCTCCTCCGGGAGGAGGAATCCGTCCCGGAACTCGGAGTACTGGTCGAGGAAGCGTTCGCAGTCCACCATGGTCCGTTGTCGTCGCGTTTTCACGGGAGCAGCCACGCGGCCCGGTGTGTCGGGGCCGGTCGAGCGCATCCTTCTACGCGGGAGGGGGGCGGGTGTTCCAGGGGGAGCGTCGTTTCGTCGCAACGCGGTGTCGCGGATTGACGCGTTCAGGGTTGGTCTCATCTTGGGGGGCCGCTCCGGAGCCCGGCAAACGGCGCCGGTCTCCTGCGCGGGGGCGGTGAGCCTCGCGAAACAGCCCGCGAGTCTCCCCGCCCGCGGAGTGAGCCAGCCGAAACGGCCCGGCTGTCTCCCTCCGCACAGGATCATATGGGTACTGCGGAACTACAAAAGCAAACCCTCTCCCAGGATTGGGAGAGGGTGCGAGCCTAAGCGAGCGGGTGAGGGCCTTCAGGGGCCGTCAGTCCAGAAGCGGCGCGATGATCTGGGCGAAGTTGTTCCGCGCCCGGTTGAGGCGGCTCTTCACGGTGCCCAGGTTGCACTGGGTGATCTCGGAGATCTCCTCGTACGTCTTCCCCTCCATCTCGCGGAGGACGAAGACGCGGCGGTGGTGCTCCGGGAGCTCGGAGACGGCGGACTCCACCATCCGGCGCAGGTGCCGCTTCCGGTACAGGTCGTCCGGGCGGTAGGTGTTGTCCTCCCACTCCAGCGGCCGGGCGTCCGAGTCCCAGTTCTTCTTGATGGCCTGGAAGAGCACCAGCGGGTTCCGCGAGCGGTTCCGCAGCTCGTTCTTCGCCAGGTTCGAGGCGATGGTGTAGATCCAGGTGGAGAACTTCTTGGTCTGGTCGAAGCGGTGCAGGTGCCGGTACACCCGGATGAACGTCTCCTGCACCAGGTCCTCGGCCCGCTCCCGGTCGCCCGTGGTGCGGTAGACGAAGTTCAGCAGGCGCTGCTGGTACCGCTCCACCAGCTCGTCGAACGCCCGCTTCTCCCCTGCGAGGAACTGCGCCACGACCGCGCTGTCGTCGAGCTCCTTGAGCACGACGCGGACGGAGCGGGGTTCGGTCGCGTTTTCGGCACGCCGCACAAGCGTCTTGATCATGCGAACCCCCGTGATGTCGAATCGCCGTTGAAACGTCCCGGATCACCCCGCCGCGCGAGGTCTCCGGCCGGAGCGCAGGTCGCGTGCCGGATGCCTAACCCGGCGTAACCCACGCTGTTGCTTTCACTTGGACTCATCCGGACCGGTTCGTCCCGGCTCCGGTGTGTCACCCCCGGTGGACGCCGCGCGAGCGAATAGGACACCCGTCCCGCCGTTCGCTCCCTACATCCCGAAGACGAACCCCGCCGCGTACAGGACGGTGCAGATCGACTTCGCGTCCACGATCTCCCCGTCCCGCACCATCTCCAGCACCCGCGAGAAGGGGAGCCGCACCACGTCCATGAACTCGTCCACGTCCCGGGCCAGGGTCCCCTGCTCCAGCTCCGTGGCCAGGAAGAGGTGGATGCGCTCGTCGGTGAAGCCGGGGGTGGTGTAGATGGCGGTCAGCTTCCGCATGGCGCCGGCGCGCAGCCCCGTCTCCTCCTCCAGCTCGCGCCGGGCGCACAGCTCCCAGTCCTCCCCCGGCTCGCTGGGCCGCCCGGCCGGCACCTCGTAGACGTAGCCGTCGGTGGCGTAGCGGTACTGGCGGATGAGCACCACCTCCGGGTCCCCGTCCTCCAGGCTCCCCGCCACCGGGAGGACCGCCGCGGCGCCCGAGTGGCGGATCATCTCCATCTCGCCGGTGGAGCCGTCCGGGAAGCGGACCGTGTCCAGGTTCAGGTGGACGATCCGGCCGCTGTACACCGGGCGGGAGTGCACGCACCCGGGCCCGGCGGCCCCTTCCTTCCCCTCGGACTCTGTGCTCATGGCTTTTCCTTGCGTTGGAAGATGCATCGCGGGAGGGCCTCGCTCAATCCCGCGGACCGATGTTTAACGCGATCCTAACAAACCGCTTACACGCGAACGCCCCGCCGGGGGGGCGGGGCGCTCGCACGCGGAGGGGCCCCGGGCTCACCCCTCCAGCACGCCGGGGTCGACGACGCGCACCTCTCCCAGCTCCTCCAGCGGCTCCCGCAGCGACGCCGCGTCCCCCACCACCACCACGGTCGCCTCCTCCGGGCGGAGGTGCTCCCGCGCGACCCGCTGCACCTCCTCCGCGCTCACCGCCAGGATGCGGTCGCGGTAGTGCTCGAAGTAGTCGTCGGGGAGGCCGTACACGGCGAGCTGCGTGAGGCGCGACGCGATCCCGGCGGTGGTCTCCATCCGCAGCGGGAACACCCCGGCCAGGTAGCTGCGCGTGTCGTCCAGCTCCTCGGGGGTCACGGGGGCCTCGCGGAGCCCCTCGACCTCGCGGAAGATCTCGCGCAGCGCCGCCACGGTGGCCGAGGCCTCCACCGCCGTCCCCACGGTGAACGGGCCCGGGGCGCGGCGCGTGGTGAACCCGGAGCTCACCCCGTAGGTGTAGCCGTTGCGCTCGCGCAGGTTCAGGTTCAGCCGGGACGCGAAGGCGCCCCCCAGGACGTGGTTCATCACCGTCACCGGGAAGTAGTCGGGGTGGGTGCGGGAGATCCCCACCTGCGCCACGCGCAGCTCCGACTGCACGGAGCCGGGGCGGTCCACCAGCACCACCCGGGGCGCGTCCTCCCGGCGCCGCACCTCCGGGGGGAGGGCGGCGGGCGGGGCGCCCACCCAGTCGCCGAAGAAGCGCTCGGCCAGCTCCGCGGCCTCGTCGGGGCCCACGTCCCCCGCCACCAGGACGGCCGCGCCCGCGGGGAGGTAGCGGGCGGCGTGGAAGGCGAGCACGTCCTGCCGGGTGAGCCCCTCCACGGTGGCGGCGGTCCCGCCGAGCGGGCGCGCGTAGGGCGAGCCGGGGGCGAACACGAAGCGCATGGCCGTCTCGTTGGCCAGGAGCGAGGGGTTCGCGCGCCGCTGCGCGATGGCGGCCAGGCGCTCGGCGCGCAGGCGGTCCACCTCGGCCCCGGGGAAGTCGGGGCGGCGCACCAGGTCGGCCAGGATGCGCACGGCCGGCTCCAGCCGCGAGCGGAGCGCGGTGAAGCCCACGTGCGTGGCGTCCCAGGAGACGCTGGAGTCCTCCAGCACGCCCAGCTCTTCGAGCTCCTCGGCGATCTCGGCCCCGCTCCGCCCCGCCGCCCCCGAGTCGAGGAGGTCGCCCGTGAGCGCGGCCAGGCCGGCGCGCTCCGGCTCCTCGTCCACCCCCGAGGTGGGGAGCATCAGGCTGAAGGTGACCACGGGGAAGTTGCGCGCCTCCACGGCCACCAGCTCCATCCCGTTCCCCAGGGTGCGCCGGTGCACCGGGGGGAAGTGGAAGGGGCGGAGCGCGCCGGGCGCCGGGGGGGCGCTCCGGTCGAGCGCCCCCGCCTCGCCGGCGCTCACGCGGCCTCCCGCGCCGCGAGCGGCACGTAGGTGAGCACGGCGCGGTTGTCGGCCCCCAGGAGCTCCAGCGCGAAGCGGCGCACCCGCTCCCCGGTGACGGCGCGGTAGCGGTCCAGCTCGGTGTTGATCCGCTCCGGGTCGCCGAACTGGGTGGCGTACATGGAGAGGTCGTTGGCGCGCTCGCTCACCTGCTGCAGCCCGATGACGTGCCGCGCCTCGATCCCGGTGACGGCGCGCTCGATCTCGCGCCCCAGGTCGGGGGCGCTCCGCACCGCCTCCATCTCGGCGAGGAGCGCGGCCTCCAGCGCCTCGGGCGCGGTGTCGGGGTTGCCGGTGGTGGAGACGATCAGGAGGGTGGCGCCGGTGACCAGCGGGAAGGCCGCGGCGCCGACGTCCTTGGCGACGCGCTGCTCCCGCACCAGCGAGCGGTACAGGCGGGTGGACTTCCCCCCGGCCAGGACGTGCGCCAGGACGTCGGCGGTGTAGAACTCGTCCGACCCGAAGGGGGGGATGCGGTACCCCAGGTAGATGCGCGGGAGCGCCACCTTCCCCTCCACCCGCGCCCGCACCTCGCTCCCGATGCGCCGCGGCGGCTGCGGGCTCCCGGGGAGCGGCGGCACCGGCGGCCCGGCGCGGGATGGGCCCGAAGTAGCGCTCCACCAGCGTCCGCGCCCCGGCGGGGTCGAAGTCGCCGCAGAGGGTGAGCACGGCGTTGTTGGGGGCGTAGTAGGTGCGGAAGAAGTCGCGCACGTCGTCCAGGGTGGCGGCGTCCAGGTCGTCCATGCTCCCGATGACGGAGTGGGCGTACGGATGGTCGGGGGGGAAGACCATCTGCTGCAGCCGCTCGTCCCAGTCGCCGTAGGGGGCGTTGTCGACGCGCTGGAGCCGCTCGTTCTTCACCACCGCGCGCTGCCCGTCCAGCTTCTCCTGCGAGATGGCGGGGAGGAAGGAGCCCATCCGGTCGGACTCCAGCCAGAGCGCCAGCTCCAGCCGGTGCGACGGCACGGTCTCGAAGTAGTTGGTGCGGTCCAGCCAGGTGGAGCCGTTCACCACGCCGCCCACCCGCTCGACGTGCGCGACGTGCTCGGTCCCGGGGACGTTCTCGGACCCCTGGAACATCAGGTGCTCGAAGAGGTGGGCGAGCCCGGTGCGCCCGGGGCGCTCGTTCCGGCTCCCCACTCCGTACCAGAGGTTCACCGCCACCACGGGATTGGTGTGGTCCTCGGAAAGGATCACCCGCAGCCCGTTGGGGAGGGTGTACTGGTCGATCGGGATTCGCATGTCGTCGAAGGTGGCTCGGGCGAATGAATTCGCTGCAACAACGGCACGAAGTCCGCCTTCGCGGACTGACGGCAACCACGGAACTGCAGCGGGGGTGTCGTTCGGCAGTCCCGTCGTACCCATAAAAACATGTGCGGAGGGAGACAGCCGGGCAGTTTCGGCTGGCTCACTCCGCGGCCCACACGATGCTCGCAAAGCCCGCGCCTACGGCCTCCGCTCGATCAGCCCGAACGGCAAGCTCAGCGTCTCGCGCAGGATGTGCTTCCGCTCCTCGGCGGGGTTCTTCGAGATCGGGCTGGTGCGCGTGGGGGAGCTGCGGGCCCGGATCCCCACGCGGATGGCGAGGAGGCGCAGGCGCAGCATGTGGAACGGGTCGCTCACCAGCACGGCGGAGCCCAGCCCGTGGCGGTCCATGATCTCGGACACGGAGACCATGGACTGGAGGGAGGTGAGCCCCCCCGGCTCCACCAGGACCTTGCCGGCGGGGACCCCCGCCTTGACGGCGTAGCGCCTCCCCACCACCGCCTCGCTCACCGTGTCCCCCGCCCCGGTGCCCCCGGTCATGATCAGGGTGTCCGCGATCCCGCGCCTCCGCAGGGCGATGGCGTGGTCGAGCCGCGCCTTCAGCACCGGGGAGGGGCGGCCGTCGTACTGGGCCGCCCCCAGAACCACGATGGCGCCGGAGCGCTCGGCCTGGTCGAGCCTGCCGTACACGTAGATGGCGCCCAGCTCCAGCAGCCAGCCGCAGACGAGCAGCACGAGCAGGAGGGCGAGGCCCCGCAGGACCCGGAGGAGGGTTCGACGCACGGTTGGGGAGGGCCGGGGTCAGGTGCGCTGGAGGAGACGCTCGCGGAGGACGGAGGGGGCGAGCTGGGCGTGCAGGAACTCGCGCGCCTCCTCGGGCCCGGCTCCGATCGTTTCCTCCACCTCCTGGATCAGGACGGCGTCGGCCTCGCCGGCGCCGATCTCGGCGCGGGCCAGGGCGTTCCACGCCTCGTCGTCCCACCCCTCGGCGGCGGAGGCGAGGGCGGACAGGAGCTGCAGCTCGACGTCCTCGGGGACCTCCGTGGCGACGCGGTGCAGCGTCTCGGCGCCCTCCTCGGCGCGTCCGGCCGCCAGGAGCGCCATCCCGTGGAGGCCGCGCAGCCACAGGTCGGAGGGGTCCACGGAGAGGGCCTCCTCCAGCTCGGCGACGCCGTCCTCCAGGCGCCCCGCGAGGAGGTAGGCGCCGGCCAGCTCGGCGCGCACGGCGGCGTCCTCGGCGGCCAGGCCGCGCGCGGCCTCCAGCTCGGCGATGGCCTCGGCGAAGAGGCCCTCGCGCGCCAGGTAGGCGCCGTAGGAGACGCGCGCGAAGGGGAGGTCGGGGGCGGTGAGGGCGGCGAGGCGGAGCGCGGTCTCGGCCTCGGGGTCGTCGTACAGGGCCACTCCGTTCCCGGCAGTGGCGAGGACGAGGGGGTCTTCCGGCTGCGTGGCGAGGGTGCGGCGGAAGAACTCGTACGCCTCCCCGTCGGCGCCCAGCTCGCGCGAGGCGACGCCCAGCGCGCACAGGAGCAGGGCGTGCTCGGAGTGGTCGTCCAGGTGCTCCAGGAGGAGGTCGCGCGCCTCGTCCCAGCGTCCCTCGTCCCCGAGGGAGGCCGCGCTCTCCAGCGCTTCTTCCAGCTGCCCCGCGCCGTCTTCGGCTTCCATGCTCACCCGGTCCCCTTCCCCGTTCGCGTGATTCCGTCCCCGCCGGGCGCAAGAGCCCTGCCAGGACGCCGGCCCCGGGGCCAAGTATAGAGCGCCGTCCCCGCCACCGCGAGTGGCGGCGGGGACGCACGTGAAATCGGCGCACCGCATCCCCTTTCCCGGCAGCACGTTGCGGCGGCGGCGACCGTGAGTCGCGCCGCGAGCGCTCGGGCGCCGCACTTGCCCGCGGCGCGGGAGATCGGGTAAAATCCAGGCGCCGGTCCACGCCCGCAGCAGCAAACGACCACCGGAGCTCCGCAGACACGTATGGCACGCACCACCACCGTCGGGAACCTCAAGGGAGGCTCCGGGAAGACCACCAACGCCGTGAACCTGGCCTGCATGCTCGGGCACGGGGTGGCGGGGCTCCCGCCGCAGCGGGTGCTCTTCGTGGACCTGGAGCCGCTGCGCACCGCCAGCCGCTGGCTGGGGGTGGAGGCCGCGGGCGCGGGGGAGAGCAGCGCGGCGCTCTTCCAGGCCGTCCCGCGCAACGGGGACCGGGCGGGGCACCTGGAGCGCGTGCGGGCGGCGGTCCGCCGCGCGGAGAACGAGCCGATCGACATCGTCCCCGCGCACGCGGACGGGCTGGAGGCGGCGGACGGGGTGCGCGGCAAGGAGTTCGACTTCAAGGACAACCTGGCCCTGCTGGCGGAGGACTACGACCTGGTGTTCATCGACCTCCCGGGCTCGCGCACGGGGCGGCTGGTGCGCTCGGCCCTGGTGGCGAGCAGCGGGGTGCTGGTCCCGCTCCAGCCGGGGGGGAACTCCATCGAGAGCACGATGGACTTCTTCGAGATGGTGGAGGAGATCCGGCGCGGGGCCAACCCGGGGCTCCAGGTGGACGGGCTGGTGATCTCCACGGCGGGGCCGCGGGGCGACGTGGACGCGCAGATCGCGGCGGAGACGCTGGGGGAGGTGCTCCCCCACTACCCCGTGTACGCGTCGCGCATCCGGACGCTCAAGGCGATCCAGCGCGCCAGCTCGTTCCGGGTGAGCGTGCAGCAGATGGGCGACCGCGAGGCGATCCGCGACTTCGCGGCGCTGGCGGAGGAGTGGGCGCAGACGATCGGGTACGCGGGGGCGGGGGTCTGATGGCGCGCCCCAACGCCGCCGCGCTTCGGGAGCGGGCGAAGGAGAACCTGGCCCGGACGGCGGCGCCCGCCGTGGCGGCCAAGCAGGAGACGGAGCAGCTCCTGAGCGGGGCGCGCACGGGGAACGCGACGCTCCCCATCGAGCAGCTGCACGCGGACCCGGACCAGCCGCGCAAGTCGTTCGACCGGGAGCGGCTGGACGAGCTGAAGCGCGCGATCGTCGCGCTGGGGGGGCTGGAGAACCCGATCCAGATCTACTGGAAGGAGAGCGTCGGCTTCACCATCAAGCACGGGGAGCGCCGCTTCCGCGCCCTCACCGAGCTGATCGCCGAGGGACACGAGGAGCTGCGGCAGGTCCCCATCCTGGTGTGCCCTCCCCCGGACCGGACGGAGGAGGGGGACCGGCGCCTCCGGCTGGCGCAGGTGGTGGAGAACAACGCCCGCGCGGCGCTCCTCCCGCTGGAGACGGCGGAGCAGTTCTTCGCGGTGGCGGTCTCCGGGCGGGACGAGGCCCTCCCCACGCGGCAGCTGTCGGAGCTGACGGGGACGGACGAGCGCGTGGTGCAGCGCTACCTGTTCGTGGTGGGCGGGCTCTCGGCGGAGGAGCGGGAGGCGGTTCGGGAGGCGTGGCCGGAGGCGCCGCTGCGGCCGCTGTACGCGCTGGTGCAGTGGCTCCAGGAGCACGCGCCGAAGCCGGGGGACGAGGTGCGCGACCGGGCGATCCGCCGCTTCGCGAAGGAGCGCCCGACGGAGCGGATGGTGCCCGTGGCCCTGCGCGACCTCGCGCCGAAGAAGCGCGCCGGCCGCCCGGCGCGGAAGCGCTTCTCCGCCGGCACCACCCGGGGGGGCGCCTTCCAGGTGAAGCTCACCCTCCCCCCGGAGCTGACGCGCGACCGCGCCTCGATCCGCAACGCGCGGCGCGACCTCCAGAAGGTGCAGGAGCAGCTGGAGGCGATGGAGCGGGCGCTGGAGGAGGACGGCGGGTAGACATCGTCTCGGGTGACGGAATCCACCGGACCCAAGCCGTTGCGGCACCGGCGGATGCGGAAGCGGCGACCGTCGGTCGCCGCTTCCGCGTTCCGGCCCTCACCCCCCGGCCCCCTCTCCCACAAGGGGAGAGGGGGTGACGCGAGCGGCGGCTTCCGAGCGCCAGGCGTACCCCCCTCCCCCGGCCCCTCCCCCACAAGGGGGGAGGGGAGCAAGACAACGACAGAACTACAGGTACGGGCGGAAGTCGCGTGAGGGATGCGAGCGCGAAGCGGCGAGACCCGCGTAGTTTGCGGGGCTCGACTCCGTTGGACACGGTCGTATCGTGTCCTACGGAGCCGCAGCCCGACCCCCGCGCCAGCGGGGGGCACGCCCAAACCCCGCCGTTCATCATGCCAATGGACCACTTCGACACCATCGTGCTGGGACTGGGCGGCCTCGGGAGCGCCGCGCTCTACCACCTGGCGAAGTCCGGCCAGAAGGTCCTGGGGATGGACCGCTACGCCCCGCCGCACCCGTTCGGCTCGACGCACGGCGACACGCGGATCACGCGCCTCGCCATCGGGGAAGGGCCGGAATACACGCCGCTGGCCCTCCGCTCCCACGAGCTCTGGCGGGAGATGGAGCGCGAGACGGGGAGGAGCCTGCTCACCACCTGCGGCGTGCTCGTCGTGTCGAACCGGGAGCAGAGGGCCGTCAACCACGGCGTGGCCGACTTCTTCGAGACCACGCTGGCCGTGGCGGAGCGGTACGGGATCGAGCACGAGGTCCTGGACGCCGCGGCCATCCGGCGCCGATTTCCCCAGTTCAGGGTGCAGGCGCACGAGGTGGGATACTTCGAGCCCGGGGCGGGCTACCTGCGGGTGGAGGAGTGCGTGCGCGCCCACCTGGAGCTCGCCGCGCGGCACGGGGCCGTGGTACGGCCCGGCGAGAAGGGGGAGGGCTTCCGGAGCACCGGCGGCGGCGTCGGGGTGGAGACGAGCGGCGGGGCCTTCTCGGCCGACCGGATGCTCGTGGCCGCGGGCGCCTGGCTCCCGGAGCTACTCGGGCGGCCCTACGGCGGCCTGTTCCGGGTGACCCGGCAGGTGATGCACTGGTTCGAGGTCGCGGGGGAGGCCGGGGCGTTCTCGCCGGAGCGGTGCCCGGTCTTCATCTGGGAGCTTCCCGACAGGCCGCGGGGGATCTACGGCTTCCCCTCGGTCGGAGGGCCGGACGGCGGGATCAAGGTGGCCACTCCGCTGGGCGGCGCCGTGGTCGATCCGGACCGGGTCGAGCGGACGGTCGCGCCCGGCGAGATCGCCGCGATGTACGCGGACTACGTCGCGCCCTACCTCCCCGGGGTGGGTCCGCGCAGCCTCCGGACGGCGGTCTGCATGTACACGGAGGCGCCGGGCGGGCGCTTCGTGATCGACGCGCACCCGGAGATCGAGGGCGTGACGGTGGCGTCGGCCTGCTCGGGCCACGGCTTCAAGCACTCGGCGGCGCTCGGCGAAGCGCTGGCCGAGCGGCTGACGGCGGGCGGGAGCCGGATCGACCTGGCCCCGTTCAGCCTGGCGAGCCTGCGGGAGCAGGCCGCCGGGATGACTCCCGAGCAGAGGGCCGCTTACGAGGCCTGGACGGCACGCTCCGGCGGGCCGGCGAGCTGATCCGCCGCGCTCTCCTCCACCAGGCGGGTCTCCACCTGGAAGCCGGTCGCGAGGGTGCGGTGCACGGGGCACTGGTTGGCGATGTGCAGGAGGCGGGCGCGCTGCCCGGCGTCGAGCGCCCCCACCAGCTCGATCTCGCGCTCCACCCGGTCCAGGCGAGAGTCCGGCGACCTGCAGTTCTCGCAGTCGGCCTCGTGCGTGCGGCCGTGGCGCAGGCGGACCACTACGTCCTCCAGCGGCCACCCCTTGCGGTCGGCGTACATTCGGAGCGTCATCCCGGTGCACGCGCCCAGGCCGGCGAGGAGGAGGTCGTACGGGGTGGGCCCGGCGCCCGTGCCGCCCAGCGACGCGGGCTCGTCCGACACCAGCCGGTGGTCGGCCACCCGGATCTCGGTGCGGAAGCCGCCGCGGGGGGTGTGCACGGTCACCGGGGCGTCCGGCGCGGATGCTGGGTTCATGGGCCTGCTCCGGCGTGGTGGGTGGCGTGCGTGGAGCCCTGCCGGCACGGTACGGGCTCACGGCGTCCACGGCAACCTTTCTCACGTCAGCGCCACCTGCAGCCCGATGAGGATGAACACCACACCCATCAGCCGCGTCAGGTGGTGGGCCGTCGCGCCGTTCCGGCGCAGCCGCTCCGAGACGCGGCTCGCCACGAACACCAGCGGGATGTTGATCGCGAGCGCGATGACGCAGACCGTCACCCCGAGCAGCACGCTGCCGGCCACGAAGAGGAGATACCGGTCGAGGCTCAAGGGATTCCGGAGATCGGGTCGGGCAGGGACGCGAGGACGCCCGCGAGCATGGCGGCGAGCTCACGGACGTGGGGCTCCCGGACCATGCTGAAGTGGTCGCCCGGCGAGACCGCGAGCTCCACCCGCCCACTCGTGAGCGCCCGCCACGCCGCGGTGGCCGTCTCCGGAGGCGCGTTCCGTTCCTCCGCGTAGATGATCAGCATGTCGACGCCGGCCGAGCCGTGGCCGGGTCGGTAGAGCCGCAGGGCTTCCACGTTGTGCCTGAAGACGTTCCACAGCCGGCCGAAGCGGGTGAGATCCAGGTCGGGGGGCACGATGCCCTCCCCGCGCGCTGCTTCCCACGCGTGCCGCAGCCGCTCCGTCGGATGAAGTGGGAGGATCTCCGCGGGAATCCCGAGGTGCCGGGCGAAGCTCGCCAGGAGACCCGGATCGTCCGCTTCCGAGAGCGGGCGCGAATCCGCCTCGCCCGGCAGCGGCGGGTCCACCAGCGCCAGCAGCTCCACCGATTCTCCCCTGGCTTCCGCCTGGCGCGCCATCTCGAACGCGACGAGCCCGCCCATGGACCACCCGCCCAGGCGGTACGGCCCCTCCGGCTGGACGGTGCGGATCTCCGCCAGGTAGTCGGCGGCCATCGCCGCCACGCGCGTGTGCGGCGCCGCCTCCCCGTCCAGTCCCCGGGACTGGAGCCCGTAGAACGGCTGGCCGGAGCCCAGGTGCCGGCTCAGCTCCGCGTAGCCGATGACGTTCCCGCCCACCGCGTGGACGAAGAAGAGCGGCCGTTCGCTTCCGGCCGGCTGAATCGGCACCAGCGGCCGCGCCGCTCCTCCCGCCGCTCCACCCCGGAGCACGGACGCGAGCCCTTCCACGGTGGGAGCCGCGAACAGGCTCGCCAGGGGGAGCCTCTGTCCGGTGAGCTTCTGGATCCTCCCGACCAGGCGAACGGCGAGAAGCGAGTGGCCGCCCAGCTCGAAGAAGCTGTCCCGCACCCCGACCGGCGAGATTCCGAGCACCTCCTCCCACGCGCCGACGATCATCAGCTCCAGCGCGTCGCGGGGCGCGGCGTACTCCTCGTCCGTCCGGGGACGCTCCGGCGCCGGCAGCGCGCGGCGGTCCACCTTTCCGTTCGCGCTCAGCGGGAGCCGCTCCAGCTCCACGAACGTGCCCGGCACCATGTACGCCGGGAGCCGCAGCGCCAGGTGCTCTCGCAGCACCGCCACCGAAAGCCCGCCGGCAACCGCGGGGGCCACGTAGGCGATCAGGCGCGCCTGCCCCGGGGCGTCCTCCCGCCCCGCCACGACGGCCTCCCGCACCGCCGGGTGGGCGCGCAGCGCCGTCTCGATCTCGCCCGGCTCGATCCGGAAGCCCCGGATCTTGATCTGCTCGTCCACGCGCCCGAGGAACTCCAGGTTCCCGTCCGGGAGCCAGCGCACGCGGTCCCCCGTCCGGTACATCCGGCCGCACCCCAGCTCCGGGAAGGGGTTCTCCACGAAGACCTCGCCCGTGCGGAGCTCGTCGTGGAGGTACCCGATCCCGAGGCACGCCCCGGAGAGGTACAGCTCCCCGGGAACTCCCACCGGGACCGGCTGCCGCCACCGGTCCAGCACCAGCGCCTGCGTGTTGTGGATCGGCCGCCCGATGGGGATGCGCCCTTCCTCGGCGCCCGTCACCTGGTAGCAGATGCAGCCGATGCTCGCCTCGGTGGGGCCGTACAGGTTGACGACCCGCACCTGCGGGAAGCACCCGAGGAAGGCGTGCGTGGTCGCCGTGGTGATCTGCTCTCCGCCCACCACCACGGCGCGCAGCGAGGCGAGGCTGCGCCGGATCTCCCCCTCGCCGACCAGGCGCGGGACCAGGAAGTTGAAGACCGAGGGGACGAAGTCGGTCATCGTCACGCCATGCGCGCGCACCAGCCCGGCGAGCGGCTCCGCGGCCAGCTCCTCGTCCGAGCGGGGGAGCACGGTCCGCCCCCCGTTCACCAGCGGCCACAGCAGCTGCCACACGGCGCTGTCGTACACGTGCCGCGTGGTCTGGAGCACGACCGCGGCGGCCCCCGCACCGAAGTACTCGTCCATCCAACGGAACCGGTTGGCGATCCCCCGGTGCGGGACCACCGCGGCCTTGGGGGTCCCGGTGGATCCGGAGGTGTAGATGGCGTAGATCGGGTCCCCGGGCTCCACGCGAACGGGCCCACCGGAGAGGGCCGCGCCGGGGGAGTCCTCCCCGTCCACGTGGAGGAGCGTCCGACCGAGCTCCTCCTCCCGGAACGGGGTGCCGCCGTTCACCAGGACGACTCCGCTCCCCAGGTCGTCGAGGATGGCCCGGAGCCGGGCCACCGGCCAGTGTACGTCCAGGGGCGAGAAGGCCGCCCCGGACTTCATCACGCCCAGCATCGCCACCGGGACGTCCAGGCCCCGGTCCAGGAGGACCGGGACGTAGGAGCCCCGGCCGATCCCCGAGGCGCGCAGCGCCGCGGCGACCCGGTCGGCGCGGCGGCGCAGCTCCGCGTAGGTCAGGGACTCGGACCCGCAGACCGCCGCGACCGCCGCGGGGGTGCGCTCCGCCTGCTCGTCGAACCGCTCGTGGACGGGACGCGCGGCGTACGCTGCTCCCGTGGCGTTCCACTCCGCCACCACGCGCCTGCGCTCCGCGTCCGGGAGCAGGGGGAGCTGCCGGATCCCCCGCTCCGCGTCCGAGGCGATCCCCTCCAGCAGCACTCCCAGGTGCTCGAGGTGCCGGTCGATGGTCCCGGGATCGAAGAGCCCGGTCCGGTACTGCAGGGAGCCGACCAGCTCCTCTCCCGACTCCCACAGCGTGAAGCTCAGGTCGGCCTTCGCCGTGTCTCCCCCGCCGTCGAGCAGATCCAGCCGGAGGTCGCCGAGCACGGGCTCGCCCCGCTCGACGTTCTGCAGGGTGAGCATGACCTGGAAGAGCGGCGTGCTGCCCAGGTCGCGCTCGACCCCCAGCTCCTCCACCAGCTTCTCGAAGGGAAGCTCCTGGTGTGAGTACGCCCCCAGCATCGTCTCCCGCGTCCGCCCCAGCAGCTCGCGGAAGCCAGGCTCGCCCGAGAGGTCGCCGCGCAGCACCAGCATGTTGACGAAGAAGCCGATCAGCCCCTCCAGCTCCGCGTGCGTGCGCCCGGCGATGGGGCTCCCCACCACCACGTCCTCGGCCTCCGCGTAGCGCCCCAGCAGGACCTGCCACGCCGAGAGGAGCGTCATGAACAGCGTCGCCCCTTCGCGACGCGAGAGGAGCCGCAGAGCGCGCAGCGTCGGGGCCGGGACCCGGAACGCGCGAGCGGCCCCTGCCCCGCCCAGCACGGCCGGGCGCGGCCGGTCCGTGGGCAGCTCCAGGAGCGCCGGCGCTCCCGCCAGGCGCTCCCGCCAGTACACCAGCTCCCCCTCCAGCACCTCCCCCGACAGCCAGCGCCGCTGCCACACGGCGTAGTCGGCGTACTGGACCGGCAGCTCGGGCAGGCGCGCCTCCGCCCCGCGCGAGAAGGCGCCGTAGAGCGTCGAGAGCTCGCGCACGAGGACCCCCGTGCTCCAGCCGTCGCTGACGACGTGGTGCAGGGTGAGCAGCACCGCCGCGTCCTCCCCGCCCAGGCGCACCACGCTCGTGCGCAGCAGCGGGCCCGCGGCCAGGTCGAACGGCCGCCGCGCCTCGTCGCCGACGAGGCGCCGCATCTCGGCCTCGCGGGCCGCCTCGCCGAGCGCGCCCAGATCCACCACCGGGAGCCGGACCGGACCGGCGGGCTCCACCCGCTGGACCGGCTCTCCGTCCGCCACGGGGAAGCGCGTGCGCAGCGACTCGTGACGGTGCACGACCCGCTGGAGCGCGCGCTCCAGCGCGCGCACCCGCAGCCCGCCGCGGACCCGGAGCGGGTACGGCAGGTTGTAGGCGGCGCTCCCGGGATCGAGCTGGTCCAGGAACCAGAGCCGCTGCTGCGCGAAGGAGAGCGGGAGCGGCGAGCCGTCGCGGGGCACCGGCACCAGGGGAGGCGGCCGTGGCGTCCCTTCCCGGCTCGCCGCCTCCACCCGCTCCGCCAGGGCGGCGATCGTGGGAGCCTCGAAGACGGCCCGCAGCGGCAGCTCCACCCCGAGCACCTCGCGCACGCGAGAGACCAGCCGGGTCGCCAGGAGCGAGTGCCCTCCCAGCTCGAAGAAGTCTTCCCCCACCCCGGCGTGCCCGAGCCCCAGCACCTCCGCCCAGATCTGCGCCAGCACTTCCTCCACCGGCGTGCGCGGCGCGCGGGCCCCGGCGTCCTCCGCCCGCTCCGGAGCCGGCAGCGCGAGCCGGTCGGTCTTGCCGCCGGGCGTCAGCGGCAGTGATTCCAGCCCCACGAACGCCGCCGGGACCATGGAGTCCGGGAGCCGCTCCCGCAGCCACGCCCGCAGCTCCGCCGGCGCGGGGACCTCCGCGCCCTCGGCCGCCACCACGTATCCGACCAGCCGGCGCCCGCCTGCGCCGCCCTCCTCGCGCGCCGCCACCACCGCTTCGCGCACCCCCGGATGCGCCCGCATCGCGGCCTCGATCTCCCCCAGCTCGACGCGGACCCCGCGAACCTTGACCTGGAAGTCGGTGCGCCCCACGAACTCCAGGCTCCCGTCCGGGAGCCGCCGCCCCAGGTCGCCGGTCCGGTAGCTGCGCACTCCCGCCCGCGGTGCCTGGCCGAACGCGGCGGCCGTCTGCTCCGGCCTGCGCCAGTAGCCCAGCGCGACGTGCGCACCGTGGATCTCGATCTCGCCCACACCGTAGACCGCGACCTGCTCGCCCAGGCCGTTGCGCAGCACCACCTCTGTGTCCTCCACCGGGTACCCCACCGGCACGGTGCCGCGCCGGACCGGGGTGTCGTGGCCGATGAAGCCCTGCAGCGTCACCGTAGACTCGGTGGGCCCCAGCCCGTTGACCAGCACGGCCCCCGGCGCGAAGTGCGCCCGGAACGCGTCCACGTCACGCCGCTGCGCCTCCTCGCCGCCCAGGACCACCAGGCGCACCTCCGGGAAGCGCTCCTCCCCGCCCAGCTCCTCGACCAGGTGCCGGAAGACCGTGGGCGTGGAGTGATAGAGGGTGATCCCCTCCCGCCGCATCCACTCCGCCACCCCGGAGGCCGACTCCTCCCGCCAGCCGAGTGGAAAGAGCGCGGCCCCGTTGAGCAGCGCGCCGTAGACGGCCATGACCGACGCGTCGAAGGTATACGACGAGAACAGCGTCAGCCGGTCCCCGGGCCCGATGCGCAGGTTGTTGGTGTAGACCCGGATGAAGTGCAGCACGTTGCGGTGGCTCTGCACCACCCCCTTGGGCCGCCCGGTCGAGCCGGAGGTGTAGAGGATGTACGCCGCCTCGTCGCACCGGACCCGGGGGAAGGCCACCGGAGCGTCGTCCGCCGCGTCCGCCGCGTCGAGGTCGACGACGGGGACGCGCTCCCGGGCCAGCTCCTGCGCCAGCGCCAGGTTGGCGCGGTTGGTCAGCAGCGCGGCGGCCCCGGAGTCCTCCAGCACGTAGGCGCTGCGCTCGCGCGGGTAGAGCGGATCGATGGGGACGTACGTCTTCCCGGCCCTGAGCACGCCCAGGATGCCGATGATCATGGCCGCGTCGTGCTCGAAGAGCAGCGCGACCCGCTCCGCCGCGGCCGGCCGGGTGCGCAGGATCGCCCGCGCCACGGCCTCGGCCGCGCGGTTCAGCTCCGCGTAGGTCAGCCGCGTGGTCCGGGTCCGCACCGCCAGCCGGTCCGGGTGGAGCCGGACCTGCGCCTCGAAGCGGTCGGGGATCGTCTGCTCGATGTCTCCGCGAGCGAACTCCTCGAACGGCCGGCCCGTCCCGATCCCTCGCGCGCGGACCGAGCGCGCCCGCCTCTCCTCCTCGGTCAGGAGCGGGATGCGGGAGACGCGCAGCTCCGGGTCCGCAGCGACCGCCGCGAGCAGCGTCCGCAGGTGACCCAGGGCGTCCTCCATCCTCGCGCCCTCGAACAGCTCCGCGTTGTAGACCAGGTCCAGCCGGATCTCCCCGTCGCGCTCGCCCGCGTAGAGCGTCAGGTCGTACTTGGCCGCCGGCACGCCCCCGCCGAAGGGCTCCGCCCGCACTCCGGCGAGATCCAGCGGCGCGGGGTGGTCGAGGTTCTGCAGGTTGAGCATCACCTGGAACAGCGGAGAGTGGCTCAGGGTGCGTGCGGGCTGGAGCTCCTCCAGGATCCGCTCGAAGGGGAGGTCCTGGTGGTCGTACGCGCCCAGAGTCGCTTCGCGCACCCGCCCCAGCAGCTCCCGGAAGGAAGGGTCTCCCGAGAGGTCGGTCCGCAGCGCCAGGGTGTTCAGGAAGAAGCCGATCAGCCCTTCCGTCTCGCGCCGGCCCCGGGTGGCGACGGGCGCCCCCACCACGACGTCCGCCTGCCCGGAATAGCGGCCGAGGAGGACGGAGAAGCCGGCCAGGAGCGTCATGAAGACCGTCACCCCCTCGTGCCGGCACAGGGCGCGGAGCTCGCCCGCCGTGACGGCATCGATCCGGAGCGAGCGCACCGCGCCCCGGTGGCCCTGCACCGCGGGACGCGGCCGGTCCATGGGGAGCTCCAGGAGCGCGGGGGCGCCGGCCAGCCGCTCACGCCACCAGGCGAGCTGCCGGTCCAGCTCCTCGCCTTGCAGCCACGCGCGCTGCCAGAGCGCATAGTCGGCGTACTGCACCGGGAGGACGGGAAGGGCGGGCTCCTCGCCACGCGCATGGGCGGCGTACAGCGCCCCGACGTCCCGCGCCAGCACGTCCATGCTCCACGCGTCGCTGACGATGTGATGCAGGGTGAGGAGGAGCACGTGGTCCTCCGCGTCCAGCCGCAGGAGCGTGCCGCGCATCAGGGGCCCGTGCGACAGGTCGAACGGCCGCAGCGCTTCCTCCCCGGCAAGGCGGAGCGCCTCCGGCTCCCGCGCCGCGGCGGGGAGGCCGCCCAGCTCCACCACCGGCAGCTCCACCGGGGCGGGCGGGTGAACGACCTGCACGGGAACGCCGTCGTGCTCCGCGAACGTGGTGCGCAGCGTCTCGTGCCGGCGCGCCAGCCCGTCCACGCTCACCCGCAGAGCGCCGACGTCGGGAACACCAGACAGGCGCCACGCTACGGGGATGTTGTAGGCGGCGCTCCCCGGCTCCAGCCGGTCCACCAGCCACAGCCGCTGCTGCGCGAAGGAGAGCGGCAGCGCGCCCGTGCGCTCGGTCGGCACCACCGGCGGCAGGGTCGGCTGCCCCGCGCGCCGCAGCGCCTCCACCCGCTCCGCCAGCCCGGCCACCGTGGGCGCCTCGAAGAGCTCCCGCAGCGGCAGCTCCACGGCGAGCACCTCCCGGATGCGCGCCACCACCCGCGTGGCCAGCAGCGAGTGCCCGCCCAGGTCGAAGAAGCTCTCCCTCACCCCCACCCGCTCCACCCCCAGCACCTCCGCCCAGATCCCCGCCAGCACCTCCTCCACCTCCGCCCGCGGCGCCACGTACGCCTCCCCCGGCACCCCGTACTCCGGCACCGGCAGCGCCTTCCGGTCCAGCTTCCCGTTCGGCGTCAGCGGCAGCCGCTCCAGCACCACGATCGCCGCCGGAACCATGTGCTCCGGCAGACGCTCCCGCAGGTGCTCTCGTAGCGTCTCCACCTCCACCTCCCCCGTCACGTACGCCACCAGCCGCTGCTCCGCCCCCTCCCCGCGCACCACCACCACTGCCTCTCGCACCCCCGGCTGCGCCAGCAGCGCCGCCTCGACCTCCCCCGGCTCGATCCGGAACCCGCGCACCTTGACCTGCTCGTCCGCCCGCCCCAGGTACTCCAGCTCCCCGTCCGCCCGGTAGCGCGCCAGGTCCCCCGACCGGTACACCCGCTCCCCCGCCCGGAACGGGTCCGCCAGGAAGCGCTCCCGCGTCAGCTCCTCCCGGTTCAGGTATCCCCGCGCCACCCCCGCCCCGCCCACGTACATCTCCCCCGCAACCCCCACCGGCACCGGATGCCCGCGCGCGTCCAGCAGATAGATGCGAAGGTCCGGGATCGCACGCCCGATCACGCTCCCCCGCCCCGCCTCCAGGTCCGCCCGGGTGAGCGGGCGGTAGGTCACGTGCACGGTCGTCTCCGTGATCCCGTACATGTTCACCAGCCGCGGCCGCTCGTCCCCGTGACGCTCCATCCACGGCCGCAGGCTCTCCAGCTCCAGCGCCTCCCCCCCGAAGACCACCACCCGCAGCGCCAGCTCCTCCCCGCTCTCCACCGCTGCCAGCTGCCGGAACGCCGAGGGCGTCTGGTTCAGCACCGTCACCCGCTTCGTCGGCCAGGAGCCGGTGGAACGCCTCCGGCGACGCGGCTCGTCACGTACGGCACCACCACCAGCCGCCCCCCGTACAGCAGCGCGCCCCAGATCTCCCACACCGAGAAGTCGAACGCGTACGAGTGGAACAGCGTCCACACGTCCTCCGCTCCGAAGCCGAACCACCCCTCGGTCGCGCGGAACAGGCGCACCACGTTGGCGTGCGTGACCAGCACGCCCTTGGGACGCCCCGTCGAGCCCGACGTGTAGATCACGTACGCCAGGCTCTCCGGCGTCGCCTCGTCCGCGGGCGCCTCCGCGCTCTCCTGCTCGATCTCCGCGCGGTCGCGGTCCAGGCACACCGTCGCGCACGCGTGCTCCGGGAGCGCCGCCAGCAGCCGCTCCTGCGTCACCAGCACCGCCGCCCCGCAGTCGGCCAGCACGTACGCCAGCCGCTCCGCCGGGTACGCCGGGTCCAGCGGCACGTACGCCCCCCCCGCCTTGAGGATTCCCAGCACCCCCACCACCATCTCCGGCGAGCGCTCCACGCACAGCCCCACGCGCGCCTCCGGCCCCACCCCGAGCCGCCGCAGCCGCTGCGCGAGCCGGTTCGCCCGCCGCTCCAGCTCGCCGTAGCTCAGCCCCTCCCCCTCGTACGACACCGCCACGGCTTCCGGCGCGCGCAACGCGACTTCCGCGAACAGCCCGTGCAGCGTCCGCTCCACGGCGTACGCCGCCTCCACCTGGTTCCACTCCTCCAGCAGCTGCCGCCGCTCGGCGGCGCTCAGCAGCGGCAGCTCGGAGACGCGCCGCCCGGGAGCCTCCGCGACTCCCTCCAGGAGGGTGCGAAGGTGCCCCCGCATCCGCTCCACCGTGGCCGTCGTCGAACAGCTCGGTGCTGAACTCCAGGAAGCCGTAGAGGGTCGAGGCCTCCTCCTGCAGCACCAGCGAGAGGTCGAACTTCGAGGTCCCGGACTCCGCCGGGACGGGGAAGGCCGCACGCCGCCGACCTCGAACGGACGCGCCAGGCCCTGCATGGAGAGCAGCACCTGGAAGACGGGGCTGTGGCCGAGGCTGCGCTCCACGTGCAGCTCCTCCACCAGCCTGTCGAAGGGGAGCTCCTGGTGCGCGTGCGCTCCCGGCATGGTCTCGCGCACCCGCCCCACCAGCTCCGAGAACGTGGGGTCCCCCGACAGGTCTACGCGCAGCGGCAGCGTGTTGACGAAGAGGCCGACCAGCCCTTCCGTCTCCCGCCGCGTCCGCCCGGCGATGGGGGTGCCCACCACCACGTCCTCCTGCCGCGCGTAGCGCGCGAGCAGCACACCGAAGGCGGCCAGCAGGGCCACGAAGAGCGTGCCCCCCTCCCGCCGCGCCAGCCCGTGCAGCTTCTGCGTCAGCTCGACGTCGAGCTCCACCGGGAGCGACGCCCCGCGGAAGCTCTGCGCGGCCGGGCGCGGCCGGTCCGTCGGCAGCTCCAGCACCGCGGGCGCCCCGGCCAGCTGCTCCCGCCAGAAGGCGAGGTGCGGCTCCAGGGCGGGGCCGCGCAGCCGCTCCCGCTGCCAGAGGGCGAAGTCTGCGTACTGGAGCGCCAGCTCCGGGAGCGGCGAGGTCTCGCCCCGCAGGAACGCCGCGTAGACGGCGTCCAGCTCGCGGTAGAGCACCTCCATGGACCAGCCGTCGCTGACTACGTGGTGCATCCCCAGGAAGAGCACGTGCTCCTCGGGGCCGCAGCGCAGCAGGAGGGCGCGGAAGAGCGGCCCCGCCGACAGGTCGAAGGGGCGCACCGCCTCGGCCTGCACCCGCCGCTGCGCCTCGGCCTCTCGCTCCTCCTCGCCCAGCCCGCCCAGGTCCTCGGTCTCCATCCGCCACGACCCGGGTGGCGCGACCACCTGCACCGGCTCCCCTTCCTCCGCGACGAAGACCGTGCGCAGCACTTCGTGGCGCCTTACAATCTCCACCAGGGTGCGGTCCAGAGCTCCGGCGTCCAGCGGGCCGCGCAACCGGGCCGCCGAGAACATGTTGTACAGCGGGCTTGCCGGGTCCA
Source organism: uncultured Gemmatimonadales bacterium (assembly GCA_963733105.1). Classification (GTDB taxonomy): domain Bacteria; phylum Gemmatimonadota; class Gemmatimonadetes; order Longimicrobiales; family Longimicrobiaceae; genus JAFAYN01. Next base: position 99,135 of record CAVTCB010000004.1, on the reverse strand, counting down.
TCTGGTGCAGGAACCAGAGCCGCTGCTGTGCGAAGGAGAGCGGGAACCGGGTCGCGCGGGCCACCTTCTGCTGGAGGATACGCGCCAGGAGACGGCGCTTCTCCTCCGCCGAGAGGCCCTGTCCGGCCGGATCGAGGGTGCTGCTCATCGGCTCAGCTTCCTCCTGTTGCCCGGCAACAGGGTACGGGGGTGGAGACGACCCGGCCGCAATGTGCGCTTTCATCCCGCAGGGCGCCACGCTGTTGCTCGACTCGGCACCCGGGTACAGAACAAGAACAAGCCCCCGCCGGAATACGACGGGGGCGCGCTCAGATGCCTGGGGCGGGACTCGAACCCGCAAGCCTCGCGGCGGAGGATTTTAAGTCCCCTGTGTTTACCGGTTTCACCACCCAGGCACGCCGCGGAATATAGGGCCGCCCGGGTACGCGGGCTACGTCCCCACCGCCGCCCGCAGCGAGCGGATGTTCTCCGCCACGCTCGCCCTGCGGTTGTACACCGCCGACCCGGCCACCACCACCGTGGCCCCGGCGCCGACCACCTCCGCGATGGTGTCCGGCGCCACCCCGCCGTCCACCTGCAGCTCGATCTGCCCGCCGAGCCCCCGCTCGTCGATCATCCGGCGGATCTTCGCGATCTTGGCCGTGCTGGTGGGGATGTACGACTGCCCGCCGAAGCCGGGGTTCACCGACATCACCAGCACCAGGTCCACGTAGGGGAGGATCTCCGTGAGCGCCTCGGCCGGCGTGCCGGGGTTGAGCGTGACCCCCGCCTTCACCCCCCGCTCGTGGATCTGCTGCACGGTGCGGTGCAGGTGCGGCGACGCTTCCACGTGCACCGTGACGTAGCTGGCGCCGGCGTCGGCGAAGGCGCCCACGTACCGCTCCGGCTCCACGATCATCAGGTGGACGTCCACCGGGAGCGTCGTGGAGCGGCGCGCCGCCTCCGCGATCAGGGGGCCGATGGTGATGTTGGGGACGAAGCGCCCGTCCATCACGTCCACGTGGATCCAGTCCGCCCCCGCGGCCTCCGCCTCCCGGATCTGCTCCCCCAGGCGCGTGAAGTCCGCCGAGAGGATGGACGGTGCGATCTTGACCGCGCTCATCCGTCCGCCTCCCCTTCCCCGCCCTCCAAGGTCCGCACCCCGTCCGCGCCCGCCACCACCACCGCGGAGACGAGCCCCAGGAAGAGCCCGTTCTCCATCACCCCCACCCGGCCGTCGAGCGCCGCCTCCAGCGCCTCCGGGTCGTCGATCCCGTCCGGGAACCGGCAGTCGAAGATGTGGTTCCCCCCGTCCGTCACCAGGGGCGAGCCGTCCGGAGCGCGGCGCAGCACCGGCTCGGCGCCGAGGGAGCGGAGAAAGGCCGGCTGGATCGCCGCACCGAAGGGATCGACCTCCACCGGGAGCGGCGCGCGGGTCCCGAGCTTCCGCACCCGCTTGGACTCGTCGACGATGATCACCACCCGCCGCGAAGCCGTCGCCACCACCTTTTCCCGCAGGAGCGCCGCGCCGAGACCCTTGATGACCCGCAGCGCCGGGTCGACCTCGTCGGCGCCGTCGATGGTCAGGTCCACCTCCGGCGCCTCCTCCAGCGTGCGGAGGGGGATCCCCAGCTCCCGGGCGCGCGCCGCGGTCTGCTCCGAGGTGGGGACGCCGACCACGCTCCCCCACTCCCCCGCCGCGCGGCGCTCGGCGATGTGGTCCAGGAGGTGGCGCACCGTCGATCCGGTCCCCAGCCCCACCACCATCCCGTCGCGGATCCACTCCGCCGCGCGGACCGCCGCCTCGCGCTTCAGCGCCTCGGCACTCCCTGTCTGCACCGTCGCCCTCCCGGATGGATGGAAGCCGGCCGGCTCCCCCTCGGAACCGGTCCGGCCGGAATGTATCATCCTCCCCCGCGGAGTGCGAGCACGAAAAGAGGGAGGGGCCTCCTCGCGGAGGCCCCTCCTTCCTGCTGCGGTGTCTCGCGGAGTGCTACCCGCGGACCGCCCGCGCCGCCGCTTCCGGGTTGTAGGGCCGGAACTCGCACCCGTACCGGACCGGCACGTAGATCACGTTGCTGGTCCCCGTGGGGGCGTTGGTCTCACGGAACACCGGCACCCCGTTGACCGTGCCCGCGCTGGTCAGGTCGGCCGGCTGGATGATCCGGGTGACGCCGAACGGCACGTACCGCTGGCCGTTGAAGGTGACCGGCTGCTCGCTGACGTACCAGGTCTGGCCCGCCGCGTACATCCCACCGGTCTGCGTGTCCCTGATCCGCTGACCGCTGGCCAGGGTGGTGTCACCCGTGGCGGGGTTGTACGTCGCGCTCACGGTGCTGAGCATGCCACCCTGCTCCACCACGCAGACCGACACCGTCTCCGTCGCAGGCGGCGGCGGCGGAAGGACGGCCGGCGGCGGCGGAAGAACGGCCGGCGGAACGATGACCTCTTCCGGAGCCTCGGCGCCGAAGGAGAACTTCAGGCCGAGCACGCCGCGGGTGGTGAAGGCGAACTTGTCCGACGCCGTGTTCTCCACGTACACGTGGGCCGGCGAGTCGTACCCGTGCACCGCCAGCTCACCGAACAGCCCCACCCCGCTGGTGAGCGGGAGGATGTCGAACCCGATCCCGACGTTCCCCTGCCCGACCGTGGCGTACTCCGGGTCGTACGAGAGGCACACCCCCGAGCGGATGTAGTCCGGCACGCAGGCGTAGCCGCCGGCGCGCGGAGCCGCCGGGTTGCCGGCCACGTTGGTGATCAGCGCGCCGCCGCCCAGGAACAGGTACGGGTTGGCGAGGAAGCTGCCGATGCTCGACGTGAGGAACGCCGGCCGGAACACCAGGCCGAGGTCCGCGAACCAGTTGTTGGCCACCAGGTCGTTCTGGTCGTCGCCCAGGCTGTCGTCCTCACCGCCCTGCGGGAGCTGGGTCGGGAAGTACGTGCCGTTGAGGCGGACGCCGAACCAGGGAAGCCCCCAGTACGTCGCGGTCGCCCCGAAGGCGCTGGAGAAGCCGGGCTTCATCCCCTCGTCGCCGATCTCGAACCAGCTACTCGTGTACGCACCTCCCGCATAGATCCCAAGATCGAACAGACTGGGACGCCCGCCCATCGTCTCCTGGGCTCGCGCTTCCCCTCCCGTCCCCGCCGCAACCACGGCAGCTACCAAGGCGGATGCCAGCAATCGTTTCATCGAGTCCTCTCCAGACTGGGTGATAGGAACCTCCCTCCCCTTCCCGGGGAGAGATCCTTCGAGGCGCCGCCTCTTCAAGAAGAGTGCCAGAATCCTGAATTTTCCGGCCGCGGGAGCCTTTACTGCACACGATGTTTCCGGGCTTTGTCTCCTTGTCTCCGAGGTTTACGCTTCGCGGGCAGAGCAGCGCGCTCCCGCCGTGCGGGAGGGCCTCCGTTCCGGCCCCTCGTGCTGCCCCGGTCCGCGCTCCCTGTCAAAGCTGCACTCCTGCGCGCGCGGCGACGCGTGGACACGGTCGCCACCGTCAAGATGGCATGTGGACACAGAGGGCACATACCGTGCCACCCCTTGCCTCTCCCGGGCCCTGGATCAGAGGGCGGGAGTGGCGAAGGCGGCGAGGATGGCTCCCAGCGCGGCGCCGTAAACCAGGTGCCCCGCCACGATCCCCACGGGCGTCCCCTTCCCCCAGCGCAGCCCCAGCCGGCCGGGCTGGGGGACGAACCCGCTCCGCACGCACGCGCTCAGCTTCGCCAGGTAGGGGAGCAGGGCCACCACCAGGGCGCCGTGCACCAGCCCCACCAGCGCTCCCTTCCACAGGGAAGGCCCCTCCCCGCCCCGGAGGAGCGCGGCGTACACCCAGGCACCCGCCGTCGACCCCACCAGGAAGAGGACGAAGAACCCCACCCCCTCGGTGGCCGGGAGGCGCGGGTTGCCGAGGAACAGGCAGCCGATCTGGGTGGCGGGGCTGAACTCCGTCCACGCGAAGGTCCGGAACACCCAGAAGCAGGCGGCGGCGAGCGTGGTGGCCATGAACCCCGCCCACAGGATGGCGCTCCAGGTGACGTTCATCGGGAGGTAGCGGGTGGAGATTGGGCGCGTCGGCGTGGGCGGGGCGCCGTCCGTCCGGCGGCGCCCCGGGCACGGGCGGGTGCGGTCAGAGGGCCGGCTCGGGCGAGACCGCCGCGTCCGCCACCGCCTGGTCCACGGTGCGCCGCGACTCGCCCCGGTAGGCGAGGGGCGGGAGGACGTCGTCCGCCACGGTGCGGAGCGCGCGGTTGAAGATCACGTCGGTGACCCCCTCGGGGATGGACATGGTGTCCAGGTACAGCTCCACCGCCTCGGGGAGCTGCACCTCCTCCGCGAGCGCCCTGCCGAAGATCAGCGAGTTCTCGACGTGGGTGTGGAAGAGGTCGTCCTCGGCGCGCGCGGCGGCCAGGTTGATGCGGCCGCGCAGGTCCTCGTGCACGCGCCCGCGGATGCGGCGCCGCACCCGCGAGAACACCGCGTCGAACCGTCCCCCTCCACCCCCCCGGCTGTCCTCCTCCTCCTCGGGCTCCGGCTGCGCGTCCGGCGCGATCTCCTCCACCGCCGGCAGGCCGCCGCGGCTCCCCAGCGCCGCGAGCGCGCGGCTCCCGACGTTGCGGGACTGCTCGGGGGTGAGGCGGAGGATGCGGACGTAGATGTCGAGCGCGGAGTCGAACGGGAGCTGGTCGGACACCAGGTCCACCAGCGCGAGGACGTGCCGCACGTGCGTGGCCAGGAGCCGCTCCTGGCAGACGGCGGTGGTCAGGTCGATCTGCCGCTGCAGCGCGCGTGTCGTGTTCCGATTGAGTGCCACTTACGCCACCTCCCCCGTGTGGTCCGTCGCCGTTGGTCTTCGCGAACGATCGTGCGGGGGTTTTGCAAGTTCCATTCCCTGTAAGGAGGCGGGTTGGGGCCGTTCCGGAGCCCGGTGGGAACACGAAAAAGCCCTCCCCGGTGGGGGAGGGCTCTCGCGTCCGGGCGGTGCGCCGCGGCTTACTGCTTCGGCGCGGGGGCCGCCGGCTGGCCGGCCGGGGCGGTCTGCGCCGGCGCGGCGGGCTGGGCCGTGCCGCCGGTCGCCGGAGCGGGCGCCTGCCCCTTGGGGGCCGGCGTCAGCCCCGGGAGCGCCGGGGAGGTGGTCGCGGGGGCGGTCTGCTGCGCCCCGCCGCGGAGGATGGAGGCGCGCCGCGCCGCCCCGGCGTTCATGTTGGTCAGCAGCAGCGCGAGCAGCAGGAAGACTCCCCCCGCCCACCAGCTGGCCTTGGTGAGGAGCGTCGCGGCCTGGCGGCCCCCGAAGAGGGTGTCCGTGCCGGCTCCGCCCCCCATGGCCGCCAGCCCCCCGCCCTTCCCCGACTGGAGGAGCACGATGGGGATCAGCAGGCAGGCGTCCAGGATCAGGAGGGACAGGAGGAAGATGTACACGGGTGCTCGCGCGTGAGGGTTGAAGTCCGTAAACCTGACAAAGTTAGGCCGCGGGCGCCGCCTGTCAACCCGGGGCGGCGCAGATGGTGGCGAATCCGGCCGGGTCCAGGCTGGCGCCCCCCACCAGCACCCCGTCCACGTCGGAGGCGGCGAGCAGCTCGGCGGCGTTGTCCGGCTTGACGCTCCCGCCGTACAGGACGGCGGTGGCGGCGGCGCGCTCCTCGCCGTACGCCTCGCGGAGCCGCGCCCGCACGGCGGCGTGCATGGTGGCCGCGTCCTGCGGGGTGGCGGTCTCCCCGGTGCCGATGGCCCACACCGGCTCGTAGGCCACCACCAGCCGCTCCGCCTCGTCGGCGGTGAGGGTGGGGAGCACGGCGTCCAGCTGCTCGCGGACCACGGCCTCGGCGCGCCCGGCGCGGCGCTCGTCCAGCGTCTCCCCCACGCAGAGCACGGCCACCAGGCCGGCGTCGAGCGCCGCGCGAACCTTGCGCGCGGTCTCGGCGCTGGTCTCGCCGAAGACGTGGCGGCGCTCGCTGTGCCCGACCAGCACCCAGGCGGCGCCCGCGTCGGCGGCCATGGGGGCGGAGGTCTCGCCGGTGAAGGCGCCCTTCGCCTCCCAGTGCACGTTCTGCACGCCGAGAAGGACGTCGGCGCGCCCGCCGAGCGCTTCCCGCGCGTCCGCCAGCGAGAGCGCGGGGGGGAAGAAGACCACGGTGCGGTCGTCCCGCGCCGGGTGCCGCTCCAGGAAGGCGGCGAAGAACTCCCGCGCCTCGGCGGGGCCCTTGTGCATCTTCCAGTTGCCGGCGAGCACCGGCCTGCGGACGGGGCTCACGGGGCCCCCCGGTCGCTGAGCGCGGCGACGCCCGGGAGGGTCTTCCCCTCCAGGAACTCGAGCGAGGCGCCCCCGCCGGTGGAGACGTGCGAGATGCGCTCGGAGAGCCCCAGCTCGGCCACGGCGGCGGCGGAGTCGCCGCCGCCCACCACGGTGACGGCGCCCCGGTCGGTGGCCTCGGCGACGGCGAGGGCGACGCCCTCGGTCCCCTTCGCGAACTCCGGCATCTCGAACACCCCCATCGGCCCGTTCCACAGCACGGTCTTCGCCGTGGCGAGGACGGCGCGGTACGCTTCCACGGTGCGCGGCCCCACGTCCAGCACGGTGCGGTCGGCGGGGACGGCCTCGCGGTCCACCACCTGGGTGGCCTGCCCGGCCTCCATCTTCGCCGCGACCACGCAGTCCACGGGGAGGAGGAGCTTGTCGCCGCTCCCGCGGAGGAGCTCGCCGGCCATCTCCACGCGGTCCTCCTCCACCAGGGAGGTGCCGGTGGCGAGCCCCATGGCGCGGAAGAAGGTGTTGGCCATGGCGCCGCCGATGAGGAGGCGGTCCACGCGGGGGAGGAGGTTCTGGATGACGTCGATCTTGCCGGAGATCTTGGCCCCGCCGATGATGGCGACGAAGGGCCGCCCGGGGTTCTCGACGACGGTGCCCAGGTACTCCAGCTCCTTCTCCATGAGGAGCCCGGCGGCGGCGGGCCGTCCGTCCCCGCGCATGACCTCGGCGACGCCGGCGGTGGAGGAGTGCGCCCGGTGCGCGGCGCCGAAGGCGTCGTTGACGTACAGGTCGCCGAGCGCGGCCATCCGGCGCGCCAGCTCCATGTCGTTCTTCTCCTCGCCCGGGAGGTAGCGGGTGTTCTCCAGCACCACCACCTCCCCGTCGCCGAGCCCCGCCACCGCGCCCTCCGCCTGCTCCCCGACGGTCTCTCCGGCGAAATCCACCCGGTGCCCGGGGAGGAGCTCCGCGAGCCGCTCGGCCGCGGGCCGCAGCGACATCTCGGGTACGGGCTTCCCCTTGGGCCGCCCGAAGTGCGCCAGGATCACCACCCGCGCCCCTGCGTCCAGGAGGAGCCGGAGTGTGGGGAGGGTGGCCTGGATGCGCGTGTCGTCGGTGATGCGGAGCGCGTCGTCCAGCGGGACGTTGTAGTCCACGCGCAGGAGGACCCGCTTCCCCCGGAGGTCCTGCCCGCCCAGCTCCCGCAGCGTCAGCTTGTTCATGGTCGCGAAGAGGGGTTGTCGTGTCGTCAGCAGTTCCGCAGTACCCATAAGATCCGTTGCGGAGGGAGACAGCCGGGCAGTATCGGCTGGCTCACTCCGGGGCGGGGAGACTCGCGCGGTTTGCGAGGCTCACCGCCCCCGCGCAGGAGACCGGCCGCAGTTTGGCCGGGCTCCGGAGCGGCCCCACCACAACGAGAATACCCCAGCCCGCGAACGAGCCGGGGTATCCCGAAAACCAGCAAAAACCTACAGACGCTCGCCCATGTACCGCGCCAGGTCCACGCACCGGTTGCTGTACCCCCACTCGTTGTCGTACCACGACATCACCTTCACCAGCCCCGACATCACGTTGGTGGAAGCCGCGTCCACGATGGACGACGCCGGGTGCCCGGTGTAGTCCACGGACACCAGCTCCTCCTCCTCGAACGCCAGGATCCCCTTCATCCGCCCCTCGGACGCACGGCGGAGCGCGTCGTTCACCTGCTCGGCGGTGACCTCCTTCTCCAGCTCGGCCGTGAGGTCCACGATGGAGACGTCCGGCGTGGGGACGCGCATGGCGACGCCGTCGATCTTCCCCTTGACCTCGGGGATCACCAGCCCGGTGGCCTTGGCGGCCCCGGTGGTGGTGGGGATGATGGACATCCCGGCGGCGCGCGCCCGGCGCAGGTCCTTGTGCGGGAGGTCGAGGATCTGCTGGTCGTTGGTGTAGGCGTGCACCGTGGTCATCAGCCCGCGGCGGAAGCCGAACTCGTCCAGGAGCACCTTGACCACGGGGGCGAGGCAGTTGGTGGTGCAGCTCGCGTTGGAGACGACGTGGTGGCTGGCGGGGTCGTACCTGTCCTCGTTGACGCCCAGGACGATGGTGATGTCCTCGTCCTTGCCGGGGGCGGAGATGATGACCTTCCGGGCGCCGGCGTCCAGGTGCTTGGCGGCGTCGCCGCGCTTGGTGAAGCGGCCGGTGGACTCGATGACGATGTCCACGCCCAGGTCGCGCCAGGGGAGCGCGGAGGGGTCCTTCTCGGCGAAGACGCGGATCTCGTCCCCGTCCACGACGAGGGCGTTGTCGCGGGTCTCGACGGTGCCCGGGTAGTCGCGGTGCACCGAGTCGTGCCGGAGCAGGTGCGAGAGGGTCTTGGTGTCGGTGAGGTCGTTGACGGCGACGAAGTCGATCCCCTCGGCGCCGGCCTTCTTGGCGGCGCGCAGGACGTTCCGCCCGATGCGCCCGAAGCCGTTGATGGCTACGCGAATGGCCATTGGTTCTCCGTTGGTCTCCGGATGAAAAAAGTCGTCCCCGCCCCGCACGGGCGGGCCGGGTCAGCGGTCCAGCTCGGGGTGCACGCGTGCGAAGGTAGCCACGCTCACCACGCGCGCTCCGGCTTCCAGGAGCGCCTGCGCGCAGGCCACGGCGGTCGCGCCGGTGGTCCACACGTCGTCCACCAGGAGCAGGTGCTCCCCCCGGAGGTCGCTGTTCCGTCCCGGCGGGACGGCGAAAGCGTGCGCCACATTAGCCCGCCGCTCGGCGGGATGCAAGGCCGTCTGGCTGGCGGTGTCGCGGGTGCGGAGGAGGAGCCCGGCGTCCGCCGTGCGCCCGGTGCCGGCGGCGAAGGCGCGGGCCAGGAGGGCGGCCTGGTCGAAGCCCCGCTCCCGCACGCGGACGCGGCTGGTGGGGACGGGGACGACGAGGCGCGCCTCCTCCTCGACGTCCCGCGGGAAGGGGACGCCGGCCATGCGGCGTCCCCATGGGGTCGGCGAGGGCGGACCACCCTCGGTACTTGAGGGCGTGCACCAGGTCGCGGACGACGCCGTCCATGACGAAGGCGGAGCGGACGGCGCGCAGGGCGGGCGGGAGCTCGACGCAGGCGGGGCAGCGCGGCCCGGCCTCGCGCCCGGGGAGGAGGGGCGCCCAGCAGCGCCCGCAGCGCGGCGCCGGGAGCTCCCGCGCGCGCGCCCAGCACACGCGGCACACCAGCCGCTCGGCGTGCGCGGTGGGGACGGGGACGCCGCACGCGGCGCAGACGGGGGCGAACACCAGGTCCAGGAGACCGTCGCGCAGGTCGGCGGCCCGGGCGCGCAGCGTCACGGGGCGGCCTCCCGCGGGGGGAGGGCGGCGCGCATGGCCTCCAGCGGCGCGGGGACGCCCCACCAGCGCCGGAAGGCGGCGGCGCCCTGCCGGAGGAGCATCTCGGTGCCGTCGGCGGCGGGGACGCCGGCGGCGCGGAGGGCGCGCACCCAGGGGGTCTCGCCGCCGGGGGCGTAGACCAGGTCCAGCCCGGCGCCGATCGCGGGGCCGCTCCCCGGGGGGAGCGGGAGCGGGTCGCCCGGGCGGAGGCCGAGGGGGGTGGAGTGGACGGCGAGGTCGAAGCGCTCCCCCGCCAGCGCCTCCGCGGAATCGGCGCGGGCGAGGCGCGTCCCCGGGGCGCGGAGGCGCTCCAGCGAGCGCGTCGGCGCGCGCGGGGGTGCGGTTGACCACGACCACCTGGTCGGCCCCGGCGTCGGCGAGGGCGCAGAGCACGGCGCGCGCGGCGCCCCCGGCGCCCAGGAGGAGGACGCGCGCGCCCCGCGGCTCGCGCCCCAGGAGCGCGGCGGCGGCGGCGGCGAAGCCGGCGACGTCGGTGTTGTCGCCCCACACCTCGCCCCCCTCGCTCCAGAAGGCGTTGCACGCCCCGGTGCGCTCCACGGCGCCGGTGCGGCGCTCGATGGCGAGGGCGGCGGCCTCCTTGTGGGGGACGGTGACGTTCCCCGCCCCGCCGGCGCGCGCGATCCCGCGCAGGAGCCCGGGGAGCTCGGCGGCGCCGCAGCGCAGCGCCAGGTACACGCCGTCCAGCCCGGCGGCGCGGAGGGCGGCGTTCTGGACCAGGGGGGAGAGGGAGTGGGAGACGGGGTTGCCGAGGAGGGCCACGAGGCGCGTGGCGGCGGTGGGGAGGGCGGTCACGGGTGGAGGATGGGCGCCAGCCGGTCGAAGACGGCGCCGACCAGGGGCTCCAGGTCGCGCACGGTGGCCTCGTAGTCCTCCTCCTCGCCGCCGAAGGGGTCGCGGATGGGGAGCCCCTCCCCGGCGTCGCCCACGGCGAACTGCCCCAGGAGCGCGACCTTTTCCCCGCCGCCCATGCGCTGGACGGCCCAGACGTGGGAGGGGGACATGGCGAGCACCAGGTCGGCCCACTGCAGCAGCTCGGGGGTGAAGCGGCGGGAGCGGTGCGACCCCAGGTCGAGCCCCCGCCTCTCGCCGACGGAGACGGCGTGGCGCGAGGCGGGGCACCCCTCGTTGGCGGCGAGCCCGGCGGAGGCCAGGCGGACGTGCCGCCACTCGCGGCGCTCCAGCTCGCGCCGGGCCAGCGCCTCGGCGAGGGGGGAGCGGCAGGTGTTGCCCGTGCAGACGAAGACCAGGTTGAAGGTGGTCGTCGCGGGGTCCTGGCCCGTGTCTTCGGTCATCGGTTCCGGGGGACGGGGGCTATGCGGCAGACGTGGTCACGGGTGCAAGCGCCGGGCCAGTGCCTCGGCGACGGCGAGGTCGGCGGGACGGGTCACCTTGAGGTTCTCGGCGGCGCCCTCCACCACGCGGACGGGGATGCCGTACCGCTCGCACAGGGCGGCGTCGTCGGTGGCGCGGACCCCTTCCTCTCGCGCCCGGGCGTGGACGGCGAGGATGAGCTCGCGCGGGAACCCCTGCGGGGTCTGGGCCTGCCAGAAGCGCGAGCGGTCGGGGGTGCCCACGACCACGCCGTCGCTCCCCACCTCCTTGAGGGTGTCGGTGACGGGGAGGGCGGCCAGGGCGGGGCCGGAGCGGGCGGCCTCCAGGACCCGGGCGATCACCTCCGCGCCGACGAAGGGGCGGGCGCCGTCGTGCACCAGCACCACCTCCGCGTCCTCCGGGGTGGCGAGGAGGCCGGCGCGGACGGAGTCGCCGCGCTCCTCGCCGCCGGGGACGACGCGGACGCCGAGGGCGGCGAGCCACCCGGGGGGGGAGGCCGCGTCGTCGGGGGGGAGGACCACGACCACGCTCCCGATCCCGGGGTGGAGGAGGAAGGGGCGCACGGCGCGCAGCAGGATGGGCTCGCCGCCCACCTCCAGGTACTGCTTGCGGACGGGGCCGCCCAGGCGCCGCCCGGAGCCCCCGGCGACGACCACGGCGGCGGCGGCGGGGCGCTCAGGCGAAGACGGCATCGACCATGGAGCGGACGTCCTCCACCTCCACCACGCGGATCCCGGGGGGGAGCTTGGCGGGGCGGGCGCGGGGGGAAAGGTACGCGACGCGGAAGCCCATGCGCGCGGCCTCGGCGAGGCGGCGCTCGGTCTGCCCCACGGGGCGCACCTCGCCGCCCAGCCCCAGCTCGCCGACGAACACGGCGTCGGCGGGGACGGCGCGGTCGTAGACGCTGGAGGCGAGCGCGACGGCGACGGCGGCGTCCCCGGCGGTCTCGGCGAGCCGGATGCCGCCGACGACGTTGAGGAAGACGTCGAGCTGCCCGAAGGCGAGCCCGGCGCGCTTCTCCAGCACGGCGAGGAGGAGGGCGAGGCGCTTGGGGTCGAAGCCGGTGCTGACCCGCTGCGGCGCGCCGTAGGAGGCCTTGGCGGCGAGGGCCTGGATCTCCACCAGGAGCGGGCGGGTCCCCTCCATAATCGAGACCACGGCGGAGCCGGAGGTGCCGCGGGTGCGCTCGCCCAGGAAGAGCTCGGAGGGGTTGGCGACGGGGACGAGGCCGCCGGCGGTCATGCGGAAGACGCCGATCTCGTCGACGCCGCCGAAGCGGTTCTTGGTGGCGCGCAGGACGCGGTTGTCGAGCCCGCCGGTCCCCTCGAAGTAGAGCACGGTGTCGACGATGTGCTCCAGCGTCTTGGGCCCGGCGATCCCGCCGCCCTTGGTGACGTGCCCCACCAGGAAGACGGCGGTGCCGGTCTGCTTGGCGTAGCGCTGCAGCCGCGCGGCGCACTCCCGCACCTGCCCCACGTTGCCGGGGGCGCCCTCCAGGTCGGGGGTGTAGACGGTCTGGATGGAGTCCACCAGGAGCACGGCGGGGGCGGTCTCGGCGGCGCGGAGGAGGACGGTCTCCAGCTCGGTCTCGGCGAGGAGGCTCACCTCCCCGGCTGCGCCCTCGATGCGGTCGGCGCGGAGCTTGACCTGGAGCGCGGACTCCTCGCCGGAGACGTAGAGGGTGCGGTGCCCCTCGGCCTCCAGCCGCGCGGCGACCTGGAGGAGGATGGTGGACTTGCCGATCCCCGGCTCCCCGCCGACGAGCACGACGGAGCCGGGGACGATCCCCCCGCCCAGGACGAAGTCGAACTCGCCCAGCCCGGTGGTCCAGCGCTTCCGCTCGGTGCCCTCCACCTCGCGCAGCCGCACCGGCGCGGTCCCCCCGCGAGGCGCGCGGAGGGGGAGGCCGCGCGGGGCGCACGCGCCCTGGCGGGGGGCGCGGCGGGCGCCTCCACCAGGGTGTTCCACTCGCGGCAGCCGGGGCACTGCCCCTGCCACCGCGCCGTCTCGTTCCCGCACTCGGTGCAGAAGAAGGCCGTCTTGGTCTTCGCCATTCCGTCAGTCTCTCCGTGGAAGTTTACGGAGATTTGTACACCCGAGGTGGGTGGGGGGTGCGGGGCCGCGGGCGATTGAAAGCTCCTACCCGCGGTTAGTTGTGGTTCCCCCACATGCAAGCGGAGGGAGACCCGCCGGCCGTTTGGCGGGGCTCCCGCAGCCGGAGCGGAGACAGCCGGGCAGTTTCGGCTGGCTCCGCGACCCGCGGAGGAGACGGGCCGCAGTTTGGCCCGGCTCCGGAGCGGCCCCAACTCACAAACTACCCGTGCGGCCCGTCGTTCCGCGGAGAGAAGTTCTCGAACCGGGTGAACTCCTTCTGGAACATGAGGGACACGGTGCCGGTAGCCCCGTTTCTCTGCTTCCCTATGATGACCTCTGCTCGACCTTCGAGCGAATTTCCTTCTTTGTCCGTCGGCCCGTGGTAGTACTCCGGGCGGTAGAGGAACATGATGACGTCCGCGTCCTGCTCGATCGCTCCCGACTCACGAAGGTCGGACATCATCGGGCGCTTGTCCGGACGTGACTCCACGGCACGGGAGAGCTGGGACAGCGCGACGACCGGGACTTCCAGCTCCTTCGCGAGAGCCTTCAGACCTCGTGAGATCTCCGACACTTCCTGCTGGCGGTTCTCCGTCTTCCCGCCACCGGTCATGAGCTGGAGGTAGTCGACGACGATCATGGCCAGGTCGGGGCGGTCCGATTTCAGCCGTCGCCCTTTGGCCCGCATCTCCAGGATCGAGATGGCGGGCGTGTCGTCGATGTAGATCGGCGCGGTGTTGAGAAGACCCGCCGCCTGTGCGAGTCGGGGGAAGTCGTCGTCCCGGAGGCGCCCGGTGCGCACGCGCCCCGCATCCACCCGGGCTTCCGACGTCAACATTCTCTGGACCAGCGACTCCTTGCTCATCTCCAGGGAGAAGAACGCGACCGGCTTGTTGGCGGTGATGGCGGCGAACTGCGCGATGTTGAGAGTAAACGCGGTTTTTCCCATCGACGGACGAGCCGCGACGATGACCAGATCCCCCTTCTGGAACCCCGCGGTCATCTCGTCCAGGTCGACGAAACCGGTAGGCACCCCCGTGATGGCGGAGCTGTTCTCGCTCAGCAGCTCGATCTGCTCCATCGCAGGCCAGAGGAGCTCCTTGATCCAGACGAAGCCCTTGCGGTCGTTCGTCTGCGCGATCTGGAAGATCTTCTGCTCCGCCTGATCCAGGATCTCCTCCACCTCGCCCTGGTTGGCGTAGGTGTCCTGGATGATGGAGGTGGCGGCCTCGATCAGCCGCCGCAGCACCGCCTTCTCACGGACGATGCGGGCGTGGTACTCGACGTTGGCGGCGGTGGGGACGGCGTCCATGAGCTGGGCGACGTACACCATCCCGCCCACCGCATCCAGGTCACCCGCGTTCTTCAGCTCCTCGCCGAGGGTGACGGCGTCGATCACGTCTCCACGCTCCCAGAGCCGGATCATCGTGCGCCAGAGACGCCGGTTCCCCTCCCGATAGAACATCGTGTCGTCGAGGAGCTCGATCGCCTTGACGATGGCGTCCGCGTCGATCAGCATCCCGCCGAGCACCGACATCTCCGCCTCGGCGGAGTACGGCGGTTTACGCTCGGTGAAGGCGCCCGGCGCGGACGTCGGCGCGACTCTGGAGACGGGGATGGACTGCATGGTACTCCTCGGGATACGGCTGTAACACGGTGAGCGCCGGACGGGGCCGGCACGTCTGGCTCTAGCTGCGGTCGAGAACGGCGCGGAGCCGCTGCAGGTCGTCCCAGGTGGGACGGACCCACGACGGCGTGCGGAGCAGCGCCGCGGGGTGGTAGGTGGGGATCAGCGGGACCCCCCGGTACTCGTGGACGCGCCCGCGCAGCTTCCCGATGGGGATGGTGGTCCCCAGGAGGGTCTGCGCGGCGAAGGTCCCGAAGGCGGCGATCACGCGCGGCTTCACCAGCTCCACCTGGCGGAGGAGGTAGGGGCTGCACGCCTCCACCTCGTCCGCCTGCGGGTTGCGGTTCCCGGGCGGGCGGCACTTGAGGACGTTGCACACGTACACCTCCTCCCGCGCGAGCCCCACGGAGGCCAGGAGGAGGGTGAGCAGCTTCCCCGCCCTCCCCACGAAGGGGCGCCCGGTGCGGTCCTCCTCGGCCCCGGGGGCCTCCCCCACGATCATCACGTCGGCGTCGGGGCTCCCCTCCCCGAACACCACCTTCCCGCGCGTCTCGGCCAGGCGGCAGCGGGGGCACCCCAGCGCCAGCTCGCGCACCGCGTCCAGCACCGGGAGGCGGAGGATCTCCTCGGCGCCGGCGTAGGCGGCCGGGGCGCCGGGGGCGGGCATCATGGGGAGCTGCACCTCCGGGAACGGCCGCGGCGCCGGGGAGGGCGCCTGCGAGGCCGCGCGGGGCGCATACATCCCGCGGAGCCCGTCCGCGGTCAGCTCCTCGAAGACCAGCTCGGTCTCCCCCAGCTCCCCGCGCTGCCGCAGGTACTCCCGGAGGAGCTCCCGGGGGTCGCCGCTCACCGGGCGCCCCGCGCCGCCAGGATCGCCTCCACGCGGTCCAGGATGCGGTCCGCCACCTCGCCCTTGTGCATCAGGGGGAGCGGCTCGTCGGGGGCGTCGGGGAGGAGGAAGGTGACGCGGTTGGTCTCGGTCTCGAAGCCGGCGCCGGGCTCGCCGGCGTCGTTGAGCACCAGGAGGTCCAGCCCCTTCCCCTCCAGCTTGCGCCGGCCGTTGCGGAGGAGGTCGGTGGTCTCCAGCGCGAAGCCCACGACGACGCACCCCTCCGGGCGGAGCGGGCGGGTGGAGGACAGCACGTCGGCGGTGCGCTCCAGGCGGATCTCGGGGACGCCGCCCGCCTCCTTCTTGATCTTCTCCCCGGCGGGGTCGGCGGGGCGGAAGTCGGCCACGGCGGCGGACATCACCAGCGCGTCGGCGCCCGGGAGCGCCTCCGCGACGGCGGCGCGCATCTCCTCGGCGGTCTCCACGCGGCGGAGCGGGACCCCGGGCGGCGGGGGGAGCGGGGAGGGGCCGGAGACCAGGAGCACGTCGGCGCCGCGCCGCCAGGCGGCGGCGGCCAGCTCGAAGCCCATCCGCCCCGAGGAGCGGTTGCCGATGAAGCGCACCGGGTCGATCGGCTCGCGCGTGGGGCCGGCGGTCACCACCACCCGGCGCCCGGCCAGGGGGGTGCGCCCCTCCAGCGCGCGCCCGGCGTGCGCCACCACCTCCTCGGGCTCGAGCAGGCGCCCGGGGCCCTCCCCCTCCCCCCACGCCAGCGGCCCCACCGCGGGCCCGGCCAGGCGGTAGCCGATCTCCTCCAGACGGCGCAGGTTGGCCTGCGTCTGGGGATGGGCGTACATCCGGTCGTTCATGGCCGGGCAGAGGACGACCGGGGCGTCGGTGGCCAGGAGGATGGAGGAGAGCAGGTCGTCGGCCATCCCCGCGGCGGCGCGGGCCAGGAAGTTGGCCGTGGCCGGCGCCACCACCACGGCGTGCGCGTCGCGCGCCAGGCGGATGTGGGCGAGGGGCTCGCCGGGGACGTACGGGGTGGTGTGGGCGGGGCGCCCGGTGACGGCCTCGAAGGAGAGGGGGCGGACGAACTCCAGGGCGTTCTCCGTCAGGACCACGTCCACCTCCGCGCCCGCGAGGGTGAGCTCGCGGGCGACGGTGATGGCCTTGTAGGCGGCGATCCCGCCGGTGACCCCCAGGAGCACGCGGCGCCCCGCGAAGGGGCGCCGGGCGCGGCGCGCGTCGGCCACGCGGCTACCGCGCGCGCGGGGAGACGCGCGTCCGGGGCATCGGGCGGCCGCTTAGAGCGGGTCGGTGGCCCGGATGCGCCGGGTGAGGCGGAAGGGGACCCGCCCGCCGGCGACCTCCTCCAGGGAGATGGTGGTCAGCTTCTCGCGCGGCTCGGCCCCGGAGACGGTGGGGTCCTCCATCAGCTCGCCGCGGCGCAGCTCGTTGAGGTTGCGGGCGTACTTGGCGGCGACCAGGACGCCCAGGTACTTGCTTCCGGTGTGGCGCGCGGTGGCGCCCGGCGTGACGACCCTCATGACGGCCCTCCTGCTGCGGAAAAAGACGATGGTCCGGCCGGGGCGGCTCGCGCCCCGGGCCTGGACCCGAAAAAACTCCCTCAGTCGCCGGAGAGCAGGCCTCCGACCTCCCCGCACAACCGCTCGATCTCCCCGTCCAGCACGGGGATGCGGCGCACCCGGTGCGACTCCGCGGCGAGGATGGCCTCCACCGCGTCCACCGTGGCCTCCAGCTCCTCGTTCATCACCACGTAGTCGAACTCGGCCGCGGAGCGGATCTCCCCCCCCGCGTTCGACAGGCGGCGGCGCATCTCCTCGGTCTTCTCGCTCCCCCGCCCCAGGAGGCGGTCGGCGAGGGTGGCCCCGGAAGGGGGGAGGATGAAGACCAGCACCGCGTCCTCCACCCGCGTCCGCACCTGGCGCGCCCCCTGGATGTCGATGTCCAGGACCAGGTACTTCCCGGCGGCCACCGCCTCGTCCAGGTTGCGGCGCGGGGTGCCGTACAGGTTGCCGTGCACCTCCGCCCACTCCAGCAGCTCCCCGGCGTCGGCCATGCGCCGGAACTCCTCCGGGGCCACGAACCAGTAGTCGCGCCCGTCCTGCTCGTAGTGCCGCGGGGCGCGCGTGGTGGCCGACACCGAGAAGGCCAGGTCGCCGCGCCGCTCCCCCAGCCGCCGCGCGATGGTCGTCTTCCCGCCCCCGGACGGGGCGGAGAGGATCAGCGGGAAGGTGCGGTTGGGGAGCCGGGCGGGTCCGCTCACTCGACGTTCTCCACCTGCTCGCGAAGCCGCTCGATCTCGTCCTTGATGGCCACCACCCGGTGCGCGATCCCCGCGTCGTTGGCCTTGGAGCCGATGGTGTTGGCCTCCCGGTGGATCTCCTGCACCAGGAAGGAGAGGCGCTTCCCCACGGGCTCGGCCGCGTCGGCCGCGAGCATCTCCCGGAACAGCTCCAGGTGCGAGTCGAAGCGCACCAGCTCCTCGCTGATGTCCCAGCGCTCGGCCAGGTGCGCCACCTCCTGCGCCAGCCGCTGCTCGTCCATCCCCACCCCGCCGGCCAGCTCCCGGACCGCCTCGCGGAGGCGGTCGCGCTCGGCGAGGAGGCGGGCCGGCGCGCGCTCGCGGATCGTGGCCAGCGACTCCTCCATCGCGGCGAGCCGCCCCTCCAGGTCGGCCTGCAGGCGGCGCCCCTCGTCCTCGCGCATCCGCACGTTGGCGCGGGCGGCCTCCTCCACCACCGCGCGGAGCTCCTCCGGCGCCACCTCCACCTGCGGCTCCACGAGCGCATCCCGCACGAAGACGTCGCTGAAGCGGGTCAGCACGGCCAGGTCGGGCTCGCCGGGGACGCCGAAGCGCTCGCCGATCTCGCGGAAGGCGGCGAGGTAGGCGGCCACCCGCTCCCCGTCCACCCGCACGCTCCCCCCTCCGCCCGCGCCCTCCGCCTCCACCCGCACGGTGCAGGTGGCGTGGCCCCGGGCCAGCGAGGCGTGCAGCCACTCCCGCATCTCCCCCTCGTGCCGCGCGAGCGCGGCGGGGATGCGGAAGGTGGTGTGGAAGTGCCGGTGGTTGACGGTGCGGACCTCGGCGAAGAGGCGCCCCGCGGGGACCGCGCGCTCCGCGTCCCCGTACCCGGTCATGCTCCGAATCATCCCCCCTCCATGCAGCCTCGGAAGTTACCCGCACCGCCCCCGGACGTCAACGGAGCGCGCTGTCCCGCAGCCGTTTGCCCACGCATCAGTTGCGGAAGTGCCAGCGGACGCCGTAGACGGCGCGCAGCCCCGGGAGCGGCCGCCCCGGGACCTCGGCCGCGGTGCGCACGTCGAACACGTTCTCCAGGATCAGGAAGGCGCGCACGTCGATCACCCGGACCTGGAGGAAGACGTTGAAGAGCGTGTACGGCCCGGTGCGGAGCGCGTCGCCCCCGGTCAGCGGGTCGGCGAGCCCCACCCGCTCCGGGAAGACGGCCGCCCCGCGCCGCACCGCCTCCACGCGCAGGGTGGGCTCCAGGTTCCCGGTGTAGAAGACGTCGTGGAACTCCAGCGCCAGCCGCCCCTGGTCCTCGGGGAGGTAGGGGCGCTCTCCCGTGTCGGTCCAGCGGGTGTACCACCCCTCCAGCCGCAGGCTGCGCCGGAAGAGCGGGGTGGAGGCGTACGCCTCGAACCCCGTGGACGCCGCCGTCGGGGTGGCCGGGACGCTGTCCCGGTCCAGGGGGAGCCCGAAGGGGACCACGCGGTCCGGGTCCAGCCGCACCAGCGCGGCGCCCAGGAGGACGCCGGGCGCGCTCCACTCCGCCCCGGCACGCAGGCCCCCGAGCGAGGTGGTGGTGGCGCCGAGCACGGGGAAGGTGTCCCGGCGCTCGGTCCCGGTGGCCGGGTCCTCGGGGAGGAGGACCACGCTGTCCCCCGCCACGATCCCGACGCCGCGCTTCCCGGAGGCCAGCGACGCGAAGAGCGAAGCCCCGGTGGAGGGCCCCACGCGCACGCTCCCCTGCAGCTCCACCCCCGACTCGCCCCCGGTGCCGGCCGCGCGGGCGCTCCCCTCCACCGCGAGCGCGGAAACGGGCCGCACCCCCGCGCGCAGCTCCAGGTCGGAGGTGGCCGCGGGGAACGCCTCGTCGGAGACGCTGCGCAGCCGCGCGGTCCCCTCCACCCACCCCGTCCGTCCCCCCAGGAGGGCGCGCAGGGCGAGCTGGTTGGACTCCAGGTCGTCGCGGAAGTCGTCGTCGGCGCGGGCGTCGCGCCAGTTCCGCCCCAGCATGGCGTCCAGGGCGAGCGCGGGGCTGGGGCGCCACCTCCCGCGCACCACCAGCGCGCGCCGGTCCGCGGCCTCGCTGAAGGCGGTGTCGTCCCGCTCCACGCCCGTGGTCCGGTACTCCACCTGCACCCCCGCGTCGGGAGAGAGCAGCCAGCTCCAGCGCGCGAACGCGTTGGTGAGGCCGAACGCCCCCTGCCGGAAGTAGCGCCGGGTGTCGGCCACGTCGAAGCCGAGGGTGACGACCTGGCGATCCCCGATGGCGTCCGAGTACAGGCCGCGGAGGATGCGGAGCTGCGGGTCGCCCACCCCGGCCTCGATCTGCGAGTAGGGGCGGCGGTCCGGGAGGCGGAAGGGGAGCACCTCGATGCGCAGCTCGTCCAGCCGGCGCTCCACCCGCACCTCCTCCAGCTCGGTCAGCGAGACCTCCTGCAGGTCCAGCGTGGCCGACGCCAGCGGGTCCACCTCCCACCCGTCCATGAAGAGGCGCGTCCGCCCCCCGCCCGCCGCGAACGGGGCCACCCCGGCGGGCTGCCCGTACCCCCCGCCCCGGGTGACCACCACCCCGGGGACGCGGGCCAGCAGGTCCAGGAGGGAGATCCCGTGGAAGCGGGCCAGCGCCTCCCGGTCCCACGTCCAGCTCCCCTTCCAGAAGCCGGCCGTGTCCGGGCGCGGGTACGCCGGGAAGAGCGGCGCGGCGACGGCCGAGTCGGCGGGGACGGTGTCCCGGCGCGCGGTGTCCGCCTGGACGGCGCCCGCCGGGATGGGGACGCGCACCGAGTCCGGCCGCGGCGGCGGGTTCTGCGCCGCCAGCGGCGCCGCGGCGAGGAGGAGCGCGGCGAGCGCCCCCCGGCGCGCCCGGGCCGTCACGCGCCGGCCGCGCGGGCGAGGACCCACTCCACCAACAGGCGCGTCGGGGCGCCCGTGGAGCCGCGGGTCTGGTAGGGGAGCTTGCCGTCGCCGTACGCCGTCCCGGCCACGTCCAGGTGCGCCCAGGGGAAGCTCCCCGCGAACTCCCGGAGGAACCAGGCGGCGGTCACCGTCCCCGCCGGCTTCCCCCCGGAGTTCTTGATGTCGGCGTACTCGGAGCGGATCTGGTCGCGGTACTCGTCGAACATGGGGAGGGGCCACACCCGCTCCCCCGTCCGGTCGCCCGCCGCGCGCAGCTCCTGCACCAGCGCCTCGTCGCTCCCCAGCACCGCGGCGGCGTGGTGCCCCAGCGCCACCACGCACGCCCCGGTGAGCGTCGCCGCGTCCACCACCGCCGCGGGGTCGAAGCGGCGCGCGTAGGAGAGGGCGTCGGCCAGGATCAGCCGCCCCTCCGCGTCGGTGTTCACCACCTCCACCGTCTTCCCCAGGTGGGTGCGGACGATGTCCCCCGGCTTCAGCGCCGAGCCGTTCGGGAGGTTCTCCGTGGAGGGAACGATGCCGACGACGTTGGCGCGCACCCCCAGCTCGGCGACGGCCTGCAGGGCGGCGAGGGTGGCCCCGGCGCCGCTCATGTCGAACTTCATCTCCTCCATGCTGGCCGCGGGCTTGATGGAGATCCCGCCGGAGTCGAAGGTGACCCCCTTCCCCACGATCACCAGCGGCTTCTCCCCCTCGGCCCCGCCCCGGTGCTCCAGGACGATCAGCTTCGGCTCCTGGTCGGAGCCCTGCGAGACGGCCAGGAGCGCGCGCATCCCCTCCTCCTCCAGCTCGCGCCGCCCCAGCACCGTCACCTTCAGCCCCCGCTCCCGCGCGATCCGCTCGGCGGTCCCGGCCAGGAAGGTGGGGGTGGCCACGTTCCCCGGGAGGTTCCCCAGGGTGCGCGCCAGGCACTCGGCCCGGGCCACCACCTCGCCGAGGCGGGCGCCGGCCTCCAGCTCCGCCGCGTCGGCGTCCCCGGCCACCAGCACCAGCTCGGCCAGCTCGGTCGGCTCCGGGGCGTCCTCCGCGCGCGACTTGAACTCGGTGAAGGCGTACGCCCCCAGGACCGCGCCCTCGGCCAGGGCGCGCGCCGCCTCCCGCGCCCCCACCGCCGTCCCGGCGGGGACCAGGAAGGCGAGACGGGGGACGCGGAGCTTCGCCGCCTGCTTGGCGGCGGAGCCGGCGGCGCGGCGGAGCCGCTCCGCGGTCAGCGCCTCCGGCTTCCCCGCGCCGAGCGCCAGCACGCGCTCCGCGCCGGCGGAGCCGGCCGCGGGGTAGAGGAGGAGCGACTCCCCCTCGCGCCCGCGGAAGTCGCCGCGGGCGCGAACGGCGGCGATCTGCCCGCCGAGGGCCCGGTCGAGCTCGGCCGCGCCCCCGGCGAGGTCGGCCCCGTCGAAGACGGGGACCGCCAGAAGCGGGGCCGCCACCTCCGCGGGGGAGGCGCGCTGGACGGAAACGTTCATGGTGCGGACCCGGCTACATGTTGCGGATGATCTGCTGACCGAACTCGGAGCACGACACCTTGGTGGCGCCCTCCATCAGCCGCTCGAAGTCGTAGGTGACGGTCTTCTGGCCGATCGCCCCCTCCAGCCCGCGGACGATCCGGTCGGCCGCCTCGCCCCACCCCAGGTAGCGGAGCATCATCTCCCCGGAGAGGATCACCGACCCCGGGTTGACCATGTTCTTCCCCGCGTACTTGGGGGCGGTGCCGTGCGTCGCCTCGAAGATGGCGTGCCCGGTGACGTAGTTGACGTTGGCCCCCGGCGCGATCCCGATCCCGCCCACCTGCGCGGCCAGCGCGTCGGAGACGTAGTCGCCGTTCAGGTTCAGCGTGGCGATCACGTCGTAGTCCGCCGGCCGGGTGAGGATCTGCTGGAGGAAGGCGTCGGCGATGGAGTCCTTGACCACGATCCGCCCCGCCCCCTCGGCCTCCTTCTGCGCCCGGTTGGCCGCGTCCTCGCCGCCGGACTCCTTGATGCGGTCGTACTCCGCCCAGGTGAACACCCGGTCGCCGAACTCGCGCTCGGCCAGCTCGTACCCCCAGTTCTTGAAGGCGCCCTCGGTGAACTTCATGATGTTCCCCTTGTGCACCAGCGTCACCGAGCGGCGCTTCTCGGCCAGCGCGTAGCGGATGGCGGCGCGCACCAGCCGCTCCGTCCCCTCGCGGGAGACCGGCTTGAGCCCCACGCCGGTGCTCTCCGGGAAGCGGATCTTCTTGAAGCGGTCGGGAAAGCCCTCCCGGAGGAGCTCCAGGAAGCGGCGGGCGTCCTCGGTCCCCTCCTCGAACTCGATCCCGGCGTAGATGTCCTCCGTGTTCTCGCGGAAGATCACCATGTCCACCTGGTCGGGGCGCTTGACCGGGGAGGGCACCCCCTCGAACCAGCGCACCGGGCGGACGCAGGCGTACAGGTCCAGCACCTGGCGCAGCGCCACGTTGAGCGAGCGGATCCCCCCGCCCACCGGGGTGGTCAGCGGCCCCTTGATCCCCACCAGGTACTCGCGGAAGGCGTCCAGGGTGGCGTCCGGGAGCCAGCTCCCGGTCCGGTCGAACGCCTTCTCCCCCGCCAGCACCTCCATCCAGTGGATGCGGCGCTCGCCGCCGTACGCCTTCTCCACCGCGGCGTCGAAGACGGGCTGCGAGGCGGCCCAGATGTCGGGCCCGGTCCCGTCGCCCTCGATGAAGGGGAGGACGGGGTTGGCGGGGACGTGGAGCTCACCGTCGCGGATCGAGATACGCTCCCCGTCGGTGGGGACCGTCGGCTGCCAGGAAGTGGACATGGGCCAGGTTCGGATGTTCGGGTTGGATCGGGACGAGACCTCAAGGCGCGACAACATAGCGCCGCGCGTGCCTGAAAAAAACTCCGGGGCGCGACGGAAGCTTCCGCGGCGCCCCGGAGGCCCTCCCGACGGCGAGGTCAGCGCTGGTCGAGCGGGACGACCTTGAGGCCGCGCGGGCCGGTGTAGTCGGCCTGCGGGCGGATCAGCCGGTTGTTGGCGTACTGCTCGAAGAGGTGCGCCGTCCACCCCGGGACGCGGGCGATGGCGAACACCGCGGTGAACAGGTCCTCCGCGATCCCCATGGTGGTGTAGACCGAGGCCGAGAAGAAGTCCACGTTGGGGTAGATCTTCTTCCCCTTCCGCTCCATCTCCTCGGCCATCACGCCGCGGATCTGGTCGGAGAGGGTGAGCCAGTGGGTGTTCCCCGCCTCGGCCATGATCTGGTCGGCCAGCTCGCGGAGGATGCTGGCGCGCGGGTCCACGGCCTTGTAGACGCGGTGCCCGAAGCCCATCACGCGCTTCCCGGACTCCAGGGCGCCGCGCACCCACTCCCCGGGCTCGGTACCGCTCGCGTCGATCTCGCGGAGCATGTTCATCACCTCCACGTTCGCGCCCCCGTGCGACGGGCCCTTCAGCGTCCCGATGGCGGAGGTGACCGCGGAGTACACGTCGGAGAGCGTCCCGGCCGTGACGCGCGCCGCGAAGGTGGAGGCGTTCATCCCGTGCTCGGCGTGGAGGATGAGCGCCGCGTCCATGGTCCGGCAGCGGGTCTCGTTCCCCTCCTCGCCGTTCAGCATGTAGAGGAAGCTCCCGGCGGTCCCCAGCTCGGGGCGGGGGTCCACCGGGTCCTTGCCGTTGCGGATCCGGTCGTAGGCGGCCGTGATGGTGGGCATCTTGGCCGTGAGCAGGATCGACTTGCGGCGCAGCTCGGCCTCGGAGTTGTCGTCGGCGGCGGCGTCGTACATCCCCAGCGCCGAGACGGCGGTGCGCAGCACGGCCATGGGGTCCGCGTCCTTGGGGAAGGAGCGGAGCACGTCCAGGAGCTCGGGGCTCAGCGAGGCCTCGGCGGCGAGCTGGCCCTTCAGCTCGTCCAGCTGCGAGCGGTTCGGGAGCTCCCCGTTCCACAGGAGGTAGCACACCTCCTCGAACGTGGTGTTGCGGGCCAGGTCGTCGATGTCGTACCCGCCGTAGATCAGCTCCCCTTCCGCCCCGTCGATGTGGCTGAGTCGGGTCTGCGCAACGACAACTCCTTCAAGTCCGGCATTGGACATGGTGGCTTCCTCTGACGCGATTGCAGGGATAGATTCAGGACTTTCCGCAACCCGCGCGGCCGATGTGTGACCCGGACGGCGCGCCGCGCCGTCATTGCATCAATCGGACCACGCAAAGTCCGTCAGTATAGCGGGGCCCAGGGGCCGTCGCAAGTCGATTTCCGGGTGTCGGAAGACGCCCGCCCCGGGGCCCGTGCACCTCCCTTTCCACGCCGCGTGAATCCCGAAACCGACGCCCAGCTCGTCGCCCGCGTGCTCGCGGGAGATCAGGAGCGATACGCCCTGCTGGTGGGGCGCTACCAGGCCGCGCTCTACCGCTACGCGGTGGGGATGGTCCGCGACGGCGACCTGGCCTCCGACCTGGTGCAGGACTCCTTCGTGAAGGCGTACACCTCGCTGGCGAGCTGCCAGGACCCGAACCGCTTCGGGGCCTGGGTGTTCCGCATCCTGGTGAACCGCTGCAAGGACTACCTCAAGAGCCGCCGCCGCCACACCCTCCCCCTGGAGGAGGACACGGCCACCACCCCCGACTCGGACGACCCGTCGCTGAGTGCCGACCGCGCGGACCTGCGGCAGACGGTGGAGCGGGCGCTCGCCACCCTCCCGGAGGCGCAGCGCGAGGCGTTCCTGCTGAAGCACCTGGAGGGGCGCTCGTACGAGGAGATGGCGGAGATGCTGGACGCCAGCGTCAGCGCCCTCAAGATGCGGGTCCTGAGGGCGCGCGAGGCGCTGCAGGGGCTGCTGAGGGGGGTCGTCGACTGAGGGACTACTCCTCGACCAGGGCCTGGCAGTCCACGCAGAGGCGCGCCTCGGGGATCACCTCCAGCCGGGCGAAGCCGATCGGCTTCCCGCACCGCTCGCAGCTCCCGAACGTCTCGGGGTCGCGGTACAGCCGGCGCAGCGCCTCGTCCACCTCGTACAGGCGCCGCCCCTCCTGGCTGGCGAGGAGGAACTCCTTCTCCTGCTCCTGCGCCTCGCTCCCGATGTCGGCCATGTGGAAGCGGTAGAGGCTCATCTCCCCCGTGCGCTCCCGCAGGTCGGCCGTCCGCTCCTCGAAGTGCCCCAGCGCCTCCAGCGCCTCCTCCCGAGACTTCAGCAGCTGCCTCTCGATCTGGTCCCGCTGTTCCTGGCTCAGCATCCCGTTCTCCTCGCTCCGTGAGGGTTCAGTTCGCCGCGCCGAACGCAACAACCGCGCCGATGGGGGAAAAGAAGCACCCCCGGGAGATCGGTCTCCCGGGGGTGCTTCGCGTCTCCGGATAGGGGCGGTGGGATTCGAACCCACAAGAGCTTTCGCTCGCCGCATTTTGAGTGCGGTGCGTCTGCCGTTCCGCCACACCCCCGTTCTGGAGGGGGAAGATAACGATGCGGACGCGGCGGCTCAACCGCTTCGGGCTACCGCCGGTGCGACTCCACGAGCTGCAGGGCGTACACGGCGCGGCGGAAGGCGCGCTCCGGGTCGCCGGTGAGCACGGCGTCGCGGGCCCACCCCAGGAGCCGCGCCGCCCGCTTCGCGTCCGACGGGGGGAGGGCGCGCTCCCGCACCGCCGCCTCCACCCGCGCGAACACCCGCAGCGCCACCGCGTCCGGCGCCTGCCTCCGCGCCGCGGCGGAGGCGCGCGACAGGTGCCCCACCGCCTCCAGGGTGTCGCCGCGGGCCAGCGCCCCGGCCGCGCCGGCGCGCGCCGAGCGGACCTCCTCCAGCGCCGCCTTCAGCTCGGGGACGGCCCCGGTGGCGTCCGCCTCTTCCGCCTCCCTCGTCCAGTCGTCCACCGCCTCCAGCGCCGCGGTCATGGTGAGCCGGTCGGGGACCACGGCGAGCGACCCGGCGGCGGCCTGCGCCGCCTGCTCCTCCGCCCGGACCGAGCCTTCCGGGTCCCCCCCGCGGCGGAGGCGCCGCGCCTCGTCGCGGAGCGCCTTGACCCGGAGCGCCGCGGCCCCGTCCTTCCCCCCCTTCACGGCGGAAAGGAAGGGGAGCCAGGTCCCGGCGTCGGGGAGGTCGCGCGGCGGCGTCACCGCCACCCAGAGCCGCCCCCCCGCGGACTGGGCGTGCGTGACCGGACCGGTGAGGTCGTCGCGGCACGCGGCCAGCGCGAGCGAGCAGCAGAGGAGCGGGGCGAGCGCGTGGAGCCGACGGCGTGGAAGACGCATCGTGCGAAGGACTTTCGGCGGAGGATGGCGCGGCGGGGGCACCGCAAGGTACCGCGCCGCCGGGAGGGGGTCAAGGCCGCGCAGGCGTGCTTGACACTCTCTCTCGGCGCGGGATAGGTTGAATCGGACGTTCGATTGAAGAGACCGCACCCCGGCTTGCGAGCATGGCAGAGGCACGAAGCGCGTACGACGAGAAGCTGGAGAGCATCCTGCGTGCCGCCGCGGGGATCTTCGCGGAGAAGGGCTACCACCAGGCCAGCATCCGCGACATCGCCCGGACCACCCGGGTGAGCCTCTCGGGGCTGTACTACTACTTCGGCAGCAAGGAGGAGCTCCTCTTCCTCATCCAGGACCACGCCTTCGGCACCCTGGAGGAGACGCTGGACCGGATGCTGGAGGGGGTGACGGACCCCCACCGCAAGCTCCGCCTCCTGATGGAGAACCACCTCCGCTACTTCGTCGGCAACATGGCGGAGATGAAGGTGCTCTCGCACGAGGCGGAGTCGCTCACCGGGGAGTTCCGCGAGCGGGTCAACGCCCGCAAGCGGCGCCTCTCCGAGCGCGCCATGTCCATCCTGGAGGAGCTGAACCCGTCGCACCCCATCGACCTGCGGGTGGCGACCTTCTCCCTCTTCGGGATGATGAACTGGCTGTACAACTGGTACCGCCCGGAGCGGGACGTCCCCGTGGAGCGGCTCGCGGAGGACATGAGCCGCCTCTTCCTGGGCGGGTACCTGCAGGACGGCAGCGCGGTGCCCGCCGGGGCGCTGGAAGCGGCCCCCGGCGAGCAGAACCCGTCGATCTGGCGCTCGCCCGGCGAGTAACGAGGATCGGCACGACGAGGACCGGGCTACACACCACCACACCCAACGGAGAACCTGATGGCTACTGCGACCGCCGACATCGCGAGCGGAACCGACGCGAAGACGCTCGTCCACTACGAGGTGCGGGACGGCGTCGCCGTCTTCACCCTGGACGACCCGCCGGCGAACACCTACACGCACGAGATGATGGTGCAGCTGGACGCGGCCATCCTCCGGGCGCGCTTCGACACCTCGGTGGACGTGATCGTCATCACCGGGAAGGGGGAGAAGTTCTTCTGCGCGGGCGCCAACATCAACATGCTCCAGAAGGCGGACCCCACCTGGAAGTACTTCTTCTGCCTGCACGCCAACGAGACGCTGCTCCGCCTGGAGCACACCCCCAAGCTGGTGATCGCCGCGCTCAACGGGCACACCGTGGGCGGCGGGCTGGAGATCGCCATGGCGGCGGACCTGCGCATCGCGCGCCGCGGCGCCGGCAAGGTGGGGCTCCCCGAGGTCGCACTGGGCGTGCTCCCGGGGACCGGCGGCACCCAGCGCCTCACCAAGCTGGTGGGGACCAGCAAGGCCATCGAGCTGATGGTGCAGGGGAACAACATCGACTTCGACGAGGCCGCCTCCATGGGGATCGTGAACCGGGTGCTGGACGCCGAGGGGCGCGACGCCTTCCTGGAGCAGGTGCTGGAGTACGCCCGCCAGTTCACCCGCCCCAACAAGGCCACCTTCGCGGTGGGGAACATCAAGCGCTCGTGCCAGAGCGGCGCGGAGCTCCCGCTGGAGCAGGGGCTGGCGCTGGAGCGCGAGCTGCAGGCCCTCCTCTTCAACTCGCAGGACGCGAAGGAGGGGCTGAACGCCTACGTGGAGAAGAGGACGGCGCGGTTCACCGGGAAGTAGCGCCGGGAGCGGGCGACGGGGGCGGGGGCGCCGGCCGCGGATCTCGCGGGCACGGGGCTCCCTCCCCCGCTTCATTTCCATCCGAACGGAAGACATGGCAACCGAGCTGCAGACCGAGATCCCCGCGGGGAAGCTCTTCATCGGCGGGGAGTGGCAGGACGCCGCCTCCGGCAGGACCTTCGAGACGGTGAACCCCGCGACGGGGGAGACGCTGGCGCAGGTGGCGGAGGCGGACGCCGCGGACGTGGACCGCGCGGTGCGCGCCGCGCGCCAGGCGTTCGAGGACTCCAAGTGGACCCGCATGCCCGCGCGCGAGCGCGGCCGGCTCCTGCACCGCATGGCCGACGCCATCGAGGCGCGCGCCGACGAGATCGCCCGCCTGGAGACGCAGGACAACGGGAAGCCGCTCAAGGAAGCGCGCGCGATCGACGTCAAGGAGTCGATCGACTGCTTCCGCTACTACGCCGGCTGGGCGGACAAGATCGAGGGCGAGGTGCTCCCCGTCTCCGGCCCGTACCTCAACTACACGCGCCGCGAGCCCATCGGCGTCTGCGGGCAGATCATCCCCTGGAACTACCCGTTCCAGATGGCGGCCTGGAAGGTGGCCCCGGCGCTGGCCTGCGGGAACGCGGTGGTGCTGAAGCCCGCCGAGCAGACGCCGCTGACCGCGCTGATCCTGGGCGAGGTGGCCGCCGAGGTGGGGCTCCCCGCGGGCGTCCTCAACGTGGTCCCCGGCTTCGGGGAGACGGCGGGCGCGGCGCTGGTGTCGCACCCCGACGTGGACAAGATCGCCTTCACCGGCTCCACGCAGGTGGGGAAGATCATCCAGCGCGAGGCCGCGGGGACGCTCAAGCGCGTCTCCCTGGAGCTGGGGGGGAAGAGCCCCAACATCGTGCTGGCCGACGCGGACATCGACGCCGCGGTGAAGGGCGCCGTCATGGCGATCTTCTACAACACCGGGCAGGCGTGCACGGCGGGCTCGCGCCTCCTGGTGGAGGAGAGCGTGCGCGACGAGTTCGTGGAGAAGCTGGTGAAGCGCGCCGCCGGGATGACCCCGGGCGACCCGATGGACCCCAAGACGCGCATGGGCCCGCTGGTGTCGCAGGAGCAGCTGGACCGGGTGATGGGGTACGTGGAGAAGGGGAAGGCCGAGGGCGCGGAGCTGGTGCTGGGCGGCGACCGTCCCGACATCAACGGCGGCCGCGGCTTCTTCCTGAACCCCACCATCTTCGACCGCGTCACCTCGGAGATGACCATCGCCCGGGAGGAGATCTTCGGCCCGGTGCTGGCCGTGACCACCTTCAAGGACCTGGACGAGGCCATCCACATCGGCAACTCCACCGAGTACGGGCTGGCCGCCGCGGTGTGGACCCGCGACGTGGGGAAGGCGCACCGCGCCGCGCACGCGCTGCGCGCCGGGACGGTGTGGGTGAACATGTACCACGCGCTCGACACGGGCTCCCCCTTCGGCGGCTACAAGCAGTCCGGCTACGGCCGCGAGCTGGGGAAGTACGCGCTGGAGCTGTACACGCAGGTCAAGAGCGTGTGGGTGAACCTGGCATGACCGACGCGTACATCATCGACGCCTGCCGTACCCCCGTGGGGAGGTACGGCGGCGCTCTCGCGTCCGTGCGCCCGGACGACCTGGCGGCGGTCGTGGTGAAGGCGCTGGTGGAGCGCACGGGGATCGACCCGGCCACGGTGGACGACGTGATCTTCGGGTGCGCCAACCAGGCGGGGGAGGACAACCGCAACGTGGCCCGCATGGCCTGGCTCCTGGCCGGGATGCCGGTGTCCGTGGCCGGGCAGACGGTGAACCGCCTGTGCGGCTCGGGGATGCAGGCCGTGCGCGGGGCCTTCCACGCCATCCGCGCCGGCGAGGGAGAGGTGTTCGTGGCCGGCGGGGTGGAGAGCATGACCCGCGCCCCCTGGGTGATGCTGAAGCCGACCGAGGCCCACCCCCGGGGGACGCCGGAGATGGCGGACTCGCTCCTGGGGTGGCGCTTCGTGAACCCCCGGATGCCGAAGGAGTGGACGGTGTCGCTGGGGGAGACGGCGGAGATCGTGGCGGAGGAGTTCGGCGTCTCGCGCGCGGACCAGGACGCCTTCGCGCTCGCCAGCCAGCAGCGCGCGGCGGCGGCCAGCGCGGCGGGGCACTTCGCGGGGGAGATCGTCCCCGTGGAGATCCCGCAGCGCAAGGGGCCGCCCGTGGTGGTGCGCGACGACGAGCACCCGCGCCCGGACACCTCGGCGGAGTCTCTGGCGGGGCTCAGGCCGGCGTTCCGCCGCGAGGGCGGGACGGTGACGGCCGGGAACTCGTCGGGGCTGAACGACGGGGCCTCGGCGCTCCTGGTGGCCTCGGCGACGGCGGCGGAGCGGGCGGGGCTCCGTCCCCTGGCCCGGATCGTCGCCAGCGACGTGGCGGGGGTGGAGCCGCACCGGATGGGGATCGGCCCCGTCCCCGCGACGCGCAAGGCGCTGGCGCGCGCCGGGCTCTCCATCGCCGACATCGGGCTGGCGGAGCTGAACGAGGCGTTCGCGGCGCAGTCGGTGGCGTGCGTCCGCGAGCTGGGGCTGGACCCGGAGATCGTCAACGTCTCCGGCGGCGCGGTGGCGTCGGGGCACCCGCTGGGGTCGTCGGGGGCGCGCATCGTCACCACGCTGGTGCACGAGATGCGGCGGCGCGAGGTGCGCTACGGCCTGGCGACCATGTGCATCGGCGTGGGCCAGGGGATCGCGATGATCGTGGAGCGGGTGCCGTGACGGAGTCGGCCGCGGCGGCGGCGGTCCTCCTCCGCCTGGAGGGGGGCGTCGCCTGGATCACGCTGAACCGCCCGGACCGGCTGAACGCCTTCGCCGGGACCATGCGCGACGAGCTGCACGACGCGGTGGCCGCGGCGGCGGACGCGCCGGGGACGCGGGTGATCGTGATCACCGGCGCGGGCCGGGGCTTCTGCACGGGGGCGGACGTGGAGGTGATGTCGGACCTCCTGGCCCGCGGCGACTCGGCCACCTTCGAAGGCTACGTGGAGGCGGGGGCGCGGGTGGTGCGCCGCATCCGCTCGGTCCCCTGCCCCGTGATCGCGGCGGTGAACGGGCCGGCGGCGGGGGCGGGGGCGTCGCTGGCGGTGGCCTGCGACCTGCGCGTGGCCTCGGAGCGCGCCTCCATCGGCTTCACCTTCAACCGCATCGGTCTGCACCCGGACTGGGGGGCGACGTACTTCCTCCCCCGCCTGTTGGGCGCGGGGCGCGCGGCGGAGCTGGTGTTCAGCGCGCGGATGGTGGAGGCGCGGGAGGCGGAGCGGATCGGCCTCTTCGAGCGCGTCTTCCCGGAGGAGGCGTTCGAGGCGGAGGTGCGGAAGCTGGCGGAGGAGTACGCCGCGAAGCCGCCGCTCGCGCTGGCGGCGGCGAAGCGCAACCTGGAGCGCTCGTTCGGGAGCGGGCTGGACGCGATGATGGAGGCGGAGGGGGAGGCGCAGCTCCGCTGCTTCGGGTCGGCGGACGCGCGCGAGGGGATCGCGGCGTTCCACGAGAAGCGGCGGGCGGCGTTCCGGGGGGAGTAGGGGCAGGGGACAGGGAACAGGGGACAGGGGACAGGGGACAGGGGACAGCCTGCAACGGCGGCCCCCGCCGGGCGATTGAAATCGCTGCAACAAAGGCACGAAGTCCGCCTTCGCGGACTAACGGCAACAACGGGAACGGCCTTCATCGAAACCCCTCTCCCAGAATTGGGAGAGGGGTGGCGAGCCTAAAGCGAGCCGGGGTGAGGGCCACACGCGGAGGAGAAGGGTGGACGAGAAGATGGAGAGGGTGGGCATCCTCGGCGCGGGGACGATGGGGCACGGGATCGCGCAGGTGTGCGCCATGGCCGGGTTCGGCGTGTCGCTGTACGACCCGCAGCCGGGGGCGGTGGACTCGGCGATCTCCAAGATCGTCGGGAACCTGGACAAGGGCGTCGCGCGCGGGAAGGTGGAGCCGGCGATCCGGGGGCTCGCGGTCGCCAACCTGCACAAGGCCCGGGACCTGTGCGACGCGGTGAACGACGCGGACCTGGTCATCGAGGCGGTGCCGGAGCGGATGGAGGTCAAGGAGCGCATCTTCGCGGACGTGGACCGGCACGCCCCCTCGCACGCCCTCCTCGCGACCAACACCTCGTCGCTCAGCGTCTCCCGCATCGCGGAGGCGACGGGGCGGCCGGAGCGGGTGCTGGGGCTGCACTTCTTCAACCCCGTGCACATCATGAAGCTCCTGGAGGTGGTGCGCGGCAGCGCGACCACGCAGGAGGCGGTGGACGCGGCGCTGGGGTTCGCGCGGCGCATCGGCAAGGAGCCGATCGTGGTGACGGACACGCCGGGGTTCGCCTCGTCGCGGCTGGGGGTGGTGCTGGGGCTGGAGGCCATGCGCATGGTGGAGCAGGGCGTGGCCTCGCCGCAGGACATCGACCGGGCCATGGAGCTGGGGTACAACCACCCGATGGGGCCGCTGAAGCTCACCGACGTGGTGGGGCTGGACGTGCGCCTGGGGATCGCGGAGTACCTGCACGGGGAGCTGGGGGGCGAGCAGTACCGCCCGCCGGAGATCCTGCGCCGCATGGTGGCGGAGGGGAAGCTCGGGAAGAAGTCCGGGGAGGGGTTCTACCGCTGGGAGGACGACCGGTGAGCTACGAGACCATCCTGGTGGAGACCGAGGGCGGGGTCGCGACGATCACCGTGAACCGGCCGGAGAAGCGCAACGCGCTCAACTCGCGGGTGCGCGCGGAGACGGTGGCGGCGCTGGACGCGCTCCGCGGGGACGACTCCGTGCGCGTGGTGGTGTTCACGGGCGCGGGGGAGAAGGCGTTCGTGGCGGGGGCGGACATCGGGGAGTTCGCCGAGCGCACGCCGCTGGAGCAGCGCGAGGCGATGACGGGGCGCCGGGTGTTCGACGAGATCGCGGCGTTCCCCAAGCCCACGATCGCCATGATCAACGGGTTCTGCCTGGGGGGCGGATGCGAGCTGGCGCTGGCGTGCGACGTCCGCGTGGCCGCCGATTCGGCGAAGCTGGGGCAGCCGGAGATCAACCTGGGAATCATCCCCGGCGGCGGGGGGACGCAGCGCCTGCCCCGGGTCGTCGGGATGGGCCAGGCGATGCGGCTGGTGCTCTCGGGGGAGATCGTGGACGCGGCGGAGGCGCTCCGGATCGGGCTGGTGGACGTGGTGCACCCGGCGGCGGAGCTGCGCGAGCGGACCCTGGAATTCGCGCGGGGGATGGCGGCGAAGTCGCCGGTGGCGCTGCGCATGGCGAAGGCGGCGGTGCGCGCGGCGGCGGAGATGCCGCTCTCCGCGGGGCTGGCCTACGAGACGGAGCTGTTCGTGACCTGCTTCGGGAGCGAGGACAAGCGCGAGGGCGTGTCCGCGTTCCTGGAGAAGCGCCCGGCGGAGTTCACGGGGCGCTGAGAGTGCAGGGGGCGGTCCGGGTCGCCTGGCCCGGATCGCCCCGACCGCTGGCGCAGTGGCAGTCGCAGCATCCTTCCGCGGGTCCGTCCGGACACTCCCTTCCCTGCCCTTCTCCGGATGACAAGACCGGTGCGTCTCCTCACCGGGGCCGTGGTGCTGGCCCTGGCGCTGTTCCACTCCGTGCCCGCGAGCGCGCAGCGCGCGGGGCGGGTCTCCATCGGGCTCGGGTTCAGCCTCGGCTCGTACCGGAACGGCCTGTCGCTCAGCGCAAAGGCGTTCGTCCACGACAAGGCCGCGGTGGCCTGCCAGTCCAGCACCTTCGGCTTCACCTTCAGCATGGGCTGCTCGGCCGACGTGTACGCGTTCGGCGACGAGGACACCTATCGTCACGGTCGGAGCCGGATGGTACTCGATGGTCGAGTCGGAGGACCGCCGCTGGACGAACCTGGGGCTCGGACGGGACTTCCGGAGCGGGAAGCTCGTGGGTATGTCCATCGCCGCGGGACCCGCGTTCGCGACGAGCCCCAAGGACCGCCTGCAGCTCGGCTGGTTCCTCGACCCCGCGCTCTCGCTCAACCTCTTGCGCCCCGACGGGGACGACGACGACACTTGAGGTACGGAGTTCGCATGTCCGGGATCTGGATCTGATCTCTTCTGAACCTTCTACGACGAGGCGGTGATGGTGCAGATGCCGGACGTGCGGAACCTGATCGACTGGCGCTGGTGGCTGACGGTGGCGGCGGTGTCGCTGGGCGCGGCGGGGGCGGGGTTCGCGCTGGGGATGTGGCTGGGACGGTGAAGCGTATCCGATCACCTCGTACCGCCCCGGCTAGCGTGCGACGGACTAGCTTTCCTCGAAGTAATCCGTATCTACCCTCTTCAGTTCGTAAGTGGCGACAGTGCTCACCCCAAGATTGTTCTGAACCATGAGCTTTGCGAGTCGACTGCCGTCGATCAGCACGATCCGCTTCTCGATCTGTCGAGCGTAAGCGACCGCATCCGCGGAAAATGCTGATGTGGTGATCAGCACTCCCTTTCTTGCACGGTATCCCTCCAGGCTTCCCGCGAATGCTTGGACGACAGGACGTCCAACAGTGCCTTCCCAGCGCTTAGCCTGAATGCAGACGGTATCCAGCCCTAAAGGGTCCTCATTGATGATCCCGTCGATCCCTCCGTCCCCGCTTTTGCCCACCGTCTGACCCGCATCCTCGCGGGACCCGCCGTACCCCATCAGGAGCAGCAGGTCGACCACGAGCCGTTCGAAGAACTCCGGTGGAGCAGCCTTGATCTGGTCAAGCAGTTCCGCTTCCAGCTGGTTGCTCAGGCTCCTGTGCAGCCGCTCGAACGTCTCCTGGGGAGTCTCGTCGTTGCTCGTTTCGGATTGCTTCGGAACCTTGCCTTCGGGCGCCGTCACGGTCCCCGTGTGAAACTCGACAAACGCGGGATATCTCTTGAGGTACGAGACGTTCAGCTTTGCCGGAGGGTTCGCCAGCACCTCCTTACCCGCGGGGGTGATGAGGACCGTTCCTTTACCGGGCGTCTCCAAGAGACCTGCCTTCTGAAGATAGGTACGGGCCCAGGCGATCCGATTGCGGTATGTGAACTGCTTTCCGGAAGGGAGGAGTTCCGCACGGTCATCGGCCGAAAGGTGCTTCTGATCGGCCAGGATCTCATACAGGTCGGCCATCCGATGCGCTCCCCCATCTGCAACGGCCTGCAGCAGAGGAAGGAACCAAGACTGAAAGTCGGGAACCGCCATGATGGGGAATATTGTCAGTGCAAGGATGAAGCTGATGAGCAAAGCATCATAGCATGTACCGAAAGCGCTGGCTATGCCTACCGGAGCAAGGCTGGACTATCCGGGCAAGACCAGCCGGCACATCGGTGGTGCCGCACAGCAGGCGCGGAGCGTTTACGGTGATAGGTAAAGCCTCCGCATCACCCCAGCATCACCCCCTCGATCGCCGTGAGCAGCTCGTCGCCCTCCCAGGGCACCGGGAGCAGCCGCGCCACGCGCAGCCGGCGCGCCCACCACAGGTCCGCCCCCTCCGGCTGAACCACCAGCGCCACCACCGGCACGTCGTGCGTCCGCGGGTCGTCGCGGAGCTTGCGGACCACTCCCCACCCGTTGTCCTCCGGCGAGCGCACGTCCACCAGGAGCACGTCCGGCGGGAACGCCCCCGACGACTCCGAGGGCAGCTCCCCGAACGGCGGCTCCACCACCGTGAAGAGCGAGCGCAGCAGGCGCCGGCGGCACTCCGTCCGCAGCGCCTCGTCCGCGATGGCGAGCACCACGATGGGACGGCTCGTCGCCTCCGTCCAGATGATCTCCACGAGCTGCTCGACCGTCGTGCGCGGGATCGAGCCGTTGGGGCGCGGCAGCATCATGACGTCCTCCGTAGCAGTCCGGCCAGCCGGTTCGGGCGGCGCATCGCCTCCGCCCAGAGGTCACCCACCTCCGCCACCCGGTCCGGCACCGTGTCCATGGTGAACGCCCGGAGGTCCAGGTCGTCCGTCAGCTCGTCCCACCGCAGCGGCGTCGACACCGTGGCCCCCGGCTTCGCGCGCACCGCGTACACCCCCGCCACCGTCTTCCCCAGGATGTTCTGCAGGTAGTCCACGTACACCGTCCCCCGCTTCCGCCGGCGCGTCATCCGCTCCACCGTCGCCTCCGCCGGGTGCAGCGCCGCCACACGGGTCGCGACGATCTGCGCCACCAGCGTGGCGGCCTCCAGCGGCGTCTTCGGGGGGAGCGGAACGTAGATGTGCAGGCCCGTGGAGCCTGACGTCTTGAGAGCGCCGTGGAGGCCGAAGGCGTCCATCTCCTCCTTCACCCACCGCGCCACCTGGATCACCCGCCGGAATGATGCACCCGGACCGGGGTCCAGGTCCAGGATCGTGTAATCCGCGTACTCCAGCTTCCCCACCCGCGAGTGCCAGGGATCGAAGGAGACCGCCCCCAGCTGGATGGTGTAGAGGAGCGTCGCCAGGTTCCCACCCACCAGCCGGCGCTGCTCCTCCCCCTCCTCGCTGACCAGGGTCTCCACGCGCACCCCCGGCGGCGCCTCCTCCGGCGCGCTCTGCTGGTAGAACGCCTCCGAGCCGATCCCGTCCGGGAAGCGCCGCAGCACCAGCGGCCGGTCCTTCATGGCGGGGAGGACATGATCGGCCATGCGGACGTAGTAGTCCAGGAGGTCGCCCTTGGTGCGCTTCGGACGGGGGAAGAAGGTCTTCCCCAGGTTGCTCACCTCCAGCGCCCCCTCCGGGAGGCGCAGCACCCCGTCCCCCCCCGCCGCGCGCACCGCCTCCAGCTGCTCCGGCACCGGCGGCGTCTTCCCCCGCCCGCGCTTCGCCGCCGGCTTCCCCGCGGCCTTCGCCGGAGCCTTCTTCGCGGCGGTCTTCTTCACGGCCGTCTTCCTCGCCGACCCCTTCTTCGCCGGAGCGTCCTCCACCATCCCCGAGGGCTCGCGGACCACCGCGCGCGGGTCCTTGTCGTCCCGCACCCCCAGGAACACCGGGTGGCGGAGCTTGTCGTCCGCCGTCCACTGGTTGAAGCGCACCTGCACCACCACCTTCGGCGACACCCAGTGCGCCCGCTGGTTGGTGACCGGGCGGGCCGAGAAGGGCGACGTCTTCCGCTCCAGCGGGCGGAGGAGCCGGATCATCCGGTTCAGCCACTCCCGCGTGAAGCCCGTCCCCGTGTGCCCCGCGTACACGAGGTTGCCGTCCGCGTCATGGTAGCCCAGCAGGAGCGCCCCGATGTGCTGCCGCGTGTTGCGCGGCTCCGTCCACCCCCCCACCACGAACTCCTGCTGCCGCTCCAGCTTCAGCTTGCGCCAGTGCGGCGTGCGCCGGCCCGGCTCGTACGCCGAGTCCGTCCGCTTCGCCAGGATCCCCTCCCACCCCTCCGCCCGACCCCGCGCCAGCAGCCCCTCGCGGTCCTCCGTGGTCTCCCCCAGGCGCAGCCGCTCCGACGTGCGCCCCTCCATCAGCCGCTCCAGCGCCTCGCGGCGCCCCGTCCAGGGCTCGCGCAGGAGCACCTCCTCCCCCTCCAGCAGGAGGTCGAAGGCGACCAGCGCCACCGGGGCCTCCCGGACCGCGGCGCGGATGCCGGCCTCGTCGTCCAGGTGCATCCGCCCCTGGATCTCCCCGAAGCGGCCGGGCTCGCCGCCCGAGAGCGCCACCACCTCCCCGTCCAGCACCACCGCCGACCCCGCCTCCGCCGCCAGGCCGCGCACCGCCTCCGCCACCTCGGGGAACTGGCGCGCCTTGTCGTGGCCGTTGCGGCTCAGCAGGACCGCCGTGTCCGCCGTGGCGAAGGCCAGCACCCGGATGCCGTCGTACTTGGGCTCGAAGGTCCACCCCTCCCCCTCCGGCGCCCCCTCCCCCGCCGACGCCAGCATCGGGCGGAGCGCCGAGGTGTCCGGGAGCGGCGCGGTCTCCGGCGCAGGCGCGGCGGGACGGGAGGCGACGCGGGGCTTCGTCCGGTTGGAGTGCCAGGTGCGGCGCCCCCCCTTCCCCGCCGCGATCTCCTCCATGGTGCGCCCGGTCTCCACCGAGGTCGCGGCCTCCGCCACCAGGTCGCGGCCGGGGTCCGCGTCCGCGTCGTCGTGCTTGAGGAGGAGCCACTGCGGCTTGGTCCCCTCGTCGTCGTCCGCGGCGCGGGTGCGGACCAGCGCCCAGGAGCCGCGCAGGCGCTCGCCGTGGAAGGTGACGCTGAGCCGCCCCTTGCGGTGCCCCTCGCGCAGCGCCCGCTCCGGGTCCTCCCCCGGGGCCAGGCCGTCGGGGAGGTAGGTGCCGCGGTCCCAGAGCATCACCGTCCCCCCGCCGTACTCCCCCCGGGGGATGGTCCCCTCGAAGGTGTTGTACTCCATGGGGTGGTCCTCCACCTCCATGGCCAGCCGCTTCACGGCGGGGTCCAGGCTGGGGCCCTTGGGGACCGCCCAGCTCTTCATCACCCCGTCCACCTCCAGCCGCAGGTCGAAGTGCAGGTGGCTGGCGGCGTGCTTCTGCACCACGAAGACGAGGCCGCCCTCCCCCTTCGCCGGGCGCGCGGAGCCGCGCGGCTCCGGGGTCTTCCCGAAGTCGCGCTTGCGCCGGTACTCGCCGAGGGTGCGGGGAGCGCGGGCCATGGCTCAGGCCGTCTTCCGCTTCTTCGCCGTGGAGCCGGTGGCGGCCGCCTTCTTCTTCGCGGCGGCGGCGGGGGCCTTCTTCGCCCCCTTCTTCTCCAGGCTCTTCTGCAGCCGCTCCATGAGGTTGATGACCTCGG
Source organism: uncultured Gemmatimonadales bacterium (assembly GCA_963733105.1). GTDB lineage: Bacteria > Gemmatimonadota > Gemmatimonadetes > Longimicrobiales > Longimicrobiaceae > JAFAYN01. Next base: position 59,868 of record CAVTCB010000004.1, on the reverse strand, counting down.
TGGGCTCCGGCTCCGCCGACTCCTTGAGGTTGACCTTCTTCCCCTTGAGCTTGGCGTTGATGATGCGCAGGAGGTTGGCCGCGTACTCGTCCTTGTAGCGGGTGGGGTCGAAGCCCTCCGTGAGGCTCCCGATGAGCTGCTCGGCCATCTTCAGCTCCTGCGGGCGGACGTCGCCCTCGTCCGGGAACTGGAACTCCTTCTCGTCCACCACCTCGCTGGCGAAGCGCATCAGGTCCAGCACCAGCGCCTGCTCCACCACCTTGATGGAGGCCAGGTACTGCTTCTGGCGCAGGGTGATGGTCCCGATCCCCACCGTCCCGGTGCGGCGCATGGCCTCGCGGAGGAGGGCGTACGCCTTCCCCCCCTGCCCCGTGGGGACCAGGTAGTAGGGCTTCTCGAAGTAGCGCGGGTCGATCTCGTCCTCCTTGACGAAGTCCTGGATCTCGAACGTCTTGGAGGTGGCGAGCGCGGCCTTCTTGAAGTCCTCGTCGCTGAGGACCACGTACTTCCCCTTCTCGTACTCGTATCCCTTCACCACCTCGTCCCAGGGGACGGGGCCGCCCTTCTTGTCCTTGCACACCCGCTCGTAGCCGAGCGGGCACAGGTCCTTCTCGCGGAGGAGCTTGAAGTGGAGGGTGTCCTCCCGGACGGCGCTGTGCAGGCCGACCGGGATGTTGACCAGTCCGAAGCTGATGCTCCCCTTCCAGATGGTGCTCGCCATGGGCGCCTCAGGGTCTTGAGCGACGACTCGCAGGGGTGGTCGAAGAAAGCAAGTCGGATGCCGCGGAAACACCCTAAATTGCATACAGGTGTCGAGTTACGAGTTACGTATCCCGTAACAGGAGGACACGCGGGGCACGGAAGATGCTGGGGTTCCGGGGAGAGTGGACACACGAAAACGGGAGAGCGGATGATGGTCGCATTTCCGGGCGACGGGGCCGGTAGCAGCCCCGGCCGGCTGCTCCGGGACGCGCTGCTGGCGGCGGCGCCCTCGGACCCGCAGGACCTGCACGCGGCGCGGCTGGGGATCTCCCGGCGGCGGCTGAACGAGATGATCAACGAGCGCCGGGCGGTCACGGCCGACTCGGCGCTGCGGCTGGCCCGCTACCTGGGGACCGACGCGGAGAGCTGGCTGGAGGCGCAGGCCCGGCACGACCTGGAGGCGGCGCGGCGCGACCGGAAGCTGATGCGGGAGATCGAGGCGATCCACCCGCTGAAGCCGGCGGGGGACCGGCCCCCCGGGGGGATGATGGCGCTGCTGCGCACGGAGGGGCCCCGCCCCGCCGCGGCGGAGCGGGAGGGCGCGGAGGCGGCGGCGCTCCGCGGGGAGCTGGAGCTGCTGCGCGCGGCCGCGGCCCGGCAGACGCGCACGCTGCAGGAGTACGCGCTCCTGCGCGAGTTCCTCAAGGCGAAGGGGCTGCTGCGCGAGGCGGAGCGCCACGTCCGCATCCGCGGGGAGCTGCGGGGGATGATCCCCGCCCCGGCCGGAGAGCCGGACGCGCCATGACCGGCGGGGCCGCACCGCCGGTCTTGTCCGGCGGGGTGGCCGAAGCGTAGATTGCAATCCCCCTCCGCGGCGCGCCCGCGCCCCGGCGCCGCTCCCGGCGACCTCCACGGGCCACCTCCGGACCATGTCCTACGTCCTCGCGATCGCCAACCAGAAGGGCGGGGTCGGGAAGACCACCACCACGATCAACCTCGGCGCGAGCCTGGCCGCGGCCGAGCAGCGCACGCTGGTGATCGACCTGGACCCGCAGGGGAACACCACCAGCGGGCTGGGGCTGGACCCGCACGCGCAGAAGGCTTCGCTGTACGGCGTGCTCCTGGACATGGCGCCCATCGCCATGGCGACGGAGCGCTCGGTGCACCTCCCCATGCTGGACGCCATCCCCACCACCACCGACCTGGCGGGGGTGGAGGTGGAGCTCCCGGAGCAGCCGGAGTGGCAGTTCCGCCTGCGGAGCGCGCTGGCCGGGATCCGCGACCTGTACGACTTCGTCCTCCTGGACTGCCCGCCCTCGGTGTCGGTGCTCACCCTGAACGCGCTGACCGCGGCGGACGGGGTGCTCTGCCCGCTCCAGCCCGAGTTCTACGCCATGGAGGGGCTGGCCAACTTCAGCGACATGATCCGGATGGTGCGCCAGCACCTGAACCCGGAGCTGCGGCTGGAGGGGGTGGTGCTCACCCTGTTCGACCAGCGCCTCAAGCTGGCGCGGCAGGTGGCGGAGGACGCCCGGAAGCACTTCCAGGGGCAGGTGTTCCGCACCGTGATCCCCCGCAACGTCTCCCTGGCCGAGGCGCCCAGCTTCGGAAAGCCGGCGCTGGAGTACGCCATCACCTCCCCGGGGGCCCAGAGCTACCTCGCCCTGGCGCAGGAGCTGATCGCCCGCGTGCGCTCGGCCGAAGCCCACCGCAGGGCCGCCGGCTGACCCCTTCCAGCCCCTGTCAGGGCGCCGTTTTCCGGCCCCAAAGTGGCCCCCAAAGCCAACGTCAACGGCCGCAGGGACTTACGCACAAACCCTTCTGTAACATTAACTTACGTTTCCGGTAACAGGCCATTGACGCCCCCGGCGGACGGCCCTATACTTGTCTGCCGAACGACGCCACCGCCGTCTCTCCCAGGGTTCCCGACCCTGTCGGCCCGCGCAGTCATTTTCTCCTTTCCGTTCCCGCCCGGGGGTGTTCAAGATGAGGCATCTGCGTCCCGTTACCCTGCAGGTGGATCTGCCGGCGGAGGTCGCCGCCAAGCTCGAAGAGATGCAGCGGGAGCAGCCGGACGTCCTCAGCCTCGGGATCCGCTACCTGGTGGCCCGGAGGGAGATCTTCGACGTGCTGACGGGGGGGAGCGAGGGGCGCGGCGTGACGAAGGTATTGACGTAGTCCCCTCGGGGAACTAACGTGCGGCTGGGGAAAGGTCGGTCTGTCTCGATCGGGATCCCTGATGCCGCACATAGAGAGCCAAGAGCTGCAGTCGAAGTACTCCGACTGGTGCTCCGCGCGTGTCGCGGAGCACCTTCTTCGGCTGAATCCCGAGGAGGTCTTCCTCCTCGGAGAGCGCTACCGCGAGAGCGAAGCGACCCCGGCGCCCGACGAGGCCTCGGGGTCTTCTTTCTTCCCGGCCCCGTACTCGCGCGCCGAGCGGGCCATCCGCGCGGCGCACGCGGAGCTGCGCCTCCCCCCCTTCGAGGAGTGGGTGGAGGAGTACCTCAGCGACCCCGGGCGCTTCGACCGGGACATCATCGGCTTCCGCGCCGACGCCTCCAGCGACTCCTTCCGCTTCCGTCACACCCTCCCGCGCACCGGCTGACGCCCGGGCGGGCTACGTCCCGCCGCCTCCCTTCCCGTCCGGCGGCTCCACCCGGTTCAGCTCTCCTTCCCCGCGCTCGAAGGCGGTCACGTTCCCCAGCGTGGTCTCCGCGATGTTCGCCAGCGCCTCCCGGGTGAAGAACCCCTGGTGGGCGGTGACGAGGACGTTGGGGAAGGTGAGGAGCCGGGCGAAGACGTCGTCGGTGATGACGTCGCCGGAGTGGTCCTCGAAGAAGAGCGCCGCTTCCTCCTCGTACACGTCCAGCCCCAGCGCCCCGAGCTTCCCGCGCTTCAGCGCCTCGATCACGGCGGGGGTGTCGACCAGCGCCCCCCGCCCGGTGTTGACCAGCATCACCCCGTCCTTCATCCGCGCGAGCGCTTCGCGCCCCACCAGGTGGTGCGTCTCCCGGGTGAGGGGACAGTGGAGCGCCACCACGTCCGACTCGGCCCAGAGGGTGTCGAGCGGGACGTAGCGCGCGCCCAGCGCCTCCACCTCGGCGCGGGGGGAGGGGTCGTGCGCCAGGAGCCGGCACCCGAACCCGGCCATGATGCGGGCGAAGGCCTCGCCGATCTTCCCGGTCCCCACGACGCCCACGACCCGGCCGTGCAGGTCGAAGCCCAGGAGCCCCTCGAGGGCGAAGTTCCCCTCGCGGACGCGGTTGTACGCCCGGTGGATCTTGCGGTTGAGGGCGAGGATCAGCCCCACGGCGTGCTCCGCCACGGCGTACGGGGAGTACGCCGGGACGCGGGCGACGACGATCCCGGCCTCGGCGGCGGCGCGCAGGTCGACGTGGTTGAAGCCGGCGGAGCGGAGCGCGACCAGCCGCGTCCCCCCGGCGGCGAGGGCGCGCAGGACGGGCGCGGAGAGCTGGTCGTTGACGAAGGCGCACACGGCGGGGAAGCCGTCCGCGAGGGGGGCGGTCTCGGGGGTGAGCCGCGGCTCGAAGTAGGCCAGCTCGTGGCCGTGCGCGGCGTTGGCGGCGTCCAGGGACTCGCGGTCGTACGGGCGGGTGCCGAAGACGGCGACCCTCACGACAGCCACTCCACGGCCTCGCGCGCGACGGCGGGCGGGACGGTGTGCGGCCCGTCGAACTCGCGGTAGACCACGTCCAGCTGCATGCGGCGGAGCTGGGGGACGATGCGGCGGCTGCACCGGTCGATGGGGAGCACCTCGTCGCGGGTGCCGTGGGAGACGAAGACGCGCGGCGCGCCGGTCCGCGGCCCGGCGGCGATGAAGCCGGGGGAGAAGGCGACGATGCGGGAGAACAGGTCGCCGTTGGTGACGCCCAGCGAGAGGGCGTAGGAGGCGCCGTCGGAGAAGCCCGCGACGGCGAGGCGGGCGGGGTCCACGGCCCAGCGCCGGAAGAGGTGCGCGAGGGCCCGGTCCACGAAGGCGACGTCGGGGCCGAAGCGGCCGGCGACGGCGTCCCAGGTGGAGGCGCGCGCGTCGGGGGACAGGAGGACGAGCCCGGCGCCGTCGGCCAGGGGGCGGAGCATGGACAGCGCCTCCCGCGCGCCCCCGCCGGCGCCGTGCAGCACGACGGCCAGCGGCGCCGGCCGCTCCGCGGAGTACGAGGCGGGGACGTACACGAAGCCGTCGCGCCCCCGCTCCAGCCCCAGCGGGTGCAGCCCCGCCGGCCCGGCCTGCGACGGCGTCCCGGGCCGTGCCCGCAGCCGCCCCTCCGCGGCGCCGGTGCCGATCCCCTCCCCGCGCGCCCCTCCGCCGCCGTTCCCCCCGCACGCCGCGGCGACCACCGCCGCGATCCCCGCCGCCAGCATCCCCCGCCGGCTGATCGGCTCCCCTCCCGCCGCTGCTTCCATGAGGTCGTCTCCCGGGTACGTGGTCGTCCCGCACAATGGCCCGGCGCGGAGCCGGCGGCAAGGGTCGGACGACCCGGGCCCCAACGGGAGCGGCCCCTCCGCCGGAAGGCGGAGAGGCCGGGAGTACATCCTACGGAAGGGAGAACGTGCGCGTCCGCGGGAGGCCCCCACCCGGCGGCCTGAGAGCCGCCACCCTCCCCCGTTCCGGGGGAGGGGCATCTCCACGCTGGCGTCCGCAAGTTCAGTCTGCGCACGGGCGCCGCGTGAGGGATGCGAGCCCGAAGGGGCGAGACCCGCGCAGTTTGCGGGGCTCGACTCCGTTAAGCACGGTCGTATCGTGCTTTACGGAGCCGCAGCCCGACCCCGCGCCAGCGGGGGCACGCCCGAACCTTGCTCTTCACTCCGTCGTAAAAGCCGGGACCACCGGGCGCCCGTCGCCGTCGGCGGGGAACTGCACCCCCAGCAGCCAGAGGGCGGTGGCCGCCGTGTCCATGGTCCGGATACCGGCGGGAAGCTCGGTCCCGCCCTGCACGCCCTTCCCCCACGCGATCCAGGGGATGGTGACGTCGCGCGGGTCGGCGCTCCCGTGGTTCATCCCGTGCCCGCCGTGGTCGGCGGTGACGATCACGGTGTACTCCCCTTCCCCGAAGGCCTCGTCGGCGTCGCGCAGCACGGCGGCCACGGCGCGGTCGGCCGTGCGCACCGCGTCCCCGTACCGCCCGCTCATCCACCCGAAGAGGTGCCCGGCGTAGTCGGGCTCGCCGATGTGCACGAACATGAGGTTGGGATCGGAGCCCTCCTCCAGGTACTCCTCCACGTTGTCCAGCGTGTGGCTGTACGTCCACTTCCCGGTCTGCGGGGACTGGACGTGGTCCAGCGACCGGGGCACTTCCAGGTGGTGGAACTTGGTCTTGCTGAAGAACGCCGCGGTGCTGAAGCCGCGCTCCCGCGCCATGGAGAAGATGGTCGGCGACTCCACCACGCCGTGGGTGTCGGTCTCGTCCGTGTTCCAGGTGATCCCGTGGTCCTCCGGCTCCACCCCGGTCAGCATGGAGGTGTGCGAGGGGAGCGTCTTGCTCGGGAGGATGGTGCGCGCCTGGAGGGTGTAGCTCCCCTCCCGCATCAGCCGGCGGAGCGTCCCCGCCCCGAACCTGTCGATGGCGTCGGGGCGCAGCCCGTCGATGGAGATCACCACCACGTGGTCGGTCAGGTACCCGCGGACCCGCTCGGCCGCCTCCACGGTGTCGGGGCGGGCCGGCGCGGCGGCGAGCGGCGCGAAGCCGCCCAGGCACAGCACGGACGCGGGCACGGCGCAGCGCCCGGAGCAGGGTGTGTCGATCGAGACGCATCGGCTCTCCTCCCTCCCGGGGGGTGGTCACGGGACGCGCGGCCCGGGAGAGCGGCACCGGGGCGCCGCTCGGGCTACGAGCTACACGTCGTTTGTTTGCAAATCATTATAACACAGGTACTTACGTTTTTCCACCCCGGCTCAGCACGATTCCCACGCGGCGGGCGGCCTCGCGCAGGCGCTCCTCGGGCTCGATGAGGGCGAAGCGGACGTGCCCCTCCCCCTCGGGCCCGAACCCCACGCCGGGGGAGACCACCACGCCGGCCTCGCGGAGGAGCATCCGCGCGAACTCCACGGAGCCCATCTCGGCGAAGGGCGCAGGGATGGGGGACCAGACGAACATGGTGGCGTCGGGGAGCGGGATCTCCCACCCGGCCTCGGCGAGGGCGCCGACCAGGGCGTCGCGGCGGACGCGGTACGCTTCGCAGGTCTCCTGCACGCACTCCTGTCCGGCCCGGAGGGCGTGCGCGGCGGCGATCTGGATGGGCTGGAAGATCCCGTAGTCCAGGTAGCTCTTGATCTTGGTGAGGGCCTGCACCATGGGGGCGTTCCCCACGCAGAACCCCACGCGCCACCCGGCCATGCAGTACGACTTGGACATGGAGAAGAACTCCACGCCGATCTCCCGGGCTCCGGGGGTCTGCAGGAGGCTAGGGGGGTCGGCGCCGAAGCCGAAGTCGGCGTAGGCGAAGTCGTGCACCAGGAGCATCCGCTCGCGGTTGCACAGCTCGACGGCGCGCTCGAAGAGGGAGGGGTCGGCGGTGAGCGTGGTGGGGTTGTTGGGGAAGGAGAGGACCAGCGCCTTCGGCCTGGGGGTCTCGGAGCGGCACGCCTCCTCGACGGAGGCCAGGAGGGCGTCGGCGTCCACCTTCCCGGTGCCGTCGCCGCGCAGCGGGAGGGCGCGCACGCTCCCCCCGGCGAAGATGACGGAGTAGGAGTGGATGGGGTACGCGGGCGAGGGGACGAGGACGGTGTCGCCGCGCTCCAGGATGGCGAGCATCAGGTGCGAGATCCCCTCCTTGGCGCCGATGGTGACCACCACCTCGGTCTCGGGGTCGAGGGTGACGCCGTAGCGGCGCTCGTAGTGCTCGGCGACGGCCTCGCGCAGCCCGTAGATGCCGCGGGAGGCGCTGTAGCGGTGGTGCCTGCCGTCGCGGACGTGCTCCACCAGCTCGTCCACGATGTGGCCGGGGGTCTGCAGGTCGGGGTTCCCCATCCCCAGGTCGATGACGTCCTCGCCGGCGTCGATGCGCTCGCGCTTCTCGGCGTTGATCTGGGCGAAGACGTAGGCGGGGAGGCGCCCCACCAGGGGGAAGTCGGCGCTGCTGGCGGGAGGCCAGCTGGGGCTCGTGGTCGGCTCGCTCATCGGTCTCCGGGCTCGGATCGGGGTGGAAACGAGCCCGGGTGCGATGCAGAAACCCGGCCATACCCCCCTCCCCCGGCCCCGTACCCCCCACCCCCGGCCCCTCCCCCACAAGGGGGGAGGGGAGAACGACAGGCGAGGAACGCGAGCGAGCCCCGCGTGAGGGATACGCGCCCGGCAGGGTCGAGACCCAACAGCAGTATCGTTGGGGCTCGACGGAGTTAGGCACGGTCGTATCGTGCCTTACTCCGCGCGTAGCCCGGCCCCCCGCCTGCGGGGGGACACGCCCAAACCCTGCCGTATGACACAAAAAAAAGCGCCCCGGCGCAAAGGCCGGGGCGCTCCCACGTCAGGAACCAGAAGGTCAGTCCGCCGCCACGTCGACGACCGGGGCCGACTCCTCCTCGGCGGCGACGAGCGCCGCCGGGAGCACGGAGACCCGCTTCCGGTCCTTGTCGAGACGCCCGAACTGGATGTGACCGTCGACGAGCGCGAAGAGCGTGTCGTCGCTCCCGATCCCGACGTTCTGCCCGGGGTGGATCTTGGTGCCGCGCTGGCGCATGATGATGTTGCCGGCGCGCACGAACTCACCGCCGAACTTCTTCACGCCCAGGCGCTGGGCGTTCGAGTCGCGGCCGTTGCGAGTCGAGCCGCCGCCTTTCTTGTGAGCCATGGGTGTGCTCCTTCCTAGCCCAGGTTGATGTCGTTGACGCGGACCTCGGTGAACTTCTGCCGATGGCCCTGCTTGCGACGGTAGTTCTTGCGGCGCTTGTGCTTGAAGATGATGATCTTCTCGCCCTTGCCGTGCCGGAGCACCTCAGCCGTCACCGCCGCACCCGACACCAGGGGGGCGCCGACCTTGACCTGGTCGCCGTCGGCGCCGAGGAGGATGTCCTCGAAGCGGAGCGACTCGCCGGGCTGGATGTCGACGGACGGGATGCGAAGCGTCTTACCCGGCTCGGCCCGGAACTGCTTGCCGCCGGTGCGGATGATGGCGTACATGTTGGTGGACTCCCGTGATCTCGGACGTATACCGAAAACGAATGCAAGCCCTGAATATCGAGCAATTCCGGGCATCTGTCAAGGACAAGGGGACAGGTTACAGGGGACAGGGGACAGCCTGCAACGACAACTGCCGTTTCCCGCCGTCCGCCGTTTCTTGCTGTCCCCTGTTCCCTGTCCGCTGTCCCCTATCCCAAAGCGTACTTCTGCGTCACGTCCTGCCCGGAGGCACCGGAGAGGATGCGGTAGTCGTCCTCGTTCATCAGCGGGTGGTCGCGGAGCGTGAGCTTGATGCGCGACTCGCGCTCCAGCCGCCGCGCGAAGTCGCGCTCGTTCTCGGCGACGTACAGGGCGACCTCGGGGTGCACGCGGATGAGGAGCGACTTCTCCTTCCCCTCGGTGGCGGCGCGGCGCACGGCCCGCTCGATGCGCCGGATGATGGTCTCGGCGGTGAAGATGCGCCCGGTTCCGGCGCAGCAGCGGCAGGCCTCGGTCTGCGACTGGTAGAGCGACTGCCGCACCCGCTGGCGGGTCATCTCGATGAGCCCCAGCTCGGACACCTGGAAGGCCTTGGTGCGGGCCCGGTCGCGCGACAGGTGCGAGCGCAGCTCCTGGAGCACCTTCTCCCGGTTGGCCTTGGCCTCCATGTCGATGAAGTCGCAGACGATGATCCCGCCGATGTCGCGCAGGCGGAGCTGCCGGGCGATCTCCTTGGCGGCGTCCAGGTTGGTCTTGAGGATCGTCTTCTCCGGGTCCTTCTTCCCCGTGTAGCGCCCGGTGTTGACGTCGATGGAGACCAGCGCCTCGGTGGGCTCGATGATGATGTAGCCGCCCGAGGGGAGGGTCACCTTGCGCTGGAAGGCCTCGTGGATGGCCTTCTCGATCCCGTACGCGTCGAAGAGCGGGACGGGGTCCTCGTACAGGTGCACCCGCTCCATGAGGGAGGGGTCCACGCCGTCGAGGTACTGGTGCACCTCGGCGTGGACGTCCTTGGAGTCCACGGTGAGGGAGTCGACCTTCTGCGAGAAGAGGTCGCGGATGATCCCGGCGGTGAGCTTGGCCTCGCGGTGCACGGCCGAGGGCGCGCGGGCGCGCTTGGCGCGCTTCTGGATCTGCGCCCAGGTGTTCATCAGCGACTTCAGCTCGCGCGCGAAGGTGTCGCGCGTGAGCTCCTCGCCGACGGTGCGGATGATGAGCCCGCCGGCCTTCTCGGGGAGGATCTCCTTGGCCAGGGCGCGCAGCCGCGCGCGCTCCTCGCGGTCCTCGATCTTCCGCGAGACGCCCACGTGGTCGGACCCCGGCATGTACACCAGGAAGCGGCCGGGGAGGGAGATGTGCGCGGTGACGCGGGGGCCCTTGGTGCTGATGGGCTCCTTGGACACCTGGACGATGATCTCCTGCCCCTTCTTGACGACGTCCTGGATGGGGGGGTAGCGCCGGGCGCGGCGCTTCCCCTCGTCCTCGTCGTCGTCGTCCTCGGCGGCGGCGCCGCTCTCCTCCTCCTCCTCCACGGCCACGTCGGAGACGTGCAGGAAGGCGGCCTTCTCGGTGCCGATGTCCACGAAGGCGGCCTGGATGCCGGGGAGGACGGCGTCCACCTTCCCCAGGTAGATGTCGCCCACCATGCGGGCGGCGTCCGGGCGGTCCACCATGAGCTCCACCAGGGCGTCGTCCTCGAGGATGGCGACCCGGGTCTCCTTGGCGGTGGTGTTCATCAGGATCTCGCGCTTCACGCGGCCCCCTTGCGGCCGGCGGGCGCGAGGCGGATCACCCGCTCCCTGCGCGAGCCTCCCCCGCGGGCGCCGAGGGGCGCCCGCGAAACGTCGTTCTTGTGCATGTATTTGAACCTGCTTCCGGTGCGCCCGGCGGTGCGGGCGCTGCTCTCGGCCCCCGGCGCGGCTCGTGGCCGGCGCCGGATGCCCCGTTCCCGGAAGGACGTCGCGGGCCGGAGCGCGCGGGTGGCACCGCCGTGCGGCGGTGCCGTGCGCGCCGGCGGGCGGCGTCCTCCGAGGCCCGGTGCGGCATCCTGGGCCTTCTCAGTGGTTGAGTTCCCGGACGAGGTTGCGGGCGATCACCAGTCGCTGGATCTCGCTCGTCCCCTCTCCGATCTCGCAGATCTTGGCGTCGCGCATCATGCGCTCCACCGGGTACTCCTTGGTGTAGCCGTACCCGCCGTGGATCTGCACGGCCTTGGTGGTTGCGCGCATGGCCAGCTCGGAGGCGAAGAGCTTGGCCATGGCGGCCTCCTTGGTGAACGGCCTGCCCTGCTCCTTCAGCCAGGCGGCGTGGTAGACGAGGTGCCTGGCGGCCTCGATCTCCGTGGCCATGTCGGCCAGCATGAACTGGATGCCCTGGAACTCGTTGATGGCCTTGCCGAACTGCTTGCGCTCGCCGGCGTAGCGGAGGGCCTGCTCGAAGGCGCCCTCGGCGATCCCCAGCGAGAGCGCGGCGATCCCGATGCGCCCGGAGTCCAGGGTCTTCATGAAGTTGACGAACCCCATCCCCACCTCGCCCAGGACGTTGGCGTCCGGGACGAAGGCGTCCTCCAGCACCAGCTCGCGGGTGTCGGAGGCGCGCCACCCCATCTTGTCCTCCTTCTTCCCCGCCCTGACTCCCTTCGTGAACTCCAGCTCGTCGGAGTGCCCGACTCCCACCTCCCGCGCGCGCTCCAGGTCGGTGGTGGGCTTGGTGACGATGAAGGAGGTGATCCCCTTGCTTCCCTTCTCCCGGTCGGTGACGGCGGTGGCGACGAACACCTCGCCGACGCCGGCGTGGGTGATGAAGATCTTGCTCCCGTTCAGCACCCACCCGCCGTCGGCCTTGACGGCGACGGTCCGGGTGCCGCCGGCGTCGGAGCCGGCGCCGGGCTCGGTGAGCCCGAACCCGCCGAGCACCTTCCCGGAGGCCAGGAGGGGGACGTAGCGCTCCCGCTGCTCGTCGGTCCCGAAGGCGACGATGGGGGAGGTGCCCAGGGTGGTGTGCGCCGACACGGTGATGGCGTGCGAGGCGTCCACCTTGGCCAGCTCGTGGATGACGATCATGTAGGCGATCCCGTCCATCCCGGCGCCGCCCAGCTCCTCGGACCAGGGAATGCCGAAGAGCCCCAGCTCGGACATCTTGGCGACGTTCTCCCAGGGGAACTCGGAGCTCTGGTCCAGCTCTCCGGCCACGGGCGCGATCTCGTTCCGGGCGAAGTCGCGGACCATGTCCCGGACCGTCAGGTGGTTCTCGTCGAAGTAGCGTTCCATGATCGTCGTTTCAGGGCCGGCGGGGGCGCGCACAAAAACAGGGCAATCTACCTCCCCGGCCCCTGTCCCGAAAGGCACCCCCGCGGCGGGGGCGGTCACACGCCGACGGCGTCCCCCTCCTCGAGGTGGGCGCGGATGGCGCTGAGGAAGGCCTCGCCGTACTGCTCCAGCTTGGCGGGGCCGATCCCGGGGACGTCCAGCATCTCGGCCTCGCTGCGGGGGGAGCGGCGCGCCAGCTCCACCAGGGTCTTGTCGGCGAAGACGCAGTAGGGCGGGAGCCCGGCCCCCTTGGACAGCTCGGTGCGGAGCGCCCGCAGGCGGCGGTACAGCCCGGCCTCCCGCTCGTCGGCGGGGCCGGGGCGCTCCCCGGCGTCCGCGGCGCGGGCGCGGCGCCGGGGGGCGGGCGCGTCGTCCGGGGAGGGGGCGGGGGCGCCGCCGTGCTCCTCGACGTGCTTCCGCAGCGCCTCCAGGAAGGGGCGCCCGTACTTCTCCAGCGTCTTGGGCCCGACGCCGGGGACGGCGAGCATCTCCTCGGGACTGGTGGGGCGCCGGGCGGCGAAGGCCTGGAGGACGGAGTCGGCGAAGACGAAGTACGGGGGGAGCCCGGCCCGCTTGGCGACGCCGGCGCGCACGCGGCGCAGCTCGGCGAGGAGCCCCTCCCCGGCCTCGTCCAGCGGGGGCCGGTCGGCGGGGGCGGGGGCCGAGCTCCGCTCCTGGCGGGTGGTGCGCTTCGCGGGGCCGCCCTCGGTGGCGGCGATGGCGCCGGCGCCCCGCGCCTGGAGGCAGTTGTCGCAGGCGCCGCACTCGTCCATGGCGGCGGCGTCGCCGAAGTAGCGGAGCACGAAGCCGCGCCGGCACCCCTCGGTGTAGGCGTAGCGCTGCATCTCGGCGAGCTTGCGGGTGTCGCGCCGCTTCTTGGTCTCGACGGCCTGCCAGTCCACGGGGAGGCGGTTGAGGGGGGTGGCGCGGTCCAGCACCATGACTCCTTCCCCGCTCCACGCGGTCCACTCCACGAACCCCTCGGCCTGGAGGGCGTCCAGGAGGGCGGCGACGCGTCCGCGCGGCCCCAGGTCGCGCCACTCCAGGTCGGCGCCGCGGTACACGGCTTCGCCCCGTCCCGCCTTCCACAGGGTGCGGAGCAGCTCGACCTCGGCGGTGCGCCCGGTCTCCCCCAGCTCGCGCTTGATGCGCTGGGGGGTGGCGATGAGCCGCACGCGGAGCGAGGCGCTCCCGGCGGGGCTCTGCCGCACCAGCCCGTAGTCCTGGAGGATGCGGAGCGAGGAGTGCACCTGCCGGTCGCCCTTGAGGCCGGGGAGGGTGGCGGCGAACTCGGGGATGGGGACGGAGAAGAGCCCGGTGTGGTCCATCCCGTTGCGCAGGCCGCGCATGACCTGCTCGACGACGGCGCGGGGCGGGCTGGCCTGGTCGATGAAGAACTCGTGCGTGAAGCGGTCGGAGTAGGCGTGCAGGAGGACGCACTCGGAGGGCTGGCCGTCGCGCCCGGCGCGCCCGGCCTCCTGGTAGTACGCCTCCAGGTTGCCGGGCATGTTGTAGTGCACGACGATGCGCACGTCGGACTTGTCGATCCCCATCCCGAAGGCGTTGGTGGCGACGACGGCGGGGACCTGCCCGGTCATGAAGGCTTCCTGGATGCGCTTCCGCTCGGCGTCGGGGATCCCGGCGTGGTAGCCGACGGCGCGCACGCCCACGCCGTTGAGGAGCGAGGTGAGGGCGTCGACGCTCTTGCGGGTGGAGGCGTAGACGATGGCGGACCCCTCGCGCCCGCGGAGGAGCTTGAGGAGGAGGCGGTCCTTCTCGGAGTCGTTCTTGGCCCGCAGGACGTGCCAGTTCAGGTTCCGCCGGTCGAACCCGGTGACGACGGTGGCGGGGTCGCGCAGCCCGAGCTGGCGGACGATGTCGCGGCGCACCTCCTCGGTGGCGGTGGCGGTGAGCGCGGCGACGGGGGGATTCCCCAGCGCCTCGCGCACGCGCCCCAGGCGGAGGTACGAGGGGCGGAAGTCGTGCCCCCACTCGGAGACGCAGTGCGCCTCGTCGACGGCGAGGAGGGAGACGTTCAGCCGGGCGAGCCGCTCCTGGAAGCTCTCGGCGTCGAAGCGCTCGGGGGCGACGTAGACCAGCTTGTACTCCCCCCGCTCGGCGGCGCCGAGCCGCGCGGCCATCTCGCTCCCGGAGAGGGTGGAGTTGAGGAAGGTGGCGGGGAGCCCCCGCAGGTCGAGGGCGTCGACCTGGTCCTTCATCAGCGAGATGAGCGGGGACACCACCAGGGTGACGCCGGGGAGCATCATCCCGGGGACCTGGTAGCACAGGCTCTTCCCGCCCCCGGTGGGCATGATGGTGAGCGAGTCGCCGCCGGAAAGGACGTTGCGGACGGCCTGGTCCTGCCCGGGGCGGAAGTCCGGGTACCCCCAGCAGCGGCGCAGCACCTCCCGGGCGGCGTCGAGCGCCGGGTCGGGGGTGCTCTCGGGATGCGTCTGCTGGGTCTCGTCGGCCGTCACTGGGGTCGGGAAGTTCGCAAAGTGTTCGGGTCTGTCGGCGGGTGCCTGTACACGGAAGGGGATGGTTGGGTCCGGGGCGCGGGGAGCGCCCCGGACCGGGCCCGCTCAATCAGAAGTAGCAGAAGCAGGCTTCGCCGCCGCGCGTAAGCGGCACGCACTCCCCGCCGCCGAGGAAGCCGTCGCTGAGGCATTCGAGGTTGCAGGCGCTGTCGTCGCAGAACCGGGCGGTGCCGGGCGCCTTCGCCGGCGACGCGAACGCCTGCGCGGCGCCGAAACCGAGCGCGAGAGTGACCGCGCCGGAGAAGATCCACCGCTTCGCACGCGTGCTTCTCATCCGTTCCTCCTGGTGTCGGGGGTACGTCGGGGAGGCCGCGCAGGGTTTGTCGCGCGGGTGCGGACAAGGTGGGGCGCGGCGGGCGGGAGGGCAAGCCGGTCCTTGCAGGTGTGGAGGCCGAGAGGGTACGATGCGCCGCCCCACTGCGTGTCTGCCATCGACTCACCTCTGCCAGGCCACCGAATTGACCGACCCCACCGAAGACCTCCTCGCCACCGCCCACGGGCACGGCCTCCGCCTCGTTCCCGAACGGACCGAGTGGGACGAGTCGGGCGCCGACTTCCTCGTCGCCCACGCCACGGACGAGGACGGCGCCCGCTGGGTGGTGCGCGTCCCGCGGCGCCCCGACGTGCTGGAGCGGGCCGCCGCCGAGGAGCGGGCCCTCCGGATGCTCCGGGACCGGCTCCCCGTGGAGGTGCCGCGGTGGGAGGTGTTCGCGCCGGAGATGATCGCCTACCGCCGCCTCGCCGGCCACCCCGCGGCCGTCGTCGACGCGGCAGCCGGCGGCTACGTCTGGCGCTTCGACGAGACCGCACCGCCCGGCGCCTTCCTCGACGCCCTCGCCCACACCCTCGCCGCGCTGCACGCCGTCGAGCCCGACGCGGCCGCCGCCGCCGGGCTCCCCGTGCGGACCCCCGCCGAAGTGCGGGAGGCGCACGCCGCGCGGATGGAGCGCGCCCGCGGGGTGCTGGAGGTCCCCGACCCCGTGTGGCGCCGCTGGCAGGCGTGGCTCGCCGACGACACCTTCTGGCCGGAGCACTCCGCGCTGATCCACGGCGACCTGCACCCGCCGCACCTCCTGGTGGACGACGCGCACCGCGTCACCGGCCTCCTCGACTGGACCGAGGCCCAGGTGGCCGACCCGGCCGCGGACTTCACCCTCCAGTACGCCACCCTCGGCCGCGACGTCACCGCCGACCTGCTGGAGCGGTACCGCGCGGCCGGCGGACGGACGTGGCCGCGCATGGCCGCGCACGTCGCCGAGACGTGGTCCGCCTATCCCGCCCTGATCGCCGAGTTCGCCCTCCTGAGCGGCGAGGACGGGCCCCGGCAGCTCGGCCAGTACCTGCTGGACGCCGGCGCGCGCGAGATCGCCGGGTCGTAGCCGTCCCGGCCCCCTTGCACGACCGCCGCGGAGAACGCATGTTCTTCCCTGGAATGCGGGGGTCCCCCCGCATCGCGGGGAATCGAAAGACCCGGAGACTCGCTTGCGCCCGACGCACGCCCGGAACGGGAGTGAAGCCGGAGAGCGCGCGGAAGACACCACCCGCGCGGTGGGAGCCGTGCGCCGGATCGTCCGCTCGCTGCGGCTGGCCGCCCAGCAGACGCACGTGGAGGCGGGGATCAGCACGGCGCAGCTCTACGTCCTCTCCTGCCTGACCGACGGCGCCGCCTCCTCGCTCACCGAGCTGGGGGAGCGCACCCTCACCGACCGCACCTCCGTGGCCGAGGTGGTCGACCGCCTGGTGTTCCGCGGGCTCGCCGAGCGCGACCACTCCGGCGCCGACCGGCGGCGCACCGGGGTCCGCATCACCGACGAGGGCCGCGCCGTCCTCAGGGACGCGCCGCTCCCGCCCACGGCCCGCCTCTTCGCCGGCCTCCAGGCGCTGGACGACGCCGAGCTGCGCACCCTCGCCGCCGGGCTGGAGCGGCTGGCGGAGGGGATGGGGCTCGCCGCCGAGCCGGCCCCCATGCTCTTCGAGGACGAGGTCCCGCCGCTCCGCCCCCGGGACGGGAGCGCCCTCCATGGCTGAGGCCGGCCTCCCCGAAGCCGTCCGCGAGATGGTGCGGCGGGACCTCGCGTCCATGACGCACCTGGACGTGCTCCTCCTCCTGTACCGGAGCCCCGAGCGGGAGTGGACGCCCGCCGACGCCGCCGGGCAGCTCCAGGGCACCGTGGAGGCCGTGGGCTCCGCGCTCCGCGACCTGGACCGCTCCGGGCTGACGGCGCGCGGCGCCGGCGGCGGGCACCGGTACGCCCCCGGGCGCCCCGAGTCGCGCGCCACGGTGGAGATGCTGGCCGACACCTACAACCGCTTCCCGGTGCAGCTCATCCGGGCCATCTACGACCGTCCCGCCGACCCCGTCCAGTCGTTCGCGGACGCCTTCCGGCTGAAGGGGAGCTAGAGCATGGCCGTCCTGGTCTACGTCCTGTGCGCGCTCACGAGCCTCGCCTGCGCGGTGCTCCTCCTGCGCGGCTACTCCCGCACCCGCGTGCGGCTCCTCCTGTGGAGCGGGCTCTGCTTCACCGGGTTCTTCCTGAACAACCTCCTCCTGGTCATCGACGTGCGGGTGGTGCCGGAGATGGACCTCTCCGTGTGGCGCACCCTCCCGGCGGTCGTGGGGGTGGCGCTCCTCGTCTACGGCCTCGTCTGGGAGTCGCAGGGATGACGCTCTTCATCTCCGGCCTCCTGGTGGCCGGGTACGCCGTCTCCGCCCTCTTCTTCCTCCGCTTCTGGAAGCAGTCGCGCGACCGCCTCTTCCTCCTGTTCGCGGCGGCGTTCGGGCTCCTCACCGTGCAGCGGGCCGCCCTCGCCGCCTGGGAGCGCGGCACCGCGGACACGACCTGGCTGTACGGCCTCCGCCTCCTCGCCTTCCTCCTGATCCTGGCCGCCATCGTGGACAAGAACCGCCCCCGGGAGCGGTAGACCACTCAAGAGCCGACACGTTCCGGACGATACCTGGGAGGGTGAAGGTCCCCTTCCCTTCCGACCGATCCCCGCCCGTGCCGCACACAGCGTCGCCCGTCCTCGACCCGCCGGGGGACGCGCGGGAGGCGGTTCTCCCCCTCCCGCGGGTGCTCTGCGTCGACGACGACCCCGAGATCCTCCAGGCGCTCGTCCGGACTTTCCGCGGGCGCGCGGAGGTGGTCACCGCGCCGGGCCCCAACGCCGGCCTCCGCGCCCTCGAGGATCACCCCGAGTTCTCCGTCGTCTTCTCCGACCTGCGCATGGGGGGGAGCGACGGCGTCACCTTCCTGTCGTGGGTGCGCGTGCTGGCGCCCGACACCACGCGCGTCCTCCTCACCGGCCAGCCCGACGTGGCCTCCTCCGTGGCCGCCGTCAACGACGGCGCCATCTTCCGCTTCCTCACCAAGCCCTGCCGCGGCCCCCTCCTCCTGGAGACGCTCCGGGCGGCCGTGGAGCACCGCCGCGCCGCCATCGAGGAGCGGAAGCTGCTGGACGAGACCCGCCGGGGGAGCGTCCGGGCGCTCAGCAACCTCCTCGCCCTGGTCCGCCCCGCGGCCGCCGGGCGCGCGGAGCGCATCCGGGACCTCGCCGTGGAGCTGGGCGTGGCGGCGGGAACGGAGGCTCCGTGGGCGGTGGCGATCGCGGCGTCGCTCTCGCAGCTGGGGGCGCTGGCCGTCCCCGACGCGCTGGAGCAGAAGCTGGCCCGGGGCGAGCCGCTGACCGCCGCGGAGGCGCTCGCCTTCGAGTCCCCGCCCGAGATCGCGAGCCAGGTGGTGGCGTGCCTCCCGGAGATGGAGGCCGTGCGCGAGGTGCTGGCGCGGTGCCGGCTCCGCTTCGACGGGGCCGGCGCTCCGGCCGGGAGCCCGGCGGAGAAGGAGATCCCGCTCGGGGCGCGCATCCTCCGGGTGGCCACCGACTACGTGGCGCTGGAGTCGCGGAGCGTGAGCGGCCCCGGCGCCGTCGAGGCGCTCCGCGCGCGGGCGGGGGAGTACGACCCCGACCTCCTCGACCACCTCTCCACGCTGCGCGGGGACGGCTCGCGGCAGATGGAGACGGTGGAGGTGGAGCTGCGGGGCGTCCGCCCGGGGATGGTGTTCGCGGAGGAGCTGCGCACCACCCGCGGGGTCCTCCTGGTGGCCCGCGGCGTCGAGGCCACCCCGCGCGTGGTGGAGCGCCTGCGCGGGCTCGATCCGCAGATGGCCGCGAGGCAGCGCATCTACGTGATGACCCGCCGCCGGGCGCCGTAGGGAGACAGGGCACGTGGCTTGCAGCACGTTTGTCCAGCCTTCCCGGCGGCGGACGCGCCGCGCCACACCCCCCACGGACCCCGGATGCGGGACACGAGCGACCCCGCGAACACGCGTCGGCAGTCCAGGAAGGCGGCGCCCCGTGCCTCGTGGGCCCGCCTCCTCCCGCTTCTGCTGGCGTACGGGCTGGTGCTGGCGCTCTCGCCCGTGGGGCAGGCCGGGCAGCTCTGGGTGCACCTCGCCACCGAGCACCACGAAGAGGACGACCACCACGAGCACCGGGACGACGCGCCTCCCGCCCCCGACGCGCCCCACGAGCACGACGGCGTCGTGCACACCCACGACCACGCTCCCGTCGAGGACCCCGCCGTCCCCGCCGACGGGCTTTCGAAGTACTACCTCCTCCCCAGCATAGCACACGCGCCGCCCCCCGCCCGGGACGCGTCCGTCGCGCCCTCCCGGGCGCCCGCGCCGCGCCAGGCCGCCTTCCGCGTCGACACTCCCCCTCCCCGACTGCAGGGCTGAAAGCACGGCCATCGCTTTCACCTGTCCGGGCATGCATGCACGCGTGCCCGGCAGTCACGGGTATGCATCCAGGGGAGCTCACGAACCGATGCAACGACCGATCTCCATGCGTCCGCCCTGGGCGGGCGCCGCACTCCTCGCGTGGGCGCTCGCGCTCGGCGGCGCGGGCGCGCTCCACGCCCAGACCGGACCTCCGCGCGACAGCACCGTCGCCGTCCTGGACACCATCCGCGTCAACGGGCGGATCGACGACCTCGTCGGGATCGCCAGCACCTCCTCGCAGGGGCGCGTGGGCGCCTCCGACCTCCGCGCCCGCCCGCTGGCGCGCGAGGGGGAGCTGCTGGAGACCGTCCCCGGCGTCATCGTCACCCAGCACTCCGGCGAGGGGAAGGCCAACCAGTACTTCGTCCGCGGCTTCAACCTGGACCACGGCACCGACTTCCGGACCCTCGTGGAGGGGATGCCGGTGAACATGCCCACCCACGGCCACGGGCAGGGCTACACCGACCTCAACTTCCTCATCCCCGAGTTCGTCGACTACCTGGACTACCGGCTGGGCGTGTACCACGCCGAGCTGGGGGACTTCGGGAGCGCCGGCGGCGCCGAGTTCCACCTGGTGCGCCGGCTGGACCGCCCCTTCGCCACCGTGGGCGTGGGGGAGAACGGGCTGGCGCGCGTCGCCGCGGGCGCCTCGTCGCGCCTGGGCGGCGGCGACCTCCTGGCCGGCGGCGAGGCCCGCGCCTACGACGGCCCCTGGGAGCGGGGGCAGGAGCTCCGCAAGCTCACCGGGATCGCGCGCTACTCGTGGGAGCGCGGCCCCTCCCGCTTCTCCCTGCTGGGGCTGGCGTACCGCAACCGCTGGAACGCCAGCGACCAGGTCCCGCTGCGCGCCGTGGAGAGCGGCGCCATCGGCCGCTTCGGGCAGGTCGACACCACCGACGGAGGGAGCGCGCAGCGCTACAGCCTCTCCGGCACCTGGACCCACACGGGCCGCGCCTCCACCCGGAAGGTGCAGCTCTTCGGCATCCGCTCCGGCCTGGACCTGTACTCCAACTTCGGCTTCTTCCTGGACGACCCGGAGCGGGGCGACCAGTTCCACCAGGAGGACCGCCGCACCGTCGCCGGGATCGACGCCCGGCACGCGCAGGCCGTGCAGGCCCTCGGCGCCGCGCACACCCTGACGGTGGGGGTGCAGGGGCGCGCCGACTTCATCGGCGGCCTGGGACTGCACCGCACCCGGGCCCAGGTGCGCCATGGGACGGTACGGAGCGACCGGGTGCGCCAGACCGGGACCGGCGTCTTCCTGGAATCGGACTCGCGCTGGCGCCCCTGGCTGCGGAGCGTGCTGGGGGTGCGCGCCGACGGCTACACCTTCCACGTGGCAAGCGACCTCGCGGAGAACTCCGGCGGCCGGAGCGCGGGGATCGTGAGCCCCAAGGCGTCGCTGGTGCTCACCCCCTCGCCCGCCGTGGAGCTGTACCTGAGCGGCGGGTACGGCTTCCACAGCAACGACGCCCGCGGCACCACCATCACCGTCGACCCCGCCAGCGGCGAGGCCGCCGCGCGGGTGGACCCGCTGGTGCGCTCCCGCGGGGCCGAGGTGGGGGTGCGCGCCTCCCCGGCGGAGGGGCTGCGCTCCACGCTCACGGCGTGGACGCTGGAGCTGGACAGCGAGCTCCTGTTCGTGGGGGACGCGGGCGCCACCGAGCCCTCCGCCCCCAGCCGGCGCCGCGGCGTGACCTGGGCCAACTTCTACCGCCCCTTCCCCTCCCTCTCCGTCGACGCCGACGTGTCCCTCGCCCACGCCCGCCTGGGCGACGTCCCCGCGGGCGAGGACCGCATCCCCGGCGCCCTGGAGAACGTGGTCGCGGCCGGGGTGGCGTGGAGCCCCGGACGGGGTCCGTTCGGCGCCCTGCGCGTCCGCCACTTCGGGGAGTACCCGCTGCTGGAGGACAACTCCGTCCGCGCGGAGGCCGCCACGCTGCTCAACGCCGAGATGGGCTGGCTCTTCGGCTCGGGCGTCCGCCTGGAGGCCGCCGTGCTCAACCTCCTGGACTCGGACGCGCGCGACATCCAGTACTTCTATCCCTCGCGTCTCCCCGGCGAGCCGGCGGAGGGAGTGGAGGACGTGCACTTCCACCCCGTGGAGCCGCGGCAGCTGCGGGTGTCGCTGCACTGGGTGTTCTGAGGCAGAGCGAGGGTTCGGCGCGCCTGTCGACCCCCCACCCCCGGCCCCTCCCCCACAAGGGGGGAGGGGAGCAAGACAACTGCAGGAACTGCAAGCACGAAAAGCAGTTGCGTGAGGGATGCGAGCCCGAAGGGGCGAGACCCGCGCGGCTGTTTGCGCGGGGCTCGACTCCGTTGGGAACGGTCGTATCGTTCCCTACGGAGCCGCAGCCCGACCCCGCGCCAGCGGGGGCACGCCCGGACCCTCACCTCCCGTCCGTTCCTCAACGAATCAGAGGAACCAGAACGCTCACGGCCACGATGATCACCACCGCCCCCACCACGTCCAGGATCAGCCCGTAGCGGATCATCCGCGTCAGGGGGATGTAGCCCGAGCCGTAGACGATCGCGTTGCACGGCGTGGAGACCGGGAGCATGAACCCCAGGCTCGCCGCCATGGTCGCCCCCAGAGCCGGGGCCAGCGGGTCCATCCCCGCCGCCCGGGCGATGGAGATCACCACCGGGACCACCATGTTGGCCGAGGCCGTGTTGGAGGTGGCCTCCGACACCACCACCGCCACCAGCACCGAGGCCACCAGCAGCCCCGTCTCCCCGTGCAGCGGGAGGAGCCCCGTCAGCCCGCGCCCCACCGCCTCCGCCAGCCCCGTCCCGAAGGAGAGCACCCCCAGCGCGAACCCGCCCCCGTACAGCAGCACCACCCCCCAGTCGATCCGCACCGCCTCCTCCCAGGTGATCGCCCGCTCCCCGCCGTCGCCGGGGAGGACGAAGAGGAGAGTCGCCCCCACCAGCGCCGCCACCCCCTCCGGGACGCTCCGGTTCATCCCCTTGTAGAGCGCGCTCCCCTCCCCCACCGCCAGCGCCACGATCCCGGGGAGGACCCAGAGCAGCACCGTGACGCCGAAGGCCAGCGCCACCGAGCGCTGCCCGCGCGTCCACGGCCCCAGCCGCTCCCGCTCGCGGCGGATCATCTCCGCGCTCCCCGGGATCTCCCGCACCCCCGCGGGGGAGAGGGCGTTCAGGTACAGGAAGAGGAAGAGGTAGAGCACCACCACCACCGGCACCCCCACCGCCATCCAGCGGAAGAAGGAGATCTCCACCCCCAGGAGCTGCCGGATGAACCCCAGCCCGATCACGTTGGGCGGCGTCCCGATGGGCGTCGCCAGCCCGCCGATGGAGGCGGAGAACGCCGTCATCAGCATCATCCCCGTGGCGTAGCGGGGGTCCACGCGCGTCCCGTCCTCCCGGTCGCCGTACAGGAAGGCCAGGATGGACATCCCGATCCCGTACATCATCGCCGTGGTGGCGGTGTTGGAGATCCACGCCGAGATCGCCGCCGTGACCGCGCCGAAGGCCAGGAGGATGCGCCCCGGGCGCGCCCCGATCCAGCGGACCGAGAGCACCCCGTACGCCACCCGCCGGTCGAGCCCGTGCAGGAAGATGGCGCGCGACAGGATGAAGGCGCCGATGAACAGGAACATCAGCGGGTCGGCGAAGGGCGCGAACACCTCCTTGGCCGGCGCCACCCGCAGCACCACGCAGAGCGCCGCCCCCAGGAGCGCCGTCACCGGGAGCGGGAGCGCCTCGCTGATCCACAGGACGATCACCGCCGCCACCACCGCGGCCAGGCGGTGCGCCTCCGGCTTCAGCCCGTCCAGCGGGGCCAGGAGGAGCGCGGCGAACACCAGCGGCGCCAGGACCATCCCCACGCGCTGGCGGAGCTTCTCGAAGCGCGCCTCGCCGCGGGTGAGGACCTCGCGCGGCGGTGCGTACGGCGCGTGTGCGTCGGATGGGGGGCCGGACATGCGGCGGGATCTCCTGGGGCGGGAACGATGGGGGAGCGGGAGCGACATGATACCGCCGGGGCGCCGGGGCGTGCAAACCCTGGCCGCGCGGAGCCCCCGCCCGTATCGTTCGCGCGACCGCCGCCCACCCGTCCCGGAGACCCCCATGACCCGCGTCCTCGTCGGCCTGATCGGCGACCACGACCCCGCCGTCACCGCGCACCGCGCCATCCCCCGGGCGCTGGAGCTGGCGGCGGCGAGCCTGGGGTGCGCCGTGGAGCCGGCGTGGCTCCCCACGGAGTCGCTGGAGGGGGACGGGGCGGCGCTCGACGGCTTCGGCGGGCTCTGGTGCGTCCCCGCCTCCCCGTACCGGAGCATGGAGGGGGCGCTGCGCGGCATCCGCCACGCGCGGGAGCGCGGCGTCCCCTTCCTGGGCACCTGCGGCGGCTTCCAGCACGCGCTGATCGAGTACGCCCGCAACGCGCTGGGGATGGCGGACGCCGGGCACGCGGAGACCCACCCCGGCGCCGGGGCGCGGGTGGTGGCGCCGCTGGCGTGCTCGCTGGTGGAGCGGACGGGGCGCGTGCGCTTCGCGCCGGGGTCGCGGGTGCGGGAAGCCTACGGCGCGGACGGCGCCGAGGAGGGGTACCACTGCAGCTTCGGGCTGAACCCGGCGTACCGGGCCGCCCTGGAGGCGGGGGGGCTGCGCTTCACCGGGGAGGACGAGGCGGGGGACGCGCGCGTGGCGGAACTGGACGGCCACCCCTTCTTCGTGGGGACGCTCTTCCAGCCGGAGCGCGCGGCGCTCCGCGGCGAGGTCCCCCCGCTGGTGCGCGCCTTCGTGCGGGCGGCGGCTACGGCGTAGCGGCCGCGGCCCTCGCCACCGGAGCGGACGGCTCCGCCCACTCGATCCCCCAGCGCGCCCCCGTCTCCCGCTGGACCTCGCGGGCGCGGCGGAGGAGCTGGGCGTAGGCCACGTCCTCCGGCGTCAGCGACTCCGAGCGCCGGGACGGGCAGCTCGTCGCCACCGCCATCACCGAGGTCCAGGCGCAGGTGTGCCCCAGCCCCAGGGTGTGCATCAGCTCGTGCGTCACCAGCCCCGGCCCGTCCGGCCCGGTCACCAGCGACGCCCACTTCACCTGCAGCTCCCCGTAGATGATGTCGCTCCCCTGCGTGGCCGTGCTCCCCAGCCCGGAGATGCGGAGCGTGGGGTCCACCCGCACCAGCACCACGTCCTCGGGGTCGTCCTCGGGGCGCGGGAGCGTCTCCCGGAAGCTCGCGGGGCGGAAGAGGTCGCTCCCCAGCGTGGCCTCCAGCTCCTCCACGATCCCCCAGAACGCCGCCGAGTCGCGGGCGGTGATCCGCCCCACCGACGCTTCCCGGTCGAAGGCCACCCGCAGCGGGTACGCCCGCTCCGGCCAGCTCCGCACCGCGCGCGGCGCCTCCCCGGCGCGCCCGGCCGGGGCCCGCCGGTAGAAGGAGGAGCACCCCTCGCACAGCGGCTTCAGCGCCAGCTCCGGGCGCACGGCGACGCGCGTCCCCGCGTAGCGCCCCACGGGGATGGTCCACTCGCGCGGCGCCAGCACGAAGCCCTGCTCCGCGCCCAGCTCGCCGCCCGGGACGCGGACCGCCGCCGGGAGGTGGCGCCCCCCGGCGCCCCCCGCGGCGTCCAGGCGCACCTCCACCCCCTCCCGCGCCGCGCCGGCCGGGAGGCGGAGCGCGAAGCGCCCGGCCGCGTCCACCGCGGCCGAGTCCACGTGCGCGCCCGCGCGCGCGAACGCCCACACCCCCTCCACGCCCCCGCCGTCCGCGGCGGACACCCGCCCGCGCATCTCCACGGCGGCCGTGTCCTGCGCCGGGACGCGCTCCGGGTGTACGAATCCACAGAGGAGTAGGAGCAGCAGCATGACGGGCGTGCGCGACATGACCTTGGGCTCGTCGTGGGGGTGGGCACGCCGGGCGGCGCGTGCGGCATCGTGTTACCCCGCAAGTAGATGCGGAGTTCTCCGCGGGCTCCCCCCGCCCCGCTCCCCCCGTCTCGGGGGGTGGCTGCGGGGGCGCAGTGGCGGGCGCGGGAACAGATCGCCGAGGGCGGCGCCCTTGCGCGCGTCCCGCGGAGAGCGTATTTCGCCTGCGTGCCGGTCGCATGGCACGGTGGAGCGCCGCCGCGTGGTGGGCAGCCACCTCAAATCCCCAAACCCAGGAGCGACGCAATGGCAACTCCCAAGAAGGGTGCCAAGAAGGCCGCGGGTGACGACAAGAAGAAGAGCACCAGCAGCCGGCCGGCGCCGAACCAGCCGGCGGGCCAGGGGCTCAACAAGCCCGTGCAGCCCAGCCCCGAGCTGGCCGCCGTGATCGGGAACGACGCCGTGCCGCGCACCGAGATCACCAAGCGCGTCTGGGACTACATCCGCACCAACAAGCTCCAGGACGAGAAGAACCGCCGCATGATCAACGCGGACGCCAAGCTGAAGGTGGTGTTCGGCGGCAAGGACCAGGTGAGCATGTTCGAGATGACCAAGCTGGTGAGCCAGCACCTGAAGTAGCCCCAGGCTCCTCTCGCTCCGGCAACGGGGCCGCTCCGCGCGCGGGGCGGCCCCGTCCGCGTCTCCCCCTCCTTGGCGGCGCGGGGGGCCGCGTCCTATCTTCAGGAGATCCGGGCCCTCCCGGCACACCCCCGACACGCTCCGACGACCCAGATGACCAGAGCCCTGCTCCCCCGGCTCCTCGCCGTGGCGCTCGGCGCCGCCGCGCTGGCGCCCTCCCCCGCCCCCGCCCAGGCCGGCCCCGTCGCGGCCGCGTACCGCCGCCAGGCCGACAGCCTGATCGACGCGGCGCTCGCCGACAGCGCCGCCTACCGCCGGCTCACGGTGCTGGTGGACCGCTTCGGGCACCGCTTCAGCGGGTCCAGGAGCCTGGAGGACGCCATCGACTGGATCCTCGCGGAGATGCGGCGCGACGGGCTGGAGAACGTCCGCGGCGAGCCGGTGATGGTCCCGCGCTGGGTGCGCGGGGCGGAGTCGGCCGAGCTGGTGGCCCCGCGCCGCCAGGCGCTCCCCGTGCTGGGGCTGGGCGGGAGCGTCGCCACCCCGCCGGGGGGGATCACCGCCGAGGTGCTGGTGGTGGGGAGCTTCGACGAGCTGACGCGCCGCGCCGCGGAGGCGCGCGGGAAGATCGTGCTCTTCGACGTCCCCTTCACCACCTACGGCGCCACCGTGGCGTACCGGACGGGCGGGGCGATCGCCGCCGCCCGGGCGGGCGCCGTGGCCTCGCTGATCCGCTCCGTCACCCCGTACTCGCAGCAGACCCCGCACACGGGGAGCATGCGCTACGACACGGCGGTGCGGCGCATCCCCCACGCGGCCATCACCGTGGAGGACGCCATGCTCCTCCACCGCATGCAGGACCGCGGCGAGCGCCCGCGGGTGAAGCTGGTGATGAGCGCGCAGACCCTCCCGGACGCCCCCTCCCGCAACGTGGTGGCGGAGATCCGCGGGCGCGAGCGCCCCGACGAGGTGGTGGTGCTCGGCGGTCACATCGACTCGTGGGACGTGGGCCAGGGCGCGATGGACGACGCCGGCGGCTCGGTGGCGGCGTGGGAGGCGGTGCGGCTGATGCAGCGGCTGGGGCTCCGCCCGCGCCGCACGGTGCGCGTGGTGATGTGGACCAACGAGGAGAACGGGCTCCGCGGCGGGAACGCCTACCGCGACGCCCACCGCGCCGAGATCCCCAACCACGTGCTGGCCATGGAGTCGGACGGGGGCGTCTTCAAGCCCGAGGGCTTCGGCTTCAGCGGCACCGACTCCGCCTTCGCCATCGTGAAGCAGGTGGGATCGCTGCTGGAGCGGATCGGCGCGGGGAGCATCACCCGGGGCGGCGGAGGCGCGGACATCGGCCCCATCATGGCGCTGGGCGTCCCCGGGGCGGGGCTGAACGTGGACGAGACCCGCTACTTCTGGTACCACCACACCGACGCCGACACCATCGACAAGCTGGACCCGCGCGAGCTGGCCGAGTGCATCGCCACGCTGGCGGTGATGGCCTACGTGGTGGCCGACATGCCGGAGCGGCTCCCCTTCGGCGGGGCGCCCGCGGCGACCAACTGACGGACCCGGGCGGGGCGGCCCTGCCCCAGGTGTGGCTCCCCCGCCCCCGTTCCCGCGCCGCCTCCCCGGCGAGCCGATCTCGCAAGCAATCCTCCACCAACGACTTATGCCCGGGACCCGACTCCCGGGCGGACGGGAGTGGTTCGTGCCATTCCGCGGCGGGCACGGCCGCGGGACCCGTGTGCGGCGCCGCGGCGGGGTCCACTTCCAGCGCGAAAGGAGAGGAGCTATGGCCTGCTACGACGGCTTCGGCAACCTCGCGGACAAGCGTCCGTTCTGGACCGGGGACTTCAACGGCGACGGGAAGCAGGAGATCCTGTTCTACTTCCCCGGCGACGGGAACTGGTGGCTGGGGACCTTCACCGGGAGCGCCATCTCCTGGAGCTTCGCCGGGAACACGAGCGGCTTCGGCAACCTCGCGGACGGCCGCCCCATCTGGGCCGCCGATTTCGCGGGGACGGGGAGGACCGACATCCTCTTCTACTTCCCCGGCGACCGCAACTGGTGGCTGGGGCAGTTCGGGGCCAACAACCAGCTCGCCTGGAACCTGGCAGGGAACACCGCCGGCTTCGGGCAGGTGTGGGACGGGCGCCCCTTCTGGATCGGCAACTTCACCGGCGACGCCAAGGCCGATGTGCTCTTCTACTTCCCCGGCGACCGCAACTGGTGGCTCGGCTCCTTCGTCGGGAACCAGCTCACCTGGAGCCTGGCGGGGAACACCGCCGGCTTCGGGCAGGTCGCGGACGGCCGCCCCATCTGGACCGCCGACTTCGCGGGGACCGGGAGGACCGACGTGCTCTTCTACTTCCCCGGAGACAAGAACTGGTGGCTGGGGCAGTTCGACGCCAACAACAAGCTCGTCTGGAGCCTGGCGGGGAACACGGCCGGCTTCGGGCAGGTGTGGGACGGCCGCCCCTTCCGCATCGCCGACTTCACCGGCGACGGCAAGGCGGACGTGCTCTTCTACTTCCCCGGCGACCACAACTGGTGGCTAGGCTCCTTCGCCGGAAGCCAGCTCCAGTGGCGGCTCGCGGGGAACACCGCGGGCTTCGGGAACCTGGCCGACGGACGGCCGATCTGGGCCGCCGACTTCGCCGGGACGGGGAAGGCCGACGTGCTCTTCTACTTCCCCGGCGACCGCAACTGGTGGCTGGGGCAGTTCGACGCCAACCACAGGCTCGTCTGGAACCTGGCGGGGAACACCGCCGGCTTCGGGCAGGTGTGGGACGGACGCCCCTTCTGGACCGCGGACTTCAACGGCGGCGGGAAGAGGGACGTCCTCTTCTACTTCCCGGGGGACGGGAACTGGTGGCTCGGCTCCTTCGCGGGGAACCAGCTCCAGTGGGGGTTCTCCGGGAACACGGGGCGCCCGTTCCGCTCCCGCGTGCGCATCCACTTCAAGAACCTGGCGGGGGCCCCGCAGGCCTTCCTGGACTCGCAGCTCGCCGGGATGCGGGAGGTCTTCGCCACGGCCGGGATCCGGGTGGACCTGGGGTCCACGGAGAACCTGAACCTCCCCCTGCTGAACGACGTGGACGTGGGCCAGTGCCTGCTGGGGATCACCACCGCCGAGCAGAACCTCCTCTTCGCCAACCGCAACAACGCGGGCGCGAACGACGTGTGCGTGTACGTCGTGCGCTCCACCAACCCGCCGCTCGGGGGGTGCGCGGCGCACCCGCCGGGCCGTCCCGGGTGCGTGGTGGTGAGCGGCCAGACGCGCTGGGTCACCGCGCACGAGGTCGGCCACGTGCTGGGGCTGCGCCACGTGAACGACACCAACCGCCTCATGAACCCGGGCCAGGGGTGGACCAACACGCCGCCCGACCTGGCATCCGCCGAGGCGAGCACCATGGACGCCAGCGCACTCACCATCACCTGCTGAAGGAGGCCGCCATGGCTATGACGCTCGAACAGGTGAGGGCCGCCCTGGAGGCCATCGAGCCGGACTACCCGGCGCTGGCCCGCCTCGGCGCGGACGCCTTCCCCCACCTCCAGACCCTCGCCCGCGACCCCGACCCGCTCCTGGCCTCCAAGGCCGTGTACCTGGCCGGGATGATCCGCGACGCGCGCTCGGCGGAGGTGGTGCGAACCGGCGCGCAGAGCCAGCACCCCCAGGTGCGGATCGCCGCCGCCAGCGCCGCGAGGAACCTCCCCGCCGCCGAGGCCAGCGCGGTGCTCACCACGCTGGTGGGGGACGCCGACCTGGGCGTCCGGAAGACGGTGCTCAAGTCCGTCCCCGCGGACGCCAGCGCCGACCTGCGCGCCCGCGTGCAGGCCGCCGCCCGCAGGGAGCCCGAGGCCGCCCTGCGCCAGCTCGGCGACGAGGCGCTGCGGAGGATGCGCCCGCAAGAGTGAGGCGAACGGCAGGGGACAGGGAACAGGGGACAGGGAACAGCCTGCGACCGCACCCCGCACGAAGCCCGGCCCCCCGCCAGGGGGGACACGCCCGACCCCTGCCGTAAAAAAGGCCCGGTCCCCACTTCGGAGGACCGGGCTCTTTCAACCAAGCCAGCAGCTCTTACGTCGTCTGCCCGTACAGGATCGCCTTCTTCACCTCGCCGATGGCCTTGGTGATCCGGATCTCCCGCGGGCACGCCTCGGTGCAGTTGAAGATGGTGCGGCACCGCCAGACGCCCTCGCGGTTGTTGAGGATGTCCAGCCGCTGCGCCCCGCCCGTGTCGCGCGAGTCGAAGATGAAGCGGTGCGCGTTCACGATCGCCGCCGGGCCCACGAAGTCCTCGCTGGCCCAGAACGACGGGCACGACGTGGTGCACGCCGCGCACAGGATGCACTTGGTGGTGTCGTCGAAGATCTCGCGGTCCGCGATGGACTGGCGGCGCTCCCGCTCGGGCGGGCGCGAGTCGTTGATCATGAAGGGGAGCACGGAGCGGAACTGGGCGAAGAACGGCTCCATGTCCACCACCATGTCCTTGATCACCCGGAAGCCCATGATGGGCTCCACGGTGACCCGGTCCCCCACGTCCCGCATCAGGACCTTGCACGCCAGCCGGTTCACCCCGTTGATGCGCATGGCGTCCGACCCGCACACCCCGTGGGCGCACGAGCGGCGGTAGGTGAGGCTCCCGTCCTGGTACCACTTGATCTGGTTCAGGGCGTCGAGCACCCGGTCGGTGGGGTCCACGCGCACCGTGTACTCCCGGTACACGGGCTCCGCGTCGACCTCGGGGTTGAAGCGGAACACCCGCACCGTCACCGGGCGCGTCCCCCCCGCCGGACCCTTCTGCGCTTCGGCCGTCTGGGCCATCAGTACACCCTCTCCTTGGGCTGGAACTTGGTGATCGTGGCCGGCTTGTAGGAGATGTCCAGCTTCCCCGCGTCGTCGCGCGTGACCAGCGTGTGCTTGAGCCAGTTCACGTCGTCGCGCTTCTCGTAGTCGTCGCGCATGTGGGCGCCGCGGCTCTCCGTCCGGTTCAGCGCGCTCACCGTGGTGACCTCGGCCAGGTCGAGCAGGTTCCCCAGCTCCCAGGCCTCCATCAGGTCCATGTTGAAGCGCTTCCCCTTGTCCATCACCACCACCCCCTGGTAGCGCCCCTGCAGCTCGCGCACCTTGGCGAGCGCCTTCTCCATCCCCGGCCCGTCGCGGTAGATGCCGACGTGGTCCTGCATCACGTCCTGCAGCTCCTCGCGCAGCTTCGCGGCGGGCTCGCCCTTCTCCGTGGCCAGCAGCCGCGACAGGGTGGCCTCGATCCGGTCCGTGGGATCAGCGGGGAGCGGGGGGAGGTCGGCCTCCTGGCAGAAGCGGGCCATGTCCACCCCGCTCCGCTTCCCGAACACCACCAGGTCCAGGAGCGAGTTGGTCCCCAGGCGGTTGGCGCCGTGCACCGACACGCACGCCGTCTCCCCCGCGGCGTAGAAGCCGGGGAGCACGGTGTTGGCGGGGCCGGTCAGCACGCGGCCGTTGATGTCGGTGGGGATCCCGCCCATGGCGTAGTGCGCCGTGGGCTGGATCGGCATGGGCGCCTTGACCGGGTCCACGCCCAGGTAGGTGCGGCAGAAGTCCGCGATGTCGGGGAGCTTCTTCTCGATCACCTCGGCGCCCAGGTGCGTGGCGTCCAGGTAGACGTACTTCTTCCCGTTGATCCCCCGCCCCTCGGCGATCTCCTTGGTGATGGCGCGGGCCACCACGTCGCGCGAGGCCAGGTCCTTCATGGTGGGGGCGTAGCGCTCCATGAAGCGCTCCCCGTGGTCGTTGCGGAGCACCCCCCCCTCGCCGCGCACCCCCTCGGTGATCAGGATCCCCAGCTTGTAGATCCCGGTGGGGTGGAACTGGTAGAACTCCATGTCCTCCAGCGGGATTCCCCGCCGCAGCGCCACGGCCACCCCGTCGCCGGTGTTGGCGTGGGCGTTGGAGGTGATGGACCACACCCGCCCGAAGCCGCCGGTGGTGAAGTTGACCGCCTTGGCGTGGAAGACGTGCAGGTCGCCGGTCACCATCTCCCAGGCCACCACCCCGCAGCACCGCCCGTCGGGGCTGGTGAGCAGGTCCACCACCTGGTACTCGTCGTAGAAGTCGACCCCGTTCTTGATGCAGTTCTGGTACAGGGTCTGGAGGATCATGTGCCCCGTGCGGTCGGCCGCGTAGCACGAGCGGCGCACCGGGCCCTCCCCGAAGTGGTGCGTGTGCCCGCCGAAGGGGCGCTGGGCGATCTTCCCGTCCTCGGTGCGCGAGAAGGGGAGCCCCATGTGCTCCAGCTCGATGATGACGTCCACCGCCTCGTTGCACATCACCTCGATGGCGTCCTGGTCGCCCAGGTAGTCCGACCCCTTCACGGTGTCGAACGCGTGCCACTCGGGGTGGTCCTCCTCCAGGTTCGCCAGCGCGGCGCAGATCCCCCCCTGCGCGGCCCCGGTGTGCGAGCGCGTGGGGTACAGCTTGGAGATCACCGCGGTCCGCAGGCCGGGCTCGCGGGACAGGTAGATGGCCGACATCAGCCCGGCGCCCCCGCCTCCCACCACCAGGGCGTCGTAGGTGTGCGTGTGGATCATCGGTGCAGGACCGTCATGGGGTCGAAGGTGAGCAGCGCGAACACGGCGACCGCCATGGCCCCGAGCACCAGCGTGTACAGGACGGACTTGACCGCCATCTGCCTCCCCGGGCGGCGGACGTAGTCCTCGATGGAGTAGCGCAGCCCGTTCAGCCCGTGCAGCATGGCGAACACCACCAGCGCCAGGTTGAAGAGCCGCCAGAAGGGGTTGCGCCAGCGCTCGATGACCACCGCCGAGTCCAGGTGCTCCACCCCGATCACCAGGTTCCACCACACCAGGTGGTAGAGCGACAGGAAGATCAGCGCGAGCCCCGAGAAGCGCATGAAGAACCAGGAGAGGACCTCGAAGTTGCTCCGCTTCCCGGTGCGCGCGGGACGGTGGTACCCGCCGCCGCTCCGGGCGGCGCCGCGCTCCGTGACCTGCGCGGGGGCGCTCACCGCCGCACCTCCCCCAGCACCACGGCGCCGCCGGCCCCCGCCTCGCCCCGCTCCCCGCGGCAGGCGGGGGCGTCGGGGCGCTGGGCGCAGCGCTCGAGGTGCCGCTCCACCCCCGGCTCCTCCGCCCACCCGAAGAGGGGGGCCAGCATCATCCAGGAGACGGGGAGCATCGCCAGCACCACCACCACGGCGGAGGCCCACACCAGCTGCCGCTGCCGCTGCATGACGTAGGGCCAGAAGTCCTGGACGATGATGCGCGTGCCGTTGACGGCGTGGTACAGCACGGAGAAGAAGATGAGCAGCTCCGCGAACCGGAAGAGCCCGGTCTTGTAGCTCGCGAGGAAGTCGTCGTAGAGGTCGGGGTAGTAGATCACCGTGGCGGTCTCCACCACGTGGATCAGGAGGAACAGCAGGATCCCCAGCCCGGTCGCCCGGTGCAGGATCCACGTCCACATCCCCTCCCGCCCCCGGTACCGGAGCGAGGTGAACAGGGATGTTTGCCGCACGTTGGCCATGATGCAGTCTCCGTAAGACGCGCGTATCGGCGCCACGCGAAGGCGCCGCGCCCCGGACGGGACGCGGCGCCGCGCGGCTTCAGACCAGCTTCATGGGCTCCAGGACGGCCTCGGCGGACTTCGCCAGCTCGGCCCGCTCGGCCTCGGTCAGCTCCACCTCGATGATCCGCTCCAGCCCGCCCTTCCCCAGCTTGCAGGGGACGCCCAGGAACAGGTCGCTCATCCCGTACTCGCCCTGCAGCCAGGCGGCGCAGGGGAGGATGCGCTTCTTGTCCTTGACGATGGCCTCGGCCATCTGGACGGCGCCGGCGGAGGGGGCGTAGTAGGCGGAGCCGGTCTTGAGGTACTTCACGATCTCCGCGCCGCCGTTGCGGGTGCGGTCCACGATGGCGTCCAGCGTCGCCTTCTCCATCAGCTGCGTGACGGGGATGCCGGAGACGGTGGTGTAGGAGATGAGCGGCACCATGGTGTCGCCGTGGCCGCCCAGCACCATGGCCTGGATGTCCTCCACCGACACGTCCAGCTCCATCGCCAGGAAGGAGCGGTAGCGGGCGGTGTCGAGCACCCCGGCCATCCCGATCACCCGCTCGCGCGGGAAGCCGGAGGCCTTCATCGCCACGTAGCACATCACGTCCAGCGGGTTGCTGACCATGATGATGATGGCGTCGGGGGAGACGCGGGCGATGTTCTCCGAGACCTGGCGGACGATCCCGGCGTTGGTGGTCAGGAGGTCGTCGCGGCTCATCCCCGGCTTGCGGGCGATCCCGGCGGTGACGATGTAGATCCCCGACCCGGCCGACTCCTCGTACCCGTTGGTCCCGATCACGCGCGAGTCGAAGCCCTCGATGGGGGCGGACTCCCACTGGTCGAGCCCCTTCCCCTGGGGAATCCCCTCGGCGATGTCGATCAGGACGACCTGCCGCGCGAGCTCCTTCTCGGCGACGCGCTGCGCGGCGGTGGCGCCCACGTTCCCCGCGCCGACGACGGTGATCTTGTCCATGTATCCGAAGGCTGAAAGTGTGCTGGTTTCTGATAAACCACCGGACCCGTCCGGTTCGCGGGGAACTTAGAGATGTGCCCCCCCGGTGTCAACGGAAGGAGACGCCCCGGATATGGATTTGTTTCGGGTGAAAACCGGGGTTGCCGCTTGCGTTGCGGGCGATCGAATCCGAACGTGATGGAACCCTCCACCCGCGAGGTCCGCATGAGCATACAGCCCCCGATACGACCGGTCACCGCCGACGAGCTTCTCCGGATTCGAGACGACGGCTTCCGCCACGAACTGGTCCGCGGCGAGTTGAGGAGGATGCCTTTCGGGGAAGCGCTGCACGGGCTCGTGGCCGCGAGAGCGGGTGCGCTGCTGGGGGAGCACGTGCGGGCCGGCTCGCTCGGTGTGGCTTTCGCGGCGGGTACCGGCTTCCACCTCGCCTCCGACCCGGACACCGTTCGCGCGCCCGACGCCGCCTTCCTGCGCAGGGAGCGGGCGGACGCCGTGGGAGACATGGAGGGATACCTGCCGGGTGCGCCGGACCTCGCCGTCGAGGTGGTCTCCCCCGGTGACACCTATGATGAGGTAGTGGAGAAGGTGCTGGACTGGCTGGACGCAGGGACGCGGATGGTCGTCGTGATCCATCCGAAGTGCCGAAACGCGACGGTCTACCGCTCGCGCGAGGAGATCCGCGTGCTGGGGGAGGACGACGAGATCGACGGTGGGGACGTGGTGCCCGGGTGGAAGGTCCGGGTCGGGAGCCTGTTCGTCTAGGCCCCGCTCCGGAAGCCGGTCTGCCGGAGCGCCTCGTAGAGCGCGATCCCGACGGAGGTGGAGAGGTTGAGCGAGCGCGTCTCGGGGCGCATGGGGATGCGCAGCGCGCGCCCGGGGGCGGTGGCGAGCACCTCGTCCGGGAGCCCGCGCGACTCGGGGCCGAAGAGGAGGACGTCGCCGGGAGCGAAGTCGGCGTCCCAGAACGACCGCTCGGCCTTGGTGGTGAATGCCCATATCCTGCGCCCCTCCACCCGCGCCGCGAAGTCCTCCCAGGCGGTGTGCACCGTGTAGTCCACGTGCTGCCAGTAGTCCATCAGCGCCCGCTTCGCCTTGGGGTGCGTGAAGGAGAAGCCGAGCCTCCCGATCAGGTGCAGCGGCGCGCCCGCGGCGCCGCAGGTGCGCGCGACCGCCCCCGCGTTCCCGGGGATCTCGGGCTCGTACAGGGCGACGTGGACGGGGTCTGCGGGCGGATTCATGTGGTCGGGATCGGGGTTCGGAGCCGGCCCGAATGTACGGCGCGGGGTGGGCGCCCGCGAGCCCTCGTGCGGTCGAGCTCACCCCTGTGGCGCCGGCGGTCCGCGCCCATGCCGACAATTTGCTTGCAGCAGCGGAAGGCCGGGTCTACTTTCATGCATGCGAATGCTTCGGCTCCGCCCCACCCTGAGCGTGACCACCGGGCAGCAACCCGTGACGGTTCGGCAAACCACTACCAAGTCGCGTCCCCTGCCCGGTGTACTCCCATGACATCACCTCTGGACATCGAGCTGTACAAAAGTCTCCGAGCCGAGACGAGCAGCTACATCGAGAAGTACCAGGCCTCTGGCTCCAGAAGCTCCTCTTGGTTGGCACCGTGATCGCCTTCCTGGTCAGCAAGCCGTTCGTGAATGTCAAAGGATCTGAAGCCGTGCTCGGCATCTCCGCAGTTGCCGTCCTCCCAATGCTGGCGATACTCCTTGATGCCGAAAATGCTTGAATATGCCCTGCATGCCAGGGCGATTTCCCGGTTCATCGCCGAGCACTTCGTAAACGATCCGGTCGCTACCTTCGAGCGCGCGATCTGGGGCGAGGATGGGAGCTCGGCCGTACTTCGGCTGGCACGGATCCGTAGTGCGGCGACATGGATAGCGACCGTGATTCCTACTGTTTTCATTCTCATCGGAGCTGGTATCGTCGTCGAGCACATTCTCCAAAACGGCCTCCGGACCATTCTTCCGACGCTGCTGGCCGCAGCTGCTTATCTTGCTGGCACCGCCTGGGGTGCTTTGCTGATTTATCGCCTTGGTCCCGAGGCTCGCACGGGTTCGCCTGGCACGTCTGCCGCCCGGAGCTGAGCGCACGCGAGGTAAGCGGCACCACGGCGCGCAGCTTGTGGGCGCAGGACGCGAAAAGGGGCCGCCCGGTCGAAACCGAGCGGCCCCTCGTTCGTCGCGCCCTGTTGGAGAGCTAGCCGACCATACTGTTCACGGCGGCGAGATACTCCTGGATCGCATCCCGGATGCTCTCCAGTGCCTCGGCTTCCGTGGCACCCTGCGACCAGCACCCCGGCAGACCAGGACAGCTCACGGCGAATCCTTCTTCGCTCTGATGGAGAACGACCTTGTAAGTCATTGGGCTCCGTCGGGTATGTGGTTGACGCCGAGTGCCGGACCCGCCTATCCCCCCACCTGCGACAGCGCCAGCAGCCCGCCGCTCCCGGCGTCGCTTCCCTGCACCAGCCAGTGCCGCTCCGGCTTGATCCGCAGCGTCTCGCGCACCAGCGGCTCGATGGGCTCCCCGCGGCGGAGGGGGTCGCGCAGGTCCGTCTGGATGTCTCCGAAGAGGCAGGGGCGGAGCTGCCCGTCCGCCGTCAGGCGCATCCGGTTGCAGGTCCCGCAGTAGTTGTGGCTCATGGGCGTGATGACGCCCACCGTCCCCGGGGCCCCGTCGAACGCGTAGTAGCGCGCGGGGCCGTTCCCGGCGGGGCCGCGGACGGGCCGCAGGTCGCCGACCTCCGCGACGCGCGCCAGGGTCTCGTCCGACGACACGAACTCGTCCTGCGACACGCCCAGGTTCTCCCCCGTGGGCATCACCTCGATGAAGCGGACGTGCCAGGGGCGCTCGCGCGTGATCGCCGCGAAGTCGGCCACCTCGTCGTCGTTGCGGCCGCGCATCACCACGCAGTTCACCTTGATCGGCGCGAAGCCGGCGCGCTCCGCCGCCTCCAGCCCCGCGAAGATCGCCGCGGCCGAGCCCGACCGGCGCGAGATGGCGTCGATCCGCTCCGGGCGGAGCGAGTCCAGCGACACGTTCACGCGGTCCACCCCCGCGTCGCGCAGCTCCGCCGCCAGCTCCGCCAGGAGCACCGCGTTGGTGGAGAGCGCCAGGTCCTCGATCTCCGGGACCGCGCGGATCAGCCGCACCAGCCGCGGGAGGTCGCGGCGCACCAGCGGCTCCCCCCCCGTCAGCCGCACCCGGCGCAGCCCCATCCCCGCCATGACCCGGACGACCTCCGCCACCTCCTCGTAGCGGAGGATCTCCTCCCGCTTCAGCCAGGGGAGCCCCTCCTCCGGCATGCAGTACACGCAGCGGAGGTTGCACTTGTCCGTCACCGAGACGCGGAGGTACTCCACGCGGCGGCCGAAGCCGTCCTCCATGGGTCCCGCCTCGGGGACCGGGCGGCGCTCCGGCGCCGGCGCCACCCCGCCGATCTGCACCAGGCGGCCGCTCACCGGGCCCCCTCCGCGACCCCGGGCGTGAACCCGGGGACCCACTCCGACTCCCCGTCCACGTACCCCTCCCGCTTCCAGATGGGGACCCGCCGCTTCAGCTCCTCGATCACGTAGCGCGAGGCCTCGTACGCCTCCGCCCGGTGCGGCGACGCCACCACGATCGCCACGCTCGCCTCCCCCACCTCCAGCCGCCCCACCCGGTGCACCACCGCCACCTCGCCCGTTCCCCAGCGCTCCCGCGCCTCCTCCGCGATCTCCCGCAGCTTCGCCTCCGCCATGGCCGCGTACGCCTCGTACTCCAGGTGCGAGACCGCGCGCCCCGCGTGCTCGTCGCGCACCACGCCCCAGAAGAGGAGCGCCGCCCCGTCCGAGGGGGACACCGTCTCCCGCAGGAGCGCCGAGGCGTCCAGGGGCTCGCGGACGATGCGGCAGAGGGG
This sequence comes from uncultured Gemmatimonadales bacterium, assembly GCA_963733105.1. Classification (GTDB taxonomy): domain Bacteria; phylum Gemmatimonadota; class Gemmatimonadetes; order Longimicrobiales; family Longimicrobiaceae; genus JAFAYN01. The sequence continues at coordinate 21,528 of CAVTCB010000004.1, read as the reverse complement.
CACGCCTATCCTCCGGCCACGGGGGGGATGAACGCCACCTCGTCCCCGTCCCGCAGCGCGGTGGAGAGCGGGGCGTACTCCATGTTCACCGCCACGGCGGGGACCTCCGGGAGCGCCGCGAGCCCCGCGTGCGAGGCGCGCAGCTCGCGCACCAGGTCCGCCACCGTCGCGGAGGGCGGCAGCTCCACCGCCAGCTCCTCGGAGCCGGCCAGGTCGCGGTAGGTGGCGAAGAAGAGGGAGCGTACGGTCATCGGGAGAATGAAAAGGGAAGCGGGGCAGCAGTGAAAGTCTGCTACCCCGCCCCCGGAGGCAAGTTCAGAGCGCGCCGGCGTCACCCCGCCCCGGAGACGCCCGGCCCGGCTACGTTCTGCCGCACCTCCTCCGGCGCCGACAGCGTGGTGAGGAACTGCGACACCTCGTGGTGCAGCCGCGAGCTGGAGCCCCGGACCACGGTCTTCCCCTCCTTGGTCCCCACGCCGATGGTCACGTCCCCCGCCTCGGTGGCGAAGCGGATGTGCGACTCGCTCGCGTCCTCCTCGAACCCGGCGTAGGGGGAGAACTGCATGGAGAAGAACGACCGCGCCTGCGCGATCACCTCTTCCGGGGTCAGCTCCGTCTCCACTTCCTGGATCAGCATACGCCCTCCGGTGATGGGTCCGGCCGCGTCCCGGGCAGGGAGCGTGCCACCCGCCCCCGCGGGAGGGGTCAGCGGTCGTCGCGCCGCCGCCCGATCCAGCCCGGGTCGTGGAAGGCCCGGTGGAGCGTGGCGCGGTCCGGCCGCGAGGGCTCCTCGTCGTAGCCTCGGCGCACGTCGTACTCGGTCTGGTAGGGGCCCAGCCGCGGCGTGGAGGAGGCCGTCCGCGGGTCGCCGTACGGGTCCTCGGGCGTGTGCGGGGACATGCGCATCCGGGGTGGGGCGTGGATCTCTCGAAGGGACCTGACATCCGGATGCAAAAAGGGCGCCCACCCCCGGGGAGGTGGGCGCCGACGCGCCGCGGGGGACCGGCCGCGAAGTCAGACCTCGAGCGGCTTCTCCTCCACCATGGCGCGGAGCTCCTTGGAGGGCTTGAAGACCGGGACGGCGCGCGGCGGAACCTCCACCGGGTCGCCGGTGCGGGGATTGCGCGCCAGACGGCTCTTGCGCTCGCGGACCTTGAAGGTGCCGAAGCCGCGAATCTCGATGTTCTGGTGGTCCGCCATCGCGTCCTTGATGGCGTTCAGGAACGAGTCGACGACCACCGCACAGTCCCGCTTGGTGATCCCGGGACCGATCGCGTCGGCAACCCGCTGAACCAGATCCGCCTTGGTCATGAAGTCCCTCCTTGGGGGTTGAAAACCAGGGGCTGCGCCCCGATCGATGCGCAAGAGCGCAGGCCTGCCACGTGCAACGGGTTGGACGCCCCGCCGGGGCTCCTCGCATCCCGGGCCTCGACACCGCCGCGGATCACGGGCGGAGGCCGGTCCGGCGTGCTCCACGCGGCTCCGGAGTTCCAGGGGAAATCGGGTCGGTGGGAGGTGCCGGGAACCGGTGCCGCGACGGCGGCCACAGGGGGCGTGCGCGCCGGGGCTGGACGAGGAGGAGCTAAGAGATTGACGGGCGGTAGTTTATCCGGAGCGAAGGATAATGCGACGCGTAGAAACCGTCAAGCGTCGTTGCTCGCCGCCCCCGAGCGCCGCTCCATCTCGCCCAGGAAACGGTCGAACAGGTAGCGCGAGTCGTGCGGCCCCGGGGCCGACTCCGGGTGGTACTGCACGGAGAAGACGGGGCGCTCCTGGTGCTCCAGCCCCTCCACGGTGCCGTCGTTGAGGTTCAGGTGGGTCACGCGGAGGCCGGGCGCGCCGGGGATCCCCGACTCGTCGCCCCGCACCGCGAAGCCGTGGTTCTGGGCGGTGATCTCCACCGCCCCGTCGGCCAGGCGGCGCACCGGGTGGTTCCCCCCGCGGTGCCCGTACAGGAGCTTGTAGGTCTCCGCCCCGAAGGCGCGGGCGATGAGCTGGTGCCCCAGGCAGATCCCGAACACCGGCGTGTCCCGCTCGGCGAGGCCGCGGATGGAGTCCAGCGCGTGCCCCACCGCCTCCGGGTCGCCCGGTCCGTTGGAGACGAAGAGCCCGTCCGCCCCGGCGCCGACGATCTCCTCCACCGGGGTGGCGGAAGGGAGGACGGTCACCTCGCACCCGCGCTCGGCCAGGAGCTTCAGGGAGTGCGACTTGACCCCGAAGTCGTAGGCGAGCACGCGGAAGCGGGTCTCCCCCACCGCGGGGACCACGTAGCGGTCCGGGGTGGAGACGCCGTCCGCCAGGTCCAGCCCGGTCATGGAGGGCTGCTCCAGGATCGCGGCGCGGAGCGCCTCCGGGTCCGCCTCGCCGTGGGCGATGGCGCCGCGCATCGCGCCGAGGGAGCGGATGTGCCGCGTGAGCGCGCGGGTGTCCACCCCGGTGATCGCCACCACGCCGCTCCGGCGCAGGTACTCCTCCAGCGACTCCTGCGCCCGCCAGTTGCTGTACAGGGGCGGCGCCTCGTGCAGGACGAACCCGGCCACCTGCGGACGGGCCGACTCCTCGTCCTGGGCGTTGACCCCGTAGTTGCCGATCAGCGGGTAGGTCATGGCGACGAGCTGCCCCGTGTACGAGGGGTCCGTCAGCACTTCCTGGTACCCGGTCATGGAGGTGTTGAAGACCACCTCGCCGAACGCGGTGCCCCGGGCGCCGAACGCCTCGCCCCGGAAAACCCGCCCGTCCTCCAGCATCAAAACGGCGGTCTCGCCCAAGTGCTCTCCCCCCGGATTCCCGGACCGTCGGTCAAGTGTATGCCGCACCAGCGGATGCGGACCGCGCCAATCTACCGTCCCGGCGGCGTCTGTCAAGCACCGGCGCGCCTCCCGTTTCGCGACCGGCCCCGGAGGGGGTAGATTCCCGCCCCGACGAACCTCTCACCGGAGCCACATGAGCGAGCCGCTGGTCTTCATCTACGCCGACGAGTCCTGCCTCGGGAACCAGTTCAAGGGAAGGGCGAGACCCGGCGGGGCGGCCGGCCTGGTGGAATACTTCCACCCCGAGCGCGGCTGGGTGCGCCGCGACTACTGGGTCTCGGAGCCGGACACCACCAACAACCGCATGGCCATCCGCAGCGCGCTGGTCCCTCTGGCCGCGCTCCGGAACCCGTCGCGCGTGGTCTTCACCAGCGACTCCCGCTACCTGGTGGACGGGATGACGGAGTGGGTGCACGGGTGGGCCGCGCGGGGGTGGAAGCGGAAGACCGGGGAGATCGAGAACCTGGAGATGTGGAAGGAGCTGCTCCCGGTGGCGCGGCGCCACCAGATCCAGTGGCGCTGGGTGAAGGGGCACGCCGGCCACCCGCAGAACGAGTACGCCAACCACCTCGCCACCCTCGCCGCGGCGAAGCAGACGCAGAGCGGCGGGCTGGCGGAGTCGCGCTTCGCGGAGTGGATCGCGGAGGAGCAGGAGAAGGAGCGCTACCTGGACTTCTTCCCGATGCCCCCGGTGAAGTTCGCCTTCAAGGCCGCGCGCGCCCTCCCCCGCGGCTGACCATGGAGCTGCCGACCCTCCACACCGCCCGGCTCGGCCTCCGCCCGCTCACGGTGGAGGCCGTGGAAGCGCTGATCGCCCGCGACGCCGACGCGCTCCTCGCGCTCACCGGGGCCGTCTTCCCTTCCCCGGCGGAGGCGCCCCCGCTGCTGGAGGACGCGCTCCCCTGGGTGGTGGAGCAGCTCCGGGCCAGCCCGGGGACGGAGGTGTGGCACAGCTGGCTGATGACGCTTCGGGAGACGCGGGAGGCGGTGGGGATCATGGGGCTGGCGGGCGGCCCCAACGAGGAGGGAACCTCCCTGTCCGGCTGGACGGTCTATCCGCGCTTCGAGCGGCAGGGGTACGCGACGGAGGCGATGGCCGCGCTGCTGGGGTGGGCCTTCGAGCAGCCGGGGCTGGCCTCGGTCCGCGCCACCATCCCCCCCTGGAACACCCCTTCGCTGCGGGTGGCGGAGAAGCTGGGGATGCGCCGGATCGGTACGGAGACGGACGACGAGGTGGGGGAGGTGTGGGTGTACGAGGTCCGGCGCTCAGGCGGTGAAGGCCTCGGGTGACACCGCCGTGGTGGGAAATGCCGCCAGCACCTTCCGGTCCGCCGTGACCAGCGGCACGCCGACGGATTGGGCCAGCGCGACGAACTCGCAGTCGTAGGGAGTGCACCCGGACGCCAGCGCCAGGCTCAGCACCAGCGCCGAATCGGGCGAGGCTTCCCCTCTCTCCAGGTACTTCTCGGCACCCGCGAGCAGGCGCTGCGCATCGGCGAGCGACATCAGCCCCTTCCGCAGGTACAGCATCAGCACGTTCCGGAACTCGCTCCGCCAGAGCGGGGGCGCGATCCAGTCCGGGTCCTTCCGAAGCACCACCCGCGCCTTCCCGGTGTGCTCCCCCTCGATCAGCAGGTACGCGATGACGTTCGTGTCGACCGCGATCACGAACGGCCCTCGTCGATCGCGTCTTCCAGCATCGCGTCCGTGAGCGGCGGGACGGAGATGGAGCTCCGCAGGGCGTCCGCCTCGGTGAGGAGGGTGTGGATGTCGGGGCGGCGTTCCCGGACGGCCCGCTGCAGGCACACGATCGCCTCCCCGTTCAGGCTGCGCCGGTTCTCCGCCGCGCGCTTCCTGAGCTGCTCGTAGAGGTCGTCGGGGACGTTCTTGATGTTCAGGTTGGCCATGGCCGTGGCTCCAGAATGGTTCCGTTTCGCAACCATTCCGAATCTACGGGACCGGGCCGGAGAGTCAACCCTTCCGTAGCGCCCGCATCCCGAAGGCGGCCTCCATGGCCCGGACCACGGCGTCCTCCGCCTCGGCCAGCGGCACCTCGCGCCCCAGCTCCCCCGAGAGGGAGCCGACGCCGTGCTCGCGGATGCCGCAGGGGACGATGGTGCCGAAGAACGACAGGTCGGTGGCGACGTTGAGCGCGAAGCCGTGGCTGGTGATCCACCCGGAGGAGACGCGCACCCCGATGGCGGCGAGCTTGCGGTCCTCCACCCACACCCCGGTCAGCCCCTCCTTCCGCCCCCCCGCAGCCCGAGCTCCGCCAGCACCCCGATCAGCATCTCCTCCAGGTCGCGGAGGTAGCGGTGCAGGTCGCAGCGGTCCGGCTTGAGGTCCAGGATGGGGTAGCCGACCAGCTGTCCCGGCCCGTGGTAGGTGACGTCCCCGCCGCGCCCGGTGTCGAACAGCTCGATCCCCCGCGCCGCCCGCTCCTCCGCGGAGACGAGCACGTTCTCCTCGCGCGCCCCGCTCCCCAGGGTGATGACGTGCGGGTGCTCCAGCAGGAGGAGCGTGTCCGCGCCTCCCCCGCCCGCCGCCGCTTCACCAGCTCCGCCTGCATCTCCAGCGCCTCCGCGTAGGAGACCCTCCCCAGCCGCCGCACGTCCAGGGGACGCGCGACCGGTGTCGTTTCGATGGTGTCCATGCGCCCAAAATAGCGCCGGGGGCTCGCGAACGGTATTCGCGAGCCCCCGGCGGCAGTTGCAGTTCAACACAGTTCCCGAAAGATGTTCGGAGGGAGACAGCCGGGCCGTTTCGGCTGGCTCACTCCGGGGCGGGGAGACCGGCAGCAGTATCGCCGGGCTCACCGCCCCCGCGCAGGAGACGGGCCGCAGTTTGGCCCGGCTCCGGAGCGGCCCCAAACCAGCAGGCTACGCCGTTTCCGGCATCGTCTCCAGGAGCTGCTTCACCCGCGCCAGGAACTGGTCCCCGTCCGCCCCGTTCACCAGCCGGTGGTCGTAGCCGAGCGAGATGTACCCCCGCTTGCGCGGCACGATGGCGTGGTTCCCGTACTCGTCCGAGATCACGGCCGGGCGCATCTCCACCCCGCCCACGCCCAGGATCGCCACCTGCGGCTGGTTGATGATGGGGAAGCCGATGGTGGTCCCGAAGATCCCCGGGTTGGTGATGGTGAAGGTGCCGCCCTGGATCTCGTCCGGCGAGAGCTTCTTGCTCCGCGCCCGCCCGGCGATGTCGTTGAGCCGCTTGGCGAGCCCCACCAGCGACAGCTCGTCCGCCTGCCGGATCACCGGGACGATGAGCCCGTTGTCCAGCGCCACCGCGATCCCGAGGTTGACGTCGGCGCGGTAGATGATCTCGTGGTCGGAGTAGGAGGCGTTGAGCTTGGGGTGCTCGCGCAGCGCCCGCGCCACCGCCCAGGCGATGAAGTGCGTGTAGGTGACCTTGACGTCCTGCTCCTGCCACAGGCGCTTGTTCTTGGCGCGGATGTGGTCGAGCCGGGTGTAGTCCACCTCGAAGTACGAGTGCACGTGCGGCGAGATGCGCCGCGACTGCACCATGTTGTTGGCGATGATCTGCGTCATCCGGCTCGCCGGCTCGACGCGGTCGTTGGGCCCCGCGGCGACCGCCGGATGCTGCGGCGCCCCGTAGAACTCGTCCCACGGGAAGCCGCCCTCGTACTCGGAGGGCTGGCGCGGGGCGGGCTTCTTCGGCGGGGCGGCGGTGGCGCCCCCGGCCTGCGCGGGCTGCGCCGCGGGGGCGCTCTTCCGCTCCTCCACGTGGCGCAGGATGTCCTCCTTGGTGACGCGGCCTCCGCGGCCGGTCCCCTGCACCGCCGCCACCTCCACCCCGTGCTCCGCGGCGATCTTGCGCACCAGCGGCGTGGAGCGGGTGCGGAGCCGCTCCTCCAGCGAGGCGGGACCGCCGCCGTTGTCGGACGGGGCCGGCGCCCCCGCGGACGCGGCGGCCGGGGCCGTGGCGGGCGCGGAGTCGGCGCTGGTAGCCGGCGTCAGCTCGGGCTGGCCGGCGGCGGCGCCCGGGAGGGTGGTGGGGACCTCGCCGGGGAGGTCGGCAGGCTCGGCGGAGGGGGCCGGGCGCCGACGACGGCGCCGCCGACGCCGCGGCGCCCGCCTCGGTCTCGATGTAGGCCACGATGGTTCCCACCTCCACCGTCTGGCCCTCGTTCACCACGATCTCCGCCAGCACCCCGGCGGCGGGCGAGGGGATCTCCGCGTCCACCTTGTCGGTGGAGATCTCCATGATCGGCTCGTCGCGCTCGACGCGGTCGCCCACCTTCTTCCGCCAGACGGAGACGGTCCCCTCGGCGATCGACTCGCCCATCTGGGGCATCGGCACTTCTACACGGGCCATGATCTTGTGAAGAGTCAGGGTTTCGGGATCGGTTCAGTAGGCCGCCAGGTGGCGCGCGGCCTTCACCACGTCCTCCGTCTGCGGGAGGAAGTAGTCCTCCAGCGGGGGGGAGTAGGGGACCGGCGCGTCCAGCGCGGCGACGCGCAGCACCGGCGCGTCCAGCCACTCGAACGCCTTCTCGTTGACCCGCATGGCGATCTCCCCGGCGATCCCGCCGGTGCGGGTGTCCTCGTGCACCACCAGGAGCCGGTTGGTCCGCTTGACGCTCTCGACGATGGCGTCCTCGTCCAGCGGGAGGAGGGTGCGCAGGTCGATCACCTCCACCGAGAGGCCGTCCTCCTTCTCCAGCACCTCGGCGGCTTCCAGGCTCTTGTGCACCATGGCCGCGTAGGTGACGATGGTGAGGTCGGAGCCCTCGCGGTGCGTCCGCGCCTTCCCCAGCGGGACCACGTAGTCCTCGTTGGGGAGGGTCTCGCGCACCTGCGGGCGGCGGTACAGCCACTTGTGCTCGAAGAAGAGCACCGGGTCGTCGTCGCGAATGGAGGCCTTGATCAGCCCCTTGGCGTCGTAGGCGGTGGCCGGGTAGACGATCTTGAGCCCGGGGGTGTGGAAGAAGGCCATCTCCGGGTTCTGCGAGTGGAACGGCCCGCCCCGCACGCCGCCGCCCGAGGGGCCGCGGATCACCATGGGCACCCCGCCCGACCCGCGGTAGCGCGAGGTGGCGACGTAGTTGGTGATCATGTCGTAGGCGCAGGAGATGAAGTCGATGAACTGCATCTCCACGACGGGGCGCATCCCCATGTGCGCCGCCCCGGCCGCGGCCCCGGTGAAGCCGATCTCGGAGATGGGGGTGTCCAGCACCCGCAGGGGGCCGAAGCGCTCCTGCATCCCCTCGGTGACCTTGAAGGCGCCGCCGTACGCGCCGATGTCCTCCCCCATGAGGAAGACGCTCGGGTCGCGCTCCATCTCCTCCCAGATCCCCTCCCGGATGGCCTCCAGGAAGGTGACCGGCTTCCCCTCTTCGGTGAGCCGGACGTGCTCGGGCCTGCTCTTCATCACGGTGGACATGCGTCTATGGCTCAGGCTCTCGCGGGGTCCGGAGGGGTGTGCCGCGTCCAGGGGGCGGCCACCCGGACGCCGGCGTACACGTCGTCCAGTGCGGTCTCGGGCTCGGGCATCGGCGCCGACTCGGCCGCGGGGATCATGGCTTCCAGCTCGGCGTCCACGGCGTCGTCGATGGCGGACAGCTCCTCCGCGGCGGCCCACCCGTTCCCGGTGAGCGCGGCGGCGTAGCGGTCGATGGGGTCGTTGGTGGCGGCCCACTGCTCGATCTCGGCCGGGTCCACGTACGACTGGTTGTCGTGCTGGGCGTGGCCGCGGCGGCGGTACGTCATCACCTCGATCAGCGTGACCCCCTCCCCGGCCCGGGCCCGGTCCACCGCGCGGCGGGCGGCGCCGTACACGGCCAGCATGTCGTTGCCGTCCACCTGCTCCCCGGCCACCCCGTACCCGGGGGCCTTCTCCACGAACGACCCGGCGGCGGTCATCAGGCGCGACGGGGTGGTGTAGGCCCAGCGGTTGTTCTCCACCACCACCACCAGGGGGCAGCGCTGCACGGCGGCGAAGTTGATCCCCTCGTGGAAGGCGCCGGTGGAGGTGGCGCCGTCGCCGATGTACACCATCCCCACCCGGTCCTCGCCGCGCTGCCGGAAGGTGAGCGTGACCCCGGCCATCACCGGGATCAGGTCGCCCAGCGGGGAGATCTGGCCGATGAAGCCGCGCCGGTAGTCGGTGAAGTGGATGTTCAGCTCCTTGCCGCGGGCGGGGGAGTCGCCCTTGGCCATGTACTGGCGGAGCACCTCCTCCGGCCGGGCGCCCATCACCAGCATGGAGCCCAGGTTGCGGATCAGCGGGGACAGCATGTCCCCCGTGCCGTCGTCGCGGCGGCGCAGGGCGTACGCGCTGGCGACCGACTCCCCCTCCTGGCCCAGCGAGCGGAACAGCCCGCCGACCACCTTGCTCTGCCGGAAGAGCGTCTCGAGCTTCTCCTCCAGCGTCCGGGTGAGGCGGACGTAGCGGTACATCTCCAGGAGCTGCTCCCGGGTGAGCCCGTGGGGGATCGCCTCGGAGCGGGAGCGGGCCTGCTTGGGTCTCGGCATGGGACTCGGGTCCGGAACTCGTTGCGCCGTCCGGGGGTTCCCCGCGGCGGTGGCGACAACTTGCCACCCCGCCCCCCGCCCGTCAAGCGAAAACCGGGAGCGGCGCGCCGAGCGCCGCTCCCGGTGGCGGGGCTCCCCCGCTCAGTCCGCCTTGCCCTGCTTCGGCGCCCCCGCCGCGGGCGCGGCGCCGCGCCCCATGGGGGTGACCGGGGCCGGGTAGGTGTCGTACTGGCTCCAGGAGAGCCGCTGCGACTGCCACCGCTCGATCAGGGTGGGCTGCGGGTCGAAGGGGAAGCCGTGCTTCTTGTTCAGGTAGAAGTTGATGGCCTTGGCCGCCACGGGGCCCACGTCGCTCCCGTGCAGCCCGTGCTCGATGATGACCGCCACCACGATCTCCGGGTGCCCCCCCGGGGGGCCCGAGAAGCCGACGAACCACCCGTGGTCGGGGCCGCCGGGGTTCTGCGCCGTCCCCGTCTTGCCGTACAGCTTCCACCGCGCGATGGAGGAGAGCACGGCCGTCCCTCCCGGCTCGGTCACCCGGGCGAGCCCGCCCCAGAGCGCCTGCAGCCCGACCGGGTCGAGCCCCAGGTCGATCTGCCCGGGCCCCTGCCCCGCCCCCGGCCGCCGGACCAGGTGCGGCTCCGGCGCCGTCGAGTTCCCCGCGATGGCCGAGTAGAAGTGGGCCATGCGGAGCACGGTCTGCGAGTTCGGCCCCTGCCCGATGGAAAGGCTCATCACCTCGGAGGGGTAGGGCTTGTGGCCGAAGCGCTTCTCGTACCAGTCCACCCCGGTCGGGAAGCGGGGCCGGGCCTCCCCGGGGAGGTCGAGCCCGCTCCGCGTGTTGAACCCCATCCGCGTCCCGGCCTGGGTCAGCTCGATCAGCCCGAGCCGGATCCCCACCTGGTAGAAGAAGACGTTGCACGACTTCTCGATGGCGCCCGCCAGGTCCACCGAGCCGTGCCCGCGCGACTCGTGGCACCGGGAGTACCGGCCCGCGTACGCCATCCCGCCGTTGCAGGGGATCGGCATCCGGGTCCCTGCCTTGAGGAGGCCCCGCCGGACCCCCGCGGCCGCCGTGGCGAGCTTCCAGGTGGACGCCGGGGGGTACAGCGCCACCATGGCGCGGTCCAGGAGGGGCTTCTGCGGGTTGGTGCTCAGCGCCGCCCAGAGCGAGTTCTTGATCCCGCCCACGAAGTCGTTGGGGTCGTAGGTGGGGTGGCTGTACATCGCCAGCACCTCGCCGGTGGACGGGACCATCGCCACCACCGCCCCCTTCATGCTGTCGGGGAAGATCCGGTGGATGTACTCCTGCAGCTCCAGGTCCAGCGTCAGCCGCAGGGAGTCCCCGGGATCGGGCGCCAGGGCGCCCACGGAGGAGCGCGGGTCCACCACCCGCCCCATGGCGTCCACCTCCACGAAGCGGGCGCCGTCCTCGCCGCCGAGCTCGGTCTCGTACTGCTTCTCGATCCCCGCCTTGCCGATCCACCGCCCCTGCCGGTACCCGGCCTGGGCGTACTCCGGCTCCTCCAGCTCCTCCCGGGTGATCTCGCTGACGTACCCGATGATGTGCCCGATGGCCTCGCCCGCCGGGTAGTGGCGCATCGGCCGGTCCACGATCATCAGGTTGGGGAAGGCGGCGCGGCGCTCCTCCAGGGCGGCCACCTGGGGGAAGGTGGCGCGGTCCGCCACCTCCAGCAGGTCGTGCGGCCGGGCGTTCCGCTTCTCGATCAGCTTCTCGACGTCGGTCTGCGCCAGCCCCAGGAAGGGCATCAGGTCGACCAGCGTGCGGCGGATGACCTCCTCCGAGGCCGGGAGGAGGGAGACGGAGTACCCGGTGATGCTGGTGGCGACCACCTTCCCGTTCCGGTCCACGATGGTCCCGCGCGGGGCGGGGATCGGGATGGGGCGGAGCCGGTTCTCCTCGGAGCGGGCGGCGTACTGCTTCCCGCTCACCACCTGGGTCTGGTAGAAGGCGGTGACCAGGATGCTGATCACCAGGGTGATCATGAACACCGCGCCCAGGGTCCTGCGCTGCCGCGGATCGGGCTGGAAGAGCTTCATCGGAGTCCTGCGTGTGGGTTGCGCCGGCCGCTGCGGCCGGCTCTCCTCGCCATCCTTCTACTACCCGCGCCGGGCCGGGTTCCGGCTCGCCAGCTCCCGGGCCCGCCGGCGGACCCGGCCGCGCAGGAGGTCGATCAGCGCCGCGGCCTCCCGGGCGCCGCCGGGCGGGGGCGCGACCGGGCTCTCGTCGTCCCTCCCGCCGGGGCCGTACGACCCGGCCGCCCAGCGCAGGAGCGGGCCGGAGCCGGGGGGCGCCTCGCCTCCGGGCCGCCGGAGGAAGCGGCGCACCGCGTCGCCCCGGCGGGGGCGGGTCTCCCCCGCCAGGAGGAGCCCCGCGGTGCACAGGCGGACCAGGTCGTCGCGCATGCGCCGCCAGGCCGGCTCCGGCTCCCCCGCCCCGAGCCGCTCCGCGACCTCCTCCCCTCCCTCGGCGACCCGCCGGAGCAGCGCCGCCGTGCAGCGGAGCGCGTCCTCCGGGCCGAAGCGCACCCGCAGAGGCGGGCTCCCCGGCGGCCACAGGGGGATGCCGTCGTCCAGGGCGTCCACCAGCATGGGGGTGCGGTTCCCCGGGAGGAGGTCGACGCGGGCGACGGACCAGGAAGTGACGGGGACGCCGCTCTCCTCCGCCAGCCGCTCCGCGATCTCCTCGGCCATCCCGGCCTGCGGCTCGCGGTCGGGGGGGAGCCGCCGGAACACCAGGAGCACGTCCACGTCCGAGTCCGGCCGCGCCTCCCCGCGCGCCTTGGAGCCGAAGACGAACGCCCGCTCCAGCTCCGCCGGCACCCGCTCCCGGACGCGCCGCACCAGCTCCAGCGCCGCCGCCCGCTCGCCCGGTCCCAGGAAACGCCCCCCGTCGCCTCGCCGCATGGCCCGGGCGAGTCGCAATTCGCGTTCCGGCCGCCGGAAAAAAACGGGAGCCCGGCGCGGTGCCGGGCTCCCGTTCTCGGTGGGCGCGGTGCGGTCCCGCGGCGCGGCTACCGACCCGCCAGGCGCCGCGTCCCCAGCCCCGCCTCCTCCAGGTCGACGGCGAACGTTCCCCGGGAGGCCTGCGCGCGGGCGAGCAGGGCGCGCACGGTGTCGCGGCTCACCCCGGACACGTCGTACCCGGCGGCGAGGAGGGCCTGGTACACCGCCTCGGTGTGCACGGCGTTCCGCTTGTACACGTCCTTGTAGACGCGCAGCTCGCCGCCCTCCACCACCACCGGCTCGTAGCGGATGGTGAGCGGCACGGGGGCGCGGAAGCCCACCCAGCGGGTGGCGCTGGGCCGGGCCAGGATGGAGCGGATCTCCGCGGCGGGGACGGTGGGGTCCGCGCGCCGGTGCAGGAGCGTGGCCAGCTCGATCACGTCCGTGTTGCGCATCCGCACGCACCCGTGCGAAGCGGGGGTCCCCAGGTCCTTCTCGTGCGGGGTGCCGTGCAGGTAGTAGTACGGCGCGAAGAACAGCTTCACCCGCCCCATGGGGTTGTTCGGCCCGGGGGGGGTCACCTTGTCGTCCTTGGCCCAGTCCCGCGCCGGCGGACGCCACCAGGGGTTCCACTCGGCGCGCTGGATGGTGAACTCGCCGTGGGGGGTGTCGTGCCCCGGGAGGCCGACGGAGACGGGGTACGTCTTCACCACCTGGTCGCCGTCGTACACCCGCACCGTCTGCTCGGGGATGTTGAGGCTGACGCGGATTCCCCCCGTTTCCTGCGCCTGCGCGCGGAGCGGGAGCGCGGCCGCCGCCAGGAGGAGGACGAGCCAGAGCCTGCGGACCGTTGTCATGCGTGGACCGTTCGGTTGCGAGTCACGGTTCGGGGGACCTGCCCCCCGGGCGGGGGCAAGCGCCGTGCCCGGAAGCACGGAAGCCCCGCCGTAATCTACGGCGGGGCTTCCATTTGCGGCAGTGGTCGATCAGGGACTCGAACCCCGGACCTCTCGCATGTGAGGCGAGCGCTCTAACCAACTGAGCTAATCGACCGTTATCGCGGGCCGGAGGGTATCCGCACCCGCGCCAGAAGGTGGGCTGCTGCCTGCGGGGCCCTGACCCTTTCCCTCCCAGATGGATAGCGGGGGCGGGATTCGAACCCGCGACCTTCGGGTTATGAGCCCGACGAGCTACCAGGCTGCTCCACCCCGCGCCATGTTTTCAAAGTACCCCGTAGGGGAATCGAACCCCTGTTTACGCCGTGAGAGGGCGTTGTCCTAGGCCACTAGACGAACGGGGCAGTGGCGAACGACGAGCCATGAAACTATTGCGTTTTCCCGGTCTGTCAACTCCCCGGGCGGGAGAGAGGCGCCGCCCGGATTCGAACCGGGGGTCGAGGATTTGCAGTTATATCTAGCCGTTTTCGTCCGTTTGCGCAAGTCGGCATTTTTCCTGCCGCCATGCGGATTTTCGCCCTCTCCGCTCCACATCCGAATACCACGGGATCGCGTCGGTTTCCAGGCTCCTGGCCCCACGGCTGGCCCCCGCTGGCCCCACGGCTCGCGAACTCTGATGCGAGAGCGCCGGAGGCGCCGACAGCCGCGTCCAATCCGGTCAGATCGGAAGCATGGTGCTGGAGTTCGCCACCCTTGAGTGGGTCTGGTGGTTCAACCACCACCGCCTCCTGGAGCCACTCGGGTACGTGCCTCCGGTGGAGTACGAGGAGGCATTCTACCACCGTCAGAAGACTCAGAGTCTCGTGCCGGTACTCACGTCCCGAGCCCTCCGGAAGAAGACTCGGGGCGGTTCAGACCTGTGTCGGCCGCATTGGGCTCGCGCAGGCAGGCGGAAGGCACTACTGTGTAATCCATCTCCTGCGCACCCTTGGCGCAGCCCGCGCCAAGTCGGATCAGGACCTTCCGCTTCCATCCTACAATGCGGGTCGTTCCATCCATCCCTCGCTTCTCTTTCTCCCGCGACTTCCTGCTGGTCGCTGGCGTCTGCCCGATCGAGGAAGTGCGCCAACTGTTGCGTTACACGAAGGCCCGGTGGATGGTGATGGACGTCGGCGACAGCCCGGACTACTACCTTCTGTCGGGGCGGAACCTCGAGGCTTGGCCCGCTGGTGCCGACGGCGCCGTGCGGCTCCAGGACGCTGTGCTCTCAAGCAGCCTGCACCCTACGCCCGTCTGCACCCGCGTGGACGCGACTGCCGCTGGAGTGCCGTGCCTCATTGTGGAGAACGGGACGCTCGCAGGGGTTTTCGGACCTGACGACGCGGGCCGTCGGACGGGTGACGGAGACACGTTCCCGTCACCTTGGAACGATATGGAGGCCGGCGCGCTCCAGTATCTGCGGGCAGCGCTACCGGAGGAAGTATGCGCAGGTGAGCCGGTGGTGCTTGCCGTACAGGTGGGGCCGGACAAATCGCCGCTAAAAGTGGACCTTGCCGGCGGAGAGGAGTTGGACATTGTCGTCCAGGCGCGGGAGGGCTTCACAGTCGAGGGCAGCACGGCGGAGACCTTGCGCATGCCGGCGGATGGCTCCACTGCGCGCTTGGAATTCCGGCTGCGAGCAGGGGGCCCGGGTCCTGGGCTGGTGCGGGTGTACGCATTACACGATGGCACGTGTCTGGGCACGCTCACGCTGCGGCCGGTGGTCCGCGCCGCGCTTGTCCGGTCCGCCGGCGCAGGCCGGTCTCCCGCACCCGGCCAAGTGCGTGTGGCAAGCGTGCTGAACGGCGTATCTTCCTTCGCATCCGCAGACCTCTCGCTACTGATCTTGGAACAGCGCGACCAGGGACGCGCTGCATTAAGCATCCGGGTAACGGCTCAGGATGACTCGCTGAGTCTCAACCTGAAGGAGTTCGGACCCGTTGTCCTGCGAATGGAGCCGCTGGAGTACTTCCGCGATTTCTTCGGCGACATCCAGGCGCTGGGCGAGCGCGGCGAAGCCTCCGCGCAGATGGTCCAGCAGAAGCTGGAGAGCAAAGGGGCGCGCCTCTTCGAATCCATTTTTCCGAAGGAACTGCAGGCACTCCTATGGGCCTTGCGCCACCGCATCGCGTCTGTTCAGATCTACTCCGAGGAGGCGTGGATCCCGTGGGAGCTCTGCCGAATGACGGGCGAGAGCGACGGAATGGTGGTGGAAGGCCCGTTCTTTTGCGAGGCGTTCGCGATCACCCGGTGGATCCCGGGAATTGCCCGGCGGCCGCGGCTCACCCTGGAGAAGATGGCACTGGTGGTGCCGCGCGACTCGGGCTTGCAGTCGGTACAAGACGAGCGGCAATTCTTACTTTCCCTCGTGGAGTCCGGAAGATCCGTGCAGGAGGTGCCTGCTTCGTACGTGGACGTGCGGCGGGTCCTGGCGTCTGGAAGGTTCGACGCTTTTCACTTTGCCGGGCACGGCACCGTGCGAAGCCCGGATCCCGACCGCTCGGCTATCCGGCTGGAGGGAGGCGATGAGTTGCGCCCGGAGGAGATCAGCGGGGTGCTCAGAAACCTGGGTCGGTCCACTCCCCTGGTCTTTCTGAACTCCTGCCACGGGGCACGCGGGGCTTTCACCCTCGTGGGTGCCGGCGGGTGGGCCAGTCGCTACCTTGACGCTGGTGCGGGTGCGTTCATCGGAGCGTACTGGGCGGTGTCCGACCAAGGGGCCAGCGCCTTCGCCCAGTCGTTCTATCAGGAGATGTATGCGGGCAGTTCACTGGCATCGGCCGTCCGATCGGCGCGGCTCTCCATCCGATCTCCAAGTGATCCGACCTGGCTGGCCTACACCGTATACGGAGACCCGATGGCGGTACGATGGCAGCCGCCTGCGGATCAAGGGCGTTGAGGACGGGCTCCACTGAACCACACACGATCCGCACCACACGTTCGCTTCATCCGTGGCTTCCCCGCCCGACGATCGTCCTACCAGCTCGGCCGACCCTCCCAGGAACGCGATCGCCGAACTCTTCCGGCAGGGGCATTTCCGGGACCCTGTCGCCGCTCGCGCGAGAGGTGCTGGCGGCGCACGAAGTTGCTCGGCCCTGACTTTCCCGAGGTTGCCCGTCATCGGAACCGCCCGGGTGAACCACCGGGTTGTCGCCGGCAACCTGGACACTCTCGCAGTCCTCCTGGACGACTCGGAGCAGTTCTAAGTGGAGTTGCTCCATGGCACAGGCGCAAGGGAAGCGAGCGTTGCTGCTGATCTGGGACAACGCCGGCTGGCACCTCAGCCACGAAGTCCAGGGCTGGATCCGCGCCCACAACTGGGCCGTGCGTCAGCGACGCCAAGGAGTGCGCATCGTCGTCTGCTTCTTGCCCTCGAAGAGCCCGTGGCTGAACCCGATCGAGCCGAAGTGGATGCACGGCAAGCGCGCGGTGGCGGAGCCCAACGGGCTGATCACCCTCGAAGAGATGGAGCGGCGCGTGTGCATCCATTTTGGCTGCGAGATCGAACCTCATCTATCTGTCGCCGAAAAGGCGGCTTGATTGTGCACTAGTGTAGTGCGCTCAAAGTTTGTTTGGCTTTCCCGATTTTGTCGAGAATGTGTTGCACGGTAGCTGTCCAGACGAAGGGTTTGGGGGCACGGTTCCGGTTCTCGATGTAGGCAGTGATCGCCGCGACCAGTTGATCGACGCTGGTGACGGCGAGGCGTTTCAGCTGGCGTTGCGTCAATTCGCCGAAGAAGCGCTCCACCAAGTTGAGCCAGGAGGAGCTGGTCGGCACGAAGTGCAGGTGCACTCTGGGGTTCTTTGCCACCCACTCGGTCACGGCATCGTGCTTGTGCGCCGAGGCGTTGTCGAGGATGAAGTGCACCTCGAGCTCGGGATCGACCGTGCCGACAACCTTCTTCGCGAAACGCAGGAACTCCTGATGACGCTGCCGCGCCATGCATTCACCGATGATCTTTCCGCTCGCCACGTTCAGCGCGCTGAAGAGCGTGGTCGTCCCGTGCCGCTTGTAATCGTGCGTCATGGTTCCTGCACGCCCCTTCTTCAGCGGCAGACCCGGCTGAGTGCGGTCCAGCGCTTGGATCTGCGTCTTCGCGTCGACGGAGAAGACGACCGCGCGCTCGGGAGGACACAGGTACAGGCCAACAACGTCATGCAGCTTCTCAACGAACCGCGGGTCCTTGGAGATCTTGAAGGTCTCGACCCGGTGTGGCTGAAGCCCGTGCGCCTTCCACACCCGTCCCACAGTGGAAGCGCTGACGTCCGCGACCGGCGCAAGCGTCCGTCGGCTCCAGTGCGTGCCCGCGCCCAGCGGCGGACCCTGCTGCGTAAGGCGGACGATCTCGGCTTCCTTTACCGGATCGATCTCCTTCGGGCGTCCGGGGCGTGGCAGATCCTTCAGCAGCGCCTCGATTCCACCTGCTTCGTAGCGGTCCAGCCACTTCTTGACCGTGGGCGGGCTCACTCCGACGGCGGCGCAGATCTCGTCACTCTTCTGCCCGCTGGCAGAAGCGAGCACGATCGAAGCACGTTCGACCACACGCTGCGCCGCGGTGCGCGAGCGGACCATGCGCTCCAACTCGGCGCGATCCCCGTCGCGCAACTCGATCTTCCGGATGGGCATTGGCATGGCGCACAATCTAACGTATACCACGCCAAAACCCAACCTATTTCGGACTCACTACACTAGGGAGTCCGTCACGCACCGAATCCGTCAAGCCAGTCTGCGGGCTCGTCATCCACAAGGGGTGCAATTTTCGTCCGCCGGAACTGCGCAATTTTCACCGGCGTTGACACGGGTGCCCCCCCCCCGGTGCGTTCGTGCGTGATTGTAAGCAAGGGTGGCAGTCGGGGGATCTAGTGTAGTGCCGCTCAAGTTCCGTGTTAATTCCGATGCCGGAACCGCGAGCCTGCATGCGAATCACGACTAAACGAATCGACACGTAACTTCGGAGTCACTACACTAGATCTAGAGAAAGTCCTGATGGCCTGGAACCGACACAAGAAGCACAAATAACGGCAACACACCTCCGCGATCAGTACGGCCGGAAGTGCCGTTATTTCGAGAATTCGAGATTTGTCGAGAATCGAGCCAGTGCGTGACGAGTCCACGCGCTGACACCGCGGGCAAGACGCGGTGCCACTCCGCGGGGTGGCACCGAGTTGTCGCGGTCGGGAGAAGACCCGAGCGCTCTCCGAGCTTTACGACGGCATTATCTGCGTCACGCGTTCTCGATTTCGTTTAGCAAGTTTCTCACCCAGTCCACCATCCCCTCGGAGACCGGGGCAAGCTGCCCGCGGCCCTGCATTCCCTTCAATATCTCCAGTGCCCGCCGCAGCTTGACCACCCCTGCGGCTGTATCGCCATCAATCGTGCCGACCCGAACCAGCGAAACCGCAAGGTCGCGCTGGTAGTCGGCACGATCGGGTTCGGCTCGGGCCAAGCGTTCTCGGATCTGGAGTGCGGTGAGGAAAGCTTGGCGTGCCTGCTCGCCCTGGCAGAGGTCGCGGTACAGGTCACCGACCTTGTTGTATGAAACGGAAAGGTCGCGCTGGTAGTCGGCGCGGTCAGGCTCGGCCTGTGCCAGGCGTCCTCGAATCGTCGAGCGCGGTGAGGAAGGCTTGGCGTGCCTGCTCGCCCTGCCCGAGGTCGCGGTAAAGGTCGCCGACTCGCTCGTAGGAGACGGAGAGGTCACGCTGGTAGTCGGCGCGGTCGGGCTCGGCTTGTGCCAGGCGCTCGGCGATCGCGAGATCTTTCGTGCAGTACTCGCGTGCCTCGCTCGCCCTGCCCGAGGTCGCGGTATAGGTCGCCGACTCGCTCGTAGGAGACGGAGAGGTCGCGCTGGTAGTCGGCGCGGTCGGGCTCGGCCTGGGCCAGGCGTTCGGCGAATCTGGAGCGAGCGTTGAGGAAGGCCTGGCGTGCCTGTTCGCCCTGCCCGAGGTCGCGGTACAGGTCGCCGACCTTGTTGTAGGACGACGGAGAGGTCGCGCTGGTAGTCGGCGCGGTCGGGCTCGGCTTGGGCCAGGCGCTCGCGGATCGCGAGAGACTTGAGGTAGGCCTCGCGTGCCTGCTCGCCCTGCCCGAGGTCGCGATACAGGTCGCCGACCGTGTTGTAGGAAACGGAGAGGTCGCGCTGGTAGTCGGCGCGGTCGGGCTCGGCTTGCGCCAGGCGTTCGGTGATCGCGAGATCTTTGATGTAGGACTCGCGCGCCTGCTCGCCCTGCCCGAGGGCGCGGTACAGGTCGCCGAGTCGATCGTAGGAGATCGGAGAGGTCGCGCTGGTAGTCGGCGCGGTCGGGCTCGGCCTGGGCCAGGCGTTCTCGGATCGCGGAGCGAGGTGAGGAAGGCTTGCGTGCTCGGTCGCCCTGCCCGAGGTCGCGGTACAGGTCGCCAACTCGATCGTAAGAAATGGAGAGGTCGCGCTGATAGTCGGCGCGGTCGGGCTCGGCCTGGGTCAGGCGTTCCCGGATCTGGAGCGAAGTGAGGAAGGCTTGGCATGCCTGCTCGCCCTGCCCGAAGTCGCGATACAGGTCGCCGACGCGCTCGTATGAAACGGAGAGGTCGCGTTGGTAATCGACGCGGTTGGGCTCGGCCTGAGCCAGGCGTTCCCGAATCTGGAGCGAAGAGAGGAAGGCCTGGCGTGCCCGGTCGCCCCGCCCGATGGCGCGGTGCAGGTCGCCAAGTCGATCGTAGGAAACGGAGAGGTCACGCTGGTAATCAGCGCGGTTGGGCTCGGCTTGCGCCAGACGTTCGGCGATCGCGAGATCTTTCGTGTAGTACTCGCGTGCCAACTCGCCCTGCCCGAGGTCACGGTACAGGTCTCCGACTCGCCCGTAGGAAACGGAGAGGTCGCGCTGGTAGTCGGCACGGTCGGGATCGGCCTGGGCCAAGCGCTCCCGGATCTGCGAGCGAGGTGAGAAAGGCCTGGCGTGCCCGGTCGCCCTGCCCGAAGTCGCGGTACAGGTTGCCGACTCGATCGTAGGAAACGGAGAGGTCGCGCTGGTAGTCGGCGCGGTCGGGCTCGGTCTGGGCCAGGTCTTCCCGGATCTGGAGCGAGGTCAGAAAGGCTTGGCGTGCCAACTCGCCCTGCCCGAGGCCGCGGTATAGGTCGCCGACACGCTCGTAGGAAATGGAGAGGCCGGCGTGGTAATCGGCGCGGTCGGGCTCGGTCTGGGCCAAGCGTTCTCGGATCCGAAGCGCCGTGAGGAGCGCCTGTCGCGCCTGTTCCCCCTGTCCGAGGTCTCGGTACTGGACGCCGACTCGCTCATACGCAACCGCGAGATCATGCTGGTAGTCGGCACGGTCGGGCTCTGCCTGCACCAGACGCTCGACTAGCTGGAGCAAGGTTTGATAGGTCTGTCGCGCCTGTTCCCCCTGCCCAAGGTCGCGGTATAGGTCGCCGACCCTGTTGTATGAAGGCGCCAGATCGCTCTGGAGGTCGGCGCGATCAGGTTCGGCCAGCGACAGGCGCTCTCGGATCTGCAGCGACGTGAGAAAAGCATGTCGCGCCTGCTCCCCCTGCCCGAGATCGCGGTACAGGGCGCCAACATGGTTGTAGGAGACCGCGAGGTCACGCTGGTAGTCAGCGCGGTCAGGCTCTGCCTGCGCCAAGTGTTGGTGCCATGTCAGGAGGTACGCGTAGCGGGCGAGAGCGCGCTCGGTGAAGCCGAGGGCCAGATGAGCCTGCGCTTCCTCGTCGGCGACCGCGGCGTACCCGGAATGCGTCGGGGGCAGTGTTTCGAGGATCTCCGACGCGAGTGCAGCCAGGCCGATCGACTGGCGGCGGCGGCGGAACGTGCCGAAACAGCGGTGAGCAACGGTAATGGCGGCATCGAAGTCTTCCCCGGCCAGGAAATTCCGCACCGCCTCGATGCCGTTGTCCAAGCCGTGGCTCTCGTTCACCGCCCGCCAGACGCGGTAGCGGCCGGCCCGGAGATGACGAGCCCGGTGTTCGTCCGCGTCCACGAGCCCGGCGAGGCCTTCCGCCGTCCAGCGGTGCACCCAGGCGGAGCCGTCCAGGAAGCGGTGGACCATCGACAGGTCCTCCAGCCGCGCCAGCGCTTGCATCGCACTCGCTGGATCGCCTTCACCGCAGTCCGCCAGCATGCGCGCCAGCCCCGCAGGCTCCACCGGCAGGTTTGAGGCGGCGGTCTGCAGCAGCACCTCGTCGATGTGCTCGCTCCGCGCGATCACCAGCAGCTCGAAAAGGAGCACGTCGCGGGCGCCGAGGGCCACGGCCGTAAAGAGTCCCTCGTCCAGGTCGGCAGCGGCAGCGGCCGCATCGAGGCTCGCGCTCGTGAGCACGTCCCGGAGCT
>CAVTCB010000003.1:0-617909 GCA_963733105.1 uncultured Gemmatimonadales bacterium | reverse complement strand
GGGTCCGCGTAGGGGCGTACGAGGGCGGCCACACGGGCCAGCGGGAGAAGCGCGACAGCTCGGTGATGTCCAGCCCCGCGAACTTCACCGACAGCGACTCGAGGCGCAGCCGCCTCCCCTCGCACACCGGGCACTCGGTGCTGAGCATGTACTGCATCACGCGCCGCCGCATGGCCGCGCTCTGCGTGTTGGCGAAGGTGTGCAGCACGTGCCGCCGCGCGCTGCTGAAGGTGCCCATGTAATTGGGCTCGTCCTCCCGCTCCAGCGCGCGCCGCGTCTCTTCCGGCGACAGGCCGGGGTACACGGGGACGATCGGCTGCTCGTCGGTGAAGAGGATCGCAGTCGCGCTGCTCCTGCGGCAGGTCGCGCCAGGGGCGGTCCACGTCGTAGCCCAGCGTGACCAGGATGTCGCGCTGGTTCTGCCCGCCCCACGCCTGCGGCCACGCGGCGACGGCGCGCTCGCGGATGGTCAGCGAGTCGTCGGGCACCATGGACCGCTCGGTGACCTCGTAGACGCGGCCGTGCCCGTGGCAGCGGGGGCAGGCGCCCTCGGGGGTGTTGGGGGAGAACGCCTCGGCGTAGACGATGGGCTGGCCGGGCGGGTAGTCGCCGGCGCGGGAGTACAGCATCCGCAGCAGGTTGGAGAGCGTGGTCACGCTCCCCACGGACGAGCGGGTGGTGGGCGTGCCCCGCTGCTGCTGGAGCGCCACGGCCGGCGGGATGCCGTCGATCTCGTCGACGTCGGGGATGCCCATCTGGTGGAAGAGGCGCCGCGCGTACGGCGCCACCGACTCCAGGTAGCGCCGCTGCGCCTCGGCGTACAGCGTGCCGAACGCGAGCGACGACTTCCCCGATCCCGAGACGCCGGTGAACACCACCAGCGCGTCGCGGGGGATGTCGACGTCCACGTTCTTGAGGTTGTGCTCCCGCGCCCCGCGCACGCGCACGAACTCGTGCGGCCGCGCGCCGTCCGTCCGTCCGCCGCCGTCCTTCCGTTCTTCCGTGCCTTCATCCGTCCGGCCCCGCTACGCGAACTGCGCCCGGAACGCGTCGAGCTCGGCGCGCACCGCCGCGACCTCCGCCCGCAGCGCCTCCACCGTCCGCTCCAGCGCCGCGACCCGGTCGTCCTCCACGTGGGCGCGGCGGGCGGGGCGGGCCGGCTCGTCCGCCGTCTCGGGCAGGTCGGCCTGCGTCGGCTCGCCGCTGAGCAGGTGAGCGTAGCGGACCTCCTTCTGTCCCGGCCGGCGGGGGAGCCGCGCGACGATCGGTTTGGGATCGTGCGAGATCAGCGACTCCAGCACCCCCTCCAGGTCGGCGAGGTCCGCGATCGGCGCCAGCCGCGCCGTCCGCGCGAGCAGCTCGCCCGGGGTCTGCGGCCCGCGGAGCATCAGCACGCCGAGCACCGCGAGCTCGCGCCGGCCGATCTCCAGCTCCTCCGCCAGCAGGTGCTCGAACTTGGTCACGCGCGAGCCCACCGGCTGGATCTGGCGCAGCAGGCCGCTGCGGCGCAGCGCGACGACGACCGGCGTCACCTCCTCCTCCCCGAGCCGCATGACCGGCTCCCGGTTGGTCGTCTGGTTGCACGCCGCCAGGAGCGCGTTCATCGACAGCGGGTAGTTCTCCGGGGTCGTCGCCTCCTTCTCGATGAGAGAGCCGAGGATGCGCGCTTCGACGGCGCTGAGCGGAGGGTTCACGATGGGTCTCCTCGGTCCGGGATCATCCGTGCCTTCATCCGATGGGGTGGAGACGGCGACGCATCCGGACGCCGACCTCGGACCCCGCGATGCGTGGCGCGGCGCCAGAGTCGTGCCCGGATGGTGGACGGGGTGAAGGGGAGAGAGCGGTGCAGGTCGCGCACGGCGGCCGTGAGCATCACGATGTCGCCGGGCGACTGGAAGTTGCGAAGGATCAGCTTCCGCATCGGCTGCACGGGTAGCGGGAGGGACGGGCGCCGTCGGGGCGGCGTAAACTAATGTAAGCGGACGGGAGCGGGGGAAGTAGGCACCCGGAAACCCTTTCCAGGGTTTGACCGCCTGCATTCCATGGCTTAAAATACACCCATACCGGACGAGCCCTGATCCTCCGGGGCCCGGGGTCCAGGACCGCGGGTCCCGCGCCGCTGCGCCCCCCCCGCCGAGCCGTATCCGCCGATGAACGTCGAGAGCGTCTACCCCCTGTCGCCCATGCAGCACGCGATGCTGCTCCGCACCTTCCAGGCGCCCGGGACGGGAGAGTACGTCGAGCAGGCGTCCTGGACGATCCGGGGCGCCTACGACGCCGACGCGTTCGCGCGGGCCTGGCAGCTCGTGGTGGACCGGCACCCCGTGCTCCGCACCGCCGTGTTCTCCGAGGGGCTGGACGAGCCGGTGCAGGTGGTGCGCGACCGCGCGGCGCTCCCCGTGGAGAGGCACGACCGGCGGGGCGAGCCGGAGGATCGGTTCCGGGAGCTGCTGGAGGACGAGCGGAGGCGCGGGCTCGACCTGGCCGCCGCGCCGCTGCTGCGCCTGGCGGAGGTGCGCGTCGCCGACGACGAGTGGCGGTTCGCGCTCACCTACCACCACGTCGTGCTCGACGGCTGGTCGCTCACCCTGTGCCTGCGCGAGGTGTTCGCGGCGTACGAGGCGCTCTGCCGGGGTGCGGCGCCGAGCCTGGGCGCCGTGCAGCCGTACGAGCGCTACGTCGCCTGGCTGCGCGGCCGCGACGGGGGCGAGGCGGCGGCGTTCTGGCGCGCGGAGCTGGCCGGGCTCGACTCGCCGGCGGAGGCGAGGCTCCCGCGCGCCACGGGCGATGGGCCGGAGGGCGACGGGTACGCTACGCGGACCCTGGTGCTCCCGGCCGCGGAGACCGCCCGGCTGCGGGAGGCGGCGCGGCGCTGCCAGGTCACCCTCAACGCGCTCCTCCAGGGCGCCTGGGGGCTCCTGCTGAGCCGGTACGGCGCGGGGGAGGACGTGGCGTTCGGCTCGGTGGTGTCCGTGCGCCCCGACGACCTCCCGGGGACGGACGCCGTCCTGGGCGTGTGCATCGCCGAGCTGCCGGTGCGCGTCCGGGTGGAGCCGCGCGAGCCCGCGGCGGCGTGGCTGCGCACGATCCACGGGGCGCAGCTCCGGGCGCGCGCCGCCGGCCCTCCCCCGCCGGGGCGGCCGCCTTACGACACGCTCCTCGTCTTCCAGAACCTCCCGGACACGGACTTCGGGGGAGGGCGGGTCGCCGGGCAGGAAGTGCGCGACTTCCGCCGCGTCCCCGCCGCGGGGGGGATGGGGCGCGCGCTGGTGCTGGAGGCGACGCCCCGCGCCGAGCTGGCGCTCGCCCTCACCCACGACCTGCGCCGCTGCGACGCCGACGGGGCCGCGCGCGTGCTGGAGCACCTGCGGACGCTGCTGGAGGGGATCGCGGACGACCCCGAGCACGCGATCGGCGAGCTGTCGCCGCTCTCCGCCGCGGAGCGCGCGCGGCTGGCGGAGTGGAACCGCACGGAGGCGGACTATCCGCGCCGGCTGTGCGCGCATGACCTGGTGGCGGCGCAGGCCGCGCGGACCCCGGACGCCATGGCCGTGGAGGCCGACGACGGGACCCTGACGTACGCCGCGCTGGAGCGGCGGTCCGCGCGCCTCGCCGCGCGCCTGCGCGGGCTCGGGGTGGGTCCCGAGACGCGCGTGGCGGTGGCCGTGGAGCGATCCGCGGGGATGGTGGTGGCCGTGCTCGGCGTGCTGCGCGCCGGGGGCGCCTACGTCCCCGTCGACCCCGCCCACCCCGCGGAGCGGATCGCGCACGTCCTCGCGGACGCCGGGGCCGCGGTGGTGGTGGCCGACGCGGCGACCGCGGACGCGCTCCCCGCCCACGGGGCCCGGGTGGTGCGCCTGGAGGAGGCCGACGACGCGGAGCCGGCGGACTTCGATCCCGGCGTCGGCCCGGAGAGCGCGGCGTACGTCGTCTACACCTCCGGATCGACGGGGAAGCCCAAGGGCGTCGTGGTCCCGCACCGGGCGCTGGTCAACTTCCTACACTCCATGCGGGCGCGCCCCGGCCTGTCGCCTGCGGACGTCCTGCTGGCGGTGACCACGCTCTCCTTCGACATCGCCGCGCTGGAGCTGCTCCTCCCGCTCGCCGTGGGCGCGCGCGTGGTGGTGGCCTCGCGCGCCGCGGCGTCGGACGCGGGGCTCCTGGCGGCGCGGCTGGCCTCCTCCGGCGCCACCGTCATGCAGGCCACTCCCTCCACCTGGCGGATGCTCCTGGACGACGGGTGGGCCGGGCGCCCCGGCCTGCGCGCCCTGTGCGGGGGCGAGGCGCTGGACGCGGAGCTCGCGCGGCGGCTGCGCCCCGCCGTCGCCGCCCTGTGGAACCTGTACGGCCCGACGGAGACGACCGTCTGGTCCACGGTGCACGAGGTGGTGGAGGCGGAGGGCGCTCCCCCGGTGGGCCGCCCGGTGGCGAACACGCGCCTCCACGTGCTGGACGCCGCGCTCGGTCCGGTGCCGGTGGGCGTGGAGGGCGAGCTGTTCGTGGGCGGGGACGGGGTCGCGCGGGGCTACCTGGGGCGGCCGGAGCTGACGGCGGAGCGCTTCCTCCCCGATCCCGTTCGGCGGCGAGTCCGGGGCGCGGCTGTACCGCACCGGCGACCGGGCGCGCTTCCGCGCGGACGGCGGGCTGGAGTACCTGGGGCGCGCGGACCAGCAGGTCAAGGTCCGCGGCTTCCGCGTGGAGCCGGGCGAGGTGGAGGCCGTGCTCGCCGGCCACCCCGCCGTGCGCCGGGCGGCCGTGGTGGCGCGGCCGGACCCCGCGGGGGGGACCCGCCTGGTGGCCTGCATGGTGCCCGCGGGGGAGGTGCCGCCCGACGCGGAGGAGCTCCGCGCGTGGCTCCGCGGGCGCCTCCCCGAGCCGATGGTCCCCTCGGCCGTCCTGGTCCTGGACGGCTTCCCGCTCACCCCCAACGGCAAGCTGGACCGCGGGGCGCTCGCGGAGCTGGCGGACGGCGCGCGCCTCCCCGCGGGGAGCGGGTACGTGGCCCCCCGCGGCGCGCTGGAGGAGGTGCTGGCGGAGGCCTGGGCCGCCGTGCTGGGGGTGGAGCGGGTGGGCGCGCGCGACGACTTCGTGGCGCTGGGCGGCCACTCCCTCGCCGCCGCGCGGGTGATCGCCCGCGTGCGGCGCCTGTGCGGGGTGGAGGTGCCGTTCCGCGAGTTCTTCGAGGCTCCCACCGTGGCGGGGCTGGCGGAGCGCGTGGACCTCCTGCGGCGCGAGGGCGGCGCCGCGGCGCCCCCCCTCGTCCCCGTCCCGCGGGACCGGTCCGCTCCCGCTCTCCTTCGCGCAGCAACGGCTCTGGTTCCTCCACCAGCTCGATCCCCGCAGCGCCGCCTACAATCTCCCCGCCGCCCTCCTCTTCCCGGGAGAGCCGGACGTCCGCTCGCTGGAGCGGGCGCTCGCGGAGGTCGTCCGCCGGCACGAAGCGCTGCGCACGGTCTTCCGGGTGGAGGCCGGGGAGCCGGTGCAGGTCGTCGGGGCCCCGCGGCTCGTCCCTGTCCCGGTGGTGGAGCTGTCCGGCCTCCCGGCCGACCGGCGGGAAGTCGCCGCCCGGGAGGAGGCCGCCGCCGAGGCGGCGCGACCCTTCGACCTGGCGCGCGGCCCGCTCCTCCGCGCGCTCCTGCTCCGCCTGGCGGCGGACCGCGTCGTCCTCCTGGTCACCCTGCACCACGTCGTGGGCGACGAGTGGTCCATGCAGCTCCTGGTGCGCGAGGCGTCGGCGCTGTACGACGCCTTCTCGCGCGGCGAGGCCGCCCCCCTCCCCGAGCTCCCCGTGCAGTACGCGGACTACGCGGCGTGGCAGCGGGACCGGCTGCGCGGCGACGCGCTCCGCGGCCTCGTCGACTGGTGGCGCGCGCGGCTGGAGGGCGCGCCCGCCCTGCTGGAGCTCCCCACCGACCGCCCCCGGCCGGCGGTGCAGGGGGAGGCCGCCGCGACGCTCCGCTTCGCGCTCCCCGCGGAACTGTCGGCCGCGGCGAGGGCTCTCGGCCGGCGCGAGGGGGCGACGCCGTTCGTGGTGCTCCTCGCCGCGTGGAAGCTCCTCCTGTCGCGCTACGCCGGCTCGGAGGACGTGGTGGTGGGGACCCCCGTGGCGGGGAGGGCGCGGGAGGAGCTGGAGGGGCTGATCGGCTTCTTCGTCAACACGCTGGTCCTGCGCACCGGCCTGTCGGACGACCCGCCGGTGCGCGGCCTGCTGGCGCGGGTGCGGGACGGGGTGCTGGACGCCCAGACGCACCAGGACCTCCCCTTCGAGCGCCTGGTGGAAGCGCTGGACGTGGAGCGGAGCCCCGGCCACCCCCCCATCTTCCAGGTGATGTTCGCGCTCCAGAACACCCCGTTCGAGGGGGGCGCCCCGCGGCTGGGCGGGCTGGAGGCGGAGGTGCTGGAGACGGGGACCGGCTCGGCGCCGTTCGACCTGAGCCTCCTGGCTCGCGAGGAGGAGGGCGCCTTCTCGGGCGTGCTGGAGTACCGGACGGAGCTGTGGGACCGGGCCACGATGGAGCGCGCGCTCGGGCACTTTCGCGCGCTCCTGGAGGGGATGACGGCCGACCCGGCGCGGCGGCTCTCCGGGCTCCCCCTGCTGACCGCGCCCGAACGGGCGCAGCTCCTGGAGGAGTGGAACGCGACGGAGCGTCCCTTCCCGCGGGAGCGCTGCCTCCACGAGCTGTTCACCGCGCAGGCCGCGCGCACCCCGGACGCCCCCGCGGTGGTCTTCGACGGCGGCGCCCTGTCTTACGCGGAGCTGGACGCCCGGACGGACCGTCTGGCGGGTGAGCTGCTGCGCCGCGGGGTGGGGCCGGAGGCGCGGGTGGCGATCTGCGTGGAGCGCGGCCCGGAGCTGGCCGTGGCCGTTCTGGGGGCGCTGAAGGCGGGTGGAGCGTACGTCCCGCTCGACCCCCGCGCCCCCGCGGAGCGCCTGGCGTACATGCTGGAGGACTCGGGCGCGCGCGTGATGGTGACGCGGGAGGGGTTGGTGGGGCGGATCGCACGCGAGGGGGTGGAGGTGGTGCTGCTCGGCCCGGATGGAGCCCCTCCCGCCTCCCCGGCTCCGCGGGCGAATGAATTCGCTGCAACAACGGCACAAAGTCCGCCTTCGCGGACTGACGGCAACGACGAGACGATCCCGTCGTTCTCCCCTCCCCCGCACGCGGGGGAGGGGTCGGGGGTGGGGGGCGCCGAGGTCACGCCGGAGAACCTCTGCTACGTGATCTACACCTCGGGCTCCACCGGCCGCCCCAAGGGCGTCGCCGTGCCGCACTCGGCGGTGGTGGCGTTCGCGACGGACACGGTGGAGAGGCTGGGGCTGGGGGCGGGAGACCGCGTCCTCCAGTTCGCTTCGCCCGGCTTCGACGTGGTGGTGGAGGAGCTGTTCCCCGCCTGGGCGTCGGGCGGGGCGGTGGTGTTCTCCGGGGCGGAGCTGCTCGCCCCCGCGACCCTCCTCCGCGAGGTGGAGCGCCACGGCGTCACCTGGTTCGAGCTGCCCACGGCGTACTGGCACGAGTGGGTGCACCAGCTCGCGCGCGGCGGGCACCGCCTCCCGGCGTGCGTGCGCTTCGTGATCGTCGGGGGGGAGCGGACCGTGGCCCCGGAGCGGCTGCGGGAGTGGGCGGCGCTGGAGGTGCCGCTGGTGCACGCCTTCGGGCTGACGGAGACCACCGTCACCTCCGCCCTCCTCGCCCTGGAGGCGGGTGACGACGGCTCCCGCTGGCCCGCCCTCCCCATCGGCGCGCCGACGGGGAACGCCACGGTCTACGTGGTGGGCGCGGGGATGATGCCGGTGCCGGTGGGCGTCCCGGGGGAGATGCTCATAGGCGGCGAGGGGGTGGCGCGGGGGTACCTGGACCGCCCGGAGCTGACGGCGGAGCGCTTCGTCCCCGACCCGTTCGGGCGCCGGCCCGGGGCTCGGCTGTACCGCACCGGGGACCGGGTGCGCTGGCTGGCGGACGGGAACCTGGAGTTCCTGGGGCGAGTGGACCACCAGCTCCGCGTGCGCGGCTTCCGCGTGGAGCCGGGGGAGGTGGAGGCGGCGCTCCTGGAGCACCCCGGCGTGCGCGAGGCCGTGGTCGTCGCCCGGGAGGACGCGCCGGGGGAGCGCCGGCTCGTGGCCTACGTGGTCGCCGACGGGGAGGCCGCTCCGGCCGCGCTGCGCGCGCACCTGCGCGAGCGCCTCCCGGAGCACATGGTCCCCTCCGCGTTCGTCGCCCTCCATGCCCTGCCGCTGAGCCTGCACGGCAAGACCGACCGCCGCGCCCTCCCGGCCCCTTCGGAAGCCCCGCGGACGGAGCCCCGGGACACGGCGCGGCTCACGCGGACGGAGCGGGTCCTGGCGGAGGTGTGGAAGGAGGTGCTGGGCGTGGACCACGTCGCGCCGGACGACGGGTTCTTCGACCTGGGCGGCCACTCGCTCCTCCTGGTGCGGGTGCACGCCCTCCTCCAGGAGCGCCTGGGCCGGGAAGTGCCGATCGTGGAGCTGTTCCAGCACCCCACGCTCGGCGGGCTCGCCGCGCACCTGGACCCGCCGGCGGAGCGCCCGGCCGCCCCGCGCCCCGCGCGCCGGGCCCCCCGTGCGGAGGGGGAGCACGGGATCGGGATCGCGGTGGTGGGGATGAGCGGGCGCTTCCCGGGGGCGCGCGACCTGGACCGGTTCTGGAGCAACCTCCGCGAGGGGGTGGACTCCGTCGCCCGCTTCACCGACGACCAGCTCCGCGCCGCCGGCGTCCCGCGCGCGCTCCTGCGCGACCCCGACTACGTCCGCGCCCGCGGCGTCCTGGAGGGGGTGGAGGAGTTCGACCCCGGCTTCTTCGGCTTCTCCCCGCGGGAGGCGTCGCTCCTGGACCCGCAGCAGCGGATCTTCCTGGAGTGCTCCTGGGAGGCGCTGGAGGGCGCCGGGTACGACCCGGCGGCGTACGGCGGGCGCGTGGGGGTGTTCGTGGGGGCGGACCTGAACCGCTACTGGCTCGACCTGCGCTCGCACCGCGGGCTGCGGGAGGCCGCGGGGCCGCTCCAGCTCACCCTGGGGAACAACACGCACTTCATCGCCACCCGTGCCTCGTACAAGCTGGGGCTGTCCGGGCCCAGCTTCGCCGTGCAGACCGCCTGCTCCTCGTCGCTGGTGGCCGTCCACCTGGCGTGCCAGAGCCTCCTCTCCGGGGAGTCCGAGATGGCGCTGGCGGGCGGCGTGGCGGTGTTCC
The DNA here is from genome assembly GCA_963733105.1 of uncultured Gemmatimonadales bacterium. Classification (GTDB taxonomy): domain Bacteria; phylum Gemmatimonadota; class Gemmatimonadetes; order Longimicrobiales; family Longimicrobiaceae; genus JAFAYN01. The sequence goes on along the minus strand of CAVTCB010000003.1, from coordinate 608,703 downwards.
TCCCGCAGGCCACGGGCTACCTGTACCGCGAGGGCGGAGTGTTCGCGCCGGACGGGCGGTGCCGCGCCTTCGACGCGGGCGCGCGGGGGACGGTGGGCGGGAACGGCGCCGGGGTGGTGCTCCTCAAGCGGCTGGAGGACGCGCTGGCGGACGGGGACACGGTGCGCGCGGTGATCCGCGCCTCGGCCGTCAACAACGACGGCGCCGCCAAGGTGGGCTTCCCCGCGCCGTCGCGCGACGCGCAGGCCCGGGTCATCGGGGACGCGCTGGCGCTCGCCGGTGTGGAGCCCGACACCGTCACCTACGTGGAGGCGCACGGCTCGGGGACCGAGCTGGGCGACCCCATCGAGGTGGCCGCGCTGACGCAGGCGTTCCGGCAGGGGACGGAGCGGAGCGGCTTCTGCGCCCTGGGGTCGGTGAAGACCAACGTGGGGCACCTGGACACCGCCGCCGGGGTGGCCGGGCTCATCAAGACGGTCCTGGCGCTGGAGCACGGCGAGATCCCGCCCACCCTCCACTTCCGCGAGCCGAACCCCCGCATCGACTTCGCCGGCTCCCCCTTCTTCGTCGCCGACTCGCTCCGCCCCTGGGAGCGGGGCTCGACGCCGCGCCGCGCGGGGGTCTCCTCCTTCGGGCTGGGGGGGACCAACGCGCACGTGGTGCTGGAGGAGGCCCCGGAGCCCGCGCCCTCCGCGCCCGCCCGCGGTCCGCACCTGCTCGTCCTTTCCGCGCGCACCCCGTCCGCGCTGGAGAGCGCCACCGACCGCCTGGCGGAGCACCTGCGGGCGCACCCGGAGCAGCCGCTCGCGGACGTGGCCCACACCCTCCGGGTGGGGCGGCGCGCCTGGGAGCGCCGGCGGGTGCTGGTGTGCGAGGGGCGGGAGGACGCCGCGGAGGCGCTGGCCTCCCGCGACCCGCGCCGGCTCCTGGACGGCACAGCCGGACGCGCGGGGCGCCCGGTGGCCTTCCTCTTCCCCGGCGTGGGCGACCAGTACCCGGGGATGGCCCGCGGGCTGTACGAGGCGGAGCCCGCGTTCCGGGCGGAGGTGGACCGCTGCGCCGCGCTCCTCCTCCCGCGGCTGGGCGCCGACGTGCGCGACGCGCTCTTCCCCGCGGGCGGGGGGGACGAGCCCGCCGGGGCGGTGGGGGCAACGGACCTGCGCCGCATGCTGGGGCGCGGGACGAGCGACGGCCCGCTGGACCGGACGGCGCTGGCGCACCCGGCGCTCTTCGTGGTGGAGTACGCGCTGGCGCGGCTCTGGGAGTCGTGGGGGGTGGTCCCGGAGGCGGTGATCGGGCACTCGCTGGGGGAGTACGTGGCCGCCACCCTGGCGGGGGTGTTCGGGCTGGAGGACGCGCTGGCGCTGGTGGCCGAGCGGGCGCGGCTGATCGAGGAGCTGGCCCCCGGGGCGATGCTGGCCGTCCCCCTCGCCGAGGACGAGGTGCGCCCGCTCCTGGGCGGCGGGGTGGCGCTGGCGGCCGTGAACGCCCCGGCGCTGTGCGTGGTCTCCGGCGCTCCGGAGGCGGTCGTGCGCCTGGAGGCGGAGCTGACGGGGCGCGGGGTGAGCTGCCGGCGCCTGGCGGCGTCGCACGCCTTCCACTCGCCGGCCATGGAGCCGGTGGCCGAGCGGCTCGCCGGGCTGGTGCGGGGGATGGAGCTGCGCGCGCCGCGCGTTCCCCTGGTCTCCAACGTCACGGGGACGTGGATCACGGCGGAGGAGGCCACCGACCCGGAGTACTGGGCCCGCCACCTGTGCCGCACGGTGCGCTTCGCCGACGGCCTGGGTGCGCTGCTGGCGGACCCGGAGCGGGTCCTGCTGGAAGTGGGCCCCGGGCGCAGCCTGGGCACCTTCGCGCTGCACTCGGGCGCGCCGGAGGCGTCGGTGCTGGCGTCGCTCCGCCACGCGTACACCCTGCAGTCCGACGCGGCCTTCCTCCTGGGGATGCTGGGGCGGCTGTGGACGATGGGCGCGCGGGTGGAGTGGAGCGGGCTCGCCGCGGGGGAGCCGCGCCGCCGCGTCCCGCTTCCCACCTACCCCTTCGAGCGGCAGCGGTGCTGGGTGGATCGGCGGAAGCCGGACGGGACCTCCCGCCGCCGCGGGCGGGTGCGGGCGGAGGTGTACGTCCCCACCTGGAAGCGCACGCCGTCCCCGGCGCCGCGCCCGGGGGACGATGCGCGCTGGCTGGTGTTCACGGACGGGAGCGGGGGCTCGGCGCTGGCCCGGCGGCTGGAGGAGTCGGGGCGGGAGGTGCTCACCGTGGAGGCGGGGGACGCGTTCGTCCGCCGGGGAGCGCGCGCCTACTCGCTCCGCCCCGGGTCGCTGGACGACTGCCGCGCCCTGCTGCGCGCCGCCGGCGTCCCCGGCCGCGTGGTCTTCCTGGCCGGAGTGCAGGACGCCCCGGCGCTGGACGCCCTCGCGCGGGCGCTCGCCGAGCGGGGCGCGGAGGCCACGGCGCGGCTGGACGTGGTCACCCGCGACGCCCGCGAGGTGACGGGCGACGAGGAGGGCGGCGGCGCGGCCGTGCTGGCCGCCCTGGACGTGGTGCGCCGGGACTTCCCGGGGATCGACTGCCGCAGCCTCGACGTGCCGCCCGCCGGGCCGGGGAGCGCCGACGAGGCGCGGCGGACGGAGCAGCTCCTCGCCGAGCTGACCGGGGGCGCGGAGGACCCGGTGGTGGCCTGGCGCGGGAGCCGCCGCTGGGTGCGCTCCTTCGAGCCGGTGCGCGGGAGCGCGGCGATCGTCCGCGAGGGCGGCGTGTACCTCCTCCTGGGCGCCGACGGGCCGCTCGCGCGCGCCGTGGCGGAGCGGGTGGCCGCGACGCCCGGGGCGCGGCTCCTCCGGGAGGCGGACGGAAGCTCGGTCGACGGGGTGGTCTTCACTCCCGACGGGCCTTCCGTGGAGGCGCCGGGCGGAATCGAGGCCGGGTTCCGCTGGGTCGAGTCGGGACGCGCGGAGGGGTGGACCTCCGTCGACTGGCGGGTCGGGGAGGTGTCCGGCGCCGTGGCCGCCCGCCTGCTGGACGCCATCGCCGCGGCGGGGGACGAGCGCGAGGTGGTGGTCTCGGACGGCGACCCGGACGCGGCGCCACGGCCCGACGTGCCGGCGCTCCTCGCCGCCCCGGAGCCCGATCCCACGTTCCTGTACGCCCGTCCGCACCTCCCCAACGCGTACGTGGCCCCGTCCACGGACACGGAGCGCTTCGTCGCCGGGGTGTGGGGCGACCTGCTGGGAGTGGAGCGCGTGGGGGTGCACGACGACTTCTTCTCCCTGGGAGGGCACTCGCTCCTCGCCGCGCAGCTCCTGTCGCGCCTGCGCGACGGGGCGGGCGCGGAGCTGGCGCTGCGCGACGTGTTCGAGTCGCCCACGGTGGCCGCGCTCGCGGAGCGGGTGGACGCCGTCCGGGGCGCGGGCGGGGGGCACGCGCCGGTCGTGATCCGCCGGGTGCCGCGCACCGGGCCGCTCCCCCTCTCCCCCGGCCAGCAGCGGCTCTGGACGCTCCAGCAGCTGGAGCCCGACTCCCCGTTCTACACCGTGTCCGAGTCGCGCCACCTGAAGGGGCGCCTGGACGTGGGGACGCTGGAGCGTGCCCTCCGCGAGGTGCTTCGCCGGCACGAGGCGCTGCGGAGCGCGTACGTGGAGGTGGACGGGGCGCCCGTCCAGGTGCCGCACGACGTCCCCGCGGCGTACCTGCGGGTGGAGGACCTGGGCGCGCTCCCGCCGGATGCGCGCGAGGCGCTGGCGCGGAGGCGCGCGCAGGAGGAGGCGCGGCGTCCCGTGGACCTGGCGGCGCCCCCGGTGCTCCGCACGCGGCTCCTCCGCCTGGGGGAGGAGGAGCACGTCCTCCTCACCGCCGTGCACCACATCGCCTACGACGGGTGGTCGGCCGGGGTGTTCTGGCGCGAGCTGCGGGTGCTGTACGACGTCTTCGCCCAGGGGGAGCCGTCCCCGTTCCCGGAGCCGGAGCTGCACTACGCCGACTTCGCCGCCTGGCACCGGGAGTGGATGGAGACGGACGCCCCCGCGGAGGACCTGGCGTACTGGAAGGAGCACCTCCGCGGCGCCCCCTTCGTTCTCGACCTCCCCACCGACCGGCCCGCGCCCCCGGTGCAGGGGCACCGCGGCGCGCTGAAGACGTTCACGCTGGACCCCGTGCTCTCGGCGGGGCTGGCGGAGCTGTGCCGGCGCGAGGGGACCACGCTGCACATCGTCCTGCTGGCCGCCTTCGAGGTGCTCCTCCTCCGCTACACCGGGCAGGAGGACATGGTGGTGGGGTCGCTGGCCGCCAACCGCTCGCACCCCGGGACGCAGGACCTGGTGGGGTACTTCCTGAACACCGTCGCGCTCCGCGCCCGGCTGGACGGGGACCCCTCCTTCCGCGCGCTCCTGGGGCGGGTGCGGGAGGTGTCGCTCGGCGCGGACGCGCACCAGTACCTCCCCTTCGACGCGCTCCTGGAGGATCTGCACGTGGAGCGGGACCCCAGCCGGAACCCGCTCTTCCAGACCATGTTCATCCTCCAGCAGCGGGCGATGCACGGGTGGACGCCCGAGCTCCCGCTCCTGACCTTCGAGCACTTCGAGGTGGACCCCGGGACGGCCAAGTTCGACCTGGGGCTCCTGCTGGACGAGCTGGACGGCTTCCTCCTCGCCCTCATGGAGTACGACACCGACCTGTTCGACCGCGCCACCGCGGAGCGGATGGCGGAGCACTACCAGGCGCTCCTCCGCGGCGCCGTGGAGGACCCGGGCCGCCGCCTCTCGGACCTCCCGCTCCTCGCACCCGGCGAGCGCGCGCAGCTCCTGGAGGGGTGGAACGACACGGCGCTGGAGGCCCCGCCCGCCCGGTGCGTGCACGACCTCTTCCGCGAGCAGGCGGCGCGCACCCCGGACGCGGTCGCCGTGGTGTCGGAGGGCGGGTCGCTCACCTACGCGGAGCTGGACCACGCGTCGGACGCGCTCGCGGCGCGGCTGCGGGAGCGCGGGGTGGGGCCGGAGGCGCGGGTGGGGATCTGCCTGGAGCCCGGCCCGGAGACGCTGGCCGCCGTGCTCGGCGTGCTCGGGGCGGGCGGCGCCTACGTCCCCCTGGACCCGAAGCACCCCGCCGACCGGCTGGCGTACGTGCTGGAGGACTCGGGCGCGCGGGTGGTGGTGACGGAGGAGGGTCTGGAGGGGAGGTTCGAGGGGTTGGGGAGTGAGACGGGGCGGGTGGCGGCCCCCACCCCCGACCCCTCCCCCGCAGGCAGGGGAGGGGAGAACGACGTCTCCCCCGACAACCTGGCCTACGTGATCTACACCTCCGGCTCCACGGGCCGTCCCAAGGGGGTGGAGGTGGCGCACCGGAGCGTGGCGAGCCTGTTCGCGGCCGTTCAGGCCGGGTTCGGGCTCGGCCCGGGCGACGTGGTGCCGTCGCTGGCGAGCTTCGCGTTCGACATATGGGGGTTCGAGTCGCTCCTCCCGCTCCTGTGCGGCGCGACGGTGCGGACGGTGGCGGCGGGGCGGGTGACGGACGTGCCGGCGCTGGTGGCGGAGCTGGAGGACGCCACCGTGCTGCACGCGGTCCCGGCGCTGATGCGCGAGGCCGTGCGCGAGGCGCGGGGCGGGGGAGGGCGGGCGCTCCCGGCGCTCCGGCGGGCTTTCGTCGGAGGGGACGCGGTGCCGCCGGAGCTGGTGGCGGAGATGCGGGAGGCCTTCCCCCGGGCGGAGCTCCGCGTGCTGTACGGGCCCACGGAGGCCACCGTGCTCGCGTCGGCGCACCGCGTCCCCGCGGGGGGCGTGGAGGGGCGGCCGATCGGGCGCCCGCTGGGGAACGTGCGGCTGTACGTCTGCGACCCGGTCGGCGGGGCCGTCCCGGTGGGGGTCCACGGCGAGCTGTGGATCGGCGGGGCGGGGGTGGCGCGGGGGTACGCGGGGCGGCCGGAGCTGACGGCGGAGCGCTTCGTCCCCGACCCGTTCTCGGGGGTGCCCGGGGCGCGGCTCTACCGCTCGGGGGACCGGGTCCGCCGGCTCCCGGACGGCGTGCTGGAGTTCCTGGGCCGGACGGACTCGCAGGTCAAGGTGCGCGGGTTCCGCATCGAGCCCGGCGAGGTGGAGGCCGTGCTGGCGGAGCACCCCGGCGTGGGCGAGGCCGTGGTCGTGGCCCGGGACGACGCGCCGGGGGGGACGCGCCTGGTGGCCTACGTGACCCCCGGGGCCGCCGCGGCGGCCGGGGAGGAGGAGCTGCGGGCGCACGCCCTGGGCCGCCTCCCGGACTACATGGTCCCCTCCGCCTGGGTCTTCCTGGACGCGCTCCCCCGGGGCGCCACCGGGAAGACGGACCGGAAGGCGCTCCCCGCCCCGGAGGCGTCCGGGGCCGGGGACGGGTACGTGGCCCCGCGCACCGCGGTGGAGGTGGTGCTGACCCGCGCCTGGAGCGAGGTGCTCCGGGCGGGGCGGGTGGGGGTGCACGACGACTTCTTCCGGCTGGGGGGCGACTCCATCCTGGCGATCCAGGTGGTGTCCCGCGTCCGGCGCGCGAAGGTGCACCTTTCCCCGCGGCAGCTCTTCGAGCACCGCACCGTCGCCGCCCTGGCGCGGGTGGCGACGACGACGCTCCCCACGGAGGCGGAGCAGGGGGTGCTGACAGGGGAGGTGGAGCCCACGGCGGTGCAGCGCTGGTTCCTGGAGCACCCGGTGCCGGCGCGCCACCACTGGAACGTCCCCCTCCTCCTGCGCCCGCGGGAGCGGCTGGACCCGGCGCTGCTCGCCCGGACCGTGCGCCACCTCCTGCTGCACCACGACGCGCTCCGCCTCCGCTTCTCGCACGCGGACGGGCGGTGGACCGTGCGCTACGCCGCGCCGGACGATCGTCGTTCCATTCGCGCGGGTGGACCTGTCGCGGCTGGACGCGCCGGAGCGCGCGCTGGCGGCGGCGCTCGCCGACGCGGAGGCCAGCCTGGAGCTGGAGAGGGGTCCGCTGCTGCGCGCGGTCCTCTTCGACACGGGGGCGGACAGGTCGCAGCGGCTGCTGGTGACGGCGCACCACCTGGTGATCGACGGGGTGTCGTGGCGGGTGCTGCTGGAGGACCTGCAGACCGTGTACGGGGAGCTCGCGCGCGGCGGGGAGCCGCGCCTCCCGTCCAAGACCACCTCGCTCCGCCACTGGACGCGGCGCCTGGCGGGGTACGCGGCGAGCGACGCCCTGCGCGCGGAGCTGGACCACTGGCTGGCCGTGGGGGAGGGCGCGCCGGCCCGGCTCCCGCTGGACCACGCGGGGGAGGCGCCCTCCGTCGCCACGGTGCGCACGGTGGAGGGTGCGCTGGACGCGGAGGAGACGGACGCGCTCCTGCGCGAGGTGCCGCCCGTCTACGGGACGGAGATCCGGGACGTGCTCCTGGCGGCGCTGGTCCGCGCCTTCGCCCCCTGGACGGGGCGGCCCCGGCTCCTGGTGGAGATCGACGGGCACGGGCGCGAGGAGCAGCTGTTCGAGGGGACCGACCTGTCGCGCACGGTGGGGTGGCTCACCTCCCTCTACCCGGTGCTGCTGGACGTGGGCGGGCGCGGGGAGGGGGAGGCGCTGAAGCGGGTCAAGGAGCAGCTCCGCGCCGTCCCCAATCGGGGAATCGGCTACGGCGTGCTGCGCCACCTCTCTCCCGACCCCGGGGTGCGGGCGGCGCTGGCCGCGCTCCCCCAGCCGGAGGTGCGCTTCGAGTACCTGGGGCAGCTCGACGGCAGCTTCCCCGCCGACTCGCTGCTGGACGCGGCGCCGGAGCCCGCCGGGCCCGCGGCGGACCCGGCGAACGTGCGGGTGCACCTGCTCGACGTGCACGCCATGGTGCAGGACGGCCGCCTCCGCGTGGACTGGACGTACAGCCCCGAGCTGCACCGGGAGGAGACCATCTCGCGCCTGGCGGAGCGCTACCTGGCCGAGCTGCGCGGCCTGATCGACCACTGCCGCTCCGACGCCGCCGGCGGCGCGACACCCTCCGACTTCCCCCTGGCGGAGATCGACGAGGACGCGCTGGCGGCGCTGGAGGGATTCCTGCTGGACGACGGGTGAGGAAACGAGAGAGGGCGGCGCCGTGAGGCGCCGCCCTCTCTCGTGTGGTGCCGCCCTGCCGGGGGCAGCCTCCGCGCGCCCCCACCCGGCGGCCTGAGAGCCGCCACCCTCCCCCGTTCCGGGGGAGGGGCATCTCCACGCTGACGTCCGGCAGTTCAGTCCGCGAAGGCGGACTTCGTGCCGTTGTTGCAGCGAATTTATTCGCCCGACTCGACGCTCGCCCGGCGGCTGGCGCCCCCCACCCCCGGCCCCTCCCCCACAAGGGGGGAGGGGAGCACGACAACTGCGAACTACAGGCACAGCAAGAAGCTGCGTGAGGGATGCGAGCCCGAAGGGGCGAGACCCGGCGCGGTTTGCCGGGGCTCGACTCCGTTGGACACGGCGTTGTATCGTCGTCCTACGGAGCCGCAGCCCGACCCCGCGCCAGCGGGGGCACGCCCGAACCCCGTCCCGGAAAAAATCAGTCCGCCGCCACCGACCCCGTCGGACGCGCCAGGTCCCCGTGCCGCCGCGGACCCGTGTGCTGCTCCCCGCCGAAGCGCTGCCGCGCCCACGTCACCCCGTCGTCCAGCAGCGTGTACACCACCGGCACCACGAACAGGGTCAGCAGCGTCGACGTGATCAGCCCGCCGATCACCGCGTGCGCCATGGGAGCCCGCTGCTCCGCGCCCTCGCCCAGCGCCAAGGCAAGCGGGATCATCCCGAAGATCATCGCCGCCGTGGTCATGATGATGGGGCGCAGGCGGACGCGGCCCGAGGAGAGGATCGCCTCGGTGCGACCCATCCCCGCCTCCCGCTGCTGGTTCACGAAGTCCACCAGCAGGATGCCGTTCTTGGTCACCAGCCCCATCAGCATGACGATCCCGATCATCGTCATCACGTTCAGGTTCCCGCCCGTGGCCCAGAGCGCCAGCCCCACCCCCAGGAAGGAGAGCGGGAGCGCCAGCATGATCGCCAGCGGCTGGAAGAACGAGCCGAAGAGCGAGGCCAGGATCAGGTAGATGAACACCACCGCCAGGAGGAGCGCCCCCGCCACGTACCCCTTGGTCTCCTCCAGGCTCTGCACGTCGCCGGTGAAGATGGCGCGGTACCCCGAGGGGAGCCCCGCCCCGTCGATCGCCTTCCGCGCGGCGTTCGCCACGTCGCCCACGCTCTCCCCCGGGAGCACCCCGGCCGAGAGCGAGACCTGGCGCTCCAGGCTGCGCCGCTCGATGGACTGCGGCCCCGTCCCCGCCTGGATGTCCGCCACCTCGGAGAGCGCGATCATCGCCGGACGTCCGGTGACGCGGGTCCACGTTGCTGCTCGCCACCGGGATGGACGCCACGTCCGCCGCCGAGGTGCGCAGCGAGTCGGGGTACACCACGATCACGTCGTGCGAGTACCCCTGCGGGTCCTCCCACCGCGTGGCCCGCTGCCCGGTGAAGAGCGGCTGGAGCGTGTTCCCGATGCTCGCGATCCCCACCCCCGCGGCCCAGGCGCGCTGCCGGTCCACGTTCACGTCCAGCTGCGGGATCTCGTCGTCCTGCCCTCGAGTTGGGCTCCGCGATCCCGGGGACCTCCTTGCAGCACCTCCAGCACCTGGTTGGCCGCCGCCTGCAGCGTGGTGAACTCCGGCCCCTGCACGTTCACCTGGATCGGCTGGCCGCGCCCGCCGAAGATGGTGGGCGTCCCGGAGATGGTGGCGCGCACCCCGGGGACGCGGCGCAGCTCGCCGCGCAGCGCGGTCTGGATCTCCTCCTGCGAGCGCTCGCGCTCGTTCTTCTCCTTGAGCTTCACGAAGATCTGCCCGTTGCTGGGCGTCCCCCGGAAGCCGCCGCCGATGCTCATGTAGGTGTACGCCACCTCGGGCTGCTGCCGGAGGAAGCGGTCCAGCTCGCGCCCCTTCTCCACCGTGTACTCCAGGCGCGACCCCGGCGGGGCGCGGAAGCCCACGTTGAACTCGCCGCCGTCGAAGTCGGGCATCCAGGTGAAGCCCAGCGCCGGGATGATGATCCCGGCCCCGAGGATGGAGAGCGCCGCCCCGGCCAGCACCGCGCCGCGGTGCCGCAGCGACCAGTCCAGCCAGCGCGGGTAGCGGTCGGCCAGGCGCTCGAAGGCGTCGTTGAACCACTGCGCGAAGCGGACGATCGGGTTGCGCCTCCGCGCGGGCGCTCCCGCGCCCCCGTGGGCGCGCTGCTCCACCTCGGGGTCGGGCCAGATGCTGGAGAGCATCGGGTCCAGGGTGAAGGAGACGAACAGCGACACCATCACCGCGAACGCCACCGTCACCCCGAACTGGAAGAAGATCTTCCCGATCATCCCGCCCATGAAGGCCACCGGGATGAACACCGCCATCACCGCCAGGGTGGTGGAGAACACCGCCAGCCCGATCTCGCTGGTCCCCTCGCGCGCGGCGGTGTGGTGGTCCTTCCCCATCTCCAGGTGCCGCACGATGTTCTCGCGCACCACGATGGCGTCGTCGATCAGGAGGCCGATGGAGAGCGACAGCGCCAGCAGCGTCATGGTGTTCAGCGTGAAGTCGAACATCCACATCACGAAGAACGCCGAGATGATGCTGATGGGGAGCGCCAGGCCGGTGATGATGGTGGAGCGCCAGGAGTTCAGGAACAGGTAGATGATGAGGATGGTGAGCACGGCGCCCAGGATCAGCTCGTGCTGCACCGAGTCCAGCGAGGCGCGGATGCGGTTGGAGTCGTCGCGGATCACCGACAGCTTCACGTCGGCGGGGAGCGTCTTCTCCAGCTCCGCGACCGCGGTGCGCACGCGGTCGGCCACCTCCACCGTGTTGGTCCCGGCGATCTTGAGGATGTCCACGGAGACGGCGGGGACGTCGTTCATGAACGCCGCGCTGCGCCGCTCGGCCGCGCGCGTCCACCACCGTCCCCACCTCGCTCAGCCGCACGGGGACGCCGCTCGCGCACCGCCACCACGATGTCGGCGAAGGCGCGCGGGTCCTCCACCCGGCCGGTGATGCGCACCAGCCGCTCCACGTCGCCGCGGCGCACGCGCCCGGCGGGGACCTCCTGGTTCTCGCGCTGCAGCGCCGCCATGACCTGCTCCGGGGTGATCCCGTAGGAGCGCATGGCGTCGGGGTTGAGCTGCACCTTGATCTCGCGCTTGGCGCCGCCCACCACGTTCACGCCGCCCACGCCGGGGATGGCCTCGAAGCGGGTGGACACCACCTCGTCGGCGATGCTGGTGAGCTCGCGGAGCGGCCGCTCGCCGCTCTGCAGCGGCGAGCGACATGATGGGGCGCTCGTTGGGGTCGAAGCGGAGGATGGTGGGGTCCTCGATCCCCGGCGGGAGCTGCCGGCGGATGCGCGCCACCTTGGACTGCACCTCCTGCTGGGCCGCCATGACGTCCACGTCCAGCTGCAGCCGGACGCGGACCATGGAGCTCCCCTCCATGGAGGTGGAGGTGACCTCCTCGATCCCCTGGACGGTGTTCAGCGCCTCCTCGATGGGGCGCGACACCTCGCGCTCCACCACCTCGGGGGAGGCGCCGGGGTAGGAGGTCTGGGCCACCACCACGGGGTAGGTGACGTCGGGGTACTCGTCGATGGCGAGGCGCCCGTAGGACACGACGCCGAGGACGACGAGCGCCACCATCATCATGGTGGCGAACACCGGGCGGCGGATGGATACGTCGGAGAGGAACATCGTATGTCTTCCGGTGCGGCGTGTCAGCGCGCCTTGGGCCGGCCTCCCGCGCCGGCCATGCGTACCTTCATCCCCTTGCCCAGCATCCCCACGTTGCCCACCACGATGCGGTCGGCCTCGCCCAGCCCGCCCGACACCTGGACGACGCCCTGCGCCTCGTCGGCGAGGCCGAGCGTCACCGGGACGGTCTCCAGCTCGTCCCCCCGGATGCGGTAGACGATCCGCTCGGTGGAGCCCTCGCCCCCCTCGTGCACGGCGGAGGCGGGGATCACCAGCGCGTCGGGGACCACGCGGGCCACGATCCGCCCGCTGGCGAAGGTCCCGGCCTTGAGGGTGCCGTCGCGGTTGGGGACCTGCACGTACACCGTCACCGCGCGCGAGGCGGGGTCCACGGAGGGGCCGATCCGGGCCACGCGCCCCTCGAAGGAGCGGCCGTCGGCGGTGAAGCGCACCGCCTGCCCCACCCGCACCCCGGGGGCGCTCCGCTCCGGGACCGCGGCGGCCAGCTCCAGCACGCCGCTGCTCACCAGGGTGAACATGGACTGGCCGCGGTTGACGTGCTCGCCCGGGTTCACGGCGCGCTTCTCCACCACCCCCGCGCCGGGGGCGAGCACGCGGGTGTCGCCGAGCTGGTTTCCGCTGGTCTGCACGCGCGACTCGGCGGCGGCCACGCGGGCGCGCGCCGCGGCCACCTCCTGCTCGGCCAGGCGGACGTCCCGCTCGGGGACGGCGCCCTGCTCGTGGAGCTCGCGCGTCTGCTCCAGGTTCCACTGGGCGGTGCGGAGCACGGTGCGCACCGAGGCCGCCTCGGCCTGGGCGCTGCGCTGCTCGCCGGCCTGGTCGCCGGCCTCGAAGCGGGCCAGCATCTGCCCGGCGCCCACCGCCTCGCCCTCGCGGACGTAGACGCCCACCAGGTCGCCCTCCAGCCGCGCGCGGACCTCGCTCCGCTCCAGCGGGGCGAGGGTGCCGGTGACGGGGATGGCGTCCTCCAGCGCCATGCGGCGGGGGGTCCCCACGTCGGAGGCGGCGAGGGTGACGCTGGAGTTGCGGCCCCCTCCGGGACCCCCGGGGGCGCCGCCCTTGGGCTCGGCGCCCGCGTCGCGGGAGCAGGCGGCGGCGCCGGTGGAAAGGACGAGCAGGGCGGCGAGCGCCGCCGGGCGGAGAGTGCTATGGACGCGCGGCACGGGCATCGGAGTCGGTGTTCGTGGGTGCGGGGGCCGTGCTCCCGTCCGGGAACGGGATCGGCTGGCCGAGGGAGCGGGCCAGCTCGGCGGCCGCCAGGTACAGCTCGTGGTTGGCCCGCGCCTCGTTGGTGCGGGCGGTGAGCAGCGCAAGCTGCGCGTCGGAGACCTCCAGCTGGGTCCCCAGCCCGCGCGAGAAGCGGAGCGAGGCGATGCGGAACGCCTCCTCGGCCTCGGCCACGCTCTGCCGCGAGGCGCCGAAGAGCGCCTCGGCGCGGGTCAGCTCGGCGCGGGCGCGGGCGGCGGACACGCGGGCCTGCTCCAGCGTCTGCCGGGCCTGGTCCTCGGCGATGTCGGCCTGGACGCGGGCGGCCTGCACGTCGTAGCGGGTGCGGAAGCCGTCGAACACGGGCCAGCTCACCGTGAGCCCCAGCGCGCGGTCGGAGAACCACCCGCCGTTCTGCTGGGTGCACGCGCGTCCGGGGGTGGAGCCCGCCGGGCACTCCACCTCCTCCAGCCGCCCCAGGCGGATGGGGGGGGTGGCCTGGAGGGGGAAGGCCTGGTAGCCGGAGGCCACGTTGAGCGACACGGTGGGGAGGTACCCCGACCGGGCGATCCGCACCGCGGAGCGCTGCGCCCCCACCCGGAGGCGCGCGGCGCGCACCGCGGGGAGGCTCTCCAGCGCGGCGGAGTCGCCGCCGGCCAGCCGGCCGTTCAGCCCGTCCACCAGGGCGCGCACCTGGGCGGCGTCCACCTGGGTCACCAGCCGCACCGGCCGTCCCTCGGGGACGTTGGTGAGGCGCCGCAGCTCCAGGAGCGCCAGCTCGCGGTCGGCGCGGGCCTGGATGGCGGCGGGCTCCAGGTTGGCGCGCTCCACCCGGGCGCGGAGCACGTCGTAGCGCGCGGCGCGCCCGGCCTGCTCCAGCTGCTCCACCTGCCGGAGCCGCTCCGCGGCCAGCGTCAGGTTCTGCTCCTGGATGGCCACCAGCCGGTCGGCGAACTGCGCCGCCAGGTAGGCCGTGAGCACCTGCACCGAGACGTCGCGGCGGGTCCCCTCCACGTCGGCCTGGGCGGCGTCGCGGAGCCGGCCCGCGGCGCGCGCGCCCTCCACCACCCGCCCGCCCTGGAAGAGCGGGACGGCCAGGTTGAGGTTGGCGTTGTAGGTGTTGGGCTGGTTGAAGATGGAGCCGACCGCCTGGGCGCGGGCGTTCTCGTAGACGTGGTTGAAGGTGGTGCCGAAGCGGAGCTGCGGGAGCCCGGCCGCCCGGGCGGAGCCCACCTGCGCGGCGGCCGCGTCGCGGCGCCCCTCGGCGAGCGACACCTCTTCCCCCTGCTGGGCCATCCCCACGGCGGCGGGGAGGGTGAGGAGGAGCGTGTCTCCGGCGGGGGCCGCCTGGCCCGCCAGCGGGAGGGCGCAGGCGGCGGAAGCGAGCGCGGCCACGGAGGCCGCGCGGAGAAGTCGGTGTGTCGGTCCTGGCACGTTGGCGCGCTGGTTCTCTTGGATCTGCAGCCGGTGAAAAACCTCGTACGAACCCAGGACACCCGGCGCGGGAGTTTCGTTGGGAGACCCCGCGGCGCCCGGTACCGGGTTTACGAAACCCTTACACCGCTCGCTGGCACGCGGTCCCCCCCGGAGTGTAACTTTGCCGGGTGGAGATCCGTTCCCGCCCTTCCTCCCGACGCACACGTGGCCTCCGCTCGCCGCTCCTCCCGCATGGCTCCCGGCTCGGCCTTCCAGGTGGTGCTCCTCCTGGGGATGCTGGGCCTTTCCGGGGTGCTGGCGTACCAGGCCCTGGACGCGGCCCGCTCCGAGCTGCGCTCCACGGAGCGCGCCCTGCGCGGGTACGCCGCCTTCGCCGCGGGGGAGCTGACGCGCCGCGCGGACGAGGCGCTGGGGCGCCGCCTGGCCGCCGCCGCGCGCCACCTCCCCCCGTCGCACGCCCCCCCGCCCGACTCCGCCGCTCTGGCCGCCGTGGCGGCCCGCGCCGGCGCGGAGCTCCCCGGCGCGGTGCGCGGCGCGTTCGCGGTGTCCGGGGCCGGGGTGCGGATCGCGGGGGTAGCCCCGGGCGACCGCGCCTGGGTGGAGGCCGCCGTGCGCGGCGCCTTCTCCGGGGACCGCGGGCCGGGGGCGCCGCTCCCCGGGGCCGGGGGCGACACGGCGTGGGCGCGCCCGGTCTCGGCCGGAGGGCGGCGCCTCCTCCTGGCGTACCGCGCCGCGGGGAAGGGGGCGCACGGGATCGCGGTGGACGCCGCGGGGGCGGCGGGCCCGGTGCTCGCGCAGGTGGTGGGGAGCACGCCGCTCCTCCCCGCGCCCATCCGCGGCGGCTTCACCAACCGCGACGCCGTGGCGGTGCTGGTGACCACGCACGCCGGCGCCCCGGTGTACCGCTCCCCGGCCGCGGTGGTGGCCCTCCCCGCCAGCCAGGGGGGGTGGCTGGAGGCCAAGGTGGGGGGGTACCGCCAGGACGTGCTGGGGCTGGGGGAGGTGGTGGAGTCGCCGGGCGGGACGCTGGCGGGGCTGGTGGCGCGGGTGTCGGTTCGCCCGGAGGTGGCGGCGGGGCGGGCGGTGGGCCCCGGCGGCGGGGGGGTGCCGCGCTCCCGCCTCCCGCTCCTCCTGGCGGTGTTCTCGCTGACGCTGGGGGTGGTGTGCGTGGCGCTGGTGCAGCTGCGGCGGCAGCAGGAGCTGTTCCGCCTGCGCGACGACTTCGTCTCGGGCGTGTCGCACGAGCTGCGCACGCCGCTGGCGCAGATCCGCCTCTTCGCCGACCTGCTGGAGTCGGAGCGCCTGCGCGAGCCGGACCAGCGCCGCCGCTCCATCCGCATCATCAACGAGGAGGCGCGCCGGCTCACCTACCTGGTGGAGAACATCCTCCACTTCTCCCGCGCCCAGCACGGGACGGGGCGCGTGTCCCCCGACCCGGTGGAGGTGGGCCCGCTGGTGCGCGAGATCGTGGAGTCGTTCGCGCCGCTGGCCGCCGCGCGGGGGACGGAGTTCGTCCCGGAGCTGGAGGAGGGGGTGGTGGCGCGGGTGGACCGCGACGCCCTCCGGCAGGTGCTCCTCAACCTGCTGGACAACGCGGTCAAGTACGGCCCGCGGGGGCAGCGGGTGCGCGTGGCGATGCGGCTGGCCGGGCACACGCTGCGGCTGGCGGTGGAGGACCAGGGGCCGGGGATCCCCCGGGGGAGCGCCTGCGCGTGTGGGAGCCGTACCGCCGCCTGGAGCGCGACGCCGGCTCGGCGGCGGGGGGGAGCGGGATCGGGCTGGCGGTGGTGCGCGACCTGGTGGCGCTGCACGGGGGGCGCGTCCGGGTGGAGGACGCCCCGGGGGGCGGCGCCCGCTTCGTGGTGGAGCTGCACGACGCCATGTACGCCGGGCCGCCGGGGGAGCCCGTCCCGGCGGGAGAGTCCACGTCCGCGGGAGCCGTCGCGACATGAGCCGCATCCTGGTGGTGGAGGACAACGCCAACCTGGCCTACGGGCTCCGCACCAGCCTGGAGCTGGAGGGGCACGAGGTGGTGGTGGCGGAGGACGGGGCGGAGGGGCTGCGCGAGGCGCGGCGCTGCGCCCCGGAGCTGGTGATCCTGGACCTGATGCTCCCGGAGACGGACGGCTACCGGGTGCTGAAGACGCTGCGCGAGGAGGGGGCGGCGGTCCCGGTGCTGATCCTGACGGCGCGGGGGGAGGAGGCGGACAAGGTGCTCGGCTTCCGCCTGGGGGCGGACGACTACGTGACCAAGCCGTTCGGGCTGCTGGAATTGCTGGCGCGGGTGGAGGCGCTGCTGCGGCGCACCGCGAAGCCGGAGCCGGGGGGCGCCGGCGCGGCGGCGGAGACGCTGCGCTTCGGGCGGGTGGAGGTGGTGCCGGCGGCGCGCCAGGTGCGGCGGGAGGGGGAGGAGGTGCCGCTCACCCCCAAGGAGTTCGACCTGCTGATGGCGCTGGCGCGTCGGGGGGGCGGGGTGGCGTCGCGGCTGGAGCTGCTGGCGGAGGTGTGGGGGCACCGCGCGGCGGTGATGACGCGCACGGTGGACATGCACGTGGCGCAGCTGCGCCGCAAGCTGGAGGAAGACCCCGCCGACCCGCGCCACATCGTCACCGTGTGGAAGGCGGGATACCGGCTGGCGAGGTGATCTGGGTTGTTTGGGCGTGCCCCCGCTGGCGCGGGGTCGGGCTGCGGCTCCGTAAAGCACGATACAACCGTGCTTAACGGAGGCGAGCCCCGGAAACAGCCCCGGGTCTCGCCGCTTCGCGCTCGCATCCCTCACGCGGGCTCCGCCCGTGCCGGTATCACGGCTGGAAAAACGAGCACCCCGGTCCCGCATCGCGGGGCCGGGGTGTTTTGCTTGACGACAGTAACTACTGCGTAGTCGGAAGTTGCGTGAGGGATGCGAGCCCGAAGGGGCGAGACCCGCGTAGTTTGCGGGGCTCGACTCCGTTGGGAACGGTAGTATCGTTCCCTACGGAGCCGCAGCCCGACCCCGCGTCAGCGGGGGCACGCCCGACCCTCGCTCTTACTCCTCAAGGAAGCGCCACGAACTGCCCCAGGAACGCCCGCGCGCTCGGGCTGTCGACGCGGTAGCTCCGCGAGGTGGCCCGGCACGGGATGTCGCCGGTGGAGACGATGGCCACCACGGTGTCGAGCTTCCCGTCGATGAACTTGGGGCCGCCGGAGTCGCCGTAGCAGTCGCCGCCCTCGCCGGTGGCGTTGGAGTTGATGAGCAGGTTGAGCCAGGTGGCCTGGAGCGAGGAGAACTCGGACTTCGAGTGCTTCCGCACGCCGTCGTAGTCGTGGGACGGCACGCCGGTGCGGGTCGCGGAGGTGCCGTAGCCCACGTTCACGAAGAGCTGACCGCCGAGCTGCCGCTTCGCGGCCAGGCCGTCCAGGTATCCCTGGCGCGGGAGCTTGAGCGGGGCGACGCCCCGGGTGGAGCGCGCGTCCAGGAACACGACGGCGATGTCGTGCAGGTCGCCGAAGTCGTGGTTGTACTGCGGGTCGAACCGGTAGCCCGTGGCGGCGACCACCTTCGGCGACGCGTACAGGTCGGGGCTGAAGGAGACGTGGAGCTGCGAGCCGGCCGGGAGGAAGTCGACGCAGTGCGCGGCCGTGAGGAACACGGTGGGGGAGATCAGGGACCCGGTGCACACCAGGTCGTCCCCGTCCAGCACGCCGTCCCCGGCGAAGTCGTACAGGAGCCCGCCGACGCTGCCGAAGCTGCTGCCGGTGGGCGTGCCGCCCACGATGCGGCGGGGGCTGCCGTCGGGGGCGACCGGGGCGGCGATCTCGCCGCAGGCCGCGAGGAGCGAGAGCGCGGCGAGTGCTGCCACGGGCTTGATGAACCGCATGAGCTACCTCCGGTTGCCGGTCAGGGCGTGATGTGGGGACGACGAGGGTGCGGCGGGAGCCGCGGGGGGGGTGGCGCGGGTGCGTGCGCCGACCGGGGCAAGATGCCGCGCGCAGGGAGTGGCGGCAAGTGTTTTGGCGGCGGACGCGGCGCCTGCCTTTCCCGTGTGGGAACGCCGAGTCCCACACCGGGCCGGAATGTACCGGCCGTGTCCCGCAGCGACCCACGGGAAGATCCGCGAAACTCCTCGCCAATCTCCTGCCACGAAACGTGTTGAAAGTGTCTTCGTAAACATTGCCTCCAACGGTACGTCGATTGCCTGTCCCGGCCCATGGCCCGTGCCCGGCGGACGCGCCGCTCCCTCCCCGCAGTCCATCCTCCCCAGCTCGCCCACTTCCACTCCGGGAGAGACCCCATGCCCTGGGAAAAGAAGGGTTCGTCCGAGGTGTTCGCCATCCATGCGGCCCTGCTCCCTACCGGCCTCGCGGGAGAGATCCTGATGATCGGCGGAGACCAGCACAACCCGGAGCTGGCCAGAACCGGGCATGTGGAGAACACCGGCCTGTACGACTGCCTCAGCGGCGGCGTGAGGCCGGTGGAGTCGCCGGACGCGGACGTGTTCTGCTGCGGGCACGCGCTCCTGGCGGACGGGGGCCTGCTGATCGCGGGGGGGACCGGCCACTTCGACAAGGTCGGGCCCTGCACCGGCCTCGGGTGGATCGGGCTGCGCGGGAGCTGGATCTGGCGGCCCCGCATCCGGCGCTGGGAGCGGGGCCCGGACATGGCGGGCACCCGCTGGTACCCCACCCTGGTGACGCTCGCGAACGGACAGGTCTTCTGCATGGGAGGCGCGACCGCCGCCACCGCCGGACGGGAATCCTGCGAGGAGATCGAGGGCAGCAAGGCGTACGCGGCGGAGCGGTACGACGCCTGGCGGGACACGTGGTGGCCGCTGCTGCCGTTCGGCACGGAGGACGCCGCCCCCTATCCCCGGCTGCACCTGCTCCCGGACGGGCGCGTGTTCTGCTCCACGCCGCTGTCCTACAGCCCACCGGCCGGTGCGCCCGAATGCCTGTCCATCGATCCGGAGACCGGGACCCCGGGGTGGGCGGCGCCGTTCCCCGGACGCTGGGTTCCGGACGCCGGCCCCCCACGCACCGAGTACGAGCTGTACGGCCACGCGGCGGTGCTTCTCCCCCTGCTTCCGGGGGACGGGTATCAGGCCCGCGTGCTGCTGTGCGGCGGCGGCGACGGCGGGGATGAGCCTCCGAAGCTTTCCGCACCGCATCCTAAGGTCCTCAACGTGGGCATCGACTCCGACTGGCGCGACACCGCCCCGCGCACCGACCCACTGGCGCAGCGGCGGCGGCAGAATGCCTGCGCGGTGCTCCTTCCCACCGGGGAGGTGATGGTGTCGGGCGGCATGCACGACCCCGGCAAAGTCACCGACGATCACCAAGAGGTTCGGCCGGAGGACCCCACCCGCGAGGTCGAGATCTACGATCCGGGGATCGACTGGGGGACGGGGAGCTACACGGGGCGCGACAAGTGGATCGCCACGGGCGAGCCTGCCGGCATCAACCGGAACTATCACTCGGTGGCGCTGCTGATGCCCGACGGCGGGGTGTGGACCGCCGGGTCCAACCACCATGCCGGCCGGGCCAACGCCGAGCTGGAGATGGAGGTGTACCGGCCGCCCTACTACGACGCGCCGGACCGGCCGGACATCGGCAGCGCCCCGCCGGCGGTCGCCTACGGGCAGTCGTTCGAGGTGCACACGAAGCAGGCGGCGCGGATCCAGCGGGTGGCCCTCCTCCGCTGCGGCTCGGTGACGCACTCGTTCGACGCCGACCAGCGGTACGTGGCGCTCCACTTCCAGGCCGTCACAGACGACGTGCTCCTCGTGGAGGGCCCCGCCTGGCCGGCGGTCGCGCCGCCGGGCACGTACATGCTCTGGATCGTCGACACGGCGGGGCTCCCCTGCTCGCGGGCCAGCTTCGTCCGGGTGGGGTCCCAGAGCTGCGAGGTGGTGACCCGGATGCGCGAGTTCTCGCGGCCCCGGGTGGCCGGGCTGGCGCCCGTGCCCGGGAGCCCGGCGCGGTTCGAGAAGGCGTTCACGGTCTTGATGAAAGGCTTCCTGAGCGACGAGGTGGGGCCGCAGGCCTCCCCCCCGCCCTCGACTTCTTCCGGGCGGGAACCATCGACCCGGTGCCGGGCCTGTCTGCCCGGGTGAGCGGCACGTACTTCAGCCTCTACCGACCCGACCCGCCGAGGTGGAAGACGGACCCCGACCGGCTGCAGCTGGTGATGCTGGAGTGCGCGGTCGAGTTCGCCTCGCTGGACGCGTTCGACGGCTGGGCCGACGGAGAGACGGAGCGCGAGGTGACGCTGCGGGTCCGCCACGCGGGGTGCGAGTGCGTCACCCCGCTGCTGCTCAGGACCGGCGACGATCGTGGCCCCTACATCCTGGACGAGGACCTGCGCGTGTTCAAGGTCGTGGCGGGGGACACGCGGGCCGGGGTGGCGCAGGGGACCGGGCCCGCGGCGCCCTACGAGTTCATCCAGCGGGTGGTGAACGCCTTCAACGCCGCCCCGGCGGGCGCGGGCCACCCCTTCGGCGGCCTCTCCGAGGAGACGCTGGAGCTGGGCACGGAGGCGGGGGGGAGGACGGTGTACAACTACGCCGTGGCCCGGGTGCGCCTCCGGGCGCCGGCCGGGACCTCCGCGGCCGACGTGCGCGTGTTCTTCCGGGCGTTCACCACCATGGTCGCGTGGACGGACTACGACCCCGAGGTCTATCCGCGCCACGGAGACGGGCCCACCGCTGCGCCGCTGCTGGGGGTGGTGGGCGGCGAGGTCGGCTCCATCCCGTTCCTGGCGGTGCCGCGGGTGGACGCCACCGGCGCCGCCTCGCTGGCCGACCAGCCGGTGGACTGGCCCAACGTGGGCACGCTCGTCGGCGCCGGCGACGAGGAGGTGCACCGCTACTTCGGGTGCTGGCTCGACTTCAACACCACCACCCCGCGCTTCCCCCCGCACCCGGCGAGCGCGGCGGGGCCGTACCCGGCGGGCGAGTGCGTCTCCCTCCAGGAGCTGGTGCGGGGGCAGCACCAGTGCCTGGTGGCCGAGATCCACTATCCGCCCGACCCCATCCCCGCCGGCGCCGGCACCTGGGACAGCAGGAGCCTGGCGCAGCTCAACCTGTCCATCGTGGACTCGGCCGGCGCGGCCCTGAGCACCCTGCTGCTGCGCCCGTCGCCCGAGGACGTCTTCACGGCCGCCTCGACCGACCGCGCGCCGCCCGACCCGGGCGCCGTGCTCGCCGCCGGCTTCGACAACGTCGGCGCCCCCGACGAGCTGGTGATCCGCTGGAACGGCCTGCCGGGGGACAGCATCGCCACGCTGTACCTTCCCGGCGTCGCCGCGGACGAGGTGATCCGGGCAGCGGGGAGAGGAGGGTCGGCGGGGCTGGAGCGGGTGGACGAGCACACGGTGCGCTGCGTGGTGGGAGGGGTGAGCCACGTGCCCATCCCGGGCGGGTCGGGACGCCTCCCCGGGCTCCTCTCCATCCGGCTGCCGGCCGCGGCGGCCGCGGGGGAGGAGTACCGGGTCACGGCGCAGCAGGTGGGCGGCTGGCCCCGCCGGGTGGTGGGCGAGTTCCAGGTGGCAGTCACCTCGGGCTCCCCGGGCGACGTGCTCCCGGGCGCGGAGCGGACGCTGTCGGTGCTGCGCTGGGTGGGGAGGGCGATCCCGCCCGACGATCCGTGGGCGCCGGTGTGGACCCGCTACCTCGACGGGCTCGCCGACAAGGTGCGCGTGCTGGGCGGCGACCCCGAGCGCATCCTCCCGTCGCCGGACGGCTCCGGACGCCCCCGGCCCGAACCGGAGCCGGAGCCCGGGCCACAGCCGGAGCCCGGGCGTCCCCGCTCGCACCTGCCGGCGCTCGTGTTCTTCGGGGTGCTCGCGCTCGCTCTGCTCGTGCTCACCCCGGCTTCCGGCAGACCGGTCGTCGGAATCGCGTCGCTCGTCGTGCTGCTGGTGGCAGGGTGGTGGTGGTACGCGCACGGCTCACGACGGCCGCGATGAAGCGACGCGGGGCCGGGCCTACGAGCCCGGCTTCGCCCCCCGGCGCGTCGCCAGCCTGCGCCCCTTCACCCGCTGCTCGCCCGGCGAGGTCTCCACCGGCGCGGCCGAGCCCGGCGCGTCGGACGGCACGGGGAGGGGCGGGAGCCGCACGGTGAAGACGCTCCCGCCGCCGGGCTCGCTCCGCAGGGTCACCTCTCCCCCCAGCAGCCCCGCGAGCTGGCGCGTGACTGCCAGCCCCAGCCCCGTCCCCCCCACCCGCCCGTTGGACTGGTCCACCTGCCAGAACGCGTCGAAGACGTGCTCCGCGTGCTCGGGCGCGATCCCGATCCCCGTGTCCCCCACCCGCAGCAGCACCGAGCCGTCCACCACCTCCATCTCCAGCCGCACCTCGCCCGCCTCGGTGAACTTCACCGCGTTCGCCGCCAGGTTCAGGAGGATCAGGCGGACCTTCCCCGCGTCGGTGCGGAAGGGGACCGGTCCCTCGGGGACGCTCAGGGGGAACGCCAGCCCCTTGGCGGCCGCGAGCGGCTCCACCATGGCCGCGGCCTCGCGGACCACCGCGGCGACGTCCAGCTCCCGGAGGCGGAGCTCGGAGCGGCCGGACTGCTGCTGCGCGAAGGTGAGGATCTCCCCGATCAGGGCGAGCAGGTGGTCACTGGCGCCGCGGATGCGCTCCACCTGGTGGCGCTGCTTCTCGTTGAGCGGCCCCGCGGCCTCGTCCGTCAGCAGGTCCGCGAAGCCCTGGACGGCCGTGAGCGGGGTTCGGAACTCGTGCGAGATGGTCCCCAGGAAGGCCGTCCGGGCGCCGTCCGCCGCCTCGGCCTCGTGGCGCGCGAGGTTGGCCTCGTCCAGCAGCTCCTCCGCGCGCCGGGCGGTGAGGGTGGCGGCACGGCGGGCCTCCTCCGAGGCCGCGTAGAGGCGCGCGTTGTCGACGGCCATGGCGCACCGCCGCCCCAGGTCCTCCGCCAGCAGCAGGTCCGCCGCGTCGTACTCGCGGCGGTCGTGGGAGACGAAGGTGATGGCTCCCAGCGTGCGCCCCCGCGCGCACATGGGGACCATCAGGAACGAGCACGCGCCCAGCTCCCGCAGGAGCGCGCGGTGGTCCTCCTCCATCCCCTCCAGCAGGTCGTCGTAGGCGAGCACGAACTCCGACTCGCGCGTACGGATCACCCGCGGCGCGCCGAGCGGGTCGTCGCGGCCGGGGGGGTGGGCGTCGTAGAAGCTCCGGGCCAGGAGCTGCTTGCCGGGATCGGGGTGGATGACGGCGACGCGGCGGATGGTGTCGTCCGGCTCGACGATGTCCACCATGCACCAGGTGCCGAAGTGCGGGAGCGCCAGCCCGGCCCCGGTGGCGAGCGTGGTCTCGAAGTCGAGCGAGTGCGCCAGGCAGCGGCTGGTCTCAGCCAGGAAGGCGGCCGGGTTGGGCGTGCTCATGCGGTCCTTCGCGTGGGGGAGCTCCGTCGGGGGCGTCAGGCCAGCTGCCGGACCATCCCGCGCACGGCGGCGAGGTACTCGTCGGAGTCGAAGTGCCCGGGGTCGATCATGGCCTGCACCGCGCACCCGTGGATCCAGCTCACGGCCACGGCGGCCAGACCGTCGGACGTCACCCCGGCGAACGTCGCCGGCTCGGCCAGGAGCAGCTCCTCCATGATTGCCCGGAACGCCGAGCGGTAGCGCTCCATCTCCGCGCCGATGCGCACCCGGATCGGCTCGTGCCGCGCGCCGAGCGCCCAGAACTCGAAGAACAGCCGGGTGTGCCGCGGCTCCCGGGAGAGCCGGGCCATCTCCTGCTGAAGGAGCGCGTGCAGCCGGTCCAGCGCGCGCGGGAAGCGGGCGACGTCCTCCGACACGTGCAGCACGGACGTGGTCGCGATCAGCCAGTCGAGCAGCTCGTGCACCAGCCGCTCCTTCCGCTCGAAGTGGAACAGGACGAGCGCGTGGCTCACCTTCGCCTCGGCGGCGACCGCCCGGATGGTCAGGCTGCCGATCCCCTCCCGCGACGCCACCTCGAACGCCCCCCGCAGGATCTGCTCGCGCCGCACGTCCTCCGAAGCCCGCTTCCCCGGCATCCTCGCCCTCCTCCTGATAGTCTGCGCCTGCGACGGTTGTTGACCATTTGTTAAATATAGACTAACTTGTATTTGCCATTTGGTCAATAATGTCGGGACGCCGGGAGCCCTTCCGCGTGTGGCTGCCCCGTAAACGCGAGGAGACGGTCCATGCTGAAGCGCAAGCCGCGGGGCGAGGAGATCGAGACGTACGCGCAGGACATCGTGGAGACGGTGCGCGAGCCCCTGCTGATGCTGGACACCACGCTCCGGGTGCGGAGCGCCAACCGCGCCTTCTACCAGACGTTCCGGGTCTCGGCCGGCGAGACGGAGAACCGGCTGATCTACGAGCTGGGGAACGGGCAGTGGGACATCCCCGCGCTGCGGACCCTCCTGGAGGACATCATCCCCGCCAGCTCCGTCTTCAACGACTTCGAGCTGGAGCACACCTTCCCCGTCATCGGCCGCCGCGTGATGCTGCTCAACGCCCGCAAGCTGCGGGCGGGGAGCCACTCCGAGCTGCTGGTGCTGGCCATGGAGGACGTGACCGAGCGGCGGCGCGTGGAGGCGGAGCTCAAGGCCATCGAGACGTACGCGCAGGACATCGTGGACACGGTGCGCGAGCCGCTCCTGATCGTGGACTCCGACCTCCGCGTGAGCAGCGCCAACCGCGCCTTCTACCGCACGTTCGAGGTGTCCGCCGAGGAGACGGAGAACCGGCTGATCTACGAGCTGGGGAACGGGCAGTGGGACATTCCCGCGCTGCGGACCCTCCTGGAGGACATCATCCCCGCCAGCTCCGTCTTCAACGACTTCGAGCTGGAGCACGACTTTCCCTCCATCGGACGGCGGGTGATGCTGCTCAACGCCCGCAGGCTGCAGGCGGGGCACCACGGCGAGCTGCTGGTGCTGGCCCTGGAGGACGTGACGGAGCGGCGGCGCGCGGAGGAGGAGGTGGCCAAGGCCCAGGAGGCCGCCGAGAACGCCAACCGCACCAAGAGCCTGTTCCTGGCCAACATGAGCCACGAGCTGCGGACTCCGCTCAACGCCATCCTGGGCTACTCCGAGATGCTGCACGAGGAGGCCGCCGAGCGGGGGCTGGACGAGTTCGGCGCCGACCTGGAAAAGATCGACGCCGCGGGCAAGCACCTCCTGGCTCTCATCAACGACATCCTGGACCTGTCCAAGATCGAGGCCGGCAAGATGGAGCTGTTCCTGGAGAGCTTCGACCTGGCCGGGATGATCGCCGAGGTGGCGTCCACCATCCAGCCCATGGTGCAGGCCAACGCCAACACGCTGAGCCTGGTGCTGGCGCCCGACCTGGGCGCCATGCACGCCGACCAGATCAAGGTGCGCCAGGGGCTGTTCAACCTCCTCTCCAACGCCGTCAAGTTCACCCGCGACGGCACCATCACGGTGGACGCGGGGCGCGAGAGGATGGACGGGCTCGAGTGGATCGTCTTCCGCGTGACGGACACCGGGATCGGCCTGAGCGCCGAGCAGCTGGTCAAGCTGTTCCAGGACTTCACCCAGGCCGACGCCTCCACCACGCGCAAGTTCGGCGGCACCGGGCTGGGGCTGGCGCTGACGCGCCGCTTCTGCCAGATGATGGGCGGCGACGTGACGGTGCACAGCGTCCCGGACGAGGGGAGCGTCTTCACCATCAAGCTCCCCGCCATGGTCCGCGACGCGGGCCCGGAGCCCGCCGCCCCGGCCGCCCCCGACTTCGCCTCCGCGGACGAGTCCGGGCCGCTCCCGCCGGGAGGGAGCAGCGTGCTGGTGATCGACGACGACCCGGTGCAGCGCGACCTGATGCAGCGGTTCCTGGGGAAGGAAGGGTTCCACGTGCTGGCCGCCGCCGGGGGCGAGGAGGGGCTGCGCCTGGCGAGGCAGGTGCAGCCCGCCGCCATCACCCTGGACGTGATGATGCCCGGGATGGACGGCTGGAGCGTGCTGGCCGCGCTCAAGGACGACGCGGCCCTGCGCCACATCCCCGTCATCATGCTCACCATGGTGGACGACCCGGAGCGCGGCTTCACGCTGGGCGCGTCGGACTACGCCACCAAGCCGGTGAACCGCGGGCGCCTGTCGCGCATCCTGAAGAAGTACACCTGCGGAAACCCGCCCTGCACGGTCCTGGTGGTGGACGACGACGAAGCGGCCCGCGCCAGGACGCGCATCATCCTGGAGAAGGAAGGGTGGAAGGTGAGCGAGGCCGGGAACGGTCGCGCGGCCCTGGAGCGCATGGAGCAGGAGCGCCCCGTGCTGGTCCTGCTGGACCTGGTGATGCCCGAGATGGACGGCTTCGAGTTCGCCGGCCGGATGCGCCGGCACGCCGAGTGGCGCTCCATCCCCATCGTGGTGGTGACGTCCCACGACCTCAGCGGCGAGGAGCGGCGACGGCTCAACGGCTACGTCGAGACGATCATACAGAAGGCCGGCGACTCACCCGAGGCGCTGCTCAACCAGGTACGCGACCTGCTGGGCGACTACGGTGCTCCGCGCACCCTGACCGTGAGAAGGGAGGAGAGGCGCACGGCTCCCGCCTGAGCGCCTTTCACGACGCCATGACCAAGATCCTGCTGGTGGAAGACAACGAGATGAACCGCGACATGCTCTCGCGGCGGCTGGAGCGCAAGGGCTACCAGGTGGTGCTGGCCGTGGACGGCCAGCAGGGGGTGGAGATGGCCCGCACCGGGTCCCCCGACCTGGTGCTGATGGACATGAGCCTCCCCGTGCTCGACGGCTGGGAGGCCACGCGCCGCCTCAAGGCCTCGCCCGACACGCGGCACCTTCCCGTCATCGCCCTCACGGCCCACGCCATGTCCAGCGACCGCGACAAGGCCCTGGACGCCGGCTGCGACGACTACGACACCAAGCCCATCGACCTGCCGCGCCTGCTCGGCAAGATCGAGGCGCTCCTGGCCGGGGAGCCGGCGTCGTGACCGGGCCTCCCTCCGGCGAGGACCGGGCGCGGCACGCGCTGCCGCCGGAGCTGATCCACGACCTGCGCACGCCCCTGGGCCAGATCATCGGCTACGCCGAGCTGCTGACGGAGCAGGCGGAGGAGGCGGGGAGCGAGGCCTTCGTCCCGGAGCTGAAGAAGATCGGCGCCGCGGGGTACCGGATGCTGGCGCTCATGGAAGACAGCTTCGCCCCGGCCCGCGCTCCGGACCGGAAGGCCGTGCGGCTGGCGGACTTCATCGTGGCGAACCGCGAGCCCATCCTGGCGGAGTGGGAGGAGTTCGCGCGGAGCTGCACGCCGGCCAGCGGCGCCATGGACATCGGTGCGCTGCGCGACCACGCCGGCGAGATGCTCACGGTGATCGCCGCGGACCTCGGCAGCCCGCAGGGCCGGCACGAGCAGGCGGAGAAGTCGAAGGGGAAAGCGCCCGAAGGCGATCCCGGCGAGCCGACCGCGGCCGAGGAGCACGGCGCGGGGCGGGCCGAGAGCGGCTTCACCATGGAGCAGATGGTGTCCGAGTACCGCGCCCTGCGCGCCAGCGTGATCCGGCTCTGGACCAAGGCGCAGGGCGAGATCACCCCCGCGGACGTCGAGGACCTGACGCGGTTCAACGAGGCCATCGACCAGGCGCTCGCCGAATCGGTCTCGCGGTACACGGAGGAGCTGGACCATTCCAAGGAGATGTTCCTCGCCATCCTGGGGCACGACCTGCGGACGCCGCTCGGGGTGGTCTTCACCTCCGCGCGGTTCATGCTCGACACGCAGGAGCTGGAGGAGCCCCACCGCACGCTCACGGAGCGGATCGCCGGCAGCTCCACCCGCATGGTGCACCTGGTGGGCGACCTGCTGGACTTCACCCGCAGCCGCCTGGGCGGGGGGATCCCGATCGTGCGCGGCGACACGAGCATGGGGAAGGTGGTGCACGACGTGGTGGACGAGCTCGCCGCGCTGCACCCGCGCCGGACGATCGAGGTGGACGCCCGCGGAGACCAGCGGGGCGAATGGGACTGCCCGCGGATCAGCCAGGCGCTGACCAACCTGATCGGCAACGCGCTGGAGCACGGCTCCGAGGACACGGCCGTCACGGTCACCGTCGGCGGGGGCGACGAGGAGATCACGGTGGCGGTGCACAACGGAGGGCCCGCGATCCCGGCCGACCGGCTGAACGGGATCTTCAACCCCATGAAGCCCCGGGAAGCGACGGCCGCGACCGGCGGACCCACCGGAAACCTGGGGCTGGGGCTCTACATCGCCGACCGGATCGTGAGCGCGCACGCCGGCAGGATCGAGGTGGATTCCTCGCCGGGGCGGGGCACCACCTTCACGGTCCACCTGCCCCGGCAGGCTCCCCCTTCCGCCTGAGAGGAGGACGCATGGCTCCGTTCTGGACGCGGACGCGAAAGTACATGACGGCGCTGTGGCTCGGCACGGCCGTGGTCGAAGCCGTGGTGCTCGAGCTGGCGAGGCGCACCAACAGCTCGTGGGTCCTCCTGCTGGGCGCCGCGCTGCTGGTCGTCCCGCTCGCCGCGACGGACAGGACCTTCCACTGGTTCGGGAGGGCGCCGCGCAAGCGGTGGAAGCGCCACGACGTCGAAGCCGGGCTCGCGGTGGAGCCGGAGCCGGTCCGGCCGCGCGATCCTCCTCCTCCTTTTACACGGGCTCCATGAACGAGCGCATACGGAAGCTGGTCGCGGGGGTCGGCTCGCTCGGTGAGATGGACGCGCTGATCCCCCGGGCTGCCGCCCTCGCCGCGCGCGCGGGGCTTCCGCTGGAGCTGGTCCACGCGTTCGACCTTTCCGACCCCTTCGTGGAGGCCTACCTGCGCACCTCCGTCATCCCCGGCGACCCGCTGCTGCACTACGCCGAGGGGCTCCAGGCGCGGCTGGAGGGGCAGGTCGGCGGCCTGGCCGGGCACGGCGAGGCGCACTGCCGCGCGGTGGCGGGAGCCGCTCCGGACGTTCTCGGCGACGCCGCCCGCGAGCCCGGCTGCCTGCTCGTGGTGAGCCCCACGCACCGCGGGCGGGTGGGGGCGGCGCTGCTGGGCACCACCGCCCAGCGGGTGCTCCACGACACGCGGGCCCCCGTCCTGGTGCTCCGTGGCGAGCTTCCCGCCTCGCCGCGCGTCCTGTTCTGCGTGGACCTGGCCTCTCCGGGCGCCGCCGCGACGGTGGAACGGGGGCTCGCGGCCGTGGAGGCCCTCTGCCCCGGACCGGCGGCGGAGGCGCGCGTCCTCGTGGTGGTGGGGCTGGAGACGGACCTTTCCCTCCCCGGCCTCCACGACTGGCTGGACGGCGCGGCACGCGAGCGGCTGGGCGCTTTCGTCGGGGAGCTCCCGGAGGGCGTCCGGGTGGAGCCGCGGGTCCGCACCGGCACGCCCGCCCGCGAAGCGGTCGCCGAGGCCGCCGAGTGGCCCGCGCAGCTGGTGGTGGTGGGGACCCACGGGCGCACCGGAGCGGCGCGGGCGCTCCTGGGAAGCGTGGCGGAGGCGGTGGTGCGCGACGCACCCTGCAGCGTCCTGGTGATCCCGACGCCGCGTGTCTGACCGTCCCGAGGCACGCGTGATCCTGATCGCCGAGCGCGACCAGACCCTCCGGGGGCTCCAGGAGCACTTCCTGGCCCGGGCGGGCTTCGCCGTCGAGTTCGCGGACGACGGGGAGGCCGCGCTGGAGCGCGCCCGGGCGGCCCGCCCGGCGCTGGTCGTCACCGAGATCCTGATCCCCAAGCTCGACGGCCTGGCGCTCTGCCGCCGCCTGCGGGAGGACCCGCTCACGCGGGACATCCCCGTCGTCGTGTTCAGCATCCTCGCCGCCGCGGGGCGGGCGGGCGAGGCGGGAGCGAAGGCGTTCCTGCGCAAGCCCCTGGTTGAATCGGTCTTCGTGGCCGCGGTCCGGGAGCTGGTCGAGGCGCAGCCAACCGATGGAATGGAGGAGCAATGCCGCTCGCGATAATCGTCCCGGACCGCCGCACCGAGCCCAGGGAGGACCGCCGACTCCACGGAGCGGATGAGCTCGGGGAACCCCGAAGCGGACCACATCCTGGGCGGCGGGTTCCCCGCCGACTCCATCAACATCATCATGGGCCACCCCGGCTCGGGGAAGACCATCTTCGCCGAGCAGCTCATCTTCCACAACGCGGGCGGCGACCGGCCCATCCTGTACTTCACCACCCTGTCCGAGCCCCTGGCCAAGGTCGTCCGCTACCTGCAGGGCTTCCGCTTCTTCGACGAGACGAAGCTGGGCACGGAGGTGATCTACGAGGACGTGGGGCCGCAGCTGGCGAAGGAGGGGGCTACCGCGCTCATCCCCCTCCTGCACGACGCCATCCGGACGCTGTCGCCCAAGGTCATCGTCATCGACTCCTTCAAGGCGGTGCACGACCTGGCCCCCTCGGTGGCGGAGCGCCGCCGGATGGTGTACGAGATGACGGCGCTGCTCACCGCGTACGGGACGACGGCGTTCCTGCTGGGCGAGTACACCGAGGAGGACATCCTCCTCTACCCCGAGTTCGCCGTCGCGGACGGGATCGTGGAGCTGTCGCGGCGCCGGCTGGGGAACCGGGACGAGCGCTTCTTCCGCGTCTACAAGCTGCGCGGGAGCCGCTACCTGGAGGGGGCGCACGCCTTCCGCATCACCCGCTCCGGGCTGGACATCTACCCGCGGCTGGTGAGCCCGCAGATGCCGGAAGGGTACGAGCCCGCCTCCGAGCGCATCTCCACCGGGGTGCAGGGGCTGGACGACATGCTGGACGGCGGGCTGTGGCGCGGCACCACCACGCTCCTCGCGGGCCCCTCGGGCGCCGGGAAGACCACCATCGGGCTCCAGTTCGCGCTGGAGGGCGCCCGGCAGGGGGAGCCCAGCCTGTACATGAACTTCCAGGAGAACCCCACCCAGCTCATGCGCACCATCCGCGGGCTGGGGGTGGACCTGGAGGAGGCGCAGGCGCAGGGGCTGGACCTGGTGTACGCGTCTCCCGTGGAGCTGCAGATCGACAGCATCATCGTGGACATGTTCCGCCGCATCCAGCAGCGGGGCGTGCGGCGGCTGGTGATCGACGCGGTGGGAGACCTGGCCAGCGCCGCGACCGACCCGCAGCGCCTGCACGACTACCTGTACGCCCTGGTGCAGCACTTCGCCGTCAGCACCATCACCAGCGTGCTGAACTTCGAGACCACGGGGAACACCATCGCCGCGTCGGGGATGCAGAACGCGATGAGCTACCTCTCGGACAACGTGCTCCTGCTCTCGGTGGACGGTGAGGAGCGGACGCGCCGCACGCTGCGCGTCCTCAAGACCCGCGGGAGCGCGCACGACACCAAGGTCCGGGAGGTGGAGATCACCTCGGCCGGCCTGAGCGTCCTGGAATGAGCCCGGGTCCGGCCTTCGACGCGGTCGATCCGGGGTTCGCGCAGCTCCGCAGGCTCACCGAGATCAGCCGCGCGCTCACCTACACCACCTCGCTGGAGCAGGTCACGCGGCTGACGGTGGAGCGGGGGGCCGAGCTGCTGGACGCCTCGGCCGCCGTGCTCATGCTCCCCGACGCCGAGGGGCTCCTCCACGTCCGCGCCGCGCACGGGATCGACGAGGAGCGCGTCGCCCGCTTCCGCGCCCCGCTGAGCGACGAGGTGTTCGGGCGCCTGCAGGGCCTGCTCGGGGTGCCCGACGACTGCTTCATCGCGGTGCCGCTGGTCGTCGGCGGCGCGGTCACGGGGCTGGTGGCCGTCGCCACGCGGCAGGCCTCCACGGACGCGGACGAGACGCTCCTCTCCGCGCTCGCCGACCAGGCGGCCGTCGCCATCGAGAACGCGCGGCTGGGAGGGGAGGTCCGCCTGGAGATGGAGGACCGGCTGCGCGCCAGCGAGGGCGCCACCAGCGCCAAGGACCGCGCCCTCGCCACCCTGGCCCACGACATCCGCACCCCGCTCGGCGCCATCCAGGGCTACTGCGAGATCCTGGAGGAGGAGATCTACGGCCCCGTCAACGACCGGCAGCGGGAGACGCTGGGACGGGTGCGGATGAGCGGGCGGCACCTCCTCGCGCTCCTGGACAACGTCATGGACATGGCCCGGCTCACGGCCGGGGTGGTGCGGGTGGGCGCGGAGCCGGTGCGCCTCGTCGACGTGGCGCGCGAAGCGGTCCACCTGCTGATCCCCGCGGCCGACGCCCGGCTCCAGACGCTCCAGCTGGGGAGGACGGCCGACGTGGTGGTGACGGCGGACCACGACCGCGTGCGGCAGGTGCTGGTGAACCTGATCGGCAACGCCGTCAAGTTCACTCCTCCCGACGGCTCCATCTCCGTCACCACCCGCGAGCGCGTGGTCGGCGGGGCGGCCTGGGGCGAGGTCCGGGTCGCCGACAGCGGGCCCGGGATCGCGGAGGCCGAGCGGGCCGCCGTCTTCGAGCCGTACTACCGCGGCGAAGGCACGGCGCAGGCGCCGGGAGTGGGGCTGGGGCTGGCGATCTCCCGCGCGCTGGTGCAGCAGATGGGCGGCGAGCTGGAGCTGGAGAGCGAGGTGGGAGCGGGGACCACCTTCATCATCCGCCTTCCGCTGCTCGGGGAAGGGTAGGGCGCGCCGTCCGTCAGCCGTCTCCGCGCGCACGGGGGAGCCACACGCGGAAGGTGCTCCCCCGGCCCGGCTCGCTCTCGACCTCCACGTCGCCCCCCAGCAGCCGGCTGAACTCCCGGGCCGCCGCGAGCCCGATCCCCATCCCCCCGTGGGAGCGGGTCGAGGCGCCGTCCACCTGCCAGAACCGCTCGAAGACCCGGGCGTGGTGCTCGGGGGCGATCCCGATCCCGGTGTCGCGGACCTCGAAGACGACGCGCTCCTCCTCCGCGTGCACGCCGAGGCGGACCTCCCCGCGCTCGGTGTACTTGACCGCGTTCCCGCACAGGTTGACGAGGACCTGGCGGACCTTCGCGCCGTCCGTCTCCAGCACGACGGCCTCGGCGGGGAGGTCCAGGACGAACGCGAGGCCCTTCGCCTCCGCCCCGCCCTCCACCAGCGCCTTCGCCTCGCGCGCGACCTCCCTGGCGTCGAGCTTCTCGGACCGGACCCGCTCCCGCCCCTCGTCCAGCTTGGCGAAGGCGAGGATCTCGTCGATCATGGAGGCGAGGTGCCAGCCGCCTGCCTTGATCCGGTCGACCATCTGCTCCTGCCCCGGGGTGAGGGGCCCGCTGAGGTGGAGGACGTCGGCATAGCCCAGCATCCCGGTGAGCGGGGTGCGGAACTCGTGCGAGAGCGTCGCCAGGAAGACCCCCTTCGCCAGGTTCGCCAATTCGGCCACGGCCGTGGCCTCCCGCAGGGCCTCCTCCACCCGCTTCTGCGCGGTGATGTCGAAGAAGGTGAGGACGGCGCCGTCCACGGAGTCGTCGGGTGCGCGGTACGGGCTGATGCGGACGACGTACCATTCGCCGGTCTCGCTGGACACCTCGTGCTCGATCCGCTCCAGCGAGTCGAGCACGCTCTGCGCGTCGTCCGCCAGCGCGTCGTACCTCAGCCGGTGGGTGATGTGGGCGAGGGGCCGGCCCCGGTCCGCCTCGACGAAGTTGAAGAGCGCTTCCACGGCGGGGGTGAAGCGCCGGATCCGCATCTCGCGGTCGAGGAAGATGGTGCCGATCTCCGTGGACTCGATCAGGTTCCGCAGGTCGGCGTTGGTCCGCCTCAGCTCCTCGATCGTGTTCTGGTGCTCCTGGTTGATGGTGGTGAGCTCTTCGTTGATGGACTGGATCTCCTCGCGGCTGGTCTCCAGCTCCTCGGACGCGGCCCTCTGCTCCTCGTTGACGGAGTGCATCTCGTCGTTGGTCGCCCGCAGCTCCTCCACGGTCCGGTCGTGGGCCACGCTGGTGGACTCCAGCTG
Organism: uncultured Gemmatimonadales bacterium; assembly: GCA_963733105.1. Taxonomy (GTDB): domain Bacteria; phylum Gemmatimonadota; class Gemmatimonadetes; order Longimicrobiales; family Longimicrobiaceae; genus JAFAYN01. The sequence goes on along the minus strand of CAVTCB010000003.1, from coordinate 574,535 downwards.
CTCCCTCGTGCGGCGCAGCTCCTCCTCCAGCCGGCCGACGTCCGGTGCCTCCGGTCCGGCTTCGGGCCACGCCCGCTCCTCGAACACCACCAGGGCGAACCTCCCCGCTCCCCCGTCCCCGGCGTGCGGAGTCACCCGCACGGTCACCTTCCGGCCCCCGTTGTCGCGGAGCCGCCGCGTGGTCGGGAGCCCCTTCTCGAAGGCCTGGTAGAGCGCCGTCCGCAGCTCCATGCGCAGCTCTCCCCGCGACAGGTCGATCAGGTTGCGGCTGGGCTCCCCCTCCCCCAGGTGCAGGTAGCGGCCGGCTCCGCCGGAGAGGTGGACGACCTTCAGCCCTTCGTCGACGACCAGGCTGGGCGGGGTGTAGGCCTCCAGCATACGCAGATGGAGGCCGCCGTAGGAGAAGCTTTGCGCGCGCCGGCCGTCCGCGCCGGCCGGCGGGCCGCCGGTCCGGGGAGGCGGGTCCGCGGCCGGTATCCGCGGCAGGGCGCGGCGCGGGGAAGCGTCGCGGCGGTAGAGGCGCTGCGGTCCGGCGGCGGGGACGAAGAGCCCGCCCTCCCCGGGGGATTCCGACGCGCCGAGGAAGAGCAGCCCCCCTGGCCGCAGCGCGTAGTGGAACGCCCCGACCACCTGCTCCTGCGCTTCCGGCTGCAGGTAGATGAGCAGGTTCCGGCAGCTGACCAGGTCGAGGCGCGCGAAGGGAGGGTCCTGCAGCACGTTGTGGACGGCGAAGAGCACCGCTTCCCGCAGCGGCTTCACGACCCGGTAGCCTCCCGCTTCCTGGACGAAGAAGCGGCCGAGCCGCCCGGGCGTGACGTCCGCGACCGAGGAAGCGGGGTAGAGGGCGTCGCGCCCCCAAGCGTAGCCCTTCTCGTCGATGTCGGTGGCGAACATCTGGACCGGGGGCGGCCGCTCCAGCGTGGCCGCGTGCTCGGCGAGCAGGATGGCGATGGAGTAGGCTTCCTCGCCCGTGGCGCACCCCGCGATCCAGACCCGCACCGCGTCGTCCGGCTCCTTCCCCTCGAAGAGCGCGGGAATGGCCTCGCCCAGCGCCCGAAAGGCTTCCGGGTCGCGGAAGAACCCGCTCACCGAGATCAGCAGGTCCCGCACGAGCGCCCGGGCCTCCGTGTCGTCGCCCGCCTGCAGCAGGGGGAGGTATTCCTCCAGGCTCGCGGCGCCGTTGAAGCGCAGGCGCCGCTCCAGGCGGCGCAGGACCGTGGGGCGCTTGTACAGGCGGAAGTCGTGGCCCGTCTTCCCGCGTAGCGCGGCAAAGACCCGCGCCAGCTGGGCCTCGGTGTCCGCCGGGAGCGTGTCGCCGGTGAGCGGCGAGGGCGTCCGCCGCAGGCGGAGCAGCTCGGCGGGGATGTGGGCGGAGGGCAGCACCAGGTCCACCTGCCCGGTCGCGATGGCGGCCGCGGGCATCCCGTCGTAGTCGGCCTCGCCGGGAGACTGCGCCACGGTGATCCCGCCGTGCTCCCTGATGTGCCGGATGCCGGCCGCGCCGTCCGAGCCGGTGCCGGAAAGCACGACGGCGACCGCGTCCGCCCCGCGGGCCTCGGCCAGCGTGCGGAAGAACAGGTCGACCGGGGAGTGCCGCGGGTGGTCGCTGCGCGGCAGGACCCGGATGGCGGCGTCCACCATCTCCAGGTCGTGGCCGGGCGGGATGACGTAGACGCGGTCGGCCTCCACCGTGGTCGTCCGGGTGACCTGCGTCACGGGGACGGGAGTCCGGTCCTGCAGGATCGCGGCGATCCCGCTCTCCCGCTCCGGGTCCAGGTGCATGATCACCACGTACGCCATCCCGCTGTCGGCCGGCACGGACTCGAAGAAGAGCTGGAGCGCCCTGAGCCCGCCCGCCGAGGCGCCGATCCCGACGACCGTCAGCGGGCGTCCGGCTCCGTGAGTCATGGCTGGGTCTCGGAATGAGAGGGGGTAGGCCGGTTGTTGACCAACTGGTAGATATAAGCTACACTGTATTTACCGCATGGTCAACGAAGGCGCCCGGTACCGGCTTGGAGCGATGGTCAGGGGATTGCAAGGGAGGCCGTGCCCGGGCGCGGTTCACGGGCGGCTGGACGTTCCACCACCCTGATCCCGCTCACCGGAGGCACGCTTGACTGGCACCGCACGGCACCCGACGGGGCTACCCGGCCTGGACGAGGTACTGCACGGAGGCCTCATCCCCGAGAGGGCGTACCTGGTCCGGGGCGGGCCGGGGACGGGGAAGACCACCCTCGGGCTGCACTTCCTGGCCGCCGGCGCCGCGAGCGGGGAGCCCGCCCTGCTCATCACGCTGGAGTCGTCCGCGCCCCAGCTCCGGCGGGACGCCGAGTCCCAGGGCCTCGACCTCTCGGGGATCCGCTTCCTGGACCTGAGCCCCACCCGCGAGTTCTTCGCCCAGAGCCAGGGCTACGACATCTTCTCCGCGGCCGACGTGGAGCGCGACCCCACCACGCGGCAGATCGTCAGCACCATCGAGGAGCTGCGGCCGAAGCGGATCTTCGTGGACGCGGTCACCACCCTCCGCTACCTGGCCCCCGACGCCTTCCAGTTCCGCCAGCAGGCCCGCTCCTTCGTTCGCTACCTGGTGGAGAACGGCGCGACGGTGCTCATGAGCTCCGAGCCCACCGCCACCCAGCCCGACGACGACCTGCGCTTCATGAGCGACGGGATCATCGACCTGGAGATCTCCCCCGCCCACGGCGTGCTGCGCCGCACCCTGAGCGTCAGCAAGCTCCGCGGGTCCGACTTCCAGGGCGGAAAGCACTCCATCCGCCTCACCGAAGGCGGGATGGAGGTGTATCCGCGGCTGGTCCCCGGCGACCACGAGCACGAGTTCACGCCGGAGCTGATCCCCTCGGGAATCCCCGAGTTCGACGAGATGCTGGGGGGAGGGATCGAGCGCGGGACCATCACCATCCTGAGCGGGCCCAGCGGCGCCGGGAAGACCACGCTCGGCATCCAGTTCATGAAGGAGGCGGCCACGCGCGGGGAGCGCTCCGTGGTCTACGCCTTCGAGGAGCAGCTGGACACCCTCCAGCACCGCTGCGAGGCCATCGGAGTTCCCCTGCGCGACATGATGCAGGAGGGGAACCTGTCGGTGGTGGAGGTGGAGCCGCTCCGCTTCTCGCCCGGGGAGTTCGCCCTCATGGTCCGGCGCGAGGTGGAGGAGCGCGGCACCCGCATCGTGATGATCGACGGGATCGCCGGGTACAGCCTGACCCTGGCGGGGGACGACCTGGTCTCGCACCTCCACGCGCTGGGCCGGTACCTCAAGAACATGGGCGTGACGGTGCTGCTCATGAACGAGACCGAGGCCATCACGGGCGAGTTCCGCGCGACCGAAGTGGGGCTCAGCTACCTGTGCGACAACCTGGTCTTCCTGCGCTACCTGGAGATGGGGGGCGAGCTGCGGAAGGCGGTGGGGGTGCTCAAGAAGCGCATCGGCGACTTCGCGCGCACGCTGCGCGAGATCTCCATCACCTGCGACGGCGTGCAGGTGGGCGAGCCGCTCACGGAGCTGCGGGGCATCCTCACCGGCACCCCCGAATGGACGTCCCCCCCGGCCGAATGAGCACCGTCGCCCACCCGGACGCGCGGACCACCGACCCGGCCGCCGGCCGCGCCCGGCCCAGCCGCGTCCTCCTCCTGCTGGACCGTCGGGAGAACCGGGCGCTCCTGGCCGAGGAGCTCGCCGGCCGGCACGAGGTGGTCCCCGCCTCCGACGACGACGCGCTGGAGGGGGAGTTCGATCTCCTCGTCCTGGACGGGCGCTCGCTGGACCGGCTCTGGGAGCGGGTGCAGCAGCGCAAGGCGCGCGAGCAGCCGGTCTTCTTGCCCGTCCTCCTGGTGACCTCCCGGCCGGGCGTCAAGATGATCACCCGGCACGTGTGGCGGAGCGTGGACGAGCTGCTCGTCGCGCCGGTGGAGAAGGCGGAGCTCCGCGCGCGGATGGAGGTGCTGCTCCGCGCCCGCTCGCTCTCCGTGGAGCTGCGGCGCCAGGCGGAGGAGGCCCGCACCCTCGCGGAGCGCCTGAGGGAGAAGACCGCGGAGCTGGAAAGGACCGCCGAGCGGCTGGCCGAGCGCACCGCCGCCGCCGAGGAGGCCAACCGGGCCAAGGCCCAGTTCCTGGCCACCATGAGCCACGAGCTGCGCACCCCGCTCAACGCCATCGGCGGCTACGCCGACCTCATGGAGATGGGGATCCGCGGGCCCGTCACCGAGCTCCAGGCCGAGGACCTGGCGCGGATCAAGGCGAGCCAGCGGCACCTGCTGGGGCTGATCAACGAGGTGCTGAACTACGCCAAGCTGGAGACCGGGACCGTCCAGTACGACCTGGAGGACGTCCCGGTCGCCGACGCGCTCGCCTCCGCCGAGGCGCTGGTCGCGCCGCAGGCGCAGGCGAAGGGGCTGGCGCTCGAGGTGGTCCCCTGCGAGCGGGGGATGTCGGTGCGCGCGGACGAGGAGAAGCTCCGCCAGGTCCTGGCGAACCTGCTCTCCAACGCGGTCAAGTTCACGGCTCCCGGCGGGCGGGTGAGCCTCCGGTGCGACGCGTCCGGCGGCGACGCCTGCTTCCAGGTGAGCGACACCGGCGTCGGGCTGGCGCCGGACAAGCTGGAGGCCATCTTCGAGCCCTTCGTGCAGATCCGCTCCGACCTCACCCGCACCCAGGAGGGGACGGGCCTCGGGCTCGCCATCAGCCGGTCCATCGCGGAGGCGATGAGCGGCTCGCTCACCGCGGAGAGCGTCCCCGGCGAGGGGAGCACGTTCACGCTGCGGCTCCCCCTCGCGCGAAGTTCCACCGAGCCGCTCCGGCTCCCGTCGAAGGAAGAATTTGGCCGATGACCCGTCCACGATAGCCCCGCTCCGCTTCCGCTCCCCCTTTTCCGCCCGCTCCCGCCCGGGGCGGGACGAGCTCCTCTCGGGCCCCATCCGGGGCGAGCTGCTGGGCACCGACCAGCTCGCCGAGAAGGCCCGCACCGTCGCCGGCGCGCAGCGCCTGTCCACGGCGGTGCGGGGGCGCAGGGAGGCTCCCCTGCTGGCCCGCCTCACGCAGACCCGGCGCATCCTGCACGACACCCACGACCGCCTCACGGCGGGAGCCGACCGCGACGTGGACGTCGGGCCGGCGGGCGAGTGGCTGCTCGACAACTACCACGTGGTGCAGGAGCACATCCGCGAGGTGCGCGAGAGCCTGCCGCGCGGCTACTACCGCGAGCTGCCCGAGCTGGCGGGCGGGCCGCTCGCCGGCTACCCGCGCGTCTACGAGCTGGCGATCACCCTGATCTCGCACACCGAGGGGCGGATCGACCTCGAGAACGTCGAGCACTTCGTCGCGGCCTTCCAGGAGGTCGCGGCGCTCTCCATCGGCGAGCTCTGGGCCGTGCCGGCCATGCTCCGCCTGGCGCTGATCGAGAGCGTGCGGCGCATGGCGCTGCGCACGGTGCAGCGGCTGGACGAGATGGAGGAGGCGGACGAGTGGGCGGCGCGGATCGAGGCCGCCAGCGAGCGGGGGGAGCGCCGCCCTGGACGCGGCGCTCGACGCCTTCGTCCTCGCTCCCCCGCCGCTCACGCCGGTCTTCGTCTCCCGCTTCCTGCACCAGCTCCGCCTGACGCGCGGCTCGCTACGCGCCGCTCGCGCAGCTCGAGCAGTGGATCGGCGACGAGCGCGCTGAGCGCGGAGGAGGCCACCGCGCGGTCCACGCAGCGCCTGGCGCTCACCCAGGTGATGATGGCGCAACAGCATCACCAGCCTGCGCGCCATCGCGCACCTGGACTGGAAGTCGTTCGTCGAGCGGCAGAGCGCCATCGAGGCGGTGCTGCGCGAGGACCCCTCGGGGTTCTACCCGCGGATGACCTTCGCCACCCGCGACCAGTACCGCCACGTCGTCGAGCGGATCGCCCGGCGGACCGGGCGCGGCCGGAGGAGGCCGTGGCCCGCGCGCGCGGTGGAGCTCGCCCGGGCGGGCGCGGACGACGGGGCGGAGCCCGCGCTCCGCGCCCACGTGGGCTACTACCTGGTCGACGAGGGGCTCCCCGAGCTGGAGGCGGCCACCGGCTACCGGCCCCGCGTGGGCGAGGCGGTGCACCGCTGGGTCCTGCGGCACCCCAACCTCGTCTTCGTGCGGCGGGATCGCTGGGCGGCACCGCGGCGGCGCTCGCCGCGGTGCTCTGGCTGGCCGGGCCGGAGGCGCGCACGGCGTGGCTCGCGGTGCTGGCTGCTCGCGCTGGTCCCGGCCGTCGACATCGCGGTCAACGTGGTCAACCAGCTCGTCACCGCCTTCCTCCCGCCCCGCACGCTCGCCCAAGCTCGACCTGCACGAGGACGGCGGGATTCCCGCCGAGTTCCGCACGGCGGTCGTCATCCCCACCCTGTTCGGCAGCGTCGAGGCGGTGCGCGAGGCGCTGGAGAACCTGGAGGTGCAGTTCCTGGCCAACCGGGAGGCGCACCTGCACTTCGCGGTGCTGAGCGACTTCACCGACGCGCCCGCCGAGACGCCCGGAGGACGACGCGGCCATCGTCGCGGCCGCCGTGGAGGGCGTGCGCGCGCTCAACGCGCGCTACGCGGCGGACACGCAGGACGCCTTCTACCTCTTCCACCGGCCGCGGCGCTGGAACCCGCAGCAGGGCGTCTGGATGGGGTGGGAGCGGAAGCGCGGGCAAGCTGGCCGAGTTCAACCGCTTCCTGCGCGGCGGGGCGGCGGGACGCCTTCTCGACCGTGGTGGGCGACGTCGAGCCGCTCGCGCGGCGTGCGCTACGTGATCACGCTCGACGCCGACACCGTGCTCCCGCCCGACGCGGCGCCGCTGCTGGTCGGCGCGCTGGCCCACCCGCTCAACCGCGCGGTCTACGACCCGGCGCGCGGGCGCGTGGTGCGCGGCTACGGCATCCTCCAGCCGCGGGTGGGTGTCTCGCTGCCCAGCGCGCACCGCTCGCGCTTCGCCGCCATCCACTCCGGCCACCCGGGCGTGGACCCGTACACCACCGCGGTCTCCGACGTCTACCAGGACCTCTACGGCGAGGGGAGCTTCACCGGGAAGGGGATCTACGACGTCGACGCCTTCGAGCAGGCCACGCACGGCCGCTTCCCGGAGAACACGCTGCTCTCGCACGACCTGATCGAGGGGAGCTACGCCCGCGCCGGGCTGGCCACCGACATCATCGTCTACGACGACTATCCCACCCGCTACCTGACCTACACGCGGCGCAAGCACCGCTGGATCCGCGGCGACTGGCAGCTCCTGCGACTGGCTCACGCCGCCGCGTGCCGGGGCCGGACGGCCCGGAGCGCAACCGGCTGTCGCTGCTGTCGCGCTGGAAGATCCTCGACAACCTGCGGCGCAGCACGGTGGAGATCGCCCAGCTCGCTCTTCCTGCTGGCGGGGTGGACGGTGCTCCCCGGCTCGCCGATGCGCTGGACCCTGCTGGGCCTGGGCGCCATCGCCGCGCCCTGGATCGTCTCCCTCCTGCTCGCGGTGCTCCGGCCGCCGCTCGACAAGTCCTGGCGGGCCTACTACGCGGCGGTGGGGCGCGACGCGGCGACGAGCGTGCAGCAGGTCGGCGCTGGCCGTCGTCTTCCTCCCGCACCAGGCCTGGGTCTCGGCCGACGCGATCGTCCGCACGCTCTGGCGGCTCGTGGTGAGCCGGCGGCACCTGCTCGAGTGGCAGACCGCGTCCGGGACGGAGCGCGGCGTCCCGGCGTCGGCCGGCGGCGTCTGGCGGGACATGTGGCCGGCCGTGGCCGTCGCGGCGGGGCGCCGCGCTCCTGGTGGCCGCGCGGGTCGCCGCGCGGCGACGCGCCCGCGCCGCTCTGGCAGCTCGCGGTCGCGGTGGCCCCGCTGGTCCTGCTCTGGGCGGCCTCGCCGGCGATCGCGCACGCGCTCGGCGCGCCCGCCGTCCCCGGCCGGCGTCCGCTCCCGCGCCGAGCGCGGGCCGAGGCGCTGCGCTACGCGCTGCTGCACTGGCGCTTCTTCGACCGCTTCGTGCGGCGAGGAGACGCACTGGCTCGCGCCCGACAACTTCCAGGAGGACCCGGCGCCGGTGGTGGCGATGCGCACCTCGCCCACCAACATCGGCCTGCAGCTGCTGGCGACGGCGAGCGCGTGCGACCTGGGGTTCATCACCGCCGGGGACATGACGCGGCGGCTCGAGCTGGCCTTCCGCTCGCTGGAGCGGATGCGCCGCTTCGACGGCCACTTCTACAACTGGTACGACCTGCACGACCTGCGCGTGCTGGAGCCGGCGCTACGTCTCCACGGTGGACAGCGGCAACCTGGCCGGGCACCTCATCGCGCTGCGGCAGGCGTGCCTGGCGGCCCGCGACGAGCCGGTGTCCGACCGCCGGGTCGTGGCCGCGCTGCGGACGGCGCTCCGGCGCTGGCGGGCGAGCGCCTGCAGGACGCTGGCCGCCTCGGGTCCGGCGGGGCGCCCGGGCGCGCCGCGGGCGCTGGAAGGCGCCGCGCGAGCAGCTGCGCAGCGGCGCGCGCCGCGCTCGCCGCCGCCGCGGACGGGCCCGCGCCGCTCGCGGAGGCCGCAGCCGCCCTGCGCGCCGCGCTCGCCGCGCTGGAGAGCGCCCCGGCTCCCGCGGGAAGCGCCTGGAGCCCGCCGGGCGAGTGGCTCGCCTGGAGCCTGCGCCGCGCCGAGGAGCAGCTCGCCGGCGAGGCCGCCGCGCCCGCGGAGCTCCGGGCCCGCCTGCGAGGCCCTGGCGGAGCGCGCCGCACCGCTACGCGATGGAGATGGACTTCCGCTTCCTGTTCGACCGCGAGCGGAGCTGTTCTCCATCGGCTACCAGGGCGACCACCCATTCGCTCGACGCGTCGTACTACGACCTGCTCGCCTCCGAGGCGCGGCTGGCCAGCTTCATCGCCATCGCCAAGAACGACGTGCCGGTGGACCACTGGTTCCGCCTGGGCCGCACGCTGACCCACGCCGCGGGCGAGACGGCGCTGGTGTCGTGGAGCGGGAGCATGTTCGAGTACCTGATGCCGCCGCTGGTGATGCGCTCCTTCCCCTTCACGGTGCTGGACCAGACCTACCGCGGCGCGGTGCGCCGGCAGATCGCGTACGGCGCGGAGCGCGGCGTGCCGTGGGGGGTGAGCGAGAGCGCCTACAACCTGCGCGACCGGCACCACACCTACCAGTACCGCGCCTTCGGCGTCCCCGACCTGGCGCTCAAGCGCGGCCTGGGGCGCGACCTGGTGATCGCGCCCTACGCCTCCGCTGCTGGCCGCTGATGGTGGACCCGCAGCGCGCGCTGGAGAACCTGGCCGCCGCTGGAGAAGAAGGGCGCGCTGGGGCCGTACGGCTTCCGCGACGCCCTCGACTACACGCGCCCGGACCCGGGCGCGCGCTACGCCGTCGTCGGCAACTACATGGCGCACCACGTCGGCATGGGGCTGGTGGCGCTGACCAACGTGCTGGCGGCGCAGGTGTGGCAGCGAGCGCTTCCACGCCGACCCGCTGGTGCGCTCCGCCGAGCTGCTGCTGCACGAGCGGATCCCGCGGCGCCTGGTGCTGCAGGAGGCGCAGGAGACGCGCGCCGACGAGGCGCTGCCCGACCCCGAGACCGAGCGCCCGGCCGTGCGCGAGTTCGACCGGCCGGACACCCGGCAGCCGCACGTCGCGCTGCTGGGCCAGCTGCCCTACACCATCATGGTGAGCCACTGCGGCGGCCGGCTACAGCCGCTACGAGGAGCTGGCGGTCACCCGCTGGCGGGCGGACGGGACCAGCGACTCCACCGGGCAGTTCTGCTACGTCAAGGACGTCACCCGCGGGCGGGTCTGGTCGGCGGCGCACCAGCCGGTGTGCGCGCCGGCCGACTGGTACCGGGCGCTGCTGGCCACCGACCGGGTCACCTTCCACCGCTCGGACGGCGAGATCGAGACCCGCACCGAGATCGCGGTGGTGCCGGAGGACGCCGCCGAGGTCCGCCGCGTGACCGTCACCAACCACGCGCAGGAGGCCCGCGAGATCGAGCTGACCAGCTACGGCGAGATCGTGCTCGGCCCCGCCGACGCCGACCGGGCCCACCCGGCGTTCGCCAACCTGTTCGTCGAGACCGAGTGGCACGAGTGGTGTACGGCCGATCACCGCCACCCGCCGGCCCCGCTCCGCGACGGAGCCGACGCTCTGGTGCGTGCACGTGGTGGACGCGGGGCGCGACCGCGTCGGACCGGTCACCTGCGAGACCGACCGCGCCCGCTTCGTGGGCCGCGGCCGCACCACCCGCGACCCGGTCGCGCTCGATGACGGACGGGCCGCTCTCCGGCACCACCGGCGCGGTGCTCGACCCCGATCTTCGCGCTGCGCACGCGGGTGCGGCTCGCTCCCCGGCCAGTCCGCCTCGGTGGCGTTCACCACCCTGGTGGCCGACGACGCGGGAGCGGGCCTTCGAGCTCGCCGACCGCTACCACGACTCCACGCGGCGCAGCGCGCGCTGGACCTGGCCTGGACCTCCCAGCAGGTGGAGCTGCGCGAGCTCGAGCTCACCCCGGCGGACGCGGCCGTGTTCCAGGAGCTGGCCGGCTGCCTGCTCTACCCGCTCCCGGAGCTCCGCGCCCCGCAGGAGGAGCTGTGCCGCAACCAGGGCTCGCAGCCGCTGCTGTGGGCGAGCGGGATCTCGGGCGACTGGCCGATCGTGCTGGCGACGATCGGCACCGTGGACGGGCTCCCCACCCTGCGGCAGCTCCTCGCCGCGCACCACTACTGGCGGCGCCGCGGGATGACGGTGGACCTGGTGGTCGTCAACACGCAGCCGTCCTCGCTACCTGCAGGAGCTCCACGACCGGATCATGGAGGCCCTGTTCGCCTCCGGCGACACGCAGATCGGACCGGCCGGGCGGGGTGTTCGTCCGCAGGACCGACCAGATCGGCGCGGACGCGCTGCTCATGCTGCGGGCGCACCGCCCGCGTCGTCCTGCGCTGCGACGGGCGCTCGCTGGCCCACATCCTCGACACGGACGCCGCGGCGGAGGAGGCGGAGCGGAGCGACCCGGATCTCCTGGAGTCGCGGCCGCGCCGACTGGAACGGCACCCGCGGCCCGCTCCGCTCGCGGCGCGGAGGGTCCGCGCGCACCCGGCCGGCGGGGCCGCGCCCGGTCCCGCCGCGCCCCCGCCGCCGGGCCGCCGCGCCTCGGACGCGCGGGGCGCGGGTCCGGCCGCGCCCCCGGAGGCGGCCGCCCTGCTCTTCGACAACGGCCTCGGCGGGCTGAACGCGGCCGGGGACTACGAGATGCGCGTCCGGGGCGACTTCGTGCCCCCGGCCCCGTGGGTGAACGTCATCGCCAACCCGCACGGCGGGTTCGTGGTGAGCGAGCGCGGCGCCGGCTTCGCCTGGTCCGAGAACAGCTACTTCTACCGGCTCACCCCCTGGCACAACGACCCGGTGAGCGACCCCGCGTCCGAGGTGCTCTACCTGCGCGACGAGGAGGACGGCGACCTGTGGAGCGCCACGCCGGCGCCGATCGGCCAGGACGGGGCGTACACCGTGCGCCACGGCGCGGGCTCCACCGTGTTCGAGCACGAGCACGGCGGCATCGCCACCCGCCTCACGCTGGGGATGGCGGACGGAGAGGCGGTCAAGCTGTCCGTGCTCCAGGTCGCCAACCGCGGCGCGCGGCCCCGGCGCATCTCGGTGACGGCGTACGTGGAATGGACGCTGGGCGTCCTGCGCGAGCACACGCAGCACCAGGTGCGCACGAGCTTCGACGCGGAGCTGGGGGCGATCCTGGCGCGGAACTTCTTCGACCCCCAGTTCGCCGGCCGGGTGGCGTTCTGCGCGCTGAGCGAGCCCGTGACCGGGCACACGGCCGACCGGCGCGAGTTCCTGGGCCGCAACGGGAGCGTGGCGGACCCCGCCGCCCTGCGCGGCGGGGAGCTGGGCGCGGCGACGGGCGCCGGCCTCGATCCGTGCGCCGCCCTGCAGTGCGTGCTGGATCTGGCGCCCGGGGAGACGCGGGAGCTGGCGATGGTCCTCGGCGCCGCCGAGGGCGAGGCCGCGGCGCGGGAGCTGGCCGCCCGCTTCCTCGAGCCCGGCGCGGCCGCGACCTCCGCGGCGCGCAGCGTCCGGGAGTGGGCGGAGCGCCTGTCCGTGGTCGCCGTGCGGACGCCGGAGCCGGCCTTCGACGCCATGCTCAACCGCTGGGCGCTGTACCAGGCGCTCTCCTGCCGGATGTGGGCGCGCTCCGCCCTGTACCAGAGCAGCGGCGCCTACGGCTTCCGCGACCAGCTGCAGGACGTGCTGGCCTTCGTGTACGCGGAGCCGGCGGTGGCGCGCGAGCACATGCTGCGCGCGGCGGCCCGGCAGTTCGTGGAGGGCGACGTGCAGCACTGGTGGCACCCGCAGAGCGGGCGCGGGGTCCGCACCCGCTTCTCGGACGACCTCGCCTGGCTCCCCTACGTGGTGGACGAGTACGTGGCGGTCACGGGGGACGCCTCGGTGCTGGACGAGTACGTCCCCTTCCTCGCCATGCGCGCGCTGGAGGCGCACGAGCACGAGGTGTACGACCTCCCGCGGGTCACGGACGAGCACGCCAGCGTCTACGAGCACTGCCTGCGCGCGCTGCGCAGGGCGTGCACCGCGGGCGCGCACGGCCTCCCCCTCATCGGGATCGGCGACTGGAACGACGGGATGAACCGGGTGGGCGTGGAGGGGCGGGGCGAGAGCGTGTGGCTCGCCTGGTTCCTCGCCGCCACGCTCCGCGCCTTCGCCGTGCGCGCGGCGGCCCGGGGCGACGCCGACGTGGCGGCGGACTTCCGCGCGCGCGCCGACGCGTACGTGGCGGCGGTGGAGGCGCACGGGTGGGACGGGGAGTGGTACCGCCGCGCCTACTTCGACGACGGCACGCCGCTCGGCTCCGCCGGGAGCGACGAGTGCCGCATCGACTCCATCGCGCAGAGCTGGAGCGTCATCTCGGGCGCGGGCGACCCGGAGCGGCAGGGCCGGGCCATGCGCTCGTTCGAGGAGCACCTGGTCCGCCCCGACGACCGGCTCCTGGTGCTCCTCACCCCGCCGTTCGACCGGACGCCGAGCGACCCCGGCTACATCAAGGGGTACCTCCCCGGGGTGCGGGAGAACGGCGCGCAGTACACGCACGCGGCGCTCTGGGCCGTGCTCGCCACCGCGCTCCGCGGGGAGGGGGACCGGGCCTTCGAGCTGTACCAGATGCTCAACCCGCTCACCCACGCGCGCACGCCGGAGGAGGTGGAGCGCTACCGCGTGGAGCCGTACGTGGTGGCCGCGGACGTGTACACGGCTCCCGGGCAGGTGGGGAGGGGCGGGTGGACGCTGGTACACGGGCTCGGCGAGCTGGACGTACCGGGTGGGGCTGGAGGCCATCCTGGGCTTCACCCGGCGCGGCGACACGCTCCGCATCGAGCCGTGCGTCCCGGCGGCGTGGCCGGAGTTCTCCATCGACTACCGCTTCGGCGGGGCGCTCTACGCCGTCACCGTGCACCGTCCCGGCGAGATCCGCGGCGGCGAGGCGGAGGTGACGCTGGACGGGCGGGTCCTGGAGGGCGGGACCATCCCGCTGGTGGACGACGGCGCGAGGCACGAGGTGCTCGTGCGGCCGTGACGGCCCCCCACAGGGGAGGGGACCACGCGCCCGCGCGCCCCGGACCCCTCCCCCGACCCCCAAGGGGGGAGGGGAGCACGACAACGGCAGAACTACAGGTGCGGAAAGCAGTTGCGTGAGGGATGCGAGCCCGAAGGGGCGAGACCCCGCGTAGTTTGCGGGGGCTCGACTCCGTTGGGAACGGTTGTATCGTTCCCTACGGAGCCGCAGCCCGACCCCGCGCCAGCGGGGGCACGCCCGAGCCCCGCCCTCCATCGAAATTCGCTTACAACCTCCATACCCCCCCGAAACCTCCCGGACCCGCCCCGACGGTAACGTGGTGAGACACATCCACCACCGCACCCCGGGGCCACCATGAGCATATTCGCGCGGAAGAGCATCGCGGAGCTGCAGGAAGAAGCAGGGAAGGGCACCCTCCACCGCACGCTCGGGCCCGTCAACCTCACCACCCTGGGGATCGGCTCCGTCATCGGCACCGGGATCTTCGTGCTGACCGGGACCGCCGCGTCGCAGCACGCCGGGCCGTCGCTGGTGATCTCCATGGTGATCGCCGCCCTGGCCTGCGCCTTCGCGGGGCTGTGCTACGCGGAGCTGGCCTCCATGATCCCCGTGGCCGGGAGCGCCTACACCTACGCCTACGCCACCGCGGGCGAGATCTTCGCCTGGATCATCGGGTGGGACCTGATCCTGGAGTACGCCCTCAGCACCGCCACGGTGGCCGTGGGGTGGTCCGGGTACTTCGTCAGCTTCATGCACGACGTGGGGCTCGACGTCCCCGCGCGGCTCACCGCCTCCCCCGAGGTGATGGTACAGACCGCGGACGGCGCCGTGCGCGGCCTGTTCAACCTCCCCGCCGCGCTGATCGTCCTGGCCGTGGCCGCGCTCCTCACCCTGGGCATCCGCGAGTCGGCCAACACCAACACGGCGCTCGTCGTCCTCAAGGTGGCGGTGCTGATCGTGTTCGTGGTCGCCGGGTTCTCGTACGTGCAGCGCGACAACCTCACCCCCTTCATCCCCCCCAACACGGGCGAGTTCGGCGCCTTCGGGTGGAGCGGGGTGCTCCGCGGCGCCGCCATCATGTTCTTCGCCTACGTGGGGTTCGACGCCGTCTCCACCGCCGCGCAGGAGGCGAAGAACCCGCAGCGCGACCTCCCCATCGGCATCCTGGGGTCGCTGGCCATCTGCACCCTCATCTACATCGCCGTGGCGCTGGTGCTGATCGGGATCGTCCCCTACGGCCGCCTCAACGTCCCCGACCCGCTCGCCGTGGGGATCGACGCCACCGGGCTGACCTGGCTGAGCCCCGTCATCAAGGTGAGCGCGCTGTTCGGCCTGTTCAGCACCATGCTGGTGACGCTGCTGGGGCAGACGCGGATCTTCTTCACCATGAGCCGCGACCGGCTCCTCCCCGACGTCTTCGGGCGGGTGCACCCCCGCTGGCGCACCCCGCACGTCAGCACCGCCATCACCGGCGTGGTGATCGCCCTTGCCGCGGGCGTGCTCCCCATCGGCGTGCTCAGCCAGCTGGTGAGCATGGGGACGCTGCTGGCCTTCGTGCTGGTGTGCGCGGGCGTGGTCATCCTGCGGCGGACGCGCCCCGACCTGGAGCGCCCCTTCCGCACCCCGGGGATGCCCTGGGTGCCGGCCATCGGCGCGGCGGCCTGCCTCCTCCAGATGGCCGTGCTCCCCGCCGCCACCTGGGCGCGCCTGGCGGTGTGGCTGGGTCTGGGGTTCCTGATCTACTTCCTCTACGGGCGCAGGCGCACCCGCGAGGCGCGGCTGGCGCGCGGCGCCGCCGACCTCCCGGAGCCCTCGCCGTCGGCGCCGCTGGCCCCCTGACCGGCCGCGGAGGCGGAGGGAACAGGTGAGGGGTGGAGAGCCGCGGCTCTCCACCCCTCACCTGTTTTCGGAAAGGCGGTCGCGCGTCTGGACACGCGGTAATCCCTGGCGTTAAATATCCGGACTAACCACGACGACGCACCCGACCCCCCATCCGACCCGGTATCCGTCCATGGAGAACGTGGAGAGCATCTACCCGCTTTCGGCGGCGCAGCGGGGGATCCTGCTGCGGATGCTCCGCGCGCCCGGGCTCCGGGAGTACGTGGAGCAGGTGGAGTGGACGGTGCGCGGCCCCTACGACGGCGCGGCGTTCGAGGAGGCGTGGCGGCACGTGGTGGCGCGCCACCCGGTGCTGCGCAGCGCCTTCTTCTGGGAGGGGCTGGACGAGCCGGTGCAGGTGGTGCGGCGCGAGGCCGCGCTCCCGGTGGAGCGCCTGGACTGGCGCGGCGCGCCGGCGGCGGAGCGCGCAGAGCGCTTCCGGGCGCTGGAGAGGGAGGACCGCGCCCGCGGCTTCGACTTCGCCTCCGCCCCGCTGGCGCGCCTCGCCGAGGTGCGGACCGGGGAGGACGAGGTCCGCTTCCTGTGGAGCTACCACCACCTGGTTCTGGACGGGTGGGCGCTCTCCGCCTGCCTGCGGGAGGTGTTCGCGGCGTACGAGGCGCTGCGGGGGGGAGGGCTCCCGCGCGCGGAGCGGGCGCTCCCCTACGCCGCCTACGTGGCCTGGCTGCGCGAGCAGGACGAGGCGGAGGCCGCGGCGTTCTGGCGCGCCGCCCTGGCGGGCGTCGACGGGCCCACGCCGCTCGGCTCGGTCCGGGAGGCGCCCGGGGGGGAGCGGTACGCCACCGCGGCGGCGGCCCTCCCGGCCGCGCTGGGCGACCGGCTGCGGGCGGTGGCGCGCCAGGGGCAGCTCACGCTGAACACGCTGGTGCAGGGCGCGTGGGCGCTCCTCCTGGCACACCACTCCGGCGAGGACGACGTGCTCTTCGGCGCGGTGGTGTCCGGGCGGCCGGCGGGGCTGGCGGGGGTGGACGGGATGCTCGGCGTCTGCACGGGCGAGGTCCCGGTGCGGGTGCGGACCGATCCCGCCGCGCCGCTCCTCCCCTGGCTGCGGGAATTGCAGGCCGCGCAGGCGGACGCGCGCCGCTTCGAGTGGGGTGGCCTCCCCGCCGGGCGGAAGCTGTTCGACACGCTGGTGGTGTTCCAGAACCTCCCGGACATCGCGGTGGCGCCCGCGGCGGTGGCCGGCGCGGAGGTGGGCGGCTTCCGCCGGGTGCCGACGGGGGCGGGCCTCGGCTACGCGCTGGTGCTGGAGGTCGTCCCCGCGAGGGAGCCGGCGCTCAGCCTGGTCCACGACCTGGACCGCGTCGACCCCGCCACGGCGGAGCGGATGCTGGCGCAGCTGCGGGTCCTGCTGGAGGGGATCGCCGCAGACCCGGCGCGCCCCGTCGGCGCGCTGTCGCCGCTCTCCGACGAGGAGCGAGAGCGCGTGCTGGCGGAGTGGAACCCGCGGGGGAGCGTCCCGCCGCGGGGCGGCTCCCTGCACGAGCGCTTCGCCGCGCGCGCCGCGGAGCGGCCGGACGCGACGGCGGTAGTCCACGGGGACCGGTCGCTCACCTACGGCGAGCTGGACGCGCGGGCGGACCGCCTCGCGCGCCGGCTCCGCGGACTCGGGGCGGGGCCGGAGGCGCGGGTGGGGCTCTGCCTGGAGCGCGGGCCGGAGCTGGTGATCGCCGTCCTCGGCGTCCTCAGGTCCGGCGCCGCCTACGTCCCCCTGGACCCCGGCTACCCCGCCGAGCGCCTGGCCCACCTCCTCGCCGACGCGGGGATCGGGGTGCTGGTGACGCAGGAGGGGGTGCGGGGGGCGCTCCCGGAGTTCGGGGGGACGTCGTGTCCGTGGACGACGCCCCCACCGGCGGCCTTAGAGCCGCCACCCTCCCCCACAAGGGGGGAGGGGCATCTCCCAGCAATGCTCACCCGTCCAGCCTCCCCGAGGTGGGGGCGGGGGCCCGCACCCCCCGGCCCCCTCTCCCAAGCTGGGTGAGGGGGCGCCCGACGACGCCGAGCCGGTGAGGATCGAAGCGCGGACGATGTCTCCCCTCCCCCGGAACGGGGGAGGGTGGCGAGCCCGAGGTCGAGCCGGGTGGGGGCGCCGCCGACGTGGGACCGGAGTCCGCCGCCTACGTCATCTACACCTCCGGCTCCACCGGCGCTCCCAAGGGGGTCGTGGTCACGCACGCCAACGTCCTGCGCCTGTTCGACGCGACGGAGGCGCTCTTCGGGTTCGGCGCGGACGACGTGTGGACGCTCTTCCACTCGTACGCCTTCGACTTCTCCGTGTGGGAGATGTGGGGGGCGCTGCTCTACGGGGGAACGCTGGTGGTCGTCCCCTTCGACGTGAGCCGCGACCCGGAGGCGTTCCGGGAGCTGCTCGTCCGCGAGCGGGTCACGGTGCTGAGCCAGACCCCCTCCGCCTTCCGCCAGCTCGCCGCCGCCGACGCCGCGGCTCCCGCCGGAGACCTGGCGCTGCGGCTCGTGATCTTCGGGGGGGAGGCGCTGGAGCCGCGGAGCCTCGCGGGGTGGATGGAGCGGCACGGGGACGAGCGGCCCCGGCTGGTGAACATGTACGGGATCACCGAGACCACCGTGCACGTCACCTTCCGTCCGGTCACGCGGGCGGACGTGCACGCGGAGGCGGCGAGCCCGATCGGGCGGGCGCTCCCCGACCTGCGCGCCTACGTGCTGGACGCGCGCGGGGAGCCGGCGGGAGTGGGGGTGCCGGGGGAGCTGTGCGTGGGCGGCGCCGGCGTGGCGCGCGGCTACCTGGGGCGCCCGGGGCTGACCGCGGAGCGCTTCGTCCCGGACGCCTTCTCCGGGGAGGTGGGCGCGCGGCTGTACCGGAGCGGCGACAGGGCGCGCTGGCTCCCGCGCGGCGAGCTGGAGTACCTGGGGCGCGTGGACCAGCAGGTCAAGGTGCGCGGCTTCCGCATCGAGCCGGGGGAGGTCGAGGCCGCCCTGCTGCGCCACCCCGGCGTGGCGGACGCGGCGGTGGTGGCGCGCGAGGACGCGCCGGGGGAGCGGCGGCTGGTGGCGTACTTCGTCCCCGCGGGCGCCCCGGTCGACCCCGCCGCGCTGCGCGCCTCGCTCGCGGAGCGGCTCCCCGACCACATGGTGCCCGCGGCGCTGGTGGAGCTGGAGCGGCTCCCCCTCACCCCCAACGGCAAGCTCGACCGCCGCGCCCTCCCCGCGCCCGGGGGCGCTCTCTCCGGGCGCCCGTACCAGGCGCCGCGCACCCGCGCCGAGGAGGTGCTGGCGGCGGTCTGGGCGGAGGTGCTGGGCGCGGAGCGGGTGGGGGTGCACGACGACTTCTTCGAGCTGGGCGGCGACTCCATCCTGGCCCTCCAGGTGGTGGCCCGGGCCCACCGGCGCGGGGTGCGCGTGCGCCCCGCGGACGTCTTCTCCCTCCCCAGCGTCGCGCGCCTGGCGGAGGCCGCCTCGACGGCGGCCGACGACACGCGGGAGGACTCCCCCGACGGCGAGGCGCCGCTGACGCCGGTGCAGCGCGCCTTCTTCGCGCGCGAGGTCCCCGACCGCTCCCACTGGAACCTGTCGCTCCTCCTGGAGGCGCGCCGCCCCGTCGCGCCCGGCGTCCTGCGCGCGGCGCTGCGGGAGCTGGCCGCCCGGCACGACGCCCTGCGGCTCCGCTTCCGCCGGGTGGACGGGGAGTGGCGGCAGCGCGCCGACCCGGCGGGGGAGGTCCCGCTGACCGTGGTGGACGTGTCGCGGACGGGAGACGCCGATGTGGTCCTTTCCGCCCTCCAGCGGAGCCTGGACCTGGAGGCGGGCCCCGTGGCGCGGGCGGCGCTGCTGGAGCGCGGGGGCGGCCTCCCGCAGAGGATACTCCTGGCCGCGCACCACCTGGCGACCGACGGCGTCTCCTGGCGCGTGCTGGTGGAGGAGCTGGAGGAGGCGTGCGCCCGCCTGGAGGCCGGAGAGCCTGTCGCGCTCCCCGCGGCGTCCACCCCCTTCCGGGCGTGGGCGGAGCGGCTGGAGGAGCACGCCCGCTCCGGCGGCTTCGACGCGGAGCTCCCCTGGTGGCTGGAGCAGGGAGCGCGCGCCGCGGCCCGCCTCCCCGTGGACCTCCCGGGCGGTGGGAACCGCACCGGCTCGGCCCGGAGCGTGGAGGCGGCGCTCTCCGCGGCGGAGACGGACGCGCTCCTGCGCGAGGTCCCGGCCGCGTACCGGACGCAGGTGTCCGACGTCCTCCTCGCCGCCCTGGCGCGGGCGCTGGGCGCGTGGACGGGGGAGCGCGCGGTGCGCGTCGAGCTGGAGGGGCACGGGCGGGAGGAGCTGTTCGAGGGCGTGGAGCTGTCGCGCACCGTGGGGTGGTTCACCACCCTCTTCCCGGTGGTTCTGGACCCCGGCGCGGACCCCTCCCCCGGGGCGGCGCTGCGGGCGGTGAAGGAGCAGCTCCGCGCCGTCCCGGGGCGGGGGATCGGCTTCGGCGCCCTGCGGTGGCTGGCGCCCGACGCGGGGACGCGCGGGGCGCTGGCGGCGCTCCCCGCGCCGGAGGTGGCCTTCAACTACCTGGGACGCCTCGACTCCACGCTCGGCCCGGGCTCGCGCTTCGCGCTGGTGCCGGGGGCGGCGGGGGAGGAGCGCTCGCCGGGGGCGGAGCGGGCGCACCTGCTGGAGGTGGACGCCATGGTGGAGGGGGGGCGGCTGCGCGTGCGCTGGAGCTACGGCGCGGAGCTGCACCGGCGCGAGACCGTGGAGCGGCTGGCGGAGGCGTTCGCGGCGGAGCTGCGGGGGCTGGTCGCGCACTGCACGGCGCCGGGGGCGGGAGGGTGCACGCCCTCCGACTTCCCGCTCGCGGGGCTGGGCCCGGCGGCGCTGGACGCCGTGGTCGGCGCCGACCGGGACGTCGAGGACCTGTACCCACTCTCCCCCATGCAGGAGGGGATCCTCCTGCACACCCTGATGGAGCCGGGGAGCGGGGTGTACGTGGGGCAGTTCGCCTTCGACCTCCTGGGTCGGCTGGACGAGCGGGCCTTCGAGCGCGCCTGGCAGGGGGTGGCGGAGCGGCACGCGGCGCTCCGCAGCACCTTCCTCTGGGAGGGGGTGGAGCGCCCGCTCCAGGCGGTGCGGCGCCGGGCGGCGGTCCCCCTGGCGCGCGAGGACTGGCGCGGCCTCTCCGCCGACGAGCGGGAGGCGCGGCTGGAGGCGTACCTGGCCGCCGACCGCGCCCGCGGCTTCGACCCGCGCACGCCGCCGCTGATGCGCCTGGCGCTCTTCCGCACGGGGGAGGAGGAGCACCGGGCGGTGTGGACGCACCACCACCTGGCGATGGACGGGTGGAGCCTCCCGGTGGTGCTCCGCGAGGCCGTGGCGCTGTACGACGCCGCGGCGGGCGGCACCGAGGCGCGGCTCGCCCCGCCGCGGCCGTACCGCGACTACGTGGCGTGGCTGGAGCGGCGCGACGGCGGCGCGGAGGAGGCGTTCTGGCGCGACGAGCTGGCGGGCTTCCTCGCCCCCACCCCGCTGGGCGTGGACCGCGCCCCGGGGGAGGCCGCGCCGGCCGGGTACGGCCGGCGCGAGATGCGCCTTCCCGCCGCGCTCACGGCGGAGCTGCGCGGGGTGGCGCGGCGGCACGGGCTGACGCTGAGCACGACCGTGCAGGGGGCGTGGGCGCTCCTCCTGTCCCGCTGCTCCGGGGAGGAGGAGGTGCTCTTCGGCGCCACCGTCTCCGGGCGCCCGGCCGAGCTCCCGGGGGTGGAGGAGATGGTCGGCCTCTTCATCAACACCCTCCCCGTCCGCGTCTCCGTCTCCCCCGCGGAGCGCGTGGTCCCCTGGCTGGCGGCGCTCCAGGCGCGGCAGGCCCGGCTGCGGGAGCACGAGTCCACCCCGCTGGCGCAGGTGCAGCGCTGGAGCGACGTCGCCCCCGGGGAGCCCCTGTTCGAGAGCATCGTGGTGTTCGAGAACTACCCCTCGGGCCCGCTCCCGCGCCGCGGCGCGGGGAGCCTGCGGGTGGTGCCGGGGCCGAGCCGCGAGCAGACCAACTACCCCCTCTCCCTGGGTGTCGTGCCGGGGGAGGAGATGCGGGTGCGGCTGGAGTACTCTCTCTCTCGCCTCGCCCCGGACGCCGTGGAGCGGCTGGGGCGGCAGCTGCGGACGCTCCTGGAGGAGGTCGCCGCCGGACCGGAGCGCCGGCTGGGCGAGCTGTCCCCGCTGGACGCGGCGGAGCGGCGGCGGGTGCTGGAGGAGTGGAACGCCACCGCCCGGGTGTGGGAGGACCCGTCGCTGACGCACGAGGCGTTCGTGGCGTGCGCCGCCCGCTTCCCCGACTACCCGGCGCTGCTGGAGGGCGGCCGCGTGGTCACCTACGCAGAGGCGGAGCGGCGCTCCGCGGCGCTGGCCCGGCGGCTCCGGGCGCGCGGCGTGGGTCCCGAGGTGCGGGTGGGGATCTGGGCGGAGCGGCGGATCGAGACGGTGCTGGCCGTGCTCGCGGTGCTCCGCGCGGGCGGGGCCTTCGTCCCCCTCGACCCGCTCCACCCCGCCGCGCGGCTGGCGCACACGGTGGAGGACGCCGGGATCGGGCTCCTGGTGGCCGCCGACGCGCCGGGGGGGCTCCCGGCCGGGGTGGAGGTGGTCCCCGCCGACGCGCCGGACGGCGAGGAGGCGGACGGGGCGCCGCTCCCGGAGGTGGACCCCGGGACCGCCGCGTACGTCATCTACACCTCGGGCTCCACGGGGCGCCCCAAGGGCGTGGTGGTGGAGCACCGCAGCATCGTCAACCTGCTGCGCACCTCCGTCGAGACCTTCGGCTTCCGCGCGGGGGACGTCTTCCCCTCGCTCGCCTCCCCCACCTTCGACATCTGGCACCTGGAGGCCATCGCGCCGCTCCTGACCGGGGCGGCCACGCGGCTCCTCCCCTCCCCGGCGCTCCTGGACGACCGGCGCTTCGCGGAGGAGCTGGAGGACGCCAGCGTGGTGCACGCCGTCCCCGCGCTCCTGCGCCAGGTGCTGAGCGTCGCGCGCGCCTCGGAGCGAGGGACGCTCCCGCGGATGCGGCGCGTGCTGGTGGGAGGGGACATGGTCCCGCCGGAGCTGGTCGCCGACGCCGGGGCCGTCTTCCCCGACGCGCGGGTGATCATCCTCTACGGCCCCACCGAGGCCACGGTGCTCTCCACCTCCGACCCCGTGTCGGGGCCGGTCGTCGGGCATCCCATCGGGCGGCCGCTGGCGAACGTGCGGCTGTACGTCCTGGACCGCCACCTGGGCGCGGCGCCGGTCGGCGCGCCCGGGGAGCTGTGCATCGGCGGGGCGGGGGTGGGGCGCGTCTACCTGGGCCGCCCCGACCTGACGGCCGACCGGTTCGTCCCCGACCCGTTCGGGGGGGAGCCGGGGGCGCGGCTCTACCGCAGCGGCGACCGGGTGCGCTGGCTGGCGGACGGGCGGGTGGAGTTCCTGGGGCGCACGGACCGCCAGGTCAAGGTGCGCGGCTTCCGCGTGGAGCCCGGGGAGATCGAGACGGCGCTGGAGGCGCACCCCGCCGTGGGCGGTGCGGTGGTGGTGCCGCGGCGGGACGGGGCGGGGGGGACGCGGCTGGTGGCGTACGTGGTGGCGGTCCCCGGTGCGGACGCCGACCCGGCCGCGCTGCGGGCGCACCTCCGCGAGCGGCTCCCGGAGCACATGGTCCCCTCCGCGTTCGTGGCGATGGAGGCCTTCCCGCTCAACGCCAACCGCAAGGTCGACCGGGAGGCGCTCCCCGCGCCGGAGGCGGTGGAGGCGGGGCGGGAGCCCGCCGCGCCGCTGACGCCCACCGAGCGGGCGGTGGCGGAGGTGTGGGAGGAGGCGCTGGGTACGGGGCGGGTGGGGATCGGCGACAACTTCTTCGACCTGGGCGGGCACTCCCTCCTCCTGGTGCGGGTGCACGCCCGGCTCAGGGAGCGCTTCCCCGGCCGGGTGGAGCTGATCGACCTGTTCGAGCACCGCACGCTGGGCGCGCTGGCCGCGCACCTGGACCGCCGGCCGGCGGAGCCCGCCCCCGCCGAGCGGGCCGCGGAGCGGGGGGAGGCGCGCCGCGCGCGCACGCAGACGTACCGGGCCGCCCGGGCGGGGCGGGGCGCCGGGGGAAACCCACGAGGAGCAGCGAGCGATGAGTGAGACCGCGGGCGCCGGGAGCACGACCGGCCAGGAGATCGCGATCGTCGGGATGTCGGGGCGCTTCCCGGGCGCGCGCGACCTGGAGGAGTTCTGGCGCAACCTCCGGGAGGGCGTCGCCTCCGTGTCGCGCTTCACCGAGGAGGAGCTGGCCGCCTCGGGCATCCCGCCCCGCGTCTTCCGCGACCCGGCGTACGTCCCCGCCTCGGGGGTGCTGGAGGGCGCGGAGATGTTCGACGCCGCCTTCTTCGGCTTCGCCCCGCGCGAGGCCGCGGTCCTGAACCCGCAGCACCGCGTCTTCCTGGAGTGCGCCTGGGAGGCGCTGGAGACCGCCGGCTACGACTCGGGGAGCTACGGGGGGCGCATCGGCGTGTACGCCTCCGGCGGGCAGAACCGCTACTTCCTCAACGTCATGTCGCAGCGCGAGCTGCGCGAGTCGGTGGGGGAGTTCCAGGCCTTCCTCTGGAACTCCGACTCCATCGCCACCCAGACCTCCTTCCGGCTCGACCTGCAGGGCCCCAGCATCAACGTCCAGACGGCGTGCTCCTCCTCCCTGGTGGCCGTCCACCTGGCGTGCCAGAGCCTCCTCGTCGGGGAGTCGGACATGGCGCTGGCGGGGGGGATCTACGTGGGCCTCCCCCAGAAGCGCGGCTACGCGTATCGGCCGCAGGGCATCCTCTCCCCGACGGGCCAGTGCCGGGCCTTCGACGCGGACGCCCGGGGCACCGTGGGGGGGAGCGGAGTGGGGGTGGTGGTGCTGAAGCGGCTGGAGGACGCGCTCGCCGACGGGGACACCGTGCACGCCGTGATCCGCGGCTCGGCCGTCAACAACGACGGCGCGCGCAAGGTGGGGTACACCGCGCCGCGCCGGGAGGGGCAGGCGGCGGTGGTGGCGGAGGCGCTCTCCGTGGCCGGGGTGGAGCCGGAGGAGGTGTCGTACGTGGAGGCGCACGGCTCCGGGACCGAAGTGGGGGACCCCATCGAGGTGGCCGCGCTCGCCGCCGCCTTCGGCGACACGGAGCGGAAGGGGTTCTGCGCCCTCGGCTCGGTGAAGACCAACGTGGGGCACCTGGACGCCGCCGCCGGGGTGACCGGGCTCATCAAGACCGTGCTGGCCCTGGAGCACGGCGAGATCCCCCCCTCGCTGCACTACGAGCGCCCCAACCCCAAGATCGACTTCGCCTCCACCCCCTTCTTCGTCAACGCCGGGCTGCGCCGCTGGGAGGGCCGGGGCGGGCCGCGCCGCGCGGGCGTCTCCTCGTTCGGGATGGGGGGGACCAACGCGCACGTGGTGCTGGAGGAGGCGCCCCCCGCGGAGCCCTCCGGCCCGTCGCGCCCCTGGCAGCTCCTGGTCCTTGCCGCCCGCACCCCCGCCGCCCTGGAGGCGGCCACCGACCGGCTGGCCGAGCACCTCCGCGCCCACCCGGAGCAGGAGCTGGCCGACGTGGCGCACACGCTCCGCGTGGGGCGCCGCCGCTTCGCGCACCGCCGCGTCCTGGTGTGCCGCGGGCGCGAGGACGCCGCCGCGGCGCTGGCCGCGCGCGACCCCCGCCGCCTGCTGGACGTGGCGCAGGAGCGGGAGGAGCGTCCCGTCGCCTTCCTCTTCCCCGGGCTGGGCGACCACTACGCGCAGATGGCGCGCGGGCTGTACGAGGCCGAGCCCGCCTTCCGCCGCGAGGTGGACCGCTGCGCCGAGATCCTGCGCCCCCGCCTGGGCGCCGACCTGCGCGACGCGCTCTTCCCCGGCGCCCCGCCCGCCGCCCAGCGCGCCGACGCGGACGGCGCCCCGGCGGGGGAGACCGACCTGCGCCGGATGCTGGGGCGGAGCGCGGAGGCCGCCGCCGACCCGCTGGGGCGCACCGAGCTGGCCCACCCCGCCGTGTTCGTGACCGGGTACGCCCTGGCGCGCACCTGGATGGAGTGGGGGGTGCGCCCCGAGATCATGATCGGTCACTCGCTGGGGGAGTACGTCGCCGCCACCGTGGCCGGCGTGCTCGGGCTGGAGGACGCGCTGGAGCTGGTGGCCGAGCGCGCCCGGCTCATCGCGGAGCTCCCCGAGGGGGCGATGCTCGCCGTCCCGCTCTCGGAGGACGAGGTGCGCCCGCTGCTGGCGGACGGGCTGGCGCTGGCGGCCGTGAACGCGCCGGGGCTGTGCACCGTCTCCGGGACCCCGGCGGCGGTCGCGGCGCTGGAGGCGGAGCTGGTCGGGCGGGGCGTCGCCTGCCGCCGCCTCAACGCCTCGCACGCCTTCCACTCCCCGCTCATGGAGCCCGTGGCGGAGAGGCTGGCGGCGCGCCTTCGCGGGATGCGGCTGCGGGCCCCGGAGATCCCCTTCCTTTCCAACGTCACCGGCCGCCCGATCACCCCCGCCGAGGCCACCGACCCGGAGTACTGGGCGCGCCACCTGTGCCGCACCGTGCGCTTCGCGGAGGGGATGCGCGAGGTGCTGGCGGACCCGGCGCGCGTCCTCCTGGAGGTGGGCCCCGGGCGCACCCTGGGGACCTTCGCCCTGCACGCGCGCGCCGACGCGACGGTGCTCGCTTCGCTGCGCCACGCCTACACCGACCGCCCGGACGCCGCCTTCCTCCTGGAAACGGCGGGCGCGCTCTGGATGGCCGGGGTGCGGATGGACTGGGCCGGCTTCGCGGGCGGGGAGCGCCGCCGCCGCGTCCCGCTCCCCACCTACCCCTTCGAGCGCCAGGCGTACTGGGTGGAGCGCCGCCGTCGCCCCCGCCGCGGCCGCCGTCCCCGCTCCGCCGTGGCCGCCCCGGCCGCGTCCTCCGCGGAGGCGCTCGCGGAGGACGTCCCGGCTCCGGCGCTGCACGCGCGCCCGGAGCTGGGGGTGCGCTACGCCGCTCCCGAGGGGGACACGCAGGAGCGGCTGGCGGAGGTCTGGGGGGAGCTGCTGGGGATCGAGCGGGTGGGCGCGCACGACGACTTCTTCTCCCTGGGCGGACACTCGCTGATGGCGACGCGCCTGGTCTTCCAGGTGCGCGAGGCGTTCGGGGTGGAGCTGTCGCTGGAAGCCGTCTTCGCGGCCCCCACCGTCGCCGGGCTGGCGGAGCGCGTGGACGCCCTCCGCTCCGGGGACGACGCGTCGCGCCTCCCCCCCATCGTCCCCGTCCCCCGCGACCGCCCGCTCCCGCTCTCCTACGCCCAGGAGCGGCTCTGGGTGCTCGACCAGCTGGAGCCCGGGAGCCCGCTCTACAACGTCCCCGGCGCCATGCGCATCCGCGGGCGGCTGGACGTGGCGGTGGCGGAGCGCTGCCTGGCCGAGATCGTCCGCCGGCACCAGGTGCTGCGCACCGTCTACCGCGTGTACGACGGACACCCCTTCCAGGAGGTGCTCGCCGACCCGGAGGTGGCCCTCCCGGTGGACGACCTGCGGCACGTGGAGGAGGGCGCCCGCGCGGCGGTGGCCCGCGAGCGGCTGGTGGTGGAGGCCCGGGAGCCGATCGACCTGGAGCGCGGGCCGGTGATGCGGACGCGCCTCCTCCGCTTCGCCGACGACGACCACGTCCTCCTCATCACCCTGCACCACATCGTGGTGGACGGGTGGTCGTGGGGGCTGATGTTCCACGAGTGGGAGGTGCTGTACGTCGCCTTCGCCCACGACGACCCGTCCCCGCTCCCGGATCTCCCGGTGCAGTACGCGGACTACGCCGTGTGGCAGCGCTCCATCCTCTCCGGCGAGAGGCTGGAGGAGCACCTGTCCTACTGGCGCGAGACGCTGCGCGGCGCCCCCACCGTGCTGGAGCTTCCCGCCGACCGCCCGCACCCCCCGGTGCAGACGTACGCCGGCGGGCTGTACGGGATCGAGCTGGTCCCCGACCTCATGGAGCGCGTCCACGCCCTCGCCCGGAGCGAGGGGGCCACGGTGCACCTGGTGATGGTCGCGGTGTTCCAGGCCGTCCTCCTCCGCTACACGGGGCAGGAGGACATGGTGGTGGGGTCGCTGGCCGCCAACCGCCTGCGGCCCGAGACGCAGGGGATGATCGGCTTCTTCATCAACACCCTGGCCCTGCGCGCCCGTCCCGCCCCGGCGATGCCCTTCCGCGAGCTGCTGGGGCGGGTGCAGGCGGACATGCTGGGCGCCTACGCGCACGCCGAGCTCCCCCTGCAGATGCTGCTGGAGGATCTCCAGCCCGAGCGCGACCCCAGCCGCAACCCGCTGGTGCAGGTGCTCCTGGGAATCCAGACCCCCGTCACCCACGGCCCGGTCCCGGACCGCCCCTCCGGGCTCTCCATCCGCCAGCTCGACGACGAGGAGCTGGTGCCGCTGGGGGACAGCGGGACCTCCAAGTTCGACCTGTCGGTGCTGGTGAACGAGGGGGCGGCGGGGAACCCCTCCTCGCTGATGATGGAGTACAACAGCGACCTGTTCGACCGCGCGACGATGGTTCGCTTCACGGAGCACTTCCGGCTCCTGCTGGAGGGCGCCCTCGCCGCGCCGGAGACACCGCTGTCGCAGCTCTCCTTCCTTGCCCGCTCCGAGCGCGCGCAGCTCCTGGAGGAGTGGGGCTCCGCCGCGGCCGACTTCCCGGTCGGGGAGACCGTCGGGGGCCTCTTCGAGGCGCAGGCCGCCCGCACCCCGGACGCGGTCGCGCTCGTCTTCGAGGGCGCGCGCCTCACCTACCGCGAGCTGGACGCCCGCGCGGACGCGCTCGCCCATCGCCTGCGCGCCCTCGGCGTCGGCCCCGAGACGCGCGTCGGCGTGTGCGCGGAGCGGAGCTTCGAGCTGGTGACGGCGCTGCTGGGAGTGCTGAAGGCGGGGGGCGCGTACGTCCCGCTCGACCCGGAGTACCCGGCGGAGCGGCTGGCGTACATCCTGGAGGACTCGGCGGTGCCGGTGCTCCTGGCGCAGGAGCGGACGGCGGAGAGGGTGGAGGGGTACGGGGGGGAGGTGGTGTGGGTGGACGGCTCCGAGGGCCCCCACCCGGCGGCCTTAGAGCCGCCACCCTCCCCCACAAGTGGGGGAGGGGCATCTCCCAGCAGTCCGGCAGTCCACTCCGCGACGGTGGGGCCGGCGGCCCTCACCCCCCGGCCCCCTCTCCCAATTTTGGGAGAGGGGGAGCACGACACCGTGGAGGGCGAGGATCGAAGCGTGGAGATGCCCCTCCCCCGGAACGGGGGAGGGTGGCGAGCCCGAGGCGAGCCGGGTGGGGGCCTCTCCCCCGACCACCTGGCCTACGTCATCTACACCTCCGGCTCCACCGGCCGCCCCAAGGGCGCCATGAACGCGCACCGCGGCGTGGTCAACCGGCTGCGCTGGATGCAGCGGGAGTACGGCCTGACGCCCGGCGACGTGGTGCTGCAGAAGACGCCGTTCTCCTTCGACGTCTCCGTGTGGGAGTTCTTCTGGCCGCTCATGACCGGCGCGCGGCTGGTGCTCGCGCGTCCGGAGGGGCACCGCGACCCGGAGTACCTGTCGGAGGTGATCGAGAGGGAGGGCGTGACCACGCTGCACTTCGTCCCCTCGATGCTCCAGGCGTTCCTGGACGCGGGGGAGCCGGAGCGGTGCGGGAGCGTGCGGCGGGTGGTGTGCAGCGGCGAGGCGCTCTCGCCGGAGGTGGCGGAGCGCTTCCACGGCAGGCTGCCGGGGGCGGAGCTGCACAACCTGTACGGTCCCACCGAGGCGGCCGTGGACGTGACGTACCACGCCTGCGTTCCCGGCGAGACGACCGTCCCCATCGGGCGGCCGGTGGCGAACACGCGCATCCACGTGCTGGACCCGTGGATGGAGCCCGTTCCCGCCGGCGTGCCGGGGGAGCTGCACATCGGGGGCGTGCAGGTGGGGCGCGGCTATCACGGCCGGCCGGAGCTGACGGCCGAGCGCTTCGTCCCCGACCCGTTCGCGGGGGAGCCGGGGGCGCGGCTGTACCGCACGGGGGACCGGGCGCGCTGGCTCGCCTCCGGCGAGGTGGAGTACCTGGGGCGCACCGACCACCAGGTCAAGGTGCGCGGCTTCCGCATCGAGCCGGGGGAGATCGAGAGCGTCCTCCTCCGCGACCCGCGGGTGCGGGAGTGCGCCGTGGTGGCGCGCGAGGACGCACCGGGAGACCGGCGGCTCGTCGCCTACCTGGTCCCCGCGGACGGGGAGGCGCCGGACGCCGAGGCGCTGCGCGCCGTGCTGCACGCCGCGGTCCCGGAATACATGGTCCCCTCCGCCTTCGTGCTTCTGGACGCGCTCCCGCTGACGCCCAGCGGGAAGACCGACCGTCGCGCCCTCCCGGCCCCCGAGGGGGCGCGGGCGGGCACGGGGGAGCACGCGGCGCCCCGCACCCCGGCCGAGCGCGCGCTCGCGGCCATCTGGGAGCGCGTGCTCCGGGTGGAGCGCGTCGGCGTCCGCGACAGCTTCTTCAGCCTGGGGGGCGACTCCATCCTCGCCATCCAGGTCGCCACCGCGGCGCGGCGCGAGGGGCTGCGGCTGATGCCCCGGCAGCTCTTCCAGCACGCCACCATCGCCGACCTGGCGCGCGCCGTGGACGCCGAGGCGCCGGTGCGCGCCGAGCAGGGGCCGGTGACCGGCCCGGCGACGCTCCTCCCCATCCAGCGCTTCTTCTTCGAGCTGGACGTCCCCGCGCGCGGCCACTGGAACCAGGCGCTCCTCCTGGAGGCCCGGCGCCGCCTCCGCCCCGGCGCCCTGGAGCGGGCCGTCGCCTCCCTCGCGGCGCACCACGACGCGCTGCGGATGCGTTTCCTCCTCGACGAGGACGGGTGGCGGGGCGAGGGCGCCCCCGTCGGGGAGGGCGCCCCGCTCCCGCGCGTCGACCTGTCCGGCCTCCGGGAAGCGGACGGCGTTCCCGCGCTGGAGCGGGCCTGCGCCCTCCTCCAGCCCGGCCCCGTCCTGGACCACGGCCCGCTCTTCCGCGCGGCGCTCTTCGAGCGCGGCGCCCTCCCCCAGCGGCTCCTCCTGGTGGCGCACCACCTGGTGGTGGACGGCGTCTCCTGGCGCGTCCTCGGCGACGACCTCCAGGCCGCCTACGGACAGGCGGAGCGCGGCGAGGCGGTCGCCCTCCCGGCCAAGACCACCTCCTTCCGCGAGTGGGCGGAGCGCCTGGAGGAGCACGCCGGCCGCGGCGGCTTCGACGGGGAGGCCGCGTACTGGACCGCCCCCGAGCGCGGCGGGGCGGCCCCGCTCCCGCTCGACTTCCCCGGCGGGAGCAACGCCGAGCGGCACGAGCGCACCGTCACCGTCGGCTTCGACGCGCGGGAGACGCGCGCGCTCCTCCACGAGCTTCCCGCGGCCTTCCGCGCCCGGATCGACGAGGCGCTGCTCGCGGCGCTGGTGCGCGCTCTCGCCGGCTGGAGCGGAGAGGAGCGCTTCGCCGTGGAGGTGGAGGGGCACGGGCGCGAGGACGTGCTCCCCGACGTGGACCTGTCCCGCACCGTGGGGTGGTTCACCACCCTCTTCCCGGTGCTCCTGGAGGCGCGCCGCGGCGAGGACGCCGCCGACACCCTGCGCGCCGTCAAGGAGGCCATGCGCGCCGTCCCGGGGCGGGGGATCGGCTACGGCGCCCTGCGCTGGATGGGGCCGGACGCCGAGGTGCGGGAGGCGCTCGCGCGCATCCCCCTCACCGGCGTGCGCTTCGAGTACCACGGGCAGGTGGACGCCTCCCTGGCCGAGTCCGCCCTGTTCGGCCTGGCGCCGGAGAGCGCCGGCCCCCCGCGCGACCCGGCCGCGGAGCGGAGCCACCTCCTGGTGGTGAGCGCCCGGGTGCAGGACGGGCGGCTGGAAGTGGCCTGGAGCTACGGCGCCGGGGTCCACCGCGCCGAGACCATCGCCGGCGTTGCGGAGCGCTTCGCCGCGGAGCTGCGGACGCTGGTGGAGCGCTGCGCCTCGGGCGAGGGCGGCGCGTACACCCCGGGCGACTTCCCCATGGCCGGGCTCGACCAGCCCACGCTGGACCGGCTGCTGGGGAGCGGGCGGGACGTCGAGGACGTGTACCCGCTCACCCCCATGCAGGAGGGGATGCTCTTCCACACCGTCCACGACGAGGTGGAGGGCACCTACGTGGGGCAGGCCGGGTGGGAGCTGACCGGGGAGCTGGACACGGACGCCCTGCGCCGCGCCTGGCAGGGCGTGGTGGACCGGCACCCCACGCTGCGCACCGCCGTGGTGTGGGAGGGGACCGAGCGTCCGCTCCAGGTGGTGCGGCGGCGCGCCGAGCTCCCCTTCCACCAGGAGGACTGGCGGGCCCTGTCCGCCGAGGCGCAGGCCGCGCGGCTGGAGGCGTGGCTGCGCGAGGACCGGGCGCGGGGCTTCGACCCGGCCCGCGCGCCGCTCATGCGGCTGGCCCTCTTCCGCACCGGCGACGACCGCTGGCGCCTCCTGTGGACGCACCACCACCTCGCCCTCGACGGGTGGAGCGTGCCGCTGGTGTTCCGCGACGTGATGACGCTGTACGGGGCCCACGCCGCCGGACGGCCCGCCCGGGTGGAGCCGGGGCCGCGCTACCGCGACTTCGTGGCCTGGCTCCGGGAGCGCGACCCCGCCGCCGACGAGCGCTACTGGCGCGCCGAGCTGGCCGGCTTCACCGCCGCCACCCCGCTGCGGGTGGACCGCCCGGCCCCCGCCTCCGGCGCGGCGCGGCCCGACTACGCCCGCCGCGACCTGGAGCTGTCCCCGGCCGCCACCGCCGCGCTGCAGCGCTCCGCCCGGGCCCACGGCCTCACGCTGAACACGCTCCTCCAGGGTGCGTGGGCCCTCCTCCTGTCCCGCTGGTCCGGGGAGGACGACGTCCTCTTCGGGGCCGTGGTCGCCGGGCGCCCCGCGGAGCTCCCCGGGGTGGAGGAGATGGTGGGGCTCTTCATCAACACCCTCCCCGTGCGGGTGCGGACCCGGCCCGACCGGTCCGCGCTCTCCTGGCTGCGCGAGCTCCAGGAGCGGCAGGCCGAGCTCCGGGAGCACGAGCACACCTCCCTGGTGAAGGTGGCGCGCTGGAGCGAGGTCCCGGCCGGGGCCCCGCTCTTCCACACGCTCCTGGTGTTCGAGAACTACCCGCTGGACGCGGCCCTCGGCGCCGGGACCGGGCGCGTCCGGGTGGAGACGCGGGAGGGGATCGAGCAGGTGAGCTATCCCCTCGCCCTCCGCGTGGTCCCCGGCGCGGCGCTGGGGATGCAGGTGCAGTACGACCGGGAGCGACTGGACGACGACGCGGCCGGGCGGGTCCTGGAGCACCTGGAGACGCTCCTCTCCGCCCTCGCCGCCGCTCCGGAGCGCCGGCTCTCCGGGATCTCCCTCCTCTCCGCCGCCGGGCGCGAGCGGCTCCTCCGCGGCTGGACGGACACCCCGGGCGCTCTCCCCGACCCGCGCCCGCTGCACGAGGCCTTCGCCGTGCAGGCCACGGCCACCCCCGAGGTCCCCGCCGTGTCGGCCGGGGGCGGGACGATCACCTACGCGGAGCTGGCCGCCCGCGCCGGCAGGCTCGCGCACCACCTCCGCTCCCTCGGCGTGGGGCCGGAGTCGCGCGTCGCCCTGGGGGTGGAGCCGGGCCCCGACCTGGTGGTCGGCGTGCTGGGGATCCTCGGGGCCGGCGGGGCCTACGTCCCGCTGGACCCCGCCTACCCGCGCGAGCGGCTGGCGCGCATGCTCGCGGGCGCCGGGGCGGAGGTGCTGGTGACCACGGCTGCGCTCGCCGGCTCCGTCGAGGCCGACGGGACCCCGCGCGTGCTCCTGGACGCGGACGGGGAGCGGATCGCGTCGTGGCCGGACACGGCCCCGGACGTCGCGGTCGACCCCGCGGGGCTGGCGTACGTCATCCACACCTCCGGCTCCACCGGGACGCCGCGGGGCGTGATGGTGTCGCACGCCTCCGTCGCCAACCTGCTGGACGACTTCCGTCGCCGCGCGCCCATCGCCCCGGGAGACCGGTGCAGCGTGTGGACCAGCGCCAGCTTCGACGTCTCCGTGTGGGAGACGTTCTCCGCCCTGCTCGCCGGGGGGACGCTGGTGTTCCCGCCGGACGAGGCGCGGGCGGATGCCGCGGCGCTCGCCCGCTGGCTGGCGGACGAGCGGGTCCGCTCCGCCTACCTCCCCCCCTTCGTGCTGGCCGGCGTGGCCGAGTGGGCCGCGGCGCACCCCGGCGCGCTCGCCCTGCGGCGCCTCCTGGTGGGGGTGGAGCCGATCCCCGAGGCCACGCTCCAGGCGCTGCTCGCCGCCGTGCCCGGCCTGCGCATCCTCAACGGCTACGGGCCCACGGAGGCCACCGTCTGCGCCACCCTGTACCCGGTGGAGCCGCGCGCGGCGGAGCCCGGGCGCCCGGCCCCCATCGGCCGGGCGGTGCGGGGGCTGCGCGTCTACCTGGCGGACGCGGCGCTGGAGCCCGTCCCCGACGGGCTCCCGGGAGAGCTGTGCGTGTCCGGGGCCGGCGTGGCCCGCGGCTACCTGGGCGACCCCGCCGCGACCGCCGCCCGCTTCGTCCCCGACCCGTTCGCGGGGGAGCCGGGGGCGCGGATGTACCGCACGGGCGACCTCGCGCGCGCCCTCCCGGACGGCGAGCTGGAGTTCCTGGGGCGGCTGGACCGGCAGGTCAAGCTGCGCGGCTTCCGCGTGGAGCCCGGCGAAGTGGAGGCCGTCCTCCTCCGCCACCCCGGCGTCCGCGAGGCGGTGGCGCAGGTGCGCGCGGACGCCGCGGGCGAGCCGCGCCTGGTGGCCTGGGTGGTCCCGTCGGGGCCGCCTCCCTCCACGGAGGAGCTGCGGGCCCACGCCCGCTCCCTCCTCCCGCGCCACATGGTCCCCACCGCGTGGGTGACGCTGGACGCGCTCCCGCTCACCCCCAACGGCAAGCTGGACGCGCGGGCCCTCCCCGCCCCCGGGAGCGCGGAGGCGCCGCGGGAGCACGCCGCGCCGCGCACCGCGCTGGAGGAGGTGCTGGCGGGGATCTGGGCCGACGTGCTGGGCGTGCCGCGCGTGGGGGTGCACGACGACTTCTTCGAGCTGGGCGGGCACTCGCTCCTGGTCACCCGCATCGCCTCGCTCCTCCGGCAGACGCTGCAGGTGCAGCTCCCGCTGCGGGTGCTGTTCGACGCCCACACCGTCGCACGGCTCGCGGGGGAGGTGGAGCGCCACGAGGCGCAGCCCGGGCGGGCGGAGTGGACCGCCCGCGCCGTCCTCAGCATCGCTTCCATGTCGCCGGAAGAGGTGCGGCGGCGGCTGCAGGAGCGGGAGCCGGCGGGAGCGGGGTGAGCGGCGACAGGTTCGGGCGTGCCCCCCGCTGGCGCGGGGGTCGGGCTGCGGCTCCGTAGGACACGATACGACCGTGTCCAACGGAGTCGAGCCCCCGCAAACTACGCGGGGTCTCGCCCCTTCGGGCTCGCATCCCTCACGCAACTGCTTTCCGTATCTGTGGTTATGTCGTTGTCGTGCTCCCCTCCCCCCTTGTGGGGGAGGGGCCGGGGGTGGGGGGCGCCGTTGCCGTTCTCCCCCTCTCCCCTTGTGGGAGAGGGGGCCGGGGGGTGAGGGGTACCCCCGATCCGGGTTGTCCGCGCCGCCCGCCCCGTTTATACTGACCTGTCGTCGGACCCCTCGACCCACCCGTTCCGTGGCTCCCTTGAGAACGAGAACCGCCGCCCTCGCCGCCCTGGGCCTCGCCCTCGCCGCGCCCCTCCCCGCACAGACGGGGCAGGGGGGGGAGTACGTCGTGCGCCCCGGCGACACCCTGTGGGAGATCGCGCGGAGCTGCCTGGGCGACCCCTTCCTGTGGCCCGAGGTGTACCGCCTCAACGCCACCGTCGTCGCCGACCCCGCCCGCATCGTCCCCGACCAGCGGCTCGTCCTCCCCGCCTGCCGCGAGGGGCTCCCGCCGCAGGCCGCGTTCGAGCCCGCCGCCGGGGAGGCCGCCTTTCCCGGCGGAGGGGGCGGGTCCACCGTGATCGCCCCGGGCGACTTCTACCGCGCCCCGGTGCTGGTGCGCGACGCAGAGGTCCCCGCCGTCGGGCGGCTGGCGGAGCGGGTCGGGCCCACGGTCATCCCCATCGGGATGACGCCCATGATCGGGCTGCGCGACCGGGTGTACGTCGCGCTGGACCGGCCGGGGGCGCTGCGCCCCGGCGACGCCGTGCACTTCTTCCGGCGCGGGCGCGAGGTGAAGCCGTTCGGGCGCGTCTTCGTGTCCACCGGGATCGGCGCCGTGCAGGCCGTGGACGGGAGCACCGCCACCGTCGAGATCCGCACCCTCTACGACGTCGTCGCCGTCAACGACTTCGCCGTCCCCGCGGCGCGCTTCCCGGTGCGGGCCGGGGCGGCGCCGGGCTCCCCGCGGCAGGCGCTGGAGGGGACGGTCGTCGCCTTCGGCGTCGAGCACCCGCTGCAGGCCCCCGAGGAGACCGTCTTCCTGGACCAGGGGCGCGCCGCCGGGCTCCAGGAGGGCGACGTCTTCGCCGCCTACGTCCCCCGCTCCGCCCGCACCTGGGGGACCCGCCCCGAGGAGCCCGTGGGGCGGATGCAGGTGGTGCGCGTCACCGACCGCACCGCCACCGCGCGGATCACGCATCTGGAGCACCCCGCGCTCGCGCCGGGCACCCCGGTCCGCCTGGTCGCGGAGATGCCGTGACGGACGCGGGCGCCACGGTCCGTCCTCCCCGGGTCGCGACGCCCCCCCGCAAGGAGGGGCGTCGCCGCGTATGGTCCCCGCCACGATGCGAGGGGCCGCGGTGACCGGCGTGCTCCACGGGGTCGCCCTCGCGCTCTACTTCCTGGCGGCGGCGCTCCTGGGCGTCTCCCTGGCGCGGGCCGACCGCCGGCTCACCGGCGTCGCCACCTCGTTCGCCGGGGTCGGGGCCATGGCCCACCTCCTGGCGCTGGTCGCCTACTGGACCCGCTGGGGGGAGCTCCCCCTGGTGGGGCTCGGCCC
Organism: uncultured Gemmatimonadales bacterium; assembly: GCA_963733105.1. Lineage (GTDB taxonomy): Bacteria > Gemmatimonadota > Gemmatimonadetes > Longimicrobiales > Longimicrobiaceae > JAFAYN01. The sequence continues at coordinate 538,105 of CAVTCB010000003.1, read as the reverse complement.
CTCCCTCTCCGTGCTGGCGCTCCTGGTGGCCATCGGCTCGCTGGGCGTCGCCACGCTGGGGCGCACCGGGCCGCTGGGGCTGGTGCTGGTCCCCGTGGCCGCGCTCCTGGCCGGCGTGGCCGTCGCCGTGGGCGTCCACCCCGAGGGGGAGGTGCTGGCGTTCCGCGGGCCGTGGTTCGTGCTGCACGTCACCCTGGCCCTGGTGGGGTACGCCGGGCTCACCGTGGCCTTCGCCTGCGGGCTGATGTACCTGCTCCAGTTCAGGGAGTTGAAGAACAAGCACTTCGGTGCCATCTTCCGGTTCTTCCCCCCGCTCGACACCCTCGACCGGATGGGGAAGTGGGCGCTCATCGTGGGGCTCCCGTTCCTCACCCTGGCGCTGGCCGTCGGGTGGGCCTGGTCGGAGCGCTTCCACCGCCCGCTGGGGGCCGGAAACCCCAAGGTCGTCTGGGGGGTACTGACCTGGCTCCTGATCGTCGCGGCGCTCGCCGCGCGGGCGGGGGGCGGGCGGCGCGGCCCACCGGGCCGCGCTGGCGAGCGTGGTGGCCTTCGCCGTGGTGGTGGCCGCCTACGTCGTCCTCCGCGTCGGGGAGCCGAGCGCCGGGGGCTTCCTGTGAGCGCGCTCTACCCCGTGCTCCTGGAGCTGCGGCGCCTCCGCGTGCTGGTGGTGGGCGGGGGGGCCGTGGCCACCCGCAAGGCGGAGGGGGTGGTGGAGGCCGGCGGCCGCCCCGACCGTCGTCGCGCCGGAGCTGGCGCCGGAGCTGCGCGCCCTGGTGGAGCGCGAGGGGCTCCCCTGGCACGAGCGCCCGTACCGCGAGGGGGACGCCGCGGGGTTCCAGCTGGTCTTCGCCGCCACCGACCGCCCCGAGGTCAACGCCGCCGTCGCCCGCGAGGCCGCCGGGCGCGGCGCCCTGGCGAGCGTGGCCGACGCGGGCGCCGCGTCCGACTTCCACCTCCCCGCCACCATCCGGCGCGACGAGGTGGTGGTGGCGCTCTCTACCGGCGGGGCGTCCCCCCTCCTGTCGCGGCGCCTCCGCGAGCGGCTGGAGGAGGTGGTCACCCCCGGCGTCGGCCGCGCCGCGCGGCGGCTGGAGGCGGTGCGCGAGGAGGTGCGCGCCCGCTGGCCGGAGGACGAAGCCCGCCGCAGGGCCTTCTGGTTCGATCTTGTCACACCCGGCTTCCTCGACAGCGCCGTCGGGGGCCGGGACGAGGAAGTGGAGTCCCGCATCACGCGATGCCTCTCGCAGTCGTAGGAGCCAGCCACCGGACCGCCCCCATCGAGGTCCGGGAGCGGCTCGCCCTCGCCCGGGGCGAGGTGCCCGCCGCGCTCGCCTCCCTGGTGGAGTCGGGGGCGGCGTCGGAGGCCGTCGTGCTCTCCACCTGCAACCGCACCGAGCTGTACCTCGCCCTCCCCGACGAGCGGCGGGGGGTGGAGGCCGCGCACGCCCTCCTGGCCCGGCGCCTGGGGGAGCCCCCCTCGGCCGTGGCCCCCCACCTCTACCTCCACCGCGACCGCCGCGCCGCCGACCACCTGTTCCGCGTCACCGCGGGGCTGGACTCCATGGTGCTCGGGGAGCCGCAGATCCAGGGGCAGGTCAAGGAGGCGTACGCCCTCGCCCGCGAGACCGCCGTCCCGGGCGGACCGCCCGTGGGCCCCGCGCTCAACCGGATGTTCCAGACCGCCTTCTCCGTGGGCGGGCGGGTGCGGAGCGAGACCGAGGTGGGGCTCGGCGCCGCCTCCATCTCCTCCGCCGCCGTGGAGCTGGCCAAGAAGATCTTCGGCTCGCTGCGGGGGCGGAAGGCGCTGGTGCTGGGGGCGGGGGAGATGAGCGAGGTCACCCTGGAGTGCCTCCGCGGCGAGGGGGTGCGCACCGCCCTGGTGGCCAACCGCACCTACGAGCGCGCCCTCGAGCTGGCCGCCAGGTGGGGCGGGTCGGCCGTCCGCTGGGAGGAGTTCGACCGCGAGCTCACGGGGGTGGACATCATGATCTGCTCCACCGCCGCGCCGCACCCGGTGCTCACCCGCGAGCGCCTGCGCCAGGCCGCCGGGGGCGAGCTCCGCCGCCCGCTCTGCATCATCGACATCGCCATCCCGCGCGACGTGGAGCCCTCGGTGGGGGACGTCCCCAACGTCTTCCTGTACAACATCGACGACCTCACGCAGATCGTCGACGACAACCTGGGGCGCCGCCGCGCGCAGCTCCCCGCCGCCGAGACGCTGGTGGCGGAGGGGGTGGAGGAGTTCTGGGCCTGGTACTCCGGGCTGGCCGTGGTCCCCACCATCCGCGAGCTCCGCGACCACGGCGAGCGGGTGCGGCAGGCCGAGCTGGAGCGCGCGCTCCGCCGCCTGGGGCACCTTTCGAGCGAGGACCGCGAGGCGGTGGACGCCCTGAGCCGCGCCCTCCTCAACAAGCTCCTGCACGCCCCCACCGTGCGCCTGCGCGAGGCGGCGGGGAACGGGCGGGGGACGGCGGTGCTGGACACCGCCCGCTGGCTCTTCGAGCTGGACCGGGAAGACAGGATGGACCGGGCAGACAACGGGGAAGGGGAGCGATGAGCCGTGTGCTGGTGACGGGGGGAGCCGGGTTCATCGGCTCGCACGTGGTGGACCGGCTGGTGGAGCGGGGCGAGGAGGTGGTGGTGATGGACGTCCTGGACCCCCAGGTGCACACCTCCGGCGAGCCGTCCAACCTCGCCGCCCACCTGGAGAGCGGCGCCGTGGAGCTGCTCCGCGGCGACGTCCGCGACGCCGACGCGGTGGAGGGCGCCATGCGCGGCGTGGACGTGCTGGTGCACCTGGCCGCCGCCGTGGGCGGGGGGCAGAGCATGTACACCCCGCACTACTACGTCAGCACCAACGAGGCGGGGCAGGCGCGCTTCATGGACTGGCTGGCGCGCAACCCCCGCCGGGTGCGCAAGTGGGTGGTCGCCTCCTCCATGAGCATCTACGGCGAGGGCGCCTACGCCGACGCCGGGGGGCGCCCCGCCGCGTTCACCGGGCGCGACCCCGCGGCGCTGGAGCGCGGCGACTTCGCCGCGTACGACGACGGTGGACGGGAGCTGCGCTGGGCCCCCACCCCCGAGTCGCACCGGCTCCGCCCGGCCAGCGTGTACGCCGTCAGCAAGAAGACGCAGGAGGAGTACGCGCTGGTGTTCGGGCCGGCGTACGACCTCCCCACCGTCGCGCTCCGCTTCTTCAACGTGTACGGCTCGCGGCAGAGCCTCAACAACCCGTACACCGGCGCCGGGGCCATCTTCCTGTCGCGCCTCCTCAACGACCGGGCCCCCGTGGTGTACGAGGACGGAGCCCAGGTGCGCGACTTCGTCCACGTGCACGACGTGGCCGACGCCGTGGTCCGCGCGGCCCTCGACTCCGGCGACCTCACCGGCACCTACAACGTGGGGACCGGCCGCGCCACCTCCATCCGCGCCCTCGCGGAGACGCTCGCCGCGCTCCTGGACAAGGACATCGCTCCCCAGGTGACGGGGCAGTTCCGAGTGGGCGACATCCGCGCCTGCATCGCCGACCCGTCGCGCGCCCGGGACGAGCTGGGGTGGAGCGCCCGGGTGCCGCTGGAGGAGGGGCTGAGCGAGCTGGTGGAGTGGAGCGTCGGCCAGGTGGCCGCCGACCACACCGACGCCGCCGTCGCCGAGCTGCGCCGCCAGGGGATGCTCCGCTGACCTCCCCTTCCGCTTCCAACCCAGCCATCCGGGAGACACCGGCTTCGTGACCGCCGCAATCGCGCTGCTCCAGGGCGGGACCGTTCCCCACGTGGAGAACGAGTTCGCCGCCGTGTGGGACATGATCGTCCAAGGGACGCCGTCCACCCAGATCATCATGCTCGCCCTGGGGGTGTTCTCCCTGGCGTCGTGGGCGCTGATCGTGTGGAAGCTCCTCCAGTTCCGGCGCGTCCGGCGCCAGGCCGAGGGCTTCGCCGTGGAGATGGAGAAGGCGCAGCGGCTGGAGGACGCCTACAAGGGGGTGCTCGCCCTCCCGGAGTCCCCCTTCAGCCGCGTCTTCCGCCGCGGCGTCAACTTCTTCTCCGAGCTGCGCCCCTCCGCCGCCCGCGCCGGGAGCGAGGTGCGGGGGCTCTCCCCCGCGCAGCTGGAGGTGCTCCGGCTGGTGCTGGAGAAGGAGGAGGCCGAGGAGCGCGACGAGCTGGCGCACGGGATCTACTGGCTCGCCATCATCGCCACCGTGTCCCCGCTCCTGGGGCTCCTGGGGACGGTGCTGGGGGTGATGAACTCCTTCGTCGGCGTGGCCGCCGCCGGGTCGTCCAACATCAACGCCGTGGCCCCCGGGATCGCCGAGGCGCTGATCGCCACCGCCGGCGGGCTGGTGGTCGCCATCCCCGCCTCCATGGCGTACAACTACTTCGTCTCCCGGCTCAACTTCATCATGGGCGAGCTGGAGGGCTTCTCCAGCGAGTTCATCGGCACCCTCGCGCGGGAGGGACGGATCTGATGCCCCGCCGCGGAGGTAGAAAGCGGGGAGGGCTGGACGCCACGGCCGAGATCAACGTCACCTCGCTGGTGGACGTCGCGCTCACCCTCCTGGTCATCTTCATGATCACCGCCCCCATGCTGCAGGGCGGGGTGGAGGTGAGCGTCCCCCGAGCCGCCGTGGCGCCCATGGAATCACCGGAGGGAGTCATCGTGTCCGTGGACCGGAAGGGCGACGTGTTCATCGGCGAGACCCCCGTGCGCTGGGAGGAGTTCGCCTCCCGCTTCCCCGAGGCCGTCCGCCAGGCCGGCGCGCAGAGCGTCTACCTGCGCGGCGACGAGGGGGTGCCGTACGGCCGGGTGGTGCAGGTGCTGGGGGCCATGAAGGCCGCCAACGTCGCCACCGTGGGGCTGGTGGCCGAGCCCGACGCCGGGCCGGGAACGCGCTGATGCGACGCCGGCCGCCCGGGCGCTTCCCCCACGCGCTCCTCGTCTCCGCCGGGCTGCACGCCGCCCTGCTGGGGCTCGCGGCCGTCACCGGCGCGGGCGCCGAGCCGGCCCCGCGCCCGCGCGTCTTCCGGGTGGACATCGTCTCCCCCCCGCCCAACCGGGCCGGGGAGCCCGCGCCGGCCGCCCCCGCCGCCGGGACCGTGGCCCCGGAGCCCGAGCCCGAGGCCTCGCAGCCCCCCGCCGGGGGCCCCGAGACGGTGGCGACCGAGGAGCCCCCGGCGCGCGAGGAGCCCGAGCCGGGCCCCTCCCCGGTCAAGGCGCCGACCCCGCCCCCCGTGCGGGAGAAGCCCAGGACGGCGCCCACGCGCCGCCCCGACAACCCGCTGGAGCGGCCGCGCCCCGGGGCCACGCCCTCCACCCGCAGGTCGGACCGCCCGCAGGAGACGGCGAAGACCGCCGGGGCCAAGCAGTCCGAGGGCCCCGCGGCCCGCGAGGCCGTGGCCGCCACCGGCCGCAACCCCGACCCCAACTCCCCCGGCGGGGAGGGGCTGGCGGTGCGCACCGAGGGCGCCGAGTTCTCGGACCCCGCGTACCTGGGCAACATCATCCGCCAGCTCCGCCGCTACTTCCGCCCCCCGCCCGGGGCCACCAGCGACGAGGCGGAGGTGCATTTCTGGATCGCGCGCGACGGAACCGTCTCCGACATCCGCATCAAGCGGAGCCGGGGGAGCTTCCAGTTCCGCGCCGCCGCCATGGAGGCCGTGGAGCAGGCCGGGATCGCGAAGGCGTTCGGGCCGCTCCCCCGAGCCTACCCCGGGAACCGGCTCCCCGTCGCCTTCACCTTCGAGCCCGCAAGCTGACCCCGACGCGCATGACGAGCAGTTCTCCCGGCCCGACGTCTTCGCTGCGGCGCCTCCGCGGCCTCCTCCTCCTCCTCGCCTGCGTCCTCCTCCCGGGGGCGCTCCGCGCGCAGGACACCGTGATGGTGCAGCTCGGCCTCACCTACACGCCGGGGTCCGAGCCGGGGTTCCTGGTCCTCCCCTTCGCCGCCGCCTCCGGGGTGGAGGGGGCCGCCTCCGCCGTGCGCGCCGTGGTCCGGCAGGACCTGGACTTCAGCGACCGCTTCCGCCTCCAGGATGCCCCTGCCGGGCAGCGCCCCGTGGCCCCCGCCGCCCTGGGCGGGTGGCGCGACCGCGGCGCCGACTGGGTGCTGGCCGGCGAGGTGGCCCCGCGGGCCGGCGGCCTCACCCTTCGCCTCGCCCTCCTGGACGGCGTGTACGGGCAGGTCAAGGGCGACCGGGTCTTCGACCTCCCCCGCGCCGGCGACCGCGGCTTCCGCATGGCCGTGCACGCCGCCGCCGACGAGGTGGTCCGCTGGGCCGTCGGCGAGCCGGGGAGCGCCGCCACCCGCGTCGCCTTCGTCCTCCAGGGGCGCGGCTCCAAGGAGATCTACCTGGTGGACTGGGACGGCGAGAACGTGCAGCGGGTGACCAGCGACGGCTCCATCGCCCTCTCCCCCGCCTGGTCCCCCGACGGCTCGCGGCTCGCCTACACCTCGTTCCGCAACGGCACCCCCGTCCTGTACGAGCGCGCCCTCGCCAGCGGCGCCGACCGCGTGGTCTCCGACCGCAACGGGATCAACATCACCCCCGCCTACGCCCCCGACGGGCGCACCCTCGCCTTCGGGACCACCTCGGCCGGGAACACCGAGGTCGCCACCTGGAACCGCGCCCAGGGGTGCTGCCTGGAGGTGCTGACCCGGGGGCGCCGCTTCGACTCCCTCTCCCCCACCTTCGCCCCGGACGGGCGGCGCCTCGCCTTCGTGTCCAACCGGCTGGGGGAGCCGCACGTGTACGTGATGACCCCCGGACAGGAGCCGCGCCTGGTCTCCGAGTACCGCTACGGGTCGCAGGGGTACAACACCTCCCCCGACTGGTCGCCGCGCGGGGAGGTGATCGCCTACCACACCCGCGTCTCCGGGAGCCCGCAGATCGCCCTGGTGGACGCCGGCGGCGGGCGCCCCCGCCTGCTCACCAACCGGGGGAGCAACGAGGACCCGAGCTGGGCCCCCGACGGGCGCCACCTGGTGTTCGCCTCCGACCGGGAAGGGGGCGGGCTGTACGTGATGGACGTGGTCAGCGGCCGCACCCGCCCGCTCCTCCGGGGGCGCGGCTACGGCCTCCCGGACTGGTCCCCGGTCCTCGTCCGGGCACCCGCCGCCCCCGCCGCCGGCCGCTGACGGCCGGCCCACTCGCCAGACCAGAGAGGAACCTCCAGATGAAGCTTCGCCACGTCGTCGTCCTCGCCGTCGCCGCCCTCGCCGTCGCCGGCTGCAAGAAGCGCCGTCCCGCCGACGGTCCCGTCAACGACCCCGTCGCCTCCGACTCCGTCGCCGAGCGCGAGCGCGCCGACTCCGTCGCCCGCGAGGAGCGCATCCGCCGCGAGCGCGACCGCGCCCGGGCCGACTCCCTGGCCACCGTGGAGCGCGAGCGCGCCCGGGTGCGCGAGGCGCTGTCGGAGATGGTGTTCTTCGAGTACGACTCCTTCGACCTCACGCAGGACGCCCAGGACCGGCTCCGCGCCAAGGCCGAGATCCTGCGCGCCAACCCGGGCGTCACCCTGCGCGTGGAGGGGCACGCCGACCAGCGCGGCTCCACCGAGTACAACCTGGCGCTGGGGCAGCGGCGCGCCGAGGCCGTGCGCGTCTTCCTGGAGGGGTACGGGATCGAGGGCGACCGCCTCGCTACCCTGAGCTACGGCAAGGAGCGCCCGCTGGCCGAGGGCGAGGCCGAGGACACCTTCGCGCGGAACCGGCGCGCCGAGTTCGTGGTCACCGGGGGCGAAGTGTCCCCCCGCGGCCGATGAGCGCCCGCCTCGCGGCCGCGCTCCTCCTCCTCCCGCTCCTGGGGGCGTGCGCCACCAAGCGCGACGTGCGCGACCTGCGCGACGAGATGCAGTCCATGCGCGCCGCGCAGGACAGCGCCCTCCGCGAGATGCAGCGCGAGAACCGCCTGATGCTGGACTCCATCGCCGCCATGGAGCAGCGCACCCGCGGCGACGTCGCCAACCGCTTCCTCCAGGTGGACCGCCAGCTGGTCCAGATCCAGGAGCTGACCGGGCAGGGGCAGCAGCGCCTGGCCGAGATGCGCGAGCAGCTCGACCTCCGCCAGCGGCAGGAGGCCCAGCGCCAGGCCGCCGACTCCGCCGCGCGCACGCGCGCCTCGTCCGACACCTCCTCCTCGTCCGGGGCTTCGTCGGGGGACGTGCCGGCCGCGGGCGAGCTGTTCGAGACCTCGCTGCGCTCCCTGCGGCGGGGGTCGTTCCAGACGGCGCGGGCCGGGTTCCAGGAGTTCCTCCGCGCCTACCCGCAGCACCGGCAGGCCGCCGACGCGCAGTTCTACGTGGGGGAGACGCACAACGAGGCCAAGGAGGTGGCTCCCGCGCTCCAGGCGTACGCGCGGGTGGTGCAGCTCTACCCCACCTCGGCGCGGGCCCCCACCGCGCTGTACCGGGCGGGGACCATCGAGTCCGGGCGGGGGAACCGTACCGAGGCGCGGGCGCTGTTCGAGCGGATCACGCGCGCCTACCCGCAGAGCCCCGAGGCGCCTCTCGCCCGCGAGCAGGTCCAGCGCCTGAACCGGGCGGCGGCGCCGAGGTAGTTGGGCTTGGCGGGCCGCTCCGGAGCCGGGCCAAACGGCGGCCCGTCTCCTGCGCGGGGCCGGTGAGCCCCGGAAACAGCCCCGGGTCTCCCCGGCCGCGGAGGGAACCCCGCCAAACCACCGGCGGGTTTCCCTCCGCACACGTTTTGGGGGAAGGGCACCCCTCACCCCCCGGTCCCCTCTCCCACAAGGGGAGAGGGGGAGCACGACACCGTGGAGGGTGAGGATCGAAGCATGGAGATGCCCCTCCCCCGGAACGGGGGAGGGTGGCGAGCCCGAGGCGAGCCGGGTGGGGGCCGCCCCCCCCGCTCCCCAACTCAACCGCAAGCCGTTACTTTCATTACATGCGCTGCCCCTTCTGCCACCACTCCGAAGACCGCGTCGTCGACTCCCGGAGCAGCCGGGAGGGGCGGGCCGTGCGCCGGCGCCGCGAGTGCATCCGCTGCGGACGGCGCTTCACCACGTACGAGTACATCGAGGAGCGCCCCACCCAGGTCCGCAAGCGAGACGGGGAGGTGGAGCCGTACGACCGGCGCAAGCTCCTGCGCAGCATCCAGATCGCCTGCGCCAAGCGGCCCGTGAGCCCCACCGACGTGGACACCGTCGTGGAGGACATCGAGCGGGTGCTGGACCGCTCCGAGGAGGCGGAGATCACCAGCGGCGCGCTGGGGCACATGGTCATGGAGCGGCTCAAGGCCCGCGACCACATCGCCTACGTCCGCTTCGCCTCGGTCTACAGGAACTTCCAGGACCTCACGGAGTTCTACGACGAGCTCAAGGACCTGGACGCCCGCCGCAACGAGATGGAGGTGCGGCGCTACCAGCTTCCTCTCCCCTCCCTGGAGGACTCGCTCCCCTGACGGGGGCCGCGGGCGGGGCGAGCCCCCACTGAAATGGACAAACTTCGCTACTTCAAGAAGGGCACGGCCGAGATGCCGTTCCTCGACCACCTCGAGGAGCTGCGCTGGCGGCTGATCTGGAGCCTCCTCGCGCTGCTGGTGTGCGCCGGGGCGGCTTTCTTCCTGGTGATGCGCTTCGACGTGCTCGGCCTCCTGATCGAGCCCATCAAGCCCTTCCTCCACGGGAGCAAGCTCAAGTACCTGAGCCCCACCGAGCCCTTCTTCATCACCCTGAAGCTGGCGCTCACCGTCGGGCTGGTGCTGGCCTCGCCCATCGTGGTGTACCAGATCTGGGCCTTCCTTTCCCCGGCCCTCCTCCCCTCCGAGAGGCGGGTGATCGTCCCCAGCCTGTACCTGGGGCTGGTGCTGTTCGCCCTCGGGGTGGCCATGGCGTACGAGATCGTGCTCCCCATGACGCTCCGCTTCACCATGGGCTTCCAGACCGAGAGCCTGGAGCAGGCCATCGTCATCGGCGAGTACCTGAGCGTGGTCACGCGCCTCCTCCTGGCGTTCGGGGCCGTGTTCGAGCTCCCCATCGTCATCCTGGTGCTCTCCGCCCTCGGCGTGGTCACGCCCGAGTTCCTGGCGGCCAAGCGCCGCCACGCCATCGTCGGGAGCACGGTGCTCGCCTCCCTGCTCACCCCCGGCGACGTCATCACCGTGACCCTGCTGATGATGGCCCCGCTGATCCTGCTCTATGAGTTCAGCATCGTACTTTCCCGCATGGTGGTCCGCAGGCGGGTCGCCGCGGCCGCCGCGGAGGCCTGAATGAGACGCTCCCTGGGCCGGCCCCTGGCCGGCGCCCTCCCGCTGGCCGCCGCCATCGCCTCCTTCCTGGCGGCGCGGCACGGCGAGGCGCTCGCGCCCGCCCTCCTGCTCTCCGTGGCCCCGGACACGGGGCGGGTGCGCGCCCCCGGCGGCGACACCATCCCCCCCGGCGCCCGCGCCCTCCCCGGCCGCCCGCTCCCCGGCGACACGGCCCGCGGCCGCGCCCCGGGCGACACCGCGCGCCCCGCCGCCCCGCAGGAGCCGGACGCCGTCTACGACGCGCTGCTCAAGCTGGAGGGGTACGTCCCCGTCGAGTACAAGGGGAAGGAGGCCGCGTTCCGGGCCGACTCCGGCGTCCTCGAGCTGCGTGGCGACGCCCAGGTGCAGCGCGCCGGGCAGACGCTCACCGCCGACACCATCGTCTACGACGAGCGGAGCAAGATCGCCTCGGCCTTCGGGGACCCCAAGGTGACCGGGGGCGGGCAGGACGTGGAAGGGAACACGCTGATCTACGACCTGGAGCGGCGCGTGGCCACGGTGCGCGGCGGGCGCACCCAGTACGCCTCCGGCGCCACCTGGTACATCAACGGCGAGACCGTCGCCGCGCTGCAGGACAGCAACCGCGTCTACGTGGAGCGGAGCACCTTCACCACCGACGAGCGCCCCGATCCGCAGTACCACTTCGAGGCGGGGAAGGTGAAGGTCATCAAGGACCGGCTCCTGGTGGGGCGGCCCGCCGTGCTGTACTTCCGCAACGTCCCCGTGGCCTGGCTCCCCTTCATCGTGCAGGACATGGAGAAGGGGCGCCGCAGCGGGATCCTGACCCCCCGCTTCGGGATCAACGACCTGGTCCGCACCTCCAGCGGCTACCAGCGGCGCATCTCCGACGTCGGCTACTACTGGGCCATCAACCCCTACCTGGGAGCGCAGGTCAGCGGCGAGTGGCAGAGCAACTCGCACACCGCCATGCAGGGGGTGATGGACTTCAACTGGCGGCGGCAGTTCCTCAACGGCAACGTGGGGTGGCGCGAGTTCTTCAAGGACGAGGGGGGGCACGACCGGACCATCTCCGGGAACGCGAGCTGGCGCCCCAACGAGCGCACCGACATCAACGCGCAGGGGAGCTACGCCTCCTCCTCCGAGTTCGTGCGGCGGCGGAGCGTCGACCCGCGCGAGGCCACGCAGGACCTGTCGTCCAGCTTCTCCCTGAGCCGGCGCTTCGACTGGGGGCAGATGACGCTGGGGAGCCAGCGCCGCCAGTCGCTGGGGAACGACCGGACCGAGTGGACCTTCCCCAACTTCGGGATCACGCCCAACACCGTCACCCTGTTCCGCGCGCCCTCGCCCGACCAGGCGCGCTGGTACAACGACGTCACGCTCACCTTCGGGGCGCAGGGGTCGCGCTCCGGCGTGGGCTTCGACATCGACACCGTGCGGGGGCCGGACGGCATCCTCCGCGCCGGGCAGCGCCCCGAGACCCGCGACAATCTCCAGCTCAGCAACTCCGTCCGCGTGGGGAACCTGAGCCTCACCAACTCGGCGTCGCTGAACCGCAACGCCCTGGAGGGGCTCCGCGGGATCGACTCCGTCAGCAGCTTCAACCGGGACGAGGGGCAGTGGAGCTCGTCCATCAGCTACCAGCAGAACCTGGTGGGCTCCACCTTCATCGCCCCCAACCTGTCGGTGTCGCAGCAGCTCAAGCGCGACACCCTGAGCCGCGCGCTGGGACGGAGCGGGTACGTGAGCGCGCCCACGCGCGTGAACTTCGGCGCGTCGCTGAACACCGACCTGTTCGGCTTCTTCCCCGGCGTGGGGCCCATCGAGCGCATCCGGCACCACGTCCGCCCGGGGGTCAGCTACAGCTACTCCCCGCGCATCGTCCAGAACGCGTTCCAGGACAGCGTGTTCGGGCGGGCCAACGCCATGGCGCAGAACCGGGTGTCGCTCACCCTGGACCAGACCTTCGAGGGGAAGCTGCGCTCCGCCACGCCCCGCGTGGCGCTCCCCTCCGACTCCACGGCCGACTCCACCCGGGCCGGGAGCGGGACCGCCCCGCCGGCGCCGCCCCCGGACTCGCGCAAGGTCACGCTCCTGGCCTTCAACATCAGCGCGCTGGAGTACGACTTCGAGCGCGCGGCCGGGGTGGACACCATCGGCGGATCGCCGCTCGGCTCCCGCTACGGGCTGCTCGCCCCGCGGAGCTGGAAGGACGGCTTCACCACCGACCAGATCAGCAGCAGCATCCGCTCCGACTACCTCCAGGGGCTGAACCTGCAGCTCGCCGTGGACCTGTTCGCCGACGCGCGCCCCGAGGTGCTGTCCGGGAACCCGCAGGCCCGGGGCGGCTTCGCCCCCATGCTGTCGTCGCTGAACACCTCGTTCTCCTTCGGGCAGGGCTCCGCCATCTTCCGGGCGCTCGGCCTGGGCGGCGGCGGAACCGGGCGCGCCGACCGGAGCATGACGCGGGGCGAGGGGCTGATGCCCAACGAGCCGGGGCGCGACCCCGGGGGCCCCACCGGCCCCACCACCGCGACGGCCAACCCGCAGCAGGCGGGCGGGGGCGGCCCCTGGAACGTGTCGCTGGGGTACGCCCTGGCCCGCAACCGTCCCAGCTTCCTCCCCCTGGGGAGCACCCGGGCGGACCGGAACGCCTTCGGCGGGAACACCCAGACGCTGAACGCCACGGTGTCGTTCTCCCCCACGCGCAACTGGGCGGTGAACTGGAACACCAGCTACGACATCACCCAGGGGGAGTTCGGGGCGCACCGGCTGAACCTGCGGCGCGACCTGTACCGCTGGGAGGCCAACTTCGACTTCTACAAGACGCCGGTGGGGAACACCTCCTTCCAGTTCTCGGTCCACCTCAAGGACCTCCCGGACCTGAAGGTGGACTACCGCGAGCAGGACATCGGGGTCACCCGGCGCCAGTAGCCGCCGCCCCGCCCGAGCCCCTCCCCGGCACGCCCGCGGGAGGGGCTCTTCGCATGCGGCCTTGTCTCCGCCGAGCGACACGTTTTTTCCCACGGCGCGGACACTTCCCCTCCCGCCGCCGCCGCCCCGCCGCCGCCGCCCGTCGTCCAAGGTGCTGCGGCGCAACGTCTTGCTCCCCGCGCCGCCGCGGCCTCCCCGCCCGGAACGGGTGTTGCCCCCTGGCCGGCGTGGCGCCGGCCACCCGGCCCCGGCCCGCCCGCTCCGGACCCAGAGGACACACCATGCGCACACGCACCACCCTTCCGCTCTTCCTGGCCGCGCTCGCCCTGGCCGGGTGCGACGAATCCATCAACGGCATCGACCGTCCCGACCGCCCCACCGACCTGGACGCCCGCTACGAGTGGGCGCTGGAGCGGTGGGACGTCGCCAACGGCCGCCCCGTCGGCCACCCCGAGGTCACCGTCACCTGGCAGGCGCCCGACCGCTGGGGCGGGGAGCCGTTCCGCGTCTACGGGCGCCGGGCCGGCCAGGGGCGCTACTCGCTGATCGCCACCGTCACCTCGTGCGACGCGGGGAGCTGCAGCTACGTCGACACCAACGTGCTCCAGGGGAGCCGGTACGACTACTACGTCTCCACCGCCGACGAGCGGCTGGAGGACGAGGCCCCCTCGGACTACCGCGTGGAGGTGTCCGTCCCCGCCTTCACGCCGCCCCCCGCGCCCCGCGCCGACTCGGTGCACGCGCTGGACAACGCGCTCTACCTGCGCTGGCGCGACGGCGGCTCGGGCGGGGCGTTCTGGAAGTACCAGGTGTGGCTGCTCGCCATCGACGGCGCCGCCAACGCCCCCTACCAGACCGGCGAGACCGACGCGCCCGGGTTCCTGGACGGGCGCGCCCGCAACGGCTTCCAGTACAGCTACCGCATCGCCGCGGTGGACACGCTGGGGCAGGTGAGCAACTGGAGCGCGCCGCTGGCCGGCGCGCCGCGCCCCGACTTCAGCGGCGAGCTGCTCTACGCCTACGGGGACAGCACCGGGGCCGCGGGCTTCCGCTTCGTCCAGGCCGACTCGCTGAACCCGGTGCTCTCGGGCGACTCGCCCCAGGCGCAGTGGCGGCTGGAGGTGAACGGCGGGGCGTGGCAGATCCGCCCGCTGGGCGAGACCGAGGTGGCGGACGCGGGGCGGACCACCGCGCTGGTCTGCGGGCCCTCTCGTGATCCCGGCTGCCGCGCCGTCTTCCAGGCGCCGACCACCGGCTACACCCGGGGCCCGGTCTCCGTGAACCCGGAGTTCAGCTACGTCTTCCGGGTGCGGGGGAGCGACGGGCGCATCCACCACGGCGTGGTGCGCGCCGAGATCCTGGGGAACAGCGGGACCAAGCGGCTGATGATCTTCGACTGGGCGTACCAGCTTCGAGCGGACGATCCGCGCCTGGTGCAGACGCGCTGACGTTTAGGTCTCGAAGAGGGTTCGGGCGTGCCCCCGCTGGCGCGGGGTCGGGCTGCGGCTCCGTAAAGCACGATACAACCGTGCTTAACGGAGTCGAGCCCCGCAAACGGCGCGGGTCTCGCCGCTTCGCGCTCGCATCCCTCACGCGGGGCTCCTGCGCGCGCCGGGGCCCCGGGCGAATGAATTCGCTGCAACAACGGCACAAAGTCCGCCTTCGCGGACTGACGGCAACCGCGGAACGGCTCCTGTAGTTCTCCCCTCCCCCGCCTGCGGGGGAGGGGCCGGGGGTGGGGGGGCCTGCCACGACACCGTGGAAGGTGAGGATCGAAGCGTGGAGATGCCCCTCCCCCGGAACGGGGGAGGGTGGCGGCTCTCAGGCCGCCGGGTGGGGGCGCAGTTCTCCCCTCTCCCGCTTGCGGGGGAGGGGCCGGGGGAGGAGGGCGCCGCCGGGCCGCAGGAAGAAAACACAGGGGCCGCCCGGTGGGCGGCCCCTGCCGTTTGGTGTGCCCAGCATGGGCGATGGTCCGGAGGTGAAAGTCCTCCCGGAACTTGGTCGTAGGGACCGAAGCGAGCCGCAAGGCGCCTTTCCGCGAGGGGAGCGCTGAAAGAAGCGGGGTAGCGAACCCGTCGAGCCGACGAACAGAAACCGGATAGGAGGCGCTGCGGAGCAGGGCGAGCGTGCCAATGAACGCGAAGCTCTCACGACCAAGGCGAAGCGGCGTAGATCCGGCGGCTGTGCGGGGAAGGCCATCGTTCTTACCTGGGGAGATCTCGCCTCGCGCCTGAAAGGGCGACGTTCGGTCGGCCGACCGAACGGAGCGAGAAGTCAGCAGAGGCCGTAGTAGCCGGCAGGGGTGCACACATGCGCTTGGACCCAGCCCCAGCGGTGAAGGGCCGAACGGAGAGGAGAGCGAAACGACGTTGCACCTCGGGAGAGCAATGCGCCAGATGTCCATGCAAATGGAGCTGCTGCTGGAGGGTAGGGGTGAAGCCCCGAGAGCAGAGCAGAGCGGCGAAGCGATCCCGGCGGCGCAAGGAGACGAGCGCTCAGGAGTCGGCGGCCTGCGGGAGCTGATGGAGCAGGTCGTCGAGCGCGACAACCTCATACGAGCGTTGAAGCGCGTGCGGAGCAACAAGGGGAGTGCCGGTATCGACGGGATGTGCGTGGAGGAGTTGCCGGAGTACCTTCGGGGGAACTGGGAGCGGATCCGAGCGGAGCTGCTCGCGGGAAGCTACCAGCCCTCGGCGGTGCGAAGGCAGGAGATCCCCAAGAGCGGGGGCGGAGTCCGGCAGCTGGGGATTCCGACCGTGCTCGACCGGTTCATCCAACAGGCCATCCTGCAGGTGCTGCAGCCGATCTTCGATCCCACGTTCAGCGAGCACAGCTACGGCTTCCGGCCCGGACGCAGGGCGCACGACGCGGTCTGTCAGGCGCAGCGGTATGTCCAGTCGGGGCGTAGGTGGGTGGTGGACGTGGATCTGGAGAAGTTCTTCGACCGGGTCAACCACGACATCTTGATGGCGCGCGTGGCGAAGCGAGTGGAGGACAAGCGGCTGCTCCGGGTGATCCGCCGCTACCTGGAGGCCGGGATCATGGCCAACGGGGTGGTGGTGGAGCGGCACGAGGGGACGCCGCAGGGCGGACCCTTGTCGCCGCTCTTGGCAAACGTGCTGCTGGACGAGGTGGACCGGATGTTGGAGGGGAGCGGCCACCGGTTCGTGCGCTACGCCGATGACTGCAACGTGTACGTGCGGTCGAAGCGAGCGGGCGAGCGGGTGATGGGCCGGATGGCTCGGCTCTACGCGAAGCTCAAGCTCAGGGTCAACGAGGAAAAGAGCACGGTGGCGCGCGTGTGGGAGCGGAAGTTCCTGGGCTACAGCTTCTGGGTGGCCCCGGGGAAGCTCGTCAAACGCCGCGTCGCGCCGAAGGCCCTGGAGGGCTTCAGGGAGCGCATCCGGGAGATCACGGCCCGGAACGGAGGGAGAGCGCTGGAGAAGGTGGTGGAGGAGCTACGGTCGTACCTGCCGGGCTGGAAGGCCTACTTCCGACTGGCGGATACGCCGGGGATCTTCAACGAACTCGATCAGTGGATCGCCCGACGGCTGCGGATGGTGCAGCTCAAACAGTGGAAGCGAGGGACGACCGTCTACCGGGAACTGCGAAGGCGGGGTGTGCCGGAGCGGCCTTGCCGGGCGGCGGCGGCTCACGCCCGACGCTGGTGGAGAATCGCCGGACACGGCGCGCTCAACACCGCCATGCCCAGGAAATACTTCGACGGTCTGGGGCTTCCTCGGCTGGCACCGCACTGACCTCAACTTTCCGAACCGCCGGATGCGGACCCGCATGTCCGGTGGTGTGGGAGGGGTGTAGCCGGGATCACCGGCTACCCCCTATCCCGATCGTCCCCGGTCGGTTGTTTCGCGCCTGTGCGGCCGGTATCTTGACGGCTGCACTCAACGCGGAGCGACGATGGAGCGGATCGGGATCGACGGCGAGAGCCTGGCGCTGGAGGACATCGAGCGGGTGGCCTCCGGCGGCGCGGCGGTGGAGCTGACGGAGGGCGCCCTGGAGCGGATGCGCCGCTCGCGCGCGGTGGTGGAGCGCGCCGTGGAGCGCGGCGACGTGGTGTACGGCGTCACCACCGGGTTCGGGCGCCTCTCGGAGGTGGCCATCCCCCTGGACCGGCTGGAGGAGCTGCAGGTCAACCTGATCCGCAGCCACGCCTGCGGGGTGGGCGCCCCGCTCCCCCGCGAGGAGGCGCGCGCCGTCACCCTGCTGCGCGCCAACGTCCTGGCCCGCGGCTTCTCCGGCATCCGCCCCGAGGTGGTGGCGCTCCTCCTGGAGCTGCTGAACCGCGGCGTCACCCCGGTGATCCCCGAGCAGGGCTCCGTGGGCGCCTCCGGCGACCTCGCCCCGCTCTCGCACATCGCGCTGGTGCTGATCGGGGAGGGGGAGGCGGAGGTGGGCGGCGAGCGCCTCCCCGGCGCCGAGGCGCTCCGGCGCGCGGGGCTGGAGCCGGTGACGCTGAAGGCGAAGGAGGGGCTGGCGCTCAACAACGGGACGCAGTTCATGACCGGGATCGGCGCCCTGTCCCTCCTGCGCGCCGAGCGGCTGATGGACGCGGCGGACGTGATCGGGGCCATGACGCTGGAGGGGCTGCGCGGGACGCCGGACGCCTTCCACCCGGCCATCCAGCGGGCCCGCCCGCACCCGGGGCAGGACGTGAGCGCCCGGCGCCTCCGCGCCCTCCTGGCGGAGAGCGAGATCCGCGAGTCGCACCGCGAGAACGACCCGCGCGTGCAGGACGCCTACTCGCTCCGCTGCATGCCGCAGGTGCACGGGGCCGCGCGCAACGCGCTGGCCTACGTCCGCTCCGTTCTGGAGACGGAGTCCAACAGCGCCACCGACAACCCGCTCATCTTCCCCGACGAGGGGGAGGAGGGGCTGGTGATCTCCGGCGGCAACTTCCACGGGCAGCCGGTGGCCCAGGTGCTGGACCTCCTCGCCATCGCGCTCACGGACGTGGCCTCGGTCTCGGAGCGGCGCATCGAGCGGCTGGTGAACCCGGACCTCTCCGACCACCTCCCGGCGTTCCTGACCGAGGAGCCGGGGGTCCATTCGGGGATGATGATCCCGCAGATCACCGCGGCGGCGCTGGTGAGCGAGAACAAGGTGCTGGCGCACCCGGCGAGCGTGGACTCCATCACCACCGGCGCCAGCAAGGAGGACCACGTCTCCATGGGCGCGCACGCGGCGGTCAAGGCGCGCCGGGTGCTGCGCAACGTGGAGGCGGTGCTGGCGGTGGAGCTTCTCTGCGCGGCGCAGGCGCTGGAGTTCCTCAAGCCGCTGCGCCCCGGCCGCGGAGTGGAGAAGGCGTACGATCTCCTCCGCGAGCGCGTCCCCCGGCTCACCACGGACCGCGTCCTCGCCCCCGACATCGACGCCGCGACCGAGCTGGTGCGCAGCGGCGCGCTCGCCGAGATCTGCACCGGCCTGACCGAGCCCGTCCTGGTGATGCGGGCCAATCACGTGGTACTACACCAGGCGCATCGCGAGCCCCTCGACGCCTCTCACACTTCGCGAGGTGTCAAAGTGGATGATGTATAACGAAACGTTATAGCTCGTCCATGAGGAATTCCATCCGGCAGGCCCATACCCGCATAGTGCAGCAGGGACAGGCCAGCCACTAGCGCGAGCGCGTATATACCGCTGGCCAGGTGAGGTTGTCAGGGAAGGTGCACCAATCTCTCGTCTTTTCGTATGCCAATGGGAGACCCCACGGAAATGACCAGGTCAGATCCGGGATCTCTCGGCAGCACAAAGGTTCACAAGTCCGGAACATTGGGCGGATGCTGACTCATCGTTCGCTGATCGCCCCGTAAAGCCACCCTCATCGTAGACTCCTATGTCTTCGAACGTTCCGACTGAAGTTATTGGTTCCTCCCCGATCCGGGGTGCGATCCGTACTTCGATCTCAACATCCACCGAAAGCTTGGTCGCCGGTCAGAATTTCTCAGTCTTCGTCACAATTCAGAATCCTTTCGAGATTCCGTTGCGGGTGCATCGGGTTAGTACCTATCTGCCTACAGAATTCGTCGATCTCGACCAGCAACTAAGGGCTAAGCGTGCTACGGAAATCGAATACCAGATTCGTGAGATCGAACGAGCTGGGAGGGATGTCGGGCTCATTCCGGCCGGCATTGTTCCTGGCTCGAAGACATTAATGGAGAAGGTGTTTGGTGACATTTCAGCGGTCTCTGTCGGACCGTTCGGCGTGTCTTGGAAGCAAGACGACGCAGGAATGGCAGTGGCCCGTGATCTGTCTTCCTCAGTCATGAATATGGAAATCATGTTTCCTCTGGATAGGTTAAGAAAGTCGACTGTCAGCGCGTTGGATAAAACGGTAAATGCAGAAGAAGCAAAACGAGAAATGCGAGAGCAGCTTGAAAGAGAGCATAGGAAATATATTCAGGCTCTCACTACGCTTCAGCGTAATCCATCGTCACCAACAGTACTTCAGGCCGGTAATTCGACGACTCGGGTATTTACCCTGTGCTCACGTGAGCGCGTTTGGTTCCGGCCAGCATCCTATCGCCTGCAACTCGAGGTGGAATATGAGATCGATGGCGTCGTGAACGTGGACACCATCGAGCATGTGCTCCCCGTCAAGGCGTCCTTAAACAGCATGATTTGGGGTTCAATCGTCGGTGGATTGGCTGGTTGGGGTGCACGCTTCGGTGCGACCGCCCATTGGGGATATAGTGACCTGGCCGGCATTGGCGTCTCGCTGGTACTTTCTGCGATGACCGTTGTTCTCTTCGCCCGGAAGAAGGATGTGCAGCCTGTAATCGCAGTGGAGGATTTCTGGGGTGGAATTGCTGTCGGATTTCTCGTATCCTACTCCGGATCTAGTCTCCTAACTGATCTGACAGCAGGCTCCGACGTCACACCTAAGTGACACGGCTGAGACCAGGGGTTTCCGGAGTTCCGTTCAGATCTCCTGGCCCGAATCACGAACCACGTGGGTAGACGCGAGACACAGACGAATGTCGACCATTATGGCTAGCGGGCCGCGTGTTGTACGTGCGCCCCACGGCACCAAGATCTCTTGCCGAGGCTGGCAGCAGGAAGCCGCGCTGCGGATGCTGATGAACAACCTCGATCCGGACGTCGCCGAGCGTCCCGAGGACCTCGTCGTCTACGGCGGCACGGGGCGGGCGGCGCGCTCCTGGGAGGCGTTCGACGCCATGGTGGCGACGCTGGAGACGCTGGCCGACGACGAGACCATGATCGTCCAGTCGGGGAAGCCGGTGGCCGTGTTCCGCACCCATCGGCACTCGCCGCGCGTCCTGATCGCCAACAGCAACCTGGTCCCCCGCTGGGCCACCTGGGACGTGTTCCGCGAGCTGGAGCGCCAGGGGCTCACCATGTACGGCCAGATGACGGCGGGGTCGTGGATCTACATCGGCACCCAGGGGATCCTCCAGGGGACGTACGAGACCTTCGGGGCGGTCGCCCGGCAGCACTTCGGGGAGAGCCTGCGGGGGACCTGGACGCTCACCGGCGGGATGGGGGGGATGGGGGGCGCGCAGCCGCTCGCCGTCACCATGAACGGCGGCGCCGTGCTCTGCGTGGAGGTGGACCCGAAGCGCATCCAGCGGCGCATCGACACCCGCTACTGCGACCGCATGACGGCCGACCTGGACGAGGCGCTCCGCTGGACCCTGGAGGCGCGCGAGCGGGGCGAGGCGCTCGCCGTGGGGCTGGTGGGGAACTGCGCCGAGGTGCTCCCCGAGCTGGTGCGGCGCGGCGTCACTCCGGACGTGCTCACCGACCAGACCAGCGCCCACGACGCGCTCGGCGGCTACGTCCCCGCGGGCGTCTCCCCCGACGAGGCGGCGGAGCTGCGGGAGAGCGACCCGAAGGGGTACGTGGCGCGCTCCATGGAGTCCATGCGTGCCCACTGCGAGGCCATGGTGGAGATGATGCGCCGCGGCGCCGTCACCTTCGACTACGGCAACAACCTCCGCACCCAGGCGCTGGACGCCGGGTACGCCGACGCCTTCGCCTTCCCGGGGTTCGTCCCGGCGTACGTCCGCCCGCTCTTCTGCGAGGGGAAGGGCCCCTTCCGCTGGGTGGCGCTCTCCGGCGACCCGGCCGACATCCACCGCACCGACGAGCTGGTGCTGGAGCTGTTCCCGGAGGACGAGCACCTGCGCCGCTGGATCACCCAGGCGCGCGAGAAGGTGGCGTTCCAGGGGCTCCCGTCGCGCATCTGCTGGCTGGGGCAGGGGGCGCGCGCCCGCTTCGGCGTGGCGCTCAACGACCTGGTGGCGAGCGGCGAGCTGAAGGCCCCCATCGTGATCGGGCGCGACCACCTGGACACCGGCTCCGTGGCCTCGCCCTTCCGCGAGACCGAGGCGATGAAGGACGGGAGCGACGCCATCGCCGACTGGGCCATCCTCAACGCCCTGGTGAACGTGGCGAGCGGGGCCTCCTGGGTGTCCTTCCACCACGGGGGCGGGGTGGGGATCGGGAACTCGCTGCACGCGGGGCAGGTGATCGTGGCCGACGGGACGCCGGAGATGCGCGAGCGGCTGGAGCGCGTCCTCACCAACGACCCGGGGATGGGCGTGGCCCGCCACGCCGACGCGGGGTACGAGACCGCGGTCGAGACCGCCCGCGCGCAGGGCGTCCGCATCCCCATGCTGGAGCGGCAGGGCTGAAGTCTCCGCTTCCTTTCCCGCCGGACCGGGCGTCCGCCGACCCTCCGGCGGGCGCCTTCTGTTTTCCCGCCGCCGGACGTGTCCGGAAATGGTTGCCCCTTCTCGTCTTGGCCCCCCGGTCCGGGTGTTGAGCGGTCTCCCTTCGTGCGTATAGATTTCCGGCACAGCCACCCGTCTCCGGAATCCCCCCTTCAGCTTCCACCGGCTTCCGCCGACCCTTGTGGGCGGGTGCGGATGCAACTTCGGACCGGTTCGGCGCGTCTTAGATACCGTCCCCCCAGTCCAAACCCCCGCCGGGAGATCCCCCCGTGAACGAGCCGATTGCCCCGCGCAGGAGCCGTCTCTGGTGGTGCGTCGTCGCCCTCTGGGCGGTGTCGGACCTCGTGAGCACCCTGGGGATCATCCGGGAGACGCGGCCCGCCGTCCCCCCCCTCGCCGCGGCGGCGGGGCTGCTGGGCTCCATGGCGGTCTCCCTCTCCTTCCTCCTCCTCCCCTTCGCGCTGGCCCGCCGCTTCCCCCTGGGGCGCGAGCGGCTGGCGCGCGGGGTGGCGGTGCACTCCGCGGCGGCGCTCGCCGTGGCGGTGGTGGACCGGCTCTGGACCCTGACCGCCGCCGCGGCGGTCGGCTTCGCCCCGGAGCAGGACCCGCTGGCGCGCTTCCTGGCCGCGCTCCTCCAGTACGCGCTGGTGGCGGGGGTGGCGCACGCGGTGGAGTACGGGCGTCGGTTCCGCCAGAAGGAGGTGGCGGAGCTGCGGCTGCGTGCGGAGCTGAGCGAGGCGGAGCTGAGGCGGACGCAGGCGGAGCTGCGGGTGCTGAAGCTGGAGCTGAACCCGCACTTCCTGTTCAACTCGCTGCACGCCATCGGGGCGCTGATGCACGAGAGCGTCCCCCAGGCGGAGCGGATGCTGGTGCGGCTGAGCGACCTGTTGCGGCGGGCGCTGCGGAGCGCGGGGACGCAGGAGGTGGCGCTGGAGGACGAGCTGGAGTTCGTGCGGCCGTTCCTGGAGATCGAGCAGGCGCGCTTCGGGGAGGCTCTGGAGGTGGCGTGGGAGGTGGAGGAGGAGGCGCTGGACGTGCCGGTGCCGCACATGATCCTGCAGCCGCTGGTGGAGAACGCGATCAAGCACGGGGTGGCGCCGTACGGGGGCGGGCGCGTGGAAGTGGCGGCGTGGGTGGCGGGTGAGCGCCTGGAGGTGGAGGTGCGGGACCGTGGGGCGGGGCCGCGGGTGGAGGGGGCGGCGGAGGGGACGGGGACGGGAGTGTCGAACACGCGGGCGCGGCTGCGGCAGGCGTACGGGGAGGCGGCGGGCTTCGAGCTGCGCGCGCGCCCCGGCGGCGGCGCCGCCGCCCGGCTCTCCCTCCCCCTGCACGGGGAGCCCGCGGCGGACCCCGTCCCGGCGGCGGCCCCCGCGCGGGGAGCCGCGCCGGCGCCCGCGAGGGCCGCGGCACGGGGCCCGGCGCCCCGCTTCGCGCGGATGACGTGGATCTGGCGGGCCGGGCTGGCCGTCTGGTTCGCGGCCATCTGGATCGCGATGTTCGACATGTACCGCGGCTACACCCTCGCCAGCGGGCGCGTCCTGGGGTGGGAGGCCGCGCTGGCCAACGGGCTGGCGGCGGCGCTCACCTGGACCGGCTTCCTGTACCTGGCCTTCCGGCTCACCCGGAGCCACCCCCTGGGCCGCGAGGCGTTCGCCCGCAACCTGCGGGTGCACCTGGGCGCGGGGCTCCTCCTGGCCACCGCCGTGATGCTGCAGCGCATCGCGGCCATGTTCCTCCTCCAGAACCACCCGCCCGCGTCGTGGCTGGGGAAGTCGCTGACGGTGGGGGCGTCCAGCCTCCTCCTGTACGGGCTGATCGCGGGGGTGGCGCACGCGGTGGAGTACGGACGTCGGTTCCGCCAGAAGGAGGTGGCGGAGCTGCGGCTGCGTGCGGAGCTGAGCGAGGCGGAGCTGAGGCGGACGCAGGCGGAGCTGCGGGTGCTGAAGCTGGAGCTGAACCCGCACTTCCTGTTCAACTCGCTGCACGCCATCGGGGCGCTGATGCACGAGAGCGTCCCCCAGGCGGAGCGGATGCTGGTGCGGCTGAGCGACCTGTTGCGGCGGGCGCTGCGCAGCGCGGGGACGCAGGAGGTGGCGCTGGAGGACGAGCTGGAGTTCGTGCGGCCGTTCCTGGAGATCGAGCAGGCGCGCTTCGGGGAGGCGCTGGAGGTGGCGTGGGAGGTGGAGGAGGAGGCGCTGGACGTGCCGGTGCCGCACATGATCCTGCAGCCGCTGGTGGAGAACGCGATCAAGCACGGGGTGGCGCCGTACGGGGGCGGGCGCGTGGAAGTGGCGGCGTGGGTGGCGGGTGAGCGCCTGGAGGTGGAGGTGCGGGACCGTGGGGCGGGGCCGCGGGTGGAGGGGGCGGCGGAGGGGACGGGGACGGGAGTGTCGAACACGCGGGCGCGGCTGCGGCAGGCGTACGGGGAGGCGGCGGGCTTCGAGCTGCGCGCGCGCCCCGGCGGCGGCACCGCCGCCCGGCTCTCCCTCCCCCTGCATCAGGGGCCCGCGCACTCCGTGCGGGCCGCATGAACCGGCACGAGAAAGCCATGCATCCGATCCCGAACGCCCCCATCCGCACCCTGGTCATCGACGACGACCCGCTCTCGCGGAAGCGCATCCGCACCCTCCTCGCCCAGGACCCCGAGGTGGAGCTGGCGGGCGAGTACGTCAACGGGATCGAGGGGGTCAGCGGGATCCGGGCCGAGCACCCCGACCTGGTGTTCCTGGACGTGCAGATGCCCGAGCTGGACGGCTTCGGCGTGGTGGAGGCGATCGGCGCCGAGCGGATGCCCGTGGTGGTGTTCGCCTCCGCGCACGTGGAGTTCGCGCTGCGGGCGTTCGAGGCGTACGCGCTGGACTACCTGCTGAAGCCGTTCGACGAGGAGCGCTTCCGCGGCGCGCTCGACCGGGCCAAGAAGCAGGTGCGGATGCGGAGCCCGGGGATGGACCCGCGGATGACCGCGCTGGTGCAGTTCCTCCAGCAGCCCCGGAAGCCGCAGTACCCCGAGGTGCTCGCCATCAAGACGGGGGGCCAGTACCCGCTGGTGCGGGTGGAGGACATCGACTACATCGAGGCCGACGGCAACTACGCCCGCCTCCACGTGCAGAAGACGCCGCGCCTCCTCAACAAGACGCTCACCGAGCTGGAGAACAACCTCCTGGACCCTTCGAAGTTCGTGCGCATCCACCGCTCCACCATCGTGAACCTGTCGCGCATCGTGTCCATGGAGCCGCTCTTCCACGGCGAGCTGTCCGTGGTGCTGCGCGACGGGACGCGGCTTACGTGCAGCCGTCGGTTTCGTCAGAACCTCCAGGAGCACGTTTACTTCACCAGCTGAGGGGAGGGTTCGGGCGTGCCCCCGCTGGCGCGGGGTCGGGCTGCGGCTCCGTAGGACACGATGCGACCGTGTCCAACGGAGTCGAGCCCCCGCAAACCGCGCGGGGTCTCGCCCCTTCGGGCTCGCATCCCTCACGCAACTGCTTGCCGTGCCTGTAGTTCTTTGTCGTGCTCCCCTCCCCCCTTGTGGGGGAGGGGCCGGGGGTGGGGGGTAACACCGGCACCGATGCAAAAGACGGAGGGGCGGCCACCGATCGGTGGCCGCCCCTCCGCTGTTTTACCTGCAATCCGGCCGGCTCAGATCATCGTGTTGATCGGGATCGGCTGGTCGCCCACGGGGTTGGTCTGCCGGATGAGCCAGTCCCAGAGGGGAAAGCCTTCGCCGCCGTTGACTTCGGCCATTTCCTCGCTGCTGAGCTGCACGACGGGGAGGGAAGAGAGCTTGTCCATGGTAGACCTCCTGCGGGGTGATACGTGGGGCGGGCGGAGCGCCGCCCCTGGGGTGCGTGAGACAGCCAAGTGTCACGGTGAGAGGATAACCAACTTCCGCCGCCCCGTCCACGCCCCGCGGACGAGCGGCTGAACGGGGATGACGAGCGGCTGGAAACCGGTGACGAACGGCGTGGAGGCCCGTCCGAGTGACTTCCTTGCGCAAGCTCCTCATGAGTCCTCACGCGATACGAACAGTGTTCGGAGGGACACAAAGCAGGTGGATGGGAGCGCCCGGCGGTGCTCGCCATCCGTTTTCGGCCGCTCGCCCGCGCCGTCCCGCCGCTCGTCAAGAAGTCGTCGCCCGCTTTCCGGAACCCGCCCATACTTCTCCCCGCAAGCCGACACGGCCCGTCGCCACCCACACGAAGGAGAACGAGATGCGAGACATCGCCACCCCGGGCCTCGAGCCCCTGACCCGCGCCGAGATGCGGGAGACGTCGGGCGGCACCAGCCCGATCATCGACGCGGTGAACACGCTCATCCGCATCTTCTCCCCCGAGCCCGCCCCCGTCCCCTGCGGCGGGTTCGGCCCCCAGCCCGCGCAGTGACCATGACCACCCTCAGCACCCACGGAGTCGCCGAGCTCTCCGCGGCCGAGGTCCGGAGCACCCGCGGCGGGACGGTTCTCCCCGGCTCCACCCTCGTCCTGCTGGCGGACCTGGCCATCAGCTACGAGACGATGAAGGCGCAGCAGACCCTGATCCGGGCCGCCACCGCGGCCTGAGGACGGACAAGAGAGGCAGTTCCCCGGACCGCACCGGTCCATTCACCCCACCCCCAGAACGGGAGAGTCAGATGAGCACGAACGACTTCGGCATGGTCGCGCTGAGCGCGGAGGAGATGGAGGCGGTCGTCGGCGGGAGCGACGGCTACATGGCCGAGAAGATCGGCTACGCGGTCGGCGCGGTGGTCGGCGCCTTCGTGTGGGTCGGTCGCTCCATCGGCGACGGCCCCGCCCAGTTCGACTGGACCCAGAAGTAGGCACCACCCCGCCCGGCGCCGCCGGACGGCACACGCGGCTCGCACGAGCCGACACTTCACAACACCTGGACACACGAGGACACCATGAACGCACTGCAGCTGAGCGCCTACGGAGTCGAGGAACTGGACGCCCGCACCGCCGCGGAGACCGACGGGGGCATCTGGCCGTGGATCGTCCCGGCGGCGATCGCCACCTACATCGCCAAGGACATCTACGACAACGCCGGGAAGTTCGTCGAGGGCTTCAAGGAAGGCTACGCCGCGGTGACCTGAGGTCCCGCAGCGCTCCGGTTCCGGCCGGGCACCGACACGGTGCCCGTGCCGGGCCGCACACACCGTACGGTCCACACCCACCCACAGGACAGGAGCAACGCACATGGACACGAACGATTTCGGCATGGTCGCGCTGAGCGCCGAGGAGATGGAGATGGTCGTCGGCGGGAGCGACGGCTACATGGCCGAGAAGATCGGCTTCGTCGTGGGCGCCGTCGTCGGAGGGGTCGTCAACCTCTTCCGCGGGGTCGACCTGACCTCGCACTGAGCACCGCCGGCCGGCGGCACCCCCACGGCGCGGGCACCGCTTCCGGTGTCCGCGCCGGTCCACGCGACAAGGAACCACCACCATGGCTACGACCAGCTTCCTCTTCGACTGCGCCCGCACGTTCGGGCTCCCCTTCGCGGTGGTGTGGGCCGTGGGCGACTACATCAACGCCTACGAGCTGTCCGCCCGCGGCTTCACGGACTGGGGCGTCCTCGACGTCCTGTCCAGGGCCTTCGTCACGGGCCTCCTCCTGGGCACGGCCGTGGGGTACGTGTGGAAGCAGTCCCATCCCTGACGCCGCGCCCGCCGCTCGTTCCACGAAAGCCGCCGCTCGTCCGCTCCGCTCACCCGTTCGTCCGCTTTCCGTGGAGCGCCCCGCGGGCGGCGGGTACATTGAGGGGCGTCGCGGGGACGGGTTCCGCGCCTTGGTGGAAGTGGCCGGCCTGGTTACCTTTGTGCCTTCCCACGCCACCTCCGCCCTTCCGTCCGTCCCGCAGCGCGCGCCGCGCGGAGCGTCCCGCTCCGTCCGCCCGCACTCCACCGGCTGACCATGCAGAACCAGCTCTACCCCCCCGAGTACGCCCAGGACTCCATCGAGCGCCACCTGGCCCGCCACTCCCGGCGGAGCCACGCGATCTACCTGACGGTCGTCCTGGCGCTCCTGGCCGCCATCGCCAGCCTCCCCTTCCTGCGCGTGAGCGTCGCCGTGCAGAGCGGCGGGATCATCCGCCCCGTCACGGAGAAGCACGAGGTGCGCGCCCGCACCTCCGGCGTGGTGGACCGACTCCTGGTGCGCGAGAACCAGACGGTCCGCCGCGGCGAGCCGCTCCTGGTGCTGCGCGCCGGCGAGCTGGAGAACCGCGGGCGGCTGGTGGAGTCCAAGCTGGCCGAGGGGCGCCGGGCCGTCCACGACCTGGAGATGCTCACGCGCTCCGGCGGCGCGGCCGCCGGGAGCGCCTTCCAGTCGCCCCGCTACCGGCAGGAGCACGCGCGCCACGTCAACGCCCTGCAGGAGAACGCGCTCAAGCGCGACAGGGCCGAGCGCGAGGCCGAGCGCACGCGCGCCCTCTTCGAGCGCTCCCTGATCGCGCGGACCGAGCTGGAGGACCGCGAGTTCCAGCTCTCCCAGCTCCGCGCCGAAGCTTCCATGATCCGCGAGCGGCAGCTCGCCGAGTGGCAGGCCGCCCTCGCGGCCGAGCGCACCGCCCTCCGCGAGCTGGAGGCCGAGCGCGCCGCCGTGGCCGAGGAGAGCACCTCCTTCACCGTGACCGCCCCGGTCACGGGGACGGTGGAGCAGGTGGCCGGGATCTCCGCGGGGAGCTTCGTCACCGGGGGCGAGGCGCTGGCGGTCATCTCCCCCAGCTCCTCCCTGGTGGCCGAGGTGTTCGTCTCCCCCCGCGACATCGGGATGCTGCGCGTGGGGGCGCCGGTGCGGGTGCAGGTGGACGCCTTCAACTACACCGACTGGGGCTTCGTCACCGGGCGCGTCGAGGAGATCTCCGGCGACTTCGAGGTGGTCAGCGGGGAGCCGGTGTTCACCGTGAAGTGCGCCCTCGACCGGGACCACCTCGCCCTCCGCAACGGCTTCCGGGGGCGGCTCAAGAAGGGGATGACGCTGCGGGCCCACTTCACCGTGGCCGAGCGCTCCCTCTTCCAGCTCCTCCACGACGACGTGAACGACTGGCTGAACCCGGCGCAGTCGCGCGCCTGACCCCAACGCCACCGCACCGATGTTCAAGCGCATCCCCAAGGTCAGGCAGCACGACCTCACCGACTGCGGCGCCGCCTCCCTGTACTCGGTGGCCGAGCACCACGGCCTGCGGCTCCCCATCTCGCGCATCCGCCAGTACGCCTGCACCGACCGCAAGGGGACCAACGTCCTGGGGATGGTGGAGGCCGCCACCCGCCTGGGCTTCACCGCCAAGGGGGTGCGGGGGACGGCGGAGGCGCTCGGCAAGGTCCCGCTCCCGGCCGTCGCGCACGTGGTGGTGCGGGGGGGGACGCTGCACCACTACGTGGTGGTGTACGAGGTCACGAAGAAGCACGTGGTGGTGATGGACCCGGGCGACGGGCGCGTGCACCGCCGCACGCACGAGGAGTTCGCCGCCGAGTGGAGCGGGGTGCTGGTGCTCCTGGTCCCCGGCGAGGAGTTCCGGGCCCGCAACGAGAAGACCTCCACCGCCGGGCGCTTCTGGGAGCTGGTGCGGCCGCACCGCACGGTCATGCTCCAGGCGCTGGTGGGGGCGGTGGTATACACCCTCCTGGGGCTCTCCACCTCCATCTACGTCCAGAAGATCGTGGACCACGTCATCGTGGAGGGGAACCACAACCTGCTGAACCTGATGAGCGTGGTGATGATCGCGCTCCTCCTGGTGCAGGTGTTCGTGGGCTCCATGAAGAGCGTGTTCACCCTGCACACCGGGCAGCGGATCGACGGGGAGCTCATCCTGGGGTACTACAAGCACCTCATGCGGCTCCCGCAGCAGTTCTTCGACACCATGCGGGTGGGGGAGATCATCTCGCGCGTCAACGACGCAGTGAAGATCCGCGCCTTCATCAACGACGTGTCGCTGGACCTGGTGGTGAGCGTCCTGATCGTGGCGTTCTCCTTCGGGCTGATGTTCCTGTACTCCGCCAAGCTGGCGCTGGTGGTCGCCGCCATGGTCCCGCTGTACGCCCTGATCTACTGGGTCACCAACCGGGTGAACCGCCGCGGGCAGCGGAGCATGATGGAGAACGCCGCCGACCTGGAGTCGCAGCTGGTGGAGTCGCTGAACTCCATGTCCACCATCAAGCGCTTCGGGCTGGAGTGGTTCGCCAACCTCAAGACCGAGGCGCGCTTCGTCCGGCTCCTCCGCTCGGTGTACTCCTCCGCCGTCGCCGCCATCGTCTCCGGGAGCGCCGCCGAGTTCGTCGCGCGCCTCTTCACCATCCTCCTCCTCTGGGTGGGGACCGGCTTCGTCATCGACCGGACGCTGACGCCCGGGGAGCTGATGTCGTGCTACGCCCTGGTGGGCTACCTCACCGGCCCGGTGAGCCGGCTCATCGGGATGAACCGCACCATCCAGGACGCCCTGATCGCCGCCGACCGGCTGTTCGAGATCATGGACCTGGAGCGCGAGGAGGTGGAGAGTCGCGTGGAGCTCACCCCCGACATGGTGGGGGACGTGCGCTTCCGCGGCGTCTCCTTCCGCTACGGGACGCGCACCCAGGTGTTCAGCGACCTGGAGATGACGCTCCCGCACGGCAGGGTCACCGCCGTCGTGGGGGAGAGCGGGTCGGGGAAGAGCACGCTGATGTCGCTCCTCCAGAACCTGTACCCCGTCGAGTCCGGGCACGTCCTGATCGGCGACTACGACCTCCGCTACGTCAGCAACGAGAGCCTCCGGCGCATGGTGGGCGTGGTCCCGCAGCAGGTGGACCTGTTCGCCGGGAGCGTGCTGGACAACGTGGCCGTGGGCGACTTCGAGCCCGACATGAAACGCGTGCTGGAGATCTGCCGTATGCTGGGGATCACCGAGTTCGTGGAGAAGATGCCGGCCGGGTTCCACACCTACGTGGGGGAGAACGGCGCCGCCCTCTCCGGCGGGCAGAAGCAGCGCCTGGCCATCGCCCGCGCGCTCTACCGCGACCCCGAGATCCTCATCCTGGACGAGGCCACCTCGTCGCTGGACTCGGTCTCCGAGCAGTACGTGCAGCAGGCCGTGCAGTCGCTCCGGGAGCGCGGGAAGACGGTGGTGATGATCGCCCACCGCCTCAGCACGGTGATGGGCGCCGACAAGATCGTGGTGCTGGAGGAGGGGCGGGTGGTGGAGGAGGGGACGCACCGGGAGCTGATGGCGCTGGAGCGCCACTACTTCCGGCTCTGGAAGTACCAGTTCCCCACGCCGGTCCTGGCCGAAGCGCCGGTCAAGCTCTCCTTCGCCTGACCGCGCGGGGGCACATACGATAACGTTGACGGAATGTTGTATTCATACTACAATCCAGCGTAGCAGGCCTCGGCCTTCGAGCGTCCCGCCGCTCTCCCGAAGCGCTCTTTCCTCCCCCGGAGACTTCCATGCACCTGACCATCCAGAACCTCTCGAAGACCTACCCCAACGGCGTCCGCGCGCTGGACGACGTGTCGCTCACCATTCCGCAGGGGATGTTCGGGCTCCTGGGGCCGAACGGGGCGGGGAAGTCCACCCTCATGCGCACCCTGGCGACGCTGCAGGAAGCCGACTCCGGCTCCGCCACCCTGGGCCCCATCGACGTGCTCCGCCAGAAGGACGAGCTGCGGCGCACCCTGGGCTACCTCCCGCAGGAGTTCGGGGTGTACCCCAAGGTGAGCGCCGAGGACCTCCTGGACCACTTCGCCGTGCTCAAGGGGATCACCGGCCGCCGCGACCGCAAGGAGACGGTCAAGGCGCTGCTGGAGCAGACCAACCTGTACGACGTGCGGAAGAAGAAGCTGGGCGGCTTCTCCGGGGGGATGCGGCAGCGCTTCGGGATCGCCGTGGCGCTGCTGGGGAACCCGCGGCTCATCATCGTCGACGAGCCCACCGCCGGCCTAGACCCGGCGGAGCGGGTGCGCTTCCTCAACCTCCTCAGCGAGCTGGGGGAGAACGCGGTGGTGATCCTGTCCACGCACATCGTGGAGGACGTCAGCGAGCTGTGCCAGCGGATGGCCATCATCAACCGCGGGCGCATCCTCCTGGAGGCCGAGCCGCTGGCCGCCATCGACTCCATCCAGGGGCGGATCTGGAAGAAGATCATCGAGAAGGACGAGGTGGCCGGGTACGAGGCCGGGCACCGGGTGATCTCCACCCGCCTCCTGGCCGGGCGCACCGTGATCCACGTGCACTCCCCGGAGCGCCCCGACCCCTCGTTCGACCCGGTGGACGCAGACCTGGAGGACGTGTACTTCACCGCCATGGCCGGGCTCCACACCGGGGAGGCCTCCCTGTCCGGGGCGGAGGTGGCCTCGTGAGGCTCTTCCTGGAGACCGTCCGCTTCGAGCTGAGCTACTACCTGCGGCGCATCTCCACCTGGGTGTACTTCCTCATCTTCTTCGCCATCGCCCTCCTCATGGTCCTCGCGGCCGGGGGGACGTGGGACTCGGCGACGGTGTCGTTCGGGGGGAGCGGGGGGAACATCAAGGTGGACTCCCCCTACGTGATGCTCCAGCTCACCAGCGCCATCTCGCTGTTCGGGGTCATCGTCACGGCGGCGCTGCTGGGGAACTCGGTGTACCGCGACTACGAGGCGGTCATCCACCCGCTCTTCTTCACCTCCCCCGTCACCCGCTTCTCGTACCTGGGCGGGCGCTTCACCGGGGCGCTCCTGGTGAACGCGCTGGTGATGCTCTCCATCCCGCTGGGGCTCATGGCCGGGAGCGTGGCGCCCTGGGTGGACCGGGCCCGCTTCGGCGCCTTCACCCTGGCCGGCTTCCTCCACCCGTACCTGGTGGTGGCGCTCCCCACGCTCCTCCTCACCGGGGCCATCTTCTTCGCCCTGGCGGCGCTCACCCGGCAGATGCTCCCCAACTACATCGGGGGGGTGGTGATGGTGTTCGGGTACCTGCTGGCGGGGACGCTCATGCAGGACCTGGAGAACGAGCGGACGGCGGCCCTCCTCGACCCCTTCGGCGGGACGGCGCTGGGAGTGGTGACCAAGTACTGGAGCCCCGCGCAGAAGAACGTGCTCCTGGTGCCGCTGGAGGGGGTCTTCCTCTGGAACCGGGTGATCTGGCTGGCGGTGGGGCTGGGGGTGTTCGCCGCGGTGTACGCCACCTTCCGCTTCTCGCACGTGGCTCCCGAGCGCGGCCCGCGGAAGCGCCAGGCCCCCGTCGCCGACGCGCCCCGCGCCGCCTACGTGGCGCCGCGCCGGGTGGCGCTCCCGGAGCCGGCGCGCGACTTCGGCCTCCGCGCGCAGCTCCAGCAGTACCTGTCCATCACGCAGCGCTCGTTCTGGGGGATCGTGGGGAACCGCTACTTCTACGCGATCGTGGCGGCGGCGCTCCTCTTCCTCTCGGTCTTCGCCACGCAGGTGGGGAAGTTCTACGGCACCCCCACCTGGCCGGTGACCTACGAGGTGCTGGACGTCTTCAACGCCATGTTCCGCATCTTCTCTGCTCATCATCATCTCCTTCTACGCGGGGGAGATGGTGTGGCAGGAGCGCGACGTGCGCCTCAACCAGGTGCACGACGCCACCCCCATCCCCAACTGGATCCCCTTCGCCGGGAAGCTCACCGCGCTGGCGCTGGTGGTCGCCATCCTCCAGGGAGTGGTCCTGGTGGCGGGGGTCATGACGCAGGCGGCCAAGGGGTACTACAACTTCGAGATCGGGCTCTACCTCAGGTCGCTCTTCGGCGTCCAGCTGGTGGGGCTCCTCCTCCTCTGCGTGTTCGTGATGCTGGTGCACACCCTGGTGAACCACAAGTACATGGGCCACCTCCTGGTGATCCTGTACGTGGTGTTCAGCGGGATGATGGACACCTTCGGGCTGGAGCACAACCTCTACCGCTTCAACTCCGGCTCCGGCGGCACCTACTCCGACATGAACGGCTTCGGGCCCTTCGTGGAGCCCTTCGGCTGGTTCAAGGCGTACTGGGCCGCGTGGGCCGTGCTCCTGGCGGTGCTCACCAACCTGTTCTGGGTGCGCGGCCAGGAGACGCGGATGGCCTGGCGCACCCGGCTGGCCCGGCTCCGCTTCCGCCGTCCGGCGCTCGCCGCCACCGTGGTCGCGGGGACGCTGGTGGCCGGGCTGGGCGGCTTCATCTTCTACAACACCAACGTGGTCAACGAGTACACCACCACCCGCGAGCGGCAGGCGCGGCAGGCGGGGTACGAGAAGGCGTACAAGCGCTACGACGGGATCGCCCAGCCGCGCGTGGTGGGGGTGAAGCTCCGCACCGACCTGTACCCCGAGGAGGCGCGCGTCCGCATCCGCGGGGAGTACCGGCTGCGCAACAAGACCGCGCAGCGCATCGACTCGGTGCACGTGCTGTCGCTCCCCTCCGTGGACGTGCGGCGGTGGGCCTTCGACCGCCCCGCGACGCGCGTGGTGGACGACCGCGAGCACTCGCTACTCCATCTACCGCCTGGCCTCGCCGCTCATGCCCGGCGACTCCCTGCGCGTGGAGTTCGAGGTGGAGTACGGCACCGAGGGCTTCGAGAACTCGGTGTCCAACACCGGGGTGGTGGGGAACGGCACCTTCATCAACAGCGGCATCCTCCCCAGCTTCGGCTACGCCGACGAGGGCGAGCTGGGCGACGACGACTCGCGCCGCAAGTTCGGCCTCAGGCCCAAGGAGCGCATGGCCCCCGTGGGCGACGCCCGCGCGCGGATGAACAACTACATCTCGCGCGACGGCGACTGGATCGACTTCGAGGCCACCGTGAGCACCTCCCCCGACCAGATCGCCCTGGCCCCGGGGTACCTGCAGCGGGAGTGGACCGAGGGGGGGCGGCGCTACTTCCACTACAAGATGGACTCCCCCATCCTCAACTTCTACTCCTTCCTCTCCGCCCGGTACGTGGTCAAGCGCGACCGCTGGCGGGCCCCGGACGGCCGCGAGGTGGTGCTGGAGGTGTACCACCACCCCGGCCACGAGTACAACGTGCAGCGGATGCTGGACGCCACCAAGAAGGCGCTGGCCTACTACACGACCCACTTCGGCCCGTACCAGCACCGGCAGGTGCGCATCCTGGAGTTCCCGCGCTACGCCTCGTTCGCGCAGGCGTTCCCCAACACCATCCCCTACTCCGAGGCCATCGGCTTCATCGCCCGCGTGGACGACGAGGAGGACGTGGACTACCCCTTCTACGTGACCGCGCACGAGATCGCGCACCAGTGGTGGGCGCACCAGGTGATCGGGGGGAACGTGCAGGGCTCCACGCTCATGGCCGAGACCCTCTCGCAGTACTCGGCGCTGATGGTGATGGAGAAGGAGTACGGGCGGGAGCGGATGCGCAAGTTCCTGAAGTACGAGATGGACCGCTACTTCAGCGGCCGGAGCTCGGAGCAGAAGAAGGAGATGCCGCTGCTCCTGGTGGAGAACCAGCAGTACATCCACTACAACAAGGGCTCGCTCGCCATGTACGCCCTGCGCGACTACATCGGCGAGGAGCGGCTGAACGGGGCGCTGCGCCGCTTCCTGGAGGCCACCCGCTTCAAGGAGCCGCCGTACCCCAACTCCCTGGAGTTCTACGGCTACCTGCAGGAGGCCACCCCGGACTCGCTCCGCTACGTGCTCTCCGACCTGTTCGAGAGCATCACGCTGTACGACAACCGCACGCGCTCGGCGACGGCGCGGCCGCTCCCGGGCGGGCGGTGGGAGGTGACGCTCGACCTGGAGACGCAGAAGCTGCGGGCGGACAGCCTGGGGAACGAGCAGCCCGTGCGGATGCGCGACCTGGTGGACGTGGCGGTGCTGGGCGCGGCGCCGGCCGGGAAGGAGGACAAGGACTCGGGCCCCGTGCTGTACCTGCAGAAGCGCTGGATCGGGGCGGGGCGCCAGCAGGTGCGGGTGGTGGTGAACGGGAGGCCGGCCCGTGCCGGCGTCGATCCGTTCAACAAGCTCATCGACCGGCACCCGGACGACAACACCATGGACGTCAAGGTTTCCGGGGATAGCTGATCATGTGGCGGGGCCGCTCCGGAGCCCGGCCAAACAGCGGCCGGTCTCCTGCGCGGGGGCGGTGAGCCTCGCAAACCGCGCGAGTCTCCCCGCCCCGGAGTGAGCCAGCCGAAACGGCCCGGCTGTCTCCCTCCGAGAGGATCATAGGGGTACTGCGGAACTGCGGAACTGCACGGCGGCATCGGCTCCGGGGCGCGTCCTCGGCGGCCCCCCACCCCCGACCCCTCCCCCACAAGGGGGGAGGGGAGCACGACACGGTGGAGGGTGAGGATCGAAGCGTGGAGATGCCCCTCCCCCGGAACGGGGGAGGGTGGCGAGCCCGAGGCGAGCCGGGTGGGGGCCAAAACGGGGCGGCACCATCGCGGTGCCGCCCCGTCGTGCCGTTGCAGGCTGTCCCCTGTTCCCTGTCCCCTGTTCCCTGTTCCCTGCCGTTCCTCAGTGGTTCTCGGTCGAGTCGTAGCCGTCCGCCATGGGGCGGTCGGGGGGCTCGTAGGCGAGGCCCTCCTCGATGGCCTGCTGCATGTCGCGGGTGCCGTACGTCTCCGCCTCCAGGTCCTCCACCAGGTGGCTCGCCGTGTCCTCCTGGTTCTGCAGCCCGCCGCCCAGGTGGTCGTCGAACTCCGCCTCGTACTCCGCCGCGTCGTCCGCGGCCTCCGGCACGTCGCCCCGCGCCAGCTCCGTCACCACCAGCTCGTTGGAGAACCCCTCGATCCCCAGGACCTCCACCACCACCTTCTCCGCGATCTGCCGCTCCGCGTCCGTCCCCACCCGTCCGGAGAGCGTCACGAACCCCTCCTTGACGCGGACCTCCATCCAGCCGGGGTCGATGGCCGGGTACTCGTTGAGCTGCTGGACCACGACGTCGTAGATCTCGTCGTCGGTCATGGTGGAGAAGTCGAAGAACAGGTCGTCGAAGTCCTGAGCCATGAAGGCCTCCGCTGCGGTCAGAAGTGGAGCGCCGCCCCGATCGAGAGGGAGAAGTTGTGGGTCCATTCGGACAGCTCCCTCAGGTTCGAAGGACGCAGTCCCGCAGGCGCCTCCACCTGCCAGAGGCGATCCCGCCCCTCCACCCTCACGGACAGGCGCTCGGTCGGAAACCAGTCCGTCCCGATCCCCAGCCCCAATGCAAACGCGGGGCCGAAGTCGTAGCGCGCCGCCTCCGGGATCGCGTCGTCCGCGCTCGTGCCGGCGTTCAGGTCCATCACCAGCCCGCCGGTCCCCGCCACGAAGGGCGCGAACCCGTGCCAGGTGCGCTGCCCCGTCACGTGGAAGGTGAGCCCCGCCTCCGCCACCAGGAGCGCCACGTCCGCCGTCCCCGCCTCCACCGGGACGAACTCGTCGGGGTCGTTCTCCGTCACCGGCCCGTACAGGGTCCGCTCCGTCGGGGCGAAGGCCAGGCGGACCTCCCCCGAGAGCGGCCCCGCGAAGCGGAGGTTGTACTGCGCCCCCACCAGCGGCGCCGACTTCGGCCCCAGCGCGATCTCCGCGTCGTTGATCTCCAGCGACGGGTTGGTCCACAGGTAGCCGCCGAACAGCCCCAGCGACTGCTTCGGCTCGATGTAGCGGATGTGCGAGGGGATGCTCTGCGCCTCGAGCCCGGAGGCCCCGGCCAGGAGCGAGCCGACGGCGAGGGCCGCGATCAGCGTGCGTCGCATGTTCATCTCGTAATGTGCGTGGGCGGCCGCGGTCCCCCGCGGCCGCAAGTCAACAGTCCCGGACGCCGGGCGTCCGGGACTGTTGTAACGGTGCGAAGCTATCCTTTGTTCCCGCGGGGGCGCAAGCGGGCTCACGCGCCCCGCCGCAGGTCCCGCCCCGTCATCTCCGCCGGCTGCGGAATCCCCAGCAGCCCCAGGATGGTGGGGGCCACGTCGCAGAGCGCCCCGTCCGCCAGCGCCGCCGCCGTCCGCCGCCCCTCCGGCTCCACCAGCACGATCCCCACCGGGTTGGTGGTGTGCGCCGTGTGCGGGCCGTCCGTCGTGGGGTCCCACATCTGCTCGCAGTTGCCGTGGTCCGCCGTCACCAGCAGCGTCGTCCCCGTCTCCCGGCACGCCTCCAGCACCCGCGCCACCCCCGCGTCCACCGTCTCCACCGCGCGGACCGCCGCCTCCAGCACCCCCGTGTGCCCCACCATGTCCGGGTTGGCGAAGTTGCACACCAGCGAGTCGTAGCGCCGCGAGCGGATGGCCTCCACCAGCCCCTCCGCCACCTCCGGCGCGCTCATCTCCGGCTGGAGGTCGTAGGTGGCCACCTTCGGCGACGCCACCATCCGGCGCTCCTCCCCCGCCGGGGGCTCCTCCTCCCCGCCGTTGAAGAAGTAGGTCACGTGCGGGTACTTCTCCGTCTCCGCCGTGCGGAAGCCCGTCTTCCCGTGCGCCTCCAGCACCTCCGAGAGGATGTTGTCCATCGGCTGCGGGGGGAAGGCCGCCGGGAGGGGGAGCTCCTCGTCGTAGCTGGTCATGGTGGCCACCTCCACCGCCGGGCGCCCCGTCCCCCGGTCGAAGCCGTCGAACCGCGGGTCCGCCAGCGCGCGCGTCATCTGCCGGGCGCGGTCCGAGCGGAAGTTGAAGAAGATCACCCCGTCCCCGTCGGCCACGCGCCCCACCGGCTCCCCGCGCTCGTCCACCACCACCCGCGGCTTCACGAACTCGTCCGTCTCCCCCGACGCGTACGCGTCCGCCACCGCCGCCACCGGGTCCCGCACCGCGATCCCCTCCCCGTACACCATCGCCCGGTACGCCCGCTCCGTGCGCTCCCAGCGCCGGTCGCGGTCCATCGCCCAGTAGCGCCCCGTCACCGTCGCCACCCGGCACGCCTCCCCGCCGCCCGCGCGCCCCACCAGCTCCGTCAGGTAGTCGCGCGCCGACTGCGGCGGCGTGTCGCGCCCGTCCAGGAACACGTGGATGCGCACCCGCGGGAGCCCGTGCCGGGCCGCCATCTCGCAGAGCGCCAGGAGGTGCGTGTCCACCGCGTGCACCCCGCCCGGGCCGATCAGCCCCATCAGGTGCAGCGTGCTCCCCCGCTCCTTCACCCCCTCCACCAGCTCCGTGAACACCGGGTTGGAGCCGAACTCCCCCGACTCGATCGCCCGGGAGATGCGCAGCAGCGACTGCATCACCACCCGCCCCGCCCCCAGGTTCATGTGCCCCACCTCCGAGTTCCCCATCTGCCCCTCCGGGAGCCCCACCGCGGGCCCGTGGGTGACCAGCCGGGCGCGCGGGTAGCGCCCCTCCTCCCACAGGTGCCGCCACGTCGGGGCGTCCGCGCGCGTCACCGCGTTGTCGTCCGCCGGCTCCCGCAGCCCCCACCCGTCCAGGATCACCAGCGCCACGCGGGGCGCCGCGGATTCGCTCAACTCGTTGCCGGGCATCGGATTGGAAGGATCGGGCATGGACGGGGGTGCGGAGGGGGCGGAAAGGGTCGGTTGACAGCGGCCGGGAGCGTGCCTATCGTGAATTTCCTACCGTGCCGATATTCTACACGCGCCCCCCGGCGCGTGCCACCCCGAAGGGACCCCGTTGAAGTTCCCGTCGTACCCGTTGCTCGCCGTCCTGGCGCTCGCGCCCGCCGTGCCCGTGCACGCCCAGGCCGCCCGCCCCGCCGCCAAGGCGGCCCCCGCCCCGCGCGGGCCGGTGGTGATCCAGTCGGCCCCCGGCGGCGACACCATCGCCGTCCTCCCGCCGGGAGCGAGCGTGCAGGCCGTCGGGAGGGAAGGGGAGTGGACCCGCGTGCGGGTGGAAGGGTGGACCCGCTCCCCCGTCCCCGGCGCCCCGGCGCCCAGCGCGCTCACCCCGTCGCAGCTCCGCGCCGCGCCGAGCGCGCACCGCGGGAAGCAGGTGGCCTGGAGCGCGCGCTTCCTCGCCCTGCAGCGCGCCGACGCCGTCCGGGCCGACTTCGCGCCCGGGGAGCTGTTCGTCCTGGCGCGCGATCCGAACGAAGAGGTCGGTTTCGTGTACATCGCCGTGACACCCCGGCAGGCCGTGGCGGCCCGGCGGCTCCTCCCCATGCAGAGGTTCAGCTTCGTGGGGCGCGTGCGGACCGGCGCCTCCTCCCAGATGGGCCACCCCGTGCTGGATCTGGTCGAGCTTCGCCCCTGACGCGTCCGCCGCGCCGCGTTCCCCGTTCCACCGTACCCTACGTCGTACCCCCAACGCAGGAGCTGTTCATGCCCCGACCGCTGCCCGGTCTCGCCGCGTCGTCCCTCGTGCTCGGAGCCGTCCTCGCCCTCGGCGCTCCCCGCGCCGCCCTCGCCGGCGCCGCGCCGGCCTCCGACGACTCCACGCGCGTCGCGGCTCCCGCCGCGCGCTTCGCCCCCCGCGCCTTCGGCCTGAGCGGCGCCCTCCGCGTCGCCGTCGCCGACCCGCAGCAGCCGCTGCGGCTCCCGCTGGTGTGGGACGGGAGCGCACCCGCCCCGCTCACCTACGGGTGGGAGCCCGTCGCCGGCACGCTCCCGGGCACGGCGTCGCCGTTCGCGGCCCCGCGCCTCCCGGGCACCCCGGTGGTGCCCGCGGGCGACCCGGTCCTGGGCGACGCGGTGAGCGCCCCCGAGGGGCACGGCGCGTGGCGTCTCCTCCTGCGGGGGGGCGGGTGGAGCCAGGCCGTGCGCGACCTGACCGTGGTGACGCGGGTCCCCTTCGCCGCCAAGCGGAACGGGTACGTGAACGGGTACTTCCTGGGGCGGTGGAGCACCGAGGGGAGCGGCCGGACCGACGCCTACGCCCCGCCGGCCGGGTTCATCGAGGTCACCCCCGAGAACCAGGACCTCCAGGTGTCCGAGCACTTCCGGCTGCGGAACTTCCTCACCAAGAACCAGTTCTCCGTCTGGCCCAAGTACGTGGCCCTGGACCTGCGGCTCATCGACAAGCTGGAGCTGGTGCTGCAGGAGCTGAACGCCATGGGGATCCGGGCGGAGCACATGGCGGTGATGAGCGGCTTCCGCACCCCGTCGTACAACCAGGAGGGGGTGGGCGAGGGCGGCCGCGCGCAGCTCAGCCGGCACACCTACGGGGACGCCTCGGACGTGTGGGTGGACAGCGACCGGGACGGCTGGATCGACGACCTGAACCAGGACGGGCGCCGCGACGTCAAGGACGCGGAAGTGATGCTGCGCGCCGTGGAGCGGGTGGAGGCGCGAGTACCCGGAGCTGGTGGGCGGGTGCGGCGTGTACCTGGAGAACAGCGCCCACGGGCCGTTCGTGCACATCGACGTGCGGGGGCACCGGTCGCGCTGGTAGTCGCTTTCTCGGGGTAAATGACGAGAGCCCATCCCTGCGGGGGTGGGCTCTTTTGCGTGGGGGCCGCTCCGGAGCCCGGCGGAACTGCTGCCGGTCTCCTGCGCGGGGGCGGTGAGCCTCGCAAACCGCGCGAGTCTCCCCGCCCCGGAGTGAGCCAGCCGAAACGGCCCGGCTGTCTCCCTCCGTAACGGATCATGTGGGTACGACGGAACGGCGACCGCGAAAAAGCCCCTCCCCTGCTTGCGGGGGAGGGGTTGGGGTGGGGGCCTGCCACGACGCCACCGTAGGTGAGGATCGAAGCATGGAGATGCCCCTCCCCCGGAACGGGGGAGGGTGGCGAGCCCGAGGCGAGCCGGGTGGGGGCGCCCCTACACCCCGAACGCCGCCGTCACGGGGCGGCCGTCCCAGGAGTCGGGGCGGGGGACGCCGAGGAGCCAGAGGACCGTGGCGGCGGTGTCGAAGGTGGTGATGGGCGCCGCGATCCGGCCGGGGGCCACCCCCTTCCCCCAGGCCATCCAGGGGATGGTCATGTCCACGGCCTCGTCGCTCCCGTGGTTGCGGCCGTGGCCGCCGTGGTCGGCGGTGACCAGGAGGACGAAGTCGTCGCCGAAGCGCGCCCGGGCCGCCGCGCGGATGCGGGCCACCGCCGCGTCCGCGCGGCGCACCGCCATCCGGTAGGGGAGCGACATCCACCCCACGCTGTGCCCGGCCACGTCCACGTCCGAGAGGTGCACGAAGAGGAGGTCCGGCTTGCGGAACCGGAGGTAGCGCTCCACGTCCTCCACCATCCGCGGCGCCATGAACACCTCCACCCCGCCCGGCGCCGTGGCCCAGAAGCGCGTGGGCCCGCCCCCCACCAGGTGGTGGAACTTGGCCTTGCCGAAGAACGCCGCCACCTCCAGCCCCGCCGAGTCCGCCAGGTCGAACACCGTCGGCACCGCCACCCGCCCCGTCTCCCCCACCCGGTCCTCGTTCCAGGTGATCCCGTGCTTCGCCGGCGACACCCCCGTGAGCATGGAGGTGTGCGAGGGGAGCGTCTTGCTGGGGAAGATGGTGCGCGCCTCCAGGGTGAAGGCCCCCTCCCCCATGATCGACCGGATGGTCCGCGCCCCCGACGCCTCGATGGCGTCCGGCCGCAGCCCGTCCACCGACACCAGCACCACGTGCTTCACCCGTCGCTCCGGCAGCGAAGGCTCCCGCCCCGCCACCCCCGCCGCGCACCCGGACGCGAGCAGAGCGAGCACGCACACGAGCGCGCCTCGTGCGCGAGAAACGATGGTCGGCATCACGGTGGAGTCGAGGAAGCGCATCGGAGTGCCAGGTAAACCCCCAAAGAATGTGCGGAGGGAGACAGCCGGTAGTTTGGCTGGCTCACTCCGCGGGCGGGGAGACTCGCGCCGTTTGCGAGGCTCACCGCCCCCGCGCAGGAGACCGGCGGCAGTATCGCCGGGCTCCGGAGCGGCCCCAAACGCAGACGTACCCCATCCCCGCCCACCCGGTCCGTGAATCTTTTCCGTGCGTGCGTCGTATCAGGGAAAGGACGGGCGGTACCCGACCCAACGAAACGATCGAAAATTGGCGCCGCAGAACGGCGCGGGAGCGAAGCATGTACTGTTCCACCTGTGGAGCCCACGTCCCCCCCGGCCGCACCCACTGCTCGACGTGCGGCGCGGTGGTCGCGTCGGCTCCCGCGGCCCCGATGGCGTCCATGCCCTCCATGGCGCACTCCGGCCCCCTGGCCCGGCACCAGCCCCTGGGGCGCATGCAGGCCGCCATGGGGCACACCTGCACCCGGTGCGGCTACACGGGGGAGGGCGTCTCCTACTTCTCCAAGGGGTCCCACATCGCCGGGCTGGTCGTGCTGGGCACCATCAGTGCCGGGATGATGGGGCTGTTCGCCATCATCTACTACCTGACCCAGCGCAACAACGTCATCTGCCCGCGCTGCGCCAAGAACTGGGGGAGCACCAACGACCTGATGCTCTCGCCCCGCTCCGGCGGCGCCCTGGCCGGGCCCAACGGGCACACGCCCCTCCCCTCGGGGAGCGGCGCCGCGGCGAACGGCTGGTCCATCGCGATGTTCGTGCTGGCGGCCATCCTGATGGTGGCGGGGATCGCCAACTTCGAGCTGGCCCCCGTCCTCTTCGGCGCGGCGTTCGGGGGGGGCGCGCTGAAGCTCCAGAGCGTGGCGCGGAGGCAGAAGGAGGCCCGGCGCGCGGCGCTGATCTCCAACCTGCAGCTCCCCGTGCTGTCGCTGGCGGCGCAGCGGCAGGGGC
Organism: uncultured Gemmatimonadales bacterium; assembly: GCA_963733105.1. Taxonomy (GTDB): domain Bacteria; phylum Gemmatimonadota; class Gemmatimonadetes; order Longimicrobiales; family Longimicrobiaceae; genus JAFAYN01. Next base: position 494,760 of record CAVTCB010000003.1, on the reverse strand, counting down.
GGCTCACGGTCACGGAAACGGCGGCGGCGCTGGGGTGGACGCTCCCCCGGGCGGAGAAGGTGCTGAACTCGCTGGACGACGGGATCCGGGTGAACTCCGAGGTGACCGACGAGGGGGTGATCGTCTACGAGTTCATGGAGCTGGCCCACGAGCAGGGCCCGTTCCCGGGGAGGCGGGCGCTGGAAGGGTAGGGGCGGCTCAGGGGACCAGGTCGGCCTCCACGATCCCGGAGCCCTCGGAGCGCTTGGCGTGGCCCTTCAGCTCCGCCACCTGCTCCCCCAGGCGGTCGAGCGAGGTGAGGAGGGCGGGCTCCACGCGGACCACGGCGGCGGACAGGCGGGGAAGGGCGAAGTCTCGCACCCTTCCCTCCCGGTCCGCCGCCCTGTACGTTCCGGCGCCCACCACCTCCTGCGGGAGGAAGCCCGGGAGGCGGGCGCGGAAGGCGGCCTGGGCCTCGGAGGCCAGGCGCCGCGTGTCGGACGGCTCGCCCAGCAGCACGAAGTCGTCCCCGCCGATGTGGCCCACGAAGGTGCCGGGGGTCTCCCCCGCCTCGCGCACCACCTCCCCGGCGGCGTGGATGGCGGAGTCGGCCACGGCGAAGCCGAAGCGGTCCGAGAACGGCTTGAAGTGGTCCAGGTCGAAGTAGCAGATGGAGAAGGGGACCCCCAGGTCGCGCCGCCGCAGGATCTCGTCGTGGATGGCCTCGCCGCCGGGGAGCCCGGTGGTGGGGTTCCGCTCCAGCAGGGTGCGCGACATGCGGAGCAGGGCGCGCACGCGCGCCAGCAGCTCGCGGGGGTCGAAGGGCTTGGGGAGGTAGTCGTCGGCCCCGGCGTCGAACCCCGAGAGCCGGTCCTCGATCCGCCCCTCGCCGGTGAGGATCAGCACCGGGAGGTGCGAGACGCGGGGGTCGTCCTTGACCTGGCGGCACACCTGGAAGCCGTCCGGGGTCCCCATCCGGTAGTCCAGGAGGAGGAGGTCGGGGAGCTGGACGCGCAGCTCGGCGAGGGCCTGCGCGCCGCCGGGCACCGCCCGGACGGTGTACCCGGCCATGCGCAGCACCTCCGAGACCATCTCCCGGAAGGCGTCGTCGTCGTCGGCCAGCAGGATCTCGCTCATTCTCTCCCCGAACCCGTGCGAACTTGACCCCGGTCTCCCTTCGTTCTCCGTGGCGCGGCTCCGCGGCCGCGCTCCTCCTCGCCGCGCTGGCGGCGGGGCTCCCGGCGCGCGCCGCCGCGCAGCAGGGTACGCAAGCTACCGCGTCCCCCGCCTCCGTGTCCACCCGGGCGGAGGCGGAGCTGGCCCGGCGCATCGACGCGGTGGTGGACCGCGCCCCCTTCTCCCGCGCGCACTGGGGGATCGAGGTGTGGGACCCGGCCTCCGGACGCGCCCTGTACCGCCGCAACGCGGACCGCCACTTCATCCCCGCCTCCAACCTGAAGCTGGTGGTGGCCGCCGCGGCGGCGCACCACCTGGACCCGGGGTACCGCTACCGCACCACGCTGTACGCCGCGGGCCCGGTGCGCGCCGGGACGCTGGAGGGCGACCTGGTGCTGTACGGCCGCGGCGACCCCACCCTCTCCGCCCGCTACTTCCCCAGCCGCACCTCGGTGCTGGAGGCGCTGGCGGACTCGCTGGCGGCGCGGGGGGTGCGCCGGGTGGCCGGGGGGATCGTGGCCGACGAGAGCCACTTCGACTCGCTGCACCTGCGCTCCGACTGGGAGCGCTACGACCTGCTCTGGTGGTACGCGGCGCCGGTGGGGGCGCTGGGCTTCAACGACAACGCCATCGACTTCCGCGTGGAGCCGGGGGCGCGCGTGGGGGAGCGGGCGCGGATCACGGGCGCGCCGGAGAGCGCCGCCTGGTCGCTGGACAACCGCGCCCGCACCGTGGCCGCGGGACGCCCGCGGACGGTGGACTTCGACCGGGTTCCGGGGACCAACCGGATCATCGCGTACGGCGACGTCCCGCTGGGGTCGGAGGCGGACACCGAGAGCGTGGCGGTGGTGGACGCGGCGCGGGTGACGGGGACGGTGCTCCGCGAGGTCCTGGAGCGCCGCGGCATCCGGGTGGGCCGCCCCGAGGTGCGCGTGGTCTCCGACCCGGCGCGCTCCCCCGCCGCGGGCGCGGCCGTGCTGGCGGAGCACCTCTCGCCCCCGCTCCCGCAGGTGGTCGGGCCCATCCTGGGGAGCAGCCAGAACTGGTTCGCCGAGCAGCTCCTGTGGACGCTGGGGAAGGAGGTGCGGGGGGAGGGGAGCTGGGACGCCGGGCTGGCCGTGGAGCGCGAGTTCCTGGAGCGGACGGTGGGGATCGACTCCGCGGCGTTCGTGCTGCGCGACGGCTCCGGCCTTTCCGCGGGGAACCTGGTGACCCCCGCGCGCGCTGGTGCGGCTCCTGGCCTGGACGCGCACCTCGCCGCGGGGCTCGCTGGTGCGCGACGCGCTCCCCGTCTCCGGGCGCTCCGGCTCGCTCCGCTCCCGCCTGACCGACCTCCCCGGGCGGGTGGCGGCAAAGACCGGCTACATCGGGAACGTGGACTCGCTGAGCGGCTTCATCACCCTGGAGGACGGGCGGGAGGTGGTGTTCGCCGTCATCGCCAACGGCTCCGGGCTTCCCTCTTCGCGGATGAAGGGCGCCATCGACGAGGTGGTGCGCGCCGTCGCGAGTACTTCCGTCCGCTGACGGAGAAGGTTCGGGCGTGCCCCCGCTGACGCGGGGTCGGGCTGCGGCTCCGTAAGCCAGCAAACAACGCTGGCTAACGGAGTCGAGCCCCGCGCAAACTGCGCGCGGGTCTCGCCCCTTCGGGCTCGCATCCCTCACGCAACTCCCGTCTGCGTCCGTAGTTCTCCCCTCCCCCCTTGTGGGGGAGGGGCCGGGGGTGGGGGGGACCACCTGCGCCGGCTCGCCATGGGGGCGGGCCGGCGCTCGTTTCTGTGCTGTAGTAAAGCTCACGCGACACATTGTAAACCACGCTTGACACGATGTAAGGGGAGGTTTACATTCACCCCATCGATAGTCGTTCCCGCCGTCCGTGAACCCCCGCTGCCCGCCGCCCCGATGAAGCGAGCAAACCGCAGGGCCCTGGAGAAGTGGTTCGTTCCCGGCGCGCTGGGAGGGATCGTCGGGGGGATCGTGGGCTCCATGGGGAGCGTGTGGAGCGGGGAGGGGTTCTCGCTCCCGCAGATGTGGGTGCTCACCGTGGGCGTGCTCCTCTGCCTGGCGCTGACCGTGTACGACCTGGTCCGCTCCGACGAGCTGGAGCGCCGCATCTACTTCGTGGGGATGACCTGCGCCTTCGTGGGCGGGGGAGCCGTCGCCATGGTGTACGGGCTCCTGCAGATGATGGGGTGGCCGGCGCTCAACTGGGGCGTGTTCTTCCCCGTGCTGGCCGTCTTCTACGCCCTGGGGTGGTGGGGCGCCTGGCTGTACTACCGATGAAGAACCGGCTCCGGGTGCTCCGCGCGGAGCGCAGCTGGACCCAGGCCGACCTGGCGGACCGGCTCGACGTCTCGCGCCAGACGGTCAACGCGCTGGAGACGGGGAAGTACGACCCGAGCCTCCCGCTGGCGTTCCGGATCGCGCGGGTGTTCGGGACGCGCATCGAGGAAGTCTTCGAGCCCGAAGACGAGTAGCCGAAACTCCTTTCCCACAGGCAGTCATGTCCGACAAGAGCAGCAGCAGCGGCGGCGGCAGCGTCTGGGTGGTGTTCCTGGTCCTGGGGATGACCTTCAACACCCTGGGGATCACCCTCCGCACCCTCGGGTGGGCGCGCTACGTCATGATGGGCGCCGGGCTGGCGCTCCTCCTCGCGGCGGTGGTCCTCGCGCTGCGGGACGCGCGGAGCCGCTCCTGAGTCCATCGACCTCCCCAACCGACACTTCCATGAGCAACCGAGCCACGGCGACGCTGCGCCGGGCCTTCAGTCTCGCGCTCCTCGGGGCAGCCGCCTGCGCCGCGGCCCCCGCCGCCGCGCAGACCGCCCCCACGGTGGACTCCGCGCTGGCGCTGGCCACCTTCGACTCCGCGTGGAGCACCATCCACCGGACGCACTTCGACTCCACCTTCAACGGCGTGGACTGGCGCGCCGTGCGCGACGAGCTGCGCCCCCGGGCCGCCGGGGCCCGCGACGCCGCGGCGCTGCGCGCGGTGCTGGTGGAGATGGTGGGGCGGCTGAAGCAGTCGCACTTCTACCTCATCCCCGCCGAGGTGGACCAGGCCCTGGGCGGGGCGGAAGAGGCGGAGCCCTCCGCCGCCGGGGCCGCGGCGGGCGGGGCGGGGATGGAGGTGCGGCGGGTGGACGGGCGCTTCGTCGTGTCCCGCGTGCTCCGCGGCGGGGCCGCCGAGGCGGCCGGGGTGCGGACCGGGTGGACGGTGGAGGCGGTGGGGAGCCGGGCGGCGGCCCCGGTGCTGGCGGCGCTCCGCTCGCTGGAGGGGACGGCCGACCCGCGCTCCCTGGAATCGCAGGCGCTGGGGAGCCTCCTCCCCGCGCTCTCCGGGCCCGCCGGCTCCGCGGTCCGGGTCCGCTTCCTGGACGGCTCCGGCCGCCGGGTGGAGCGCCGGCTGGTCCGCCGTCCCGTGACCGGGACCCTCACCAGGTACGGCAACCTCCCCGAGATGCCGGTGACGCTGGAGCGCGAGCGCGTGCGGCTGGACGACGGGACCACGGTGGGGGTGATCCGCTTCGACCTGTGGATGCCGGTGATCGCCCGCGCCTTCGACGAGGCCGTGGACGAGCTCCGCGACACGGACGGGATCGTCCTGGACCTGCGCGGCAACCCGGGCGGGGTGGGGGCCATGGCGATGGGGATCGCCGGGCACTTCATCGACGACCGGGTGTCGCTGGGGACCATGCGCACCCGCGACACCGAGCTGCGCTTCACCGTCAACCCGCGCCGCGTGGACACCCGCGGGCGCCCCGTGAAGCCGTACGCCGGCCCCGTGGCCATCCTGACCGACCCGCTCTCGGCCAGCACCTCCGAGGTGTTCGCCGGGGGGATGCAGAAGCTGGGGCGGGCGCGGGTGTTCGGCGAGACCTCCGCGGGGGCCGCGCTCCCCGCGCTCTCCGGACGCCTCCCCAGCGGCGACGTGCTGATGCACGCCTTCGCCTCCTTCACCGCCCCCGGCGGGGAGGCGCTGGAGGGGAAGGGCGTGGTCCCCGACGAGGCCGCGCCCCCCACCCGGGCGGCGCTCCTGGCCGGGCGCGACCCGGCCCTGGACGCCGCCACCCGCTGGATCGCCGGGCAGAAGTAAGCAGCACCCACACAACCACGACGACACACACTCGGGAGAACACCATGATCCGCAAGCACACCACGTCCCGCTCGCTCCTCCTCGCGGCGGCGCTCGCCTCCCTCGCCGCCGCCCCCCTGGCGGCGCAGGGGACGCTCCCGCCGGCGCAGCAGCTCCTGGACCGCTACGCCCAGGCGGTGGGCGGCCGGGACCGCGTCGCGCGGTACTCCACCGCCCGCGTGGTCTCCGAGATGGAGATGCCCGCCATGGGGATGAAGGGGACCATCGAGAGCTACTCCGCGAAGCCGAACCGGAGCTTCGCCAGGATCGAGATGGGCGCGGCGGGGACCACCACCATGGGCTTCGACGGCACGGTGGGGTGGTCCAGCAACGCCATGCAGGGCCCGGCGCTCGCCGAGGGAGAGCAGCTGGAGCAGATGCGCGAGGGCGCCGACTTCGTGGAGTCCGTCACCATGATCGCCGACCCGTCCGCCTACGCCTCCATCCGGACGGTGGAGCGCACCGAGATGGGGGGGAAGGCGTGCTGGAAGGTGAAGCTCGTCCGCAAGTCGGGGCGCGAGTCGTTCAACTGCTACGACACCGAGACCGGGCTCCTGGCCGGGATCGTCCGCACGCAGGAGACGCCGATGGGGAAGGTCGAGACCTCCGCGGTGGTGAGCGACTACAAGGAGTTCGGCGGCGTCCTGATCCCCACGCGGAGCACGGGGACCATGATGGGGCAGCAGATCGTCTCCTCCACGCGGTCGGTGGAGTTCGACACCGCGCAGCCGTCGGTGTTCGAGCTCCCGGCGGAGATCCGCGCCCTGGTGGCCGGCGCGCAGAAGCCGGCCTCCTGACCCGCTCCCGGAGCCCGTCCGCCCCCGCGGGCGGGCTCCCTCCCTTCCGTCCGGTCCTTCCATGATCCGCTTCGAGAACCTGTCCAAGGCGTACGGCGACTTCGTCGCCGTGCGCGGCCTGTCGCTCACCGTGGCCGAGGGGGAGGTGTACGCGCTCCTGGGGGCCAACGGGGCGGGGAAGACCACCGCGCTGCGCTGCCTGGCCACGCTCCTCCGCCCCACCGGGGGGACGGCCCGCATCGCCGGCTTCGACGGGGCGGCGCAGCCGCTGGAGGTGCGGCGCAGGCTCGGCTTCCTGGCCGCCTCCATGGGGCTGTACGAGCGGCTCACCGCGCGCGAGCTCCTCCGCTACTTCGCGGGGCTGCACGGGATCGAGGGGGAGGCCGCGGAGGCGCGCGTCGCCGGGGTGGTGGAGACGTTCGGGATCGGCCCGTTCGCCGACCGCCACTGCGGCCGGCTCTCCACCGGGCAGCGGCAGCGGGTCTCCATCGCCCGCGCCGTGGTGCACGACCCGCCGGCGCTGGTGCTGGACGAGCCCACGCTGGGGCTGGACGTGATCAGCGGCGAGGCCATCTACCGCTTCGTCGACGCGGCGCGCTCGCGCGGGCGGGCGGTGCTCTTCTCCACGCACCAGATGTCGGAGGTGGAGCTGCTGGCCGACCGGGTGGGGATCATCGCGGCGGGGCGGCTGGTGGCGGAGGGGACGGCGGAGGAGATCGTGGAGCGGTCGGGGGAGCGGAGCCTGGCCCGCGCCTTCCTGCGGATCGTGGAGGCGGCGATGAACCGGCGCGTGGTGGGGCGCGTGCTCGCCAAGGAGCTGCGGGAGACGCTCCGCGACCGGCGCACCCTGGTGATGATGGTGGTGATCCCGGTGTTCCTGTACCCGGTGCTCTTCGTCATGATGGAGCAGCTCGCCCTCCTGGGGCAGCGGCGCCTGGCGGAGGAGCCGGCGCGGGTGGCGGTGGCGGGGGGCGTCGGGGAGGCCGCGGCGTTCCTGGCGCGCGACTCCGCGCTCCGGGTGGTCCGCGCGGAGGGTGCCCCGGCGCGGGCGGTGAGCGGCGGTGCGGCGGAGGCGGTGGTGGTGCTCCCGGGGGCGGCGGACAGCGCGGGGACGGGGCGGGCGCGGATCTTCTACGACGCCACCCGCGACCGCTCGCGCTACGCCCGCGACGTGGCGGAGCGCCGGCTGGAGGCGTGGGGCGACACGCTCCTGGCGCGGCGGCTGGCCGCGCGCGGGCTCCCCGCGGCGTTCGCCGAGCCGCTGGCCGTGGCCGACACCTCGGTCGCCACGGCGGAGCAGGCGGGCGGCTACGCGCTGGGGCGCATCCTCCCGCTCATCCTGATCGTGATGACGGTGCTGGGCGCCTTCTACCCGGCCATCGACCTGGCCGCGGGGGAGAAGGAGCGCGGCACGCTGGAGACGCTGCTCACCGCCCCGGTCCCGGCGCGGGAGATCGTGGCCGGAAAGTTCGCGGCGGTGGCGGTGATCGGCTTCGCCGCGGCGGCGCTCAACCTGGGGAGCATGCTCCTCACCTTCCAGTCGGGGGTGTTCCGCTTCGCGCGGTCGGCCGGGCTCAGCTTCACGCTCCCGCTCTCCGCGGTCCTGGTGGTGCTCGCGGTGCTGGTGCCGCTGGCGGTGCTCTTCGCTGCGCTCTTCCTGGGGATCGCGGTGCGCTCGCAGTCGTTCAAGGAGGCGCAGAGCGCGCTCACCCCCGTGTACCTGGCGAGCTTCCTCCCCGCGCTCCTCGCCACCATGCCGGGGATCGCCTTCACGCCGGGGGTGGCCGTGGTCCCGGTGGCCGGGGTGGCCTTCCTCTTCCGCGCCCTCCTCTCGGGGGACGCGCCGCTGGTCCCCGCCCTCCTGGCGCTGGGCTCCACGGCCGTGTACGCGGGGCTGGCGCTGGCGTTCGCGGCGCGCAGCTTCGGGCGGGAGGAGGTGCTCTTCGGGAGCGGGTCGGGGGGGGCGCCCGCGTCCGGGTCGCCGGTGGAGCGGCTGCGCCGGTGGCGCGCGGCGCGGCGCGGCGTCCCCCGCCCGGCGGAGTCGCTGGCCTTCGTCGCCGGGGTGGGGCTCCTGTACTTCTACGTCGGCGGGGCGCTCCAGGGGTCGCTGGGAGAGCGGGGCCTCCTCCTCTCGGAGTGGCTCCTCCTGGCGCTCCCGGCCGTCGCCTTCGCGGCGCTGGGGCCCTTCGACGCGCGGCGCACCCTGGCGCTCCGGCCGGCGGGGGTGCGATCCTTCCTGGCCGCGGCGCTGGTCATCGCGGGCGGCATCCCCCTGGGGTGGGCGCTCGCCTGGGCGCAGGGCTTCTTCTTCTCCCTCCCCCCCGAGCTGCTCGGGGTGCTGGAGCGCCTCTTGACGGCGGGCGGCCCGGGGCGGATGATTTGGCTGCTCCTGCTGGTGGCGCTCACGCCGGCGGTGTGCGAGGAGCTGGTGTTCCGGGGGGTGCTCCTCCAGGGGGTGGGGCGCGAGGGGCGGGCGTGGCGGGCGGTGGGGGTCTCGGCGCTGGTGTTCGGCGCCTTCCACCTCTCCTTCGAGACGGCCATCCGCTTCCTCCCCACGGCGTGGCTGGGGCTCCTGATCGGGACCGTGGCGTGGCGGACGCGCTCCGTCTTCCCGGGGATGCTGATGCACCTGGCCAACAACGGGCTCGCGGTGCTGGTGGTCTCGGTACCGGCGCTCCGCGCCCGCCTGGTCACGCCGGAGGGGGAGCCGTGGTGGCCGCTGGTGGCCGCGGCCCCGCTCCTCCTCGCCGCCGGGCTCCGCCTCCTCCCGCGCCGAGCTCCTGAACCCTGACACTTCCAGAGAGGTCCCGCCATGGTCGCTGCCGTCGTGCTGATCCGCTCCGTCCCCGGGGACGTCCCCGCGCTCGCCCGGCGCATCGCGGGGATCGACGGGGTGGCGGAGGTCTACTCCGTGTCCGGCGAGTACGACCTGATCGCCATCGTCCGGGTGGAGGAGTACGAGCGGATCGCCACCATCGTCACCGAGGAGATCGCCCAGGTGAACGGGATCGAGCGGACCAACACGCTCACGGCGTTCCGGGTGTACTCCAAGGCGGACCTGGAGCGGGCGTGGGACATGTTCGACTGAGTCGTAGGGCAAGGCTTCGGGCGTGCCCCCGGCTGGCGCGGGGTCGGGCTGCGGCTCCGTAAGCGAGCAGACGACGCTCGCTAACGGAGTCGAGCCCCGCACACTACGCGGGTCTCGCCCCTTCGGGCTCGCATCCCTCACGCAACTTCTTTCCCTCCCTCCCGTATTGCAGTTGTCGTGCTCCCCTCCCCCCTTGTGGGGGAGGGGCCGGGGGTGGGGGGTGCCACGCTCCCGGACGAGTCACCCTCCCCCTCATTCTTCCCTTTCCTTTCCCCTCGTGTCATTCCCATGATCCCTAGAGGCCTCGGGGCGGTGGGCGCCTTCGTGCGCGGCGAGGCGGTGGCTTCGGTGCGGGCGGGGCTGGAGGGGCTGCGGGCGAACCCGCTGCGCACGGCGCTCTCCACGCTGGGGATCGTGATCGGCGTCGCCTCGCTGGTGGCGGTGCTCGCGCTGGGGAACGCCATGGAGCGCTTCGTCCGCGACGCGCTGGGGAAGGAGTCGCTCCAGGTGGTGCGCGTGGTCCCGCGCACCAGCCGCGAGGTGAACGGGCGCAGGGTCCTGGTCCGCGACGTCCTGACGTTCACCCCCCGCGACGCGTCCGAGGTGGCCCGCCTCCCGGAGGTGTCGCAGGTCTCGCTCTGGACCAAGGGCTCCGCCACCCTCCACGCCTCGCGGGGGAGCCGGGAGGAGGAGGGGGAGGTGATCGCCACGCTCGCGAACGGAGTGGACTTCGAGCGGCTGGAGCTGGAGCAGGGGCGCTTCTTCGTGGAGGCCGAGGCGGACCGCAACGTTCCCGTGGTGGTGCTGTCGGCGTGGCTGGCGCGCCGGCTGGCCGAGCCCCACGACGGCGCCAGGCTCCTGGGGGAGACGGTGCGCGTGGGGCGCGAGCGGCGCCGGGTGGTGGGGATCTTCGCGTCCGAGCCGGGGGAGGAGGACCGGGTGGCCTACGTCCCCCTCTCCGCGGCGCGCGACCTCTTCGCCACCCCGGCGCCGCCGCTCCTCCTGGTGCGGGCGCGGAGGCTGGAGGGGGTGGCGCGCGCGCGCACCGCGGTGGAGGACTGGATCGCCGTGCGCTTCGGCCCGCCGGAGGAGCGGGTGACCTTCGCCAGCTACCAGCAGGTCGTGGAGGAGGCCGAGCAGGGGATCGGCGTGTTCAAGCTGGTGATGGGGGCCATCACCGGGATCTCGCTCCTGGTGGGGGGGATCGGGATCATGAACGTCCTCCTCGCCTCGGTGGCGGAGCGCACGCGCGAGATCGGGGTGCGGCGGGCGGTGGGCGCCCGGCGCCGCGACATCCTGGTGCAGTTCCTGGCCGAGTCGGTCGCCATCGCCGGGGTGGGGAGCGTCGTCGGGGTGGCGCTGGGGACGCTCGGCGCCTCCGGGATGGCGCTGGCGGTCCGCGCCTTCATGGGGGAGACCATGCACGCGGCGCCCTCCCCCGGGACGCTGGCGGTGGCACTGGTCGTGCCGGTGATGGTGGGGCTGGCCTTCGGGATCTACCCCGCGCGCCGCGCCGCGAACCTTTCCCCCATCGACGCCATCCGGCACGAGTAGACGCACGTGGACCACACGCACACGGCGGAGGCGCGGCGCGTCTACGAGGCGCAGCGGGCGCGGCGGCGGGCGACGGGGCCCCCGGACGCGGCGGAGCGGATCGCCCGGCTGGAGCGGCTGGCGGCGGCGGTCCGGGCCCGCCGCGGGGAGCTGGCGGCGGCGATGCACGCCGACTTCCGCAAGCACCCCACCGAGTCGGAGCTCACGGAGATCCAGCAGGTGCTGGCGGAGATCCGGCACGCCGCGCGGCACCTCCGCCGCTGGATGCGCCCCGTGCGGACGGGGACGCCGCTGGCGCTGGCGGGAGCGCGGAGCGAGCTGCGCTACGAGCCCAGGGGGGTGGTGCTGGTGCTGGCCCCCTGGAACTACCCGGTCCGCCTCCTCCTGGGGCCGCTGGTGGGGGCGCTGGCGGCGGGGAACTCGGTGGTGCTCCGCCCCTCGGAGAAGGTGCCGGAGACGGGGCGCGCGCTGGCCCGCGTGGTGGCCGACGCCTTCCGCGAGGACGAGGTGGCGCTGGTGCGGGGCGGCGTGGAGGTGGCCGACGCGCTCCTGTCGCTCCCCTTCGACCACGTCTTCTTCACCGGGAGCACGGCGGTGGGGCGCAGGGTGATGCGCGCGGCGGCGGAGCACCTGTCGACGGTGACGCTGGAGCTGGGCGGGAAGTCGCCCGCCCTGGTGGACGCCTCGGCGGACGTGCGGACCGCGGCGGAGCGGATCGCCTGGGGGAAGATGATCAACGCGGGGCAGACCTGCGTGGCCCCGGACTACGTGCTGGTGCACGAGTCGCGCGCGGCGGAGCTGGTGGCGGAGCTGAAGGCCGCCGTCGCGCGCCTGTACGGGGCGACGGAGGAGGCGCGCCGCGGGTGCGACTCGTTCTGCCGGGTGGTGGACGACGGGGCCTTCGCCCGGCTCGCGGGGCTGCTGGAGGCGTCGGTGCGGGAGGGGGCCCGGGTGGAGACCGGCGGCGTCACCGACGCGGCGGAGCGCTACGTGGCGCCCACGGTGCTCTCCGGGGCCACCTGGGAGATGCCGGTGATGGGGGAGGAGATCTTCGGCCCCATCCTCCCGGTGCTCACCTTCGGCTCGCTGGACGAGGCGCTGGAGCGGATCAACGCCCGCCCCAAGCCGCTGGCGCTGTACGTCTTCGCCCGCAGCCGCCCGGTGGTGGAGCGGGTGCTGGCCGGGACCTCGGCGGGGGGGACGGTGGTGAACCAGGTGGTGCTCCACCTCGCCAACCCCGACCTCCCCTTCGGCGGGGTGGGGGAGAGCGGGCAGGGGAGCTACCACGGCCGGTTCGGCTTCCGCACCTTCTCGCACGAGCGCGCGGTGCTGGTGCAGGGGCGCTTCAGCGCCGCGAAGTGGCTGTATCCGCCGTACACGGAGAGGGTGCGGCGGATGGCGGAGCGGGTGGGGAGGATGCTGGGAGGGTAGCGCGGGCCGGGAACTTGCCGCGCGGGCGGGGTGTGGTATCTTGACCGCTGACCTCCGCCGCAAACGGGCACCCCCACACCGAATCGGAGCGGATTCGTGAACCTGACGCGCCTGTCGATCCTGTTCCTCGCCGGAGCCGCCGCGTGCGCGCCCGCCACCCAGCCGGGCGCCACCTCGCCCGTGGGCATGCCGCCCGTGGCGGCGGCCGGCGAGCTGCCGCTGAAGCACGCGCCGCGCCCCACCACGGCCGCGATCAGCGCCGCGGACCTGATGACGCGCCTGTACCTGATCGCCGACGACTCCATGCGGGGCCGCCAGGTGGGCGACGTCGGCAACGTCAAGGCCACGGACTACATCGCCGCGGAGTTCCGGCGGATGGGGCTGGAGCCGGCGGGGGAGAACGGGACCTTCTTCCAGACGGTGCCGCTGGTGCGGCGCGCCTTCGACGAGCGCTCCTCGCTGAGCGTGGAGGGGGCGGAGCTGCGCCCCTGGACCGACTTCCTCCTGCGCGACCAGGGACCCGGCGCGCGCTCGCTGAACGGGGTGCAGGCGGTCTTCGGCGGGACGCTCGGCGACGACGCGAGCATGATCCCGGCCGCGGCGGGCGCCGGGAAGCTGGTGCTGGTGGCGGTGCGCCCCGGGCCCAACGGGCAGACGCCGTGGAACGTCCGGCGCTCGGTGATGCCCCTCTACCCCGAGGCGGCGGGGGTGGCGGTGGTGGCGATGGAGCAGGTCCCGGCGGAGACGCGGGAGACGCTGCGCGAGACGGGGATCCAGCTCAGCACGGGGCAGAGCTCGCCGTCGGCGTCGTTCATGTGGGTGTCGCAGGGCACGGCCCGCGCCCTGATGGGCGCGCCGCTGGAGGGGATGCGCCCGGGGACCGCCGGCCGCGCGGTGAGCGGCAACGTGCGCTACGTGGAGGCCCCGGCGGCCTTCCCCTCCCGCAACGTGGTGGCCGTGCTGCGGGGGAGCGACCCGGCGGCGCGCGGGCAGTACGTGGTGATCGGCGCGCACAACGACCACGAGGGGGTGGCCGCCCGGGCGGTGGACCACGACTCGCTCCGCGCCTACAACCGGGTGATGCGCCCGGCCGGCGCCAACGACGACCCGGGCACTCCGTCTGCGGCCCAGCGGGCGCGCATCCGCGCGGCCGTCGACTCGGTGCGCCGCATCCGCCCGGCCCGCGCCGACTCGGTGTTCAACGGCGCGGACGACGACGGCTCCGGGACGGTGACGCTCATGGAGATCGCGGAGGAGCTGGCGGCTTCGCCCGACCGGCCGAAGCGCTCCATCCTCTTCGTCTCCCACACGGGCGAGGAGGCGGGGCTCCTGGGGTCGCAGTGGTTCACGGACAACCCCACGGTCCCGCGCGACTCCATCGTGGCGGCGCTCAACATGGACATGGTGGGCCGCGGCATGGCGACCGACCTCTCCACCGGCGGCCCGGGGTACATCCAGATCATCGGCTCGCGCCGGCTCTCCACGGAGCTGGGCGACATCGTGGACGCCACCAACGCGGCGCGCCCGCAGCCGATGCGGATCGACTACTCGTTCGACGCGGCGGGGCACCCGCTGAACCGGTACTGCCGGAGCGACCACTACATGTACGCCCGCTACGGCATCCCCATCACCTACCTGTCGCGCGGCTACCACATCGACTACCACATGCTGAGCGACGAGCCGCAGTACATCGCCTACGACGAGATGGCGAAGGTGGCCGGGTTCGTCCGCGACATCGCGCTCGGCGTGGCCAACCGCGACCGGCGCATCGTGGTGGACAAGCCGAAGCCCGACCCGAACGCCCCCTGCCGCCAGTAGGTCACGGGCGGCTCGGGAAGTAGCTGGGGGCGGCGCCGGTCGGCGCCGCCCCCTTCTGCATCCGCGCGTGTGGGTCGTCGGCGGGGCGCGCCCGGGCACCCCCCACCCCCGGCCCCTCCCCCACAAGGGGGGAGGGGTGCACGGCAACTACAGGTACAGGAAGCAGTTGCGTGAGGGATGCGAGCCCGGAGGGGCGAGACCCGCGCGGCTGTTTGCGCGGGGCTCGACTCCGTTAGCCGGCGTTGTTTGCCGGCTTACGGAGCCGCAGCCCGACCCCCGCGCCAGCGGGGGGCACGCCCGAACCCTAACGTGGCGTCAGAACCATCCGGCTCACGACACGCGCCTCCGCCCTGCCGCGGTCCAGCGGAATCCGCCACAGCCGACCGGTGCGCCAGAGCGGCGTCTGGTCGCGGTAGTGCTTCGAGAAGGGGATCCCCGACTGGCCGGTGGGGATCACGAACCCGCCCGACCCGTCCACGTCCGCCAGGTCCACCACGTGCCGCTGGCTGGGACCGTAGGTGTTCAGGAAGGGGGGGCGGGCGCCGCCGTAGGCCGCCACGGCCACCGTGTGCGCGGAGCCGCCGCTGGGGAAGGGGCCCACGTTGAGCCCCAGCGCGCGGTCCAGCGCCCGCACCACCCCCAGCGGGTGCTCGATCCGGGTGTGGTGCAGCTCGCCCCACGTCCTCGTCCCGGCCGTCGCCACGGCCTCGCGCAGCGCCGCGGCGGAGAGCTCGTCCAGCGTCTCCCTCCGCTCCGTCCCCACGTCGTCCACCCAGGGGCTCCGCCCGCCGGCGTCCAGCACCCGGTCCAGCGCGGCGCGGGGGAAGTGCACGGGGGCGCCGCGGAACTCGTCGGTCCCCACCCGGCGCCGGAGGCCGTCGTACCACAGGTAGAACACGGCGGCCCCTCGCGAGTCCATGGCCGCCTCGCCGTTCCACCTCCCCAGCAGGCGCCCGGCCGCGGTGTCCCCGGCGAGCTGCGCGGCGCGCCGGCGCCAGGGGGAGGTAGCGCAGCGCGTGGGCGTCGCGCACGTCCATCTGCTGCCGCGCCACGTCGTCGGCGGTGAGGCCGCGGCCGCGCTCCACCATCTGGCGGATGCGCATGGCCCGGTACGGGTCGGCCCAGTTGGAGGAGATGCGGTGGGGGTAGTCGTCGCCCGCCTGCCGGTTGTTGGCGGTGACCACGAAGCCCTCGGCGGGGTTCAGCACGTGCGGGTGCTCGTCGAACTCCAGGTAGCGCGTCCACTCGCCCTCCCCCGTCCATCCCGCCACGGGGAGGAGCCCGTCGCCGGAGGCGCGCACCGGGACGCGCCCGCCCATCCAGTAGCCGAAGCTCCCCGCGTCGTCGGCGAACACCACGTTCTGGTGCGGGTTGCGGAACTCGCGCACGGCCCGCATGAACTCGGCGGCGCTCTGCGCGCCGGTTCATCCCGATCAGCGCGCGGTACTCGTGCGACGGGTCGTGCGCCGTCCAGCGCATGGCGAGCACGCGCTTCCCGCCGCGCCGCGCCACGTCCTCCACGTCCGACATCACCGGGCCGTGGCGGGTGGCGCGGACGCGGTGCACCACCGGCTCGGCGCCCTTCACGCGGATGGTCTCGGGGCGCGCCTCGAAGCGGGCCCACCCGCCCGGCGTGCGGTAGCGCGTGGAGTCGCGCGGGTCGACCTCCTCCACGAAGAAGTCCACGTCGTCCACCATGGCGTTGGTGTACCCCCACGCCACCCGCTCCGTGTGCCCGGCCACCACCACGGGGACGCCGGGGAGCGTCATCCCCGCGGCGTCGATCCCGCCGCCGTGCAGCGCCGCCAGGTACCAGAGCGAGGGGGCGCGCAGGGCCAGGTGCATGTCGTTGGCCAGGATCGGCTTCCCGGAGCGGGTGCGCGCGCCGCCGATCACCCACGAGTTGGAGGCGCGCGCCGCGGAGACGCCGTCCAGGAGGCGCTCGGCCATCGGGGGGATGCGGGGGACGGGGACGCCGGCCACGCGCGGGAGGGGGCGCGCCGCCGCGCCGCTCCCGGGCGCCGGGGCGCGCGCCCTTCCCCGTCCACTGCGCGTCGGCGCCCACGATGCGCACGCCCCACTCCGGGTAGGACGGGTACAGCTCCTTCGCCAGGGCGGGGCCCACCCGGTCGACGGCGCGCTGCAGGTCGAGGCCCACGTTCCAGTCGGCCAGGTCCCACGCCATGATCTTGGCGATGGAGAGCGAGTTGCGGACGGTCCAGGGCTCGGGGCGGAAGCGGAGCGCGATGAACTCGGGGGGGAGGGCGCCGCGGTGGCCGGTGATCCAGGCGTTGACGCCGTCGGCGTAGGCCTGCATCAGGGCGCGGCTCTCGGGGTCCAGCACCCGCTCGTTGGCGGCGGCGGCGCGGCCCATCCCCAGGGTGCGGAGGAAGCGGTCGGTGTCCACCAGGTCGGCGCCGAGCATCTCGGCCATGCGGCCGTCGGCGACGCGGCGGAACAGCTCCATCTGGAAGAGCCGGTCCTGGGCGTGGACGTAGCCCATGGCGCGGAACAGGTCCTCCTCGCTCTTGGCCCAGACGTGGGGGACGGCCAGCGAGTCGCGCCACACCTGGACTTCCCGGTCGAGGCCGGCGAGCGTGGCGCCGCGGGCGGGGTCGGGCTCGGAGGAGCGGAGGTACATCAGGCCGCCTCCGACCGCCAGGAGGAGGAGCAGGACCAGGGCGACGAGGGCGAAGCCGAGCTTCTTCATGGTTTTTCCGGGACGGGGACGGGCGGGAGGGTGGTGCGGACAAGGTGCGCGGGGCGGGGGCGCGGGGTCAAGCTTCCGGGAGCTCTGGGGCCGCTCCGGAGCCCGGCGGTACTGCTGCCGGTCTCCTGCGCGGGGGCGGTGAGCCTCGCGAAACGGCCCGCGAGTCTCCCCGCCCCGGAGTGAGCCCCGCCAAACGGCCGGCGGGTCTCCCTCCGTCACGGATTTTATGGGTACTGCGGGAACTGCGAACGACACTGCGCGCGGTGTCCGGCGGTGTCGCGCGTCCGTGGCGGCCCTCACCCCCCGGCCCCCTCTCCCAATGCTGGGAGAGGGGGAGCACGACGCCGTGAAGGTGAGGATCGAAGCGTGGAGATGCCCCTCCCCCGGAACGGGGGAGGGTGGCGGCTCTCAGGCCGCCGGGTGGGGGCGCGCGGAGGGTGCCTCTGCTCCGGTCCTGCTTCCGCGCACCACCCTGGCTCCCCTCTCCCGCATGCGGGGGAGGGGCTGGGGAGGGGGCCGGTCAGCCGTCCTCTTCTCCTCCCAGCACCTCGTCCATCACCTCGCGGATCGCGTCCCCGCCGAACCCCCGGCGCGCCATGAAGGCGTAGAAGCGCGCGCGCGCCTTCTGCCGGTCCTCCCCCGGCTTCGCGCGCCACTTCGCCGCGGCCTCGCGCGCCAGCTCCGTCTCCGACACCTCCGCGTCCTCGAAGACGCCCGTGATCGCCGCCTGCGCCGTGTCCGCGTCCACCCCCTTCTCGCGCAGCTCCTGCGCGAGGCGGCGCACCCCGCGGGGCTTCAGGCGCACCCGGTCGCGCACGAACATCGCCGCGAAGGCCGCGTCGTCCACCAGCCCCAGCCCGTCCAGCCCCGCCAGGCACTCCTCCACCACCTCCTCCGGGAACTCCTTCTCGCGCAGGCGGCGGCGCAGCTCCGCGGCCGTGCGCGGGCGGAAGGAGAGCAGCACCAGCGCCGCCTCGCGCGCCTTCCACGCCCGGTCCCGGCGCTCCAGCTCCTCCAGGAGCGCCTCCGTCACCTCGTCGCCCACGTGCAGCCGGGCGCTCCAGGCGATCTCCGCGCCCAGCGCCAGGCGGAACGCGCCGTCCACGTGGACGTTCACGCGCTCCGGGTCGTTCTTCTGCGTCTCGATGGCCGTGATCTTCATGGGCACGTGGGATGCGGGGAGGGTGCGGCTCCCGGGATACCCCGATGGCGGGAGAGGCGTGCCCCTCGCGCGCCGTCCGGCTTGTCGAGAGCGGGAGGGCGGAGTTATCCTGTGCCCCTTCCCCCACCTTCGCCCGCAGCGCACGCGCACCGCATGCCGCAGACCCGCTCCACCCCGTCCCTCGACGTCGAGGCCCTCCGCGCGCGGGAGTTCCCCGCCATGCGGGAGACCACCTACCTCAACGCCGCCTCCGTCACCCCCGTCCCGGAGCGGACCCGCGCGGCGGTGGAGGCCATGACCCTGCGGCGCTCGCGCATCCACGAGTGGGAGGACGCCGACTTCGGGGACACCCTCCAGCGGGCGCGCGCCGCCGCGGCGCGGCTGGTGGGCGCCGACCCGGACGAGATCGCGCTGGGGGGGAACACCAGCTTCGGGATCAACCTGGCCGCGCAGTGCCTCCCCGTCCGCCCCGGCTCCGTGGTGGTGGCGAGCGACCGCGAGTTCCCCGCCAACGTGTACCCGTGGATGGGGCCCGCCTCCCGCGCGCGGCTGGAGATCGTCCCCACCGACCCGCTGGGACGCCCCGACGAGGACCGGCTCCTGGAGCGGCTGGACCGCGGCGACGTTGCCGTCTTCGCCCTCTCCGCCGTGCAGTTCGCCACCGGGTGGCGCGCCGACCTCCCGAAGCTGGGGCGCTTCTGCCGCGAGCGCGGCATCTTCTTCGTGGTGGACGCCATCCAGTCGCTCGGGCAGATCCCCCTGGACGTGCGCGAGGCGGAGGTCGACGTCCTGGCGACCGGCGGGCACAAGTGGCTCTGCGCCCCCTTCGGCACCGGCTTCGCCTACGTGCGCCGCGAGCTCCTCCCCCGCATGGAGCCGCAGGTGGTGGGGTGGGCCTCCATGCAGGCCAGCGCCGACCTGTCGCACCTCCTCGACTACCGCTGGGGCTTCGTGGAGGAGGCGCGCAAGTTCGAGGTGGCCACCCTCCCCTTCCACGACCTCGCCGGCTTCGCCGCTTCCCTGGAGCTCCTCCTGGAAGTGGGCGTGGAGCGCGTCCGGGCGCACCTGGCGGAGATCCTGGAGCCGCTGGCGGCCTGGGCGGCGGAGCGGCCGGGGACCGAGGTGGTGAGCGACCTCCACCCGGAGCGCCGCTCCGGGATCTTCTGCTTCCGCCCGCCCTCCCCCGAGCGCGCCTTCGCGGCGCTCACGGACGCGGGAGTGACGTGCGTGCTCCGCGAGGGCGCCATCCGCCTCTCGCCCCACCTGTACAACGACGCGGCCGACGTGGAGCGGGTGATCGACGTGCTGGAGCGGGGAGGCGCCGCGTGAGCGCCGCCGCGGGGCACCACCGGGTGGAGCGGCTGGTGCAGCGGGTACGGGCGGAGTACGCCCCCGACCCGCGGCTGGCCGTGTTCGACGTGGAGGTGGAGACCGAGGGGGAGGTGCTGGTGCTCCAGGGCGCCACCTCCGAGCCCGCCGCCGCGGAGGCGCTGCACCGCGAGGCCGCCGCGCTCGGCGCCTGGTCGGTGGTGATGGACCGCGTGGTCCGCCTCCCGGAAGCCGAGAGCGGGGAGCAGGTGCACGCCGTGGTCACCTCCGCGGTCGCGCCGATGCTCGCCGGGCCCAGCATCAACGACACGCAGGTGTCGCAGACCCTCCTGGGGCACCACCTGATCGTCCTGCGACGCACCGGGCGCTGGCTCCAGTGCCGGGCGCCCGAGGGGTACATCGGGTGGGTCCACGCCGGCTACGTGGCGCTGGTGGACGAGAGCGACGCGCGCGCCTGGGAGGTGGGGACGGAGGGGGAGGCGTGGATCTCCCTGGGGGCGGAGCTGTCCAACGCCGACGGCGAGGTGTTCGCCCGGCTCCCCTGGGGCGCGCGGGTGGTGCGCGAGTCGGAGGAGGTGGTGCGCCTCCCCGACGGGCGGCGCGGCCGGCCGTCGGGGGAGCTGGTCTCCGCCGCGCACCGGCCGCTCCGCTTCCCGCTGGACGGCGCCGCCGTCGTCGCCAGCTCCGCGCGCTGGATCGGCGCGCCGTACCTGTGGGGCGGGGTGACGCAGGCGGGGGTGGACTGCTCCGGGCTGGTGCAGGCGCTCTACCGCATGCACGGCCGCCTCCTCCCCCGCGACTCCGACCAGCAGTCGCGCACCGGCGAGCCTGTGGACCCGGGGGACGACTTCTCCGCCCTCCTCCCCGGCGACCTCCTCTTCTACACCGAGGAGCCGGGGCGGGTGACGCACGTCACCCTCTCCATGGGCGGGTCGCACATCGTGCACGCCTCGCTGGGGAACGGCGGGGTGGCCCGCAACGACCTGCTGGGGCGGCGGGGCTACGAGCGGGAGCTGAAGCGGATCCTGCTGGGGGTGCGGCGGGTGATCGGGGCGGGGGAGTAGGCGGCGCGATCAGCGGTTGATGAGGAGCTGCACCAGGATGTACCCGATCACGATCCCCGTGAGGGCACCCGCGGCCATGACGCCCAGAAGCTGGAGCTTTTCCCGGGTTCGAACTCGCACTCCACCCCCTCCGTCGCCGGTGTCGGAACTGATCGCGGTCGCGCCGCCGTCCCCTTGCGAGGAGCGTGCCGGGGGGCGTCTCCCGGCGCGGCGCGGCGCATGATCGTAGGGGTCGGGGCGGACCTCGTCCAGGTCCAGCGCGTGTGGGAGCTCCTGGAGCGGCGCGGGGAGCGTGCCCTGCTGCGCCTCTTCACCCCCGCCGAGGCGGCGCGCTGCCGCGCCGGGCGCCACCCGCCCGAGTCGTTCGCGGCTCGCTTCGCGGCCAAGGAGGCGTTCTTCAAGGCGCTCGGCACCGGGTGGGGTCGGGGCGGGCGCTGGACCGAGGTGGAGGTGGTCTCCGCTCCCTCCGGCGCCCCCTCGCTGCGCCTTGCCGGGACCGCCGCCGAGGTGGCCGAGGCCCGCGGCGTGCGGCGCTGCCATCTCTCCCTCACGCACGTGGAGGGGCTGGCGGGGGCGTACGTGGTGCTGGAGGGGGAGCTCCCCGCCAGTTGACAGCCCCGGCGGCGGGCGACAGGTTCCGTGGTTTGCGCCCGGCCGGGCGCACACCCTGGTCCGGAACGGAGCCGGTGAACGCAGCCTTCCTCTACGCCCTGGTCGCCGCCGCGGCCAACCTCGTGGGCGGACTGGTCATCACCACCTCGTCGCTGGCCGGGCGCGGGACGCAGCGGCTCCTGATCGCCTTCGGGGCGGGGTTCATGCTCGCCGTCTCCCTGCTGGGGATGGTCCCGCACGCCCTGGAGGCTGGACCCGGCGCGGCCATGGCCGTCGTCGTGGGCTACCTGGGGGTGCACCTCACCCAGCACGTCGTCACCCCGCACTTCCACTTCGGCGAGGAGACCCACCACGACGAGATGGTGGGGACCTGGGTGGGGGTGGCCGCGCTCCTGGGGCTCCTCCTGCACACCTTCTTCGACGGCGTGGCCATCGCCAGCGGGTTCGGGGTCAGCTCCGCGCTCGGCATGCTCGTCTTCACCGCCATCCTCCTGCACAAGATCCCCGAAGGGGTCACCGTCGCCTCCATCATGCTCGCCAGCGGGAACAGCCGCAGCCGCGCGCTCCAGGCGGTGGGGCTCCTGGGCGCCTCCACCGTGGCCGGCGTCGTCCTCACCGAGTACCTGGGCCCGCTCCGCGACCACGGGCTCGCGCTCAGCGCGGGGGTCACCCTCTACGTGGCCGCCTCCAACCTGATCCCCGAGGTGCAGAAGGAGCGGAGCTGGACCTCGGCCCTTTCCGTGTTCGCCGGGTTCGCGGTCTACCTCCTGGCGGGGACCCTGGTGGGAGGAGCGGTGCACCGATGAGCGACGACCTTTCCCTGTTCGGCGACGCCGCGCCCCCGGAGAAGCCCGCGCGCGACGCGGCTCCCGCCATCCCCCGCGGCTCCGTCCCCCTGGCGGAGCGGATGCGCCCCCGCACCCTGGACGAGGTGGTGGGGCAGGCGCACCTGGTGGGGCCCGAGGGGACGCTCCGCCGCCTCCTGCGCGCCGGCCACCTCCCCAACCTGATCCTCCACGGGCCCCCGGGGAGCGGGAAGACCACCCTGGCGCGGGCCATCGCGGAGGAGGTGGAGGCCGCCTTCGTCCCCTTCAGCGCCGTCAGCGAGGGGGTCCCCCGCCTGCGCGAGATCGTCAAGGAGGCCGAGGCGCGCCGCCGGGCGGGGCGGGGGACCCTCCTCTTCGTGGACGAGATCCACCGCCTCAACAAGGGGCAGCAGGACTTCCTCCTCCCCTTCATCGAGTCCGGGCTCCTGGTCCTCATCGGGGCCACCACCGAGCACCCGGGGTTCGAGATCAACCCCGCCGTGCTCTCCCGCTCGCGCGTGCTGGTGCTGGAGCCGCTCCGCCCGGACGACGTGCGCGCCGTGCTCCGCCGCGCGCTGGCCGACGAGGAGCGGGGGCTGGGCGGCGCCGGGACCGCGCTGGACGACGAGGCCGAGGAGCTCCTGGTGCGCGCCACCGGGGGGGACGCCCGGCAGGCGCTGACCGCCCTGGAGATCGCCGCGCGGCTGGCCGGCCCCGGCGCCACGGTGACGGAGCCCGGGGTGCGCGAGGCCCTCCAGCAGCGCACCGACCGCTACGACGCCACGCTCGGCTACGAGATGCTCTCCGCCTTCCACAAGTCGCTCCGCTCCAGCGACGGGGACGCGGCGCTGTACTGGGCCATGCGGATGGTGCGCGGCGGCGAGGACCCCAAGACGCTCTTCCGGCGGATGGTCGCCATGGCGTACGAGGACGTGGGGCTGGCCGACCCGCAGGCGGGGATCGTGGCCGTGCAGGCGATGCTCGCCTTCGAGCGGCTGGGCGCCCCCGAGGGGTACCTCCCCCTGGCCAACGCGGTGCTGTACCTGGCCCAGGCGCCCAAGTCCAACCACGCGTACATGGCGCTCCACGCCGCCACCGGGGCCGCCGAGGCGCACCCCGACGCCCCGGTCCCGCTGGAGCTGCGCAACGCCACCACCGGGCTGATGAAGGACTGGGGGTACGGGAAGGGGTACAAGTACGCCCACGACCACCCGGGCGCCGTGGTGGACCTCCAGTGCCTCCCCGACGCGCTGGCCGGGAGCCGCTTCTACGAGCCCTCCGACCGCGGCTTCGAGCGCGACGTCGCCGCGCGCATGGCCGAGCGGGAGCGCATCCTGGGCCGCGCGCCGACGGAGCCGGGGAGTTGAGCGGCGGGGCGGCGCTCCTCCTCCGCCTGGACGCGGCGCGGCTCCGGGGCGCGCTCCGCCGCCCGCGTGCCGGCTCGCTCGCCGGGTGGGTGCTCCCCGCCGCGCTCCTGGCGGCCGGGGCCTGGGTGGCGGGGCCGCGCGTCCACCCCCGCGTGGACGACGCCGAGCAGGGCGTCCTCCTGGGGCTGGTGGTGGGCGGGGCCGTCGGCTTCCTGGTGCACCCCCTCCTCCTCCGCCCCGCCGACGAGGGCTTCCTGCGCCGCCTGGGGCTCCCCGCCCGGGCCCTGTTCGCGCACCGGGCGCTCCGCCTCCTCCTCGCCTCCGCGGGCGTCCTCCTCCTCCCGCTCCTGGCCTTCGCCGCGGACGGCGCGCCGCCGGGGCGCCCCCTGGCCGTGGGCTCCGCGGCCGCGCTCGCCGCGTGGGGCACCGGGTTGTGGGCGCAGTCGCGCGCCGCGCTCGCCGTCGCGCGGCGGGGGAAGCCGGGGATCACCGCGCTGATGATGGGGCCGGACCCCGGGCTGGTGCGGACCGCGCCGCTGGTCTACGCGCCGCTCTACCCCCTCCTGGCCGGGGCCTTCGCGGGCGGGTGGCTGGGCGCCGCCCCCGGCGTAGCGGCCGCGCGGCTCCTGGGCGTGGCCGCCCTGTCGCTCGCCGTGGCGGCGCTGGCCTCGCGCCCCTTCGCGCGGGCGCTTCCCCGCTTCGCCCCGCTGGGGAACGAGATGGCCTTCGAGCCCCCTCCCGCCGCGGGGGAGACCGGGCTGGTGCTGGACCGCGGCGTGGCCCGCCTCCTCCCGCCGCGGGCCGCCGCGGCGCGCGCGCGGGACGCCATGGTGCTGCGCCGCCGCTTCCGCTGGGCGGGGCGGATCGCCTGGCCCGTGGCCGCGGCCGGCGTGGTGGCGCTGGTGCGCTGGGGCGACGCGGAGGGGGTGCGGAGCTGGGTGGCCGGCGCCGGGGCGCTCGCCCTGGCGGCGCAGGGCGGGGCGCTGGTGGCGCTGGGGCGCGGCGAGCGCGGCGTGCGGTGGATCGACCGGGCGCTCGGGCTGGGGTGGAGGACCCGGCTCCTGGGGCGGTGGGCCGCGGGGTTCGGGCTCTCCTTCTGGCTCGCCCTCCCGCTGGCGCTCGCCTGGGGCGCGCGCGCCCCCGGCGCCGACGGCTGGGCCTGGCTCCTCGCCGCGCTGGCCGCCAGCGGCGCCGGGGCGGGGATCTCCCTGGCCGCCGCGGGGAGGTGAGCGTGGCGGAGCCGGTGCTGGAGGTGCGGGGGGTGGGGAAGGCGTACCGCGGGCGCGCGGTCCTGCGGGAGGTGGCCTTCGGCGTCGCCCCCGGCGAGGCGGTGGCGCTCCTGGGCTCCAACGGCGCCGGGAAGTCCACCCTCCTGGGGTGCCTCACCGGCGACCGTCTCCCGGACCGCGGCGAGGTGCGCCTCTGCGGCGCCGACCCCCTGTCGGACCCGCAGGCGGCCGCGGGGTGTATGGGCTTCGTCCCGGAGCGCCCCTTCCTGTACGAGGAGCTGACCGTCGCCGAGCTGCTCCGCTTCGTCGCCGCGGCCCGCGGTCTGCCGTGGAAGGAGGCTTCCGCCGAGGCGGACCGCCTCCTGGGGCTCCTGGGGCTGCGCGGCGCGGAGGAGCTGCTCTGCCGGGAGCTGTCGCAGGGGATGGGGCGGAAGACGGCGATCCTGGCCGCGCTCCTGCACCGCCCCCGGGTGGTCCTCCTGGACGAGGCGCTGAACGGCCTCGACGTCCCCTCGGTGGGGCGCGTGGTGGAGGAGCTGGACCGGCGCCGCGCCGCCGGGGCTGCCGTGCTCCTCTCCAGCCACGACCTGGAGTTCGTGGCGGGGTGGTGCGGCCGGGGGGTGCTCCTGGCCTCCGGTGCCCGGTGGCGGCTCCTGGAAGGTGAGGCGTGGGAGGCGTGGCGCGCGGCGCCCTCGCTGGAGCTCCCCGCCGACACGACCTGACGAAACACACGAGTGAGGCAACCATGAAGGCACGCACGACGATCCGCGCACTCTTTTCGATTCTCGCGGTGGCCCTCCTCGCCGGGTGCGGGGCGTTCGGCTTCCGGCAGCCGAAGGTGGAGCTGGAGAGCGTCACGCTCGGGGGGCTGGGGCTCCGCGGGGGGACGCTCCTGGTGAACGTCCAGGTGGACAATCCCAACGGCTTCTCGCTCCGCTCCGAGCGTCTCCGCTACAGCCTCTCCGTCCGCGACACCGAGTCCGCGGACGCCGACACCTGGCTGAGCTTCGCCGAGGGGACGTACGACCGGGAGTTCACCGTGGGCGCCGGGGAGCGCCGGTCCATCCAGATCCCGGTGGAGTTCTCGTACTCCGGGCTGGGCGGGGCCGCCTCGTCCATCCTCCGCGCGGGTACCTTCGACTACCGCGCCAACGGCACGGTGGACGTGGACACTCCGGTGGGGACCCGCTCCGTCCCCTTCACTAAGCGGGGGACGTTCACGATGTCGGGGGCGCGGTGACGCTCCTCCGCTTCGCGGGGGTAGGGAAGCAGTTCGGGGACCGCTGGATCGTCCGCAACGTCGACTTCCACGTGTCCCCCGGCGACCGCTGGGGGATCGTGGGCCGCAACGGACGGGGGAAGACCACCCTGTTCCGCCTCCTCACCGGCGACGAGGACGCCACCGAGGGGGAGATCTGGCGCCACCCCGGCACCCGCTTCACGCTGCTGAAGCAGAACCGTGGCGAGAGCAGCGCCGTCTCGGTGCTGGAGGCGGCGCATGGAGCCCTTCGCCGACCTGCTGGCGCTGGAGCGCCGCGTCGAGGCCCAGGCCGAGCGGCTGGCCCACGTGGACACGACGTCGCCGGAAGGGGCGAAGCTCCTCCACGACTACGA
The DNA here is from genome assembly GCA_963733105.1 of uncultured Gemmatimonadales bacterium. Taxonomy (GTDB): domain Bacteria; phylum Gemmatimonadota; class Gemmatimonadetes; order Longimicrobiales; family Longimicrobiaceae; genus JAFAYN01. The sequence goes on along the minus strand of CAVTCB010000003.1, from coordinate 468,893 downwards.
CCACGGGATGGAGGAGTTCCGCCGCCGCGGCGGGTACGAGGCGCACGCCCGCGCCGAGGCCGCGCTGGAGGGGCTGGCCTTCCCGCCGGCAACGTGGAGCAAGCCGATCCGCGCCCTGAGCGGCGGCGAGCTGGGGCGGCTCCGCCTGGTGCAGACCCTCCTGGCCGAGCCCGACGTCCTCCTCCTGGACGAGCCCACCAACCACCTGGACCTCCGCTCCACGGAGTGGCTGGAGGACTTCCTCCGCGGCTACCCGGGGACGGTGATGGTGGTCTCGCACGACCGCGTCTTCCTGGAGCGCCTGTCGGACCACGTCCTCCACCTGGAGGAGGGGACGGCCTACGCCTACACGGGCGGGTACGAGTCCTTTTTGGTGCAGCGCGAGGAGCGCCGCGCCCTGCTGCAGAAGGAGTTCGAGCGGCAGCAGGCGTACATCGCCCGCACCGAGGACTTCATCCGCCGCAACCTCGCCGGGCAGAAGACCAAGCAGGCCAAGAGCCGCCGCACCCTCCTGTCGCGCCTGGACCGGGTGGACCGTCCGGGCGAGGAGGGGCGGGCGATGGCGCTCCGCTTCGGGAGCGGCGGGCGGAGCGGGGGCGTGGTGGCGAAGCTGGACCGGGTGACCTGCTCCTTCGGCGAGCGCCGCCTCTTCGCGCCCTTCTCCGCGGAGGTCACGCGCGAGGAGCGGGTGGCGGTGATCGGCGCCAACGGGAGCGGCAAGTCCACGCTGATCAGGGCCATCGCGGGGGTGGCCCCGCCCACCGGGGGCGTGGTGACGCTGGGGGCGGGCGTCCGCATGGCGTACTACCGGCAGGACTTCTCGCACCTGGAGCCCGGGCGGCGCATCTGGGAGGAGGTGCTGGAGGCCTCGCCGTCGCTGACCATGCCCGAGCTGCGCGACCACTGCGCCCGCTTCCTCTTCACCAAGGAGGACATCGAGGCGCGCGTCGGCGACCTTTCCGGGGGCGAGCAGGCCCGCGTGGCGCTGGCCAAGATCACGCTCCAGAAGGTCAACTTCCTCCTCCTGGACGAGCCCACCAACCACCTGGACATCGAGAGCCGGGAGGTGCTGGAGGACGCGCTGGAGAACTTCGAAGGCACGGTGCTCCTGATCTCGCACGACCGCGCCCTGCTCTCCACGCTCGCCACGCGCGTCTGGAACGTGGAGGACGGCCGCATCACCGACTTCGACGGCACCTTCGACGAGTGGCAGGAGAAGCGGAAGTCGGCCCCGAAGCCCGAGCCCGCGACGCAGGCCGCCTCGTCCGCCCCGAAGCCTTCCGCGGCGCCGTCCTCCACCGGCGGCCTCTCCAAGAACGAGCTGCAGCGCCGCCAGCGGCTGCTCGCGAAGGTGGAGGAGCGCATCGCCGAGACCGAGGCGCGCATCGCCGGGATCGAGGAGAAGCTGGGCGACCCGGCGCTCTACGCCCCCGGCGCCGACGCCAAGCGCGCGCAGGCTCTCGCCGCCGAGCGCGACGCTGCCCGGGCCGAGCTGGCGGCGCTCTACGAGGAGTGGGAGCGGGTAGGCGAGGAGCTTGCGGGGGTGTAGGTTCCATCGGAAGGAGGTGATCCATGAGCTTGACGATCCCGGACGAAGTCCTGCACTCGGCGCGGATGTCTCCGGCCGAGTTGCGGCGCGAGATCGCGGTGATGCTCTACCGAGACGAGAAGCTCACGCTGGCGCAGGCGAGCCGACTGGCCGAGATGCCTCGTCTCCAGTTCCATCATCTGCTCGCCAGTCGTGACGTCCTTATGCACTTCGACGAGTCGGACCTGGAGCAAGACCTCGCGACACTGCGCAGCCTGAACCAGCCTTGATCGTCGTCAGCGACTCGTCTCCGCTGATCGTCCTCGCCGCTGTCGGGCACCTGGATCTGCTGCGCGACCTGTTCGGCGACGTCCTGATTCCCGAGGAAGTACACCGGGAGATCGTCCACGAGGGTGCGGGTCAGCCGGGGGCGCAAGAGGTACAGGACGCGAAGTGGATACATGTTCAGCGTGCGAGCAACAGGAGCCTGATCCAGGCCCTGGTGCTCCAACTCGACAGTGGTGAGTCCGAGGCGCTTGCACTCGCGCTGGAACGTGGAGCCGACCTGCTTCTGGTGGACGAGCGCCGGGCCCGCAGGGTCGCCGAGTTGATGGGGATGAAGGTGATCGGGGTGCTCGGCGTCCTCCTTCAAGCCAAGCAGAAAGGGCTCATACAGGAAGTCGGTGCCGTGCTCGACTCTCTGACGACGCGGGCCGCGTTCCGCGTCAGTCAGCAAATCCGTGAGCAGGTCTTGCGGCTTGCGGGGGAGTAGGTGATGAGCTTGACCATCGAAACAGAGCAGGAGACGGACGGCCGCTGGATCGCGGAGGTGACCGGCATTCCGGGCGCTCTCGCGTACGGAGCTACGCGGGAAGACGCGATCTCACGGGTTCACTCCCTCGCCGTTGCTGTCATCGCCGATAGAGCCGAGGTCGGGTGGGAATACGAGGACGGGGTGTTCGTCGTCACTATTCCCGAGCTTCCGGGGTGTATGGCGCACGGGAACTCCGAAGACGAGGCGCGGGCGAATGCACAGGGGGCCATCAGGCTCCGGCTCGAGACGGAACTCGAAGATCCGCTCCCTGCGCCGAAATCCTTCGACGGATGATTGCAGCATAACGCCCACAGGAGACCGACAATTTCCATCAAGTCCTTGCACGAGATCGAGCCGCCGAAGGAGAGGGCGGTCCTCGTCGGCGCCCCGGAGAAGGGGCTCCCCCAGCAGCTCGCGGACGAGCACATCGAGGAGCTGGCGCGGCTCACCGACACCGCCGGCCCCGACGTGGTGGGCGCGCTCACGCAGAAGGTGGACAAGCCCAACCCCAAGTTCTACATCGGCGAGGGGAAGGCCGAGGAGCTGAAGGCGCTCGTCGAGGAGACCGAGGGCACGCTCATCATCTTCGACGACGAGCTCTCCCCCGCGCAGGGGCGCAACCTGGAGCAGTTCACCGGGACGCGCGTCATGGACCGCGCCGAGCTGATCCTGGACATCTTCGCCACCCGCGCCCGCAGCGCCGAGGCCAAGATGCAGGTGGAGCTGGCCCAGCTCCAGTACCTCCGCCCGCGCCTCACCCGCATGTGGACCCACCTGTCGCGCGTGCGCGGCGGCGTGGGGATGCGCGGCCCCGGCGAGACCCAGCTGGAGACCGACCGGCGGATGATCGACCACCGCATCACCCGGCTCAAGGACGAGCTGGAGCGCGTCGCCCGGCAGCGCGCCACCCAGCGCAAGGGGCGCGAGGGGACGCTGCGCGCCTCCCTGGTGGGGTACACCAACGCCGGCAAGTCGTCCGTGCTGCGGGGGATGTCCGGGAGCGAGGTGTTCGTGGAGGACCGCCTCTTCGCCACCCTCGACCCCACCACCCGCGCCGTCGAGGTGGGCGAGGGCGCCGAGGTGCTCCTCACCGACACCGTGGGGTTCATCCGCAAGCTCCCGCACCACCTGGTCGCCTCCTTCCGCGCCACCCTGGAGGAGGCCTCCGAGGCCGACGTCCTCCTGCACGTGATCGACTCCTCGCACCCGGGGTGGGAGGAGCAGAAGGAGGTGGTGGAGGAGGTGCTCGCCGACCTGGGGCTCCAGGACAGTCCCGTCGTCCTGGTCTTCAACAAGGTGGACCGCCTCTCGCACGACGAGGAGAAGGCGCTGCGCGGGCGCTCCGAGTCGTACCAGGGGACCCCCGCCGTCTTCGTCTCCACCGTGGAGGCCGGCGGGCTGGACCCGCTGCGCGACACGCTCCTGCGCATGGTGCGCGAGCTGCGCCCCGACGTGCGGGTCGTCCTTTCCTCCAGCCAGGGCGGGATCCTGGCGGAGATCTACCGCGAGGGCGAGGTGCTGGAGCGGGAGGACAACGGCGCCGAGATCGTCCTCCGGGCGCGCCTCCCCGCCTCCACGCTGGGACGGCTCCGCAGCCGCGGCGTGAAGGTGTACGGGACGGCGTGAGCGGGGCCCCACCCGCCGCGGACCACCTCTGGATCGTCGGGGCGGGGAGGATGGGGCTGGCGCTCGGCCTCCTCCTCCACCGCGAGGGCGCCGCGGCCTCGCTGGCGTACACCGGGCGCCGCGACGCCCCCCCCGCGCACCCGCTCTTCGGCGGGGACGCTCCCGCCGCGCGCCACCTCCCCTGGTCCGCCGCCCCGCCCGCCGGGATCACCGGCGTGGTCATCGCCGTCCCCGACGACGTGGTGCGGGACGTGGCCGCGCGCATCGCCACCCTCCCGCTCGCGGCCGGGACCTCCGTGCTGCACGTCAGCGGGAGCCTGGGGGTGGACGTGCTGGACCCGCTGGCGGAGGCGGGGCACTCCGTGGGCGGCCTCCACCCCCTGTGCGCCGTCGCCGACCCGGTGGAGGGGGCGGAGCGGCTGCGCGGCGCCACCTTCGGGCTGCAGGGGGAGGGCGCGGCGCGGGCTCTGGCGGAGCGGATCGTCCGGGCGGCGGGCGGCGTCCCGCTGGACGTGCCGTTGGGGAGCAAGTCCGTCTACCACACCGCCGCCGTCCTCGCCTCCAACTACCTGGTGGCCCTCCTGGCCGTGGCCGAGCGGCTGATGGAGCGTGCCGGCATCCCCGCCGAGCGGGTGCGCCCGGCGCTGGCGGAGCTGGCCTCGGGCGCGCTCGACAACCTGCGCGAGCGCGGCCCGGCCGCGGCGCTCACCGGTCCGGTGGCCCGCGGGGACGCGGAGACGGTGCGCCTGCACCTGTCGCGGTTGTCCGGCGACGAGCGGGGTTTATATTCCCTCCTCGGACGGGAGGCGCTGGGGCTGGCGCGCCAGCGCGGGCTGGACCCGGCGCTGGCGGAGCGGGTGGGCGAGCTGCTCGGAGGGGACTCGTGAGGCTGTACGTCAACATCGACCACGTGGCCACGGTGCGGCAGGCGCGGCGCACCGACGAGCCCGACCCGGTGCGCGCGGCGGTGCTCGCCGAGCTGGGCGGGGCGGACGGGATCACCGTGCACCTGCGCGAGGACCGGCGCCACGTGCAGGACCGCGACGTCCGCCTCCTCCTGGAGACGGTCCGCACGGGGATCAACCTGGAGCTGGCCGCCGCCTCGGAGGTGCTGGACCTCGCCGTGGAGTGGCGCCCCATGCAGGCCACCCTGGTCCCCGAGAAGCGCGAGGAGGTCACCACCGAGGGCGGGCTGGCGCTCGGCACCCCGGAGGCGCGGCGCCACGTGGGCGCGGCGGCGGAGCGGCTGCGCGCCGCGGGGGTCCGCACCTCGCTCTTCGTCGACCCCGACGCGGACGCCCTGCGCGCCTCCGCGGAAGCCGGGGTGGAGGCGGTGGAGCTGCACACCGGCGAGTACGCCAACGCCCGCGGCGCCGAGCGGGAGGAGCAGCTCGGCCGGCTGCGGCGCGCCGCGGCGCTGGGCCGCTCGCTGGGGCTGGCGGTGCACGCGGGTCACGGGCTCACCTACGAGAACGTCGCCCCCGTGGCCGCCGTGCCCGAGATCGAAGAGCTGAACGTCGGCCACTCCATCGTCAGCCGCGCCGTGCTGGTGGGGCTGGAGCGCGCGACGCGCGAGATGGCCGAGATCGTGCGCCGCGCGCGCTCCTGATCCCCCCGGAGACCCCGATGTCGCACTCCCTGAGCGACTACTTCGCCCTGGAAGCGGGAGAGTACCTCGACCAGCTCGACGCGCTCCTCGCCGCCGGGGCCACGCCCGACGCGGAGCGCCTGTTCCGCCTGGCGCGCGGCGTCCGCGGGAGCGCGCGGGTGGCGCAGGAGGCGGAGATCGCCTCCGTGGCGGAGGGGCTGGAGGCGGCGGCGCGCGCGCTGCACGAGCGCGCGCTCCCCTGGAGCGAGGAGCTCCGCTCCCGCGCCGTGCGCACCGTGGACGACCTCAAGGTGCTGGTGCGCGCCCGCGGCCGCTGGGGCTCCGCGGAGGCGGCGCGCGCCCGCGAGGCGGTGGCCCGGTGGGAGGGGCTGCAGCTGGACCGCGGGCGGGGCCGCCCGTCCGAGGGGCCGGGGGACCAGCTCCTGGCCTTCCTCCGCCGCGAGGTGATGGGGGTGGTGTCGGAGCTGGAGCACGTGGTGGAGGACCTGCGCCGCGCCCCGGAGGAGCGCGAGTCGCTCCGGGCCCTGGTGCGCCGGATGCGCCCGCTCCGTGGGATGGCCGGGGTGGACTCCCTGGCCCCCATCCTGGAGGTGCTGGAGGGGGTGGAGGACGCGGTGGGCGACGTGCTGACGCAGTCGCTCTCCCTGGTGGACGCGCACCTGGAGCTGTTCTCCGCCGCGCGGGGGGCGCTCCTGGGGGCGCTCCAGGCGGTGGAGCGGGGCGGGGCGGTGGCGGGGCTCCCCGAGGTGGAGCGCTTCCGCGAGCTGCGCGACCGCGTGGCCGACGCCGAGTCGGGGGCGGGCGCGGACGCCGACGTGCTCCCGGTGCGCGCCCTGTTCTACGACGACGCCGGCCCGCACGTGGTGTCCTCCCCGCTCGCCCCCACCGCGCTGGACGCGGAGAGCGGCGACGAGGTGGAGCGCTTCCTCAGCCTGGAGGCCACGGGCTTCCTGGACCGCGCGGAGGCGCTGATCGCCGACCTCCCCCCCGGCCAGGAGCGGCGCTTCGGGCGGGCGTCGGGGCAGCTCGCCAGCCTGGCGGAGTCCATCGGGGAGCTGTCGGAGACGTACGGCGTGCGCGACGTGGCGCGGGCGGCGGAGCGCGCCGCCACGGAGCTGCGCGCCGCCTCCACCGTCGACGCGGCGCGGGCGGCCCTGGCCCGGCTGCGCGCCGCCCTCCCCGGGGCGGACCCGGAAGCGGCGCCCACGGAAGCCTCTTCCGAAGACGACGTGGTCCCCGTCGAGTCCCTCCTCTTCCGCGGGGAGACGGCGCTGCGCGCGGCGCTGGCGCTCCGCCCGGAGGTGGAGCGGCTGGCGGCCATGAACGGCGCCGGGGTGCGGGAGCTGGGGGAGAAGCTCGCGGAACTGTTCGACCTGGTGCAGCTGGGACTCGAGGAGCAGACGACTCCGTAGACGAATGAAGCTCAACGCCAAGGCGGTCCTCGGGATCGCGGTGAGCCTCCTGCTCCTCTGGTGGGCTCTCCGCGATGTTTCTTTTGCGGAGGTGGTGCACCACGTGCGGAGCGCGGACCCGGTGCTCTTCGCCCTCGCCATCCTGGTCGCCACCTCCGGGCTGGCGATCCGCGCGCTCCGCTGGGGGGTGCTGCTGCGCCCGGTGGCGCGTCGCGTCCCCTTTCGCCCGCGCTACGCGGCCACCTCGGTGGGCTTCGCGGCCAACAACCTCCTCCCGGCGCGGGCGGGGGAGTTCGCGCGCGCGCTCACCCTGTCGCGCCTGGCGGGGGTGCCGATCGGGGCGGTGTTCGGGACGCTGGCGCTGGAGCGGGTGTTCGACGGGCTGGTGCTGGTGTCGCTCCTCTTCATCTCGCTCGCCGGGGCGGTCCCGGTGGACCCGCGCACCGCGGCGGGGCTGGCGGCGTTCGGGGTGCTCGGGACGGCGGTGATGACGGCGGCGGTGGCGCTCCTGGCCTTCCTCCCGGAGTGGTCCGTCCGGGTGGGGAGCGCGGTGGCGGGTCGCGTCCTCCCGAAGTCCATCGCCCGGCCGCTGGTGGACGCCATGCGCTCGTTCGTCGCGGCGCTCGGGGTGCTCAGGGACCCCCGGCTCTTCGCGCTCTCGTTCCTCTGGGCGCTGGGGCAGTGGAGCTTCCTGGCGCTCTCCTACCTGCTGGCGCTTCGCGCCTTCGGGATCGACCAGGTGTCGTTCTTCGGCGCGGTGTTCCTCCAGTCGCTGGTGAGCTTCGGGGTGGCGATCCCCTCGTCGCCCGGGTTCTTCGGCCCGTTCGAGGCGGTGGTCAAGCTGGGGCTGGGGATCTGGGGGGTGCCGCCGGGGCAGGCGGTGTCGCTGGCCATCGGCTTCCACATCGGCGGCTTCATCCCGGTGACGCTGATCGGGATCTGGTACGCGTGGCGCATGAACCTGCGCTGGAGCGAGGTGGAGAACGCCGAGGAGACGGTGGAGGAGGCCGTGGAGGCGGAGCCCCTGCCGCCGGTTCCCGGGGCGGCGGGCACGCGGGCGTGACGGGGCGGGTGCGGGCGGAGGCGCCCGCGAAGGTGAACCTGCGCCTCCGGGTGCTGGCGCGCGAGGAGTCGGGGTACCACTCGCTGGAGTCGCTGTTCTGCGCGGTGTCGCTGGCCGATACCGTGGAGGTGGAGCCGGGGGAGCCCGGGATCGCGCTGGAGGTCCGCGGGGGGGTGGACACGGGCCCGCCGGAGCGGAACCTGGCGGTGCGGGCGGCGGAGCGCTTCCATGCCGCGCTGGGGAAGCCGCCGGCGCTGCGGATCGTGCTGACCAAGCGCATCCCGTCGGCGGCGGGGCTGGGCGGGGGGAGCTCGGACGCGGCGGCCGTGCTGCGCGCGCTCAACGCGCTGGACGGGGAGCCGCTGCCGCGGGCGGAGCTGCTCCGGGCGGCGGCGGAGCTGGGGAGCGACGTCCCCTTCTTCCTCTGCGGCTCCACGCTGGCGCTGGGGTGGGGGAGGGGGGAGCGGCTCCTGGCCCTCCCGCCGCTCCCCGCGAGGCCGGTGCTGGTGGCGCACCCGGGCGTGGCGATGCCCACGGGCGAGGCGTTCCGGCGCGTGGCGGAGCGCCGGGCCGGGCGGACGGCGCCGGAGGCGTTCGCCTTCGACGCGGGGCTCCTGTCCGGGTGGGCCGGGGCCGCGGCGCTCGCCGAGAACGACTTCGAGCCGGTGGCGCTGGAGCAGGTGCCCGCGCTGGCGGAGGCGAAGCGCGCCATGCTGGAGGAGGGGGCGCTGATCGCGCTCCTCGCCGGGAGCGGGTCCTCTCTGTTCGGGGTGTTCCCGTCGGAGGAGGGGCGCGACGCGGCGCGGGGGCGGGTGGAGGCGCTGGGAATGGCCGCCTGGAGCGCGGAGACGCTGGAATCCGAGATCTCCCTTCGGGTTGACCCCCCCGGGACGGGGGAATAAGTTTATCGCTCCACGCCCCCGGGCCGCGGCTGCCCCCTGGTGTAATGGCAGCACAGCGGTCTTTGGAACCGTTAGTGGAGGTTCGAATCCTCCGGGGGCAATGCAGCCCGGCGGCGTGGAACCTCTCCTTTACCGAAGTCACCCGCAGTCCGGCATTCCCTCGCCGTCACCACCCTCGAAGCGCGCCACCATGCAGTCCCGCCGCATCTCTCTCCACGCGCTCGCAGCCCTCGCCCTTCTCGGCGCGACCGCGTGCACCGACGCGAAGCCCGGCCGTCCGGGCGCCGCCGATCCTTCCCTCGTCCCGGCGTCCGCTTTCGCGCCTACGGCATCCGCGCGCCGGGATTCCGTCAAGGCGAAGCCGAAGACGCCCCCGGGGCCTCCGGGGCTGCGGCTGGTGGTGAACGTCCCGGCGGGGCGCCTCGACCTGATCCGCGGCGACTCGGCGCTGAAGAGCTACCCGGTGTCGGTGGGGACCTCCGCGCACCCCACCCCGGTGGGCACCTTCTGGATCTCCACGGTGATCTGGAACCCGAGCTGGCACCCGCCCGAGAGCGCGTGGGCGAGGAAGCGGAAGCCGGAGCCGCCGGGACCCCGCAACCCCATGGGCCGCGTGAAGCTCCACATCTCGGAGCTGTACTACATCCACGGCACCACCAGCGTGGGGCGCCTGGGCGGGCCCGCCTCGCACGGGTGCATCCGGATGGCGAACGCGGACATCATCGACCTGACGCGGCGGCTGCACGCCGACCGCACCCCCGATTTCGGCCGCGCCCGCATCGACTCGCTGGTGCAGAACTCCAGGTGGACGCGGTCGGTGGCGCTGGACCGCCCGGTCCGGCTGGACGTGGTGTACCGACTGGCCGAGCTCCGCAAGGAGCAGGTCCAGCTCCACCCCGACGTCTACCGGCGGTCGCAGGGGAGCGTGCTCCGCGAGGCGCGGGAGCTGCTCCGCGGGAAGGGGCGCCCCGAGGACCAGGTGGAGCACCAGGCGCTCACGGAGGCGTACCAGGAGTGGACCCGGAAGGGGAAGGCCCGGGTGCAGCTCGCCGCGCTGGAGGCGCCGTACGAGCCGCCGCAGCCGGCGGCGCCGGACAGCGCCACCGCGCCGCGTCTCCCCGGCGTGGAGGTCGGCGCCCGGGCGGACACGGCCGTGGTCGGGAACGACGCGGCGGCCCCGGCTCCGCCGGGGCCCGTCTCGTCCGCCGACCCGCGCCCCGCCGCTCCTCCGGCTTCTCCCGTGGTCGTGCCCTGATCCGGCCCTACGGCTGGCCTAAGTCGTTTTTCAGGGGACGTTTGGGACACCTCTTGTCTCCGGTCCTGGCCTCCCCCTTGCAGTAGCCGTCCGGGGCTGTAGCGATCCGAACCCGCTCCCGAGACGAGACGATGACCACCAGACCCGCCCGCCCGATCCTCCTGGCCGCGCTGCTCGCGGCGGCGCTCGGCGGGTGCGGGGGGGACGACACGGCCCAGGCGGCGCCCAACGACGGCGGCGCCACGCCGCAGGTCTACACCAGCGAGGTGGAGTCCGTCAGCCGCTGGATCGAGCAGAGCGGGGCGGGGGGCGACTCCATGGAGCTGACCGCGGCCAAGAACCCCCGGGGCGAGGGCGTGGTGGTGTACGCGCGGAAGAAGGGCGCGTCCGACACCGCGGCGCCCGCCGCGTGGATGGTGGTGGACTCGCAGGTGGTTCCCCTGAACCAGGCCTCGCGGAAGGCCACCCCGAAGCTGCAGCCCGAGGCGGACGAGCGCACCTGGACGCGCATCGGGATCACGCGCCCCCGGGCGGACGAGGACGCAGACCTGCGCGACGTGGTCCCCCCGGACCCGCCCGCGCGGGAGACCCCGAAGCGCGAGCCCCGGCAGGCCCCGCAGCCGCCGGAGACGGCCGCGCCGCGCCCGCCCCCGGGGTGGGAGCCCATGGACTCCACCGAGCTGCCGGCGCCGCGGACCGGCGGCCCCGCGGACACGCTGCGCATCCCGGCCGGGCCGCCCGCGCGGAACCCCGCGAGCCCGCGCCCCGCGCAGCCGGCCCCCCGCGACACCGTGCACGTCCCCGCTGCGCGCCCGGGGGACACCACCCGCGGCCCGGGCACCGGGACCCCCCCGGCCGCGCCGCACGCCCACCCGGAGCCGGACTCCGCGTCGTCGTCCTCCGCCCCGGCGGCCCTCCCCGTCTGATCGTCCGACCCTCCGCTCCCGCGAGCCCTCCGGCCGCGCCGCCGAACGCTTTGTCGCAGCGGTGACGGCGCGCCGGGCGGGGCTTGACGGGCCGAAGACGGGTCGTGTACTATTCCGAATAAAATGCGCCACGAAGGGGACACCCCGGCGGCGTCCCCGCTCCCCCGATCCGACCGCCCCCGCACCGTTCCGGCGCCCACCTTCCCCGCGGAGAAGCATCGATGCCCCTGCTCCCCACGAAGTACATCTGGATGAACGGCGAGATGGTGCCCTGGGAGAAGGCCACCGTCCACGTGATGACGTACGGCCTGCACATGGGCTCCTCCATCTTCGAGGGGATCCGGTGCTACAACACCCCGAAGGGACCGGCCATCTTCCGGCTCCGCGAGCACATCCGCCGCCTCAACGACTCCGCGCGCATCTACCGGATGGACCTCCCCTTCGGCGTGGACGAGGTGATGGAGGTGTGCCGCGAGGTGATCCGCAGCAACGGGCTCACCGGCGCGTACCTCCGCCCGCTCGCCTGGCTGGGCGTGGGGGAGCTGGGGACCAACCCGATCGGGCACCCGGTGGAGATGATGGTGGGCGCCTTCGAGTGGGGCGCTTACCTGGGCGCCGAGGGGCTGGAGCGCGGGGTGGACGTGTGCGTCTCCTCCTGGCGCCGCGTGGCCCCGGACACCATCCCCTCCATGGCCAAGGCCGGCGGGACCTACCTGTCCTCGCAGCTCATCAGCCGCGAGGCCAAGACCAACGGGTACGCCGAGGGGATCGGGCTGGACATCCACGGCTACCTGGGCGAGGGCTCGGCGGAGAACCTGTTCGTGATCCGCGACGGCGTGATCTTCACCCCCCCGGTCACCAGCGCCATCCTCCCCGGGATCACCCGCGACGCCGTCATCACCATCGCGCGCGACCTCGGCTACGAGGTGCGCGAGCAGGTGCTCCCGCGCGAGGTGCTGTACGTGGCCGACGAGCTGTTCTTCACCGGGACCGCCGCCGAGCTGACGCCCATCCGCTCCGTGGACCGGCTGGAGGTGGGGGAAGGGAAGCGCGGCCCCATCACCGCCGAGATCCAGAAGACCTACTTCGGGATCGCGCGGGGGGAGCTCGAGGACAAGTGGGGGTGGCTGGACCACGTGGACGGCGCCCCCAAGTCCACCGCTCCCGAGCCCGAGGCCGCGCTCCTCGCCGACGCCATCTGACCCCAGGAGAACCCCATGCCCGCCACGGACACGACGCTGGTGCACGACCTCTTCCGCGCCATCGACTCCCGCGAGTTCGAGCAGCTGCGCGAGATCTGCCACCCCGAGGTGACGTACGAGCGCCCCGGCTACGAGGCGTTCCACGGGATCGACCGGCTGCTGAAGTTCTACCGCGAGGAGCGGATCATCGCGAGCGGCGAGCACCGCTTGACCGCCGTGCTGGTGGACCCGGCCTTCGGCGCCTGCTGGGGGCGGTTCGTGGGCAAGCACAAGAACGGCGAGGACATCGACGTGGAGTTCGCCGACACGTACGAGATCGAGGACGGGCGCATCCGGCGGCGGAAGTCGTTCTTCTACGTCCCTGCGGTGTAAGGACAGGTTTGGGCGTGCCCCCGGCTGGCGCCGGGGTCGGGCTGCGGCTCCGTAAAGCACGATACAACCGTGCTTAACGGAGTCGAGCCCCCGCAAACTGCGCGGGGTCTCGCCCCTCCGGGCTCGCATCCCTCACGCAACTGCTTGCCCTGCCTGTGTTTCTGTCGTTGCTGTGCTCCCCTCCCCCCTTGTGGGGGAGGGGCCGGGGGAGGGGGGTAAGGGCGGCGCCGCGAAGGTGCCGCCCGTTTCTTTTCCCGCAGCGTTCCCACCTCTCAGGAACAACCCGCATCGAAAACGTGTAGATGCCCCGTCCGCTGGCGGGAACCCCTCCCGCGGCGTATCCTGTAAAACAGCCCCGTCCCGCTGCACCCTCTACACACCCAGGAAGGCAAGCCGATGAAACGCCTGCTCCTCCTGCTGGGACTCCTCGCGTCGCCCGCCGCGGCGCAGGAGATCAGCATCCCACACACCACCTTCCAGCTCCCCAACGGGCTGCGGGTGATCGTCAACGAGGACCACTCCACCCCCATCGTGGCGGTCAACGTCTGGTACCACGTCGGCTCCGGGTACGAGCAGCCGGGGCGGACCGGGTTCGCGCACCTCTTCGAGCACATCCTGTTCGAGGGGAGCAAGAACGTCCCCGAGGGCGACTTCGACAACCTCCTGGAGGCCGCGGGCGCCATCAACAACGGGAGCACCAACGTCGACCGCACCAACTACTTCGAGATCCTCCCGGCCAACGCCCTGGAGCTGGCGCTCTGGCTGGAGGCGGACCGCATGGGCGGCGCTTCTGGAGACCATGAGCCAGAAGAAGCTCGACGGGCAGCGCGAGATCGTGAAGAACGAGCGGCGCGAGCGGGTGGAGAACGCGCCCTACGGCGCCTTCTGGGAGACGGCGTACAAGGCGCTCTACCCGGCCGGGCACCCGTACTCCTGGACCACCATCGGCTCCATGGACGACCTGTCGGCGGCCACGCTGGAGGACGTGAACAACTTCTTCCGCACCTACTACACGCCCAACAACGCCGTGCTCACCGTCGCCGGCGACGTCACGGCGGACCAGGTGCGGCAGCTCACGGAGAAGTACTTCGCCTGGATCCCGCGCGGGCAGGAGGTCCGGCGCCCCGACATCCCCGTCCCGGCCATCCCCGAGACCCGGCGGATCACCCTGGAGGACCGCGTCACCCTCCCGCAGGTGAACCTGGTCTGGCGCACCGTGAAGGCGTACGACCGCGACGAGGCCGCCCTGACGGCGCTGGGGAGCCTGCTCAGCGAAGGGAAGAACAGCCGGCTCTACAAGCGGCTGGTGTACGAGCAGCAGGTGGCCCAGAGCGTCTCGGCGGGGAACGAGAGCCAGCTCCTGTCCGGCGACTTCTTCGTGCGGATCATGGGGAAGCCCGGCGGCGACCTGCGCGCCCTGGAGCGGGCGGTGGACGAGGAGGTCGCGAAGATCGCCGCGACGCCGCCCACGGCCGAGGAGCTGAGCCGCGTGGTCAGCGGGATCGAGACCGCGTTCGTGGCCTCGCTGGAGACGGTGGGAGGCAAGGCCGACCAGCTCAACGGCTACACCTACTACACCGGGAGTCCCGACTTCGCGGGCCGCGACATCGCCCGCTTCCGTGCCCTGACCCCCGCCGACGTGCAGCGCGCCGCGCAGCAGTACCTGGCGGGCAGGAACCGCATCGTCATCGACATCGTGCCCCGCAGGAGCGCCGCCGCCCCCGCCGCGGCCGGAAAGGAGAACGCCCGATGAAGCGCCTCGCTGGTACGTTCGCAGCCGCGCTCCTGGCGGGGTGCGCTCCCTCCGCCCCCGTCGTCCAGGCCCCGCCCCCGGTGGCGCCGCCCGTGGCGGAGACACAGCAGCCCACCGTGTCCGCGTTCCCCACCACGCCCCCGGTCCCGGGCCCCGCGCCGGCGGTCCGCGTCCCGGCGCCGGAGCGCCGCACGCTCGCCAACGGGCTCACGGTGATGTACGTGCCCCGCAGCGAGGTGCCGGCGGTGCAGGCGGTCCTGGTGACCCGCGGCGGCCAGGCCGACGCCCCGGCCAACCTCCCGGGGCTGGGCTCCTTCACGGCCAACATGCTGGACGAAGGGGCGGGGGGAAGAGCTCGCTGCAGCTCGCCGAGGCGCTGGAGCAGCTCGGCGCCTCGCTCGGCACCAGCTCGGGGTTCGACGCCGCGCAGGTGGGGATGTACGTGACGCGCGCGCGGCTCCCGCAGGCGCTGATGCTGATGTCGGACGTGGTGGTGCGCCCGGACTTCCCCCAGGCCGACCTGGCCCGCCTGCGTGACCAGACGGTCACCGACCTGACGCGCGCCCGCGACAACGCCGGCGCGGTCGCCGGGAACGCCTTCTCCTCCCTGGTCTACGGGTCGCGGCACCCCTACGGCCGGCTGGCCAGCACCGAGGCGGTGCGCAGGATCGACCGCCGGGCGCTCCAGGAGTTCCACCGCACCTTCTACCGCCCCGGCAGCTCCACCCTGGTGCTGGTGGGCGACGTGGACGCGGCGACGGTGCACCCCATGGTGGAGCGCGCCTTCGGGAGCTGGACGGGCGGGGCGGCACCGGCCGTGCCCGCGCTCGCCACCCCGGCTTCCGGGGCGACGCGGGTGTTCCTGATCGACAAGCCGGCGGCGGCGCAGTCGGAGGTCCGCATCGGGCACCCGGCGGTGCAGCGGGACAACCCGGACTACTTCCCCATGCTGGTGCTGAACACCCTCCTGGGGGGCTCCTTCACCAGCCGCCTGATGCAGAACCTGCGCGAGACGCACGGCTACACCTACGGCGCCCGCTCGTCGTTCGGGTGGCGCCGGGGCGCGGGGCCGTTCACCGCCTCCGCGGCGGTGCGCACCGCGGTCACGGACAGCTCGCTGATCGAGTTCTTCCGGGAGCTGAACCGCGTCCGCGCCGAGGCGGTCACGCAGGACGAGCTGGACCGCGCCAAGCAGTACGTGGCGCTGGGCCTCCCGCGGGACCTGGAGACCAACGCCGCGCTGGCCTACGGGCTGGCCGACCTGGCCCAGTACGGGGTGGACCCCCGCTTCTACGACACCTACGTGGAGCGGGTGATGGCCGTCACCGCGGACGACGTGCGGCGCGTCGCCAACCAGTACGTCCGTCCCGGCGAGTCGGTGGTGGTCGTCGTCGGCGACCTCAAGAGCATCGAGCCCGGGATCCGGGCGCTCGGCCTGGGCCCCGTCGAGGTGCGCCAGGTCAACGAGTTCGTCCGGTAGCCGACGCTCCCCGGGCGGGGGGACGGCGGGCGCGGGGGCATCCCCGCGCCCGCCGTTCGTCGTTGACGCAGTGTCGAGGCAACTCTATCTTCCCGGCTCACCACCTCCGGAAACCCGCTCCCGACCCATGTCGACTCCGCTGACGACCGCCCCCATGATGATGATGCTCGCCGGGTCCGCCAACCCGGAGCTGGCGCAGAAGGTGTCCGACGAGCTGGGGGTCCCGCTGGGGGACGTCACCATCAAGCGGTTCGCCGACGGCGAGATCTTCGTCCGCATCAACGAGAACGTCCGCGGCCGCGACCTGTACATCATCCAGCCCACCGTCCCCCCCGCCGACAACATCATGGAGCTCCTCCTCCTGATGGACGCGGCGCGGCGCGCCTCCGCGGCGCGGATCACGGCGGTGATCCCCTACTTCGGCTACGGCCGGCAGGACCGCAAGGACCAGCCGCGCGTCGCCATCGGGGCCAAGCTGGTGTCCAACATGATCGCCGCCGCGGGCGCCGACCGGGTGCTGGGGGTCGACTTCCACCAGCACCAGCTCCAGGGCTTCTTCGACATCCCGGTGGACCACCTGTACGCCGCCCCCGTCATCACCCGCTACTTCCGCGACAAGGGGCTGGACAACCTGGTGGTGGTGGCGCCGGACGTGGGCTCCGCCAAGATGGCGCGCGGCACGGCCAAGCGCCTCAACGCCACCATCGGGATCATCGACAAGCGGCGCCCCACCGCCAACGTCTCCGAGGTGCTGCACGTGATCGGCGAGGTGGAGGGGAAGGACTGCCTGATCGCCGACGACATGATCGACACCGCGGGCACCATGGCCGAGGCCATCCGCGCGCTCAAGGACCGCGGGGCGCGCGACGTGTACTGCGCCGCCACCCACGCCCTCCTCTCCGGGCCGGCGGTGGAACGGCTTTCGCAGGCGCCCCTCAAGGAGCTGGTGGTCACGGACACCATCCCGGTCCCGGAGGAGAAGCGGTTCCCGCAGCTCACGGTCCTCTCCGTGGCCGGCCTGATCGCCCGCGCGATCCACTACACGCACGCCAACGAGTCGGTGAGCTCGCTGTTCGAGTGAGCCCCGGCCCGCGGCATACCCGAAGGAGAGCACCATGCAGGCATCCCTGAACGCACAACCGCGCGACGGACGCGGGAAGAACGCCGCCCGCGCCCTGCGCCGCACCGGCCGCGTCCCCGTGGTGGTGTACGGGCACGGCGACCAGACCCGCACCCTTTCCGTGGACGCCCTGGAGCTGGAGAAGCTGCTGGGCCGCATCCAGGTGGAGAACACCATCCTGGAGCTGGCGGTGGACGGGGGCGAGAGCACCCGCACCCTGATCCGCGAGGTGCAGATGCACCCGTTCAAGCCCGAGGTGCTGCACCTGGACCTCCTCCAGATCCACGCGGGGGAGAAGCTCCGCCTCAAGATCCCGGTGCACGTCTCCGGGACCCCGGTGGGGGTGCGCCTCTCCGGCGCCGTGCTCGACCAGGTGCTCTACGAGCTGGAAGTCGAGTGCCTCCCGGGGAACATCCCGGACACCTTCGAGGTGGACGTATCCGGCCTGGAGATCGGCGAGTCGCTGCGGGTGCGCGACGTGTCGATCCCCGACGTCGTCGTCCTCAACGACCCGGAGCTCCCCATCGCCTCCGTGGTCGCCCCGACGGTCCCGGTGGAGCCGGTGGACGCGGAGACCGACAAGGACGTGGAGCCCGAGCTGGTCCGCGACCGCACCCGCGAGGCCGAAGCGCCCGGGAACGCCTGATTGGGGCTGCTCTCGCTCTTTCGACGGGGAGGAGGGGACGACGTGGCGGTGGCGGGACTCAAGGTCGTGGTCGGGCTCGGGAACCCGGGGCCGGAGTACTCCGCCACCCGCCACAACGTGGGGTGGTGGCTGGCGGACGCCCTCGCCGAGTCGTGGGGGCTGGGGCGCTTCAAGAAGGAGAAGAGCGCCGCCGTGGCCTCCGGGCGCCTGGAGCCCTGGGCCGTCCGCGTGATGAAGCCGCTCACCTACATGAACCTGAGCGGGCAGGTGCTGGCCCCGCTCCGGCGCATGAACTCGTTCGACGTCGCCCGCGACCTCCTGGTGGTGGTGGACGACGTCGCGCTCCCCCCCGGGCGGGTCCGCTTCCGCCCGGAGGGGAGCGCCGGCGGGCACAACGGGCTCAAGTCCATCGAGTCCGCCCTCGGCACCCGGGCCTACCCGCGGCTCCGCATCGGGGTGGGCGGGCCGCCCCCCGGGGCGGACCTGGCCCGCTGGGTCCTGGCCCCCGTCCCCAAGGCCGACCGGCAGGTCGTCCTCGACCTCTTCCCCGAGCTGGTGCAGGGCGTCGAGACCTGGATGCACGAAGGTACCGAGGCGGCCATGAACCGCTTCAACCGCTAGCCGCCCCACCCGTCCTTCCCGCTCCTCGAAACTTCCCGCACCCGGAGAATCCCGTGGCCGACCTCACCGGATGGGTCTGGACCCTCGGACTGCTCGGACTCGCCGTCGCCCTCTGGATCTTCTCGTACGTGCGCGGCCTCCCCCCCGGGAACGAGGTGATGCGCGACTTCGCCGCCCAGATCGAGGCCGGCGCCCGCGCCTTCCTGCGGCGGCAGTACGCCGCCCTGGGCGTCTTCGTGGCCGTGGTCGGACTCCTCCTCTGGCCGGCCGTGGGCCCCTGGACGGCGGTGGCCTTCCTGGCCGGCGCGCTCTCCTCCATGGCCGCCGGCGTCGTCGGCATCCTCGCCGCCACCCGCGCCAACGTCCGCACCTCCGAGGCCGCCCGCATCGTCGGGCCCGAGGCGGCGCTGCGGGCGGCGTTCGGGGGCGGGGCGGTGATGGGGCTGGCCGTGGCCTCCGTGGGGCTGCTGGGGGTGGGGCTCACCTACTACCTGGTGGTGTACCGCGTCGGCTACCCGGTGCAGGAGGAGATGCTCCGCTTCGCCGAGGTGGCCGCCGGGTACGCCATGGGCGCCTCCGC
The DNA here is from genome assembly GCA_963733105.1 of uncultured Gemmatimonadales bacterium. Taxonomy (GTDB): domain Bacteria; phylum Gemmatimonadota; class Gemmatimonadetes; order Longimicrobiales; family Longimicrobiaceae; genus JAFAYN01. The sequence goes on along the minus strand of CAVTCB010000003.1, from coordinate 449,984 downwards.
CATCGCCCTCTTCGCGCGCGTGGGCGGCGGCATCTACACCAAGGCCGCCGACATCGGCGCCGACCTGGTGGGGAAGGTGGAGGCCGGCATCCCCGAGGACGACCCGCGCAACCCCGCCACCATCGCCGACGCCGTGGGCGACTGCGTGGGCGACACCGCCGGGATGGGGGCCGACCTTTTCGAATCGTACGTCGGCGCCCTGGTCGCCGCCGTCACGCTCGGCGCCATGAGCGCCTTCTACGCGAACTCGCGGCTGGAGGCCGTCGCCCTCCCCATCCTCGCCGCCGGGGTCGGGCTCCTGGCCTCCCTGGCCGGCGTCGGCCTGGTGCGCGCGCTGGAGAAGCAGGGCGCCGTGAAGGCGCTCCGCTGGGCCTCGCTCGCCGCCGTCGCCCTCTTCCTCCTCGCCATCGCCGGAGTGGTCTCCGCCCTCGGGTTCGACGTCACCAACCCGGCCACGGGCGAGGAGTACGGCCGCTTCGGCCCCTTCTGGTCCATCCTGGCCGGCACGCTCGCGGGGATCGTCACCGGGGTGGTCTCCGGGTTCTACACCGGGGGGCGTCCCGTCGGGCGCATCGTCACCGCCATGCGCGCCGGCCCCGCCACGGGGATCATCGCCGGGCTGGCCGTGGGGATGGAGTCGGCCGTGGTCCCGCTCCTCGCCGTTGCCGCCGCCGTGTGGACCTCGTACACCCTGGCCGGGCTGTACGGGATCGCCATCGCCGCCGTGGGGATGCTCGCCACCGTGGGGATGACCATGTCGGTGGAGGCCTTCGGCCCCATCGCCGACAACGCCTCCGGGATCTCGCGCATGAGCGGGCTGGGGCGCGACGCGCGGCGCATCACCGACGGGCTGGACGCCGCCGGCGCCGAGACCTCCTCCATGTCCAAGGGCTTCTCCGTGGCCTCCGCGGCCATGACCGCGCTGGCCCTGTTCGCGGCCTACACCGGCGCCGTGGGGCTGGCGGGGATCAACCTGGTGGACCCGCGCGCCATGGTGGGGCTCCTCCTGGGCGGGATGGTCCCCTTCCTGGTGGCGGCGCTCACCACCCAAGCCGTCGGCCGCGCCGCGCAGGGGATGGTGGAGGAGGTGCGCCGCCAGTTCCGCGAGGTCAAGGGGCTGCTGGACGGGACCGTCCGCCCCGACTCCGCCCGCTGCGTGGACATCTCCACCCGGGCGGCGCTGCGGGAGATGGTGGCGCCCGGGGTGGTGGCGGTGGTCACGCCGGTGCTGGTGGGGGCCATCGTGGGGGTGGAGGCGCTGGGCGGCTTCCTGGTGGGGGCCACCATCACCGGGGTGATGCTGGGGCTCACGCTCTCCAACGCCGGCGAGGCGCTGGACGCGGCCAAGAAGCGGATCGAGGCCGGCGAGGAGGGGGGGAAGGGCTCGCCCGCCTACACGGCCGCGGTGCTGGGCGACACGGTGGGCGACCCGTTCAAGGACACCACCGGGCCGGCCATGAACATCCTGGTCAAGCTCATGGCGGTGGAGGCGCTGGTGCTGGTGCCCTGGCTGGTGTGGCTGCACGACCTGGAGTCGCCGGTGGCCGAGCGGATGGAGGCGGCGGTTCGTGCGTTTTCGGGGTATTTTCTAGGCTGAGCCTTGGGGCCGCCCCGGAGTGAGCCACCGGAAACAGCCCCGGTGTCTCCCTCCGAGAGGACGGGTAGCCTCGCAGAACTGCTGAACGATACGGCGGCCTCGGCTCCGGAGCGCGCCTTTATCGGCCCTCACTCCCCCCGGCCCCCTCTCCCAATGCTGGGAGAGGGGGAGCACGACACCGTGGAGCGTGGGGATCGAAGCATGGAGATGCCCCTCCCCCGGAACGGGGGAGGGTGGCGAGCCCGAGGCGAGCCGGGTGGGGGCCCGCCCCCTCCACGTTGACTCCCCCGGGCCGCAGTTGTAGATTTCCCGCCTGTCCGGCCGGGCGCCCATACGGCGTCCGGCCGCTTCGTTTGCGCGAACCAACGCTCCGTCCAGCATATGCTCAAGCTCGGCATCGTCGGCCTCCCCAACGTCGGCAAGTCCACCCTGTTCAACGCGCTGACCGCCGCGGGCGCCGAGGCGGCCAACTACCCGTTCTGCACCGTCGAGCCCAACGTGGGGATGGTGGAGGTGCCCGACCCGCGCGTCGACCTCCTCGCCGAGAAGGTGCAGCCGCAGCGGGTGGTGCGCGCCGCCGTGCAGTTCGTGGACATCGCGGGGCTGGTCAAGGGCGCCTCCGAGGGCGAGGGGCTGGGGAACCAGTTCCTCACCAACATCCGCGAGACCGACGCCGTGGTGCACGTGGTCCGCTGCTTCGACGACCCCGACGTGGTGCACGTCATGGGCGAGGTGGACCCCGTGCGCGACCGCGAGATCATCAACCTGGAGCTGATCCTCTCCGACCTCGCCCAGGTGGAGAAGCGGCTGGAGCGCGTCCGGAAGTCCGCCCGCGGCGGCGACAAGGACGCCCAGACCGAGCTGGGGCTGCTGGAGCGCGTCCACGCCGTCCTCGGCGAGGGGCTGGCGGCGCGCACGGTGGAGATCTCCGACGACGAGGAGAAGCTCCTGCGCTCCTTCAACCTCCTCACCTCCAAGCCCGTCGTCTACCTCGCCAACGTCCACGAGAACGACCTCCCCGAGGGCGACAACGAGCACGTCCGCGCGCTCCGCAAGGCCGTGGAGGAGAGCGGTGAGCGCGCCGAGGTGATCCCCATCTCCAGCAAGATCGAGTCGGAGCTGGGCGAGCTGCCGCAGGAGGAGCGCGCCGAGTTCCTGGCGTCGCTCGGGCTGGAGGAGCCGGGGCTCAACCTCCTGATCCGCGCCGGGCTACCGCCTCCTGGGGCTCCAGGTCTACTTCACGGCCGGCGAGAAGGAGGTCCGCGCCTGGGAGATCCGCATCGGCGCCAAGGGGCCCGAGGCCGCCGGCGTCATCCACTCCGACTTCGAGCGCGCCTTCATCCGCGCCGAGACCGTGGCGTGGGACGACTTCGTCAAGACCGGCTCGGTCAAGGCCGCCAGGGAGCAGGGGCTGATGCGCTCCGAGGGGAAGGAGTACGTCGTCAAGGACGGCGACATCCTCCTCTTCCGCACCAGCGCCTGAGCGCCGGCGGATTACGACGAAGACCTCCGGCGGGCCTTCCGCCGGAGGTCTTTTTTCAGGGTGCCGGTGAGGTCAGAACCAGCTGCTCAGCGGATCGAGGTACGCAGGGATCTCGCGCTCCTCGCTCCCCCGGCGGACGCGAAGGACGTAGCGCGTGCCGGGGGGTTGTAGCTTCAGCGACGTCCACGTGCCGTGCTCCCGCGAGTCCAGGTCGTTGACGGTGAGGACCACGTCACCCACTCGGACGCCCGCCCTCGCCGCGCCTCCCTCCGCGTGCATCTCCCCCCAGCGCTCCCGCCGGAGGTCTTTTTTTGGGGGCTACCGGGAGCGCTTGTGCCACTTGTACGGCGGGTCGAGCCGCGCCGTGATCTCGCGCTCCTCGCTCCCCCGGCGGACGCGCAGGACGTAGCGGGTGCCCGGACGCTGGTTCATGAGCGACTTCCATACGCTCATCTCCCGCGAGTCCTGGCCGTTGATGGTGAGGATCACGTCGCCGACCCGGATCCCCGCCTTCGACGCGCCTCCCCCCTCACGCATCTCGCCCACCGTGAAGTGGTCCAGCGTGCGGACGCGGGGCAAGGTCACCGTCGGGTCCAGGCTCACGGGAAAGACGGGGAAGAGTCCGGTGCTCGAGGTCGGGGGTGGACCGGACCGCGACACGGTGACCGAGTCCACCAGCACCGTGTCGGTCACGACCTGCCGGCCCTCCGATCTCCACGCCCGCAAGGTCTTCGGAGTCGTCGCCGCGACGGAAGATGCCGGCTCCGGTGGAGCCGCGGGGCCGCGCTCCCCCGCGACGTCGCAGGCGGCGGCGACCACGCCCGCGGTGAGGGCGAGCAGCGGGACCGCGCGGAGGGCGCGGTGCGAGGGGCGCTTCGCGGTCATGGTCATGATCCTTCGCTCCAGTTGAGAGGTGGAATCGCCCCAGGCCGGTCCCAGGAGCGGGAGGACCGGGGTGCAGCCCGCCGTGCGGATGAGGACGTGCCCGTAGTCGCGCCGGCTCGCGCCGCGGGCGAGCACCCGGGCGTCGCAGTCGGTCTCGGTCGCCGAGCGGAGCCTTCGGTGCTGCCACCACAGGGGGAGGCACCACGGCATCGCGGCCACCGCGAGCGTGCCGAGGAAGAGCAGCCACGGGTCGCCGTGGGCGACGTGCTCGCGCTCGTGCAGGAGGATCAGGCGCCGCTCCTCCGCGGGGAGGTCCAGCGTCCACCGCGGGACGACCACCGCCGGGCGGAGGAGCCCGACCACCGCGGGACCCGTGCGCTCCGCGACGCGAACCGCCGTCCCGTCCAGCTCCATGGGAACCGAGCCGGCGCGGACCGCCCGCAGCCGCCGGTACGTCCACGCCACCGCGCCCAGCACGGCGAGCGAGGACGCCAGCCACCCCAGACCCAGCACCGTGGAAAGGTCCCGCCACCAGGCCACTGCGTCCGGGGACGGGGCGGCGGCGAGCGGGCCGGTCGCGGCATCCGCGAAGGGGAACGGGACGCCGACGCCGGGGGCGGCGGACGTCGGGTCCGGGACGATGCCGGGGTCGGGGAGGAGCCCCGGCGCCCACAGGGCAAGCGCCGGGAGCGCGAGCGAGACCAGCATCGCCGCCGCCCAGACCGCGCGGCGCGGGACGGCGAACCACCCGGCCACCCGCTCCAGGGCGAGCGCTCCGACGCCGACCAGCGTTCCGGCGAGGAGCGTCTGGAGCATCCACGCCGGGCTCACGGTTCCTCCTCCTCCGCCAGGCGGCGGTCCAGCAGGTCGCGCATCCTCTCCATCTCCTCCACGGGGAGCTTCCGCTCGCTGACCAGCTGCGCCAGCATCATCGCCGCGGAGCCGTGGAAGACCTTGTCCACGATGCGGCTCAGGGCGCTCCCCCCCGCCTCCTCCTGCTCCATGGTCGGGTAGTAGCGGTACGCGCGCCCCTCCTTCTCGTGGCGGACGAAGCCCTTCTCCTCCAGCGTCTGCAGGACCCAGAGGACGGTGGTGTACGCCAGCTCGTCGGCGAGCTGCTCGCGGACTTCGCTCACCGTGCCGGAGCCATGGCGCCAGAGGATGCTCATGGCGTCCAGCTCGCGATCGGTCAGCCGGGGATCGTCGGGCATAGGGACCTCTTTCTACGGGTTCTCCCGTAGCTTAATCGGTGACTGGGCGGTTGTCAACGGGTTTTCCCGTAGCTACGAGTTGTTCGGGCGGGCCGCTGATCAAATCAGCCGTGTGGTATAGCGGCAGTAGTTGAACTCATCGATAGACTTGAGCGGGTTGCCCGTAAAGCTCCAAGAACGACAGTACCGATCAGCATTGTACCCCGGGGCACGCACGCTTCGGGTACGATATTGACGCCGTATGATCCTCGGCGTATTGTACGTTGCTCGCCTGCCCCATGCACCACCTCTCCCCGCTAAGTAAGTAACGCGCCGCAAGTGTGGCGCACGGCTTTCCCCGAGCCGATCAATCGGGGCATACATAGGATTCCCACCATGAAGCGCCTTCTCGCTCCTGCCCTCGCCGTGTCCCTCACTGCCTGTGGCGCCCTCTTCAACGGCAGCCCTGCCAACGTCGCGTTCAACTCCACTCCTTCGGGAGCGGAAATCTGGATCGACGGCACCGCCCGTGGCGTCACGCCCGCCACGCTCCCGCTGGCGAAGAACAAGAGCTATGCAGTCACCTTCCGGAAGGCGGGGTTCGGCGACGCTACGGCCACGATCGACCGCAAGGTGTCGGCGGGGTACGTGATCCTGGACGTGCTCGGCGGCATCATCCCGATCGTGGTGGACGCGGCGACGGGGAGCTGGTACACGCTCTCCACGAACAACGTCAGCATGAACCTCCCCGCATCGGGCGCAGTCGGCTCGTCTTCCTCGCGCGCCGGCCAGCTCACGCCCGCTCAGCTCGAAGCGGTGAAGAACGGCACCCCCGTCGGTGAGTTTGTGCGGCTCTAGGGCTGATACTGCCACACTCCTCCTCAATTACAACCCGAGTACTACATGAAACGGTTCGGACTTCCCGCCGTGATCGCGCTTTGTATCTCCGCGACACCCGTTCTTTCTCAAACGGCCCCCCTTACCCGGGGTCTCGTCCTCGGCGCTCACCTCACCGGTGCCGCCATCCGTGTGGACGATTCGGACGAGGACCCGGAGAGCGGTGCCGGGCTCACGCTTCAGGCCGGGTGGAACTTCACCCCGCGCTTCGGCGCTTTCCTGGCCGCGAGCGGAGTCAACATCCCGGGTGCCGACCTGGACGAGGGCGACTACACGATGGGTGTTGGCGACCTCGGGCTCAGGTACATGCTCGTCAGCCAGACGTCACGTCTCGCGCCGTACGTCGATCTCTCGTTCTCCAGCGTGGTGCTGGACTTCAACGACCTGAATGTCCGCGCGAGCGGCGGCGGGTTCGGACTCGGTGGCGGCCTGAACTACTTCGTCTCTCCGCGCGTCGGCCTCGGCGTGGACCTGCGGTGGACGAGCAACCGCCTCGACACCTTCGAGTCCGACGGCGAAGAGGTGGAAACGGACAACTCGCTCGACGTTACCACCGCGCGCTTCAGCATCGGCGGGATGTTCTTCCCGCTGGGGAGATAGGCTAACCTACTCGCCTGCTTTCTGAGCGGGCCCCGGAGAGACCTGGGTCTCTCCGGGGCCCTGTCCTGTTCCCTGCGCCGTGTCTTCCGAGTGACCCCACGGCTTGACACCTCCCCGAAATCTGGATATTCTACAAGTCTGTCCCGACCAGGATGGTCCACCCCCGGGTCTCTCCGGGCGTGGAAGCTTTTTCCATTTTTGGCCGGCGCATGCCGGGAAGCGTAACGGTGGATACGCGACCCGAACCGCATGCCGCACGGGGAGCCCGATGAAGACGTATTCCGTAAAGGCCGGGGAGATCGAGCACCGCTGGTTCGTCGTGGACGCCGAGGGCAAGATCCTCGGGCGCCTCGCGACCGAGATCGCGCGTGTCCTCCGCGGCAAGCACAAGCCGACCTACACCCCGCACCTCGACACCGGCGACTACGTCGTGGTGATCAACGCGGACAAGGTGCAGCTGAGCGGCAGGAAGGCCGATCAGAAGACGTACTTCAAGCACACCGGGTACATGGGGCACGAGAAGTTCATCCCCTTCCGCTCGATGCTGGAGAAGCACCCCGAGCGCGTGATCGAGCTCGCCGTCAAGGGGATGCTTCCGAAGAACGCGCTGGGCCGGCAGATGCGCGACAAGCTCAAGGTCTACGCTGGCGCGGAGCACCCGCACCAGGCGCAGCAGCCGACCCCCCTCACCTTCTGATCACGAGCATGGCTACTGAGCAGATCCACGCCATCGGCCGCCGCAAGACGTCGGTCGCCCGCGTGTACCTCCGCCCCGGGACCGGGGAGTGGGAGGTCAACGGCCGCTCGATCGAGCAGCACCTCCCCCGCGCCGTGCTCCGCCAGGCCGCGAACCAGCCGTTCGCGGCCACGGACACGCAGGGGCAGTACGACATCAAGGTGACCGTCAACGGCGGCGGACTGCGCGGCCAGGCCGACGCCATCCGCCTCGGCGTCGCGCGGGCGCTCGTCAAGATCAACGAGGACTACCGGGTCCGCCTCCGGGCGCAGGAGCTCCTCACCCGCGATCCTCGCGAGGTGGAGCGCAAGAAGCCCGGCCGTCCGGGCGCGCGCAAGCGGTTCCAGTTCTCCAAGCGCTGATCGGGAGCGCGGTGCCGGAGTGCCGGGGCGGAGCGAGTCCGCGCCGGCACCCGTGCTGCCGAATCCCGAACATCCCTCACACCTCCCGACGCCGCTCCGGGTGCCGCCACGCGCGGTCGGATCGCGGCGGATGACGGCGGTGGACGAACAAAACCAGCAGAAGCAGACACACGATGGCACAGCCCCAGATCCAGGACCTCCTCGAGGCCGGCGTCCACTTCGGACACCAGACCTCCCGTTGGAACCCGAAGATGCGCAAGTTCATCTTCGCGGAGCGCAACGGGATCTACATCATCGACCTCAAGAAGACGCTCCGCCAGCTGGAGCTGGCGCAGGAGCTCGTGCGCGGCGTCGTCTCGCGCGGCGAGCGGGTCCTCTTCGTCTGCACCAAGAAGCAGCTCCGCCCCATCATCCAGAGCGAGGCCGAGCGCTCCAACTCCTTCCACGTGACGGAGCGCTGGCTGGGCGGGATGCTCACCAACTTCACCACCATCAAGAAGCAGATCCGCCGCCTCCGCGAGCTCGAGCGCGGGCAGGAGGAGGGCGCGTACGACTTCTACACCAAGAAGGAGCAGCTCATGCTCGACCGCGAGCGTGAGCGCCTGGACAAGTACCTGTCGGGCGTCAAGGACATGGCCCGCCTCCCCGGCGCCATCTTCATCGTGGACGCCAAGCGGGAGAAGATCGCGGTGAGCGAGGCGAACAAGCTGGGGATCCCGGTGATCGCCATCGCCGACACCAACGCCGACCCCGACGTGCTCACCGTGCCGATCGCCGGCAACGACGACGCCATCCGCTCGGTCAGCGTGATCACCGGCGCCATCGCCGACACCGTGGTCGAGGCCCGCGCCGCCATGCCGGCCGAGGACCGCCGCCGCTCGGACGAGGCCGAGGTGACCACCTACTCCACCGAGACCGGCGCCGGCGCCCCGTCCGACAAGGACGACCGCAGCGGCAAGAACCGCCGCCCGCGCCGCAAGCGCCGTCCGAAGCCGGAGGCCATCGCCAACGCCCGCACCGAGGGCGAAGAGGGCGGCGAGGAGGAGTAAGCCCTCTGAGCCGGGCAGGTTCGGGATCACGGGGCCACCGCGGGACACCGCTCGTGGCCCCGTTTCCGTAGGCTCCCGCGGCGGAGCGGCGACCGCCACTTTCCTTCGCCCGCGGGGCGCTTAAGTTTGTCGCGCCGGAAGGCGCCAACCAAAAACGACACTGGACGGATCAGCCAAATGGAAATCTCTGCGAAGGCCGTCAAGGAGCTGCGGGACCGCACCGGGGCCGGGATGATGGAGTGCAAGGGCGCCCTCACCGAGGCCAAGGGCGACATGGAGGCCGCCATCGACATCCTCCGCGCCCGCGGCGCCGCCAAGGCCGCCAAGCGCGCCGAGCGCGAGACGCGCGAGGGCGTGGTCGGGAGCTACATCCACATGGGTGGCAGGATCGGCGTCCTGCTGGAAGTCAACTGCGAGACCGACTTCGTGGCGCGCAACGACCGCTTCCAGGCCCTGGTCCGCGACATCGCCATGCACATCGCCGCCGCGAGCCCGGTGGCGATCCGCCGCGAGGACTTCCCCGCGGAGCTGGTGGAGCGCGAGCGCGGCGTGTACCGCGAGCAGATGAAGGAGTCCGGGAAGCCGGAGCACATCTGGGACAAGATCGTCGAGGGGAAGCTGGAGAAGTTCTACGCCGAGCAGGCGCTCCTGGAGCAGCCCTTCGTGAAGAACCCCGACATCACCGTCCGGCAGCTCATCACCGACGCCGCCTCCTCCACCGGGGAGAAGATCGAGGTGCGCCGGTTCACGCGCTACGCGATCGGCGAGTGATGGCCGGCGAGGCCGCGCCCGGCGCCGACCTGCACTACCGGCGCGTCCTCCTCAAGCTCTCCGGCGAGGCCCTCGCCGGAGAGCAGGGGTACGGGATCGCGCCCCGCGTGATCGACAAGCTGACGGAGGAGATCCAGGGCCTCCACGACATGGGGGTCGCGCTGGGGCTGGTGATCGGCGGCGGGAACATCGTCCGCGGCACCACCGCCAGCCAGCAGGGGATGGACCGCGTCTCCGCCGACTACATGGGGATGCTCGCCACCGTCATCAACGCCCTCGCCATCCAGGACCACCTGGAGCGCAAGGGGGTGGAGACGCGCGTGCTGACCGCCATCCGCATGGAGCAGCTCGCGGAGCCGTACATCCGCCGCCGCGCCATCCGCCACCTGGAGAAGGGGCGGGTGGTGATCTTTGCGGGGGGGACGGGGAACCCGTACTTTTCCACCGACACCGCGGCGGTCCTGCGCGGGATCGAGATGGAGGCCGACGTCATCATCAAGGCCACCAAGGTGGAGGGGGTGTACACCGCCGATCCCACCAAGGACCCCACGGCGGAGTTCATCCCCGAGCTGTCCTTCATGGACGCGCTCACCCGGGAGCTGGCGGTGATGGACGCCGCGGCGCTCTCGCTCTGCAAGGAGAACAACATCCCGATCGTCGTCCTCAACGTGCAGACCCCCGGCGCCGTGGCCCGGGTGGTGCGCGGCGAGCGGGTCGGGACCCTGGTCCGTCCCTGAATCACACGGAGTCCCCATGTCCAACAGCAGCCTGAGCACCGCACGCGAGAGGATGGAGAAGGCCCTGGATTCGCTGCGCCGCGAGTTCGCGGGCGTGCGCACCGGGAAGGCGTCCCCCGCGCTCCTGGACACGGTGCGCGTGGAGGCGTACGGCTCCCACGTCCCCCTCAACCAGGTGGGCGCCGTGAGCGCGCCGGAGCCCCGGCTCCTCACCATCCAGGTGTGGGACAAGAGCCAGATCAAGGCCGTCGAGCGCGCCCTCCGCGAGTCGGACCTGGGGCTCAACCCGTCCAACGACGGGAACCTGATCCGCATCCCCATTCCCCCGCTGACCGAGGAGCGCCGCAGGGAGTACGTGCGGATGCTGCACAAGCTCGCGGAGGAGGGGCGCGTGGCCATCCGCCAGGCGCGCCAGCACGCCAACGACGACGTGAAGAAGCGCCAGAAGGACGGCGAGTTCACCGAGGACGAGGCGCGGCGCTCCTCCGACCAGGTCCAGAAGCTCACCGACGAGTACGTCCACAAGGTGGAGGACCTGCTCAAGAAGAAGGAAGCCGAGGTGATGGAGGTCTGACCTCCTCCGTCCGCGGCCGGGACGTCCAGGGGAGCCCCGCCCGGCGGGGCTCCCCTTTTCTTTGCGCAAACCCGAGAGGGTCCGTAACTTTCCCGCATGTCATCCGAGCTCCTGCAGCAGATCCGCCTCCACGGGCACGTCCCGCGGCACGTCGCCATCATCATGGACGGGAACGGGCGGTGGGCCCGCGAGCGTGGGCGCCCCCGGGAGTTCGGGCACCGCGCGGGGATGACCTCGGTGCGGGAGGCGGTGGAGGGGGCCACCGACGCGGGGGTGGAGGTGCTCACCCTGTTCGCCTTCTCGCAGGAGAACTGGCACCGCCCGCGCGGCGAGGTGTCCGCGCTGATGACGCTCCTGGAGCTGTACGTCCGCAGGGAGCAGCGCGAGCTGCGCGAGAAGGGGGTGGAGGTGCACGCCATCGGCGACCTGGAGCGCCTGGGGCCGCGCACCCGCCGCGCCCTGGAGGGGATCGTGGAGCACACCCGCGGCGGCCCGCGCCTGCGCCTCAACCTGGCCGTGAGCTACGGCTCCCGCGGCGAGATCGTCCGCGCGGCGCGCATCCTGGCCGAGCGGGTGCGCGCGGGGGAGCTGTCCCCCGAGGAGATCGACGAGGAAGCGATCTCCGCCGAGCTGTACACCGCCGGCGACCCCGACCCGGACCTCCTGATCCGCACCTCGGGCGAGCACCGCATCTCCAACTTCATGCTCTGGCAGCTCGCCTACACCGAGCTCCACATCACCCCCGTGCTCTGGCCCGACTTCAACCGCGAGCACCTCTTCCAGGCGATCCGCGACTTCCAGCGCCGCGAGCGGCGCTTCGGGCGCGTCGCCGCCTCCACGTAGCGGCCGTGGCGCTCTCCGAGACCGCGACCCGCGTGGCCGTGGCGGCGGTGGGGATCCCCGTCGCCGTGGGCGCGGTGTACCTGGGCGGCTTCGTGCTGGGCGCCCTGGTGGCGCTGGTGGCCGTGCTCGCCGCGCTGGAGCTGTTCCGCATGGCCGAGCTCAAGGCCGCCCGGCCGCTCCACCTCCTGGGCGCGGGCGCCGCGGGGGCGCTGGTCCTCCTGGCCGCCGCCTTCCCCGACGCGGGGCCGGGCGGGGCGGGGTTCCCCTGGCTCCTGGCGCTCTTCGTCATGGCCACCGTCACGGCGGCCATCTGGGCGCGCGGGGTGGAGGGGGAGCCGCTCCTCTCCGTCTGCGTCACGGTGTTCGGCGCCGTCTACACCGGCGGGCTCCTCTCCTACGCCCTCTTCCTCCGCCACCTCCCCCCCGTCGCCGACCCGCTGCACGGCACGGCGCTGGTGCTCGCCCCCCTCCTCCTCACCTGGGCCAGCGACACCTTCGCCTACTTCGTGGGGCGCGCCGTCGGCAGGCGCAAGCTGATCCCCCGGGTGAGCCCCGGGAAGACGGTGGAGGGCTCGCTCGGCGCGCTCCTGGGCACCATGGCCGTGGCCGCCGCCTACTCCCTGGTGCTGGCGCGCTTCCCCGCGTACCGGATGGAGCTGTGGGAGGCGGTGCTCTTCGGCGCGCTGGTCTCCGTGGCCGCGCAGGTGGGCGACCTGGCCGAGTCGCTGCTGAAGCGCGACGCCGGGGTCAAGGACTCGGGGACGCTCCTCCCGGGGCACGGCGGGGCGCTGGACCGCTTCGACTCCCTCCTCTTCACCCTCCCCCTGGCCTACCTCTTCTTCCGCTTCGTGGTGGGCGCGGCGTAGGGATGGGCGCGAGGGGAGTCGCCATCCTGGGCGCCACCGGGAGCATCGGGAGGAGCGCTCTGGCGGTGCTCGCGCAGCACCCCGACCGCTTCCGCGCCGTGGTCCTCACCGCGCACCGCAGCGAGGCCGCGCTCGCCGCGCTCGCCGCCGAGCACCGCCCCGCGCTCGCGGTGCTGGCGGACCCTTCGGCCGCCTCCGGTGTCTATTGCGGCGGCCCCACCCGCTGGGAGTCCGGGCGGGAGGCGCTGCTGGAGGCGGTCGCGCGCCCCGACGTGGACGTGGTGCTGAACGCGCTGGTCGGCGCCGCCGGGCTGGAGCCCACCCTGGCCGCGCTCCGCGCCGGGAAGCGGGTGGCGCTCGCCAACAAGGAGTCGCTGGTGTGCGCCGGGCCGCTGGTGCTGCGCGCCGCGCGAGGAGGGCGGGGGAGAGCTCCTCCCCGTGGACAGCGAGCACAGCGCCATCTTCCAGTGCCTCCAGGGGGCCGGCGCGCGCGAGGTGGCGCGGCTCCTGGTCACCGCCTCCGGCGGCCCCTTCCGCGGCTGGACGCCGGAGCGGCTGGCCGCGGTGACCCCCGCGGACGCCCTGCGGCACCCGACGTGGGACATGGGCGCCAAGATCACCGTCGACTCCGCCACGCTCGCCAACAAGGCGCTGGAGGTGATCGAGGCGCACTTCCTCTTCGGCGTCCCGTACGATCGCATCGAGGCGGTGGTGCACCCGCAGTCCATCATCCACTCCATGGTGGAGTTCGTGGACGGCTCGGTGCTGGCGCAGATGGGGTTCCCCACCATGGAGATCCCCGTGCTCTACGCCCTGGCGTACCCCGAGCGCCTCCCCTACGCCTGCCGGCGCTTCGACCCGGTGGCCGCCGGGGCGCTCACCTTCGAGCCGCTGCGCGCCGACCGCTTCCGCGCCTTCGCGCTGGGGGTGGAGGCCGGGCGGGCCGGGGGAACCGCCCCCGCCGTGTTCAACGCGGCCAACGAGGTGGCCGTGGCGGCCTTCCTGGCGGGGGACCTTGCCTTCCCCGGGATCGCGGACGCCGTCGAGCACGCCCTCGCCCGCTGGCGCGGGGGGGAGGCGTCCAGCCTCGAGGCGGTCCTGGAGGCCGACTCCGAGGCCCGCCGCGCCGCAGAAACCTTCGTCCGGAACCAGGTGCCTTGCTGACGCTCGCCGCATTCATCGTCGTCATCTCCGTGCTCATCCTCGTCCACGAGGCGGGGCACTTCTTCGCGGCCAAGTCCGTCAACATCCAGGTCCCGCGCTTCTCGCTGGGGCTGGGGCCGCGCGTCTTCGGCTTCCGCATCGGCGAGACGGAGTACGTCCTCTCCGCCATCCCGCTGGGCGGGTACGTGAAGATGGCCGGGATGGAGGACGACGAGGCCGCGCAGGCGCTGGAGGGCGGCGCCGCCGCGAGCGACGAGCCGCCCGTGGACCCCGAGCGCACCTTCGACTCCAAGCCGCTCTGGGCGCGCGCCTGGGTGATCTCGGCCGGCGTCATCATGAACGCCATCTTCGCCTTCCTGGTGTTCACCGGGCTGGGGCTGGCGTACGGCGAGGCCGAGGAGGCCACCACGCGGGTGTACGTGGCCTCCCCCGAGTCGCTCACCGGCCCCGCGGCGCAGCTCCGCCAGATCCCCCCGGGCGCCCGTCTCCAGGCCGTGGGCCAGACCCCGGTGGAGAGCTGGGACGACGTCCGCGACGCCCTCCTCGGCGCCCCCGCCGGGGCGGTCACGCTGCGCTTCGACTCCGTCCCGCCGCTCAACCTGAGCCTCCCCGCCTCGCGCGAGGACCGGGCACAGACGCTGGCGCCGCTGCGTCCCTTCTACGAGCCCGTGCTCGGCGAGGTGGTGGCGGGCGGGGCCGCCGCGAAGGCCGGGCTGAAGGTGGGCGACCGCGTCGTCACCGCCGAGGGGAAGCCGGTCCGCACCTGGGACGACTTCGAGGCCTCCATCCGCTCGCACGGCGGGAAGCCGCTCCCGCTCGTCGTGGAGCGCGGCGGGCGCCGCTTCCCCGTCAGCGTGGTCCCCACCACCGAGCGGGAGATGAACGCCGAGATGAAGCGCGTCCCCGTCGGCAAGCTGGGGGTGCGGCAGGACGTCCCGGTGATCCGCCGCTCCCTGGGTCCCGCGGAGGCGGTCACCCGCGCCGCGCGGCAGACGTGGGACTACGGGGCGGAGATCGTGGCCGTGCTCGGGCGCTTGGTCACCGGGGCCGAGTCCATGCGCAGCCTGGGCGGGCCGCTCGCCATCGGGCAGATCTCCGGCGAGACGGCGCGGCTGGGGCTCCCCGCCTTCCTGGGGTTCATGGCGATCTTCTCCATCAACCTGGCCATCTTCAACCTCCTCCCCATCCCCATCCTGGACGGGGGGCACCTCCTGTTCCTGGCGATCGAGGCGGTGCGCGGGCGCCCGCTCTCGCTGGAGCAGCGCATCCGCTTCTCCAACGTGGGGATGATCTTCGTGGTGGGGCTGATGGTGTGGGCCATCACCAACGACGTCCTCCGCTTCGTGTTCAACATCTGACGGACCGGGCCGGCGCGTTGCGCGGAGCGGCGCGCCGGTGTTAAATTCGTGAGTTTTCCGGACGCACGGTTCCCCTTCCGGTCGTGCCGGGCCCTCCACGCGACGGGCCCCGTTGTGTCCTCCCGCTTCACCATCCTAGACAGCGAGCGAGCGATGGATCGCACCCAGCTCGAACACATCGAGCGCCGGCTCCTGCGCGAGCGTGAGCGGATACTCCGGTCACTCGGCCGCTTCTCGGAGCAGGCCAAGATGACCCGCGAGTCGTCCGACACGGACCTGTCCAGCTACTCCTTCCACATGGCCGACCAGGGGACGGACGCCATGGAGCGGGAGAAGTCCTTCCTGTTCGCGAGCAAGGAGGGGCGCTACCTGTACCGCGTGGAGGAGGCGCTGCGCCGCCTGTACAACGACCCGGACACGTTCGGCGTGTGCCACGGGTGCTCCAAGGACATCCCTTTCGAGCGCCTGGACGCGCTCCCGCACGCGCGGTACTGTCTGGACTGCAAGCTCCGGGAAGAGGCGGCCTGAGGTTCGCTTGTTCCTGACGACGAGGGCGGCTCACCCGTGGTTCGGGTGGGCCGCCCTCTGCTTTTGGGGCCGCTCCGGAGCCGGGCAAACGGCGCCCGTCTCCTGCGCGGGGGCGGTGAGCCTCGCGAAACCGCCCGCGAGTCTCCCCGCCCCGGAGTGAGCCACCGGAAACAGCCCCGGTGTCTCCCTCCGAACATCTTTTTAGGGGTACAGCTGAACGACGGTCCTCACCCCCCGGCCCCCTCTCCCAATGCTGGGAGAGGGGGTGACTCGTTCCTGGAGGTCGGTGCGCCCATCGTACCCCCCACCCCCGGCCCCTCCCCCACAAGGGGGGAGGGGAGAACGACAAAGGCTCCCTGGCTGTTCAACCCTCTCCCAGAATTGGGAGAGGGTGCGAGCCTAAGCGAGCGGGTGAGGGCCTGCGGAGGCAGCTGTAAGCGGGAGAGGGGGAGCACGACATGGGGGAGCGTGAGGATCGAAGCATGGAGATGCCCCTCCCCCGGAACGGGGGAGGGTGGCGGCTCTAAGGCCGCCGGGTGGGGGCGCACCGGGGCTGCCGCCTGCTCGATGTCGAGGGTGGGCACGAAAAAGCCCCTCCCCTGCTTGCGGGGGAGGGGTTTGGGGAGGGGGCCTGCCGGGCCTCCTACAGCAGCGACAGCTGCGGCGGCTTCCGGGCCTCCTGCATCGCGTCCACGTCGATCGGCTCCAGCGGGGTCTCCTGCGAGGCCACCTGGACGGGGCCGCGGAAGCGGAGCCTCGAGAGCGCCAGCCCCACCGTGTCGCGGGCGATCTCGGGGTCGTTGGCGGCCTCGCTGAGGTGGGCCAGGACCACGGCCCCGAGGCCGCGGTGGTGCAGCTCCGTCGCCAGCTCGGCGGCGGCGCGGTTGGAGAGGTGGCCGTGCGGGCCGGAGATGCGCGACTTCACCGACCAGGGGTAGTGGCTCTCGCGCAGGAGGATCGGGTCGTGGTTGGACTCCAGGATCAGGAGGTCGCACCCCTGCAGCGCCGCGCGCACCGAGGTGGTGGCGCGCCCCAGGTCCGTGGCGATCCCCAGCTTCTGGCCCGTGCTCCGCTCCGTCACCGTCACCGCCACCGGGTCCACCGCGTCGTGCACCGTCAGGAAGGGCGCCACCACCAGCCCCTCGATCTCCACCGGCTCCGTGGAGCCGTAGCGCCGCACCTCCTCCGTCCCGTCCAGGAGCTTCGCGCACGCCGCGCGCGTGGGCTCCGTCATGTAGAGCGGAATCCCCCAGCGGCGCGCGAACACCCCCATCCCGCGGGTGTGGTCGCTGTGGTCGTGCGTGATCAGCAGCGCCGAGAGCGACTCCGGCGGCACCTCCACCGCGGCCAGCCGGCGCTCCATGTCGCGCCCGCTGAACCCGGCGTCCACCATCAGGCGCACCCCGCCCGACTCCACCAGGACGGAGTTCCCCCGGCTCCCGCTCCCCAGGACGGTTACCTTCACGCGCTGCGCTGCCGATTCGGGTGAGGTGTGCTTCGAAAGCGACGCCGCGGACGGGCGCCGTGTCGCGCCGCATCCGCAGCTGTCACAGGATTTTAACGCCGGGCGGGGAGTTTGTCATCCGCCCCCGCCGCGCGCCCGCTCCCAGGCGCGCCGGAGCTGCTCCCGGCTCCCCTCCGCGAGCGCCACCTTGCGCCGCGCCATGGCCCGCTCCGCCACCTCCAGGAACTTGTCCGCCCGGTACTCCGTCAGCTCCTCCCCCGTCCCCCAGGAGAAGGGGGGGACGTACCGGGGGGGCATCGCCGCGCCGTACAGGTTGCTCCCCGCGCCCACCACCGTCCCCGTGTTCAGCAGCAGCCCGATCCCCGTCTTCACGTGGTCGCCCAGCAGGGAGCCCATCTTGATGCTCCCCGTGTCGGCCTCCCCCTCCGGCGTCCAGAGGCGGACGGTGCCGTAGTTGTTCTTGAGGTCGCTGTTGGTGGTCTCCGCCCCCAGGTTCACCCAGGCGCCCAGGTAGGCGTGCCCGATGTGCCCGTCGTGCGCCTTGTTGGCGTACCCCAGCGCCACGCTCTCCGCGAACTCCCCGCGGATGCGGCACACCGGCCCGATGGCGCACGCCTCCAGCGACCCCCCCAGCACCGTGGACCCCTTCCCGACGTACGCCGGGCCCGCCAGGCGGGTGAAGGCGCGCACCGTCGAGCCCTGGTCCAGCCAGATCGGCCCGGCCGAGGTGTCGAGCACCACCCCCGGCTCCACCGTCGCCCCCTCGCCCAGCACCACCGCGCCCTCGCCCAGGCGGAAGACCCCCGGCGGGAGGACGGAGTCGAGCGGGGTGGGGAAGAGCGTCGCCACGTCGGTGGCGATCTGCTCCGGCGTGTCCAGCATCAGCTCCCACACGCGCCGCAGCGTCCGCCCGGGGAGGCGCGTCGGCTCGCCGCCTCCCGCCGCGGGGTCGGCGAAGAATTCCGGCGGAGGCGCCGGGGAGCCCGCCGGGGCCAGCCACCCCACCACCTCGTCCCCCACGGCCACCGGGCCCTCCCGCATCCCCTCCTGGCGCAGCACCGCCCCCGCGTGCCACGCCGGGACCGCCCGCGAGGCCAGGAAGAGCCGGTCCCCCTCCGCCGGCGCCTCCTCGAAGCCGCGGACCGGGGGGGCGTCCAGCTCCTCGAACCCGCGCAGGTGCTCCTCGCCGAGGTGCACGGCGCAGCGGACGCCGAACACGCGCTCCGCGCGCTCCCGCAGCCGCATCGTCCCGAAGAGCAGCTCGCCGCCGGGGCGCGTCGTCGCGAACGGCTCCCAGAGGCGCGCGGCCCCGTCGTCGAAGAGAACCAGGGTGAGGTCCATGGAAAGGTCCGGGGGGTGTGGAATGAAGAAGTGCGGAACCGCGGGGCGATCGCGGTTCCGCACTCTCGCACCTCGCGCCCCTCGCGCTTCAGTCCAGGGTCCGCAGCCGCTCCGGGATCTGCCCCAGCAGGGACTTCAGCTCCGCGGCGCGGTCCCGGCGGGTGACGAAGGTCACCCCGGCGGTGCGGACCACGATCAGGTCGTCCACGCCGAACGCAACGATCGGACCGTCGTCGGCGTAGAGCGCGCTGTCGCGCGACTCCACCGCGTAGGCCTCGCCCACGGTCACGTTCCCGCCCGCGTCCGGGGTGCGGGTGCGGTACAGCGCGTCCCAGGCGCCCACGTCGTCCCAGTCGAAGGTGGCGCGGACCACCCCCACCCGGTCCGAGCGCTCCAGCAGCCCCTCGTCGATGGAGAGCGTGGGAGCGCGGCGGAAGAACTCCTCCGTCCCCCCCTCGCGCAGCACCGGGATCAGCTCCGCCAGCTCCGGGGTGTGGCGCTCCAGCTGGTCCAGCAGGTCCGCGGCGCGCCAGACGAAGAGCCCCGTGTTCCACAGGTACTCCCCCGTGGAGATGTACTCCTCGGCCCTCGCGCGGTCCGGCTTCTCCACGAAGCGCGCCACCCGGTAGCCCGGGGTGGCCGGGGCGGTCCCCGGCTCGGGCTCCTCCAGCGCGTCGCCCAGGCGGATGTAGCCGTAGCCGGTCTCCGGGCGCGTGGGAACGGCGCCGATGGTGAAGAGGCGCCCGTGCGCCGCGGCCAGCTCCGCCGCGTCGGAGATCAGGGCGCGGAAGCGCTCCGCGGGGTGGATCACGTGGTCGGCGTGCAGCGACACCATCACCGCGTCCGGGTCGCGCCGCTCCAGCTCCGCGGCGGCCCAGGCGAGCACCGGGGCCGTCCCCGCGGCGCGCGGCTCCAGCAGGAAGTTGCCGGCCTCCAGCCCGGGGACCGACTCCAGGATCGGGCCGGCCAGGTGCGCGCCGGTGAGGATGCGCAGCCGGTCCTGCGGGACCAGGGGGAGGATGCGCTCCACCGTGTCGCGGATCAGCGGCTGCTCCGAGGCCAGCGGGAGGATCTGCTTGGGGCGGCGGGGGGTGCTGGCCGGCCAGAAGCGCGATCCCACGCCGCCCGCCAGGATCACCGTCCAGAGGTGCGGATTGGGCCGCGGGACGTCAGAAGAGCTCGTCGACACGGGCAAGGAGCTTCTTGGGGCTGAAGGGTTTGGTGAAGAAGTCGGTCGCCCCCAGCGACAGGGCCTGGGCGCGGTCGGACTCCTGCCCCTTCGCCGTGAGCACGATCACCGGCGTGTCGCGGCGGTGCGGGAGGGAGCGGATCACCTGCAGCACCTCCAGCCCGCTCGCGTACGGCATCATGATGTCCAGCAGCACCACGTCGATGGGCTCCTCGCCGCGCACCTGCTCCAGCGCCGCCCGCCCGTCCGGGACCAGGGTGACCCGGTAGGGGCCCTGCTCCAGCTTGAGCTGGATGATGCGGCCGATGTGCGGCTCGTCGTCGGCGACGAGGACGTTGCGCATCTGCGTCTCCGGGGAGGGGTCGGGAGCCATCGGGGAGCGGCGGGGCGGGCGGGAAAGGGAGGAGAGACGCGGGTCAGACGAGCGCGGCGAGCCGCCCCCGCTCGCGGGCCAGGTCGCGCAGCAGCCCGGCGAAGCCCACTCCCTCCCGCACGAGCACCGCCAGGAGCAGGTCCGGGGCGAGCACGTCCACCACGGCCACTCCGCTCTCCAGGCGCGCCACCACGGTGGTGGCGGCGCCCAGCCCCGCCGCGGCGCCCAGCCCCCCGGCCGCGGAGGCGATCCCCGGGACCATCGCGGTCACCGTCTCCGCGTCCAGTCCGGCCTCCCCGGAGTGCTGGATCAGGAGCCCGTCGCGGCCCAGGACCAGGACGTGCTCCACCCCCGGATGGGCGCGGAGGGAGGCCAGGGCGCGGTCGAGCTCGGACATGGCGGAAACTCCGGAAAATGGACGGTGTAGGACCCGGCGCAACGTACCCCCGCGCCCCTCCTCAAGTCAAGCCCGGAAAGCCGCGTGCGGCCTTGACGCGGTCCCCCCGGGCGGACTATGGTTAGGCCGGAATCCCGCGCGGGCGGGGAGATGTCTCCCGACCGCGCGGGACCCTTTTTCGAACGACTTTTCGGAGCGCCCACCGTGCGTGTCTTCCGCTTCCTCGCAGCTCTCGCCCTCCTCGCCCCGGCGCTCTCCCTGGCCGCGTGCGACGACGCCACCGGCGTCGGAGGGGCCACCATCGTCACCGACACCCTGACCATCGGCGCGCCGCCCGTGGCGGGCCTCACGGTCCCCACCGCCCTGGACGTGGTGGTGGTGCAGGGGATCGTCCTGGGGGGCGGCCGCTTCCCGGAGAACCCGGGCGACGCCGAGGCCTGGGACGTGGCGCTCCGGCTCTCGGGCGGCCAGTTCACCCTGGCCCCGCGCGGGGCCGTGGGCGTGGACGGGCGTCGCGCCGGGATCACCGATCCCCTCACCGTCGGCTTCGACGCGCTGGAGGAGGCCCCGGCCTCCGCCCGCTACAAGACCACCGAGGCGGTGCCGCTCCGCGCCGGCGGCGTGTACGTGGTCCGCTCGCGGAGCTACGGCGTGGGCGGGGGGAGCTGCTTCCACTACGCCAAGCTGCAGCCGCTGGAGCTGGACCCGGCGGCGGGGACCGCGCGCCTGGTGGTGGCCAGCAGCGGCGCCTTCTGCGGCGACACCCGACTGGTCGACGAGGACTGATGCTCGACGTCAGACGCATCCGCCAGGAGCCCGACGCCGTCCGCGCCGCGCTCGCGGTCCGCGGCAAGGCCGAGGCGGAGGAGGCGGTGGACCGGGTCCTCGCCCTGGACGAGGAGCGCCGCGCGCTGGTGGGGGAGGGCGACGCCCTCAAGGCGCGCCGCAACGCGGTGTCGCAGGAGGTGGGGGAGCGCAAGCGCCGCGGCGAGTCCGCCGACGACATCGTCGCCGAGATGCGCACCGTGAACGAGCGCATCAAGGAGATCGACGCGCGCCTGCGCGACGTGGAGGCCGAGACCGACGCCCTCCTGCTCGGCACCCCCAACACCCCGCACCCCACCGTCCCCCCCGGGGGCGAGGAGTCCAACCGGGTGGTGCGCAGCTGGGGCGAGCCGCGCACCTTCGACTTCGAGCCGCGCCCGCACTGGGAGATCGCCGCCGAGCTGGGGATGCTGGACCTTCCCGCGGGCGCCAAGGTGTCCGGGAGCGGCTTCCCCGTGTACCGGGGGATGGGCGCCCGGCTCCAGCGCGCCCTGATCAACTGGATGCTCGACCTGCACACCGGCGAGCACGGCTACGTCGAGGTGGAGCCGCCCTTCCTGGTGAACCGGGCCTCCATGACGGGGACGGGGCAGTACCCCAAGTTCGAGGACGACGCCTACGTCATCCCCTCGGACGACCTGGCGCTGATCCCCACCGCCGAGGTCCCGGTGACCAACCTGCACCGGGACGAGATCCTGGCCCCGGACCGGCTCCCCATCGCCTACACCGCCTACTCCCCCTGCTTCCGCCGCGAGGCCGGGGCCGCGGGGAAGGACACGCGGGGGCTCCTCCGGCTGCACCAGTTCGACAAGGTGGAGATGGTGCGCTTCGAGCGCCCGGACCGCTCCGAGGCCGCCCTGGAGGAGCTGACCGGGCACGCCGAGCGCGTCCTCCAGCTCCTGGGGCTCCCCTACCGCGTCCTCCTCCTGGCCGGGGGCGACCTGGGCTTCTCCTCGCTCAAGACCTACGACCTGGAGGTGTGGGCGCCCGGGGTGGGGAAGTGGCTGGAGGTGTCCAGCTGCTCCAGCTTCGGCGACTTCCAGGCGCGGCGCGCCGGCATCCGCTTCCGCCCCGAGGCGGGGGCCAAGCCGGAGTTCGCGCACACCCTGAACGGCTCCGGCGTGGCGCTCCCGCGCACGGTGGTGGCCCTCCTGGAGAACGGGCAGCGCCCCGACGGCTCCGTCGAGGTCCCCGAGGTCCTGCGCCCGTACCTGCGTACGGACGAGATCCGGGCCTGACCGTTCCATGATCCGCCGCATCTGGCCCACGGCGCTGGGGCTGCTCGCGGCGGTGACGCTGGGATGGTACCTGGTCTACACCGAGGTGCTGGTGCGGGAGATGCGCCGCGACGCCGTGGTCCACTCCCGCATCTACATCCGCATCCTCAGCGGCCTCAACGACCCCGCCGACGACGCCGCCGAGCAGACGCTGCTCAAGCTCTCCAGCGAGGTGCAGCGCCTCCGCATCCCCCTGGTGGTGACCGACGCGGAGGGGATACCTGCGTGGGCCATGAACCTCCCCTTCCCGGCCGACCCCGCCAACCCCGACGACCTTCCCCGCATCCGGGCCTACGCGCGCGACCTGGCCGGGAGCAACCCGCCCATCGTGGAGCCGGGGCTGGGGACCATCTACTTCGGCGACCCGCCCACCGTGCGGCGCCTCCGCTGGATTCCCTGGCTCCAGGTGGGGGCCATGACCGGGCTCCTGGTGGCCGCGGCGTGGATGGTGCGCCACAACTGGCGCACCGAGCGGGAGCGGATCTGGGCCGCCATGGCGCGCGAGTCCGCGCACCAGATGGCCACCCCGCTCTCCTCGCTGAGCGGGTGGGTGGAGATCCTCCGCCTCCCCGCCGAAGAGCGCGAGGACATGGCCTCCCTCCCCGCCGTCGCCGCCGAGATGGAGGCCGACCTGGAGCGGCTGGGGAAGGTGGCCCACCGCTTCGAGTGGATCGGCCGCCCCGTGCGCCGCGAGCCCGTGGACCTGGACGCCCTGCTGCGCGGGCTGGAGCGCTACGTCCGCGTCCGCCTCCCCAAGTTCGGGCGCGGCGTGGACATCCAGGTGGAGGTGGCCCCCGGCACCCCGCCCGTGCTGGGGAACGCCGTGCTCCTGGAGTGGGCGCTGGAGAACCTGGTCAAGAACGCGCTGGACGCCCTGGCCGGCACCGGGGGGACCATCCGGGTGCGGGCCGAGGAGCACACCTACCGCCGCGTGTCGCTGCGCGTCTCCGACGACGGGCCGGGCGTCGCCCCCTCCGTCGCGCAAGCGGATCTTCGACCCGGGCGTCACCACCAAGAAGGGAGGATGGGGCGTGGGGCTGTCGCTCACCCGCCGCATCGCGCAGGACGTGCACGGGGGGAGGCTCTTCCTCGCCCCCTCCGAGCGGGGAGCCACCTTCGTGATGCTCCTCCCCGTCGCCCCCCCCATCGAGCCGGACACCCCGAGCGAGGCGTAGATGCCGCTGGACCTGTCGCACCTGAACCCCGAGCAGCGCGAGGCCGCCGAGCACTTCGAGCGGCCTCTCCTCGTCCTCGCCGGCGCCGGCTCCGGGAAGACCCGCGTCCTCACCCACCGGATCGCCAACCTGGTGGAGGAGCTGGGCGTGGACCCCGCGAGCATCCTGTCCCTCACCTTCACCAACAAGGCGGCGGGGGAGATGCGCGACCGCATCCGCGCCCTCCTGGGGCGGGAGCCGAGCGGGATGTGGGTCGGGACCTTCCACGCCATCGGCGCCCGCATCCTCCGCCGCCACGCCACCCGGCTGGGGTGGACCCCCTCGTACGTCATCTACGACGCCGGCGACGTGGAGGCGCTCACGCGCCGCATCCTCAAGGACGAGCTGCAGGTCGACCCCAAGCGCTTCTCCCCCAAGGCCGTGCACGGCGCCATCTCCGCCGCCAAGAACGAGCTGACCGGGGTGCAGGCGTACCAGGAAGCGGCCCTCGACCCCTTCCAGCGCCTGGTGGGGCAGGTGTACGAGCGCTACCAGCGCGCCCTGCGCGACGCCAACGCCTTCGACTTCGACGACCTCCTGGTCAAGCCGGTGGAGCTGCTCCGCGCCTTCCCCGACGTCCTGCGGGGGTACCGCGAGCGCTTCCGCTTCGTCCTGGTGGACGAGTACCAGGACACCAACCGCGCGCAGTACGTCTTCCTCCGCCTCCTGGCCGAGGAGCACGGCAACCTGTTCGTGGTGGGCGACGACGACCAGTCCATCTACGGCTGGCGCGGCGCCGACATCCGCAACATCCTGGACTTCGAGAAGGACTTCCCCGACGCGCGGATGATCCGCCTGGAGCAGAACTACCGCTCCTCGCGCACCATCCTGGACGCCGCCAACCGGGTCATCGCCGAGAACGTCAACCGCAAGGGGAAGACGCTCCGCACCGACAACCCCGAGGGGGAGCGCCTGACGCTGGTGGAGACCGCCGACGAGGCGCGACGAGGCCGAGTGGATCGTGGCCGAGGTGCAGGCCCGCATGGGCGACAACCCCGACCTGGGCGCGCGCGAGTTCGTGGTGCTGTACCGCACCAACGCCCAGTCCCGCGCCCTGGAGGAAGCGCTCCTGCGCGAGGGGATTCCCTACCGCATCATCGGCGGGACGCGCTTCTACGAGCGGCGCGAGGTCAAGGACGCCATGGCGTACCTCCGCCTGGTCGCCAACCCCGTCGCCGACGACGCCTTCCTGCGCATCGTCAACGTCCCCAAGCGGGGGATCGGCGACACCTCCGTCGCGCGGCTGGCCGAGTGGGCCGCCACCCAGCGCTCCCCGCGCGACCCCGGGCGGCGCATGTCGCTCCTGGAGGCCGCCGCCGAGGCCGGGAGCGCCCCCGGCCTGCGCGGCGCCGCCGTGACCGCGCTCGCCGACCTGGCCGGGCTGGTGCAGAAGCACGCCGCCCTGGCCGACCGGGAGAGGCTGGACGGGCTCCTCCGCCAGCTGGTGGTGGAGTCCGGGCTGGTGCAGTCGCTCCGCGACGAGGGCCCCGAGGGGGAGGACCGCGTCCAGAACCTGGACGAGCTGATCGCCGGCGCCGCCGACCTCCAGGCGCGGGTGGAGGCCGGCGACCCCGAGCTGGTCCCCGAGCCGGAGGAGGGGGCCGAGCCCCCGCGCGCCGTCGACCTCTTCCTGAGCCACGTCGCCCTGGTGGCCGACATCGACCAGCACGACCCCGGCGCCGACGCGCTGTCGCTGATGACGCTGCACAACGCCAAGGGGCTGGAGTTCCCCTTCGTCTTCATCGCCGGGCTGGAGGAGGGGCTCTTCCCCCTCTCCCGCGCCTACGACGACCCCGCCACGCTGGAGGAGGAGCGCCGGCTCTTCTACGTGGGGATCACGCGCGCCGAGCGGAAGCTGTACCTCACCTACGCCAGGCGCCGCCGCCGCGGCGCCGAGTGGCTGGACTCCGTGCCCTCCTCCTTCCTGGAGGCCGTCCCGCCCGAGCTGGTGGAGGCGCGCAAGACCCCGCGCGTGGTGGAGCGGATGGCCCCGTACCGCCCGTGGAAGACCGCCGGGGCGGGGATGCGGACGCGGAGCGACCGCCTGTTCGGCGACTTCGGCGACCTGGGGTACGCGTCGCCCCGGGGCGCGCCCGCGAAGAAGCCCGCCGCCGCGGAAGACGACAGCTACCAGGTGGACTACTCCGACTCGCAGGAGACCCCGCGGCTCATCAAGGGGGCGCGGGTGCGGCACCCGCAGTTCGGGTCGGGGACGGTGGCCGAGCTCTCCGGCGTGGGCGCCGACGTGCGCGCCACCATCGACTTCGACACCGTCGGCCGCAAGAAGGTGGTGCTCCGGTACGCCAACCTGGAACCGGACTGGGACTGAGGGCGTATGGGTGAACGGGTTGGGTTCGGGCGTGCCCCCGCTGGCGCGGGGTCGGGCTGCGGCTCCGTAGGGAACGATACGACCGTTCCCAACGGAGTCGAGCCCCGGCAAACCGCGCCGTGTCTCGCCCCTTCGGGCTCGCATCCCTCACGCGGGGCTCTCTCGTGCCTGTAGTTCTCCCCTCCCCCGCAAGCGGGGGAGGGGTCGGGGGTGGGGGGCGCCGGCCGCCGGGCGAGTGCCGAGTCGGGCGACTGAAGTCGCTGCAACGACGGCACGAAGTCCGCCTTCGCGGACTGAACGGCCGGACGCCAGCTCGGAGATGCCCCTCCCCCGGAACGGGGGAGGGTGGCGAGCCCGAAGCGAGCCGGGTGGGGGCCGCCGGGAGGCGCCCGACTCACACGGAATCGCCGTTTTCCCTTGAGTAGCCGATGACGAAACGAGCTCGCATCCTTCTCCTGGCCGGCGCGGCGGCGGTGTTCTCCAGCACCACCGCCGCTGCGTTCGTGTCGTGCACCCCCGAGGCGGTGTGCGCCGCGGACGCGGAGCGTGGCGAGAAGCGGGAGCTGGTGGTGCTCCTGCACGGGCTGGGGCGGACCCGGCTCTCCATGGCTCCGCTGGCGTGGGCCCTGGAGCGGCAGGGATACGACGTGCTCAACTGGGGCTACCCCAGCACGAGCGCCTCCATCCCCGAGCTGGGCACGGCGCTCTCCGCCCGGCTGGCGTCGCTGGACGGGCCGCCCCCGGAGCGGGTGCACTTCGTGGGGCACTCCCTGGGGAGCGTCATCGTCCGCTGGGTGCTCGCCAACCGCCCGCCGGAGAACGTGGGGCGCGTGGTGATGCTCGCCCCGCCCAACCAGGGCTCCCGCGCCGCCGACCGCTACGCCCCCTGGCTCGGCTGGCTCCTCCGCCCCCTCCCCGAGCTTCGCACCCGCGACGGGAGCACCGTCCGGACCCTCGCCCTTCCGGAAGGCGTCGAGGTGGCCGTGATCGCGGGGAGGTACGACGGCAAGGTGTCCGTGGAGGAGAGCCACCTGGACGGGGAGAAGGCCCACCTCGTCGTCCCCGCCGCCCACACCTTCCTGATGAACCGCGCCGACGTGCGGAGCCTCACCCTGCGCTTCCTCGGGACCGGGTCGTTCACCCCCGCCCGCTAGCTCCTTCCGCGCCGATCGTGGCGCGCGCCTTGCGGCGCCTCATCCCACCCACCTGAACGCTCCGACCCCCTCTCAGAGGCCTCCATGGAGCGCCACGCAGACACCACCCCCGAAGCCGGCGAGCGACGCAGGGCCGAGCGCGCCCTGCGCGAGCGCGAGGCCCGGCTGCGCGCCGTCCTGACCGGCGTTCCCACCGTCCTGTGGGCGCTGGACCGGGACGGCGTGTTCACCTTCTCCGAGGGGCGAGACCTCGAGGCGCTGGGGCTGAAGCCCGGCGAGGTGGTGGGGCGGTCCGTGTTCGACGTGTACCGGGACGTCCCCCGCGTGCTGGAGGACACCCGCCGCGCGCTCGCGGGGGAGGAGTTCACCTCCGTCGTGGAGATGGGAGGGCTGACGCTGGAGGCCCGCTACTCCGCGCTCCGCGACGAGGACGGGGCCGTGGTCGGCGTGGTGGGCGCCGCCTCCGACGTCACGCGGCAGCGCCAGGTGGTGGAGGAGCTGCGGCGGAGCGAGTCCGCCCTCCGCGCGCGGGCCGAGCAGTCCGAGCGCTTCCAGGTCGCCCTCCTGGAGCTGGCGAGGGCAGGGGGCGAAGAGCTGGAGGCGACGCTGCGGAGAGTCACCCGGGCCGGCGCCGAGGCGCTGGAGGTGGAGCGTGCGAGCGCCTGGTTCTTCGCCGCGGGAGAGACCGAGCTGGAGTGCCGCGTCCTGTACGTCCGCGGCGAGGACGCCCACCGGAGCGGGACCACGCTCCGCTCCGCCGACCTCCCCGACTACTTCGCCACTCTCCGCGAGCGCCGCGTCATCGCCGCCGACGACGCCGTGAGCGACCCCGCCACCCACGAGTTCGCGGCCGGCTACCTGGTCCCCCTGGGGATCACCTCCATGCTCGACGTCCCCATCTGGCGCGGCGGCCGGATGGTCGGCGTGGTCTGCCACGAGCACGTGGGGGCGCCGCGGGAGTGGACCATCGACGAGCAGGAGTTCGCGGGCTCCCTCGCCGACATGGTCTCCCTGGCGCTGGAGGCCGACGACCGCAAGCGGGCGCAGCGCGAGGCGGAGCGGATGGCCGAGCGGATGGGCGCCGTGGCCGCCGCCGCCGCGGGCGTGATCTGCGCCGCCTCCCGCCCGGAGCTCCGCCGCGTGCTGGAGGAGGCGTGCCGCAAGGTGGTCCCCTTCGACGCCTTCTTCGTCAGCGCCTACGACCCCGGGGCGCACGCCTTCCACGGCTTCGGGGGGAGCGACGCCGGCGTGTACAGCCCCGAGGAGCTGATCCCCGCCGCGGGGACGCCGGGGGAGCGGGTGGTGCGGGAGCGGCGCTCCGTCGTCACCGGGCGCGCCGACGATCCCGCCTCGCTGGGGGCGGAGCTGACGGGGACGGGGCGGCGCTCCGAGTCCGTCATCCGCACCCCCATCCTGCGAGGCCCCCGGGCGCTGGGAATCCTGAGCGTGCAGAGCTACACCCCCGACCTGTACACCGCCGGGGACGTGGAGGTGGTGGAGGCGCTCGCCTCGCTGGCGGCCACCGCGCTGGAGAACATCCGCCTCGCCGAGGCGCGGCGGGCGGCGGAGGAGGCGATGCGCCGGGCGCGGGAGGAGGCGCAGCGCATGGCGGAGCGGATGGCCGCCGTCGCCGCGGCGGCGGCCGGGGTGGTGGGCGCCCCCTCCGTGGAGGCGCTGCACGAGGTGCTCCGGGAGGCGTGCCGCAGGGTGGTGTCCTTCGACGCCTTCACCTTCGCCCTCTACGACGAGGCCGCCCACGCCTTCACCTACGCCCCCGGGTACGACACGGACGTCCTGGTCCCCGCCGAGACCGTCCCCGCCGCGGGGACCCCGAGCGAGCGGGTGGTGCGCGAGCGGCGCTCCCTGGTCACGGTGCGCGCGGACGACCCGGCCGGGCAGGGGACGGCGCTGATGGGGACGGGGCGCCGCTCCGAGTCCGTCGTCCGCTCCCCCATCGTGGGCGGGGAGGGGGTGCTCGGCGTCCTGGCGGTCCACAGCTACACCCCCGGGCGGTACGGGGCGCAGGACGTGGAGGTGCTGGAGGCGGTGGCCGCCCTGGCGGCCAACGCCCTGGAGAACGTCCGCCTCCTCGCCGAGCGCCGGGAAGCCGTGCTCGCCCTCCAGCGGGCGCACGACGAGCTGGAAGACCGGGTGGAGGCGCGCACCGCCGAGCTGGCCGAGACGAACCTGGCGATGGAGGAGGAGATCTCCGAGCGCGTCCGCGCCGAGCAGGAGCTGCTGGACAAGCAGTCCGAGCTGGAGGCGGTGTTCCGCGCCCTCCCCGACCACTACTTCCGGCTCGCCCGCGACGGGACGGTCCTCGACTTCCAGGCGGGGCAGACCTCCCCCCTCTCCATCCCCTCCCCGGACGTCGTCGGGCAGCGGCTGTGCGACCTCCTTCCCCCCGGTCCGGGAGCCCTCCTCGCCGAGGCCATGCGCGAGGTGGCGGAGACCGGGGAGCTGGTGTGCGTGGAGTACGCCGTCCCCTCGTCCGAAGGGGAGAAGCACTTCGAGGCGCGGCTCCTCCCCCTCCTGGACGCCGGGGTCGTCACCATCGTCCGCGACGTCACCGACCGGGTGCGGAGCGAGCGCGAGCTGCAGCGGAGCGAGGAGCACTTCCGCTCCCTCATCGAGAACGCCTCCGACGTCATCACCATCCTGGACGCCGAGGGGAACGTCGTCTACGAGAGCCCCTCCATCGAGCGGGTGGCGGGGTACACGCCGGAGGAGCTGGTCGGGCGGAGCGGCTTCGAGCTGATCCACCCCGACGACGTGGGCACCGTGCTGGAAGCGTTCGGGGAGGTGGTCGCGAGCCCCGGGACGGCCCGCAAGGTGGAGTTCCGCTACCGGCACCGCGACGGCTCGTGGATCACCCTGGAGGCGGTGGGGACCGCGCGCCCGGCCGCGTCGGGGAGCGAGGGGGTGGTGGTCAACCTGCGCGACGTGACCGAGCGGAGGCTCGCGGAGGCGGCGCTGCAGCTGGCCAAGGAGGAGGCGGAGCGGGCCCGCGAGGCGGCCGAGACCGCCAACCGCGCCAAGAGCGAGTTCCTGTCGCGGATGAGCCACGAGCTGCGCACCCCCATGAACAGCATCCTGGGCTTCGCGCAGCTCCTCGCCCGCAAGGAGCTTCCCCTCGACCAGCGCAAGGCGGTGGACCACGTCCTCCGGGCGGGGCGGCACCTCCTCAACCTGATCAACGAGGTGCTGGACATCGCCCGCATCGAGGCCAACCGGCAGCAGCTCTCCCTGGAGCCCGTCCCGGTGGGCGCCGTCCTCCACGAGGCCGTCAACCTGATCCGCCCGCTCGCCGCCGACCGCGGGTGCCGGGTGGACGACGAGGCCGCCCCCGACCGCGCCCTCCACGTGCGGGCGGACCGGCAGCGGCTCACGCAGGTGCTCCTCAACCTCTTCTCCAACGCGGTCAAGTACAACCGCCCGGGGGGAACCGTCCGCGTCACCTGCGAGGAGGCGGCGGGGCCGGAGGGCGACCCCCGGCTGCGCATCCGGGTGCACGACACCGGGCCCGGGATCCCCGCCGACCGCGTGGACCAGCTCTTCGTCCCCTTCGCCCGCCTGGGCGCCGAGCAGACCGACGTGGAGGGGACCGGGCTGGGGCTGGCGCTCTCGTCGCGGCTGGTGGAGGCGATGGAGGGGACGCTGCGGCTGGAGGCGACCTCCTCCGAAGGGAGCACCTTCACCGTGGAGCTCCCCCTGGTGGAGAGCCCGCTGCAGCGGCTGGAGCGCGACGGCCGCGCCGCCCCGGACGCGGTGGCGCCGTCCCGCCCCGCGGCCACGGCGACCCTCCTGTACGTGGAGGACAACCTGGCGAACCTGGCGCTGATCGAGACCATCCTGCTCGCGCGCCCCGAGGTCACCCTCCTCACCGCGCTCCAGGGGCGGCTCGGGCTGGACCTGGCCGCCGAGCACCGCCCCGACCTGGTCCTCCTGGACCTGCACCTCCCGGACATGCAGGGAGACGAGGTCCTCGCCCGGCTCCGCGCCGACCCGCGCACCCGGGCAATCCCCGTCATCGTCATCAGCGCCGACGCCACCTCCGGGCGGATCGACCGGCTGCTGGAGGCCGGGGCGCGCGAGTACATGACCAAGCCCCTCGACGTGGACCGCTTCCTGGCCGCCGTCGACGGAGTCCTGCGGGAACGCGACACCGGGAGGGCGGGATGAGAGAGCTGCGCGACGCCGTGATCCTCATCGTGGACGACGAGGAGGCGAACACCGACCTCCTGGAGAGCTTCCTGGCCGACGAGGGGTACCGGGCCCTCGCCAGCACCACCGACGCGCGCCGGGCCGTCTCCCTCTTCGAGGAGCTGCGCCCCGACCTGGTGCTCCTCGACCTCCACATGCCGCACCTGGACGGCTTCGCCGTCATGCGCGAGCTGGGGGAGCGCATCCCCCCCGGGGGCTACGTCCCCATCCTGGTCCTCACCGCCGACATCACCCCGGAGGCCCGGGAGCGGGCGCTGGCCGGCGGGGCGCGCGACTTCCTCACCAAGCCGCTGGAGATCACCGAGGTGGTCCTGCGCATCCGCAACCTCCTGGAGACGCGCCTCCTCTACCTGGCGCAGCAGGAGGCGCGGGAGCGCGCGGAGGCGGAGGCGCGGCGGGCGGAGCTCCTGTCGGAGGCGAGCCGGGTGCTGGGCGCCTCCTTCGACCGCGGCACCGCGCTGGCCGGGCTGGCACGCCTGGTGGTGCCGCGCCTGGCCGACTACTGCGTGGTGGACCTCGCGGAGGCGGACGGCCGGGTGGTGCGGGTGGGGGCGGCGCACGCGGACCCCGCGAAGGAGGGGCTCCTCTGCCGGGCGGTGCAGCTCCTGGGGGGCGCCGTCCCCCGCGGCCACCGGGCGGTGCGGGGGCTGACGGAGGGGCAGTTCGTCCTGGTCACCGACGTGTCGGAGGCGCTGGCGGACGGCGCCGTGGAGGAGCCCGACCGCGAGGCCCTGCGGGAGCTGGGGCCCCGCTCGCTGGTCAGCGTCCCGCTGGTGCTTGCCGGGGAGGTGGTCGGTGCGCTCAGCCTGGTGGCCGCGGAGTCGGGGCGGCGCTACGGCCCGGACGACCTGGGGGTCGCGGAGGAGCTGGCCCGCCGCGTGTCGCTGGCGATGGAGCACGCGCAGCTCTTCGCGGAGGCGCAGCAGGCGACGCGGGCGCGCGACGAGATCCTGGCGGTGGTCGCCCACGACCTGCGCAACCCGCTCGGCACCATCCACATGTCCGTGTCGCTGGTGATGGACGCGCTGGAGGACCCGCGGCACCGCCGGCACCTGGAGATCGCGAAGCGCTCCGCCGACCGGATGAACGGGCTGATCCAGGACCTGATGGAGGTGACGCGGATCGAGAGCGGGAAGCTGAAGCTGGAGCTGCGCCCCGAGGCGGTGCCGCCGCTCCTGGCCGAGGCGGCGTCGATGCTGGCCCCGCTCGCGGCGGCGCGCTCCATCTCGCTGGAGCGGGAGGTCCACCCGGACGTCCCGCGGGTGCGGATGGACCCGCCGCGCGTCCTCCAGGTGATCTCCAACCTGGTGGGGAACGCCGTCAAGTTCACCCCGGAGGGGGGGCGCATCGTGCTGCGCTGCGAGCCGGCGCGGGACGGCGTCCGCTTCGCCGTGGCCGACACCGGCCCGGGGATCTCCCCGGAGCAGCTCCCGCACGTCTTCGGGCGCTTCTGGCAGGCGGCGGGCTCCGACCGCCGCGGGATCGGGCTGGGGCTCTCCATCGCGCGCGGGATCGTGGAGGCGCACGGGGGGCGGATCTGGGTGGAGAGCGTGCCGGGGGAGGGGAGCACCTTCTACTTCACGCTCCCGCTGGCGGAGGAGGAGACGGCGCGGATCGACCTCGGAGCGCTGGCAGTGGTGGAAACGGCGGCCCCCGCCCACCTGCCGGCCTAGCGCAGAGGAGCCCCCCCATGAAAACGGTCGTCTTCCTCGGTGCCGGGGCCTCCAAGGCGATGGGGTTCCCACTGACCTCGGAGATCCTCCCCCGCATCCTCGAAGGGATCCGGACCGGCGAGCTGTTCGGCGGTGGTGCCGCGAACGGGGGCCAGCGCGCGTCGCTGGACGAGCTCCTGCGGACGATGCTCCCCGGGAGCGGGAAAGTCGACGAGAAGCACCTGCCGCTCATCACGGACGTCCTGTCGATCCTGGACTTTTCGCTGCTTTCCTCGAGCGCCCCTCTCCCACGGCAGCGGCGCCAGCAGCTCTCCGAATCGAGAAAGCTGCTGGAGCGGGCGATCCTGGAGATCATCGACTGCCCGTACGACCACCTCACCGTGCCGGCGCGCCTGCGGAGGTTCGCGGACTGGCTGCACCGGAGGAACGGGCAGGTGCCCGACGACGTGAGCGTCATCTCCTCGAACTACGACATCTCGTTGGAGACCGAGCTGTTCGGGAGGATCGCCGCGGACCCGGTCGAGAAGCTCGTCGACTTCGGCGTGGAGTGGCGCGATCCGGGGACCGGAAGGCTTCACCCCAGGCCGGCGGAGCCCCGCTTCCGCATCTACAAGCTCCACGGCTCCGTGAACTGGCTGCGCTGCCCTCTCTGTGATCACGTCTACGTGAACGTGTATGGCAGCATCACCCACAACGCGTTCGCGCCCGACCGGAACGACTTCAACACCTGCGAATGCGACTACTGGCCGCTGGAGCCGGTGGTCGTGGCGCCGTCGACCGTCCGCGACATCCGCGACTCCAGCCTCCTGGAGATCTGGAGGCATTCGCTCGAAGTGCTCCGGAGCGCCGAGCGGTGGGTCATCGTCGGCTACTCCTTCCCGCCGGAGGACATCGCCATCCGGTCGATGTTCCTGCGCGCGTACGCGGGGCGGCGGAAGGCGCCCTCGGTAGAGGTGGTGCAGGTGGACAGAGACCCGGCCGTGGAGGCGAGATACCGGGTGTTCTTCCCGGACTGCGTCTACGGAACCGGCGGGATGGAGGGATTCGTGGACGCTCTGGCGCTCGACTGACCGTGGTCTGCTGCAGCCGGCCGCCCGATCAGCGCGAGGTGCGCTGCTCGATGGCGACCGAGGTGGCGACCTGCGCCAGGGGAGCCCCGAAGCAGGAAGAGCAGCCCGACCTCCGAGTCGCTGCCGGCGTGCAGCCCCGCCACCCCGAGCGCGCCGATCAGCAGCGACGCCCCGAGGCTCCTCCCGTAGCTCCCGCGCCGGTCGTTGGCCAGGTGCACGGCCGTCGGCACGGCGAAGGAGGAGCCGATCGCCGCCCCGTAGAGGAGCCCCGCCAGCCCCGGGTCGTCGCACTTGCAGCTCCATCCCCCGTTCCGCTCCGCGTGGTACCCCAGGAACGCCCCCCCGACGAACCCCAGCACCGCCCCCAGGCTCCCGCCCAGGACCAGCGTCCCGGTGGTAGCGGGAGGGTCCGCCCCCTGCGCGAGGAAGCCGGGATTGGCGACGAGCATGGGCGCGCGGGTCTCGCTCCACGGCGCCGGGCGCAGGTCGGCGACGCGCTGGGCGTGGGCGCCGGTCGCGGCGCAGGCGAGAACGAGGAGCGCGAGGGCGCTCCGGCAGATCGATTTCATGCCGTGTGGTTCTGGTGGAGAGAGGAGCCGCAGCCCGACCCCGCGCCAGCGGGGGCACGCCCGAACTCCACCCTTACCCGCCCGTGCCGGTCTGCGGACCTCTCCTCCACCAGTGCCCGAACGGGATCTCCGGCATGGGGAAGAAGTCGTCCGCCAGGTCCTGGAGCACGCGCGGACGCTCGAACGAGCCCTCCTGCATCGCCATCCGCCGCACCTGCTTGGAGAGGCGCAGGTTGCGCTCCCCCACCGGGTCCAGCCCCGCCGCGATCGCCTCGCCGCGCCGGTTCAGGTAGTCCACCACGTAGTCGAACGACCGCACCACGTAGCTCTCGATCACGTCCTCCGCCAGCGTCCAGCGGGAGTTCTCGATCAGCGTCCCCATGATGGAGTGCCACCGGTCGTTGTCCTGGAAGCGGATCATCCCGCGGAAGATCCGCCGGTTGGTGCGGAAGGAGAAGAGCGTGGCCGAGAGCACCCGGTCGAAGAGCGCGTCCGCCTCCGAGTGGTCGTGGTCCATCACCGCGCGCCGCGCCAGGGTGGTGTAGCGCTCCCCCAGCTGCACGTCCATCCGGTGCTCCCAGTAGGAGTGCCCCAGCGCCTTGCTGGACGAGGTGAGGAGGAGCTGCCGGGGGACGTAGGTGTTGTGGGCCACCGTGTCCGCCGCCAGGTGCGCCAGGTACCCCAGCCCCATGGCCCGCAGGCGGTCCGTGTCCGCCGTGGCGTAGATCTCCTCCCCCACGTGCCAGTGGTGGCAGTGGCGCCCCTCCGGGACGTACTTCTTCGCCAGGGAGATGTCCGCGGCCACCGAGCCGTAGAGGAAGTCCTGCGGGAAGGCGGCCAGGAGCGTGCGGACCGCGGGGGGGACCAGGTGCAGCGCGTCCAGCACCCCCATCCCCAGGTACACGTGCGTGGCCGGACCCCACGCCCAGGCGGGGTCCGGGAAGAGGAGGAGCGCGAGGAGTGCGAGGAGGAGGGGTGCCGCGAGCCGCACCGGGCTACATCCCGAACTTGCGCCCCGCGCGCCTGGCCCCGCGGGCCGCGCCCTTGGCGCGCTCCTCCACCATCTCCTGGATCTCCTCCTTGGCCTCGCCCAGGATCTTCGCCACCTCCTCGCGGAACTCCGACATCAGCTCGCGCCCGGCCGAGATCACCTCGCCGGTGAAGTCGGTGGTGGCGTCCGCGCCCTCGCGCACCCCGCCCTTCACCTGGGCGGCGCTCCGCTCCAGGCGCCGGCGGTAGGGCTTGAGCTGCTTCATGATCCGCTCGCGCGAGCTGGGGCGCTCCGGCTGGAGGAGGAGCGTCGCGCCGATCCCGAGCACGGTGCCCACGGCGAAGGCGGTCAGGAAGTCGACGGTGTCCTGGCGAGGCATGGCGGTTCTCCGGTTCCGGGGGTTGCGTGGCGCGGGGCGGGAGGACCCCCCCTCACCGCTTGCGTACGACGTTGATCTCCAGGGCGTCGTCGTCCAGCTCCTCGTACTCCTCGTCCTCCATCTCCTCGTCGGTGCGGAAGCGGCGGAACGCCTCCGCTCCGGTGCGGACCCCGCGGACGGTGGAGGCGGTGTCGATGAAGAGCGTCTCCGCCTCCTCCTGCACCACCTCCAGGAGGGCGTTCAGCTCGGCCACCCGCTGCTCCGCCAGCGCCGCCACCCGGTTCACCCGCTGGTTGGCGCTGGCGACCGTCTGGTTGAGGAGCTGCACGTCCTGCCGCAGCGAGGTGGTGACGTAGTCCACGTTGTCCGAGATCGCCGAGACGTGGCGCATCACCGGGTTGAAGTCCTCGCGGACGCGGTTCACCATGTCGTTCAGCTTCGAGTACACCTTGCGGGTGTACCAGGCCGCCGGGATCACCGTGGAGCAGAGGGCGATCAGCGCCAGCGCGATGACGATGGTGGCGATGCTGGTGAGCAGGTCGACCCAGTACCTCAGGCCGGTGCTCGCCGCCTGCACGGTGACGATGGTGTCCGCGACGGCGCTCACGCCCTGGAAGAGCAGGGCCGGCACGGCGACGGGAGAGAGGTACTCGGGGGAGATCAAGAAAGGTCCTCCGGTCGGGGGAAACGTGCCGGTCACTCGAACAGGTCCACGCCGACGGTGCGGCGGCCCAGCTTGGGGACCACGCGGACGGAGAAGCGCGAAGCGCGCCCCCGCTCCAGCCGGCGGCGCACCTCCTCCGCGACCGGGGCGGGGAGCGCGTCCAGCCCCGCCGGGTCGCGCCGGTCGACGCGGGCGCGCAGCGCGGCGTCCAGCGCCTCGATCCCGCCCGCCGCCTCGGCGAGCGCCCGCACCTCCTCCGGCGCCGACCACCCGCCGGCCAGCTCCGCCACCTCCGTCGCCCACAGGTCGCCCAGGGGGAGGAAGGGCTCCGGGGGGAGCTCGCCGCCCAGGAGGAGCGCGGTCTTGCTGTCCGGGGCCGCGGGGAGCGCGTCCGGCTCCAGCCGCGCCCGCAGGCGCGCCGCCTCCCGCGCCGCCGGTCCGTCCGAAGGGTGCCGCCCCAGGGCGTGCAAGATGGATTCCACCTCCGGCCCCTCCGTCCGCACCCGGACCAGCGCGCCCGGCCCCAGGCGCTCCAGGAAGCGCGCCGCCAGCGCCGCCCCGGGGGAGCCGTCGTCCAGCAGCGCCACGCGGCCCACGCCCCGGTCCGCCAGCGCCTGGCGCGCCACGGCGGCCACCAGCTCCCCGATCCGCCCCTCCCTCACCGCCCCTCCTCCAGGACGTGCGCCAGCTCGCGGGCCACCAGGTGCAGGTCCTCGTCGCGGGCGTGCGCGTAGGGGCGCCGGGCGCGGGCCACCTCCTCCAGCGAAAGGTCCACGGTGACCCGGTCCTCGCCCAGGTCGTCGCCCCGGGCCAGCACGGAGCCGTCCGGCCCCGCCACGAACGACCCGCCGGCGAACACCGTCCCGCCCTCCACCCCCACCCGGTTCGCCACCACCACGTAGATCCCGTACGCCGTCGCCGCCGCCACGGCCAGGTGCTCCCACGACGCCCAGGAGGCGAAGCGGCCGCCGGACGCGCCTCCCTCCCAGGCGCCGCGCCCGGCCCCCGCGGACTGCACCACCACCAGGTGCGCCCCGGCCGAGGCCAGGAGCCAGGTGAGGGAGGGGTGCCACAGGTCCTCGCACACCAGGAGCCCCATCCGCCACCCCCCGCCCGCGTCGTAGGCGCGCACCCGGTCCCCGGCGCCGAACCAGCGCCCCTCGTCGAACATCCCGTAGGTGGGGAGGTAGACCTTGCGGTGCCGGTGCAGGGGCGCGCCGGCGCGCAGGTGCAGCGCGGTGTTGAAAGGGACGAAGCCGGGCCCCCGCTCGATGGCGCCCAGCACCACGTCGGGCCCCTCCGCCAGGGCGGGGAAGGCGAGGCCGTCCGGGGGGAGCGCCAGCTCGTGCACGCGGTCGCGCACGTCGTAGCCGGTGAGCGACAGCTCCGGCGTCACCAGCAGCTCCACCCCCTCTCGCGCGGCGTCGGCCTGGGCCGCGGCGACGCGCCGGAGGTTGGCCTCCGGGTCGGCCAGCGCGGGAGCGAGCTGCTCCACGCGGAGCCGCAGCCGCCCCGCGCCCCACGCCGGGGTCACTCCGGGGCTCCCAGCTCCGGGGAAAGGCCCACCACGCGGCTCACGGGGACGGTGAAGACGATCCCGGTGGCGGGGCTGTCCAGGCTCCCGCACACCTTCTGGAGGAGGTCGATCACCCGCTCCACCTTCTCCTCCTCGCGGATCACGCTGAGGATGGTGTAGTTGCGGGGGCGGGTGCGGGTGGCGAGGTCCGCCAGGCCGGCGAAGATGGGGACGTCCTGCGCCAGGAAGCGGCCCATCCCCTCGCTGTCGATGAGGGTGGCGCCCGTCACGCCCAGCTCCAGGAAGCCGGAAAGGACCTCGTCCAGCTTCTCTTCCTCGTTGATGACGGCGACCAGGAGCTGCACGCTCGGACCCTCGGCGGAGGCGGAAAGGTGCGTGCCGGGACGCGTCCCGGCGCGTCGTACAATACCCCGCGCTCGGAACGGGTGTCAAGGAACGGCGGGGGTTTTCCCGGCGGCCCGGGGGGCGCGCACGATCCTTGCTCAGCGGGCGGGCTCCGTTCCGACCCTCGCCCCACGCCCCGCTCCTTCGAGTGGGGGCGCGGGGCCACGTCTTCCAGACCTGGAGATCCCGAGAGTGCCCAAGTTCATCGTCCAGGGCGGCAACCCCATCCGGGGGTCGATCCGTCCCGCCGGGAACAAGAACGCGGCGCTGCCCATGCTCGCGGCCACCCTCCTCACCGAGGACGAGGTGGTGCTGGAGAACGTCCCGCGCATCAAGGACGTGCTCACCCTGATGGACCTGCTGCGGGCGCTGGGCGCGGAGGCCGACTGGTCGGGGGACAACGAGGTGACCGTCCGCGCCCGCGACGTGGGCCAGAAGCAGCTGGACGAGGCCGGCCGCGGCGCGCATCCGCGCCTCCATCCTCCTGGCCGGCCCGATGCTGGCCCGCACGGGGGGGATGCGCCTCCCGCCCCCGGGGGGCGACGTGATCGGGCGCCGCCGGGTGGACACCCACTTCCTGGCGCTCCAGAAGCTGGGCGGGGAGATGGTGACCGACGGCGACGTCTTCCACATCCGCTCCCAGGGGGGGCTGCGGGGGACGGACATGTTCCTGGACGAGCCGAGCGTCACCGCCACGGAGAACGCCGTGATGGCCGCCTCCCTGGCCCGGGGGACCACCCGCATCCGCAACGCCGCCGCGGAGCCGCACGTCCAGGACCTCTGCCACATGCTGGTGGGGATGGGGTGCGCCATCGACGGGATCGGCACGGGGACGCTGGTGATCGAGGGGCGCGAGAAGCTGGGCGGCGGGCGCTTCCGCATCACCTCGGACCACATCGAGGTGGGCTCGTTCATCGGGCTGGCGGCGGTCACCCGCGGCGAGCTGACCATCGAGGACGCGGCGCCGGAGCACCTGGACTCCACGCTGATCGGCTTCTCCCGGCTGGGGGTGCGGGTGGAGGTGCGCGGCAAGGACCTGTTCGTCCCCGGCAACCAGGACATGCGGGTGCAGATGGACATGGGGGGCCACATCTCCAAGGTGGACGACGGCCCCTGGCCGGCCTTCCCGGCCGACCTCACCTCCATCGCCCTGGTGACGGCCACGCAGTGCGAGGGGACCATCCTGGTGCACGAGAAGATGTTCGAGTCGCGGATGTTCTTCGCGGACAAGCTGGTGTCCATGGGGGCGCGGCTGGTGCTCTGCGATCCGCACCGGGTGCTGGTGATCGGCCCGTCGCGGCTGCGCGGCGCGGAGGTGGAGAGCCCGGACATCCGCGCGGGGATGGGGCTCCTGATCGCGGCGCTCGGGGCCCAGGGGGAGAGCCACATCTACAACGTGGGGCAGATCGAGCGCGGCTACGAGCGCATCGACGAGCGGCTGCGCGCGCTGGGCGCGAACATCGAGCGGGCCGACTCGCGCCAGGACTAGGAGAACAGGGGGCGGAGATGGCGGAAGAGCAGCCGCGGCGCCGGCCGGGGATCGGCGAGGGGATCAAGGCGGGGATCGGGGTGCTGGCCGCCTTCAAGGAGGCGGTGGAGGAGACGCTCCAGGAGGCGGTGGAGCGCGGCGACCTGAAGCCGGACCGCGCGAAGCAGGCGGTGCAGGACGCCCTGCAGCGGGTGCAGGACACGGCGGGGGACGTGCGCGACCGGCTGGACGTGGTCCCCCGCAGGGACTTCGAGGCGCTGCGCGAGGAGGTGGCGGCGCTCCGCGCGGAGCTGGCGGAGCTGCGCTCCCTGGTCGGCGGGCTGGAGGCCGGGGCGGAGCGCGGCGCCGGTCCGGACGCCAGCGGGATCATCGAGCCGGAGCCGTGAGCGCGCGGGTGGAGCCCCGCGTGGTCGCGGAGGTCCTCGCGCCCGGGGAGGTGCCGCTCTGGACCCATCCGGAGTGGGCGGAGCGGTGGGGGTGGCTGGTGCAGGGGACCACGGGCGCGGGCTCGCCGGAGGCTCCCTTCGACCTGGGGCTCGCCGGCCGCCAGCCGGTGGGTCCCGCGCTGGACCGCTGGCGCAGCCTGCGCGCCGCCGCGGGCGCCCGGACGGTGGTGCACGCCCGCCAGGTGCACGGCGCGGAGATCTGGCGCCACCGCGAGGTGGGTCCCCCCGGGATCGCGGTGATGGACGGCCTGGACGGCCACGCCACCGACCTCCCCGGGCTGCTCCTGGCGGTGGGCGTCGCCGACTGCGTCCCCGTCTCCCTGGTGGACCCCGAGCGCCGCGCCGTGGCTCTGGTGCACTCCGGCTGGCGCGGCACCGCGGCCGCGATCGTGGAGCGCGCCGTGGACGTGCTTACGGAGGAGTACGGCTCCCGCGCGGAGGACCTCCACCTCCACTGCGGCCCCTCCATCTGCGGCAAGTGCTACGAGGTGGGACCCGAGGTGCACGCCGGCGTCCGCCCCGCCTGCGCCCCCCCCGGCGCCCCCACCCCCATCGACCTCCGCGCCGCCATCGCCGAGCGCGCCGCCGGCTGGGGCGTTCCCCTGGAGCACGTCACCCTCTCCGCGCACTGCACCCGCTGCGGCCCCGGGAGCTTCTTCTCGCACCGCCGCGGCTCGGTGTCCAGGCAGATGGGGGTGCTGGGGGTGCGGTAGCGGAACGGCAGGGGACAGGGGATAGGGAACAGGGGACAGCCTGCAACGACGACGGGGCGGCACCGCGATGGTGCCGCCCGTCGTCGTTGTCTTTCCTATAGTTCCCACATTCTGTCCGGAGGGAGACAGCCGGCGGTTTGGCTGGCTCACTCCGGCGAAGGGAGACTCGCGTAGTTTCCGAGGCTCCCGGAGCCCGCGCAGAAGACCGGCGCAGTTTCCGCCGGGCTTCGGAGCGGTCCCCTGCGCCAGAACTAAGTACGAGCCCCGGGCGACGTGGCCTCGACCTTGAGCGTGTACGGCCCCGCGCTCTTGTGCAGCGAGTTCACCCGGATGACGTACTCGCCGTCCGCCGTCAGCGTGGTGGCCATGAGCGAGTCCGTGCCGCCGGCGCCGTCGTCCTCCGTGGCGATGGAGCTGAACTTCCCGTCCTGCACCTTCCCCAGGTGCAGGTAGGTGTCGAACGCCTCCGAGCGGAGCGTGATGATGAGCCGCTCCCCCGCCTTCCCCACGTACAGGTAGTCGTCGTAGAAGGTGTTGTCGCCCGCCTTGGGATCGGTGATCTCCAGCGCGCCCGTGACGGTCCGGCTCCCCTGGATGCGCGGCATCCGGCCGACGTCCACCATCCCCGCGAAGCCCGGCGTCCCGGGCGGCACCGACTCCACCTGCACGGTGTAGGCGCCGTACTTCTCGGCGGCCAGGGAGTTGGCGCGGATCAGGAAGGTGCCGTCGTCGGGGAGCGCCACCTCCAGCTTGGCGTCCTGCCCCCCGGCGCCGTCGTCGTTGGACTCGATCTGGTCGAACGCGGCCCCGGAGCGGCGCCCGAAGGCCATGTAGCTGTCGAACGCGCCGGAGCGCATGGTGATGCGGAACAGGTCTCCGCGCCGCCCGGTGATGGAGTACAGGTCGTAGTGCGAGTTGTCCCCCATCAGCGCGTCCTGATCGGTCAGCTCGCCGGACAGGGTCTGCCCGGCGCGGATGGCCACCGGGTCCGGGAGGGGTCCCAGGCTGGCGACCACGGGGCTCTCGCCGCTTGCGGAGCCCTGCTCCACCTGGAGCGTGTACTCGCCCGTCTCCCCGGCGGAGACGGAGTTGGCGCGGATCGGGTAGGTGCCGTCCTCGCCCAGGGTGAAGGTGAGGCGGGCGTCGCGCCCCCCCCCGCCGTCGTCGTCCGCCCGGGCCTGCTCGAACGCCGAGCCGGAGTTGGGGCGGCCCACGGAGAGGTAGGCGTCGAACGAGGGGGCGCGCATGGTGACCACCACCCGCTCCCCGCGCCGCCCGGTGATGGAGTACAGCTCGTAGAAGGATTCGTCCGCCGCCTTGGGGTCGGAGCTGTCCAGGCGTCCGGTGACGGTCTGGCCGACGCGGAGGGGGACCTGCGCGGACGCGGCGCCGGTCGCCAGCGCGAGCGCCGGGACCAGGGCCAGGAGTTGCTTCGGGTTCATGGAGCCTCGAAGAGAGGGATGCAGGCCTGGGTGCATGGTAAGTTGCGCTTCCGGCCGCGCGCGAACAAGGGTCGTTCTCACCACGCCCCTGTTGTACGCGGCGCGGGGCGGCGGGGTTGCAGCGGCGCGGCGCGGCCGCTATATTCACGGGCAAGGAGGCTGGGCGGCCGCTCCCGGAGGAGCGGACCGCGTTCGAAGTGGGGAGCAGCCGCCCCACTTTTTTATTTCTATCCACCAGGGGAGCGGGAGCGTCCCGTGGCCGACGACTCTCTGGAGCGCGAGCTGGAGCGGCGGATCGAGGAGATGGGCTTCGAGCTGGTGGAGCTGCAGCGCGCGGGGAACCGTGCGCGCCCCATCCTCCGGGTCTTCCTCGACCGTCCTGATTCGCGCCCGGGGGAGCCCGGCGTATCGCTGGACGACTGCGCCACCGTGAGCCGGGCCCTGGAGCCCTTCCTCGACGCGCGGGAGGACCTTTCCGACCGCTACGTCCTGGAGGTGTCCTCCCCCGGGGTGGAGCGCCCGCTGGTGCGCCGCCGCGACTGGGAGCGCTTCGCCGGCGCGGAGGTGGCGCTGCGCGGGAAGGAGCCCCTGGCGGGGCGGGCCCGCAAGCTCCAGGGCGTCCTGCTCGGCCTGGCCGGGGAGAGGGGGGCGGAGCGGGTGCGCCTCCGCCTGGAGGACGGCGAGGAGCTGGAGATTCCCCTGGCGGAGGTCTCCGGCGCGAACCTGGTCCATCGCTGGTGACGGGGCGGACGGTCCGGCCCCGAACGATTCACAGGACTTCTCCGGCAGCGAACCGGCTATGAACAACGCGACTCAGATCATCGCGGCCTTCCGCGAGATGACGGCCAACAAGTCCATCTCGCGCGACGAGCTCCACGACCTCATCAAGGACGGCATCGTGGCCGCCCTCGCCAAGCGCTACGGCCCCAACGTCGAGGCGGAGATCACCATCGACGAGGCCACCGGGCGCATCGGGATCGTCGTCCTCAAGGAGGTCGTCCAGGAGGTGCAGGACTCGTCCCGCGAGATCTCGCTGGAGGAGGCCCGCTGGGACGACCCGGAGTTCGAGGTCGGCGACATCCAGGAGGTGCCGGTCGAGTTCGAGCAGTTCGGCCGCAACGCGGTGATGGCCGCCAAGCAGCGCATCCTGCAGCGCGTCCGCGAGGGCGAGCGCCAGAAGATCCGCGACGAGTACGAGGACCGGGTCGGCGAGCTCCTCTCGGGCGAGGTGCAGCAGGTGGAGCGCGGCAAGCTGGTGGTGCATGCTGAACCGCTCGCGCGACGCGGACGCCATCATCCCCTGGAAGGAGCAGAACCCGCGCGAGCGGTTCCGCCAGGGCGAGACCGATCCGCGCCGTGCTCAAGAAGGTGGAGGAGACGCCCAAGGGGCCGCGCCTCATCCTGTCGCGTGCGGACCCGCTCTTCGTGGCGGCGCTCTTCAAGCTGGAGGTGCCCGGAGATCCAGCAGGGGATCGTGGAGATCCGCGGGGTGGCCCGCGAGGTGGGCGGGCGCTCCAAGCTGGCCGTGTCCTCCCGCGACGAGTCCATCGACCCGGTGGGCGCCTGCGTGGGGCTCAAGGGCTCGCGCGTCCGCGCGGTGGTGCAGGAGCTGGGCGGCGAGCGCATCGACATCGTCCCCTTCCACCCGGACCCGGAGATGTTCGCCAAGCGCGCGCTCGCCCCGGCGCGGGTGGCCAAGGTGATCTCCGACTACGAGAAGCGGGTGA
Source organism: uncultured Gemmatimonadales bacterium (assembly GCA_963733105.1). Classification (GTDB taxonomy): domain Bacteria; phylum Gemmatimonadota; class Gemmatimonadetes; order Longimicrobiales; family Longimicrobiaceae; genus JAFAYN01. The sequence goes on along the minus strand of CAVTCB010000003.1, from coordinate 405,472 downwards.
TGACGGCGATCGTGGACGAGGACCAGCTCTCGCTGGCCATCGGCCGCAACGGGCAGAACGTCCGGCTGGCGTCGCAGCTCATCGGGTGGCAGATGGACCTGTACGGCTCGCGCGAGTGGCTGGAGCGCGGCGCCGACCTGGCGCTCTTCGGCGGCGGGGGGAGCGGGGAGTACGACTCCTCCGACTTCCCGCTCCGGGAGCTGGAGCTGACGCCCGCCACACTGGCGGCGCTCGAGGCGGCGGGATATACTACGTTTTTTGACGTGATCGATTTGGAGCGGGAGGACCTGCTCCGGATCCCCGCCATCGGACCCGCGGAGGCCGACCGCCTCCTCGGGCTCATCGAAGAGCTGACGGTGGAGGACGAGGAGGGCGAGGCGGCTCCCGCCGGGGAGGCCGAGCCCGCCGAGGTCGAAGGGTTCACCTCTCCGGAATGACGCACGCCGGCCGTCCGGCCCCGTCCCGCGGAGCGGCCGTGTCCGCCGAGGAGAGCCTGCTGAGCCTCCTCGGCCTCGCCGCGCGCGCCGGGGCGGTGGTCTTCGGCACCGACATGGTGCGTAGGGGTATACGTGAAGGGACGGTCCTCGACGTGATCCTCGCCGCGGATGCCTCTCCCACGCAGCACGACAAGGTGATCCCGCTCATGGAGGCCCGGGGCGTTCCGTACCGCGTCCTCCTCACACGGGAGCGGCTGGGCGCGGCGACGGGGAAGGGTCCCGTGACCGCGGTCGGTCTCACGAACACAGGGTTTGCACGGCGCGCCGCCGAGCTGGCGGACGTGATCTCATCTCCGCCGGCGGAATAGCACAGGAGGAAGCTGGACGATATGCGTGTGTACGAAATGGCGAAGGAGCTAAACGTCTCCTCTGAAGCCTTGGTGCACCTCCTGAGGGAGATGGACATCCCGGTCCGCAGCCACATGACGGACCTGGCGGACGAGCACGTCGCCCGTCTGCGTGCGCGTCTGGAGCGGGAGCGTCGGCACGGAAAGGCGAGCACCGAGGAGGCCCTCGAGGCCGCGATCGGCGACGCGACGGCAGGCCCGCGCCGCCGCCGCCGCCGCCGCGAGGACCTCCCCGAGGACGAGGAGTCGACCGACTCCACCGCGTCCCCCATGGCGGACGCGGCCGAGGCCATCATGGCCGACGCGGCCGTGGAGGCCGCGGAGCGCGGCGCCCGGCTGGTGACCGAGGGCGGCGACGAGCCCCACCCGGAGGTGACGGTGGTGGTGGAGCCCGCCCGCGCCCCGGAGCCGGAAGCCGCGCCGCCGATCGCGGCCGAGGCCGCCCCGCCCGCCCCGGTGGCCGAGGCCCCTGCGGCGCCGGAGCCCCCGGCGGTGGAGGCGCCGCGCGCCGAAGTCCCGCGCCCGGAGGCTCCGCGCGCCGAGGCCCCCCGGGCCGAGACGCCGGCCGCTCCGGCCGCGCCCTCCGGTCCGCGTCCCGCGGCCCCGGAGAACCGCGGCCCGGTGCCGGCGTACCGCACGGCTCCGCCCTCGGTCCGCCCCGCGGCCCCCGGGCCGCGCCCGGCACGTCCCGGCGGCGACCCGCGCGGCCCGGTCCGTCCCGGCGACGCCCGTCCGGGCGGCGACCGCCGCCCGCAGTCCGCGCGTCCCGACTCGCCGCGCCCCGCGGGGCCCGGCGGCGGCGACGGCCCGCGTCCGGCGCGCGAGGGGTTCACCCCCACGCCCGTGCGGAAGAGCGGTCCCCCGGCGCCGGCCCGCCCCGGCGGCGCCCCGGCCGCGGCCGGGTCCGACAGCGCCTCGCGCCGCAAGAAGGACAAGAAGAAGAAGAAGGGGTGGGTCGACCAGGAGGTGGTCGACGACAACTTCAAGAAGACCATGGCGGCCATGGAGTCGGGCGGCCGCCGGAAGGGCCGCGGCCGCCGCGACTCGGGCCCCTCGCTGCACGAGCGCCGCGAGGAGGAGAACCAGCGGCGCCGCGAGGAGGAAGCCACCACCGTCCGGGTCAACGAGTTCCTGACCATCGCCGAGCTGTCGGAGCTGATCGACGTCACCGCCACGCAGATCATCTCGTCGGCGTTCAAGAACCTCGGGCTGATGGTCACCATCAACCAGCGGCTCGACTTCGACCAGATCGAGCTCCTCCTGGACGAGTTCGGCTTCAAGGCCGTCCGCGAGGAGGAGTACGGGGCGGAGATGGAGGAGGCCGTCGGTGAGGACGCGGAGGAGGACCTGGTCCCGCGGCCGCCGGTGGTGACCGTGATGGGCCACGTGGACCACGGGAAGACCTCGCTCCTCGACTACATCCGCAAGACCAACGTCATCGCGGGCGAGGCGGGCGGGATCACCCAGCACATCGGCGCGTACCACGTCGAGCTGCCGGGCGGCCGCGCCATCTCCTTCCTGGACACCCCGGGCCACGCGGCGTTCACCGCGATGCGAGCCCGCGGCGCCGAGGTCACCGACGTGGTCATCCTGGTGGTGGCCGCCGACGACTCGGTGATGCCCCAGACCATCGAGGCGATCAGCCACGCCCGCAACGCCGGCGTGCCGCTGATCGTGGCGGTGAACAAGGTGGACCTCCCGGACGCCAACGCCATGAAGGTGAAGCAGGACCTCCTGCAGCACGGGGTGGTCCTGGAGGACTTCGGCGGCGACGTGATGTCGCGCCGAGGTGTCCGCCAAGAAGGGGCTGGGGATGGACGACCTGCTGGAGAAGGTGCTCCTGCAGGCGGAGATCCTGGAGCTCAAGGCCAACCCCGACCGCGAGGCGGTGGGGACGGTGATCGAGGCGCAGCTCGACGTCGGCAAGGGCCCGGTCGCCACGGTGCTGGTGACCAACGGGACGCTGCGCGTGGGCGACCACGTGGTGGTGGGGCTGTACAACGGCCGCGTCCGCGCCATGCTGGACGAGCGCGGGCGCCCGGTGGCCGAGGCCGGACCGGCGATCCCGGTGCAGATCCTGGGTCTCCCCGGGGTCCCCGGCGCGGGCGACCAGCTCGTCTCCATGGAGGCCGACCGGGCCGCCGAGATCGCCCAGACGCGCCAGCGGCTGGAGCGGGAGAAGCGGATCCGGATCAAGAGCCGCGGGGTCAAGCTCACCGACCTCTCCAAGATGCTCGCCCGGGGCGAGAAGACGCAGCTCAACCTGGTCATCAAGGGCGACGTGGACGGCTCGGTGCAGGCTCTGGCCGACTCGTTCGAGCAGCTCTCCACCCCCGCGGTGCGGGTGCAGGTGATCCACCGCGGCGTCGGCGCCATCAACGAGTCGGACGTGCTCCTGGCCTCCACCTCGGGCGCCATCGTCATCGGCTTCCACGTGCGTCCCTCCGCGGAGGCGCGGGGCGTCGCCGAGCGCGAGGACGTGGACATCCGCCTGTACAACATCATCTACGAGGCGGTGGAAGAGGTCCGCGCGGCGATGGAGGGGCTGCTCTCCCCCGAGGAGAGCGAGGTCCTGCTCGGCACCGCCGAGGTCCGGCAGCTCTTCAAGGTCCCGCGCGTGGGGACGGTGGCCGGCTGCATGGTCACCCACGGCGAGCTGCAGCGCCGCGGCCGCATCCGCGTCATCCGCGACGGGGTGCAGGTGTACGAGGGCGAGCTGGGGAGCCTGAAGCGGTTCAAGGACGACGCCCGCGAGGTCCGCGAGGGCTTCGAGTGCGGCCTGAACGTGAACAACTTCAACGACATCAAGGTGGGCGACGTCATCGAGTGCTACCGCGTCGAGGAGATCGCCCGCACCTTGGCCAGCACGGTCGAGAAGTAGGCCCGTCCGGAGGCGGGGCGGTCCGCGAGGACCGACTACGTCCTACTGAAGGGGACAGGGGACAGGGTACAGGGGACAGCCTGCAACGGCCCAGAACTTGTTGGCTGTCCCCTGTCTACTGTTCCCTGTTCCCTGTTTTTCTATGCCGCGCTTTCAGAGAACCGACCGCATCAACGAGCAGCTCCGCCAGGAGATCTCCATCCTGGTCCGCGACGCGGTCCGCGACCCCCGCGTGGGGCTGGTGACCATCACCGGGGTGGAGACCTCGCCGGAGCTGGACCACGCCAAGGTGTACGTCTCCGTCCTCGGGGACGACACCGAGAAGGAGGAGGCGCTCCAGGGGCTGCGGAGCGCCGCACCCTTCATCCGCGGCCAGCTCAGCAAGCTGCTGCACATGCGGCGCATCCCGGAGCTGCACTTCCAGTCGGACCGCGCCCTCCAGGAGGCCAGCCGGATCGAGGCCCTCCTCCGCGAGGTGCTCCCCGCCGACACGCCCGCGGAGGACGAGGAGCCGGAGGGCGGCGCGGAGACGGGGCGGGAGGACGGGTGACCGCTGCGCTCGCGGCGCGGGGCGCGGTGCTCCCGGTGGACAAGCCGGAGGGGCCCACCTCGCACGACGCGGTCGCCGCGGTCCGGCGCGCCCTCCGCACCCGCGCGGTGGGGCACACGGGGACGCTCGACCCCTTCGCCTCCGGGCTCCTCCTGGTGTGCGTGGGCCCCGCCACCCGCCTGGCCGAGTACCTCACCGCGCTCCCCAAGAGCTACCGCGCCACCCTGCGCCTGGGCGAGGCCACGGACACCGACGACCTCACCGGCGACGTGGTGTCCCGGAGCGACGCCTGGCGCGCCCTGGACGAGGAGCGGGTGCGCGCCGCGCTGGCGCTCCAGGTGGGGACGCTGGAGCAGCTCCCGCCGCTGTACTCCGCCAAGAAGGTGGGGGGCGAGCGGGCGTACGCCGCGGCCCGCCGGGGCGAGGCGGTGGAGCGGACCCCGGTGCGGGTCACGGTCCACCGCCTGGAGGTGCTGGAAGTGCGGCTCCCGGAGGTGGTGTTCGAGGTGGAGGTGTCCAGCGGGACCTACATCCGCGCCATCGCCCGCGACGCGGGGGAGGCGCTGGGCGTCGGGGGGCACCTGACGGGGCTCCGCCGCACGCGCGTCGGCGCGCACAACGTGGAGGGAGCGGTCCCCCTGGACGCGCTGGACGACGGGGCGCGGGTGCTGGCGGCGGCGCTCGACCCCGCCGCGGCGGTGGCCCACCTCCCGCGCGTGCGGGTGGACGAGGCGGGCGTCGCGGCGCTCCGGCACGGGCGCGCCGTCCCCGCCCCGGAGGACGCGCCGGACGGGACCCCGCTGGCGGTGCTGGGGCCGGACGGGGCGCTGCTGGCCGTGGGCGAGCGCGCCGGCGACCGGGTGCAGCCCCGGAAGGTGTTCGCGTGACCGGCGAGCCGGGCTCGCGGGGGCCGGACGCCTTCGCGGTGGACCCCGCGCTCCCGCCCCCCATCCCGGCGGACGGGCGCGGCTCCATCGTCACCGTGGGCACCTTCGACGGGGTGCACCGGGGGCACTGGGAGGTTCTCCGCGAGATCGTGCGGCGCGCGGACCGCACCGGGCGCCGCAGCGTGCTGGCCACCTTCCACCCGCACCCGCTCCGCGTGGTGCGCCCGGCGGACGCCCCCCCGCTCCTCTCCACCCCCGCGGAGAAGCGCGAGATCCTCGCGGAGTCGGGGCTGGAGTACGCCGTCTTCCTCCCCTTCACCCCCACGCTCCGGCAGTACCCGGCGCGGCGCTTCGTGGAGGAGATCCTGATCGGGCGGCTGCGCATGGAGGAGCTGGTGATCGGCTACGACCACGGCTTCGGGCGCGGGCGCGAGGGCGGGGTGGGGACGCTGCGGGAGATCGGCGCGGAGCTGGGTTTCGACGTGGACGTGGTGGAGGCGGTGGGGACGGGAGGGGAGGCGGTCTCCTCCTCCCGCATCCGCCGGCTCCTGGCCGCGGGCGAGGTGGAGGACGCGGCGCGCCTGCTGGGGCGCCCCTATTCGCTGGAGGGGACCGTGGTGCAGGGGGAGCGGAAGGGGCGCGAGCTGGGGTTCCCCACCGCCAACGTCCGCGTGGACGACCCCGAGAAGATGCTCCCGGCGGACGGCGTCTACGCGGCCCGGGGGTGGGTGCGCGGGGAGCGCCTCCCCGGCCTCCTGCACCTGGGGCCGCGCCCCACCTTCGAGGGGTTCGGCCCCACGGTGGAGCTGCACCTCCTGGACTGGTCGGGCGACGTGTACGGCGAGCGGGTGCGCGTGGAGCTGGTCCGGCGGCTGCGCGGGATCGAGAAGTTCGCCTCCGTGGAGGCGCTGGTCGACGCCATGCGCGGCGACGCGCGGGAGGGGCGGCGGGTGCTGGGGATGGCCGGAAGCTGAGACGGGGCGGGTTGTGCGGGCGGACCCCGGGTGTTAGCTTCCATGGCTTGAAGTTGATCCGGCGACGTTTCCGAGGAAGCATCGAAGGATCGGCTACTTCCTGACCAGCATAGACTCTTCTGGAGGTTCCCGATCATGGCGACCATCGATCGCGACGAAGTCATCAAGAAGTACCAGATCCACGAGACCGACCGCGGCTCCACCAAGGTGCAGATCGCGCTCCTCACGGCGCGCATCAACCACCTGACGAGCCACTTCCGCGCGCACAAGAAGGACCACCACTCGCGGCAGGGGCTCCTCAAGATGGTCGGCCAGCGCCGCCGGCTCCTGACGTACCTCAAGAAGGACGACCTCGAGGGGTACCGGGCGCTGATCGCGGACCTGGGGCTCCGCCACTGATGCGCCTGGGCCGCTCCGTCGGGACCCTGGGATTCGGCGGACCGGTCTTCTGACGCTGGAGAACGCCGCACGGGCATGGACCGTGCGGCGTTCTTGCGTCCTGATTTTTCGAAGCAAAACGATGCGGCCCGCGTGCGAGGGGGAGCGCGGGACCGCCTTTGCGGCACCCCCAGAAACCTGCAAGACGGAAGCGAGAGCAAAGAGAAATGGCGAGAATCGAGAGGCAGTTCGCGGGGCGCACGCTCTCCATCGAGACGGGGAAGATGGCCCGTCAGGCGGACGGCTCCTGTGTGGTGCAGTTCGGTGAGACGATGGTGCTGTGCACGGCGACGGCGCAGGACAAGCCCACCCACCTTCCCTTCTTCCCCCTGACGGTGGAGTACCGCGAGCGTACCTACGCGGCGGGGAAGATCCCGGGCGGGTTCATCAAGCGCGAGGGCCGTCCCTCGGACAAGGAGATCCTCTCCGCGCGCCTGATCGACCGGCCGCTGCGGCCGCTCTTCCCGGACGCGTTCGCGAACGAGACGCAGATCTTCGTCTACGTGATCTCCGCGGACCAGGAGAACGACGCGGACGTGATCGCCCTGACCGGCGCGTCCTTCGCGCTGAACGCCAGCCGCATCCCGTTCGCGGGCCCGGTGGCGGCGGTGCGCATCGGCCGCATCCAGGGGCAGTGGGTGCTGAACCCCACCTTCCAGCAGCTGGAGTACTCCGACCTGGACATCGTGGTCTCGGGCTCCGAGACCGCCATCACCATGGTGGAGGGCGGCGCGCTCGAGGTTCCCGAGGAAGAGATCGCCGAGGGGCTCCTGGTGGCCCACGAGGGGATCCGCGAGCTGATCCGCATCCAGCAGGAGCTGCTGGGGCAGATCGACGTCCCCGAGACCATGAAGTGGACGCCGAAGCAGACCGACCCCGAGGTCCGGCAGAAGATCGAGGGCGCGGCCGGCTCCCGCGTGGAGGAGGCGATGCGGATCGCCGACAAGGCGGAGCGCAACACCGCCCTGGAGTCCGTCCGCTCCGAGGTCACGGCGCAGCTCCTCGCCGAGCTGGAGGGTGTGGAGCCCTCCGTGGGCGACGTCTTCAAGGACCTGGAGAAGCGCGCCATGCGGGAGATGATCCTTGCCACCGGGAAGCGCTCCGACGGGCGCGGGCTGGACGAGGTCCGCCCCATCACCATCGAGGTGGGGCTCCTCCCGCGCACGCACGGCTCGGCGCTCTTCACGCGCGGGCAGACGCAGGCGCTCGGGGTGGCGACGCTGGGGACGCAGGGCGACGAGCAGCGCGTGGAGAGCATCGACTCGCCCACGGAGCAGACCAAGTCGTTCATGCTGCACTACAACTTCCCCCCCTTCTCCACGGGCGAGGTGAAGCCGATGCGCGGCACCAGCCGCCGCGAGATCGGCCACGGCGCGCTGGCGGAGCGGGCGCTGGAGCCGCTGCTCCCGCCGTACGACGAGTTCCCCTACACCATCCGCATCGTCTCCGACATCATGGAGTCCAACGGCTCGTCGTCCATGGCGACGGTGTGCTCGGGCTCGCTGGCGCTGATGGACGCGGGCGTGCCGATGCGCGCCGCGGTGGCGGGCGTGGCGATGGGGCTCATCAAGGAGGGCGACCGCGTCGCGGTGCTCACCGACATCCTGGGGATGGAGGACGCCCTGGGCGACATGGACTTCAAGGTGGCCGGGACGCGCGACGGCGTGACCTCGATCCAGATGGACATCAAGGTCGAGGGGCTCACGGTGGAGCTGATGCGCGAGGCGCTCCAGAAGGCGAACCGCGCCCGGCTGCACATCCTGGACGAGATGGAGAAGGCGCTCCCGGCGCCGCGCCCGGAGCTGTCCCGGTACGCGCCGCGGATCATCACCATCAAGATCAACCCGGCCAAGATCGGCGAGGTGATCGGGCCCAAGGGGAAGACCATCCGCGGCATCCAGGAGGCGACCGGCGCCACCATCAACGTGGAGGACGACGGCACCATCACCATCGCCTCGGTCTCGGGCGAGGGCGGCGAGCGCGCGCGGAAGATGATCGCGGCGATCACCGAGGAGCCGGAGGTCGGCCGGATCTACGAGGGCGTGGTGAAGAGCACCACCACCTTCGGGGCCTTCGTGGAGATCCTCCCCGGCACGGAGGGGCTGGTGCACATCTCCGAGCTGCAGGACGGCCGGGTGGAGAAGACGGAGGACGTGGTGAAGAAGGGCGACGTGGTGCACGTCAAGCTCCTCTCCATCGACGAGAAGGGCCGTCTCCGCCTCTCGCGGAAGGTGGCGCTCGCGGAGATGGCGTCGGGGCAGGCGGAGGGGTGAGACCGCGGGTGAGCCCTGCTCACCCGTGACTCTCGCGCGACGGGGGCGGACGTGCTATGTTGGCGCGTCCGCCCCCGTTTTTCGTTCTCGGGGCAGCGGCTTTCGTCAACCACACCACGGCGATCAGTCCAATGCTCATCGGCGTTCCGAAAGAGATCAAGACCAACGAGAACCGCATCGCGCTCGTCCCCGCGGGCGCGGAGTCGCTGACCCGGGCGGGGCACACCGTCTTCGTCGAGAAGGGCGCGGGCGAGGGGAGCGGCTTCACGGACGAGCAGTACGTGGCCGCCGGGGCGCAGATCCTGGACAGCGTGGACGACGTCTGGGCGCGCGCCGAGATGATCATGAAGGTGAAGGAGCCGATCGCGGTGGAGTACCCGCGCATCCGCGAGAACCAGGTGCTCTTCACCTACTTCCACTTCGCGGCGGACGAGGCGCTGACGCAGGCGCTGGTGAAGTCCAGCGCGGTGGCGATCGCCTACGAGACGGTGCAGCTCCCCTCGGGCGAGCTCCCGCTGCTGACGCCGATGAGCGAGGTGGCGGGGCGGATGGCGATCCAGGCGGGCGCCAAGTACCTGGAGAAGTACTACGGCGGGCGCGGGATGCTCCTGGGCGGCGTCCCGGGCGTGGCGCCGGCGAGCGTGGTGATCATCGGCGGCGGGGTGGTGGGGACCAACGCGGCGAAGATGGCGGCGGGCTTCGGCGCCCGGGTCACCATCCTGGACCTGTCGCTGGACCGGCTGCGCTACCTGTCGGACGTGATGCCGGCCAACGTGGAGATGATCTACTCCAACCGCCACAACCTGCTGGAGAAGCTGGAGACGGCGGACCTGGTGGTGGGCGCGGTGCTCCTCCCCGGCGCCAAGGCCCCCAAGCTGGTGCTCCGCGAGGACCTGAAGCTGATGAAGAAGGGCTCGGTGATCGTGGACGTGGCGGTGGACCAGGGCGGGTGCGTGGAGACGATCCGCCCGACCACGCACGAGAACCCGATCTACGAGATCGAAGGCGTGATCCACTACGGCGTGGCGAACATGCCGGGCGGGGTGCCGCGCACCTCGACGCTGGCGCTCACCAACGCCACCTTCCCGTACGCCATGCGCCTGGCGAACCTGGGGTGGCAGGAGGCCTGCCGCCGCGACGGCGCGCTCGCCCTCGGCCTCAACATCGTGGGCGGCAAGGTGGTGTACCCGGGCGTGGCCGAGGCCTTCGACCTCCCGCTGAGCCGGCTCGACGAAGTGATGAGCTGAACGGCAGGGGACAGGGTACAGGGAACAGGGGACAGCCTGCGAGCGCGGGCTGTCCCCTCTCGCATCCACACCTTTCTCAGCGCGATGACGGTCCGATTCCAGCGCCTCCCGCACAACCCCGACCTCCCGCTCCCGGAGCGCCAGACCGCCGGATCGGCGGGGTACGACGTGGCCTCGGCGGAGCCCGACTTCGTGCTCGCGCCGGGGGAGCGGCGCCTGGTGGCGACCGGGCTGGCGATGGAGCTGCCGGACGACGTGGAGTGCCAGGTGCGCCCCCGCTCCGGCCTGGCCCTGCGCCACGGCGTCACCCTCCCCAACTCGCCCGCCACCATCGACCCCGACTACCGCGGCGAGCTCAAGGTGATCCTCTGGAACGCCGGCACGGAGCCGGTCCCCATCCCCCGCGGCACCCGCGTCGCCCAGCTCGTCTTCGCCCGCTTCGTCGCCCCCCAGGTGGTGGAGGTCGAGACGGTGGGAAATACGCAGCGCGGCACGGGAGGGTTCGGCTCGACGGGGCGGTGAGGAACGCGGAGGACGGGGGCAGGGTACAGCCTGCAACGACGGGGCGGCGCCGCGAGGGTGCCGCCCCGTCGTGTTTGGGCGGGCTCCACGGCCCCGCCGAACCGGCAGCTACAGTACGGCACAACGCGTGCATCACGACGCGCGGGCTCGCGGTGGCTCGGCTTGCGTGCACCCGCGTGTGGAAATAGCTTTGTCGGCTCCGTAGAACCCTGTTTTCACACGGCTTAACGCCCTGCCGGCGCCGCTTGCGAGAGCGTCCGCAGCTTCCACGCGAGAAAGTGATGGCCTTTCGCTGGCTGAAGTCGGGGAGCTTCATACCGGTCAACGACATCGCGGTCGACCTCGGGACCGCGAACACGCTCGTCTACGTGAAGGGCGAGGGGATCGTCCTGAACGAGCCGTCGGTGGTCGCCATGGAGAAGGCGACCAACAAGATCAAGGGGATCGGCCTGGAGGCGAAGCGGATGCTCGGGCGGACGCCGGAGGGCGTGACCGCCGTGCGCCCGCTCAAGGACGGCGTCATCGCCGACGTGGACGTGACGGAGATCATGCTCCGCTACTTCCTGGAGACGGTGACCTCCAAGCGGTTCCTGAAGCTGAAGCCCACGATGGTGGTCGGCGTCCCCTCCGGGATCACGGAGCTGGAGCGGCGCGCGGTGCGCTCCAGCGCGCACGCGGCGGGGGCCAAGGAGGTCTTCATGGTCGCCGAGCCGATGGCGGCGGCGATCGGGGTGGGGCTCCCGGTGGAGACGCCCACGGGGAACATGGTGATCGACATCGGCGGCGGGACCACGGAGATCGCGGTGATCGCGCTCTCCGGGATCGTCTGCGACACGTCGATCCGGGTGGGCGGGGACGAGATCGACAACGCCATCGTCACCTTCCTGCGCAAGAACTACAACCTGATGATCGGGGAGGCCACGGCGGAGGCGGTCAAGATCCAGATCGGATCGGCCTTCTCCACCGGCGAGGAGCGCGAGATGGACGTGAAGGGGCGCGACCTCGTCTCGGGAATTCCCAAGACGGTGCGGGTGCACTCGCAGGAGATCCGGGAGTGCATCCAGGAGCCGATCCAGGCGATCGTGGAGGCGGTGCGGCGGGCGCTGGAGATCACGCCCCCGGAGCTGGCCTCCGACATCGTGGACCGGGGGATCGTGATGACGGGCGGCGGGGCGCTGATCCGCGGCCTGGACGTGCTGATCGCGCGCGAGACCAACCTGCCGATCCACGTGGACGAGGAGCCGCTGACCTGCGTGGTTCGCGGGGCGGGGCGCATCCTCGACGACATCGAAAAGTATCGCGGAGTGTTGACCACCTGAGCGCGTTCAGACCGTACCTCAGCGGCGGAGGGGAGCGCGGACGCAAGCGCGACCTGGGGCTGGCGGGGGGATTCACCCTGCTGGCGCTCCTCCTCCTCGTCCTTCCCGACACGATCCGCCAGGGGATCGCCGGGGGCATCCGGGCTACCGTGCTCCGCCCGGTGGTGGCCCTGCAGCGCGGCTCCGTGGACCGCGACGGCCGCTTCCAGGAGGTGGGGACGCTGCGCGCGGAGCGCGACAGCCTGGCGGCGTTCCTGGTGGGGCAGGCCAACCTGGCGGCGGAGAACCGGAGGCTCCGCGAGCTGCTGGGGATGCGCCAGCGCGTCCCCAGCTCGTTCGTGGCGGCGGAGGTGATCCGCCCGGGAGGCTCGTCCACGCCGGGTACCATCCTGCTGAGCGCCGGGACGGCGGACGGGGTGGAGACGGGGGCGGCGATCGTCACCTCGCAGGGGCTGGTGGGGATGGTGAAGGAGGTGGACGGCCGCGGGGCGGTGGCGTTCGACTGGACCAACCCGGACTTCCGGGCGAGCGCGGTCTCGGTGGACGGCGAGACGTACGGGATCGTGGAGCCGCGGACGGAGCGCCGCGGGGGGGAGCGCCTCCTGTCGCTGACCTCCACCGCGCTGCACACGGTGCCGAAGCGGGGGACGATGATCGTGACTTCGGGGAGCGGACAGACGTACCCGCGGGGAATCCCGATCGGGACGGTGGTGGGGACGGAGAGCGACGCGAGCAGCTGGCAGCGGGTCTACCTGATCCGCCCCATGGTGTCGCCGGGGGAGATGGACCACGTGCTGGTGCTCCGCCGCCCGCAGGGGGAGGCGTCGTACCAGGACCTGGCCTCGGTGTGGGGGGTCCGCCTCCGCGCCGGGACGCAGCCCGACTCGGTGGCGCTCCCGGTGGCCGCGCCGACCCCGGTCGCGCCCCGCCGGACGGAGACGCCCCGGCCCCGCCCCACGCAGCCGCGCGAGAAGGGTCCGCGCCTCCCGGGGCGGCCCGTGATTCCGCAGCCGCAGGCTCCGAGCGCGACGCCGTCCACCGGAGCGCCCGCGCAGCCGCAGACTCCTCCCGACACCGGCCGGGGCCGCGGATGAACGGCAACAACCGCACGGCGCTGGTCGCCCTGGTGGTCCTGCTGGTGGTGCTGCACTTCGTGCTCCGCGTGGGGGTGGGGCTGGGGCAGCTGGTCCCGGACCTGATCACCGTCGCGGTGCTCCTGGCGGCCCGGCAGGTGCGGCCGGGGTGGGCGGCGGGGCTGGGGCTCCTCCTGGGCATCCTGGAGGGGGCGGTGGTCCCCCTCACCTTCGGCGCGAGCGCGCTGGCGCTCACGCTGCTGGGCTTCCTGTCCTCCCGCACGCGGGAGGCGTTCTCGGGGGGCGGGACGGTGTTCCTGGCGTTCTACCTGTTCGCGGGGAAGTGGCTGTACGACATCCTCCTGTACACGATCGTCCTGGCGAGCGCGCGTCCGGGGCCCGCGTCGACCCTCCTCCTGATCTCGCCGCTGGCCGCGGTGTACGCGACCGCCGCGGGGCTCGTGGCGTACTCGGCGTACCGCACGCTCTCGTAGGGAAGCCGTCCTCTTCATGGCCATCAAGCGTCTGCGGGCCGTCCGGATCGGTGACCCGGTCCTGTTCTCCCTGGTGGTGTTCCTGTCGCTGTTCGGGATCGCCATGGTGTACAGCGCGGGGGTGCTGGACGTCCCGTCCAAGGTGGTGACCGGGATCTGGAAGCAGCAGCTCCTCTGGTTCTGCCTGGCCCTCATCGTGGCGCCGCTCGTCCTGCGGGTGCCGGTGGCCTGGCTGGAGTGGGCGGCGCAGCCGGTGTACGCGCTGGCGCTCGTCCTCCTGGTCCTGACGCTGGCCTTCGGCGGGGGCGCGGGGACGGCGGAGAGCTCGTCGAGCTGGATCCAGGTGGGGCCGGTGCGGCTCCAGACGTCGGAGATCGCCAAGGTGGCGGTGATCATGATGCTCTCCCGGGTGCTGGGGGAGTGGCGCGAGGCGCCCAGCTCGCTCTTCGCGCTCTGGAAGCCGCTGGCGGTGGTGATGGTGCCGATGGCGATGGTGATGCTCCAGCCGGACCTGGGGACGGCGCTGGTCTTCGCCTCCATCCTGGTGTGGTCGCTCTTCTGGGCGGGGACGCCGCTGAAGACGCTCTTCCTCCTGATCTCGCCGGCCATCGGGCTCTTCCTCTCCATCAACGCGTGGGTCTGGGGGTGCTGGATCATCCTGGTGGCCTTCCTCTGCTTCCGCTGGCGGGTGTACGTGGGGGAGGCGATGACGGTGGTCCTGGTGAACATCGCCGCGGGCACCGTGTCGTGGATGCTCTGGAACTCCCTGAAGCCGTACCAGAAGAACCGCTTCCTGGTCTTCCTGGACCCCTCGGTGGACCCGCGCGGCGCGGGGTACAACCTGATCCAGTCGCGCGTCGCCATCGGGAGCGGCGGGTGGTTCGGGAAGGGGTTCACGGAGGGGACGCAGAAGCGACTGGCCTTCCTCCCGGAGCAGCACACGGACTTCATCTTCTCCGTGGTGGGGGAGGAGTGGGGCTTCCTGGGAGTGAGCGTGGTGCTCCTGTCGTTCGGGCTGATCTTCTGGCGGCTGGTGCGGATCGCGGAGAAGTCGTCGGACCCGTTCGCCAGCCTGGTCCCGTTCGGCCTGTTCGGGAGCTGGTTCGCCCACGTCCTGGTCAACGTCGGGATGACGGTGGGGATCATGCCCATCACCGGAATCCCGCTTCCCTTCATCAGCTACGGCGGCTCCTTCCTCCTGGTGAACGTCCTGGCGATGGTGCTGGTGCAGCGCATCGCGGCCGAGGGACGAAGGTGACGACCGCCTTCTCAGACGGGTAACCGATACATGGCCTGGTTCCGCAAGCCGAAGACGCCCCTGCAGGCCGCGGATCGCCGCGACCTCCCGGCGAACGTGTGGGAGAAGTGCCCTTCCTGCGGGGAGATCCTCTACCGCGAGAAGCTCAAGGAGAACTGGAACGTGTGCCCGCAGTGCGCGCACCACCTCCGCCTGTCGGCGGGGGGGTACGTGGCGCTCTTCCTGGACGAGGGGACGTTCCGCGAGCACGACCGCAGCCTCCGCTCGGGCGACCCGCTGGAGTTCGTGGACCTGAAGCCGTACCGCGAGCGCCTGGCGCAGGCGGAGCGGAAGAGCGCCCACGGGGACGCGGTGATCACGGGGGAGGGGACGCTGGAGGGGATTCCGGTGTCGCTGGCGGTGATGGACTTCGCCTTCATCGGCGGCTCCATGGGCTCGGTGGTGGGGGAGAAGATCGCGCGCGCGGGGCTGCGCGCGCTGGAGCGCCGCGCGCCGCTGATCGTGGTGTCGGCGTCGGGCGGGGCGCGGATGATGGAGGGGATCTTCTCGCTGATGCAGATGGCGAAGACGTCGGCGGTGCTGGCGCAGCTCGACGAGGCGGGGGTGCCGTACGTGGCCGTCCTCACCGACCCCACCACGGGGGGCGTGACGGCGTCGTACGCGATGCTGGGGGACGTGAACCTGGCGGAGCCGGGGGCGCTGATCGGCTTCGCGGGGCCGCGGGTGATCGAGCAGACCATCAAGCAGGAGCTCCCGGAGGGGTTCCAGCGCTCGGAGTTCCTCCTGGAGCACGGGATGCTGGACGCCATCGTGGACCGCCGCGCGATGAAGCGGGAGGTGGCGCGTCTCCTCCGGCACATGCTGGGGCTCCCGGAGCCGGAGGAGTACGCGGCCGCCGCGGGCAACGGAGAGTGACGGGGGACGACCCTCTCGCCTGGCTCTTCGGGCGGACCACCGGCGGGATCCGCTGGGGGCTGGAGCGGACGGAGGAGCTGCTCGCCGGTGTGGACCATCCGCACCGGCGTTTCCGTTCCCTGCACGTGGGCGGCACCAACGGGAAGGGCTCGGTGTCGGCGCTGTGCGACTCCGCGCTGCGCGCGGCGGCGCCGGGGCGGCGGGTGGGGCTGTACACCTCGCCGCACCTGGTGCGCTTCGCGGAGCGCATCCGCGTGGACGGGGCGCCGGTGGACGCGGCGCTGCTGGCCGGCTGCGTGGAGCGCCTCCGCCCGGCCATCGAGCGGACGGGGGCCACCTTCTTCGAGGCGTCGACGGCGGTGGCGTTCCTGTGCTTCGCGGAGGCCGGGGTGGAAGTGGCCGTGGCGGAGGTGGGGCTGGGGGGGCGGCTGGACTCCACCAACGTCCTGTCCCCGGTGGCCACGGCGGTGACCAACGTGGCCCGCGACCACACGGAGTACCTGGGGGAGACCACCGAGGAGATCGCCGCCGAGAAGGCGGGGATCTGGAAGCCCGGGGTCCCCGCCGTCACCGGGGAGGCGGAGCCGGCGGCGCTCGGGGTGCTGCGGAAGCGCGCGGAGGCCGTGGGCGCGCCGTTCACCGCGCTGGACGAGGTCGCGCGCATCGAGGACGTGCGCCCGGACGCGAAGGGAACGTCGTTCCGGCTCCGTTCGGACGCCTGGGGCGACCGGGCGGTGCGGGTCCCGCTGGTGGGCGCGCACCAGGCGCGCAACGCGGCGCTGGCGGCGGAGCTGCTGGCGCGCCTCCCGGACGACCTGCGGCCGGGGTGGGACGCGGTGGAGCGCGGCTTCGCGGCGGCGCGCTGGCCGGGGCGCTTCCAGGTGGAGGAGATCCGCGGCACCACCTGGGTGCTGGACGTGGCGCACAACCCCGCGGGGGTGCGGGCGCTCGCGGCCACGCTGGACGCGGTGGAGCTCCCGCGCCCGCTCGTGCTCCTCGCCGCCGTCCTCTCCGACAAGGAGTGGAGCGACATGCTCCCGCCCCTCCTGGCGCGCGCGGACGCGGCCATCCTGACCCTGGCGCCCACCGCGCCGGACGCCCGCCGCTGGGACCCGGAGGTGGTGGTGGCCTCGCTCGCGCCCGGACATCCCCGTGCGCGTGATCCCCGACCTGGAGGCGGCGATGATGCGGGCCACCACGCTGGCGCCGTACGGCACCGTCCTGGTGACCGGGTCGGTGCACACCGTGGGCGACGCGCTCCCGCTGCTGGGACTCCCGTCCTTCTGAGGCTTTCGCGCTCCCGCGCTCCCGCGCTACATTCCGCGCCATGGCAAACTTCAGCGCGCTTCCCGGTTTCCGCGACTTCTACCCCGAGGACTTCGCCGTCCGCGCCCACATCGTGCGGACCTGGCGCGAGGTCGCGCGGCGCTACGGCTTCCAGGAGTACGACGGCCCCCCGCTGGAGCCGCTCGACCTGTACGTGGAGAAGTCGGGGCCGGAGATCGTCCAGCAGCTCTACAACTTCACCGACAAGGGCGGGCGCGAGGTGGCGATGCGCCCCGAGATGACGCCCACGCTGGCGCGCATGGCGGGCGCGCGCGCGGGGGGCCTGCGCAAGCCGATCAAGTGGTTCGCCGTCCCCCAGCTCTTCCGCTACGAGCGGGCGCAGCGCGGGCGGCTGCGCGAGCACTTCCAGCTCAACCTGGACGTCCTGGGGGAGGAGGACGTCGCAGCGGACGCGGAGCTGCTGGCCGCGGCCATCGACATGCTGCGCGCCTTCGGGCTCACCGAGGCGGACTTCGTCGCGCGCGTCTCCGACCGGCGGCTGCTGCGGGCGCTCCTCCTGGAGGCGGGGGTCCCGGAGGAGCGGCTCGTCCTGGTCTACAACATCGTGGACAAGCTGGAGCGCGAGACGCCCGAGGCGCTCACGCGGCGGCTGACCGGCGAGGCGGAGCTGGGCGAGGAGGTGGCCGCGGCGACGCTGGCGATCTTCCGCCACCGCGACTTCGACGCGGTGCGCGAGGCGTACGGCGCTCGCGAGGGGGTGGCGCCGGAGATCGAGCGCATGGGGCAGCTGTTCGCGCAGCTGGAGGCGATGGGGCTGGGGGCGTTCGTGCGCTTCGACCTCACCATCGTGCGCGGGCTGGCCTACTACACCGGGACGGTGTTCGAGCTGTTCGACGCGCGCGGGGAGCTGCGCGCCATCTGCGGGGGCGGGCGCTACGACGACCTCCTCAGGCGGGTGGGGGGCGCGGACCTCCCGGCGCTGGGCTTCGGGATGGGGGACGTGGTGCTGCGCGAGCTGCTCGCCGACCGCGGGCTCCTCCCCGACGCGTCGCCCTCGCTGGACTACTACCTGGTGGCGGTGACCCCCGAGCAGCGGGCCGACGTGCTGGCGCTGGCGCACCGGCTGCGCGACGCGGGGCGCTCGGTGGAGTACGCGCTCAAGCACCAGGGGGTGGGGAAGCAGTTCAAGAACGCCTCGGCCCTGGGGGCGCGGCGCACGGTGGTGCTGGGCCCCGACGAAATAGCTGCCGGCGTCGCCGTGGTCAAGGAGATGGAGAGCGGCGAGGAGACCCGGGTCCCGCTGGAGGAGCTGGCCCGGCCGTGACGACCACGGCCGACGAGCTGCTGCGGATGCCGCGCGACGGCGTCCGCCGCGAGCTGGTGGGGGGAGAGCTCCGGGAGATGACGCCAGCGGGATTCAAGCACGGCCTGATCGCGACCAACGTGGCCGAATCCCTGAGCCAGCACGTCCGGGCGAAGGGGCTGGGCCGGGTGGCCGCGGCCGAGACAGGGTTCCGGATCGCGCGCGATCCCGACACGGTACGGGCTCCCGACGTGTCGTTTGTCCGTCGTGAGCGGGTGGAGCAGGCCGGTGACGTGGAAGGCTACTTCCCCGGGGCTCCCGACCTGGCGGTGGAGGTGGTGTCGCCCGGCGACCGTTACGGCGAGGTCGAGGAGAAGGTGATGGACTGGCTGGCCGCGGGGACGCGGATGGTGGTGGTGGTCCACCCCTCGCGGCGCGCGGCCACCGTGTACCGCTCGCGGAGCGACATCGCTCTGCTGACCGAGGACGACGCGCTCGACGGCGGCGACGTGGTGCCGGGGTGGAGCCTCCCGGTGCGCGACGTCTTCGCCTGAGCCTCACGACAAAGATCGAAAATGGCGAACGAGAAGACCCTGACCACGCAGGCCGAGGACTTCAGCGCGTGGTACAACGAGGTGGTGCTGCGCGCGGAGCTGGCGGACTACTCGCCCGTGCGCGGGTGCATGGTGATCCGCCCCTACGGCTACCGCCTGTGGGAGCTGATGCGCGACCGGCTGGACCTGCGCTTCAAGGAGACCGGGCACCAGAACGCCTACTTCCCCCTCTTCATCCCGCAGTCGTTCCTGGCGCGCGAGGCGGAGCACGTGGAGGGGTTCGCGAAGGAGGCGGCCATCGTCACGCACACCCGGCTCAAGGCCGTGGAGGGCGGCGGGCTGATCCCCGATCCCGACAGCAAGCTGGAGGAGCCGCTGATCGTCCGCCCCACCTCGGAGACCATCATCTACGAGATGTTCTCCAAGTGGGTGCAGAGCTACCGCGACCTCCCGCTCCTCTACAACCAGTGGGCCAACGTGGTCCGCTGGGAGATGCGCACGCGCCTCTTCCTCCGCACCACCGAGTTCCTCTGGCAGGAGGGGCACACCGCGCACGCCACCGAGGCGGAGGCCGAGGAGGAGTCGCTCCGCATGCTCGGCGTGTACCGCGAGTTCATGGAGGAGTGGCTGGCCATGCCCGTGGTGACCGGGCGCAAGTCGGAGTCGGAGAAGTTCGCCGGGGCGCTGCGCACCTACACGTGCGAGGCGATGATGCGCGACAACAAGGCGCTCCAGAACGGCACCTCGCACAACCTGGGGCAGAACTTCGCCCGCCAGTTCGAGCTCAAGTTCGCCAGCGAGGCGGGGACGGAGGAGTACGCCTGGAACACCAGCTGGGGCGTGTCCACGCGCATGGTGGGCGGGCTGGTGATGACGCACGGCGACGACCAGGGGCTGGTGATGCCCCCCCGGGTGGCGCCGATCCAGGTGGTGATCGTCCCCATCTACCGCAAGGACGAGGAGCGGGAGACGGTGCTCGCCAAGGTGCGCGAGATCGTGGCGGCGCTCGGCGCGGTGCGCACCCACGTGGACGACCGGACGAACCTGACGCCGGGCGCCCGGTTCTACGACTGGGAGACCAAGGGCGTCCCCTTCCGCATCGAGGTGGGGCCCAAGGACGTCGCCAAGGGGCAGCTGGTGCTGGCCCGGCGCGTCCCGGAGGAGGGCGGGGAGCGCAAGCAGTTCCTCCCCGAGGCCGAGGTGCTGGAGGGAATGGAGCGCCGCCTGGAGGAGTACCAGACGTTCCTTCTGGAGCGCGCCCGCGCCCGCCGCGACGCCAACTCGCACCGCGGGGTGGAGAGCTACGAGCGCTTCCTGGAGATCCTGGAGGGGCTCGGCGGCTTCGTCTACACCGGGTGGTGCGGCTCCGGCGAGTGCGAGACCAAGGTGAAGGAGGACGCCAAGGCCACCATCCGGTGCCTGCCGTTCGAGGAGTTCCGCTCCCCCGAGGCGCCTGCGAAGTGCATCGTGTGCGGCGGTGCGTCGACGACCGAGGCGGTGTGGGCGAAGTCGTACTGAGCTTGCGTCGAAGGGCGGGGTTCGGGCGTGCCCCCGGCTGGCGCGGGGGTCGGGCTGCGGCTCCGTAGGACACGATACAACCGTGTCCAACGGAGTCGAGCCCCGGCAAACCGCGCCGGGTCTCGCCCCTTCGGGCTCGCATCCCTCACGCAACTGCAAACGACACCAGCAGTTGCAGTAGGATTCGCCCACGGGAGGAGGTGGGGTGCTCCCGGAGGAAAGCGAGCTGTCTGAGCGAAGCGAGTTCTCGCTTTCCGGAGGGAGCGCCCCGCCGACGACCCACGCACAAATGCCCGAGCGGGCCCGGCGACGTAGCCGGGCCCGCTTGCGTTCTGCCGAGGGTCAGAAGCGCAGCACCCAGCGGGTGGCGGGCGGGGGCGGGGCGGGGTCGTCCTGCTTGGGCCCGATGGACACCGCCCCGGTTCCCCGGGCGCGAGGATCGTCCTGCTTCGGCCCGATGGATACCGTCCCCGTCCCGGACGGGCGGGGCTGCGCGGCCCCGCGTCCGCCCTGGACGATGATCCCGGCCGCGGGCCGGAACGTCACCGCGCGCACGGGCGTCCCCGCGGGGTCGTCGCGCGGCGCTTCCGCGGCGCGGCGCATCATCCCGGCGAGCGCCTGCCGCTGGTCGGCGGGGAGCCCGGCCGCGAACGCCTGGAGGCGTGTCTCCAGCTCCGCCACCGTGGCGGCGTCCACCACCACCTGCGCGGGCTGCGGGGTCTGGGCGGCGGCCCGCGTCTCCGCGGACGCCAGGGCCAGGAGCGGGACGAGAGCTGCGAGCAGGGTGCCGTTACGGCGCATCGGTGCCTCCGGGAGGAGGTGGGGGTGGGTGCCGGGGCCGCGCCGGGACGGCGCGCGCAGACCCCGCCGCAACTCGCGCGCCGGGGGGCGCACTGGCCCCCCGGGCGGCGCGGTGCTTATCTTTTCCGGGTCTCTCGTCCCTCCAGGCTTCCGCGAACCGGTTCCGGCATGGCAACTCTTTCCGTTCCGCCGCAGCTCCGCACCGAGGCCTTCCCGCGCAGGGACGGCATCCTCCATTGCGAGGACGTCCCCCTCTCCGAGCTGGCGGCGCGCTGGGGGACCCCGCTCTACGTCTACTCCCGCACCGCCATCCGGGAGCGCTTCCGCGAGCTGCAGGAGGCGCTCTCCCCCGTCCCGCACCTGATCGCCTACTCGGTGAAGGCGAACGGGAACCTGTCCGTGCTCCGCACCCTGGCGGAGATGGGGGCGGGGGCGGACATCGTCTCGGAGGGGGAGCTGCGCCGAGCGCAGCTGGCGGGAATCCCGGGGGAGCGCATCGTCTTCAGCGGGGTGGGGAAGACGGTGAAGGAGCTGGCGGCGGGGCTGGACGCGGGGATCTACGCCTTCAACGTGGAGTCGGAGGGGGAGCTGATCTCGCTGTCGGAGCTGGCCCGGGCCACGGGGCGCAGGGCCCCGGTGGCGCTCCGGGTGAACCCCGACATCGAGACCCCCACGCCGCACGCATACACGCGCACCGGGCACGCGGCCACCAAGTTCGGGATCGCGGCGGAGCGGGCGCGCGACCTGTACTGCGTGGCCGCCAAGCTCCCGGGGATCCAGGTGCGCGGGGTGGACGTGCACATCGGCTCGCAGATCCTGGAGGTGGAGCCCTACCGCCGCGCGCTGCGCCACGTGCTGGACCTGGCGCACGACCTGAAGCGCGAGGGGCTCCCGCTGGAGTTCGTGGACCTGGGGGGCGGCTTCGGGATCTCGTACACGGGGGAGGAGGGGATCTCCCCGGCCGAGTTTGCGCGGGAGGTGGTCCCGGAGGTCGCCCGGATGGGGCTCAAGCTGGTGGTGGAGCCCGGGCGCTTCATCGTGGGCCACGCGGGGACGCTGGTGACGCGCGTGCTGTACGTGAAGCAGGGCGGGGGGAAGCGCTTCATCATCACCGACGCGGGGATGAACGACCTCCTGCGCCCCTCCCACTACGCCGGGTGGCACGCCGTGGAGGCGGTGCAGATGCACGGGCGCGAGATGGTGCACGGCGACGTGGTGGGCCCCATCTGCGAGACCGGCGACTTCCTGGCGCTGGACCGCGAGATGGAGCGCCCCGAGCCCGGGGAGCTGCTCGCCATCCGCACCGTGGGCGCCTACGGCTTCTCCATGAGCTCCACCTACAACCAGCGTCCGCGCCCCGCCGAGGTGATGGTGGAAGGCGCCCAGGCCACCCTGGCCCGCCGCCGCGAAACCCTGGACGACCTCGTGGCCGCGGAGCTGGGGTTGTAGAGCAGGAGAGCCAACCGAACACACAGGCCCGGCCGTCGCGATGACGGCCGGGCCTTTTCGCCGTACGGAACTACAGGCACAGTCGGAAGTTGCGTGAGGGATGCGAGCCCGAAGGGGCGAGACCCGCGCGCTGTTTGCGCGGGGCTCGACTCCGTTGAGCAGCGTTGTTTGCTGCCCTACGGAGCCGCAGCCCGACCCCGCGCCAGCGGGGGCACGCCCGAACCCGTCAGCTCATTCGACGTCGTCCGTGCTGCGCACTCCGGTAGCCAGACGACGGGCCTCCGCCGCGCCCTCGCGGTCGAAGCGGTCCACGACGCGCACCATGGCCGCCGGCGGCGTGAACGGCCGCGCCAGGGGCCGGGTCTCCCGCGCGAGGCCCGGAGCGATGGCGTCGTACCGCGACCCCGCGTTCCAGAAGATCCAGTCCTCCAGCCCCAGGTCGTGCACCGCGCGCGTCTGAGCCCGCGCCTGCTCGGGGCCGTAGCGGAAGCCGCGGTCCACCCAGGGGGCGCTGAACGCCTGGATCCAGGGGATGAGCCGCGCCGGGGTGCGCCCCGCCGCCCGGAGACGCTCGTTGCGGATCACCCCCATCCCCACCGAGGTGTGCACCGTCTCGTACGGCATCCGGTTGGGGCTGCGCACGCCGGGGAGGTGCGTGGGGAAGTAGTGCGACGGGTACACCATGGGGTGCAGGTGGTCCGCCACCACGGAGAGCGTCTCCCACTGCTGCCCGATCCCCACGTCGCTCGCCTCGTTCATGGAGAGCCCGAACAGGTCCGCCGTCACCGTCACCCCCAGCGGGTGCAGCCGCCGCCTCGCCTCCGTGAGGAATCCCGCGATGGCCTCCGTGCGCTCCCCCCTCGCCCGGGCGTGCACCTGCGCCGGGAGGCTGCGGTACGCCTCGGGGAAGCGGACGTAGTCGAACTGGACCTCGCGGAACCCCGCGCGCGCCGCCTCCTCCGCCACCCGGATGTTGTGGTCCCACACCCGCTCGTCCCAGGCGCTCGTCCAGCGGTTCCCCGCCTTGTCCGTCCAGAGCGCGCCGGAGGGGGTGCGGATGGCCCACTCCGGGCGCGCCTCGGCCAGGTGGCGGTCCTTGAACACCACCACCCGCGCGATCGGGTAGATGCCGTGGGCCACCAGCGTGTCCACCAGCGTCTTCAGGTCCCTGAGCGGGAGGTCGCCCCGGCTCACCTCGCGGACGAGCGGGTGGGCGCTCCGGTAGCGGATGCCGTCGTCGTCCTTGACGTCCACCACGAAGGCGTTGACCTCCGTGCTGTCCGCCAGCGCCAGGAGCTTCGCCCGGTGCGCGGGCGTCGCCGCCGCGTAGGCGTTCACGTACACGCCGCGGATGATGGGGGGCGCCAGCTCGCGCGGCGCGGGCCGGCGCGGCGGCGGAGGAGGCGCGGCCCGGGCCGGGGCCGGGGCGGAGGCCGCCGCCGCCACGGGCTCCGACAGGAAGGCCGAGGCCGTCCGTGCGAGGGAGGAGATCTCCGGCTCCTGGACCGGGCCCCCGCAGGCGGGGAGCAGGACGGACGCGGCGACGAGCGCCGACACGAGGGAGAACCGCGCGCGAAGCATACAGCCGTACACCTTCTTTGGACTGCGGGACAGGGGGTGGGGAAGCCGCCGTGAAGGCCGGGAACGGCACACACGAATGTTTCCGCCGGGCGACGTTTCGCCCACCGCAGAAACGATGCCGCGGGAGCACGCGTCGGAAGGTGGCCGAAACTGCTCCGGACGGGGGCTGGCCGCGCGGGCCCCGGGCCGCTACTCTTCCGGACATCCCCGCGCGACGTCCTCCTCCTCTCCCGCCGTTCCCGGACCCCCAGAGACTTGACCTCCCTCCCTTCCCGGCAGGCGCCGGGCGGACCCGACGAGCTGTCGCCCAAGGAGCTGCGCGCGTACCGGCTGCTGGCGGCGGCCGGGGCCGTCTGCATCGTCGGCTTCGCCTTCGTGTACCGCGCCGTGGACCCGGACGCCGTGGATCCGCCCTGGCAGCGGGGGGTCCTGGCGCTCGTCTGCGCCGCCGTGTTCGCGATCTCCTACGTGTACCGCCGCCCGGGCTTCCACTACGTCCTGTACGCGGCCTTCTACCTGATCACCCTGTGGGTGGTGCAGCTCACCATCCGCAACCACCTCGACCCCGGGTACGCCCTGGGGCTGGTGGTGGTGGTGTCGGCCATCAGCGCCGCCTTCCGGGCGCAGCGGCACCTGCTCTGGTACGTGGGGGTGACGCTGGCCGAGTTCCTGGTGGGGACCTTCGTGGTGCCGAGCCCGCGGATGAGCCCGCTCCTGGTGGCCAGCTACGTCGCCGCCGTCTGCATCCTCTCCTACATCGTCATCGGCTCGCGGCTCGCCTGGCAGGCCGAGCTGGCGGCCAGCGAGGAGCGGTACGCGCTGGCGGCGCAGGGAGCCAACGACGGGCTGTGGGACTGGGACCTCCGTGCCGACCGCGTCTACTACTCCCCGCGCTGGAAGGCGATGCTGGGGTACGCGGAGGAGGAGGTGGGGGACGGGCCGTCGGAGTGGTTCGGGCGCATCCACCCCGACGACGCCGCGCAGGTGGCCTCGCGGATCGATTCGTACCGCCGGGGGGCCACGCCGCACTTCGAGATCGAGCAGCGGATGCTGCACGCCGACGGCGAGTACCGCTGGATGCTGAGCCGCGGGGTGGCGCTCGCCGGGGGCGACGGGAGCAGCTCGCGCATGGCCGGGTCGCTCACCGACGTGACCGAGCGGAGGCGCGTCGAGGAGCAGCTCCTGCGCAGCGCCCTCTTCGACGCGCTCACCGGCCTCCCCAACCGGGCCCTCCTCACCGACCGGCTGGAGCGCGCGGTGCGCCGGAGCCGCCGGGTGCCGCACGACCCGTTCGCGGTCCTCTTCCTGGACCTGGACCGCTTCAAGGTGATCAACGACGGGCTGGGTCACGCGGCCGGGGACGAGCTGCTGGTGGCCGTGGCGCGGCGGCTGGAAGCGACGCTCCGGCAGCAGGACACCGTGGCCCGCCTGGGCGGGGACGAGTTCGTGCTCCTCCTGGAGGAGGTGGGCGACGCCAGCGAGGCCACCCGCGTGGCCGAGCGGGTGCTGCGGCAGCTGGAGGGCCCGTTCACGGTGGGGGCGAGCGAGGTGTACACCACCGGGAGCATCGGGATCGCCATGGGGAGCGGCGACTCGCACCCCGCCGACCTGGTGCGCGACGCCGACACGGCCATGTACCGGGCCAAGGCCGAGGGGAAGTCGCGCACCGCCCTCTTCGACGCGCGGATGCACGCCGAGGCCACGGCCCGCCTCACGCTGGAGGCCGACCTGCGCCGCGCCCTGGAGCGCGACGAGCTCCGGGTGCACTACCAGCCCATCGTGTCGCTGGAGAGCGGCCGCCTCACCGGCTTCGAGGCGCTGGTGCGCTGGGAGCACCCGGAGCGGGGGCTCCTCGCCCCGTACGCCTTCATCCCCGTGGCGGAGGAGACGGGGCTGATCGTCCCCATCGGCGCCCTGGTGCTGCGTCAGGCGTGCCTGCAGCTCCGCGCCTGGCGGGAGACCCTCCCCGGGGCCGGCCGGCTGACGCTGAGCGTCAACCTCTCGGTGCGCCAGTTCGCGCACCCCACCCTCCTCCAGGACGTGGACGAGGTGCTCCGGGAGACGGGGACCGACCCCGCGTCGCTCCAGCTGGAGCTCACGGAGAGCCTGCTGATGCGCGACGCCGAGTCCACCATCGCCCTCCTGGCGCAGATCCGCGCCCGCGGAATCCGCCTGGCCATCGACGACTTCGGCACCGGCTACTCCTCGCTCTCCTACCTGCAGCGCTTCCCCATCGGGACGCTCAAGATCGACCGCTCCTTCGTGCAGGGGATCACTCTCGGCTCCAACGAGTCGGAGCTGGTGCAGACCATGCTCGCCCTGGCCCGCAACTTCAGCATGAACGTGGTGGCCGAGGGGGTGGAGACGGAGGAGCAGCTCACCGAGCTGCGGCGCCTGGGGTGCGGGCACGCGCAGGGGTTCCTCTTCGCGCGGGCGCTGGAGGCCGGCGCCGCGCGGGCGCTGATCGAGGAGGACGCCGACCACCACCGCGCCGGATAGCCGCCCTCGCCTGGCACCGTCCCCCCTCGCCGCGTATCTTTTCGCCGTCGTGGCACAGAACCGTGTCACGGGTCCCGCACCCGAAACGGCCGAAGACGTGGATTCCAACCGCATCCTCATCATAGACTACGGCTCGCAGTTCACGCAGCTCATCGCCCGGCGCATCCGGGAGGAGCGCGTGTACTGCGAGATCCAGCCGCCCACGCGCTCCCTGGAGTGGATCCGGGAGTGGAACCCGAAGGGGGTCGTCCTCTCCGGCGGCCCCTCCTCCGTGTACGGGGAGGACGTCCCCACCGCCGATCCCGGGCTGCTCCGCGCGGGGATTCCCGTCCTGGGGGTGTGCTACGGGATGCAGCTCATCACGCACCTGGAAGGGGGCGTGGTGGAGCGCGGCAAGCGCGAGTACGGCCGCGCGCAGGTCACCGTCAAGGAGGCGTCGGGGATCTTCGAGGGCTTCGAGCCGGGGGAGTCCACCCAGGTGTGGATGAGCCACGGCGACCACGTGGTGGAGCCGCCCCCGGGGTACCGCCTCCTGGCCACCACCGAGGGGCTCCCC
Organism: uncultured Gemmatimonadales bacterium; assembly: GCA_963733105.1. Lineage (GTDB taxonomy): Bacteria > Gemmatimonadota > Gemmatimonadetes > Longimicrobiales > Longimicrobiaceae > JAFAYN01. The sequence goes on along the minus strand of CAVTCB010000003.1, from coordinate 378,249 downwards.
TGGGCCGCCTTCGTCGCCGAGGACCGGCCCGTCTACGGCGTGCAGTTCCACGTGGAGGTGGCGCACACCGTCCGCGGCGGGGACGTCATCTCCAACTTCGTCTTCCGCGTCTGCGGCTGCGAGCCCACCTGGACCGCCGGGTCCTACATCGACGGCGAGATCCGGCGCATCCGCGAGCGGGTGGGCGACGCGCAGGTGATCTGCGGCCTCTCCGGCGGCGTGGACTCGTCCGTGGCCGCCACGCTGGTGCACCGCGCCATCGGCGACCAGCTCACCAACGTGTTCGTGGACACCGGGCTGCTGCGGAAGGGCGAGCGCGAGGCGGTGGAGAGGACCTTCCGGGCGCACATGGGGATGAAGCTGGAGGTGGTGGACGCCTCGGCGCTCTTCCTGGAGCGGCTGGCCGGGGTGGAGGACCCCGAGCGCAAGCGCAAGATCATCGGCAACACCTTCATCGACGTCTTCGAGGACGCCGTGGCCCGGGCGGGCACCGACGCCAAGTTCCTGGTGCAGGGCACCCTCTATCCCGACGTCATCGAGTCGCTCTCCGTGAAGGGCCCCTCCGCCACCATCAAGACGCACCACAACGTCGGCGGGCTCAAGGAGGACATGAAGTTCGCCCTCATCGAGCCGCTGCGCGAGCTGTTCAAGGACGAGGTGCGGCAGGTGGGGCGCGAGCTGGGGCTCCCCGAGGAGATGGTGGGGCGGCACCCGTTCCCCGGGCCGGGGCTGGCCATCCGGGTGCTGGGCGCGGTGGACCGGCGCGAGCTGGAGGTGCTGCGCCAGGCGGACGCCATCTACCTGGAGGAGATCCGCGCCGCCGGGCTGTACGACGACATCTGGCAGGCGTTCGCGGTGCTGCTCCCGGTGCGCTCGGTGGGGGTGATGGGGGACGAGCGGACGTACGACAACGTGTGCGCGCTGCGGGCGGTCACCTCGCGCGACGGGATGACGGCGGACTGGTACCCGTTCCCGCACGACGTGCTGGCCCGCATCTCCACGCGGATCATCAACGAGGTGGACGGGATCAACCGGGTGTGCTACGACGTCTCGTCCAAGCCGCCGGCTACGATCGAGTGGGAGTAGTCGCTGTGGGGCCGCTCCGGAGCCCGGCCAAACTGCGGCCGGTCTCCTGCGCGGGGGCGGTGAGCCTCGCAAACCGCGCGAGTCTCCCCGCCCCGGAGTGAGCCCCGCCAAACCGCGGCGGGTCTCCCTCCGAACATCTTTTTACGGGTACTGCGAGAACTACAACTAAAAACCCTCTCCCAGCATTGGGAGAGGGTGGCGAGCCTAAGGCGAGCCGGGTGAGGGCCGCCGTTGCAGGCTGTCCCCTGTCCCCTGTTCCCTGTCCCCTTCAGTTCCGCGCTCCATGCGACCGCGCGTCAAGATCTGCTGTATCTCCTCCGTCGAGGAGGCCTGGACGGCCATCCGGCACGGCGCGTCGGCGCTGGGGCTGGTCTCCACCATGCCGAGCGGGCCGGGGGTGATCCCGGACGAGCGCATCGCCGAGATCGCGCGGCGGGTGCCGCCCGGCGTCGCCAGCTTCCTGCTCACCTGCGCCGTGGAGGCGGACGCCGTGGTGGAGCAGCAGAGGGCCGCGGGGGTGAACACCGTGCAGCTGGTGGACGCGGTGGAGGCCGGCGAGTACGCGCGGATGCGGCGGGGGATGCCGGGAGTGGCGCTGGTGCAGGTGATCCACGTGCTCGGCGAGGAGTCGCTGGAGGAGGCGCGCGCCGTGGCGCCCCACGTCGACGCCCTCCTCCTGGACTCCGGGAACCCCAACCTCGCCGTCAAGGAGCTGGGCGGCACCGGCCGCGTGCACGACTGGGAGGTGAGCCGCCGCGTCGTGGAGGCCGTGGACGTCCCCGTCTACCTGGCCGGCGGCCTCCGCCCGGACAACGTCGCCGACGCCGTGCGCCGCGTGCGCCCCTTCGGGCTGGACCTGTGCAGCTCCGTCCGCACCGCCGGCGAGCTGGACCCGCGCAAGCTCGACGCCTTCATGTCCGCCGTCCCCGCCTTCCCCTCGCCCGGCTGACGCTCAGGCGCCCACCCCGGCCACCCGGGCCGCCGGCTCCACCGCGGGGGACGGGTCGTCCTCCTCCACCCGGAAGCGGGCCACCAGCCGCCGCAGGCGGGCGGCCAGCGCCGTCAGCGACTCGGCCCCGTCCGCGCCCCCCTGCGCCTCCCCGTCCCCGGAGGCGCCGGCGAGGTCGGCCACCGTCGCCATCGTCCCTTCGAGCTGCTCGGCCAGGGCGGTCATCTCCTCGGCCGAGGCGGCGTTCTCCTCCGCGACGGCGGCCACGTCCGCCAGCACGGCGGTGGTCTCCGACACGCGGTCGGAGATCCGCCGCGTGTCGGCGGTGAGCTCCCCGATCAGGCGCTCCCCCGCCTCCAGCGCGTTGAAGATCTCCCCCAGCGCCTCCCCCACCTGGTGGGCTCCCCCCGCCGTACCCTGCACCTCGGCCGCGCTCCGCTCGATCGCCGCCACCGCCCCGTCGATCCCGCGCGTCATCTCGCCCACCACCTCCACCGTGCGCCCCGCCGCGTGGGCCGCCCCCTCCGCCAGCTTGCGGACCTCCTCGGCCACCACCGCGAAGCCCCGGCCGTGCTCGCCGGCGCGGGCCGCCTCGATGGCGGCGTTCAGCGCCAGGAGGTTGGTCTGCCGGGCGATCCCGGTGATGGTCTCGACGAACCCCTCGATCTGCGCCGAGTGGCGCCGCAGCTCCCTGACCTGCTCCGTGTTCCTCCCCACGATGCGGCCCGCGTCCTCCGTCGCGCGCACGATCTCCGTCACCCTCTCGCCCCCCTGGTGGGCGCTCGCGACGGAGTCGCGGAGGGAGCCGGCCATCCGCTCCGCGCCGGCCGCGATGCTCCCCACCGAGGCGGAGATCTCCTCCATCCGCGCGAAGGCGCGCTGCGCCGAAGCCGCCTGCTCCTCGGCGCCCGCGGTGATCTGCCCCACGGCGGAGCCCAGGTGCTGCACCGCCGAGCGGGTCTCCCACGCCATCGCGGAGATCTCGCCCCCGTGGCTCTCCAGGGAGGAGCCGGTCCGCTGGATCTGGGCGATCACCGTGCGGAGGTCGTGCGCCATCCGGTTGAAGGAGTCCGCCATCTCGCCGATCTCGTCGGCGCCGGCCGCCCGCACGTCGTCGCCCGTCAGGTCCCCGGCGGCGATCCGCCGCGCCCGCGCCGCCATGCGCGCCACCGGGTGGGTCACCGCGCGGCCCAGGAGCCACGAGATCACCAGCCCCGCCATGAGCAACGCCGCCAGCACCAGCACGCCCGTCCACTGGGCGGCGGCGCCGGCGCGGTCGGCTTCCCCGGTCAGCGCCGTGCCGGCCCCGGCGTGGGAGTCCTCCAGCCGGCCCAGGGACTCCCGGAACGCGTCCACCTCCGCGAGGAGCGCCGCCATGCGCGCGTGGGCCGCCGGGTCGTCGGACGCCTCGCCGCGGGCGATCCGCCCGGCCACGTCGCCGCCGCGCGAGGCGATGCGCGAGCGCGTCTCCAGCGCCCGCTCCGCGAGCGCGCGGCGCTCCGCCGTGAGGCCGTCGAGTGCCAGGTACGCCCGGAGCCGCTCCTCCGTCTGCCCGATGTTCTCGGCGTAGAAGTCGAGCCAGCGCCCGCGCCCGGCCGCGTCCAGCGCGCGGGCGGCCTCGCCCAGCCCGAGCACCGCCTGGTAGCCGTCGCGGTCGATGTTGAGCACCAGGCCGAGCCCGGCCAGCTCGCGCGTGGCCAGCTCGTGCGTCAGGACGGCGTTGCGGCGGGCCGCGGAGAGCATCACGGCCACGCCGACCGCGGCGATCACCAGGAGGAACCCGACGCTCCCTCGCAGCTTCCAGGCGAAGGGCCAGTCACGGACGGAACGACTCATGGACACGTGGAGCTTCGGAGTTGGGACGGGAAAGGTCGGGAGCGGAAGAGCCGCCGGGGGGGCGGTCCGGACACGGGACGGAGGAAGGCGGAAGGACCACACAAAATACGCCAGGACCGGTCGGGCGGCAAGCCCGCCGGGGAGCGGGTTGCGTGGGCCGCCGCCGGCCGGCAATTTGGCGGGAGGCACCCTTTCCCTCCGTTCCCCGCTCCCTCCATGCGCACCCCGATCCCCGCCGCCCTGCTCGTCGGCCTCCTCGCCGCCGCGGGGTGCGCGTCCGCCGCCCCGCCCCCCGCCCCCGCCCCGCCGCCCGCGCCCGCCGGCGGCACCCCCTCCGAGCGCCTCCGGCGGCTCTTCGCCGACGAGTGGGAGCGCACCCTGCGGGAGAGCCCGCTCACCGCCACCAGCTTCGGCGACCGGCGGTTCAACGACCGCCTCCCCTCCGTGGGGCTGGCGGACCAGGAGCGCTCCGCGGAGGCGGACCGCGCCTCGCTCGTCCGGCTGCTCGCCATTCCCCGCGACTCGCTGTCGCCGGAGGAGGCGCTGAACTACGACGTGTTCCGGCGCATCCGCGAGGACGCCGTCGCCGAGGCCGGGTTCCACGGGTACCTGATCCCCATCACCAACCGCGAGGGGTTCCACACCTACTTCCCGGAGCTGGCGGAGCGGGTCCCCCTGGCCACCGTGGAGGACTACGAGAACTACGTCTCGCGGCTGCGGGGCTTCCGCGCCTACGCCGGGCAGCACGTGGAGCTGATGCGGCAGGGGATGCGGGAGGGGATGGTGCTCCCGCGGGCGTCGGTGGAGGGGATCGAGGCGACCCTCGCCCCGCACGTCGTGGACGACCCCGCGAAGAGCCTGCTCTACCGGCCCTTCGCCCGCTTCCCGGCCTCGGTGCCGGACAGCGCGCGCGCCCGGCTGGAGCGCGCGGGGCGCGACGCCGTCGCGGGCTCCGTGGTCCCGGGGTACCGCGAGTTCATGGAGTTCATGACGCGCGAGTACCTGCCGGCGGCGCGGAGCACCCTCGGCGCCTCGGAGCTCCCCCGCGGCCGCGAGTACTACGCGGCGCGCGCCCGGCGCTTCACCACGCTGGACCTCACCCCCGCGCAGATCCACCGCACCGGGCTCGCGGAGGTGGCGCGCATCCGCGCGGCGATGGACTCGGTGATGCGGGCCACCGGCTTCCGCGGCACCTTCCCCGAGTTCGTCCGCTTCCTGCGCACCGACCCGCGCTTCTACGCCGCCACGCCCGAGGAGCTGCTGCGGCACTCCTCGCTGGCGCTGAAGCGGATGGACGGCGAGCTCCCCCGGCTGTTCGGGCGCCTCCCGCGGCTCCCCTACGGGATCAAGCCGATCCCCGACTACGTGGCCCCGCGCACCACCACCGCCTACTACTCGCAGGGCTCCCCGGACGGGACCCGCGCGGGGACCTACTTCGTCAACACCTACGACCTGAAGAGCCGCCCCCTCTACGAGGTGGAGTCGCTCTCCTTCCACGAGGCGGTCCCGGGGCACCACCTGCAGATCGCCCTGGCGCAGGAGCTCCCGGACGCGCCCCCCTTCCGCCGGGTGGCGAGCTTCACCGCCTTCGTCGAGGGGTGGGCGCTGTACTCGGAGAGCCTGGGCCGCGAGGTGGGGTTCTACACCGACCCGTACAGCTACTTCGGGCACCTGACCTACGACGCGTGGCGCGCCTGCCGCCTGGTGGTGGACACCGGGCTCCACGACATGGGGTGGACGCGCCAGCAGGCCATCGACTACATGGCGGCCAACACCGCCCTCTCCCTCCTCAACGTCGCCAACGAGGTGGACCGCTACATCGCCTGGCCCGGGCAGGCGCTGGGGTACAAGGTGGGGCAGCTCAAGATCCGCGAGCTGCGCACGCTCGCCGAGCAGGAGCTGGGCGCGGGGTTCGACGTGCGCCGCTTCCACGACGTGGTGCTGGGGAGCGGCGCCGTCCCGCTGGACGTGCTGGAGGCCGGCGTCCGCGCCTGGGTCGCCCGCGAGAAGGCCGCCCGGTAGCCCGCCCCTCCACCCCCCCTCCGCCGGAGAGCCCGCCATGCCCCTGGTCCCCCGCGCCGTGCAGGACTACGCCCGCGACGCCGCGGGCGCCTTCCGCCGCGCCCCCGCCGAGGTGGCCCTCGGCCTCCTGGTGGCCGTCACCTTTTCCGTGTCGCTGCGCCGCCACGAGGAGGAGGAGTGGCTGCGCCTGGCCGCGCCCGCGGCGCTGGCGCTCCCCCTGGTCTTCGGGCTGAGCGTCCTCCATGCCCGGCGCGCGGTCGGCGCGGGGGCGCGGTGGGGGGCGACGGCGCTGACGCTCCTGGCGGCGGCCGCGTACGGGGCGTGGGTGTTCGACCCGGAGCGCGCGAGCGAGGGGTGGCGGTTCGCGGCGCTCCTCGGCGCCGCGGTGACGGCCGTGCCGCTGGCGGCCGTCCCGGGCGGGGCGGGAGGGGAGGCGCGCCGGGGCCGCTTCTGGTGCTTCACGGCCCTCCTCCTCACGCGGATCGTCACGGTGGTGCTCTACGGGGCGGCGCTCTTCGCGGCGCTGGCCGGCGCCGTGGCCGCGGTGTCGGCGCTGTTCGAGCTGAAGACGCCCGAGCACCTGTACGGCGACCTCGCGGGAGCGGTCTTCTTCGCGCTGGTGCCCTGGGTGGTGGTGGGCGGCATCCCCGAGATGGCGGAGATCTCGGCGGGGGCGGGGGAGGGCGGGGGCGACGCCCCGCGGGCCGTCCGGCTCCTGGGGCGCTACCTGTACGCCCCGGTGCTCCTGGTCTACCTGGCCATCCTCCTGGCCTACACCCTCAAGGTGCTGGCGACCGGCGACGCCCCCAAGAACCTCCTGTCGCCCATCATCCTCCTGGCGGGGCTCGGCGGCTTCCTGGGCTCCATCCTGCTGGAGCCCCTCCGGCGCGACCCGGAGCACACGGGCGTCGCCCGGCTGGTGCGCGTCTTCCCGGCGGTCCTCCTGGCGCTCCTCCCCCTGGCCGTCTGGGCGGTGTGGGTGCGGCGCGGCCAGTACGGGTGGACGGAGTTCCGCTACCTCCGCTTGGCGCTCCTCCTGGCGCTGGCCGTGCTCGCGGTGCTCGGGACCGTGCGCCTGTTCCGCAGGCGGGAGCCGCTCCTGGTGACCGTCCCCCTGGTGCTCTGCGCCACGCTCCTCCTCGCCGCCTTCGGGCCGTGGGGCGCGTCCGCGGTGTCGCGGCGCAGCCAGCTCCACCGCCTCCGCTCCGGGCTGGAGGAGGCGCGGCTGCTGCGGGGCGGGAAGGTGACGCGCGCGCTGGCCGACCCCACGCAGGTGCCCCGCAGGGAGCCGCTCCTCCTCCCCGAGGAGGTCCACGACCGGATCACGGGGAGCCTGACCTACCTGTACGACGCCCACGGGCCCGGGGTGGTGCAGCCCTTCTTCGCCGAGGACGTGGCCCGGACCGGGTCGGGGTGGAGCCTGGCGAGCTTCCTCGAGCTCCAGAAGGGGTGCGACGCGGAGGCCGACCGCTCCCTGGCGGCGCAGGCCGTCGAAGGCCAGGGCTTCCCCGGGCTGGAGGGAGGGACGCTGTACCTCCTCCAGTGGCAGGACACCACCACCGCGAGGTTCACCTCCGGGGGCGGAGCCGTCACGGTGAAGCTGGACACCGAGGCGATCCGGGTGGCGGTCGGCGCGGGGGCGGGGGCGTGGGAGGCGCGCGCCGACCTCCGCCCGCTCCTGGCGCGGATGCGCGGCTCCGCGCGGAGCGGGTGCACGGGGGAGCCGGGCGTGCTGCGCGCGCCGGAGGTCACCCTCGGCCCCGGGGAGAGCGTGCTCGACCTGGTGGACGCGCGGGGACGGCGCCGCGGGCAGGTGGCGCTCGGGCGGATCATCCACGACGTCCCGGGGCCGCCGCCCGAGGGGGCGACCACGGCGGGGAGCGCCGGCTTCACCTCCTGGAGCGGAGCCGTGGTGGTGTTCCCGGAGCCCGGGGGAAGGTAACCGCCACTCTTGTGCCTTTGTTCGTATGGACGTAATTTCCGTCCATCTGGTCCATTCTCACGGAGGTGGGCGATGTCGGCCGATGCGGACAAGGTGGCGGAGATCCTGGGAGGCGAGGAGGTCCTGTACGAGCGGGTGCGGAGCAACGCCGACCTGCAGCGGGTGGTGGCGGAGGGGCTCCCCGTGCGCGCGCTGGACGAGACCGCGCTCTACGTGACGGGGAGCCGCCGCGCCGCCGCGGCCCTCCGCGACAGGCTGGTTCCCCGCGCCACCCGCGCCCGGCGCACCCGCCTCCGCCTGGCGGAGAGCGAGCGCGTGGAGCGGCTGGCCCGCGTCATGGCGCTGGCCGAGCGGGTGTGGGAGGGACGCGACGAGGCCCGGGAGTTCCTCCGCGAGACCCATCCCATGCTGGACGGGAAGTCCCCGCTGGAGATGACCGCGACCGAGCTGGGCGCCCGCCGCGTCGAGTCGCTCCTGGCGAAGCTGGAGTACGGCCTTCCCGTCTGATGCCGACGGTCTACCGGGTGGCGAAGGCCACGTACCCGTGCTTCGACGGGACGGGGGCGTACCTCGCGGGCGGCCGGTGGAACTCGCCGGGCCGCCCGGTCGTCTACGCCTCCTCCTGCCTGGCCGGGTGCCTGCTGGAGATCCTGGTGCACGCGGGCTCCCTCCGGCGGCTTCCCGGCGCCCACCACTGCGCACGGGCCGACGTTCCGGACGACCTCCCCGTGGAGGTCGCCGACGAGGCGGGGCTCCCCGGGTGGGAGGCGGAGGACTCCCGCGTCGCCCGCGCGTACGGCGACGCCTGGCTGGCCGAGGCCCGCACGGCCGTCCTCTCCGTCCCCTCCGCCGCGGCCCGCCCGTTCGGCCGCAACTTCCTCCTCAACCCCGCCCACCCCGACTACCCCCGGGTCCACGTCGAGGCCCCCGCGCCGATCGCCTGGGACGCCCGCCTCTTCCGCGTCTGAAGCCCCTCGCGGCGCTTGACAAGCGTTCCCGCGGCGCGGCAATTTCACGGATGACGACCGACCTGACGACCGACCGCGACGACGCGCTGCTGGAGCAGTTCCGCGCCGGGAAGCGCCTCGCCCTCGCCCGCGCCATCTCCCTGGTGGAGAACGGGCGGCCGGGCTTCGAGAAGATCCTCCACGACCTGCACTCCGACCTGGGCCGCGCCCAGCGCATCGGGATGACCGGACCCCCCGGGGCGGGGAAGTCCACCCTCACCTCCAAGCTGGCCACGCATTTCCGCGGGACGGAGGAGAAGGTGGGGATCGTGGCCGTGGACCCCTCCTCCCCCTTCACCGGCGGGGCGCTCCTGGGCGACCGCATCCGGATGAACAGCATCTCCACCGACCCGGGGGTGTTCATCCGCTCCATGGCGGCGCGCGGCTCGCTGGGCGGGCTGGCGACCACCACCAGCGAGGTGGCCGACCTGATGGACGCCTACGGGTGTGACCGCGTCCTCCTGGAGACCGTCGGAGTGGGGCAGAGCGAGCTGGAGATCGCCGAGACGGCCGACACCACCGTGGTGGTGCTGGTCCCCGAGTCGGGCGACTCCATCCAGGCCATGAAGGCCGGGCTGATGGAGATCGCCGACCTGTTCGTCATCAACAAGGCCGACCGCCCCGGCGCCGACCGGCTGGCGCAGGAGATCGAGGTGATGCTCCACATGCGCCTGGGCGAGGGACCGCCCGCGGCGGCCGGCCACCACGGCGTCTCCCTGCGCACGGTGGGGAAGGCCGCGCGGGAGCGGAGCCGGGAGGCGGCGGAGTCGGGGGGCGGGTGGGCCATCCCCGTCCTCAAGACCGTCGGGCAGACCGGGGAGGGGATCGACGAGCTGGTGCGAACGCTGGACCGGCATGCGGTGTATCTGCGCCAGAGCGGTGAGCTCTCCCGGCGGCGGCAGCGCCGGCTGGCCGAGCGCGTGCGGGCGGTGGTGGACCGCGAGATGAAGCGGCGCGCCTGGGTGGACGGGCGCGGCGAGGAGATGCTGGAGGAGTCGCTCCCCGCGCTGGAGTCCGGCGAGGAATCCCCCTACACAGTCGCGGCGCGGATCGTGCGAGCGATCGACGCCGGAACCCCCTGAAGGATCGGAACATGAGCTCGATCGACTACGGCGTCTCCCCGGACGCGCTCCTGGAGCGGATCGCGGAGCGGGAGCAGGAGATCGCGGAGCTGAGGACCCGCCTCGCGCAGTGGGAGGCCGGGTACGCGAAGACGCCGAAGCGCGCGCCGAACCGGGGCGAGCCGGCGCGCGGGGCCGATCCCGCCGACGACCCGGCGTTCACCACCATCTCCGGCGTGGAGGTCCGCCCGCTCTACACCCCCCTCGACCGCCCCGAGACCGGCGCGGAGGAGGCGGAGTTCCACAACGAGCGGCTGGGGCTCCCGGGCGAGTTCCCCTTCACCCGCGGGCCGTACGGGACCATGTACCGGACCCGGCTCTGGACCATGCGCCAGTTCGCCGGCTTCGGGACCGCGGAGGAGACCAACGCGCGCTACCACTTCCTCCTGGGGCGCGGGCAGACGGGGCTCTCCGTGGCCTTCGACTTCCCCACGCTCATGGGGTACGACTCCGACCACCCCCGCTCGCTGGGCGAGGTGGGGAAGTGCGGCGTCGCGATCTCGTCGCTGGACGACATGGAGACGCTGTTCGCGGGGATCCCGCTGGACCAGGTCTCCGTCTCCATGACCATCAACGGCCCGGCGATCATCCTGTTCTGCTTCTACATGATCGCGGCCGAGAAGCAGGGGGTGCCCTTCCACAAGCTCCGCGGGACCGTCCAGAACGACATCCTCAAGGAGTACCAGGCGCAGCACGCCTGGGTGTACCCGCCCGAGCCGGCGCTCCGGCTGGTGATCGACATGTTCGAGTGGGCGTCGAAGAACGCCCCCAAGTACAACCCCGTCTCCATCTCCGGCTACCACATCCGCGAGGCGGGCTCCACCGCCGCGCAGGAGCTGGCGTACACGCTGCGCAACGGCTTCGAGTACGTGGAGCGGGGGATCGCCCGCGGGCTGGACGTGGACGACTTCGCGCCGCGGCTCTCCTTCTTCTGGGACGTCCACAACGACTTCTTCGAGGAGATCGCCAAGTTCCGCGCCGCGCGCCGCATCTGGGCCCGCACCCTGCGCGACAAGTACGGCGCCCGGAACCCGGAGAGCTGGCGCCTGCGCACCCACGCGCAGACCGCCGGGGTGACGCTGACCGCGCAGCAGCCGGAGAACAACATCGTCCGCGTGGCCTACCAGGGGCTGGCCGCGGTGCTGGGCGGGACGCAGTCGCTGCACACCAACTCCATGGACGAGACGCTGGCGCTCCCCACGGAGAAGGCGGTGCAGATCGCGCTGCGCACGCAGCAGATCCTGGCCTTCGAGACCGGGGTGGCGAACACGGTGGACCCGCTCGCCGGCTCCTACTACGTGGAGGCGCTCACCGACCAGCTGGAGGCGGAGGCCGAGCGGATCTTCGCCGAGATCGACAAGCTGGGCGGCGTGGTCCCGGGGATCGAGGTGGGGTACTTCCAGCGCGACATCGCCCGCTCGGCCATGCGCCAGCAGATCGAGATCGAGACCGGGGAGCGGGTGATCGTGGGGGTGAACGAGTTCACCATCGAGGGGGAGACCATCGAGATCCCGCTCCTCAAGATCACCGAGGAAGCCGAGGTTCGGCAGCGCGAGCGGATGGCCGCCATGCGCGCCCGCCGCGACCAGGGCGAGGTGGACCGCACCCTCCAGGCGCTCCAGGACGCCGCCCGCGCCGGGGAGAACGTGGTCCCGCCGATGCTGGACGCCGTCCGCGCCTACGCCACGCTGTACGAGATCCGCGCGGCGATGGAGGAGGTCTTCGGCGCCTACCAGGAGCCGGTCTTCTTCTGACCCTCGGGACACGATGAAACTTCGCGTAGTCGTTCACGAGGCCGAAGAAGGAGGGTACTGGGCGGAGGTCCCGGCGATCCCCGGCTGTGCGACGCAGGGAGAGACGTTCGAAGAGCTGCTCTCCAACCTGTACGAAGCTGTCGAGGCGTGCCTCTCCGAAGTTTGACAATTCCTGCGGGATCGCGGGGGGCCGGGAACGCGAGTTCCCGGCCCCCGCTGTTTTCCTGCGGGCGAAGTCGCTAATCTTCACGGTTCGTCCGGCTACCGCGCACTCCCGCAACCACGTTACCCGAGCTTGTCCGGAATCCTCTCCCTCCTCATGGGGCGCACGCTGTGCGACCGCTACCGCGTCGATTCGGTGATCGGCACGGGGGGGATGGGCGCGGTGTGTCTGGCGTACGACGGGAAGCTGGACCGGCGGGTGGCGGTGAAGGTGATGACGGCGGTCTGCCCCGACCCGGGGGAGCTGGAGCGGATGCGGCAGCGCTTCTACCGCGAGGCCCGCGCGGCCGCCCGCCTGCGGCACCCCAACGTGGTGACGGTGCACGACTTCGGCACCGACCCGGAGCTGGGGATCGACTTCCTGGTGATGGAGCTGCTGGAGGGGGAGGACCTCCTGGCGCGGATGCGCCGCGCGTCCGGCCCGCTCCCCCCGCGCGAGGCGCTGGAGATCCTCCGCGAGGCGGCGACGGGGCTGGCGGCGGGGCACCGGGTCCACCTGATCCACCGCGACGTGAAGCCGGGGAACGTGTTCCTGGTGGCGGAGCCGGGCGGGTGGGAGGTGAAGCTGCTGGACTTCGGGATCGCCCAGGTGGGCGCGGCCGACGGGGACACCCCCACGCGCCTGACCGTGGCCGTGTCCCCGCACACGCCTCGCTACGCCTCCCCCGAGCAGCTCCGCGGCGACCCGCGGCTCACCCCGGCGAGCGACGTGTACAGCCTGGCGCTCACCGGGCTGGAGATGCTGGGCGGGGTCTATCCCGCGGGGATCAACACCGACCCGCACGACCGCGAGGCGGCCCGCACGGTCAAGCGGGTGGTGGACGCCTATCCCGGGGTCCCCCTGCGGCTGGCCGCGGTGCTGCGCCACGCGCTCCGCCTGGACCCCGCCGCCCGCTTCCCGGACGCCGGGGCGCTGCTGGACGCGCTCGCCGACTGCGACACCGTGGTCCCGGCCGCCGCGCCCGCGCCGGCCCCCCGCTGGAGCCCCGCCCCTCCGGCCGCCGCCCCGGACCAGACGCTGTACGCCCCGGCCGCCGACGAGTCGGAGGGGACGATGTACGACGCGACGATGCTCGCGCCGCCGCTCGACGGGGGGCCGCCGCCCGTCCCCGCTCCCGCCCCGGCGCACCCGCCCGCGAAGGCGTGGTCGGTCGGGGACGCGCTCGCCCGGTGGGGCCCGCGGCCGGCGGTGTGGCTCTCCCTGCTCTCGCTCCTCCTCCTGGTGGTGCTCGGGTTCTACGTCTCGGAGCGGAGGTCGTCCGAAGGGGAGCCCCTCACCCCCGTGGTGGAGACGGGCTCGCCCCGCGAGGCCGGCGGGGTGGCGCTCGCCCGCGAGGAGGCCCGGCGGGTGGCCCGGCACGGCGCGCGCGACGGGGAGTCCCTGGCGGTGGTGGTGCTCGCCTCGTTCGACGGCGGCGACCTCACGGGAGCGCGCGCCATGCGCGACCGGCTCCGGGCGCGCGGCTTCGACGTGGGGCTGGCGAACAGCCGCGTGTACCCCGAGCTGCTGGACGGGTACGTCGCCGTGGTCGCCGGTCCGTACGACGGAGAGGCCGCGCCGGAGCAGCTGGAGGAGCTGCGCGCCCGCGTCGCCCCCGACGCCTTCCTCAAGCGGGTCACCCTCCGCGCCCCCTGACGCACGGCCCTCCATCCCCCTCCACCCGGTCCCGCCCATGGCTTCCTCGTCCGACCTCCCCCTCTTCGCCCGCGCCGCGGGCCACGGCGGCCACACGGCCGTGGTCGCGCCCGAGGGCACCTTCACCTACGCGGAGCTCCTGGACGCCTCCGCGCGCGTGGCCTCGGCGCTCCTGGGGGGCGCGGGTGACCTGGCGGAGGCGCGGGTGGCGTTCCTGGCGCCGCCGGGGTGGGACTACGTGGCGGTGCAGTGGGGGATCTGGCGCGCGGGGGGGATCGCCGTCCCGCTGGCGACGTCGCACCCGCCCGCGGAGCTGGAGTACGTGATCGGGGACGCGGACGCGGCGCTGGTGGTGGCGCACCCGGACTTCGCGGAGACGCTGCGCCCGCTGGCGGAGGGGCGGCGCTTCCTCCTCACGCCGGAGGCGCTCGCGGGGGAGCCGGGACCGCTCCCCGTGGTGGAGGAGGGGCGCCGGGCGATGATGGTCTACACCAGCGGGACCACGGGGAAGCCCAAGGGGGTGATCACCACGCACGCCGGGCTTCGCGCGCAGGTGGTGTCGCTGATCGAGGCGTGGGGGTGGAGCGCGGACGACCGCATCCTCCTGGTGCTCCCCATGCACCACGTGCACGGGATCGTCAACGTGCTCACCTGCGCGCTCTGGGCGGGCGCGGCCTGCGAGATCCTCCCCCGGTTCGACGCGGACGCCGTGTGGGAGCGCTTCGCGGACGGGGAGCTGACGCTCTTCATGGCGGTGCCGACCGTGTACCGGAAGCTGGTGGCGGCGTGGGAGGCGGCGGACGGGGAACGCCGGCGCAGGGGGTCGGAGGGGTGCGCGCGGATGCGGCTGATGGTGTCGGGCTCGGCGGCGCTCCCGGTGCAGACGCTGGAGCGCTGGCGGGAGATCAGCGGCCACACGCTGCTGGAGCGCTACGGGATGACGGAGATGGGGATGGCGCTCTCCAACCCGCTGGAGGGGGAGCGCCGCCCGGGGTTCGTGGGGACGCCGCTCCCGGGGGTGGAGGTGCGCCTGGTGGACGACGAGGGGGCCCCGGTGGAGGACGGGACGCCGGGGGAGATCGAGGTGCGCGGCGAGAACGTCTTCCGGGAGTACTGGCGCCGCCCGGAGGCCACGGAGGAGGCGTTCCGCGACGGCTGGTTCCGCACGGGGGACGTGGCGGTGGTGGAGCGCGGCTACTACCGCATCCTGGGGCGGAAGAGCGTGGACATCATCAAGACCGGGGGGTACAAGGTGTCCGCGCTGGAGATCGAGGAGACGCTGCGGACGCACCCGGACGTGGCGGAGTGCGCCGTGGTGGGGGTGGACGACCCGGAGTGGGGGGAGCGGATCTGCGTGGCCGTGGAGGCGCGCGACGGCTCTTCACTGTCGCTGGAGGAGCTGCAGGGGTGGGCGCGGGAGTTGCTCGCTCCCTACAAGCTCCCCCGGGATCTGCGGCGCGTGGAGGCGCTTCCTCGGAACGCGATGGGGAAGGTGACCAAGCCGGACGTGGCGGCTCTTTTCAGGGAAGAATGAAGGGTGGGGTTCGGGCGTGCCCCCGCTGGCGCGGGGTCGGGCTGCGGCTCCGTAAAGCACGATACAACCGTGCTTAACGGAGTCGAGCCCCGCGCAAACAGCCGCGCGGGTCTCGCCGCTTCGCGCTCGCATCCCTCACGCGGGGCTCCTGCGCGGGCGGGCAACGGGCGAATGAATTCGCAGCAACAACGGCACGAAGTCCGCCTTCGCGGACTGAACTGCCGGACGCCAGCGTGGAGATGCCCCTCCCCCACTTGTGGGGGAGGGTGGCGGCTCTAAGGCCGCCGGGTGGGGGCGCGCGGAGGCTGCTCCCCGGACTAGGCCTCTCTGTCAGACCGGGTCGGGCTCCGGTCCTCGCGGGCCGCGGCCCGTGTGGCGGAGCATGGCGACGATCCGCGCGACCCCGACGTAGTCGGCCACGCGCCAGGCGGCAACCAGGAGGAGCTGGAGCGCGATGATGCGCCCGTCGAAGTGCCAGGTGGCCAGCCCCGAGAGGATCAGGTTGAGGTTCAGCAGGCTGGCGCCCACCGCGGCGGGGACGAGCAGGAGCCCGCTGAAAAAGGCGAGCGACACGACCAGCTCGGCCAGGGGGAGGCCCACGCTGATCCACCGGTCCATCCCGGCGTCCAGCAGCGCCTGCGCGACCTGGCGGTAGAAGGGGAAGGGGGCCGGCGTGAGGCCGCGGGCGATGGCGTCCAGCATCCCGTGCATCGGGTTGGTCGTCAGCCATCCGCCCTGGACCTTTGCCACCCCGAACTGCAGCCAGGTGGACCCCAGGTAGATGCGGAGCGCCAGCCAGAGCGGGGCGGCCAGGCGGCTGGAGAAGGGCCATCTCACTATGTCCTGCACGCGCCGGTTCAGTGCGCTCATGGTTCACCTCCTGCCGTGGGACCCGAAACGAAACCCACGACAAGTATGCGCGCTCCCGGAACTCAACACAGCAGGGAAACCTCCGCGACACTGGTGAGGTTTATGTGGATCTTTGACGGGGTGTTTCCCTACGGATTGGTAGGAGAACTCCCACCTATGATCTGGCGCCGGTCAAGGAAACGTCAGGCAGTGCCCTAGATGCTCTTGATCGAGGCAGCAGAGCTTTAGTAGGGCATGCCCGCAGGAAGCCCCACCGGCCGCAGCCTCTGCACCACCCCCGCCACCGCCAGCGCCCCCTCCTCCCCCCGCGGCCTCCCTACCACCTGCAAGCCCACCGGGAGCCCGTCGGAGTCCAGCCCGCAGGGGACGGACGCCACGGGGAGCCCCGTCATGCTCAGCACGAACGTCGGCGCGATCCAGTCCACGTACGTCTCCATCTCCCGGCCGCCGACGGTGCGCGGGTAGTTCTCCACCACGGGGAAGGGGGGGACGGCCATCGTCGGCGTGAGCAGGTGGTCGAAGCGCCGGAAGAGCGCGCGGAACTCCTCCCAGATCCGCCTGCGCGCCGCCTCGGCGGCGCCCAGCTCCTCCACGCTCCCCTTCAGCCCCGCGCGGATGTTGTTGCCGACGTTGGTGCCGAAGTGCTCCAGCTTGTCCAGGTGCGGGTGGAGCATGGACACGAACCAGAGCCCGCGCAGCGCCAGGAACGCCCTGCGCGCGTACGCCAGGTCCAGCTCGATGACCTCCACCTCCGCGCCCGCTCCCTCCAGCGCCCGCACGGCCTCGCGGCACACCCGCTCCACGTCCGCGTCGATCCCGATCCCCGCGATGTCGGGGCAGTAGGCCAGCCGCAGCCCCCTCGGGTCCGCGTTCCGCACCGCCGCGACGAAGTCCCGCCCCTCCACGGGCTGCGCGAGCGGCGACAGGTCGCTGGGGCCGGCGACGGCCTGGAGGGCGAGCGCCACGTCCTCCGCGGTGCGCCCCATGGGCCCCGTCACCTGCAGGGTGTCCCACAGGTAGTCGCTGGGGACGGTGGGGACCAGCCCCACCGAGGGGCGGATGCCGACCACCCCGCAGAACGACGCCGGGATGCGGAGCGATCCGCCCAGGTCCGTCCCCTCGGCGAGGGCGATCATCCCCGTCGCCAGCCCGCAGGCGCCGCCCCCGGTGGAGCCGCCCGCGCTCCGCTCCGGGTCCCACGGGTTGCGGGTGCGCCCGAACACCTCGTTGAAGGTGTTCCCCCCCGCCGCGAACTCCGGGCAGTTGGTCTTCCCCAGGATCACCGCGCCGGCCTCGCGGAGGCGCCGCACCACCAGCGCGTCCTCCGGCGGGACGTGGTCCGCGAAGAGCGGCGAGCCGAAGGTGGTGCGCAGACCGCCCACCTGCGTCACGTCCTTGATCCCCGCCGGGAGCCCGGCCAGGATGCCCACGTCCTCCCCCCGCGCGATCCGCCGCTCCAGCGACTCCGCCTCCTCCCGCGCCCGCGGGTTCAGCGTCACCACGGCGTTGAGCGCGGGGTTGAGGCTCTCCACCCGCTCCATGCAGGCGTCCAGCACCTCCACCGGCGACAGGTCGCGGGCGCGCACCCGCCGCGCCAGCTCGGCGGCGGGGAGGAGGGCGAGGGTGTCAGCCATGGGTCATGGGGGCGCGCTCACTCGGAATCGGGGAATCGGTCCGCCTGCGTGCTGATCCATTCCGCGGCGGCTTCCTGGGGGGTGAGCGTCCTTCCCTCGCGCTCCCCGACCTGCTTCCGGTACCGCTCGATGGAGCACACCTGCTCCACCATGCGGGCGCGGAAGGCGTCGCTCGCGTCCAGGAACTGCACGCCGATGCAGTAGTGGTCGCCCTCCGGCTCGCAGTGCACCACCTCGGCCCGGGCCTCGAACGGGGGCTGCACCTCGTCGATGCGCACCTCGAGCGTGGTCCCGGAAGGCACCGGCTCGGCGGACTCGAAGGCGAGCCCGCCGACGCTCACGTTGACGCCGCGCTTCGGCGCCCGCGCGCCCTGCCGGACCGTCCGCACCTGCAGCGGGACGTCCGCGGTGTGGCGGATGAACCTGCGACGGGGGTTGCTGCGGGTGCTGTTCACGGGCTCCTCGGGTGGCCGGGTGGCGAAGTCGTTGCCGTGCCGCCACTTGGCAATTTTCAAGCCCGTCTCCCGTCTCCCGCCTAGCGGCTGAGCGTGCCGGAGCGCGTCTCGTAGCCGGCCACCCGCGTCCAGAGCGTGGGCGGAGCCGCTGGGGCGGACGGCCCAGAAGTCGAAGTCGGCGTACTGCCGGTCGCCCGCGGCGTTCAGGGCGGCCCACCCCGTGGTGCCGTGGTAGGTGCCCGCCGTCTGCACGAAGCGCGCGGCCAGCGAGTCCACGCCCACGTCCCGCGGCGAGGCCAGGTACGCCAGCGCGGCCACCCAGGTGGCGTCGTACACCGCCAGCGCGAACGCGTCCGGCGCGCTCCCCGCGCGCTGCTGGATGCGCGCCGCCACCGGCTGCCACTTCTCGCGCGCCGTGAAGTCCAGCCCGAACAGCGCGGACGGGAAGCCGACCGTCTCCGCGAACGCCACGGCCGCGGGGCGGGCGGTGAGCGCGGCGCTCTGCGCGATCCCGTCGGCGCCGTACCAGCGCACGGTGGCCAGCACCGGGTCCGCCGCGGCGGCCGCGAAGAGGTCCGCGACCTCGTCGAAGCCCGCCAGGTACACGCCCACCTGCGCCGCCGGCCGGGTGGCGAGCGCCGCGCGCACCTGCGCGCCGAGCGCGGCCACGGTCGCCGCGAAGCTCGTGGTGGCGGTTCCGTACTCCACCCCGGCGGACACCGTGCCGCCGCCGCCGCCGAACGCCCGCCGCGTGGCCGTGTGCAGCCCCTGGTTCCCCGCGTCCGCGCGCCACACCGGGACCACGGCGCGGATGCCGTCCGCCCGCATCAGCGCCGCCGACGCCACGCCCTCCAGGGAGTCCGCCGCCGTGAAGCGGAAGACGCGGTCGCCGGCGACGGCCAGCGAGCCGGCGGTGCTGGACTGGCTCACCACCATGACGGGGTTGGCGTCCACGAACGGCTTGACGGCCGCCAGCTCCGCGCTGCTCTGCGGCCCGACCACCACCTGCACGCCCACGGTCCGCAGCGCCTGCATCGCCGAGAGCGCCGTCGCCGGCTCCAGCTTGGTGTCGCGCACGTCCGCGCGGAAGGTGATCCCCCGGCCCGCGGCGTAGCGGTTGGCGTCCTCCACCGCCAGCTCCAGCGCCGCCTTGCTGGTCACCCCCAGCGACGCCCAGTTCCCGGTGAGCGAGAAGATCCCGCCGATGGTGACCTCCCGCGCGTCGTCCGGGCCGGTGCCGTCGTCGTCGCACGCGGCGGCGCCCGCCAGCGCAAAGGCCATCGCCGCGATGGTGCACGCCCGGCGGGCGAGGGAGGAGCGGGCATGCTTCATGGATTCCACCGGTGATTCCTTGGTGAGGGAGAGCGGCTCCCCGGGAGCCATTCAGGGGGGAAGTGCGGCGGACGCCGCGGTGGGGCGATCGAAGTTAACGCCAGCAGAAGGATCTGCGAAGGAACTTCGGTGCCGGATTGATCGACGTGCCTCATGGCCGCACACGATAACGACGGTGAGCAGCAGCAGGAGTGGACGACTGTCGACCGCCCGGTACTGGGAGCTGTATCGACGCGGCGGATCGCGACGTGGTGAGGAGGGGATGGAATCGTCGGGGGATCGGGCGCCGAGGCGTGCCCGATCCCCTCCCGCGGAAAGGGCGGCTACAGCGAACCGAGGAAGGGGATGCTCGGAGCGAAGAAGTACTCCCCTCCCTTCAGCGTGACCGCTGACTCGAAGTTGAAGACCTTTCTCCCCGCCTCCTCGTCCCCCCAGCGCTTCGGCCACCGCTGTGCTTCATCCGGGTCCTGGCCGATCAACGGATCGTCGCCCGTATCCCCCTGCACCAGGATTCCCCTGGGGAAGATCACGCTGTCGACCCAGGTGCGCTGGATGAACTCGAACTGGCGGTCGATGTCCTGCTGAAAGCACATGAAAAGGAGCCCCCTGGGCGCTGCTGGATCGGGATCGCTGGGCATCGGCTCCGCGACGCCCGGCATCGGGAGCCCGTACGGGATGCCGCGGCGCACGATCCGGCGCTTCCGCTCGCTCTCGGACGTTGTCAGCGGCGTGGTGCCCCGGGGGTTCACCTTTCGGATGTGGGCGTGGAACGGGCACTTGAACCCGTCTTCGTCCTCCTCGAAGTTGAAGCTGTTCACTACCTCCTGACCCGGGCTGGGCACGGTCGCGCGCAGGACCGGTGTCCCGTCCCTGAACCGCCCCACCACCATCGCGCCCGCGAGATTCTCGTCCACGTTCAGCGACTCGGCGAGGGCCCGAACGCGCTTCTCGAACAGTTCCACGTTCTGCCCGAGCTTGCGGTACACCAGGTAGCTGCCATACGCATCCGTCTCGCCGGAGTGCGGATCGTCGACCAGGACCAGGCTCAGGGGGGCTCCGGGATTCCACTTCTCGCGATTCATGTTCTCCGGCCGCTCCTTCGCCAGGTCTCGCGTCGTGAAGAGCGGGTTGCTGATTCCGTCGAAGTACCCGAAGTGCTCCACCGGCTCGTGCTCCCCGTTCGTGGTTTCACGCCGCAGGACGGTCCCCTCCTCGATCGTCAGCACCTCGCCGACGTTATCGAGGCTGGCCGCGATGCCCCGGACCGCGTCATTTACCACATCGGCCCTGGCGTCCGCCACCGTGAGGAGGGCGTGGATCTCCCCCTGGAATCCCCGCTCCCAGGTGTCGGGGTCCGGATCCTTGTTGCGGGAGCCCTTGATGGCCTCCACGATGTTCGGCTTCTGGCTCTTCATCCCCCTGCGGAAAACGCTCTCGAACCGCTTCGTGTCGAGTCCGAGGTAGCTGTACCCCCGGGCCGAGAGGAAGAAGCCCGTCACCAGTCCACCATCGAAACCGTCGTCCCCTTCCCGCGCGATGATCTGCTCGAGCTGCTGCCGGGCGGTTGTCACGGAAGCCCCGACGGTGTCGCGGATCCAGGCCCTCACGTCCGAGGGATCTCCCGTGAACCGGATGAACACGTGCCGCGCGTGGTTGCGTCCGTGCGCCCAGAGAATGTTCGCCTGCAGGTTGCTCAGGAGAGTGTCGTACTCACCTGACGTGATGTCCACCTGCTCTGCGGGCTTGGTCAGTGTGACGGACATGGAGGATTCCTCATCGTGGAGGGGCGTGGTTCGGAGGCTCGGGTGTTAGAGGGACACAGGAGGGGGATTTCTCACCGGGCGCGACCGTTTTTTTCCAGTCTGCCCTGGTCCACAAATGAAGATGGAGGCACCGAGAACCCTTCTTCTCGGTGCCTCCATTCCTCTCCGACCCGCGGTTCGGTCCTTTGTGCAGGGGCTGTGCGCGGCGCGGCCTAGATCTCCTTCGGCCACTCCCCGTCGAACGCCACCACGCGGGCGAACGCGGCCTCGCCGCCCTGGAACTTCCAGGGGAAGCACCCGATGATCAGCCGCCGGTTCTGCAGCGCCGGGTGGGAGATGTCGCCGCCCAGGTTCTCGATGTGCATGCAGTTGTGGCCGAACAGCTTGTTGTGCGTGAGCTGGTAGTCCTCGTCGGGGAACAGCTTCGCCACCGCCTCGGGGCCGCCGAACTTGGCCTCGGCCGCGGCGCGCACGCGGTCGCAGTGGCCGTGCATCCCCTTCCCCAGGAAGCGGCCGATGGGGAGGTCCATGGGGTGGTCGGTGGACACCACGTCCACGCCCCAGATGTGGATCTCCTTCTCCAGCAGCCAGGGCACCATGTCCGGGTGCGCGCCGGGGTGCATGTGGATGTACTTCTCCTCGTCGGCCTCCTCGCCCCACTGCGCGTAGCGGTGCCAGCCCGTGTGCAGCAGCACGATGTCGCCCTTCTTGACCTCCACGCGCGACTCGATCATCTCCGGCGTGTACAGCCCCAGCTCGTCCATCTCGTCGCTCAGGTTCACGATCACGCCGGGGCCGCACAGCCACTCCATGGGGATCTGGTCGATGGTCATCCCCTTGGTCACGAAGTGCCGCGGCGCGTCCAGGTGCGTCCCCATGTGGTTGGACGTCTGGATGTACTGCGCGTTCACCCCGTGCTCGGCCTTGCGCTTGATGTACTTCACCTCGAAGGGCGGGTAGTACGGCCAGAAGGGCGCCTGCTCGTTCAGCGGCTGCGACAGGTCGTACGTCTTCATCGGGCGGTCTCCGGTGTCGGGTGGCGAATGGGTCGCTTACGAGCGGGCGCGCTCGAAGGCGCGCGGCAGCACGCGCCGTACCAGCACCTCGGCCAGGCGGCGGCGGTAGGCGGCGGAGGCGTGGATGTCGGCGGGGGGGTCGATCTCGCGCCCCACCGCGTCGGCGGCGGCGCGGACGGCCTCCTCCGAGGGCGCCTCCCCCACCAGCGCCGCGGCGGCCCCGGCGGCGAGCACGGGGCCCCCGCCCACGCTGAGCAGGACCACGCGGGCGTCGGTGCAGCGGCCGGCCCCGTCCAGGGTCACGACGGCGGCCGCCCCGGCGAGGGCGTAGTCGCCGTGGCGGCGCGACACCTCGTCGAAGGCCCAGCCGCTCCCCGGCGCGGGGGCGGGGATCTCCACCTCGACCAGGATCTCGTCGGGCTCCAGCGAGGTGCCGAAGAGGCCGGTGAAGAACTCCTCCGCCCGCACGGTGCGCTCGCCGCCGGGGCCGCGGAGGAGGAAGCGGGCGTCCAGCGCCAGCATCACGGCGGGGATCTCGGCCGCGGGGTCGGCGTGGGCGACGCTCCCGCCCACGGTGCCGCGGTTGCGGATCTGCGGGTGCGCCACCCAGGGGAGCGTCCCGGCCAGCAGGGGAGCCCCCCGCGCCACCGCCTCGCTCCGCTCGGCGGCGCGCTGGCGCGTCATCGCCCCCACGCGCAGCAGGCCCGGCTCCTCGCGCAGGTAGTCCAGCTCCTCCACTCGGTTCAGGTCCACCAGCACCGCCGGCTGCGCCAGGCGGAAGTTCATGGCGGGGACCAGGCTCTGCCCGCCGGCCAGGAGCTTGGCGTCGTAGCCGTGCCGGGCCAGGAGGTCCAGCGCCTCCTCGACGGTGGCGGGGCGGTGGTACTCGAAGGGGGCGGGCTTCACGCGTCCCTCGCCAGCCGTTCCCGCAGCTCGCGGCCGAGCGCGTCGAGACCGCGGTGGGTCATCATCTTCGCCACCTGGTCGATGAGGCGCTGCCCCACGCCGGCCACCTTGCCGCCCACCTGGAGGTCGGCGTGGTAGCGCATGCGGGTGGACCCCTCTCCCTCCTCCTCCAGCCGCACCTCGGCCGAGCCGCGGGTGAAGCCGATGGGACCCTTGCTGTCCACCTGCATCACGTAGCTCTCGGGGGGGACGCGGTCCTGGAGCGTGACCCCCAGCTTCCACTCGGCGGCGGTCACCGGGCCCACGCCCACGCGGATGGAGCCCTCGTAGGCGCCGTCGCCCACCAGGACGAGCCTCGCGGCGCCGGGCATGGCCTTGGACAGCACCTCGGGGTCCTGCAGCAGCTCCCAGACGACCTCCCGCGGTCCGGGGAAGACGTACTCTCCGTCCACGATCATCGGGCGGCCTCCTGGAGGTGGGGTGGGGCGGTGCGGGCGGTCTCCAGCAGCCCGAACAGCTGGTCGGGGCTGAGGGGGATCTCGGTGATCTCCACCCCCCAGTCGGAGAGGGCGTCCTCCACGGCCTGCGCGAAGGCGGCGCCGGTGGGGATGCACCCCGCCTCGCCCACGCCCTTGAGCCCCAGCGGGTTCATGGGGGCGGGGGTCTCCATGTGCGCCATCTCCACGCGGGGGACGTCCAGCGAGGTGGGGAGGAGGTAGTCCATGAACGAGGCGTTGAGGAGCTGCCCCGTCTCGTCGAAGTGCAGCTTCTCGTAGAAGGCGTTGCCGATCCCCTGGGCCACGCCCCCCTGCACCTGCCCCTCCACCAGCACGGGGTTGATGAGGCGCCCGCAGTCGTGCACCACCACGTAGCGGAGCACCCGCACCATCGCCGTCTCGGGGTCCACCTCCACCACCATGGCGTGCACCCCGCTGGCGGTGCTCCCGTGGTCGGGGCCGAAGTAGGCGGTGGCCTCCAGCCCCGGCTCGGTCCCCGGCTTCACGGCGCCGCGCAGGGGGTTGGCGTGCCCCGCCAGCTCGCCCAGCGTCAGGGTGCGCTCGGGGAAGCCGCGGACGCTCACCCGCCCGTCGGCCAGCTCGATCTGCTCCTCGGCGGCGCCCAGGACGCGGCCGGCCATGGCGAGCACCTTGGCGCGCACGGCCACCGCGGCGGCGTGGCAGGCGCTCCCCGCCACCACCGCGCCGCGGCTGGCGAAGGTCCCCGTCCCCCAGCCGAACTCGCGGGTGTCGCCGGTGGTCACGTGCACCAGCGTCACGTCCACGTCCAGCGCCTCGGCCACGATCTGCGCGAAGGCGGTGTAGTGCCCCTGCCCCTGCGTCCCCAGCCCGGTGGCGACGCGCACCCGGCCGCCGGGGTCCACGGTGACGCGCGCCCCCTCGTAGGGGCCGATCCCCGTCCCCTCGATGTAGCGACACGATCCCCACCCCCAGGTGCCGCCCCTCCTCCTCGCGCGCCCGGCGCTTCTCCTCGCGGAAGCCGTCCCACCCGATCATCCGGGCCGCGGTCTCCAGCGCGGGGAGGTAGTTGCCGGAGTCGTAGTAGAGCGGGGCGAAGTCCTGGTAGAGGATGTCGAAGTTGTGGGGGAAGAGCTCGGCGCCCAGGTAGTTGCGGCGGCGGATCTCCACCGGGTCCAGCCCCAGCTCGCGGGCGGCGATGTCCAGCAGCCGCTCCATCACGAACACGCCGTGCTGGCGCCCCGCGCCGCGCACCGGGGTGACGATGGTGCGGTTGGTGAAGACCGCCTTGAACTCGCTGTAGTAGGCGGGGACGTCGTACGGCCCCAGGAGCGTGCACTGGCTGTTGATGGGGATGGTGAGGCCGTAGGGGTCGTACGCCCCGGTGTCGTGGAGGAAGAGGTCGTGCACGCCCAGGATCTTCCCGTCGCGCGTCAGCGCCATCTCCGCCTGGTGCACCTGCCCCCGCTCCTGGGTGGTGGCGAAGAAGTTCTCCTGCCGGTCCTCGGTCCACTTCACCGGGCGCCCCAGGCGCATGGCCGCCCAGGGGACCAGCACCTCCTCGGGGTAGAACATCATGATCTTGGGCCCGAAGCCGCCCCCCACGAAGGGCGCCACCACCCGCACCTGCGACTCCATGAGCCCCAGCATGCGGGCCAGGCCGTTGCGGATGGGGATGGGGGCCTGGGTGGTGTCCCAGACGGTGAGGTCCACCGCCAGGGGGTCCCACACGGCGGCCACGACGCGGTTCTCCATGGCCGCCGCGGCGCCGCGGTCGTACAGGAAGCGCCGGGAGACCACCAGGTCCGCCGCCTCGCGCGCCCGCCCGTAATCGCCGTGCCGCTGCAGCACGTGCGCGGCCATGTTGGTGCCGAAGCGCTCGTGCACCAGCGGCGCCCCGGGCTCCAGCGCGGCTTCCAGGTCCCCCACCGCGTCCAGCGGCTCGTACTCCACCACCACGTCGGCCAGCGCGTCCTCGGCCAGGTAGCGATCCTCCGCCACGATCATGGCGACGGGCTCCCCCACGTGCCGCACCTTGTCCTTCGCCAGGGGGACCTGGGTGGCCTCGTTGAAGACGATCCCCTCCACCGGCGGGGGCGGCACCAGGAGCGGCCCCGGCTGCCAGTAGTCGCCCAGGTCCTCCGCGGTGTAGACGGCCACCACGCCGGGACGCGCCCGCGCGGCCGAGGCGTCCACGCCCAGGAGGAGGGCGTGCGCGTGGTCGCTGCGCACGAAGGCCACGTGCAGCATCCCGGGGAGCTGCACGTCGTCCACGAACATCGCCTGTCCCGTGAGGAGGCGGTGGTCCTCGTTCCGGACCACCCGCTCCCCGACGTACTTTCGCGCCACGGTCGCTTCCCGGTGTCAGGTTCCCTGCGGGGCCGCTCTTTCCGACGCGAGCCGGACGGCTTCGACGATGTTCTGGTAGCCCGTGCAGCGGCAGAGGTTGCCGGAGATGGCCTCGCGGATCTCGGGCTCGGTGGGGGCGGGGTTGTCGCGCAGGAAGGGGACCAGCGTCATCAGGAACCCCGGCGTGCAGAAGCCGCACTGCAGCCCGTGCGCGTCGCGGAAGGCCTCCTGCAGCGGGTGGAGCGGCCCCTCCGGGGGAGCCATCCCCTCCACGGTGCTCACCTCGTGCCCGTCCGCCTGCACCGCGAACACCAGGCACGACCGGACGGCCTCGCCGTCCATGAGCACCGTGCAGGCGCCGCAGACGCCGTGCTCGCACCCCACGTGCGTCCCGGTGAGGCCGATCCCGTGGCGGAGGAAGTCGCTGAGGAGGAGCCGCGGCTCCACGGCGCGCTCGTACGCCGCGCCGTTCACGGTGACGGAGATGTCGACGGGGAGGGGCAAGGACGCCGTGCTCCGGGAGGGAGGGGAAGGGGAGGGGTGGGAAGCTACAGTAGCGCCCCTCCCGCGCCCCGGCAAGGAACTAGGCCCCCCGCTTCGCCTGCGCCACCATCCGCTCCACGTCCGCCAGCAGCCCCTTCGCGTCGTAGACGATCCCGTCCTTGACCGTCCAGCGCACCCCGCCCACCGTGGTGGGTCGGTTGGTGGCCTCGTCCAGGCGGAAGTGCCCCGTGCCGTAGAGCACCTTGAGGTTCGCCACCGGGTTCTGGTCCACGATCACCAGGTCCGCCAGCATCCCGGGGCGGACGGTCCCGAACTCCGGCGCCCTCCCCGTGGGTCGGCTCAGCTCCTCCGCACCGCACGACGTGGCCGCGCGGATCACCTCCAGCGGGTGGAACCCCGCCTCCTGCAGCAGCTCCAGCTCGCGGACGAAGCCGAAGCCGTAGAGCTGGAAGATGAACCCCGAGTCCGACCCCGCGCACACCCGCCCGCCGCGGTTCTTGAAGTCGTTCACGAACGCCATCCAGAGGCGGTAGTTCTCCCGCCACTCGATCTCGTCCCGCGTGGTCCAGTCGAACCAGTAGGAGCCGTGCGCCTCGCGGCTCGGCTGGTAGAACGCCCAGAGCGAGGGGAGCGTGTAGCGGTCGTGCCACTCCGCGCGGCGGGCGCGCATCAGGTCGCGGCTCGCCTCGTAGATGTTGAAGGTAGGGTCGATCCCGAAGCCCAGCCGCGCCAGCTCGTCCAGCGTCGCGTCCCAGCGGGGGCTCCCCGGGGGCGCCGCCTGCTTCCAGAGCCGCCCGGCCTCGCCGAAGCGGTGCTGCTCGTCCAGGTAGTTGTAGTCCGGCGGGTAGTCCTGCACCCGGCGGTCGGTGAAGAGCGCCTCGGGGAGCCCGTACCAGTGCTGCAGCGACCCCAGCCCCACCCGCGCCGCGTCCAGCGCGTTCATCCGCGCCACCCCCGTCTGCGCCAGGTGCGCCGTGGTGCCGATCCCCCGCTTCCGCGCCTCGTCGATCAGCGCCGCCATCACGTCGGGGTCGTAGTAGGCTCCCAGCCCCAGCTTGAGGCCGTCCACCCCCCGCTCCGCCGCCCAGCGCACGTAGTCGCGCCCCAGCGCCGGCGTGGTCACCGGGCCGCGGTCCCACCCCAGCCCCGGCGTCACGTAGGCGAAGATCCGCGGCGCCGTGATCCGGTTCCCCGCGCTCCGCTCCCGCTCCCGCAGCGTCCAGTCCACCCCGTTCCCCGACCCCGGGTCGCGGACGGTGGTGATCCCGTGCGCCAGCCACAGCTTGTACACGTACTCCGCCGGAGTTCCCTGCGCCGCGCCGCCGATGTGCCCGTGCACGTCCACGAAGCCGGGGAGCACGTACATCCCCCGCGCGTCGATCTCCCGCGTCCCCGCCGCCGGCCGCCCCTCCTGCCGCACCGGCACCCCCGGGTAGCCGACGACGCGGAACTCCCGGATGCGGTTTCCCTCCACCACGATGTCCACCGGCCCCACCGGCGGCGCGCCGGTGCCGTCCACCAGCGTCGCGCCGCGGATCACCAGGCGCGGAAAGGGGCCTTCTCCCTCCCCGGCCGGCCGGTCGGGCGCGGGCGTGACGGTGCGGGCGGGAGCCTGGGCCGCGGCAGGGGCGGCCAGGAGCGCGAGCGCCAGGAGGAACCGTAGAGGGAGCATAGGGAACGGATCAGTGTGAAAGGGGTTCGGGCGTGCCCCCGCTGACGCGGGGTCGGGCTGCGGCTCCGTAGGGCAGCAAACAACGCTGCCCAACGGAGTCGAGCCCCCGCAAACTGCGCGGGGTCTCGCCCCTTCGGGCTCGCATCCCTCACGCAACTTCCCACTGCGCAAGCAGTTGCAGTGGAATGCACCCACGGGAGGAGGTGGGGTGCTCCCGGAGGAAAGCGAGCTGTCTGAGCGAAGCGAGTTCTCGCTTTCCGGAGGGAGCGCCCCGCCGACGACCCGCGCGACACGATAGCCGCCCTGCCGCGGGACCGAAAGCCGGCCCCTTGCCCCGCGCCCGGAGCCGCCCGACGTTTGGGCGCCCGGAAGACGCTCACCGACACACCGGCAGGCACAAAGTGAAAGCAGTCATCTTCGATGCGGGGAACCCCCCGGTCTGGCTGGACCACCCCTTCCTCGTCCAGCTCCTCCGCGAGGAGGGCGTCGAGCCCGCTTACGTGGGCGACATCTACGAGATCGACGTGGCGGGCGCCCGCGCCGCGGGGATGCACGCCCTGCTGGTGGACCCGCTGGGCCGCTGGAGCGAGCTGGACTGCGACCGCATCGCCGCCCTCCACGAGATCCCCGCCTGGCTGGACGGGGCTCCGTGAGCGGGCCCGACGAGCGGGAGTGGTGGTCGGACTACTTCGACCGCCAGTTCGTCCGCATCTACCGCGACTTCCTCACCCCCGAGCGCACCGCGCGCGAGGTGGAGGGGATCACGGAGATGCTCGACCTGCCCGCGGGTGCCCGCGTCCTCGACCTGGCGTGCGGCTGGGGGAGGCACTCCATCGAGCTGGCGCGCGCCGGCTTCCGGGTCACCGGGCTGGACCTGTCGGAGACGCTCCTGGCGCGGGCGCGGCGGCGCGCCGCCGCCACGGGCGTGGAGGTGGAGTGGGTGCGCGCCGACATGCGCGAGATCGGGCGCGCCGGCGAGTTCGACGCCGTCCTTTCCCTGTACTCTTCCCTCGGCTACTTCCTCTCCGACGAGGAGGACCTGCGCGTGCTCCGCGCCGCCCGCGAGGCGCTCCGGCCCGGCGGGTGGCTCCTCCTGGAGACCATGCACCGCGACCACGTCGTGGGCGACTACGCCGAGCGCGACTGGTGGGAGACCGGCGACGGCGCCACCGTCTGGGTGGAGCGCGAGCTCGACGCCGTGGAGGGCGTCAGCCGCGAGTGGCTGCGCTGGCGGAAGGGGGAGGAGAGCGGGGAGAAGTTCCACGCGCTGCGCGTCCGCAACGCCACCGAGTGGGACGCCCTCCTCCGCGCCGCCGGCTTCCGCCCCGTGGACTGGTACGGCGACTGGGAGCTGGCCCCCTTCGTCCACACCTCCGCCGACCTGATCGTGGCCGCCCGCCGGGCCGATTGACCGCCTGGCACCTCGCTTGCCGCTCCATTCGGCCCCGGCTATGTTTAGCCGCTTCCCGCCCGGCGCGGGAGCGGCGAAAACGCGTCCACAATTCTCGATCCGTCCCTTACGATGCCTGAACGGAAGATCCGGGTCCTGGTCGGCAAGCCCGGGCTCGACGGCCACGACCGCGGCGCCAAGGTGATCGCCGCCGCCCTCCGCGACGCGGGGATGGAGGTGATCTACACCGGGCTGCACCAGACCCCCGAGATGATCGTCGCCGCCGCCATCCAGGAGGACGTGGACGTCGTCGCCATGTCCATCCTCTCCGGCGCGCACATGACCCTCTTCCCGCGCGTGCAGGAGCTCCTCCGCGAAGAGGGCGCCGACCACCTCCTCCTCACCGGCGGCGGGATCATCCCCGAGGAGGACATGGAGGCGCTGGAGAAGCAGGGGATCGGCAAGCTGTTCGGCCCCGGCACCCCCACCTCCGCCGCCGTGGAGTACATCCGCACCTGGTTCGCGGAGCACGGGCGCGACCGCGAGCCGGCCGGCTCGTGACCACGACCGCCGAGCCGAAGCCCGCCGCCAGGACCGGCGGGCGCATGGAGACGCTGGTCCGCGAGCTGAAGGAGCTGGAGGCGAAGCTGCGCGAGGGCGGCGGCGCCAAGCGGATCGCCAAGCAGCACGAGGACGGCAAGCTCACCGCCCGCGAGCGCATCGCCCTCCTCCTCGACCCGCGCACCCGCTTCCAGGAAGTGGGGCTCCTGGTCGCGCACGACCGGTACGAGGGGCAGGCCCCCGGCGTGGGCGTGGTGACCGGCTTCGGGACCGTCGCCGGGCGCGAGGTGGTGGTCGTCGCCAACGACGCCACCGTCAAGGCCGGCTCCTGGTGGCCCGAGACCATCACCAAGATGCTCCGCGCGCAGGAGATCGCCATGCGCTGCCGCGTGCCGATCATCTACCTCGTCGACTCCGCCGGCGTCAACCTCCCCTACCAGGGGGGCGTCTTCCCCGGGCAGTACGGCGCCTCGCGGCTCTTCTACTACAACTCCATCATGCGGCGCTACCTCAAGGTGCCGCAGATCGCCGCCGTCATGGGGCCGTGCATCGCCGGGGGCGCCTACCTCCCCGCGCTCTCCGACGTCATCCTGATGGTGGAGGGGACCTCCTTCATGGGGCTGGGCGGGCCCAACCTGGTGAAGGGGGCCACCGGGCAGACCACCGACTCCGAGACGCTGGGCGGCGCCTACACCCACAACGCCATCTCCGGCGTCGCGCACTACCGCACCGCCGACGACCGGGCCTGCATCGACAAGATCCGCGACCTGGTGAAGGGGCTCCCGCGCGAGCGCTGCGCCCTCCCCCTCACCGAGCCGGCACCCCCCGCCCGCCCCGAGCGCGACCTGTACGCGCTCCTCCCGGACGACCACCGCCAGCCCTACGACGTGCGCGAGGTCCTCCGCTGCGTCCTGGACCGCGGCGAGCTGGACGAGTTCCAGGCCGACTACGCCCCCGAGATGATCTGCGGGCACGCCCGCATCGGCGGCATCCCCGTGGGCGTCATCGCCAACGCGCGGGGGATGCTCAAGGACCCGCACGGCGGGCGCCCCAAGTTCGGCGGGATCGTCTACGCCGACAGCGCCGAGAAGGTGGCCTTCTTCATCGAGACGCTGAACCGCCACGGCACCCCCATCCTGTTCGTGCAGGACGTCTCCGGCTTCATGGTGGGGACCGACGCCGAGCACTCCGGGATCATCCGCGCCGGGGCGCACTTCGTGGAGGCCATGGCCACCGCCGTCGTCCCCAAGCTGGTGCTGACCATCAACCACGCCTCCGGCGCGGGGTACTACGCCATGGCCGGGCAGGGCTTCGACCCCGACTTCATCTTCACCTGGCCCACCGGGCGGATGGGGGTGATGGAGGGGGAGTCCGCCGTCACCGCCCTCTTCAGCGGCCAGCTCGACGAGCTGAAGAAGGCCGGGAAGCAGCCCGACCCCGAGCTGCAGGCGAAGATCGACGCCGTCCGCGCCGACTACGACCGCCAGCTCGACGCCAAGCACGCCGCCGCGCGCGGCTTCGTGGACGCGGTGATCTGTCCCGAGGACACGCGGACCGCGCTCTCGCTGGCGCTCCGCACCTCGCTCAACAACCCCGGCCCGCACCTGGGGCCTTTCGTGTTGCCGCCGAGCCTGACGTAGGAGGGACCCATGGCCGTGCAGTTCGCGCAGCCACACCGGTTCACGGTGGACGAGTACGAGCGGATGGGTGAGCTGGGCATCCTCCCGGACGGCCCCATGGAGCTGATGGGTGGCCGAATCCTGATCGGAGGTCGACCCTGGCGCTTCACCGTCGAGGACTACCACCGCCTCGGGGAGGTGGGTATCCTCTCGGAGGACGAACGGGTCGAGCTCATCGAAGGAGAGGTCGTCGACATGACTCCCGCAGGGCGTCGCCACTCCGGTTGCGTAAAGCGGATCGTGGGCTTCTTCAGGACCCGTCTCGTGGAGGAGACGGTCCTGTCGGTGCAGGATCCACTATACCTGCAAGGCGACATGGAGCCACAGCCCGACGTCATGCTCCTGAGGCCCCGCGAGGACTACTACGCCGACGGGCACCCGACCGCTTCAGACGTGCTGCTCCTCATCGAGGTGTCCGACTCCTCGGCTGGATACGACCGGATGGAGAAGGCGGATCTCTATGCGGCGCACGGCGTCCCCGAGTACTGGCTCGTCGACCTCAACAAGCAGGCGGTGCTCGTACACACGTCGCCCTCCCCGCTGGGCTACCGGTCCGTCGGAACCCAGCGCCGGGAGGACACCTGGACTTCCACGATGCTGCCCGCGCTGAGCGTCCGCGGGCAGGACCTTCTCGGATAATGGCAACAGACACCATCCGCATCGCGTCCGGCCAGGGCTTCTGGGGCGACCAGCTCGACGCCCCCAAGCAGCAGGTGGAGGGCGGCCCCATCGACTACCTGATGCTCGACTACCTGGCCGAGGTCACGATGTCGATCATGCAGAAGCAGCGCTCGCGCAACCCGCAGTTCGGGTACGCGCGCGACTTCGTCCCGCTCATGGGCGAGATCCTCCCCGCCGTGGTGGAGCGCGGCATCCGCGTCGTCGCCAACGCCGGCGGCGTCAACCCGCCCGGGTGCCGCGACGCCGTCCTGGAGGAGGCCCGCCGGGCCGGGCTCCAGGGGCGCGCCAGGATCGGGATGATCTCCGGCGACGACATCCTGGAGCGCCTCCCCGACCTCCTCTCCCGCGGCGTCGAGCTGCGGAACATGGAGACCGGCGAGCCGCTCTCCACCGTCCTGGACAAGGTGCAGAGCGCCAACGCCTACATCGGCGCGCGCCCCATCGTGGAAGCGCTGCGGCAGGACGCCCACGTCGTCATCACCGGGCGCTCCACCGACACCGCCCTCACCTACGCCCCCATGATCCACGCCTTCGGCTGGTCGTGGGACGACTTCGACCGCATGGCCGCCGGCGTCGTCGCCGGGCACATCAACGAGTGCGGCGCCCAGGCCTCCGGCGGCAACTGCCTGGTGGACTGGCGCGACGTCCCCGACCTCGCCAACATCGGCTACCCCATCATCGAGGCGCGCGCCGACGGCAGCTTCGTCGTCACCAAGCACCAGGGGACCGGCGGGTGCGTCACGCTCCCCAGCGTCAAGGAGCAGCTCCTCTACGAGATGGGCGACCCGAAGAGCTACATCACCCCCGACTGCGTCGCCGACTTCACCACCATCCGGCTGGAGCGCGAGGCCGACGACCGCGTGCGCGTGTTCGGCGTGCGCGGCGCGCACCCCACCGACATGCTCAAGGTGAGCATCGCCTACGCCGACGGCTACAAGGCCGTGGGGACGCTGGTGTACGCCTGGCCCGACGCCGTGGAGAAGGCCCAGACCGCCGACCGCGTCCTGCGCGAGCGGATGGACCGGCTGGGGCTGAAGTTCGACGAGGTGCTCACCGAGTACGTGGGGTGGAACGCCACGCACGGGCCGCTGGCCGGGCCCATCCCCGCCGACCTCCCCGAGGTGACGGTGCGCTGGGGCGTGCGCGGGCGGGACAAGGCCGCCGTGGAGCGCTTCACCAAGGAGATCGCGCCGCTGGTGCTGGCCGGTCCGCCCTCCGTGACCGGGTTCGCGGGGGGGCGCCCGGCCGTGCAGGAGATCATGGCGTACTGGCCGGCGCTGATTCCCAAGACCGAGATCGAGCCGCACCTGCGTGTCGAGGTCGTGACGGCGTAGGCGGCGGGCCGCTCCGAAGCCCCGCGGAAACAGCCCCGCGGGTCTTCTACGCGGGCTCCGGGAGCCCCGGAAACAGCCCCGGGTCTCCCTTCGCGCGGAGGAGCCTCGCCAAACAGCCGGCGAGTCTCCTCCGCTACATCTTTCGGGAACGGCGGGAACGGCAACTGCGGGTCTCGTCGTCGTCGTCAGTCCGCGCAGGCGGACTTCGTGCCTTTGTTGCAGCGAATTCATTCGCCCGTTTTCACCCGGCAATGCGCATCACCTTCCTCGGCACCGCAGCGGCCCGGCCCACCGTCGGGCGCAACGTCTCCTCGCTCGTCGTCCAGCGCGAGGGGGACGTGATGATGTTCGACTGCGGCGAGGGGACGCAGCGGCAGATGATGCGGTACGGCACCGGGTTCGCCCTGGACCACATCTTCTTCACCCACCTCCACGCCGACCACTTCCTCGGCGTCATCGGGCTGCTGCGCACCCTGGGGCTCCAGGCGCGCGAGGAGCCCATCGACCTGTGGACCCCGCGGGGAACCGAGACCATCCTGCGGCAGGCCGTCGAGCTGGGAGTGGAGCGCGTCCCCTTCGAGGTGCGCATCCACGAGCTGGAGGCGGGCGAGGCCGTGCAGCGTGGGGCGTACGACGTCGTTCCCTTCCGCACCCAGCACCACGGCGGGCGGAGCCTGGGGTACGCCGTGGTCGAGCACGAGCGGCTGGGGCGCTTCGACGCCGCCAGGGCGCGCGAGCTGGGGATTCCCGAGGGACCGCTCTGGGGGAAGCTGCACCACGGGCAGGACGTCGAGGTGGACGGGCGCGTCTTCACCGCCGCCGAGGTGGTGGGCGCCGCGCGCCCCGGGCGGCGCGTGGTGTACACCGGCGACACCCGCCCCTGCGCCGCCACCCGGGAGGCCTCCGCCGGGGCCGACCTCCTCATCCACGAAGCCACCTTCGCGCAGGACGAGGCCGACCGCGCCCTGGCCACCGGGCACTCCACCGCCCGCGACGCCGCCGAGGTCGCCGCGCAGGCCGGCGTGCTCCGCCTGGTCCTCACCCACTTCTCCCCCCGCTACGCCGACGACCCGCGCTACCTGGAGCGCGAGGCCCGCGCCCTGTTCCCCGAAGTCGTCTCCGCGTACGACGGGCTGGTGGTGGAGGTGCCGTACCGCGACGGCTGACCGGGTGGCAGGAGCCCTGTCAGGATGGCGCGCTTCCGGCCCCCCGGAGAGCCGTTCCGGCACGCCGGAAGCGGCACGCCGCCTGCTCTGTGGACGCCCCGTCGGCGCCACTTGACACAGGGTGTCGGGCGCCCCATCTTGCCCCCGGGTTAGCACTCTCCGCGTGAGACTGCTAACAAGCACCAACCCAACTAATTCCTATCGGAGGGATCACGTTCTATGGCCACCGCGACCGACATCAAGGTGAAGCCCCTTGCGGACCGCGTCGTCGTCAAGGCGACCGAGGAGGCGGAGCAGATGCGGGGAGGGCTGTACATCCCCGACACCGCCAAGGAGAAGCCGCAGCAGGGCGAGGTGATCGCCGTCGGGCCCGGCAAGATCAGCGACGAAGGCAAGCGGATCGACCCCGAGGTCAAGGTCGGCGACAAGGTGCTGTACGGGAAGTACAGCGGCACCGAGGTCACCGTCGACGGCGAGCAGTACCTGATCCTGCGCGAGTCCGACGTGCTCGCCATCGTCGGCTGAGCCGGACCGCGGCACTCCGTCATAGTCTCAAGCGAATTCACTGAAACCGAGGAGTCAGAAGATATGGCAGCCAAGGAGCTGACGTTCAGCGTCGAGGCGCGCGCCGCGCTCAAGAAGGGCGTGGACAAGCTGGCCGAGGCGGTCAAGGTCACGCTGGGCCCCAAGGGCCGCAACGTGGTGATCGACCGCAAGTTCGGCTCGCCGCTCATCACCAAGGACGGCGTCACCGTCGCCAAGGAGATCGAGCTGGAGGACGCGATCGAGAACATGGGCGCGCAGATGGTGAAGGAGGTCGCCACCAAGACCTCCGACCTGGCCGGCGACGGCACCACCACCGCCACCGTGCTCGCCCAGGCCATCTTCCGCGAGGGCCTCAAGAACGTCACCGCCGGCGCCAACCCGATGTCGCTGAAGCGCGGCATCGACAAGGCGGTCGAGCAGGTGATCGCCGAGCTGAAGAACATCAGCGTCGAGACCGCCGGCAAGAAGGAGATCGCGCAGGTCGGGACCATCTCCGCGAACAACGACGAGGAGATCGGCAACCTGATCGCCGACGCGATGGAGAAGGTGGGCAAGGACGGCGTCATCACCGTCGAGGAGGCGAAGGGGCTGGAGACCACCCTGGAGACCGTCGACGGGATGCAGTTCGACCGGGGCTACCTCTCGCCCTACTTCATCACCGACCCGGACCGCATGGAGGTCGTGCTCGAGGACGCCCTGATCCTCATCCACGACAAGAAGGTCTCCTCCATGAAGGACCTCCTCCCGGTCCTGGAGAAGGTGGCCCAGATGGGCCGTCCGCTCCTGATCATCGCCGAGGACGTCGAGGGCGAGGCGCTCGCCACGCTGGTGGTGAACAAGCTGCGCGGCACCCTCAAGGTGGCCGCCGTGAAGGCCCCGGGCTTCGGCGACCGCCGCAAGGCCATGCTCGGCGACATCGCCGTGCTGACCGGCGGGCAGGTGATCTCCGAGGAGGTCGGCTTCAAGCTGGAGAACGCCGTCCTCAGCGACCTGGGCCGCGCCAAGCGGATCGTGGTCGACAAGGACAACACCACCATCGTGGACGGCGCCGGTGAGGCCGACGCCATCCAGGGCCGGATCAAGGAGATCCGCGCCGCGGCCGACAAGAGCACCTCCGACTACGACCGCGAGAAGCTGCAGGAGCGGCTCGCCAAGCTGGCCGGCGGCGTGGCGGTGATCAACGTCGGCGCCGCGACCGAGACGGAGATGAAGGAGAAGAAGGCCCGCGTCGAGGACGCGCTGCACGCGACCCGCGCGGCCGTGGAGGAGGGGATCGTCCCCGGCGGCGGCGTGGCGCTGCTCCGGGCCCAGTCGGTGCTCAAGGACCTCAAGCTGGCCGACGCGGACGAGCAGATCGGCGTCCGGATCGTGGAGCGGGCCCTGGAGGAGCCGATCCGCCAGATCTCGCAGAACGCCGGCGTCGAGGGCTCCATCGTGGTCGCCAAGGTGCGCGAGAACGAGAGCAAGAGCTTCGGCTACAACGCCCGCACGGACGAGTACGAGGACCTGGTGCAGGCCGGCGTCATCGACCCGACCAAGGTGACGCGGACCGCGCTGCAGAACGCGGCCTCCATCGCCGGCCTCCTCCTCACCACCGAGTCGGTGGTGGTGGAGAAGCCGGAGCCGAAGTCTTCGGGCGGCGGCGGCGGTGGCGGCGGGATGCCCGGCGGCATGGGCGACATGTACTGAGCCGCCAGGCCGGTACGCAGTACAGGGCGGCCCCGCTCCCTCGCACGAGGGGGCGGGGCCGCTGCCATTCGGAAAAGTATTGCCATGCGTCATGAGAGGGTTTACTATGACCCATGAAGAGTTCCTATTAAGACTTTATTTGGATTAAGGATGATACCGAACGTTTTTCCCCGTGCAGGTCTGATCCTCTTCTCGGTCATGGTGGCAGCCTGCGAAACTTCCGCCCTCCGCGAAGATGTTCGAAGCGACGGCCGCGTTCCGATCCGGCAAGCTACGGCACTGCTCGCCGGGGGAGAGCCCCAGCGCCGGGGCTCGGCCGCATCGGATTCGAGGCACTGGTCGGTGCGGTTGGGGCCGCCGCGCACCTTCGGTGACTCAGTGGCGTTCGCGCAAATCACGTCGGTTCGAGAGGTCGGTGACTACCTGCTGGTGACCGACCGCTATTCGAGTCCCCACAATGCAGTCGTCGATGTGCGGTCTGGAGACATCCTGGGCCGCTTCGGCCGGGACGGCCAAGGGCCCGGCGAATTCCGCGATGCCTCGTGGTCGCTACCTCTCACCACTCACTCGGGCATGGCCTGGCTGTACGACTTCAAGAATCACCGGCTCTCGCTCGTCAGCCTCCACGCGCCGGACCATGGCCGCGTCGTAAGGGAGCTCGCCCTTGCTGGAACAGGTGATCTCGAGCGTCCCATCCAGGTGGGAGACAGGATCATCTCGAATGGGCTGTTCGCCAACCATACGCTGGCGTTGTTCGATACGATGGGCCGGCTGGTTTCGCGCATTGCCGTCACACCTCCCTTCACGAAGGGTGACATCTCTCACGGGACAGGACGGTTCATGCTGAACCGCAACTTCCTGGCGGCGCACCCGCGGAAGGACCGCATCGCTCTGGCGTACCAGTTCGACAACCGGCTCGACATTCTCACGGCTACGGGCTCGCTGCTGCGATCCGTGCGTGGTCCTGTACGCGTGACGCCGCGATTCCATGTGAAAGGCGACCGGTTCTTCTGGGAGGACGGAAACGAGATGGCTTATGCGGATGTCGATGCGAGCAACCAGTACGTGTATGCGCTGTTCTGCGGATGTAGGCTCGGCCAGGAGCAACCGTCGTCACGTGTGCACGTCTTCCGGTGGGATGGCGACTACGTAGGCGAGATCCTCCTCGACCGCGTAGTGCGGACGATAAACGTGACACCGAACGACACGCTCCTTTACGGTGCCGTGGACGACCCTTACCCTCAGGTGTCCCAGTGGCGCCTTCCCGCAGTCCTCCGTTCGGGCGATCCCGTTCCGTCACCGGGGAAGCGATGACGTTCTGCCGGTCCAGTGGTGGACCTCTTCGGGCGCGGTCTCCTCAATCGAACCTTTTCAAGGAGCGAACAATGCCGAGAATGCTCTCACGTCTGTTCGGCCTCACCGCGGTGGCCGGAGTCGCCGCCTTGGCGCCTGTGACCATGGAGCCGAGCGCCGACGGTGCTGGTGTGATCCGTCTGAAGGAAGCCTGTGGCCAGAAGAGCGGGGTCACCGAATGCGTTTACACGTACAACTACATCTGTGTCACCAGCAACGGTAACGAGAAGAACTACAAGTGTTCTCAGGGCTGCAGCAGTTTCACGGGTGAAGATGGGTTCGAAAATCCCATCTGAGCGCTGAACTGTCCACAGCTGTACTCCACCGGGCCGAACGAAGTCCACCACATCTGTAAAGTATGTTGAGCTATCCGTACAACGGATGCAGTGACGAGACGGAGAAAGGGCTGCAACAGCCGACCCCTGAACTGCCTCATGCGGACATCAAAGGTGTGATGGGGGCTCCTTCCCGGCTCTGCGGAAAAGCCGTTCTTCATAACTTCAGGTCCAGAGGACGGAAACTCCGTATTGTGCGAAGAGCCGGTCGTGCGTGACGAGCGTCAGCCCTTCCGTGAGCGCCTGCGCGATCAGCATCCGGTCGAAGGGGTCGCCGTGGTGAGGTGGGAGGACGGCGGTCGCGGCGGCGTGGCGGAACTCGACGGGCAGCTTCTCGAAGCGGTTGATCTCCACCGCCTCCTCGAACGGGGTCAGGAGCTGCAATTTCCCAGCTGCGCTCTTGATCGCCGCCTCCCAGGCGGATGCCGCGCTCACCACGACCCGCTCGGCGTTGGCGATCGCCTCCCTGGCTTCCCCCTTCAACCGTTGGTCGTCACCGCTCCACCAGAGGAAGACATGCGTGTCGAGGAGCAGCTTCACGGGATCTCCTCATCCTCACCCATGAAGGCACGCAGGATCTCCGGAGGGAGCGGGTCGTCGAAGTCATCGGCAATCCAGATCTGACCCTTCAGGGCTCCGGGCTGCCTCGGCGTCCGCTCCTCCTGTAGTGGTACCAGTCGCGCGCGGGGCTTTCCCGCCTTGGCGATGGTGATTTCTTCCCCGGCTGCGGCGCGCTCCACCAGCTCGGACAGGTGAGTCTTGGCCTCGTAAAGATTCACGATGTCGGACATGGCTCCTCTCCTTCGCTAGAGTCCCTATTAATCTATCTAAGTTCTCCTGTTGGTCAACTTGGTCAGGGCTGTAGCGAAGGCGATTCTTGCGGTTGACACCTTCCTTTGGAGCGGCTATCCTCTACGCATGATCAACCAGGCGCTCGGCACCCGGACCACTACGACCACCACCACGCGGCTCCGCCGCGGAGGCCGGGTCTAGTACGTCCGCTACCAGCACCGCACGGACGAGCTTGACGGGCCTCCCTCCGGAGGCCCTTTTTCGTTCCCGTACGAATCCGAATCCACGAGGCGGACGACCGATGACCGAGACGCGCGAAGATCGGGACCCGGCACCGTCCCTCTGGCCCTGGGCCGTGTTCGCCGTGCTGCTGTGCGCGGGGATCGCCCTCTTCTTCACGTACGTCCGGCGCTGAGCGGCGCCGCGTCCGCGACTCCGAACCGACCATGACGACGACGGCCGACAACCAGGAACAGGTGCGCGTTACGCTTCCCGACGGCTCCGTGCGCGAGCTCCCCGCCGGGAGCACGGTGCGCGACCTCGCGCAGTCCATCGGGGCCGGGCTCGCCAAGGCCGCCCTCGCCGGCAAGATCGACGGCCAGCTGGTGGACCTCTTCCGCCCCATCGAGGGCGACGCCCGCGTCGAGATCGTCACCGACCGCAGCCCCGAGGCGCTGGAGCTCCTCCGCCACTCCGCCGCGCACGTCCTCGCCACCGCCGTGCGCCGCGTGCGCCCCGAGGCGAAGATCGGCTTCGGCCCCGCCATCGAGGACGGCTTCTACTACGACTTCGAGGTGGAGCGCCCCTTCACCCCCGACGAGCTGGAGCGGATCGAGCGGGAGATGGCCGAGGTGGCCAAGGCCGACGACCCCTTCGAGCGCCGGGTCGTCTCCGTGGAGGAGGCGCGTGGGCTGTTCGCCGACGACCCGCTCAAGCTGGAGCGCCTGGAGGAGTTCGGCGGCGACGAGACCATC
The DNA here is from genome assembly GCA_963733105.1 of uncultured Gemmatimonadales bacterium. GTDB lineage: Bacteria > Gemmatimonadota > Gemmatimonadetes > Longimicrobiales > Longimicrobiaceae > JAFAYN01. Next base: position 337,663 of record CAVTCB010000003.1, on the reverse strand, counting down.
ACCGTCTACCGCAACGGCCCCTTCCTGGACCTGTGCCGCGGCCCGCACGTCCCCACCACGGGGCGGCTCAAGCACTTCAAGCTGCCTCAACGCGGCCGGCGCGTACTGGCGCGGCGACTCGCAACCGCCAGATGCTGCAGCGCATCTACGGCACCGCGTGGACGTCGCAAGGAAGCGCTGGAGCAGTACCTCCACCGCATCGAGGAGGCCCGCAAGCGCGACCACCGCAAGCTGGGCCGGGAGCTGGACCTCTTCCAGTTCCACCCGGTCTCGCCCGGCGCCGCCTTCTGGACGCCGCGCGGCACCACCATCTACAACGCGCTCATGGACTTCATGCGGGAGCGCCACGCGGACGACTTCCCGGAGATCAAGACGCCGCTCCTGTACAACAAGACGCTCTGGGAGCAGTCCGGGCACTGGGGGAAGTACCGGGAGAACATGTTCCTGGTGCTCGACACCGAGACGGGCGAGCACGACATGTCGCTCAAGCCGATGAACTGCCCCTCGCACCACCTGTACTACGCGCTCGAAGAGGCACTCGTACCGCGAGCTGCCGCTGCGCTACGCCACCTTCGACGTGCTGCACCGCAACGAGCTCTCCGGCGCCCTCGCCGGCCTCACGCGGGTGCGGCAGTTCCGCAGGACGACTGCCACATCTACCTGCGCGAGGACCAGATCGCCGCCGAGGTGCGCTTCCTGACGGACTTCATCCTCGGCTACTACGAGACGTTCGGGCTCACGGCCACCGCTCAAGTTCGCCACGCGCCCCGAGGAGCGGATCGGGACGACGAGATGTGGGACCGGGCCGAGGCGGCGCTGCGGAGCGCCCTGGAGGCCACCGGGCTGCCGTACGAGATGAAGCCCGGCGACGGCGCCTTCTACGGCCCGAAGATCGACTTCGACGTCACCGACTCGCATCGGCCGCGACTGGCAGCTCGGCACCATCCAGCTCGACTACGCCGCCCCCGAGCGCTTCGACCTCACCTACGTGGGCGAGGACAACGCCGAGCACCGGCCCGGTGGTCATCCACCGCGCCGATCTAGCGGCTCCTTCGAGCGCTTCATCGCCATCCTCATCGAGCACTTCGCCGGCGCGTTCCCGGTGTGGCTCGCGCCGGTGCAGGTGGTGGTCATCCCCATCTCCGACGAGCAGGCGGCCAGCGCCCGCGAGCTGGCCCGGGATCTCCGCGCCCGGGGAATCCGCGCCCGGCTGGACGACCGCAACGAGACGCTCAACTACCGCATCCGCGAGGCCGAGACCGGGAAGGTGCCGTACATGGCCGTCGTCGGCGGGCGCGAGGCCGAGGGTGGGACCGCCGCCGTGCGCGTGCGCGGCGCCGGGAAGAAGCAGACCGTCATGGACCGCGCGGAGTTCGCCGCCCGCGTGCTGGACAAGGTCCGCACCCGCGCCCTCGCCGTCGAGCTGGAGGAGGCGGACCCGGCCGCTTGACAGCCGGGCGGCGGTCCGGTAGATTGCCGGGCCAATTTGGGAAAGTGGGGGCCGGCAGGCCCCTCACCCTTCGGCTCGCCCCAGGGCGATGCTGCCGGGTCCGTGCAGCGCCCCGTCCCCCGCTCCGGAGGACGGAAGGGCGTGCGTGAACGGACCTGAGACCCATGCTCAGGTCCGTTTTCCGTTTTCCCCTCTTCGGAGATCAAGCCATCAACGAGAAGACTCGCGTCAACCGCCAGATCCGCATCAGCCCGGTCCGGGTGATCAGCCCGGAGGGCGAGCAGCTGGGGATCCTCCCCATCGAGCGCGCCCTGGAGATCGCGGAGGAGCAGGGTCTGGACCTGGTGGAAGTGGCACCCCTCGCCCGTCCGCCGGTCTGCCGCATCATGGACTACGGCAAGTTCAAGTACGAGGAGCAGCGGAAGGCGCGCGAGGCCCGCAAGAAGCAGCACCACGTGCAGATCAAGGAAGTCAAGATGCGTCCCGGGATCGAGGACCACGACTTCGACTTCAAGACGCGGCACGCGCGGCGCTTCCTCGAAGAGGGGAACAAGGTCAAGCTTACGATGATGTTCCGGGGGCGGCAGATGGCGCACCCGGAGCTGGGACGGCAGGTGCTGGACAGGGTGTCGGGGATGCTCTCCGACGTCTCCAAGGTGGAGATGCAACCGCAGATGGAGGGGCGCAGCATGACCATGGTGCTCACCCCCCTGAAGACGACCTGATCGCCGCCCGCGAGGGAAGAGGCGAACGGAAAGGAAGAAGTTCCATGCCCAAGATGAAGACGCACCGTGGCGCCGCCAAGCGCTTCAAGAAGACCGCCAGCGGCAAGCTGAAGCGCGGCCACGCCATGCACAGCCACATCCTGACCAAGAAGTCCCCCAAGCGCAAGCGGAACCTCCGTGGCGGCGACGCGCTGGTGGCGAAGGGCGACGAGAAGCGGATGACCCGGCTCCTTTCCGCCTGAGCGGAAGCCGATCCCGACGCTCGCTCACCTTTCGCCATCGACTTCGGAGGAGTAGACCATGCCCCGCGTAAAGAACAACGTCGCCCGTCTGCGGCGGAAGAACCAGATCCTGAAGGAGGCCAAGGGCTTCTTCGGGCGCCGCAAGAACATCTACAAGACCGCCAAGGAAGCCGTCGAGCGCGCCTGGCGCTACTCGTACCGCGACCGCAAGAACCGCAAGCGCGAGTTCCGCCGGCTGTGGATCATCCGCATCAACGCGGCCGCCCGCTCGCACGAGCTCTCGTACTCCCGCTTCATGAACGGCCTCAAGCTGGCCGGGATCGAGATCGACCGGAAGAACCTCGCGGACCTCGCGGTGCGCGACCCGAACGCCTTCGGGCAGCTCGCCGACGCCGCCAAGGCCAGGCTGGGCTGACCGCAGGGCAGGGTACCTGACGGCAGCGAGCGGCGCCGGGGCGGCAACGTCCCGGCGCCGCTTCGCGTTCCGGGGGTAGCCGGGAGGCGCCCCGGGAGTGCAGATTGGGGAGTCCGGCCGGGCGGCCGGAGACACAAGGGACCCGACGTGAGACGATGAGCCAGGACGTGATCGGCCAGCTCCGGGAGCTGGAGACGGAAGGGACGCGCGCCGTCGCCGCCGCCGGGGGCGCCGAGGCGCTGGAAGCGCTCCGGGTGGAGTACGTGGGGCGCAAGGGGCGCCTCACCGCCATCCTGCGCGGCCTGGGCGGGATGAGCCCCGAGGAGCGCCCCGCCGCCGGCGCCGAGGCCAACCGCGTCAAGGAGGCGCTCACCGCCCTCCTGGACGAGCGCCTGGCCGCCCTCGCGCCCCGGGAGGTCGAGGGGCCGCGCGTGGACCTCACCCTCCCGGGGCGCCGCCGCTGGACCGGCGGGCTCCACCCCGTCACCCAGGTCATCGACGAGGTGTGCGAGATCTTCCGCGACCTGGGGTTCACCCGCGTCGCCGGGCCCGAGGCCGAGACCGTCGAGTACAACTTCACCAAGCTCAACTTCCCGCTGGACCACCCGGCCGCGGACATGCACGACACCTTCTACCTGTCGGAGGACGTGCTGCTGCGCACCCACACCTCGCCCGTGCAGGCGCGGGTGATGGAGCGGTTCGCGCCGCCGGTGCGCGTGGTGGTGCCGGGGAAGGTGTTCCGCCGCGACCCGTACGACGCCTCGCACGCCCCGGCCTTCGAGCAGATCGAGGGGCTGGCCGTGGACGAAGGGATCACCTTCGTGGACTTCAAGGCCACCCTCTCCGAGTTCGTGCGCCGCTTCTTCGGCCCGGCGGCGAAGACGCGGTTCCGGCCGTCGTACTTCCCGTTCACCGAGCCCTCCGCCGAGGTGGACGTGTCGTGCATGCTCTGCGGCGGGAGCGGGTGCAGCGCGTGCAAGGGGACCGGGTGGATGGAGATCATGGGGTCCGGGATGGTGCACCCCAACGTGTTCCGGGCGGCGGGGTACGACCCGGAGCGGTACACCGGGTACGCGTTCGGGATGGGGCCGGGGCGGATCGCCATGCTCCGGTTCGGCATCCAGGACATCCGTCTGCTGTACGAGAGCGACGCGCGGTTCCTGGAGCAGTTTACGGGAGTGTAGGGCGAATCCCCGGCCGAAACCGCCGGCCGGGGACCGCGCTCTATCCGCTAGGCGACGATACCACCGTCGCCAAGCGGACGGAGCCCCGGCAAACGGCCGCCGGGTCTCCGCCCTTCGGGTCACGATCGCTTTCGCGGGTTGGCTCGGAGCTGTCGTTCTCCCCTCCCCCCTTGTGGGGGAGGGGCCGGGGGTGGGGGGCATCAAGGCCGGCGACACACTCCATCTTTCTTCGCACTCACGCACCCGTCCGTCCGATGAACGTCTCGTACCGCTGGCTGCAGGCACTCGTCCCCGGTCTCACCGAGCCGCCGCGCGACCTCGCGCACCGGCTCTCGCTCCTGGGCGTCCCCGCCGACGAGGTGGTGGAGCTCGGCGCGGGGATCGAGGGGGTGGTGGTCGCGCGCGTCGAGGAGGTGCGGCAGCACCCCAACGCCGACAAGCTGCGCGTCACCGTCGTGGACGCCGGGGGAGGGGAGCGGCTGCAGGTGGTGTGCGGCGCGCCCAACGTCGAGGCCGGGCGGTTCTACCCCTTCGCGCCCGTGGGGGCGCGGCTCCCGGGGGGGATGGAGATCAAAAAGGCCAAGCTGCGCGGGGAGGCGTCCGAGGGGATGCTCTGCTCCGCGCGCGAGCTGGGGCTGGGGCGCGACCACGCCGGGCTGATGACGCTCGCCGGCGACGACTGGACGCCCGGCGCGCCGCTCGTCCCCACGCTGGGGCTGGACGACGTGCGCTTCGTCCTCGACGTCACCCCCAACCGGCCCGAGATGCTGTCGCACCTCGGCGTCGCGCGCGAGGCGGCGCCCCGACGGCGCCGCCGACGTGCGGCTCCCCGACTTCCCCGGCGCGCCGGAGCGGCCGGTCGCGCTGGAGCAGGGGGGCGCGGAGGGCGAGGTCGGCGGGGTGCGGGTGCGCGTCGAGGACGCGGAGGGGTGCCCGCGCTACACGGCGGCCGTCATCCGCGGGGTGCGCGTGGGGCCGTCGCCGGAGTGGCTGGCCACCCGGCTCCGGGCCGTGGGGGTGCGGCCCATCAACAACGTGGTGGACGCCACCAACTACGTCCTCTTCGAGCTGGGGCAGCCGATCCACGCCTTCGACCTGGACCGCCTGCACGGGCCCGAAGTCCGCGTCCGCCGCGCCGCCGCCGGGGAGACGCTCCGCACCCTCGACGGCGCCGACCGCGAGCTGGCCGCCGGCGCGCTGGTCATCGCCGACGCCGAGCCGCGTGGTCGCCCTCGCCGGCGTCATGGGCGGCGAGAACAGCGAGGTGACCGACGGCACGTCCAACCTCCTGGTCGAGTGCGCGCTCTTCGACGGGCACGCCGTCCGCCGCACCGCGCGCGGGCTGGGGCTCTCCACCGACGCCTCCTACCGCTTCGAGCGGGGGGTGGACCCCGAGGGGCTCCCGCGCGCCCTGGAGCGCGTGGTCCGGCTCATCGTCGCCGTCGCCGGGGGCGAGGCGGAGCCGCGGGCGCTCGACCTCCACCCCGTGCCGTTCACCCGGCGCGTCGTCGAGCTGCGCGCCTCGCGGGTCCGGCAGGTGCTGGGGGTGGAGCTGTCCGGCGACGAGGTCGCCGGGCTGCTGCGGGCCATCGGCTTCGAGGTGGACGCCTCCGCCGACCCCGTGCGGGTCTCCGTCCCCGGCTTCCGCCCCGACGTCGCCGAGGAGATCGACCTGGTGGAGGAGGTCGCGCGCCGGCGCGGGTACGACACCTTCCCCGAGGAGCTCCTCCCCTTCCGGCCCTCCGTGGTCCCCGAGAGCCCCGGCGTCGCGGCCGAGCGGCGCGTGCGCGGCCTCTTCGTGCGGCTGGGGCTTCCTGGAGGCGCGCACCACCGGGTTCGCCCCCGCGGCCGAGGGGCGCGTCCCCCTCCTCCTCCCGCTCTCCGCCGAGGAGGGGTCGCTCCGCGACGCCCTCCTCCCCGGGCTCCTGCGCCGGCTGGAGCACAACTGGGCGCACGGCGTCCGCGACGTGCGGCTCTTCGAGGTGGGGACCGTCTTCGCGCCCTCGCCGGAGGGCGGGGTCCCGCGCGAGGAGACCCGCGTCGCCGCGGTGTTCACCGGGGCCAGCCGTCCCCCGCACTGGAGCGGGGAGGCCGCCCCCTGGGACGTGTGGGACCTCAAGGGGGTGCTGGAGGAGCTCGCCGGGGAATCGGGCGGGCGCGCTGGAGGTCGGCGCGCCCGCCATGCTGGGCGCCGCGGTCGTCCCCGCGGAGGCGTTCCGCCTCGTCGCGGACGGAATCGAGGAGGGCGGGGGCGGGCGCGTGGCCCCCGGGCAGGCCGACGCCCCCGCGTGGGCCGGCGACGCGTGGGCGCTGGAGGTGCGCGTCCCCGCCGGCCGCGCCGGGGACGCCGTGCGGTACCGGCCGCTCCCCGAGCACCCCGCGAGCGACCGCGACCTCGCCCTCCTCACCCCCGCCACCGTCGCCTCGGCCGCGGTGGAGGGCGTCATCCGCGAGGCCGCCGGGCCGCTCCTGGAGTCCGTCCGCCCCTTCGACCTGTACGAGGGGAAGGGGATCCCCGAGGGGACGCGGAGCGTCGCCTGGCGGCTGCGCTTCCGCGCCGCCGACCGCACCCTCACCGACGCCGAGACCGACGCCGCCGTGTCCCGGGTCCTCGCGGCGCTGGAGGAGCGCCTGGGTGTCCGCCGCCGCTGAGGCCCCCGCGCCTCCTCCCCCGGCCGACGCCGGGTGGGAGCGGCTGGAGCGCGCCGCCGACCTCGCGGCGGACGCCCTGGCCGCGTGGCGCGGGCGCGCCCTGGAGGCCGAGGCCGAGGTGGCCCGCCTCCGCGCCGCCCTGGAGCCCGTCGCCCGCGGCGGCGGGTACGGGTCCGCCGGCGAGGGGAGCGACCCGCTCGCCCTCCGCGCCGAGAACGCCCTGCTGCGCAGCCGCATGGCCGAGGCGCGCCGCCGCGTCGCCTCGCTGCTGACCCGGCTGGCGATGCTGGAGGGGCGCCGGTGAGCCGCCGCAGGTCGTCCCCCCGCCACAGCGTCACCGTGGAGATCGGGGGGGAGAAGCACCTCCTCCGCTCCGACGCCCCCCCCGAGTACACCCGGGCCGTCGCCGCCTACCTGGACACCACCCTGCGCGACCTCCCCGGCGCGCGCGCGCTGGAGCCCCACCGCGCCGCCATCCTGGCCGCCCTCTCCATCACCGACGAGCTGTTCCGCGCCCGCGAGGAGATCCGCCGCCTCCGGGACGAGGCGGAGCGCCGCACCGCCATGCTCGCCGAGGCGCTGGAGAAGGCGGCGGACGGCGGGGACGGAGCGGCGTAGCCGCCGTCACCCCTTCACGCCGACCACCTCCACCATCGGCGGCGTCCAGAAGAAGGCGTCCGGGTCCAGCGTGCGCCAGTGCCACTCGTCCATGAACTCCTCCGCGTCCCCCGGCCCGATCCGGCCCTCCGCCACCAGCGTGGGGAGGAAGTTCTCGAAGAACCCCCGCGGCCACTCCCAGAGCGCCGTCCCGGGGCGCGCCACCCGCTGCAGCGGGCGCACCGAGCGCGGCTCCACCCCGTGGCGCCGCATCAGCTCCGGGAGGCGGCTCCCCACGTCCGGGTCGCCGCCCGAGGCGCGGATGCTCTCCGCCACCGCCCCGAACACCCGGGCGAACACCGGCGCCCGGGGCGACACGTACACCCCCTCGTAGCTGCAGTACTCCTGCGCCACGAACGTCCCCCCCGGCCGCAGCGCCCGCGCCACCCCCTCCGCCACCGCGTCCGCGTCCCCCACCACGAACATCACCCACCGCGCGTACGCCCCGTCGAAGCTCCCCTCCGGCAGCTCCAGCCGCTCCGCGTCCCCCACCTCCGCCGTCACGTTGGCCAGGCCCACGCGCCTCCGCCTGCCGCCGCAGCTCCTCCACGAAGCGCGCCGACGCGTCCACCCCGTGCACCCGCCCCTCCGGGCCCACCAGCTGCGCCAGGTCGAGCGCCGCGTACCCCGGGCCGCACCCCACGTCCAGCAGCGACTGCCCGGGGCCGAACCCCGCCGCCTCCCACCCCGCCGCCGCCTCGCCGCGCCACACCTGGTGCTGGAAGCCCAGGCGGACCACCTCGTCGCGCCGGGTGCCCAGCAGGTACTCGTTCTCGGGGACCCCCCGGTCCGTCTCGCTCATCCGCTCTCCTCCGTCAGGGTGCGCGCCGAAGCTACGCCCCCCGGCCCCCGCCGACAAGCGCGCCGGGAACGGACGTAACAGGGAGGTGACAGCGGGGCTTGCGGATGGCCGCCGGCTATGCCTATGTTTTGCGTGCGGCTCCTCCCCCGCACGCATACGCTACAGGGAGAGCTTCGAGGCGTACGCGCGAGGGTGGCAGGGAGATTCTTTCTGCCGCCTCGTCTTTTTTGTACCTGTCGCGGGCCCCGGCCCGCCTGCGGATAGACACATGGAGATTCTAGTCGTCGTCCTCGCGGCCCTGGTGGCCGCGGTGGCGGGGTTCCTCGCCGGCCGTGCCGGCGAGCAGGCCCGGCTGCGGCGCGCCAAGGACACCGCCGAGGAGCAGGCCGGGCGCATCCGCGCCGCCGCCGAGCAGGAGGCCGAGCGCCTCCGCAAGGCCGAGGTCCTGGCCGGCAAGGAGGAGGCCTTCCGCGCCAAGGAGGAGTGGGAGCGCGAGGAGGCCAGGCGCCGCGACGAGATGGAGCGCGCCGAGCGCCGCATCCAGGAGCGCGAGGAGTCGCTCGACCGCAAGTTCCACCTCCTGGACGAGAAGTCGCAGGCGCAGGAGAAGCGCGCCGAGGCCCTCGTCCGGCGCGAGCAGGAGGTGGAGAAGGTCGAGCAGGGGCTCCCCGCCCGCTTCGCCGAGGTGCAGCACCGGCTGGAGTCGCTCGCCGGGCTCACCGCCGACGAGGCCCGGCGGCAGCTCATGCACGACGTCGAGGAGGAGGCCCGCGCCCACGCCGCCCAGCGCGTCCGCGAGATCAAGGAAGAGGCCCGGCGCGACGGCGAGCGCGAGGCCAAGAAGATCATCTCGCTCGCCATCCAGCGCATCGCCGCCGACCACACCGCCGAGACCACCGTCTCCGTCGTCGCCCTCCCCAGCGACGAGATGAAGGGCCGCATCATCGGCCGCGAGGGGCGGAACATCCGCGCCTTCGAGCAGGCCACCGGGATCGACGTCATCATCGACGACACCCCCGAGGCCGTCGTCCTCTCCGGCTTCGACCCCATCCGCCGCGAGACCGCCCGCCTGGCCCTGGAGAAGCTGGTCTCCGACGGGCGCATCCACCCCGGGCGCATCGACGACGTGGTGGCCAAGTCGCGCAAGGAGGTGGAGAACGGGATGCGCGAGGCCGCCGAGGAGATCCTCTACGAGCTGGGGATCCACGGCGTCCACGCCGAGGTCATCAAGGTGCTGGGGCGGCTCAAGTTCCGCACCTCCTACGGGCAGAACCAGCTGCAGCACTCCAAGGAAGTCGCCATCCTCGCCGGGAACATGGCCGCCGAGATGGGCTTCGACGCCACCATGGCCAAGCGGATGGGGCTCCTGCACGACGTGGGGAAGGGGATGACCCACGAGCACGAGGGCACCCACGTCGAGCTGGGGTGGAACCTGTGCAAGAAGTACAACGAGCCCGCGCAGGTGCTCAACGCCATCAAGGCGCACCACGACGAGGAGCCGCACCTCTTCCCCGAGACCTTCCTGGTCACCGCCGCCGACGCCATCTCCGGCTCCCGCCCCGGGGCGCGCCGCGAGATGTTCGAGACGTACGTCAAGCGGCTGGAGAAGCTGGAGGAGATCGCCACCTCGTTCCCGGGCGTCGAGCGGTGCTTCGCCATCCAGGCCGGGCGCGAGATCCGCATCATGGTCACGCCGGAGCGGGTGTCCGACGAGGACATGACGCGGCTGAGCGAGGAGACGGCGCGGCGCATCGAGGCGGAGCTGCAGTACCCGGGGCAGATCAAGGTGGTGGTGATCCGGGAGACCCGCGCCGTGGACTTCGCCCGCTGATGTTTGTTCGTGGGCGTGGGGCCGCTCCGGAGCCCGGCCAAACCGCGGCCGGTCTCCTGCGCGGGGGCGGTGAGCCTCGCGAAACAGCCCGCGAGTCTCCCCGCCCGCGGAGTGAGCCAGCCGAAACTGCCCGGCTGTCTCCCTCCGCACATGCTTTTATGGGTACTGCGGAACGGCAACGGCACGGCGACGGCCGCGGCATCGTGCCGTTGCAGGCTGTCCCCTGTCCCCTGTTCCCTGTCCCCTCGCCGTGAGGATCCTCTTCGTCGCCGACGTCATCGGGAGCCCCGGGCGGAAGGTCGCCAAGGGGCTCCTGCGGCTGGTGAAGCGGGACACGCGGGCCGACGCCGTGGTGCTCAACGGGGAGAACGCCGCCGGGGGGTTCGGGATCACCCCCGAGAACGTCCAGGAGTTCCTGGACATGGGCGTGGACGTCATCACCACCGGCAACCACGTCTGGGACAAGATCAAGGAGCTGGAGCCCACCCTCCGGAACGAGGCCCGGCTCCTGCGCCCCGCCAACTTCCCCCCCGCCAACCCCGGGCGCGGCGCCACCGTGGTGCGACGTGGGCGGGGTGCGGCTGGGGGTGCTCAACCTCCAGGGGCGCACCTTCATGGCCCCCATCGACGACCCCTTCCGCTGCGCCGACGCCCTCCTCGCCGAGATGAAGGGGAAGGCCGACGTCGTCGTGGTGGACTTCCACGCCGAGGCCACCAGCGAGAAGCAGGCGTTCGCGCGCTACCTGGACGGGCGCGTCGCCGCCGTCGTGGGGACCCACACCCACTGCCAGACCGCCGACGAGCGCGTCCTCCCCCGGGGGACCGCCGCCATCACCGACCTGGGGCTCACCGGCGGGCTGGGCGGGATCATCGGGATGAAGTGGGAGATCTCCCTGGAGCGGCAGCTCACCCAGACGCGCGGCGAGCGGATGCAGCCCGCCGACGACGAGCTGCACCTCCAGGGCGCGGTCGTGCAGGTCGACGCGGCGCGGGGGCTCGCCACCGGGATCGAGCGGGTGAGCGTCCCCTACGCCAAGGCACTGGAAGGGATGTTCGGAAAGGTCTGACGTGGCGCGGATCATCGACGGAACCGAGATCAGCAAGACCATCCGCGCCGAGGTGGCCGCCGAGGCCGCCCGGCTGCGCGCCGACGGCGTCGTCCCCGGACTCGCCGTGGTCCTGGTGGGGAGCGACCCCGCCAGCGAGGTCTACGTGCGGATGAAGGCCCGCGCCTGCCGCGAGGCCGGGATGCAGGACCGCACCCTCAAGCTCCCGGCGGAAGTGTCCGCCGAGGAGCTGTTCGGCGTCATCGACGGGCTCAACGCCGACCCCGGTATCCACGGCATCCTGGTGCAGCTCCCCCTCCCGGCGCACCTCAACCCCAAGCCCTTCCTGGAGCGCATCCACCCCGCCAAGGACGTGGACGGCTTCCACCCCCTCAACGTGGGCCGCGCCTTCGTCGGCGACCCGCGCGGGTTCGTCCCCGCCACCCCCGCGGGGATCATGGAGCTCATCCGCCGCGAGGAAGTCCCCACCCACGGGAAGCACGCCGTGATCGTGGGGCGCAGCCTCATCGTCTCCAAGCCGCTGATGTCGCTCCTCATGGCCCCCGGCCCCAACGCCAGCGTCACCCTGGTCCACCGCCACACCCCCGACATCGCCCCGCACACCCGCACCGCCGACATCCTGGTGGTCGCCGTGGGGAAGCCGGGGCTGATCCGCGCCGACATGGTCAAGCCCGGCGCCACCGTCATCGACGTCGGCGTCACCCGCGTGGACGACCCCTCCGACCCGCGCGGCTACGTCATCCGCGGCGACGTGGACTTCGAGGCCGTCTCCCAGGTGGCGGGGGCGATTACCCCCGTCCCCGGCGGCGTGGGGCCCATGACCATCACCATGCTCCTGCGCAACACCGTGGACGCCGCCAAGCGGGAGCACGCGCGCGCCCGCAGGCGGCGCGGGAGGCGCGGATGACCTGGGACCTGTTCAGCGCCGCCGAGGCCTCCCGCAACGAGGAGCTGGCCCGCACGGTCGCCGCCGCGCAGGCCGACGCCGGGTTCGAGGCCTTCCCCGTCGTCCGGACCGTGGAGGAGTGGACCGTCTCCGCCGTCAACGCCGCCGCCCGCAACATGATCGAGGGGGTCTTCCCCCCGCTCTGGGTGGCCGGCGAGGTGTCCAGCTTCACCCGCGCCCGCTCCGGGCACTGCTACTTCAACCTGCGCGACGCCGGCTCGCAGCTCCGCTGCGTCATGTGGCGCGACGAGGCGCGCCGCCTCCCCACCTCCCCCGCCGAGGGGATGCAGGTGCGCGCCCTGGGGCGGCTCACCCTGTACGAGGCCCGCGGCGAGTTCCAGCTCGTCGTGTCCGACCTGGACGCCCGGGGCGACGGGCTCTGGAAGCTGGCCTTCGACCGCCTCCGCGCGAAGCTGGACGGGGAGGGGCTCACCTCCCCCGACCGCCGCCGCCCCATCCCCCGCGCCCCCGCCTGCATCGGCGTCGTCACCTCCCTGGCCGGCGCCGCCCTGCGCGACGTCCTGGCCGTGGTGCGCCGCCGCGCCCCGTGGACGCGCATCGTGGTGGCCGGGTGCCGGGTGCAGGGCGAGGGCGCCGCCGAGGAGATCGCCGCCGCCATCCGCCTCTTCGGGCGCTCCGCCTGCGCCGACGTCCTCATCGTGGGGCGGGGCGGCGGCTCCATCGAGGACCTGTGGGCCTTCAACGAGGAGGCCGTCGCCCGCGCCATCTCCGAGTCCCCCGTCCCCGTCATCTCCGCCGTGGGGCACGAGACCGACGTCACCATCGCCGACCTGGTGGCCGACCTCCGCGCCCCCACCCCCTCCGCCGCCGCCGAAGCCGCCGTCCCCGACGGGCCCGGGCTCCGCCGCGAGCTGTCCGGGCTCCGCGAGCGGCTCCGCGCCGCCGCCGCCGGGCAGGTCGCCGGCGCCCGGGCGGAGCTGGAGGACGCGCGGGAGCGCCTGGCCGGGGCCGGGGAGCGCGCCGTGCGCTCCCGGCGCGAGCGGCTGGGCGCCCTGGCGGGGAAGATGCAGGTGCTCTCCCCCCTCGGCGCCCTGGCGCGCGGCTTCGCCATCCCGGTGGGCCCCGACCGCAGGCTCCTCCGCTCCGCGGCCCAGTTCACGCCGGGGAGCGCCTTCACCCTGACGGTGTCCGACGGCTCCGTCCCCTGCCGCGTGGAGGGGGCGCCGGCCCCCGCCCCCGGAGAGTCCTGAGATGGCACGGAAGAAGGAGCCCCCGCCGGTAACCCCCGCCGACGAGGCGCGCTTCGAGACCCAGATGTCGCGCCTGGAGGAGATCGTCGCCCGGATGGAGGGGGAGGCGCTGGAGCTGGACGAGTCGCTCGCCCTCTTCGAGGAAGGGGTGCAGCTCCTCCGCGCCACGCAGGCCATCCTGGACCGCACCGAGGCGCGCGTCCACGAGCTCCTCGCCGACGGCGAGGACTTCCGGCTCGACCCGTGGGACGGGGCGTGACCGCGCTCGCCGGGACCGACCCCGCCGCCTTCGTGGACGCCGAGGCCGCGCGCGTGGAGCGCGCCCTCGCCGGGGTGGCGGAGAGCGTCCTGGCCGCCCTCCCCGGCCCCCTCCACGACCCCGTGCGCTACGCCCTGGAGACGCGCGGCAAGCGCCTCCGCCCCGTCCTCTGCTGCGCCGCCTACCGCGCCCTCCGCGGCGAGCCGCCCGAGGCCGCGTACCGGCTGGCGTGCGCCGTGGAGGTGGTGCACACCTACTCCCTGGTGCACGACGACCTCCCCTGCATGGACGACGACGACCTGCGCCGCGGGCGTCCCACCGTGCACCGGGTGTTCGGCGCCGCGCGGGCCGTCCTCGCCGGGGCCGCGCTCCTCCCCGCCGCCGCCGCCGTGCTGGACGCCGAGGGCGCCGCGCTGGGGCTCGCCCCCGCCGAGCGGGGGAGGCTGGTGGCCGCGCTGTGCGCCGCCGCCGGCGCCGAGGGGATGGTCGGGGGGCAGCTCCTGGACCTGGAAGGGGAGGGCGCCGAGACCGACGTCCGCGGGCTGGAGCGCATCCACCGCGCCAAGACCGGCGCGCTCCTTGCCGCGGCCCTCCGGCTCGGCGGGATCGCCGCCCGCGCCACCCCCGGGGAGCTCCGCGGCCTGGCCGCGTACGGCGAAGCGCTCGGGCTGGCCTTCCAGATCGTGGACGACGTGCTGGACGTCACCGCCCACTCGTCCGCCCTGGGGAAGACCGCCGGCAAGGACCTGTCCGCCGCCAAGAGCACCTACCCCGCGCTCTTCGGCGTGCAGGGCGCCCGGCGGCTGGCCGGGGAGCGCATCCGCGAGGCGCGCGCCGCCCTGGCCGGGGCCGGCATCCGCTCCCCGGAGCTGGAAGCCCTCGCCGACTACGTGGTGGAGCGGGAGCGCTGAGAGCGCCGCAGGTTGGAGGAAGGGCCGCGCGGCCCTAGATTCAGTGCCGGCTGTACAGGGCCGGCGCCCATCATGACGAAGCAGAAGGAGCGGACCCAGTGTCCCTACTCGACTCGATCCAGTCGCCCGCGGACCTCCGCGCGCTCCCCGAAGACCGGCTCCCCGTCCTCGCCGACGAGGTGCGCGGCCGCATCCTGGACATCGTGTCCGAGCACAAGGGCGCCCACTTCGGCTCCAACCTGGGCACGGTGGAGCTCACCATCGCCCTGCACCGCGTCTTCGACACCCCCCGCGACCAGCTCATCTGGGACGTGGGGCACCAGGCGTACCCGCACAAGATCCTCACCGGGCGCAACGAGCGGATGCCCAGCATCCGCCGCCGCCACGGCCTCTCCGGGTTCCTGCGCCGCGACGAGTCCCCGTACGACGTCTTCGGCGCCGGGCACGCCGCCACCTCCATCTCCGCCGCCGTGGGGATCGCCGCCGCGCGCGACCTCAAGGGCGAGGACTTCGAGACCATCGCCGTCATCGGCGACGGCTCCATGACCTGCGGGCTGGCGTACGAGGCGCTCAACAACGCCGGCGACACCGACCGCGACATGATCGTGGTCCTCAACGACAACCAGATGTCCATCTCCCCCAACGTGGGGGCGCTGCACAAGTACCTGGGGATCCACAAGCGCATCACCGAGGTGCGCACCTCCCCGCTGTACAACCGGGTGCGCGAGGAGGTGAAGCGGGTGGTCCACTCCGCCTCCCGCCTGGGGACGCTGGGCGAGATGGTGGAGCACTTCGCCGTCCGCGCCGACGACGCCCTCAAGGGGATGTTCGTCCCCGGGATGCTCTTCGAGGAGCTGGGCTTCCGCTACGTCGGCCCCGTGGACGGGCACGACCTGGGGCAGCTCCTGGAGACCTTCCGCCAGGTGCGGGAGATGAAGGGGCCGCGCCTGGTGCACGTCCTCACCACCAAGGGGAAGGGCTTCGCCCCCGCCGAGGCCGACCAGGTCAAGTGGCACGCCGGCGGCGGCTTCGACAAGGCCACCGGCGCCCCGCTCAAGAAGGCCTCCGCCGGGCTCCCGCGCTACCAGAACGTCTTCGGCGCCGCCCTCACCGAGCTGGCGCGCGAGTACCCCCAGGTGGTGGCCATCACCGCCGCCATGTCCACCGGGACCAGCACCGACGTCTTCCAGGCCGAGCACCCCGGGCGCTTCTTCGACGTGGGGATCGCCGAGGGGCACGCCGTCACCTTCGCCGCCGGGCTGGCCACGCAGGGGATCAGGCCCGTCGTCGCCATCTACTCCACCTTCCTGCAGCGCGCCTACGACTCCATCGTCCACGACGTCGCGCTCCAGGACCTCCCCGTGGTGTTCTGCCTGGACCGCGCGGGGATCGCCGGCGACGACGGCCCCACCCACCACGGCGGGATCGACATCGGCTACCTCCTCGCCGTCCCGGGGATGACCATCACCGCCCCCAAGGACGGCGAGGAGATGGTGGCCCTGCTGCGGCTGGGGATCGAGCACGCGGGCGGCCCCTTCTCGCTCCGCATCCCCCGCGACGCCGTCCCCGCCGCCGTGCGCCCCGCCGCCGAGATCCCGCGCCTCGAGTACGGCACCTGGGAGACGCTCCGCCAGGGGAAGCGCCTGGCCGTGCTGGCCACCGGCACCATGGTGCTCCCCGCCCTGGAGGCCGCCGAGGCGCTGGCCCACGACGGGATCTCCGCCACCGTGGTCAACGCCCGCTTCATCAAGCCGCTGGACGAGGCCGCCCTCGCCCGCCTCTTCCCCGCGCACACCCACGTGCTCACGGTGGAGGAGGGGACGGTCGCCAACGGCTTCGGCGCCTACGTCCGCGCCCGCATCGGCGAGGCGTGGCCCGAGGTGCGGGGCGCCTCCCTGGGGCTCCCCGACGCCTTCGTGGAGCACGGCGAGCGCGCCGAGCTCCTGGCCGAGCTGGGGCTCACCGCCGCCGGGATCGCCGACCGCGCCCGGGCGCTCCTGGGCGAGAGCAAGCGCCAGCCGCTCCTTGAGAGCGCCTGACGCCGGCCCGGCCGCCCGCGCCGTGCGCGTGGGCGTCGTCGGGCACCCCCGGTACACGCAGCTCCACGCCACCCTGGAGATGCTCCGCGGCTTCGCGGAGCGCCGCGGGGTGGCGCTCCTTTTCGAGGAGGAGCTGATGGAGGCCGCCCCCGGCGCCGAGTGCCTGGACGCCGACGGGTGCGCGGAGCTGGACCTCCTCCTCACCCTGGGGGGCGACGGCACCCTGCTGCGGGGGGCGCGGCAGGTGGCGCGGCACGGGGTGCCCGTGCTGGGGGTCAACTTCGGGCACCTGGGGTTCCTGACCTCCGCCGCGCCGGACGAGCTGGCGTCGTCGCTGGACCGCTTCCTGGCCGGGGACTACCGGACCGACGAGCGGATGGTGCTGGAGGTGTGGACCGAGAGCGAGGCCGGCGAGGTGGTGCGGGAGCCGCGGATCGCGCTGAACGACGCCGTGCTGCACAAGGGCGGCGTCGCGCGGATGATGCGGCTGGCCGTGTACGCCGACACCGAGGAGGTGGGCACCTACAGCGCCGACGGGATCATCCTGGCCACGCCCACCGGCTCCACCGCGTACTCGCTGTCGGCGGGCGGGCCCATCGTGTCGCCTTCGGTGGACTGCATCGTGGCGACGCCGATCTGCCCGCACACGCTCGCCGTGCGGCCGCTGGTGCTTCCGGCGGAGGAGACGGTGTCGGTGGAGGTGCTCTCTCCCGCGGGGGAGCTGATGCTGACCATCGACGGGCAGGAGGACGCGGAGCTGGCGCCGGGGGACCGGGTGGTGGTGCGGCGGGGTCCGGCGCGGGTGCGGCTGGTGCGGTTCGCGGGGCAGACGTTCTTTTCGACTTTGCGGCGGAAGCTGCGGTGGGGGGATCTGGTGGAGCGGGACCGTTAGGCTTTTGCGGGCCGCTCCGGAGCCCGGCAAACAGCGGCCGGTCTCCTGCGCGGGGGCGGCGAGCCTCGCAAACCGCGCGAGTCTCCCCGCCCCGGAGTGAGCCACCGGAAACGGCCCCGGTGTCTCCCTCCGAGAGGATCATACGGGTACGGCGGAACAGCAACTGCGAACGGCAAAAGGCCGGGATCTCTGGACGAGGTCCCGGCCTTCGCGCGTCGGCTACCCCCCACCCCCGGCCCCTCCCCCACAAGGGGGGAGGGGAGCACGACAATGCTTCCGTGTTCCCTCGCCCCGTCACTGCTTCCACGAGAAAAGACCCTCCCCTGCTTGCGGGGGAGGGGTTTGGGGTGGGGGCCTGCTCCGCCCCCCTCCCCAGGCGGCCGGCGTCGGCACCGCGCCCGCTTCGCCGAGTCCGCCCGCGTCCTCGCGGAATCCTTCCGGGCCGAGTCCGCGCGCGCCACCGAGTCCGCCCGGGTGATCCGGTCCGAGATCTCCTTCCACGTCGTCGCCAGGGCCTCCGTGTCGCCGCGGTGGGCGTCCAGGTAGCCCTGGAGCTGCGCGGGGGTCAGGCCCTGCTTCTTCAGCACCGCCTGGCGCGCGCGGGCGGAGTCGGCGCGGGCGCGGACCGAGTCGGCGCGCGTCTTCGCCGAGTCGCCGGACGGCACCCGCACGGTCCGCAGCGCCACGTTCGCGGCCACGAACCGCTCGCGCGAGATCGCGTCCGTCCGCTCCGCGCCCGCCCGGCCGCACCCGCCGGCGGCCAGCGCCAGGAGGAGAAGCGCGCTCCACTTCCGCATCGTTCGCTCCGTCCAGAGAAGGGGCGCCGGAGGGGCTCCGGCGCGGCGGAGGAGCCTACCCGCGCGCCCCCCGCGTGTCAAGCGCCGCGGTTGCGTACACCCCGTGCCGCGCATAGGTTTTGCCCGGTTTCCGTCCGGCGCTCCGACGGGCGCGCTCCCCCTCGCACACACGTCCGAATGACCCCGCGCACCGCACGCCGGCGCACGCTGGCCGCGCTCCTCTTCCTCGCGCTCCCCGCGGGAGCCGCGCAGGCGCAGGTCGCCGCTCCGCTCCCCCGCCGACTTCCACGGCTACGCCATGGGGGAGCACTTCACCCCGTACTCCGGCGTGCGCGACTACTCCCGCGCCCTCGCCGACGCCTCGCCGCTGGTGGAGTACCGGCCGTACGGCACCACCAACGAGAGGCGCGAGCTCTTCCAGCTCGTCGTCGCCCGGCCCGAGAACCTCCAGCGGCTGGACGCCATCCTCGCCGCCAACGCCGAGCTGACCCGCCCCGAGACCTCCCCCGAGCGCGCGCGGCAGATCGCCGCCACCAACCCGGCCGTGGTCTACTTCTCCTACGGCGTCCACGGCAACGAGTCCTCCTCCTCCGAGGCCGCCATGTGGACCGCGTGGGACCTGGCGCGCGGCGCCCCCGAGGTGGCCGGCGTGCTCGACTCGCTGGTGGTGGTCATCGACCCCGTCACCAACCCCGACGGGCGCGACCGCTACGTGCAGTGGTTCAACTCCGTCGTGGGCGACCGGCCCGACCCCGATCCGCAGTCGCGCGAGCACCGCGAGCCGTGGCCCGGCGGGCGCTTCAACCACTACCTGTTCGACCTGAACCGCGACTGGTCCTGGGGCACCCAGGCCGAGACCCGCGCGCGGCTGGCCACCTGGTGGCGCTGGAACCCCCAGGTGCACGTGGACTTCCACGAGATGTTCTACAACTCGTCGTACTTCTTCTTCCCCGCCAGCGCCCCCATCAACCCCATCTACCCCGAGTCCGTCCTCCGGTGGGGGAAGCGCTTCGGCGAGGGGAACGCCCGCGCCTTCGACGCCCGCGGCTGGGAGTACTACACCGCCGAGGCGTTCGACCTGTTCTACCCCGGCTACGGCGACTCCTGGCCCTCGCTCACCGGCGCCATCGGGATGACCTACGAGCAGGCCGGGCACGGCGCCGCCGGGCTCGCCATCCGCCAGGAGGACGGCGACACCCTCACCCTCGCCCAGCGCGCCGAGCACCACCGCACCTCCGGCAACGCCACCCTCCGCACCGCCGCCGCCGGGAAGAGCGCGCTCCTCCTGGACTACGCCGCCGGGCAGCGCACCATCGGGCAGGGGGCCGGCGCCTCCGACTTCCTCCTGGTCCCGGGCACCGACCCCGGCCGCGTGGAGGCGCTGGTGGCGCACCTGCGGCAGCAGGGGATCGAGGTGGAGCGCGCCGCGCAGGGCTTCGGCGCCCGCGCCACCGCGCACCCCGGCTTCGACGCCCGCGGGGAGTTCCCGGCCGGCACCTACCGGGTGCGCGCCCGCCAGCCGCGCGGCCGCCTGGCCACCACCCTCCTCCAGCCCGAGACCACCCTGAAGGCGGAGTACTCCTACGACGTCAGCGCCTGGTCGCTCCCCTACGCCTACGGCGTGGCGGCGTACCGGGTGGGCTCCACCCCCGCCGCCGGGTGGACGGCGGTGTCCGGCCCCGCCGGGACGCCCGGGAGCGTGGTCCCCGCCGCGCCGGGGTACGGCTACCTGGTGGTCCCCGCGCCGGGAGTGGCGCCGCAGGTGACGCGCTTCCTGGAGCGGGGCGGCCGCGCTCGCGTCCTCGCCAAGCCCTCCACCTTCGGCGGGCGCCGCTTCCCCGCGGGGACCTGGTTCCTCCCCGCCGGCGGCAACGACTCGCTCCAGGCCCGCGTCGCCGCCGCCGGCCTGGGCGGCGCCGTGGTCCCGGTGCGGAGCGGGCTCAGCGAGGGCGGGATCGACCTGGGGAGCGAGAACGTGGCCCCCGTCCGCCTCCCGCGCGTCGCCCTGGTGGGCGGCGAGGGGGTGAGCGCCACCTCCTACGGCGCCTTCTGGTTCTTTCTGGAGAAGGAGCTGGGGATGCGCTTCGACGCCGTCCTCGCCGGCGACCTCCCCCGGATCGACCTGTCCGAGTACGACGTCATCGTCCTTCCCGACGCCTCCGGGAGCGCGCTGGGGAAGCCCGCGCAGGACGCCATCAAGCCGTGGCTGGAGCGCGGCGGGCGGCTGGTGGCCGTGGCCGGCGGGGCGCAGGCCGCCGCCGCCCTCGCCGAGGTCAAGACCCGCACCGAGGACGCGGACTCCGCCGCGGGCGGGCGCGCGCGCCTTCTCGCCGGGCGCGAGGAGCGCGAGCGCGAGGACTGGAAGGAGCAGGTCCCCGGGACCATCCTCCCGCTGCGCCTGGACCCCGCGCACCCGCTGGCCTGGGGCGCCGGGATCGACGGGCACGCGGACCGCGGCTTCGCGCTGCACGAGGGGACCATGATCTTCGAGCCCGCCGAGGGCGTGGAGGCCGTCGCCTACTTCCCCAAGGACCTGGCCCGCGTCTCCGGGGTGATCTCCCCCGCCAACCTGAAGCGGCTGGAGGAGGGGGCGTGGCTGGTGACCAAGTCCGTGGGGCAGGGGAGCGTGGTGCTGTTCGCCGACGACCCGCTCTTCCGCCTCTTCTGGCGCTCGGCGCAGCCGATGTTCGTGAACTCGCTGCTGCTGTCGTCGGTGCGGTAAGGGGCTGACGACAACGAAGGAACCGGGTTCGGGCGTGCCCCCGCTGGCGCGGGGTCGGGCTGCGGCTCCGTAGGCAGCAAACGACCGCTGTCTAACGGAGTCGAGACCCGCGCAAACAGCCGCGCGGGTCTCGCCCCTCCGGGCTCGCATCCCTCACGTAAATGCCGCCTGCGTCTGTAGTTGCACTCGTTGTTCTCCCCTCCCCCTGCTTGCGGGGGAGGGGTCGGGGGTGGGGGGCCTGCCACGACACGGTGAAGCTCAGTCCAGGCTTGGAGATGCCCCTCCCCCGGAACGGGGGAGGGTGGCGAGCCTAAAGCGAGCCGGGTGGGGGCGCGCGGAGGGCGCCTCCGGCAGGAGCCCCACCGGAGTCTCGATCCAGAACGAAAGCGCCCCCGCCGCGAGTCTCGCGGCGGGGGCGCTTCCGTCTCCGTCAGCGGTTGCAGACGCAGCAGCCCCCGCCCACGAGGGTGCTGCACCGGCCTCCGTACGGGAAGCAGTACTGGATGCACTGCGCCGTCACCACGCACGCCCCGGCCGGGTTGGAGCACGCGGCCTCCGCGCGCGTCGAGGCCATCGCGGTCCCGCCGCCGAACGCCAGCGCCGCCGCGACCGCCGCGGCGAACACCCCGGTCCCGATCTTCCGCGTCTTCCTCATGAGCACCTCCTCTGCAGGGAAGGACCCGAAGCGGCGTACCCGCGCCGCGAGCCGTTCGGGCCGCAACATCCGCACCGGAGGGGTCAGGGGATCGCGCCCTCCTTCCCTGCGATCCTCCGGAGGAGCCCCGTCTGGCCCGCGTGGTAGGCCTGGTGGAAGAGGATGGTGCTCACGAGCGAGCGGACGGTCTCGTCCGGGTTGCCGGCGGGGCTGTGCGGCGCGGGCCGGTCCAGGACCTCCGCGGGGAGGGCGGCCAGCCCGGCGTCGAAGCGCCGGGAGGCCTCGTCCCACATCGTCATCAGCTCCCCCAGCTCCCGCGCCTCCGCCGGGTCGCGCAGGGGCGGGCTCCCCCGTTCGTACCGCTTCAGCTCACCCTTCTCCTTCACCGGCTCCTGGCCGAGCACCGGGAGCGCCTGGTCGTAGACGGCGACCAGGTGTCCCACCACCCAGTTCAGGCAGTTCCCGCCGCCGACCGGCTGGATCAGGCTCTCCTCCTGGCTCACCCCGGCCACGTTGAGGTGCACCACCTGGTGGGTGATGTGGGCCTGGTGGCGGAAGACCTCGACTTCGGGCACGGTCGCCGGTGCGGCTGTGGTCATGGTCACCTCGATCCGGGTGGATGTGATACGAAATCGTATTATACGTCTTCGTATCTGTACGTCAACCATCGCGTGGCGGCGGGTGATGCAGCCGCCGTATATTCCCGCATGGCCCTCGAATTCTTCTCTCCCCTCCACAAGGCCTCCCGGCAGCTCTCCGTGTACCTGGAGAGCCTCACCCAGGAGATGGGGGTGAGCCCCACCGAGGGGCACGTCCTCAGCTACCTCCGGAGCTACGCCCCCGCCCCCGTCGGCGAGCTGGTGCGCGTCTTCGGGATCAAGCAGTCCACCTTCACCAGCATCCTGGACCGCCTGGAGGGGGCCGGCTGGGTCCGGCGGGAGGTCAACCCCGACGACCGCCGCTCCTTCCTCATCCACGTCACCGCCGAGGGCGTGGAGCTGGCGGAGCGCCTGAACCGGCTCCTGGAGACGCTGGAGGGCGAGATCCGGGAGCGGGTGAGCGCGCGGGACGTGGAGGGCTTCCGCGCCGTCACCGGCGCCGTGGAGGAGGTCACCCGCGTGCGGCTCCGGGAGCGCTGAGCGCAAGTATCGGAGAGACGGCCATTTAGGCAGTCTTCTTCCGGCGCGGGTACGCGCCGGCCGCGGGATTCCGTGCGGTTATGGCAGCTTTTCCGGGTACGGTTCTTCCCCTGGTCCCCGGCAGCGACGCCGTCCGCGACACCGCCGACGGCCACGAAAAGACGGGCTCCCGCCCGCGACGAAGGAACACCCGAACCTCCACGCACATGATCAACCTCGACCGTCTGACCGTGAAGTCCACGGAGGCGCTGCAGGAGGCGCAGAACGCCGCGAGGCGCGCGGGCAACCCCGCCATCGAGGACCTGCACCTCCTCTCCGCGCTCCTGGAGCAGGAGGAGGGGATCGTCGTCCCCATCCTCCAGAAGGTGGGCGTCAACGTCACCCGGCTGAAGAGCGAGACCGCGGCGGCGCTCGACCGGCTCCCCAAGCAGAGCGGCGGGTCGCAGCCCACCATCTCCCGCGAGCTGAACGGGATCCTGGACGAGGCCGAGAAGGAGGCGCGCGCCCTCAAGGACGAGTACGTCTCCACCGAGCACGTCCTCCTGGGGCTCGCCCACAGGAAGGGCTCCAGCGCGCGCGACCTCCTGGGCGCGCAGGGCGCCACCCGCGACTCGCTCCTGGAGGCGCTGAAGCAGGTGCGCGGCGCGCACCGCGTCACCGACCAGAACCCCGAGGAGAAGTACCAGGCCCTCCAGCGCTTCTCCACCGACCTCACCGAGCGGGCCCGGAGCGGGAAGCTGGACCCGGTGATCGGGCGCGACGAGGAGATCCGCCGCCTCATCCAGGTCCTTTCGCGGCGCACCAAGAACAACCCCGTCCTCATCGGCGAGCCCGGCGTCGGGAAGACCGCCATCGCCGAGGGGCTGGCGCAGCGCATCGTCAACGGCGACGTCCCCGAGGGGCTGCGCGACAAGACGCTCGTCTCCCTGGACATCGGGGCCATGCTCGCCGGCGCCAAGTACCGCGGCGAGTTCGAGGAGCGGCTCAAGGCCGTCCTCAAGGAGCTCACCGAGGCCGAGGGCCGCTTCATCGTCTTCATCGACGAGCTGCACACCATCGTCGGGGCGGGGAAGACCGAGGGCTCGCCCGACGCCGGGAACATGCTCAAGCCGGCGCTGGCCCGCGGCGAGCTGCGGCTGGTGGGCGCCACCACGCTGGACGAGTACCGCCAGTACATCGAGAAGGACGCCGCGCTGGAGCGGCGCTTCCAGCCGGTGTTCGTGGGCGAGCCCGGCGTGGAGGACACCATCGCCATCCTCCGCGGGCTCAAGGAGCGCTACGAGGTGCACCACGGCGTGCGCATCACCGACCCGGCCATCGTGGCCGCGGCCACGCTCTCCAACCGCTACATCGGCGACCGCTTCCTCCCGGACAAGGCCATCGACCTGATCGACGAGGCCGCGTCGCGGCTGCGCATCGAGATCGACTCG
The DNA here is from genome assembly GCA_963733105.1 of uncultured Gemmatimonadales bacterium. Classification (GTDB taxonomy): domain Bacteria; phylum Gemmatimonadota; class Gemmatimonadetes; order Longimicrobiales; family Longimicrobiaceae; genus JAFAYN01. The sequence continues at coordinate 313,637 of CAVTCB010000003.1, read as the reverse complement.
CTCCCGCAGGAGATCGACGAGGTGGAGCGGCGCATCGTGCAGCTGGAGATCGAGCGCCAGGCGCTTGCCCGCGAGACCGACCCCGAGTCGGCGGAGCGGCGGGGGAAGGTGGAGCAGGAGGTCGCCGAGCTGCGCGAGCGCTCCTCGGGGATGAAGGCGCAGTGGCAGTCGGAGAAGCAGGTGATCGCCGACCTGCGCGAGATGAAGGAGCGGCTGGAGGGGCTGCGCGTGGAGGTGGAGCGCGCCACCCGCATGGGCGACCTGGCCCGCGCCGCCGAGATCCAGTACGGCGAGGCGCCGGCGCTGCAGAAGGACGTGCAGGAGGCCGAGGCGCGCCTGCACGAGCTCCAGAAGACCGCCCGGTTCCTCAAGGAGGAGGTGGACGCCGACGACATGGCCGAGGTGGTGGCCAACTGGACGGGGATTCCCGTGGCGCGGATGCTCCAGTCCGAGCGGGAGCGCCTGGCCCACCTGGACGAGCACCTCAACCGGCGGGTCATCGGGCAGCCGGAGGCCACCCGCGCCGTCGCCGACGCGGTGCGCCGCTCGCGGGCCGGGCTGCAGGACCCCAACCGCCCCATCGGCTCCTTCATCTTCCTGGGCCCCACCGGGGTGGGGAAGACGGAGACGGCCCGCGCCCTGGCCGAGTTCCTCTTCGACAACGAGGAGGCCATGGTGCGCATCGACATGTCGGAGTACATGGAGAAGCACGCCGTGGCCCGGCTGATCGGCGCCCCTCCCGGGTACGTGGGGTACGAGGAGGGCGGGCAGCTCACCGAGGCGGTGCGGCGGCGCCCCTACTCCGTGGTCCTCTTCGACGAGATCGAGAAGGCCCACCCGGACGTGTTCAACGTCCTCCTCCAGCTCCTGGACGACGGGCGCCTCACCGACTCGCAGGGGCGCGTGGTGAGCTTCCGCAACACGGTGGTCATCATGACCTCCAACCTGGGGAGCCCGCTCATCCTGGAGCAGTCGGCGCGGCTCCGCGACCCCGACACGCGCGTGGAGGTGGAGACGGCGGTGCTGGGGGAGCTGCGGCGCGCCTTCCGCCCCGAGTTCCTGAACCGGGTGGACGACGTCATCGTCTTCCGGCCGCTGGGGACGGAGGACCTCACCGTGATCGTGGACATCCAGCTCCGCAAGCTGGAGCGGCTCCTGGCCGACCGGAAGCTGCGCCTGGAGGTGACCGACGCGGCCAAGAAGCACGTGGCCGACGAGGGGTACGACCCCGCGTACGGGGCGCGCCCGCTGAAGCGCGCCATCCAGCGGCTGGTGCAGAACCCGCTCGCCATCCGGGTGCTGGAGGGCGAGTTCCGCGAGGGGGACACCATCGTGGTGGACCACGAGCCGGGCTCCCCGCAGCTCGTCTTCCGCGGCGCGGGGAGCGGGGCGGAGGCGGGGGCGGCGTGACCCGCGCGGGTTGACACCCCCCCACCCCCCGCCTAGCATTCGGGGCCGCCCCCCGCGGGGCGGCCCCTTCTTTCTTCTCCCGGCTCTTCCCCGGAGGCCCCGTGCCCTGGTCCCGACTCCCCCGGCTCCTTCCCCTGCTGGCGCTGGCGCTCCTCGCCGCGTGCGGGGGAGGGCGCCCCGCCGCCGCCCCCCGGAGCACCCCCGGCGCCCCCGCGCCCTCGGCCGCCGTGGAGCGCTTCCTCCGCCTTTCGGCGGAGAAGGACTACGTGGAGATGGGGTGGCTCTTCGGCACCGCCAGCGGCCCGGTGCTGCGGCGCGACCGGCAGTCGGACGTGGAGCGCCGCATGTACGCCCTCGCCACCGTGCTCCAGAACGACGCCTTCACCATCCGCGGCGAGGAGGCGGTCCCGGGGCGGACCGGGGCCGCCGTGCGGGTGACCGCGCAGCTCACCCGGGGGAGCCGCAAGATCGACGTCCCCTTCGTGGCCGTGCGCGGCCCCGAGAGCCGCTGGTTCGTGGAGCAGGTGGTGGTGGAGGCGATCACCAACCCCGCGACGTCCAACCGCGGCCGCTGACGGCCCGGGCCTACTCCCCCTGCACCAGCTCCACGAGCACCCCGCCCGTGGAGCGGGGGTGGAGGAAGGCCACCCGGTGGCCGTGCCCCCCCGTCCGCGGCTCCCGGTCGATCAGCTCGTACCCCTCCCGCGCGAACTCCTCCAGCGCCGCCGCCACGTCCGGCACCCGGTAGCAGAGGTGGTGCATCCCCGGCCCCCGCTTCGCCAGGAACTTCCCCACCGGGGAGTCGGGGCGGGTGGGGGCCAGCAGCTCCATCCGCCCGGCCCCGCTCCCCACGAAGGCGATCTCCACGCCCTGCGACTCCACGGTCTCGCGGCCGTACCCCTTGCCGCCCGTGATAGATTCGAAGAGTGGAAGGGCCTCGTCCAGCGACTGGACGGCCACTCCCACGTGATCCAGGACCCGCTCGTTCATCGTGCCTCGCTGCGGTGGGGTTCTTGCGTCGGGTGCGCCGCGGGAAAGAATAGCCCGCGCGGGCGGGACTGGCTACTGATCCCCAAACCGGGAAGGATTCAATGGCGGAGAACGGAAACACCGTCACGGTGACCGATGACAACTTCCAGACGGAGATCGCCGGCGCGAACGGCCTCGCCGTCGTCGACTTCTGGGCCGAGTGGTGCGGCCCCTGCCGCATGGTGGGCCCCATCGTGGAGCAGCTGGCGCAGGAGTACCAGGGGCGCGTGAAGGTGGGGAAGCTGGACGTGGACTCCAACCCGCGCGCGGCCTCGCAGTTCAACGTGCGCTCCATCCCCACCATCCTGTTCTTCAAGGACGGGCAGCTGGTGGACACGGTGGTGGGCGCCGTGCCGCGGCAGGCGCTGGAGCAGAAGATCCAGCAGCACCTGTAGGCCCCGTGGCGGCCCCGGGTCCGGACCCCCGTCCGGGCCCGGGGCCCCTTGCATTCTGCGCCCCGCCGTGCCGATTGCGCGCGCCCCCTCCGGCGCCGCTCCCCGCTCTCTCTCGCGCTGCGCCGCGGCACGGAAGCTGAACCCATCGCGGCGTCCGCCCGTTCCGTCCGCTCCCCACCCACAGGCCATGTACCGGTTTCCGCACGAGGTAGCCTACCTCCCGCAGACCCGACTGAGCTACATCAACCTCCCCGGGCTCCTCAGCGACGGCAAGCGGGACCGGACCGCGCGCGTCCCCGGCTTCGTGGTGGTGCAGCTGGGGGAGCGCTGCTACCTCATCTTCATCCGCGACGGCGAGCCCTTCCACGCCGGGCGGCTGGACCCGGCCGGGCGGCGGCAGGTGGCGCTGGCCGAGGTGCTCCGCACCGCCAGCACCGAGAGCGAGCGGGGGGAGAACGGGCAGATCGCCTTCTTCGGCGCGCCCGAGGCGCAGCTCCGCGCCATGCTCGCCACCCTGGTGAACGATCCCCTCCCCTGGGTCGACGGGGAGGCCGCCCGCCCGGACCAGCTCTTCCCCGCGCTCCGCGAGCGCCGCTTCGCCGGGGTGCTGGAGCTGCGCGACGCGCACTCGGTGCAGTACCTGGTGTTCGAGGACGGGGCGTGCCGCTCCGGCTACTTCTGCGACCGCGACCCGGCCGCCCCGCTGGTCGACCGGGTGCGCGGGGCGTTCCAGGCGTCCGGGCTCCGCGTGGGGCTCTACCCCGGGCTGGACGAGCTCCCCGCGCAGGCGCAGCCGGGGCTGGTGGACCTGTACCGGCGCGTGGTGGGCGGGGTGCTGCGCGAGGTGTCGCAGCCGGTGGGGCGGGAGGCGGGGATGGCGCTGATGCGGCGCGCGCACGGCGCGGCCGTCGCCCGCCGGCCGCAGGTGGCGGCGCTCGTCCTCAGCGACGACGGCCGCGTGCGCGGCGACCCGGTCGCCACCCCGCGCCAGCTCACCGACGGGGTGGCGGAGTGGGTCACGGAGACGCTGATCGCCGCGGCCGACCAGTGGGCCGTGGACCCCGCCGAGATCGTGGAGCGGGTGGCGCGCGACTCCCGCTTCGTCCTGGCGGAGCAGGGCTTCTTCGCGCGGCTCCCCTGGGCGGTGGCGTTCTGACGTGGCCTCCCTGCACGTGGTCAGCACCCCCATCGGGAACCTGGGGGACATCACCTACCGGGCCGTGGAGACGCTCCGCGCCGCGGACGTGATCCTGGCCGAGGACACCCGCCGCACCGCCACGCTCCTGCGCCACTACGGGATCGAGGGGCGGATGGTCTCCGCGCACGAGCACAACGAGAGGTCGCGCGCCGGGACGGTGGTGGAGATGCTCCGCGAGGGGAAGGAGGTGGCGCTGGTGACGGACGCCGGGACCCCGCTCCTCTCCGACCCCGGGGCCCGCATCGTCCGCGAGGTGGTGGAGGCGGGGTTCGAGGTGGTCCCCGTCCCCGGCGCCTCCGCCCTCCTGGCCGCCCTGGTGGCCTCCGGCATCCCCGCCGACCGCTTCGCCTTCTACGGCTTCATCCCCCGCAAGGGGGGGAAGCGGACCGACCTCCTGGAGGAGATCGCCGCGCTCCCCTACGCCGCCGTGCTCTACGAGTCGCCCAACCGCACCGCCGAGCTCCTCCGCGACCTGGCCGAAGCCGCCGGCCCGGGCCGCCGCGTGGCCGTGGCGCGCGAGCTGACCAAGCTGCACGAGGAGGTCTTCCGGGGGACCGCCGAGGAGGCCGCGGCGCGCTGCGAGGAGCGGGAGGTGCGCGGGGAGATCGTGGTGGTGGTGGAGGGGCGCCCGGAGGACGAGGCCGCGGAAGACGCCACCGACGCGCTGGCCGCCCGCTCGCTGGCGCAGGCGCTCCTGTCGCAGGGGATGTCCCCCAGCGCCGCGGCCAAGGAGCTGCGGCGGCGGCTGGGGATCGCCCGCAACGCCGCGTACGAGCTGGCCCACGAGGCCGCCGCGGAGGGGGGAGGCGGCGCGTGAGCTCCCCGGCGGCGGAGGACAGGGCAACCGGCCCCGTGGAGCGGGTGGACGCCCTGAACTCGGTCGCCTGGGAGCTGCGCAACCGCGACCCCGCCCGCGCCGCCGAGCTGGCCCGCGAGGCGTGCGCGCTGGCCGGGGACGGCTTCTACCTCCGCGGCGAGGCCTACGCCCGCCGCACCCTGGGCGTCTGCCACTACCACCGCTCCGAGTACGACGCGGCGCTGGCGGAGCTGGGGACGGCGCTGCAGCTCTTCGAGCGCGCGGGGGACGAGACCGGGCGCGCCGGGGCGCTGAACGGGATCGGCAACGTGCACTGGCGGCTGGGGAGCCACCCCGAGGCGCTCCGCCTCCACCTCACCGCCCTGCGCGCGCAGCGCGAGACGGGGGACCGCGACGGGGAGGCCGCGTCCCTGAACTTCGCCGGGAACGTCCACTACCACGTGGGCGACTACGCGCGCGCCCTGGAGCACTACCGCGCCAGCCTGGCCCTCCGCGAGGCGGGCGGCGACGCCGCGGGGGTGGCGTACTGCCTCAACAACATCGGCAACATCCTGGGGCGGCTGGGGGAGTTCGAGGAGGCGCTGGACTACCACCTCCGCTCCCTGGCGCTCAAGGAGGAGGTGGGCGACCGCCACGGCTCCGGGGTCTCCCTGCTCAACGTGGCCACCTGCCACGAGAGCCTGCGCGACCCCGCGCGGGCGATGGAGTTCTTCGCGCGGGCGCTGGAGCGCCTGCGCGAGACGGAGAACCGCGACGGGGAGGCCGACTGCCTGCGGGAGCTGGGGCAGGTGCACGAGCGCGGCGGCGAGCTGGACCGGGCCCTCGCCTGCTACTCCGAGAGCCTGGAGATCACCCGCGAGGTGCGGTCGCGCTTCTTCGAGGTGGAGACGCTGATCCGCCTGGGGGAGGTGCGGACGCGCCTGGGGGAGACCGGGGCCGCGCTGGCCGACCTGGGCGAGGCGCTGGAGACGGCGGAGGAGATCGGCTCGCGGCGCCTGGTGTACGAGGCGCACCGCGCGCTCTCCGGGCTGTGGGCGGCGCTGGGGGAGTCGGCCCGGGCGCTGGAGCACCACCGCGCCTTCCACGCCGGGTGGGAGGAGGTGTTCAACGCGGAGTCGGACGCCCGCATCCGGAGCATCCAGGTGCAGGCCGAGGTGGAGCGGGCGCACCGCGAGGCGGAGCTGTACCGCCTGCGCAACGAGGAGCTGACGCGCGCCTACGCCTCGCTGCGCGACGCCGACGAGGAGAAGGCGCGCCTCCTGGAGCAGCTCCGCCTCCAGGCCGCGGAGCTGGACCGCCGGACGCGCGAGGACTCGCTGACCGGGCTGCACAACCGGCGGCACGTGGACGAGCGGCTGGGGGTGGAGTTCGAGCGCTCCCGCCGCTTCGGGCGCGACCTGGCGGTGTGCGTGGCCGACCTGGACGAGTTCAAGCAGGTGAACGACCGCTTCTCGCACGCCGTGGGGGACGAGGTGCTGCGCCGGGTCGCGCAGACGCTGCGGGAGGGGTGCCGCGGGGTGGACGTGGTGGGGCGCTACGGCGGGGAGGAGTTCGTGCTGATCCTGGTGGAGACCCCCGCCGAGCGCGCCGCCGCCGTGTGCGACCGCCTGCGCGACGCGGTGGCCGGCGCCGACTGGTCGATCCCTGTGCCCCGGCCTGGCCGTCACCCTCAGCATCGGCCTGTGCGCCGACCCGGTCTGTTCCTCCCCCGCGCAGCTCCTGTCCCGGGCCGACGGCAAGCTGTACGAGGCCAAGCGGGGCGGGCGGAACCGGGTGTGCTGGTGAAGGACAGGGTATAGGGGACAGGGAACAGGGGACAGCCTGCAACGACGACGGGGCGGCGCCGCGATGGCGCCGCCCCGTCGTTTGCTGTTGCAGTTCCCACAGTTCCCACATCCTGTTCGGAGGGAGACAGCCGGCAGTTTGGCTGGCTCGCTCCGGCGAGGGGAGACCCGGGGCCGTTTCCGGGGCTCCCGGAGCCCGCGTAGAAGACCCGCGGGGCCGTTTCCGCGGGGCTTCGGAGCGGTCCCCCCGGCGGCTAGAGCGTCGTCACCAGGAAGGTGGACGTCTCCGCGCCCTCGCGCTTGCTCGGCTGCGACGTGGCCTCCACCACGTTCACCCGGGTCGAGATCAGCTTGTGGTAGAACCCCTGCACCACGCCCTTGTCGAAGTCCGTCGGGTACGGGGTGCCCGTGACGATGGTGACCGACCGGTCCCCCGTCATCTCGTAGGTGATCTTCCCCGCGTCCCCGCCCCGGTGGTTCATGTCGAACGCCATCCCGAACGAGGCGGCCACCTTCTCGAAGGTGTCGATCCCCGGGGGGAGCATCACGTGGTCGGGGATGTGCTTGCCGATCTGGAACAGGGTGTTCGGCCCCATCTTCTCGCCGATCATCTCCAGCGAGCGGACGTACCCGTCCAGCGAGTACCACTGGTCCGCCTGCACCTCGCGGATCCCGTGCTCCTCCAGGATCTGCTCGCCGCGCTTCCGGAACGGCCCCATGGCGGCCAGCATGGAGAGGATGTTGCCTCCGCTGACCTGGACGCCCGGAAAGGTACGACGGCTCATGGTGCTCCCGTGAAGAAGGTTGGGTCGCGAACGGTCGGGTTCCATGCGGAAGTGTCGGCCGGCCGCCCCGGAAACATGAGGGCTCCGGCGCGCTCCGCCAGGATCGCGTTTGTCTCGCAAGGAGCGAATACTTTACGGCCGGGGAAGATGCGTTGTCAACCCTTGTCGAGGGTCGCGCCGGAGGGGCCGCAACGCGGGGGAGGTGCCGGGGAGGAGTGGCGGAGGCGGGGACCCGGAACGGGCCGCGCCTCCGCTGCTCCGGGGCTACGCCACCTGGAGGACCTGCGGGAGCGGGGCGCGGGCCCGCGCGGCGGGGTCGCCCGAGGTGGCGCAGATCACGGCCACCAGCGTCTCGCCGCCGTAGTCCATCCCCACGTACCCCTCGCGCGGGTGGATGGAGACCACGTCGTGGCGGACCCCCTCGGGGAGGATGAAGTCCCCGTAGGGGGTGAAGCCGGCGCGGCGGAGGCGCTCCACCCAGGTGCCCACGCTCTCGTGCCGCTCGCAGCGGTTGTCCTCGCCGTTCCCGAGGATGTCCTGGATCTCGCGGGCGAAGAACATCTTGATGGCCGCGGCCTCGCGGGGCGGGAGCCCGGAGCGGTCGATCAGGTCGAAGGTGAGCCCGAAGTGCCGCCAGCAGTTCTCGAAGCGCTCCCCCACCAGGTGGGTGTGGTGGTCGGAGCTGGGCTCGCACAGCACCACGGCCAGCGGGCTGAGGAGGCGCAGCTTGCGGAAGAACTCGGCGCGGGAGCAGTAGCCCGGGACGCGGTTGCGGATGTGGTGCGCCGCGAAGGCGCCGTGCACCACCAGGGGCCCGCCCGCGGAGCCGAACAGGCTCCAGTGCTCGTCCTCCAGCTCCTCGGCCACCAGGTTCAGGCCGTGGAAGTCCAGGGCGACGCCGTACTGCCGGGCGGCCAGGCCGAGCGCCTCCTCCGCCTCGCGCAGGCTCTGCGCGTCGGGCTCCACGGCGAACACGGTGAGCCGCCGCGGGAGCTCCCCGCGCGCCGCCAGCTCGTGCAGCACCGCCACCTCCTGCCGCCCCGTCCCGATCCCCACGTCCAGCAGCGCCACCTCGTCCCACCCGCCCAGGAAGCCGCAGAGGAGGTGGTTGGAGACGGCCACCGACAGGCTCACGGTGGGGAGGCTCTGCGCCAGCAGGTTGAAGAGCGAGATCTGCGGCATCTCGAACTGGCGCAGGTACAGGTTGATCTCGGCCGCGTGCTCCGACTCCAGGCGCCGCGTGAGCGCCGAGGCGAAGATGTAGTCCTGGAGACCCTCGGGGTCCACCCCGGCGTCCGGCCGGTCCTCGACGACGGCGCCCAGGAGCTGCCGCGCGTCCTCCTCCCGTCCCTCCAGCGCGGCCCGCAGGACGGCGCGAAGGGCGTTCTCCTTGCTTACGTTCATTGTGCGAGTCTCCGTGGTGAGGGGAGCCGCTCCGCGAGGACACGGGAGGAGGTGTCTCCCTGCGGTGGCGCCCCGACGAGCTGTGGGCTGTGACGCGACGTACGGGTGCTCTAGAGGCTCAAATAGCCCTGCGGAAACGACTTGCGGGGAAGCGCACTTTAGGACTGTAATCGAATCACGCCTTCTGTGTCGGAATATATGCGAGGGTCCGGCAGCTGTCCAGTATGTGAACAGTTCGTCCCCGGAGAGGGCTCCGTTCGGGGGTGAAACCCGTGCTCCCGCCACGCAGGCGACGTGCCCGGGAGGGGCGCGGCGGCGCCCCTGCGGGAATTCCGTGCGGAATCCGAAGGTGTTATTGTACCTGCCCCGGCGCCACACCCGGCGGCGCCGCCGCGCGCTCCGCGCCGCTTCCCGGAAAAGGTTCAGGAGACATGGGCGAGCCAGACGCAAAGTTTTCCGACCGTGCCGGCCGCGAGTGGACGGTCCACGTGCAGTGGGGGCACCCCGCGCCCGCCGAGCTGGGGATCGTGGCCGTGCGCTTCGAGTGCCCGGGCGTCCCCGACGAGCCGCCCCGCGTGGGGTTCGCCCTGCGCGAGGTGGTGGAGTCCGGGGACGCGGAGGCGCTCCGCGAGGCGCTGGCCGAGTCGGACCCCGGGCGCTCCATCGGCTGAGCGCCGGCGCCTCCCGCGCCGGGGAACCGGCGCGCCGCTGAACGGTACCTAGGCCATGCCCCACCCCCCCTCGTCGGAGCTGTTCCTCTCCCCCGCCGCGGCCGAGCTGCTGCGGCGGGAGATCGCGCGCGCCCGGGGCAACGAGGTGTGCTTCGTCGCGCGGGTGGGGGAGGACGGGGAGGTGGCGGAGCCGCGGGTGGTGGCGCGGGGGCACGCGAGCGCGGTGCTGGCGCTGGTGCGGAACCCGGAGCCGGGCGGCCTCCTGATCCACAACCACCCCTCGGGGCGGCTGGAGCCCTCGGACGCGGACCTCCTGGTGGCGGCGCAGCTCTGGGACCAGGGGCTGGGCTTCGCCATCATCGACAACGACGCCTCGGAGCTGTACGTGGTGGTGGAGCCCCCGGCCGAGGAGCGGCTGGAGCCCATCGACCCGGCACGGATCGACGCGGAGCTGGGGCCGGGCGGCCCGGTGGCGGGCCGGCACCCGCGCTACGAGGACCGCCCGCAGCAGCGCGAGCTGGCGCGGATGATCGCAGGGATCTACAACGACGGCGGGGTGGGGATCGCGGAGGCGGGGACGGGGACGGGGAAGTCGGTGGCCTACCTCCTCCCGGCCATCCGCTGGGCGCTCCAGAACCGGGAGCGCACGGTGGTGTCCACCAACACCATCAACCTCCAGGAGCAGCTGGTGGAGAAGGACCTCCCCTTCCTGCGCCGCGCCCTGGGGGAGCCCTTCCGCTTCGCGCTGGTGAAGGGGCGGCGCAACTACGTCTCCATCCGCCGCGCCCTGCTGGCGAAGGAGACGGCCCCGACGCTCCTGGACGCGGCGAAGCAGGCGGAGCTGGCGGGGATCACCGAGTGGCTGAAGACGACGCGGGACGGCTCCCTCTCCGACCTGTCGTTCCGCCCCTCGGCGGAGGTGTGGGACGAGGTGTCGTCGGAGTCGGACGTGTGCCTGCGCGCCAAGTGCCCGCACTTCGAGGAGTGCTTCTACCAGCGCGCCCGCCGCGACGCCTCCTCGGCGGACGTGGTGGTGGTGAACCACCACCTCCTCTTCTCGGACCTGGCCGTGCGCCGGGTGCAGGGGAACTGGACGGCGCCGGCGGTGCTCCCGCAGTACCGCCGCCTGGTGCTGGACGAGGCGCACAACCTGGAGGAGTCGGCCACCAGCCACCTGGGGGCCACCCTCACGCGCCGGGGGCTGTACCGCACGCTGGCGCGGCTGGAGAACCGCAAGAAGGGGCTCCTCCCGGCGCTGTCGGAGGCGCTCCGGCAGCGCCCGGACGACCTCCTGGCCCGCGGCGCGCTGGACCACATCGACGACCGCCTCCTCCCCGCGCTGCAGGGGGCGCGGGAGCGCGCGGAGTCGGTGTTCTCCTTCCTGGAGGACGTGTTCAAGGAGGCGGGGGCCTTCATGGTGCGCCTGCACGACGACTTCGTGCGCCACCCGGTGTGGGTGCTGGGGCTGGACGACGCGCTCTCGGGGCTGCTGGAGAACCTGGACTCGCTGCTGCGCGGGATGGAGCTGCTGCGCGAGCGGGTGTCGCTGGACGAGGCGCTCAAGGCGGGGCTGGAGCAGCAGCTCATGGAGCTGCGCGGCGCGGCCAACCGGGTGGAGGGGGCCAAGGACGCGTTGCGCGCGGCGCTGCGCCCGGGCGAGGACGGGCTGAAGATGGTGCGCTGGATGGAGCGCCAGGCGGAGCGCGACGGGCGGGAGGGGAACCTGACGCTCTCGGCGGCGCCGCTGGACCTGTCGGGGGTGCTGCGGGAGTCGCTCTTCAGCAAGGTGCCCAGCGTGGTGCTCACCTCGGCGACGCTGGCCACGCAGGGGAACTTCCGCTTCGTGCGGCAGCGGCTGGGGCTGTGGGAGGGGGCGGGGGAGGACGAGCTGCGGGTGGAGGAGGCGGTGTACCCGTCCCCGTTCGACTACGGGGAGCAGGCGCTCCTGGTGGTCCCCACCGACCTCCCGGTCCCGGCGGGCGACTCGGACCCGCGCCACGACGAGGCGACGGTGCGCGCGGTGATCGAGCACGCCCGGATCTCGGACGGCGGCCTGTTCGTGCTCTTCACCTCGTACCGCGCGCTGCGCCACGTGGCGGGGGAGCTGCGCCGACGCAAGGTGGACCTGGAGTGGCCGCTGTTCGTGCACGGGGAGGGCTCGCGCGGGCAGCTGGTGGAGCGCTTCGCGGCGTCGGGGCGGGGGATCCTGCTGGGGACCACGTCGTTCTGGGAGGGGGTGGACGTCCCGGGGCACCCGCTGCGCGGGCTGGTGATCCCCAAGCTCCCCTTCAAGGTGCCGACGGAGCCGGTGACGGCGGCGCGGATCGAGGCGATCGAGGCGGCGGGGGGGAACTCGTTCATGCAGTACATGCTCCCCAACGCGGCGATCCGGATGAAGCAGGGCTTCGGCCGGCTGATCCGCTCGCGCGAGGACCACGGGGTGGTGCTGGTGCTGGACGGGCGCGTCGCCAAGAAGAGCTACGGCCGCTACTTCCTGGACTCGCTCCCGGAGGTGCCGGTGCGGATGGGTCCCTGGCGGACGGTGCGGGAGGAGATGGTGCGCTTCTACCAGGGCCGCCAGGGGGCGCTCCGGGCTGGATAGGATCCCCCGCGCTGCACAGGCAGCACGCTGCGGCGGACGTCTGGCGAATTGCGAGACAAAATTGCACTTTCGTGGCGGGCGGATCGAGATAACTTCCGTGGAAGGTGGGTTAACTCTTTTTCCGTCAACACGTACCCGTGCCGCCGATCGCCTGGCCACGGCCTTGCTGAAGGTGCATCCGTAAGCCTGCCACACCCACTCTTTGCAGCCTTCCACACGGTGTCCATGCGCTACTTCAGAAGGGCCGCGGCCGTGCTCGCGCTTTCCCTGAGCGGATGCGCAACCCACCAGAGCTACCTCAGCCCGCAGTTCACGAGCACGACCTCCGCCCACCGGCAGGTCGCGGTCCTGCCGTTCCACGTCTCCATAGCTCGTGAGCGCCTGCCGAAATCGATCACGCCCGAGGACTTGGTCCGGATGGAGACGGAGGAAGGACTCGCTGTACAGCGCCAGTTTCATGCGGAGCTCCTGCGGCGGGCGGATCGGTACACGGTGGAATTCCAGGATGTCTCGCGGACGAACCTGTTGCTGGAACGCGCCGGCCTCTCGCAGGACAGCCTCGCCGGACGGACCAAGGAGGAGCTGGCGGAGTTGCTCGGCGTGGACGCGGTGATCACGGGGAGCATCCGGCGATCCAAGCCGATGTCCGGCGGGGAGGCCTATCTTACGGGCCTCTTCTGCGGCGGCGGCGCACAATGCATGGGGGAGACCAACCGGGTGGGTGTGGAGCTCCAGCTCCACGACCGTTCGGACGGTATGCTGCTATGGAACTTCTCCCAGGAGAAGCCTGGTTACCTCTTCAGCTCTCCGGAAAAGATGGTGCGGCAAATGATGGTGAGCATCGCCAAGCGGTTTCCGTACCGGCGCAAATTCTAGGAGGGCTTCACAGCACGAGCAAAGCCTCGGCGCTGCGCTGGCGCCGGGGCTCGCTCCGTTACGGTGGCTGGGAAGCGGCCGCGCCCTGCCGCGTTCGCCCACGGGGGATGAATTCCCGCCCGGTCTTCGCTATCTTCCCTCGCCCATTCGCGTTCACGCATCTTCGCATTCCCATTCGTATGTCCACACCCCGTCCGTCCAAGATCGTCTGCGTGGGGCGCAACTACCTGGCGCACGCCCGCGAGCTGGGGAACGAGGTCCCCGAGCGCCCGCTCCTCTTCTTCAAGCCCCCCTCGGCGCTGGTGGAGGACGGCGACGCCATCCAGCTCCCCCCGGAATCCAATCAGGTAGAGCACGAGGGGGAGATCGCGGTGGTGATCGGCGCGCGGGCGCGGCACGTCACGCCCGACCGGGCCATGCGCTACGTGGCCGCCTTCGCGCCGCTCAACGACGTGACGGCGCGCGACCTCCAGAAGACGGACGGGCAGTGGACCCGCGCCAAGGGCTTCGACACCTTCTGCCCCATGGGGCCGGCGGTCCCGGCGGAGCGGGTGGACGTGGAGGCGCTGGAGGTGATCTGCCGGGTGAACGGGGAGGTGCGGCAGCACGGCTACGCGCGCGACATGGCGTTCGACATCCCGACGCTGGTGGCCTACGTCTCCTCCGTCATGACGCTGGAGCCGGGCGACGTGATCGCCACGGGGACGCCGGCGGGGGTGGGGCCGCTCCGCCCGGGCGACGTGGTGGAGGTGGAGATCCCCGGCGTCGGAACGCTGCGCAACCCCGTGGAGGCCGCATGAAGCTCGCCCGCAACCGGATGCTCGCCCTCCTGGTGCTGGCCGTGACCCTGGCGGACTGGCTCACCAAGTTCTGGGTGCAGAACGGGCTGGAGCTCGGCGAGGTGCGCCCCGTGGTGGAGGGGTGGATCACCTTCGCCCACCGCCGCAACACGGGGATCGCCTTCAGCGCCTTCGCCGGGGACCACTCCCTGGCGCGGGTGGCGATCCTCACCGTGGCGGCGGTGGTGGGGATCGTGGTGTGCCTGCGGCTCATCCGCGGCACGGAGGACGCGCTGCTGCGCCTGGCCGCCGCGCTGGTGCTGGCCGGCGCCGTCGGCAACCTGGGCGACCGCCTCCTCAACGGCGGGGTGACGGACTTCATCCTGGTGCGCTACTTCCCCTTCGTCTTCAACGTCGCCGACGTGGCCATCACCATCGGCGGGACGCTGCTGGTGCTCCGCATGCTCTTCGCTCCCGACGACGCGCAGGGCCCCGCCGAGCCCACGCCGGCGTAGCCGGGATTCCGCCGCCGTTCCCACCCTCTCCCGGCATCCGGGGGAGGGTGCTTTCGTGCGTGCCGGTCGGCGGGGGGAGGCTCCTCCGTCGGTGCGGAACTCGCCCGGCCTTCCATGCGAAGGTGCTGAGGGTGCGGGCTCGAACAGTCCGCTCCTCCTCCGGAGCCTCCCCCCACCTCCCTCCGGGCTCCGGCATCCAGTATCGTTGATTCCGTGCTGTTCTCCCCTCCCCCCTTGTGGGGGAGGGGCCGGGGGTGGGGGGTGCCGTTCCACCCCTTGTGCGGAGGGAGACCCCCGGGGCAGTTTCCGGGGGTCTCCCGGAGCGGCCCCACGCCAAAATCATCCGACCGAAGCAGATACAGAATGCCCGCTACGTCAGAACGGCTCCGCAGCCTCCCGCCCTACCCGCTCCAGGACGTCCCCCGCATCAAGCGCGAGCTCCTCGCCAAGGGCGTGGACGTGATCGACCTGGGGGTCGGCGACGCCGACCTGGCCCCGCCGCCGGCCGCGGTGGAGGCGCTCCGCGAGACGGCGCTCGACCTGCGCAACTCGCGCTATTCCTTCCAGCTCGGGCTGGCGGACTTCCGGGAAGAGATCGTCCGCTGGACGGAGCGGCGCTTCGGGGTGCGGCTGGACCCGTACCGCGAGGTCCTCCCGCTGATCGGCTCCAAGGAAGGGATCTTCCACCTCCCCTTCGCCTTCCTGAACCCCGGGGACATGACCATCGTCCCCGACCCCGGCTACCAGGCGTACGTGGGAGGGACGGTGCTGGCGGGGGGGGAGCCGTACGTGGTCCCGCTCCGCCCGGAGAACCGCTTCCTGGTGCCGCTGGACGACATCCCGGCGGAGGTGGCGCGGCGAGCCCGCATCCTGTACCTGAACTACCCCAACAACCCCACGGCCGCTCCCGCGCCGCGCGAGTACCTGGAGGACGCGGTGGCGTTCTGCCGCGAGCACGACATCGTGCTGGCGTACGACAACGCGTACTCGGAGATCGCCTTCGACGGGTACGTCCCCCCCTCCATCCTGGAGATCCCGGGGGCGGACGAGGTGGCGGTGGAGTTCCACTCGCTCTCCAAGACGTACAACATGACGGGGTGGCGGGTGGGGTGGGCGGCGGGGTGCCCCGAGCTCATCGCGGCGCTGCAGCGGGTGAAGACCTTCGCGGACACGGGAGTCCCGCTCACCGTCCAGCACGCGGCCGTCGCGGCGCTCCGCTCGCACGCGGAGTGGCTCCCGCAGAACCTGGAGACCTTCCGCCGGCGGCGCGACGCGGCGGTGGAGGGGCTCCGCCAGGTGGGGCTGGAGATGGACACGCCCAGCGCCACCATGTACCTGTGGGTCCCGCTCCCGGAGGGGACCGCCTCGGAGCCCTTCGCCCGCCAGCTCCTCCTGGAGCAGGGGGTCGCCGTGACGCCGGGCTTCTCGCTGGGGGTGGGCGGGGAGGGCTTCTTCCGCATCGCGCTCACCTCCCCGGAGGAGCGCCTGGAAGAGGCGGCCCGGCGGATCGGCAGGGTGCTGTAGGGGCAGGGGAGACGCCCGGAAACGGAAGAAGTCGCGCCCTTCCGGAACCGGGGCTCCGCGGGGGAGTAGAAGGTCCACATGAGCAACCTCACCGCTCCACCGTCCCCCCCGCGCGCCGAAGACCCGTCCGCGGAAGCCGTACGGCACGTCCCCGTACACGTCCCGCTGCGCAGGAAGGCGGCGGGCGGCGGGCCGCGCCGGCTCTCGGCGGGGGCGCTGGCGGGGTCGTTCGCGCTGCACGCGGGACTGGTGGCGCTGGCGGTGGCGTTCGTCCGCTTCGGCCCCGGGTTCATCGCGGACCGGACCCCCGCTGCGGAGGAGCCGACGGAGCGGGTGACCTTCTACGACGTGGCTCCCGCCCCCGTTCCGGCGGCGCCGGGCGAGGAAGCCCTGGTGGAGCCGGAGGCGCCGGCCTCCGCGCCGCGCCCGGCGGACGCGCGGCGCTCTCCCGGACCGGCCGGGGCGGCGCAGCCGGAGCTGTCGTTCCCCGGCGGCGTGCCGTCCGGCCTCCCCGCGGCGGGGGGCGAGGCCCCGGCCGCCGGCGGTGCGGGGGGGACGGGCACCGGCCCGGGCGGCGGGTGGGTCGGCGGCGGGCCGCTCCGCCCGGGGATGCGCGACCCGCGCCTGTACGCGCCCGACCACCCGGCCGTCCCCGAGAGGGAGCTCACCGAGCACGAGGAGTACATGGGGCGCCTGGGGACCACCCTGGGCGAGTACAACGACAGCATCGCGGCGGAGGGGAAGCGGAACGCCGACGCGCTGGACTGGACGGTGAAGGGGAAGAACGGGGAGCGCTACGGCTTCTCCCCGGGGAAGATCCACCTGGGGAAGCTGACGCTCCCCAACCCGCTGGGGGTGGGGCCGAACCCCGCCGAGCGCGAGCGGACCGCGCGCATCGCCGCGCACCGCCAGGAGATCGACCGCCAGGTCGGCGACACCGACCGCCGCAACTCCTTCCGCGAGCGCGTCCGCGCCACCCGCGAGCGAAGGGACGCCGAGCGCGCCCGGGCCCGCGCCGGGAGCTGACGCGCCCCTTCCGCACCCGCGAAGACGAACCGCCCGCGCCGGCTCCAGGAGCCCGGCGCGGGCGGTTTCGCGTCCGGCGTCCGCGGGCCTTCGCTGGAACGCGAATTGCACCCTCCCTGCCTACCTTTAGGGCTCCGAAGAACGCAACGCGAATCCTGGTCAGGGGGGGATATGTGGGAGTTTCGAGAGCGGCGTGAGCAGGACCTCGGGACGGATGCGCTGACCTTCGTGCTCGGCGCCGCGGGAGGCTTCGCCCTCGGGCTGCTCATGTCCGGCCGCGTCAAGGGCGCGGCGCGGGCGGGCGGCGAGCGGGCCCGCTCGCTGGGGGGGAACCTGCGGGACCGCGCGGAGACCCTGCGCGACCGCGCGGGGACGCTGCGGGAGCGCGCCCGCACCGTGGCGTCGCGGCTCCGCCCGGCGCGCCTCCGCCGCCCGGCGGGGGAGCAGTCGGAGCTGACCGAGCTGGAGGATGCCGTGCTGGACGCCTTCCTGGGCGACGACGTGCTCAGCGAGCGCGGGATCGACGTGGGCGCCATCAGCCACGGGATCATCGAGCTTTCCGGCTCCGTCTACAGCGAGGAGGAGGCCCGCCACGCCGTGCGCATGGCCGAAGGGGTCCGCGGCGTCCGCACGGTGGTGAACCGGATGGAGGTGGAGCGTCCGGGCCGCACCTGGGACGACGGGGGCGACGAGCTCGTGCCGCGCGGCTCCGGGGCCGAGTGGACCGGGCTGCAGAGCGGGATGGGGCGCCGCCGCCAGGGGAAGAGCACCGACCCCGACCGCTCCGACGATTCACGCCACATCCGCGAGGTGTCGATGGAGATCACCGACCGAAGCGAGTTCGACCGCCTGGGCTACGCGGCGCAGCCCCGCAACGCGGAGCGCTCCGAGGACTCGCGCGGCAACGGGCCGCGGGGGTACTCCGAGGACGAGCTGGACAACCAGGACCCGGTGGGGCCGCACACCTACGGGGGCGTCCCCCGCGCCCCGACGGGGTCCGACCTCAACCCCGGCGCCCGCGTGGGCGAGGGGCTGAAGCCGGGGACCGAGCTGCGCCTGGAGGGGGCCGACGTCCCGGTGAAGCCGCACGGCGAGGCGCCGCGCGCGGACGACGGGAGCGACCGGATGGAGTGACCCTCCGCCGGGCGGGCTTCTTCACGCGCCAGGCGCGGCGGGGAACGATTCCCGCCGCGCCTGGCGTTCTTTCCGGGCGCGGACGGAGGGCGTAGATTCGCCGCCGTGCGCCCTCACTCCATTCCGACCGACAGCGAGACTCCCATGGCCGGTTCCCCTCTCAAGGAGCGGATCCGCGGCGACCTGAACACCGCCCGCCGCGACCGCGACAAGCTGCGCACCACCGTGCTCACCACGCTCCTCTCCGACCTCCGCAACCGGGAGATCGAGCTGGGGCGCGAGCTGTCCGACGAGGAGGTGCTCCCGGTGGTGAACACCTCTATCAAGCGTCGGCGCGAGGCGGCGGAGCAGATGCGGGGCGGGGGGCGCGAGGAGCTGGCCGCCAAGGAGGAGCAGGAGGCGGCGCTCCTGGTGGACTACCTCCCGCCGCAGCTGGGGGAGGACGCGGTGCGGGGCTTCGTGCGCGAGGCGGTGGCGGGGGGGGCCAAGGACGTGGGGGCGGTGATGAAGGCCGTGATGCCGCGGGTGAAGGGGCAGTTCGACGGCAAGGAGCTGAACCGGATCGCGCGCGAGGAGCTGGCGTAAGTTCGTGCTGTGGGGCCGCTCCGGAGTGAGCCAGCCGAAACAGCCCGGCTTGCGGGGGAGGGGTTTGGGGTGGGGGCCTGCCACGACACCGTGGACGGTGAGGATCGAAGCATGGAGATGCCCCTCCCCCGGAACGGGGGAGGGTGGCGGCTCTAAGGCCGCCGGGTGGGGGCGCGCGGAGGCGCCCCACGAACGACGGGGCGGCGCCATCGCGGTGCCGCCCCGTCGTTGCCTGCTGTCCCTCCCTGTCCCCTGTTCCCTGTCCCCTGCCGTTCCTCTACCCCAGCATCTCCGAGATCGTCTCCAGGATGCGCTCGCGGCCCTGGTGGCGGGCCTCGTACTCGTGGATGCGGATCAGCGTGTCCGGGTCCAGGGCGGCGTCGCGGAGCCACTGGATCGCGGTGTCGCGGTCCATCCCGTCGAAGCCGAGCACCGGCTCCTCGTCGTCCCAGGCGTTGGCCCCGGCCAGGGCGGTCCCGCCGCCCTCGCCCCCGGGGGGGAGCCAGCCGTCGTTGTCGAAGTCGCGGAAGGCGATCAGGATGGTCGCCACCGCGGCGCCGCCCAGGAGGAGCTTCAGCATGTTCATGTGCGTGTCCGTTGCGAGAGTGAGTCGCCGACGCGCGGTCCTGGCAAGAGCCCTGCCAGGGCACCCGCGGGCGCGCCCTGCTACTCCTGCGTCCCTCCTCCTTCTTCTCCCTCCCCCTCCCCGGCCCGCTCGCCCGAGCGCACCCGGATGCGCTGCGCCAGGGAGTGCGAGATCACCCGCGGCTCGCCGTTCACCGTGAGCGAGATCGGCCCCTCGAAGGGGGACTTGCTCCGCACCTCCACCGCGGCGCCCGGATACAGGTCCAGCGAGCCCAGGTAGCGGAGCTGCTCCGGCTCCTCCACCTCCACCTCCAGCACCCGCGCGGGCTCCCCGGGCTCCACCTCCGCCAGGGCGGGGTAGCGGGCCCGGTCCATCTCCCCCTCCGCCGAGGGGATGGCGTTGCCGTGCGGGTCGCGCTCCGGGCCCCCCAGCAGCCGGGCCAGCCGCTCGATCAGCTCGTCGCTGGCCGCGTGCTCCAGCCGCTCCGCCTCGTCGTGCACCCGGTCCCACTCGTACCCCAGCACCTCCACCAGGAACAGCTCCAGCACCCGGTGGCGGCGGATGATCTGGAGCGCCGCCAGCTCCCCCGCCGCCGTCAGCCGCACCCCGTAGTAGGGCTCGTGGCGGAGGAGATTCTGCTCCGCCAGCCGCTTGATCATCGCCGTCACCGACGCCGCCGAGAGGCCCAGCCGCTCCGCGATGCGCGAAGTGGCCACCGGCGACTCCGCCTGCTGGAGCGACCAGACCGCCTTGAGGTAGTCTTCGACGACGGGCGTGAACATCGGGCCGGTGCCTCGGGTTCGGGAGGAGCGACGGTACAACACTACCGGCGCTCCCCCGCGTGTCAAGGCGCGGGAAGACGGCCTTGCGCCCCTGGGCCGGGTCCCGCATGTTTCCGGAAGATTTCTCCCCGCCGCCTCGTCTCCCCCGAGGGGCCCCGCCCCGCCCGCCAGCGATGACCCGCGACTTCCTCCCCCCCGCCTACGTCGAGCGGGGCCGCACGCTCCGGTCCACCGGCCTCCTGGACACCCCGCCCGAAGAAGCCTTCGACCGGCTCACCCGGCTGGCCGCGCGCGCCCTGGGCGTCCCGGCCGCGGCGATCTCGCTCCTGGACGAGTCGCGGCACGTCTTCAAGAGCGGCTTCGGCCTCCCCGGCGTGCTCCTCGCCCCCGCCGCGTTCCCGCTGGACGCCTCCGTGTGCCGCCTGGTGGTGGAGTCCGCCGCCCCGCTCCTCCTGGACGACGTGCGCGGGCACCCCGCCTTCCCCGGGCGGGCGGAGCTCCTGGAGCTGGGGATGCGCGCCTACGCCGGCGTCCCCGTCGGGAGCGGCGTCCCGCTGGGCGCGCTCTGCGCCATGGACGTGCGCCCGCGGAGCTGGACGGAGGAGGAGGTGCGGACGCTGGAGGAGCTGGCCGCCGCCGCGGCCGCGGAGATCGAGTGGCGCCGCCGCGACGCGGGGATGCGCGAGACCGAGCACCGCCTCCGCCTGCACGGCGTCCACCTGGAGGAGCTCTTCGAGGGGGCGCCCGAGGGCGTGGTGCTCCTGGACACCGACGACCGCGTGGTGCGCGCCAACGGCGAGTTCCTGCGGATGTTCGGGTACACCGCCGGGGAGGTGGCCGGCCGCCCCATCAACGAGCTCATCGTCCCCGAGGACCTGTGGGAGGAAGGGCTCTCCTTCAGCCGCTCCGTGACCTCCGGGCTCCCCATGGCCGCGGAGACGGAGCGCCGCCGCAGCGACGGCACCCGCATCCACGTCTCCATCCTGGGGAAGCCGGTGCACCTGGACGAGAGCCCGGTGGCCGTGTACGTGGTGTACCGCGACGTCACCGAGCGCCGCCGCGCGGAGGAGGAGCGCCGCGAGAGCGAGGCGCGCTACCGGCAGATGTTCGAGCGCAACCGCGCCCTCAAGCTCCTGATCGACCCCACCACCGGGGAGATCGTGGACGCCAACCCCGCCGCCGCGGCGTTCTACGGCTACCCGCTGGAGCGGCTGCGGGCCATGCGCGTCTCCGACCTCAATATCCGCTCCCCGGAGCAGATCGCCCACGACATGGCGCTGGCCGCGGCGGAGGAGCAGACGCAGTTCATCGTGCAGCACCGGCTCGCCTCCGGCGAGGTCCGCTGGCTGGAGCTGCACTCCGGCCCCGTGGACCTGCACGGGCGGCGCCTCCTGTACTCCATCCTCCACGACATCACCGCGCGGCGCCGCGCGGAGGAGGAGCGCGAGGCCGCCGTGGCGGCGCGGAACCGCTTCTACGCCATGGTGAGCCACGAGCTGCGCACCCCCATCAGCGCCATCATGCTGTACAACGACCTCCTCCTTTCCGGGGCGTACGGCGCCGTCTCGCCGACGCAGGCGGAGGGGATCGAGCGGTCGCAGCACTCCGCCGGGCTCCTCCTGGAGCTGGTGAACGAGGTGCTGGACCTGGCCAAGCTGGAGGCGGGGAAGATGCAGGCCCGCGCCGAGGAGATCGCCGTCGCCGACTTCCTCCGCGCCGTGGCCGGGGCCGTGGCCCCGCTGGCGGAGCAGCACGGGTGCACCCTGTGCGTGGAGGACGCGGACGCCCCCCCCGTGCTGGCGACCGACCCCCGCCGCCTCCGCCAGATCCTCCTCAACCTCCTTTCCAACGCCCTCAAGTTCGGCCGCGCGCGCCCGGTCCGCCTCCACTGCCGCCGGCTCCCGGAGGGGGGCACGGCCTTCGACGTCGTCGACCAGGGGCCCGGGATCTCACCCGCCGACCTCCCCCGCATCTTCGACGAGTTCGTGCAGCTGGGCGACGGCTCGCAGGCCGGCACCGGCCTGGGGCTCCCCATCTCCCGCCGCCTGGCCGATCTCCTGGGCGGCCGCCTGGAGGTGGACTCCACCCCCGGCGTCGGGAGCACCTTCCGCCTCGTCCTCCCCGGCTGACCCCGCGTCTCCCCCTGCGGCTCCCGCACTTTCGCCCCCCTCCCGTGTACAGATAGACTTTCGCACCGACCCGAAACCCGCCGTTCCGTCCGGATGAACTCGCACGCCCTGAACGTCCTCGAATACCGGGACGCGCTGGACATCGTCGCCCGCTTCGCCTCGTCGTCGCTGGGGGCGGACGCCGTCCGCGCCCTGGAGCCCTCCGTCGACCTCGGCTTCATCGCCCCCGAGCTGGCCGTGGTGGGGGAGATGATGCGCTTCCTCGGCCGCGACGAGGGGTGGGCGCTCCCGGCCGTCCCCGACGTGCGCGAGCCGGTGAAGAAGCTCCGCATCGAGGGGAGCGTCCTGGACGGGCGCGCGCTCCGCGACCTCGCCACGCTGCTGGCCTCCTCCCGCGTGGTGCGCCGCTCGGTGCTCCCCGCGGCGGCGGCGTTCCCCACGCTGGGGATGCTGGCCGGGGGGATGGTGCAGCTGGAGAAGGAGGAGGCGGAGATCGAGCGCGTGCTGGACGAGCACGGGGAGGTGCGCGACGGCGCCTCGCCGGAGCTGTACCGCCTGCGCCGGGAGATCAAGGGCGCGCGCAACCGGATCGTGGACCGGCTCACCTCCTACGCCTCCGCGCTCCCCTCGCACTTCCAGGTGGCGGACGCCTCGGTGACGGTGCGCGAGGGGCGCTACGTGATCCCCATCCGCCGCGAGGGGCGCGGCGAGGTGGGCGGGATCGTCCACGACGAGTCGGGGACGGGGGCCACGCTCTTCGTGGAGCCGCCGGTGGCGGTGGAGATGATGAACCGCCTCCGCGAGCTGGAGGCGTCGGAGGCGCGCGAGGTGCTCCGCATCCTCCGCGAGGTCACGGCCCGCCTGCGCCCCCACCAGCCGGAGCTGCGCGCCACCCTGGACGCGCTGGTGCGGCTGGACTCCGTCTACGCCCGCGCCCGCTACGCCCGGCGCGTGGACGCCGGCATCCCCCAGGTGCTCCCCGCGGGGACGGAGGAGTACGTGGTGGTGCGCGGCTACCACCCGGTGCTCCTGGCGCGCGGGGAGCGGGTGGTCCCCTTCGACCTGGTGATGGACGCGGGGGAGCGGACGCTCCTGATCTCCGGCCCCAACACGGGCGGGAAGACGGTGCTCCTCAAGGCCATGGGGCTGATCTCGCTGCTGGCGCAGAGCGGGGTGGTGCCCCCCGTGGCGGAGGGGTCGCGCCTCCCCGTCTTCCGCGACGTGTTCGCGGACATCGGGGACGAACAGTCCATCGAGGCGTCGCTCTCCACCTTCTCGGCGCACCTCAAGAACCTGCGCGAGACGCTGGAGCGGGCCGACTGGGAGTCGCTGGTGCTGACGGACGAGATCGGGAGCGGGACCGACCCGGTGGAGGGGGGCGCCCTCGCGGGGGCCATCCTGGTGGAGCTGACGCGCCGCTCGGCCTTCACGGTCGCCACCACGCACCTGGGGCAGCTGAAGCTGCTGGCGACGGAGGAGCGGGGGATCGTGAACGCCTCGCTCCAGTTCGACGCGGAGCGCCTGCAGCCCACCTACCGCCTGGTGAAGGGGCTCCCGGGGCGCTCCTACGGCCTCGCCATCGCGCGGCGGCTGGGGCTCCCCGCGCCGGTGCTGGAGCGCGCGGAGTCCACGCTCCCGCAGGGGGAGCGCGACGTGGCGAAGCTGCTCCTGGACCTGGAGGCCAAGGAGCAGCGCCTCTCGTCGGAGACGCTGGCCGCGGAGGCCCGCCTCCGCGAGACGGAGGCGCTCAAGGCGGAGCTGGAGGAGCGGGTGCGCGAGCTGGCCCGCCGCGAGAAGGACGCGGAGCGGCGCTCCCGCCAGCAGGCGCGCGACCTCCTGCTCAAGGCGCGCGCGGAGGTGGAGGCGGCCATCCGCGAGGTGCGCGACGCGGCGGACGCGGAGAAGCTGGAGGAGTCGGCGCGCGCGGCCCGGCGCCGGGTGGAGGAGGCGGCGCAGCGGCAGAAGGAGCGCGCCCCCCGCGAGAAGAAGGGCACGGCGCCGCGCCGCGAACCGTCACCGCGCGGGGCGGTGGAGCTGGACGTGGGGGTGCGGGTGCGTATCGAGTCGCTGGGGAAGACGGGGACGGTGCTGGAGCTGCGCGACGGCAAGGCCATGGTGGAGGCCGGGAACCTGCGCCTTCTCCTCCCCCGCGACGACCTCTCCGTGCTCCCCCCGGGCGACCAGGGGCCCCGCAAGCAGCAGCCGAGCGCCTGGGCGGGCGGCTACGCCTCCTCGGGCGCCGACGCGCGCCCGGAGGTGGACCTGCGCGGCCTGCGCGTGGACGAGCTGGAAATGCGCCTGGGGAAGGCGCTGGACGACGCCATCCTGGCGGGGCTACCCACCTTCCGCATCATCCACGGCAAGGGGTTCGGGGTGCTGCGCGAGCAGGTGCAGGAGCTGCTGAAGCGCGACCGCCGCGTGCTGACCTTCCGCCCCGGCGACCACTTCGAGGGCGGGACGGGCGTGACGGTGGTGGAGTTCGCGTAAGCTGGGGCACGCCGGAACACCTCATCGGGAGTGAATCGTATGTGGAACGATCCGATCGTCGAGGAGGTTCGTCGGGCGCGCAACGAGTACGCGGAGCGCCACGGCCATGACTTGGACGCGATCTTCCGGGATCTGAAGGAGGCGGAGGAGAAGCTGCGAAAAGAGGGTTGGAAGATCGTGTCGCCACCGCCGCGTCCGGAGCGTGCGTCAGCGGGACTACCTCGCGAGGAACAGGCAACGAAGAGTGACCTGACGGAATACACCCGGCAGCGCGCAGCGCGCGATCCGCACTTCGCGGAAGGGCTGGAGTCGGGATACGCCGACTTCAAGATCGGCGCGCGACTGCGCCAGGCGCGGGAGCAGGCGGGGCTGACGCAGGAAGAGCTCGCCGCCCGGCTGGAGACGAAGAAGTCCGCCATCAGCCGCATCGAGAACCACGCCGGCGACATCCGACTCTCCACGCTGGTGCGGTACGCCCGCGCGCTGGGACAGCACCTCTCGCTGGAGCTCCAGCCCGCGCGTCCGCGGAAGCGCGGCAGCGTCGTGCGCTGACGTGCAGCGGATGCTCCTCGCTCCGATCTTCGGTTTTGGGACAGCCCCTCGCGCTCCGGCGCGAGGGGTGCTATTTTCGGTTTTTGTTCGGTATCATAGCCGAACGGAGCCGCACGTGGTCCGAAACCGCAGACCGTAGATGTCCATCCCCGACGCCGTCATCGACGAGGTGCGCCACCGCGGCGACCTGGTGGAGATCGTCTCCGAGTACACGCGCCTCAAGCGCTCGGGGAGGACCTTCCGCGGGCCGTGCCCGCTGCATGGCGGCGAGGGACCCAACTTCTCCGTCGACCCGTCCAAGAACGTCTTCAAGTGCTTCGTCTGCGGGGAGGCAGGGGACATCTTCTCCTTCCCCATGAAGCACCTGGGGATGGACTTCCTGGACGCCGTGCGCTTCGTGGCCGCCCGCGCGGGGGTGGAGATCCCCGAGCGGCAGGAGCGCCGCCCCGAGGACGACCCCCACCGCCGCCTGCACGAGGTCAACGACTTCGCCGCCGAGTGGTTCCGCCGCAGGCTGTGGGACGAGAAGGAGGGGAAGAAGGCGCGCGACTACCTCCAGGGGCGCGGCATCGGCAGGGAAGCGGCCGAGCGCTTCGGGCTGGGGTGGGCGCCCGAGGAGTGGACCGCCTTCGGCGACGCCGCGCGCAAGCAGGGGATCGGCAACGACTTCCTCCTGGCGCTGGGGCTGGTCAAGGAGCCCAGGCAGCCCGGGCGCGACCCGTACGACGCCTTCCGCGGGCGCATCATCTTCCCCATCGAGGACCTGGGCGGGCGCGTGGTGGCCTTCGGGGGGCGCATCCTGGGCAGGGCCGAGGAGCACGTCCCCAAGTACCTCAACTCCCCCGAGACCCCCGTCTACCGCAAGGGCGACCTCCTGTACGGGCTGGGCTGGAGCCGCGGCGCCATCCGCAAGGCCGAGGCGGTGCTGGTGGTGGAGGGGTACATGGACTACGTCTCGCTTGCCGCGCACGGCGTGGAGAACGCCGTGGCCCCCCTGGGCACCGCCATGACCGAGGCGCAGGCCGAGCTGATCTCGCGCTACGCCCCCCGCGCCATCCTCCTCTACGACAGCGACAAGGCCGGCCTCAAGGCCACCTTCCGCTCCGGCGACGAGCTGCTCCGCGCCGGCGTGGAAGTCCTCGTCGCCACCCTCCCCGAGGGCGAAGACCCCGACTCCCTGGTGCGCGGCCAGGGGGAGAAGGCGCTGCGCCGGTACCTGGACGACGCCGTGGACGTGCTGGAGCGGAAGATCCAGATCGTGGAGCGGCGGGGGATGTTCACCTCCATCTCGGGGACGCGGCGCGCCATCGACTCCCTCCTCCCCACCGTCCGCGCCGCCTCCGACGAGGTGCTCCGCGGCGTGTACCTGCGCCGCATCTCCGAGAAGACCGGCGTCCCCCAGGACGCCCTGGGCCGCGAGGTGGGCGAGGTCCCCGCGCGCGACACCCGCCCCCGCGGCGCGCCCGAGCGCAGGGAGCGCCGCGAGGGGAGGCGCTCCCTGGACTTCGGCGCCCCGCCCGCCCCCGTCGTCGCCCCCAGCCTGGGGCCCGAGCGCAACCTGCTGCTGCTCCTCCTGCGCGACGAGAGCTGGGTGGCGCGGACGCTGGAGCGCGAGGTGGGGCCGGAGGAGTTCCGCTATCCCATCTACCGCGCCATCTTCGAGAAGCTGATCGAGGTGGAGGCCCACGGGCAGCGCGACCCGGAGGGGAAGTGGCTGGAGGGCTTCCCGCCCGAGACCCTCCCCGTGCTGGAGGAGCTGCGCGGCGATCCCGAGGGGGAGCAGATGTCCGACGCGGAGGAGTACTTCGCGGCGAGCATCCGCAACCTCGTGGCGCGCCCCTTCGAGGAGCGGCTCACCGAGATCGAGCGCGAGATGAGCGTCGCCACTCCCGAGCAGCAGGCTCTCCTGATCCAGGAGAAGACCCAGGTCATCGCCCTCATGCGCGAGCGCGGGCTCCCGCGCAAGTTCGGGCACCTGCGCAGCGCCCAGCACAGGGCGCGCGAGCGCTGACGACGGAACCCCCCAACCGACCGGACATGCCCGATCCCGCACGTACCGAACAGATCGAGACCCCCGCCCCGCTGGTGGACGTGGAGCGGATGCGCGCCAACCTGCGCCGCGCCGCCGACTACTGCCGCGAGCACGCCCTGGCCTGGCGCCCCCACGTCAAGACGCACAAGACCCCTGAGCTGGCGGCCGAGCAGCTCCGCGCGGGCGCCGTCGGCGTCACCGTCGCCACCCCGCGCGAGGCCGAGGTCATGGCCGCCGTCGCGGACGACGTGCTCCTGGCCTACCCTCCCTTCGGCGCCTCCAAGCTGTCGCGCCTGATGGCGCTCCCGGAGGGTGTGCGGCTGACGGTGGGGCTCGACTCGGAGGAGGCCGTGCGGGAGCTGGGGGGCGCGGCGCGGGACGCGGGGCGCGCGGTGGCCGTGCTGGTGGAGCTGGACGTGGGGATGGGGCGCGTCGGCGTGCAGGCGCCGGAGGACGCCGTGCGCCTGGCGCGCGCCGCCGCCGACGCGGGGCTCGAGTACCGGGGCGTGATGTTCTACCCCGGGCACGTCCGCGGCGACGTGGACGGGCAGGGGGACGCCCTCCGCGCCCTGTCCGACCGCCTGGGCGCCTTCCGGGAGGCGCTGGACCGGGCCGGGCTCTCCCCGGCCGTGGTCAGCGGCGGCTCCACCCCCACCTTCTGGCGCTCGCACGAGGTGGCGGGGCTCAACGAGGTGCGCCCCGGCACCAACGTGTTCAACGACCGCACCACGGCGCTGATCGGCGCCTGCGCGTGGGACGAGTGCGCCTACTCCGTGCTCGCCACCGTGGTGAGCACCGCCGTCCCCGGGCAGGCGGTGATCGACGCGGGGTCCAAGGCGCTCGCCAAGGAGGAGGTCCGCGCCGAGGGCGGCGGGTACGGCGCCCTCCTGGACCGACCGGAGGTGGTGGTGAAGGCCGTCTCCGAGGAGCACGGCCTCCTGGACCTGTCCGGCACGGAGTGGCGCCCCCGCGTGGGCGACCGGGTGCGCGTGGTCCCCAACCACGTGTGCGTCTCCGTGAACCTCCACGAGCGGCTGTGGGGCGTGCGGGGGGACGAGGTGGTGGCGGAGTGGGAGGTGGCGGGGCGGGGGAGGGGGCCGCGCGCGGCCCCGTGATCCCGCTCCTGCGCAGCATTCGCGTCCTGGCGGCGGCGTTCCTCCGCCCGCGGCTGGGGCCGCTGGACGAGTCGGTGGTGAGCTTCCGGGTGTGGCCCAACGACCTGGACGTGAACCTCCACATGAACAACGGGCGCTACCTGACCCTGATGGACCTGGGGCGCCTGGACCTGGTCGTTCGCATGGGCGTGGTGGGGGAGATGCGCCGGCGGGGGTGGAACCCGGTGGTGGGGTCGCTCAAGGTCCGCTACCGCCGCTCGCTCCAGCCTTTCCAGCGGTACTTCATCCGCACCCGCCTCCTCTGCTGGGACGAGCGGGCGTTCTTCGTGGAGCAGCGCTTCGAGGCGGGAGGGAAGCTGGTGGCGATCGCGCTGGTGAAGGGGGTGTTCCTGGGGCCGGAGGGGCGCGTCCCCGCCCAGGCCGTGGTGGACGCCTCGGGGCTGCGCGTGGAGTCGCCGCCGGCCCCGGAGGCGGTCGCCGCCTGGCAGGACGCCGAGCGGGTGCTCCGCGAGCACGAGAGCGAACCTCTGGAAGAGGCGGCCCGGTGACGCACGACGCCCTCCGCGCCCACCTCGTCCCCCCGGACCCGCAGGTGGGGCTCTGCTCCGGCTGCCTCAACGTCCGCGTGGTCCGCAGCGGCAAGGGCTCGCTCTTCTACCTGTGCGAGCTGTCGCGCGTGGACCCCGCCTTCCCGAAGTACCCGCGCCTCCCCGTGCTCCGCTGCCGGGGCTTCTCTCCCGCCGGGCCGGAAGGGCCCGCCGTGGAGGACGCACCTTGAGCTTCGGTAGCGGATACCGTGGGGCCGCTCCGGAGCGCGGCGTGGGCACCCCCCACCCCCGGCCCCTCCCCCACAAGGGGGGAGGGGAGAACTGCAGGAGGCTTCCTAGCTTCAACCCTCTCCCAGGATTGGGAGAGGGTGCGAGCCTAAGCGAGCGGGTGAGGGCCTGCGGGCGGTGAGGATCGAAGCATGGAGATGCCCCTCCCCCGGAACGGGGGAGGGTGGCGAGCCTAAGCGAGCCGGGTGGGGGCGCGCGGGCGCCCACGCACGACGGGGCGGCACCTCTCGCGGCGCCGCCCCGTCGTTCCCGCGGTTGCCTGCTGTCCCCTGTTCCCTGTCCCCTGTTCCCTGCCGTTCCTAGTCCGCCAGCACCCCCGTCACCGGGCCCGCGCCCACCGCCGGTCCCCGGCTCACCGCCAGGTCCCCCGAGTCCGCGGCCACCGCCACGTCGTCGTGCACCGTGCGGCGGAGGCTCTGGATCGCCACCTTCGCCTGGGGCGCGTAGGTGCGGTTGGTCAGCAGCACCACCCAGGTGTCGCGCTCCGGGTCGATCCAGAGCGAGGTGCCGGTGAAGCCGGTGTGGCCGTACGCCCCCGCCGACATCCCCAGCCCCGCCGCGCCGATCCCCCGCTCGTCGCGCGTGTCCCACCCCAGCGCGCGGGTGCGCGCCCCGGGCTGGCGGCGCGTGAACTCGCCGATCGTCTCCTCCTCCAGCACCCGCACCCCGTCCAGCTCCCCCCCGCTCGCCAGCATCGCCGCGAAGCGCGCCACGTCGTGCGCCGTGGAGAAGAGCCCCGCGTTCCCCGCCAGCTCGCCCCCCAGCTTCGCCGCGATCGGGTCGTGCACCGAGCCGCGCAGGTCCGAGCCGTCGCCGCGGCGCGCCGTGGGGGCGCACTCCGCGCAGCCGTCGGCCGGCACGAAGGTGGTCGACGCCATCCCCAGCGGGCCGAACACCCGTTCCTCCAGGAGCTCCGGGAGCGGGCGACCCGCCGCCGCCTCCGCGGCCGCGTACAGCGTCACGAAGCCCACGTCCGAGTACTCCACCCTCGCCCCCGGCGCCCGCGCCAGCGGCGTCGCCATCAGCCAGGCGCGCGCCGCCTTCCCGCCGAAGCCCCCGGTGCTCGCCCCCGCCGGGAGCCCCGAGGTGTGGGTGAGGAGGTGGCGCACCGTCACCCGGTCCTTGGCCCCCCCCGAGAACTCCGGGAGGTAGCGCGACACCGGCGCGTCCAGCTCCATCTCCCCGTCCTCCACCAGGAGCATCACCGCCGTGGTCGTGGCCACCACCTTGGTCAGCGAGGCCAGGTCGTACACCGTGCGCTCCGGGTCCACCCCGTCCCCCGACCAGCGGACCCGGCCGATCCCCTCCTCCAGCACCGCCCGGCTCCCGCGCCCCACCACCAGCGCCGCCCCCGGGAAGGCGCCGCGGTCCACCTCCCTCCGGAGCGTGTACGCCGCGCGCCGGAGGGGCGTGGGCGCCATCCGGGCGTCGCGCGGGTCGTCCGCGCGCCAGGCCGCCGCCGGCGACGCCGCGGCGAAGGCCACCCCCGCCGCAGGCGCGCCCGCCTCCGACACCGTGGCGGCCGCGGGCGCCGGGGGCGCCAGCGGGTGCCGCCGGGCTCCCTCGTAGGCCGTGAGCACGCTCGCGGCGAGCACGGCGGTCACCATCCCCGTCTGCAGGCGTGAACGTTTCATCGGTTTCCCCGGAAGAGTGGGTGCGTCCATCGGCAGGTGCCTGAATCTACAAGCGTTTACGGCGGCGGTGCACCGGGCGGGGGCCGCCTTAACCGAACCCTAATCGACCGCGGCGGAAGGAGGCCGGCGCCTTGCCGCCCCGCGGGGGGAGGAATAGCTTTCCGACATGCCCGCGACCTCCGCCCCGCCCCTCGCCCGACGCCGCTGGGTCCTCCCCCCCGAGCCCGACCGCGCCGCGGTGGACCGGCTGGTGAGCGACCTGCGCCTCCCCGAGCCCCTCTGCCGCCTCCTGGCGCTGCGGGGCCACGGCGCCCCCGACGCCGCCCGGGAGTTCCTCCGCCCCCGCCCCGAGCAGATCCACCCCCCGCAGCTCCTGGCCGGGATGGGCGACGCCGTCGCGCGCCTCCGCCGCGCCATCCGCGCGGGGGAGACCGTGCTGGCGCACGGCGACTACGACGTGGACGGGATCTGCGCCACCGCCCTCCTCACCCGCGCGCTGCGGGCCATGGGAGCCCGGGTGGTGCCGTTCGTCCCGCACCGGCTGGAGGACGGGTACGACCTCGCCGACGCCGGGATCCGCGCCGCCGCCGCCGCGGGCGCCACCCTCATCGTCACCGGGGACTGCGGGATCGTGGCGCACGAGGCCGTGCTCCGCGCCCGGCGCGCCGGCGTCGACGTGGTGGTCACCGACCACCACACCCCCGGCCCCACCCTCCCCGACGCCGTCGCGGTGGTCAACCCCAACCGCGCCGACTGCGGCTACCCCGACAAGGGGCTGGCCGGCGTGGGAGTGGCGTACAAGCTGTGCTGCGCCCTCGCCGCCGACGTGGGGTTCCCCGAGGAGCGGCTGCACGGCTTCCTCGACCTGGTCGCCATCGCCACCATCGCCGACCTGGCCCCCCTCACCGGGGAGAACCGCGCGCTGGTGCGCTGGGGGCTGAAGGTGCTGGCGCGCACCCCCAACCCCGGGCTCCGCGCCCTCCTCCGCGCCACCGGGCTCGCCGACCGGGCCGAGGTGTCCGCCTCGCAGGTGGGGTACGTCCTGGCCCCGCGCATCAACGCCGTGGGGCGGATGGGGACCGCGCTGCGCGGCGTCGACCTCCTCCTCACCGACGACCCGGCCGAGGCCGCCGAGATCGCGGAGACCCTGGAGTCGGAGAACCGCTCCCGGCAGGCCGTGGACGGGCAGACGCTGACCGAGGTGATGCGGGTGCTGGACCGGGTGTACGACCCCGCCCGCGACCGCGGCGTGGTGCTGGCCGCCGACGGGTGGCACCCCGGCGTCATCGGGATCGTCGCGTCGCGGGTGGTGGAGCGCATCCACCGCCCCACCGTGCTCATCGCGCTCAACGGGTCGGCCGAGGGGAAGGGGAGCGCCCGCTCCATCTCCCGCTTCCACCTGTACGACGCCATGCGCGGCTGCGCCGAGCACCTCACCCGCTTCGGCGGGCACCGCTACGCCGCCGGGTGCTCCATCCTCCCCGGCAGCGTGGACGCCTTCCGCGCCGCCTTCGACGCCTGCGCGCGCGAGAAGCTGCAGGACGACGACCTGGTCCCCGAGGTGCGCATCGACCTGGAGCTGGCCCTCCCCGAGGCCGGGGAGGAGCTGTTCCGCATGCTCCGGCACGCCGGGCCGTTCGGGATGGGGAACCCCACCCCCGTGTTCGCCGCCCGGCGGGTGGGCGTCGCGGGGTACCCCAAGGTGGTGGGGCAGAACCACCTCAAGCTCGCCCTCTCCGGCGGGGGCGCCACCCTGGACGCCATCGGCTTCGGGATGGGCGACCGCCTGGGCGACCCGGCGCTCTCCCGGGGGCCGCTGGACGTGGCCTTCCGGCTGGAGGAGAACCACTGGAACGGGCGGACCCGCCTCCAGGCCAAGCTGGTGGACCTGCGCCCCGCCGCGCCGTGAGGATCGTCGCCGGGGAGTGGGGCGGGAGGCGGATCGCCGCCCCGCCCGGGCGGGAGACCCGCCCCACCACCGACCGGGTGCGCGAGGCGTGGATGAGCGCCGTCGCCGACCTCGTTCCCGGCGCCCGCGTCCTGGACCTGTTCGCCGGCTCCGGCGCGCTGGGGCTGGAGGCGCTCTCCCGGGGGGCCGCGCACGCGGTCTTCGTGGAGAACGCCCCCGGCCCGCTGCGGACCCTCCGCGCCAACCTGGACGCCCTGGGCGCCGGGGCGCGCGCCACGCTGCTCCGGACCGACGCCCTGCGCTACGCCGCGGGGCTGGAGCGCGGCGCCTTCGACCTGGCCTTCGCCGACCCGCCGTACGGGCAGGGGATCGCGGAGGCGCTCGCCGCCCGCTTCGCCGAGGTCCCCTTCGCGGCCCTCCTGTGCGTGGAGCACCGGCGCGACGACCCCCTCCCCGACCTCCCCGGCGCCCGCACCCGCCGCTACGGCGACACCGCGCTCACCTTCATCCCCGCGAGCGACTGAATGGGCAACGACGCGCGTGTCGCCATCTTCCCGGGATCTTTCGATCCGATAACGTCGGGACACGAGGACATCGTCCGCCGAGCGCTGCGCTTCGCCGATCGAGTGGTCGTCGCAGTCTCGCACTCCCCCACGCAGTCGAAGAAAGGCATGTTCTCCGTGGAGGAGCGGGTGGAGATGATCCGTGAGACCTTTGCCGATGACGATCGGATCGAGGCGGCGGAGTTCCAGGGGCTGCTGGTAGACTATGTACGTCAGAGAAAGGCCGGGCTCGTGGTGCGCGGCGTCCGCACCGTCGCCGACTTCGAGTACGAGGCGCAGATGGCCACCATGAACGGCCGCCTCTCGCCCGGGCTGGAGACGGTGTTCCTGGTCCCCGACCCCGAGCACGCCTTCGTCTCCTCCACCCTGGTGCGCCAGATCTCCGCCCTGGGCGGCGACGTCTCCCCCTTCGTCCCCGCCCCCGTCCTGCGCCGCCTGGCCGCCGCCGTCCGTCCGTGAGCTTCCTGGAGTCGGTCCGGGCCCGGGCCGCCGGGCGTCCCCGCCGCCTGGTCTTCCCCGAGGGCGCCGACGAGCGCACCCTGGAGGCCGTGGCGCGCCTCGCCCGCGAAGGGCTCGCGCGGCCCATCGTCGTCGGGGGTGAGCTCACCGCGGCCGACCTGGAGCGGATGGGCGTGGGAGAGCGGGTCGAGGTGGTGGACCCGGGTCACGACCCCCGCCGCGCCGCCCTCGCCGCGCGGCTCCACGAGCGGCGCCGGGGGAAGGGGATGAGCGAGGAGGAGGCGCTCCGGGCCTCCGGCGACCCCCTCCTCTTCGCCGCGCTCCTGGTGGCCGCCGGCGAGGCCGACGGGAGCGTCGCCGGGGCGGTCAACCCCACCGGCGACGTGATCCGCGCCGCGCTCTGGGGCGTGGGCCCCGCCCCGGGGATCCGCACCGTTTCCTCCTCCTTCTACATGGTGGTCCCCCCCTTCCGCTCGGAGGAAGCCGAGGTGCTCACCTTCTCCGACGGCGCCGTGGTCCCCGACCCCACCGCCGAGCAGCTCGCCGACATCGCCGTGGCCGCCGCCGATGCGCGCCGGAAGGTGATCGGGGACGAGCCCCGCGTGGCCTTCCTCTCCTACTCCACCGCCGGGAGCGCCGGCGGCCCCTCCGTGGACAAGGTGCGGGAGGCGCTGGCCCTGTTCCGCGAGCGCGCCCCGGACGTCGCCGCCGACGGCGAGCTGCAGGTGGACGCCGCCCTGGTCGAGTCCATCGGCGCCCGCAAGGCCCCCGGCTCCGACGTGGCCGGCCGCGCCAACGTCCTGGTCTTCCCCGACCTGGACGCCGGCAACATCGCCTACAAGCTGGTGCAGCGCCTGGGGCGCGCCGAGGCCGTGGGGCCCATCGTGCAGGGTCTGGCCCGTCCCTGCAACGACCTCTCGCGCGGAGCCACCGTGGAGGATATCGTGAACGTCGCATGCATCACCGGGCTCATGGCGGGGTGATGGAGTAAGGATTGGGCGTGCCCCCGCTGGCGCGGGGTCGGGCTGCGGCTCCGTAGGGCAGCAGACAACGCTGCCCAACGGAGTCGAGCCCCGCAAACTACGCGGGTCTCGCCCCTTCGGGCTCGCATCCCTCACGCAACTGCCTTGTGTACCTGTAGTTGTCGTGCTCCCCTCCCCCCTTGTGGGGGAGGGGTCGGGGGAGGGGGGTACCCTCCCGGGGCAGCGTGGCCGCGGGTGCAGTCGCAGGCTGTCCGCTGTCCTCCCTGTCCCCTGACCCTGGCATGCGCCTTGCCCCTGCCCGGTTCGTTGCGGTCCAGACTTCAACCCAGAGGCGTGGAGGAGCCATGAGCTTCCAGACGAGTAAGCAGAACGGTGTGGTGGTGGTGGACGTGGACGGTCAGCTGATCGTCGGGAACCGCCAGGAGCTGAAGCAGAAGGTGCTGGACGAGCTGGAGGGCGGGGAGCGCAAGTTCCTCATCGACTTCTCCAACACCGGCTACATCGACTCCTCCGGCCTCGGGGTCCTGGTCAGCCTCTCCAAGAAGATCCGCGAGCAGGGCGGCGAGCTGCGCCTGGCGAACCTCAACGAGGACCTGCGGACCCTCTTCGAGCTGACCAAGCTCGACACCCTCTTCAACATCGCCGACTCCCGGGACGAGGCGCTCCAGTCCCTCTGAGCCGAGCGCGGTAGATGCGCCACCAGCCGAAGGGCGAGCCGCCGGCCGGGACGGAGGCGGAAGGCGGGACGGGAGAGGTCACGGCGTTCGTCCTGGAGCTCCCCAGCGACCTCCGCGTGATCGAGGGCGCGGTCGCCTACCTGGTGGACCGCTGCCGCGAGGTGGCGTTCGAGGGCTCCCGCCTCAACCTCAACTTCCGCGTGGGGATGTGCGAGGCCCTCGCCAACGCCGTGATCTACGGCAACCGGCGAGACCCCGAGAAGCGGGTGCGCGTGGAGGTGGAGCTCAGCCCCGCGCGGATCTGCGTGCGGGTGGTGGACCAGGGGTCGGGCTTCGACGTGCGCGAGGTCCCCGACCCCACCCTCCCCGCCAACCTGGAGAGCACCGGGGGGCGGGGAGTCTTCCTCCTCCACAAGCTGATGGACCAGGTGGAGTACAACGAGCGCGGCAACGAGGTGCGCTTCGTCCTCCACCGCGGACCCCCCTTCCGGATGGCCTCGGGTGAGTAGCCCCCCGACGATGTCCCCCCCGACGGTTCCCCCCGCGACCCTCCCCACAGCCGCCCGCGACGTCGTCCACGACTTCCGCAGGGCGTGGGGGCCGGAGGCGCGCGTCTGGATCGGCACCGGGCCGGGGTGGGCGCCCGCGGCACCCGTCGAGGCGGAGCCCGCGGCCCCCGGCCCCGCGGCGGCCGAGGCGCGGGACGGCGCCGTCCACCTCCGGGTGGAGGTCCCCGGGATGTCGGCCGAGGACGCGGGCCCCGCGGCGCGCTTCCTGGCCGCCTCGCTGGCGCGCGCCCTCCGGCACGAGTCCGAGGTCGGCTCCATCAGCCGGGAGATCGCCGAGCGGTACGAGGAGATCACCCTCCTGTACTCCATCAGCGAGATCCTGGGCTCCACCATCTCGCTGGAGCAGGCCGCCGGCACCATCCTGGACGAGGTGATCGGGATCCTGGGCGCGCGCCGCTCCGCGCTCTGGGTGCACGACTCCGACGCCGACGTCCTCAACCTGGCCGCCGTGGTGGGGGGCGACGGGCACCGCGGCCCCATCGCCGTCTCCGACCTCTGCTCCGTCACCGCCGAGGTGTTCCGCGAGCGTCGCCCCGTCCTCCTGGGGCCCGACGAGGAGCACCCGCGCCCCGGGTGCGACCCGGGGCAGATCCAGCGCGGCTCCTTCCTCTCCGTCCCCGTCTCGCTACACCCCGCCCGAGGGGGAGGCCCGCACCATCGGGGTCATCAACCTGGTGGGGCGGAGCACCGACGAGGCGTTCTCCGCCGGCGACCTCAAGCTCCTCTCCGCCATCGCCAGCCAGATCGGGGCGGCGGTGGAGAACAACCGGCTGATCGGCGAGAGCCTGCGCCAGGAGCGGCTGGTGCGCGAGATGGAGCTGGCGCACGACCTCCAGCTCAAGCTCCTCCCCCAGGTGGAGCAGTTCGAGGGGTACGCCGAGGTGGCGGCGCGCTGCGTCCCCGCCGAGTCCGTGGGGGGCGACTTCTACCACCTCTTCCGCCTCACCGGGGGGCGGCTGGGGGTGATGATCGGGGACGTGTCCAGCCACGGCTTCGCGGCGGCGCTCATCATGGCGCTCACCATGAGCGCCGTCGCCATCCACGCCTCCGAGGGCGACCCCCCCGCGGAGGTGCTGCGCCGCGTGCACCACACCCTGATCGGCGAGCTGGAGACCACGGAGATGTACCTCACCCTGTTCTACGGGGTGATCGACCCGGGGGAGGGGCGGGTCACCTTCGCCAACGCCGGGCACGCGCACGCCTTCCGGGTGGCCGCGGACGGGAGCGCGGAGCGCCTCGCCGCCACCGACCCCCCGCTGGGGATCATGGACCTGGAGGGGTACCACGAGGCGTCCGTCCCCTGGAAGGCGGGGGAGGACCTCCTCTTCCTCTTCACCGACGGGCTCTCCGACTCGCTGGAGGCCGGCGAGGTGGCGGGGTCGCAGATCCTCCTGGACGAGGTGGCGCGCTCGCGCCGGAGCCCGGTCCGCGAGGTCATCGAGCGCGTCTTCCACCTGGGCGCCGCCCCCGGCTCCGTCCCCGCCGACGACCGCACCGCGGTCCTCGTGCGGCTCTGACGTGAGCCGCCCGCGCCGCCCGGCCCCGCGCCCCGGCGAGCCCCCGCGCGCCAAGCGGTCGCTGGGGCAGAACTTCCTGGTGGACGGCAACGCCCAGCGCCGCATCGTGGAGTCGCTGCGCGCCGGGCCCGAGGACGAGGTGCTGGAGATCGGCCCGGGGCAGGGAGCGCTCACCCGCCACCTGGCCGGGACGGTGCGGCGCCTGGTGCTGGTGGAGCTGGACGACGCGCTGGTCCCGCGCCTGCGCGCCGAGTTCGGCGGCGACCCCGGCGTGGAGGTGGTGCACGCCGACTTCCTGGACGTCCCCCTCGAGCAGCTCTCCGCCGACCCCGCCGCCCTCCGGGTGATCGGCAACATCCCCTACAACATCACCACGCCCATCCTCTTCTCCCTCCTGGAGCGGCGCCCCCGCCCGCGGGAGATCGTGCTGATGGTGCAGCGCGAGGTGGCCGACCGCATCCTGGCCGGGCCGGGGAGCAAGACGTACGGCGCGCTCGCGGTGGGGGTGCAGACCGTGGCCGACGCCGAGCGGGTGCTGGAGGTGGGGCGCAGGTCGTTCCGCCCCGTTCCCGACGTGGAGTCCACCGTGGTGCGCATCGTCCCGCACGTCCCGCCGCGGATCGAGCCGGAGGACGAGGGCGCCGTGCGGGGGCTGACGCGCGCCGCCTTCGGGCAGCGCCGCAAGCAGTTCCAGCGCATCCTCCGCGACGCCTACGGGCTCTCCGTGGAGGAGGTGGAGGCGCTGGGCGCGGAGCTGGGGATGGACCTCCGCGACCGCCCGGAGACCTTCGCCCCCGAGCGCTTCGTGGCGCTGGCGCGCGCCCTCGCCGCGCGGGGGAGGGGACGGCCGGGGTAGGGAGGCGAGCGTTGACGGTGGGCGCGGCGTGCCCTATTTTGTGAATGTTTTCACAAGCGAGGCCGAGCCTCGCCCCAGCCGGTGCCGCGGGTCCGTCGCGCATGAAGAAGATCTCGGAATCCACCGTCCGCAGGCTCTCCCTGTACCTGCGCTTCCTCCAGGAAGCCGCCGACCGGGGCCTGGACACCATCTCCAGCGACGAGCTGGCCCAGCGGGGTGGGGCCACCTCCGCGCAGGTCCGCAAGGACCTCTCCCTCTTCGGCTCGTTCGGGAAGCGGGGGCTGGGCTATTCCGTCCCCGAGCTGCTCCGCCGCATCCGCGACATCCTGGGGCTCTCCCGCAGCTGGAACGTGGCGCTGGTGGGGGCGGGGAAGATCGGCTCCGCCCTCTTCTCCTACCGCGACTTCCAGCGCCGCGGCTTCCACATCCGCGCCGTCTTCGACACCGACCCCGGGAAGGTGGGCGACGTCTGGGGCGACCTCCGGGTCCGCGCGGACGAGGAGATGGACTCCGCGCTCCGCGACGAGGGGATCGACATCGTGATCGTCGCCGTCCCCGCCGAGGCGGCGCAGGGCGTGGTGGACCGCGTGGTCGGCGCCGGGGTGGGCGCCATCCTCAACTTCGCCCCCATCCGCCTCCGCGTCCCCCCCACCGTCTCGCTCCGCAACGTGGACATGACGGTGGAGCTGGAAGGGCTCGCCTACGCCATCCACAACCGCTGAGCGGGGCCCGTGAGGGCGCCGAAAACCCTTGCCGCGGGCCGATTCGCGGCCTGTCCGCTCGGTTGCGCCCTTCGGGGGGCTCCCCTATCTTCCCGGCCATGACCAACGCTCCAAACGCCCCTCAGGGCCGGGTCCGCGTCACCTCCGAGATCGGCGCGCTGCGCCGGGTGATCTGCCACACGCCGGGGAACGAGCTCCTCGCCGTCACCCCCTCCAACCGCGAGCAGTTCCTCTACGACGACATCATCGACGTGGACCAGGCGCGCCGCGAGCACCACCGCTTCCGCGCCATCCTGTCGCGCTTCGCGGACGTGCTGGAGGTCCGCGACCTCCTCTCCGACATCATCGACGAGCCGCACGTCCGCGAGTTCCTGGTGAACCGGGTGATGGAGGTGGCCTCCTCCGAGCGGCTGGGCGACAAGGTGGCCGAGACGCCGGGCGCCGACCTGATCCGCATGTTCATCGAGGGGAAGGAGTCGCCGCAGGGCCCCATCTCCAAGCTCCTCCACAAGGTGTCCTACGAGCTCCCGCCGCTCCCCAACCTGTTCTTCACCCGCGACGCCGCGATGGTGGTGAACGAGGGGGTGATCATCGGGGCCATGCGCTACGCCGTGCGGTGGACCGAGGAGCTGCTGATGAAGGCGCTCTTCGCCTACCACCCGCTCCTGGGGAACGCCGGGTTCATCTACGACGGGACCGAGGAGCACCGCAGCGACTACACCATCGAGGGCGGCGACGTCCTCATCCTCCGCCCCGACCTGGCCATGGTGGGGCTCTCCGAGCGCTCCTCCCCCGCGGCCATCGAGGGGCTGGTGGAGGGGCTGCGCGACACGGCCGGGATCGAGCACGTCCTGGTGGTGGTGCTCCCCAGCGAGAGCCCCGCCATCCACCTGGACATGATCCTGACGCTGGTGGACCACGAGCACTGCGTGGTGTACCCCCCGTACTTCTTCGGCCCGGCGCGGCTCCCGGTGCTCTACTACCGCCCCGGCGGCACGGGGGTGCGGGAGCACTCCGACGTGTTCGCGGCGCTCCGCAACGTGGACCTCCCGCTCACGCCCATCTGCTGCGGCGGGCAGCACCCCACCATGCAGGAGCGCGAGCAGTGGGCGAGCGGGTGCAACTTCGTGGCGGTGCGCCCCGGGGTGGTCCTGGGCTACACCCGCAACGAGGCCACCATGCGCGAGATGGAGCGCGAGGCAGGGTACCGCATCGTCAACGCGCTCGACTTCCTCACCGGGGACGCGCAGGTGGAGGAGGACGGCCGCGCCGTGATCGCCTTCGAGGGCGCCGAGCTGGTGCGCGGGGGCGGGGGCGGGCGGTGCATGACGCTCCCCGTGCTGCGGGAGGACGGCATGGTGACCTTCCAGCGGGGGGGGACGCCTGACGGACCGCGCCCTGCGGGTGCTGGAGGAGGGGCCGATGCACACCTCCGCCCTCGCCTTCCGGGTGCTGGGGATCACGGGCGAGCCGCGCGCCGCGGCGGGGGCCGTCTTCGCCCTCCTGGGCACCGACCCCCGCTTCACCGTCTCGGCGGAGGGGGTGTGGTCGCTGGGCGGCCCGCCCCCGCCGCCCCCCGCCGCCGCCCGGCTGCGGGACGAGCGCTTCGTGGTGGTGGACGTGGAGACCACCGGCGGCTCCCCCGGGACCGGGCACCGGGTGACCGAGGTGGCCGCGGTGTGCGTGGAGGGCGGGGAGGTGCGCGAGACCTTCTCCACCCTGGTGAACCCGGACCGGCGCATCCCGTCCATGATCACCTCGCTCACCGGGATCACCGAGGCCATGGTGGCCGGGGCGCCGCGCTTCCACCAGGTGGTGGACGACCTCCTCCCCCTCCTGGAGGGGCGGGTGTTCGTGGCCCACAACGCCGCCTTCGACTGGCGCTTCGTCAGCTCCGAGGTGGAGCGCTGCACGGGCACCGTCCTCGGGGGACGGCAGCTCTGCACGGTGAAGCTGGCCCGCAAGCTGCTCCCGCAGCTCCCCTCCCGCTCGCTGGACGGGCTGGCGCTCTTCTACGGGCTGGAGATCGAGTCGCGCCACCGCGCCCTGGACGACGCCGTCGCCACGGCCAAGGTGCTGCTGCGCTTCATCGACATGATGGAGGAGCGGGGGGTGGAGGACTGGTACGGGCTCGACGTCCTGCTGGGGAAGCGCGCCCCGCGCCGCAAGCGCACGGCCACCCCGCGCTCCATGGACCAGGCGTGAGCGGGCTGGTCCGCACCCGCGCGCTCGGCGGCTTCCGCATCCACGCGCTGGAGGCGGGGGTGCAGCGGCTGGACGGGGGCGCCATGTTCGGGGTGGTCCCCAAGCCGCTCTGGGAGCGTCGCATCCCCGCCGACGAGCGGAACCGCATCCCGCTCGCCCTGCGCTGCCTCCTGGTGGAGACGCCTGGGGAGCTGGTGCTGATCGAGACCGGGCTGGGGAACAAGGAGGGGGAGAAGTTCCTGGACATCTACGGGGTGGAGAACGCCGCCTCGCCGGGCTCCGGGAGCGCCGACCGCCTCCAGGAGGCGATCCGCCAGGCCGGGTTCGCCCCGGAGGACGTGTCCGTGGTGGTGAACACGCACCTCCACTTCGACCACGCGGGGGGGAACACCTTCCGCGACGCGGAGGGGGAGGTGCGCCTGTCGTTCCCCAACGCGCGCTACCACGTGCAGCGCGGGGAGTGGGACTGGGCGCACCGCGCCAACGAGCGGACGCAGGCCAGCTACCTCCCGTACAACTACGAGCCGGTGATGGAGGCGGGGCGGCTGGAGCTGGTGGAGGGCGCCGTGGAGATCGTTCCCGGGATCTCCACCCTCCCCACCCCCGGGCACTGCCCCTTCCACCAGTCGGTGCTGGTGCGCTCCGGGGGGGAGACGGCGTGCTTCCTGGCGGACGTGGTCCCCACCATGGCCCACCTCCCGCTCCCCTGGATCATGGGGTACGACGTGGAGCCGCTGGTGACCCTGGAGTCCAAGCGCGGGCTCCTGCGCCGGGCCGTGGACGAGCGCTGGCTCCTGGTCTCCACGCACGACCCGACGACGCAGTGGGGGTACGCGGAGGCCGACGGGAAGGGAGTGGCGCTCCGGCCGGAGTGACCGAACGCGGGGCGCGGGCCGGGGTACGGGGCCGCGCGGAAACGAAACCGAAGCATCATCGACCCACAGGGACCCGAACATGATCCAGATGTCGAACGACCCCAGGACCACGCCGGTGATCGTGAGCGCGGTGCGCACCCCGATCGGCCGGTACCTGGGCGCTCTCTCCGCCCTCTCCGCCCCCGAGCTGGGGGCCGCCGCCATCCGCGAGGCCGTCTCGCGCGCCGGCGTGTCGGCCGAGGACGTGGCCGAGGTCATCATGGGGAACGTGGTGCAGGGCGGCGTGGGGCAGGCCCCCGCGCGCCAGGCCGTCCTCAAGGCCGGGCTCCCCTCCACCGTCTCCGCGCTCACCATCAACAAGGTGTGCGGCTCCGGCCTCAAGGCGGTGATGCTCGCCGCGCAGTCCATCCGCGCGGGCGACGCCCAGGTGGTGGTCGCGGGCGGGCAGGAGTCCATGTCCAACGCCCCCTTCTACGTCTACGGCTACCGCAACGGCGTCAAGTTCGGCGACCAGGCGCTGGTGGACGGGCTGATCCGCGACGGGCTCTGGTGCTCGTTCT
Source organism: uncultured Gemmatimonadales bacterium (assembly GCA_963733105.1). GTDB lineage: Bacteria > Gemmatimonadota > Gemmatimonadetes > Longimicrobiales > Longimicrobiaceae > JAFAYN01. Next base: position 271,055 of record CAVTCB010000003.1, on the reverse strand, counting down.
GCGAGGTCCACATGGGCGGGCACGCGGAGTACACGGCCAAGAAGGCGGGGATCACCCGCGAGATGGCCGACCAGTTCTCCGTGCAGTCGCACCAGAAGGCGGTGGCCGCGCAGCAGGCCGGGAAGTTCAAGGAGGAGATCGTCCCGGTGGAGATCGCCGGCCGCAAGGGGCCCACCGTGGTGGACACGGACGAGGGCCCGCGCGCCGACAGCTCGCTGGAGTCGCTCGGCCGGCTGAAGCCCGCCTTCGGCAAGGACGCCCCGGCGGACGTGACCGAGCCGGTGGTGACCGCGGGGAACGCCTCCTCCATGAACGACGGCGCCTCCGCCGTGGTGGTGGTGAGCGAGGAGTACGCCCGCGCCAACGGCCTCACCATCCTGGCCCGCATCAACGCCTACTCCACCGGCGCCGTGGAGCCGAAGGAGCTCTTCTTCGCCCCCATCGAGGCGGTGAAGAAGCTGATGAAGAAGGCCGGGACCGGGATCGGCGACTACGACCTGATCGAGGCCAACGAGGCGTTCGCCGTGCAGGCGCTGGCCGACGGCGCGGGGCTCGGGCTGGGACTGGGACCGGGTGAACGTGAACGGCGGCGCGGTGGCGCTCGGCCACCCGATCGGCGCCTCGGGCGCGCGGGTGCTGACCACCCTCCTGCACGCCATGAAGGACCGCGACGCGCAGACCGGCCTGGCGACGCTCTGCCTGGGCGGCGGCGACGCGGTGGCCCTTTCCGTGGAGCGCGTCTGATGAGCACGAGCCGCAACGCCCTGGAGTGGGGCGGGACCGCGCGGGTCCCCTCCCTCACCGTCCGCCGGGTGCTCGGGGTGGCCGCCTTCGCCGCGGCCACCGCGGTCGGGGCGCGCTTCGCCCTCCCGCTCCCGGGAACGCCGGTCCCCTTCACCCTCCAGCCGCTGGTCGTCCTCCTGGCCGGGGCGGTGCTGGGGGCGCGCCTCGGGGCCGCCAGCCAGCTCCTGTACCTGGCCGCCGGCATCGCCGGGCTCCCGGTGTTCGCGGCCGGGGGCGGGCTCGCCTACCTCCTGGGCCCCACGGGCGGCTACCTCATGGCGTATCCCGCCGCGGCCTTCCTGGCCGGGGCGCTCGGGCGGAGCGGCGGAGTGCGCGCCCTCCCCGGGCTCCTGGCCGCGCTGGCAGCCATCTACGCCGGGGGGCTCCTCTGGCTCTCGGCGGTCGGCACGGTGGACACGGCGGTGGCGCTGGGCCTCCGGCCCTTCCTCCTGGCCGACCTGGTCAAGGTGCTCATGGTGGGGCTGCTCATGAGCCGCCTCCGCGACGGCGCCCTCCGGCTCTTCGGAAGCTGAAGGGCGCTCCCCCTTGGGGCCGCTCCTGCGGAGGCTGGGCGACGCGGCGTGGCGGCTGGGGGCCTTCGGGCTCCTGGCCCTGGCGTTCGCGTACGTCGCGGGGGAGCTGGCGCGGCTGGCCGGCGTGCGGGACACCGGCGACGGCCGCTGGGTCGGGACGGGGCTCGCGCTCGCGGCGTCGCTGGCCGCGTCCTGGGTGATGATGGCGTGGGCGGAGCGGCGCCCCTTCGGCGCGCTCGGCTTCGCGTGGGGGCCCTCGCTCCCCCGGGAGTGGGTCGTGGGCACCGCGCTGGGGGCGGCGCTCCTGGGCGCCGCCGTGGTCCTCCTGGCGGCGACGGGGGGGGCGCGGTGGAGCGCGGACGTGGGGACGCCGGCGGGGTGGCTCGGCTTCGCGGCGAGCACCCTCCTCTTCTTCGCCCTCGCGGCGCTCCTGGAGGAGGTGGTCTTCCGCGGCTACCCGTTCCAGGTGCTCGCGCGCGCCGTCGGGGCGTGGCCGGCGGTGGCGGCCTTTGCCGTGCTCTTCGCGCTCCTGCACGCGGGGAACCCCAACGTGCGGCCGCTGGGGCTGGTGAACATCTCCCTGGCGGGGGTGCTCCTGGCCGCGGCCTACCTGCGCACCCGCTCGCTCTGGTTCGCCACCGGGGTGCACCTGGGGTGGAACTGGATGATGGCGTCGCTCCTGGACCTCCCGGTGAGCGGGATGGAGCTGGACACGCCGCTCTACACCGGGGTGGAGACCGGCCCCGACTGGTGGACGGGCGGGACCTTCGGCCCCGAGGCGGGGCTGGCCGCGACCGCGGCGATCGCGGCCGGGACGGCCTGGCTCCTGCGTACGCGGCGGCTCGCGCCGTCGGCGGAGGTGCGGGCGCTGGGTCCGCTGATGGACCGCAGCGATTCAGACATCCAGCGAACAAGACCTGAGCATCCTGCAAATGGCTGACATCAAGAAGGTGGCGGTGGTCGGAGCGGGGACGATGGGGAACGGGATCGTCCACGTCTTCGCCCAGAACGGGTACGACGTCACCATGATCGACGTGCGCCGCGAGGCGCTCGACGCCGCCCTGGCCACCATCGGCGGGAACATGGACCGCCAGATCAAGAAGGGCGCGCTCACCGAGGAGGACAAGGCGGCCGCCCTGGGCCGCGTCTCCGCCGAGACGGCGCTGGAGGCCGCGGCGGGGGCGGACCTGGTGGTGGAGGCGGCCACCGAGAACCGCGAGCTCAAGTTCGGGATCTTCCGCACCCTCGACGGCGTCGCCGCCGAGCACGCCATCCTGGCCAGCAACACCTCCTCCATCTCCATCACCGAGATCGCGGGGCAGACCCGCCGGGCCGACCGGGTGATCGGGATGCACTTCATGAACCCGGTCCCGGTCATGAAGCTGGTGGAGATCATCCGCGGCCTCGCCACCTCCGACGAGACCACCCGCGCCACGGTGCAGCTGTCCGAGGCGCTGGGGAAGACCGTGGCCGAGGCGCAGGACTACCCCGGCTTCGTGTCCAACCGGATCCTGATGCCGATGATCAACGAGGCGGTCTTCTGCCTCATGGAGGGGGTGGCCGACCGGGAGGCCATCGACACGGTGATGAAGCTGGGGATGAACCACCCCATGGGGCCGCTGGCGCTCGCCGACCTCATCGGGCTCGATACCTGCCTGGCCATCATGCAGGTCCTCCACGACGGGCTGGGCGACGACAAGTACCGCCCCTGCCCGCTCCTCCGGAAGTACGTGGCCGCCGGGAAGCTGGGCCGCAAGACGGGGGAAGGCTTCTACGCCTACTAGGCCATGAGCCGCCAGATGCGCAGGGTGGCCGAGCAGTTCGCGGCGGCCGTGGAGTCGGAGACCGGGGTGCAGCTCGGCTTCGACCGCGACGCGGTGGCCTGGGTGGACGGCTACATCGAGTACGCGCGCCCCGTCCCCGCCGAGACCATGGGGCGGCAGACCACCATCCTGGGCGCGTTCCTGGGGGAGTGCCTGATCGCCGTGTACGGCGGGGAGTGGCGGATGGAGCCGGGGGGGTGGGCCGTGCGCTTCGACGAGCTGGCCGCCGTGTACCCCTTCACCCGCGTCCGGGCGCACCTGGTGAACGGGGCGGGGGACTCCGTCCTCGCCTTCTACGCGGCGGTCCCCGGGATCGTCCGCACGCTGCACGATCCCGGCTCCAACTGAGAAAACGACAGGACGGAATGACGCCGGAACAAGCACAGATCCGCGACCTGGCGCGCGAGTTCGCCGGGGAGAGCCTCCGCCCGCACGCGGCGGAGTGGGACCGCGAGGCGCACTTCCCGCGCGAGGTCGTCGACCAGCTCGGCGAGCTGGGCTTCCTGGGGATGCTCCTCCCCGAGGAGTACGACGGGCTGGCGCTGGACACCACCTCGTACCTCCTGGCGCTGGAGCAGATCGCCTGGGGCGACGCCTCCGTCGCCGTGGCGATGAGCGTCCACAACTCGCTCCCCACCTCCATGATCCTGGCGCAGGGGACCGCGGAGCAGAAGGAGCGCTTCCTCCGGCCCATGGCGCGCGGGGAGTGGCTGGGCGGCTTCGCCCTCTCCGAGGCCGACGCCGGCTCCGACGCCGCCTCCCTGTCCGCGCAGGCCGTGCGGGGCGACGGGGGGTGGGTGCTCAACGGCTCCAAGGCATGGATCACCAACGGCGGCTTCGGCGACGTGGTGATCGCCATGTGCCGCACCGACTCCCCCGGCGACCGCCGCGGCGCCAAGGGGATCGGCGCCTTCATCCTCCGCACCGACATGGAGGGGTACGTCGTCGGGAAGAAGGAGGACAAGATGGGGCAGCGGGCCTCCGAGACGGTGGGGATCGCCTTCCGCGACCTCTTCGTCCCCGACGACCAGCTGCTCGGCGACCCCTCGCAGGGGTTCATCTACGCCCTGCAGGGGCTGGACAACGGGCGGCTGGGGATCGCCGCGCTCGCCATCGGCGTGGCGCAGGCGGCGCTGGAGCACTCCCTGGCCTACGCGGCGGAGCGCCGGCAGTTCGGCACCGCCATCAAGGACTTCCAGGGGATGCAGTTCAAGCTGGCCGACATGGCGACGCGGATCGAGGCGGCGCGCGCCCTCCTGTACCGGGCCGCGGAGGCCAAGGAGGCGGGCGAGCGGGTCACCCGCCTCTCCTCCATGGCCAAGCTGTTCGCCACCGAGGCGGCCATGTGGGTCACCACCCAGGCGGTGCAGGTGTTCGGCGGGTACGGGTACGTCAAGGAGTACCCGGTGGAGAAGCTGTTCCGCGACGCCAAGGTCACCGAGATCTACGAGGGCGCCAGCGAGATCCAGCGGACCATCATCGCACGGGAATTGTACCGGTAGGCGCGCGCCGCGCCCCGGGTGACCCGTTGACCCAACCACCCGATCCAAGAATGGAACTGTTTTCGCGCATCGGTGAGTACCAGCACGAGCAGGTGGTCTTCTGCAACGAGCCGTCGTGCGGGTACAAGGGGATCATCGCGATCCACGACACCACGCTCGGCCCCGCCCTCGGCGGGACCCGGTTCTGGAACTACGCCAGCGACGAGGAGGCCTTCGTCGACGCCCTCCGCCTTTCCCGCGGGATGACCTACAAGGCCGCGGTGGCCGGGCTCAACCTGGGCGGCGGCAAGTCGGTCATCGTCGGCGATCCCAAGACCTCCCGGCGGGAGGAGATCTTCCGCGCGCACGGCCGCTTCGTGGAGAGCCTCAAGGGGCGCTACATCACCGCGGAGGACGTGGGGACCTCGGTCAACGACATGGACTACGTCCACATGGAGACCGAGCACGTCACCGGGCGCGGCGACACCTCCGGCGACCCCTCCCCCGTGACCGCCTACGGCACCTACCAGGGGATCAAGGCCACCGTGCAGGCCCGGCTGGGCTCCGACGACCTGGCCGGGAAGCGGATCGCCGTGCAGGGGCTGGGGCACGTGGGCTACTACCTGTGCGAGTACCTGGCGGGCGAGGGCGCCACGCTCGTCGTCACCGACATCGACCCCGAGCGGGTGAGCCAGGTGGTGCGGGAGTTCGGGGCGCAGGCCGTGGACCCGGACGCCATCTACGACGTGGAGGCGGACGTCTACGCCCCCTGCGCGCTGGGCGCCACGGTGAACGACGCGACCATCGACCGCCTCCGGGTGGCGGTGGTGGCGGGCGCCGCCAACAACGTGCTGGCCGAGGAGAGGCACGGCGACCTGCTGCACGATCGCGGTGTCCTCTACGCCCCCGACTACGTCATCAACGCCGGCGGCCTCATCAACGTGTACGGCGAGCTGAACGGGTGGAGCGCCGAGCGCGCCATGCGCAAGGCGGGTGAGATCTACAACACCCTGCTGCAGCTGTACGAGCTCGCGAGCGAGGCCGGGATCCCCACCTACCAGGCGGCGGACCGGATCGCCGAGCGGCGCATCGACTCCATCGGCAAGATCCAGCGCACCTGGGTCTGACGCCCGCGAGAGCGGGCGGGGGGGCCGGGAGAGATCCCGGCCCTCTTTAGCTCTTCCGCACGAAACCGTAACGCACGAGACCCTTGTCCCGCCCGGGGCCCGCCCGTATCCTACGGGCGTATCCTCCAGAGGTCCGGCCCGCCGTCGTCCCCGCGCCGACCACACGCCGTCCCGCTCCACTCACGCAGTCCGCCGCGTCCGCGGCACCCGAGACCCCACTCCCCTTCCGGAGGTGTGCATGCGCAGTCGCGTAGCCGGCAGCCTGTCGTTCGCCGTGATGGCCACCCTGTGCACCGCGCCGGGCGCGGGCGCGCAGCAGACCCCCGCGCCGGCGCCGGGGGACACCCTCCGCGCCCGGCTCGACCCCATCGTCGTCTCGGCCTCCAAGCGCCCGGAGAAGGCGGTCAACGCCCCCGCCCGCGTCGAGGTGGTGGGGGAGCGGGCCATCGAGGAGCGCCCCGCCGTCGCCGCGGTCGAGCACCTGCGCGCCGTCCCCGGGATCGACGTGGCCAGCACCGGGCTCCAGTCGGCCAACGTGGTGGCGCGCGGCTTCAACAACATCTTCTCCGGCTCGCTGCACGCCCTCACCGACAACCGCATCGCCGGCGTCCCCTCGCTCCGGGTGAACCTGCTCCACTTCATCCCCAGCAACAACGAGGACATGCAGCGGATGGAGGTGGTGCTCGGCCCCGGCGCCGCGCTGTACGGCCCCAACACCGCCAACGGCATCCTGCACATCATCACCCGCTCCCCCCTCGACCAGCAGGGGACCACCCTGTCCGTGGCCGGCGGGGAGCGCGACCTGTTCCACGGGAGCTTCCGCACCGCCCACCTCCTGGGCGAGAACCTCGGCTTCAAGGTGTCCGGCCAGTACCTGCGGGGCACCGAGTGGGGGTACACCGACCCCGCCGAGGTGGCGGAGCGGCAGAAGTTCGCCTCCAACCTCCCCTTCTACCGCGCCGACCTGATGCGCGCCGTCGGGGTGGACCAGCCCGAGGCCGAGCGGCGCATCGCGCGCATCGGCACCCGGAGCGACGAGGTGGAGCGGTGGAGCGGCGAAGCCCGCGCCGACTGGCGGGTGACCCCGGACGCCACGGCCATCTTCTCCGTGGGCTCCACCACCTCCATGAACGGCGTGGAGCTGACCGGGCTGGGCGCGGCGCAGGTCGAGCGACTGGCGCTCCACCTACTACCAGGCCCGCCTCAACTGGAGCCGGCTCTTCGCCCAGGCCTACCTGAACACCAGCGACGCGGGGGACACCTACCTCCTGCGCAACGGGGCCCCCATCTCCGACCAGTCCCGCCTCCTGGTGGGGCAGCTGCAGCACGGCCTCTCGCTGGGCGGGCGCCAGGTCTTCACCTACGGCGCCGACTACCAGCTCACCACCCCGGTGACCAACGGCACCATCAACGGGCTGTACGAGGACGACGACGAGACGCGCGAGTTCGGCGCCTACCTGCAGTCGGAGACCGCCCTCTCGCCCAGGCTGGACCTGGTGCTCGCCGGGCGCGTGGACACCCACTCCGCCCTCCCCGACCCGGTCTTCTCGCCGCGCGCCGCCGTGGTCTTCAAGCCCGTGGAGAACCAGGCCTTCCGCGTCTCCTACAACCGGGCCTTCTCCACCCCCAGCTCGCTGAACCAGTTCCTGGACCTGGGGTCCTCCATCCCCAACCTCCAGCTGGCCCAGCTCGGCTACTCGCTCCGCGTGCAGGGCACCGGCGACACCGGCTTCCGCTTCCGCGGGGACGACGGCACCTTCCGGATGCGGTCGCCCTTCACCCCGGCCGGGCTCGGCGGCCCCACCGCGCTCCTCCCCGCCGACGCGTCGCTGATGTGGGCGGCCGCCGTGGGCGCCGTCGCGCAGGGCGCCGCCGCCCGCGGCGCGCCCCTCCCGGCCGCCCTGGTGTCGTACCTGAACACCCTTCGGCCCACCTCGGCGCAGATCGGGACCAACTACCTCAACGTGGTGGACAACACCACCGGGCCGCTCGCCAGCCTGAACCTCCCGGACGTGGACCCCATCCGCGAGTCTCTCTCCAACACCCTCGAGGTGGGGTACAAGGGGATCCTGGGGTCGCGGCTCCTCCTCGCCGCCGACGTGTGGTTCTCGCGGCGCGAGGGGCTGGTGACCCCGCTCACCATCCAGACCCCGCTCCTCCTCCTGAACGGCCCGCAGGTGGGCGCCTTCCTGGTGCCGCGCCTCACCGCCTTCTTCCAGGCCGCCGGGCTCCCGGCCGCCCAGGCCGCCGCGCAGGCCGCCGCCACCGCGGGGCAGCTCGCGCCGGGGCTCGCCTCCGTCCCGGTGGGCGTGGTCTCCTCCGCCGACATCAACGCCAACGGCGGGCAGCTCCTGGTCACCTACACCAACGTCGACGAGTCCATCGACCTGTGGGGCTCCGACCTCTCGGCCACCGCGCTCCTCAACGACGAGTGGTCGCTCTCCGGGAGCGCCTCGTTCGTGAACGACGACGCCTTCGAGAGCCGCAACGCCGGGCTGGTGACGCTGAACGCGCCCAAGACCAAGGGGAGCCTCGCGCTCCTGTACCGCAGCGACCGCACCGGCTTCAACGGCGAGGTGCGAGCCCGCTACAACGCCGAGTTCCCGGTGAACTCGGGGGTCTACGTGGGCACCAAGTGCCTGGGCGGGAAGTACGCCGAGGGCCCGCTCACCGAGGAGTGCGTGGACTCGTTCACCCTGCTGGACCTGAACCTGGGCTACCGGCTGCCGCGCTTCGACGGCGCGACCATCCAGCTCAACGTGCAGAACGTGCTGGACGAGGAGTACCGGAGCTTCCCGGGTGCGCCGTTCATCGGGCGCATGGCGATCCTGCGGCTTCGTTACGATTTCTGAGTCCTTGGGGCCGCTCCGGAGCCCGGACGAAACTACCGTCCGGTCTCCTGCGCGGGGGCGGTGAGCCTCGCGAAACGGCCCGCGAGTCTCCCCGCCCCGGAGTGAGCCACCGGAAACAGCCCCGGTGTCTCCCTCCGAACATCTTGTGGGAACTATGGGAACTACGAACGACGGGGCGGCACCTGTGAGGTGCCGCCCCGTCGTTGTCCTGCTGTCCCTGTCCCTGTCCCCTGTTCCCTGTCCCCTGTTCCCTATCCCCTTGCAGTCGTCCAGCGGCCTCGGAGCCACTGGGAGTACAGCACGCCGGCCAGGCCCACGGTCGCACCCGCGATCACTCCGTCGGGGCCGAGGCGGGCGGCCAGCTCGGCGAAGCCGAAGAGGCCGAAGGCGACGACGCCCGCGTGGACGATGGTCTCCGTACTGCGGCGCTCCTCCGGGGTACTGTGGATCTGCTCCAGCATGCTCGTCTCCCTGTATTCGAAAGGTCTCGCGCGGATCGTGCGTGGTCCGCGGTACGCTTGAGACCGTACGGGAGGGGCGCGGAGCGGGTTTCAGCCGTGGCGGAAGTTGACCAGCACCACCCCGCGGTGCCCCTCCGGGGGGAGCTCCTCGCAGGTGGAGTACTGCTCCTCCACCCAGGGGCGCACCCCGGGGAGGCGGTCGTTCTCGGCGCCGCCGCTCTCGTGGGCGAGCCAGCGGGCCTCCTCCTCGCTGTCGGCGCGCACCACGAAGCCGAACGCCTTGTCGTGGTGCGGCTCCCAGGGGTCCTTGTCCTCCACGCACCACCAGAGGGAGTCGTGCCGCGGGGTGAGCTTCCAGAGCTTCATGCGTGCGTCCGGGAGGGGATTTCTGCCGCCGCGGAGCGCGGCGGCCTTTCGCGGACCTTTCCGCAGGCGATAATGTACTGGCACGCACACCGGACCGACAGCCGTACCGACCCCAGAAAGCGCGCGATGAACAGGACCCTTCTTCTCCTCGGCTCCGCACTCCTCCTCGCCCTCCCGGCCGCCGGGTGCGGCTCCAGCAAGCCCACGGAGGAGGACTACCTCGCCATCGTCCGCAAGACGGTGAGCTTCGCCGAGGACGACGCCCGGCGCGCCGCCACGGAGGGCGCCGCGACCGGTCCCCTCCTCCTCGACGTCGCCTCCTTCCGCGGGGGGAGCCTCCGGGCCACGGGAGAGGTCATCGCGCCGGAGAAGATCTCCCGCGCCATCGGCCGCGACTTCCGCCCCACCGTCCCCGACAGCTCCTTCCGCTGCATGGAGACCGAGCTGGGGCCCACCTGCTGGGTGCCGAACCAGGGCGTGTTCGTCCACCTCAACCTGGCCAGCCGCGCCCCGGACCGCATCACCATGCACTACACCTCCACGGTGACGGCCAGCAACTTCATCCCCCCCGTGCTCTGCGACCGCGCCTTCCGGCTGGAGTTCCAGCGGAGCGGGCGGGACTGGGTGATCCGGGACACCATCCCCGTCAAGAGCTGCTGAACGAGGGACGCCCCCGCGCCGGTCCGGCGCGGGGGCGTCCCGTTCTCGTCCTCACTCCCCGTCCGGCCGGAGCGTCGGCTCCAGCCCCGCCCGCCTCCTCTGCTCCTCGTGGGCCAGCTCCTTCCCCAGGAAGTGGTTCAGCAGCGTCCGGATGGTGGCGATGGCCGCCAGCTTCCCGATCGCCTCCCACGACGGCGCCACCGCGGTGGAGAGGATGTCCGCGGCCAGGAGGAACTCCAGCGCCAGCCCGAGCGACCGCCCCAGCCCCAGCCGGATGCGCTCCGTGGTGATCGGCTCGCCCCCGCGCCGGGGGAGGTGCTCCCCCACCCAGAGCGCGAAGGCGCGGAGCACGCCCACCGCGATCACCGCCGCGCCGATGGCCTCGGCGACGTGGGTGAGGAGGAGCGTCGCGGCGTGCAGCCACTCCTCCACCGGGCCCGTGGGCCCGGCGAGCAGGAGGGCGGGGTGGAAGACAGCGTCCATGGGCGGGCGGGTGGCGGTCGGCGGTCAGTCACCGCGGGCGCGGGGGCGAGCGCATCCCCCGTGCCACCCGCCGCGCTACCCGGCCGCGCGGCGCTGCTGGGTCCCGCGGCGCGCGGCGTCCAGGACCGCGCCGGCGTCCTCCGGCGCCGCCTCCAGCGCGAGGCTCGCCGCCCGCTCCGCGTCGTCCCACCGCTCCAGCTCCAGGGCCCCGCGGGCCAGGTCGAGGAGCGCCTTCGCCGGCACCTCCTCGTCGGGAGCCCGGCGGAGGAGCTGCCACACCTCGCGCGCGGCCGAGTCGAACGCCTCCGCGTTCCCCGCCGCCGCCGCCGCCCGCGCGACCACCGCCAGGGCGGCGATCCGCTCCGCCGGCCGCCGCGCGAAGGGGAGGAGGAGGCGGAGGACCGAGTACGCCTCCGCGTACTTCCCCCGGCCCATCCAGAACGCTCCCACGTCCCCCGCGACCACCGGGAGGCGCGGGTGCCTGCGCCCGTGCGCGTGCAGCGCCGAGCGCGCGTACCCCTCGGCCTCCTCCGCGCGCCCGGCCGTGGAGGCCAGGAGGAAGAGTCCGTGCAGCGCCTGCGCCTTGACCTCGCGGAAGCCGCTCCGGCGTGCGCCGCGGAAGGCGCGCAGGAACATCCCCCGCGCCGGGTCGCGCTCGGCGCGCTCGGCGTACATCTCCCCCAGCACCAGGCAGGCCTGGAACAGGGTGAGCCGGTCGCCGCTGCGGCGACCGAGCACCACGGTGCGCCGCAGCCAGGTCTCGGCGCGGGCGTTCTCCCCCAGCTTGCGCGCCAGGAGCCCGGCCGCGAGGCCCGCCGCCGCGTCGGCGGGGGCCGCGAGCGCCGCCCCCTGCGCGAAGGCCAGCGAGGTGGCCGGCATCTTGTGCGCCTCGGCCCAGCGGGACACCTGGAGGCACACCGACGCCACCTGCTCGGGGCGGGCGGACACGGGGTCGCCCACCAGCGACGACAGGGAGGTGAGCGCGGTCTCCAGCGACGACTCCGCCCCCAGCGCCACCAGGGTGGCCAGCCGCTTCCGCACCGACTCGGGGCGGAACAGCCCCTCGCGCGTGCCCACCGGGACCGAGGCCCAGAGCACCACGTCGTGCAGCGACTGCCAGAGCACCACCCCCAGCGGGCTGCGCGCCTCGTCCAGGATGGTGGCCCCGTCGAGCGTCTCGTCGGGGCCGTGCAGGATCGCGGGCGGCGGAGGAGACCTCCGCCCCGGGCGGCGCGGCCGACCGGTCTCTTTCGCGGCGTTCTGGAGCTTCATCGGCGGTTCTCCCTAGTCTGGAGGTAGCGATCCCGGCCGTCGTGGCCGCCACTGATCGCCGCATGGTGCACAAAGTCACCGCTTTGTGTCTTGTCCGCAAGAGAATTGAACGAATGCGAGCGCCGTATTCCACAAACGAACGAGCAGGCAGGCCGCGCGGGGTGTCGCTCCTTGCCCGTGGCCGCTCACGCGTTTACACTATCCAGTGTACCACAACCAAAAGTGGACAGAGTGGACAGAGTGGACACGGCAAGATAGCTCGTTCCCTCCGGCGAGTCAATGTCTCCGCGTAGCGCTGTCGTCCCTCTCGGCGAGCTGCGGCAGGTCATCGAGGCTCGCATGGCCTCGATGTCGCTGCGCAGCGTGGCGCGCGAGGTGGGAATGAGCCCCAGCGGGCTCCAGAAGTTCATGGACGGCTCGGTCCCCTATCTCCCCACCCGCCAGAAGCTGGAGCGCTGGTACGTCCGGGAGACGGCGCGGTCCGGGGACGAGATGAGCCTGGAAGTCGCCATGGCCGCGCTCCACCTCCTGGTGGACGACCTCCCGCTCGCCCGCCGGCGCCGCGCGCTCCTGGATCTGGTGGCGACGCTGGAGGCCGCCTACAACGGGGCGGAGGCTCCGCTCCCGTCCTGGCTGGAGGACCTCTTCCGGGAGGCCCGGCCGGAGGGCGGGGGCTGACCGCCGGCCGCCCGTCCGCTCCCCCGAGACCCGCGGTGTACCCGCTCCATCCCTACCGACCGCCGCCGCGCGGTCCGCTTCACACCGGAGAACGCATGAAATCAGCAGATCGCCCGAACGCCCGCCGGGCCGCGCTCGCGCTCGCCCTCCTCCTCGCGGGGTGCGGCGGCGGGTCGGACGAGCCCATCCGCATCGGCCTGGCCGGTCCCCTCGACCAGGCCAACGGGCGCTCGATGAAGATGGCGGCCGAGATGGCGGTGAAGGAGATCAACGACGCCGGGGGGATCGACGGCCGCATGCTGGTGCTGGAGGAGCGCGACGACAAGGCGGACCCCAAGGTCGCCATCAACGTCGCCCGCCACCTGCGCGACAGCTCGGAGGTGGTGGCGGTGATCGGGCACGTCAACTCCACGGCGACGCTGGAGGCCGCCAAGGTCTACAACGACGAGAGCGGGAGCCACGAGAAGCCCCCCGTCCCGCAGATCTCCCCCGCGTCCAGCAGCCCGCTGGTGTCGGAGGCGGGGCCGTGGACCTACCGCGTGTGCCCCAGCGACCTGCTGCACGGCCCGCGGGTGGCGAACCTGGCCTACTCGCGCCTGGGGAGCCGCCGCGCCGCGGTGCTCTACACCAACGACGCCTACGGCCGGGGCGTGGCGGAGACCTTCGCCACCGCCTTCCAGCAGGCCGGGGGCACCGTGGTGTCGCGCGACCCGTACCTGAAGGCGACGGTGGAGGCGGACGGGGCGGTGGACGCGTTCCTGGCGCGCGCCATCCGGCGCGGGATGGACGCGCTGATGATCGCGGGGCAGGCGGACGTCGGGGTCCGCATCGTGCGCGACGCCCGGCGGCTCGGCTTCACCGGCCCGGTGGTGGGCGCGGACGGGATGACGGGGGCCAAGGACGCCGGGGCCGCCGCGGAGGGGATCTACGTCAGCTCGGCCTTCCTCCCGGACCGCTCGGCCCCCAAGGCGCGGGAGTTCGTGCAGGCGTACTCGAAGCAGTACAAGGAGCTCCCGGACCACCGCGGCGCCATGACCTACGACGCCATCAAGCTGGTGGCGCAGGCCATCGGCGAGGTGGGCGCCGACCGCGAGGCGCTCCGCGGCTACCTGGACCGGGTGGGGCGCCAGGGCGGCGTCCCGGCCTTCGAGGGGGTGAGCGGGACCATCGCCTTCGACGAGAAGGGCGACGTCCCGGGCAAGGAGGTGGTGGTGGGCGTGGTGCGCGGCGGGAGGCTGGTCTCGGTGCAGCAGTAGCGCCGCGGCGGCGCCGTCGGCCGGGCGGGGGAGGCCCCGGGGATCACGGTCCCCGGGGCCTTCCGTTATCTTTGCCCCTCGCGTTTTCGGGGGACGGGCACACGCAGCGGAGGAGCGGGGCGTTGAGCGAGGCGGCGATCGGGGGGGCGGGCGGCGGGGCGGGGGAGGGAGTGTCGAGGGCGCAGGTGCTGGCGGCGTTCGCGGCGGTGTACCTGGTGTGGGGGTCGACGTACCTGGCGATCCTCTTCGCGCTGGAGACGCTCCCGCCCTTCCTCATGGCGGCGGCGCGGTTCCTGGTGTCGGGGGCGGCGATGTACGCCTGGACGAGGGCTCGCGGCGCGCCCCGGCCCACGCCGGCCAACTGGCGGGCCACGGCCGTCGTCGGCGCCTTCCTGCTGGTGGGGGGGAACGGAGGGGTGGTGTGGGCGGAGCAGCGCGTGGCCTCGGGGCTGGCGGCGCTCCTGGTGGCGACGGTCCCGCTCTGGATGGTGCTGCTGGAGTGGTGGCGCGGCGGGGTGCGGCCGCGGGGGCGGGTGTGGGCGGGTCTGGTGGTGGGGTTCGCGGGGCTGGGGGTGCTGGTGGGGCCGGCGGAGCTGCTGGGGGGAGGCGCGGCGGACCCGCTGGGCGCGGGGGCGCTGGTGGCGGCGTCGCTGCTCTGGGCGTGCGGGTCGGTGTACGCCAAGGGGGCGCCGCTCCCGTCGTCGCCGCTGATGGCGACGGGGATGGAGATGCTCTGCGGCGGGGCGCTCCTGCTGCTGCTGGGGACGGTGCTCGGGGAGTGGGGGCGGCTGGACGTGGCGGCGGTGTCGGCGCGGAGCTGGCTGTCGCTGCTCTACCTGATCGTCTTCGGGGCGGGGCTGGGGTTCACGGCGTACGTGTTCCTCCTCCAGCACGTGGAGGTGGCGAAGGTGTCCACCTACGCGTACGTGAACCCGCTGGTGGCGGTGTTCCTGGGGTGGCTGCTGGCGGGGGAGGTGGTGACGGCGCGGGTGCTGGTGGCGGCCGCGGTGATCGTGGCGGCGGTGGCGTTCATCACCACGGCGGGGGCGAAGCGGGCGGAGAAGCCGGGGGAGCCCGGAGCGGGGGACTGAGGGGCGGGGCGGCGGGAGCCGCCGGCGTGCCCGGCCACGTTCGTTGACGGCGCACGACGGGGCCCCCTTATTGTGAGGGGGCTCTCCCGCTTACCTCATCCCTGGACGGCACCATGGCACTGGAACGGCGCGTCGCCATCATCGGCGGTGGCATCGGAGGGCTTTCCGCCGCGTACTACCTGCACGGGCGGACCTCGCCCGACGGGGCGTACGTCTACGTCTGCGAGGTCTACGAGAAGTCCGGCCGGCTGGGCGGCAACGGCCTCTCGGCCTACTTCGAGCAGCCGTACGCCAAGCCCTTCGCCGACCTGGGGGTGAACGACTTCAACCTGAACACGTACACGCGGATGAAGGCGGTGCTGGAGGACCTGGAGAGATCCGGCTTCCCCGTCCCGAGCGCCCCGCTCACCGACACCGACTGCTTCTTCACCCTCCCCGGCCAGTTCGGACCGCCCCTCGTGTTCACCAGCCAGGACGTGGAGCAGGGCACCACCCCCCTGACCCGGGCCATCGCCGCCGACGAGAAGAAGTTCGCGGTGCTCGCGGGGCAGGTCATGACCGACCCGAAGTACGCCACCATGAGCGTCGGGACCTTCCTGGACACGGAGGGCTTCTCGCGGGAGTTCTGCGTCTACTACATCCTGCCGCGCATCAACGGGATGTACTTCATGGGCCCGGTCATGCCGGAGGACATGCCCATCCGCGGGGTGATGAACTACTACCTCCTGCAGGAGGGGGTCGGAGGCACGCCGGACCGCCGCTACTTCGAGCGCGGGTGCAGCGACTGGTTCCGGCAGCTGGGCGCTGCGCTGCGGGCGCGCGGGGTGAAGGTCCACCTGAGCGCCGCGGCGACGGTGACGGCGAGCCCCGCCGGCCTCCCCCGGGTTCGGCTCGGGAGCGGGGAGGTGCAGGAGTTCCACGCGGTGGTGCTGGCCGTTCCCGCCGACCAGGTGGAGGGGGTGGTCCGGGAGGGGCTTCCCCCCGAGGTGCCCCCGCTCCTCTGCGAGTTCAGGTACGTGGCGGCGGAGGCGGTGGCGCACACCTACGCCGGCGTGATGCCGGCGGACCGGAAGAACTGGCGCACCTACAACATCCGCATCTTCCCGCCGGGGAGCGGTCCACAGCCCTACACCATCTCCTACGTGGAGACCATGCACCAGGGCGCTCCCAACGCGGATCCGCCGTGCTGGTTCGTCACGGAGACTCCCCCGGTGCCGATCCCCCCGGAGAACGTGCTCAAGATGATCGACCTGGAGACGGGCGGGCGCACCAGGGCGGTGGCCTCCTTCCGCCACAACACGGTGACGGTGGGCACCATGTACGCGCAGTCGGAGCTCTGCGCGCTCCAGGGGCGGAACCGGCTGTGGTACACGGGGGGATGGACCAACGGCGCGGGGCTGCACGAGCAGATCCTGGTGAACTCGTCCGACGTGGCGGAGAAAATCACCGGCCTCCGCCCGATGGACGCGCCGTGCCCGACGCACAGCGCCCGCGACCCGCACCACGTGCCCGAGTACCTGCGGAACGTGCTGGAGGGCATGGCCGCGGCGCAGGGCTGACCGCGGCCGGGGGAGCCTGGCTCCGGACTTGCCGACGCGGTCCCGGGCTCCTGATGCGGAGGTGTGGATGCGCGTGCGGCGATGGTGGGTGGCTCTCCTCGCGGCCGGGCTCGCGGCGGGATGCCAGCAGATGGGGGCTCCCGCGCGGGTGGAGGCGCCGGCGGACAGCGCGGCGGGGGAGACCGCGTTCGACCTCGCCGGGCCGGGCGGGGCGGCGCTGGTGGTGCCGGTCTGGCTCAACGGGGAGGGGCCGTTCGACTTCGTGCTCGACACGGGGGCGACGCTCACCTGCGTGGACCACGCGGTGGCGGAGCGGCTGCGGCTCCCGCGGGACCGGCGCGTCGTCGGCGTGGGGGCGGGGATCGGGGAGGCGGGGCCGATGCGGCTGGTCCGCCTCGACTCGCTGCGCGTCGGCCGGGCGCGGGGCGAGGACCTGACCGTCTGCGCGCTGGACCTGGCTCAGATCAGAAAGCTGGGGCTGGAGGCCGACGGGCTGCTCGGGCTCAACTTCCTGCGCTCGTTCCGCGTGACGGTCGACTTCGAGCGGGAGGTGCTACTGCTACAGGACCCGGACTGAGCCTGCGCACAACTCACCTCGCCCGGGGTGCTTTTCAGGCGAGTTGGACGTGGGGGTACTTGCGAATCTTCTCGTCCGCCGTGAGTAGTGGAAGCCCAAGCACGCGGGCGGTAGCGACGATGATCTGGTCGGCAGGGTCCTTGTGAAAGTCACCCGGCAGCTCCGTGGACTCGGTGGCAATCTGGGGTGTGAAGTCCAGCAGCCGCATGCCAGGATATGCGAGTGCCTGATCGAGCCACTCCAGCGTGGGATAGGGCAGGGTCAGACGCTTGTGCTCGATCAGCTTGGCGATTTCCCAGCAGGAGATCACGCTCACGCCGAGCCCCGTCTGCTCGTTCGACGAGAGTATCTGCTGCTGAGCCGACGTGAGGTGTGGATCACCGTGGACCCACCAGATCCAGACGTGTGTGTCCAGAACGATCACTGGAGGGCGTGCCAGTCGGAGTCCGCCACTGGCTCGGTCGGGTTCACGTAGGTGAGCGGTTTGCCCCGGAGCGGGTACCGCTGCTCTTCCCGAACCCGGCGTTCTTCGGCCAGCACGATCACCTCCACCGCTTCGCCGGGTTCGAAGGGCAGGTTTTCCAGCTTCAGGGTGCCGTCTACCGATATCTGGCTGTGAACACGGTACGCCTGCGGCATGGCTCCTCCTTGATGCACTCGTGAGCCTGTAAGTTCATTGCCGCCTGGCTGGAATGCAAGCGGTTGCGATCTGAGGACTTGATTCGCTTCGGCTCAGGGCTGCTGCGGGGCTGAGGGCGAGCGTTGCGACGCCACGTTCTCGTCGATGCGCAGGGTCCCCCCGCCCCAGGTGCGGACTGAACCTGCGGCGCCCTGGTCGGCGGTGCGAGATCGTTTTACTCCGCGAGGAGCTGCTGCAGTCGCTGATGGAGTTCCGGGATCTTTGTCCGGACGACCTCCCAGACCAGCTCATGGTCCACACCGAAGTAGCCATGGATCAGACGGTCCCGCATCCGTGCCATGGAGCGCCACTCCACCTGTGGGTGGGTAGCTCGGAAGCTTTCGGGAAGGTTCTTGGACGCTTCACCGATGATCTCCAGGCTACGGACGAAGGCTCGCCGGAGTGTTTCGTCCGCGAGGAACGTCTCTGCGGAAAGCCCTTCGCTGGCGCGGAGCAGGTAGGTGGTTTCGGTCAGGATGTGCCGAACGTAGTCACGCGGCTCGAACGACATCCTGCGCCTCGGCCAAGATGTGGGGCCCGATGTGGGGACTCAGCGCTTCCGTCGTGACGACTTCAACGCGACGCGCAAGACACTCCTCGAGCAGGTCGCACAGGCGCATGAAGCGGTCGAAGCTCTTCTGCTGCGGAGCGAACTCGACCAGCAGGTCCACGTCGCTGTCGGGGCGTGCTTCCGAGCGGGCGAACGAGCCGAAGAGGGCGAGACGGCGCACGCCGAGACCCCGGATCTCCGCCTCGGCCTCTCGAAGACGTTCGAAAACGTCGGCGCGGGTGCCCACAGGTGTGTTCATGCCAGGGAATCTAGGCTCGATGTCAGCCGTACGCTAATCGTCTCGGCTCAGGGCTGCTGTGGGGTGGAAGGCGAGCGGCTCTGCGCCACGTTCTCGTCGATGCGCAGGCTCACCCCGCCCCAGGTGCGGTCCACGTCGAGCGCTCCCTGCCACACGCGTGCGAACGGCAGCCCCACCGCTGTAGGCGGTTGGTCCAGCGCGAAGCCGGTCCCGCCGGTGACCCAGAACGGGGGTATCGTGTTGCGTCCGGCGTGCAGGTAGGCCGCCTGCGCGAGCGTGTAGAGCGCGGAGGCGTTCTCCCGGTGCGCGTACGTCCCCGGGACGTAGCGCCCGTCGCGGAGCAACTCGTCGGTCCACGCGCTGTAGTAGGCCGCCATCCCCGCGGGGATGTTCTGCATCCGCTCCACGTCCAGGAAGACGACGCTCCCGGGAGCGAACCCCTCGGCGGCGGCCTTCGCGATCGCGTCCTGCCCGTCGGTGCGGCCCTGCTCCGCCGTGAGCAGCGTGCGCGAGCAGATGATGGGGCCGGTGGTGGAGTCGGTCGGCGCGGGCTGGCCTTCGAAGACCTGCTGGCCCACGTAGAGGATCGCGACGCCCCAGCCGAGCCGTTCGAGCGTGGGGCGGGTGCCCGACCAGGAGGCGTCCCGGTGGCAGGGAGCGGGGAGGTAGTAGCCCACCCACCGGTAAGGCGAAGCCGTGCGCCAGGTCTGGAGCGCGGCCTCGCCGGGGTAGCGTCCGGCGTCGAAGCCGGGGTGGACGTTCGCCGGGGTGAGCCCCGGGAGCTGGGAGGCGCAGCCGGCGAGCAGGAGCGCCAGAGCGAGGCCGGGAAGAGAGCGGATGCGGTTCATGCGCGCGCGGAGCGCAAGAACGGCGCCGACTAAGCGAAGGGTTGTGCCGAGTGGGTCAGGTGCAGCGTGCTCGTCAGGTGCGGAGCCTCGCTCCAAATCCTGGGTATCGCATCGCGTGCGACTCATAGGTGAGAGACTGTTCAATCTTCGCCCACATCTTCTCGGGAATGCCGGGGCTCTCCTCTCTCAGCTTTGACAGGCGTTGTTCAACTTCGATCAACGCTTGCCGCACTTGATCCGGCTCGTCTGGTGGCAACGTCGCAAGGAGTTCGATCTGGTGCTTCAGATTTGCGAACTGGGCTCCGGCAATACGATGCTTCTCAGCGAGTTCGGGGTAGCGGAGGAACGTCTGCAAGCTTGCGAGTACCGCCGACCCGACGCTCAATAGCCCTACTGTGATCCGCAGCCAGGCGCTGGCATTATCCGCCACCGAGGTTTGGAGACTGGCGAAGACACTTGTGCCGACAACGGTGCTAAGTACGATGACGGGCAGTCCAAGCCAGAGATGAAGCTTGGCAAATTTCTGTGCAGCATCATAGTGGGCCAGTTGCATCCGGTGAGTCCGAAAACGCCAATGTAGAATCAGTTCGGCAGGTTCCATGTGGTCAGGATAGGCCCGGGTTGTTGTGGCCGCAAGCTTCCGGTGGATCCGCCGGGGAATCGCCGATTCCTCCTATGTAGGCAAACCGGCTTACCGGTCTCACGTTTCTCCGGGAACCCCGCAGGGGAGGAGGTCGCACGGGCTCACGTTGCGCCCGCGCCACCAGCGGTTCGGATCGGTCACGGTGTAGATGGAGAAGTGGAGGTGGGGATTCCCGGCCGGGGCGTTCCCCGTCTGGCCGACGTAGGCGAGCACGTCCCCCTGGCGCACCAGGTCCCCCACCTTGAACGCCGGGTTGTACCGCTGGAGGTGGCCGTAGAAGTAGATGGTCCGCTGGTCCAGGTCGCGGTGGTACAGCGAGATCCCGCCCAGGGCGCTGGAGTCGCGCTGGACGATCACCCCGGAGGCGGCGGCCAGGACGGGCGTCCCTTCCGGCGCCGCGATGTCGATGCCCTCGTGGGTCCGTCCCCCGGATCGGGGCGCCCCGTACGTGTCGCGCAGCTCGGCCGGGCGGATGCCCGCTACGGGAATCGTGAGGTCGATCGAGTCCGGCGCAGGTGCCCGGATCGCCTCGCGGGAGGTGATCTCGACGAGGAGCACCTTTTCCGTGAACGCCAGGTAGACGATCAGCCCGAGCGCTGCGGTGGCCTGGGTGAGCAGGACGAGCACGAGGACCCGCTTGGGAGTCAGGTGTGGCCGCATCCGTTTCGCCTCTCATGAGGGTGTCCGCCCGGAGAGAACGACGATGCAGCAACCGAGCCCCTCCGTGAGTCCTTAGACGCGCGGAACGGAGGAAGGCACCTCCCGGTGCCGCTCGCCCCCCTGCATCTGCTCCAGCTGGCCGAGCAGCGTGGAATCTCCGGCGCGGCTGGCGCCGAAGAGCCCGTCCCGGTTGAGCTCGGCGCTCTGGGCGGCGCTGAAGAGGTTGAGCCAGCGGTCGTACCGCTCGCCGACCCGGAGCACCGAATAGAAGAGGTGTGTGCGGAAGAAGAAGTCGAACGCCGCGGCCCCGAGCGAGACGGGGATCAGGACCAGGTCCTTCGCGCCGTCGAGCCAGAGCTTGAGCTGGAAGATCAGGACGTCTCGGACGAGCGCCCCGCGAGAGGGGGGGAATCGTTGCGCATGAGCGCTCCGGGGTGGGAGTTCCGGTCGGGCCTGCTCCGCCTGGGTGGACTATGAGAGGGCGTACCCTCGACGACTTCAGTGCTTCTCCTCGCACCCGCACCCGCCGGCGCACCCGCCCGCCTTCGCGCGCCTCCCCACGCCCGCGGCGGCCAGCGCGCGCCGGCCCAGGTAGAGCGCGGCGCCCGCGAGGATCGCGGCCACCGCGGCGGTCTGCATCAGCGCTGCGTCCATCGTCTCCTCCTCCTCAGGTCCCGATCCCGAGCGCCAGCCCGCCCCGGTACACCAGGAAGGCCGCGCCGTACGCCAGCGCCAGCATGTAGGCGAACTGGAACGACGCCCACTTCAGCCCCGCCCGCCCGCCCCCCGTCTCGCGGTGCACCACCGCCACCGTGCTCACGCACATCAGCGCGTACACGTAGAACACCATCAGCCCCACCGCCACCAGCGGCGAGTACACCAGCGCCCCCGTGCCCGGGTGGCGCTCCGCGCGCAGGCGGTCGCGCAGCGCCATGGAGGTCTCGTCCGCCGCCCCCACCCCGTAGATGGTCCCCATGGTGGAGACGAACACCTCGCGCGCCGCGAACGAGCTGACGATGGACACCCCGATCTTCCAGTCGTACCCCAGCGGGCGCACCAGCGGCTCCACCGCGTGCCCCAGCGTCCCCAGGATGCTGTTCTCCAGCCGCTGCTCCTGCGCCACCTCGTCCGGCGTCCCCGGCGCCACCTCCGTCTTGGGGTAGGTCGCCAGCCCCCAGAGGACGATGGAGATGGCCAGGATCACCGTCCCCGCGCGGCGCAGGAACATCTTCGAGCGCTGCCACACGTTCGACAGGAGCACCCGCGGGCGGGGGAGGCGGTAGGGCGGGAGCTCCATGATCATGGGGCGCGCCTGCCCCTTGAGGAGCGTCCGCTTGAAGAGCGCCGCGAAGGCCAGCGCCGTCAGCGTCCCCAGCAGGTACATCGCCAGCAGCGTCACGCCCTGCAGGTTGAAGACACCTCCCACCACCACCGGGGGGATGAAGCTCCCGATCAGGAGCGTGTAGACCGGGATGCGCGCCGAGCAGCTCATCAGCGGGAGGACCATGATGGTCACCAGCCGGTCCTTGTGGCTCTCGATGGTGCGCGCCGACATCACGCCCGGAACCGCGCAGGCGTAGCCCGAGAGGAGGGGGATGAAGCTGCGGCCGTGCAGCCCCACGCCGCGCATGAAGCGGTCCATGATGAAGGCCGCCCGCGCCATGTACCCCGTGTCCTCCAGGAACCCCAGGAAGAGGAAGAGGATGGCGATCTGCGGGAGGAACACCAGCACCGACCCCACCCCGGCGATGATCCCGTCCACCACCAGGCTCTGCAGGTCGCCCGCGGGGAGGAGCGCGCCCACCGCGCCCCCCAGCCAGCCGAAGCCGCCCTCGATCCAGTCCATCAGCGGCGCCGCCCAGGTGAAGATGGACTGGAACACCACCGCCATCAGCGCCAGAAAGATCAGCGGCCCCGCCACGCGGTGCAGCACCACCGCGTCGATCCGGTCCGTCACCGTGGCGCCGGCCGGGCGGGCGTGGGTGACCGCCGCGTCCACCACCTCCACGATCCACCCGTAGCGCGCCTCCGCCTCCAGCGAGCGGGCGTTGACCCCCGCCGCCTCCAGCGCCGCCGTGGCTTCCGCCAGCGCCTCCGGGAGCCCGGGCACGCCCGCCAGGTGCCCGTCCACCCGCGGGCACGGCCAGGAGGCGGAGCGCCTCCATCCCCGCCGCCGAGGGGGCGAAGCCCGCCTCCGCCAGGCGCGCCTCCACCGGGGCGAGCGCCGCCGCGCGCCTCCGCCGGGAGGGCGAAGAGCCGCCCGGGGAGGGGGAGGCCGGGAGCGCTGCGCACCGCGTGCTTGAGCACGTCCAGCCCCTCGCCCCGCGTCGCCACCGTGGGGACCACGGGGACGCCGAGCTGGAGCGTCAGCTCCACCGCGTCGATGCGCTGCCCCGCGGCCTCGGCCGCGTCCACCTGGTTCAGCGCCACCACCGTGGGGAGCCCCAGCTCCAGCACCTGGCTCGCCAGGAACAGGTTGCGCTCCAGGTTCTGCGCGTCCACCACCACCACCACCGCGTCCGGCGCGGCCATCCCCTCCACACGCCCCAGGAGGACGCTGAGGGCGATCTCCTCGTCCGGCGAGGCCGCGGAGAGGGAGTACGTGCCCGGGAGGTCGATCACGGTGACGTGGCGGCCGGGCCCGTCCGCGTAGCGGCCCTCCACGCGCTCCACCGTCACGCCCGAGTAGTTCCCCACGCGCTGGCGCATCCCCGTCAGCGCGTTGAAGAGGGTGCTCTTCCCGGTGTTGGGGTTGCCGATGAGGGCCACACGCAGCACACCCTCGCCGTGCGCCGACTGCGCGGGCGAGGGTGCGGGGGGGGCCGGGATCGCTCCCGCGCTCAGGACTTCCATCTATTCCACCGTGATGTGCTCTGCCTCGGCGCGCCGCAGGGTCAGCATGAAGCCCCGCACCCGCACCTCCATCGGGTCGCCGAGCGGGGCGGTGCGGATCACCTCCACCGTCGTCCCGCGGATCAGCCCCAGGTCCATCAGCCTGCGCGACGCGTCCGCGTCGCCCCCCACCGCCGCCACCCGTCCCCGGTCGCCGGGGCGGAGCTCCGCCAGCGTACGCCCCACCTCAGGCCCCGAGAGGGAGCACCCGGATGGCGGAGGCCAGCGCGGAGCCCAGCGCCAGGCGCGAGCCCCGGACGTCCAGGAGCATCCCGTTGCGGGAGTCCACCACCGTCACGCAGGCGCCCTCGAAGAGCCCCAGGCTGCGGAGCCGGCTCGCCTCGGGCCCGTCGCACTCCATCTGCAGCACCGCGGCGCGGCACCCGGTGGCGCACGCGGCCAGGGTGCAGTCCCCGCAGCGGGTGCGGGGAGCGCTCTGCGTTTCGGGGCGCCGGCCGAGCAGCCTCTTCAGCATCGGTACGTCGGGTGCGGTGCGGGAACGAAGCTGAGAACCAATCTCAAGGGCGTGAAGTATAGGCCTGCCCGCGGGCGCACGCAAGCCTGCGGCGCGCTCCCTTGCCCGCGCCGCGGGGAGGGGGATACGTTCGCACCTCGCCGTCACCCCCTCGCGGTTCCCGGAGCGACCCTTTCCCGGATGCATCCACCCCGTCCCCCGATGCGGCTCACCGGCACGCTGGTGGCCCAGTCGTTCCGCTTCCGGTGCGAGCGCCAGCTCCGCTACGACCTGGTCCCGGAGGGGGAGCGCGGCGCCGACGTCCCCCGCCCCGGGGAGCGCCCGGGGGCGGAGGCGCTCCTCCGCTCGGGGCGGCTCTGGGAGCGGCGCCGGCTCAGGGAGCTGGTCCGCCGCTTCGGGGAGGAGCGGGTGCGGCTGCGCGGGTGGACGGCGGCGGGCGACCCGCTCCGACTCCCCTACGCGGAAGCCGTGGCGGCGCTCCGCGATCCCGGCCCCTGGAGCTTCCTGGTGCAGCCGGAGCTGCGCCTCCCCGACCCCGAGGGGTTCGGGCGCCGCTGGGGGGTGGACCCGTCGCTGGTCCGCATCGCCCCGGCGCAGCCCGACCTGATCCGCGTCCGCCGCCTCCGCGACGGGTCGCTCCGCTTCCTGGTCGTCGACATCAAGGCGAGCCGCGAGGCCACCGTCGCCCACTACGCGCAGGTGGCCTTCTACGCCCTGCTGCTGGAGGAGGTGTGCCGCGCGGAGGGCGTGCCCGGCGCGCCCGACCCGCGCTGGGGCGCCGTCTGGTCGCGGGGGACGCGCGGCCCGCGCCGCTTCGCGCTGGGCGCCTACCGCCACCACGTGGAGGAGTGGCTGCGCGACCTCCCCCGCGTGGCCGCGCTCGACCCCTCGGAAGCGGCCTGGCACGTGTCGAGCGCCTCCGCCAGCTGCCCGTACTTCGACCACTGCCGCGCCGAGGCCGACCGGACCGACGACCTGGCCCGCGTCCCCGGGCTCACCCCGCTGGGGCGCCAGGTGCTCCGCGACCGGGGGATACGCACCGTCCGCGAGCTGGCGAAGAGCTTCCGCCGCGACACCTACACCGGGTGCCACGCCCTGGAGCAGGACGCCGCGCGGCTGAAGCAGCGGGCGCAGGCGCTCCAGTTCGGGAAGGTGTTCGACGTGGAGCGCGAGACGCACCTGATGGGGCCGGGGGAGGGGACCCGCGTGGTGCTGACGGCCGAGGAGGACCCGGTCACGGGCACCTGCTTCGCGCTGGGGGCGCGCCCGGCGGGGCGGGGGAGCGCCCGGGGGGATGCGCGCGTCTTCCTGGCGGAGGCGGGGACGGCCGCGGCGGAGCGGGCGATGCTCCTGGCCTTTTTGGGGCACCTGGACCGGGTGGCGGCCGCGGCCCCGCCCGCGGGCCCGCGCGAGAGCGCGCTCCACTTCTACGTCTGGGACCGCGACGAGCTGGCGCTGCTGCGGGCCGTGCTGGAGCGCCACCTGGGCGACCCGGAGGCGCGTCCCGCCATCGCCCGCGCCCTGGCCGTCCTCTTCCCCATGGACGAGGCGTCCGGCTCGCGCCCCCTGCGCGGCTCCCCCGGCACCGTGCTGGCCGACGCCGTGGCCGCGCTGTTCGCCCTCCCGGTTCCCTACGCCTACGACCTGGGCTCCGTCTCGGCCACCCTGCGGCCGGCGGAGTCGCCGCACGTCTTCGCCCCGCCGGAGGGGTACGCCCGCCCGCTCACCGGGCGGGTGGCGTTCGAGCGGGCGCACGAGGCGTGGCGGAAGGGGCCGCCGCGCCCGGGGCGCGCCTCGCCGGAGGAGGCGCGGGCGGGGATCGCGGCGGCGGTGGAGTCGCGCCTGGCCGCGGTGGACTCGGTGGTCCGGGCGGTGCGCGAGCGCGCGGAGCGGCGGGGGGAGAGCCGGCTCCGCCTCTTCCCCGAGCCCTTCCTCCCGGGCGAGAGCGCGGAGCCGCTGGCGCACCCGCTCCTGGAGCGGCTGCGCGTGTTCACGCGCGTGGAGGCGGCCACGGAGGCGGTGACCGTCCGCAACCTGCACACCCTCCCGGCGGCGGACCGGGCGAAGCGCTTCGAGTGCATCCGCGGGATGGAGCTGGCGGAGCGCACGGCAGAGGGGCACCTGGTGTTCGAGTTCGACCCGGAGTGCCGCGACGCCAAGTTCAAGCCGGGCGACTTCACCCTGGTGCTCACCAACGAGGACTCGGACACGCTCCTGGAAAGCGACCGCGCGCCGTGGCTGCGGCGGCAGCTCTCCATGGAGCTGGTGGAGTACGACCTTGCCGTCTCTCCCCCCCGCGTGGTCCTCGCCCCCGGCGACCCGAAGGGGCTGGAGAAGGCGGAGCGCGACCGGAAGCTCTTCCTGGACCGCCGCTGCACGCTGGACCGCGCCCCGAGCGACTTCAACACCCGCCGCATCCTCGCCACCCTGCGCGCCCTGGACGCGGGGGAGGGGGAGGCGGCGCACGTGCTGGAGCTGATGGAGGGGCGCGTCCCCCCCGGGTGGGCGCCTCCGCCGGCCGACGCGGAGGCGGTGCGCGCGGAGGTGCTGGCGTCCGCGGAGGCGGCGGGGGGCCGCCCGGTGCTGAACCCCGACCAGGAGCGGGCCTGGCGCGCGGCGTTCGAGCGCGCCGTCTCGCTGGTGTGGGGTCCGCCGGGGACGGGGAAGACGTACCTCCTGGCCTGGATGCTGGTGGGGCTGGCCGCCGCGGCCCGGCGCGCGGGGCGCCCCTGCCGCGTCCTGGTGGCCGCGGCGACGCACCGCGCCATCGTCAACGTGCTGGCGCGCCTGGCCCACGAGCTGGAGGCGGTGGGGATCCCCTCGCCGCTGCGGGCCGTGAAGCTGCGGGGGAGCGGGAGCGAGGCGGACGCGGAGCTGGAGGGGACGACGGTGGAGCGGGTGGAGGACGCGAAGCTCCCGGGGCTGCTGGCGGCGGCGGAGGACGGGGAGCCGCTGGTGGTGGGCTCCACGGTCTGGTCGCTCTGGAAGCAGATGCGCGCCGCGCGCCGCTCCGGCGGGGACGACGAGGAGGGTGGGGAGGCGCCGGTGCGCCCCTGGTTCGACGTGGTGGTGGTGGACGAGGCGTCGCAGATGAAGGTGGCGGAGGCGCTGGTGGCGCTCTCGTCGCTGCGTCCGGGCGGGCAGGTGGTCCTCTGCGGCGACGACAAGCAGCTCGCCCCGGTGATCCGCGGGCGCTACGGGGCGGAGGGCGGCGCGCTCTTCGGCTCGGTGTTCGGCCTCTTCGCGGAGCATTTCCCGAAGCTGGCGCTGCGCGAGAGCCGGCGGATGAACCGCGCCCTTGTGGAGTACCCGCGCGAGCTGTTCTATCCAGGGCTGGTGTCCATGTGCCCGGAGGAGCGGGTGCGGCCGGCGGCGGACCGCGGCCACCTGGAGGACGAGCTGGACGCGCTGCTCTGGGACGTGTTCTTCCGCCCGGAGGACGCGGTGGTGCTCTGCACCTACCGGGGGTACCGGGCCGGGGCGCGCAACGCCTTCGAGGCGCGGCTGGCGGCGCGTCTGGCGCGGCTGGCGCGCGCGGGGCTCCTGGACCCGGCCACGGGGGAGCGGTTCTCCCCCGGGCGCTTCGTCTCGCACGCGCTGGCGGTGCTGTCGCCGCACCGGGCGCAGAACAGCGCCATCCTGGGCGAGCTGCAGGCGGCGGGCTTCGAGCGCGGCTCGCTCCCGGTGGTGGACACGGTGGAGCGGATGCAGGGGAACGAGCGGGAGATGATCGTGGTCTCCTACGCCGTGGCGGACGCGGAGTACGCGGAGCGCGAGGCGGAGTTCCTGCTCAGCCCCAACCGCTTCAACGTCTCCATCACGCGCCCCCGGGGTAAGCTGGTGGTGCTGGTGAGCGAGGCGGTGCTGGGGGTGGTCCCCCGGGACGAGGAGGTGATGACGGGCTCCATGGCGATCAAGGGGTACGGCCGCCACTGCGCGGACGCCGTGCGCGAGGTGGAGCTCCCCGACCCGGAGGGGCGGCCGGTGGCGGTGCGCTGCCGCTACCGGCGGCTGTCGTAGCGGCGCACCGGTACGCGGAGAATGAGCGCGTCCGTGTCCGTCAGATTGAGGAGAGCGCTCTCTTCCGGTTCCCCCTCGCCCCGCCTCCCATGTCCGCCACCTGCCCCACGGCCTGCGCCCCGCCCGACTCCGCCCCTCGCCGGGGCGCCCCCGGCCTCGCCGCCTCCCTGGTCGTCGCGCTGGCGCCCAAGTGTCCGGCGTGCATGGCCGCGCACGCGGGGGTGCTGGCGTGGCTGGGAGTGGACGCGCTGGTCCCCGCACGGGCGGTGCTCCCCCTGCTGCTCGCGGCGGGCGCGGTCGCCGTGGCGGTGCTCGCGCGGGGCGCCCGGGGGCGCCGCGGCTACGGGCCCGCGCTCCTCGGCGCCCTGGGCACCGCCATCGCCGCCCTCGCCTACCTGGCCGGCCGCGCCGCGCACGTGGAGCCGCACCTGCACCACGTCGCCGCCGGAGCCCTGTCCGAGCCGGCCGCGCTCGCCGGCTGGGCGGGCGCCGCGCTGCTGGCAGCCGCCGCGCTCTGGAACGCCTGGCCGCGCTCCGCGCCCCGGCCCTGACCCGTCCCGCGACCGCGCGTCGCTCCCCTCACCCTCCATCACCCGAGGACCCATGTCCGACCGAGACGACAAGAACGACCTGCAGCGGCGCGTCGACGACATCCTCTCCGGCCGCTCCCCCTCCGGAGGGGGGGCGCTCCGGCGCGGGAAGCGGAAGAACGCCTTCGACCTGGAGACCGGCGGCGGCGCCGTCGAGGCGGAGCGCGGCGTGGGCGACGCCCCGGGGCGCGCCTTCAGCGAGTTCTTCCGCCCCGACGTGCGCCGGGCCACGCGGCTGGCGCAGGAGATGGCCGAGACCGCCCCTCCGGGCGAGGGCGACGAGGGGCTGAGCCGCGCGCTGGACGTCGCGGAGCGGAGCATGGGCGCCGACCCCTCCGGCGTGGTGGAGCACGCCGTGAAGCTGTTCCTCACGCACCACGCCCCCGCGCGCGACCGCCTGCGCCTGCGCCCGCTGGAGGAGCGGCAGCCCGGGCTGGTGGTCCCCTCGCCCGCGCAGGAGGCGCCCGAGGTAGAGGAGCCCGTCACGCGCAAAGGGACCGCTTCCCTGCCCGACGAAGCGGATTCCGGCGACACCGGGCCCGCCGACCCCGAGGCGCGCCTGGCGTACTGGCGCGAGGACCCGCTCCTCAACGACCACCACGACCACTGGCACCAGGTCTACCCCACCGCGCCCGGTCCCGACGGGATCTACAAGCCCGGCGACCGCCACGGCGAGCTCTTCGGCTACATGCACGAGCAGATGCTCGCCCGCTACGACGCCGAGCGCCTGGCGGCGGGGCTGGGGCGCGTGGAGCCCTTCGACGACTACGCGGCCGGGGTGTTCCCCGGGTACGACCCCGGCGACCTGTTCTACCGGCAGAACGGGAGGTGGCTGCGCTACCGCGCGCGTCCCGCCGGGACCGGGCTGGTCCCCGACCTCTCCCCCGTGATCGGCCCCTACGTGGGGCACACGCTGGAGGAGCAGGCGCGGTTCCACGCCGCCCTCTCCGGCGCCGTCGACGCCGGGCGGTTCGAGGCCGTGCAGCCGGGCGGCGGCACGAAGACCGGGTCCGTGTCCATGGACCTGCTGGGGGACACGGTGGAGGCCAACGACAGCGCCTTCGACTACTTCGGCGCCGACGCGCCGGAGAGCAACGCCACCTACGGCGACTTCCACGACATCGGCCACGTCTACTTCGCGTACTTCGACGCCGACACCGCCCTCCCCGCCGGGGTGATGATCAGCACCGCCACCGCCGTGCGCGACCCCATCTTCTGGCGCTGGCACAAGCACGTGGACGGCGTGTTCGACCGCCTCCGCGCCCGGCAGCCCGCGTACGACTTCGCCGACGGCGCGCGCGTGGAGATCCGCAAGGAGGAGGGTGGGGAGGGCGGCGCGGTGAGCACCGACATCGTCCTGGTGCGGGCCGACGGCCTCCCCGCCGGGGCGGACCCGGCCGCGCTCGCCGCCGCGCTCGGCCCCAAGGACGGCCCCCTCGACCCCTGGAACGCCGACTTCTCCGCCGCCACGGTGACCCTCCCCGACGGCAGGGAGGCGCGGACCACCGACGAGCTGACCACCGAGATGCGGGAGCGGAAGATCCGCGTCCCCGACGGGAGCGGGAAGACCCGCGAGGTGACCGTCCGCTACCTCTCGCACGAGGACTTCTACTACTACATCCGCGTCCACAACCCCACGGAGTCCAACCAGACGCTCACCGTGCGCGTCTTCCTGGCGCCCGAGGAGCGGGTGGAGGACCGCACCGCGTGGATCGAGATGGACAAGTTCTTCGCCCGCGTGGCCGCGGGAGAGCGCGCCGTGCTCTTCCAGCGGGGCGACACGTCGTCGGTGATCCGCAAGCCCGCGCTCAAGGCCGCGGAGCTGGAGGAGGGTGGCGCCGGGGCCAAGCAGGGACAGCAGGCGTGGTGCGACTGCGGCTGGCCGTACACCCTGCTCGTCCCGCGCGGCACCGAGGAGGGGATGGCGTTCCGCCTGTTCGTGATGTGCACCCCCGGCGAGGACCTGCAGGGCGCCGACTCGCGCGCCAGGTGCAGCTCCGTGAGCTACTGCGGGCTGCAGGACAAGAAGTACCCCGACACCCGCGCCATGGGGTACCCGTTCGACCGCGACTTCCCCGGCTCCGTCGCGGAGACGGTGGCCGCGCACGGCAACATGGCCTGGCGCACCATCCGCATCCGCCACAGGGGGCTGGTGAAGGACGGCAAGGGAGCCGCCTCCAAGCACGACGTGAAGGAGATCCTCAAGGACATCTTCCCGCCCGTGAAGGTGCCCCGGTAGCCGCGGAAGCTTGTCATTCCCCCCCGCCCGGCGCATTCTCCGCGCGGGGCGGGGTGTTTCGGTTCGCGGACTCCGCGTAGATTCGTACGGTCCGCGAGGAGCAGGACCGGGCGGGTATGAGCGGTCTATCCGGAGGTGAGCGTATGAAGCGTGAGGAAGTGGTGGAGCGGCTGCGCGCCTGCAGCCGGGAGATCGAGAGCCGCTTCGGCGTCCGGCGGCTGGAGCTGTTCGGGTCGCATGCGCGCGACGAGGCGGGCCCCGGCAGCGACGTGGACCTGCTGGTCGAGTTCTCGGGACTGCCCACCTTCGACGGCTACATGGGCCTCGCCGAATACCTGGA
This sequence comes from uncultured Gemmatimonadales bacterium, assembly GCA_963733105.1. Lineage (GTDB taxonomy): Bacteria > Gemmatimonadota > Gemmatimonadetes > Longimicrobiales > Longimicrobiaceae > JAFAYN01. The sequence goes on along the minus strand of CAVTCB010000003.1, from coordinate 239,858 downwards.
GGCGCTGCTGGGGGAGCGGGTGGACCTCGTCACGGCCGGCAGCCTGAAGCCGCGCATCCGCCCTTACGTCGAGCGGGACCTGATCCGTGTCGCGTGACTGGCGCGTCTACCTGGAGGACGTACGGGATTACGCCGCACGCGTCCTGCGTTTCACCGATGGGATGACCTTCGAGCAGTTCGTCGGGGACGAGCGGACGTACCACGCCGTGCTGCGTAGCCTCGAAGTCGTCGGTGAAGCGGTGAAGCACCTTCCCGAAGAGGCGCGTGGTCGCGCGCCGGAGATCCCCTGGCGGCGCATCGCGGGGTTCCGGGATCGGCTGGCCCATGTGTACTTCGACGTAGACCCGCACATCGTCTGGGACGCAGCCCGCAACCGCATTCCGTCCCTCCACGAAGCGGTCGTGCGCATTCTCGCCGAAGAAGAAACGGCCTGACGCTTCACGGGTTGCCGCGCCCCCCCGCACTCGACACCGCCCCCCCCGCAGGGTTACAATCCCCGGCTCACGACCCGACCCACAAACGCCCGACGGACCGAGCGAGCCATGGACGCCCTGAGAGCCGTAGACCCCGACATCCACCGCCTCCTCGTCGCCGAGGCGGACCGCCAGGAGCACCAGCTCGAGATGATCGCCTCGGAGAACTTCGTCTCCCGGGCCGTCCTCCAGGCCATGGGCTCCGTGCTCACCAACAAGTACGCCGAGGGCTACCCCGGGAAGCGCTACTACGGCGGGTGCGAGGTGGTGGACGACGTGGAGCGGCTCGCGCGGGAGCGCCTCCTCCAGCTCTTCGGCGCCGACCACGCCAACGTGCAGCCGCACTCCGGCGCGCAGGCCAACATGGCCGTGTACTTCGCCCTCCTGGAGCCCGGCGACACCCTCCTGGGGATGAACCTGTCCGAGGGCGGGCACCTCACCCACGGCTCCCCCGTCAACTTCAGCGGGCGGCTCTACAAGGTGGAGGCGTACGGCGTCCGTCCCGACGACCACCGCATCGACTACGACCGGCTCCGCGAGCAGGCGCTCCGCACCCGTCCCAAGGTGATCGTCGCCGGGGCCAGCGCCTACCCCCGCACCATCGACTTCGAGGTGTTCGGGGAGATCGCCCGCGAGGCCGGGGCCAAGCTGGTGGTGGACATGGCCCACATCGCCGGGCTGGTGGCCACCGGGCACCACCCCAACCCCGTCCCCCACGCCGACGTGGTGACCTCCACCACGCACAAGACGCTGCGGGGGCCGCGCGGCGGGCTCATCCTGTGCCGGGAGGAGTACGCCAAGGCCGTGGACAAGCAGATCTTCCCCGGCATCCAGGGCGGGCCGCTGATGCACGTCATCGCCTCCAAGGCCGTCGCCTTCGGCGAGGCGCTGCGCCCCGAGTTCCGCGACTACTCCGCCGGCGTGATCGCCAACGCCCGCGCCCTCGGCGAGGCCATGGCCGAGCGCGGCTTCACCCTGGTCTCCGGCGGCACCGACAACCACCTCCTCCTGGTGGACCTGCGCAGCAAGGGGATCAACGGCAAGGACGCCGAGAAGACGCTCGACCACGCCGGGATCACCGTCAACAAGAACACCGTCCCCGGCGAGACCGAGTCCCCCTTCGTCACCTCCGGCATCCGCATCGGCACCCCCGCGCTCACCACCCGCGGGCTGGGCGTCGCCGAGATGCGCGAGATCGCCGTGCTCATCGACGAGGCCATCGCCGGGCGCGGCGACGAGGCCGCGCTGGGCCGGGTCCGCGCCCGCGTGCGCGACCTGTGCGGCCGGTTCCCCCTGTACGGCGACTGGGCCCGGTCGTAAGGGACCCCCGGGGGAGGACCGGTGTACCGAGCCGGTTCTCCCGCAGGACCCCCAGCCGCAGCGAATCCATGCCGCAGCAGAAGCGAGCCTACATCGAGACGTACGGGTGCCAGATGAACATCAGCGACACCGAGCTGATGCACGGCATCCTCGCCGAGAGCGGGTACACCGCCACCGACACCCCGGACGACGCCGACGTCATCCTGGTGAACACCTGCGCCATCCGCGACCACGCCGAGCAGCGCGTCATCGGCCGCGTGGGGCAGCTCCAGCAGGTGCGCCGCGCGCGCCCCGGCGTGGTGATCGGCGTCACCGGGTGCATGGCGCAGCGCATGGGGGAGGACCTCCTGGCCCACGCCGGGCAGGTGGACCTGGTCATGGGCCCCGACGCCTACCGCCAGCTCCCCGAGAAGCTGGCCGCGCTCGCCGCCCCCGCCGCGCCCCGGCCCGCCCCGCGGGCCGCGCTCCCGGTAATGGGGGGCGCCCCGGCCGCGAAGGGGCTCACCGTGCTCGGCTTCGACCCCTTCGAGAACTACGAGGGCGTCACCGCCCGGCGCACCTCCGCCGTCTCCGCCTGGGTCCCCATCCAGCGCGGGTGCAACTACCGCTGCACCTACTGCATCGTCCCCTACGTCCGCGGCGACGAGAAGAACCGCGACCCCGAGCAGATCCTCGCCGAGGTCCGCGCCCTCGCCGCCGACGGAGTCCCCGAGGTCACGCTCCTGGGGCAGACCGTCAACTCGTACGAGCACGGCGACTGGAACTTCCCCCGCCTCCTCCGCGAGGTGGCGCGCGTGGACGGCATCCGCCGCGTCCGCTTCACCTCCCCGCACCCCAACGACTTCACGCGGGAGCTGGTGGAGGTCATGGCCGGGGAGCCCGCCGTCTGCAAGCAGCTCCACCTCCCCGTGCAGTCCGGCCACGACCGGACGCTGAAGCGGATGCTGCGGCGCTACACCGTCGAGGCGTACCTGGAGAAGATCCGCTGGGTGCGCGAGGCGATGCCCGGGATCGCGCTCTCCACCGACGTCATCGTCGCCTTCCCCGGCGAGACCGAGGAGGAGTACGAGGCCACGCTCGACCTGATGCGCACCGTGCGCTTCGACGACGCCTTCATGTACCGGTACTCGCTCCGCGACGGCACCCCCGCCACCCGGCTCCCCGCCGAGCAGTTCGTCCCGGAGGCGGTGGGGCAGGCGCGGCTGGAGCGGCTGATCGCCCTGCACCGCGAGATCCAGCTGGAGATCTACCGGGCCGAGGTGGGGCGCGTGGAGGAGGTGCTGGTGGAGAAGGAGGGGCGGCGCGGCGGGCTCCAGGGGCGCACCGGGTCCAACAAGGTGGTCACCTTCGAGGGTCCGGCCTCCCTCATCGGCTCGTTCGCGGAGGTGCGGCTGGTCTCCACCAGCGGCGCCACCTTCGGCGGCGAGCTGCTGGAGTCGCGGGTCCCGGCGGGAATGGTGGCGTGACGCGGGGAGGGTGGCTCGCGCTCGCCGCGCTGGTGGCGGGCTCGACGGGGTTCGCGTACCTGAACCGGGGGGAGCGGGCGGCGGTGCACCTGGGGGTCGCCACCTTCTACCAGACCCCCGTGGCGGGGCTGGTGCTGGCGTCGTTCGTCGCGGGGATGCTCACCATGTTCCTGCTGGGGCTGCGGACGGACATCGCCGTGCAGCGTGCGCTGCGGGAGCGGGGGGTGGTCCGGGGGCCTTCTCGCGACGACACGGAGCTGTACCCGCCGAGCTACACGTCGTCGGACTCGTAGGCTTTGGGCGTGGGGCCGCTCCGGAGCCGGGCCAAACTGCGGCCCGTCTCCTGCGCGGGGGCGGGGAGCCTCGCGATACGGCCCGCGAGTCTCCCCGCCCCGGAGTGAGCCAGCCAAACTACCGGCTGTCTCCCTCCGTTACGGATCATACGGGTACAGCGGGAACGGCGAACGGCCTCCCGGAGCCCCTTGCAAGGCACTTCCGTGGCTGCCGGGCTCCGCTTATCTTCTTCCATCCCTTCGTAATCCGGCGAAAGCATCCCGGACCGGCCGCGCCGCGGCCGCTTTCCACGTCCGTCTCCGTCCCTCCTCACCGCACGTCCTCGCGAGGACAACCCCGAACATGACCAAGACACTCCGCCGCATCGCGCTCCTGCTGGGCGCCCTGCTCCCGGCTCTCGTCCCCGCCGCGCACGCGCAGACCGCCGACTCGGTGATCGCCGCCAGCTGGAGCGGGAAGAGCCTGTTCCGCGTCAACGTGGACGGCGGCACCACCCTCGGCGGCGACTACGACGGCGGGTCCAGCTCCAGGATCCCGGCCGAGGGCTCCGGGACCCGCCTGATGTGGTACCCCGGCAAGGCCGCCTTCCGCGCCGGGTACATCAACGGGACGCAGTGGGACGACGCCAACATCGGGAACTACTCGGTGGCCATCGGCGAGAGCGTCCGCGCCAGCGGCGACCACGGCGTCGCGTTCGGGCTGCGCACCACCGCGGCCCAATCGTCCTCCTTCGCGGTGGGTGAGGACAACACTGCCTCCGGCGCTGCGTCCGTGGCGCTCGGATACCACGCCCACACCAACGCGAGGCAGGGCAGCTTCGTCTTTTCGGACCGGTCGTCGGTGGACACCCTGCGCGCGGGCGTGAACCACTCGGCCAACTGGCGCGTGTCGGGGGGATTCCGGATCTTCACCAGCAGCAACCTGTCCACGGGGGTGACGCTCCAGTCCGGGGCCAGCGTGAGCAACTGGGGCCAGAGTAGCGCGGTGATCAGCACCAGCACGGGCGCCATGCTCACCACCGGCGGCGTGTGGCAGAACGCGTCGGACGTGAACCGCAAGCACCTGTTCGGGCGCATCTCGGGCGAGGACGTGCTGGCGCGGCTGCGTACGCTGCCCATCTCCACCTGGAGCTACCGGTCGGAAGACGCCACCATCCGGCACCTGGGCCCCACCTCGCAGGACTTCCGCGCCGCCTTCGGCCTGGGGAGCGACGAGCTGAGCATCGGCACCGTGGACGCCGACGGCGTGGCCCTCGCGGCCGCCCAGGCGTTGGAGCGCCGCACCGCCGCGCAGGCGGAGGAGATCCGCGCCCTGCGCGAGGAGAACGCCGCGCTCAAGGAGCGGCTGGACCGCCTGGAGGCCGCGATCGCCCGGGCGGCTCCCCCGGAGTAGCCGCGGCGGAGTACACGCGCTCCCGCTTTCGGGGCGGCCTGGCGACGGGCCGCCCCGACTGCTATTCTCCCGGCCATAGAGCGGTTTGCGACAATTCGCACGCGTGCTCCCTCCCATGGCCCACCTCGCCCTCCCGCTCGTCCTCGCCTTCTTCGCCTTCCTCGCCGGCCTCCTCCCGGGGCTCCGCTTCGGGGGAAGCGCGCTCCTCCCCGCCGCCGGCGCGTGCGCCGTCCTCCTGCTCGCGCTCGTGCGCGGGCGGGCCGCGCCGCCCGCGCCGCGCGACCGCCTCGGGCCCACGCTCCTGCTGGCGGCGTTCGCGCTCGCCGGTGCGGGGCTGGGCACCGCCGGGGGCGCCGCGGCGAAGGCCGACTGCCGGGCCCGCTTCCCGGACGGCGCGCGGCTGGTCGTGCGCGGCGTCCTCGCCGCCAACACCCGGCTCGTCCCCCGCGACCCCGGCGTCCGCAACCCGCTGGTCCCGCTGGAGGTGGAGGAGGTCCGCTCCGGGCGGGGCGCCGTCGCAGGGTGCGGGGGGGAGACGCGGGTGCGGCTCCCGCGCGGGACGCCGCCGCTGCGCGCGGGGACCGGGGTGGAGCTCGCCGGGAGCTGGCGGCGCTTCGACGCGCCCGTGGTCCCCAGTCCGTGGCCCGCCGACCCCGCCTTCGCCGGCGCCTTCGAGGCGCGCGAGGCCGCCGTGCGCGCGCCGCCGCGCCTCGCCGCGCACCCGCTCCTCGCGCTCCGCGGGCGCACCGAGGCGCACCTGTGGCGGGTGTTCGGGCGGCACGCGCCGCTCGCGGACGCGCTCGTGCTCGGGCGGCGCGAGGGGCTGGACCGGGAGCTCAGCGACCGCTTCGCGCAGTCGGGGCTGGTGCACCTCCTCGCCATCTCCGGGAGCCACGTCGCGCTCATCGCCGGCGTCCTCCTCCTCCTGGGGCGCGTCCTCCGCCTCGCCCCCGTCCCCCTCACCTGGGGAGCGCTCCTCCTGGTGGGGCTGTACCTGGCGCTCATCGGCGCCCCCGCCTCCGCCGTGCGCTCCGGGATCATGGTGGGGCTGGGGCTGGTGGCCGTGCTGCTGCAGCGCCCCTCCGCCGTGCTCCCCATGGTCGCCGCCTCCGCCCTGGTCATCCTGGCCTTCGATCCCATGCAGGCGCTCGACCCGGGGTTCCAGCTCTCGTTCGCGGGGGTGCTGGGCATCCTCCTGCTGCGCGGCGCCATGCTGAAGCGCGTCCCGGAGCGCTGGACGGAGCACCCCGCCGCCCGGTGGACCGTGGAGTCGCTGGTGGTCAGCGCCGCCGCCTTCGTCGCCACCGCGCCGGTCACGGCGTACCACTTCGGGCAGGTGGCCCCCGTCTCCATCCCCGCCAACCTCCTGGCCGTCCCCCTCACCGGGCTGGCGCTGGTGGGGATCATCCTGGCCGCCGTGGTCGAGCCGCTGGCCCCGCTCGCTGGGGCGGACGTTCGCGTCCGGCACCGGGCTCGCGCTCGACCTGCTGGACCGCACCGCCGCCTTCGCCGCCGCCGTCCCCGGAGGGCACCGGGCCGTGGAGCCGCCGCAGGGGTGGCTCTGGGCCGCCGCCGGCGTGGCCGTCCTCCTGGCGCTGGACGCCGGGGCGAAGCTCCGCACCGGGGTCCGCTGGACCGTCGCCGCCGCCACGGCGTGCGCGGCCTTCCTGGCGCTCCCGGCCGTGGCCTCCCCGCGCGCCGCCGGGGTGGAGATCCACTTCCTGGACGTGGGGCAGGGGGACGCCGTGGCCGTGCGCACCCCCGCCGGGCGCTGGCTCCTGGTGGACGCCGGCCCGCGCGACGACCGCTTCGACGCCGGGGAGCGGCGCGTCCTCCCCTTCCTCCGGGCGCACCACGTCCGCAGGCTGGAGGCGCTGGTCCTCACCCACCCGCACGCCGACCACGTGGGCGGCGCCCCCGCCGTGCTCCGCGGCGTCGAGGTGGGTCGGGTGGTGGAGCCCGGGCTCGCCGTGGGGAGCTCCTTCTACCTGGAGACGCTGCGGGCGGCGCGGGAGCGGGGGGTCGCCTGGTCCGCCGCGCGGCAGGGGAGGCAGCTCACCCTGGACGGCGTCGTCCTGGAGCTCCTGTGGCCGCCGGAGGGAACGCTTGACTCGGTATCGGACGCGAACGAGATTAGCGCGGTGGTGCACCTCCGTTACGGAGCCTTCTCGGCGCTGTTCACGGGAGACGCGGGCGAGGCCGAGGAGGAAGCCATGACGCGCAGGTACGGGGGCTCGCTGCGGGCCCGGGTTCTCAAGGCGGGGCACCACGGGAGCCGCACCTCCACCTCCGCCGCGTTCCTGGACGCCGTGCGGCCGGAGCGGGTGGTGGTATCCGCGGGGAAGCGCAACCGCTACGGGCACCCCGCCCCCGAGACGCTCCGGCGCCTGGAGGAGCGGGGGATCCCGGTGTCGCGCACCGACCGTGACGGAACGGTCTCCGTGGTCGTCACCGAGGGCGGCGGGGCCTGGCGCCTGGCGGAGCCGTGAGCCTCCTGGAGCCGCTCCTGGCCCGGGTGCTCGGGGCGCGCATGGCGCCGCCCCGGGACCTCCCGGCGGAGCTGATCCCCGCCGGCGTCGTCTTCCGCAGCGGGGGCCTGGTCCCCGCCATCGGCGGGATGCTGGCGAGGATGAAGGGGCCGGCCGCCGCCGTGACCCTGGGCCGCACCATCGTCGTGCACCCCCGCGTGCGCCTGTCGGCGCGCCTGCTGGTCCACGAGCTGACCCACGTCCGGCAGTGGGAGGAGGACCGGCTCTTCCCGGTGCGGTACACGCTGGAGACCCTCCGGCGCGGGTACCGGAACAACCGGTACGAGCTGGAAGCCCGGGAGGCGGAGAGCGCCGCCCCCGGATCGAAAAGAACCCGACGCAGAGGCTCCCCGTGACCAGCAAGTCGGTCGTCACCATCGAGCGGCACATCATCGAGGCCGAGCGCCAGTTCCCCGAGGCCACCGGGGCGTTCAGCAGCATCCTCTACGACATCGCCTTCGCGGCCAAGATGATCGCGCGGGAGGTGCGCCGCGCCGGGCTCGCCGACATCCTGGGCCTCACGGGCGAGATCAACGTGCAGGGCGAGGAGGTCAAGAAGCTGGACGAGTACGCCAACGAGGTCATCTTCAAGGCGCTCGACCACACCGGGCACCTGTGCGGGATGGCCTCGGAGGAGGTGGAGGACTTCATCCCCATCCCCGACCGCTTCCCCACCGGGAAGTACTGCGTCCTCTTCGACCCGCTCGACGGCTCCTCCAACATCGAGGCCAACGTCTCCGTCGGGACCATCTTCTCCATCCACCGCAAGGTGTCCGACCACCCGCGCGGATGCATGGAGGACTGCCTCCAGGCGGGGAGCAAGCAGGTGGCGGCGGGCTACATCGTCTACGGCTCCTCCACCATGCTGGTGTACACCACCGGGAACGGGGTGCACGGCTTCACGCTGGAGCCCTCCATCGGCGAGTTCCTCCTGTCGCACCCCAACATCCGCATCCCCACCCCGGGGCAGCGCATCTACAGCGTCAACGAGTCCAACTACGGCCGCTGGCCCGAGGAGCAGCAGCGCCTGGTGGACCACCTCAAGGGGCTGGACGGGGAGAACGGCAAGCCGTTCAACTCGCGCTACATCGGCTCGCTGGTGGCCGACTTCCACCGCAACCTGCTGTACGGCGGGATGTTCATGTACCCGGCCGACGCCAAGAGCCCCCGGGGGAAGCTGCGCCTCCTGTACGAGGCCGCCCCGCTGGCCATGATCGCCGAGCACGCGGGGGGGAAGGCGTCCGACGGGACCCGCCGCATCATGGACATCGAGCCCGCCGAGCTGCACCAGCGCACCCCGCTCTACATCGGGACCGCCGATCACGTGGAGCTGGCCGAGCGCTTCCTGGCCGGGGCGGGAGTCGCGGCCGGGGTGGCCTGAGCTTGCCGGAGTCCGGCCGGCACCGCCTGGCGGTGGACCGGATCGAGGGAGAGCTGGCGGTGGTGCGCCTGGACGGCGGCCCCGTGCTCGACCTCCCGCGCTGGCTCCTCCCGGAAGGGGTGGGGGAGGGGGACGTGGTGGAGGCGCGGGTGCGGGACGGGGCGGGGGAGCGGAGCGTGGAGCTGCGGGTGGACCGCGCCGCCACCGCGGCGGCCCGCCGCGAGGCCGCGGAGATCCTGGACGGCCTCCGGGCCGCAGACCCGGGCGGCGACCTCGCCCTCTGAGATCGGCTCCCACGCAAAAAGGGGCGGCGCCGCGACGGCGCCGCCCCTTCGTGCGTCCGGGCCCGGGCGCGTCACCGCGCCGGGGTGCCGAGCTGCCACTCCACGCGGAAGAAGGCCACCACCGCGTCGGGGTGGAACTTGCTCCCGGCCCCGCTGCGGAGCACCGACTCCCACACCTCGCGGGGGAGCGTCTCGCGGTAGGAGCGGTCCGAGGTCATGGCGTCGTAGGTGTCCACCACGCGGAGGATCCCGGCCAGGAGGAACTCCGGCGTGTCCGGCGGGATACGGTCCGGGAGCGCGGCGTAGTCGGTGTACTGGTTCTCGATGAGCGGCGCCAGGCGGCGCAGCGAGGGGACCCCGCTCACGATCTGCGCGCCGGCGCGGGTGTGCGAGCGGATCTGCTCCAGCTCCGTCGGGGTGAGCGGCGTCGTCTTGTGCAGCAGGTCCAGCGACACCCCCATCTTCCCGATCTCGTGGAGGAGCGCCGCCGTGTGCAGCAGCTCGATCGCCTCCTCCCCCACCTCCAGCTCCTCCCCCACGCGCCGCGCCAGCTCCGCCACGCGCGAGCAGTGGCCGTGCATGTAGGGGTCCTTGGCCTCCATGGTCATGGCCAGCGCCCGCACCATCTCCAGCTGCGCCTCGCGGATGGCCCGCTGCAGGCGCGCCGTCTCGCGGAACATCTCCCCGCGCAGCGACTGGAGGTCCATGCGGATGCGGTCGATGGCGCCCTCGATGGAGGCGCGCACCTGGCCCCGGTCCAGCGGGCGCGGGAGGACGCCGAACGCGTCCACCCGGAAGGCCGAGCCCCCGCCGCCGGAGGTGGCCGTCCCGGAGAAGGGGGCGTCCCGCTCCACCACCACCAGGTGCTGGCCGAGCTGGTTGAGCTCCCGGAAGCGCTGCAGGTAGGAGATCCCCTCCAGCGACGCGTCCGAGCCGAGGTCGGTGATCACCACGTCCGGGATGATCCCTTCCTCGAAGACGTTGAGCGCCTCCGCCCCGCTGGGGACGGTGAGGGTGAGGTGCCCCTCGGCGCGGATGACGGGGTCCAGCTCCGCGACCACGTCGTCGCGGTCGCTCACGACCAGAACCCTACCGTGGAACATTGTAGCCGACTCCCGGGGTGGGTGCCCGCGCCGGACGCTCCGGCGCGGGCAGCTCTTCGATGAACAGGACGTGGTCCTGGTTCAGCACGATGTAGGGGAGCTCCGTCCCCGTCTTCTCGCAGTGCGCGTGGGTCACCGAGATGAACCCCTTCAGCGTGGACAGGTGGTCCGCCAGCCGCGAGGTCGGCGCCTTGTGCAGGTCGCCCGTCAGGCTCCGCCCGTCCGTCAGGTGGAACCGGTGCGGGAGCGGGACCTTGTTCCCCACCAGCGAGGGCGTGCCGGGGGCGGCGTGCGGGAGCGGAGCGGGGTTGGCTCGGGCGATCATGGCTCGTCCTGGGTGGGTGGGGTCTTCATTCCGCACCCGTACAAGGCAACCCGCGGTCCAGCCCCGCGCCCTCCCCACAAATCCAGTATCGGCGCGGGTTTCCGCGGGGTTGAGCCCGCCGGCGCGGGAAGCCCGGAGCGTACGGAAGCTGGACACCCCGGGGTGCCCGCCGCGCGCAAGCGGCTGCGGAGCAAAGAGTTGAGGGAGGTGTAAAAGAACCGGACGGTGTCGGGGGCCGTCCGGCGGTGGCGGGAAGTGCGGGGAGGGACGAAAAAAAAGCGCGGGCCGGCGAGGTCGCCGGCCCGCGCCGCGCGGGGGAGGGAAGGGGCTAGCGCCGCTTCCGGGGGTTCTGGCCGCCGGCTCCGCCGCCGCCGCGGGCCTTCCGCTCCTCGCGGAACACGTTCTCGAAGCGGCCGCCGCGCACCACCACGCCGCGCGGGGTGGTGCTCTCCACCTGCGCCAGGACGCGGTTGGTGACCACCGAGGCGAGGGGGTCGCCCAGCGACAGCATCTCCAGGTACAGCTCGATCCCGCGGTCGAGGTCCACCTCGTCCCCCAGGTCTTCCAGGAGGTCGAGCGCGTTGGCGACGTGGGTCTCGATGATCGCCTCCTCCGAACGGGCGGCGGCCAGGAGGAGCTTGCGGCGGGCCTCTCCGCTCAGGCGCTTGCGGAACCAGTTGAACATGTCTCCCTCGGCTCGGGACGCGGTGCGAAAAGATGCGCTCCCCCGACCCCCCGCGCAAGACCGGTTCCCGCGCCGCGGGGGTGGATGCCCGGACCGGTGCCGATTATATTCCCAGGTGGCGTTTTCCGGGCCGGCACGGCCGGGGAGCGCCGGGTGCCCCGGACCGGCAGGCCGGTCCCGGGCGCGGCGTCAACGGCCTGCAGGACGAAGCTTTCATGGCGAATCCCTTCCTCAGCTCCGAAGAATACGACGAGCGGGCGCACCGCTTCTACGAGACCGGCGAGTACGACGTTGCGCTGGAGGTGCTCCGCGAGGGCATCCGCCAGCACCCCGACTCGGCTCTCCTGCACGTGGGGGTGGGGTACGTGCGCATCGCCCGCGAGGAGTACGCGTGGGCGCGCGGGTCGTTCGAGACGGCGCTGGAGATCGACGAGGAGTACGAGGACGCCTGGGTGGGCCTCGGCGAGACGCTCCTCAAGTTCGGCGACGTGGAGGGGGCGCTCCGCTGCTTCGGGCGCATCGACGCAATGGGGCTCTCCGACGACCTGGAGATCGGGCTGGCGGTGGGACGGGCGCTGTACCGCGAGGGGCTCTTCACCCACGCGCGGCACCGCTTCACCGCGCTGGTGGCGGCCCACGCCGACAACGCCGAGGTGGCGGCTGCGCGGGGATACACGCTGCACGCCCTGGGCGACGACATCGGGGCGCGGCGCGAGCTGCGGCGCTCCCTCCGCCTGGACCCGGCGCTGCACGAAGCCCGCATCTACCTGGCCCACCTCCTGTACGACCGCGGCGACGCGGCGGGGGCGCTCCGGGAGCTGGAGCGGGTGCCGCCGCAGGAGCACTGGGACACGCTCTCGGTGTGGCGCTACATCGACCTGAAGTGCTCCCTGCAGGGGTTCTCGGAGACGGACGACGCGTTCGGCCCCTGGCGCGAGCGGCTGGAGGAGCTGGAGGGGGAGCCGGACGAGATCGAGCACCTCCTGGCCGAGGTGGAAGCCTCCTTCGAGGCCGGCGGCGAGGAGCCCGGCGAGCGCTCCGTGGCGCTGGTGGAGCCGGTGGAGCGCCTCACCCGGGCCCTCCCGCCCGCGCAGGCGCCGCTGGCGCTGCAGAGCGGGACGCACCGGGTGCGCACCCAGGAGGGGACGGTGTTCAGCGGGAGCTGGGACGACATCGTGTGCGCCATGCGCGACGCCTCCTCGCACCCGGGCGACTCGCTGGCGGCGTACATGGTGCGCGCGGCGGAGTCGATCCGCGCCCGCACGGGGGTGCGCCTGGCCTGGGAGGACGCGGAGTCGTTCCTCCGGGGGAGCGCGCGGCTGGGGCTGCTGGACATCGAGAGCTGACGGAACCGGACGCCGGGCCCCGCGCGGGTGCCCGTTCCTTGCAAGGGTCCCGCGGGCAGGCGCGGGACCTTTCTTCGTCCGTGCCGCGGGGACCACTGCAAGGGGAGGCGCGCGTGGACGGGAGCAACGGGGGAGCGGAGGCGGCGCTGAAGCCGCTGCGGGGAGCGTCGGGGGCGCTGGCGGCGCTCCGGGGCGGGGCGCCGGACGGCGCCGGGCGCTCGGGCGCCCTGCTGGAGGTGGCGGACGCGGTGGAGGCGTCGCTCCGCCGGCTCCTCCGCGACGACCCCCACGTCCCCCTGGAGCTGCGCCTCCAGGCGCTCGCCCCGGACGAGCTCCCCGCGGCCGACCTGGTGTCGGAGCTGCGCCGCCGCGACCGCATCTCCATCGAGCTGGCGGCGGCCTTCCACGACCTGGCGGCGCGCGCGCGCCGGGTGCGCGAGGGAGCGGGCGCGGAGGAGGCGGACGCGGAGCTGGCGCTGCGGGTGGCGGAGCGGGTGGAGTGGGAGGCGGCGGCCCCGCCCCCCGCGCCGGTCCCGACGCCCGAGGAGCCCCCCTTCGTGGAGGACGAGACGCTGGTCCACTCCGTCCCCCCCGCGACGCGGTCGCGCGGGCGCGGGGCGCTCTGGGGAGTGCTGGCGGTGGTGCTCCTGGTGGCGGTGGCGGCGGTGGCGCTGCTCCGGGGGCGCGGGGACGACGGGCTTCAGGAGGGGATCGCCGCCTTCAGCGGCGGGCGCCCGGCGGAGGCGGTGGAGCGCTTCCGCCGCTACGCCGAGGAGAACCCGGAGGACCCCCGCCCGCGCCTGTACCTGGCGCGCATCCACCGGCGCGCGGGGCGCCCGCAGGAGTCGCTGGCGGAGATCCGCAGGGGCCTGGAGGCGGCGCCGCAGGACGCGGGGCTGCACCGCGAGCTGGGCTTCCTCCTCCTGGACACGGGGCGCCCGGCGGAGGCGGTGGAGCGCTTCCGCAGCGCCCTCCGGCTGGACGGCGAGTCGGCGGAGGGGTGGCTCGGCCTGGTGCGGGCTCTCCGCGCCACGGGGAACCACGCGGCGGCGGAGCGGGTGCTCGCCGGCGCGCCCCCGGAGGTGCGCGCCCTGGAGAGCGGGGCGCAGCCGCCGCAGCCCGCCGTGCAGTAGCCCTCCTTTCTCCCGGACGAAGCCCGAATGGACCCGCTCGATCGCCTGTACTGGCGGCTCGTGGAGACGCTCCGCCGCGAGCGTCCCGGCTCCGCGTGGGAGCTGACCATCGCGGAGATCTACCAGCACCTGGTCCCCTACCGCGCCACGCGCGTGGACCTGGGGTTCGCGGAGCTGCCGGAGTACGAGCACGCGCTGCTGCGCCTTCTGGCGGGGGAGCGCGGCTACGTGTCGCTGAACGTGCCGCAGGTGCAGGAGGAGCTGGCGAAGGAGCTGCGCGCCCCCAACCCGATCCTGGGGCTGTACCGCGACTACGCGGCGGTGGGGGTGCACCTGAACCCCGCCCCTTCCCCTTCCGAGGCCACGCTCCCCGACGGCCCGCCCCCGGCTCCCGAGCCCCGTCCCGCGCCGCAGGCGCCCGCCGCGCAGCCGGCTCCCTCTCCGCCAGCCGCGCCCTCCGCCGCCGCGGTACCGGTCGTGGAGGTGTTCCCGCAGCCCCCCCGCCGCCCCAGCCTGTGCCGGAGCTGCCACTCGCCGCTCCCGGAGGACCGCGAGGTGCGCTTCTGCCCCTTCTGCGGCGCCACGCAGCGCGCGCTCCCCTGCCGCGCGTGCGGGGAGATGGTGGAGCCGGAGTGGAAGTTCTGCGTGGGGTGCGGGACGGGGCAGGGGCAGGCGGGCTGAGGCTCCCACCCCCGGCCCCTCCCCCGCAAGCAGGGGAGGGGAGAACCGCGCCCCCACCCGGCTCTGGAGCGGCCCCACGAGCTTGACTCCCCTTCCCGCCGCCGGATAACTTCGCCGCCTGTCCAAACTCGCCATGTCCCGGAACAAGGAAGACGGCAAATGCCCCGCATCGCGGTGATCGCAGGAGACGGCGTCGGCAAGGAGGTCACGCGCGAGGCCGTCAAGGTGCTCCGGCAGGCGACCGCCGGGACCGGCCCCGAGCTGGAGATGGTGGAGTGGCCCCACGGCGCCGACCACTACCTCGCCACCGGTGTCACCCTCACCGACGACGAGTTCGCGGAGCTGGCCTCCAACTACGACGCCATCCTCCTGGGCGCCATGGGCGACCCCGCCCGCGTCCCCGGGAACGAGCACGCCCGCGACATCCTCCTGGGGCTCCGCTTCCGCCTGGACCTGTACGTCAACTTCCGCCCGGTGAAGCTCCTCCACCCCGACCTCACCCCGCTCCGCGACAAGGGCGAAAAGGACGTGGACTTCGTGATCTTCCGCGAGAACACGGAGGGGGTGTACGTGGGGATGGGCGGGGTGTTCAAGAAGGGGACGCCGGACGAGGTGGCGGTGCAGGAGGACGTGAACACCCGCAAGGGGGTGGAGCGCATCGTCCGCGCGGCGTTCGACCACGCGCGCGCCCACGGGCTGGAGCGCGTGACCATGTCGGACAAGGCCAACGCCATGGAGCACGCCGGCGGGCTCTGGAGGCGCGTGTTCAAGGAGGTGGCGGCGGAGTACCCGGAGATCCAGGCCGAGGCGCTCTACGTGGACATGCTGGCCATGGACATGGTGCGGCGGCCGGAGCGCTACCGCGTGATCGTGACCGGGAACCTGTTCGGCGACATCCTCTCCGACCTGGGGTCGCAGCTCGCGGGGGGGCTGGGGCTCTCCGCGTCGGGGAACATCCACCCGGGGCGGGTCTCGCTCTTCGAGCCGGTGCACGGCTCGGCGCCGGACCTGGCGGGGAAGGACCAGGCCAACCCCTTCGCCGCCATCCTCACCGCGGCGCTGATGCTCCGCCACCTGGGACGCCCGGCGGAGGCGGAGCGCGTGGAGGCCGCCGTGCGCCGCGCCATCCACGACGGCGCCACCACCCCGGACCTGGGCGGCTCGCTGGGGACCGCTGCGGCCGGCGACGCCATCTGCCGATACTTGGGGGCGGAGGGGGCGTAGACCCCGCCGGCAGCCCGTCCAACCCGGACCCAAAGCATGCGAAAGAGGAGCACACCCATCGGGGAGATCCTGGTCGGCCTCGGCCGGATCTCCCCCGAGGACGTGGAGCGCGCGCTCGCCTACCAGCGCGACCGCGGCGGCTACTTCGGCGACGCCCTGGTGGCGCTGGAGATGGCCACCCCCGCGGAGGTGAAGTGGGGGCTCGCCGACCAGTACGACCTCCCCTTCGTCAACCTCCGCCCCGACAGCATCGACCGCTCCGTGGCCGCCCGCGTGCCCCCGGGGTGGGCGCGCGAGCACCTGGTGCTCCCCGTGCTCCGCGACGGCGACACCGTGACCGTGGTGCTGGCCGACCCGCGCGACCTGGGGCGCCTGATCGAGGTGCAGCAGTACACGGGCGCCGCCAACGTGGAGGCGGCGCTCTCCACCCCCGCCATCATCCGCGCCCTGATCGACGCCGTGCACGGCGAGCCCGACGCCGCCCCCGTCCCCCTCCTCCGCTTCCTGGTGGAGGCGCTGGAGTCCGGGGCCGAGGCGGTGGGAGTGTCCGTGCGCTCCGGGCGGGCGGAGGCGTGGTCGCGCCGCGGCGCCGTCACCCACCGCGTGCTGGACGCCGACCCGCTCCCCGAGCTGCGCCAGATGGTCACCCCCTTCCCCGACCCGCCGGGCGGCTCCGGGGGGGTGCGCCGCTGGCCGGCGCGCGTCGCCGTTCCCGGGGCGGGGTGGACCGTGGAGTGCCACCTGGTGGGCGACGCCGCCTCGCTGGAGTGGGCGGCCCGCGTCACCGGCGGGGAGGCCGCGCACGCACCGGCCGCCCGCGTGGAGCCGGAGGCGCGCGAGGCCGTGGCCGGTGCGCTGCTCCACGGGCCCGTGCTGGTGGAGGCCCGGCCGGGCGGGGTGGGGGTGGGGGACGAGGAGCTGGAGCGGGCCATGCACGGCCTCCCCGAGCTCCTCCTGGAGCGCGCGCCGCGCTGCGTGCACCTTTCCGACCGGGCCTCCGCCGGCCCCGGCGGGGAGATCGTCATCCCCGCGGGGGAGTCGCCCGTGGCGGCGGCCGAGTCGCTCCGCCCCTTCGGGCTGGACGCGCTCACCGTGGACGTGCGCGACGCCCCCCCCGGCGACGTGGAGGCGCTCCGCGGCGCCGCGCCGCTGGTGGTGGCGCACCTGCGCTCCGGGCGCGCGGTGGAAGGCGCGGACGCGGTGCTGACGCTGCGCACCGAGGGCGCGGCGCTCCTCTGGACGCGGGGCGGGTAGGCCGATGGCGCAGATCGACCAGTTCCTCCGGCTCCTGGTGCAGCACGGCGGCTCCGACCTGCACCTGAGCTGCGGGAGCGCCCCGGTGATGCGGGTGCACGGGCACCTGCAGCGGGTCAAGTTCCGCGACCTGGCCGCCTCGGACATGAAGACGCTCCTGAACGAGATCCTCCGCGAGGACCAGCAGGAGCGCTTCGAGGCCTCGCACGACCTGGACTTCGCCTACGAGATCCCGGGCGTCGCCCGCTTCCGCGGCAACGCCTTCCTCCAGCACCGCGGCCCCGGCGCCGTGTTCCGGGTCATCCCCTCCAAGGTGCTCTCGGCCGACGATCTGAAGCTCCCCGAGGCCATCCGGGGCTTCACGCGGCTCAACAAGGGGCTGGTGCTGGTGACCGGCCCCACCGGCTCCGGGCAAGTCCACCACGCTCGCGGCCATGCTCGACCTGATCAACGAGACCCGGCCCGAGCACATCATCACCATCGAGGACCCCATCGAGTTCGTCCACCAGAACAAGAAGGCCCTGGTGAACCAGCGCGAGGTGGGGCCGCACACGCAGAGCTTCACCTCCGCGCTGCGGGCGGCGCTGCGCGAGGACCCGGACGTGATCCTGGTGGGCGAGATGCGCGACCGGGAGACCATCTCCCTGGGGCTCACCGCCGCGGAGACGGGGCACCTGGTGTTCGGGACGCTGCACACCAACAGCGCGCACAAGACGGTGGACCGGATCATCGACACCTTCCCGGCCGACCAGCAGGAGCAGGTGCGGGCCATGCTCTCCGAGAGCCTGCGGGGTGTGGTGGCGCAGCAGCTGTTGAGAAAGAAGGACGGGAAGGGGCGTGTGGCGGCGCACGAGATCCTGGTGGGGACTCCCGCCGTGGGGAACCTGATCCGGGAGGGGAAGACGTTCCAGATCCCGTCTCTCATCCAGACGGGCAAGAAGGACGGGATGGTGCAGATGGACCAGTCTCTGCTGGCGCTGCTGATGGCGGGGGTGGTGGACGGGGAGGAGGCGTACGGCAAGGCGCACGACAAGTCGATGTTCAAGCAGTACGTGGGGCAGGGGTAAGCGGTTGCTTCGGGGCCGCTCCGGAGCCCGGCAAACAGCGCCGGTCTCCTGCGCGGGGGCGGTGAGCCTCGCAAACGGCGCGAGTCTCCCCGCCCCGGAGTGAGCCCCGCCAAACCGCCGGCGGGTCTCCCTCCGAACATCTTCTTACGGGTACGGCGGGAACGGCGACTACGCACGGCGAAGGGCCGGGATCTCGACGAGGTCCCGGCCCTTCGCCATCCCCCTGCCGTTGCAGGCTGTCCCCTGTTCCCTGTTCCCTGTCCCTGTCCCCTGTCCCCTGCGGTTCCTCCTCACCACAGCCCGTACTTCGTCAGGTCCGCGCGCAGCTTCAGCAGCGCCGCGTCCTTGCGCTTCGCCTCCAGCATCACGTCGAACTCCGCGTCGCCCACCTCGCGGAGGAAGGCCGCGAACTCCCAGGGGTGCACGTAGTCGGCGTGCTGGGAGAGGAGGGGAGGGGCCTCCACCTCCTTCTTCCCCCGCATCACCAGGCGCGAGTCCAGGCGCGGCGAGGAGAAGTGCACCTTGGGCGTCACCCCCGCGGGCCAGGTCGCCAGCACCTTCCGCGCGGCCTCGCCCATCTTCAGGCGCCCCGGGTTCAGCAGGTGGTGCTGGTGGTCGAAGATCAGCGGCACCCCCGTCGCCTCGTGGGCGCGGAGGCAGTCCTCCACCGTGTAGATGGTCTCGTCGTTCTCGATCACCAGGCGGCGGCGGCCGCGCCTCCGAGAGGCGCGGGAAGGTAGCCGCGAAGCGGGCCAGCGCCGCGTCCTTGTCCCCGTACGCGCCGCCCAGGTGCAGCACCACCACCGCCTCCGGGCCCTGCTCCATCGCGTCCAGCAGCTCCGCCTGCGAGTTCACGTCCGCGATCCCCTTCTCCGTGATCTCCGGGTTGATCGCGCTCAGCAGCACGTACTGCGACGGGTGCAGCGACAGGCGGATGCCGCGCTCCCGCGCGATCCGCCCCACGTCCGCCAGGTCCGCCGCGCACTCCCGGATCTGCCCGTGGAACTGCGGCATGTCCGGGTGCGTGCAGTAGGGCGCGAAGTCGGAGGAGATGCGGTACATCCGCACGTCGATCTCCTCCAGGTAGTCCAGGATGGCGCGCAGGTAGCCGATGGACACGGAGAGGTGCGGCCCCGACTGCCACTTGCGCGCGTCGTTGCTCTTCATGTCCGGCCTCCCCGCCACCTTCACCGCGAACCCCAGCCGCCGCGGCCACACCGCTCTCGTCGCCATGCCTCTTCCCGTGCATGTGAAGCGGGACCGGGACCTCCCTGCGCAGGAGGTCCCGGTCCGCGGGCAGGCCCGCGTGAGGGATGCGAGCCCGAAGGGGCGAGACCCCGCGGCTGTTTGCGGGGGCTCGACTCCGTTAGCCGGCGTCGTTTGCCGGCTTACGGAGCCGCAGCCCGACCCCGCGCCAGCGGGGGCACGCCCAAATCCCCTCGTTCATCCTCATCCGACACTCACGGACGCTGCACCAGCACCCACACCGTGTCCGTGTTCTTGCTGTAGAACATGGAGATCACCACGTCCTTGCGGCGGCCGTCGCGGAAGCGGAACTCGTAGTTGAACATGGTGTGCAGGTCGCGCTTCTCCATCCCCTCCAGGAACTTGCCGTGGAACTCCTGCACCTTGGTGCAGGGCGCCACCTCGTCGAAGAAGCTCTTCCCGATCGCGTCCCCCTTCTGCACCCGCGCCAGCTCCGACTCCGTCTGGTTGAACTTCAGCACCCGCCCCTCGCGGTCCAGCTGGATCATCCCCACCGGGAGGTCGTCCAGCTCCGTCTCCGTCAGCACGTCGGCCTGCTCCAGGACTCCCGTCGTTCCCTGCGTCTCGGTGTTCGCCTGCATGGGGGTGCTCCGCGATGGGTGGTATCGTTGAACAAACACTGTGCAAACATTGGTGCAGGTTGCGTGCCCCGCAACCCCCCGCCGTGCAGGGCGCGGTCCTTGCAAACACGGCCGCCCCGTAGTCCCGTGCGGAACCGGCTCGCGGCGCGGTGACGGCCCGGCCGGGGGCTTCCAGACCCCCATCCTCGGAGGAGAAGGCATCATGGCGGACATCAACGTAGAGCGTAAGCAGCGGAGCATCTGGCCCTGGCTCCTGGGCCTGATCGTGCTGGCGCTCCTGGTCTGGCTGCTTGCGTCCATGTTCAACCGCGACGACGACGTGGAGGAGCGCGAGACCACCACCGTCGAGAGCACCACCACCACCACCGCCCCCACCGGGGGCACCTGAGCGCAGGGCCGGACGGGTGCGCAGGGACGGGCGCGGAGCGATCCGCGCCCGTTCTCTTTATCCCGGGGTCGGTTTCGCCATGGAACGATCATTGCGAACCCGGAAAGCCCCCGCCCGGAAGGGAGTGGGACAGCGGCAAGTGAAAGACCTGGCCGCACTTACGACACCGGAACCGAAGGAGGCTTCAGATGATGAACGACGACCTTGACCGCGTGGTTCCCCTCGACCAGCTCGACGACTTCAAGGTGGCCGACGGCGACCCCGACGTGCGCGGTTGGGAGGTGGTCGCGTCCGACGGCCGCAAGATCGGTGAGGTGGACCAGCTGCTGGTGGACACGGCGGCCATGAAGGTGCGCTACCTGGACGTGGACGTGGACGAGGGGCTGCTGGCCGGGGGCTCCGACCGCCACGTGCTGATCCCCATCGGGTACGCCCGGCTGGACGAGCGCGACGACCGGGTGATCGTGGACAACCTGGCCAGCGCCGACATCACCGGGCTCCCCGAGTACACCCACGGGCCGCTGACCCGAGACTACGAGAGCGACCTGCGCACCCGCTTCGACACCGCCTACACCGGCGGCGCGGGCGCCATGTCGGCCGGCACCACCACCGACCTGGGGACCACCGGGAGCGCGGACCTGGGCGGGACCACCCGCAGCAGCACCGACGTGAGCCCGGCCGACGCCGGCTTCTACGCGCACGACCTGTACGACGACAACCGCTTCTACGGCGCCCGCCGCGGCCTGGAGAGCGAGGGCGAGGCCCGCGTCACCCGCTCCGAGGAGGAGCTGTCGGTCGGGAAGCGCCAGGTGGAGGCGGGCGAGGTGGAGCTCCGCAAGCGGGTGGAGACGGAGCACGTCTCCCAGTCCGTCCCGGTGACCCACGAGGAGGTCACGGTGGAGCGCCGCCCGATCACCGGCGACACGCTGCACACCGGCGCCCGCATCGAGGGCGACGAGATCCGCGTCCCCATCATGGAGGAGGAGGTGGTGGTGGAGAAGCGGGTCGTCCCCAAGGAGGAGCTGGTGGTCAAGAAGCAGCAGGTCACCGAGACGGAGACCGTGGAAGCGGACCTCCGCAGGGAGCGGGTGGACGTGGACCGCACCGGGGAGACGAACCTGCGCGACGGCCTCCGGGACGACCGGCTGTAGCCGCTCCAGAGGGTAGGGCAGTGTCGGGGGCGCTCCGTTCGCGGGGCGCCCCCGTTCCGCGTCGGGCCGGGCCGCCCTAGATTGTCGCCACCATGCGCGAACGCAAGACGAGCCGGCGGTGCGTGCTCGCGCTCGACCTGGGGAGCTCCTCGGTGCGGGCGGGGCTGTACGACGCCGCGGGCGTCCCCCTGGGCGGGGACTCCGCGGCGCGCGTCACCTACCTCTGGCGGACCACCCCCGACGGGGGGATGGAGATCGGCGCGGAGCGCCTCTTCCGCCTGGTGGCGCGTCTCCTGGACGCGGCGCTGGAGCGGGCCCGCGCCGCCCGGCTGGAGGTGGCGGCGGTGGGCGCTTCCTGCTTCTGGCACTCGCTCCTGGGCGTGGGGGCCGACGGGGCGCCGCTCACCCCGGTGTACGGGTGGGGGGAGATGCGCTCCGCCGCGGCGGCGCTCCGGCTGCGCGAGCGGGTGGACGAGACGGCCGCGCACGCGCGCACCGGGTGCTTCCTGCACCCCAGCTACCCCACCGCCAAGCTTCCCTGGCTCCGCGAGGCCGCGGGTGATACCTTCCGGCGCGCCGCCGCCTGGATGAGCTTCGCCGAGTACCTGGAGCTGCGCCTCTTCGGCGTGCGGCGCTGCTCGGTCTCCATGGCCTCGGGGAGCGGGCTCCTGGACCTGCGGACGCTCCGCTGGGACCCGGAGATGATGGCCGCGGCGGGGGTGGAGGAAGGGGCGCTCTCGGAGCTGGCGGACCCCGGCGCCCCCGGGCCCGCGCTCCTCCCCGAGTGGGCGCGGCGCTGGCCGGAGCTGGCCTCCGTCCCCTGGTACCCGCCGCTGGGCGACGGCGCCTGCGCCGCCCTGGGGAGCGGGGCCGCGGGGCGGGGGAGGGTGGGGATCAGCGTGGGGACCTCCGCCGCGGTGCGCGCCCTGTGGGCGGGCGACCCGGTGCGCGTCCCCCCCGCGCTCTGGTGCTACCGGCTGGACGCCGGGCGCCCCGTGATGGGGCGGGCGCTCTCCAACGGCGGCAACGCCGTGGACTGGCTGCGGCGGCGCTTCCGCCTCCCCCCGGCGGCCCGCGCCGAGGCCGCGCTCGCCGCCATGGAGCCCGACGCGCACGGGCTCACCGTGGTCCCCTCGCTGCTGGGCGAGCGCGCCGCCGGGTGGGAGCGGTGGAGCGGCGCCGCCGTGCTGGGGCTGCGGCACTCCACCCGCCCCGAGGAGGTGCTCCGCGCCTGGCTGGAGGCCGTCGCCTTCCGCCTGGCCGACGCCCTCGAGGCGCTGGAGGGGGCGCTGGGCCCGGCGGACGAGGTGGTGGCCAGCGGCGGCGCGCTGCATGCGTCCACCGTGTGGCCCGGCATCCTGGCCGACGCGACGGGGCGGCGGGTGGGGCTCTCCACAGTGCCGGAGGAGAGCTGCCGGGGCGCCGCGCTGGCCGCCCTGGAGCGCCTGGGCGCCGTGGCGGACGCCGCCGCGATCCCCCCGCCCGCAGGGCGCGCCTACGAGCCCGACCCCGCGCGCCACGCGCGCTACCTGGCCGCGCGGGCGCGGCAGCGGGAGGCGGAGGAGCGGCTGGCCTCCCTGGCCCCGCAGTGACGGAACGAGATCCCAGAACCGGAGACCCGATGGCTTCCCCCACGAGCACGGAGCAGGCGGCGCTGGACCAGCTCTGCATCGACACCATCCGCACCCTCTCCATGGACGCGGTCCAGAAGGCGAACTCGGGTCACCCCGGGACGCCGATGGCGCTGGCCCCCCTGGCCTACGTCATCTGGACGCGGCACCTGAAGCACGACCCCGCCGACCCCAAGTGGCCCGACCGCGACCGCTTCATCCTGTCGGCGGGGCACGCGTCCATGCTCCTGTACTCCATGCTGTACCTCACCGGGTACGGGCTGACGCTGGACGACCTGCGGAACTTCCGGCAGTGGGACAGCCCCACCCCCGGGCACCCCGAGTACGGCCTCACCGCCGGCGTGGAGACCACCACCGGGCCGCTGGGGCAGGGGTTCGCGAACGGGGTGGGGATGGCGATGGCCGAGGCGCACCTGGCCGCCCTCTTCAACACGGCGGAGCACGCGCCGGTGGACCACCACGTCTACGCCGTGTGCTCCGACGGCGACCTGATGGAGGGGGTGGCGGCGGAGGCGGCGTCGGTGGCGGGGCACCTGGGGCTGGGGAAGCTGATCTACTTCTGGGACGACAACAAGATCACCATCGAGGGCTCCACCGAGCTGGCCTTCACCGAGGACGTGCTGGGGCGCTTCGCCGCCTGCGGCTGGCACACCGACCGCATCGAGGACGGGAACGACCTGGAGGCCATCGACGCGGCCATCCGCCGCGCCAAGGAGGACCCGCGCCCCTCCATGATCGGGGTGCGCACCGTGATCGGCTTCGGCTCGCCCAACAAGGCGGGGAGCGAGAAGGCGCACGGCGAGCCGCTGGGCGAGGAGGAAATCCGCCTCACCAAGGAGGCGCTCGGCTGGCCTTCCGCCGATGCCTTCCACGTCCCCCCCGAGGCGCTGGAGCACATGCGCCGCGCCGGGGAGCGCGGCCGGGAGGCGCGGGAGGAGTGGGAGCGCCGCTTCGACGCCTTCGCCCGCGCCGAGCCCGAGCTGGCGGAGGGGCTGCGCGCCGCGCTGGAGCTGCGCCTCCCCGAGGGGTGGGACGCGGACATCCCCGCCTGGACGCCCCAGGACAAGCCGATCGCCACGCGCGCGGCCTCCGGCAAGGTGATCAACGCGCTGGCGAAGCGCGTCCCCTGGCTGATGGGCGGCTCGGCGGACCTGGCGGGCTCCAACAACACCCACATCGACGGCGGCGGCGACTACGGGCCGGGCTCGTACGGGGGGCGCAACCTGCACTTCGGGGTGCGCGAGCACGCCATGGGGTCGCTGATGAACGGGATGGCGCTGCACGGCGGCGTCCGCCCCTACGGCGGCACCTTCCTCATCTTCTCCGACTACATGCGCCCCCCCATCCGCCTGGCGGCGCTGATGGAGCAGCCCACCCTGTACGTGTTCACGCACGACTCGGTGGGGCTGGGGGAGGACGGGCCGACGCACCAGCCCATCGAGCAGCTGGCGGCGCTCCGGGCCATCCCCGGGCTGCTGGACATGCGCCCCTGCGACGCGGCGGAGACGGCGGAGGCGTGGCGCTTCGCCATGGAGCACCGTGAGGGGCCGATCTTCTTCGCGCTCACGCGCCAGGCGCTCCCGCACCTGGACCGCGAGCGGTACGCGCCCGCCTCGGGGCTGCGCCGCGGCGCCTACGTCCTCGCGGACGCGGAGGGCGGCGAGCCGCGGGTGATCCTCATGGCGACGGGGTCGGAGGTGCAGGTGGCGCTGGAGGCGCGCGACCGGCTGCACGGGGAGGGGATCGCGGCGCGGGTGGTGAGCATGCCGAGCTGGAACCTGTTCGAGCGGCAGCCGAAGGAGTACCGCGACTCGGTGCTCCCGCCGGGGGTGCGGGCGCGGGTGGCGGTGGAGGCGGCCAGCCCCATGGGGTGGCACCGCTGGGTGGGGGCGGACGGCGAGGTGGCCGCCATCTCCCGCTTCGGCGCCTCGGCCCCGGCCAAGACGGTGTTCCAGGAGCTGGGGATCTCGGCGGAGGCGGTGGCCGCCCGGGCGCGCCGCGTCCTGGGGCTGGAGACGGAGTCGCCGGAGGCCATGGAGTCGGGGGAGGCGGCCGCCGGCCCCGCGGCGGGCGGGACGGACGAGCGCGCGGGCTGACGCCGCGCGGACCCACGCAGCAGCACCGACCACGAACGAGCGCCGCGGCCCCGGCCGCGCAGGAGGCGACGATGCAGGAGCAGAGCAAGCACCCGACGGAGGCGGTGGAGGGGGAGGGCCGCACCCCGCTGCACGAGCTGCACCGGCTGGGGCAGAGCGTGTGGCTGGACTACATCCGCCGCGGCATCCTGGACAACGGGGAGCTGGAGCGGATGATCCGCGACCACGACCTGCGCGGGGTGACGTCCAACCCCTCCATCTTCGAGCAGGCCATCGGCGACAGCGCCGACTACGACGAGGAGCTGGAGCGGATCGCGGCGGAGGGGCTGGACGCCTCGGCGGCGTACGAGCGCCTGGCGGTGGCGGACATCCAGCGCGCGGCGGAGCTGTTCCGCGGGGTCTACGACGCGTCGGGGGGGACGGACGGCTTCGTGTCTCTGGAGGTGTCGCCGGAGCTGGCCTCGGACACGCAGGCGACGCTGGAGGAGGCGCGGCGCCTGTGGAGGACGGTGGACCGCCCCAACGTGATGATCAAGGTGCCGGGGACGAAGGCGGGGCTCCTGGCCATCGAGCAGCTGATCGCGGACGGGATCAACGTCAACATCACGCTGCTGTTCTCCCTGTCGGGGTACGAGCAGGTGATGGAGGCGTACCTGCGCGGGACGGAGCGGCGCGTACACCTGGCGAAGCCGGTGGGGCGGGTGGCCTCGGTGGCGTCGTTCTTCGTGTCGCGGGTGGACGGGGCGGTGGACGCGCGGCTCGGGGAGCTGCTGGCGGAGGAGACGGACGCGGGGCGGCAGGAGCTGATCCGGTCGCTCATGGGGCGCGCGGCGATCGACAACGCCAAGCTGGCGTACGCGCGCTTCCGGGAGGTGTTCTCGGGGCCGCGCTGGGAGCGGCTGCACGAGATGGGGGCGCAGATCCAGCGCCCGCTCTGGGCGAGCACGTCCACCAAGAACCCGGAGTACCGGGACGTGATCTACGTGGAGGAGCTGATCGGGCCCGACACGGTGAACACCATGCCGCTGGCGACCGTGGAGGCGTTCGCGGACCACGGGGTGGCGCGGAGCACGGTGGGCGAGGACGTGGACCGGGCGCGGGTGGAGCTGGCGGAGCTGAAGGCGCTGGGGATCGACCTGGACGAGGTGACGGAGCAGCTCCAGGTGGAGGGGGTGGAGAAGTTCGAGAAGGCGTTCCGCGACCTGATCGGGGGGGTGGAGGAGAAGCTGAGGAGGGTGGCGGGGAGGGCGTGAGAATGCACGCCCGGGAGGGTCGGGGCCGGTAATCCGACTCCTGCTCTCCGCTTTCTACGGCACGGCCACTCCGCGATGCGCGGGTGGCCGTGATTTTTTTGCCTCGGAGCGGCTGTTTGTGGGCGCTACCGGAAACGCAACTGTTGCGGACGCGGAGCCGGGTCCTTATCGTGTTGTTCGATTGGTGTCGTTAATTATGCGCGACATCTCGCACGAACCCGGATCCCGAGCCGACAATGAGCACCAAGACGGCGATCGTGACGACGTACCGCGGCGCGGCCGACATCCTCGACTCCTTCCTGAGCTACCACCTCGCGCTGGGCTTCGACCACATCTTCCTCTTCTCCGACGACCCGGAGGACCCGGGGACGGAGATCGCCCGGCGGCACCCCGCCGTGACCGTGGTGCCCACCGACGACGACCTCCGCGCGCGGTGGCGCCGGACGCCGCTGTACCGCAGCCGCCGGAGGTGGATCGAGAAGTACCTGTACCGGGAGGTGATGGCCCGGCAGATGCTGAACGTGGAGGTGGCCGTCGGGATGGCCGTGGAGAGGGGCGTGGACTGGCTCCTCCACATCGACGTGGACGAGCTGTTCTACTCCCCGGCCGCCACCGTGGCCGAGCACTTCCGGGAGATGTCGGAAAAGGGGTTCGCCGCCGTGCGGTACATGAACCTCGAAGCCGTCCCCGAGAAGGCGGACGTGGTGGACTGCTTCCGCGAGGTCACCCTCTTCAAGGTCCCCTCCCACTTCCACCCGGGAAGGACCTTCTCCCAGGAGCAGCGGAAGGTGATGCAGTCCATCCCCAACTGCCCCGCCCGCCTCTTCAACTACTACGAGATCGGCAAGTCGGCGGCGCGCGTGACCCCGGGTCTCCGCCCCGACGGGGTCCACGACTTCTTCCCCGAGGTGGAGCACCCGCGGCTCTACCACGCGCAGCGGTGGCTGGGCGAGAGGAACCCGTTCCGCTGGCTCCGGAAGAGGGGGCTGGCCCCGCGGCTCCGGAAGCTCCTGCTGCGCGAGGGCGCCGCCCCGATCGCCGTGCGGGCGGCCCCGGCCATCCTCCACTATCCCTGCTGCACCTTCGACGTCTTCTGGCAGAAGTACCGCGCCCGCGGCCGGTTCGCCGACCGGTGGTTCGGGAAGTACGACATCCGCGCCGTCCTCGGGAGCACCCACCTGGACTCGCGCGACGTGGTGCAGCAGGGGGATCCGGAGCTCGCCCGGAAGTTCTTCCGGGAGCGCTTCGTCCTGCGGAAGGAGGACGCCGACCGGCTGGCGAGGAGCGGCCTCGCCATGAGCATCCCCGAGCCCTCCGAGCTGCTGGCCTCCCTCGCCGCGGCCGGGGCGGACGCGCGGATGCGGGCCTGAGAGGCCGGCGCCTTCCTGTGCCGCCTCCGACCCCCTAGCTTGGGCGCACCCTGATCGTTCCCCGGAGGAACGACCGTCTCCGCCCCGCGTCCGTGCCGGCACCGTGAAGCCGCTTCGCCTCCTCGCTCTCGTCCTCGCCGCCCTCGCCGCCGCGCTCCCGCTCGCGGCCCAGGACACCGTGCGCGTCACCGTCGAGGTGCGCAGCGGGGGCGCCCCGGTCGCGGAGGCGACGGTGCGCTCCGGCGCCCTGGTGCGCGCCACCGACGCGCAGGGGAGGACCGTCCTCCCGCTCCCCGCCGGCCCGCACGAGGTCGCGGTGAGCAAGCCGGGCTTCGCGCGGGCGGTGTCCGCGCTCACCGTGCGCGCGGACACCACGGTGGCCGTGGAGCTGGAGGAGGAGGCCGAGGAGCTGGAGGAGATCGTGGTGACCTCCACGCGCACCGGGCGGCGCATCGAGGACGAGCCCACGCGCGTGGAGGTGCTGGCGCGCGAGGAGGTGGAGGAGAAGATGCTGATGACCCCCGGCGACGTCGCCATGATGCTCAACGAGACGGGCGGCCTCCGGGTGCAGACCACCTCCCCCTCGCTGGGCGGCGCGAGCGTGCGCGTGCAGGGGCTGCGCGGGCGCTACACGCAGGTGCTGTCCGACGGCCTCCCCCTCTACGGTGGGCAGAGCGGCGCGCTCAGCCTCCTCCAGATCCCCCCCATGGACCTGGCGCAGGTGGAGGTCATCAAGGGCGCCGCCTCCGCCCTCTACGGCGGCACCGCGCTGGGGGGCGTGGTGAACCTGGTCTCCCGCCGCCCGGCCGACGACCGCGAGCTGCTGCTGAACGCCACCACCCTCGGCGGCGGCGACGCCGTGGGGTGGGCGTCCGGGAGCCTGTCCCCGCGCTGGGGCTACACCCTGCTCGCCGGCGCCCACGGCCAGCGCCGCAACGACCGCGACGGCGACGGGTGGGCCGACCTCCCCGGCTACCGCCGCGCCGTGGTCCGCCCGCGGCTCTTCTGGGACGGCGGCGAGGGGCGCTCCCTGTTCGTCACCGTCGGCGCCATGGGCGAGGACCGCGAGGGGGGCACCGTGCCCGGTGCCGCCACCCCCGCGGGGACCGCCTTCCCCGAGGAGCTCGCCACCCGCCGACTGGACGCCGGTGCCGCCGCGCGCCTGGTGCTGGGCGGAGGGCGCCTGCTCGCGCTGCGCGCCTCCGCCATGGGGCAGCGCCACGGGCACCGCTTCGGGGACGCGCGCGAGCGCGACCTGCACGGCACCGGCTTCGCCGAGGCGGCGCTGAGCGGCACCGACGCCGGGCACACCTGGCTGGTGGGCGCCGCCTTCCAGGCCGAGCGCTACGACGCGCGCGACGTGGCCGGCCACGACCACACCCACCTCGTCCCCGCCGTGTTCGCGCAGGACGAGTACCCGGCGACGGAGTGGCTCTCCCTCTCCGCCAGCGCCCGCGCCGACCTGCACGACGAGCACGGCGCCTTCCTGAGCCCGCGCCTCGCCGTGCTCCTCCGCCCCGGGGAGTGGACCGCGCGGCTCTCCGCCGGGACCGGGTACCACGCCCCCACCCCGTTCACCGAGGAGACCGAGGCCGTGGGCCTCGCCCGGCTCCTCCCGCTCCCGGGGCTGCGGGCCGAGCGCGCGCGCACCTTCTCCGCCGACCTGGGCCGGAGCGTGGGGCCCGTGGAGCTGAACGCCACCGTCTTCGGCTCCGTGGTGGAGGGCGCGCTGCAGCTGCGCGACGCCGGGGGCGGCTTCTTCGCCCTGGCGAACGCCGACGGCGACGTCCGCACCGCCGGGACCGAGCTGCTGGCCCGCTACCACCGCGAGGGCGTGCACCTCACCGCCACCCACACCTTCATCCGCTCCACCGAGCCCTCCCCCGACGGGAGCGGGCGCCGCACCGTGCCCCTCACCCCCCGCCACGCCCTGGGGCTGGTGGGGATGTGGGAGGCCGAGGGGCGGGGCCGCCTGGGCGTGGAGGCGTACTACACCGGCCGCCAGGCGCTGGAGGAGAACCCGTTCCGCGGCGAGAGCGAGGCCTACCTCGTCCTCGGCGCCCTCGCCGAGCGGCGGGTGGGGCGCGCGCGCCTCTTCCTCAACGCCGAGAACCTCACCGACACCCGGCAGACCCGCTTCGACCCGCTGCTGCGCCCCTCCCGCTCCCCGCAGGGCCGCTGGACCACCGACGTGTGGGCCCCCCTGGAGGGGCGCGTCTTCAACGCCGGGGTGCGCCTGGAGCTCTGACCCGGCTCGGCGGCCGTCCCGCCCCGCGTCGGCCCCGTCCCCGCGCCCGTCGCGGCCGTCCCTTTCCGCTGTCCCTCCCCGCGCCGCCCGGCGATGATGTGTGCGCTCCGGCTCCACCCCGCACACGTCATCCCGAGAGACCATGCCCCTCCCGAGACTCCGCCGCGCCGCCCCGGCGCTGGTCTTCCTGCTCCTGGCCTCGCCGGCCCTCCCCGCGCAGGCCCGCTCGCGGCTCGGCGACGAGTTCGGCTCCGCCGCCTCCCTCGCCGGGTGGAAGCAGTTCCACCAGGCCGAGGGGTGGCCGAGCATGACCCGGCGCCTGGACGTGGACGCCACCGAGCCGGGCGCGCTCTACCTGGAGCCGCTCACCAGCGGGTGGTACGGGGACTTCCACGCCCCCTTCGTGTTCCGCGAGGTGACCGGCGACTTCACCGCCACCGCGCGCCTGCGCGTCTCCGGGCTGGCGGGCGGCGTCCCGCGGACCCCGTGGTCGCTGGCCGGGCTGATGGTGCGCGCCCCGCGCTCCGTGGGCCCCGCGGAGTGGGCGCCCGGCGGAGAGGACTGGCTGTTCGTCACCACCGGCGTCGCCGACGACGTGGAGAGCCCCGTCTTCGAGACCAAGACCACCGACGACAGCCGCTCGCGCCTGCGCCTGTGGCCCGCGCGCGCCGGCTGGGTGGAGCTGCGGGTGTCGCGCGCCGGGGCGCGCTTCGACCTGGCGTACCGCTACGACGGCGGGGAGTGGACCGCGCTGGAGCGCTTCGACCGGCCCGACCTCCCGGCCACCCTCCAGGTGGGGATCAACGCCTACACCGACTGGTACACGGCGCGCCCGCTGCACGGCGACCCTCTGCGCTTCAACACCACCGTCATCCGTGATGGAAGTCCCGATCTGGCCGTGCGTGTCGACTGGATTCGCTTCGAGGGCTGACGTTCTGAGGGCAGGGTTCGGGCGTGCCCCCCGCTGGCGCGGGGGTCGGGCTGCGGCTCCGTAAAGCACGATACAACCGTGCTTAACGGAGTCGAGCCCCGCGCAAACTGCGCGCGGGTCTCGCCCCTTCGGGCTCGCATCCCTCACGCAACTGCTTGCCGTATTTGTGGTTGTCTCATCCGGTAGGGCCCGCGCCGGGCGAATGAATTCGCTGCAACAACGGCACGAAGTCCGCCTTCGCGGACTGAACTGCCGGACGTCAGCGTGGAGATGCCCCTCCCCCGGAACGGGGAGGGTGGCGGCTCTAAGGCCGCCGGGTGGGGGCGTGCCGAGGGTGCCCACGGGCTGCCGTCCAGGCGGCGGCGCAGTTGTCGTGCTCCCCCTCTCCCCTTGTGGGAGAGGGGGCCGGGGGGTGAGGGGTACCTCAGCGGATGAGCCGGCGGAGCCCCTCGGAATAGGCGCGGCTGGAGGTGAGGCGGGTGCCGTCGCGGAGGGTGAGGGTGTACTCGCCGCGCGCGTACGGCTCGACGCGGACCAGGCGGTCCACGTTGACGATGGCCGAGCGGTGCACGCGGACGAACGTCTCCGGGTTCAGCTTCGCGGCGAAGCGCTGCATGGTGTCGCGCACCATGTGCCCGCGCCCGCCGGCGTGCAGGCGCACGTAGTTCCCCTGCGCGTCCACCCAGTCGATCTCGTCCGCGCGCACGAAGTACAGCCCCCCCTTCGCGTCGCGCACCGGGAAGCGCACGGGGAAGCCGCGCTCGCTCCGCAGCGTCTCCAGGAACGCCGCCAGCGACGGGTCCAGCGACGGCGCCCCCGCCGCCGCGGGGCGGGCCAGCGCCTCCGCCGCGCGCGCCAGGGCGCGGTCCAGCCGCTCGCGGTCCACCGGCTTGGTGAGGTAGTCGCGCGCGTTCACCTCGAAGGCGCGCAGCGCGTGCTCCTCGAACGCCGTCACGAACACCACCACCGGCGGGGGCGTCCCCCGCTCCGCCTCCGCGGCCAGCGCCTCCGCCACCTCCAGCCCGTCCAGCTCGGGCATGCGCACGTCCAGGAACACCAGGTCCGGCCGGGTGGCGAGGATCGCCTCCACCGCCTCCGCCCCGTGCTCGCACTCCGCCACCACCTCCCACTCCGGCCGGCCCTCCAGGAGCATCCGCAGCCGCTCGCGCGCCAGCGGCTCGTCGTCCGCCAGCAGCACCCTCCAGGGGGCGCTCACCCCCGTCCCTCCCCCGCCGGGAAGCGGCGGAGCGGAAGCTCCACCACGGCCCGCGTCCCGCCGCCCGGCGCCGGCTCCAGCGCCACCCTCCCCTCCGCCCCGTACAGCGCCTCCAGCCGCGCCCGCGTGCTCCCCAGCCCGATCCCCTCGCCCCCCCGTCCCGGGGCGGCCCCCGGCCCCGGGCCGTCGTCCGCCACCACCAGCCGCAGCCGCCCGTCCGCCGCCTCCCCCGCCACCTCCACGCGCCCCTCCCCCGCGCGCCGGGCGATCCCGTGCTCCAGCGCGTTCTCCACCAGCGGCTGCAGGAGGAAGGGCGGCACCCGCGCGTCCCCCAGCGCCGCGGGGACCGACAGCTCCACCGCCAGGCGCGGCCCGTAGCGCACGCGCATGATGTCCACGTAGCGCCCCAGCAGCGCCATCTCCTCCGCCAGCGGGATCTCGTGCGCCGCCGGGGTGCGGAGCGTGGCGCGGAGGAGGTCGGCCAGGCGCGTGAGCGTCAGGTCCGCCGCCGCCGGGTCGCGGTGGATCAGCACGGAAAGGGCGTTCAGGGTGTTGAAGAGGAAGTGCGGCTGGAGCCGCGTGGAGAGCGCGTCCAGCCGGGCCTCCGCCAGCCGCGCCTGGAGCTGGAGCGCGTGCGTCTCCCGCTCGCGCAGGCGGCGGCGGTGCTCCAGCACCCAGCCGGCGCCCGCCAGCATGACCAGCCCCACGAACTCGCCGATCACCTTGGCCGCGCGGCTCCCGCGGAACACCACGCCCGGGCCCAGGAAGAAGCGCTCCACCGCCTCCGGGTGGACCCCCCGGAGCAGCGCGAGCGCCGCGGCCGAGAGGAGGAGCGGGGCCACGTCCGCCACCCAGCCGCGCTCCGCGCGGGCGTTGCGCCGCAGGATCAGGAGGAGGACGGGGATGTAGAGCAGCCCCGTGGCGAAGTACAGGAGGCGCGGCCCCAGGTGGGCCCGCCACGCCCCCGTCTGCCCCAGCCCCTGCGCCGTCAGCACCGACTGCACGTACGAGAGCGCCATCAGCCCCGTCCACACGGCGAGCAGGGCGGGGATCCAGGAGCGGGGGAGGGCGCCCGGGGGCGCCTCCGGGGCGGTCGGCTCGCGGGTGGGCATCGCCCCAATCTGCGCGCGCCGGGGCCGGCCGTCCACCGCCGCGGGACGGAAGCGACCCCGGCGGGGACGGGCGCGGCGGGGCGGGGGACCGTCGCGCGGGCATGGACGCGGGCCGGCGCAGCCCGTATCCTGTCCGTCCACACCCCGCACCGGGCAACCACGTGAGCCAGCCGATCCCTCCCCTCCCCGTGCTCCCCGAGGAGCCCACCCGCGCCGAGCGCCTCGCGCTGCGCGTCCTCCAGCTCGGCGCCCTGGCCGTGGTGCTGGCGGCGAGCACCCACCGGGTGTTCGAGCTGGACCGCTTCTTCGTCCCCAAGGAGCTGGCGCTCCACCTCACCGCCCTCCTGGCGGGGCTCCTGTGCCTGGGCTCCGCCCGGCGCACCCCGGCCACCCGGACCGACGCCCTCCTGCTCGGCTTCCTCCTCCTGGGCGGCGCCTCCGCCGCGCTCGCCGCCAACCCGTGGGCGGCCGTGCGCGCGCTCGGGGTCGGCGTCTCCGGGGTCACGGTGTTCTGGGCGGCCAGGTGCGTGGCGCGGGCGGGGCTGGCGCGGCCGCTCCTGGCGGGGCTCGGGCTCGCCGTCGCGCTCGGCGCGGCCACCTCGCTCCTGCAGACGTACGGGGTGCGCACCGACCTGTTCTCGCTGAACCGCGCGCCGGGGGGGACGCTGGGGAACCGCAACTTCGTCGCGCACCTGGCCGCCTTCGGGCTCCCGGTCCTCCTCCTCTGCGCGCTGCGGGCGTACCGCGCCCCGGGGTTCCTGCTCGGCGCGGTGGGGATGGCGCTGTCGGCGGGGACGCTGGTGATCACCCGCTCGCGCGCCGCGTACCTGGCGCTCGCCGCGGTGCTGGTGGTGCTCCTCGTGGGGACGATGATCGTGCGCCCCGTGCGCCGCAGCGGGCGGGTGCTGGGCCGCTTCGTCACGGTGCTGGGGCTGGCGGGCGCGGGGGTGGCCGCGGCGGTGGCGCTCCCCAACACGCTGCGCTGGCGCACGGAGACGCCGTACGCGGAGACGGTGCGCGGGGTGGTCAACTACCAGGAGGGGAGCGGGGCAGGGCGGCTGGTGCAGTACCGCAACTCGCTGCGGATGGCGGCGTCCAGCCCGCTCCTGGGGGTGGGCCCGGGGAACTGGGCGGTCGTGTACCCGGAGTTCGCCTCCCGGCGCGACCCGTCCATGGACCGAGAGGTGGCCGGGACCACCTCCAACCCCTGGCCGAGCAGCGACTGGGTGGCCTTCCTGTCGGAGCGCGGCGTCCCCGCCTTCGTCCTCCTGGTCCTGGCGCTGGCGGGGCTCGCACTGTCCGCGTGGCGCCGCATGCTCTCCGCCCGCGACGCCGACGAGGGGCTGCTCGCCCTCGCCCTCCTCGCCACCCTGGGCGCCGTCGCCACGGTGGGCGCCTTCGACGCCGTGCTCCTCCTGGCGCTCCCCACGCTCCTGGTGTGGGCCGCGCTCGGCGCCCTGGCCCCCGCGGTGGAGATGCGCCCGGCCCGCGCCGCCCCTGCCCTCCGCGCGGGGGTGCTCCTCCTGGCCGCGCTCGCCGCCGGCGCGTCCGCCGCCCGGAGCACGGGACAGCTCCTGGCGATGGACCTCTACGCCGGGGGCGGCGGGCGGGAAGCGCTGGAGCGCGCCGCCCGCCTGGACCCCGGCAACTACCGCGTCCGCCTGCGCCTGGCCCGCGGCGGCGGGCGCGCCTCCCGCTGCGAGCACGCCCTCGCCGCGCGCGAGCTGTACCCCAGCGCGGGTGCGGCGAAGCGCGCGGCGGCGGGGTGCGAGTAGGGTAACGGCAGGGGACAGGGGA
This sequence comes from uncultured Gemmatimonadales bacterium, assembly GCA_963733105.1. Lineage (GTDB taxonomy): Bacteria > Gemmatimonadota > Gemmatimonadetes > Longimicrobiales > Longimicrobiaceae > JAFAYN01. The sequence goes on along the minus strand of CAVTCB010000003.1, from coordinate 204,862 downwards.
CAGGGGACAGGGAACAGCCTGCAACGGCAAAAACCCTCTCCCGGTTCCGGGAGAGGGTTTTTGCCGTTGCCGTCAGTCCGCGAAGGCGGACTTCGTGCCGTTGTTGCAGCGATTTCAATCGCCCGCGGTCGGGGGGTGAGGGCCCGCCACCCCACCCACCCGGCGCCCTACTTGCATCCCCGGAAAACCGCGCGATTCCAACGACGACGCCAAAGGGGGGAGACGATGCAGCTCGGGATGGTGGGCCTCGGCAAGATGGGCGGGAACATGGTGACGCGCCTCCTCCGCGGCGGCCACCGCGTGGTCGTCTTCGACCTGGACGCGGAGCTCACGAGCAAGATCGGCTCGCAGGAGGGCGCCGGAGCCGCGGGATCGCTCGCGGAGATGGTGCGTGCGCTGGAGGCCCCGCGCGTGGTGTGGGTGATGGTCCCCGCGGGCGACCCCACCGAGCAGACGCTGCGCGCCCTGGCCGCGGAGATGCAGCCCGGGGACGTGCTGATCGACGGCGGCAACACCAACTTCCACGACACCAAGCGGCGCTCCGCCGAGCTGGCCGAGAAGGGAATCCACCTGGTGGACGCCGGGACCAGCGGCGGCGTGTGGGGGCTCCAGGTGGGGTACTGCCTGATGGTGGGCGGCCCCGACGAGGCGGTGCGGCTCTGCGAGCCCGCCTTCCGCACCCTGGCCCCCGAGGACGGTTACCTGCACGTGGGCCCCAGCGGGGCGGGGCACTTCACGAAGATGGTCCACAACGGGATCGAGTACGGGCTCCTCCAGGCGTACGCCGAGGGGTTCGAGATCATGCACGCCTCCGACTACCCGCTCGACCTCCGCGCCATCGCCGGGCTGTGGAACCACGGGAGCGTGGTGCGCTCCTGGCTCCTGGAGCTGCTGGAGCGCGCCTACGCCGCCGAGGGGCAGGAGCTGGAGCGCATCCGCGGCTGGGTGGCCGACTCGGGCGAGGGGCGCTGGACGGTGCAGACCGCGCTGGACCTGGACGTCCCCGCGCCGGTCATCACCCTCTCGCTCCTGGCCCGCTTCCGCTCGCGCCAGGAGGAGTCGTACGGGGCGCAGGTGATCGCGGCGCTCCGCAACCAGTTCGGCGGGCACGCGGTCAAGGAGAGCGGGGCGTGAGCGGCGCGGCCGCGCCGCAGGCGGCGGCCCGCGCCGCCGCCGCCAGCCCGCTGCGGAAGACCCTCTCCACCCCCCGCACGCCGCAGCCGCTGGTCCTGGTGATCTTCGGCGGCACGGGCGACCTGGCGCGGCGCAAGCTCCTCCCCGCCCTGTTCCGCCTCTGGCAGCACCGCCTCCTCCCGGAGGCCTTCGCCGTGGTGGGGGTGGCCCGCGAGCAGTTCACCGACGAGGCGTACCGCGAGCTGATGCGGGACGCCCTGGGCGTGTTCGCCACGGCGCCCACCCCGGAGGAGTGGGCGGAGTTCGGCAGGCGGCTCTTCTTCGGGAGCCACGTCTTCGACGACGAGGAGGGGTTCGAGCGGCTGAAGACGCAGCTCGCGGGGATCGACCGGGAGCTGGGGATCCCGGGGAACCGCCTGTTCTACCTGGCCGTCCCCCCGGTGGTGCTGGAGCACCTCACCCGCGACCTGGGGAGCGCGGGGATGGTGTGCCCGGCGGGGTGCGAGTGCTGGACGCGGATCATCGTGGAGAAGCCGTTCGGGCGCGACCTGGAGTCGGCGCAGGCGCTCAACCGGGCGCTGCTGGAGGTGTTCGACGAGCGCCAGGTCTTCCGCATCGACCACTACCTGGGGAAGGAGACGCTCCAGAACCTCCTGGTCTTCCGCTTCGGGAACAGCGTGTGGGAGCCGCTCTGGAGCCGCAGCCACGTGGACAGCGTGCAGATCACCGTGGCGGAGACGGTGGGGCTGGAGCGCCGGGCCGGCTACTACGAGACCAGCGGCGCGCTGCGCGACATGGTGCAGAGCCACCTCCTGCAGGTCCTCACGCTGGTGGCGATGGAGCCCCCCGCCTCGTACGACGCGGACTCCATCCGCAACGAGAAGGTCAAGGTGCTCCGCTCCGTCCGTCCCGTCCGCGGCGAGGACGTGGCGCACGAGACGGTGCGCGGGCAGTACGTCTCCGCGGTCGTGGAGGGGAAGACCGTCCCCGGCTACCGCCAGGAGGAGGGCGCGGCCCCGGACTCGCGCACCGAGACCTTCGCCGCGGTGCGGCTCTGGCTGGACAGCTGGCGCTGGGCGGGGGTCCCCTTCTACCTGCGCACCGGGAAGCGGCTCTCGTCCAAGGCCACCGAGGTGGTGGTCAACTTCCGCCCCGCGCCCAACCCGGTCATGGACCTGGTGGAGAACGAGCGCCCCGCGCCCAACGCCCTGGTGCTCCGCATCCAGCCGCGCGAGGGGATCTCGCTCTTCTTCGAGGCCAAGGTCCCCGGGCTCCTGGGGCGGCTCCAGGCCGTCAGCATGGACTTCGACTACCCCACCGCCTTCCCCGGCACCGAGAGCCCCGAGGCGTACCAGCGCCTCCTCCTGGACGCCATGCTGGGCGACGCCACCCTGTTCGCCCGGCGCGACGAGGTGGAGGCCGCCTGGACGCTGATGACCCCCATCCTGGAGGAGTGGGCGCGCGCGGGCGCCCCGGAGCCGTACCCCGCGGGGAGCTGGGGCCCTCCCGGCGCCGACCGCCTCCTCGCCGGCGAGGGGAGGGCGTGGCACCGGCCGTGAGGCGTACGTGACGGGGGCGGCGGAGGGGCGGGAGGCGCGGTTCCCCGGCCGGGGAGTGGCGCGGGTGTTCCCGGACGCGGCGACGGTCGCGCGGGCCGCCGCGGAGCGCTTCGCCGCCGCCGCCCGCGAGGCGGCGGCGGCGCGCGGCGTCTTCCGCGCCGCGCTGGCGGGGGGGAGCACCCCGCGCGCCGCCTACGCCCTGCTGGCGGAGGAGCCGCTCCGCTCCGCCGTCCCCTGGGAGCGCGTGCACCTGTTCTGGGGCGACGAGCGCTGCGTCCCCCCCGGCCACCCGCGCAGCAACTTCCGCATGGCGCGCGAGGCGCTCCTCGACCGCGTCCCCCTCCCCCCGGAGAACGTGCACCGCGTCCGCGGCGAGCTTCCCCCCGCGGAGGCCGCCGCCGGCTACGCGCGCACGCTGGCCTCGGTGTTCGGGGGCGGGATGCCGCGCTTCGACCTGCTCCACCTGGGCGTGGGCGGGGACGCGCACACCGCCTCGCTCTTCCCCTTCGCCCCTGCGCTCCGGGAGCGCGCCGCCCCCGTCGCGCGCGCCCTCCACCCCGGCGACCACGAGCCCCGCGTGACCCTCACGCCCCCCGCGCTGAGCGCCGCCGCACGCGTAGATCTCCTGGCCGTCGGCGCGGACAAGGCGAGCGTCCTGCACGCCGTCCTGCGCGGCCCGCTGGACCCGTTCCGCCTCCCCGCGCAGCTCGTCCGCCCCCTCTCCGGGGAGCCCGTCTGGCTCCTGGACGAGGCCGCCGCGCGGCTCCTGGAGGGTCCCTGAGCGCGCCGGGGGCAGTCGCAGTGGCAGGCTGTCCCCTGTTCCCTGTCCCCTGTCCCCTGCTGTTCCGGCACGGCCTTCGCAGCAGGAAGGCGCGGACACGTTGAAAACCTCAACAGGCAGGCTGATGCTTTCGGTCACGCTGGAGCACGACGTAAACCTGATCGCCCACGGCGACCACCCCGATCCCTTCCGCGTCCTGGGGATGCACCGCGTCTCCCTGGGCGGCGAGATCCGCCTGGTGGTGCGCGCCTTCCTCCCCGTCGCGAGCCGCGTCTCCGTGGTGAACGCGGACACCGGCGAGGCCGTCCCCATGGAGCGGGTGCACGGCTCGGGGTTCTTCGAGGCCGTGCTCCCGCGCGGGACGGAGTCCTTCCCGTACCGGCTGCGCGTGGCCGACGCCGCGGGCGAGGAGATCGAGACCGCCGACGCGTACGCCTTCGGCTCCACCGTGGGCGACTTCGACCTGTACCTCCTGGGGCAGGGGACCCACTACCGCCTCTTCGACCTCCTGGGCGCGCACCCGTGCGAGATGCAGGGCGTGGCGGGGACGCGCTTCGCCGTGTGGGCGCCCGACGCGCGCCGGGTGAGCGTGGTGGGCGACTTCAACGACTGGGACGGGCGCCGCAACCCCATGCGCTTCCACCCCGGCGGCGGCGTGTGGGAGGTGTTCCTCCCCGGCGTGGACGACGGCGCGGTCTACAAGTACGAGATCAGGCCGCGCGAGGGCGGGATCTTCCTCAAGGCCGACCCCTTCGCCTTCCGGGCCGAGCTGCGCCCCGCCACCGGCTCCGTGGTGCACCGCCGCGGCCGGTACCGGTGGGAGGACGAGGAGTGGATGGCCGCGCGCGGCGAGGGGAACCCCTGCGACCGCCCCATGGCCGTCTACGAGGTGCACCTGGGCTCCTGGCGCCGCCCCGGCGACGACCCCGAGGGCTTCCTGGGCTACCGCGAGCTGGCGCACCAGCTCGCCGACTACGTGGAGGAGATGGGGTTCACGCACGTGGAGCTCCTCCCCGTCATGGAGCACCCGTACGACCCCTCCTGGGGCTACCAGGTCACCGGGTACTACGCCCCCACCTCGCGCTGGGGCACCCCGGACGACTTCCGCTACTTCGTGGACCACCTGCACGGCCGGGGGATCGGGGTGCTCCTGGACTGGGTCCCCGCGCACTTCCCCCGCGACGCGCACGCGCTGCGGCGCTTCGACGGGAGCGCCCTGTACGAGCACGCCGACCCCCGCCAGGGCGAGCACCCCGACTGGGGGACCATGGTGTTCAACTTCGGGCGGAACGAGGTGCGCAACTTCCTGGTGGCCAACGCCCTGTTCTGGCTGGAGGAGTACCACATCGACGGGCTCCGCGTGGACGCCGTGGCCTCCATGCTGTACCTGGACTACTCGCGCAAGCACGGGGAGTGGGTCCCCAACCGCTACGGCGGGCGGGAGAACCTGGAGGCCATCCACTTCCTCCAGCAGCTCAACACCGCCGTGCGCGAGCGCGTCCCCGGGGCGCTGATGATCGCCGAGGAGTCCACCGCCTGGCCCGGCGTCACGCAGGCCGCGCACCTGGGCGGGCTGGGCTTCCACCTGAAGTGGAACATGGGGTGGATGAACGACTTCCTCCGCTTCATGCACGAGGACCCCGTCTACCGCCAGTACCACTTCAGCCTGGTCACCTTCTCGCTGATGTACGCCTTCAGCGAGCGCTTCGCCCTCCCCCTCTCGCACGACGAGGTGGTGCACGGCAAGGGCTCGCTGGTCAACAAGATGCCCGGCGACCCCTGGCGCAAGCTCGCCAACCTGCGCCTGGCGCTGGGCTACATGTGGAGCCACCCGGGGAAGAAGCTCCTCTTCATGGGCGGGGAGATCGCCCAGTGGCGGGAGTGGAGCGAGGGCCGCTCGCTGGACTGGCACCTCCTGGAGGACCCCGCGCACGAGGGGGTGCGGCGCTTCGTGCGCGACCTGAACCGGCTGTACCGCCGCGAGGGCGCCTTCTGGGAGGTGGACTTCTCCTACGAGGGCTTCGAGTGGATCGACTTCCACGACGTGCAGAACTCCATCGTCTCCTTCGTGCGGAGGGGGCGCGAGCCCGGCGAGGAGCTGGTGTTCGTCTGCAACTTCACCCCCATCCCCCGCCACGGCTACCGGGTCGGGCTCCCCGGGCCGGGGCGGTACGTGGAGCTGCTGAACAGCGACGCGGAGGCGTACGGGGGGAGCAACCTCGGGAACGGCGGAGCGGTGGAGTCCGAGCCGGTGCCCGAGCACGACCGCGAGCACTCGGGGTGCTTCACCCTGCCGCCGCTCGCGGTGCTGGTCCTGAAGCGCGAGGCGTAGCAGCAGCAGTCCGGGCCCGGCGGGGGCCGCCGGCCGTCACACCACCACGAGGAGACCGAGAGACAATGGCCAACAGCGACACGACCAAGGGGAAGGGCGCGAACGGGGGCGTGGCCAAGCGCCCGACCTCCGGCGCATCGCCGGCCACGACCCCCGCGAAGAAGACCGCCACCGCGAGGAAGACGGCCACGGCGGCGCCCCTGTCCGCCCCCCTGGGCGGCGTCGGGACCGGGAGCGCGCTCCCCGCCGGCGAGGGCGCCGGGGCGAAGGCGCCGCCCGCGCGGAAGCCCGTCCCGAAGAAGACCACCCTCCCCACCGGCGGCCTCGGCCCCGAGGACATGGGCGACGGGCCCAAGCCCGGGCCCGGCGGCGTGCGCGGCGCCTCCGACGGCGGGCTGGGCGCCGCCCCGGCCAAGAAGCGCTCCACCCCCGCGAAGAAGCGCTCCACGGGCGCCGCGGCCGTAGCTGCCACCGCCGTCGCCGCGGCGGCCGCGAGCGTGGCGGCCGGCGCCGCCGGGGCGGCCAAGAAGCGCTCCTCCGGGGGCGCGTCCAAGTCGCGGTCGCGCGGCGGCGCCGCGAAGGCCGCGAGCGGGCTGGCGGCCGACCTGCGCGACTTCGTGACGCGCTTCCGCGAGTGGGGGCACTCCGAGTGGCTGGGGCTCCTGGAGGAGCTGCGCGGCAAGGGGCACGACGTGGCCGACACCCAGTCCGTGGGGATGCAGCTGGAGCGCGAGCGGCTGGCCTCGCGTCTGGAGGGGGTCGAGGGGATGACCGCGAAGCGGGTGCAGGCGGTGGTGGGGCGCTACGGCACCCTGTACAGCCTGCGCCAGGCGAGCACGGAGGAGCTGGCGGGGGTGTCGGGGATGAACTTCGCGCTGGCGGAGACGGTGAAGCAGCAGGTGTAAGGGGCTTCCCGTTCGTCGGGGCCGCTCCGGAGCCCGGCCAAACACCGTCCGGTCTCCTGCGCGGGGGCGGGGACTGCGGAACTACCGAACTACGACGACGGGGCGGCACCCTCGCGGTGCCGCCCCGTCGTTCGTGGTTAGTCCGCGAAGGCGGACTTCGTGCCGTTGTTGCAGCGAATTCATTCGCCCGTGGTCACACCCGTTCCAGCAGCGCCACCGGGAAGTCCGCGAACAGCTCCTCCACCTCCAGCGCCTTCCCGCCCTCCACCTCCACCCCCGTGAATGCGTTCCGCCAGCGCCCCTCCAGCACCCCCTCGCCTCCCTCGATCCGCGTCCCGCGCCAGCTCTCCGCGGTGGGGAGCGCGAAGCCGTTCCCGCGCGTGAGGGTGGCGACCAGGCGCGGGACCACGGCCACCACCGCCGCCCCGGCGCCGCGCCGCGCGAAGGCGAGCAGGTGCCCGGCCCGCTCCCCGGCGGGCGCGAGCGGCACGTACTCGCCGTCGCGGAAGAGGTCGGGGAGCGCCGCGCGCAGGGCCAGCGCCCGGTGCGTCAGGTACAGCTTGACGCGGCCGTCCTCCCACTCCTCCACCAGCTCGCGCGCCAGCTCCCGCGCGTCGCCGCCCTCCAGGCGCGCCCGCAGCTCCGCCAGCAGCCGGCGGCGCGACGCGTAGTCCACCGGGCGGCGGTTGTCCGGGTCCACCAGCGAGAAGTCCCACAGCTCCTGCCCCTGGTACACGTCCGGCACCCCCGGGCGAGGCCAGCTTCACCAGCGTCTGCGACAGCGAGTTGAGCATCCCCATCCGCGCCACCACGGGGTGCAGGCGGAGCAGGTCGTCCAGGAACGGGTTGGGGCCGGCGCGGTCCAGCACGGCGGCCACGAAGTCGCGCAGCCCCGCGTCGTACGCCTCGTTGGGGTTGATCCAGCTCGTGTTCCGCTTCGCCTCGCGCGTGGCCTTCTCCATGTACGCCTGCACCCGGGCCACGAAGTCCCGGTGCGCCCCGTCCTCCGTCTCCCCCAGCGGCCAGGCACCCACCAGCGTCTGGTACAGCAGGTACTCGTCGTTGGCGTCGGGGATCGCCTCCCCGTCCTCGTGCGACTTCTTCCCGCGGTTCGCCTCCGCCCAGCGCGCCGCGCGCTCCGCCCACAGGTCGGGGATCTCCGAGAGCACGTTGATGCGGGCGCGCACGTCCTCGCTCCGCTTGGTGTCGTGCGTGCGACGTGGCGCTCATGGTGTGCGGCCAGCGCTCCGCCCGCGTCCGCGTTGAAGCGCGTGGAACTCCTCCGGCGTGACGCCGAATCGGTCCGGCTCGCCCCCCACCTCGTTCAGCGAGACCAGCCGGTTGAAGACGTAGAACGAGGTGTCCTCCACCCCCTTCGCCATCACCGGCCCCGTGATCTGCTGGAACTTCATCACGAAGCGCGCGTGCTCCTCCGCGCGACGCGTCGTCCAGCGAGTCCGGCCAGCGGAGCAGGAGCACGTCGCGCACGAAGTCGAAGAGCGAGGCGCTGATGTTGGGGTTGCGGCGCTTGGCGCGGCGGACCGCCTGGTCCACGTACCCCCGGTCGCGCTCCGACACCTCCCCCGTGAAGGCGTCCACGTAGGTGCGGTACACCGGGAAGCAGGCCACCGTCTCGCGAAGCGCGTCGCGCAGCGCGCCCCGGGTGAAGTCGCGCGAGCGGCGGTTCCGCTCCGACATCCGCGTCCAGCATGTTGGTGAGCACCGTCAGCTCGCTCACCAGCGCCTACCGCAGGATCAGGTTCTTCTTCTCGTACACCAGGTCCGCGAAGCGCTCGCGCGCGCCCGTGAACCCGCGGTAGGCGTCGTCCATCGCCGCCTCGTTCTCCACCGCCACGAACAGCCCGTTCACCCGGTTCATGAACTCGTACCCCACCGTCCCCGCCACCGGCCAGTCCTCCGGGAGCGTCTCGTCCCCCGTGAGGATCTTCTCCACCAGCACGTAGAAGCGCTCCTCCGCCTCCAGCCCCGCCGCCTCGCGCTGCAGGTCGCGCAGGTAGTCGCGCGGGTGGAAGAGCCCGTCCGGGTGGTCGATGCGCAGCCCCGTCACCTTCCCCTCGCGGACCAGGCGCAGGATGAGCCGGTGCGTGGTCATGGAACACCTCCGGCACCTCCACCCGCACCCCCGCCAGGTCGTTCACGTCGAAGAAGCGCCGGTAGTTGATCTCCTCCGCCGCCACCCGCCAGAACGCCAGCCGGTACGCCTGGTCGTCCAGGAGCGCGTCCAGCCGGTCGTACGAGTGCGGCTCCCCCGGCACCCCGTTGAACGTCGCGACCGCCGCCTCCAGCGCCCGCGCCACCGCCCCCGAGCCCCGCGTGAGCGCCTCCAGCCGGCGCCGCGACACGATCCGCTCCCGGTCGCGCTCCGCGATGCTGGCCCTGTCCGTGCTCCTGCGCGGGGGGAGGTGCTCCAGCGCCGTGACGATGCTCTCCAGCTCCATCCGGTCCGGGTCGTCCTCCGGCGTCTCCAGCCGCTCCAGCGCCTCGCGCAGCACCGCCGCCGACGCCCCCGGCGCCACCGGGAACCAGTGGTCGAAGTACACCACCCGGAAGCGCCCGTCCTCGTACGTCAGCTTCAGCTCCCCGCGCTCCAGCACGCAGCCGTACTGGTCGCCCAGCACCGGGAGGAGGACCTTGCCCTGCAGCTCCGGCTTGCAGCGGGTTCCAGTGCACGTCGAAGTAGCGCGCGAACGGCGAGCTGGGGCCGTTCTCCAGCACGTTCATCCACCACTGGTTCGCCCCCGCCGCGATCCCCATGTGGTTGGGGACGATGTCCAGCAGGTGCCCCATCCCGTGCTCCCGCAGCAGCGCGGCGAGGCGCGCGTGCTCCTCCTCGCTCCCGATCTCCGGGTTCAGCGCGTTGTGGTCGGTGATGTCGTAGCCGTGCATGCTCCCCGGGCGCGCCTGCAGGTACGGCGAGGCGTACAGGTCCGAGACGCCCAGCTCCGCCAGGTAGGGGACCACCTCCGCCGCGTCGCGGAAGGTGAAGGCGTGGTTGAACTGGATGCGGTAGGTGGAGCCGGGGACGCGGCCCGCGCCGCGCTCCGACGGGTGGTTCCTGGGACGGTCCGACACGTGGGTCTCCGGAAGGGGTCGTGGTCGCTCCGCGCGCCCGGCGCGGGGGGCCCGCACGCTCGCAAGAAGCGCGCACGCCCGCGTGGGAACAGATGGCGCCGCGCCCCGCCGGTTGTGCCCGCCGGGGGCGGCGCGTATCCTGCAAGCCTCCCGCGACCCGGCACGACCGCCCGTTCCCGCGACCACGCCCGATGGAGAGCCGCAAGCCCAGGAAGGACCCCCGCCGGTACGTCCCCGGATTCCTGGAGACCGCCACCACCGCGTGGCCGGGCCAGCCCTATCCGCTGGGCGCCCACTTCGACGGCGAGGGGACCAACTTCTCGCTGTACTCCGAGCCCGCGTGGGAGGTGGAGCTCTGCATCTTCGACGCGCCGGAGGACGCGGAGCCCTCCCGCACCTACCGGCTGCGCGAGCGCACCAACTTCGTCTGGCACGGCTACGTCCCCGGGCTGGGGCCCGGCACCTACTACGGCTACCGCGTCAACGGCCCGTACGAGCCGGGGCGGGGAATCCGCTGCAACCCCTTCAAGCTCCTGGTGGACCCCTACGCCCGCGCCGTCGCCGGACGGGTGGACTACGAGGAGCACCCCTTCGCCTTCCCGTTCGACCAGCCGGGGGAGGACTGGGTGCTGGACGACACCCCGGACGCCGCCGGGGTCCCCAAGGGGGTGGTGATCGACCCCGCCTTCGACTGGCAGGGGGACGCGCCGCCCCGCATCCCCTGGCACGACACGGTCATCTACGAGGCGCACGTGAAGGGGCTCACGCGCCTCCACCCCGCGATTCCCCCGGAGCTGCGGGGGACGTACGCCGCCGTGGCGCACCCCGCCATCATCGAGCACCTGCAGTCGCTGGGCGTCACCGCCATCGAGCTCCTCCCCGTCCACGAGATCATGGACGAGCTGCACCTGTACCGGAAGGGGCTGAGCAACTACTGGGGGTACAGCTCGCTCAACTACTTCGCCCCCGCCGGCCGCTACGCCCACACGCGCGACTACTGCGGCCAGGTGCGCGAGTTCAAGGAGATGGTGCGCCGCCTCCACGAGGCCGGGATCGAGGTGATCCTGGACGTGGTCTACAACCACACCTCCGAGGGGCACCACCTGGGGCCCACCGTGTCGCTGCGGGGGATCGACAACCGCACCTACTACCGGCTGGTGCAGGACGACCCCCGCTTCTACATGGACTACACGGGGACGGGGAACTCGCTGAACATGCGGCACCCCCAGACCCTCCAGCTGGTGATGGACTCGCTGCGCTACTGGGTGCAGGAGATGCACGTGGACGGCTTCCGCTTCGACCTGGCCTCCACGCTGGCGCGCGAGCTCCACGAGGTGGACCGCCTCTCCGCCTTCTTCGACGTGATCCACCAGGACCCGGTGATCTCCAAGGTCAAGCTGATCGCCGAGCCGTGGGACGTGGGGGAGGGGGGGTACCAGGTGGGGAACTTCCCGGTGCTCTGGGCCGAGTGGAACGGCAAGTACCGCGACACGGTGCGCGCCTACTGGCGGGGCGACCCGGGGACGCTGGGGGAGCTGGGGTACCGCCTCACCGGCTCCAGCGACCTGTACCAGGACGACGGCCGGCGCCCGCACGCGAGCATCAACTTCGTCACGGCGCACGACGGCTTCACGCTGAACGACCTGGTCTCGTACAACCACAAGCACAACGAGGCCAACGGCGAGGGGAACCGCGACGGGCACGACCACAACCTGTCCTACAACTTCGGCGTGGAGGGGCCCACGGACCGCGCGGACATCGTCCGCCAGCGGGAGCGGCAGAAGCGCAACTTCATCGCCACCCTCCTCCTTTCCCACGGCGTCCCCATGATCTGCGGGGGGGACGAGATGGGGCGCACCCAGTACGGGAACAACAACGCCTACTGCCAGGACAACGACGTCTCCTGGATCGGCTGGGAGCGCCCGGACCGGGACCTGGAGCTCCTGGAGTTCACCCGGCGGGTGGCGAAGCTGCGCCGCGACCACCCCACCTTCCGGCGGCGCCGGTTCTTCCGCGGGCGCCCCATCCGCGGCTCGGAGGACAAGGACATCACCTGGCTCCGCCCGGACGGGAAGGAGATGACGGAGCTGGAGTGGAACTCCGGCTTCGTGAAGTGCTTCGGGATGTGCATGGCCGGCGAGGCCATCGAGGAGTGGGACGAGCGGGGGGAGCAGATCGTGGACGACACCTTCCTCCTCCTGTTCAACGCGGACGGCGGGGCCACGTTCTTCAGGGTCCCCGACTGCGGCCCGGGGAACGCCTGGGAGGTGACGCTGGACACCGCCGAGCCGTGCCTGGCGGGGGGGGAGCGGACGGTGAAGGTGGGGGAGGAGCTGGAGCTGGAGGGACGCTCCATGGTGGTACTCTGCGCGAGGAGGAAGGGAATGACCGAACGGACGACGGTGCGGGACCGCCCGCCGGGGGCCCGCGTGCTGGGCGGGGGGGTGGAGTTCCGGGTGTGGGCGCCGGGGCACCGGGGGGTGGAGGTGGTGGTGTACGGCCCGGAGGGGGAGGCGGCGCACCCCATGGAGCCGGAGGAGGGCGGGTACTTCGCCGCCCTGGTGGAGGGTGTGGGCGCGGGGGCGCGCTACCGGTACCGCCTGGACGGGGAGGAGGACGCCTTCCCGGACCCCTGCTCCCGCTCGCAGCCGGAGGGGGTGCACGGCCCCTCGGAGGTGGTGGACCCCTCGGCCTTCCGCTGGACGGACGGGGAGTGGGCGGGGGTTCCCCTGGAGGAGATGGTGATCCACGAGGTGCACGTGGGGACGGCGACGCCGGAGGGGACCTTCGACGCCCTGGCGGGGAAGCTGGACCATTTCGTGGAGCTGGGAGTGAACGCCCTGGAGCTGATGCCGGTGGGGGAGTTCCCGGGGGAGCGCAACTGGGGGTACGACGGGGTGGCGATGTTCGCCCCGGACAGCTCGTACGGCGGCCCGGAGGGGCTGCGCCGGCTGGTGGACGCCGCCCACGCCCGCGGGCTGGCGGTGATCCAGGACGTGGTGTACAACCACTTCGGCCCGGAGGGGAACTACCTCCCCGCCTTCACCAGCGGGCGCATCTTCACGGAGCGCCACCACACCCCCTGGGGCGCGGCCGTGAACTACGACGCGGAGGGGAGCGAGGCGGTGCGCGACATGGTGGTGCGCAACGCGCTGCACTGGGCGCACGAGTACCACGTGGACGGGCTGCGGCTGGACGCGACGCACGCCATCCTGGACGACTCCCCCATGCACGTCCTGGCGGAGATGGCGTCGCGCGTGCGGGCCTCGCTCCCGCCGGAGAGGCACTTCGTGCTGGTGGCGGAGGACGAGCGCAACGAGCGCCGGGTGGTGCTCCCGGCGGAGGAGGGGGGGCTGGGGCTGGACGGGGTGTGGGCGGACGACCTGCACCACCAGGTGCGCTCGCTGGCGGCGGGGGACCGCGAGGGGTACTTCGCCGACTACACCGGCTCCGCGGCGGACCTGGCGCGCACGCTGCGCGAGGGGTGGTTCTACTCGGGGCAGCACTCGCGGCACCACGGGGCGCCGCGGGGGACGCCCACCGACGGCATCCCCCCGCACCGCTTCGTGCACTGCATCCAGAACCACGACCAGGTGGGGAACCGCGCCCTGGGGGAGCGCCTGAACCACCAGGTGGAGCCGGCGCTCTACCGGGCCGCCTCGGCGCTCCTCCTCCTGGGTCCCGGCACGCCGCTCCTCTGGATGGGGCAGGAGTGGGCGGCGTCCACGCCGTTCCTGTACTTCACCGACCACCCGGAGGAGCTGGGGCGGCTGGTGACGGAGGGGCGGCGCGGCGAGTTCCGGCACTTCTCGGCCTTCGCGGACCCGGAGATGCGCGAGCGCATCCCCGACCCGCAGAGCCCGGACACCTTCGCCCGCTCGCGGCTGCGCTGGGAGGAGCGGGAGCGGCCCCCGCACGCGGGGGTCCTGGCGCTCTACCGCGAGCTGCTGCGCCTGCGGCGCGCGCACCCGGCGCTCCGCCCGCACGGGCGGGAGTGGTTCTCGGCGGCGCCGCTGGGGGAGACGGGGGTGGCGCTGCGGCGCGCGGCCCCGGACGGCGCGGCGCTCCTCCTGGTGGCCTCGTTCGGGGGCCCGCTCCGGGTGGACACGGTGGCGGCGGCGGAGACGCGCCCCCCGGAGGGAGGGCGCTGGACGCTCCGCCTGGCCACGGAGGAGGCCCGCTTCGGGGGCGCCCGGGAGGGGGAGGTGGCGGGGCTCTCGCGGGAGGGGGTGGTGGAGCTGCCGGGGCCCGGCGCGGTGGTGCTGGAGTCGGCGCGCTAGGGAGGGTCGGAAGCGGGGAACCTACTGCGCCGCAAGGTGTAATCGGCACGGACACCGGAGCTCCCGCGGGGCTTCCGGTCCCCGCCCCCCGCCCCTCGCGCGAACCCCTCTCCGGCCACGCCGCGGGGCGCCGCCGTTCCGGCCGGGAGCGGGGAAGTGTCTCCGGCGGAGCGCGTCCGGCACGCGGCTCCGCCCCCGTCCCGAGACCCTTCATGCGGCCCGGCCCCCCGTCGCGACGAGAGGGGGCGACCCGGCCGCCCCAACAAGGAGAGACCGACATGAATGGGAACGGTTCGAATCGGATCCGGGAAGAGGACGTGTACGTGAACCGCGAGGCTCATCCGGACTGGCACAGCGGCGCGGACCGCCTCCCGCAGGTGGGAGAGGAGATCTTCTGCGTGGGGGGGCTCGGGGAGGTGGTGAAGGTGCTGGGGCGCACGGGGGACGGGAGCCGCCTGCTGGAGGTGAAGCTCAAGGACGTCCCGGGGGCCAAGCCCTTCTTCGCCGCCGCCTCCAACGTCCTGGTCCGCCCGCTCAGGGCCGCCTGAATTCGAACCGTCGGGACTTGAGGGAAAAAGCGCCGCCCCGGAGCCACTGGCTCCGGGGCGGCGCTGTTTTACCCCCCCCCCCGGCCCCTCCCCCACAAGGGGGGAGGGGAGCACGACAACTGCAACTACGCGCGCAGACAGCAGTTGCGTGAGGGATGCGAGCCCGGAGGGGCGAGACCCGCGCGGCTGTTTGCGCGGGGCTCGACTCCGTTAAGCACGGTTGTATCGTGCTTTACGGAGCCGCAGCCCGACCCCCGCGCCAGCGGGGGGCACGCCCGAACCCAGCCCTTCAACCCGCCGAAGAAACCGGGAGCGTGAAGGAGAACGTCGTCCCCTCGCCCAGCCTGCTCTCGGCCCAGATGCGCCCGCCGTGCGCCTCCACCAGGCCACGCGCGATGGCGAGCCCCAGACCCATCCCCTTTCCCTGGCCCTGCCGCGCCTGCCAGAAGCGGTCGAACAGGCGGGGGAGGTGCTCCGGGGTGATCCCCGGACCCGTGTCGGACACGGAGAAGCGGACCCGCCCCTCCTCCGCGGCGGCGCGCAGCGTCACCCGGCCGCCCTGCGGGGTGAACTTCACCGCGTTCCCCACGACGTTGGAGAACACCTGGAGCACCCGCCCCCGGTCCACGTCCAGGGCGGGGAGCCCGGGCGGGACCTCCGCCACCAGCGCGACCTGCCGGGCGGCGGCGATGGGGGCGAACATGTCCAGCACGTTCCCCACCAGCTGCGGCACCTCCAGCCGCGCCCGGTGCAGCGACGCCTGCTTGGACTCCAGCGAGATCACCTCCACCAGGTCCTGGATCAGCGAGGTCATCTGCTCGGCGGAGCGGCGGATCACCTGGATCTGCTGGCGGTCGCGCGGGGTGCGCGCCTCGGGGTCGCCGAACTCGTCCAGGACGGTGGCGGCCAGGAGCACGGCGTGCAGCGGGTTGCGCAGGTCGTGCGAGACCACGGCCAGCACCTCGTCGCGGTCGCGCGCGGCCTGCTTCGACTCCTCGTAGAGGCGCGCGTTGTCGGCGGCCAGGCCGGCGAGGCGGGCCAGCTCGCGCGCCACCTCCAGGTCGGCGGGGCCGTAGGGCGGCTTGGCGCCGGTGCGCCCGAAGCTGATGGCGCCCAGCGTGCGCCCGCG
This sequence comes from uncultured Gemmatimonadales bacterium, assembly GCA_963733105.1. Taxonomy (GTDB): domain Bacteria; phylum Gemmatimonadota; class Gemmatimonadetes; order Longimicrobiales; family Longimicrobiaceae; genus JAFAYN01. The sequence goes on along the minus strand of CAVTCB010000003.1, from coordinate 189,101 downwards.
CGCCCGCATGGGGACCGCCATGGCCGAGGTGAGCCCCAGGTCGCGGAGCATCTCCAGGTGCTCGGGCCCGGTGGAGATGGCCTCCAGCAGCTCGTCCCCCATCTGCGGGAGGAGCTGGGGCTCGCCGGTGCGCAGCGCCCGCATGGCCGGGTGCGGCCCGTCGGGCTCCACGGGGAAGCGGCGCAGCAGCCCGCGGAGGATCTCCTCGCGCCCCGGGTCGGCGTGCGCGATCCCCGGGGCGCTCACCTCCCCCCCCTCCTCCACGTTGACGATGCAGTAGTCGGCGAGCGTCCCCGCCACCAGCCGGGCGATCCCCTGCAGGGTGGCCCGCCGGTCCAGGGTGGAGGCCAGGATGGCGCCGGCCTCGGTGAGGAAGCGCTCGGCCTCCTCGCGGTGCTTCCGCTCCGTGACGTCGGTGAAGGTGGCCACCGCGGCGGCCAGGCTCCCGTCCGGGCCGTGCACCGCGGAGGCGCTCAGCAGGAGCACGGCGCGGGTGCCGTCGCCCAGCCGGTAGTGCAGCTCCTCGCCGGTGAGCGTCTCCTCCCGCAGGAGGACGCGGGCCAGCGGGTACTCCTCGGCGGCGTACGGGGTGCCGTCCGGGTGCACCATCCCGTGCGCGGCGTAGTCCGGGAGGACGGTGCCGGGACCGATGGAGTGGCGGAGGATGCGCTCGGCCTCGTCGTTGTGGAGGACGACGCGCCCGTCCGGGGCCTCGGCGATCACCACGCCCCCGGGCATCTGCCGCACCACGGCCTCCAGGAAGGCGCGCTCGGTGGCCACGCGGGCCTCCAGCATCTCGCGCTCCCGCTGCGTCACTTTCTGCTCGGTGACGTCGCGGAAGTAGACGGTGAGGCCGTCCGGGGCGGGGTAGACGCGCAGCTCCAGCCAGGCGGCCTGCGGAGGGTGGAACTCCTCCAGCTCCACCACCGTGTTCTCCCGCGCGGCGCGCGCCAGCGCCCCGTGCAGGGCGGGGTGCTCCGCGGCGGCGAAGGCCTCCTCCACGGGGTGTCCCAGCAGCTCCTCGCGCCCGCGCTCCAGCGCCGCCTCGGCGCTCCGGTTCAGGTAGGTGAAGCGCCCCTGCGGGTCGAGCGCGAAGAAGCCGTCGGCGATGCTCTCCACGATCCCGGTGATCCGCTCGCGCGCGGCCTCCTCGGCGGCCAGGCGCAGGGCGGTCTCTTCCGCGCGCCTCCGCTCCTGCATGAGGCTCTGCGAGGCCCGCAGCTTCTCGTCCTGCTCGTCGGCACGGCTCATCGAGGGGGTCGGCGGGGCTGTGCGGGGGGAGGAGGTGTGGAGGATCGCGAAACGACGGAGATGCGTACGGCCCCCGTCAGGGGATCGCAGCGTCCTGGGAGAATCTCCCGTCGGACCCGGGGAAGCCTTCTTCTTCCGGCTTCGCGCCGGCCCACTCCTCCATCAGGAGGACCGCGCCGCGGACCTCGCGGCCCGGCCCCAGGAGGGGGGCGGCGGTGACGCGGCAGCGGATGCCGCGGCCGCGGCGGTTCACGCACTCCAGGACGGTCTCCTCGGCCTCGGACTTCCCGTCCAGGATGGAGCGGACGGGGGCCTTGAGCCGCTCCACGGGGAGGCCGATGTCCAGGTTCAGGAAGGCCTGGCCCGCCACCTCGTCCGCGCGCACCCCCCACAGCTCCTCGGCCTGCCGGTTCCAGACGCGGACGCCGATCTCGCGGTCCACCACCACCACCCCCACGTGCAGGCTGGTGAGGATGGAGGACATGTAGGCGTTGAACTGGTTCAGCTCGGCGGTGCGGCGCTCCAGCTCGTCGTTGAGGGTCTCCAGCTCCTCGTTGGTGGACTGGAGCTCCTCGTTCATGGTCTCCAGCTCCTCGTTGGTGCTCTGGAGCTCCTCGTTGGTGGTCTCCAGCTCCTCGATGGTGCTCTGGAGCTCCTCGTTGGTGGTCTCCAGCTCCTCGTTGGTGGACTGCAGCTCCTCGTACGCCGTCTCCAGCTCCTGGTTGGCGTCCTGCAGCTCGTTCTGGAGGTGGTGGTAGCGGGTGACGTCCACGAAGGAGACGCTCACCCCCAGGAGCTCCCCCCCGCCGTCCGCCAGCGGGGTCACCTGCACGTCGAAGACGCGGGGGCTCCCGTCCGCGGCGGGGTGCGGGACGCCGTTCAGGTGGAGGATGCGCCGCTCGGCCGAGGCCTGGTCGATGCGCGACCGCAGCTCCACGGGCTGGTACGAGAGCTTGAGGTCCTGGAGCGGGCGCCCCACGTCCTCCTCGCCCAGGCCGAAGAGGGAGCGCGCCGGCCGGTTGGCGAGCGCCAGCGCCCCGTCGCGCGACATCACCACCTGCGCCGCGGGCTCCGCGTTCACCGCGGCCTCCAGGAGGCGCGGATCGGCCGTGGGGCCGCCCCGGCCGCGGGGCGTCCCCGTCCTCCGGGCGAGGAGGAGGAGCCGCTCGCGCGCGTTCAGCCGGGGCTGCCGGGAGAAGATGCGCGCCTTGAGGTTGACGGGGACGAACACGGCCCCGTGCGAGCGCATCATCTCGGCCTTCCCCAGGAAGAGGAGGCCGTCGGCGCGGAGCGCGAAGTGGAAGCGGGCCAGGATGCGGGCCTGCACCTCGGCGTTGAAGTACATCAGCGCGTTGCGGCAGACCAGGAGGTCCAGGTGCGAGATGGGGGCGTCGTGCACCAGGTCGTGCCGCCCGAAGATGACGTTGCGGCGCAGGTCGCCGCGGAACACGTAGCGGTCGCCGGGGAGCGGCTCGAAGTACCGCTCCCGCAGCTCCTCGGGGACGTCCTCCAGCGCCTTGGCCGGGTAGACGGCCTGCCGGGCGCGGGAGAGCGCCTCGTCGTCCACGTCGGTGGCGTACACCTTCACCCGCTCGCGGAAGCCGTCGATCCCCAGCGCCTCGGCCAGCACCATCACCAGGGTGTACGTCTCCTCCCCGCTGGCGCACCCGGCGCTCCAGACGCGGACCGGCTCGCCGCCCTCCCGGCGCGCCAGGAGCTGCGGGAGGAGCTCCCCCGTGAGCACCTCCCAGGCGTCGGGGTCGCGGAAGAAGCCGGTGACGTTGATGAGGATGGTGTCGAAGAGGCGGCCGAACTCGTCCGCGTGCAGCTCCAGGTAGTCGCGGTAGGCGTCGTAGCCCTCGATCCCCACCTCCTGCATCCGCTTGTCGATGCGGCGGGCGAGCGACGAGCGCTTGTACCCGGTGAAGTCGAAGCCGCGGCCGCGCTTCAGGTACTCCAGCAGGGACTCCAACGACGGGTCGGCCTCGGTGCGGCTCATGCCGGAACGGTCTGGAGGGTTTCGAGCAGGGCTACCAGGCGCGGGGCGATGCGCTCCAGCGGGAGCACGATGACGGTGCTCGCGCCGCGCGCGGTGCTCCCGGGCATCCCGAACTCCCGGGAGGTGGCCTCGTCCTGGGCGATCACGGCGCCTCCCCGGTCGCGCACCACCAGCGCCCCGGCGGCGCCGTCCGCGCCCCGCCCCGTGAGCACCACGGCGACGGCGAGCGGGCCGACGCTGTCGGCCAGCGACTCGAAGAGGACGTCGGCGGAGGGGCGGGAGAAATGTACTCGCGCACTCTCCGTGAGCGACAGGGTCCGGTCCGGGTTCACCCGCAGGTGCCGGTCGGCGGGGGCCGTGTACACCGTGCCGGCGCGCAGGACGTCCCCGTGGCACGCCTCCACCACCGGGAGCGCGGTGCCCCGGTCCAGGAGCACCGCCATCATGCTCCGGCGGTCGGGCTGGAGGTGCTGGAGGACCAGGACGGCGGCGGGGAGCGTCGCGGGGAGGGCGCCGAGCACCGTGCCCAGGGCGGCGAGCCCGCCCACGGATGCCGCGATGGCGACGACCGGGAGGCCTGCGCTCCGGACCTGCACCGGGTCGGACCCGTCCACGCTGACCCTGTGCTCGAGTTTTTTGTCCCATACCGGACTCCCGAATTCGGGAGAAGCTCCGAGGGGGAAAGATGGTGCAAGATGTGTTGAAGCAACAACTTTGTCAACGCTCGCAGGCACGAAGCACGGGTCTTGCGCGTGCCCCGCGAGGAGTGTTCGGGTGAACCGGAGACGGAGGGACCGTGCCAGGACATGACATCATCGTGATCGGCGCCTCCGCGGGGGGGGTGGAGGCCGTGGCGGAGCTGGTGGAGCGGCTCCCGGCCGACCTCCCGGCGGCCGTGTTCGTGGTGGTCCACTTCCCCTCGTACGCCCGGAGCGTGCTCCCCCGCATCCTGGGGCGGCGCGGGCGGCTCCCCGCCCGTCACGCGGAGGACGGGGAGGAGATCGTGCCCGGGACGGTGTACGTGGCCCCGCCCGACCTCCACCTCCTGGTGAAGCGCGGCCGGGTCCGCCTGGTGCGCGGGCCGCGGGAGAACACGGCGCGCCCGGCGGTGGACCCGCTCTTCCGCACCGCGGCGGCGGCGTACGGGCGCCGCGTGGTGGGGGTGGTGCTCACCGGGAACCTGGACGACGGGACCTCGGGGCTGTTCGCGGTCAAGGCGCGCGGGGGCGTGGCCGTGGTGCAGGACCCGGAGGAGGCGATGTACCCGGGAATGCCGTCGAGCGCCCTGGCGAGCGTGGAGGTGGACCACGTGCTCCCGGTGGCGGAGATCGCCTCCGTCCTGGAGCGCCTGGCGCACACCGAGGTGGAGGAGGAAGCCGTGCCCGATCCCAGGGAGATGGAGATCGACATCGCCGAGATGGAGCCCGGCGCCATACACCGCCACGAGCGGCCGGGCATCCCCTCGGGCTTCTCCTGCCCGGAGTGCCACGGGGTGCTCTGGGAGATGCACGAGGGGGAGGTGCTGCGCTTCCGCTGCCGCGTGGGCCACGCCTTCTCGGTGGAGACGCTGCTGGCGGAGCAGGCGGGGGAGCTGGAGACGGCGCTGTGGACGGCGCTCCAGGCGCTGGAGGAGCGCGCGGCGCTCACCGCGCGCATGGCGGAGCGGATGCACGCGCGGGGGCAGGGCGGCCTCGCCGGCCGCTTCGAGGAGCAGACGGAGGAGGCGACGCTCCGCGCGGAGGTGATCCGCCAGGTGCTCCTGCGGGCCATCGGCGGGGCGGAGGAGCCGGGGGCGGTGCCGGGGGGTCTGGCCGCCTCCGACTGAATGCCGGTCGGGACGGGATGAAGAGCGGGGTTCGGGCGTGCCCGAGTCGGGCGAATGAATTCGCTGCAACGACGGCACGAAGTCCGCCTTCGCGGACTGAACTGCCGGACGCCAGCGTGGAGATGCCCCTCCCCCGGAACGGGGGAGGGTGGCGAGCCCGAAGCGAGCCGGGTGGGGGCGCAGTTCTCCCCCTCTCCCCTTGTGGGAGAGGGGGCCGGGGGGTGAGGGGTATCAGCTCTCGAGGCTCTCGCGGACGGGGAGGGGGCGCTCGGGGTCGTCGCCGCGCAGGATGCGCTCGGTCTCGGCGCGGGTGCGCCGCACGGCCTCCAGCGTGCCGGCCCGCTGCTCCCGCAGGCGGGCGGAGGTGGCGCGGATGGCGCGCGCCGCCTCCCCCACGTCCTCCATGGAGCGCTGCAGCTGCGTCATCCGCTCCAGCGTCGCGCGGAGCTGCTTCACCTCCTCCACCAGCCGCGGCACGTCGTCCCGCGCGCCGGCGATGAACTCCGCGTCCGCGGGGCGGATCCCCACGGACACCATCCCCTCGTAGCTCTCCACCACCACCTCGCGGGTACCGGCGCTGGAGATGGCGCGCCACCCGGTGGAGGGGCGCTTCCCCCCCCCGGTCTGCACGCGGTGCACGTGGAAGACGGTGCCGAAGCGGTCTCGCTCCGTGCCGATGGGCGCCTCGCCGCTCTCGGCGCAGTGGTGGCACCGGCCCGCGGGGAGGAAGGAGTACGGCCCCTCGCCGGGGCGCAGCCCCTGGTTCACCCCGAAGCGCTCGTAGCGCACCCCGGCCTCCCAGGGCCCCGGGGTGGCCTCCTCCGCCCTCCGCTCGATCTCCGCCAGCTCTTCCGACGAAAGTGATCGATCCACGGTGTCTCTCCCGGTGTGGCTGGGAACGGGTATGTCTCTGCCGGAACGGCCGATGCGAGATTCGCGCCGGGGAGCCGCTCCAGATCCTTCAGAGCCGGTGCGCTTGCGTGTCCACTTCGTGCACCCTAACATGCACCGGGCGTACGGTTGGAACCCGACACCCTTTGCCCCCGTCCTCCCGATGTTCAAGTCCCGGTGCGGTCCCCCGGTACCCCCCCGGATCGCGATCCCCCAGTCGGGGCGCCTTCCCCACATGTACGTGCTGACCGACTTCCACGCGCTCGGCATGGACGGGGCGGCGGTGTGGCTCTGGCAGGCGCTCCGCGAGGTGGGCGACTGGCACGCGGACCCGTCGTGCGCGGCGCGCGGGGGGCGCCGCGACTACGAGGGGGCGGCGCCGGGGATCCGCGCGAGCCTGGCGGCGCTGGACCGGCTGCTCCGCGACGGCGAGCCGGACGCGGCCACGCGCGAGGCGGTGGCGTTCGCCTGCCTGAACCTGGCCACCTGGGCGGAGGAGCGCGGCGCGTACGCGACGGCGGTGGGGTTCCTCCACGCGGCGGAGGCGGTGTGCCCCGACAACCCGCACTACGCGTACGACCTGGGGCGGGTGGCGCGGAAGATGGCGCGGTACGAGGAGGCGGAGGCGTGGCTGAAGTGGGCCCACTTCGTGGCGCGCCGCCTGAAGCGCTGGGAGGTGGCGACGCTGTCCCTTTCGGGGCTGGGCAACCTCCACCGCCAGCGCGGGAACCTGCCGCGCGCCCGGCGCTTCCACGAGGTCACCCGGAGGATGGCCGCCCATCGTGGACTGCGCACGTTGGAAGGAGACGCTCTGTACGACCTGGCCGGAATGTCGTTCGACTTCGGGGACGCGAGGCAGGGGATAGAGTACGCCCGCGGGGCCATCGGAGCGTACGGACCCGGACATGGGCAGATCCTGACGCTTGCGCACGACGTTGCCTGGTTCTGGATGGACCGCTTCGGTGATTTCAAGAACGCCGCTACCGTGTTTAGCGTCCTCCTCGAGCACATATGGGAGCCGCCGCAGCGGGTTCTGCTGATCGCGCACTTGGGCCGAGCTGCGGCCGGTGCCGGCTGGCGGGACATGTTCGAGAACATGTGGATCGAAGCATGGGCGATGTTTCGTCAGCACGGAGCGCGAAGCGGCCACGCAGGTGCCTTGACACAACTCGCCCTGGGCGCCGGAACACTGGGTGACTGGGACCGTGCAGTGATCGCTGCCGGCGAGGCTCGTTCCGTGGCCCGTGAGCGCCAGGAAACGGAATTACTTGTGGCGGCTGAAACAATCCTCGAAGCGCTCGATACCGACGTTCTCTCCGATGACGCTTTGGAGAGAGTCTTCAAAGATCGCTATCGAGTGTCCCGGTCGGGGCAAGAAGGGGAGGCGATCGAACTCTCGGCTGAGTTCGCGAATGCAGTGAGGGCGCGGCGGGATGGTGCTCCGGAAAGTCCCACGCGCGCCCTCATCCGTCAGTAGTGCCGGGCTAGTTGCCGGACCCGATCCAAGTTCCATGGCGGAGGGCTGCCGAATCCGCACCGACCAACATGCTGTTACCCGAACCAATCTGCCCGAGTCCGCCATCCCCTCCCTGCTGGGACGCTGCCACCGTATCCGGCGTGAGTAGGTCACCAGATGCGGAGCCACACGCAGCGAGGGAAAGGAGTGCTGCAAAGACGAGAAGAGTACGTGAAACGCGCATCGGACCGCTCCTGAATGGGTGAAAAGGAAAAGGAAGTGGCGCAGTGATGTCCACTACGTCCACTTCCAATCTAATCACCCGCGCATTTCCCGACAGAGGGCCCCTCTGGTGAGTTGTCGCTCCGCCAGACTGGGACATTCGCGCCCCGGTTCGGAGGGCAGTCGAACGCCTGTACGAGAAGCTTTCTTCGACTACCGGAGGACCGTCACAACCGTGTGACTGACGCTCAGTTGCCCGAGCCCATGAGCCCAGCGCCGCGTGAGGGGGCGGTCGGGTCCGTCTGTACCGAGTTGCCGGTGCCAATCCAACCCGTGCCGAATGATGCGTCGGTTGAGTCCATCTGCACCGAGTTGCCGGAGCCGATCCAGCTGCCGTTGCGGCTGGGATCGTTCGGGGCGAGCAGCTCCGGGGACTGGCTGCCGCACGCGGCGAGGGAAACGAGCGCGGCGGCTGCGAGGAGGGTACGTGAGGCGCGCATTGGACCGGACTCCTGATGAGGGATTGAGAGGCAAGCCGACGCAGCCCGTGTAAACTGCGTCCACTTTCAATCTAACCGCTCGCGCCTTTCCGACAGATTCACACACCAGGTGCAAAGAGGCCCCCCGGCGCGAGCCGGGGGGCCTCTGCTTCCGCCCGTCGGGTCCGGCTCAGAGCCGGTCGTCGCGGCGCTCCTCGAGCATCTCGACGGGCCCCGAGCGGTCCACCTCCACCCGCTCGTGGCGCAGGTCGGCCTCCACGTACTGCTCCCCCTGCACGGTGTGCTTCCTGACCACCAACTCCTCCTTGGGCACCACGCGCTTCTCCGCGACCACCTCCTCGCGGCTCACCGGCACCCGGATCTCCTCTTCCGAGATCCGCGCGTCGCCCAGGTGCGCGTCCGTGATCGGGCGGCGCTCGATGGTCACCTCGTCGCGCGTCACCGGGACCGACTGCGCCACGTGCTCCGTCTCCACCGTCTTGCGGAGCCCCACCTCCCCGGCCTCCACCTGGCGCTTGCCGACCGCCAGCTCCTCCTCCGACAGCGTCAGCCGGGCCTCGTCCTCGCGCAGCGTGCGGTCGTGGGCGCGCAGCGTGGGGTCGTTCTCGTTCAGGCGGTCGTCGCGGTTCCGGTCGTCGATGTTCATGGTGCCTCCGGTTTCGGTTCGGTTTCCTGCGTCATCCGTTCCCCTCCGAACGGGCCGGACAGCGTTCGCAAGAGCCGTTCCAACTTTGTCCAGGACAACGACATAAGTCCTTGTCGCGCCCACACGTACGAAGGGGCGGACCCCCCGGGTCCGCCCCTCGTGTACCCCCCACCCCCGGCCCCTCCCCCGCAAGCGGGAGAGGGGAGAACTGCGCCCCCACCCGGCTCGCTTCGGGCTCGCCACCCTCCCCCGTTCCGGGGGAGGGGCATCTCCACGCTGGCGTCCGGCAGTTCAGTCCGCGAAGGCGGACTTCGTGCCGTTGTTGCAGCGAATTCATTCGCCCGGCGCAGGCCTCACCGGAGGGGAGAAATACAAGTACGGAAAGCAGTTGCGTGAGGGATGCGAGCCCGAAGGGGCGAGACCCGCGCGCAGTTTGCGCGGGGCTCGACTCCGTTGGGAACGGTCGTATCGTTCCCTACGGAGCCGCAGCCCGACCCCCGCGCCAGCGGGGGGCACGCCCGAGCCCTCTCCTCGAAAAAAACCTCACACCGCCGGCGACCGCATCCGCACCGGCGCCGCCGCCGCGTGCATCCGCACCAGCTCCGGCTCCGGGCAGCTCTCCCACTCCGGCGGCACCGGCGCCAGGCGCCGCTTCCCCTCCGCCGCCTGGAAGCAGAGCCAGCCGTCCTTGAGCCCCCCCGAGCTCCCCGAGCGACGGGCGCCCCTGCGGCGCTCCTCCCCCTGGTAGCCCGACGGCAGCCCCGACCGGCGGTCCTTCATGCGCCGCTCCAGCACCAGGGGCGCGTCGGGGACCACCCTCCAGACCTGCCACTCCACACCGTCGTCGTCGCGGAAGAATCGCATTGTCAATCGGTTAGGTCGAGTGTACGACCCCTCGCGGGAGCACGTCGCGTGCCACCGCGCCCGGGCGCTGGCCCACCCCTTGCGGCCCCCGCCGCGTCCGCCGGGGATGACCGCCATGGAAGAGAGACAGGGGAGCCGATGGGAGCCAGGATCGACGCCAGCCGGAAGATCGTGATCGAGGACGTGTACCCCGAGCTGGACTGCGGGCGCTACGCCGTCAAGCGCGAGGTGGGGGACACCGTCCAGGTGCGGGCCGACGTCTTCAAGGAGGGGCACGACGCCATCGCCGCCGCCGTGCGCTACCGCGCCGAGGGCGAGGCGGAGTGGCGCGAGTCGCGGATGCGCTTCGTGGACAACGACCGCTGGGGCGGCGCCTTCACCGTCACCGAGAACGCCCGCTACCACTTCACCGTGGTGGCGTGGACCGACCTGTTCGGGACCTGGGCGTCCGACCTGCGGAAGAAGTACGACGCCGGGCAGGACGTGGACAGCGAGCTGCTGGAGGGGGAGGCGCTGGTGCGCGGCGCCGCGGAGCGCGCCGGCCGCGGCGACCGGGAGCGGATCGAGTCGTACCTGCGCGAGGTGGCCGACGGCACCCAGGCCGAGCGCGTGGCCGCCGCGCTCGACCCCGGGCTCCTGGAGCTGATGGAGCGCTGGCCCGACCGCTCCGACCTCACGGAGTACGACCGCGTCCTCCCCGTGCAGGTGGACCGCGTGGCCGCGCGCTTCGCCGCGTGGTACGAGCTGTTCCCGCGCTCCATGTCCGACGACCCGTCGCGGCACGGCACCTGGGACGACGTGATCGCCAAGCTCCCCTACGTGCGCGACATGGGGTTCGACGTCCTGTACTTCCCCCCCATCCACCCCATCGGCCTCCAGTTCCGCAAGGGGAAGAACAACACCCTCAACGCCGGCCCCGACCAGCCCGGCTCCCCCTACGCCATCGGGAGCGAGGAGGGCGGCCACAAGGCCGTCCACCCCGAGCTGGGATCGCTGGAGGACTTCCGCCGCATGGTGGCCGCGGCGCGCGAGCACGGGCTGGAGATCGCCCTGGACTTCGCCATCCAGGTCTCCCCGGACCACCCGTACGCCAAGGAGCACCCGGGGTGGTTCTACGTGCGCCCCGACGGGACCATCAAGTACGCCGAGAACCCGCCCAAGAAGTACCAGGACATCTACCCGCTCAACTTCTACGGCGAGGGGTGGGAGGAGCAGTGGGAGGAGTGGAAGTCGGTGTTCCTGTTCTGGATCGAGCAGGGGGTGAACACCTTCCGCGTGGACAACCCGCACACCAAGCCGGTGCAGTTCTGGGAGTGGGTGATCCGCGAGATCCAGCGCGAGCACCCGCAGGCCATCTTCCTGTCCGAGGCGTTCACCCGCCCCAAGATGATGCGCGCCCTCGCCAAGGCCGGGTTCACGCAGAGCTACACCTACTTCACCTGGCGCAACTTCAAGGGCGAGATCACGGAGTACTTCACCGAGCTGACGCAGGGGCCCATGCGGGAGTACTTCCGCGGCAACCTGTTCCCCAACACCCCCGACATCCTCCCCGAGCTCCTGCAGCACGGGGGGCGGGCCGCGTTCATGATCCGGGCGGTGCTGGCCACCACGCTCTCCTCCGTGTACGGCATCTACTCCGGCTTCGAGCTGTGCGAGAACACCCCGCTGGCGCCGGGGAAGGAGGAGTACCTGGACTCCGAGAAGTACGAGATCCGGGCGTGGGACTGGGACCGCCCGGGGAACATCCGCCCGCTGGTCACCCGGCTCAACCAGGTGCGGCGCGCCAACCCCGCGCTCCAGGAGTACGAGAACCTCCGCTTCTACGGGGCGGACGACGACCACGTGCTGTTCTACGGCAAGGCCACGCCCGACCGCACCAACATCGTGTTCGTGGCCGTGAGCCTGGACCCGTTCCAGGCGCACGAGGCGACGCTCTGGTTCCCGCTGGAGCTGATGGGGATGGGGCCGCACGACCCCTGGGAGGTGGAGGAGCTGCTGACGGGGGAGCGCCACTTCTGGCACGGGTCGGGGCAGCGGGTGCGTCTCGACCCGGGGGCTCCGGCGCGTATCTTCCGCGTGCGGGCGTGGCGGAGCTCGGAGCACGACTTCGACTACTTCATGGACGCGAACGTGATCTGAGGGGCTTCGGGGGCTTCGGGCGCTTCGGGGCCGCTCCGGAGCCCGGCCAAACAGCGGCCGGTCTCCTGCGCGGGGGCGGTGAGCCTCGCGAAACGGCCCGCGAGTCTCCCCGCCCCGGAGTGAGCCCCGCCAAACCGCGGCGGGTCTCCCTCCGAACATCTTTCTACGGGTACTGCGGAACGGCAACTACGACGGCGGGGCGGCACCGCGAAGGTGCCGCCCCGCTGTTCGTCCGAGCGGGTCCGCGAGGCTCAGTTCAGAGGTGCGTCGCTCCCGTTGAACGCGAACCCGGACCCGGCCTTGGCTCCCTGCGCGTCGGTGACCGTCAGCGTGACCTTGCAGTGCCCGCCGAAATAAGCCTCGACGGTGTAGTCGGTCACGCTCGTCGCGTACCCGCTGTGGCACTGGCTGGTCGTCGTCCAGGTGTAGCTCACGATCGTGCCGTCCGGGTCGTAAGAGCCGCTCCCGCTCAGGTAATACCGCGCTCCGCCGAACGTACCCGCCACCACGTTGGTCACGGTGATGACCGGGACCGGCGCCTGGTTCCGGGACGACGCCGTAGCCCCCTTCGCGCCCGCCGCGGCGAGAGCGACGACGGCAAGGGCGAGGAACGACATTCTGCGGCTCATGGAACTCCCCCGTTGTGACGGTGATCCTCCCGCACCGCCGTGGTGCGGCCGCTCTCGAGGCGAGAGCGGATGAGAACCATGTATTTGCAGACACAGAATGTCAAGCGACCGCGGAGCCGCGGCCCGGCCCCGGTCAGGGATCTCATGCGTTCTCCTTGCGGGAGGAGCAGAGGGGCTGGCCGTTGCCGTCCAGTCCGCGAAGGCGGACTTCGTGCCTTTGTTGCAGCGACTTCAGTCGCCCGGGCGGCGACGCGCCGGCGATGAGGATCGAAGCATGGAGATGCCCCTCCCCCGGAACGGGGGAGGGTGGCGAGCCCGAAGCGAGCCGGGTGGGGGCCCCGTGGGTGCCCCGGACCTCACTCCACCGCCCGCGGCGGGAGGCGGATCTGGAACTCCGTCTCGTGCTGCACCCAGACGGAGTGCGGCTCCCCCTGCTCCCCGAAGGGGACCACCCCCAGGCGGTCCAGCAGCCCGAAGCGGGCGTGCGCCAGGCGGGCCACGCTCGGGCGCAGGCGGTCGTGCCAGATGGAGTAGGAGCCCAGGCGGCCGTCGCGGCGGTGGTAGAATCCCCGCAGCGGGTGGGTGAGCACCAGCAGCGCCGTTTCCAGCTCCGCGAAGCCGGCGCACTCCGACACCGGGAGCCCCGTGTCCTCCAGCTCCATCTCCACCGGCGCCCAGGCGCTCTCCGTGTCCATGCGGTAGCGGGCGTAGCGGCCCGCCGCCGCGTCCCAGTCCGTGTCGAAGCGGATGCGGCCGCGGTGCCAGGGGAGCTTCCAGAGACGGCGCGGGACCGCCACCGTCCAGGAGTCCAGCGAGGTGCCGAAGAACCAGACCGCGCGCTCGTCCGTCGCGCGGTCGCGCACGTAGACGCGGTAGTTGGTCTGGCCGAAGCGCCAGCGGGGGCGGGGGAGCGCGGCGAAGCGGAAGTCCGCGTCCTCGAAGGGGACCACCGAGAGGAGCGCGCGGGGGGCGCCGCCGGGGCCGGGAACGGTCTCCGGCTCGAAGCGGGGGTGGAGGTGCGGGAGGAGGCGCTCGGGGGGGAAGGCGTACGTCACCAGCGCGAAGTGCCGCAGCGTGGTGACCACGTCCCACCCGCGCGGGACGGGGCGGGGAGTGCTTCCCGTCAGGAGGCCCAGTCGATCTCGCTGAGCTGCTCGCGGACGGCGGCGAAGCGCTGCGCCTCCGCCGTGAGGCCGCGGCGCTGGAGGAAGTCGTCCAGGTGGCGCACGCGGCGGCACATGCGCTGGTACTGCCGCTCCACGCGCCCCAGGCGGCGCAGCTCGCGCACCATCCAGAGCGCCAGCGCCGGGTCCAGCGCCGCGATGAACTCCTGGTCGTCGGGCGACATCTCCGTGTCGCGGGCCGCCACGGGGACGCAGCGGTGCGAGCCGGCGGGGTAGTGGACCACCGCGCGGTGCGCTTCCCCGCGCTCGAAGTCCACGGCCAGCTCGGCCTCCCACGGGCCGGGGGTGGCGCGCTCGGCGAGGCGCTCCAGCTGGGCGAGGAGCTGCTCGCGGGGGTGCGTGGAGTCGGTCATGTGCGGGGGCCGGGGAGGGCGAGAGACGGGCCTGGAAGATGTCGAGCGGGGGGCTTGCGCGCAAGGAAAAATTTGCTCCTCCCCGCCTCCGCGGGCGATCCCCGCGCCACGCCTGGGTTTTCGCCCTGTGTGTCTAAACAACACGTCAGAAACGGGACTTTTCCACAAATCCAGGGGTTTCCCACCTCCAATTCCGCACTTTTCCACCTCCAGGGACCCTTTCTACAACGATTTAGTCACGGCGGACCCCGGGATTGCGGCGGTGTTCGAAACCCGGAAAGGGCGTTTTCAGGGGTGGGGCGCGGGCGCCCCGGCCCGGAAGCGGAGCGTCGTCCCGGGGCGGGGAACCGCCCGCGCGCCCCGGGCTTTGCGGCGGGCCGGGGAAAGGCGTATAATCCCGGCCGACTCCGGGGAGGCCGCGCGGCCTCCCCGCGCACGCGAGACCCAAGGGAGACCTCATGGCAGACAGCGCCCGCGGCACCTTCGTCCCCGCCCGCTACCAGCCCGGACTTCCGCGCGACAGCATCATCCTGGCCGAGGCGCCCGACCCCGAGGCCATCGAGATGGACGTGGTGTTCGTCGGCGCCGGCCCCGCCGGGCTGGCGGGGGCCATCGAGCTCGCCCGGCTGGTGCAGCGCGACGCCGAGCAGGGAGGCGGGCTCGGCGAGGTCAACATCGCCGTCCTGGACAAGGCCGCCTCCCTCGGGGAGCACAACCTGAGCGGCGCCGTGGTCAACCCGCGCGCCTTCCGCGAGCTCTTCCCCGAGCTCCAGGACTCGGACTTCCCCTTCCGGGGCCCCGTCACCGGGGAGTCGGTGATGCTCCTCACCGAGACGGGGTCGCTCCGCATCCCCACCCCGCCCCCCATGCACAACCAGGGGAACTACATCGCCTCCATCTGCGAGATCGTGCGGTGGCTGGGCGGCAAGGCCGAGGAGCTGGGGGTCAACGTCCTCCCCGGCTTCCCCGTGGGCTCGCTCCTGGTGGAGGGGAACCGGGTGGCCGGGGTGCGCACCGTCGCGGCCGGGCTGGACCGGAGCGGCGAGCCGGGCGGGAGCTACGAGCCCGCCACCGACCTCACCGCCCGCGTCACCGTGCTGAGCGAGGGGACGCGCGGGCCGCTGGCGCAGGCGTACCGCGAGTGGCAGGGGATCGGCTCCGACAACCCGCAGATCTTCGCGCTGGGCGTCAAGGAGCTGTGGGAGACCAAGAAGCCGCTGGACCGGATCGTCCACACCCTGGGGTGGCCCCTCCCGCGCGACGCCTTCGGGGGGAGCTTCATGTACCCGCTGGCGCCCAACCTGGTGGCGCTGGGGCTGGTGGTGGGGATGGACTACCGCGACACCACCCTGGACGTGCACCAGCTCTTCCAGCGGATGAAGCTGCACCCCTTCTTCCGCCCCTACCTGGAGGGGGGGGAGATGGTGGAGTGGGGCGCCAAGACCATCCCCGAGGGGGGCTTCCACGCCCTCCCGAAGCGCCGCTGCGGCGACGGGCTCCTCATGGCCGGCGACACCGTGGGGCTGGTGGACGTCCCCTCGCTCAAGGGGATCCACTACGCCATGCAGTCGGGGATCTACGCCGCCCGCGCCATCTTCGAGGCGCTCAAGAAGGGCGACGTGTCCGCCGCCTCGCTCGCCTCCTACGACCGGATGCTGGACGGGAGCTACGTCCGCGACGACCTGTACCGCACCCGCAACATGCGGCTGGCGTTCAAGGACGGCTTCTTCGTGGGCGGCGCCAAGGCCGGGCTCATGACGCTCACCGGCGGCCGCTTCCCGGGCGGCAAGGTGAGCATGCACGCCGACGCCGAGGCCCCGCGCCGCGCCGCGCCCGAGCAGCCGTTCACGCCGGACGGCACGCTCACCTTCAGCAAGGTGGACGCGGTGTTCAAGTCGGGGAACCAGACCCGCGACGACATCCCCTCGCACCTCATCATCGGCAAGGACGTCCCCGCCGAAGTGGCCGACCTGTACGTGCACATGTGCCCCGCGGGCGTGTACGAGCGCGACGGCGACCGTCTGGTGGTGAACGCCCCCAACTGCATCGACTGCAAGGCCACGGACGTGATCGGGCCCCGCTGGACCCCGCGCGAGGGGGGGAGCGGCCCGG
This sequence comes from uncultured Gemmatimonadales bacterium, assembly GCA_963733105.1. Lineage (GTDB taxonomy): Bacteria > Gemmatimonadota > Gemmatimonadetes > Longimicrobiales > Longimicrobiaceae > JAFAYN01. Next base: position 173,030 of record CAVTCB010000003.1, on the reverse strand, counting down.
CGTACAAGCAGATGTAGCCCGGGCGGAAGCAGGGGCCCCGCGGCCGGGACCGCGGGTCCCGCTGCTTTTTCGCCACTCCACGTTCCCCTTGCACTCCCGCGCCCCGCCGCGCATCTTGTGCGCGCCACGGCCCCGTGGCCGACCCTCCCCTGCCGCGTCCGCGGCGCCCCGGTCCTCCCGTCCCGCTCATGTCCGATCCCGTAGCCCAGCCCCCGGAGCGTCCCTCGCTCCGCCACCTGCTGCACGTCCAGCAGGTCGTGGCCGCGTTCTCCGAGCCGATGCCCGGGCTCCCGGCGATGCCGGAGGGCCTGCAGCCGCTCGTGCGGGCGGTCGCGGCCTGGGACGCGCGGGCCCGCGCGGCGTGGGAGCGCTACGACGAGTCCTCGGTGTATCGCCGCGCCCTGGAGATCGGCGTGTGCATCGGCGACTCGCTCCGCTTCATCCGGGGAGTGAGGACGCGCCGGATCGACGCCTGGCTCGCCGGGGCGGCCGACGGGGAAGCCGCCGCCTTCGAGACGTGGCGCGACGCCTTCTTCCTGCGGTGCGACGCGCTGGCCGCGCTCACCACCGAGGGGCTGGTCGCCACGAACCTCGCGATGCCCGAGGACGGGATGGCGGCGATGACGCTCGGGAACCCGGTGCGGATCGCGCGGGTGATCAGCGGCCGCGACGGTCCCCTGTCGGCCGTGCGGTCCACCCTCGGCCTCCTCGCCGCCGCCCCCGTGCTCGTCGCGCGGGAGCGGGAGTTCTTCGGCGGCCTCATCCTGCGCCAGATGCGCCGCGCGGGCGTCCCGGTCGGCACCTTCGCCGCCGCCCGCGCCATGCGGCGGCTCAACGCCCGCGCCGGCCGCACCCTGCTCACGCACCGCCACACCGAGCCGCTGATCGCGGCGTACCGGGAGCTGCGGGAGCGCGGCGTGGCCGGCAAGCCCGCGGACGCCATCGTCCTCCGCGCCCTCGAGCTCGCGGAGGCGACGTCGGGGAAGCCGTGGAAGGGGCTCACGCGCCTCTACGAGGTGCTGGTCTACTCCGGGGACGACCCGCGCGCCCCCGGGTGGGACGCCGTCTTCACGGCGGCGATGACCGGGGCCGCGGAGTACACCCACGTCCCCGGGCGCGAGTGGATCGTCCGGGACTACGAGCTCGGGAAGCGGCTGATGCAGCTCGACGGCAAGATCGCCCCGGGAGACCGCTGGGCGGGGATCCAGCAGGGGAGGGGGTCGCTCGCCACCGGCTACCTCCGCGGCGGCCAGGACCGCACCGCCTTCGCCGACCGCTACTCCAAGCCGTACCAGGCGTTCAACGACAGCATGGTGGTGGCCGAGGGGCCCGACCACCAGCGCCAGCGCCGGGCCTTCCTCCCGTTTTTCTCGCAGGGCGCGCTCCTCTCGCACGCCCCCTTCGTCGAGCGGACGGTCGCGGAGCTGCTCGACCACGCGGCGGGGATCGCCGCGCGGAACGGGGGCCGGTTCGACTTCCGCACCGACTTCGCCTACCGCTTCCCGATCCGGGTGATCTGCGAGGTGCTGGGGCTCCCGGAGGAGGACGTGCCCCGGGTGCAGCACTGGGCCGAGGCGTCCGTGAGGTCGCTGGACTCGGAAGCCGGCGTCGACTTCGAGACCGCTCTCACGGGGCAGCGCGCCTCCGACGAGTTCCGGGCGTACCTCGACGCGAAGCTCGCGGCCGCGCGCGCCGGCACCTTCACCGGGCACGTGATCCGGACCGTCGCCGCCGACCCCACCCTCTCCGAGGCCGAGCGCGTCGCCAACCTGGGCGTGCTGGTCTTCGCCGGCTTCGAGACGACCACGGGGCTGCTTTCCCGCGGGGTCGAGACCCTCCTCCGCCACCGGGAGCAGTGGGAGCACCTCCGCGCGGGCCTCGTCGCCGGGCCGCCCGCGGCCGTCGACGGCGAGCCCGTCCCCGACCGGGAGTGGCGGTGGCTCGCGTGGGCGCACGGGCAGCCGGAGCGCACGGTGGACCGCGAGCGCCGGGACCGCCTGGACGCGATCCGCGCGCGCTCGGCGGACGCCGCGGCGCGCTTCGAGGCGGTCCACGGCCAGGAGGTGATGCTCGACCAGGCCGTCGAGGAGATGCTGCGGTGGACCGCCCCGGGGACGGTCGTGCCGCTCACCGCGTCCAAGGAGATCGAGGTCCCCCTCGAGTCCGACCTGGTGATCAAGGGGTGCCCGTACGCGGCGGGGGAGACGCTCACCATCGAGCGGGGCGAGACGATCGCGGTCGCGGTGGACGAGCTGAACCGGCGGTGCCCGGTCGGGGCGGGACGGTTCGCCGGCGACACGCCCACGCGCTTCGACGTGACCCGGGAAGAGAACACCGCCCACCTGAGCTTCGGGCTCCGGCACAGCTGCATCGGCGCCTTCCTGGCCAAGGAGAACGCGAAGCGGGCGCTCGAGGGGGTGCTGCGCCGGTTCCCGGACCTCGAGATCGCGGGCGTTCCGATCCCGCAGGAGATGGAGATGTTCAGCGGGCTGGCGAGCCTCCCGGTGCGCACGCGTCTGGCGGGTGGTTTGTCTTAGGGGGCCGCTCCGGAGCCCGGCCAGACTGCGGCCGGTCTCCTGCGCGGGGGCGGTGAGCCTCGCAAACGGCGCGAGTCTCCCCGCCCCGGAGTGAGCCCCGCCAAACTGCCGGCGGGTCTCCCTCCGTTACGGATCATATGGGTACGACGGAACTACAACTACGGACGACGGGGCGGCACCTTCACGGTGTCGCCCCGTCGTTTGCTTTTAGTCCGCGCAGGCGGACTTCGTGCCGTCGTTGCAGCGAATTCATTCGCCCGCCGTTGCCGGCTGTCCCCTGTTCCCTGTCCCCTGTCCCCTGTCCCCTTCCGTTCCTACCCCTCCGCCCTCACCCGCTCCACCACCTCCGCCAGCGCCGCCAGCTCGAACGGCTTCTCCACCACCGGCACCCGCGCCCGCGCCAGGAGGGCCGACGCCTCCGGGGAGGCCACGTCGCCGGTGGAAAAGATCAGGCGGCGGAGCAGCTCCGGGCGCGCCTCGCGGAGCCGCTCGTACAGCTCCGCCCCGGAGATCCCGGGCATCTTCAGGTCGCACACCACCGCGGCGTAGGCCGCGCTCCGCTCCGGGTCCAGGAGGAGGCGGAGCCCCTCCCCGCCGTCCGCCGCCTCCTCCACCTCCCACCCCCGGCGCGAGAAGAAGCGCCGCAGCGCCGTGCGGATGGCGGTCTCGTCGTCGATCACCAGCACCCGCGCGGGGAGGAGCCCGGCGTCCGGGGGCGGCGCGGGGGGCTCCGGCGGGTCCACGGGCGGGGGCGGCGCCTCCCCCCCCTCGCCCGCCGGGAGCGCGCGGGGGAGCCGCACGGTGAAGCGGGCGCCGCCCCCCTCCGCCGCGGAGCGGTTCTCCGCCGTGACGCACCCCCCGTGCTGCTCCACGATCCCGCGCGACACCGGGAGCCCCAGCCCCGTCCCCTGGCCCGCGGGCTTGGTGGTGAAGAAGGGCTCGAAGACGCGGGGAAGCACCTCCGCGCGAATCCCCGGGCCGTCGTCCTCCACCACGAGGGTGCACTCCCGCGCGTCGCACCGGACGGCCAGGCGCACCGTCCCCCCCGCCCCCGCGGCCTGCGCCGCGTTGGTGACCAGGTTGGTGACCACCTGCTCGATCCCCGGCGGGCTCACGCACACGCACTGCTCGCCCTCCCCCACCGACAGCTCCAGCCGCGCGCCGCACCGCTCCACCCCCGGCACCATGGCGCGGGTCGCCCGCTCCACCAGGCCGCGCATGGACACCACCTCCCGGTGCTCGTCCTGCGCGCGCGTGAAGGAGAGGAGGTCGCGGACGATGGCCCGGGAGCGGCGCGCCTGGTCGCGGATGGTCCCCAGCGCCTCCGCGTCCGCCGGGGGGCGGGGGTCCTCCAGCAGGTCCTCCGCGAAGTGCAGGATGGCCGAGAGCGGGTTGTTCAGCTCGTGCGCCACCCCCGACACCAGCGTCCCGATGGCGGCCAGCGTCTCCGTCTGGCGCTGCCTCGCCTCGTCCCGCTTCCGCTCCGTCACGTCCTGCACCAGCCCCTCGAAGTACTCGGCGGCGCCGCTCCGGTCGCGGACCACGCGGCCGCTCAGGAGCACCCGGAGCGGCGTCCCGTCGTTCCGCTTCCAGGTCACCTCCACGGACACCTCGTCCTCGTGCCTCATCCGCTCCACCAGCCGGCTCCGCTCCTCCGGGTCGGCGTAGAACGCGGTGACGTCGCGGGAAACGAGCTCGGCGGGGTCGGCGAAGCCCAGGATGCGGGCGAGGGCCGGGTTGGCGAGGAGGACCGTGCCGCCCGGTCCGGTCCGGAAGATCCCGTACTGCGCGTTCTCCACCAGCGAGCGGAAGCTCTCCTCCGAGCGGCGAAGCGCCTCCTCCGCCCGCCGCTCCTCGGTGACGTCGCGCATGATGGCGAGCACTCCGTCCACCCGCCCCTCGTCGTGGATGGGGGTGTTGGTGCAGGAGATCCAGCGGGTCTCCCCATCCTTGCGGAGGTAGCGGACTTCGTACTGCGTGGGGGTGCCGGAGAGCGCCAGCCGGGACTGCTCCAGGGCGACGTCCAGATCCTCGGGCGCGATCAGGGAGTGGAAGGGCCTGCCGACGAGGTCTTCCGCGCCGTACCCGCTCTCCCGGAGCGCGGCCGGGTTCAGGTCCACGAAGCGCCCCTCCCGGTCGAGCACCAGGATCATGTCGGGAGCGGTCCGCACCAGGAGCCGGTAGCGCTCCTCGGCGGCCCGCGCGGCGCGCTCCGAGCGTCCCAGCCGCGCCGCCCCGCCGCGCGCCAGGAAGAAGAGCAGGGTCCCCGTCGCGGCGACGAAGAGCCACCCCTTGAGCGTCTGGGCGCGCGCGTAGGCGTCCGGGTCGCGGAGCAGCGCGCCGAGCACCCGGTCGGAGAGGAGGATCCAGAGCACCCCGACCCCCACGTACGGACCCGCGATCCGCCAGGGGAGCGAGGCTTCCTCCGGCGCGCGGCTCACCCGGGGTGCTGCGTGGGATGGCTCGGGAAGGTGCATGATGCGGGTGCGGGACGGTGCCGGCGGAAAGGACGCGGCTGCCGTATAGTGTCGGCGCCGACGCGGGAGACAGGACCGACCGTCCGCTGAAAACCCGCCAGGCCGGGGAATGTCCGGGTCTGCGGCGGGTCTCCAGGGGCAAAAATAGACCGGGTGGTGCGTGCGTGCAATACCGGTCAGCATACTTCATGTCTCATTCACCACGAGCCTCCCGGCGCGCGCCCGGTTGCATCAAGAAGCGGCGTCGCACATACTTGAGGCTCCTCACCCGGAACTTCCCGTCCCCGCCATGCTCCCGATGGACCGAGACCCTCCCGCGACCGACCCCCGCGACGTCGTCACCCCCGACGCCTTCACCGTCGCCCCGCACCTGCTGGGGCTCCCGCTGGCCCGCCCCTCCCGGCGCGCGGCGGCCATGGCCGTGGACCTCCTCGCCGTGGCGGCCCTGGTGCACGCCGGGGGAGGCGTGCTCTTCGGCGCGGCGGCGGCCTTCGTGTTCTTCCGGGTGGCCCGGCGCGGGCAGGGGCGCGTCCCGCGCCCCTTCCGGATGGCCTTCGGCGCGCTGGGGGCGGTGGTCCTCTTCGCGGCGGCCTCCTCGCTCTGGGGCCGGGTGTTCGACGGCGGCCGGGGGGAGGACGAGCCGGCGCGCGCCGCGGTCACGGCCGGTGCGGCGGCGAGCGGGGAGGTGGGGAGCGCGCTGACGATGAGCGCCGGTGCCCTCCGGCTCGCCCGGGCCGACGACGAGGCCGAGGCGCTCGCCGGCGCGCAGGGCTTCGCCGAGGGGATGCAACGGCAGGGCGCCCGGCCGGAGCAGGTGAGGGAGGCGCTGACCAGGATCGCCGAGGACGCGGAGAAGCCGTGGATCGGCGCCGCCGTGGCGAAGGTGTCGGCGGGGCTCGCGGCCGCGCCGGCCGCCCCCTCGCCCGACTCGCTGGCGCGGGCCTACGCCGCCTCGCTGGCCGCGGGCGACACCGCGGCCGCGCGCGCCCTCCGCCCCGGGGTGGCGGCGGCCTTCGCCGGCGACACCCTCCGCGGGATGACGCAGGCCCTGCAGGCGATGCGCGCCCGGGTCGGCCGGCTGGAGGAGGAGCGCGACGAGGCCCGGGAGGGGGTGGGGCTCTTCTCCTTCCTGGGGCGGATCGCGGACGAGCTGGGGCTGGGCTTCGGGTGGACGGGGCTCTACTTCACCGCCTTCCTCGCCCTGTGGCGCGGGCAGACCCCCGGGAAGCGGATGATGGGGATCCGCGTGGTGCGGCTGAACGGCGCGCCCATCACCTGGTGGGCCGCGTTCGAGCGCTTCGGCGGGTACGCGGCCTCCCTCTTCACCGGGTTGCTGGGCTTCTTCCAGGTGGCGTGGGACCGCAACCGCCAGGCGCTCCACGACAAGATCTCCGAGACCGTGGTGGTGCGCGTCCCCCGGGCCGGGCTCGATTCTTGAGAACGGAGCACGCCGAGCGGGACCCCTAGCGATCCCCATCCCGGAGGAAGCGATTCGGACCGATCCGCCCCCCGAGGAAGCCGCCCCCGCGCCCCGCGACCGCCGCGAGGACGGGGGCGGCGCCGCGATCCCCGTCTTCGAGGTGGCGGACGAGCCGGAGCACCGCGCCCTGGCGCGCTGGCGGCGCCACGTGGGCGACCCGGTGGCGCTGGACCTGGCGCCGCCCGCCCCCCCCGGCCTCCGCGGCTTCGACGTGGTCTGCTGGAACGTGGCGGTGGGGCGGGGGCGGCTGGACGCGCTCCTGGACCGGGTGCGCGCGGAGACCGACCCGGCGCGCCCGCTGGTGCTCCTCCTCCAGGAGGCGTACCGCGCCGACGACACCGTCCCCGAGGAGGCGCCGGAGCGGGGGAGCGCCGGGGGCGACCTGGCCCCGCCGCGCCCGCTGGACGTGGTGGAGCTGGCCCGGGAGCACGGGCTGAGCCTGCGCTACGCCCCCTCCATGCGCAACGGCGGCTCGCGCAGCGACCGGGGGAACGCGGTGCTCGCCACGGCCGCGCTGGCGGGGGCGCACGCCTTCTCGCTCCTGTACGTGCGGCAGCGGCGCGTGGCCGTGGCCGCCGAGCTGGCCGGGGTCCCGCACCTGTCGCTGGTGAGCGCGCACCTGGACACCCACCGCCGCCTGTTCGGGGGGAGCTCGTGCGCCGCGCAGGCGGCCCGGCTGGCCGAGGCGGTGGTGCGCCGCGACGGCCCCGGCGGGGTGATCCTGGGGGGCGACTTCAACACCCCGCTGGGGGAGCGCGACCCCGCCTTCCGCGCCCTCCTCCGCGCCGGGCTGTCGCCCCCGGCGCGGCGGGGGCGGTGGAGCCACACGCACCACGGCCCCGTCCGCCTCCTCCTGGACCACCTCCTCCTCCACGTCCCGGACGGGCGCGTGGAGTCGGTCGAGCTGTCCCGCGTGGACGAGGACCGGGGCGACCGCGCCCCGACCGTCTTCGGCTCCGACCACCACCCCCTGCTGGCGCGGGTAGCCCTGCGCGCCGGAGCATCCGGATGAGCGCCCTTTCTTCCCATCCCTGGTGGCTCCTCCTCCTGGCCGCCGTCGGCTGCGCGGCGGTCCTCACCGCGGTGGTCTCCCTCTTCTTCTCCCTGGGCCGCCGCCCCAACCGGATGTCCATCACCCAGGCGCCCGCGGTGGACACCGAGGCGTTCCTCCTGGGGATCTCGGGGACGGTCAACGCGCCGCTGATGGGCGGGGGGACGGTGACCCTGCTGAACAACGGGGTGGAGATCTTCCCGGCCATCCTGCGCGCCATCCGCGAGGCGGAGCGGAGCATCAACTTCATGGCGTACATCTGGGAGCCGGGAAAGGTGAGCGACCGGCTGGTGGAGGCGCTCTGCGAGCGGGCGCGCGACGGGGTGGAGGTGCGGGTCCTCCTGGACGGGATGGGGGGGATGCGGACCCCGGACGAGAAGATCGCGCAGCTGCAGGAAGCCGGGGGGAAGGTGCAGTGGTTCCGGCAGTTCCGGTTCGGGAAGATCACCCGCTTCCACAAGCGCAACCACCGGCGCGCCATCGTCATGGACGGGAAGGTGGGTTTCACCGGCGGCGCCGCCGTGGGGGACAAGTGGCTGGGCGACGCCCAGGACGAGGAGCACTGGCGCGACATCATGGTGGAGGTGCGCGGCTGCCTCGCGGGGAACCTGCAGTCGGCCTTCGTCCAGCTCTGGGCCAGCGTCACCGGGGAGATCCTGATGGGCCCCGCCTTCTTCCCCCCCGACGACGGGGAGGAGCCGGCGGAGGGGGAGGAGGCCGCGCGCCACGTCAACGTGATCTCCTCCCCCGCGGACGAGGCGCACCCGCTGCGCAACTTCTTCTGGATCTCCTTCCGCTGCGCGCGCGAGCGGCTCTGGGTCACCAGCCCGTACTTCGTCCCCGACGACGACACCCGCCAGGTGATCATGCACCGCGCCCGGCACGGGGTGGACGTCCGCATCCTCCTCCCCGACGGGACCACCGACGCCAAGCCGATCCGCCAGGCGAGCCACTCCTACTACCAGGAGCTGCTCGACGCGGGGGTGCGGATCTGGGAGTACCAGGGGGTGATGATCCACTCCAAGGCGCTGGTGGTGGACGGGGTGTGGACGGTGGTGGGCTCCGCCAACATGGACATCCGCTCCAAGGAGCTGAACCAGGAGAACGTGATCGGCATCCTGGACCGGGGCTTCGGCGCGGAGCTGGAGCGAACCTTCCTGGCCGACCTGGAGCGCGCCGCGGAGATCCGCCCCGAGGAGTGGAGGCGGCGCGGGCTCTGGCCCCGGGTCAAGGAGCGCTTCTGGGTCCTCTTCGCGGAGCAGTACTGATGCGCCTGGGGCTCCGCAGGACGCGGGGCGACCGCCCGAAGCGCCTCCCCCGCTGGCGCGACCTGTCGCACCAGGAGAAGCGGCACTACCGCTGGTGGGCCGTGCTCTTCTTCGTGGTGGGCGTGGCGGCCACGGTCACCGGGGTGCTGGCGCTCTTCTCCCCGCTGGGGCAGCGGGCGGTGGAGCTGCGCGCCACGATGCGCCCGCCGGTTGGGACGCCGGAGTTCCTGGCGGCGGTCGCGGGGGCAACGGGCGCCCCGGTCCGGCGCGGGGGGACGGCGGAGCTGCTCAGCAACGGGCGCGAGATCTTCCCCACGCTGCTGCGCGACCTGGGGCGGGCGCGCGGGAGCATCGACTTCATGGTCTACATCTGGGAGCCGGGCCGGGCGAGCGAGCGGGTGCTCCGGGTGCTCACGGAGCGGGCGCGCGCGGGGGTGGAGGTGCGGGTGATGCTGGACGGGATGGGAGGGATGGACGCGCCCGACGGGGACTTCGACGCGCTCCGCGCCGCCGGGGGGAGGGTGGCCGTCTTCCACCCCCTGCGCTTCGGGGAGCTGACGCGCTTCCACCGCCGCAACCACCGGCGGGCGGTGGTGATCGACGGGGCGGTGGGGTACACGGGGGGCGCGGCGGTGGGGGACAAGTGGCTGGGGAACGCCCGCAACCCCGACCAGTGGCGGGAGGACATGGTCCGCGTGACCGGCCCCGCGGCCGTCTCGCTGCAGGCCGCCTTCGCGCAGCTCTGGTCGGTGACCACCGGGGAGATCCTGGCCGGGCCCCGGTTCTACCCGCCCGACCCGCCGCCCTCGCCCACCGGCGAGCCGCTGACGGGGCACGTGGGGGTGCTCAGCTCCCCCTCGGACGAGAGCCTCCCGCTGCGCAAGCTGTTCTGGCTCACCTTCGCCTCGTCGCGGCGGCGGCTGTACGTCACCAACCCCTACTTCGTCCCCGACCACGCGCTCCTGGGGGTGCTGGAGGAGCGGGCCCGCGCCGGGGTGGACGTGCGCATCCTCCTCCCCGGCCCCACCACGGACGCAGCCCCGGTGCGCTGGGCCGCGCAGGCCCACTACGACCCGCTCCTCCGGGCGGGGGTGCGCATCTGGGAGTACCAGCCCACCATGCTCCACTCCAAGACGCTCTCCGCGGACGGGGTGTGGGCGGTGGTGGGCTCGGCCAACCTGGACATCCGCTCCATGGAGCTGAACCAGGAGAACGTGCTGGGAATCGCGGACGCCCGCTTCGCCACGCAGATCGAGCGGACCTTTCTGCGGGACCTCGGGCGCGCGAAGGAGATCCGCCTGGCGGAGTGGCGGCGGCGGTCGTGGTGGAAAAAGGTGCGGGAGGACGCGGCGGAGCTGTTCGACGAGCAGCTTTGATGGGGTGAAGTGCGGGGTTCGGGCGTGCCCCCGCTGGCGCGGGGTCGGGCTGCGGCTCCGTAGGGCAGCAAACAACGCTGCCCAACGGAGTCGAGCCCCGCGCAAACCGCGCGCGGGTCTCGCCCCTCCGGGCTCGCATCCCTCACGCAACCGCTTGCCCTGTCTGCAGTTGTGTCGTTGTCGTGCACCCCTCCCCCCTTGTGGGGGAGGGGCCGGGGGTGGGGGGTGCCGCCGCAGCCCTCACCCGCTCGCTTAGGCTCGCACCCTCTCCCAATTCTGGGAGAGGGTTTTCTTGCCGTTGCCCTTCGTCGTACCCATATGATCCGTAGCGGAGGGAGACAGCCGGGTAGTTTCGGCTGGCTCACTCCGGGGTGGGGAGACTCGCGGGCTGTTTCGCGAGGCTCACCGCCCCCGCGCAGGAGACCGGCGCCGTTTGCCGGGCTCCGGAGCGGCCCCACGCCCCAAACCCACCCCCCGGAACGGATTCTGCAACGCCACGCGCCTTTCGCGCGGCCCCGGACACGCCCGGGAACAGCCGCGCGCGCGACAGACCGCTGAGCCCGGTTACAGAACCCCGCGTCCGAGGAGCCCGTCGAGTGAGCCGAGACCCGCTGTGGTACAAGGATGCCGTCTTCTACGAGCTGCACGTCAAGGCCTTCCAGGACTCCAACGCCGACGGGATCGGCGACTTCCGCGGGCTGGTGGACCGCCTGGACTACGTCCAGAGCCTCGGAGTGGACGTCATCTGGCTCCTCCCGTACTACCCCTCGCCGCTGCGCGACGACGGCTACGACATCGCCGACTACTACGGGATCAACCCCCAGTACGGCACCCTGGACGACTTCCAGCGCTTCCTGGACGAGGCCCACCGGCGGGGCCTGCGGGTCATCGCCGACCTGGTGCTGAACCACACCTCCGACCAGCACCCCTGGTTCCAGCGCGCCCGCCGCGCCCCCAAGGGATCGCCGGAGCGCGACTTCTACGTGTGGAGCGACTCCGACGAGCTGTACAAGGAGGCGCGCATCATCTTCACCGACACCGAGCCGAGCAACTGGACCTGGGACCCGGTGGCCGGGCAGTACTACTGGCACCGCTTCTTCGCCCACCAGCCCGACCTCAACTGGGACAACCCCGCGGTCAAGGAGGCGATGTTCCAGGTGATGGAGTTCTGGCTGGAGCGGGGGCTGGACGGCTTCCGGGCCGACGCCGTGCCGTACCTGATCGAGCGCGAGGGGACCATCTGCGAGAACCTCCCCGAGACGCACGACATCCTCAAGGAGTTCCGCACCCGGCTGGAGAGGAACTACCCCGGGCGCATCCTCCTGGCCGAGGCCAACCAGTGGCCCGACGACGTGCGCCCCTACTTCGGCGACGGGGACGAGTTCCAGATGGCGTTCCACTTCCCGCTCATGCCGCGCATCTTCATGGCGGTGCGGCAGGGGACGCGGAAGCCGATCGTGGAGATCATCGAGCGCACCCCGCCCATCCCCGACGAGTGCCAGTGGTGCATGTTCCTGCGCAACCACGACGAGCTCACCCTGGAGATGGTGACCGACGAGGAGCGCGACTACATGTACCGCCGAGTACGCCGCCGACCCGCGGATGCGCCTCAACCTGGGCATCCGCCGCCGGCTGGCGCCGCTGATGGACAACGACCGGCGCAAGATCGAGCTGCTGAACTCCATCCTCTTCACCATGCCCGGGTCGCCCATCCTCTACTACGGCGACGAGATGGCGATGGGGGACAACATCTGGCTGGGCGACCGCGACGGGGTGCGCACCCCCATGCAGTGGTCCCCCGACCGGAACGCCGGCTTCTCGCGCGCCGAGGCGGCCCGGCTCTACGCTCCCGGTCATCAGCGACTCCATCTACGGCTTCCAGGCCATCAACGTGGAGGCGCAGGAGCGGTCGCCCTTCTCCCTGCTCAACTGGATGAAGCGGCTGATCGCGGTGCGCAAGCAGCACCACGCCTTCGGGCGCGGCTCCATCGAGTTCCTCCGCCCCGAGAACCCGCACGTCCTGGCCTACCTCCGCGAGCACGAGGGCGACGTCATCCTGGTGGTGAACAACCTCTCCGGGGCGGCGCAGGCGGTGCGGCTGGACCTGTCGCGCTTCTCCGGGCGCGTCCCCGTGGAGATGCTGGGGAACACCGAGTTCCTCCCCGTCGACGAGACGCCGTACGCGCTCACGCTCGGGCCGTACGGCTTCTTCTGGTTCTCCCTGCAGACGCGCCGCGGCGGCGACGACGCGCCGGAGTGGGACGAGGCGCTGGCGAGGGAGTGGGCCGAGCAGGACGTGGCGGTGCTGGAGAGCCGCGAGTCGGTGGCCGCGCTGGTGGCGGCCATTCCCCGGGAGTGGGTGGCGCGGCAGCGCTGGTTCCGCGGCAAGACGCGCGAGATCGTGGCGGTGGAGCTGGAGGACCACGCGGTGGTGGTGCCGGAGCACGGGCCCCGCTGGATGGCCGCCGTGGCGCGCGTGCGCTACGCCGAGGGGGAGCCGGACCTGTACGTCCTCCCGCTCTCCCTCCGCCCGCCGCTGGAGAAGGGGGTGGGGGGCGAGGCGATCGCCGTGCTGGCGACGGCGCGCGGGGAGGCCTGCCTGTACGAGGCGCTGGTGGACCGCTACAGCGCCCTCTCGCTGCTCCGCGCCATGCGCGAGGAAAGCGAGCTGACCTCGTCGGCGGGACGCTTCCGCGGGCACCGCGGAGCGGCGCTGGAGGGGGAGACCGGGCGGCTGACGCCGGTGAAGCGGATCGCCGCGGAGCAGAGCAACACCTCCGTGGTCTTCGGCGAGCGGCTCATCATGAAGCTGTTCCGCAGGCTGGAGTTGGGGCTCAGCCCCGACCTGGAGGTCACCCGCTTCCTCACCGAGCACGCGGGCTTCCGGTCGGTCCCGGCGCTGGCGGGGTGGCTGGACTACACCCACGAGCGGGAGGGGACGGCGTCGGTGGCCGGGGTGTTCCGCTTCGTTCCCAACTCCGGCGACGCCTGGGCGTACACGCAGCGGGCGCTGGCCCGCTACTTCGCCGCGGCCTCGCGGAGCGCGGCGGACCCCTCCACCGTCGCCGGGCGCGACGCCACCCGGCGGATGATGGGCGACTACCACGCCGCCGCTCGCTCGCTGGGGCGGGTCACGGGGGAGCTGCACGCCGCGCTGGCCTCGGCCGGCCCGGAGCACCCGGACTTCGTCCCGGAGCGGGTGGGGGAGGACGACGTGCGCGCCTGGGCGGACGCCTTCCGCCGCGACGTGTCCGCGGTGATGGAGGAGCTGGGGCGGCGGCTGGACGCCATCCCCGGCGCCTTCCCGCAGCAGGTGCTGAACGAGCTGGCGGCGGTGGTGCGCCAGGCGCCCGACCTGGGGCACCGCGCCGACGACCTGCGCCTCCTGAACGAGCTGGGGGCCACGCGCATCCGCATCCACGGCGACTACCACCTGGGGCAGGTGCTGCGCGCCTCCGATCCCGAGGCCGCGGGGAGCGAGTGGTTCGTGATGGACTTCGAGGGGGAGCCGGCGCGCCCCCTGGCCGAGCGGCGCGCCAAGTACTCGCCGCTCCGCGACGTGGCGGGGATGCTCCGCTCCTTCGACTACGCGGCGCGCATGGCGTTCGCGGAGCTGGACACCCGCGACCCGCGGGCCCGCGCGGCGCTGGAGGGGTGGACCGAGGCGTGGCGCGCCGAGGTGCGCTCCGTCTTCCTGGCCGGTTACCGCGAGGCCACGCGCGGGGCGGAGTTCGTCCCGGCGGAGGACGGCGCCTTCGCGCGGGTGCTGGCCGTGTTCGAGCTGGAGAAAGCCGTGTACGAGGTGGGGTACGAGATGAACAACCGGCCGGACTGGATCTGGGTCCCGATCCTGGGGATCACCGCCATCCTGCGGGAGGGCGCGTGACCCCTCCGCCGCTGGTCTACAACCTCTTCCAGCGCCTGGTGGGGCCCGCCACCCGCTGGCCCGAGCACGCCCGGCGCGCCGCGGAGATGGGGTTCAACTGGCTGTACCTGAACCCCTGGCACTACCCGGGCTTCTCGGGGAGCCTGTACGCCCCCAAGGAGCTGCGGCGGATGAACCCGCTCTTCCTCCCCCCCGGGGCCGACCCGGAGAGCCTGGAGCCGCTCCGCGCGGCGGTGCGGGGGATCGAGGAGGCGGGGCTCCGGCCGATGATGGACCTGGTGGTGAACCACACCTCCAAGGACGCCCCGCTGGTGCGGGAGCACCCGGAGTGGTTCGTGCGCGACGCCGCGGGCGAGGTGCAGAGCCCCTTCGTGCGCGACCTGGACGACCCCACCAAGGTGACCGTCTGGGGCGACCTGGCCGAGGTGGACAACGAGGGGGCCGGGAACCGCGACGCGCTCTGGGACTTCTGGGCGGAGCTGGTGCGCGACTCGCTGGAGCTGGGGTTCCACGGCTTCCGCTGCGACGCGGCGTACAAGGTCCCCGCGGAGCTGTGGCGCCACCTGATCCGCGAGGCGCGGCGGGTGCGCCCCGACGTCGAGTTCTTCGCGGAGACGCTGGGCGCCCCCCCGGAGGACGTGGCCGCGCTCGCGGAGGCGGGGTTCGACTACTTCTTCAACTCCTCCAAGTGGTGGGACTTCACCGCGCCGTGGGCTCTGGCGCAGCACGAGGCCTTCCGCGCCATCGCCCCCTCCGTGGCCTTCCCCGAGTCGCACGACACGGCGCGGATGGCGGAGGAGAGCGGGGGGAGCGAGGCGGTGCAGCGGCAGCGCTACGCCTTCGCGGCGGCGTTCTCCGCGGGGGTGATGATGCCCGTGGGGTACGAGTTCGGCTTCCGGCGGCAGGTGAACGTGGTGGAGACGATGCCCTCCGACTGGGAGCGGCGCGTCTGGGACCTGCGCCCCTTCGTCGGCCGCGTCAACCGGCTCAAGCTCCGCCACCCGCTCCTCCAGGGGGAGGGCGTCCTGCGCGCCGCGGAGCCGGGCGGCGACACGCTGCTGCTGGAGCGCCGCGCCGGGGAGGAGGCGGGCGCGCCGCGGGGGTGGATCGTGGTGAACAAGTCGCGGGACGAGGGGCGGGAGGTCCGGCTCCCGGAGGGGGCGCGCGGGGCGGGGCACCGCCTCTTCCGCGTCTGCCGGGACGACGCGCCGGAGGAGGGGGAGGCCGTGCCTCCCTCGCTGGCGCTGGAGCCGGCGGAGGTGGCGTATGTCCTCCCCGCGCTCTGAGGGGGGGCGGGCCGAGGCCTCCGGTCCGCTCGCCGGCTTCCCCCGCTCCTCGGGGGTGCTCCTGCATCCCACCTCCCTCCCCGGCCCGGGGATGGGCGACGCGGGGGAGGGGGCGCGCCGCTTCGTGGACTGGCTGGCCGAGGCGGGGCAGTCGCTCTGGCAGGTGCTCCCCCTGGTCCCGGTGAGCGAGGGCGGGTCGCCGTACAACGGCCTCTCCGCCATGGCGGGGAACGCGCTCCTGGTGAGCCCGGACTTCCTGGTGCGCGAGGGGCTGCTGGACGCCGCCGACCTGCAGGGCGGCGGGGACCTCCCCGCCGACCGGGTGGACTTCCCCCGGGCGCTGGCGTACCGGGACGCCCTGCTGCGCCGCGCCTGGGAGGCGCTGCGGGGCGGGCGGGCCCCCGGGCTGCGCGCCGGCTTCGACGCCTTCCGGGCCCGCAACGCCGCCTGGCTGGAGGACTACGCCCTGTTCCGCGCGCTGCGCGACGAGGCCGGCGGGCGGTGCTGGATCGACTGGGAGCCCGGCCTCCGCCTGCGCCGGCCGGAGGCGCTGGTGCGCGCGCGGGTGCGCCTGGGCGGCGAGGTCGAGCTGCACGAGCTGCGCGAGTTCCTCTTCCACCGGGAGTGGAGCACGCTCCGGGAGCACGCCCGCGAGCGGGGGGTGCGCATCGTCGGCGACATCCCCATCTTCGTGGCCTACGACAGCGCCGACGTGTGGGCCCACCCGGAGCTGTTCGAGCTGGACGGCGAGGGGCGCCCCACCGGGGTGGCCGGCGTCCCCCCCGACTACTTCAGCGCCACCGGGCAGCGCTGGGGGAACCCGCTGTACCGCTGGGACGCCATGCGGGCCGACGGGTACCGCTGGTGGACGGAGCGCTTCCGCCGTACCCTGGAGATGGTGGACGTGGTGCGGGTGGACCACTTCCGCGGCTTCGAGTCGTACTGGGAGATCCCCGCCTCCGAGGAGACGGCGATGCACGGGGCGTGGCGGCCGGGGCCGGGGGCGGAGCTGTTCCGGGCCGTCCGCCGCGAGCTGGGCGAGCTCCCGCTGATCGCGGAGGACCTGGGAATCATCACCGCCGAGGTGGAGGAGCTGCGCGACGAGCTGGGGCTCCCCGGGATGCGCGTGCTCCAGTTCGCCTTCGGCGAGGACGACCCCGACAACCCGCACCTCCCCGCCAACTACCCCGAGAACTCCGTGGGGTACACGGGGACGCACGACAACGACACCTCCCTGGGGTGGCTGGGCGCCGCCGGCGGCGACGAGCGCGCCCGGCTGGAGCGCGCGGGCGGCGGCGGCGGCGAGCCGGGGTGGGAGATGATCCGGCTGGTGATGGAGTCGCGCGCGCGCCTCGCCGTGTTCCCCCTCCAGGACGTGCTGGGGCTGGGGAGCGAGGCGCGCATGAACGTCCCCGGGACCGGGGCGGGGAACTGGGCGTGGCGCTTCCGCGAGGGAGCGCTCACCCCGGAGCTGGCCGCGCGCCTCCGCGCGCTGGCCGCCGCCGCCGGCCGCGTCCCCCCGAGCCACGAGACCACAGCGGAGCCCGCATGAGCGATTCCGTCGTACTGATCACCGGCGGCGCCGGGAACCTGGGCCGCGCCGTGACCCGCGCCTTCCTGGAGAGCGGCGCGCGCGCGGCCGTCCCCGTCTACAAGACGGACGGCCCCGGCGCCCTGGACCCGCTCAAGGCCGAGTTCGGGGACCGGCTCTACACCTTCGCGCTGGACCTCACCACCGAGCGCGGGGCCGACGCCGCGGTGGAGCAGGTGGTGGACTGGGGCGGGCGGCTGGACGCCGTGGCGCACCTGGTGGGGGCGTGGACCGGGGGGACCCCGCTCGCCGAGACCCCCGTGGAGGCGTGGGACCGGATGATGGACCTGAACCTCAAGTCCGCCTTCCTGGTGGCGCGCGCCGCCCTCCCCGTGCTGGCCTCCGGGGGCGGCGGCTCGCTGGTGTTCATCTCCTCGCGCGCCGCCCGGGAGGGGCGTGCCGGGAACGCCGCCTACGCCGTCTCCAAGGCCGCGCTCTGCACCCTGTGCGAGGCCATCGCCGAGGAGTACGGCTCCGCCGGGATCCGCGCCAACGCGCTGATGCCCGGGACGCTGGACACCGAGGCCAACCGGAACGCCATGCCCGGCGCCGACCGCTCCGGGTGGACCTCGCCGGAGGAGGTGGCGCGCCGGGTCCTGGCGCTGGCCGGCGGCGGGGGCGGGGAGGAGAACGGCGCCTGCCTCCCCGTGTCGCCGCCCGCGTAGCCCGGCTCTGGAACGAAGCTTGAACAACCTCCCCCACCGCGGTCCGGCGCCCGACGCCGGGCCGCGGTTGCTCCGTTTCACGACTTTCCCGGAACCGAGGAGACACGATGAAGCTCTCGAGATGGTGGCCGCTGCTGGCCGTGCCGCTGGCGCTGGCCGCCTGCGGACAGAACGACACCGAGGCGGAGGAGGACGATCCCACCGACGGCGCCGCGGCGGACTCGGTGGCGACCACGGGGACCGTGACCGCGCCGCCCGCGGCCATCGTCACCACGCCGCCGGCCTCGGACAGCGCCCTCGCGGGGGCGTCCACGGCGGGGACCGGGGTGGCGCTGAACCCGGTGGGCGGCTCCGGCGTGTCCGGCGACATGTCGGCCACGGCGTCGGGGGGCGGGGTGACGGTGATGGTGAGCCTGCGCGGGGCGAAGGGGGCGGGGACGCACCAGGGGCACGTCCACACCGGGAGCTGCGACGCCATCGGGGGCGTGGTGGCGCCGCTCCAGCCGGTCGCCACGGACGCGGCCGGGAGCGGGTCGAGCACGTCCACGGTGTCGGTGCCGGTGGCGACGCTGATGAACGGGCAGCACGTGGTGTCGTACCACGAGGCGGGGGGGAATCCCGGGAAGCCCGTGGCGTGCGGGGCCATTCCGATGAGCCACTCGTCGATGTAGATCGGGGGGGTGGTGGGCCGCTCCGGAGCCCGGCCAAACAGCGGCCGGTCTCCTGCGCGGGGGCGGTGAGCCTCGCGAAACCGCCCGCGAGTCTCCCCGCCCCGGAGTGAGCCAGCCGAAACGGCCCGGCTGTCTCCCTCCGAACAGGATTTGAGGGGTACTGCGGGAACTGCGACTGCGAACTCCTGCTCTTTCGGTCATTGACGGGGGCGGACTTTGCGCCTTTTATTGCGGTTTCCGCGTACTTCCTGTTCCGTCACAAAAAGAGCTTTATTGCCAAGTGGTTGCGGAGGAAAGAGTTGGCCGCGGCGAAATCCGGTGGCACTGAGGGTGCATAGAACGTTTCCGGAGTATGGGCGGCTCACCCCGCAGGAGCTGGTCTCGGCAGGGAATCCCACACGCAAGGCTTTCCGGTCGGCGTCGGACACGTCTCGGGACGGATCTCGGTCTTCATCCTCACCCACGTAAGAGGCGTCAATCCCGTATGGGCGTCCGCGGACGATTCTATCCCAGGCAGCGGGGGAGCGGGGAGCCCCGCTCGACCCTCCCGGCTCTTCGCCGGGCCGAAGACAACGACGTGCGCCTCCTGCTGGCCCAGTACCCCCTGGCCGCGGACGCGCCGGAGCCGCCGCCTGCGCTGGGGATCGCCCTGCTGGAGTACACGGAGGGCACGGCGGCCGGCGGCGGCCCCGTGGAGGGCGGCGCGCTGCGCTCCGACGGGCGGCAGGTGGCCTTCGTCCTCGACTTCGGGGAGCCGAACGCCTTCCTCCTGGTCGGGGCGGGGATGGGGACGCTCCCGCGGGGGGGCGGGGGCTCCGACCTCCTGGCCCGGGCGGCGGCCGGCGCGGGCGCGTGGACGCGGGAGCGGGCCCGCGAGCAGAAGCGGCTCCGCCTGGTGGAGCGGCTGATGGACTTCTCGGAGCGGCTGGGCGGCGCGCGGACCACGGCGGAGGTCCACGAGGTCCTGCTGGGCCACTCGGCGCTGATCGTGGAGGCCTACACCTCGGTCCTGTTCGTGGCCCGGGAGGGCGACGCCGAGCTCCGCTTCGCGGCGTCGCCGCTCAACCTGGGCGGCGAGCTGCGCATCCCCCGGCACTCGTCCTTCTCCCGCCCGGGGCTGATCCGCGCCAGCGAGGTGGACCCGGACACGGGCTCGCCGTTCGGCCCGCTGGCGCCGCTGTTCGAGCGCACCGGGGCGGCGGCGGTGGCGTACGCCCCGCTCGCGGGCACGGGGGTCCTCTTCCTGGTGGAGCGGCGCGCGGACCGGGTGTTCGACCCGGACGACTGGCACCTGCTCCACGTGCTGACGCGCCAGGCGGAGAGCGCGCTGGAGCGCATCCGCCTCCTGGAGGAGGTGCGGGAGCTGTCGCTGACGGACCCGCTCACCGGCCTGGCCAACCGCAGGCAGCTGGACGGGGCGCTGGACCGCTGCCTGGCCGCGGCGCACCGGGGGGAGCCGCTCTCCGCGGTCCTGGTCGACATCGACGACTTCAAGGCGATCAACGACCGGAGCGGCCACCTGGCCGGCGACCAGATCCTCCGCGACGTCGCCACCTGCCTCCGCGAGCAGGTGCGGGGGTGCGACGTGGCCGTGCGCTACGGCGGGGACGAGTTCCTCCTCCTCCTCCCGGGCACCGGCCTCTCCGGGGCGGCGACGCTGGTGGAGCGCATCCGGGAGCGGCTGGAGGGGAGGGTGCGGCTCAGCGCCGGGGCCGCCGAGTACGACACCTCCATGCGCACCTCGGCGGAGCTGATCGCCGCCGCCGACCGCGACCTGTACGTGGACAAGCGGCGCCGCAAGAAGACCGGGGCGTCGCCGCGCCTGGTCACCGCCAGGCACCCCCGGAAACGGGCCTGACGGAAAAACGCCGCCCCGGAGCACTGTGCTCCGGGGCGGCTGCTTTTGGGGCATCTTCGCGCGGGGTCGTCGGCGGGGCGCTCCCTCCACCCCCCACCCCCGGCCCCTCCCCCACAAGGGGGGAGGGGAGCACGACAACTACAGGAATGAAAAGCAGTTGCGTGAGGGATGCGAGCCCGAAGGGGCGAGACCCCGCGTAGTTTGCGGGGGCTCGACTCCGTTAGCCGGCGTTGTTTGCCGGCTTACGGAGCCGCAGCCCGACCCCCGCGCCAGCGGGGGGCACGCCCAACCCTGCTGTTCGATCAGTACGCCTTCACCTCCACGATGGCCTTGAGCACGTCCTCGGGCTCGGGAAGGATGGCGCGCTCCACCTGCGGCGCGTACGCCACCCACGTGTCCAGCGACGCCACGCGCTTCACCGGGGCGTCCAGCCAGGGGAAGAGCTCGTCCGCCACGCGCGCCACCACCTCGGAGCCGATCCCCCAGGAGAGCGAGTCCTCGTGCGCCACGATCAGGCGGTTGGTGCGCTTGACCGACTCGGCCACGGCCTCCATGTCCAGCGGGCTCACGGTGCGCATGTCGATCACCTCCACCGAGATCCCGTGCTGCTCCTCGGCCTGCTTGGCCGCCACCAGGGTGCGCTGCACCAGCGCGCCCCAGGTGATCACCGTCAGGTCGGTCCCCGTGCGCACCGTGCGCGCCTTGCCGAAGGGGATCATGAAGTTGGGGCCGGGATACTTCCCCTTGTTGTAGACCTGGCGGTACAGGTGCTTGTGCTCCAGGAAGAGCACCGGGTCCTCGCAGCGGATGGCGGTGCGCAGCAGGCCGGCGGCGTCCACGGCGTTGGAGGGGAGCACCACGCGCAGCCCGGGGCAGTGCGCGAAGAGCGACTCGCCCGTCTGCGAGTGGTAGATGGCGCCGCCCTTGAGGTAGCCGCCGTAGGTGGTGCGGATGACCACGGGCGAGGCGAAGTGGTTGTTGGAGCGGTAGCGCATGGTGGCCAGCTCGCCGCGGATCTGCATCATGGCGGGCCAGATGTAGTCGAAGAACTGGATCTCCACCACCGGCTTCAGCCCGCGCAGGGCCATCCCCACCGCGCGCCCCACGATGTTGGCCTCGGCCAGCGGGGAGTTGAACACGCGCGTCCCGCCGAACTCGCGCTGCAGGCCGGCGGTCACCTTGAAGACGCCGCCCTTCCCCTTGACGTCGTTGATCAGCTCCTCGCGCGAGCAGTCCGCCACGTCCTCGCCGAACACCACGATCCGCGGGTCGCGCCGCATCTCGTCGCGGAGGGTGGCGTTGATGAGGTCCACCATGGTGGTCTCGTTCCCCGTGAAGCGGGGATCGTCCTCGGTGTCGAACTGCTCGGCCCGCGGGTCCACGTCGGGCGAGTACAGGTAGCGCATGGCGGTGGAGGGGTCGGGCTGCGGGGAGGCGAGCGCCTCGTCCGTGGCCTTCTGCACCTCGGCGTTCACCTCGGCGTCGATCCGCTGCAGCTCGTCCTGCGTGGCGATGCCGCGGTCCACCAGCTCCCGCACCAGCTTCCCGATGGGGTCGCGCTTGGCCTCCTCGCTCCGCATGACCTCGGTCTTGTAGAACCGCTCGTCGTCGGAGAGGGAGTGCGAGTACGGGCGGACCACGTGGGCGTGCACCAGCGCGGGGCCCTTGCCGGAGCGGGCGTGCGCCACGGCGCGCCCCATGGTCTCGTAGCTGGCCCACACGTCGGTCCCGTCGCACTCCTCGATGTACAGGTCGGGGAAGCCGGCCACCAGCTTGGAGATGCTCCCGCCGGCGGTGTTCACCTCCACGGGGACGGAGATGGCGTACTCGTTGTCCTCCACCAGGTAGACGACGGGCGCCTTGAGGTTGCAGGCGGAGTTCAGGCTCTCCCAGAACTCGCCCTCGGAGGTGGTCCCGTCCCCGGTGGTGACGAACACCACCTCGTCTTCCCTGGCGCCGGTGGTCTCGATGAGCGGCTCGCCCACCTTGCGCGCCCGCATGGCCGCCTCGGCGGTGCCGACGGCCTGGAGGAACTGGGTCCCGGTGGGGGAGGAGGTGGAGACGATGTTGAGCGTCTTCTGCCCCCAGTGGGAGGGCATCTGCCGCCCGCCGGAGTTGGGGTCCGCCTCGGCGCCGACGGCGGAGAGGAGGTGCTCCAGCGGGGTCATCCCCAGCGCCAGGGTGAAGGCGCGGTCGCGGTAGTAGAAGTAGAACCAGTCGTACGCGGGACGGGCGTGCGCGGCGGCGGCCACCTGCACGGCCTCGTGCCCGGCGCCGGAGATCTGGAAGAAGATCTTGTTCTGCCCCTTGAGCTGGATCTCCTTGTCGTCCAGCCGCCGCGCGAGGAGCATGGTGCGGTAGAACCCGAGCAGGGTGTCCCGGTCCAGCTCCACCTGCGGGGGGGTGTTCGGCTTCTGCCTGGTCTTGGTGGCCATGGGTCTGGCAACTGGGAACGGTTCGACGCGGCGCGGGCCGCGGGCTCCGGCACGATCATGGTGATACAGCCTGATACAATACGGCGTCAGAAAGTTCCGGGCCAGGGTGGAGCGATACGTGAGCCTCGGTTCCCGGGGGCGGAGGCTTTACATTCGGCTGCGTCCGAGCAGGGAAGGCTTCCACGGTTCAGAACGGGAGAGACGAGGATGCGGATCGAGCTGCTGGAGCCCGGCGCGGCGATTCCGAAGGGACGGGGCTACGTGGGGGTGGGCAAGGCCGGGGACGAGATCTTCTTCCCCCACGTCGACAGCTGCTGCGCGGTGGTGGGGGTCTTCAACGACGGAGCGATCATCGGCGGCCACATCGGGGCGGAGTGGCCGGGGAATGGGGTGGACCGCGAGTTCGCGGCACAGCGGGTCTTCACGCTCATGACGGCGAACATGCGGAGGGTGAAGGCCGACGAGGTCAAGTACCTCGCGCTGGTCTACCCCCACGAGACCGGCTGGGAGAAGCCGGCCGGAGCCATCCTGAGGACGTGGTACACGGACGGGTTCATCAACGTGGACACGCGCGCGGCGGGGAGCGGTGTGGACGTCCTGGTGACCCATACCCACGTGTCCGTCACGGACCTCAAGACCAACCGCACCGTGGTCTACGAGTTCTCGGACCTTCCGCAGACCAAGACGCTTCCGTAGAGCGGCCGCCACGGGGCCGCTCAGCCCCGCGGCGCCCCGGTCTTCCGTCCCATCGCCAGCACCACGGCGAGCACCGCCACCAGCGCGGCGAGCGCCATCCACCCGTCGACCAGCTTCTGCGTCCCCCAGAACCACGGATCGGCTCCCGGGACGGAGTCGGTGAGCAGGCCGTAGTAGCGCAGCCAGAAGATCCACCCGGCGTGGATGCCGATGGAGGCGGCCAGGTCGCCCGTCCGCTGGTAGGCGAGGCCCAGGATGACGCCGGCCAGGGTGAGGCTCAGGAAGCCGGGGAGGACGGCGCGCGGATCGGCCATCCCGGCGAGCATCCCGGGGAGCGCGTGGAACCCGGAGAGCCAGGTCACCTCGGGCGGATTGGCGGGGCGCCCCAGGAAGTGCACGATGGCGTAGACGGCGCTGGACAGCAGGAGCGCCGCCGGCCAGCGCATGGCCCGCCGCAGCCCGCCGAACATGGCGCCGCGGAAGAGCAGCTCCTCCATGACGCCCACCACCACGCCGGTGAGCAGCGCGCCCGCGGCCTCGGCGGCCAGCTCGCCCGCCGTGGGCTTCTCGGCGAGCCGCCGCCCTCCCGCCAGGAGCGCCACCGCGCACACCGCCGCCAGCGACACGATCCCCAGCACGAACCCCGCCCCGAAGCGCCGCCATGCCACGCGCCCCGGCTCGACGCCCGCGTCTGCCCAGCGCCGGATTCCCGCGCCGCGCAGGAAGAAGGGGAGCCCGGCGAGCGCCATGACGAGGAGCGCCCGGTTCACGTACCGCGCGAACGGCATCCCCGCGAGCTCCTCCAGTGCGGGAACCGACGGAGCCAGCCCCTGCACGGCGGCGTACAGCCACGGCGCCAGGAGCGCCCCGCCGACGAAGACGGCGGCGAGGTAGAGGAGGAGCGCCCGGAGGGGGCGGCCGGAGGGAGGGGCGCTGGTTGTGGTGGCGTCTTGCATGGGGGCGCAAGCTACCCGGGGCGGCGGTCCCCGGCAAACCCACCGGCGTGCCACTCGCTCCTGTTGTGGAATTCTCCGGGGAATGGCATCATGGGTGTGCGCGTCTTCCGGTCGGCCAGTCCGGCCGGGCACACCACTCAACACGAGGAGGTCCGATGAGGAATCCACGCTTATACCTCTTGATCGCATCCACGGTGCTCATGGTCGCAGCGCTCGGGTTCGATGCGACGCAGGCTAGCGCCACCCATCAGGCCTGCGTAGGGGGCTCCTCGGACTTTTGCGCGATGATCTGTTCGGACATGAACGGACCCGGCTGGACTGGCTTCTCCATAAACAATGGCTGCTGCGTCTGCACGCTGGCGGAGTCGTGAAGGAGATCGCGCGGCCCTGACCGGCCGACTTCGATCCCCGGCCGCGCCCCCTGTCCTCCGGGGGCGCGGCCGTTATCTTCGCTGCATGCCCACGCTCCCGCCCCACGTCCTTTCCGTCGCCGACGGGCTCTGGCGGATCACCACGCCGCTCCCTTTCCGCCCGCGCTCCGTGCACGCCTACCTGGCGCGGCTGGACGACGGGCGCTTCCTCCTGGTGGACGGGGGTGGCAACACGGACGACGCGTGGGCGGCGCTGGACGCGGGGGTGCGCGAGGCGGCGGGGGGGTGGGAGCGGGTGGGGGCGCACCTGGTGACGCACATGCACCTGGACCACGTGGGGCTGGTGCGCCGGGTGCGGGAGGCGTGCGGGGCGCGGCTCCTGATGGGAGCGCTGGACGCGGAGCGGATGGCGCACGCGGAGGCCGACCCCGAGGACGAGGCGGAGTACCGCTCGGGGCTGGTGCGGCGGGGCGGGGCGCCGGAGGAGCTGCGGCGCGGGGTGGAGGCGGACCGCGGCCGGGCCAACCCGCTCTCCGCCTTCGTCCCGGCGGACGACCTGCTCCGGGGCGAGGGCGGCGGCCTCCCCGGGTGCCCGGGGTGGCGGTGGGCGTGGACGCCGGGGCACACGGCGGGGCACGTGTCGCTGCACCGTCCGGGGGACGGGGTGCTGGTGGCGGGGGACGCGGTGCTCCCGCGGGTGACGCCCACCATCGGGGTGAACCGCCAGCGGGCGGACCCGGTGGGCGACTACCTGGAGGCGCTGGGGCGGCTGGAGGCGCTCCGCTCCGCGCTTCTCCTCCCGGGGCACGGGGAGCCGCTGGAGGGGGGCGCGGCGGCGGCGCGGATCGCGGAGCTGCGCCGGGTGACGGAGGAGGAGACGGAGACGGTGGCGTCGCTGGTGGCGGAGGGCCCGTGCACGGCGTGGGAGGTGGCGCGGCGCCGGCACCCGCACCCGGAGTACCCGCCGTCGGTGCTGATGCACGCGCTGCGCGAGACGCGCGCGCACCTGGAGCGCCTGGCCATCCTGGGGCGCGTGCGGGCGGAGGAGGGGGGGACGGCGCGGACGTCTTCCGGGCCGCGGGGTAGGTGGCGGCGCGATCAAGGTTTACACCCCGGGGGCCGACCATTAGATTGGTGGGTCCCCGCCCATCCTCGACGCACCGTCTCCCCCGAAGCCTCCCATGGGCCGCTTCCTCCTCCTGATCCTCGTGGCCGTCCTGGCCCTGGCGAGCCCGGTCGTCCGCTCGCGCCTCCAGCCGTACCTGCGCCCCGCCCTGGACCCGGTGTACGAGTGGTCGGCGCGCTCCAAGGTGCGGGAGCTCGCCCGGCTGATCGAGTCGGACCGCACCGCCGGGAAGCCCTCGCCGAAGCCGCGGGAGTTCAGCGCCTTCATCCGCCGCCACTACGGCGACGAGGGGGCGGGGGTGGACCCCTGGGGGGTGCCGTTCTACCTGAAGCGCAACCGGGGGACGCTGGTGGTGGCCTCGGCGGGGCGCGACGGGACGCGCGGCACGGCGGACGACATCCGGGAGACGGCGGTGGCCCCGGCGCGCCGCGCCCTCCGCTGACGCGGACGGACGCGAGGGACGGAAGCGGGGCCCCGGCGCGAGCGCGCCGGGGCCCCGCCGCTTTTCCGGCCGCGTTGCCGCGCCGGTGCGCGGGGCGTACCTTTGGACCCCTCACCCCCCGGCCCCCTCTCCCACAAAGGGAGAGGGGGAGCACGACAACTGCGTTTACGCCAGGCAGTTGCGTGAGGGATGCGAGCCCGGAGGGGCGAGACCCCGCGCAGTTTGCGGGGGCTCGACTCCGTTAAGCACGGTCGTATCGTGCTTTACGGAGCCGCAGCCCGACCCCGGCGCAGCCGGGGGCACGCCCAAACCCGGCCCTATCAATGGAATCCAAGCCCATGCTCAAGGTCGGACTCACGGGGAACATCGCGGCGGGAAAGTCCAGCGTCGCGCGGGTGTGGCGGTCCCTCGGCGCCACGGTGATCGACGCGGACGAGCTGGCGCGGCGCGCGGTGGAGCCCGGCTCTCCCGCGCTGGAGCGCATCGAGGAGGCGTGGGGCGCGGGGGTGCTGGCCGCGGACGGGGGGCTGGACCGGGCGGCGCTGCGGGAGATCGTCTTCGCCTCGCCGGAGGAGCGGGCGCGGCTGGAGGGGATCGTCCACCCGGCGGTGCACGCGCTCCGGGAGGAGGAGTACCGGGCCGCGGTGGCGCGCGGCGAGCGCCTGGTGGTGGCCGACGTCCCCCTCCTCTTCGAGGTGGGGATGGCGGACGAGTTCGACGTGCTGGTGCTGGTGGACGCGCCGGAGGAGACGCGCCTCCTCCGCCTGGTGGGCGACCGCGGGCTGGAGCCGGAGGAGGCCCGGCGGATGATCGCGGCGCAGATGCCCTCGGAGCTGAAGCGCGCCCGCGCGGACGTGGTGATCGAGAACACGGGGACCGTGGGGGAGCTGGAGGACCGGGCCCGCGCCGTGTGGGAGGAGCTGGCGCGGCGCGCGGAGGCCGGTGGCTGAGCCGGCGGCGCCGGGGCGCCTCCTCCGGCTGGACATGCACTCGCACTCGTACGCCTCGTACGACTGCCTGTGCCCGCCGGAGGCGATCCTGGCGACGGCGCGCGCGCGGGGGATCGACCGCCTGGTGGTGACGGACCACAACGAGATCGGCGGCGCGCGGGAGCTGCACCGGCTGGACCCGGAGCGCATCCTGGTGGGGGAGGAGGTGAAGACGGCGGAGGGCGCGGACATCATCGGCATCCTGCTCACGGAGCGCATCCCGAAGGGCACGCCGGCCCGCGAGACCTGCGAGCGCATCCGCGCGCAGGGCGGGGTGGTGTACGTCCCCCACCCGTTCGACACGCGCCGCGCGGGGGCGGGCGCCTTCCTGGACCGCATCGCGGAGCTGGTGGACGTGGTGGAGGCGCACAACGCGCGCACCTGGAGCCCGGCGCTCAACCTCCGCGGCGAGGAGTGGGCGCTGGCGAACGGGAAGCTGCTGGGGGCGGGCTCGGACTCGCACTCGCTGGGGGAGATGGGGCGCGGCTGGGTGGAGGTGCCCCCCTTCGAGCCCACGCGCGAGGGGCTGCTGGAGGCGCTCCGCGCGGGCCGGGTGATGGGGCGCGCGCGCTCCTCGCCGCTGGTGAGCTTCCACTCCACGTGGGCCAAGGTGCGGAAGCGGCTGGGGTAGGCCCCCACCCGGCGGCCTGAGAGCCGCCACCCTCCCCCGTTCCGGGGGAGGGGCATCTCCACGCTGGCGTCCGGCAGTACAGTCCGCGAAGGCGGACTTCGTGCAGTCGTTGCAGCGACTTCAGTCGCCGGTGCGGGACTCGCCCGGCGGCAAGAGGCCGTTGCAGTACCCCCGCGCAGGAGACCGGCGTAGTTTGCCGGGCTCCTGCGCGGTCCCACATGCTACGCAGACCGATGAACGATAGACGGGACGACAACGTGCTGGACCTGGCCTCCATCTTCCTGGGCCCCAAGGCGGAGAACGCGGAGACCATGGAGAAGCTCCTCCTGGAGGCCTTCCGCGACCACGTCTTCTGGCGCCGCAACTTCCACCCGGAGGACGGCTTCCTCGTCCGCGAGACGGAGAAGCACAACCCCGCCTACGAGCAGTCCATCTCCACGCTCTCGCAGGAGCTGATGGGGCTGCTGGCGGAGCTCAAGGCGGGGGTGCCGTTCTTCAGCCCGCGCTACATCGGGCACATGTCGTCGGACCTCACCATGGCGAGCCTGGTGGGGTACTTCGCGACCATGCTCTACAACCCCAACAACGTCGCGGCGGAGGCCTCGCCGGTGACCACGCGGATGGAGCTGGAGGTGGCCGACCAGCTGGCGCGGATGATCGGGTACGACCCGGAGCGCCAGTGGGGCCACCTCACCTCGGGGGGGACGGTGGCCAACTTCGAGGCGCTCTGGGTGGCGCGGAACCTCCGCTACCTCCCGGTGGAGGTGCGCTGGGCGGCGGAGGAGATGGGGGCGCGGGAGATCGCGGTGACTCTGGCCGACGGGACGCGCGCGGAGCTGCTGGGGCTGGACCTGTGGCAGCTCCTGAACCTCCCGGCGGGCTCGGCTCTGGACGCGGCGGAGGCGCTGACGGAGTGGGTGGGGGAGCCGTTCCAGGCGCTGGAGGTGATGCGGCGCCACTCGCTGGCGGCGCTGGGCTACCAGGAGTTCGGGCGGCGGCTGCGCGAGGGGTTCGGGGACGCGCTCCCCTCGGGGGTGGTGCTGGTGCCCTCCACGGCGCACTACTCGTGGGAGAAGATCTGCCGGGCGCTGGGGATCGGGAGCGCGCAGCTGGTGCACGTCCCGGTGGACCGTCGCTTCCGCATGGACCCCGTGGCGTTCGAGGAGCGGGTGCGCGCGCTGGCGGAGCGGCGCACGCCGATCATCGCGGCGGTCTCCGTGATCGGGACCACGGAGGAGAGCGCGGTGGACCGGCTGGACCTGGTCGCGGACGTGCGCGAGCGGGTGGCGCGGGAGCTGGGGGTGTGCTTCTACCTGCACGCGGACGCGGCGTGGGGGGGGTACGCGGCCTCCATCACGCGCGGGGCGGACGGGGGGCGCCGGAGCTACGAGGAGACGCTCTCCGACTACGCGCCGGAGGCGTGGCCGGAGGAGGGGGTGTACCGCGCGCTGGTGGCGATGGAGCGCACGGACTCCGTGACCATCGACCCGCACAAGCTGGGGTTCATCCCCTACCCGGCGGGGGCGGTGTCCTTCCGCGACCGGCGGGTGCGCGACCTGGTGGCGGTGGAGGCGCCGTACCTCTTCCACCGGGGGGCGTCGGAGTGGGGGTACATCGGGCGCTACATCTTCGAGGGGTCCAAGCCGGGGGCGGCGGCGGCGGGGGTGTGGATGTCGCACAAGGTGCTCCCGCTGGACGCGCGGGGGTACGGGCGCCTGGTGGGGGAGACGGCGCGCGGCGCGCTGATGCTGCACCGCCGCCTGGGGACGGGGGACTGGGACCCGTTCCGGCTGGTGCTCCTCCCCACGCCGGACATCAACATCGTCTGCTTCGCGGTGGGGCACCCGTCGCTGGGGACGCTGGCCGCGACCAACGACTTCGCGGACCGCATCTACCGGGCGATGAGCGTGTCGGAGCGGGCGGGGGCGCGGGCGCTGGACTACTTCGTCACCAAGACGGTGCTGCGCGCGGGGGAGTACGGGCGCGCGGCGGAGCCGGTGGTGCGGGAGCTGGGGTTCGGCTACGAGGAGTACGTGGACGCGGGGGGGGTGAGCGTGATCCGCTGCACGGTGATGGACCCGTTCCTGGCGTCGCGGCGGGGGAGGGTGGACTTCATCGCGGGGTTCGCGGAGACGCTGCGGCGGGTGCTTCGGGAGGCTCTGGAGGGGTAGGGGGGTTCGGGCGTGCCCCCCGCTGGCGCGGGGGTCGGGCTGCGGCTCCGTAGGGCAGCAAACAACGCTGCCCAACGGAGTCGAGCCCCGCGCAAACCGCGCGCGGGTCTCGCCCCTTCGGGCTCGCATCCCTCACGCAACTGCTTGCCGTGCCTGTCGTTCTCCCCCTCTCCCCTTGTGGGAGAGGGGGCCGGGGGGTGAGGGCCGCCGTTGCGGTTCTCCCCCCCGGCCGCTCGTTCAGCCCCCTTCCTCGCCTTCCTCTTCGGCGCCGGCTTCCTCGCGGGCGAGGGCCAGGTAGTCGCGGAGCTGCTCCTCGGTGAAGCGGCCCACCTGGCGCACGATCTCCAGGAACTGCGAGGGGACGGGAGCGCCGGTGTCGCGGGTGAGGTCGTCGTCCACGTCCACGGGCCAGGCGGGCCAGTCCACGTCGTCGCTGGGGGAGGTGGGGTCCAGCTCGTTGAGCGGGTGGAACACCAGCGTCGCGCCGAGGGCGTTCGGCTCGTCCACGTAGGGGGTGATCTCCACTTCGGCGAGGTAGACCTGCCCCTCGTCCTCGAAGATCCGGAAGCCGAGGGCCATGCCGAAGCTCTCGTCCCCTTCGTGCTCGTGGTCATGGTGGTGGTGGTGCTCGTGCTCGCTCATCTCTCCTCCGGCGTGTCTGGATCGGGTCAGGGTGCGGCGGGTACGCGCGGCAAGATACGGACCCCGCTCCCCCCGGGGAAGACCGCGCGGCGAACCCGCGGCACCGGGAGGGGTATGCTTCACCCATGAATAATCCGGTCCGTGCAGTCGGAGGAGAGAAGTGAAGAAGCCGTCGTCGGTCTACGTGGTGCTGGTGCTCACGCAGGTGCTGTTCGCCACCCTCCCGGTGGCGGTGAAGGTGGCGCTCCGCGACCTGTCGAGCCCGGCCCTGGCGCTGCTCCGCGTGTCGGGGGCGGCGCTCCTCTTCCTGGTGCTGCAGCGGGTGCTGGTGCGCGAGCGGGTCCGCTCCCGCGCGGACTACGCGCGGCTGGCGCTGTACGCCTTCCTGGGGGTGGCGGCGAACCAGCTCCTGTACATCACGGCGCTCACGATGACCACGGCGACGGCGGCGCAGACGCTCCAGACGATGGGGCCGGCGACGACGCTGCTGATCGCGATCCTGCTGGGGCGGGAGGGCTCGTCGCCGGGGAAGTGGGTGGGGATCGGGCTGGCGGCGTCGGGGGCGCTGTACCTGGTGGGGGTGGACCTGGCGTCGGGGAGCGGGGCGGGGAACCTGCTGGCGCTGCTGAACGTGCTCTCCTTCTCGCTCTACCTGGTGATCGCGCGCGACCTGGTGCGGCGCTACGACCCGCTGACGGTGAGCACCTGGATCTTCGTGTTCGGCGCGGTGCAGATCGCGCCCTGGGGCGCCCCGGCGCTCCTGGCCCGCGACGGCGCGCTCTCGGGCGCGACGTGGGCGGCGCTGGCCTGGATCGTGGTGTTCCCCACGGTGCTGGCCTACTACCTGAACGTGTGGGCGCTGAAGCGGGTGGAGGCGAGCGTGGTGTCGGTGTACATCTACCTCCAGCCCGTGGTCACCGCCCTCCTGGCCGGCCCGGTCCTGGGCGAGCGCCTCTCCCCGCGCCTGCTGCCCGCGGGGGCGCTGATCTTCGCGGGGGTGGCGGTGACGGCGTGGGCGGGGCGGCGCGCGCGCGGCCCGGCGGAGCAGGAGCACGTGGAGATGTAGGAACGGCAGGGAACAGGGGACAGGGAACAGGGGACAGGGGACAGCCTGCGACGACGGTGCGCCGGGCGGGCACCGCACCGGGTGTATGAAACCCCGGCTGGAAACGGCAGCCGTCCTGGCGGACGGGACCGCGTCCGAAGGACGCCTGCAGTTCGTAGCCGGGGGTTTCATACCCCCGGCGATGCGGCCACGAACGAACGACGGGGCGGCACCATCGCGGTGCCGCCCCGTCGTCTTACAGGGACTCGGGTCGCCGCTGACTTCAGCAGGCGCAGGTGAAGTGCCCGTCGGTGATGCAGCGGATCGGCGCCGAGGCCGCTGCGTCCACCGACGTCGGGACGGTGAGGCACTGCACGGTCTCCCTGTGGAGCTTGAGCTTCGTCGTCTTCGTCACGTCGCACCTCCGGTATGATGATGTCCGGAAATAAACTGCCTCCACGAACTGTACGCTGCCGGAATAAATGGCGCAACGGGATCGATCGCGGTTCTCCCTCCCCCTTGTGGGGGAGGGGCCGGGGGTGGGGGGTATTCGCCGGGCTCCGCAGCGGCCCCACGCCACAAAGCTACCCCACGGTCTCACGATCATGCGCGTGCGCCAGAAGCGTCTGCGCGACGATGTACCCCGACCCGCCGTTGATCCCGTGCCCCGGCCACGTCGCCGCCCCCAGCATGAACACGTTCGGCACCACGGACCGGTGCGACGGCTGCCCCGGGAGCGGCCGGAACAGGTAGCTCTGCGCCAGGTCGTGCGAGCCCCCGTACGCGTCCCCCGGGCCGCAGTTGGGGTTGAAGCGGGCCAGGTCGTCGGGGGAGGTCACGTGCATCCCCAGGACGCTGTCGCGCACGCCGGGGAGGTGGCGCTCCACGGTGTCCAGCACCCGGTCGGCCCAGCGCTGCTTGAGGTCGTCGGTCCAGGTGCCGTCGCCCACGTCGATGGTCCCCGCGGCGTCGCCCCGGGGGCGGATGGGGATCTCCAGCATCTGCAGGCGGAGGATGGCCTTCCCCTCGGGGGCGCGGGACGGGTCCAGCTGGGTGGGGACGTCCAGCGAGAGGGTGGGCTCGGCGGGGAGGTAGCCGTTGAGCGCGTGGGTGATCCCCAGCGTGACGGAGTCCATCCCGCTGGTGAGGTGCGGCTGCCCTACGCGCGTGAAGCGCTCGTCGGCCCAGCGCGGCGCCTGCGAGAGCGCGAGCTGGATCTGCACGCACCCCCGCCCGTAGCGGTAGCGCGAGGCCTGGCGCACGAGGGGCGCGGGGACGTCCGCGTCGGCCAGGAGGCGGAGGTAGAGCTGGTCGGGGTTGACGGAGGCCACCACGGCGCGCGTGGCGCGGATCTCCTCGCCGCCGGCCAGGCGCACGCCCGTGGCCTTGCCGCCGTTGACCAGGATGCGGTCCACCTGCGCGTCCACGCGCACCACGCCGCCGCGGTCCTCGATGAGGCGGACGAGCGCCTTCGCCATCATCTCGCTCCCGCCCACGGGGAGCGCCATCCCGCCGCCCATCAGCGCCATCAGCGTCAACGGCACCCAGAAGCCGCTGTTGGCGGAGTCGGGGGTGCGGCCCAGGTGCATCACCCAGGGGGCCACCATGGCGTGCACCACGGGGGAGCGGAAGCGCCCCTCCAGCACGTCGCGCGCGGTGGCGACGAAGTCGGCGGCGAAGGGGGTGAAGCCGGGGCCGTCGGGGTCCTCCATGAGCCGGCGGATGGTCTTCCGCGCCTCGCCGGAGGCCAGGTCCTGGTTGAAGAGCGAGAACACGTCGCCGGCGTGGGCGCCGAACTCCTGCATCATCTCCCCGAAGGCGGCGCCGTCGCCGGGGGAGAGGCGCTCGAATTCGGCGACGGTGGCGCCCGCGTCGACCGAGAACACGGCGGTGCGCCCGTCGGGCATGGACACGCCGGTGGGGAGGTCGGTGTTGACGTAGCGCAGCCCCCGCTCGGCCAGCTCGGGCCCCAGGTCGGCGTACGCGGCGCCGGTGACGAAGAGCGGGTGGGCGCTGGAGTACACGTCGTGGTGGAAGCCGGGGAGGGTCAGCTCCTCGGTGCGCACCAGGCCGCCGGGGCGGTCGTTGCGCTCCAGCACCAGCACGCTCCACCCGGCGCGGGCGAGGTAGGCGGCGGACACGAGGGCGTTGTGCCCGCTGCCGATGAACACGGCATCGTATCGTTCCACGGGGAAGTCTCCTGGGTCGGGAATGGGATCGGGTCG
The DNA here is from genome assembly GCA_963733105.1 of uncultured Gemmatimonadales bacterium. GTDB lineage: Bacteria > Gemmatimonadota > Gemmatimonadetes > Longimicrobiales > Longimicrobiaceae > JAFAYN01. The sequence continues at coordinate 139,155 of CAVTCB010000003.1, read as the reverse complement.
GGACGACGGGAACCGGCCGGTGCGCTCCGCCCGGTTCCCGCCAAGATGCCCGCGCGGGCGGGGAAACGCATGGGTAAATGTACCCATCCGGCGAACCGCTTGTTTCCCCCGGAAAACGAAGCTCCGCCGCGGGGAATCTCCCCGCGGCGGAGCCGCCCCCCACCCCCGGCCCCTCCCCCACAAGGGGGGAGGGGAGCACGACAACTACGGACTACAGGTTATGAGCAGCAGTTGCGTGAGGGATGCGAGCCCGAAGGGGCGAGACCCGGCGCAGTTTGCCGGGGCTCGACTCCGTTGGGAACGGTTGTATCGTTCCCTACGGAGCCGCAGCCCGACCCCGCGTCAGCGGGGGCACGCCCGAATCCCGCCCTTCATCCGGAAATCAGGGGTTCAGCCCGAGCACCGACGCACCCTGCTCGAACACCACGTCCACCGGGATCCCGCGCGTCCCCAGCCGGTCCAGGTCGGCCCGGAGCTGCGGGCCCACGCTCCCGTACTTCGCCTGGAACTCGCCGACGGCCGCGTAGTCGCCGTTCCCCTGCATCACCAGGATGTCGCGGGCCAGGTCGTTCATGGCCGACTCCATGCGCGGGAAGTCCACGCGGTACCGCCCGTCGGCCCCGCGGGCGAAGGCGCCCCGCTCCAGCATGTAGTTGAAGGCGGCGATGTTGGCCCGCCCGTGGGCGCTGGAGGCGCCGAAGCGGATGGAGCGGAACAGGCTGGCGAGGAAGGTGACGTAGTTGTTGCGGACGTCCTCCCGCCCCATCTCGCCCCTGCCGGTTGAGCTGCTGGATCATGTACAGCCCCAGGATGTCGGCCTTCCCCTCCTCCAGCGAGGAGCCGCGCTCCTTGAGCGCCTCGCGCACGGTGCCGCGCCCGTTGATGGTGTTCTTGATCCCCAGCCCGTGCGCCACCTCGTGGAACATCACGTTGGCGAAGAAGGCGTCGAAGGTGGTCTGCGGGAGCTGGTCGGGGGCCAGGAGCTCCTGCGCGATGGGGATCAGGATCTGGTCGAACTTGGCCCGCATGGCGTTCTTGAGCTGCAGCCGCCGGGTCCCCTTCTGGAGCTGCACCTGCTCGTCGTTGGGGAGGTTGATGGCGATGGTCTTGGAGCCGCCGTTGGCCTGCCCGGAGTAGTACACCACGTCGTAGGCGTTCAGCTCCGACTCGGCGCCCGGGGTCTCCCGCTTGTACTGCTCGGCCACGGGGATGCCGCGCTGCAGCGCCGGGAGGAAGGAGACCAGGCGCGCCAGCCGCTGGCTCCACTCCCGGTCCTTGATCAGCACGTACCCCTCGTGCGAGGCCTTGTAGCCGAAGAGGAGGTCCTCGTAGGTCTCGATGGGGCCGATGACCAGGTCCAGGTTGTTGCGCTTCATGTCCATCCAGGCCAGGTCGCTCGCCTGGTACCGGTCGGTCAGGAGCGCGTCGGCGCGCAGCTCCAGGTAGCGCTTCAGCCCCGGGTCCTCGGCCAGGGCGGCGGCGGCGCGGAGCTTCTCGGCGGTGCGCCGGTGCGCGTCGGCGTAGGCGCGCGAGAAGGGGACGGCGGTCAGCCGTCCCTGCGGGTCGCGCCGCACCAGGGTGTACAGGCTGCGCAGCGAGTCGGCGCGGGCGGCGGGCCCGGCGGCCACGGCGCGCTCGAACTCCTCCTTGGTCATGTCGGCGGGGTAGTAGTTGGCCCCCTCCGGCTTCGGCCCCACGCCGGGGACGAAGGGCTGGTCGTTCTCCAGCCGGTCCCACGGCCCGTAGTTGATCTCCACGAAGCGGCGGAGCTGCGGGTCGCGGACGGAGGCCAGGAGCGAGTCGCCGTTGCCGTACGCCTGGTGCCAGTAGACGCCGTCCATCTCGCGCGCGGCGTCGATCAGGAGCGGGATCATCCGCCGCTCGCTGGCGCTGAGCGAGGACAGGTCGGCGGTGAGGCGCACGGTGGTGTACTTGGCGAGCCGCTGCGCGACGTCGCCCCCCTGGGCCGCAGGAGCGGCGGGCGCGGGGGTCGCAGCGGGGGCCGCGGGGGCCGGTGCGGGAGCGGGCTCGCTCGCCGCCCCCGCGCACCCGGCCAGGCCGAGCGCGAGGAGGGCGGCGGGGGCGTACGACTTTCGGGACATGGAGATCTCCTGCGAGGAGTTCGTGGTTCGTCGGGCCGACGTATACTCCTGGATCATAGCGGGAGATCCCCGGCGGGCAAGTGGCCTCACCGCTTCCGCCGTCCGCCTCCGCCGCCCCTGCGCCCCCCCTTCTTCGGCGGGCGCGGGCCGGAGTAGGCCTTGCCGCCGCGCTTCCCGCCGGGGCCGCGCTGGCCCCCGCGGCGCGGACGGTCGCCGTCGCCGCCCTCCTCGCGGCCGCGGCGGGGCCCCCTCTCCGCGCGCTCGAAGCGGTTCTCCGCCGCCAGCTCGCGCGCCTCGTCCAGCGAGGGGGCGCGGAGCGACTCGTGCTTGCCGCGCGTCACCGTCCAGTGCAGCGGGCGGTCCAGCTCCGGGAGCTCCGCCTCGTCCAGCTCCCAGAGCACCCGCTCCGGGACGCGGGCGCGCACCACCGGCGTCCCCTCCTCGAAGTGGTAGTCCAGCGGGTAGTCGCGCCCCTCCACGTGGATGCTGTCCGGGAGCGCCGCCCACCGCGCCCGCTCCTCCGCCGGGACGAAGTCGTCCGCGCTCACCCGGAGCTCCGCCGCCATGAACTCCGCGTACGACCCCACCCCCGCCATGCGCTCTGCGAACCAGTCGGCCAGCCGCGCCTCCGTCACCTCCGGCACCGTCCCCCCCGAGCGGCGGTACGTCTCGCGCAGCTCGCGGAACACGTCGCGGTTGTGGCGCGTGGCCGGGTGGTGCGCCGCCCCCGACGCCATGGCCTCCGCCAGCGCGCGGCGCGCCAGCTCCGCCAGCTCCCCCGAGAAGGCGTCCACCGCCTCGATCTCCGAGTCCAGCTCGAAGCCGTGGAACACCCGCGCGCGGCGCACGCGCAGCGGCGCGCGGCGGTGCTCCGGGTCGTAGACGATCTCCCGCTCCCCCTCCGTGGCGAACTCCCAGAGCAGGGCGTAGGGGATCTCCGTCCCCTCGATGGCGCCCGCGCGCCCGCCCGAAGCGGTCCGAGAAGTAGCGCAGCGACCCCGCGACGGCCCCGTAGCTCCCGCACACGCTGTTCTGCGAGACGCGCACCTCGTCCCCCCAGCTCGTCTCCTCGTCGATCACCAGGTCGAAGGGCATCACCTCCGCCACCAGGCGCTGCCACCCCGAGGTCAGCTCCTCGTTCAGGCGCGGGAAGTGGCGCGGGAGGTCCAGGTCCAGCGAGCGGTAGATGGAAGCGATCGCCAGCGCCCCGTCCTCGATGGATCGCACCAGCACCCCGCGCTCCTCCGCCCACTCCGCCAGCGCCTCCTCGTCGAACACGTGCCGCGGGAGCCCGTACACGCTCCCCAGCGTCCCGCAGGTGCGGAGCGCGTCCTCGTAGATGCGGTACGTGGTGAGGTGGTCGCTCCCCGGCACCACGTAGCGGCCGATGTCGTTGTCCTGGCGGAGCATGCGGTGCAGCGACTCGATGGAGGCGCAGGTCGCCACCACCGGGACCAGCGCCTCCGGGCTCTGCACCAGCAGCTCCCCCCAGGGGCGGTCCACCGGGAGCACCTCCACCCGCCGCCCGTACTCCGTCAGCCGGTTGGCGCGGATCAGCCCGCGGCGCTCCAGCGTCTCCACCGCGCGCCGGTAGGCGATGCGGTCCAGCGGCACCGGGAGGTCCAGCTCGTCCGCGCGCACCCCCATGTCCGCGCAGGTCATCGCCACCCGCTCCGGGTCGCCCGCCAGCTGGAAGTTGGGCTCCGTGGGCTCCAGCTTGGCGAAGTCGATGTTCCGCTCCGACAGGATGTAGACCTCGCCCCCCTCCACCCGCCCGTGCACCCGCCCCGCCATCTGCAGGATCTCGTTGGCCCCCAGGGGGAGGCGCGTCAGCACGTTCTTCCCCTTCTTCACCAGCGTGGTGAACTGCGCGTCCTCGATCACCACCGTGTCCAGCCCGCGGATGTTGAGCGCCGACTGCCCCGCCGCCGTCATGGCAAGCACGAACGGCTTCTTCGCCGTCCCCTCCAGGAAGGGCGCCAGCTTGCTCACCGGCTCCCCGCCGTGGTAGTACTCCGCGAACACCGCCGGGTACTTCTCCCCCACCAGCTTCGCCACCTGCTCCGTCCCCGCCCGCGTGGGGACGAACACCGCCACGCCCCGCTTCCCCTTGGTCACGTGGCGGAGGAAGCGCTCGCTCAGGAACTCCTGCGGGTTCAGCGTCCCCGACACGCGCACCGTCGCCGCGCGGGCCGGGTCGAACGCCGACGACTCGATCACCGCCGCCGCGTCCAGGTACTCCGCGTAGAACGTCGGGTCCACCGTGGCCGAGAGCCAGATGAAGCGGCACCCCGCGCGCTTGGCGAGCGCCAGGCACAGCTCCAGCTCCGCCGAGGTCTGGTGGATCTCGTCCACCACCACCACGTCGTCCTTGGTGATCAGGTCGTCCTGGAGCCAGCGCCGGGCGATCCCGGTGGTGACGATCACCACGTTCCAGTTGGGGGTGTCGGGCGTCGCCTCGCGCTCGCGGTTCACCACGCCCACGCGCAGCTCGCTCCCCACGATGGACTGGGCCATGGAGCGCACCGCCAGCGTCTTCCCCGTCCCGGTCCCGGCCACGATCCCGAAGCCCTTCCCCTCCGCGGAGAGCTGGCGGATCTCGTGTCCGTGCTCGCGCTCCAGGATGGTCTCCACGTTGGTGAGCTGCACGCCGATCTCGATGGTCTCGCACGACGCGCGGGTGGGGGCGATCACCACCAGGCGTCCCTCCGGGGGGCGGCCGGGGTAGCGTTCCGAGGGGGGCGTCGTGGAGACTTCGACCATGGCGGGGGGCTCCGTCTATTTGGAGGCGGGACTTCTCGTGAGTTGACGCGGGTCGCCGCGCCGGTCTAGGATGTCGTTGTACTTCCGCGGGGGGTGTTTGCGCAAGAACTCCGCCAGGTGGGGAAGTCGTTGCGCCGTGCGGGATTTTCGTGCTCTTCGGGGCCGCTCCGGAGCCCGGCAAACAGCGCCGGTCTCCTGCGCGGGGGCGGCGAGCCTCGCAAACCGCGCGAGTCTCCCCGCCCCGGAGTGAGCCAGCCGAAACGGCCCGGCTGTCTCCCTCCGTCACGGATCATACGGGTACGGCGGAACGGCCTGCACCCGTGGTTCCGGAGCGTGTCCGGAAGAGGCCCTCACCCCCCGGCCCCCTCTCCCAATGCTGGGATGAGGGGGAGCACGACACGCGGAGGGTGAGAATCGAAGCATGGAAATGCCCCTCCCCCAGAATGGGGGAGGGTGGCGAGCCCGAAGCGAGCCGGGTGGGGGCGCCGCCAGGAGCCTCGCCCACTCCGGTCCAACCACACCACCCGACGACCATGCCCGACACCTCGCGCTCCACGCTCGTCTTCACCCACGCGGCCCAGGTCGCCGCCTGCACCGGACCCTCCGCCGCGGGCGACGGCGTCGATCCCGCAGCGGTCCTGGAAGGAGGCGCGGTCGCCGTGCGCGACGGGATCGTGGCGGAAGTGGGGCCCGAGGCCGAGGTGCTGGCGCGCTTCCCGGGGGCCGAGCGGGTGGACTGCGGGGGCGGGGTGCTCACGCCGGGGCTGGTGGACTCGCACACCCACGCCGTGTTCGGGCGCTGGCGGGCCGACGAGTACGTGCTGCGCTGCACCGGCGTCCCGTACATGGAGGTCGCGCGGCGGGGCGGGGGGATCAACGCCTCCGTCCGCGACCTCCGCGCCCGGAGCGAGGACGAGCTGGTGGAGATGGCGCTCCCGCGGTTGCGCGAGATGCTCCTGAACGGCACCACCACCGCCGAGGTCAAGAGCGGGTACGGGCTCAGCACCGCCGACGAGCTCAAGACCCTGCGCGCCGTGCGCCGCCTCCGCGACCTCCAGCCCGTCGAGCTGGTCCCCACCTTCCTGGGCGCGCACGAGTTCCCCCCCGAGTACCGCGACCGGCGCGACGCCTACGTCGACCTCCTGGTGGAGGAGTCCATCCCCGCCGTCGCCGCCGAGGGGCTGGCGCGCTTCTGCGACGTGTTCATGGAGCCCGGCGTCTTCGACCGCGCGCAGACCGAGCGCATCCTCCGCGCCGGGCTGGACCACGGGCTCCGCCCCAAGCTCCACGCCGACGAGCTGGAGGGGAGCGGGGGCGCCGAGCTGGCCGCCGAGCTGGGCGCCGCCTCCGCCGACCACCTGGGCGACGTGTCCGAGGCCGGCATCCGCGCGCTCGCCGCCTCCGGCGTCGTCGCCACCCTCCTCCCCGCCACCCTCTTCTTCCTGGGGCGGCCCCGGTTCGCCCCGGCGCGCGCCCTCCTGGAGGCCGGCGCCACGGTCGCCCTCGCCACCGACTTCAACCCCGGGTCCTCCCCCACCCCCAGCCTCCCCTTCGTCCTCACCGCCGCCTGCTCGCGGATGGGGATGAGCCCCGCCGAGGCGCTCCGCGCCGCCACCGCCGGGGGCGCCGCCGCGCTGGAGCTGGCCGACGGGCGGGGGACCCTCGCCCCCGGCGCCCCCGCCGACCTCGCCCTGTGGCGGGTGGGGAGCGTCGCCGAGATCCCGTACCGCCTCGCCGCCCCCGTGTGCGCCGGCGTGTGGAAGCGCGGACGGCGCGTGGCGTGACGCCTTTGCTTGTACCGGCCCCGGAGAGCCGTTATTTTCCAACGTTTGTTCAGCGGGATACGTCGGTCGGGGCCCCCCCGGTGACGCCGTCCCCATGCCCGCGCCCGCGGGCGTGCCCCCGGAGCACCCCCTTCCGACCCTGATGGCCAACGTCGCGAAGCTGAAGGAGCAGGCCCGCGCTTTCGAGCAGCGGGAGCAGTGGCGGGACGCCCTGGAGACCTACCGCCTGGCCGCCGACGAGGCCGCCGAGGGCGAGGAGGCCGACGTGGGGCTGTGGAACCGCATCGGCGACCTCCACCTCCGCCTGGGCGAGACCGACCGCGCCGTGGAGGCGTACGACCGCGCCGTGGACGCCTACGCCGAAGCCGGGCTCCACAACAACGCCATCGCCCTCTGCCGCAAGGTCCTCCGCATCGCCCCGGCGCGCACCGCCATCTACCTCAAGCTGGGGCAGATCAGCGCCGCGCACGGCTTCCTCGCCGACGCGCGCCAGAACTTCCTGGAGTACGCCGCGCGCATGCAGCGCGCCGGGCAGCTCGACGCCTCCTTCGGCGCCCTCAAGGAGTTCGCCGACCTTTCCCCCGACGACACCGACGTCCGCAGCCTCCTCGCCGACCAGCTCCGCTCCCACGGGCGCGCCGACGAGGCGGTGGAGCAGCTCCGCGTCCTCCGGGCGCACCTCCTGGAGCGCGGCCGCCACGAGGAGGCCGAGGAGGTCGGCGGGCGCATCCTCGCCATCGACCCCGACGCCGACCTCGCCACCGGCCCCGCCGCCCGCGAGCCCGCGGCGGAAGTGGAGGACCGGGGGCTGTCGCTCGACTTCTACGGCTCCGTGGACCCCGTGGACGTCGTCCCCGGGGCCGCCCTCGCGGACGAGGCGCCGGAGGTGGAGCCGCTCGCCGGGCTCGACCTCCCGCTGGTGGGGAACGAGGTGGACCCCGGGATCGCCATGCCGCCGGAGGGGCTGGAGCCCGGCGGGCTGGAAGGGCTGGAGACCATGGAGACGGGCCTCGACTTCGCCGCCCCCGCCGGCGGCGCGGAGGAGGACGACGGGCTCCCCTTCCTCGACCCCGGGTTCGAGATCGAGCACACCTCGCTCGCCGGCGAGGAGCCCGCGCCCGCGGAGCTCCCGCTCCTCTACCCGGCGGACGGCGCCCCGGAGATGGACGTGGAGGAGGCGGGGGACGAGGACGACGAGGAGGTGGGCGAGCCCCTCCCGCTCCTGGACTTCGACGCCGTGCCGGAGCCCCCCGTGCTCCCCCCCTTCGCCGGGCGCGGCGCGGCACCCGCCTGGGCGCCGCCCCCCGCCCGCGACGCGGTGGAGGAGCTGCGGGAGCGCGTCGCCGCCGCGCCGCACGACACCGCCTCGCTGCACCGCCTGGTGGACCTGCTGGAGGACCGCGGCCGGGCCGCGGAGGCCGAGACGGTGCTGGTGGAGGCGCACCGCGCTCTCGGCGCGGGCGGGCGGTACCCGCAGGCCATCGAGGCCGTGCGCTCCCTCCTGGCGCGCCGCCCCGACGACACCGCGCTCTACCAGAAGCAGGTGGAGTACGCCTTCCGCGCCGGCGACGCGGAGTCCATGGTCCGGGCCTACCTGGACCTGGGGCGCCACCTGGGCCCCCCCGCCGACAACGCCAAGTCGCGCGCCGTGTACCAGCGCGTCCTGGAGCTGGACGCCGGGAACGAGGAGGCGCGCCGAGCCCTGGCCCCGCCGCCGCCCCCCGAGCCGGCACCCGCGCCCCGCCCGTCCGCCCCCGCCGGCGACTACGTGGACCTGGGCTCGCTCATCATGGACGACGAGCCCGAGGAGCGGAGCACCCGCTTCGTGGTGGAGGAGGAGGAGCCCACCGGCGACGAGGACCGCGACTTCGCCGACATGCTCTCCGTGTTCCGGCAGAAGGTCAACGAGAACATCGGCGCCGACGACCCCTCCAGCCACTACGACCTGGGGGTGGCCTTCATGGAGATGGGGCTGGTCGACGAGGCCATCGCCGAGTTCCAGGTGGCGCTCCGCGGCGGCGCCAACCCGCTCGCCACCCTGGAGATGCTGGGGAGCTGCTTCGTGGAGAAGGGGCAGCACGCCGTCGCCGCGCGCGTCCTGGACCGGGCGCTCCGCATCCCCGGCGCCTCCGAGGCCGAGGTGGTGGGGGTGGTGTACCAGCTGGGCCGCTGCCAGGAGGCGCTGGGGAACGCCGCCGCCGCGCGCGAGATGTACGAGCGGGTGCTCGCCTTCGACATCCGCTTCCGCGACGCCGCGTCGCGGCTGGAATCGCTACGCGCGGTCTCCGGCACCGGCTTTTGACAACCCCCGGGGGCGGGTGTAGCTTTTCGGCTCCCCCGGCCCCCGACGACACCGTATCCATGCTGCGCACCGCACCGCCGCGACTCTCCGACATCCAGGCCCCGATCCGGGACCGCCTCGACAGCGTGTTCGAGGAGATCCGCCGCATCGTGATCGCGGACTTCAGCTCCGTGGAGGAGGTGAGCCACTACCTCCTCCAGGTGCGGGGGAAGCTGTTCCGCCCCACCCTGGTCCTCCTCTGCAACGAGCTGGGGGGGCGGCCCAGCCGCGACGCCGAGACGCTCGCCGCGGTGCTGGAGCTGGTGCACCTGGCCACGCTGGTGCACGACGACGCGGTGGACCACTCGGTGCTGCGCCGGGGGATGCCGACGGTGAACTCCATGTGGAGCCACCAGGTCGCCATCATCATGGGCGACTACCTGTACTCCCGCTCCATGATCGAGATCACCCGGCTGGGGCAGATCGAGCCCATCCGGGTCCTGGCCGACGCGGCGAACGCCATGACGGTGGGGGAGATGCGGCAGCTCTCCTCCTTCGACGCGCTGGACTTCGGCGAGGAGGACTACTTCCAGCTCATCGAGGCCAAGACCGCCTCCCTGATGGCCGCCGCCTGCGAGCTGGGGGCGCTGGCTGGGGACGCCTCGCTGCGCGAGCCGCTGCGGCGCTTCGGGCGCGAGCTGGGGATGGCCTTCCAGATCGCGGACGACCTCCTGGACTACACCTCGGACGAGTCGGTTACGGGTAAGCCCTCGGGGCTGGACCTGCGCGAGCACAAGGTCACCCTCCCGCTGATCGCCGTTCTCCCCGCGCTCTCCGAGACGGAGCGGCGCGAGGTGGAGGAGCTGTTCCGCGACCCCGAGCCCTCCGAGGAGCGCATCGCCCGGGTGGTCCGGCTGGTGCGCGGGCACGGCGGCTTGGATTATGCGAGGGCCACGGCCCTCGAGTACGCCCGTCTCGCGGAGGAGGCGCTGGAAGGCCTCCCGGAGGGTCCCGCGCTGGACGCACTGCGGACGAGCATCGCGTACGCAATCGAGCGCCGCCGCTGACGGCGCCTTTTCACATGGGTCGGGGGGTGAGATGAACGTCGCCGTACGCCGTCGTGCCGGTCGCCTGCTCCTGGTGGTCCTCGTCGGTCTGGTCCTGGGAGCCCTCCTCACCGAGCTGGCCGTCCGGTTCATGCCGGAGAGCGCGGCGCGCACCTTCTTCACCACCTCCGTCGCCGCCGCCTTCGGCCCCCTGGTGGTCGACCTGGTCGCCGTGGGCATCACCCTCGGCCCCCTGGTGTTCCACCTGAACTTCCTCAGCGTGATCGGGGTGCTGGTGGTGGCCCTGGGCGCGCGGACCTGGCTGTAAGCCGGAACCGCTGGGGACAGGGAACAGGGGACAGGGAACAGGGAACAGCCTGCAACGACGACGGGGCGGCGCCGCGATGGCGCCGCCCCGTCGTGTACCCCCCACCCCCGGCCCCTCCCCCACAAGGGGGGAGGGGAGCACGGCAACTAACACGCGGAACCCCACGTGAGGGATTCGCGCCCGGCAGGGTCGAGACCCAACAGCAGTACCGTTGGGGCTCGACGCCGTTGGAAACGGTAGTATCGTTTCCTACGGCGCGCGAAGCCCGGCCCCCGCGCCAGCGGGGGACACGCCCAACCTCGGCCCTTGAAGCCGTAAAAGCAGAGAGGCCCGCCCCCGGAACCCCGGAGGCGGGCCTCTCTCCTTCACGAACCGATGAATCAGGTGCGCGAGGTCAGGACGTTCTTGCGGTTGTCCACGATCTCGGCCTCCTTGCGCAGCCCCTGCAGCCAGCGGCTCACCGTCTCCTGCTGGAGGCGCGCCGTGGTCACCGTGCGCTGCTGCTGACGCTGCGCCTCGAACGCCTTGCGGTCGGCGTCGACCCGGGCCACGGGGCGGATGACGAACACCCCCCCGGTGGTCTTGACCGGGTCGCTCACCTTGCCGACCGGGACGCCGAAGGCCGCGCCGATCGCCGCGTTGGCCTGCCCGAACACCGGGTTCGGCTCGGCACGGGTGAAGGGGCCGGCGGTCCGCACCTCCAGGCCGTTCGCCGCCGCCACCTGCTGGAGCGTCTTACCGGCGCGCACCTCCTGCACCATCTTCCGCCCCGCCTCGGCCGCGCGGGCCTGCTTCTTCTCCACCTCCAGCTGACGCCGGATCTGCGGCGTGGCCTGGGCCAGCGACAGCTTCCCCTCCGGCGTGTACGACTCCACCTTCGCCACGAAGAAGGCCTCCTCCGTCTCGAAGAGCGGGCTGGTCGTCTTCCGGTCCTCCTCCGCCGCCCGGCTCTCCTCGCCGGCCCACTCCACCGCCTCCAGCGCCGAGCCGATCCCCGGGACGTAGGGCGAGCCCTCCGACACCACCACGCCCTTGCGGATCGCGGCCCCGGTCGTGCGCGCGGCGCGCTCGATGGCGCCGTCCTCGGCCAGGTCCTCCAGCGAGTCGGCCTTGGCCAGGAAGCGGTCCTGGTCCTCACCGCTCTTGGCGACGGGGAGGAGGATGTGCCGCGCCTTGACCTGGTCGCCGGTCCGCTCCTGCACCTGGATCAGGTGGTAGCCGAAGGGGGTGGCCACCGGCTGCGACACCTCGCCCACCGGGAGCGAGAAGGCCGCGTTCTCGAAGGCGGGAACCATCTGCCCCCGCCCGAAGGTGCCCAGGTCGCCCCCGTTGTCCTTGGAGCCCGGGTCCTGCGACTCGCGCTTCGCCACGGCGGCGAAGTCGGCGCCCCCGGCGATCTCCGCGCGCAGCGCCTGCGCCCGGCCCAGGGTGGCCGCCGAGTCGGCGGCGGTCGCGGCCTTGGGGAGGACGGCCAGCGTCAGGCGGGCGCTGGCGTCGCGCTTGAACCGGTCCTCGTGCGACTCGTAGTAGTCGCGGACCTCGCGGTCGGTCACCTGCACCGCGCCGGGGGCGAGCCGCGCCACGTCGAGCGCCAGGTACTCCACGGTGGCCGTCTCCGTGCGGTCGCGGAACGAGCGCCACAGCTGCGCGTCCGACACGTACGCCCCGGAGGCCACGCGGCGGAACATCTTGGTCTGCGGCACCACCGTCCGGTAGTAGTCCTCCAGCTGGAGGAGGAGGTCCTCGTTGGCCGTGGGGCCGGTGAGGAACTTCTGGTACTTGGAGATGTCGAACTGGCCGTTGGTGAGGAACAGCTCGTTCTGCTGCATCGCCGGGTGCGGGTTCCAGAGCGCGGCCTGGCGCACCTCGGCGTCGCTCGCGCGGATCCCGTGCTCGCGGATGGCCTGCTGGACCAGGATCTCGTCCACGATCCGGTTCCAGGTGGCCTCCTCCAGCTCGCGGCGCTGCTCGGCCGTGAGCTGCCGGGCGCCGCCCTGCTGGGTCTGCTGGAAGAGCTCCTGGTAGGTGGCCTGGTACCGCTGGTTGGTGACGACCTCGCCGTTCACCCGGCCCAGCTCGCCCCCGGCGGCCATGCTGGCGCTGCTGCTGACGTCCAGCCCCAGCTCGAAGAACATCCAGCCGATGAAGGCCAGGGCGAAGATGACGCCCATGATCTTCCCCAACGATCCCCGCAGTGCTTGCATCATAGGGTTTCAGACTCCGGAAACTCGGATACGGAACCGCGCGCGATTGAACAAGGAAGGAACCGAGGGCGCGAGCGAACAAGATGAAGGCGCGAAAGATATTTACGTCCGGGAGGAGGCGCAACCCGTGCCCGGCGGGGGGCGGTATCTCTGTTGACACGCCCGGCGGACGGCCAGTAAGTTGCTCCTCCTCTTGCCCGTCCTCGCCCCCTCGCTTTCTTCACGCGCGCAGGAAGACCATGGCAGACGTTCCCCCGGAGCTCGCCGCTGAAGTCCAGAAGCTCGAGCGCTACCACTCCGAGAACCCCCAGGGCCGGTACTTCGTTCCGCTGGCGAACGCGTACCGCAAGATGGGGGAGCTGGAGCAGGCGGAGGCGCTGCTGCGCGAGGGGCTCCGGCGCCACCCGGACTACCTGAGCGCGCACATCGTCCTGGGGCGCTGCCTGGCCGACCGCTCCGCCGCCGACGAGGCGGTGTCGGAGTTCCGCTACGTCCTCTCGGTGGACCCGCAGAACCTGATCGCGCTGCGCTCGCTGGGCGAGCTGGCGACGGAGGGCGGGCGCAGGGAGGAGGCGGCGCGGTGGTACCGCGAGCTGCTGGCCGTGGACCCCATGAACGAGGAGGCCCGGCAGGCGCTGGAGACGCTGGAGGCCGCCGCCTCGCCGATCGCCCCCGCGGAGTCGTTCGAGGGCGGGGCGGGGTGGTGGGAGCGCCCGGCCGCGGAGCCGGAGGAGGACGCCGCGGCGCTCACCGACCCGCTGGGGTGGAGCCGGGACGCGGACGCCACGATCCCGGACGCCCCCGCCGACGAGGTCCTGTCCTGGGGCTCCGTGTCGCTCGAGATCGACTCCGGCGCCGCGGCGGAGCCCCCGCGCGAGGAGGCTCCCGCCGACTTCTACGGGAGCGTGGAGCTGGGCGGGATGGAGCTGGCCGGCGCCGACGCCGGGGCGGACTCGCCCGCGGAGGGGTGGGGCGGGGGAGGCGGGGGCGGGTGGGACCCGCTCGCCGGGAGCACCATCGACCTGGACGCGCCCGCCTACGAGCCCCCCGCGGACGGCGACGGCGGCGAGGTGGTCACGGAGACCATCGCGGAGCTGTACGCCCGCCAGGGGTTCTACGACCGGGCCGCCGACACCTACCGCGAGCTGATCCGCAGGCGGGGCGGCGACCCCTCGCTGGAGCCGCGCCTCCGCGAGATGGAGCTGCGCGCCGAAGGGCGCTGGCCCGGGGAGGAGCCTGCCGCGCCCGCGCCGGAGCCCGCCTTCCAGCCGCCCTTCGACGCCGACCTCCCGCTCCCCGGCGACGTGGACCTGGGGGGGATGGTGGAGCCGGAGCCGGCGGGGTGGTACGAGGCCGCGCCGGAGCCCGCCGTGGGCGAGGACGTGTTCGCCGCCTCGTTCGAGGAGGGCTTCGGAGAGGGTGTCGGGGAGGCCGCCTCCGCGCCGGTCGAGGCCTTCTACTACGAGGAGCCCTCCGCCCCGGCGGAGGAGGAGCCCGTCTTCGCCGCGGACGCCTCCTTCTTCGGGGGCGGGGAGGAGCCGGCCCCCGCCGCCGCTCCGGCCCGGAGCGTGCGTGAGTACCTGGCCTCGCTGGTGGCGTGGCAGCCCGGGAGCGGCGCGGCCGCCGCGGCGCCCGAGCTCCCGGCGGAGAAGCCGGAGTACGAGGAGGAGATGCCCTGGCTCTCCGTCCCCGCGGAGGAGCCGGCGCAGCCGGAGGCGCCCGGGATCGAGGGGCTGCTGGCCGACGACTGGTCGGGCCGGGAGGCACCCGCCGCCCCCGGGGAGGAAGAGGAGGAGGCGTACCCGTGGGAGCTCTCGCCCCCGCCCCCCGCCGCGGAGGAGCCGCCGGCGGCCCCGGCCGGGGGGACCGGGTCGTTCTCCTTCGAGGAGTTCTTCATGGAGGTGTCGGACGCCCCGGCCGCTCCGGCCCCGGCTCCCGCCCCCGCGGCGGCCCCGGAGCCGCGCCCCGCGCCCGCTCCGACCCCCGCTCCCGCCGCGGCGCAGCCGGCGGCGGAGCCCTCCTCCGGCGAGTCCGGCGAGGAGGAGGACCTGGAGTCGTTCCAGGCGTGGCTGCAGAGCCTGAAGCGGTGAGGATCGCGGTCGTCCACGGGCCCAACCTCAACCTGCTGGGCCTGCGCGAGCCCCAGGTGTACGGGCACGGCACGCTGGACGACGTGGACGCGGCGGTCTCCGCCCTGGCCGGGCACCTGGAGGTGGAGGTCGAGTTCTTCCAGTCCAACTCCGAGGGCGCCCTGGTGGACCACGTCCAGCGGGCGGCCTCCCGGGCGGACGGGTTCGTGGTGAACGCGGGCGCGTACACGCACACCAGCATCGCCCTCCGGGACGCGCTGCTGGGAGTGGCGCGCCCGTACGTGGAGGTGCATCTTAGCAACGTCTTCGCCCGGGAGGAGTTCCGCCACCGCTCGTACCTCGCGGACCGGGCGCTGGGCGTGGTCTCGGGGTTCGGGGTGGACAGCTATCTTCTGGCGCTCCGCGCCCTGGCCGCGCATCTCGGCCGGGCGGGCGGTGGGCGCTCCGTGTCCGTTTAAACAGGGGAGAATCAGTGGCTACGACGGCCGATTTCCGGAACGGGATGACCATCAACATGGATGGCACGCTGTTCACCATCATGTGGTTCCAGCACCACAAGCCCGGCAAGGGCAACACGGTGGTCCGCAGCAAGCTGCGCAACGTCCTCACCGGCGCCGTGCTGGAGAAGACGTTCCGGGCGGGGGAGCGCATCGACGAGGTGCGCCTGGAGCACCGCCCCATGACGTACAGCTACTCCGACGGGCACCTGTACCACTTCATGGACTCGCAGAGCTACGACGACGTCGCGCTCAGCGGGGAGGTGATCGGCGAGGACCAGCTCAAGTACCTGAAGGAGGGGATGGAGTGCGACGGGCTGCTGCACGGCGAGAAGGTGATCTCCGTGGAGCTCCCCTTCTTCGTGACGCTCGCCATCGCCGAGACCGACCCCGGCGTGCGCGGCGACACCGCCACGGGCGGGACCAAGCCCGCCAAGCTGGAGACGGGCGCGATGGTGCAGGTGCCCCTGTTCCTCAACGAGGGCGACGTCATCCGCGTCGACCGCCGCGAAGACAAGTACATCGAGCGCGCAAAATGATCGACCTCGAATTCCTCCGGGGGCTGATCGAGGCGGTGGACGGGAGCGGGATCGACTCGCTGGAGATCTCGCGGGGCGGCACCCGCATCCGCATCGCCAAGACCCCCCCGCCGGCCCCCGTGGCCGCCCCGTCCGCGGCCCCCGCGCACCCCGCCGTGGAGTACGCCGTCCCCGCCGCGGCCCCCGCGCCGTCGGCCCCGGCCGCCCCGGCTCCGGCCGCGGAGGCGCCGATCCCGGCGCGCAGCAACCTGGTGGAGATCAAGTCGCCGATGGTGGGGACCTACTACCGGGCGCCCGCGCCCGAGGCCCCGCCGTACGTGGAGGTCGGGACCCGCGTCAGCAAGGGCCAGACGCTCTGCATCCTCGAGGCGATGAAGCTCATGAACGAGCTGGAGTCCGAGGTGTCCGGCGTCGTCCGCGAGATCAACGTGGAGAACGCCGAGCCCGTGGAGTACGGCCAGGTCCTCTTCCGCATCGAACCCGACGCGTGAGCGACGAGCGGGAGTGGGGGGAGGAGGCCGCGGCCCCCCCGGCGGGGAGGCCGCCCTCCGGCCCGGCGCGGGAGTTCGTCCTGCGCGAGGCCCTGGACGAGATGGTCCGCCGGGGGGCGTCCGACCTGCACCTCAAGGCGGGCCGTCCCCCGGTGGTGCGCGTCCACGGAGAGCTGTACGACACCGCCCTCCCCACGCTCCGCCCCGACGACCTGAAGCGCTGCGCGGAGCAGCTCCTCAGCCCGCGCCAGCGCGAGACCTTCGCCGAGCGCAAGGAGATCGACTTCGCCATCGGGGTGCAGGGGCTGGGGCGGTTCCGGACCAACATCTTCCAGCAGCGCGGGACGATGGGGTACTCCTTCCGGGCCATCCCCTTCGAGGTCCCCTCGCTGGAGGACCTGCACCTCCCGGAGGCGGTCAAGGAGGTGGCGCTGGCCCCGCGCGGGCTGGTGCTGGTGACCGGGGTGACGGGGAGCGGGAAGTCCACCACCCTGGCCTCCATGATCCGCCACCTGGGCGACCGGCGCGCGGTGAACATCGTCACGGTGGAGGACCCGATCGAGTTCCTGCACCGCGACTCCAAGGCGATGATCTCGCAGCGGGAGGTGGGGACCGACACCCACTCCTTCCACGACGCGCTCCGCTACGTCCTCCGGCAGGACCCGGACGTCATCCTGCTGGGGGAGATCCGCGACCGCACCTCCATGGAGACGGTGCTCAAGGCCGCGGACACGGGGCACCTGGTGCTCTCCACGCTGCACACCACCGACGCGGCGCAGACCATCGGGCGGATCATCTCCTTCTTCCCGCCGCACCAGCACGCCGAGATCCGGACCATGCTGGCGATGGCGCTCCGCGCGGTGATCTCGCTCCGGCTGATCCCCCGCGCCGACGGGAAGGGGCGCGTCCCCGCGGCGGAGATCCTGGTGAACACGGCGGCCATCGCGGACCGCATCCGCACGCCCGACCACGCGCAAACGATCCCCGAGCTGATCGCCGAGGGGCGGACCCAGTACGGGATGCAGACCTTCGACCAGAGCCTGATGGATCTCTATCAGCGCGGCCTCATCTCCTTCGAGTGGGCCATGCACTACGCGTCCAACCCGTCCGAGTTCTCCCTCCGGGTCTCGGGGGTGGAGTCCGCCTCCGACGCCGGGTGGTCGGGCGTCGGCACTGCCCGGGAGAGGTGAGGCGATGTTCCGCAAAGTCCTGATCGCGAACCGGGGCGAGATCGCGCTGCGCGTGATCCGCGCCTGCAAGGAGCTGGGGATCCGCACCGTCGCCGTGTACTCCGAGGCGGACCGCGAGTCGCTCCACGTCCGCTTCGCCGACGAGGAGGTGTGCATCGGCCCCCCGGCGGCGCGCGAGAGCTACCTGAACATCCCCCGCATCATCTCCGCGGCGGAGATCACCGGGGCCGACGCCATCCACCCGGGGTACGGCTTCCTGGCGGAGAACGCGGAGTTCTCGGAGATCTGCCAGCGGAGCGAGATCACCTTCATCGGCCCCACCCCGGAGCAGATCCGGCTGATGGGGGACAAGGCCGCCGCCCGCCGCACCATGGTGGAGGTGGGGGTCCCGATGGTCCCGGGGACCGACGCCATCTCCGACCCGGAGGAGGCGCTGGTGACCGCCCGCGACATCGGCTTCCCGGTGCTGATCAAGGCCGCGGCCGGCGGGGGCGGGAAGGGGATGCGCGTGGCGAGAGACGAGGAGGAGTTCGGGCGCCAGTTCGCCATGGCGCGGAACGAAGCCGCCGCGGCGTTCAACGACGACACCGTCTACATCGAGAAGTACCTGGCCCGCCCGCGCCACATCGAGTTCCAGATCCTGGGCGACCAGCACGGGCGGGTGATCCACCTGGGGGAGCGCGACTGCTCCATCCAGCGCCGCCACCAGAAGCTCCTGGAGGAGGCGCCCTCCCCGGCGCTCACCCCCGAGCTGCGCGCGGCCATGGGCGACGCGGCGGTGCGCGGGGCCAAGGCGATCGACTACGTGGGCGCGGGGACCATCGAGATGCTGCTGAACGACGACGGGTCGTTCTACTTCATGGAGATGAACACCCGCATCCAGGTGGAGCACCCGGTCACGGAGATGACCACCGGGTTCGACCTGGTGAAGGAGCAGATCCGCGCCGCGGCCGGGCTCCCGCTCTCCATCCCCGACCGCGACATCAAGCTGCGCGGGCACGCCATCGAGTGCCGCATCAACGCCGAGGACCCGGCCCGCAACTTCGCCCCCTCGCCGGGGACCATCCACACCTTCCACCCGCCGGGCGGGCCGGGAGTGCGGGTGGACACCCACGTCTACGCGGGGTACAGGGTCCCCCCCTACTACGACTCGCTGCTGGGGAAGCTGATCGTGCACGGCTCCAACCGCGAGGAAGCGATCGCGCGGATGCGGAACGCGCTGGACACCTTCGTGCTGGAGGGGGTGCACACCACCATCCCCTTCCTCCTGGAGGTGCTGGAGAGCCCGGAGTTCGTCTCCGGCCAGGTGGACACCAAGTTCCTGGAGCGCTGGTTTGCCGAGCGGGCCAAGGTCTGAGATGAGGCTGGACGTATTCCTCACCCCCGGCGAGATCGCTCCCGCCGACGTGGCGGACCGCACCGCGGTGGTCATCGACGTGCTCCGGGCGACGAGCAGCATCGTGGAGGCGCTCGCCTCGGGCGCCCGGGGGCTCTACCCGGTCTCCTCCATCGAGGAGGCGCTCCGCCTGGCGAACACCCTGGGGCGCGAGGACGTCCTCCTCTGCGGCGAGCGGAAGTGCCTCCCCATCGAGGGCTTCGACCTGGGGAACTCCCCCGCGGAGTTCACCGCCGCGCGGGTGGGCGGGAAGACGCTGGTGATGAGCACCACCAACGGGACCGCGGCGATGTCGCTGGCCGCGGGGGCCTCGCGGGTGATGGTGGCCTCCTTCCTGAACCTCACCGCGGCGGTGGAGGAGCTGGCCCGCGCGGAGGCCGACCCGGTGCTGATCTGCGCCGGCCGCGACCGGCACTTCGGGCTGGAGGACGCCGTCCTGGCCGGCGAGGTCGCGGCCCGCCTCATGGAGGCGCGCCCCGGCGAGTGGGAGCTGAACGACGGCGCCCGCGCGGCGGTGGCGCTGGCCCGGGAGCTGTCCGTGGACGCGGGCTTCCTCGCCTCCACCGAGGCCGGGCGCTCCCTCACCGCCGCCGGGCTGGTCGAGGACCTGGCCTTCTGCGCGCAGGTGGACCGCCACGCGGTGGTCCCCGTCCTCCAGGACCGCCAGATCGTGGCGGCGGTCCCGGAGCGGTAGCCGGAGGCTTCCGCCGCGCTCCCGAGGGCCCTCCCGGTTCCGCCGCGGGGGGCCTTCTTCGCTTTCCGCGGCCGCCACCGTTGGCATCTTCGCCGCGCGCCCGTATCTTTAGGACCGATCCGCACATCGCAGGAACGCGGCCCACCTCTCCGCACCACCGCACGACCACCACCGCCCGATGCCGTTTTCGCTGGACGACCGGCAGCGCCGGGAGCTGTGGGGGCTCGCCCTCCTGGCCCTGTCGCTCCTCCTTCTCCTCAGCTTCGTCCCCCCCTCGCTCTTCGGCGAGGCGGGGAGCCGCACGTTCTCCACCGGGAACGTGGTGGGCGTGCTGGGGCGCTACCTCTCCGCGGGCGCCTTCGCGCTCCTGGGGCTCCCCGCGCTCCTCCTCCCCGTCTTCCCCGCGCTCTGGGGCGCCGTGGCGCTGGGGCGCGTGGAGCAGGGGGCGGCGCTGCGCTGGACCGCGCTCCTGGGGGGGACCGGGCTCCTGGTGGCCACCTCCACCGCGGTGCTGACCGACGCCGCCGCGGCCGACCCCACCGCCGCGGGGTGGGTGGGGGGGACGCTCGGCGGGACGCTCGCCACCCTCCTGGGCGGGGTGGGCTCCATGCTCCTCCTTTCCTTCCTCTTCGCCGCCCTGTGCATCGCCACCATCGGGTGGAACCCGGTGCGCAGCATGGTGGGCGGGGGGCGGCTGGCGCTGAGCCACGCCGGGAAGACGGTGGCCGTGATCCCGGAGATCCTCCCGAAGCGCATCCCGCTCCCCGCGCGCAGAGCCGCCGTCCCCGACGAGGAGGAAGAGGACCCGGACGCGACGGTGTTCCTGGCCGACGAGGAGGAGGACGACGACGAGGAGGAGACGGCCGCCCCCCTCCCGGCCGCGGCCCCCTCCGCCGCGGCCGTGAAGACGGCCAAGCCGAAGCCGCAGGCGCGCCCCAGGACCGTCGCGGACGCGCAGACCGAGCTCCTCCCCGCGGACAGCGGCGACCCGCTCAGCCAGGACCTCCCCTCCACCCTCCTCCTCACCGCGCCCCCCGCGCGCGACGACGCCCGCAACCGCGAGGAGCTGGACAAGCTGGGGCAGGTGCTGGTGGACAAGCTGGCCACCTTCAAGATCGAGGGGGAGATCGTGGGGCGCACCACCGGCCCCGCCGTCACCCAGTTCGAGGTGTCCCCCGCGCCGGGGATCAAGGTGTCGCGCATCGCCTCGCTCGACGCCGACCTGGCGCTGGCCATGAAGGCGCAGTCCATCCGCATCGTCGCCCCCATCCCGGGGCGGGGCGCCGTCGGCGTGGAGGTCCCCAACCCCTCGCCGGAGATGGTGTTCTTCCGCGAGACCATCGAGTCGCCGCAGTTCCGCGCCAGCAAGGCGCTCCTCCCCCTCGCCCTGGGGAAGGACATCGCCGGGCGCTGCCACGTGGCCGACCTGGCGAAGATGCCGCACCTCCTGATCGCCGGGGCCACCGGGTCGGGGAAGTCGGTGTGCGTCAACACCATCATCACCTCGCTCATCTACCGGCACACGCCGCGGACGCTGCGGTTCCTGATGGTGGACCCCAAGATGGTGGAGCTGAGCGTCTACAACGACATCCCGCACCTCCGCCACCCCGTCGTCACCGACAACAACGACGCCGCCACGGTGCTCAAGTGGGCCGTGCTGGAGATGGAGCGGCGCTACGAGCTCCTCTCGGTGAACGGCGTCCGCAACCTCCAGGACTTCAACCGCCGCGTGGAGAGCGGCGTCGTGGTCCGCTCCCCCGAGGCCTCGGGGGAGGAGGGAGACCCGGACCGCTGGCTCTACAAGGGGGGCGACGCTCCCCTACGTCGTGGTCATCATCGACGAGCTGGCCGACCTGATGATGACCGTGCAGGGGGACGTGGAGAAGCCGCTCGCGCTCCTCGCGCAGAAGGCGCGCGCCATCGGCATCCACCTGATCCTGGCCACGCAGCGCCCCTCGGTCAACGTCATCACCGGGCTCATCAAGGCCAACTTCCCCAGCCGCATCGCCTTCCGCGTCTCCTCCAAGGTGGACTCGCGAACCATCCTGGACCAGAACGGCGCCGACAACCTGCTGGGGAACGGGGACATGCTCCTCCTCCCCCCGGGGAGCAGCGACCCCATCCGCATCCAGGGCGCCTACCTCTCCACCGAGGAGACCGAGCAGCTCATGAACTGGTACCGGGAGCAGGCCCGGCTCCGGCGCGAGCAGGCCATCGCCGAGGGGCGCGACCCCGACGAGCACACGCGCGGCGAGGCCAACATCCTGGACGAGGTGCGCTCCAAGGAGGACGACGGCTCCGACGCCGACGAGGAGGAGATGGGGGAGCGCGACGCCCTGTTCCGCGAGGCCGCCGAGCTGTGCATCCAGCACCAGGGCGGCTCCACCTCGCTCCTCCAGCGCAGGCTGCGCATCGGCTACGGGCGCGCCGCGCGGGTCATCGACCAGCTCCACTTCGCCGGCGTGCTGGGCCCCCCCGACGGCTCCAAGCCGCGCGAGGTGCTGATGGACCACGCCGAGCTGGACCGCGTCTGCTCCGGGTGAGGCGGCGGGAACGCCTCCCCGGGGGTCGGGTAACACCCCGTCCGACAACGAACTCCGAACCGCCCCCGGGACTCGCCCGATGAAGCGCATAGCAGACCTGCGTTCCCCGCTCCTGATCGCCACCCTCGCGGCCGCCGCGTGCGGGAGGTCGGACGCCGCCGTGCAGAACGGCGCCGCCTCCGCCGCGCGCCCCGCCGCCCAGGCTCCCGCGGCCGGTGGCCGGGAGGTGGCGCTGGAGGGCGCCTCCGCGGCCGAGGGCGCGGCCCCGGCCGCCGCGGGCGAAGCCGTCGCGGACGCCCCGGCGTCTCCCTCCGCCGCCCCGGCCGCGGGAGCCTCCGCGCCCGCCGCGGGGGGCACGTCCCCGCAGCCCGCCCCCGCCGCGGAGGCGCCCGGGGACGACGCCGGCGCCGAGCAGATCCTCCGCCGCACCGAGAGCGCGTACCGCCAGGTGCGCTCCATGCAGGCGGACTTCGTGCAGGACCTCCGGGTCCCCCTCCTGGGGCAGAACACCCGCAGCAGCGGCAAGCTCTACCAGCGCCGCCCCGACCGCTTCCTGATGCGCTTCTCCGACCCCGCCGGCGACCTCATCGTGGCCGACGGGCGGCACTTCTGGATGTACTACCCCAGCAGCGACGCCAAGCAGGTGATGAAGACCTCCATCGCCGCCGGGAGCGAGCAGGTGGACCTGCACCGCCAGTTCCTCAGCAACCCCGTGGAGCGCTACCGCTCGCGGCTGGGGGGCGAGGAGACGGTGGACGGGCACCGCACGCACGTCATCACCCTGGTCCCGCGGCAGGCCTCGCCGTACCGGCAGCTCCGCATCTGGGTGGACAGCGACGACTACGCCGTGCGGCGCTTCGAGATGACCGAGGAGAACGAGTCGGTGCGGCGCATCGAGTTCCGCAACCTGCGGCGAAACGTCGCCCTCCCCGACGCCCTCTTCGCCTTCTCACCGCCCAGGGGGACGCAGGTGTTCGAGCAGTGACCGCGAGCGGGCGGGCCGGAGACGGCCCGCCCGCTCCGCTTTGCGCGCTTGCCCGGCGCGCGGCGTCCTGTAGATTCCGCGGTCGAAGGCGGACTCCAAACCCCGACCCGGCACGGCGACCGATGGCCAAGAACGCGACGTTCGACATCACCTCCAAGGTGGACCTCCAGGAGGTCGACAACGCGGTGAACCAGGCCACCAAGGAGGTGGCGCAGCGGTACGACTTCAAGGGCGTCACCGCCGAGCTGGAGTTCGACAGGAAGGAGGGGAAGTTCAAGCTCCTCGCCGACGACGACTACAAGCTCACGGCGCTGGTCGACGTGCTCCAGTCCAAGCTGATCAAGCGCGGCGTGCCGATCCGCAACCTGGACTACGGGACGGTGGAGCAGGCGTTCGGCGGGAAGTCTCGTCAGGAGATCACCTTGCTCCAGGGCATCCCGACGGAGAAGGCCAAGGAGATCGTCAAGGCGATCAAGAACTCGGGGTTCAAGAAGGTGCAGGCGCAGATCCAGGAGGACGAGGTGCGGGTGCAGTCGCCGTCCATCGACGAGCTGCAGGCGGTGATCGCGAAGCTGAAGCAGGAGGACTTCGGGATCGAGCTGCAGTTCGGGAACTTCCGGTCGTAAGTGCTGGAGGTGGGGCCGCTCCGGAGCCCGGCAAACAGCGCCGGTCTCCTCCGCGGGGGCGGTGAGCCTCGCAAACGGCGCGAGTCTCCCCGCCCCGGAGTGAGCCACCGGAAACTGCCCCGGTGTCTCCCTCCGAACATCTTTTGAGGGGTACTGCGGGAACTGCTAACGACAAAAAACCCTCTCCCAGAATTGGGAGAGGGTGGCGAGCCTAAGGCGAGCCGGGTGAGGGCCGCCGCTCTAGTTCCGCAGCTCGGTGGTGTCGCCCTGGGCCAGGTCCTCCTTGGCGTCCTCGGTCGACTCCCGGGCGTTCTCGGTGTCGCCCTCGCGGCGCTCCTCGGCGGCTTCCTGGGCGTGGTCCTGGGCGTTGTCGTCGCAGGCCGCGGCGGTCCCGGCGAGGGTGAGGGCGGTGAGCACGGCGAGCAGGCGCTTGGACATGATGGCTTCTCCAGTGTGAGGTGATGAGCGAAACTGTACCAGCACAGGGCAACAATCCGGCCACGCTCCCGTCCGGACGGTCGCGGGAGTGGTTCCGCAGGGCGCAGGAGGTCACGCCGGGGGGCGTCAACTCCCCCGTGCGCGCCTTCAGCGCCGTGGGCGGGGAGCCGTTCTTCGTGGAGAGCGGGGCGGGGGCGCGCATCCGGGACGTGGACGGCAACGAGTACCTGGACTACGTCCTCTCCTGGGGGCCGCTCATCCTGGGGCACGCCCACCCCGCCCTGGTGGAGGCCGTGCGCGACGCCGCCCTCCGCGGCACCTCCTACGGCGCCCCCACCCCGGGCGAGGTGGAGCTGGCCGAGCGCGTGCGCGACTTCGTCCCCTCCATGGAGAGGGTCCGCTTCGTCAGCAGCGGCACCGAGGCCACCATGTCCGCCGTGCGGCTCGCCCGCGGGTTCACCGGGCGGGAGCTGATCCTCAAGTTCGAGGGGTGCTACCACGGCCACGGCGACTCCTTCCTGGTCAAGGCGGGCTCCGGGATCGCCACCCTCGGCCTCCCCAACTCCCCCGGCGTCCCCGAAGCGCTCTCCGGGCTGACGCTCACGGCGCCCTTCAACGACGCCGACGCGGTGCGCGAGGTCTTCCGCGCCCACCCGGGGAAGGTGGCCGCGGTGATCCTGGAGCCCGTCGTCGGCAACGCCGGGTTCATCCCCCCCGTGGACGGGTTCCTCCGGGAATTGCGGACGATCACCGGGGAGGACGGCGCCCTCCTGGTCTTCGACGAGGTGATGACCGGGTTCCGCGTCGCCCCCGGCGGCGCGCAGGAGCGATTCGGCGTCCGCCCCGACCTCACCACCCTGGGGAAGGTGATCGGCGGCGGGCTCCCCGTGGGCGCCTACGGCGGGCGGCGCGACGTCATGGAGCGCATCGCGCCGCTGGGGCCCGTCTACCAGGCGGGGACCCTCTCCGGGAACCCCCTCGCCATGGCCGCCGGGATCGTGCAGCTCCGCGTCCTCCGCGACGAGGACCCCTACCCCGAGCTGGAGCGCCGCACCGCGCGGCTGGTCGAGGGGCTCCTCGCCAACGCCGCCTCGCTCGGCGTCCCGGCCACCGGCGGGAGCCTCGGCTCCATGTGGGGCGTGTTCTTCGCCGAAGGGCCGGTCCGCACCTTCGCCGACGCCAAGCGGAGCGACGTCGCGCTCTTCCGCCGCTTCTTCCACGAGTGCCTGCGGCGCGGAGTGTTCTTCGCGCCCTCCGCCTTCGAAGCGGGCTTCCTCTCCACCGCGCACACGGACCAGGATGTCGAGGACACCATCGGCAGGGCAGGGGAGGCGCTCCGTGCGGCTCTGGGCTAGACCGCTCGCGGCCGCCGCCGCGCTCGCCCTCGCCGCCTGCGGCCCGCGCACCGCCCCGCCCAGCGGGCCCGCGCCCGTCCCCGCGCCGCCCCCCGCGGCCCCGCCCGCCGCGCCCCCCGTGGCGCAGCCTCCCGCGCCCCCCGTGGCCCCGCCCGTGCTCGCCATCCCCGAGGACGCGCCCCGCGTGCGCGTCGGCGTCCTGGTCGACACCCCGCGCGTGGAGCTGTCCTCCACCCTCGGGCTGGAGATCTCGCGCGGCGAGGGCGAGGCGCCGCTGGGGCGCGCCGCCGCCGGCGAGCGCCTGACCGTCACCGCCGGCTCCGGCGGCCAGGTGCGCGTCACGAGCGCCGCCGGCTCCGTGGTCGCCTCCGGGACGGGGCCGCTCCGGGTCCGCCCCGCCGACGGCGGGCGCCTCCTCCTGGGCGGCAAGCCGTACCGCGGCGACGCCCTCCTCCAGACGAGCCCCGCCGGCCGCGTCACCGCCGTCAACGCCCTCAACATGGAGGCGTACCTCCTGGGCGTCGTCCCGCGGGAGATCGGGCGCGTAGGGCCCGAGCTGCTGGAGGCCGCCAAGGCCCAGGCCGTCGCCGCCCGCACCTACGCCGTCAAGTACATGGGGCGGCGCGCCGAGCTGGGCTTCGACGTCTTCGCCACCGTGCAGGACCAGGTGTACGGCGGCGCCGAGGCCGAGCACGACCCCGTCACCCGCGCCGTCCTGGAGACCGCCGGCGAGGTGGTCACCTTCGGCGGCCAGCCGATCGAGGCGTACTACCACTCCACCTGCGCCGGGCAGACCGCCGCCATCGAGGAGGTGTGGAACGAGCGCCCCGTCCCGTACCTGGTCTCCGTGGTGGACACCGACGAGAGCGGGCAGGCGTACGACCGCTCCTCCTCCCGCTTCCGCTGGACGCAGCGCTGGACCGCGCAGCAGATCAACGAGATCCTGGGGCGCACGCTCCGCGACTCGCTCCCGCCGGGCGTCCGCTCCGTCGGGCAGGTGAAGAGCATGCGCGTGCTGGAGCGCACCCCCTCCGGGCGCATCCGCGCCCTGCGCATCGAGACCACCACCGCCACCTTCACCGTGGGCAAGGACCGCATCCGCTGGATCTTCCTCACCCCCGCGGGCGTCCCGCTCAACTCCTCCAAGTGGGACGTCGAGGTGGTCAAGGGAGCCGGCGGCGCCGTCACCGAGGTGGTCGCCACCGGCGGCGGGTGGGGGCACGGGATCGGGATGTGCCAGGTGGGCGCCATGGGGCGCGCCCGGGCCGGGCAGGAACATCGCACCATCCTCCGGGCGTACTACCCGGGGACCGAGATCCGCGACCTGTACTGACCCTCCTCCCGGACCCCAGACGCCCATGCGACTCCCGACCGCGCTCCTCGTCCTCGCCGCCCTCGCCGCGCCGGCCCTCCCCGGGCGCGCCGCCGCGCAGAGCCTGGAGGACTACGACTACGAGAACCTGGCCTTCCGCGGCGTGGGGCTGGAGCTGGGGCAGATCTGGCCCATGAAGGTGGAGGGCACCCTCGCCCTCGCCGCCCGCGCCGACCTGGGGCTCCTGGGGCCCGGCGTGCGCATCGTCCCGCGGATCTCCTTCTGGTCCTCCCGGCTCAAGGAGGGCGAGGTGGACGACCTGCGCCGCAACGTCCTGGCGCTCTGCCGCGAGTCGGGCACCGACTGCCTCCGCGAGTTCGGGGAGGTGCGGGTCAGCGACCTCGCCATCGGCGTGGACGCGCACTACACCTTCGAGTCCGCCGCCGGCTTCCTCCCCTACGCCGGCGCGGGCGTGGCGCTGCACCTCCTGAACGGGCGCGGAGAGCTCATCGACGGCACCTTCGTCGAGGACCAGCTCGACGCCATCTCCCCCGGGATCGACCTGGTGGCCGGGGCCGAGGTCCCGCTGGGCTCCTCGCTGCGCATCTTCGCCGAGGCGCGCGGGACCCTCGCCAGCGACGTGCAGTACGCCGGCCTCGGGATCGGCGCGAGCTGGTTCTTCCCGCAGCCCCTCGCGCAGCGCGCCCCCGCCCGGGGAGGCGCCCGGTGAGCGCGGCCCGCCCCCCCGTCCGCGTCGCCGTCCTCGGGGCCGGCTCCATCGCCCAGGTGGTGCACCTCCCCATCCTGTCGCGGATGCGCGGGGTGGAGGTGGCCGCCGTGGTGGACGCCGACCACCGCAAGGCGAAGACGATCGCCGGCCGCTTCGGGATCGACCACGTCCCCCGCTCCCAGGACGAGGTGTGGGCCGACGAGTCCATCGACGCCGTGGTCATCTGCACCCCCAGCAACCTCCACGAGGAGCACACCGTCCAGGCCCTCCAGGCCGGGAAGTACGTGCTCTGCGAGAAGCCGCTCGCGCTCACCGCCGAGGGGGTGGAGCGCGTCCTGGCGCAGAGCGGCGCCGACGGGCGCCTCCTGGTGGCCATGAACCAGCGCTTCCGCCCCGACGCCGCCGCCCTGCGCACCTTCGTCGCCGGCGGCGAGCTGGGCGAGGTGTTCTACCTCAAGGCCGGGTGGCTGAACCGGGGGATGGGGCGCTCCCGCCGGAGCTGGCGCGACCGCCGCGCCTCCGGGGGCGGCGCGCTCATGGACCTGGGGATCCAGATGCTGGACCTGGCCCTCTGGCTCCTGGACTACCCCGTCGCCGAGCGCGTCTCCGCGCACACCCACCGCGCCCCCGGCGCCGAGGTGGAGGACTCCGCCGCGCTCATGCTCCGCCTGGGCGGCGACCGCCTGATCGGGCTGGAGGTTACCTCCAACCTGTTCGCCGAGCGCGACCGCCAGTTCCTCCACCTCCTGGCCTCCGAGGGCTCGGGCTCCCTCGCCCCGCTCGCCGTCTTCAAGGACATGGAGCGGGGCCTGGTGGAGGTCACCCCGCAGCTCCCCCCCGGCCGCGAGAACCAGTTCACCGCCTCGTACCGGCAGGAGCTGCAGCACTTCGTGGAGACCGTGCGGGGCGCGCGCGACGCCGCGGCCCCGGTCGAGCACGTGGCGCTGATGCGCATCCTCACGGCCGCGTACCGGTCCGCGGAGGAGAAGCGGGAGGTGTCGTTCTAGGGCTTGGATTTGGGCGTGCCCCCCGCTGGCGCGGGGGTCGGGCTGCGGCTCCGTAAGCCAGCAAACAACGCTGGCTAACGGAGTCGAGCCCCGCGCAAACTGCGCGCGGGTCTCGCCCCTTCGGGCTCGCATCCCTCACGCAACTGCTTGCCCTATCCGTGGTTGTGCAGTTGTCGTGCACCCCTCCCCCCTTGCGGGGGAGGGGTCGGGGGAGGGGGGTCCGACGGGCGCTCGGAAGTCGCCTCTCGCGTCACCCCCTCTCCCGCTTGCGGGAGAGGGGGCCGGGGGGGGGGGGCGCGCCGTGGTATTCTCCTTGCGCCGCTGCGTCCGCGTCAGGAAGGACCCAGAATACCTCACCGGGAGCCACCATGTCCGACGTCAAGGATCTGATCGACGGGATGAACGAGGACCTCGCCGCCGAGTACCAGGCGGTGATCATGTACCGCACCTACGCCAGCCTGGTCACCGGGCCGTACCGGCAGGAGCTGAAGGCCTTCTTCGAGGGGGAGATCCCGGACGAGCTGGGGCACGCCGCCTTCCTCGCCGACAAGATCGTCTCCCTGGGCGGCACCCCCACCGTCACCCCCGCCCCGGTGCCGATGGCCAAGGACAACCGGGAGATGCTGGAGAACGCCCTCCAGGCCGAGATGGACACCATCGAGCGCTACACCCAGCGCATCTCGCAGGCGGAGAAGCTGGGCGAGATCTCCATCAAGGTGCAGCTGGAGAACCTGGTGGTGGACGAGAGCACCCACCGCGACGACATCCGGCGCATGCTGATGAACTGGCAGTAGGGCGCGGGTTGCCCGAGAGTCGCTCCGGGGCTATATTTGCGGGATTGAACCGATCACGCCGGCACGGTTCCGGTGTGGCTGCGACGACACAGAAAACGGAGCGGGGCACCATGAAGGCGGGGATTCATCCGGAATACAAGACGGTCACGGTGCACTGCGCCTGCGGGAACACCTTCGAGACCCGTTCCACCAGCGACGACATCCACGTCGAGGTGTGCTCCGCCTGCCACCCGTACTACACCGGGAAGCAGAAGCTGATGGACACGGCGGGGCGCGTCGAGCGGTTCCGGCAGCGCTACGCCGGCACCGACGCCGCCAAGTAAGACGACAGGAGCCGGGGCCCGCGCCCCGGCTCTCTCGCTAATGGAGTGATGGAAGACCGCATCCAGGAGATCGAGCGCAAGCACCACGAGCTCTCCCACCTCCTCGCGGACCCCGCCGTCATCGCCGATCCCAAGCGGCTCCGGGACCTGTCCCGCGAGCACTCCCTGCTCTCCGAGGTGGTCGAGACGGTCGCGCAGCTCCGCCGGGCCAGGCAGGAGCTGGAGGACGCGCGCGCCCTGATGGCGGACGCCGGGGACGACCCCGAGCTCGCCGCCATGGCGCAGGCCGAGATCGACACGCTCCCGGCCCGCGTGGAGGAGCTGGAGGAGCGCGCTCAAGCTCCTCCTCATCCCCCGCGACCCGCTCGACGACCGCGACGCCGTGGTGGAGATCCGCGCCGGGACCGGCGGCGACGAGGCCGCCCTCTTCGCCGGCGACCTCTTCCGCATGTACCAGCGCTACGCCGACGCGCGGGGGTGGAGGGTGGAGCTGGTCTCCCTCTCCGAGGGAAGCATGGGCGGCGTCAAGGAGGCCGTCTTCGTGGCGCGCGGGCCCGACGCCTACGGCGACCTCCGCTACGAGTCCGGCGTGCACCGGGTGCAGCGCGTCCCCGCCACCGAGACGCAGGGGCGCATCCACACCTCCGCCGCCACCGTCGCCGTCCTCCCCGAGGCCGAGGAGGTGGACGTGCAGATCGACCCGGGCGACATCAAGACCGACGTGTACCGCGCCTCCGGGGCCGGCGGGCAGCACGTCAACAAGACCGACTCCGCCGTGCGCATCACCCACCTCCCCACCGGGCTGGTGGTGACCTGCCAGGACGAGAAGTCGCAGCACAAGAACAGCGACCGCGCCATGGCCGTGCTCCGCTCCCGCCTCCTCGACCTCCGCATCGCGGAGCAGGAGGCCGAGCGCGCCCGCGACCGCAAGCTCCAGGTGGGGACCGGCGACCGCTCCGCCAAGATCCGCACCTACAACTTCCCCCAGAGCCGCGTCACCGACCACCGCATCGGGTACACCACGCACGCCCTCCAGCAGGTGCTCGACGGGGGCCTGGACGAGATGATCGAGCGGCTGAGGCTGGCCTCCCAGTCCGAGCGCGCGGCCTAGAGTGGCCGACAGCGCGGACCGCAGGGTCTGGTCGGTGATGGAGATGATCCGCTGGACCGAGGAGTACCTCCGGGAGCGCGGCTTCCACAACGCGCGCCTCAACGCGGAGCTCCTCCTGGCCGGCACGCTCTCCCTCAAGCGGCTCGACCTGTACCTCCAGTTCGACCGCCCGCTCACCCCCGACGAGCTGGCCGCCTTCAAGGCGCGCCTCCGCAGGCGTGCGAAGCGCGAGCCCTTGCAGTACATTGACGGCGAAGCGGGCTTCCGCGACCTGGTCCTCCGGGTGGACGGCCGCGTCCTCATCCCCCGGCCCGAGACCGAGCTGCTGGTGGACGAAGTGCTCGCCTGGGCGCGGGGGAGGGAAGGGCTGCACGTGCTGGACGTGGGCACCGGGTCCGGCGCCGTCGCCCTCAGCCTGGCGACCGAGGGCCCCTTCGCGCGGGTGGTCGCCACCGACCTGTCGGGCGACGCCCTGGAGGTG
This sequence comes from uncultured Gemmatimonadales bacterium, assembly GCA_963733105.1. Lineage (GTDB taxonomy): Bacteria > Gemmatimonadota > Gemmatimonadetes > Longimicrobiales > Longimicrobiaceae > JAFAYN01. The sequence goes on along the minus strand of CAVTCB010000003.1, from coordinate 108,045 downwards.
GCCCGTGCCAACCACGCTCTGGCCGCCCCCGGCTCGCCCGTGGAGTTCCGCGAGGGCGCCGACTACGCCCCGGTGCGCGGGGAGCGCTTCGACGTGGTGGTCTCCAACCCTCCCTACGTGGGAGAGCGGGAGCGCGGCCTCCTGGACGCCGAGGTCGTGGACTGGGAGCCGCCGCAGGCGCTCTTCGCCGGGGAGGACGGGCTGGAGGTGATCCGCGCCCTGGTGGCCGGGGCGCCGGAGGTGCTCCGCGAAGGCGGCCTCCTGGCGCTGGAGATCGGGTGGGAGCAGGCCGGGGCCGTCTCCGGGCTGGTCCGCGCCGTGGAGGGCTTCGGGGAGCCGCGCGTCCGCCGCGACCTCGCGGGGAGGGACCGCATCGTCACCGCAGAATACGGGACCAGGGAGTAAGACATGGACGCCATGTGGGAGAGGGCGCGCGAGGTGGGCCGGCTGCTCGCCCAGACGGACGAGTACAAGGCGCTCAAGCGCGCCAACGACCGGCTCGCCGACGACCGCGACGCGGTGGCGAAGATGAACCGGCTCGGCGAGCTGCAGGACGCCTTCGCCCTCGCCATGCGGCGCGGGTCCGAGCCCGCGCAGGAGGAGCAGGACGAGTACGAGAAGCTGGTGGACGCCATCCAGGCCAACCCCGGCTACCAGGGGCTGGTCGCGGCGCAGTCCGGCTTCGACCGCGTCATGGGGCGCGTCAACGAGGAGATCGCCCACGGGATCGAGGCCGGCGAGCAGAGCCGGATCATCCTCCCGTCGTAGGCGTACGGACTCCGATGCCGGGCATCGCCACCGGGATCCGGGACGGCTTCCTCGCCCTGGTCAGGCCCCTCATGGACGCGCTGGTGCGCCGCCGCGTCCACCCCAACGCCATCACCACCCTCGGCTTCCTGGTCACGGTGGGGGCCGGCATCGCGTTCTTCCTGGGCCACCTCCGCATCGGCGGCGCCCTGGTGCTCATCGGAGGGCTCTTCGACATCTTCGACGGGTACGTAGCCCGGGGGACCGGGCTCGCCTCCGCGTTCGGGTCGTTCTACGACTCCACGCTGGACCGGATCTCCGAGATCGTGGTGTTCCTCGGGATCTTTTCCCTGTACGGCGGCGGCCACCCCGACATCGGAGCCGCCCTGGATGGTGTACGTCGTCGCGGCGGCCCTGGCCGGGTCGCTGATGGTGTCGTACACCCGCGCCCGCGCCGAGGGGCTGGGGATCGACTGCAAGGTGGGGGTGATGCAGCGCCCCGAGCGCGTCGTGCTCCTGGGCCTCGCCGCCCTGCTCTTCGGCACCCTGTGGCAGGGCGCCGTGCTCACCTGGGTGCTGATCGCCATGGCGGTCCTCACCAACTTCACCGCCTTCCAGCGGATCGTCTGGGTGTACCGTTTCACGCGCGTTCCGGCGAACGCCAGCCCGGAGCCGCCGGCCCGCTTCGAACCCAACAAGCAACAGTAAGAGGTCTATCGTGAGCAACGATCTCCGGACTCCCCGCCCCGCCCAGGGGCGGCTCGGGATTCTCCTCCCCGGCCTCGGGGCCGTCGCCACCACCTTCATCGCCGGGGTGGAGCTGGCCCGCCGCGGCCTCGGCCGGCCCATCGGCAGCGTCACGCAGATGGGGACCATCCGCCTCGGCAAGCGCTCCGAGAACCGCTCCGCCCAAGATCAAGCGACTTCGTCTCGCTCGCTTCCCTGGAGGACCTGGTGTTCGGCGCCTGGGACCCGATCCCGGACGACGCCTACACCGCCGCCCTCAAGGCCGGCGTGCTGGACAAGTACGAGCACATCGAGCCCATCGCCGACTTCCTGAAGTCCATCGAGCCGATGCCGGCCGCCTTCGACCAGCGCTACGTCAAGAAGCTGGAGGGGACCCAACGTCAAGCCCGGCAAGAGCAAGCGGGAGTGGGCCGAGGCGCTGCGCGAGGACATCCGCCGCTTCAAGCAGGAGAAGGAGTGCGACCGGCTGGTGATGGTGTGGTGCGGCTCCACCGAGATGTTCATCCGCCCCGGCGAGATCCACCAGTCGCTGGAGGCCTTCGAGAAGGCGCTGGACGAGGACCACGACCAGATCGCGCCGAGCATGCTGTACGCGTACGCCGCCCTCATGGAGGGCGTCCCCTACGCCAACGGCGCGCCCAACCTGTCGGTGGACTTCCCGGCGCATGCTGGAGCTGGCCGCGCAGAACGAGGTGCCCGTGGCCGGCAAGGACTTCAAGACCGGGCCAGACGCTCATGAAGACGATGCTCGCGCCCGCCTTCAAGGCCCGCATGCTGGGGGTGGACGGGTGGTACTCGCACCAACATCCTGGGGAACCGCGACGGCGAGGTGCTGGACGACCCGGAGTCGTTCAAGACCAAGGAGGAGTCCAAGCTGGGCGTGCTGGAGTACATCCTCCAGCCGAGCGTGTACCCCGAGCTGTACGGGAACATCTACCACAAGGTGCGGATCAACTACTACCCGCCGCGCGGCGACGCCAAGGAGGGGTGGGACAACATCGACATCCGCGGGTGGCTGGACTACCCCATGCAGATCAAGGTGGACTTCCTCTGCCGCGACTCCATCCTGGCCGCGCCGATCGTGCTGGACCTGGCGCTCTTCCTGGACCTGGCGGGGCGGGCGGGGATGCAGCGGCATCCAGGAGTGGCTCTCGTTCTACCTCAAGAGCGCCGATGCACGCGCCCGAGGCTGTACCCGGAGCACGACCTGTTCATCCAGCAGATGAAGCTCAAGAACACGCTGCGGTGGATGATGGGCGAGGAGCAGATCACGCACCTGGGTCTGGAGTACTACCTGGACGAGGTGGACGCGATGGCGGGCGTGTAGCTCTCTTCGGGGCCGCTCCGGAGCCCGGCCAAACAGCGGCCGGTCTCCTGCGCGGGGGCGGTGAGCCTCGCAAACCGCGCGAGTCTCCCCGCCCCGGAGTGAGCCAGCCAAACTACCGGCTGTCTCCCTCCGAACATCTTTTTACGGGTACTGCGGGAAATGCGAACGGCCGGGATCTCGGTGAGGTCCCGGCCGTCGTGCGTTGGGTACCCCCCACCCCCGGCCCCTCCCCCACAAGGGGGGAGGGGAGCACGGCCACGACATCGTGGAAGGTGAGGATCGAAGCATGGAGATGCCCCTCCCCCGGAACGGGGGAGGGTGGCGGCTCTAAGGCCGCCGGGTGGGGGCGCGCGGAGGGTGCCCGTTTCGAGGTGCTGTCCCGTCAGCGCATCGTGCAGTTCTCCCCTCTCCCGCCTGCGGGGGAGGGGGGCCTTCCCACTGGCGCGAACCCTCCGCCCTGTTTATTCATCGAGGACGCCCGCGCTTCCCGCGGGCGTTTCCCTTGCGCGGAGGTCCGTGAGCGCGGCAACGTTCGTCACGCTGGCCGGGGACGGCGAGGCGGAGACGCGGGTGAAGGGCTCCGTCTTCCTCGCGCTCGCCGCGCCCGCGGAGAGCGAGGAGGAGGCGCGGGGGCGGCTGGAGCCGCTCCAGCGCAGGTGGTTCGACGCGTCGCACCACTGCTCCGCGTGGCGCTTCCGCGACGGCGTGTACCGGGCGAATGACGCGGGGGAGCCGTCCGGGAGCGCCGGGGCGCCGATCCTCGCCGCCATCGACGGCGCGGGCGTCGTCGACTGCGTCGTCGTGGTCACCCGCTGGTTCGGGGGGACCAGGCTGGGCGTCGGCGGGCTGGTGCGGGCGTACGGCGAGGCCGCGGGGCTGGCGCTTCAGGCGGCGCCCCGCCGCGCGGGAGTGCGGGCCGCGCGCCTCCGGGTGCGCTACCCGTACGAGCACACCGCCCCCGTCATGCGGATGCTGGAGCGCCTCGGCGCCGACGCCGTGGAGCACGGGTACTCGGGGGAGGGCGGCGAGGTGGAGTTCGCCGTCCCGCTGGCCTCCGAAGCCGCCGCCGGCGAGCTGCTCCGGGAGGACACGGCGGGGGCCCTCGCCCCCGAGCGGATCGGCGAGGTGGTGCTGTATCGGAACGAGATTCCCTGAGCACGGTACAGAGAGCACGTCTTGTCTCCGGCGCGTTCCCGCGAACGCGGCCGCGCCGGCCACCGCGATGAGAGCCCCGCATGTCTTCCACCAACCTCCTTCCCGACCCCGCCGGACCGTCCGGCCCTCCGCACGGAGGGCAGGGATGAGCGGGATGGTGCTCGCCGACGTGGTCATGGACCACCTGCGGAAGCGGTACCCGGCCTACCACGAGACGGCCTACCTCTTCATCCTCTCCGGCCTCCACTTCACCATCGAGCGGCTGGGCGAGGCGCGCCACATCACCGGGCGCGAGCTCACCGAGGGGTGCCGCGACCTGGCCATCGAGCGCTACGGCCCCATGGCCCGCTCCGTCCTCGACTTCTGGGGAATCCGCTCCACCCGCGACCTGGGGGAGATCGTCTTCGCGCTGGTGGAGTGCGGCGTGCTGGTCAAGCAGGACACCGACGACCTGGACGACTTCGACGGCGTGTACGACTTCGCCGACGCCTTCGAGCGGCAGTACCCCTGGGCCGCTCCGCGCGACCTCCGCGTCTGATCCCGCCCGGCTCCGGGCGCTCCTAGCGAGACACGACGGGCTGCGCGAGAGTGGAACAGGCCTTGCGGGCGCAGGCGTCCGCTTCGCGGGGGCAGCGGTGCCCCCTCGTTCGTACCTGTTGAGGGGAGGGGATGATCGATGTCGAACGAGAGAGAGTTTCCGCAGTGCCAGAAGTGCGACAAGGGTACGCTGCTCCCGCTCTCGGACTACGGCCGCGACGGGGCGCCCATCACCTACAAGGCGTGGGTATGCGCGAATCCCGAGTGCGGCTTCAACATCCGGATCGACAACGGTGAGATCAGCTTCGGCCGCACCATCGGCCAGAGCTACAAGTAGCCCCGGACCGATCCCGGCCCCCGACGCCCACGGCCCCTCCGGCCGTGGGCGTCGATGCTCCCGGCCCCGACTCCCCCCGCCATGTCTCCCGACCCGGCCCCGCGCTCGCTCTCACCCGGCTCCGACCGCTTCTTTGCCGGCGGGGGCGTCCCCCTGCTCACCGCGGAGGAGATGCGCGCCTGGGACCGCTCCGCCGTGGAAGGGCGCGGCATCCCCGAGCCCGTGCTGATGGAGGCCGCCGGGCGCGCCGCCGCGGAGGTGGTGCACCGGCTCCACCCCGAGGGGCGGGTGGTGGCCGCCGTGGGCGGGGGGAACAACGGGGGGGACGCGCTGGTGGTCCTGCGCACGCTCGCCGCGTGGGGCCGCGACGTCGCCGCCGTGCGGGTGGGGGACTCGCTCCCCGACGCCGCGCTCCTCCACGGGTGGGAGGTGCCGGCGCTCCCCGCCGGGGAGGCGGAGGCCGCCTTCCGCGGGGCGGCGGTGGTGGTGGACGGGATCCTGGGGACCGGGGCGCGCGGCGCCCCGCGGCCGGCGCAGGCCGCCGTGATCGAAGCCATCGCCGCCGCCGGCCGCCCCGTGGTCGCGCTGGACGGCCCCTCGGGGGTGGACATGACCACCGGGGCCGTGGAGGGCGCCGCGGTGCGGGCGGACGTCACCGTCGCCTTCGGCGCGCCCAAGCGGGGGCTCCTCCTCTTCCCGGGGCGCGCGCACGCGGGGCGGATCGTGACCGTGGAGGTCGGCTTCCCCCCGCTGGAGCCCGGCGGCGCGGGTGCGCGGGTGGTCACCGGCGCCTGGGCGCGCGCCCACCTCCCCGCGGTCCCGCCGGACGCCCACAAGGGTACGCTCGGGACCGTCGCCGCCGTGGCCGGGCGCCCCGGGATGGCGGGGGCCGCGGTGATGGTGGCGATGGGGGCGCTGCGCGCCGGGGCGGGGATGGCGCGGGTCGTCACCCACGCGGACAACCGCGTCGTCGTGCAGCAGGCCGTCCCCGAGGCGCTCTTCACCGACCGCGGCTCGGACGGGGTGGACGAGGCGCTGGCGGGGGCCGCCGCCGTGGTGGCCGGGCCGGGGATGGGGACCGGGGACGCCGACCTCGACTTCCTCCTGCGCGTCGCGCGCGGCGGGGATTCCCCCCTCCTCCTGGACGCGGACGCCCTGACCCTGCTCGCCCGGCACCCGGAGCTGCGGGAGGAGATCCGGCGCCCGCTCCTCCTCACCCCGCACCCCGGCGAGGCGTCCCGCCTCCTGGGACGGGAGGTGGGGGCCATCACCGCCGATCCCTTCGCCGCCGCGGCGGAGGCGGCGGAGCGCTTCGGCTGCGCGGTGCTCCTGAAAGGGGCGCCCTCCGTCGTCGCCGCGCCCGGGGAGCCCGCGCTGGCTGGCGTGGCCGGGCACTCGGGGATCGCCACGGGGGGGATGGGCGACACCCTGGCCGGCGTCGCCGGGGCGCTCCTGGCGGCCGGGTGCGCGCCGCGCGAGGCGGGGGCGCTCGCGCTCCACCTCTGCGGGCGGGCGGCGGAGATCGCCGGGCGGGGGCGGTCGCTCCTCCCGCGCGACGTGGCGGAGGCGCTCCCGGAAGCCTTCGCGTCGCTGGCCGCCCCCGCGGAGCCCCGGCTCCCGGGCGTGCTCCACGAGCTGCATCCGGCGTACTGAGGGCGCTTTCGGCGTTGACACGGGGCAGGGGCGGATGGTACGTTCCGCCCGTCCGTCCGCACCGTCCAGGCACGCCGATCCCACTCCGTTCCCGAATCCATGGTCACCATCGCTGACGTCCGTGCGCGCGAGATCCTCGACTCCCGGGGCAACCCCACCGTCGAGGCCGAGGTCATCCTTTCCAACGGGATCCTGGGGCGCGCCGCGGTGCCGAGCGGCGCCTCCACCGGCGAGCACGAGGCCGCGGAGCTGCGCGACGGGGAGGAGGGGCGCTACGGCGGGAAGGGCGTCCTGGACGCGGTGCGAGAACGTGGAGGAGGAGATCGCCCCCGCGCTGCACGGGGTCGACCCGTACGACCAGGTGGCGGTGGACCGGGCCATGATCGACCTGGACGGCACCCCCAACAAGGGGCGCCTGGGCGCCAACGCCATCCTCGCCGTGTCGCTGGCGACGGCGCGCGCCGCCGCGCGCGACTGCCGGCTCCCGCTCTACCGGTACCTGGGCGGCCCGCTGGCGAACGTCCTGCCCGTCCCCATGATGAACATCCTGAACGGGGGAGCCCACGCCTCCAACAACGTGGACTTCCAGGAGTTCATGGTGATGCCGGTGGGCGCCTCGTCCTTCTCCGACGGGCTGCGCATGGGGGTGGAGGTGTTCCACTCGCTCAAGAAGGTGCTCTCCTCGCGCGGCAAGAGCACGGCGGTGGGGGACGAGGGCGGCTTCGCCCCCGACCTGGCCACCAACGAGGAGGCGGTGGAGGTGATCGTGGCCGCCATCGAGAAGGCCGGGTACCGCGTGGGCGAGGACCTGGTGTTCGCGCTGGACGTGGCCGCCTCCGAGATGCACCGCGACGGCGCCTACGTCTTCCACAAGTCCAGCGGCGAGAGGCGGAGCGCCGCGGAGATGGTGGAGTTCTACCGCGACTGGACCACCCGCTACCCCATCCGCTCCATCGAGGACGCGCTGGACGAGAACGACTGGGACGGGTGGAAGCAGCTCACCGACGCCCTGGGCGACCGCGTGCAGCTGGTGGGCGACGACCTGTTCGTCACCAACACGGCGCGCCTCCGGGACGGGATCGAGCGCGGGGTGGGGAACGCCATCCTCATCAAGGTCAACCAGATCGGCACCCTCACCGAGACGCTGGAGGCCATCGAGACGGCCCGCCGCGCCGGGTACGACGTCCGTGATCTCCCACCGCTCCGGGGAGACCGAGGACACCTTCATCGCCGACCTGGCGGTGGCGACCGGGGTGGGGCAGATCAAGACGGGGAGCGCCAGCCGCACCGACCGCGTCGCCAAGTACAACCAGCTCCTGCGCATCGAGGAGCGGCTGGGCGCCGCCGCCCGCTACCCCGGCACCGACCTGTGGCGCTGAGCCCCTCCGCCCGCCGCCGCCTGGTCTTCGGGGCGGTCTCCGCGGTGGCCGTGTACTACGGCCTCTGGGGCGGGGAGTACTCCGCCTTCGACCTGCGCCGCCTGCGGGCGGAGCGGGAGTCGCGCGCCGCGCAGCTCGCCGACTCGCGCGCCGCGGTGGACTCCCTGAAGCGCCACGCCGCCCTCCTGGCGAGCGACGACGCCATGCTGGAGCGGGTGGCGCGGGAGCGCTTCGGGATGATCCGGGAGGGGGAGACGCTGCTCCGCTTCTACGAGGCGGAGCCGGCCGCGGCGCCCGGGACGCGGATCGCCCGCGCCCCTTGACGGTTCCGGGCATTCCGTGTAATTTCAGGGACACATCGCGGGGTGGAGCAGCCTGGTAGCTCGTCGGGCTCATAACCCGAAGGTCGCGGGTTCGAATCCCGCCCCCGCTATGACCCGGAAAACGGTCGGCCCTCCGGGACCGGCCGTTTTCATCGGGTGGCGGCAGGGTAGCTCAGCCGGTTAGAGCGTACGACTCATAATCGTAAGGTCGGGGGTTCGAGTCCCCCCCCTGCTACTATCAAGTGAAGGCCCCGCAACGGTTTGTGTTGTGGGGCCTTTGTCTTTTCCAACACGCGGCCCCGGTGTGCGCGTGAACCGCGTTGTGTGCCGCCGCCGCCGCGGGTATACTGTCCTCACCATCATCTTCTCCTCCGGCGCCCCCTCCTCCGCCGGCCTGTCCCTTGTCTCCATGAACGCCTCTCGCCGCGTGCCCTGTCCGCGCTCCTCCGCCGCCGTGCGCGCGTCCCCGTGACGGGCGCGGAAGCCGTCGGGCTGCTCCCCTGCCTGGCTTCGGCCTCGGTGTCGGCATGGGTGGGCGTGCACTGCTGGCGCCGGCGCGCGCGGCCGGGCGCCGGCGCGTACGCGGTGGTGGCGCTGAGCCAGGCGGCCTGCACGCTGGGCTTCGTGCTCGAGCTGCTCAGCCCCGGCCTTTCCGGCAAGATCTTCTGGGACGACGTGCAGTATCTGGCCCTGGCCCCGCTTCCCGCGGGGATGGTGGTGTTCGCGCTGGACTACACCGGCCGCCGCCCGGCGAACCCCGCCCGCACCCTGGGGCTGCTGACGCTGCCGGTGGCCGCGTTCGCCGCGCTCTCCTTTACCGACCGGCTGCACGGGCTGGTGCGCGTGTCGCCCCGGCTGGCGCCGGGGGAGCCGTTCTCCGTGCTGGTCTACGGCTTCTCCCCCCTTACGCTCGCGTGTGGGGCTTACATTCTCGCCCTGTGCCTGGCCGCGTGCGTGCTGCTGACGGCGCGCTGGATCCGTGTCCATCCCCTCTACCGCGCGCAGGCCGGCCTGGTGCAGCTTGGCGTGCTGCTGCCGTGGGTCGGGGGCGTCCTGGCGCTCACCCTGCTGCGCGACTCTCCGCTGCGCGACCTGAGCCCGCTCACCTTCGGCGCCGCCAACCTGCTGGTGGCGTGGGGGCTGTTCCGCGTCCGGCTGTTCGACGTGGTGCCGGTGGCGCGCCACGCGGTGGTGGAGAGCATGGGCGACGCGGTGTACGTGCTGGACGCCGCCGGCCGCGTGGTGGACTTGAACCCGGCCGCCCGGTCCGCGCTGGGCGAGACGGCGGACGGAGCGATCGGCCGGGACGCGGCGGCGATCCTGCCGCTGCCGCCCGGCTCGCTTCCCGGGAACGGGGAACGCAGGGAGGTGGAGGCGGGGAGCGGGCCGGACCGGCGGCACGTGGAGGTGAGCGTGTATCCGCTCCCCGGCCCGTGGGGGGAGCCGGCCGGCCGGGTGGTGGTGGTGCGCGACATCACGGAGCGCAGGCGGGTGGAAGAGGCGCTCCGCGAGGCGCGCGACGGGCTGGAGCGCCGCGTCCGCGAGCGCACGCGCGAGCTGGAGGCCGCCAACGCCGCCCTCCGCGCCGAGGTGGAGCAGCGCGCGCAGGCCCAGGTGGAGCTGCGCCGCGCCGAGGAGCAGCTTCGCCACTCGCAGAAGATGGAGGCCGTGGGGCGGCTGGCGGGGGGCATCGCCCACGACTTCAACAACCTGCTCATGGCCATCGGCGGCAACGCGCAGCTCCTGCTGCGCCGCGCCGGCCCGGACGACCCGTCGCGGCCGGGGTTGGAGGAGGTGAAGAAGGCCACCGACCGCGCCGCCGACCTCACCCGCCAGCTCCTGGCCTTCAGCCGTCGGCAGGTGCTGGCGCCCCGGGTGGTGGACCTGGCCGGTGCCGTGACGGAGATGCAGCGGATGCTGGAGCGGCTACTGGGCCCGGGTACGGAGCTGGCCCTGCGCCTGGCCGCCGACACGCCCTGCGTGCGGGCCGATGCCACCCAGGTGGAGCAGGTGATGATGAACCTCGTCGTGAACGCGCGCGACGCCATGCCCGGCGGCGGCGTGATCCGCGTGGAGACCGGCGTGGCGGTGCTCACCGGCGACGACGTGTGCCGCCACCCCTTTCTGCGCCCCGGCCGCTACGCCGAGCTGGTGGTGGCGGACGACGGGTGCGGGATGGACGAGAACACGCTCGAACGGATCTTCGAGCCCTTCTTCACCACCAAGGCGGTGGGGAGGGGGACGGGGCTGGGCCTCTCCACCGTCTACGGGATCGTGAAGCAGAGCGGCGGATTCGTGGTGGCCGAGAGTGCGCCCGGCGCGGGCTCGGTGTTCCGCGTCTACCTCCCCCCGGTGGAGGAGCCGGCCGCCGTGCCGGCGCGCGCCCCCCGGGGGCCCACGCCGCGGGGATGGGAGACGGTGCTGCTGGTGGAGGACGAGGACGCCGTGCGAGGCGTGGTGCGCGAGACGCTGCGGCTCTCCGGCTACCAGGTGCTGGAGGCCCGCGGCGGTGCCGAGGCGGTGGAGATGGCGGAAGGGTGGACGACCCCCATCCACCTGGTCCTCGCCGACGTGATGATGCCCGGGCCGGGCGGACCCGAAACGGCGCGGCGGGTGCTCGCGCTGCACCCGGAGTCGCGTGTGCTCTACCTCTCCGGCCAGCCGATGGAGGATGGGAACGCCGGTCCGCACGGCGACCTGTTGCAGAAGCCGGTTTCGCCCGATGCGCTGGCGCGGCGAGTGCGCGAGGTGCTGGACCGCCCGGCCGGAGCGCCGCGATGAGCGTCCCCGCCGCGCGTGTGCTGGTGGTGGAGGACCAGGCGCTGGTGCGCGACCTGGTGGTGCAGGTGCTGCGCGAGGAGGGGCACGCCGTCGACGCGGTGGAGACGGGCGAGGAGGCGCTCCGCCGGCTGGAGGGCGAGCTGTACGACGTGGCGCTGCTGGACCTGGCGCTCCCGGGGATCGGGGGGATGGAGGTGCTCGCCGCCGCGCGGACGCTGCAGACCGACGCGCAGTTCGTGATGATGACGGGTCACGGCTCGGTGGCCTCGGCGGTGGAGGCGGTGCGGCTGGGCGCCTTCGACTACCTGTCCAAGCCGGTGGACGTGGACGAGCTGGCGCTGGTGGTGGAGCGCGCCCTGCGCGAGACCGGGCTGCGCCGCGAGCTGGCGCGGCTGCGCGCCGGCGCCGGCGAGGGCGCCCGCGCCCGCATCGTGGGCCGCTCGGCGCCCATGCGGCGGCTGTTCGAGCTGATCGAGCGGGTGGCGCCCACCCGCGCCACCGTGCTGGTGACCGGCGAGACGGGGACGGGCAAGGAGCTGGTCGCCCGCGCGGTGCACGACCTTTCCGACCGCGTGCGGCGGCCGTTCGTGGCCGTCAACTGCTCCGCGCTCCCCGAGACGCTGCTGGAGTCGGAGCTGTTCGGGCACGTGAAGGGCGCCTTCACGGGGGCCGTGGCGGCGCGCCGCGGGCTCTTCGAGGAGGCCGCCGGGGGCACGCTCTTCCTGGATGAGATCGCCACCGTCTCCCCCGCCATCCAGGTGAAGCTGCTGCGGGTGCTGCAGGAGCGGAAGGTGCAGCGGGTGGGCGGCGGCGCGGCGCTGAGCGTGGACTTCCGGCTGGTCGCCGCCTGCAACGTGTCGCTGGAGGACGAGGTGGAGGCGGGGCGGTTTCGCGAGGACCTGTTTTACCGGCTGAACGTCTTTCCCGTGCACGTGCCGCCCCTGCGGGAGCGCGGGGGCGACATCCCGCTGCTGGCGGATCACTTTCTCCGCCGCGTGGCACGCGAGCACGGCGTGGAGCCCCCCGCGCTCTCTCCCCAGGCGATGGTCCGGATGACGGACTACGCCTGGCCGGGCAACGTGCGCGAGCTGGAGAACTTCGTGGAACGCGCGGCCATCCTGCACGCGGGCACCGCGACGCTTCCTTTCGACCCGCCGCGGGGCTCGCGCCCGGAGCCGGAGCGCGAGCTGGCGGCGCGTGCCCGCCGGGAGCGATGGACGCTGGAGCGGCTGGAGCGCGAGCACATCCTGCAGGTGCTGGAAGACACCGCCGGCAACCAGGTGCGCGCCGCCGAGATCCTGGGCATCGACCGGCGCACGCTGCACCGCAAGCTCAAGGAGTACCGGGGCGCCGCGGCCACCGATCCGGCCTGAGCCACCGTCTGTTACCGCACCATCACATCCGCATCATGCCGTTCTCGATATCCTCCGTTGACGAAGTGGTGCGCATCGTTCTGTCCGGCACCCTGGTCCCCGAAGAGCTGGTTCGGATGGCGGATGCGCTCGGCGAGGTCGAGGCCGCCGCCGCGGTGTGCCCCCACCGGGTGACCGACCTCACCGGCCTCACCCGCTTCGAGATCGGTTTCGACGACATGTTCCAGCTGGCGCAGCGGCGGCGCGAGATGTCGCCGGCCAACCCCATCCGGTCGGCGATCGTGGCCTCCCTCCCGGTGCAGCTCGGCTTCGCCCGGATGTTCCAGACGCTCAACGACCATCCGCGGATCACCATGCGGATCTTCCCCGACATGGACGGCGCGCTGGCGTGGCTGTCGGAGGAGCCGGCCGGTCCCGGTCTCTGAAGACGTATTCGATCTGCGTCGCCCGCAAGCTTGTCCGCGCAGGATCGCCCCACCACTGGGACAAATCGTCCCATCTCTCCGCCGTCATCTGTCGTATCATCCGTCCGCAAGTCGTTGCGTTGCCAGGGTGTAGACGACGTTTTTCCGCTCGCGGCCCGGACGGTACGGAACCGGCCTTGTCCGGAGGGCGAAGACCGGCACCCATACCGCCGGGCGCTCCCCACCGTCTACACCCGGTCCGACGAGCCGGCCGCGAGGGCCGACCCATGAAGCTCGCAGGAGAGATCATCGTGCTCAGCACCATCCGCCGCCTGGCCGAGGCGACCGCTGCCGCGGCGCCGCTCGATTCCGAGGCCTTTCTGGCCCACGTGGCCCAGCGGCTGCGGCGCGGCCGCGCCGGCACGGCGCGCGTTTCGGTGCTGTGCCTGCGCATCGACCAGCTCGACGCGGTGAGCGAGGCGCTGGGGCCACTGTGGTGCGAGGCGCTGCTGGGTGGGGCGGCGTCGCGCATGGCCGGGTGCCTGGGGCCGCACGACCGCCTGGCTGCTCTGGGCGGCGGCCGGTTCGCGGTGCTGCTGGAGGATGCCGCCAGCCCAGCCGCAGCGCTGGCGGCTGCGACGCGCATCCAGGGCGCGCTGGGGGCCCCGCTCCTCCTGGACGGCCACGAGGTGTTCGCCACCGCCAGCGTGGGCGTGGGGATGGGGGGCGCGGGCTCCGTGAACGCGGCGGAGCTGATGCGCGACGCCTCCGCTGCCATGGCGGAGTCCGCGCGTCGCGGGCCGGGGCAGTGCAGCGTCTTCGAGCCCGCGATGCAGCTGCAGGCGGTGGAGCGGCTGCGGCTGGAGGGGGCGCTGCGGCGCGCGCTGGAGCGGCGCGAGCTGGAGCTTCACTACCAGCCCATCGTCTGCACGCGCACGGGGACCGCCACCTCGTTCGAGGCGCTGCTGCGCTGGCGCCACCCGGAGCGCGGCCTGCTGCTCCCCTCCGCGTTCCTGTCTGCCGCCGAGGCCTCGGGCGTGCTGGTGCCGGCGGGGCGCTGGGTGCTGGCGGAGGCGTGCCGTCAGGCGCAGGCGTGGGGCGAGCGCCACCCGGGCGCGGGGGGGGTCGCCGTCGCCGTGAACCTCTCCGCGCGGCAGCTGCGGCACCCGGGGGTGGTGGCCGACGTGGAGGACGCCCTGCTGGGGGCGGGGCTGGCGGCCGACCGCCTGCACCTGGAGATCACCGAGAGCGCCATCATGGGGAGCGGTGAGGCGGCGGTGGAGACCCTCTGCCGGCTCAAGGCGCTGGGGGTGATGCTGTGCGTGGACGACTTCGGCGTCGGCTACTCCAGCCTCTCCTACCTGCACCGCTTTCCGGTGGACGTGCTCAAGATCGACCGATCCTTCATCGCGGGGCTGGGGAAGGTGGGCGCCTGCGGCGACATCGTCCGTGCGGTGGTGGGGCTGGCGCACGGCCTGGGGATGCACGTGGTCCCCGAGGGGCTGGAGACTGCCGCGCACCTGGCGGAGGTGCGCGCGATGGACTGCGACTACGCCCAGGGATACTTCTTTTCCCGCCCCCTTCCGGCGGAGGGGGCCGAGGCGCTGCTCGTGTCGGGGATGCGCTGGTGAGCGCCGCTGCGGCTTTTCGTTTCGCGGCCGGTGCGGCGCAGGAAATGCGGCGCCGCTTCGCATGAGCGTGAAGCCCATTCTGTGGTCGGCTGCCCTGCTTGCCGGCACCGCCTGCGCGGCCGCGCGACAGGCGCCCACGCCGCTCGAAGGGGGCAGGATGGATGCGGAGGTGGAACGCCTGATGGCCCGCGAGGGGGTCGAGGGCCTGGCCGTCGCCGTGATCGAGGAGGGAAGAGTGGCCCGCGTCGCGGCGTACGGCCGGCGCAGCAGGGAGCGCGACCTCCCCCTCACCACCGGCACCGTCATGTACGGCGCCTCCCTCACCAAGACGGCGTTCGCCTACATGCTGATGCAGCTCGTGGACGAGGGACGCCTGGAGCTGGACAGGCCCGTCGCCGAGCTGCTGCCGAAGCCGCTCCCGGAGTACGAGGAGTACCGGGATCTCGCCGGGGACGGGCGCTGGCGCGCCCTGACCCCGCGCATCCTGCTGACCCACGCGTCCGGGTTCGCCAACTTCCGCTGGCTCGAGCCGGACAGGCGCCTGCGCTTCCACTTCGATCCGGGAGCCCGCTACGGATACTCGGGCGAGGGCTTCTACGTCCTCCAGCTCGTCCTGGAAGAGGGGCTCGGGCTGGACGTCGGCAGGGAGATGCAGACGCGCGTCTTCGACCGCTTCGGGATGACCCGCACCAGCATGGCGTGGCGCCCCGACTTCGCGGCGAACCTCGCCGACGGCTACGCGCTGGACGGCACCATGGAGCCGCACGACGAGCGGAGCCGCGCGAGCGCCGCGGGCTCCATGGACACGAGCATCGAGGACCAGGCGAGGCTCTGGGCCGGCATCGTGCGCGGCGAGGGACTCAGCCGGTCCTCGCGCGCGGAGCTCGTCCGGGGGCAGCTCGCCATCACGTCGGCGCACCAGTTCCCCACGCTCGCGACCACGGTCGACCCCCGCAACGCCGGGATCCGCCTGGCGGCGGGACTGGGGCTGGTGACGTTCGAGGACCGCAGCGGCCCCGCGTGGTTCAAGGGCGGGCACAACGACTGGACCGGCAACATGGTCGTCTGCCTGGAGAGCGGGCAGCGGTGCCTGGTGATGCTCGCCAACGACGTGCGCGCCGAGCGCATCTTCCCCGAGATCGCCCGGCTGGTCCTCGGCGACACCGACATGCCGTGGCGCTGGGAATACCCGTGGCTCGAACCGGGACGCTGAAGGCGTACGGAAAGTGAAGCCGCCGCGGAGACCCGGTCTCCGCGGCGGCTTTTCGCGTGGCTACGGTCCGGTGCCGGGCCGCGTCACTCCGCGTCGTGCGGGGCCATCACGCCCAGCACACGCTCCATCGCCATGGTGTGGCTGCACGTCCCGTGGCTGTGGAAGTAGCCGCAGTCGCAGTGCCAGTGCCCGGAGTCGAACTCCACCTCGTGGTTCCCGTTGTTCCCGTCGAACGCCACCTTGAGGCTGTGGAAGTGGATGCGCTCCGGCTCGGTGGCGTAGGTCTTCGCCTTCTGGATCTTGTTGATCATCCCGGAATCGAGCATTCGTACCTCCTGGGTGGGGAGCAACAAAAAACGCCCGCGCAACGAGGTGCGGGGCGTTCCGAACGGAGCGTCTTCAGGTGGAACCCGGTGTTGAAATCCCAGATCTGCAACACGTCACTCCTTCCCGCGATGGTGTCGGGGCGGTGCGCGCGGCTCCGGATGGGGACGAGGGCGGGCGGACCGGTGGTCCGGCACCCTGGACGCTTCCCGGGCTGGGGGGGCGGGGCCGCCGCTCGCCACGGCCGGCACCGTCTCCCATCCGCAAGGTAAAGCGTCGTTCCCGATCCCGCAACGGGCGCGTCGCGCCCTCCGCGCGGGGCAGCCCGACGAGCCGCAAAATCCGTGCACCACGCCTCGGCGCCGGGGAGGGGAGCGGGGCCGTATCCTCCTGCCGGAACACCTCTTGCGAGCGAAATCCGCGACTCTTGGCCGGAGCGGAACCCACGCGGAGGAGAACACCATGGCCGATCTCAAGCGCACCACCCAGACGGGCGGGAACGTCACCACCGACAAGGCGGCGCACCAGGGGGAGGGGGCCCACAACCAGGGGGCCGAGTTCGGCACCTCGGAGCGGGCCACCCGGGGGACCGACCGCGACGCGGACGCGTCCGGGGTGTCCAAGAACCAGGGGCACGGGCACCCGCGCGAGGAGCGGAGCTGAGGCGGGGGAACGGAACCGCGGCCCCGGTCGCCGGTACAGGTAGGCGGCCCGGTTCCCGGAGGGGACGCGCGCGGCGCGTCCCCCCACCCCCCTACCCATCCACGCGCCGACCATGAACGGACTCACCCGGAGGGCGCCCGCCCTCGTGCTGCTCCCGCTGTCCCTGCTCGCGTCCGCCTGCTCCCGGAGCCCCGAGCCGGCCGAGGGGAAGACGGTGGCCTCCGCCGCCTCGGCGGCGGGCGAGGGGCCGCTCGTCACCGTGTACAAGACGCCGACCTGCGGCTGCTGCAGGAACTGGGTGGACCACCTGCGCCAGGCCGGCTTCCGCGTGGAGACGGTGGACCGGGAGGACCTGTCGCCGGTCAAGAAGGAGCACGGCGTCCCCCAGGCGCTGCACTCGTGCCACACGGCGGTCGTGGACGGATACGCCGTGGAGGGGCACGTCCCCGCCGACGTGATCCGGAAGCTGCTGGCCGAGCGGCCGGCGGTGAAGGGGATCGCCGTCCCCGGGATGCCGATGGGCTCGCCGGGGATGGAGGGGCCGCGCAAGGACCCGTACGAGGTCTTCACCTTCGACGCGTCCGGTCCCAAGGACGTGTACGCGGTGCGGTAGCCCTCGCCGTCCCGCTCGACGGCCGCCGCCCGGTCCCCGGGTGGCGGCCGGCGCGCCCCTCCCTCCGTTCCTTTCGCGCGATTCGGCGCCTCGTCTCCCTCCTGAACCATGCCGCCCGCGGGACCCTCCTTGTACCTCCGCATCCGCACGCTGGGCCGCGTCACCGTGTCGCTCGGGGAGCAGGTGCTCCCCTCCATCCTCCAGCAGAGGATGCTGTGCGCCCTGCTGGTCTACCTCGCCGTGGAGCGGCGGGTGACCCGGGAGGAGCTGGCGCGCGTGTTCTGGCCGGACAGCCAGCCGGAGCGCGCCCGCCACGTGCTGCGCCAGAACCTGTACCGCCTTCGCCAGTCGCTCGGGCGGGAGTGGGTGGTGGGCTCCGGCGAGGTGCTGCAGGTGGTGGACGAGGTGCGCACCGACGTGGCGGAGTTCCGGGCCGCGTGCGAGCGGGGGAGCTTCGGGGAGGCGGTGGAGCTGTACGGCGGCCCGTTCCTCCACGACCTGTCCGGGCCGGACGCCGGGGAGTTCGAGCGCTGGACGGCCCGCTGGCGGGCCCAGGTGGAGGGGCTGAACCGGCGCGCCCGCCGGGGGCTGATCGACAGCCACGTGGAGGCGGGCGACCTGGGGGCCGCGCTGGCCGTGGCGCGCGACTGGTCCGACGCCGACCCGCTGGAAGACGAGGCGCAGCACCGCACGGTGGAGCTGCTCTTCCTTTCCGGGCTGCGGGCGGAGGCGCTCGCCCACTTCGAGCGGTACCGCGGCCGGCTGCGGGACGAGCTCCAGGTGGAGCCGCTGGAGGAGACGCTCGCGCTGGTGGAGCGCATCCGGGCCGAGGAGCCGGCGCCCGCCGCGTCGCTGAAGAGTCCGTCCGAGGCCGGGCGGCGTCCGCTCCCGGAGCTGAGCGCCCCCGTCCCGGCGCCCCCGCCGCCGCGCGGCAGGCTCCTGCGGGGGATGCTCGCGGCCGCGCTGGCCGCGCTGACGCTCGCGGCGGACGTCGCGGGGTGGCCGCGAGACCCGGAGCGGCCGGCGGCGCAGGTGCTCGCGGCCGGGGCCGCGGAGCTGGACCCGGCGAGCGTCGCCGTGCTCTACTTCGACGACCTGCGCCCGGGCGGGGGGCTCGCCCACGTGGGCGCCGGGATCGCGGAGCAGCTGATCCTGGAGCTGAGCCAGATCCAGGGAGTGAAGGTGGTCTCGGCGGAGGGCGCGAAGCGGTTCCGCGACGCGAACCTCCGCGTGGACAGCGTCGCGCGCGCTCTCCGGGTGGGGAGCGTGGTCCGGGGAACGGTGCAGGAGTCGGAAGGGCAGCTCCGCGTAATCTTCCACCTGGTGGACGCCACCGGGGCGGTGGGGGTCCAGAGCGGCTGGGTGCAGCGCCCCATGGGCGAGCTGTTCGCGGTGCAGGACACCGTCGCGCGCGCGGTGGTCCGCTTCCTCCGCAACCGGCTCGGCCGGCGCGTCCAGCTCCAGGAGCAGATCGAGGCCCGGCCGGACCTGGACGCCTACCTGCTGGTGCGGCAGGCCACCACGCTGCGGGACAGCCTCCGCGTCCCGGGGACGCTGGAGCCGCGCGTCGCTCCGGAGGTGGCCCGGCTCATCCTCCTCGCCGCAGACTCGGTGCTGGCCCGCGCCGAGGCGCTGGACCCGGACTGGCCCGAGCCGACCGTCCTGCGGGGGTGGATCGCGCGAGACCGTGCCCGCCTGGTCGGGTCGGACCCGCCGGAGCCGTTCGCGGCGCTCCTGGAGCAGGCCGCCGGACACGCGGAGCGGGTGCTCCGCCGCGTCCCCGACCACGCGGAGGCGCTGGAGCTGCGCGGGACGGTCAGGATGATGCGCTGGCGCGCCAGCACCACCCGCCCCGATGCGCCCGCCCTCCAGGCCCGCGCGGAGCACGACCTGCGGCGCGCCGTGGAGCTGAAGCCGTCGCTGGCCTCGGCCTGGATCACGCTCAGCCGCGTCCGCCTGCACGCGGGCGCCATCGACGAGGCGGACGTGTTCGCCCGGCGCGCCCTCTCGGTGGATCCCTTCCTCCTGGAGGGCGCGGACATCATGCAGCGGCTCTTCGGCGCCACCCTGTACGCGGAGCGGTTCGACGAAGCGGGGGAGTGGTGCGGGAGAGGGCGTGCCGAGTACCCTGCGGACCCGCGGTTCGTGGAGTGCGATCTCGCGCTGGCCGCCTGGAACCCGCACGCCCGGGTGGCCCCGGATTCCGCGGCGCGCCTGCTGGAGGTGCTGCGGCGGATGGACCCGGCCCGGCCCGGAGGGCAGCCCCGCTACCAGCCCCTCTACCGCCGCATGCTGTACGCGATGCTCCTGGTCCGCGCGGGGCGTCCCGACCGCGCCCGCGACGTGGAGCGGAAGGTGTGGCGGGAGACGGAGGGGGAGCCGGACCTGGCCCTCCCGCTCCACCTGGATGCCGCGTACCTGAGCCTGATGCTCGGCGACACGGCGCGCACCCTGGACCTGCTGGAGAGGTACGTGGCGGGGAACCCCCAGAACCGCGAATACGTCCGCAAGGACTTCGCGCTCCGCGGACTGCAGGGGGATCCCCGCTTCGAGGCTATAGTAGCCGCTTCGCGCCCAGCATCGACTCCACGTTCTGGATCCCGCCCCCGACGTCGCACGGCTCGCACCTCGGGTCGTGGCAGAGGACCACCATGTCCTTGTCGTTCGCGTAGCTCGACCACATCCGGAACGCCATCTTGGGCCCGTACTGGGCCGCGTACCACGGAAAGCAGAACTTCTCGAGGGCGCTCATGCTCCAGAAGAGCGCGTCCGCGTGGTCCACCTCCGTGACGGTCCCGTCGTCGTAGTGCACCACCACCCTGGCCACCTTCCTTCGCTTCTCCAGCACGTCGTCGTCCTCCCGGGTGAGGAAGGGGCCGACGATCTGCTCTCCCTTGGACAGCTCCGGGTCCGCCGACCCCTCGTGGATGACCTCGTGCGCCGTGAACGGCGGCGTCGAGTCCATCCGGATGCGGAGCGGCTTCCCCGTGCGGTGCCCGTCGGCGCAGTGGGCGAGCCGCTTGAGCATGTATGCGCTCAGGGGTGCCCGGAACGTCGCCACCTGGAGGGCTTCCCCGTTTCCGTTCCCGCCGTTCCCGTTCCCGCCGTTCCCGTTCTCCGCCGGCTTCTCCGTCACGACGCCGTGTCCGTCCGCCATGGTGCCTCCTGGGTCTGGAATGGGTGCCGGGCGGCCGGGGTGGCCGTCCGGGTCCGCGGCCCCGCCGCCGGGGTCGCAGCGGCCAATATAGACCGGCCCGGAGGGCGTGCAACGCCTTTGATGACGGGCGAAAAATCCCTGCGTCACTTCTATAAGCAGTTGAATTGCAAGCACTTGTGGGAGGTGGTTTCGGGTGGTCCTGGTGGGGGTTGATGGAGCGGTGACGGTGGTGTGATGCAGGGGGGCGAGACTTCCCGCCAGCAACTGAGCACGCTTCCGTCCATCACAGCGCACCGGGTTGCACGGCCCCCCATGACCTCCCTCCCCAACCTCCTCCGAACCCGCATCGCGGCGTTCACCTGCAGCATCCTCCTTCCCCTCGCCGCCGCCCCCCGGCTCCACTGCCAGGGAGGGGCGGGCGCGCCCCCGTCCGCCGTGCAACCCGGCGCGCTGTCATTCCCCCACCCCCGGCTCCGGCTCGCTCCCGCCGGGCCGCTCACGCTCTCGCCGGACAGCTTCCCCCGGCGCCTGTACCTCCGGAACCTGTCCCCGGAGCCCCTGTCCGTGTCCGTCCGCTTCCACGAGGCGGAGCCGGACACCGCCTCACCCGCCGTCGTGGCCTCCCCCGACACCCTCTTCCTTGCCCCCGGGGCAAGCGCCTCCGTCACCCTCGACCTCCGGCTGGCCCGGCTGCGCCGGCTGCCGTACGCGGGCTACGTGTACGTGGGCGCGCGCGGAGAGGAGACGGGAGCCGCCGTCGACGTCACCCTCGTCCGGCGGGTGAAGCCCGCCTCCCCCTCCCCCCCGTGGATCGCCCGGTGGCGCACCGAGCTGCGCCGCCACGTGGTGCTGGGCGGCGGCTGCGAGCGCTTCCGCCTGCTCGGCACCTGCACCCGGGGCGGGGTGCTCCCGCTCGCGCCCGGCGAGGGCGGCGTGGCGGCGGCCCCTCCCGTGGGGACGGTGCTGGGGTTCGTGAGCGACAGCGCCGGGCGCGGCGCGGCGCTGGTGAGCAGCGCCGGGGCAGCCCCGTTCCACGGAGGGGTGGAAGGGGTCCGGCTCGCTTTCGACGGCCTGGACCGGGTGGGGCGCTACACGGGGGAAGTCGCCCCGGGCGGCACCGGCGGCGCACGGAGGGTGAGCCTCACCGTGCTGGTCACCCACGGGGCGCTCTTCCCCGTCCTGGCGATGCTGGCCGGGATCGCCTTCGCGTCGCCGCTGGGGTCCGGCGTCCGGGGCCGGCGCCCCAGCGGGCGCAGGTTCGACGCGCTGGTGGTGGGAGGGCGCAGCGCCGCGAGCGCTCCCACCCGCCCTCCCTGGACCCGGTCCCTCGGACGCCTCGCGTCCCCCGTGGTGCTCGGGACCGCCGCGCTGGTCGTCCTCAACGAGCGGTACGTCGCCGCCGCGGCGTTCGGGACCGCGCGGGACTACCTGTCGGTGTTCCTGTGGGGGGTCGGCATACGGGCCGGCCTGGAAGCCGCGAAGACGCTGGCGGGGAGCCTCCTCGACCGGGTCCCGACCCTCGGGAGCGGCGGTGGCTGAGTCCCTGTTTTCGGGATCTGTTCGGTGTCTGCGGTGTACCAGGAGCGGGTACGGAACCGACCGCGAAAAGGAGGAAGACATGGCAAGGCCGGCGATCGACTTCGACCGGGCGGGAGGGGTGGAGCTGCACCGCCTGGAGCGGAGCCTGATGCTGCGCGTGACGCCCGTCGGGCCGGGGCGCTACCACGTCAGCGGAGGGAAGGAGGCGCACTGGGTGGACCTGTACAACGCGCACAACCCGCGCTGCGACTGCGGGGACCACCTGTGGCGGGAGCGGATCTGCAAGCACATCCTCGCCGCGCTCCTGCGCGAGGGGAACGAGCGGGTGGTGCAGTCCCTGGCCGCGCTGATCCGGGAGATCCGGAGCGAGGCCCGCGCGGCCTGACGCGGTGCAGGAGCGTTGACGGGGGACGGCCGGCCGCTACGTTGTGGATCATCGTATCCGCTGGGCCAGGACCGTCCCCGCACCGGGAGGCAGGCATGGCACGACCCGGCATCTCCGGCATCTCCCCGTTCTTCATCGTGCGGGACGTCGCGGCCGCGCTCTCGTTCTACCGCGACGGGCTCGGCTTCGAGGTGGAATTCCAGGAGCCCGCCCACGACCCGTTCTTCGCGATCGTCCGCCGCGACGGGGCGATGATCCTGGTCAAGTCCGTCGGAGTGGAGCCGCTTCCCAACCGCGAGCGCCAGCCGCAGGCCCGGTGGGATGCCTACCTCCACGTCCCCGATCCGGACGCCCTGGCGGCGGAGCTCGCGTCGCGGGGCGTCCCCTTCTCTGCGCCTCTCGAGGACACGCACGACGGCCTGAGGGGCTTCGAGCTCAGGGACGCCGACGGCTACGTGCTGTTCTTCGGCCGCCCCCGAGCGCAGGGATCGGCAGCCGACCTCGCTTGACTCCCTTCTCCCCCCTCCGTAGTCTTCCCCCGAACCGAACCCCGGCCGAAGGACCGAGTGCAGAGCTGAAGAGCGAATGAGCCCCGACCTCGACGAGCTGCGCCGGCTGCGCCGGGCCCGCGACCGGATGGACCGCGAGTACGCGCAGCCGCTCGACGTCCCCGCGCTCGCCCGCACGGCGCTGATGTCGCCGGCGCACTTCAGCCGCCGCTTCCGCGCGGTGTACTCCGAGACGCCGTACTCCTACCTCATGACCCGGCGCATCGAGCGGGCGAAGGCGCTGCTGCGCGTCGGCGACCTGAGCGTGACGGCGGTGTGCTTCGAGGTGGGGTGCACGAGCCTGGGCTCCTTCTCCGCGCGCTTCACCGAGATCGTCGGCGAGACGCCGTCCGCGTACCGCGCCCGCGACCACGACGAGCTGCGTCTCCTCCCCACCTGCCAGACGATGGTGCTCACCCGGCCGCGAAGGCGCAGCGGCCGGGAGCCCGCCGAAGAGAGCAGTTTTGGAGAAGCAATCGCCGCCGCACCCGCTTAGCTTCGATCGCGATCCCGTTTCGCTCACCGATTCACCAAGCGAGGTGCCATGACCGTTTCACTCAGCGCCGTCCACGTCCTCGTCGACGACCCCGACGCCGCCCTCGGCTTCTACCGCGACGCCCTGGGCCTGACCGTGCGCGACGAGGTGGCCCACGGGGGCTTCCGCTGGATCACCCTCGTCAGCGAGAGCCAGCCCGAGATCAAGATCGTGCTGTCGCAGCCGCACGCGGGCCGCTCCCAGGAGGACGGGGACGCCATCGCGGCCCTGCTCGCCAAGGGTGAGCTGGGCTCGGTCTTTCTCCGCTCCGCCGACCTGGACGCGACCTTCGCCAGGCTGGCCTCCGCGCCGGGCGTGGAGGTGCTGGAGGAGCCCGCCAGCCGCTTCTGGGGCGCCCGCGACGCCGCCGTGCGCGATCCCGCGGGGAACCTGGTCCGCATCGAGCAGGCGTAGAATGCACGCCGCCGACCTCCACGACCTGATCCGCGTGCACGGCGCGCGCGAGAACAACCTCAAGAACGTCAGCGTCGAGCTCCCGAAGCGCCGGCTGACGGTGTTCACCGGCGTCTCCGGCTCGGGGAAGAGCTCGCTGGTGTTCGGCACCATCGCCGCGGAGTCGCAGCGGCTGATCAACGAGACCTACAGCGCCTTCGTGCAGGGCTTCATGCCGACGCTGGCGCGGCCCGACGTGGACGTGCTGGACGGCCTGACGACGGCGATCATCGTGGACCAGGAGCGGATGGGCGCCAACCCCCGCTCCACCGTCGGCACGGCGACCGACGCCAACGCGATGCTGCGCATCCTCTTCAGCCGGCTCGGGGAGCCCCACGTCGGCCCCCCCAACGCGTTCTCCTTCAACGTCCCGTCCGTGCGGGCGGCCGGCGCCATCACGGTCGAGCGGGGCGAGGGGAAGACCAAGGCCGAGAAGGTGACCTTCAACCGGCTGGGCGGGATGTGCCCGCGCTGCGAGGGGATGGGCTCGGTCAACGACATCGACCTGTCCGCGCTGTACGACGACGGCAAGTCGCTCAACGAGGGCGCGCTCACCATCCCCGGCTACAGCATGGAGGGGTGGTACGGCCGCATCTTCCGCGGCTGCGGCTTCTTCGACCCGGACAAGCCGATCAGCAAGTTCAACAAGAGGGAGCTGCACGACCTGCTCTACAAGGAGCCCACCAAGATCAAGGTGGACGGGATCAACCTGACGTACGCGGGGCTGATCCCGCAGATCCAGAAGTCGTACCTGTCCAAGGACGTCGACGCGCTGCAGCCGCACATCCGCGCCTTCGTGGAGCGGGCGGTGACGTTCACCACCTGTCCCGAGTGCGGCGGCACCCGGCTCGCCGAGCCCGCCCGGACGTCGAAGATCGGGGGGATCAACATCGCCGACGTCTGCGCGATGCAGATCAGCGACCTGGCCGGGTGGGTGCGCGGGCTGCGCGAGCCGTCGGTGGCGCCGCTCCTGGAGGCGCTGGGGGAGACCCTCGACTCGTTCGTGGAGATCGGGCTGGGCTACCTCTCGCTCGACCGGCCGACGGGGACGCTGTCGGGCGGGGAGGCGCAGCGCACCAAGATGATCCGCCACCTGGGCTCCTCGCTCACCGACGTCACCTACGTCTTCGACGAGCCCACCATCGGCCTCCATCCCCACGACATCCAGCGGATGAACGACCTGCTGCTGCGGCTGCGGGACAAGGGGAACACGGTGCTGGTCGTGGAGCACAAGCCGGAGGCGATCGCGATCGCGGACCACGTGGTCGACCTCGGCCCGGGCGCGGGCACGGCGGGGGGCGAGGTGGTGTTCGAGGGCACCGTGGAGGGGCTGCGGGCCAGCGGCACCCTCACCGGGCGCCACCTGGACGACCGGGCCTCGCTCAAGCCGACGGTGCGGACGCCGTCGGGGGTGCTGGAGGTGCGCGGCGCCCGCACGCACAACCTGCGGGACGTGGACGTCGACATCCCGCTCGGCGTGCTGGTGGTGGTGACCGGCGTGGCCGGGTCGGGGAAGAGCTCGCTCATCCACGGCTCGGTGTCGGGCCGGGACGGCGTGGTGGCGATCGACCAGGGCGCCATCCGCGGCTCTCGGCGCAGCAACCCGGCCACGTACACGGACCTCCTGGAGCCGATCCGCAAGGCGTTCGCGAAGGCCAACGGGGTGAAGCCGGCGCTGTTCAGCGCCAACTCCGAGGGCGCCTGCCCCACCTGCAACGGCGCCGGCGTCATCTACACCGACCTGGGGATGATGGCCGGCGTCGCCACCCCCTGCGAGGACTGCGAGGGGAAGCGGTTCCAGGCCGCGGTGCTGGAGTACAAGCTGGGCGGCAGGGACATCAGCGAGGTGCTCGCCATGCCCGTGACCGAGGCGGCGGAGTTCTTCGGCTCCGGCCCGGCGAAGACCCCGGCGGCCCACGCGATCCTGGCCCGGCTGGCGGACGTGGGGCTCGGCTACCTGAGCCTCGGCCAGCCGCTCACCACGCTCTCCGGCGGCGAGCGGCAGCGGCTCAAGCTGGCCACCCACATGGGCGGCAAGGGCGGGATCTACGTGCTGGACGAGCCGACCACCGGCCTCCACCTCGCCGACGTGGAGAACCTGCTCGGGCTGCTGGACCGGCTGGTCGACGCCGGCAAGTCGGTGATCGTCATCGAGCACCACCAGGCCGTGATGGCCCACGCCGACTGGATCATCGACCTGGGCCCCGGCGCCGGCCACGACGGCGGCCGCATCGTCTTCGAGGGCACCCCGGCGGACCTCGTCGCCGCGCGCTCCACCCTCACCGGCGAGCACCTCGCGGCGTACGTCGGCGCCGATGTCGAAATCACTCCTGCCCGTTCGACGCATGGGTGAGCCACCCGCAGACACTCAACAGGAGACACCCGTGAAGATCACCGTGGAAACCCTCGTCAAGGCCGATCCGGAAAAGGTGTGGGACGCCTGGAACACCCCGGAGGACATCAAGGCGTGGAACTCCGCGCACGAGTCCTGGCACACCACCCGGAGCACGGTCGACCTCCGCGAGGGAGGCACGTTCGTGTCGCGGATGGAGGCCAAGGACGGGAGCGTGGGCTTCGACTTCGGGGGCACCTACACCCGCGTCGTGCCGGGACGGGCCATCGAGTACCGGATGGCCGACGGCCGCGAGGTCGCGGTCGAGTTCGCCGAAGGCCCCGACGGCGTCCGGGTCAGGGAAACCTTCGACGCGGAGACCGAGCATCCGCCCGAGTTCCAGCGCCAGGGATGGCAGGCGATCCTGGACAGCTTCGGCCGCTACGTGGAAGCGAAGGGCTGAGATGATGCCGAACGACCCGACCGCCCACGGACTCCTCACGCGCAGGGAGATGCTGGCCGCCCTCGCGTCCGTCGCCGCGCTGCCGCTCGCTTCCGCGTGCGGCGCCGCCCGCACGCCGGCGCCGGCCGCGCCGGCCGCCGCCGACCGGGACGCCGTCGCGCTCCTCGACCGCATCGGCAACGACCTCCTGCACCTCTTCCCCGAGTCGGCGACCTCGCTGGGCCTCGACGTCGGCGCGCGGGCCGGGCTCCGGTCCCGGATGAACGACCGCTCCGCGGCGGGGCAGCGGCGGGTGGCGCAGCAGCTGCGCGCGGACCTCGGCCAGCTCGCGGCCGTCGACGCCGGCCGTCTCTCGCACGCCGTGCGGACCAGCGTGGAAGTGGTCCGCAGCGCCTACACCACGGCGCTGGAGGGCTTCGCGCTCCCCTACGGCGACATCACCGTCGGCGGCTGGCGGAACGCGCCGTACGTCGTCATCCAGAACGTCGGCGCGTACCTCGACGTCCCCCGCTTCCTCGACAGCGAGCACCGCGTCGAGAGCGCCGCCGACGCCGAGGCGTACCTCGCGCGGCTGCAGTCGTACGCGCGGCAGCTCGACGGCGAGCTGGAGCGCGTGCAGGCGGCGCGCGCGGCCGGCCTCGTCCCGCCGGCCTTCCTGCTCGACAAGGCGCTCCCGCAGATGCGCCTCTCCGCGCAGGGCGCACGCGAGGGGGGGATGCTCGTGGAGTCGATCGAGCGGCGGTCGCGGAACATCCCCGGGGACTGGGCCGGGCGCGCGCGGCGGATCGCCGCGCAGGAGATCGCGCCGGCGCTCGACCGCCAGATCCGGGAGCTGGAGGCGCAGCGCGCCGTCGCGACGAACGACCCGGGGATCGCGGCGCGGCCGCACGGCGAGGAGTTCTACCGGTGGGCCCTCAAGGCGTCGACCACCACCACGATGTCCCCGGACGAGGTGCACGAGCTCGGCCGGAGCGAGGTGGCGCGGCTGCACGCGCGCATGGACGCCATCCTCAAGGAGGTCGGCTACACGCAGGGCTCCGTCGGCGAGCGGATGAACGCCCTGGCGAACGATCCGCGCTACAAGTTCGCCGAGGGCGACGCGGGGCGCGCCGAGATCATGCGGTTCATCGACGACCGGCTGGCGTGGATCCGCGCGCAGATGCCGCGGGCGTTCAACACGTTGGTGGACCCGAACATGGAGGTGAAGCGCCTCCCCCCCGAGGAGGAGCCGGGCGCGCCGGGCGCGTACGGCGGAGCCGGGTCGGTCGACGGCAAGATCCCCGGCCGCTACTGGATCAACCTCCGCACCACCGACCTGCACAGCAAGTACAGCCTCGCGGACCTGACCTTCCACGAGGCGATCCCCGGCCACATCTGGCAGGGCGAGTACACGCACGACATGCCGCTGGTGCGCCAGATCCTCTCGTTCAACGCCTTCTCCGAGGGATGGGCGCTCTACGCCGAGCAGCTCGCCGACGAGCTGGGCGCGTACGACCGGGACCCCGTCGGCCGGCTCGGCTACCTGCAGTCGATCGCGTTCCGGGCCTGCCGGCTGGTGGTGGACACCGGCCTGCACGCCAAGGGGTGGACGCGCGAGCAGGGGGTGCGGTTCTTCGTCGAGGTGAACGGGTCCAACCCGCTGGAGGTGGCCAGCGAGGTGGACCGCTACTGCTCGTGGCCGGGGCAGGCGTGCGGCTACAAGGTCGGCCACAGCGAGATCAACCGGCAGCGCGAGCGGGCGCAGGCCGCGCTCGGCGCGGCGTACGACCTCAAGGCGTTCAACGACACCGTCGTGCTCGGCGGCAACGTGCCGCTCGACGTGCTCGCGAGGAACGTGGACGAGTACCTGCGGCGGTAGGGAGTCCGCGGCGCGACCCGCGTTTCCACGCGGAGGTCTTGCGCAGGTGACGGTCGGGGTGCTTGCTTGGTGATTCCCACCCGCAGCACCTCCACGTCCCCCGCACCGAGCCCTCCATGCCCTCGCCCGCACGCGCAGGCTTCTTCCCCCGCTGGACCCCCGTCGCCGGCGGGGTGATCGGCCCCGAGGAGCGCCTGCCGTGGGGGCAGACGCTGGTGGTGGGGCTGCAGCACGTGTTCGCCATGTTCGGCGCCACGGTGCTGGTGCCCATCCTCATGGGCTTCGACCCCAACACCTCCGTGTTCTTCTCGGGGATCGGGACGCTGCTCTTCTTCGTGGTCGTGGGCGGCAGGGTGCCCAGCTACCTGGGGAGCAGCTTCGCCTTCGTGGCGGTGACGCTGGCGGCCACGGGGTACGCCGGAAAGGGGCCCAATCCCGACATCGGCGTGGCGCTGGGCGGGATCATCGCGGCGGGGGCGCTGTACGCCCTGATCGGGCTGATCGTGATGGGGACCGGATACCGGTGGATCGAGCGGCTGATGCCCCCCGTCGTCACCGGCTCGGTGGTGGCGGTGATCGGGCTGAACCTGGCGCCGGTGGCGGTGCGCGCCATCGGCGGGAGCGGCTTCGACACGGCGGTCGGGCTGGCGACGGTGCTGGCGACGGGGGCGGTGGCCGTCTACGCGCCCGGGCTGCTGCGCCGGGTGCCCATCCTGCTGGGCGGGATCATCGGCTACCTGCTGTACCTGGTGCTGGCCAACGGGATGGGGATGGGGCCGGCGGTGAACTTCGCGCCGCTCGGCGAGGCGGCGTGGATCGGCCTCCCCAACTTCTCGCGCCCCGTCTTCCGCTGGGACGTGGCGCTGCTCTTCGCGCCGGCGGCGCTGGTGCTGGTGGCGGAGAACCTGGGGCACGTCAAGGCCGTGGGCGCCATGACGGGGCAGTCGCTGGACCGCTACCTGGGCCGCGCCTTCCTGGGCGACGGGCTGGCGTGCATGGTGGCCGCGTCCGGCGGCGGGACGGGCGTGACCACCTACGCCGAGAACATCGGGGTCATGGCGGTGACGCGGATCTACTCCACGCTGATCTTCGTGGTGGCGGCGGTCGCGGCGGTGGTGATGGGGATGTCGCCCAAGTTCGGGGCGCTGGTGGGGACCATCCCGGGCCCGGTGCTGGGCGGGCTCTCGGTGGTGCTGTTCGGGCTGATCGCGGCCACCGGCGGGCGCATCTGGGTGCAGAACCGGGTGGACTTCTCCAACAGCCGCAACCTGGTGACGGCCGCGGTGACGCTGACCATCGGGGCGGGGGACCTGGTGCTCAAGCTGGGCGGGTTCTCCGTCGGCGGGATCGGCACCGCGACGTTCGGCGCCATCCTCATCTACCAGCTGCTGCGGGAGCCGGCGGAGCGCCACGACGGCCTCGCCACCGCGGATTCCGGCGTGGACGTCGAGCCCGCGCCGCCTGCCGGGGTGCACTGAGCTCCCGTCCGGTCAGCGGTGCGTGGTCACCCCCACCTGGCGGCACATGTCGAGCACGGGGCAGGTCGAGCACTTCGGCGCCCGCCCCGTGCAGACGTGCTTGCCGAAGGGGACCAGCAGGCGGTTGATCTCCACCCAGTACTCCTCGGGGAGCTTCCCCATCAGCGCCTCCATCGTCCGCTCGGGCGTGGGGGCGCCGACGTATCCCCACCGGTTGGTCACGCGGTGCACGTGCACGTCCACCCCGATCCGCGCCTCCCCGCACGCGATCCCCATCACCAGGTTGGTGCACTTGGGGCCCACCCCGCGGAAGCCCAGCATCAGCGCCTCGTCGCAGGGAAGGACGCCGCCGTGCTCCTCCGCCACCGTCCGCGCGATCTCGTGGATCTGCCGCGCCTTCGCCTCGTGGAAGGTGCACGAGCGGATGACGGAGTCGATCTCCTCCGGCCCCAGCGCCGCCACCTCCGCCGGGGAGCGGGCCCGCCCCAGGAGGGCGAGCGCCGTGGGGAGCATCACTTCGTCCAGCGTGCGGATGGAGAGGATGCAGGCGACCAGCTGCTCGAACGCGGAGCCGAATCCCCGCTCCGCCAGCTCGAAGAGCGCCGCCTTGGGGTAGGGGCGCACCGCTTCCTCGATGCGCCGCATCGCCAGGTGGACGTCGAAGGGGCGCTTCTCCGGGGAGGACGCGCCGGCGGCCGCCGGGCTCACCGGAGCCCGACGGCCGTCGTCGCTCGTGACCGCCTTCCGCGCCACCGCGTCAGTCGGAGCGCGTTCCCCCGACCGCGGGGTCGCCCTTGCTCGCCCCGCCGCGCTCCCGGATCACGATCCCCTCCGAGTCCGGGCGCCCCACGTCGGAGGAGTTCATCTCCCGCTGGTCGTGCTCCGGGATCCCGGCCATCTTCTGGCCGTGGCGTCCCGGCCCCTTGTTCACCGCGTCGTCCTCCAGCCCCGGCGCTCCCAGGAGGGGGCCGCCGTCCGGCGCGTCCTCGAAGCCGCCCTCCGCGAACGCCTGCTCGCCGAGCGGGTCGGAGTTCTCGATCTCTTCCGGGTCGAAGTTCGGGTCCGCGTTGCGCTGTCTGCTCATGGGCTCTCCTCTCGTTCAGCGGCGGTGCCCGCCGCGGTTCGTGTGGGCGATGGTGGAGCGCAAGAAGCGTACGTGCTTCGCGGAACAGGCTTTGCACAACCTGTTCCGCGAACCGGAGCCGGCCTTTTTCCCGACTCCTTCGGCGCCACGCATCGACGGGGGAGGGAAGGGATGGTCCTGTGGGTCGCCGCCTCCGTCGTGCTCCTCGCACTTGCCGCGCCGCTGCTGGCGCTTCAATATCTGACCCGGCTCCCCGAGGCCCCCGCGTGCCCCGCCTGCCGCGCGACCACCACCGAGGCCGCCTCGAGGCCGGAGCCCTCCGGCGCCGACCGCGCCTGGGCGCTGGTCGCGGCCACCCGGCGGCGCTGCGCGGCGTGCGGGTGGGAGGGGCGGATGCGGTGGCGGTGGGCGGCCGAGCAGGCGGGCAGGGAAGGCCGCGGGCGGTGACCGCGGCGCGGGCGGGCGAGGTTCCAACGTTTCCATCCCCGACACGACCCGGCCCCGCGGCCGGGGGAGGCGCTGCATGGAGAAGAGGACGCTGACGGACCGGGACGTGTGGATGCTGGTGGCCGCGCGCCATCTCAACCTCCGCGGGGCCAACCTGGCGGGGGTGTGCCTGGAGCGGGCCAACCTGGCCGGGGCCGGGCTGGAGCGCGCCAACCTCAAGGGGGCGCGCCTCTCCGGCGCCATCCTCACCGGAGCCGCCCTCGCCGGCGCCGACCTGGAGGGCGCCGACCTCAAGGGCGCCGACCTCACCGAGGCCAACCTGACCGAGGCGTACCTGAAGTCCGCCCACGTCTGGGGCGCCTACATGGAGCGCGCCAACCTGGAGTGGGCGTACATGGAGGGCGCCTACCTGGAGTGGGCCTACCTCAAGGGCGCGCACCTCACCGGGGCCTACCTCAAGGGCGCCGTCCTGACCGGCGCCGACATGGCGGGCGCGTACCTCAAGGGAGCCAACCTCACCGGCGCCTACCTGCGCGGCACCGACCTCTCCGGCGCCTACCTGGAGTGGGCCACCCTGGAGTACGCCGACCTCACCGGCGCCAACCTGTCCGGGGCCGACCTCAAGGGCGCCAGCCTCACCGGCGCCACCCTCACCGGAGCCAACCTGACCGGCGCCGTGCTGGGCGGCGCCAACCTCAAGGGGGCCGACCTGTCGAGCGCCAACCTGGAGGGGGCCGACCTCGCCGACGCCGACCTGGAGCGGGCGGAGCTGGAGGGCGCCACCCTCCCTCCGGAGGCGGCGGCCGGGGCCCCGGCGGCGGAGGCGGGGCGCACCGCGTAGGATTGCGAGACGCCTCCTCCCCGTCCTAAGTTGTCCCCCCGCGCCGCAGGGGCGCCAAGGTCATTCCCAGCATCAAACCGGATCGATGAGCAAGCACACCGCGGAGCCCCGAACGGCCCAGGCGTACGTCGAGCTCCGGCGGGCCCGCGTCCGCGACGGCCTGGGGCGTCCGCTGAGCGCCGTGGCTCCCCGGGCCGAGGCCCTTCCGGCGGAGCGGCTCGCCCATCTGCGGCGCGAGGCGGAGGAGCTGTACTGGAACGAGCTGGCCTGGGAGGAGCTGACCGACGAGGAGCGGGTGGTCGGCGGGCACCTCACGGAGATGGTGTTCCCCGGCTTCCTCGCCTTCGTGGAGGGGCTCCTGGTGGAGCGCGCCCCCGCGGACTCGCTGGCGCCCGCCCGTCCGCACCCCGACGCGGTGGAGGAGATCCTCACCTTCCTGGGCGAGCGCCACACGGCCCTCTCGGCCGACCTGGAGGCGGGCGCCGACTCGCAGCGGGTGGTGTGGGCGCGGGCCATGACCGGGCAGCTCATCGACCTGGTGCTGTACCGGCTGTACCGGCTCTCCTCCGCCGACCGCGAGCGGGTGGAATCCGCGGCGTGAGCGGGGCGCCCGCGCTCCCATGCCCCCGCTCCCCTTCCTGCGCCCTCCCTCTCCCCGGGCGCGCCCCGGCCACCCGTACTTCGGCGGCGCGCCCCTCCTGATGGCCCACCGGGGCGGCTCCGCCCTGGCCCCCGAGAACACCCTGGAAGCCTTCCGCCGCGCCGTGGAGTGGTGGCGCGCCGACGTCCTGGAGACCGACGTGCAGCCCACCGCCGACGGCGAGCCGGTGGTGATCCACGACGCCACGGTGGACCGCACCACGGACGGGAGCGGCCCCGTGGCGTCGCTCCGCCTGGAGGAGGTCCGCCGCCTGGACGCCGGCTTCCGCTTCACGCCCGACGGCGGTCGCACCTTCCCCTTCCGCGGGACCGGGGTGCGGATCTCCACCCTGGAGGAGACGCTCCGCGCCCTCCCGGACGTGCGCGTCAACGTGGAGGTCAAGGACGGGCGCGCCCAGAAGCGGGTGTGGGAGACGGTGCACGACCTGGGCGCCACGGGGCGCGTCCTGATCGCCGCCGGGCGCCGTGCGAACCGCTCCCTCTTCGGCGCCTACCCCGGCCCCACCAGCGCCGCGCACGAGGACGTCCTGGCCTTCTGGCTCCACCTCCGCGCCCGCACCCTGCGGCTGCACCGTCCGCGCACCGACGCCTTCCAGGTGCCCGAGACGCAGGGCGCGCTGCGGGTGGTCTCCCCCCGCTTCGTCCGCGAGGCGCACGCGCTGAACATCCCCGTGCACGTGTGGACCGTGGACGAGGAAGCGGACATGCGCCGCCTCCTGGAGTGGGGGGTGGACGGCCTGGTGACCGACCGTCCCGACCGGCTCGCGCGGGTGCTGCACCAGACGCACGGCCGTCCTCTTCCTCCCGGGCCTCCTGAACGAGCAGGTTTGGGCGTGCCCCCGCTGGCGCGGGGTCGGGCTGCGGCTCCGTAGGACACGATACGACCGTGTCCAACGGAGTCGAGCCCCGCAAACTACGCGGGTCTCGCCCCTTCGGGCTCGCATCCCTCACGCAACTTCCGTCTGCGTCCGTAGTTGTAGTTGCCGTGCACCCCTCCCCCCTTGCGGGGGAGGGGCCGGGGGAGGGGGGTCCGAGGGGCGCACCGGGCTCACCGTCCGCACTATCGTGCTCCCCTCCCCCCTTGTGGGGGAGGGGCCGGGGGTGGGGGGTACGCCGGCCGGGGAAGGGGGTCCGCGCACCTTTCCTGGCACTTCCCTTGCGGCCCGTGCCGCGG
The DNA here is from genome assembly GCA_963733105.1 of uncultured Gemmatimonadales bacterium. Lineage (GTDB taxonomy): Bacteria > Gemmatimonadota > Gemmatimonadetes > Longimicrobiales > Longimicrobiaceae > JAFAYN01. The sequence goes on along the minus strand of CAVTCB010000003.1, from coordinate 73,884 downwards.
TTTCGGGCCGGACCACAACACGATCACGGAGAACACGACGATGGCGCGCTACGACGGCGGATGGGGACGCTCCCGTGGGACGGCGGGGTACGACCGCACGTTCGGTCAGGGCGGGGTCCGCCCGGGGTACGACGCCGGGTACGGGGGGTACGCCGGCCCGCGCGGCTACGACGGGGGAGACTTCCAGTGGGGCGGGGGCGGCGACGAGATGACCAGCGTGTACGGCCCCGCGCGCTACGGCCTCGGCCCGTACCACGACCGCCTGCGCCGCCAGCGCCGCCCCGACGAGGAGCTGCGCCAGGAGGTGCAGGAGGCGCTGTTCTACGACACCTGGGTGGACGCCGACGCCATCACCGTGGAGGTGCGCGACGGGATCGTCACGCTCCGCGGCGAGCTCCCCGACTACGACGAGATCCGCTACGCCACCGACGACGCCTGGGACATCGAGGGAGTGCGCGGCGTGCGCTCCGAGCTGACGGTGCGCGAGGAGGGCCGGGCCGGCTCCACGCAGAAGTCCGCGCAGAAGCCGCAGGCCCCCGCCTGACCGGGCGCGCGGCGCCGGAGCGGGAGCGCGCCGCCCCTTGACGGGGGCGGCGCGCTTCGCCATTGAAGGGACCATGCAGCGCCGCCGGGACCGTCATGCCGCGGGTGGGGACCCCCCGCTGGAGGAGCGCTTCCGCGCCGCCCTCGCCGGGGCGTGCGGAGTGGGGGAGGGGGCGTGCGTCCTGGCCGCCGTCTCCGGCGGGTGCGACTCCGTGGCCCTCCTGCACCTGCTCCGCTTCCACGCGCCGGGCGTCCGGGTGTGCGCGGCGCACTTCGACCACGCCATGCGCCCCGGGAGCGCGGAGGACGCGCGCTGGGTGGCCGGCCTGTGCGCCGCCTGGGGCGTCCCGCTCGCCACCGAGCGCGCCGAGGGGCCGCTCCGCTCCGAGGCGGAAGCGCGGCGGGCGCGCCACGCCTTCCTCCGCCGCGCCGCCGCCGCCGCGGGCGCCGCGCACGTCGCCACCGGGCACCACGCCGACGACCAGGCGGAGACGGTGCTCTTCCGCGTGCTGCGGGGAACCGGGCCGGCCGGGCTGGCGGGGATCGCCCCCGTCGCCGGGCCCCTGGTGCGCCCGCTCCTCGCCTTCACGCGCGCGGAGGTGCGGCGCTACGCGCGCGCCGCCGGGCTCCGCTGGCGCGAGGACCCCACCAACCGGGGGCTGGACCCGGCGCGCAACCGCATCCGGCTCCACCTCCTCCCCCTGGTGGAGCGCGCCGTCGCCCCGGGCGCGCGCCGCGCCCTGGCTCGGCTGGCGGAGCTGGCCCGCCAGGACGAGGCGGCGTGGAGCGCCGTGCTGGCGCCGCTGGAGGAGGCCGCGGTCCGGCGCGAGGGGGAGGCGCTGATCCTTGCGAGGGACCTGCTCCGGTCTTATGATTTCGGCGCAGCCTCTCGCATCCTGCGGAACTCCTTGCGCCAGTTCGGGGTCGTCCTGGATCGGACGGGAACCCGGATGGCGCTTCAGTTTATTACCGCTGCCCCCAGCGGACGCGAGATGCTCCTCGCCGGCGGGCTCCGCCTCTCGGTCGAGTTCGACGCGGTGCGCGTCGAGCGCGCGGGAGCGGCGGAGGCCCCGCCCGACCGGCCGCTGCCGGTGGACGCCGGGGAGGGGGAAGGGGAGGCGTGGATCGGCGGGCGGCGCCTGCGGGTGCGGTGGAGGGTCGGGGAGCACGCAGGCGCGGACGACGCGGCCGCCTTCCCGCTCGAAGGGCTCCGCCTCCCGCTCACGGTCCGCGGCCGGCTCCCCGGCGACCGCGTCCGGACCCGCGCCGGGACCCGGACGCTGAAGAAGCTCTTCGGGGAGCGCCGCGTCCCCCGCTCCGCCCGCGCCCGGACGCCCGTGGTGGCGGACGCCGCCGGGACGGTGCTCTGGGTACCCGGGCTGGTCCGCTCGCGCGAGGCGCGGGCCCACGCCGGCCAAACGGCACTCTTCCTTTCGATACTCGATGACTGAAGCCGAGCTGATCCTTGCCCGTACCGGCGGCCGCGAGCTGCAGAGGATCGTCTACACCCCCGAGCGGATCGCCGAGCGCGTCCGCGAGATGGGGGCCGAGATCACCCGCTCGTACCCCGAGGGCGAGGACCTGCTGGTCCTGGGGCTCCTCAAGGGCTCCTTCATCTTCCTCAGCGACCTGGTCCGCGAGATCACCCGTCCCCTCCAGGTCGACTTCCTGGTGGCCTCCTCCTACGGGAGCGGCACCACCACCTCCGGCGAGGTCAAGCTGCTGTACGACCCCAACGCCGAGTTCGCCGGGCGGCACGTCATCATCGTCGAGGACATCGTGGACAGCGGGACGACCATCAACCGGCTCGTCCCCCTCCTCCAGGCGCGCGGCCCGCGCTCGCTGGAGATGTGCGCGCTCCTCCACAAGCACGTGGCCCCCAACCTGGTGCTGGAGCCCCGCTGGGTGGGCTTCGACGCGCCGCACGAGTTCCTGATCGGATACGGACTGGACCACTCCGAGGACTTCCGCAACCTCCCGTTCATCGGGAGCCTCTAGCGACACCCGGTTCTCTCAGCCGCCGCCGGCGCACCCGCCGACCTGGCCGCGAGGAAGCAGATCAATGGCAGACCGCGACACGAGCAACAACAAGGGATCCCGCTGGGGCCGCTTCTCCAAGCAGGCCTCCTTCTGGATCCTCCTCTTCCTCCTCCCCGTGCTGATCCTCCAGCTCATGGGGTCGCGCGAGCGCGGGGCCGAGGAGCTGACCTACTCGCAGTTCAAGCGCGAGCTGGACCGGGGGAACGTCCTCAAGGTGGCCGTCATCGACGGCGAGCGCGTCGCGGGCGACCTCAAGGCCGCCATCACCGTCCCCACGCGGACCGGCGAGATGCGCGAGGTGACCTCCTTCGGCACCCGGCTCCCGGTGCGCGACTCCGAGGCGCTGGTGGCGCAGCTGGAGAAGGCCGGGGTGGCCATCTCCGCGCGCGACCCCGACCGCGACTGGGGCTCGCTCTTCTGGACCGCCTTCCCCTGGCTCATCATCATCGGCGTCTGGTTCCTGATCCTGCGCCAGATGCAGTCGAGCGGGAACAAGGCCTTCCAGTTCGGGAAGTCCAAGGCCAAGCTCCTTTCCGGCGACACGCCCAAGGTCACCTTCGACGACGTGGCCGGGGCGGACGAGGCCAAGTACGAGCTGCAGGAGATCGTCGAGTTCCTCAAGGACCCCAAGAAGTTCTCCCGCCTGGGCGGGCGCATCCCCAAGGGCGCGCTCCTGGTGGGCCCCCCGGGGACCGGGAAGACGCTCCTGGCCCGCGCCGTCGCCGGCGAGGCGGGGCGCCCCTTCTTCTCCATGTCGGGCTCCGACTTCGTGGAGATGTTCGTGGGCGTGGGCGCCTCGCGCGTCCGCGACCTGTTCGAGCAGGGGAAGGCCCACGCGCCCTGCATCATCTTCATCGACGAGATCGACGCCGTGGGGCGGCACCGCGGCGCCGGGCTCGGCGGCGGGCACGACGAGCGTGAGCAGACGCTCAACCAGCTCCTGGTGGAGATGGACGGCTTCGAGGCCAACGACGGCGTCATCCTGATCGCGGCCACCAACCGCCCCGACGTGCTGGACCCGGCGCTGCTGCGCCCGGGCCGCTTCGACCGCCAGGTGGTGGTGGACGCCCCCGACGTCCGGGGGCGCGAGGGAATCCTCCGCGTGCACCTCAAGAAGATCCCCGCGTCGCAGGACGTGGAGGTGGGGGTGCTGGCCCGCGGGACGCCGGGGATGAGCGGCGCCGACCTGGCCAACCTGGTCAACGAGGGCGCCCTCCTGGCCGCGCGCCGCGGGCACGACTGCGTCTACATGAGCGACCTCGAGGACGCCAAGGACAAGGTGATGCTCGGCGCCGAGCGGAAGAGCATGGTGCTCTCCGAGGGGGAGCGGAAGCTGACCGCGTGGCACGAGGCCGGGCACGCCGTGGTGGCGCTCCGCCTCCCCGGGCTGGACCCGGTGCACAAGGTCACCATCATCCCCCGCGGGCGGGCGCTCGGGATCACCGCCTCGCTCCCCGAGGAGGACCGCCACTCCTACTCGCGCGACTACATGATCGCGCGGCTGGTGATGCTGTTCGGCGGGCGCGTGGCCGAGGAGATGATCTTCGGCGCCGAGAAGGTGACCACCGGGGCGGGGAACGACATCGAGCGGGCGACCGGGATGGCGCGCCGCATGGTGACGCAGTTCGGGATGAGCGAGGCCATCGGCCCCATGGCCATCGGCGACTCGGAGCAGGAAGTCTTCCTGGGCCGCGACCTGGGCCAGCGGCGCCAGGTGAGCGAGCAGACGGCGCAGCTCGTGGACAGCGAGGTCAAGCGCATCCTGGACGAGTCGATCGCGCAGGCCCGCACCATCCTGCGCGAGAACTACGCGCTGATGGAGGAGATCGCGCTGGCGCTCCTGGAGCGCGAGACGCTGGACCGCGAGGAGGTGGAGCTGCTCGCGGCCGGGAAGCCGCTCCCCCCCGCGCGCGCCAGGGCGGCGCTGGGCCCGCCCGCCTCCCCGGCGGCCGTGCCGAGCTCGCGCCCCACGGAGGACGGCGGCTTCGGCGGGCTTGCCCCGTCCCCCACCTACGCGCGGGAGGGGATGCGCGACGCTCCTCCCGGCGGCGCCGGCTCCCCCCTCGCCTGACCGGCCGGCCGACGGAGGGAGGTTGCACGCCGCCCCGTTCCCCGGCTCCTGGTCCATCCGCGGCCGCTCCCTGTCCCTGGAGCGGCCGCTGGTCATGGGGGTCCTGAACGTGACCCCCGACTCCTTCAGCGACGGCGGCCGCTTCGACGCGCCGGAGCGGGCGCTGGCGCGCGCCGCGGAGATGGTGGCCGAGGGGGCGGACCTCCTGGACGTGGGCGGGGAGTCCACCCGCCCCGGCGCCCCCCCCGTGGACCCCGCGGAGGAGGCGGCCCGGGTCGTGCCTGTGGTGCGGCTCCTGGTGGAGCGCCTCCGCGTCCCCGTGTCCGTGGACACGCGGCGCGCCGAGGTGGCGCGTGCGGCCCTGGCGGAGGGTGCGGAGATCGTGAACGACGTGTCGGCGCTGGCGGACCCCGCCATGGGGGAGGCGGTCGCGGAGGCGGGGGCGGGGCTGGTGCTGATGCACATGCGCGGCACCCCGCAGACCATGCAGCTCGACCCGCGCTACCACGACGTGGCGGGGGAGGTGGCGGACGAGCTGGAGGCCGCCCTGGAGCGCGCCCGCGCCGCCGGCGTCCCCGGCGAGCGGGTGGCGCTGGACCCGGGGATCGGCTTCGCCAAGACGGCCGGAGCACAACCTGGAGCTGATCGCCCGGCTGGACGAGCTGGGGCGCCTGGGGCGGCCCGTCCTCCTGGGCGCCTCGCGCAAGTCGTTCATCGGGAAGGTGCTGGGCGGCGTCCCGGCGGAGGAGCGGGGGGCCGGGACGGCGGGGGCGTGCGTGGCCGGGCTGCTGCACGGCGCCCGCATCTTCCGCGTGCACGACGTCCGCCTGGTGCGCCACGCCCTCGACGTGGCGGAGGCGATCCGCCGGGCCACCCCCGCGGGGGCGCTCCCGTGAACGAGCTCCTGGAGCGGGTGGGCTTCCTGGCCCCCACCTGGCGCGACGGGCTGGAGGTGCTGGTCGTCGCCTACGTGTTCTACCGCATCCTCCAGGTGCTGGCGGGGACGCGCGCCTTCCAGATGCTCTTCGGGCTGGTGGTGCTGGTGGGCGTGTACTTCGCCTCCCGGGTGCTCAACCTCCGCCTCCTCACCTACCTGCTGGAGAACTTCTTCCGCTTCGGCGCCATCGCCGCGCTGGTGGTGTTCCAGCCGGAGCTGCGGAGCGCGCTCGCGCACCTGGGGCAGAGCCGGCTGATGCGGATGTTCAGCCCGCTGCGGCAGAGCGAGGTGGCGGAGGAGATCGCGGACGCCGCGGAGGAGCTGCGGCGCTCCAAGACGGGGGCGATCATCGCCATCGAGCGGGAGATCGGGCTGGGGGAGTACGCCGAGACGGGGACGCCGCTGGAGGCGCGCGTCTCCGCCCCGCTGCTCACCACCATCTTCACCCCCTACTCTCCCCTGCACGACGGGGCGGTGATCATCCGGGGCGACGCCGTGGTGGCCGCGGGCGCCATCCTGCCCTTGACGCAGTTCCCCATCGCGGACAAGAGCCTGGGGACGCGCCACCGGGCCGCGCTGGGGCTGTCGGAGGAGACGGACGCGCTGGTGGTGGTGGTGTCCGAGGAGACGGCCAAGATCTCCGTGGCGTTCCGGGGGCAGCTGCAGCGGGGGCTGGACCGGGACAAGCTGGTGGAGGTGATCTCCGGGCACGGGAAGGCGCTCGCGCTGGCGTGACGGGTGCTTGGTGTTCTCTGCGCCTCTCTCCCGTTCGCGGGGGAGGGGTTTTTTGTTGAGCAGGAGCGGGGTTTGGGCGTGCCCCCGGCTGCGCCGGGGTCGGGCTGCGGCTCCGTAGGGAACGATACTACCGTTCCCAACGGAGTCGAGCCCCGACGAAACTGCCGTCGGGTCTCGCCCCTTCGGGCTCGCATCCCTCACGCAACTGCTGTTCGTACCTGTAGTTCGTAGTTGCAGTGCTCCCTTCCCCCCTTGCGGGGGAAGGGCCGGGGAAGGGGGGTGCGTCGTTGTCGTGCACCCCTCCCCCCTTGTGGGGGAGGGGCCGGGGGTGGGGGGAGGGCGGTGCGCGCCTGCGCTTCGGCTTGCGGCGGCGTCGCTCCCGGGTTTACAATCCGTGCATGCAACCGTCTGCGCTGAGGGACCGTCTGGACGCGGTGAGGACCCGGATCGAGGAGGCGCGCGCGCGCGCCGGGCGGAGCGACCCGGTCACGCTGGTGGCCGTCACCAAGACGCACCCGGCCGACGCGGTGCGCGCCGTCCGCGAGCTGGGCGTGGCGGACGTGGGGGAGAACCGCGTGCCGGAGCTGGAGGAGAAGGTGGGGGAGGTGGGGCGCGAGGCGGTCCGCTGGCACCTGATCGGCCACCTCCAGCGCAACAAGGTCCGCAAGGCGCTCCCCCTCTTCGACCTGCTGCACTCGCTGGACTCGCACCGGCTGGCGGAGGCCGTCTCCGAAGAGGCGGTGCGCGCGGGGACCACCGTGCGCGCGCTGGTGCAGGTGAACTCCGCGGGGGAGGAGACCAAGGGCGGCTTCGCGCCCGAGGAGGCCGTGGAGGCCGCGGGGCGGATCTGCGCCCTCCCCGGGCTGGCCGTGGAGGGGATGATGACCATGGCGCCCTTCACCGACGACCAGGCCGTGCTGCGCCGCGCCTTCGCGTCCACGCGCCGGGCCTGGGAGGAGGCGGGGCGGGAGGTGGCCGGCTTCCGGGCGCTCCACCTCTCCATGGGAATGAGCAACGACTTCGAGATCGCCGTGGAGGAGGGGAGCACCCTCGTCCGCGTGGGCACCGTCCTGTTCGGGGAGCGCGATCCATGATCGACCTGACGCCGCTCGACGTACGCAAGAAGAAGGGCGACTTCAGCCGCTCCATGCGGGGGTACGACATGCGCCCGCGTGGACGAGTTCCTGGACCTGGTCGCGGAGCGGATGGAGGAGCTGGTCCGGGAGAACATGTCCCTCGCCACCCGCGTGGAGGGGCTCACCGAGGTGGTGGGCGACTACCGCGACCGGGAGCGCGCGCTCAACGACGCGCTGGTCTCCGCCCAGCAGATCCGCGAGGACATGCGCGAGCAGGCGCAGCGCGAGGCCGAGCTGGCGCTCCGGGAGGCCCGCGCCGAGGGCGACCGCATCATCGAGGACGCCAGGCGGCAGGCGATGTCGGCCGCGGACGGGCTGCGCCGCATCCAGGGGCAGCGCACCCGCTTCCTGCGGCTCTTCCGCACCCTGGTGGAGCGCCAGCTCGCGGAGATCGAGCACGAGGAGGAGCGCGCCCGGGACGTGATGCGCGCGGCGAGCGGCGCGGCCGCGCGCATCGGCTCGGGCGAGGTGGCCCCCGCCGGCGCGGCCGGGGCGGGGACGGACGACACCGGGACGGAGGGCTGAGTGGCGGAATCGGCGCTGCTGCGCGAGATCGGCGAGGCGGTCGGGGCCGTCCGGGCGCGCACGGGCGCGGCCCCGGAGGTCGCCGTCATCCTGGGGACCGGGCTGGGCGGGCTGGCGGAGCGGATCGTGGTGGAGACGGCGATCCCGTACGCGGAGATCCCCCACTTCCCGCTCTCCACGGTGGAGACGCACACGGGGCGGCTCCTCTTCGGCACGCTGGGCGGGAAGCCGGTGGTGGCGATGCAGGGGCGCTTCCACCGCTACGAGGGGTACACCCTCCAGCAGGTGACCTTCCCGGTGCGGGTGCTGCGCGCGCTGGGGGCGGGGACGCTGGTGGTGTCCAACGCCTGCGGGGGGATGAACCCGCTCTGGGCGCCCGGCGACCTGGTGCTGCTCTCGGACCACATCAACCTGCTGGGCGACAACCCGCTGGTGGGGCCCAACGCGGACGAGCTGGGGCCGCGCTTCCCCGACATGTCCGAGCCGTACGACCTCGCCCTCCAGGACCTCGCCATCCGCGTGGCGCTGGAGCGGCGCATCCCTCTCCGCCGCGGCGTGTACGTGGCCGTCCCGGGTCCGAACCTGGAGACGCGCGCGGAGTACCGGATGCTCCGCGCCCTCGGCGCCGACGTGGTGGGGATGTCCACCGTGCCCGAGGTGATCGTCGCCGTGCACGGGGGGATGCGGGTGGTGGGGATCTCCATCGTCACCGACGCCTGCCTCCCCGACGCCCTGGAGCCGGCCGACATCGCGAAGATCATCGCGACCGCCGGGCGCGCCGAGCCCTCGCTGACGGAGCTGGTGGAGGGGATCGTCGCGGGGATGTAGAAGGGCAGGGACGGCGGGACAGGGAACAGGGTACAGGGGACAGCCTGCAACGACAGGGTTTGCGCGCTGTCCCCGTCTGCATACAGGCAAGAGAACTCGAGTCCGGAAACTACGTTGTCCAGCAAGAGATATCCCGACCTCCCCGCGTCCACGACGGCGCTGGAGGAGGAGGTCCTCGGCCGGTGGAAGGACGAGGAAACCTTCCGCCGCTCCCTGGAGCAGACCCGGGACGGGGAGCCCTTCGTGTTCTACGAGGGGCCGCCCACGGCGAACGGGCGCCCCGGCATCCACCACGTCCTGTCGCGCACCATCAAGGACACCGTCGCGCGCTTCCGCACCATGCAGGGGCGCTACGTCCCGCGCATGGCGGGGTGGGACACGCACGGGCTCCCGGTGGAGATCGAGGCGGAGAAGCGGCTGGGGATCTCGGGGAAGCGCGAGATCGAGGAGATGGGGATCGCGCGCTTCAACGAGGTGTGCCGCGAGAGCGTGCTCCAGTACACCGACGAGTGGGAGCGCTTCTCGGCCCGCATCGGGTACTGGCTGGACTACTCGCGCCCCTACGTCACCTACCACCCCTCCTACGTGGAGTCGGTGTGGTGGCTCCTGAAGCAGATCGCCGACCGCGGGCTCTTCTACCGCGGGCACAAGATCCTCCCCTACTGCCCGCGCTGCGGGACGGGGCTCTCCTCGCACGAGGTGGCGCAGGGGTACAAGGACGTCAAGGACCCGTCGCTCTACCTGACCCTCCCGGTGCTGGACGAGCACGGGGAGCCGGACGGCCGCGAGCTCCTGGTGTGGACCACCACGCCGTGGACGCTGGTGTCCAACGTGGCGGTGGCGGTGAACCCGGAGCTGGAGTACGCCGAGGTGGAGTGGGAGGGGCGCAGGCTGGTGCTGGTGGCGGCGCGCGTCCCGGCCCTCTTCGGCGCGGAGGCGCAGCCGCTGCGCACCTTTCCGGCGGCGGAGATCGTGGGGACGCGCTACCGGCGCCCGTTCGACTGGGTGGACCTGGGGGCGTTCCCGGACGAGGAGGTCCGGCGCGCCTGGCGGGTGCTCCCCGCGGACTTCGTCTCCGCGGCGGACGGGACGGGGATCGTGCACATGTCGCCCGCCTTCGGCGCGGACGACTACGCGGTGTGCCGCGAGCACGGGCTCCCCGTCCTGCAGCCGGTGGACGACCGCGGCGCCTTCCGCGAGTCGCTCCCCCTGGTGGGCGGCCGCTTCGTCAAGGACGCGGACACCGACCTGGTGATCGAGCTCAAGAAGCGCGGCCAGGTGTTCCGCAGCAGCAGGGAGGAGCACTCCTACCCGCACTGCTGGCGGTGCGGGAGCCCGCTCCTGTACATGGCGCGCGACTCCTGGTTCATCCGCACCACGCAGGTGCGCGAGGAGCTGCTGGCGAACAACGCGCAGGTCCGCTGGTTCCCGCCGGAGACGGGGAGCGGGCGCTTCGGGGAGTGGCTGGAGAACAACGTGGACTGGGCCATCTCCCGCACCCGCTACTGGGGGACGCCGCTCCCGGCCTGGGTGTGCGACGAGCACCCGGGGCACGTGGAGTTCGTGGGCTCGTTCCAGGAGCTGCGCGAGCGCACCGGGCTGGCCGAGCTCCCGGACCCGCACCGCCCCTACGTGGACGGGCTGTCGTGGAAGTGCGACTCCCCGGGGTGCACGGGGACGATGCGCCGGACGCCGGAGGTGATCGACGTCTGGTTCGACTCGGGGGCGATGCCCTTCGCGCAGCACCACTACCCGTTCGAGAACCGCGAGCTGCAGGAGCGGCAGTTCCCGGCGGAGTTCATCTCCGAGGGGGTGGACCAGACGCGCGGGTGGTTCTACTCGCTCCTGGCGATCTCCACCCTGCTGGGGCGGGGCCCGGCGTACCGGAACGTGGTCGTCAACGACCTGATCCTGGACGCCGAGGGGCTCAAGATGTCCAAGTCCAGGGGGAACGTGGTGAACCCCTGGGACGCGATGGAGCAGTTCGGCGCGGACCCGATCCGCTGGTACCTGCTCTCGTCGTCCAACCCCTGGGTCCCCAAGCGCTTCGACCCGGAGGGGGTGCGCGAGGTGCAGCGCAAGGTGTTCGACACGCTGCGCAACAGCTACAAGTTCTTCGCGCTGTACGCCAACCTGGAGGGGTGGGCGCCCTCGGACCGCGACCCCGCTCCCGCGGAGCGCCCGGTCCTGGACCGCTGGCTCCTGTCGCGCCTGGCGGCGGTGTCCGCGGCGGCGGGGGAGAGCCTGGAGGCGTACAACCTGACGCAGGCCGTCCGCCTGCTGGGCGAGCTGGTGGTGGACGACCTGTCCAACTGGTACGTCCGCCGCTCGCGCGACCGCTTCTGGGGGAGCGCGGAGAGCGCGGACGCCCGCGCGGCCTTCGCCACGCTGCACGAGGCGCTGGTGGCGACGGCGCGGCTCATGGCGCCGTTCGCCCCCTTCTTCGCGGACTGGCTGCACCGCGCGCTGACGGGGGAGAGCGCGCACCTGGCCCGCTTCCCGGAGGGGGGCGGGGCGGGGCGCGACGAGGCGCTGGAGCGGGGGATGGAGGCGGTTCGCACCCTGGCGACGCTGGGGCGCGCGGCGCGCGAGGAGGTGAAGGTGAAGGTGCGCCAGCCGCTGGGGACGCTGTACGCGGTGGTGCCGGACGGGTACCGGGTGACCGGCGACCTGCTGGAGATCGCCCGCGACGAGCTGAACGTGAAGGCGGTGGACTTCATGGACCGCGCGGAGGAGCTGGTGACCTTCAGCGCGAGGCCCAACTTCAAGGCGCTCGGCGCGCGGCTGGGGAAGCGCACCCCCGCCGTGGCGGCCGCCATCCGCGAGCTCCCGTCCGACCGCCTGTCCGCCTTCCGCCGCGGCGAGCCGCTGTCGGTGGAGCTGGACGGCGAGGAGGTGCCGGTGGGGCCGGAGGACCTGGAGGTGGTGCAGACCGCCCGCGGCGACCTCCAGGTGCAGGCGGAGGCCGGCTTCACGGTGGCGCTGGACCCCGCGCTCACGCCCGAGCTGCGCGCGGAGGGTCTGGCCCGCGAGCTGGTGAACCGCATCCAGCGCCTCCGCAAGGACAGCGGCCTGGAGGTGTCGGACCGCATCCGCCTGGCCGTCTCCGGCGGCGCCGAGGTGCGCGACGCGCTGGCCCGCTTCGGCGACTTCGTCACCGGCGAGACGCTCGCGACGGAGCTGCGGACGGAGGAGGGGGCGCCGTCCGCGGACGGCTACCAGGTGCGCGAGGTGGAGCTGGACGGCGTCCCGGCGACGATCGCGATCGCGAAGGCGTAACCCCCCACCCCCGGCCCCTCCCCCACAAGGGGGGAGGGGAGAACAGCGGGGGCGGACGCGTGCCGTTCAGCCGTTCGCAGTACCCATATGAAGATGTTCGGAGGGAGACAGCCGGTAGTTTGGCTGGCTCACTCCGGGGTGGGGAGACTCGCGGGCTGTTTCGCGAGGCTCACCGCCCCCGCGCAGGAGACCGGCGCCGTTTGCCGGGCTCCGGAGCGGCCCCACGCACCCAAGACACCGGACGGAAAAGGCGGATGACGGATACGACGACTGAGGCCACGATGCAGGGAAAGGTGGGCACCTACGTCGGCGTGGTGGGCGGCGTGGTGCTGCTGGACATCGTCACCAAGGCCATCGTCCAGCGCACGCTCCGGCTCTACGACCCGGTCCCCGTGCTGGGCGACTTCTTCCGCCTCACCTACATCTTCAACCGCGGCGCCGCCTTCGGGCTGCACCTGGGCGACTACTCGCGCTGGATCTTCACGGCGCTCACGATCGTCGCCATCGTCGGCCTCTTCGCCTGGTTCCGCACCACCCCGCTCTCCGACCGGTGGCGCCTGATCGCCCTGGCCTCGGTCACGGGCGGGGCCATCGGCAACCTGATCGACCGCATCCGCTCCGCCCAGGGCGTGGTGGACTTCCTGGACGTGGGGGTGGGGAACCTGCGCTGGCCGGTGTTCAACGTGGCCGACATCGCCGTGACCTGCGGCGCCGTGCTGCTGGCGATCTCCCTCTGGCGCGAGGACGTGCGCGTGGCCCGGGAGAAGGATGCCGGCTGAGGAGCTGCGCCGGCTGACGGTCGAGGACGGGGCGGGCGAGCGGCTGGACGCCTGGCTCGCCGCGGCGCTCGACACGTCCCGCTCCCGCGCCGAGAAGCTGATCGAGGACGGCTGCGTCCTCCTCAACGGGGCGCCGCCCAAGAAGCGGGACCGGCCGAAGGAAGGGGACCGCGTGGAGGTCCGCCTCCCGGCCCCGGAGCCCTCGGGGGTGGCCGCGGAGGACATCCCCCTCGCGGTGGTGTACCAGGACGCGGACCTCCTGGTGCTGGACAAGCCCGCGGGGCTGGTGGTGCACCCCGCCCCCGGGCACCGCACGGGGACGCTGGTGAACGCGCTCCTCCACGCGGTGGGCGACCTCAGCGGGATCGGCGGGGTGCTCCGGCCGGGGATCGTCCACCGGCTGGACCGCGACACCTCGGGGCTGATGATCGTCGCCAAGAACGACGACGCCCACCGCCGCCTGGCCGACGACCTCAAGGCCCGCCGCGTCCGCCGCGCCTACCTCACCGCGTCCTGGGGGCACCTGGCTGCCGATACTCTCACCGTGGACGCCCCCCTCGGGCGGCACCCCACGGAGCGGAAGCGGCAGGCGGTGGTCCCGGACGGGCGCCGCGCGGTGACGCACTTCGTCCGCCTGGAGCGCTGGCGCGCGGCCGACCTGGTGCGCGCGGAGCTGGAGACGGGGCGCACCCACCAGATCCGCGTCCACCTGCTGCACGTGGGGCACCCGGTGGTGGGGGACGCCGTCTACGGGGCGGGGAGGGAGCGCGGGTTCTCGGGGGGGGAGCGGGGCTGGGCGGCGGGGCTGGCCCGGCGGACGCCGCGGCAGTTCCTCCACGCGGCGGAGCTGCGCTTCCGGCACCCGCGCACCGGGGAGGAGCTGCGCTTCGACTCGCCCCTCCCGCCGGACCTCGCCGCGGTGGCGGAATGGGCCCGCGGAGGGGGGGCTCCGCTTGCTTGACCCCGTCTGGACCCCCCGCTATACTGTCGGCTTACCTTCCGAGCGTCCGTTCTCACCCGTGGCGATGTCCGAACCCCAGCCAAACGACGCGACCGACGGAGCCCCCGGCGACGAGGGGTCGCTGGAGCGGATCGTCCTGCTGGGCGTCGGCGGCCACTGGTTCGGCGTCGCCATCGGCGCGATCCGCGAGATCATCCCCCCGCGGCCCTACACTCCGCTCCCGGGGAGCGAGCCCTACGTGCTGGGGCTCATCAACCTGCGCGGGCGCATCGTGACGGTGGTGGACCTGGGCGCGCGGCTCGACCTCCCCCCCGCGGCGGCCAACCCCGAGCACAGCGTGGTGATCCTGGAGCACGGGGGGCGGCTGGTGGGGATGGCGGTGGAGGAGGTGTCGCGGATCGTCCGCGCCGACCTGGAGAACCTGGAGATGGGCGCGGAGCTGCTGCGCTCGCTCCGCATCGACCGCTCGTACCTGCTGGGCGTCGGGGAGACGGACGACCGCATCTTCGTGGCCGTCGACCCGGACGAGATCTTCCGGCCCATACTCGCGTGACACCGGCACCCGGCCGCTTCACCATACACTCTCTGGAGGCTTGATGGCTCAGACCGTGTTGATCTGCGACGACGCGATCTTCATGCGGACCATGATCGGCGACATCCTCACCCAGGCGGGCTTCCAGATCGTGGGCGAGGCCGAGACGGGGCTGCAGGCCGTCGAGAAGTACCGCGCGCTCAAGCCCGACCTGGTGACCATGGACATCGTCATGCCCGACATGGGCGGGATCGACGCGGTCCGCGAGATCATGAAGGAGGACCCGGGCGCCAAGGTGCTGATGTGCAGCGCCATGGGGCAGCAGGCGCTGGTGATCGAGGCCATCCAGGCCGGCGCGCGCGACTTCGTGGTGAAGCCGTTCCAGCCCTCGCGGGTGCTGGAGGCGGTGCAGCGCGTGCTGGGATAAAGGGAACAGGGGACAGGGTACAGGGGACAGCCGGCAACGGCCGGACCCCGAGCCCGTCCCCGGTACCTCCCCCCGAGATCCTCCCCCATGGAACTGTCCCAGTACGGCGAGCTGTTCCTCTCCGAGTCGCGCGAGCACGTCTCCGCGATCAACGACCTCCTCCTGGCGCTGGAGGCGAGCCCCGGCTCGCGCGAGCCCGTGGAGGGGGTGTTCCGCGCCGTGCACACCATCAAGGGGATGTCCGCCACGATGGGGTACCGCGCGGTCGCGGAGCTGGCGCACGAGCTGGAGGAGCTGCTGGACCGGGTGCGCCGCGGGGAGCGCGGGGTGGACGAGGGGCTGGTGGACCTCCTCTTCGAGGGCGCGGACGCCCTGGAGAAGGCCATCGAGGCGGCGGTGGCGGAGGAGGACGCGGAGGAGCCCGACGTGGCCCCCACCGTCGCGCGGCTCCGCATGGCGGCCGGCGGCGCCCCCGCGGCGCCGGAGCCCGCGCCCGCGATGGAGGCGGGCGCCGCGCCCGCGCCGACGGCGGACGGGGCGCTCCGGGTGCGGCTGACCGTGTCGCGCGACGCGCCGCTCCCGGGGGTGCGCGCCTTCATGGCGCTGCGCGCGGCGCGCGCCCTGGGGGAGGTGAGCGGGGTGGTCCCGGACGAGGCGGCGCTCCACGGGCCGGAGTTCTCGGGGACGCTGGAATTCTCGCTCCGCGCGGAGCGCGCGGCGGAGGAGGTGCGCGAGACACTCCTGGCCGTGGGCGAGATCGAGGCGGTGGCGGTCGCGGAGCCGGCGGGGGCCGCGGCGGAGGAGGCGGTCCCGGACGAGGCTCCCATCGAGCGGCAGGGTGCGGCGCGGGCCCGCAACGTCCGCGTGGACCTGCGGCGGCTGGACGCGCTGATGAACCAGATCGGCGAGCTGGTGATCGTCCGCGACCGGCTCCAGAAGCTGGTGGCGGCCACGGGCGAGCCCGAGCTGGGGGAGGCGGTGGACCAGGCGGCGCGGCTGATCTCGGAGCTTCAGGACGAGATCATGCAGGCGCGGATGGTCCCGGTGGGGCAGGTGTTCGACCGCTTCCCGCGGCTGGTGCGCGACGCCGCGCGCTCGCTGGGGAAGCGGGTGGACTTCGTGATCGAGGGGAAGGAGATCGAGTTCGACCGCTCCATGCTGGACGAGATCGGCGACCCCATCGTCCACCTCCTCCGCAACTCGCTGGACCACGGGGTGGAGTCGCCGGGGGAGCGGCGCGCGGCGGGGAAGCCGGAGACGGGGACGCTCCGCCTCCTGGCGGCCCGCGAGCGCTCGCAGGTCATCATCCGCGTGGAGGACGACGGGCGCGGGATCGACCGCGCGCGGGTGCTCGCCAAGGCGGTCTCCTCCGGGATCCTCCCCGCGGAGGGGACGGCCGCGCTCCCCGACGAGGAGGTGTACCGCCTGCTGACGCGCCCCGGGTTCTCCACGGCGGAGAAGATCACCGACGTGTCCGGGCGCGGGGTGGGGCTGGACGTGGTGGCGACGCGGGTGCGGGCGCTGGGCGGGACGCTGGAGATCGCCAGCGAGCGGGGGCGCGGCACCTCCTTCACCCTCCGCCTCCCGCTGACGCTGGCCATCGTGCGCGCCCTCCTGGTGCGCCTGGGCGGCGAGACCTACGCCCTCCCCATCACCCACGTCTCGGAGACGGTGGAGGTGCCGGAGGCCGACGTGCGCACCGTGAAGGGGCGCACCGTGGCGGTGCTCCGCGAGGAGGTGATCCCCCTGGTGGGGCTCGGCGCGCTCCTGCGGCGCGGCGGCGACGCCCCCGCCGCCCCCGGGAGCCGCCGCATCGCGGTGGTGCTGGAGCAGGGGGAGCACCGCGTGGGGGTGGAGGTGGACGGCCTGGTGGGGCAGCAGGAGATCGTCATCAAGTCGTTCGACGCGACGCAGGGGACGCTCCGCCTCTTCTCCGGCGCCACCATCCTTTCCGACGGCTGCCCCGCGCTGATCCTGGACGTGGGGAGCATCCTCGCCCGCGAGGGGCGCGCCGAGGCGGCCGCCGCCTGAGCGCCGCCCTGCCAACCGGAACCCAACGGCCCGACCGATGATCGACATAAGAGACCTTGAGGCGATCCAGCTCGACGCGCTGCGCGAGGTGGCGAACATCGGCGCGGGGCACGCGGCGACGGCGCTCTCGCAGATGACCAAGAGCCGGATCATGATCACCGTCCCCCAGCTCCAGGTGGCGCCGCTGGAGGACGTCCCCGAGCTGCTGGGGAGCGCGGACCAGGTGGTGGCCGCGGTGCTGATGCACATGCTGGGCGACCTGACGGGGCGCACGCTCCTGATCTTCCCCCGCAACTCGGCCATGCGGCTTTCCGAGATCCTGCTGCACCGGCCGGCGGGGAACTCGCACGTGTTCGGGGAGCTGGAGCAGTCGGCCATCAAGGAGGCGGGGAACATCCTGTCGGCGGCGTACATGAACGCGCTCTCCGACTTCATGGGGCTGATGCTCCTCCCCTCGGTCCCCTCGCTGGTGATCGACCTGTCGGCGGCGGTGCTCACCACGGCGTACACCAACTTCGGCCACGAGCGCGACTACGTCTTCTGCATCCAGACGGAGTTCAAGATGGCCGAGGACCTGTCGGTGCAGGGGCACTTCCTCCTCCTCCCCGACGTGGAGTCGCTCCAGATCATCCTCCAGCAGATCCGCCTGGCCTGAAGTGGCGGACCGCCCCCCGGCCTCCCCCGCGCGCGCGCCCCGCTCGGAGCGCGACCTCCGCATCCTCCGCTCCTTCGCGCAGCGGATCGACGCGGCGGACGCGGGCGCGCACAACAACCTGGGGGTGCTGTACTTCAACAAGGGGCTGTACGAGGAGGCGATCACGCAGTTCCAGCGGGCGCTGGCGATCGACCCCAAGATGCAGGTGGCCCAGCGCAACCTGGAGATCGCCTACTTCAACACCGGCTACTACGACCGGCTGATCGCGGAGCTGCGGGAGCGGCTGCGCGAGGACCCGGCCGACACGGAGGCGCGCACCCGGCTGGCGCAGGCGTACCTGCACACCGGCGACTCCACGGGCGCGGTGGCCGAGCTGCGCCGCCTCCTGGCGCAGGAGCCGGGCGACCTGGAGGTGCTGATCCGGCTGGGGCAGGCGGAGAAGGCGGCGGGGAGCTTCGAGGCGGCGATGGAGTGGTTCGAGCGCGCCCGGGAGCTGGACCCCGACAGCGCGGTGCTCCACTTCTACCTGGGGGAGCTGTACTACAACCGGGGGCTCAACGAGGAGGCGCGGCGCGAGCTGCTGCGCGCCCTGGAGCTGAACCCCGACATGGCCGACGCGCACTACGTCCTGGCCTTCGTGTACGGCGACCTGGGGGAGATGGAGCGGGCCTCGGCCTCCTCGCGCCGGGCGATGCAGCTCAACCCGCAGCTCACCAAGGCGCAGACCAACCTGTCGCTGGACCGCTACAGCACCGCCCGCTACCAGGAGATGGTGGGGGAGCGGGTGCGCCGCCCGGAGATCGCCACCGGGGAGTTCCTGGCCCACTACAACCTGGGCGTCGCCTTCCGACAGAAGGCGCTGTACGAGGAGGCGCTCCGCGAGTTCGAGCGCGCGCTCTCCGGGGGGGAGGACCCGTCGCTGGTGCGGCAGGGGATGGCGGAGGTGTACCTCCTCCAGGGGAAGGCGGGCCCCGCGCTCGACCTGTACGACCGCCTCCTGGCGGAGGACGAGGGGAGCCCCAAGCTGTGGAACGAGCGGGGCGTCTGCCTGCACCAGACGGGGGAGGTGAAGGGCGCGGAGGAGAGCTACCGCCGCGCCATCGAGACCGACCCCGCCTACGCCCTGGCCTGGAACAACCTGGGGGTGGCGCGGGTGCACCGCGCCGACCCGGAGGGGGCGGACCGCTCCTTCGCCGAGTCGGTGTCGCTCCGCCCCGGGTTCACCGACGCCTGGTGCAACCGCGGGCTGATGTACATCCGCCGCGCGCGGCACGGGCAGGCGCTGGACGCCTTCCGCGCGGCGCTGGAGGCGGAGCCGGGGTCGGCGGCGGCGTGGAACGGGATCGGCGCCGTCCTCATGGAGACACGGCGCTACGAGGAGGCGCGCAACGCCTTCGCCCGCGCCGTGGAGGCCGACCCCGACCACGCGGAGGCGCGCTACAACCTCTCCTTCGTCCTCTCCAACCTGGGGGACTTCGAGGGGGCGCTGCGCGAGACCAAGCGGGCGCTGGAGCTGAACCCGTACTACACCACCCCGCGCTACAAGCTCACCATCGAGCTGCAGTTCGAGTACGCGGAGGTGCTGGCCCCCGACCTGGACGCCGCCGAGCGCGTCTCCGGGGAGGAGGCGGGGGTGGACAGCTTCACCTTCGACGAGGCGGCGCTGGACGCCATCTTCGGGGAGATCGCCCCCGCGGCGGCCCCGGCGGCTCCCGCCCCCGCGGCGGACGCCTTCGCGCTGGCGGAGGACTACCTCTCCAAGGGGCTCCTGGAGCGCGCGCTGGCGGAGATCCGCCGCGCCGCCACCTCCGGCGGCGACGCGGTGGAGGCGGCGCTGCTGACCGCGGAGATCTACCTCCGCCAGGGGCTGGACGGGGAGGCGCTGGAGCGCTTCGACGCCGCGCTGGCCCGGCTGGAGGGCGCGCCGTGGGGCGCCGACGGGCTCCGCGCCTCGGTGGGCCGCGCCCGCGCCCTCCTCCAGCTGGGGCGCCTGGACGAGGCGCGCGCGGTGGCGGAGGCGGTGCGCATGCGCGAGCCCGACGACCTGGCGAACCTGCGCGTGCTGGGGGAGACCCTCCTCCGCCGCGGGGACGGGGAGGGCGGGACGGAGGTCTTCGCCCGGGTGAGCGAGCTGGCGCCGGACGACCCGGCGACGCTCCGCAACCTGGGGCGCGCCGCGGCGCTGGCCGGGCGGCGCGCGGACGCGGAGGCCGCGCTCCGCGAGGCGGTGCGGCTGGACCCGGACTTCGTGGGGGCGCGGCTGGAGCTGGGGCGCCTCCTCCTGGACGACGGGCACGCGGCGGAGGCCGCGGCCGAGGCCCGCGCGGCGCTGGACGTGCTCCCCACCTACCCGGAGGCGGTGCTCCTCCTGGCGCAGGCGGAGTGGCGCGGCGCCCGCACGCGGGAGGCCGTCGCCGAGCTGGTGGAGCTGCTGGCCTCCGACCCGTACCACTTCGACGCGCTGATCCTCCTGGGGCGCGTCCTCCTGGACGAGGGGCGCCGCGCCGACGCCCGCCAGGCGTTCGGGCGCGTGCTCCGCTTCGACGCGCGGCACGCGGGGGCGCACTTCTACCTGGGCGTGGTGGCCGGCGAGGAGCGCCGCTTCCGCGAGGCCATCGAGCACTGGAGGCACGCCATCGACTCCGACCCGGAGAGCGAGACCGCCGCCCGCGCCCGCGACAACATCGCCACGGCGATGGAGTTCGCGCGGATCTTCCGGGTGGCCGACGTGGCGCCGCTCGCCTCCGCCCACCCCGCCTGACCGGCCGATGGCGATCGAGGGACCGATCCGCGAGCTCGCCCTGAGCGACGTGTTCCAGCTCCTGGACCTGTCGCGCAAGACGGGGATGCTCACCATCACCGCCGACCCCGGGGGTCGCAAGGCCACGGTGCGCTTCGAGCGCGGGGCCATCGTGGGCGCGGCGCTGGCGGGGAGCACGGGACGGATCGACCGGCTCCTCCTCCTGGCGGGGAAGGTGACCGAGGCGCAGGTGAACGAGGCGGTGCGCCTCCAGCGCGCCTCCCCCGGGCGCCGCCTCGGGGCGATCCTGGTGGAGATGGGCGCGGTCTCCGAGACGGACCTGCGCCGGCAGCTCCGCTTCCAGATCGAGGAGACGGTCTTCGAGCTGATCCAGTGGAAGGACGGGTACTTCCGCTTCGAGGAGGGCCCGCCCCAGGACGGCTCCTCGGTGACGGTGCGCGTCCCCACCGAGTCGCTCCTGATGGAGGCGGCGCGGCGGATCGACGAGTGGAGCACGCTGGAGGCCAAGGTCCCGCACATGGAGGTGGTCCCCGCGCTCACCGGCGACTCCGCCGACGGGGGGACGCTGGACCTGCACCCCAGCGAGTGGGAGGTGCTGGCGGAGATCGACGGGGCCCGCTCGCTGCGCGAGATCTCGTCCGACCTGGGGCGGAGCGACTTCGAGGTCGCCAAGATCGTCTACGGGCTGATCTCCACGGGGGTGGTGGACATCGTCGACGAGCAGCCCGGCGAGGGGGAGGACTCCCCCGGCGACGCCTCGCTCTTCGAGGGGCTGGCCACGGCGCACGCGGCGCTCCGCGACCGCAACCCCGGCCGGGCGCTGCGCCTCCTGTCCGACCTGGCGCGCGCCGTCCCCGACCGCCCGGAGGTGCACGTGCTGATCGCGCGGGCGCAGGCCGCGCTGGGGCACTGGCCCGAGGCGGCGGTGGCGCTGGACCGGGTGATCGCGCTGGACCCGCTCTTCCCGGCAGCCCACTACCAGCTGGGCTTCGCCCTGGCGCGGCTGGGGAACCTGGCGCGCGCCGAGGAGTCGTGGGGGACCTACCTCCGCCTCGCCGAGGCGGACCCGGCGAAGCGCTCCCGGGCGCAGCGGGCGCGCGAGGCGTCCGCCGCGCTCCGGGCGCTCCTGGACGAGGAGGCCGAATGAGTCCCGTCCCCAACCCCGCGCAGGTGCGGCAGTGGAGCGAGGAGGTGGCCCGCGACCCCGGCACCCTCGCCTTCTTCCCGCTGGCCGAGGCGTACCGCCTGGACGGCCGGCGCGACGCCGCGCTCCGCCTCTGCCTCCGCGGGCTGGAGCGGCACCCCACCAACGTGGAGGGGCACTACCTCCTGGGGCTGCTGTACCGGGAGGGGGGGACGTGGTGAAGGCGGCGGACGAGTGGGGGATGGCGCTCTCGCTGGACCCCGAGCACGCCGGGGCGCGCCGGGAGACGGGGCTCCTCGCCGCCGAGCGGGAGGAGTGGGGGAGCGCGCTGCACCACCTGGAGCGCGCCGCCGCCGCCGACCCCGCCGACGAGGCGGTGCGGGAAGCGGTGGCCCGCGTCCGCGCCCTCGCGGCGCCGGCGCCCGCGCCCGTCCCGGCCCCCGCCGCGCCCGCTCCCCTACCGGAGCCGGCCGCCGCTTCCCCGGCCGCCGCGCCGCGCACCGACTGGACGGCGGCGCAGGCGGAGTTCCGGGCGCTCACGGAGGAGCGGGGGATCGCGGGCGCCGTGCTCCTGGACGCGCAGGGCTACGTCCTCGCCGGGGAGATGCGGGTGGAGGGCGTGGACCGCGCGCCCGAGGTGGCGGCGGCGCTCCAGGGGGCCTCGTCGGAGGCCGAGCGGGCGCTCCGGCACCTGGGGCTCGGCGCCTGGGAGGGGATGCTGGTGGAGACGCCGGACACGGTGGTCCGCATCGCCCCGGTGGAGGACGCCATGCTGGCCGTGGCGGCGCGGCGCGAGGTCCCCACGGGGTGGGTGCTGCGGGTGGCCGGGCGGGCCCGCGCGGTGGCCGCGCGCCTCCTGGGAGGCGCCCAGTGAGCGCCTACGGCGCGGCGCTGGAGGCCCTCAACCGCATCCCCGGGGTGCGCGGCTCCATGGTGGTGGCCGCCGAGGACGGGCTGGTGGTGGAGGCCGACCTGATGATCGGCGTCCCCGGGCCCGCGGTGGCCGCGCTGGTGGCCTCGCTCTTCCGGCGGGCGCGCCGCTCGGTGCGGGCCGCGGAGCTGGGGAGCGCCGCCTTCGTCCAGGTGGAGGGCGCCGAGGGGTACCTGTTCGCCGCCGCGCCCCCGGAGATGGGCGACCTCCTCCTGGTGGTGGTGGCCGAGCGCTGGGTCAACGTGGGGCTGCTCCGGCTGGAGGCCGCGCGCGCGGCCGCGGAGCTGGGATGAGGCGTGGCGACCTGGACCGGTTCGTGGGCGCCCTGGCGGCGCCGGTGGACCGCTTCTCCCGCGAGGCCGGGGTGCGCCTGGTGCTCCTCATCAACGAGAGCGGGCAGGTGCTGGCGCAGCGGGGCTTCGCGCGGGCGCTGGACGTGATGGGGGTGGCGGCGCTGGGTGCGGGGATCCACGCCTCCTCGCGCGCCCTGGCACGGCTCCTCCGGCAGGACGGCTTCCACCACCTGCACCAGGGGGGAACCGGGGGCTCGCAGGTGTTCATCGGCTCCTTCCGGACCCCGGCCGAGGAGCTGATCCTGGTGGCCGTCTTCGGCGAGGACTCCTCCATCGGGCTGGTGCGCGTCTTCTTCGACGCGCTGGTGCAGGAGGTCGCGCAGCTCCCCGGTTGGCGGGAGTCGCGCCCCACGGCCGACCCGGAGGCCTTCGAGCGGGACCTGGAGGCCGGGCTGGACCACTTCTTCGGATCGCGGTGAGCACATGTCGCTGGTCAACTACTCGACGCGGGAGATCACCTGCAAGATCGTCTACTACGGGCCGGGCCGGTCCGGGAAGACGACCAACCTGCAGTACATCCACTCCCAGGTCCCCGAGGACCGCAAGGGGCGGATGATCTCGCTCGCCACGGAGACGGACCGGACGCTGTTCTTCGACTTCCTCCCCCTGGACCTGGGGAGCATCTCGGGCTTCCAGACCCGCTTCCAGCTGTACACCGTCCCCGGGCAGGTGTACTACGACGCCACCCGCAAGCTGGTGCTCCAGGGCGCCGACGGGGTGGTGTTCGTGGCCGACTCGCAGCGGATGCAGCAGGACGAGAACCTGGAGTCGTTCCGCAACCTCCAGGTCAACCTCCTGGAGCAGGGGACCGACCCGCGCACCATCCCCATGGTCCTCCAGTACAACAAGCGCGACCTCCCCGACGTCCTGGGCACGGAGGAGCTGGACGACCTGCTGAACTACCGCGACCTCCCGCGCTACGAGGCCCGCGCCCTGGCCGGCGCCGGGGTGTTCGACACCCTGCGGGGGATCAGCGAGCAGGTGCTCCGCCGCCTGTCGCAGCGCTTCAACCGCCCGCTGAGCACGGCCGCGCGCTGAAGCCCCCGGCCATGAACCCCGTGCTGGACTCCCGCTGCACCTTCGAGAGCTTCGTCGTCGGGCCGAGCAACCGGCTGGCCGCGGCCGCCGCGCGCCGCGCCGCCGAGTCGCCCGGCACCAGCTACAACCCCCTGGTCATCTACTCCGGCCCCGGGCTGGGGAAGACGCACCTGCTGAACGCCGTGGGGCACCTGGCGCTGGCGGTGCGCCCCGACCTGCGCGTGCTGTACGAGACCATCGAGGCGCTGGTGGACCGCACCACGGCCGCCATCTCGGGGGGGACGCTGGAGGAGTTCCGCGAGGAGCACCGCGCCCTGGACCTCCTCCTCCTGGACGACATCCAGTTCCTCGCCGGGAAGGCGCGGACGCAGGAGGAGCTGCTCCGCGTGTGGGACGACATGGTGCGCGCCGGCTCGCAGGTGGTGCTGGCCTCGGACCGCCCGCCGCAGGAGGTGGACGGGCTGGACGCGCGGCTGATCTCCCGCCTCTCGGGCGGGCTGATCGTGGACCTGTCCCCCCCCGAGGTGGAGACGCGCCTGGCCATCGTCCGCCGCAAGGCCGAGGAGCGCGGCGCCCTCCTGGGGCCGGAGGTGGCGGACGCCCTGGCCCGGCTGGGGTGGGAGAGCGTGCGCGAGCTGCAGGGGGGGCTGAACCGCCTCCTGGCGATGCAGGAGGCCGAGGGGCGCGACGTGTCCGCCGCCGAGGTGGGGCCGCTCCTGGGGATGGAGCCGGGGACGGGGGGCGGGGAGGACGAGTTCGGCGCCTTCCTGTTCGACATCTCCTCCACCGTGGCGCAGCTGGTGGAGTCGGCGCCGTGGCGCCGCACGCTGGGGGAGGCGATCCTGCGCTGGGAGGGGGAGGGGGTGCGCACCCGCCGCCTGGAGGAGGCGCTGGAGGCCGACTCCGCCCCGGACGTGGACGCCCTGGTGGCCGCCTTCGCCGCGGACGTGGAGCGCCTGCGCTCCGCCGAGGCGGAGCTGCGCGCCCTGGACCCGGAGGCCGCCTCCTCCCCCCTCCTCCGCGACCCGGAGCGGGTGGCGGACGCGGAGGCGCTGGTGGCCGTGGTGCGCGCCACCGCGGCGCCGCTCCCCGCCCCCCCGGAGGGCCCTTCGCTGGACGAGCTCGCCGCGCGCCTGGGGGAGGACTCGCTGGCGGTGGGCTCCGCGCGGCGGGCGCTGGGGCGCCCCGTCCCGGGCTACAACCCGCTCTTCGTGCACGGGCCGCGCGGGAGCGGGCGCACCGGGCTGCTGGGCGCGGTGGGGCGCGCGGTGCTTCGCGAGCGCCCGGACGCGCGGGTGGCGTACCTCCGCGCCGGGGCGGTGGCGGACGAGCTGGCCCCCGCGGTGCGCGCCGGGGCGGCGGAGGCGTGGCGCCGGCGCTACCGCGGCGTGAACCTCCTCCTCCTGGACGACCTCCAGGAGCTGCGGGGCGACGAGCGGGTGCAGGAGGAGGTGTTCTACCTCCTGGACGCGCTCCTCCGCTCCGACGCGCAGCTGGTGGTGGCCGCCGACCGCGCCCCGCGCGACCTGACCGCGCTGGACGCGCGGCTGCGCTCCCGCTTCGAGGGGGGGCTGGTGGTGGACCTCTCCCCCGGCGGGCGCCCGGCCGCCGCGGACGCGGCGACGGCGGCGCGCGGGGGCGGCGAGGGGGTGGACCGCTGGTTCTTCAACTCCGAGAAGATCGCCTGGACGGCGCTCGCCCTGGAGGACCGCCTGATCGAGGAGCTGGTCTGATGGCGATCAAGGGGTCGCTGCGCGAGGCCAGTCTCCCGGACGTCCTCCAGCTCCTGGCGATGGGGCAGAAGACGGGGTGCCTGTCGGTCACCGACCGCTCCAACTTCGGCTACATCTACTTCGAGCGGGGGCGGATCACCTACGCCTCCATCGTCAACCGCCGCGACCGGCTGGGCGACCTCCTGGTCAAGAACGGGCTGGTGCAGCCGGCGGAGCTGGCCGGCGCCATCGACGACCAGGGGAAGCACCCGGAGCTCCGCCTGGGGGAGATCCTGATCCGCCGCGGGGCCATCACCCGCGAGCAGCTGGAGCAGTACATCCGCATCCAGATCGAGGAGGCGGTCTACTTCCTCTTCACCTGGTCGCAGGGCTCGTTCTACTTCGAGGCGGAGCAGCGTCCCCCCGAGGGGGCGATGCTGGTCTCCATCAACCCGGAGAACCTCCTCCTGGAGGGGGCCCGCCGGATCGACGAGTGGAGCCTGATCGAGAAGAAGATCTCCTCGCTCGACCTGATCTTCCAGCTCGACCCGGCGCGCCCCGTGGAGGGGGTGGCGCTCACCGAGGAGCAGCGCAAGATCCTCCCGCTGGTGGACGGGAAGCGCACCGTCCAGGAGACCATCGAGGAGTCGGGGCTGGTGGAGTTCGACGTGGGGAAGGCGCTGTTCGGGCTGATCCAGGCGGGGTTCGCGCACCCGGTGGGGCGCCGCCGCCCGGTGGAGACGGTGCAGGTCCCCACGGCGCGGATCGAGGAGCACCGCAACCTGGGCGTGGCCTTCTACAAGACGGGGATGTACGAGGAGGCCACGCGCGAGTTCCGCCGCGTGGTGGAGCTGCAGCCGGGGCACACCGACGCCCGCTTCTTCCTGGCGCTCATCGGG
The DNA here is from genome assembly GCA_963733105.1 of uncultured Gemmatimonadales bacterium. GTDB lineage: Bacteria > Gemmatimonadota > Gemmatimonadetes > Longimicrobiales > Longimicrobiaceae > JAFAYN01. The sequence goes on along the minus strand of CAVTCB010000003.1, from coordinate 47,567 downwards.
CTGCGCACCGGGGACGACCGCACCGCGGTCCGCTGGCTCAAGGAGACCATCGAGCAGGGCGGGGCGCGCGCCTCGGCCTTCCACAACCTGGCGCTGGCGCTGGAGCGCGCCGGCCGCCTCCCGGACGCCCGCGCGGCGATCGAGGAGGCCGCGCGCCTGGCCCCGCAGCGCGCCCCGGTGCTCCTGTCGCGCGCCGTGGTCCTCCTCAAGCTGGGGGAGGCGCGTGGAGGCGGGGCGCGCCTTCGCGGCGTACCGCGAGGCGCTGGGGGAGAAGGGGCGCCCCCCCGCGGCCTACTTCGCCTTCGCCGTGCTGGCCGAGGCGGCGCTGGGGCGGGGGGCGGAGGCGCTGAAGCTGGGGGAGGAGGGGCTGGCCCTCCACCCGCACTCCCCGCTCCTCCTGCTGCACCTGGGCGCGGTGCGCGAGCGGCGCGCGGAGTGGACCGAGGCGGAGGCGCTGTACCGCCGCGCGGTGGAGGAGGACGGGGAGACGCCGCAGGCGCACAAGTCGCTGGGCGACGTGCTCTACCGCCGCGGCGCCTACGACGAGGCGGCGGAGAGCTTCGGGCGGGCGCTGGAGCTGGCCCCGGAGCTGGGGGACGACACCTACTTCAAGCTGGGGAACATCCACTACAAGCGGATGAACCGCGAGGAGGCGGTGCGGCTCTGGAGGCGCGCGCTGGAGCTGAACCCCGCGCAACTCGGTGGTGCGCACCAACCTGGAGCTGGTGGAGACGGTCCTCCGATGAGCACCCCGACGGGGCCCCGCGCGCCGTTCCCGTTCCCGCTGGAGGGGGACGACGAGGAGATGGAGCGGCTCAAGGGCAAGATCCAGCGGGAGCGCGGCTTCAACACGCAGTTCTACAAGGACAAGTGCCTGCGCCGCCGCATCGCGGTGCGGATGCGGGCGCGGGGGCGGACCAGCTTCGAGGAGTACGCGGCGCTCCTGGACTCGGACCCGGCGGAGTACGACATCCTCCTGGACACGCTCACCATCAACGTCACCAAGTTCTTCCGCAACGCGGAGACCTGGGCCGTGGTGGAGAAGGAGGTGCTCCCCCGATTGTTCGACTGGAAGCTCCCGCAGCACCGGGCGTGGAGCGCGGGCTCGGCGAGCGGGGAGGAGGCGTACACCCTCTCCATCCTGCTGCACGAGTGGGCGGCGCGGCACGGGCGCACCGCGGAGCTGGGGCGCTTCCACGTGACCGGCACCGACATCGACCGGCGCTCGCTGGAGGCGGCGCAGCGCGGCGAGTACCCCGACCTCTCGCTCACCGAGACGCCCGAGGAGGTGCGGGAGCGCTGGTTCTCGCCGGGGCCGCCCTTCCGCATCCGCGACGAGGCGAAGCGCAACGTGGGCTTCGTGCGCCGCGACCTGATCTCCGAGCCGCCTCTGCGCGAGCAGAGCCTGATCTTCTGCCGGAACGTGATCATCTACTTCGACCGGGAGATCCAGGAGCGGCTCTTCCACAACTTCTACGAGGCGCTCCTCCCGGGCGGGTTCCTGGTCCTGGGGAAGGTGGAGACGCTGATCGGGCCCACGCGGGGGATGTTCCGCGCGGTCAACAACCGGGAACGCATCTTCCAGAAGCCCGCATGACCGCCGCCCGGCAGATCTACGTGAAGGTGGCGCACCACGCCGTCGGGCGGGAGCCGGACGTCCTGGTGACGCTGGGGCTGGGCTCGTGCGTGGCCATCGTGCTGCACGACCCGGTGGCGCGCCTGGGGGGGATGGCGCACGTCCTCCTCCCGGAGCAGAACCTGTCGCGGGTGGTGTCCAACCCCGCCAAGTTCGCCACCACCGCCGTCCCCCTCCTGGTGGGGGAGATGGCGGAGATGGGGGCGCGCCCGGAGCGCCTCCGCGCCCGGCTGGTGGGGGGCGCCTCCATGTTCGCCTCCCTGATGACGGCGGGGTCGCTGAACATGGGGGAGCGCAACGTGATCGCCTCGCGGCAGGCGCTTCGCGAGGCGGGGATCCCGGTGCTGGGGGAGGAGGTGGGGGCCGACTACGGCCGCTCGGTCCGCTTCCACGTGGGGAAGGGGAAGGTGCTGGTGACCTCGGTGGGACGCGAGGATGTCTCGCTCTGACGGGCGCGGTCCCTTCACCGTGCTGGTGGTGGACGACAGCGCCTTCATGCGCCGCGTCATCACCGACGTGGTGTCGCGCACGGACGAGTTCCGGGTGGTGGCCACCGCGCGCAACGGGGAGGACGCGCTGCGCAAGGTGCACCGTCACGACCCGGACCTGGTGACCATGGACGTGGAGATGCCCGGGCTGGACGGCCTGGGGGCGCTCGGCTACATCATGAGCGAGACGCCGCGCCCGGTGGTGATGCTCTCCGCCTACACGGTGGAGGGGGGGAGGCGACGCTGCGCGCGCTGGACTACGGCGCGGTGGACTTCGTCGCCAAGCCCTCGGGGACCATCTCGCTGGACCTGGAGAAGGTGGCGGACCGGCTGCTGGACGCGCTCCGCGCCGCGGCGGCCGCGAACCTCTCCAACATCCGCGTCCAGATCCCCCGCGCCCCCGCCTCTCCGCCGCGCCGCGCGGCGCCGCAGGGGGAGGCGGGGACGGCCGCGGGGGTGGCCGTGGCGGTGGCCGCCTCCACGGGGGGGCCGCGGGCTCTGGCGGAGCTGGTCCCCCGCCTCCCGGCCGACCTGGGCGCGGCGGTGCTGGTGGTGCAGCACATGCCGCCGCGCTTCACCCGCTCGCTGGCGGAGCGGCTGGACGGCCTGGGCGCGATCCCGGTGCGCGAGGCGGAGGACGGGGAGCCGGTGCGCGCCGGCCACGTGTACCTGGCCCCGGGCGACTTCCACATGCGGGTGGCGCTGGACGCGGGGGTGGCGCGGATCGCGCTGGACCGGGAGCCCTCGCTCTGGGGTGTGCGCCCCGCGGCGGACCACCTGTTCCGCAGCGTGGCGGAGGCGTACGGCCCCCGCTCCATCGGGGTGGTGCTGACCGGGATGGGGCGCGACGGGGCGGACGGGCTGGCGGCCATCGTGCGCGCGGGGGGGCGGGGGATCGCGCAGGACCGCGCCTCGTCGGTGATCTGGGGGATGCCGCAGGCCGCGGCGGAGCACGCGGGCGCCGTCCTCCCCCTGGGGCGCATCCCCGAGGCGCTGGCGGAGGAGGTGCGCGCGCTGGCCTCGGGCGCCGCGGCGGACGGCCCGCCGCTGGAGGCGGTGTGACCCGCCGCCTGGTGGAGCTCCCGCCGGAGGAGCCGCGCCCGGGGGACGGGGAGGAGGAGCCGGTCGACCTCCTCCGCCTGGTGGTGTTCCGCGTGGGCGCCGAGCTGCACGCCTGCGACGTGCTCCTGGTGGAGGAGGTGGTCACGGGGGCGCGCGTGCACCCGCTCCCGGACGTCCCCCGCCCGCTGATGGGGGTGATCCGCCTGCGCGGGTCGCTGGTGCCGGTGCTGGACCTGGCCCCCGTGCTGGGGCTGCGCCTGGAGGAGACGGCCACCCCCGCGGTGCTGATCCTGGACGCGGGCGCGTCGCGGATCGGCGTGGCGGCGGACGAGGTGCGCGAGGTGGCCTCGGTCCCCGCCGCCTCGCTGCGCCCGGCGCCCGCCCGGGGCGGGGAGCCGGAGGAGCACGTCGTGGGCGTAGCCCGCGCCGGCGGCGAGCTGCTGACCGTGCTCGACCTGGCGAAGCTGCTGGAGAACTTCACCCTGTCCACGCGAGACCCCTCGTGAGAAACGTCCGCCAAGCCGCCGTCCCCCAGGTACAGCTCGTGACCTTCCGCCTCGGCGCGGAGGAGTTCGGGCTGGACGTGTTCTCGGTGCACGAGATCCTCCGCTACCAGGCCCCCACGCCGGTACCCCGCGCCCCGGACTTCGTGGACGGGGTGATCGACGTGCGCGGGACGCTGGTCCCGGTGGTGGACCTGCGCCGCCGCTTCGAGCTGGCCGAGGCCCCCACCGACGGGGACACCCGGACGGTGCTGGTGGAGTTCGGGGGGGAGCGGCTGGGGCTGGTGGTGGACGCGGTGACGGAGGTGCTCCGGGTGCCGGAGACGGCGGTGTCGGCGCCGCCGCAGTACATCCGCGGGCTGGCGGCGGAGTTCGTGCGCGGGATCGTCCGCCTGGAGGGGCGCCTGGTGGTGCTGATCGACATCGACCGCATCCTCTCCAGCCAGGAGCGGATCGCTCTGGAGCAGTCGGAGCTGGCGGCCCCGGAATGAGCCGCGAGGAGTACCTGGCGGCGCTCCGCGCCCGCCGCGAGGCGATCTCGGCGGCGCTGGACGGCGCGGCGGCGGCGCCCCCGGCGGAGCGCGAGCGCACCAAGCAGGAGATCGTCGGCCTCTTCCGCGAGACGGAGGGGGCGATCGAGGCGCTGTCGGCGTTCAAGGAGGAGATCCGCGGGCTGGTGGAGCGCTACAAGGAGATCGCGGCGGCGGCGCCCCCGGCGCCCCGCGGGATGGCCCCGGCGCCGCCCCCGCGCTCGGACCACCTGGGGAGCTCCACCTACATCGAGCGCGGCTGGACGGCGATCGCGGGGGGGGACCACGCGCGCGCGGTGAAGGAGCTGAACCGCGCGCTGGAGCTGGCCCCCAACGACCCGGCGGCGGAGAGCCTGCTGGGGTGGGCGCAGATGCTCCAGGAGCAGTACGACGAGGCGCTGTACACCTACTCGAAGGTGCTGATGAAGGAGCCGAACAACGCGCTGGCGCGCGTGAACCTCGGCTACATCTGCCTGAAGAAGGGGATCTTCGGGGAAGCGATCGAGCACCTGTCGCGGGTGATCCGCCTGGACCACGAGCGCAAGGCGACGCTGTACGCGCACCTTTACCTGGGGATGGTGTACCTGGAGCGCGAGATGTACGGAGACGCGCGCTCCTTCTTCCGGCGGGCCATCGAGCTGGGGCCCAACCTGATCGAGGCGTACTGGGAGCTGGGGCGCGCCCACTACCTGGACGGCGACCCGGCCGGGGCGGCGGAGACGTGGCGCTCGGGGGTGGAGAAGAACCGCTTCAACCCGTGGGGTGAGAAGTGCGGGGAAGCCCTGGCGCGCCTGGAGTCCGGAGAGCCGGTGTCGTTCGCGTCGTCCTGACGGCGCTCCTGCTGCTGTGGGGGCTCCCCGCGGCCGCGGGGGCGCAGGAGGGGGCGCGGGTGCTGGCGGGGGACGGGGTGCGGGTGGTGTACTGGGGGCGCGCGCGGCCGGTCGCGGAGGAGGTCCTCGCGGCGGCGCGGCGCCCCTTTCCGCTCCCGGGATTCGCGCCGGGGGCGTCGACGGGCCCGGCGACGGTGGTGCTGGCGCCGTCGCAGGCGGTGTGGGACTCGGTGACGGGCGGCCGGGCGCCGGAGTGGGGGGCGGGGGTGGCGATCCCCTCGGAGGCCCTGGTGGTGCTCCCGCTGTACGCGGCGGGGTACCGCACGCAGGACTCGCGGGTGCTGGGGACGACGCTGCGCCACGAGCTGATCCACCTGGCGGTGGCTCGCGAGCTCCCGGAGGGGGTGCCGCGCTGGTTCCAGGAGGGGTACGCGACGTGGGCGTCGGGGGGGTGGGACGCGGAGGGGGCGTGGCAGCTCCGGGTGGCCTTTTTGACGGGGCGGGCGCCGCCGCTGGACTCGCTGTCGCTGGGGTGGCCGCGGGGAGAGGGGCGGGCGCGCCTGGCCTACCTCCTGTCGGCGACGGCGGTGCGGCACCTGGCGGAGCGCTCGGGGCCGGACGGCTTCGAGCTGCTGATCGCGACCTGGAAGCGGGAGGGGAGCCTGGACCGGGCGATCCGGCAGTCGTACGGGATGACGCTGGGGCAGTTCGAGGACGAGTGGGCGAAGACCGTGCGCCGCCGCTACGGCTGGCTCCTGGTGGGGGCGCAGATGACGGTGTTCTGGCTGGTGGCGACGATGCTGCTCTTCGTGCTGGTGGCGGTGCGCAGGAAGCGGGACCGGGCGAAGCTGGCGGAGATGCGCGCGGAGGAACGGATGCTCCCGCCGCCGCGCCCGGACGGCCTTGACGTTCAATACCCCCTGGAATAGCTTTGGCCCCATGCCCAGACCCACGCCCGCTACCGCTCCGCGCCGCCCCACGACGGCGTCCTCGGCTTCCGCCGCCGCCGCTGCCCAGGAAGCGGAGGGGACCGTCCGGTTCTCGACCCAGAACTGGGCGCTCCTGCTTGCCGGGCTGGCGAGCATCGTCGGCGGCTACATGCTGCTGGGGGACGGCTCCACGAGCCTGGCGGCGCTGCTGCTGGTGCTGGGGTACGTGGTGCTGATCCCGCTGGGGATCATACGGTAGGGGTTCGGGTCCGGGCGCTTAGCTCAGCTGGTTAGAGCACCTGTCTTACACACAGGGGGTCGGGGGTTCGAATCCCTCAGTGCCCACTATCTGGGGAAGCATCCTGTAGGATTTAAGGCCCGGCAACGACTCGTGCGTTGCCGGGCCTTTCGTCGTGCTGCGCTTCGGATCGTGGTCGGGAACCGCGCCGGGATCGCCCTCTTTTTGTGCGGGCTTCTGGACGGGTTTCACTGTTGCTGTGAAAGCGTTGGGGCGCGCCTCCTGTGGCCTGATCGCGCAAGCTGCATAGACACAAAGACTTAGTTCGGTTTTCCGCATTTGGTTCGGCCCGTGCGTTGGAGGGTCGGCGTATCGTCCAGCGTCGGCCACCACGATCCGGAGCACCACGATGAGATCCAGTTCCACGATTCTCCGCGCCCTCGCCATCGTGGCGATCGCCGCGACCGCCGCGTGCGAGGACGCTCGTGAGCCCCTTTCCCCGAGCCTCGAGCCGTCGCACGCTCTGGTCTCCGCGAACGATGAGCACTTCAAGCTCCAGTGGGGTCTCAGCCAGATCGGCGCGCAGGCGGCGTGGTCGGTCTCCACGGGCAGGAAGCAGGTGATCGCGATCGTGGACACGGGTGTCGACCTCAGTCACCCCGACCTGCAGGCCAAGCTGGTGCCGGGTGCCACCTTCACGGGGTGCGCGGACACCGGGCCCTGCGGCAACGGCGACTGGAAGTCCGGCACTCCGGAAGCGCAGGCGGAAGGCTTCCATCCCCACGGCACGCACGTCGCCGGCATCGCGGCCGCGATCACCGGGAACGGGCGGGGGATCGCCGGTGTGGCTCCCGCGGCCAAGATCATGCCGGTCAAGGTGCTGACCGACTCGGGCGGCTCCTTCCCCGAGATCGCGGCGGGGATCCGCTGGGCGGCCGACAACGGGGCCGACGTCATCAACCTGAGCCTGGGAGCGCTTCCGGGCGTCCAGCTGCTGTCCCTGGTCGGCGAGCTCGACGACGCCAAGCTGGCGATCAACTACGCCGTCTCCAGGGGGGTCGTGGTGGTCGTCGCGGCGGGCAACGACTTCGCCGCGATCTGCGGCGAGCCGTCCTTCAGCCCGAACGCGCTGTGCGTGGTCGCGACCGACAACCAGGAGCGGCGCGCCGCCTACTCCAACTTCGCGCTGCACCAGGACCTCAACGTGGTCGCCGCTCCCGGCGGCGCCTCGCTGCTGAGCTGTGCGGAGGACATCATTTCCACCGTTCCCGTCGAGGCAGAGGGTAGCTGCACCGGCACCCTGGGCACGCCGGGGGGCTACGACGTCATGGCGGGCACCTCGATGGCGGCCCCGCACGTCGCCGGCGTCGCCGCGCTGCTGACGGCCCAGGGGAGAGACGTCTTCCAGGTCTACGACGTGCTGAAGCGCACGGCCCGCACGCCGATCACGGGGCTGCGGGGATTCTTCACCCTGACGCACGGCTACGGGATCGTGGACGCGGCCGCAGCCGTCGCGGCGCCGCGGTAGGGCGTCCGCCGCAGCTTCCGCGGTGTCGGCCGGGGCTCGCGCAGAAGCGCGGGCCCCGGTCGGCCGTTCGTCTGATCTTTTCCGGTTCGGTGGAAGGCGAGGGCGGGGCCGTGGCCTGCCCGGTCGTCCGTGGGGTGAACTCGCTGCACGTACACGGGAACTGACCAGGCGCGGGGCTGGTGAGCGTCGTGCTCGGGTACGTGCTGCTGAACGGCGGGTCGGTGGGCCTGGTGGCGGTGCTGCGGGTGCTGGGGTACGTGGTGATGATCCCGATGGGGATCATACGGTAGGAGTTCGGGCGCGGGCGCTTAGCTCAGCTGGTTAGAGCACCTGTTTTACACACAGGGGGTCGGGGGTTCGAATCCCTCAGCGCCCATTCAGTAAGTAAAGCCCGCAGCGAGTTGGCCGCGGGCTTTTTCGTATTTCTGCTTGGGTGTTGCGCGTGGATGCATGCCCAGGCGCCAGACGACACGCACCGGGCGCAGGAAGTGGGCCTGGCAGCGCCTGCATAGCGTCCGTGGGCATGTACTCGTTCCTTTGAGGTGCACCTATTTGACAGCGGGGTCGGTCTTGCTGAGAATGACCTCTTGTGGCTCACCAGGCTGGATGGAAACTACTTCCGAGACGACGCCACCCTGCCGCTCTAGCCCCGCACGTGGACTTAGCACCGGCGCTTCCCACGTGACTATTGTACGAACGAGATACGTACCGGCAGGAACATTCGTGAACCGAAAGCGACCCTCTGCGTCAGTCGTTGTCGTCTTCCTTGTGCGCAAAAATAACGAGTCGGGTGGTGCGACTTCGAAGGTTTCGATCCCACGGCCGGATCGCAGGTACCAGCTCTTCGAATAGGTGGTAAGAGGATCAAGCGTGACGAGCCGACCAGCGCCTTTCTTCACGTCACCACCACGGGTCGTCAGAAAAGCCTGGCCGGTGAGTACCCCGGTGCCTGGCTGCGAGTAGGTCGCATACTCCTCAGGGGAAGCGGAGAGCACGATAGGTCGAGCGTTAACATGCACGCGTCTAGCTACCGAGTCCAACTCTGACACAAGTATGGGGAAGGCTGCGGCGTACGATTCCCGCAGTGCCTGCGCACCAGAACGATTTCCCCAGATATTGGATCGCACTCCTGTACCGAGTGCAGTCGTCTCAACTAAGATCGATGGGGCACTACGACGATCCACCGCGACGATATTGAATGCTGTTTGCGCTCGCCATTGCTTGGACAAGGCGGGGTTGAATTGCAGACTGTTGGACAGTGTGATACGAACGTTGAGGCTGCCCGCTGGGGCTGAGTACTCGTCAAATGCATCACGTTCCTGGATTATGGCCGATGGGAAAGCACGTCGGATTGCAGCAAGAACTGCAGCACGTGGACTGTCGATTGAGGTGTCGGAGCGTCGGTCAGAAAAAGCGATGCCCAACGTCTCGCCTGCTAAACTTGCCGGTCTTGGCTCAACGGTCACTTCCGGCTGCGATACCTGGGCCATACAAGGACTGATGCCGGCTAGTAGGCCGAAGCACGTGACCAGGCGAAGTGCTCGCATAAGTCGGCGGGCTAAAAATGTGGAAATGAGGACCCCTGCCGGTTCAGGATAAGCGGTGCAAAATATGACGCAAGCCCTAAATGGGAATCTGTCCACTGAATCGGGACAACACCAGATTGAGTCTAGTTCTGTCTGTGGTGTTGAGCGTCGAAGACTGTTATCAGCACTCTGGTCAGGTGCGATATTAGGGTGTGATTCTAGCCCCGGAGGTACAAACGGTGAGCGTACAAGAGCTTGAAGCCGAAGTGCTGAAGCTGCCGAGCCACGAGCGAGCTCGTCTGGCCGAGGTGCTGATCGCGAGCCTCGATGAAGAGGACGAGATCGCAACAACCTGGGCCGATGAAGCTGAGCGGCGCTACGAGGAGCTTCGCTCGGGTGAGGTGGGGGCCGTTCCCGCCGAGGAGGTCTTCTCGCGTATCCGTTCCCGCCTGCTTTGAAGCGTTTCGCCAGCAGCACAGAGTCGGGGCACATGCCTGTGTGCCGCAGGCGCCCTTGCGTGCCGCGCTAGATTCCAGCGCATGGACACGCAGCCACTGACGAAGCAGCAAGTCGCTGAGCGCCTAGCGGAATCCCGGGAGCAGATTCAGGCTCTCGGGGTGCTGCGCATTGCCCTCTTCGGCTCCGTCGTTCGCGGTGAAGCGCGTCCGGACAGCGACGTCGATCTGCTCGTCCAGTTCGACCCTGAGCGGAAGACGTTCAGCAACTTCATGGCGCTCTCGTTCCTGCTGGAGGAGCTGCTTCAACGCCGCGTTGAGCTGGTGACTACGGAGGCGCTGAGCCCGTTCATCGGGCCCCACATCCTGCGCGAGGCGGAGGATGTCCTTCTCGCCGCTTGAGTATCTGCGGCACATGCTGGTCGAGGCTGAGTTCCTGGCCGCTCAGACAAGCACGATCTCCAGGGACGATTTCCTCCGGGACGAGGTGCTCCGACGCGCCGTGGTCCGCAGCATCGAAGTCATCGGGGAGGCGGCCAGGCAGGTTCCGCAGGAGTTCCGTGCCCGCCATCCGCAGATCGACTGGCGGGCCATGGCCGGAATGCGCGACCGCCTGATCCACGGCTACTTCGGGATCGACTACGACATCGTGTGGAACGTCGCCGCGCACGAGGCGTCTTCGCTGAAGAGCCGCATCGAGCAGATCCTCTCCTCGGAACCAGGCAACGGCACCTGACGGGCCCGAGCCCTCAGAACCGCGACCCCTCCAGCCGCGTCTCCGAGCGCGCCCACGCCTCCCGGAAGTCCGCCCCGGCCGCGTCCGCGTCCGCCGTCCTCCCCTGGGCGCGGAGGGCCCGCTCCAGCCCCGCCAGGCTCCGCTCTAGCACAAGACCGAGTAGCCCGAGCAAGCAGCGATCTACGCCCATCCCACCCGGTCGGCGGATTGACCTCCGGGACGTGCCGGGTGTACCATGGTTCGTGGAAGCCGGAACACCCCCTCACGCAGAGCTTGCGTATGTCCATCGACGAACTGGAAGCACAGGCGATGATGCTGTCTCCGGAGGAGCGCCTTCGCCTCGGTGAGAGACTCCTGTCGAGTGTCGACGCCGACCTCGAGTTCGAGGCGGAGTGGGCGGAGGAGGCGGACCGGCGCGTCGAAGAGATGCGAAGCGGAGCCGTGGAGATGGTCCCCGGGGACGAGGTCTTCCGCCGCGCGCTGGGCCGCCTTAGGTGAAGTGGCCTCCGTTCCACCCGTAGGCCAGCGCGGAGTTCGACGAGGCGTTCGACTGGCACGCCGAGAAGTCCGGAAAGCTCGCCGGGCGGTTCCTCGAAAGCACGGCCCGGACAATCGAGTTCCTCCGCACCTATTCCGAAGCGGGCGCGCCGATCGGCCGCCACACGCGGAAGTCCGTGATCCGCCCCTTCGGCTACAGCCTGATCTATCTTCCGGGGGAGAAGGACCTCCAGATCGTCGCCGTCGCTCACCACAAGCGGCGGCCGGGCTACTGGACGGAGCGGCTCTGACGGGATCGCCGGGGTGCGATAGGGGCTGGGCTGCTGAGTAATCCAGGACGGGGGACGTATGGCCGAGCGCATCGAACGGAAAGAGTTCGTCCGCAGGCTCGCCGAGCGGATGCAGGCGGACGACGCCACTGCCGCTGCCTGGCTGGACGGGATAGTCGAGGAGATGTACCAGACCTTCCGCTCGGGCTCGGGGCTCACGCTCCCCGGGCTCGGCGGCTTCTACCTGGACCGGAGGCGGAACGGCTGGGTCTTCAAGTTCAACCCGGCCCAGAGACTGCGCGCGCTCCTCGGTTGGTCATCGTCATACCGGGGCTCGTCGTAGGCGTGGGAGGAAGATGATCGTCCTCCGCTGTACTCAGCGTCTGCTCAAGGCCAGCGGGATCAAGCCGGTGGAGGAGCCTCCCGCCCCTACCGCACCGCTCGGCGAGTGGTACGCCAACATCGTTTCGCTCCCGTTTCGAGGGCGGTCGCTGGTGGTCTTCGTGCATGGTGGAACGCTCCTCAGCGTCGTTGCGCCCGGCCGGGTGGTGGGGACCACGGTTCCAGTGTTCCAGCGGCGCCTGCCTGACCTCCTCCAGCGCCTGGGCCTGCCGCAGGACTGGGTCGATGCTCATACGGCCGCACTCTCGGAGGTGTGCTTCGCCCGAACGGCGAGCCGCAGCGTGCTCGGCTCGATGAACGACATCGCCTGGCAGATCTGGTCGGATGCGGAATCGGTGTGCTCCTTCGATCAACTGGACTTGGACTGGCTGGAGGCGAGGCTCGGGGAAGTGCCCTCCGGTGCTCTCCGGTATCGGAGCCCCATCGGTGCGCTTGCCGAGCTGGTTCAAGGGACACCTGCCCGGTGAGCCTGTAGCGCTTGGCGGTTTTGCAAGCCTTCGAACCCCTCAACGCCCACTATCTGCGGGAAACGCCCTGTTGTCGCCGCACAGGCGGAATTGAGGCACGGCAACGACTTGTGCGTTGCCGTGCCTTTCGTGTGTTGCGTATGGGATCGCGGTCACGTCGTCGGCCGTTTCGGGCGGTGTTTTTCGCGGTTCATGCGCGGAAATCCGCCGTTCGTCGCAAAGCGCTGTCACTCCCGTGAGCCGCGGCGCATATTCGTGATCTTGCGGCATGGCGGGAAGCGCGCACACAGCCACGACGTAAGGGAGCCTGAGCGCCGATGACCGAAGAGGCGACGGCCGCGAGACCGGCCGGCATCATCGCGAAGACGGCGCGGCGCCTTGCCGTCGCGCTGACGATCTCCGTCGCCGTCGGACTCCTCCTGTACAACCTGGCGAAGAGCGCCCCGTCCGCGTTCTTCGTCCGCGCCATCGTCATCGGCCTGTCGGCGACGGCCGCCTTCGTGCTCTTCGAAGCGTGGCCCCGGCGGCTGCCGCCCTGGCTCCAGCGGTGGGTCCTCCAGGTCGTCGCCGTCGGCGCCTCCGTGCCGGTCACGCTGTTCGCGATGTACTTTCCTCCCCCGCCGGGTGCTCCGCCATACCTGGAGCACCACGACTGGATGCTCCTCACCCACCTCGCCCTCCTCATCGCGCCGTGGACGGCGCTCGCGGCGGTCGTCCGGCAGAAGGAAGCCTTCGCCCGCCACCAGAAGCTCGCGTTCGCGCTGGAGCGCAGCGAGCTGGAGCGGGAGGCGCTCGACGCGCGGCTGCACCTGCTGCAGGCGCAGGTCGCCCCGCACTTCCTCTTCAACACGCTCGCCAACGTGCAGGCGCTCGTCGAGGCGCGCTCGCCGCAGGCGCCGACCGTGCTTCGAAGCCTGGTTGCGTACCTCCGCGCGGCGGTGCCGCTGCTCCACGAGCCCGTGGCGACCATCGAGCGCGAGCTGCAGCTCGTCCGGCCCTACCTTGAGCTGATGCAGATGCGCATCCCCGACCGCCTGCAGTACGCGATGAGCGTCGACCCGGCGGCGCTGGAGCTCCGCTGTCCTCCGACCACGCTGCTGACCCTGGTGGAGAACGCCGTGCGGCACGGGATCGACCCCAGCGAGGAAGGAGGCCGGATCGACGTCGACGTCGCGCGGATCGGCGAGCGCTGCGTGGTCCGCGTGACCGACACGGGTGTCGGGCTCCGCCCGTCGGCGGACGGTCCCGGGACCGGGCTGACGACCCTTCGCGAGAGGCTGCGGCTGAACTTCGGCGACGCGGCGCAACTGCGCCTGACGTCCGGAACGCCCCGCGGCGTCGCCGTCGAAGTCGACATGCCGGCACGGACGTGAGCGCCCACGCGACGGCGCTGATCGCCGACGACGAGCCGCTGCTGCGCGACGCGCTGCGGCGCCAGCTCGCGGAGGTCTGGCCCGAGCTGGAGATCGTGGCCGAGGCGCGCAACGGGCGGGAGGCGGTGCGGCTGTTCGAGGAGCGCCACCCCGACGTCTGCTTCCTCGACATCCACATGCCGGGCCTCTCCGGCGTGGATGCCGCCAACCACATCGGCCGTCGCGCGCACCTCGTGTTCGTCACCGCGTACGACCACTACGCGGTGCAGGCCTTCGCGCAGGGCGCGCTCGACTACCTCCTGAAGCCGGTCGAACGGGCGCGGCTCGCGGAAACCGTGAGCCGCCTCCAGGAACGGCTGCGGTCGTCGAGGCCTGCGGTCAACACGGAGCAGCTGCTGCAGCAGCTCAGCGCCCAGCTCGCGAAGCTGCGGGGCGGCGGGAAGGGGGAGTCGCTGCGCTGGATCCGGGTACAGTCGGGGAAGACCGTGCGCCTCGTCGCCATCGACGACGTCGACTACCTCCGGTCCGACACGAAGTACACGCTCGTCGCCTGGCGAGACGGGGGAAGGCCCGACGAGGCGGTGGTCCGGATGCCGCTCAGGGAGCTGCTGGAGCAGCTCGACCCGGAGCAGTTCGCGCAGGTCCACCGCTCCGTCGTCGTGAACCTGCGCTCGATCCGCCACGTGAAGCGGCACGAGAACGAGACGGCGGAGATCCACCTCAAGGGGCGCGGCGAGGTGCTCCCCGTGAGCCGCAACTACATGCACCTGTTCAGGCAGATGTAGCCGCCGCTCGTCCGCGAGAATCCGCTCTTCGTCGCAATCCCGTTGTCCGCGCGCACGCACCCCGCAAACTTGCCTCGCGAGGCTACCCATCCAATGGAGGACACATGCTCCTGCCTATCCACATCGCCGCGGGCGGGCTCGCGATCGTTCTCGGCGCGGTGGCCCTGTCGGCGAAGAAGGGGGGGACCCTCCACCGCCGCAGCGGCCTGCTGTTCGTCTGTGCCATGCTCGTCATGAGCACCAGCGCCTCGATCCTGGGGCTCCGCAACGGTCTCGCCGACGGGAACGTGGTGGCGGGCGTCCTGACCGCCTACTTCGTCGGCACGGCGTGGACGACCGTCCGCCCCCCGTCGCCCTGGACCCGCCGCGTCAATGCGGCCGCGCTGGCGGTCGCGGTCGGACTCGCGCTCCTCGCCATCGTGGGCGGTGCCAGGATGATCGGCAGCCCTGGCCTCTCCCCCGGCGGCGTCCCGTTCCGCACCATCGGCGTGATGTCCTTCGTCCTCGCCGCCGCCCTCCTCCTGGCGGCGGCGGGGGACCTGCGCGTCATGCGATCGGGGATGCCGCGCGGCGGGCCGCGCCTGGCGCGCCACCTGTGGCGGATGTGCTTCGCGCTGTTCATCGCGGCCGGGTCGTTCTTCTCGATCGAGGAGCGCGTGGCGAAGGTCCTTCCCGAGCCGTTCACGACGGGTCCCATGCGCGCGCTGCCGATCCTGCTGCTGTTCGGCGCGATGTTCTACTGGCTGTGGAGGGTCCGCGGCCGCGGCACGCTCCCGGTGCTCGTCCGGCACGATTCGCCGGCGCCCGCCACTCACGCGAGGTGAGTTGCCACGGAGCGGCGGCCGACGAGCCCGCGGCACTGCGTCGGCGGGGCCACGTACGCCTCTTCCCCTCCTGCAGAAAGGTGCACGATGAGCGAAGTCTCGACTCTCCGTCTGTACGTCCTGCGGGCGACGTATCTCTTCATCGCGGCCGGCCTCGGCTTCGTGATCGGGCCCGGTCTGATCGATTCACCCGCGAACATGGAACACATGCGCGGCGTCGTGCACGCACTGCTCGGTGCCGTGGGCCTGCTCGCGCTGCTCGGCGTCCGGTACCCGCTCCGGATGCTGCCGCTCCTCTTCTTCGAGCTCGTGTGGAAAGCGATCTGGCTCCTCGCCATCGGGCTTCCCCTCTGGTCTGCGGGTGCGCTCGACTCGGCTACCCGCGCGACCTTGTCCGACTGCGCATTCGGTGTGGTGCTGTGCGTCCTCGTGATCCCTTGGGGCTACGCCGTGAGGACCTATGTCCGGCGGCCGGGCGATGCCTGGAGGCCGCAGGCAGCGCCGTCGATGGTGCACCAGCCGCGCGAGATCTTCGCCTCCGGACCGCCTGACCAGGAGAGTATCCAATGAAACACGGCGCCATGCTGACCGTCGCGTCCCTGCTCTCGATCCTCCTCTTCACCTTCCACCTGGCGGACGACATCGTCCGCGGGATCGAACCTGGAACGGTCTCGAACCTCACCGCTCTCCCCATCTTCGTCGTCTGGCTGTACGGAGCGCTGGTGCTCGCCGAACGGAGATCCGGGTACGTCATCATGCTCCTCGGGGCGCTCCTCGGGCTGGCCGTCCCCTTCCTCCACATGAGGGGGACGGGGGTCGGCGTCGACGGCCCCATCGCCCGGTCCAGCGGAGCCTTCTTCTTCATCTGGACGCTCGTCGCGCTCGGCGTGACCGCGCTCTTCTCCGTCGTTCTCTCGGCGCGCGGGCTGTGGAGCCTGACACGGGGGCGGCCCCGGTAGTCGCGGTGCATGATGCTGCGGCGATCAGCTGTGAAAACCTGTTGTCAGCACTCCGCGGTGGTGCCCACTTCCGAGGAGCTACGCTATTTCCCGCCGAAGAAGTGTTCTCGCGCATCCGCTCGCGTCTGCGATGAAGCCGTTCGCGTTCCACCCGGCAGCCGAGGCGGAGCTCACCCGGGACGCTGAGTTCTACGCGGAACGCAGTCCCCGGTTGCCGATGTAGCGGGCGAGGTGCGGATTGGTGTCCGGGCGCGCAGGATGCCCGGAGATCACTCGGAGTCCGCCAGTCCGCGCAGGCGGACTTCGTGCCGTCGTTGCAGCGAATTCATTCGCCCCCGAGCCTCAGAACCGCGACCCCTCCAGCCGCGTCTCCGAGCGCGCCCACGCCTCCCGGAACTCCGCCCCGGCCGCGTCCGCGTCCGCCGTCCTCCCCTGGGCGCGGAGTGCCCGCTCCAGCCCTGCCAGGCTCCACCCGTTGCGCGGCCGGTCCTCCAGCGCCGCGCGGTACACCCGCTCCGCCTCCCCCGCCCGCCCCGCCTCCAGCAGCACCGCCCCCAGCCAGTCGCGCGCCGCGAAGGGGAGCGGCTCCGGCTCGTCGTAGGTGAGCCCGTCCTCCAGCGACACCGCCGCCTCCAGCGCCGCCACCGCCGCGTCCGTGCGCCCCTCCGCCCGCAGCAGCTCGCCGCGCAGGATGCCTCCCACCACCCCCAGGAGCCGCGCCGGGGTGTGGCCGCGGAAGACGACCGTCTCGGGCGTGTGCGTGGCGAGCGAGTCCACCCGCGCCAGGTACGCCGCCGCGCTGTCGCGCTGCCCGCCGCGCAGGTGCGCGTACCCGCGCGCGAACGCCCACAGGCCCCGGTGCACGGCGTGCGGCGGCGCCGCGGTGAGCGACAGCACCTCGCCGAAGCGGCCGAAGCGGAGCCGCACCAGCGCCTGGAGCCCCGCGCCGTCCCCCGACGGGGTGAGCGCCGCGTAGGCGTCCGCCGCCTCCAGCGGCCCGCGCCTCCTGCCCGTCGGTCGACGCCGCGAAGAGGAGCATGTGGAGGTTGTGCGCGGCGTACACCGACACCGCCCGCCCCTCCGCCGCGAGCCGGTCCGACCCCCACGCCAGCTGGTTGGAGCGCACCGCGTCCGCCCAGCGCCCCACGCGGTTGTAGGTGTGCGAGGGCATGTGGTTCAGGTGGCTCGCGCCGGGCATGGCGGTCACCAGGAGGTCCGCGCACGCCTGCGCGCGCCCGGCCCGCGGAGTGCTCTCGGTGGCGTGGATGTACGAGTGGCACACGCCGGGGTGGGCCAGGTCGGCGGCCAGGGCGCGCTCCAGCACCTCGTGGATGCGCGCCACCGACGGCTTCTCCACGCTCCAGTTCCCGCGGCGCGGCTCCAGCAGCATCAGCGCGTCCGCGTACAGCGCCGCCACCTCCGGGTTTTCCGGGAAGCGCGCGTACACCCGCTCCATCGCGTCCACGTAGGCGCTGTCCAGCCCCTTCCGGCCGGCGGTGCCGTGCGACTCGCGGTACCGCGCCGCCATCGCCTCCGCCAGCGCCCGCTCCAGCGGCGTCCCGCGCGCCGCGGCCAGCTCGCGGGCGCGGCGCGCGGCGGCCGTGGCCTCCGGCGCGTCGGCGTCGCGCATGCCGCCGTTGAGGTAGGGGCCCATGGACCACGCCTCGCCCCACCAGCACATCGCGCACTCCGGGTCGCGGCGGCGCGCCTCGGCGAAGGAGCGCCGCGCCTCCGGGATCGCGAAGGCGTACATGAGCTTCACCCCCTCGTCGAAGTACGCCTGCGCCTCCCGCGAGGCGGTCCCGGCCGGCCAGGCGAAGGCGCCGAGCGCCTCCCCGTACAGCGGCACCGGCGCGCCGGGCGCGGCCTCGGGCGGGCCGCCGTGGTGCTGCGCGGCCAGGGGACGGACGGGGCCTGCGAGGGCGAGGACCGCGAGGAGGGCGGGGAGGAGACGGGGCCGGGGCATGCGGGCGCGGAGTAGGGGGGACGCGGGTGGAGACGCGGGAAGATAGCACTCCCGCGCACGCGCGACGAGGCCGGAGGGGCCGTGCCCCTTCCATGGCGGGACCCGTTCGGGTACTGTAGAACACCCGTTCCACCCGGCGCCGGATGGGCTCCGCAGCGCGCCGCCGCCCCGCCCTCACCCCCGCAGGCCTCCGCATGACGAATCCGTCCTTGCCCGCACGGACCCTCCGCGCCCTGGCGCTGGTCGGCGCCCTCGCGCTCGCCGGCTGCGGCGACGGCCCTACCGGCAACGGCGGCGGCGACGACGACCTGTCGAAGGGCGTCGGCACCGGGGCCGAGCGGCTGCTGAGCGACGCGGAGATGGCGACCCCCGCCGACCCGGGCGCCCCCGCCGAGAACCCCGCCTGGGGCGCCTGGGCCGAGGCCAACCACCGCCCCGTCCGCTCGCTGACGAGCAGCAACTTCGCCGACCTGGAGTTCCTCCGGCCGCTGCTGCAGGGGAAGCGCATCGTCCAGCTGGGGGAGAGCAGCCACGGCGTGGCCGAGTACAGCGAGGCCAAGACCCGGCTCATCAGGTTCCTGCACCAGGAGATGGGCTTCGAGGTGCTGGCCTTCGAGAGCGGGCTGTACGAGTGCTGGCAGGCCGAGCGCAACCTGTCCGGCGGCACCGCCGCCAACGCGCTGCGCGACTGCCTGTTCGGCGTCTGGTGGGTGCAGGAGGCCGCCCCCCTGTTCGACTACCTGGCCGTTTCCCGGAGCACGGCCAGGCCGCTCCGCCTGGCCGGCTTCGACGTCCAGCAGAGCGGCCGCGCCAGCAGCGGCCGCCCCCGCTTCCTCCGCGAGCTGGTGGCCACGGTCGACCCCGTCTACGCCGACTCCGTGGCGCGCGTGGACTCGGTCTTCGCCGCGCGCACGGCCCAGCCTGCCGCGGTGACGCGCGCCTACGTGGCCGCCGAGGGCGACCGGCTCGCCGCCTTCTACGCGGAGCTCACGGCGTTCCTGGAGCGGAACCACGACGCCATCGCCCGGGCCAGCTCCGACCGTCCCGAGGCGGTCCGGATCGCCACCCAGGCCGCGCGCCAGACCCCCGTGCTGATCCGGTTGCTGCGCGCCCCCGACGCGGACGCCGGCACCCCCATCCGCGACCGGGGGATGGCCGACAACCTGGAGTTCCTCCTCCAGCAGATGTACCCGGGGAAGAAGGTGATCGTGTGGGCGCACAACTTCCACGTCCGGCACGGCGCCACGGTGGGCACCCCGCCCGGGTACGAGACCATGGGGGTGTGGGTGTCGCAGCGGCACCGGGCCGAGCTGTACACCATCGCGCTGTACGCCTACCGCGGGAAGATGCGCTCCAACGCCGGCCAGGTGTACGACGTGTTCCCCACCCCCGCCGGGAGCCTGGAGTCCATCCTGTACCGGGCGCGGCGGAAGCACTTCTTCGTCGACCTGTCCGGCGCCGCGCGCTCCCCCGCCACCGAGTGGATGTACGTCCCCATCGTCGCGCGCTCCTCCGGCGCCAACGAGGAGCGCATGGTGGTGCGCGACCAGTACGACGGCGTCCTCTTCATCGACACCGTCCGCAACCCCCAGCCGCTGTGACCCCCCACCCCCGGCCCCTCCCCCACAAGGGGGGAGGGGAGCACGACAACGACAGAACTACAGGCGCGGTAAGCAGTTGCGTGAGGGATGCGAGCCCGAAGGGGCGAGACCCGCGCGCAGTTTGCGCGGGGCTCGACTCCGTTGGGAACGGTAGTATCGTTCCCTACGGAGCCGCAGCCCGACCCCCGCGCCAGCGGGGGGCACGCCCGAACCCTAGATCCGCTCCGTCCAGAGGGTGTACCGCCCCCTCTGCCCCTTGATCGCGCTGGTCACGGTGACGATGTACTGCCCCGCCTCGGGGAAGGTGAGCTCGATCCTGGAGTGGGCCGCCCCGGCGCCGTTGTCGTCGTGGGCGATGCGCCGCAGGGTGGCGCCGGTGCGCAGGTGGTCGGTCCCCCCGATCACCGCGTCCACCGTCAGGAAGGAGTCGACGTGGTCGGACGTCAGGGTCAGCCGGAGCCGCTCCCCGCCCTCGGCCTGGTAGCGGTACCGCTCGTAGTACCACCCGTCGAGCTCCGTGCCCTCCGAGACCAGCGGCGCCAGGTACCCTCCGGTCGCCGTCCCGTCCACGCGGATGTCCGCCTTGAACATCCACTTCCCGTTGTGCACCCGCGGGAGCGGGGGGCCGGTGAACGCGGCGTCGCCCGTGCCCAGGACGCGGACCGCCGTCCCGCTCAGCACGTACTTCCCCGTCTCGCCGCGGGTGTTCGTGGTGGCGCGGACCGCGTAGACGGTGCCCGGCGCAGGCGTCACCAGCAGCCGCGCGTCGTCGTCGCCCGCCGAGCCCTCGTCCTCCTCCAGCAGCCTGAACTCGCCGCCGCGCATCTCTCCCCAGAGCAGCGCGGGCTGCATGTCGGAGGAGCGCATGGTGATCATCACGGGCTTCCCGGCCGGGCCGCGGTACGTGTAGTGGTCGTAGGGCGCCTCCTGGTCCATGGCGTCCGTCACCGCCAGCTCGTCGAAGTCGTTGTAGGCCTCGTTCATCTCCTTGGTCACGGCGGTGGTGCGCGCCGGCGGCGTCCCGCGCTCCACCTTCAGGGCGAACGAGCCTCCCAGGTCCCGCGAATCGGTCATCATGACCCGGATGCGGTACTCCCCCGCCTCCTGGACCTGCACCTCCAGCTTGCTGTGGCGGCCGTTCCCGGTGCCCAGCCCGTTGTTGTTCCGGTGCGAGAAGTCGGGGGTGTCCCCCTCGTTCTTCCCCCAGAACAGGACGGGATCGAAGGAGTCCGCCTCGAGCGTGATCACCAGGTACTCCCCCGCCTCGGCGCGGTACAGGTATTCCTTGCCGCGAAAGCGGCCCTCCAGCAGCGGCGCGTTGACGAGGATGTCGCTCAGGACCTCCTCCCCCGCCACGATCGGCGTCGCCGGCGTCTGGGCGCGGAGCGCGGGGGCGGCGCAGAGCGCGAGCAGGGCGGCCAGCGGCGCGGCGAGGAGACGCGGACGGATCATCAGGGGTCGGATGGACGGTGTCGGGGCGGGGAAGAGGAACGGGAGCGTGGAAACTAATGGCGGTGTCAACTCGACCCGCGGGCCACTCCCTTGCCCCGGCGGGCCCCGCCGGGCATTGTGTCCCGGGCCGGCACCGTCCACCCTCCCCGGAGCCTTCCGCCGCCATGGAACCCGTCTCCCCCCCCGCGCCCGAGCCCGTCGAGGCCGCGCCCGGGCCGCCGCACCGCCCGCGCGGCTTCCACCCCACCGGCGCGGGGTGGCGCACCGCGCTGCGCGAGTTCGCCGTCATCGTGGCGGGCGTGCTCACCGCGCTGGGCGCCCAGGCGTGGTGGGAGGGGCGGCAGGAGCGCGGGCGCGAGCGCGACTACCTGCGCCAGCTCCTGGTGGACACGCGCGAGAACGAGGAGCGCATCGCCACGGCCATCGCCACCGACAGCGCCTCGGGGCACGCCACCGGCCGGATGCTCGCCGCGCTGGACCCCGCCTCCGGGCCGCTCCCCCCGACCGACACGCTCATGGAGTGGGTGGGGAGGGCCGGCTCCTCCTCCGACTTCCGCGCCCTCTCCGGCACCTACACCGCGCTGATGAGCACCGGCGACCTGCGCCTGGTGCGCAACGACACGCTCCGCGCCCGCCTGGTGTCCTACGCCTCCACGGTGGAGAACGAGAGCCAGCGCCTGAGCCAGCTCCGCGGGGTGCTGATGGACCAGGCGCAGCCGCTGGCCCGCGCGATGCCCTTCATCCTGGGCGCCTTCGGCGACCTGCCGCGGCGCCGCCCCGACTTCGAGCCGCTCCGGGGCGACCGCGAGGTGGCCGTCGTGATGTTCTCCATCCGCGCCGCCGGCGCCAACCGGCTCTCCGGCCTGCGCCGCATGCGCGACGAGACCGCCCGGCTCCGCCGCGCCCTGGAGGCCGAGCCCATGCTCCGCCCCCGGCGGTAGGGCGGCGGCCCGCCGGCCGCTGAATCCATCCGGATGTTCCCCCCGTAGTCGGGAAGGACCGTCGCCACCCCCCCCATGCACGGAGGCCCGGACGTGAAAAAGCTCATCGGAGCCGCCGCCCTGGCGGTCCTCGCCGTCTTCATGCTCCTCGGCTACCTGAGCTCCGACGCGGAGCGCGGCGCCGCGGCGACGCTGGCCGCGCTCGCCCTTACCGTCGGGCTCCCGGCCGTCGGCGCGGGGCTCCTCGCGCGGAGCCACTTCGCGGAGCGCTCGCGGCTCGTCGGGCGCAGGGCCCAGCTCCGCCGGCAGACCGTGGACGCGGAGATCCTCCGCCTGGCGGGCGAGCAGGGCGGCCGGCTCACGGCAGTGGAAGTCGCGACCCGCCTGGCGATCACGCCGGAAGCCGCCAAGGAGGCGCTGGACCAGCTCGCCGTGCGCGGCCAGGCCGACCTGGAGGTCACCGACGCGGGGCTCGTCGTGTACAGCTTCTACGAGGTCCGCCACCTGGACGGGAAGGCGTCCGCGAAGGGGGTGCTCGATGCCTGACCTCGCCCCCCGGCTCCCCTGCCCGGTCTGCCTGGGCGTCGTCATGGAGAAGGTGGCCGTCGGCCCGGGCGGCGCGCTGACCCTGGACCACTGCCGCCGCTGCGGGGGCGCCTGGCTGGAGCACGGCGAGGTCCAGCAGCTGCGCGCGGCCGGCGCGGCCGACCTGTGGCGGCAGGTGGAGAAGCGCGGCGACCGGTTCCGCATGCGCTGCCACGACTGCCACGCCCCGCTGGAGCGCGCGGAGGAGAAGTGCCCCGCCTGCGGCTGGACGAACACGCTGGCCTGCCCGGGGTGCGACACGCCGATGCGCGTGGAGTCGCACGCGGGGCTCCGCCTGGACGTGTGCCGGGGGTGCAGGGGCGTCTGGTTCGACCACCACGAGCTGGAGGCGATCTGGGGAGCGAGCTTCGACCACGCCCTCCAGCGGCGCCGCCTCTCCGCCGGGGGCACTCTGGCCGCGGTGGGGGACGGAGCCGGCGACGTCCTCCTCCACACGCTCTTCTTCTCTCCCGACCTCCTCTACTACGGGGTTCGCGGCGCCGGGCACGCGGTCGCCGCGTCGGCGGAGCTGGTCGCGCACGTGCCGGGGGCGCTCGCCGCCGCGCCCGGGGCCGCGTCCACCGTGTTCGAGGTGGCGGGGGAGGCGGCGGGCGCCGTCTTCGAGGCGATCGTCTCCATCATCGCCGGCATCTTCGACGGGCTCTGACGAGGGGCGGGGTTCGGGCGTGCCCCCGCTGGCGCGGGGTCGGGCTGCGGCTCCGTAGGACACGATACGACCGTGTCCAACGGAGTCGAGCCCCGCGCAAACTGCGCGCGGGTCTCGCCCCTTCGGGCTCGCATCCCTCACGCAACTCTTTGCTGTATTCGTAGTTGTCCCCTCTCCCGCTTGCGGGGGAGGGGGCCGTCACCCGGCGAACCACCGCACGCCTACCGGAGCCCATCCATGTCCGAACGCCGCCTGACGCCTCGCGTCCTCGCCCTCACCCTCCTCGCCGTGCTCGTCGCCGTGCCCGCCCGCGCCCAGCAGGCGCCGCCGTGCCCGGCCCCGGCCGCCGCCGCGACCGCCGAGGCCGGACTCCCGCCGGGGCTGCGCGCGGGCGAGCACGAGGCGGTGGTGGACGGAGTGCGGCTCTGGTACCGGGTGGCGGGGAGCGCCCCGGCCGGCGCGGCGCCGGTGGTGTTCCTGCACGGGGGGCCCGGCTACAACAGCCACAGCTTCTCCGTGCTCGCCGGCCCGCGGCTGGAGTGCGGGCTGCGGATGGTGTACTTCGACCAGCGGGGGAGCGGGCGGTCGCAGCGCCCCGAGAACGGCGAGTACTCCATCGAGCGGCTGGTGGAGGACGTCGAGGGGCTGCGGCGGGCGCTGGGGGTGCCGAAGGTCGCGCTCCTCGGGCACTCGTTCGGGGGGACGCTGGCGCTGGAGTACGCGGCCCGCTACCCCGAGCGGGTCTCGCGCCTGGTGTTCGTCAGCGGGCTGTACGACGCGCCGCTCCAGTGCCGCCTCCGGCGCGAGCGGCTCGCCGCCGCGCACCCCGAGGCGGTGGCCCGCGCCCTGGCCGACTCCGCGGGCGCCGCCGCCATCGCGGAGAGCGACTGCAACGCCGAGTTCCGGGCGCTCCGCGGCGCCGCGCGCGAGGCGTACAGCGCCGCCGTCATGTTCCCCGACTCCGCGCTCCGCCTCCGGCAGGACAGCGTCGACGCGGCGAGCGGGCTCCGCAACACGGGCGAGCTCTCGGGCGCGCTCTTCGCGGCCGGGCTCCTCCGGTACCGCTTCCGCTCGCCCGGGCGGCTGACCATGCCCGTGCTCGTCCTCGGCGGCCGGCTCGACGGCGCTGCCGGCGGTCCTCCCCTGGAGGCCCTCGCCCGCTCCCTCCCCGACGCCCGCTTCGTGGAGTACGAGCGGGGCGGCCACTTCCTCTACCTGGAGGAGCCCGACCGCTTCGCCCGCGACATCATCGGATTTCTGTCGGCGCGCTAGACCGCAATCCGTGGCAGACTGGCTCCTGTCCGGCTAAATTGCTCCGGGGAAACGTAGTCCTGAAAACGGAGGCGAACATGCTGTCCACTCCCGAGCAGGTCGAATCCGCGGCGCTACAGCTCCCTCCGGAGGAGCGAGCCCGCCTCGCAGAGCGTCTGATCGCCAGTCTCGACGAGCAGACCCGGGTCGAGCGCGCATGGATCGAGGAGGCCGAGCGTCGTTACGCACGCTATCGGGCGGGGGAGCTGCGGACGGTTCCCGCGTCGGACGTGATCGCCAGGATGCGTGCACAGCGCCCGTGAAGCCGGTCAGGCTCGTCGAGAGCGCCGAGGCAGAGGCGCTGGCCGCCTTCGAGTTCTACAGCGAGCGCTCCCCCGGTCTCGGGGCCGAGTTCTCCGACGAGATGGAGCGGGTTCTGGCCCTGCTGGGCTCGTACCCGGAGATCGGACCCCCCTCGCAGGAAGACCTTCGTCGCGTGGTACTCCGCCGGTTCCCGTATTATCTCCTGTACCGCATCGAAGACGACCGGATTCTGGTGCTCGTCGTCGCTCACCAGAGCCGCGAGCCCGGATACTGGCAATCTCCGGGGTAGTTCGATCCTCGGCTTACGGGTGCGCGGCGCGCGCCTGCGTGGAGTCGCCCGCCTCGACCGTGGCCGTCGCGTCCTGCCCCGACGCTCCGACCTCGGCACCCGGCGTGGTCGCCTGCGGGCTGGGCGCCTCGGAGCGTTCCGGTCCGGGCGCCCGGCAACGAGCATGCCTGTACCGTGCAGACACGACAGCAGGAGGTGAAGATGGCGACACGCGAAGGACCGGAGCGCTTCGTGGAGCGGCTCGTCACGTACACTCTCGAGGTGGACGGGCGGATCGTCATCGTGGAGAACGTCCCCGCGAGGGTCGACGAGGAGACGGGGGAGCGCTTCTTCGCGCCCGACACCGTGGAGAGGCTGCAGGAGATCGTCTGGAGCGGCGGCGAGCCGGACCGTATCGTCCCGACACCCGTCTTCGAGTTCGCGGCCTGAGTCGGCGCGACGGGAACCTCAGCGGAGCCGGATCGGTACGATCCGGCTCCCTTTGTTTACGCGAGGATGCCCATGACCCGTCTGCGAGCCCTGCTGATCCCCCTGGCCGCCCTCACCGCGGCCGGCTGCGACAACCCGCTCTTCGGCTGCGGCGACGTGCGGCACGTCGAGAGCGCGGGGACGCTGGCGGTGTCCACCGTCGCGGGGACCACGCCGCCCCCGGGCGACTCCACCGGGCGGCTCCCCGCCTCCCTGTCCGTCGGGGCCGAGATGTACGAGCAGAACCGGGGCGACGCGCCGGAGACCTTCGAGGACACCTGGGACGCCGTCGCCGGGAGCGCCTCGTTCGGGGCGGGGCAGGGGCTGGCGCTCACCTTCGAGGGGGTCGTTCCCGGGCGGGAGCGGACCACCGCGCGGATGATCCTCGTCCTCCCCACGCCGCTGCGCGAGGGCGCCCGCTACCCCGTGGGGCGCGCCTTCCCCGTTCCCATCGGCCCCCACAACCCGGACGTGTTCCGCACCCCGTACTGGGGCCGGCGCGCGCTCCGCGCCCCCGGCGAGGCCGAGCTCGCCCTGTTCTTCGGGCACACCCGCTTCGTCGCGCCCGACCCGTTCGCGCAGGAGGTCCCGGAGTTCGTCGCCGCGAGCGCCACCGGGAGCGTCGAGGTGCTCGACGACGGCGGGAACGACCTGCGGCTCCGGCTCGACCTGGTCGCCGCCGACTCCGCCGGCCGGCCGCTCCGGCTCGGGGGCGAGGTCCGCGTCCGCGCCGTCTCGGAAGAGAGGCAGTGCACCTCGTAGCGCGCCTCTCCGCCCGCTCGGGCTCCTGCGCGCCGGGTGAGTCCCGCACCGGGCGAATGAATTCGCTGCAACGACGGCACGAAGTCCGCCTTCGCGGACTGAACGGCAACGATGGATGAAGCCCCTCCCCTGCTTGCGGGGGAGGGGTTGGGGAGGGGGCCTGCCACGACACCGTGGAAGGTGAGGATCGAAGCATGGAGATGCCCCTCCCCCGGAACGGGGGAGGGTGGCGAGCCCGAGGCGAGCCGGGTGGGGGCCCTCCCCCCTCCCCCGAAAGCAGAGCGCCGCGGACCTCGAGGGTCCGGCGCGGCGCGTTTGGTCGTGCCCGCGGAGGGGCAGCGTCAGCGCGTCAGCGGAGGCGCCACCGCGTGCGACATCACGTACCCCTGCCAGCGCTCGCGGGCCGGGATCGCCGCACCGATCGCGGCGCCGATCCCCCCGCCCACCAGCCCCACCCCCAGCCCCCCCAGCGCCACCGACTGCCCCGTGGTGGTCGGGAGCTCCTTGGAGGCCAGCGCCCCCGCGATCACCCCCATCCCGAACCCCAGGAACGCACCCCAGGAGCTCCCCTTCCAGGTCCGCTGGCGGCGCGCCGTCCCCCGGCTCACCTCCACCTCGTCCACGAACCGGAGGCGCACCCAGGTCTTCTCCGCCGGGTCGGCCGAGGCGAGCTGGAGCCAGTCGGCGTCCGCGGCCACCACCGTCCCCGTGACCGGGGCGGCGAACACCCCCGGCGCGGAGACGCGCACGCGGCTCCCGGGGTCCAGCGGGGCGCGGCGCTGCTGCGCCTCCAGGCCGGCGTTCGAAGCCAGCAGGAACAGGACGGCAACGAGAATACGGTGCATCATGGGAGGCACTGGGGAAGGAGGTCCGGCGATGTGGGCGGAAGAGCGGGACCGCGGGCGGGCACGGAAAGCGGTCCGGCTCCACAAGTTACCACCATGGGCGGGTTTGCGTCAAGTCCGCCCCTTCGCTTGACCGTGCCCCCGGCCCCACCTACTATTCCGGGCTGATAGATTGTCCCTGACGACAGTGACGATACGCGGGGCCACGGGCCCCGTTCGCGTACATGGAGCCCTGGTGATGGCCGAGCCGCTCGCCCCGCAGTACAGCCCGCAGGACACCGAAGGGCCCCTCTACCGCTGGTGGGAGGAGCGCGGCTTCTTCCGCGCCGACCCGGGGGCGGACGAGCCTTCCTACACCATCGTCATCCCCCCGCCCAACGTCACCGCCGCCCTGCACATGGGGCACGGGCTGAACAACTCCGTGCAGGACATGCTCGTCCGCTGGCGGCGGATGCAGGGGCGCGCCACGCTCTGGCAGCCCGGGACCGACCACGCCGGGATCGCCACCCAGAACGTGGTGGAGCGCATCCTGGCCGGGGAGGGGAAGACCCGCTACGACCTGGGGCGCGAGGCCTTCGTGGGGCGCGTGTGGGAGTTCGTGGACCGCACCGGCGGCACCATCGTCGACCAGCTCCGCGCCATCGGCTGCTCCTGCGACTGGGAGCGCACCCGCTTCACCCTCGACGAGGGGCTCTCCCGCGCCGTGCGCGAGGTGTTCGTGCGGCTGTACGAGAAGGGGCTGGTCTACCGCGGCAACCGCATCATCAACTGGTGCCCGCGCTGCCTCACCGCCCTCTCCGACGAGGAGGCCGAGCCCGAGGAGACCCAGGGGAAGCTGTACCACCTGCGCTACCCGCTCCCCGCCGGGACGGACGCGCCCGGGCTCCCGCGCCTCCCCGACGGGCGCGCCTACCTGGTGGTGGCCACCACCCGCCCCGAGACCCTGCTGGGCGACACCGCCGTCGCCGTGCACCCCGACGACGAGCGCTACGCCGCGCTGCACGGGACGGTGGTGGAGCTCCCGCTCACCGGGCGCACCATCCCCGTGGTGGCCGACGACTTCGTGGACCCCGCCTTCGGGAGCGGCGCCGTCAAGATCACCCCCGCGCACGACCCCAACGACTTCGACGCGGCCCAGCGGAACGGGCTCCCCGCCATCGACGTCCTCACCCCCGAGGGCTTCCTCAACGACGCCGCCCCCGAGGCGTTCCGCGGGATGGAGCGCTCCGAGGCGCGCGGCGCCGTGGTGCAGGCCTTCGAAGCGCTGGGGCTGCTGGAGAAGATCGAGCCGCACACCCACGCCGTGCCGCACTGCTACCGCTGCGGCACCGTGGTGGAGCCGCGCCTCTCCGAGCAGTGGTTCGTGCGGATGCAGCCGCTCGCCGAGCCCGCGCTCGCCGCCTCGCGCGAGGGGCGGGTGCGCTTCACGCCGGAGCGGTTCACCAAGATCTACGAGCACTGGCTGGAGAACATCCGCGACTGGTGCATCTCGCGGCAGCTCTGGTGGGGGCACCGCATCCCCGTGTGGTACTGCCGCGCCGAGGGGTGCGGCGAGACCATCGTGGCGCGCGAGGACCCCACGGCGTGCCCCAAGTGCGGAGGCACGGCCCTGGAGCAGGACCCCGACGTGCTGGACACCTGGTTCTCCTCCTGGCTCTGGCCCTTCTCCACCCTGGGCTGGCCCGAGGACACCCCGCACCTGCGGAAGTTCTACCCCAACGACGCCCTGGTCTCCGGGCACGACATCCTGTTCTTCTGGATCTCCCGGATGATCATGGCCGGGCTGGAGTTCATGGGCGACGTCCCCTTCCGCGACGTGTACCTCACCGGGATCGTGCGCGACCACCTGGGGCGCAAGATGTCCAAGTCGCTGGGGAACGGGATCGACCCCCTGGAGGTGGTGCAGCGCTTCGGCGCCGACGCGCTCCGCTACACCGTGCTCACCGGGGGCGCCGCCGGGACCGACCAGGGGCTCAACTACGAGGACCTGGAGGAGGCCTTCGGCCCCGGGCGCAACTTCGCCAACAAGCTGTGGAACGCCGGCCGCTTCGCCCTCATGACGCTGGGCGACGCCGAGCGGGTGCCGCTGGACGCCGTGTCCGGCTCCCTGGAGCTCTCCGACCGCTGGATCCTGTCGCGGCTCTCCCGCGCCGCCGGCGAGGTCACGCAGGCCATGGAGAAGCTCCGCCTCAACGAGGCCGTGCTGCGCGCCTACGAGTTCTTCCGCGGCGAGCTGGCCGACTGGTACCTGGAGCTGGTGAAGCCCCGCCTCCGCGGCGACCTGGGCGACGCCAGCCGCGACGCCGCGCGCGCCGTCCTGGCCGAGGCGCTGGACGGGGCCATGCGCCTCCTCCATCCCACCATGCCCTTCATCACCGAGACCGTGTGGCAGCGCCTCCCGCGCGCCGCCGGAGACCCCGAGTCGCTGATGGTGGCCCCCTGGCCCGCGCCGCGGCCCGACCGGGAGGACGCCGCCGCCGAGGCCCGCTTCGCCGAGCTGCAGGCCGTCATCGTGGCCGTGCGGAACATCCGCGCCGAGTACGGCGTGCAGCCCTCGCAGCGGGTGCCGCTCCGCGTCCCCGGCGCCGCCCCCGGGCTGCGCGCCGACCTGGAGGCCGGGCTCCGCGCCCTGCGCGACCTGGCGCGCGTGGAGGACCTGGGCTTCGAGGCCGGGGGCGGCGCCGGCGCCAGCGCCGTGCTCCGCTCCGGCGCCGAGGTGTTCGTCCCCCTGGCCGGCGTGATCGACGTGGCCAAGGAGGGCGCCCGCCTGCGCGGCGAGGTGGAGAAGCTGCAGGGGCTGATCGCCGGGACCGAGAAGAAGCTGTCCAACGAGAGCTTCGTCGCCCGCGCCCCCGAGGAAGTGGTGCGCAAGGAGCGCGAGAAGCTGGCCGCCTACGCCGAGCAGCGCGACAAGCTCGCGTCCAAGCTGGCCGCGCTGGAGGGGGCCGCGTGGGCATGACCCGCCGCCTCGCCGCCCTCCTCGCGTGGGCCGCGCTGGCCGCGTGCGCGCACGTCCAGGCCCCCCCCGGCGGCCCCGAGGACAAGGAGGCGCCGCGGCTGCTCACCACCCGTCCCGACTCCCTGGCCCGCGTCGGCGCCTTCGCCGACCCCGTGGTCCTGGTCTTCGACGAGCGCCTCTCCGAGCAGAACCTGCGCGACGCCGTCCAGGTGTCCCCGCGCACCAGCCCCCTCGAAGTGGACCACCGCGGCGACGAGCTGCGCATCCGGCTGCGCCGCGGGTGGGAGGCCGGGCGCATCTACCAGGTCTCCGTGGGCCCCACCGTCCAGGACCTGTTCAACAACCGGATCGGCGCCCCCATCCAGCTCGTCTTCTCCACCGGGCCCGAGATCCCCGACACCCGCCTGGCCGGGACCGTCGTCTCGCGCACCGCCGGGACCCCCGAGATCGCCATCCGCGTCGAGGCCATCCGCGTCCAGGACTCGCTGGTCTACACCACCCAGACCGACTCCTCCGGCGCCTTCCTCTTCCGGCGCATCCCCGAGGGGCCGTACCGGGTGCGCGCCTTCCGCGACCTGAACACCGACCGCGTCCTCCAGGACTACGAGGCGCGCGACACCGCCCGCGCCGCCGTGGTGGCCGGCGCCAGCCCGAGCGTCGCGCTCCGCGTCCTCCAGCCCGACAGCACCGCGCCGCGCATCGCCTCCGTGCAGCCCGGCGACACCGTGCTGGAGGTGCGCTTCGACGACTACCTGGACCCCGCGCAGCCCCTGACCGCCGCGCAGGTGGCCGTGCTCCTCCCCGACGGGAGCGCCGTCCCCGTCGTCCGGGTGGAGCTGCGCCCCGGGGAGCGCGCCGCCACCGGCCCCCCGCAGCCCGCGCGCCCCGACAGCGCCGCTCCCGCCGCGGCACCCGCGCAGGGCCCGGCCGGGCCGCTCCCGTCGCAGGCTCTCACGGTGCGGCTGGGCCGGCCGCTCCCGCCCGACACCGACGTCGTCGTGCGGGTGCGCGGCGTGCGCAACCTCCAGGGGCTCACCGGCGACGCCGAGGGGCGGGTGAAGACCCCCCGCGCCCCCGCCGCATCGCCCGCGGCCGCTCCTCCCCCGGCGGCGGGGCCGCCGGGGACGCGCCCCTGACCGGGCGCCCCGAGACCCGATCCGGACCCACGCCCTCAACCATAACGTGCCCATGTCCGAAGCCAGCGCACTCTCCGGCCTGCTCTCCGGCAAACGCGGCCTCATCGTCGGCGTCGCCAACCAGCACTCCATCGCCTGGGCCTGCGCCCGGGCGCTGCACGGCGCCGGGATGGAGCTGGCGTTCACCTACCAGGGCGAGACCATGCGCGACCGCTGCGCCAAGACCGTCTCCTCCCTGGGCGAGCCCGAGCTCTACGACCTGGACGTCCGCAGCGACGAGCAGATCGAGCAGGTGGTCGCCGCCGTGCGCGAGCGGTGGGGGAAGCTGGACTTCCTCCTCCACTCCGTCGCCTTCGCGCCCAAGGACGCCATGGCGAACCCCTTCATCGAGACCCGGCGCGAGGACTTCCTCACCGCGCACGACATCAGCGCCTACTCGCTGGTGGCGCTGACGCGGGCCGTCGAGCCCATGATGGAGCCGGGCGGGAGCATCGTGACCATGACCTACTACGGCTCCGAGAAGGCCGTCCCGGGCTACAACGTCATGGGCGTCGCCAAGGCGTCGCTGGAGGCGGCGGTGCGCTACCTGGCCGTGGACCTGGGCGGGCGCGGCATCCGCATCAACGCCGTCTCCGCCGGGGCGGTGAACACGCTGGCGGCGCGCGGGGTGGCGCACTTCCGCGACCTCCTCAAGATCACCGCCGAGCGGGCGCCCATGCGCCGCGCCATCGAGGTGGACGAGGTGGGGAACGCGACCCTGTTCCTCGCTTCGGACCTGTCCACCGGGATGACGGGCGAGGTCATGTACGTGGACGCCGGGTTCAACATCACGGCCGGTTAGGGTTTTTCCGAGTGTGGGGCCGCTCCGGAGCCCCGGCAAACTACGCCGGGTCTCCTGCGCGGGGGCGGTGAGCCTCGCGAAACAGCCCGCGAGTCTCCCCGCCCCGGAGTGAGCCAGCCAAACCGCCGGCTGTCTCCCTCCGAGAGGATCATACGGGTACTGCGGAACGACGCGTGTC
This sequence comes from uncultured Gemmatimonadales bacterium, assembly GCA_963733105.1. Taxonomy (GTDB): domain Bacteria; phylum Gemmatimonadota; class Gemmatimonadetes; order Longimicrobiales; family Longimicrobiaceae; genus JAFAYN01. Next base: position 15,264 of record CAVTCB010000003.1, on the reverse strand, counting down.
CGCAGCTCCGGAGCGGGTCCTCGGCGGCCCTCACCCCCCGGCCCCCTCTCCCAATGCTGGGAGAGGGGGAGCACGACACCGTGGAGGGTGAGGATCGAAGCATGGAAATGCCCCTCCCCCGGAACGGGGGAGGGTGGCGAGCCTAAAGCGAGCCGGGTGGGGGCCCGCCGTTGTCGGCTGTTCCCTGTCCCCTGTTCCCTGTCCCCTTCAGTTCGAGTTCCTTGCCCTCCTCCCCGCTCCGGCCCGCCGTCTTCCTCGACCGCGACGGCACCGTCATCCACGACGCGCACTACCTCGCCGACCCGGAGAGGGTGCGCCTCCTCCCGGGAGCGGCGGAGGCGGTCGCGCGGCTGAACCGGGCGGGCGTCCCCGTGGTGCTGGTCACCAACCAGTCCGGGATCGGGCGGGGGCTCTTCTCCGAGGCCGACTTCCGGGCGGTGCAGGCCCGCGTGGAGGCGCTGCTCGCGGCGGCGGGGGCGCGGCTGGACGCCGTCTACCACTGCCCGCACGGTCCGGACGAGGGGTGCGAGTGCCGCAAGCCGGGGGTCGGGCTCTTCGTGCGCGCCGCGGCGGAGCACGGCCTGGACCCGGCGCGCTCCTGGTACGTGGGCGATCGGCTGCGCGACCTGGCTCCCGCCGCCACCCTCGGGGGCACCGGCATCCTGGTCCGCACCCCGGAGAACGGGGACGAGGAGGCCCGCGCGCCCGCGGGGACGCCCGTCGTGGACGCCCTCCCGGACGCCGTGGCGAGGGTGCTGCGCGGAGAAACGAATTGACCCCGCGCGGGAAGACGGCTATATTTCATACCTGAATTTCTACCCGACGGGCTCGAAACCTGCGGCGCGAGAGGCTCGCACGAGCGGGTTTTCAACCTTCACTGCTGAGGGTCACATGCAGACTGAGAACACGACTACGGCGACTTCTCCCATCACGGTGACGCCCACGGCGGTGGCCGAGGTGCGGCGATACATGGAGGAGCAGGGCGCGGCCGAGGCCTCGGGGCTTCGCGTGGGCGTCCTCCCCGGCGGGTGCTCCGGCTTCCAGTACGGCCTCAACATCGAGGACGAGGCGGCCGAGGACGACCTGGTGCTCGAGTCCAACGGCGTCCGGCTCTTCGTCGACCCGTTCAGCATGCAGTACCTCAACGGCACCGAGATCGACTTCGTCTCCACCTTCCAGGGCTCCGGGTTCACCTTCAACAACCCGAACGCCGCCGGCGGGTGCGGCTGCGGCAGCTCCTTCACCGTGTGACGCGCCGGCCCGGCCGGTCGTCAGACGCGCGGGGCCCCCGGAACTCCCGGGGGCCCCGCTTTCGTATCTGGAGGACGGGGTCGCGGGCTCCGCCCGCCCGTTCAGAGGAGGTGGTGGATGAAGCCCTTTTTCGTCGTCTGCGCAGTGCTGCTCTCCGCGTGCTCGGCCGCGACCGGCCCCGCCCCGGAGCGCGAGTTCAACCTCCGGCAGGGCTCCCGTACGTCGCTGGACGGCCTGACCGTGCAGTTCGAGGACGTTCCCTCCGACTCCCGCTGCCCCACGGACGTGCAGTGCGTGCACGCGGGGGAGGCCGCCGTGGTGCTGACCCTGGACGACGAGGTCGGCGAGCCCGCCCGGGTCACGGTGCTCACCACCCCGGGGAAGAACGCCGCCGCGTACCGGGAGTACCGCCTGGAGCTCCTCCGGCTCGACCCGGCGCCGCGCGCCGGGGGCTCGCCCGCCGAGACGTACACCGCCACGCTCCGGGTGCAGCGGAGCTGAGTCTTTCGCCTTTTCTTCGGATCGCCTCCGGAGGGCCCGCGGCTAACCCCCGCGGGCCCTTCGCTTTGCATGTACGGGAGCGTAGCCGGACGTTTGTCAGAACCGGGCGAATCCGTTATATTCCGTGGCTTGTCACGGCGGGCGCGCGGCGCCCGGACCTCCCGCGAGACACGAGGTGCGCATTGATCCAGATCAGCGATGCTCTCCGTACTCCGCTCGAGTACGCGCGGCTCTCGCGCGAGGAGCTCCGGGACCGGATCCTCCGCCGCAAGGAGGAGATGAACGCCGTCATCCTGGGGCACAACTACCAGCGCGTGGAGATCCAGGAGGTCAGCGACTTCCTGGGCGACTCGCTGGGGCTGTCGCAGGAGGCCGCCCGCACCGACGCGGACGTCATCGTGTTCTGCGGCGTGCACTTCATGGCCGAGACGGCCAAGATCCTCTCGCCCGGCAAGACGGTGCTGATGCCCGACCTGCGCGCCGGGTGCCCCATGGCCGACTTCGTCACCGGCGACTCGCTGCGGCTGCTCAAGGCCCGGTACCCGGACGCGGTGGTGGTGGCGTACGTCAACTCCACCGCCGAGGTCAAGGCGGAGTCCGACGTCTGCTGCACCTCCGCCAACGCGGTGCAGGTGGTGGACTCCATCCCGGCCGACACCACCATCCTCTTCGTCCCCGACCGCAACCTGGCCCGCTACACGGCCGAGAAGTGCGGGCGGCCGTACGTGGTGGCGGGGCAGGAGGAGGGCCCGGTGCGGCCCGGCTCCATCGTGGCGTGGGACGGCTACTGCTACGTGCACGACGACCTGGTGCTGGACGAGCTGGCCGCGGCCAAGCGGAAGCACCCGCGCGCCCTGGTCGTCATCCACCCCGAGGCCCGCGCCGACCTCCTGGCCCAGGCCGACTTCGTGACCTCCACCTCCAAGATGGTGGACATCGCCGAGGAGCACGACGAGCTGATCATCGGCACCGAGCGCGGGCTGATCGACCGGCTCCAGCAGCGCTTCCCGGAGAAGACGCTGGTCCCGCTCTCGGGCGCGGCCATCTGCGGCAACATGAAGATGAACACCCTCGCCAAGCTGGCCTGGTCGCTGGACCACATGCGGCACGAGGTGGTGCTGGACGAGGACGTGCGCAGCCGCGCCGAGGCGTCGCTGCGGCGCATGCTGGAGCTCTCCGGCGGGTGGCGCGCCCCCACCGCCGAGGAGGCGGCGCTGGAGGAGGAGGGGCTCCGCCCCGGCGGCTGCGGCTGCGCCTAGCCGCGCGTCCGGACCGACGACGAAGAGGGCGGCTCCCGCACGCGGGGGCCGCCCTCTCGCCGTTCCGTCCCTCAGAGCGCCGCGAGCCGCCGGTCTCTGCGTCCGCGCCAGCGCAGCACCAGCAGCCCCGCCGCGACCCACACCAGCGTGTTCAGCAGCACCGCCCCGTAGAAGGCCGTGACGGACGGGGCGTACACGCCGAGGGCCTCCGCGCCCGTGAGCAGCGGTGCGCCGAGCACGCGCGCGACGACCGCGATCACGTGGTCCGCGAAGATCGGTTCGTTTCCCTGGCCGGTCTGGCCCCGGCCGAGCTGCCCGATGATCGACAGGACCTGGAGGCTGGTCGCGAGGAGCGTCAGGACGTAGTGGACCGCACCCGCGACAAGGATCAGCCGTGCTCTGCGCATACGTCCTCCGGGAAGGAAGGGAGAGGGATCGGGAGCCTCCCCGTCCTCGCCATCCGCGTGCCGGTTTCGATGAGTGCGCAAACGCTTGCAGCGTAGGCGAGATGCGTCCGGCGTGGGCCGGACGTGGCCTCCCGCGCGGGCGTTCAGTGAACGTCCGCGCCTGTTCACTGGACGAAACGAGAACCGCCGCCCGGGATCGCTCCCGGGCGGCGGCTCGTCTTCGATGCGGAGCCAGTGTGAGCCGGGGCGTACCCCCCACCCCCGGCCCCTCCCCCACAAGGGGGGAGGGGAGCACGACAACGCAACTACAAATACGACAAGCAGTTGCGTGAGGGATGCGAGCCCGAAGGGGCGAGACCCCGGGGGTAGTTTCCCGGGGGCTCGACTCCGTTAGCCGGCGTTGTTTGCCGGCTTACGGAGCCGCAGCCCGACCCCCGCGTCAGCGGGGGGCACGCCCGAACCCGTCTCGACCTCGCTCAGGCGGCGGCGACCAGGGTGCAGCCGGTCACCGACCAGCCGGAGACGGTCTGGCGGAGGTCGCACTCGAAGCGCTCGTACAGGCGGCCGTTGATGTGGAAGCCGGTGGTGACCTGCGCGCGCTTCCCGCTGATGGCCGCGGAGCCGAGGAAGAACCACTGCGCCGGGCCGCCGGTGGAGTCGGATTCCAGGCGCGGAGGGTCGTGTCTCCGTCGCGCCGGATAGATAGCGCCACCCCGTCGCGCCTGCATGGGAAGGTTGACCCATCCCGGCCGTTCGTTGCCTTTGCCCCCCGTCTCCCCCATTCTTCTTCCGGCAGCACCGAACCCCGACCCAACGACCGGAGAAGGCCGCATGTCCGCCACCGACACGCTCCTGAACGCGGGCGCCGACGCCCCGCTCTTCACCGCGCAGACCACCGACGGCCAGACCGTCTCCCTGGCCGACCTCCGGGGGAAGCGCAACGTGCTCCTGATGTTCTACCCGGCCGACGACACCCCCGGGTGCACCAAGCAGATGTGCACCGCCCGCGACGAGGGCGCCGAGTACGAGGCCGCCAACGTGGCGCGCTTCGGGGTGAACCACGGGAGCCTGGCGAGCCACGAGAAGTTCCGCGACAAGTACACCCTTGACTTCCCCCTCATCGTGGACGAGGGGAAGGAGATCGCGCGCGCCTTCGGGACGCTCAAGGAGAACGGCGGGATCGCCCGCTCCACTTTCCTCATCGACACGCACGGGAAGATCGTCTACGCCGCCCCCGGCGCCCACGGCGCGGACGAGGTCCTGGAGGCGCTCCGTGCCTGAGGCCGGGCGCGGGGAGCTGACGGTGCGCATGTTCTCCGGCGGCGCGTTCGGGGAGAACTGCTACCTCGTGGCCTGCACCGCCACCGGGCGGGGGATCCTGGTGGACCCGGGCGCCGCCACCCCGCAGATGCTGGCCGCCGTGAAGCAGCACGGCGTCGCCGTGGAGATGATCGTGCTCACCCACGCGCACGTGGACCACGTGGAGGGCGTCGCGCAGGCCAAGCGGGAGACCGACGCCCCCGTCCTCCTGCACCGGGACGACGAGCAGCTCTACCACGCCGCGCCCATGCAGGCGCAGTGGTTCGGGGTGCGGATGGAGACGCCGCCCCCCATCGACGCCTTCCTGGCCCACGGCGACCGGGTCCGCTTCGGCGAGTGCGAGCTGGACGTGCGCCACACACCCGGCCACGCCCCGGGACACGTGATCCTGGTGGGGGAGGGGGCCGCGCTCACGGGGGACTGCGTGTTCCGCGGCTCCATCGGGCGCACCGACCTCCCGGGGGGCGACTTCCAGACGCTGATGCGCTCCATCCGCGAGCAGATCCTCACCCTTCCGGACGAGACCACGCTCTGGTCCGGGCACGGGCCCGAGACCACCGTGGGCTTCGAGCGCATCTCCAACCCCTTCCTGGTCCCCCACTACGGGGGAGCCACTTCGCCTGAGCGGCGGGGCGGGGAAGCACGGCGAGAGGGCGGCTCCCGGGGCGGGGGCCGCCCTCTTCGCCACCGGAATCCGGCCGCTCGTCCGCCCGATCGGCCGCCTGCCCGTTTCCGGTGTCGCGCGGCCGCCGGAGCGTACAGCTTGGTGGGAGCTCAACGCAGTACGCTCCCCGTTCCCGAGAGGTACCCATGTCCATGCTCCACACGCTCCGCGGCAGCTCGCTCCGCCACCTGGCCGCCCTGCTCGTCCTGGCCGCCGCGGCGCCAGCTCTTCCGGCGTCAACGGGGAGACCTCGTCGCTGACGAGCTTCTGAAATTCCGCGCGAAATTCCGGATCGCTGAATACTTTGCGCATCGCATCTTGCAAGATCTCTACCCTGTCTTTGGGCGTGCCCGGCGGTAAGACGAAAGGAGACGTAGCCGTTCTAAAGCCGCGCCACATCGATAACAGCTTTTTTTCTTTCTCGGTTTTGGCGAAGCTTTCGATCTCCGGCAGTTGGGCAAAGCGTGGGTGCGGATGCTTTTCGGCTTTCGGCACGGCCAAGATCGCGTGAAAGTCCATGATTCCCTTTTCCACCCATTCCCGATTGCGCCTCAACACCGAAGTCGTGTTGTTCGCTCGCGAATCGATCTCTCCGTTGATGAGTGCGACATCGGCCTCGAGCGAAGAATAGCCGGTGACGAATTTCGGCGCATTGAGATCCAGAAAGTAGGCAAAGAGCCTTGCCGAGATATAAGCGACGGCGCCAACCTCCTGGGCGCCGATTCTAATAGCGCTCGCCGCTCTAAGTTTTTCCAAGCTATTAAGACCGAGCTCTCGTCGAGTATAGATGACGTTGTGGTTCTCGCTCACGGGAGTGCCGAGATAAATGAATTTATCGATGTCGTACATAACGCCGGTTTCCCGCATGACGTTCAACCCGATAACCGAACTGCTCAGGGCGCCGATGGTGAGGCCGTCGGCTTTAGCGGAGTTGAATACATGGTTCGCTGCTCTACGCCCTCCTCCGCCCTCGATAAATTCGACGACGATGGTGGGATTGCCCGGGATATACTTGCGCAGGTAGGGAGCCACCGTTTTAACGCGCGTCCCGGCCGTGCCGCCGGGATCGTTATTGATGATTCTTATGGTCTTGCCTTGATAAAAAGGGACTTGGGAAAAAGCCGAGTTCGGAGAAAGACCCGGCTGCATTAGCACGGCGATAAAAATAACCAGAGCCGCATATTGTCTCATTCGAATCTCCTTGAACGCTCCGCAGGTTACCATTAGAGATTAGGATTCCTCCAAAACCTCCTTCACTCGTTTGATCACCTCCGGAGGTTGGGTAACCGTTGCGTCGATCTTCTTCTGAAGTTGCTCGCCGCTGAGATAAGTTGTCCCATCCCAGTCAAGCAGCTTCTTGGCCTCGGCGCTAAACTCAGCATCCTTGAGCATTCTTTCGAAGCCATCGCGCAATATTTGCAACCGTTCCTTCGCCACGCCCGGAGGCGCGGCGTAGGGCCGATCAAAATCGGTGTATGCGAGCATGACATCCATCAACTTAACCAATGGTTTCGACTCTGGAGGGGCCAATTCAGCCACTGTGGGTACCGGCGGCAACAAAGCGCTCTTTTCGGGTCCTTGTTGAATAATAAAGGTGACGAAGTTTTCTTTAACCCAAAGGTTCCAGGGTGAACGGATCACGGTGATATCGGAGGTAGCGCGGCAATCTACTTCGCCACGCTCTAATCCCAGGTCCGTATCTCGACCAGATTTGAATCCCGTGACATTCTTTATTTTCAGATCCAGAATCTTTTCGAGCAAGCTGCCGAACACGTAGCTGATGCTTCCGGTGCCGGATTGGCCGAACCGTGGCGGAACCTTGGCGGCGCGGATCGCGGCGATGCTCTTGTACGGCGTATCGCTGCGGCAGGCGGCCATCATCGGCGCTTTGTTGAAACTGCCGATCCAACCGAACTTGCGAAAATCAGCTTTGACCTCGGGCCGCCCAACCATTTGGTCCAAATAGTTCGCCCGGCTGACAGCCAAGATCGTCAGTCCATCCGGTTTGGCAACGTTGTAGAGATAGTTGGCGCCGACGAGGCCTCCTCCCCCGGGCATGTTCTGCACGATGATTCCAGGATTGCCCGGAATATGCTTGCCCAAATAGCGACCGACGAGGCGCGCGCTGATGTCTGTGGTCGCTCCCGGTCCGCTTGAGACCAGAAGCTGGATGGTCTTTCCTTCGTAGAACGGCTTAGCTTCCTGCGCCGCGGCCGGCCAACCGTGACATCAAGGCGGCGAGGATAGCGAAGAGAAGCACCAAGCCTCTATGGTGCCCGGTGCTGTAAGTTTTCCGGCGGGGCATGTTTCCCCTCTTTGTCTTTTGCGCCGCGCAGCTTGGCGGCGCGCCGTTCAGATCAAATCGCCGGGCCCAGCTGTTTCATTTTGAAATCTATAACCCTGAGCCGCGGCGTGTCGTCCCGCCAAGCGGGAGAAGACGACATTGCGCGTCTGGCCCGTGCACGACGGATAGTTGTGGAAAAACAAACCGACGATGTCGCCGGAAGCGTAAAGGCCACCGATCGGATTGCCGGAGGTGTTGAGCACCTGGGCGCTCTCATTGATCTGTAGGCCGCCGAAGGTAAAAGTGACGCCGCCCGTGATAGAGAACGCCCAGTATGGCGGTCGATCAATGGGGTTTGACCAGTTGGATTTCTTTGGCGTGATGCCTTCGGTGCATTTACCGTCGAGCTTGGTCGCGTCGAAGGGAATATCCTTGCGCGCGGCGTTGTTGAATTCTCTGATCGTGTGATTCAACACCGCGGGCTCGATGCTGATCTTCTGCGCCAGCTCATCGATGGTGTTGGCTTCGATGGGCGTGGAAAACTCATACCGGGTGCCGAGGAGCGGAATCGTTTTCTGATCGTAGATCTGGTACGCCAGCGCCCCCGGTTGACTGAGCACCGCCCAGCCGGTTTTTGCGTACGTGTAAGAGTGGCGCGCCTCGCCTTCGTCGAAAAAGCGCTGGCCGAGAGAATTGACGGTGATGCCGTAGGGATAGCCGTAACGGTTCGCCTTGCTGCCGATCTCCACGTCGGGATAGGTCGAATCGATAGGCGTCGCGTGAGCGCCCTGCCAGTGGCCTGCCGCTTTTGCGCCCAGCCCCAGCGCCATCATCAACACTTCACCGGTGTCGTGCCGGCTGCCGCGCACTTTCATGAGGTCGGCGTTGGCCCCGAGATAGCGCGCGCGCATTTCGGCGTTGGCCTGAAATCCGCCGGCGCAAAGAATGATCGAGCCGCTGCGCAGTTCGTATTCTTCGTTCGGATCGGACACCACGACTCCTTCGATTCTGCGATCGTTGCCGAGCAATTGCTTGACCCGCGACTCGTAGCGAATTTCGACTCCCATGCGAGTGGCAATCTCGCGCCATTGGCCGAGTTGTCCCAGACCGCCGCCGACGCCGCCCACCGGGTGGATTACCAGACCGGGTTCGAAGTAGTAGCGGCCGTCGATCACGACGTGGCTGTCGATCTCCCATTTGATGCCCAGCTCACGCATCCAGTGGATCGCCGCATTGGACTGCTGGATTAGAACGTCGGCGAGCCGCTTGTCGATACGCCCGCGGGTGACCCGCTGCAGATCGGTGTGAAAATGTTCAGCCGAGTAAGCGGGTAGATGCAGTTTTTGAAACAGCGCATCGTCCACCTCCGGCAGGAACCTGCGAATTTCCTCCGCGCCGGAAAAAACCCAGCGAAAGCCGGTGTGCGAAAACCGCGCGTTGCCGCCGAACTCCGGCTCCGGCGCCTTTTCCAACATGACCACGCGCGGCGCGCCGGCCTGTCGGGCCGCCACCGCCGCTTCGAAGGCGGCGCTGCCGCCGCCGACAACCACGACCGGGATGTTTTCAGTTCTCACTGTTCGTGATCTCCAGGGAATGCTGAATCGTTGAATGGAATACCGAGCGAGCGCATCAGTTCTTCTTGTAGACGCTCTGGATATAGCCGGAGCTTTCGAGCTTATTCATGAAGGAATTGTCAATGACATTCTCGACCCGGACGTCCGCAATTTTGGGATTGATTTGAATCAAGAGTCCTTGGAGGCGTTTCATGCCTTCGAGACTCGATGTGCGGCGCCCGTTCCTGGGAATGGATCACCGCAAGATAGGCCTCTTCCGCGTCGGCGGGGTTTGTCAGGCGAAGGTTCGACGCTAGTAGCCTCATCACCAGTCTCTTTGTTGGCCGGATCCAGGGTTACGGCGATCGCCTCGATCATCGTTTTCAAATAGGCTTCGATGACCTGCGGCTTGGCGGCGGCGGTGCGCCGCGTCGTCACCAACATGTTCTGCGGCAAGGTCGCGCCTGTGGCCTTGAGGTTGTAGAGGACGGGATAACCCTTGTTGCCGTAGAGATCGCCCATGGCGCCTCGTAGCGACGTCGCATCCACCCCGCCCGTCTCAAGCGCCAGGCGGCGGTTTACCTCAGTGCCCGGAATCGTCAAGAAAGCGATCCGCCCTTGCACCGGATCGATATTCAGGCCCTGCAGCGACAGCAATGAAACCAGATGGGACGTCGAGCCGGGGCCGCTGACGGCAATACGCTTGCCGCGAAGATCTTCCGGTTTCTTGATCTCGGACCTCGCGTTCAGCCGGAAGTCGAGCTTCTGGTGAAAACTGGCGACGCCGATGAGCTCCCCGCCGCTGAGGCCGGCGTTGACGAGATGACCCGGGCCGATGATCGCCGCATCGATCTCCCCGGCGATCAGCGCCGCCACGGCCAGAGGATTGCGCGGCATCAAGATGAACTGCATGTCTAGTCCATGCTTTTTGAACAAGCCACGCTCACGAGCCACCCACACCGCGGTCATAGCTTCGCTGGTGACGCTGGAGGAGAGGTTCGATTTGATCTGGCTCTGCACCTCTCCGGGTGCGCAGAAGGAACGCTAGTACAGGCTCGCCAAGAGTCAGACAGGAGAGAAGCGCTACGAGTTATCACAGTACTCATCGGCTGAGCCTCCACGCAATAGTCACTTGGGCTTGCGGGGAGCCGTTCAACCGGCTCCCGCCCGTGCCAAGCGAACTGGACGAAAGGTGTTCAGAGATCGAGCAAATTAATCAACTGCTCGGTTTTTCGCCCAAGGGTACGACGACGGAAAAGCCATGTTCCGAAATATCGAAAAAGTTGCCATCAGGATCCGAACCGCGGGTTTCGGCATAGGGCCGTCCATTGGGGCGCGCTTTCGGCAATTTGTTGGGATTGACTTTCTTCATCCGCTCGACGATCTTTTCGCCGTTCTCGACCTCGAAGCCGAAATGATAGAGACCATTAGGCGCATTTTGCTCGTGGTTGGGCAAGATGGCGAGATTGAAATAGCCGTCGGTGAGAAAGATGGCGCCGCCTTCGTCCTTGCCTTTGTGCAGCATTTGCATCTCGAAGACGTCCATATAAAACTGCGCGAGCTTTCCCGTGTCCTCGGTGCGAATGGCCAAGTGTTTTAGCTTAGGCATAGAAACCTCCTTGTGTTGTCGAATCGATTACCCAACCCTTTATTCCCCGGGCCTCTAGTTGTCAAGTAAAGACTGATTGTAGGTCAAGGTTCAAAGTTCCAGGTTCAACGTCTCCGACCTTGAACACCGAACGTTGAATCTTTAGCTTTAAAACACCACCTGGCTGAAGAAGCGCACCCTCCTCGGTGCCGTGCGGGACGTATCTTACAAGTTATCCTTTGATCACGCCCACCGGGCGGAATCGCGCGACCCGTTTGGAAATGCCGGCGTGATCCATGGTCTCCACCACGTCCGCCACGTCTTTGTAGGCATGGGGCATTTCTTCGGCCATGGTGCCGCGTCCCTGATAGCGTGCCACCACGCCGCGACGGGCCATCTCTTGGTCGATGTTGATGCTCTGGCTTTGTTTCTTCGACTGCGCCCGGCTCATCACGCGACCGGCGCCGTGGCAGGTGCTGCCGAAAGTTTTTTCCATCGCGGTTTCAGTTCCGACCAGCAGATAGGAATAGCGTCCCATATCTCCGGGGATTAAAACGGGTTGGCCGATCTTTTGATAGGCAGCGGGGATTTGTGAATGACCCGGAGCGAAAGCGCGCGTCGCGCCCTTGCGATGGACACACAGACGCCGCTTTTTTCCGTCGACCGTATGCTCTTCGATCTTGGCAATGTTGTGGCAGACATCGTAGATCAACGAAAAGCCGAGATCCCTGGGGCTGATATTGAGCGCTTTCATGAAAGCCTTTTCGGCCTGGCTCATGATCACTTGCCGATTGGCCCAAGCGTAGTTGGCCGCGGCAGCCATAGCGGCGAAATAGTCCTGGCCCTCGGGCGACTGGATCGGCGTGCAGGCGAGTTGGCGGTCCGGCAAGCGCGATGCCGTATTTGGCCATCGCTTGGTTCATGACTTTAAGCGAGTCTTCGCAGACCTGATAGCCCAGGCCGCGCGAGCCTGTGTGAATCAGTATCACGATCTGGTCGGGGAAGAGGCCCAGAACGTGTTGGCCGCCTCAGGCAGATAAATTTCCTCGACTCTGCCGATCTCAAGAAAGTGATTTCCCGAGCCGAGCGTGCCGACCTGTTTGAGGCCCCGTTCCAGCGCTCGATCGCTGACGAGTTCTGCATCCGCTGTCGCTAACCTACCGCCCTCTTCCATGCAGGAGAGATCGGCCTGGTCGCCGTAGCCTTCCGATACAGCCCAGCGCGCGCCGTCCCGCAAGAGCCGTTTTTCATCTTGCTTGGAGAGTTTGGGAATCGCTCCCTCGGATCCGACACCCGAGGGAATGGCTGAGAAAAGCGTTTCGACGATGCGCGGTAGTGTGTCTTTAATTTGTTCGAAGACCAAACTGGTCTTCACCAGACGGACGCCTCAATTGATATCGTAGCCGACACCGCCCGGCGAGATGACGCCTTCATCGACGCTGATCGCCGCCACGCCACCGATGGGAAAGCCGTAGCCCCAATGGATATCGGGCATGGCGAGAGAATAGCCGACGATGCCGGGGAGGTGCGCGACGTTCATGACCTGGCGCAGGCTGTTATCCTGCTTAAGGTCGGCCATCAGTTTTTCACTGGCATAGATACGGCCGGGCACTCTCATGCCGCCCTGGCGAGGAATCTCCCAGAGACAGTCTTCCAGACGATTGAGCTTATTTCCTCAGCGGCCATTCAAGCCATCGCGAATCCGTTCGGCGATAGGATGAGGTGCTTTAGACATCGAAGATGACCCGCGCATGCCACGCGCCGGCCTCTTGCCACACTTTAAAGTCGTGATAGGTAACGCCCTTGATTTCGGTGTGAAAGGCATGCCGCTTGAGGTCCAACTTCTCGCCGCTGACTCGCCCCTGAACTTGTCCGTTCTCGATGTGCGCAATCTCACAACGCTTACCGACGAAACCTTCCACATTGAAAACCGCCAGCAGCTCACACAGCCAGGCATGGAGTAAATCCTCGGGATTGTCCCCGGTCGCGGCGACCTTATTTCATCGCGGCTTTCAATCGTTGCGGGATCAGCGATCAGCGCGTAAAGCGCTTCGCCTGCTGAAGCGAAAAGCGCCGGCAAGTCGGCGGCGGTTATTTCGACCCCCAGATCAGCGGTATGTTCAATCTCGCGGTAAGTCGCCCGGTCATCAGCCATGCGCTGTTTGTTCGTCGCGCTCGACGATCATTGGCACGACGGCTTGCCGAATTACTTTCTCGCTCACCTCGCCATAACGTTCTTTAAAACGATCGAGCGGGATCACGGCTTTGGCCATCGCGCGATGGCCGCCGGCGCTGCCGATGTCGTCGTAGAGCCGCTTCATGATTTCACCGGCGCTCTTGACGTAGCCGACGTTGCGCACGGAGATGACCACGCGATCCTTGACCAAGCCCGATACGATGCCCCATTCAACGCCTTCGATGTTAAGACAAAACTCCGCCATTTGAGGGATAACATCCTCACGGTTGATTTCGCCCATGTGGATCACCGCCACCCCGTTATCCAGTTGCAGGCGGCTCAACGCCCGACCCAGAGCTTCGAGATCTTCCCGCGGCAAGGCGGGCCGCTCGATGCGCGTGATCATGGCTTTGTTGGCGAATGGATAGAGGAACGTGAAGGCGCTGAGATCGGCAAGAATGCTGCCCCGTTCGAGGAAAAGCGTATCGGTTTTGATTCCGTAGAGCAGCGCGGTCGCCAGTCTTTGCGACGGTTCCATACCGATGGCCCGCAAATACTCCGTGAAAATCGTCGACGTCGCACCATAATTGGTTCGAAGATCGGTAAAACGGGCCTTGAAGGAGGTCCGCTTCGGATGATGATCTACGACCAAGTCGACTCTTCCGAGCGGCTGGTCAAAATAGGGCGGTTGGACGTCGACCAGAGCCAGCTGCGCGCCGTCTTTGTGCAGATCTTCATAAGTGATCCGATCGATCTGAATATCCAGGAAGCGGATCATGGCAAGATTTTCCGGCCGAGTCACCTCGCCGAAAGTCACAATCGGCGTCGTAATACGATTACGTCCCAAAAGCTCGCGCAAGGCCAGCGCGCTACCGATGGCGTCAGGATCCGGGTCATGCTGCAACAAAATGTGAACCTTCTTCTCGTCAAAAAGCGAACGGATTCTTTCGACTTTTTTTCGGTTCAATGTATCGAGGAGCCGGGTCGCACAGAACTCTTCGAAAATGTCCGGCAACTGGAGCTGTCGAAAAAGCGAATCCTCCGAATCTTTCGCGCCATTCTTATCGGGAGTCAGAGCGACAATCGATAAACTCTTGTCGAGGGTTCTCAAAAGGCGGCACAGCCGATCCTGGAAATCTGGCTCGCGAACGAAAACGATGGCTTGATCAATATGGTGCAGCTTGATTCTCTTGTAGGTGTCTTCTTTGAGGAGATCTCCTTGCCGAGCTTTTCCACCTTGGCGCTTGATCCGCTTCGCCACCGCCGCATCCTGCACCAAAAACAGCACCTCCGCCTGTTTGGACGCGACGTTGCGCATGAAGTGAAATAGCAAATCGTCTTCGCAGATCGCCAGATACTGCATAAGGCTTTCCCTTAGAAAGGGAAATTAGTGCGGGAGTTCGCCGGAGGTCAAGCGCGAAGTTTGGACGCTGATCGACACGGGCGGAGTCTAGCATCTGCATTTTTACAATTCCAGCCCTTTCCTTGGACCAGACCTAGAACTGCAGATACACTAGGGAAAACGCAAGGGACGGAACAATGATAAGTAGCGGTGAGGAGTTATAGACTGCCAGGTTCAGCCGCCAGGAGCGGGAGCGCTCCCGGGATCAAGTCCATGACTTCGTGCGCCGGCAAAGCTCGGACGCTAATCCAGCGCTATTTCTCGGCGAGGATCAAAGTCGTCCCCGGTAAAGTCTTGGCTATATCACCGTGAGTTTTAACGGAGTTGAAACCTGCAGTCTTGAGCCAATCGGCATACTGCGACAGCGCCCAGCACTCGCCTTCGGGCGTATGGGTCAGGGTGTAAACCGAAAAGCGTAGCGCGAAAGTCGGCCCAGTACGCTCTTCGTTAGGCAGAAAGTCGTTCACGACGAGGCTTCCGCCCGGTTTCAGCGCGTCGTAAGCCTTGCGAAACAATTCCTGATTGCCCTGGGGCGATTCGAAGCGGCAAAAATTACTCGCGAGAACCAAATCGTAATACTGGTTTTCAAAGACCGCGGAACGATGCTCGCCGTCGATGAAGCGAATCTTTCCTTTCAGCCCGCGCTCGCGGTTGAGTTTCTTGGCCACCGCATTGACATTGGGCCAGTCCAGCTGGGTCACTTGTGCGGACGGATCGCGCGCGAGAATGGTCATGCCGAAAATACTCGAGCCTCCGGCGATATCCAGAACTCGCAATCCTTTTCGGTCTGTGCCGACGCGCAAAATATCGCACAGTGCCTTGGCAACGGGCTCGGCAATCGGAATGATGCCGACGACGA
>CAVTCB010000002.1:0-35210 GCA_963733105.1 uncultured Gemmatimonadales bacterium | reverse complement strand
CGCGTGTACCTGCTGCGCGACTCGGGCGTCCGGCTGGTGCTCTCGGAGGGCGCCGCGGCGGCGCGTCTTCCCGACGCGGCTCCCGTGCTCCGCGTGGACGCGGAGGAGGAGGGGCGCGAGGAGGCGCGGGGGCCGGCCGCGGCGGTGGGCCCGCGCAACCTGGCGTACGCGATCTACACCTCCGGGTCCACCGGCCGGCCCAAGGGAGTGCTGGTGGAGCACCGGGGGGTGTGCAACTCGGTCGCGGCGTACACGCGGATCTACGGGATCGGGCCCGGGGCGAGGGTGCTCCTGTTCGCGCCGCTGCACTTCGACGCCTCGGTGCTGGACGTGTTCACCGCGCTCTGCTCGGGGGCGACGCTCTGCGTCGCCTCGCGCGAGGAGCTGGTGCCGGGACCGGGGCTTCTGGAGCGGCTG
Organism: uncultured Gemmatimonadales bacterium; assembly: GCA_963733105.1. GTDB lineage: Bacteria > Gemmatimonadota > Gemmatimonadetes > Longimicrobiales > Longimicrobiaceae > JAFAYN01. The sequence continues at coordinate 34,793 of CAVTCB010000002.1, read as the reverse complement.
CGGGGGTGGGGGATCACGCATGCGAAGTTCACGCCCTCGGCGCTGGCGGTGGTGCCGCAGGGGGAGCTGCCGGCGCTGCGGACGCTGGTGGTGGGGGGGGAGGCGTGCCCGGGGGAGCTGGTGGCGCGGTGGGCGCCGGGGCGGCGCTTCTTCAACGGGTACGGGCCGACGGAGGCGAGCGTGCGGGTGACGGCGGCGCTGTGCACGGAGGGGACGCGGGCGCCGCCGCTGGGGCGGCCGGTGGCGAACACGGCCGTGTACGTGCTGGACGGGGGGGGAGAGCCGGTGCCGGTGGGGGTGCCGGGGGAGCTGTACATCGGGGGAGTGGGGGTGGCGCGCGGGTACCTGGAGCAGCCGGGGCTGACGGCGGAGCGGTTCGTCCCGGACGCGCTGGGGGGTGCGGTGGGGGGGCGGCTGTACCGGACGGGGGACCGGGCGCGGTGGCTGGCGACGGGAGAAGTGGAGTTCCTGGGGCGGACGGACCAGCAGGTCAAGGTGCGGGGCTTCCGGGTGGAGCCGGGGGAGATCGAGAGTGCCCTGCTGCGGCACCCGGAGGTGCGCGAGGCGGTGGTGGCGGCGCACGACGCCGGCGGCGACCCGCGGCTGGTGGCGTACTACGTGGCGGACGCGCCGGTGGAGGCGGAGCGCCTGCGCTCCCGCCTGGGCGAGGAGCTGCCGGAGCACATGGTGCCGGCGGCCTTCGTGCACCTGGCGAGCCTGCCGCTCTCGCCCAGCGGGAAGCTGGACCGCGGGGCGCTGCCTGCGCCGCGGGCGGACGCGTACGCGCGGCGGGAGTACCGGGCGCCGCGCGGCGCGGACGGAAGAGGTGCTCGCCGGGATCTGGTCGGAGGTGCTGGGCGTCGAGCGGGTGGGCGCTGGACGACGACTTCTTCGCGCTGGGCGGCCACTCGCTGCTGGCCACGCGCGTGACCGCGCGCGTGCGCGCACGCCTTCGGCGTCGACCTGCCGCTGCGGGCCGTGTTCGAGGCGCCCACCGTGGCGGGCATGGCCGCGCGCGTCGAGGCAGCTGCTGGCGCCGGCGGCGCGGTCGGCGAGGAGCCGCCGCTCGGTCCCGGTGCCGCGGGACGGGCCGCTGCCCCTCTCGTTCGCGCAGCAGCGCCTCTGGTTCCTCGACCAGCTTGGCCCCGGGGAGCGCCGCGTACAACATCCCGGCCGCGGTCCGGATGCGAGGGCCCGCTCGACGTCTGCGCGCTGGCGCGGAGCCTCGGCGAGCTGGTGCGCGCGGCACGAGGTCGCTGCGCACCGATGTTCGCCGTCCGTGGACGGGCGAGCCGGTGCAGGTCGTCCGCGGAGCTCACGTCCCGGTTCCGTCGCCGGTCGCCGACCTCGCGAGGCCTTCCGGAGGACGCGCGCGCAGAGGGAGACGCGCCGCTGGTCGGCGAGGAAGCGCGGCGCGCCGTTCGACCTGGAGCGCGGGCCGCTGGTCCGTGCGCTGCTCCTGCGCGGCGCGGCCGAGGAGCACGTGCTGCTCTTCACGCTGCACCACATCGTCGCCGACGGCTGGTCGCTCGGCGTGCTGGTCGCGCGAGGTCTCCGCCCTCTACGACGCCTTCACGCGCGGCGAGGCCCTCGCCGCTGCCGCCGCTGCCGATCCAGTACGCCGACTACGCGGCGTGGCAGCGCGACTGGCTGGCGGGCGCGGCGCTGGAGCGGCAGGTCGCCTGGTGGCGGGAGCGGCTGGCCGGCGCGCCGCCGCTGCTGGAGCTCCCGCACCGACCGTCCGCGGCTCGGCGGTCCATCGAGCGAGGCGGCGCGCCGCCCAGCCGGTCAGCCTCCCGGCGGCGACGTCGCGGCGCTGCTGGCGCTCTCGCGCGCCGAGGGAGCGACGCTGTTCATGACGCTGCTGGCAGGGTCGCAGGCGCTGCTCTGCGCGCTGGTCCGGGCAGGAGGACGTGGTCGTGGGCACGCCGCTGGCCGGGCGCACGCGCCTGGAGACGGAGGGCCTCATCGGCATGCTTCGCCAACACGCTCGGCGCTCCGGGTGGAGCTTTCGGACGGGCCGGACTTCCGGGCGTTGCTGGGCCGCGTCCGGGAGACCACGCTGGGGGCCTACGCCCACCAGGAGGTGCCGTTCGAGAAGCTGGTGGAGGAGCTTCGCGTGGAGCGCAGCCTCCGCTACACGCCGGTCTTCCAGGCGCTGTTCGCACTCCAGAACATCGAGCCGGGCGAGCTGGAGATGAGCGGGTTGGAGGTGGAGCCGCTCCCGTGCGGCCAGGAGGCCGCGAAGTTCGACCTGAGCCTGCTGGTCTCGGAAGACGAGCGGGGGGTGCGCGGGGGGCTCTCGTACCGCGCCGCCCTGTGGGAGCCGGCCACGATGGCGCGCATGGCGGAGCACCTGCGCGTGCTGCTCGAGGCGGTCGTCGCCGCGCCGGAGCGCCCCGTGGCCGAGCTGCCGCTGATGCCCCCCGACGAGCGGGCGCAGGTGCTGTACGCCTGGAACGCCACCGCGGCCGATTACCCGCGCGGTCGCTGCGTCCACGAGCTGTTCTCGGAGCAGGCCCGGCGCACGCCCGGGGCCGTGGCCGTCGCCTGCGGCGGGGAGACGCTCACCTACGCCGCGCTGCACGCCGCGGCCGGGAAGGTGGCGCACGCCCTCCGGGCGCGCGGCATCGGGCCGGAGGAGCGCGTGGGGGTGCTCCTGGAGCGCTCGCCGGAGATGCTCGCCGCGCTCCTGGGGGTCCTCATGGCCGGGGGTGCCTACGTGCCGCTGGACCCGGACTATCCCCCGGAGCGGCTGCGCCTGATGGTGGAGGACGCGGAGGCGCGCCTGCTGCTCACCCGGGAGCACCTGCGGGAGCGGGTGCCGGAGTTCCGGGGGACGGCCGTGCCGCCGAACGGCGGCGCGGCGCACGCGGAGGGGAGCGTGGACGCGGAGGCCCCCGCCGTCGCCCCGGACCGCCTGGCGTACGTCATCTACACCTCCGGCTCCACCGGCCGTCCCAAGGGCGTCGCGGTCACGCACGGGAGCGTGGTCAACCTGCTCGCCTGGCTCGGGCGGGAGCTGCGCTTCACCCCCGTGGACGGGATGCTCGCCCTCGCCCCGGTCTCCTTCGACATGGCCGTCCTGGAGCTCTTCCTCCCGCTGGTCTGCGGCGGGCGCGTCGTCGTGGCGGACCGCGCCGCCGCCTCCGACGGGCACCTGCTGCGCGGGCTGGTGGAGGACCCGGCCGTCACCGTGATCCAGGGCACACCGGCGACCTGGTACCTGCTCCTGGAGGCGGGGTCGGGAGGGCGGACCCGGCCTGCGCCTCCTCTGCGGGGGCGAGGCGCTTCCGCCGGACCTCGCCCCCCGCCTGCTGGAGCAGGGCGGGGAGGTGTGGAACCTGTACGGCCCCACCGAGGCCACCGTCTGGTCCACGGCGGGGCGACTGGCGGCCGGACCGGGCGCCCTCTCCATCGGCCGGGGGGGTGCGAACACCCGGGTGCTCGTCCTGGACCGCCGCCTCCAGCCGACGCCGGTGGGGCTCCCCGGGCGGCTCTACGTCGGAGGTGCGGGGCTCGCGCGGGGCTACTGGGGGCGGCCGGACCTCACGGCGGAGCGGTGGGTCCCGGACCCGTTCGCGGAGGAGCCGGGGGCGCGCCTCTACGACACCGGTGACCTGGCCCGCCGTCTCCCCGACGGCCGGCTGGAGCACCTGGGGCGGGCGGACGCGCAGGTGAAGGTGCGCGGCTTCCGCATCGAGCCCGGCGAGGTGGAGGGCGCGCTGGCGGCGCACCCCTCGGTCCGCAGGGCGGTGGTGGAGGCGCGGGACGGCGGCCCGGGGGGACGGCGGCTGGTGGCGTACGTGGTCCCGGCGGAGGGCGGGGCGACGGCGGACGCCCTGCGCCGCCACCTGCAGTCGCTCCTCCCGCCGTACATGGTTCCCGCGGCGTTCGTCTTCCTGGACGAGCTCCCCCTCACCCCCACCGGGAAGACCGACCGGAGGGCGCTCCCGGAGCCGGGGGACGCCGCCCCGGCCGAGGGCGTCCGGGTGTCACCGCGCGACCCAGTGGAGGAGGTCCTGGCGGAGACCTGGGCGGAGGTGCTGGGCGTGGAGCGGGTGGGCGCCCACGACGACTTCTTCGAGCTGGGCGGACAGTCGCTCCTCGCCATGAGGGTCGCCTCCCGCGCACGCGCCGCGTTCGGGCGCGAGGTGCCGGTGCGCGCCCTCTTCGAGGCGTCCACCCTCGCCGGCTTCGCGGGGCGGGTCCGCGACCTCCTCCGTTCCGAGGGAGCCCCCCCGCGGCCTCCCCTGGCTCCCGTCCCGCGCGACCGTCCGCTCCCGCTCTCCTTCGCGCAGCAGCGGCTCTGGTTCCTCCACCGGCTGGACCCGGCGAGCGCCGCATACAACCTCTCCACCGCCCTGCGGCTGCGGGGCGCGCCCGACCCCGCGGCGCTCGATCAGGCGCTGAGGGAGGTGGTCCGGCGCCACGAGACGCTGCGGACCGCCGTCGTGGAGACCGGAGGCGAGGCGGCGCAGCGGATCCTCCCCCCGGGACCGGTCTTCGTCCCCGTCGTGGACCTCTCCGGGCTGCCGGGGGAGGTCCGCGGGGCCGAAGCGAGCCGCCGGACCGCGGCCGAGGCGCAGCGGCCCTTCGACCTCACCCGCGCGCCGCTCTTCCGGACGCTGCTCCTGCGGGCGTCCCGGGAGGAGTGGGTGCTGGGGATGACGATGCACCACGTGGTGAGCGACGGGTGGAGCATGGGGGTGCTGGTGCGGGAGGTGTCGGCGCTGTACGCCGCGTTGACGCGGGGGGAGCCGTCGCCGCTGTCGGAGCTTCCGGTGCAGTACGCCGACCACGCCGTGTGGCAGCGGAGCTACCTCTCGGGCGAGGTTCTGGAGCGGGAGCTGGCCTACTGGCGCGAGGCGCTGGAGGGGGCGCCTCCGCGGCTGGAGCTGCCCACCGACCGGGCGCGCCCGGCGGTGGCCGGGGGGCAGGCTCGGACGGTGCCCTTCCTGCTCCCGGCCGAGGTGAGGCGGGCGCTGCGCGCCCTCGCCCGGGGCGAGGGGGCGACGCTGTTCATGGCGCTGCTGGCGGGGTGGCAGGCGCTGCTGGGGCGCTACGCGGGGCAGGAGGACTTCGTCGTGGGCACGCCGATCGCCGGGCGCACGCACGCGGAGCTGGAGGGGCTGATCGGCTTCTTCGTCAACACGCTGGCGCTGCGGGCCGACCTGTCGGGCGATCCTACGGTGGGCGCGCTGCTGGGACGGGTCCGGGAGCGCACGCTGGGCGCCTACGCGCACCAGGAGCTGCCCTTCGAGCGTCTGGTCGAAGCGCTGGGGGTGGAGCGCAGCCTGGCGCAGACGCCGCTCTTCCAGGTGATGCTGGTGCTGCAGAACCTGGAGCGTGCGCCGCTGCGGCTGGGGGGTGTGCGCGTGGAGCCGCTGGGCCCGGCCGAGGGGGGGGCGAAGTTCGACCTGAGCCTGGCGCTGACCGAGCAGGGGGAGGCGCTGGCGGGGACGCTCACCTACCGGAGCGCGCTGTGGGAGGCGAGCACGGCCGGGCGGATGGTGGAGCACCTGGAAGCGCTGCTGCGCGGGATGGGCGCGGGTCCCGGGCGGCGGCTCGGGGAGATCGGGCTGCTGGGGGCGGCGGAGCGGGAGCAGGTGCTGCGGAGGTGGAACCGGACGGGGCGGGCGTACCCCGCGGGGGCGACGCTGCACGGGCTGGTGGAGGCGCAGGCGCGGCGGACGCCGCAGGCGCCTGCGCTGGTCTACGAGGGGCGGAGGCTGGAGTACGGAGAGCTGCAGGGGCGTGCGGAGCGTCTGGCGGAGCGGCTGCGGGGGGTGGGGGTGGGCCCGGAGGTGCGCGTGGGGGTGAGCGTGGAGCGGAGCCCGGAGCTGGTGGTGGCGCTGCTGGGGGTGCTGCGGGCCGGGGGGGCGTACGTGCCGCTGGACCCGTCGTACCCGGCCGAGCGGCTGGGGTGGATGCTCCGGGACGCCGCCGTGCCGGTGGTGCTGGCGCAGGAGGCGCAGCGGGAGCGGCTGCGCGGGGTGCTAGCGGAGTACGGGGGCGCCGTGCTCTGGCTGGGCGGCGGCGGAGATGCCGGGGGCGCCGCAGAGGAGGGAGCGGAGGAGGCCCGCGGAGGGGCGGCGGCGGCGGCAGGGGCGCAGGCGGAGAACCTGGCGTACGTGATCTACACCTCGGGGAGCACGGGGCGTCCCAAGGGAGCGATGAACGAGCACCGGGGGATCGTCAACCGTCTGCTGTGGATGCAGGAGCGGTACGGGCTGGATGCCTCCGACGTGGTGCTGCAGAAGACGCCGACGAGCTTCGACGTCTCGGTGTGGGAGCTGTTCTGGCCGCTACTGTCCGGTGCGCGCCTGGTGCTGGCGCGGCCGGAGGGGCACCGGGACGCGGCGTACCTGTGGGAGCGGATCGAGAGCGAGGGAGTGACGACCGTGCACTTCGTGCCGCCCATGCTGCAGGCGTTCCTGGAGGCGAGGGGGGGGCGGAAGGGGGGCACGCTGCGGCGGGTCTTCAGCAGCGGGGAGGCGCTTTCGGCGGAGCTTGCGGAGCGCTTCCGGGAGGCGCTGCCGGGAGTGGAGTTGCACAACCTGTACGGGCCGACGGAAGCGGCCGTGGACGTGACGCACCACGCGTGCGCGGGGGGAGAGGGGGTGGTGCCGATCGGGCGGCCGGTGGCGAACACGCGCATCTACGTGCTGGACGGAGCGGGGGAGCCGGCGCCGGTGGGGGTTCCGGGGGAGCTGTACATCGGGGGGGTGCAGGTGGGGCGGGGCTACCTGGGAGACGCGGCGGGGACGGCCGAGCGGTACGTACCGGACGCGTACGGGGGAGAGGCGGGGGGGCGGCTGTACCGGACGGGAGACCGGGGGCGGTGGCGGGAGAGCGGAGAGGTGGAGTACCTGGGGCGGCTGGACGCGCAGGTGAAGGTGCGCGGGTACCGGATCGAGCCGGGGGAGATCGAGGCGGCGCTGCGGGCGGAGGCGGGAGTGCGGGAGGCGGTGGTGGTGGTGCGGGGGGAGGGAGCGGGAGAGGGGCGGCTGGTGGGGTACGTGGTGGGGGAGGGGATCGAGGGGGAGGCGCTGCGGGAGGGGGTGCGGGCGAGGCTGCCGGAGCACATGGTGCCCACGGCGGTGGTGGTGCTGGAGGCGCTGCCGCTGACGCCGAACGGGAAGCTGGACCGGCGGGCCCTCCCCGCCCCCGCCTCCCCCTCCTCCTCCTACGTCGCCCCCCGCACCCGCGCGGAGGAGGTGCTGGCCCGCGTCTGGACCGAGGTGCTGGGGGTGGAGATGGTGGGCGTGCACGACAGCTTCTTCGAGCTGGGCGGCGATTCCATCCTCTCGCTCCTGATGGTGGCGCGGGCGCTGCGGGCGGGGCTGGCGGTCACCCCCCAGCAGGTGTTCGCGCACCCCACGGTCGCCCGGCTGGCCGCGGTCGCCGGGGTGGACGAGGGGACGGGCGCCGAGCAGGGCGGGGTGGTGGGCGGATCGCCGCTCACCCCCATCCAGCACTGGTTCTTCGAGCAGGAGCTGCGCGATCCCGCCCACTGGAACCTGTCGCTCCTGCTGGAGCCCGCCCGGCGCATCGCCCCCGCGGTCGTCGGGGGAGCGGTGGCGCGCCTCATGGAGCACCACGACGCTCTGCGGATGCGCTTCCGCAGCACCCCGGAGGGGTGGAGCCAGGAGAACGTGCCCGCCGAGCCGGGGCCGCCGACGGGGGTGGTGGACCTGTCGGGGCTCCCCGCGGCGGCGCGCACGGGGGCGCTGGAGCGCGCCGCGGAGCACCTGCAGGAGGGCCTCCACCTAGAGCGGGGCCCCCTGCTGCGGGCCGGGCTCTTCGAACTGGGTGAGGAGCGGGGGCAGCGTCTCCTGCTCGCGGCCCACCACCTGGTGGTGGACGGCGTCTCCTGGCGCGTCCTCCTGGAGGACCTGGGCACGGCGTGCGGCGCAGCTGGAGCGCGGCGGCCCGGCCCTGCTTCCGCCCAAGACCACCTCCTTCCGCCGCTGGGCCGCCCTCCTCGCGGAGCACGCCGGCTCCGGCGCCCTCGACGCGGAGCTCCCCTACTGGACGGCGGACGCCCGGCACGGCGCCGCCCCCCTCCCCGTCGACCTGGACCCCGACCCCGCCGCCAACACCGTGGACTCGGCTCGCTCGGTCGTGCTCTCGCTCACCGGGGACGAGACGGAGGCCCTGCTGAGGGAGGTTCCCGCGGCGTACCGGGCCGGGGTGGAGGACGCCCTGCTGGCGGCGCTCGGCAGGACGCTCGCCTCCTGGACCGGGTGTCCGCGGGTGCTGGTGGAGCTGGAGGGGCACGGGCGGGAGGAGCTGTTCGAGGGTGTGGACCTGTCGCGCACCGTCGGGTGGCTCACCTCCCTCTATCCCGTGCTGCTGGAGCTGGAGGGAGCCACGGGCCCGGGGGAGGCGCTCCGGGTGGTGAAGGAGCAGCTCCGCGGCGTCCCCCGGCGGGGCGTCGGGTACGGGCTCCTCCGCTGGCTGGGCCCGGCGGAAGCCCGGGAGCGGCTGCGGGCCCTCCCCCGCGCCGGGGTGCTGTTCAGCCACTCCGGCCGCTTCGACCGGGACCTCGCCCCGGACGCGCTCTTCCGCCCGGTGCGCGAGGTCGCGGACCGCTCGAGGAGCCCCCGCGACCGGCGCACGCACCCGCTGGAAGTGCTGGCCGCGGTGGAGGGCGGGCGGCTCCAGGTGTGCTGGATCTACGGCGCCGCGACCCATCGGCGGGAAACGGTGGAGCGGCTCGCGGAGCGCTTCGCGGGAGAGCTGCGAGGGCTGCTCGTCCAGGGGCCCCAGGACGGACCCGGCGGCTACACCCCCTCCGACTTCCCCAGGGCCAAGCTCGACCAGCGGTCGCTGGAGAAGCTCCTGAAGCAGATCAACCGGGGGGGGCCGGAACGATGAGCACGCGAACGGACGAGATCGAGGACATCTATCCGCTCTCCCCCATGCAGGAGGGGATGCTCTTCCGGACCCTGTACTCCCCCGGAGGCGGGAGCTACGTGGGGCAGCGGCGCTACGGGGTGCGGGGGAGGCTGGACGCGGAGGCTTTCGAGCGCGCGTGGGGGGACGTGCTGCGGCGGCACCCGGCGCTGCGCACATCCTTCGTCTGGGAGGGACTGGAGGAGCCGCTCCAGGTGGTGCACCGTGAGGTCTCGCTCCCGGTGCGGCGGATGGACTGGCGCGGCCTCGCCCCGGAGGAGCGGGAAGAGCGGCTGGAGGCGTACCTCCGCGCCGAGCGGAGCGAGGGCTTCGACCTGCTGCGCCCCCCGCTGATGCGCCTCACCCTGGTCCGGACGGGGGAGGAGGAGCACGAGGTGGTCTGGACGCACCACCACCTCCTCGTCGACGGCTGGAGCGTCCCCACGGTGCTCCGGGACGTGATGCGGTCGTACGCCGCCCGCAGGAGCGGCGTCGCGCCCTTCCTCCCCGAGCCCCGGCCCTTCGGCGACTACGTGGCCTGGCTGCGGGAGAGGGAGCTGGTGCGCGCCGAGGGGTTCTGGCGGGAGGCTCTGGCGGGGATCCGCGAGCCCACCCGGATCGGGACGGGGTCCCGGCCGGGAGCGGAGGGGTGGGACCGGTGCGAGCGGCGCCCGGGGCCCGCCGCCACGGCCGTGCTGGTGGACACCGCCCGGAGGGAGGGGCTCACGGCCGGCACGCTCCTGCACGGTGCCTGGGCCCTGCTCCTGTCCCGCTACTCCGGCGAGGACGACATCCTCTTCGGGAGCGTGGTCTCCGGGCGGCCCCCGGAGCTAGCGGGGGTGGAGGAGACGGTGGGCCTCTTCATCAACACCATCCCCGTCCGGGTGCGGCTCGACGCCGGGGCGCCGGTGGCGGACTGGCTCCGGGAGCTCCAGGCCGGGCTGGCGGAGGCGCGGGAGCACGGGCACGCGCCTCTGGTCCGGGTGCGCGAGTGGTCGGAGGTGCCGGCCGGGGAGCCGCTCTTCGAGAGCATCGTCGTTTTCCAGAACTACCCGGTGGACGGCACGGGGGAGGGACCCGGGGACGTCGGCCTCCACGTCGTCCCCCGGAGCGCCCGCGAGCAGACGGAGTACCCGCTCACCCTTGGCGCCTCGCTGGACGGCGAGCTGAGGCTCCAGCTCGACCACGAGCGTGCCCGCTTCGACGCGGACGCGGCCGGCCGGCTCCTCTCGCACCTGGAGGTGCTGCTGGCGGGGATCGCCTCGCACCCGGAGCGCCGCCTCCGGGAGATCGGTCTCCTTTCCGCCGCCGAGCGCAGCCGGGTGCTGGTGGAGTGGAGCGCGGCCGGGACGGACGACGCGACGGGAGACGGGCGGGTCCAGGACGACTTCCTCGCGCAGGCCCGGCGCACGCCGGAGGCGGTGGCGCTGGAGTGGGGGGATTCATCGCTCACCTACGCCGCCCTGGAGCGGTGGTCCGCCCGCCTCGCGCGCCGCCTGGGCGCGCACGGCGTCGGGCCCGAGGTGCGGGTGGGGGTGTGCATGGAGCGCTCGCCCGGGCGGGTCGCCGCGCTCTTAGGCATCCTCCGGGCGGGAGGCGTCTACGTCCCCCTGGACCCGGCGTATCCCCCGGGGCGCCTGGCCCGGATGGCAGAGGGCGCCGGGGTGCGCCTGCTGCTGGCGGACGCGCGCGGGCGGGAGCGGCTCCCCGGAGGCGTGCCCGTCCTTTCTCCCGGTCTCGCCGGCGAGGAGGGTGGGGACGACCCCGGACGAGCGGACGCCGCGGAGGCGGTCCCCGGGAACCTGGCGTACCTGATCCACACCTCGGGGAGCACGGGCGAGCCCAAGGGCGTCGCGGTCGAGCACCGGGCCGCCGCCGCGCACCTGCGGGCCTTCGGCGCCGTCTTCCGGATCGGGCCGGGGGACCGCGTACTGCAGTTCGCCTCCAGCGCCTTCGACGTGTCCCTGGAGCAGATCCTCCCTCCGCTCGCCTGCGGGGCCACCCTGGTGCTCCGCGGCGAGGAGGTCCCCGACCCGGAGGACTTCTTCGCCCTGGCCCGGGCGATGGATCTGACCGTGGCGAACCTGCCGGCCGCCTACTTCCGGCTCGCCCTGCGGGCGCTGGAGGGGGCACCCTCACCCGGGCGGCTGCGGCTCCTCGTCTCCGGCGGCGAGGCCCTCCCCGCCGACGCCGCGGAGCGGTGGCTCCGGCACCGTCCCGCGGGGGTGAGGCTGGTCAACGCCTACGGACCCACCGAGGCGGTGATCACCGCCACCGTGCACGACGTGGGGGACGCGGAGGCGGGCGCCGGTGCGTGGGTCCCTGTGGGGCGCCCCCTCCCGCACCGACGGGCGTACGTGCTGGACCGGGAGCTGGAGCCGACGGCGGAGGGGGTGCCCGGGGAGCTGTACCTCGGGGGGGCGCTCCTGGCGCGGGGCTACCTGGGGCGGCCGGAGCCGACGGCGGAGCGCTTCGTGCCCGACCCGTTCTTGGGGGAGGCGGGCGCGCGGATGTACCGGACGGGGGACCGGGTGAGGTGGGGCGGACGGGGTGCTGGAGTTCCTGGGGCGGACGGACGCGCAGGTGAAGGTGCGGGGGTTCCGGATCGAGCCCGGGGAGGTGGAGGCGGCGCTGCGGGAGCACCCGGCCGTGCGGGAGGCGGTGGTGGCGGCGCGCGAGGACGCGGCCGGCGGGCGGGGCCTGGTGGGCTACGTGGTGCTCGGGGGAGAGGGGCCCTCGGCGGCGGAGCTGCGGGAGCACCTGGGGGCGCGGCTGCCGGAGCACCTGGTGCCGGGGGCGTTCGTCTTCTTCCCCTCGCTCCCGCTGACCCCCACGGGGAAGGTGGACCGCCGGGCGCTCCCGGCCCCGGAGGACGGGGGGACGGACGCGCAGGCGGCGCCGCGCACCCCGGCCGAGGAGGTGCTGGCCGGGATCTGGGCGGACGTGCTGGGTCGCGAGCGAGTGGGGGCGGGGGAGGACTTCTTCGCGCTGGGCGGGCACTCGCTCCTGGCCACCCGGGTGGTCTCGCGGGTGCGGGAGGTCTTCGGCGTGGAGCTGCCGCTGCGCGCGCTCTTCGAGGCGTCCACGGTGGAGCGCCTGGGAGCGCGCGTGGAGGCGGCGCGGCGCGGGGAGGGCGCGGCGCGGCCGGCGCAGCCGCCGCTGGAGCGGCTGCCGGGTGGGGCGGAGGCGCCGCTGTCGTTCGCGCAGCAGCGGCTCTGGTTCCTGGACCGGCTCGTCCCTGGGAGCGCGGCATACCACATGCCCTTCGCGCTGGGCCTGCGCGGGGCGCTGGAGGTGCGCGCCCTGGGCCGGGGCCTGGACGCCCTGGCGGAGCGGCACGAGTCGCTGCGCACCGTGCTCGCCGAGGCGGAGGGCGGGCCCGTGCAGCGCGTCCTGCCGCGCGCGCCGGTGCCGCTGCCGTACGTGGACCTGGGGGGGATGGAGCCGCAGGGGCGCGGGCGCGAGGCGAGGCGCCTGGGGCGCGAGGCGGCGCGGCGTCCCTTCGATCTGGAGCGGGGGCCGCTCTGGCGGGCGGTGCTTCTGCGGCTGGAAGCGCAGGAGCACGCGCTGCTGTGCACGCTGCACCACGCCATCAGCGACGGGTGGAGCATGCGGGGTGCTGGTGCGCGAGCTCTCGGCGCTCTATGGGGCGCTCACGCGGGGGGAGGAGGCGCGCCTGGCGGAGCCGGCGGTGCGGTACGCCGAGTACGCGGCGTGGCAGCGGGGGTGGCTCTCGGGCGAGGTGCTGGAGCGGGAGCTGGGCTGGTGGAGGGAGCGCCTGGCGGGCGCGCCGGCGCTGCTGGAGCTGCCGACGGACCGGCCGCGTCCGGCGGTGGCGGGAGAGGGGGGGCGAGCGTGGCGGTGGCGCTGCCGGAGGAGGTGGGGGCGGGGCTGCGTGCGCTGGGTCGGCGGGAGGGAGCGACGGGGTTCATGGTGCTGCTGGCGGGGTGGCAGGCGCTGTTGGGGCGCTACACGGGGGCGGAGGAGGTGGTGGTGGGCACGCCGGTGTCGGGGCGGAGCCGGGTGGAGCTGGAGGGGGTGGTGGGGCTGTTCGTGAACACGCTGGCGGTGCGCACGGGGGTGGCGGGGAGCGCACGGTGGGGGAGCTGCTCGCGGAGGTGAGGGAGGGGGTGCTGGAGGCGCACGCGCACGCGGAGGTGCCGTTCGAGCGGGTGGTGGAGGCACTGGGGGTGGAGCGCAGCCTCGCCCACTCCCCCCTCTTCCAGTCCATGTTCTCCCTGGACGATGCGCTCGCGGGCGACGTGGAGCTGCGCCTGGGGACGGTCGAGGCGCGGCCGATCCCGACCGGCCGCGCCGCCACGCAGTTCGACGTGGCCCTGGCCGCGGCGGAGCGGCCGGGCACCCTGCACCTCTCCCTCACCTACCGGACGGACCTCTGGGACCCCGCGGGCGCGGAGCGGATGCTGGGCCACCTCCGCGTGCTCTGTCGGCGATGGCGGCCGGGCCGGAGCGGCGCCTCCGCGACCTCCCGCTGCTGGACGACGCCGAGCGGCGCCGGCTCCTGGTGGAGTGGAACGCCCCGTGCGCGACCGGTCGCTGGACCGCTGCGTCCACGAGCTGCTCGTGGAGCGGGCGGCGCGGACGCCGGGCGCCGCCGCGGTCCGGACTCGCGGCGGGACCGTGACCTACGCGGAGCTGGAGGCGCGCTCCGGCCGCCTCGCCGCCGTGCTGCGCTCGGTGGGAGTCGGGCCGGAGGTGTGCGTCGGCATCTGCGCCAGCGGCCTCGCGGAGCTGCTGGTGGCGGTGCTCGGGGTCTTCCGGGCGGGCGGGGCGTACGTGCCGCTGGACCCCGCCTACCCGGCGGACCGCCTCGCCTTCATGCTGGAGGACGCCGCCGTGCGGGTGCTGGTGGCCGAGCCCCGCCTGGCGGGCGCACTCCCGGCGCATCGGGCGAGGGTGGTGCCCGTGGACGCCGGGCCGGCGGAAGCCGGCTCCAGGCCCGCGCCACGGGCGGCCGTGTCGCCCGACCACCTCGCCTACGTGATCTACACCTCCGGCTCCACCGGCACCCCCAAGGGCGTGCGGGTCACCCACCGGGCGCTCGCGAGCACCCTGCTCGCCGCGGGCGAGGCGTTCGGCTTCGGGCCGGGCGACGAGGTGCCGCCGCTGGCGAGCTTCTCCTTCGACATCTGGCTCTTCGAGTCGCTCCTCCCGCTGCTCTTCGGCGGCGCGGTGCGGGAGGTGCCGCGGGAGGTGGTGCCCGACGCGGCGGCGCTGGTGGAGGAGATCGCGGGCGCCACGGCGCTGCACGCGGTCCCCGCGCTCATGCGCGAGGTGGTGGACCGCGTCCGCGCGACCCGGCGGCGCGCTCCACGGGTGCGGTGCGCCTTCACGGGTGGCGACGCCGTGCCGCCGGACCTCACCGGCGCGATGCGCGAGGCCTTCCCCGGCGCGGAGGTGCACGTCCTCTACGGCCCGACGGAGGGGACGGTCATATGCGCCGGCTGCCGGGCCGGGGCCGTCGCGCCGGGGCGCGGCACCTCGTCGGGAGGCCGCTCGGGAACGCGCCGCTGTACGTGCTCGACCGGAGGCCGCCGGCGCCCGTCGGCATCCCCGGCGAGCTGTGCATCGGCGGGGCAAGCGTGGCGCGCGACTACCTGGGCCGCCCGGAGCCGACGGCGGAGCGCTTCGTGCCCGACCCGTTCGTCGGGGAGGCGGGCGCGCGGATGTACCGGACGGGGGACCGGATGCGGCTGGGGGGCAGACGGGGTGCTGGAGTTCCTCGGGCGGACGGACGCGCAGGTGAAGGTGCGGGGCTTCCGGATCGAGCCCGGGGAGGTGGAGGCGGCGCTACGGGAGCACCCGGCCGTGCGGGAGGCGGTGGTGGCGGCGCGCGAGGACGCGGCCGGCGGGCGGGGCCTGGTGGGCTACGTGGTGCTCGGGGGAGAGGGGCCCTCGGCGGCGGAGCTGCGGGAGCACCTGGGGGCGCGGCTGCCGGAGCACCTGGTGCCGGGGGCGTTCGTCTTCCTCCCCTCGCTCCCGCTGACCCCCACGGGGAAGGTGGACCGCCGGGCGCTCCCGGCGCCCGGAGGACGGGGGACGGACGCGCAGGCGGCGCCGCGCACCCCGGCCGAGGAGGTGCTGGCCGGGATCTGGGCGGACGTGCTGGGTCGCGAGCGAGTCGGGGCGGGGGAGGACTTCTTCGCGCTGGGCGGCGCACTCGCTCCTGGCGACCCGGGTGGTCTCCGGGTGCGGGAGGTCTTCGGCGTGGAGCTGCCGCTGCGCGCGCTCTTCGAGGCGCCCACGGTCGAGCGCCTGGGAGCGCGCGTGGAGGCGGCGCGGCGCGGGGAGGGCGCGGCGCGGCCGGCGCAGCCGCCGCTGGAGCGGCTGCCGGGCGGGGCGGAGGCGCCGCTGTCGTTCGCGCAGCAGCGGCTCTGGTTCCTGGACCGGCTCGTCCCCGGGAGCGCGGCGTACCAATGCCCTTCGCGCTGGGCCTGCGCGGGGCGCTGGAGGTGCGCGCCCTGGGCCGGGGCCTGGACGTCCTGGCGGAGCGGCACGAGTCGCTGCGCACCGTGCTCGCCGAGGCGGAGGGCGGGCTCGTGCAGCGCGTCCTGCCGCGCGCGCCGGTGCCGCTGCCGTGCGTGGACCTGGGGGGGGTGGAGCCGCAGGGGCGCGGGCGCGAGGCGAGGCGCCTGGGGCGCGAGGCGGCGCGGCGCCCCTTCGATCTGGAGCGGGGGCCGCTCTGGCGGGCGGTGCTTCTGCGGCTGGAAGCGCAGGAGCACGCGCCGCTGTGCACGCTGCACCACGCCATCGGCGACGGGTGGAGCATCGGGGTGCTGGTGCGCGAGCTTTCGGAGCTCTATGGGGCGCTCACGCGGGGGAGGAGGTGCGCCTGGCGGAGCCGGCGGTGCGGTACGCCGAGTACGCGGCGTGGCAGCGGGGGTGGCTTCGGGCGAGGTCCTGGAGCGGGAGCTGGGCTGGTGGAGGGAGCGCCTGGCGGGGGCGCCGGCGCTGCTGGAGCTGCCGACGGACCGGCCGCGTCCGGCGGTGGCGGGAGAGGGGGGGCGAGCGTGGCGGTCGGCGCTGCCGGAGGAGGTCGGGGGCGGGGCTGCGTGCGCTGGGTCGGCGGGAGGGAGCGACGGGGTTCATGGTGCTGCTGGCGGGGTGGCAGGCGCTGCTGGGGCGCTACGCGGGGGCGGAGGAGGTGGTGGTGGGCACGCCGGTGTCGGGGCGGAGCCGGGTGGAGCTGGAGGGGGTGGTGGGGCTGTTCGTGAACACGCTGGCGGTGCGCACGGGGGTGGCGGGGGAGCGCACGGTGGGGGAGCTGCTCGCGGAGGTGAGGGAGGGGGTGCTGGAGGCGCACGCGCACGCGGAGGTGCCGTTCGAGCGGGTGGTGGAGGCGCTGGGGGTGGAGCGCAGCCTCGCCCACTCCCCCCTCTTCCAGTCCCTGTTCTCCCTCCAGAACACCCCCCCGGCCGACGAGACGCTCCGCCTGGGCGGCGTGAGCGTGCACCCGGTGCCGATGGACAGCGGGAGCGTGCAGTTCGAGCAGGTGCTCACGCTGGTGGAGGGGGAGCGGCTCACCGGCGCCCTCTCGTACCGCGCGGAGCTGTGGGACCGGGCGACGGTGGAGCGGATGGCGGGCCACCTGCTCGTGCTGCTGCGGGGGATGGCGGCCGGGCCGGAGCAGCGCCTCCGCGACCTCCCGCTGCTGGACGACGCCGAGCTGCGCCAGATCCTCGGCGAATGGAGTACTTCCGGGGAAGGCGCCCCGCGCGAGTGCTGCGTCCACGGGCTTTTCGAGGAGCAGGCGCTCCTTACCCCGGGGGCCGTGGCCGTAGCATGCGGAGAGGCGTCGCTCACCTACGCGGAGCTGGAGGCGCGCTCCGGCCGGCTCGCGCGGGTGCTGCGGGGGCGCGGCATCGGGCCGGAGGCCCGGGTCGGAGTGTGCCTGGACCGCTCGCCGGAGCTGGTCGTGGCCGTCCTGGCGGTGCTCCGGGCCGGGGCCGCCTACGTGCCGCTGGATCCGGCGTATCCCCGCGAGCGCCTGGGGTTCGTCCTGCGGGACTCCGGCGCGCGCCTGCTGCTGAGCCGCGCCTCGCTCGGGGACCGGCTCCCGGCGTGGGAGGGAGAGGTGCTGGACGTGGACGCGATCCCGACCGCCGGGGAGGCGGCGGCGCTCCCCGCGGCCTTCTTCCCGGACGCCCTCGCCTACGTGATCCACACCTCCGGCTCCACGGGCCGGCCGAAGGGGGTGATGGTCACGCACCGGACGCTGGCGGCCTCCACCCTCGCGCGCCACGCCTTCTACCGCGAGCCGGTGGGCGGATACCTCCTCCTCTCCTCCGTGGCGTTCGACAGCTCGGTCGCCGGGATCTTCTGGACCCTCACGCAGGGCGGCACGCTCCGGCTCCCACGGGCCGGTGCCGACCTGGACCCGGCGCGGCTCGCCGGAAGCATCGAGGCCGGGGAGGTCACGCACCTGCTGTGCATCCCCTCCCTGTACGCGCAGCTCCTCCCCCACCTGGGCGGAGGCGGGCGCGCGCGGGCCTTCGTCGTCGCCGGGGAACCCTGCCCGCCGGAGCTGGTGCGCCTCCATGCCCGCACCCTCCCCGGCACCGCCCTCTACAACGAGTACGGTCCCACCGAGGCGACCGTCTGGAGCAGCGTGCACCTCTGCCGGCCGGATCCGCGCGGCGGCACGGTGCCGATCGGACGCCCGGTGCCGGGGGCGCGGCTGTACGTCCTGGGTCCGGACGGGGAGGCGGTGCCGGCGGGAGTGGGCGGGGAGCTGTACGTCGGGGGCGCCGGGGTGGCGCGCGGCTACCAGGGTCGTCCGGAGCTGACGGCGGAGAGGTTCGTCCCGGACGCCTTCTCGGGGAGCCGGGGGGCGGCTCTACCGCACCGGAGACCGGGTGCGCTGGCTCGCCGGGGGGACGCTGGAGTTCCTGGGGCGCGTGGACCATCAGGTCAAGGTGCGCGGCTTCCGGGTCGAGCCGGGCGAGGTGGAGGCGGCGCTGCGGGGGCACCCAGGGGTGGCGGAGGCGGCGGTCGTCGCACGCGAGGACGTGCCGGGGCAGCGGCGCCTGGTCGGCTACGTGGTCGCGGTGGAGGACGTAGCCGGTGGCGGCGTGACGCCCGGCGCGCTGCGGGAGTGGCTGCGGGAGCGCTTGCCGGAGCACCTGGTGCCCTCCGCCTTCGTGCTGCTGGCGGCGCTGCCGCTGACGCCCAACGGGAAGCTGGACCGGCGCGCGCTGCCGGCGCCGGAGCGGGGCGAAGGGGGGCGGGTGGCGCCGCGCACGGAGGCGGAGCGCGCGCTGGCGCAGATGTGGGCCGAGGTGCTGCGCGTGGAGCGGGTGGGGGTGGAGGAGAACTTCTTCGAGCTGGGGGGCGACAGCATCCTGTCCATCCAGGTGGTCTCGCGAGCGCGCAGGCGGGGGCTGCACCTGAGCCCGCGGCAGCTCTTCGAGCACCCCACGGTGGCGGCGCTGGCGCGGGTGGCCGGGAGCGGGGGCGTCGTGGAGGCGGAGCAGGGATCGCACGGGGGCGGTGGAGCTGACGCCGGTGCAGCGGTGGTTCTTCGAGCGGGAGCTCGCGCAGGCGCGCACCACTGGAACCAGTCGGTGCTGCTGCGAGGTGCGGCGGGCGCTGGAGCCCGCCGTGCTGGAGCAGGCGCTGGGGGAGGTGCTGGGGCACCACGACGCGCTGCGGATGCGCTTCCGGCGCACGGAGCAGGGGTGGGTGCAGGAGAATGCGGGCGTGGAGTCGCGCGTGCCGCTGACGACGGTGGAGCTCTGCGCCGTGGCGGAGGGGGATCGCCGGGCGGCGCTGGAGCGTGCGGCGACGCAGGCGCAGGGGAGCCTGCGTCTGGAGCGGGGGCCGGTGCAGGCGGTGCGCTTCGCGGGCGGGCGCGGCCGGGGGGAGCGGCTGCTGCTGGCGGTGCACCACCTGGTGGTCGACGCCGTGTCGTGGCGGGTGCTGCTGGAGGACCTGGAGACCGCCTGCGCTGCGCTGGAGCGTGGGGCGGCGCCGTCGCTGCCGGCGAAGACGACCTCGTTCCGCGCGTGGGCGGCGCGCCTGGGGGAGGTGGCGGGCTCGGCCGGACTCCTGGAGGAGCTGCCGTACTGGAGGGAGGTGCTCGCGGGCGGGAGCGTGGCGCTCCCGGTGGACCACCCCGGGGGCGGGAACCGGGTGGGGAGCACCGTGGTGGTGGCGGTGTCGCTGACGGCGGAGGAGACGCAGGGGCTGCTGAAGGAGGTCCCGGGGGCGTACCGGACGCAGGTCAACGACGCGCTCCTGGCGGCGCTGGCGCGCGCGCTGTGTGCGTGGACGGGAGGGGGCGCGGTGCGGGTGGAGCTGGAGGGGCACGGGCGGGAGGAGGAGGTCGGGGGAGTGGACGTGTCGCGCACGGTGGGGTGGTTCACCACGCTGTTCCCGGTGCGCCTGGAGGCACACCCGGGAGAGGGGGTGGAGGAGACGCTGGGGCGGGTGAAGGAGGAGCTGCGCGCGGTGCCGCGGCGGGGGCTGGGGTACGGGCTGCTGCGCCACCTGGGGCCGGAGGGGGCGCGGCGCGGAGCTGGCGGCGCACCCGTCGCCGGAGGTGGGCTTCAACTACCTGGGGCAGGTGGACGGGAGCTTCGCCGCCGCGGGGGGCTCTTCGAGCTGGCGGGCGAATCGGCCGGGGACCAGCGGAATCCGGCCGGGGAGCGCCCGCACGTGCTGGAGGTGGGGGCGGTGGTGGCGGGAGGGCGGCTGCAGGTGAGCTGGAAGTACGGCCGGGAGCTGTCACCGGAGGGAGACGGTGGAGCGCCTAGCGGAGGGGTTCACGCGGGAGCTGCGGGAGCTGGTGGGGCGGTGCCGGAGCGGGGGGGGGGTGGGGTGGACGGCGTCGGACTTCCCGCTGTCGGGGCTGGACGCGGCGGGTCTGGAGCGGCTGCTGGGGAGGGAGCGGGGGGTGGAGGACGTGTACCCGCTGACGCCGCATGCAGGAGGGGATGCTCTTCCACTCGCTGGACGAAGCGGACCCGGGCGCCTACCTGGGGCAGAGCCGCTTCACGCTCGTCGGCCCGCTGGAGGTGGAGGCGTTCCGCCGTGCGTGGCGAGGCGTGCTGGAGCGGCACTCGGCGCTGCGGGCGCGGGTTCGCGTGGGAGGGTCTGGAGCGCCCGCTCCAGGTGGTGCGGCGGGGCGTGGAGCCGCCGCTGTCGGTCCTGGACTGGCGCGGGCTTTCCGCGGTCGGGCGGGAGGAGCGGCTGGAGGCGTACCTGCGGGAGGACCGCGTGCGGGGCTTCGACCTCGCGCGGGCGCCGCTGATGCGGCTGTCCCTCGTCCGCATGGCGGACGAGGAGCACGAGCTGGTCTGGACGCATCATCACCTCGTGCAGGACGGGTGGAGCCTCGGCTTGATCTTCCGCGACGCGGTCGCGCTGTACGACGCGCACCGCCGGGGCGAGCGGCCGATGGTGCGGGAGGGGAAGCCGTTCCGCGACTACGTGGCCTGGCTGGAGCGCCGGGACAGGGGCGCGGCCGAGCGGTTCTGGCGGGACGCCCTGGCCGGCTTCGAGGCCCCCACCCGCCTGGGAGTCGAGCGCACCGTCGATGCGGCGGAGAGCGTCCGCCCACGGGCGGGCCGTCCACCGGATGGAAGCCGGCGCGACGGCGCGGCTCCAGGAGCTGGGGCGCCGCGAGGGCGTGACGGCCGGCACGGTGGTGCAGGGGGCGTGGGGGCTCCTCCTCTCGCGCTACTCGGGGGGGAGGACGTGGTCTTCGGCTCGGTGGTCTCCGGCCGGCCCGCGGAGCTGGAAGGGGTGGAGGAGATGGTGGGCCTCTTCATCAACACCCTCCCGGTGCGCGCGCGGGCGCGGCCGGAGGAGGTGGTGCTGTCCTGGCTGCGGGCCTTTCAGGCGCGGCAGGTGCAGGCCCGCGAGCACGAGCACGCGCCGCTGGCCCGGGTGCAGCGCTGGAGCGACGTCCCGGCCGGCGAGCCCCTCTTCGACACCCTGCTGGTCTTCGAGAACTACCCCTTCGAGAACGCCCTCGCGGGGCGGGGCGACCGGGATCTGCGCGTCCTCCCCAGGGGCGCGAGCGAGCGGACCCACTACCCGCTCGCCCTGGGGATCACCCCGGGCCCGGAGCTGCTGGTCCGGGCGGACTACGACTCCGGGCGCTTCGACGCGGAGGCCGTGGAGCGGCTGCTGCGCCACTTCGTCCGCCTGCTCGGCCAGGCGGTCGGCGAACCCTCGCAGAGGGTGGGGGCGCTCGAGCTTATCGACGCCGCCGAGCGGGAGCAGGTCCTCGCGCGCTGGAACGCGACCTCGCGTCCCCGGCCGGCCGGGCCCGTGCACCGCCTGGTCTCCGCCCAGGCGGCGCGCACCCCCGGTGCACCCGCCGTGCTCTCCGACGGAGAGTCCCTCACCTACGCGGAGCTGGAGGCCCGCTCGGACCGGCTGGCCGCCCTGCTCCACGGGCGAGGGGTCGGGCCGGAGGCGCGGGTGGGAGTGCTGCTCGACCGCACGCCCGAGCTGCTGGTCGCGCTTCTCGCCGTCTGGAAGGCCGGAGGCGCCTACGTCCCGCTGGACCCCTCGTACCCGGCCGAGCGCCTCCGCTTCCAGGTCGAGGACGCCGGGGTGTGCCTGGTGGTCGCGCGCCCCCGCCTGTCGGCGATGCTCCCCGCCGCCGTGGAGGTGCTCCCGGCGGACGCGGAGCCGCCCGCGTCCGCTCCCCTGCCGGTGGGCGAGTCCGATCCGCGCAGCCTGGCGTACGTGATCTACACCTCGGGCTCCACCGGCGTCCCGAAGGGGGTGGCCGTCGAGCACGCGAGCCTCGCCAACCTGGCGGTGGAGGCCGCCGAGCGCTTCGGCTTCCGGGCGGGAGACGTGGTCCCCTCCCTGGCGAGCAACGCCTTCGACATCTGGCTCTTCGAGGTGCTCGCGCCGCTGCTCCGCGGGGGAGCGGTGCGGATGATGACCGGAGTGCGCGAGACGGATCGGGGCGCGCTGCTGGCGGCGCTGCGGGACGCCACCGCGGTGCACGCCGTTCCCGCACTGATGGAGCAGGTGGTCGCGGCGCTGCGGGAGGCGGGTCCGCGCCGCCGCGCGCCGGAGCGCGTCTTCGTCGGGGGCGACCGGGTCCCGCCGCGGCTGCTGGCGGAGATGCGCGACCTCCTCCCCGGGGCGGAAGTGCACGTCCTGTACGGCCCCACGGAGGGGACGGTCCTGGCGAGCAGCTTCTCCGTCCCCCGGGAGGGCGCTCCCGGGGGCCACGGGATCGGGTCGCCGCTGGGGAACGTGCGGACCTACGTGCTAGGGCGGGGGATGGAGCCGTCGCCGGTTGGAGTGGGCGGGGAGCTGTACGTCGGGGGCGCCGGAGTGGCACGCGGCTACCAGGGTCGTCCGGAGCTGACGGCGGAGAGGTTCGTCCCGGACGCCTTCTCGGGGGAGCCGGGGGGGCGGCTCTACCGCACCGGAGACCGGGTGCGCTGGCTCGCCGGGGGGACGCTGGAGTTCCTGGGGCGCGTGGACCATCAGGTCAAGGTGCGCGGCTTCCGGATCGAGCCGGGCGAGGTGGAGGCGGCGCTGCGGGGGCACCCAGGGGTGGCGGAGGCGGCGGTCGTCGCACGCGAGGACGTGCCGGGGCAGCGGCGCCTGGTCGGCTACGTGGTCGCGGTGGAGGACGTAGCCGGTAGCGGCGTGACGCCCGGCGCGCTGCGGGAGTGGCTGCGGGAGCGCTTGCCGGAGCACCTGGTCCCCTCCGCCTTCGTGCTGCTGGAGGCGCTGCCGCTGACGCCCAATGGGAAGCTGGACCGGCGCGCGCTGCCGGCGCCGGAGCGGGGCGAAGGGGGGCGGGTGGCGCCACGCACGGAGGCGGAGCGCGCGCTGGCGCAGGTGTGGGCCGAGGTGCTGCGCGTGGAGCGGGTGGGGGTGGAGGAGAACTTCTTCGAGCTGGGGGGCGACAGCATCCTGTCCATCCAGGTGGTCTCGCGAGCGCGCAGGCGGGGGCTGCACCTGAGCCCGCGGCAGCTCTTCGAGCACCCCACGGTGGCAGCGCTGGCGCGGGTGGCCGGGAGCGGGGGCGTCGTGGAGGCGGAGCAGGGGATCGTCACGGGGGCGGTGGAGCTGACGCCGGTGCAGCGATGGTTCTTCGAGCGGGAGCTCGCGCAGGGGCACCACTGGAACCAGTCGATGCTGCTGCGGGTGCGGCGGGCGCTGGAGCCCGCCGTGCTGGAGCGGGCGCTGGGGGAGGTGCTGGGGCACCACGACGCGCTGCGGATGCGCTTCCGGCGCACGGATCAGGGGTGGGTGCAGGAGAACGCGGGCGTGGAGTCGCGCGTGCCGCTGACGACGGTGGAGCTCTGCGCCGTGGCGGAGGGGAATCACCGGGCGGTGCTGGAGCGTGCTGCGACGCAGGCGCAGGGGAGCCTGCGTCTGGAGCGGGGGCCGGTGCGGGCGGTGCGCTTCGCGGGCGGGCGCGGCGGGGGGGAGCGGCTGCTGCTGGTGGTGCACCACCTGGTGGTCGACGCCGTGTCGTGGCGGGTGCTGCTGGAGGACCTGGAGGCCGCCTGCGCTGCGCTGGAGCGCGGGGCGGCGCCGTCGCTGCCGGCGAAGACGACCTCGTTCCGCGCGTGGGCGGCGCGCCTGGGGGAGGTGGCGGGCTCGGCCGGGCTCCTGGAGGAGCTGCCGTACTGGAGGGAGGTGCTCGCGGGCGGGAGCGTGGCGCTCCCGGTGGACCACCCCGGGGGGGGAAACCGGGTGGGGAGCACGGCGGTGGTGGCGGTGTCGCTGACGGCGGAGGAGACGCAGGGGCTGCTGAAGGAGGTCCCGGGGGCGTACCGGACGCAGGTCAACGACGCGCTCCTGGCGGCGCTGGCGCGCGCGCTGTGTGCGTGGATGGGAGGGGGCGCGGTGCGGGTGGAGCTGGAGGGGCACGGGCGGGAGGAGGAGGTCGGGGGAGTGGACGTGTCGCGCACGGTGGGGTGGTTCACCACGCTGTACCCGGTGCGCCTGGAGGCACACCCGGGAGAGGGGGTGGAGGAGACGCTGGGGCGGGTGAAGGAGGAGCTGCGCGCGGTGCCGCGGCGGGGGCTGGGGTACGGGCTGCTGCGCCACCTGGGGCCGGAGGGGGCGCGGGCGGAGCTGGCGGCGCACCCCTCGCCGGAGGTGGGCTTCAACTACCTGGGGCAGGTGGACGGGAGCTTCGCCGCCGCGGGGGGGCTCTTCGAGTTGGGGGGGGAATCGGCCGGGGAGCAGCAGAATCCGGCCGGGGAGCGCCCGCACGTGCTGGAGGTGGGGGCGGTGGTGGCGGGAGGGCGGCTGCAGGTGAGCTGGAAGTACGGCCGGGAGCTGTACCGGAGAGAGACGGTGGAGCGCCTGGCGGAGGGGTTCACGCGGGAGCTGCGGGAGCTGGTGGGGCGGTGCCGGAGCGGGGGGGTGGTGGGGTGGACGGGGTCGGACTTCCCGCTGTCGGGGCTGGACGCGGCGGGTCTGGAGCGGCTGCTGGGGAGGGAGCGGGGGGTGGAGGACGTGTACCCGCTGACGCCGATGCAGGAGGGGATGCTCTTCCACTCGCTGGACGAAGCGGACCCGGGCGCCTACCTGGGGCAGTTCCGCTTCACGCTCGTCGGCCCGCTGGAGGTGGAGGCGTTCCGCCGCGCGTGGCAGGGGGTGGTGGACCGCCACCCCGTCCTGCGGACCGGCTTCGCGTGGGAGGGTCTGGAGCGCCCCCTCCAGATGGTGCGCCCGGAGGCGGGGGTCTCCGTCTCGGCAGAGGACTGGCGGGAGGCGCCGCCGGCGGAGCGGGAGGGGCGGCTGGAGGCATACCTGCGGGAGGACCGCGTGCGGGGCTTCGACCTCGCGCGGGCGCCGCTGATGCGGCTGGCCCTCTTCCGCACGGGCGAAGAGGAGTGGGAGCTGGTCTGGACGCAGCACCACTTGGTGATGGACGGGTGGAGCATGTCGCTGGTCTTCCGCGACGTGGTCGCGCTGTACGACACGCACCATCGGGACGGAGACCCCGCCCTCCCCCGGTCCGCCGGTACGGAGAGTACGTGGCCTGGCTCGGGCGGCGGGACGGCGCCGCGGCCGAGCGGTTCTGGCGCGGGGAGCTGGCCGGCCTCGGCACGCCCACCCGGCTGGAGCTCGGCCGCGCGGGTGTACCCGGGGACGGGCCCCGGCAGGAACGGCGGGCGCGACGGGTCGGCACGGTGACGGCTGTCGCGCTCGCGGAGCTGTCCCGGCGGGAAGGGCTGACCATCAACACCGTCCTCCAGGGTGCGTGGGCGCTCCTCCTCTCGCGCTGCTCCGGGGAGGACGACGTGGCCTTCGGCGCGACGGTCTCCGGGCGTCCCGCGGAGCTGGAGGGGGCGGAGGAGATGGTGGGCCTCTTCATCAACACCCTCCCGGTGCGCGCGCGGGCGCGGCCGGAGGATGAGGTCCTGTCCTGGCTGCGGGCCCTTCAGGCGCGGCAGGCGCAGGCCCGCGAGCACGAGCACGCGCCGCTGGCCCGGGTGCAGCGCTGGAGCGACGTCCCGGCCGGCGAGCCCCTCTTCGACACCCTGCTGGTCTTCGAGAACTA
The DNA here is from genome assembly GCA_963733105.1 of uncultured Gemmatimonadales bacterium. Lineage (GTDB taxonomy): Bacteria > Gemmatimonadota > Gemmatimonadetes > Longimicrobiales > Longimicrobiaceae > JAFAYN01. The sequence continues at coordinate 9,364 of CAVTCB010000002.1, read as the reverse complement.
CCCCTTCGAGAACGCCCTCGCGGGGCGGAAGGAACAGGGGCTGCGCGTCGTCGCCCGCGAGGCTCGGGAGCAGAGCGGCTACGCGCTGACGCTGAGCGCCGCGCCCGGCCGGGAGCTGGTCGTCCGGGCGGAGTTCGACGCGGCGCGCTTCGCGGCGGAGGACGTGGAGCGCGTGCTCGGGCACCTGGAGACGCTGCTCGCCGGGATCGCCACGGGCCCGGCGCGGCGGCTCGGCGAGCTGGGGCTGCTGGGGCCCTCCGACCGGGAGCGGGTGCTGACGGAGTGGAACGCCACGGCGCGCGCGTACCCGGACGGGCCGGTCCACGCGCTCTTCGAGGCGCAGGCCCGCCGCACCCCGGATGCCGTGGCGGTGAGCCGTGGTGACGAGAGGCTCACCTACGCGGAGCTGGACCGGCGAGCCGGCCGGCTCGCCGGCTCGCTGCGGCGGCGGGGCGTGGGCCCGGAGAGCACGGTCGCGGTGCTGCTGGAGCCCTCCCCCGAGCTGCTCGTGGCGCTGCTGGGCACGTGGAAGGCGGGGGGCGCCTTCGTCCCCCTGGACCTGTCGCACCCGGCGGAGCGCCTGCGGCACGTCCTCGATGCCGTCGGTGCCCGCGTGCTCGTCGCAGGGGAGCCCCTCCCGGACGGGCTGGAGGGAAGCGGCGCCGTCGTGCTCCGCCCCGGCTGCGCGGAGGGGGAGCCGGCGGAAGCACCGCCGAGCGTCGTTCCGGAGAGCGCTGCGTACGTGGTCTTCACCTCCGGCTCAACCGGCGCGCCCAGGGGCGTGCTGGTCTCCCACCGCGCCCTGGGGAACACCTTCCGGACCGCCCTGGAGACCTTCCGCCCGGGCGCCGGGGAAGTGGCGCCGAGCCTCGCTTCTCCCGCCTTCGACATCTGGCTCTTCGAGGTCCTCGTTCCGCTCCTCTCCGGGGGCGCCGTCCGGCTGCTTCCGCGCGACACCGTGCTGGACCCGGCGGCGCTCCTCGGGGAGCTGGAGCGGGCGGACGCCTTCCATGCAGTCCCCGGGCTCATGCGACATGTGGTGCGCGAGGCGGCCGGCTCGCGCACCTTCGGGAGAGTGAGCCGCGTCTACGTGGGAGGAGAGGCCGTGCCGGCGGAGCTGCTCGCGGAGATGCGGGACGTCTTCCCCTCCGCCTCCATCCACGTCCTTTACGGCCCCACCGAGACCGCGGTGATCTGCGCGGCTCACCGCGCGGACGGGGCCGCGAGCGGGATGGCGCACCCGGTCGGCCGGCCCCTGGGGAACGTGGCGCTGTACGTGTGCGACACGGCCGGGCAGCCGCTCCCGGCGGGCCTCCCGGGCGAGCTGTACGTGGGCGGCGCGGGCGTCTCGCGCGGGTACCTGGGGCGGCCGGAGTTCACGGCGGAGCGCTTCCTCCCGGACCCGTTCTCCGGCGTGTCCGGGGCGCGGCTGTACCGCACCGGAGACCGGGCTCGCCGGCTGCCGACGGGGGAGCTGGAATTCCTGGGGAGGACGGACCAGCAGGTGAAGGTGCGCGGCTTCCGCATCGAGCCCGGCGAGATCGAGGCGCACCTCGCCGCGCACCCGGGAGTGCGGGTGGCGGCCGTCGTCCCGTGCGAGGACGCGCGAGGCGAGCGGCGCCTGGTCGCCTACGTCGTCCCGGAGGAAGACCCGGTCCCGGAGTCCGCCCTCAGGGAGTTCCTGGCCGCACGTCTCCCGGACTACATGGTGCCGTCGGCCGTGGTGGCGCTCGACGCGCTCCCGCTGACCCCCAACGGCAAGCTGGACCGCCGCGCCCTCCCCGCCCCCGAGGCGCCCCGCCCGGAGGGCGGGTACGTGGCGCCCCGCACCCCCGCCGAGGCGGTGCTGGCCGGGATCTGGGAGGAGGTGCTGGGGGTGGAGCGGGTGGGGGTCCACGACGACTTCTTCGAGCTGGGCGGGCACTCCCTCCTCGCCACCCGCGTGGTTTCCCGCGCACGCCGGCTCCTCGGGGCCGAGGTCCCGGTCCGGGCGCTGTTCGAGGTCCCGACGGTGGCGGGGCTGTGCGGGCGGATCGAGTCGGCGGCGCCTGGAGCGGGAGTGCCCGCTCCCCGCTCGTCCCGGTCTCCCGCGACCGGGCGCTCCCGCTCTCCTTCCCGCAGGAGCGGCTCTGGTTCCTGTACCGGATGCTCCCGGAGAGCTCCCTCTACAACCTGCAGACGGTGGTCCGCCTGGGCGGCGTGGACGTGGGGGCGCTGCGGCGGAGCCTGGACGAGCTGGTCCGCCGGCACGAGACGCTGCGCACCGCCTTCCGTCTGGAGGGGGAGGCGCCGGTGCAGTGCGTCCTCCCCGCCCGGAGGGTGCCGCTTCCGCTGGCGGACCTTTCCCGCCTCCCGGGGGACGCGGGCGCGCGGACGGCGCGCTCCCTGGCGCGGGCCGGGGCGGAGCGCCCCTTCGACCTCGCGGCGGGAGCGCCCTTCCGCGCGGCTCTCCTGCGGCTGGCGGACCACGAGCTCCTCCTGCTGGAGGTGCACCACGCGGTCGCCGACGGGTGGTCGCTGGAGGTGATGGCGCGCGAGGCGGAGGCGCTGTACGCGGCGTTCTCCCGCGGCGAGCCCTCGCCGCTCCCGGAGCTGCCGGTGCAGTACGCCGACTTCGCCGTCTGGCAGAGGGAGTGGCTCCGGGGGGACGTGCTGGAGCGCCAGCTCGCCTGGTGGCGGGAGCGGCTGGCGGGCGCCCCCGACCTGCTGGCGCTCCCCACCGACCGACCGCGCCCCGCCATGCAGACGTACCGCGGCGGCGTGGAGTCGCTCCGCCTGCCGCGGCCCCTGGCGGACGGGCTGCGCTCGCTCGCCCGGCGCGAGGGGGCATCCGTGTTCATGACGCTGCTGGCGGCTCTCGATCTCCTCCTGTCGCGCTGGTCCGGCCAGGAGGACGTGGTGGTCGGCTCCCCGGTCGCCGGGCGCACGCGCGCCGAGACGGAAGGGCTGGTGGGGCTCTTCCTGAACACCCTCGCCCTGCGTGCCGACCTGTCCGGGAACCCCACCTTCGCCGGGTTGCTGGGGCGCGTGCGGGAGACGGCGCTGGGCGCCTACGCCCACCAGGACGTGCCGTTCGAGCGCGTGCTGGAGGAGCTGAGGCTTCGCCGCAGCCTCGCCCGCACCCCGCTCTTCCAGGTGATGCTGAACATGGCCGAGTTCGGAGGCCGGGGCCTGCGGTCCCCGGCCGCGGGGGAGCTGCCGGGCGCCGATCCCGGTGCCAAGTTCGACCTGACCCTCTACGCCGCGTGGGAGGCGGAGGGCGGCCTGCGGCTGGACCTGGTGTACAACGCGGACCTCTTCGAGAGTCCGCGCATGGTCGAGATGCTCCGCCAGTTCCACTGGCTCCTGGAGACCGCCGTCGCCGATCCCGGGCGGCGGCTCGACTGCTTCCCGCTTCTCACCCCCGAAGCCGCCTCCCTCCTCCCGGACCCGGCGGAGTCCCTCCCCGTGGCGTGGGAAGGCGCGGTCCACGAAGCGGTCTCCGCCTGGGCCCGCCGGGCACCGCGGCGGGTGGCGTTGGTCGACCGGGACGGCACCCTGGACTACGGGGAGCTGGAGGAGCGCGCCGACCGGCTCGCACGCCGTCTCCTCGAGGCGGGGATCCGCCGCTCGGAGGTGGTGGCGGTGTACGCCCACCGCAGCGCGCCGCTGGTCTGGAGCCTGCTGGGGATCCTCAGGGCGGGGGCGGCGTTCCTGGTGCTGGATCCCGCCTACCCCCCGGCGAGCCTGGCCGCCAGGCTCGCCGCAGCCGTTCCCCGCGGATGGCTCCAAATCGAGGGAGCAGGGCCGCTGCCGCCCGCGCTCGCCGACGCCGTGGACGCGCTCCCCCTGTCGGTGCGGCTGGAGGTGTCCGGGCGCCGGGACCACCCGGGCACGGCCCTGCCGGACGCCCGCCCGGGGGCGCCGCCGGAGGTGGCCGTGGGGCCGGGAGACCCGGCGTACCTGGCCTTCACCTCCGGGAGCACCGGCGAGCCCAAGATGGTGGTGGGGACTCACCTCCCACTCTCCCACTTCGTGGCCTGGCAGCGCCGCGCCTTCGGCCTGGGCGAGCGGGACCGGGGGACGATGCTCTCGGGGCTCTCGCACGACCCGCTCCTCCGGGACGTGCTCACCCCGCTCGCTGCCGGCGGCGTCCTGTGCATCCCCGACCCGGAGCGGATCTCCTCGCCGGGGTGGCTCGCGTCCTGGATGCGCCGGGAGGAGGTCACCTTCGCGCACCTCACCCCCGCCATGGCCCGGCTCGCGGTCGAGACTGCGGAGGACGAGGTCCCCACCCTCCGCTACGCCTTCCTGGGCGGGGACGTCCTCACCGACCGCGACGTGCTGCGGCTGCGGGTCGTCGCGCCTTCGGCCCTGGCCGTCAACTTCTACGGCGCCACCGAGACCCCCCAGGCCATGTCGTACGCCGTGGCGGACGCCGCGGCGCTCCCGGCGCCGGACGACCGCCGCGCTCCCGCTCCGGTCCCCCTGGGGTGGGGGATCGACGGGGTGCAGCTCCTCGTCCTGGACGCGGCGGGGCGACAGGCCGGGGTCGGCGAGGTGGGGGAGATCCACGTCCGCACGCCGTACCTCTCGCTCGGCTACGCGGGCGACGGATGGCTCACCGGGGAGCGCTTCCTTCCCGACCCCTTCGCGGGCTCCCCTGGCGGTCGGGTCTACCGCACCGGCGACCGCGGGCGCTACCGCCCGGACGGCTCGGTGGAGTTCGCGGGGCGGGTGGACGTGCAGGTGAAGGTGCGTGGCTTCCGGGTGGAGCCCCGCGAGGTGGAGGCGGCGCTGGCGCGCCACCCGTCGGTGCGGGCCGCGGCCGTGGCGGCCCGCGCCGATGCCGCCGGCGACGCGCGCCTCGCCGCGTGGGTGGTGCCGGAAGTCGGGGCCGCCGTGTCCGCGGGCGAGCTGTCCGCCTTCCTCCACGGGCTCCTCCCCGGGTTCGCGGTGCCCGCCGCGTTCGTGGAGCTGGACGCGCTCCCGCTCACCCCCACCGGAAAGGTGGATCACGCGGCCCTGGCCCTCCCCGCCGAGGCCGCGGCGGCCGTGTACGAGGCGCCGCGCACCCACGTCGAGCGGGCCGTCGCGGAGCTGTGGGCGGAGCTCCTCGGCGCCGGGCGCGTGGGCGTGCACGACGACTTCTTCCGCCTGGGAGGGCATTCGCTCCTGGTCACCCGGATGACGCTTCGGCTCCGGGAGGCCCTCGGCGTCGAGCTGCCGCTGCGCGCGGTGTTCGAGGCGTCGAGGCTGGCCGACCTCGCGGCCGTCGTGGAGGGGCTGCTCCTGGCGAAGGTGGACGAGCTGGGACTGGCGGGCGAGCTCGCCCGGCTGGAGGAGATGCCGGAGGAAGAGGTGCTCCGGCTGCTGGAGGACGGGGCGCTCCCGGGAGGTCCGGGAGCGCCGTGGTGAGGAGCCGCACGAAAGGTCCGGATTCCCCGATCCATGCCGGACGGGGAGCGAACCCGCTACCAGGAGCCCGCGTCGTGAAAACCCCGACCCTGCTGTTCGCCGCCACCGTCCTGCTCGCGCAGGCGTCCCCCGCCCGCGCGCAGACCGCGGCCGACTCCGCCGCCATCCGGCAGGCCTCCCTCGACTACATCGAGGGGTGGTACGCGGGCGACGCGGCGAGGATGGAGAGATCGCTCCATCCGGACCTCACCAAGCGCATCGTCGTCACCATGCCCAACGGCACGAGCACGCTCAGCCAGATGTCGGCCATGGGGCTGGTGAGGGGCACCCGGGCAGGAGGGGGAAGGCGACCCCGCAGGACCGGCAGCGCAAGGACGTCCGGATCCTGGACGTCTACGGCAACGCCGCGAGCGTCCGGGTGACCGCGGCCGGCTGGATCGACTACCTGCACCTGGGGAAGACCGGCGGCGAGTGGTCGATCATCAACATCCTCTGGGAGCGGGAGCCGCGCCCCCGCCCCTGAGGCGGGCGCCCGGACTCCTCACCGCGACGGGGAGGGGCGATGCCGCCCCTCTCCCGCGCTACCGCGCTCCGGCGTCGGCCGTCCAGCGCTGGTTCGAGCGGTCCACGTCCGGGAAAGCCCCTTCCGGGTCGATCTCCACCCGTGAGATCGCCGGAGCGGAGCGGACGCGCACCACGTGCCGCGAGGCGCCGTCCAGCCAGACCTCCACCGGCACCTCCACGCGCTCCACGCTCCCGTCCGCGCGGGTGACCGCGAGCCGCGCCGGCATGGGCGCCCTCCCGCGGTTCTCCACCTCGATCTCCGTCCATGCGCCGCGGGCGTGGACCCCGGAGAGCGCCTGGTCCAGCGTCCAGGTCTCGAAGTACCAGGTCCGCCAGAACCAGGAGAGGTCCTTCCCGGTCACGTCCTCGAAGGTGTTCCAGAAGTCGTACGGCTGCGGGTGCCTGCCAATCCACCGCCGGCCGTACTCGCGGTAGGCGCGGAGGAACTCCTCCTCCCCGAGCAGATCGCGGAGCATCCCCATGGCGACGGAGGCCTTCTCGTAGCTCGCGGTCATGTAGGCGAGCCCGCCCGGCGGGTACAGGTCGCCGTGCCGCATCAGCGCGGTCTCGTTCTCCGCGCGCGCCACGCCCAGGTACCGGTCCCGGGAGACGCCCTCGAAGTCGTACCCGGCGAAGAAGTCGCGCATCGCCTGCGACTGGTTGAAGCGGGCCAGGCCCTCGTCCTGCCAGGCGTGCCGCTTCTCGTCGGAGCCTACCTGCATGGGGAACCACATGTGGGAGATCTCGTGCGACGCGACCGAGTACAGGGACAGGGTGTCGCGGCGGCCGCCGATGCACGCCATCATCGGGTACTCCATCCCGTTGCAGGACGCCGGCCCGTCCACCACCGTCATGTGCGGATAGGGGTAGGGCCAGAGGTAGCGCGAGTAGAACTCCACCGAGTGGCGCGCGTAGCGGGCGGCCTGGTCCCAGGCCCACGCCCTGCGCTCCGGCCGGTAGAAGGCGTGCACCGCGGCCGTGTCGCCCCCGCTCGACGCGTAGGTGGCGTCCCACAGGTACGCGCCGGAGGCGGCCCAGGAGAAGTCGCGCACGCCGCGCGCCCGGAAGCGCCAGGTGAGCCTCCCCTGCCGCCCGCTCCGCGTGGCCGTTCCCCGCTCCTCCTGGGCGACCACCCGCACCACCTCGGCCGACCCCCGCACCGAGGCCAGCCGCGCGAGCGTCCGGGGGGCCAGCACCTCCCCGGGGTTCTGCAGCGTCCCCGTGCCCGTCACCAGCCACCCCGCCGGGACGGTAACCTCCACGTCGTAGTCGCCGTAGTCCATGTAGAACTCGGCGGCCCCCAGGTAGCGGTCGGTGTGCCAGCCCGAGACGTCGTCGTACACCGCGACCTGCGGATACCAGTACGCGAGGAAGTACACCTCGCCGTCGGTGCCGGTGCGCGGCGCCCCGTCCGGGGGGACGGTGAAGCTCCACGCGAGCTCCAGGTCGGCCGCGCTCCCGGGTGGCAGCGGCCGGGGGAGCCGGATCCACGCGAGGGTGCCGCTCACGTAGCGGGGAGCCCGGGGATCGCCGGAATCGTCGGGGAGCGGGAGCGGCTGCCCCTGCGCCACGACCCGGGAGAGGGTGACCCCGCCGGTCGCGGGCGCGGCGACGTTCCGCGCGGCCGTCGGCTCGAACAGGTTCGGGTACAGGTGCACCGCGACCTGGCGCAGCGTGTCCGGAGAGGCGTTGTGGTACCGGATCGTGCCCGACCCGCTCAGCCTCCGGGCCGCCGGGTCGATCTCCGCGCGGAGCCGGTACTCGGCGTGCTGCGACCAGTAGCGGTCGCCTGGGCGCCCCGAGCGGGTACGCGTTCCCTGTTCCACCGCCCTGCGGAACCGGGGCGTCTCGTCGACCCCGTGCAGGCGCGCCCGCGCGCCGGGAACGGCGGCGGGCGGCGCGGGTGCGGGGGAGTCCGGCCCCCGCAGGTGTCCGCATCCGGCACCCAGGAAGGCGAGGAGCAGGACGGCTTGCGGTGTGCGCATGGCGGGTGTGCCGTGGGGGAGAAGCCGCGCCGCCTCGTTCTCGTCGTGCGGCTGTGGGGTACCCGGAATGCTCGGTTGTCGCTTAAACCGCGACAGAAAAAGAGCAGGAAGCATTCCACGCGCCGGCCTGGCCATGGCTTGCCACGAACGTCAGCCCGGAGTTTGACAGATCTTGTCGGAAAGATTACGCTAGCTTTTAGCCGCCGCGAGTACCCTGCGCCCGCGCGGGACGCTTCCGCGGCCGCCAAAAAGCCACAGGGAGTCCCGATGACCGAGCTCGCAGACCGTCTGAACCACCTGTCGGCGGAGAAGCACGCGCTCCTGCGGAAGCTCTTGCTGGAGCGGACGGACGGGCGGGCGATCCCGCGCCGGGAGGGGGGCGGCCCGGCGCCGCTCTCCTTCGCGCAGCAGCGGCTCTGGTTCCTGCACCAGCTCGACCCGGGGAGCGCCGCCTACCACCTGTCGTTCCCGGTGCGGCTGCGCGGCGTGCTGAGCGTGCCGGCGCTCCGTGCGGCGCTGGAGGAGGCGGTGCGTCGGCACGAGGTGCTGCGTACCGTGTTTCCGGCGCCGGAGGGCGTCCCGGTGCAGCAGGTCCTCCCCGGGGCAGCCGTCCGGCTCCCGGCCGTAGACCTGGCGGCGCTCCCGCCGGGGGCGCGCCGGGCCGAGCTGGAGCGCCTGGCGGGGGCGGATGCGGCACGCCCCTTCACCCTGGAGGAGGGGCCCCTGCTGAGGTCCACCCTGGTGCGCCTGGCCGGCGAGGAGCACGTGCTCCTCTTCACCGTGCACCACATCGTCTCGGACGGGTGGAGCACCGGGGTGCTGGTGCGCGAGGTATCCGTGCTGTACGGCGCCTTCTCCCGCGCGGCGCCCTCCCCCCTCCTCGAGCTGCCGGTCCAGTACGGGGACTACGCCGCCTGGCAGCGCGAGCGGCTCCGGGGCGAGCGGCTGGAGCGGCAGCTCGCCTGGTGGCGGGAGCGGCTGGCCGGGGCGCCGCCGCTGCTGGGCCTGCCCACCGATCGTCCCCGCCCTCCCTCCGCGGCGGGCGGCGGGGGGAGCCGGAGCTTCGCGCTGTCGGCGGAGGCGTCGGCAGGGCTGCGCGCACTGGCCGGGGCAGAGGGCGCGACGCCGTTCATGATGCTCCTCGCCGGCTTCCTCCTCCTGCTGGCGCGGTACTCCGGGGAGGAGGACGTGGTGGTCGGAATCCCGGTCTCCGGGCGGGACCGGCGCGAGCTGGAGGGGCTGGTGGGGCTGTTCGTCAACACGGTGGCCGTCCGCGGCGACCTTTCCGGCGACCCGACCGTTCGTGAGCTCCTGGGGCGGGTGCGGCGGGCGGCGCTGGGGGCGTACGAGCACCAGGACGTACCTTTCGAGCGGGTGGTGGACGAGCTGGGGGTGGAGCGCACGCTGGCCCACGCGCC
>CAVTCB010000001.1:0-14159 GCA_963733105.1 uncultured Gemmatimonadales bacterium | reverse complement strand
AAGGGAGACCGGTCGAAGTCGATCTTCGGGTTCGGCTCGCGGAAGTACGGCGAGGGCGGGATCTCGCCGTGGTGCAGCGCCAGCACCGTCTTGATGAGCCCCGCCACCCCGGCCGCGGCGTCCAGGTGGCCGACGCTGGACTTGACCGCCCCCAGCGCCACGGTCCGCTTCTCCCCCTCGCCGAACGCCGCCATGAGCGCCGCCACCTCGATGGGGTCGCCCACCTCGGTCCCGGAGCCGTGCGTCTCCACGTACGAGATCTCCCCGGCTCCACCCCGGCCGCGGCGAGGGCGTCGGAGATGGCCCTGGCCTGGCCCTCCCGCCGCGGCGTGGTGAAGCCCACCTTGCGCCCCCCGTCGTTGTTGACTGCGGAGCCGCGGATGGTCGCGAGCACCATGTCGCCGTCGGCGAGCGCGTCTTCCAGCCGCTTCAGCACCACCACCCCCGCCCCGCTCCCCGCCACCGTGCCGCGCGCCTCCGCGTCGAAGGGGGTGCACTCGCCGGTGGGCGACATGATCCCGCCGGCCTGGTGGTGGTAGCCGTGGCCCTGCGGCACGTCGATGCGGACCCCGCCGGCCAGCGCCACGTCCGACACGCCGTCCAGCAGGCTCCGGCAGGCCAGGTCGACGGCGACCAGCGACGAGGAGCATGCCGTCTGGACGCTCATGCTGGGGCCCTCCAGGTCCAGCTTGTACGACGCCAGCGTCGCCACGGAGGCGGTGTTGGAGAGCATCACCTGGGCGGAGCCCAGGGCCCGCACCAGCTCCGGGTGGGAGAGGACGTTGAGCAGGTACGGGTTCTGTCCCTCGGCGGCGTACACGCCGATGCGGCCGCGGTACGTCCCGGAGGCGTAGCCCGCCCGCTCCAGCGCCTCCCACGCGCACTCCAGGAAGACGCGCTGCTGCGGGTTCATCACCAGGGCCTCCCGCGGGGTGATCCCGAAGAAGGCGGCGTCGAACATCTCGGCGTCGTCCAGCACGCCGCTGGCGGGTACGTAGGAGGGAGAGCTGCGCTCGCGGCGCGGGACCCCGGCGGCCTTCAGCTCCTCGTCGCTGAAGCGGCGGATGCCGGGGACGCCCGCGCGGAGGTTGCGCCAGAACTCCTCCAGGTCGCGCGCCCCGGGGAAGCGCCCCGCCATCCCGATGACGGCCACTTCGCGTCCCCGCGGCGGCGCGGCCCGGACCGGCGCGGCCGGCGCTTCCGCGGTTCCCCGACGGTCCAGGTGGGCGGCGAGCCCCCCCAGCGTCCGGTGCTCGAACAGGTCGATCAGCGCGACCCGGTCGGGGAAGAGGGCCTGCAGGCGGGAGTGCACCTGCACCAGGAGCAGGGAGTGCCCGCCGAGGTCGAAGAAGTTGTCGCCGACGCCGACGCGCGGCACGCCCAGGACTTCCTCCCAGACCGCCGCCACGGCCCGCTCGGTGTCGGTGAGCGGCGCGCCCCGGTGGTGGGCTCCGCCGCCCCACGCGGGCGCCGGGAGCGCCCGCCGGTCCACCTTGCCGTTGGCGGTCAGCGGGAGCCGCTCCAGCGCCACGATCGCGGCGGGGACCATGTATTCCGGGAGGCGTCGCGAGAGGTGGGCCCGGAGCCCGGCCGCGTCGAGCTGCGCGCCCTCCTCCGGGACCACGTAGGCCGCCAGGCGCCGGTCGCCCGGCGCGTCCTCCCGCACGACGACCACCGCTTCCCTCACCTGCGGGAGCCCCGCGAGCACGGACTCCACCTCGCCCGGCTCGATCCGGTAGCCGCGCACCTTGACCTGGGTGTCGACGCGCCCCAGGTACTCCAGCTCCCCCGCGGGGAGCCAGCGGGCGCGGTCCCCGGTGCGGTACAGCCGCCCGCCCGGCTCGCTCCCGAGCGCGTCGGGGACGAAGCGCTCGGCCGTCAGCCCCGGCTGTCCCAGGTAGCCGCGCGCCACCCCCGCGCCGCCCACGTACAGCTCCCCGGGGACCCCCACCGGCACCGGCTCCATCCCCGCGCCCAGCACGTACACCCGCGTCCCCGCGATCGGCCTCCCGATCGGGACGCTCCCCGCCCCGCCGGCGTCCTCGACCCGGTGGACGACGCACCCGACCACGGTCTCGGTGGGTCCGTACTCGTTGACCACCTCCGTCCCCGGGGCCACGCGCCTCCAGTACGCCGCCAGCTCCGCCGGGAGCGCCTCGCCCCCCACCACCAGCGTCCGCGCGGCTGCCGCGGCCTCCGCTTCGGTGAGCTGCTCCGCCAGGAGCGCCAGGTGCGCCGGCGTGAGCTTGACCAGGGTGAAGCCCGGCTCCTCGCGGAGCGCCTTCGCCAGCCCCTCCACTCCCTCGGCCTCGCCGGTCAGCACCACGCGCTCCCCCCGGAGCAGGGGCACCAGGAGCGAGGTCACCGTCAGGTCGAAGGAGAGCGAGGAGTGGACCGGCGCCCCGTGGCCGTGCCCCTCGTACGCCCCGGCCGCCCACGCCAGGTAGTTGCCCAGGCCGCGGTGGGTCACCGCCACGCCCTTGGGGCGCCCGGTGGAGCCGGAGGTGAAGATGACGTACGCCAGGCTCTCCGGCGCGAGGCCGCTCACGGGCGCGGCTCCGCCCCGCGCCGCGATCTCCGCGGCGTCGCGGTCCAGGCACACCGCGCGCGCGCCGTGCGCCGGGAGGCGCTCCAGCAGCGCCTCGCGGGTCAGCAGCACCGCGGGGGCGGCGTCCTCCAGCATGCAGGCCAGCCGCTCCGCGGGATGGGACGGGTCCAGCGGGACGTACGCGGCGCCCGCCCGGAGGACGCCAAGCACCGCCACGACCATCTCCGGGCCGCGCTCGATGCACACCCCCACCCGCGCCTCCGGCCCCACGCCCAGCTCCTGGAGGTGGCGCGCCAGCCGGCCGGAGTCGCGCTCCAGCTCCCCGTAGGTGAGCGTCCTCTCCCCGGAGCGCACCGCCACGGCGTCCGGGGTGCGCCCCGCCTGCCGCGCGAACCGCTCGTGGACGTGCTCCTCCCCGGCGTACCCCGCGCCGGTCGCGTTCCACGCCTCCAGGACCCGGGCGCGCTCGCTCCCGCGCAGCAGCGACACCCCGGAGAGGCGCCGCCGCGGCTCCGCCACGAGGGCCTCCAGCACGGCCTCCAGGTGCCCCGCCATGCGGGCGATGGTCTCCGCGTCGAAGAGCGCGGCGCGGTAGACGAGCGCGCCCCCCAGCTCGTCCCCGTGGTCCGTGAGGGCGAGGTCCAGGTCGAACCGGGCGATGCGCTCGCCTCCGCCGAACGGCTCCAGCGCCACCCCGCCCAGGCGCAGCTCGTCCTGCGGGCCGGCCCGGTGCAGCTCGAAGGTGGCCTGGAAGAGCGGCGCGTGCGTCAGGCTGCGCTCCACCCCCACCTCGTCGACCAGGCGCTCGAAGGGGAGCTCCTGGTGGTCGTACGCCGCCAGCGCCCCTTCCCGCACCCGCCCCAGCAGCTCGGCCCAGGCGGGGTCTCCCGACAGGTCGACGCGCAGCGCCAGCATGTTGACGAAGAAGCCGATCAGCCCCTCCACCTCGCGCCGGTTCCGCCCCGCGACGGGGGTGCCGACGACCACGTCCTCCTGCCCCGAGTACCGGGAGAGCAGCGCCTGCCAGGCGGCGAGGACGGTCATGAACAGCGTCGTCCCCTCGCGCCGGGAGATCTCCCGCAGCCCGAGCGACAGCGCGGGCGGGAGGACCAGGGCGTGTCTCGCCGCGGCCGGGCTCTGCCCGAGGGCGCGCGGGCGGTCCGTGGGGATCTCCAGCAGCGGGGGGCGCTTCGCAGCTGTTCGCGCCAAAAGGCCAGCTGCGCCTCCAGCGCCGCGCCGCTCAGCCACGCGCGCTGCCACACGGCGTAGTCGGCGTACTGCACCGGCAGCCCGGGGAGCGGCTCGCCGGCGTAGAGGGCGGAGACCTCGCGCACCAGCACCTGCATGCTCCAACCGTCGGTGACCACGTGGTGCAGGGTGAAGAGCAGCGCGTGGTCCTCCTCGTCCAGGCGCAGCAGCGTGCTCCGCAGGAGCGGACCGCGCTCCAGGTCGAAGGGACGCAGCGCCTCCTCCTCCGCCAGGCGGTCCGCCCGCGCCTCCCGCTCCGCCCCGGGGAGACCCCGCAGGTCGAGCACGGGGAGCGGCACCGGGGCGGGCGGATGGACCACCTGCACGGGCCTCCCGTCCCGCGCGGCGAAGACCGTGCGCAGCGTCTCGTGCCGCCGCACCAGCGCGTCCACGCTCGCCCGGAGCGCCGCGACGTCGAGCGCGCCGCGCAGCCGCAGCCCGAAGGGCATGTTGTAGGCGGCGCTTCCCGGCTCGATCCGGTCCACCACCCAGAGCCGCTGCTGCGCGAACGACAGCGGGAGCGGCTCCGACCGCGGGACCCGCTCCACCGGCGGCGCCGGCGAGGCGCCCGCGCTCCGCAGCTCCTCCGCGCGCCCGGCGAGCGCGGCCACCGTGGGCGCCTCGAAGAGCGCCTTCAGCGGCATCTCCACCCCCAGCGCCTGCCGCACCCGCGAGACCACCTGCGTCGCGAGCAGGGAGTGCCCCCCGCGCTCGAAGAAGTTGTCCTCCACCCCCACCCGCTCGGCGCCGAGCACCTCCGCCCAGATCCCCGCCAGAACCTCCTCCGTGGCCGTGCGCGGCGCTACGTACGCCCCCTCCTCTCCCCACGCGGGCGCCGGGAGCGCCCGCCGGTCCAGCTTGCCGCTGGGGGTGTGCGGGAGCCGGTCCAGCACCACGAAGGCGGCCGGCACCATGTGCTCCGGGAGCCGCGCCCCCAGGTGGGCCCGCAGCTCCGCCGGGGAGGGGGCTTCCCCCTCCTCCGCGGCCAGGTACGCCGCGATCCGCAGGTCGCCCCGGGCGTCGGTCCGCACGACCGCCGCCGCCTCGCGCACCGCCGGGTGTGCGCGCAGCACGGCCTCGACCTCGCCCAGCTCGATGCGGAAGCCGCGCACCTTGACCTGCTGGTCCGTCCGCCCCAGGTACTCCAGCTCCCCGTCCGCCGTCCACCGCGCCCGGTCCCCGGTCCGGTACATCCGCTCGCCGGGGACGTCCGTAAACGGGTCGGGGACGAAGCGCTCCGCCGTCGCGGCCGGGCTCCCCATGTACCCGCGCGCCACCCCCTTCCCCGCCACGTACAGCTCCCCCGCGGCGCCCGCGGGGACCGGCTCCAGCCCCGCGTCCACCACGTAGACGCGCGTGTTCCAGATCGGCCGGCCGATGGGGACCCGCTCCGCGACGGTCGGGCCGACCGGGTGCCAGGTGCTGTCGGCGGCCACCTCCGAGGAGCCGTACAGGTTCAGGAGCCTCGCCCCGGGGAGCGCCTCCGCGAAGCGGCGGGCCAGCTCGGGGGGGAGCGCCTCGCCGCTGGTGACCACCAGGCGCAGGCGCGGGCAGCGCCTGCCGATCTCCGGGCAGGCGTCCAGGAGCGCGCCCAGGAGGGAGGGAACCAGGACGATCCGGGTCACCCCGCGCAGCGACAGGTGGGCGACGAGCGCCTCCGGGTCGCGGGCGTCCTCGTCGGGGACGAGCACGGAGGGGACCCCGGCCAGGAGCGGGCCGAAGACCTCCCACACCGAGTCCACGAAGGCGAGCGAGGTCTTCTGGCAGCACACCTCGTCCGCCGCGAACGGGTGCTCGCTCCACATCCAGGCGAAGCGGTTGACGACCGCGCGGTGCGTGCCGAGCACCCCCTTGGGCGTGCCCGTGGAGCCCGAGGTGTAGACCACGTACGCCAGGCTCTCCGGCTCCACCGCGGCGTCGGCCGCCTCTCCGGCGTCGTCCGCGGCGGCGTCGGGGAGCAGCACCTCCACGCCGCACTCGCCCAGCCGCCCGGCCGCGGCGGAGTCGGCCAGGAGGAGCGCCGCGCCCGAGTCGGCGAGCATGTAGCGCAGCCGCTCCGCGGGGTAGCCGGGGTCCATGGGGACGTACGCGCCCCCGGCGCGGAGGACGGCCAGGAGCGCCGCCACCAGTCCGGGGGTGCGGCTCATGCACACGCCCACCCGGGTCTCCGGCCCCACGCCGCGCCGCCGCAGGGCGCCGGCGAGCCGGCGGGAGCGGCGGTCCAGCTCGGCGTACGTGACCGGCTCGCCGCGCCAGGTGAGGGCCGGGGCGTCGGGCGTGCGGCCCGCCTGCGCGGCGAAGAGGTCGTGCAGGCCCGGCCCGGCGGGGACCGGCCGCGCGGTGTCGTTCCACGCTTCCAGCACCCGGGCGCGCTCCGCCCCGCGCAGCAGCGACAGCTCGGAGAGCCGCCGCCGCGGGTCGGCCACCATCGCCTCCAGCACGGTCTCCAGGTGTCCGGCCAGGCGCGCCATGGTCGCGGCCTCGAAGAGCGCCGCGCGGTAGACGAGCTCCCCGGCCAGCGCTTCTCCCGACTCGTCGAGCACCAGGTCCAGGTCGAACCGCGCGACGCGCTCGCCTCCGCCGAACGGCTCCAGCGCCACGTCGCCCAGGCGCAGCGCGTCGCCCAGCCCGCCGGTGCGCTGCAGCGCGAAGGTGGTCTGGACGAGCGGCGCGTGCGTCAGGCTGCGCTCCACGCCCACCTCCTCCACCAGGCGCTCGAAGGGGAGCTCCTGGTGGTCGTACGCCCCCAGCGCCGTCTCCCGCACCCGCCCCAGCAGCTCGGCCCAGGCGGGGTCTCCCGAAAGGTCGACGCGCAGCACCAGCAGGTTGACGAAGAAGCCGATCAGCCCTTCGGTCTCGCGCCGGTTGCGCCCGGCGACGGGGCTCCCCACCACCACGTCCTCCTGCCCCGCGTAGCGTCCTAGCAGCGCCTGCCACCCCGCCAGCACGGTCATGAAGAGCGTGGCCCCCTCGCGCCGGGCGAGCTCCCGCAGCCCCTGCGACAGCGCGGGCGGGAGGACGAACCGGTGACCCGCCGCGCGCGGGCTCTGCCCCTGGGCGCGCGGACGGTCGACCGGGATCTCCAGCAGCGGCGGAGCGCCCGCCAGCTGTTCCCGCCAGTAGGCCAGCTGCGCCTCCAGCGTCGCGCCGCTCAGCCACGCGCGCTGCCAGACGGCGTAGTCGGCGTACTGCACCGGGAGCTCGGGGAGCGGCTCGCCGGCGTAGAGGGCGGAGACCTCGCGCACCAGCACCTCGATGCTCCACCCGTCGCTGACGACGTGGTGGAGGGTGAAGCAGAGGACGTGGTCCTCCTCGTCCAGGCGCAGCAGCGTGCTCCGCAGCAGCGGGCCGCGCTCCAGGTCGAAGGGACGCAGCGCTTCCTCCGCGGCCAGGCGTCCGGCCTCCCGGAGCGCGTCCGCCGCATCCCGCAGGTCGACGACCCGGAGCGGCACCGGAGCGGGCGGACCGATCACCTGCACGGGACCGCCGTCGCGCTCGGCGAAGACGGTGCGCAGCGTCTCGTGCCGCCGCACCAGCGCGTCCAGGGCGGCCCGCAGCGCCGCGGCGTCGAGGCCGCCGCGCAGCCGCAGCGCGTACGGCATGTTGTAGGCGGCGCTCCCCGGCTCCAGGCGGTCCACCAGCCAGAGCCGCTGCTGCGCGAACGACAGCGGGAGCGGACCCTCCCGCGGGACGCGCTCCAGCGGCGGCCCGGCCGCGGCGCCGGAGCCCCGGAGGATCTCGATGCGCTCGGCCAGCGCGGCGACGGTGGGCGCCTCGAAGAGCGCCCGCAGCGGCACCTCCGCCCCGAACGCCTGCCGAGCGCGCGAGACCACCTGCGTCGCGAGCAGCGAGTGGCCCCCCAGGTCGAAGAAGCCGTCCTCCACCCCCACCCGCGCCGTCCCCAGCACCTCCGCCCAGATCCCGCTCAGCACCTCCTCCGTCGCCGTACGGGGTGCCACGTACGCCGCCGCGGCCTCCCGCTCCGGCGCGGGGAGCGCCCGCCGGTCGACCTTGCCGTTGGCGCTCAGCGGGAGGCGGTCCAGCACCACGAAGGCGCCCGGCACCATGTGCTCCGGGAGCCGCGCCGACAGGTGCGCGCGCACCCCGGCCACGGCGACCTGTGCGTCTTCGGCCGGCGCCACGTAGGCGACCAGGCGCTTCTGCCCGGGGACGTCCTCGCGCACCACGACGGCGGCCTCGCGGACCGCCTCGTGCGCCAGGAGCGCCGCCTCGATCTCGCCGGGCTCGATGCGGAAGCCGCGGACCTTGACCTGCGCGTCCACGCGGCCCAGGAACTCCAGCTCCCCGTCCGCGCGACGGCGCACCCGGTCGCCGGTGCGGTACAGCCTCGCCCCCGGCTCGCTCGCGAGCGCGTCGGGGACGAACTTCTCGGCGGTCAGCTCCGGGCGGCCCAGGTAGCCGCGCGCCACCCCCGCCCCGCCGATCCACAGCTCCCCGGGGACGCCGGCCGGAAGGAGGCTTCCCCCGGCGTCGCACACGTACAGCCCCGCCCCGGGGAGGGCGCGCCCCACCACCTGCCAGGCGTAGCCGCCCTCCGCCCGCAGCCGCGAGGCGGCGCCGAGGATGGTGGCCTCCGTGGGCCCGTACAGCACCCGCAGCTCGGCGGACGGGAAGGCCCGCCGCATCTCCCCGATCAGGTCGGGCGGGACGGCGTCGCCGCCCACGTACACCCTGCGCATCCGCGGCAGCGTCCCCGGCCCGGCCTGGACCCGCTGCACCACCTCGCGCATCAGCGCCGGCACCGCGTGCACCGCGTCCACCTCCGCCAGCTCCCCGACCAGGCGCTCCACGTCCCGCACCGTCTCGCGCGCCAGAAGCCGCACCGTCCCGCCCGAGAGGAGCGGCGCGAAGACCTCGAAGGCCCAGATGTCGAAGGCGTAGCTCGCCGTGGCCGGGAACACCTCGCCGGCGCCGGGCCCGAAGGCCTCGAGGGTGCCGAGCAGCGTGTTCGCCAGGCCGGCGTGCTCCACGACCACTCCCTTGGGACGGCCGGTGGAGCCGGAGGTGTAGACGACGTACGCGGCGTTGCGCGCGTCCACCCCGCTCCGCGGTGCCCCGTCCGGCTCGCGCGCGACCGTTTCCCCGTCCGCGTCCAGGCGGACGACCTCCCCCGCGAAGGCGGGGAGCGCGTCCAGGAGCGCCGAGCGCGTGAGGAGGACCGAGGCGCCGGAGTCGGAGAGGGTGTAGGCCAGCCGCTCGGCGGGGTACGCCGGGTCCAGCGGCACGTAGGCGCCGCCGGCCTTGAGGATCGCCAGCACGCCGACCACCAGCTCCGCGCCGGGCTCCAGGCAGACGCCCACGCGGGTCTCCGGCCCGACGCCGCGCCGCCGCAGGTGGTGGGCGAGCCGGTTGGCGCCGCGCTCCAGCTCCGCGTACGTGAGCGCCCCGCCGTGGCCCGCGACCGCCGTCAGGTCGGGCGTGGCCGCGGCCTGCGCCGAGAACAGCTCGTGCACGCACGCCGACGGGTGCCGGACGGCTTCCGCCCTCGACCCGGCCAGGAGCTGCGCCCGCTCGCCGTCGCGCAGCAGCGACAGCTCCGACAGGCGCCGCCGCGGCCCGGACGCCACCCCCTCCAGGAGCGTCTCCAGGTGCCCCGCCATGCGCGCGATGGTTGCCGCTTCGAAGAGCGCCGCGCGGTAGGAGAGCGCGCCCGCGAGCGCTTCGCCGTCGTCCCGGAGGGTCAGGTCCAGGTCGAACTTGGCCTCGGCGGGGCCGCTCCCGAACGGCTCCGTCTCCACGTCGCCCAGGCGCAGCCGCGGGTCCGCGGCGACGCGGTCCAGGGCGAAGGCCGCCTGGAAGACGGGCGCGTGGGTGAGGCTCCGCTCCACGTCCAGCTCCTCCACCAGCCGCTCGAAGGGGAGCTCCTGGTGGTCGTACGCCCCCGAGCGCCGTCTCCCGCACCCGGGCCAGCAGCTCGACCCAGGCGGGGTCGTCCGACAGGTCGGCGCGCAGGGGGAGCATGTTGACGAAGAAGCCGATCAGCCCCTCCACCTCGCGCCGGGTCCGCCCCGCGACGGGGCTCCCCACGACCACGTCCTCCTGCCCCGCGTAGCGCCCCAGGAGCGTCTGCCAGGCGGCCAGCACGGTCATGAACAGCGTCGCTCCCTCCTGCCGGGAGAGCGCCCGCAGCGCGCCGGCGGTCTCCGGGGAGAGCTCGAAGAGGTGCCTGTCCGCGCGCGGGCCCTGCCCCGCCGTCCGGGGACGGTCCGTGGGGATCTCCAGGAGCGGGGGGGCGCCTCGCAGCTGCTCGCGCCAGAAGCCGATCTGCGCCTCCAGCACCTCGCCGGCGAGCCAGCGGCGCTGCCAGACGGCGTAGTCGGCGTACTGCACCGGGAGCTCCGGGAGCGGCTCGCCGGCGTAGAGGGCGGAGACCTCGCGCACCAGCACCTGCATGCTCCAGCCGTCGCTGACGACGTGGTGCAGGGTGAAGAGGAGCACGTGGTCGTCCCCGCCCAGGCGCAGCAGCGTGCTCCGCAGAAGCGGGCCGCGCGCCAGGTCGAAGGGGCGCAGCGCCTCCTCCGCGGCCAGGCGTCCGGCCTCCCGGAGCGCGTCCGCCGCATCCCGCAGGTCGACGACCCGGAGCGGCACCGGAGCGGGCGGACCGATCACCTGCACGGGGCCGCCCTCGCCCTCGGCGAAGACCGTGCGCAGCGTCTCGTGGCGCCGCACCAGCGCGTCCAGGCTCGCCCGCAGCGTCGCGATGTCGAGGCTGCCGCGCAGCCGCAGCGCGAACGGCATGTTGTAGGCGGGGCTCCCCGGCTCCAGCCGGTCCACGATCCAGAGCCGCTGCTGCGCGAAGGAGAGCGGGAGCGGACGCGTCGCGCGGGACGCGCTCCAGCGGCGGTGCGGCCGCGGCGCCCGAGTCCCGGAGGATCTCGACGCGCTCGGCCAGCGCGGCGACGGTGGGCGCCTCGAAGAGCGCCCGCAGCGGCACCTCCACCCCGAGCGCCTGCCGCGCGCGGGAGACCACCTGCGTGGCCAGCAGCGAGTGGCCGCCCCGCTCGAAGAAGCCGTCCTCCACCCCTACCCGCTCCAGCTCCCAGCACCTCGGCCCAGATCCCACTCAGCACCTCCTCGGTCGCCGTGCGCGGGGCCACGTACGCACCCCCGGCCCCCCACTCCGGCGCCGGGAGCGCCCGCCGGTCGGTCTTCCCGTTGGCGGTCAGCGGGAGCCGCTCCAGCACCACCAGCGCCGACGGCACCATGTGCTCCGGCAGGTGCTCCCGCAGCTCCCCGCGCAGCGCCGACGGCGACACCTCCACGCCCGCTTCCGGCACCACGTACCCCACCAGGCGACGGTCGCCGGACGCGTCCTCGCGCACCACGGCCGCCGCCTCGCGCACCTGCGCCAGGGCGCACAGCGCCGCCTCGACCTCCCCCAGCTCGATGCGGAAGCCCCGCACCTTGACCTGGTGGTCGGTGCGACCCAGGTACTCCAGCTCCCCGTCCGCCCGCCACCGCACCCGGTCCCCCGTCCGGTACAGGCGCGCCCCCGGCACGGAGGAGAAGCCGTCGGGGACGAAGCGCTCCGCCGTCAGCTCCGGCCGCCCCAGGTAGCCGCGCGCCACCCCGTCTCCCCCGATGTACAGCTCTCCGGCCACGCCCACCGGCGCCGGCTCCAGGCTCCCGTCCAGCGCGTAGGCCTGCGTGTTGGCGATCGGCACCCCGATCGGCACCGCCCCCGCCCCGGGCTCCACGCGCCGGGCGACCGACCAGATGGTCGTCTCCGTGGGCCCGTAGAGGTTCCACAGCTCGCCGCAGCGCGCCCCCAGCCGCTCCGCCAGCTCCCGCGGGAGCGCCTCGCCTCCGCAGAGCGCCTTCAGCCCCGGCGTCCCCTCCCACCCCGCCTCCAGCAGCATCCGCCAGCTCGCCGGGGTCGCCTGCATGGCCGTCGCCCCGCTCGCCGCCAGCGCGTCGCGCAGCCGCTCCCCGTCGGAGGCGGTCTCCCGGTCGGCGACCACCACCCGCGCGCCCGTCGTCAGCGGCAGGAACAGCTCCAGCGCCGCGATGTCGAAGGAGAGCGTCGTCACCGCCAGCAGGGTGTCCCCCGCCGAGAGCCCCGGCCGCGCACGCATGGACTCGAGGAAGTTCACGACGGCGCGGTGCGGGACGGCCACTCCCTTGGGCTGCCCGGTGGAGCCCGAGGTGTAGATCACGTACGCGGCAGAGAGGGGACAGGGAACAGGGGACAGGGGACAGCCTGCAACGGCGCCCTGGACCTCGGCCGTGTCGAGCGCGACGATCTCGCCCCCGAAGCCTTGGAACAGGCCGGCCAGGCTCTCCTGCGTCAGGAGCACGGACGCGCCCGAGTCGGCCAGCATGTAGGCGAGCCGCTCGGCCGGGTAGGACGGGTCCAGCGGCAGGTAGGCGCCGCCGGCCTTGAGGACGCCCAGCAGCGCCACCACCATCTCCACGCCGCGGTCCAGGCAGAGCCCCACGCGGCTCTCCGGCCCCACGCCCAGCCCGACCAGCCGGTGCGCCAGCCGGTCGGAGCGGCGCTCCAGCTCGGCGTAGGTCAGCGCTCCGTCCACGCAGACGACCGCCACCGCCTCGGGCGTGCGGCTCGCCTGCGCGGCGAACAGGTGGTGGATGCAGCGCTCGCGGGGGTATGCGGCGGCGGTGGCGTTCCACGCCTCCAGCACCTGCGCGCGCTCCGCCCCGCGCAGCAGCGACAGCTCCGAGAGGCGCCGCCGCGGGTCGGCGGCCATCGCCTCCAGCACGCTCTCCAGGTGCCCGGCCAGGCGCGCCATGGTCGCGGCCTCGAAGAGCGCCGGACGGTAGACGAGCGCTCCTCCCAGCGCCTCCCCCGCCTCGCTCACCGTCAGCTCCAGGTCGAACTGGGCGACGCGCCCGCCGCCTCCGAACGGCTCCAGCGCCACGCCGTCCAGGCGCAGCCCGTCGTCCCCGCCGGCGCGGTGCAGCGCGAAGGTGGTCTGGAAGAGCGGCGCGTGCGTCAGGCTGCGCTCCACGCCCACTTCCTCCACCAGGCGCTCGAACGGCAGCTCCTGGTGGTCGTACGCTCCGAGCGCCGTCTCCCGCACCCGCCCCAGCAGCTCGGCCCAGGCGGGGTCGTCCGACAGGTCGGCCCGCAGGGCGAGCATGTTGACGAAGAAGCCGATCAGCCCCTCCACTTCGCGCCGGGTCCGGCCCGCGACGGGGCTCCCCACGACCACGTCCTCCTGCCCCGCGTAGCGCCCCAGGAGCGCCTGCCAGGCGGCCAGCACGGTCATGAACAGCGTCGCCCCCTCGCGGCGGGACAGCTCCCGCAGCCCGCGCGACAGCTCGGGCGAGAGGCCGAAGGCGTAGATCTCCGCGCCCGGGCTCTGCCCCGGGGCGCGCGGCCGGTCGACCGGGATCTCCAGCACCGGGGGAGCGCCGGCCAGGCGCTCCTTCCAGTAGGCCGATCTGCGCCTCCAGGACCTCGCCGCGCAGCCACTCGCGCTGCCAGACGGCGTAGTCGGCGTACTGCACCGGAAGCTCGCGGGAGGCGGCTCGCCGGCGTAGAGCGCCGAGACCTCGCGCACCAGCACTCCCATGCTCCAGCCGTCGCTGACGACGTGGTGCAGCGTGAAGAGGAGCACGTGGTCGCTCTTCGCCCAGGCGGAGCAGCGTGCCGCGCAGCAGCGGACCGCGCGCCAGGTCGAACGGCCGCAGCGCTTCCTCCGTCCGCGAGGCGCTCCGCCTCCCGGAGCGCTTCGGCGGCGCTCCCGAGATCGACGACCCGGAGCGGCACCGGGGCGGGGGGATGGATCACCTGCACGGGCGCGCCGCCCTGCTCCGCGAACGTGGTGCGCAGCGTCTCGTGCCGCCGCACCAGCGCGTCCAGGCTGGCCCGCAGCGCCGCCACGTCCAGGGGCCCGCGCAGCCGCAGCGCCGACGGGGACGTTGTAGGCGGCGCTCCCCGGATCGATCCGGTCCACCAGCCACAGCCGCTGCTGCGCGAACGACAGCGGGAGCGGCTCCTCGCGCGAGACCCGCCGCACGGGGAGGGTCGCGGCGCCCGGGCCCCGCAGCGCCTCCACGCGCGCGGCCAGCCCGGCCACTGTGGGCGCCTCGAAGAGCGCCTTCAGCGGCACCTCCGCCCCGAGCGCCTGCCGCACCCGCGACACCACCTGCGTCGCCGCAGGGAGTGCCCCTCCCAGCTCGAAGAAGCCGGTCTCCATCCCCACCCGCTCCAGCCCCAGCACCTCCGCCCAGATCCCCGCCAGCACCTCCTCCGTCGCCGTGCGGGGCGCGACGTAAGCCTCCCCGGCGCCCTCCGGCGGCGCGGGGAGCGCCCGCCGGTCGACCTTGCCGTTGGCGCTCAGCGGGAGCCGGGCCAGCACCACGAACGCACCCGGCA